>OZ246981.1:0-5846428 GCA_965232455.1 Woeseiaceae bacterium | reverse complement strand
ACCGCGCCGGGGGAGACGGCTTCATGCCGCCGACAACGCTTCCGTTGCAAATCGCCTGATAGCCTGCAGCATGGACGCCAAACCGTTGCTTCGGGTCGGGCTCAGGTGCTGCTCCAACGCCAGCGCGGCGACGAACTCGGGCTCCGCCGCGACGATGTCCTCCGGTTTTCTACCGCTGTATATTCGCAGCAAAACCGCGATCAGCCCCGAAACGATGGCGGCATCGCTTATCGCACGAAAATGCAGCCGCTCACCCTCCTGCCTGGCGACGAACCACACCTGGGATTGACAGCCCTTTATCTTGTTGTCGTCCGTTCGGCAAGCCTCCGGCAGCTCGGGCAGGCGGCGCCCCAAATCGATGAGGTACTGGTAGCGGTCCATCCAGTTGTCGAAAATGGCGAACTCGTCGATGACGTCTCGCTGCGCCTGCAATACCTCATTCATCGTGAACGGCCTGCACGCTCAGGCGCGACGCCAGCTTGTGCCGCCGGCGCCGTCCTCGATAACGACCCCGCTCGCCGCCAGTTGTTCGCGGATGCGGTCGGCCTCCTGAAAATCCCTGGCCGCGCGAGCGGCATCGCGATCGTCGATCAATGCCTGGATGGCCTCGGCCGTCATCGCGCCATCCGTCTGCTCGGTGAGGCCGGCGAACCATTCGTCCGGGTCCCGCTGCAATAAGCCGACCAGATCGCCAGCGGCAAGCAGCTGACCGGCCAGGGCTTCCCGCTCACTCCTGTCCTCCGCTTTGTTCAGGGCCCGGACGACCCCGAACATTTCCGCCAGCGCTTTGGGCGTGTTCAGGTCGTCTTCCAGCGCCGCCACCACGGCGGCGGGCGGCTCGGCCGTCCTTCTTGTTACGGCCGGCAGCGTAATACCCCGAACCGCGTTATAGAGACGGTCCAGTTTCTTGCGCGCTTCCTCAACCGATTCGTCGGACCAATCCAGCGGCTGACGGTAATGCGCATTCAGCAGCGCGAGCCTGATCACTTCGCCGGGAATGGTCTTGATCAGGTCATGCACCAACAGCACGTTGCCGAGCGATTTCGACATCTTGGTCTTGTCGATACTCAGGAATCCGTTGTGCAGCCAGTGGCGAGCGAACACCTCGCCGCCGTGCGCGCAGGTGCTTTGTGCGAGCTCATTCTCATGGTGTGGAAACACGAGGTCCTGACCACCGGCGTGTATGTCGATGGTCCGCCCGAGGTGTCTCTCGGACATCGCGGAACACTCGATATGCCACCCCGGCCGACCCCGTCCCCAGGGCGAGTCCCAACCGGGAAGATCCGGCGTCGACGGTTTCCACAGTACGAAGTCGTGCGCCGATCGTTTGTAGGGCGCGACCTCGACGCGCGCGCCCGCAATCATCTCACGCAGGTCTCGACGCGACAGTTGGCCGTAGGCGTCGTATGACGCCACGTCGAACAAGACGTGGCCCTCGGCTTCGTAGGCATGGCCACCCGCAATGAGCATCTCGATCATGCCGATCATGTCACCGATGTGTTCGGTCGCACGAGGCTCGACGTCCGGCGGCTGAACGCCGAGCGCCGCCATGTCTTCGTTGTATGCCGTTATGTAACGTTCGGTAATCTCGCCAATGGGCTTACCGCTTTGCGCAGCCGCCGCGTTGATTTTGTCATCGACGTCGGTGATGTTACGGGCGAAAGTCAGCGCGTAACTTCGGCGCAAAAGACGAGCCAGCAGGTCGAAGACGACCGCCGGCCTGGCGTTGCCGATGTGGGCGAAGTTGTACACGGTCGGGCCGCACAAATACATCGTCACCCTGCCAGGCTCCAGCGGTTCAAACAGGACCTTCCGGCCCCTTAGGGTGTCGTGCAGATGAAGTGCCATGATCGGTTTTATTGATGCTCGAAATGCCTGCTGCGCCGCAACGCGGGGTAGGCAATAATACCAACTTCGACCCCGGCAGCCGGCAAAATATTTCCGGCGCCGGCTGTCCGTTCGCCTATAATTGCGGACCCGAAACCGGCCGGACGATAGATCTATTGAGCTCCTGAAGCCCGGCAACCACGGAGAAGTCATGCCCGCGACCACAATAGAATTCGAGGACCGCAAGAGTATCGAGCAGGTCGAGGAAGGTACGGACCTAGCGCCCAAGTTCGACGAACGCGGTTTGATTACCGCCGTGACCACCGATGCCGAAAGCGGCGAACTCCTGATGCAGGGGTACATGAACGCCGAGGCGCTCAGATTGACGATCGCAACGGGCGAAGCTCACTATTACAGCCGCAGCCGGCAGACGCTTTGGCACAAGGGTGCGACCAGCGGGCTGGTGCAACGGGTAGTGCAACTAATGATCGACGACGATCAGGACTGCATCTGGCTGCGGGTCGACGTCGCCGGCGGAGCCAGCTGTCACGTCGGCTACCGGTCTTGTTTCTACCGACAAATACCGATCGGCGAGGCCCGTTCGGACCGCATCGAACTCGAATTCACGGACTCCGACAAAGTATTCGACCCGAAAGACGTTTACGGTGACGCACCGAATCCAACCGTTCTCTGATCGAGCTATCCGCTGCCCGAGCGCGCAAGCGGCGCCGCGCTAATACCTTCCCTTGGATTTCGGCTTACGCCCCGCTCTGCGCCGGCTGACAGCCGCCTGCGGATCGCGTATTGCGATAGCCCGCGCCTGGTAGGTGTATTCGAGCGTGCCCATGAGCCAGAGGTAATAACCCATCAACTCGACCAATTCTTCAACCGCCAGCTTGACGATGCGCCGGTAGTCCTCACCGAGGATCGCCATCCACAGCGGTTCGTGACCGATTATCTGCACGAATACGAACTGTATGGCCGCACCGGCGAACAAAAGCGTGAGCCCGGGCGAAGGCCACAGTCTCAGCCAGGCGATGCGGAAGCGCCGCCGATGACGGTAGGTGTACGCGATCAACAATGCGAGTATGACGGCGACAAGGACCTGCCAGAAATTGTCCGCAACTTTCCGGTCAAAAAAATAATGCAGCTCGCGAACCATACACGCCAGTCCGAGCCCGCCAAACGCGAACGCAATCGGTCGCTGTGACGGACAATCTCTCGCTACCCAGGCATAAAGCAGCACGCAGATTGCGAGCAGCGCGAGTTGCAAGGTCTCGACCGGCGAGTGTTCGCTGGTTCCGAAAACGTCGGCAGGCGATTCGATGACATGAAGTTTTAGCGCGCCGGGCGTGGAAATCTCTATCCATGCCAGCAAGGTGGTAAAAACGGCGATACCGACGATGTATAGTACGTAACGTATTAGTGCCATGCGTCAGTTCCGTCTGCAGGCCGGCCTAACAGATTACCAGATGTTCGGCATTGCGCGTCACCGGCGCAACACCCAAAGCGGCTCGCCGCCGGCGCTGATGACGCCAGCGGCCTCGAGCCACGCCCGGGCGTCCGCGGCATCCCTCGCAAACCAGCGGGCCGCCGTGCCAAGCCGAAAGCTGTAGCCCCAGGCGTCCATGTCGCGCATGAGCCGGTCGTCGCCGACCGCGGGCAGGTATCTGGCCAGTACGATCTGCAGGTAACACACGGCGGCCTCCTCGAGATCATCGCCGCCGGCGTCCCGCTCCAGGACGGCACGACGATCGCCGGTCATACAAATGACGTGCGCGGCCTCGTGTAACACCGAATGGACAGGTGTGTCGGACCGCGCGTAAACGCGGGTGCCGGCGATGCCCGCCTCGGGCGAACCCCAGAAACTCGCGGGGACGTCTTCGTCCGGCGCCACGAGTTCCAGGTCGAGACCGAATCGAGCCAGCAGCCGACGAATCGCACCGCCGGCATCGGCGCCGACGCGCAACACACGGGCTTCGGCGGCGACACCCTCCACCGTACGGGTTTTTAGAGCGCGGCGAGTTGGAACATGACGATCCTGACCAGATCGTCGGCAATCGCATTGCGCATCTGTTCCTCCTCGCGGGCTTTGCCGAGAACAAGCGTTTCGTCGTACGTATAGTCTCTTGCGACCGCCTGCTCCTGCGGCTCGATTACGGTTCGCTCGTTGTTCTGCAAGCTGTAGGTGATTTGGTAGAACACCTCGAACTCACGCGGGATGTTGCGTGCGGATACCGAGAGGACACGCTGGCCGGTTTGGTCGTCGAGGATGTTGAAAATGGCGGTTGCGTCCGTCGGCGACTCGACTATCTGGACGCCGTTTTGCCGCAACTCGATCTTCAGCTTACGGTAGAACAAGCTCTGGCGGTCCGTGGCCGCAATGAAGGTCCGGGTCATCTCCGCAGGCAGAACCGGCTGGCCGCGCAAATGGAATCCGCAGCCGGCAACAAAGAGCGCGGCCGCCAGCCCGATGCCCGGCCTAGACCACGACATTGACCAAACGTCCCGGCACGACGATGACCTTGCGCACCGACTGGTCACCAACGAACCGTTTTACGTTTTTTTCAGCAAGCGCCGCCGCCTCGATGTGGTCTCGATCGGCGTCGACCGCCACCTCGATCCGGCCGCGCAGCTTGCCGTTGACCTGCACGACGAGCTGGACGGTCTCCCGTACGAGCGCCGCTTCGTCTACCTGCGGCCAGGCCGCATATATCAGAGCCTCTTCGTGGCCCAGCCGGCGCCACAGATCGTGACAGATGTGCGGAACGATCGGTGCAAGCAGCAGCACGATCGATTCGAGCGCTTCCTGGACCACCGCACGGCCGCCGGGCGAGGTGTCGGCAAAGCGGCCGATACTGTTCAACAATTCCATGGTTGCCGCGACGGCCGTGTTGAACTTGTAACGACGGCCGATATCGTCGCTGACCTTGGCGATCGTCTGATGCGTCTTCAGTCGCAGCGCTTTCTGCGCGTCGGTCGGGTCGCCGGCCGCCTCGGGCGGGCCCGCGTTGCAGTGTGCGCCCACCGCGTTCCACAGACGCTTCAGAAAGCGGAAAGCACCCTGCACGCCGTCGTCCGACCACTCCAGCGCCTGCTCCGGCGGCGCCGCGGACATCATGAACAGGCGCACCGTGTCCGCACCGTACTTGTCGATCAGCTGCTGCGGGTCGACGGTGTTGCCCTTGGCTTTGGACATTTTCGCGCCGTCTTTCAAAACCATTCCCTGCGTCAGCAGATTCGTAAACGGTTCATCGGCGGCCGACAATCCCTCGTCGCGCAGCAGCTTCTGAAAAAACCGCGCATAAAGCAGATGCAGGATGGCGTGTTCGATGCCGCCGGTGTATTGATCGACCGGCATCCAGTAAGCTTCCCGCTTGTCGAGAATCGCCGAATCGCAGTCGTACGATGCGTACCGCGAGAAATACCAGGACGATTCCACGAACGTGTCGAAGGTGTCCGTCTCCCGTCGCGCGGGCTTACCGCATTTCGGACAGCTCGTCTCGTAAAACTCCGGCATTTCCTTCAAGGGTGAGCCTACGCCGGTGAATTCCACGTCCTCCGGCAGCACGACGGGAAGCTGATCTTCGGGGACGGCGACGGCACCGCAGTCGTCGCAGTAAACGATCGGGATGGGCGTTCCCCAGTAGCGCTGACGCGACACGCCCCAGTCCCGCAAGCGGTAGTTTACTTTCCGGGAGCCCAGCCCCGCCGACTCGAAACGTTCGGCGATCGCGTCAAACGCGGCCTGATAGTCGAGGCCGTCGTACTCACCCGAGTTCACGACCGTGCCGGGTTCCAGAAACGGCGCTTCGTCGATGTCAATACTGGAGCCGTCGGTGGGACCGATGACCTGGACGATCGGCAGGCCATGCGCCTTGGCAAAATCCCAGTCACGCTGATCGTGGCCGGGTACGGCCATGATCGCCCCGGTTCCGTAACTCATCAGGACGAAGTTTGCGACCCAAACCGGCACCGGTTCACCGCTGATCGGGTGAACGGCGGAGACGCCGAGCGGCATGCCCTTTTTTTCCATGGTCTCAAGGGTCGCCTCGGCGGCGTCGGTTTTTTTGCACTCCTCTACAAACTCCGCAACGGCCGGATTCGCCGCCGCGGCCTGCACCGCCAGCGGGTGCTCAGCCGCAACCGCCATGTACGTCGCGCCCATTATGGTATCGGGACGGGTCGTGAAGACACGCAGCGCATCGCCCTCACCGTCGATCTCGAATTCGATTTCGACGCCTTCCGAGCGGCCTATCCAGTTGCGCTGCATCGTCTTTACGGAGTCCGGCCAGCCATCGAGCCTGTCGAGGTACTCGAGCAGCTCGTCGGCGTATGCCGTGATTTTCATGAACCACTGCGGAATCTCGCGGCGCTCGACCGGCGCACCCGATCGCCAGCCACAACCGTCGATGACCTGTTCGTTTGCCAATACGGTCTGGTCAACCGGGTCCCAGTTGACGACGGAATTCTTGCGATACACCAGACCTTTGCCGAACAGACGCGTGAACAGCCACTGTTCCCACCGGTAGTACTCCGGCCGGCAGGTCGTTACCTCACGGTTCCAGTCGTACGCATAACCCAAACGCTTGAGCTGATCGCGCATGTAGTCGATGTTCTTGTAGGTCCATTCGGCCGGCGGCACGCCGCGCTTGATGGCGGCGTTCTCGGCAGGCATGCCGAAGGCGTCCCAGCCCATGGGCTGAAGAACGTGGCGGCCGAGCATTCGCTGATAGCGGGCGATAACGTCGCTGATCGTCAATACGCGCACGTGCCCCATGTGCAGCTGGCCACTCGGGTAGGGGAACATGGTCAGACAATAGAATTTGTCCTTGTCCGGATCCTCATCGACCTCGAAACACCGCTCTTCGGACCAGAAGTCGCGGGCCTGCCGTTCGATATCGTCCGGTTCGTATCGTTCAGTCATTCTCTCGTTTCAGCGCTTGCCGCGCACACGGTGCGAAGCGGGCAAGGATATCCGGAATCGTTCGTCAATGCGATGCAGCGACGGCGCGGGGGCAGCCGCTCAGGCGGCTGACTTCTCGGCCTCCGCCCGGTAGTGATCGATCAAAATCTGCGCCACCTCGGGCCTCGAGAACTCCGCCGGCGGCGCAATGCCCTGCTCCAACATCTCGCGTACCCGGGTTCCCGACAGAAGCACGAAGTCCTCCGGCGTGTGGTCTTCGGCTTCGCGCATCATTACAACGCGGTTCAGCTTCCTCGAATAGGCCGTGTGGTCGGCCGCAAAAATTTCGATATCGAGCGCATCGGCCGGGATTTCGTCGAATACCGTCTGCGCATCGAACGGGCCGTAATAGCTGCCGACGCCCGCGTGATCGCGGCCAACGATCAGATGAGTCGCGCCCATGTTCTGCCGGAATACCGCATGCAGCAGAGCTTCGCGCGGCCCGGCGTAGAGCATGTCGAAACCGTAACCCGTGACCATGACCGAGTTCTCGGGGAAATACTCATCCACCATTTTACGGATGCAGGCGTCCCGCACCGGCGCCGGAATATCGCCTTTCTTGAGTTTTCCGAGCAGCATGTGGATGACGACGCCATCCGCGTCAAGACGTTCCATCGCCATCCGACAGAGTTCCTCATGCGCGAGATGCATCGGATTACGCGTCTGGAACGCGACCACCGTCTCCCAGGCGCGCGCCGCGATCTCGTCGCGAATCTCCGCCGCAGTCCTGAACGTGCCCGCAAACTCGCCGGCAAAATAGCTGAGATTGAGGACCTGGATCGGACCGGATACGCAGTACTTGCCAAGCCTGCGAAACACCGAGACCCCGGGATGCTCGCCATCCAGCGTACCGAATACCTGCCGGGTCATCGTCTCGATCTGTTCGGCGCTGACCGCCTCGATAGCCTCGACGTCCATGACCGCAATCACCGGATGTCCCTCGACGTTGGGGTCTCTCAGTGCTATCCGGCCGGCGTCCCTGATCGAGCCGACGTCGGCGGTCAGGTTCACCACCGGTACCGGCCAAAACAGGCCGTCCGTGGTTTCCATTCGCTCGGCGACCGACAGCGCATCGGCAAGGTTCATGAAGCCGGTCAACGGCGTGAAATATCCGCCGCCCAACATCACCGCGTTTGCCGCGGCGGCTGAATTGAGCGTCATCGACGGCAGTGTCTCGGCCTCCGCGGCGAGTTCTCGCAGCCTGTCCCGGTCGGTCACCAACAAAGGCGAAAGGGCGTCAGCCCCGTGAGGTTTGATCACGATAGTTCTCCCGCGCGAGCCGCTAAACCGCGGCGGCACGCGCCGATTCTTGAAAATTGATGATGCTGTTCGCCTCGAGATATTCGAGGATGATTTCGACCTCTTCTTCGAGCGTCATCTCGTCGGTATGCAGATGGATCTCTGGCTTGGCCGGCGCCTCGTACGGATCGTCAATGCCGGTAAAGTTACGAATCTCACCGGCGCGGGCCTTCTTGTACAGCCCTTTCGGGTCTCTGCGCTCCGCTTCCTCGAGCGAACAGTCAACGAAAACCTCGACGAACTTCAGATTGGACTCCTCGTGCAGCTTACGCACACGGTCTCGATCTTCCTTATAGGGGCTGATGAAACTCGACAGCGCAAGCACGCCCGCGTCGCCAAACAGCTTCGCGACCTCTCCGATACGGCGGATGTTCTCCGTGCGGTCCGCTTCCGAGAAACCCAGATTCTTGTTGATCCCCAAGCGCACGTTGTCGCCGTCCAGGCGATAGGAAAGCTTGCCGAGCTTGAACAGCGCTTGCTCCAAGGCGACCGCGACGGTGCTCTTCCCGGCGCCGGACAGGCCCGTGAACCATATGGTGGCACCGGTCTGACCCAGGAGGTCATGCCGATCGTCGCGCGAAATTTCGCCGTCATGCCAGACGACGTTGGTTGCTTTTTGTAAAGTCATTCGACTGTCCTCGTAGTCCCAGTTTCTTGTCGTTCCGACGTCAATTCATTCGTCCGCCGTCGTTCGTTTCCGGCGAAAGCCGTTGAGCAGCAGGTCGGTGCACTTCTGGGCAATATCGAGAACGTCCAGGCTCGAGTCCCGCACGATGATGTCGCCCCATGCGTTGCAAATGCCGATGACGGCCTGGGCCGCAAAATGGCAATCGACGCGCTCGCGCACCGCTCCATTTTTCATCCCCGCCTCGAATATTCCCTCCAGCTTTTGCCGGTAGCTGCTTCCCAACTGTTTGAGTGTTTTCCGTTTTTCCTTGGGCAAGTAGAGCCGCTCGTCGTTGTATACCTTCAGCGCCTCGTTGCGCTCACGGTAACTCGACAGGTGGGACACCACCGTTGCCAGCAATTTCGCCTCGAACGGTTGATCACCTGCCGCGATCGTGTCCATCCGATGCACGTAATCTTCGATGCCGTAGAGACAGACCTCGCCCAGCGCCTCCTGCTTCGATTTGAAGTAGTAATAGAGGCTGCCCTGCTTGATGCCCATACGCTCGGCAATGTCTCTGGTGCTCGACCCGTGAAACCCTTTTTCGGCGAACACGGCCGCCGCGGCGCGAATTGCCTCGCGCCGTTGCTCCAGATACTTGTCGGTCGCCGCCTGCGGCATTCGAGACCGGCCCACCCTTCCAAAAAACGGTGCAGATTCTATATATCTATAGAATTTTTGGCAAGGGTATTTTTTTAACTTTAAATATCAATTAATTAGGTCAAATTTCGTTCTTTATTTAAATAGAAAAAAGAACAAGCACTGAGTAAGAAAGGCACCGCGATGACTCGTATGCCTTGTAGGAGCTCGTCTCGACGAGCGACCAAAACCGGTCACTAAGGATCAATCCGCAGTCTGCGGGATACGCCAGTTTATGGATCGGAGGCGGATTGGAGGCGTTGCTAGGAGGTTTTGGCGGATGCCGCGGCAACCCTGCGGCCGCGGCGCCAGACGACGGCAACTATCGACGCCAGAAGCGCTATCAGCGGGGTATTGCCCGTGAACGCGTAGGGCGTCAACCCGGATCGTCGTTCGACCGTGGCCGTGAGTGTCGCGAACCGGAACTGCGGTGCGGTTTGCAGCAGCTCTCCGGCCGGGCCGATAAAGGCGCTGATTCCGTTGTTGGTTGCGCGGACAACCCATCGGCCCGCCTCCAACGCACGCATGCGAGCAACCTGAAGATGCTGATGCGGCGCTATGGTCTCGCCGAACCAGGCGTCATTGCTCACGTTGATCAGGATCTCGGCGTCCGGCAGCGCGTACAGCTGTTCGGCGCCGTACGCATCTTCGTAGCAAATTGCGGCGGCAAGCCGCGTACCGTCGGCGGCGACCAGCAGCGCCTGTTCAGCGGCGCCCGCCTGCATGTCGTTGTTCGGCAGGCTCATCATGCGCATCCAACTCCGCACGAAATCGGGCACCGGAAAATACTCGCCAAACGGCACTAGGTGGCGCTTGCGGTAAGTCTGCCGGCGCTCACCGTCAAGCAGCAAAACGCTGTTGTAAACCTGACGCCCGTTGGCATGCGGCTCGAGAATACCCATTGCCAAGGTCTGGCCGCGCGGCTTGAGGTCTCGCTGCAGTACCTGCAAGTAGGATTCGACCCGGTTCATCACGGCGGGAATCGCCACCTCCGGCCAGACGACCAGCGGACTGTCCACGGCGTCGAGCAACGCGTCACGGTAGAGATTCAGCGTCGGCACGAATTGTTCGTCCAGCCACTTTCGATCTTGCGATACCCCACCCTGTACGATCGTCGTCCTGACTGGCACGCCGCTCGGGCTGGTCCAGGACTGTGACTGCAGCGCATAACCGGTCAGCCAGGGCATCACAATCAAGATGACCGCGGCGATCCTGGAGCCGCTTTTCGCCACCAGAGGGACTGCCCCGCTCGCGCTGACCAGCACCATCCACGACACGCCGTAGATGCCGATGACCGGCGCCCAACCCGCAAGAGGCGAGTCGATCTGGCCGTAGCCGAAACTCAGCCAGGGGAAACCGCTCAGCACCCAGCCGCGCAACCACTCGATCAACACCCAGACGGCCGGGCCAACCAGAGCCAGCCGCCACGGATTGCCGTCACTCAGACGCGCGATCGCCCAGCCGACCGCCGCGCAGTACGCCGCCATTATCAGTACCAGGCCGAACATCAGCAGCATGGCGATCCAAAGCGGCGCCTGCCCGAACACGTGCACGGACACGTAAATCCAGTAGGTCCCGCTCAGGAACAGACCGAACCCGAAAAAAAAGGCATGCCGCGCGGCGCGCCGGGGGGTCGAATATAGCGCGGTAAGAAAAACGGGCAACGCAAGCACGGGCGCAAGCAGATAGTAGCCGAACGGCGCGAACGTCAGGGTGAGCGCCGCACCAAGCGCAGTGAAACCGAGGCCGACCGCAATCGACTTAGAGTCTGTGAACACGAATTCGAGCCGCCCAGGCGAAAGTGTTACGCGGCATCCGGCGACGCTAGTCGGCGGACGTCCTGTGCTGTACTTGAAGGGTATCGATGCGCCGGCGATCCGCTTTGGTGACTGTGAAATCAAAGCCCTCGAAGTGGACGCATTCGCCGCGGCGCGGCAGACGCCCCAACTGATGCATGACCAGCCCGCCGACGGTATCGTAAACCTCGTCGTCCAGCTCGCAGCTAAAGAACTCGTTGAAATCCTCGATACGCGTAAGCGCGCGAACGGCAAACGAAGGCAGACCGTTTCGCTCCGCGTCCTCTTTTATGAAATCGGCTTCTTCCTGATCGTGTTCGTCATCGATCTCTCCCACAATCTCCTCGAGCACGTCTTCGATGGTCAGCAGGCCCGACACTCCGCCGTACTCGTCGACGACGATCGCCATGTGGCTGCGGCTGCCGCGAAATTCCTTGAGCAGGGAGTTGAGGCGCTTCGACTCCGGAATCACGGCAACGTCGCGCAGGAACTTTTCGATATTCAACTCGTCGCCGGAAGAATCACGAAAGTGCACGAGCAGGTCTTTCGCCAACAGGACCCCATGTACTTCGTCGCGGTCTTCGCCAATGACCGGAAACCGGGAGTGCCCGGACTGGACGACAATATCCAACGTCTCCGCCAGACTCTGATCCTTCTCGAGGACAACCATTTGTGAGCGCGGCACCATAACGTCACGCACGTGCGTCTCGGCGACTTCGAGCACGCCGGTGAGCATGTCCTGTTCTTCCGGGTCGATCGCGCTGTCGGACTGTTGTAGCAGGTCCTGTATTTCTTCGCGGCTCCAGGGTTCACCCTTGATCGCACGTTTGACGCGTGACCAAATGCCGGTGGATCCTGAGCCGCTGGTACTGGGCGGTTTGTCGCTCATTGTCCTATCTGATCGAGAATGGCTCCGCCGGTGCAAGACCGACGGTCGACTGATTGTATCAGCTCCATCGTTGTGCCTTATACGGATTTTCCAAGCCGCAGACGGCCAATATGCGGACCTCGAGGGACTCCATCGTTTCGGCTTCGGCATCCGTTTGGTGGTCGTAGCCCAGCAGGTGAAGCATGCCGTGCACCAGCATGTGGCACCAATGGGCCGACTCGTCCTTGCCCTGCTGCCGGGCCTCTCGCGCGACCACGGGTGCGCAGACCACGAGGTCGCCCAGCAGCCGTGGGGAGTCCGGCGGCAGCCCGGGCAATTCATCGAGGCCGGCAGGAAACGCCAGCACATTGGTGGATCGGTCCTTATGCCGATACGTGCTGTTCAATTCCCGGATTTCGTCTTCATCGACGATCCGGACACACAATTCGACGGCGGGCGGCGCTGCCGCAGCCGATTCGGAAACGGTGATTTCAAGCCATCTTTCGATGTCCGCCGCCGCAGGCAGGTTTGACGCAACGCAGGCCAGCTGCAGATCAACCTGTGCGCTCGCCGCCATTGCCGTCAGATTCGTACGCCTGAACGATGCGCTGTATGAGTTCGTGACGCACGACGTCTTTTGGCGTGAAATAGGTAAACGCGATGCCGTCGACGTCGGCCAGCACACGCGTGGCGTGCTGCAGACCGGACTGTTGCCCGGCGGGCAGGTCGATTTGCGTGATATCGCCGTTGACGACGGCGCGTGAGCCGAAGCCGATCCGGGTCAGGAACATCTTCATCTGCGCGACGCTGGTATTCTGGGCCTCGTCCAGAATCACGAAGGATTCGTTCAATGACCGGCCGCGCATGAACGCCAGCGGCGCTATCTCTATCACCGAACGTTCGATAAGGCGTCCGACCTGCTCTGGCCCGAGCATGTCGTAAAGAGCGTCGTACATAGGACGCAGGTACGGATCTATTTTCTGCGACATGTCGCCCGGGAGAAAACCGAGCCTTTCACCGGCCTCAACCGCCGGCCGTACGAGGATGATCCGTCGCACCTGCTCGTTCTCCAATGCGTCCACCGCACTGGCGACGGCGAGATACGTTTTGCCCGTTCCGGCAGGACCGATGCCAAACGCAAGATCGTGCTCGCGGATGTTCCTGACGTAGCCGCGCTGGTTTGCGCCGCGCGCCCGCACCAGTTTGCGCCGGGTCTGTATCTCGAATCGTTCGTCGCCCGAACCATCGCTATTCGGCTCCTGAATCTCGATCTCTCCATCGTTCATCACGGTCTCCTGCAAGGCGACGTGTACGCGCTCCGGGTCGATTCTTTCGTCTTCGGTAAGGGTAAACAAGGATCGCAGAACGTCGCTACCAACTTTCGCGGCCCCCGGTTTCCCGGTAATGCGAAAGCGGTTTCCCCGGCTGGCGATGTTGACGTTGAGGCGGCGCTCAATCTGCTTCAGGTGCTCATCAAACTGTCCGCAAAGATTGGCGAGGCGGCTGTTGTCGGCGGGCTCCAGGACGAGATCCTGGGATACTTCTACAGTGTTCAAGGGTGGGTATCTGTTCCTCAGTGAACTTGCAATGCTTATAACAAGCGTACATTGAACTCTTGTGACATGGAATAGTCAGTTCGACGTAATGCGGAATTACCGCCTATCGGGCGATGGTATCGGACGGAACCAGGCTGCCGCGAAGGGAATTGGGGAGCGCCTCGGTGATCAGGACATCGACAAAATGGCCGATACAGGACGGATCCGCATCGAAGTTGACCCAGCGCATGTTTTCGGTGCGTCCGGCCACCTGCAGCGGGCTCTTTTTTGAAGGCCTTTCCACCAGCACGCGTTGAGTCGTGCCAACCATTTTTTGGCTGATCGCGAACGCCTGCGCGTTGATTTGCGCCTGCAAGCGACTCAGCCGCTCCTTCTTGGTCGCCGCCGGCGTATCGTCGGCGTAACCCGCCGCCGGCGTGCCCGGTCGCGCGCTGTACACAAAGCTGAACGACTGATCGAAACCGACGTCGGTGATCAGTTTCATTGTCGCCTCGAAGTCACGATCGGTCTCGCCCGGAAAGCCCACGATGAAATCCGACGACAACGAGATGTCCGGCCGGGCTTCACGCAGCCTGCGAATCTTCTGTTTGTATTCGAGCGCCGTGTGGCCGCGCTTCATTCTGGCCAACACGCGGTCGGACCCGTTCTGCACGGGGAGGTGCAGGTAGCTGGCAAGCTTCGGGACCTCGGCATACGCCTGGATCAAACTGTCCGTGAATTCGACCGGGTGGGACGTCGTAAAACGGATGCGACCCACGCCGTCAATCGCCGCCACGTAGTAAATAAGGGTGGCGAGGTCCGCAATCTGCCCGTCGTGCATGGGCCCGCGATACGCGTTGACGTTTTGCCCAAGGAGATTCACTTCGCGCACGCCCTGCTCGGCGAGACTGAAAACCTCGGCAACGACGTCATCGAGCGGCCGGCTGATCTCTTCGCCGCGGGTATACGGCACGACACAGAAACTGCAGTATTTGCTGCACCCCTCCATGACGGAAACGAATGCGGTCGGACCCTCGGCCCGCGGCTCGGGCAGACGATCGAATTTTTCGATCTCCGGGAACGAAACGTCGACCACCGCCCGGCCCGCGTTGCGGGCGTCGTCTACCATCTCGGGCAGCCGGTGCAAGGTCTGCGGTCCGAACACCAAATCCACAAACGGTGCGCGCTTCGTGATGCCTGCGCCTTCCTGGCTGGCCACGCAGCCGCCGACGCCTATCATCACGCCGGGCCTCTTTTCCTTCCATGCGCGCCAGCGGCCCAGTTCCGAAAAAACCTTCTCCTGCGCCTTTTCACGAATCGAACAGGTGTTGACCAGCAGCAGGTCGGCGTCCTCCGGCGCGTCGGTCAACTCGTAGCCGTGCGATTCGCGCAAAACGTCCACCATCTTCTCCGAGTCGTACTCGTTCATCTGGCAGCCCATCGTCTTGATGTAGAGCTTGCTGGTCATGGCGCGTTACCTAACGGCGCTGGGCCGGCGCTGCGCGCGGCTCGTAGTAGCGTTAACAGGTCCTAGAACGGGATATCGTCGTCGAAGTCGTCGGGCTCGGGCGCTTTTTGCGGTGCGGCGGGCTGCGAGTAGGAGTCGCCGCGCGCGGGGGCGCCACCGCCGCGTCCGCCCAGCATCTGCATCTCATCGGCAATGATCTCGGTGGTCCAGCGGTCGTTGCCGTCTTTGTCCTGCCATTTACGGGTGCGTATCCGGCCCTCGATGTAAACCTGCGATCCCTTGCGCAGATATTCCGCGGAGATTTCGGCCAGACGCCCGAACATCGCGACTTTGTGCCACTCGGTGCGCTCCTTCTGCTCACCGGTTTGCTTGTCCTTCCATGACTCGCTGGTCGCCACGCTCAGGTTGGTGACCGCTCCGCCGCTGGGCATATAGCGGGTATCCGGGTCGGCGCCCAGGTTGCCGACTAGGATGACTTTGTTGATTCCACGAGCCATAGGTGGGTCCTCTCACGCTGTGCTTGGCGACCCGACGATCCGGGCCTCACCCTTCTTGAAGGGGTGATCATTGTAGAGCCTCGCCGATCAAATACCAGTCAGATTTCCGGCGAATCCGCGGCATTTGCGGCGTCCGCGTTGCCGCGGCCCGGCTCCTCGCCGCCGAAGCGCCACTGATGAAACGTCAGCCACGCACCGGTGACCACGGTCGCCGCAAGGAACACGTCCGCGGGCCGGCCGCCGCTGAGCAGCGCGCCGCCGGCCAGCCCGCCGGCGAACGCGCCAAGAAATTGAGCGCTGGAAAAAACCCCCAGCGACGCGCCGCGCCGGTCTCCGTGCGCGAGCAGCGACAGCCGCGCCGGCAGCCCGGCCTCGAGAAAATTGAAGCCGGCAAAAAACACCGCGAGCGAGGCAAGCACCAGCGGAACGTTGCCGGCCGCAAAAGTCAGCAGCAGCAGGCCGGCCAGAACCAGAACGAGCGCGATCCTCGTGGTGCCGCGCCGGCCGCGCCGATCGTCGGCGACGATCAGCGGTACCGTGCCGAACAGGGAAACCAGCAACGCCGCGCCGTAGATCTTCCAGTGATCGGTGATCGCCAATTCGAGGCGGTCGGTCAACAGGAACGGCAACGCAACGAAACTCGCCGTAAGCAGGGCATGCAGCAGAAAGATGTACAGGTCGAGTCGGAGCAGCGCGGGTTGCAGCGCCGCTTCCATATTCAGGCCGACGGGCCTGTTGGGACGTCGGATGCCCGCCGGCAGGAGCAGCAGAAGCAGCGCGGCCAGACAGGCAACCGTCGCGCTGAAGACGAACACCCAGCGCACGCCGCCGCCGGCCGCGATCAGCGGGCCGATGACCAGGGCCAGCAGAAAGGCGCTGCCGATGCCGATCCCGAACACCGCCATCGACCGCGTCCGGACCTCTTCGCGCGTGGCGTCCGCCAGCAGTGCGGTCAGGGTTGCAGAGATCGCGCCGGCGCCCTGCAGCAGCCGTCCGGCAATCACCCCGTAAATCGTCCCGCTGGCGGCGGCAAGCAGGCTGCCGAGTGCAAACACCGCGAGCCCGCCCGCGATCACCGGGATCCGCCCGATGCGGTCCGACAGCGCGCCGAGCGGAATCTGCAGGGCCGCCTGAGTCAGCCCGTACGCCCCGACCGCGACGCCCACCAGGGTTGGCGTAGCGCCGTCGAGTTCGGCGGCATACAGCGCCAATACCGGCAGCAGGGCGAACAGTCCCAGCATCCGAAAGATCGCGACCAGCGCGACGACGCCGACTGCGCGCCGTTCGGCGGGCAGCATTGGAGACAACGCAGATTGGGAAGACGGTTTCATTGCTATGGGATAGTTAACGATAACACGCTGATTCGATAGGAAATCGACGCGTCGACACGCCGCGCTCGCCGGCCTCGCCCAAGCCGCCGAATTGCCTGCCGGAGGATTTCTTTCACGTCGCCTTTGCGCCGCATCGAAGCGGCGGCGTATATTAGCAGGTTGGTTTGATGAACTCTCAATTCTGGACGTTAGACGCCTCCAATGAAATCGATCGACGTGCGTGGCGCACGGACACACAATCTCAAGAACGTGGATGTAAGCCTGCCGCGCGACAAACTGATCGTGATCACGGGTTTGTCGGGCTCGGGAAAGTCCTCCCTGGCATTTGACACAATCTATGCCGAAGGCCAGCGCCGCTACGTCGAATCGCTGTCCGCGTACGCACGACAGTTCCTGTCGATGATGGAAAAACCGGACGTCGATCATATCGACGGACTGTCGCCGGCCATCTCCATCGAGCAAAAATCCACGTCGCACAATCCGCGCTCGACCGTGGGTACGGTCACCGAGATTTACGACTATCTGCGGTTGCTCTATGCGCGCGCCGGCATCCCGCGCTGCCCCGACCACGGCGTCAACCTCGAAGCGCAGACCGTCAGCCAGATGGTCGATCAGGTCCTCGCGGTCCCGGAGGGCACCCGCTTGCTGCTATTGGCGCCCGTGGTTGCGAATCGCAAGGGCGAACACGTCCAGCTGATGCAGGAACTGCAGGCACAAGGCTTCATTCGCGCCCGAATCAACGGCGAAGTCTGCGAACTGGACGACCCGCCCAAGCTCGATCTGCGGCGCAAACACACGATCGAGGCGGTTGTCGACCGGTTCAAGGTCAAGACGGACATGAAACTCCGGCTGGCGGAATCGTTCGAGACCGCGCTGCGGCTCGCGGACGGCGTCGCAAAGGTCGCCTTCATGGACGACGACAATGCCGAGGAGCTGATTTTTTCCGACCGCTTCGCCTGCAATATCTGCGGTTACAGCCTGACCGAACTCGAGCCGCGGCTGTTCTCCTTCAACAACCCGACGGGCGCCTGCCCGAGCTGCGACGGTCTCGGCGTCAAGCAGTTTTTCGATCCCGAGCGCGTTATCGTCAACTCGGACCTTTCTCTGGCCGGCGGAGCGATCCGCGGGTGGGACCGCAAGACGACCTACTATTTCCAGATGATCCAGAGCCTGGCCGCTCACTACGACTTCGACATCGAGACGCCGTTCGACGAGCTGGGCGCAGATTTGCGGAAGATCGTGTTGTTCGGCAGCGGCAAGGAAAAGATCGAGTTTTTTTATGCAAATTCCCGCGGCATGCAGGTGCGGCAGAAACACCGCTTCGAGGGCGTCATCCCGAACCTCGAGCGTCGTTATCGGGAAACCGAATCGAACGCGGTCCGGGAGGAGCTGAGCCGGTTCCTGAACAGCCAGCGCTGCCCCGACTGCGACGGCACCCGGCTGAACCGGTCCGCCAGAAACGTGTTCGTCACGGACCACACGATCGCGGAAGTCACCGCGATGTCCGTCGGTGAGGCTCGCAGCTTTTTCGAGTCCCTGAGCCTCGAGGGCTGGCGCGCCGCCATTGCGGACAAGATCGTCAAGGAAATCGGCGATCGCCTGGGTTTCCTGAGCGACGTCGGGCTGGACTACCTGTCCCTCAGCAGAAGCGCCGAGACTCTGTCGGGCGGCGAGGCGCAGCGTATCCGACTCGCCAGCCAGATCGGCTCGGGACTGGTCGGCGTCATGTACATTCTCGACGAACCCTCGATCGGACTGCACCAGCGCGACAATCAGCGGTTGTTGAGCACGCTCGTGCATTTACGCGACATCGGCAACACCGTCATTGTCGTCGAGCACGACGAAGAAGCCATCCTCGCGGCGGACCACGTCATCGACCTCGGCCCCGGCGCCGGCGTGCACGGCGGCCGTGTCGTCGCCGAAGGCGAACCCGATACCATCCGCAGGAATACGCAGTCTCTGACCGGTCAGTATCTTTCCGGTCGGCGGACCATCGCGGTGCCGGCCAGGCGCAGCAAACCGGACGGCGAAAAGCAGATTACGATATCCGGCGCACGCGGCAACAACCTGAAGAACGTGACAGCGTCGCTGCCCGTTGGCCTCATGACCTGCGTGACCGGCGTCTCGGGATCCGGCAAATCGACGCTCATCAACGACACGCTGTACAAAGCCGTCGCGGATCAACTGAATCGTTCAAGTCGCGGCCCCGCGGAACACGACAAAATCGACGGTCTCGACCACATCGACAGAGTAATCGACATCAGCCAAAGCCCGATCGGCCGCACGCCGAGATCGAATCCGGCGACGTACACCGGGCTGTTCACGCCGATGCGCGAACTGTTTGCCGGAACGCAGGAAGCCCGATCCCGCGGCTACATGCCGGGCCGTTTCAGTTTCAACGTGAAAGGCGGCCGCTGCGAGGCCTGCCAGGGCGACGGTGTCATCAAAGTGGAAATGCACTTCCTCCCCGACGTTTACGTCCCCTGCGACGTCTGCCACGGCAAACGGTACAACCGTGAAACGCTCGAGATTCGCTACAAAGGAAAAAACATCAGCGAAGTTCTGGAAATGACCGTCGAGGACGCCGCGGAGTTTTTCCGTAACGTCCCGGTGGTCGCCAAAAAGCTCACCACGCTGATCGACGTGGGCCTGACCTACATCCGCCTGGGCCAAAACGCCACGACGCTGTCGGGCGGTGAGGCGCAACGCGTCAAGCTTGCCAAGGAGCTGTCGAAGCGCGACACCGGCAGCACGCTCTACATACTGGACGAACCGACGACGGGTCTGCATTTCCACGACATCGAACAGCTCCTGTCCGTGCTGCATCGGCTCCGCGACAAAGGCAATACGATCGTCGTCATCGAACACAATCTCGACGTGATCAAGACGGCCGACTGGATTGTCGACCTCGGGCCGGAAGGCGGCGATGGCGGCGGCGAGATCATCGCGTACGGCACCCCCGAGCAGGTTGCGGCGAACAAGGCATCGTTCACCGGCCAGTACCTGAAACCGCTGCTGAAAATCGAGCGCAAAAAGAAACGGGCGTAACGGAAACCGCCCGGCCGAGCGGGTGCCGACGATTGCACTACGGGGTTCGCCCGTCAGGACTGGCGACCCGCGCTAACGCTGCCTTGACTCGGGCGTCTCCCGGCGGACCGACTCGATCACGACCGGCTTTTCGATGATCTGTCCGGCGACGTAGGCGCTGTAGCCGGGCGCATCGGACGGCAACCCGTGGATTTTTCTGACGACGTCCATGCCGGACACGACCCGGCCAAACGCGGCGAAGCCCTGCCTGTCCGCATAGCGCGGCTGGCCCTTGTCCAGGCCCGGCTGGTCGCCGATGCAGATGAAAAACTCCGAACTCGCGGTACCTATTCCATCGCGAGCCATCGAGACAACTCCGTCGGTGTGCAGAATGCCGGTCTGTTCGGTATCTTCGTGGGCAATCGGATCGAACGGCGTCTCGGCACCGCGGATGCCACCCTGGATAACCTCGATTTTGGGATAACCGTTGTCGTTCTCATAACGCACCGTGCGGTAAAACGTGGCGCCGTCGTAGTGTTTGCCGTCAACGTACCGAAGGAAATTGGCCGCCGTGACCGGCGCCTTTTGCACGTCCAGAGCGACCCGGATCTCTCCGTGGGAGGTGATCATGATCACATTGACCGTCTCCTGTGCAAACGGCGCTGCGCAAAACAAGAACGAGAGCGCAATAACCGCAAGCGGCCGACGGACGCGCGCCTTTTTCATTGTCGTGTTCCCCTGAGCGCCTCGACGTGGCGATCGAACGCGGCCGCAAACCGGGCCGGCGCGTCCGCATCCATGCGAAGGTACAGTGAGGGCTCGACGAGTTCGAGCTCCATCACCCGGAACCCGCCTTCGACGTCGCGCACGAAGTCGCAGCGCGCGTAGAGCGGTGCCGGCTCGATCAACGCCATCACCCGATCCGCGGTCTCCCGCAATGCCGAATCGGGTGTGTTTGGCCGGATATCCGCACCGTGTTCCTCCTGCACGCGAAAATCGTTCGACCTGGGTAGCTTGCGAATCGCGTGGCTGTATGCTCCGCCAATGTAAAACAAGGAATGCTCGCCGTCGGTTTGAATACTGGTGAGAAACGGCTGCACGATAAACGGCCTGTCGGCAAACGTCTTCGCAAGCAGCGCTCCGGTGCGGGCCGCCACGGGCGGCTCGAGCAGGAACGTGTCCTGCGCGTTGGCCCCGATGACCGGTTTCACGACGATTTTGCCGGGGCCAAACGCGTGGGAAACCGCGCCGAGATCGCATTCGTCCATTCGCCGGTACCAGCGGCTCGGTACGATGGCGGCGCCTCGGCGTTCGAGGTCGCGCAGATAGGTTTTGGGAATGTTCCAGCGTACGAGTTCGAGATCGTTGACCAGGACCGCGGACGACCGATCGACCGTCTCGAGGACCTCGAGGAACGCCGCCGGATCTTCCGGATAGTCCCAGGTTGCCGCGATGTAGACCGCGTCCCAGGCGTCCCAGTCGACGTCCGGCGTGCGCCAGGGGATCCATTCACAGCGCCAACCCAGGTCGGCAAGCGGCCCGAAACTCAGGTCCGCGTCGATGGACCAGCCTTCCGTCTCCTGCATCGTCAGAAACGCGCAACGCCGTGTTTGTGGAAAACCGTTCGTCACGTTACGCGGGAACCTTTGCCCGGCTCCGTCTTACTCCGCCGCGCCACGGTCGGACACATGTCTGAATCGACCCGCTCCGCACGGCCTAGTCGAGCAGGCCGCGCTGCTGCATCTGCCGATCGTGCCACCGGCCGAGCCCGAGCAGCGCGAGCACCGCGCCGCAGAGCGCCCAGAACATGTCCGACTGGGTGTCCCAAACGTAACCCTGGGTGCCCAGAAACGACTCGGCCGCTTCCTCCGAGAGCAATGCGACCCACCACTCGATGAGTTCGTAGAACGCGCTGAAACCGAGGCAAAAACAAACGATGAAGAAGTCGCGCCAGCGCTCGCTGTTGAAGACGCGGTTACGCACGACAATCTCCCGGGCGACAACGGCGGGGATGAACCCCTGCGCGAAATGACCGACTTTGTCGTAGTTGTTGCGCGTAAGGTCGAACTCGTTCTGCAGCCAATCGAAGAGCGGGACCTCGGCATAGGTGTAATGACCGCCCACCATCAGGATTATGCAGTGGATCAGCACCAGAACGTAGGTCAACGTGGTCAGCGGATACGAGTCTCGTGTGTACCAAAGCACGATGGCGCCGGCGATCGCCGGGAAAACCTCGAGAAACCAGGTCGGATAATCGCGAGGGCCTATGCCGGACCAGACCAGCACGGAAAGAAAAACCGCGGTCCAGGCAAACTGTGGCGTACGGATGCCCGCGCTCATCTTATGCGTCCCCCCGGACTCACGGGTTCACGCCTCGAACCAGAACTCGATTTCCGAGGTCTCCACCGGGAAGCGGGCCGAATGCGCCTCGTTCGGCTCCAGCGAATACCACTCGCCGACACCGTAACGATACTCCTTGCCGCCTTTCGTGAGCAGCAATTCGCCTGCGGTAATCACGCCGACGTTACGTGAGGGATGCGTGTGCGTTTCGATGCTGGTGCCTGCCGGATACGACGCAAACAACACCTCACAGCCTTCCGCCGCCAGCCGGTGCGCGTCAAACGGCCCGTCGAATTCGGGTAGCCCCCGGATCAGGTCCGGAAAATGATCTCGGGACATGTTCTTCTCCAATGGTCCAGCCAGCGCCTGCCGACACGCTATGCGGTCACGGGCCCTAATAATGCGGTGGCCGCTCGTTATCGATCGCGCCCGGCGTACCGCCCTCGTCCAGGGATCGCAGCCGCTCCAATAGCCTGCGGCACACGTCCTCGAGCTGCGAAATCCTCGACTGTTGATCCGTCAGTACCCGATTCAGCTCGTCCACCAGACTCTCCTGGTGCGCCAGCTTGATCTCGATGTCGATCAGTCGGTTTTCGTCCACTCCCGGCTCCGTTCATGACTGCCCCGGACTCGGGCAGACACTACGGCGAAAGGCCGCTTTATGCAACGCGTGTCGGCGACAGCGTGTATCCTCTGCCTCTGTTCCGATGCTCAAATTCTCCCGATATGCCACTTGTCCGTTTTGAAGGCGTCTCATTCGGTTTCGGCGACCAGAAAATACTGATCGACGCCAATCTGCAACTCGAACCCCGTGAACGGGTATGCCTGATCGGACGCAACGGGGCCGGAAAATCGAGCACTTTTCGGCTGATTACCGGTGGCCACGAAGCCGACCAGGGCAAGATCGTCCGCCAGCCCGGCCTGATCGTCAGCGAGCTGGCGCAGTCTCTGCCGGAATCCATCCGGATGACGGTCCGGGAGGTCGTGCGCTCCGGACTCACCGAGATCGAAACGCTACTGCGCAGACACCACGACCAATCTCAGAAGGCGCTCGACGAAAAAGGGCTGCGGGAACTCGAGGATCTGCATCGCCGCATCGACGCCCACGGCGGCTGGCAGCTCGAACAACGAGTCGAGGCCACGATGACCGAGCTGAACCTGCCCGCGGAAAAAACCATGGACGAGCTGTCCGGCGGCTGGCGGCGAAGGGTCGCGCTGGCGCGGGCGCTGGTGCAGCAACCCGACCTGCTGCTGCTCGACGAACCCACCAATCACCTGGATATCGCAACCATCAAATGGCTCGAAAACGTCGTTTACGCCTATCCGGGCTGCGTCTTGTTCATCACCCACGACCGCGCTTTTCTCGACCGGCTCGCGACGAGGATCGTCGAGATCGATCGGGGCAAGCTCACCAGCTGGCCCGGCAATTTTCAGACGTACAAACGCCGCAAGGAAAAATCCCTGGAAGACGAGGCTGCCGAAAACGCCCGTTTCGACAAGAAGCTCGAACAGGAAGAAGCATGGATTCGCCAGGGTCTCAAGGCCAGGCGCAAACGCAACGAGGGCCGCGCGCGCTCCCTTTATCGGATGCGCGAAGAGCGCGCAAAACGCGTCAATCCCGATGCCAGGGCGCGCATTCATATCGAGGAAAGCGAACTGTCGGGCCGCAAGGTGATTCGCGCGCGAAACGTTTCTTACCGATACGACGATTCGGAGCCTCTCATCGACAGTTTTTCGACGACGATCATGCGCGGCGATCGGGTCGGCATCCTCGGCAACAACGGCGTCGGCAAAACGACGCTGTTGAGACTGCTGCTCGGCGAACTGGCGCCCAACGCAGGTACCGTCAAACTGGGCACGAATCTCGAAATCGGCTACTTTGACCAGCTCCGTGAAAAACTCGATCCCGAAAAATCCGTCGCCGAAAACGTGGGCGACGGCAAGACCTACATCAAGATCAACGGCAAGGACCGTCACATCGTTGGTTACCTCAAGGGTTTTTTGTTCGACCCGAAACGGGCAATGACGCCGATCAAGGCGCTCTCGGGCGGTGAACGCAACCGGGTCATATTGGCGAAGCTGTTCACGAGACCGGCCAACCTACTGGTTCTCGATGAGCCGACCAACGATCTCGACATGGAAACCCTGGACGTACTGGAGGACCGGCTCACGGAGTTCAGCGGCACGCTGATCGTCGTCAGTCACGACCGGCGCTTTCTGGACAACGTAGTGACCAGCACCATTGTCTTCGAGGAGGAAGGACGGGTTCGTGAATACGTCGGCGGGTACAGCGACTGGGTTCGCCAGGGACATCGGCTGATGGAAACCGAGAACCCGACCGATACCGTAAACAATCGACCCGACGCGAAACCGGAGGTCTCGAAACCGGCGCCGAGAAAACTCGGTTACAAGGAACAGCGAGAACTGGACGGCCTGCCCGAAGAGATTGAAACCCTCGAGCAGGCTATCGCGGATGCAGAACGGGAGATGTCCGCGCCCGGTTTCTACTCGCAGGATCATGCGACGGTGCAGACCGCGCTGCGGCGTTTCGAGGAGTTGCAGCAAACACTCGATGCCCGCATGACCCGATGGACGGAATTGTCCGACAAACAGGACAGCTACGAGCGTTCCCGCCGCGAAGGCTGATTGCGACTACCCCGCCAGAAGCGCTATCGCAAACACCACCTGACAGCCGAAACCCGTCACAAACGCGATTGTCCGAACCCACGGTACGCCGAAGGTGTAGGAAAATGCGTGCACGACTCGCGCCCAAAAGTAGACGTTTGCGGCCAGCACGGTGTTGTCGTTGCTGATACCGGCCGCGTCGGCAATCAGGACCAGCACGGCGAACACCGCCAGATTCTCCACCGCGTTGGAGTGCGCCGCCTTCATCTTCGCCGCCCAGGGCGAAAGCGGCGCGGGCTCGCTCGGGTATCCGACGGCGTCCTTCAGGCCGCGCACGGCAATCATGTTCAAGATGTACGGCACCCACAGCACGGCCGTGAACACCGTCACCGCCGTGAGGCTCATCATTTCATTGCTCATAGCTAATCTCGCGCCAATTGTCGAAGAATCCTAACGCTTCGACTGAAAACTCACCGGCATGCCGCCCGGAGCGCTCAGGAAGTATATGCGCTCGCCATGCTCGTCCGTCGGACCCGACGGCTGCAGCCCGTTTGCGCGCGCCTGCTCGGCCCACGCATCGGCATCGTCGACGATAATCTGCAACATCGTGCCCGCCGGCATTCCCTCCGCCTTGGGCCAGACTTCGATCCAGCTTTCACCGGCGGGAAAAATGGCCCCTGAGAACGCCGCGTCGGCCTCGCCAACGGCTTTTTTGGGCAGGCCCAGACCGTCACCCAAAAATCCGGCAATGGCCTCCGCATCGACCGATACCGTGCAAAATCGAATCCCCAGTACTTCCATGCCAACTCCGTTACGAAAAACCTCAAAGACCGCTCGCGGTTTCGGCGAAATAGCGATCATACGCATTGTGCATGATGCGCGCGCTGATACCCACAATCTCACCCGCCGCACGCATTTTTTCCATCTCATCGGCGTCGGTTTTGCCGTCCGCCGCCAGCACCTTCATCATCATGACGGCAACGTCCTCTTTGTCCGCTTCGCTCAACACGGCGCTCAGTTCCCGCAATAGACCGTCGAGGTCGGGATTGTCCGCGATACTGGCCATCGCGCGAGTCAGGAGCTCGAGCGACTCCGCGCTGCGCAGGTGAAAATGATCGCCGATCAGCTGCAGCATGCGCTCACTTTCCTGCGGCGTAATGCTGCCGTCGCCTTTTGCGACATACACGAGCAGCGCGGCAACCAGAAATTGTGAATCGTAGACCTCGGTCTCGTTGCTGGTCTCGATGATAAGCTGGTTACCCTCGAACCGCGGGTCAATGGGTTCTTCAATCATCCTACGTCCTCCATATCCATCATAGACGATGCCGGCCGACGGAACTCGAACCGATGTCGGCAAGCGTCGGCGTGCCGGCAAACTCCATGTTTGCCTTCAATTCTTCCTGCAGTATCTCGAGGGCCCGGTCGACACCGGATTCGCCAAACGCGCCCAGGCCCCAAATGTACGGTCGGCCGATGCCGACCGCGTCGGCGCCGAGAGCCAGCGCCTTGACGACATCGGCGCCGCGGCGAATGCCGCTGTCCATTATCACGGTCGTGCGGCCCTTGACCGCAGCGGCGACCTCCTCGAGGCTCTCGATGGCGCCGCGCCCGCTGTCGCCGGCGCGCCCTCCGTGATTCGAGACGACGATGCCGTCGACGCCCGCCTCCAGGCAACGCTCGGCGTCCTCAGCCGTCACGATGCCCTTGACGAGAATCTTCATCCGGGTCGCGTCGCGCATTCGATCCAGGAACTCCCACGTCAGCGCGGCCTGTGACCGTTCGCTCGCGGAAATTCGCAAACCGGCATACATGGGTTTCGGGCGACCCGCGACGTCCGGATTCTGATGACACGCCGCACAGTCGCGTAAATCGCGGTGCACTGCCCGGGCCAGCGACTGGCGGCCGCGGGCGCCGGCGGGCAAATCAACGGTCAGCACCACCGCGGGACAACCCGCCGCTTCTGCCCGGCGCATCATTTGCCGAGCGGCGTCCCAGCTTCCCGTCGGATAGAGCTGATGCCATACCGGAGCGCCGCGCACCTCCACCACGTCTTCGATCGCGGTCGAACTCACGGTAGACAGTATCTGCAAATGACCTCGGCGGCGCGCCGCGCGGGCGGTCGCCAGTTCACCGTCCGCGTGAAACGCCTTCTGCGAGCCCACGGGGCAGAGGATAATCGGGCTCGTGTATTCTTCACCCAACAGAGTGACGCGAGTATCGATCTCAGACACGTCCACGAGACGCCGCGCGCGCAGAAAGTACTTGTCGAAAGCGGACCGGTTTGCGCGCAGCGTCGCTTCACCGAACGTTCCCGTCTCGATGTATCCGTAGTGCGCCGGCGGCAGTGTATCGCTCGCGGTTACCTGCAAATCAAAAACGTCGATTGCCGATGCCGGGTCGGCCACGCGCTCGCCGAGCAGCGCCTGCGCGAGAGCGGCGCCCGTCCCGGAGAACGCCGCGCACAGCGGGCTGGCCGCAAGATACTTCAGGAACGCCCGGCGGTGGGTATCCTTCTGCATTTGCGCGCCTTTCCCGAGCATCGGCACTCAGCTCTTGTACTTTCGCCGCATCGCCTTTACCGACTCTTCGATCAGCTTGGCGAGCACCGACTCGTCAACGTCGTCGAGGCGCTTGATGTACAGGCAGGACTTACCGGTTTTGTGTTTACCCAGTTTTTTCATCAGCGGGCCGAAACCCTTGAATCCGGGCATGATGTAAATGCTGATGTTCTGTGCGCGCGGCGAAAATCCGCACTCGAAAAAATCGCCTTCGCGACCACTCGCATACTTGTAATGATAACTACCGTAGCCAACGATGCTGCTGCCCCACATATTCGCTCGATTGCCGCTTGCCGCACGCATCATCTTCGCGATGGCCTTGCAGTCGGCTCGTTTTTGTTTGTCCGCAATGCCGTTGAGGAAGTCGGTGACGCTCAGCGTCGTCTTCTGGGTTTTTCGCTGGGCCATGTCAACTCCGCCGTGGCTCACAGCTGCTCGCCGGACATGGTGCTTTCGTCCAGGCGGCGGCTCGTTGGCAATGATAGTCAGGTAGTACCAAAAAGACGATCGCCGGCATCACCGAGTCCCGGCACGATGAACCTCTGCTCGTTCAGATGGCTGTCAATGCTTGCCGCATAAACCTTTACGTCGGGATGGGCCTTGCCGACGGTTTCCAATCCTTCCGGGCAGGTCACTATACAAACCACGACGACGTCTTTCGCACCCGCCTCTTTCAGAACGTCGATCGCCGCCACGGTCGAACCGCCGGTTGCCAGCATCGGATCGATGACGATGTTCAGGCCGGTACGAGTTTCACGCGGCAGACGCTGGTAATAGGCGACCGGTCTCGCCGTCTCTTCATCACGATACATGCCCAGGAATCCCACGCGCGCGGTCGGCACGAGCTCCAGTATGCCCTCGAGCATGCCGACCCCGGCGCGCAGTATCGGCACGACGACGATATCGTCCGCAATCCGCCGGCACTGCGCTTTCGCCAACGGCGTCTGGATCGTAACCTCCTCCGTCTTCACTTCTTTGAGCGCCTCGTAACACACGAACATCGTTATCTCGGTCGCCAGCTCGCGGAATTTCTTGTGACCGGTATCCAAGTCCCGGATCAGGGACAGCTTGTGCTGCACACAGGGGTGACGGATTTCTTCATGCATGCCTGGCTCCTTGGTGGGCCGCTGAGGTTTGACGGCGGCGCACTTCTGTGCCGATCGCTTGGTCCCGGCACGGAGTATACAACAGGCCCTAGGAAGCCGATCCTTTCAGCCTGAGCAAGGGGCGCTCGCTCCTGATCCGCACCCGCCCAAACGCGCCCGTGATTTCATAACGGCCGTCGCCGATTCGGCGCAGGCCGTCGATCTTTCCATGGCCCAGAACGCCGGCAATCTGCGCCGGGTCTTTGGAACCGCTATTCGAGTTTGCCGACGACAATGACGTGCAATACGGAAACTCGAGCATCGCGGGCCGTATGCAAATGCGCTCGGCGGGCCGCGGTTTTTCATAGAATGGATGGTCCGGATTCAGACACAAATCGACGTCGACCATCAAAACGCCCGCTGAGTGATCCCAGGACAGCACAAACGACTGCAGCAGATCGACTCCGGCGAACTCCCGCAGGTCCCGCCAGTCGTTCGTGTCGTCGCTCATGCCAATCGCAGCCGACCGTCAGTTGACGATCTCAGTGATTATTTCACTGCGCACGGAGTTAGCGATGAAACAGAGTTCGTGCGCCCGGTGATGCATCTTTTCGACGTCTTCCCTACCCGGCAGCTTGCCGCCGGCGTAGCGGCAATTCGGCCGGAGGACGACTCTGGTGACGGCGGTGCGGCCGTTACCGTCTTTGCTCATATGGCCAACCGCATTGTCGACGTAGCGATCCACGACAAATCCCCGCTTCTGCGCAATCGACAGAAAAAACAGCATGTGGCAACTCGACAGCGAGGCGACAAAAGCCTCTTCCGGGTCCACGTTTTCCGCGATGGACATCGGCAGCGGCACGATATCGGGTGACGCCGACGCGGGCACCGAGAGACCGCCGTCGAATTCCCAAACGTGCCCGCGGCTGTAAGCGTTGTCGACAAATGCCGCGTCCCCGCGTTCCCATCGAACGGTTGCCTCGTATTTGCTCACCGGAGTCTGCTGTCCTTGTCAGGCGAGCCGGGTACCGTTTGCCGCGGGGACGTCCGGAACCGCAAGGATGACGCTGCCATCGTCCTGAACGAAGCCGGTAACGAGACACTCCGACATGAACGGGCCAATCTGTTTGCGCGGGAAATTCACGACGCCGGCAACCTGCTTGCCCAGCAGCGAGTTCGGGTCGTAATGATCCGTGATCTGCGCCGAAGATTTCCGTATACCAATCTCCTCACCGAAGTCGATCGTCAATTTGATCGCCGGCTTGCGCGCCTCCGGAAAAGGCTCCGCTCCGATCACCGTTCCGACCCTAAGATCGACACGCTCGAACTCCTCCCAGGTAAGATCGGACACCCATCCTCTCCAGACGTAATTGTCTGCAAAGCGTACCAGAAACTTCGTGTATCGATCAGACCGCCCTCGCCTCCTGGATACACAATACGGTCATGGCGAAAACCGTAACGTGCCGGAAACGGCTTTGACGCCCCACCGAGGCCGCGTCCGAAGGCGGCCTGACCGATCCCGGGCACGTCCGCCCGACCCGCAGCCGCGGGCCCTGGCTTCACGGTTGTTTTCGATCCGGACTCCGGCGACACCGGAAATAGATAAGCCCGTAAATCAACAGGTTAACCAATAACGCGACGCCAGCAAGCCAAAATTGGGTCGAACGAGTGAGGCCGCTCGGGTAAATCACGGGCACGATGTAATGCTCGACGAAACCGCCCGCGTAGCCGGTCTCGCCGGCATTTCGCCGCAACCAGTTTTCGACGGTCGTCAGCGGACATACCGCACCCACAAGCTCGATGCCGACGCCCCACGCCGCTGCGGGCACATGGACCCACACGATACGCCGGTAACGTATTACCAGTATGCCGCCCAGCACGACGAATACGATGAACAGAAAGTGCGTGACGAGAACGATGTCCGCCGCAACCCGATAAACCATCAGGGCTTGAAACGATAGGTGTAGTAACGCAGTTCCTTTTGTTCCTCGGGCACCGGGTACATACCGTCAAACCCGAAGCCAAGTTTTTCGATCAACGCGATGGATCGTGCGTTCCCGGGATCCACGATTGCGGTCAGGACCGGAAGACCCAGGACCTCGTCGGCGTATTGCATCACCCCAAGCGATGATTCGAGGGCAAACCCGCGTTTGAAATAGCGCTCGAGGAATGCGAATCCGAGGTCCGGATGCTCGAGGTTTTCTCGCTTGAACAAACCGCACATTCCGACCGGTACTCCGTTTCCGGAGTCTTCAACCATGTAGGGACCATACCCACGTTCACCGTACGCCGCGAGCGGGCCGTCCTCGATGTATGACCGGGCATCGGCCAACGTAGCTACACCCTTGTCACCAATGAATTCCTTGAACGATCGCTGATTGACCAGCTCGAACATGAACGGCGCGTCATCGAGCTCGAATCGTCGCAGGCTCAGGCGCTGGGTTCGCAAAACGGTTGCGTTCATAGAAGCGGACATACGTCAGTGTCGACCTCGGCGAAGAGGCAGAATTATAGTGTATTGAACGCCTGGCGGTAGCGAGCAACAAGCCCGCACGGGCCGCACACGTTCACTGATCGACTTCCGGCATCTCGGCGGATTTGTTCGATTGCCGCTCCTGCAGATGCCGCTGCCGACGCTCGATACGCTCCTGCATCAGCTTCAGCTTTCGCTCGTGGTAGCGGCGCTCGGCCGGCGCCACGAATACGAACCAGATGACCACAATCATCACGATCGCCACCAAAAGACCGATTGCCGAAGTACTCATCGCTCAGTGTACGAAACGGACGGGCTTTCAGAACAGCGCGCGAACGATCAACAGGACGCCGAGGACCGCCAGCGGGACGCCGAGAGGAGCACCCACCACCGTCAGCGCGACCGTCACGCCAACCGCGGTTAGCGTCAAACCGAGCGCGGCGCAGACGATGCGGCCGGTGACTTCGAGCAACAGCGTCAGCAGCCGCCACACCGCGACGAACGGCCACAGAATCCAGGGAGTACGGTTTCCGGCGGTGTCGGCCACGGCCTTACCCAGGCGCCCTGATTGGCGCTATTTGGGGCTCAACAGCGATCTCTCTCATAGTGTCAACAGGCCCTGGCTTATTCACTCAAGTATACCTACGACCGCAAATACGACGCGCCGTTCACGTCGATTATAGCGCCGGTGGCGAACTCGATGTCGTCGGAGGCGAGGAACAGCACGGTGTTCGCCACTTCCCGAGGAAAACCGACCCGGCCGAGCGGACTCTGTTTGCGGATGGCAACACCGGACGCGCCGCGCAGCGATTCCTCCGCCATGTCGGTATCGACGAAACCCGGTGCAACGACACCCACAAAAACCCCGTGCGGCGCCAGCGCCACGGCAAGCGACTGGCTCAGCGCGTTGAGCCCGGCTTTGCTCGCGGCATACGCCGGAGCATCCGGTTCGCCGCGAAAGGCGCCGCGAGAGGACACGTTGACGATTTTTCCGCCGCCCTCGCCGATCATGTAGTTTGCCGCCGCGTAACACAGGTTCGCCGGCCCGATCAGATTGGTGTCCAGCGTGCCGCGCCATGCGGATTGCCAATCGGCATACTCGACCTCGGTCAGTCGATGCGGCAGGAAAATGCCCGCGTTGTTCACGACGACGTCCAGGCCGCCCAACGCCTCGACGCTGCGCTGCACGGCAGCCTGCGCACCATCCGGCTTTGACACGTCCGCCTGGATGGCCGCATGGCCGTCGCCTGCAAGCCTGGTCATTGTCGCGTCGGCCGCCGACTTATTGCGCCGGTAAATCATCGACACACCGGCTCCGCGTTCGGCGAACGCCAACGCGATCGCGCGGCCGATGCCGCGCGACCCTCCCGTTACCAGCACTTTTTTTCCCTCGAATGAAGACAAGATCGCACCAATGCCACGTGCCAGAACCCGGCTAGCTACTCTCCTCTTGCAGGGGTTTGATGTAACGCATGAGTTCACCGTCGTACCCGGACCGCTCGTAAAACGCTCGTGCCCGGCTATTCCTCGAAAACACGTGTAAGGTCATCGTCAGCGCGCCACGCGACGCCGCGTCCTCTTCGATCGAGTTGAGCAGCATCTTTCCGACACCCTTCCCCTCGACGCCCGGCCCGACGGCGATTGCCTCGAGATGCGCACTCGGTTCCCGGCTCAGCATTTCCGGACGTAAACTGACCATGGCAAAGCCGACTATCCTGCCGGTTTCGTCTTCGACAACGTGCACGAGACAGTTGTCAGTCTCGCCGCTGAGCCAACGACGCAGCAACGCGGCGTCGTGCATCCACAGATGTTCGGCCGTGCGGGAATCCGGCAGCTCGAACGCCGCCAGTCTCGGCATCAACGCCAGTATCGCCTCCCCGTCCCCCGATTTTGCGGGCCGTTCCGTAAAATTCACGCGGCAGCCCTAGATCCAGCGCCTGACCGATTGTTTGAACGCGCGATACTCTTCCCCGAAACGCTCTTCAAGCATCTCCTCCTCGTGCCGGATTACCCGCGCATTCAACGCCGGCACAAACAGGACCGGCATGACGAACGGACTCAAGCTTCCGGTGAGAGCCGCCACGCCGGTCAAAACGGTGACCATGCCCAGGTACATGGGATTACGGGTTATGCGGTACATGCCCGTCGTTACCAGTGACGACGACTCCTGAAACGGCTTTATCGTGGTTCCGGCCCGCGAAAACGAACTTGCAGGACCGATGACGATCAGCACACCCACGACGATCAGGATTACGCCGGCAAAATTCCAGGGCGACGGCAGCACTGTTGAAACCGGGAACCACTTGTGTAGTGCGATTTCGATAAGCAGGAATACCAGAAATATGACCGGCGGGATGGGTCCCTTGGTTCTTGACATCATGGTTGCTGCTCCGCATTGTCAATCCGCGAATTCGTGATCAAACGTTTTTATACCGCCGAGCGTCGGACCGACCGCGCAAAAACGCCAACCCAACCGACGGCTTGCTTCCCGGTCCCAATGGGCATCGCCGTAATAGGTGACGGTGTCGAAGTTGCCACCCAGGGAGTCTAACGCAATACGCATGATGTCGACCCGTTCGATCGCGTCATCGGAGGTCGCAAATGGTACGCCCACCGTATCGAATTCCGCGGTCCTGAGTTTCATTTCGGCGGAGGTTCGCCAGCCACCGGTCGCAATGGTAAGCCCGGCCGACGAGGACTCCTTCAACCGGGCGACGAACCGCCTGGCGCCGGGCAGGGCCTCGAACGGCCCCTGTTCTTTTATGTACTCGTCGATACCGGCGAAAAACGCAGCCTTGACGTCCGCAACCACGGCTTCCGAAACGGCAATCGCATTGTCCTCGAGAATCTGCAGCAGAATGCCCGTGTCGGTGACCCGCGTGTAGTCGCGCAGATCCGGCCGTAGCCGCACCGCGCCAAGCACCCTCTCGACGGCGCGGCGATACAATCTGTCGTCCTGCTCGGCCGACCGAAGCAAGGTGCCGTCAACGTCGACAATCACCGCCTGCCGCATGGCTTATCCGCGACCCAACAACGGTGGAAGATCGACAATCGACTGACAGATTACGTCCGCACCGGCGTCTTCCAACTCGTGACGCGAACCGTAGCCCCACAGCGCGCCTATCGATCGGACGCCGTTTGCACGTGCACCGGCGATATCATGCTGCCTGTCCCCAATCATCGTTATGCGGCTTGCACGGATCGACTCGTTGCGCATTACGTGTGCAATGAGCTCACCCTTGTCCGCCAAAGTTCCGTCGAGTTCGCTGCCGTATACCCGCTCGAAAAAGGGCGCGATTCCAAAGTGCTGGACGATCGGCTCCGCGAATACGCGCGGTTTGGAGGTCACCACAAACATCGCGTCGCAGTTTCGAGAAACCTTTTCCAGCACGCTCTCGACGTCGGCGTAAATTTCGTTTTCGTACATTCCGACACGCGAAAACCGGTCCCGGTACAGCCGCAGCGCGTCCGCGGCGAGCGCTTTCGATCCGAGATGGCCGTGGAACGAATCGAACAACGGCGGTCCGATCCACTCCTCGAGTTCCTTTACAGAGGGCACGGCCTTGCCCATTTTGTCCAGCGCATACGCGATACAGCACGTGATGCCTGCCTTCGGATCGGTCAAGGTACCGTCAAGATCGAAAAACGCCACTTGCCGCATCGTTCGCTCCGTTCATGGGGGTACCTCGGGTGTCGTTTCCGATCCGTTCGTCGTGCGGGCTAAAGTCGGATGGCCATGCCCACCGACACCGGCGCAGTAAACTCAAAACCGAACTTCTCATACAATGCGGGTGCTCCGTGGTCCGCAATCAGGCAAACGTAGGCCGACTCGGGCGCATTCGCCCGCAGCCAGGTCATCAACGACTCCATGATCCTCGATCCGAGTCCCCGCCTCTGGTGGTCGGGATGAACGGCCATATCCACGATTTCGTAATTCAGCCCGCCATCGCCGATGATTCGACCCATCCCGATCAGAGTCCCGTTTTTGCGAACGCAAACGGAAAACAACGTGCCCGGCAAGCCCTTCTCGGCCGCATCTTCCGATTTTGGGCTCAGGCCCGCCGCGACACGGAGCGATCGGTACTCATCGGGCGCCGGCGTTTCCTCAATCACCTCAGTCATGCTCGTATACTCTCCGACCCATTCTCTTCTTTACTATCGGTCTTCCGGCGCCAGGTGCCGAAGCCCGGCCACGAAGTCCGCGATTTCCTTGCGGTCGAACTTCAGATGAACGCGCTTGCTTGACGCCGGATGCCTGGGCAAACCGGTACCGGGACGCCGTTCGATACCGGGCCGAACGGGTCGCGGCGCAAAACCTCCTCCGCAGTTGGGGCAAACGTCATGAAGATGATTTTCGACGCAGTCGGCGCAGAACGTGCATTCGTACGTGCAGATTCTGGCGGCGGCGGAAGAGGGTGGGAGGTCTTTGTCGCAGTATTCGCAGTTTGGCCGCAATTCAAGCATTTATTGCATCCATCTCAGAGGCTTGTCCACGCGCCCAATTGTTGCGCGGGCATCGCCGGTTCGATCCGAACAACTGCACGGCGCGTGTGGCCGGACCGATCGCCGTACCTCGCCTACGACGAATCACCGGAAAAATCGCCCAGGCTGAACGGATAAACACAGCTGCCCCTTACGCAACCCGCCACCTCATTGAAGCGGTCCGGTCGGGGACACACGACTCGTTCCCCCTGCCGGATGACTTCCTGCAACGACCAATCCTGATAGATCAGCGAATACCTTCTGTTTACCGCCTTGAGCTGACAGAACGCATCGTACACGACGACGCAGTTGAACCGCGACTTGCAGGCAAACCAGCTCGACGAATAGGCGATCTCCTCTTCCTGAGCGGGAGTTTGCGCACAACCCGTCACGAATAAAACGGCGAGCATGCCGGGAACTCTCATTCGTCCTCCAGGCCGTGGGGGTCACGGTGATTCACGCACGTGTCACTGCTCACTTTCGGACCCGCCGATGACCATCCGCCCGAGCTGCGACAACGGGATCCTCGACCGCAGGCTGACCGCCGGCCGCTTGAGTATCACCACCCTGCCGCCGCGCGCCTCGTCGATCCAGATGACCTCCCACCGGTCGTCACCGAACGCGTTCAGCTCGGACTCCAGTTTGTCGGTCGGTACAGCGGTGAGATCCACCACCTTGTATTCCCAGTCGCCGATGTTTTCGAGATCGTCGGACGCCCATTGAATGGGATCGTCGAACCTGTCTTTCGTGAGTTCGTCGTACTTCGATTGTAATTCGTTCAGGGCTTGTTCCGCCGCGGAGGGTTCCGGTGACGTTTCCCCACAGCCGGCGAACAAAGCCGCCGTCAACAGCCCGGCGGCCAACAAACCTGGACTTCTGTCGCTCCGCAACATCATCATATGGCCATCTTTTACAGTTAATTCATATACTTAAACAACGCCTGACACTTAGACCAGATAGACCGCCAGTATGCTCCCGGCCGCCGCAAGGATTGCGGTAAACGTCAATGCCATGCCGGCCACCCTGTAACGGTAGTTCTCACCGACCTGGCTGACGCCATACGCGTGAAGCAACCTGCCGGCGAGCAGCGTGATAGCCAGTACGTGAACCCAATAACGCTGACTGACGAAGAGTTCAAAGAAATAGATCAGCAAGACCGCGAGCGGCACGTATTCGCAAAAGTTCGCGTGTACCCGAATGGCGCGCGTCAGACGAGGCTCGCCGCCGTCCCCGATGCCTACCTGGAGTTTATGCCTCAGCCGCAGCGTGCGGAAACTGAGCGCGACGAGGAGCAACGCGAAAATTGCGGCATAAAACGGTGTAGCTGGCATGCGATTTCCTCGTACGTGGTGAACGGGCCATTAGTCGTCGCGTCACCTCGGAGTATCCTGCGCGATTGAAGAGCTTGCAAGCGAATCGACAGCGCGGCTCAATAGCCGGCGCCATCGAGCGGTTCGAACTCGATGATCGAAAAAGTGACCTCGTCATCGGCGTAGGCTCGCCGGTGATCGATCTCGATTGATACGGGAAAACCGTAGTCTTCGTCGTAGGTCACGGAAATGGAATCGGGTTCGGCGTCCATGGCGGATCGCACGGCGGCAAACATCGCCGGAACGCTGTCCGGTATGTCGCTCATGTCGGCGACAATGCCATTCCGGGGATTTTGGCTATCGACCGCGCTTATCGTCCGCCCGTCCCTCACGCGCAACCGGATATCGGTTCCGGCAGGCGGTGGGCAAAAACACGTCATGTTGACTGTGAAATCGTAATCGGAGATTCCCAGGCTGCTCCACAGCTCCTCGCCGCTGGCCAACTCGGCTTCCCGGCCTTCACGCACGAACCAGTGCATCAGCGGCACGGCGCTGGCTAACAGGAACAGCAGAACAATAGCAGTTGCCGCGATAGGTGCGAGGTTCTTTAACATTTTCTACACGGTTCCGCAGTTACGGCCAAAACGGGTTCGGACCACCGGGATCCGCGGGACGGCTGAACAAATGCAGGAGTGTAAGCACTGCGCCAGGAAGCGCCGGAACGACGTGCATCTGTCAAACTTCCGCGACGGTCGGTACGACAAACTCTTCATCTTCCAGACGAAAACTCGGCGAATGCATCAACACCAGCCTCGCGGCCTGCGGTCCCTCATTCGAATAACTGAAGTGTTGGCCAAGCCGTACGAAACAAAAATCACCGGTCTCGAGACAATGCACTTCGTTGTCCAGCACAAACCGAATTGCACCTTCGCAGACATAATAGTACTTGTCGGACCTTTTCGACCACGATTCGGCGTGCACCGCGCCGTGTGGAACTTCGACAATTGCGAATGACGATTCCAAGCCCTGGTTGGCCGTGTAGTCGAAAATTCGCAGTCCGTCGAAGTCAATCGGAATCACGGATTTACGGGGAATGACCATAACCACCTCTTTGCGACAGGAATTGCGCCGCCGGTTACCGGTTCTCGGATTGACTCAGGGCTTATACCCTATCGGTCGGTATTCCCCTCCCGGCCCCGGGGTTGCGTACATGATTTCACAAGGCTCCAGAATGTCGACCCTATGCCAGACGCCTTTCGGCACCACTAAACCTTGTCCCGGAAGTAAATCCACGTCTTCAAACGCGGCAAGCTCGAAAACAACGCGCACACGCCCGCTTATCAGGTACAACACCTCGTCTCCGTCCGGATGCATCTCACCGCCGTGCGGGGAATTCCTGCTCATCCGGGCAATACCAATGGTCATGCCGTCCACCTCGGCCGGCGGGTCCTCCTTCGCGGCCGCCAGCTGAGCCACCAAATCGCGCCGAACGGCCACGGTCTGAGATTCAGGGTCGAATCGTGTCGGTCGTGTCATGGTCATACGAGCACCCCGCCCTGGGAATGGTTGTGAGGCCCTGCAATCGACCAGTGTATCAGCCGAGGCCGGCGATACGGGACGATGCCGACAACGGGAGTTTCAGCGGGATGCATCGAACGAAGCCGACGCGCGCGGACGACTCTACGCACCGGCTGCCGACGCCGATGCAAAGCGCTTTTTCGCCCTGGCCCTGGCTTTTTCAGCTTCAAGTTCACGGTTTTTCGGCGGCGCCTCGGTTACCAAAGACTGGAGCAGATCCCGAACCGCCGTTGTGACTTGTTCTACCGCGGTATCGAAAGCCGCCGCGTTTGCCCTGGACGGTTTGGTCGATCCGCTGATTTTGCGCACGAACTGAATCGACGCCAAGCGCATCTCCTCCTCCGTCGCCGGCGGCTCGAAATTAAACAGCGTTTTTATGTTTCGACACATAGTCCTCACCACGTTTGCCTGGTAGCTGGGGTAACCCTGCTTTCCCGATTTATTTACTCATGATAGTCCATTGCAGCGTTCGGGCGGGCGCAATGGCGCCGCGAACGAAAGAAACGCCTATTCCGGCGAAACCGTCGGCGATTCGTGTACGAATTGACCCGTCTCGATAAACGCAAGCGCCTGCTCGATCGCGGTCGACGACTTCATGATGAACGGATGGGAATGAGGCAGGACGAGGAAGTCCGACATCCCGTCAACTTTCGTATTCTCCACCGAAACTTTGCCGTCGTCCGGATTTTCGAGATACTGCGAGAGGATCGGATTGAACGTTTCGGTGCCGGCGATAATGCCAACCTCGTAATCGACGGGCCCGAGCGTCAACGGGACGCTGTTTTCATCCGTTCCCAGCTGGAGCCCCGCCGGACCGTTCAACATCTTGAAGCCAGGCAGGCCGTGCAGGCTGTCGACCACCTCGCTGCCCTGGTTTGGCGGCGCAAACATCACAACGCGCCCGAGACCGGAAATGTCGTTTTCCTCCAGGTAATAACGCACCAGGATGCCGCCGAGCGAATGCGTGACAAAATGAATGCCGGCACCCGACGGACACTCGCCCAAGCCCGCCTCGATCGCCAACGGCGCCAATTCCTCGATTGGAAAACTGCGGGAAGGATAACCCACATTGGCTACCGAGTAACCGGAATCCTCGAAGAACGACGCGACCTTTTCCATTGATGCCGACGTGCGCGCCAGCCCATGGAGAAAGATGACACAATCCGCTGCGTGGACCTGAGACGCACCGCAAAGCAGAACCGCGCTCAACGCCGGCAACCTGGATCCGCGTATGGCGCGTGACAGCGATTTAATGAGTTGCAGCATCGAATCGAACGGTTGGGATCCAGTTACGGGTTCGACGCTCGAGCCGGTTGCCGACGTCTTCTCCGTCGAAGTCCGCCGAAGAGGCGACGAGCGAAAAACGATCAGCGTTCTCGAACGTGTTGACGTTGACCACCGCATACTGCCTGCCCTCGATGTCGCTCGAGACGAACGGGACGACGCCGCAGACGGCGCATACATGGAAGTCGGCGGTCTTCGTCCCGAAGTTATATCTCGAAACGTGCAACGAGTTGCCGATCTGAATGTTGAGCTTCGAGTCCCGATGTGACGTCCAGGCGCCGCCGTGCTTTCGGCAAAAAGAGCAGCCGCATTCGCGAACCTGGATGGTGGTCTCGGATTCGGGCCATAAAAGACTGAATCGAACGTTTCCGCAATGACACGCTCCGGTGATTTCGCCGTGTTCTTCCATTGACTCCCAGCCTCGACTAAGCACTGCCCAGTATCTGACTCGCCGGGCGCCTTTGCAACATGCGATCAGCGACGCGTGTTGAGGTGAGACTCGAGTCCGGCCATGTAGCTGTCCCACCCCAACGAATGGTCGCGAAGGGACGACTCGGACCGGAATCCCCGATGCTCGATATCGACCGCCGTGCCCCTGGAACGCTCACTGAACCGAACGTCGACTTCCGTCGATTCGCCGCTTCCCGCCCACTGCCAGGAATAACACACCCGTTCATTTGGGACGATCGCCGAAAAGGTGCCTTCCGCCGTGGACCCGTCCGGCATCGTCAACCGGTAGACGCCGCCGATTTTCGCCTCTACTTCCATACTCGACACGGGAGGGATAATCGTATCGTTGGATATCCAGGCCGAATAGACCTGCCCAAGCGGAAACGGCAGGGTGTAAGACTTGCTGAACGTTTTCATATCGGCACCGAGTGGCTTGGCCCGGCCGGAGTCACCCGGACTGGTCCTGGCTTTCAACCTCGAAAGTCACCTCGACCGTCACCCGATACTCGATCTCATCGAAGCTCGATGAGATAGCGGGCTGTACTGCACCCAGTGAACTGGTACTTCGCGAACCGGTCACGACGATTTCCTCTAACGCATACCCGAACCCGTTGTCTCCAGTGAACTCCATGTCGGAAAAGGAAAACGTCAAGGGGCGAAGCTTGAGTCCCAGTTTCTCCTCGAAGTAGGCGCGATCCTGCATCACCGCCTCCATCGCCTTGTCCCGAACCCTGTCTTCGTAAACTTCCTTCTGGCTATGCTCGAACTCGGCTCCACCAAAACGGACGGAGTCTTCCTGATCGGAGATTTGCGCAATCCGGCGAAACGCCGATTCGCTGTCCACGGTGACCACGAGAGTGTTCATCACCTCGAAACTATTGGGTGCGCTCCCGAACCAGCCGAATTGCGGCGAAGCGGAATACTTTGAACTCTGGATGTCGTCCGACTCTACTCCGCCGTCAACGAGCGTCCTCACGATCGAATCACGAATTTCGTTGTTTTCCCGCATTGCGTCAGCGAGCATCTTCGCCTTGGTCGAAACGACGAGCGTTACCTTCGCAATGTCAGAATACGCAAGCTCCGTCGCTTCATCGCGGATCGTTACGGTACGAGTCTCTGAACGCAGATAGCCGCGCAGTTCCTCCGGGGTGCCGCTGAGTTCAGCGGCAAGAGAATTCGGGCAGATACCCGCAAACAGGAACGTACAGACTGCTGAAAAAAAGTTCTTCTGGATACTACCCGCCATCTCTAATTCCTCCGTACCAAGAGTGCAGCTCGCTGAAATCCGGTATCGTGCTCCGGCCTGCTTTTTCAAATTGCGGTAATGCGGACACCGGAAACCGACTCCCGGCGAACTGCCTAATCGGCATCGAGTTCATCCGGCGCGCATTCTCCGTCCAACGAATAGTCGTCGTTCAGCCGAACTCGAAGCTCGAAGAGCCTGTCGGTAATGATCCCGTCGACGCCGATTTCCCGGTAGAACCCGGCCCTTGCGGCGTCATTGATCGTCCACACGTTTACCGTGTAGCCGCTATTCTTGAGGAGTCCGACGTAGTTTGCGTTCAGATACGATCTGCCCTTCAGACTGATTCCATCGATACCGGAACCGCTGAGCCTGCTGATGAGACGTAACGCCGTTGGTTTCCGCATGAGAGGTATCCGTTTCCCGATGCGGGCAAGATAATAATACCGGGCGGCGGAGAACCGTTCCTTTAGCGACGCCAGCAGAGCCACGTCATCACTCTGGAAGATGAGGCGGCGCTGGTCGAATTGCCAATCATCCACTGCCGCGGCAACGGCCGCTCCAACGGCCGGATTGCGATCCTTGATATCGAGGATGTAGTCACCGGGCGGTGGGCCTAACTCGAATACCGAGTCGAGTGTCGGGGCGGCGTCTCCCACCCTGGACTGAATTTCGGAGTACCTCAGAGACCGGATCGGTCGGTCGCCGACCTTCTTGTCGTGAAACAGATAAGGTATTCCGTCAGCCGAAACACGGAGATCAATTTCGACCGCATCGGCGCCAGCCTGCCACGCCGTGCGAATGGCCTCGATCGAGTTTTCCTGTTTGGCGCAGACGACGCCCCTGTGTGCAATCAGATCGACCGCAAAACTGCTTTCCCCAATAAGGGTAGCCAGCAGAAGGTGCCAGCTGACGTTCAAGCGCATTTGCGCCATCCCGCCTTCCAGGTACCTCGCCGATCCGGCGGCATCCGTTCGTGACAGACGTCAGCCGGTGGGTGCGCCACGCCGCCAAGTATCATTGCCATCAGTCTCTTCAGCCGGTTTTCCCCACATCGCGACAGGGACCATTTCATCCGTATCGAAGGTGATGCGAATCGTACAGTTGTCAATAACTTGACCGGCGCTGAATTCACTGGACGCCACCGCCTTTCTCGCGAAACGTTCCAGAACTTTACAGCGCTCTTCGCTAGAGCCGGCGCCGATGACGGTCGCGACACCCTCTTTACTCAGCGAAAAAATCACGTCGACGGAACACGCGCCCCTTGCTATTGCGTGAAGTGCACTGGTGTACTTCGGGAGCTCCGGCGCCGCCAGTTTCAGTATCCGGTCGGTGCAGCTCAATTCCGCCCCCGCTGAATCTGACGCCAGGAAAAGCAGGCACAGGAAGGCCATTCTATTCACAACGGTGGACCTCTCAGCATACCGACAATCGCGCGCTAACCGAAGGCAATACGCCGCCATTCATGACATCCGGTTTTCCGGAAACGGTTATTGGATCACGGACAAGCCGGTTGCTCTCTCGCGGTGATCAGTATCCGCTGCAATGCAATAGCATGCAAGCTGCGCGCGAGATGTGTCCGACAGACGTTACGGCACGCTATTCGGTGCTTTCTCCGCAAGCGTCGAGACCATCCGGTCGTTCAGATCACAGAACATCGAATACGACGCCATCGCGTCGGAACAGCCGACGGATGCGATTGACAGGCCGAACATTGCGATCTTCTTCACGATGAGCGCAAGCTTACAAATCATCGCACATCACCTCCCTCGCCGACGCCGCAATGCGCAAGTCCCTTCGGGATCCTTCCGGTCGTGGCTGACCTACGTTCCACGCCCAGCCCGCGTTTTCGAGCCAGCGGATTACCTCCCAGCCGGGATCGAACTCGTCTTTCTCCAGGCCGATCCGGGCCGACTCGGGAAAGGCGTGGTGATTGTTGTGCCAACATTCGCCCATTGTCATGAAGCCGTACCCGGGCAGATTCGACGCCTGCACGCCGGCGGAGGGGACAACCCAACGCCCGGGGCCGGGATTGTGAGTAAGGTAGGTAACCGTCCAATGCCCGGCGACGCTGACGAAAACGCGCCCGAATATGCCCCACGCCACCCAAGACCAGCCTCCGATCATGAAGAACACGGCTCCCAGGGGAAGTTGCTGTAAAACCCAGGTACGATTCAGGAACTTCAGAAACGGATCGTCGGCGATATCCGGCTCGATCTCCAATACAGGCGCATTCTCGAATTCGAACCGGCAATTCAGTTGCCAAAACGCGTCTTTCCAAAACGGCGCACGGTGCGAGAAAAAGTCGTGGCAAGATGGCTGGCGCTGAGCCCAGTCCCGCACGTCATGAACGATGATGACACCGAACGGTCCGGCCATTCCGACGACGACGCCGAGATAGGCAAGCAGCCTTTCCAGCCATTTAGGGCAATCGTAGGTTCGGTGAATCAACTTTCGGTGCATGCCGACGGAATGACCGAAAAGCAACGTCAAGTACGTAAGCAAGGCAAACAACACGACAGAACCCACGCTGGTCGCGAATGGCAGGGAAGCCACAAAAACCACCAGGCAGGTATTGATCCAAATGGACTTTAACGGTGCCCACCGAATACGGCCCCGGTTCGGGTTTCCGGATGTTTCGTCGACGCGGAATACCGTGGGTCGCATTCTTTTACCAGCTGACGTTTCAGTTCACCGGCATGAATGCCGGACGCGTGGGTTTCTCATGTACCGCCGCCGAGTAACGAAGAGTTTGCAGCATTGACGATTGCATCCACGTGGAGCGTTGTAATATCTCCCAGGAGCGCGCGCCGGCTGACGTTCATGTTTTATCCTTCTCCGTTGCAATCCTAGCGACAACGGCATGCGTTGCGTCGCCGCCGGTTTCTACAAACACCGTACCGGACGCGCGACCCCGTAGCTAATGGCTTTCACAGTTCTTGAGTTCGCGTTTCATTTCGTTCTCCCAGGCTTGGTGTTGCAGACTGGTATCACGAATCTCGTCTTCAACGTCCTGAAAAGCCAACCCCGCATTCAGCGCCTCCACAACTCTATCGGACTCCGGGCGATTTGATGTTAGTAGTGCCTGCGCGAGGCAATCTGAATATTCGTCGACTGTCAACGACCACAATCGCTCAAATTCGGTAACGTCAACGCTGCTGTCGGCATGCATTTCCCGAATCTCTACTGAAATCATGGAACTAAGCTCACCGGCGAGACTATCGTCGGCGTCATCCCGAGCGGCCGAACACGCACCGAGAAACTCAATGCTGCAGACAATTGAAAATACGAAAGGCGAAGATTTCATGATCATCCAGCTCGGTATAGATAGCGTTAATCGCGGCATCGCCTATTGACTGAGATTCAATAGGTGATGCCTTGATACCACACCAAGTACTACTTGCGCACTCACCCAATACTAAAAACATAGCGCACTCCTTTTTCAATCGGTGTCACGCTGTGTTCTGACTCATCCGATGCGTGATGTCCAAAGCCGGCTAAAATTGCTATTCATGTCGGCCTCCAGCAAAGCAACGATTCATTAGACGGCATATGCTTCAATGCCGAAACTGGCGAATGCATATCAGAACTGAGATAACAAACGCCAGCGCGGATATCGAGAGAATGCTTCCGAGTGCATAAGCGATATTGATTGTTGCCTCATTCGCAGAACCTTCAACAATCTGGCTGACCCGTATAAAGAAGGTTCGATAGTTGAGGCAGAACTCGAAACCCCATGCCCCACATAGCAGACCAGGCCCCCAACCCCATTTCCAGAAACCGAATGAACCAAGCAGCAAAAGCGTAATCGCAATGTAGTCGACAATCAGCATCGGGAGAAACTGGCCCCACTGCATGTGGAACCAAGTCTCCCATACAAAGTGCAAGACAGCGACGGCAATGCTGAACCAAACGAATGAACGAATTGAATTTGAAAACGTTACCACTGCCCTTCACCATCGGTACCACGTAACGTTTTGGATGACCGGCGCAAAGCTATACGTTACTCAAGCACCTATCCGATACTAAGAACATAGCGCACTCCTCTTGCAATTGCTGTTGCGCTATATGCTGACTCATCTAATCGAAACAACTTGATTCGACGTCCATTGTACAGCGGATCCGCACATCGGAACTCCCCTCCTAGCCCGGCTCTGCGCAACACCATTTTGAGATGGTAATGTCGTATCCCGTGTACCGGATCCATGTGTCCGGGTTTTCCGCCACCCGGTTATAGCGAAGAAGCTCACAGTCGAATAGCAGGATCGACGGATTTGCAGGAAGCAGCATCTTCTCATAGCCCGTTTGCTGTCTTCCGGGCCACCATCTCAGAAATTCACCTAACGGTGCCCGTACCCGAAGGGAGACAGGCACCGCCGGGCATGCAATGCATGCCTTGCTAGGCAGCCGCCAAATAACGACGAAGGACCAAACCCCGATAGGCGACCGAAACAACCGCCACCTCAACTGCCAGCAAGACGATGTCCAGCACGGTCATTACAACGTACACCAGCCAGCCATCGATTGTCCGGAGTAAGAAGTGACTGACGTTACTTAGTATCCAGAACAAGGCCATAGGCGCCAATATCGCCGCTGAGATCCTCAACCCATATCCGGCTGTAGCATGCCACGAATCGCTCATGGACAACAGGCGATCGATAGATCGAGCCGGTAGCACCAGGCCAAGCCTGGACCAAAAGAAGACGCAGACGATTGCCGCCAGCGGTGTCTGCAATCCCCAATTTGGCTCGCCGGGCAATTGTCCGATGCTCAGACTGTAGGCGATACCGACAATCGCGGCGACGCTCAACCACACGGCGACTAACAACAGCAGCATTCCAACGAATTGAGTCTCGCGCATTGTCCAATGATGTATGCGACTAAAGGCGACCGATTCAGGCCCGGCCAGTATTACCCTGTGGCATGTAATGACGAATACCGCGTAGAACGGCAGTTCAATTGCCAGAAAAAGCAATACCAATGGCGGACGTTCGGGCAACTGAATCCAAAGCAAGTTGAGCATAACTAGCGCAAGCGCAGGGAGAAGCAACATTCTCCCAAGAACCTGCCGGTGTTTCCCTAATTCGGCGAGTGCCTCCAAAAGAATTGCAAAGGACGGGTAACGCATGATAGTTAGATTGCCACCTAACGTTCTAGCTTACTGCCACGGGCTGCGGCAGGCGCTCCCTTGGTCACCGAAGCATTTCGCAGCGATCGCAGTCAGTAGCATGTTCTGGTTTCAACAGCATCGATGCAAGCCGAGTTTCCAATGTACCAACGAGCTTCCAGCTTATGGCTATCCGGGCCTAGAAAGCACACGGACTCGCCTTCGCTCCGTTTTCTTTCCAAATCGGTACGAGCTTGTCGCAAGTCTCGCCTCGAATTCCGTACCGCCTAACGTTTTGGCTGATCGGCACCAAGCACAATTCGTGCTAAAAGATAACACTGCCGCACAACGCAAGACAGGCGCCACCCGGCTGCCAACGCGGCGATTTGCTAAACAGAGTCTTTCGCATCAGGCATATCGTCGTTGGGTTCAACACTATTCCACAGCTGATGCAGCAGCGACCAATCCGATCGCGACTCCAAAATCGGCTGCTCGTTCTCGTCTTCAGTATAGAGGTGAAAGCGCATTTTGTCGGGGATATCTCCCGCATACACGCACGCCGGATCGTCTAGAAAGTACAATACGGAACCAACGACTTCCTTCCTCATCATCGTTACGAGCTTCGACATATCTTCAGGCGAAACACCGGCTTGAAGCATCCTATCGACCAACGGCACAAAGGGGTCGAGCCAATATCGTGGGTTTTCCTTAGACTTCGCCAACTCCCGGTCAATATAGGACCTGTCGAATAGTCGCGGCGGTGCGTCAACAAGTTTCCGAAGTCCACCAAGAAACAGAAACGTAAGTACTATTTTCTCGTTGAACTCGGGGCCAACCCACTCGGAAGGATCGACCCGCGCTGAACGTACCAGGGCCTCGAACCCTTCGTTGCTGGTAGGAAAAGACTGTAAATCACGCATCTCGTTTCGACGCCTCAAACACGTTGATTGCCGAGCCGTGCCCTATCGTTCGACTCGTTCTAACCCAGCTTGCGAATCCCCACCGCGTGACGGATCTCGTCGAGGTACGGGATTGATATTTCACGCGCTTTTTCGGCACCCTTCGCAAGTTCCCGCTCGACTTCCGCCGGATCTGCAATGAGCTTTTCATACTCCGTACGCGCCGCGCTCAGTTGATCGTTGATGTACTCGAACAGAAGCTGCTTCATTTCGCCCCAGGCAATACCCTCGGCGTAACGCTTCTTCACGTCTCGCACTTCGTCCGGTTTCGCAAACGCCTTGAACATGTCGTAAAGCGTCGATCCCTCGGTTTCCTTCGGCTCGCCGGGCTCCAGGCTGTTCGTCTTGATTTTCATGATGAGCTTCCGCAGCCGCTTCTCTTCCGCGAACAGCGGAATCGTATTGTCATAACTCTTACTCATCTTGCGGCCGTCGAGACCGGACAACACAGCGGTATCGTCGTCGATCACCGATTCGGGAACCACCAGGAGATCGCCGTAATGGTGATTGAAACGCTGTGCGATGTCGCGCGTCATCTCGACGTGCTGTTTTTGATCGCGTCCGACCGGCACCTTGGTCGCCTTGAACATCAATATGTCGGCCGCCATCAGGATCGGATAGCTGTAAAGCGCCATGTTGATGCCCTTGTCGGGATCTCGGCTTCCGCTTTCCTCGTTGGCCTGCACCTGGGCTTTGTAGGAGTGCGCGCGGTTCATCAGCCCTTTCGCCGTGACGCTGGTCAGGATCCACGTCAGCTCGGTAATCTCGGGAATGTCCGACTGGCGATAGAACGCCGCGGTTTCGGTGTCGAGACCCAGCGCCAGCCAGGCGGCGGCCACTTCCAGCGTCGAGCGCGCGATGCGATCGGGATCTTCGGCCTTGGCCAGCGCATGCAGGTCCGCGAGAAAATAGTAGTTCTTGTTGCTTTTGTCGCGGCTTGCGTCGATGCACGGGCGAATCGCGCCCACGTAGTTGCCGATATGCGGCGTCCCGGTCGTCGTGATACCGGTGAGGTAGACTTCCTGCGTCATCGACTAATACCCGGCAGCCTGGCCGTCTTTGCGCGTCTCGGACGCACCGTAATACACGCCCTCCTCGTCGTCCCACAAGATTGCCTGATAACCGCCGTAGTCGATGCTGCGGGTCTCGACATTGTGCCCAAGCTTGCGCAAGGCTTCGCGCACGTCCTCACCGATGCCCGATTCCATGTAAAGCGAGCCGCCGTCGGTCATTACGCCGCCCGTAGGCTGCGAGGACCCCGTGTGGCGAATCCGCGCGGCGTCACCCGCTTCTTGCAGGTTCATCCCGAAGTCGATCATGTTGATCAAGATCTGTGCGTGCCCCTGCGGCTGAATCGAACCGCCCATCACGCCAAAGGACAGCCACGGCTTGCCGTTTTTCGTCGCAAATGCGGGGATGATCGTGTGGAAGGGACGTTTACCCGGTTCGAACACGTTGGCGTGGCCTTCCTCCAGGCTGAACAGCGCGCCGCGGTTCTGTAGCCCGAATCCAAGTCCCGGCGGCACCATGCCCGAGCCCATGCCGCCATAGTTACTCTGTATCAGCGAAATCATGTTGCCCTCGCCGTCGGAGACCGTCATGTAAATCGTGTCGCCATTCTCCAGGACGGCGTCCCCGGCCTCGTACGCGTCCGCCGCTTTGTCCGGGTCGATCAGCTTGCGCCGCTTGTCCGCGTATTCCTTTGATACCAGCCAGTCGATCGGCACCTCGGCAAAATCCATGTCCGCGTAATAACGCGCACGGTCTTCGTACACCACCTTCTTGGCTTCCACGAACGTGTGTATGTACTCCGCACTGCCGTATCCCATACTCGCGAGATCGTAACCCTCGAGGATGTTAAGAAGCTGAAGCGCCGCGATACCCTGCGTATTGGGCGGCAGCTCGTACACCTCCACGCCGCGATACGAGCTCGACACCGGCGTTACCCAGTTCGACGTGTGCGTGGCCATGTCGTCGTAGCTCAGAAACCCGCCGTTCTCCGCCATGTAGCTGCCGATCGCGCGGGCGATGTCGCCTTTGTAAAACGCGTCGCGGCCTCCCTCGGCCACCGTCCTGTACGTATTCGCCAGGCCGGGATTCCTGAAAAGCTGGCCTTTTTTGGGCGCTTCGCCGCCGGGCAGGAAGGTATCGGCGAAACCCGGAAACTCGCCGCGGCTTTCCGCGTTTCGCTCCCACAGGTACGCGATCACCTCCGTCACCGGAAAGCCGTTTTCCGCATAGCCAATGGCCGGCGCCAGAATCTCCGACATCGGCAGGCGGCCGTAACGACCGTGCAGCTCGAACCAGCCGTCCACGGCGCCCGGCACGCTGACCGACAGCGGCCCGAGATAGGGCACTTCGTCCATTTCCCGCTCGCGGAAATGGGACAGCGTCAGCGACTTCGGAGACCGACCCGAAGCATTCAGACCGGTCAGCTCCTCTTTTTCGGCGTCCCACACGATGGCAAACAGATCGCCGCCTATCCCGCAGCCGGTCGGCTCCACCAGTCCAAGGACGGCATTTGCGGCAATGGCGGCGTCTATCGCGTTGCCGCCGGCTTTGAGCACGTCGAGCGCTACCTGCGTCGCCAGCGGCTGGCTGGTGGCGGCCATGCCGTTGGCGGCGATGACCTCCGATCGGGACGCAAACGGCTGACCCGTCGTACGATCGTAGCCGTAGGACGTCGGCGTTATGTTAGCCATGAGCAGCAAGGCCAGCAGAATTGGACGTGTCATACATGTCTCCGCGGTCACTCCTGAAAAGCTGACATGATGCCAGAACGGGCCGTGGAATGGGCGGCGGAGCGGTATCCGGCCGCGCCTCGAATTTCGTCTTCCGTTCGGGTCGCGAGTCCGGCCGTTCAAAGGGTATGATTCCGGTCATGGATACTTCGCTGTTTGTGGACGAAACCGCAGTTGCCGCCGCGTATTGGGATCACGTCGAAGCCCTCATCGCCCGGCACGATCGTGCGCTGGAGATCGCGGGCGCCAGTCACGCCGTCATCTTCTCCGGCGCACCAAAAATCAAGTTTCTGGACGACAACTACTATGCGTTTCAGGCGAATCCGCATTTTGTAAGCTGGCTTCCGCTTACCGGAACGCCCTACTGTTACCTGATTCACACGCCCGGCGACACGCCGGTACTCGTCTACTATCAGGAAAAGGACTACTGGCATCTCCCGCCGGCGCTGCCCGAGGGGTTCTGGACGTCCTATTTCGACATCCGCATCGTGCACAAACTGGACGAGATCGCCGCGCACCTGCCGGAGGACAGGGAGAAGTGCATCCTGATCGGCGAGATCGAGGACGACGCCCACGCCTTTGGCATTGAGCGCGTCAACCCGACGTCGGCCATCAACATTCTTCACTACGCCCGCGGCGCAAAAACGGCCTACGAGATCGAGTGCATGCGCGCCGCATCGCGGCGGGGAGTCGCCGGTCATCGCGCCGCCGAAGCCGCATTCCGGGACGGCGCCTCCGAATTCGACATCCATCTGGCCTATTGCCGGGCCGTCGGCCAGACCGAGCAGGACCTCCCCTACGGCAATATCATCGCGCTGAACGAAAACGGCGCCGTTCTGCACTACCAGCATCAGTCGCCGCACCGGCCGGACGAGATTCGTTCGTTCCTGATCGACGCGGGCGCCACGGTAAACGGTTATGCGTCCGACATCACGCGAAGTTATTCTTTCGATTCCAAAGAATTCGCGGACATGGTCGAGCGCGTCGACGCGATGCAACAGGACATCGTCGCGGAGGTCTCCGTGGGCGTCGATTACGCGTCGCTACACGTCGGCACGCATGAAAAGATCGGTGAATTGCTGGTCGAACTCGACTTCGCCAAGGGTTCGATTGACGCACTGGTGTCAAACGGCGTCACCTCGGCGTTTTATCCCCACGGACTCGGCCACCTTCTCGGAATCCAGGTGCACGACGTCGGCGGCTTCATGGCCGATGAATCTGGCGGCATCATCGACCGGCCGCCGGGGCACCCGTTTTTGCGACTCACACGCAGGCTCGAAGCCGATCAGATCTTGACGATCGAACCCGGGATCTACGCCATCGACATGCTGCTGGACAATCTCCGCGGCACCCCCGGGCACGCGATGCTGAACCCGTCGCGCGTCGATTGGTTGCGGCCCTTCGGTGGCATCCGCATCGAGGACAACGTCAGGGTACTGGCGGACGGCGGCGTCGAGAACCTGACGCGGGATGCGTTTGCGGGCGACTGAGGATTAACTGCCTAGCCGAAGCCTGTCCGCAGCTTTCGGTTCAATCATGGCACGATCGTAGGAGTTCGTCCGGAAGAGCGACCGGAATCAGTCACTAAAGATCAATCCGCGATCCGCGGGATACGCCAGATCGTCATCGTGGGCGGATTGGGGCGGTTTCAACCATCCGTCACAGCGGGTGACGCCGGTTTCCCACCGGCGGCCGCTACCAGTTTGTCGATCATCTGTCCCACGTATTCCGGCGAGTGCGACTTCCTCGCAACCAGGGTGTAAACCACCGGTATCACCACGAGCGTGAGAAGCATCGCCAGACTGACACCGAAAAACACGACCGCGCCAATCGCCTGCCGCGACAGTTCGCCGGCGCCCGAAGCGAGCACCAGCGGGACCGAGCCGAACGCCGTGCACATGCTCGTCATCAGCACCGGCCGCAGGCGGGTGACCGACGATTCGATGATCGCCTCCTTGAATTCCACACCCCGGTCGCGAAGCTGGTTGGCGAATTCGACGATCAGGATGCCGTTCTTGGCGGCGAGACCGATGAGCATGATCGCGCCGATCTGGCTGAAAACGTTGATGCTCGAGTCGAAGACATGCAGCCCCACCAGCGCACCCGTGATCGCCAGCGGCACCGTCGTCATGATCACGAGGGGATGCTTGAAACTCTCGAACTGCGCCGCCAGCACCAGATAGGCGATGACGAGCGCCAGGAGGAAGGTCAAGTATATCGCGTTGCCGGTGTTTTTCAGATCGCGGGTTTCGCCATCGTAGTTGATCTGCGCAGCATCCGGCAGCTTGGTCTGGATGATATTCTCCAGATCGGAAACGGCCTGTCCGAGCGAATAACCTTCGCCGAGGCTTGCGCTGATCGTAATCGCCCGGAGCCGGTCGAATCGTCTGAGATCAACCGCACCCGCCACTTCGTTCAGCGTGACCAGATTCGAGAGCGGTATCAGCTGGCCCGAGCGTTCCGAGCGTACGTAGATCGAATCGAGATCGCTCGGCGTCTGCCGCCGCTCGTCGGCGCCCTGAAGGATGACCCGGTATTCCTCGCCGCGATCGACGAACGTTGTGACCACACGCGAACCGAGCATCGATTCGAGGGTGCGACCGACGCTCGATAAAGACACACCGAGGTCCGCGGCGCGATCCCTGTCGATCGAAACGTCGATCTTCGGTTTCTTTTCGTTGTAGTCCGACTGCAGATTCGACAGCCCGGAAATCTTACCCGCCTCCTCGATGACGATGTCGCGCCAACGGGCAAGCTCGGCGTAGTCCGTACCGCCCAGGACGATCTGCAGCGGCCGGCTGCTCTGGCCGATACTCCAGCTTCCCGGGGCAAACGCGAACGCCGAAACGCCGGGCAGTTCGCGAAACTGGCGATTCCAGTTACGTACGATCTCGTTGGCCGATCGCTCCCGTTCGTCCCAAACCGCCAGCGGCGCCAGGACCATGGCCCGGTTGACGTCGGCGCCGGCCCCGAAGCTTCCCGAACGCGCCATCACCTTCAGAACGTCGCCCTTGTCCCGGTCCGCTGCCATGATCTCTTCGATCTGTTCGACGTATTTGAAGGTGTAGTCGAGACTGGAGCCATCCGGCGCCGTCACCATGACCATGGCAAACGCGCGATCTTCTCGCGGCATGTATTCGACGGGCAACGAATTCAGCAGCGTCAGGCTACTGCCGAAAATCAGCACGGCGCTGCCGACGACAAGCCACGGGTGACCAATGACGCGACGTATCACCCGCTCGTAACCCCTTGCCAGCACGCGGAAAAAACGATCGATACCGTGGGTTACCCGGCCCCGGTGCAGACCCGTCGCAAAAAGTTTCGACGACAGCATCGGCACCAGCGTGAGCGCAATCAGGCTGGAAAACGCGACGGCGGCCGCAAGCGATATACCGAACTCGCCGAAAATCAGGCCGATGTTACCGGGCATGAATGAAACCGGCAGAATCACGGCGATCAGCACGAGCGTGGTGGCAATCACCGCGAAACCGATCTCGCGGCTGCCGTTGGTTGCCGCGAGCAGCACGGGTTCTTTTTTCTCGATGCGGCGGACAATGTTCTCGAGCACGACAATCGCATCGTCCACGACAAGACCGATCGCGAGCACGAATCCGAGTAAAGTGAGCGTATTGATCGAAAAACCCAGGCTTGCCATCACGCTGAACGAGGCAATGATGGAGATCGGAATCGTTATCGCCGGGATAATGGTTGCGCGTATCGTGCCTATGAAGGCATAGATGACGACAAACACCAGCAGCAGCGCGAGCCCTAGCGCCTTACCCACTTCCCTCAGCGAGGCGGCGATGAACTTCGAGTTGTCCACGTTGATCGAAAGCGTGATGTCTTCCGGCAGCGAGGACTGCAGTTCTTCGATGCGTTTCGTGACGTCGCGGTTGACCTGCAGGATGTTGGCCTGCGCCTGCGGGATGATGCCGAGGCTGGTGCCGAACCTGCCGTCCGTTCGCGAGAAACTGCGCACGTCCTCCGGCGCAATCTCCACGTCGGCGACCTCACCGAGGCGGACGAGATAACCGTCCTGACCGCGTGCAAGCACCAGCTGGCGGAAATCCGTCTCGCTGATAAAACCCGTGCTCGTGCGCAGCGTGAACTCGCGCGAGCTGGATTCCAGTCGACCGGAGGGAATTTGCACGTTCTCCCGGCGCAGCGCCTCCTCGATATCGCCGACGGTGAGGTTGCGGGCCGCCAGGCGCTTAGGATCGACCCAAATACGCATCGACTTACGCCGCGAACCGTTTTTGCGAACACGGGCCACACCGTCGACGATGGATAGCGCGTCAACGATGTACCGATCCGCATAGTCGTTGAGATCCATGATCTCGCGGGTGTCGCTCGACAGATCGATCCACATGGTTGTGCTGGACGATCCGTCGCGCTTGGCAACCTCCGGCGGCTCGGCCTCGTCCGGAAGATTGCCGAGAACCCGGGACACGCGGTCGCGTACGTCGTTTGCGGCGCCGTCGATATCGCGATCCGCCGTGAATTCCAGCGTGACCGATGAGCGTTCGTCGTAGCTGACCGACGAAATTTTGTCGACGCCCGAAATGCCGGCGACCTGGTCCTCGATGATCTGCGTGACTCGACGCTCGACGATGTCCGCCGCCGCGCCGCGATATTCGGTGTCGATCGACACGATCGGACGCTGGATGTCCGGGTACTCGCGCATCGGCATGGTCGTTGCCGCCATCAGGCCGACGATCACCAATATCAACGAGATCACCGCCGCAAAGACGGGGCGGCGCACCGAAACGTCGGATATCAGCATAACGAGCCCTCAGCGCCGCAGCGCAACCCGAGCGGCGGACCCCTCGGGCGCGTCGCGACTGGTGACGCCAGCGGGGATATTCACAATCTCGACCGGCATTCCATCGCGAACCTTCTGCGTACCTTCGGTGACGACAAGGTCTCCGGCGCTTGCACCGGTCAGAAGCACCACCGCACCCGGCACGCGCCGGCCGAGTTCAACGGCCTGCTTTCTCGCGACGCCGTTTTCAATCAGATAGACGTACTGTCGATCGCCCTCGGGCACGATAGCCTCCTCCGGCGCGACAATCGCGTTGCCACGATCGCGCTCGAGATCGACCGTCAGAAACATACCCGGTTTCAGGACGCCGTCCGGATTGGGCATGACCGCTCGCACCTGCACCGACCGCGACACCGGATCAAGCCGGGTATCGATGCTGTCAACGGTTCCGGTGAAAACACGCTCTGGATAAACGAGGCTGTCGGCGGCGATCGCCATGCCCTCGGAGACTGCCGCAAGAAAGGTCTCCGGAATCGTGAAATCGAGTTTGATCGTTCCGGTATCGTCCAAGGTGGTAATGACGGTATTGGTGTCGACAAAACCGCCCGGACTCACGCGGCGCAACCCGACCCTGCCGGCAAATGGCGCTCTGATGTAGGTGTTTTCGAGCCGTGCTCTGGCCGCCTCCACCGTCGCCGCATCGACCTGCATCGCGGCCGCGAGCTGTTCCAGTTCGGACTCCGAGATAACCCGGGTATCGATCAACGCCTCACTGCGATTGTAAATGCTGCGGCTTTCCGACAGCGAGGCTTCGGCGACGGCCAGATTTGCGCGAATCTCACTGTTCTCCAGTTCAACCAGGAGATCGCCCGGCTGCACGAGTTCTCCTTCGGAAAAACCGATGCGAGTCACGATGCTCGCGATTCGCGGCTTGATCTCGATGGATTCGTTCGCCCGGGCGGTACCCAGCGCCTCGATGGCGTCTATGAGACGCCGGGACTCCAGCGTCTTCGCGACGACTTTTGTCGGCGGCCCGCTGGCACCACCGGGCCGGGCCTGCTGGGATTCGTCGCCTTGGCAGCCGACGAGCGCCGCAGACACGGCCAGACCCGCCGCCAACACGGCCGATGGAAACCTCGCTTTAATCATGGTCAAAATGCCTGCTTGTCGTGGTGCCGCATTGCTGCGCCGGGTTTACCGCGCTCCTCCCCCGATTCTACGCTGATTACCGCTCCGGGCGGCCGATCTTTACACTCCGTGTCACACTGTTACAAATAGAAATACGGATGCGCCGACAAGACGGGGTCGAAATCGATCGGAGACCTGGTCCGCGCCCTGTTTACATAAGCGTCCCGGCTAGCGGCGCGCCTGCCGCCCGTCCACCACGGAGCTGCCTTGGCGAAACAGCGTATTCCCTGGTAAGTGAATGATATATAAGCACTAAATCGACAGGTTTTACGTGTTGTGAGAGGTCTCACAGCACGTTATGCATAAGACGTTTAGAGTATCGAGAAGCTTAAAGGAGGGTAGGACCATCAAAAACGAACAAACGTTCACCGATTGCGTCGTATTGGAGAAAGAAGCATTCGATCCGGATGCCGTCTTTCACGACGATATCGTCGATGACGAGATTCTGCCTCGCCTGAGCCTGGCCGTTGATGGACTGACCGACACCGGCACCATGAGCCGGCAAGACCTGGAGCTGTTTCCCGAGGACGCCGCAAACGACGAGGCTCCGCCGTCCTCGGCCCTGCCCGACACGTCGTTCGACCCCGAACAACTCGAGGTCTACGGCTGGGAATCGTCTTTCTGGCGAAAAATCCGCGACTACATTCGATTCTGATCGCCGCAAGGTTCGGGCAAACGAGCGTCCCCTTCTGCTGTCCCGGTTCGGTTGCTAGCCCGTATCCGTCACCGATTCGCGGGAATATCGGGCAGCCATTTGTTCGCACAGGGAATTTTCGACCGAGCGGAATACCGGCTGTATTTCCGAGGGCGCAAAATTCGCTGTGCGGACAAAGGGCAAGCGAGAGCCCGTGCAATCGGTGACGGATACGGGCTAGACTCCGCCGATGGAAACCGGCTTTGACGACAAAACCGTCATCATCACAGGCGGCTCGGAGGGCGTGGGCGCGGCAACGGCACGCCGTTTCGCCGCGGCCGGCGCCAATCTCGTACTGGCCGCGCGAACCCGCAAAAAACTCGACGAAATGGCCGAAGAGCTTCGGGGCCAGGCGAGAATCATCACAATCGCCATGGACGTTTGCGACACGGACGCCTGCCTCAACCTATTCAAGAAAGCCCAGTTCGAGTTCGAGGGCGTACACGTACTGATCAACAACGCCGGTTACCACAAACGCGGCCCGGTCGAGAGCGTCGACGCCGGCGACCTCGGACGGATGATCGACGTCAATCTGCGCGCGCCGATGATTTTGACGCGCATGGCGATACCGTTCATCAAACAATCGGGCGGTGGAGCGATCATCAACGTCGCCTCGCTGGCAGGGCGCACTCCGGTGCCCGGCGCGGCGGCCTACTCGGCCAGCAAATTTGGACTGCGCGCGTTCACCTTTGCGCTGGGCGAGGAACTCGCCGGCACGGGTGTAAAAGTAGCTGCTGTGTCTCCCGGTCCCATCGACACGGGTTTCATCATGGCGAACATCGACGCGGTGACGGACGTTACGTTCTCCCAGCCGATGAGCACCGCCGATCAGGTTGCCGACGAAATACTCAAACTTTGCGTAAATGAAAAACGCGAGAGATCCATGCCGCCGATCAGCGGATTTCTCACCACCTTGACGTACCTGATTCCGGCGCTTGGCCGCATCGCGCTCCCGCTGTTGTCGGCAAAGGGCCGGCGGGTTAAGCGCCGCCTGAAAGCGGAAATGCGCGCCGCCGCCAACCAGCAGAACGAAGGCTGACCACACCATGGCAATGAAACTCAACGATACTGAAATCGCCGATCGACTGAACACGGTTCAAGCTTGGGAACTCGTAAACGGGAAACTACACCGAGACTACAAGTTCGGTAATTTCGTGCAGGCGTTCGCCTTCATGACGGGCGCCGCCATCGAAGCGGAAAAGATGAATCACCACCCCGAGTGGTTCAACGTTTACAACAAGGTGACCGTCGATCTGGTGACGCACGACGCCGGCGGTATTACCGAGCTGGATTTCACGCTCGCCGAACGTATGAACGAGTTGGCGGGGGTCGGTAACTGACCTTTAGGAGCCCGTGCTGACGGACGGTCCCCCTTCTTTTGACGATCGTGCTCGGCCTTGCCATTGGGGAGGTGTTTGGTGGAATGGCTCCGGTATTTCGTTTTATCCCCGTCTATAACAATGACCTTAGCTCAATCGGACAGTGGGTCCGCTTTATTTCCACCAAACACCTCCCCAACGACAAGGACGATTTTGCCACCGCTAGAGTTCGTGGAAGTCATCTGTTCGGTCAGGGTGTAATGCGGAGAGGATTGGTGCCGGGGACCTCTTTAGGGGAAATAAAGCGGACCCAGCGTCCGACCGAGCATAGGTCATTGCCTTAGACAGGGATAAAACGGAACACCGGAGCCATTCCCCTAAAGAGGTCCCCGGTAGCAATCCTCCGACGAGATACTCAACCGGCGATTACGTTTGCAGGATCGTCCGTCAGCACGGGCTCCCACAACGGCAGGCGAACTACTCAGCGGTGGCGACTTCCTCGACCGGGCCGTCGACGAGCTGGACGATCGCCATCGGTGCCGCGTCACCCGGACGCGGACCGGTTTTGAGAATACGCAGGTAGCCGCCGGGGCGTTCCTTGAAGCGCGGCCCGAGATCCGAAAACAGCTTACCAACCACTTCCTTGTCACGCAGCCGATCGAACGCGAGGCGGCGATTGGCGACGCCGTCTTCCTTTGCCAGCGTAATCAGCGGTTCGACAACCCGGCGTAGTTCTTTCGCCTTGGGCAAAGTGGTCTTTATGGTTTCGTGGCGCAACAGCGACGCAGCCATATTACGAAACATGGCTTTTCGATGTGAACTGTTGCGGCCCAGTCTGCGGCCGGATTTTCTATGACGCATGGTTCTTGCCTTTTTATCGGAGCCTCGAAAATCGCCCGAAGCTCCCTAAACCTTATCGTTAAACGAGTTCATGTTCCGGGCGGAGGCTGGGCGGCGGCCAGTTTTCCAGACGCATACCCAAACCCAGTCCGTGGCCTTCGAGAACCTCTTTGATTTCCGTCAGCGACTTCTTGCCGAGGTTCGGTGTACGCAACAGCTCGACTTCCGTACGCTGTACGAGATCGCCGATGTACATGATGTTTTCGGCTTTCAAGCAATTCGCGGAGCGTACCGTAAGTTCCAGCTCGTCAACCGGGCGCAAAAGGATCGGATCAACCTGATTCTCCGCAGCGGCGCCGGCGCCTTCTTCCTGCCCTTGCAGGTCGACAAAAACGGACAGCTGGTCTTTCAGTATGCTGCCGGCACGGCGGATCGCCTCTTCCGGATCAATCGTACCGTTCGTTTCGATGTCGATTATGAGCTTGTCGAGATCGGTCCGCTGCTCGACACGAGCAGCCTCGACGTCATAGGTCACTCGGTGAACCGGACTGAAAGACGCATCGAGCTGCAGGCGGCCGATCGGTCCTGACTGCTCCTCGAACGTCGGACGCTGGGTCGCCGGGCGGTAGCCGCGGCCGCGCTCGACTTTCAGCAACATATTCAACTCACCGTCCTTGGTCAGGTTCGCGATGACGATTTCCGGGTTCATGATCTCGACGTCATGGTCGAGCTGAATGTCCGCGCCCGTTACCTGGCCAGGGCCTTTTTTAGACACGCGCAACTCGGCTGTGTCGCGAGAGTGCATGCGCACGGCAACCTGTTTGAGATTCAACAAAATGTCGACGACGTCTTCCTGAACACCTTCGATACTCGTGTATTCGTGTAGTACGCCGTCGATCTCAGCCTCGACGATTGCCGCACCCGGCATCGACGAGAGCAGAATGCGACGAAGCGCATTTCCGAGGGTGTGACCGTAACCACGCTCGAACGGTTCGATCGTGACCTTGGCATGCAAATCGTTGACCGGCGCCACTTTGACGACACGCGGTTTCAGAAATTCACTAACAGATTCCTGCATGGGTAAAAACCCTCCTGACTATTTCGAGTACAACTCGACGACGAGGTTTTCGTTGATATCGGGAAGAATGTCTTCACGATCAGGCAACGACTTCAACACACCCGACATTTTTTTCGTATCCACTTCCACCCACTCCGGCAATCCAACCTGGCTCGCGATGTCGATCGCACTCTGGATACGAAGTTGCTTTTTTGCTTTTTCGCGAATACTGACGGCGTCACCAGCGCTCAACTGCGCCGACGGAATATTGACCACCTTACCGTTCACCTCGATGCCCTTGTGGCTCACGAGTTGGCGCGCTTCGCCGCGCGTCGTTGCGAATCCCATGCGGTAAACAACGTTGTCCAAACGGCCTTCAAGCAGGCGCAACAGGTTTTCACCGGTCGAACCTTTGAGCTGTGCGGCCTTCTTGTAGTAATTACGGAACTGGCGTTCCAGCACTCCGTACATACGGCGCAGTTTCTGCTTTTCCCGAAGCTGCAATCCGTAATCCGACAGGCGCGGACGGCGTTGCGCCGCGCCACCTGGCGGCACCTCCAGCTTGCACTTCGACTCGAGCGGTCTTACACCGCTCTTCAAAAACAGATCCGTGCCTTCGCGACGGGACAGTTTACATTTTGGTCCTAGATACCTTGCCATTCTCTAGCCTCTAAACCCGGCGCTTTTTCGGGGGCCGGCAGCCGTTGTGAGGGATGGGTGTTACATCCTCGATGTTCTGAATACGAAAACCGATGGCGTGCAATGCACGTACCGCGGACTCACGGCCCGGGCCTGGTCCGCGGACGCGTACATCGACGTTTTTCACGCCAAACTCAGCCGCAGCGCGACCCGCTTTGTCGGATGCCACCTGAGCTGCAAACGGCGTTGACTTACGTGATCCGCGGAAACCGCAACCACCCGCGGTTGCCCACGACAACGCATTGCCCTGGCGATCGGTGATCGTGATTATGGTGTTGTTGAACGACGCGTGGATATGCGCAATCGCATCCACGACGTGCTTCTTCACCTTCTTGCGTTTTGGTTCTGCCAAGTCAAATTCCTCGATTTATCGGTCGTATGGCGCGTAAGCGAAAAGCCGTTGTGCCCCGATGTGTCGTAATTCCGCGTTTCCGTTTTACCTGCCGCCCGTCAGGACGGGCGATTCTCTTACCGCTTGATCGGCCGCCTCGGGCCCTTTCGCGTCCGCGCGTTAGTCCGGGTTCGCTGGCCGCGCAACGGCAGTCCACGCCGATGACGAATACCCCGGTAGCAGCCCAGGTCCATCAACCGCTTGATATTCATCGAGGTTTCTCGACGCAGATCACCCTCGACGACGAAGTTCGCAACCGCGGTTCTCAGTTTCGCAACCTCGGGTTCAGCCAGGTCTTTGACCGGTGTGTTCTGCGCAACGCCGGCAGCATCACAAATCTGCCGCGCTCGCGAATTGCCAATGCCGTAGATCGACGTCAAACCGATTACGATATGCTTGTTCAACGGAATGTTGATGCCTGCTATACGAGCCACGTATCTATACCTTTTGTGTTAACCCTGACGCTGCTTATGCCGAGCGTCCGTACAAATCACACGCACAACGCCGTTGCGACGGATGATCTTGCAGTTCCTACACATTTTCTTGACTGATGCCCTGACTTTCATGAGCCCTCTCCGCTAATGCGCCGCCGTTCAGCGCAGCTGCCCACCGCGCCCGTAGTTGCGCAGGTTGGCTTTTTTCATCATGCCCTCGTATTGGTGACTCATCGCGTGCGCCTGCATCTGCGACATGAAATCCATAGTGACCACTACGAGAATCAAGAGTGACGTACCGCCGAAGTTGAACGGTATGCTCGGGTAGAACATCCGGAAAACTTCCGGCAACAGACAAACGCCTGCAATGTAAATCGCCCCCCAGAACGTCAGCCGCGTCAACACCTTGTCGATGTATTCAGCGGTATGTGCTCCCGGGCGAATACCGGGCACAAACGCACCTGACTTCTTCAGGTTGTCCGCCGTTTCCTTCGAATTGAATACCAATGCGGTATAGAAGAAACAGAAGAAAATGATCATGACCGCATACAGCAGCACGTAAACCGGCTGCCCCGGGCCCAGGTTCGCGCCGACCGTCTGCAGCGCCGTTTGCACGGCGTTCGGGTTGGTCGACTGACCGAAGAACTGCGCGATAGTTGCCGGAAACAGCAGTATGCTGGAGGCGAAAATCGGTGGAATCACGCCGGACATGTTGATCTTGAACGGCAGGTGCGTGCTCTGCGCCGCATACATTTTGCGGCCTTGTTGACGCCTGGCGTAGTTCACGGCGATTCGTCGCTGCGCGCGCTCCATGTAAACGACAAACACGGTTGCCGCGATCCCGCCGAGCAACACCAGAATGGCTGTCGCCGATGACATTTCACCGGTGCGGACCAGCTCAGCCGTACCTGCCACCGCCGCCGGCAAGCCCGCGATGATGCCAGCCAGGATGATCATCGAAATACCGTTGCCGATACCACGTTCGGTGATCTGTTCCCCGAGCCACATCAGGAACATCGTGCCGGTCACCAGGGTAATACACGCCGTAATCAGGAACGCGCTCCCCGGATTCACCACCACGCCCGGCTGACTCTGCAGCCACGAGGCGGCCGCCACCGACTGGAACATCGATAAGGCCACCGTGCCGTATCGCGTGTACTGAGTAATCTTGCGTTTCCCGGATTCGCCTTCCTTACGGATCGCCATCAGGGAAGGAACGATCATGCTGGCCATTTGCATGATGATCGACGCCGAGATATACGGCATGATGCCCAGGGCGAAAATACCGAAGCGCGACAATGCGCCGCCCGAGAACAGGTTGAAAAGCGCCAGCATATTGCCAGCCTGCTGGTCGAAAAAGGTCGCGAGAGCGGCTGGATCAACGCCGGGCACCGGAATAAAGGTGCCGACGCGAAACACGATCAGTGCACCGATCAGGAAGGCGATACGCTTTCTCAGCTCGCTCAACTTGCTCGCTGCTTTCGCCATGTCGGCCGGATTTTGCTGTGGCTTCTTAGCCATGTCGTTTCCCGGTGTTTCCTACTATGCCCGTGGTGCTTAGTCTTCGATGCTGCCGCCGGCTTTCTCGATCGCCGACCGCGCACCCTTCGTCACCGCCAGACCCTTGATCTTGACCGCCTTGTCCAACTTGCCGGACAAGATCACCTTGACCTTCTTCACTCGCGCCGGAACGAGACGCGCCTTTTTCAACACGTCCATATCAATGACGTCCGCAGCCGGAATCGCAAGTTCGTGCAAGCGAAGCTCGGCCGTGTCGGCCGCCATCCGCGAATTGAACCCGATCTTCGGCAGACGCCGTTGCAGCGGCATCTGGCCACCCTCGAAACCGACTTTGTGATAACCGCCGGAACGGGCGTGCTGCCCCTTCTGACCACGGCCCGAGGTTTTGCCCTGGCCAGCCGAATGGCCGCGACCCAGGCGTTTGCCGGTTTTCTTGGCGCCCTTACCGGGCGATAGTGTGTTCAGACGCATGTCGGAATTCCAAATTCGATTTTCTAACGCAAAGACTCGTTATCGTTCAGATTTCTTCTACGGCAAGCAGATACGAAATCTTGTTGATCATGCCTCGGTTCTCCGGCGTATCCAGAACAGTCACGCTCTGTCGAATCTTCCGCAGGCCCAAACCCGCCACGCACGCCCGATGACTCTTCAATCGCCCGAATCGGCTCTTGAGCAAAGTTACTTTGAGCTTCTTTTCCGTCGCCATGATTCCAAATCTCTACCGTTGCCCCGCCGCTCAGGCCAGGATCTCCTTGACTTTTTTGCCTCGCTTGGCAGCAATCTGCTGCGGCGAGTGGATCTCTTTGAGCGCGTTGATCGTCGCCCGAACCACGTTGATCGGGTTCCGAGATCCATAGCTCTTGGCCAACACGTTTCTCACGCCGGCGCACTCGAACACGGCGCGCATCGCACCACCGGCGATGATGCCGGTACCTTCCGATGCCGGCTGCATGTAAACGTAAGTGGCGCCGTGCCGGCCTTTTTTCGCGTATTGCAGCGTCTCGTTGGTCAGGTTCACGCTGATCATGTCCTTGCGCGCCGATTGCATCGCCTTCTGGATGGCGATAGGCACTTCGCGCGCCTTGCCATAGCCGAATCCGACGCGACCGTCACCGTCACCGACGACGGTCAGCGCGGTAAAGCCGAACTGACGGCCGCCCTTGACCACTTTCGCGACGCGATTGACCGTGACCAGTTTTTCGAGAAGGTCGTCGTTGCCTGATGATTGTTCGATTCTTGCCATGATTTATTCCTAGACTCCCGAGCCCGGGACGCCCTGGTAAAAACTGTTAACTAAAACTTCAATCCCGCTTCACGAGCGGCATCGGCCAACGCTTTGACACGGCCGTGATACCGGAAGCCGGAGCGGTCGAACGCCACCGTATCAACACCCGCGGCTTTCGCCTTTTCCGCGATCCGCGCCCCCACGATAGCGGCCGCCTCCGCATTACCCGTACCCTTGGTACCCTTGCGAACGTCTTTCTCGAGCGTCGAGGCGGACGCGACCACCGTCCCGCCGTCCGGCGCGATAACCTGCGCGTAAATGTGGCGCGGCGTACGGTGAATGCTCAAGCGGTTCACCGCGAGCACCTTGATCCGCGAGCGTGCTTTGCGAGCACGGCGCAGTCTGTTTTGCTTTTTGTCGAGTTTCATATTCGTCTCGTCCAATAAATCTATGCTGCCACGGCAGTCTTATTTCTTTTTCGCTTCCTTCATGACCACACGCTCATCGGCGTAGCGAACGCCTTTGCCTTTGTAGGGCTCCGGCGGGCGGTAGCGGCGGATCTCCGCCGCGGCCTGCCCAACCTTTTGCTTGTCGGCGCCCTTCACCAGGATCTCCGTCTGGCTCGGTGTTTCGATGGTGACGCCCTCCGGCACGTCAAAAACGATCGGATGCGAAAATCCCAGAGTCAGATTGAGTTTTTTGCCCTGAGCCTGCGCCCTGTAGCCGACGCCGACGAGCTGCAGCTTTTTCTCGAAGCCCTGCGATACGCCCTGCACCATATTTGCCAGCAGCGAACGCGTAGTCCCTGCGATCGCCGTCGAAAAACGCGAACCCGAACGCGGTTTCACCGATAGAACGTTGTCTTCCTGAGACAGCTCCACCTCGGAATTCAATTCCATCGACAGGGTGCCGTTACTGCCTTTTACGGTCACCGCGGAGCCGCTTCGGTTGAACTCGACACCGCTCGGCAGTTGAACCGGTTCTTTTGCAATTCTGGACATCGTCTAAATCTCTTCTAGCGGACTTCGATGCATCAGGAAACGATGCAAAGCACCTCACCACCAATTCCCTTTTTCCGCGCGTCGCGGTCGCTCATGACGCCGGCAGACGTTGACACGATCGCAACGCCGAGGCCGCCGAGCACCTTCGGCAGGTCCTCTTTTCCACGGTAAACCCTCAGGCCCGGTTTACTGACGCGCTGAACCTTTTCGATGACGGGCTGGCCCTCGAAATACTTGAGCTCGACGGTCAGGCTCGACTTCGGGCCGTCGGCCTCGGTCGAAAAGTCCGTGATGTAACCTTCTTCCTTCAACACCTTCGCAACGGCAACTTTGGCAGTCGACGACGGCATCGTGACGCTGAGCTTTTTGGCATTCTGACCATTACGTATCCTGGTCAGCATGTCCGCTATTGGGTCAGTCATACTCATGTCTTTTCCTCGTGTACCGGCTCGGCTTACCAGCTCGCCTTGGTCAAACCGGGGATTTCGCCTTTCATGGCCGCCTCACGCAGCTTGTTTCGACCCAAACCGAACTTCCGGTATACTCCGTGCGGGCGTCCGGTAATCGCACAGCGATTACGCGCCCGTGACGGGCTCGAATCCCGCGGCAGCGAATTCAGCTTGAGCTGCGCCGCGGCACGGTCTTCGTCGCTCGTATTGACGCTGCGAATGATCTCTTTCAATGCCGCACGCTTCGCGGCGTACCGCCGTATCAGCTTTTCGCGTTTCAATTCGCGCTGGATCATTGATTTTTTTGCCATGCTAATTAGTACCTTAAGTCAAACGTATCGCGGCTAATTAAGAAATCGTCGGGCCCCGATGTTCATAATTGCGTCGTCAAAAACTGTCGGGCCCCGATGCTTATTCGTGAAACTCGTTGTCGTAAAACTCAAATAGCTGCCTAACCAAACACCGTCGCAACCCCGAGCTACAATCCTCGCCTGCCTTACCTACCTCTTAAACGGAAAGTTAAACGCCTCCAAAAGCGCACGACCTTCCTCAACGTTGCGCGCCGTGGTCGTAATCGTGATATCGAGACCGCGGATCGCGTCAATTTTGTCGTAGTTGATCTCCGGAAAGATGATCTGCTCGGTGACACCCATGCTGTAGTTGCCCTGCCGGTCGAAGCCTTTCGGGTTCAAGCCCCGGAAGTCGCGAATACGCGGAATGGCGATATTCACGAGCCGGTCCAGAAACTCGTACATGCGCTCCCGTCGCAGCGTCACCTTGCAGCCGATCGGATAACCGTCACGTATTTTGAAGCTGGCGACGGACTTCCTCGCCAGCGTCTTCACGGGCTTTTGACCCGAAATCATCGTCAGGTCATTAACCGCATTCTCGAGCACTTTTTTATCCGCCACGGCCTCGCCCACGCCCATGTTCAGCGTGATTTTGGAGATCTCGGGCACCTGCATCACGTTTTCAAGGCCCAGCTTCTTCTGGATCTTGTCTCGGAGTTCAGTGCTGTATTGTTCCTGCAATCTGGACATTTCTACGTTCCCATCGACACCGCTTGTTGCCCGTCAGGACAGGCTCCTACGACGCCTTGTCTGTTCTTTCTCAAATATCGACGGCGTCGCCGGTCGATTTGAAGAAACGCTCCTTGGTACCGTTATCAGACATTCTGATCCCAACACGATCGCCCTTTTTCGACTTCGGATTGAAGACCTGGACGTTTGAGATATCCAGCGGCATCTCCTGGTCGACGATCCCACCCTCGATACCCTGTTGCGGATTTCCCTTCTTGTGCTTCTTTGCGATGTTGATGCCCTCCACGAGCACCCGCTGATCTTTGAAGATCTGCCGCACGGTTCCACGCCGACCCCGGTCCTTGCCCGTGATCACGATAACCTCATCGCCCTGTCTGATCTTATTCATGTATTCACTCCCGCCGTCACCCTCGAAGCTAAAGAACTTCAGGCGCCAGCGAAATAATCTTCATAAACTTGCTGGTTCTCAGCTCGCGAGTTACCGGACCGAAGATACGGGTACCAATCGGTTCCAGACGCGCGTTCAAGAGCACAGCCGCATTACCGTCAAATCGAATCAGCGAACCGTCTTTACGACGCACGCCTTTACGAGTACGTACGACAACGGCATTGTAGATTTCGCCCTTCTTGACCTTGCCCCGCGGAATAGCGTCCTTGACGCTCACCTTGATGACGTCGCCGACGCCGGCGTAGCGACGCTTGGACCCACCGAGCACCTTGATGCACTGTATGCGCCTTGCGCCTGAGTTGTCGGCCACATCAAGAACCGTCTGCATCTGAATCATGACTTAATTCCGTCGATCACACTAATTTTCACGTCGTTATGCAGCAGTCAACGCTTAGCTTGCAAAACGCTCTACGACGTCGACAACCTGCCACGCCTTGTTCTTGGACAACGGCCGGCATTCGCTAATCGCAACTCGGTCGCCCTCGTTACACTCATTTTTCGCATCGTGCGCAAGCACCTTCGTCGTCCGGCGAATGTACTTGCCGACGACCGGGTGTTTGATGCGGCGCTCGATCGCCACGGAAACCGTCTTGTCCATCTTGCTGCTGACGACTCGGCCCACCACCGTGCGCTTGGCCCGCTGCTCTGTGCTTTTTACTTCTTCGCTCATTGCTTCTCACTCTGCCGCGCGAGTTCACCGATAACGGTCTTCACGCGGGCGATGTCTTTACGTACTCGCTTGTGCTCGTGATTCGCAGCCAGTTGACCGGTTGCGCCCTGCATACGCAGATTGAACTGCTCACGCCTCAGCTCGACCAGTTCCGCCTCGAGTTCCTGCCGCGATTTCTCACGTAATTCGCTCGCTTTCATCACATCACCTGCCGCGTTACGAAGGTGGTCGGGAACGGAAGTTTTGCAGCGGCCAGGCGAAACGCTTCGCGCGCCACGTCCTCCGACACGCCTTCCATCTCGTAAAGCACGCGTCCCGGCTGAATCTGACAAACCCAGTATTCGACGTTGCCCTTACCCTTACCCTGACGAACCTCGAGCGGTTTTTTCGTGATCGGCTTGTCGGGAAAAACACGAATCCAGATTTTGCCGCCACGTTTGATGTGGCGGGTCATCGCACGTCGAGCCGCCTCGATCTGCCTCGCGGTCAGCCGACCGCGCTCGGTCGCCTTCAGGCCGAATTCGCCGAACGACACCGTACTGCCGCGTTGCGCAAGACCCCGATTGCGGCCTTTCATCTGCTTGCGAAACTTGGTTCTCTTTGGCTGTAACATCTGTTCGTTCCTCTAGCGCGCAGCGGCCGCCTTTTCCTGCGGCTCGGCCGGCGCCGCCTCGGGCTTGTCGAAAATTTCGCCCTTGAAAATCCAAACTTTGACGCCGATCACGCCGTACGTGGTCATCGCCTCCGCGAAACCGTAGTCGATGTCCGCCCGCAGCGTGTGCAGCGGCACGCGGCCCTCCCGATACCATTCGGAACGCGCGATCTCAGCGCCGTTCAGACGACCGCCGACCTTAACCTTGATACCTTCGGCGCCGACGCGCATCGTATTCGTCACTGCTCGCTTCATTGCACGCCGGAACATGACGCGACGTTCCAACTGCTGTGCGATACCTTCCGCAACCAATTGCGCATCCAATTCCGGTTTGCGCACCTCCGAAATATTGATGCGCACGTCATTGATCTGCATCCCAAGCCGCCGCGCAACGTCGGCGCGCAGCTTTTCGATGTCCTCGCCCTTCTTGCCGATTACGATCCCCGGTCGCGCGGTCATGATCGTGATATTGGCTTTTTTCGCCGGACGCTCGATGTTTATCTGGCTGACCGACGCATCTTTGAGCTTCTCCTTGATGAACTGCCGAAGCTCGTAGTCAGTGCGGACGTACTCGGGGAACGTCTGCGTGTCGGCGTACCACTTGGACGACCAGTCCTTGACTATCCCCAAGCGAATACCCGTTGGATGTACTTTTTGACCCATAACGTTACGTTCTCTTTACTCGTCGCCCAGTCGAACTGCTGGGATAAATCCAAATGCCGCAATCACTATTCGTCACCCACCCGAATCGTGATATGACTGTTCCGCTTGATGATGCGCGTGCCACGACCTTTTGCTCGCGCGCGGTAGCGGCCGAACGTCGGCGCCTCGTTGACCTCGATCGTCGAAACCTTCAGCTCGTCGATATCCGCACCGTGATTGTGCTCCGCGTTTGCGATCGCCGACTCCAATATCTTCTTGACGATGCGCGCGCTCTTCTTCGGCGTGAAACTCAACGTGCGAAGCGCCTCGTCGACGCTCTTGCCACGAATGACATCAGCAATCAGCCGGCATTTTTGCGGCGAGATTCGCGCATATCGAAGTGTTGCTGCAACGTGCATTCTCGTTCCTCAATCCTGAAGTTTACGCCTACGTTTTCCGGTCGCCCGAATGACCCCTGAACGTGCGCGTGATCGCAAATTCCCCGAGTTTGTGACCAACCATGTTCTCGGTGATCAGCACGGGCACGTGTTGGCGTCCGTTGTGGATAGCGATTGTCAGGCCGACCATGTCCGGCAACACCATTGAACGGCGCGACCATGTTTTGATCGGACGCCGATTGTTCGCAGCGACCGCGGCGCTGACTTTTTTCGCCAAATGTTCGTCGACGAACGGCCCTTTTTTGACTGAGCGTGGCACTACCAGGTCCTCATAAAATATTACTTACGTTTCCGGCGCCGAACGATCATGCCGTCCGTTCGCTTGTTCGAGCGGGTCTTGTAACCCTTGGTCGGCGTGCCCCATGGGCTCACCGGGTGCCGGCCGCCGGAAGTCCGGCCCTCGCCGCCACCGTGCGGATGATCCACCGGATTCATCGCCACGCCGCGGACGGTCGGTCGAACGCCGCGCCAGCGTTTTGCACCGGCTTTGCCGAGCTTGCGCAAATTGTGTTCACCGTGTCCGACTTCGCCAACCGTCGCACGACAGTCGGCGTGAATCTTGCGCGTCTCGCCCGAACGGAGCCGGACCGTTGCGTACATTCCTTCCCTGGCCGCCAACTGCGCGGAACCGCCGGCCGAGCGAACCAGTTGCCCACCTTTGCCGGGCTTCAGTTCGACGTTGTGTATCAGCGTACCCACCGGGATACTGCGAATGGGCAGCGCGTTGCCCGACTTGATCGGCGCATCGTCGCCGCTCGCGATCGGCGCCCCGGGCCGAATACCTTTTGGCGCCAGGATGTAACGACGCTCGCCATCCGCGTACTTGACGAGCGCCAGGTGAGCGCTGCGATTCGGGTCGTACTCCAGACGTTCGACAACACCCGGGACGCCGTCTTTGTCGCGCTTGAAATCGATGACGCGGTAACGCTGTTTATGACCTCCACCGCGATGCCTGACCGTAATGCGGCCGTTGTTGTTGCGCCCCCCGGACTTGGTCTTCTTGTCAACCAGGCCGCTGACCGGCTTACCCTTGTGCAAACCGGGCGTTTTTACGGCAACCTGGAAACGGCGGCCCGCAGACGTCGGTTTGGATTTGTGCAATGACATTGTCTTCTACCGTCCTATTCAGCCCAGCTCGGCGCCCATGAAATCGATCTGGCTATCTGCCGCAAGACGCACGTACGCTTTCTTCCAATCCTTGCGACGACCGCGACGGGCGCCAAAACGCTTTGCTTTGCCGCGACAGTTGACGACGGTCACGTTGTCGACTTCGACCTCAAACAGCATTTCAACCGCCGCGCGAATCTCGCTCTTGGTGGCGTCCGTTCGAACCTTGAAAACGACCTGATTCTGCTCGGCCGCAACGTGCGCTTTCTCCGACAGATGCGGCCCGTAAATGACCGTCATCAGGCGCTCCTGACGTAGTGCGTTGCTCATGACAGGTGCTCCTCAACCAGTTTCAGCGCCGGCAGCGTTATCAATACGTGATCGAAACGCATCAATACCACCGGATCAATCGACGCCGCATCGCAAATACCGACGTTTGGCAAGTTACGCGCCGACAGAAACACCTTCTCGTCGAAGGCCTCATTGACGATCAACACGCTCTCGAGTTTGTGTTTCTTGAGAAGCTGAGCCAGCTCCTTGGTTTTCGGCGCCTTCATTTCGATCGATTCGATGACAATCAGGCGCTCCTGTCGAACCAGTTCGGAGAACACCGAACGCATCGCGCCGCGATACATTTTCCGATTGACTTTTTGTTTGTAATTCCGAGGTGTTGCGGCAAACGCCCTGCCGCCGCCAACCCATATCGGGCTTCTTATCGTGCCCGCGCGCGCACGGCCGGTGCCTTTTTGACGCCAAGGTTTGGTGCCACCGCCCCTGACCTGCGAGCGGGTTTTCTGCGCTTTGGTGCCCGCGCGGCCGCCGGATAGAAACGCGGTGACAACCTGGTGCACCAACGGCTCGTTGAAATCCACGGCAAACGCCGAGTCGGCGACGTCAACAGAACCGCTTCCCTGCATCTTCAGCTTCATGACTCAGCTCCCGCGGCCTGCGCCTCACCACGCGCCTTGATCGCCGGTCGAACGACAACGCTGCCGCCTTTGTGCCCGGGAACGGCTCCTCTGATCAGCAGCAGGTTACGCTCTTGGTCGACTCGGACGACCACGAGATTCTGCGCCGTACGCCGCACGTTACCCATGTGTCCGGACATCTTTTTACCCTTGAATACCCGGCCCGGCGTCTGGTTCTGACCGATCGAGCCCGGTGCGCGATGCGCCAGCGAGTTGCCGTGGGTGGCGTCCTGCATCCGGAAGTTGTGCCGTTTGACGGTGCCGGCAAATCCTTTGCCGATAGTGGTTCCTATCACATCGACCTTCTGCCCCTCGCGGAACAGATCGACGCGTAATTCGGAACCAATTTCATACTCCGCCTCATCACCGTCGCCAAGGCGAAACTCTTTAACTAGGTCGCCGGCTTCAACCTTCGCTTTGGCGAAGTGGCCGGCTTCAGGTTTGGACACGCGGGACGGCTTGACCGCGCCGGCAGTGATCTGCAGCGCTCGATAGCCGTCGTTATCCACGGTCTTGACCTGTGTAATTCGGTTTGGCTGCGCCTCGATAACGGTGACCGGGATCGATTCCCCGTCCTCCGTGAAGACACGAGTCATGCCGCACTTGCGGCCAACTAGACCAATTGTCATCTCTAAAACCTCGCACCGACTTCGATTGGCCGGCGCATCCAATAAAACGGTTTTTAATGTTGCTACGTCAGTTTTTTCTTGGCTTCGACTACAGTTGGCCGAAGTTGCAGTGGTTCTTTCAAGCATCGCCGTCGCCCGTCAGGACGGGCTCCTACGACGCCCAATCACGTTTTCCGACGTCGCCGTCATCCGTCGGGGCGGGTTTTTGCGACACCGTTGCGTGCGTTTCGTCCTTCCTAGGCACGCGAAAGGGCCAGCCATCGCGGGGGAACACTTACGGTTCCAATGCTGAGGAGCTGACCCCAATCCGGATAAATCCGGCTTCCGGGATTTGCCGAGTACGCCTTCGGTTTCCTGGCGACCTAACATTAAGCGCCACAGAGCGTTGGGCTTTGTGACGCCGTTTTCCGAACCTGGCCGATTCCCGGCCCGGCCAAGTCCTGTCGAGCCGGCCATTATACCCGCCGAAAACCAGACATCAAGCGGTTTTCGGCTTGATTGGCGGGCTTTTCTCGCCCATTTCCCGCTTACCGGGGGCTTCGGCGACGGTGGTCGTGCCTTGCAGCAATGGCATTCGCTCTATTGCCGCGGGCCGCTGCGCGTTGCGGTCGTAACCCTTTGATTTTGCGTGGATCGCCCGTCAGGACGGGCTCCTACAGTGCCGGCGCGCGGCAGTAGCGACTAATTCAGCTTGATCTGCACGTCGACCCCCGCCGGCAACTCCAATTTCATCAGCGCATCGACCGTCTTGTCCGTCGGGTCGACGATGTCCATCAGCCGCTTGTGCGTCCGGATCTCGTACTGGTCCCGCGCGTCTTTGTTGACGTGCGGAGAAATCAATACCGTGAAACGCTCCTTTTTCATCGGCAAAGGGATCGGTCCTTTGACGGTGGCGCCGGTGCGTTTCGCAGTATCCACGATCTCGCGGGCGGAGTTGTCGATCAGCCGATGGTCGAACGCCTTCAGCCGGATCCTGATGTTTTGGTTTGTTGCCATCTATAAAGTACCGCAGTCTATTCGTTTGGCATTGGAGGCATTAACTGTCGCCAACGCACGAAATTAAAAAAAGTCCCTACCGTCAATCGAGTCCCGAAGCGCCCATCTCATTAGCAAGTGTGCTAAACGAAGAGCAACCCGCCGCACTCGCAAACGCACGAAATCCAAAAATATCCCTGTCGTCAATCGAGTCCCGAAGCACCCATCTCATCAGCAAGTGTGCCTGTCGAAGGGTCCCATGCAAAACGAAGGGTCCCATGCCGACCGAAGCCACGCCTACTCGATGATCTTCGCAACCACCCCGGCGCCCACCGTGCGGCCGCCCTCGCGGATCGCAAATCGAAGACCGTCCTCCATCGCAATCGGCGCAATCAACTCAACCTTCATCTGTACGTTGTCGCCCGGCATCACCATCTCCGTACCGTCCGGCAACTCGCACGCTCCCGTCACGTCCGTCGTGCGGAAATAAAACTGCGGACGATATCCCTTGAAAAACGGCGTATGACGACCGCCCTCTTCCTTCGTCAGAATGTACACCTCCGCCTCAAACTTCGTGTGCGGCGTGATCGAGCCCGGCTTCGCCAGCACCTGACCCCGCTCAACCTCTTCGCGCTTCGTGCCGCGCAGCAATACGCCAACGTTGTCGCCCGCCTGTCCTTCGTCAAGCAGCTTGCGGAACATCTCCACGCCCGTGCACGTCGTCTTCGCCGTGTCCTTGATGCCCACTATCTCGATCTCGTCACCTACCTTCACGATCCCGCGCTCGATACGACCCGTCACCACCGTGCCTCGACCCGATATCGAAAACACGTCTTCCACCGGCATCAAAAAGTCACCGTCCACCGCACGTTCCGGCTGCGGAATGTAGCTGTCCATCTCCTCAACCAGCTTCTCGATCGACGGAATACCAATCTCCGAGGTGTCTCCCTCGAACGCCTTCAACGCCGATCCCGTCACGATCGGCGTGTCGTCTCCCGGAAACTCGTACGTCGACAGCAGGTCGCGAACCTCCATCTCCACCAGCTCCAACAGCTCCTCGTCATCCACCTGGTCCGCCTTGTTCAGGTACACCACAATGTACGGAACACCCACCTGACGCGCCAACAAAATGTGCTCCCGCGTCTGCGGCATCGGACCGTCCGCCGCCGAACAAACCAGGATCGCTCCGTCCATCTGCGCCGCTCCCGTGATCATGTTCTTCACGTAGTCCGCGTGACCCGGACAGTCAACGTGCGCGTAATGACGGTTGTCACTCTCGTACTCCACGTGCGCCGTCGCGATCGTGATGCCACGCTCCTTCTCCTCCGGCGCATTGTCAATCTGATCGTAGCCCCGAACCTCCCCGCCGTGACGCTCCGCCATCACCTTCGTCAACGCCGCCGTCAACGTCGTCTTCCCGTGGTCCACGTGACCAATCGTCCCTACGTTTACGTGCGGCTTCGTACGCTCAAATTTCTCTTTGGACATGACTCTATCCTGGTTCGTCTAGTTCGTTTAACTGGGTTTATTAGTAACAACGTCGGCCACGTTCTTCGGCACTTCATTGTATTTCAAGAATTCCATTGTATACACAGCGCGGCCCTGACTCATCGATCGCAGATCCGTCGCATAACCGAACATCTCGGCGAGAGGCACTTCCGCGCGAATCACCTTACCGGCCGGCGTATCATCCATGCCTTGCGGCAATCCGCGACGGCGGTTCAAATCGCCCATCACGTCGCCCATGTAGTCTTCCGGCGTCACAACCTCGACTTTCATGATTGGCTCGAGCAGCACCGGGTTGGCTTTGGTTGCGCCTTCGCGGAAGCCCATCGAACCGGCGATCTTGAACGCCATCTCGCTGGAGTCGACGTCGTGGTAGGAGCCGTCGTACAGCGTGACCTTGACGTCGACAACGGGATAACCCGCGATGACGCCGTTTTCCATTTGCTCCCTGACGCCCTTGTCCACGGCAGGGATATACTCCTTGGGTATCGCGCCGCCAACGATGCTGTTGACGAATTCATACCCTTCACCCGCGTCCTGCGGCTCGATACGCAAATAGACGTGACCATACTGGCCGCGGCCGCCGGACTGGCGCACGAACTTGCCTTCCTGCTCGACCTCGGACCGGATCGTCTCACGGTAGGCGACCTGCGGCTTGCCGACGTTCGCCTCGACGCGAAATTCGCGCTTCATCCGATCGACGATGATCTCAAGATGCAGCTCCCCCATGCCGGAGATGATAGTCTGACCGGATTCTTCGTCCGTGTGCACGCGAAACGACGGATCTTCTTTCGCCAGCTTCTGCAATGCGATACCCATCTTCTCCTGGTCGGGTTTGGTTTTCGGCTCGACCGCGACCGAGATAACCGGTTCCGGAAACTCCATGCGCTCGAGCGTGATTGCGTGATTCACGTCGGTCAGCGTGTCGCCGGTGGTTACGTCTTTCAGACCAACGGCCGCCGCGATATCGCCGGCGCGTACTTCTTTGATTTCCTTCCGGTCATTGGAATGCATCTGCAGGATACGTCCGATACGTTCCTTTTTTCCTTTCACCGGATTGTAAATGGTGTCGCCCGAGTTCAGCACGCCCGAATAGACGCGAAAAAAGGTCAGGTTGCCAACGAACGGATCCGTCGCAATCTTGAACGCGAGCGCCGCAAACGGCGCGTTGTCGTCCGGTCCGCGCTCGGCCTCGCTATCGTCGGGGAGCACGCCGCGAATCGCCGGTACGTCAACCGGCGAAGGCATGTATTCGATGACGGCGTCGAGCATCGCTTGCACGCCCTTGTTCTTGAAGGCCGTCCCGCAGATGGCGACGACGATTTCGCCGCTGAGCGTGCGTGCACGCAATCCTTTGCGGATCTCCTCCTCGGTCAGCTCGCCGTTCTCGAGAAACTTCTCCAGAAGCTCCTCATCGGCCTCCGCCGCCGCCTCGATCATCTTCTCGCGCTGGGACTCCGCCTCCGCCCGCAAATCTTCCGGGACGTCCCTCTCCTCGTAGGTAACGCCCATGTTTGCTTCGTCCCAGTAAATCGCCTTCATCCGGATCAGGTCGACGACGCCCGCGAACTCGTCCTCAGCGCCGATCGGCAGCTGAATCGGAACCACGGTCGCGCCGAGCCGGCCCCGGACCTGTTCGACGACCCACAGGAAATCCGCGCCGACACGATCCATCTTGTTGACGAAGATCATGCGCGGCACGCTGTATTTGTTGGCCTGGCGCCAGACCGTCTCCGTCTGCGGCTCGACACCGTCAACGGCGCTCAACACCGTTATCGCGCCATCCAGCACCCGAAGGCTGCGCTCGACTTCGATCGTGAAATCGACGTGCCCTGGTGTATCGATGATGTTGATACGGTGCTCGTCGAACTGGCGGTCCATACCCTCCCAGAAACAGGTTGTCGCAGCCGAAGTAATCGTGATGCCGCGCTCCTGCTCCTGCTCCATCCAGTCCATCACGGCTGCGCCGTCGTGCACCTCGCCTATTTTGTGGGACACGCCCGTGTAAAACAGCACACGCTCGGTCGTTGTCGTTTTCCCGGCATCGATGTGCGCCATGATGCCGATGTTGCGATAACGCTCAATGGGAGTCGTGCGGGCCACGGAATTTGTCCTGGAAAGAGGAGCAACACTTACCATCGGTAGTGTGAAAACGCCTTGTTGGCTTCCGCCATGCGATGCGTGTCTTCTTTCTTCTTGACGGCCGCACCACGGTTTTCGGCGGCATCCATCAGCTCGTGCGCCAGCCGATGCGCCATCGATTTCTCGCTGCGCTTGCGGGCGGCATCGATGACCCAACGCATGGCCAGGGTCTGGCGACGCTGCGGCCGTACCTCGATCGGCACCTGATAGGTCGCGCCGCCGACACGGCGAGACTTGACCTCGACCACCGGCTTGACGTTTTCCAACGCAGTTTCCAGCAATTCGAGCGCCTTTTCGTCCTGGTGCGTCTCCTTTTCGCTGATCCGTTCGAGCGCGCCGTATACGATACGTTCCGCAACGGACTTCTTGCCGTCGTTCATGATCATATTCATGAATTTCGCCAACAGCTGACTGCCGTACTTGGGGTCCGGGAGAATGGCGCGTTTGGGAGCCTGTGTTCTTCTTGACATGGTTTTACTCTGAAATCTTTTGGCAAATAGTCGGTAATCGGATCACTTCGGTCGTTTCGTACCGTACTTCGAGCGCCCTTGCTTGCGATCACCCACACCGGCGCAATCGAGCGTGCCTCGAACGGTGTGATAGCGAACACCCGGCAAGTCCTTTACACGGCCGCCGCGGATCAGCACAACCGAGTGCTCCTGCAGGTTGTGACCCTCTCCACCAATATAGCTCGTCACCTCGAATCCGTTCGTCAAACGCACGCGGGCGACCTTCCGCATCGCCGAATTCGGCTTTTTGGGTGTCGTCGTGTAGACCCGGGTGCAAACGCCTCTTTTCTGCGGGCTCGCGTCCAGCGCGGGGACCGTACTTTTTACAGCCTTGCGGCTGCGGGGTTTACGAACCAGTTGATTTGTAGTGGCCATGGGCCTGCTCTCTTTCCATTGTGTACAAAAAAGACACTTCTATCTAAAAGTGCGTGTGCCGCGCGCGCCGAAACGCGCACGACCGCGCGCCGGAACCCTCGTGGCCCAGTGTGCGGTGTTAGCCAAGCTCTCACAGTAACCCTTTATTTTTCAGGCACTTGGTTTAGCTTCGCCCTGAGTTGTAAAGGGCCCGCCTAAAGCGGGCCCTTTGGGTTAAGGGCCGCGATTGTATTGACGGCCACGCGGCACTGTCAAGCGGACGAAAACGCCGTGGCGCAAGGCCTACGGGCTTGCCGGAGACTCCTCGACACCGTCGACGGCGGCAACGGTGCCTTCCTCGACCACGTCGGCGGCCTCGGCGGCGTCTCCGCCTGCTTCCGCAGGCGCATCTCCGGCGTCCTCTCCGGCGCCGAAAACGGCCTCCGCTTCGGCGGCCTCGTCGAGTTCCTTGAGCTGATCGGCCAGATCCTGCTCGCGGGTACGACGACGCTCCGCATGGTGCGCGAAGCCCGTTCCGGCCGGAATCAGGCGACCGACGATGACGTTTTCCTTCAATCCCCGCAGGTCGTCCCGCAAACCGCGCACCGCCGCTTCGGTCAGAACACGCGTGGTTTCCTGGAAGGACGCCGCCGAAATGAACGACTCCGTCGCCAGCGATGCCTTGGTGATACCCAACAGCATCGGCTCGACGGTCAACGGCTCCTTACCCTGTGCTTCCAGCTGTTCGCACACCTCCAGCCCGCGCGCCTTGTCAATCTGCTCGCCGCGCAGGAAGTTGCTGTCACCGGCCGAGGCTACGTTCACCTTGCGCAGCATCTGCCGAATGATGACCTCGATGTGCTTGTCGTTGATTTTCACGCCCTGCAAACGATAAACGTCCTGGATCTCGCGGACGAGATAATCGGCCAGCGCTTCGGTGCCCTGCAACCGCAGAATGTCGTGCGGATTCGGCTCACCATCGGCAATGACTTCGCCGCGAACGACCTGCTCGCCCTCGAATACGTTCAGGTGACGCCACTTCGGAATCAGGTCCTCGCGACTCTCGCCGGACTCGTCGGTAATGACCAGGCGACGCTTGCCCTTGGTTTCCTTTCCGAAACTGACGGTGCCGGTATGCTCGGCCATGATCGCCGGATCTTTCGGCTTTCTCGCCTCGAACAGGTCGGCGACACGCGGCAAACCGCCGGTGATGTCACGAGTCTTGGAAGACTCCTGCGGAATGCGAGCGATAACGTCGCCCACGGACACCTTGGCACCGTCACTGGAGGTCACGATAGCGCCCGCCGGCAACGCGTAAACGGCCGGAATTTCCGTGTTTGCGAAGCAAATTTCCTTGCCGTCGGCGTCGACCAGCTTGGCCATCGGCCGCAGGTCCTTGCCCGTGCTGCCGCGCTGCTTCGGATCCAGTACGACAATGCTCGTCAGACCGGTGAACTCGTCCACCTGCTCGGCAACGGTCACGCCGTCGATGAAGTCCTCGAAACGCAGGTCACCCGCCACCTCGGTGATGACCGGGTGAGTGTGCGGATCCCAGGTGGCGACAATCTGTCCCGGCCTGACCTCGGCGCCGTCCTCAACGGTGATCGTCGCACCGTAGGGCACCTTGTAACGCTCGCGCTCGCGGCCGTGCTCGTTGATGACCGAAATCTCGCCCGAACGGGACACCGCGACGAGATAACCCTTCTGGTGGTGCACGGTTTTGATGTTATTGAGCTTGACGACACCGGTGTTCTTCAGCTCGATGTTGTTCACCGCGGCGGACCGGGAGGCGGCGCCGCCGATGTGGAAGGTGCGCATGGTCAACTGCGTGCCGGGCTCTCCGATAGACTGTGCGGCAATCACGCCGACCGCCTCGCCGATATTGATCCTCTTGCCGCGAGCAAGATCGCGGCCGTAACACTGTGCGCAGACGCCGTAGCGGATCTCACAGGTAATCGGCGAACGAACCAGCACATGGTCGATCGAGAGGTCCTCCAGCCGGGCCACGCCTGCCTCGTCCAGCATCGTACCCGCATCGAACGCGACCTTGTCGGTGCCGGGAATAAGCACGGGTTCGGCCAATACACGACCCAATACACGCTCGCGCAGCGGCTCGACGACGTCGCCGCCTTCAACCAGCGGCGCCATCGCGACCCCGTTGCGTGTTTCGCAGTCGAGTTCGGTGACGACCAGGTCCTGAGCGACGTCCACCAGGCGGCGGGTCAGATAGCCGGAGTTTGCGGTCTTCAGAGCCGTATCCGCCAGACCCTTTCTGGCTCCGTGCGTGGAGATGAAGTACTGCAGTACGTCCAGGCCTTCGCGGAAGTTGGCGGTGATCGGCGTTTCAATGATAGAACCGTCCGGTTTGGCCATCAGACCGCGCATGCCGGCGAGCTGCCGGATCTGCGCGGCGGAGCCACGAGCACCGGAGTCCGCCATCATGTAGATCGAGTTGAACGATTCCTGCTTGACGTCGTTGCCCTCGGCGTCTTTGACGGTGTCCGAACCGAGCTTGTCCATCATCGCCTTGGCGATCTGGTCGTTGGTGCGCGACCAGATGTCGACCACTTTGTTGTAACGCTCGCCTTCGGTCACGAGACCGGACGAGTACTGCTCCTGGATCTCTTTAACCTCGGCCTCCGCGTCCGCGAGAATGGACTCTTTCGACTCCGGCACGACCATGTCGTTGACGCCGATCGAGATACCCGCGATCGTCGCAAAACGGAATCCCGTGTACATCAGACGGTCGGCGAATACGACGGCCTTCTTCAGCCCAAGGTTCCGATAACACGAGTTGATGACGTTCGAGATCGCTTTTTTCGTCATATCGCGATTGATTACGTCGAAACTCAGACCCGCAGGTAACAGCGTCGACAGCAATGCGCGACCTACCGTGGTCTCAACCAGCTTTTCGATCGTGGCGACCTCGTCGTCTGAACCGGCTTCGTGCAACGGTACACGCACCTTGACCTTCGCGTGCAGCTCCACGACGCCGTTTTCGTAGGCACGACGCGCTTCGTCGATATCCGCGAACACCATGCCCTCGCCCTTCGCGTGGACCTTGGAGCGAGTCATGTAATAAAGCCCCAGAACCACGTCCTGCGAAGGCACGATGATCGGGTCGCCATTGGCGGGCGACAGGATGTTGTTCGACGACATCATCAGCGCGCGCGCTTCGAGCTGGGCTTCCAGCGACAGCGGCACGTGCACGGCCATCTGGTCGCCGTCGAAGTCCGCATTGAACGCCGTGCAGACCAGCGGGTGCAGCTGAATGGCCTTGCCCTCGATGAGCACGGGCTCGAATGCCTGGATGCCGAGGCGGTGCAGCGTCGGCGCGCGGTTCAAAAGGACCGGATGCTCGCGAATCACCTCTTCGAGAATATCCCAGACCTCGCCGCCTTCCCGTTCGACCAGCCGTTTCGCCGCCTTGATCGTCGTCGCCTCGCCTCTGAGCTGCAGCTTCGAGAAAATGAACGGCTTGAACAGCTCCAGGGCCATCTTTTTCGGCAGGCCGCATTGATGCAGCCGCAGCGTGGGTCCAACGACGATCACCGAGCGGCCGGAATAATCCACTCGTTTCCCGAGCAGGTTCTGCCGGAACCGCCCTTGTTTGCCTTTGATCATATCGGCAAGCGACTTCAGCGGGCGCTTGTTGGTGCCGGTGATCGCGCGACCACGGCGCCCGTTGTCGAGCAGGGCGTCAACGGATTCCTGCAGCATGCGCTTCTCGTTGCGCACGATGATGTCGGGCGCGTTCAGCTCCAGCAACCGGCGCAGGCGGTTGTTTCGGTTGATCACGCGGCGGTAGAGGTCGTTCAGATCGGAAGTCGCAAAACGACCGCCATCGAGCGGTACGAGCGGCCGCAAATCGGGCGGCAGCACCGGCAGCACGGTCAACACCATCCACTCAGGCTTGTTGCCCGACTCGATGAACGACTCGAGCAGCTTCAACCGTTTGGACAGCCGCTTAATCTTGGTTTCCGAACGCGTCGCACCGATGTCCTCGCGAACCTGAAGAACTTCGCGCTGCAAGTCTATGGTCATCAGCATCTCGCGCACGGCTTCGGCGCCCATGCGGGCATCGAACTCGTCGCCGTATTGCTCGATTGCCTCGAGGTACATCTCGTCGGTCAGCAGCTGACCGCGCTCCAGCGGAGTCATGCCCGGATCGGCCACGACGAACGCCTCGAAATACAGCACCCGCTCGATTTCTCTGAGCGTCATGTCCAACATCAACCCGATGCGGCTGGGCAGGGACTTCAAAAACCAGATATGCGCAACCGGGCTGGCGAGCTCGATATGCGCCATGCGCTCGCGCCTTACTTTTGTCTGCGTCACCTCGACACCGCACTTCTCGCACACGACCCCGCGGTGTTTCAGGCGTTTGTATTTTCCGCACAGGCACTCGTAGTCCTTGATAGGACCGAAAATCTTTGCGCAGAACAGCCCGTCCCGTTCCGGTTTGAAGGTACGATAGTTGATCGTTTCCGGCTTTTTGACTTCACCGAAAGACCACGAGCGAACCATGTCCGGCGACGCCAGGCCGATGCGAATCGCGTCGAAGTCATCGACAGTATTCTGGTACTTGAATAGCTTCAGAAGATCTTTCATCAGTCTGTTTCCAATTCAATGTTGATACCGAGAGAACGAATCTCTTTGACGAGCACGTTGAAGGATTCCGGCATGCCGGCGTCCATCTCGTGCTCACCGTCCACGATGTTCTTGTACATCTTGGTGCGCCCCTGAACGTCGTCCGATTTGACCGTCAGCATTTCCTGCAAGGTGTAGGACGCGCCATAGGCTTCGAGCGCCCAGACCTCCATCTCACCGAAGCGCTGGCCGCCGAACTGCGCCTTACCGCCCAGCGGCTGCTGCGTAACAAGGCTGTAAGGTCCGGTTGAGCGGGCGTGCATCTTGTCGTCAACCAGATGATTGAGTTTCAACATGTACATATAACCAACGGTCGTCTCCCGATCGAATTTCTCACCCGTGCGTCCGTCGTGCAAACGCGTCTGACCGCTTTCGCCGAGGTCGGCGAGCTTGAGCAGGTTCTTGATCTCCGCTTCGGCCGCGCCGTCGAACACAGGCGTTGCGGTCGGCAGGCCGTTGACGAGATTTCCGGCAAGCTCCAGCACTTCCGCGTCGCTCAAGGACTTGATCTGCTCCTCTCTGCCCCCGGTGGTGTTGTAGACCTTCTCGAGGAACTGCCGAATTTTCGTCACCGACTCCTGCGCGCGTAACATCGCGTTGATCTTTTTACCGACGCCTTTGGCGGCCATGCCGAGGTGAGTCTCGAGAACCTGGCCGACGTTCATCCGCGAAGGCACGCCCAGCGGATTCAGCACGATGTCGACCGGCGTGCCGTCTTCGAGATACGGCATGTCTTCCACCGGCACAATTGTCGAGATCACGCCCTTGTTGCCGTGACGTCCCGCCATCTTGTCACCCGGTTGTACCCGGCGTTTGACGGCCAAATAAACCTTGACCATCTTCAACACGCCCGGCGCGAGATCGTCGCCCGCGGTGATTTTCGCCTTTTTCTCGTCGTAACGGCGATCGAATTCGGCGCGCTGCGACTTCAGCCGCTCGGACGCCTTTTCGAGCTGTTCGTTCGCCTCGTCGTTCTTCAGGCGAATCTCGAACCACTGCTCACGCGGCACTTCCTGCAGGTAGGCGCTCGTGATCTTGCTGCCCGAAGCAAGTTTGTTCGGCCCGCCCTGCGCCATCTTGCCGACCAGCATACGTTCCACACGTTCGTAAATGTCCTCTTCGAGAATGCGCAGCGTGTCGTCCAGGTCCTTTCGCACACTCTCCAGCTCCGACCGTTCGATCGACAGCGCACGCATGTCTTTCTCAACACCGTCCCGAGTGAATACGCGTACGTCGATGACCGTTCCGTCCATGCCCGGAGGTACGCGGAGCGACGTGTCTTTTACGTCGGATGCCTTTTCACCGAAAATCGCCCGCAACAGCTTCTCTTCCGGCGTAAGCTGCGTCTCGCCTTTTGGCGTGACCTTGCCAACCAGAATATCGCCGGCCTTGACCTCCGCACCGATGAACGCGATTCCCGATTCATCGAGCTTGGCGAGCGCCGCGTCACCAACGTTGGGGATATCCGAGGTGATGTCTTCGGAACCCAGCTTCGTGTCCCGAGCGACGCAGGAAAGCTCCTCGATATGAATGGTCGTGAAGCGGTCCTCCTGCACGACACGTTCCGATATCAGGATCGAGTCCTCGAAGTTGTAACCGTTCCAGGGCATGAACGCGACCAGCAGATTCTGGCCCAGGGCCAGTTCACCCATGTTGGTTGACGGTCCGTCCGCAAGAACGTCGCCGCTGGCGATCTGGTCGCCTTCACTGACGAGCGGCCGCTGATTAATGCAGGTGTTCTGGTTCGAGCGCGTGTACTTCGTCAGGTTGTAGATATCGACACCCGATTCCGACGCGTCGGTCTCGTCGTCGTTCACGCGCACGACGATCCGCGATGCATCCACCGAATCCACCTTGCCGCCGCGTTTTGCGACGACCGTTACGCCCGAGTCGACCGCAACGGCACGCTCGATTCCGGTACCGACCAACGGCGCCTCGGAGCGGAGCGTCGGGACCGCCTGGCGCTGCATGTTCGAGCCCATCAACGCGCGGTTTGCGTCGTCGTGCTCGAGAAACGGGATCAACGCGGCCGCCACCGACACGATCTGACGTGGCGAGACGTCCATGTAGTCGATACCGTCGGGTGCGGACAGCGTGAACTCGTTCTTGTGCCGCACGGAAACCAGCTCTTCCAGGAACTTGCCGTTTTTGTCGAGTTCGGCGTTTGCCTGCGCGATGATGAAATTGCTTTCCTCGATAGCCGACAGGTAAACGATCTCGGTGGTAGCCTTGCCCTTTACCACCTTGCGATACGGGGTCTCCAGGAAACCGTATTCGTTGGTCCTGGCGTAAACGGCCAGCGAATTGATAAGGCCGATGTTCGGGCCTTCAGGCGTTTCGATGGGGCAAACGCGGCCGTAGTGAGTCGGGTGCACGTCCCGCACCTCAAACCCGGCGCGTTCGCGGGTCAGGCCGCCCGGACCCAACGCCGACACGCGGCGCTTGTGCGTCACCTCCGACAGCGGGTTGTTCTGGTCCATGAACTGCGACAGCTGACTGGAACCGAAAAATTCCTTGACCGCCGCCGCGACCGGCTTGGCGTTGATCATCTCCTGCGGCATCAGGCCTTCCGTCTCCGCCTGGGTCAACCGCTCCTTGACGGCGCGCTCGACACGCACCAGACCGACGCGGAACGCATTTTCCGCCATTTCACCGACGCTGCGCACGCGCCGGTTGCCCAGGTGATCGATGTCATCGACCGTCCCGTTACCGTTACGAATATCGACCAGGGTCTTCAGTACGTCCAGAATGTCGTTCGTATCGAGGACGCCGGTGCCTTCCGAATCATCACGACCGACGCGGCGATTGAACTTCATCCGGCCGACGGCCGACAGATCGTAGCGCTCTTCGTTGAAAAAGAGGTTTTGAAACAGGTTTTCGGCGGCCTCTTTCGTCGGCGGCTCGCCCGGTCGCATCATGCGATAGATCTCGACCAACGCCTCGAGCCGCGTCGTTGACGGGTCGATTCTGAGCGTATTCGAGATATAAGGTCCGTGATCCAGGTCGTTAACGTACAGCGTCCGGATATGCTCGACGCCTTTCTCGATCAGCCCCTCGACCAGTTCCTCGGTCAGCTCGTCGTTGGCCGCCGCCAGAAGCTCCCCGGTTTCGGTATCGACGACGTCGTGAGCCAGCGCCTTGCCGAGCAGGTACTCCTGCGGCACGACCAGGTCGTTAACCTTGGACTGGGCCATGTCCCGGACGTGTTTCGCGGTGATCCGACGACCTTCCTCGACGATCACTTTACGACCGAGCTTGATGTCGAACATCGCCGTCTCGCCGCGCAGCCGCTCGGGCACCAGCCCCATGCGTATTTCCGTATCCGACAGATAAAAATCGTTGGTGTCGAAGAAGATGTCGAGCATTTCTTCGTTGGACAGGCCGAGCGCCCGCATGATTATCGTAACCGGCAGCTTGCGGCGACGATCGATACGCGCGAACACGCAATCCTTCGGATCGAACTCGAAATCGAGCCATGAGCCGCGGTAGGGGATGATGCGCGCGGAGAACAAGAGTTTGCCCGACGAATGGGTCTTACCCTTGTCGTGGTCGAAAAACACGCCGGGCGACCGGTGCAGCTGCGACACGATGACGCGCTCGGTGCCGTTAATGACGAACGTACCGTGATCGGTCATCAACGGCATCTCGCCGAGATACACTTCCTGCTCGCGAATGTCCTTTACCGGCTTGGGCGTGCCGCTGGCTTCCTTGTCGTAAATCACCAGGCGAACTTTTACGCGGATCGGCGCGGCGTAGGTCAAGCCGCGCATCTGACATTCTTTGACGTCAAATACCGGTTCACCCAGGCGATAACTCACATATTCGAGAGCAGCGTTGCCGGAATAGCTGACGATCGGAAACACGGACCGGAACGCCGCGTGCAAGCCGATTTCATTGCGCTTTTCGTCACCATCACCCAGCTGCAGGAACTTGTCATACGAATCCAGCTGTATGGAAAGCAGATACGGCACGTCCAGTATGGTTGCCCGCTTGCCGAAGTTCTTGCGGATACGCTTTTTCTCTGTGAATGAATAGGCCATTCGAGATTACCTTCGATTTAGGTAGCGCCCGCCGACGGGAAACCCGCCGCCGAAACACCACTGTCACGTTTGCAATTTTTTGCCGCCGGGCGCGGCAGAAGCCGTTCCCGGGACGCATAGTCGATTCTTCCCTGCACGGGGCGATTGCCCGAAGCCCGAACGCAAAAAGGCAGACCGGTGGTGCTGGCCCACCGGCTGCCGTTGAAGTCGCGGACCAGTACCACGCCGGTCGATTATTTCAGATCGACGCTGGCGCCGGCTTCTTCAAGCTGCTTCTTGAGCTCTTCCGCTTCGTCCTTGGAAACCGCCTCTTTGATCGTCGAGGGAGCCCCTTCTACGGTGTCCTTCGCTTCCTTGAGGCCAAGCCCGGTGATTGCGCGGACCGCCTTGATCACGGCAACCTTGTTGCCGCCAAAGCTGGTCATCACAACGTCGAACTCGGTTTTTTCCTCGGCAGCCGCAGCCGCGTCACCACCGGCTGCCGCCGCAGCAACAGCGACGGGAGCCGCCGCGGAGACGCCCCACTCTTCTTCGAGCATCTTGACGAGCTCAACTACTTCCATAATCGGTTTTGCGCTCAATTCTTTGAGCAGATCTTCGTTTGACAATGCCATGTCGGTTATTCCTCTAACGTAATTTCCTGAATCAGTAAGTCCCAAAATTCCCGGCACCACTCGCTACGCAGCTTCCCCGTTTCCGCGCGCGGACAAAGTCCGCGCAACCATTGCGGCCGGTTCGGCGAGCGTACGCGCCAGCTTGGTCATCGGCGCCATCACCACGCCGAGCAACATCGCGCGCGCCTGATCGAGCGTCGGCAAATCCGCCAACTTCCCGAGATCGGACGCGGGCAACAGCTGCCCACCGGCTGATAGCGACACCGCTTTCAGAGCATCGTGCTCTTTCGCGAAGTCCTTGATTACCCTGGCAGCGGCACCTGGATCGTCTTTTGCAAACGCGAGCAGAATCGGCCCCTTGAGCGTGTCTTGCATACACTCGAACTCGGTGCCTTCGACGGCCCGGCGCGCCAGCGTGTTTTTCACGACACGCAGGTACACGCCGGAGTTGCGGGCTTCCTTTCGCAACTCCGTCATTTCTGCAACAGTCAAACCTCTGTATTCCGCCGCAACGGCGGTGACAGAGTCGCCTGCAATCGCATTCACCTCTTTGACAAACGTCTTTTTGTCTTCGAGTCTCAGCGCCATGCAGTTCTCCTGGCTTACGGTCACAACATGGACGGATTTTGAGGCCCGTCCTCCCAGCGTCACTCTTCAACGAGCCCCGCCTGTTGCCAGGCGAGGCCCCGAGCGACCTCATCTAGATAGCGACCGTCGCCAAACGACTTCTTCAGTCAATCCGACTCAGGTAACACCATCTGCGTAGGCAGTTTTCCAATTAAGATCAACAGGGTTTCCGGCCCTGCCCGATCACCTACGGTCTTCGATGAAGACCGGAAACCGCCGATCCTTCAAACCGCCGTGCGGCGATTGTCGGAACCGGCCGTACCGGCCTCTCACTCGTAGCCCGGACGGCAAAGCCGCCCGGAATACGTTCCTTCAGGCGCCCAAGGTCGCCTGTTCTACTGACACATCCAGTCGAGCCTCGTCGTACATCGGACTCAGGCGTCAACGGTACCCCGGTCCACGGACACGCCGGGCCCCATCGTCGAGGACACTGTCAGTTTCTTCAAATACTGGCCTTTGGCAGCCGCGGGCTTCGCTTTCTTGAGATCAGTCAGCAACGCCGAAAGATTCTCTTTCAACGCCGGCACCTCAAAATCGGCGCGACCGATCGGGCAATGAATGATGCCCGACTTGTCGGTGCGATAGCGCACCTGCCCCGCTTTTGCATTCTTGACCGCGGACTCGACGTCGGCCGTCACCGTGCCCACCTTCGGGTTAGGCATCAAACCCCGCGGACCGAGAATCTGGCCCAATTGGCCGACCACCCGCATCGCGTCCGGCGTTGCAATGACGACGTCGAAATTCATTTCGCCGCCCTTCACGCTGTCCGCGAGGTCGTCGAAACCGACGATATCGGCGCCGGCGGCTTTCGCTTTATCGGCGTTCTCGCCTTGAGCGAATACCGCGACACGCACCGTTTTGCCGGTGCCGTTCGGCAACACCGTAGAGCCACGGACCACCTGGTCGGATTTCCGCGGATCGACGCCGAGATTCACCGACACGTCGATGCTTTCGGGGAACTTTGCGGTCGCCAACTCCTTGACCAGACCCAATGCATCATCGATCGCATAAGCCTTGTTTCGGTCCAGCTTCTCAGCCGACGCTTTCTTACGTTTTGTCATGCCGGCCATCAGTTAACACCCTCCACATCGATCCCCATACTGCGAGCGGTGCCCGCGACCGTACGAACCGCCGCGTCCATGTCAGCCGCCGTCAGATCCGGCATTTTCGTCGTCGCAATCTCTTCGAGCTGCGCTCGGTTCACTTTTCCGACTTTGGCGGTATTCGGAGTCCCCGAACCTTTGCCGATGCCGGCGGCCTTGCGCAGCAGCACGGCTGCCGGCGGCGTTTTCGTAATAAACGTAAAACTACGATCGTTGTAAACGGTGATAATGACGGGAATCGGCAGGCCGGCCTCGACGCCTTGCGTCTCTGCGTTGAACGCCTTGCAGAATTCCATGATATTTACACCGTGCTGACCCAACGCCGGACCGACCGGCGGGCTCGGGTTTGCCTGACCTGCAGGCACCTGCAGTTTGATGTAGCCAGCAACTTTCTTGGCCATGTTAGTTTCTCCTCGAGTTCAAGCGCCTGACGGCTCCTCGTCTGTTTTCGACATCGCTGTCGCCCGTCAGGGACGGGCTCCAACGATACGTAATCGTGTCTTTTCGGCAGTGGCCGCCGCGTGCTCCGCTGGTCTAGCCCTTCTCCACCTGGCCGAAATCCAGCTCGACGGGCGTTGACCGGCCCAAGATCTGCACCGCCACCTGCAGGCGAGATTTTTCGTAATTCACTTTTTCCACGACCCCGGAAAAATCGTTGAACGGACCGTCGATGACGCGAACCACCTCGCCCGGCTCGAACAGCACTTTCGGCCGTGGCTTGTCGGCGCCTTCCTGCACGCGCTGCAGAATCTGATTCGCCTCCGCTTCGCTAATCGGCGCCGGACGGTCGCTCGTCCCGCCGATGAAGCCCAGCACCTTCGGCACTTCCTTGACGAGATGCCAGGTCTCGTCATCCATCTCCATCTGCACCAGTACGTAACCCGGGAAGAACTTGCGCTCGCTGCGACGCTTGCTGCCTTCCTTCATCTCGACCACTTCTTCGGTCGGGACCAGAATCTCGCCGAACCTGTCTTCCAGGCCCATGCGCTTGATGCGCTCCTCCAACGAACTCTTGACCTTGTGCTCGAAGTTCGAGTAGGCATGCACGATGTACCAGCGCTTTGCTGCCGGATTCAACTCTTCCGTCCCCACCGTTAGCTCCCGACCAGCGTTCTGGTAAGCCAAAGCAAAAACGAATCCAGGCCCCAGAAAAACAGCGCCATGATGAGCGTAAAGATGAACACGGCGATGGCGGTCTGCGTCGTTTCCTGCTTCGTCGGCCAGACGACCTTGCGGATTTCAATTCGCGACCCCTGAATAAACGCCCAGAGACGCTTGCCCTGAGTGCTGGTCATGGCGATTGCGATGCCCGCGGCGGTGCCGCCCAAAACCATCAGTACACGTAACGGCAGGCTGATTTCGATGTAGTAGTAGTACGCGAAAAGACCGCCGACGAGCACACCCGCCGCAATGAGCAGCTTCAATATGTCGAGTACGCCGGACTCGCTGGATTGTGTTGTCACTGTTGCCACGTCAATAGTACCGCAGTGTGTTCAATTGGCATTGGAGGCATTAACTGTCGCCAACGCACGAGATCCCAAAAAATTCCTACCGTCAATCGCGTCCCGAAGCGCTCAACTCATTAGCAAGTGTGCTAAACGAAGAGTTGTTCACAGTATTCGCAAACGCGCAAAACTAAAAAAATGTCCCTACCGTCAATCGCGTTCCGAAGCGATTGGCCGCTCAAAAAACAAACCCCACTTAAGCAACCTTGTGCCGAACGACGCTTTCTCCCATCTACGCCGTGATTCAGGAGATCCACCGTCATGCCACAACTCAGCGCCTTCTGCGCCCTGCCGCTGCTTTCGCAAACTGGCAGGCCAGGAGGGAATCGAACCCCCAACCTGCGGTTTTGGAGACCGCCGCTCTGCCAATTGAGCTACTGGCCTACTCCGTAGAACCTCTCCTGCCAACGGTCTGCACAGCACTTCGTAGCTGTCGCAAACGCACGAAATCCAAAAATATCCCTACCGTCAATCGAGTCCCGAAGCGCCCATCTCATCAGCAAGTGTGCCTGTCGAAGGGTCCCATGCAAAACGAAGGGTCCCATGCCGACCGAAGCCACGCCTACTCGATGATCTTCGCAACCACCCCGGCGCCCACCGTGCGGCCGCCCTCGCGGATCGCAAATCGAAGACCGTCCTCCATCGCAATCGGCGCAATCAACTCAACCTTCATCTGTACGTTGTCGCCCGGCATCACCATCTCCGTACCGTCCGGCAACTCGCACGCTCCCGTCACGTCCGTCGTGCGGAAATAAAACTGCGGACGATATCCCTTGAAAAACGGCGTATGACGACCGCCCTCTTCCTTCGTCAGAATGTACACCTCCGCCTCAAACTTCGTGTGCGGCGTGATCGAGCCCGGCTTCGCCAGCACCTGACCCCGCTCAACCTCTTCGCGCTTCGTGCCGCGCAGCAATACGCCAACGTTGTCGCCCGCCTGTCCTTCGTCAAGCAGCTTGCGGAACATCTCCACGCCCGTGCACGTCGTCTTCGCCGTGTCCTTGATGCCCACTATCTCGATCTCGTCACCTACCTTCACGATCCCGCGCTCGATACGACCCGTCACCACCGTGCCTCGACCCGATATCGAAAACACGTCTTCCACCGGCATCAAAAAGTCACCGTCCACCGCACGTTCCGGCTGCGGAATGTAGCTGTCCATCTCCTCAACCAGCTTCTCGATCGACGGAATACCAATCTCCGAGGTGTCTCCCTCGAACGCCTTCAACGCCGATCCCGTCACGATCGGCGTGTCGTCTCCCGGAAACTCGTACGTCGACAGCAGGTCGCGAACCTCCATCTCCACCAGCTCCAACAGCTCCTCGTCATCCACCTGGTCCGCCTTGTTCAGGTACACCACAATGTACGGAACACCCACCTGACGCGCCAACAAAATGTGCTCCCGCGTCTGCGGCATCGGACCGTCCGCCGCCGAACAAACCAGGATCGCTCCGTCCATCTGCGCCGCTCCCGTGATCATGTTCTTCACGTAGTCCGCGTGACCCGGACAGTCAACGTGCGCGTAATGACGGTTGTCACTCTCGTACTCCACGTGCGCCGTCGCGATCGTGATGCCACGCTCCTTCTCCTCCGGCGCATTGTCAATCTGATCGTAGCCCCGAACCTCCCCGCCGTGACGCTCCGCCATCACCTTCGTCAACGCCGCCGTCAACGTCGTCTTCCCGTGGTCCACGTGACCAATCGTCCCTACGTTTACGTGCGGCTTCGTACGCTCAAATTTCTCTTTGGACATGTTCTTACTCTCGTTAAAACGTGTTCGTCAGTTATTGTCGGATCATCGGTCGATCGTCTAAATATTCCGCCCAGTGACCCCTGATTTCGTGGAGCCCACACCCGGATTTGAACCGGGGGCCTCTTCCTTACCAAGGAAGTGCTCTACCCCTGAGCTATGTGGGCCAATGGCTGCCATCACCTCGGGCGTCAGCACAACCTTCCATCTGGAGCGGGTGATGGGAATCGAACCCACATCATCAGCTTGGAAGGCTGAGGTTCTACCATTGAACTACACCCGCAATTCGTCACCGCAGCTTCGTTTAAATCCGCAGGACCTACTATTCCTCTCCACTTCCGCGGTTTACTGCAAGGGCAGCGCCGCTCCAGGCTGCCATTGAACTACACCCGCAATTCGTCACCGCAGCTTCGTTTAAATCCGCAGGACCTACTATTCCTCTCCACTTCCGCGGTTTACTGCAAGGGCAGCGCCGCTCCAGGCTGCCATTGAACTACACCCGCAATTCGTCACCGCAGCTTCGTTTAAATCCGCAGGACCTACTATTCCTCTCCACTTCCGCGGTTTACTGCAAGGGCAGCGCCGCTCCAGGCTGCCATTGAACTACACCCGCAATTCGTCACCGCAGCTTCGTTTAAATCCGCAGGACCTGCTATTCCTCTCCACTTCCGCCTGCAACGATCTCGCCCGCCACGAACTCATTTCTTATGGCGCGCAAAAATCCTGACAGTCCTCGAAGTAAAACCGTCCGGATTTCGGAATCTCATTGTGTGCCTTCCCACCAAGGCGACTGCGCGGCTATCCTCTAAAGATTGCATCCCGCGGTAGCTTCTCTTACCAGGGTTCGATTACAAGTCTTTGTTTCTGCTAGACTTGCGACCGCCGTCCACCAAAACCCAGAACTGGTGGAGGGGGTAGGATTCGAACCTACGTAGGCATAGCCAGCAGATTTACAGTCTGCCCTCGTTGACCGCTTGAGTACCCCTCCGCGGAAACAAGCCGGCTATTGTCTAAGTCCTCCGGGCCACTGTCAACAACCAGAGCCCATATCAAAGCCGGTCGCAGCCGCCCCGGCGCCGGAATCGGCGGGTCTCAGTCCTCGGCAAGCGCCCAATGCCACGGTTCGTAAACAAAACCGTATTTATTATTGCGTGGATAGGTCATCGCAAAGCCAAATCCGGCGGCAGACTCCACCAACCAGGCGAACGCGTCCGATTCCTCGAATTCCTCGGTCAGCGGTCGGCTGCCGGGCGAGGCGACGTCAACGGCCGTTCCGGCGTGATGCTGGCTGTATCCCGGCGCCGCATTCACGGTCAGGATATCGGCGATCGCCTGCCCGGCGTCCAGTTTCTTGCGGATGAGGGCGGCCTGGTAGTCAAAACTGCGATACCCCGAGACCACCATCAACGTCAGTCCGTCGGCCTGCGCGGCCCGGGACATTTCGGTCCAGCGGGCGGCCGCCAGCGGCGTCAGTCGTTGCATGCGGCCGACCAGATTCGGCCCTACCTCGACCAGATCGGTCGCCTCCGCGTAATACGGCAGGCGGCCGTCGGCCGCGTAATTCTCCGGGATTCCGAGTTCGGCATGCCGCTGTCGCTGCGAGCTGGTCAACATAGCGCCATTGTGTTGTGCCGATTCGGCGAATTGCAAGTCCGGGAACGCGGCCGGATCGTCCCGCAACGCGATGCCGCGGCGGGCGGCATCGCGCCCCCCGCGGTTTGCGGTGCGTCAATCCGCCCACGGCACTAGAATGTCTTTAACGTGCTACCGCGACAGCCGAGAACGCCGACATGGAACGCGACCGGATTTACGCCGACACCCCGCAAGCAGACGACGACGACGGACCTTTCGAGTTCTCGGCGTCCGTTGCCCGTGTATTCCCGGACATGCTGCGCCGCTCGATTCCCGGGTACGGCGCCTCGATCCGGGCGATAAAATCGCTCGCGAGGCGTCACGTGCAGGCCGACAGCCGCTGCTACGACCTGGGCTGCTCGCTCGGCGCCGCCACGCTCGCAATCCGGCATGGGATCGCAAGCACCGGGTGCGAGATTGTCGCCGTGGACAACGCTCCGGCGATGGTTACGCGCTGCCGGGAAATCCTTGCGGAGGACGACGGCGCCGTGCCGGTCGAACTCGTCTGCGGCGACGCCCGGGACATCGAAATCGTGAACGCATCGATGGTCGTCATGAACTACACCCTGCAGTTCCTGGCCCCTCGCGACCGCCAGCGCATGATCAACCGCATCGCCGAAGGCATGCGCAGCGACGGTGTGTTCGTGTTGTCGGAAAAAGTGATTCACGACGATCCGGCGGTCGAAGCGGCGCTGGTTGAACTGCACCACGATTTCAAGCGGCGGCACGCCTATAGCGAACTGGAGATCAGCCGCAAGCGGGCCGCGCTCGAAAACGTATTGATCCCGGACAGCGTCGCCACTCACGAAAAGCGGCTCCAGGACGCCGGCTTTCGCCACGTCGGCGTCTGGCTGCGCCACTTCAATTTCGTTTCCCTCATCGCGATCCGCTGAACATGCTGGACCTGTCCGCGGTATTCGCGACGCTGGACGCCGAAGGCCTCGGCGATTGGGCGTCGAACCTCGAGCCGCTGATCACCGAACGAATGGCGGATCGTGCTCACGGCAACTTGCGGGACTGGCGCGACGCCCTCAACAGTCTTCCGGAGGTAGGACGGCAGCACCCGGACCTCGAGACCGCGGCGGTCGGCTCCGCTTCGTTCGATTTGAACGACGGGGAAAGGGCCGCCGTCCGGGCGGCGCTGCTGAAACTTAGTCCCTGGCGCAAAGGGCCGTTCCGGATCGGCGATCTGCTGATCGACTCGGAGTGGCGGTCGAACCTCAAATGGGACCGCATCGAGCCCGCCATGAGCCCGTTGACGGATCGCCTCGTCCTGGACGTGGGCTGCGGGAACGGTTATTACGCGATGCGCATGAAGGGTGCCGGCGCCAGGGCCGTCATCGGCATCGACCCGACCCTCGTATACGTCCTGCAGTTCCAGGCGCTGTGCCGATTCTTCGACCTGCTCGCCGTGCACGTCTTGCCGCTGAGGCTCGCGGACCTCCCGCCGCGTCCTCGCGCATTCGACACGGTCTTCTCGATGGGGGTTCTGTACCACCAGCGCTCACCGCTGGACCACCTTCGCCAGCTGCGCGAGACGCTGCGCCCCGGCGGCGAACTGGTGCTCGAAACCCTGATTCTCCCCGGAGACACCGCGTTCTCACGCACGCCGGAAGACCGTTATGCCAGGATGCGCAACGTCTGGCACCTGCCCAGCGCGCCCGAACTCCTGGTCTGGCTGCGTCGAGCGGGTTTCATCGACGCCGCGGTCACCAACCGCACGCCGACCACGTCGGATGAGCAGCGAAGCACCGAATGGATGGCTTTTGAGTCCCTGGCCGACGCTCTGGACGCCAAAAACCCCACCCGAACCGTCGAAGACTGGCCCGCGCCGCTGAGAGCGGTGCTGGTCTGCCGGACCCCGGGTTGAGTTACGCCCGCCTCCGCCCTTGACGCCGGCCCTGTTGCTTCTTAAATTTCAGTCTTGACTGAAAGGAGTGAAGCCGATGGAGATGTCACCCGCGGTCGAGCGTTACGTCCTGCACTGGGGAGAAATGGGCACCCGTTGGGGCACCAACCGGACCGTTGCGCAAATACAGGCCCTTCTGTACCTGTCTCCGCGGCCGCTGCGCGCCGACGAAATCGTCGACATCCTGTCGGTTGCCCGCTCCAACGTCAGCACCAGCATCCGGGAACTGCAGAGTTACGGCCTCGTGAAGATGACGCACATACTCGGCGACCGGCGCGATTATTTCGAGTCGCCGCACGATGTCTGGGACCTGTTCCGAATCATCATCGAGCAGCGCAAGAAGCGGGAGCTCAACCCGACGCTTTCGATGCTCCGTTCGTGCGCGAAGGACGTCGAGGCCGAGAACACGACCGACGAGATCACGAAGCAGCGAATTACGAATATGCTGGCGTTCGTCGAGTCGACCAGCGAGTGGTACGACAAGATTCGCGACGTACCGACGCCCACTCTGCAAAAGCTCATGAAGCTGGGCGCCGGCATCACGAGATTCGTCAAAAAGTGAACGGTCTACGCTCCTCCTTCAGGAACTCGTCCTGACGAGCGACCCAATGTAACGGCCCCGATTTAGCGGGCCGCGCCGGTCGGGCACCCGGCGTGCACCGTCGTCTTGCCGGCGGACAGCGTTCTGACCAGCCACACCGACGGTTCGATCGCGGCGCTGTCCGGCCCGGCGTTCACGGCGCCGGCCGGCCGGTGATAATAACCGCCGGGTGTGTAAGCCGCCGTGGACGCCTTTCCGTCGATGCATTCACTGTGCAGGTAGTTGCCCTCCAGCAGGAAACCTTCCTCTACCACGGACAGACTCTGCCACGGGCGGATCGCACCGGGATCGATACGCAACAGCCACGTGCGCGCACCGCTGCCGGGGTCGTCACGAAGCGCTTTTGTCGAAATTCCGAAATCGTTCGGATCGTCGGAGACGGGCAGCCAAGGAACGATACTCCGGCTCGAGATGATCGGCGTGCGGATCACCGAGGCCGGATTGGCGTCATCGAGAAAATACAGGATTTGCGCGCCGCCGTCGGTATGCATCGGTACGCCGGTCGAACCATCCGGGACGTACGCGTAGCTGCCGGGCTGCAGGGTAAACTCACCGAGCGTCACGGCGCCGGCCAACACGTAAATTTCGACGCTCTTATCCGGCAAGCCGCCCGTCGAGAACGTCCAGTCCGGCGGCAGCGTCAGCAGGTTGCTGGAGCGGCGGGTATCGGGATTGCCGGCGAACCGTTTGGCGCGGATACCGGGCAGACCCGCGATAAATATATCGGGGAGTTCATCGGCCTGTATGAACGCAGGATAGGGCAACTCGGACGGTGACGAGGCGCAGGCCGCCAGACCGATACACGCACAGGCGGCAACCAACAGACGGCCAAGATCCGGTTTGCGATAGGTTTTAGTAGCGCATCCAAACACAATCAATACCGTCCAACGCCATGTGAATCAAAAGGCCAAAGGCGATGAGCCGCAGTCTCGGCCAGCACGCGGCAACGGCGTAGACCGCAATCGCCGGGTATGTATGCAGCGGGTGAAAACCCAGGCTGCAACGACCCGGATCATACACCGGGTCGGCCAGCAGATGATCGAGATCGACCAGCATCGTCGACATGAGTATCAGCCAGGCGCGCAGGAAACGTCTGCGATAGAACACGGCGGCGACGACGGCCGGCACCGCCGCATGTAGCACGAGATGGACGTTTTCGCGAAGCATTCGACCTGCGCACCGACCGGGAGATTGATCACGCGGCCATTGTGCACAAGCTCACCGTGCATGAGAAATGCGCCGCAAATCCATTGAGCGATAAAAAAGCCGCCCAGTGTCCTGGGCGGCAAAGAAGCAGAAGGTGCAAAAGACGTCGATCAGATTAACGGTCGAACGAGCGCGAAGATCCAGTTTCTGAATCGTTCAGTCTAGTCTGTTCTTTACCCCGTGATCGCGTTCCGGCTGATGCTTGCGATCCGATCGGAACCAAACCGAAAACATCGGAACGACCGGCGATGATGAGAGGGATCACGCCGGCACGCTCACCGAATCCTGCATCCTGTATGGCGATCACGCCGATATTGCCTTAAAACACCTCATCTCCGTGCGTACCGACTTGGTACGCGGAAAATGCTACTACATCTTGTGTCTCAAAGCGAGTTACGTACTACATGTGGGTTTATTGGTGACCTTCCGCCCAAATAGCGGTGCGCGCGGGCGCCGTATCGCGATCGTGATCGCGAATCCTTGGCGCCAGGCCATTGAAACGCGATACGCTCTGCAGCTTTGCTGCGTCAACACTTGGAGAGAATGACTGAACGTGTCTCAGACGAACGCGAACGGCCGCTCGCGGCATCAGAAAATCGGACTCCTGCTCGGTCCGTTTCTGGCGCTGATCCTGCTGGCGATGGGTCCCCCGGAGGAACTATCGACGGCGGCATGGCGCACCGCGGCGATGGGTGTATGGATGGCGGTCTGGTGGGCGACCGAAGCGGTCCCTATCGCGATAACCGCGCTGCTGCCGCTCGTGCTGTTTCCGCTGCTCGGCATTGCCGATATCCACGACACGGCCGCGCCGTTCGCCAACAAGGTCATATTTCTGTTTCTCGGCGGATTCGTCGTTGCGCTTGCGATGCAGCGCTGGGACCTTCACCGGCGGATTGCGCTAACGATACTCCAGCACGTCGGCGGGAACGGGCGGTCGCTGGTTGGCGGCTTCATGCTGGCGAGCGCGCTGCTCAGTATGTGGGTCATGAATACCTCGACCACGATGATGCTGTTGCCGATCGGCGTGTCCGTCATCACCGTTATCCATGCAACCGTCGGTAGCCTGAGCGACGCACAGAAATCGGATTTCCAGTACGCGCTGCTGCTCGGTATCGCCTACGCATCGACAATCGGCGGGATGGCCACGCTTGTTGGGACCGCGCCGAACGCGATGATGGCGGCGTTCATGTTGGACACCTACAGCGTCGAAATCGACTTTGCGCGCTGGATGACCGTGGGCGTGCCGCTCAGCCTCGTCATGGCTCCGCTGGCATGGCTGATGCTCACCCGTGTGGTCTTCAAAGTCGATTTCCGTACGTCCGCGGAAGGCCGGGCTACGCTACGGCAAATGAAAAACGACATGGGCGGCATCAAAACGCCCGAAAAACGGGTCGGCTACGTTTTTCTCGCGCTCGCCGTCACCTGGATCATGCGCCCGGTCCTGACGAAGGTTCCGGGTCTCGAAGCGCTGGACGATTCGGGTATCGCGATGGCCGGCGCGATTGCCCTGTTCCTGATCCCAAGCGGCGACAAAAGCGACCCGATGCTGATTCGCTGGCGGTATGCGGAAAAACTACCCTGGAGCATCCTCCTGTTGTTTGGCGGCGGTCTGTCGCTGGCGGGCGCCGTCAGCCACACAGGGCTTGCCGCGTGGCTCGGCAGCAGCCTGACGGATCTCGGCATGCTGCCGGTGGCCATACTCGTCGTCTGCGCGGCCTCGATGATCATCTTTCTGACCGAGCTGACCAGCAATATCGCCACTACCGCAACCTTCCTGCCGGTCGTCGGTGCAATCGCGATCGAGGCCGGCATCAATCCCATCGTGCTGACGGTTCCGGTTACGCTTGCCGCAAGCTGCGCCTTCATGCTGCCCGTCGCGACGCCGCCGAACGCCATCGTCTTTGGCTCCGGGCTGCTCACGATCCCGAGAATGGCGCGCGCCGGTCTGGCGCTGAACGTCACCGGGATCGTATTGGTGTCCATTGTCGCGCTGACCCTGGCGCCGCGCTTTTTACAAGGATGATTCAAGTGACCGAGAACTATCAGACCGACGAACAAAACACTGTCAGACAGCTGCGGGAAAAAGCGCATTACGACAAAGATACCGTGTATCGAATCCTGGACGCCGGCCTCGTTGCACATGTTGCGTTCGGCGGAAGCGACAGACCGGTCGTCGTGCCGATGATCTACGGGCGCGAGGACGACGTCATTTACCTGCACGGTGCCCGCAAGGCTCGCATCATTCGCATGCTCGAGAAAGCCCCGGAAGCTTGTCTGAACGTCACGCTGATTGACGGCATCGTACTGGCGCGCTCCGCCTTCAATTCGTCTATGAACTACCGGTCGGTTACCGTGTTTGGAACAACGCGCCTCATTGAAAACCGCGACAAAAAACTGCACGCCATGAAAATCATCAGCGAACACCTCATGCCGGGGCGCTGGGACGAGCTTCGCGCTCCCCACGAACGGGAGATCAAAATGACCGGCGTCATCGAACTCGAGATTTCGGCGGCGTCGGCGAAGGTGTCGGCGGGGCCACCGAGCGACGAAGACGACGACTACGAGATTCCGGTTTGGGCAGGCGTCCTGCCACTCCGTGCGGAGCTCGGTCAGCTCGTTCCCGATGAAAGACTGCTGCCAGACGTCGAGCCATCGACCGCGGTGCGCGCACTGCAGGGGCACAGGTTGTTGTAATCAGCGCGTGTGCGCCTGGTGACCGGACATCAGCCGCAGGACCAAAAGTACCGCGGCAAGCTGGACGCTCCCATCGGCCAGTGGAAAAGGCACCGCGCCCGGGCATGTTCGCCACCGTATTGTTGCAGCAGGAGCCCGGCATATCGGGCAACCCATGCCTACCTCCGGCTTCCGCGTCTCTCCGCCTATCTTTCAGAATCGTCCAGCGAGCCAATAAACGCGGCAAGTTGGCGGGATTCCCGCTCGGTCAAATCGAGTACCGGCAATTCGTGCCCGCTTACATTCGCTTCCGGCGGACTGCGGTAATAGTCGACAACCTGTTTGAGCGTCGCGAATCTGCCGTCGTGCATATAGGGCGCGGTGAGCCCTGCGTTGCGCAGTGACGGCACCTTGAACGCTCCCATCGACGCGTGAGTGTCGTTGCCGAAACGGAACTCGTCGCACTCACCTGGCGGCACATCGCTGTACCCGCCGCGACAGTTGAACGGGTCGTGCTGCGCCGAGCTCAAACCAACTATTCGACCCATATCCATCCTTCCCCGGTCGTCGAGGGCAGTGCCTATGTTGTGGAAACCATGATTAGTGAAAAGGGGTCCGTTGTGGCAACGCAAGCACTGCGTTTTCGCGGAATCCAGATATAGCCTCAAACCGGCGATCTCGTCATCGCTCATGTACGTTTGGGCTTTCCGGCTGTCGCCGCGCAATATCTGTGTGGCAAAACGATCAAAACGCGATGTCTCCGGTTGCAGCGTAGCGACATAGCTGGCGATGAACTTGCCGATGTTTGCAAACGTCGCGTTGATGGCCTGCCGCTGCGGCTCGGTGAGTCGCGACCACGCTGAACGCTCTTCGGTATTACCATAGGGACCCGCGTTTTCGGGCAGTGCGGAGAGAGAGAGGCCATTGTGCGCCAGTTCGGTGTAGGCAGGCCCGTAATCGCTGCTCTGCAGAACATAACGGATCACCGCGAGACGATTGTTGTCCATCTCTCCCGTGGTCTCCAGCGGCGTGACCGACTGGGACCATAAACTGTCGCGCCGCCCGTCCCAGTAAAACCACTCTGCGTGCGCGACGCCAAGCAGCGTCGGTGTATGCCGACTAACCTCCGAGGAGCCAACCCCGAGTTTCAGGCCGTCGGTGAATTTCAATTCAGGCTGATGACAGCTTGCACAGGACACCTCGCCAGTGGTGCTCAGTTTCGGATCGAAGAACAGCGATTTACCCAGAGCAATTGCCCGCGGATCGCCGACAAAGCGGTTACTTGGATCGACGGGCGGCGGCAACGTGAGCAACAGCGATTGCAGTAGCGCCAACTCGGCTGCGGTCCAACCATCGCCCGGGCGTGCCTCAACGGCGGCCCGTGGCGCCACATTGAAGTCGAAAGTAATTTTGTCCGCTCCAGCCGGACCGACGACCCCGACGGTCATCTGCCAGCGCCCGGCCATATTGAAACGAACACCGTCTATGCGGTACTCCCCCGCCGCAAGCTGCTCTGTCGGCTGCGGCTCGGAGGGTAAACCGTGGCCGTGCTCCGGCATCCCGCCGTAAATACCCAGCTGCCGTGGCACGAAGGTTTCATCGTCGGCCGTCCTGAGCTCCAGTACCCAACTGTGCAGCGGGCCGATCGGTATTTCAGAGCCTTCCGGACTCAACGTGACGGCGTACTTGCCGTCTTCAGTCAAACCGCTCAGCGGCTGAGCACTGGCACCAAATGCCGCGCCGATGAGGCACAAGAGCACCAGGCGGGCGGGCAGGCGCCCGTTCATGCGAGCGCTTGCCGAGCCGGTCCGATCAAATTGTCGAACACAGGCCACGCATTTCATCGTAACTCAACAGCACGCTCGTATTCGCTACGGTGACTCGAAAACGCGGACGTTGCGGAAGGTCGAATTGTTTCCCTGCGAACCGCTGTCCTTGTCGTTGACCACAATCAAATGCATAGAGTTACCCGTGTAGTACTGGCCAACCGGAATTTGCATCGTCACGCGACCGCTTCCTGAGTAGGTGTCGAACGCACCGATACCCCAATTCTGTGTGCCGTACACCTGGAAAATGCGGCTCGATGATAGGCTGTTGTTCTCATCAAACCCGATTCCATGGATCTCGCCTTGCGAGGACGACTCGAATTCAAACTCGATCACTGTGTTCGGCGTTATCGCATAAGTCTCTATTGTCCGCTTCCAAGTGTTGTCCTGTAGATAGATGCCGGCGCCGTTTTCGACTATCGAATACGTGCCGACGCGATCCTGATTCGAGTAGGAATCGATCGTCAGGCTACTGAAGTCGAAGCAATCCACACAGCCAAACCCGATGCTCGCGGTAACGCCGTCGAGTTCCTCCAGATAGAAACCAAGTTGCGTCAGCTCCGTCTGCGTAAGCGTCAGTCCAACGTGCGCTGCAATGGCTTCCGTCGTATCGAACGCCGAGCCGTCATGCAGATACGGCGCAGTCTTCCAGACGCTGATGAGCGACGGCGTGTCGATGCCGTTGAGAGGCCCGCCAAGTCGTAAACCGCTCGACGGTTCCAGGGTTCCGACATCGTGCAAGTTGGCGGCATCGCTGTCGGTGAAGCGCGGCGGCGCGTGGCAACCGGCACAGCCCTTGTCCTCGAACACTAGGCGCCCCAGCTCCGCATCCGCCGAAAGCGTGCCGTCGGCGTTGCGATACGGGCTGTCGGGGAATGCGTCGAGAGACCCGAGATAGGCGGCTAACGCGTCGAGGTCGCTGCTGAGTCCGGCCTTGGGATCGCCCAGCGGCTCCGAACGCGTACCAGCGAGGAAATCCGCATCGGACATCAACCCGGTACCACCCGCAAAATTCCGGATCTGGCCCTCAAAATCCTGGACCTCATCGAAGTTTGCACTCCAGTGCAGGAAGCCATGTACCGTGGCCGCACGCCCTTCGAGAGTAATGGTGTTGCGCAAACCCTCACCGACTCCGGTGAAATCCCACACCCTTCCGTCCTGGCCGCCCTGGTTGTGGCAGGACGCACAGCTCATGTAAGAATCCAATGCCAGACGCGGATCCCGTGCATCGTAAAACAGCTGTTTTCCGTTCAACACCTGCGCGCTCAACTGTTCATTGGCAACGGCGTCGACGGTCGCCAGCAACGTAACTTCGAGTTTGTTGCTGCCGGTAACGGCGCTGATGTCGAAGATCGTGACGGATCGGTCCATGAAGTTGTGTACGTATAAAGCCTGGCCGTCAGCTGATACCGCAAGACCCTGCGGGGCACGCGCCGTGTCAAATCGCATCAGCTCCACAGCAGTGTACGCGTCGCTGATCGCAATCTCGCGATTGCCTTCCAGTGCCGTAAACAGATAGGCGCCGTAGGGCCCAAACGCCGCGTGGCTGGCGACGCTGGCGTTGTCGTGGTCGATCCTCGCCCAGAACGCTTCCTTTGCAGCCGGTAGATCGATCTTCGACGTCACCGCCCTGACCGTCTGATCGAAGGTCATGCCCTGTCCGCCTCGCAGCGCACCCGCCAGTATGTTGTCCTGCTTGGACGGAACGAACGCGGCCGTCGCGTCCGGTGACATAACCGCAGGACCAAGATAGTTCGGCACACCGGGCCCCGTGTGTTCGGAAACGCCGCGATCGCTATGCTGCAGCACGGTCACATCGGTTTGCACCATCGTGTCCGCGGCGATCGAGACCACTTCGCCGCCGTAGAACACGCCGCCGGACTCGACCACTGGTGATGCCGTCCATTCATCGGGCAGCACGGGCGTTACAAAACGCGAGACGAACAACCGCAGACCGTCTCCACCGATCGATACGTGTCGCGGACGATTGCCCACGAACGCCCGGGCCAATTCCGCGCCGGTGTCCGCATCGAGTTTCAACACGTCGCCCGTCGCCTCGAGCGCGACGTACGCTGCGCCGAGCCCGCCATGGAACACGAGGCCGTGAGGTTGCGAAGCCGGCTGCAGCGAAATCGTCGACGTCACCGCCAATGCGACGCTGTCGATGACCGATATCGATGCAGACGACTTGTTGACGACCCAAACCGTACCATCAGGCGCTACCTGTACGGCAACCGGTTCGTCACCGACCGTAATCTCGGAGAGCTTCGTTCTCGAAATCGTATCGATCACGGTCACCGTGTCGTTGTCGGGGTTGACGTTCCACGACTGCCGCTGATTCTCGTGTAGTACGATACTCGTTGACGCGCTCGGGACGAAAGCAGCCAGTGGGTAGTGTACGAGCTGCACGAAGGTCTGAATGACTTCCTCGCCCGACATTGGGTCACGGACGGTCACCGAAACGATGTAGCGGCCCGGTGCCGTGTAACTGTGCGCCACCTGAGACTGAACGGTGAACCCGGTTTCCGGCGAACCGTCACCGAAGTTCCAATTGTAGAGCAGGCCCGTGCCACCGCTGGCCGAGGCATCGAACGCGACCGCGTTCCCGACGGTTTCCGGTACGGGATCGATGGGGTTGACCGTCAACGGTTCGTCGAGCGGGACATCCAGCGCAAGATAGGCTACCTGCTCGGTAGTGTGTGACCTTTCGGTATCGTTGATTCGGTCTTCGTCGATAGCGAGCTGCAGGACTCCCCCGCTTAGCGGATCACCACCATACAGCACCGGCCAGCCGCCGTCGCCACCGTCCATGCCGTTCGACGACAAGATTGCGACATTCGTCGTGTCGCCGAGGGTGTACGAGTAGGGAGCATTATTGCCAACGCCGCGAATGACATCGCCGCCGAGCGCTGCTCTCAGGCTGATGGGCCCAACCTGACCACCGCCCGCCTCGAAGACGAAATAGCCGATCGTCTCGTCCGCCCGGTTCGGGCTCGAGTCTTCACCTACATGGCGTCCCGCGCTAAACGCGCTTGCGCTCGGCGGGTTCGTCCTGCTGCCGCTTGAGGCCCAAAATACGCTCCACTGCGCATCATTGGCCGACATGACCTGACCGATTACCAAGGGATTCGTATAGCTCTGCCCGTACGACAAGGTTTCTCCAACCCAGGAGTTCTTGCGGTCCACGACGCTCGACTCGTATTTCGCAACCTCCATCGTGATGCCGTTGCCGGAATAAACACCGACCTCGGCAACGACGTAATGAACCGGTACCGACGCAGCCGACGATGCGCCGCTCGGGTTTTGCACCCGAAGTTCAAACTGGTTTCCGCTTGCATTCCGGATACGCGTCACAAGAGGAACACTTGCGTCGGTATAAACCGGAGTCGCGACCACAACCATGTTGTCATAATTCTCCGGCAGCGAAATCACCGACCAGGCGTCGCCGACGTTCTGCGCGATGGCAGCATGAATTTTTGCATCGGCTGGGGATCCGATACCGATGTTGTCGGTCGAAAGATACGCCCCGGGTATCACGCTGATGCCGCTTTCACCGGGCTTACGCCAGCCGACCGCAAGATTGTCCCCGCCGCCGGCTTCTTTCTGCAGCGCTTCGATGAAGTAGGTTTGACCGGCTACCAGAGAAACCGGCGGTGACTCCTGCTCGGGGTATTTAGTCCAATTCCGCGAAGGGGACCACCCCGGCACGTGAGCAATCCGCGCTTTGTTGGCCGGATCGCCGTCGCTACTGAGCCAAAGCTCGCCGAAGTCGTCGCTCGCGATCCAGAACCGGTAGTCACCGCTTACGTCGGGCGTGAGATAGCCGTGAACTCGAGTACCGTAGTTGTTATCGATATTGGTCGGCGTTTCGAGCGACGTGATGAATTCCGTACCTGTTGGCGAATCCGGATAATTGGGGTTGTTGGTCAGGTCGCTGACCGCCGTGCCACTGATGCCGGTCCACCAGTCGCGCCGGATCTGGCCCAGGCCCTGGCCAAACACCGCCCAGTCAAACGATCTCGATCGGCTCCCCTCGTCGTTGTCGTTGACAGTAACGGTGACGGCATAATTTCCGACTGACGTTGCCGCGCCCGTGATCGCCCCGGTGGCGGGATCGATTGACAGGCCCTCCGGCAGGCCGATTGCACTGTAGGTGAGCGGGTCGTCATCCGCGTCGCCCGCCGTAATCTGAACGTCGACGCTTTGGTCAATCCCTGAAGACTGGTCGGGGAGTTGATTGATCCACGGCATTCCCGACGTGTTCGCCTGCATGACGTGCGCTACGGACGGGACGCCGCTGCCGTCGATAGCGAACAGCATCCAATAGCCCGCGGTCAGAACGTTGGTATTGGTGTTCGCCACCAACTCATAGCTGCCCGGCGCCACCTCGGTGAACGAGACGTTCACAAAACGGACGTCCGTGTTCATTCCGTGCGTCGTCGAACTCATTTTGATCATGCTGAACTGCGTGATCCCCTGCGTCGCGGATACGTCGAACACCTCACCACTGGAAACTCGCCCAGGTGCGCCAGTGATGCTGGGCCGTGCGGCAAGGTTGCCGTTCGCATCGAAAAGATACGAAGGGCTGTAGACTTCCGCATCCTTGTGACTTGAGCCATTGCAGTTTGCATTGCCAGCGCAATAGCCGCTGCCGGCCGCGAGCACCCGACCATCAACCAGGAGAAGAGCGACCGAATGGTAATTTCTCGGCGTGGCCATCGACGCTCCACGCCGCCATTGGCCAGTCTGCGGATTCCAAATCTCGGTCGCAAGTACGGTGCCGTTGTCGCTGAATTTCTGGCCTGACGTGTTGCCGCCCACGACCAGCACTTCGCCGTTCGGCAGCATGACGCCGTTATGGAACTTACGGGCGAATTCCATCGGCGCCGTCAACTGCACCACCGGTGACGGGCCGTTCAGGTCGATCGTGAAAGCCTTATTGGTGCTCGTGATGTTGTTGCCGGCAATCCAGCCTCCCGCCGTCAGGATCTTGCCCTCGTCATACATGATCGAAGTACCATGTTTGTGATACCAGTCGGTGAATTCGGGCCCCGTCTGGGTGTAGCTGCCATTTCCGGCGACATCGATGTAGTGCATTTTCGGCGTCGGGCCAGAATGAAATATCTGACCGTTCGGCGCCACGTGCAGGATAGGCCACCATCGACTCTCACCGTGCGAACCGGACGAAAAATAATCGTTCAGAACCATCGCGTTGAAGTCGATACCGTTCTTGATTTGCCAACCGTCCTGCACGTTCCAGATTTCCGGGTAACGCTGCTGGCTAGCCGTGCCGATCGCGGTAAAAACATCGCCCTCTGCTGTAGCGATCGTCGTCGGGTACCAGCGACCACCGGACGGCATATTCTCGATCTGTACCCATTCACTGTCTCGAAAATCAAAAACGCTCGTCCACGGACTGTTGGTCTGGTTTCGGCCGCCGTTGACGAACACGCGTCCATCCTCAAGCATCGCCAAATGTGCACAGAACATGTTGTGCGTCGGGTGAAAAATTTCCTCGAATGCACCGGTGGAGGGATCCCAAGTGGCGCTGTAGGTTTGCTCGGTGGTCGGCCAGGTTTCGCGTTCGGAACCCGACCAGGTCAGTACCCGTCCGTCTGGCAAGTTAGCCGCCGATACGGCGATGTGGGGCCAATCGATGACCGCGCTCCATTGCCCGCCATCCCACGGATCTTCGGGACCCGCGAGGAGTTGCACGGGCGTCAGAAACGCCAACATGAACAACACATATGGTAAGAAAAGCATACGAATCCGGACGTTGATCGCTGGCTTCACCATGGACGGCACCTCGATGATCTTTATTGTTCTTTGTGGATGATCTTTATTGTTCTTTATGCATGTGCGCAGGAAGCACGGCGAGACATCTACCCGCGTCTGCCGGCGCTAATTGCGTCTGCAAACCCGCGAGTCATATGGCGCGTGCCCCTTAACAAGCCGCTTACATACCTGCAAGTTGAGCCTTGACGACGGCGACTAGAAATGCGGCTAGCAGCTGTTGTGTGTCTGCCACAAAGAATCAGCAAGAAACGTACCAGCGACGGATTCTGGTATGTCATTCAAACGGTTACAGCCTGTTCCGATATTACTGGGGGACGCTCGACCGGCTATCGTAAATTTAGCCGACAATCGACAGGCTCACTTCGCTCAGACTATATCCACCAGATGGCCGGTCTTGAGCCACAGGGTTGTCGGCCCGTCAGCAAGCAGGCTGACTTCATCGCCGGCCGGAAACCGTAACCACGATTCCGCCGGATAGGCGCTGTCACCCAGTTCCAGCAGGCCTGAAACGACAAAAATTTCCGTACCGATATCCTCGGCCACCACCTCGAACGACTCGCCGGCTGCAAGCCTCCGCATTCGAACACGCTCGGATCCGAACTCGTGCAAGGCCAGTTCACCAGTACCATTCGGCCATCCGCCGGCATGAACAGCGTCAACGGCAAACTGCGCCAGGTCCCCGGGATCGAACTGCCGTAACTTGACCAGGATACGGCAACCGCGGGCGCTGAAAGGCGCGTGGGACGAACCCGGCGGATTCCGCACATAACTTCCGGTCGGATAGTCGCCATACTCGTCGGAAAACACGCCGTCCAACACCAGAAATTCCTCGCCTTCCGCATGCACGTGTCGCGGAAAAGAGCTGCCGGGTGCGTAACGCACGATGCTGGTTGCCCGGGCAACCTCGCCGCCGATTCGATCCAGCATGAGCCGATCGACACCGGACTCCGGCGACCGAATCCACTGCGTGTCGTCCGGAATCACGGCAGCGCGTTTGCTGAAATCGGCATTGATACGCATTCGGATTTACCTGGTCTTGCGGTGGCCCGCGGAACCCGCAGTGTATGTGATTTCGGGCGGTCGCCGACGTGTGCGGTCAGAGACCCGCGAATACCGCAACTACGCTTCGTTGACGTGCGGAAACTGACTGTTTTCCATCTCCAGCCGAAGCAGCGCTTTTTTGGTCGGCAGACCGCCGCCGAAGCCGGTAAGGTCCCCGCTGCTGCCAACAACACGATGACAGGGAATGACGATCGGCAGCGGGTTGCGGCCGTTCGCGGCGCCGACGGCGCGCACCGCCTTGGGCCGGCCAATCCGGGTAGCGATATCACCGTAAGAGGTTGTCGTCCCGTACGGAATCTTTTGCAGCTCATCCAACACCGCCAGTTGAAACTCGGTGCCCGTCGGCTTCAGCGGCAAATCGAATTCTTTCCGCTTGCCCGCAAAATAGTCTTCGAGCTGCCTGCTCGCCTCCACGAACGGTTTTTCGGAATAGATCCAGTCGGGATCGGGATCGCGTCGCATGCTGCCCTCCGGGAAACTGACGAGCGACAGACCCTCGTCGTCACCCGCCAACAGCAGATCGCCGATCGGGGTTTTGAGATAGCGGTAGTACATCGTTTTATCCTCCAGAACCGGGCGCAGAGTGCCATAACAACAGCGCCGCATATGCTCGCCACGGACGCCAGTTTTCGGCCCGTGCTTTCAGCGTCGCCGGCGCAACCCGCTCTGGTGCCGCAATGGCTTTCAACAGCCCCAGGTCGGACGCGGGAAACGCATCGGGGTTTTTCAAAACTCGCATCGCGACGTATTGAGCCGTCCAGTCGCCGATGCCCTTGATCGACTGCAGCGCGCGGCAGAACTCATCGGCGTCCTGCGAGATATCGAAATTCACCTCGCCGCGCGCGACCGCCCGGGCCAGTGCGCGGACCGTTTCAGCGCGTGATCGGGTCAAACCGACGCCGTTGAATCTTGCGCGTGCAAGGCGCTCCGGTGTCGGGAAAAGCACGCTCAGACTGCCGCGGTCCGGGTCATCAGGTAGATCCAGCGGAATTCCGTAGCGGCCGGCAATCCGACCGGCCAGCGTCGTTGCGGCGGCAACCGATACCTGCTGCCCCAGAATCGCGCGCACGGTCAACTCGAATCCGTCCCAGGCGCCCGGCACGCGCACGCCCGGCAGCGTTTCCAGCCGTCCGGCCAGCACGGGGTCCCGTTCCAGAACCGCCCGAATGTCCTTGACCGGCGCGTCCACGTCGAAGATGTCCCGGGCTCGCTGCACGACCTCGAAAAGAGAGGGCGTTTTGACGCCGCGCAGCGTCAACGTCAAAAATCCCGGCCTGTCCGCCGCGCGCACTTCGAGGATTCCGTGTTCGCCGTCGACGGATACGGTCCGGCGGTACACGCCGTCGGTCACGCTTTCGACACCCGGCGTGGCGCGGAACTCGAAAAAATTCAGCATCGCTTCCCAGCTGAAGGGCTCACGGTACGGCAGCCTGACGGTCAGCGCCGCCCCGCGTTCCACCGGCTGCAGATCGTCCCTCACCTTGCGCAGCTCCCTTGGCGACCGGGCGTAAGACTTCCGGAACGCGTCGTTGAAGCGGCGCACGCTGCCGTAACCCGCGGCGATGGATATCTCCTGCATTGGAAGACGGGTTTCGTCAATCAGCCGTTTTGCAAAATGCAGTCGCTGCGTGTGCGCGACCGCCAGCGGAGAAGCGCCGAGGTGTTTTGCGAACAGCCTGCGTAAATGCCGACTCGTGACGCCGAGCCGGTCCGACAGCGTTTCGACGTCACCGTCATCGAGCGCGCCCGCCGCAATCAATCGCAGTCCGCGGCGCACGGTGGTGGAGGTGCCGCTCCAGGCCGGCGAGCCCGGCGCGGTCTCCGGCCGGCAGCGCAGGCAGGGACGATAACCCGCCTCTCCCGCCGCGGCTGCGCTCGGGAAAAAACTGACGTTCTCGGACTTCGGCGAATTGGCCGGGCAGATCGGGCGGCAGTAGATTCCCGTGGTTTTCACCCCGATAAAAAACAGGCCGTCGAACCGCGCATCCCTTGCCAGCCTTGCCCGTTCGTAAACCGTATGTTCCTGGGTCGCCATATCGCCTCCTCGTTGGACACGAGTATACGCCGGCGAACGGGACGAATTAGCCGGAATCGGACCTGCATGTAACAGCTCCAATTTTAGGGCGACAATGCGGATTTCGAGCTGCGATTTTCGCCTGCGGCACGCCAGCGGCGTGTCGAAAAAGCCTCAGGCGAGTGCGAGGCAAGGCGCGAACGGCCGAAAAAGCGCAGTGTACACGTCAAGTACATGAGCATTTTGAGGTCGTTCGCAACGCGGCATCGTGCCGGCTGAGGCTTTTTCGGCACGCCGCTAAGCGTCGAGGCCGCCCATGCAGATATATTTGATCTCGAGGTAATCGTCCATTCCGTATTTGGATCCCTCACGACCCTGCCCGGACTCTTTGACGCCGCCGAAAGGCGCCATCTCGTTCGAGATGATTCCCTCATTGATGCCGACGATGCCGTATTCGAGGCTTTCGCTGACACGCCAGATCCGCCCGACGTCGCGCGAATAAAAATAGCAGGCCAGCCCGAACTCCGTGTCGTTTGCCATGGCGACCGCCTCTTCTTCGGTGCTGAATTTGAACAAAGGCGCGACGGGCCCGAATATTTCCTCGCGAAACACGCGCATGTCCGGGCTGACGTCCGTCAGCACCGTCGGTTCGACGTAGCTTCCGCCGAGACTGGAACGGCCTCCCCCGACGGCGACGTTTGCGCCCTTGGCAACCGCGTCGTCGATAAAGTCGATAACGTCGTTGGCCGCGCCTTCGGTGATCAGCGGCCCGATCGTGACGCCGTCGTCCATTCCGTTGCCGAGCGTAAAGTTCGAGGCGGCAGCCTGAAGGCGCTCCGCGAACTCGTCGTAAATCGAGTCCTGGACAAGGATGCGGTTCGAGCAGACGCAGGTCTGACCGGCGTTGCGGAATTTCGAGATTGTCGCGCCGGCGACCGCGGCGTCCAGGTCCGCGTCGTCGAACACGATGAAGGGCGCGTTGCCGCCAAGCTCCATCGACGTGCGTTTTACGGTTTGCGAACACGCCGCCATCAGTTTTTTGCCGACGGGCGTCGATCCGGTGAACGTCAGCTTGCGGACGATTTCGCTCGAGGTCATGGCTTCGCCGATCTCGGCGGTTTTGCCGGCGACGATATTGATGACGCCCGCCGGAACTCCCGCTCGCTCGGCCAGCACCGCAAACGCAAACGCCGACAGCGGGGTTGCGTTCGCGGGTTTGCAAACGACGGTGCAGCCTGCCGCCAGCGCCGGCGCGATTTTCCTCGTGAGCATCGCATTGGGGAAATTCCAGGGTGTAATGCAGGCAACCACGCCCACGGGTTGCTTGATGACGACCACGCGCTTGTCGCTGCCGGGAGCGGGAATCACGTCGCCGTAAACGCGTTTCGCCTCTTCCGAAAACCATTCTATGTAGCTGGCCCCGTAGGCAATCTCGCCTTTTGCCTCCGCAAGGGGTTTGCCCTGTTCCGCGGTAAGGATGCGCGCGAGATCGTCTTGCGCTTCCATCATGAGATCGAACCAACGCCGCAGGATTGCCGCACGCTCCTTGACGGTCGTCCGGCGCCAAGCCCGCATCGCGGTATCCGCCGCGTCGATCGCCGCATTTGTCTCCGCCGCGCCGCAGCGCGCGACGTCGGCAATGAGCTTGCCGGTGGCGGGGTTGGTCACCGCAAACGTTTCACCGTCGTCGCCGTCGACCCACTGGCCGTTGATATAGGCCTTCGACTGCAAAAGCTCTTTGTCCGAGATGTTGATGCTCACTGCACGGGACTCCCTACGTTTCGCGTCAATCAGCACCGCAGAATAGTGGCTATCCGATCCCACATCAACGCAGCCCGCGGACGGCGCAAAAAAAGCCCGGCACTCGGCCGGGCAATCGGGGGATCGTTGAAGCGCGGGAGCCTCGGACGGCGTTGGGGATCTAGGCCGCGTCGAGCATGCTGCGCAGCATCCAGGCGTTTTTCTCGTGAACCTGCATCCTCTGCGTCAGCAGGTCCGCGCTGGGCTGGTCGTTGGCGTCGTCCGCCGCCGGAAAGCCGTCGCGAGCCGTGCGTGCGACCGTTTCCTGACCGATGACGAGCTGCCGAAGCATTTCCGATGAATCTTCCCCGCCGCTCGCCTCGTCGATGGACGTCAGTCCGTTGTATTCGCTGTAAGAACCCGGCGCCGGAAGACCCAGAGCCCGTATACGCTCCGCGATATCGTCCACCGCCGTCGCAAGCTCCGTGTACTGGTCCTCGAACATCGTGTGCAGCGTGTTGAACTGCGACCCGGTGACGTTCCAGTGATAGTTGTGGGTTTTGAGGTAGAGTGTGTAGGTGTCCGCCAGCAGACGAGCCAGGTGACTCGTGATTTCCTGCCGCTGTTCCAGACTCAAGCCAATGTTGATATCCATGACCGTTCTCCGTTCGTGACTCTATGAAAGTAAGTCTATGGGACTTGCTTTATCCGGTAAAACAGATTATTTTGTACAAACTATCCTATTTTACCGAATATGAGATATCCCACCGTAAAACAGCTTCGCTATTTCGTGGCGCTCAGCGAAACGCAGCATTTCGGACAGGCTGCGTCGGCCTGTTTCGTATCGCAGTCGGCGTTCAGCAACGCGATCAGCGAACTCGAATCGCTGCTGGACGCGCAGCTCGTAGACCGCACCAACCGGCAGGTAACGATCACGAGTATCGGCCAGGACGTCGCCGTGCAGGCGCGCCTGTGTCTGCGTGACATCGAAAGCCTCGTTGACATCGCCGGCGGGCAGCGGGCGCCGCTCACCGGCGAGCTGCGTCTCGGCGTCATTCCCACGATCGCGCCGTTCATGCTGCCGACCGTATTGCCGAAACTCAGAAAGGCCCACCCGGAACTCAGGCTGCTCCTGGTCGAGGACCAAACCGAACGAGTCCATGAACGGCTGCTCGACGGAGAATTGGACGTGCTTTTGCTGGCACTGCCCTACGAACTCAGAAGCGTTGCAACGATGCCATTGTTCAAGGATCGGTTTTTTCTCGCCAGTCGCCAGGGAAGTGATCGCGTCGATCCGGAAAACTATCGCGTAAGCCGGCTGGAACCGGAAAGCGTGTTGTTGCTCGAAGACGGGCATTGTCTTCGCGACCACGCGCTGGCGGCGTGTAAGCTTCGCAACGCGCGCAAGATCAGCCGCATTGCCGCCACCAGCCTGTTGACGCTGATCGAGATGATTGATGCGGACCTCGGCGTTACGTTTTTGCCGGAGATGGCGACGGGCTCCTCCCTGCTGAAAAACACCCGGGTCAAAATGCACCCGACCAGCGAGCGCAGCTACCGCACCATCGGGCTGGCGTGGCGTAAAGGCAGCGGCCGCGCCGACGAATTCGAGCTCCTGGGCAAGTTCCTGCGCGATCATCGTTAGAGGCTCTCCGATCCCCTCGCCGTGGGCGACTCCCCGGAAACACAGTGCTTCCCCACTAGCGCACTGGACATTATTGTGATCGTCGTCACATTCCCGGCAGGATACGGGCCGATTTCACACTCGCTGTGATCTGGCGCACGGCAGCAGGAGCCGCTTCGTCGCATTTTAGTCCCACGCGAAACGACAAACGGACCAACTGGATCCATGTGGCTGCCAACCCCTGTCTATGAGTCTCTGCCCTATCTCTACGTTCTGGTGGGGCTGCTCTTCATCTCCGGAGCAACGTACATCGGCCTCGAGACGGGCGAATCGAGCCTTTACCTGGGCACGGGCGCCATTTCGGTGTTGTCCGGTGTGCTGGTTTACGTGCGCCGCGCGACCGCCCGGACGCGGGACGAAGCGGACGGACCGGATTCGCAGGACAGCGGACCGACCGCCTGACCGGAACGGCGTCGGTCCAAACCCGTTCGGCAGCAACCCGATCCCGGAACGTCGTGCGGCGTCATTGACCCGCGATCTCGCCACCTGGAAACTCTGCGTTGACGGCGTGTGTTGCATTCCTGTGGACAATGGCCAGGATGAACGATGTACGCTCCATACTCGAAACAATCCTGATGCGACGCGTTTCCAACGCACTGTCCGCCCTTCCCGACGGCGGTCGGCGCGCAACGCCCGAACGCGCGGAAACGGTACAAATTACCGTCGAGAAATTCGTCGACGACATTCAGACCGTCGTCGAAAATGAGTTCGAGCGGTACTGCGTTTACGAGGCGCCGAAAAACTACTCCTAGCCGGACATACACCGCCCCGAACGCAGCGGATGGTCACTCACGCAGCGGCGTCCATCGATCGGCGTTCTCGAGAAGCGTCACCCGCTCGTTCACGTAATCGATGAACGCGCGGACCTTGGCCGACGGCTGTCTCTGCGGATAGACGGCAAAAACGCCCATTTTTCTTCGTCTGCAGACGTCCGGCAGAACCGAAACCAGGCGGCCGCGTTTCAGTTCGTTCTGGACGAGTATCTCGGTCGTGTAGAAAATGCCGGCGCGCAGGCAGGCCGCGAGAATCAGCGCCAGATCGTTGTTCGATGTGAAATAGTATTCGACCGGGACGTCGACGACTTCCTTACTCCCTTCGGCAAACCGCCACTGCCCGGCGGTCGCGGACCGATAACCGAGTCCAAGGCAGCGGTGATTCGAGAGGTCGCGAACGTTCTCGGGCGTGCCGTACTTTTCCAGGTACTCGGGAGACGCCACCAGCATCCGCGGCGACGTCGCCAGCCGTTTCGCCATCAGTCCGGAATCCGTCAAACGTTCCGCAACACGGATAACGACGTCGTAACCGCCGGTCACGATATCGACGAACGGTTCGCCGAAGTGTGCGACGATGCGGATATCGGGATACTGCGCCGTAAAATCGGTCATCAGTTCGGGCATCAGCTGGGCGCCGAGCCCCGTCGGCAGACTCGTTCTCAACACACCGGAAGGTTCCCGGTCGCGCCCCTGGACGGACTGCGTCGCCCGACCGATGGCATCGTCGATTTCCTGACAATGCTGCGCAAATATGCGGCCGGACTCCGTCAGGCTGATGCTTCGCGGCGTCCGGTTGACCAGTCCCGTGTTGAGTTCCTTTTCGAGCTGGGCAATTCGCTTGCTGATCGCCGATCGGGACATGCCCAACTGATCCGCCGTTTCCTTGAAGCTCAGCGTCTGAGCAACCTTGAGAAACAGATACGTGTCAGTACTGTTCATTGCAAACGTTGCTCAGCAATTGCGTCACCGGGAATATAGAGCATGACGTCACCATGCAGGTCGTATCGGAGAAGAAACGGCCAGAGAAGCATGCTCGTTGAAACCGGGCCTGATCCTAGTTGACCGGCTGATAAAACAGTAGCCTCCGCGGGGAAGCGCCCCGCGCCGACGGCCGTCGCCTCTGGATTCGCCGGACAGAAGCCCTTGATTTTTCGCGGATCCCGGCAGGCGCCAGCGCCGCATGTAATATTTCGGAAACAGTGTGTTGACCGGAGATCCCGACCGACGTTCAGCGTTCCGGTACGACCGGGAGGGCGGGCGCACCGTCTGCGTCGCCGGATAAGGGTTGTCCGCCGGCGGCAAACGTTCGCCTCGCGGCGAAAAAAGAAGAGGGGGACCAAGGGTCCCCCTCAATCGGGCTTCAACGCGCCTGGTGCTTAGGGGAGACCAGTCGCGTGACTCCAGCGGAAACTCCAATTCATCCGGTTGCGGTGGGCGAACGGCCGTCTCGAATCGACCTATTTTGCTCACCGCCCGGCATCTGCGAGTCATAAGACTCGACAACACACTATCCAATCACCCCGATATTCTTGATTTCAATCGAGACAACAAACGCTCCGACGCCAGGTCGTATTCACCCCTGAACGTGTTATTCACTATATCCCCGACTCCGGTCACCCCCTCCTCCAACAGCAGATCGGCAAGCTGGTCGATCATCTCGGACCCGTACCCCTTGCCGCGATACTTGCTGTCAATCCACCACGACGCATTGATTTCGCTGGGCAGCCCGGCGCGGTAAACGATGCCGATCGGCTCGCCGGTGGCCAGGAGAATCGCGGCAAAAAGATGCGGCTGATATCCATTCGTTTCCCAAACCGATCTGGGTCCACAATCGAATCTGTGTTCCGGGACCGATAACCTCCATTCCATGTGCTGTAGCTGGTCGGAATTCAGACTGAGTTTTTCGACAATCCTTATCCTTGCTGCGGCGTTCTTGTTATTGTTCATTAAGGCCTGTGCAATAAACGCGCTCAACGAGCGACTACGTCTCCACGTAGATCTTAAGAATCCAACGGTCGTGACCAATCTGCAAGGAAACGTAATGTTTCCCCGGCGAAACGCTCGGGAGCGGTGGACGGCCGCTGCGGTGCTCGCGGACGGCCCGCTGCGGTTTATGAAAAACAGTTAAAAAAACCTTACAGGTGAATACGTCTTCCGGATGCACGTCATCGCTGCAAACGGTACCCGCTTTCGGCGACGACAGCACCCTTGCACGCCCCCGGCGAGCCCACGGGATTTCCATTGCTCAACGTTCGTCGGACGCCGCGTCTATTTCCTCTTGCAGCTTTTCGAGATCATCGAGTACGCGAATAAACTTTTGGCCGAACGGCGTGACGACGTATTCCACTCTCGGAGGAATTTCAGGATAGGCGATGCGTTCGATGATTCCGAAATCGACGTTCTTCTTCAAACAGCTGTTGAGCACCTTGGTCGAAAGCCCATCGACACTTCGCACCATTTCTCCCGGCCTGTTTATGCCGCCGGCGAGTAGCTCGTAAACGGTCAGCGACCATTTGCAGCCGTAGATAACCTCGACCATTCGCCCACTTTCGCTGGGCGGCGATTTTCTTGAAATTTCTTTTTTCCGGGTATTCAACAATATGCACCAAAAAGTACCCACCGCACCGCGTTGTGCCCGCTTTTCCCGACATCCGCGCTTCGATAGCTTGGCCCGCATTCGTTACGCAAACTAATCGGAGAATACAATGACATCGTCAAGCAAATCCTGGGCATTGGTCGTCGGCGGTTCCAGTGGCATGGGTTACGCCGTTGCCAAACGGCTTTTACAATCCGGTACCGCCACGTTGATCGTCGGCAACGACGTGGGCAAGTTGGAGAACGCTCGCGAGGAGCTTTCCCGGTTCGGTACCGTTGAATCCATCCAGGCCAATCTATACGACCCGGCGAACCTCGAAAATATTGCCGCGGTCGTCGACGACCACGGCCGGCGCATCGAATACCTGGTCAACGCGGCCGGCTATTTCAACCCCACGCCGTTTCTCGAGCACACCGAGGACGATTACGAGGCCTATATGGGCCTCAACAAAGCGACGTTTTTCATCTCTCAATCCGTCGCGCTGAACATGAGGGCCAACGGCGGCGGTTCCATCGTGAACATCGGTTCGATGTGGGCAAAACAGGCGGTCAAGGCGACGCCGTCGTCGGCCTACTCGATGGCCAAGGCGGGACTGCATTCGCTGACCCAGCATATGGCCATGGAACTGGCGGACTACGGCATCCGGGTCAATGCGGTCTCACCGGCCGTCGTCAAGACGCCCATTTACGAAGCGTTCATCGATCCCGAAGCGCTGGATTCGGCGCTGGCGGCGTTTGACGGCTTTCACCCGATCGGCCGTATCGGCCAGGCGGGCGACGTTGCCGAGGTCGTAACGTTTTTGCTTTCCGACAAAGCCAGCTGGGTTACCGGCGCCGTTTGGGACGTGGACGGCGGTGTGATGGCGGGACGAAACTGAGGACAGGACGGCGCGGGATCGGATTCGTTTCTCCCGGCGAGCAAACGAATTCGGCCGCCCGCTCCGGCCACCCGCGAGTCCCCGTCGATCGAGCGTTAGAAACTCTCTACCGGAAACAGCCTCACAACGTCCCGGAACAAACCGCCCTCGGCCGGATGATCGGCCCGATTCGTCATCAGCACCACGCTGAAACGATCGTCGTCCGCCCAGTAGGCGACAGCGTTGAATATGCCGTTTGACCCCGCCGGACCCATCACACGCTGCCGGCGGCTTTTCGAGAACACCATCCGCTGCGCTTTGTATTTTTCGGCTTGCTCCGGGCTGTCGAAGTACGCGCCCACGCCAATGCCCTCGAAGAACGCCGCGAGGCTCGAGGCGGTGGAGAGCAAACCACCGGCGCCGATCAGATTCCAGGAGGGCCCGGACTCACTCCACATTGCATCGTCGACGGGGTTACCCCAGTGCACGTCGTTCGCGCGGCAGCCGTCGGCGTAGGGTCGCGTGATCTCATCGGCAAACCAAAAGTCGGTATCCCGCATGCCCGCCGGTTCATAAACGTGCCGGCGCAGGAGGTCGGCGAAACGCTCGCCCGCGGCGACTTCGTAAATCGCGGCCAGCAGCTGGTAACCCAGGTTGGAATACGCTTCGTTCCGGCCGGGCTCGAAGATCAATTCGGCCACATTGGCGCGGGCGATCAGCTCGTCCCGCGCGACGGGTGCGTAGTCGTACTCCACGGTGTACGGAACGGCCTGTCCGCGCTCGTCGATGAGATCGGGCAACCCGCCGGTGTGATCCAACAGCTGCCGCAGCGTAACGCCGCCGATGGGGCCTTTGAAGTCCGACAAATGATCGGCCACCGTATCGTCGAGAGAGAGCACGCCGTCTTCCTCGAGCACGTAGGCCAACACCCGGGTGAATTCCTTGGTAATCGAGCCGATCATGAAAACGTGGGCAGACGTCACCGGCTCATCGAGGACGCAGGACGCCGATCCGTATCCGCTCTCGAACAGCAGGTCGCCCCGATAGCTGACACGTAGCACGCCGGACGCGCCCTCCGCCGCCACCGCGGACAGTCGTTCACGAAGCAAAACGATGCGCTCATCGGGAGCCGGGTCGGCGGTATCGGCGGGCGGTTTCGTGCATGCGCACAGCAACAGCGCGCCGAAAAAACTCAGCAGGTATGGCGCCGACGTTCTCATCGGCCGGAAAAAAGAGCCTCCGGTCTCCGCCCGGGACGAAAAGTCCCTGCAAACCCCGAAAATCACTACGCCCATGTCCTCATCCCGACGACTCCGAACCAAAGCAGGTACGCGGCAACCACCAGGTGAATGGACGACATTGCGGTGGAATACCAATAGTTGACTCTGTTCATCGCCGTATTCCGTTCTTTGAAGGACGTATAAACGCCCAGGACCGAGAACAGCATAAATGCGATCGTTGACAACGTGATAGCCAATGAGAAGAACGTCGGGGAACCCAGCCTCGCGAACGGGTCCCGCCCGCCCGTTATGAACGCCGCGACGGCGGCGACGACCGACAGTCCCGCGAGCAGGGGCCAGACGCGAACCCGGATCGTTGCACCCGAAGCGATTTTCCGGCGCAGTCTCCTGACGCTCCACACCAGGAAGTAGATGAGCGACGTGCCGATCGACAGCACCCAAAGAGCCGCGACGGCAAATTGCCCGTAGACCAACGGTGCGGACGCCGGTTTCAGGACTGCGGTCCCTGCGTGAACGACGCCGCCGACCAACGGATCGTCGACTCGGGACAGTGAGATCAGCCCCGATTCCTCGGCTGCATACAAAACGGAAGACACCGGGAAATAGCCCTCGGGCTCGCCGCCCAGCATTGCCTGGCGCAGCAGCCTGTCACCGTCGAACCATAACTTCTGGACGCCAAGCACCCTCTCGAGAAAATACCCGAACTGTTGGCGGGAATTGATCGGATAATAATAGCCTTCAATGTCTTTGTGGCGGTCCGACACCGCGACGGCCGCCGTACGTTCGTCGGGCTCGAGGTTGCGCGTTTCATAGTCCCTGATCAGGTCGCTGATCTTGCCGAAGGTCTCAAAGTCGTCCGAGTTGGTCATGATCGCGTGACCCACCTTCGCGTCCGGCAGGTACGCAAACTCCGTGACGCCGCCATTCACGCCGCCGTCGTGAGCACGATAAACCCAGCTTTTGTGCGTTGACGAATAGTTGCTCAAACCGTACCCCGCCTGCTGGCCGGCCCTGGCGGCGCTGGTCGATCCGACGGTCTCCATGCGTTCCATTGACTCCGCCGAAACCAGCCGCCGGCCGTCCGCCACGCCGCGGTTGACGAACAGTCCCAGGAATCGCGCCATGTCGCTGGCTGACGCATTAATTGAGCCGGAAGGCCGCATGATGATGTGCCAATAGTCCTGCGGCTTGTTGCCGTTGGCGTACAAGGTCACGCCTTTTTCCTTCACGTCGTCGGACAGGCGGTAGGTCATGGATTCCATGCGCATCGGCCTGAAAAAGTTTTCGTCGACGTACTGCTCGAACTCCTGCCCGGTCACACTTTCGACGATATAGGCGGCAACCGGCGGACCGGCATTGCAGTATGACGAGCGTGAACCGGGTTTCCAGCGGGAAACCCTGGAGTGCGGGTGATAGTCCAAGCCTTCTTTCAGAGAAACCGGTGAAGGCACGTTGTGTGCATATTCGGGCAGATGAATGTCGTCCCAGCCGGTCGTGTGCTCCAGAAGATGCACCAGCCGAACCGGGTCCGTGTCTTCCCACCGGTTCTCGAACTCAACGTCCGGCGCCAGAGCGGACAGCTCGTCGTCGAGTGACAAGCGCCCCTCTTCAACGAGTTTGAGCACCGACAGGGACACAAACATCTTTGACGTGGAACCGATACGAAACATTGAATGTTCATCGGCATCGACGTCGTCTTCGAGGTTGGACTTGCCCAGCCCGGCCACCCAAATCGGTCCGTTTTCGTCAACAAGCGCGATGCCGACGGCGGGAAGATCGTTTTCGTTAACCAGTTCCTCGACAGCGATTTTCAATTCCGGCAGAGTCGTCGGCACCGGGTTTTCATCCGCTGCAAGCAGGCCGGAGAAGAGCATGCCGACAGCGAGAAACGCCGCCTGAGTGATTATGTGCATTCTGTTCATGTTGCCCGTCCCTTCAGCCCCGGCGCATCCCGATCATACGACAACCGCTGAGTGTCGAGATACCGGCAACCGCCGTGCCCGCCAGTAGACAGGTCATTGAATGCTCAAATTCCTGAACGGTGAAAAGAAGCTAAGCGAAGCCTTCTGGTTATCCCTGACCCTCGTGCTGCTTTCGACAATCGCGGTACTGGTGCTCGAGCAATCGGACGTATTCGCCAGCTTTTCGTCACTGTTGCTTGCCACCTTCCTCATTACCATTCCCGTTCGGCTATTTGCATGGGTTTCCGTTCTTCGCTGCCTCAAGAATAGTACAAACAGCGTGTTCAGGGCTTTGGCCGCCATGCTCGTGATCGCCGACCTTCTTCACAAGCTGTTCTTCTGGTCCGTCGTCGGCCTGAACCGCCTGGAGCACCGGAACAACATTGACGCTCACAACGCGCGGCTCGAACAGTGCACGCTGGAAATCGCTGCACGGTACGATCAGTCGATCGACGATCTTCACGGCGAGCCTGAACTCGACTATGGCTCGGGCGAACCGGCCTACGAGATTCACACGAAAACCAGAACAACGACCTATCGGTGTCACGTTGACGATTCCGGCGTTCAGCTGAGTGAAGAGCAATACGTAAAATGGTATCGACATAGTCGGAACCTCAACATCGCGGGAACGTCGTGGGTTGCGGACGTCGAGCTGATACCGGAACACCTGGCGCTCTCCTTCGGCCCTCCGGGACCGGGAGACGATCTCCGCGTTTCGGGCATGTACGCCTTCATTTCCGATGCCGATGAAGTGTTCACAATCTACGACTACGAAAGCACCGCCGTCTGGGACGCCGAATCGGACCTGCCGACACCGGAGGACTTCTGGTCGTCCGGCGAGCTCGTGGAGCTCAGCGTTGGCGGAGCCGATGGGTCCGACTATGCGTCGTTTGTGAGCTGGATAACGGAAAAGCAGGCGCGCTGGTCGGGAACGGTCCGGTGAGAAAGCGGTCAGGGGAAAACTAGTGCGCGGTCAACCTCGAGGAGGCAGGGAAGCTAATGAGTTCGACAATTCCGATCTACATCGTTTCAGAGGACGAGTTGAAATCGTCGGCGGGCTCCAGGAGACTGGGCCTGATCGACGACGTTGCGAATCGGTATGGCGGACAGTCGCTGGATTACAGCGCCAATCTCTCCAGGCTGGACGTGCTGAAGGCGTTTTTCGGGCGAACACCCCTGAAGCGAGCGCTGCGTGACATCGTCCTCGGAAAAGTCGGCGGAACGCTCGACCCTGTTGTGTATGCGAACGCCTATTACCTGCTCAGCATGAAGTATTCTTTCGATTATTTTGAAGACTGGATTCAGGTAGCCAGTGCGGGCCAGTGGCTGGACCGTGTGCAGGAGGCGGCGAAAACCCTGAGTCTCAGACTGGATCTGGACAAACTGTTTTTTGGCGGCGCGATGATCGACATTCCGTATCCGGACCCGGAGATCGCCAATTTCGGTTATTGGTCGGCGGCGGACGTCAGAGCACACAAAATAGCGCTCGAACGCTACCGCGCAAGCGAGCTGTACGAAACGGACGAAGACCCCATGCGGGAACTGAACTATCCGCTTCACGATATGTACAAATGGCTCGAGCGGGCGAGCGGGCAAACCGACGGCGCGATTGTCGCTTTTTATTACTGATTCGCGCGCGAACCCAGGGAGACACCTCTATGAAGTATCCCGACGATTTCGACGACATCCTGGTCGAGGACGCGGCACACTTGGAGTCGCTGCCGCGCACCACGCAAACCGCCTGTCTGATACACATGCTCGAAGCCCAGGTGAACAACGGCGGTTTCGATCAGTTCTTTTTCAATTCCAGCGGCCAGTTCGCCCTTCAGACGCTGCAGGCCCTGGAGGCTATCGAAGCGCCGGAAACCAGGGAACTGCTGGCTTGCGCCATTGCGCTGGCGTATCCGGACGGCTATCCCGACGATGCGTCCGAGCATGATCAAGCGGCGGATGACGATGCCACGCTGGAAGCTCTGGGCGCTCTCAGCGACGAGTTTTTCGAGTATCCGGAACCGCTCAGCGATCTGGTGAACGAATATCTGCAAGGCGATGGCCAGGGAGAAAAAACCGACCGCTGAACAGCGTCACGTGCGGCGGTTTACCGGTGGCGCGACCGGAGGTTTGTGAATCGCGACGCCCGCCATGACCAGCAGAACCCCTGCCACGTCACCTAACGTCGGAATCTGTGCCAGAATCAGCGCCGCGATCGTCGTCGCGACAGCCGGCAGCAGCGCGAGCAGCAACGCAAACGACGCGCGCGGCAAACGCGACATCGCCAGCTGGTCGCAGACGTAGGGAACGACCGAAGAGCAGACGCCCACCGCTATTCCGGCGAGCACGAGTTCCGGAACGCTGAACGCCCACAGCGCCTCGACAAATCCCACCGGCATCAAAATCACGAACGCGATCGCCATGGCCGCGCCGAGCCGTTCGACGCCGCTGCCCGCGCCGCCTTCCGCCGCTTTGTGGCCGAGGACGATGTACACGCTGAACAACGCCGCGTTGAGACCCGCCCAAAACAAGCCCAGCGGATCGGTCGCCCATTTCACGTCGATGAGCACGAACACTCCGGTCACGGCCAGGGCGAGCGCCAGGTAATTCCTGCCCGTTCGCAGACCGAACAGCGCAACGCCGATCGTTCCCACAAACTCCATTGCGGCAACGAGGCTCATCGGCAGCCTGTCGAGCGCGAGATAAAACGATGTGTTCATGACCGCCAGGCATACGCCCAGGCCAATGAGCAGCCGCCGGGTGCGGCCGTCGCCGTTCCGCAGCGTCCGCCACGGGCGCGTCATCGGCGCGAATATCACGGCGGCGGACGCGATGCGGAACCAGGCAACGCCGAGCACGCCGACGGCCGGAAACAACAGCACGGCGAAGGACGGGCCCAGATAGTGGAAGACGGCGCTGACGCCGAACCAGAGCTGGGGCGGGAGCGCGGCGGCGGCGCGATTGAGCGCGGAACTCGAGACGGAGACATCGGACGTCATACGGGCGTATGTTGGCAGGCAAGTATCGGGGTTTGGATGGAGAAAGTGATGTATAAACGGGTAACGGACGAATAATCAAAGGGCTCAGTGATGAAACGCCTTCGATACGAAAACGGCTCGATCGATTCGATCGACGTGAAAATCCTCGAGGCGTTGGCCGACGATGCCCGCACGAGCACGGCCGAGCTGGCGCGCCGCGTCGGGCTGTCGCCGCCGAGCGTCGGCGAGCGCATCCGCCGGCTGGAGGAAGCGGGCGTGATCCGCGGTTATGCGGCGCAGATCAGTCCCGAAGGGCTTGGACTGCCGGTTGCGGCGTGGCTGCGTATACGCCCAATCCCGGGTGAGCTGACCAGAGTGGCCGAGATCATCCGGGGCCTGCCGGAGATCGTCCAGTGCGACCGCGTCACCGGCGAGGACTGCTTTATCGCGCGCGCCCACGTCCGCTCGATCGCCCACCTCGAGCGCCTGATCGACAAAGTCATCCCCTATGCGATGACCAACACCTCGATCATTCAGTCTTCACCGGTCGAATCCAGGTTGCCGCCGATAACGGGCAGCGTGTCGTCGGGAGCGCCTGCAGCGCGTTCGTGATTCCGGACGAGGACGGGACAGAAACCGGCCGCGCCCGCGTCGCGTGTCTACGACTGCGTATACTATGCGTCTTTTCGACAAGCTGATTGCCAGTTATCGACCAGGAGGCAACAATGACGGAAACGAATACGGCCCGTTTGAGCATGCTGGGAATTACCCTCGGTGGAGTTGCCTTGCTGCTGGCGGTGATTCATTTCTGGGCTGGTCCGTTCAGCCCTCAGCCGTCACTCGAACGCACCGTCGCAGAAACGGCGACGGCGATACGCGATGCAGCCGTCGCGGCAGTGCGCGGTGAGGAGCTTGCCGACGCCCCCCAAGGCAACGATTACGACCTCGACAAGGGGATAGAGATCCTGGCCGCCGTACTCGGCGGATGTGCGATCATCCTCGGCGCGGTGGGGTTTGCGAGAGGTGAACCCGGTCGCGCCGCCGGCAGCGCAGCGGCGCTCGGTGCGGGCACGATCGCCTTGCAGTTTGCAATCCTCGCTTTGGGGGCGATCGTATTGCTCGTCCTGATATTTGCCCTGCTATCGCAGCTCGGTCTCGGCTAGGTACCGCTGGACCCTGTCCGGCCGCCGGACACGATCATCAATACGCGCCGCGGGCGACCGATGGCACAGAGAACAGCTTTGTCGTGAACTCCCGGATGCAGTGATTGCTTGCCACCGCCAGCTCCTGCTTGATGTAAGCGGCGTTGTCGGCGAGCAGCGTCTCGTGGGAGACCGGCGACTTGCCGGCTTTCTTGGCGTCATAAACGCACAACCCGCTGGATATGACTTTGGCCGCCCGAACGTCAATGAGGCGCAGCTTCGACGAATACCCGACAAAGTAGTCGCCGAAGCTGAAGCCGTCGTACATGTAGCTCCAGCCGTTCGTCGCGACGTCGAGCGCGTAGTCGTTACCGCCGGCCAGCCGGACGAGACTGTCGATGCTGTCCGATTCCGCCGTATCGGATTCTCCACCCGGCGTCACGCCATAGTTTTCGGCAAGGTTTCGGGACAGCGTTCGGCTGATGTCCATTGCCGGATCCACAATGTCGTTTTCGCTCACCATAGTGTTTCCGGCGGCGACCGCAGCACCCACACCGGCGACGGCGAACATGCCCTTGCCCGAGGTCATCGCAACGAAGCTGGGGCTCTCGCGTTGAATCAGGAACAGGGACTTACCCTGCATCGTTTTGAGCGTGTCCGGCGATACGGCCAGGTTCTGCGTGCTTGCACAGGCGCCAAGCAGCATACAGGCGACAACTAGCGGCAAAGCTTTCATAGAAAAGCCCTCGAGTGCAGCCAAAGGAAGGGTTCGCAGCCTAACGCTTCCGTCACCGGGAGTCTGTGAACTGGATCTGATTGCGCCGATCACGCGTCTTACCATGAGGCCGGGGCAATCATTCACGCAACTTCCACGCCAGCACATAGTCGCCCGGCACGTCGCTGTCGTTGACGTCGCCGCCGGCGGCAATGACGACGTACTGCTCACCGTCGATGGTGTAGGACATCGGTGTCGCCGTGGCCGCCGCCGGCAAGGACGTTGACCAGATCGTTTCCCCGGTTTCACTGTCCATCGCCAGCAACCGTTTGCGATAACGGTCCGCGATGAACAGAAGCCCGGCCGCGGTCACCATCGGGCCACCGGAAGCCAGGCTGCCCCATCGCGACGCAACCGGGTGATCTTCGAGCCCCGGAAACACCCCGAGCGGCGATTTCCACCGAACGCTGCCGTCTTTCATGTCGAGTGCAACCACCTCGCCCCACGGACCTTCGAGACAGGGCAGGAACAGGTTCGGGTTGTAGAGCTCGTGCCGCGCCATACCGTAGGGCGTGCCGCTTTGTTCCGTAAACTGTACGTTGAGATCGCCGCCGCGTTCTCGCCGGGCGGTTGCCCGGAAGTCTTTTCGAGGTACGAGCCTGACCAGGGTTGGAAGACTGTTGACGGCCAGCACCGCAATCTGCCGATCGGGATCGGCAGCCATGCTGCCCCAGTTCGTGCCGCCGCCGTTGCCGGGATACAGCAAGGTCCCGCCGAGGCTGGGAGGCGTGAATATCCCCTCGAATCGGACACCGTCGAGAAGCTTCGTGCAGAACTCAGTGTGTTCAGCCGAATAATTCCAGATTCTTAACTCACGATCGTGCAGCGGCGGGGGCCGGACCGGAAACGGCTGAGTCGCGGCGGTACTTTCGCCCGGAACGTCGGTCTGCGGCACCGCCCGCTCTTCAACCGGGAATACCGGCCTGCCGGTTTCGCGGTCCAGCACAAAAACGTGGCCCATCTTGGTCGCCTGGACGACGACGGGAACCCGCGCTCCTTCCCGGTGAATGTCCATCAGCAGCGGCTGGGACGCAATGTCGTAATCCCACAGGTCGTGGTGGACGGTCTGAAAATGCCACGCCAGCTCGCCGGTGCCCGCATTCACGGCGACGACGGAGTTCGCGAACCGGTTGTCCCCCAGTCGTTCACCGCCATAGAAATCCGGAGACGGACTCGTCGTCGGCAGGAACACCAGATTACGTGCCGGGTCCGCCGAAATGATGGACCAGACGTTGGCGCCGCCGTTCTTCTCGCCCCCGTTGTTGCTCCAGGTGTTTCCGCCCGGCGAATCTTCCGAGCGTGGAATCGGGTCCCATTGCCATAACAATTCGCCGCTGCGCGCGTCGAAGCCCCTGACGAAGCCCGGCTCCAGTTCCACCGCGCCGTTGTCGCCGATTGACGAACCGACGATAACAACGTCGTTGACGACCGTGACCGGCGAAGTGAGGCTGTATTGCCCGCGGCGGTAGTTTCGAACGCCTGCCGACAGATCGACCTCGCCCGACCGGCCAAAGCCGACGCACTTCTCGCCGCTGTGCGCGTCAATGGCGATCAACCGTGCGTCCAGCGTGCCGAGATAAACGCGACCGCGACAGATCTCATCGCGCTCGGCGGCGGCGTCCCGCCATGCCGCGACTCCTCTCGACGTGAACATCTCGCTGTAGTTGACGGTGAAGTCCACTTCCGGGTCGAACACCCAATGTCGTCGTCCGGTCGCGGCGCTGATCGCGAAGACGCGGTTGAAGCCGGTCGATACCAGAAGCTTGCCGTCAAACAGAATCGGCGTTGCCTTGAGACTGGTGTCGCGGCCGAAGTAGTCCTCACCGTCCGCCGCGTCGCCGCTGCGAAACTGCCACGCGAGTTCCAGATTACCGACGTTGTCGGGAGTGATCTGCGTCGCCGCCGCGAAACGGGTACCGCCGAGGTCCGCCCCATAGTGAGACCATTCGGCGGCAATCGCGGCCGCCGGCGAAAGGAGTACTGCGAGAAGCGGGATCTGTCGCACCATCGGCTCCGGGTTAATGATCGTCACCCGACCCTAGCGCTCCACCCGTTCTTGCAGAAGGAAAATGGAACGAACGGTGCGTTAATGTGATGAAGGGCCGAAATTGGGACGAAATTCAGCCCGCGCGGACGGCCATCCGCCGCTCGAACTCGGTCCGCGCGGTTCGGCTGCACCGCACGTCGGTCCCGTCCTGCAGACGCACGATCAGGTCCCCGCCCGGCGCCGGCAACATCGCCGTAACACGATCGAGATTGACGATCGTAGACCGGTGCACCCGGCAAAACGCATCACCCAGCCGCTCGGCGATGCCGGTCATCGTGTCCCTGAGAGGATGGCTGGATTTACCGACGTGCAGAATGACGTAGTTGCCGGCCGCTTCCACCCAGTCGACGCTGTCCGGCGGAATCCGGTGGATTTGCCCGCGTTTCTTGACGAAGAACTGCGAGGCCGCCGTTTCGGCCGACTGATCGTAGTGCGCCCCGGTATGGTTCGCGCGGAACATGCGATACGCATACACCGCCCCGAGCACGAAAAAGTAGGTCAGCAGGTCTTTCCGGTATTCATAAATCAGCTCGACCGGCACGTTGCCGAAGTCGTAACGCCCGCCGATCAGCCAATAGATCCCCTTCCTGAGGCCAACCATGATGCCGGTATGCAGCAGGGAAAACGGGATCGTCGCGGCCGCGTGGACCAGCAACGCCGTCTTCCACGAGCCGGGCCGCAGCGGACGGCGCTTGTCCAGCCACAACAACAGCGGAATCAGCATGAGTAACGCGGCCCCGCTGGTGTACTCCCAGACGAAGGGCTCCCAGACCTTGCCCATCGATCCCTGTCTGGCTCTCTCGAACAGGACCGACGTTGCGCCGATGAAATTCGCGACCAGCACGTAGACCACCCAGGCGCCGACCTCGATTTTCCTGCCGAATTGCATGCCGATATTGTTTGGTAAATAACGATTCAAGTCTATCGGCGTCCCTTGCCCGTTCACCCTGTCGGCACGGCGACACCTGACCTGCGCTGCTCCGTTGACAAACCCCGTCGCGGTCCATTTTCCGTTGATTTCGCGCACACCGGCGCCGTCTCGTCACGCTCCGCAATACTTTTATTGATAATCATTCTCATTCGCACTAGCATTCCCATCCATTCAGATACGCGACGGAAATCGGGGATTAATTATGTTGAAACAGCTTCTTGCCGGCGGCGCTTTGGCGGCGGCGTTCAGTCCGGCCGCCGCCCAGACGCTACAGGGCGGCAGCAACGGCGACGAGCCGATGGACGAAATCGTCGTTCAGGCGACCCGCTCCACGTTACCGACGTCGGCGTTGCCGAACACGATTACGGTGATCCCGAAAGAGATACTCGCCCGCGAGGTTCAGCTGACCGGCTCGACGACCGAGGCCGTGTCGAGCCTGATCCCCTCTTTCTCGCCGACGCGCGAGAAGCTGACCGGCAGCGGGGAAACGCTGCGGGGACGCAATCCGCTTTTCCTGATCGACGGCGTGCCGCAGGCCAACCCGCTGCGCGACGGTAGCCGCGACGGTTACACCGTCGATCCGTTTTTCATCGACCGGGTCGAGGTCATTTTCGGCTCCAATGCCATCCAGGGCGTCGGTGCGACGGGCGGCGTCGTCAACTACGTGACGGCAGCCGCGCCTGCCGAGGGAGAAGGCTGGACGGGTCGCGCGCTCGCGCAGACCTCGGGGTCCCGCGAATTCGAGGGCGACGGCACAGGCTACCGATTTGCCGGGCTCGTCGGCAAGGATTTCGGGACCCTGGACCTGACGGTCGGGGCCGCAAGCCAGAAGCGCGGCGCCTATTACAGCGGCGACGGCGAACGGATCGGCGTCGACGGCACGCAGGGTGAGGTTCAGGACTCCGAAAGCCTGTCGTTTTTCGGCAAGGGCGGCATCGACTTCACGCCCGAGCGGCGCCTGGAACTCATGGCGCAGCGCTTCGAGCTGGAGGGCGACGGCGATTACGTCCGGGTGGCCGGGTCGCGCGCCGAAAGCCGCCCGTCAACCTCCATCCGGGGAGAGACCCCCGGCGTCATACCCACCAACGAGGTGACGACCGTGTCGCTGACCTATTCCGATGCGGACCTTTATGGCGGGACCTTGAGCGCTCAGCTCTTCTACCAGGATTTCGAGGCGGTGTTCGGCGGCGGCGTTTTTGCCACCTTCCAGGACCCGGCAATCGACCCAAGCGGGGAGCTATTCGATCAGTCCGCCAACAACTCGACAAAAGAGGGCGCGCGCGTCTCCTACGAGCGTGAAGTGGAAGCCCTGCCCGGCTTCAGTTTCCGGGCGGGACTCGACCGGGTCGAGGACCGGACCTTCCAGGAGCTGATTGCAACCGGGCGCAACTGGGTGCCCGAGACCGACTTCATTTCCCTGGCGCCGTTTCTGCAGCTGCATCAGTCGCTGCTGGACGACCGGCTGCATTTGTCGGCCGGCTATCGGCGTGAAGACGCAAAAGTCAGTGCCGACGACTACACGACTCTGTTTCGCTACGGCCCCCAACAGGTTGCCGGCGGCGAACCGGACTTCACGGAAGACCTGGTAAACGTCGGCGCGACGTTCGAGTTCGTCGACGGACTGACCGCTTACGCGTCTTTTGCTCAGGGTTTTACGATGCCCGACGTCGGCCGCATTCTGCGCGCCGTTGACGTGCCCGGTCAGGACGTCGACGACCTGTTCGATCTCGAGCCGGTGGTGTCGGACAACACGGAAATTGGGCTGGAATGGAACCGGGGGCCGCTCGGCGTGTCGGCGGCCTACTACCAGAGCGATTCGGACAACGGCTCGCGACTGGTCCTGGTTGACGAGGTGTTCGAGGTGCAGCGGCAACGGACGGACATCGAAGGTCTCGAACTCAACGTCATCTGGGACACGCCGGTCGAGGGACTGACGTTCACGGGCGGTTACGCCTGGGCGGACGGACGTACCGACACCGACGGCGACGGCGCGCTGGACAGCGACCTGGACGGCGCCAACATTTCGCCCAACCGGCTCAACCTGGCGGCCGATTACGTAATGGACTCGATGCGGTTCCGTCTGCGCACGCGCAGCTATCTGGACCGGGACTTCGACGGGCTGGCAACCTCGGAGGAATCGTTTGACGGCTACACCCTGCTCGATGCATTTGCCGAATTCGACGTCGCGTTCGGCACCGTGTTCGTTTCGGGCTCGAACGTCCTTGACGAAGACTACGTGACCTACGACAGCCAAACGGTGCGCACGACCAGCGATACCCGGTTTTTCGCCGGCCGCGGGCGCGTCGTCAATCTCGGCGTCGAGCTGGAGTTCTAGTGTTTCACAAGGTCAGGCTGGTACATGCCTGGGCTGGGCTGGTTCTTTGCGTTCTGCTGGTTGTGTTGGGTTTGTCCGGGACGCTGCTGGTATTCAAGAACGACTATCTGCGCGCGACCGTCCCGGAGGCGCGCCAGGCGGCCGATTACGACACCCGCAAGATCGGCGCGGCGCTGGAGAGCATCGAAGCGCAATTTTTCGACGCTGGCTTAAGCTACGTGGCGCTGGCCCACGACGACATGGCCCTGCACCGCATCGTCTTCAAAGACGGAAGCGCGGCGTATACCGATCAGTCCGGGGCGCTGTTGAAGGCCTGGGCAAAAAACGGCAGCGTGGAGGACTGGCTGTTCCATCTCCACCACTACCTGTTCCTGGGGCAGGCGGGAAAGAACGCCGCGGGTATTGCGGGGTTTGCCGCCTTAGTGATGGTAATTACGGGACTGATCATCGTCGCGCCGTTCCTGCGGAATTTTTCGTGGCGGGTTTGGCCGAAGTCGCTCAAGCGCCGCGCACTGCTGGCGCAGCATCGGGATTTGGGCGTCCTGTTCGCCGTTCCGATTCTGGTGACGGCGTTTACCGGCGGAGCAATGGTGTTCAGCAAGCCGGTCACCGCATTTCTGGCGCTGATCACGGCCTCAACGCCCGCTCCGTTCGAGCGGCCCGCGGCGACGAGCGGAGACGTGGACTGGGTGCCGGCCCTCGCCGACGCGAGAGCCGCGTTTCCCGACGCGCAGATGCGCCTGGTCAGCTGGCCGCGCTCGGAGGGCGCCGCCGCGTCCATCCGGCTGCGGCAGCCCAACGAGTGGCATCAAAACGGTCGGACGTACGTGTACGTCGATCCGGCAAGCAGCACGGTGCTGGCCACGAGAGACGCCAACAAACTGAGCCGCGGCGAGCGCGCGTTCAATATGCTGTACCCGATCCACTCCATTGCGGTTGGCGGACGCTTATATGACGTCGTTGGCGCGCTGACCGGTGTCGTCATGTCGCTGTTGGGAGGCATTGGCTCGTGGACGTTCATCGCGCAGATGCGCCGCCGCAGGATCAATAAAGCCGTTCGGGTTTCCATAGCGTAGCCGCGAACGGCGCAAAGACGGCATCACCAGCCGTTCGCATATCGTCGGCCTGGCGCGGGTCGCTTTACATGCGGATCCGAATCAGGTCGTGCGCCAGCTTGGCTGCTGGTTGACCGTCTTTGTGGCAACACTAGCGCCGATTCGAGAACAATCGGTACAGGTGATTCCAGAACAGCAGCTCTGCGGTCAATCCAAGAAAGATGCCAAGCGAAAAGACCGAGATAAACGCCGCTCGACTTTCCGTGAAGGCAACGGCAACGCCGATGCAGATGATCGCTACCAGCGAGTAGAAGACTACCCGGCCCAAGCTTCTTTTCATGATCTTTGTCGCAATACTCGAGCGTTGGGGAATTCAAAAGCAGTCTCGATAATACCGTTGTTTGCAAAGCCGTAAAATAACGGAAAGCGATGTGCCGGGCGTTCCGGGAGGCGAGCGATGACTTGTGTCGCTCGTCGGGACGCAATACGTGGACGCCTGCCGTTCAATAGCCGATGTTGTCGAGAAATTCCGATATACCGGTCTCCACGTTACCCCAGAACGACGCATCGCCGAGCATGGCGCCGTGCCCTTGTGTGGGATAGATGTATTTCGTTACGTTGACCGAATGAAAATCCAGGTGCTCGGCCATCTCATGCGCGTTCCATACGTGGACCACGTCATCACCTTCATCATGATGAAGGAATACATCTTCGAGATTCCGCTCGGGCTCGAAAAAGAGCGGTGAGCTGGCCAGCATGCGATGGCGCGACTCCCGTTCGCTTTTTTCGTCGAAGAACTGGCAGCGATACTGATTGGTTCCCTCCACCTGCCAGTCTTTGCGATAGAAGTCCACCGGGCCTGCCATTGCAATCACCGTGTTGACACGAGGATCACGAACCGCCATCAACAGTGCCGTGTTGCCTCCCCTGCTGCCGCCCCAGACCAGGACTTTGTCGAAACTGACTTCCGGCAGCAGATGTTCCGCGGCATTCAGCATCGCGATCGAGTCATCGGTGGGCCCGTCGTAGGCGTCGCAAAAGTCGCCCCGGGAAAACCAGCCGTTGTCCTGATAACTCATGAAACGGCCGCGAAACGCGGGCAGGATCTTGACGAACCCTTTCAAGGATTCGAGCGACTGAAACTTCTTGATATTGAGTTCGATATCGAACGTCGGATTGTACTGTTGAAGACCGTCGGGCAGCACGACGACGGGGGCAGCGGCCAGGTTCTCGACGTCGGGCACGAATATAGCGCCAAAGTGTGCGCGCGATGCGACGTCGTGCCTCACGATCAGCAGCCTGAAACCGTCGTAATCCTCCTGATGGATAACCGTTACGTTCTTCGCGCTGAGATCCCGATTTCTCCAGTCGGCCAGCACCCGGTCCAGGTCCGCTCGTGTAATAGTCCTGTACTCGAACGGTTGAGAATCATCGGCCAGAACCTCTCCAGCCAGCAGTAACAGGATTGGCAGCATTGGGGCGAAAATCTTCATCTGACACCTACCGTCTTACAAAGAAAATCCCGCCAAGAATTTCTCGGCCGGTTGTCGATGCACGTCACGTGCGACAGCCGGCAACGACCGCTATGGATCAGCAGCAATCATTTTAGCTCAAACGCCCCGGGAGGTCAGAAGCGTCGTTATTGGTCTTCCACGATACGTATTGTTCCTTCTTCGGTTTCTCTGTATTCCTCCAGGACGTCAACGAAGACGTTGCCGGGCCCAATGGCCAGGGAGCCTTGTTGTTCAGCCCAAAATCCGATCTCGCTCCCGGTTATCAAGTTTCCCGCGGCATAACCCTCGCCGCCCGTAAGCTTTATCGCACTGCTCGCGCCAAACACCTTATTATCTTCAAATCGGATGTTTCGCGCCGCCTCCTTGATTCGGACGGCCTTGGCGCAATCGTGGAATTCGCTGTTTCTCACGAGAACGTTGTTTCCGCGAGTCAGCTGGATGGCCTTGTCGTGACAATAGAAGAACCTGGAATTGGATATTTCTACGTTTTCTCCCGCAGCGCCGTCCTCGGTCTTTGATATCGAAATCGCGTCTTCACAAACATCGACGTTCACCATGCGGTCTATCGTGATGTTGGAACCTTTGACGTGAACACCGTCAGGAGCGCCTTTCATCCACAGGTTCTTCAGCGTCGAACCGGGGAGCAGAACGAACATTGGCGGCATTCCCTCGGTTTGAGAGCAGTCGCCTTCCCCCATCCAGTGGTACAGATTGCCTTTGCCGTCAAATACCGTGCCCTCTCCAACGGTCATGGTTTCATAAACCGGTATTGTCTTCCCGTTGAAGCTTTCAAAGGGATCAAACTCCCGTTCTTTGCCGTCACTAGCGAAGGATTGCGAGCTTGCTACTAAAGCAACGCTCAACAACCACCCCGAAAGCGCGGCCTCAAGACTCTTCATTCTGCCGTGCTCATTCACTGTACCTGGAAAAGTCCTTCATCATGGATCCTGTCTACCGCTTTACCCGTTTCTGTCTCGACGGCCGAATACATCTCAGTTCCCGAATGGGTACGCATCTTATCGTCCTCAACGAAATGCCGCTCACCAAGTATCCCTATAGCCTGGGCTTCGTCCACGAACACGTCCTCCACAAGCCCAAACGGCTCTTGGTGAAGATCGTTGTGCATCAGGTACAGATATGCGCGAGCCACCTCGGCGCCATTGACGCTGACCGAGAATCGAATTCCCTGTGCAGCTAGTTTCTCGCGATTTACGTCCATGCGTCTATCCTGCGATACGAACTGCAGGTGGCCAAAATGGGTCAGCCGCGGTCAGTCTACCTAAGTGTTCACGAGTATCGCTCTCCGACCAAGAGCGATCGCTCAAAGCGCGTTACTTTTCTGACCTATCACTGCCCTTCCCCTGCCAGGGGTACGTTCCGAAAAACGACACGTACAAGAATATGAAACCCGCAAAAAAACTGGCGACGAGCATAGCGTTCAACCGGAGCCCTCCGCCCTGAACGGCATTGAACGCGATAGCGACAAATCCAAGTACACCAATCACTCCGCTAACTGCTCGGATGAGCGGCGACAACTTCTCCTGATCACTCACAAATCAAAGCCCCATTCATGAAGCCGGCAAGGGTCATTCGCGCCCGATTGCAGCAACTCCGGGCGAACGTCTCGGAACGACCAAAGGCAGTCACTCGCTCGAACCCGGTTCTTCCCGTTCGCAGGCGATATCTCATTTAAGTATAGGCGAACAGAGTGGCCAAAAGCGGACTGTCAGGTACTAGGACGGATTTCGAGAATGCCCGTCCGCGCTTATCCAGATTTCAATTCTCTGGTACGCGTCACGAAGCCCCCTTGAGATTTGTCGTTCTTGGACACCAATTTCGTCGCTTCTCTCGTGCTTGTCCCAACACTTGATGACCCAATCTGGCTCGGAACCTTCGATCCATATTTGATACGACGCTCCCTGGTCGTCGACAACGTCAATCGAACGAACCTCGGAATCCTTGTATTTCGTGGCCAGTTGCAGGCCGTATTCTTCGCAAAACGCAATCAATGCGGAGTCGAGATAAGGCGGATAGATCGACATGTGAACTCCTGAGTTTGATCGGCTGCTTCGGGTTGAAGCATCAGTCAAAAGGCGAGCTTCATGCACCGATATGAAGCTGTAATCTGATGGTTTTCGCCAACGAATCGGTAAGCCACTTTTTCTCGGGCGTTACGGCTCCCAGCCGTTGATGAATCGGCGGCAACTCGTCGCGTTGCCGATCCGTGCCGTACGTATCCAGCGCAAGACAGAGCCCCTCCATCTGATGTAACACCGGCGCCCGGCGTACGTTCCGGGCACACGCCGCGAACGGCCGCCGAAGAACCCGTTGCCCGCCAATGGCCTCCAGCACCGTGTAAAGGTTCAACTCGAAATTCCAGTTGCACGGCCACAGCATGTCGATGGCGATCGCCAGGGAGATGTCCGCCGATTCGAGATAACCGTTCCTGGCGATAAACCCCGCCTTGTCGAGGTTTTGCGATCGTTCATGAAGGATTGTGTCCACGGTTTCGCGCCAGAACTTTTCATCCTCTTTGAATTCCACCGGACAGACCGCGGCGGTCAAATCGGTCGTCAGAGGCTGCACCATGAACGGGTATCGATCGGTCGCGGGCCACCCGACAAAACTGCGGATACGATGCTCGACGCGGCTCACCTGCCACCGTTTCAGGTCGCTGGGTTCTCCGAGGGCCAATGTCATGTCCACGAATCGGTTCAGGGTATCGCCGCGATCCTCCCGATGGACGGTTTGCCCCTCGCGCCAGGCCGCGAGCGCGTCACAGGCGGCGGCCCACGAGGACTCAATCGGGTGGCGCCGGCCGGGAGGGCGTGACCCGAGACCGCCGCCGGGTTGCCCGGAGCCTATTGCGTCGATGATTCGCTCTACCCAGCGTTCGGCCTTGTGGTGACACATTTCGATGCCGCCGATCAAAGCACGCGTCTCGCGGACGTTCTCGGCCAGAGGGCCCAGCGCGGCTTCAACGCGATCCAATTCCGCCGTCTCCCGGTCCGTCGCGCCGCAGTTGTCCCACCAGCCCATCAGCTTCTCGTGCAGATCATGGCGCGGCCAGAATAGGCAAGGTGCCGGCTTCGATCAAGCATCGAGACCGGTAGCCGATCCATCCGACACAGCCGCCGGCGTCATGACCGGATACGACGCACACCCGATGCGGCTTTCGCGTATATACCCGGCGTTTGGCGCGGCGTATATCTCTGACTGAAGAGAAGCAGATGAAACTCTGACAGGAGAGAGGCAATGCAGGACATCGAGAAACTTTTTGACAAAGCCGTGGGCGAAATAGAGCGCATGCTGAACACGAAAACCGTCGTCGGCGAACCGATGAGTATCGAGGGCAATACGCTGATCCCGCTGATCAACGTGGGCTTCGGTTTCGGCGTCGGCGGCGGTGAAGGAACGGAACCGCAGAAAGGCAGCGGCCACGGCGGCGGTACGGGCGGCGGCGGCGGCGTTAAGCCGGTTGCGCTCGTCGTGGTCAATGACGAGGGCGTGCGAGTCGAGCCGATCAAATCGGGTACCGCGTCAGTTATCGAGAAGGTGGCGGAGACAATCGGCAAGTCGATGACCGACAAGTCCGGAAACGGCGCCGATTAGTTTCGTACCGAGCGAATGCTCACGGGTCTGCTGATCGTCCTGCTCGTCGTCATCGCGCTGCTCGCGATTCCCGTCGAACTCGAATTCAGCGTCGGGTGGCCCGACGACGGGCGCAACGAGATCGTCCTGGTGTGGGCACTCGGTCTCGTACGCGCGCGGATGCCTACAAAGGTCTCGGAGAAGCCGTCCAGGGCGGAGGAGGAACCGCCGCCCGATCGAAAAAAGGCCGGCAAGGGCAAGCCGACGAACGTGCTCGCGGCAATCCGGCAGCGGCCGTTCCGGCACCGGATCTACCGCTTCGCTGGAGATCTGTGGCGTTCGGTTAAAAAGGAAAACGTGCTCGTTCGCGCGCGCGTCGGACTCGGCGACCCCGCGGACACGGGCCGGCTGTGGGCCGTTGTCGGCCCGGTCTCGGGGATGCTCGCCGGTCTGAGAGGAACCTCGGTCGCCATCGAGCCGGACTTTGCCGAGCCGACGTTCGAGTTCGCCGGTTCGGGTAAATTGCGGCTGGTCCCGCTGCAGGTCATTTCAATCTCGATCGGGCTGCTCGTTTCGCCAGAGGTCTGGCGGGGACTCCGCGCGATGAGGGCCGCGTGAGATGGCGACGCTGAAGGCGAGGAAAATCTATAGCGACGACCAGCGGACGGTTGTGATCGTCAGATCAGCCGATATCCGCCACGAAAAACGTGGCGACGTGCTCGGGCTGATGGCCTGGTCGAAACCGGTTGCGGTGGTCGTCTTGTCGGAGAGCGGCGCCCGCGCGGTCGACATGAGCGCACAACCGCTGGACCTCAGCGGCCTGCTCGACGACGCCGAGGGACTGAGCGCCTTGCTGGAACGGTAAGCGCTGCTTCTAACCGCCGCCCGTGTGGTCGGCCGGCCGGCCGCTTCCTCGACATCAGGACCAATCCCGAGCGGCAGCTGCGGATCAATCGCCGCGGCTGGGCGTATAGGCAGACGGTATGTCCCAGACTTCGGCGATGCGACCGTCAACGATACGCCACACGAGGACAACGTCCGTTTTGACGTCCTCGCCCGGCAAGGTCATCGTATTCCTCGTCTGCATGACAACCAGTTCGTCGCCGACGGGCGTCGCGGAGATCGGCTTAACCTTGAACGTACCGTCCGTTGTCGTCGCCAGTTTCGCGAAGAAATCCTGAAGGCCCGCCACACCGACGTAGTCTCCCTGGAGATCCGGCAGGCGGGGATTGAAATAATGCCAGACAAAGTCTTCGGCAAAAACGTCCGCCGATGCAGCGACGTTCGTGGGATCGACTTGCATCAGAAGCGCGAGGTTCGGGTGGTTTTCCGTCAATGTTCGGCTCCTTTTGTTGATGTTACATGCGCTTGACGCCTTTTGTCGATTATGGTGCACTCATCCGGCAAACGTTGAAGTGTTGCCGCCGGCATCACTCCCCATCCGTCGAGAGGCGCTGCAGCGGACCCAATCCGCCACGCTCGACGTTTGGTAGCTTGGTAAGGGCGCCTCAGATGATGAGGACGTTCCGTGAATACAGCTACCAACGGTAAGCCTATCGGCCGCGTTGCAGGTTTGTGGCGTTATCCCGTGAAATCGATGGGCGCGGAAGCGCTGGACGCCGTGGACGTGTCGTGGTTTGGCCTCGCGGGTGACCGCCGCTGGGCGTTCGTCCGCGACGAGGCGGTCAAGAGGGACTTTCCCTGGCTCACGATTCGTGAGCGAAACGACATGAATCGCTACCTGCCCTCCTTTGCCAATCCTGCCCGGCCGGACAAGTCGCCAACCGTCGTACGCACGCCGTCGGGCAACACCCTGGACGTGACCGACCCGGACCTGAGCGAGGAGCTGTACCCGGGCGGCGCCCGCGTGATCAAGCAGAACCGCGGCATTTTTGACACGTTCCCGCTGTCATTGATCACGACGCAGACGATCGCGAAGCTCGGTGAAACGGTTGGAACCGAACTCGACGTGCAGCGGTTTCGTCCGAACTTTCTGGTTGAGGCAACCGGCGAGGAGCCTTTCCCCGAAGACGAATGGGTTGGTTGCGTTTTACGTATTGGCGGCTTGCGAATGCGCATCGACAAACGCGACGGCCGGTGCGCGGTGATCACCGTCGATCCCGCGACGTCGGAGCGCAGGCCCGAGATTTTGCGAACGGTGGTCAGCGAACGGGAAGGCTGTCTTGGGGTTTATGGGACGACGGTGGAACCGGGAGCGGTAGCGATTGACGACGATGTGGTGCTGGAAACCGTCCCGTAGACTTAGCCGTTACGAGAATCGGGGGCCGGATCGCGGTTCTCGAAAACAACGAGTCAACCAGCGAACCGGCGCACCTGCCGGCCAACGGGCGTAACGGCATGCGTCTTCCGCATGCGTTATGATTTCGCCATGTCGGGAGATTGGGAACAGGCCAAAGAGTTGTTGCAAGCGCTGATCCACGAAGCGACATTGAAGCCGATCACTTCGATTTCGCCGTCCGACGACGGAAAGCACACATCGATCGCTTCACCGATGTCGGGATTCAGTTTCGAGGCGAAAACGTCGTGGCTTCTGAACAATTCGATTATCGTCGAGTTTCAAGCGGAACGTTCGTACCTGTTTGGGCTCTTCTTCCGGAGTATCTACAGTATCGTCGAGTTCTCACCGGACGGCGACGTGGAGACCAACCCGGTCTATTCGCGATTTGAGACACGTTTCGCAAGACAAACACGTCGAAACTGGGGGCAAGGCGACGCCTGAGAAACGCGGCAACATCGCAAGACGTGCCGTTGCCGGTGAACTGGAGCTGTGAGTATCATCTACCAAGAATAAGGACATAACGTGAATCTTGAAGACTGGGGAAATCTGGGAGAGGTCGGCGGACTCGTTGCTTTGCTTTTCATAGCTTGGCAGCTTCGGGAACAAATTCGCCGCACTAGAAATGACGCGTATTACAGCGCCGTCAACCTGATGATCTCTCACTGGCATAAGCTGAATAAAGTAATGTCCCCAGAATTTCACGAATATTCCAAGTGGAGGGAAGAAGAGAGGCAGCAAGCAGATGAAGTCTGTTTGCTTCTTCATCAATTAGGCGCGGCGGTCCAGCAGAAAGCTATTCCGCCTGAGATATGCGATGTCTATTTCTACACAATACCAACTCTCCGAAAGAAGCTTGACTCGCACATTCAGTCCCGCCGAGATTCGGAAAACGTTCACTATCGGAGTGAATCTTACTATTGGGCCTTTGATGAACTGGCCGAGCTAGTATGTAAGCGAAACGAGAAAGCTAAACGCAAAATCCGGGAATGAACACAATAGGGAGCCCGCGTGCGCTCTGATTTCACGATGCTCAAGAAATTAGCAAAAATTTTCGTCGGATTGGTTGGCATCGTGACGGGCCTTAGCCTGATCGCATACTGCGTTCTGCTGGTTGCTAACCTGAATGATCGCCCGCCTGCCGCGGAGATCGCGGTTCTGGAATCGCTGCTGGAAGACGCGTCACCGATTGTCAGCGACGGCAACGCCTATTTGTTCATGATGGGCTTTGCGGGCCCGCCCGACTCGGACCCAATGACGCTGGGGACCGAGCGCCTCGAATGGATGAAGAGAGCCGGTCCGAAGTTCGACAGATCGGACGACCCGCTCAAGGAAAACTATGACTTATTGGCATCGAGAAGTGACGCCGCGTCCGAACTCGCGGAGGTCTGCCCTGGCTCGGAAGCCGAGTGCGCGCGCCTACTCGATTCCAACGAAGAGACTGTCGAGCTATGGCTTTCGGACGAGCAGTGGCTCCTCGAACGCTACCGCTCCCTGATTGGCATGACAGAATTCAGTGAGGCCGCACCATTCGGGACGCTTGCGCCGGGGCTCTCGTATAGCGCGGTGCTGGAGGGACAGCGGCTGCACGTTGTTGACGCGTGGAAGTCGGCGAGCGAAGCAGACGTGGCGGCAATCAGCGCCGCGCTTGACCGCGACCTGACCTACTGGCGGATGGTGCTCCGGCACTCCAACGTGCTCATCACTAAAATGATCGCCACTGCCGCGATTGATCGTCATTTCAAGCTCGGCAACGTCGCGCTGAGGCGGCTGCCGCAGGCCGTCGCGGCCGACGGAATACCGGCGTCGTGGCGCAGTGCCATCTCCGATGAGGAGCGCTCGATGAAGCGGAGTTTCGCGGGAGAGTGGGCGTTCTTCGACAGGTCGATGAAGAACATCGGCGACCAGTTGGAGCTGTTCGACTCGACAATGCTGGACCGCGTCGCGTGGGGTCTCATGAAGCCTTTCTGGCAGCCGCAGGATATGAGCAACCGGTATGCCAAGCGGATACTCGACCTCGGCAACACGTTCGACGTTCCGTACGGCGAGATCGCCGCCGCCGCGGAGATTGCGGACCAGCTGCCGGAATCCACGCACCGCCCGTTCAGCCGCCTCTTCAACTTCATAGGCGACATCGTCATGTCGGGGGGCTACAGCGGCTTCTCGGACTATGCGGTACGGGTCGCCAACCTCGAGGGCATCCGCCGCGCCGCCCTGCTCGCCGCAACGCTAAGGGCGGAGGGAACGAGCAAGGACGACGTCGTTCAGCGCATGCTTGCGAGCGAAATCGTGGACCCCTACACAAACGAGCCGTTCACCTGGAACGACGGCAGCGACACCATCGTCTTCCAAGGTCTCGGGCCGGAACCGCGCTCGCAGCACGAGTTGATTTACTGACATGCGCAGGGCGCCTGACGACACCGCCGTTGACAAGCTGGACCGCTAAGCGCCATGGCGAAGCGTACGCGGAGAGGTTGGGTGTTGCATTGACCGATTGAATCCACGGCCAAAACCAGTCGTTCTGGCATCCCACCATCTGCCGCCCGTGGCGGACCGCAATCGGCCGAAGCGGACCACCGCCCATGCGCGCCTCCTCCTACTACGTTCAACATAAGGCAGCTATTCCACCGCTGCCGTACAGCGTCGGCCTGCAATCATTGCGTCAAAGCACGTCTTACCGGCCTTTTTTTATCAAGATTTTCCTTATCGAATAATCGGCTAAACCGATTTTTTTCATCGACCCCACAGCCGTTAAAGTTCCGGGTTCATGGACTGAGTGCATAATTATGGTATCCGGACGCCGGGGCACAATTTTAATGGTGGCCTACCATATTCCACCGTTCACTGGCAGCAGCGGTGTTCAGAGGACCGTCAAGTTCTGCCGATATCTGCGGGAATTCGGCTGGCAGCCAGTTGTCCTTACCGTTACTCCTCGTGCCTACGTGACCAGCTGTGATCGCGACAATGCCGAACTTCCCGATGACGTACCTGTGTATCGAAGCTTCTGCCTCGACACGGCTCGCCATCTCTCGCTGATTGGCCGCTACCCGGAGCTCTTGGCGTTGCCGGATCGGTGGGTGAGTTGGTGGCCTTCGGGCGTCTTGCGTGGACTCAAGATCGTCCGTGAATGGCAGCCCGACGTTGTCTGGTCAACCTATCCCGTTGCGACGGCGCACCTGATCGCCGGCGCGCTATCGCGTATGCATGATTTGCCTTGGGTCGCAGATTTTCGCGACTGGATGACCGAGGGTGATTATCCGGCTAGACGACTACAGCGCTGGGCGTATCGTCGGGTAGAGCGCTTCGTCTTGAAGAACGCAACGGCGGCCAATTTTACGACGGAGTCCTGCCGCGATTTCTACGTGAATCGGTATCCGGCGTTGGCCAACGGCAACTGGGCTGTGCTTCCGAACGGTTACGACGAAACCGATTTCACCGGCTTGGACGTTTCGGCGTCACAACGCCGTGAGGACGAAATCACCTTGCTGCACAGCGGCTATCTCTATCCGCAGGATCGAAGCCCGGCCGGCCTGTTCAAGGCAATCGCGGATTTGCAGCAACGCAGCTTTTTTGAAGGGCGAAAATTCAAAGTCCGCTTCAGGGCGCCTGGAGATGAAGCTCATGTCCAGCAACAAGCCGCCAGATTCGGCGTCACGGACTTCGTAGAGGTTGCGCCGCCTGTGTCCCACAGAGCAGCGCTACAGGAAATGCTCGAAGCAACATCACTGCTGCTGATGCAGGGCCCGCGATTCGATCGCCAGGTGCCCGCGAAAGCTTACGAATATCTACGCAGCGGCCGACCGGTGTTGACGTTAGCCTCAAAGTTCAGCGAGTCGGCACGTCTCATGGCCGATTACGGATCGCCATACATCGCTGAAATCGATAGCAGTGCTGAAATAGCAGTATTCCTGGAGCGTCTGATCCTCGATATTGAAGCCAACCAGACTGTTGCTGCACACCGCGGAAAAGCGAGCAGATTTGACAGGCGTTCGCAGACCGGCTTTCTGGCCGATGTGCTGGGCAGGGTTGCTGAGTCGGACACTGTGTTCGCCCAAACCTGACGCGGCCCGTTATCGACCCTCGTCGTGTAACACGGCTTTGAGCTACCGTGCCAATTAACACGTCCAACGCCCACACCGATCAGCCGGTGCCAACCGGTGCCCCTTGCCACTACCCGTCAGCTTGGGGAAGAGTTCAAACCTGTAGATAGGCTCGGAGACCTGATGTCCGAGTTGGTCGATAACTATCGCCCGCCGTCTTACCTCTTTGCGGGCCGTCTGTCGGAACATCCCGCTTAGGCACCGACAGAAGCAGTGGATAAACCAGCTTGAGGACACGATGCACAAACTTGAGAAGTATCGGGACGGAAAGCTGCCACTCAATAAAAGCCAAATCGACAACATTGCGAACGAGCAAAACCATGTTGGTCGTGCCGCTCAGAATACGGCTGAAATAATTCGGCGAGTTCTCAATGAGAGCAAGCAGACAACTAGCTAGTCGCACCGAACATTGAAGCTCGTCACAGCCATATGTGGTCGGATACGGTACTGTATGTCTCTAAAATATGGAGGCTGCAATGGCTAAGACGAATATTGAGTACGATGCAGAAGTCATTCAACAATTTGCCGCTGATCTGTACAAGCGAGCGAAGTCCGTTGTCAGAACTTATGCTGCCAGCTTCGGCATTCTCGGCCTTTTTTTTCATTTGTATTCGCCAGCAATCCTGAGATCGCTGGTTGGGTCGCTCTGATAATGACAATTGTCGGCGCAGTGGTTGGTTATAACGTCGGTCAAAGTAAATCGTTTCAACTCAAGCTGGAGGCTCAGACGGCACTCGCACAGGTACAGATCGAACGAAACACCCGTCTCGCAGATTCTCAATAACCGACCCGATCGAAAACGGCTCGATTCACAGGGGTACGGTCGACCCCATTTTGTTCCAAGCGTCCGGAATAAATCTCCCGGCGACCTAATCCACAAGACCTACCATCGTAATGATATAAGCCAGGCGACTCCCCCCTGCACCGCCGGCAAAAACCCTGGGGAGCAGATGATTGTCCGCGAACGCCTCGTCCGTCGTTCCGAGATCGGCGCTCGTGACGTCGACCGCATAAAACATGTAGTGACCGGGAAATTCGACGGACAGAACGTCGCCGGAATCGGTGTTCAGCCGAAGGTCGCCCTCAATCATGTAGGCGACACCCGCCTTGCTCGGCGAACGAAAGCTGCCATCCTCGAAGCCTTTATTGATCTTCGTTTTGATTTGGGCCGTGTCGTTCCCTGCCGCCAACCATTCACCAACCGCAAGCATCACTTTCACGTAACTATCCCTGCCGTTCCGGTCCCAGCACGTTGGCTTGAACACGGTCGATGCGTAGATAAACGCATCTCTGTTCAGCAGACAGGTGAACCCGTTGGTCCCCCTGCGATGCAGCTCATAACCCGTCCCGACGCGGTAAACGTACACCTCCGCCCCGGCACGCAGGTGTGCAGGTGCAGCCGAGAGAGCCAACCTTGCCTCGACGGCCGGGTCGAATTCTGTGTTGAGAACCCATCGCGCGGATCGGAAATCCGACCTTTCTTCCGGCTTGGCCGTGCGATCCAGCTCGGACACAATCATGCCGTTCGCGGCAGTGATTCCCAGCATCGTGCAGCAGAGAATCAACACGGTTGTACGGTATGTACGCATTTCGTCTACTCCAATGTCGTCCTACATCGTCGAACGTCGCAAAGGCAACGTCTAACCGCGTCGGCATCTGCCAAATTGGCCGTACGAACGAACCTTGCAGCCGACACATATTGCTGCAACGATGGCGGCCCCAACGGCGACACGCTGAGCCATTACACTACCTTCTGCGAACCCTCATTCCGTGACAAAAAACACTCAGCACCCGACAGCGGTCAGACACGTCACATTTCTCGTCTTTCCGAGAGTGCTGCTCCTGGACGTTGCGGGGCCGATGCAGGTATTCAGTTCGGCCAACCAGCTGGCAAAGAACGAGCGATACGCCGTACATGTGCTCGGCAGACACAAGGGCCCGGTGGAAACCGACTCGGGGATGCGCGTGGTTGCCGACCTGTCTTTTTCGGATGACGTTCCCGAGGGCGATTTCGTCGTTCCCGGAGGTCCCGCGGTGGATGAGGTCATACGTGACTCGGAGTATGTCGATTACGTTCGACGATCGGCGCCGAACCACCAACGTACCCTGGCCATTTGCTCAGGCGCCCTGCTTCTGGCCGAGGCAGGACTTCTGAACGGAAAGCTGGCCACGACGCATTGGGTCAGGGCCGGCCAGGTCAGGCGTCAGTTTTCTAAGGTTCGCTGGAATCTGGACCAGATATTCACGAAAGACGAAAACACCTATTGCTCAGCCGGCGTAACTTCAGGAATCGATTTGGCGCTGTCGATCGTCTCGGAGGACTTCGGCGAACGGTTTTCCCTGGAAGTTGCGAGGGAGCTGGTGGTGTTCTCCCGGCGTTCCGGTGGCCAGAGTCAGTTTTCTAAGCCGTTGCAGGCGCAGTTTGCGTTAGCGTCCCCGCTTTCTGGTTTGTGTGAGCAGATCGTTAGCCGGCCGACCGACGACTGGACGGTTGAGCGAATGTGCGAGGTCGCCTGTCTGACGGAGCGAAGCCTGCAGCGACATTTCAAGCAGGAAACTCAGGAGTCCCCGTCCAAGTTTGTCGAGGACATTCGCTTCGATCTGGCAAGGTCGTTGTTGGAATCCAGTCATCTGACGTTTGGTGAAATCGCCGGAAAGGCTGGGCTCCGCAATGCACAGACGCTCAGGCGACTGTTTGCGCGGCGGCTTGGCATTACGCCGTCGAAGTACCGTGAGCGATTCTCTCGGCGCTCGCGAGATCAGGGTCCGTAAAGCTGTTCGAGCTACCGCGGTAACGTCGATTCGCTGGATTCACGAAATCAGTGACCGAGCGCTGCGGAGAACGAATCTATTGATTCGCCCCCCACAGCGCGCCGAGATATCCCGTCAGTGTGCCTCAGCGTCATTCAGTTGATCCCTGAGATCGAAGTCAGCGAGGAAAAGGTTCGTGTGGCGACGGCGGTGCCGGTCGACCTGCGTGTGCGCCTTGTTCAGTTTCTTCTCGATAACCTTGAGTGCGGTTTCGGTCTGCATGGCCCGGCTGTCGCATTCGTCGGCCAGCGAGGCCAGCATCAGACCCGCCAAAGTGCCGATAACCAGGAGTGAAAGCGTAAGGCCAACTAGTGATAAGATACCGGCCCGAGACTCCGTTCATTTCCGCTTTTTTGGTCAACCGGTGTTTGAATCATCACGACAGTTACTGGAGATATATTTTCGTGGTCTGAATCGCTCCGGAAGACTGAAAAACGAAGCTGTTCATTCGCTTGGCGAGATTCGAGCGCGACTGCGTCAGCTCGACGTCGCGTATCCTCAAATAAAGCAACAGACTCAAGAAATTCTGAATGCTGCCGAAATGGCGAATCCCGGCACGATTCGGATCCTTGTTTTTACTGACATAGCGCTTCCTGAAGATCTACCGTATAGGATTGCTTCGAGGCCAGGCCAACCAGAAGACTATTTGATCGTTCTAGTTGAATACTTCTATGGCTCGGCGCATCGCATCGTCGATCTAATCAACGATGGCCGCATATTTCTGCCAGGCCTACGCCGCATCAACCCGAGAGGAATAACTAAGGCACGAAATCACCTGATTGAACACCCGGGTCGAAAGGGCGGCAACAGAGTTTTCAGCCACTCAGTCGGGCCAGGTGGACCGAGACTCAGGGGCCTAAAGTTCAGCAGGTATGCTAAATCGTCCGTAGACGAGGGGCTTTGGAAAAATGCAGCAGAATTTCGCAGCGCTCTAAATCGATCTCTCGAAGCAGGCATTGAATCTCTTAGGGTTGACACCGAGCGATAGATCCATGAACTCCAAGAAGGATATCGTAGCAAGCTGGAAGATGCTATTCTCAGAAAGAAGTGTGGCACAATGGATTTCCTCGTATCGCAAGTTGAACAATTAAAACGACAAGCGATAAGCCACTAACAGTCAACCCAGAGTTGACCACCTGCATTGATATGCCGGCGCAACTAGAAATTCGATACGAAGTTCCGGATCTACTCGTAGACAAGGTTTCAGTTTCGAAACCGCTGGTCGCCTACAACAAGAACGGCTCACTCAAGAACGTCAGTGTAGATCTTAGGTTCGATGAGATACACCTAACGTCTTCGTGCCGAGTCCGGGATCCCCACCTCCTGGGCGCGAAGATATCCAACACGTTGGTAAGTTGGGAAAAGCGCTACAAACGACACAAGGCTGAAAAGGATGCGCAAAGGACATCCGCGTGGGTTGAAAAAAAGAATACAGAGCTCAAAGAAGAAATAGAAGGTCTAGAAAACACGCTTCGGCATACACTTGCGGTGAACGATGCTATCGATTGGTCAACTCTCTATCGGAAAGACCGATTTCGAATGAAGCCAGCGAGTCTACTGAACGACGAATCGGTTCGATCCCTAGTTCGATTCAACAAACTTGGCAGACCAGAGGGAGTCGATGCTACGGCGGTCGGCGAACAACCGACCTTGGAGAAGGTAAGAGACGACCATGGGTTTCTAACGAGACTATTTCGACGCTCCAAGATTCTTGACGATCTCGAGAGACGCACTGCAGCCTGGAACGCCCGCCAGGTACTTGCCAGAAAGACCCTAGACGAATCAACCGCTCGTTACGACGCTGCTAAAGCCGCTTTTGAACGCAAGAAACAAGATGACAACGACGCAGTCGACGCGATGAAAACTCGCTACGAGAGCTTCGACGTGCCCGCGATTGAAGAGTACTGCGAATTAGTCCTTGAAACCTCTAAGTACCCAGAGCAGTTTCCGCAGTCGTACGAGGTAGAGTACCAACCGGAAAGCCGGATGCTGGTTGTGGACTACGCGCTGCCATCAATCGATTGTTTGCCGACTATCGACTCTTATCGGTTCATCAAGTCTCGAGGTGAGACCACCACGAAAGAGATCGCAAAGACGCAGCAGAAGAAGCTCTATGAGGCGGTAATCTATCAGATCTGCATTCGCACCGTTCATGAACTACTGGAGGCCGACGTGATCCACGCCATTGATGCAGTGGTGTTCAACGGCCTTGTGACGCAGACGAGCCCCGCTACAGGTATCGAAGAAACAAAAACGATTCTAACTGTCGTAGCGAACAAAGATGAGTTCATGGCGTTTGACCTTGCAAAAGTGGATGCCAAGGCTACTTTCAAGCACCTGAAGGGAGTATCCGGTACGGCATTGATCGACCTGACCCCAGTCAAACCGCTAGTGATGATTGAGAGGACTGACCGCAGATTCGTAGATAGTCGAGCCATCACAGAATCACTGGACGACTCCGCAAATATCGCAGAGATGCACTGGGAGGAATTCGAGCACCTGGTGCGGGAACTTTTTGAGAAAGAGTTTGCTGCCGGAGGAGGTGAAGTTAAAGTGACGCGGGCAAGTGCCGACGGAGGCGTGGACGCGATAGCATTCGATCCAGATCCAATCCGCGGCGGGAAAATTGTCATTCAGGCGAAGCGGTATACGAATACGGTAGGCGTTGCAGCGGTCAGGGATCTCTACGGCACGGTCATGAATGAAGGTGCAACGAAGGGAATCCTGGTCACGACATCAAATTATGGGCACGATTCTTATTCGTTCGCAAAGGACAAACCAATTACGCTACTGAACGGCCAAAACCTCCTTTATCTACTCGAGAAGCACGGCACGAACGCCAGAATTGATATTCTAGAAGCGCGGCAAAAGAGGGGACGGACGTAAGTGCCCGCCAAAATTAGATTACGTAACTACGCTTCGAATCTTTCGATCGCTCCCCGTACTGGTTCAGTCGCTAGCCGCCCGTTGACGCCCGGATACGTTAACTGTCGCAGCGCGTACGCATACGTCACGACGAAAAACTGTCGGGCTGTGAAGCAGCCAGCTTCGCTCCATTCTCGCAGCAGGTTCATCGTAGCAGGCCATTCACAAGCATCCGCAAACCGTCCCTTTTCGTACCAAAGATCCGCGAAATGGTCCGGCGCTTCTACTACGTTTCGCGTTGAAGGATGGAAAAACACGCTCAGGGCCTCGGCGCAACTTCTTTGACTTATAAGCCCTTCTTGATTTTGATGCGTAGGCCGATACTTCAACGAATACTTGAATACAACGAGGAATGACCGCACAAGCGTCTGGAAGAATATCCCCTGCCGAGTTTCGGCAGCAGCTCGAGAATGTCGAAACCTCTACTTGAAGCTCGAAGCCGACGAACCCGCTAAGTGATTGAAAAGATGGTGCCGGCACCAGGAGTCGAACCCGGGACCTACTGATTACAAATCAGTTGCTCTACCAGCTGAGCTATGCCGGCATCGTCGTGTGACGGCTGCGCATTATTCACCGTTTAGCCGATATCGGCAACGCTGGACCTCCGTTTTCCGGGGATTTGCGCTAGAATTCACCCTCATCTCCGGCGATCGCCTTGGCCGTATTCTGAGGGCCAAACGCCAGAGGAAGCCGGATTCGGTGCAATATTGCGCAAGTATTCGGCCCTGTCGCCCCGATCAAATTGGTGCCTATAATTGGGCCCTTCGATCAATCACCCCGCAATTAGCAACGCAACCAGTGGTTGCGCACAACCCGCAATTCGCTTTCCGCCCAATCCCAACTACGGTCGAAGCAGCCAAGACCACCTTCACCGCCAGCAATCGAAGACCAGTTTTCCGCGTTTCATCTCGACCGCAAATCCACCCGACATACCCATTAGAAAATTCAACAAACCACGATTCAGAATCCAAACCGCACAGCGCCGAAACGCACCGCGCTACCCACACAAAAATGCACTCCCCCGACCACAGATAAAGTTTCCCATGTATCTGTTTCCGTTGTATTTAATTGCGCGCTATGAAACACCCAAAAGAACAAAATCGAATAGCTTTTAGTGCACCTAATCGGTGACTTGCGGCATCTCATTAAGTAGCCTCGGTCCGCTATTCGCGACCGACGATAAAACGTGCGTAACAACTTTCTGGGGAGTCAGGTCTTGGCGCGGCAAAGACTGGAGTTTGTGTGCATCTGTGGCCAGCGGATGACGGTGGCAATTCGAAAAGGGGAAGGGTTTTATACGATGCCCAGCCGTTATGAAAGCTATGACGAACTCGTGATCGACATCAATTCCTTTCTCGGTGAACACGAATACTGTGCGGGGCCCTCCGAACAGATCCCTTACCGGCTCACGACGGAGTCCATCAAAGGCCGCTAAGCGATTCTCATTCGCGCGCGTATCAGTTGCCGCTCGGGCAGGTCGCCAGGTCGCGCAGCAGCACCCTTTCTTCACCGAATTTTTCGACGATGCTCCCCGCCCCCCTGCCGGGCGGCAGGCCCACGTCCACGAACGTCACCGTCGCGTCGCGGGTGCGTGCGGTGATATCCGCCGGCAGCCCCAGCGACTTCGCCTGCAGCTCGATTCGCTCCGCGCGCGGCATCTCGCCGAACAGGCCCAGGGAAATCTTAAGACCGTCTTCTTCTGTCTCCACCAGGTAGGCGTCACCCAGACCGCCTTCCTTGAGCGTCTCGATCATCTCGTTGCCCGCTTCGCGGCTCGGGATGTCCCGGATCTGCACCCAGTGGCCCACGAATACCGGCGCCTCCGTGGTCCGCAGCGCCGCCCGCATCCCGTCCTGCTCGAAATCCGCCAGCGCGCCGTCCGCGTCCGTTTCGGACCGGAACGGCCCAACGGTCACGCAGGAACGGCCGACCACCGCCGCCAGATCGGACGGTCGCCCCGATCCCAGCACGGCCCCGACGCTCGTCGCCGCCTCCGCGGCCGAGGCGCCGGACACGTCCAGCGGCGGCCCGAGATCGGTCTCGTTGACGACCGCCACGCCGTATTCCGGCGGCTCCTCGACAAACATCCCCCACATGAAATACAGGATGTTGGCGAGCAAAAGCGCCAGCAGGGAATTTCTCATGATTCGCTCTGCGTCATTGTGGCCAGCCCCTGAAGCACGAGATTCGGACGATGAACGATGCTGCCTTCAAGCTGCGCCAGAATGCGTGACGCATCTCCACCGGTCAAGACGATTTTCGGCCGCTGCCCCAGGCCGCGCAGCGTGCGCGTGGCGCGCTCGATCGCCCCGCACACGGCGTTCAGCGCGCCCCAGGCCAGCGCGCGGTCCGTGCCGTCCGCAAACAGCGCCGCGCCCGGCTTCGGGTCCCGCACCCGCGTTTTGGCCGCACCGATGTCGCTCGTGTCGCTGCGCAGCGCCTCACCCATCAGCTTCATCCCCGGTATGATCTGGCCGCCCAGGTGCCGCCCGCTCTTGTCCACCGCGTCGATCGTGATCGCCGTGCCGGCATCCACGACGCACAGCGCGGATTTGAACTCCGCCCTTGCACCGATCATCGCCACCCAGCGGTCCACGCCCAGCGCCCGCGCGCGGCGATAGCCGTTCGTCACCCCGAACGCCGCGCGCTCGCTGTGCACGAAACGCACGTCGCCGCCGTGATGGATGCCGATTGCCCGCGCAAAACGCGTCGCAAACTCGGTTCCGGCGACGTTGCACGCCACCGCCCCGTCCACCCTGCGCGGCAGCCGCCGGGTCAGCGACTCGAAGCCGCCCTCAACCAGCGTTTCGTGCGCTACGGAGCCGGTGCGCCGCAGCTCGCCGTCCACCAGAACGCCCCACTTGATGCGGGTATTGCCGATGTCGAACAACAGCAGTCGTCTACTCACTCGGCGCCTTCCGGTCGTCCGCCAGACGGACCGTGCCGGACACGATGTGATGCGCATCGCCCTCGCCGTCGCGCACGATCAGCGCGCCGTTGTCCGCAATCCCGCCGGCCACACCCTCGCGCACCTGCTGCTGCTGCGTCACGACGATCTGTCGGCCCTTCAGCCAGTCCAGCTTGTCCCAGTCGGCGGCAAACGGGGAGAACCCGTCCGCCGCGTATTGTCGCAGCGTCGCGGCCAGGCTCCCGATCATCGCCGACGCAAACCGGTGCCTGCCCGGCGGCTTGGCCAGCACGCTTTTCAGGTCGATCGGCGGCAGGTCCCGGTTCTTCGCGCTGACGCTGGCAATCCTGCGCGCGTCGCCCAGGTCCGTATTGATGCCCAGCCCGCACACGACCGACAGGTTCGAGCCGCCCGCCGTCTGCGAATCCAGCAGGATGCCGCCGAGTTTCCGGCCGCCGATCAGCAGGTCGTTCGGCCACTTCAGGCAGATGTCCTTGACGCCGAGCTGTTGTAAGGTCGTCGCGGCGCCGACCCCAATGGCAATCGTCAGCGCGCTCAGGTTTTCCGGAAGCGCAGCAAACGTGTACAAGCCCGACATCCACAGCCCGCCGCCCGCGGGCGAGTGCCACTGTTTGTCGCCGCGTCCGCGACCCGCCGTCTGCCGGTTTGCGATCGCGACGTGCAGGCAACCGACGTCCGGGCCCGGCTGTTCCAGCAGGTATGCACTCGTGGAGTCGATGGCGTCGAACAGGTCCAACCGGCTCAACCGCCGATCGACGTCGGCGGGCAGGCGCCGCCGGATTTTTGCCTCTTTCAGGACCGCCATGGTTTTACCCTGACCGGCCCCGCCTGAAAATCATGAGTTTGGTGTTTTTCGGTTCGCTGCCCTCGCGCATGCGCTGGAGGTTCGACCGATGCGTGTACACCATGAACAGCGCGCAAAACGCGGCATAAAGGAACAGCGCCTCGGTCAACGGCGCCCCGATCAGCGCCAGGTAAACGGGCGCCGACAGCGCGGCCGAGATCGTCGCCAGGCCGACGTAGCCGAACACGGTCAGGAACAGCAGCCAGACCATCAGGACGGGAATCAGCAGAAACGGCGCGAGCACCGTCATCGTCCCCACCAGGGTCGCTGCGCCCTTGCCGCCTCGAAACCGATGCCACATCGGCCAGACGTGGCCCAAAACGGCGGCCGCGGCGCAAAAAACCGTCAGCACCGCGCGCGGCAGCGTCGGGTCCTCGGCAACAAACGGCAGGGCGAGCAACGGCACGACGCCGGCGGCGACGGCGCCTTTGCCGATGTCGATGATCACGACGCCCAGGGCAAACTGCCACCCCTGGGTCCGCAGCGCGTTCGTGCCGCCCGCGTTGCCGCTGCCCATCGTACGGATGTCCACGCCGCCGCGCAGCGATCCGATCACGATCGAGCCCATAATGGAGCCTAGGAAATAGCTCAAAAGAAATTTGACGCCGAGTTCTAGCAAGAATCATGCCTTTGCACACTGAATGGCCGGCATTGTAGCATCACGCTCCCTTGCCAAACGGTGAGCCGGACCGGCGGCCAGACAACCTTGAGCAGCACACCCGTCCCCCTCGTCTTCAATCCCACGGCCGGCCGCGGGCGCGCGGGCCGGCTCGCGGCCGTCATCAGCGCATCGCTCAGCGCCAGCGGCGTACCGAACACGCCCATTGCAAGCCGCGCCGCCGGCGATGTCGAAAAAGCCGTCGCAATCGCCGTCAATGAAGGGCACCGGCGCATCGTCGTCGCCGGCGGCGACGGCAGCGTCCACGAGGCGGTCAACGGGATTCTCTCCACCGATCCGAGCGCCGAGCTGGGCGTCATCCCGATCGGCACTGGCAACGATTTTGCAAAAGCCTCCTCGATACCGCTGCATTGGGAACACGCGGCGGCGCTGCTCGCCGACAGGATCAGCAGCGGCGCGCCGTCGATACCGATCGACGCCGGCCGCTGCAACAACCGTTACTTCGCCAACTCGGCGGGGATCGGTTTCGACGCAAAAGTCGCCGCGATCGCGGCGGAATCGAAACTGCCGATCGGCGATCTCGTTTACCTGCTGGCGGTGTTCAAGGCGATGCGCGAAGGCATCGCCACGCCGAACGTCGTGCTGACATTCGGCAACGAAATCGTCGACGGCCAATTGACGCTGGCCAGTTTCAGCAACGGACCCTGGGTCGGCGGCCTTTTCCACATCGCCCCGCCCGCGCACAACGACGACGGTTTTCTCGACCTGGTTTACGCGGAGCCGGTCAGCCGTCGGCGGCTCGTCGCGCTGCTGCCGAAAATCCTGCGCGGCAGGCACTACGACGAACCCGAAGTGCGGACGGCGTCCGTCCGCAAATGCGAGCTCGCGCTGGACGCGCCCGTCGTTTCGCATCTCGACGGTGAAATTCAGCCGCCGCAGGACCGCTTCACGATCGAGGTCATGGCCGGCGCTATTCGTCTGCTTTGAGCGCCCGCCCCGAACGGCGGCCCTGAACGCGGGTGGCGCCGAGGAAAATCGCAAACAGGGTAATCACCGCGCCGGTCGTCTCGATGCCCGTCACCGGCCGGCCGAAAAACAGGATGTCCCAGACGTAACTCAGCGCCGGCTGCAGGAGCAGCGCGATGCCGACCTCGGTGGTCGTCACCTTGGCGAGACTGCTCGCGATAAACATCAGACCTACCGCGTGACATAAAAGGCCGTAACCAAGCAGCCAGACGGCGTCGTCCACGCTGGTGATTGCCAGCGATTCACCTTCGGCCACCGCCGTGACGCCGAGAATGACGACGACCATCAGCGACATCGCCGCCACCTCCCGCATCGGCACCGCGTGCGGCGACTCCAGCCGCGCCAGGCGCATGCACAACAGATAGCCCGCATAGCTGGCCGCCGTGAGAACGCCGAATACCACGCCCAGCCGGTAGTTCGGCCGCGCCGCGTTCCAGTCCGGCCCGACGATCAACGCCAGGCCGAAAATGGCCAGCGGGACCGCAAGCAGCTGCAATGCCGTGGGCTTCTGCCGCAGCAGCAGCGCACCGGCGGCCATCATGAAAAAAACCTGCAAATTGGAGATCAGCGTGGACAGCCCGGGGCCGATGTAAACGATGCTCCGGTGCCAGAACCACAGGTCCAGCGCGAAAAAAACCGCCGAGCCGATCAGCGCCCGCCAGATGTTCTTGGAGAAGGACAGCCTGCGGCCCGTCAGGGCGATAAACGCGGCGAGGGCAACGCCGCCGATCAGCACGCGATAAAACCCGCTGACCGTCGGCGACACGCTCGCCAGATTCACGAAGACCGGCGAAAAGCTGATCATGATGGCGCCCGCAAACAGGCGCAGATGAGGGCTATTCAGTGCAGCCATGGAAGGCGGTCAGCCGGACAGCCAGGACTCTCGGTTCTTGACGTGCTCGTCGTTCGCGTCATCGTCGATCACGAGGTAACAGGTGTCTTCCGGAGGGGCTTCCAGGGCCACTTTCAACCGTAGCAGCTCGTCCCGGCGAAACACCGTCAGGGTCACCTCGTCGCCCGCCCGGTATTCACGCAGACGGACGCCGGCGTTTTGCGCGGTCAGCTTGAGGCCGTCCAGCGCAACCGCCTCGTCCCCCGGCGAAACGCCGCCGCGTTCCGCGGGGCTGCCGGCGGGTACCGTGCGAAACATCGAACGACCGCCCGCCGCCAGCAACGCCGCACCCAGCGATGGGGGCGCCGGCTTCTCGTCCTTCGCCGGTTTGCCGCCGACGTCTCCGCTGCCTTTAGCGGCGCGCAGCCGCAGGTGGATACCGCAGTCCTGCAGCAGCTGCTCGAGCGGCAGGTCGGCGGTTCCGCGGACGTAACGCTCGAAAAAATCGTCGACGTCAACGCCGCACAGCTCCCGGGCCATCGACTCCAGACCGCGCTCCGGCATGCCGGCGCCGGATTCGCCGTACCGCCGCCAACATTCGCGCATGACGTCGTCCAGGGAATGTTCGCCGCCGGTCAGGCGGCGCAGCGTGAGGTCGAGCGCCAGCGCCAGCAGCGACCCCTTGCTGTAATAACTCACGATGAAGTTCGGTGAGCCCGCGTCCTGTTTGTAAAAGCGTGTCCAGGCGTCGTAACTCGACTCTTCGACCGACTGGCGCAGCCGGCCGGCCGTCCGCAGCACGCGCGTGATCGTCTGCGCCAGCAGCTCGAGATAACTTTCCGCGGTGATCAGACCGGACCTGACCAGCGCGAGATCGTCGTAATACGACGTGATGCCCTCGAACACCCACAACAGCCCCGTGTGCGATTCCGACTGCAAGCGGTAAGGCGTGAACGCCTCGGGTTTCATGCGCGTCACGTTCCACAGGTGGAAATACTCGTGACTGCAAAGCCCGAGGAACTTCCGGTAACCCTCCGACACCTCCGTGTCGCCGTGCCGCGGCAGCTCGTGCCGGCTGCACACCAGGCTGGACGACCAGCGGTGCTCCAGGCCCCCGTAACCGTCGCCGAGCACCAGCAGCAAAAACAGATAGCGGTCCAGGTCCGCGGGAGCGCCCAGCAGGGCATGATGCTGCGCGCACAGCGTCGCCAGGTCCGTGCAGATGCGCCCCATGTCCACGCGGGCGTGACCGCGCACGGCAATCGTGTGCGGTATGCCCGCCGCCTCGAATTCGCCGATCAGAAGCTCGCCGATTTCGACGGGGTGATCGATCAACTCGGCGTAATCGGCGACCTCGTACACGCCGTAACCGTAACGTTCGGCCGTCTTGGCCCGCATCGAGGTTGCAACGCGCCAGGCGCCGCCCAGGGGCGCCGGCGGCGGCGCGATGTCGACTTCGCAGGGCGTCTGCTCCTGGCCGACAACGGCGGGGAACACGCTCGGTCCGTTGAAATAGGCGTGCGTCGTGTCCAGGTGCGCGCCGCGCACGCTGAGATCGTGAGCGTAAATCTCGAGGATCAACTCCATCGGGCCGTCGCAAGGTTCCGCCTGCCAGCTGCTTTTGTCGGTTTTCACCAGGCCGACGTCGCGGCCTTCCGATTCGGCGCGGATACCGACCACGTGTTTTGCAAAATCGCGGATCAGGTAACTGCCGGGAATCCACGCGGGCACCGTAAAAAGCTGCCCGGCCGCATCGGGTTCGGCAACGCTCACGGTCACCTCGAACAGGTGCGCTTCCGGATTCTTCGGGACAATCCTGTAACGGTGCGGAGTCGACATGTGCTCGACGACGCCCGTCACAATACAATCCGCCGCGTTGCCATCAGGACAGCGGCGGTTCGGTGAGTTTCAGCGTGAGGCATTTTGCGGACCCGCCGGCTTTCAGAAATTCCGATAAATCGATTGACCTGACCTTGAAACCCGCCAGCATCAGCCGCGCTTTCAACGGGTCCGACGCCTTGTTCAGAAACACCGTGTCACCGATGTTGACGGCGTTACACGCGAAGTTCCCGGCATCGGCCGTGTCCACCACGATACGTTTGTGCGGCGGAATGCGGCTTTCGATCGCGATGCGCGAATCGAAGTCGAACGCCGGCGGATGGTACATCAGGAAGCCGCCGTTCAGCGGACAAAAACAGGTGTCGATGTGATAAAAGCGCGAGTCCGTCAGCCGGATCGACACGACCTCGACGCCAAAAAATTTCTCGATCTCGGGGTGCGCCTCGATTTCGGTGCGAAAACCGTATCCGGTCCAGAGCCACGGCCCGCCGCGATCGAACAGGCAATCGCCCGCGCCCTCGAAGCCGATCTTGTCGTCCAGTTCGAGCAGCTCGAATCCGTTGTCGCGGAACCACTGCTTGTTGTGCGCCTCCTCCGGGCGGCGCTCCATCGGCATGAAGTGACTCGCGATCGCTTTGTCGCCTAACACCACACCCGCGTTGGCCGTAAACACCAGGTCCGGCAGGTTGGGCTGCGCGTCCGTCGTGACGACGTCCGCCTGTTCGGCGAGCGCGTCCCGCAACGTCTCCCACTGCTGTTTCGCCTTGTCCATGTCGGGCTCGCCTTCCTGGCCGGCCATCCAGGGGTTGATGACATAGTCGACGGTAAAATAGTCCGGCGGACACATCAGTATCCTGTCGCGTGAATTCGCCATTTGCTGGCCTCCTGCAAGTCGCAATACGTTCTGATTGTTTACTGCGCGTCTTGCATTGGCAGATGGATCTCCGCCAACATGCACCGGACACTGCCACCGGCGGAACTCTCTATGTTATCGATGGGTGCGCTGACGATCGTTGCATAGGCCTCGATCTTCCCGCGCTGTTCGTCGTTCAAAGACCGTCTCGCCTGCTCCGACATCGCGAGCACGCGCTCACCCGATTCGGACCGCAGCTCGAGCATGTTTCCTGCAAATGCGTTCATCTGCTCGAAGCTCAGCGATAGCACTTCGTGGCCAGTGCGCCGCAAACTCTGCAGCACGGCCTCGCGCTGATCGGCGCGCGGGATGGACTCGTCGCATATGACCGCCAGGCCCTCACCGACGTTCATCATCACGTTCGTGTGGTAAATGGGCGCGCCGTCCCTATCGACCGCGTCGAACGCCACGACGTCGTAATCGAGCTGCTGAGCGAAATCACCGAGGGCGTCGAGGTGCGTCCGCGACGACAGGCACGCGTACGCCACCCGGTTCACGCGGTCGAGCACCAGACTGCCGGTGCCTTCGAGATAGCGTCCGCTCAGTTCGTGCGGCGACAGATCGACGACTCCGCTGACCTTGAAACCCTGCTCGCCCGCCAGCATCTCGACGATTTCGTCCCGACGCTCCGTGCGCCGGTTGGCCGCCTCCATCGGATAAAGGACCACGCGGCCGTCCGCGTGTGTGCTGATCCAGTTGTTCGGAAAAATCGCGTCGGGCGTCGGAGGGTCTTCGGTATCGGCCACTTCGACGACGCGTATGCCGGCGCCGGTCAGCGCCGCCTTGAGGCCGTCGAACTCACGGGCAGCGGCCGCCTGCTGTTCCGCCGGGCTCGCATCCATCTTGCCCTGGAACCGGTTCGAGTCCGCGGTGAGCGGATTGCTGTGGAACCGCACAGGACGGATCATCAGCACGGCTGACGCGAGTTGTGATTCCTTTTCCGAAGCCATAGGGTTACGCTCTCGACGCCCTTCAAGGGCGTCGCGGCCACCCATATTGCGCATAGGGGCCGATTACCGTTACAGACGCGAAATTATGCCCGTTATGACCGAAAAACTAAAAGCACTTGCCAGACCGCTGCGCGAACCGGCGTGGCTCGCCTTCGTGTGGTTCGGTTTGACCGCGGGCATCTCGTTGCTGGAGACGCCCGTCAAATTCACCGCACCGACGCTGACGCGCGTCGTTGCGCTCGACGTCGGTCGGGTCGTTTTTCAGGCGCTGAACAAAGTCGAGCTGGTGCTGCTGATCGGCCTGCTGGTGCTGGTCCGCCTGTCCGGCCGGACCCACGAGCTGCTCGCGCATTCGGCCATCCTTGCGTTGATCGTGATCGCCCAGTCCGTGTGGCTGCTGCCGGAACTCTCCGCGCGCTCCGCGATGATCGTGAGCGGCGTCGAGCCGGGTCCGTCGATGGCGCACGGAACCTATGCGGTCACGGAGCTACTAAAGTTGCTGACGCTTTTGCTGCTGGGTCTCAAATCTCAGTCGATGTCTTCTCAAAAGATCTAACATGTTTGCCGGTCTATTCGCAGTCTTGGCCATCGTCGTTCAGATAGGTCTCATCGTGCATGTCTTTCGCACGGGTCGGCCGATTTACTGGGCGTTCATCCTGTTTTTCTTTCCGCTGATCGGTTCATTGGCCTACTTTCTCGTGGAACTGCTGCCCGAGCTGCAGGGCAATCCGCGGGCGCGCAACGCAATGCGCGGCCTGCGGCAGACCATCGATCCGGGCGGCGGCGTCCGCCGGCTGGAGAAACAGCACCAGCTCGCCGGCAGCATCGATTCGGCGCGCCATCTCGCCAACGGGCTGATCGCAAACGGGCGCTTCGAGGAAGCCATCAGCCACTATGAAGGCGCGCTCACCGGAATGTACCAACACGACCCGGATCTGTTGCTCGGGCTTGCCGAAGCGCAGTTCGGCAACGGCGCGTTCGCGGACAGCAAGGCGACGCTCGAACGGCTTACCGCCGAAAATCCGGACTTCAAATCCGCCGAAGGGCATTTGCTGTATGCCCGCGCGCTGGAAAAATGCGGGGACGTCGGTGACGCGCTGGACGAATACAAGGCCGTCAGCGCCTACTTTGCCGGCGCCGAGGCGCGCTGCCGCTATGCGGCTTTGCTGGAATCGCAAGGCCGGACGGAGGAAGCGCTGGCACTCTACAACGACATCATCGTCACCGCCGACGTCGCGCCGCGGCACTATCGGCAGGCGCAGAAGACCTGGATCAACCGCGCGCGCGACGGCGTCAAACGCCTGGGTTCCTGACCGCGCGGCCCGTTCGACAAGCGTCTCAGGCGCCGTCTTTTTTACCGGCGTTCCTGACCGTCTCGGCGGTCTGGCCGAACAGGATCTTGCGGGCTTCGTCGTCCGTCAGCGCGTCCCGCTGCCAGTCTTCACCCAACGCCATGCCCCGGCGCAGCGCGGGCCGTTCTTTCAGCGTGTCGAACCAGCGGCGCAGATTGGGGAACTTGTCCAACTCGGCGCCCAGACGCTTGTAACCCGCCACCCAGGGATAACTCGCCATGTCCGCAATCGAATAGTCGCCGGCCAGAAAATCGCGATCGCCGAGCCGGCGATCCATCACGCACAGAAGGCGATCGTACTCGTTCAGATAACGCGTTTTCGCATAGGGCACGGGCTCGGGCGCGTAGTTGACGAAATGGCTCAGCTGGCCCGCCATCGGGCCGAGGCCCGCCACCTGCCAGACGAGCCACTGGATAACCTCGTAGCGCGCCGCCGTTTCGCGCGGCATGAACCGGCCCGCCTTTTCCGCCAGGTACATCAATATCGCCCCGGACTCGAACACCGACTGGCCCGTATCCGTATCGACGATCGCGGGCATCCGGTTGTTCGGACTGATGGCGAGAAACTTAGGATCGAACTGCTCGCCCTTGCCGATGTCGACCGGGTTGACGTTGTAGTCGAGTTCGCTCTCCTCGAGCATGATGCTGATCTTCTTGCCGTTGGGCGTGGGCCAAAAATAAAGCTCAATCATGGGGTCCTCGCGATGGTTCGAATCGTCGTTTCGGAAGCCCACCATGCCCGATTTTTGCGTATCCTGTCGATAGTCTTTTCAAACGTCGAGGAGCGCGAGAGACATGCTGCCCATCGCTTACTGGATTGCCATTGGCGTGACGATTGTCGCAGTCGTGATCTGCGTGATACTGCACTACGAAGCCCTGCGCCTGATTTCCGATCTCCTGCCCGCGCCGAAGCAGCATCACCGGCGCCGCATCGTATTTCTCATCCTTTGTCTGCTGCTGGTCCACAGCATCGAAATCTGGGTATTCGGTCTCGCGAACTTCGGCCTGCTGCAGTTCGAGGGCATGGGCCAGCTGGTCGGCATGGGTGATCTTTCGCTCTTCAACTGTATTTATTATTCAGCCATCGTTTTTTCGACGCTGGGTTTCGGCGACATCGTGCCGAACGGACCCATCCGGTTTCTCACCGGCATGGAAGCGATTGCCGGCCTGACGTTCATTACCTGGTCTGCGTCGTTCACGCTCCTGGACATGACGAACACCTGGAACCACGGTACCGACGCTCATGAATGAGAACTCCTCGAACGCGCAGCCGCCGACGGACGTGCCCTCGATCGAAGCAGACGACGGACGGGTTATCGAACTCAGCATCTGGCAGAACGAAGGACCGCCGCGCGCGGTCGTGCAAGTCCTGCACGGGCTCGCCGAACACGTGCAACGTTACGAACGGTTTGCAAAGGCCTGCAACGCCAGGGGACTTACCGTCGTCGGACACAATCATCGCGGCCACGGCAAACAGCCGGCGAACGGCGTACTCGGACATTTTGCCGACGCCGACGGCTGGTCGAAGGTGATCGGCGACGCGCGCGCAGTCCTCTACGAAATCAAGCGATGGTACCCGGGGACGCCGCTGGTCCTTTTTGGGCACAGCATGGGCTCGTACATCGCGCAGAGCTTCGTGATGAGGGAGTCGCCGGACATCGACGCACTGATCCTGTCCGGCTCGACCTGGCCCAACAAACGCGAGCTTCCGCTGGCCCGATTCCTGGCGAGGGTGCTCAAATGGCTTCGCGGCAAACGAACGCACAGCCGCCTGTTCGACGAGATGCTGTTCAAGAAGTACAACCAGAAATTCGCGCCAAACCGCACGGCGTTCGACTGGCTTTCCCGCGACGAGGCGGAAGTCGACCGCTACGTCGCCGATCCCCTCTGCGGTTCGCGCTCCAGCTACGCGCTGTGGTGGGAGCTGTTCGGTGCGTTAGCGGAAATCAGTTCGGCGCGTTCGCAGGCAAAGGTACCCGGTGCACTGCCGATACTGATCACCGGTGGCGTACTGGATCCCGTGGGCGGCGCAAAAGCGCTCTCCCGCCTTGCCGCGGAATACGAAGCGAGCGGCCACACCGACGTCACGCTCGAGCTTTATACCGACGGCCGTCACGAAATGCTCAACGAAATCAATCGCGACGAAGTTACCGACGACGTTCTTGCGTGGATCGACGGCGCGCTCAACGGGGGTTGACGCCGTCGCCGGTCGCCCGTCCTGACGGGTGACCGCGAAACAAACCCGTCCGCAAAAAAAAGCCCCCACCTTGCGGTGAGGGCTTCGAGTCAGGTGATGATGCTCCGTGGAGCGATCACCTTGCTTATTGCTTTGATTAGTCCCAGTTGATCGAGGCGCGCAGATAGTACTGCGGTCCCTGCCAATCCTGGATAGAGCCCGAATCGATGATACGACCGCAGCAGGCCTCGAACGCGGGCAGATCCGGCAGCTCGTCGAAGACGTTGTTGCCGCCGAGCGTCAAGCGGTAGGTCTCCGAGATATCCCAGGTCACGTCGAAGTCGAACTGCGTGATGGCGCCGAAGCTCTGCGTGGTGAGCGGAGCGTTGTTGCCGTCCGAGTAGTCGTACGATCCGTAGTAGTTCGCACGCAGCGAGAACGTGATGTCGTTCTCCCAGGTGTGACGGAACGTGACGTTGGAACGCAGATTCGGCAGATCGTTCTCTTCGTCGAACACGGTCTCGTCGTTCAGGAACTGACCCGGATCGGAAACTTCGGTCTCGTTGTAGTTCGCCGCCAGGTTGATCGCCGAATTACCGGCAGCCCAATCCCAGTTGTAACCGACGACCAGGTCGAGGCCGGTCGTTTCCGTTTCCACGTCGTTCGTGAAGAAGCTGACCTGTGCGATCGTGTTCGCGCCCGGAACGCCCAGATCCTGAAGCTGCTGGGCAATTGCCGGCGTTACCGTGAAGTCGGACGACAGCACGATGCGATCTTCCATCTCGATGTAATACGCGTCCAGGGTGACCGTCAGATTTTCCGTCGGCGTCGCGGTGAAACCGATCGTGGCCTGATTCGAGGTCTCGGCGTCGAGCGGCGAGAATCCGAAGATTGCCGCAATCGGGCCGTCGGACGGGAAGATGCCTTCCGCAACCGGCGTGCCGTCAGGCGCGATACGCGTCGAAACGTTGGTCGTCGAGATCTGACCGCCGGTCGGCGCCCGGAAGCCCGTGCCGAGAGAACCGCGGACCGTAAACGCGTCGTTCACGCGCAAACGGGCAGCCGCCTTCCAGGAGAAGTTGTCGCCGAAGTCCGAGTAGTCCTCGTAGCGGGCGGCAAGGTTGATCAGGAAGTTGTCGGTGACGTCGGTTTCAACGTCGACGTACGCAGCAACGCTGTCACGATCGTATTTCGACGTGAAGTTCGGACCGTAACCCGGGAAACCGTTCGAGCCGACCGGAACGACGTTGTTGATCGGGTCGAGCGAGTAGCCGAGCCCGTTGCCGTCGCTGTCCTCCGCTTCGGTCGAACACAGCGCACCGGTGGCCTCGAGGCCAGGAATGCGGCAACCGATGACACCGCCGTTGGCGCCGGCCGCGGCTTCGGCCGCGTCGGTCTCGAAGTCCCAGGGATCGCGTGCAGCGTACGGCCCGATCGTGTACGAAGCTACGCCGCCTTCTTCGATGTCGTAGCCTTCGTCGCGATACGACAGTCCGAACGCCAGGTTGACGTCGTTCTCCCAACCGAAGTCGAACGCTCTCGAGAACGCCGCGTTGAACTCGGTTTCGTCGTTGACGAGATTACCGGGACGGAACCGGGTCGGCGACGCCGGACCCATGGACGGGTTCAGCGTGTTCTGCATCTCATAGCGGATTTCGTTGTGACCGAAGCGGCCGCTGAAATCGTAGGACATGCCGTTGTCCCATTCGCCGCGGACACCGCCCGTGAAGCTGTAGTCGATCACGTTACCGAAGAACCGCGGCGTAAAGCCACCGGGATACCGGTCGCGCGGATCGTAAATCGAGCCGTCGGGACGGCGCAGCTGGAACAGCTGCGATACGCCGGGGCGCCGATGGAAGAAGCTCGTGTTCGAGTTGGAGTCCGAGTAGTTCGCGAACCCATAAACCTCGGTCGAGTTGTTGATGTCGAGGCCGGCGTTGACGAACGCGCGGATCGCGTCGCGGTCCGGGTCGCCCCACACCTGCGTCAGGCAGTTGCCCTGACCGATCTCGGCGAAGCAGATGTTGTCGCGGTAGCGCGTGTCGGTGTCGTCCAGAATGCCGTCGCTGCCCTGATGGATCGTGCGCAGGCTGCCGTCGGTATTATAGATGTGCGTCACCGCGTCGGGGCCGTAACGGTCCTGCGTGAACAGAGGGTCGCCGTTGAGGTCGGAAATCTGTTGGCCAAGCTGCACGTCGGTCGCTGCCTCGTGCGGCGCCCGTCCGGAGCTGCCGATACCGATGCCGTAGAAGGTGCCGCGGCTGGTCGGCTCGTTGTCCGAGATCTCGATGCTGGTGTTGACGAAACCGTTGTCGGTCAGCGGGAACGCAAAGTTGATCGCGCCGAGGTAACCGACGTCCTGCGTGTCCTCGGTGTACTGAGACACCTGGATGCGGGCTTCGCCGCCTTCGGCGGAGTCCTTCAGGTTGAAGTTCATCACACCGGCGATGGCGTCAGAACCGTACTGAGCCGCCGCGCCGTCACGAAGCACCTCGACCGACTTGATGGCGATACTCGGGATCGTGGCGAGGTCGGGACCGTGCGCGCCGAATCCGCCAAGGTTCACGAGGGCCGCACGATGGCGTCGCTTACCGTTGACCAGTACCAGCGTTTTGTCCGAAGTGAGACCGCGCAGCGTCGGCGGACGAATGAACGACGCACCGTCACTGATCGGCTGCCGGGTCGTGTTAAATGAGGGTACGAGTCTCATTACGATGTCGATCATGTCGTCGGACGACACGCTGTCCAACTCTTCCTGGTTGAAGATGTCGATCGGCACGGCGGTGTCGATTGCCGTGCGTCCCGCACGACGAGTACCGATCGTCACGATCTCCTCGACGGCCTCCTGGTCGGCGCCGGACTGCTGCGCGACCGCGGTGGCCGGCAATGCGCCCAGGGCAAAGACGCCTGAAATGGCCAGCCACGCTGGTCCAGATAGTTTGTTCATCGTTAAGGGTCCCCCATTAGACTGACTTTGATGAGCCCGGTCGCCCGACCGAGAGTGCTGATACAGGCTTTCGCCTAGCGTTGATACAAACGTTTAACCAAATTTACCCAATGACCTTTTCAAAATGTAAAGCTAAAGATCCGAAGCGTACCGCTGTCTGCATTCGCGTATCATAAACGCCACAATCACTGTTCATATCCCCACGACGCAGATTTGGTTAGCCCGATTGAACCACTGTCCGCGGCCAAAATAAAGTGCGGCGCGGCGATTGAACAATGTATTGACACAGGATGCACATCAGTGGTTGTTGGGTATGAACAACAATTGCGCAAGCAACTGAATTATGCCCAAGAATGGCCGAGGGCATGGAAACCCCGCCAGACCGCGTATTCACACGTGGCAGCGCCGCAACAGCGTCGGTGAGTAAAGGCGTGACTCGAACCGGCCGCCGCCCCGAATCGATCAGCACTCTGAATAATGTGCCAATCGGACCATGCTCAGGGCCTGCACCAATGTTTCACATAACGAGACTGTTGCGAAAAAAACGCGCTATTCCGCCGCGGCACCCGCCGTATCGCCCTGGCGGAACCGGGCGATGACCGACGCCGCCTCCAACACCACCATCACGGTCGTAATCAGCACGATCACGTCGATCGTGACCAGCAGCCAGTTGCCGTCCTGATAGAACTCCAGCAGCTTGAGCACCGCCGCCCACGCCGAGGTGATGAGGACGAACACCATCGGCAACAGCGTATAACGCGCCGGACGTCCCATTTTGATCAGCATCACGCTGATGACCAGGAGCGTCAGCGCCGCGAGGATCTGATTGGTGGAGCCGAACAGGGGCCAGATGGTCAACCCCCCGGAGCCCGAGGCGCCGCCGGCGCCAAACGCCAGCGCAAGGCAACAGCCGACCGCAACCAGCGTGGCCAGCACACCCTTTTTCAACAGCGGAATGCCGTAGATATCGCCCCATTCCTGAATTATGTAGCGCTGCAGGCGCACGCCCGAGTCCATGGTGGTGCCCGCGAACAGCACCACCATCGTGGCGAGCAATGTGGTCGAGACCGAAAGCGGCAGACCCCAGCCGTTGGTGATCATCTGCGCACCGCCCTGAATGAACGTGCCGGCGCCGGCGGTACCGTACCGGTCGTATATCTCGTGCCAGATCTCCGGCGTCGCCGCGAGCGCCGCTCCGCTGACCGCGACCAGGGTGATGAGCGCCAGCGAGCCTTCACCCACCGCGCCCAGGTAACCGACGAACCGTGCGTCGGTCTCCTTATTCAGCTGCTTGGACGTCGTGCCCGACGAAACGATGCCGTGAAAACCGGACACGGCGCCGCAGGCGATCGTGACGAAAAGCAGCGGTATCAGCGAAGGCGCATCCTCCGGCATGCGGTTATTGAAGGCCGGAGCGGAGATGTCCGGCAGCGACAGCAGCACGGCGCCGTACAGGAGCACCAGACCGACGAACAGCTGGATACCGTTGATGTAGTCCCGTGGTTGTAACAACACCCACACCGGCAACATCGACGCTATCGCCGCGTAAATAAAGAGAATGATGATCCAATTGGCGTTTGCCGTCAGACCGAACGTCGTCTCGGGCAGCTGAAGCGGCAGCACGCTGCCCACGTAAATGGACGCATAAAGCGCTGCAACCCCCACCACGGACAACAGCGTCAGGCTCCATTTGCGATGCAGCAGCTGACCGATGACCAGCGCAACCGCAATGGCCGACCACGCCGGAAACACCGCGCCGGGCGTATTGACCAGAGCGCCGGCGATGACGACGCCGAAAACGGCGTTGACCATGAGCAGCACCAGGAATATCACCACCATGAACAGGGCGCGCGTGCGTTTGCCGATGACGTCTTCCGACAACGCGCCGATCGACTTGCCCTGATGTCTTGCGCTCGCCCAGATGGCGCCGAAATCGTGAACCCCGGCAAAAAATATCGTGCCGATCGCGACCCAAAGCACCGCCGGCACCCATCCCCAGTACACCGCGATCGCGGGCCCGACAATCGGCGCGGCGCCCGCGACCGACGTGAAATGATGCCCCCACAAGACGTACTTGTTGGTCGGGTGGAAGTCGACCCCATCATTGAATTGATGAGCCGGCGTGACGAAGTTCTCGTCGAGCCGATAGATCTTCGTAGCAATGAACTTCGAGTAAACGAACCAGCCGAAAGACATTCCGGCGACGCCAAGAACGACGATCATCAACGATTGCATAGGTGCCTCCCCCGGCGCGAAATCCGGACGTCCCCCGTTTCGGTTTCCGTCATGGAGTGAGTGCCCGGTTTTCTTCTGTTATGCAGGCCAGAGAGAAAAGCCCTCTTCTCCTGCCGGCCGCAGAGCTTAGCGCGTGCCGTTGCATTATCAAAGCTGGCCGGCACGCTTGGACATCCCGTCTGTTCCACCTAACGCAAGACGGCGATAGAGAAGATAAAGCAGCCAGACCGCCAGCGCGACAATCATGAGCAACATCAGCCAGCGCATGACGCTCGCCGCAAACGCCGCGTTGAGTTCGGGCATGCTGAAGCTGTATGCGAACAATTCGGCCGCCCGATCGCTCATCCAGTGCCAACCGCTGTGCGCCAGCAGCGCCGAGAGGATGATGGTGCCGGTACGTTCCGCCACCGCTTTCCGAAACAGCAGATTCAGAATCGGTACGGCGACCGCAATAATCATTAGCTGCCCGATCTCGACGCCGATGTTGAATGCCAATAGCGACGTTACCAGATGACCGCCCGCAAACTGCAGCGTTTCACTGAGCGCGAACGAGAAACCGAAACCGTGCACCAGGCCGAAACCGAAGGCAATCATCCATCGCCGGTCCCATCGGGACCCGACGATGTTCTCGAACGCCATGTAGACAATGGACAACGCAATCAAGGTTTCTATCAGCGCCGGAAACCACGACGCCTTCGGCGCAAGTCCGAACGCTGCTGCGCACAACGTGATGGAATGGGCGACGGTGAACGAGGTCACGATGACGATCAGCGGCCGGATGCGGCGAAACGGTACGATCAGGCACAGAACGAACAGAATGTGATCGATGCCGACGAGGATGTGATCGACGCCGAGACGCACGAATCGAAAAAACGCCTGGTGCCAGCGAGGGTCGAGCGGCACCAGTCCGGGGCTGCCGGAAAACTCGAACACTCTTTGCACGTCGTCACCGGGCAGGAAATTCAGCACGGTCGTGGTGCGCAAACCCAGCCTGCCGAATTCCGGCTCGACGGCAAAGTCGCCCGCGCTGCCGTCGGTTTCATACCGGATCACCACGTCCAGCAAAGCCTGATCCCGATAAAGCTCCGTGTCGGCGCTCAACGGTGGACTGAGGACGTTTGCGTAAGCGCGATCGAAATCGGCGAACGATCGATCGGACGGCAATTCGAGCCGCACCGCGTCAATTTGCCATTGGTCGAGCCGGTCGCCGTCGGCATAGATCTTTATGAAATTCGCCAGCCAGATTTCAGCAGCATCACGCAAAAACGGCTCGGCTTCCTCGATGTTGACGTAACCGGGCCCTCGCTGCGGAATGTCGACGTCGCGCATGGCCTCCAGCGGCGCGCGCAACAGCAGCGTGACGTTGTCGGCTTCCGGTTTGAGGTAACTTTGTATGACGACGTCCGTTGGAATCTCGTGCGCGAGCGGGTGCGTCGAAAACAGTATCTGTACGGTCGCGACAATAGCAATACCAGTCGCCCGAACCCACCAACTCGGCGGGTCACGGCGCGCTCCAGTGTCCGCTGTAACGATTTCGGTATGCGATCCGGCCAGAGCCAGCGGCCGCTCGTCCCATATTGATCTGCTGAGATGTGCCATGCGTTCCATTGTATAATTCGCGTCCTTGAGGCGGGCGCCCACCGCGGGCCGCCGACGGCCCAGAGTATATTCATAGAACACGCATTTCGGGGAGAACACGATGACCAAGCGAAGCCTGATTGCCGTAACAGCGGCATCGGTTGTCTTTATCGCACTCGGCGTTGGCCAGAAGGCACTGGACAACACCGCGCAGGCGCAGAGCAAAGAGGCGCCGATGTTCGAGGTCGATCCGTTCTGGCCGAAACCGCTCCCGAATCACTGGATTCTCGGTTCGACGATCGGGCTCGCCGTCGACTCCCGGGATCACGTCTACATCATTCACCGCCGCGATACGTTCAACGAACGTACCGAAATCGGCGCCGCAACCGATCCGGTGAAAGCCGACTGCTGCACACCGGCGCCCAACGTCCTGGAATTCGATCCGGACGGCAATCTGGTCAACTATTGGGGCGGACCCGGCGACGGTTACGACTGGCCGACGTCCAACCACGGCATCACGATCGACCACAAGGACAACGTCTGGATCGGCGGCAACGGCCGCACCGACTCTCATATCCTGAAGTTCACGCGCAAAGGCGAATTCCTCGCGCAATACGGCGAAGCCGGGCTCGAAGCCGACAGTCACAGCAGCGAACACTTCGCGGGCGTCGCAGAAATTTCCTTCGACGCCGACGCGAACGAGGCCTACGTCGCAGACGGTTACCGGAACAAACGCGTTGCCGTGCTGGACGCGGACAGCGGCGAGCTGAAACGGTATTGGGGCGCCTACGGCAACGAGCCGGACGACACGAACCCCGGACCGTTCCGCCCCGGGCAGGAACCGGCCAAACAGTTCCGCAATCCGGTGCACTGCGCGCAGCCGTCGCACGACGGGCTCGTCTACGTGTGTGATCGCGTCAACAACCGGCTGCAGGTTTTCCAGACGGACGGCACGTTCGTGGAAGAGCTGTTCATCAAACCGAACAGCCTCGGCGACGGATCGGTATGGGACATTTCGTTTTCACACGACCCGGACGAGACTTACATCTACCTGGCCGACGGCACCAACCGAAAGATTTTCATCATCGAACGCGAATCGCTCGAGGTGCTCACCAATTTCGGCGACGGCGGGCGCAACCCCGGCCAGTTCTTCGCGGTGCACAACATCGCGACCGACTCGAAAGGCAACATCTACACCACGGAAACCTACGAGGGCAAACGCCTGCAGAAATTCAAATACACAGGCATGGGTCCCGTCACCGTCATGGACCAGGGCACTCCGTGGCCGACCGATCGGCGCTGAATCGGTCGGGATAAGGACCGGCAATAGATCGAAAAAATCGCCGGCAAACCGTTGGCCAGCGCAGCAATCTAGTTGACGTCCTATTGGGCGTAAGGCAGGTATCCAAGCAGTGAACGCAAATCTCTCAAGGCGCCGCTTCCTCAAAGCCGTTGTTGCTTCGAGCGTCGCGGCCGCCACGAACGCGGGTTTCCAAGCCGCCAAAGCTCAGGGAAGATCCGCCGGCACCGTCGAACGCCTCATCTCACTGAACATCAACGGCAGGACGCGACGGGTAGACGTCGTGCCACAGGAAACGCTTGCCTACACCTTGCGGTACAAACTGGGTCTTACGGGCACCAAGATCGGTTGCAACCGCGGCGAGTGCGGCGCTTGCACACTGCTGATCGACGGCGTTCCGAACTACTCCTGCTCCACGCTGACGCACAGCGTGCGCGGCCGCGAAGTGACGTCGGTCGAGGGCCTGGAAGGGGCGGACGGAACGCTGCATCCGGTACAGCAGGCGTTCGTCGACGAACTCAGCCCGCAGTGCGGTTTCTGCACGCCGGGACAGGTCATGACGGCGGTCGCGCTGTTGAACGAAAACCCGCGACCGACTCGTGAGGAAGCGCGGCGGGCGATGTCGGGCAACATCTGTCGCTGCGGCGCCTACGACCATTATTTGAACGGCATTATGCGTGCATCGGGGCAAAGCTGATGGCTGACTACAAACATATCGGCAAGGATTTCGTGCCGCCGGACGTCTACGGCAAGGTAACCGGCAAAGCCAAATACGCCGAAGATTTCAGCGCGGACGGCATGGTTTTCGCGCGTATGTATACGAGTCCGATGGCGCACGGCCGGGTGACCAACATCGACACGTCCGCGCTGGACGACATGGACGGCATCGTCGGTATCCTGACGGCCGACGACGTACCCGCCGTCGAGGCGCCGAACGCGGCGATTCTGACCAATACGCCGGCCTTCGTCGGCGACCCGATTCTCGCGGTCGCGGCGGTCGACGAGCTGACCGCCGAAGAAGCGATCGCACGGGTCAGGGTCGACATCGAGCCTCTGCCCTTTGCGGTCGATCCGCTCGACAGCCTGGTCGAAGGCGGCCCCGACGCGCGAGAGGAAGGCAACGTGTTCGTCCGCTCGCGCGAGGGCTCCGGGTTCCGCACGGTGAAATGGAGCCGCGAGCAAATCGAGGAATTCCGCGCAGGCAGGGAACCCACCGGCGAGTTCGCCAACGAGTGGTCCTACGGCGACCTGCAAAAGGGTTTTGAAGACGCCGAGCTGATCCTCGAAGAACCTTTCGTCACGGTCGGTTACGCGCACATGAGCATGGAGCCGCGCACCGCGATGGCTTACTGGCAGAACGGCACGTGTTACGTGTACGGCTCCGCGCAAAGCCAGAGTTTCTGGCTGCCGGGACTCGCGCGCCTGCTCGAGGTCGAAACCAAGGACGTCGTGTTGATCAGCGAAAACACCGGCGGCGGCTTCGGCTCGAAAATCGGCGCCTATCCGATGTCCGCCCTGCCCGGCTGGTTCTCGAAAAAAATCGGCCGGCCGGTGCAGCTCCGCATCACGCGCGAGCAGGAGTATTACATCGGCTCGGCCCGGGTCGGCTTTCAGGGCTGGATCAAGATGGGTTTCGCGGCCGACGGCCGTGTGACCGCCACGGACGTATTCATCGTCGAGGACATCGGCCCGAACGCCACCGGCGGCGACGGCTCGTCGGCGGGCGGCGCCATCTCGATGGTGTACGACCCCGGCGCGATGCGCTTCCGGGGTTTGCCCATACTCACCAATACGACGCCGCGCGGCGCGCAGCGCGGACCCGGACAGAACCAGATCGCCGCGGTCATGGCGCCGCTCATGGACAAGGCCGCCAAGGAACTCGGCATCGATCGCGTCGCGATCCGCTCGGTCAACGCGGCGGACAGCGAACGTCTGGTGTACGCGGACCAGGGACCGATCACGAGCGCCTACATGGAGGAAGCGATCGCCCAGGGCGCGGAGATGTTCAACTGGGAAACGAAGAGCAGCCGGTCCGGACAGCGCAACGGCAACAAGGTGATCGGCATCGGTGTCGGCCAGGGTTATCACTCGGCGGGCACCAACGGCTTCGACGGGCTGGTGCGGATCACGCCGGACGGCACGGTCCACCTGCATTCCGGCGTCGGCAACCTCGGCACCTATTCTTACGCCTCGACGGTGCGCGCGGCGGCGGAGGTGCTGAAGTGCGAATGGGAAGACTGTGTGGTCCACAACGGCAGCACCGAAGCGAACCTGCCGTGGGCGTCGTATCAGGCCGGCAGCGTATCGATCTTCACGCATACCCGGTCGAACTACGTGGCTGCGATGGACGCGGTCGACAAGATGAAAGCGATCGCCGCCGAGACGCTGGGCGGCAACCCCGACGACTACGACATCGACGGTTCGCGGGTTTTCCGTACGGACAACCCGGCGCAGGGCATGACATACGCGGCGGTGGCCGCGCGCGCCGTCCAGCTCGGCGGCGCCTACAGCGGGCAGACCTATCCCGAAGACATCCACGAGGTGACGCAACGGTCGGTGCAGAATCTCGCTGGTTCCGGTTTGATCGGCGTCGCCAAGGACAATCTTCCGCGAGACGGCGTCATACCGGGCCTCGCCGTCGCGTTCGTCGAAATCGAGCTGGACCTCGACACCGGCAAATACGACATCCTCGACTACGTCGGTATCGCGGAGTGCGGCACCGTCGTGCATCCGAAGGGACTCGCGCAGCAGATGAAAGGCGGCGCCGTCTGGGGAATGGGCATGGCCGCGCTGGAACGCCATGTCTACGATCCGCAGAACGGCCTGCCCGCCAACGTCGGCTATTACGGCTGCCGCGTGCCGACCTACCTGGACGTGCCCGCGGTGACGCGAACCGGCGCGGTGGACTTGCCGGATCCGCAAAATCCATTCGGCGCCCGGGGCATCGGCGAACCCGCGATGGGCTGTGCGGTCGCCGCGCTCACGTCGGCGATTACCGACGCGCTGGACGGGCACTCGTTTGGGCGCACGCCGATTTCCAGCGACATGATCGTCAATCACGTTGCCGGTCGCGAGCAGTCGTTCAAACCCCTACAGACCAACAATTTCTGAGGTAGTCATGCCTTCATACGACGTCATGCCCGATGTTCAGCTGTATCAACCCGCCGAGGTTGACGACGCGCTGAACCTCGCGGATCAGTACAAGAACGACGGTTGGATTCTCGGCGGTGGGCAGGACACCTACGGCTGGATGAAAGACCGCGCGAAAAGTCCGGCGGCGCTCATCGATCTCAACGGAATCGAGGCGCTCAGAGGGATTCGCAGAACCGGCGACGGCCTCGAAATCGGCGCCGCGACGACGTTGCGGGAGATTATCCGCAGCCCCGACGTCACGGGCGATTATTCGCTGCTGTCGGACGCGGCGGCGGTCGTCGCCAGCCCGCAGATCCGCAACGTCGGCACGCTGGGCGGCAACCTGATCCAGGACGCGCGCTGCTGGTACTACCGCCGCGGCCTGGCCTGTTATCGCGCCGGTGGCAACATCTGTTACGCCGACGGCCCGGAAAGCATGAACCGGGAGCATGCGCTGTTCGAGGCCAGCCGGTGCGTGGCGGTCAGCCCGTCCGACACGGCCACCGCGCTGGTTGCGCTCGACGCGACGATGGTGGCAAGCAGCGTCGACGGCAGCCGGGACATTTCGGCCGATGATTTTTTTGTCGGCCCGGACACCCACATCACCCGCATGACGTCGCTGGAACCCGGTGAGATTTTGACCGCCGTGCGGATTCCGTCGCGCTGGGCAGGCCAACGTTTCTACTTCGAGAAAGTCGCCGATCGCGACGTTTGGGATTTTGCGCTCGTCAGCATCGCAGTCGCCATGACCATCGACGGCGGCAACGTTGGTGACAGCCGCTTCGTCTGTGGCGGCGTAGCCTGCACGCCATACCGGTTGCGCGACGTCGAACGAGCCGTGCGCGGTAAGCCGCTGTCCGCCGAAAGCGGCGACGAAGTCGCAGCGCTGGCCACTGACGGCGCCAGGCCGCTCAACTACAACCACTTCAAGATTCCATTGATGGAAAATCTCGTTCGACATGCGATGAGAGGGTAAGGACGTGGATATAGCAACGTACAAGAATGACGTCTGGGGGCGCGAAGTTTTCCTCGGAGCATCGTGGGATCTGCTCTGGGTGGTCCTCGTGTTGGCGTTCGTTTTCATTGCCGGACACGCCCTCGTCATGGCGGCGAAAAAGCGCGCAGAGAAACCGTCGAGCGACGGTCCGCAGGTCACCCGGCACGCCAAAATCGATCGGGCTTTTCACTGGATTATGGCCGTCAGCGTGTTCGTGCTGATGGTCACGGGCATCTTCCCGATCATCGGCATCGAGTTCTCCTGGCTCACGATTCACTGGATCGCCGGACTCGTGCTGACCGCGGCGGTCGTCTTCCACATCGTTCGTTCGATCTTCTGGCAGGATCTCAAAACGATGTGGTTCAGCGCCAGTGACCTCAAGGAGCCGTTTGACGACAGCGTCAAACCCGGCAAGTACTCCGCGGCGCAAAAATCGATGCACGCCGCCGTTACGGTGCTGACGATTCTCGTGATCGGCAGCGGCCTGGTGATGTTCGCAATGATCGACACACCGTGGTGGGACCGCACGAATTCGCTGTCGGAAAGCACGCTCGGCTGGATGTTCCTGATTCACGGCCTGTCGACGCTGGCCCTGATCGGCGTCGTGTGCCTGCATATCTACTTCGGCCTGCGGCCTGAAAAGCTTTTCTATACCCGGTCGATGTTGAAAGGCTGGATTTCCGAAGACGAACTCAAGGCAAACCACGATCCCGAACAGTGGACGCCGAAAGAATCGGCCTGAGATCAAAACCCGTTGCCGGTCCGCCGGCGACGGGCTACAAATCACTCTCGAAATCGACGACGACGTGGAATTGACGCGTGGGGGTTTGCGTGGACGAACACATTGAATCAATCGAAGCCGGCTACGAATACCTGCTCGCCTATGCCGCCCAAGGCAAAGACACGGACGTTTCCGGTTCGGGCGCCGTATCCGAAGTGCGCACAACGCTGAACGACATGAGCGCCGCCGCCGCCGCCATCCGGGACGAACTCGAGGGCAGCGACAATGCGTTCCACGCGGTTGTCATCGACGATGCAGGCAAGGCGCACGCGGCGATCTCACTGGTCCTCGCCCAGTCGGGAATCAGTTCGGAACTCGTGGACAACCTGAACGCCTCCATCCACCTGCGCGCCCTGTTGACCGACCTGTTTTTGCTGAGCGAAGCGAAAACCTGAGCCACACGATCGCCCGAGCCCGCTTCTTCCGGGAGTCCGGAAACCGGTCCGACATAATCCGTCCGGCGACCTCGTTCCGTACGCCGAAAAGGCGATGTTCGTAGCCTGAACTTTCGATATATCAGCATGTTGCGCATACTGGAAGCGCGCGCCGGGGCGCCGTTGAATTCACCCCGGACTTAGGGCCTAATACCGGCTCGATCGGGCAAGCCCAAAGTGCCCCAGCGCCTGTGAGGCGGCGGCGACAGGGACGGCGCACGAAGGCTCGGGAAAGGTTTCAGGAATCTCCGGACCGGCGGAACTAATCGCGCGGCGACGGACCCAAACAAACGACAACCCACTCAGGGAGCGACCGCGATGGGGAATCAGCGATTCACCCGTTTTTCCGGCCTCCACTCGAACTGGCGAAAGAACCCTATGAACAACCTGACACGTCGACATTTTTTAGGACTGGTCGGAGCGGCGGGCGGATCGTCTGCCGTTTACAAAACCAGTCTCGCGATGGGACTGATGGCCGATACCGGACCCGCGGCCAAAATCGATTTACAAGCTGCGAATCGTAATGCCAAGAAGGTTGCCGTTCTCGGCGCGGGCATCTCCGGACTCACGGTAGCGTATGAATTGCAACGCGTAGGTTACGACGTCACGATTCTCGAGGCTTCACACCGAACGGGCGGGCGCAACCTGACGTTGCGTCATGGCGACATCGTCGACGAAATGGGGCAACCTCAGATCTGCAACTTCGACGACGACCCCGAAATGTACTTCAATGCCGGGCCGGCGCGCATTCCGGGCCACCACCGGCGCGTCATGCACTACTGCAAAGAACTCGAAGTACCGCTGCAGATGAAAGCCAACATCAATCGGATCGGCTACATACACGATGAGGAACACTTCGGCGGTAAACCCGTCCGTTACGCGGAATATATCGCCGACGCCAGGGGGTTCATGTCCGAACTGCTCTACAAGGCCGTGGACAAAAATGCGTTCGAGCAGCCCCTGTCGGAGGAAGACCAGGTACGCCTGCGCGATCTGGCGCGCGGCTACGGCGACCTGAACGAGGCGGGCGCCTACAAAGGCACGGACCGCTCCGGTTACGCCAGCGGCGGCATGCTCAAGAAGGGCGAGCTGAAGACGCCGATCGAATTCGGTGAGTTGCTCGACAGCAGTTTCTGGCAGCGGGGCCTGGGCCAATCGGAGAGCTACGACTGGGCCGAACCGCTCATGGAAGCCAAAGGCGGCATGGACAACATCGTCAAAGCCTTCGTGCGCAAGCTCAAGAAACCGGTTGTGCTCAAAGCGCCGGTGCAGGCCATCCGCCTGCGCGACGACGGCGTCGACGTTTATTACAACCACGACGGCAAACGCAAGAAACTCGCCGCCGACTACTGCTTCAACTGTATCCCCGTGCATTTCATGGAGGCGATCCCGAACAATCTGTCCAAGGAATACCGCACGGCGCTGAATGCCTATCAACGCGGCAACTTTTTCAAAATCGGCTTCCAGATGAGCGAACGATTCTGGGAACGCGAAGGCATTTACGGCGGCATTACCAATACCAGCCAGGCGATCAATCAGATCTGGTATCCGTCACACGGCATCAACGGCAAAAAAGGCGTGGTTCTGGGCGCCTACGCATTTTTCAGACAGAGCGAATTTTTCGAGCGCATGACGCCGGAGGAACGACTCAAGTTCGCCGCCGACTGCGGAGACAAAATCCACGAAGGATACTCCGACTACATCGAAGCCGGCGTCAGCATTCCGTGGGGACGCATGAATCACATGATGGGCTGCGGCGCCCGCATGACGCCCGAGGGTTACGAGACGCACTTCAAACTGCTGCAGAAACCGGAGGGTCGGCACTACATGATCGGCGATCAGCTGAGTCATCATTCGAGCTGGCAGGAAGGGGCGTTCGCCTCGGCGGAAAACGCTTTAATCGAATTCAACAAGCGAACTCGCGCCGAAGCCTCGATTTCGCAGGTAGGTTGATCCATGAAGCAGACGATTTTCAGCCGCCTGGTCCTGGCGGTGCTCACGCTGACTGCCTGCAACACGCTGCTGGCGCAGGACGACGACGATTTGATCGTGGCGCCGGACGAGTTCGTGTATTGCACGGTCTGCCACGGCGTTCAGCTCATGGGTAACGTCAATATCAACGCGCCCCGCCTGAGCGACATGGAGATCTGGTACGTCGAACAACAACTCCATTCGTTCAAAAAAGGCTGGCGGGGTACCCACGACGGCGACCTGGTCGGCATGGAAATGCGGCCGATGGCCTCCGTGCTCACCGACGAGCAGATCGCCGAGGCCGCGGTGTTCGTCAACCGGACGCGTTCACCTCTCCCTTCGGTGACCGTCGACGGCGACGCCGACGCCGGCCGCAGGCACTATACGACCTGTGCCGCCTGTCACGGCGTAAACGCCGAGGGCAACGAGGCGCTGGGCGCTCCCGCACTGACCGGGCTCAACGACTGGTATCTGGTGCGGCAGCTGCAGAACTATCTCAGCGGCGTTCGCGGCAGCGATCCCGCCGACAACTACGGCATGCAGATGCGCGCGTCCGCCCAGCTCCTGGGAAGTGACGAGGCGATACAGGATGTCGTAACCTTCATCACGACACTGCCCACCAACTGAGAGACAACAACCATGAAAAAAGCTGCACTGATTGCGCTCACCACGCTCATTGGCACCGCGGCGCACGCGGACGTCACGCGGCATCCGCTGCCGAACAACAGCACCTTTCCGATCGCGCGCGCGGTCGAGGTGACACCCGACACCACGCTGATCTTCCACAGCGGCCAGGTCCCCGGCCCCGCCAATCCGAACGCCGAACGCGGCAGCCGTGAGTACTTCGGCGATACCGAAGCTCAGGCCATGAGCGTGTTCGGGCGATTCGAGGCATCGTTCAAAGACCTGGGCGTGGATTTTGGCGACGTCATCAAAATGACCGTTTTCCTCGTCGGCGATCCGACGATGGACGGCAAAATGGATTTCGCCGGGTTCATGCGGGCGTACACCAAGTACTTCGGCACCGAGGAGCAGCCGAACAAGCCGGCGCGCTCCGCAATACAGATCGCCGGGCTGGCAGGCGGGCCGAACATGCTCGTCGAAGTCGAGATGGTGATCGCACGGCCGAAGTAACGCTGCGTAACCAGGCAGGTAACAAAGCCCACGTCGCTCATGGCAACGTGGGCTTTTTCGTGCCGGGACGTTTAATCGCGGACGATTTCGCCCTCGGCATAGCGGATTTCGCCACCGACGATGGTCATCACTATCTCGGTGTCCATCAGCCTGTCGTCCGGCACCGTCAGCAGGTCCTGCGAAAGAACGGTGATATCGGCAAGCTTGCCGGGAGTCAGTGAGCCCTTGATGTCTTCCTCGAACGCCGCGATCGCATTACCCATCGTGTACGAATAGAGCGCGCGCTCACGCGAGTAGGCTTCCTGCGGCTGGAACAGGGTGCCGTCGGGAAGTTGCCGGGTGACGGAACAGTGAAAGCTGCCGATGGGACTGATCTCGTCGACCGGCGGATCGGTGCCGTTGGTCGGCACGAGCCCGGCCTCGGCAAGCGTGTTGAAAATGTAGCCGCGCTCACGCGTGCGCTCGGGTCCAAGCCGGTCCTCCACCCACGGCCCGTCCGAGCAGGCGAAAATGCCCTGCACCGCGGGGATGACCCCAAGCTCCACCGTACGCGCAACGTCGTCCGGGTGAATCACCTGTGCGTGTTCGATACGCCAGCGAAAATCGCTCCCATCCGGCCGCAGCGCAAACGCTTCTTCGTAGATGTCCAGCAGTTCGCGATAAGCGCGATCGCCGATGCCCTGAATGGCCATCTGGTAATCGTGTTCGATTGCGAGACGGGCCGATTCCTCGATCTCCTCAACCGGCACCACGTTCAGCCCTGAACTTCTGGGCAGATCCGCGTACGGCTCCAGAAGCCATCCGCCGTGCGTGCCAAGCGCCCCGTCGAGGACCTTCTCGCCGATCGTGCGGACAGTCAGGAAATTGTCGCCGTAGCCGATCATCCGGTAGTCCGCCAGCCGGCCGCGCATGTCCGCCGCGTCTTCCTCGAACGCCATGTACAGACGTACCGGCAGATTGCCCTCATCGGCCATCGTCCTGATGAGATCGACTTCCGCAAACGTCGTGCCCAGGTCCTGGAAAGACGTAATGCCGTGACGGAGACTTTCCTCGCCCGCAAGCGTGATCATCCGGCGCATCTCGGCTTCCGCCACCCCCGCTGGGCGGCGGCCCTGGTGCCCGGAATAGGCCTGCCGGAACACGTCCTGCGCCGACTCGCGCATCATCCCGGTCGGGCTTCCGTCGCCACGACGAACGATTTCGCCTCCTTCCGGGTCTTCCGTCGACGCATCCATCTCGACGAGCGACATTGCGCGCTGATTCACGAATACGCCGTGGCCGCTCGTGTGGATCAGCATGACCGGATGGTCCGGGGTCACCGCGCTCAGCGAATCGTGGACCGGCAGACCCTCGACCAGGGCGTCTTCCTTCGTCTCCCACTTGTCCTGGTGCCACCCGCGGCCGATTACCCACTCGCCGGCCGGCGTGGTTGCGGCCGCTTCGGCGACCATGGACACGATTTCGGCAAAGCTCTTTGCGTAACGAAAATCGAGAATGAGCAGCGACCCGCCGAAGCTCGTGTAGTGGCCGTGGCCTTCGATGAAACCGGGAATCGCCGTCTGCCCTTCCAAGTCCACCACCCGGGTGTCGCCGTCGATGAAGCGCGCAATCTCCTTGGTGCCGCCAACGGCCAGAATTCGGTCGCCGCGAACGGCGACCGCTTCCGCCGTTGGCGTCGCCGGATCGACCGTCAGCACGTTGCCGTTCATGAGCACGAGATCGGCGCCGGGCTCGCTTGGCGGCGGATCGCCGCAGGACGCCAACAGCACCGCCACAGCCAAACAAAAGAGACGCGTCATGATCACATAGCCCCCGAGTTTTTCCGTTTTACGGCGCAGACGGTCTTGCGTCACCCGCCAAAACGGACCGTAATGCCGGCGTAGGTGTTTCTATCCGGCGCCGGCTCGAAATAGCGCGCACCGAACGCGTTGATCCGAATATTGCTGTTGTAACGCTCGTTGAAAATATTGTTCATGCCGACGTACGGCCGGAACAGCCAGGTGTCGCGCCTGAACTCGTAGCTGACGCGAAAACCGGACACCAGATAGCTGGCTACCTCGACGCTGTTGGCGTTGTTGGCGAAAAGTTCGCCCGAGTAGCTCGACTCGAACACCGCGTTGATGCCACGTTCATTCTGATATCTCAGCGCAACGTAGCCGAACTGCTCCGGCAGCCCGGGTAGATGGTTACCGGAAAAATCGTTGCCGTTGTCGTCGAGGAATTCGTCGAACGTGAAGTCGGACCAGGTAAACGAGGCATCGATACCGAAACCGGAATCCGCTGTCCAGGAGAACCCGGTCTCGACACCGGTTCTGCTGGATTTGCCGGCATTGGCGAAAAACGTCCGGCCGGGCGAACTGGCGACCTCGAACGGGACCAGTTCGTCTTCCAGTTCGATCTGAAACACCGCGATCTCGAATGACGCGCTGCCAATCCCAGTTTTGAAGCCTAACTCGAAGTTGTCCGCGGTCTGCGGCTCGAGCGCGGTGTTGAAGCCACCGGTGCCGTCGGGGTTCGCCAACTCGGTTGTCGTCGGCGTCTCGAACGAGTTGCTGTAGGTGCCGAACAGCACACCGTCGCCGATGTCGACGCTCACGCCAATCGAAGGACTCCAATGATCGAAAGTGATTCTTCCGGAATCGTCGCCGTTGACGAGGAACCTGTCCGAAACGTCAAACGTGATCTCGTCATAACGCAGGCCGGCGGACAGGCGCCAGGCGTCACTGATCCGATAACTGGTTTGCGCGAAAAACCCGTTGCTGTCTACCCGCTCCTTTTGATCGAACGCCAATGCGCCAAGCACGCCTTCGTTGTTGTCGAAGCGTCGTCGGGCGTCGTCCTGACGGTCGACGTCAACGCCCAGCGACACCGCCCAATTGTCAGGCAGGATTTCGCCGAGCGCGAATTGCGCGCCGAGGCCGTAGAAAAACCGGTCGAGATCGACCGCGCCGCCGCCGACAAACGGCAGCTTGTTGTCGAAATCCCGCCACACGTAATAGTTTCTGAGCGTGAGATCGCCCGCCGGCCGGTCCCTCTTGTAAACCAGCCCGATACGCTGTTGATCCAGCGCCTCACCCGTGTCGAATTGCACGTTCCGCAGCCGCGCCGACCGAGGCGCCGACTCGGCCTGTGCCGCGTCGATGCCGCCGGGATCGTCGGACATCGGCTGATCGGTGTGGTTTAGCGAAAGCGTCAGGGAGTCCGCTTCGTTAAGCTGGATGCCGATCTTGCTGTTTAGCAACGTGCCTTCCGCTCTCGAATGATCCCGATAACCGTCCAGCTCCTGTGTCGACACGTTCAACAGGTAGCTGAGCTTTGCCGTCCGGCCGCCTGCCTTGAGCTGGTATTTTTCGTAGCCGTACTCTCCGCCCGCAACCATCCCTTCGACAAACGGCTGTTCGGTGCCGTCTTCACTTTCGATCGCGATCACGCCACCCGATGCGTTCCCGTAGAGCGACGAAGAAGGGCCGCGCAAAACCTCGATACGCTGCGCCGATCCGAGATCGATGCTGTCGACGCCCGCCTGACCGTCCGGCAGCGTCTCCGGAATGCCATCGACGATCACCTTCACGCCGCGAATGCCGAAGGCCGAGCGAGCGCCGAAGCCGCGTAACGCGACGCGCAGATCCTGGGCGAAGTTATACCGATTCTGCATGTACAGACCGGGAACGCCGGCAAGGGCCTCGTCGAGCGCAAGCTGCTGCGTGCCGTTCTGGATGCGCTCCTTGTCGACGATGGACACGGATCGCGCCAGGTCGCGGACCGAGGTCTCAACCCGGGTCGCGGTAACGACGATTTCGTCCAAACCGTTCTCGGGAATGTCCTGCGCGAGCGCTGTCGGGGCTTGCGCCGTCAGGGCGCAGGCCGCTATCCACCGCGCGTGGCAGGCGGTTGAACATAGTCTCATCGGTAGTCTGGTCCTTGTTTTTAAAGAGTATGAACGGGTCCGTGACCGCGCTTAACGATAGGCAATTCGCGGTAGCGCGGCAACGTGCGCCCCGCTGTGCTGTTGCAGATGGTGGAAAATGGGCTGCCGTACACGACTTGACAAGGTACATTTGGCGGAGTTCCCGGGTTGGCGGATCGGTCTGATAAACTTGCCGTCCGCGCAACGATCCTCCCAACGATAAGAAGAACGAGCGACATGAGTGCGATTCCCAGCGACTTAGAGATTGCCGCCCGGGCCAGAAAACTGCCCATCGACGAAGTAGCCGCCAGGTGCGGTATCGGCAACGGACACCTGATCCCGTTCGGTCACGACAAGGCAAAGATCTCTTATGAATTCCTGGACGGCCTGAATGACAAACCCGACGGCAAGCTGATTCTCGTCACGGCGATCTCTCCGACGCCCGCCGGTGAGGGCAAAACGACGACCACGGTCGGGCTGGGCGACGGGCTCGCCAAAATCGGCAAAAACGCGATGATCTGTCTGCGCGAACCGAGTCTTGGGCCCTGCTTCGGCATGAAAGGCGGCGCGGCCGGCGGCGGTTATGCGCAGGTGGTGCCCATGACGGACATCAATTTGCATTTCACCGGCGATCTGCATGCCATCGGCGCCGCGCACAACCTTCTCGCCGCGCTGATCGACAATCACATGCATTGGAACAACGAACTGAATATAGACCCCCGCCGGGTAAGCTGGCGGCGCGTGCTCGACATGAACGAACGTGCCCTGCGCACGATCACGTCCGGCCTCGGCGGTTTTCACAACGGCGTGGTCCGCGAGGCCGGCTTCGACATCACCGTCGCGTCCGAGATCATGGCGATATTCTGCCTTGCGAAAAATCTGGCAGACCTGAAACGACGCATCGGCAACATCACGATCGGTCAAACGCGCAACAAAGAGCCGGTAAGCGCGCGCGAGCTGAAGGCGGACGGCGCCGTCACGGCCCTGCTCCGGGACGCTTTCCAACCCAACCTCGTACAAACCCTGGAAAACAACCCGGCCATCATGCACGGCGGTCCGTTCGCGAACATTGCACATGGGTGCAATTCCCTGATTGCAACGAAAACCGCGCTCAAGCTCGCGGACTACGTCGTTACCGAGGCCGGCTTCGGCGCGGACCTTGGCGCGGAAAAATTCTTCAACATCAAGTGCCGCAAAGGCGATCTGAAACCGGACGCCGTCGTCCTGGTGGCGACGACGAAGGCGTTGAAGATGCACGGCGGCGTGGCGAAAGACGCGCTCGAAGCGGAAAACGTGGGCGCGGTCGTCGCCGGTTGTGCGAACCTGGGACGCCACATTCGTAACATCGCCTATTTTGGCGTACCGGTGACGGTGACGATCAACCGATACGCAAACGATACGGACGACGAACTGAAAGCTATTGCCGAGTTTTGCGAACGTTACAACGTGCCGTGCAACGTCTCTTCACATTGGCGGGACGGCGGTGAAGGCGCCATTGAACTTGCCGAGCAGGTCGTAAGCATGACCGAAGAACGGCGGCCGCAGTTTCGCCCGCTGTACGGCGACGACGTTCCTTTATGGGGCAAGACCCGGCGAATCGCGAGATCTATCTACGGGGCGGATGACATCATGGCCGACAAGAAAATACGCGATCAGATCGCCGACTACCAGGCGTCGGGCTTCGGCAGCTATCCGATCTGCATGGCCAAGACACAATACAGTTTTTCGACCGACCCCCAGTTGCTGGGTGCACCCGAAGGGCACAATGTAAAAATCCGCGAAGTGCGCATCGCGACCGGCGCCGAGTTCCTCGTCGTCATCTGCGGCGCGATCATGACGATGCCCGGACTGCCCCGGTTGCCGGCCGCGGAAAACATCAACGTGGATGAAGACGGACAGATTACCGGTCTGTTTTGACGCCCCGAGAGAGGACGATGCAGGGTTTCAACGGCGGCTTTTTGCGATTCGTCATTGTTCTGCTTCTGGCGGGATCCACGCTACTCGCCGCCTGCTCGCCGTCGAGCGGCCCTCGGCCGTCCGCGGAACTGATCGTGCTGAACGCGGACGTCTATACCTCGGACCCCAACCGGTCAAGAGCGGACGCGTTCGCAATCGGCGCGGGTAAGTTCCTCGCCGTGGGCTCGGCGGCCGACGTCCGTGCCTGGCGGGGAGAAAACACCCGGGTTATCGACGCCGGCGGCGCAACCGTAACGCCCGGCCTGATCGACGGGCATACACACCTCGTCAGCGGCGCGGTGCTGGCCACGGGCGTCGATCTGTCCGGGATCGAAGACAAGAACGAATGGCTCAGGATCGTCGCCGATAAAGCGGAGGAAATTCCCGACGGAGCGTGGATTCTCGGCGGCGCATGGGATCACAATCTGTCGGACGGCGTGCTGCCGGACAAGGCGATGCTGGACGCCGTTGCGCCGAACAACCCGGTATTGCTGCGCGACATTGACGTGCATTCGTACTGGGCCAACAGCCTGGCTATCGAATTGGCCGGCGTCACCGCCGACACGCCGTTGCCCGCCGGCGCCGAAATCGTCATCGACCGGGACACGGGCGAGTTGACCGGCATATTCAAGGAGGCCGGCTTCCTGTTTGCCGACGCGCCGGGCATGCGGGACGCCACGGACACCGAGGCCGGCATCAGAGCGGCCGTGCGCCTTGCGAACAGTCTGGGCATCACCAGCGTCCACGACATGAGCGGCGCTCACGACGAATTCCTGTCGGTGCTCGAAAGCGGCGACCTGACGCTGCGTGTCTGGCAGGGTTACCGGGGCGGAAGGATCGACACCGGCGATGCGGCGGCGTACTTCGCCGCCGCGGCGGACGAGCGCGAGCGGGTCGCTCAGCGAGTGGCGGCGGCCGGGCTGACGGAAGACCAGGGGCCGCTGTTCAATATCGGCTACGTCAAGCTGATTGTCGACGGCGTCCTGTCGACCTATACCGCACTGATGAAGGAGCCTTACTCGGACAAGCCCGAAGCCAGGCCCGAACCGTTCGTCAGCAGAGAGCAGCTCACCGCCATGGTCGCAGCGGCGCATGACAATGCATTTCCGGTCGCGGTCCACGCGATCGGAGACGAAGGCGTTTCCTGGGTGCTTGACGCGTTTGCCGCATCGCCGGGAACGTCGGAGCTGTTGCCCGATCGTGTAGAACACGTCGAGGTCGTCACGCCCAACGATATCGAACGATTCAGGGAACTGGGAATCGTCGCGTCCATGCAGCCTCATCACGCGACCTGCTGCGTGGGCAACTATGTGATTGATCGTATCGGGCGCGATCGCCTGCCGAACGCATACGCCTGGCGCCCGATGCTGGATGAGGGAGTGCCGCTCGTATTGGGTTCCGACTGGTCGACGTCGCCGCTGAATCCGTTGATCCAGATCGCGGACACGCTGCATCGCGAAACCCGTATAGACGGTGTCGTGCGACCCTGGGACGAGGGACAGACCTTATCGTTCGACGAAGCGCTTTACGGCTACACGCAGGCGGGCGCAGGCGTAACCGCCTGGAAAAACCAGATCGGCAGCATCACGGCCGGAAAATGGGCGGACTTCGTCATTCTCGACCGCGCGCTTACCGAACCGGTGGATGCTTCCGTCAGTGAACGCCAGGTTGCCGCAACCTATCTTGCGGGCAAGAAAATATACCCTTGAAGCACGCGCAGGTACGGCGGGAATTCAAACACGGGAGAAAGACGATGAAGACAACAACGTTCTTATTTGCAGCGCTGATGATGAATGTCGCTCACGGGCAAAACATCGAACGCATTAACCCGGCAGGTATGACCCAACCGAGCACCTACAGCCATCTCGTCAAGACCGGGAATCTTCTCTTCATCGCCGGCCAGGTATCACTGGATGCCGACGGCGAGATCGTCGGTCGCGGTGACATGACCGCACAGGTCACCCAGGTTCTCGAAAACCTGCAAACGATCCTGGCGTCGGAAGGCGCGGACTTCTCGAACGTCGTAAAAATCAACATCTTCACCACCAACGTCGACGCGTTTCGCAGAAGCGGCGACGTGCGCGCGCAATACCTCGGCGCTCACCCGCCGGCCAGTACCTTGGTGCAAATCGTGAGCCTTGCCCGACCGGCTTTCCTGGTCGAAATCGAGGCAATCGCCTACCTGCCCGACTGAGCGCGTTAAGCCATCGTGGGGTCTCCCAAAAAGAAAGCCCAATCCGCCCTCCACATTACAAACCGGCGCATCCCGGGGATCGCGGATTGATCTTTAGTAATTGCCACAAAAAAAGCCCCTGATCCACTCGAATCAGGGGCTTTTCGCAATAAGATCCTGGCGGTGTCCTACTCTCACAGGAGGGTGAGCCGGCAAAGGCGAAGCACCGCTTCGCCCCGGCGAACGCCCTCGCCCACCGGGCGAGGGCCGGACCCCGAGCGCAGCGAGGGGCCCCACACAATAAACAATCGTGGGGTCTCCCAAAAGAAAAGCCGCAACCCGAAGGCTGCGGCTCTCTAAATTAAGATCCTGGCGGTGTCCTACTCTCACATGGGGAGACCCCACACTACCATCGGCGCTGAGCGTTTTCACTTCCGAGTTCGGAATGGGATCGGGTGGTTCCCGCTCGCTATTGCCGCCAGGAAAACCGGCTGGACGACAACCATCCGGTCGTCATCCGAAAAACAAACAATCTGGAATATTTCCGACATCTATCTTGCATTTTCTATCAAGCGTCGCACACATGTTGCACACCACGCACAAGTGCTTTGGTGTTATATGGCCAAGCCGCACGAGCAATTAGTACTGGTTAGCTTCATCCATTACTGAACTTCCACACCCAGCCTATCAACCTCGTAGTCTTCGAGGGCTCTTCAGGGACCTCGAGGGTCCAGGGAAATCTAATCTTGAAGGGGGCTTCCCGCTTAGATGCTTTCAGCGGTTATCCCGTCCGTATATAGCTACCCGGCAATGCCACTGGCGTGACAACCGGAACACCAGAGATACGTCCACTCCGGTCCTCTCGTACTAGGAGCAGCTCTTCTCAAATTTCCAACGCCCACGGCAGATAGGGACCGAACTGTCTCACGACGTTCTAAACCCAGCTCGCGTACCACTTTAAATGGCGAACAGCCATACCCTTGGGACCTGCTACAGCCCCAGGATGTGATGAGCCGACATCGAGGTGCCAAACTCCTCCGTCGATGTGGACTCTTGGGAGGAATCAGCCTGTTATCCCCGGCGTACCTTTTATCCGTTGAGCGATGGCCCTTCCATACAGAACCACCGGATCACTAAGACCGGCTTTCGCCCCTGCTCGATGTGTCTATCTCGCAGTCAAGCACTCTTATGCCTTTGCACGCAACGTACGATGTCCGACCGTACTGAGAGTACCTTTGCGCTCCTCCGTTACTCTTTGGGAGGAGACCGCCCCAGTCAAACTACCCACCATACACGGTCCCCGATCCAGATAATGGACCTGGGTTAGAACTCCAAACACATCAGGGTGGTATTTCAAGGATGGCTCCACGCAGACTAGCGTCCACGCTTCAAAGCCTCCCACCTATCCTACACAAATATATTCAAAATTCAGTGTAAAGCTATAGTAAAGGTGCACGGGGTCTTTCCGTCTTGCCGCGGGTACGCTGCATCTTAACAGCGATTTCAATTTCACTGAGTCTCTGGTGGAGACAGTGTGGCCATCGTTACGCCATTCGTGCAGGTCGGAACTTACCCGACAAGGAATTTCGCTACCTTAGGACCGTTATAGTTACGGCCGCCGTTTACCGGGGCTTCGATCAAGAGCTTCGCCGAAGCTAACCCCATCAATTAACCTTCCGGCACCGGGCAGGCGTCACACCCTATACGTCCACTTTCGTGTTTGCAGAGTGCTGTGTTTTTAGTAAACAGTCGCAGCCACCTGGTCACTGCAACCCCCACCAGCTTAGAAAGCAAGTCTCATCACCAACAGGGGCGTACCTTCTCCCGAAGTTACGGTACCAATTTGCCTAGTTCCTTCACCAGAGTTTTCTCAAGCGCCTTAGGATTCTCTCCCTACCCACCTGTGTCGGTTTACGGTACGGTTCCGTGTTACCTGAAGCTTAGAAGATTTTCCTGGAAGCATGGCATCAACCACTTTCCGGTACATAGACCGGTCGTCTCGTATCTCGACATTAAGAGCCCGGATTTGCCTAAGCTCTCTGCCTACATACTTTCCCCGGGACAACCAACGCCCGGTAGATCTAGCCTTCTCCGTCCCTCCATCGCAGTAACACAAAGTACTGGAATATTAACCAGTTTCCCATCGACTACACCTTTCGGTCTCGCCTTAGGGGCCGACTCACCCTGCGCCGATTAACGTTGCGCAGGAAACCTTGGGCTTTCGGCGTGCGGGTTTTTCACCCGCATTATCGTTACTCATGTCAGCATTCGCACTTCTGATACCTCCAGCATGCCTCACGACACACCTTCACAGGCTTACAGAACGCTCCTCTACCATGCATACGCTCCGAAGAACGCAGCATCCGCAGCTTCGGTACAAAGCTTGAGCCCCGTTAAATCTTCCGCGCGGGCCGACTAGACCAGTGAGCTATTACGCTTTCTTTAAAGGGTGGCTGCTTCTAAGCCAACCTCCTGGCTGTCTGTGCCTTCCCACTTCGTTTCCCACTTAGCTTTGATTTTGGGACCTTAGCTGGCGGTCTGGGTTGTTTCCCTTTCCACGACGGACGTTAGCACCCGCCGTGTGTCTCCCATGATTGAACTTCTGGGTATTCGGAGTTTGCATCGGTTTGGTAAGCCGGGATGGCCCCCTAGCCGAAACAGTGCTCTACCCCCCAGAGTTAAACATGAGGCGCTACCTAAATAGCTTTCGAGGAGAACCAGCTATCTCCGGACTTGTTTAGCCTTTCACTCCGATCCACAGCTCATCCGATAATTTTTCAACATTACCCGGTTCGGGCCTCCAGCAGGTATTACCCTGCCTTCACCCTGGCCATGGATAGATCGTCCGGTTTCGGGTCTGCTCCCAGCTACTAAATCGCCCTATTCAGACTCGGTTTCCCTACGCCTCCCCAAGATGGTTAAGCTTGCAACTGAAAACAACTCGCTGACCCATTATACAAAAGGTACGCAGTCACCCCATCTTCAAGCCATCTCACTTCTTGTTTTGGCGGTTGGTCATCGCTTCGCGATGACACCTCCAGAACAGGCTGATGGTGACATCTTCAGCCCAAATGGTTTGATAGAGAATTGTCTTACACCCCTTGTTTGGCGGTTGGTCATCGCTTCGCGATGACACCCCGTCATTCAGGATGATGACATCTCCAACCGAAATGGCTTGAAGATGGGGCTCCCACTGCTTGTACGCATACGGTTTCAGGTTCTATTTCACTCCCCTCTCCGGGGTTCTTTTCGCCTTTCCCTCACGGTACTGGTTCACTATCGGTCAGTAAGTAGTATTTAGCCTTGGAGGATGGTCCCCCCATGTTCAGACAAGGTTTCACGTGCCCCGTCCTACTCTTCGTTACTCCTCTGATTCGCCTTTCGTATACGGGGCTATCACCGTCTATGGCCGAACTTTCCAGATCGTTCTACTGGGGTCGTCAGATTGATGGTAACTGGGCTGGTCCCCGTTCGCTCGCCGCTACTTAGGGAATCTCGGTTGATTTCTTTTCCTCCGGGTACTTAGATGTTTCAGTTCGCCGGGTTCGCTTCCTACACCTATGTATTCAGTGCAGGATACTCTGCAAGCAGAGTGGGTTTCCCCATTCGGAAATCCCCGGGTCAAAGCTCATTTGTCAGCTTACCGGGGCTTATCGCAGACTAACACGTCCTTCATCGCCTCTTACTGCCTAGGCATCCACCATATGCGCTTAGTCGCTTGACCATATAACCCAAAACACTCCCTTTTGACTTGTCTTTTTCGCGCTTGGCCGCGTTGCATACCTCGCTCAGTCGGTCATGTACCAAAACGTACACTCCCTCCTTCGCTCGGCATGCGCCTTGCCAATCACGAAAAATCCTGCGTCAAAAGATCTCCGACGGACATCGGAGGATTTGAGCAAATGCAGAATTGTCGTGTTCCTTTTGTGCTCACGACTCATCTGCATTTCTGTTCGGCCGTGCAAGCCGAACCGTGTCATGCAACATGTGCAAATGCGACACTTGATTATGAATTGTGACTTGTCTTTTTCGCGCCTGGCCACGTTGCATACCTCGCTCAGTCGGTCATGTACTCGAATGTACACTCCCTCCTTCGCTCGGCATGCGCCTTGCCAGTCGCGAAAAATCCTGCGTCACAAACCCAATCAAGACGTCAGAAATATCCAAATTGTTAAAGAGCAAATGCCCAGTAAAAAGATACTTTTTACTTGAGCGGACCAAAGACGCTAATGTCTTTAGTCAAATGCTTAAATCCGTCACAGCAGCGTTCCAAGAGACTTGGTGGAGCCAGGCGGGATCGAACCGCCGACCTCCTGCGTGCAAAGCAGGCGCTCTCCCAGCTGAGCTATGGCCCCCCGTTAACTCGAAATGGCGGGGCTGGGAGATTTGCACTTCCGACCTCACCCTTGTCAGGAGTGCGCTCCAACCCATTGCTCGGCTTCGCGACGCACCCCGCTACAGACCCCCCGGTAGACGATTCCCACCGAAGAGTGGTGGGTCTGGGAAGATTTGAACTTCCGACCTCACCCTTATCAGGGGTGCGCTCTAACCAACTGAGCTACAGACCCCCAGGGTCGCTGCTGCTAGTAATCAGATAACTTGTGAGGGGGCTCGCGCCTTCGTTCGTTAAGGCGTCTTTTTACTCTTTAAAGGAGGTGATCCAGCCGCACGTTCCCGTACGGCTACCTTGTTACGACTTCACCCCAGTCATAAGCCACACCGTGGTAAGCGCCCTCCCGAGGGTTAAGCTACCTACTTCTGGTGCAACCTACTTCCATGGTGTGACGGGCGGTGTGTACAAGACCCGGGAACGTATTCACCGCGACATTCTGATTCGCGATTACTAGCGATTCCGACTTCACGGAGTCGAGTTGCAGACTCCGATCCGGACTACGACGAGCTTTAAGGGATTGGCTGGCCATTGCTGGTTTGCAGCCCTCTGTACTCGCCATTGTAGCACGTGTGTAGCCCTGCCCATAAGGGCCATGATGACTTGACGTCGTCCCCACCTTCCTCCGGTTTGTCACCGGCAGTCTCCCTAGAGTTCCCGACCGAATCGCTGGCAACTAGGGACAAGGGTTGCGCTCGTTGCGGGACTTAACCCAACATCTCACGACACGAGCTGACGACAGCCATGCAGCACCTGTATCTCGATTCCCGAAGGCACCAATCCATCTCTGGAAAGTTCCGAGTATGTCAAGGGCAGGTAAGGTTCTTCGCGTTGCATCGAATTAAACCACATGCTCCACCGCTTGTGCGGGTCCCCGTCAATTCCTTTGAGTTTTACCGTTGCCGGCGTACTCCCCAGGCGGAGAACTTAACGCGTTAGCTGCGACACCGAAAGGCAACCCTCCCGACATCTAGTTCTCATCGTTTACGGCGTGGACTACCAGGGTATCTAATCCTGTTTGCTCCCCACGCTTTCGCACCTCAGTGTCAGTATTGGCCCAGGAAGTCGCCTTCGCCACTGGTGTTCCTTCCGATATCTACGCATTTCACCGCTACACCGGAAATTCCACTTCCCTCTACCATACTCTAGTTCTGCAGTATCGAATGCAATTCCAAGGTTAAGCCCTGGGCTTTCACATCCGACTTACAAAACCACCTACGCGCGCTTTACGCCCAGTAATTCCGATTAACGCTCGCACCCTCCGTATTACCGCGGCTGCTGGCACGGAGTTAGCCGGTGCTTCTTCTGTAGGTTACGTCAAGACTCACGGGTATTAACCGTAAGCTTTTCTTCTCTACTGAAAGTGCTTTACAACCCGCAGGCCTTCTTCACACACGCGGCATTGCTGGATCAGGCTTGCGCCCATTGTCCAATATTCCCCACTGCTGCCTCCCGTAGGAGTCTGGGCCGTGTCTCAGTCCCAGTGTGGCTGATCGTCCTCTCAGACCAGCTACGGATCGTCGCCTTGGTAGGCCTTTACCCCACCAACAAGCTAATCCGACTTAGGCTCATCCAATAGCGCGAGGTCCGAAGATCCCCCGCTTTCCCCCGTAGGGCGTATGCGGTATTAGCTCGAGTTTCCCCGAGTTGTCCCCCACTACTGGGCAGATTCCTAAGTATTACTCACCCGTCCGCCACTCGACGCCTGGAAGCAAGCTTCCATCGTTTCCGTTCGACTTGCATGTGTTAGGCATGCCGCCAGCGTTCAATCTGAGCCAGGATCAAACTCTTCAGTTTAAAGCTTTGAGCTTTATCTAAAGACGTGATCCCCAACTTAATTACTAGAATTAAACTTGGTTCTCACGTTGATGTTGCCTTTGGCAAACTCCAACGCGAGCACCCACACAAATTATCTGATCGTATTGTTAAAGAGCGTGAAAAAAGGGGGCCAACCCCCTGATTTCATCTCCCCGGAAAAATCCGGGGCAGACCCACAATTATACAGGCCAAAGGCCACTGTTGGCCAGTTTTCTGAAGCCTGTCGTTGTACTTTTGGGGGTCTGGCCGAGGGACACCGTTCCCTCAGCGAGCGGGGCATTATAGCGGCCAATCGCCGCTGGTCAACCACATTGTCAACTATTTTTCGGCGGAAGCGGACCGGGCCGCCGCCAGCCGGTTCAGGGACGGCCCCGCGGCGAAAAAAGCCCCCTTTTTCCCTGGGAAAATCGACGTTTCGGGGGCGGCCGGCCGCTTTCGTCACTCGCCGGCGGCTCGCGAACACATCCGCCGGGCAGCGTCAGGTCAGGCTGACTTTAGCGAATTTGCGCTTACCGACCTGGTAGACGTGTGTCGTGCCGGCCGGAATCGACCGGGTGCGGTCCCCGACCCGCTCACCGTCGATCCGGACCGCCCCCTGCTTGATCATACGAAATGCTTCAGAAGTGCTGCCGACCAAACCCGCCGCTTTGAGCAGGTGCGCAACGCCGAGCTCACCATCGACGCTCGGAAGCGACACCTCGGTAATCTCTTCGGGCATCGCGCCCTGTTGAAAGCGTGCGATGAACTCGGATTTTGCCTGCTCGGCCGCCGATTGATCGTGAAATCTCGCGACGATCTCGCTGGCAAGCTCGAACTTGACGTCACGTGGATTCGCGCCCTCGTCCACCGATGTCCTCAGCCCGTTGATCTCTTTGAGCGGCCGAAAACTCAGCACTTCGTAATACCGCCACATCAGATCGTCGGATATCTTCATGAGCTTGCCGAACATCTCGTTGGGAACGTCGGTGATGCCGATGTAATTGTCCAGCGACTTCGACATCTTCTGGACGCCGTCGAGACCTTCGAGCAGGGGTGTCGTGATGACGATCTGCGGATCCTGCCCATACTGCTGCTGCATATGCCGACCCACCAGCAAATTGAACTTCTGATCGGTGCCGCCAAGCTCGACGTCGGCTTCGAGGGCGACGGAATCGTAACCCTGGACCAGCGGATAGAGAAACTCGTGAATCGAGATTGACTGCCCCCCGGCAAACCGCTTGCTGAAATCGTCCCGCTCCAGCATGCGGGCCACCGTGTAACGAGCGGCCAGCCTGATCATGCCCTCGGCGCCCACTTTCGACATCCAGGTCGAATTGAATTCGATGCGCGTCAGCTCGGGGTCGAGGATTTTGAAGACCTGCTCCTGGTAGGTCTTTGCGTTCTCGGCAATCTCCTCGCCACTCAACGGCGGCCGAGTTGTGTTCTTGCCGCTGGGGTCGCCAATCATCCCGGTAAAATCGCCGATCAGAAATACGACGTCGTGACCAAACTGCTGAAATTGCCGCATCTTGTTGATAAGCACGGTGTGGCCGATGTGAAGATCCGGCGCCGTCGGGTCAAACCCCGCCTTGACGACGAGCTTCTGCTTCTTTTCCAGGCGTTCGCGAAGGCCGTCGTCCGGAAGAATCTCCTCCGCGCCTCGCGCGTATTCGTCCAGCTGTTCGGCAAGTTGTGTGGTACCAGAGGTCATTATCTCAGCGGGCTCCGATGGTCGGCAGCGGAACTGTAGCACTCTCGCGCGTGGAGAAAAGTGCCGGCGCGACAAAAATCGGCGCAGTCCGGACCATAAAGAGCAGGTTCGCGCCGACTGCACCGGATCGGCGTCGAAATGCGCTGCAGACAACGCGCGCCGAAGCCGGAAACCCAATTTAGAACGTCAATCATTAATAAACTTTAACGTTCTGAGTTATAACAGTTTTCTTTGACGAACCGGCGCTCCCGCTGTACAGTTACGCCGTCGAGCGACTGGGAGACTTGAGCGTTGCACCGAAAGCCAAGCCCGCTACTTCACGATTACAAAACCACCGTCAACACGCCGGAGAAAAAATCTCAGCCGCTGCGATGGTTCGGCGTAGGTCTTGGCGTTCCGCTGCTCGCGACCGCGGCGTTTTTGCTGCAAAAAAGTCCGTCCGAACCCGCGGCCGCCGTCACCGCAAGCTCGCCCGATACGCTTTCCGCGGTTGCCGACGACGATATTTCGGACATCGAACACATTGTTTTCACGGATGCGGTCGAGCCGGAGCCTCTGCTGCCGGACCATCCCGATTTCCACCCACCGCTGCTGTTCCCCGAACCGCAATACGATGCACTGAACGTCACGGTACGCCGTGGTGACACTCTCGATCGGATTTTCCGTCGGAACAAACTCGATCTCGGGCATCTTGCACAAATCGCGCGCTTGCCCGAGGCACGCGATCACCTGCGCCTACTCAAGCCGGGCGATGAAATCGAGATCCGGCACAACGCGGGCCAGTTGGTCAGCCTGCATCGCGATCTCGAGCTGACCAGTTCGCTGAAAGTGACCCGCGGCGAGGAACGGTTTGAAGCGGAGATCGTTGAACGCCCAATCGAGACCCAGAAGCGGCTGGCCTACGGACGCATCGACACGTCGCTGTTCGAGAGCGCGGCGGCGGCGAACCTCAGCGACAGCCTGATCATGAACCTTGCCGGGATTTTCGCGTGGGACGTGGACTTCGTCCTGGATATCCGTACCGACGACAACTATTACATCCTGTTCGAGGAAATCTGGCAGAACGGCGAGTTCGTGGCGGACGGGGAAATCGTGGCGGCGGAATTCAACAATAACGGCAGAACGTTCCGCGCCATTCGCTACGTCGACAAGAACGGGCGCTCCGACTATTTCACGCCGGAAGGGCGCAGCGTTCGAAAAGCGTTCATCCGCGCGCCTGTGGACTTCACCCGCATCAGTTCGAGATTCAACCCAAACCGGAAACATCCGATTCTGAATACGATCCGCGCGCACCGCGGCGTCGATTATGCAGCGCCAAGAGGTACGCCGATCAAGGCTTCCGGTGACGGCAAGGTCATATTTCGGGGCGTCAAAGGCGGCTACGGCAACGCCGTTATCCTTCAGCACGGCGGCAACATAAGCACGCTGTACGCACACATGTCCGCTTTCGCGAAAACCGCGCGACTCGGCAGCCGCGTCAAACAGGGTCAAACGATAGGCTTCGTGGGCAGCACCGGGCTTGCGACCGCCCCGCACCTGCATTACGAATACCGGTTGAACGGCGTTCATCGCAACCCTCGCACCGTCAAACTGCCGCAGGCCGAGCCGATAAGCGAGGAATACATGCAGGACTTTCTTGCAACCGCGGAACCCATCCTCGACGAACTCCTGCGATACAAGCAGACCCGGATGGCGTCGTTGACGCTCGATTGACCGAGGTGGCCGTTTCCGAGACGCCGGGTTCGGCCTACGTCGGCTTGATTTCGGGCACGAGCATGGACGGCATCGACGCCGCGCTCGTCCGGCTGGGCGATCATGAGTGTGAGATGATCGCAACCCACTCGCACCCTTACCCCGGCGAACTGCGCGCGAAGCTGCTGGAGCTGAGCCGCGAGCCGGCGAGCTCGACCGTGGACAAGCTCGGGCGCCTCGACCGCTGGGTCGGCGAGTGCTTTCGAGACGCCGCAAATACGCTGCTGGACGTTAGCGATACCGAAGCGTCGGACGTCGCGGCGATCGGCAGCCACGGTCAAACCATACGCCACCTGCCGGACGATGAGTGGCCGTTCTCTTTGCAGATCGGCGACCCGAACGTCGTCGCGAAAGGCACCGGTATCACCACCGTCGCGGATTTCCGGCGCCGGGACATTGCCTCAGGCGGCCAGGGCGCTCCGCTCACGCCCGCTTTTCATCATTGGCTGTTTGCGGACGATGCTCACGATCGTGTCGTATTGAACCTGGGCGGCATCGCCAACATCACGGTGTTGACTGCGGACAGCGGCACCGTAACGGGCTTCGATACCGGCCCGGCAAGCACGCTCATGGATGCATGGATTCTCGAGCACCGCGGTAAACCTTTTGACAAGGACGGCCGATGGGCGCGGAGCGGGTCGGCGTCGCCGGAACTCCTGCAAAGGATGCTTGGCGATACCTACTTCGATCGCGAGCCGCCCAAGAGCACGGGATTCGAGCATTTCAATCTGGCCTGGCTGCGGGACAAACTCCAGGGGATCGATGCGTCACCGGAAGACGTCCAGGCCACCCTGTTGGCGTTGACCGTGGAATCGATCGCAGCGGCAGTTCGCACGCACGCACCGACGGCCAACGCGCTGCTGGTGTGCGGCGGCGGCATCCACAATACCGAATTGGTCAACGCGCTGGCCGGCGCGCTCGCGCCGATCCCGCTTGAATCGACGGCCGCGCGCGGCCTCGACCCGGACTGGGTCGAAGCCTGCGCGTTCGCCTGGCTGGCGAGCCGCACCCTGCAGGGCCTGCCCGGAAACCTGCCGTCCGTGACCGGCGCCGGTGCACCTGAAGTCCTCGGCGCCATTTATCAGTAATCCTACCTAGTTAAAGAACTCGTAACTCCACCGTTGGTATACTGGTCGATCCCATTCGACCGAGACCAACATTGGACGCACCCGTCACGCAGCCGACCGAACGCTACATAAACCGTGAACTCAGCCTTCTCGAGTTCAACCGCCGAGTGCTGGATCAGGCGGCCGACGACTCGATCCCGCTCCTGGAGCGCCTGCGGTTCTTGTGCATCTCCAGCACCAATATGGACGAGTTTTTCGAGGTCCGGGTGGCGTCCTACAAGCAGCTGGCCGAGATCGGCGCCCCGGCGCCCGGCGCCGACAAGCTGACGCCGCAGCAGTTGCTCGAGGAAATCCGCCAGCGGGTGCGCCTGCTCGTGTGGCAGCAATACGAAATGCTCAACAAGGTGATCATCCCGGAGTTTGCGAACGAACGAATACATTTTCCGCAAAGCGATGATTGGACGGACGAGCAAAGGTCATGGTTACGCGACCTGTTTCGCAAGGAAATCGTGCCCGTATTGACGCCGTTGACGCTCGATCCGTCACGGCCGTTCCCGAGGCTGTTGAACAAAAGCCTGAATTTCATCATTCGGCTCAAGGGCAAAGATGCGTACGGCCGCCGGCGGCATCGGGCCGTGGTGCAGGCGCCCCGATCGCTCCCCCGCGTAATCAGCCTGCCCGCGCATCTGTGCGAATCGGGCAGCAGTAACTTCGTGTTCCTGTCGTCAGTGATTCACGATCACGTCGACGAGCTTTTTTCGGGATTGAAGGTCGAGGGTTGTTATCAATTCCGAGTCACGCGAAACAGCAATTTGTACGTCGACGAAGAAGAGGTCGAGGATCTCGTGCGCTCGTTGGAGGGCCAGCTGGCGGCGAGCCGTTACGGTGCCGCGGTTCGTTTGGAAATCAGCCATGAATGCCCGGAGGACCTGAGTGATTTTCTGCTCGACCATTTCTCGCTGGAAAAGGACGACATGTTCACCGTCGACGGTCCCGTAAACCTGAACCGTCTCGCCAAAGTTTGTGACATGGCGGAAAGGCCGGACCTGCTGTACCCGCCTTTCACGCCCGGCCTGCCGCCCGAGTTGAAAACCGACGAGTCCATATTTTCCGTTCTGCGCAAGCAGAACATACTTTTACATCACCCCTATCAATCGTTCACGCCGGTGATCGATTTCCTCGCATCCGCGGCGAAAGACCCGAAAGTTCTCGCCATCAAACAAACGCTTTACCGAACCGGAACCGATTCGGCGATCGTCGACCAGCTCGTCAAGGCGGCCAGCGCGGGCAAGGAGGTAACGGCGGTCATCGAACTCATGGCCCGGTTTGACGAAGCGGCAAACATCTCACTTGCCAATCAGCTGCAGGAGGCCGGCGCTCACGTTGTTTATGGTCTGGTCGGCTACAAAACGCACGCAAAGATGTCCCTTGTGGTCAGACGTGAAAACGATGAGATCCGCCGCTACGTGCATCTGGGGACCGGCAATTACCACTCCGGTACCGCAAGACTCTATACAGACTATGGATACCTGAGCGGTGATCAGGAGCTGGGTGAAGACGTGCACAAAGTGTTCATGCAGTTGACAAGCCTGACGCTCGCCGACGATCTGAACCAGATCACGACATCGCCATTCCACCTGTTCGACGCAATGATCGAACGCATTGAGCGCGAGATCAAGAATGCGGAGGCCGGCAAAAAAGCGCGCATCATGGCCAAGATTAATTCCCTGATCGAACCGCAGATCATCGACATGCTGTACAGAGCATCGCAGGCCGGCGTTCGGGTCGATCTCGTCGTCCGGGGAATCTGCGGGCTCCGGCCCGGCGTGCAGGGGCTGTCGGAGAACATACACGTCCGTTCAATTGTCGGGCGCTTCCTCGAACATTCGCGTGTGTTTTACTTTTACGCCGACGGCAAGGAGGAAGTGCTTTGCGCAAGCGCGGACTGGATGGATCGAAACTTCTTCCGTCGAACGGAAACCTGTTTTCCGATAGCCAAACGATCAATCAAAAAACGGCTCATCAAAGACCTGGAGCTGTTCCTTGCCGACAACACCCAGGCTTGGGAGCTTCAGGGAAGCGGAAGATACTTTCGAGTTGATCCGCACGGGGAGGAACCGGTGTCCGCACAGCTGAAGCTACTCGAGGAATTCGCAACGAGCAGCTAGCGTTTTGTCCGCCGATTCGTTCAACGAATCAATCGGACAGGACACCGGCCGGCCGTTATTCGTAGTCGAGGCGATAGTCCACTTCAGCCAGATACGCCCGCTCGCGCTCCAGGTCGGCGACGGTCAACGGATTGGCGGCGAGCCAATTTGCCGGGAACCGCAAGGCGACGGACTCCGCGGCGCCGGATATTGCGACGTCGGGCTTGAGTTTGCTGCTGCGGCTGCGGTTCAGCAGCACGGCGAGACGCAACAGAATAGACATGCGGACCGCCTTTGGCCGCCACAACTGCGGCAGGGCTTTGGCTTTCGTAACATCGATATGCCGGCGCTGACTGGCGATGAGAAACGCCAGCAGACGCTGCTCCGAGTGCGGGAATCCGGGAATATTGGCGTTTTCGGCAATATAGGCGCCGTGCCGGTCGAATCCCTCGTGCGATATGTCGAGACCGATTTCGTGCAGCCGCGCCGCCCAGTCGAGCGCCTTGCCGGCGGACTCCGGATCGAGATCCCAATCGTCGGCGCACTGGACGAGCAGTTTCCCGGCGGTCCCGGCGACCCGCGCCGCCTGATCGGGATCGACGTTGTAGCGCAACGCCAAAGCCCGGACACTTCGCTCTCGGGCGTCTTCGTGTTGCAGACGGCCGATGTAGTCGTAAAGCAGGCCTTCCCGAAGCGCGCCGTCCGAGGTCGCCAGCCGATCGATGCGCAATACGTGCAGTAGCTCGGCGAGAATGGCAAGCCCGCCCGGCCAGACCTGCGCCCGTCGTTCAGCCAGGCCGGGCATCGCGAGCGCCTCAATCCGCCCACATTCTATCGCCCGGTCGATCAGCTGCTCCACCGCATCGAGGGTCAGGTGCGATTCCATAATCTTGAGTTCGCGGGCGACGCGCTCCGTTGCCAGTATCGTTCCCGACGTACCAATGGCGTCGATGCCCGTGGAATCGCGGAAGAACGCCTTGACCGGACGCAGCTTGAGCCGAATCGCCAGCCGCGCTTTGTCGAACGCCGCCCGGCTGAGCGCACCGCCCGGGAAATGCCGCTCGGTCATCACCACGCAGCCCATGTGTAAACTTTCGAGCGCCTTCGGGCGAGTACCCTGGCCAAGGATGAGCTCGGTGCTGCCGCCGCCGATATCGAGCACCAATCGCAGCCCTTCGTTCGCGGGCGTGCTGTTGACGACGCCACTGTAAATCAGGCGCGCCTCTTCCAGGCCCGAGATGACCTCGATGGGATGGCCCAGCGCTTTTTCGGCAGCCCGGCAAAATTCCTGGCTGTCTTTTGCGCGACGCAGGGTGCTGGTGCCGGCTGCGCGGACGCTTGACGCGTGCATATCCCGCAACCGCTCGCCGAATCGCGACAGGCAATCTATCGCGCGCAGGCGGGCGGGAGCCGTCAGCTCGCCGGTCTCGTCCAGCCCCTCGGAGAGACGCACGGTTTCCTTCAGCCGGTCGATGATGGTGAGCTGACCGTGGCGAAGTTCGCCGACGATCATGTGAAAACTGTTGGAGCCGAGGTCTACCGCGGCCAGGACCTCGGGCGAAGCAACAAGCCCGGTCTCGACGTCACCGGATTGGGCGGCGGTATTGCTCATACGGATGGGGAAGTGGGCTCCGGCCCTGGTCGCGCCCTCGAGTTTTGCGGCTTCGGGTTATTCCGCGGAATTATACCGAAAAGGACGAGCCGCAGCCGCAGGTTGTCGCGGCATTCGGATTGCGAATGACGAATTGCGCGCCCTGAAGGTCTTCCTTGTAGTCGATTTCCGCGCCCATCAGATACTGGACGCTCATCGGATCAATCAACAGCGTCACGCCGCGGTTTTCCACCTGGCTGTCGCCGTCTTCGATTCTTTCGTCGAACGTGAACCCGTACGAAAAACCGGAGCAGCCGCCGCCGGCAACGAATACCCGGAGCTTGAGCTCCGGATTAGCCTCGTCTTCTATCAGCTCCCCGACCTTGTCGGCGGCAGCGTCGGTGAAGACGACGGGCGGCGGTGCACTGGACGTGCCTATGACTGGAGTATCGGATTGCATGGTCCTGTCGCTGAGTTCCTATTGAGAAGCGCTGGCAATGGGGGTCGGAGCCTCCATACCGCCGCTCGTTTGTTCGAGTAACGGTACCTGACCTTCGGGCTGGTGCACAAGCTTGCCGTTTATCTCCGCCCCGATAGCCATCTCGATCAGGTTGTAATACACGTTACCTATGACTCTGGCGGTCGATCCGAGTTCAACGCGCTGGCTCGCAACGACGTCGCCGCGAACGATGCCGTTCAGCACCACATAGGGCACCGTGACGCCCCCCTCGACGGTCGCATCCTCGGAAATACTCAGCGCCGAGTTGCTGTCCGCGTCCGCGTTGACGCTGCCTTTGACGACGCCGTCGATGTGGCAATGACCGGAAAACCCCAGATCGCCGTTGACCTGTGAGTTGGCGCCAACCAGGGTATCGACCGGTGGCATTTGCTTACGTCCAAACATGAATATCCTCCAAAAAAACTCAGCCCGGGCTCGCTTGCCAGGCGAACGTCTGCTCAACGCTGGAGACAGACTTGGTGCGTGATCGAACCTCGAGGTGAATGCGCTCGGGTGTGAACCCGTCCGGCAATACGAGATCTCTATCGAACGTCTGGAAGTACCTGAACGAGAACGGCCAACTGCTGTCCTCGTCGGCAGGCACCAATTGTTCCAGGGAATAGGACACGGCTACTCCATCCTGCGCGCCCTCCAGGCTGAAGCCCACATCGCCTTTGACCGCGCGGTCGTGCTGCATGACCTGCACCAGCACCAATCGAACCTTGTACTCGCGATCGTCGCCACCCTTGCTGAGCCTCAGATCCTGTACTCGCAGCCCGCGACCGCCCTCGGAGGGCGACATGATGCCGCGGTAGAACTCGATGGCGTCCTGCTGCTCCTGAATCTTCTGCTGCAAATCCGCGAGACCGGCCTCCACGGTGTTGTAGGCCTCCCTGTCGATGTTTCGATGGGTCTCCTGTAGCGCGATCTCCTCTTTCAGGGCAATGATCTGGCGCTCCAGATCGGCGATCTCGTTCCGATACGCCAGCTGCTCCGCCGTTGCGTCCACGATGCTGTAGCCGGCCTGCATGCGGCCGAGTTCGTAAATCAGGTAGGTGCCAACAAGGACCGCCACGAGAATCCCGCTTCTCAAGGCCCAGGCGGAAAGACCGCTGATGCTGGCTGGAGAGCGACCTTTCAAGCGTTTAGTACCTCAGACAGTATGTAAAACGGTATGGTACGCGGTGACACCGGCAAACAGAAGTGCGGCAGATCACGGAATTGGTTGGAAATCAGGATCTCATGAGGTAATTGTGAGCCTCTCCTGAGGGGCGGAGAACGTATCGGATGCAATTGGCGGCTTATTACCTCTGGTTCAAGGCGGCCCACGTGGCCTTTATGGTGACGTGGTTCGCCGGGCTCTTTTACCTGCCGCGGCTTTTCATCTACCACGCCGAAGCGGAGGACGAGCTGAGTCGGTCGCGATTCACGCTGATGGAACGCCGCCTCTTCGGGATTATGACCATTGGCGCCGGCATTACGCTGGTCTTCGGGGTGCTGATGATCTGGCTGAACCCCGCGCTGATGAAACAGGGCTGGTTCCACGCCAAATTGGGGCTGCTGGTCGGGCTTGCCCTGTTTCACCTGGCGTGCCAGCGATGGATCCGAAAACTGGCGGACGGCTACACGTCCCGGAATACGAAGAATCTGCGTTGGTTCAACGAGATTCCCGTGGTTTTCCTTTTGGGCATCATCGGTCTGGCGATATTGAAGCCCTTTTAGCCCGAGCTCATCACCGGTCGCAGTAACGACTGCGGAGGGAACGGTTCACGCAACGATCAGGCCGGGGCGTGGACGCATTCATGAATTGTCCGGGCCTGACCGTGCAAGGTCTTTGTCGAACACCGCACGCCAGCGTTTGGGCCACCAGCGCGGCCTGGGAGGCAATCCCTCCGGGTAGACGTGCGGCCCGAGTTCATGCAGCGCCAGCGAATAAACGCGGCGCTTGAAGTAAATCACCTCATTGACGGGTCGCCAAAAATCAACCCAGCGCCACCGGTCGAATTCCGGCGTATCGCCGAGATCGAGCTGCACGCGCTTATCGTCGCCGAGCAGCCGCAGGATAAACCAACGTTGTTTTTGGCCGATGCATAAAGGCCTGCTGCCGCGCCGCACGTATTTGTCCGGCAAACGATATCGAAGCCAGTCGTCGGTAACGCCAAGCACCTCGACGTCGGCTTCGCGAAGGCCTATCTCCTCATGCAGCTCCCGGTACATCGCCTGTTCGACGTTTTCACCGCGTTGCATGCCGCCCTGCGGAAATTGCCAGCCGCGGTTGCCGACGCGGCCCGCGAGCAACAGCTTGCCGGCATCATTCGCCAGGATGATGCCGACATTCGCGCGGAAACCTTCAGTGTCGATGCGATCGCTGCTCATATCGGTCCGTTCGATTTTGCACGTATCGCCCCGGCTGTCCAGAACAGCGCCCAAGGTTTTGCAACGGGTCGCACGGCCTCTGTAACAACCCGGTTTTTCCAAACGGCAATTCGAGCTCGGGCGGCTGCGCTGGTTTGAGATAAGTTCTAGGCGTACCCGCTGGACGTTGCTTTTTGTGGCCCGCCGTTCCCAGCGGCGGCGCGCGCCGGGCGGCTCTAGCGGTACCGGGCTCGCTGTGCGAGACGACCGGCGTCCTGATAGAGATAAGCCACGCGAGATGCATCAACAGGACTTGCTGAATAACGCGGCCAGGCGTCGAGCGGCGAACGAAGTTCGACGTCCGGATTTACCGGGTAGTCACCGCCGCCCGCATGCAGCGCTCGTTGCCCGACCGGCGACGCCAACCACTCGACGAACTGGGTGGCTAACGCCGCATTGTTTGCATGGCGCGTGACACCTGCCGCCGTAATGTGCTGCAGGGTGCCCCCGGCAGCCGGGGGCGGAAAGTGCCAACGAAGATTGTCGGCGAGCCCCTCGCCGACAAGAGCCGCCACCTCGTCGCTGCCCGCGATCGCGACCGCACACTCGCCGGATTCCACGGCAAGCAGCAAATCCCGCTGCTCGTCGAATGCGCTGGTCGCCAGATTGGCCCGCCAGCCGCGCACGGCCAGTTCGGCGTCACGCTCGCCGCGTTCGGCGATAAGCGCCGCGATGAGCGAACGGCTGCGCTCGCTGACGCCGCGCTGCAAACACAGCTTCCCGCGCCAGTTGTCCTCCCCAAGCTCCGCGTAGGCGCCGAGATCCGCACCGTCAACGCTGCGCTGATCGTAAACAATGAGTTCCGCGCGAACGCCCACGCCGAACCAATAGCCGTCAGGATCGCGCAACGCGGCGTCTATGGAGTCGTCCAACGACGCCGAAACAAGCGGGCGCAAAACGTCGCCGTCGAGAGCCTGTGCAAGATGGCCGCCGCCGGAAACCAGGAGTACGTCCGCTCCCGGAATGTGCTCCTTACGAACGAGTTTTTCGATAAGCACCGAGTCGGAATCGATCATATAGTTGACCAGAACACCGGTGGCTTCCTGATACGCTTTTGCCACGCCGGCAGTCCGCTCGGCCGGCAACGATGCGTACAACACGATCATCGAGTTGTTGTTGGTCGCTGCCGGCGGCGAATCCCGACTGCAAGCGGCAATCGCCAGGCAGGCGACGAAGAAGCCCGGCGCAAGCGTCCGCCTGACCCGGACCGGGATGTTCAACAAACGATCAAATACGCGCATCATTCATCCGTATTGACGGCGACCCTGTCGCGCCCGGCGGATTTGGCTCGATACAGCGCGACGTCGGCGCGGGCGATCAGCGCCTCGCCGACGGTTTTGAGATCCACGTCCCCGCGTCCGGGCGCGGCGCCTGCAATGCCGATCGAAGCCGTTACCGGAATACGTTTACCGCCGCCGATGTCGAACGGCGTCGCTGCAATTTCCCGCCGGATTCTCTCGGCCAGCAGCGCGCCGGAATCCGCGTCGGTGTCGGGCAGCAGGATCACAAACTCCTCGCCGCCGTAGCGTGCGGCAACGTCGGTCGCACGGACCTGGGAGTCGATGCGCTGCGCGATCTCGCGCAATACCCTGTCGCCCGCGGCGTGACCGTGACTGTCGTTGACCCGCTTGAAGTGATCGACGTCGAGCATCAGGCACGTCAGTGGCGTGGAACAACGTCGGGCCCGCGCCAGTTCCTCTTTGATTCTGACCTGCAGATAACGCCGGTTGTACCATCCGGTGAGAACGTCGGTGAATCCACTGCGCATCAATCGGGCGCGGTTCACGGCGTTTTCCAGCGCAAACGACGCAATCACGCCGAGATGCGCAAAAAAGTCGCTGGCGTGCTCAGCCGTGAAGCGCGCCTGCTCAGCACTGCCGAAGTTGATGCTGCCCAGCAGCTTCCCCTTGCGGATGAGAGGGATCATCGCGATGGATCGTAGACCGTCGCAACCGGGGAAAATCAGCTGGTGATCGGAGGCGGAATAGGCGCCCAACCAGGGCCCGCGCAGCGCAATGTATTGCGGCGCCAGGCCGGCCAACGCGTCTACGAAAATCAGCCCTGACAGGTTTTCCACGGCCTCGTCGCCCGCCATCAACAGATGTCGGACGTCGTGGTCCGGATCGCACAGCACAACGGTAATCGCGTCCAAACCGTAACTGTCCGCGAGCCCGCCGAGCATGCATCGGAACAACAGCTGCAGGTCTTCGGCCTGCAGGAGCTGCAGCTCGCGTTCCTGCGAACGCTTGAAAATGTGCGTATTGCGCTCGACTTCGTCGGTCAGTTTCGCCAAAAGGCTCTTCGTGTGCGCCAGCTCTTCCGCCAGATTCCGCTGCGATTCCATCGGTCCCCAAGCCGTTGATTCTCTCCCCTGAACCGTGCTTTTACCAAAAAGTCGGGGGCGCGTCTGCGCGTGGACGCCCGAATTTGCCGACAAGTACGGATTCGCGCGGCGAGTCCGCCCTGACCGCCCCCCGTCCGGCGCTCATAGACGAGTTTTCAGGTACTTCAACCCGTTTTCCATGAGGCGAACGAATTCTTCCTCTTCGCCCTCCGCGACCACGCGGCGGATGCGCGCAACCGAATCGCTTAGCGCATCCAAAGGTTCGAGCCCGTAGTCGTTCAGATTCTGAATCTCGAAGTACAGACGCGGGTTGTCGTGCGCAACGGCGCCCGCGACCAGGAGCTGCGAATCGAACGTCGTCGAAGACAGTTTCGCCAGTCGCGGCGCGGCTTCGCCGCTTTCCGCGAGGGCCGTAAAAAATGCGATGTTGAGCGCATGCGACAAGCCGAGGACGTACGCGATCAAACGGTCGTGATCGTCGACGTCCATGTCCAGTTCGTCCACCATGGTGGCGGCGAAAAGCTCTTTTGCCCGATCGGTCGCACCGGGGACGCCCACGTCGACGAAAATCAGATGACGGCCGGACAGCAGTTTGGTGTCGGGACCGTACATGGGATGCACGGACGTTACCTGGCAGCCGGCGTCGCGCAGCGCCGCCAGGCCGCGCCGCAGCGGCGTCTTCAGCGAGCCGATGTCGAAAACCAGCCCGCGTGGCCGGCGCTCCGCCAACTCCAACAGTACGTCCGCCGATATCGCGAGCGGCGTCGCGACGACGATGATGTCGTAATCGAGGCCCGCTTCCCGCCAATCGGCCACTCTTCTTTCGCCGGGCTCGATCGCGGGATCGGCAACGGTCGTAACGAAGCCCTGCGAGCTGAAGAAGTCGACGAACCATCGGCCCATCTTGCCGCCGCCACCGATCACGAGCACGCTGCGCCCGTCACCTTTGCCCTGCGCCACCACCCGGTCGCGCTCCTGGCTGGTCAACGACGAGCGGATCAGCGCAGTCATGATCTCCTCCACGAGCCCGGGATCCAGGTCCTGTGCCAACGCCTGTTCGCGCGCGTTGCTCAGCACCGTCTTCTCACGTTCATAATCGCGTGTCGGACGCCCGCGGGACAGCTTGTCCCGGCCTATCTCGCCGACGATTTTCTGCCGGTCGGCGATCAGGGAAATCAGCTGCCGGTCGATTGCCGACAGCTCACTGCGTAATTCGTCAAGGTTCATAGTTGCCACTGCTCCATCTCGCCAACACGCCGAGTCGCCTCCGTTTTACCGTAGTTTCATTGCCAACAGAAGAGTCGCGATCCGCTCAGCCGTCACGGCTCTGTAAACCACCTGGCAATCGTGCGACTATTCTTCGGTTAACGACTACACGGATCAATCAGAGAGGAACGCCGATGAAAACACGCGCCGCTGTTGCCTGGGAGGCGGGACAACCGCTGTCGGTCGAAGAACTCGAACTCGAAGGCCCGAAGTCGGGCGAAGTACTCTTGCGCAACGTCGCCACCGGCGTCTGCCATACCGACGCGTTCACGCTGTCGGGCGAGGACCCCGAAGGTATTTTCCCGGCAGTTCTCGGCCACGAGGGGGGCGCGATCGTGGAGGAAGTCGGCGCGGACGTCACCAGCGTTGCGGTCGGCGATCACGTGATACCCCTCTATACGCCGGAGTGCGGCGAGTGCAACTTCTGCACCTCCGGCAAGACCAATTTGTGCCAGGCAATACGCGTAACGCAGGGCCAGGGCCTGATGCCCGACGGCAGCTCGCGATTCAGCAAAAACGGACGACCCGTCTTCCACTACATGGGGACGTCGACGTTCAGCGAATACACCGTGTTACCGGAAATCGCCGTCGCCAAGATCAACAAAGAAGCCCCGCTCGAAAAGGTGTGCCTGCTCGGCTGCGGGATCACGACGGGCATCGGCGCGGTACTGAACACGGCCAAGGTCGAGCCGGGCGCCACCGTGGCGGTGTTCGGCCTCGGCGGCGTCGGCCTCAGCGCCGTTCAGGGCGCCGTGATGGCCAAGGCCGGCCGGATTATCGCCGTCGACATCAACGAGGAAAAATTCCAGCTTGCGCGGCAGATGGGGGCTACGGATACGGTGAATCCGAGCGAACACGACGCGCCGATCCAGGACGTCATCGTCGAGTTGACCGGCGGCGGCGTCGACTACTCGTTCGAGTGCATCGGCAATACCGATCTGATGCGGGCGGCACTCGAGTGCTGCCACAAGGGCTGGGGAGAATCGGTTATTGTCGGGGTCGCGGGTGCCGGCCAGGAAATCTCCACGCGTCCCTTCCAGCTCGTGACGGGCAGGGTCTGGCGAGGTACGGCGTTCGGCGGCTGTAAAGGCCGGTCGCAGCTGCCCGGCATGGTCGATCAGTACCTGAGTGGCGACATCAAGGTTGATGAATTCATTACACACACGATGCCGCTCGAAGACATCAATGACGCGTTCGATCTCATGCACGAAGGAAAGAGCATCCGAACGGTCATCCATTTCTAGTGCCGTGCCCACTGAGGCGTAATCGACACGCTGCTGGGCACAAACGAGCGCAGGCGCCGAATTGAACAATTCCTGCCGGGTAGCCGTTGCGACGACGTCGCGCGTTGCCAGCGACGCCGCCAGCGAGATTGCGGACCTCGGCGGCAATGCCGTCGACTGCGCCATTGCCGCCTCGTTGGTCGCCATGAATACCGAACCGGGCGTGTGTGCGCTGGCCGGTGGCGCCTACGTCACCGTGTGGCATCCCGACGGCGACCCGTTGACCATCGACGGCGGCGCCGCGGTTCCAGGCAAACAGCTGCCCGCGGACTACTGTCCCGACCACGGCGTCAAATTGCACATGGAGTACGGGGGCGGGCTGGACACCGTGGTCGGCTGCGCCGCAGTCGCCGTCCCCGGCGCCCTGGCGGCGTACGACCTTGCCGTAAGGCGCTACGGCAACGTCGCGTGGGAGCGGATCGTCGCGCCCAGCATCCGCGCAGCGCGAGACGGCTTCCCGCTGCCGGCAGCCTGTCACTACTATCTCGAATACACCGGAAAGTCGATTTTCGGCCGTAGCAAGGACGGCTTGAAAGCGCTGTACGACGCCGACGGATCTCTGCTCGCAGCCGGTAGCACGATCGTCGTTCCCCATCTCGCCGACAGCCTGGACGCCATTGCCCGTGAGGGGGTACGGATTTTTTACGAGGGTGAACTCGCGGCAAAAATCACCGCGCACGTGCGGGACGGCGGCGGATCGCTGACGCGTACGGATTTGACCGGCTACGAGCCCATAGAGCGCCCGGCGTTGGAGGTTGCGCTTTCCGACTGGCGTTTTGCCGTCAACCCCCCGCCCGCCGTCGGCGGCGCGGTGCTCGCGGCGATGCTGCTCGAGTTCGCGGACACGAATCCCGATCATTGGGATCACGAATCGCTCGCAAAGCTGATACGCGTTCAACAGGCCGCGTTGTCGTACCGCAGGGACACGCTCGACCTCGCCGACGACGTGACCGCGGCTTCGGAAGCGCTGATTTCGCTGGCGCGCTCCGGAGCGCTCCTGAGCCGCTATCAATCAGCCTCGACCGTCCATACGTCCGCGGTGGACAGCAACGGACTGGCGTGCTCCATCACGAGTTCCGCGGGCTACGGGTCGGGAGAAATGCCGGCCGGCACCGGGCTGTGGCTGAACAACTCGCTTGGTGAACTCGAACTGAACCGCCGGGGCTTCGACGCGGGACCGCCCGGAATACGGCTGCCAACGAACATGACGCCAGGCGTAGCGAGGAGCGGCGCCGCCGTGCTGGCATTCGGCACACCCGGAGCCGGCCGGATCACCACGGCTCTGCAACAATTCTTGATCAACCACGTGCAGATCGGCCTGACGCTCGAACAGGCCAACGCGGCGCCGAGACTGCACGTAGAGGTCGGCGGCAAGCAGCCGTTCGTATCGGCGGAAGAAGGACTGGATCTGCCCGACGTCGACCTGCCGGTAAGGCGATACCCTTCCGCCAGCATGTACTTCGGCGGCGTGGCTGCCGCGTCGTTCACGCCGGCGGAAGGGTTGCACGCATCAGCGGACCCGCGCCGCGAAGGTGGGACCCACATCAGCGGTTGACGGTTGGCATAGGACGGTTTGATACTCTGCTGCCGACCCGTTATCCAATCCCGAAACCCTGCGAACCGCGGAGAACAGGACGTGCGTGAAGACCGACTTGCCGATCACCTGCCGGACGAATTGCCTGGCAATCCGATGCATTGGGCGGAATCGTGGCTACGGGCGGCAACGGCCGAGCGGGTGCAACGGAATCCCAATGCAATGACCCTGGCAACCGTCGGCGACGACCGAAAACCGTCGGCCCGGGTCGTGCTCTGCAAATCGTTTATCGCCGATCGTGGCTACGTCGTACTGTATACAAACTACGAATCGCGAAAATGCGCCGAACTTGCCGATAATCCAAACGTGTCGCTGGTGTTTCACTGGGACAGCATGGGACGCCAGATACGCATCGAGGGCGTCGCGGTAAAGTCGCCGGCGGCCGAAAGCGACGCCTATTTCGCGACCCGCGACCACGGCAGTCAACTCGGCGCCTGGGGCAGTGATCAGAGTCGACCGCTGGCGTCACGCGCAGCGCTCCGACGGCAGCTCGCGGACCGCGGGGCCGACCTCGAACGGGCAAGACGAGGCGCAAACGGCGTGCACCGCCCTCCGCACTGGGGAGGTATCCGCGTTTGGGCGACCGCGATAGAGCTGTGGATAGAAGGCAAAGATCGTGTCCATGACCGCGCACGCTGGACGCGCGAACTCAGCCCGGCATCCGGTGACAGTCCTGACGACGCGTTCGCCGCTACGGCCTGGACCGGAACCCGATTGCAGCCTTGACGGGTTTTTCATCGTGGATTCCCGAGTGATCGACCGGCGGATTACCTGCCCGTTCTGCGCGGAAAGCATGACGATTGTCATCGATCTGTCCGCGGGCGGTCAGTCCTATGTCGAGGACTGCCAGGTTTGCTGTCAACCCATGCAAGTCACGTACGACGTTGGGGACGACGAACTCACTGCACTGCAGGTTGACCGTGCGTCATAGTATTCGTGCGTTCCTACTGATCCTGATCGTCGGCGGACAGAACGTGCCCGTGCTCGCGGGCACGACGGCGGTCCAGACGGTAATTACTCAGGGTACGGACATCAGCGCGGACGTATCGCCGGCGGGCGGCCGCCTCGCGATCGACCTGTTGGGCAGCATCTGGATCGTTCCGCCGACGGGTGGCCCGGCGGTTCTCGCCGCCGAGTCGGTGCTGCCCGCTAGACGACCGCGCTGGTCGCCGGACGGCCGCCGGATCGTCTATCAGGCCGTCACGGCGAGCAGCAGCCGGCTCTGGTTACTGGATGTCGAATCCGGCGAACAACAGGCGCTCGACGCAAGCGGTTCTTCCGACCGCGATGCCAGCTGGCATCCGCACGGCGAACGCATCGTCTTTTCTTCCAGCACCCCCGGCGAGGGCCAGGGCGGATTCGACCTCTGGGAGGTCGATCTGCGCAGCGGACTTCGCTGGCGACTGAGCAACCACCCGGGCGACGAAACCCAACCGGCCTGGTCGGCCTCTGGACGGGACCTGGCCTATATTCTCCACGACGGCGAGCATTGGTCACTGATGTTACGTCGGTTCGGGCAACCCGACGTCGAATTGTTGCGTGCCGACGAGCGCCTGGCGGCGCCCTCCTGGAGGCCGGACGGCACCTTGATCACCTATCTCCGCGAATCGCACGGACGACTCGCGCTGCAGATGGCGATTCTCTCGAACCCCCCCCTCTTTCGGGAACTGGCGGCGGACGAAGACTTTTCGCTGGCGCCGGTCAGCTGGCGGAACCGGGAGCAGTTCTATTACGCAGCCGACGGACTCATCAAGACGCGCAATTTCGACGACTGGACGGCAAAAAACGTTGCCTTCCGCGCATCCGTCGGTGACCCGCCGGCGCGTCAGCAGACGATCATCGTCAACCGTGAGCTGCCGATAGTCACGCCGGCCGCCGACGACCTGGTCATTCGCGCGGGCCGGGTATTCGACGGCCTCGCGCGCGACTATCGCACTGGAGTGGACGTTCGCGTGGCGAACGGGCTGATCGTCGAAATCACCCCGCGTCGCGAGTGGGACGACATCGCCGTGCTGGATCTGGGCGCCACCACGCTGGTGCCCGGGCTCATCGACGTCTATTCCCGGTTGCCGCAGATTTCGGTGCCGGCGGCCGGCGCCGAGCTGCTGAGCTGGGGAATCACGACGCTGGTCTCACCGGACCGGCTGGCCACGAACGCAACCGTCTGGGAGGGCGACGATCAACCCGGTCCACGACTGCTGGCGGCCAGCCGGATCGAGCCGGATTCAGGTTCGGACGACGATGCAGCGCTCGACGATGACGCCGTTTTCCTGTGGACCGTTGCAAACGACCGGAGCAACGAAGCGCCGCTGCGCGAACAGGTACATGCCTGGCAACAGCTCGGCCGGCCGGTGTTGGCGGAAAGCTGGAGAGCGGGCCTGAGCCTCGGCACCCACCTGATCCTGGGCGCCGACGCGCTGCCCGAATCGCCTATGGGGAACCGTTACGAAGACATCCGAAATGCCGGAGGCGTGACGTCACCGATGCTCGTGTCCAGCGTAGCGAATGCGGGCACGCCCGGACTGCCCCAGCTTTTCGACGCGCGCCAGGCCACACGTTTTCACGGCCAGCCGACACCCGCACGCGGGCCTGCGTCGCGACCGGATCTTCGCGGCCGCAGCGGCCGCCTGATTGCCGGCAGCCGCGCCAACGGCCTGCCCCCCGGCCTCGCGCTGCACGCCGAACTGCGGGCTTTGTCGGCCGCAGGGCTTGCCGGTGATCAGGTATTCAAGGCCGCCGGCGCAAATGCGGCCAGGGTCCTTGGTTTGACAGGACAGGTTGGCGAGATATCGCCCGGCGCCCGGGCCGACCTGCTGTTGGTGGAGGGCGATCCGCTCAACAACGTCGCGGACACGCAGAGAATCGTTGCGGTCGTCCGCAACGGTCGATTCTACAGCCTGATCAGCCTGCTCGAGCGGGCCGCCAATAGTGTCGATTAATTTGACAAAATGTCAAAATAGGGCCGGCAACGACAAATATTGCGTTCAGTGAACATAAGACGAGGGTAAAACGAAGCCCCGCAATTGCCCGCATGGCAAACATCAACATTTAGACTGTATTCCAATTGGTTGTTTTATATAACTATTCGAGCAGATCCGTGGATTGCTGTCGGGTTTATTTACAAAATGCTGTCGAATGCTCAGTTTTCGCTACGGTGTTTTTCCCTAATAGATTGAAAAATAGGCGCTTATGCCAGGCTGGCACAGGACTTGCTTTATAGGAACCTGCCCAAGCGAAGTGTAGCTGGACATTAGGTAACCGACTTAGGGATACACACAGGATTTAGACGCCAGAAGAACAATAAAAATAATAATAAGATCCAGATCCAATAAAAAAAACCACACGTCTGTATCTGGTTACCGAACTCCCAGTTACCTCTTTTGTAATAAAAGAGATATTAGCCCCGCCGCCCCTGGCCGCGGGGCTTTTTATTTGTTCCCGGACATGCCACTGTGACCCTCGAAGTATCAAATCGTTCTCATGCGTTGGCGCCAAATCCGGTACAAGGGTACTCGCCAACACACCGTGGGGAGACGCTCATGAAATCAACCGTCTGTATTGCCGCACTGCTGGTTGTCGCGGGCTGCAACGCCTCTTCACCGGACGGCGAACGCCAAAACGGTTCCCCGTCTCCGGAAGCCCGGACAAACGACGACGCGGCCGTCGGCAGCGACGTCTTCGCAAAAGCGCTTGCTCACCCCACGCGAAGTGAGACCGACCGAGCCCGCGACGCCGGGCGCCGGCCGGCCGCCGTTTTGGAATTCTTTGGCATCGCGCCCGGCATGCAGGTGCTCGATCTGTATTCCGGCGGCGGCTATTACAGCGAACTGCTGTCGCACGTGGTCGGCGCGGCAGGAAGCGTCACGGCGCACAACAATGCCGCCTATCTCGGTTTTGCGCGCACTGAGATAGAAGCACGGTATGCCGACAACCGTCTGCCCAACGTGTCGAGGTTGACGGCGGAGAACAACGAATTGCAGCTCGATGCGAATCGTTTTGACGCAGTCACGATGATTCTGACGTATCACGACATCTATTACGTGGACCCGGACAACGGCTGGCCGGCCATAGACGGTCCGGACTTACTCGCCGAACTTCACCGGGCGCTGAAGCCGGGCGGCATAGTCGGGCTGGTGGATCACTCCGCTCCCGCCGGCGCGCCGGCGGAGACCGGCGGCACGACGCATCGGATCGATGCGGCAATCGTCATCGAACAGATGCAGGCCGCCGGATTCACGCTCGAAGCGCGAAGCGACGTTCTTCGCAACCCTCAGGACGACCTCGAAAAGAGCATGGCCGACCCGGCCGTTCGCGGCAAAACGGACCGGTTTGTTCTGCGTTTCCGCAAGCCCGGATAAGCGCCGCGCGAGTGCGGGAACCGTCGCCTTTCTTGCGCGGGGCCAACGGTCACCGTAGGCTCCTCACCTCATCCAATCGCGGAGAACGGAATAAATGACTCGCTCAGTCTTGCCGGCCGGCCTCGGCCTTCTGTGCCTGATAATCGGCGCCACCGCGTGCACACCGGAACCGCCGGAGCCGCCCGAATCAAGCGACTATTCGGATTTCGACGTCACTGCGCTGCAGGCGGCGATGGACAGCGATGAATTGACCGCCCGGGAGTTGGTCGACTATTACCTCGAGCGCATCGACATGATCGATCAGAGCGGCCCGGAACTGCGGTCGATCATCGAGGTAAACCCGGATGCGCGGAGCATCGCAGACGCGCTGGACGTCGAACGACGTGATCAGGGTCCACGTGGGCTCCTGCACGGGATACCCGTCGTCCTCAAGGCGAACATCGATACCGGCGATCGGATGGCGACATCGGCGGGCTCTCTCGCCTTGGCGGATCACCGCGCCCCCGACGACGCCTTTATCGTGCGTCAGCTCCGCGATGCCGGCGCCGTCATTCTGGGAAAAGCGAATTTGAGCGAGTGGGCAAACTTCCGTTCAACTCGCTCTTCCAGCGGCTGGAGCAGCCTTGGCGGACAAACCAAAAACCCCTACGACCCGACCCGAAATCCCTGCGGTTCATCGAGCGGCTCCGGCGCCGCGGTCGCGGCAAATCTGACGGTGCTCGCGGTCGGAACGGAGACCGACGGTTCGGTCGTCTGCCCGGCGAGCATCAACGGCATTGTCGGCATCAAACCCAGCCTGGGCCTGGTCAGCCGCGACGGGATCATACCGATTGCGCACAGTCAGGACACCGCCGGCCCGATGGCCCGCTCGGTGCGCGACGCGGCGCTCATGTTGAACGCCATGAGCGCTGGCGACCCCGGCGATCCGGCCGCGCGGGCGCGCCCCGCCGACGTCCCGGACTATGCGGCGAACCTGAGCGCCGACGCGCTGGGCGGCAAACGGATCGGTGTGCTGCGCAGCTATAACGGCGCCGGACAAAACCCGTACATCGAAGCCGAATTCGAGAAGGCGATCGCCGTGCTGCGCGAGCACGGAGCGGAGATCGTCGATCCGGTCGAGACTGATACGGAGGGCATGGGCGAGGCCGAGTACGAAGTGCTGCTTTACGAGTTCAAAGCGGACCTGAACGCCTACCTCGAAGAGTCCGGGGCGCCGCTCAAGTCACTACGCGGCATCATGGATTTCAATATCGCAAACGCGGATTCGGTGATGCCGTTTTTCGGCCAGGAGCACATGGAACTCGCCGTTGAAAAGGGCGGCCTGACCGAACAGGACTACGTAGACGCGCTCGAGACGAGTAAACGCGTTGCGCAAAGCGCCATAGACGGTGCGTTGAGTGAACACGACCTGGACGCGTTGATCGCACCGACGAACGGACCCGCATGGAAAACCGACCACGTCAACGGCGATCACTTCAGCATCAGCAGCTCATCGTTAGCCGCCGTTTCCGGTTACGCCAGTATCACGGTTCCCGCCGGCTACGTGTTCGATCTCCCCTTCGGGGTTTCGTTCATCGGGGCGGCATTCAGCGAACGGGACCTCATCGAGATTGCGTATGCTTTCGAGCAGGCGACCGCCGCGCGCCGGCCGCCGCCGGGGGTTCCCTAGGGGCCGTCAACGCGCCCTGGCAAAAATGCGACCTCGGTACTACCGGAATACCTCAATCGCAGGCCTAATCGGAGCGCAAGACCGCATCGCGATCGAGGCCGCCGAATGTTCAAAGCAATTCGCATTTTCGTCCTGCTCGTCGTCCTGCTGTTCGTCTCCCTGAGCGCCTATTTGACGAAGGCCAGAAGTACCGACTGGAACAACAGCCTGTACGTCAAGGTTTACCCGATCAACGCGGACCAGAGCGTGGAAAGCGCGCGCTACATCTCCAGGCTCGACGCTGACACGTTCGCCGGTATCGAAGAATTTGTCAGCCGTGAAACCGGCAGGTACGGACACACCCTCGACCGACCCGTTCGCGTCCGGCTGGGCGAGGAAATCGGCGAACAGCCGCCCGCTCTGGAGGCAAGGGACAGCCGACTCGACGTCCTGTGGTGGAGCCTCAAGATGCGCTGGTGGGCGGCCTCGGTGACCGACGCCCAGGACAATCCGGACCCCGACGTACGCATTTTTGTCCGTTATCACGCGCCCTCCGGGCACTTTGTGCTCGAGAATTCGGTCGGACTGCAGAAAGGGATGGTCGGGATAGTAAACGCGTACGCCGGCCGCAGTCACAAGGGCTTCAACAATCTGATTATCGCGCACGAATTTCTACATACGCTGGGCGCTACCGACAAGTACAACCCCGCCGACGGCGTACCGCTGTTTCCGCACGGTTACGCCGAGCCCGATCGAAAGCCGCTGCTTCCCCAGCGCAAGGCCGAAATCATGGGCGGACGGATTGCCGTTTCGGAAGCCGAAGCCGTAATGCCCAAGAGCCTCAAGTACGCAGTCATCGGTGAGAAAACCGCCGAGGAAATCCGCCTGCGCCGGTCCCGGTAGGACGGCGTTCAGTTGACCGCCGGGCACGGGCCGGCCCGGACACCGCCTGCGAGGCCGTCAGACGACGAACCCGTTCAGCCGGGCCAGCAACTTTGCGTGCAAGCGCGGATTGGCGGCGAGTACTGAACGCGTCTGCAGGTCGACCGGGTTGCCGTTCAAATCCGTGAAGCGTCCTCCCGCTTCCTGCACGATGACCGACAGCGCGGCAACATCGAGGACGTTGACGTCGGACTCGATGACGGCCTCGATTCTGCCGGCCGCGAGCAAATGATAGTGATAGAAATCACCGTAGCCGCGGATCCGGTCGGCGGCGGCAACGATGTCGCCCAGGGCCGGCCATCCTTCCGACGCGGCGAGGGACTTGAGGTTGCCCGTCGAGATCGAACTCCGGTCGGGTTGACCGATCGTGCTGACCACCAGTCGCTCTCCGTTCAACCAGGCGCCTTTGCCACGCTCCGCCCAGGCCAGCTCATCGAACATGGTGCCACTCGATACGCCCAGGACGAGTTCGCCGTTGCGCATCAGAGCGATCTGTGTCGAGAAAAACGGATATTGACGAATGAACCCCTTGGTGCCGTCGATCGGATCCACCAACCAGAGGTATTCCGCGTCGTCTCGCGTTACACCGGTTTCCTCGCCGAAAAATCCGTGCTCGGGAAAGGCCTCCAGGATGATTCGCCTGATTGCCTCCTCGCACTCGACGTCCGCCTGCGTGACGGGCGTACGATCGGATTTCATCGTCACCTTCAGATTGTCGCGAAAATAGCCGCGGCTGATGTCGGCCGCCGCTGCGGCCGCGTCCAGGGCGACGCGCAGCTCGGTGGAGGGGTTTTCGGCAGTCATGGCGGGTGGTACGTTCGCTTCCGGGAAAAGCCGCCACTATGGCGGCTGCGCGTTCCGGAAACAAGAACCTGTCTCGAACTGAGTCGTAACCACCTTGCGTCGCGGCCGCGATTCAGGTCGCGACAGGTTCAAGCACCGTTCTTGACACTCTGTCGAGCTGATCCTATCGTCGCGACGGTAAGCTCGAACACACTGGATTGGACGACAAACGATGGGTAACCGCCTCAGCAAAATCTACACCCGGACCGGCGACGACGGTACCACCGGCCTCGGTGACGGCAGCCGCGTCGACAAAGACAGCGCCCGCGTCGAAGCGTACGGAACGGTTGACGAGGCCAACAGCGCTATCGGCGTCATACTGGCCGTGGGTGTGTTGCCCGAGCGCATCACGCAGTGTCTCATCGATGTGCAGCACGATCTTTTCGAGTTGGGCGGCGAACTCTGCATCCCGGGCCATGAGGCCGTTTTGCAGAGTTACGTCGATCGTCTCGAACGGTCGCTCGATGAATTCAACGACGACCTGCCGGCGCTGAAAGACTTCATACTGCCGGGCGGCGGCCAGGCAGCGGCCGCCTGCCACCTCGCCCGCACGATTGTTCGCAGGGCCGAGCGCAGAGTCCTCGCCCTGGCTCGGGAAGCCGACGTGCGCGAAGTAGTCCTGCGTTATCTCAATCGATTGTCGGACCTGCTGTTCGTCATCGCCCGGCAGGCAGCGCGAATCGAGAGCGGTGAAGAAGTCCTCTGGAACCGCTCCCGCGCCGAGTAGGGCCTCAACGCAGGGCTCAACCGATAGATTTACGCATCAGGTGGGCGCTGTCCGGGCACAGTGTCGAGAATTCGGCCGTTTCGCCAATCGCGGGCGGCACCTCCTGGCGATCCGCCTCCCGATAGCCCAGTCCGGCAAAAAATCGCTCGGCGTCGATGGTCAGCAGCCACAGCTCCAAGACGCCGGCAGCGGCCGCGCGCCGTTCGAGCTGGGCAACCAGCCTTCGGCCGAGTCCGGCGCCGCGCGCGCGCCTGGCGACGACCAACGATCGCAGTAGTCCGAGCGAGCCGTATTGCTGACAGCCGATCGCGGCGACGCACTCACCCCGCGGCGTCTCCGCGACAAGAAAGTCCGTCATGAGCTTGCGGTCAACGTCCGCGGTCGGCAATCCGGCGCCGGTGAGCTGTTCGATGATTGTCGGCCAGTCGTTTTCGGTAGCCGGACGTATCGTCGTTGACCGCATTCAGCGCCCCCGGACCGTCACAGGGACGCACCGTACAAGGTCATCGCCGCGATCACCACGGCCCAAATAGCGAGCAATCGAAACACGAGGCCGTTTGCGGCTCGCGCGCCGCGAACGCCCCGCTCGGAGACGGATTCCTCGCCGTTGGGCGCCAGCGCCAGCGCCGCCAAACCGACCCTGGCGAGTAGATGCTCGCTTTGCTCGCTCGGGCTGCCTGCCGGCGCCGCATCGGGCGACCGCCAAGCCGCGATCGCACTATCGAAACTGCCTGCCAGCGCATAACCCAGGGCCGTCAGTCGCGCCGGAATCCAGGCGAGCCAGGCATGCAGCGCCGTGGTGGCGTTCACGATCGCTGACCCGTCTTCGGTGTTGGCATCGTCACGATTGTCGTTGAACACGGCTCTGCGCCGGATCAGGTCCGTCACTCGATAGGCCCAGGCGCCCAGGGGCCCCAGCAGAACGAACCAGAAAACCACGGCGAAAAGCCGGTTGTTGGCCTGCACGCACACGGCCGCCTCGACCTGACGTATACGCTCCACAGGATCGTCGGCGACGTGTCGCTCAACCAGCGCTTTCGCTGCGTGCATGATCGCTTCGTCGTCGCCTCTTTCGAGCGCCTCGCAGTAATCGTCAACCTGCTCGCCAATGTCTTTTGGTCCAAGCGAAAAAAACAGCACGATGATCGCGACAACGAGATAGGCGAAACCGTACAGGGTGTCGCCGAGCACGAACATGATCAGAAACACCGGCGACACGAGCAACACCGCGAGGAGCAGGACCGGTATTATTGCCGGCAGGCTTCGAGCTCTCTCGACCTGGCGAAAGCCGGCGTCGATGATACGATCCAGCCAGCGCAGCCGGCGCAGATGAAAAAGCTGGGTGGCCAGCCGCTCAACAAGCAAGCCGACGAGTAAGGCGATCAACTTCATGGCGTTCCTTCCGCCTTGCTGGACGGCCACGCAGGACCGGCAGGGATTACTCGCATAGTGTTGGCAGGCCCCAGTGACAAATCAGTCATTCACGCTGAGGCCATCATACAGCCGCAACCAATCGAAAGCAGGACCGGGGTCGGATTTTCGCCCGGGCGCAACGTCGCAGTGACCCGCGACACGTCGCGCGTCCAACCCCGGATAGGCTCCGATCAGAGCCTTGAGAACCGCCGTCAGGCAAACGTACTGCGAATCCGTATACGGGGTGTCGTCTTGTCCTTCGAGTTCGATGCCGATCGCAAAATCGTTGCAACGATGGCGCCCCCGGAAAGCGGATGCGCCGGCGTGCCAGGCGCGTCGATGGAACGGCACGAACTGGATCACCTCGCCGTCGCGGCGGATCAGCACGTGCGCCGATACCGTCAAGCCGCGGATCTCGTCGAAATACGGATGTGCGTCCCAGTCGAGCCGGTTGTCGAACAGCTGCTCGATGAACGGACCGCCGAACTCACCCGGCGGCAAACTGATCCCGTGCAGGATGACCAGCTCCGGTTCACAGTCCGCGGGCCGCTCGTCCTGATTCGGCGACTCGCGTAGGCCGGCTGGACGGATGAGGCCGTCATCAACCGTTACGGTGAACTGCTTGTCCTGGTTTTGGCGCGTCACGCTTGTCCCGTCGTTTGAAGCCACCCAATTTTGACTTTTGTATTCCGATGAATGCTTAATGTCCAGGGCGCCGCCCATCCCGTCCCGTCAACCCGACGTTTCCGGCCAAGTACGCAGCACCAATGCCTCGACATCGCCTGTTCATCTCACAGCCTATTGCGCACGATCAGAGCGTCGAGATCGACGGTGAACGCGCGCACTATCTGAAGCGGGTCTTACGCATGAAGGCCGGCAGTGAACTCGTACTTTTTTCGGGCGACGGCTACGACTATCCGGCGGAGGTGACCGCCGCGCGCAAAAACCGGCTGGTGCTGCGAACCGGCAAAGGCGTTCCCAACGACAGCGAATCGCCGCTGAGTATCCGCCTCGTACAGGGCATATCGCGCGGCGAGCGCATGGACTTTGCCGTGCAAAAAGCGACCGAACTGGGCGTACGGCGCATTACACCGGTGCTCACCGAATTCTCCGTCGTCAAACTCAACCCGGAACGCGCGGAACGGCGGATGCAGCACTGGCAGAAAATCGCCCAAAGCGCCTGCGAACAGTGCGGACGCAACCGGGTGCCGCCGGTCGACGCACCGGTTGCGCTGAAGGACTATTTTGTCGAGACGTCCGCCGCCGACCGCCGAATCGTTTTCGTTCCCGGTGCAACAGGAATGCTGGACGATCTCGCCGCCCCCCCGCGGACGGTCGACCTTCTTGTCGGCCCGGAGGGCGGGTTCAGCCGACGCGAGGTAGAGGACGCCGCACTCGTGGGGTTTGTCGCGGTATCGCTGGGACCACGCATACTTCGATCGGAAACCGCCGCGTTGACGGCCGTGACGATGGTGCAGTCGAAATGGGGCGATCTCTAGAACCGATCTCACTAGGCCTGAATCGACTCGTCCGCAATCATTGCTTCAAGCTGCTCGAGGTGCGGTATCAACGGAAACTCGTTGATCATTTTCACGCGGCAGAGTACGGGCGCCTCTTCGGACCAGCCTTCGGTCGAGTCGAGTTTCAGCACCTCCCGGTTGACCCGGACCAGCTGCGGAAAACCCTGCGTAACCAGACCGAAGTAGCCGGCCGGAATTTTTCCGCTGACGGCGTGAAACACAACGATGCGGGTGCGGCCGGTTGTCCCGGGCACGTCCTTGCCGATGACTCCCTCATAGGCCACGACCGGCAGCTCACGGCCGTTCCACGTCGTGGTGCCCAGCATCCAATCGCGGCTCCCCTCCCGCTGTTCGGGCTCGGTGAACCGGACGACTTCGGCGACGCAGGCGCGCGGCACTATCAGCCGGTCCTCGTCGAGGGGGATCAGCAGACTATAGAGTTCTTCGGCGGCGGCGCTCACGACAGTTTGATCCCCCGTTCCTCGAGCTGCCTTGCCATTGCCTCCAGCAATTGCACCTCCTGGTAAGGTTTGCCGAGATAATCGTTGACGCCGATTTCGATCGCGCGCGCCCGGTGTTTGTCGCCGACCCGGGAGGTAATCATGATAATCGGCACATCCGACACGCGCGCGTCGTTTCTCACGTGCGTCGCGAACTCGTAACCGTCCATGCGCGGCATCTCGATATCCAGAAGAATGATGTCCGGTTTGTGGTCGCGCAGCACGCTGATGCCGTCGAGCCCGTCTTTTGCCGTAACGACGCGCATGCCGTTCCGTTCGAGGAAGCGCTCCATCACGCGACGCACGGTGATGGAATCGTCGACCACCATCGCAAGCGGCCGGTCGTCCGCCGGCGCGGGCGCCGCACTCTTGAGTTCGACGATTGGCGCTCCACTGCGCACCAGCGCGTTTATGTCCAGAATCAGCACGATCCGGCCATCACCCAGAATAGTGGCGCCCGAGATCCCACGCACGCTCGAGAGCTGCGGCCCGAGAGACTTCACGACAATTTCCTGGCTGGCGATAAGCTCATCGATCAGTAGTGCGGCGGAATACTCTCCCGCACGCACCAGAATGATGGGGACGAACGTCTCCTCCTCGGGCAGCTGCGCGGATTTGCCGCCGAGATACATGCCCAGGTGGCGGAAACGGTAGGATTCTTCGCCGTACTCGTAACTGGGCTCGCTCTGACTCAGAAGCGCCTCCAGTTCGTTGCGTCCGATACGCACGACTCCCTCGACAGTCGGCAGCGGCAGAGCGTAGACCTCGTCGCCCGTTCGGACGATCAACGCCTGCGTGATAGCCAGCGTAAACGGCAGGCGCACCGTAAAGTTCGTTCCCTGTCCCGTCACCGAGGATATCTGCAGCGAGCCGCCAAGCTGCTTCACTTCGTTTGCGACGACGTCCATCCCGACGCCGCGACCCGCGCTCTGCGTCACCTTGGCGGCGGTGCTGAAACCCGGCTGCAAGATCAGATCCATGATCTCGGCATCGGTGACCTTGCTGTCCGGCTTCAGAAGATCACGCTCATAGGCCTTACGACGAATCGCATCCACGTCGAGACCCGAGCCGTCGTCCGCTACGTCGATGACCATCTCCGCGCCTTCCCGGTGCAGGCGTATCGTGATGCGACCGTTCGCCGGTTTGCCGGCGGCCTGGCGTTCTTCCGCCGTTTCGAGACCGTGGACGATGGCATTACGCAGCATGTGCTCGAATGGCGGCAGCATCTTGTCGAGTACCTGCCGATCGAGTTCGCCGGAGGCGCCTTCCACGGCCAGCTCGGCACGTTTGCCCACCTCCGCGGCAGCCTGGCGCACCAGTCGCGTCAGACGCGGTACGTGGCGCTGGAACGGCACCATCCGGGTTCTCATGAGACCGTCCTGCAGCTCGGCCGTCACTCGCGCCTGCTGCACCAATAGCGTCTCCGCTTCGGCGGTCAAGGTTTGCAACAGGTCTTTCAGGCTGCCCATGTCGTTGGCGGATTCGGCGAGCGCACGCGACAGCTGCTGAATGTTCGAGTAGCGATCCATTTCCAGCGGATCGAAGTCCCGCGCAACCAGCGTATCCTGATGTCCGTGCATTATTTGCGCTTCGGTCTCGATCTCCAGCTTACGCAGCTGTTCGCGCAGACGCGCAACCGTCTGTTCGACCTCCTCCAGATTGAACTCGATCGAATTCACCTGCTGGCTCAAGCGCGAATGATAGATGCTGATTTCGCCGGCCGCGTTCAACAGGTCTTCGAGCAACGCGGCATCGATGCGCGCGAACTCCTGGCGCTGATCCGCGCTTTGCCGCGGCGGCTGCCGGGATTCGGGCGGCTCGCGCAGCGCAACCATCGGCCTTACTTTTGGCTCGGCGCTCTTTTCCTCGGGCGGCGGTGCGTCCTCGGGCGGCGGCGCGGGCATTGGCGCAGATTCGGACGGCGCGGGCTGCTCGACCGGTGTTTCGACGGGTTCCTCGATCGGAGGCGCCGGTTCCGCGGGAGGTTCGACCGCGGTCTCCATCGCGGCCTCTTGCGCCTGTTCGTCCGACGATCGATCGCGATCTTCCGCGGGCTCGTCGTCGACCGGCGCCGGACGCACCCTGTCCGCGCCCTCCTCCGCCAGCGGAGAATCGACAATAACCATGCTCACGGTCTCTTCGGGCACGGCCGTAAACTCGACCGACACCGGGTCGGCGGTGTCCGCCTCCGCGGCGTGCTCCTCCGGCGGCGCCGGGCTGGGCTCCAGCGCTTCTTCGGCGGGCGCGCCGCCTGCATTGACGGCGTGGATTTGCTGTTCGAGCGCCGCCGCGGCGGTCACACGTTTGCCGGCAATCACGCTGTCCCGCATCCGATGCAATTCGTCGACACTTTGCTGCAGCAGGCTGTCGAGCTGCGTGGACGGCGGCGTGCGGCCGTCGTCGATGCCAATCAAAAGGGTTTCCAGCTCGTGACTGAGGTTTCCCATGGCCGTGATGCCCGCCATGCGGGCACCCCCTTTCAGGGTGTGCAGATGGCGCTTGAGTTCTTCGAGCGGTTCGCGGTCAGTCTTGTTTTTTGTCCACGAGGTTAGCGCCTGATCGGCCGATTCGAGCAACTCTGCCGCCTCTTCGGAGAAAATCGCGGCGATCTCCGCATCGTATTCCGCCTCTTCCTTCGCCTCGTCCCGTGCATCGTCGGCCGGCTTGGCGTCGGCCGACGCGGGCGCCTCCACGATCTCCTGCGGCTCAATCGAGTTGGTGAGGTTGTTGACGTGTTCGATCAGCACCGCAAAGTCGGAGCGATTACGATCGGTCTGATTGATGTCGGACACAATCGTCTCGATCGCCTTGGAGGTTGCGGTCAACACATCCAAACCCGAGGACTGGAAGCCAACCTTGTAATCGTAAACGCGGCGCACGAACCGGTTGAGCGCACCCGCAACCGCAACGCCGCGTTCGACGTTCGCCATGTTGGCGCTGCCGTGCAGTGTGTGGCAGGCGCGGTAGAGTTTGTCGGTCACCTGGAACGGCGGCTCGTGGCCGGCGCAGGCTTCGACGTACTCGCGAATAACGGCAATGTGTCCGGCGGTTTCTTTCGCGAAGATGTCGAGTAAGACCGGGTCCATTTCCAGCGCCCGAGCCACCGAACTTTCCGGTTCGGCCTCGGCCGGGGCCAGCGTCAGCACACCCGCATTGGGATCACCCTCCGCAAACGCGTTGGCGCGAGCCATGAACAGCGCGACGTCCGACTCCGGCTCCGCACCGACCTCGAGCTGCTCGACCAGTTCAGGCACCAGCTCGGACGCTGCGACGATGAATTGAATCATCGGCGGCGTTCTGATGAGGGTGCGATTGATCAGCTTGTTGAGCAGGTTCTCGATGCTCCAGCAATACTCACCGATGCGCTCCGCGCCGACCATGCGGCCGCTGCCCTTGAGCGTGTGGAAAGAGCGCCGGACCGTGATCAGCGCCTCCATGTCGTCCGGCGATTCCGCCCACTGCGGCAGATTGCGCCCGATGCTGGCGATCTCCTCTTTCGCTTCCTCGATAAAAAGCTCCAGAAGTTCGGGATCCAGATGTTCCGCGTCCTGTGCCACGACCGGCATCGGCATAACGTCCGTGGCGCTCATGTTCCTGTTCGCGACGCGCGCATCGGCGGCCGGCTCCTCTGGCTTGAGCGTATGCAGAACCTGCGTAGCGGGGAAGCCCTCTTCCTGTTCTTTCTTCAGCCGGGCCGCCGTGTCCTGGAGAACGGCGAGGCAAGCTTCCGCGTTGTCGAGCATGTACCACGGTTCGCGACGGCCGGCGCGCACGGTCTCCATGTAATACTCGATGCTGACGATCGCATCCGCCAGGCGATCTGTTTCCTTCTGCGCGAGGCGCGTCGGTCCCGCTCCGCTGAGCGCCAGCACAAACAGATCGCCGACGCGATCGACGACGTCCATCGCGCGGCTTTTGTTCAACATGAGCAGGCCGGCTTTGATGCCCTGGACCAGCGCCGGCACGCTGTCGATGCCCGCGGAATCGCCGGCCGAGGTCATCGCCTGGCTGAAAGTCTCCTTGATGCGCGCGAGGTTGATGATGCTCTCACGCATGACGGCCTCGGTAACCTTCTTATAGTCGGCGTCCTCATCCTCGGACATCTCCTCTTCGGCGTCCGCAACCTCCGGCTCCTGGGGAACGATGAGCCGCGTCAGCTGGTGGTCGAGTTGATCTTCGACCTTCAGCAAGGTTGCCGCAATGTCGAGGACGGTCTGTTCGTCTGCAGTACCGCTTTTGGCGACAATCTCCTTGAGCCGCTCTATTTCCGCGTCGATATCGCCGCGCAGGCGTCCCAGACCCAGCACACCCAGCGTATCGCTGATTTTTTTCAAGAGATCGAGCTGCGGAACGAGTTCCGACGATTTGTTCATGCCGGTACGCATGAAAATGTCGAGAACGTCCTTTACCCGGCCCAGGTCCTCCTTGATTGCCCCGGCCACCGTCTCCATCAGCTTGACGCTTGGCGCGGCGAGGCTCTCGCGCGCATGCTCGACCTGCTCGTCGCCGGGCAACAGCTCGGCAAGATTGAACGCGGCGCGAATTTCGCTGATACGCGGTCCCGCGTTGCTGGACCTGGCCACGTAATACAGCAGGTTGTTCAGCAGGTCGGTGACCGGGTGGCTATCGAAAGCGTCCGCGCCGTCGTCGATCAGCAGTTTGAGCTGCCGGTCTACCTGACCAAGAAGGCGTTTCAGCGCAACGGACGTTTCCAGCCCGCCGTTCTGCAACGATTCGAGCACGCCGCCGGTGACCCACCACAACTGTCGCATGTCCTCGCGATTCGCGGAGTTCTCCATCGCCGTCGATACGGCGGACAGGGTTTTTAAATGAGTTTCGATTTCACCCCCTTTTATCCAGCCGAGCAGGGCAAGCTGAAACTTCGGACGCAACTTGCGCGCGACAAAAACGGGGTCCTGGCCCGCCTCGCGAGGTTTCACCTCGGTGGACGGCTCGCTCGACGGTGAGAGGTTGAGAAGCAGCAGCGTCCCCTCGGACAGCAGGGGCTGGCCGCGCGCCGCGCGCAGGTCATTCAGTATCGGCAACAGCACCAGGGCAATATCGCGACCGCCACCGAGCAAACGCTCGATGTAAATCGGCAGCTGCACCATCGAGCGCGTCAGCGCCTCGAGGCCGTCTTCGCGCCCTTTACCGGGACGGAGGTTGCCGATGAATTTGCAGACCGCTTCCATCTCCTCGGCAAGCAAGGCGGCGCCGTAGGTCTCGGTAATTCGTAACGCACCTGCGGCCTGATGCAGCAGTTGACCGGTACGCACCAGCGATGCCGACCCGCCGCGCCCGTCCAGGCAGTCTTCCAGCGCGAGATGGGCGCTGCGAATCGTCTCCAACAGCTCATGGCTGACAATCGCCAGCGCGCTCTCGGTCGTCTCCGCCGCTTCCGGGGCGTCGCTCATCCTCACCTGCTGCTGAATCCCGCTGTCGCTACTCATCGAGGGTCTGCCCGCCTAGCCCGCAGCCTTGTCCTCTACGGGGGCGGTCGTGGGTGGCGCCGGCGGGGCTGGCGCGGCCGACGGGGCTGCCGCGACGGTGGTGCTGGCAAGCGCACTGGTTTTCAGGGCAGCGCTCGGCAGCGTAAACCCTGCCACGGTCGCTCTGAGCTGTGACGCCAAAACGGACAGCTTCGATATCGATGCGGCCGTCGCCGTTGTCGCCTTGCCGGTCTGCTCGCCGATCTCCTTGAGTTTGGTGGTGCGGCGCGTAACGTCGGCCGCGGAACCCGCCTGCTGCCGCGCCGAACCGGAAATGTTCTGGACCAGGTTCGCGATCTGATTCGACACCTGCTCGATCTCATCGAGCGCCGCACCCGCGTTTTCGGCCAACAGCGCACCCCCGACCACGTCGGTCGTGCTGCGCTCCATCGACACCACCGCTTCGTTCGTGTCCGTCTGAATCGTGCGGACAAGCACCTCGATTTGTTTCGTCGCGTTCGTCGATCGTTCGGCCAGGCGCTGGACTTCGTCCGCAACGACGGCAAATCCGCGTCCGGCCTCGCCGGCCATCGACGCCTGTATCGATGCGTTGAGCGCGAGAATATTGGTCTGTTCGGCGATGTCGTTGATCAGTTCGACGATATTGCCGATTTCCTGCGAACTCTCACCGAGCCGCTTGATCCGCTTCGACGTCTCCTGGATCGTCTCGCGGATGGTGTTCATCCCGTCGATCGTGCGACGCACGGCTTCGCCACCCTTGTGGGCAACCTCGACGGAATGGCGTGCCACGTCGGACGAGCGTTCCGCATTGCCGGAAACTTCTTCAATCGATCCGGCCATCGAGACAATGGATTCCGTGGCCGCGGCGATCTCGCGGCTCTGATTTTCCGCCGCCCGAGCCATATGCACTGCGGTGCTCTCGGTTTGTTTCGCGGCGGAATCGACCATGATCGAGGTCTCGTTGATTGTCGCCACCAGTTCCCTGAGCTTCTCAATGGCATAGTTGATCGAATCGGCGATGGCGCCGGTGATGTCTTCGGTAACGGTCGCCTCGACCGTCAGATCGCCGTCGGCCAAACTGCCCAGCTCATCGAGCAAACGCAGAATTGCCTGCTGATTACGCTCGTTCTGCGCCGCCTGTACGCGCGCCGTCTTCTCGAACACGCTGGATTTCGAGTGCAGAAACAGCAAAACGCCTATCAGAACCAGCGCCATCACGAGCAGACCCAAAGGCAGCAAAGGCTGCGCGAGAAAGCCGGACGACAGCAAACCCGATGACGACACAAACGCCGTGTCGAACAGGGTTTTCGCGGACAGCTGCAAGCCTTCGATTTCCGCTTCCAACCCATCCAACTGAGCGACACCCTGTAAAGCCTGGTCAATCTGCGATTCGACGTTGCCAAACACGCCCGCCAGCGGCACCAGCGTCGCTTCGCGGTCCTCGCTGCCCAGCGGCGCAATGTCGAGGTTGCTCCCGTCACCCCCAAGCGCGTCCACGACCTGCCGCATGTAGCTCAGATCGGCGCGTATCGCCTCGGCGGCCGACGCCCGATCGTCTGCCATCGCGAGCGCGGCAAGCGCCGGACCCAATCGCGCCGCGCGCTGTTGAAACTGTTGAATCGCCGCAGTCGACCCGGAGACGCCAAGCAGTTCGTCCGCGGCTTCCCTGAAGACGGGCGCGTTTTCCTCCACGTAATCGCGTGCTTCGTTGAGCGCTTCCACCGGCGCGCGGCGTCCCAACACCGCGGCCGCGCCTTGTTCCAGGCTGTCCCAATCGGCCCGGGAGCCGGGCAGACCGGCCGCGCCCTGGCGCAGCGAGCGCAGCTGACTGACCGCGGCGTCAAGTCGCTCGAACCCACTTTCTTCGCCACTGACGGCAGCCGTCGCCGCCAGCGGTATGCTTTGCGATACGGCGCCGAGCGCGGCGCGCGAGGAGCCGCCGCCGTCACCGCCCAAGCGCAGATAGAACAGCGCCGCGGCGACGACGAGTAACAGGATCGCCAATCCCGCGACGGTCCGGAAGGAAGATGGATTGTCAGTCTTGTTAGCCATGATTCTGCAACGTGTCAGTCAAATAGAGAATTGCTTGATTTGGGAGCCCCGCTGGGTCAACCGTCCGCCGCGGCCTGCAAAAACGTGCTGCTCTCAATGAGATCGTACAAACCGAAAATCGGCCAGCTGTCCGCGCCGCGCTGGTACGCTCCTTTTATGAACCGATCGCATCGCAACGCCGTTTCGGGCCATTGGTCAACATACTCGCGATCGTTGAAACGCCGGAATCCCAATACCTCATCGACGACCAGACCCGCCGGCACGTCACGATGATTGACGGAAATCACCCGCGTCACGCGCCGCAGCGGTGTGCGGCCGCTGCCCAGCAACATCTGCACGTCGATGAGCGGAAGCAGGTGACCGCGCAAATTGGCGATGCCCAGAACCCAACGCTTCGCACCCGGCACACGGGTCATCGTGGAAGGCAGCATCAATACCTCGCGAACCTGATTGCGATCGGAGACAAACTGTTCCTGACCGATGCGAAAGCCGATGCCCACCCATTCGCTGGACAACTCCCCGCCGCTCTGCCCGGCCATCGCGGCGCGGCTGCGCCGCTCAATTTCCTGAAGAAGCTCGAACGGGCGCTCGACCAACGCATCCAATGGGACCGCTTCGTCCATTCAGTCGGCCATTACCGAATTGATCTTGGCAACCAGGTCTTTGCTCGGCACCGGTTTCACGAGGTACTCGACAGCGCCCTGACGCATGCCCCATATCTTGTCGGTCTCCTGATCCTTCGTTGTAATCATGATGACCGGAATATTTGCCGTTCCGGGATCCTGCGTCAGCTTGCGAGTTGCCTGGAACCCGTTCATGCCCGGCATCACGACGTCCATCAAGATGCAGTCCGGAGCCGCCGACTGGGCGATCCGGATACCCTCCTCGCCGCTGTCGGCCAACAGCGTTTCAAAGCCGTTTTTCTCCAGCATATCCTGGAACAAGTGCAATTCCGTCGGCGAATCGTCGATGATAAGAACCACAGCCATGCCATTCTTCCTCAGTTTATCTGATTCGATATCGCACCCAGCAATTCGTCTTTGGTGAACGGTTTGGTCAGATACTGTTCCGACCCCACGATGCGTCCACGAGCGCGGTCGAACAGGCCATCTTTGCTCGAGAGCATAATGACCGGGGTATTCTTGAAGACTTTGTTGTGCTTGATGAGCGAGCAGGTCTGATAGCCGTCCAGACGCGGCATCATGATATCGACGAAAATGAGATCCGGCTGGTGATCCGCGATCTTGGACAGCGCGTCGAAGCCGTCAATCGCCGTAAATACCTGACAGCCCTCCTTCGATAACAGCGTTTCGGCTGTTCTGCGAATGGTCTTGCTGTCGTCCACGACAAGAATCTTGAGTCCATTAAGACTTCGAGATGCGTTGTTTGACACCGGAATTCCTCGCCCAAATCGCAAACCCTGGAGGGTTTGCCTCTCCGTTTACACGCTCGACCGCTTAGGTTTCCATAATATTCGGCGCGAGCATAAGAACTTGTACCATATTGGCTTAATTGCCGCTACGACACACGACACGCTCTTAGACTCAGTCCGAAATTGAACTGATTCCATCATCGCGAGAGCCGTTTCGATACCCGGTCCAAAAACCGTCAGCCACCGGCTTTTCGGGCCCGTTCCGGGACGGTCCAACGGCGCGTCGATACTCGCCGGCGCAGTCTGGAACCTATCTCAAATTGGATCGTAGCCGCGCCGGCCGCCGCTCGAAGCCGGCGACTCTGTTTACGAACACCTGGGATTTGCGTGACAATCCACGTTGATTGAACCCGCCCAACCGCAGGACTCCGCCGCCATGCCCGAAAAACAACCCCGCCTCGGTATCGTTATGGACCCCATCGAAACGGTTACCGTGAAAAAAGACAGCTCCATGGCCATGCTGATCGAGGCGCAACGCCGGGGCTACGAGATTCACTACATGCTGCAGTCGGATCTGAAGTTGCTGGATGGGGTTGCTATCGGGCGCTCGCGCACGCTGAGCGTCTTCGACCGGCCGGAGAATTGGTTCGAGTTTGGCCGGCAAGCGGAGCTGCCGCTCGGCGAACTGGACGTGATCCTGATGCGCAAGGACCCGCCGTTCGACATGGAATACATCTACACCACCTACATTCTCGAACGGGCGGAAATCGCCGGCGCGCTGATTGTGAATCGCCCGCAGGCGCTACGGGATATGAATGAAAAAGCATTCACCGCCTGGTTCCCGGATTGTGCGCCTACAACCCTGGTAACGCGGTCAATGGCGGAAATGAAAAGCTTTGCCGAGCAGCACGGCAAGGTGGTCGTCAAACCGCTCGACGGCATGGGCGGCAAATCGATATTCGTCGTCAAGCAGGGCGACAACAACGCCAACGTCATCATCGAGACGTTGACCGACTACGGCAATCGGTTCGCGATGGCACAGGTGTTCATCCCCGAGATCAGCGAAGGCGACAAGCGTATTCTCCTGATCGACGGCGAGCCCATCCCTCACGCGCTGGCGCGCATACCGTCCGCCGATGACAATCGCGGCAATCTGGTAATGGGCGCCGTGGGCGAAGGCCGTGAGCTGACCGCCAGGGACCGGGAGATCTGCGCACGCGTCGGACCCGTTCTGCGCGACAGCGGCGTCATTTTTTGCGGCATCGACGTCATCGGCGATTTCCTCACGGAAATCAATTCGACGAGCCCGACCGGCATTCGCGAGCTGGACCGGCACTTTGGCCTCAACATTGCCGGCACACTGTTCGACGCGATTGAAGCGAAACTTCGCTAAACACTTGCGATTATGTCTATAAGCGCTGAGAAAAACTCTGGAAATACTCAAGCAAGGGTGTTGCAGGAACGTCCGAATTTGACCAAACTTGGCCGCACTGGGCGTAAACAGGCGTCCGCCGACGGCACGACCGGTGAACTGTGTCTCATTGCGCCCTTGCGGAAGCAAGTACACTGAGCAGCCTTACCGGCGGTAACGGCTCCCGCCTGTTCGACATAACGGGAGGCGGACTCCTGCGACAGCAATGGCTCAACTGAATACAAACAGCGGCAACGGTGGAACCGCCGGATATTTCGACGAGTTTCGTCTGGAGTCCGCGCCGGCGCCCGACCGGCTGCCGCCGATGCTGTTTCTCGCCGCCCTGGTGCACGGTATCCTGATCATCGGCGTCACCTTCAACGCCGCGATCGACGACTATTTTTCGGAAGCCGTGTCGCTTGAGGTCACCATCGTCGCAGACCCGGATCGCAGTTTCGATCGGCCGGACGACGCAATGTATCTGGCGCAGGCAAGTCAGGAAGGCAGCGGCAATACCGAGCATCAGGCACGACCCAGCGCGCCGCTGGAAAGCAGCGTTCCGATTGACAACAACGGCGTCGACGACGGCAACGCACTCGAGGACGCTTCCGCCCAGCAGCGAAACAGCGACGAGGTGCTTGCGTCACGCAGCGCGCAGGACCGGCGGGTGGCCAACGATCCGCGGATGGACAAGACGCGCCGGCAGTCGACCGCGCTGGCCATGGAGTCCGGCGCAGACACGACGCTGCCGCTGCCCAAAGACGCGCAGGCCAACTTCCTGGTGCGCGACCGGAATCGTCAGCGGATTGTCGTCAGCGCCGATACCAAAGAATCCAACATCGCCGGCTACGTCGATCGCTGGAAACGAAAAATTGAGTCGGTTGGCCAGCGTTACCTCCCTGCGCAGATCGCGTTACAGGGCTTGAGCGGCAGCCCGACGCTCGAAGTGACGATCGACATGAGCGGAGACCTGTCCGAGGTGATTATCCGCCAATCGTCCGGATCAACCGTGTTGGATCAGGCGGCGCTCAATATCCTGGAACGCGCCGCGCCTTTCGAGCCCTTCCCGGAAGCCGTGCGGGCGGACCATCCGGAACTCAACTTCGTCTATAAATGGCAGTTCAGCCGCATAAACACCCCGGCCACCGCCAGCATCCACTGAGCACGCACACTCTTCCGCCGACGGCCGTTTCCAAGGTCGGCTTTTGACGGTTGTGAATCGCCGCAGCAAGGCCGATACTGTGCACATGGAATTCACCGGTTCCTTGAACAACCAGCTGCTCATTGCCATGCCCGGCATGGACGATCCCAACTTCTCGACAACGGTCACGCTGGTTTGTGAGCACAACGCCGACGGCGCGCTCGGCATAGTGATCAATCGTCCTCTCAACTTGAATCTTGGCGGATTGTTTCGACAGCTCGATCTGAGCGACGCCGATGCCGCTATCCTGGCCCACCCGGTTCTCGACGGCGGCCCCGTGGCCAAAGAGCGCGGTTTCGTATTGCATGAGCCCGGAGAAACCTTCGAGAGTTCGGTGCGGGTATCACCGGACATCCAGTTGACCCTGTCGCGCGACGTGCTCGACGCGATGGCTGCCGGCGGCGGACCGCATCAGACGCTGGTCGCGCTTGGCTACGCCGGTTGGGAACCGGGCCAGCTGGAAGCTGAAATGCTCGCCAACACCTGGCTCAGCGTACCGGCAAGCCCGCAGCTGATTTTTGAGGTGCCGTTCGAGGAGCGCTGGCGGACCGCTGCGGACGTGCTGGGTATCGACCTGAGCCGACTCGCCCCCGATGCCGGGCACGCCTGACAAAACCCAGCGCCTGACTCTCCTCTCCTTCGACTATGGACGCCGCCGGATCGGCGTCGCCGTTGGACAGCGCATCACCGGGTCGGCAAGCCCTCTTGGCGTCGCCAGCAACGGCGCGGCCGGACCCGACTGGCAACGAATCGGGGGCTGGATCTCGGAGTGGCAGCCGGACCAGCTCGTGGTCGGCATGCCGTACAACGCGGACGGCTCCCGCGCGGAGCTGGCGGTCGACGTCGAGTCTTTCAGCGATGCGCTGGGCCGCTACGGGCTGCCTGTCGGGCACGTGGACGAACGGTACTCGTCGATCGAAGCGGCGGAACAACTGCGCCGGTCGCGCGCAGCGGGCACACGCGGCCGCGTTCGCAGGGAAACCGTCGACGCCGCGGCTGCGGTGCTCATCGCGGAACGCTGGATGCGAGAGGGCGGCGCCTGACAGGGCATGGAAACAGCGGCCGTCACAAATAGCGCAGCCGGACGCGACCAATCCGGGTAGAATGCCGCTCCGATGCCTACGACCCAGTCCTTTCAATCATCGGAACCGACCGACACCCGCAGTTTGCAGCTGACAGCTGACGGCAAACTGCGGCATTTGCTCACGCTGGAGGGGCTGGACAAGACGCTCATCACGACACTGCTGGACCGCGCCGAAACCTTTCTCAGTCCGATCGGCGAGACCGCGGTCCGTGACGAGAGCCTTCACGGCCGGACGGTCGGCAATTTGTTCTTCGAGCCGAGTACGCGCACCCGCGCGTCCTTCGAGCTGGCGGCTAAACGGCTCGGCGCCGACGTCTTGAACCTCGACGTCAACATGTCGTCTCGCAAGAAAGGCGAGAGCATCCTGGACACGATTTACACGCTTCAGGCGATGCAGGTCGATATTTTCGTTATCAGAGACGCCAGCGCCGGCGTACCGGCCTACATTGCGCGACATGTGAGCGACCGGATCAGCGTGCTCAACGCTGGCGAGGGAGACGTGTCACACCCCACGCAGGGTCTCCTGGACCTGCTGACCATCCGGCAGCATAAAGGCGACTTTGCGCAGCTGGTCGTCGCCATTGTCGGCGACGTTGCGCACTCGCGCGTAGCGCGGTCGGCCGCGCAGGGCCTCGTGACGATGGGAGTCGGCGACCTGAGACTGATATCGCCAAGCGCCCTGGCGCCGAATCCGAACAGCGTGCCGGGCGCACGGATAACGGACGACCTCGACGAGGGGATTCGCGGCGCCGACGTCGTAATGGCGTTGCGCATCCAACGGGAACGAATTGGCAGCCTCGAAGGCATCCCCGGCGTCGACGAGTATTTTTCCAGTTACGGCATCAGCGAGAGTCGTCTGTCACTGGCGGCGCCGGACGCGATTGTCATGCACCCCGGTCCGATGAACCGCGGGATCGAGATCGAATCGAGTCTTGCAGACAGCCCGCGATCCGTCATTACCCAGCAGGTCACCAACGGAGTCGCCGTGCGCATGGCGGTACTCGCCGCGGTATCGGACACACTGTGGCCGCGGTGACGGACGCCGCCCGCCCACACCGCGGCACCATATTCGTCGAGGACGTCGAGGTGCTCTCCGTCAGCGCGAAGCCGTCCGAGCAGTACGTCCTGCGACTCCTTGCTCCGCGCTGCGCCGGCCGCGCAACACCCGGCAGCTTCGTTCATCTGCAATGCGACGACGCGATTCCGATGCGGCGGCCGTTGTCGATCATGCGCGCAAACGCCGAGCATGGCTGGATCGACGTTCTGTTCAAGGTAGTCGGCGAGGGACTGCAAGCCCTCGCACGGAAAAAACCGGGCGACCGGCTGAACTCGATGGGCCCGATCGGCCAGGGTTTCGCTCCATCGTCCGCCAGGCCTCGAACGCTCATGATCGGCGGCGGGGTCGGCATACCGCCAATACTCTTTCTGGCCGAAACGCTCACCGAAGACGAGCATGACTGGCAACCGCTGGTGTTAATGGGCTCCGAGATCCCGTTTCCCTTTGAACTCGTCGAGTCCGGCATGGCTTGTGACTGGATTGACGCACCCGTCAACCGCTCCATACGCCTGCTCGAAACGTGGCGGGTGCCGGCCAGGCTCGCCAGCCTGTCGGAGTTCCCAGGGACGTTTCGCGGCTACGTCACGGACATCGCGGACCGGTATCTGGATACGCTGTCCGCCGACGCGCTGGGCGAAACGGCCGTTTTTGCCTGCGGGCCGACGCCGATGCTGAAAGCCGTGGCCAAGCTTGCCCACAAGTACGCGTTGCCCTGCCAGGTATCACTCGAGGAATACATGGCCTGCGCGGTCGGCGGTTGCGCGGGATGCACGGTGCTCGTCGCGACCGATGACGGACCGGCAATGAAACGAGTTTGCGTTGACGGGCCGGTGTTCGAGGCGGCCAGTGTGTACCCGACACATGACGCTGGCAGCGGTAACAGACCCTAGCCCGTATCCGTCACCGATTCGCGGGCCCTCGCCCGTTCGATCGCCTCGGTAATGAGCCGCTTGGCGTCTTTGGCGTCATGCCAATCGCCGAGCTTCACCCATTTACCCGGCTCCAGATCTTTGTAATGCTCAAAAAAATGCTCGATCTGCCGCAACGTGATGTCCGGCAGATCGGAATGATTGTTGATGTGGTCCCAGCGCTTGGTTAGCTCGTGCGACGGAACGGCGAGAACTTTCTCGTCCTGACCAGCATTGTCCTCCATGATCAGCACTCCGACGGGCCTTACGTTGATCACGCAGCTCGGCGCCAATGGCCGCGTGTTGCAGACCAGCACGTCGATGGGGTCGCCGTCGTCTGACAAGGTGTGCGGCACGAACCCGTAGTTGCCCGGATAGGACATCGGCGTATACAGGAACCGGTCGACGACCAGAATACCGGCGTCTTTGTCCAACTCGTATTTGATCGGCTGGCCCCCGAGCGGCACCTCGATGAGAACGTTGACGTCCTCGGGCGGATTGTTGCCAATGGCTATCGAATCGATGCGCATACTGTGCCGGCTCCGGTTGGCTTAGCTTTGCATCGAATATACATCATGCGGCGAGTTGATGAGCGGTCGAACGCTCAATCGCGAATTCGTGACGTGAAACGCGGGGCGGATCGCGATCGGCCCGACGACGTCTTCGATCAGCGGCGGGATCAGCCGCCGAAGTTGACCTTGGCTTCCAGGTTTGCCCGGGAGTCTGCGTTGATCATCGCTTCTTCGAGCGTTATCGTACCGGCGTTGTAGAGACCGAGCAGCGCATCGTCGAAGTTTTGGACGCCGCGCTCCCCACTGTCCTTCAGGGCCTCTTTGACGTCCGAGATTTCGCCTTTCAGGATCAGATCCTTGATGTGCGGCGTATTGAGCATCAGCTCGACGGCCGCCACTCGTTTGCCGTTTCTGGAGCGCACCAGCCGCTGGGAGATAATGCCGCGCAAATAATGCGCCAAGTCCATGAACACCTGTGCATGCTGCTCCTGCGGATACAGGTTGATGATCCGGTCAAGCGTCTCGGGAGCATTGTTTGCGTGCAGCGTCGCAAGAACGAGGTGACCCGTGCCCGCCATATCGATCGCCGATTGCATCGACTCGTTGTCGCGAATCTCACCGATCTGAATGACATCGGGCGCCGCCCGCATCGCGCTTTTCAGCGCACGTGCGTAGGATTTGGTATCCAGGCCGACCTCACGCTGATTGACGATCGACTTCTTGTTCGGATGCAGAAACTCGATCGGATCTTCGATGGTGATGATATGCGACGAGGTATGCATGTTGCGATGATTGATCATCGCCGCAAGCGTCGTCGATTTTCCGTTGCCGCTCGCACCGACCATCAAGACAAGCCCGCGTTTCAGCATGACCAATTCTTTCAGCTGTTCGGGCATACTCAATTCGTCGAGCGTCGGCATTTCAGCGGTGATATAACGCAAAACCATCGCGACATTGCCGCGCTGGTGGAACACGTTGATCCGGAATCGACCCAGCCCCGGTTCGGAGATAGCGAAGTCCACTTCCAGTTCACGGGTGAACACGTCCAGCAGCGTTTCGTCCATCAGCTCGATCGCCGCCTGCTTGACCATCTTGGGCGTCATCTCGAGCTTGTTGACCGGCATTATCTTGCCGTCGATCTTGATCTTTGCAGGCGCAAACGGCGTGAAGAAGAGATCCGAGGCTTTCTTCTCCACCATGAGCTTGAATAGCGGTTTTACATTCATCGCGGTATCGGCAGGTGGTTCAGATTGTGAAAAGCGGATTTACGTTCATCGCGGGCACCGGAAGGCGGCTCAGAAGACCTGAGCCGAATCCTCTTCCATGATATGCAGGCTCTCGGACTGCTGCTCCGCCGCCGATGCGTCACGCTTGCTTTCCAGTTTAATCCGCAAGCGCAGCTCATTCTTGGAGTCGGCGTTGCGCATTGCCTCCTCGTAGGAGATCGTCGAGTCCTCGTAGAGTGCAAACAGCGCCTGATCGAAAGTCTGCATGCCCAACCGAGTCGACTTGGACATGACTTCCTTGATCTGCCCGACCTCGCCCTTGAAAATCAAATCGGCGATCAACGGCGTATTCAGCATTATCTCCATTGCCGCGACGCGCCCGACGCCGCTCTCCCGAGGCACCAGACGCTGCGAAACGAACGAACGGACGTTCAAAGACAGATCCATCAGCAATTGCTGGCGCCGCTCTTCCGGGAAAAAGTTGATGATTCTGTCCAAGGCCTGATTGGCGCTGTTTGCGTGCAGAGTCGCCAAACAGAGGTGGCCCGTTTCCGCGAACTGGATGCCGTACTCCATCGTCTCCCGATCACGGATTTCGCCGATGAGAATGACGTCGGGCGCCTGCCGCAGGGTGTTTTTCAGGGCCGCGTGCCAATTGTCCGTATCCACGCCGACCTCGCGCTGGGTGATTACGCAACCTTTATGCGGATGGACGTATTCGATCGGGTCCTCGATTGAAATGATGTGACCTTTCGAGTTTTCGTTGCGATGGCCGATCATGGCCGCAAGCGTGGTGGATTTACCCGATCCGGTGCCGCCAACGACGATCACCATGCCAAGCTTGTTCATGACCACGTCTTTCAGAATCGGCGGCAGTTCCAGATCCTCGAAGGTCGGGATTTCCGTCGTAATCGTGCGTAACACCGCTCCGACGAAACCCTGCTGTATGAAGGCACTCACGCGAAATCGACCGATACCCTGAGGCGCGATTGCGAAATTGCACTCCTTGGTCGCGTCGAACTCCCTGATCTGCTTGTCGTTCATGATGGCCCGCACCATCATCGCCGACTGCTCTTCCGACAACGGTGTGTCGGTGGCCTTGTAAATTTGACCGTCGACTTTGATCGCCGGCGGAAAGCCACAGGTCAGAAAGAGATCGGAACCTTCCTTCTCCACCATTTTCTTCAGTAGATTCTGCGTCAACCGTACGGCTTGTTCGCGTTCCATTACAGTCTCCTTCAGACGATCCGCATCCCGCTAATCGACCTTAGAAATTCTCTTTGTGCACCGCCTTGAAGCGTGCTTCCTCTTTATTGATGAGACCTTTCGCCATGAGCTCCGAAAGATTCTGATCAAGCGTTTGCATGCCGGACCCCTGACCGGTCTGAATCGCGGAATACATCTGCGCAATCTTTCCCTCGCGAATCAGATTGCGGATGGCCGGCGTGCCGATCATGATCTCGTGCGCCGCAATACGACCGCCGCCCACTTTTTTCAGCAAGGTTTGCGAGATGACCGCCCGAAGCGATTCCGAAAGCATCGCACGAACCATTTCCTTCTCGGCCGCCGGGAACACGTCTACAACACGATCGATCGTTTTGGCCGCGGAACTCGTGTGTAAGGTGCCGAACACCAGGTGTCCCGTCTCCGCTCCGGTCAACGCCAGGCGAATCGTTTCGAGATCGCGAAGCTCACCGACCAGAATCACGTCCGGATCCTCACGCAGGGCCGAGCGCAGGGCTTCGTTGAACCCCAGAGTATCTCGATGGACTTCGCGCTGGTTGACCAGCGACCGTTTGCTCTCGTGCACGAACTCGATCGGGTCTTCGATGGTCAGGATGTGATCCGGCTTGTTGTCGTTCACGTAGTCGATCATAGCCGCCAGGGTCGTCGATTTACCGGAACCCGTGGGCCCCGTCACCAGGACCAGCCCCCGGGGATGCATTGCGACGTCCTTGAAAATCGGCGGCGCGCCCAGATCGTCCAGGGTCAGAATTTCGGAGGGAATCGTCCGAAACACGGCGGCCGACCCGCGATTCTGGTTGAAGGCGTTGACGCGAAAACGCGCCAATTTCGGAATCTCGAAGGAAAAGTCGGTCTCGAGGAACTCTTCGTAGTCTTTGCGCTGCTTGTCATTCATGATGTCGTACACCATGCTGTTGACATCTTTGTGCGTGAGCGCGGGCATGTTGACGCGTTTTATGTCTCCATCGACGCGGATCATCGGGGGGACACCGCCTGACAAATGCAGGTCCGACGCATTGTTTTTTACGGTGAACGACAATAGCTGAGCGACATCAACAGCCATGCTTTTTCCTCTGGAGCAAACGTTGGATCGGCCGAATGGGACTTACCATAACTTCCGTCCCGGATGCCGCCTAGTATAGCGGAGCAACGCGAGCAAAACGTGATTAGAGTCACGGAAAACTTTCGAGAAATCCAAGATTTGCTGGCCCGCGCGACCACCGAGGCGAAGCGCCCCGCGGGTTCCGTGAAGCTGCTGGCCGTGAGCAAAAAAAAACCGCCTGAAGCCGTTCTCGAGGCCGCGGCGGCGGGACAGCGCGATTTTGGGGAAAACTTCGTCCAGGAGGGTCTCGACAAGATTCGCAGCGTCGACCGGAACGACCTCGTTTGGCACTTCATCGGGCACCTGCAATCCAACAAAACGCGCGCGGTCGCCGAGAACTTCAGCTGGGTCCACACCATCGACCGCCTGAAAACCGCGCAGCGTCTGAGCCGGCAGCGACCGCGAGACGCCGGCGACCTCAATCTCTGCATTCAGGTCAACGTCGATCGCGAAGTCGGCAAATCCGGTGTCATGATCGAGGACGTCGAGACGCTGGCCAAAGCGGTCGCGGATCTACCAAACGTACGACTTCGCGGCCTGATGTGCCTGCCGGCGATTCGCTCGTCCTTCGAGGAGCAACGCAAACCCTTTGCCGTTCTCCGGCAGGCGCTCGTCTCGCTGCAGGAATCCGGCCTGGACCTGGACACGCTGTCAATGGGGATGACGGACGACTATTTGGCTGCTATACACGAAGGCGCAACTATCGTGCGCATCGGCACGGCCCTGTTCGGCCGGCGCGACTGACGTAGGGACATATCATGATCAGTAACAGAGTCGGACTCATCGGCGGCGGCAACATGGCGAGGGCGATCGCGGGCGGGCTGTTGCGCGGCGGCATGCACGCGACTAATCTCTTCGTCGCGGAACCGCGCCCCGAACAGTGCGACGTTTTGCGCGATGAACTCTACGGCGCGATGGTCAGCGAAGACAACGCCACGGTCGCAGAAAATGCGGAGGTCCTGCTGTTTGCCGTCAAGCCGCAGATACTGAAACCGGTGTGCCTCGACCTGAGAGCCGTGGTTCAGCGGACCAAGCCGCTGATTATCTCCATCGCCGCAGGCCCCCGAGTCGATGACATCGATCGCTGGCTCGGCGGTGAAATGAGCGTGGTCCGCGTCATGCCGAATCAGCCGGCGCTGATCGATCAGGGCATTTCTGCGCTTATCGCCAACGCACGCGCGGGTGAGCGCGAACGCACAGTCGCGCAAGCCATCATGTCCGCCGTCGGCCAGGTCGTCTGGGTTGAAACCGAAAGGGACATCGACGCGGTGACGGCCGTGTCCGGCACCGGCCCGGCGTATTTTTACCTGCTCATCGACGTGATGATCGAAGCGGCGGTCCGCTTCGGCCTCGATCCCGACACCGCCCGCAAGCTCGCCGTGGAAACGGCCCGCGGCGCAACCTCGCTGGCGGCCGCCGAAAGCGAATCGATGACGAGCATGATCAATCGTGTAAGGTCTCCGGGCGGAACCACGACCGCAGCGTTCGAGCAACTCGACGCGGCTGACGTTCGTGGTATCTTTGCCGCTGCAATCGACGCGGCACGCAGCCGTGCGATCGAGCTTGCCTCGGAAGCGGATTCCAGTTGAGAGTTATGACACACAGATGATTCCGGCGCTTTACTTCATTGTTAAATCGTTGGCACACCTTTACGTGCTGCTTTTCCTACTTCGATTCTGGTTGCCCCTGGTCCGCGCGGATTTCAGAAACCCGATCGCACAGGGCATCCTGCGTTTCACCGCGCCGTTGATCGTGCCGCTGCGCCGATTCGTTCCCTCGGTGGGGCGGCTCGATACGGCAACGGTGCTGGTCGTGCTCGCGATCGAATACGCGGTCGTTTTCGTATTGCTCAAGATCGCCGCCCGACCGGCCGACGCCCTGCTCATCGGTATCGTCGCACTGAGCCAGCTGGCCATCCTGAGTCTGCACCTGTTCTCGATCGCCATATTCGTCCAGGTCATCCTGAGCTGGTTTGGACAACCCGGCTATCACCCGATGGCGGCTATTGCGAGCGCCCTGGCGGAGCCCGTCCTTCGACCGTTCAGGCGATTGATCCCACCCCTTGGGGGAATCGATTTCTCGCCGATGGTAGCGCTGATCCTGCTTCAGGCCACGGTCATTTACGTACACTCATTGGTGCCGTTCGGCATCTGACTCGCGCGCGTGTTTCGTATTACGATCCCCAAACCGCACCGGATTACGTCGGCGGAGAGGGCCCCAAGAGCCATCAGGCCAGGACAAGCAGACACAATCGCGCTATAGTCTCATCGAAGATTAGAGCCGTGTCGGGGGACAAAAACCATGTTCGCCATTAGAACAATAACTACCTGTATGACGCTCGTACTAGTCGCCGCCTGCGGAGGCCCCGGAGATTCGGGCACAGTGCCTCAGGCGCAACCCGCAGAATCAACGTCATCGGACATCGGCGACCACGTCGTTCATTTCAGCGCTCAATCGACGGACCAGTTGCCGCCCGATATCGCTCGCGTCTACAACATCGTACGCAGCAAGAATCGCGCGATGCTGAACGTTTCCGTGCTCGAGGAGGCAACCGGCACCCCGGTTACCGCAACGGTGTCCGTCAAAACGCAAAATCTGACCGGGCAACTCAAGAACGTGACAATGCGGGAGATCCGCGAACAGGAAGCAATCTACTATATCGGCGAGACGCCGGTTGCGAATCGCGAAACACTGATCTTCGATATCAGCGTGACACCGGAAGGTAAATCGACCCCCGCCAACGTGAGATTCAAGCGTCAGTTTTATACTGACTAGGCTCTGTCAACCGGCCCTGAGGTCACAACAGCAAAAAAACAGCAAAAAACCGGGGGAAATCTCTGTTCGCGACTTACTCCGACGCAATTCTTGTGATATGGTCGCGCAGATTTTTTTGCGGGCAACGCCCGCTTTCGTTGTTTTTTAGGGAGTCATTTTTTCATGGCAGCAAAAAAAAGCGCTGGCGCAAACACTAACAAACCGCCAACCAAATCACAGATCCATGCACAGATTGCGGACGACACCGGGCTTACCCGTAAGGACGTCGCGGCGGTATTTGATTCGCTCAACAATCAGATCAAGAAGAACCTCGGCGGGCGCGGTGCTCCCGGACTGTTCACCATCCCGGGCATGCTGAAGATGCGCGTCGTCAAGAAGCCGGCCACGAAGGCACGGAAGGGTGTAAACCCGTTCACCGGCGAAGAAATGATGTTCAAAGCGAAACCTGCTTCCAAGACGGTCAAAGTAGCTGCGCTCAAAGGCCTCAAAGACATGGTTTGAGGCGCTTTTCGCATCACCGTAAAAAGTCGGGCAATGCCCGACTTTTTTTGTTCCGCAGACTGGCCCGCCGATCAACCGGATTCTTCGACGGGTTGATGCTTCCGGATAAACGCCCGCACGGTCTCGCGCAATTCGACCAGCTGTCCATGAAAAAAATGCGTCGTGTCCGGAAACACGACGAGTTCCGGGCCGGGCTCGAGCGAGTTTGCCCATTCGACGGACTCGTCGATAGGCACTAACTCGTCGTCGTCACCGTGGACGATCAGCCATGGACAATCAGGCTGTAGTGAGAGATCCCCGGCAAACCTGAATGCCGCAGGCGCAACGGAAACCAGGCCGCTCACCGGCATTTCGACCGCGGCGCGTATGGACATTGCCGCACCAAAGGAAAATCCGGCCAGCCAAACGGGTAAACCCGGAAAACGCTCTTTGACGAACGTCATGCCGGCAAGCACGTCCTGGACTTCGCCGTTGCCTTCGTCGAATGAGCCGGCGCTCGAACCCACCCCGCGAAAGTTGAACCGCAGCGCCGCGATACCGGCTCCGAGAAAGGCGCGCGCAAGCGTATGCGTAACCTTGTTCTGCATCGTACCCCCATGCTGCGGGTGGGGATGACAAACCACCGCCGCGGCGACCGTGTGGCCGCCGCCGGGCGTTTCGAGCAGGCTTTCGAGCGGCCCGGCCGGACCTTCTACTGCCAGTTTTTCAGACTGCGGCGATTTGCGCATCGTCTTGTTCCTTTTTCGCGGACTCACGCTCCTTCGAGAAGTACACGATTGTAGTCCCCTGACCCGGTTCCGGCAGGGTATCGGCGGGAATGAACTCAACGTTTTCGTTGTTGCTCATGAGCAGGATTTGCAGGGCGTCCGGCGGCAGGTCATTGATGAAATCACGGTAGGTGTATTCGTCGGAGAGACGGGTCTTCGAGAACTTCCAGCCACGTACGTAGTTGCGCCACAGCAACTCGAAAGACGCATCCGAATGGAACGCCACGCCACCGCGACGCGGACGCGCGAGGGCTTTCGGATCTTCGTCGGGCTCGCTGCCGCCGAGCGCCAGCTGCAGGACACGCTGCTGGCCGATCTCTGGCGCCAGCGCGGTACACACGAGCGCGTTGTAAGCGTCGTTGCTGGTTGCCGCGAGCACGGTTCTGATGTGCGCCAACTCGACCGACTCCTCCGCAAATTCAGACAGAATCTCGCCGTAAAAAGCGGGAATGCCGGCGAGTCGTGCGGGCCGCAGATTATGCCAGGACGAATCCACGATTAGCACATTGACCCCGATCGCCTGCAAGGTACGCCCAAGTTCGACGGTCCACGGCGATGCGCCTACGATCAATACCCCGTCGCGATGTTTTGACGAGAGGCCGAGTTTCGCCGAAAGCCAATTCAAGCTGAGACCGTGACCGAAGACCGTTGCGAAAATGATCGCAAATACCAGCGGCAGCAGGACGCTCGCATCGTAACCCGCGTCGACGAGGCTGGGGCCCATCACACCGGCGGTGGCCGCGGCGACGATGCCGCGCGGCGCGATCCAGGCGAGCAGCAGTCTCTCGTTCAAATGCATGCCGGCGCCAATCGTCGCCAGCATGATCGTTGCAGGCCGGGCGACAAACAGAACGGCGAGAATCAGCGCCATTCCCCGCCAGCCGATCGCGCCGAGGGAGGCGAGGTCCAGATCGGCGGTCAGTGATACGAACACGACCGAAACGAGCATGATCGTGATGTATTCCTTGAATCGTTTGAGGTCGCCGATGCCCGGCAAGTTCATGTTGCCGACCACGATACCCATGATGGTCACGCTGAGCAGCCCGGCCTCATGTTGTACGAGATCGGAAATCGTGTAGACGACCAGCACCAGGCCGAGCAATACCGGGCTCTTCAGGTATTCCGGAACCATGCCCGCGCGCATCGCCGTACCAATCGCCCAGCCGCCCAAGCCGCCCAGCAGGAGCCCGCTCGTTATCGCCAAGCCTATCCCGGCCGCCACCTCGGCCCACCCGGAACCACTTTGCTGGAAAATGAAAAACTGAAAGACCAGGACCGCCAACAGGGCCCCGATAGGATCGTTGACGATGCCCTCCCATTTCAGGTAGGAGGCCGTGCGCCGATTGAGACCCGCCTGCCTGAGCATCGGCATGATTACCGTAGGCCCGGTAACGACCATGATCGCACCGAACACGAACGACACGGGCCAGTCGAGTCCGCCAACGAAGTGCGCGCACAGACTGCAAAACGTCCACGCCAAAGGCACTCCCAGGTACACCAGACGGCGTACCCCGCTGGCCGCTTCCTTGAGCTCGCTGAGCTGCAGGCTGAGACCGCCCTCGAACAAGATGATCGCGACGCAAAGGCTGACGACCGGCCGCAGGAATTCGCCGAAATCCTGACTGGGGTGTATCAGGTCGAGACCCGGCCCGACCACCAGGCCGAACGCGGCCAGGAAAACGATCGCGGGCATCTTGAAACGCCACGCTATCCATTGCGCCCCAACGCCGAGGGCGGCGACGGATACGATTGTGACGACGATGTGCTCTTCGTTCATAAGGCGCCCGGTTACTCTGAACCGTCGCGGAATCTGTACTCCGATTGCACTTAATCCTGAGCCGGATAGACGCGAACTCCGTCTCAGTTTCGGCAACGGATTGCTGCATTGTCTGGCCTGTTGGCTCTTAACTGCTATAAAATTATGAGCTTATGCCACGTTCGTGGGGCACGCCGAAACCGACGGGACGCGCTTATGCCTGAGATTACTCCAATCTTGTTGGGCTTCTTGCTGGCGACGCTGGCTCTGGGCCTGGTCCTGGGCTGGACTCTGCGAGGCAGACGTGTCAGCCGGGAAAAGACGGCAATCAACGTCAGTTGGCACAACCAGATCAACGCGCAGAAAACCGAACACGATCGCCTGGCCGATCAGAACAAGAGCCTGATGGAACAGATCAGCCAGTATCAGGCGTCGAAAAAGGACTCCGACCTGCGCGCCAAAGAACTGTCCAGCTCGCTCAAAGAAGCGTTCGAGAAGCGCGACGAACTGCAGCGTCAGCTCAAGGAGAGCCGCAACAAGTTGGACGTTGCCGTCGCTCAATGCAATAAACTGAAAGCCGATCTCGAGAGCGGAGCCGTTCGGTCCGAAGCCAATTCGAGTGCGCTGAAAGACAAGGACGAAAAAATATTCAAGTTGAGCCGAGAACTGGAGAGCTGGCGAAATCGACTGCCCCCGTTAATGGAACGATTCCGCTTGCGAGACCTGGAAGCACAGGAAATCGAAGTTGAGCTCAAGAAGGCGCAAGAACGTGTTGCCGCACTCGAGAAAATGGCCGGGCCGGATCAGACCCGTATCGAACCTGTAGACACGAACCCGATCGCCGACGGACTGGACGCTTCCAATGACCAGTACGACGAAACCTCTGAGCACGACACGTCGAATCTCAACGGTCATGGACAACAGGGTAGCGAGCCCGCTGAAGATGATTTACTGGCTACCACGGATATTGAGGAATCCAGTATCGACACGTATCGCAGGTCCGGCACCGTGGATTTCAATCTCGGTGAAGCCGATTTTGACCGGTTGGCCGGAGCGAACGAAGAAGCCGACAACGACGAGACGAGCGATGACGTCAGCAACCCGTCGGTAGACGTCGACGACGAACGTCGCGGACGGACGGCCGACGAAATAAACGAGCTCGCGCACGCCAATGGGCGTGACCGGGAGGATCCGGACGGGCTAAACGGCGATGACGTCTCAGACGAGCACGCTGAGCTCGCACCGGGAGGCGCCGCCAAAGAGCAGACGTCCTCGAACCACAAGGACGACCTCAAGCAGATCAAAGGTGTGGGGCCGGCCATCGAAAAAACCCTGAACGATCTGGGCATATTCCGGTTCAACCAAATCGCCGAAATGAGCGAATACGACATCGATCGCATAGCGCGAGAGCTGCGCGGATTTCGCAGTCGAATTTATCGTGAAGACTGGATCGGCCAGGCGCGAGTCCTGCAGCTGGAAAAAGGTCCCGGCCTTGCCTGAACAACCGGTTTGACGCTTCGGGCCTGCCAACACGACGCCGTGCGACGTTTCTTGCTGATTGCCGTGCTGTTGTGGCCCGTCGTGCACCCGTCCCCGGGTCAGTCACAACCGGTGGACACTCCGCTAGATAACGACGGTAAGGACGTCGTTCTGAAGATTTCGCGTTCGCCGTCCCGCCTGGGTATCGGCGGGGACGCCAGCTCGGTCGCTCACGAAGCCATACTGCGGGAGTCCGTCAATCGATTCTACGGCGACCAAGACCTGCGCGACGTCAGCGTCGATCTGCGAAAGCCCGTCCACAGCCCGCCAGGGTGGGCCCTGATTACCGACATGGTGCTGCGCGCTGTGTCGACAACACGCTCCGCGACGGCCGAAATCACCGCGTCCAGCGTACGTATCCGGGGAGTTACCTCAACGGCGTCGGAGTGGGAAACGGCGCTGTCACGGGTCGAGGCGGCTCTTCTCGAGGGCATGACGCTCGACTACCAGATGGTCACGGTCAGCAAAAGAGATTCTTTTCGGTCCTTGTGTCGACGCCGGTTTCTGCAGCTGACCCGCAACAATCGGATCGAGTTTTTCCGTTCCGCCGCGCTGCTGCGCTCGAACGCATACCCAACCCTGGACGCCATCGTCGAAACCGCGGTCGATTGTCCGCAACTCAGAATTCGCGTTACCGGGCATACGGACTCGAGCGGCGATGAAGCCAACAACGTTGCGCTCAGCCAGGCGCGCGCCGACGCCGTCGTCACCTACCTGCGCGAACGCGGCCTGGCGGAAGACCGTCTCGAAGCCGTCGGCGCGGGTTCCTCTGAACCGAGAGAAGCGGACTCGACCGCCACATCTCGGCGCAAGAATCGGCGCGTCGAGTTTCGGCTCCTCGAGCCCTGAACGCTATTCGGCGCCGCCGCTCACGCCGGCCAGTTCCACCTCGAACAAGAGCGTGGATCCGGGGGGTATCAGCTCGCCGATGGCGCGATCACCGTAAGCAAGCTCGGGGGCAATCACCAGTTCACGAGATTCTCCGACCGTCATGCCGACCACACCTTGATCCCATCCTCTGATCACCCGACCGGCGCCGAGCGGAAACTCGAAGTGCTGACCACGATCGACCGAGCTGTCGAATTTGGCCCCGCGGCCGTCGGCCGCATCGGGATCGTATAGCCACCCGGTGTAATGGACCGTTGCGATCTGGCCGGCCTGCGCAACCTCACCGCTGCCCTTCCGCAGTATCCTCATCGTCAAGCCGGGCACGATTTCCGTGACCGTCGTATCCGCTGTCATCGCTTCAGGCTCCTCTGTGACGGCAGGAGATTGTTCCGCCGAATTTTGCGTGCCCTGTCCGCAGGCAACCATGAACGTTGCGCAAAACGCAACCAGTGGGTATCTCGTCATTTTCATCGTGAACTCTTCGCTAGGTGAAAAAGAATCGTGTGAGCCGGGGTCCGTCAACCCTGGTCCGCAGCGTCGAAATCCAGCGACGCGGAGTTGACGCAGTAACGGAGCCCGCTCGGCTGCGGCCCGTCGGTAAACACATGGCCCAGATGAGCATCACAATTCGCGCAAACGACTTCCTCGCGAATCATGCCATGACTGGTGTCTCTGATCGTGCGCACGCGATCGCCCGCCAACGGTGACCAGAAGCTCGGCCACCCGGAACCCGAATCGTACTTCTGGTCCGAACTGAAAAGCTCCGCACCGCAGCAGACACAGTAGTAGGTGCCATCCGCCTTATTGTCGACGTACTTGCCGGAAAACGGTCGTTCCGTACCTTTGTTCTGCGTGACCTCGTACTGCTCGGCGGTCAGGCGTGACCGCAGGTCATCGAGCTTTTTTTTGGATTCCTGCATCGCGTATGAGCCTCGTTGTCTCCGTCCGAATTGTAGCCCGAAGCACAAGCCCGGGCACCGTTCTCACGCCGGCGGGTAAGGGCGAAAAACGGCCGTCGCTACCCGTCGAGCAGCAGCCTGTTCATTCGCTGCACATATTCTGCCGGATTCTCCAGCTGAGCGCCCTCGGCGAGCAACGCATGATCGAGCACGATATTCGACAGCGCCTCGAACTGGGCATCGTCCGATTCTGCCGACAGCCGCTCGATGAGCGGATGACCGACGTTGATCTCGAGCACCGGTTTGGACTCCGGAAGCGGCTGGCCGCTTGCGGCAAGCATATGCTTGAGCTGTGGCGGGAGATCCTGTTCACCGGTAACGACGCAGGCCGCCGAATCGACCAGGCGACGGCTCACGTTGACCGCCTCGACTCGCTCTTTGAGCGTTTTTTTTATCTTCTTGAGGAGCGCTTTGTATTCCTCGTTCATCGACTCCTGCGTAATCTCGCCGTCAGCCTCCGGCAGTGAGAGACCGGCGCGGCCGACGTCCTGGAACGTCTTGCCCTCGAACTCCGGAAGCTGCTCGACGACCCAGGGGTCGATCTTGTCGACCAACAGAAGCACTTCGAGGCCTTTGTCCTTGAGCTGCTCCAGATGCGGGCTCGACAGCGCCTTGGCATAACTGTCTGCCAGCAGGTAATAGATCTTGTCCTGCTTTGCATCCATTCGGCCGACGTAGTCGGCAAGCGATTGGTCCTGTTCCTCCGATTCCCCGTGAGTCGTTACGAATCTCAGCAGCTTCATCAGCTTGTCGGTATTTTGCCGGTCCTCGACGAGGCCCTCCTTGATGACCTGGCCGAATTCCCGCCAAAACGACCGGTAGGTTTCACGGCCCTCGCCCGAATCGTCTGCGGCGAGTTTGCCGATCATGTCCAGCGCCCGGCGCGTCAATGCGTTCCTGATGGCGTCGAGTTCGGGGTTCTTCTGCAGGAGTTCGCGCGACACGTTGAGCGGCAGATCGGCCGAATCGACGACACCTTTGACGAAACGCAGATAGAGCGGCAGAAACTGCTCGGCATCGTCCATGATGAAGACGCGCTGCACATAAAGTTTCAGGCCTCGCGGCGCTTCACGGTTCCAGAGATCAAACGGTGCGCGCGCCGGGATATACAACAGGCTGATGTACTCACGCTTGCCTTCGACACGGTTGTGGCTCCATACGAGTGGATCCGTGAAGTCGTGAGACAGGTGCTTGTAGAATTCCTTGTATTCGTCCGCGTCGACGTCGTTTCTCGACCGGGTCCACAACGCGGTGGCCGAGTTGACGGTAGAGGCTTCCTCGCCGGGTTTTTGCAGCTTCACCGGGAAACCGATGTGGTCGGAGTATTTGCGGATCAGCGTCTCGAGACGGAGAGCTTCGGTGAACTCTGATTCGGTCTTCTTCAGATGCAGGGTCACGGCGGTGCCGCGCTCGGCGCGTGTTACCGCCTCTACCGTGAACTCGCCCTGCCCGTCGGACTCCCAGCGAACCGCCTCCTCGGCGGGTGAACCGGCGCGCCGCGTCTCGACGACAACTCGGTCCGCGACGATAAACGCGGAATAGAACCCAACGCCGAACTGCCCAATGAGCTGCGCGTCCTTCTGGTCGTCACCGGTCATCCTGCTCAGGAATTCGGCCGTGCCGGAACGTGCGATCGTGCCAAGATTGTCGATCAGTTCGTCTCGCGACATGCCGATGCCGTTGTCGACGACTGAGATCGTGCCCTTCTCCTGATCGTGCACCACCCGGATCTCCAGATCGGGATCGTCTTCGAGCAACTCCGCCTGGGCGAGCGCCTCGAAACGCAGCTTGTCGGCCGCATCGGAAGCGTTCGAGATCAACTCTCGGAGAAAGATCTCCTTGTTGCTGTAGAGCGAGTGGATCATCAGATGCAGCAGCTGCCGCACCTCGGTCTGAAACCCGAGGGTTTCTTTCGCTCGGCTGTCTTCGGCCGGAGACGTGTCTCCCTGAGCCTCTTTATTGGTGTTTTCTGCCACCGGATCGGTCTCCCGCAAATTTGGCGCTAGAACCTACCTCAAACTAGATCGTAGCCGCGCCGCCGGCTACGATCTAGTTTGAGGTAGGTTCTAAACAACGACTTCGTCCCGCAAGCTGCGGAACGACACACCATAGTGCCCGCGAGAATCTTTTCAAGGGGGTTCCCAGCCGCCAGGCCGGGGCCGGACGTAGATCAGGCGCGTCTCGGCTCGGCCTGGATCGGGGCGGTGGCCGAACGGTAAATGATGGCGACGGTCAGCAGGGCCGCGATCGCGGCCCCCACAGCGGGTTCGCGTAGCGTGAGCAGCGTCACCAGCACCTGGGCGATGGCCGCGACGACCAACAGAAAAGCCCGCTGCAGTCCCCGTCGCAGCCGCTCGCCAACCAGGGCGAGCGCATAAAACCAATCTTCGAGGTCATCCAGGTAAAGAAGAATACATTCCACGCTGTGCTATTCCAGTTTTGATTGTTTTCGGCTTTTCGGCAACGGCTATCTGGCGATCGACAGCAAAGGCCCGGTGTTTTTGACGTCACCCAAGTCCTCGTCGGCTTCCTGCATCGCCGTTACGTTCGATTGTTTCGCATGCGCGATTGCACGATGGAAGAGTTCCCAGCGCTGTCGCGCTTCCTCGTTCTTCAGTCCTGCCGCGGGCGAATCTGTTTGCGATGGCTTGTTCGACATACTTTCAACTAACGTCCTTGTGTTCTTGAACCGGACTATAGTCGGGTCCAGGAATAACCACCGTGAGCCGTATCACAGCTTGGTTTGCAGCTTCTAATTTGTATTCAAATAGAGAACCGGCGCACGATTTCTCGCGTCGGCTTTGCCGCCGAAATACCGCTTACTACACAGGCAAGAAGAGTTGTATGAACGTATGCGTCACGCGTCGGCGTGCGATACATTGGTTTTTGCGAAGAACCGACTCGCGGCAGGCTTGGGCGCAGAGCTTAGGAGTTGTCGGACCAGTTGCGTTTTATCTGCTCGCTCCAGTCTCGATAGCCTTTCCACGTATAGAGTGAAGGATCGACGCTGCTGCGGCGACGATTGGGCGCCGGCGCTTTCGAGATCCAGCGGCGGTACTGTTGCCATCCATCGGGTTCGCTGGAACTGCCCGCATCGGCGGCCTGAACTTCCGACTCAACGTCCGCCGCATTGGTGTCCGCGTCGTCGTTGTAATCGCTCCCCCAATTGATGTCTTTGCTATCCTGCATCGAATACTGCCCGGTACATCCTTTGTACAAATAGTACGGGTGCAAACGCTCGTAGCACAGGAACTGCATCACAATGCAGAAGGCATTTTTTTACATAAATTTCAGTAAGTTAAGTTGGTTTTTACTTAATGAACCACCTGCCCGACAACTACGTTTAACAGAATCTGCCGGGACCTGACGCAGGGACGCCGACGAGGCCTAGCGCTTGATGACGTAACAAGGTGCGTAGTCTTCCGCGGCAAGTTTCATCCTTCCCTGCTTTACGAACGCGGTGAGCAGCTTATCCAGTAACGACATGATCTCGGAGGAACCGTCTATCTCGAACGGACCCTTTTCTTCAATCGCCGCTATGGCGTCTTCACGCACGTTGCCGGAAACGATCCCGGAGAACACGCGACGCAGGTTGGCGGCCAGGACGTGACGCGGCAAATCTTCGGAAATAGCAATCGCGGCCATGTCCTCGTGACTCGACGAAAACGGTTTTTGAAATTCGTCGTCAATCTGCAAACGCCAATTGAAATAGTAGGCATCGTTATGCTGCTTTCGGAAATCCTTCACGTCGGCCAGTTTGAGCAACATTTGCCGGCCAACCGCCTCGGGATCGTCTATGACGATGGAATACCGGCGGCGCGCATCGTCACCGAGGATCGCAGCGATGAATTCATCAATTTGCCGAAAATACGGTTCGCTGTTCTTCGGCCCCGTCATGATTATGGGCATCGGCAATTCCTGGTTTTTCGGGTGCAGCAGTATGCCGAGCAGGTAAAGAATCTCTTCCGCAGTCCCGACACCGCCGGGGAATACGACAATGCCGTGCCCGACCCGAACAAACGCCTCCAACCGCTTTTCCATGTCGGGCATGATGACCAGGGAGTTCACGATGGGGTTGGGCGGCTCGGCGGCAATGATGCCCGGCTCCGTGATGCCGATGTAGCGACCGTCCCGGATGCGCTGTTTGGCGTGGCCGATCGTCGCTCCTTTCATCGGACCCTTCATCGCTCCCGGCCCACAACCCGTGCAGACGTTCAAACTCCTGAGTCCCAGCTGGTAACCGACTTTTTTGGTGTAGTCGTATTCCTGGCGGCTGATTGCATGACCGCCCCAGCAAACGACCAGATTCGTGTCGGCCGGCGTTCTTAGCAGACGGGCATTGCGCACGATGTGGAAAACCGCATTGGTGATGTTGTCGGAGCTGCTGAGGTCGAACCGTCCGCTTTGCCGGATTTCGTTGTTGATGTAAACGACATCGCGCAGCACGGCAAATAGAAGTTCGCGTATGCCGCGTATCATCACTCCGTCGACGAACGCCGATCCCGGCGCGCCTTTGAGCGTAACTTTCAGTCCACGATCCTGTTGAATGAACCCGACGTCGAAATCCCTATGGCGATTCAGAACCTCGCGTGCATCGTCAATCTCCACGCCTGAATTGAGCACCGCGAGCATGCAACGGCGCAGAAGCCCGTGGAGACCTCCCTCGCTCTCGCAGCGCAGCTGTTCGGCTTCGACTTGAGAGAGAACCTCGAGGCTGCCCTCCGGCCATACCTCGGCATTGACCAACAGTTCTTCGTCGCCGGCCCTAGCCGTATCTTTGGCAGCTATGCTCACTCGCTTCGCATCTCACAGTTGTCGTGTCCAGGCCCGGCGACGCCGGATCGTGTAACTCGTCGTGGCTCACGGCCTAGGGCAGAATCTCGATCGGGACGTTGTTCGGCGTCATCAGCCAGATATCGATCATGTCCGAGTTCGATACCGCGATACATCCGTTGGTCCAGTCCGTACTCTTGTAATACGCGGCGGAATAAAAAGGTGTATTCGGCTGGCCGTGAATCATGATCTGCCCGCCGGGATCCACCCCGTTACCCGCCGCCTCCCGGCGGTCCTCGGCGTCGGGATAGGAGATACGAATCGACAGGAAGTAGTCGCTGTCCGGGTTGCGCAGGTCCAGCCGGTACCGTCCTTCGGGAGTCTTGAAATCTCCCTCTTCTTTCTTGTCGCCCACCGGCGCAATGCCCAACGCGATGTCGAAGGTGCGAAACGGCGCGCCGTCCTTGATCAGGTGCAGTTTGCGACTCCCCTTTTCGACGAGCACTTTGTCGGCGAGCGGAAAATCCGCAGCCGCCGGCGTATTGTTTACAAACGGAGAATCCGCGGCCGACGTCATTGTTGGCGATGCGATCGTGAACACACTGCCAAGAAACGCCAGAATCGAGATGGCGCGACGCGGAAAAAAGGCTTTCATCATGACCGGACATTCTCCAGGGTGTTGAACGAGCCAATGTAGCAGACACGATCCGCGGTGCAAGTTCGCTACTTCACAAATTTTGGACCGGGTAGGCTCGCGGGCGCCGGATGAGACGGCGGCGCGGTCCTGCCCGGCGTTCATACGTTCCGTCCGATAATCCAGCCGATGGCAAAACCGATACAACCGGCCACCAATGTGTACATCGGCAGGAACCGGAAGAGCTCCTGCGGATAAACCGCCTCGCTGTACATGCCGTGCAGGTCGGTCGCGTATCCGTAGTGCAAATACATCGACAGGCCCAACGCGGGAATCGCGAAACCGACCGTGGCCAGCGGCCAGCGCCAGCCGCTGCCCGTCCACATCCCGCCTCCGCGGTAAAGCGTTACGCCGGCCAGGACCAGCACGGCAAACATCGGCACGGCGTTGCGGGCGGCGTAGGCATCCGGACCCTCAACGTAAAACGCATAGGCCGCTGCAGCAGCGGTGACGAAAACCACCGGCATGAGGCGGACGAACAGCAGCGAAAGCGGCGCCTTCACCGGCCAAATCAGCCGCTGTTATTGGTCAACACCGGGAAATGGACTCGCGTGCCGGGAGACACCCTGTGCATATCGACTTCGGGGTTGTACTGGCGAAAGAGCCAGATCGGGACGTCGTAACGCCGTAACGACAGGATCCACAAAGACTCGCCGTTTGCAACGACGTGTTCCCGGACGCCGGTGATGGTATTCCGCCGAAAAAAGGCGTCCTGCTGCTCTCGATGATAAACGGCGCGAAGCCGCTCGAAGTCCGCGACGCTCGATTTGCCCATATCCAGTTTGATCCTTTGACCGACCTCGACGGGTGTGCGGAAAGCGAGGCGGTTGACATCGCGCAATCGCTGCGTCTTGATCCCCAGCCAATCGGCGTAGTGCCCGAGCGTCTCGAGCGGCTGAACTTCTATGGTCATATCGGCGGCCACGGTGTAGTCGCTGGGGTCGGTCAACAAAGCCGATTGCAGCGCGCCCATCAGCGTATCGGCAAGCCCTTCCTCACCGAGAACACCGTCCACCTCTTCGTCCACCGCCGGCGCCGCGACCGGCGGCGGGTCGATCGCCGGAACGTTTGCCAGGGTTTCAGCCGGTGGCGACGCAGCTTCTGCGGTTCGGGCGATTTCCGCCGCCCTTGCCGCGACAATCTCCGGGGCCGGTCCCGCCGCGGGAAGCCTGAGCTGCTGGCCGGCTCGGATACGGTGACGGCTCCTCAGACCGTTTAGCGCAACCAGCGTCGACACGTTGGTCCCATATTCATCGGCGATTTTGGACAACGTGTCGCCGCGCGCAATCGTATGGAACAGATCCGGCAGCTGTTCCTCGAAGCGCTGGTCCGCCGCAATGGCGGCGAGCAGCTCGTCGACCGACGCCGACAAACGATGCCGTGGGACGCGTAACTCGAAATCGCGCGGCATGTGTTTGCTGCCCTGCCAGATGGTCGGCTGTATTGCCGGATTGTGACGGCCGAATTCGCGCCGGCTCACACCCAAGCTGGAGAGCAGTTCCTCAGCAGGCACGTAGTCGTCCAAACGGAACAACGCATAGTCCTCGGGCGTATCGGGCCTTACGCCGGGAAAGTACTTTTCGGGATTCTGGTCGATCTCCTTCGCGGCCAGAAACGCAACGTAAAAATTGCGTGATGCAAAACCGAAGGTACGACCGTTGTATTTGCGCATGATTTCCGCGTACGCCGTATCGCCGTGCCTACGCATCGCGCGCCGTACGCCGGCCAGCCCATGGTTATACGCGGTAATGGCCATTGGCCAGTTGCCGGTGATGGAGTAGTTGTAAGCGAGCAGCCTTGCAGCGGCCTCGGTTGCCAGATAAGGGTCGTTGCGCTCGTCCAGCACGTGGTCGACACGCATGAAACGACGACCGGTGCTCCGGGTGAACTGCCAGATTCCCGATGCGCCGACGTGCGATCGCGCGTCGGGATTGTAGGACGACTCGACGTGCGGCAGTGCCGCAAGCTCTATCGGCACCCCGTGCCGGGAGAACACTTCGTTGACGTGCCCACGCCAACGTCCGGCGCGTCGCAGACCCTCCGCAAATCGATCCGACAATCCGTGCTGGAATCGGATACGCCGCGCCGCCGCGGACAGCGTACTGTTATCGACGTCCTCCGGCCAAAGATCGAGAACGCGCTGTTCTTCTTCGCTGAGACCGCTGCGCTTACCGGATGCCAGGGTCGCGAGCACGCTCTGGTAGTGCTTACGACGCACGGCCACGCGGCGATTCCGCTCGCGTCGGCCGGTTGACGCCGGCATCGGCATGATTTCGTAAACGACCGACAGATTGCGATTGTCGTGTATAACCCCTTCGTTGGTGCTCACCTCCGAGAACACGCTCAACCAGAATTTGACGTCGCGTTCGAGTTCGGCCGGCAGCGGAAAGTGGGGGACGGCCGCGCCGGCGGTGGCCGGCAGGACGATGAGGGACAGAGTGAGGCAAAGGCTGCGAATTGAGCTTGAACCTATCTCAAGACAGATCGTAGCCGCGCCGGCAGCGATTTTTTTGCAAGCCAAGGCGCAACGAGCGCCGTGTAGCAGCGCTACATCAGCGAGTTGCAACGCCGGATTGCGGAAAAATAGCCGCCGGCCCAAAGGGTTGCGGCGCCAGTGGCCGCGAGGCTGCGTTGCTCGTCGCTTATTTGGTGTCACCAAACTGCACTCCTCGTGCCTTGCCTCGCGGCCACTGGCACCGCAACGCGGCTATGATCTGTCTTGAGATAGGTTCTTGTCATTTTTACCAATTAGGGTTTCAATCGAGAAATAGGCGATAAATACTTGAATAGTTCACAGAAGTTACCCACATATATAAGCTATTTTTTGCTTCGCAGGAAGCCTGCTTCGGCGCCGAAAAGCCAACCATGATGCAAAATCGGACAAAATCAGGGACCAATGCCCGCTATGCGCTCCTCCTGGCGCTGCTGGCCGGCGTTGCCGCCTCAGCCAACGAGACCGACCTCGACCCGACGACGGAAGGCCTGACGATAGAGTCGTTTGACGATCCGACCGTCCAGAACGAGGTGCGTTCCGTCGAGGAGGCGGACGCGAACGCGCAGGACGGCGCCTACGGTTCCGCATTCGGCGAACCCGTGCCGCCGCCGGTCAGCGTCGAACTGGAGCCCCTGGACGTACCGGTCGTGCCGCTCGCCGATGCGGTCGCCGTGGCGTCGGGCGTGCCGGACGCGCTTGCGATCCTCGGCGTCGTCGTTCCACCCGGCGAATACCGGCGCCTGTCCTGGTCCGCTACCCAGTTGTTCGAGGGCGTCCCGGTCGCGACACCGGTATTGGTCGTCAACGGCGAACTGCCCGGCCCGACGCTCTGCCTGACAGCAGCGGTTCACGGCGACGAGCTGAACGGCATCGAGATGGTGCGCAGGGTCATGCACGACCTGAATCCGCAGAAGCTGTCGGGGGCCGTGATCGGCGTTCCCATCGTCAACGTTCAGGGCTTTCGTCGTGGTTCGCGCTACCTGCCGGATCGGCGCGACCTGAACCGGTTTTTTCCCGGCAACGCCAGGGGCAGCGCCGCATCCAGAATCGCACACGCGTTTTTTACCGAGATCGTGAGTCACTGCAACGCACTGGTCGATCTGCATACCGGTTCGTTCGAGCGCGCCAATCTGCCTCAGCTGCGCGCAGATCTGCGCGACCCGGACGTGCTCACGCTGACGCAGGGATTCGGCTCGACGGTTATTCTGCACAGCACGCCGGCGCGCGGCACGCTGCGTCACGCGGCGACGGCCGCCGGCATACCCGCCGTTACGCTCGAAGCCGGCGGCCCCTCGGTACTCGAACCGACCGAGGTCAAACACGGCGTCAAGGGCATTGAAACACTGTTGAATTCCCTTGGGATGATCAAGAAAGTTCGCCTCTGGGGCGACCCCGAGCCGGTCTACTATCGATCGACCTGGATTCGCGCGGACAGCGGCGGCATCCTGCTCGCCGACGTGCGCATCGGCAGTTCCGTGCGCGCGGGCGATCTGCTGGGCACGATCACCGATCCGATGAACAACGCCAGCACCCCGATCTACACACCGCATTCCGGCAGGGTGATCGGCATGGCGCGCAATCAGGTGGTGATGCCCGGTTTTGCCGCCTTTCACATCGGTATACAGACCTCGGACGCAACAGACGTTGCCAGCGTCAGTCAACAGACCGATATGCACAACGAAGAACACGCGGACGACGACGAACAGATGGACGGTTTATCCGAATAACCGGGCGCCGGCAGCGTTCTTTCCCGGACACCGATTGCGGCACGAGCCCGCAAATCGCTACACTCCGCTCACCAACCCGCCTCCCGCGGGTCCGTTAACACTGGTTGAGTAATCGCTGTTGAGTCCCGAAAAAACGCCAATCAAGACGCGAGACGAATCGTTTGGTCATCCCAATTGAGCGACGAGCAACGCCCGGCGACGTACTTTGGGGCTCAACCGGAAGGGCTGCTGCCCAACGAGCGTCGGCAGCAGGCCCTGAAGGCCGGGCACGTGCATGAATCGCGACAGGCGTAAGCCGTTGGCCCGTTTCTGGACACCGAACCACTGGCCGACGTGGTTCGGTCTCCTGCTGCTGCGGCTCAGCTGTCTGCTGCCTTATCGCACACAGATCGGCATCGGCAATCGCATCGGCCGGCTTGGTCATCGACTCGTCCCCAAGCGACGTGCGATCGTCCGCAGGAACCTGGCGCTGGCGTTCCCGGAAATGTCCACGGAAGATCGCAACGCGCTCGCTCTCAGGCACTTCGAGGCGATCGGCGCATCCGTGATGGAATTGGCGCTTGCCCGCTGGGGCTCCGAAAAAAAGCTTCGACCGCTGATGCGCATCGAAGGTGTCGAGCACATCGAAGACGCCGTTCGCGAAGGCCACGGCATCATCTTCCTCAGCGCGCACTTCACGACACTGGAAATCAGCGGCCGCATCCTCAAACCCAACTGTCCGCCCTTCGATCTCGTGTTCCGGCGATTCCGCAGCGATTTCCTCACGGAATTCATACGCACCACCCGCGAGATCTCCGGCCGCGGAACGATAGAAAAAAGCGACATCAAGCAGATGGTACGCAGCCTGCGCGCCGGCACGCCCGTCTGGTACGCACCGGACCAGAGTTACAACCGCAAACAGTCGGCCGTGGTGCCGTTTTTTGGCGTTCCGGCAATGACGAACATTGCAACCAGCACGCTGGCGCGCCTGGGCAAGGCGGTCACGCTGCCTTACCTGCCGCGCCGACTTCCCGAAGGCGGCTACGTCGTATCGATCAAACCGCCGCTCGAGAATTTTCCGAGCGGCGATGCCGAAGCCGATACGAAAAAATACGTGGCCGTCCTCGAGGAGCACATCCGAAAATGCCCGGAACAGTACTACTGGATCCACCGCAAGTACAAGAACCTGCCGGAACCGCTACCGGACTATTACGCGGACCTCGACGCCTGGAAGTAGCCCGCCAGAAAGTGCTCCCAATCTCTATTGCTGTAGCGCACACGCTGATCGAGTCGGCGGATCTTCTGCAGCGACCTGTGCAGGCGCGCCAGGTTTTTTTGACGCCACGTGCCCGCCGGCATCAGCTTCGCCTGGTCGAAATCCAGCAGCCACACTTCTCCGCGCTCATCCATCTGTACGTTGTGCGAACTCAGGTCGGCATGGTTGACCCCGCGATCGTGAAAACGACATATCGCCTGCCCGAGCGCGCGCCAGAACTCCTCGCCGCCCGCGCCTTCGGTAAGTCTCACCGACAGCGGCCGAATGCCGGGCACGCGTACCGTGATGATGTCCGCCGAATAAACCAGACCCTTTTTGCAATAGCGCGCAACCGCCGGCGTCGGCACCGGCAAACCCATTTTCACCAGTTTCTGCAATAGACGCCATTCGGCGAAGGATCTTGTTGCGTCCTCGCTGACCCACACATAACTGTCGCGGACAAATCGCCCGATGAAGCCGCCCCGTCGATAGTGCCGCAGGACGTATTCCCGCGTTCCGTCGCCGATGATCAACGTGTAGCCGCGTCCGCCGGATTGAAGGACGTTGTCGATCGGTTTCACGTGTCTCCAGGCGGATGCCGAAAACGTTTTTTCGGACACGCCGTCGATGATCGACGAATCGTAAATGACCGCGCCGCCGGCGTTTCTTTCAATGCTCTCGTGCGTGCTTAGCGGATCGAGGAGACGTTCGTCCGCGTTACCGTTTTCGTCGGAGGAGCGCATTCAACCCGGGACAGCGTCGTCGCTCGTCGGCGTCTCGAAACGGCCGGATCGTCGCGCCGCCGCCGGCCGGCGATCTGCCTGCCAGCGAAGTCCTGCAAAAAAACGGATGTCGGTCATTTCTCGAGATTTCAGCGTTTTTATAACGAAGATAAGGAATTTTAAGCGGCTTTTTGAAGCAAAACCCGGGCGTCCCGGCCATCCGCGGCCAACGAATATCGGCAGACCTGTCGCCGCCAATGGCAAATCCGGTGACTGAGGAAACAAGGGTGCAATTTTTCCGGATTTTCTCGAATTTTCATGGCTCTTTTTTGCTATTTCAGTGATTTTATCGGTCGACGCAACGCCGGTCCTTCACCCTCGCCCCGCTTTACGATCAAGCAAGAACGTCCCTTTTCGACGAATTTCGCGTAATTTGACGGCTTTTACGCGGTACTTTTCGGCTCGGCGCTTTTTTGCCCGCAACCCGCCAGGCCTGCTCGGGACAACCCGACCGCGACCCGGATACCGATCGCTCGCAGCCGCCGCAGGCGGCTCATTCTTCGCGCTTCAGTTCGTAGGCGGCGCCGCAGTAGGGACATTTCGCCTGGCCGGTTTCCTGAATGGGCAGATACACCTTGGGATGGGAATTCCACAGATACATTCCCGGCATCGGGCATGACAAGGGCAAATCTCTTGGACGCACCTCGTAGCGGTGTTGTGCGTTGGCCGGAATCAGGTCCTGTTCGACCGTGCCTGAACGTGTTCTCACTAAACTGGGTATCCTTTTCAAAGGTCCGCGATTGGTTTGGCGGGTTGGTGGACCAGCGCCTGCTGAAAGGCATCAAGTATAACAATGCCGCACAGGCGCAGTAATGCTTCGTCACAGGTTCACCGGACCGAGCTTCCGCAGCCAGAGATCGTGGACGAACCGCCGTTCTTCCTGCAGGGATTCGGCGGGGACGTACGCGGGCCTGTCGTCGAGCGCAAGCCGGTGCGTCAGCGCGCGGTAGCGCCGGTAAATTTCCTGCAATCGGCGGCTTTCCTCTTCCGACAGGCAACCGGCTGCCGCCAGGGTACCGAGTTGGCGGATGTTATCGGAGTAGTGGATTACCGCCGGATGTGACGCAGCGTTCAACAAGACAAGGTATTGCACCAGGAATTCAATGTCGGCGATTCCGCCGGACCCCTGCTTCAGATCAAACCGTTCGGCGTCGCTCTTGTCGAGCTGCGCGCGCATCTTTGCGCGCATCGATACGACGTCCTCCTTCAGACAATCGCGTCGTACCCGCTCGCGCAACGTCTGAGCGCGGATGCGCTCGAATTCCCGGGCCACGACGGAACTGCCCGCTACGGCGCGGCCGCGCAGCAGGGCCTGGTGCTCCCAGGTCCACGCGTTCTCCACCTGATACCGCTCGAACGCGTCGATGCTCGTCACTATCAGCCCCGATCGGCCGCTGGGCCGCAAACGGGTATCGATTTCGTACAGGGCGCCCGATCCCGTCTGCGTCGTGAGGAAGTGCACCAATCGCCGCGCGAGGCGGCCGAAGAACACCGCGTTGTCGACGGGTTTGGGGCCATCCGTCTGCTGTTGCTCGCCGCGCGAATCATGCACAAAAACGAGATCGAGGTCCGACCCGTAGGACAACTCCATGCCGCCCAGCTTACCGTAGGCGATAACGCCCAGACCGGCCGTGTGCTGACGTCCGTCGATTCGGTAGCGCGGAACGCCGACGCGGGCAACCAGGTCGGCGTGCGCGAGCGCGAGCGCTCGCGAGAGGATCAGCTCGGCGATATCGGTAAGGCGATCACTGACCTTCATCGTGGAGATGCTGCCGTTGAAGTCGGCAACGGCCAGCCGGAACAGCGTTGCCCTTTTGAACTCCGTCATGATCTCGACCTGGCGTTCACTGTCGGCGGGATCGACGGCGGCACCGCGCTGTTCGAGATCGGCGCGAATCTCCAGCGCTCCCGGCGCTTCCAGATAGCGCCGCGGATCAATCAGTTCATCCAGCAACACGGGGAATCGCGCAACTTCATTGGCCAGGTATCCGCTGGCCTCGCAGAGCTCGATCAAGCGCTCGAGCACCACTCGGTTTTCGTTGAGCAGCGCAAGATAGGCGCTGCGGCGCAGAACGCGGTCGACAATGCCCAAGACGCGTTTTAGCGTCGTTGCCGGCTTGCTTCTATCGCGCAGCAGTCTCAGCAGCATTGGCATGAACTGCCGCAGCCGCTCCGCCGCGATCGTATCGATCCTTTGCGTGCTTGGAAGCTCTGCAAAAGAGGCCACGGCTCGCGCCACCTCCCGCGATTCGTCGTAGCCGCACGCCGAAAGGCTGTGATTCCACTCCTCCTCGGATGCGCGCCGACCCCACAACGCCGCAAAACCCGGATCGTCCGCGCCGCCGGCGGCGGCGCCGGAATCCCGAAACGCAATGGCGGCAAACTGATCGCTGACGAACCTGCGCGCATCGGCAAGATCGCGTTCGAGTTCGGCCCACGACGAATAACGCATCGCGTACGCAAGTCTTTCTTGCTCAACCGACGACGCCGGCAGCACGTGAGTCTGCTGATCGCGCCAGGCCTGCAGGTAGTTTTCGACACGACGGAGCAACTCGTAGGCGCGCAGCAGCCCAGCCGCGGTCTCGCCCGTGAGATTGTGATCGTCAACCGCGTTTTCGAGCGCATCCCGAAGCCGGGTGGTCCGCAAACCGGCGACACTGCCGCCGCGCACCAGCTGCAGCGCCTGGACGATGAATTCGATTTCGCGAATTCCGCCCGGTCCCAGCTTGACGTCGTCCATCAGCTCCCGTTTCCGCACCTCGGCGGCGACCAGGGCCTTCATTTCACGTAAGGACTCGAAGACGCCGTAGTCCAGATAGCGCCGATAAACGAACGGCCGGACAACGTCCTCCATCATCCCATCCATGCTTTCCGCGTCGCCGGCTGGCGCTATCGGCCGGGCTTTGATGTAGGCATAACGCTCCCAGCTGCGACCGTGTTGCAGCAGATATCGCTCGAAGCCGGCGAGGCTGACCACCGGCGGGCCGCTGTCCCCGAAGGGACGCAAGCGCGTGTCGACACGATAGACGAACCCGTCCGCGGTCACCTCCTCCAAGACGGAGGCGGTCTGGCGAACGACGCGGGTAAAAAACTCGTGTGCCGAGACGGGCTTGCTGCCGGTCGTCATAGCGTCGGCGGAGTAGACGAACACGAGGTCGATATCGGAGGAAAAGTTCAGCTCGCGGCCGCCCAGCTTGCCCATCGCAAGCGCGACCAGGGGCACTCTTTTGCCGTCATACACGAGTTCGCCGTATCGATGGGTCATTTGCCTGCGGGCAAACTCGATGGCCGCGGCCACCGCACAGTCCGCGAGATCGGAAAGCGATTCAAGCGTCCGCTGAAGGCCATGTCCTGCGATCAGGTCGTTCCACAGGATGCAGACCAGGCGTTCGTTGCGCAGCTCCCGAATCCGTTTCATGAATTCGTTCTTGTCGATCGACGTCTCTTGCAGCTCGCTGAACCGGCGCTCCAACTCGGCCCGCTTCAGCGATTGGGCAAACTCCCCGCGCTCGGCTTCCGATAAAAACCACTCCCAGCGACGCAGCAGGACGCCGGCCGCAAACTCGCTACACGCGAGCATCCTCACCAGCCCACCCATATCGAAGTCGGACGCCTCGAGGCGATCGAGGGCGTCTGCGTGACGCGCCCCGAGGCGATCGAACCAGTTGCGAGGCCCGTCCCGCAGCGCGTCGGGCAGCGCGGCGACGGCCGTAGCGAGCTTGCCCTTCAGCTCGACGTTCATTGGCCGTTCCAGTCGTTTTGACCAGGACCCGTTGACACTTGATTCGCGTTACCTGGTGACCCCGAGGCCCGCCAGAGTACCATTGGAGATCACGACACACACCGGAATTGGGCAATGCACTCGACGCGGCACTTACTGATCGTCTATCACTCACAGTCGGGCTCGACGCAAAAAATGGCCGAGGCCGTCCTCGCGGGAGCCCGTTCCGAGGACATTTCCGGCATCGACGTCCGCTACAAGGACGCGCTCGAAGCCGACGTCGAGGACGTCCTGTGGGCGCACGGACTGATCCTCGGCACGCCTGAGAATTTCGGTTACATGAGCGGCGCGATGAAGTATTTCCTAGACCGAGTCTATTATCCGTCACTTGGCAACGTCGATGGCCTTCCCTACGCACTATTCGTGCGCGCGGGCAACGACGGAACCGGCGCTATCAACAGCATCAACCGTATCCTGGTCGGGCTATCGCTGAGGCAGGTGCAGGAACCCGTGCTGATCGCCGGCGAATTTGACGAGAGCAGGCTGACGGACTGCGAGGAACTCGGAATGACGTTGGCCGCGGGTCTGGAAGCCGGGATTTTTTGACGGCCCGACTCAGGCCGATTGCTCCTCGGTGGTCAACTCCTCCAGAACCGAATCGAGCGGCGCCGGCTTGCCGACGGCGTGCCCCTGCGCAAAATCCACCCCGAGTTTCTTGATGAGTTTTTTGGTCTCCGGGCTCTCCACGTATTCCGCAACCGTCTCCAGCTGCATTACTTTGGCCACCTGGGTGATGGCGGCGACCATTGATTCGGAGATGCGATTTTCGATGATGTCGCGAATGAAGCTTCCGTCGATCTTCAAGGTATCCACCTTGAAGTTCTTGAGATAGGCGAAAGAACTCAGCCCGGCGCCGAAGTCGTCGAGCGCAAACTGACAGCCCCGATTGCGGAGACTGCTCATAAAGGTTTGAGCCTTGCGCAGATTCGAGACCGCGGCCGACTCCGTTACCTCGAAACAAAGAGACGACGCCGGCACCCCGCTTGCCTCGATCTCTTCTTCGATGAACGTCAGAATATCGTCGTCGCCGAGCGTCTGTCCCGATAGATTGATGGAGAACACTGCATCGGCGTCGCGCAGGAACTCCTTGTACCGCGAGAGTTTACGCATTGTCGTCGAAAACACCCAGCGATCGATCTGCGGCATCAACTGGTAACGCTCCGCCGCCGAAATGAACGCGGTCGAGGAAATTCGGTTGCCCTTGGCGTCCTGCATTCTCAGCAGTATCTCGAATCGGGTAGGCGGCGCGTTGTCGGCCAGGCGGACGATCGGCTGCGCCCGCAAGTTGAAACCCTCTTCGTCCAGAGCCTGCTGAATCTGGGCGATCAAATGCATGTCATCGTAACGCCGGATGATGCTTTGATCGTCGCGGTCATGCACCTCTATGCGATCCCGGCCATGATCTTTGGCCGAATCGCAGGCAATCCGGGCCGCGGTCAGCGCGTCCCCCTCGTTGGAGCGTGCGTCGAACGCCGCAATACCGATACTCACCGTCACCTGCAGAGACTTGTCTCCTTGCAGGTAACGCAATTCGTCACCCTGTTTGCGCACCGAGTCCGCCAGTGCGAGAGCATCTTCCAGGGTGCTGTGGGTCATCAGAATTGCGAATTCGTCGCCGGTAAGGCGCGTGGCAACGGCGTTCTTCGGCAACGCGTCTTCCAAGAGCTGCGAGAACCTGAACAACACCTGATCGCCGGCCGCGCGCCCAAACGTATTGTTGACGAGCTGAAGATTGTCCAGGTCGAAATAGATGATCTGATGCGAGTCGTTCTTCGACGTCAGCGCTTTGCCAGACTCGTGAAGCTGCGCCTCGAATCCGGATCGATTCATCAACCCCGTCATCGAGTCGAATGACTGCTCGATAACGTATTCAACCTTGCGAACGATGTGACCCATGAATCGCTTGTGGCTATCGTTGAACGCTTGTCCGCCTACCCGGCACAGCTGCGCGATTACGCCCTCGAGATTGCCGCTTGCGTCCAACAACGGGCAAAGCATGGCTTGATAACCCTGGTCGGCGACATGATCCGAACCCTCGATGGCGGCGATCTCGAAAACCATCGGCGACCGTTTTCCGTCGAGCTGAGGGAAGAGATGCTCGAGCAGATACTTGTCCACCGCTTTCCGGTTGACCGACTTCCAGGTCGAATGCGTTGCGCTAATTCGAATGCGCTTTGACGGCAGCAGGAGGACGCTGTAGGCAATACCGAGGAACCTGCCGCTTTGTCCGATGAGCTGCGCCAGACCGGCGTGACTGCGGGACGTGCCGTGGATTTTCTCGTCGATCTTGTATACCAGCTTCAGCTCCGCCTCCAATTCACCGCGTTCGGACGACGCGTCCGCAAGCCGCCGGTTGAGGCAAAGGGTCTCGCCGATGATCTCGACGGCGGGCAACAAAATATCGCGCAACAGGCTTGGGTTAAACCAGGACGATTTACCGGCGTTCTTCGAGAACACGGCCACCAGGATACCCAAACCTTCGTTTTGATCATCGAACACGGGCAGAATCAACGCCGTTCGGCCTGAGTTCAGAGTGCGTTTCAGGCCGGACGAATCGGCGTCTTCGCCCGACAGAATTTCGAGCGGAAGGTCACCGACGAAGCTGTCGATCTCATGGTCGTCGGCGCCGTCGCTGCTCCAAAGACAACAGTGGTTGAGGTCGTAGAAGCAAAAACACTGAGCTCTCGGCACGAGCGACTGCAAAAGCCCCTTGGCGGCGCCGATGTTTTTTCTCGTGGTCAGGTTGTGTACACCGGCAGACATCGGCATCCGTGCTCCATACTCCGGCCGCAATATGTGAACCATCAGGCAGTACGCGCACGATGCCACGGTACGGCCCGTTTCGCTGTGACTTGAGTCTCAACGGCGCCTGATTTCCCGCGGAATTCGTCATTGGATCAGATAATTACGCGATATTTAGACGGTTCCGAACATATCGCGGGCCAAACGAAAACAGAGACCCGACGACCTCAACCGCCGGCGGCGCTGCCGGCTTCCGCGGCGACCCGGTCGTGCAAACGCGTGACGCAAGCTGTGGCAAACGCCCAACACACTTCGCAGCTTAATAACCGATCAATATAAAAAAACCATGGTTTTGTGACGATTGCCGGCACTTTTTATGAAACGTTCCAATCGCACTCCGGTCTACTCAAATGGATTGAGGCACCTCGGGGCGGGGCGGACATGAAACTACAGCAACTAAAATATCTGCTGGCAATCGTTGACAACGGATTGAACATTACGGCAGCGGCGGAGCGGTTGTACACCTCTCAGCCGGGCGTTAGCAAACAGCTGAAACTGCTCGAAGAAGAACTCGGAGTGCAGCTTTTCGTGCGCAAGGGTAAGAGCCTGAGCGGCATCACGCTCGCGGGTCATCAGGTCATCAGCCGGGCACGGTCGATCATGAAAGAAGTTGACGAGATTCGAGATGTAACCTCTCGGCACTATCGCGAGCAGAATACGCACCTGCCGCTGACGGCGTCCCAGTCACCGGTCACCTAACACGGAACGTCCGGACCCTGCGGGCCGGCGGCGGAATCAGTAGATGCGAATTCCGCCGTGTCGCTTGCGGCTGCGGTAATCCGTCCACCAGAGGCCACCAAGAAAACCGGCCAGCAGAATAACGGCCAGAGCACCGCCAACCCATGTGATCGGGACGCTGTACTTGTATTGGCCCTGTCTGTTTTTCAGCGACTGGTTCTCTTCTTGCAGCTCGGCCGATTTCGCCGAGGCCTCCTCCAGCGCCGCCTTGCCGTCGGCCAGCTGTTTTTCCAACGACGCGATTGTCGCAGCGGGTTGTGAAAACGCAGCGTTCAACTCAGCGAGCTTTTGCTGCAGCTCTTCGTTGGCGGCCCGAGTCTGATTCACGATCAGCTTGGCAGGCTTGTCGTCGACCAAATACGCGACTTTGACGTAGCCGAGCGTCCCGTCAGGCAGCTGTACCTGCGCGTAGTTGCGATCACGGTTGAGAATCTCGACTTCCTGACCGCTCTCCAAAGTCCGAAACGCACGGTCGCTGGTATCCTCGGCCCGGTGCAGGCCGAGACGCAGGTTATCGGTGACATAGGCGGTTTCTGCCGCCGCCGTAAGAGGCATCGCGAGAACCGCGACGGCCCCGACTAATACACGCATTACACTTCTCCGTGGCGAACCCTCGTAGAACACGGCACGCTGGGATGCCGGTTCACGCCCTCCAATCGGTGGAGTTTACTACACAGACCGGGAAATTGAGGACGCCGAGCTGTCGCAGAACGCCGACGCCCGGGTGCCCGCCGCCCTCCAACGAACGGGTCCAGCCGCCTTGGGAAACGGCCGCCGTCCAGGAACCGCATCTTTTGGACGACAAGCTCGAGAAACCGCTTTCGGATTTACCGCCGTGCGGCCCTAGCGTTCGTAAACCCAGCGCAGGAGCGCCTCCTGCACCTCCTCACCGGGACCGCGGTGAATGTCTTCGTAATTCTGCATCGTGACGACGACATAGCGTTGACCGGAACGCGCCTGGACGTATCCGGCAATCGCGCTGACGTGATCCAGCGACCCGGTCTTGACGTGCGCCCTGCCGGTCAACTGATCGTTGTCGTCGAAACGTCTCGACGTCGTGCCGTCCAGACCGGTCAAGGACATCGACGACAGGAATTCGGGCATATAGGGTCGGTCGTAGGCGTATCGGAGCAAGTCCGCCATCTGTTTCGCCGTCGCGCGTGAGGAGCGGGACAGGCCCGCGCCGTTGGCCAACGTAAGATCGGCGTTGTCGAAACCGTGTTCTGCCAGCCATTCGCTGACCGCCCGCCTGCCGCTCGCCTCGGTACCGGGCGCGCCGAACGTTTCCGCGCCCAGCGTCAACAGGAGCTGCCGCGCCATGACGTTGTTGCTGTACTTGTTGACACGGCTGATTACGTCGGCCAGGGGCCAGGACTCGAACGTGAGGATGGGCTCTTCCTCCAAATCGCTGGCAACGTTGCGCCACCCGCCCTCGAATACTCCACCGACCTCCCGCCACAGGGACTTGAACAAGCCGTACGTGAAGGCGTTGTGATCCAGCGCGGTTCGGTCCATCGCATATACTTCGCAGCCGCTCGGAAACTTCCCGCTGAAAGTGACCTGGTCGTTTTCGGCATTCGGGATGATCGTGATACCGCGCTGATAGCCGCGGCAGCTTCCCTGCATTATCGACAGACGATTGACGATTTTCAGATTGTTGAGTTCAGGGTCTATACGGATCGTGACGGCGTTCTTTGGCGGATCGGGCGCAAAAAAATAGCGAACGACCTTGAAGTTCATCATCAGGGCATTAGGCGCAACGTTATAGGCGCGCAGCGGCTGTCGATCGAATGCCGCCGGATCGTGATTCAGCACCTGAAAATAGCTGTCATCAATCAGTAGATCACCGGAAATCGAACGCAGACCCGCGCGCCGCAAATTACGTAACATCTGCCAGACGCGTTCGGTAACCAGAAAAGGATCGCCATATCCCTTGAGCAGAAGGTCGCCTTGCAGCACGTCACCCGACAGATCTCCGAGTGCATAGGCCTCCGTACGCCAGCGGTAGGCGGGTCCCAGGGAGTCCAGAGCAACCAGGGTCGTCAGGAGCTTCATGACCGACGCGGGATTTCTCGGCTCGTCGGCGTTCCAGGACAGGGCGGTTTCCCCGGTTTCGAGGTTGTAAACGTAAAGGCTCAGACTCTCCGCCGGCACGCTACGATAACCAAGCGCATTGCGCACGCGAAGCGGCAGCTCGTTTTCGACCGGCGCGCGTGCCGAGGGCACCGCGTCGGCCATCACGAGCGTCGGCATCAAGACCGCCATCAACGTCAGCACTCCGATTCTCGAAGCAAGCCGAATCGACGGGTCGGGTTTTGTCGAAATTTCAGGAAACAAGCGCTCACCGAACGGACGGCGGAAAACCACGCGTGATGATAGCAGTCGGTGACGGGCGGCCAAAACAACGCTCTTCGATATAGCGTCGCGTCGCGCGCGTTCAGGGTCGACCAACACCGTCTCTACCGCGGCCTCTTGATGTTAAAAGCCTTGATCCGGTCCGCAAGGGTCGTAGGCCGGACGCCGAGCAGCTCCGCCGCACCGCCGCGTCCGGAGACGCGCCACCCGGCCTTTTCCAGCGCGGCCAGCATATTGTTCTTTTGCAGCGTCTTGATTTCGCGTTCGGTCAGAATACCGTCGGCCGACGCCTCCGGCACCGCCGGTGCCGTTTTCTCCGTGGGCGAGGTCGCCTCGCCTGACGCCGTCACCTGCGGCAGAGACAGATCCAGCCGCAACAGATTGCCGTGCGACAGAATAACGGCGCGCTCGATCACGTTTTTGAGCTCACGGATATTGCCCGGCCAGTCGTACGCCTGGATTGTCTGGACCTGCGCCCGCGTCAACGTCAACGGGCTGCGGCCGAAGTCACGGCAGGCCGCGTCGAGAAAATGCTGCGCGAGCTGAATCAGGTCTTCGCTGCGTTCGCGCAACGGCGGCACGCGTATCGGGAATACACTCAGGCGATAAAACAAGTCTTCACGAAACTCCCCGTCGAGGACGAGGCGCTCCAGATCGCGGTTCGTTGCGGCAATGACGCGCACGTCCACCGTCCGGGTGACGTCGTCCCCGACCCGCTCGAACTCACTCTCCTGAAGTACGCGCAGCAGTTTTCCCTGCAATTCCAGCGGAATCTCGCCCACCTCGTCCAGGAAAATGGTGCCGCCGTCAGCCAATTGGAAACGGCCGACCCGGTCCCGATGCGCACCGGTAAACGCGCCCTTCACATGACCGAAAAACTCACTCTCGAAGAGTTCTTTCGGGATAGACGCGCAATTGACTTTGACCAGCGGCGCTTCCGCACGCGGGCTGCGCGCATGAATCGCTCTGGCGACGAGTTCCTTGCCGACGCCGGACTCGCCCAAAACGAGTACGTTGGCTGGCGTCGGCGCCACCGCCTCCATCTGCGCCAACATTTGCTTCAGGGCCGGACTCTGCCCGACGATACGGCCGAAGTTCATCGCGACGTTTACCTCCTCGCGGAGGTAATCGCGCTCTCGCTCCAGTTCCTCGCGCAGTCGCGCGTTCTCGGCAAGCGCTGCCCTGAGTTCCCGCTCGGCTCGATTCCGCTCCGTCAGGTCTTTCGACGCAACGAGCCAGCGACGGATTCTGCCCGCCTCGTCCCGGTCCGGAATCGCCGACATGACGACGTCGAGAACGTCGCCGCGCTTGTTGACCAGCTGCCGCTTCTGATTGCGGAACTCGCTGTTGAACTCACGCTCGCTATCCAAGCGCTTACGATCGGATTCGCTGTAGAACTCGATGATCGACCGGCCGACAACCTCCTCGCGCGCATAACCCATCTTCTGCAACCAATGGTCGGTCACGGCGACGATTGAGCCTTCCGCATTGACCGTATGCAGCATCGCCGGAGTCGAGCGATAGAGCTGCCGATATTTCGAGTCGGCCCAGGTGATGTCGGCAACCTCGTGGTAGACGGCGATCGTGCCTGCAAAACGTCCGTCCGCCGCATATTCGACAATGGAATTCGTCAGGCAATTCACCGTTTCGCCGGCCCGCGTGAGGAACAGGATGGGTTTGTTTTCGAGCCTGCCCGTCCGGCGCAGCGTCGGCATCAGCTCGTTTTCGATACGCAGCGCGCTCTCGGCCGTCACGAACTCGCTCGGACGGTGGCCAACCATTTGCTCGCGTTCAAACCCGAGCCGCGCAAGAAACGCGTCGTTCACGTCGCGGTAAACGCCGTCCTCGCCGATGGACGTGGCCATCACCGGCGATTTGCGAAACAACCAACGGTAATCGGCAGGCTCGGTTCCGGTGGACTTGGCGGGTGGCTGGCGGGCAGTCGGCATCGCCGAATTCTATACGGAATTCCGTAATCCTGCCTACGAAATTCCGTGTTTTACGATTTTCCGTAACTCGCAGATTTTAGTTAAGTCTTTGAGAAACGGTTATTTTTCAAATTGGCACGCGTCGTGCAATAGGCAAAAGCATTGGAATGTCGCTTCAGCGAACTGCGCTTGGGCAGCACAGCAGGAAGCACTGTAACGTAAGGAAATAGGGTTATGAACACGAGAACCGGACAGATCCTGTCCATCCTGCTGATTGTCGGCTTAACGCTCTTCTGGTCGGTATCGATACTCGGCGCAGAAGTCGCCGCCGACGAACGCCGCATCGACACGGACGCGGCGCAAACCAGCGTCGAATTGGCGGCTGACGCGACCGAGGAGGCCGTTGACGAGGCCGTCGAGTCGATCGCCAACGCGAGCAAACTCGACCTTGATTTAAGCCTGATCGGCCGCAAGTCTTTACAGGTTGCAGCCAACTAGGCAACCACATTCGGCGGCGCAATGCCGGCCGGGACGTCGCTCCCCCCGACTCCCGCTCGGTAGCGCCGCAGAATTGCCGGTCTGAGGACCGGCGCTAGGACCGAAAGGTCCGGCGGCATCCCCCTTGCCGCTCACCTGGGGAGCCGGAGACCGCTCCATGTCGGATCGGCCCGCTGACGAAACTTCAGATTCAGTTTCTCCGGCTCCTTTCTTTTTTCCCGGCAACCGTCCGCCGTTTACGTTCAGCCGTCTATGCGATGCGACTCGGCTCGCTTCCCCCGGCTCTCGGCCCCCTGCCGGCTGATCGTCTCCCGAAGCTTTTTCAACCAATGTCGCGCCCATGCAAACTCGATGCTGAGAATTGCAAGGCCGACCGGAATCACGATGAACGCCGGCCCCGGCGCCACGATCATTACGACGCCGACGAGTAGAACGCTGGCGCCAACGATGGATATGGCGATACGCCGAGCCAGCTTGTACGGGTAACTCTTGAACAAACCTTCACACCGGGCGTCGGGGAACGGGAAACACAGGTTACCATCTCGCACGCAGCCGCATGCACGATTTGAGTATTTCGACGAAGGTGTCGTAGCCTTAGCGTCATGAGAATAGCTACCCGTTCCGTCCTGTGCGCGCTGTCGGCCTGCCTGACGGCGGATGCCGTTGCCGACGCAGAGCGCACACATTCGCTGCAGGTCGGGGCCACGGCAGCCACCGTCGCTGTTTCGGAAAGCGGAAACGGCAGAGCTTCGCTCAGACTTCCGGCGCTCGAATTCGTCTTCCGGCTGCGCCCTGTCTGCGCGGAACCTTTTCGAGCAGGCTCGATTTCGCTGACGGTTGCCGACAGTCGTCAAACCCTCGACGCGGAACAACTCGAGGACGGAACCGCGGAGTCGGAACTGCGCCTGACGGTGCCGGCCAGTCAAATCGCCCCCGTGCCGGTCACGGATTTTTGTAGCGCCGAACCCGACGACCCCGACAAGGACTCATCCGCTCAACGCGGCGAGTCGTTGACGCTGCCCGCGGCGCTGTCGGCTAACGCGTCGCTGTTGTGCGTCACTGAAAGTGAAAGGGAGATCGTTTACACAACGGCGCCGCTGGACGTCACACTGGTCTGCGGGTCCGTCGACGAAACGGCCGAATAGCTTATCGGGTTCGGCGGTCCCGACGCGACCACGATCTATTTCGAGGCAGGCTCCAGTCTCAGCTCGAGAAATTCGACGACTTTGTCCCAAGCGTCCTTGGCGACATCGCCATCAAACCCATCGGAAAGCGAATCGGCGAAGCCACGGCGCACGCCCGGGTAGACGATGATTTCATAGTCTTTGTCCAACGCTTCGAGCGCCGCCTCGAACCTGCCCACGGTTTCCACCGGCACGGCGCGATCGTTCTCGGCGAACAAGCCGAGGATAGGTCCGTTGATCCGAGCGAGCTTTTCCGGGTCATCGTGCACCTGACCGTAAAAATTCACGCTCGCACTCACTTCCTCGCCAAACTCGAGCGCAGCATTCAGCGACCATGAACCACCGAAACCCAAACCCAGGGTCGCGACGCGCGGCGCGCCCGCGGTGTGCAGTATGAAGTCGAAAGCCTGCCGCATGTTCTCAATCGCCAACGCCGGGTTTTCGACAACGGCGATTTCCAAACTGCGCGCTTCCGACAGCGAGCTTGCCGTTTGACCGCCAAAGAGATCGACACCCAACACGATGTAGCCTTCGGCGGCGAGGCGCTCGGACATGACGCGAGTCTGCTCGTTCAGCCCCCACCAATCGTGCACGAGGACGACAGCGGGTAACGGGTCAATCATATCGGCGGGAATCGCGAAATAGCCGTAAACGAGCCTGTCGTCCACTTCGCCGTAGGGAAGCGCTTCGGCGACAACCGGACGCGAGGGCGGCGTCCCGACTTCCGCGGCAGCCTGCGGTGCCGGCTCGGCACTGGCCGCGGGTGCCTCCGATACTTCGCCGTCAGGCGGCGCCTCCGATGTACAGCCGGCTACCGTTGCCCAGGTCATGACAACAGCCACCCCCGCAACGCCGCGAAGTCCCGTTCTCGGTGTTTGCATGTCTCGTCCCCTTACCCGGCGGTCAAGATACCAGATGTTCTGTCGCGTGAGAGCACTGAATGACGGCCGTATTTTTCGGATTCAGCATGGCCATCGAGGGTCGTAGTCTAATCAAATCACTCGTTGGTAGCACCCGTCCATCGCGCCCGCGGACGGACGGTGGGCCCAAAACCGGCACTCGAGTCGCCGCGTCATACCCTATTTGTCAAATCGATCGTTGACAATGGATCGTAATCGTTTAGCATGCACGGCATAAGTTCCTATCAGGCAACACCGCAAACGAGCAATTCATGAGAATCGGCAGCCCAAAAACTCCAATCACCGCTGTGGTTCGGCTCGTGCCAATGTCTCTCGCAATGCGACTCCGCATCACCCGACCGACGCACAGCACGCAGCACCTCTCGTAGCCTGAATTCAACTTTGTCGTACTGATTCCGGCTGCAAACTCCGGAACATAAGGTCGTGCGCCCGAAAACCGAGCGGCACGACGGACAGAGTATCAGGACATGACTTACTCAACAGACCAACAACAACCGCAGGAATCGCTCTGGCGCCGCGGCAGAGATTTCTTCAACGAGGCGTTACAAGACAACGAAACCGATTTCACGACCGGGCCGGTCGGCCGCGCGCTCGGCTTACTGGCGATACCGATGATGCTGGAGATGTCGATGGAAGCCGTCTTTGCGGTAGTCGACATTGCTTTCGTCTCCCGCCTGGGAACCGACGCCGTTGCGGCTGTCGGCATAACCGAGGCATTGATAACGGTCTTATACGCGGTGGCGATCGGCCTGGGCATGGGCGTCACCGCGATGGTCTCACGACGGATAGGCGCCAAGGATCCGGATGCGGCCGCTCAGGTAACCGGGCAGGCGATCTGGATCGGCGCAGTGCTCGCAACTGCGATCGGGATAGCCGGCACGACCTATGCCGCCGACTTGCTAAGGCTGATGGGCGCAAGCGATTCGGTCATCGAAACCGGCACCGGCTTTACCTCGGTATTGCTGGGCGGTTCGGCGAGCATCCTTTTTCTATTCTTGCTGAACGCGGCATTTCGCGGAGCCGGCGACGCGCCGGTGGCGCTGCGCGCCTTGACGTTGGCAAACGCGATCAACATCGTACTGGATCCATGTCTTATCTTCGGTGTGGGACCGTTCCCCGAACTCGGTGTTACCGGCGCGGCGGTCGCGACGACCATCGGCCGCGGTATTGGCGTCGTCTATCTGGCCTATTACCTGTTCACCGACAACGGGCGTTTACGCCTCAAACCGAGGCACCTCGTCATCGTTCCTGCGTTGATCAAACGCCTGATCCTCATTTCCGTCGGCGGCGTCGGCCAGTTTTTGATCGCAACGTCGAGTTGGATCGCGATCATGCGCATCGTCGCGATATACGGAAGCGCCCCGATCGCCGCATACACGATATCGCTGCGGCTGATCGAGTTTGCGATATTGCCCGCCTGGGGTCTCGGAAACGCCGCTGCAACCCTGGTCGGGCAGAACCTCGGCGCCGGTAAACCCGACAGGGCGGAACAGTCCGTTTGGAAAGCCGCCAAGTACAACGTGTTCTTCATGAGCGTCCTTGGCGCGTGCCTACTGGTTTTCGCGCCCACGATAGTGAGCTGGTTTTCGAGCGATGCCGACATTCTTCGTTACGGCAGCAACTGCCTGCGCATCATGGGCATCGGCTACCCGGCTTACGCGGCCGGCATGATCGTCATCCAGGCGCTCAACGGCGCAGGCGATACGCGCACACCGTCGATAATGAACTTCATCTGCTTCTGGATCGTTCAGATTCCGGCGGCCTATTGGCTGGCGACGTCGCTCGGGATTGGCCCTAACGGAGTGTTTACCGCTATTGTCGTCTCGGAGACACTGTTGACCCTTATCGCCCTGCTCGTATTCCGCGGGGGCGCGTGGCGCGCCCAGGAAGCCTGACGGGTCCGCCGGCCGGTCGTACAATACGCCGGCCGAACTCTCACAATGCCGTTATGAAATAGGCTCCAGAATGACCGACGCTCCGCTGATTGACATACACAATGCCACGCTTTTCCGCGGTGCGACGCGGGTGTTCGACGGCCTCACTCTGAGCATCCGGCAACACGAGCAGGTGGCCGTCCTCGGTCCGAACGGCGCGGGCAAAACGACGCTGCTCAAAGTTGTCAATCGCGAGATTTATCCGGTAATCAAACCCGACTCGTGGGTGCGCCTGCTCGGAAAAGAGACCTGGAACGTCTGGGAGCTCCGGGCGCGGATTGGCATCGTGTCGGACGATCTGCATTCCCGTTATACGCGCAAGACCAGCGGTTTGGATGTCGTACTGTCGGGGTTCTTCTCCAGCGTGGGCACGCACGGCTCGCTCGCGGGCCGCGTGTCTCCGGCCCAGCGCGAACGGGCGGGCTCGATCATGGCCGATCTGAACGTCGCGGAATTTGCCGACGTGCCCCTCGGGCACCTGTCGACGGGACAACAGCGACGTTGCCTGCTTGCCCGAGCGCTGGTTCATGACCCCGCGACGCTGGTACTCGACGAGCCGACGACGGGCCTGGATCTTGCCGCGAGCTTCGACTACCTCGCACGGGTTCGCCGGCTCATTGCGGAAGGCCGCAGCATCATTCTGGTCACGCATCATCTCAACGAGATTCCGCCGGACATACAGCGGGTCGTGCTATTACGTGAGGGAAAAATTGTCGCCGACGGCGACAAAGCCTGCGTCCTGAACGAGAAGAATCTGAGCGCGACCTTCGGCGTGCCGATGCGCCTCAAACGGTTCGACGGCTATTACCTACCGTATCCGTGCCCGGACAACGGCGAAACCTGAGCTGACGACCGGCGACGACACCAACGGGTTTGCGACCCGCGGTCCGATTCCCGCGCCTCGCTTGCCAAAACGTGACCCATTTCGGCGCGCCGCCGGGCCAACTCCCCTAGTCTCGCCCCATGCTTCGACGACTCGCACATTTCGTGCCGGCGAGCGGTCTGCTCCTGGGAGCCCCGGCGTTTTCAGCAGCCCAGCAAGCCGTCGCTGACGCCCCTCCGGTGACGGGGGTGACCAACGTCGGTCCGGCCCTGGCCATGCTCGCTATCGCGACGGGACTCATCTTGACGCTGCTTCTTCGACCTACCGTCGTCGCGCTGATTCATAAGGTCAAGGAAGAACTCGGCGATCGTCGCATCACGCGAATACTCAAAAACAGGAGCACGGATGTGCTCCACGACTTCATTTTTCCCGGCGCATACGGCGGGTTGACACGGATCGACCACGCGATCCTGACCTCCGCCGGCATTATTTGCATACAGACGAAACATTACAACGGCGTGGTCTTCGGCGAACCGGACGACCCACAGTGGACCAACGTCGACGGTGTGCGCCGCCGACGGTTTCTGAACCCGCAGATTCAAAACGAGGGGCGTGCACGCGCCCTGCGAAAAGTGATTCCCAATCTGCCGGTTGCGAATCTCGTCGTATTCACCGGCAAGGTGGAGTTCACTGCGGACCGGCGGAAAAACGTCATCCACGTGAGCGAACTGGACAGCTTCATCACGAAATTCGAGTTTGGTCCGTCCAAAGTCGACGATTGGAATTCGATTTGGCTGACCGTCAAATCGTCCGCCCTCACCGACGAGGAATCGCGCAAGGATTTCGACGCGCAGCTCAGTTTCGGCTGACGACCCCTTAACCCCGGACCGCAACCCGGCCCGGATCGCGGCGTCGGGGACGTTCCCGCAACATGTCCGGATCGACCGGTGTATTGGGTGGAGCGATATTGGTGATAAAGTCGGCGAATGAGCAAAGCGTTTCGATGGACTGCGTACGCGGCGGCCGGCGTTTTTCTGGTAGTTGCTCTGGGCGCCGCCGCTGCGGCCTGGCTTTGGCGGGAGCGCGCACCGCTCAGCGAACTGCCCTGGCCGGTCGCCGAAACGGCGCCAGCCGCGGAAACGTCGGTCACGGTAACGTGGCTGGGCATAACGACGCTGCTTTTTGACGACGGTGAAACCCAGATACTGATCGATGGGACCTTTACCCGGCCGAGCGCGATCGACATCGCATTGCAACGCAAGATTCGCTCCGACATCGCGACGATTAACTACGCGATGGACGAATTTCGCATCCAGCGGCTGGCCGCGATCGTCCCCGTGCACTCGCACTTCGATCATGTGATTGACGCCGGCAACGTCGCAAACCGTTCGACGGCGGTCATTCTCGGCTCGGAATCCACGGCAAACGTCGCACGCGGTGCAAGCGTACCGGTCGACCAATACCAAATTCTCGCCAGCGGCGAAGTGCGTCATTTCGGGGATTTCACGATTACGCTCATCGAGTCGGCGCACGCGCCGATCGGGCCGGGGGATCAAGGGTGGTTTTCCGGGATCATCAACGAACCCCTGGAACAGCCCGCGCGAGTCGGGTCATGGAAGGGGGGCACCGCCGCCTCTGTATTGATCGAACACCCGGGTGGCTCTGCTCTGGTGCAGGGGAGCGCCGGGTTTGTCGAAGGAAAACTTGCGGGCGTGAAAGCCGACGTCGCTTTGATCAGCGTCGCGGGACTCGCGTCGCTCGGTGAGGAATACACTCGCCGGTATTGGCAGGAAACGGTTACCGCAACGGGTGCGCGTCGCGTGTTCGCTATCCATTTCGACGACTTCACGAGACCGTTTGGCGACATACAGCTGTTCCCGGACATCGCAGACAGGGTGCTGGACGCGTCCCACTGGATCAACGAGATGGCGAGCGCCGACGACGTTCGGATCTCGAGGCCGCCGTTCGGGATACCGATCAGCCTGTACTAAGGCCTGTTAACACGACGCGAGTAATCCCTGCCGGCTGTGTGTTAGGGCCTGTTAACACGATGCGCGGGCGACAGCTGCCGCAACGGTCTCATAACCTTTGAGGTAATGGCGGCTCTTACCATTAAGCGTACACTCAAGCCTTAATCGAGATCATGGAGAGTCCCATGTCCGCAATCGGCGTATCGGAGTTCGGCGCGGTCCTGCGCCACTGGCGAGAGACGCATCGCTTCAGCCAGCTCGACCTGGCCCTGCAAGCGGGCGTATCCAGCAAACACGTCAGCTTCCTCGAGACCGGTCGAAACCGCCCGAGCAGGGCGATGATTCTGCGCTTGTCCAATGCGATGGACCTGCCCCTGCGCGATCGAAACCTGCTATTGAGCGCGGCCGGCTTTGCCGGCGTTTACGCCGAAAGCTCGTTGGAATCACCCGCGTTTAGTCAGGTCGACGAGGCGCTACAGCGCATCCTGGACAAACATGAACCCTACCCCGCCATCGTGATGGACGCGGATTGGACGATAGTCCGGCAAAACAACGGTTCCGCCGCGATGTCGGCGCTGTTTCTTGCCGACCCGTCCTCGGCATCGAACAACGCCTTCGAGCTGCTGTTTTCGGAACACGGCCTGCAACCCTACGTCTTGGACTGGGAAAACCTGAGTTCCACCCTGTTGATGCGCCTGTTTCGCGAAACCGTGGCGTCCGCCGACAACGAGAACAAACGAGCCTTGTTCAACAGGATCGAGAACATGCCGAGCACACCCAAAAACTGGCGTGAGCTTGCCAACCGCCTGCCGTCGGGACCGACGATCGATCTCGTTCTGCAAAAGGACTCGCTCACCTGCCGCTTTTTCACGACCGTGACGACCTTCGGGACCCCGCAGGACATTACGTTGCAAGAGCTGCGCATCGAGTCCTATTTCCCCTCGGACGACGCGACACGCGCGTTGTGCGAGTCCTGGGCTCACTAAACGCCGGGATCGTCTTGCCAGCTTGCGGAACCTGCTGTTGTAATGCGACTCCAATGGTTTCGCAGTGGTAACGGGTGTCAATCATGCGAAGACTGATGGGTTTTTCGTTCGGTGTTCTGCTGTCGCTGACGGCTGCCGCGGAATCGACCGCGTTCGTCAACGTCAACCTCATAACGATGATCGACGAGAACGTGCTGCCGTCGCGGACCGTGATCGTAAGCGACGGACGGATCGCGGCGATCGGCCCGGTTGTCGATACCGTTTTGCCCGAGGACGCCGTCGTCGTCGACGGCACGGATCGGTACCTTATGCCCGGTTTCACCGAGATGCATGGCCACGTGACCGATACCGCTGCCCCGACTTTGCAGCGTGTATTGGGTTTGTACGTCGCTAACGGCATCACCACGGTGCGCGGAATGCTCGGCCGGCCGGCGCATCTCCGGCTTCGCGAGCAGATTCTGGCGCACGAGGTTTTGGGACCTCGACTGATTACTTCGGGCCCTTCGTTCAACGGCAACAGTGTGAACGGGGCCGAGCAGGCGGCGGAGATGGTTCGGGCACAACACGCCGCGGGTTACGATTTCCTGAAAATTCACCCCGGCCTTACCCGCGCCGAATTTACGGCGATTGCGGACACCGCCAATGAAATCGGCATCCGCTTTGCGGGTCATGTTCCATCAGACGTCGGCGTCCGGGACGCGCTCGCGGCCGGCATCGCCAGCATCGATCACCTCGACGGCTACATGGAAACCTTGATTTCGCCGCACGAAGACCCGAGCGGGGGGCTGGGCGGTTTTTTCGGTCTGCTCCTCGCGGGCGCGGCGGACGAGTCGCGTATCGCGCCGATCGCCGAAGCGACGGCGGCGGCCGGTGTTTGGAACGTGCCGACGGAATCGCTGTTCGAGCACACCGCGAACGAGGTCGCGCCAGAGGACATCGCCGACTGGGCGGAGATGAAGTACGTTGAACGATCCACGCTGGAACAATGGGTTCGCGTGAAGCGTGAACTGTGGTCGGACCGTGATTTCGACTTGTCCGTTGCCAGGCGCGCGATTGAGCTGCGCCGGCGCCTGATTCTGGCGTTACACGAGGCCGGCGCTGGCTTGCTGCTGGGCTCGGACGCGCCGCAACGATTCAACGTGCCCGGTTTCGCGTTACATCGAGAGCTGTCGTATCTGGTGGCGTCCGGATTGACGCCCTATCAGGCGCTGCAAACCGGTACCGTGAATGCGGCGGTGTTTTTCGAGGAAACAGAAGAACGTGGCACCATCGAAATCGGTAAAGTTGCCGATCTGGTGATGCTCGACGAAAACCCCCTCGAAGACATCGAATACAGCCGTCGCGTGCATGGCACGATGCTGCGCGGCCGTTGGGTGTCACACCCGGAGCTGACCGAAATCCTTGCCCGCGCCGAACGTCACTGAGGCGTCAGGACTTCAGGTCTCGCCCGCCAGCTCGTCACGGTATTTTTCCGCCCGGGCGAGTTCACTCGCGGTATGTGCGCGCTGGCTCACGGGCGGGTACCGCCCCGATCCACCGTCGGCAACGAACCGGGCCAGCGGCGCCACGTCCAGGCCGTCGTTGACGGCAAAAAACAGGACGATGCTGAAACGCCGGAAGTCGCGATTTCGCACCCTGTGGCCGGTTGCCTTCAGGTGACCGTTCGTCCAGCGTTCGAGCATATCGCCCAGTAATACCACCACCCGATCGCTTCCGGCTGGTGCATCGTACCAATCCCCACGGACGTCCATGAGTTCGAGGCCGGGCGCGGTCTGCATGATGAACGTCATGCACTCGAAATCCGTGTGCGCCGCGATGCCGACGTTGCCGGCGTCCAGCGTTGCGGGATCGGTTGGCGGATAGTGCAGGAGCCGCATCGTGCTGAGATCCTGCGAGTCGCAGCGTACGCAAAAAAATTCGGGTTCGAGTCCCACCGATTCGGCAATTCCGCGTAACACGCTCCAGCCGGCGACACTGAGTTCCCCCCAGAAGGCCTGGACGTCGTCGCGAAAGCCGGCGATTTCCGGCCAACGGTTTTTTCGCTGTGTCGTATCGCCGGTGCCACGTGAAGGCCGACCGCAGTCGAAGGATTCCAGGTTCGCGAGCGTCCCCGGCTGATAGGCGGGTTCCCGGTACATCGGCATCCAGCCGTTTGTGTTGTCCCGGCCGGAGACGTCGATGGACCGCTTGCGCGGGTCCGAGGCGGGCAGGCGGAAAAACGCCGCCATTTGCTCGAGCACCGCCGGATAGTGAACAGAGCGGCGGAGCAGATTGTCGATACAAAAAAACCCGGTCTCGAAGCAGGCTTTGCGTATCTGGCCAACGGCTTTCAGCCGCTCCCGTGCGGTCCCCGCAAGCTGCGCGGCGTCTATCCCGGGAATGCGGTTTTGCAATGAACCGCGCGCCCGCGTTGACTGCCCGAGGTTTCGAGTCGCGCTCATCGGTACCCCCTGATTACGGCCCTCGTGGCCCGCTGGTGCGCCACAGTGTACTGCGTGGCCGAAAAGAATACCCCGGCAGGCAACCGAATCGCCGCGGCGAGCATCTAATCACTAAAGCCGCCGACTGGGCGCCCGGGGATCAGCGAGAGGATTGTCACGATGCGTGGAGTTTTGTTTATAGCGATGTTTACGGCCAGCCTGGCCCATGCGGCCTGGAACGATTTCGTGGAGGTGCGGGACCTGAGGATGGACGCCGACGGCGTCAGGGAACTGGTAATTGACGCCGGCGCCGGCAGCCTGGACGTCAGCGGCGACCCGAACGCCGACGCAATCCTCGTAATCGCCACGGTAACGGTTGCGAACGAAAAGGCCGATAAGGCCCGCGAGATCATGGAGTCGGACATGGTGCTCACGCTGGAGCGTAACGGGGATACGGCCCTGCTGAAGAGCTATTTCGAGTCCAATGGTTTGTGGAATTGGGGTGAGCAGAACGGCATTGCGCTCGAAGTGCGCATACCCGAGCACCTGGGCCTCGCGGTCGATGACGGTGCGGGCTCGATGGAGATTCGCGATGTCCGCGGAGACATCAAGGTCGACGACGGGTCGGGTTCGATCGTAATGACGGCTGTCGGCGGCAACATCGAGGTAGACGACGGCTCAGGTTCCATTTCCATAAACGGGGCCGGGGACAATGTCCGCATCGTGGACGGCTCCGGTTCCATCAAGGTTCGCGAGGTAGGCGGAAGCGTCGTCGTCGCGGACGGTTCGGGAAGCATCGACGTCAGTGACGTCGGGCGTGACCTGATTGTGGAGGAAGACGGCAGCGGTGGTCTGCGTTTTGCGGGGGTGCAGGGGCGCGTCGAGCAGGACCATTGATGCAGTAACGACGAGAACCTGTCTCGAACCGGATCGCAGCCGCGGCTGCGATCCGGTTCGAGACAGGTTCGAGTATAACGATTGATCATAAGGGGCCGATTCGGCCCCTTTTTTGGGGCCCACACGGTACCCGTGAAGGCGCCGGCAGTCAGAATTGGCAAAAAAACCACAGGGCCGCCCGGTCGGGTGGCCGTATACTGTCCGGCGACGCAGAACACCGCGCTAACCGTCGCCGGGGGGGCCTGGGTGAGCGAGAACAAAAAACACGATCGACGCAACTCAGCTCTGTTCGATGGCGACGAATGCGGGACGCCGACCCGGCGGGAGTTCGTCCGCGGCCCGGCCCGGACTGCCACGTGCGACGCGGCGTCGGTAACGGTGTTTGACGCGCCGTTTCCGCGTCCTGCAAGAGCCGCGGCCGGCCCTTCCGGGCGCCGGACTATTGAATTTTTCGGCGAGAAACGGGTCTGATGAAGAAGCTGATACCGGCGATGAAGCGCCTGTTTGGCGCCCCTGACGCACCGAAACGTGAACCAGCCCGCCGGTGTTCAAGGTGAAACTGGACTATCATTTAAGGTAATTGGCGAGGTTTTCTCCATGCGACTTTTTTCCGCATTGATCACAGCACTGCTGTTGCCGTCACTCGTAGCGGCCCAAAGCAATCGTGCTTTTGAGAACGACGCCTCCCCCAAAACGGTCATCGGGCCGCGAAATCCGGACCTGAACGAAGGCGCACAGGCGTTGCTGAGCGGCGATGTCGAAAAGGGCGTCCGAAAAACGCTTGCGGGTCTTGAAGTTGCGGTCGGCGAGCGGGAACATGAGGCGGCGTTGTCCAACCTGTGTGCGGGTTACATCCTGCTGGGCCAATATCAGGCGGCGCTTGGCTACTGCGACCTGCTGCTTGCGCGCAACGACGAAAACTGGCGCGCCTACAATAATCGCGCGGTTATCTACATCAAGACCGGCCAGTACAGGAAGGCCGAACGGGACCTGGCGAAGGGCGAAATGCTTCGCCCCGGCGCCCACACGCTGAAGGTGGCGCGCGCCATGTACATGGACGCCGTGCACCCGGTGGCGCCGGAAGTTGAGGTCGACGACCGACAGACGCAGGTCGACAATGAGCAAAGACCGCAATAAGCCTGCGGTTTCCCTTTTTGCCGCCATGGCGCTGCTGCTGGTGCCGCTACTGTCACCGGCTCAAGACGTCGCGGTACAGAAACTGCATTTCGTAGATTCGTCAACCGACCGCACGCCGGCAAAAACGGCATTTCCGGTTTATCCGCGTGTCGCGCGGCGTGACCGGATCGAGGGAGACGCAACGGTCTGTTTCAAAGTCGACGTGAACGGGCGGATTCGCAGCATCAGAGTCAAGAATTACAGCCATCGGATATTCCGGCGTCCGGCGCTGCGCGCCATCAAGGACTCGACGTTCGAGCCCTTGCAGCCGCACGAGGTGCTGTCGACCGCACGTACGTGCCGCACTTACCGATTCCGACTGGAACCGATTGTCGTCGCCACCGATCCGGAGTAGCGGAGCCGCTGACGCCTCTATCGTCACTGACCTCGCTTGGCTTTGCCGAGATCAAGAATTCGCCTTGCGGCTTGTTCGACGCTTGACCCAATCGCCACAAGGCCCGCGTCGTGACCGGCCATGGCCGCGACCCCGATCGTCAAAAAACGACTGTCTTCGCAGAGCCGGACGAACTCCCGCGCCATCTCCGGCGTGCCGTATGCGATCCGGGCCCCGGTCGTAGGGATCTTGTCCAGGAACCGGGACCAGAGCTCGGCGTCGTGCACGTGGACCACCGAGCGGATGGCGGGGTCGACTGCGTAGATGGCCGCATGGGTCATCGACTCGGAGGACGCCTGCATCGGTCCCTCGCACGACACGCTGTTGGCGGCGATGTCGGCTCCGGTCACCAGCGCATAGTGCTCCGGGCCCGCTGATCGTATGTGCCCGGTCTGAGTGGCGCTGATGATGAAGTGCCCGTCGTCACCGACGCGCGTGCTCAGGTTGCCGTAACCGATGCCGAGCGTTTCATAGTGACCGATCAGACGAGCGTCGATAAGGCGCGAACGCCAATAGTTGAGCGCCTCGAGTTCCGGGCAGGTGAGCGGCGGCGTTTTGGTCCACCGGATATCGAACTTGACGTAACCTTCGTCGATCACGAGGCGCGTTTCGCTTGCGCAGGAAACAACTCGGCGAGCCCGCGCTCGCTGGCGTCGCAAATGCCGCACTCGGTAATCAGCCCGGTTATCAGGCGCGCCGGGGTGACGTCAAACGCGTAATTGCTGATCACGGTATCGGTCGGAACCGTGTTTACGGTCGAGATCCCGGCGGCCGATGCGCCGGCGATATGAGAAACTTCGCTGGCGTCGCGTTCTTCGATCGGTATGCCGGTAACGCCGTCGTCGATGGTCCAGTCGATCGTCGTCGACGGCAGTGCGACATAGAACGGTACACCGTTGTCCGCCGCGGCCAGCGCTTTCAGGTAGGTTCCGATCTTGTTCGCAACGTCGCCGCTGCGCGTTGTGCGGTCGGTGCCCACAAGGCAGAGATCGACCATGCCGTGCTGCATGAGATGGCCGCCGGCGTTGTCGACGATGAGCGTATGCGGTACGTCGTTTTCCGCCAGTTCCCAGGCGGTCAATTGTGATCCCTGATTGCGCGGCCGGGTTTCGTCAACCCAGACGTGTACTTTGATGCCCTTCCGATGTGCAAAATAAATCGGCGCGGTGGCCGTGCCCCAGTTGATTGTCGCCAAAGCGCCGGCATTGCAATGCGTCAGGACGTTGACGGCCTCGCCGCCCTTTCTCTCGGCGATTTCCTCGATGAGGGCCAGGCCGTGTAGGCCGATACCGCGTGAAATTTCGACGTCTTCGTCGCAGATGGCAAGCGCCTCTTCCTTCAGCGTCTCCACGACGTCCTCGTCCGCGGCGCTCTCGATCGCGGCAAGCGTCCTCTGCACTGCCCAGCGAAGATTCACGGCCGTCGGTCGTGCTGCGCTGACGGCAATGGCCGCCTCGCGGACTTTGTCGGCGCGCTCGCCCTTGCCGGCCGCGAGCCCGGCGAGGTACAGGCTCCACGCGGCAGTCGCCCCGATGAGCGGCGCGCCCCTGACGAGCATGTCCCTGATGGCGAGGACGCCGTCCTCACAGCTCCTCAGATCGTGGACCCGGTAGCGGTGCGGCAGTTGGCGCTGATCGATGATCTGCACCGTTGTCGGATCGCCCGGCTTCAGCCAGATCGTCCGAAAGTCCTCACCGCTCTTTTTCACGTTCCTGCTCCGTACGCCCCGTTTGCGTGCATTGTAACCAGCCGGGCGGCGGGGTCAGGCCCCGAAACGTTTGGCCGATCTGAGCGTGTTGGCCATTAGCATCGCAATCGTCATCGGCCCGACCCCGCCGGGAACCGGGGTAATGGCGCCCGCTACGCGCCGTGCGGACTCGAAATGGACGTCGCCCACCAGCCGCGACTTCGAGTCACCGTCGCCTTCGATCCGGTTCATGCCGACGTCAATGACCACGGCGCCCGGTTTGATCCATTCGCCCTTGACCATTTCCGGCCGGCCGACTGCCGTAACGAGGATATCGGCGTTCCTGACGATCGCCGGCAGCTCCCTGGTGCGACTGTGACAAATCGTCACCGTCGCATTTGCGCGCAACAGCAGGTTCGCCATCGGCTTGCCGACGATGTTGGAGCGTCCGACGACAACCGCATTGAGGCCGGACAGGTCCTTCCCGAATTCGTCCTCGACCATAAGCATGCAGCCGGCGGGCGTGCAGGGTACAAAAGCCCGCTCCAAATGCCCGGCGCTCAGCTTACCGACGTTCTCGAAATGAAATCCGTCGACGTCCTTGCGGGGTGAGATCGACTGCGTAATAGCCTGTTCATCCAGGTGAGACGGCAGCGGCAGTTGGACCAGAATGCCGTGTATGCTGGCGTCGTCGTTCAAAGTTTGAACGAGACCCAGAAGTTCTTCCTGACTCACGTCGGCGGCGAGCGCGTGTTTGGTCGACAGGAAGCCGCAGCTTTCCGCCGTGCGCTGTTTGTTCCGAACGTAAATCTGGCTGGCCGGGTCTTCGCCGACAATGACGACCGCGAGTCCCGGCCGGACGCCCCTGGCGACAAGCGCCTCGGTTTCCGTTTTGATCGATTCCGATAGCTTGGCGGCTTTGGCTTTGCCGTCGATCAATCGCGCTTCTGTCATGATTCTCCATTCCCAGTAGAAAGAACAGACCGCAGCAGCGGCCTTTTTGCCGACGACTTGAGGCCGGTTTGCGAGGCGCAGATGGTACCGGCGAACGGGGCCGCACGCTATACGCAATAGTCGCCGTACCGATCAAAACCGGGTGTTACCATGACCCGATGAACAAACCACGGATGCCCGGATTCAAATCGGCCGGTGGCGGCGCGCACCCGGTCACCCCCTTGCCCGATCGAACGCCGTTTTCGGGCTAGCCTGATGCGGGACGTCTGGTTGGAGCGCTGGCGTGAAGGGCGCATCGGCTGGCACGAGGCGGATGGCAGCGCACTTCTGAAGAGGTACTGGCCCCGCCTCGTGCGCGGAAGCAGTGTCCTTGTTCCTTTCTGCGGCAAGTCCGTTGATCTCCTCTGGCTGGCGGCGCAAGGGTTGGACGTCGTCGGTGTGGAAATATCCGAGATTGCGGTACGCGCCTTTTTTCATGAGCACGATATGGGGTTTGAGAATACCGTTGCCGGCGAGCTGCAGTGTTACCGGGCGCTGTCCGCGCCTATCCGCCTTTACTGCGGCGACTATTTCGATTTCGAGGGCGGTCCGTTTCAGGCGTTTTACGATCGCGGCGCGCTGGTCGCCCTGCCGGAGTCCGAGCGGCCGCGTTACGTGGCGCACACCCGTTCGCTGCTGGAAACCGACGCTTACCAGATGCTTCTGACGTTGGAATACGACCAGGACGCCGTTCCGGGTCCGCCTTTCTCGGTTAGCCCGGGTGAGGTTCGAGCTTACTGGCCCGGTCTCGAACGAGCGTATTCACGCAACGATATCGGTACCGGTTCGCCCAAGTTTCGCAAAGCCGGACTGACCGAGGTTCTTGAGACCGTCTGGACATCCGTCTGAGAGAAAAGACGGCGCCGCGGCAGTTGTGTAGGAGCCCCAATCCGCCCTCAGTGATGAATCTGACGTATCCCGCGGACCGCGGATTGATCTTTAGTGACTGATCCTGGCCGCTCGCCAGGACGAACTCCCGCAGAACCGGCAGGGATCACTCGCATAGTGTTAACAGGCCCTAGTTCAGCTTTGGTTGCCAAAGCTCGATTTTGTTGCCGTCAGGGTCGATAAACCATCCAAAACGGCCTTTGTCTCCGTTTTCCGCTTCGCCGACAACGGTTCCGCCGGCCGCGGCAATGTCCTGGAGCGCCGCATCGACGTTGGCGACAATCAGGTTGAAGGTGAAATCCTTTCTTCCATGGTCGAGGCTGTGCGGGTCGCCATCGACGATGCTCCACAGCAGCGGGTTTTGCGAGTACTCGGTCCCCGGGGACGCGCGGTCGCAAAACTCGGCATGTTCCGTCCCGAGGCAGCGGCTGTACCAGGCATACAGGCCGTCCGGATCCGGTGATCGGATGAATACGCTTCCTACGCCCAGAATTTTCGCCATCGCAGCAACGTTCCCCAAGGACAATCAGGACTCCGTGGATGTTGAAAGCCCTGGTTATCGATAACCTTCACTAGCGTAGAAGTGATAACCGGCTTTGGTCAATTGCGCAAGCTCTTTATTCAACCCGGAGTCGACGCACGTGAAGTTGAAACAGGATTTGCCTTGCATACGTGACCTGAGGCGATCGGAGACGGTTTCGAGCAACGCGGGACGTACGTAAACGGGCATGAGGTGATAGGCCACGTAGCGCTTTCTTATGTTAACTGCACCAAAGAAGAGCGGCTTTTTGTTCTTCATTACGTACCGGGTGTCGATGTACAGATCGCCCGGATCGTCACGGACAATCTCGAGGTCGCCGGCGACGTCCAGCATGATCTTGCGCAGTTCCGCAAAAACGAGATCAAACTGTTCGGACGTGCTCATCTCGACAGGATAACAGCGGCTGCCGCTCGCCGCCCGGCTAGGGACAAGCTTCCGCGGCCTCGCCGCCACGGGGGCCGTAGAAGATTACCCATGCCGCAAAGTCGTCAGTGAAATTCTCGAAACGATGGACGGCACCGGCCGGGACAAACAGGGTTTCACCCGGCTCGAACGGCTGTCGTTCTTCGCCGCAGACGAACTCGCCCGATCCCGATTGAACGACGTAAACCTCGTCCCGGTCGTGAGGTTGTTGAGGATCGATTTTGTCCGGTTTGTAAAAGCCGAGCTCCAGGCTGCCGTGTTCGCGAAGAATCGCATAACTTCGATCGCTGGCCTCCCCGACCGCATGGAGAGCGGCTGCGACGGTCATTCGTTCGTGCATTCCGTTTCTCCTGGTCTTACGCCAATGCTCGCTCAAAACGCTCGCCGATTCCGGTGAGCCGGTTCTGCGACTCGTTTGAATACACGAGGCGGACGTAGTTGGCGCAGTGTTCGGTGCCCCAGTTGATCATCGCGGTGGCGGCGACCTTGCCTTTCTCCAGCAGCAGCTTCGACGCGCTCGGACCGTCCAGGCCGAGCGGCGAGACATCGACAAGCAGCGACCAGCCGCCGTGCGGCGGAATGACGCGAAATCCCGAGAGTTCGTCCAGCAGCAGGTCGCGTCGTTGTTGGAGTTCCACCGCGCTCGCGGCGACTCCGTCGTTCGGCGATCGTATCGCCGTGGCGACAGCCCCCATGGCGATGCCCGTCTGACAAACGACGTTGCTTATGCTCACGCGCGCGACGTCCGCCACTATTCCTGCCGGCCCGACCACCCAACCGACGCGCCAACCGATCATGCGGTATTCCTTGGACGCGGATCCAACCGTGATCACCCTTTCGCGCATGCCCGGATACCGGACGGGGTGGATGACCTCGCGGCCGTCGAACAAGATGCGTTCCATGGCGGTGTCGTTGATGAGCCAGCAATCGGCGGTTCTGCAAAAGTCGGTGAGCGCTTGCCACTCCGGTTCGTCGAAGACGGCGCCCGTGGGCATCGACGGGCTCATCAGGAGCGCGGCCGCGACGCGGTCCGGGTCGGTGTTCGCGAGCACATCGGTGTCCAGCCGCCAGCCGTCGCTTGCGGGCCTCAGCGGTAGGAAGCGCGGCACACCGCCCGCAAGGCGAACCCGGTTGATCAGTCCCACGTACGTCGGGTCGGTCATCAGCACCTCGTCGCCGGGCTCCAGCGTCGCAAGCAGCACGTTGAATATCCCGGAGAGTCCGCCTGCGCTGATCACGCTTTCCGTTTTCCAGTCGTACTCCTGCCCGGCCTGCCGTCCAACCAGATCGGTGGCGGCCTTACGCGTCGAGTCCAGGCCCAGGAACGGCAAATAACTGTTCGCATCGTCCTCCGCCGCGGCTCGCCGAGTAAATTCGACGGCGTCCGCCGGCGGCGGGATGTCGGTGTCGAGGTTTTCCAGGCGAAGGACGTCGGGATCGTCCAGGCTATCGGCGAGATCGCCCATCTGTTCGACGCCGATTTTGGTGATGTTCTGCAGTCGCGATACCGACATCTCATTGGCTCCAGCGCGAGGATTTCTTATGATGTGTATTCTAAACGCAGCCAACGCGTCGAGGACTCTTCAATTGCGGCTATGCGATACTGCGCGCAAGCGTTGCCTCTCTTTCGTATTCGTCCTGTTGGGCCTCGCTGCGTGTCAGCCGCAGCGCGGTTGGGACGGTTCCCTGGAGCGGCTGCTGAGATCGCAGCCCGACCGGTTTGCCACGGTGATGGAGGATCCCGCCGCTCATCGCCTACAGATCATCTACACGCAGATTGATCGCGGCCCAGACAACAAGCCAACGTTCCGGTCTTACGGCTTCCGGCTGAATGCCGCCGAGTACTTTTACCCGGCAAGCACGGTGAAGCTGCCGGTCGCCGCCCTGTCCCTGGAAAAGCTCAGGAAGCTGAACCGGCCGGGACTGGATCGTGACAGCGTCATGCTGACGGGCAAGGCCGAGGACTATCAGACCGAAGCGACGATAGACGAAACTTCCAGCATTGGCCTGCCGTCGGTTGCACACTACATCCGCAAGATTCTTCTCGTGAGCGACAACGACGCGTTCAATCGCCTTTACGAGTTTCTCGGCCAGCAGCCGCTGAACGAGAAGTTGAGGGAGAAAGGTTTTTCGAGCGCGCGGATCATCCATCGGCTCGAAATCGCGCTGGACGTCGAACAAAACCGGCGGACAAACCCGATCCGTTTCATCCGCGCGGACGAAACGGTTTATCAGCAACCGGCGCTCAGGTCCGGGCTGAGTTTTATCGGCGGGACGCCCGAGCTTCTCGGCAGCGCCGAGATCGTTGCCGGAGAAGTGGTCGAAGGTCCGAAAGATTTCGCGGAAAAGAATGCGCTGTCGCTCCAGGACTTGCACGATACGGTGAAGAGCCTCCTCTTTCCCGAAAGCATGGCGCCGGGGCGGCGTTTCGATCTGACCGACGATGATTACGCTTTTTTGCGTCGATACATGTCGGAGTATCCGGGCGAAAGCGGCATCGGCGCCTACGCCGATCCGACGATTTACCCGGAAGCTTACGTGAAATTTTTGATGTTCGGCGGGGACGAGCTGACGATTCCCGACAACATTCGCATATTCAACAAGGTCGGCGATGCCTATGGATTTCTGACCGATGCGGCCTACGTCGTCGACTTCGAGAACAACATCGAATTCCTGCTGGCCGCGACGATTTATACCAACGAAAACCAGGTATTCAACGACGACAACTATGAATACGGCGAAATCGGGCTGCCGTTCCTGAGGAATCTTGGGCAGTCCATTTACGAGTTGGAACTAGCGCGCGAGCGGGAAAACACGCCGGACTTTACGGGTCTGCTGGAATTGCGCGAGGGCGAGTAAAACGGGTCGGCGGGACCTCGTCCGACGATTCAGCGCAGCCGTTTGGCAAGTACGAAGTCCTCCTCACGCTCCGGGCCGATCATGAAATGGGTTTTGCCGACGATCTCGAAACCGTTTCGTCGATAAAAGCGCTGGGCGCGCTCATTTTGCTCCCAGACCGAAAGCCAGATCGTCTCGAACGCCGCGTCGCGCGCGATCCGCACCGCTTCATGCAGCAGGTTGCCACCCAAGCCGCCGCTCTGTTTTCTTCCGTCAACGTAAATGCGTTCGAGTTGTATGGGCGCGGGATCGTCGAGCGCGTCAATCGTCCGGTTCTTGCAAAGCTTTGCATACCCGAGCGGAGACTTGTCCCGACCGTCGTCGGAACCTGCCGGCTTTGCGAGCAGAAAGACGTAGGCGGGATCACTCAATTCGTTCCGCATCGCCTCCGGGGCGAACGCACGGGCAACGTACTCGCGAACGTGCTCCGGTGCGCTCTCATCGCCGTACATTTCCATGAACGCGCGGCTCGCGAAAGCCGCCAAGACATCGGCGTCGTCAGGTCCACCCTTGTCGATGCGTGTAGGGTCAGCCACTGTCCGATCGAACTCGGTTGTCCGCGGCCGGCGCCGGATGCCGGTCCCTGAACGAAAATGCAAACGCCGTCGGACCCTTGTCCTGCAGGTGCTCCAAGCGTTCCCTGGCTTCGCTCACCGTCGGTTGATGACCCTCCGGCACCCACCACAACGCGGCGTAGGCCTTTTCCGGTTTCTCGAACCATTCACGGCGCCGCCTGAGGAAAGACAGATGCATGTCCGATTGTACGAACATCATCAACGCTTCGACCGACTCCCATACCGACATGTTGATGATGAACAGCGGATCGTCGTACAAGTGGAAGCTGGTGGCGTTGCCCGCGTCGTCCTGCAGACGCCAAATGAAACCCTTGCTGCGTTCCGCCAACGCATTGACGGCGTCGAGGCCGTCGACGAAATCCCTGATCGCGGGATGCTCCACCGGGTGCCGCAGTCGGGCGACGTTCAGCTGTGCGAGTTGCCAGGTCATCGCAGCGTCGTCAGTCGAACTTCGGCGGACCCAGCGGACTCGGCGCGCAGGCGTCCGTCAGCATCGAATACACCACGCCCGCGATTCTCCAACCGTCGTCATCTCGAATGAGGCTAAAACTGTTCGTGCCGCAGTGGTGAAACTCGCCGTTCAGATAAAAGTCATAAGGCGCCCAAACGGTAGCCAGCCGATCCTGTTCGAGCACCTCGACGTCCCAGATTCGCTCCAGGAGCCGGTCGTTGCGACCGGACATCGACTGCAGATATTCCGCAACGGTCGTCCGCACAAGCACCACCCGACCGGCATCGAGTCGATAGCCGTAGAGCACGGCGTCATCGATCATGACCGACGACGCCAATTCCCAATCGTTGCCGGCCATTGCCTCGAAAAAGGTCTCCACCGCGCCGAGCGCGGAATCATCGTCCGCCGCCGCCTGCTGCGCAAGGCAAAGGAGCAGGGCGAGCGCGAGTGACCCGATCGGCTTGGGCATCAGATGCCCATTTTGGCGACGGCGTCCACCAGTTCGCGGGCAATCCGTTCGAGCACCGGGTGGCTTGCGGCGAATTTCGATTCGAGTTCCTTGACGTGATCGAGCATGGATTCGGCAGCCGGGAGCTCCGACTGATCGAGCGCGTCGACACGCTGCTGCAGCTCCTGCAGGGTTTGACGAACGTCCGCGTCGACGTTTTCGGCTCGCTCCAACTCCCGCCCGAGTTCAGCAAGCACCTCTCTGATTCTATCGGCAGCCATGCCTGGTCCTTTCGCGTAATGATCGAAGCAGCAACCATGATAGTTCAGGCCAAGGTCGGCCGTCAGCTGCGGCGGCTGCCTGGTCGTACGTTGATGCTCCTATGCCGGGTTCGGTGTCTCGCCCTCGCCTCGGTCGAAGTCGTGGTGTTTGATCGGCAGCTCGCGAATACGCTGCCCGGTGGCGTCGAAAATTGCATTGGTCACCGCGGGCGCAATGGCCGGTGTGCCGGGCTCGCCCGCCCCGCCGACACGGCCGCCGCCGTTCAGTATGTGCGTTTCAATATGCGGCGATTCGTTCATCCGCAGCATCTGATAGTCGTGAAAATTACTCTGTGCAACGGCGCCGTCGCGAATGGAGATATCGCCGTACAGCGCCGCCGTGAGGCCGTAAGCGATCCCGCTTTCCATCTGTGCTTTCAATCCGTCCGGATGCATCGCGAAACCGCAGTCCACGGCGCATACGACACGGTGGACGCGCACCTTGCCATCGACGACCTCGACTTCCGCGACCTGCGCCACGATCGTGCCGAAGGACCGGTGCAGCGCAATGCCGCGACCGAAATTCTCCGGCAGCGCCGTGCCCCAACCGGCCTTTTCGGCGGCGAGATCGAGAACGTCCCGGTGGCGCCTGTTTCCGTCGAGAAGATCGTGCCGGAACTCGAACGGGTCCCTGCCCGCCGCGCGCGCCAGCTCATCGATGAACGATTCGGTGAAAAACGCGTGCAGCGAGTGGTCGACGCTGCGCCAGAATCCCCACGGCACGTGCGAGCGGCTCGGAGCGTAGTGGATCAGCTGGTTCGGGATGTCATACGGGATATGCGTCGCCTCGGCCGGATCGTGTTTTTCACCGAATTGGTTGACCCACGCCGTCGGTCTGCCCGACGCATCCAGAGCGGCCCGGAAGCGGCTTATCCCGGCCTGGCGGTAGTGGTCGTGGCGCATGTCTTCCTCGCGCGACCAGATCAGCTTGACCGGATAAGGCACCTGCGCCGAAATGCGCCCCGCCTGGATCGCATAATCGGGAAACGCGCGCCGACCGAATCCGCCGCCGAGAAACTGATTGTGGACAATGACATTCTCGATATCCAAATCGATGGCGTCCGCAACTTTGGCTGCAAAACCGAGTGGGTTCTGCGTGCCGAGCCAGAGTTCACACCGGTCGTCGTGCGACCAGGCCGTGCAATTCATCGGTTCCATCGTGGCGTGAGCAAGGTACGGGACCCTGTACTCGGCATCGACGACGTGGCTGGACTCTGCGAACGCAATCTCGGTATCGCCTCGTTTCACGTCGATCTCGTTGTCCCCGTTCTCGAGCGCGGCGTCCATCGCGGCGGCGAACTTCCGGTAGATATCGTCCTGGCTTACATCCTCATTGCCGCTTTCCGTGAATTCGACCGACAACCGCTCGAGGGCTTGCCGGGCCTGCCAATAGCCGTCGGCAACGACGGCGACGGCATCGCCGAGGTTGACGATCTTGCGCAAGCCGGGCATGTCCTGGACCGACGATTCGTCAATCGATTTTACCCGCGCGCCGAAAACCGGCGCCGCTTTGACCGTAGCGTATTTCATGCCCGGCGGTTTGGCGTCGATGCCGAACACCGCGCTGCCGTCTACTTTCGACGGCACGTCGAGGCGCGGCGGGGACGTGCCCAGTATCGAGAATTCCGCCTCTGATTTCAGCGCCGGTTTCGCCGGAGCGGAAAGGTCCGCCGCAGCCGTCGCGAACTCCGCGAACGGGGCGGACCGCGCGGTCTGTTCATGTCGTATCCGGCCCCGCTCCACGCTCAGCTGGGCGACCGGCACCTGCCAGGTGTCGGCCGCAGCCTGCAAAAGCGTTGCTCTCGCCGCGGCGCCGGCGACGCGCATGCCGAGCATGCCGGTCGTCGCCACCGACGTGCTACCGCCGGTAATCTGCAGGTTCATCATCTTCGTTACCGTCAGAAACACGCCATCGATCGTGTCGATGAGGAAGGCCGGAAAATCGGCGTCGCCCAGCGCAAAGCCCCTGGCTAACGCATAGTTGGCATACTCCTTGTTGGCGGGCGCCTCCAATACCTCGATCTGAGACCAGTCGGCGTCCAACTCTTCCGCGAGCATCATCGCCAGCGTGGTGTGGACACCCTGGCCCATCTCGGCGTGCGGAACTATCGCGGTCACGGTATTGTCTGGCGCAATCTTCAGCCAGATATTCAGAAGCGTTTCACCGTCCGAGACCACCAGGCCGGCGACGTCGCCAGCTCGATTTCCGGGCCGGACGGCGACGCCGACGAGCAGTACACCGCCGGCCAGGACACCCGTCGTAACGAATGCGCGTCGTGTCCACTTAGACATCGCCGGCCTCCTCGGTCTTGCTACCGGCCAGCGTCGCAGCGGCTCGATGAATACCCTTGCGCATCCGCATGTAGGTGCCGCAACGGCACAGGTTTCCGCTCATCGCCCGGTCGATGTCCGCATCCGTGGGTTCGGGCGTTCGTTCGAGCAAAGCCACCGCCGACATGATCTGCCCGGATTGGCAGTAGCCACATTGCGGCACCTGTTCGTCGATCCACGCTTGCTGGACCGGGTGCGGACGCCCGTCATCGCCGGAGATGCCCTCGATGGTCGTGACCCGCTGATTCGCGGCCGCCTGCACGGGAGTAACGCAGGAGCGAACGGGCGACCCGTTCAGGTGAATCGTACAGGCTCCGCATTGGGCGATGCCGCAACCGAACTTCGTGCCCTGGAGGCCAAGCTGTTCGCGAACGATCCACAGCAGGGGGGTCGTCGGATCGACGTCGAGTTCGTGACTTTTACCGTTGATTGTTAAGGATATTCGACTATTCATGGCGCACCCGTGAAAAAGTAGATGTCGATGGTGCCACAGACCGGAAACCCTACTAGATGCGTGTTCCCCGGACAACCGGGCCGGTTCCGTAAACGATGAAGCAGGCTCGTCCGATTCGAGCTAGAATGCCTGCGATCTGCCTACCGGTAGCCGGCAAAAATCCAGCCTTGATCCGAAAAATACTAATAAACAGCAAGGGCGCCATCGTGCTCGGCATCGTTACGGTCAGCACCTTCTTCTGGTTCACACCTTTGATGCTGTTCACCGTGCTGAAGTTCCTGGTACCGGTCAAACGGTTCCGGGCATTGATGAACCGGTGGTCGATGGGAATCGGCGAGAATTGGATTTCGTGCAACACCGTGGTTTTCAGAGCCGCCAACGGGACCAAATACACGGTTAACGGCGCAGAGGGACTTAGCAAGGCGAACTGGTATCTGGTGATTGTCAATCATCAAACCTGGGTTGACGTCATTGCGTTGCAGACGGCGCTCAATCGGCGCATCCCGTTCCTGAAGTTTTTCGTCAAACAGCAGCTCATCTGGTTTCCGGTTCTTGGAATCGCTTTCTGGGCGATGGACATGCCATTCATGAAACGCCACTCGAAAGCCTATTTGCAGCAGCACCCGGAACAGAAAGGCAAGGATCTCGAGGCGACCAAGAAATCCTGCGAACGCTTTCACGATACACCGACCAGCGTAATCAATTTTATTGAGGGCACGCGTTTCAGCGAAGAAAAACGCGTCAAGCGAGACTCACCCTACAAACACCTGCTACCACCGCGCTCCGGAGGCATGGCCGTTGCGCTGTCTTCGATGGGCAGCATGTTCAACGCGATCCTCGACGTCACGATCCTCTATCCTCAGGGCGTGCCGAATTTCTGGGACGTGATGTGCGGTCGGTACAAGGAAGCTCTGGTCGAGATCGTGCAGCGCCCGGTCGAGGAGTGGATTGTCGCTGGCGACTACATAAACGACCGTGATCACAGACGTCGGTTTCACCGCTGGCTGACCACGATCTGGGAAGAAAAGGACGCACGGCTCGAGGTGTTGCGCTCGCGAAACCCGATGTCCTGAACGAAATAGGAGTGCACGGCCGGCGGCAGATTCGCGGCGCCGCTTGGAGTAGAATCAAAGCAACTGCCTGGCCACGGAAACCCAAGATGACCCAATCCAGTCACTACGATACCGTTGCTTTCGACGTTCGTGATAACGCGGCCATGCTGTTTTTCGCCGATACGGCCGATAGCGGCGACATCAAGAGTTACCTTTTGCTCATGAGAGCCGGCGACGACGCGCTGGAGGAAGCAATTTACCTCGAGATCGACGAGCAACAGCTGGCCGGTAAGGAGGTAATCCGTGAGGCCGAACTGACGGCCAATATCCTTACGCTGCGCTTACACCCGGCGGCGGCGAAGCAATTCGGTGATGGCGAATTGATCGTGACCTTCGACGACAACGAGGCGAACCGGGCCGGCATCGAGGCCGGTGCGTTGCGTGTTCTGGGTGATAAGTTGGCCGGTGGTCACGGCTGAGAAAGCGGTATGGAGCGTCTATCTGCTGCGCTGCGCGGATAATAGTCTCTACACCGGCATTGCGATCGACGTAAACCGACGCCTCATAGCGCATCGTAACGGGTCCCGCGGCGCTAAATACCTGCTGGGGCGAGGTCCGTTTGATCTGGTCTTCGAGCATGCCGTAGGCGACCGGGGACTGGCGAGCCGGGTCGAATACCGGATCAAACAGTTGCCCAAGCACGAAAAAGAACGATTGCTGGATTCGCCGCCCGAATTCCGCGATCTCATCGAATGCCTCACGCGGGCGGCCGGTCGCGGTAATTGTCGCTAGATGACGCGCTTCAGCGTCTCCCGCGAAACGTTTCCACCGCAGACGATGACGGCAACCCTCCGGCCGGCATAGTCGTCTTTCCGGCGCAGCAGTCCGGCCAGGGCGACGCCGGCCGCGCCCTCGATGAGTAGATGATGCGAATCTATGAATGCGCGCATCGCGGACGCTATTTCCTCTTCGCTGACGGCGACGAAGTCGTCGATGAGTTCGCGGCACAGGCCGAAGGTAAGCGAACCCGGCTCGATTCCACCCGCCGTGCCGTCGGACAGCGTGGCCTCACTCGGCAACTCGAGGATTTCTCCTGCCTTTATCGATTCCGTCATCACCGCAGATGCGGCCGGCTGGCAGCTGACCACCCGGACGCCCGGTCTGAACGATTTCAGGAACGCGCCGACTCCGGAAATCAGGCCGCCGCCGCCCACGGCGACGAACACCGCGTCGACATCCGGAAGTTGGCGAGCGATCTCGACGCCGCAGGTGCCCTGCCCGGCGATCACGTCGGCGTCGTTGTATGGAGAGACATACGCCATTTCCCGTTCATCGGCATAGGCTCGCGCGTAGGTCTCCGTGTCCAAACCGTCAGTGCCGTGAAACCGAACTTCAGCACCGGCGCGGCGAATCGCGTCAAGCTTGGTTGACGACGTCTGTTCCGGAACGAAGACGACGCCTTTGACTCCGAGAGCTTGCATCGCATGAGCAACGGCGGCGCCGTGATTTCCGCTCGACGCCGTTACGCAACCTTTGACCCGCTCCGCGTCGGGCATCGACAGCAACTTGTTGAACGCGCCACGAATTTTGAACGATGCCGTCGGCTGCAAATTCTCCAGCTTGAGCCAGACGTCGGCGCCGCTTGCATCACTGAAGTACGGCGACCGGTCAAGCGGCGTCTCGCGAACGAACGCCCGAATTCTATTTGCCGCGAGCGCGATCTCCGCCGGCAGCTTCGCTCTGTCTATCGCATGCCGCCCGGACATTTCAATCAGTCGCGATCAACGGCGCCGAGCCGCAAGATTGCGCGTCCACTGCCGGAACCGCCGCCAAACGCCGCGCTCCGCGCGCTCGTCTCCGACCGGCGCTGGCGGACTGGACGATCGGCCGTTCTGCGCACGCGCCGGCCCGAGAAAACTCGCACGCGGGTCGGAACCGAATCTCAAACACATTCGGCGAGAATCTCCCCATCACCGTCGGAAGCGCCGGACACCGCCAAGGCCGGCGTCGGCAGGCAGCCGGGCCGACTGTCAGCGAACTTGAAGAGTGTTTCGTGAACACCACCGGGCGGGACCTGCATCAGCATTCGTGTGAACTCGCGCTTTGGTCGGCCCGAGCTTAGCGGCCTTGGCAGCCGGCAACAAGGGTCTTCCATCTGCAACTCACCGCTCCGGCAGAGCAGCATCGTCACCGATGCTGCCCCGCCGTCAAGGTGTAACCCGGACCGTATCGACCGGGACGGCGTTTACCGTTCGTCAATCGTGAATTTCAGCGGCGCGTCGGTGCCCGTCGCGACGCAGTACGCCGTGTAGCGGCGCTCGTCGTCACCCGCAAACACCGAGGTTTCTATGCTCAGCGCGTAACCGATACCGGTACGCTTTTCCTGAATAACCGTGTGCCGGACACGACTGACGTTGCTGAGATCCAGATGCTCGGTCACCGCAGACACGCAGGACTCGAGTTCGTCCGCGTAGGGGAACGCGGTCTGTCTTTCCGCCGCCGCGGTGGCGCTGGCGAACGCGGCCAGTATCGTGAGAGCCGCTGTTGCAATTTGCTGTATTGGCGTCTTCATGGATGTCTCCTAAAGGTCGCTGACTCTTGTCGTTTCGAGTCGAGAAAAACTATTCAGAACAAACATTCTGAATAGGGCGAAAAAAAAAGCGCCGGCGTTACGACCCACCGGGTTGAACGGGATCGGGAACAGGCTCGTGCGCATCAGAACAAACATTCTGGTATCCCCAAAAAAAATCACTCCGCCCGCAGTGAGGCGAGCGTATTTTCGACAAAATTCTCGAGACGGGTTTTCGAGAATCCGGAACGGGCCAGGACCGACAAGCCAAACAGTGCGCCCGTCAGGTAATCGCCGGCCGCCTTGGTGTCCAGATCCGCCTTGACCTCTCCCTTGGTTTTCGCCGACTCGAGACCGATCGTGAACGCTTTTGACATGCGTTTCAGGAAACGCTGCAAGACGTCCTGGATTTCGGGATCGTGCGGCGCCAGCTCCATCGCGGTGTGGCACAACATGCAGCCGCGGTTCTCACAGGTGCTGCACATGGCGTCCAGACGCTCGTCGAATATTGCCCGAATGTGCCGCATGGCGGCGTCGGGCTCCAGCAGGCGCAGGAACGACTGACGCCCCATCGAATCGGCGTACCGCTCGAGCGCCTGCTCGAACAATTCGCGCTTGTTGCCAAACGTGCCGTACAGACCGTAGCGACTGACGCCCGTCGCTTTGACGATGTCGTCCATCGAGGTCTCGGAGTAACCTTTTGACGAGAACAGCTCGACGACTCGACTGAGCGCCGCTGACGGATCGAATGCCCGGGTCCTGACCATGCAAAACAGAATAATCGTTCTGTTTATGGCTGTCAAGCCGTCAAGGGCGCCCCCGTTTTCGTAGGGCGGCACCACCGCAGCCGTGCCGCAGCGGCTCGGATCGCCGGTGTCGAATCCCTGGTGGAACCAGCGCCGACGCACGGCACGTCAACGAGAAAGCCGTTCGTTTCGCCGTCCGCATGACGCCACTCCCTTCTGGGGAATCCGGTTGTATTTGACAATATCCCAAAACAAGTCGCGCCGGGAAATTGACAGCGGGAACACACCGTGCAACGATTCAAATTCGTTTGACAACGGCACACCTGCTGAAAAGCAGGGTCGCAAAGCCACCGGTCTAAGGGGATGCCTAGGACAGCGGGGTTGCCAACGCGAATCGGCAGGAGCGCCTTTCCTGCTGATACCTCTCGTGCGCAAGCCGCTTCCCGAACCACCCTTCCTCCGCCGCCTGCGGCCGTGCCTCAACGCAATTTCGAGTATGGATTTGGGGAGACGCAATGTCCGTAAGTGCCGCTAGCCTGCGCAAGTCGGGGCAATTGAGAGTTCAGGCCGCCAACCCGCTGCAGGTTGTGCGGCCGCGACATCTGAGTGAACTCAAACAGCTCCTGGAACCGCAGGCGCCGTTCACGGCGCCGTTTCGCCCGATGGGCGCCGGCAGCGCCGCCACCGACTGCAACGCGTGTTCGGTCGGCACCGTCATCGACATGACGGCATTCGACGACATCATCGACATCGATGCGTACAACCACCGCATCACGGTACAGGCGGGCGCCCGGATCGGTCAAATCGTGGAAGCCCTGGCGGTGCACGGCATGGAACTCGAAGGCAGCCACGACCTGATGAACCGAACCATCGGCGGCGCCATCGCAGGCGGCTGTATCGGGCCGGCGATTGCGGACGAAGGCTCGCTGTTCGCCTCGCAGGTGCTCGGCATGAAAGTCGTCACGCCGGATGGCCAGCTTCTTGTCGCCGATATCGGTCAGCAGAAGATCCTGAACGTCCTGCGCCTCAGCTACGGGATGCTGGGAGTCATCTACGAAGTTACTCTGAAAACCCGTCCGATCATGGGATTTACGGCCGCGCACCGCCGTTGCACCACGGAACAGTTCTCCAGGGCCGTGGAGAAACTCGTGCGTACGGACATCGGCATGAAGTTTTTCATGCTGCCGTTCAGGGACACGGCATACCTGGACCTGCGGCGCTTCGATGCGACCGCCCGCGCAAATGCGAAGCTTCCCTGGAAAATCAAGGACTGGGGGGAGAGCACCGTACTCCCTCAGGTGTTCAAGTCCCTGAACCGCATCATTCCGGTCAAGGGCGTACGCTATCGGCTCATCGACAAAGTCAGTACGATGACCCAGGGCATCGTGAGCAACCGGCTCGTATCGTCGGGCAGCATGTCAACGGCCCAATCGGGCGCCGACGCCCGGCCGCTGAACTACTCCACGTGGTTTTTCCCGGCGGCGGACTTCGCGGTGGTCGTTCAGGCCTACCGCGACTTTTGCCTGCGCATCCGCGAAGAACACGGCTTCCGCTGCGACATGCCGACGGTCGGTTACCTGCTGAGCCGCGATCGATCGGCGATCCTTTCGCCTTGCTTCGACGAACCGATGATTGCGCTGCGTGCAGTCTCGACCGAAACCAAAGGTTGGGACAATTTTGCGATCGATTTCGGCGAGTTCGCGAGACACTGGGGTGCATCGCCCTTGTTCAATCAGTCGCGGGAACTCGATCCCGGTTATGCGAAAGAGGTGCTGCGCACTCGACTCGACTATTTCCGCAAGGTTCGGCGACAGGTCGATCCCGACAATCGCATGATGAATCCGTTCCTGTCGCAGTACTTCCTCTAGCCCGTATCCGTCACCGATTCGTGGGAAGATCGGGCAGCCGTTTGTTCGCTCAGGGGATTTTCCGAGCGAGCGGAATACCCGGTGTATTTCCGAGGGAGGAAAATCTCCTGAGCGGACAAAGGGCAAGCGAGGGCCCGCGTAATCGGTGACGGATACGGGCTAGCGCCTGTTAACATGGCGATCGGCTTCAAGTAGCGAGACGCCATGGACCCGGTCAAAAAGCACTACGACAAGCTCCTGGGATCCGTCTACTCGTGGATACTGGGCGACTTCGATTCGGCCTCGGCGCGAAACGCACGGCTCTTCGAGCGGCTTGGTGTTCGCCCTATCAACAGCGGCCTTGCGGTCGACCTTGGCGCCGGACCCGGCAGCCAGTCGGTCCCGCTCGTCAAACGCGGTTTCGACGTCATTGCAATGGATTTTTGCGAGACCTTGCTTGACGAGCTTCGGTCGCACGCCGGTGGCGACAGCGTCACGACGATACTTGCGGACATTACCGATTTCCGCCGTCATCTCGGCACAGAGCCGGATCTGGTCGTCTGCATGGGCGACACCCTGGTGCACCTGCCCGAACGCTCGGCGGCGGAACGGTTGTTGATCGACGCCGCACAAGCCGTGGGTGGCGGCGGATCCGTCGTGATTTCGATTCGCGACTACGACGCCCCCGGCCCGACGGGCGCGGATCGTTTTATTCCGATTCGGAATTCCGACGATCAGATTTTCACCTGTTTCCTCGAATACGAAGAAGACGTCGTGCAGGTTCATGACATCCTGCAGCGCCGGCGCGACGGCGAATGGACGCTGTCAGTCAGCGGCTACCGCAAACTCAGGATCAGCATGGACTGGGTGGCGGCCACACTCGAGACGCAGGGTCTGCGGATCGCGGCCCGCTTCGCGGACGACGGCATGCTGGTATTGCACGCCCGAAAATAGGCGATACGACCGACACACCGCCGCGTGGGCCGACGCTACCGCCCGGACGGCGCCTCCGTTTGTGGCCGCAGTCATCTCTTCCCATATAACTTATTGTTTTAAATGGACTTAATTTGGAAACAAATCTTTACACATCTTGACTCGCTTTTATATATCAAACTGATACTATGCATCGCCCCGATATATGAACCCGGCAATGGAACGGTCATTCGATGGACGTCAAAACGGTGTGCCTGGGCATGCTTACCCGTGGACCTGCAAGCGGCTACGACCTGAAGAAGTTCTTCGAGTCGACGTTTGGTCATTTTTTTGCGGCGGGTTACGGTTCGATTTACCCGGCGCTGTCGTCGCTTGCCGAGCAGGGACTCGTTCGCTGCGAGGAGATTCCGCAGGAGGGCAAGCCCGACCGGAAGCTCTACAGCATAACGGAACGCGGTCAGGACGAATTGAAGGCCGCGCTGGATAACCCCTGCCCCACCCACAAGGTTCGGTCCGAATTTTTGGCGACACTGTTTTTTGCTCACCTGATGTCCGCCGAGCAGATCGACACCGTGCTCGACAGTCGCATAAAAGAGGTGGACGAATTTCTGAAGCTCATCGCCGATATCGATTTCGGCGACGGCTCCTGTTGGCCGCCGGGCGCATCGTTTGTCGCCGGTTTCGGCGTCACGATGGCAAAAGCCTGCAAGAAATACATCGAAGAAAACCGCCACTCGCTCAACGGCGCGGAAACAATGGATTCAGCTGAGGGTTGGCGCTAGCGCAACCCGATCTAAAGTCTCGAGGAATATTGGTAATGGATTTGGAGAAGATCAAACAACATCGGTCCTGGTTCGTGTCGGGAGCCATCGTCGTGGCAATCACCCTTTGGTTGGTGAGCGGCGCGGGCGACGAGGACGAGCCGGTGACGGCGGCCGATTCCCGGATGGAACCGGCCGCGGAGAGGGCAAGCGTGCGAATCCGTAACCAGGTCGCCGAGGAAGTGGTGCGAACCATTTCCATCAACGGCAGGACGGCTCCGGCCAGGACCGTCGAGCTGAGCGCCGAAACCGACGGCCGGGTGGTCGCCATCGGCGTAGACCGCGGCGAGCGAGTCGACTCGGGTGGGATTATCGTGCGACTCGACGAGCGGGATCGTTATGCGCGGCTCGCCGAGGCGACGGCAACCGTGAAACAGCGCGAAGTCGAGTACGAAGGCCGGGAGCAGCTCAAATCCGAGAGTTACGTGTCGAACGCGCAGCTACAGGAAGCGGCGGCGCTGCTGGAAGCCGCCAAAGCGGAACTGACCCGAGCCGAACTGGACATCCAGTACATGGTCGTTCGCGCGCCGTTTGACGGCGCACTGCAGGAGCGCCACGTCGAGATCGGAGACTTCGTCAAGGAAGGCGACCCGATTGCGACGGTCGTCGACGATCGTACGCTGGTCGTCAGCGCCGCAATCTCGGAGTACGACGCCAGATTTGTCGCTCGCGGCGGCAGCGCATCGGCAAACCTCGCAACCGGGGAACAGGTGAGCGGACTGATACGCTATGTCGCGCCGGTCGCCGATGAGGCGACGCGCACGTTTACGGTAGAGCTCGAATTGGACAACAGCGCGGGCGATCTTCGCGCCGGCGTGTCGGCCGAGCTGTTGATTCCAGCGGAAACGATATTTGCCCACCGGATTTCGCCGTCGCTTCTGACGCTCAACGACGACGGCGACGTCGGCGTCAAGATCGTCAATGACCAGGGTGTCGTGGAATTCTTCCCCGCCGACATCGCATTGTCCAACAGCGAGGGCGTCTACATCGCCGGGCTGCCGAACGCGGCGGCGATCATCACGGTCGGACAGGGATTCGTCACGGACGGCAGTACCGTCGAAGGCATTCTGGAAACCGACGTCGATACAGCCGTTGCGATCAAATCCGCTGCACAGGACTCGCAAAAATGAACATTATCGAATCAGCAATGAGCCGCTCGCGGACAGTGCTGATGTCCCTGGGCGCGATCCTGATTGCGGGCATTATCACCTACGTCAGTGCGCCGAAAGAGGCTGAGCCCGACATCGAGATCCCCTTCATCTACGTCAGCATGACCCATGACGGTATCTCACCCGAAGATTCCGAACGATTGCTGGTGCGGCCGATGGAACAGGAGCTCCGCGTCATCGAGGGCATCAAGGAAATCATCGCAAACGCGTACGAGGGCGGCGCGAACGTTCAGCTCGAATTCGACGCGGGAACGAATACGGACGTCGCCCTGCAGGAGGCGCGCGCGAAGGTCGACTTGGCCAAGGGCAAGCTCCCCAGCGAAACCGAGGAGCCGACGGTGACCGAGGTCAAACTGTCGCGATTCGACCCGATGCTGGTGCTGAATCTCGCGGGCGACCTGCCCGAACGTACGCTGGCAACCATTGCACGGGAACTGAAGGAGAAGATCGAGGGCATCAACGGCGTTCTCGAAGTCCGGCTCGTCGGCGTCCGCGAAGAACTCATGGAGGTGGTTGTCGATCCGCTGGCGATGGAGAGCTACGGCCTCGATCAGACGGAGATATTTTCTCTGGTTGACCGCAACAACCGCCTGGTTGCCGCCGGCGCGCTGCACACCAGCGAAGGCCGATTTCCGGTCAAGGTTCCCGGCGTCTTCGAGACCGCGGAAGACATCCTCGAAATGCCGATCAAGGCGATCGGCGATCGTGTCGTGCATTTCAAGGACGTCGCCAAGGTGCGCCGCACCTATAAGGACGCGGAGACCTACGCCCGGCTGAACGGACGGCCGGCGCTCGCGATCGAAGTCGTGCAGAGGACCGGAGCCAACGTCATCAGCACGATCGCCAACGTCAAGGCGTTGATCGAAGAGGAGAAACAATACCTGCCGGAGAGCATCGAGATTGTCGCGTCGCGGGACAAATCCAAAGACGTCAACAGTATGCTCACGGAGCTGCAAAACAGCGTCATCGCCGCCGTGCTGCTGGTGTTTATCGTCATTATCGGCATCCTCGGCTTCCGTTCGGCGGCGCTCGTGGGCATCGCGGTGCCCGGCAGCTTCCTGCTCGGAATCCTCGCAATCAGCGCTGCCGGCGTATCGATCAACATGATGGTGCTGTACGCGCTGATCATGGCGGTCGGCATGCTCGTGGACGGCGCAATCGTCGTCACCGAACTCGCGGATCGGCGCATGGCGGAAGGCGAGTCGCGGCGCAGCGCCTATTCTGCGGCCGCCCGCCGCATGTCGTGGCCGATCATCGCCTCGACCTGCACGACGCTTGCGGCGTTCGTGCCCCTGGCCTTCTGGCCGGGCATGGCCGGTGAATTCATGAAGTACCTGCCGATCACCCTGATTGCCGTTCTGTCGGCGTCATTGATAATGGCACTGCTGTTCGTACCCACGCTGGGTTCGATGATCGGCAAGACCGGCGCCCTGGACGAAAAGACCATCCATAACCTGACCGCCGCCGAAAAAGGCGATCTCAGCACGGTTACGGGGGTGACCGGCGCCTACGTTCGAGTGCTGCGAACCCTGCTGCGCCGCCCCACGTTGAACGTCATTGGCGTGACGGCGCTCCTGGTGGTGATATTCATGGCGTTCAACGCCTTCGGCCGTGGCGTCGAGATGTTCCCGGACGTCGAACCGGAGTTCGCGAGCATCGACATACGTGCGCGCGGCGATCTGTCCACCGACGAAAAAGATGTCCTCGTCCGCCAGGTCGAGACCTACGTGCTCGGCTCGAACGAGCTGGAAAGCGTGTACGCAAAAACCGGCACGTCGGGCGAAGGCGCGGCCGAGGACCAGATCGGTTCGATCTCGCTGAATTTCGTCGAATGGGATGAACGGCGTCCCGCCGACGAGATACTGGCGGAAATTCGCGAATCGGTGTCCGGTCTCGCCGGCATCAACGTCGAAGCGCGCAAGCCGCAGAACGGGCCGCAGCAAGGCAAACCCATCTCGATCGAACTATCGTCGCGTTTCCCGGACCTGCTCGTCGAGACGGTCGGCACGGTACGCCGCGCACTCGAATCCGTGGACGGCGTCATCAACGTGGAAGACAGCCGGCCGCTGCCGGGTATCGAGTGGCAGATCGAAGTCGACCGCGCCGAGGCGGCGCGTTTCGGAGCGGACATCACACTCGTCGGCAACATGATCCAGTTGGTCACCAACGGCGTCAAAGTGGGCGAATACCGTCCCGACGACGCGGACGACGAGATCGATATCCGCGTGCGTTACCCTTACGACAGCCGAAACCTCACGCAGATCGACGAGCTGAGGATTCCGACGGCCAGCGGACTGATTCCGATCAGCAACTTCGTCAAACGAGTGCCGGCGCAAAAGGTGAGTACGATTCAGCGCACCGACCTTCGGCGCACCATGAGCATCGACGCCGACGTCGCGCCCGGCTACCTGGATTCGGTGATCGTGGCGCAGATGGCCGAAGCCCTGCCCGGCCTGGGCTTGGACCCCCGGGTCAACGTTTCGTTTCGCGGCGGCAGTGAAGACCAGGCCGAGGCAATGGCCTTCCTGACTAAGGCGATGATGATCGCGCTGGCCGTGATGGCCATCATCCTGGTGACGCAGTTCAACAGCGTATTTCAGGCGTTCCTGATTCTGACCGCGGTCGTCTTTTCGACGGGCGGCGTGTTCCTCGGCCACATGATCATGGACCGGCCATTCGGCATCATCATGAGCGGTATCGGCGTCATTACGCTCGCCGGTATCGTCGTGAACAACAACATCGTTTTCATCGACACCTACAACGTGTTACGGAGCCGCGGCGAGGCGGCGTTTCAGGCGATCCTCCGTACCTGCGCGGTGCGCCTGCGCCCGGTGCTGCTGACCACGGTAACGACGATCCTCGGTCTCCTGCCGATGGTGCTCGGCATCAACATCGACCTGATCGCCCGCGAAGTATCGATCGGCGCGCCAAGCTCTCAGTGGTGGACGCAGTTATCGGCGTCGGTCGCCGGCGGCCTGGCGTTTGCGACCATTCTGACGCTGCTGCTCACACCGAGCTTCCTGATGATCCAGGCGAACGTGTCCTCGTACATCGCCGAGCGACGAGAACGCGGGAAGAACCGCCCGGCCGAACGCGTCGCGGCCGGTTAGGCGCATCTCCAGTTAGCCTCATCTGAGGGGTAGAACCGAGGATTTTCGTCCACGCGGACGAAAATCCTCGGTTCTACCCCTTTTTTCCACCCCTTTCTTCTTGCTTTTCCTCTACCGGCGGAATCCAAACGACGTTTTCGGGCATCTAAGAAATACGCATAGGACGAACTCGATCCACGACGCGATGACCCCGACTTTATCTATAAATTTCGCGACAGGCTCTGTGGCACTCTCTAATTTGACCGGGGTTTCTTGCCATGTGGTCATATAGTGTTATACTTAACTATAACACTAAACTACCAAGCCGGACGGACCCATGCCAGGTAAACCAATGAACCGATACCGCCTGAACGCGTTGGGCCTCACGGCCTTCCTCGTCGCCGGCCTGAACGGCTGCGCTCGCGGCGATGCCAGCGTGGACCAGACGCCGGAAAACACCGCCGCCCTGCCCGTGACCGTCGCGCCGGCGGAGATTGCCGACATCCACGCCACGTACAAAACGACGGCGACGATCACCGCGGACGCTGAAGCTCCCATTCTGGCCCGCGTCGGCGGCGAGGTTGTCGAAATCCTCGTCGAAGAAGGCGACGTGGTGCGCAAGGGACAGGTCCTTGCGCGGCTGGACGGCGACCGGCTGCGGCTGGAGATGCGGCAGGCAAAAGCGGAATTCGACAAGGCGGCGCGAGAATACTCGAGGACGGCCGATCTGCATGCGCGCAACCTGGTCTCCACGGCGGCCTTCGAGGACCTCAAATACGACAGGGATGCGAAACAGGCGAGCTTCGACCTGAAGCGCCTCAACCACGATTACACGTCGATTCGGGCGACCATCTCGGGCGTCGTCTCCTCGCGCGACGTTAAACTGGGCGCCAACGTATCGGCGGGGCAGACGGTGTTCAACGTCACCGACACTTCGCGCCTGGTGGCATACCTGAACATCCCGCAAGCCGAGCTAAGCAAATTCTCGGCGGGCAACACCGCAATGGTCGCCGTGGACTCGGCGCCGGACACTCGATTCGACGCCACGATTGCGCGAATCAGCCCGACGATCGACACGAAAAACGGCACCTTCCGCGCCACACTGGACATCGACAATGCCGACAACGAACTCGCTCCGGGCATGTTTGGGCGCTTCACGATTGCCTACGAGGAACACAACGACGCCGTCGTGATCCCAGTGTCCGCCGTGGTTCTGGAGGACAACGAAACCATTGTCTACGTCGTCGAGAACGGATCTGCGGCACGTAGATCGGTGCAAACCGGCATTCGATCGGGCGGTCTCGTCGAGGTACTTACGGGTTTGGCGGGCAACGAGAAAATCATTCTATCGGGACAATCGCAACTTCGTGACGGCAGCCGTGTTCTGGCGAGCGCAAACCTAGACGAAGTCGCCGTGATCGGCTAGCGCGTTACAACGCGTCGGATTGGGGACGATGAAGAAATGTTGACACGTGCAAGGGTGCGGATTGGACTGGCGGCGACGGCCTTACTGCTGGCGGCCTGCTCGGGGGATCCGGACGACGAAACGGCGAAGGAAGAACAGGCGCCGGCGATACCGGTGGAGATTACCCGGGCGATACGCGGCGATATCTACGCGACCTATTCGGGAACGGCGCCCATCGAGGCGTTCGAGGACGCCGCAGTCATCGCCAAAGTCGGCGGCGAGGTTCGCGAAATATTTGTCGAAGAGGGCGACGACGTCGTTGCGGGTGAGATCCTGGCCCGGCTGGACGGCGACCGCCTGCGCCTGGAAGTCGCCGAATCCGACGCGCAGCTGCAAAAACTGAAACGCGATTATGCGCGCAACACCGACTTGAAAGACAAAAGCCTGATCAGCGAGGGCGATTTCGAGAAAATCCAGTACGAAATGGAAGCGCTCGAGGCCAGCCACGACCTGGCGCAACTCGAACTCGGTTACACCGAAATCCGCGCTCCGATCAGTGGCGTAGTTTCCGAGCGGTTCATCAAGATAGGCAATACCATCGACGTCAATACCCCTGCGTTCCAGGTAACCAGCCTTGAACCGCTCGTTTCTTATTTACACGCTCCGGAACGCGAGTATCGTCGCCTGCAGCCGGGTCAGCGCGCAACGCTCGAAGTCGACGCGCTGCCGGACCTGTCCTTTGCGGGCATCGTTGCCCGCATCAGCCCGGTCGTCGATCCCGCAACCGGCACGTTCAAACTCACGATAGAGGTGTCGGATTCCACTCGAAGACTGAAACCCGGCATGTTCGCCCGCATCAGCATCGTCTCCGACAAACGTAGCAACGCCCTGCAGATCCCGCGAAACGCGATCGTCGAGAACGCGGGCACGCCAAACGTATTTGTGGTAAACGGCGACAGCGTCGAGCGACGCACAATCGTTACCGGCTATGCGGACCGGGGCATGATCGAGGTCCTCGACGGCCTGAGCGATCACGAGGCGTTTGTCGTGGTCGGGCAGGCGGGCCTCAAGGACGGTAGTCAGGTGTCCGTCATCAATGCGGACCTGGGGCCGCCCAGTGAGACGCCCAGCGCCGCCAACGCAGACCAGCGTTAGGCCTGCAAACGGAAGCCGAGGTACACGAACATGCGCCGCCTGATCGAAATCGCGACCGAAAGACGCGTTACCGTCGTCATGTTCACGGTCGCCATCGTCCTGTTTGGGCTCGTGTCGCTGTCACGTCTCAGTGTCAATCTCCTGCCGGAGCTGTCCTACCCGACCGTCACCATTCGCACGGAGCTGACCGGCGCCGCGCCAATCGAAGTCGAAAACCTTCTGACGAAACCCATCGAGGAAGCCGTCGGCGTCATTCGCAACGTGAGGCTCGTGAGATCCGTTTCGCGCTCCGGTCAGTCCGACGTCACGCTCGAGTTTCTTTGGGGCACCGACATGGATATCGCGGGTGTCGACGTACGTGAAAAGGTCGACATGCTGGAACTTCCGCTGGAGTCCAGTCGGCCGCTGTTGCTGAGATTCGATCCGTCCTCGGAACCGATCATGCGCCTCGGCCTGTTACAAAAGGAGGGCACAGGCCCGACGGACGCCGCCGGAATCGAGGCGAACCTCAAGGAACTGAGAAGGCTTGCCGAAGACCGGATAAAAAACGATCTGGAAGCCGAGGAAGGTACGGCGGCCGTCAAGGTCAGCGGCGGTTTGGAAGACGAAATTCAGATTCAGGTCGATCAACAGAAGCTGTCGCAGCTCGGTATCAGCATCGACCAGATCGCGCAGCGCATCCGCGCAGAAAACGTGAATTTGTCGGGCGGACGCCTGGAAGAGGGTAGCCAGCGTTTTCTGGTCCGGACGATCAACGAGTTTCAGAGCGTCCAGGAATTCTCCGATGCCATCGTCGCAACGGTAGCGGACCGGCCGGTGTACCTGCGCGACGTGGCGACGGTGACCCGAGGCTACAAAGAGCGCGAGGCGATCACACGTGTGAACGGCGGTGAATCGGTCGAACTTGCCGTCTACAAGGAAGGCGACGCAAACACGGTTCGGGTCGCAAGACGCGTGGAGCAGCGGCTCGAACAGGTCCGCAAAACGCTGCCCGAGGACCTTGAGCTGATCAAGGTTTACGATCAGTCGAATTTCATCAGCGCCGCCATTCGGCAGGTATCTTCAGCCGCATTGTTCGGCGGGCTGTTGGCCATCATGGTCCTTTACGGGTTCTTACGCGATTCGCGCGCAACGGCAATCATCGCGGGAGCGATTCCGGTGTCCGTCATCGGCACGTTTCTGTTGATGTATACGAATGCGGTATCGCTCAACATCATGTCGCTCGGCGGGGTCGCCCTGGCAGTCGGCATGCTGGTCGACAACGCGATTGTCGTGTTGGAAAACATCGTGCGAAAAAAGGAGCAAGGCCAGACCGCGCTGGACGCCGCTCGCAACGGCACGGCCGAGGTTTCGACAGCGGTTACCGCCGCGACGCTAACCACGATCGCGGTGTTTTTCCCGATGGTCTTCATCAGCGGCATCGCCGGCCAGCTGTTTCGGGATCAGGCGCTGACGGTCACTTTCGCGCTGGTGTTTTCGCTGGTCATTGCGTTGACCCTGATCCCGATGCTCGCCGCGCTGGGTGGCGCGTCCAGATACGCGGAGGAGGGAGAAGGCTCGGCCGCGGGCCGGTTCACCCGCATCGTGGCCTCGATCGTGCGCGGCGGCGGAACCGTGTTCGGCTGGCTCAGGCGGCTGTTCTGGGCCCTGCTTATCGTGCCGAGCTGGTTGCTGCAACGCCTGTATGCGTCGGCCGCAAGACACTACGACCCGCTTCTCGCGTGGTCGCTGCGGCATCGGGCCGCCGTGGTGACGACCGCGGCCGCGATATTTTTCGGCACGATGCTTCTGGTGCCGCGGCTGGGCACTGAGCTGATTCCTCAGCTCGCTCAAGGCGAGTTCAATCTCGACGTACGGCTGTCGCCGGGCGCGCCCCTGGCCGAGACCGACCGAGTCATTCAGGTTGCAGAACGCGTTGCAGAGCAAATCGACGATGTCGAGCTGAGTTACTCCGTCGCCGGCACCGGCAACCGGTTGGATGCGAACCCGGTTGACGCGGGAGAAAACACGGGCTCGCTGAGCGTTACCCTGCGCCCCGGCGCCGGGCGCGACGAAGAAAACGCGGCGATGGCGGCGATGCGGGAAGAACTCAGGCAGTTGGCGGGCGTTCAGTACGAGTTTCGGCGCCCCGCACTGATGGCCTTCGCAGCGCCCCTGCAAATCGAGATTTCCGGTTTCAATCTGGAAGGTCTGCAAACCGCAAATGCTTCGATACTTCGTGAAATGAACGCGTCCGGACGCTTCACCGACGTCAAGACGACGGTCGAGCCGGGAAACCCGGAGATTCAGATCGTTTTCGATCAGGAACGAGCCGCCAAGCTCGGCCTGGCGGTCAGAGACATCGCCGATCGCGTTGTCGCCAACGTCCGCGGCGAGCTGGCGACCCGCTATACCTGGCAGGACAAGAAAATCGACGTGCTGGTGCGCAGCGTCGACACGCACCAATCCAGCATCGATGAGATTCGCAGGCTGATCGTGAATCCGGCCGCCGCCCGGCCCATCACCCTCGAAGCGGTCGCCGACGTTTTCGTATCACGCGGTCCCGCGGAGATTAGGCGCATCGCTCAGGAACGCGTTGCCGTCATCTCGTCGAACATCGTTTACGGAGACCTCGGCAGCGCCGTCGCCGAAGCCCGTGACATTATTGGCCGCACCGCGATGCCACCGGGGATCACGGCGGTAGTCTCCGGTCAGAACGAGGAAATGCAGGATTCGTTTACGTCGATGCAGTTTGCGCTCGCGCTGGCCGTCTTCCTCGTTTACCTCGTCATGGCGTCTCAGTTCGAGTCGCTCGTCCACCCGTTTGTCATCCTGTTTACCATTCCGCTTGCGCTGGTCGGAGCCGTGCTGGCGCTGTTCCTGACGGGCACCACGATCAACGTGATAGCGTTCATCGGCGTCATCATGCTCACAGGCATCGTCGTGAACAACGCCATTGTCCTGGTCGATCTGATCAATCAGCTGCAAGCCTCGGGCATGGAAAAAATCGCGGCTATTCAGGAGGCCGGGCGCGCGCGGCTCCGCCCGATCATGATGACGACGCTCACGACCGCGCTGGGTCTGCTGCCGATGGCCATCGGCTTCGGCGAGGGCGCCGAGGTCCGCACGCCGATGGCGATTACCGTCATTGGCGGGCTGCTGGTATCCACCTTGCTCACCCTGGTGGTCATCCCGGTGGTGTATTCACTGCTGGACAGAAAACGGTGGCCCGCGCAGGCCCGGTCGGCCGACCCCGCTGGCGCAGTCCCCGGCACGACATGAAACACACCCGAATCGCACTGGAGCGCCCAATCACGACCGTTGTCGTGTTTGTGGCGCTTGCGCTCGTCGGGCTGATCGCCTCACGGTTGCTGCCGCTCGAGAAGTTTCCGGACATCGAGTTCCCCGGCATTTTCATCCAGATCCCGTACGACGGCTCCACACCGGAGGAGGTGGAGCGGCTGATTACGCGTCCGGTCGAGGAAGCGCTCGCGACGCTCAGCGGCGTCGAAAGGATGCGATCAACGTCAACCGACAACATGTCGCAGATATTTCTGCAGTTCGGTTGGGACGAAAGCATGGGGACCAAGGGCATCGAGGCGCGAGCAAAAGTCGACGGGATTCGCCATGAGCTTCCGGACGACGTCCGCCGGGTGTTGATATTTACCGGATCGCTGGCCGACGAGCCGGTGTTACAGCTCAGAATCTCCAGCGACCGCGACCTTTCGGACAGCTACGAGATGCTCGAGCGGCTGCTGAAACGCCGGATCGAACGCATCGAGGGCGTCTCCCGGGTCGAACTGCACGGCGTCGATCCACGCGAAATCCGGATTCTGCTGGACGCCGACCGGATGTCCGCCCACGGCGTCGACATCAATGACCTGACGATGCTCGAAGGAACGAATTTTGCCGTCAGCGCGGGGCGCATCACCGATAGCGGCCAGCGATTCAGCATCCGCCCGAAAGGCGAGTTCACGTCGATTGAACAGATCGAAAACCTGATCATCAAAGACGGCAACATCCGCCTGCGCGACGTAGCAAGCATCGAGCTGCGCAGCCCGGAGCGCGAGTACGGCCGCCACCTCGATCGGAACTACGCCATCGGCGTAGCGATTAGTAAATCGACCGGCGCCAATCTGGTCGAAGTCGCCGATCGCGTCATGCAGGAAGTCGAGGAAATCGGCGAGCTGCCGCAAATGCACGGCATCAAGATTTTCGACATGGACAACCAAGGCGACTCCGTCAAGGAGTCGCTTTCCGATCTGCTCAACGCCGGGCTGGTCGGCGCTCTGCTGGCCATCGTCGTCCTGTATATGTTCCTACGGCAGGTCTCGACGACACTGATCGTGACCGCGTCCGTGCCCTTTTCCCTGATGATTACCCTCGGCGCGCTCTATTTCGCGGACCTGAGCCTCAACATTCTGACCATGATGGGCCTGATGCTTGCGGTCGGCATGTTGGTCGACAACGCCGTGGTCGTGGTCGAGAGCGTATTCCGGCAAAGAGCCATCGATCCGGACCACCCCTTTGAGGCTACCTACAAGGGCGTCAAGGAGGTCGGCATTGCGGTGATCGCAGGGACTGCAACGACCATCATCGTGTTCCTGCCCATCATGTTCGGCGAACAGTCGGACATCACGGTGTTCCTGACGCACGTCGCAATCACCATTATCGTCGCCCTGATCGCCTCCCTGCTGATCGCGCAGACCCTGGTGCCGATGCTCGCGGCCCGCTTACCGACGCCCGCGACGGGCAGTGGAAACGGCAAGATCATGGCGGGCCTGACGACGCGTTACACGAATTTGCTGGAGTGGATTCTCGTTCGACCCTGGAAAACCTTTGGTCTCATCATCCTTACCTGCCTTATCGGCGTCAGCCCGCTTGTACTCGAGCTGGTGAAGTTCGACCCGTTTCCCCAGGATTCGGGCCGACGCCTCTATCTCCCGTATCACATCGAGGGCCAGCACCCGCTCGAACGCGTCGAGGCGGCCGTCGATACGATTGAAGACTACCTGTTCGAGAACAAGGAAGAATTCGACATCCGTTCCGTCTACAGCTATTACGAAAAGGGCGAAGCGGCCACCGTCATCCTGCTCACCGACGAAGACGACGCGAAGGTGGCAACCAAGGACATACTGGAGCGAATCAAGGAAACCCTGCCCGTGATTGCGATCGGCAAGCCGAGTTTCGAGTTCGATCAACAAGGCGGTGGCGACGGGTTCAGCCTGCAGGTGTCGGGAGATTCGACGACCCAGCTCAACGACATCGGCGTCGACATCGTCCGGGTCCTGTCCAGCGTCGATGGCTTGGAGGACGTACGCTCCGACGGCAAATCGGGCGAACGCGAAGTGCAGGTCGTCGTCGACCGGATCCGGGCCGCGGCAGTCGGCCTGTCCTCGGGTGAAATTGCCGAGGCAATCGGCATCGCAATGCGCGGCAGAAATCTGCGTGAGTTCCGCGGCGAATCCGGCGAGATCGAGGTTCGCGTCGCTTTTCGCGACAGCGACAAACAGACGGTCGAGCAGCTGAGTGAACTGCCTCTCTATACCAGCGACGGCCGACGCATAAGCCTGGCCTCCGTAGCGGACCTGCGTATCGGCCACTCACCGGAAACGATCCAGCGCACGGATCGCCAGACCGCGGTAATCATCTCTGCAAACCTCGAGGACGGCACGAATCTCGATTCGGTCAAACCCGCGGTCGAGGAGATCATGGGAGAGATGGAGCTGCCGCCGGGTTACAGCTGGAAATTCGGTCGCGGCTTCGAGCGGCAGGACGAAACTCAGAAAACGATGTTTATCAACATCATGCTCGGCATCGCCTGTATTTTTCTGGTCATGGCCGCGCTGTTCGAGTCCCTCTTGTTTCCGTTTGCGATCATTCTCGGTTCGATTCTGTTTTCCGTGTTTGGTGTGTTCCTGTTTTTCGCCGCTACCGGGACGACGTTCTCGTTCATGGCCTCCATCGGCATCATGATCCTGATTGGCGTCGTCGTGAACAACGGCATCGTCCTGGTCGATCACATCAACAACCTGCGCGGCCAGGGAATGGCGCGCAATAAAGCGATAATCGAGGGCGGACGCGATCGACTGCGGCCGATCCTGATGACGGTAGCCACCACGATTCTGGGGTTGACGCCGCTGGCGGTCGGCACGACGCAGATCGGCGGCGACGGACCGCCTTACTTCCCGATGGCGCGCGCCATCATCGGCGGCCTCGCATTTTCGACCGTGGTGTCCCTGCTGCTGGTACCGGCCCTGTACGCGTACTTCGACACGCTCGCTGCCTGGGGCCGCACAGTCATGCGCACGGCCCGCCGCGGCGGGCAGACACCCGCCGCCGCCCAGCAATCCGGCTGAGCCCGACCGCCGCAAACACCAACAAGGTCCAGAACCCCATCGCCCCGCCGCCGCTGCCCCGGCTGACTGTCACGGGCGTGTCGAAGGCCGGCGCATCCCGGTTGAAGTCTTCGAGGGGCAGGAAGCTCAGCGCGGAGCTGGCCTCCGGACCGAAATCCGCAAGGAATTCGCCGCTGTTCGCCGAAAACAGTTCGATCAGCAGATCATAGTCGCCGGTCGGGTAACCGGATTCGAGCTCGGTGACGATGACGTATTCGTCGTCCGCTCTCGCACCGTCGATCCGGAAGTCGTCGGTTATCGCGTACTCGTTCCAGGGTCCGCCGTCGAGACTCAGATACAGAACCGCGTAAACGGCCGCCGACGAATAAATCGTGTCGGCATCGAACAGCAGGTCTATTCCGTAGAAGAATCCGTCGTCGTCGTCATCGCCGAACAGAACAACGTCGGCCTCGTAAATCCAGAAATCGCCTGCCACCGCGCTGGCCGTCACGGGCGACTCACCCAGCTTGTTGATCTGGCCGCTGCCGGTACCGGCCTCGCGCGAGGACTTGCGCGGCCCCTGCGTCACGAGCGGGGCATACCGGTCGCGCGTCTCGATAGGATCCTCGGACTTTGCGCGACCACCGCTCGAGTACTGCTGGGACACCGAAGACCTGTCCACCGAATCCGCCGTATCCGCTTTCGCGGTCGCCGCGGCCAGGACGCCGATCAGGAGCAGGTAAACAGCGGCTATCAGCCACTGCGAGTTGCGGTATTCGTTTCGACTCGTTCTTCTGGACATGACGCAAACCTCTCACGCACAATGATTAAGCTGATTGCCATTACAATTCATCGCCGATGAATCGAAGCTGAATCTCCGCGAGAGTTTTGTGAACGCAACCTGAACCACTCAGGTTGCGTTTTTCATCCGGGGATCGAGAAAAGATGACCACGCAACCCAAAGATTCGTTCGGCAAAGCCGTGCTCTATCTGATGTTCGGCGTCTCCTGCGGGCTCGGACTCGACCTGTGTGCAAAATGGCTCCTCGCCAGCTACTCGCTCGAACAGTTCGTGTTTTTGCGCAGCCTGCTCGGACTGATTACGTTCATCGCGATATCGCGCTGGTACGGCGGTCTCAGCAGCCTGAAGACCAGCCGGTGGGGCTGGCATCTTCTGCGCACGGTGTTGGCTTGCACCACGATGTTCGGGTTCTTTTACGGCCTGAGCAAAATGCCCCTGGTAAATGCCTTGACGCTTGCATTCACGGCGCCGTTGATCGTCACGGCATTGTCCGTCCCGGTTCTCGGTGAACAGGTGGGCTGGCGTCGTTGGGCCGCCGTCGTGACCGGCTTCGCCGGCGTTCTGGTCGTGCTTCGACCCGGCTCGGGTCTTATGACGCCCGCGTCAATAGCGGTGCTGGTCGCCGCGGCGGGTTACGCCGGGCTTGCGATCACGGCGCGCAAACTCGCTGCGACAGAAACGACGTTTGCCATGTCGGTTTACGTCATGGGCGGACCGCTGCTCGTGTCCGGGTTCGCGTTGCCGGAGAGCTTCGTGGCGCCCACACCGTCCGCCTGGTTCTTTTTCGTTCTAGCGGGTATCTGCTCGGCCGGCGCGTGGGTCGGTATTGTCGGCGGATATCGACGGGCGTCTCCCGCCGTCCTCGCGCCGTTCGAGTACACGGCGCTGATCGGCGCCGCCATTGCCGGCTACTGGATCTGGGACGAGGTACCGGACCGTTTCGTCGTTCTCGGCGGCGCCATTATCATCGGCAGCGGACTCTACGTCGTCTATCGCGAAGTCGGCGGCGGCGTCGTATCGACGCGTTACCTGCGTGCGTTCACGGCCGGCGCAACCGCCGCGATCGCACGCCGTTTCGCGCGTACCCGGGAATAGCCGCAATCCGCTGTGGATATTCTCATGGCCGTCAAGAGGTCGCTCGTCGTTTGCCTTAGCGCTCGAGCGCCGCGAGATCCGCCTCCGCGGCGATGAATCCGAAACCGGCCCAGCTGTTCGTTGCCGTCAGCGCTTCGAGCATCTCGCGCGCCTTCCCTTCCTGGCCGTTGTAAAAATGCCAGTTCGCAGCGCCGTACATAACCGCCGCACCGGCCGGATTGTCGTCACTGTCGCCAATGAGCTCCTGCAGGGAAATTTCACCCTTGTAGAAAAGGCACAGCGAGTGATAGCTCATGTTCTCGATGACGTTCATCTCCGTGCTGATGGCGTCCAGAACCCTTTTTGCTTCGTCTTCGCGACCCATGCGCCGCAGAATCATGTAGCGCCAGTGGGTCGTCGACACCCGGTTGTCGTCGTTTCTCGCGGCGTTAAATCCGTTGCCATAGGCGCGTAACGCATTCGGCCAGTCGTGTTTGAGATAATACGCCAACCCCAGGTGATACCAGATGTTGCCGTGCAGGCTGCTGACCGGTATGCCCAATGCGTTCGGCGCACCGTCCGGTTCCGTCTCGTTCTCCGTTCCTTCGATGAGCTCGACGGCTCGCTCCAGGTCGGCTATCGCCCGGTCGAACTCGCGAATGGAGATATAGCGGTGACCGCGATGCCGGTAAAAGCGCGCATCGTCCGGAAATTTGGCGATACCTTCGCTGAAGGCTTCGACGGCGCCGCGATAGTCGCCCGTGTAGGCCAGTCGTCGCCCGTACCAGATGATGTTGTCCGCGGAGTTGCTATCTTTCTCGTAAACGGCGAGCGCTTTTGCGAGATTGTCGACCACTGCCCCGCCCGGTTCTCCCGGAAAAAGTGCCTGCCCGCCTAGTGACACCGCCTGCGCGCCCTCGGGCACCTCCGGAAGAACGTCGGCCCGGGCGACCGCGGCCGCCGTTATGAAAAAGAGGAGCGAAGCCGCCCCCAGTGAACGATGTAGTGCAGCCGGATACGTCATTGCCCTTCCCTCCCGACGATGGTCTCGATCCGCTCGGACAGACCGTCGATGACTTCGGCGACCAGGTGGACTTGTTCTTCAACCATCCCGTATTCCCGTTGTTCGATGGCTTCGCGGACACCCGGCAGCGTTTTGACGCCGTAACCGGTGTAAAACCCGGGTGCGTAGATATGGTGCTTGTACCAGCTCCGGCCGGGAAGTCCCGCTTCACGCGTCAACAGTCTTTCGCTGGTGTACAGCAACTCGTTGACCGACGCGGACGCACCGGCCCCGCTCGCCGCGATTTCGGCGTAGCTGTCGGCAGCCTTTTGCAGGCGGTCGAGTGAGTTGCGTAACGGTGCAAAATTGAAATGGGGCACAGGCTCTTCGCGTTTCGGCGGTCCGAGCGTCTTGTTCGGATCGAGTGCCGCGGCATAGGTGCCGTCGTCAATCAGGCGGTTGTTGCGCTCGGTGTCACTGCGCATCTTTTCGGCCAGCTCTTCGAGCTCGGTCAAATACAAGGCGACGTTGTCGGCGAACCCGGAGAACTCGAACGGCAAGCGGCCCGCATTGGCGAGCCGCAGGGTCGCGCGCCCGGCGACCTCGGCCAGTTTAACGCCGTAGGTCAAACCCGGATCCCGCCACTTGCTGAAGTGCTCGTACGTGTCGTAAAGCGTGTGATAACTGCCGCCTTGCCCCTCGCCTCCGAAACTCAAGTTTGCGGACGCAATACCGAGGTGCTGCAAAAACGGCGTGTAGTCCGAACCGGATCCCAATGGATAGATGCGCAGATCGTCCCGGCTTTCCGCTTCCCGTTTTTGGCGCTCGTCGCCGGCGTTGACCTTGAGATACGCGCGACGCCGATCCTTGAGGCTGATATCCGATCGTGGATCGTCAACGTCTTCGATGATTTGATTGAAAAAGCGCTCCAGCACGTGGCTACCGCCGACGTTTATGAATCCGCGACTGTTGCCGTCGGTATTCAGGTACGCCACGGCGTGCTCTTTGAGGTCGCGGGAGTGGTGCTCCGCCCACTCGGTGGATCCGATGAGGCCGGGCTCCTCGGCGTCCCATGCCGCGTAAACGATTGTCCGCTTCGGCGGATTTCCGGCTTTGGCCAACGCGGCGACGGATTTAGCCTCCGCCATCAGCGCCACCAAACCGGACAGGGGGTCCGCGGCGCCGTGATTCCAACCATCGTGATGATTGCCCCTGATAACCCATTCGTCGGGGAATTCGCTGCCTTCCCAGCGTGCGATGACGTTGTACGCGGGCACCCGGTCCCAGCTGAACGCAAGTTTCATGCGAACGCGCGCCGGACCCGGGCCCAGGTGGTAGGTAATCGGCAGGTCGCCTCGCCATTCGGGCGGCGCCACCGCACCGTCCATCGCCGCCAGCAGCGGCAGCGCATCGCGCTGCGATATGGGCAGTACGGGGATTTTCGTCAGGGTGGGAGCGTCGTCGATATCCAGCCGCCGCGCGCGTTTTGTCGCGCCGGTTCCGGGCGTCAACACGTCGCCGGGATACGTCGGCATGTCCATGACCGAACCGCGCTGCACGCCGCTCTCGTGCTTGAATGGCCCTTTCGGGTACGCAGCGCCGACACCGTAACCGTCGTCGGCGGGATCGGAGTAGATAATGGTTGCTATCGCGCCCTTTTCACCGGCCAGCTTCGGCTTGATACCGCGCCAGGACCGCCCGTATTTCGCAATGGCGATTTTTCCCGTCACGTCGATGCCGTGACGCTCCAGAATCTCGTAGTCTTCCGGGATGCCGTAGTTCACGAAAACCAGCTCGCCCTCGACATCGCCGTCAATGGAAAACGCGTTGTAGGGCGGCAACAGTCCGTCACGCACCGAGGTGCTGGGGTCCTCGGCCAGCGAATCCTCTTCGAGTGTCGCCGTGAACCTCACCGGCGCAACGAGTTCCAGCTCGCGAGTGACCGGTGTCGGCAGCAGGATCTCATACTCCGCAATCTCGACGTCGTAGCCCCAGGACTCGAACAGGCCGGCCACATACTCGACCAGGTCTTTTCCGGCCGCCGAGCCGACGTGGTGCGGCTTTGCGGACATGTGCCTGAGCCAGCCGTCCATTTCCTCCGCGCTCAGATTGGCGTCGAATCCCGCTTCGAGGGTTCGTTGCACCTCCGAGGTCGCCGCATCGAACCCGAGCAGATCGTCCGCGCATACCTCACCGGCCGTCGACGCAACAATTACCAGCAGCGCCGCACTCAACAAACGTTGCATTTCATTTCCCCCGCGTTGTTTTTTCAAAGGCTCACCCGGTCTTCGCCGCCGGGTACGACAGGCCCGCCCACTATAGCGCAATCGCTATCGGGGTGAGGAAGGATCCTCGGCTCCAACCAGCTCACGCAGCTCTTCGAGAAACTGTTTGATTCGCACAGCGTGTTCAGCGCCCGTTCGCAGGATCAGCTTCTGCCCGCTCGACAGCGCCTGCAGTTCCGGGTCTGCATACTCGTACAGCACGTGCGGCCGCAGCAACTCGATGGGCTCGTGGATCTCCGGTGTTTCCAGCAGATGATCGATGACCTCAACGACACGGTCGTTGAAGTAGCCTTGCGGATAGCCGAGGTTCACATAGGCCTCCTGAAAAAGCGGGTAGAAACGCCGGTACGTCTCCACGAGCGCCTCCAGATCCGCGGTCGCAAGCAGATTGACCAGGAAATCGTAACGCCGGTAGTTCGCGGGATTCACCGTGTACTGCCCGCTGCCGTCCTGACCGTCCGCCGAAAACGGGCCCTGAACGCCGCTTATCGGCCGGATTCGCTCGGCAACCTGACTCCGCGGCAGGTTGTCGACCGTGGCCACGATTTTTGCGATCAATGCCGAATCGACCAGCAGGTCGTCGATGCCGCTGCCGAAAACGTCCATCATCGCCAACTCGAAGTAACGATCGCTTTCATCCAGCTGCGGGAGCGGCATCAGATTTACGGTGTCACCGCGCTCGGGCATTGTCGGTACGATGGGATAACGCGGCGTACTCGACTCCTCGACCGTGGCTGCGGGTTCAGGCGGAGCCGGGATCGATTCGGGCAGCGGTTGTCTGACCTGCTCCCAGTAGTACCACAGCGCAACACCCGCTCCCAGTGCGAGAAGCGCTGGAATCATCCACAGTGAGGACTGTCTTTCCATATCGAATCACCCGACCGAAGGCCGATTATTATAGGTCCAAGTAATGGAGTTTGACCCGAATTCGGCGCTGCGGTTGCAATGCTCGTCTTACTGGGTGGTACGGTAGTCGCGCACAGCGCGCAGACCTGTTCCACAAACGCATCCGCAGGGTGTATCTTCGAGGATCCGGGTAAATTATGAATCTACTATTCGTAAAATAGCGACACATCGCTTCTTCCGTCTTGCTGGACGGACACGGAACTCGAGCAGCGATGACTCATTGAGTGATAACAGCCCTAATGACTAATCGACCGACTTTGGCACTGATGGCGGCGTTGTTCGTCGTAGCCTGCACACCCGCGCCGGATCCCGTCGCCGGACCCGTCACGGAACCGGAATCCAACTTCGTCGGGAGCATCGACGAGCTGGCGCGCGAATACCTTTTCCTGGAGCTGAGCCTGGGCGAGCACGACAGCGGACATGTCGACGCCTATTTCGGCCCGGAAGACATAGCCTCCGCCGCGAGCGAAGCCGCCTTGCCGCTCACGGAGATTGCCGAGCGCGCGTCGGTCCTGAAAACCAGACTGCGGGATCACGGCGCGACACCCCTGGATACGATGCAGCTCGCGCGCTTGAAAGGGTTGCTGGCCCGCGTCAAGGCGATGAAGACGCGCATAAGACTCAACCAGGGGCAGCTGCTCCCGTTTGACGAGGAATCGCAGCAGCTGTTCGGCACCCGTGCTCCGGACTACGACGCCGCGCATTTCGAGGCAATCCTGGCGAAGATCGAGGCGCTCATTCCCGGTGACGGTCCTCTGTCGCAGCGGGTCGAGGCGTTCCGTAGTCGGTTCGTTATCCCGGCGGAACGGCTGTCCGCCGTGTTTGACGCCGCCATCGCCGAATGCCGCCGGCGCACGCTCGAACACATCGACCTGCCCGACAACGAGTCTTTCACGCTGGAGTACGTCAACGACAAACCCTGGTCGGGATACAACTGGTATCAAGGAAAATCGCAGAGCCTCATTCAAATCAATACCGATCTACCGATCTTCATAAGCCGGGCCGTTGACCTGGGTTGTCACGAGGGTTATCCGGGACACCACACGTTCAACACGCTGCTGGAGAAGAACCTGGTCGACGATCTCGGCTGGCTCGAGTTTTCCCTGTACCCGCTATTCAGCCCGCAGTCGCTGATTGCCGAGGGGAGCGGCAACTACGGGATCGCACTGGCTTTCCCGGAGGCCGAACGCGTCGCGTTCGAGAAAGACGTTCTGTTCCCGCTGGCCGGCCTGGACGCCGGCGAGGCGGATCGCTATTACGCACTGCTGGCCCTCTTGGACAGGCTCAGTTATGCCGGGAACGAGGCCGCCCGTGACTATCTAAACGGCGAAATCAACCGGGAACAGGCGATCGACTGGCTCACGAAATACTCGCTGTCGGCGAGGGACCGTGCGAAACAGCGCACCGAGTTTTTCGACGCCTATCGCAGCTACGTGATCAACTACAACCTCGGCAAGGACATGGTTCGCGACTACATCGAGCATGGCACGAAGGATCCGGCGGCACGCTGGGCGAAGTTCGAGCACATGTTGTCGACGCCGATGCTGCCGGCGGATATTGCGAATCCAGGCGAGGCCAGGCAGTAACGAATATCCGGACCGGCCGGTCTGAAGCGGTATAGGTGTCGAGAAGTGACGCACTCGCGCACTGGTTGAACGCGTACAACGCCTGCGTTAACAGCGCGGACAGTGCGTAGAGGCAGCAGCTCGCCAACGCGTTGACGACCCTCTCAGGCGTCGTCGAGGCGCCGCAACAGGCTCTCCGCCTGCGGTCGAAACTCGTCGAATTCCGCCGCCGCTTCGAGGGAGTCTCTCGCCTCCTCCGTCATATCGGCGCGATACGCGCTGATACCTGCCAACAGGTGGACTCGCTCCGGCTCATCCAGCCCACCGAGCCTGAGCGCTTCGACGAACGCCGAATAGGCCTCACCCCACTCCTCGTCCTCGAAAAAGATGCCGCCGAGGAGCTGATAGGTCCGGCCGTCCGGGGCGACGGACGCCGCCTCCTGCAGCGCCGCTTTCGCTTTCGTCCGGTCGCGCGCCAGCAGCCAAAGGTCGCCAAGCTGCCGCAAGGCTTCCGGGTCGCGCGGCAGGCTTTCGTCCTCCAGGTAACCCTCGAGCAGGCGCGCCGCCTTCTCGGGAACTTCGATGTACCCGTACATCGATATCATGCGTTTCAGATCGTCGGGCTCGATCATCGGATTCTGAATATGAGCGATCACCAGCGCGGACAGCGCCTCGTGGCTGTCCTCCAGCTGCATGTAGTGATTGACGAGCAGGCGCCAATAACCGTCTTCGGCGGGCTTTCGAGTCAGCATCTCGAACAAGACCGCGAGGGCGTCATCGTAGGATTTTCGCTCGAACAAAATCTGGTAATACAGACGATCCCAGGTGTCGTTCCTCTGGGGGCTCTCGTTGATAGCGCGCTCGATCAGAGGCTGTGCACGCTGGAGATTCCCGGTCATGAAATTCGCATAAGCGACGTAGAATATCTGCGATGGCTGCGGTGTCGTCTCGGTCGTGGCCAGCCACTCCTCCAACAACACCCTCGCTTCCTCGTACTCTTCGTCTCCGGCCAGCAGCTGCCCATGAAACAGCTTCAGCTCCGCTTCCATCTGCGTAGGCAAGTTTTCGACCGCCAGCGCCCGCACCAGGGCAGCCCGCGCACGCGCCGTATCGCCGGCGAGGATGCTGGTGTGCGCCAGATACTGGTTCGTCAACGCATAGTCGTAGGGTTTGTCGCGCACGTCGGCGGCGAGTTCGTCCAGGTCCGCGATCGCTTCGTCGTAGTTGGACTCCTCCCAGAGCTCCTGCACGCGCATCAGCTTCAGAAACGTCGTGCGCGACGCCGAAGGCAGTGTGGACGACTGCTGTGCAAACGCCGTGCCCGCCAGAATCAACGATAGAACCGCACTGACGACAAGGGCAAGCTTGCGCATCATTCTTCCTCTGCCATCTCGAAGTTGATACGGGTGAACGAAATGACGCTCGTCGGCTTGCCGTCGACAATCTGCGGCTGGTACTTCCAGCGCAGAACGGCCCGACTGGCGGCCCGGTCGAAAACGCCCGGCGGCTCGGATCGAAGCACCTCCGGATCGGCGACCGAACCCGTTTCGGTAACCGTGAAACGCAGGATAACGTAACCTTCGAGCCGCCTGCCCAGAGCCGACATCGGGTATTCGGGTGGGATACGCACCAATGGCGTGAGTTCGCGAGCGATCTGTATGGTGCCACCGACGTCAACGTCGAGATCGATGTCGGGCATCGAGACGTCGAGGCCGCTGACGCCTCCCGTCCTGGCCATATCGGACAATCGCTGGAGGTCCTGCTGCATTTCGTTGGCGGGCTTCTGCGGCGCCTGCGGATCGCGGCGGGACCGGACTTCGCGCGACTGTTCCGCAACGCGAATAAAATTGGAGATATCGAAATCCGTCGTGTCGGTCAAACGGATGCGATTGTTGCCGACCATGTATTCGATGGCGGTGAACATGATGATATTCACCAGCACCGCGGCGAGCACGATCAGCGGAAATCTGGTTGCGGCGCTCGTTCGCACGATCAGTCCGGCGTAGCGGCTACGGCGACGTTCTCCACGCCCGCAAGACGCGCCTGATCCAACACCTCGATGACCAGTCCGGTCCGAGACGAGTCGTCCGCCAGGATGACCACGGCGCCTTCCGGATTCTCCGCATGCAAACGCTCGACGTGGCCGCGGACGCTTCTCGGATCGACCCGCTGACGGTCGACCCAGACCTCCCCGTTCGTGGTGACGGCGATCATGATGTTCGCCTGCTGCTGAGTGACGGCGCTGCGTGCGCTGGGCCGCTCGATCTCGACTCCCGCCTCTTTGACGAAGGACGCGTTGACCGCAAAAAATATCAACAGGATGAACACCATGTCGATGAGCGGCGTGATGTTCATCGCCGCCGGGCCGGATTCTGACTTCAGGTGCTGGCGGGTCGCCATTATTCGTCCTCCACGAGTTTCGCCTCGAAGCGGCGCGCCGTGTCGTCCGCGCGGCTTTCCAGATCGGACACGAAGTAAATGCCGGACAGAGCGGTAAACAGCCCCGCCATCGTCGTGACCAGCGCTTCCGATATTCCGGAAGCCATGCCTCGCGTATTACCGCTGCCGAACACCGTGATGACCTCGAATACTTTGATCATTCCGGACACGGTACCGAGCAGGCCGAGCAACGGCAGAATGACGGTCAGCGCGTTGAGGGCGAGCAGGTTTCTCTTGGCCTCTGCCCGCAGATCGCCGACCAGCGCCTCGATACGGCGAAACATCAGCGCTTCAGCAACCGAAGCGCGTTGGGCGCGCCAATCCTGCAGCAGCTTTTCTTTCAGCCGCGGCAGCTCGCGCAGGTGAAACCAGTAGCGCTCGATAATCAGAATCCACAGCAGGAAGGACGCAAACAGAATCGCCCACAAGGTCAGTCCGCCCTGCTCGAACAGCGCGGCCAATCCGTCTTTGTAGTTAGTCCAGTTCATGCCCGGTCAAAAGATCGCTGGAGTATTTGCCGAGGCGTTCGACGATCCGGTTCGCCCTTCCGACCAGCAGGCTGTGGAACAGCACCAGCGGAATCGCGACGGCCAGGCCCAGCTGAGTGGTGATTAACGCCTGCGAGATGCCGCCCGACATGAGCTTGGGATCGCCGGTGCCAAACAGGGTAATCGACTGGAAAGTTTCGATCATGCCCGTCACCGTGCCCAGCAATCCGAGCAAGGGACTGACGGCCGCCAGCACCGCCACCGTGGGGAGGCCTCGGTTGAGCTTCGAGCTTTCTTCGGCGAGCTGCTCATCGAGGCGAATACCGACCGCTTCGAGATCGTCCCCCGACATCTCCTCCGCCACGTTCTGCAGGCGGCCCAACGGATTTTTGCCGCCGGCCTCCTTTGAGGCGGCCTGGGCGTCAATGGCACGGCGGGACAGCAGTATTCCGATGCCGCGCTGAATCACGATCACGACGCCGATGGCGCCCAGCACGAGGATCAGGTAGCCGATGGCGCCGCCTTGACCGACCCGTTCGGAAAGATCCGGCGATTGCACCATCAGGCTCAGGATTGCTCCTTTCGAGGGATCCAAAGCCATTGCAACGACGCCGGACTGCGCCGATTCCAACGACTCGGCCATGCGTTGGAACCGCGGTGCGGGTTGCCGGCTCAGCTCGACGAGTTTCCCGGTCTCCGGCAGATATCGCAGGAAAGCACCGTTGCTGACAGAGTTGAAAACGCCGGCGCGGGTTACCGGCTGAACCTGCTCGTCTCCCTGCGGCTTGATCACGGTGGCGTTGAATCGCACCACCTTGCCCGACTCGCTGATCTCGGACATGACCGTGGTCCAGAGACGCTTGATGTCATCGATGGACGGCGGTTTTTCGCCCTTGCCGAGCACTTCGAGGAACGGCGATCGCTCTTCCTGTTCGGCCGCGACGAGCGACGACTCGAGAACGCTGTGCGCATTCAGGGCGGTCTGCCGTACGATGGCGAAGGTGTCGTTGAGATCACCGGCCCGTTCCCGCAGTTCCGCTTCGTACTGCGTCAGCGTCCGCTCGTTGCCCTCGTACTCGTTGCGGAGCTCGTCGGCCCGTTGATTCGCCGCCGCAAGCTCGGCGCGGGCGGCGCTCAGCAGCGCTTCCTGTTCCTCCCGAGCCGTCAGAAACCGTTCGATTCGCTCCTCATCGTAAGCCGCTTCGCGCAGCGCCTCCTGACGCACCGATTCGACCAGCGCGTCCAGATCCTCACCCGTCGCAAACGCACACGCGGGGATCAGCGCCGCGACAAACGCAATCGCCTTCAGTTCACGAATCATGTCCGATCCTCCGGCGCGGGCACCGGCAATCGCGTGAGATCCGGCGGCAGCTGTTTACGTGCAATTCGGATGGCGCGATCGAGCGACTGGCGGTATTCGTCATCTAGCCGCAGCCAACGGTCCTGGTCGGTATCCCAGTAGCCAATCTCCAGACCGTCGAGCGTCATGTAATAAAGCCCGAGCCGTCCGTAACGGAGAAAGTTGACCGTTCTTGCTTCTCCATCCACCTCCATCTCGCCTTCGTAGGCCTCGATGGTGTGGCCATACTCCAGTTCTATCTGATACGCCTCGGTGGTACGCCGATATTTTTCCGACGTCGGAACTTCCGGGCGCTCCATCAGGTTATTCAGCTCGGCGATACGCATGCCGCGTTCCGTTTCGAGAAACGGGATGTCGATGGCGACGAATTCACCCAGCACTTCGATCATTCGCACGATGAGCGGAAGGATCCGGCGTTTCGTGATTTCGATTTCCTGAAACTGCCGTTCGTAATCCGCCAGCTCAACCCGCTGTGTGGCAACCAACCGTTCGAGCTGCTCGTTGTACGCGCCGAGGTCCGTGATTTGCGACATGGTCTGTCGGTATTCGTTCAGCATGGCGCGCGTCTCGTCATCCAGCGCGTTCACCCGATTCTGAACTTCGACGCTGTTCTGTAAACTCTCGGACTGAGTTGACAGTGCGTCCTGCAATTCCTGCGCGGGTGCCGTAGCGGCAACCCCAACAAGAATTGCGCTGATGATGCCAGGCAGCATGATCGTTCGTTTCATCACTTTCGATCCCCGCTAGTGATCGGATATTGTTACTCGTAGGACTGTGATTATTCTTAGACGTCTCGATTCTAGTGGATGGCAGCGGCCGGAATCGTCGTGGTTATTACCTACGTAACCTTTCTTTTTCTGGGAGAATGCGCAGCTGCGGGCAGGTGAAATATTCCCGTAACGGCGAGCCGGTATGGATCGGTATCGCCCTTATGGCGCGGGCATTGGGCGGGGCTAGGGACTTGCCGATTGGCCCGTTTTGTCGGCCATGCGGTGTTTCCTGCGTTTACTGGCCAGCGCCACGGGCAGGGTGCGGGGACGCGGGACGGCAACGGGTTTACCGACGTAATAACCTTGTGCAAAGTCGACCCCCAGTTCGGCGAGCAACGAAAACGCGGGGCCGCTTTGCACGTACTCTGCGATCGTTTTCATGCCGGCCTCTCGTCCAATTTCGGCGATGAGGCGGACCATCTTCTGATCCACGGGGTTCTTGACCAGGTTGCGGATGAACGAACCGTCAATCTTGATGTAGTCGAAAGACAGCTGCTGGATGTATCCAAGCGAACTGTAACCCTTGCCAAAGTCGTCCAACGCAACCTCGCAACCCATGTCACGCAGCGCCGCAACCTGACGTTCGACGTGCGTCAGGTGCCGAACCGCAAGGTTCTCCGTAATCTCGAATACGATGTTGCGGGGAGAAACACCGTGTTTTTCCAGTTGGGCGGCGACAAATCCGGACAGGTCCTCGGTCTCGAATGCATTCGCCGACAGATTGACGGCAAGCCGCAACGCCGGGTCGTCCTTGGCGTGTTTCGCCTGCGCCGCCAGCGCATTCGTTATCATCCAGGCGTCGATCTCCGCCATCAAACCGAAACGCACCGCCGCCGGCAGAAACATGTCGGGCCCGGCCATTTGACCGTCGGCCAGCTTCAAACGGACCAGGACCTCATGATGAGACGTTTCGCCGCTCGTGATGTTTACAACGGGCTGAAAGCGCAACGAAAAAAGATTCTGATCGATCGCCTCCCGCAGCGTGCGCATCCAGCCGACGTCCGCGGCCATCTGCTGGGTCTCTCGCTTGGACACCCGGTAGAATTGTGCGCGGTTCCGACCTCGCGCCTTGGCCTCACGGCACGCGATGTCGGCCTGCGCAATCAAATCGTCATGGGTTGCCTCGCCCGCTTTGATCATCGTGATTCCGATACTGCAGTGCACGTGGATGACGTTGTCGTCCTCGACGTGCGACAGTTGCCGCATGTCTTCGAGAACGTTTTCCGATAGCTTCTTTGCTTCACGCTTACCCACGTCCGGCACGAGGATCGCAAACTCGTCGCCGCCAAACCGCGCCACGACCCCCCGGTCGCCGACGGTTGCCCGCAGCCGTTCCGCAACGGTAATGATCAGGCGGTCGCCCGCCGGATGCCCGCAGGTGTCGTTGACGTATTTGAACTGGTCGAGATCAACGAAAAACAGCGAGCCGAGGCTTTTTGACGTCGCCGGTTTGGTTAACAGCTGTTTCAGTTCGTCGACAAAACGCCGACGATTGAACAGGCCCGTCAGGGGATCGTGATTTGCCAATCGCAGCAGTTTCGCATCGCGTTCGCCGAGCGCCGTTGCGGTGGACTCCAGCGCCTCGACGATCTCCGAAATCTCCCGGTGCGCCGCCGGCTTGAACTTGACCGACAGATTGCCTTTCGCGAGTTCGGCGATCGGTTGCTGCAAATCCGATATCGCCCGCAGCGCCCTGCGCAACGACATGCGGCCCAGGAAACCGGACACGATCAACAGAACCAGCAGCGCGAGAATCGCGAGCTTGATATTGTTCAGCAGGTTCTCGTGGAATTCCGAGAAATTGAGTTCGAGCCCCACGAAACCGACCAGCCTCATGGATGCTTCGGTTTCATCGGACATGGGATCGAAATCGAACAGCCCGTCATTTTCGATGGAAGCGGTCCAGATCGGCGCGTAAATCTCGAACAGCCGCACGTCCAACAGACTGCTGAGCATCAGATAGGGCTCATCGGCGCCAATCAGCGCCGTCACCTCATCGAGCAAGTCCGGACGCATCGACTCGACCGCCGCGGCGCCGGCGTCGCTGCTGTTCGACACGGACATCAGCGGCGACCCGTCTGCGCGATAGAATCGAACCTTGTCGATTTCCTGATACTTGTCGATGTAGCGCTCGAGACGCAGCGTCACCTCTTCACCGTATGGCAGGTAAAGCGGGGCGCCGAGCTCATGCAACTCGTCAGTCCACTGCATTGCCCAGCGGCTGTAGTTCTTTTGCAGCACCCACTGTCCACCCCAGTACAATCCGGCAATCGCGAGCGCGCCGATGATTGCGGTGATCAGAATCTGGAGAGACATGATTTCGTGGATCAGCACGCGCTGCCCCCCGAAGCTCACCAGTTTCCTTAGATCGTCACGGAGTTTCGAGTGGCTGAGGACTGATGAAATCCAGGTCCTCAACGTCTGCCCTCGGAGATGTCGTGCGCGTCCCCGGCGATTTGCAGTGGACCCGTCGCACTGGTGCGTATCTGAATTTTATTTAAAGGCGTAACCGTCGGCACGCCGATGCCGCCCTCATTTAGCAGTTTGTTGGCCACCGCAACGATCGTCTCCGCGATGTCCTCGTCAACGGACGTCGTGCTGATGGTCGCGCCGAGCGCCAGCAGCGAGTCGTTGAACACCGCGACCTGCACCCGATGCCGGTTGGCGTAGGTCAACATCTGCCGAAGCACCGACGCGCTGAGAATGCGATTGTCCGGGAACAGCCAGAACCCATCGATATCGGGAACCAGGCGGGTGAACAGGTACAGCGTCTCCCGATCGGACTGCGCGAGGCGGTACTGGAATCGCACGCCGTTCGCCTCGGCCGAACGCGTGGCTTCATCGATGAGGCGCTCGTGACCCGTGCCTATGATGGCTCCGACACTGCTAAGGTTTGGGTTTAGCTCACGCCAGGCCGCCATCTGCAGGTCCAGCGGCGGCAACACGGAAACGCCTCTGACCGTGTCCGCTCCCAGATCGATCTCGCCAATATTGAACACCTGGGAGAACACGACAGGCACCCCCTCGATCGAATGGGCGAGCGCCGTTGCTCGAATTCCGATCGCCACGACGACCTCGGTCCCCGACGAGCGGATACTTTCGAGCGTTTCGTTCGGCGTGAGGCTCCGGTCCGTCAAATCGTATATATCGACGTTCTCAAGCTGCGCGGCCAGTGCGTTGGCGACGTTCTCGTAGGCCGCCGTGCGGGCGCTGAGCAATACCGCAACGCGAAGCGTGTCGGGGACGGCAACGGGTTCCGGATCGTCGGCCACCGCGGGTTCCGGCGCCGGATCGTCGGGTTCGACGGACGGCGTCACCGGTTTCAAGTCCGGCGGAAGCTGTGGCTCCACCACGGGTTCGCCCGCATCGGGCGCCGAGAGCGACGCGAGGAAAGAACAACCGGACATCAGCGCCGTCAGCCCCAGCACTAGCAGGCGGGCAAGAATTCGCGGTCTGTGATCGGTCCGGCGCACGTCATCTGAATCCTGTTCATAACGCTGCTCTTGCAGGCTGCGGAGGCGCCGCACGGCCGATGCGCAATGGAGAGCGTCCAAAGGATTAGCATAGCGGGCCGGGGAACCCCGGCAACGACACGCGTCTCAAAAACCCAGTGCCCGAAATGATCCTTTGTTGCGAGGGATTTTGCCGCGTGGGACGATGGCATCAGACAGGGACATTATGTCGTATCACCGCGTTGATTCTGGTTTCCCCGACCCAGCCGCGAAGACGGCGGCTCGCATTTGCGCCTGTTGAGCATCACATATCGTGAGACTGTTTGGGTCAATATCGCAATGGGTTTGATAAAATGAGCTATTACGTTGTTATTCAAGGAGATTTCCGATGGCGCAGCCAGCCGAACTGGTAGATGCGAGTATCCACCTCGAGCGTTTGCAGGCGATGCGCGCACACGGAGGGGTTGCGCTGACGACCGGGCTCGACGACCGAACCGTCAAGGACTTTCTCGGCCGCGGTAGCGATCTCGGCGACGCCATTGAACAGGCTCATGCGCTGTTCAGCGAGCTGCTGGAGTCACGCCCGGATTTTCTGGCCCTGGACGAAGCCGCCCAGATGGCCCAGGTGCAGCGACACATCGTAAATTTCTACGCCGAAGACGCCGTCAATCCGTATGTCGCGGCCGGCGCCAAGGGACCCTGGGTCGTGTCCATCAAGGGCGCCGTCATTTACGACTGCGGCGGCTACGGCATGCTCGGCTTGGGGCATGCGCCCGACGCGGTTCTGGATGCAATGAATCAGCCGCACGTGATGGCGAACATCATGACGCCGAACGTCAGCCAGATGACGCTCATCGAATACCTTCGACGGGAGATCGGGCACTCACGCGACGGTGACGAAATGCCGTTTAGCCATTTTTTGTGCCTGAACAGCGGCTCCGAGTCGGTGACCGTGGCATCCCGGCTTGCGGACGTCAACGCCAAGACGATGACCGACGACGGCGGCCGGTATGCGGGCCGGGCCGTCCGCGGCTTGACCCTTCGCGGCAGCTTTCACGGGAGAACCGACAGGCCCGCGAGATATTCGGACTCGTCAATCCGCGCCTACCGGAAATACCTTCGCAGTTTCGAGGACAAGGACTATCTGCTCACGGTGGAGCCGAACGACATCGGCGAACTCGAGGCCGCGTTTGCCCGCGCCGAAAAGGAGCAGTTTTTCATCGAGGCGATGTTCATGGAGCCGGTCATGGGCGAAGGCAATCCCGGGCGGGCGATCTCCCCGGCCTTTTATGCGCGAGCGCGTGAACTGACGGCGGAACACGGCAGCCTGCTCTTGATAGATTCGATTCAGGCGGGCTTGAGGTCTCACGGCGTATTGTCGATCGTCGACTACCCGGGATTCCAGGGACTCGCGGCGCCGGACATGGAGACCTACTCGAAAGCGCTCAACGCGGGTCAATACCCGTTATCGGTCCTGGCGATGACCGACCGCGCCGCGGCGCTCTACAGGACGGGCATCTACGGCAATACGATGACGAGCAATCCGCGCGCACTCGACGTGGCGTTGGCGGTGCTCGATCAACTGACGCCGGCGGTGCGCCAAAACATTCGTGACCGCGGCAGGGAACTGGTGGACAAGTTCCAACGGCTGGCGGACGATCTCGACGGCGCGATTACCAAGGTCCAGGGAACCGGCTTGCTGCTGAGCTGTGAGCTCGATGAACGTTACAAGTGTTACGGCTCCGACAGCACCGAAGAGTATCTACGTAAAAGGGGACTCGGTGTTATTCACGGCGGCAAGCGATCTTTACGATTCACCCCGTCTTTTCTGATGACCTCGGCGGAAGCCGACCTGATCGTCGCACTGACGAAGGACGCTTTGCTGCAAGGACCCGGCTCGGCATAAGCGTTTCGTTCCTTGGAATTCACGCGAAACTTTCGCGCTCAAACAAAGAGTTACACGGCTCTCGAACTTTCGATCAGGTTTTCCTGAGCATCGGCGTTGCGGTATGCTTCCGGCTCGGTCACACCGCTGACACGACATCCCAACAACAGCGCATGACCGGCTGGTCACGTTGACGAGCAACCGATACGCACTCAGGGGAAAACAATGAACAAAGCTCAGAAGTCGCCGAACGTGACTCGACCTTTTTATTCGATCGGCAGCGCTCTGCTTGGCGTCATGATGATGCTGCAGCCGGCGCAGGCGCAGGACAGTCCCGGCACCGCAAACGGCGCATGGCATTTTATCGGCGGGGACTCCGCGCACACGCGCTATTCGCCCGCGGACCTGATCGATGCAGACAACTTCGAGGACCTCGAGGAAGCCTGGGTGTGGGACGGTGCGAGTTTCAATTCGGCGAGCGGCCGCTCGACACCCACGTACATCGACGGCGTGCTGTACACCGTTGCCGGCCCTCGACGCCACGTCGTCGCGATCGATCCGGCCACAGGAGAAACCATCTGGTCGTATCGCGAGCCGCATACCTACCGCCACGAGTATTCGATGCGCAAGGACTACGGCAAGGGGGTCGCCTATAGCGAAGTCGATGGCCGGGGTGTCATCTACATTATTTCGCCGGCATTTTTCCTGACGGCGCTGGATGCCAAGACCGGCGAACCGCTCGAAGGTTTCGGTAAGAAAGTTCCTGTCGAAGGATTCCCGGACACCGGCGTTGTCGACCTACTGGCGGACCTCGGCCACGAGTACGATCCGTATGACGGCATAAAGCTCGAAAAAGGTTACATCACCTCGTCGTCACCGCCGATCGTCGTCGGTGACGTCGTTGTCGTCGGCAACTCGGCGGAGCAGGGTTACAACCAGTCCCGGGTCGAGAACATCCCGGGAGACATTCTCGGCTACGACAAGAAAACCGGCGAGTTTCTCTGGAAATTCAACGTGCTGCCCGGGCCGGGAGAGTTCGGCCATGAGACCTGGGAAAACGACGCGTGGAAATGGACGGGGGACATCTCGTCCTGGGCGCCGCTGTCGGCCGACCAGGAGCGCGGCATCGTTTACATACCGACGAACGGCGCAACGGTCGATTTTTATGGCGGATTCCGGCCCGGCGACAACCTGTTCAGCACCAGCCTGATCGCGCTGGACGTAAAAACCGGCGAACGCAAATGGCATTTCCAACTGGTGCATCACGACATTTGGAACTACGACACGCCGACCGCCCCCGTGTTGATGGACGTCGAACAAAACGGGGAAACCGTGCCAATCGTCGTGCAGGTCACCAAACAATCGTTCGCCTACACCTTCAATCGCGTAACCGGCGAGCCGATCTGGCCGATCGAAGAACGGCCGGTGCCTGCGTCGAAGATACCGGGTGAAAAGCTGTCGGAGACACAGCCGTTTCCGACGAAACCCGCCCCTTACGACATCCAGGGCCTTACCGAAGACGACCTGATCGATTTCACGCCGGAACTGCGTCAGCGGATGATCGACATTCTCGCCGACTACGAAATCGGTCCGTTGTTTCAGCCGCCGCTGCATCGCGGCAACGCACAGGAACTCAAAGGCTCGCTGTGGTGCCCGGGTGACATCGGCGGCGTCAACATCGACGGCCCGGCCGCGGCGGATCCGGAGAGCGGAATTTTGTACGTAACGTCGCGTAAACACTGCACGACGCGCGTCATCGCACCGGGCGCCGAACGCGATGCAATGATCGAGCTGCCCACCGGCACGACGGTTGCGGATTACGCCGTATTGAGCGGTTTCGGTGTGCGCGGTCCGGACGGGCTGCCCATGTTCAAACCGCCGTACAACCGGATCACGGCGATCGACATGAACACGGGCGAGCATCTTTGGTTCATCCCGGTCGGCGAGACGCCGGACATCGTTCTCAATCACCCCGACCTCGAGGGCATGGACATTCCGAATACGGGTTACGGCCTTACGGTCGCACCAATGGTCGTAACGAAAACGCTGCTGATATACGGCGGCAACGGCAGCGACGGCACACCTTACGTCTACGCCGTCGACAAGGCGACCGGCGAGCATATCGGACGGGTCGAGGCACCGGCAGACCACCGTTACGGCATGATGACCTATATCCATGAAGGCAAGCAGTACGTTATGTTGCAAACCGGCCCGACGCTGACGGCGATGGCGCTGTACGACGAATAGTGCGTTTACACGCCGCGGATCGGCGCACAACCGTCCGCGGCGGCCCCGCAAGGATGGTTGAACGTGGCGCTTCCATCGCGGTCTACATCAGTACTGAAACACGTTTGCGGTAAAGAATGAAAAATAGAGACACGATGAATATGGGGATGTTGCGCTCGTTGACGATTGCGTGTGGCCTGTGTATCGCGGCTTCGGCGATCGCCGATCCTGTCACCTTGAACGATGCCGTTTACACGAAAGCCCAGGCCGAAGTCGGCGAGGAGCTTTACAAGGACAACTGCCTGACCTGCCACGACAAGAAGTACTTTCGCCCCGTTCTCAAACGATGGGAAGGACAGCCGCTCGGCCTGTTCTTTACGGTGATGAGCACGTCCATGCCCGAAAGTAATCCCGGCTCGCTGCCGGACGACGAATACGCCGACATTCTCGCCTACATACTGTCTCTCAGCCGTTACCCGGCCGGCGAGGCCGAACTGGAAAACAGCACCGACGCCCTCAACGACATTACGATTGCAAATCGCAAGTAATTGGGCCGTCGCGGGCCTTTAGTAAAACCACAAAGTATTACGCCCTGCGTGAATTATGGTGCGGCCCGTCACCAATGGGTCTATCCTATATCGGTTGATCAACGGCTCCGATCGGTGCCCGCCTGTCACCCTCGGAACCAGCATCGAGCGCCGGCTCGGGTCCGCCGCTTGAAGGACTAGTAACAGGAAAATCTGGGGGATTGTGGAATGTCAAAGATCATTGGGCTCGATCGTCGCGCCTTTCTGAAAGGCGCCAGCATGAGCGCGCTCGCGGGCGCGGTCGGTGCCGGCAGCGCAACGGCCGTTGCGGCAAGCAGCAGCTCGGGCAAGAAACGCAACGGCAAGTTCGACTTCGACGAGATATACAACCGCGTCGGCTCCAACTGTTACAAGTACGACGGTCAGATCGCCAAGTTCGGCGACGAACACTTCGACATCGGCATGGGCGTGGCGGACCTGGATTTCCGGGTCGCACCCTGCGTCACCGAGGCGCTCAAAAAACGCGCCGACCACGAGAACTGGGGGTATCTCGCAAATACCGATTCGCTTAAAGAAGCAATCGTCGAATGGAACAAGACGCGCTACGGAATCGATATCGATCCCGAAACGATTACGATGGCCTCGGGCGTTCACAACGCTTTGATCTCGACGCTGAACGCGATCTCTCCCCCGGGCAGCAAGACCATCATGAACACGCCGACCTACAACGGCTTCTACACCGACCTGAGATTGTCGCGTACGCTGATCAACGATAGCGAAATGTACGTCGACGACGACGGCGTGTACCACATCGATTGGGACGACTTCGAGTCGAAACTGACCACGGACTGCCACGCCTTCCTGATGTGCAACCCGCAGAACCCGACCGGTAACTGCTGGTCGGAGGAAGACCTGCTGCGCATGGGCGAGCTGTGCCTGAAACACGGGGTTGTCGTTCTTGCCGACGAGATCCATTGCGATTTCGTGATGGAAGGCCAGAAGTACACGCCGTTTGCGAGCCTCCCGGACAAAGACATCGTCAACAACAGCCTGACCTACAAGTCGGCCAGCAAGACGTTCAGCATCGCCGGCTTGAAACATGCGTACTTCTATTCGACCAATCCGATTCTGCTCGAGCGGGTTCGCTGGCTGCATCGCGCCGACCTGAACACGATGGGCGTCTTCGGCACGGAAGCCGCGCTGCGGGACGGCGCCGAGTGGTTCGACCAGCTGCTGCCGTACATCGACGAGAATCACAAGCTCGTCGAGTCTTACGTCAAGGAACGGATGCCGGGCGTCAAGTACAAGAAAGCGCAAGGTACCTATCTGGCCTGGCTCGACGTCTCTGAGGTCATCGAAGGCCTGGACGGGCAGAAGATGGCCGAAAAGGAGAACCTCCAGTCCGCCGAGCACTACTTCGAGAAATGGCTCGTGGAAAACGCCCGCGCGCAGCTCAACCCGGGATCGAACTACGGTACCGGCGGTGCGCACCATATGCGTATGAATCTCGGCACACCGCGCTCGAAGATCAAAGAGGCCCTAGAGAACATCTCCAGCGCGCTCAAGAACGTCTGACCTCGGACGCGGTCCCGTCGCGGGACGGGACCGCGTCCGGCAAACGAAGAATGCACTCGGTGCCCGAGTGCATTCGTTTTTGGGCTGTAAGCCCGCGACGAAGAATCAACACACTGTAATGCCCACATCGGCTTCCGCAAGACAATTCCTGGAAAACCTGTTTCGCAATTCGGAATCCGACCTGCGTCATTACGTTAGGTCCCGATCGACGTCGATGGGCGCCGATGACGTCGACGACATCGTCCAGGAGTCTTTCCTCCGAATATCGTCTCTGGAAAGTCACGACTCAATACACAATCCCAGGGGATTTCTGTTCCGCACGGCAAGAAACCTCCTTGTCGACAAAGCCCGCAAGCGGTCCGTCCGCGCGACGGCGCGGCTGCCGTTCGAGATGGGGTACGAGGCGCACAGCCGGGCCGCCAAGAAACTTTCCCCCGAGTGCCAGGTAAGCGCGCAGCAGGAACTGGACGTCGTACTGAGGGCGATCGACGACCTGCCCGAACGCTGCCGGCGGGTATTTCTACTCCAGCGACGCAACAACTACACCTATGCGGAAGTGGCGAAAATCCTGAGTATTTCGGAGAGCATGGTACAAAAACACATGCGCAAGGCGCTGGTTCAGCTTTACAAGGCGCTACCCCGCGGACCGTCGGATCGATTCTGACCGGAACCGAGTAACGACGGCACGGCAACGAAGCTACCCAATGACGAATCAAACAACACAGGAACACCCGGACGACAGCGTCATCGAGGAAGCCGCGGACTGGATAACGCAACTTCAATCCGGGCAGATCAGCGACAAAGACCGTCAATCCTTACGGCGCTGGCTTGACGAAAACCCTCAGCATTCGGAGGTATTCCACCGGATGGCGGGAATTCTGGAAACAACGAGCCTCCTACAGGAAGACACACCGGCCGACGCGAGGAGTCCGGCCGTGGAGGCGACCGCCGCGCGAGGAGCCCGGCCGAGATTACCCCGTTACTTCGGCGCCTCACTCACAGCCGCTGTTTTGATCGTCGCGGCATTTCTCTATTCGCAATTTCAGATCGACTACCAAACCGGTATCGGCGAGCAACGCCGCATCGTCCTCGAGGACGGGTCGGTGATCCACCTCAATGCAATGACCAGCGTCAACGTGGACTATACGAGCCGCGGGCGCAACGTCGACCTTGTCGATGGAGAAGCGCTTTTCACGGTCACCGCGGATGCCTCGAGACCGTTCGTCGTGCAGACCCGGGACATCGACGTCACCGTGACCGGCACGGCGTTCAACGTCACTACTTACGAACGCCGGGCCAGCGTCGCGGTACTGGAGGGAGAGATAAGCGTAACGACCGAGCGCTCCTCCAAACCGGCGAGAATCAGTGGAAGCGAGTCGTCACAATTGCGCGGAGGGCAACAGATCTCGTACGTTGACGGACGACTGAGCCGACCGGCCGAAATTGACGTCGAGCGCATCGCTGCGTGGCGAGACGGCTGGATTTACCTGGAGAAGCGGCCGTTGGCAGAATTGGTTAACGAACTGAACCGCCAATTTGTCGGCGAAATCACGGTTGCGGACGTAGCGCTGGCGGAAACGCCCGTGAACGTCGTGCTGCATCTCGACGGTCGTTCGGACACCTTACGCCGCCTCGAACAACTGCTGCCCATTGAGATTGTCGAGTCCGATGCCGGTCATGCCGTCATACGTCGAGAAAACGATCGCTAGATGCCTGGCGCCCGTTGACACAGGATTGAGCCGCCCTGCCGGAGTCCGCGCTCCGCCCGACCTGGGCGCAAGGAGTGCGCCCTAGCGTGCCAAACAAGCCACGCACATGCTCGCCGGGCGGAAAGTGTGCCCCCCGCAATCGAGTGTCGACGGACCCCTGCGGGTTCGACAATACGACCGGGGCGTTGGCGCACGAACGCGTAAATTGCTTTTCGATTCTATTGGCCATCTTACTCATCGGCTTCGCGACGCCGGGCGCCGCCGAAGACCGCGCCGTGGATTTCGATATCGCTGCGCAATCGCTTTCGAGTGCGCTGCTGCAGTTCGCCCGCCAGGCTCGTATTTCGATCGGCTTTACCGAAGAGCTGACGGAAAACGAAACCTCCGGCGGCTTGACGGGCAGCTGGCAAATTCAGGCCGCTTTGGAGCAGTTGCTCGCTTCGACCGATCTGACGTTCGTGATGATTGACGATTCAGCGATCCGGATAATAGCCCGCGAACGGGCGGCCGGGTCGGAGCCGCCATCGGCGACACGCGAAGAAGAAGCCCACGCCGCGCCTGCGGACCCTGGTGTCGCCGCGGCAACCCGCTCCCTGGCGGACGACGGGAACCCAAATCGTGCGGCCGACGTGCGAACTCACCCCATCGAGGAAATCGTCACGGTCGGCTCCCGCATACGCAACGCGAGCGTGGCAGGACTGCTTCCGGTGACGATCCTGGGCGCCCGGAGCATCGACACCATCGGCGCCACGTCCGCCGACGAGCTGTTTCGTGCATTACCGTCGTCGGGATACGCCAGCTTCACGGGAATCGACAACTACTTTTACGGCATCAACGATGCTCGCGGCGACGTCTCTTCGACCAACCTGCGCAGTCTGGGTAGTGGCAATACCCTGATGCTGCTCAACGGAAGGCGCATGGTCCTGCACCCCGCGTTTCAAGCCGAGGGGAACGCGCTGGTCACCACGGTAAACGGCAACTCCTTACCGGTGCCCGCAATCCAGCGAATAGACGTGCTGCGCGACGGCGCATCGTCGCTTTACGGTTCGGACGCTATCGGGGGAGTGATCAACACCATTCTGAACGATCACGTCAACGGCGTGGAACTCGGCGTGCAATACGGCGCGACTGAGGAAAGCGGGCTCAGCGAAACGGTTGTCGACCTGCAGGCACGATGGGCCATCGGCGAGCGGCAACGCCTTTCCATTTTCGGCAGTTTTCTTCGCCGGGACGGTCTACTCGCCGAAGATCGCAGGTTTTCGCGATCCTCCGATCTCAGGCCCCTGTTCGCAAACACGGCGTTCGCGAACGATAACGATTTGCTGAACAGCGCCGCGTCGAGCGCCTGGGGTCAGTTCAAGCTGCCACAGGCGGTCAGCGCAAACGGGGTAGCCCTCACCACGGACACCGGCCTTTTTCATCTCCAGCCGGCCGGCTCGGGAGATTGCACCGCCCTGCTGACCGACGACGTCTGCATCGATGCGGGGCTGATCGACGAAAGTCTGCGATCGGACAACAACCGGTACCGTTATCTACTTCCGGAGACCGAGCGGCGGAACCTGTTCCTGCTATTCGACCATGAGGTGTCGGAAAGCGCCGAAATTTATTCGGAAATCGCCTGGTACGACGCGCATTCGATGAATACGCGCGAACCGGCCAATCCGCTCTCGAGCCACCCGATCACGATTCCGGCAGAGAACTACTGGAACCCGTTTGGGCCGGTGACCTTCGCGGACGGGCGGATCAACCCGAATCGCCTGCCCGGGATCGACGCGCCGCCGGAAGGTCTGGATATCCTGATCAATACGAGAGTGCTCGGAAGTTTTTACAAGGTCGTTGACGCCGGCCCGCGACGTATAGAGGTCGACAACGAAACGCGGCGATTTCTGCTCGGGGCACGCGGCTCGAGCGGCAATTGGCATTGGGACAGCGCCCTGCTCTACGCGGACGCCGAAACCCGCGACCTGACGAAAAACAGGATCAGCAGCACGCTCTTCCAGGAATCGCTGTCCGTCCAGTTCCCGGACGCCTACAACCCGTTCAGCGGCGGTGACCCGGCGACACCGGGTTACGGAGACGCCACCCCGAATCCGGACAGTGTGCTCGACCGCTTTTTGATCGACGTTTATCGTCGCAACGATTCCTCGCTGGCGCTCTGGGACGCGCAGCTGTCGAACGCGTCGGCGCACGAGCTGCCGGCGGGGCCGGCCGGTGTCGCGGTCGGTGTCGAAATCCGCCGGGAGCGTTACCGCGAGGATCGCGACCCGCGGCTCGACGGCTCGGTCGGGTTTACTGACACGGTCAGCGGAATATCGTACGGCAGCGACGTCATGCAGACGAGCGCAACGCCGGACTCCGCCGGCTCGCGCAGCGTGCGCTCGATATTCGCCGAGCTTGCGCTGCCGCTGATAAGCCCCGAGATGAACGTCCCGCTGGCTCGAAACCTCGACGTTCAGTTCGCACTGCGTCATGAACACTTCTCGGACGTCGGCGAGGCGCTGAAGCCGCGGATCGCCGTGGCGCTGGGGACGCTCCCCACACTGACGCTTCGCGCATCGTATTCCGAGGGTTTCCGGGCGCCCAACCTTCCGCAGGTGAATGCCGGGGCCGTGCCGCGAATCCAGGTCGTGAGAGACTGGTACCGCTGTCAGGCGCTCGTCAACACCGGCGAGATCGAATCGCTCGGCGCCTGTTTCCTCGAGGCAACGAGGGCGGTCGAGGTCGTCACCAGCGGCAGCGACTCGCTCGTGCCCGAAGAAAGTGAAAACCGTTCGATCGGCTTCGTCTGGCAGCCCGACGCGCTGGACGGCGTCACGATGACGGTGGATTACTGGAACATCGAACAGAACGGCATCGTGGGCCTGTTCGGCGCCGCCAACCACGTCGCGCTCGACTACGCGAACCGCATCCAGGGCGACAGCAATCCGCTGGTTTCACGTGCGGACCTGCAGCCCGAAGACATCAGTCTGTTTGCCGGGTCCGGCCTGCCGCCCGCCGGCCTGCTGACGCAAATCCAGGACCGCTACGTCAATCTGGACGAGCGGATCACCCGGGGCCTGGATTTTTCCTCGTTCTACGAGGTGAACACGAAGCTTGGCGGAGACTGGCAGTTCAGCCTCGAAGCGACCCGTCTGCTGGAGGCCCGGCAAAAAATCCCCGCAACCGGGGCGCCTATTGCAGATCTTGCCGAACCGGCGATACCGGTGGTCGGCGCGGGAAACCTGATTGAACGCGATGGCCGGCCGCGCTGGCGTGCGAGTGGAACGGTCAACTGGCAATCCGGCAACTGGAGCGCCGGATTCCGCGCCGACTACATCGGCTCCGTTCAGGATACCTCGGCAATTCAGGATCAAACCGACCGTTTCCTGCGGGTCGATGACTGGACGACCGCCAACCTGCATGTCGACTACCGGTTTGTAAACGACGATCGCGGCGGCACCCGCGTCCGCGTCGGCGCGCGCAACGTCTTCGACAGCGCCCCGCCGCTCGCCGACGAGGCGCTGGGTTACTTCGCGGGCCTGCACAACGGCCTGGGCCGCTACTGGTACGTATCGCTGACCGCCGGACTGGGTGCCCGCTGAAGTTCCGACCACGCGCTGACAGTCTGGACGATGACGGCGACGAGGCGCACGAGATCGTCGACGTCAACCCATTCATTCGGACCGTAGAAGCCGCCACCGAGAGAACCGATGCCGTAGGCCGGCACGCCAAGAAGCCGAATGGGGTAACGGATGTCACCCGCATAGTGATTCGGGTAGGCGGCAGGGGCTTTTCCGGTCACGCCCTCGATCGAATTGCGTAGCGCCCGGCTAATCGGCGCATCCCAATCGGCGGCGCCCGGGTTCGTCCGGTAGGCCACCGTTTTCAGCGCCATCGAAAAACCTTCTTTCCGGGCCGGCAGGCGACGCTCAAACTCCGCCAGCCGCGATTTCGCGGCGTCGAATAACCCCGACCACGTCAGCTCACCGGCAAACTTGAGTCGAAACCGCGCGCTGGCCGTTTCCGCAACCGAGCCGATCCGATCGCCACCGTTGACGATGCCGAGATTGAACGGGACACCGGCGAATACGCTTTCGCGCAAATCTTCGAGCGCGGACATGCAGGCGTCGAGCGCGTTTCCTCCGTCGTCCCAGGAAGCGGAATCGATGCTGTTGATCTCCATCGGCGGCGCTCGCCAACCGGCAACGGTAAGCTCCAGGTCCAAAACGCCCTGAACCTCGTTTTTAATGTCGTCGAGTCCACGTCCGGTTTCCGCGGGATGCACGTACAGGACGCCGTCGATTTCAAGCCCCGTCCGCCTGAATCGCTCGAAAACCGGCAGGCTGCCGCGGCTGCCGCCGCCCTTGCCGTGCAAACTCATGACAATCGGCAGGGGACCGCCGGTCTCGGCCAGCACGGCGGCGGCAACCAGCATTGCCGCAACGCCGCCTTTGTCGTCGGCGGCGCCCAAGCCGTATAGCCGGTTGTTCCTGATCTCCGGCTCGTACGGGTCGGTCAGCCAGCCGTCCGCCACGGGATGCGTGTCGATATGCGAAAACAGCGCGTAGCGTGACGCGGGGGTGCTTCGATCGACGACCGGATGACCCACGACGTTGACGAACGGCCCGTCACCGGGCGGGTTCGGCGGCATGAATTCGGGATGCTCCGCGAACCTGCTGGGCCGGTCGGCCGATTCCTCGATCCGATACGGCAACTGACCGAGGTACGTTTTGACAAGTTCCTGCGCCGCCGCTGCGGTTTCGCCAGACTGGCTCCGGACGCGGATCATCGTCGAGAGCAAGTCGACGAGTTCCTGTTTGCGCGCGTCCGCCCGCTCGAGTGCGTCACTCGATGATAGAGAAGCGGATTTCCCGATTGCCGGCGCGCCGGCGATCAGCGCCGCTGCACCCGTCGCTTGCACGAAGTGGCGGCGCGACATGCCGTTGTTGTTCTTTGTTCGTTTCTCAGTCAAACCGCTCCCCTTCCCGTTCACAAACTCTCGCCGGCCATCGTAACGGCCGCCTGCACCGGATCGATGACAGGCACACCCAGCGCCGCCTGCGCGGCGCGCCGGTGGGCGGCCATGCCGGCGCAGCCGAGGATCACCGTCTCCGCGCCGTCGTGTTCAACCAGTTCGCGCGCCGTCGCAACGATCTTCGCAAGCGTCGCGGGATCGTTGGCCGCTTCGTCGACGCTGACGTCGATCGGCCGCTCACCGGCATGGAACGCCTGCATGCCCAGGTCACGAACGTAGGCGATATGCCGCTGTATGGATTCCCGGCCCAGGGCAAGAACGCCGAACTTACGTTCATAGGAGGCCGACAAGGTGATTGCGCTTTCCTGGATGCCGAATACCGGCTTATGCGATACGGCGCGGCTCTCTTCCAGGCCGGGATCGCTGTAACACGCTATCACAAAGGCATCGTAGTCCCCGTTTCGGGAGGCTATCTCTTGCACGACCAGCGGCTGGACGGCCCGGATGTCGTCGTCGGACTCGATCCCAAACGGCCCCCGCTCAAGCGTCACGCAGTCGATTTGCAGATGACCTGCGCGCCGCATCGACTCCACCGCCGCGTCGATACCGCGCGTAACGGTGGCGTTCGAGTTCGGATTGATGATCAGTATGCGTTTCGACATCACAGTCCGAGGTCAACGCCGAAATTGCGATCGACGTCCAGTTCGGGCGCGAGTCTGCCGGGCATGCCGGTGCAGTCGATCGTCTTTCGCGGTATGAACTCCCCGGTCCCCCGCGTCGTCTTCAGCTTGCTGTCTTCGACGATCACCTCACCACGGCGAATAACGGTGGTCGGCCAGCCCATGATGTCCATGCCCTCGTAGGGCGTGAAGTCCATGTTGTCGTGCAGGTCTTCCGCGCGCACCGTCCGCCTGACGTCCGGATCCCAGATGGCGATATCCGCGTCTTTGCCCTCGGTGATCGAGCCCTTGCGATGCTCGAGACCGTAAATCCGGGAAACGTTGCCCGCGGCCAGTTGGACAAAATGATTGAGGCTCAACCGCCCCTTGATAAAACCTTCCGAGAACAGCAGCGGCAGCCGCATTTCAATACCTGGCAGCCCGTTCGCGATCTTCGGAAAGTCGGGTTTCGGCCCGGCATGCAGCTTACCGGTGTCGTCGAAACGGTAGGGCGCATGGTCGGACGAATACACCTGAAAGGTCCCATTCTGCAGGCATCGCCAGATCTCTTCACGCGAAGCGCGATCGCGAAGCGGCGGACTGCAGCAGAGTTTTGCGCCTTGCATGTCGGGCAGATCCATCTGCTCGGCATGCAGAAACATGTACTGCGGACAGGTCTCGCCAAACACTTTGTGACCGTCATACCGCGCTTTGGCGATGATCCGGGCACCCGCTTCGGTTGATACGTGCACGATCAATATCGGCGTGTCCAGGAAACTCGCAAGCGCAACGGCGCGATTGATGGCCTCCGCCTCCGCGACGCGCGGGTGGCTCAGGGCGTGATAACGGGGCGCAACGTGTCCGTCGTCCACCAGCCTGTCGCTCATCCACTTGATCATTGCGTTGTTTTCGGCGTGGATCATCGTCAGCGCACCGTGCTTCTTGGCAACCGCGAGGATCTCGAGCATCTGGCCGTCGTCGACGATCAGGCTGTCGTAGGTCATGTAAACCTTGAACGACGTGATGCCGCCGTCGATGGCCTTGGGCAACTCTTCGTGAAGAACCTCGTCCGTCGGGTCCGAGATGATCAAATGGAACGAGTAGTCGATGACGGACTTGGGTGCCGCGCGGCCATGGTAGGTCGCCAGGACGTCACCGAGCTTCTGGCCGCGGTGCTGGGCCGCAAACGGCACGAACGAGGTGTTGCCGCCGAACGCCGCAGAGACGCTGCCCGAATAATAGTCGTCCGACGTCATGATTCCCCCCGACGACTCCTGTTCGATGTGGCAGTGCGCCTCGATGCCGCCGGGCAACACGAACTTGCCGTCGGCGCGGATTGTCCGCTCCGCGTCGCCCAGGTTTTTCGCGATGGCGACGATCCGGCCGTCCCTGATACCGATGTCGGCCTCGAACGTTTCGGCCGAATTCGCAACCGTCCCTCCGCTGATCTTCAAATCGTACCGGTTCATCTCCACCCCGCTCTCAGACGCCGCGAATCGAGCCGCCATCACAACGGATGACGCCGCCGGTCACGTAGCTGGCGGGCTGGCTGACCAGGAAGGCGGCAACCGCGGCAAATTCGTCGACGTCACCGTAGCGGCGCGCCGGGATGGTCGCCTGGGACGCCTCCCGGACTTCGTCGATCGACTTGCCCAGGCGCTTGGCGGCAGCGGCGTCGAGCTGATCGGTGCGGTCGGTATGAATCCTGCCCGGCGCCAGGATGTTGAGCGTGATGCCGTCCGCCGCCACCTCGTTCGACAGCGATTTGTTCCAGCCGACCAGGGCGGAACGGATCGTGTTCGAGATACTCAGGTTCGGGATCGGCTGCACGACCCCCGAGGAAGCGACGGTCAGCACGCGGCCCCAGCCCCGCTCCCGCATGCCCGGCAGACACAGGTTCGTCATTTCGATCAGACGAACGACCATCGTGTCGAATTCGCTGCGCCAGGTGTCGGCCGCCTGACCCTCCACGCCCCCCGGAGGCGGTCCGCCCGTGTTGTTCACCAGGACGTCCACGCCGCCGAGCGCTTCTTTTGCCGCACCGAACAGACTCGTTGCCGACGTCGGGTCGCTCAGATCGACAACCAGATAACTTGCGCTGCCCGGACCGATGTTGGTCAGCCTGTCCGCCGCGTTTTCCAATTTGTCCTGAGAGCGGCCCGAGAGAAGCACGTTAGCGCCTTCGGCGCACAGTTTGCTGGCGATTCCGAGCCCCAGACCGCTGCTCGACGCGAGCACCACCGCTCTTTTACCCTTTAATCCAAGATCCATGTCACAACACCTTCAGGTTTTCCTCGACGCGGCGAACGAGTCGCGTCAGTTCTTCATGATCGATCGCATCGAGCTTCGGTCCGGGCGCCCGGACCGTGGGCGATGCAATCACGCCCCGACGATGCAACACCTCTTTGCGCAAAGCCAGGCCGAATCCGGGTTGCTGTTCGTGCCGGACCAACGGCAGGTACGCATCGAACAGATTTTCGGCACTGTCCACTTCGCCCGCCCGATGCAGGCGCACGACCTCCACCAACATTTCCGGATAGGCGAAACCGGTCATCGCACCGTCGGCGCCGCGGGCCAATTCCTGCGGAAGATACAGACCGCCGTTTCCGACCAGCACCGAAACACGGCGAACACCCTCGTCTTCCGCGGACTCGCGTACCCGGGACAGTTTTTTCAGGCCGGGCCACTCCTCGTGCTTGAGCATGACGAGCTGCTCGTATTCACTCACCAGCCGATTGAAAAGCGGCACGGAGATTTCCGACCGCGTCGAAAACGGGTAGTCCTGATAACAGACCGGGACGTCGGCTCCCAGCGCCGCAAACACCTGACGGAAATAGTTGTACACCTTTTCCTCGGTGCCGAGTCCGGCGGCCGGCGCCACCATGACGCCCGCGGCTCCCTGCGCCATGCTGGACTTGGCCAGCCGTTCGAGGTTGTCCAGGCCCGCATTCGACACGCCGACGATCACCGGTACGCGGCCATCGACGTGCGCGAGGTAGTGACTGAGAAATTTCTCCGACTCGTCCGGCGCGAGTTTCGGCGCCTCACCCATCATGCCGAGTATCGTGATTCCGGTGACGCCCTTTTCGATGTAAAAGTCCGCAAGACGGGACGTGCTGTCCAGGTCGAGACGGCCGTCCGCCGTAAACGGCGTCGCCGAAATGATATAGACGCCGGCGGCTGTCTCGTCCAATTTGTATCGTGTCATGCCTCTTGCTCTCCGGTTGAGGTGGTTTTTGCCTTGGCGGCTATCCGTACGTAGTTGCGCGTACCGTCAATTTTTTCGGTCGCAAATCGGTTTGCGCCGCTCAGATAGTCGTGCATCAGCGTCAGGAAGACGCCGCTCAGCATTAGCAGCGCAACCAAATTCGGCACCGCGCTCGCGGCAACCGAAATATTGGCGAGCGCCCACAGTTGATCGACGTTCGTAACGCCTGCGAATACCACACCGGGCAGAAAATAAACCCATTTGAGATAACGAAAAACCTTTTCTCCGAACAGATCCACCAGCGCAGTCTCGAAGTACACGAAAAACCCGATTTGCGTCGACAAGCAGAACGTCAGGATCGATATCGATATGAACGTGCCGGCCACCTCGGGTGAGTAATAGGTGGCAAACGCATCCAACAACAATTCTATGCCCGAGTTTCCGTTCGCCAGCACACCGGACGACAAAATGATGAACGCCGTGATCGTACACATGATGGTGGTGTCGATGAAGACCTCCGCAGCTCCCCAGAGACCCTGCCGAAACGGGTGTTCGGTCTCCGCGTTGGCATGCACCATGGGCGCCGTCCCCAGGCCCGCTTCGTTCGACAACATGCCGCGCGCCATGCCCATTTGTATGGCGGCCATCACGGCCGCGCCCGCGAAACCGCCGACCGCGGGCGCGGGGGCAAACGCATACTGCAAGATCCTCGCGACGACATCCGGCAGCGCCGGGAGGTTGGCCGCTACGATAATCGACCCACCGACCAGATACAGAATGGTCATCAACGGCACGAGCCGCTCGCAAAAACGGCCGATGCGTCGCACGCCACCAACCGCGACGACGGCGGTAACGACGGCCATAGCGGCGGTCGTCAGATACGGACTGATGCCGTACGTCGCGTCGAACGCACGTCCGACGGTGTGCGCCTGCAATAACGAGGAACTGAAAAAGCTGTTGATCGCCACGCCGATGCTGAACAAAACGGCAAGGCTCTTCCATCCCAGCGCCTTGCGGATGTAATACATCGGGCCGCCGTGTACGTGGCCATTGCGGTCGACGTCGCGATAATGAACCGCGATGGTAATTTCGGCCGCTTTGGTCATCATGCCGAAAAACGCGAGCAGCCACATCCAGAAGATCGCACCCGGCCCGCCAATTGACAGCGCGGTGGCGACGCCGGCCATGTTCCCCATGCCGACCGTACCCGCAAGGGAGGTGCTCGTTGCCTGGAACGGCGTCATCCGCTGCGCGCTATCGTCGCCGGACCGGTCGAACAGCTGACCGAACGTGCGGCGGAATATGTAGCCGAAACGCGTGACCTGGAAAAACCGCGTCCGGACGCTGAGGTAAACCGATACGAAGGCGATGAACAGCATCGTCCAGGGCCCCCACATGAGGTCGCTGATCCCGGTAATCAGATTCAGGAACGCTTCATACACGATGACTACCCCGGTCCTCTTGTTCTGACTTGTTCTCGGTTCGGTTGTGCTTTCGTCGTCCGGCGCAGCTTATCTCGACTGTTGGGGCCTGTTAACACTCGGTCGTGTTAACACACTCCGGACAACTCGATTTCAGATGAAACGCTGTTTTCGCGCTCGAACAAAGCAACTGGAACGCTCTGTGTAACCCGCTCGTCGAGAGCGCGTCAAACGCGCATTTTCCGCTCCAAGAAACAGTGATTTCGCGTAAAATCTCCGCTCCAGACGAGCGGCCGGATACCGGGTTTTCGTCGAGTCTGCGGTTGTCGCGGTGTCTCCGCCGGCGGCCGGAATAATCGATTAAGACGGCGTCGGCGTGGATCGTCAAGCCAGCTCAGACTGGCGCGGCCCGGAAACGACGCCTTCTAGGGGAGCATTCAATGACATTCAACACTTCTTTGTCGGTGACGGACCGGCGGCTTGCAGTCCTTACGCTTGCGGCGTCGCTGCTCGGTCTGTCCGCCTGTTCGCAGGAATCGTCGACGGACGGCGCGGCTGGCGGCGCGACAGGGACCTCCGCCGCCGTTGTGAAATCGGGACCCGGTACCCGCGACGGCCAGTGGGAGTATCTCGGTGGCGACGCGGCACACACCCGCTACTCACCGGCCGACCAGATCAATGCCGAAAACTTCGAGGACGTCGAAGAAGCCTGGGTTTGGGACGGTGCAAGCTTTGGCGCGCAGAGCGGGCGCTCGACGCCCAGCTACATCAACGGGCGGCTGTACACGGTGGCGGGCCCTCGCCGCTACGTGGTCGCACTGGATCCGGCCAACGGCGAACTGCTCTGGTCCTACGGCGAACCGAAAACCGGTCGTTACGCGTATTCGATGCGTAAAGACTACGGGAAGGGCGTTGCATACGCCGAAGTGGACGGCCGCGAGGTGATTTACATCAGCTCGCCCGCGTTTTTCCTGACCGCGCTGGATGCGGAAACCGGAAGACCGCTCGAAAACTGGGGCACGCCGGTGCCGCTCGACGGATTCCCGAAAACCGGCGTCGTCGACATGCTGAAAGACTTCGGTTACGAGTACGACGTTTACGAAGGCATACCGCTGGAGACCGGTTACATCACGACCTCGTCACCGCCCATCGTCGTCAACGGCGTCGTGATCGTCGGCAATTCCCATGAACAGGGTTATTACCAGTCGCGCATCGAAAACGTGCCGGGCGACATTCTCGCCTACGACGCGGCCACCGGCGAGTTTCTCTGGAAGTTCCACGTCATCCCGAAACCGGGCGAGGTCGGTCACGATACCTGGGAGAACGACGCCTGGAAATACACCGGCGACGTCTCCTCATGGGCGCCGATGTCCGCCGACCTCGAGCGCGGACTGGTCTACGTTCCCACCAACGGCGTCACGATCGATTATTACGGCGGCTTCAGCCCGGGCGACAACCTGTTCAGCACCAGCCTGATCGCTCTGGACGCAAAAACCGGCGAACGCGCCTGGCACTATCAGCTCGTCCGTCACGATATCTGGAACTACGACACGCCGACGGCGCCGGTACTGCTGGACGTCAACATCGACGGTGAAGAAGTGCCCATCGTCGTGCAGACGGCAAAACAGAATTTTGCTTACACGTTCAACCGCGAAACCGGCGAGCCGATCTGGCCGATCGAAGACGTCGAAGTACCGGCGTCCGACGTTCCGGGCGAACAGCTGTCGCCCACTCAGCCGTTCCCGACCAAACCGGCGCCCTACGGCATGCAGGGGCTGACCTACGACGACCTGCTCGACTTCACGCCGGAACTCCGCGAGCGCGCGATCGAGGCGCTCAAGGACCACAAGATCGGTCCACTGTTCAACCCGCCCCTGCACCGCGACAACGATCAGGGTTACCGCGCGGCCTATTGGTGCCCGGGCGACGGCGGCGGCACCAACATCGACGGACCGACGGTGGCCGATCCGGAAACCGGCATCCTCTACGTTTCCACTCGCGCCGCCTGCTCCTCACGCATTATCGTCTCGGGCGAGGAACGGGATGCGCAGATCGAAAAACCGACGGGCAAGACGTTCAGCCGCTGGGCGGCCCTGCGATCCGATCAGGTGCGCGGACCGGACGGACTGCCGCTGTTCAAACCGCCGTACAGCCACATCACGGCCATCGACATGAACACCGGCGAACATCTCTGGCAGCTGCCGATCGGCGAAACGCCCGAACGCGTTCTGAATCACCCCGATCTGGTGGACATGGACATCCCCACGACCGGCACCGGCGCCAACGCGGCCATGGCCGTCACCAAGTCGCTGTTCATTTACGCGAGCGAGGCCAGCGACGGTACACCGATGCTGTACTTCGTGGACAAGCAGACGGGCGAACAGCTCGGCGGCGTGGAAACGGAAGAACGCACGCGTTACGGCATGATGGCCTACATGCACGAAGGCAAGCAGTACATCATGCTGCAGAACGGTCCGAAGCTGACCGCGATGGCGCTGTACGACGACTACTGATCCGACGTTTCAAAACAGGATGGCATGAGGGCGCCTTCGGGCGCCCTTGTGCGTTTCGACCGTAAGCCCCTCGGCGGCTTCGGCGCTATAGACGTCCCGGGTCGATGCCCTGAGCGCGCAGCCAGTTCTCATCGAGTTTCCACACGACTCGATCGACGTCGCCGGAACCGGCCACGATGCCGCGCGCTATCCCCTGCATGCGAGCCATTTCCCGTTGCGCATCGAGCATTGCCGGTGAGTCCGGCGGCTGGTTTCGCAACGCCGGGTGGAGGATGGCCAGCGCCCTGTGCGCCGGAAAATCCGCCGACCGCGGCGTGCTCATCGTCGCCACGCCGTCTTCGAGCCCGAGCACGCGAAACCGGTAGGGGTAGGCGGCGAGAGCGGCGTTTTCCGACAGCAAGCCATTGAGCCTCGACACGTCCGGGCTCTCGTAAAGCACCCAGAAAGATACGACAACCACGCCCGCGACCAGTATCGCCGAGTAGATTCGAGTGAACTTGTCCATAACTCAAAATACTATTTTAACGCGGCATCTCGTCCTTCGCCGGCCGACAGACTCGCCGGACAATCGCCGATCCCCTTAAAAAACGTGTAACAGAACACGCCATCGGTTTCGGTGGTTCTGAGCAACCCGCGAACACCCGCATCGAACGCTCGCGGTTCGATGAGCCCCGCCGATATAGCAGAATCACGAACCCCCTCAATCATTCCGGTAAACGTCCTCCTCGTGAACCCCTCGACGAGTTCAGGTCGGCTCGAGTCGACGTAAACCGTTCTTGGGGAGACCCCGACCGCAGCAAACCCCGCGCTCCTCAGCAAAGGGAAGAGCTGTCGGCCGATCAACGCATTGCCGCCGGCCCTTCGCTGCAGCTCGATCTGGCATTGTATGACGGAACTGGCGGCCCGGCTGTCGGGATAGAAGTACGCCGAACCGTGATCGCCTTCGATGACGGTGATCGTTCCTCCGGGCCTGAGCAAATGGCGCAGGGATGCGAGCGCCTCGACGGGCCGATCAAGGTGCTCCAGAACGAAACAAACGAAAACGTGGTCAAAAGACTCGCGGCCGAAAGGCAACGCGAAAACATCGGCTTGCAGAAACTCGACGTTGTCGGCGCCTGCCCTGTCGGCGCGTCGCTCCGCCTCGAGAAGCGAATCGGCAGAGATATCGACCGACGTGAATCGGGCGTCCGGACTTCCCTGCGACAATGCAATCGTCTGGGCGCCGACGCCACAGCCGGCCTCGAGCACCCGGCTGCCGGCCGGATACGCGGTGCCAGAGTGCAACAAATCGACCAGGGTTTCAGCCTGATCTCGCAGACGTGCATTTTCCCTACCGCGATAACCGTGTACGTATCTTTCGCTAATGGGTTCGGTGCTCCCTTCCACAGACGAGGTCAATCCGTCGGCGCAGTATCGTTCGCGTGAGGCCGCGCGTCTTGAACGATATTGCGTGTAGTGAAAAGGGCGTTTTACGCCTGGCTGCTAACGGGATTCGTGCGTCCGGCGGCTTTCAGCCAGCTACCGGGCGTGAATCCGAAGTGGCGGGCGAAGATACGCGTCATGTGGCTTTGATCGGCAAATCCGCATGACGCCGCCGCCTCCGCGAGACCCGATCCCTTCTGGATGAGATTCCGCGCAAGTTCGGCTCGCTGAACCATCAGCCATGTGTAGGGCGGCAGTCGATAAGTCCTTTTAAACTGCCGTATCAATTGGTACTTGCTCAGCCCGACCGTCGCCGCCAGTTCACCGAGGGACGGCGGGTCCAGCAGGGAATCGGCGAGTCGATCACGTACCCGCTTTACGTCCCCTGCCGACTCGCAAGCAGGGGACCGCGTACCATGGCGCGCCAGCAGCAGCGCGGTGGTTTGCACCAGTGATTCTTCGCACGCCAACACGTCGGCCGGGCTGGACCGGCTCTGAACGCTCCAGGTCTCGATCCGGCGCAAGAGTCGCTGCAGGGAACCACGCAGCGTCGCGTCCCGAAACACCGGGCTCACGATTTCCACGTCGGATGCATCAAGTTCCGGCTCACCACTCATGGACGCCATGACGTCCGGGTCGACGTAAACCATTCGCCAGTGGCGCGAATCACCGCCGAGCGGGCGGCCGTCATGCACTTCGCCCGGATTGGTCGCAATCAGGTCACCGGCGTAGGCATCGACGTTGCCGCGTCCGCTGGCAGAGCTCTGCGCTCCTTGCACCAGGAGGCCAAGGCCGAACGTCGAGTGCCAGTGTTTTCCGTAATGACGCGAACTCCGGATGTAAGTGCCGTAAACGCCGGCCCAGGGTGAGCCCAGCACCCGACACCTGTGATCCGAACTCATGGTCACGCTTGAAGCACCTTTGCCGACACCTAGCTATCCGGGCAGCTCAACGTCTGCCGATCGATGACCTCGCCCGCCGTTCTCCCGCTCAGCTCGCCGTTTTCGACGGTCGACTCGCCGTTGACAAATGCATGGACGACACCGGTCGACAGCGCTTCAGGGTTCTGAAAGTCGGCAACCGGCCGATAGTTGTCGAGATCCAGGATGACGATGTCCGCCTTTCGGCCTTCGCGCAGATAGCCGCGGTCGCAGAGCCTCAGGGTATCCGCGACGAGTCCCGAGCTGCGGTGGACGAACCTCGCGACGGAAAACAGTTTCGCATCGATCACGAAGTCTTGATAAACGGTGGGATAACTCGCGTATTTCCTCGGATGCCCGGCGGACCCGTCGGAACCCGTCATCACCCAGTCCTGTATCGCGATCGCGTGAATATCATCGGGGTTCATATTAAAAGACGCGATGGACGGGTCGCCGCCGCGCACGACTTCCACCGCCGCATCAACCGGCTCCACGTCCAGTTCCGCGGCAATCTCGGCCAGAGTCCTACCCTGCCACTCGCTGTCCGCCGCCGTCACCAGCATGGAATCGGCGCCACCGCGACGCCAGAGGTTTGCCTCCATCTCTTCGCGAATTCTCTCCTCAAGATCGGGATTCGCGATACGGTCGAACATCGCCTCCCTCGAGTCCGCGCGCACCCAGGCGGGTATCAGCGCGGCCCGGAACCGCGTCCCCGACGCCCGATACGGGTACTGGTCGGCGGTGATTTCCAGACCGCGCTCACGAGCCTCCTCGATCAGCGCGATGACGTCACCACTCTGTCCCCACACGTCCCGGCCCAGCGCTTTTAAATGTGCAATGTGCGCAGGTATTTCCGCTTCTTCCGCAATGGCGATCACTTCTTCAATAGCGCCAAGCAGTCCGATCGAATAAGAGCTTTCGTCACGCATGTGCGAGTCGTAGATACCGCCGAATCCAGCCGCCACTTTTGCGAGTTCGACAACCTCTGCGGTGTCCGCGTAACTGCCCGGCGTGTAATAAAGCCCCGTCGAAAGACCGAGTGCGCCCGCGCGCATCTGTTGCTCGACCCGATCTCGCATGTCCTGGAGTTCGTCGTCGGACGGCGCCCGATCCTCCAGGCCCATCACCGTTTCACGGATATCGCCGTGGCCTGCGAAAAACCCGACGTTGGTACCGATACCCTGTTCGCGCATGCGCGACAGAGTCGCCGCAAAATCCGGCACGCCACCTCCGTCGTTGCCGACAATCACGGTCGTTACGCCCTGCATCAGGTAGTTTGCATTGACCCTGGATTCGGGTTCCTTGAGATCGTCCAGCGCGTGCGTATGCGGATCGATAAATCCCGGCGACACCACATAGCCGCGAGCGTCTATGCGCGTATCGGCCTGCGCGTCCGCGGCGGCGTCCAGCGTGACGATCCGTCCGCCTATCACGCCGATATTTGCCGCTCTGGGCAGTGAGCCGGAACCGTCGTAGACCGTATCGCCTACGATCAGCATGTCGTACCGCGTGACCGGCGCTTCACTGCACCCCATAAACGCGAAAACGCCGAACAACAGGCTCAGTCCACCCGGGCGTTTGACGTGTCGACAGGATCCCAAACTCTTCATTGATGACCTCGGCAATTCAACTCGAACTCTCTGACAGCGATTGCGCAACATCGTGCCCGGTCGCACAGGCGAGTGTCCACCCCAGCACCCCGTGCCCCGTATTCAAATACAGACCGCGGATCTTCGTTGCCCCGACGACCGGTCGACTGCTGGGAGTTACCGGACGAAAACCGCCCCAGGGGTATTTTTCGCTGGCGCGGAAATCGGCGGCCTCGGGGGCGACGCGTTCCGCGATGTCGAGCATTTTCGCCAGACGTTTTTCGTCCTTGTTCGTTTCGTAAGCAACAAAGTCGGCGAAGCCCGCAATACGCACCTGATCGTTGAGCACGCTGAATACGATGCGATGCTCCAGATTGGTAACGCTCAGGACGGGCGCCTGTCTGCCGCGCGGCAGTGTGACGCTGTAACCACGAACCGGATAGATTCTCGGATCGACGCCGACGGGCTTCAGCAAGCTCGAACTCCACGGCCCCAGGCACACAACCGCCGCATCGATGCCGACGCACTCCCGGTCGGTCTGCAAACCTCGCAATCGACGGTCTTTGACCTCGATTGATTTTACATCTTCACCCAAGCGCAGCGTGACGTCCCGATTGTTTCCCAGCCAGTTGAGCAGCCCAACGGAAAATGCCCTCGCATCGCCGACCTGGTCCGATTCCGAATAGACCGCCGCCGCGAACTTCTGACGCATGGCTTCCAATGCGGGCTCCAGTACTACTGCCTCGTCGTAGCCGAGAATCTCGGTTTCACAACCGTGTCTCCGCTTTAGCTCACTCCGCTTTCTCGCACCCGCCACCTCTCCCGCATCGGCCAGCACGACAAGCTTGCCGGCCGCGCGGTAGGAGAAATCCAGATCAACTTTGCCTTGCAACTCGTCGAGTAACTCCGCCGACCGCAGGGCGATTTTCAATACGGCCAACGTGTTTTCGCGCGACTTCCTTGCCGTACATTGCGCAAGGAAATCGAGACCCCAGCGCGCAAGATACAGGTTGCGGTATACGCCGATATGTATCGCCGGATCGAAACCGAGAAGAAGCGAAGGGATCCGCGGGATGAACTCCGGGCGGGCGAGCGAATCCGTGTAGCTGTACGACAGCTGCCCCCCGTTTGCGTGGCTCGTCGCGGCCGCCACACTGGACGCTCGATCGAACACCGTGACGGTGTGGCCGAGTTCGGCGAGGTAATACGCGGTTGTTGCGCCGGTGACGCCGGCGCCGAGAACGGCAACGTGCATACCTAGAACCTGCCGCGACCGCTGTCCGCTCTCGCCGGCCCGTGGTGACCGCGCGCCGCCGTCGATACGTTCATGACCGCGTTCGACCGCCGTTCAAGTCCTCGATCGGGACGTAGTCGAAGTCGAAACCGAAACACCGCGGCGCCACGACGGCGAGCGCGTCGTCTGTGCGGTAATAGTCCGGACAGCCGACACCGAAAACGGACACGCGCTGCCCGTAACGGAGCCGCTCGGCATTGATCGGCGTCGAGGTCTCGAAATCCAGGACCGAAATCAGGTCCGGCACCGACGCGATGATGTTTTTCCCCATGCGCGCAACGAGATATTCGTTCTTGATATCGATCGTGAGAGGCGGCAGATCGCGGTCAAACGACTCTATCGTGGTCTCGCCAATGTCGAATCCACCGCTGATCTTTCGTTGGCTGTCGATGACTTTACCGCTGTATAGATGGTGAAGCTCGCCGTAGATGGAATCGGCAAAAGCATCTCGAAGCGGTTCGTAAATTGCGTGGGCGTTACCACGATACTCGCGCAGGATGCGGCCGATCCGCATTGAAAACGAAAGGGTGCGCGGCACTATGGATGCCTTCAGCTGCTTTCCGGTCATCGGGTGTTCGCAGGCCGTAATCATGCCGCCCATGGCCAGCGCCAGGCTGCGTATCTGGCGCTCGTAGCTGAATATCGACTCCGTCGAGAACGTGACGATGTTGCCCTCGTAGTCCGCCGCGACCGCGGGGGTCGGTCGGACGCCGGAGATCGGATAGGTCATCATCTGCGCTTCCGGCAGCGCTCGTCCCATGCCGTCCCCGTTGACGACCGGAATGCCGCGCTCGACCGCCGCGACGATCGGAATCAGCGAATTGCCGCCGCCAATCTCGAAGGACACCACCGCGTCGACCTTGCGACCGACGTGCTCCTGGAACGCGTCGAGGGTCCGCCCCGCATCTCCCAGCGAGGGCAACAACTCGAGACTCGCGGTGGGCGCGCCGACGCCGCCGATGGTCACGACGTACGCCTCATCGTCCAAATCGTCCGGGTCAAGGACGTCGGCCGGCCCGTAAGCCTCCAGCGCCTTTTCGGCAACGAGCCGCGCAACGTAGGGATCACCCCCGCCGCCGGTGGCCAGAAACACCGCGCCGGAAGAGAGATCCGGCAGGTCGCTTGCGCTCAGTTTCATGCTCCCGCTCCAGCTTGGCCTGACAAGCCCGCAATGTCACCGACCGCCTTTACTCTCAATTTTGTGGTGCCTTCGGTCATGTAGGAAATGCTCGTTTCTTCGATATCGGCGATACGGATTGTTTCGCGGTCGGCGCCCGCGGCCACCGCGATGTCTCTCGCTTCCCGGCTCAGCTTTTCGACGGCAGCCTCGCGCGGCAGCTCGCGATAATTGACCAGTCGCTCCGCCTCACCGCCGATTTGCGCGATCGCCGCGCCGATCGCGTTGGCGACGCCTGAATGCTCGGGGCGAAGCATCTCCGAGGCTGCGTCGAGGTTTTTTGTAACAAGGACCGCGCCTCCGCCGACCAGGACAACCGGCAGCGGCCTGCTGCTTGGCTTCATTTTCTCGATGTTCTCATCAAGCATTCGCTGGATGGTTTCGATGCCCTTTTCGACCGTGGCCCGTTCGACGCCGGCGGCCTTCGACGCGTCACCGATCCTAACTGCACCGGCGGCAACCACAACGTCGGTTGCCGTCAGCGTTTGGCCACCGAACACCAGGCCCTCCGTCAACAAACGATGACCGACGGATCGAGGTCCGATCGCCTCGCCGCCGTCGGCGACGATGCTTCCGCCGCCAAGCCCGATTGCGAGTATGTCCGGCATCCGGAAGTTCGTGCGAATGCCGCCCACCTCGATCACGATGTTCGACTCCCGCGGAAAGCCGTCCTGCAGGACGCCGATATCGGAAGTCGTTCCGCCGATGTCGACGACAATCGCGTTCTCCAGGCCCGTCAGCTTGCACGCGCCGCGCAGGGAATTCGTGGGACCGGACGCGAAGGTGAGCGCGGGATAGTTACGGACGAATTCGGCGTCCATCAGAGTACCGTCGTTCTGGCTGACGAAAAACCGGCAGTCGATCTGTCGCTGATCCAGGGCGGCGCGAAACGACGAGACGACCCGATCGGAGAACTCCAGCAATGCTGCGTTGAGCATCGCCGCGTTCTCCCGCTCGAGGATTCCGATCCGCCCGATCTTGTGTGACATCGTTATCCGCGCGTTCGGGATTGACGCCCGCACTCTGGCCGCAACTTCGATCTCGGGTTCGGGATTCATCGGCGAAAACGCGGAGGCAATTGCGACAGACGTGATTTTTTTTGCCTTGATATCTCGAACGATCGCGTCAACTTCCTTGTCGTCCATTTCGGCCAGCGGATAGCCGTCGTAGAGATACCCGCCCCTGACCAGGTAAACGTGCTCGCCCAGACTGTTCGCGATGTCATCCGGCCAGCCGGTCTTGGGCGGCAATCCGTCGCCGGACGGAAGCCCGATACGGATGGCGGCCACGTCGGACAGTTCCCTGCGTTCGACGACCGCGTTCGTAAACTGCGTCGTGCCGAGCATGACCGCCTCGATCGACGAAACCGGCTCTCCGCTGTCACGCAGCACGACTTCCAGCGCATCGAGGATGCCCGTGGTGACGTCCGCCGAAGTAAGTGCTTTGGTTGAAGACACGATCGAATCGCCGTCCAGTAGAACGGCGTCGGTATGCGTGCCGCCAACGTCGATGCCTATCCTCACGATCTACCCTCTTGTGCGAGACGCCCGGCGCCGAAATGGCTGAGAACCAGATGAACCAAGCCGGCCACGATGATTGCGTCCAACGCCGCGATCCCGGTAACCGTCATTATGCCCTCCGATCCCAATAGCGCCACGGCGGCACCTGTCACCCATGCCGACAAAGCGAGCGGTATGAACGCGCGCTCCCGCTTCACGCGCTCTTCGTGATAGGCGCTGCGCCGAATAAAAACATAGTCCACAGCGATGACGCCGGCGACGGGCGCGAACACGATCGCCAGATAAAAGAGAAACGTTAGAAAATGATCGAGGATATCGAAGAACGCAGCCATGGTTCCGAGCGCGCCAAGAGTGACGATCAGCAGCGTGTTGTTCAGCCTCGGCACCGTAGCCTCTACGCTGAGGCTGGTGCTGTAAAGATTGAGTGAGTTCAAGACCCAGCTGCCGGCGATGACGATTGCAAACGCCGCCCAGCCGAGCCCGATCACGATCATGACGTCCAGAAGATCGTCGTTGCCGAAGGCGACGGCCGCCAGGCCTCCGGCGCCCTGCACGATGGATCCAATGACGGCGTAAGACAACAAGGCCGTGTAAATGGCCCCACGCCATTCGCGAATGAAACGCGTAATGTCCGGCAGGATAATCGCGCCGATGATCACCCCGCCCACAACGGACGACATCGCATCTCCGAACGTCAGCTCCGCCGCGTCCGCCAGGGCAATCGTATCCGCGAGCGGTCGGACGCCGAGAGCCTGTACGACCAGCATTGCAGTCACCACCATCAGGACCGGCACGAGCAGCATTGACAATGTATTGATTGCCCGAAACCCGTAGATCGTCGTCACGGTCATGACGACGCCGGCGCCGAGTTCGACCACCCACGGTGATACGGCAACGGCGAAGACGTCGTCGAGGAGCCTCAACACGGCGCCGCCAAACAGATCGATGTTGACGCCAAACCATCCGAGGAGAGAAACGGCGAATGCGATGTTCACGGCCGCTGCACCGTGTCTGCCGAACGCAATCCTGGTCAACATATAGGAACTGAGCCTTGTCCGCGCACCGATTGCGCCGCTGAACGCGCCGATCAGAGACAGCAGAAGATTGCCGGCCAGAATGGCGATGACGGCAATCCTGCCGTCGACGGCCGTCGCCACTTCGATCCCGGTGACAAACGTCGGCAGGGAAAACGCGACCATCGCGCTGATGACCGCAACCTTGACCCAGGGGACGGTGTGGCTGTCCGGAACCGGTTCAGTAGCAAACTCTTCGGATGATTCGTTCATGTCGGCTCAGGCCCGGCCGATGGCGTTCACCGTTTTTCTTGTGCGTGCCGGACCCCCGCATCATGTTCGATGCGCCGGAATCCGTCAATCGGGGCGGGGACCCGCCGCGCATCAACCTTCGCCGGGACGATACGTCCTCACGGCACGGGCCTCGACGTCCTCACGATAATACGCAACGTCCTTGAATTCACGATCCGCATAACGCTGCGCCTGATCGTCGAAGTGCGGTGAGCCCGGGTCGCCGCTTTGACCGCCGGCGAGAATTGTCTTTGCCTTCACTTTCTCACCGAATTCCACGACCGCCACGAAGCTGTTCCCCGACCTGCCGTATATTCGCTTCGTGTTCTCGGCGGGCCGGGCTCGAAACGACGCCAGCGCGCCCCAGTCGCCGGAAGCCAGGCCAATCGGCAGGCTCGGGCGCTGGTCGTCGTATTGAAGATCGATGTCGCCGCTCAGCCGCTGGTAACGATTGATCTCCCCCCAGGGCGTGTCCCACCGACCGAAGTCGCGGATCAAGCCTTCAACCGCCGCCGCGAACACCCGCAGACGCTCATCGTAGCTCGACTCGGCCCCGAAATAGTCGATCAGGGCCATGCCGCGCAGGCCGTTCGGATTGTCTCCGTCCGCGCGGTATTGCATGCCGTAAAAGTGGCCCAGCGACATCGGTACCGAGTCGACGGCAACTTTGAAATCCCAAGCGCGTAACGCGTCTATCGGCGCTTCCAGCTGCGGGTATGCTTCGCCGGCTTCGTCATACGCCGCGATGAGACCGGGGATGAGCGCCTCGAAGCCGGGCAGGTACGGATCGTAGGCAAGGTCGAGCAAGCCGTCGAGCGTAAGGTCCGAGACGCCTTCCAAAACGCGCAGCGCGTGCACGCCGCGGAAATTCTCGGGATCGGGCGCCATGTACACCGGGTAGTCCTCCGGATTCGGGCTGTACTCTCCAGCCGCCGTAAACGGCGTGGAATTGCAGTTCTGCAACCAGCCGTTGGGCGGATTGATTACGGTGACGATTTCGTCGACGGTGTGCAGACCCAGCCAGTCCGTCGCCGGATTGCTGCCGTCGACCGGTCTCGAAAAATCGAACTGCGGGTCGCGTTTTGGCACGAAGTTGCCGTGGTAGTACGCAATGTTGCCGCTCGAATCCGCATAAACCGTGTTATTCGAGGAATTGGTGCGTATATCCATCATCTCGTTGAAGCCGGCGAGCCCGTCCTTCTTTGAACGAATGTAGGACTGCCGCAAGGCGTTGACCGGGTCCCAATTGATCTTGGTTGCGACCCACTTGCCATCAAGCATGTGCGTAATCGGACCGTGATGGGTGTGATACATCGGAAACGTTCGTTCGGACATGCCGTCGCCGTCTTTGTACTTGAGCGTTACCTCCGACACCTCGACAGGCCGCAATTCGTCGCCGTAGCGGTACATCAGCTGCCCGTTCTCTTCTATTACGTCCTCGATGAATTCGTCCATGAAATCGACTCGTGTCGACGTATGCATCCAGCCGGTGTGCTCGTTGAATCCCTGGTACACGAAGAATTGACCCCAGGTTACAGCGCCGTAAGCGTTCAAACCTTCCTCACTCACGACGTGGACCTCGCCGCGAAAGAAAAACGTCGTGTGCGGATTGATCAAGAGCATCGCGTTGCCCGATTCGGTGTGCTCTCCCGCGATTGCGAATCCGTTCGACCCGAGATGTTCTTCATAACCGTATTCTGGTTCGCGAGCTTCAGCCATCGCCGCAAGTTCGATCGACCGGCCCTCTCCGTAGAAAGCGGATATTCCCTCCAGCGGGATCTGTTCGATGTCGCCGCCGATCGAGCCCTCAAAGAAAAACATGGGCATCCACGGCTCGAATCGTGTCAGGACCTTCGGCTGAACCTCGGGATGCGTCGCCAGGTAGTAGTTCAGACCGTCGGCGAACGCATCACAAAGCTCCTTCAACCAGTCGGGAGCCGCCGCATAAGCCGCTTTAGCCTCGTCGGTCGTCATATAGAGGCGGGCGCGCAGATCGCTGAAGATGGCCGCCTCTCCCTCGGCTTCCGCGAGGCGGCCGATTGCCCAGTAGTAGTTCCGCTCGACGCGGGGAAAATCGTCTTCCGCCTGCGCGTAAAGGAGACCAAACACCGCGTCGGCGTCGGTTTTGGCGTAAATATGCGGCACGCCGAAATCGTCGCGGATGATCGTGACGTTCTGCGCCCGCTCCGCAAGCCGATCGATTTCCGTTGCGGGCGCGATGGAATCCTTGGGCGAGCAGGCGCCCAAAAACAAGAAGGTCAGCAAGGCGCCAACGCGATAGGGTCGAACGATCGGATTCATGGGCGGGTTCCCCGGTCTTTGTATTCGGTTCGGCAGGCATTCTACCGTACCGGGCGGACGACGGGCGGACGCTGCCGCTGTGCGTAACAGCGCCGCCGGGGAATGCGCGAACGGCGGTTCGATTTGGCGGTATGATTGATCCTCGAGCGTTTGAATTGGCAAATTGCCCGATCAGTTTGCGTTGGAACCGTGCCCGCCGCCGGCGCGGTAACGATCTAGTCTGAGATAGGTTCTAGGCAATACCGGGGAACGTCTTGAGAAACGATCTATTCGTCGTAGTGTTCGCGACCTGCCTTGTCGCCGGCGGCGCAATCGCTGCGGAACCGAAATCCGCCCAGGCGCTGGTAGGGCAGTATTGCGTGCTGTGCCACAACGACGCGGTCCTTCAGGGCGGCATGAGCCTGCAGCATTTCGATGCCGATCGTCCGGAACTGAATCCCGAGATCGGCGAAAAAATGATCCGTAAACTGCGGACGGGCATGATGCCGCCACGCGAGGCGCCCCGCCCGGACGCCGACGAGCTTGCCTGGTTGGTCAACACGCTCGAAGGCAGGCTCGATGCGGCCGCCGCCGTTCGCCGCGACCCGGGCACGCGGCCGTTCCAGAGACTCAATCGAGCGGAATATGCGCGGCTCATCAACGATCTGCTGGGCTTGACCGTCGACCCGTCAGAGTGGCTTCCAGAAGATCAGATCAGCGCAAGTTTCGACAATATCGCTGATGTTCAAAGCATATCACCGACGCTGATGACGGCTTATCTGACCGCCGCCAGCGACATCGCGCGCCGGGCGATCGGCGAGGAGCGCGCCCCCGCCGTATCCAAGACATACTCGAACCCGGCGTCCCGCTCGCAACACGAGTGGGAGCGCGTCGCCGGCGCGCCCTACGGCACGCGCGGCGGCATCAGCACGCTGCACAGTTTTCCGGCGGACGGCGAATACACGTTTTCTATGAGCTTCATGTCGGGCTGGGGAGAACGTTTCAACGACATCGACGTCTCGATCGACGGCGAGCGCGTCGCGCTGCTTCGTTACGGCGGGAACATCGATTTTCAGGGCAGGAAAAAATTTCCCGTGGAGACCGAGCCTGTTTTCATCCGTGCCGGCGAGCACCGAGTGAGCGCCGCGTTTATCCGACGGATGGACGGGCCCTACGAGGATCTGGTCCGGCCGAACGGCTGGTCGTTGACCGGCACTGAAGCCAGTTACGGCACGACCTCGCCGCCGCATCTGATGCGGCTGACGATCGATGGTCCGTTCAACACGGTGGGCGTGTCGGAAACGCCGGCGCGTAATCGCATTTTTAGCTGCCGCCCGACCTCGGCCGCGGAAGAGACCGCCTGCGCCGAAAAAATCGTGGGCAAACTCGCCGCGGACGCCTACGGCAGGCCCATAGGCGATGACGACATTGACGACCTGATGCACTTTTATTCGCTGGGCGCGGCGGACGGCGGTTTTGAGTCCGGCGTCCGTGTCGCGCTCGAGGCGGTGCTGGCTAGCCCGCACTTCCTGTTTCGGTTCGAGCGCGAGCCGGCGAACGTCCGGGCCGGCGACGTTTATTCGCTCGATGACGTCGATTTGGCCAAACGCCTGTCGTTTTTCCTGTGGGGCGCGAATCCTGACGCGGAACTCCTGTCTGTGGCGGCCGCCGGCAGACTGTCACGAAACCGCGTTCTGAAATCTCAGGTCGAACGCATGCTCGCGGACCCACGTTCCGAAGCGCTGGCAACCCGTTTCGCCTCCCTGTGGCTGCGCCTGCAAGATCTCGAAAAGGTTCAGCCCGACGCGTTTTGGTTCCCAAACTACAGCGAGCAACTCATGTCGGCGATGCGACGCGAGACGGAGCTGTTTTTCTACAACCTGATCCGCGAAGATCGCAGCGTGCTGGAGCTTTACAGCGCCGACTACAGCTTCATGAACGAACAGCTGGCGCTGCATTACGGAATCCCCGGCGTCGTCGGCAGCGAGTTCCGGCGCGTCGGGTATCCAGACGATCAGCGTCGCGGAATTCTCGGACACGGCAGCATCCTCGTCGAAACGTCGCTCGGAAATAGAACGTCTCCGGTGCTGCGCGGCAAATGGGTACTCGAGGTCGTGCTCGGGACTCCTCCTCCTCCGCCGCCGCCGGGCGTTCCCGACCTCGAAGAAACCGAGGGTAGCCAGGCCGGCAAACGACTGACAACGCGCGAGCGGCTCGAGGAACACCGGAAGAACCCGGTGTGCGCGGCCTGTCACAAGGTGATGGATCCGATCGGTCTGGCCCTGGACAATTTTGACGTGACCGGGCGTTGGCGCATTCGCGAAAACGGGTCGCCACTCGATACCCGCAGCACCTTCTATGACGGCACGCCGGTGGCGACACCCGCCGATCTGTCCCGCAAACTCCTCGAAAGACCGATCCCGCTGATGCGCCAGTTCACGACGAACCTGATGGCTTACGGATTGGGCCGGCGCGTGGAAGCGACCGATCAACCGACGGTCCGCAGGATTACCGCGGCGGCCGCCGAGAACGATTACCGCATGTCCTCATTCATTACCGGCATCGTAATGAGCGACGAGTTCCGCAAGAAGAAGGCATTGCCTGACGGCGTCGAAGCCGACGCCGTTACGCGATAAACGCTGCGAGAAATCTCAGGGACGATTTTTACGGGAAGAGCGAATGAACTTCATTACAAGGAAATCCATACCGAGACGCACCTTTCTGAAAGGCGCAGGCGCCGGAATAGCCTTGCCCTTGCTGGATGCAATGATTCCGGCCCTTGCTGCCGCCCCCGACTCAAACCGCACGCGCCTCGTCTGCATCGAGGAAGTGCACGGCCTGCCCGGCTGCAACCAGTGGGGCTCCGAACAGTTTTTGTTCGCGCCAGCGACGACTGGCCGCGACTACGAATTTGTCGCCGACAACCCACTGAAAGCGCTCGAGCAATGGCGGGATGACTTCATCATCGTCAGCAACACCGACGTGCGCATGGCGGAGGCGTTTGCACCCTCCGAAGTCGGTGGCGACCATTTCCGTTCATCCGCCGTGTTCCTGACGCAGACACATCCAAAACAGACACAGGGCTCGGACATTGCCTGCGGCACGTCGCTCGATCAGATTCACGCCCATCGGTTCGGTCAGGACTCGTTGCTACCTTCGATACAGCTCTGTATAGAACCCACCGACAAGGGCGGCGGCTGCGACTATAACTATTCCTGCTCCTATACGGACTGTATTAGCTGGGCGTCGCCGACCGAACCGTTGCCGATGATTCGCAATCCCCGCACGGTGTTCGACATGCTCTTCGGCGCCGGTGGTACGCCGGCGGAGCGCGCCGCGCGACGCAAAACCCACAGCAGCATTCTCGACTGGGTCACCGGAGAAATGTCGGCAATCAATAAACAGCTCGGCGCCGTCGACCGCCGCCGGGTCGGCCGCTATCTGGACAGCGTTCGTGAGATCGAACGGCGCATACAAATGGTGGAAGCCGCCAATTCCAATGGCCGGAAACGCACCTTACCCGATGCACCGTCCGGCGTGCCGGATTCCTACGCGGAACACGTGCAGATCATGTTCGATTTGCAGGTGCTCGCCTTTCAGTCCGACATCACGCGCACTGTCTCACTGAAGACGGGACGCGACGCCTCGAACCGATCGTTCCCCGAGAGCGGTTCGGATCGCGCATTCCATCCGGCTTCGCATCATGGCGACAAGGAATCCGGCATTCTCGAATTCAACAAGATCTGCCAGTTTCGGGTCGCGCAGCTGGGCTACTTTCTCGAACGGCTCAACGATACCCGCGACGGGGAGGACAGTTTGTTGGATCAATCGATGATCATCTGGGGCTCGCCGATGGGTGACGCCAACCTGCACAATCATCGCCGCTGTCCGCTGGTCGTGTTCGGCGGTGCCAACGGGCGACTGAACGGCGGCAGGCACATCAAGGCGCCCGACGGCACGCCAATGGCGAATCCGATGCTCACGTTGTTGAACAAACTCGGGCACGAGATGGAAAGTTTCGGTGACAGCAACGGCGAATTGGCGCTGTAGGCGCCCGTTACGAGTGGCTGAAGAACCGACAGCGGAGAACGTGACAATGCGCAGCATGCATTTTTTTGCCGCATTTCTCTCGCTTGCGGCGCTGGTCATCCTGAGCGATGCAAACGCGGCGCCGGTCAGTCCGCTGGCGGATGCCGCACAGCGCGGCGATACGGCGACAGTACGCAAGCTGTTGCGCCGGGGCGCGGAGGTCAATGCCGCACAGGGCGACGGCATGTCGGCGCTGCACTGGGCAGCGGACCGCGGGGATGCCGAGTTGGTCCGCCTGCTGGCCTACGCGGGGGCCAACACGGAAGCCGGCACGCGCATCGGACAGTACACCGCTTTGCACATCGCCGCAGGCAAAGGCCACTCGGATGCGATACGCGGTCTTGTCGACGCCGGCGCCAATGCGAACGCGGTGACGACCAATTCCGGCGTGATGCCGATCCACCTGGCGGCGGCTTCGGGCAATCCGGATGCGGTTCTCACGCTGCTGGAAGCCGGAGCGGACGCCAACGCCCGCGAAGGCGCATGGGGGCAAACTCCGCTCACGTTTGCCGCTTCGGCAAATCGCGTCGACGTCATCGAAACTCTATTGGACGCCGGAGCGGATCCGTCATTGCACTCGAAGGTCGTCGACGTCGTGGACATGGAAAACGCGGACAAGGCCGCCGAAAAACGACTCGAGCAGCTCCTTGCACAATTCAAGGAAAAGGAAGGTGGCGACACGGACTGGCAACCGACGCCCAGCCAGGTACAGGCGGCCATCGAGGCGTCTCGTGAAATACAAAGAAAATGGCCGGACGTTCCTGCTCCCGAAGACGACGCCAAGCTGGCCGCGGCCGATGGGGACGACCAGGCGGCGGGCGCAACGGCAGGCGTCATCTACAACGCGGACGGACAGGCGGTCTTCGACTACGAAAACAAGGAAGATGACGCGCCGAAACGATCGTCGTACGGCCAACTGGTTTCCGCCTGGGGCGGCCTGACGCCGCTGTTACACGCGGTTCGCCAGGGTCACGTCGAGGCGACGCTCGCGTTGCTGGACGGCGGTGCGGAGATCGACCAGCCCTCCGCCGGCGACGGCACCACGCCATTGCTGATGTCGGCAATCAACGGCCAATTCGATCTGACGCTGCTGCTCCTGACACGGGGCGCCGACCCGAACCTGTCCAGCGACGCCGGCACCACCCCGCTGTTCGCCGTCCTGGAACGGCAATGGGCGCCGCGCGCATCGTACGCACATCCCGTCGAGCACCAGCAGAAGGAGGCAACGCATCTCGACGTCCTCGACGCGTTGCTGAACGCAGGCGCCGATCCCAACCTGCGCATGAAAAAGCACCTTTGGTACACGGAATACACGTTTTTCGTCCTGAGCGCGGCCGGCATTCACTACGAGGGCGCCACGCCGTTCTGGCGCGCGGCGCAGGCGCTCGACGTCGACGCCATGCGGCTCTTAAAGGAGCACGGCGCCGATCCCGACATAGCCAGCATCAAACAGCCGCCGCGGCGGCGGCCGATGGACGAAGCCCAGGAGGAACAGGCAGAGGAGGAAAAAGACCACTCGGGCCTGCCGGAAGTGCCCATTGGCGGTCCGTTCATCTATCCGATACACGCCGCGGCGGGCGCCGGTTATGGCCAGTATTTCGCCGGCAACGCCCATCGACACGTACCGAACAATTGGCTTCCCGCCGTCAAATACCTGGTCGAGGAATGCGGAGCCGACGTCAATTTGCGCGACGCAAACGGTTATACCGCGCTTCACCACGCGGCGTCGCGCGGCGATAACGAGTTGGTGAGGTACTTGGTCGAAAAAGGCGCCGACGTGACGGTCGTCAGCCGCAAGGGTCAGACCACCGCCGACATGGCGAACGGTCCCATCCAGCGCGTGTCGCCGTTTCCCGAGACGATCGAGCTTCTGGTCGGACTGGGTGCGAAAAACAACGACAACTGTGTGTCCTGCTGATCCCGACGGGCGACCGGCTTCAGTCGGTCTCAATTGATTTGCGAATCGCGTCCGCGGTGAGGGCCGCGCGAAACTCGATCATCCTGCGTCCGAGTTCGATCGTCTCTTCCATCGGCGTAATTGAGACCCCGTTGATCGACGCAAGACCCGCGTCGACGCGCTGCTCGAAACGCACCTGATCCGGGTCCGTTACCATCATCATCGCGGTTACCCAGAGATCGTCGTGATGACCGTCGCTGCGGGTTTCCGCGACACCCAACACCTCCTCGGTGTAACGCTCGGTCGCTTCCCAGCCCGGATCGTAGAACTCCCGAACGAAGTGCACACGTACTCCAGAACCTGCCCAGCGCCCGTTAAGGCGCGCCGCGGTGTTTTGCATGCCGGTCTGATTGCCGCCACTGTCGCCAATCATCACGATATCCGTAAACCCCGCCTGCTTGAGGCTGCTCGCAATATCCTCCAGCAGCGCTTCATAGGTGTCCGCGTTCACGCTGATCGATCCAGGAAAACGCATCGCGCCGGAGGGTGGATCGATGTTACCTTCGGGCACGAACTTGACGATCGGCGCACACAGGGCGTTGCCAAGCCGGCTCGCAATCTGCGGACACGTGGCTTCGAGGATGACGTTGTGTTTGCCGACGCTCAGGAAGGGGCCGTTCTCCTCGATGCCGCCGGTCGGAATGATCGCGGTCGAGGTGCCGCCGGCGATTAAATCCCTGACTTCGAGCCAGGTCAGTTGTTCGAGCCAAAATGAGGCGCCCGCGGCGATGGGCCGCGTGGATTCGAGCATGGCCCGAATCCGCCTCTCCCGTTCATCGTCGTCCCCCGCGTCCGGCTGCGCACCGGCCGAGCAGCCGCCGAGCGCGACAAGAGCAGCCGCAATCATCGTGGCAAAGGCAGTGTGGATGTCCTTACCTGGCAGTACGTTCCCGGGCATCACCTCGTCTCCCCTTTTAGCGACTGGCGGCGTTTGCACGCATGGCTCGACGGATGCTAACCCAATTTGCGTCCGTGACACCCCGGGTTTACGGCCACCGATGCAATTCGACCACGTACCCCCGCCCGAGTACACTTCGCATCTCACGTTCGAGCGAGGCGTCAATGTCTGAACTGAATGTATCCATCGACGGCGGCATCGCCCGCATGCAGCTCGATCGTCCCGACGTCCTGAACGCCCTGTCGCCTTCACTGCTGGAGTCGATCATCGGCGCCTGCGGCGATTTGATGGAGCGCACCGACGCAAACGTCGTCGTGTTGGAAGGCGCCGGGCGAAGTTTTTCCTCGGGTGCGGACCTGCCGGCCTTCAGCCGACAGCTCGAAGCCGGATCGCGGGACGCGGCCGATCTCGGCCGCCGCGCCGCCGATGCGCTTTCCACGCTACCCCAGATAACGATTGCGGCCATCCACGGCCACTGCGTCGGCGGCGGCGTCGTAATGGCGGCGGCCTGCGATCTCCGCATCGCGACCGACACGAGCCGTTTCTCGATCCCCGAAGTGGACGCCGGCATTCCGCTGGCCTGGGGCGGCATGGGACACCTCGTCCGGCTGGTCGGTGAAACCCGTGCGGTTGAACTCGTGCTGAGCTGTCGGCCGTTCGGAACGGAGGAGGCCTTACACGCCGGCTTCGTGACCAGGGCGGCCAGCGAAGCGGAGTTCGCACGCGAGGTCTCCACATTGGCGGCGTCCATCGCCGGCAAACCGAGTGCCGTGCTCCGGCTGGTCAAACAACAGCTCGTCGCACTGCGTGACCGAACGTTTGACCCGCGCAACGACGCCAAAGCCCTGCTCGCCGCGTTCCACGATCCGGAGGCAAGATCGGTGGGCAGCCAATACGTGGCCAGCCGCATCAAGAAGACTCGCTGAACGCATCGACCGCATCACGCTGTCAAACCGAGCGTCCGCTCGCACGTTACCTTACGCCGGCTTTTGGCCGATCACACAGACGGCTGTCGGCGTGACGCGGTCGAGGCGCTCGATTCGCACGCCATCGATATCCGCGGCCTCCAGGCAGCGCCCGATGTGCGCAGCCGAACTCAGCGCCGCCGCTTCGGACGTATCACCGACTCGCGGCTGAAACGTGATCGCGATCTTGCCTCCCGGTGCGAGTTTCTTTACCAACGTCGCAAGGACGTTTTGCGGATCGTCGCAGAACATCAGCACGTTGACGCCAAAAATGTGCTCGAAGAACGAGTCCCAATACGAATCCAGGCTTTGCTCCAGATCCTCCAGACGGCCGTCGAGAAGGCGAAGACGATTGCTCCGCAATGCGTCGCGGTTACGCCGTCCCGCAATCCGACGCATCGACTCGGAGTGATCGATTCCCACGACGAGGCCACCGGTGACAAGCTCGACGGCCTTGGAGAGCCCGCGCCCCGGGCCGTAACCTATTTCCAGAACGTTGTCGTTGGGCGCGATGTTCAAAAGATCGATTGTCCAATCGGTTCGAGCCTTGTTGGACGGGCGATGCTGCATTACCCAACCCGCGAGCCGCCCGCCGATTCCGGAGGGCCGGCGAAACTGACCGATGACGTATGCCCGGGCGACGTCGCGGACAACGTAGCGCGCTGGCCGCTTGGAACGATTACTGTCGATGCCCATGCCGCTTCCATTGGCCGTTAATGGCCAGACGCAGAACCGAACCGATCGTAAAAACGAACAAAACGACCCCGGCGGCGGCTCGAACACCCAGTTCAGCGAGGCCCAGTGCATCCGGCGCAAAACTGTTCCAGGCGACCGAGATCAGGACCGCGCTCGAAAACAGAGTAAACAACAACAGCAGTGCGGCTGTTGCAATTCGTCGGAACGGTCGTCCTGCATGGACGAGTCGGTGAACGTGACGACCATGATTGTGACTCCTGGGCATGACGAGTTTCTCTCCTGTTCGGTTTGTTGTCGGCCACGGTCGGCAGCCGCGCGTTGCGGCGCCGTGACCGCTTGCCTATAATGACATTATTATTGTCATAGTGACAAGTATATTGTCAATAAGTTATGGATACGGAACTGAACGTCTTGTTCGACGAAGTACGGCTGCTGTTTAACGCGCTGGTGCAGCGCGGCGAAAAAATACATTCAGATCAAACGCTTACGATGGCGCAGCGTGCGGTGCTGGAGTTTCTGCACAATCGGGGGCCAACCACGGTTCCCGGCATCGCCCGACAGCGTCGGGTGTCCCGCCAGCACATCCAGACCCTGGTCAACCCACTGTTGAAAAGCGGCCATCTGAGGGTTGCGGAGAACCCCGAACACAAACGGTCCCCGCTGGTGAGCCTCACCCCGGACGGCGAGAAGGCCATTGTGCAAATGCAGGAGAAAGAGTCGGAATTTTTTCGCCGGGTAAACATCGATGTCTCCCGGCAGCAGCTCGAGAAAACGGCCGATACGCTGCGTGCTGTGAGAACCGCGATCGAGCGTGATGAAGGCGGCAGCGTTTACACGCCCTAGGGAGCAAGGCGCTCGATTTCCCAATCGCCGTCGTTGCGCTGCCGGTACCGGAAGCGGTCGTGCAGTCGATTCTGCCGACCCTGCCAGAACTCGAACTCGGACGGCACGACCCGATATCCGCCCCAGAAGGACGGCAGCGGTACCTCCTTGTTGGAGAATTTTCGTTTCATCTCGTCGAATTTAGCCTCGAGCAGCGCGCGCGAGGAGATGACGCTACTCTGTGCGGACACCCACGCGCCGATCTGGCTGCCGCGCGGCCGGCTCACGAAGTAACGCATCGTTTCCGTCGCCGGCATTTTTGCCGCCGTCCCGCGGATGGCTATTTGTCGCGCAAAACCCGGCCAGAAAAACAGCAGCGCCACGTGAGGGTTGCCGGCAATCTGCTTCGCCTTGTTGCTCGACTGGTTGGTAAAAAAAGTGAATCCACGCTCGTCGAAGTATTTGAGCAATACGGTCCTGGAGGACGGACGATTGTCGGCATCGACGGTGGTGAGGCTCATAGCGTTCGGGTCGAGCACGTCCGAATCGCAGGCCTGCCGGAACCAGTCCGCGAACTGCCGCACCGGATCGGCGTCGAGGTCTTCGCGCTCGAGCGCCCTGCCCGTCGCCGAGCGGCGTAGCGCCGAAACGTCCATACCCGGTTCCGGCGCTGAATCTGGTCGCTTTGCGTCGCTCACTGCCCGGCCCGTCCGAGACGGCGGCCATTTCCGGAATCACCTGTCGCGGAGCGCTCACGACCGGCCGCCGCATCGCGAGTCCGATCCAGATACACCTGACCGGACTTCATGACGAATTCCACGTGGCGAAGCGTCGAGATATCGGCGACCGGATCTCCGCCGACCGCGATCAGATCCGCCGACAATCCCGCTCTCACCCGGCCTACCCGGTCCGAGAGGTGGAAGATGTCCGCGTTTACCGACGTCGCCGCTCGCAGCGCATCGAGACTGTCCATGCCGTATTCAACCATCAATTCGAGTTCCCGGACATTGTCGCCGTGCGGATACACACCGACATCGCCACCGAAACAGATCGTCACGCCCGCCTCCAGGGCCGCGGCAAAACTCCTTTTTTTGTTGACAATACGATCCGGGTCCGGCTCGAGCCCCTTCCTCCAGCCGCCGTACTGCGAAATAGCGTCGCCGGCGGCTATCGTTGGACAAAGCGCCACACCGCGAGCAGCCATCAACTCCAGGACCTCGTCCGTTGCGCCGTCGCCGTGCTCGATGGTTTCCACGCCCGCGAGGACGGCGCGCCGCATCCCTTCTGCGGTCGCGGCGTGCGCAACGACGGGCCTGCCGCTCGATCTCGTGATTTCGACGATTGTTTCCAATTCGGTTTGCGTAAACGTCGCCGCCGCGGTGCCCCCCGGCCCCCAGCGGTAATCGGCATACACTTTGACGAAGTCGATATTACGGCCGATCTGTTCACGCACCGCACGCACGAGATTATCGTAACCGTCCGCCGCCTCCGCGCCCAGCGGCAGGTCTGCCCGCTCGTGGAACCCCTTGGGACCGTAGCTCCCGGTGGCAACGAGCGCCCTGCCCGCGACCAGCAGCCGTGGTCCCGGAATCACGCCCTTGTTGATAGCGTCGCGGATGCCGACGTCCGCATACCCTGCGCCTTCGGAACCCAGATCACGCATAGTGGTAACGCCGGCCAGCAGCGAGTCGCGGACATGATTGACCGCGCGCACGACGCGCTCGGCCTCCGATTCCTTCAGCACCTGATCGTTCCAGGGCGTCTCGTTGTAGGGATGCAGCAGGACGTGCGAGTGACCTTCGATCAGGCCGGGCATCAAGGTCCCCCCGGTAAGTTCGATCCTTCGATCAATCGCAAGGTCCGGCGCCCGGTCGGGGCGGCCGGCGTAAACGATCGCAGCGTCGCGCACGATAACGACCCAGTTGTCGCGCACCTGCTCACCGTCGAAAACTCGCGCCGGCTCGAACCGTATCACCTCCGGGTAGGCTGCAAGCGGGAGCAGCAGCAGCATGACACGCAACAACCCGGCGGTGACTGGTCTTTGCATGGCAAATCTCCGCATTCCGTCAGAAAGTCGAAAAAAAATCGGCCCGCGAGGCGTCCTGCAGCGTCGCGGGCCGATCCGTACTCGTTGGGCGGATTACGACGCGGGCTTTCTGAACTTCAGCGTCATTCGGTTGGATTCGCCGATCTCGCGCATTGTCGCCGCGAGTTCCGGGTCGTCCGCCCCACCGCTGAGGCTGGGCGGGAGACGCCAAACGACGTCTTCGACCGTCGGCTGATCTTTCTCATTGGCGTTCAAGTCACTGGATTCGACGAACTCGAAGCCGCCGGTCTCCATTTGTTCGATGACAAAACTTTCTTTGAGATAACCGGCGTTGCCGTCGGCCCACTCGTCGGGCATGTCGTCGCGGGCATGATGTTGCACGATGCCGACGATGCCGCCGGGTTTGAGCGCCCGGTACATGTCGTCGATCGCGGTTGTCAGAAACCCGCCGCGCCCTTCGTAACGCGCGAGGTTGTGGAGCGCGCGTACAAACAGGACCGCATCGGCGGTGCCGACCATCGACTCGGGTAACGCGGCCATCTGGAACGCCGCGACCGACGCGTCGCCTTCCTGACGCCAGTCTTCGGCGCCGGCGGTCCAGTCCGCCACCCAGGTCCGTTTGCCGGCGAGGCGCTCCTCGGTCATGTTGGGAAACATCGCAAACATGTCATACGGATAATCCGCGCCGATCAGCAACCCACGCTCGCCGAGGTAAGGTAACAACAGCTTCGAGTACCAGCCGCCGCCGGGGAGCGCTTCCACGACCGTCATGCCAGGCTCGATACCGAAGAATTCGAGCGTCTGCTGTGGGCGCCGGTACTGATACCGCGCTTTCACCTCGTCCGGCATCGAATCCAGGATTGCCTCCAGATTCCGCGGGGCCGTCGCCATCTCCACCGGCGGCGGTTGGGTATCAGACACCGCTGTCTCCGGCGGCTGGCCGGATTCTCCGCCGCAGCCGAAAAGGGCGGCCAGCGCGCACAAGGCGACAAATCTCTTCATCGGTGAGTTCTCCTGAGTGAACCAGTGGTGAGCAATCAACAGCTGATTATCCAATCGCCGGTCGCCGTCCTCAAGTCGCTTTTTGCGATTGTCCAATCCGTGAAACCCATTGGAATAAGGCGGCAGCCAACCTGTGCTAGGCTAGGAACGTAACGGCACGTCCCTGGGGGACCACGATATTCCATCAGGGCCATAAGAATGGAGTGGTGGGGTGCGCAAACCCATATCCATCGCAATGCTCATCTCGGCCGGCGTGCATGCCGCCTTGCTCTTGCTGGTCGTCTGGAAAATCGATCCGACGCCGCCGGAACCGCCTGTCCGGGAGATCACCGTATCGCTGGACGGCGAGGATACCTCGGGTACCGACGAAGTCCCGATGGCACGGAACGACGACGCGGCGGACGATCCGCTGCCGTCCTCGGCCGAGCAATCGTCGAGCAGCCCAACCCCGGCGCCCGAACCGGCGGCGGCAACCGCCCAGCTGTCGGACAATCTCGCGGAAGAAGGCGCGCCCGACGGTGAATCGATCCAGGCAGCCGCGGAGCGGACGACCGCCGAACCGACCGTCGCCGCGGTCGAGGCAAGCCCAGCCCCGATCGAGCAGAAGCCGGTTGCCCTTGCCAGCATAACGACCACGGCGCCCTCCGTCGCCGTATCGGAGCCGATGAGCACGCGGCAACGCAGGATGCTGGATAAAAAGATACGCGACTGGGCGGAGACCTATCACAAACGCCGCGACTCGACGGACGAGTTGACCTGGCAGCACAAGGGACAGGAGTACACCGCGAAATTCGCCGAGCTGCCGGCAGACGACGACATGGCGCTTGACCGCGTGGTCGTCGAGGTCAGCACCGAACAGGACGGAGAAAGGGTGACCGCGGAATTGCACATGAAACGCCTGGCGTTCTCCAGCTACGCGCAATTCGTCAACCGCTGGGATAAATCGGTGCAGATTCACGACGACGAACTCGACGGCCGCTTTCACTCCAATTCGGCGATTAATCTGGCCTACAGTCGGGATACGAAACCCCAGTTTCACGGCAAGGTCACAACCTCGGCCCGCAGCATCAACATTACGGAAAACCGGGGTCGCGTGCGCAGGGATCAGGTGTTTCTGGGTGGGCTGCAAACCGGGGTGCGGTCGATCCGTTTACCGAAGAACTTCATCCCGCTGCCCGAATCGGCGGATTTCCGCGAAGACCAGGTTCACGAATTCGAGGAGGACACCCGGATTACGTTTCACGGGGACGGAAGCTACACCTGGATTTCGTTCGAGCGCGGCCTGTTCGAGCGCAGAGCCACGCTTCGCAAACCCGCGTCGTACCTCATCGCCACCGGGAAAGCGAAACTTCACGTCAAAGGCGAGGTAAACGGTAAAGTTCTTCTGTATTCGCCCGAGCGCATTGTCGTGGCCGGTGATCTCGTTTACGCACAAGATCCGGAAAAAGTCAGCGGCGTCGACGACTTCATCGGACTCGTATCCGCGAAGAACATCGAGATTGCGGGGCCGAAAATTACCGGGCCCGGGGATCTTCGGATTACCGCCGCAATCTACGCCAAGCGCCGATTTACCGTGAGCAATTATCGATCCAAGAGCGGGAGCCTGCTCAGCATTTACGGCAGTCTGACCGCGGGGTCGCTCTCGGCGACCGAACCCCGATTTGCGACGGAAATTCGGTTCGACCCCCGCCTGGAATCCGCCCGACCGCCGGGATTTCCGGTTACGGACCGTTACGAGGTCGAGTCCTGGGACAGCGCCTGGACCGTCAATTCGACCGAATCCCTCTAGTCATCATCGGCCTAATAGTCTGATGGAATAAGCCGATCATAGACGATTGATAGCTATCTTAAACACAATCAGTCATAGATAGACTTCCTTTCTATCTATATCGTTTGAATCCTGAATTCATCTCCGGCGTGCGGCCATCCAGGCACGACCGTCCGGACACCGACAAACAGGATTGAGCGATGAAACACACTACATCCACTGCCAAACTCCCGGGAGGCACGCGCCTGACGCGCGTCGTGGCGACGCTGCTCGCGATTGTCGTCCTGCCCGCCACCTCCCACGCGGCACCGGAGTTCCTTTTCCCCGACGAATACCGCGTGCTCGGCGCGGCCGGCAAGTTCGAGGACACCTATCAATTTGCAGCCTCGTACCGCCTGCGCGCGCCGCGTCCGCTGCGCGCGCACCACCTGGAGCTCGCGGTCGGGACGATTTACACCTCCAGCGAGACCCGCCCGTTTTTGTCGCTGGGTCCTGTCTGGAGGTTTGCCGCCACGAGCGATGGCCGGACGTTTGTCGACTTCGGCTTCAGCCCGACGGTGCTGAGCGGAACTCGCTTCAACGGCCGGGACATCGGCGGCAACTTTCATTTCACGTCATCGCTCGCGCTCGGCACGAGATTCGGTCGAACGGACAGGTATTCGCTGTCGCTGCGCGCCCAGCACACGTCAAACGGCGGCCTGGACAGCGAAAATCCTGGCCTCGACATGATCGGACTGACGTTTGCGATCGAGTTCCGTGAGTGACCCAGGGGCCGGAAACGGGGCAGACCCGTTTCCGGTCATCGGCGCACGAGACCTAAACGGGGTCCTTGCGATATCGCGTCGGCGTGGTCCCCGTATGCTTCTTGAAAGTCTTGGTAAACGCCATGTCCGAGTCGTAACCCACCCGATTCGCGACTTCGTAGAGCGGTAGCCGCGTTTCACGCAGCAGTTCCTTGGCGCGCTGTATTCTCAGCTTGGTCAGATACTCGAACATCGGATAGCCGACCAGCTCCTTGAACCGCTTCGCAAACGCCGCGCGCGACATGCCGATCTTTTCGGCAAGAGACTCGATGGTCCAGTGCACGTGCGGATTGTTGTGCAACTGTTGCAGCGCCTTGGATATCTGTTTGTCCGACAAGGCTTTGACAAACTGACTTTTGCCCTTCCGGCCGAAGTCGATGCGAATCAGTTCGACCAGGACGATCTCCGTCAGCTTGTCGACCACGAGTTCCGCGCCGGGCGCCTGTGACAAATACTCGGCGCTGAGCTGATCCAAGGTTCCCTTCAGCCAGGGATGCTTGAGGAATTCTTCTTCCCGCACGATGGTGAGCGAAGGGAACACCTCCAGCAGCGGCGTGCTGTGCTCCTGCAGGAAATCGCAATAGCCACAGAGCAGCAGGGTGGACTGTTCGTTCTGGACGGATTCCTGCCCCGGCGGCTGACTCGCGAGCGTGTGATCGCGACCGGGCTCCACGAACACCATATCCCCGGGGCCCAGCCGTTCGAGATAGTCGCCCGACGATACCCAGCATTCGCCCCGGCGAACGAGGTGAAATCCGGCCGATTTGGGATCGACGAAATCCATCGACCAGGGTGATGTCAAATGATCGCAAAAGTAGACGCTTCCCTTGACGTGCATGGAGCGCAGGATGTCACTGAGTACTTCCATCGAGTCCCTCTTCCGCCGGCGGCGGGAACGTCTTCGGAGTGTTCCGTCAATTATGTCACAGCAGATCCTATTCTGCCAAATCAATAAGACGATCGATAGTTAAATACTGCACTAACAGATATAGATTGATCTCTAAATACACAATAAATTAGACGGCATTAGTCGAGTATCGAGGACAGGACCAATGCCGAAGATAGAGATTTACACCAAGAGCTGGTGCCCGTTTTGCGGAAATGCGAAACAGCACCTCGAATCCAGAGGACTCCACTTCGAGGAGATCGACGTCACCGCCGACCTGCCGCGGGAAGCGGAGATGGTCAGCCGCTCGGGCCGGACGTCCGTGCCGCAGGTATTTATCGACGGCCATCACGTTGGCGGCAGCGATGACCTGTTACGCGCCGAGAATTCCGGCCTTTTGGATGCCCTGCTGGCCGACAGCGGCGCGGGAGAAATAGCATGAACACCCGACACGTTGACGTCGCCGTCATCGGCGCCGGATCGGCTGGCCTGGCGGCATTCCGTTCCGCCGCCGCCTGGACCAACAGCGTCGTTCTGATCGAAGGCGGCCCCTACGGCACCACCTGTGCGCGGGTTGGCTGCATGCCGAGCAAACTGCTCATCGCGGCGGCAGAGGCCGCACATGCCGTCGGTCAAGCGCCTGAATTCGGCGTCAATACAGGCGCCGCCGAGATCGACGGCGTCGCGGTAATGGATCGCGTCCGTCGCGAGCGAGACCGGTTTGTCGGTTTTGTCGTCGACGGGGTGAACAACATTCCGGCGGAGCAGCGGATCCAGGGTTACGCACGTTTTCTGGATGACCATCGCCTGCAGGTCACCGCCCGATCGGGTGATTCGACAATCGTCAATGCAAAACGAATCGTCATCGCGACGGGATCGGCGCCGAGTTATCCCGGGTTTTTTGAAGCACTCGGCGACCGCCTGCTCGTCAACGACGACGTTTTCGAGTGGCGGGACCTCCCAAAGTCGGTCGCCGTTTTCGGCCCGGGCGTCATCGGTCTCGAACTCGGCCAGGCGTTGAGTCGTCTGGGCGTTAGCGTGCGGATGTTCGGACTCGGCGGTCAGATCGGTCCTCTGACCGACCCGGACGTCATGGAAACCGCGCGCGCCGTGTTCTCGGACGATTTCTACCTGGACGCCGATGCAAACGTGCAGCGTATGCAGCGATCGGGGACCGGCGTTGCCATCGACTACACCGACCTGGACGGAAAATCCCGGACCGCCGTCGTCGACTACGTCATCGCCGCGACCGGCCGCCGGCCGAACGTGGGCCGCCTGGACCTTGAAAAGACCACCCTGCCGCTGGACGCTGACGGCGTGCCCATATTCGATGCCGAGACCATGCGCGTGGGCAACAGCCACGTGTTCATCGCAGGCGACGTCAACAACGACCGCCCACTGCTGCATGAAGCGGCCGACGAAGGCCGTATCGCCGGCGACAACGCCGGGCGTTTTGCGAGTATCCGCCCAGGTGAACGGCGCACGCCGCTCGGCATCGTCTTTTCGGATCCGCAAATTGCAATGGTCGGCTCGCGTTTCGCCGACCTGGCCGACGGTGACGTCGTCATCGGCGAAGTTTCATTCGAGGACCAGGGGCGAAGCCGCGTAATGCTCAAGAATCAGGGGCTGCTGCGAGTTTACGCCGACGGAATGGACGGCCGCTTCCTGGGCGCCGAGATGGTTGGCCCGCGCGCGGAACACATTGGCCACCTCCTCGCCTGGGCGCATCAGGCGGGCATGACGGTCGGACAGATGCTCGACATGCCGTTTTACCATCCGGTCGTGGAAGAAGGGCTGCGAACGGCGCTGCGTGACGCGAACGCCAAACTGGCCAATCGCGGGCTGCGGGCCGCCTAGATCTTCGATGTTACGATGCGCAAAGCGCCGCTTCTGCTGACGGTCGTCGCGGTTCCGCTCGGAATACTGTTTCGACTGAGCGTGATCCTGGGCCTCACGGCGGTCATCCTGCTGCGTTACATTGTGAGTAGTTCGCACAACCCGAATCGAGGAAACAACGATGAGAATCGGCATGATTGGGCTGGGCCGCATGGGCGGCAACATGGCGCGGCGGCTCCGGGGAGCCGGGATTGAAGTGATCGGTTACAACCGCGATGAGTCGCAAACGCGGCTGTTGTCGGATGAGTGCGGTTTGATCGCGGCTGAATCCGCGGAACAGCTGGTGACGGCGCTGGAGCCGCCCCGAGCAGTATGGCTGATGCTGCCGGCCGGAGATACAACCGAAAGTTACGTCGAGCGCATGGCGAAGCTGCTCGAACCGGGCGACATTCTTGTTGATGGCGCAAACTCCTTCTACAAAGACTCCATACGCCGGGCCGAAATGCTTTCCGCCCGCGAAATACACTACGTCGATGCCGGCGTTTCCGGCGGGGTATGGGGTCTTCGGGAAGGTTATGCGCTGATGGTCGGCGGCGCGGAGGCGCCGTTCGCCGCTATTCGCCCCGTCATCGAAGCGCTGGCTCCTGCGGCCGACCGCGGCTGGATTCACTGCGGCCCGGTCGGCAGCGGCCACTACGTCAAGATGATCCACAACGGAATCGAGTACGGGATGATGCAGGCCTATGCGGAAGGTTTCTCCCTGTTGCGCGCCCGTGACGATTTTGCCCTGGATCTCGCGGGAATTGCCGAAACCTGGCGCCACGGCAGCGTCGTTCGCAGCTGGTTGTTGGATCTGACCGCCAACGTACTGGCGGACGATCAGGAACTCATCGACGTGGAGGCGCTTGTCGCGGATTCAGGAGAAGGCCGCTGGACGGCGGTCGAGGGTATCGAACAGGGAATCCCCACGCCCGTCATGAGTACGGCCCTCATGATGCGCTTTGCAACCCAGGGGAAGCAGGATTACGCCGCAAAACTGCTCGCGATGATGCGCAATCAGTTTGGCGGTCATGCAGTCTCGAGGTCGGGCGACTGAACACGTCGCTGCCCCGTCGGCCGGCAACCGACGGTCGATACAGGAGCTCGTCCTGACGGTCGATCCCCCTTCTTTGGACGATCGTGCCCGGCCTTGCCATTGGGGAGGTGTTTGGTGGAATGGCTCCCTGCGGTCCGCTTTATTTCCACCAAACACCTCCCCAACGACAAGGCCGATTCCTGCCACCGCTGAAGTTCGTGGAAACCGGATGTGCGGCCGGGCTGCAATGCCAAGAGGATTGGTGCCGGGGACCTCTTTAGGGGAAATAAAGCGGACCGCAGGGAGCCATTCCCCTAAAGAGGTCCCCGGTAGCAATCCTCCGACGAGGAACTCAAACAGCGCTTAACTTCGGAGAATCGCCCGTCAGGACGAGCTCCGACGAGATAGGTTGGATGCCGAAAGAGTGCGGAGAACGCCCGGCGCAAAAGAAAAAGCCCGGCACGCGCTTGCCGGGCTTTTTCGTGTGCTCAGCCGAGGCGTTCCACGGCTTGCGTGAACCTATCAGTTTGGCTTTATGTGCCGGTTGATCAGGTCGCCGAGCTGCGCTTTCGACTGGGCGCCGATGGTCGTTTCGCTTGCCTGACCGTTCTTGAAGAGTATCAGCGTGGGGATACTCCGCACACCGAACCGGCCGGCCGCCTGCGGGTTCGCGTCGACGTCCACTTTGGCGACCTTCAATCGGCCTTCATAGTCCGCGGCGAGTTCTTCGACCGTCGGACCCACGATTTTGCAGGGTCCGCACCATTCGGCCCAGAAATCGACCAAAACCGGTACGTCCGAATTGAGTACTTCGCTGTCGAAGTCGGCGTCCGTGACGGTAAGCGCTTTCGCAGTTGCAGACATATTGTCCTCCTTTTTGCCGCTGGATTGATTGTTCGATCAGGCAGCCGGCTTCCACTCGGTCGCCGCAAAGGCGTCGTCGAGCGGCGTATCGGCGATATGATTGGTGTAATTGCTCAAGACCTTGAAGCTGAGCGCCAGAATCACTTCCAAAATGGCGGCTTTGCCGTAACCGGCTTCCAAAAACGCCGTCACGTCCGCGTCAGTCACCCAACCGCGTTTCTCGACAACCGCCGTTGCGAACACTCGCAGTGCCTGCAGTTTTTCATCGGCGATGACCTCGTCGTTACGGATGGCGTCAACCACGTCGGCCGGAACCTTCTGCATTCCCGCAATCGCCGAATGTGCGGCGACGCAGTAGTGGCATTCATTGAATCGACTGATTGCCAGTATGACCACCTGCCTTTCGGTGTCGGTGAACGCTGTCTGACCCACCAGTTCGCCGAGGGTCAGATACGCCTTCAAGGTTGCCGGTGACTCGGCAAAAACGCCGAGCAGATTCGGGAGGAAACCAAAAGCCTTCTCCGCCCCAACGAGTGATTCGACGGACCCTGCGGGTGCCGTGTCTTTGTTGTGAATGTCAAAAGTGCCCATCAGTTGCCTCCTCGACGGTAGGGGAGCGGCGCCGCCGCAATGTCATCGGGGAGGCAATTTATCGCGAGCTTGCTAGCCGATATATATCTGCTCGTCTGAGTTTTTTGACCGATCGTCTACAGCAGCGCAGGAAAACCCGGTTACCTAGGAGGCCACCGACGTCTCCAACGAGGTTTCTTCGCGGGCCACGTGAGGAAAGCGTTGACGCATGTGATCGGTCAGAAAATCGACCGCGACACGGACTTTTTCAGGCATGTCCCTATGCGGCATCACGATGTAGATGTCGGTCGAGACCCTCGCGAAATCCTCCAGAACCACCTCCAGCTCGCCGGCTTTCAGGTACTCCTCTATCAACACCATAGGTAGCTGGCAAAGCCCCATGCCGGCGAGGCAGGCACGGAGCAGGACCACTTCGCTATTGGCATGAAAGTCGCCGGACACCGGTACCTCGTAGGCGTCGCTGGATCCATCCCGAAACAACCACGTTTTTTCTTCGCCGGCCTCGGGCGAAATCGACAGACAATTGTGCCTTTTCAGGTCGTTTGTCGTGCTTGGGACGCCGCGCTTGATCAGGTAGCCGGGCGAGCCGCAAACCGCCAGGCGCGCAGTCGTGATTTTCCGGCAGATGAGATTGGAATCTTTGAGCGGGCCAACGTGAATGGCGGCGTCGTAACCTGATTTGATGACGTCGATCTCGCCGTCTTCCACGCATAGCTGCACTTCTATATTGGGATACTCCCGGTGCAACCTGTCGATGAGAGACACGCCGATGTAACTGCAAACCATCGGCGCGGCGAAGCGGATTAGACCCGAATGCGTACGATGCAGGTCCGACACTTCCCGTTCTGCCCGGTCGATCCGGTCGGTGATGTCCGTGTAACGGCGATACAAAAGCTCACCGGCCTCGGTCAACGACATCGATCGGGTGGAACGCTGGACCAGCCGGGTATCCAGACGATCTTCCAACCGCGACACGCGTTTGCTGACCAACGAACGTGAAATGCCAAGCAGCTTCGCCGCCTGCGAGAAACTGCGTGTTTTTGCGACGAAGCAAAACACAACGACGTCACTCGAATGCGAAGCGGTGGTCTTGATGGTTCAGTCCTCCAAGGTCATCCGCGGCTTTATGTTCAGCCCGGGTTGATTGCAGAGCGAAACAAATTGAGCCGCTAATGTGAGCCTTTTCGCCTAAATAAGTAACAACACCTGTCACAAAAATAAGACAAACCTGCCTCATTACCCGCCAAATTGCGCCGTTTTCCGCGTCAGGCGGGCCCAGTATTTTTACATAAGGCTAAATTCGGCGCCCATCCAGCTGATAACTGCAGGAAACACTGTGTTTCCTCCAACAATTTGATGGTCGTCATGGCGCAAAAACGGGGACACGGCGACAGTGGCGTTCCATACCGTCTTGGAAACAACGCAGAGGACATCGCTACATGGTACGAGTCGCTCTAACCACTATTGCCAGCTTAATCCTTGTCGGCGTCCTGGCGCTCCTAATTATGGAGTCGCGGACCGTCGATGAAAACTATTACGCTGCGCACACCGCACGCGTCCGCGCCATCGAAGCGACGCGAGATGACCTCAGCGCCATTACGCTGGGAACTCAAAGCGCTCACAAGGAAGGACGTTCGGTGCCAGCGACGCTGAATGCGGCACTGCTCCGCCTGTCGCAACACAATGCCGTGCTGCAGGGCGCAGCCGCGACCACCGAGATCATGACGGAGCTGCAAACGCAGCTGGTCCTGTATGACGGGGCGCTCGCACAGTTCGTAAGCGACACCACGGCGTTTGTCACCCGGCAGGACGGGCTTGCGGAAGCGCTGCGCCTGGTGCAGGAAGAATCGCCGGCGGTCGTCAAAGACCTGCGCCGGTTCAACCTGCGCATTCAGTCGCAGAACGCGTTTTCGCTGGCCATCGAGGTGATCGAATTCGCGACCGGACAAAACCAGGCGGATCCCGAACAACTCAAAGTCCGTCTGACCGAGCTGGGCGACGATCCGGCCGTGGACTCGCGTGCGCCCGGCAGGATCGACGATTTTGTCGCAGCGGCGATGGCGGTGATCGCCGAACACGACGCCGCCGCTACCGCACTCGAACGGGTAACGGGCAGCCGCGTCACCGACTCGCTGTGGGCGCTGTCCGATGCCATCCAGTCGGAGAATCGGGTCACCGTCAGCCGCGCGGAGCGTGCCCGCCTGCTCCTCTCCGTTTGTACGATCGCGTTGCTCGCGGGAATCGGTTACGTCGTGTACCGCCTTCAGTCGAGCTATCGCGCACTGAACCGAAGCAACGCCGAACTCGAGTCCATGAACAACACCCTCGAGGAACGGGTGAGTTCGAGGACCGAGCAGCTGAGCTCCGCGTACGACGAACTCCAGGAGTCGCAGGTCCAGCTCGTACAGGCGGAAAAGATGTCGTCCCTCGGTGAACTGGTTGCCGGTATCAGTCACGAAATCAACACACCGCTCTGGTACCTGATCAACAACGCCACAATCATTCAGGAACGCCTGGAATCGGTATCGGAGTTGGCCACGATCGCAGATTCGATGATCACGGCCATACGCAGTGGAACCGACGTCAAGGCTACGCTGCAGCGCGGTCTGAAAAACATGCAGACCATGCTCGCCGAGGGCATGACGGACGACCTGGAAGAGGCCAATGATCTCATCCGGGACAGTATCGAGGGCCTCGAAGACCTTACGGAGCTTGCGCAAAGCCTCAAAGACTTCAGCAGACTGGATCGCGCGCAGCAGGGCCAGTTCAACGTCAACGAGGGGCTGGAAAAGACTTTGCTCATCACCAAGAACAAGCTGAAGAACAAAGTGACCGTGCACAAACACTTCGGCGAGGTTCCCGTCATTCACTGCTCTCCGTCACAGATCAACCAGGTCTTCCTCAATCTGATCACGAACGCCGCCGACGCAATCGAAGAAAGCGGAGAGATTGTCGTCAGATCCTGGGAAGAGGACGGCAACGTCAAGGTCAGCGTGGCGGACAGCGGTTGCGGAATTCCCGACGACGTCATGGAGAAGATAAGGGATCCGTTTTTCACCACTAAAGAGGTGGGCAAGGGAACCGGGCTCGGCTTGTCGATCGTCGACCGCATAGTCACCTCCCATAACGGCAGTCTGGACATCGAATCGGTGGTGGGTAAAGGAACGGTCATGACGATCACGCTCCCGCAGGAGGTTGGCCTCGATCCGGAGGAGACCGGCGAGGAGGCGACGGAAGTCGGGCTTGCGGCGGCGGCCGACGCCACCATGGAGACGGAGATTATTCCCGACAGCGTCGCGGCAAACGAAACCGTGGAGGCGGCGGCTCCGTCACCCGAAAACAAAGGCGACAGCAATGGCCCCGTACCCGACGTCGTGACCGCGTGATGATCCGTGAGTCGGAGCCGGCCTCCTCCTCGCATTCCAGAGCACGAGTAAGAAGGACTAGAGAGCAGACACAGTGATCAAACAGGGCAAAGTTTTGTTCGTAGATGACGAAAAACGCGTGCTCAATTCGATGCGCGGTCTATTTCGTCGTGACTACGAGCTGTTCCTCACAACCGACGGCTCGGAGGCAATCAAGCTGGTTGCCGAGCACGATATCGACGTCATCGTCGCCGATCAGCGCATGCCGGGTCTCACCGGCGTACAGGTGCTGGGCGAAATACGGGAAGTGTCGCCGCGCACTGTGCGCATCCTGCTGACCGGTTACGCCGATCCCGAAGCCATTGAAGGATCGATCAACATCGGCGAGGTGTTTCGCTTCTTGAGCAAACCCTGTCAGCCGAAATTGCTCAAAGAAACGCTCAAACTGGCCATTAGCGCCTCCCGTGCGACGGCGAGCGCAGTGGCGGCCAATACGCCGGCGACGGCCGCCTCACCGGCCGCCGATACCCCCCCGGCAGCCCCGCCCGCATCGGAACCGGCGCCCGCGGCGGATCAGACGCTCATTGGCGAAGCTAGCAACGTCACGCCCATCTCGGCCGCAAAGCCCGCGGACGGACAGGACAGCTCGTCGTCCGCAGACAACAGCGGCGTGACGCACTGGCAGAACCGGACGGAGATCGTAATGTCCGGCGACACGAGCGAGGAAGTCGGACCGACTGAATCGGGACAGCAATCCGACACGAGCTTGAGTGACGTCGGCGTCGCCGTCTTTACCGTCAACCCGAATTTCGCCGAGTCTGCGATCCGCACTATCTCGGCGGATCGCAGCGCGCTGGTCGCTACGACGCTCGTCAAGGTCGCGGAGATACTGGAGGAACGCGCTGCGGGTGTACTGGTGACCGACTTCACGTCGGATATCGGCCTGCTGCAAAACATGATCGGCACGCTCAAACAGCACATGCCCGAACTCGTCACCATCGTCGTCAGCGAAAGTCGGGACACTAGCGACATGATCAACCTGATCAACTACGGCCAGGTGTTCCGGTACGTCGAAAAACCGATCGACCCGCAGACGATGCGGACGGACGTGAATGCGGCGGCGTTGAAGCATCTTCAGCTCCTGGAGTACCCGGAGCTCGTGCAGCGTCACCAGGTCGTCAATCTGTCAACCGCGGCCAAAGCAGCGTCGCCAACGCTGGATCAGTTCATCGGCAAAGTAACCGAGCTGCGGGGACGCTGGACAAACACGAATGACAAATCGCACTGAGTAGACGAATAGTTGCCATGGAAAACGAAGATCAAAATAGTTCGATTACCATATTGCTGGTCATCTGCGTTGCGGTTCTCGCAATCGTTGGACTTGGTTGGTTTTTGTTGGACCGCGATAGCGGTAGCGAAGCCGAAAGAGCCATTGTCGACGGCGAAGTCACGGACCCCGCGGCCGCACCGGCGCCTTCGGTTGCGGAACGAGCCGAGGTCGAAGCGGAGACCGTCGTCGACACCGTATCCACGTCGGGAGTCGATGCGGATCTGCGTAAGGCGCGGCTCGCGGCGGAGGCGGATATCCTGACCGATCCGGAAAACCAAAGCGCCCTGCACTACTACGGCAAGGTGCTCAATGCCGAACCGTATCATGAAATCGCAAACGCCGAGTTGGGAGCGGTACTCGGCCGACTCGCCGTCACCGCGACGGAGCTGCTGGAGGCCGAAAACTACAACGAAGCCTACAGACTGGCCCAAAAGGTCGAGCCCGTTCGACCCGACCACGCGCTTGTCAACAACGTCCAGCAGACGCTGAATCGAGTCTCCGGTGAACTCGTCACCCAGGCCATGCAACTCGCGGAAGACGGCGACAACGACGCTGCCTCGGCGGCGCTGGCACGCGCCGAGGCGTTACCGGGTCAGAACCGAAACTATTTCCAGGCGGTTCGCGAATCGATGGACGACCTGCTCCAGGCGAGAATCGACGCCGCCGCCGAACAGGCGGAAAGCGAACGTTTGGCCGCCGCGAGAGCTGTCCGGGAATGGATGGAGAAGGTGCGCGGCGCGATTGCGGACGGACGACTGATCGGTCCGGCCGGCGACAACGCGCGGGAGTTTTTGCAAGAAGGAGACGGCGACGCCGAAATTGCCGGTCAAATACGGCAGGAACTCTATTCCGCAATTCTCGCCACGGCCTCTTCCAATATCGACTCTGGAGAACTCGAAGAAGCGGAGAGGTTTGTGGTCGCCGCCGAAGAGATGAATGCGGAAGCCGAGGAAGTTGTTCAGGTAAGAGCGACACTGGAGCAAGGATACATCGCGCGCGCCGAATCCGAAGTGCTTCCCATCGGCAATCTGGTGCGTATTAGCGCGGCGCCGGCCCAATATCCGCGACGCGCCGAGTTGCTTGGCATATCGGGGTGGGTAGACGTGCATTTCACGGTAACCCCCGATGGCGATACTGCCGACATCGTCGTCGCCGCCGCGGACCCGGAAAGCGTTTTCGACAGGTCCGCCATCGAGGCCGTGGAGCAGTGGAGATTCGAGCCGCGCGAGTACCGCGGAAAAACCATTGCCCAACGCACGGGCGCCAGACTCTCGTTCCGGCTCCAGTAGGAGGTCGCGGTCACCCCGGCCCGACTCTCAAACCTCGGGATCGGTTTTTCCCCTTTTGAACCGTCGGCCGTCCAACTAGCGCGGCGGGCTTAGGCCGATGTGCCGCACGGCAGCGAGGCCCTGCTCCGCGCAATAGGCTTGCCACTCCCGATCGGGGTCTTCGGCGCCCGAAACGACCACGTCCGTATACATCGAAAAGGCGGTTACGACGCGCTGGGCGACGTCTTCGTCAAACGCCGGCGGAAGATCGAGTTCCCGGCGATAAATGTGTTCTTGACTGACGCAGGCGGCATGCATGAAGGGCTTGTACCAGTCCGCAGCCTCTATCGTGTCGCCAAGCTCGATTCGTACAGCGTTGAAGGTTTCCAGAAACCAATAGGCCTCCCAGTAGAACCGCTGAACCGACGACCAATCGATTGCGCTTTCATTTGACCGCAAGGCGACCTCCGTCTCGGGCCTGAAGAATACGCCGTTGCGGATAAGCTCGTCGAGGCGCGACTGGAGTTCGCCCGTAATTCCGGGCAACGCCCGCAAGCCGCTGGCGTCGTCGGAAGGCGGCGGCGGGATCATCACAACCTGCAGCGGGGCGAAGGTCAACATCGCACGAACGAGCTTGTCGCGGCAGACCACCTTCGGCTCGGTTGCGTTGCATATCTCGTTCAATTCCAGGTAAAGGCGGCGTGCGAGCGCGTTTTTCGTCGCATCGTCAACGTATTGGCCGAGGGGAATCCGGCTGTATATTTCCGATGCCTTTGCAACCGTAACCTGAAAAACCGGATTCTCGCGGGCAGCGCGCGCGGCTGTCCGTACCGCAAAAAACGCCCGCAGTTTTTTGATCAGATAGGGCAACGCCATGGATTGATTTTAGCGGTGCTTTACGTCAGAGCAAACCTCGCACGCCAGCCGCGGCACGCCGCCCCGGGCTACGACCGACGCAAACGACAGGGCCGCGATCGAGGCGCTCGTCTCAATACGCCATGTTGCCGGCAAGCGAACGGACGCGCTCCCGCTGCCGCTCGCCGAAAACGGCCATGTCCTGGAGTTCGTCGACGGTCAGATTCAGAATTTTCGCCCAAGGACCGATGTCGATCCTCCGTTCCTCATCGAACTCCCTGTTGCTGACCAGGGTTGCGCCGGCGAAGATGACCGCCGCCAGACGCTCCTTACACTCACCGGTGGGCGATCCTCTGTACGAATAAGCGTCGATCATTGCTTCCGGCAGTGACCAGAATCGCGCCAATTCGGCGGTCATGATTCTGTGATCCGTGGAGAATTCGTCCAGCAACAGCGTACTGAGGCTACCGGGGCGTGCCTGCTCCCGGTGCGCGCTGAGCACGGCATTGGTACGCCGCGGCTCCATGTGGGCAAGCGCCATCAGGCCGAGGTTGTAACACAAGCCTGCCGGATAGGCGAGATCGCGCACCGTGTCGCTTGCCTCCGTGTCACAGGCCACGATCTTCTTGCAGCATTCGGCCATCAGGAGCGACTGCACCCAAAACCGATCCGGCTCAAATGCCGGACACTTCCTGCTGTTAAACGATTGCTGAATGGCCATCGCCAGAACCAGCGAGCGCACCGTGTCCACGCCAAGCACCCAGGTGATTGCATCGCTCATGTTGGTCACCGGATCGGCGAGGCCGAAATACGCCGAGTTGGCAAGGCCAAGCAATTTGGCGCAGATTCCGGGATCGCCTTCAACCACGCTGCTTACTTTGTCGGCGTCGATGAACTCGTCCCCGAAACAGGTCAGTATTTCCTGCGCCGTCACCGGAAGCGGCGGCAGCGCCGCGATGGATTCGGCGATCTTTTTTGCCGGTGCAGCCGTGTCCGTTACCGCGTTCATGGGTAAACCTGTCCTGCCTGCTGGTGCAGTTCCGTCCCTGCCGGCAGAACGGCGTCCTGGGAGCCGGGGAATCTCGGGGCCAGCACGAATGGCCGACCAACGGCGAATCCCTGCGCGTAGTCGGCGCCGAGTCCTCGCACCAGGTCAAGCGTTACGTCATTCTCGACGAACTCACAGGTCGTCTTGATATCCAGCGTATGCGCGATGTCGATAATCGATTTGACAAAAATGCGATTGGCCTGATCGTCGAGAATATCGCGTACGAAACTGCCGTCGATTTTAAGATGATCGATCGGGAGTTTTTTCAGATATCCGAACGAGGACACGCCGCTACCGAAGTCATCGAGCGCGAATTGGCACCCCATTTCGCGCAGCTCCGACATCAGTTTACAGGCGTCGGTTACGTTTCTTATGACCGCCGTTTCGGTAATCTCGAAGTTGATCGTGCCCGGAGGCAGCGGCGAGTTTTCAATTGTTGTCTTTAGGAACGAGGCGAAGCGCGGGTCGCCAATGCTCGACCCCGACAGATTGATCCAATAGCGCCGGTACTCTGCATTAAACGACTGGTGGACGAATAGCGCATTGAGCAGGCTCCGGACTACCCATTCGTCGAGTTCCAGGCTGAGCCCGTAACGTTCGGCGGCCGGCAGAAACGCACCCGGAGGAATCAGTTTCCGTGTCCCCGGGTCACGCAACCGCAGCAGGATCTCGAACCGTGGAGGCTCCTGCACCGCCTCGTCGAGCGGCTTAATGACCTGCCCGTAGATAGCAAAGCGGTTGTTGTCCATGGCCTCGCGCAGCCGTTGCACCCAGCGCACCTGTCCGCGATGATCCCTGGCCAGATCTTTTTCGCCCGCAACCATGTGTACACGATTTCGGCCGGCCTCTTTCGCAGCATAACAAGCGGCGTCCGCTAGCTGCTGCAGTTCGCCCGTGTCACCGATATCGGGGTCAATCGGAATACCGCCGATACTGACGCCGATGCGATAAGTCTCCTTGTCCCATTGAAAACGAAACGCTTCCATGCTGGCGCGAACCGCCTCGGCGATTCGCTCTGCCACCTCGACGGGGCATTTCCACAGGATGATCGCAAACTCGTCGCCGCCCAGGCGGCTGACGATATCATTGGCGCGGACACTGTCGATCAGCATTTCGCTGATTTGCTTCAAGAGCATGTCACCCGCGGCATGGCCGGACGTGTCGTTGACGACTTTGAATTGATCCAAGTCCATGAACATCAGGTAACTCTTCGCCTCGGCGCCGCACCCGTGCTCCCAGGCGCGGGTCAGCTCCGCCTCGAAGGCGCGCCGGTTCAGCAGTCCCGTCAGTGCATCGTACGTCGCCTGGTATTCCAGCCTGTCGGTCAGCTTCAGCGATTCCGTCACGTCCTGGATTTGTAACACCGAGTAGAGATATTGGCCGCTGTCGGATTGCACCGTTGACAGATTGACCTCGGTGTTCAATGACCGGCCCGCGGAGTCTATGCAGCCGAACTTCTCGTCGATGCTGTCGAGCTGCGCTCGAACCAGCTTCTGATAGAGACTCGTGAACCTACCCCTGTCACATTCGCCGATTGCATCGGCAAAGCGAACTTCCGGCATCGAATCGGCGGTTGGCCAGAGCATCGCCAGCAGCGCGGGGTTGGCGTCAAACAGCTTGCCGTCCGCATCGAGCAGGCCCATGCCGATGGGCGTATTCTCGAAGGCGCGGCGAAATCGCGCCTCCATCTCCGCGCGCGCCTGGTCGGCTTTCCGACGCTCCTGTATTTCCTTGGAGAGACTCTTGTTGCTCGCCTGGAGTTTTTCCCTGGCCCGCTCGATCGACTGGGTACGCTCGGCAACCTGCGCCAGCAGCTGTTGGTTGAGGCGCTGGATGTTGCGCGTGCGGTATACCATCGCCGCGCGAACCGAGAGGATCAGGATAAAGATTGCGAATACGATGACCGTCGGCCGCTGCCAAAAGAACGGCAGCACCGTGAACTGCCTGGCGGCGGCCTCCCGGCTCCACTCACCTCCGGGATAACGCGCGCGTACCTTGAATTCGTAGGCGCCCGGCGGAATCCTCGAATAGCTGACCGTTCGGTTGGTCGTCGGCGCGCCCCAATCGACGTCCACGCCATCGAGTTTGTAACTGAACTCGACGTTTTTTGGATTCGTCAGGGACACCGCCGCGTATTCGATAAACGCGCCACCTTGACCCGGCGCAATTTGAGCGCCTTCGACGATCTCATCGCCGCCAAGCGCCGCCTGAATGCGCAGTATCTGCGGGCTCAGTTCGACGTGCGGCGGCATCGGCATGGCGATATCCATGCGTGACGCGCCGTCAACCGTGCCGATCCACAGATGATCATGTGAATCCACATAGGTGGCATGGACGTTGACCTCGAGAGCCAGGAACCCGCCAAGCTGGTTGTAGTGAACCGTTCTTGCCGAGCCCACCGCGAATTGGTAGAGCCCCTGCTCGCCGCCCACCACCACCGTGTCATTGTCGAGCGGCGCCACGATGTAGACCGTCTGATCGGCGTAGGGGGTATTTGCACCGAGACTCTCGAAGCGGTTTTCGATGAATCGGTACACGCCCCCTTCTTCGGTTGCAATCCATGCCTCGTTTTCGCCGGTTAGCTGGATGTGATTGAACAAGCTGTGATTCAGTCCGTGGCGGTTATCGAATAATTCCTGCCGGAACTCGTTTTCGTTGAGGCGCGTAAGGTGGACCAGGGCAACCTCGTCGGCTCCGTACCAGACACTGCCGTCTTCCCAAACGTCCAACGTATACACGGACGTGTTTTTGGGCGCAGCGTACTGCTCCAGCGTTTCAGCGAGCACCGAATAACGAAAGACGCCGGCACCCAACGTGGAAAACCAGATGACGCCGTTCTTGGCGACGGCGATGTCCAGTATCTCCAGCCCGGCCGTGCCGGCAACCAGGACGCCGCGCCGGGTATCGACGTCAACCTCGTACAAACCCTCTCCTCGGACGCCGGCCCACAACGTTCCGTCCTCGTCGCGCACGATGTCCCGGACCGCGCCGCTCGGTATGCCTTGTTCGGGACCCACCGCGGTAAGCGACTCATCGCTTCCTCTCATCAGCAGCGCGCTTTGCGTACCGAACCAGATGCGGCCGTGTTTGTCTTCCGTGATTCCCCAAACGGTCTCGGGATCCGGACCGGTTCGCAGCTTGAAATGCCGGAAACGGTCGCCGAGCGAGCGTATGAGCCGGGAATTGCTCGACAACCAGAGCGTTTGTTCGCGATCAACGAACAAGTTCGAGAGGTCGTCAAATCCCGGATACTGCCTGACCTCGTCGCCGTTCGCTGCAGAGCCCGCCGCGGATCCGTCGAATCGAAACAGCTGCGTTTCGCTGGACACCCAAACCGCGCCGGTCGAATCGGTCTTGATGCTGTTGAGCGGAGTCGAGGTGACTATGTTCGCACGCAGGTCGAAGCTGCCGTCCGACCACACGCCGACCCGGTGTTCGAGATCTGCGACCCACAAAGTGTTTTTGTCCGCATGCACCAGCCGGATCGTGTCCGACGCCAACGCCACGGAAGGTTCGGGGGCCAGCGTAAGCCGATACATACCCGTGTCCGCGGCGACCCAGGCCTCGCCCGCGACCACGGCAATGTTTCTGGCGCCAATTTCTCGTACGGCAATGCGCTCCAACGCGTAACTCTCGCCGTTGGTGACGACGCGAAGAAGGCCCACGCCATCCGCGATGGCGATCACCTCGTCACCAAGCAGCTCGATATCGCTGATGGGCGTGCTCAAATCGCCAATCGGCTCTATCGTCGCGAATACACGCCCGCCACGAACGATCGAGATCCCGCCGCGCGCGTCGCCTACCCAGATCGTGTTATTCGCCGAAACCTTCAGGGCGGTAAGGGCGTTCGTGGGCAACCCGTTGGCGACGGTCAAGTGGGTGAACTCCCGGCCATCGAAGCGATTCAGGCCGCGCGCGGTGGAGAACCACAGGTAGCCGGCCTGATCCTGCTCAATGTCGTACACCTCCGACTGGGTCAGGCCATCGACGACCGAGTAGTACCGAAACGGGGGTTCGGCTGCCCCCCCGGCCGCAAACGTGTCCGATACCCGTAGCGCCGTCAGGAACACGGACAGAACAAAAGCGTTGAATGATCGCGGCTTCACTCACTGAACTCACTAAAATCAGGGACTTATTGGCTTATTTGTCGGCAGTACGCGGAAAATCTTTAAGCCCGCCGGCGCGAAAAAGCGCGCGATCCGAAGCCGGTTTTTCCGGTTCCGCCGGCCCGCGGCGTCACCGATACGCCGCCCGCCAATACGCGGAAAACGTCACCCAATCGTGAGGTCCGCGTGATTACTGCGTGAGATCTGCGGTGGAGACTGGGGCCCCGACTCAAAGACGTATCCTCAGGGGGCCAATTCCATGAAAACTTTCTTCAGAGCGGCTCTGCTCAGCGCCTGCGCTGGCGCCGCACCGGCAGCTCAAGCCACCGATTTCAACGTCGAAATCGTCAACCTCACCAACGGTATCTGGTTCACCCCGTTTCTCGTGGCCGCCCACCCGGAAGGAACGAGCCTGTTCAGCACCGGACAACCGGCGTCGGCCAGTCTCCAGGCGATGGCAGAGGGCGGTGATATTTCCGGATTGGTCGCGGACCTGATGGGGCTCGGGGCGACGATCGGCGCGAACCCCGCGGGCGGCCTGCTGCCGCCGGCAGACAGCACGAACATCGACCTGAATACGGATGGAACGAGCAACGTAGTGTTGTCGGTCGTCTCGATGCTGCTGCCGACCAACGACGCTTTTGCCGGACTGAATTCTGTCGTCATTCCGACCGAGCCCGGTCGTTACGTATTCAACGTTCCCGCCTACGATGCGGGTACCGAGGCCAACGACGAGCTGTTGAACATGACGGACGGCGGCGTCCCCGGCGTTTCGGGAATGCCCGCCGACCCCGGCGGTTTGGCCGGAACCGGCGGCACGGGCGCCGCTGGCGCCGACGCGAACAGCACGGTGCACATCCACCGCAACACGCTTGGCGATACCGACGCCGCGGGCGGCCCCAGTGACCTCGACAGTCGCGTTCATCGATGGCTGAACCCCGTCGTGCGCGTCATCGTCACCGTTCGCTAGGAGGCAGTATGAGCTCTCTATCCATGAACTCCCGACTTTTGACGCTCTGCAGACCGCTGCTCGTGCTGACGGCCGGCCTTTTCGTGCAGGCCTGCGACGGCGACAGCAACAACACCCAACCCGGCCCGCTAACGCCGGTGCCGCCGGCGCCACCGCCGGCCATGGCCAGTTTTGACGTGACGGTGAGCAACCTCACCAACGCTCAACCCCTGTCTCCCGTTGCCGTCATCGCGCACGGATCGGGGTACGCGGTTTTCTCGATAGGCGCTGCCGCCACGTTGGGTCTGGAGGAACTCGCCGAGGGCGGTGACAATTCCGCGCTGTTGGCCGAGGCAAGCGCCAACGGCAGCGTGACTTCGTCCGTTTCCGGCGCCGCGCCCATCGGTCCAGCCGGCAGTGAGACGATCAGCATCCAGGTGCTCGAATCCGATTTGCCCGATACCCGGATCAGCGTCAGCACGATGCTCGTCAACACCAACGATGCATTCGCCGGCCTCAACGGGCTGGCGGTCGGCGGCATGGCCGTGGGCAGCGCGCGTACCGTCGACGGTATCGCCTACGATGCGGGCACGGAAGCCAACACGGAGCTCGCGGCCGAGATCCCCGGCCCCGTCGCGGGCGGCGAGGGATTCAACGCGGCGAGAAACGACCGGGCAGACCGGGTGAGCATGCACGCCGGCGTGATCAGCCGGGACGACGGGCTGGCAAGCTCGAATCTATCGAATCAGCATCGCTTCGACAATCCCGTTGTGCGGGTCCGTGTCGAACGGACCAACTGAAAGCCCGGATCACCGGCGCCGCGCGCGCCGGTGATCTTTGCCGCCATCGTGATATTTTCGTGAAATTCCCGGTCTACTATCAGCAGGAATTGCGCCGGCAGTCGCACCGAGGGCAGCGTAGAACTGAAAACCCCGCGCCGGCAGGATCGCCGAACACCCGTACGGACCAGGGGATCGTTTCTATGAGCAAACGTCGTATCCTCGTCGTCGAGGACGAAAAGGACATCGCAGATTTGTTGACCTTGCACCTGGGCGATTTGTGCGACGAGGTCGTCGTTGCGGGTGACGGTCACGACGGCATGCGTAAAGCAACGTCGGAAACGTGGTCGCTCATTATTCTCGATCTGCGTCTCCCCGGTCCGGACGGCCTGGAGATCTGTCGGGCGATTCGCCGGGAGCGGGCGTATCAACCTATTCTAATGCTGACGTCGAAATCCTCCGAACTCGATCGGGTCCTCGGCCTCGAGACCGGCGCGGACGACTATCTCATCAAGCCGTTCAGTGTACTGGAGCTTGCCGCGCGCGTACGGGCGATTTTCCGCCGCGTGACGAATATCCAGGCGGCAACCGAGGCGGATCGGTCGGACAGCGCCGCGATTTCGGCCGGCCACATGCGCATCGACCCGCACACGCGTGAAGTCACCTTGTCCGGAGAGCCGGTCGAGTTGACGGCGCGGGAATTCGATCTGCTCAACTATTTCGCCCAGCACCCCGGCCGGGTATTCCGACGCGCCGACCTGCTCGACAAGGTCTGGGGCTACGGCCACGACGGATACGAACACACGGTGAATTCCCATATCAACCGGCTTCGCGCGAAGATAGAGAACAATCCGTCGAAGCCGGAAATGATCGTTACCGTTTGGGGCGTCGGCTACAAGTTTGCCGACCGGAAACCCGATGGCGACGTAAGCCGCGTTTCGTGAACAGCCTGTTCGCTAAACTGTCGCTTGCCCTGCTGGTCATCGTTGGGCTGATGGGGTCAGCCTTTTTTGTCGTGGACCGGATCAACACGCAGATGTACTACGAAGAGCTGACCCAGAGCTTGAACGCGCCAATCGCCATGTACGTGACCGGCCAGCGGGATTTGATCAGCAACGGCAATCCCGACCTCGACAGCCTGCGCGAGTTAGCCGCCCATGCGATGGTCATCAATCCAACCGCCGAGATCTACCTGATTGATACCCACGGCAAAATACTCGGCCATGACCTGCCGGACGATACGGTGTTGCGCCGGCAAATCGACCTCGCACCGGTGAAAGCGCTCATTGCGGGTGAAACACCGATGCCGATTCGCGGCGACGACCCTCGAAGCGGATCGAAACGCAAAGTGTTTTCAGCCGCGGAAGTGGTCTGGGACGGCGAACTGCAGGGTTATCTGTACGTCGTTTTGGGCGGGCAGACCTATGAGGCTCTCGCGGACGATATCGGTAGTTCCTACGTCGGCAAGTTCAGTGTGGTGACCGCCGTCGTAATCGTCGTATTTACCGCCGCGATCGGACTGCTGGTATTCGGGCTTCTGACACGACGCCTGAAAAACCTGAGCATCGAAATGCGCCGGGTCAGCGAGTCGGGGTTCGAGCGATCGCCAAACATCGAGCCAAGCCGTCGCCGCGGCGACGAAATCGACCAGCTGGGGCAATCGTTTGCGACGATGTCCGCGCGCATCAAAGACCAACTCGAACAGCTCAAGGAAAACGACCGGCTTCGCCGCGAGCTGGTATCAAACATTTCTCATGACCTGCGAACACCGCTGTCCGCGATGCAGGGTTACGTCGAAACGTTGATTATAAAGGGTGACTCGCTGCCGGCCGACGAACGTGATCGCTACCTGCGCATCGCACGCCGCCACACCGTGCGTCTCGGCACCCTGATCGGCGACCTTTTCGAGTTGTCCAAACTGGATTCCGCGTCGGTGACTCCACAACTGGAAGCTTTTTCGCTCGCCGAACTGGTGCAGGACATCGCCATGGAATTCCAGCTCGACTCCGAGCAAAAAGACGTTTCCTTGCAGATCGACGTTGCTTCGGCGGCGGCGCTCACGATCGGCGACATCGGCCTCATCCAACGCGTGCTGGAAAATCTCGTACGCAATGCCATTCGTTTTACGCCCAGTGGCGGCGAGGTCACCATTTCCATCGCAGAACGCCCCCGTGCATTGGCGGTCGCCGTGTCGGACACGGGCCCGGGTATTCCGCAAAAAGACTTGCCGCGAATATTCGACCGATTCTATCGGGCCGTGCACGGCGAAGAGGCGCGTTCCGATTCTTCCGGACTGGGGCTTGCCATCGTCAAACGGATACTCGACCTGCACGAGAGCCGGATAACGGTCGAAAGCAAAGTCGACGCCGGCACGCGCTTCGAGTTCGAGCTGCCGATTTACGACCAGGCGGCCTAGCTTCAGCGGCCCGGATCTCCAATGTAGGAGTCCGTCAGGACGGGCTCCTGCAACGGGTGATCGGTCGCGGCGCTCAGCCGTCGTGATTGACGTTGTCCTTCCGGCGCCAGACGTCCGCGGCAGCGATCGCGCTCATATTGAAGATACCTTTCGCCGTCGAGGACGGCGTAACGATATGCGCGGACTTCGCCGTCCCCGAGAGTATCGGCCCGATCATCAACACGTCGCTGACCGAACGGACCAACTCGACCGCGATATTCGCGGCGTCCAGATTGGGCATGATGAGCAGGTTTGCACTGCCTTCGAGCGTCGAATGCGTAGTGAGCGCGTTTCTGATCACTTCATCCATCGCCGCGTCGGCGTGCATCTCCCCGTCAAGCTCCAGGTCTCCCGCCAGTTCCCGCAGCAGCCTGGTTGCATCGCGCATCTTGGTGGCTGCGGGCGCTTTCGAGGAACCGAAATTGGAATGCGACAGTAAAGCAATCTTCGGTTTGATCCCAAAATCGAGCACACGCCGGGCGCTTGCAATCGTCGTCCGGGCGATTTGCTCGGCCGTCGGATCGACTTCGATGTAAGCGTCGCTGATAAATAGCGGTCCGGTCGGGAGCAATAGCACCGCAAGCGACGAGATCTTCTCTTCCGGTTCGTCCGTGCCGATAACCTCGATGATGTGCTGAAGGTGTCGATCGAAACGGCCCTCGGTACCGCAGATCAGCGCGTCCGCGTCGCCCATGGCCACCATGCAGGCGGCGATTACCGTGGTATTGGTGCGCATCGCGGTTTGCGCGCCGGCAACCGAGACGCCTCGCCGGTGCATGACCGAGTGATAATACTGCCAATACTCTCGATACCGATCGTCGTCCTGCGGGTCGGTCAGCTCGAAGTCCCTGCCGATTTCCAGATCTATTCCGAGTTGCTCCAGCCGGCTTTCGACCACCTTTTTCCGCCCGATAACGACGGGCTCGGCGATATCCTCCCGAACAACGGCCTGGATCGTCCGTAACACCGTCCGATTCTCGCCTTCGGCATACACCAGACGTTCTTTATCGTGGCACGCGATCTCGATGACCGGCTGCATGAACAGGAGCGTCCGGTTGCTGAACGCAAGCAGCCGTTCTTTGTACGCCTCGAGATCCTCGATCGGACGGAGCGCAACCCCGGAGTCCATCGCGGCTTTTGCCACGGCGAACGACACCTCCGCGAACAGCCGGGCATCGAAGGGCTTCGGTATCAGGTACTCCGGCCCGAAACGAAGCTTCTCGTCCTTGTAGACACTCTCCACCTCGTCGGTCAACTCCCGTCTTGCGATGGCGGCGACGGCATCCACACAGGCCAGTTTCATCTCCGTATTGATCGTCGTCGCGCTCACGTCCAGGGCGCCGCGAAAGATGAAGGGGAAACAAAGGACGTTGTTGACCTGGTTGGGGTAATCCGACCGGCCGGTCGCGATTATTGCATCCGGCCGAGCCCGCAACGCCGCCTCCGGCATGATTTCCGGCGTCGGATTGGCCAGCGCCATGATCAGCGGCTTCTTCGCCATCTTCCCGAGCATGCTCTCACTCAATACACCCGGCCCGGACAGTCCGAGAAACACGTCCGCACCGTCAATCACCTCGTCCAGGGTTCGGGCGCCGGTGTCGATAGCGTAGCGACTCTTGTACTCGTTCATGTCCTCTTCACGACCGGCATAAACGACCCCAACGCGATCCACGAGCGTGATGTTCTGCCGTCGCAGGCCGAGGTCGACGAGCTGGTCGAGGCACGCCAGGCCGGCCGCGCCACCGCCGGTCGAGACCAGTTTCACGTCGCCGATGTTTTTCTCGACGAGTTCGAGACCGTTTCTGATCGCGGCGGCGACGACGATCGCGGTGCCGTGCTGGTCGTCGTGAAACACGGGAATCTGCAAGCGACTGTTCAGTTCACGTTCAATGACAAAACAGTCGGGCGCCCTGATGTCTTCCAGGTTGATCGCGCCAAACGTCGGCTCGAGCGCCGCGACGGCTTCGATGAACCGGTCCGGATCCGTCTCGTTGACCTCGATGTCGAAAGAATCGATGTTCGCGAATTTCTTGAATAGAACGGCCTTGCCTTCCATGACCGGTTTTGCGGCCAATGGGCCAATATCGCCGAGTCCGAGAACCGCCGTTCCATTGGTAACGACACCAACGAGGTTGCTTCTCGCCGTATACGTTGCCGCCGCCAGCGGGTCTTTCTTGATTCGCTCACACGGAAACGCCACCCCGGGCGAATACGCTTGCGCCAGATCGACCTGGTTCGCGAGCGGCTTGGTCGGCGTTACCGCCAGCTTCCCGGCGGGCTCCAGGCTGTGGTAGAGGAGCGAACCTTCTTCGAGCGAGTCGGACATTGGATTTCCCGTGTGTTAACAGGCCTCACAGGGCCTAGCTTAACCGACCGACGGAGGCGTGCAATTGTTACTGTTTGCAGGTCGGTACCCGATGACCTGAATCGCGCGATGTGAGATAGGCTCTAGTCCCCGAGCAGGGCGAGTAACTCCACTTCAGCGGGCCAGTATCCAAGGGCATTGTCTTCGACAACGCCTGTCAGTACCCGCGCAGCTTCCCGTTCGTCTCCCGCAAACTGCAATTTCATGCCAAGCGCAAACCGCGACAGGCTGTCGCCGTTCCGTTCGACGTCGATCTGCGACTTCACTCCCTGAAGGACTTTGACCGCCTCGTGGTAACTGACGTTTTCGATCAAATCGAGTTCCGCCGGCACGCTTCGTAGCAGCTCTTCGGCTGCGTCGGTGTCGCCCAACTTCATGTGCGCGAGGTACTTCCAGAAGACGACCGCAACCCCGTGGTCCTCGATGTCCAGCGCTATCGGAGACTGACCGGAAAGATCCAGCTCGCGGATCATCCGGCGATAGTCGCCGGTGGCGAACGAGGTTTGACCGAGGTAATAGTGCAGGTTACCCCGATAAGTCGAGATCGTGAGCCCGCGGCTGTTCGGCAAGCCGTCGGGCTCGAACGAATCGGCATGCCCCCGCATCTTTTCGAGACCGGTTTGGTAATCCTCGATCGCCCCATCGAAATCCCGGCTGCGCGCCCGATGGCGGCCACGGAACCGGTGCAGCTTGTAGCTGGCCGGAAACTTTTCCAGCCCGGCGGTGAAAATCTCGATAGCCTCCGCGTAACGACCGAGATAACCGTATCGCCGGCCGAGCCAGATATAGGAGTCTTCGCGATCGGGAGCGACATCGAACACGGCCTTTGCGATCTCGAGGTCGAGTTCCAGCTTTTTCCGTGTAGCGTCCGACCAGCCAGGAACACGCAGCGGCTGTCCGGTCAGCGTCGTTTCCGCGGCCGCATTGTCAACCTGGGCGACCGCGACCACGGGAACCATGAGCAGGAAAGACGTAAGAACGATGGTCCGCATAGGCCCGCGATTATAGAGGCCCGGGCCCGCAAATGCGCAGCACCGGCTGCCGCACCGACCGCCCGAGCTCGTCCGCCGAGCGGCGGACAAACCCGAGCAGCAGCCGAGCCGGCGCCGGAAAGTGGGCTTCATCACAAAACCGCCGCCGTGACGCGCGGCGGCCGCGATCACGTTTGGAAACAGTGATCCCGTACCTTTACTGAGCTGACGAATGTTGTAAAAACAACGGCTTACAAACTCACTGAAGTAGGTCAAGGGACCTCGAGATCGGCTGGAAAAAACATGGAACCAAGTCCCCAAGTCTTGCAGATCGGACTTTTGATCGTCGTCGGAATGACGTTTGGCGGCCTCATAACGTGGTACGTCCGCGGCAAACGATCCAGAGACGAACTCGAACGCATGTCCGACGATTACCAGACGCGGCTGGACAACGAAATTCGCGGTAAGAACCGACTGACCCGGGAAAACGACTCCCTCCGCGCCGTGCTCGACAGCGAGCGTGCACAGCTGGCCAAATTCAAACATGCCGCCGTCGCCCGCAGCACGGAACTCCAGTCGCTGCAGGAGAAGGTCAACGTACTCTCCAAAGATTTATTCACCCTCGGCGCTGAAAAAGACGAGCTCGGCGGAAAACTGCTCAACATCCAGAAATCGCTCGTCGCCGCCAGGCAACGGGTGACGGAATTGGAGACCGAGTTCGGCAAGTCTCGGGAATTCTACAAAGGCCAGTTAATGAGCGCGTTCGAGCAACGAAAATCGCTCGAACGAAAAGTCGATGACGCAAAACGGGAACACCAGTCTCTTTCCAATCTGCTGGACTCGGCAAAAGCGGAGCATGCATCGGTCAACAACCTGCTCGCGACCGCGCAGTCCAGACTGGACGGCCTGGATGCTCTCGAACAACAGCTCATTGCGTTGGAAGCCGACAACGCCCAGCTCAAACACGATGTGGCCATCGCAACCCGGCAGGCCGAATCGGCAAAGAGGGACTCCGCCGAGCTGAGCACGCTGAGAAAACAAAACAGCGAGCTGACGCAATGTCTCGACTCCATCGAGAACAGTCGAAGGCAGTACGAAGAGGATGCCCGTCGTTATCGCTCGCAGTACGATCAGTCCGAGCACGAATCCGAGACCTTGCGTATCAAACTCGGCGACATTCAGAAGCGGCTCGCGGACATGCAGGAAGAGAACGCGGACGTCCGAAAGGCGGTATCGATGCAGCGGACTACGCCGCCGCCGTTCGGCCTGGAGGCCCCGGAAGGCGACGTCGACGATTTGACCGAAATCGTCGGCGTCGGCAAGGTTTTCGAGGCGATGCTGCACAGGCTCGGCATCTACTACTTCCGCCAGATCGCAGCCTTCGGGCCCGCGGAACTGGCCAGGGTGAACTCACAGCTCAAGGAGTTCAAGGGAAGAATCGAACACGACGACTGGATTGGTCAGGCGAAAGAACTGCATTTCAAGAAGTACGGCGAAACGGAGCAACAAAAAAACACCGGGTAGATGAGCCCGATCGCCCCATCGACGGCAACGTCATCCGACGTTTCAGAAGCCCGTCCTGACGGGCGATTGTCGTTGAATTTTTCCCGGACTGCCGGGCCTTGCCACCGAAGCTCAACGCTCAGTGTCCTGCGCCGCAGCCCGTCGCCGGTCAGGACGGGCTCCTACAGGATGCTTCGCCGTGATCCGTTCAATCGGACATCAGCGATTACGGTCAGCGTTAACACCGTCAAATTAGCGCCACATACGGCTCCCGTTGGGCTATCCTGAGAAAAACTCAGAGGGACAGGGACCGATGAAAACCGTAGCAGACATTCTCAAAACCAAGGGGAGCGAGATCTACTCCGCTGCTCCCGACGACTCAATCTTCGATGCGATCAAAATGATGGCCGACAAAGGCGTAGGCTCGGTGATCGTGATGGACGGTGACAAACTCGTCGGCATCATGACTGAAAGAGATTACGCCCGAAAAGTCATACTGGAAGGCAAATCGTCCCGGAATTCGTCGGTCAGGGAAGTCATGACGACCCAGGTGCTCTGTGTTTCTCCCGAGCGTACCGTCGATGAATGCATGGCATTGATGACGGACAAGCGAGCAAGGCACCTGCCAGTGCTCGATCACAAACGCGTTGTCGGGGTCATATCGATCGGCGACCTGGTCAAGGCGGTAATCAGCGAACAGCAGGTTCTCATCGATCAGCTGCAAAACTATATTTCGGGATAAGCACAACCGCTTACCGGATCCATCGTGGCCGGTGCCCGTCATGTTTGACCGTCCGTTGAATCGTCGAGAATCGCATACGATATGTCCGTAGTCCTGTCCGAGAATGAGGCCCGCGTCATCGGCTGCCTGATTGAAAAGTCGATCGTCACTCCCGATCAATATCCTTTGACCCTCAACGCCTTGACCAATGCCTGCAATCAGAAGTCGGCGCGCGAACCGGTGATGTCTCTGCAGCAAGGTATAGTCCAGCGAACCGTGCGGGACCTCGAGGCCAAGAACCTCCTCCGGGTGGATGAGAGTTTCAAGAGTCGAACGGAAAAATACGTTCAGCGTTTCTGCAATACACGCTACAGCGACTATCAGTTCGACGCGCCACAGCTTGCCATCGTCTGTTTGTTGTTGTTACGTGGGCCCCAAACGCCGGGTGAACTGCGATCGAGAAGCGGGCGCCTGCACAGCTTCCCCGATAACGCGGCCGTTGCCGATTCTCTGGAGCAGTTGATCAACCGCGAGCCGGAGCCGCTGGTCGTGAAGCTGCCGCGAACACCGGGACGGAAAGACTCCGAATACATGCACCTTTTCAGCGGCTCCATCGACGTCGAGGCAAGGAAGAATGACGTTCGAGCAGCGGCCGCATCGCGACCGGCGGCGCGAGCGCGAAGTGACGACCTCGAACAAAGAGTCAGCAGATTGGAAGCGGAAGTGGCCGAACTCAGAAAGCGCCTGGATGGCTCGGGCTAGGCGTCCGAAGGCGCGGGTTTCGGGATACTGGCCGCCGGACGACGCCGGGACGTCCGGTAGGAGCTCGCCCAGACGAGCGATACCGGGCTCAGACCGGCTGCCATTCCCAGTGGACCACGGTTTTGGTGACGGGATCAACCTCTACCGTGTATTGCACGCCAGGCAGGCGGATGAGTATGCAAAAAAGGACCTGTCCCAGATAAGGAAGCAAAGACTCTTCGCGTTTCAGGATTCTTGTCGACCAACCGAGTTCACTGTTGGGCGGCGGAGACTGAGAAATCAGTTGTGTGAACAGGTTCTTGTCGAGCGGTCGGCCGTCGATTCGCGCGATTTCCGCGTCACGGACGCTTTCCGGCAGTTCGTCGAATTGTTGAATAATGGCGCGTAAATCAAAAACATCGTCATCGATATGATGGTAGTGTAGATTTTCGGTAAATGGAGCCTGTTGCGTACCAACCATCGAACCGTCCATGCTTCTCCCCTGAGTCTGTCAGTCAATCGACGCGTCACCGGAACAGAATTTACCAAATTATGGGACGTATATGGGCGAAATTTCCTGAAACGGGAAAATATTACCAAAAAATGGTCGGGAACGGCCTGGAATCTCCCTTATACCTGGGGAAAACCGCATCCGGCGCTACAACACTCGGCGAATTTGCGGGTAATTGAGCCATTTCCAGTAGGCGGAACCGCACTTCGGGCAGGCGTGGGTCTTGGCGTAACCCCACGGTTTGTCTTGCCAACGGTGACCGCACTTGCAGCATTCGTTTTCGGTTTTCATGCCTGCTCCGCTAGATGCCGGAGATTCGTGAAAAAGCGATCGACGATATCGTTGATATCAAAATTTGATACACAATCATCACGATGTTTACCGACCTGAAAATCCCGGCCGGACGCCGCCCGCTTACTCGCGGCGAGGCTAGGGCATCGGCGATTCTTGTGTCCGTTTTCACCCTGCTGATTCTAGCGGCCATTCTTGAAGAGTACTCCCCGAAGAAGCTCAGTATCCTGTTGATCCTCTTGTTTTGGATTCCAATGCTGTTCGTTCACGAACTCGGCCACGCTCTCGCTGCCAAACTGCTCAACTGGCGTGTACGCGAGATTGTCATCGGGTTCGGACGGGATCTTTGGCAGTTTCAGATCGGCGACACGCGCGTCAAGATAAAACTCCTTCCGGTCGAAGGATACGTCCTCCCGGCTCCTAAAACGCCGAGCGCGATAAGACTGAAGAGCATGCTGATCTACGCCGCTGGACCCGGCGCGGAATTGATCGTCCTCGCGGTCCTGCTGCTCGTCTTTGGATGGGACACTGTGTTCAACGACTCGTCCGACGTTTCGCTGATCGCTCTGAAGAGTCTGGCGATCGTCATCATTTACGGAGCCGGGTTCAACCTGCTTCCTTTTCGAGTCGAAGGCGCCGTAAGCGACGGACTGGGCATCATCTCCAGCCCGTTTATCTCGGACGAATCCATCGAACTGCGATTGCTCACTGTCGAACTGCGCGACCTGCACAGCGCACTTGTGACCGGCGCGTCCGGTCGCGCCCTGCAATCGGCAGCGGAACTACTGCAGCGGTTCCCCCACAACACCCACCTGCGGGCGTTGTACGGAAGCGCGCTCGCCGCGGACGGACAGGACGATGCAGCCCGAAACTACGTACGTAAGATGCTCGGAGAGCCGAAACTGCCGGACTCACAACGACGGACATGGCTGCACTTGCAGGCCAAAATAGAACTGGACGCCGCGGTGCCCGATTTCTTGACGCTGGATCTGGCGTTACAGAAAGCGTTTGCGATCACACCACGGGCGCCGGACCTGCTCGCGACGAAGGGCGCTTCGTTGGTGCTTCGGGGCCACACCGAGGACGGTGGAAACATGCTCGCCGACGCCTGGCGACGAAACGACGGCAGCGCGGACGACGCCACAATGCTGGCCTATCTCACGGTTGCCGCGCAGCGCGTCAACGATGGCGAAGCCCACCGGCATTTCAGTCACGCCTTCCGTCAGGTCAATCGATCGGTCACGCTCGAAAAGCGGGTCAACGAGTTGGGGGCTGTTAACAGCCCCGCCCGGCACAGGTAACATCGATTCATGTCATCCAGCCTGCTCCTAGCCGCGCTAATTACCACCGCGACCCCGGATTTTCAGTCGATTCTCGATCGCCTCCGGGCCGCGCAGGAGGTACCGGGCGTGAGCGCTGTCGTCAGCCAGGGCGAGCGTACGCTTTACGCGGGCGGCAGCGGCTTGGCGGATATCGAAACCGCGAGGCTCATGTCGCCGGAAACCGTCTTGTACGCCGGATCGTTGAGCAAAGTGTTCACCGCTGTCCTCACGCTTCGGCTGGTGGAAGAAAACAAGCTCAGGCTCACCGACGCCGTTGAAGGTATCGGCGGTGCGCAATCCGGCGATCTGCGACAGGTTACGCTCGCGCACCTGCTGACGCACGCGTCCGGATTGGAACGGGAAGGCAACTTCGGCTACTGGTTCACGGCGGATTTTCCCGACGCGACGGCGCTGGCAGCCTATCTGACGAGCGCCGAACTTCGCGCGCCGCCAGGTACCGAATTACACTATTCCAACGTGGGTTACGCGTCGCTTGGGCTCGTCATCGAGCAAACGACCGGCCAGCCCTACGGGGAGGCGCTGCGCACCGAGGTTTTGGAACCATTGGGGATGCAGTCCTCGGGCGCGCCCGGACCCGGCGCCGACATCGCGACCGGTTATACGCCGGTAGGGCGGATCATACCCAGCGAAAGACGTCCTTTCGCAGGCGTCGGCCGAAAGATCGGCGATCGTCACGTTCGCGAGTATCACGACGCCAGGGCCATGAGCCCGGCGTTCGGCGTGTACACGAGCGCGAGCGACCTGAGCCGCCTCGCCCGTTTTCTGCTCGGAGCGGATGACGCCGGGATATTGTCGCAGGACATGCGTCACCGAATGCAAACGCGGCAGGATTCGGGCTGGGGTCTGGGCCTCAAAATCGGCGTCCTCGACGGCCGGCGGGTCGCCCGGCATGAGGGCTGGTTTGCCGCGCACCGGTCTCACCTGCTTCTGGACTTGGAAAGCGGAATCAGCGTCGTCGTAATGGGCAACAGCGACAGCGCTGAACCGGCAATCATCGCAGAGGCGCTGTTCGAGTCGGCACGGCACTGAGGGTAGCGCTCGATATCGACGATTCGTCGCACCCGGGCGTTGCTGAGACTGCGTCCGGAAACCTCTCGGGAAAAGAACGTCGACGGGAAATCGTCGGGCCCTCGCAATTCGGCCGGTCAGGCGGCGGAGCGCTCGGCTCCTTCTTCTCGCACGAGTACCAGAACGTCTGCGTTGATGTCGGTCAGGATTTTCTCCGACGTGTTGCCGACGGTGATGCCCTTCAGGCCTCGTCGGCCGACGTTGCCGACGATGACCAGATCCGCGTCGATATCGTTCGCCATTCCGGGGATGACATCCGCCGCGCTGCCCTGCCGAACGTGAGCGTTAGACCGGTCGATGTCGAGGTTTTTCGCAACATCGGGCGGATGAATGAATTTATCGGAGTCCGGGTAAGCGCTGACGGCGTGCAGATCGATGTCCGTATTGGAGCCGCGTATGCGCCGGCCGAGCGCGATTATCGCATCGTTTAGAGCCAGGTGCCCTTCGTCCGTTGCATTGAAATCGATTGCAACGAGGACTTTCTGCAATTCCCGGGTGGGGTTGTGCTTGACCAACAACAACGCGCTCTGCAGCGTCCGGATCAGCTCCCGATCGGAGCTGGCCAGCGACCTCGGCCGCCCGCTCGCTCTTTTTACGACCAGATTCACCTCGGCATCCGTCGCGGCCGCGGTAATGGCCTCCCGCCAGTCCGCGTTCCAAACGACGAGCGGAACGACCATGACGCCGTCCTCGCTGATGTCGGAGAGTATGTCGGCGAGCCAAAGGCGATGTCGCTTGATTTCATTCGATTGCAGCTCGGCAGGGTCGTCGCACTCCGCATCCGAATGCGCGCACAGAAAGGCGAACACCCGCGAGTTGTCGCGATTCTTGGCAATCGATATCGCCTTTTGTAAAGCCCATTGCTCGGAACGAGTCGGGTCGATCACAGCCAAGATATCGTTTTTGTCAGTCGCCATTTTGGAGCCTTTCCATCGCCAATGAACGTAGGCGGCTAGGATATGGGCAGGCAAAAGGTATCCAAGTCCGTATTTTTACGTACAAGACACCGGTCTATTCCGCAACGCCCGCGCGAAAGACGGCAACACGGGCAAACGTTCAGTCGGCGGACCTCAGTGTGTTCCGGCCGGCCCGTTTTGCCCGGTAGAGCGCGTCGTCGGCGCGGCAGAGCCACTTGGAAAAAGTTTCACCGGGTTCGAGTTCGGCAACGCCCAGCGAAATCGTGACGTTGCTGCCCGGAACGAGTTCGTTGACCTCGACCAGCGTGCGCAACTGCTCTCCCAGGTGTTTCGCGCGTTCTAGGTTCTGGCCGTCGACGACAACCACGAATTCCTCGCCGCCGATTCGATAGAGACTGTCGGACATTCGGATCCGCAAATTCATGATCTGGGTGACGCTTTGCAGTATCTGGTCACCTACAGCATGCCCGTGCACGTCGTTGACGGTCTTGAAGTGGTCGACGTCGATGAGGATCAGAGACGCGGGTGAACCGCTGCGATCCGACGCCGCCACCAGGTCCGACAACTTCGATTCGAGCGCGCGGCGATTCCCGGCGCCGGTCAACGGGTCTTTGGTGGCCATTTCGACCAGCAGGATCCGCTGCCGGCCGTTGATCTCCGAAAACGCGTACGCGAATGCGCTGGTGAGCAGAATGGTGATCACGACCGTGCTCGCCCGGAAGAGGTTCAGGGACTCCACGAGCTCGGGGAGCAGTCCCGCGGTCATCACCAGCGTCAGCGCAATCGCCTCACGCGGCCTCAGCAGATAGAAGACCGCCATCACGGCGGGAAAGGCCCAGAAAACCTGCAGCGGCCCGCGCACGTACACCGTGATCAGGGTGCCGCCCACCCCCAGCATGGCGATCGCGAGACTCGCCGCCCGCACGTTTCGCGTGCGGTAAACGTAGGTCCCCAGAATCACGAGACCGAATACGATGACCGTATCGATGACGGCGATCAGCCAATCGCCGTTCATCCACCTCATGATCGCAAACGGCGCGACACCCAGGGCCCCTACCGCACTTAACAATAACGGCAGATGTCCGACAACGGTTTCCGGTATCGCCGCCTCGCGCGCCCCCTGATTCCACAGCTTCCTTGCCAGGTTTTCCTCAGACAACGGCTTATCCCCATTCAGCCCGGTGAGTCGCTTATGGCACTTCGCGATAGAGCAGTCTCGATACGATAACAAACATTTCGACGGCTGTTCTTCCCGCGAAGAATGCGGCCCGACGACGATTCCGTTATAAAGGTATCCTTGCGGCAACGGATGGAGCTTCTCGATGGCCGGCGGATTTGCAAAAGACGGCGCGGTACAGGACCAGATCGATGCCAGTATCGAAGACGCGGTGAACCACGCCCGCAGCCAACTGCCGCGCGGTGAGAGTCTCGTGAACTGCGAGGAATGCGGCGGCAAGATCCCGGAGGCCCGCCGCGAGGCCGTCCCGGGCGTTCGCCTGTGCGTCACCTGCCAGACGGAACGTGACAAGGAAACCGTCAATCTCGCTGGATTCAACCGCCGGGGGAGCAAGGACAGCCAGTTGAGGTAGGCGGCTGGCCGCCGGAGGCGCCTAACGATCGCCGGAGACCGAAGTGACGTACAGATGCTTTCTCTTGATGGCCGTGTTTCTGCCGACCGCGTCCGCGGCAAGCGACGCCGGGGTCGATCTCATTGCCGCCGTCGCCGCAGTCATCGACGATTTTCACGATGCCGCCGCGCATGGAGACAAGCAGCGTTACCTCGGCCATCTGACGGAGGACGCCGTGTTCCAGGGCACCGATGAATGGGAGCGCTGGCCGAAGAACCCGGACTTCACCGACTACGTAGACCGTCGTTTCAAGAACGGCCGCGGTTGGGATTACCGGTCCGTCGAACGATCGATACAACTCGCGGAGTCGGGCGGCGTCGCATGGTTCGACGAGGTGATTTTCTCGGAACAAAACGGTCGGTTCCGTGGCACGGGTGTACTCGTTCGCCAGGATGGAAAATGGAAACTCGCCCACTACGCGATGTCGTTCCTGGTATTCAACGAGAACTGGGACGAAGTCATCGAGCTGAACAAAAAGACCCGGAGGTTGAAAGATCAGCCTCCGGCACAGGAATAACAGGCCCGAAACCGGCCGCGGCGGACTCAGCCGCAACCGGACGGGGGCATTGGAAAACGAACGTACCACGCCAGGACAATGGCGGCCGCGAGCGGGCGAATTGGGGGTCCCGATCCGACCGTAAACCCACTCTATACGGGTTCTTGCGCGGTACTCTCCAAAACACTCCAAAACAACAAATACGAAAACAACAAATACGGACACCCACACACTGCATGTCAAAACGGACGAAGGATCTCGTGCACCGCCTGTCGACGAATCGACAGGTGGATCTCGTGCGTTATCTCGCCTCACGCCTGCCGAGCGAGGAAGACGCCAGGGACCTCGCGCAAGAGGCCTTTCTGCGATTGCTGCGGCTCGAACGAACGGATCTGATCCGGCACCCGGAAGCCTACCTGTACCGAGTCGCCACGAATCTGCTGCAAGAGCACTGGCTGAAGGCTCGACCCGATTCCGCCGCATGCGGTCTCGACCCCGAAGGACTGGCGTCGCCGGCGGGCTCCACGGAAGCGCTGGTGGAACAACGGCAAACGCTGGACGCCCTCGGGCGAGCCTTGAGTCTGTTGCCGACGCGGCAGCGCCGCGTGGTGCTCATGCACCGCCGAGACGGTCTGACGTACAATGAGATCGCTCAGCGACTGCAGATTTCTCCAGGCATGGTTAAAAAATACCTGACCAAGGGTTTGGCCCGGTGCAGGGATTACGTCAGGCAGTGCCGATATGACTAGGCGTTCAACGGAAACGCGCGCGCAGATAGCCGAGGAGGCTGCCGAGTGGTTCAACCGGCTGCGCGAACACGAAGAACCGCCCAAACCGGTACGCCGTGAATTCGTCGAATGGCTTCTCGAGTCGCCAGTACACGTGCATGAGTATCTGGCGATAACGAAACTGTGGGCCGATCTCGAAGAGGTGGACGCGGGTCCGGACGCAGGTTTCGACGGGTCGCCTGCGCAAGATGATTTCGGACCGGACGTTTTGTCCTTCGATCGGGTAACCGGGCGCGGCGCGCCGATCGACAGGCGGCCTTCGTCGAAATCTCGCAAATTGCTCGCTGGAATTGCGGCGAGCATCGTCTTTGCGGCGGGCGTACTCGGAGCACTCGTCTGGTCGAGTCTTTCGACGGGGCCGAAATTGGAGGTATATCGCACCGGGCTCGGAGAACAGCGTTCCATCGTTCTGGAAGACGGCTCGATAATCGAGCTCAACACACTCACCGCTGTTGGGGTCGCCTATGCGGACGACGAACGGCAAGTAACGCTGATCGACGGCGAAGCGCTGTTTGACGTCGAAGAGAATTCATCGCGTCCATTCGTCGTGGACACGGGATCGGCGTCCGTCAGGGTTGTCGGAACACGATTCAACATTTACAAGTCGAACAGCGCTACCGAAGTCACCGTTCTGGAGGGCAAGGTCGCCATCGAACGGCCGGCAATCGGCGGCGAGCCGCCCGTCCGGGGTTCGCCCTCGGCAACCGTCGGCGACGCGGTCGTGGAGCTGCTCGTCGGAGAACAGGCGCGATTTGAGCCGCGGAAACCGCAAATTACCACGGCCACGCTCGCCAGCATCGAACCCGTGACCGCCTGGACCGAGCGGCGCCTGGTGTTCGAGGCCACGCCGCTCGGCGAAATCATCGCCCAGTTCAATCGCTACAACGCGGACCCGCTGCAACTGGGGGACGCCGCCCTGGCGGAGCTGGAGCTGAGCGGCGTATTCGACAGCAACGATCCGGAGTCGCTGATCGAGTTCCTCCAGCACGTTCGCGACGTCGAGACCGTCCGGCGCCCGGACGGCGCGCTCGTGATCCGTTCGCAGGTTCCGGTGGGCAGGAATTAACCGGCGGCGCCTGCCTTCAAATCGGTGCCGGGTTTAGTCTGAAACACTCTGGAGGCTGAGAAAACCAAAAGAACGGCAGATCATGCATCGGGGGATGGAAATAATTCGAGCAGCCAGGGGGCTTCTCGCCGCCGGCGTTTGCCTGCTCGGCAGCGCGGTACTGGCGGAAACCGGCGACGATGGGTACATCGCACCGCAGCCCCTGGGCGCCGCACTAAAAGAGTTTGCCGAGATAACCGGTCTGCAGGTTATTTACCTCGCGGAGCTTGCGGACGGCGTCGACTCGCAAGGCGCCGACATAAGGGAATCCAGCGAAGCCACCCTGAGCCAACTGTTGACGAGCACGGGGCTGGACTACCAGTTCGTGAATAAGCGGACGGTCACGATCGGCGTCACGGAAGAAAACCCAAATCCGGAAAAAACGGAAGCCCGGTCAGGCGGGATACGTGCCGGGGAAAATCCGTCCACCGCCCGGGAGCCGCGAGCAACCGACGCCGGGAATCTGCGAATCGCGGGTGGGAGAAACACGTCTGCTCGCCTCGACGAAATCGTCACCACCGGCAGCAGGATTTCAAACTCGAACTGGGGTTCGTCGGTTCCAACCCGGGTAATCGGGCTCCAGGACATCGACGCCGCCGGCTCCGTCAGCCTGGGAGAAATCCTCGAACAGATCCCGGGCGTTGCATTGGGACTGTCTCCCGAAAGCACGGTCCTCGCCACCCAGAATGCCGGCCTCACCAGCATCAGCCTGCGAAACCTGGGCAGCAACCGGACGCTCACGCTGATTGACGGGCGACGAGTCGTCTCCAACAGCGGCAATGCGCAGCGCGTCGACCTCGGCACGATACCGGCCGGTTTCGTCGAGCGGGTCGAAGTCGTGACCGGCGGCGCCTCGGCCGTTTACGGATCGGACGCGGTAGCGGGCGTTGCCAACATCATCCTTAGAGACAACTACGACGGGTTACAGGTCAATCTCCGCTACGGAGATTCCGCGGACGGCGGTGAACAGGAAGGCCTGGTAGACGTGTTGGCCGGTACGAGCTTCCCCAACGACAAGGGAAACGTTTTGTTCGCGGCGGCGTACGACCGGGAAACGCCAGTATTCGGGCGCGACCGCGACTGGGCGGTATCGCCCGTTGAGTTCGATCGCGACACCGGCGAGTTCGAGCACGGTGACCTGAGTTCCAGGATTCCCGGCGGCCGGTTCGAGGGCGACGACGCATGGCACGCCAACGGAACCTGGTACAACGATCGAAGTATCGGACCTCCGGACGACCGCGACCCCCGGCTCGGGTTCGAGACCGCCCTCGACGGCTTCAACCCGCGGCCGTACGCCGTGATATCCCCGTTTCGCGAACGGTTCTCGGCGGCGATGAAAGCCGACTTCGATTTCTTGTCGAACCTGTCGGGCTTCACCAGCCTGCAGTTTTCTTCGATCGAGACGGAGGCAAAACGGGCGGCGGCGAGCGCCGACGACGATACGAGTTTTGGTGAAGACGGTTTCGAGGAAGAAGTCGGCAACATCGCCGCCGACAATCCGTTCATACCGTCCGCGGTCGAAGAAACACGCAACCGAACCGTGAGCTGGCGCCGGCGTTTCACCGAAGTTGGCCCGCGCCTGCGCGCGTCGGATCGCGACACGGTCAGGGCATGGTTCGGCCTAGAGGGCTCCTTCGCGGAGGATCGCTGGAACTGGTCCGCTTTTGTCAGCAAGGGCAACTTCCGGCAGCGGCAAGTCCGCGACAACGAACTCAACCTTCAGAACCTTCGCTTCGGTCTCAACGTGGAGGAAGACCCGGCAAACCCTGGCAGCTATCGGTGTGATGAAGAGACGGCGCGCGCAGCCGGTTGCGTACCCGTAAACCTGTTCGGCGCCGGAAGTCTTACGCCGGAGATGGCGGATTACGTGCGCGCCACGGACAGGCTGAAGCAGGAACTGGATCAGACCATGTTCGGCGCCACGGTCGTCGGCCCGATTGTCGGGCTGCCGGCCGGGACGGCGGAAGCGGCGTTCGGCGTCGAGTACCGGAAAGAAGAACAGCGGACGCGCGGCGACCCGGCAACCCAGCTTGGCCTGACGACAACCGGCACAATCCCCGACCTGAGCGGTGAATACGAGGTCCGGGAGGCGTTCGTCGAACTGGGTATACCGCTGATCGGCGATCGCCCCTGGGCCGAGCAACTGAACGTCGAACTCGCCGGCCGCGTGGCCGAATACGATACGATCGGTAACGCCAACAGTTGGAAAGTCGGCCTGAGCTGGGCGGTTACGGACGATGTCCGTATCAAAACACAGGCGTCGAGTGCTCAAAGAGCGCCAAACATCACCGAGCTGTTTTCAGCCCCTCGCTCCGATTTCGACACGGTGAACGACCCGTGCGCCGGCGTCACGGCAAGCTCGACGGGGCTGATCGACGACAACTGCCGTTCGGTGGAATCCATCTCCAACTCAATTGCCGTCACGGACCAGTTTCGGCAGGCAACAACAAGCGTATTCGGGCCGAACGCGGGCAATTCAGGCCTGGACGCGGAAACGTCGGAGACGTTCACGGCCGGCATCGTATTCACGCCGACGGTGCTCGAGGGATTTTCCCTTGTCACCGACTACTACGACATCAAGATCGACAATGCAATTGTCCTGATAGGCAGTCAGGACACGGTCGATTATTGTTACGGCTCGCCAACGTTTCCGGACAATCGGTTTTGTGACGCGATCACGCGTGATGGCTCGGGGCAACTATCGCGGGTATCGAACCGGGTCGAGAACATCAGCACGCTCAGCGCGAAGGGAATCGACGTGGCGCTCAACTACCACTTCGAGCTTCCGTTTGCACCCGGCGATTTCGAGTTCAGGACCATTTACACCTACGTCATCGATCGATCGAACAGCGCTGCCGGTCCGGACGGCCCGGCAGTCCGCGAATTTACCGGCGAAGTGGGTTTTCCCGAACACGAATACCTGTCGACACTTGTCTGGAATCGGGGAGATCTGCACGTACGCTACCGGCTACACTACCTCGGGACCGGTATCGACGATAATCGTGAACGTAAATTTCTCGAAAGCGGCGAACCGAACCCCGCCTTTTTCAAGTTCGAGCAGAACGTCACGCACGACGTCTATGCTCAATACGCGTTCGGCGACAGCCCGTTGGTCTCGATCTTCGCTGGAATCAACAACATCGACAACGAAACGGGCCCGTTCATCCCGGACGGTTTCACGAGCGGCGGCAGCCGCAACTTCGACCCGGTTTACGACCCGATCGGGCGGTTCTTCTACGCCGGGCTGCGAATGACATGGTAGGCAATGTCTCGGTTCGGTTCGTTTGGTCTGCATACGAGCGCCCGTTGGCCAACGTCACCGGCGCGAAACCCGAAGGAGGAAAATCATGAAAACAGTCACGACGATTCTGATCGCGCTTGTCGCCGTGGAACATCTCTATTTTCTGGTTCTGGAAATGTTCCTCTGGACCGCTCCGATCGGACTGAAGACCTTCGGGTTAACGCCGGAATTCGCCCAGCAGTCGGCGTCGCTCGCCGCAAACCAGGGTTTGTACAACGGCTTTCTGGCGGCGGGACTGATTTGGGGCGCGGTAAAAAAAGAAAACGCCTTTCCGATTCAGGCGTTCTTTTTGTCCTGTGTGATCGTGGCGGGCGTCTTCGGCGCGATTACGGTAAAAACGTCCATTCTGTACGTTCAGGCGCTGCCGGCGCTGGTTGCGTTCGGATTCGCGGCGATCACTCGTTCGCGGGGTTCGTGAACCTGTCATCTCAATGATGAACTGCTTGAAAGGCGTAGACTTCCCGATCTTTTTGTTTGCTCGTTCTTGGCTACGGTATTTTGTGAGTACTCGGATTATTGTCGACTGTATAGCTGACTCTTCGTCTAATCTGGCGTTAACGCGAGGCCAAGGGCCTCACTGATCTTGTCATCTATGGTTTGATAACTATCGAGGCCGTATATTCCACAGGGCTCCGATTCTCCCTCCAACGGCCTTCCCATGTCATCAAAGTATCGTCCAAACGCTACACTCTTGAAGCAATGAACGGGAAGCAACTCGAATTCTGTCAGGGGCTGATTGCAAACAGTCTCAAAGAAGCCCTTTCTCCAAGGTAACTCATTAGTTGCTATTGGCGGAAGCAGTAAGTCAGCCAGTGCTAATTTCGGTACTTCATTACGCGCGATAGTGGTAACCGAGTAAATGTAAATCAATATACAATCATCAAACCCGCCAATCCTGGCAGTCGTGCTAACAACCAGACCCCAGTGGTACAGTTCGTCTTCTATTTTCAGCGCGAATACATCTCCGACTTGCGGCTTCTTTCGTGACCTTTTTAATACTCGCATGTTCGTCAATTTTCGTTTCTCACATTCCGATAGGCAAATCAGGGCAAATCAGGAAGAGGGAAATCAGAAGAGAGAGGGAAATCAGAGGGGAAATCAGGGAAGGGGAAATCAGAGGGGAAATCAGCAAAGGGGAAATCAGGACACCCATAATTCTTAGAGGGAAATCAGTAGGGAAATCAGGACACCCATAATTCTTCGCAAAACCTCACAAAAACACAGGATAAACAACTGCCTCATCGCGCAGTGATCTGCTTTGATAGCCCAGTCCCTGAGGAGCTATCGATGACCGTGCCCCGCAAACAGCAGATCAGCCTCGAGCTCACGCCGTACTACCACTGTACCACCCGCTGCGTACGGCGCGCCTTCCTGTGTGGCGCTGATCGATATTCGGGCAAGAACTTTAATCACCGTAAGCGGTGGCTCGAAGAACGACTGGTGTTGCTATCCAATGTCTTTGCCATCGACCTTGCAGCTTATACGATCATGAGCAATCACTACCATGTGGTGCTGCGGATCAATGCAGCTCTGGCCGAATCCTGGTCCGATGGAGCAGTCATTGACCGTTGGCGACGACTGTTCTCTGTACCAACGGCTCCCACCTCGGAACAGGTTGAGCAGTGGCGCGCCCGCTTGTCCAGCATCTCCTGGTACATGCGGTGCCTTAACGAGCCCCTGGCTCGAATCGCCAACCGCGAGGATCGATGCAAGGGCCGGTTTTGGGAGGGTCGATTCAAGTGTCAGGCCTTGCTCGATGAAGAGGCTTTGCTGAAGTGTATGGTATACGTCGATCTGAACCCGATACGGGCGCGTGCGGCAACATCCCCGGAAACTTCGGATCACACTTCCGTCAGGGCCCGTATCGAGCAGGACGATGCGCACCTCATGTCTATGCGGAACTCTCGGACGACCGAGGTTCAATCACTGCCGGTGCGGCAACACGATTACCTTGAACTCGTGGACTGGACAGGGCGGCATCTCGATCCCAAAAAGCGAGGCCGTATCTCCAATACTTTGCCGCCGCTACTCGGGCGATTGGATATCACACAGAAATCTTGGCTTCGAGAAATGACTCACTACGGTCGTTGGTACTGCCGAGCTGTCGGGTCTTTGGCAAATATGGAACGCTATTGCCAGCAGCTCGGGCAGCGGTGGCTCAAAGGGCAATCTAAAGCGGCGAAAATCAGGCGTTAACTCCCAAACTCTGCCTGCCGCAGCGAATCAAGACCCGTTCGGTCGTAGTGTCGACGATCGTCTAGTCAACAGGTACCAACAAGCGCCGGTTCACCGATCGAACACAACCTTTCGCCTTAATTCCTGTTTCCAGCATTTGGTGGGTGTCCTGAATATTTGTCTTTTGGTGGGTGTCCTGAATATTCTTTTCCTGAATATTCTTTTGACCGCCGTGTTTCGTGGGTGTCCTCATTGTTCTTCTTACTATCGTTTGATGGGTGTCCTAATTGCCATTTTTAGATAACCGCCCGAGTTGTAGGCGAAAGCTACGCCTATGCCGCCCGGATAACGCACGCCTTTCGGGCGCGCATAATAGCTGTCCGTGAAATAGTCCACATCGTAGTCGCTGGCGTTCGACGGGTTCCCGCCCGTGTAGAAGCGGTGTCGGACTCGCGTCAGGTCCTTGCGGCCGCTGGCGGCTACTTTTCGTGGGTGTCCTGATTACTCCCTGACCAGTTCTTTGTCTAGTTCACAATCGATTCATCGCCATAGGAAATAGACACGTCATTCCATTTGGTCTTACGTTGAAAAACTCTGGCATCAGGGTTCCCGATTCTCAGCTTATCGTCCCTGTCCCACACAACGCTTATATAACTTCGGCCCGCGATGACCAATACCTCGTTTTGAGTCTCTATCGAAATAGGGTCCGTCGATCGACGAAGAATGAGCACGGTACTATAGTCGGTTGTCGCTCCACAATTCCTTTCCAAAAGACTCGCGACGTAAGTTTGCTCAGGTGACGGATATTCAGCACGAATCTCATGCCCGCACCCGCCCAAGAAAAAGTCGTCGTCACTGCATCCAAACATCGCAAATACAGCAAGTGTGCAAACACATCTCGATCTTCCATTAAGCAAATTTCTATTCCTTTCCTTGGCAGTGACGATCATAGTCGATGGCTCCCCGCCTGATCCAGTACGCGTCTAACGGATCGTCTCCGAACGATCGTGTTCCTCCCCATGGATTGAGCCGTGACCCAGGTTTACCAAATTTAGGAACCTTCGTCTTGTTCTTGCATCCGACTTCTTGGGTGTCCTGATTATTCTGTCCTGATTATTCTGGTCGGCATCGCTCACCGCGAACCAGGGTTTGTACAACGGCTTTCTAGCGGCGGGACTGATTTGGGGCGCCGTCAAAAAAGAAAACGCCTTTCCAATTCAGGCGTTCTTTTTGTCCTGTGTGATCGTGGCGGGCGTCTTCGGCGCGATTACGGTGAAAACGTCCATTCTGTACGTTCAGGCGCTGCCGGCGCTGGTTGCGTTCGGATTCGCGGCACTCGCTCGTTCGCGGAGTTCGTAAACCTGTCATCTCAATGATGAGGTGCTTGAAAGACGCACACTTCTCGCTTTTGTATATTTCCTCGTTCTTGGCTACGGTATTCTGCGGGTACCCTGACTATTCGTTGATTATTCTCCCTCCCAAACACGCATGCTCGGGATGCAGAATCCAGAATTTATGTCCAAAACCTCAAGAATACGATCCTCGATGCTCTCTGTCGAAAAATGAGCGCGAAGCATCTCAAGTTCCTCTTCGGCGGTCTTTTGATCCCCTCCTTCATTCTTGTACTTAAGCAAGAGTTGACGAAAGCTATGCAAATCAGTATCCGACTCGAAACAAGTCTTCAGCTGTTCCCGTAGTTGTTCTCTGGTCATTGCCTTTCCCACTGATACACGGTTTCTCCGAGTGCTTGTTGATATTCTTCCAGTGTCATCGACCTAGACGGCTGGATAGTCCCGTGAGTCTTGCTGTCCGGCACAAATCGGAGATCGTCACCCAGTGAGTCAGACTCGATTTTCCAAACAGGATCTTTCCCCGTCCCGCCAAATTCTTGTGGCCGCCGATGCGGCGGAAGATGGGATGGTGAGTCGGGCGAAGCGGAAACCCCACCGGTCCCCGGATGAACACAACCATCGCAATCTACCGGAATATCGACATCTGGTCGAGCCCCGAGCGATCGTGCCGACGGGCCGACCTCCGGTGTCCCGTCGTCAGCTTTTCTCATTGCACGGAACAGCGGGCGGGCGCCTCCCTTGGCAGCGCCCACCACAGGCAGTGCTGCCATAGCCCCCAGAACTCGGGAAGCTTCGTCACCAGTCATATAGTATTCACCAGTTATAAGGTGATAGATGCCAGCTGGCGGCAGAAAGTCTTCTGCCAGATTCTTGTAGAACTTCGTCGTGAACTCTATTAACTCTGGAGTTACTTCTGGAGCTTCGATCCCGCTTGTATGGCAGCCAAGCGGGCATTCACTACCTCGACCGCCCCTGCTGGTAGGGCCGAAGTAGGTGTTGTTTACGCTTACCTGCCCTCCGATTTGTTCGATGCTGCCGAAATCGTTGTTCTGTAGACTACTTACGCCGGCTTCTGCCGCTTTTTGCACTGCGTCCATATTTTGACCAGTGAAAACAATTGTTACGTTGTCTCCATCCGCCGTGAGCGTAGCAGTTACCGTATGCACACTGCCGTCAGCGGTTGTCACTTCGATTTCTTTTGAGCATTTTCGTTTGTCATCACCTGAGCACGACGTATAGCCACTTGGATCAACTCCACCGAGTGGGTTATTCATGATGTATGAATAAGGATTCAGACTCTGACTGTTCCCCGGCGCCTGAATGAATGGATCCACACTCAGAAACCGCCCTAGGTTATAATCGTAAACCCTTCCGTTCATATGAATGAGCTGCGACTCGTCCAGATGCTCGTGCTCGGTGAACCCCCGGTCCGTAATCACGCTATCCAGCGTCGATGGGCTCCGGTCCGCCCAGTCGCCATCCCGAGGTTTTCCGAACGGATCGAACCCTCTCGCCTGCGCATTCAACCCCATTTCATCCGTAATCGTCGCCAGACTGCCCAGACGATCGCGGTGCAGAAAGCTGATGCTCGGCGATGGATCGTTCAGAGCGCCGGTTTTGGTCAGGATCGCCACGTCGCTGATGTAATGACGATAGTCCGTGGTCGAACCGACCGTGACTATCTCCATCAGCTTGTCGAGATAAAGAATCGTCTCGCCGTTGCTCTTCGTCTGCTTGTAGCGCGACAGATCCGATCCGTAGAAGAAGCCCGACGTGATGCCCCCCGCCGTGATCGACGTCGGCTTGTTGAACGCGTTGTACGTCAGCGTCTTGCCGTCACCCGTGGTCAGGTTGCCGTTGGCGTCGTAGCCGAACGTCACCGTGCCGCCACCGCCCACCTTGGTCACCGAGGCCACCGCGTTCGGCCGGCCGGGGTTGTAGGTATAGACAGACGCGTAGTCGTCCTTCAGCGTCAGATTGCCGGCGGCGTCGTAGGCGTAATTGATCGTTGACGAACCGCTCGGCAGTACGCGGGTGCTCTGCGTCAGCCGGTGCAGGTTGTCGTAAGTAAAGCTCTCCGTCGAGGTCGCGCCGGCGTACGTCGTGCGTTGGTAGTCGAGGTTGCCGAACACGTCGTACTCATAATAGAGATCGTGCACGCTCCCGCCGGGGCCGGTGACCGCAATCGACCTCATCTGGCCGCTGGCGTCGTAATAATCCGCGCTGTGGTTCAGGAGCCCGTCGTTCAGCGAGGCGGTTTTCACCCGGTTGCGTGAGTCGCGCGCCGTGACCTGACGGATCACGTAGGTGCTGGAGGCGTCCAGTTCGTGCGTCAAGTAACCGCCCGAGTTGTACGCGAAGGCTACGCCTATGCCACCCGGATAACGCACGCCTTTCGGGCGCGCATAATAGCTGTCCGTGAAATAATCCACGTCGTAGTCGGTGGCGTTGGCTGGAGTGCTGGTATACAAGCTGTGTCTGACCCGGGTTAGATCCTTGCGACCGCTAGCGACAGAGCTGTAGAAATAGTACTTTCGCAAGCCGCTGCCGTCCGACCTCAGGTGGCTGTCTTCATAGTCCAGCAATCCCAAACCCTTGTCAGCGGCACCGTTGTCGTAGTGCCAGCTTCCGGTCAGCGCTCCGTTAACACTGCGCTCTCTCAAACGACCGAGCACGTCATACTGCAGGCTGATCGTGTTTCCGTTGGCATCCAACTCGGCTCCTACTTCACCCAAAACGTTGGAGTCGAAGGTTTTTAATCCCATGTTCGGATCGTTCACCCAGCCTTTGTGGCCGAAGGCGTTGTAGGACGCCGTAATCGTGTTGAGATTCGGGTCCTGCACAGCAATCGGATTGCCCGCGCCGTCATACGCATAACGCGTGTAGCCGCCTTCCGCATCCTGGGTTTCCACGAGCTGTTCGAGACCGTTGTAGATGCGATGCATCAGCAAGCCGCCGGCATTGATCGAGGTCTGCAGCCCACTGTAGCTGTACGACGTCAGGAACACGCCGCCGCCGGACTGATCGATCTCCTTGCTTTGCAACCGGCCCAGCGCGTCGAAGCTCAGGAACCGCGTGCCGATGGTTGCGGGCTCGCCCGCGCCGGGATCGTACGGGACCGAGGTAAACGTCGTATTGCCGCGTTCGTCGTAACTCGTGGACACGTTGACAAAACCCGTGCCCGCGAAGTTCTGAGACGACGACTGCAGCTCCCGGCCGAACTGGTCGAGGAAACTATGCGTTTCCGGCGCACCCGCGCGATAGGTTTTTACCGCAAACGCCGCACCGGAAGGACAGGACGTTGCACCGCCGCACCAGAAATGGCGCTGATGCGCGGTGGGCTGGCCGGGCGGCGTCAATTCCGACACGCGGCCGAAGGCATCGTAGGCCGTGGTTGTAACGAGACCGTTAGCATCCCACTGACTTGTCGGCTGCCCATGTTTGGGGTCCGTATGCTGTTCCGATTCGTGGCCAAGCGCGTTCGTGATCGTAAACGGGAAATAGCCGTCGGGGGAATACACCGTGCCGTTGTCCGAATAGTTGGTATCCACCGTCCGTGGCCCGGTGACGCCAGTGCCAGTCACGGAAACCTGTGTCGGCAATCCCCGCGCGTTGTATTGCGTTACGGTGGTCAGTGTCGCCAACGAATCGTTTGATGAGACGACAACGGTGGATGGCAGCCGCTGTGTCGCGTAGTACTGTGTGTAGTTGGTCGTAACTGACTTCACTCCATCGGTACCGGAGGCGATGGCCGGACTGTTGACGTGCCTCGCCGTAACGGGATTATGTGTTACGGTTTGGCTATCGACCCGATTGAGCCACCAGTTCACCCAGTCCAGTGTGTAGCTGCGAGTCGTCTGACTGTTGTTGGTCGTCCAGTCGTCGGTGTGATCTACTGTCTCGCTTGTGACATTTCCAGCATCGTCGAAGCCGCGCTGCGTCCGCCGCGTTATCACGCTGGCACGGGTGACCAGATCGAACGTTTCAGCCGTCTGATCTTCCACGGCCACGAAGCGCGCACCGCCACTGGTGGCAACATTGCGGATGCTATTGACCGTGGTCAGCGAGAGTACGCTGGCGCAGGCCGGATTGTCGTCCGTGACGGCATCGGTTGCCAGCCACGTACACGCTTTGTCAACCTGCCCGGAGAGTGGCCACTGCTGATGAAAGTCGGTACGTGTAACTTTGTCGGTTCCGGCCAGAGCATGACCCGAGCCGTAAACGTCTTCCTCAGCAATAATCGACTTGAAGCCCTGAAAACCGCGTCCCTTGTTGTTGAACATCGCGCCGCGATAGCGGTATTTGGTACTGTTCAACCCGCCGACACCGTTGCTGGCGCGGTGGTCCGCAACCACGTTCATGCTGGATGCAAAGTGGAAATAGTCGGGATAAGTCCCTGCTTCTTTGTGATCCGGTTTGTAGTAGTCGCTATCGGCCGTATCGTAAGCGTCACTGGACAGCGGCTTGTAGGTCCACTCGTCACGGTTGCCGAACCCGTCCTCGGCCACGTTCATCAGGTCGTAGCCGGCAAACTCGAACTCCTGCGCGCCGGTCTGCGCGGCGGTGCCGACGTTGCGGACCAGGTAAGCACCCGGGACCCGGGTGGAGCTCTGGCGCGTGCCCGGTCTGCCGGCCGTCTCCTGATTGAACTCGCAGGTGATGTTCGGGCGGCAGCCCTGCACGGTCACGATATCGGGCAAGCCGTCGCCGGTGGCGTCAACCACCGCCGTTTGGGAGGCGGATCCGTAAATGCTCGTTGCGAACTGAACACCCGTGATGTTGCCGCTTGCGTCCTCGACCAGCCGGTAGCCCCGGAAGTTACGTATCGAATTGTCCAGGACGCCCGAATTGATCGGCCAGTAGTTACTGAACGGATTCACTTCGTCGTATTCGCCGTAGAGGTCGTCGTCGCACTTCCAGACGTTCGGCAGGCCCGGACCTTGTGTCGTAAGCGCGCAGCTCGACGCCAATACCGTGTTGGCGAACAGAATCTCCTGCTTACCGTCGCCGTCGTAATCCATGACCAGGATTTTGGACATGGCGGGACCCTCGAAATCTTCCCATTCCTGCGGCGCCGGCTGGTAGGTGCCGGTCCGCATCGGCACGCCGAAACCCAGATCGAGCCAGTTCGTTTCGAATGCCAATCCGGTATTGGGCCGGTACTGCAGGTTTTCGGTGGTCGGTGAAACCGACACGAGATCCTGCAAGCCGTCGCCGTTTACGTCATGGAAAAAATGCGCATTCATCGTCGGCGTGACGGCGAGATTCGTGAAGCTTCGCGTCGTGAAAATCATGCCGCCCCCGGGCATCGAGAACGTCAGGACCATGTAATTGGGCACCGGCAGCCCGGGAGCTTCGCCACCACCGGGCGGTCTCGACACGACGATGTCCGGCGTGCCGTTACCGTCCATGTCGCCCGGAATCTGGATATTCGTAGTTTCGTAATAACCGCCGCCCGAGGAGATCCCATAGTCCAACAGCCAGCGCCGGTCCGAGTTCGTGTAAGGCACGCCGGTCAGGCTCTGCGAATGGAAATAGATCCAGAGCTGCGAGTTCTGCTTGATCGCCATGTCCACCCAGCCGTCGCCGTTGAAATCGGCGAATGCCAGCGGGTGATCGTGCCGAGTACCGAACTGCGGGCCGTTGTCGCCCCACTTCACGCCCGTTGCCACCCAGGAATTCACGGGTTCGCCGGGGTAGTTCGACAACCTGTACTCGAACACCTGATTGTTGCTGCGGATGCTGTCCGTCAGACCATCGGCGTTGAAGTCGGCCTGCAGGCAGGTCACAGCGATCGCGTTCGACGACCTGAAACAATTCGCCAGCGTGTTCGCATGCGTTCCGGTCACCTCGCCTTCGGCGTTGACGGTGAGGCCGGCCCAGTCTTTAACGCCGTCGCCGTTCTGATCGCCGTGCGGCATCACGTCTTGCAGCTTACGCTCGTCGATGTGAATGATTTCCCGGCCGGTTGTCGGGTCTACCGTGCCCTGGATCAGGTTGTTCGGGTCCGAGAACTGCAGCCGCTCGCCAACGTATCGCGGCGTTGCTTCCTGCCACTCGAAGGTCGTTGGCGGCAGGCAGTGCGCGGTGACGCCGTTCTCGAAGGCACATTCCTGAACACCGCGCAGCAGACTGCGGCTCGACGACAGGCTCACGGCGCCGTAGTCCAGCGTGTACTCCCGGACGAGCGTCGACTGATACTCGGTCCGTATCGTCTTCAGACGTTGTGTGCTGCGGGTTTTGCCGCCGGCCATGTAAGACGTGCGGACGTCCGGCCGCGGTTCATAGCCAAAGCGGACGTGACGGTCGCCGGCGGCGCCGTTGATCCCGGTGTAATGGATCGCCTCAATGTTGTGTTCGCCATCCCCGTGGTCGACGTAGTCGTAGGTAATGGTGTTCCCGGACCGGTCCTGCATGTCCGAGATTGCCCAGGTCAAAACCTGAGAGCGCCCGGATGCGCTATGACGCGAGCCGGCGTTGTAACCGAAATAGGCGATGCGGTTGTCTTTGTAGTCGACCGTAAAATAGGTCGTTGGATCGTTCATGCCGCCGAACTGGGTGATGCGGGCGAAGACGTCCAACTCGGTGCGGTAAACCGCCCCGCTCGATCCGTAGTTACCGCTCGTCACCACGAGGCGCCGGCCGTCGAGACAGAGACGATCACGCGAGGAGTCGTACTGAACGGCCGCGGTAAACCCGTCGTGCACCGGCGTTGCCGCGCAGCGGGAAATGGCGGACACGGCAGTCAACCCCCACCCGACGCCGGCAACGCCGTTGCCGCCCGAGGAGGAATAGTTCAGCGATACCGACGGCTGCATGCCCTTCCTGCCGGGCGGCACGACAACCGGAATGGAATAACTGGCCTGCCCGCCCGACACGCTGCCGCTGCCGCGCAGCGCGCCGACGCTGTTGTTGCCGACGTCGCCGGTCGGGACGGTGGGATTGATAACACCCGCATCCGGAAAATCACCGGCGTCGGTTGTCTGCCAGTCTCCCGCGCCCTGCGGCACGACAACGTCGTGTGTCGACGACCAGCCGCTGCAGAGCACTTCGGCATTACAGCCGCGCACGCTGTAAGTGTACGTACCCGGCGACAGCGCAACCTCGCGTGCGCTCGTCTCGCTGCCCGTGTAAACCCGCGTCCAGGGTCCACCATTGAATCGCCGTTCGAGGTGGTAGCTCGTCGAATAGGCCGAGGCATCCCAGCTGATCGCAAAGGTGCCGTTGCTGTCCGTGGTCGGACCCGTCAGCCCGGTCGGCGTTGACGGCGACGGTTCAACCGTCGTCGTATGCGTGGCCGACCAGCTACTGCAAACGGACTCGTCGTTGCAGCCGCGCACCCGATACGAATACGTGCCGGCCGCCATGGAGGACTCTGCAACGCTGGTGCCTGCCGCCGAATGGATCGTGCTCCACGCACCGCCTCCCAATCGGCGTTCCAGCTCGTAGCCGGTCGAGTTCGCCGAGGTATTCCACGAGACGGTATACGACCCGTTGTAATCCGTCGCCGGCCCGGTCAGCCCGGAGGGGACCGACGGTGGACCTTCGACGACCGTGACGTGCACGGCAGACCAGCCGCTGCAGACGGATTCGACGTTGCAGCCGCGCACCTGGAAGGAATGAGCCCCGGGTGGGAGTGTCGTCTGCGCCTGGCTGGTTGCGCTGCCGGTGTAAACCGTGCTCCAGGCGCCGGCATCGAGTTTCCGCTGCAGCTGATAGCTGGTCGAATTCGTCGAGCTGTTCCAGGAAACCGTGAACGAGCCGTTGGCATCGGTGGCCGGGCCGGTGACGCCGGTCGGCGTCGACGGCGCCGCCTGTGCAACCGTCACGTGGGTCGCAGACCAACTGCCGCATACCGACGCCACGTTACAACCACGGACCTGGTAGGAGTACGTTCCAGCCGGAAGCGACGACTCCGAATGACCGGTCGAATCACCGGAATACACCTGACTCCACGCCCCGGAGCCGAGCCGGCGCTGAAGCCTGTAGCTCGTGGCGTCGGTCACGGAATTCCAGGACAGGGAGTAAGACCCGTTGTAATCGGTCGCCGGGCCCGTGAGCCCCGTGGGTGCCGCGGGCGGGCCGATGACGGTCGTGATTCGAGACCCCGACCACCCGCCGCACACCGATTCGGGATTGCAGCCACGAACCGAATAATGCCAGGTACCCGGCGTCACCGATGTCTCCGCATAACTCGTCGCGGTGCCGGAGTAGATCTGGGTCCAGGAGCCGGTGCTCGGTCGACGCTGCAATTCGTAACGGGTCGCATTGGTTACCGCGTTCCAGGCGACCGTGAAATTCACGTCGTACTCTGTCGATCCCGGACTGGATATGTAGGGCCCGCCGGGCGGTTCCTGCACCGTGGTGGCGTGCGTCGACGACCAGCCGCTGCACACCGACTCGACGTTGCAGCCGCGGACGCGGTAGGTATACGTGCCCGGGGCCAGCGAGTACTCTGCCTTGCTCGTCGTGTTGTAATTCAAAACCTGCAACCAGGCATTGGAACCGAGCCGCCGCTGCAGCTGATAGCTCGTCGAGTTCGTCGATGAATTCCAGGAAACGGAATAGGAACCGTCGTAGTCCGTCCCCGGACCCGTCAAGCCCGAGGGCGTCGACGGTGGGGCCTGCACCGTGGTGGCGTGCGTCGACGACCAGCCGCTGCACACCGACTCGATGTTGCAGCCACGCACGCGGTAGGAATAGACGCCGGCGGCCATCGAGGACTCCGCCTGGCTCGTCGAGTTGCCGGAATAGACCTGCGCCCAGGAACCGGAACCGAGCCTGCGTTGCAACTGGTAGCTCGTCGACCTCGCGGAGGTGTTCCAGGAGACCGTATAGGCGCCGTTGTAATCGGTCGTCGGCCCTGTGAGGCCGGTGGGCGTGGCGGGTGGCTCTACAACCCGCGCGTTGCTCTCCGCCGACCAGCCGCTGCAGCGAAGTTCGACGTTACAGCCGCGAACCCGGTAGAAATACAAGCCGACCGCCATCGATGACTCGGCTTTGCTGGTGCCGCTTCCGGAGTAAATCTGCGCCCACGAGCCGCCCGAGGGCTTACGCTCGAGTTGATAAAGGGTGGAATTCGCCGATGTGTTCCAGGAGACGGTATACGCGCCGTTATAGTCCAGCACGGGTGTGGTCAGCCCCGTCGGTTCAGCCGGCATCGGCGCGGTGGTCGTAACGTGCGTCGACGACCAGGCGGAGCATCCGGTTGAACAGGCCTGCACGCGATACGAGAAGGCAATCCCGGACGTCAGCGAGGTCTCAGCCTTGCTGGTCGCGCTGCCCGAGTAAACCTGTGACCAGCTTCCGGACCCGAATTTACGCTGCAGGATGTAGGACGTTGCTCCAACGGAGGCGTTCCAACTGATCGTGAACGACCCGTCGTAGTCGAGGCTGGGCCCGGTGAGGCCGGTGGGCGGCAGTATGGGCGGCGGCGGCGGGATCGATACCGTGATCGACTGCGGCAGCGTATATTGGTAGGTGCATTCGACGGTGCATGTTTCCTTCCGGACGCGGTAGGTGTAGGTGCCATTCGGTTTGTTGGAGAACGACTTGCTACCCCAGGCCGGACTGCCGGCATTCGTGTAGGAACCCGTTCCCACTTTTTCCTGAAGGGTATGCGAAGGACTGCCGTTCCAGCGCACCGTGTAGTGGCCCGTGCTGCTGCTTGCGGGAACCGTCAAACCGAGGTTGACGTGGTGGGACCCTCCGTGATCGGCCACCGCGTTTTCAAAAGGCAGCGTGCAGGCAAGAAAAAACGCCAGGCCAGCCGCGAATAGCGGAAGCCGGTTCGCCGATCGTTCAGTCATCCTATTCCCCAAGTGAACCCGTTGTTTGCTTGTTATCCGAGCAGGGGACACACGCGATGGCCAAGCCGGCGCGGCTCCCGCTCGCACGACCTGACCCTGGGGAATGGGCTTGCACTGGGCGCTTCACACCCCCGAAACCGGCCGAAACATTGTGTCGGGTTTCTACCGCAACCCAAGATTATGGTCAAAATGGTGCAATAAAAAACTGATCCTTTCGGATCAACTTTTTATGAGTCCATTTTGCGCAGTGGAAATATTCGAGATGGGCGAACGAGACCACAAGCTGACGCTAAGTGTTTGAGTTACGGTACGAACACACCCTTAGACTTGATCTAAATTTGCTTCGGGCATCAAGTGTATTACTTTTGTGGGTTGTTCCTCAGAACCGATATGTCGATAAATCACTGTCTTATCGATCTATTTCTGATCACTTTAGACTCATATATAGCTAATAAATATTCTACTGAGCTTGAGCCAGCTCGCCGAATTTGCGCAAACCGCGCGGATAGTCTCCTGTACCTGTCCTGCCCCCTTTCCGACGAACACAGCACATCTACGTATCGCGTGCCGGCTTCCAGTCCGCTAAGTTGCGGAACGACTCAAGCCACGCCATCGCGGTTCGACAGGCCATCGCCGGCTTACCGGCGATCCGGAATCGGAAGGCGCAGGCTTGAAATCGATACCGGGCAGCGACATCGAGGACCGTCCGATGAACTATGACATCGTTATTGTTGGCGCCGGCCCCGCCGGTCTGAGTTTCGCGCGTTCGCTCGCGTTCAGCGGTCTGCAAATTGCACTGATCGAAAAGCGCCCGCATGAAGAACTCGCGGCGCCGGAGTTCGACGGACGGGATATCGCCTTGACACATCTATCGGTTCGGATTCTTGGCGAACTGGGCGTGTGGGACCGGCTCGAGCCGGGTGAGCGCAGCCCGATCAATAAAGCGTCGGTGCTGAACGGCAGCTCACCCTATTGTCTGAATTTCGACACGGGGACAGAGCCGATCGACGCACTGGGTTTCATCGTCTCGAACCACCTCATCCGGACCGCACTCTTTCGCGAGGCAACGCGTTTCGACAACGTCGACTTGCTTTCGGGCCTGACCGTGACCTCCGTGTCGATGAACGATCGGTCCGCCTTCGTCTCCCTGTCCGACGGCCGGACCTTGCAGGCTCGGCTCGTGGTCGCCGCCGACAGCCGGTTTTCGGAAACCCGCCGCATGGCGGGCATTCCGGCGTCCATGCAGGACTTCGGACGCGTTTGCATCGTTAGCCGGATGGAACACGAAAGATCCCACGACGGCGTCGCATTCGAGTGTTTTCATTACGGACGAACGCTCGCCGTGTTGCCGTTGTCCGGCCGGCGGTCGTCTATCGTCGTAACGGCGCCCATGGATCAGCGTCACGTAATAATGGACATGAGTGACACGCAGTTCAGCAACGATATACAGCAACGATTCGGCAACCGATACGGCAAGATGACGCTCGTGAGCGACCGATTCGCGTATCCGCTGGTCGGCGTACACGCATCGCGGTTTCACACCACACGATTTGCGCTGATCGGTGACGCCGCCGTCGGCATGCATCCCGTAACGGCGCACGGCTACAACCTGGGGCTCAGTGGCCAGGATATCCTTGCGAAAGAAGTTGCCGGCGCCGCGGCTCGGGAACTGGACATCGGCTCCAGGGCGTTGCTGGCCAGATACGAACGCAGGCACATGCGAACGACGAGGCCGATGTATTACGGCACGAACGAACTGGTCAGGTTTTTCACCGATGATCGCCCGGTGGCGAAAATTGCCCGAGGCGTCGGATTGAGGCTGGCGGACAGGATCCCGCCGATCAAACGCCTCATCCGCAATAAACTCACCGAAACAACGAATCGGACGGCTCTGATGCCGTCATTCCTCGACAGGTGATTTACCGGGCGCGCTTCGTTTCCGCGTGAGGCTGTGAGTCGTCGCAATTTCCTTGCCGTCCTTGAGGCCGACAAAATTCAGGACCACGTGATCCTCGTCCTGAAAAACGACGTCGAGCGTTCGCGTGTGATAGGCGGATGGCGACGACAGATTGGTCACGTCGACAAAATCGAACTTCAGCGTATCGTCGTGGTAGACGGCCGCCTTCATCCTTGGCTGGTTACCGGCGTTGCAGTAGTGCGTCATGCGCAGATCGTCTCCATCGAGGTGGTATACGGTTGTCATCGGCGGGTCACCGATGAATTCCTCGATGAGCGCCGACCCTTCTCCGGTCAAACGGTACTCGACGACCCGCCCGTATTCGGCTTCGTCCCAGAACCCCTCCAGGCGCTTGAGCCGCGCAAAAGCAGTTTGCAGCGCGTTGGATTTTTCCGGAAGCGCTCCCTGGTTCTCGAACAGCCACTCCTCGGATGACGATACCGGCGTGCCGGCAACCGACGCCGACAAAACAATCAACGGGACAAGCTGGAGTGCATTCATGGTCGATCTCCGTTCAGTCGGCAGAGCTTCGCTTGAGATTGTAGGTTTGCACGGCCGTTCTGCCGCGCACGTCGCCGGAATACTGGATGAGAATGTTGTCGTTGGTGACGAAAGTCAGGTCGAGAGACTTGGAGTGGTAGTCGGCTTTGTCGTGCAGGTTCGTGATGTCGAGAAACCGAAACGCATAAGTTCGCGTGTCTTCGTCGTAGCTTACCGACTTCATCCGCGGGTGATTCTGCGCACCGCAGTAGTGCGTCAGCTGAAGATCGGCGCCGTTGGGATAATAGATAGTCGACATGCCGGGACTCTCGGAGTCGCCGTAGTAGTAGGTTTCTATGATTGCCGAGCCATTCCCGTTCGACAGATACCGAACTTCGACCGGGTTCCATTCGGCGGGATCTTCGAGCGTACCGTTCGTATACTCTCCCACCCACCTCCCGGTGAGATGCTTCCTGATGTCCCGAAATTCGGCGCTCCTGATATTCGGTTCGGCCGCCGCTTCGTGCGCGTCGTGAGCCGATTCGGCGAACGCGGTCGACATCGGCGCGACCGACAACAGAAAGAGAATTCGTTTTGTATTGGCGTAATTCATTTGAGCACCTCGAATTGTCTAAACACGCTGGAGCGGCGAGAGTGCGCCAGGAGTCTTACCTCCGGGGCAGTACCGCATTGTTTGTGCATATTCAATTAGACTGAAACGAACCGGCGTTCGTTACATAGGCCACGGAACGCGTCGGTTCGTTCGCCCATTCAATCGGCGCTTCGGCGCGCGGCTCTGCGGATGCTTCGGTACTTCGAGGACTACCGGTCCGGATCCCCGTCGTCGATCGCACGGATTTCGATGAAGCCGCCGTAGTCGATGACGGGCGAATTGAACGCTATCCGGCGCGCTTCCTGATCGTTGGCCGCGCGAATGACGATAAAACCCGCCACCGGGCCGTTCAGGAGCGTGCCGTCGGGAGGTGTGCCAACCGGCGGGCCTTCGCTCAGGCCGGCTCCCGACTCCATGATTCCCTGTTCGACCAAGCCTGCAAACCATTCCTGCAACTCACTTTGCGCCTGCGCGGCGAGTTCCGGCGCCTCCTGCGTTTCGGTCATGACGAGCAGGTAGCGGGCGCGGTCGTCGATTGCCGTCTCACCACGCTCGTTCCGATCGAAGCGGCCTTCGAGCCCGATTGCCAGCGCCGCGCCGAGAGCCACCAGGACGATAGCCGCGGCGATTCGCCGCGGCACGGCGAACCGATCCACGGACGGCGGGCGAGTCCCTCGTCCGGCGGATCCGATTTCGTCGCCGAACTCGTCAAGGACGGCCTTTTGCAGCCGATCGAGACCGTCCGGCCCTGCTTCGGGTATTGCCACGGTTTCCAATTGCCGCCACAGCTCCCGGTAGCCGGCCGCCTCGGCGGCGCAGGCCCGGCAGCTCGCAATGTGTTGCTGCAACTCTTCCAGATGCTCGGGGCTGAGCGGCTCGACGAGCGCGTCAATAATCAGGTCGTTCGCCCGTTCGCAGCTCATGACTCCGCTTCCGTTAATCTCGCGACGTTCGACTTGAGCTCGCGCACCGTTCGATGCACGCGCACGCGGGCTGCGCCTTCCGTCACGCCGTAGTGGACGGCGATCTCTCTGTAGCCGACACCGTTGATACGGCTCATCACCAGGAGTTCCTGCTGATCGGGTGAAAGCGCCTCAAAAGCGGCTCTGGCTATCGCAACGTCGCTGTCGTCGGGCGCCGGTTGGGAGCCGATATCGGCCGGTTCGGCCGCCAATTCCCGGAAGGCCTCGGTTTCCTTGCGTCTCGCACCGAGATGGTCGAGACAGACGTTGGTGGCGATGCGGTGCAGCCAGGTCGTAAAACAAGCGTCACCGCGGAAATTCTGTCGAAAACGCAAAACCCGCAGGAAGGATTCCTGAACGAGATCCTCGGATACATGGCCATCTCCCACCATGCGATAACAGAGCGCATAGGCCTTTTTCGAATGGCGTGAGAACAAAACCCCAAGAAGGTCGAGGTGCCCGTCCTGGATCTTCGCCATGATCGCTTCGTCCGATGGATAGCTCAGCCCATCCCCCTCGATAGTCTGCCGCGCGTTTCAAAATGCAGTACTCATACCTTAGACTGCGAGACGATCCGGTTTGTTACAGTCGAAGTCGCGCTTTGCCGGCGAGCGACGTGTTTGACAAACGAACCGCAGGCCGACGCCACGAACACCGGTAAATGGCGTTTCGCGAGTTCAGGGTGAACCCCGGGGGCGTCCTCAATACCGGCCCGTCGCCAATCCACGGACCCCGTCGAACCTGTCGGACACGACGGTCGTCCACGTCATGTCGCCCATGCAGTTCACCGTCGTATTGCCCATGTCGACGAGTCGGTAAACCCCCGCCAGAACACCCGCGACTTCCAGAGGCAGGTTGAACGACTGCAAAAAGATAAACGCAAGCACCAGGCCGCCCTGGGGAACGCCTCCCGATCCTTCCGACAAGATCAGTCCCACAAAAACCACCGCCAGGAGATCGGGGACCGTAAACTCGATGCCCAACGCCTGGGTAGTCGTCAGCAGTACGACAACGAGCGTTATCGCCGTACCGTCTTTGTTGAGCTGCGCCCCCAACGGCAGCGTGAAGCTGTAAACGTTCTCCGGCAGTTTCAGGCGCTTGCGCGCAACTTCCATCGCCACGACCAGGCTGGCAAGGCTGCTGCAGGTTGCGGCGGTTGTTGCGTACAACGGCCCCGTCTTGCGAAGCCAGGGCCAAACCGCGCGCCCCGTCGACAGCCGCAGAATGCTCAAGTACCCGCAGACCATGACCAATTGTGCCGCCCAGACGGTTCCGATGAACTTGGCCAGCGGCCCAAAAAGCGCCCCGCCAAACTGTCCCACGCTGGCCGCGACGAGCGCCGCGATGCCGATCGGTGAAAACGCCAGAACGAGACCCACCAGCTTTTTCAGAAGGCTGGTGATCAGCGCAAAACCGTCCCTCAGGTTCTCCCTGTGCGGCTGAGGAATCAGCAGAATCGAAACGCCGAGGAAAACGGCGACGACAACGACCTGAACGACGTTGCCGCTGCTGAAGGCCAGAAACATGTTCGACGGCACCATGTCGAGCAGCACCTGCGACAGCCCCGGCATGTTGGCAACCGACTCGTCGATCTCGCTGGTCAACCGCATGTCGCTGCCGGGCTCTATGAAAAATGCGACGGCCAGACCGACCGTCAGTGCGGCGCTCGTCGTCGCGAGGTAATAGAGAAGCGTTCTGATGCCGAGTTTCCCCAATCCGCCGGTGTCGGTCAGTCCGCTTATACCCGACACCAGATTGAAGAAGACCAGAGGAATCGCCGCCATCAGCAGCAGCCGCATGAACAAATCGCCCAACGGTCGCAGGCTGCCGGCCTGTTCCCCGAACACCATGCCGACGAATACGCCGAACACCGTCCACACGAGTATCTTCGCGCTCAGCGACCAGCGTCTATAGTGTGAAAACCACCCGATTGCGGCAGATGACCCGGTCCGCGCCACTTGAATACCCAACGATTCTCGTGAACCGAGTATTGCAGATATCGAGCGTATTGCACACGTCGTCCGGCCGAAACGAACGGCGGCCCGCCCGAGAAGCAGGCCGCCGTTTACGCGGACAGTGACAACACGAATTCCCGGTCAGAACTGGAACTCCACTCCACCGTAATAATAGCGACCGTTGATGTCGTACAACGCATGGTGATTCTCGCCAACGGTGTTGCCCTCGGCGTACAACACGGGTCCCTGGTTGTTACCGACGTTGTTGACTCCGAAGTAGAGCCGCGATTCGCTGTTTCCGAACAGGTCCTGAAGGTCGTATCCGAAACGAAGATTGTGCGTGTACTCTCCGTCGAGAAATAGCGCGATCTTGTCACCGCAATTGTTGAACTCGCGGCACGCCGTCCGACGATTGCGGCCGTTGTCGTCATTCAGCATCTCTCCGACGTAACTCATCCGCCAGCCTATGCTCCACCGCTCGTGATACCAATTCGCGGAAAAGCGGGCGCGATACTCGGGCGAACCCAGCAGCCCGAGGTCGTCCTCGATAAACGTCTCATCGGTTCCCGGAACGGGCGCCTCCTCTTCGAGTTCCTCGACTTTTGTCAGTGTCAGACCGAAATCGAGGCTGCCGGGGATACGCCGGATTCCCGGGATGTCGGTCTCGTTCGGCTCGAATCCGTACCGCGCCGTGAGGTCGATTCCCGACGTCCGCAACGCGTTGATGTTGAGCGACGTTTCGACGACTTCGTCCAGCTGACCCGTAACGGGATCGCGCACCGGAATAGAGCAGGACGGCGTGGAAAACGAGCCTGACGAATAGCAGATTTCCAGGATATCTTCGGCGTTGATCTCCGCGATGGCGTCTTCGATCTCGATGTCGTAGTAGTCGATCGCCAGGCTGAGTCCTTCCAGAAACCGCGGCGTGAACACCAGTCCGACGGTGAGCGTCTCGGCGGTCTCCTCGTTCAGTTCCCCGTTCCCCACCGTCGGCTGTTGCACCTGCAGACTCTCGTCGATGAACACACCGTTTGCGGCGATGATGGACGCGACCACGGGGTCCTCGCGACAGGTATCGTCGAACGCGCCCACCGAGGTTGCCGTCACCGTGTCACAGGGATCGTCTAGTGGACCCTGGCTGCCCAATCCGCGGCTGAACAGCTCGATGTTGTTCGGCGCCCGATTCGCTTCTGCAAAAGAAGCCCGAAACCGGACGTCTTCCAACGGCTGCCACGTCAGCCCGTACTTGAAACTGGTTACCGAGCCGACCGTGGAATAGTCGCTGGCCCTGACCGCGGCCTCCACGGTCAGCGACTCGGCGCCGGGTACGCCGCTGAGCACCGGCGCGATGACTTCCACGAAGAACTCATTGACGTCCTGTTCTCCGTCCTGGTTCACCTGCTGAGTCACGGTGCCGCCGCCGGACGTACTGATCGGATCCCAGCGCGTCTGGCTCTGCTCCTTGCGGTATTCGTAACCCACGGCAACGCCGAGCGGCCCCGCGGGCAGATCCAGGACGTCTCCGGTAGCCCAGACCGAAGCCGTCGAGGTTCGATTCATTGCCCTTAGCTGATCGCGAAGAATGATCCAATCTACCTGCTCCTCGGTGACGGAACCCAGCCCAAACGGATTGATCGGCACGCAGCCGGCGCCGCGCGCGAAACTGTTGGCGCACTGAAGACCGAGGTCGGGATTCGCCGGGTCGACGTACTCCACGTCGATGGCCGCCTGGTAGTTCGGTATGACCAGGTCGCCGACACGGCTTTGTGCGCGACGCCATTCACCGTAGCCGACGCTTGCCTCGTACGTCCAGGACTCCCCGAAATCACCCTGGAAACCGGCCCAGAGCCGCAGCGTGTCGTTGTCCGATTCGCGGAACCGGTTGCCGTTTTCGATCCAACGGCGGCGGAAGAACACGCTATCGTTTCCGAGTTCCACCGCGTCGTCGAATATCTCCTGCGGCACGAACGGATGCGGCGTCACCCCGTCGGCGAGGAAAATCGGGAAATTGGCGGCAAGCCTGCCCGAGTTGGCCGTATCCGCGACACGCTCGGATTTCGTATAGACGGTCGAATAATGCGCGCTCGTGAAAAATTCGACGTGGTCCGACAGATCGTAGTTCAGCTTACCGGCGACCAGCACGCGATCGCGAGGTATCGAAATTGTCTCCGGGCCGAGGAAATTGAATCCGTTGTCGCCGGTGGAAAAGTCGGGCGTCAGCACACCGGTGCCGCCGTTGTCGAAGAACCAGAAGCTCGAATCCCCGTCCGGATTCAGCGCATCCCCCGAGTTTCCGGCAAACAGCCCGCCGGGAATATTCGAGCTCAGATTGGGTTCCAGTTCGTCCGGCTGGTCGTTCGTATTGGCGTCGAGTTCGAGCGCAATCATCGCCTTGTCGCGTTCGGACTCGAAAATGGGCTCTTCCTGATCCCACTCCAGCGAAAACATGACGTTGCCGCGGCCGTTGTCGAAGTTCGCGCCGGCAGCGATTTCTATGCCGTATTCCTCGTTGCCGCCTTCCTCGGAGGTTCCCACCCGCGTATTCAGAAGAAATCCCTCGAAGCTGTCGCGGGTAATGACGTTGACGACGCCGGTCACCGCGTCCGAGCCGTATACGGCCGACGTCCCTCCGGTGATGACCTCGATACGCTCGATAAACGCATCGGGAACCGTGTCCAGGCTGATCGTACTTCCGGTAGACGTGTTGCCAACCGTTCTGCGGCCGTCGATCAGCGTCAGCGTGCGGCTCGAACCGAGATTTCGCAGCGAAATCGTCGACTGGCCGCTGCTTTGCGTGCTCGATTGGCTCGTTTCGCTCGTGATAGCGGGCGTGATGGACGGCAGTTCGGCAATGGCCTCGCTGATTTCGTTGACACCGGAAATCTCCAGGTCGCGGCTCGACAGCGTCTGCGCGGGAACCGGCAGATCGAATTCCGCCGACCGACGGATACGTGAACCCGTGACCAGGATCTCCTCGAGGGCGTCCGCATCGCCGGACGCGTCTTCGCCGGACTGCGCTACGGCTGACGTCTGCATGAAAAGCGATGCCGTCACGGCCGCCAGCGCCTGCCCCAATAGGCCCGAGATCCTCGAGCCGCCCCGTGTTGCCGCCATTCTGTGCTCCCCCAAACTAATCCGCGCGTCCTTAGCCGCGGATTTCTCAACGGACGTTTCTTGTTGTCATCGAGGATGCCGCATTTATTCGACACCTGTCAACTTTTTATTGACAGGTGTCGAATTTGGGAGACTTGTTTCAGAACGGTCCGTCGGCAAATTCCAGCACACGCCGCACGCCTTCGCGGACTTCGTCCCAGGACCGGACGCAGGTGAGTCGGACGTAGTGGTCGGACGCCGGCCCGAAGGAACCGCCCGGAACGGCGGCCACCTGTTTTTCTCGAATGAGCCGGGTACAGAATTCCTTCGACGTAAGGCCGGTTCTTTCGACGTTTATCCAGGCGTAAAAACCGCCTTCGGGCATCGACACGCTCAGGTTTTCGTGCGCGTCCAATTCCCCCGTTACGTATTCGCAGCGCGTTTCCCATTCCTTCCACAGGGGTCCCATCGATTCGATGACGTCCACCTGGAGCGCCTTTGCCGCGCCGTGCTGAGCGAACGAGCTGGCGCAGGTCATGAGGTGCTGCTGGACCTTGGTCATCGCCTCGATGTAGTCCGGGGCCGCGTAGGCGTAACCGATACGCCAGCCGCCCATGCTGTAGGTTTTCGTCATGCCCATGAGTCCAATCGTTCTCGACTGCATATCCGGCATCGAGTAGATCGGCAGGTGTTTTCTGCCGCCCCAGGTAACCGCTTCGTAGATCTCATCGGCAATGACGGTCAGCTCATGCCGTATCGCGACGTTTCTTATGGCCTGCAAATCCTCCGCCCGGTGTACCGTGCCGGCAGGGTTGTGAGGACTGCAGAACAGAATCGCCTTTGTCTTGTCCGTAACCGCCGCGTCCAACCGTTCTTCCGACCAACAGAACCGACGGTCGGGATCGGTCGGCACCGCCACCGGCACACCGCCGAACAGCGCTATCGTCGGCGCGTAACTGACAAAACAGGGATCTTCGACGATGACCTCGTCGCCGACGTCGATTACCGAGAGCAGTGACAACACCAGCCCCTGTTTGCAGCCAAGCGTCGCAATGACGTTATTTGCCGGATCCAGGTCCAGCCCGTTCACCCGCCCGAGTTTGTCCGAACATGCATGCAGATACTCCGGCAAACCGCGCGCTTCCACCTGATGCGTTTTGCCATCGTGCATGGCTGCGATCGCGGCGTCACAAACGACCCGTGGCGAATGTTCGGCCGCCCTGCCCGCGGAAAAATCGATGACTTCACGGCCCTCGCGCCGGATTCGGGCCGCGAGATCGGCAATGGCGACGGTCGACGACTCGGGAATGCGCGCGTTTCTCTTGGAAATCACTGGTCCGCCCCCGCAGGTTTTCCCGCCGGCGGTTTCCGGTCTTCGATGTCGGACAGGACCGTTGTCCAAACCAGATCTCCCATGCAGTTGACCGTCGTTCCGCCCATGTCGATCAGCCGGTAGATGCCCGCCACGATGCCGGCAATCTCCAGCGGAAGGTTAAACGATTCGACGAAAATCAGCGCGATGACCAACCCGGCGCCGGGTATGCCGCCCGATCCTTCGGAAAGCACCAATCCCACGAGGACGATGGTGAACTGTTCCGCCAGCGAGAACTCCACGCCGGCCGCCTGCGCCGTGAACAGCAGCACCGTGGTCAGCATGATCGCTGTGCCGTCCTTGTTCAGCTGAGCCCCAAGCGGCAGCGTGAAGCTGTAGATTCTCTCCGGAATCTTGAGCCGGTTCTGTGCGACGTTCATCGAGACGACCAGGCTCGCGAGGCTGCTGCAGGTTGCCGCCGTCGTGGCGTAGAGAGGCGCAGTCGTTTTTAGCCACTGGATCGGCGACCGACGCGTCATCGCAAACAGCAGGACCATGTAGAAAACAACCATGATGACGTGAGCCAGCCAGACGCTGCCGATGAACTTGGCGAGCGGGCCAAAGATCGCGTTGCCATACTCGCCGACGGTTGCCGCGGCAAGAGCGCCGACGCCGATCGGCGCGAAATACAAAACGACGCGAACGAGTTCGCGAAGCAGCATCGCGACGGTCACAAAGCCGGTTTTGAGCTTTTCCTTCTGATCGGGAGGCAGCAGCAAGGTCGCAACGCCGATGAAAATGGCGAACACGACAACCTGCGCCACGTTACCCGAGCTGAAGGCTCGGAAAACGTTCTCCGGGAACAGGTCGACGATAACCTGCATGACGCTGGGCACCTCGCCGAAACTCTGATTCACGGGCTGACTCAGCTGCATGCCTTCGCCAGGCTTCAACCAGTGCGCCAACCCGAGCCCGAGGGTCAGCGCCACCGACGTGGTTGCGACGTAGTAGGTGACGGTCCTCAAGCCAAGACGGCCGAGGATACGAATATCGGAGAGACTGGTGATTCCCGCAACCAGATTGAAAAACACCAGCGGAATCGCGGCCATGAGCAGGAGCCTGATGAACAGGTCGCCAACCGGCCGCACGACCATTGCATCTTCGCCCGCCGCAATGCCGACGACAATTCCGATCCCCATCCATACGAGGATCTTCACACCCAGTGACAGGTTTTTGTAATACGCCAGAAAGCCCGCGGACGGAGCAGTTGCACTCATCGAGATGACTCAGTTATTCGCCAGGATTTCCAGCGCTCGGGCGAGCAACAGGTCATCGTAGCGCGCAAAGTTGTCGCGCGTCAGAGGGATAAATTCGCCAACGTCCGGCGGGTCGCCCTCGACGATTTTCCCGTTGGGTGAAATGGTATGGCCGATGTTCCACATGAATCGGACAACGGGCCTGCCGGTGGTGGGGAAGACGACGTCCTCCTCCCACTCCCAGGTATTGCTGTATCCGCCGGTTTTCATGCCGATCGTCGGGCAAAGCTCATTGTCGGTGACGATCGAAAAGAACTGATCGAGGTGCGACCCGCCGTTCGGACCCATGACACACACCATGTTGCCGGTGAAGTGAACGGCGGCGGGCCGAATGACGCCGTCGGAATGTTTGGGCGCGTGCGCCAGCTTGAACGGGACGTTGTTCGAGTACTGCTGACCGGCTTCGTAGGCCTTTTGAACGTCGTCCGTCAGCCAGTCGATCAACCAGGAACCGTTGTCGATGGTTTCCTTCCCGGCGCCGTCCATCGGCGCGGCGTTTGCGTCGAAGTTTCGGGTCCGCTCCTCGATAAACCGGGGAATGACGTCGCTGATTCTCAGGTTGCCGAACGTCGTTTTGAACGGTTTCGGGCTCAGGCGCTGAATGGCATAGGCGCCCAGGCTACCGCCGCCGCTGCGGGTCGAGTCGAATACGATGTCGTGATCGAGAAGATCGTTTTCGGCGGCGTACTCCATCAACCAGTCCATGTCTTCGACCAGCCGCGCGTGAAACCTGTGCCAGTCGAGAACGATGGCCCTGACCTCCCCCGTGCTCACATAGAGATCGTAGGTCGGCCGTTCTGCACGCAGTGCGAAACCCGGATAACGTTCAGTGGAACTGCTCACCCAGTCGATCGTGTCCGCGTCGACATAGTCGAGGCTGACGTCGTATCGCCCGCCATCTTTTCGCTCCAGCGTAAGGTCGAGCGTCTCGTTGTACATGGACGGAGGCAGGAGGCCGGTTCTGGTGTTGAATGCCTGGGAGAATTTCTTTCGGTAACCGTGTTCGGTCGAATAGCGAATGTAGGGGCGCACCTGTTCAAAGCGCTCTTTCGGCGTGGCACCGTTGACGCTGACGATCAGGTCACCCCGAAGGACACCCTGATTCTGCGCCGAACTCGCGGCGACGTCAGACACGAAAAGCAGAACCTCATCTGCCCGTGAGTAATCGAGGTCGACCCGAATCCCGGCCACGGGAGGCCGCGTGCCGGTTCCCGGATAATAGTCGGGCGCCGTCAGTCCGCCGTCGATTGCGCGAATGGACAGGTGCCGGTCTTTACGGGCGTTGCTCAGGCGGACCAGCGCATAAAACAATGCCTCTTGGGAATCCGCAGCCACGATATCCCCCTCATGGGCGCGCATCGACGCTTCGACGTCCAGACCCAGATGCCGATTTTTCGCGGGCGAAAACGCTTCGCGCTCCATGGTCTTCTCGAGCAGATACTCAAACAACGCCTTACGGTCTTCAGCCGTTCCGACGGCGGGGTCCGTTTCCTGAGCGTTACCGCAGGATGCGACGAACCCGGCAACGGCCGCGATGAGCGTCGCGGCGGTGGCGTGAAAACGTTTCGGTTTTGTCATCGGGCTCCCCGTACTCGCTCTTTCTTGTTATGGTTTTCGTCGGCTGGCATTAATTTGACAGGTGTCAACTTTATGAGATCACCCTGAACCTGTCAATTGATTTGGGTTTTGCCAGCACCACGGCACACTGGCACAATCCGGAGTACCCGAAGCGGACCGTCGACCATGAAGACAAAGCCGTCACAACAAAGAAGCATCGAGAAAGTCGCCGACATTCTCGCGGCAACGGAGGAGCTGATCAACGAAATGCAGCTCGACGACATCACCTCGACGATGATTGCAAAACGCGCGGGCGTAACCCGAACCTCGCTTTACCACTTTTTTCCGTCCAAGTTCGACATCTTTGACGCGCTATCGACGAAATACCGGGACGAGCTTCGGGAAAAGGTCATCAAGTATTTCGACCCGGAGTCACATACCGATTATCGGGTAGCCTGGGACGGTATCTCCGGCGTGTTCTCGAGATTCTTCAACAGAAACCCGACGGCCAGCATCCTGCTTCTCGGCCGGAAAGCGAGCCGGCAGATTCGTTACACCGAAGAAGCCGGCACGTCGACGTTTGCGAAAGAACTGAGCCGCCTCATGAAAGAACATACCGACCTGCAGGCGTATGCGGCGGATTTCGACAAGTCGGGCGACCTCTTCCAGATCGTGCTCGAGCTGATGACGGCGACGTTTGCGTTCGGTGTGCGGCGTGAGGGCCGAATCAGCAAGAAGACGCGCGAGGAGGCGAAAGCCGCGACTCTGGCTTACATCGACTCCTGTCTCGAGTCGGAAGCCACCTGAGTTTTTCGACACGACAAACGACTCACTGACGGGGCATCGAGTTTCCGTTGCGCTCCTCGGCGTCCGGCCCGTTTAGCGCATCCGCCGTCGCGCGAATTGCCTCATTCGGACTCGCGGAATCGTTGTAGTTCCGAATGTCGTTGTCGAGCAGAGCGTAGAACTCCCGCAGCGCCGCATCAGCGAGCGCAAAAAACTCCGTTTTGAGCTCGTACTGAACTTTCGTGGGCCTGGAGTGGGAGCGTGACACGAAATTCGCCAGCCTGTAGAGCTTGTCGTTGGCCTGGACCGGGTTTGCGTGCAGGTCTTTGCTGTACCTCGCCCTGGGCTGCACCAGCTTTTCCTCGACGAGGCGAAGCCCGGATAGTATCTCTTTCGCGGCCTGCGACGGCTGCCGCTGCGTTTCCACGGAAGCGGCAAGTGACCGGATATCCACCACGGCCCGATTCAGTTCGTCGATCTTGTCCCGTACTTCCGTCAGGAACTCGAACTGCTCCTCGAGATCACGCTGACTTGCCGCCACGTTCGGGTCCGGCAGCAGCTTGAATTCGACCTGCCGCGAGACATCGCCGACGACGAGGCGCGCCTGGTAACGCCCTGGCACGGCGGTTGGCCCGACGTTCTTGTTCCCCCGGGTCACGACCCCGGGAACGACGGCCGCGTTTGGATAACGGAGATCCCACTCGAAGGTATTCAGACCGGCCTCTGAACCCGGCGCGCGGGGATTCCCGGCCTCTGAGCGGAAGCCGATGACGGGGTTTCCCCGTTCGTCAATGATTTCCAGAGACAGCGCATCGACGTCCCTCGGTAACCAGTACCGAACGACGGCGCCCGCCGGCGGATTACCGTGCCTGGCCCAATCGCCGTCGCGCCGCAGCACGTCGTCGGGCTCGAACACGATCAATGACGACAGGTCCGGCGCTTCGGCCAGCTGACGACTCATTCCCAGGTGGTCGTAGGACCAAAAACCGCGCCCATGGGTCGCCGCGACCAGGCTGCCGTCCTTGATTTTCATGTCGTAAACCGGGACGGCCGGAAAATTGTCCGCGGGGCGCATCCAGTGCTCACCGGCGTCGAAAGACCGGTATATTCCCGACTCGGCGCCGGCGTACAGTATGCCGGCAGCCGCAGGGTCCTCGCGCACCACGCGCATCACCTCGAACGTGGCAATGCCCGCGGTGATCCGCCGCCAGCTGGCGCCGCGATCCGTGGTCCTGAACATGAACGGCCGATAGTCGTCCAGCTTGTATGCCGAAGCCGTGACGTAGGCCGTGTCTGCGTCGTGAGGCGAGGCCTCCACGCGCGTGATCATCGCATAACGGGGTAATTCCGGCGGCGTGACGTTTGACCAGTTCTTGCCGCCGTCGCTCGTGACGCTGAGCACACCGTCATCGGAGCCGGTCCAGATGACGGCCCTGTCAAGCGGCGACTCGGCGATCGTGTAGAGCGTCGAAAACCAGTGGTCGCCGTTGCTGTCTCTCGTCAACGGACCCCAATATCGCTCGTTTCCCGAGACGTCGCGGCCCGTCAACGGGGTGCGCTCCAGTTTGTCGGGGTCCGCGTAGGTCAGATCGGGCCCGAGCACCCGCCAGGTTTCACCGCCGTCGCGGGAACGGTGCAAATACTGGGATCCGACGTACAGAGTCCGGTCATCGTGAACCGAGGTCACAACCGGAAAGGTCCAGTTGAATCGATACTTGATGTCTCGAGTACCCCATCCGTAGTTGGTCTCGTCACGCGGACCGACGTATTTGATTGCGTCGGTGCGGCGATCGTAGCGCAGCAGCCAGTGATGGTCGCTGATATACAGTACGTCCGGGTCTACCTGCGAAATCGCAACGTGGCCGGCTTCCGAATAGCCGGTGTCGAAATAGCCGCGCGGATCTTCCGCGCGTGCAAGGCTCGGAACAATGAGCGTGCTCCAGTCCTGCTGAGATCCGTAGAGATTGTAGGGACTACGGTCGTCCACGGTCAGTGTGTAGAACTGACCGGTCGGCTGATTGTGCAGCGTCGACCAGGTGCCGCCCCCGTTAAAGCTGATCTGCGCGCCGCCGTCGGAACCGTCGATCAGCCGCCGGTTGTCGGCAGGATCGATCCAGAGCGCGTGGTGATCGGCATGTCCGGTCGGCACGCGATCGAACGATTCACCGGCGTCGTTGGAGACCAGGAGATCCCAGTTGAGGATGTAAACCCTGTCGGCATCCATCGGATCCGCATGGAGCTTCTGAAAATAGTAGGTCCGGCCGGTCAATTCCGCGTTGTCGTTGACGCTTCGCCAGGTGTCGCCAAAATCGTCGCTCCTGTACAGTCCTCTCCCACCCGCGGCCGACATCAGCGCCCAGATTCGATTCGGGCGGCTCTGCGAAATAGAGACGTCCATTCGTTCCTTGATGCCCGGGGGCAAGCCGTCTTTTCCGGAAATGTCTTCCCAGTGGTCCCCGCCATCCGTGCTGCGGTAGACACCGGACCCGGGACCGGCGCTTCGAATACCCCACGGAAACCGCCGAACGTCCCACATGCCGGCGATCAAACGCTCCGGGTCGGATTCGTCCAGCGCCAGGCCGACGGCGCCCGTGTTCTCATCCACGAACAGAATCCGCTCCCAGCTTTCTCCGCCGTCTCTCGTACGAAACACGCCGCGCTCGGCGTTCGGTCCCGCGAAATGACCGAGCGCGGCAACGTAAACGACGTCGGGATCGGTAGGGTGAACGACGATCTTGGCGATTTGACGCGTTTCTTCGAGACCGACGTTCGTCCATGTCTCACCGCCGTCGCGTGACCGGTACACACCGTCGCCGTGCGACACGTCGCCGCGCAAGGCCTGTTCGCCGGTACCCGCGTAAACGATCTCGGGATGCGAGTCCGAAATATCGAGAGCGCCTATTGATCCGAGTTGCAGCTGTCCGTCGGAAACGTTTCGCCAGCTGACACCGCCGTCCTCGGTCTTCCAGATGCCGCCTCCGGTGTAACCCGCCAGAAAACTCAGTTCGTCCGTCGGATGTCCGGTCACGGCATTCACTCTTCCGCCGCGCCACGGACCCACAAAGCGCCAATCCAGTTCGTCGAGCAAGCGCTGCGGCGACTGAACCACATCCGTCGCGTCATTTGAAACAGCGACTTGGCTGAAAAGAACGCCGGACGCGAGAAACACCAGCGTTGGGAAAAGATTCATAACCGTCGTTCTGTCGCCGTCCATTTCCGTTCACCGGGTCTCGTTTGAAAGCGGGCAACCTAGGGGGGTCGAAACTGTATCGATTAAACCTGACACCTGTCAATTTTTACCGACAGGCGTTGCCTCGAAGTCTCAGGACGGACCCGCGATCCTGCAACGCAGTCCTGATGCGCGGGCAAGATCGAAAACGTCTGCACTCCCCGATACATCGGGCCCGGAAACCAAACGCTTGGTTTGATCAACTCGGCGCTTTTTCAGCATAATGAACGGAAATACACGCTAACGGTTTTTTCTTACACGTCGCCTGTCGGCGCTGCCGGACATCGCGACACGGACATAACCGATCCTTATATCGGCAGGACGCCGTTTCGCGCGGACGCCGCCGTTGGGGGGACACTCAATGTTGACCAAATCCGCTCGCCTATTCACCGTTCTGGCCCTGCTGAATCCGTTCTTGGCACATGCACAGGAATCGCCGGGCGAGGTGCCGGCATCCGCTTTCGCACGGCTCGAAAGCTACACCGACGCAAAAATATCGCCAAACGGCGAACGGCTGGCTTTTCTCCAGCCGGGTGACGGCCGCTGGGGAATTCATGTTCACACGTTTGCGACGGGGGAAACCTTCCGGATTCCACCCGCGCAGGATACGAACTACAACTGGCTGCATTGGGCGAACGACGACACCATCGTGTTTTCGATGTCGCATTCATCCGCTCGCCAGTTCGCGGACGCCGTGGAAGCGCAGCTCATGGCGTTCAGCATCGAAAACGATGAAATAACGGCGCTGATCAAGCCGGCGCCGATGCGAGGCAACACCGACCGGCGAATTGTCCGCACCACGCTGCAGCCGCCAAACGTCAAAGTAGACGCCAATACCAGAATCGCGCGCAGGTCGCTGCCGCCGCCGCGCGTGCAGGACAACGTGATTGACTGGATGCCCGAAGATCCGGCGCACATTCTCGTATCGCTGGACGAGGATCACGATGCGGCGGACGAGGTCCGTAAGATCGAACTGGCGACGGGCGACTACGAAATCGTTCGCACCTCCAGCGACGGCATTCAACGTTGGCTCGTCGATGAATCGAGTAACGTCAGCTTCGGCTATGGAAACCGGGATTCGGCGTTTCAGGCGAGGCTGAGATCCGCCGACGGCGAGTGGGCCACGCTGAAAGACACGCGCTGGCACGGCGACGGATGGTTGCCGCAGGGATTCACGTCCGATCCGTCGCGGATGTACGTGACCGGCCCGGGTGAGCACGGGACGCGCGAAGTTCGGGTGCTGAACATCGTCGACGGCACGTTTGAAGACACCCTCTATGCCGATCAGAAATACGACGCGGCGGAAATCGTGAAGCATCCGCTGACCGGGCGGCCCGCGGGCGTCAGCTACCTGACGCACAAACGCGAATACCGGTATTTCGACAGGGAGATGAGCCGTTTTCAAAGAACCGTGGACAAGATGTTTCCCGACGCGAGCAACAAGATAGTCAGCATGACGCGCGACAAACAAATCCTATTGTTCGAGACGTCGAGCGCCACCGATCCCGGTGTCCTCTACATCTGGGATCTCCGGTCGAAGAGCATGGAAGCGTTCGGGATGAAAAACCCGCTCATCGATCCGGATCTGATGCGGCCCGTTGAAGCCGTTGAATACGACAGCGTCGACGGCACGCCGATCCCGGCGTACCTGACCTTACCCGCCGCGAACGAACACGCCGATCTGCCGACCGTCATCCTCCCCCACGCCGGACCGGCGGCGCGCGACGACCGGTCGTTTTCGTTCCTGTCGCAATTTCTCGCCAGCCGCGGATACGCTGTCCTGCAACCGAATTTCCGCGGATCGAAAGGCTACGGCTACGACTTCGAGAATGCCGGCCGGGGACAGTGGGGCGGTCTCATGCAGGACGACCTGACCGCCGGCGCGCAATGGCTTGTCGAACAGGGCATTGCCGACGAAAACCGGCTTTGCATCGTGGGATGGTCGTACGGAGGTTATGCGGCGACGATGGGACTCATCAAAACGCCCGAGCTGTTCCGCTGCGGAGCGAGTATCAACGGCGTCTACGACTTACCGGAGTTTCTCGCCGATGAAAAAGACCACGTCGACGGCTCCACCTGGACGCGCCACATGCGCGTTGACGGTGACCGCGCGCGGGCAGTGTCGCCTCTTCATCAGTCGCACCGAATACGGGCGCCGCTGCTCATCATCCATGCGGAGGACGACGGCCAGGTGCAGATATCGCAGGCAAGGGAAATGTACCGGCGCCTGAGGAAAGAAGACGTACCGGTGACGTTTGTCGAACTGCCGCAGTGCGGCCACTCGATGATCGACGAACCGGCCCGCCTGTCCGTTCTGGAGAACCTCGAGTCGTTTCTTGCAGCGCATTTGTGACGGCCGTTCGGACGCTCGCCACGTTCCCGGGGATCGACACGACCGGGTGCATTAGAGCCCCAACTCGCGCTGGCCCATTCGGCGATAGGCGAGCGGCGAGAGCCTGGCCGCCCGCTTGAAGACGCGGCTGAAATAAGACGGATCGCCGTACCCGAGATGCAAGCTGATCTGGCCGACGTCGTATTCCGTGTGTACCAACAGGCGGCGCGCTTCCGCCAGCACCCGGCCGCGAATAATGTCGCCCGCCGAGCGTCCCAGGTGTTTTTGACAAAGGTAGGTAAGATGCCCGGGGGTTAGCCCCAGTAACCTGGCGTAATCGCTGACGCTATGGGTGTTCTTGAAATCGCGCTCGACGAGGCGCCGAAATCGCGCAATCGCGTGACCGCTCGAGTCCTCCAGCTGCTGGCCATACCGTTCGGCATACCACCGATTCAGTTTTATCAGAACCTCATACGCGATTGCCCGCAGCAGGTGTGGGCTGTCGCTCTGCAGATCGCGGATTTCCTGATGCATCGAATCGAGCCGCTCCAGTAGCCTTGCCCGCTGCCCGGGTGCCAGGCACAGGGCATCCGGACCGTCGTCGGTATGGAAGTAGTGCAGCCGATGCAAGAACAGTGGATCGTTGAAATGTTCCAGAAGGAATACGGCCGGAAAAAACAGGCAGAGGCCGTCGAGATCGTTCACGATCCACCGCCTTGCCTGGCCGGGCGAGGTAAAAAGCACCGTGTCCGACTCGATCGAATAACGTTTGTTGTCGAGCCAGAAGACGCCGTTTCCGCGGGAAATCAGCGTGATGTCGTAAAAATCCAGGCGATAGGGATCGTCCGTCTTGATGAAACTCGGCATGTCACGAATCCACGCGACGTCGATGAGTAGCTCCGGACCGTATTTTTTCCGCGAGAACTCGACCGTAGGCACGTTGCCGACAATGGCGTCTGCCGGGATGGCCGACTCCGTTTGCCGCCGGGACTTCATTGACTCTCTGACCGTCAAATCCTCGAAAAGTCCCAGAATTGCCGCGATTACTCCATTCAGGCGGTCGTCGCTCGTTCCTACACTTACGGACCGACAGTGCTTGAAACGAGTGTGCGTATGTCATCGATACCGTGTGTGATTCGCGGTTTGCTCATTGCCGCGAGTATTGCGTCGAACGTCGGCCTGGCTCAGCAGACCTTCGAGCCGGACAGCCCGGACTGGCGGTTTGCAGGCGATCAGGTGAGCGTCGATCGTGCCGGGGGACGTTCCGCGATCAAAATTCGCAGCGGCGCGGCGTTTCTCAACGGGGTGAACCTCGAAAACGGCGCCATCGAATTCGACGTTTTCATGTCGGGCGAACGGGCGTTCGTTTACCTGATGTTTCGCGGACAGTCGGACCAGGAGTACGAAGACCTCTATTTGCGACCGCACAAGTCGGGTTTGCCCGACGCGCTGCAGTATTCTCCGGTGTTTCAGGGCCGCTCGGCCTGGCAGCTCTACCACGGCAAAACGGGAACGGCGGCGGCCGTCTTGCCCGCGAACGAGTGGACGAGCGTCCGGGTCGAGTTGGCGGGGCCGAAGGCAACGGTCTGGATTGGCGAGGGCGATGATCCCGTGCTCGCGATCGACGAACTCGGACGTCAACCGGCCGCGGGCTGGATCGCCTTTCGCGGGTTTGTGCCCGCGACCAGTCCCGCCGAATACGCGGCCTACTTCAGCAACCTGAGGGTTTCGGCGACGGACGCAAGCGCGCCGGCGGTACGCACGACCGCAACACCGCCGGACGGCTCGGTCACCCGGTGGAAAGTGTCTCCGGCCTTCGACGCGGCGCCCGGGCCGGTAACCGCGGTTCCGGAAAGCCTGAACGGGACGGCCTGGGCGACGCCGCCCATGCAGGCAAACGGAGTATTCGAGTTTCTGAGATCGCGCCCCCTGCCCGAGAATTCCCGGCATTGGGCGGTGGTGGCCGAGGTGACGCTCCGCTCGGAGCGATCGCAAACCTGCGCCATGCATTTGGGATACAGCGACGAGATAACCCTGTCGCTGAACGAACGGCTGATCCTCTACCAGGACGCGAGCTACCGTTTCGATGACCGCAGGCAAGACGGTGTCATGCACCCCGATCAGGTCATTGCCTATCTGCCGTTAAACGAGGGCGACAACAAAGTCCGCGCGATCATTGCGGACCGGTTCGGCGGTTGGGGCTTGTCGGCGCGGCTTCAGGGCTGTGAGGACGTCGAGATACGCTAGAACCTGTCTCAAACGAACTCGTAACCGCGCGGGCGGCGATCACACGGACCGAAATGCCCGTTTTCGGCTGTCCAGCAGAAACCCCGCGTCAGGCTTTTGCGCCCCCTGCTGCGTGTACCCAAGCAGCGCCCAACGGTCGACCGAATCGAGCTTGGGCAACTCCCGTTCCAAGAAGTCGACGAACACGCGCGTCTTGGCCGGCGGTTTTTGATTCGGGTATACGGCGTAGATGCCGTAACTGCGCTGGTCGGCGTATTCCGGCAGTACTTCCAGCAAACGCCCCTGTGCGAGTTCGCAGCCAACCATCACCTTCGGAATGTAGATGATCCCGTCGCCCAGGCAGGCGGCGAGTATCAACGGCACGTCCGTATTCGCCGTAAGTACGCGATCGACGGGGACCTCGATCACACCTTCCGGCTCGGTGAAGCGCCAGACGGTCCGTTGCTGGGATGAAGTACGCACGCCGAGACAACGGTGCTTGCTCAATTCGCTGACGGTTTTCGGTGTTCCATAGTTGTCGAGGTATTTTTGGGACGCAACCAGTACCTGCCGGGTCGAGCCGAGGCGGCGGCAAAGGAGATTGGAGTCCTCGAGTTTCGGCGCCACACGGATGGCAACGTCGTATCCGCCGCCAACCAGGTCGACGATCCGCTCATCGAAGTGAACGTTCAGGCTGATTTCCGGCCAGGCCGGCCGAAAGTCCCGTATGATCGCCGGCATCAGCGAAGCGCCCATGCTGCTCGGAAGGCTGCACGAGACGTGCCCTCTCGGCTGTTGGTCCGCTCCATGAACGGAGTCGATCGCCAACTCCACGGCCTCTTCGATCCGTAGGCTATGGCGTAACAGTTTTTTGCCCGGCTCCGTAACGCTGACCCGCCGGGGCGACCGGTTGAGCAGATTCACGCCGAGTTGATGTTCCAGGCGCGTCACGCTCTTGCTGACAGCCGAGCGGGTCATGCCCAGTTGCTCCGCCGCTTCGCTGAAGCTCTGCGTTTTCGCAACTCTGCCAAAAACCAGAAAATCCGTAACGTTCATCTGCCACTCCGCAATGGAATTCGCCCACGTTCGCCCGACAACTTGCGAGCATCCATGAAAGGCGTTTAACCGCCCTTCTCATGGGTTAGTGCGCAAGAATGAGCCGTTTACCATCATCCAATATCGTATGTCGTTGCGGACTATGACGCCGTGACGGGCGGAGAAGAGTCACAGAGGCCCCGAAGCATGCGCAGGTGCTAATGGGTAGCCGTCAACGGGCGGCTTCGAGCCGAGCGACCGCGTCTATCGAGCGCTCTATGTCCACGTTACCCGGTGGCAAAGTCTGTGCACGAATGTCCAGAGCGTCGTGCAGCAACGTACTCGCCTCGGCCGTTGCCCCGCTTTCCTGAAGGAGCAGACCCAACTCGTACATTGTTTCGGCCGTCAGCCGATGCCTTCCGAATACGCGAGAGCGCATCTCCAGGGCCGTGCGCAGAAAGCCTTCCGCCTCATCGGCACGTTGCTGAGCGGCAACTGCAAGACCAAGGTTGTGCGCAATGAACGCGGAAACCGACTTCCGTGCTCCGGGCAAAGCTTCCTGCAGATCGATCAATGACCTGAGTTCCGCTTCCGCGCGCTGATGGTCGCCCGACAATCGAAGCAACCAGGCCAGGTTTGCCCGCGCCGCCACGATGTCCTGCTTCGCCTCCCGCTTTTCATGCAGCCGCAGCGCCCGCGAAAACGCGCGCTCGGCCGCTGCCATATCACCCTGCAGTACCAGCGATACCCCAAGCGTCCGAAGCTCGGCCGCAATCGCCCTGGCGTCCGGAACCGGCTCTGCGTCGACATAGGACAGATTTTGCCTGGAAAGACTCACCGACTCGGCGAGTTCACCGACGACTCTCAGATAACGCGCCAGATTTCTCCGCGCTCTGATCGCACGCCGATGATCTGGGTAAAACAGCTCCTCGAAGAGCGCCACTGTCTGACGGTGATACCGTTCCGCCTGCGACCAATGAGCCAGATTTTCCTTGATGATCGCCAGGTTCAGCGTCGTGATCGCAAATCGCGGATGATTTTCACCGTAACTTTGGCTGAACAAGGCGCGCGCCTTTTCCACGTGCTCCTCGGCCGCCGAATACCGTCGCTGCTCCAACAGCATGACGCCCAGATTGTTGTGCGACTCGGCGATATCGACGATCTTGGTCCTGGCCGGCATGGACTGGCGGATACGCAGCGCCCTGAGATGATCGCGTTCCGCTTCGTCGAACTTCTTCAGTTTCCAGCGCAGGTTGCCAAGGTGGTTGAGGGACAGCGCAGTCGCGTGCGCGTCGCGCTTTGGACCACGTTCCGCAATTTCCAGCGCCCGCAACAACGGCGGCTCCGCTTCGTCGAAACGGCCCTGCATTCGATAAATGATGCCGAGCTGATTCAGCGATTCGACAAGCGAAAGCGAATGGTCTTCTCCCAGTTTCTCCCGAATCGACAGCGCCTCCACGGTCAGCGCCTCAGCGTCGTCGAGCAGAAACAGTTCCGTGTGAATTTCAGAAAGCGAATGTAGCAGGCGTGCACGGTTGTCCGGCCCGATACCTTCCGTCTCGCGGATCCTGTCGGCGCCGCTCTCCAAAAGCTCCCTGGCCGTTACCCGGTTGGCATTCACGCTGTCCGGATCGGCGGATTTGAACAGATCTACCAGAAATTGCGACAGCACCTCGGATTCCGCCAGCGCCCTGGCCGTCTGTCGCTGCTGGTAAGCGCTATAGGTCAGACCGGCCGCGAGCGAGGCCACGATCAGAAGAGTGATGCTGAAAGCGCTTGCATGGCGACGAATCAGCTTCGCGTGCCGGTAGCGCCACGTCGGCGGGTGCGCATAGGTTGCCTCGTGCTCGAAATAGAGTTTGATGTCTTCGGCCAGTTCGTTGGTGGAGGCATAACGCGCATCCGGTTCGACGGCGGTGGCTTTCGCGACGATCGCATCCAGGTCCCCTGCCAGCTCGCGCTTCAATCTCCTCACGGTCGTGTTTCTTGCACTGACGATATCCGCGGCGGTTCGTGCATCGAGTTCGCCGAACAGCTGACTGGCATTGATCGGCTGCCGTTTGCTCAGCCGTTGGCGAACCTCGTCGAGGCTCAAACCGGTGCAATCGCACGGGCGAACTCCGCACAGCAGCTCGTGCAGGAGAATGCCCAGAGAGTACACGTCCGCGCGCGTGTCCAAATCCGCGGGATCGGCAGCCTCGGCGAGCAACTCCGGGCTCGCGTAGTCGGGTGTCCCGATGATTTTCAGTCTTGCGGCTTCGCTCGTTTTCGGCAGCGGATCGTCCAGCCGCTTCGCAATTCCGAAATCGATGATTTTCGGCACGCCCACCCCGTCAACCAGAGTCACCAGGATGTTCGATGGCTTGAGATCGAGATGCAGCAACCGCTTCTGGTGCGAATGGTGTACACCCTGACAGACGGCGATGAAGAGCATCAGCCTGTCGTCGACCGACATTTGCTGCAGGTCGCAGAAGTCGGTGATCGGCAGTCCGTCTATGTATTCCATTACAAAGTAGGGATGACCTTCCGCCGTCGCACCAGCTTCGTACATTTGCCCGATATTCGGATGGTTCAGCCTCGCCAGAGCCTGCCGCTCGGCAACAAACTGCGGCGCGGCACCCGCCCCCACGACACTTGCCCGCATCAGCTTGATGGCAACCTTTCGGTTGACCGGTGTCGACTGCGCGGCAAGAAATACCCGGCCCATCCCGCCTTCACCGATGACCCGTTCGAGTCGATACGGTCCAATCTCACGGATGGCGGGGTCGGCATCCGCTCCGGCACCGTCCTCGAACAAGGTGTTCAGCGCAAGCTCCGACATCGAAAAATAGGGGCTCGTCAAAAAACGGAGATGGTCGTCTTCGGATTGGATAAGATGCAGAGCATCGGCAACCAGAGCGTCGTCTTTGCAAACGCGCCTCAGGAATGCTTCCTGCTCGGGGGGCTCTCGTTTCAACGCCTCGGTCAGAAGCTTGATGAGTTCGGCGTCGCGATCCCGCGCTTCGGGTATCGTCATGCTGTTTCAGCTTTTGCCGTCATCGAACTTCGTTCCGATCGGCCAGCCATCGCCGCAACATCATTCTCGCGATGCGCCAGTCGCGTTCCGCCGTCGGCACGGAGATGCCGAGAACGTCCGCGACCTCCGCCTGATTCAGGCCGCCGAAATAGCGAAGTTCCACAACCCGGGCCTGGCGGGAGCAGAGATCGGACAGGCGGTCCATAGCCTGATCGAGGGCAACGAAGTCGATATCCAGCGTGTCCCCCGGGCTGGATGTCTCCACCAACGTGACTTTGTCGAAAGCGCCAATCCGTTTTCCGGCGGCCTGCCGGCGTGCGTAGCTCACCAGTATCCGTCGCATGGCCTGAGCGGCAGCCGCCATGAAGTGCGCCTTCGATTCGACCGGTATGCGACTTCGCCCGTTGATCTTGATATACGCTTCGTTGACCAGTGCGGTCGGCTGCAGCGTATGATTCGGCCGTTCCTTGCGCAGATAGCCGGCCGCCAGCTTGTGCAGGTCCGAATACAGAATCGTCAGCAGTTCTTCGCGTGCGGAGCAATTACCCAGGTGCCACTGGCTCAGTAGGCGAACGACCCGATCGTCCGGTGTCGCGGCCTCGTTATTGTTCATGGGTGTGTATCAAAGCGCCTGCAGCCCGCTCTTCTCGAAGGTGCTGCGCATACGGAAACAGCGTCGCTCGCAACATTCATTTGTTGGTCCAGACCAGATGTCGATATCAGGGCAGTTTCGGCGGCACGACAAGCGAATCGATCGATGGTTGCCGCTGCTCCTGCAATATATCCTAAGTGACCATATATTCGCGCATTAGCCAAGAGCGCAACGCAGAGTTGACAAAACCTGACATGCGGTCAGTTTTACCCAAAACCGTTTTGTATTTCAGCCATCTAGCGCGCACGGCAGGCTGTTCGCCAACCGGCCGGCGGAGCCGCGGGCCGCCCCGTGAGAAACACGGAACACGTCGGTGCACTCGACCCGCGGTTTCGAGACCGGCTATTTGGTGGCCGCCACCTCGCAAACCCGTGAAGCGGCGATCCAACTGCTCAGCGCTTTTGGGATGTCCGCCGCCGAAACCGGACCGCCGATGAAAAACCCCTGCGCGAGATCGCATCTGACCTCGTCGAGGACCTGCATTTGTTCGGCGGTTTCGACACCCTCGGCACAACAATCGATGCCCAGTTCACGGGAGATGTCGACCAATCCGCGAAAGAGCGCCGATGCGCCCCGTTCGCTCGCCAGGTCGGCGGTGAGACAGCGATCGATTTTGACTTCGGCGATCGGCAGGGTGTAGAGCGAGTTGATGGCGGATCCGGCCGCGCCAAAATCGTCTAGGGCAAGCCTGATCCCCTTCAGTCGAAGTCGCGTCATGATTTCTATGCCGTCGCGCGACTGGCAAAGCGATGCGGCATCGCCTATTTCGAGCGTCAACAGGGCGGTGTCCGTATCATTGGCCTGGAGCAGGGCTTCCAGCCTGTCGGGGAAGCCGATATCGATTATCAGGCCAGCCGCGACGTTTATGCGCAGACCCAGATGCAGACCTTCCTTTTGCCAGAGATGCAGCTGCTCTACCCCTCGCTGTAGCACGAAGTCCGTCAATCGCCGCATGAGTTCGCTCCGGTCCGAATTGACGATCGGTAAAAACTGGTCGGGCGTGAGAAACCCCAACACGGGATGCTGCCAACGCAGCAGGGCCTCGACGGATTCGGCGTGCCAGGACAGCTGGTCCAAGCGCCGCACGACGGGCTGAAAATGCAGGCTCAAGGTCGAATCGTCCATTGCGCTGCTGAGGTCGGCGCTGGTGAGCTGGCGGGTTATCCTTCGCGCCGAACTGAGTTTCGCAATCAGCGACTCGGCGGTGAACGGTTTTTGCAGCGTACCTAGCATGTTCAAACCGGATTTCCGGCCGAAGCGTTCGGCGCTGACGACGGTCCGCTTGTCCATGCCCGTAACGATCAGGATGCCCGCCGTGGAGCCCATTGCCGAAAGCTGCCGCATTACCTCAATTCCGTCGGTACCCGGCATCTGCAAATCGAGAACGATGATGCCGGGCGAATCGCGCCCGAGCGCAACGCTGAAGGCCTCGGCATCCGTGGTTACCGTGGTATCGAAACCCGCCGCACGGCCGAGCTCGCCGATCAGCTCGGCCGTTTCCGGGGTATCGTCGAGCACCAGCAATCGCTCATTGGCCTGTGCGACAAACGACATGGCTAGCTCTCCAATGCAACGCGCATGGCGCGAGCGAGATCAACAACCGCAATGGGTCTATAGAGATGGGCAGCCGCGTCGGGTGCGGCGTCATCGACACTCGAACTCGGTGGCAGCACGGCAACCTGTCGAAGCTGCGGATAGCGGCGGCGGACCGTCTCCAACCAGTCGGTCTCGGCACGCCGGTTTTCGGGAGTCCGGTCGCAGATGACAACCGCCGGCGGCGGTGCAGCCGCGCTCGTCCCGGGGACGGCTCTACCCAGTGCGGCCAGCAGCACCGTATAACCCAGCGCCTCGAGAACGTCCTGCACGGCTGCCCGCACATCCGCGTCTCGCGATACCAGCAACACCGTTTCGTCCCCACCGGGTAGCTGCGACAGCGGCAGCGTCATGTTGGCGGTGATCTCCGCATGCGACTCGCTCGAGGGTAACCACAGCCGAACTTCGGTACCGCGACCTTCGACGCTGTCGATGGCCAGGGCGCCGCGGCAGTGTTGCGCAAATCTCTGCACCATGTTGAGTCCCAGACCGCTGCCGAGGCCCGCTTTCTTACGAGTGAACAGGGGCTCGATCACTCGCGGCAAATCGCTCGCCGAAATCCCCTCCCCGTCATCGACGACGCGAACGCAAACGAAGTGGCCGCTTGCAACACCCAGCTTGCGCGCCTGGCCATCGTCGACCCTTACGTTGTCGACGTGCAGCTCCACGGTCCCGCGCTCCGACAATGCATCGCGCGCGTTGATCACCAGGTTAATCACGGCGCTCTCGAATTGCGCTGCACTGGCGGCAACCGACCGCGGTTCATCGCCGTGGCGCACGGTGAAACACTGCCCCGTTCCGAAGCCCCGGCGTAGCAGCGGCTCCAGGGCGACTGCGTGGTTGGCCGGACAAACGGTCTCCGATTCGGCCTCGGGGTCCCGTGCGAAGGTGAGCAGTTCCCGCATCAGCGTGCTGCTGCGCTCGGCGACATCCCTGGCGCGGCGAACCTTGCCGTAAAATTCCTCGTCGTATCGGGCGCGTTCGGCCAACAGGTATAGATTGCCCGACAAGGCCGTCAACAGGTTGTTGACGTCGTGCACGGTTCCGCCGGTGATGGCCAGCGTTGCCTCCAGCCGCGCCACCCGCGCCAGCGCCTCGTCGAGTAACCCGGAATCCGCCTGGTTGCTCGAACCGGGCGGCCGGCTGTCGGCGGGTGAGGGACGGGACTCATATTGCAACATAGACGTTTCAGGCCTGGACCACGGCGCAAGTCGGCGGTTCGCCCTTAAGACCGTTACGGAGCAGACGGAGTATCTGATCCAAGATGGTTCATCGAGACTGCTCCGGTTTTTCGGTTTTCGCGGCCGCTTTCCGTGCCGGGCCGTGACCGCGCCAAATCCTGAGCTGCGGTGGCGCATTGATGGCCACCTTGGCTTGACTGCGGCCGATGTCAAGGAGCGTAATTTCGATCGCGCCGTCCGCGAATAATTCTTCGATCGGTTGCGACATGTCCGTACCCGCAACCGGTTCGATCGTGATGACGTCCGTGGCCTTTCGCTTTATGACCAACATAAGTTGCATCTCCTGCGGCAGCATGCCGCATTAAAGCAATCTTCAAGTAACGCGTAACTGTTTGGGGCGTCGGTGTACTTGCCGGACAACGACTACACAGGCTACCAGTGTTTTGGTCCGATCTCTCTACGTTACGTGAAACACAGCGTTGCCAATTTCGCCCGTGTAGCCCGTAAACGCTGTGTTTCGGTTTGTTCAGCAATAAACGGCAACGCTCGCTGAATTGTTTGATATAGGATTGAGCGCACAAAGTGGCCACCGTCTGTTGCTCCCGTATGCGCGCGCCGGTGCGTACATGAAAAAGTCGATTCACCGGATAATCCTGCATGCAAGCACCAGACTACAGTTTCGCGAAACGAAAACTCGCAACGGCCGTGAACAGCATCGCGATGCGCTCCACAATCTACGAAGGGTTGTATGTCGCTTGCACGGAGTCGTTGTCCTGGATAGACCCCGACACCGATTTACCCGCCAGCCAGAGGGCCGCGTTTCTGGCGTGGCGAAACAGTCTGCTTCCCGAGCTTTCGACACCCGGCGCGTCGACAAGCTTGTTGGCCAAATTGCGTGAACTCGACGACAAGCAGATCGAAAACAAAGTATCGCGCCTGCTCGATATTGCCAACGCCGTTCAGCAACATCGTTAGCCGTCCACCAGCCGATCGGCATCGGCATTTTCACGCCCCACTCTTATTGTTCTCGCGAAGCGCCCGGACCGCTTCCTCCAGAACCTGCTCGGCACGGGTTACAATCTCGTATTTCGCGAAACTGATGCTTGAGGAGATAGAAACCCGCAGCTCCCCGGAATCGCGCACTCGAATCGCGGTACCCTGTATCCGCCTCGTCACCACGCCCGAAACACGTTTTACCTCTTGCTCCTCGACGCCGACGAACATGACGAAGAAACGGTTGCCCTCGAACCGGCATACACCGTCATGATGGTCTGCGCACGCGAGCAGCTCGCGGGCGACGAGGCGCAGTGCACGGTCACCCACCGATTGGCCAAAACGATCGTTCACAAAGTCCAGATCGTCGATAGCCACAGCACAAACAGCAAGACTCGACTTGTTGTGCTTCGCGAGTTCCAAACCCGTGTCGAGCAACAGGTCGCCGCCGCGACGATTCCAGGTCTTTGTCAGCAGGTCGAGCAGCGGCTGACGGCTTGCCACGCTCAGTTTCGCAGTGAGTTCGGTCTGTGCATCGTGCGAAACCATCGCCAGCAACTCCCGCCGCGCGAGCCCGCTGATATCTTCCAGAATCTGCCGCTCGGGACGATGCAGCCTCCTCGGCCGGTAATCCATGACGCAAAACGTTCCGACAACCGTGCCCCGGGCACTCTTCAACGGACAGCCGGCATAAAAACGGAATCCTGGCGGCTTGGTGACCAGCTGGTGTGCCAGGTACCGCGGATGTTTCGTCAAGTCGTGGATGATTCGGCGTTCCGCCCTCAGTATGGTCTGCTCGCATAAACTCTCGCGCAACGGCAACTCGCCGACATTCCATCCGAGCACGGCTTTGAACCACTGGCTTTCGAGGCTGACCGTGGTTACCGCGGCAACCGGAACCTGTAATGCCCGTCGCGCAAGCCTCACGATTCGCTCAAAGCGTTCTTCGATCGGCGTGTAGAACGCGCTGATCGAACAGATTGTCGCAAGCTCCGGCCTGCCTTCCGCCGCTAGCCCGCCATTCGCTACTCCCGTTTCGATCAGCATAAGCATTCGGTATTGTCGTCGTTGTTCAGCACCAACATGGCGATAACTTCCGTTCCGTTTTCAAAGGCATGAGCAAAGAACGTTTGAAACACATGATCGCTTCTAAACGCTCGTGAGGGGGGACCTGATCGGTACTTCGAGTGGAAACTCTGCGTTCCCGATATTGCGATGTGCGATGCGCGGTACGGAACACTGCGTTTCCGCACAAACCGCGGCGAAAATTACGTACCATACCGGCGGTTTTCAGGAGCATCCGATGAATTCCATGCAACAAAAGGCTGCTGACATCGCGACGGACCGATCGCGATTTGGCCGCCGCAAACCGCTACATATCCCGGGTTCATGATTCGATTACTCGTCTCGGACGGCCGTCCGATCGTACGCGAGGGCATCTCTAAGATATTGAGCCGGTGGTCGGACATCGAACTCACGGCGCTGGTCGGTGACAGCGCCAACGCATTGAGCATGATGCGCCGGCTGCCTTTGGACGTGATGCTGTTGAGTACGTCGACAAGAGGACGCGGATGTCTCGAAATTCTTCGCCGTGTCCGCATCAATAAACCCAAGCTGAGCGTGGTGGTCTTCAGCGATTGCCTGGAATCGGCTTACGCGGTACGCGTATTGAAGGCCGGCGCCTGTGGCTACCTGTCGAACGACAGCACGCCAAACGAACTTGTGACGGCAATCCGAAGCGTGCACTCGGGAAGGAAATACGTATCTGAATCTCTCGGCGACGTGCTGAGCCATCTGCTGAGACATCCGTCCGACGTACCCGACCACGCACAGCTCTCTAACCGCGAGTACGAAGTCCTGTGCCTCATGGGTGCGGGCAAGGCGATCAGCGATATCGCGCCCGAGCTGGGCGTGAGCTCGAAGACCGTCAGCACCTACCGGTCACGCCTGCTCCACAAGCTCAACCTCCGCAGCTCGGCGGAGATCATTCGTTACGCCATCGAACACGACCTCGTCGCGGAGATGTCGTATACCTGAGTACCGACTATGCACCTGAATGCCACTGTTCGGAAATCAGCAGGATCAGGCCGCTTTCGCGCGGTCGGACCGAACCTGCGAATGGCGCTGGGCACGGCGCTGGCCCTTGCAATCCTCATACGAACGGAGATTGCCGTCGCGGGCGCGGCGCAGCTGTACATACACCCGACGCTCGTCGAGTTGAGCAGCAGCAAACGCAGTGCAACAGTCAACATTATCAATCGCGGCGATGCGGCTGGCGTATTCACAATCGCATGGGTGGACTACGCGATGACCGTGGAAGGCGGGTTGACGGCATCCGAACAACGCGCCGCATGGTCACTGCAGCCACACGTACGGCATTCACCCAGACGGGTCACACTCCTACCGGGCGAAACACAACTCATAAAGATCGCCTTGCGGCATGGAAAAGACGTTCCCGAAGGGGAGTACTACTCTCACCTCAAGGTGCTGACCCTCAACGATGAGTTGGATGCCTCGTCGAATCCGCGGGAAGCGCGCAACGCGGCGGAGCGCCGGCCGGTCACGATCGAGGCACGTTCCGCAATCGCAGTGCCCGTCATCTGGCGCAACAGCCGTGCGGCACCCCGGGCAGCCATCGCCTCGGTACGACTGGATACCGAGCTGAGCGAGCTGTCGGTTGACGTCCAGCGGGTCGGCGGCCTTTCCACGCGCGGCTACCTGCACGTATATCGAACGGCCAGCGACGGCAGCCGGCATGCCCTGGCGGAACCGGTGCCGCTGGTTATCTATCCCTCGCTGAATCGCCGCGTAGTCAAAATCCCGTTGAGTAACGGCTCCGGCGATATCGATCCCGGGATTCACACCGACGTGGTCTATTCATCGACACTGGATCTCGCCGGTGCAAAAGCCGATCTGGCATCGTATCGCCTGTCACCCTGAGGATTTGCGGTGTTCACGATCAGCAAATCTTTGTCCCTGCACGTCATTCTCTGCGCCGGTGTGTTGTTGACAACGCCGGGCATGGCGACGGCGGCGTTGACGCTGACCCGGGTTGCCTCGCCGAGCTTCGGCACTGTCTTCAGCGGCGCCAGCAACCGGCGGCTCGTACTCAACACCAACGGCTCGATTAGCGGCTCCGGCGCGAATGACTACATCAGCGGCGCGGCGGCCGGAGCGTTTACCGTCCTCGACACGAGCAGCCCCGCGACGATCTCCATCCTCGTCGATAACGTCACCGTTCTGGGGGGGTTAACCGTCAATTCGGTTCTCTGCAGTTACAACGGCGGCACACAGCAGAGTTGCGACGGTTCCGGCATGAGCACGACCAGCGCTTCCTCGGCGTCGCTCAAAGTAGGACTGGACATCACGACCAGCACCACACACAGCGGTGGTGACACGGCCAGCGTCAGCATGGACGTATCGATCGCCTATCTTTAGCTCAGCGTTTCCAGAGATGGATCGGCTCCAGCATTCGGTAGTTGTCCTCCGCGTCCAACGAAAACCGCTGCAGTTGATAGCCCGGCTTGTCGGCGTACGGAATCACCGCAACTTCGTAGTGCCCGACCGGAATACCGGAAAACGCGTAGTACCCGTCGAACTCAGAACGGGTCGTTGCAAGCTCGTCACCGTTCGTATCGTAGAGCACCACCGGAATCCCCTGGACGTCGGCGACGTTCATTCCGGTTCCGGGGAGCAGGTAACCTTCCACGTCACCCGTGAGCACCACGGGTATGTGCACGTCGATGTCACTGCCCGCATGTGTGTACAACTCATACGCCTTGTCGCCCGGCGACAGGAACGGGTCATCGAAACGAAAGTGCCTCGTGTCCACGCGGAGCGCCGTGTCCGCGGGTATGCCGGTCAGCTGCAGCACCCCGGAAGCGCTGGTTGACGCCGTTTGGTTCCTGTAGGCAACCTGTTGTATAGGGTCTTCGCCCGGTTCCCATAAACCGTTATTGTTGCTGTCCAGGAACAATCTCAGTCGAGCCCGGCCGGTGCCGGCCAGGCTGTGATCGGCGCTGAAAAACTCCGTCGAACCCGGGTCGTAGCCAAAGCGACTGCTGATACCCATCGTCACGCTCCAGGAATCGTCGGTGCCCGCGCTCGCGTTCACGAAGAGGCCGACGGCGCCGACCTGGAACGTCGACTGAGTTTCCACGTACGTCTCGCGAGCGTCGTTCAAGAGTCTGCGCACCGTGAGACGCGTGTGCGTCCGCTGGCCGACCGTCCAACCGACGGTGGCCGACACCTGGGTCAGAAAATCGACGCTTGCGGTATTGTAGTCCAGCTGTCCTCTGAAGTTCAGGCGATCGCGCCGACCGGATACCCTGAGGCGCCCGCGATAGAACGAGTCGCCGACCGCAGCACGAAGGTATTCGAGGTCATTGCTCACGACTGCACGCCCCCAGCGCGCACCCAGGCGGTTGAATAACCGGTAGTCGTGCAGCCCGTCCGCTCGATCCTGGTGCGTGAAACGCAATGTGTAGTTGTCGAGTCCGAAGCGGTCCAGCGGGCCCGACAGCGTAAACCGATTTTCGGCATCCAGCGCAATTCTGCGAACGGTGTAAGGGCTTTCATAGTCGTCGAAAGACTGGTGGGACAGGCTGAGATTCTGTGCGTTTACCGTCGTAAGGTAATTGACGGCCCACGCGCCACCCTCGTCCTGTTGCTTGACCAATTCCGTAAGCAACAGCCCGTTGCCCATGTTCATGCGACCCTCCAACGCCGCATATCGGGTTTCCGTAAACCTGCCGTCGGCGGCACGCGAACCCAGGCGCGCCAGCGTGTACGCCGCGCCAAGCTGCAGGTTGTCCGTGAGCGCGCGGGCGAACCGAATGTCCGAGGTTTGGGAGGATGCAAGGCCGTCGGCCATGGGACGTTCCCCATCCAGAAAGCGCCGGCTGAAATCGATGTGACTCACGCTGTAGCTGTAGTCGCCTTTCGCCAACTCGATGCCGCCGCCCCAGAAGACGTGGCGCCGTTCCTCGATTTCGCCCTGTGGACCGAACAGCCGGACGAGAAAGACGTTTTCGCCGTACACCGTTTCCTGGTCGGGAAACACGTAGCGCCCGTCCGGGCCGACCGCGCCGAACGTGATCAGCACGCCGTTGCGGTACAGTTCGGCATCCCAGCCCGGCGTCGCGTCGCCGGTCACCGTTAGAAGGCTGGCGCCGCTGCCGCGTCCGTTCCGCCGGCGCTCGACGCGGAAACCGACGCCGTCGCCACCGGCGTTGACCAGGTTCGAGTGCGTTGCAAAGATATCGCCAAACGTATAGCGGTTTGCACCCAGCAACAGTGTGTCCGTGGAGGTTGCCGCACTACGCTGCATCGTGAGGCGCTGCCGGTCGGCGTCGCTGTTGCCGCCGGCGGCGCCGGCGTAAACAACGGCGTGCTTGAGCAGGTCGAGGCTGGCAGTGAGCGTCGTCTGTGTGCTGTCGCTTCGTGTTCCGCTCGCGCCGTTCCACGTCCTGTGATTGACCGACAGATCGACCAGCGGCAGAGTGAACCACCGGTAGTGATCGGGCACCGGGATGCCGTCCGTCGCGTAAACGTCGGGCCGAAAGCTGTTCTTGGCGGAAACGCGGGTCAAGCGCTGCTCGAACGGCAGCGGCCGGGCAGAAGTGACGGCGACGGACTGGGTAAGTGGATTGGTGGTAAATCCCAGCTCGAACCACGATTCGATCGCCGCCAGTGACACAAACGTTCCCTCGTCGGTCTCGATCCATTGAGGATTCTCCACGACACGAGTAAACGAGCCTTCGTCGGACTCGATCCAGCGTGCGTTTCTGAGCTCCACGGCCGCATCGCCGGCGGTCCTCACCTGCCCGTCGTCCATGTTCCAGGTAAAACGGCTTTCCTGTGAACGAAACCAACCGGACCACATCCGGCCTTGCCGTTGGATCGGAAACTCGACGGCCTGGAGAAAAGAAGCAAAGTGAATGAAATAGTCGTTTCCCGTCCGGTACGTGACGATACCCTCCCCCAGCGTATGACTACCCGCGAAAAGGTCCATCAGATAAACGCTCCGTTCTTCCGCAAGCGGAGCGGCGGAAGCAGCGGCTCCCGCGAACAGAAATACGGTCAAGAACAGTACGGGAAACGTACTCGACCGGGAAAAACGGTTCCGGCGACAAACGCCGGAACGCGGAAACCGGCGCATGACGGTACTCCCGTTACCGCCATGCGCCGCGCCGTCCCGCGAAGTGTCGACAGGTCTGTACATCGTCGGCTTCGCGACGTCGTGCTACTGATAACTGACGGTGACGTCGAAGCTGCCGTTGGCGGCTCCCGCTGAGGACAAACCGTTACCCGTCAGCGTTGCGCCAATCAGCAGCGTTGCGCTCGCGGCGGAGGTCGCCGACAGGCCGCTGCCGCCACAAGCTGCCGATGACCCGCCGTTGTAACTGCAGACGAAGCTGCCCAGTGCGTAACCCGTGCCGTTGGTCACATTGTCGACCAATATCGTGATGCTCTGGCTCGCGGTTGCCGCTACGGTCAGATTGGCCGCGGCCTGCGTGCCACCGACGACCCGGCTCGCGGAGTCCGTGACCGCGCTGCTCGTGGATATAGCAACGGTTTCCGTGTTCGCGAGATTCGCGTCGAGCAGGCCGAACCGCAGCGCACCGTTTTCCGTGATCGTGATGGGAGCGACGAACGTCACTTCCGCCGTGACGTTTTCCGGATTCGCGGCACCGGCGATGTTCGTTGCGGACAGCCCGGCGAGAATGCCGGCGAATACCGATATCAGTCGTTTTGTCGTACACATGGTTTGTCCTCCGTTGAAGAATCGTTTAAGCCGCGCGCATGGTCTGCGGATTCAACGACGGAGTATGTGAACAAACTCGCACTAATTTCGTTGTAGCTGTTTTCCTACAGCAGGATCAGAAATGGCTGACGAATCGATGACGCCGCGTCGTGCGCGTCGACACGACCGGCGGACTGAAGGACTATCAATGTGACGCGGCGACGCGCTCTGGTCTCGCCGGACCCTTGATCCACGTGCCCGGCCGCTCCCCGGTCAGGGCGCCGGAGTTGATGACGAACCTGCCATTGACCATCACATGATGGATGCCGCTCGGATACCGGTGCGGATCAATATAGGTGGCTTCGTCCTGCACGGTATCCGCGTCAAACACCGTGATATCGGCAAACGCTCCCTCGACGATCCGGCCGCGTTCTTTCTGGTTATACTGATCGGCGGGCATTGAGGTCATCTTTTTAATCGCCTCCTCCAGCGTCAGCACTCCGAGCTCTCTCACGTATCTGGCCAGCACTCTGGGAAACGCGCCGTAGCTGCGCGGATGCGGAAAGCCCCGGCCGTAACTCACCGGATCGCCGTCCGTTTCGATCATCGCGATCGGGTGGGTCATGATACGGATGACGTCCTGTTCGTCCATCGCATGGTAAATCGCCGAAAACCCTCCCTCGAGCTGCAGCTCGATGACGAGATCGATACCGGTCTCGACGTTGTTCGGCAAACCGCGGTCGGCGGCCATGTCGGCAAGAGTCTTGCCGTTGTAAGACTCGTCGGAAGGCAGAACGCGGATCTGCAGCCGGCTGAGATCGTCCCCGGTGCGCTCCTGCATGAAAATGGTCCGCATTTCGTCCCTGATCCCGGGCAGCTGCTCGGGGTCGGTCATTCGTTCGGCAAACTTCTCGGGCCCGCCGGCGAAAACCCATTGGGGAAACAGGATGGCCGACGTCGTGCTCGACGCCGTGTACGGGTAAAGGTCGTGCGTGACGTCCAGACCCGATTCGCGCGCCGCGTCGATCAGCGCCAGGCTGTCCTCGGACCTTCCCCACTGCCCGACGCCGTGCGCCTTGTGATGATTGATGTGCGCCGGAATATCCGCTTCGCTCGCAATGCGAATTGTCTCGTTGACCGAATCGATCAGGCCCGTGCCCTCGTTTCGCATGTGCGTGACATATATGCCGCCGTACCGTGACGCTATTTTCGCAAGCTCGATGACTTCCTCGGTCTCCGCGTAGTTTGCGGGAACGTATAGAAGCCCCGTGGACAAACCAAGCGCGCCCTGCTTCATCGTTTCCTCGACCAGGTCGCGCATCGCCTGCAGCTCGTCGTTGTCCGGTGCGCGATTTTCCATTCCGAGCACCTGCTTCCTGACCCAGGTATGCCCCGAAAAGAAACCGACGTTCGGCGCGACCTCGAGCGAAGACGCGTACTCGTCCAAGGGCCAGGGTTGGTCGCCGCTGTGCAGGCTGGCGATGAGCGTCGTAATGCCCTGGCGCGTAAAATTTTCGGCCAGCGGATGCTCGTGAATGCTCGTCTGCACGTGAGCGTGATTGTCGATGAAGCCGGGCGAGACAACGAGGCCCGTAACGTCCAGGGCGGTAACAGCGTCATCCGCATTCAGCCCGTCGGTGGAAATCGCCTTGATACGCTCTCCCTTGATGCCAATGTCGCCGCGAAACCCCGGATTACCCAAGCCGTCCACGACGGTGCCCCCGGTCAAGATGACGTCAAAGGCTTTTCCGGAACCGGTCTCGGGCGATTCCGGCGGCCCGGACTGATGGCACGCGGCGATCAACAGTGCGGCGGCGAGCAACGGCAGGCTTTTCATAGTGATTGGTCTCCCCGGCAACTTGTTTCCGGCGCGTCGGCGGCGGTCGAACCAGTATCACCATTTTCGGGCTCGAAATCGAGGCGCAATGCCGCCGCCCGGACGTCGACGTCGACCACGCAAACCCTTTTCGAGCCCGTGGCATCTAACCCAGGATTCCGAAATTTTCACAAGTAAAACGGTTCGCATCCGAACGGACACTTTTGATGCTCAACTACAACATAAAACTCGCCTTCAAAAGCATGCGGCGCAATCCGATCATGACGGGCCTGATGGTCGCGGCCATCGCCGTCGGTATCGGGGTCAGCATGACCACGCTGACCGTGTACTACCTGATGAGCAGCAACCCGATCCCGGAAAAAAGCGACGTGTTGTTTGCCGTCACGATGGACAGCTGGAATCCCCTGCGCCCTTTCGACGACGATTACCCGGAGCGGGGCCCCCATCAGCTCACGTTTCACGACGCCGAACGGCTGATTGCGATCGGCAAGGGCAAGCGCCAGACTGCGATGTTCGAGTCCAGCATGATCATCGAACCGGTCGATCCGGAAGAGCTGCCGTTCGAGGCGGGCGCGCGCGTCACGTTCACCGAGTTTTTTCCGATGTTCGACGTCCCGTTCCTCTACGGCAGCGGCTGGGACCGATCGGCCGATGCGGCGGCCGAGCCCGTGGTGGTATTGACCAGGGAGCTCAATGAACGGCTGTTCGGCGGGGAAAACAGCGTCGGCAACCGGGTGACGATGGAGGACACCCAGTTCCTGGTCGTAGGCGTCATCGATACCTGGGAACCCACTCCGCGGTTCTACGATCCCATCAACGGCGGCTTCCAGGAAGTCAACGAGATGTTCATCCCGTTCAGTCTGACACGCGTTCTGGAATTGGGCTCATCCGGCAGCGATTGGGGCTGGAAGTCCGAGGACATTGCATCTTTCGAGCAATGGCTGAATTCCGAGTCCGTGTGGGTCCAGTATTTCACCGAACTCGACTCGGCCCGTGATCGTGACGAATACGTCGCCCACCTCGATGCCTATGTGTCCGAGCAGAAAAGACTGGGCCGATTCGAGCGCCCGCTCAACAACAGCATCCACGACGTAGAGGAATGGATGGAATACCACGAGGTCGTGGCCAACGATACCAAGGTCCTCGTGGGTCTGTCCTTTCTGTTCCTCACTGTCTGCCTACTGAGCACAATTGCACTCTTGCTGACCAAATTCGTCAGCAAGAAAGGCGAGACCAGTCTGCGCCGCGCGCTCGGCGCCAGCCGCAAAGTCATTTTCAAACAGCAGATTGTCGAAGTCGCCATCATCGGTTTTCTGGGCGGCCTGATCGGTTTGTTGCTCGCCGGGCTCGGGTTGCAAGGCGTCAAGACCTTGTATGACGCAACGGCCGGCCTCGCAAGACTCGACTGGGTCATGGCGTTCACCGCGATTGCAATCGCGGTTGTCAGCAGCATGATTGCCGGCCTTTATCCCGCGTGGCGAGTCTGTCAGATTCCGCCGGCGGCACAGCTAAAAACACAGTAGAGGAATCGAAATGGGTATTGGACCAATGATGTCGTCGCTGATGCGTAACAAGACCGGTCCGATACTCGTGGCGCTGCAAATCGCCGTTACGCTCGCCATTGTGATCAACTCGCTGTTTATCATCGTGCAGCGCGTTGAAAAGATGAACCGCGATTCGGGGATCGACGTCGATAACGTCATCGTTACCTACGTGCGCGGATTCGGAACGGACTTCGATACCGTGGATAGCATTACCAACGACATCGACCTGATCAAGGCGATACCGGGCGTGCTGGCGGCAACCGTTTCCAACCACGTGCCGTTGAGCGGTTCCGGCTCTGGTACCGGCCTGCGAACCGTACCCGATGAGACCATCGAACCGATCGGCACGGCGCGTTATCGCTGGAGCGAGGAAGGCCTGGACGCTTTAGGCGTCGAGTTGTCCCGCGGCCGGAATTTTTATCCGGAAGAAATAAACTACGTGTTGGCAACGTCCAATCCCCCGACGCCGCCCGCCGTTCTGGTGACGCAGGAACTTGCCGACGACCTGTTCGGCGACGATGACGCACTCGGCAAGACGGTGTACTGGGGCAGCCTGGAGCCGTCGACCATCGTCGGCGTCATCGGCAACATGCACGGCTCATGGGTGAACTGGGACAAGCTCGGGAACGTCGTCATACAGCCCGGCAAACCGGCGTACACCACCAACAAGTACATCACCCGCGTCGAGCCCGGCATGCGTGACGAATTGATGCCCATCATCGAGCAAAAGCTCGGCGAATCCAACCGGCGGCGCGTCGTCAAGAGCGTGAGGTCGCTCGAGGAAATGGCGGCGCGTTCCTATCGGCGCGACCGCGGCATGGCCGTTGTCCTGTCCGTCGTGATCGCCCTGCTGATCGGACTGACGGCGCTGGTCATTGTCGGCCTTTCGTCCTTCCACGTCACGCAGCGCACCAAACAGATCGGCACCCGCCGTGCGCTTGGCGCAAGACGCGTCGATATCGTCTGGCAGTTCGTGCTCGAGAACTGGTTGATCTCGGCCGCGGGCGCCGTGCTCGGCGCCGTATTGACCGTGCTTGTCGCCTACTGGCTGGAGGTGTCCTTCGAGCTGCCCCGGCTGGACTGGCGTTATCTGCCCGCCGGGATTGCAACGCTCTGGCTGCTGTCGTCGCTCGCGGTGTTCGAGCCGGCGCGCCGCGCGGCATCGGTACCGCCGGCGGTGGCGACGCGCAACGTTTAGGCGCAACCACCGCCACCGCGTGCCACAATACAGACGTGCAAGCTTTGTATGAGGCTGCGGCCATAGTGGATACTCGACGCCGCTCACTGGAGTTCGGCGCGATTTCCGTCGTCAATTCGCGTAATCACTGTGGACGCAGTCGGAGAAACGGATATGCCGCGACACGACAGGATCCACAATCTCCGGCTGTTTACAGTCACGGCGGTACTTTTTGTAGTGACATCTACCGCCTCCTCTGTGCATGCGATAGAAGCCGGCGACTATAACTGCGAAGTCGATTCGGCTGTCGGCGTCACCGACGACGGTCGCAAAATCGAACTGAAAAAAGCGCCACGCGCGTTTCGTCTGAAAGCGGTGAACGCGCCGGTCATGCCGGACGAGTTGCGCAGGCCTCGGCGCTCGCTAGAACGCTATGAACCGGAGGAAACGCCAACCGTCAGTGCAGGCATCGACGCCCGTCTGTTCGAGCGCCCGACAACCGCGCTGCGGTCGAAAAACGGGATCGTCTACTCGCAGGGCGCAAATGTGATCGTGTTCTCGGACGACGGCGCCTTCGTCGCCTATGGAATAGCCGACAAGGCCGTCCTGAGCGGCGTAGCGATTTATTCCGGGAAATGCATCCGCTTATAGATCGCTCTTAATCTGCTTTCTCGCACCGATCTGACGGTGCGAACTGTTCCCGGAACGACTGTTTTTTCGTTTCACCCAAGAAATTTTCCAAATATGGTTCTTCTGTGCTACGGTTGTCTCACGTAGCGAGACGCCTGTCGCTACACCACCAATTAGACACAGCGCAGCTGGCCGGATCCTGCTGCTGACGGCAGCGTCGGTTCGCTCGACTGCGGGTCATCCACCAATCCTGGAGGAGGATTGTTACATGGACAACTATAAGATGAGAGGACAGACAATCTTGGCGTTAGTTGCCGCTTTGCTCGTTGGACTGCCTGGCGCCGCCGGCGCGGAAATGCGGAAAATCGGCGCGGCGCTCGAGCACATGTACATGAAAAGTACCGCGCCGGCGGTCGCGCGGAGAGCGGCGGCATCCCCGGGAGACGCGCTTTTCGTCGGCCGGATGTCGAACGACGGCTACGTCCAGATCGACGCCGTTGCTGCGGACCGGACCGACGACCTCGTTGCTACGATCGAGGCGCTGGGCGGACGCAACATTTCGAGTTTCCAGCGTACGGTATCTACCGCATTTCCGGCCAGCCGGCTGGCAGAACTCGCCGCGAGCAGCGACCTCGCCTTCGCGCGGCCGGTCATCGCGGAAACCAACGTCGGACTCGTCACGTCCCAGGGCGATCGTTCGATGCGCACCGACATCGCGCGCGCGAACTTCGGCGTCGACGGTTCGGGATTGACGATCGGCGTCCTGTCGGACAGTTTTTCCTGTGAACCCGGCAGCCTGGCGGGTGGACCGTTCACGACCACGGCCGAGGACATCGCAAACGGCGATCTTCCCGCAGACATCACCATTCTGTCGGACTTCCTCGACGTCACCACCTGCATCGACGAAGGCCGCGGGATGGCGCAGTTGATACACGACGTGGTACCGGGTGCGGCAATCGTGTTCCACACCGCCTTCAACGGGCAGGCGGACTTCGCGCAGGGCATCATCGAGCTCGCGGAAGCCGGCGCCGACGTCATTGTCGACGACGTGATCTATTTCGAGGAACCGATGTTCCAGGACGGCATCATCGCCCAGGCCGCCGACGAAGTGGCTCGTCTCGGCGTTCCCTATTATTCGTCGAACGGTAACCGCGCCCGCAACGCGTTCCAAACCGAGTATCGCGCGGTTGACGCAACTCTCGATACGACGACGGGCACATGGCACGACTTCGATGAGGGCGGCGGTATCGACCTTCTGAAGTCGGTAACCCTCGACGGCTCACTGCAAACGAACCTGACGTTCCAATGGGACAACCCGAACTTCTCCGTTTCGGGAGCGCCGGGCGCGGAAACGGACGTCGACGTCGTGATGTTCGACTCCGTCGGCGTCCGGGTCGCGGAGTGCTTCGACGAATTCGGAAACTTCGTATTTCCCGCAAATGGGCTCTGCCAGTTCCAGTTCACCGACGGCGGCGTACCGATCGACGGAGGCAACGGCGGTGATGCTGTCGAACTCGTTTCGCTGGTCGATTTCAACGGCGGCTCCGCGGTCCAGATCGGCTTTCTGACCGAGTCGGGTGACGCGCCGGGCTTCGTCAAATACGTGATTTTCGGCGGCGGTCTTGCCGCCTCGGAATACGCGGTCGACGCACCCTCCGGATTCGGCCACAACAACGCGGCGGGCGCGGAAGGCGTTGGCGCCGCGGCGTTTTATTTTACCGAGGAGTTCATCGGTGATCCGAACACGGACACGCTGCGCGCGGCCGCCGGTGAACCGCCATGTGTACCAGCCTGCCTAAACGACTTTTCGTCCGCGGGCGGAACGCCGATCTTCTTCGACACGCGCGGCGAGCGGCTGCGCAAGGCCGAGGTTCGCCTGAAACCGGGTTTGACGGGTCCCGACGGCACGAACACGAGCTTTTTCTTCAACGACACGAGCCGCGATGACGACGACGGCGACGGCGTATTCCAGACCGGCGAGCCCGGGGAATTCCCGAACTTCTTCGGCACTTCGGCAGCCGCCCCTCATGCCGCGGCCGTAGCCGCGCTCCTGATCGACTCCGAAGGGTCGCAGATCAAGACCCGGTCCGGTCGTTTCCTGATGTGCCGGCCGGACGATGACGACGACGACGATGATGACGATGACGACCGTTACGACCGCGACGACGACGATGCCCGCGATGACGGGGATACCCGGCGAGTACGGGCGGACAGGGTATCGAACAGAATCGCCAGGGGCTGGCTGCTGGGTCCGTGCAGCCGCACCGAGCCGCAAGAGATTTACGACGTCATGAGGTCGACCGCCCAGGACATGAACGTCCGCGCCAGCAATGGCACGGGCGCGACGGTAATGACCTTCGACGAGGTTGGACCGGACGGGTTCGACTTCGATTCAGGCTTCGGCTTCATCGATGCCGTGGCGGCGCTCGCCGAGTTTACGGATGACGATGATGATGACGACGATGACGATGGCGATGACGATGGCGATGACGACGATTGACGTTCGCGCGATCGACGTCTGAAAACAAGGGGCGGCGCCATTTGCCGCCCTTTTTTTCGGCACATACGGGATCTATCGATCTATCTCGAAAACGACGTTCAGCGATTGGCGGACGGCAATCGTTGCCGGTGCAAATACCGTGTCCTCGTACGGTCTCATTGCCGCCATACGTGGGTACACGCCGTCGGCCAACTCGTAGAATGCCATACCGTCGGATCGAAATTCGGTCTCGGAAATCGCGCGAACGCTCCCCACGGACACGGCCATCGCGGCAGCCATGTTCTCGGCTTTACGCCGCGCATCGGCTCCTGCCTGGCGCGTGAGCTGTGCTTCGAGGTCATCGCGATTGTTGACATCGAACTGCGCGTCTACTCTGGACACGTTGTCCAAGCCGACCACCGCCGCAGTCAGGTCGCCGAAGCCGGACAGGTCGGAGATTTCCGCTTCGATTTTCCTGGACACGTAATAGCCTAGAATTTCCAAGTCCTGGCGGTCTTGTCGGGCTCTTTCGACACTCTTTCGTATTGAGAAACTGGTAATCGCCTCTGATGGAATCTCGAATTTCTCGAATACTTCCAATACGCGCGTTACCTGCTGCTGTACTGTCGCAACCGCGGCTTCCGACTCCTTCGCGAAGGCAACAACCCGCAGTTGGATGGTTGCCTTTTCGGGGGGCACATCCACACGAGCATCACCCTCGGCAATCAGGAACGGAACGTTCGGCCAGCCTTCCGCATGGACGAGCGGCATGAAGAAGAGTGTCAAAAGGGAAAGTACGGTAAACGGCTTGAGCATCGGAGTCTCCAACGGCAGCTGGTTCTTGCATCGAACCACCCCAACGTCCCGCCTGAATACGCGTGTGAACAAGGCTGCTTATACCTTGAACCAATAGGTATACACCTTAATACCTCGAACTTCAATGTATTATCCGAGGTTTTAGGTATACACCTTAATACCTCGAACTTCAATGTATTATCCGAGGTTTCCGGATCATGGCGGCGAATGTGCCGTTTTAAGGCCGAGGTGAGTGAGCGCCCGTCGCCGAACCGGCTGTTGCTTACAGCCGCTTCAACTCGTACTCATGCCACTCATCGAGCGTCGTTATCTTGCGTTTGCGGATGACCTGGAGTTTACGCAGAAAGGTCTTCCGCGCGATGTCGTCCAGCCGGGTTGGCAGCAGTCCGTACAGCCACGGAAGATCCTCTCCGATACTCTCTTCCAGACCGCGAATATGCGTTTCCAGCAGCGCGTACAGGTTTTCCGCCGCCGGCGCGCCCTCGACGGCAACGATTCTGGTGGCGCCGCCGTCGGATTGGACGATCCGTACGTTCGATAGCGCGTCGTTCACCACATCCAGCTTGAAAGGTTTGCCGGCCAGAAATGCACGCAGCGCACGCCGGACGCCCCAGCGAATCGAGGGATCGATGGTCACGTCGGATTCGGGCGGCGGTTCGCGTTCGCAGCTCAGCGGCGCAAGATCGGCCGGATCGTGCATGGAGCTGTTGCGGTCCTCCAGGTCGGTTTGTGGAATGCCGCGGTGATAAACGTCCGGGCGATAGCCCTGGAACACCTCAAAGCGATCCGTAAGGCGGATCGGATCGATGATGTAACAATCCGGCGTGCCGCCTGCATAGGGTCCGCGCAAACCGCGTCCGATCATTTGCCAGAACAGGTTCTTGCTGAACGTGAGCCGCGCCAGCACCACGCAGCGCACTTTCGGATCGTCGAATCCCGTGGTGAGCATGCCGACGTTCACCATCACACACGGTTGGTGACCGCGGTCGAGGAATTCCTGAACCTGCATCTCCGGGCGCACGATCTCGTCGTCGATCGCCTGCTCGAACTCCGCAATCTCGCGGTCTTCCATGCGGCTGTGCACGAGCGTCACGAGTCCCTCGCCGACACGTTTGTCCCGGCGCAGGCGATCGACGATGTAGTTTGCAGCCTCGACCGACGCGCAGAACAGGATCGTTTTGCCCATCTCCGGCAATCGTCGCGCGATCCTGTCCGCGAGATAATCCAGGATGTCCGGATGTGTCATTACGCGCCGGTTGAACACGAGTGAAAACTCGTGCGCCCACTGTTTCTCCGAATAGTTTCCACGCCCCAGCGCGTCTGCTGGAATCTCTTCCTCGACGATGCGCGACACGAGACGCTCGGGAATGTCGAAGAAACCGGACTTTTGCAACGAAAGGTTGATGGGACACAGAATCTTCAGGTCCGTCAGCGTTTGCGTGTTCTCGCTGTGATGCACGAGCACGCCCCAGTCTTTTTGCGATTCCGCGCCTTCACGCAGCGGAAAGATGCTGTCCTGAAGCAAGGCATGTGCGTCCGTCGACGTCGGCATCGGCGTCGCGCTGAGCCCGATCACCGTGAAGCGTCCCGCCGCGCTGCCCCGCGAGAGTACGCGCGCATCGAATTTCTTCCAGGCGCGCTGCAATCCCTGCGCGCCGAGTTCATGACACTCATCGTAAATCAGCGTGACGTTTCGGGCGCGGCGCGAGCTCTTGCGCGCCGTAAGCGCGGTCCGCAGGGGGTCTTCCGTGGTGCGTCCGTCCGCCGCACGGCTCAGCCATTTCGTCAGGGTGTCGCGCGTGACGAAAAGCACGTCCGCCTCGTCAAACAGGGTTTCTTCCTGCACGTCCGCCGAGCCCGCCCATCGCGCGGAGATTTCACGATCGAAACGCCCGAGCATTTCCACGAGGCGGATGACGGACTGTCGCAGCAGGCTCACGCCGCCCGTCGCCCAGATCACTCGACCGCGCGGATCCTGCAGGCATTGCGCAATGATCTCGATGCCGACCCGCGTTTTGCCCGAGCCGGTCGGCAGATGAATGATCCCGGACGCAAATTTGTTCTGCGTCAATCGCTTCAGAGATTCCGCTTGATGGATGAGCATCGGCTGCGGATCGCCGCTTTCGACGCGCGGCAGCGACCATAGCGGTCCTTTTACACGGCTTTCCGGAGCCGATCTCAGTTCCTGCAGCAGTTCCGACGTAGCCTCCGATACATCCACGTACCTTCGTGTTCTGCCGGAAGGGCGCGCTGACTGCTTCGAGGTCTTCTGTTCTCCGGGCGCGGCGTGTTTCTTTTGGGCCCGTTCATTAGCGGATCGCGATTCGCGACGAGACTCCGCGCGGCGGCGTGAATCGGAGCGAAACCAGCCCCGCACTATGTCGAAAATCGACCTCACGCCCGGCGCTGTCTCACTCGCCGCCTGGGCATGAACAGTCTACTAATCTCGGTTTTGATACCGGGCGGGTCATGTCACGAGGAATGCTGCTGGCCGCAAAAACGGCGCGATAGTACGACCTCGGTCATGCCCGGTCAATCAACGGCGTCGCAACTTTGCGATTGCGGTCCGCGCGCCTATTCGCTCATCCGCTCGTAGAGCCAGGCCCGTGCATAGGCCCAGTCGCGCTTGACGGTTGCCGGTCCAATATCGAGCAACTCCGCCGTTTCTTCGATGCTCAGACCGGCGAAGTACCGCAGCTGAACGACCTGGCTCAGTCTCGGGTTGACTTCCTGCAACGCGTTGATCGCTTCGTCCAGAGCCAGAAGATCGACGTCGGGGTCTTCGACGGAAACATTCATCTCACTGAACGTAACGCGCTGTGCGTCGCCCCCTCGTTTCTCAGACAGGCGTTTCCTCGCATGGTCGATCAGTATCCTACGCATCGCTTCGGCCGCGGCGCCAAAAAAGTGCGAACTGTTTTGCCACTTGGAACCGCCCTGTAGCAGCCGTAGATATGCCTCGTTCACCAAGACGGTTGGCTGCAAAGTGTGGTCCGCCCGTTCCCGTCTCATCTTGGCTTCCGCGAGCTGGTGGAGTTCCGAATGCAGCAACTCCAATAATCTCGAATAGGCCTCCGGCTCACCGGCGTTCACCGACTCCAACAACGACGTCACGCTGACATCCATCTCCTCACCCTCGTCAATACCGGGTCTTTCCTGATCCAGTTTAGACCAGTACTCCGCATATAGAGGCATGCGTAAACGAAAAAACATTCTCCCAATGCCGTTTCAAGGCGACGGCCGGTCGACCTCGCCGGGCGTACACAGGCAAGGGAATCCAGGAGGACACATCATGCACGACAAGAAACTGAAACAGAGTACCAAGGGTAACCGGAAAAACCGCCGGCGCCGGCGGATCTCCACCGCGCGATTCGGGCAGGACCTGCCGGTACGGATTCCCAGTCTGTTTGTCATCCGCTACTAGACCGGACCGGTTCGGCACGGCGCGGCACACCGGAAGACAAGGTATCGCCGCGGACCGCCGAGCCGGGTGCCGGGTCGCCAATCGCTTCGATGAGCCGTTTTCGAGTCGTCTTTCGCATGTAGGGAAGAACGCTTGCGTCCGCCCCGGATACTCCGGGGGATCGGTAAAAGCTTTGGATAAATTAGTGGAGAAAAGAACGATGTTTGTAACTGCTGAATACATTTGGCTCGACGGATTCCGACCGACACCGGGACTGCGCTCGAAGTCGCGCGTGGTTCCCTTCGATGACCGCGACCGCGTTGAGCTCGACGGTTTTCCACGCTGGAGCTTCGACGGTTCCTCGACCCGGCAATCCGAGGGATCGGATTCCGATTTGACGCTGGTTCCGGTGCGGGTTGTCCCGAATCCGCTGAGAGGCGCGCACCACTATCTGGTGCTGTGCGAAGTGTATAACGGAGACGACCTTCCGCACGAAAGCAACACGCGCGCAGACCTCAGGTCCGTTCTCGCCGGCGGCGCCGCCAAGGACGATCCGTGGGTCGGGTTCGAGCAGGAATACACGCTGTTTAGCGGCGGATCGCCGCTGGGCTGGCCTGACAACGGATATCCGGAACCGCAGGGCCCATTCTACTGCGGCAACGGCTCGGATCGCGCCTTCGGCAGGGACCTCGTCGAAGCGCATGCCTCAGCCTGTCTGAGCGCCGATTTGTTGCTGTACGGCACCAACGCCGAGGTGATGCCGGGCCAGTGGGAGTTTCAGATTGGTTATCGTGGCCTGGATAGCGAGGACACGGATCCGCTGACGGCGGCGGATCATTTGTGGCTCGCAAGGTGGCTACTGATTCGCCTGAGTGAACGATACAACGTCAAAGTGTCGTTCGATCCGAAACCGGTGGACGGTGACTGGAACGGTGCCGGTGCGCACACGAACCTGTCGACCGAGGCGATGAGAGCTGAAAAAGGCGGTCTGGAGAGCATTCGATCCGCCATTCGGAAACTCTCGAAAAACCACGAACAGCACATCGCCGGTTATGGCGACGGTCTCGAAAAGCGTCTGACGGGATTGCACGAAACCTGCTCGATCGACCAGTTTCGCGGTGGAATCGCCGATCGTGGCGCTTCCATTCGCATTCCCCGCCACGTCGTCGCTCAGGGCCGAGGATACCTCGAGGACCGACGGCCGGGCGCAAACTGCGATCCCTACGTCGTGTGCGCGATGTTGCTACGGACGATTTGTCTGAGCGACCCGTCGAATACCCGACCGGCGAAAACGGCGGCCTGAGTTACCGCGGTTTCAGGCCGAATGGCGGCCGCTTCGGCCGCCATTTCTTTCCATGGGGTCAACTGGCCCTAACGTAATCTGGAGAAAACGATGTCTCAGGGTAATACAGCCTGGATACTGGTTAGCGCTGCGATGGTGTTGCTCATGACGCCGGGCCTTGCGCTGTTTTACGGCGGCCTCGTCCGTGAGAAACAGGTGCTCAACACGATGAAGATGAGTTTTATCGCGCTCGGGGTCATCGCCCTGGAGTGGTCGATCATCGGTTACTCGCTGGCCTTCGCTCCCGGCTCGGCGCTGATCGGCGGCCTCGAATGGGCCGGCCTCTCGGGCGTCACCGGTGAAGTCAATCCCGACTACGGCGATTCGATACCGCACCTCGCGTTCATGGTATTCCAGATGATGTTCGCGATCATCACACCGGCGCTGATATCCGGCGCCGTTGTGGGCCGAATGAAATTCAAAGCCTACCTGTTGTTCATCCTGTTCTGGGGACTCGTCGTTTACAACCCGATCGCGCATTGGGTATGGGGCCCGGGCGGATGGATCGGCGAGCTGGGGGCGCTCGATTTTGCCGGCGGCACGGTCGTGCACATCAGCGCCGGAGTATCGGCCCTCGTTGCCGCAAGAGTTCTCGGGCCGGGCCGGAGGAAAGACGATAACGACGCGCCGCACAACGTTCCCTTTGTCGTGCTTGGCGCCTCGCTGCTCTGGTTCGGGTGGTTCGGTTTCAATGCCGGTTCTTCGCTCGCCGCCGATGGATTGGCGTCGATCGCCTTCGTAACGACGATGTTGGCGGCAGCCGCCGCCGTGGTGACCTGGGTGTGCTTGGACATGATGCGTAAGGGCAAGCCCACGGCGACCGGCGCGGCGATTGCGGCCGTTGTCGGTCTGGTGGCAGTCACGCCCGCGGCCGGTTTCGTATCTCCGATGTCCGCCATCGTTATCGGCGCTATCGCCGCGGCGGTGAGTTACGCGGCCATGGCCTGGCTCCGCCGCACGGGTTTGGACGACACGCTGGACGTGTTTGCCTGTCACGGGATCGGCGGAATCGTCGGGTCTCTGTTGACCGGCGTCTTCGCATCCACGGCCGTGAACCCGGACGGCGCGAACGGACTGATATCGGGAAACACGGAGCTGATGGTCGCTCAGCTGGTCAGCGTGGTCGCCACCGCAGCCTACGCGGCCTTCGGCACATGGGCACTACTCGTGTTGCTGCGTCGGTTTGTCGGCCTCCGCGCATCGCCCCAGGTGCAGGAGTACGGCATCGACGTTACGGAACACGCCGAATACGCATACTGCCGGGACTCGCTGGAGAGCGCGGACCGCGGAATCGCTTCCACGGAGCGGCTTGGCTATGAGCGCTAAAAAACCGAGATCGGGAAACCGCAAACGCAAACGGACGCCTGCACCCGGACTCAGGACCTCCAGCCATTCAACGGACGCGGATACGTCGCGTGAACGCCGATTGTTCGATTCCCTGGCGCCGGACGATGCGGACACCGTGGCCACGACCCGTCTTCGCAACGCCATCGCTCAATCCGGAATCCGGCTTGACGATCCGAGACTGACCGACAGCATCGATGCGCTTGCGAGGTTCGAGACAGTTGACGATGCGGCGGAACACCGTCTTAGCTACGCAAATTTTTCGCAGATCGTCAGGCCGAACGTACTGACGATCGAACAAAGCCTGAAACGCGAGCTGGTTATCCCGGACTTCGACGACTTCTCGGCGGACATGCGACGCATATTCGATCGCGCAAAACAGCATACCGGAGGGAAGGTTGCCGACTATATCCCTCAGCTCAGCCGCGTCGATCCCGAGCTGTTCGGCGCGGCCGTTTGCAGCGTTGACGGACAACGCCTGGCGATGGGCGATGCCGAGAGCCCGTTTTGCGTGCAATCCGTGAGCAAGGCCGTCAACTATTGTCTCGCGCTCGAGGAACACGGCGAAGCCTTGGTGCACGACTACATGGGTTGCGAACCCAGCGGCGGAAGTTTCAACGAACTGACGCTCAATGGCCGCGGCCACCCGCACAACCCGATGATCAATGCCGGAGGCATCATGAGCAGCGCGCTGATCAAACGCGACTTGACCGCGGCCGATCGGTTCGACTACGTGCTGGACATGTGGGCAAAACTTGCCGGCGGCGCGCGGCCGGGCTTCAGCAATCCAACGTATCTTTCCGAACGTCGGACCGCGGATCGGAATTTCGCCCTGGGCTATTCGATGCGCGAGCGTAACGCTTTCCCCGAGGGCACGGATCTGATTGAGGTACTCGAATTCTATTTCCAGTGCTGTTCGCTCGAGGTCACCGCGGAAGCCATGTCCGTCGTCGCGGCAACGCTGGCCAACGGCGGTATCTGCCCGGTTAGCGGTGAACGGATATTTCGGCCGGAAACCGTGCAGAAATGCCTTTCCCTGATGAGTTCCTGCGGCATGTACGATTTTTCGGGCGAATGGGCGTTCCGCATCGGGTTGCCGGCCAAAAGCGGTGTGTCCGGCGCAATACTCGTCGTCGTTCCGAACGTGATGGGCCTTTGCAGCTGGGCTCCCAAACTCGACGAACACGGCAACAGCGTTCGAGGAATCGAATTGTGCAATCACCTGGTCGAAACCTTCAACTTTCACGCTTTCGATAATCTGGTAGGAGGCTTGCACGGCAAAAAAGACCCGAGGAGACAGCTCGAGGAGGCGCGCCGAAACCTGCTGGTCGATTTGTGCTGGGCCGCGAGCGAGGGCGACCTGAACGGTATCCGCCGTCTTGTCGTACAGGGTGTAAACCTCAATGACGCGGACTACGACGGCCGTACCGCACTGCATCTCGCCGCCTCGGAGGGGCGATACGACGTTGTCGAATACTTCGTGCGGCAGGGTGTCGAACTCAACCCGGTGGACCGGTGGGGCAATACACCGCTCGACGATGCAAAAAAGGGGGGCCATAACGATGTTGCGCATCTTCTCGACCGGCGGGTTGCCGCCTAGCGCCGACTTACCCTTCCCTGGAGAGTTGTGATGCCGTCCCGGAACGTGAACAACACGGCGCCGTTTCACGACATCAGCGCGCTGGTAAGACTTGTGGACCGTTTCGAGAGCGGCAGGCTGCCTGCAAGCGAATGGAATCATCGTTCGCATCTCGCGGTCACGGCCTGGTACATGATCAACTTCGGGGAATCGGACGCCGCGGACCGGATGATAATGGGTCTCCGTCGATACTGCCGCCTGCAGGGAATCCGAATGACGGAATGCAGCCAATATCACGAGACTTTGACGCTTTTCTGGTTGGCGGTGGCACGGCGTTTTCTCGACAACTATCCCAGCTGCCGGGTGTTGACCCGCGTCAACGGGTTTATCCGGAAATTCGGCAACCGCGACCGCCTGCACCTGGAATATTACACGCCGAAGCGCGTCAATTCCTGGTCCGCCCGAAACAGCTGGGTCGCTCCGGATCTAAAACCGTTTCCAGGCACGGCGCCGCAGCTTCCGCATGAGGGCGGATCGCGCGGCCGACCGAACTCGCGCGCCAACGGTAAGGCTTCTTGAGAAACAGGATGCCGCCGCCGAACCACCTCGGCGCGGCTTGCACGTTGTCCCAACGCTTGCCACATACACGGTGTTGGGCGTAAATTCGGGGGGACTGTTTTGCCAATTTGTGCGAAAGGCGGCGGCGTGATGCTCGACCGTGAGCGCGAAATCTTCGAGGCGGCAATTGAGCTGGAGCCCAACCGGAGGGTGGACTATGTGCTTGACGCCTGCCGCGGCGACGCCGCTCTGGAGGACCGTCTACGCCGCTTGCTGGCCGCGCATGCGCGCGCGGAGAATTCCGCGAGCAACCTGGTTTCGCCACCCGCGCCCAAGAGACTCGAAGATCCGCTGACGATCGACAATTTCCGTATTCTCGAACGCGTCGGTGAAGGCGGAATGGGGGTCGTGTATCTGGCGGAACAAACCGAGCCCGTGCGCCGCCGCGTGGCGTTGAAGATCATAAAGCTGGGCATGGACACCAAGGAGGTGATCGCCCGATTCAAGTCCGAGCGCCAGGCGCTCGCGCTCATGAACCACCCGAACATCGCACGGATATTGAATGCGGCGGCCACCGAGGAAGGACGCCCATACTTCGTCATGGAGTATGTGAAGGGCATTGCCATCACGGACTACTGCGACAAGATGCGCCTCAGTATTGATCGCCGGCTGGAACTCTTCATCGACGTTTGTCTGGCGGTACAACACGCGCACCAGAAGGGTGTCGTTCATCGCGATATCAAGCCGTCGAACATCCTGGTGTCCGAGGAGGGAGGTCAGCCGGTCCCGAAAGTCATCGACTTCGGCGTCGCCAAGGCAACCGACCAACGGCTCACCGAAATGACGCTGCATACCCGCCACGGGTTTCTAATCGGCACCCCGCAATACATGAGCCCGGAGCAGGCCGAGATGTCGCCTCTCGACATCGATACGCGTTCGGACGTGTACTCGCTCGGCGCCGTGCTGTACGAATTGCTGACCGGCCTGCAGCCGCTGGAGTTCGATACCGCCACGTGCACACATGCCGAGATGCAGTTCGCAATTCGGAATGCGGAACCAGTCCGCCCGGGCACGCGGTTGCGAAAACTGCACCGCGATCAAGCCGTGCCCATCGCCCAGCTTCGCTCGACAAACGTCGAACCCCTGATAAAGAAACTGCGCGGCGAGCTCGGCTGGATAACCGGCAAGGCCCTGGAGAAAAGCCCTGCACGGCGTTATCAGGCAGCCCAGATGCTGGCCGAGGACATACAGCGCTATCTTCAGCACAACCCCGTGCTGGCGCGTGAACCCAGTGCTCTCTACCGTGTCGGCAAGTTCGTTCGCCGGCATGCGGCCGGGGTTTCGGCAACGGTGCTTTCGTTTACGGTCATCGTCGTCCTGGTGGCTTTCTATACGTATCAACTGACGCAGGAACGCAACCGGGCCAGTCGTCAGGCGGCGACGCTCGAACAGGTTGACCGCTTTTTGATAGGCCTTTTTGAGGTCTCGGATCCCGGTGAGGCGCGCGGAAACACGATCACAGCGAGAGAACTCCTCGACCGGGGAGCGCAGCGGGTTGCGGAAGAACTCAGAGATCAGCCGGAGGTACAGGCGAGCCTGATGTACACGATCGGCGAGATCTACGTAAAACTGGGCCTCTATGAAGAGGCGGAACCTCTGCTCAACGACTCGCTGTCCATGAGACGTGAAGCGTTTGGCGACGAACACCCCGACGTCGCGTCCAGCCTGGACGCGCTCGGCTACCTGTTGGAAAGCGCCGGCGATTACGACGCCGCCGAGCCCTTGCTTAGAGAGGCGCTCAACGTCCGCACGAAGGTGATGGGAGAAGAGCACGCCAGTGTATCGATTAGCCTGAACAATCTGGCCTTGTTGCTCGGGCGCATGGGCAAATTCGAGGAGTCCGAACGTTTGCACCTGCGGGCCCTGGATATCAGCCGACGGCTATACGGCGACGAACACGTGTCCGTTGCGTCCGACCTGACGAATCTCGCGTTTCTGTTGACGGCGCAGGGCCGACTCCCGGAGGCCGAGTCGTATGCCCGGGATGCGCTGTCGATGCAACGCAGGCTTCGCGGAGAGGAACATCCGGAGGTGGCGTCCGCGCTCAACAACCTCGCGAGCGTGATGGTCTATCAGGGCGACTACGAAGCCGCAAAACCGCTGTTTCTCGAAACCCTCGAATTGCAGCGGAAGCTGCTGGGCGACAAGCACCCGGACGTGGCGACGTTGATCAATAATATCGGCGTCGTGCATCTGCGCGACGGAGACTATCGCACAGCGGAAACGAGGTTACGCGAGGCGCTTGCTTTACGCCTCGAGGTTCTGGGAGATACGCATCCCGATATCGCGGGTAGCCTCTCGAACCTCGCCAGAGCCTTGGATGGCGCCGGCAATGCCGAGGAGGCCGTTCCGTTGTTCGAGCGAGCTATCCGGATTTACGCGGACGCGCTCGGAAGCGATCACTGGCGAGTGTCGAATGCGCGAGGCGACTACGGGATAACGCTGACGACGCTCGGGCGGTACGCGCAAGCCGAAGAGCATCTGCTGGCGGCTCTTGCGGGCCTGGAGTTGGTCATGGGAAGTTCGCACGAACGAACGCAAAAAACGGTTACCGGATTGGTCAGGCTCTACGAGGCTTGGGGCCGAGCGGATCAAGCGGCGGAATACCGCGGCAGACTGGTGGAGGACGGCGAAACCAATTGAGCAGCGACCGACAATACCGGCGACCACGACACCCGGCAGGGTCGTTTGGAAGGCCGGAGATAGTCAGGCCGCCAGGCTGTCACTCGTAAAAGATGTGCCTGCCGATGGTCGTTACCTGCGTCTTCGTTTTCGCCCATCGCGGCTCGACGTAGTTCGCGTGATAGAACAACGCGCCCCGAACGACGGGCTGCGTCTCGCGGTCATAAACGTCGCGGGCAGCAAGCTGCGCCTGCCGCCACGCGATTCCTTTGGGTCTTGGTATCGAATCGATCTCCGTCCAGGAGAATGCGCCGACGTAGCGTTTTCTTCGGCGGTCCCAGCGTTTCTCGTAGACGACGGTACACACCGTGTCCGGAAAATCCGGTGAGCCGACACGGTTTAACGTGACCTCCGCGACGGCGCGCTGTCCGGCAGCCGGCTCGCCCCGCGCCTCGTGGTATATGTTTCGAGCGAGACAGCCCAAATCCATTTGCCGCTGCCTTTCGGCCATGACGCTCACGTGATTCGAGTACGCGAAGTAAACTATGCCCGCAATCGCCGCAAAGAAGCCCGCCAGCATCAAGGCAAAGCCGACATTCCCCTTGTCCCAGGTGAACCAGTAGAACGCCAAGTCCTCGCGCCATTGAGCCAAGCGACGGACCGGCGATCCTGAGAGAACCCGTAACAGTGAACTCCCGAACATAAGCAGCGCTACCGTTGAGCGTCGAACTACCAGGCCCGTTACCCCGAATTCGAGGCAACGGGCCCTAGCCTAACCGTAGCTTACCGGAGGATGATCGTTCCAGGTCACAAAACGACTCCCCTGATCGCGGCCCGGCCGCCCGGCGCCAACGGCGTCAGCGCGCGGCCGGACGCGGGAGCGGCTTCAGGTGCCGGATGACAAGAGTTGTTCTCTCTCGCTCTTGACGCCCATTTTGTGCATCAGCATCGCGGCGGGGCAGAAGCCGGTAAACGCGCTCTGGAATAAATTAGCGCCCACGAATGCCGTAAGCCAGACGAAGTACGGGTGCACGAAATAAGTCAGCGCGAGCGACAACAAAACCATAAAACCGGCGAATGCCATTGTGGAACGTTCAAGTGACATTGATAAGACTCCTTTGATTAAAAGTGAGATCGGATACGGAGGTACACGTTGCTGTTGTCGGCAAACTGATCGAAAAACGTGTGGGGTTCTTCGCCGCCGAAGATGTTGGCTCCAACGGCAAACGACCAGCGGTCGCTGAAACGGTAGTTGACGACCGGCCGGACGTAGTGGTCGTCGTCGCTCGGCGAAAAGAACGTGAACAGCGACAGCGTGAGTTTTTCCTGGTTCAAGCGATAGGTGAGCCGGTTGGTGAATACATGGCGGTATTCGTCCGGCTCGAACTCGGGCGCCAATGAGTTGCCGAGCAACTCGTCATGGTCCTGCGTCCATTCCAGATAGTATTGAAACGCCACCGTGAAATTCGTCAGCGCCTCCTGTTCGTAGCCCAGCAGCACGCGAATCTGATCGTTGGCAACCAGCGGATCGTCACCGGACCGGTCGTCCCTGGACGCGTAATAGACGACCTCGGCATTAAACAGACCGGGGCCAAAAGGACGCCTGACGCTTGCGCCGAGCGCGCTCAGCGGCGCAAACGTTGCCTGTAGAGCCGGTGTAAATGCCGTCGGCTGGCTGAAAAAACCGCGATACAGGTACAGCGCATACTCGGTCCCGTTGACGGTCTTGAACATCCGGGCCGCGAGTTCGCCGTTATCGATTTTCTTGTCGGGTTCCAGAGCAGACAACGGAGGAACCGGAGCAACACGGCGGCCCGACAGCGGGAAGAAAAAGGAAAAGCGTTCTCCCGTCAAAAACTCGTCCGGCTCGAACACCGGCGTCCAGGCCAGATCGACGTTGAAGGCATCGTTGTACCAGGTCATGCGCACCGTATTGGACGGCGCCTTCAGATATTCATCGTCACGTCCGGCGAAAAAGCTCACCCAGTCTTTGGGAAACAGATCGTTCAGAAACAGCAGGTCGCCGGTACCCCAGGTCAGAACTTGCCGTCCCAGCTTCGCATCGGAATTGGCCGTCGGTGAAAACGAGAGCGTCAGGTCGCGGAGGTTGCCGTCGAACTCCTCCAGATACTGGTCGTACCACGCCTCGCCCTTGAAGCCGACGGTGATGCGGTCGCGGTTCCACTCGGTCTCCAAGCGCAGGCGGATTTCGCCCAGGGTTTGCGAGCGACCGACGGCCGGATCCTCATCCCAGCGACCACCGAAAGCACCCTCCGCAAACCCGGTCCAGGTCAGGCCTCCGCCTTCTTCCGCCCATTCGTCCTCGCCCCAATCATCCCAATCCTCTTCCTGGGCGTGGGCCGAGGTCGACAATGCGGCGACGGCCAACGTTAGGACAAGCGCTCGCATCATTCCCTGCTGGGCCGTTTCAGCCATTCTCGCGGCGGGCGCCGGAGCGATCGTTCGGCGAATACGTCCCGGGGTATGCCGAGATCGTAGGCAATGAAGCGAAATTCCATGTCGGTTTGCCCCTTACCGTCGAGGTCATGGACGCGGCTCCTCGTTACCGTTGGATGTCCTCCAACCTCCTTTACTTCAATGACTTCCACTCGCCGATAGACGCGGCCGGAAGCGTTCGTGTACTCGATTTTCATCGGCAGATGGGTCGTGCGATCGATCCAGGTGACGTAACTGGAGAACTCGACGCTGGAGGCGTCTTTTGGCCGGTGCAGGAGCACGTAATACTCGTCGGTGGTGTCCGTCAATTCATGGCTGTCCTCTTCCGGACTGCGTCCGGAGACGTCCTCGTAATAATAGTGAGCGCCTACAAAGCTCGTGCGCCTGTCTCCGGCGGAGATACGTTTGACGAGATCCAGCCCCGGCAGGTAGAGCCAACGATCGTCGTCCGCGCCGACGTGTTTTTTCACCAGATAAACGGTGCCACGCACGTCCGACGGCTGGCTGAAAACGACGAGGAAGTCCTGGTCGCCGCCATCCTCGACGTCCCGGCGAAGCACGGTGAACTGCCGGCGCTGCTCCCGGCCCTGCGCATCCCGGATGATCATGCGGACTTCCGATCGGCCATCGGCGCCCGCGTAGTAGGCCGCCAGGTTGGCGCGCGCAACGATCTCGTCGGCGTCCGTCAGGGTTTCCGAATGGGCCGCAAACGCCAGGCTCATCCCGACCGCGGACCATGCAATCTTCAGCATCTTGTTTCTCACTAAAACACTCCTCGCGCCGCTCACGGCGATACCCCCGCCGCTTCCGCGCGTGTGTCCGGCGTCACGACCCTTTTCTCCTTGGCTCCGAAAAACCACTTTGCGCCCAGGCTCATTAGCGCCGGGAGCAAGAGCAGTGTCGCCAGCCCGGATACCGCCATGATCGAAGCCATGAACGCACCCACGGTGATGTACGGCACCAGCGCGGCAAGGAACAGAGGCGTAAACCCGAACGCGATGACAATTGCGTTCCGGGCAATTGCGCGGGCCGGCTCCTCGAAAATCCGTCGCGAGGCATCCGTAAACGAGCCGGTTTCTTCGACCAGCGCGCGCATGCGCTGAATGAAATGAATGGCGAAGTCGACCGACAGACCCAGGGTCAGCGACGACAGCACCGCAATCGGCATATCGTAGTCTTTGCCGATCCAGCCGATCAGGCCGTAGACGGCGAGAATCGTAACCGTCAACGGCACCATTGCGAGCAGCCCGAACGACGGTGAGCGAAACAGCACCGCCATCATGACGAACACGATCACAAATGCACCGAGAAGGCTCTTCAGCATTCCCGCCACCATGTCGTCCTGCCATACGACGTTGATGTAAGTCTTGCCGGCCCAGTTCGCGGTGACCCCGTCCGGGAGCGGATTCGCGGCAAGGTGATCGTCCATTGCCTCGATGACCCGCGTCATGTCCTGGTTGTCCCCGCTCCCGAGCTGTAGCCAGATGGCGGTCGAGCGAAAATCGGGCGTCACCATGTGCCAGAGATCCTGGGGGCGATGAGAGGACTGGAACTGCAGCAAGGTCTGTGCGACCGCGGGCGCGGTGTCCGGTATCCTGTAGTCGCGCTCGTCCCCTCCGAAAAGCTCCCGGTTCACCACTTTCACGACGTCCGGCAAAGCATTCGTCTTGCCGACATCCCCGGTGTCCATCAGCGCTCGTTGCAGGTTCTCGATGACGCCCAGCGCGGCGGGGTTTTGGAAGTACCTGCTTTCGCTTTGTGCGGTTTCGGTCAGCGCCATCAATGCTTCGAGTGAGTCGACGCCCTGCTCCGTCTCGAACAAAAGATCGTCAACGGCGGCAATGAACACGTCAAAATAGCTGCCGTAGTCCGCGACCTCCCGAGCAATCAGCGGTCTCAGACCGGCGATCTGCGCCCCGGCTCGCTCGGCGTCTTCCAGCAGGCCCAGAGCACGACTCTTGAAGGTCGCAAGCGCTCCGTCCGCTTCGTAGTCGAGTACGAGAAACGCGTCATAGGTACCCGCAAAGTGCCGGTTGAGCACCTCATCGGCGACCCGTATGCGATGCGCTTCCTTGAACCAACGTACCGGATTGTCGTTGATCTGAATCTGCAGAACACCGGCGACGCTGACCGCCAGGACAACAAGGACCGCCCCCGAAATCAGGCCGCCGCGCGAGAATGCGAACCGCCCTGTCGAACGAAGTGCACGCGCAAGCGGTGAATCAGCTTCGCTGCCCGCCTTCAGTCGCCCCAGTTTCGCGAGACTTTTCGGGGACATGCGAACGACATAAGCGGGGATGAAGACGATTGTGACGAGGAATGCCAGTACCACACCGAACGCGACAAACGCACCGAAAATCTGCACCGGAGGGATGGGAGTCAGAATCAACGACGCGAAACCGATACCGGTCGTCAACGACGTGAACAGCATCGGCTTGTAGAGATGGTCCACTACGTGCTTGACGCTTTCCTTCACGTCCTTTTCGGAATCGTAGCGGTCCGCGAACTCGGACAGGATGTGCACCGAGTCGACGACCGCAATCGGCATCAAGAAGATGGGGATCATCGAACTCATGATATGAACCGTGAAGCCCAGGCCGATCAGTAAGCCCATCGTGATGACAACGGTAACGACTGCGACAATCATCGGCGCAAACACGAGCCGCGGGCTTCTGAAGAAGAACCACATCAGCAGGAAGATCATGAGCCCGGCCAGCGGCGCCGATACGGCCATCTGCTTGAACATCTCGACGCCGAAGGTGTCTTCGGCGACGGGCAGCCCCGTGATGTGGTAGGCGTCGCCACCGCCGAGCGTGTCCGCGAGGGCCTGGATCTGCAACGAAATCGGGTAACTCAGATCCTTGCGTTCGATGGGCACGTAAATCGCGGCGGCGCGGTCGTCACCGGAGACCAGCGTATTCAGCAGCAGCGGTAGCCGCATCACCTGCGACCGGATTTTCCCTGCCGTGGCGTCCGTCGCCGGCGGTTCTTTCATCATCCAGGCAAATCGGAGTTCGCCGGATTCTCCCTGGGTGATGTTGTCGGCGACGGCCAGGGACATTACGTCCGGGGGAATCACTCCGTCGATTTCCAGGATGCCGTTACTGAGCGCGTGTAACGCGGCAAGGGATTCGGCATTGTATATTCCGTTGGGGTCGTCCTCGTTGACGATGCCGACAACGATGGCGTCGCGTAGTGCAAAGCGTTCCTTGACGAGGTTGTGAAACACGCGATCGGATTGATCGGCCGGCAGCATATTCTCCGGGTCGGTGTCGATGTAAATGCGCGGCAGCAGTGCGGCAAAGAACAGCGTCAGCAACACCGTTACCGCATAGACCGTGCGCGGGCGGTTGACGGCCAGAGAGCTAAGGGCGTTCTTCATCCCGCATCCTTCAGCCTGCCGGCCCCTATCCACTTCATGACCTGTTTTTCGTAGAAAGGCTCGTTACGTCCCTGCCGGATTTTGCGCAGAAAACAATTCTCGAAAGCAATCTTCACCATGTCGATGTCTCTCTCGCGGTTATCGCGGATACGCGCTCACTGCACCAGCCAACTGCCGTCCGCCTGCAAGCAGGCGGTACCGTAGACTTCCTGATCGGATTGACCACCAACCCTGGCATCGAGCGAGAACTCACGACACGGACCGCCCGATTGCTCGTAGGTACGAGTGGGCGTAACGGTGTAGCGATTTCCCGTATCGGGGTTTACCCAGGTGGTAGCCTCGCCGGTGCGTGAATCGTTCAATGCGATCGCGGTGTTCATGCGATCCGCATCGTCCATGGTTTCACCGATGTGACGACCGATCATTGCTCCGGCGATCGTGCCGATGATGATGGCGGCCGTCTGACCGCGGCCTTCGCCAATCTGTGAGCCAATCACGCCGCCCAATACGCCACCGATGACCTCACCCTGTTGACCGTGAGTGGTCGTCCCGCAGGCGCTCAGCGACCCGCCGAAAAATACCGCCGTCAGAACGACAAAGCCGATTCGGCTCGATGAGTTTCGGTAACATGCAGTTTTGCTCTTGGTCATCGGAGTTTCCTTTGAGGTGCAACGTGAATGGGTGGAGCGGCGGCCCGGATCGCGGCGAACGCCGTCATCGAGAAACTCGCCGACGCCGCAGGTCGCAACGGTCCTCTTGCGATGCGGCCTAAAGTAATGTAATTTAGATTTTTCTAAAATACGTAAATGCCGAAATGAACGTGAGAACCGCAAACGCGCCGGCCGGTGACGGGAGGAAGCTGCGCCGGCACGCCGACGCCGCAGCACGGCTGTTGAAAGCCGTCGGGAATCCGAACCGGCTGATGATTCTCTGTACGCTGGTCGAGGGTGAGCACTCGGTCGGCGAACTGAACCCGTTGGTCGATTTGTCGCCCTCAGCGCTCTCGCAGCACCTGTCGGTACTCAAACACCAGGGCCTTGTACGAACCCGCCGGGAAGCGCAGACGATCTATTACTCGTTGGAGCAGGACAGCGAGGTGCAGGAGTTGATGGCGTGCCTGCACCGCATCTACTGCGAGTAAACCGCGCGCATCGTTCATGACCGCTCAGCGGGAGAGAAGACGCTAACGCTAGTTCTTGGATTCCGGTTTGCAGGGATAGTGTTCGCGTAGTGACGCATAGACCACGGTTCGCGCCATCGCGTCCTCGACGAGGTCCCGGTCGCGAAGATCGTCGACGACCCGGGTAACGACGTCGCTCAACGACACGGGCTCCCCAAGACAGAATTCCGCGTAACGAGCTGCTCGATCGCGTAAACGGTCCGAACCGCGAATTCGGATGGCACGCTCCGCGTACGATTCGCGACGCAATTCTGCTTCCATGTTGAGAAGAACACGTTGATCCGTCGCGACGGCGCCGTCGATGAATCCTTGTATGTAGCGGATACAAAATTGCCCGTCGACGCTTTCCGCCCCCTCCGGGTACACGACGCAATGCTCGGCAAGCTCGTTGGCCGAGAGCGGTTCGACCGCGGGGGCTTCGCGCGCGGCGGCAAGCAGGATAACGGCGCCGATCGCGCACAATGTTTTGTGGTTCATCACGTCCTCCTTGGGCCTGTTGACGCTCGCCTGGACCTTTACCGGTAGAACCTCGCCAACAAGGCATGTATATTAATGCGGCAACATTCTCCTGAAAATTAATACACGTAAATATTTTCGTGTAAAAGTTTACACATTACAAAGGAAATAGCAACGTTTTTCGCCGTATGAGGACTCATGGACGTGGAAGAAACGAAACAGCGCGGTTGGACCCTATTCAGCAATTACGCACACGTATTGATATGCCTGGCCTCCAACCCGGACATGCGAATGCGGGACGTGGCGGTTCTGGTCGGCATCACCGAAAGAGCGGTGCAGCGAATCGTCGGTGAGCTGGAGGCCGCGGATATTCTGAGCAAAAAGCGCGACGGACGCCGCAACCACTACGTCGTGCACCGCGACAGGCCCCTGCTGCACCCGCTGGAGGCGCATTGCACGATCGGGGCGCTGCTGGAAACCGTGGCTTATCCCCCGTCCTGAGGCGCTCGAGGACGCCGGCAAACCGGGTCCGGGTGTGTAAGTTAAGGCGGGTATTCTCGCCGATTCCATTTCAGCGCGTTACGGCCAACGCGCGGTTTTACGGCGCCGCTCAACACTCGTTCCGTTGCCCGACTCATTTGCAATTGCAACGTCATCGGCGCGGATCGGACAATCAATGTCCACAAGCGCATAACAATTTTCAGCTGCAACACTCCGACTGTTGCGGATACCGATAAGCCGTTCGCAAGTCTGCCGAATACAAAAACCGAGAGGCGCTCGGTTTTTTGACGTCGTGATATTTTCGCGCGGGCAAAGACATTCGTTTTTTTGAACGCCATGCTACTTTCGCGCGGGCAAGGGCTGCGGTACGTTGGTGGATGATGAAATTTCCGCGAACGGAAGCTATTGGCCAACCGATCCACCGACTGGACGTCGGCGGATCGGTTGGTGACATGAGTACGAGCATTACTAATCGTAAGGAGATGATTGTTGAGTTCGCCGCTACCTGCTGTCGTCAGTGACGAAGACACTGAAAGTGGATGCAGTAACCATCGTGTTCCCGCAACTGAGGGGTTTAGTTCCATTGGCGACTGGAGACGCCAGTGGTAACCGAAGGAGAATCAAGGAATATTCAACCAACGCCGGGACGCGGTCTTCTCGACCTGGGTCCCAGAGAGATCGCACTGCTCGCCGTTCTATGGCGGAAAGGAGAGGTCACGGTCAAGCAGATACATGACGAAATGGCCCCGGGAACGGTGACGGTCAGCACTATTCACAGCGCCCTCGAGAGACTGTTTCGCAAAGGACTGGTGAAACGCTCGAAGCGCGGCAGATCGTTCTTGTACAGGGCGGCGGTGAGACAATCCGAACTCATTGGCTATTCCATCCAGGAAATGGCGCGAAGACTTGCCAATGACGAAAAGACGCCGATGATCGAGGGGTTCATCGAGTATCTGGCCAGCGATTCGTCGCGGACGAAAGAGTGTGTCACGAAATCGCTGATCTCCTGCCTGTCGCAAGATCATGCGGGTCTTCCCGAAGAGAATCCTTCCTGAGTTGGGCAGCCTTTAGGGCGGCTGCGCATGGATAGCGAGCGCACATCGCAATCGGTCGAGCCGCAGGTCTGGATGTTACAGCGTCCGTAACGAACTTGAGACCGTCTTTCGAGGCAGAACCGAGGCGGCAGGCGAGCGCACGGCAACTCTGCGTTGCCGCCACGGAATAAACGGTCCGCCCGTTCGAGTAACAACACAGCTTTGTATTACGCGCTCGCCCGAATCGTTGGACACCTTGCAACGCAGCACCGGATCCGTCGCCGAACTGTCCTCCGTTTGTCGCTCGGACGACGCACGCGATTCGTATTTGACTAAACCTCATATGCAAATTCGAGCGGGTCTCGAAATAAATTCCGTGTGCTAAAAACGCGTCACAAATACGGGGCAGGCCTGAACGCTTGGCATTTACGATGTTGGCGACACGCAACAACCGAATCTTTTCGGCGGCGTTTCGTTCGACGTCCGACTCATCAGGCTCTGTTTGCGTATTTGGAAACATGTCCTGGTAACTATCACGCTGGAATAGCCGTGAGCAGCGATTGCTGCGGCTTAACGGCGTCTCGGGGAAAATTGAGTATGAGAATCAACAGTAAGTTTACGAGTAGCGCTGCGTATCTGATTGCAACGGGGTTCGCGTTGACCGGTGCACCCACAGCAAGCTACGGACAGGGATCGTCCGCAAACGAACCGCTCGAAGAAGTCGTCACCATAGGCAGCCGGCGCGCCGAACGCACCGCGTCGGACTCGCCGGTTCCGATCGACGTCGTGTCGGGCGATGACTTCCAGAACATCGGTAACCCCGACATGGACGACATGTTGCGCAACATCCTGCCGTCCTACAACGTGACGCGGCAGCCGATTTCGGACGCGGCAACGCTGGTACGTCCCGCGACGATGCGCGGCCTGCCGCCCGACAACGTCCTGGTGCTGGTCAACGGCAAACGCCGCCACCGTTCGGCCGTGATCGCCGATCTCGGCGGTTCGCTGGCCGCCGGATCGCAGGGCGCCGATTTGGCGTCGATCCCCGCGCTCGCGCTCAAGCAGGTGGAAGTGCTGCGAGACGGCGCGTCCGCCCAGTACGGGTCGGATGCGATCGCCGGAGTCATGAACTTCGTGCTGAACGACGCTTCGGAAGGATTCACGGTCGAAGCGCGCGTCGGCGAATTCTTCGAGGGAGACGGCGGTCTCACGCAGATCGGCGCCAACGCCGGTTTTGCGCTCGGGCAGGACGGATTTGCGAACCTGACGTTCCAGTGGCGCGAAGCGGACCCCACCGACCGAAGCCTGCAGCGGACCGACGCCGCAACGCTGTTGAGAAGCGGCAATCCGCAACAGCAAAGCTCGATTCTCACCCCGGCGCAGGTCTGGGGCGCACCCGAATTCAGCAACGACTGGAACGTGTTTCTGAACGCGGCGATACCCACGTCCAACCGCCAGGAAGCCTACTTCTTCGGTAACGTCGGCCGGCGGGAGACCGAAGGCGGTTTCTTCTACCGGAACCCGAACAACCGCTCGGGCACGTATACGAACAACGGTATCCGCGCCGTTGTCGATACCCGAATCGGCGGCCCGGTCTCGGACCCGGATTCGGTTCCCCTCGGTACGACCAACTACGTGTCCAACTGCCCCGCCCTGCCGAGCCCCGGCTCCGGCGGCAGCGGAGACGATCTCGACGCGCAGGCGGTCGCCGACGACTTTGCCGCCCTGCAAAACCTGCCCGCAAACTGCTGGGTGCTAAATTCGGTGTTGCCCGGCGGCTATACACCGCAGTTCGGCGGCAAGCTCGACGACATCAGCGGAACGCTGGGTATCCGCGGCGATTTTGCGAACGGGATGACCTACGACTTCAGCGCGACCCTTGGGCAGAACGCGGTCGACTTTTTCATCAACAACTCGTGGAATCCGTCCATGGGTCCGGACGCGATCGTCGGCGGGGTTCTTAAGCAGGACTTCGACATCGGCCGGCAGGAGCAAACCGACACCAGCATCAACGCCGACTTCTCGTATCCCATCCAGGTGGACGCATTCGCTTCCGATCTGAACTTTGCATTCGGTGCCGAATGGCGTGAAGAGCAATTCGAGACCATCATCGGCGAAATCGATTCCTGGGACGCGGGACGATTTGCGTTCCAGAACCCGCTGGGCGCCAACAACACGTACTCGGACGGCACGACGCCGCTGCCGAACCTGAGCATCGGCTCACACGGTTTCGCCGGTTTTGGCCCTGCACAGGCGGGCCGATGGGATCGCTCCAACTGGGCGGCCTACGTCGATTTCGAGGCCGACGTCGTCGAAAGCCTGACGCTGGGCGCGGCAATCCGATTCGAGGACTTTTCGGATTTCGGCACGACGACAAATGGCAAGCTGTCCGCACGCTGGCAGGCCACGGATACGGTTGCGTTTCGCGGATCGGCCAGCACGGGCTTCCGCGCACCGACCCCGGGTCAAAGCAACGTGACGAAAATCTCCACCGTCACGATCGACGGCGAGCTGCAGCAGCGGGGGCAGGTAGCGCCCACCAACCCGGTTGCGCAATTCCTTGGCGCCGAACCTCTGGATGCGGAAGAAGCGACAAACTACACCCTCGGCGTCGTTTGGGACGTCACCGACAACCTGAACGTGGCGGTGGACTTCTATCGAATCGAGCTGGACGACCGTATTTCGCAGACGGGCACGATTTTCATCGAAGACGAACCCGTGCCGGCCGACCTAACCGGCGACTGTCCCGGAGCCACGAACCTTGCGCAGTGTCTGTCTGTGCTCGGTGTCCCGGGTGCGGATGACCTGACCAGCATTTCGTATTACACGAACGACTTCGAGACGACGACAACCGGCGCCGATCTGGTTCTCACCTACAGCACCGACTGGGGTCGCGCCGGGAACGGCGACCTGACGGTCGCCTGGAACTGGACCGACACCGAGGTCGAGGACGCAGGTGATCAGGTCACGCGAGATCGGGTGGTCGAGCTGGAGAACTTCAATCCGGAACACCGCGGCATCTTCACCTATAACCATTTCATCAACAATTTCCGCTTCCTCGTCCGGGCGAGTTATTACGACGACTGGACTGTGGCGGACTGGGAGGATGATCCGACGGATCGAGGGACCGACGGCACCGGATTCACGATCGACTGCACGGCCGGACTGTTCCGGGACAACTGTTACGACGGCGCCTGGATCTTCGACATCGAAGCCGCCTACACCTTCGCCGATCGCTGGACCGCGGTTGTCGGCGCCCAGAACGTTGCCGACGATTTCGGCCCCAGGGACATCGACAACCTCGACGGAACGATCAACTCCGGCAACGCGTTCACGACCTCGTCACCGTTCGGGTTCGACGGCGGCTTCTGGTACGCGCGGCTTCGTGTCGATTTCTAAGGGCAGTCGAGTCGATGCGTTTCAACGACAAATTCGGGAGGAATTAGACGTATAGCTTTGTGCAACGCCCCATACCTTTCTAGGGAATCGTTAAGGGTCCCCCTGGCAAGCGGTCTCAATCTGTTTCAGTGACGCGAAATTACCCCCATTTTTTCCCCACTGGAAGCGTCGGGTTAGACAGGGGCGTTGCACTCTTTCTTCGCCGAACGGAGCGGGATCGGCCCTCGCGGCCGGTACGTTCAGTGGGATTCCGGGTATTCGCCCCAATCGTCCCAATCGGCCAGTTCACGACGCAGCCATTCCGTTTCCGAGCGCTGTTCAATCCGCCGCCATGCACTCTTATCCCGTTTTTTCGGCGCCGTCACATCGTCCGGAGCAGCCTCGAGCAACTCGGGATCGAGATCCGAGCCGTCCGAATACTCGAGTTCCTCGAAATCCTCTGCTGGCGGGTTCTCCGTAGATCTGATCATCTGCGTCTCCTCGCAATAGCACCGTTGCCTGACGCCATAGGGTGTTGCCGTACGAATCACAGTGTCTTGCCTGGCGAGATACACACGCAAAACAACGGGATTCGCCAAAAACGCTTTTTTACAATCCCTATATTGCGCGCGTATTACCGGTGCTTCCCAGGCCCTTGAGATACGTCATTTCGCTATTTCGCAACGGTGATACTGCGATTCGCAGTGTGTTAGCTTGTCTTGACGAAGACCGTATCGACCGCGTTCAGGTCCGGAGGTGAGAATCGTGCGACCACTACTCTGTCTTTTCCTCGGCGTAATCGCCGGCTCCATGGCAAACACCGCCGGAGCCGATACTCTCGACATTCGCGAATGGCAGGTTCCCTACGAACAATCGCGACCGCGCGACCCGTTTGCGGAAAGCGCAACGTCGGTCTGGTTTGTCGGCCAGCGCACCGGCTACCTCGCGCATCTCGACGCGGAAAGCGGCGAATTCACCCAGGTGCAACTGAAAGACGGTTCGGGGCCGCACAATCTCATCGTGGGCTCCGACGGTATCGTCTGGTATGCCGGCAACCGCACCCGGCTGATCGGCCGTTACGACCCCGTCACGAAAGACATCGAGGAAATCATGATGCCGGATCCGGCCGCACGGGACCCGCACACGCTGATTTTCGACGAAGACGAGGAGAACATCTGGTTTACGGTTCAGGGCGGTAACATGATGGGCCGTCTCAATATCGAGTCGCGTAAAGTCGACCTCATCCGGTCCAGGACCGAAAGATCGCGCCCCTATGGCATCAAGATGGCGCCGGATGGGTCCGTCTGGGTCGTTTTGTTCGGCACCAACAAACTTGCCCACATCGATCCCGAGACGATGGAACACGACGAAATCGAATTGCCGCGCGAAGAGGCACGACCGCGACGGCTGGAAGTCCTGGCCGACGGGCGCGTCTGGTACGTCGACTACGCCAAGGGCATGCTCGGCGTATACGATCCCTCCGACAAGGCGTTCACGGAATGGCAGATGCCGCAGGGCGAAGGCGCACGACCGTACGGGATGGCGTCCGACGCAAGCGGAAACGTCTGGATGGTGGCGTCGGGCGTGCAGCCGAACGTGTTTATCGGTTTCGATCCGGCTACGGAATCGTTTTTCAATGCCACCGAAGTTGCGTCGGGCGGCGGCACGATAAGGCACATGCATTACCACGAGCCGTCGGGAGCGGTATGGTTCGGCACCGACACCAATTACGTCGGCCGGGCCATCGTCGAGCCCGATAAATAAGACGAAACATGCGGATTCTCGTTGCTGCATCGGCAATTGCCGCTGCAGCGCTGTCATACAAGGTCGCGGGCGCGTATCCGGACGGCGCACCCTGGGGCGCCGCGAATCCCGCGGCGGAGCAAAACTGTGCAAGCTGCCATTTTGACGCCGAACCGATTGCCGATTCCGAGGCGCTCGTCGTCAGCGGACTACCGGGAAAAGTCGCACCCGGCACGAGTCATGAACTGGAGATTGCGCTGAGCGACCCCGATACCGTTGTCGCCGGCTTTCAACTGATCGCACAGGCCGCTGACGAGCAGGCTGGAACGTTCATGTCGTCCGACAGCAATGTCGAATTCATCGGAGCCGCGATTCGGTCCACCGCGCCGGTCGGAAACGGTAATCCGGCAAAGTGGATCGTCGAATGGCGGGTGCCGGAAGCGTTGGAATCGGACGTTGTCCTTTACGTTGCCGCGTCCGCCGCCAACGACGACGGGTCGCCGCTCGGCGACACGATTCATTTCCGGACCTACCGCATAAAGGCGGACTGACAAAAATTCGCGCGGAACCGCCGCTCACTTCGAGCGGCATTCCCAGACAACGCCACTGACTCCTCTTCCACGCCAACCGCTCCACCGCCCCAGCTAGCGGGAAAATGCCCATCCGGTAAAAAAGTCGAATCCCGGGGTGCAGGTTCTTGCCGCTTGCACGTCGTAGCTCTGAATGGTTCAAAAAACCGGGTGGCGTTGGGCCGCCGGCCGTATCGCCGGCGCGAGCGCACCAAGAAACCAACAACACTGCCAAACGCAAGGGGGGGCAATGAAAAATCGCATGAGCGCGCGTTCGCGTGCATTCGTTGAAGCAAGGTGTATTCCCGCGCAATCCCGGGTTGCGTCGGCTATTGCCGCGTCATCCGAATCGGACGCGCTGGCGGGCGTCCTGTACACATTCATCGACTCGGGTTCACTGCTGGTCCGCAGATCGAAACCCAACTACCGAAAACTGTTTTGAAATCGCTTACACCGTGGGGGATCGGCATGTTCAAAGAACATTTCATACGTAACAAACGCTTTTTGGGGGGCGCAATTTCCTGCGTCAAAATCTCCTCGGCGGCCGTTTTGTTGACGGCGGCGGAGTTGTCGGCCGCACAACAATCAAACGGCGACGAAATCGACGAAGTCGTCGTCACCGGTTCGTTTATCCGTAACAGTAAGTTTGCCCAGAACAATCCCGTGGAAACGGTCACTCAGGCCGATCTCGTCGAATCCGGCGCGCCGAACATCGGCACCTACATCCGCGACCTGACGTACACGCAGAACACGAACATCGTGGCCAACGTGAATTCCGGCAGTAGCGGTACGCAGTCCAGCGTCGGAACGACGTTCAACCTTCGCGGCCTGGGCGAGAACAGCACGTTGACGCTGATGGACGGCACGCGGTCCGTTGACGCGGGTATCAACACTCTGCTCCCGGACATCGCAATCGAACGCCTCGAGGTGGTCCTGGACGGCGGTTCGGCCCTTTACGGATCCGACGCCGTGGCCGGCGTCATCAACCTCGTTCCGATAAAGGAGTTCGAGGGTTTCCGAACCCGTCTCTACTATCAGCAGGACAGCGAAGACACGTTTGACGACGGCAAGATCGCCGCACTGTTCGGCCACAGCTTCGACAACGGCCTCAACTGGATCATCGCGGCCGACTACGCCCATACCTCTCCGCTGATGACTTACGAGCGTCCGCGAACCTTGCGCTCTGACTACGGCTGGGCCACCTCCGGGAATCCCGGCGTCTGGCGCGAGTTGGTCGGCGGCACCCCCAATCCCGGCGGCGTCCACGGCGGCGCGCTGACGGGTGCAAACCTGCGCGACCCGAGCTGCGGCACGTTCAACGACGTGACGGACCTCGGTGCGCGACTGAACAATCCGAGCGGTATTCCGCAGCCGGGCAACAACTGCTACTTCACCTATTCCGCGCAGTGGCCGCTGGTCGAAGGCAGGGTCGAATGGAACGTATTCTCGAACCTCAGTTATGACCTGAACGACCGGGTCACGCTGGAGGCTCAGGTTGCCAACGCCGCCCGCGTGAGCGATAACCACAACACGTTGACCTACCAGCTCAACGCGAACAACCGTTTTGCGTTGTTCGTTCCCGAAGCGCACCCGGCCAATCCGTTCGGCGTCGACGTCGGCCCACAGTTGTGGCGACCTTTTGCGGCCGCCGGCACGCTGCCGTCCTTCGCCGACCGCGAAACCGGCGCGCGCAAGCAGCGTTTCACCGACAACATCCAACGCTACAAGATCGGCGCGAGTTTCGACATCGGCGAGAGCTGGGCGGGTAACACGTACTACTCGTGGCAGGAGTTCGAGCAGGAGGACGAGCGCAAGATGATCAACCTGCCACGCCTGCAGTCGGCGCTGATCGGCCAGGGCGGGCCGAACGGCGACGAGTGGCTAAATCCCTTCGGTTCGGCCGATCCGCGCTCGCCCTTTTACGAGGCCGGGCTGACCGACAACAGCCAGGCGCTCGTCGACTGGCTGGCGCCGGAAGTCGACTTCACGGATCTGGAAAGAACGCTGACTATTTTTGAGCTGAATTTCACCGGGCCGATATTCGACCTGCCCGCGGGCACCGTGAGCATGGCGACCGGCTACCAGTTCCGTGATATCGACGAAACGGATTTTGCGAATCCGCTGTCCGCCAGCGGACAGGACTACAACACCAGCATCATCGACACGCCGCCGGCCGACATCAGTTACGGCAGTAAGGTGAACGCCGCCTACGTCGAATTCGAGGTTCCGATCCTGGAAACGCTCGATGCTCAGATCGCCGTGCGCTACGAAGACTTCTCCGACTTCAACATCGATACGACGACGCCGAAGGTTGCATTGCGCTGGGAGGCAACACCAGAGCTGGCGATCCGCGGATCGGTCGGCGAGAGCTTCCTCGCGCCGGCGCCGGACGACGCCCGCCCGTTCGATCCCAACGAGAATTGCGGCGAGATTTTCTTCGGTGGCGACCCGCTCACCGGCGGCGTTCTCAACGGCGGCGCCTCCTGCTCCTCCGGAAACCCGGAACTGCAGCCGGAGGAGTCGGACATCTGGAACCTGGGCTTCACCTGGGAACCCCTGGACGGTCTGAGCTGGAGCATGGACTACCAGTCGATCGAATACACCGACCGAATCCGCACGCTGAACACGCTGGACGTCGTGGACATCGAATTCCAGGCGATGCTGGAAGCCATCGGGTCAACGGCCGACAGCTACGATCCGACGCCCGGATCGGCGACTCGCGAAGCCGCCAACCAGTGGCTCGCGACGACCGGAGGCGACGCGGCGGTCACGCGAGACCCGACGACACAGCGCGTCGTGCGAGTGGTTCGACAGGCGGCGAACGTGAGCAACGTGTTTGTCGATCTCCTGGACGGGCGCGTCAACTATGCATGGGATACCGACGGATTCGGCAGCTTCGACGCAACCCTGGGTGCAACCTACTACACGAGGTTCGAGTACCAGAGTTTTGACGGCAGCCTCCTGGACGCGGCTGGGAACCAGAACGCAAGGACCGGCATCGTCCCGCCGATTCCCGAGATGAAGGCGCAGGCACGGCTCAACTGGATACGCGACAAACACAGCGCCTCTGCATTAATCAATTGGCAGAAAGAGGTCTGGTTCGACGACCGTGTGAACAACGTGTTGACCGGTACCCAGCCGCCTGCGAACGGCAAAATCGATTCGATCGCCTACGTCAACGTCAACTATCAGTATCTGTTCGAGGACGTGTTCGGCAGCGACGTAACGCTCAGGGCGGGGATCAATAACCTGTTCGACGAACTGCCGCAGCTTCTGCCGATCCTCGGAGGATTCGAGAGCCGGCTGCAAACGCCGTGGGGCCGGCAGTACTTCGTTTCGGTCGAGTTGCAGCTCGGGGAGTAATCGGCCCCGAAAGCTGGCAGGGCGCCCGGGCAATCGGTCTTGTGGAGCGAGTTGGGCAGTCGCATCCGCCGATTGTCCGGGCAAATAGCCGGCGCCGGGCGTCCAATTGGGCGCCCGGTGTCGTTTTGAAACAGAGAGTTGTGTCCTGCGCGCGCTCCGGCGAGCGTCTCCTTTAAGTACGGGTCCGATTCCAGCCAGAGTTTTCCCCGCGGACCGTTATGCTCCGGGTTTGCGAATTCAGAGCAGGGCAATCTTCAAATGCAAACGTTGACGGACAAGGTGGCGATCGTTGCCGGAGCCAGTGCAGGCATCGGTCGCGCCACCGCAAAACTTTTCGCGAGCGAAGGGGCGAGGGTCGTGGTTGGCGCCCGCCGGAAAACGAAACTCGACGAACTCGTCGCGGAAATCGAGCAAGCCAACGGGCACGCGGTCGCATTGGCCGGAGACGTCACGGAGGAGGCGTATGCCGAAGCGCTCGTGGATACGGCGATCGATCGATTCGGCGGGCTCGACATCGCGTTCAACAATGCCGGCACGCTCGGAGCAATGGGTCCGACCCCCGAGGTATCGCTTCAGGGCTGGGACGATACGGTAAGAACCAATTTGACCAGCGCGTTCCTGGCCGCGAAACACCAGCTTCCGGCGATGGCCTCGCGGAACGGCGGCTCGCTGATATTCACTTCCTCGTTTGTCGGCTACACCGTCGGCTTTCCGGAGGTTGCCGCCTATGCGGCCAGCAAATCAGGACTGATCGGCTTGACCCAGGCGCTTGCCATTGAATACGCGCAGCAGCGCGTACGCGTGAACGCCATACTGCCGGGTGCAACGGAAACCGAGATGGCGCTACAGTACGCCGACACGCCCGAAGCCCGGGACTTCATCGCCGGGCTGTACCCACTGCGCAGATACGCCAGCGCCGACGAAATGGCGAAGTCCGTACTCTATCTGGCTTCAGACGCATCGAGTTTCACGACGGGCAGCGCCCTCCTCGTGGACGGCGGCGTGTCCATCAACCGCACCTGACCGGCGACGCAACAAACCCACTGCACGGACGCATTGTCCGTCGGTCGTGCGCACCGGGACGTCTTGAACGCAGCGCCACCGAACGGAGGTGCCTGGCCGGGCGTCAATCCTGACCAACGTCGCTGCGGGCGCTAACCGCGGGCAGGGATCTTGACAGGATCACCAGTCCTATCAACGCCGCCGCAACCGAGGCGCCCAGAACGGCGAGTTTGGCGGCGCCGACGCTCGCGGCATCCGTGAACGCCTCGTTGCTGATGAAGATCGACATCGTAAAGCCCACGCCCGCCAGCGAACCAACCCCGACGATGGACGGCCAGGTGAGGGTCCCCGGCAACGCCGCCTTGCGAGCGCGGGTGACCGCCCAAACGCCCGCGACGATCCCCAGCGGTTTGCCGAGCACCAGGCCCACCGCGATCGCAAGGGCCAGCGTGGTGGACTCGCCCATGCCGGTAAGTACGACGCCGGCGTTGGCGAGCGCGAACAACGGCAGGATCAGAAAGCTCGACCACGGCTCCAGCATGCGTTCCAATCGATGCGCGGGCGACTCGACGCGATCGTGCACGGCGTCGAGTGCGCGCATCACCGAGCGCGCCGGAAAGGCGTCCGGCGCTTTGGCCAGGCGTTCGATCTCGGGATCCAGCAGCGCCTGAGCCTGGGCCAGCAGACCGCGCAGATTGGGCGGCGGTCGAGTTGGCACCGCAACGGCAAGCAGGATGCCGGCGAGCGTAGCGTGTACGCCGGAGGCATGCACGCAGATCCACAGCACGATCCCCGCCACCGCGTAGGGTACGCTGCGGTATACCCCGGCGACGTTCAGGCCGAGCAGCACGATAAAAACGGCGACGGCGGCCGCAGCGTACGAAAGATCGAAACCGTGGCCGTAAAAGAGCGCGATGACGGTGATCGCACCCAGATCGTCGACGATGGCCAGGGCGGTAAGGAATACCTTCAAGGTCAGCGGCACGCGACGGCCCAACAGCGCCAGCAAACCCAACGAAAACGCGATGTCGGTCGCCATCGGGATTCCCCAGCCGCTGGTGGCCGGCGAACCCCACGTCAACGCCAGATACAGCGCGGCCGGCACGACCATGCCGCCGACGGCGGCCGCGATCGGCAACGCCGCCACACTGGGTTTGGCCAGCGCGCCGATCGTCAGCTCGCGTTTGATTTCCAGACCCACCACCAGGAAAAAGATGCTCATCAGGGCATCGTTGATCCAGCTCCTCACGGGCATCGCAAACCGCCAGTCGCCCGCCTCGAGGGCCAGCGCCCGGGTCCAGAGCGCCTCGAACGCAGCTGCCAAGGGCGAGTTCGCAAGGGCCAACGCGGTCACCGCGCACAGCGCGAGCAGGACGCCGGTGGCCGGGGCCCAACCGGCGAAGGCCCTCGCAACGCGCTCGATACGGTCCGCCATCGGTGTGTCGAGCGCTTCGATCAGGCTCATCTCGTCCCAGGCCCCGGTATACCGTCGGCCGTCGATAAAAAACGTCGGCGTGCTGGTCACTCCGGCGGCCGCTTCCGCCGATCGGCGCACGCGGGCACGCAGGGATTCGTCCTGTTGGATCTCGGCGAGGCGCGTTTCGTCCACGCCGAGGCTGGCCGCGACACGGATGAAATCGGCGTCGCTGCGGATCGGCTCGGCCATCAGAGCGGCGTGCGCCGTCCAAAAATCTCCCCGTTCGGCCACGTATTCGGCCAGCATCGCCGTGGGCTCCGCCCACGGGTCACGCTGCAGAGGTTTATGACGAAACACGTATTGAAGCTTGTCGCCGAGCCGCTCGCGCAGGCGTTCGATGACTTCTTGGGCGTCGCGACAATGTGAGCACGCGTAGCTGCCGTACTCCAGCAACACATGCTCCGCATCCGCGGCGCCGAGCGCGTGATCGGAGGAGCGATCCAATGCCGGTATGTCGATGGCGGTCGTCGTTTCCACGCAGCGATGGTACTCAAACAGAGACATCGCTGTCGCGGCCGGCGGCGGCTCGTGATGGTCGAACACGCGGCAAGGCGTTTCGACGTTGTTACCGACGAAAGGGCTGCCCGAGGGGTCCTCGGACACGCGGTAAAACGCCCGGCACCCGATCGGGCTGGAAATCGCCCTTATCCGGCCCCATTGTCATTGACCTCTTCGCATGCCGAGTCTGCCGATGAAAAACAACGTACTACGCTTCCTGCTCGACAACGACGCGGGCGATCCGCCCGGCGCACCGCCCGGGTCGAACCCGGACGGGCCGCTGATCGACGCGTACTCGAACGCGGTGGCCGGCGTGGTCGAAAAAGTCGGGCCCGCCGTCGTTCGTGTTGAAACAGCGCCGGATCGAAAACGCCGTCGTCGAGGTGGCGCCGGGTCCGGGTTCGTCGTTTCTCCGGACGGACTGGTGGTCACGAACAGTCACGTCGTGCAGCAGGCAAGGTCGGTAGTCCTCGGGTTGCCGGATGGCCGGCGCGCCGAGGCGCGGGTGCTGGGCAACGATCCGCACACGGACCTGGCGCTGCTGCGCGCAAATCATTCCGCTACCCTGCCCTATGCGGAACTCGGCGACTCGAAGCAACTCCGGCGCGGCCAGATCGCGATTGCGATCGGCAACCCGTTGGGCTTCGAGTCCACAGTGACCGCGGGCATCGTTTCCGCGCTGGGCCGTTCGTTGCGCGCGCAATCCGGCCGGTTGATCGACGACGTGATTCAGACCGATGCTTCTCTCAACCCGGGCAACTCGGGCGGACCGCTGGCCGCCTCGAACGGCGAGATCATCGGCGTAAACACCGCGGTCATCATGGGCGCCCAGGGAATCTGTTTTGCGGTCGCGAGCAACACCGCCAGCTTTGTGTTGAGTGAAATCATCCGGCACGGTCGCGTCCGCCGGGCTTACATCGGCGTTGCGGCGCAAACCGTGCCGATACCGAAACGCTGGGGGCCGATTGCGGGCCTGCATCAATCGCATGCCGCCATGGTAGCGGGCGTGGAGCCGAAAAGTCCGGCAGCGACCGCGGGGATCAAGGAAGGCGATGTGATCGTGGCCGTCGAGGATGAGACAATCACCGGCATCGACGACTTGTTACGGACTCTGGGCGCCGAGCGCATCAACCAGGCGATCGACGTCCACCTGGTCTCACAGGGCCGTCGACATACCGTAACGGTCACACCTGAGGAACGGAGCGAGGGAACAGAGCGCTGACGCGGCCGTGAACGAAAAATCATCGACAAAACCGCGTCCGTCGGCGCCAGAGAATCGGTCGGAAGTCGACGCGCACGACGATCCCTGCGGACGTCTTCGGGCGGCTGCATCGGGACCTTGTGGACACACCACCCACCTCGCGGATCTGCCGTGTAGAGATGATCCATCGCCGGCGTGCCGGACACTGGCGGAGTCAAAACTGTTTCTGCTGACGCTGGTGCTGGTTACCGCGTTGGGTCCGCTCGCGATGTCGTCGTTCGTCCCGGCCATTCCCGCCATACAGCAAACATTCGGTGTCGCTGGATCGGTTGCGCAGCTGACGCTGTCTGTGTCGATAGTCGCGATGGCCCTCTCGTCGCTGGCCTACGGCTCGCTCGCGGACCGGTTCGGACGCCGGCCGGTGCTGTTGTGCGGCATCGCGGTCGGTGTGGCCGGGAGTCTGGTATGCGCGCTCGGCCCGAGCATCGAATGGGTGATCTCGGGACGCGCAATGCAGGCGATGGGCGCGAGCACCGGTTTTGTGCTCGCACGCGTCGTGGTTCGCGACGTCTACGGCGACGATCGCGCCGCGGGCGTGTTGGCCTACATTACCGCCGCGATGACCCTTGCGCCGATGATCGGGCCGCTCGCCGGTGGTTATCTGATCGACACCGCAGGCTGGCGGGTCATTTTCGCGGCGGTTGCGGTCGTGGCGGCGGGATTGTGGGTCGTCGTTGCCCTTCGCCTGCCGGAAACGCGTCCGGAGTCCGCACTGGCGAACAGCGGCCCCGTCGGGCAGGGTTACCGGCGGGTGCTCGCCAATCCCTCGTACCTGAAGTTTTTGGCGTACGGCACTCTGAGCCAGGCCGCGTTCTTCGGCTTCATCGCCGGCGCACCCTATTTGATGTCGGAGATCCTCGGTTATCCGGCTACCGTATACGGCCTCTACTTCCTGATGGTGCCGGTCGGCTATTTCATCGGCAGCCTGATCGCCGGTCGCTACAGCGAATCGTTGTCCAACGAAACGCTCACGCTGATCGGCGCCGTGGCCGGTCTCACCGCTTGTGTGCTCGGCTGGGTTTGGGTAGCCGGCGCCACCTTGCACCCGCTGGCCCTGTTTCTCCCGGCGGCCGGACTCGCCGTCGCATCCGGGATCGCGCTGCCCGGCGCGCAAGCCGGCATGCTGGCGGCCGCCGGCGACAATGCCGGCGCGGGATCGGGACTTTTTTCGTTTATCCAGCTGATGGTCAGCGCCGTTGCGGCCCAGCTGGTGGGCGCTTTGCAGTCGGCGGGGCCGGTGGGTGTTTTTGCGGTCATGGTCGTAACCTCGGCTCTGGGGCTGATCGGTTACGGTGTCGCGGGCCGGCGAAACCCGGCGGAGCCGTCGCGGTAGCGCCGACGATTCATGCCAGCCACGAGATACGGGAATGTCCGAATGTCCCCGTCTCTGCCGCGCCTGTAGCGTCGATGCTCCATCGGGATCGACGTAAACGGGTCCGTGCGAGAACAAGGAGCGCATCGATGAACAAGGCACTGCAGGATGAGATCGTATCGATCATTGACGACGTCAACGATCTGACCATCGCGACGCTGCGGGAAGACGGTTGTCCTCAGGCGACCACCGTCAGCTACGTCAACGACGGGCTGGCGATCTATTTCCTTACCGCCAAGGATTCGCAAAAAGCCAGAAACATCGCGCGGGACAACCGGGTGTCGGTGACGATCAATCGCGACTACCGCAGTTGGGACGAGATCGAGAGTCTGTCCATGACGGGTTCGGCGCATTTCGTGTCCGGTCCCGACGAGCAGGCGAAGGCCGGCGAACTGCTGTTCCGGAAATTCCCGCAGGCCGCCGACTACGAACCGGACGATACCGAAGACTTCACGTTCATCCGGGTAGATCCGCGCTGGGTTTCCCTGCTCGACTACCGGAAGGGATTCGGACATACCGAGCTTGTAGAATTGGAGCCAGAGGCCACCCGTCCTTGATCTGCAATGAAAAAGGCTGACGTTCCGCGCAGGTTTCCATGCTGCGGCGCGCTCGGCCGGAAACGGTCCGGTCGCCGCCAGCGGAGGTAAGATCGGAACCGACGCCGCCTCGACTTGAGTCGGTCCTGCCAACGCGGTAGCTTTCACCGCAGACTACGGCTCATTTCGGCAATCTCCGGCCGCATGTTTTCCGTCCGCCGCCTGTTTCAAAAGAAACAATGACCAAGCCCACTTACAGCTTTCAGGGCATCGAACTCGACACGGCCAAGCGCGAGATTCGATCCGGCCTCAATCGTATCGACGTTTCGCCGTTGGTCTTCGACATGTTGGTATATCTCGTCGAGCACCGGCACGAAGTCGTGTCGAAAGATAGACTCATCGACGAGCTGTGGCCGAATACCGTCGTCTCCGAGTCGTCGGTGACGCAGGCAGTGCGCAAAGCGCGCGCCGTCCTGGAAGACAGTGGTGTCGATCCCGCAATCATTCGAACGCAACACGGTCATGGCTACCGGCTGGACGCGGAGGTCCAGGTTGTAACCGGTGATCCGGGACTGGGCCCGCTCGCTTCCCCAAAACGCAACCTGTCCATCCGAATTGGCGCTGCGGTTGCAATACTCGGCGGCCTGCTCATGACGATAGCCAACGTCAGCGAGATAACGGGCTGGTTCGCGCGCGAGGACACGCTCGACGTTCTCGAGGAAACCCAGACGGCCCTCCAGGATACCGACGCGAAAGTGGATGAGCTCCTGATCCTTCTTCGCAATCAGGCAGCCAGGTCGGGCGAGGGTTTCGACCCGGCGTCGGAACAGACCATCAACGAGGCCCTGCGCGCGATTGTGGCATCGGGCAATCAACGCAAAGCGGCCGCGCTGGATACTCTGCTCTCGGGAAACGTCGATGAAGCCGCTGCAGCCATCGTTGCCGTCGCCGAAGACCAGACCGGCGCAACGGAACAGGCAAAGGCCGCCGCCGCGGCAAGTTGGCGGGAGGCCGGCGCCATTTACTTCACCAGCAACTTCGCCGAAGCGGTGCGCGCCTATCGGGCCGCTTATGACCTGCAGCCCGGCAACCCGGAGAATGCTTATCTCCTGGCGCACAGTTACCTCCGGGCGGGGCAGCAGGACGATGCGTGGGCGATGCTGCAGGCGGCGCTCGACCTCGAACCCGACGCCGGTCTCGAAGCGGACGTGTTGCGGGGTTTGGGTGCAATCGCCAAACAGCGCGGCGACTACGCGGGTGCCCGCAGTTATCTGAACGGCTCGCTCCGCCTGGGCGGTTCCGAGCGCAACACCCGGCGCCGCGTGCTCACGCTCCTGCAGATAGGCGGGGTGGACCGCGTTGAGGGCAACAACGATGCCGCGCACGAACGATTCAACGCGGCGGTCGCCGCGGCCGAGGAAGTGGAGGACTCGCATCTCCTGGCGGAGGCGCTCAATCATCTGGGTATCGTGCTCGCCGTTACGGACGATTTCGACGGCGCGGATGCGGTGCTGCAACGATCCCTGGAGATTCAAAAACAGCGACAGGATCTCGCCGGACAGTCCACTGCGCTCGGTAATCTCGGCGCCACGGCCCTGCGGCGCGGCGACCCGGACACCGCGGAATCCTATTTAGTCCAGTCGGTTGCCCTGGGTGAACGGCTCGGATGGCAACGCTCCATCGCGTTCGACCTCATCAATCTCGGCGGAATCGCACAAGCGCGTGGCGATCACACGGCGGCGGTCGGCCATCTGGATCGCGCGCTCGACATCGCGACACGTATCGGCCTGGAGGAGATCCGACCGATCATTCTCGCCAACCTTGGTGAAGTCGCACGGGATCGCGGCGACGCCGAGGCGGCGTGCGCGTACTGGGACGATGCGCTGCCTCTGCTCGAAGCAATGGGCCACGGTGCAACGGACATCGTCGCCGGCTACCGCCGCGATCTCGCTTGTCCTTGAGTCGGCACGTCGCAAGCAGCTGAATTACCGACCGTTTCGGTCAACTCACAAAAAAGTCCGCTTTTTGTCAGCCAATCGTCAGGACTGAGGTCTCACTGTCGGGCATCGTGTTTCCGAGTCTACGCACTGCGCAAAATTCTACGGAGCACGACATGGACAGTGACATAAATCCGACCCTGCTGTTGGGAATCATCGGCGGCGTCCTTCTTCTCGGGGCGACAACGATGATCAACGGCACCATCTGGGCGACATCCATCGACATGACGAGGCCCGGCCGCGATATCGATTCGGTGAACAACGGGACGACACAAAATGGCGACGGCTGGACGCTTGCCGGGGAGTACGCCCCGTTTCGAGCCGCGGATACGGCGCAGCGGGCAATCGGCAGACGGAGGCACATGCCGCGTAACGTGCCTGTCGATTGCGTGCAAGCTCCGCTGGGCCCGGGCGACGAACTGCTCGATATGGTCTGTGAGCACTATCAATGAGTTTCCAAACCGAATCCGCAAGGGGAATGGTCGATATGAGAACGAAAAAAACAGGGTTTCTATCTCGCGGTTGCGCCGTCGCCGGCATTTGGGTTCTTGCTTCCGCGGCGATCGCCCAGGAACCGACGTTCGAGGTGCTCGCAGACATAACCGACAAGCGCCGCCAAGTCGAAATGCTGTGGCAGACGCCGGACAGCGGCGACGGACCCTGGCCGGCGGTGCTGTTTGTCCATGGGTTCCAGCCGCCGGAACCGGACACGGGTTTTGCGCCCGGCGCGAAGGCGATGCTGGAAGTCCCGCCGCGCTATCCGCTGTTCGAGATGTTCCGCCAGCGGGGTTTCCTGGTCGCCGCCGTCTCGCAGTCCGGCTACGGAAATACGGACGGGCCGCTCGATTTCTGCGGACCGCTGAGCCAGCAGGCCATTGCCACCGCGATCGCGGCGCTGCGCGATCACCCGAACGTGCATGCCGATCGGGTCTTTCTGCACGGCCGTAGCCGTGGGGCCGTCGCATCCAGCGTGGTTGCCACCGGTGATACGGGAATCGCCGGCGTGATCCTCGAAAGCGGCGTCTACGACGTCAAAGCAGAATACGAAAACCTGCTGCGCAAGAACACGGAGCCGTACATCTACATCGCCGCGAATATCGAACTGGAGGCGGGAATAACGGACGAGGTGTTTATCGACCGCTCGGTGTTGCTGACCGATCGCGGTATTCCGGTGCCGGCGCTGGTGTTACATGGCGGGGCGGATGAAAACACGCCGGTGACACACGCGATACGCCTCGAGGAGCATCTTCGGAAACGCGGCGGCGACGCCCAACTGGAGATATTCGAGGGTGAAGGCCATAAGGTCCCTGCCGAGAGGACGGCGCCCGTCATCGAAGCCTTCATTGATCGGGTCCTGGACGTCGGTGACCATTGATACCGTCTCGAGAAACTATGTCCTGGTCCGGAGGTCCGCATAAGAGCGGGAAAATGCCGACTGCGTTACCTACAGACTGAGTGCGATTCCCCGCAAGCGCACCATGGAACTCGACTCGAATGTTCAAACTTTATACGACACCGCTGTCCGCCAATGGACGCAAGGTCCAGGCGGCCTGTCACCAACTCGGGCTGCACCCCGAGATTCATCCGGTGAACGTTTACCGCGGCGAAGGACAGACTCCGGCCTTCCTTGCCGTGAATCCGGCGGGCAGGATTCCGGTGCTGGTCGACGAGCGGTGTACGCTGACCGAGTCGAACGCCATCCTTCAGTACGTTTCGGAAGCGTATGGAGAGTTTGAACTGTCGTCGAAAGACGCCGCCGAACGCGCCGCCATCTCGAGCTGGCTCTTCTGGGAGTCCGCGCACTGGCAACCCGCGATCACGCTGGTGCTTGCTCCGCTGGTGGGGAATAGACTTCTACCCGAAGCGGTTCCGGCGCCCGAGCGTCCCCCCGACTGGGCCAATACCCAGCTCCGCCCGTTGCTGGAGCACCTGGACAAACACGTCGGGAGCCGCAGATACCTGACCGGCAGTACGCTGTCCATCGCCGATTTCTCGGTGGCCGGAATGACGACCTACTTTCACGTCGCCGGCTTCCCTTTCGCAGACTTCCCTCACCTGGAGGAATGGCACGCACGCGTCAACGGACTCGCTGCGTGGAAGGCGACCGAAACCGCCCTTTGGTCCGGAGTGGAGAACTCGGACACCGAGTCCCGACTGCGGCAATAAGAATCAGCCGGCAATCGAAGAGAATCGTTAGAATCGCGTAATCTTCTGTGACCGTAGCGAGACAAGCATGGACTTCATAGTGCCGCTCATTCTGGCGACGACCGTTCTTGTCGCCATTCCAGGCCCCAACGTCGCTCTGATAGTCGCAAATACGCTACGGCGCGGGTTTCGATTCGGATCCGTCACGGTCCTCGGGACCACCGCAGGAATTGCCGTTCAGCTGAGCGTCGTTTTAGTCGGTTTATCGGTGGTGCTGGAGGTGGCGGCAGCCGCCATGGCCTGGATCAAATGGCTTGGCGTCGCCTATTTGATCTACCTCGGCGTCCAGTCCTGGCGGCGGGACAGCACCGACCCGGCCGAGATATCGCCGAGCACCCAGCCTGCCGGACTCTTGTTTTGGCAGGGTTTGATCCTCGCAACGATCAATCCCAAGACGCTGCTGTTCAACGCCGCTTTTCTTCCGCAGTTTCTCGATGCCGGTTCGGGCGGTCATGAGCTGTTGCTGGCCGCCGGTGTGTATCTCGCCGTTCTTTTTGTCGGAGATCTGCTGTGGGCGGCCTTTGCCGGCCTGGCTCGCCCGATGATTTACAGATTCGCAACGATTCGAGACCGGATTACGGGATGCGTTTTTGTCGGCTCCGGCGTGGGCCTCGGTCTTGCCCGAATCGAGCCTTGACCGTAGTTGTTACGCCTGCCGGTCTCCGGATAGCCGCTACTCCTGAAACGAGTTGTCGGAACGCTGGCAGGATTCGACCGGCGCCGCGGCACCGAAAGTAGAATAGCTCGTTGTCCAGCACTCGTCGAAAACCGAACAAAAACAGGCCTGGAAATCGAGGCGGTCGAATTCGTCGATAATCTCCGCCGTCAGTTCCGTATCACGCAACTCGAACATCGTGATCTGCCTGTCCGGCGGAATCGTGCGGCCGTTGATTGTGGACTGTCCATACCTGACGGGAATATCCCGGCCGATCAGCGTTCGTACCGCAGCGCTCCAGGTGGGCTTGGGCACCCCATCGATCAGGACATGAAAATCCAATATACGCGCCGGCCCTATGCCTACGTTTTCTGCATGCAAAGACAGCCGCCATTCGTCGTTGAACGTCTCACTGCCGCCTAAAGAATACGAGCGGCCGAGTTCCATCAGCGGCATGACCGCGGCGCGTTGCTCTTCGCGCATGAGGCTGGTCTCATACAACGAGACGGCAAGCGCACAGACACCAATCAAGACAGCCGATACGCCGACCAGCATCTCCGCCTGGATTCGCGGTTTGCGACGAGTTTTACCTGTCATACCGATTTCTCGCTCGGGATGGGACTCCAGTAATCCAGATGTACCGCGGTACCGTCAAGTTCACTCGACGTTAGTCGTCGATCGGGTAAAACGCGATAAAGCCGCCGAACTCCTCGAGATCGTCGGTCTCCCCCTCCTCGTCTTCCTGCACGGACTCGATCCACTCGGCCAACGACTGCCTGAGCGAGGCGATGCGCTCCGGTGAGCGTTTGCAACGAATCCGCGCAAGAACGAATTCTTCCGGTATGGTGTCGGCGTCAGCCGATGCCAGAGCGCTGAGGATTTCTTCCTCACCGGTCCGCAGCACGTCGCGAAACGCACCGGCACGGTCTTCACCACCCCCCTCGGCAAACAGGGAACGATCGGCCTCGAACTTCCGGGCAACCGCGCGAAACGTGCGTTCCACCGTACCGCGTTTCGGTGTCTCCTTCACGACCAGCAAGAGGCCCGCGTCCTGTAACGCATCGACGTGCCTGTACAGCTTCGTGGTGCTCTCGCCCAGCTCGGCCGCAACCTGTTTGGTGGTTTTCTCACCCTCGGCAAATGCCCGTACGAGCTTGAGCTTGAGCGGATCGGTGAGCAGCCGGAGCTGATCTAAGTGTTTGATTTTATAGGATTCAGTCATCGAATTGGGGATGGTTCAGAGATTTCGCTTGATTATTCAGGTTTGAGTGAATATTATTATTCACGTTGTCGTGATTATTCAGGATATCTAAAGCAATGGAGTTCGTCGACCACCTCTTCGTGTTTCTGTTGCTCGTCGTGCAGCCCGTTCACGGCGCAGTATCGTATCGCCGTTACCTCAGGAAAATCGAGGCCGGCGAACCGGCCAACCCGATCAAACTCTATCGAGAGATAATGATACTCGAGTGGCTGGCACTCGCCGTGCTCGCAACCGCCTGGATGTTTTTCGGCCGCCCCGCCGCCGATCTCGGCTTCGTCACACCCGCTGGCACGAACTTCTACGTGGGCATCGTTTTACTCATCCTCGTTTGCGGCTTCCTGCTCTATTCATGGACCAGAGTAAAACGAATGACGGACGACGAGAAAGCGAAGCAAGCCGAATCGCTCGGCGACCTCGTGCACTTTCTGCCGCGCACCCAAATGGACTACCGCTACTTTGTCGGGACGTCGATCACGGCGGGAATAGTGGAGGAGATCATCTATCGCGGTTTCGTGATCTGGTATCTGGTGCAGGTCATGCCGCCGTGGGGCGCGGTCGTCACGTCGTCGATTCTGTTCGGCTTGGGCCACAGCTATCAGGGCGTGGCCGGCATGTTTCGCACGGGACTGATCGGCCTCGGCTTCGGCGCATTCTACGTATTCACCGGATCGATCTGGTTGCCGATCGTCGGCCACGCCCTGCTCGACATCTTGCAGGGAAAGGGAATCGTCGAAATTCTCCGCGACACGGGGCGAGGTTCCTCGACCCCGGAGAATCCTTCGCACGCCTCGTGCTGAACTGTCCGGTCTCGTTCTACCGAACCGAGTATTTGGTAAAGGCGCCACCCGCCCAGCTCAGCGAGTTCGGCCCTTCGGCGGCATAGACGTTGCCGTCCGCGTCGACCGCGACGCCTTCACCGGCCGTGCCCTGGTAGACCCGGTCCTCCCGCTCGAATGGCGGGATGAACGCCGTGATGCGATCCTCGTCGATGTGCCCGATACGAACCCCGTTCCGCCAACCCGGATGGTTGGTGGGGCCGGACTCGGAATCGATTGCGTAGAGCATGTCGTCTTCGGTGATGAACAGTCCGCTGATGCGGCCGTACGTGTAACGCGAATCGAGATAGTTGCCTTCCTGGTCGAATATCTCGATGCGGTGGTTGCCGCGGTCCGCGACCCAGAGGCGCCCCTGCGAGTCGAACGCCAGCGCGTGCGGCGTGCGGAACTCGCCGTGGCGCACGCCGATCCGTCCCCATTCCATCAGGCGGGTACCGTCCGGAGAAAACTTGATGACCCGGGCCGTGGCGCCGGAAGCTCGCCCTTCCTCCATCGCGGCATTGCTCGTCATGCCCTGACCGGCGTGTCCGTCGGAAACAAAGATGCTCCCGTCAGGCGCGGTGATGACGTCGTTTGGTTGATTGAACTGATTGGGCCCGCTGCCCGGCTGGCCCGCGGTTCCGAGGCTCATGAGCAGCTCGCCGTCGGGGCTGAACTTGTGGACCTGATGACCCTTCGTGCCTTCTGCATTCCCCACGAAGTCCGTCACCCAAACGTTCCTCTCTGCGTCCACGTGTATGCCGTGCGGCGTGACCATGACGCCGCCGCCGAAGTTGGCAAGCACCTCGCCCGTGTTGCGGTCGAACTTGAAGATCGGATCGACGGGGTTGTTGTCGCAGTTGACCGGCACGCCGCCGCCGAAGCTGCTCGCTCCGCAGCGCTCGTAAGCCCAGATGTGCCCATCGATCGGATCGATGTCAATGCCGGCCGTCGAGCCCCACTCCCGGCCCGCGGGAAGCTCGCCCCAGTTTGTCGTGACGACTGGCGCCGGATTCGGCAGGCCTTCGCCGGTGATCGGGTTACCGACAACGGTCGCGGCCACGGTCTCGGAATCCGGGGCGGAGCAGCCCGTCAGCAACGCGGGGATACAGGCGAACAGCATGGACTTAAGAACTCGCGGCGAAACCATGGCCCTTCCTTCTTGTGGTCGTTTATCAGAAAAGTGCATAAGGGACGCGGAATTGTACCGTGATTGGGTGCTTGCGGGCTCGTTCGTAATAATTCACGAGCGCAGCGGTCCTATAGATGAGGAGTCATCTAAATCCTGGGGGAAATCCACAATGTTCAAACCAGTCGCGCTTGTTATCGCCCTAATTAGCCTGTCCGGGCCCGCCTTGGCCGTTGAAGTTGGAGAGGTCGCGCCGCCGTTTAAGGGGCTTGACGAATCCGGCCACGAAGTGAGTTTTCCCGCGGTGATCGACGGCAAACCGACCATCCTCTTTTTCTGGGCGACCTGGTGTCCTTACTGCAAAGCATTCATGCCTTACCTGGAGCAGATCAAAAAGGACTACGGCGACGACATCAACGTCGTCATGATCAATCACAAGGAACGGGGCGCGGGCGATCCGGCGGCCTACATCAAAGCCCTGGACTTCGAGGTCGCCGCGGTGATGGACGGCGACTCGATTGGAGACACCTACATCGTCGATTTCATTCCGGGCCTGATGATCGCCGACAGGGATGGACGGATGGCGTGGAAACGCGAGCCGACGGACCTGCCCGCGGGCAGGCAGGTTGGCGAGTTCTGGAACACGGTGGTGAGAGAGCAGCTCGACAAAATGCTTTGACTGATCGATTCTCTTCAGCCTGTGTCTTTGCTGTTGCATCCCGAATGCTAGAGTGTGGTGGCTGTGAATAGGCGAAAATTTCGCGGCGGCTGCATTCTGATTCTCGGCATATTAGTTTCCCTCGGCGCTGCGCCTGCATCCGCTCAAACCGTGGCGACAAGCCCGGCCGGCTATTTCGAGTTCCATATTGATCCATGGATATCGCTTCATCATTTCGCTTACCATTTTGTGCGAGAAGAGGCGCGGAGTCGAAAATTGCGGGGACGAGTGCCGCTCACCGAGGGCGATCGGGCGGCGCTATCTCCCGACATGCGTTCGGTGTGTGCGCCCCTTTTGCAAGCATATCAACCTTACATTGAAGGCGATCTCCGGTCCGATGACAAAACGCGTGGATTGGCTGAAGCGTTGGTAGTGGGGATACACGCCGTGAGCGACGACGCCGTGCGCGATGCGCTGACCACGTGCATGCCTGCTTACGAAAAAGCTTTATGGCAACGGCACCGTACTGCCGGTGAGAAACTCCTGCAGCGTCTCATGGCACAGCTGCAGCATCACGAAGATGAAATGGCACGGAAGTTTGCCGACGCTCTCGAGGGGTCTTGGCCTGACTCGTCGATTCGGGTCGACATAACGCCGTACGCGAATTGGGCTGGAGCGTACACGGACGATTCGCCCGCGAACGTAACGATGAGCAGCTATGATGAAGAAGTCTCCGGGCCGTATGCCTTCGAGCTGCTGTTTCATGAGTCCGGGCACACGGTTTCTTTTGAACGATCACTAATTGCTGCGGCGGACGCCGCTCTTAAGACAACTGGGTTGGAGAGTGATCGGTTTTGGCATTTTGTTTTGTTTTTCGTCGCCGGGAGAATTACGTCGGAGGTACTTGAGGATGCGGACTATGTGCCATTCTCGGAAGCCGTTGGGCTGACTAGAAGGGAGAGCAGCGCAGAGTACTACGACGCTCTGAATGAAGTTTGGAATTCAGGTGGTACATTGCGAGAACGTCTGCTCAATGCAGCGAAAAGAGTGGCAGGCGACTAAGGGCGCACTTGCGATAACTCGAATAGACGCAGAAGCACAGCTGCCCGGAAAATCTCGCCAAAGGAGGACCTTCCGAGAATGTCCAAGAGAAAGACGATTGCGGCGATCTGGATTCTTTGTGCAACGTCGATCATTGGTGAAAATCCCGCCCGGGCGGACGATTCGGGAAGATCCACCCGGGAGCTGTCTTTTCTCGTTGGTTCCTGGACGGTTCAGCGCGTGTACAGCCCCGGCTCGGATCGCGAGCGCAAGATCCAGGGTTCGCTCGATTGCGCCGACGTGTTGAGCGGTACCTACGTTTTTTGCAGATACGAATTCACGCCGGACGACGCTCGCCCGATCATTGACGACGTCTACTACAACTACAATCCCATCTATGAGCGGTTCGAGTCGGTGTGGATGAGCGCAACGTGGCCGATCAAGGTGATACTGGCGGGTTCGCTTGGCGCCGATGATTCCGTGAGCACATTGAAAACGGCGGCGGAATTTGCGATCGAGAACGACGTTATTGAATACGTTCGAGATGAACTCTCCTTCGGTGCCAATGAGCCCGTAGCGGCGAGCTTCATGCGAAACACCCATATCCGAACGTCGGAATACGAAGACGGTGTCTGGCACCACCATATGATCGAAACGGCCGCGCGAAAATCGACGGATTAGAACCTAACTCAATTTGAATTGTAGCTGGGGCGTTTCCGGGCGTCGTTACATTACGGATCGCTATCGAGCCCGACGCCTTCGTGCACGTTTTCGGTCTGCTCGGGAATTGTCTCGGGCATCCGCACGCCAATCGGCCGCCCAACCGTCAACGTACGCCGCAGATCGTCATCCAGATTCATGAATTCGGCGTCGGGTTCGGAACCCAGGGCGTCGAGCAGCTTGGTGAAAAAAGAGCGACTGGCCGCGATCGCGGCGATGTCGAAGACCTCCGCGTCTGAAAGCCCGTGGATTTCGCGCAATGCCGCGACCTCACCCGACGTAATCCTGGATGCATCCCGTGCAATCCGACGCGCAAACTCGACGATGGCGACGTCCGCATTGCTCAGCGCGTCATAGTCTCCGTTGGCGACGGCAATGACCGCCTCCGGACCAATGATCTCCGCCAGTTTTTTGCCATGGGCCAGCGAACAGCCGGAGTGCCGGAGTTCGTGCGCTGCGGCGAAGGTGACCAGTTCCAGCCGGCGCGCATCCACGGGGCGTTTAATGGCGGCCAGCATCCGACCCCAGCGCTCCATGACCTCAGGGCGATGACAAAATACCTTGGCGTATTCGGGCACGTAGCCCCAAAAGCCTGCTTGCCGCTCGTACATCGCCCGAACGTCGCCGGCAGCGGCGGCGACGGGAATCGTCTTAATGAATGCCATGTTCTTCGTTTGCCCGTTCTTGCATCGCGGAATGACCGTTTGACTCCCGGGCCGGTTTGCGCGGCTGCAGCCAACTGGGTAACAGATCGTACGGATCGAATCGCTCTTCTCTGTCGAAGCCCACGCCGTGTTCCTCGAAAAGCGCCTGCATCGATCCATCGCGCATCGCGTCGAACAGTTCGGTGGCGCCGCCGATGTGTTTGCCGCCGATAAAAACCTGCGGGATGGTCGGCGAGCCGGTGCAGCCCTCGAGAACCGTGCGAATCTTCCCGCCCCGGTTGTCCTGCTGATACTCGACGGAGTCGAGATCGATGCTCGTATACTCCACGCCGAGCCGGCCGAACAGCTTGCGAACCGACCAGCAAAACTCGCACCATTCAAGCGCGAACATCAGAACCGACTCGTCGCCGATGATGCTGCGGACGAATCGTTCCGCGTCGGGATCGATGTCCTTTCTGTCCACCGGCTGCCGCGCGGCGGCCGGTGCTGGCGTCCTATCGAAGCGGTAGTTGGGTGTGGATTGGGAAAGGGCGATTTCCTCCGCATTCATGTCCACGCCGATGTCCTCGAACAGCGGCGTTGACTGATAACGCTCTCCGGTGTCCGGCAGCATGCAGACGATATTCGTGCCCGTCGGCGAACGCCTGGCAACCGTAAGCGCGGCGGCCAGCGTCGCGCCGCTCGAAGGACCGGCGAAAATGCCCTCTTCGCGGGCAAGACGGCGTGACAGGGATAGGGCGTCGTCGCCCGACACCGGCAGCACTTCGTCAACCAGCCGATCCGTGACCGCTTCCTCGGTCAACGCGGAAATGAAGTCCGGGCTCCAACCCTGCATGAGATGCGGCCGGAAGTACGGGTGACTGGCGGTCGGTTCGCCCTTGTCGTTGCGGGGTTGAGCGACACCGCTGCCGAGCACCTGCGCGTTGTCCGGCTCCGCGGCGACGATTTTCGTCGTGGAATCAGCCGCTTTGAGCGCCCTTGCGACGCCCAGGAGGGTTCCGCCCGTGCCGAAGCCGGTGACGAAGTAGTCCAGCCTTTCGCCGTTGAAATCCTCCAGGATCTCCACGGCCGTCGTGCGCGTATGCACCGCGGCGTTCGCCTCGTTCTCGAACTGGCGGCAAAGGAAATACCCGTGCGTCTCGGCAAGCTCGATCGCCTTCGCAAGCATGCCGGTGCCTTTCTCGGAAGCCGGTGTCAATACAACCCTGGCGCCGAGAAAGCGAAGCAGTTTCCGGCGTTCGATGCTGAAGCTTTCGGCCATCGTAACCACCAGCGGGTACCCCTTCCGGGCGCACACCATCGCCAGCCCGATGCCGGTGTTGCCGCTCGTGGCCTCGATGACGGTCTGGCCGGGCCTCAGTTCACCGCTGTTCTCGGCCTCCTCGATGATGGCCAGCGCCATGCGATCCTTGACCGACGCCATGGGATTGAACGACTCGAGCTTGGCGTAGACGTTGACACCCTCCGGCGCCAGCTTCCGCAGGCCGACCAGCGGGGTGTTGCCGACGGTGTCCAAGATGTTGTCGTATCGGGGCATCGCGCCTCTCCAGCTCTGAGTAAATTTCGTTCGCTCCCGGCGGATACTGCGGGGGCACCGATGGAGCTTGCGTTGAATTGACCGTGGTTTTTTCCTGGGGCCTGTCAACCGGCCCTAGCAGACGGTGAAAGTCGCCATTGTCACCTAAATCGGGCTTGAGATTGGCGCCGCCGGGCACCTATAGTGGATCGATCCCGGTCATTGACGACAGCTCCATGTCGGCACTCGAACTCAGATACCTAGGCGATTTCTCGGTCCTGCGAGACGGTGTCGCCTGTGCGTTGCCCCCGTCGAAAAAAACCCGCGCGCTACTGGCCTATCTTAGCCTCAATCCGCGGCGCTTTCGCCGCGAGTTCCTTTGTGAACTGCTGTGGGAGCTCCCGGACGATCCGCGCGCATCGCTGCGCTGGAGCCTGTCCAAGCTTCGCCGCCTGATCGACGACGACGACCGGCATCGCATCGTCGCCGACCGGGTTTGGGTCGAGGCGGATACGTCGGGCGTGCGCATCGACATGTCCGAACTGCAGTCATTGGCGGGAAACGGCCTGCCCGGCACCTCGATCGAGGCGCTCGAGAACGCTGCAGAGCGTTTCCGCGGTCATTTTCTGGAAGGGCTCGACCTGCCCAATTTCCACAATTTTCATTCCTGGTGCATCGCCGAACGCGAGACCGCGGCTCGTGCACAGGCCGCACTCCTCCGCGAGCTGGTCGGGCGGCTGAAGGACGAAGCCGATCGGGCGCTGCCGCACGCGCGCTCACTCGTCGGCGTGTCGCCGTACGACGAAACGTTTCGCGCGGCGCTGATCCGGCTGCTCGTGAACCTCGGTCACAACGACGAGGCGGAACAGCAATACGAGTTGGGCTTGCGCATGCTGAAGGAAATCGGCGTTGCGCCGGCAGGGGCAATGCGCGCCGCCCTGCGCCGGGCGCCGGCAACGGGCTCGGGCGACCAACCGAAGCCCGCCGCCGCGGCAAAGACCGGACTGCCGGACTCCGCGATCGAACTGTCCTCCGGCCTGGTCGGCCGTCACGATGAAGCCGGCTGTCTCGCCCGGCTCTTCGAGGAAGTCAACGAGAAAAGGGAGGCGCGTTTTGCGCTCGTGCGGGGCGACGCCGGTATCGGCAAAACGCGCCTGATCGAAGCGGTGACGGCGCTGGCTCGCGGTTCGGGGGCAACGGCGCTGACGGCCAGCGCCTACGAGTCCGAATCGATTCGCCCGTTTGCGCTCTGGATCGACGCTTTGCATCAGCAGGATCCGACGGCAAGCGCCGATGTATTCGGCGATCGCGAAGCCGGCAACCGTGACCGTCTGTTCGATCGCTTGAGCGACTACGTTGCGGCGAAATCCAACGATGCGCCGCTGGTGCTGGTATTCGACGACATTCACTGGTGCGACGACTCGAGCGCCGCGGCGATCCATTACACGGCGCGAATGAATCGCGCGCGGCCGATACTCGGCATTCTTGCGGCGCGGGACGGCGATCTGCGCGACAACGTCGCGGCGCAGCAGGCCCTGGCCGGGCTGCGGCGCGACGAATTCCTGACCGACATCGAACTCGGACCCCTGCCGGAGCGGGATCTTGCGACGTTGATCCGCGAGCGAGCGCCTGGCGTCGAGGCCGACAAGCTTTCCCGCCAGTGCGGCGGCAATCCCCTTTTGGCCATCGAACTCGCGCGCGCCGAGCAGGAAGGCGACAACAGCACGTCCGTTACGGACCTGGTTCGCGAGCGCCTGGCGAGAATCGGTATCGACGGGACAGAGGTGTTGCAGTGGGCCGCAGTCCTGAGCCCCCACATCGACGTGGACACGATAACGCTGCTGACCGACCTCGACCCGGTTCGCATTGGCGAAATCCTGGAGGCCGCGGAGCGGCAGGGAATGCTTACCGTGACCGGCGACGGACTGAATTTTTCGCACGACTTGCTGGCGCGCGCCGCCTACGCGACCCTCTCACCGCTGCGACAGCAGGTTATGCATCGACGTGTCGCTCACCATCTGGAGCGAAACTCGGCGCTGGAACTGGGTCGCGCCGCGGACCTCGCGCATCACGCCGCGCAAAGCGGCGACGCGGGACTTGCCGCTCGCGCGATGGTTTCCGCCGGTCGACTGTGCCTGCGGTTTTACGCCAACGACGAGGCATTGTCCTTGTTCCGTCGCGGCATGCAGCTTGTCGATCAGCTCTCCGATGCCGAGCGGATATGCGTGACAATCGACCTTCACGACATCCGGCTTACCGCGGGTCCGCTCGAAGACTGGGAGCGGTCCGCGCGCGAGTATGCGGCGCTTGCAGAGCGGGCGCTCGATCACGGTGAGCTGGCCCATGCTCGCCTCGGCTATCACATGGCCGCCTCCGTTCGCTGGGCCCATGGGCAGTGGGCATACGCGCGCGAGGAGTCCTTGCAGTCCGAGCGTGCGGTACGCAGCGGCAGGAAGGAGGACCAGATCGTCGGCATGGCCGAGACCGCAAGATGCCTCGCAATGATCGAGCACGATTTGTCGAAAGCGGATGCAATGCTGATGGAGGCCCAGGCCCTCGCATCACGAAAGGGTTACAGTCACCACGCGATCCCCGCGGGGCTCGGTATGCTTCGGTTTCACGAAAACAAGATGGACGAGGCGATGGAGCTTTTCAAGGAGGCACGAACCTTGTGTAAGTCGGCGGGCGCCCGCATCGACGAGTTCCAGGCTAACGAGTACCTGGCGATGATCGAATTTCAGCGCGAACGGTATGAGGAAGCAAAGGCTTACTGCACTATACTCGAGGCCATTGGTGAAAAGCTGCGTGTCGGCAGCGAGCGACCCTTTGCGCGTGCGTTGACGGCGCTGTGCGACTATGCAACGCGTGACGGAAGCGACGCACTCGATCAGGCGCTGGAGGAATTGCGTGTCGTCGACGCAAAGCACCGTCTGGCGTATATCCTGACACGTGCAGCGCAACTTGACTGCGAACGAGGGCGCGTGGACACTGCGGCCCGACGTGCCGACGAAGCGCTCGAATACGCAAGTCTGCTGGACCGCCCGACCGAAAAGGCGCTTGCGCGAGCCGTGCTTGCGTGCATCTGCCGCGCCAGGAACGATGCCGGCGCGGTCGAGCACGAAGCCGCCATCGCAGAGCTCGAAGCCTCGGGAGTCGCCGCGTGGGCCTCTGCCTATTTTCGCCAGGAAGCCGGACAGAGGAAATTGCGCCAACAATGACGGATATTTTTCTCGAAACGGACTGCGACCCGCCCACTACGCCAGCCGGCGTAGTGGCGTCGATCGACGACGCCCAAAGCTGTCTGGATCTGCACCGCGTCGAGTGGAAGGTCACTCTTCTCTCAACGGACGGAACCCGAATGATTTGCTGGTTTCGCGCGCCGGATATGGAATCCGCGCGCATAGCGGCGCGCGAGACGCAGGCGGAAATCCAGGTCTTCTGGCTTGGCGCCGTGCACGACGGCGCGGGCATCGGCGAGACGGATGTCGCCCGCGCCAACGTTCTGGTCGAGCGCAGTTTTGCCGGGGGCGTCGAATTGCAGGAAATCCAGGACATCGAAGAGGCGGGAGCCTGGTGCCTCGAGGCGCGCGACGTCCGGTTCGTCCGCACTTTCTTCTCGCGCGATCAACGCCGGATGATCTGCCTCTACGAGGCGCCCGACGCCGAGTCCGTGCGCCTGGCGCAGCGGCAGGCGGGTGTACCCTTCGATGACGCCTGGGCATTCGTTCGGCTGGCGCCGGACGTCGTACACGACACAATAAACTGACGGCGCTCGATTATCCCATTTCCACCGGGCGCCAATAATTCCACGGGGAATCACACGCCCAATCCAACGGTACCCACCGATAGTTGCTCCAGCCGGGTCGCATTAGACCCGGGCCACTGCACATTTTTTTGGTAGCACATTTCTGAGGAGCAAACCTAATGAGTACACGGGAAGCCGTAGTCGATAACGGTGTCAACGTCGAGGCATTGCTGGGCGCGCGTGAAGCGCTGACCGAAGCGCCCGCCGGAGCACAGTTCAAATGGCGAGCGACCAGCGAGTGGGCCGGCGGCACGCACACCCGATCGGTTGTCGAGAAATTTTTCGGTCTCGGCGACGAACAGAAACACCGACAAGCGTTTCACTACGACACCGATCATCCTGAAATCTTTGCATCCGAGGACAAAGGTTCCACGCCGGCCGAGTTCGTGCTCGTGGGTCTGTCGGGCTGCCTGACGGCCGGCATCGCCGCCGTTGCCCAGAACCGCGGCATCCAGCTTCGTTCGGTCAAGGCGTCACTGGAAGCGGGGATGGACCTTCAGGGTATCCTGGGAATCGACGGCGACGTTCGCAACGGCTTCGACAGCATCAGGGTCAACTTCGAGATCGACGCCGATGCCTCGAAGGAAGACATCGAAGCGCTCGTCGCGCAGTCGCAAAAACGCTCGGCCGTTTTCGACACGATCTCGAACCCCACCGACGTCCACGTGGAAGTGCGTAAAAGCGGATGACCCTCCCCCAGGGGACACCGCCGGCCGGCTCCGTTGACGTTATCGTCATCGGAGCCGGTCATTCCGGATTGGCGATGAGCCGGTATCTTTCCGCGCGTTCCGTCGATCACGTCGTTCTCGAGCGCGGCGAGATCGCAAACTCGTGGGTCCACGAGCGCTGGAAGTCACTGAAGCTCCTGACGCCGAACTGGCAGAGCCGGCTGCCGGGATACCACTATTCGGGTCCCGACCCGGACGGTTACATGTCGATGCCCGACGTCATCGGATTCATAAAAGGGTATGCGGCGCACTGCCGGACACCGGTAATACCCGGCACCGAGGTGACGTCGGTTCGCCGCCGCGAGCGCGGGTATCGAGTAATCACCAATCGCGGCGAGTGGCGCGCACGAGCACTGGTCATCGCCAGCGGCGCATTCAACCTGCCGTCGGTGCCGCGCATCGGTCGAGAATTTCCGGACTCGATTGTTCAACTCAGCACCCACGACTATCGATGCCCGAACCAGCTCGACGGCGGCGGCGTGCTCGTGGTCGGCGCGTCGGCAACCGGTTTGCAGCTTGCCGCCGAAATCCACGAATCCGGCCGGCCGGTGACCCTGGCCGTCGGCGAGCATGTGCGCATGCCGCGCGTGTATCGCGGTCGGGACATTCAACACTGGATGCACGTCACCGGACTGCTGAACGAGCGGTACGACGAGGTGGAGGATTTAGGACGCGCGCGCGGCGTGCCGTCCCCGCAGCTGGTCGGAACCCGTGACCGACGGACGCTGGACCTCAACGCGCTTGCGGCACGGGGCGTCCGCATCACCGGGCGGCTCGCGGGCATTCGCGACGGCACGGTGCAGTTCTCGGGCTCTTTGAGAAACGTCTGCAAACTCGCGGATCTCAAGATGAATCGTCTGCTCGACACGATCGACGGCTGGATAGCCGCGTCGGGCGCTTCCGAAGACGCCGAGCCGGCGGAACGATTCAGGCCCACCGAAGTCGCGAATTCACCCTGCCTCGGTCTCGATTTGACCGGCGGCGAGTTTCGCACGGTCTTGTGGGCAACCGGCTTTCGGCCGGACTATTCCTGGCTGCACGTGCCGGTGCTCGATCGCAAGGGCTACGTTCGGCATGACGGCGGTGTAGCCGATTCGCCGGGCCTGTACGTCATGGGGCTGCCGTTCCTGCGTCGTCGAAAATCGAGTTTCATACACGGCGCCGAAGCCGACGCCGCGGAGCTGTCCGAACACCTGATCAACTATCTGGATGAAACGAGCTCAAACGGCCCGATACGAATTGCCGTTTAACGGCGATTACCGTCGCACACAGGCCGCCACGCACAAGAACCTACCCGCCGTTGCGGAAGGCGGGCCGCCGACGTAAGCGCTAAACCCATCGTGGATGCGATATCGGCAGTCACCCGCGGCAGTGAATGCATCGGCAAGGTGATAGAATTCACGTTGCCGTGAAAATCACCTTCATCAAGCCCAACATCGGCCGGCGAGAACATAGCCTGTACGTTGATCACGGACGCATGGAGCCGCTCATGCTCGGCGTCCTGGCAGGGATGACGCCCGACGACGTCGAGTGCGTGTTGTACGACGACCGGATGGAGTCGATTCCTTTCGACGAGCCAACCGACCTGGCCGCAATTTCCGTGGAAAGTTATACGGCGCGGCGCGCGTACGAAATCGCCGAAGAATACCGAAACCGCGGCGCACAGGTCATTCTCGGTGGAATGCACCCGACGCTGATCCCCGAAGAGGCCGCGCAACATGCGGACAGTATCTTTCTCGGCGACGCGGAAACGCGGTGGGCGCAAATCGTCGAAGACGCCCGCGAACGTAAATTGAAGAGGTTTTATCAGGGGCCGCCGGGCGTCGGTCAAATCGGCGGAATCCTTCCGCGGCGCGACCTGTTCGAGGGTAAGGGTTATCTTCCGATAACGCTGATGCAGTATCTGAGGGGCTGCCGTTTTACCTGCCAGTTTTGCGCGGTCACTCAGTACTTCGACCGTACCCATTACGTCCGGCGCATCGACGATGTGCTGCGGGAGATCGAGTCCCAACACCGTCGGCTGATTTTTTTCGTCGACGACAATATCGCGTCGGACCCGAAGGCGTTGAAAGAGCTTTGCCATGCGCTGATTCCCATGCGCATCAGTTGGGTCAGTCAGGCCAGTCTCGACGTCACGCACAATCGGGAACTCATGCGGCTCATGGCGGACAGCGGCTGCCTCGGCAACGTGACGGGGTTCGAGTCGATCTCTCTCGACAGTCTCAAGGAAACCAAAAAGTCACCCAATATTTCACGCTTTTCCCACTACCGGAAGGAAATCGAGTCTCTGCGCGAGCACGGTATGCAGACCTGGGCGGCCTTTACGCTGGGATATGACAACGACACCTATGACTCCATCATGGCGACGCTCGAGTTTGCGCTGCAAAACCGCTTCACGATTGCGGCATTCAATATCCTGATGCCCTATCCCGGCACGCCGCACTACGAAAAACTCAAGGAGGAAAAGCGCCTGCTTTACGGCGGTAAATGGTGGCTCCATCCCGATTACCGCTTCAACGACGCGGCATTCGTTCCGAGGAATATGACGCCGGACGAATTGACCGACGTATGTTTCGAGGCGCGCAGGCAGTTCAACTCGATTCCGTCACTGTTCAGGCGGTTTGCCGATATCAAGACAAACATGCGCACACTGCAGCGTATGCACGTGTACTGGAAGTACACGACGATTTTCCGGAGCGAGGTATACCAGAAACACGGCATGCGTTTCGGTCTCAAATGAACGGCATTCCCGAGAAGCGCAATATCGCGATTTTTCTGGCGGCGATGCCGGCGACCTGGGGCCTGTTGTGGGTCGCATCGCACCAATCGATCGGATGGGCATTGGTCGCCGCATGGGCGTTTTCTCTCGTCAATCACACGCCGTTCTCGTTGATGCACGAAGCCGTCCACGGCGTGTTCTCGCCGAACCGCAAACGTAATGACCTGTTCGGGACCTTGTGCGCACCGGCATTTCCGACTTCCTATACGCTGCAAAAAATCGCGCACCTCGGCCACCACCGGCGTAACCGAACTGACGAAGAGTTATACGACTACTATCAGGAGAACCAGTCGAAACTTCAGCGCAACTTTCAACTCTACTCCGGAAACCTATTCGGCTTTTACTGGTTCACGATACCCGTCAGCAACATGATCTACCTGCTGGCGCCGTGGATATACACCTCCCGCTGGTTCATCGAAGGTCCGGCGCGGCAACTCGGGTTTGAACCCTACGTCCGGGACATCGCGCTTCACTCGCCGCTGAAGATCTGGTCGGAGTGCCTGCTGGCGTTCGGCTACCAGGTTGCGCTGTTCCTGTTACTGGACCTCAGCTGGCAGGGCTGGCTTCTGTGTTATTGGGCGTTTGCCTTGCATTGGTCCGCATTGCAGTACGTCGATCACGCCTGGAGCAAACGCGACGTTATCGACGGCGCATGGGATCTAAAGGTGTTGCCGGTCACCCGCTGGCTGGCGCTCAACTACCACTACCATCTGGCGCATCATCGAAACCCGCGGGCGCCGTGGACGGCGTTGCCGGGACTCGTCGATCGCAACGAACCCAGGCCGACGTTTTGGCGAATATACTTCAAGCTTTGGGGTGGCACGCGACCGGCCCCGCCGATGGGTGCCCCGTCAACGCTAGAACCTATTTCAAACTAGCTCGTAACCGACGTTCTCCGGCGCCACACGTAACTCAATAACAGACCAAGCAGCAGTCCAACCGCCGCGCCACCCATGGCGAAGTACCGATTGGCGCTCTCGGCGACCGACAGAATCGGATTGTCCAGGAAGTTCGTGCCGATGTGGATGCTGAGGATACGCCAAACGCCGTCATCGTCCTTGACAACGGTCGCCGTCCAACGCGTTTCCATCGGGAATGAACGCGTATCCGACAGGACGTAGTCCTCCTTGCCTGCGCCGCGCACGACGCCCATCGTTTTGTCGGCGTAGAGCTGAGTCAGCTCGTCAGCTTCCAGCGTCATCTCGAGGGTTTTCAAGTATCCGCCCTCGCCGAACCACTTGTCGAAATACGGCACGATGTCGTCCCGCGACGTCAGGACTTCCTGATTGATCGTCGTGACGCTCATGTCCGGGTGAAAATACTGCGCCAGCGCGCCGTACTCCTCGGCGTTGACCGCATCCTGTATACCGGTCAGTAAACCGCGCAATTCCTCATGGATGGCGTGATCCGCCTCCTGTGCCCACGAGGATAGCGAAAACACGAATAGGACGGCCGTAGCCAAGCAGAGTTTATTCACGTTGTGCCTCCTTATCGCGGAACAGCGGATAGATCAAAAGCGCCACGAGCAGGCCGGTGACCACGTCGATCAGCTGATGCTGATGTACGAAGAGCGTCGATAACGAGATTAGCACAAGCCACGTCGCGAAAACCATTTTGCCCGCGAGCCGGCGAGAGACCGAAAACAGGGAGACCAGGATCAACGTGCTGAACGCGACGTGCAGAGACGGAACCAGATTGTGTGGCAGGTCGACTGAGAAGATCGACTCGAAAACCGCATCGTAAAGCGGCGTATCGGGCAATACGCGTGCAAAACCGAGCCGGGTAGGCACCAGCAAAAAAACGATCCCGCATACGACAATTGCCGTGACCAGCTTTTTTCCCAAACTGTTCATCTCCGCCGGCGTGAGCAGGAACGGCGGCAGTAGAAACAGAATGTACAGGGACAAATAGGCCCAGACGAATTCGGGCACCAACGGTATCGAAAGCTCGGCGTCGAGATACAGCCCGTACGTTACGTCGCGCTGCGCGGTAATCCAATTGCACGTCGGATAGACGGTAAAGAAAACGACGCTGATGCACACAAACCAGAATCCGTAGGTCTTCCAGACCGTCCTGGTCGCCCAAAGCCTGCTAGAATCGTTCTCAATGAAGACCACGTTCATTCGCCCGAATATCTATGCCGACCGTTCGTCGGATGCAATGGAACCTCTGTGCTTCGCAATCCTGAAATCGCTGACGCCGGAGAACGTCGACGTCGATCTCTACGATGAACGCCTGGAGGAGATTCCCCTCGACCTGGACACCGATCTCGTTGCGATGACGGTCGAGACCTACACCGCGCGGAGAGCTTACGAAATTGCCGCACAGTACCGCAAGCGCGGCCTGCCCGTCGTTTTTGGCGGCTATCACCCGACGTTCTTGCCTCAGGAGGCGCTGGAACACGCGGATGCCGTCGTCGTCGGCGACGCTGAAGGCGTATGGCCGAAAATCCTGGAAGACGCGCGCTCGGGAAATTTGCAGCAGATCTATCGCAGCTCGGAATTTCCAACGCTCGCGAAAATCATGCCGGACCGGTCGATATTCGAGGGCAAGAAATATGCGCCGCTGTCCCTGGTGCAGTACGGGCGTGGCTGCCGGTTCAACTGTTCCTTTTGTTCGATTCGCGCGTTTTACGGAAACAGCCTCCGCCAACGCCCGATTGAAGACGTTGTGGAAGAAATACGCCGCTGCGGCAGGCGCCACGTGTTTCTGGTTGACGACAACATTTTCGTGGACGTCGACAAGGCGCGCGCGCTCTTCGAGGCGCTGATCCCGCTGAAAATCAAGTGGAACTGCCAGGTTTCGATCGATGTCGCCCGCGATCCGGCGCTCGTCAACTTGATGGCAAGAAGCGGTTGCATCAATGCATTAATCGGTTTCGAGTCTCTCGATCTGACGAGTCTCCGGGACATCAAAAAAGGGTGGAACGTCAAGTGGCAATCCTATGAGGAAGCAATAGGCGTTTTCCGCAGAGCGGGCATAACAATCTACGGCACTTTTATGTTCGGCGCGGGTGAAGACACCGTCGAGAGTTTTGACGCCGCCGTCGAGTTCGCGATCCGCCATAAGTTCATACTGGCGAACTTCAATCCGCTGACGCCGATGCCCGGCGCTCCTTTATACGATCGCATGGAGCGGGAAGGCAGGCTGCTGCACGACCGCTGGTGGCTGAATCCCGACTACAAGTACGGCGACGCAACCATGCGCCCCGCCAACATGACGCCGGAACAACTGAAGCGCGGCTGTTTCGAGGCGCGTCGGAAGTTCAACACACTGGGATCCATCCTGAAACGCATGACGGACTGGCGCACCAACGTGCGTACGCCGTATCGGGCGGGCGTGTACCTTTTCGCGAACCTCGTTTCGCGGCGCGAGATCTACCGCAAACAGACCCGGGAGCTCGGCCAGGGGCGCACGGTAGCGGAGCTTCGCCAGCGGCGCACCTGAGTCGCGAGCCGATGCGCGCCTTCTACCAGGTCTACCAGTTCGCCGTTCCCGTCACGCTGTTTCCCGTGGCCTACTGGCTTTGGCTCGACCGGTCGGGCGGGAACCACGCCGTTGCCTCGCTGATCATGTTCGTGCCGGTAGTGGCTTATTACGTTTTCGTGGTCGCCGGCGTCGCGCGATTTCGCCTTTGGGAAATGAACACCTGGCCGACGATTCGCGGCGTGCGGCCGCATCACGGATTCGTGATCGGAACGGCCTCCGGCCTGCTCAGCTATCTGTCGTTGCGTCTCGTGCCCGTGGACCAGGGAGGACTCGCGAGTGTGCTGACGTCGGCGTTTATCGTGGGCTCGACGTTCGGCTTCTGGAACTGGTGGTACGAGACGTATGCCGTCAAATCGGAGTTTATCTCGGTATACACAAAGCGAATTGCGGAAGGCGCATCGGCCGAGGAAGCCGTTACGGAATATGCGGCGATCCTGTTCGGTTCCATGGGCGCCTGTCACGGCGCAATGATCCGGTCCGCGGAAATACTGCTGTTACCTGAGCACTCCCCGCCGCTGTTCTGGATCGTCGCGGTATCGGGCGGCGCCAGCTTGATCGTGATACCGACCGCCATTTACCTCGTCGTGCACCGTTGGCGACACGGCGAATCGGGACTGAAATCCTACCGCGACGTCATCCGCGGCAAATCGGTACACGGTGACTGACCGGTTCGTCGATTTCATCATGAGCCGGCGACGCGTTTGGGTTGCCGCTATTGGCCTGCTGACATTGCTGGCACTAATACCCGCAGGCAAGGTTCGTTTCGACAACTCGCTCGAGATCTGGTTTCTCGAGGACAACCCGGAACTCGCTCTCTACAACGAGTTTTCGAGCCTGTTTCACGCCGACGAGATTGTCGTCGTCGGCGTCTTCGCCGGCGACGTCTTCCACCCTGACACGCTTTCTGCAATTCATCGCATAACGACCGCTGCCGCATCGCTCGAATTCGTTTATCGTGTGCGTTCGATTACGAACTCTCCGCACGCGAACCGGCTCGAGGAGGGCTTTCTCGACAGAGCATTTCGTCAATCGATCATGGCCAGCCCCGCGCTCGTTGACAGCCTGGTCACGGCGGACGGCGCCGCCGCGGCGATTGTCGTCTATTACGGGCGTGAAGGCGACGCAGTCGACCTCAATACCCGGTTCGTCAACGATCTGGAGGCGATTGCCGCTGAGGAACTCGACGGACTGCCGGCCGAGTTCGAGCTCACGGGGAGCCCCGTCATGGGGAAGGCCGCGCAATCGAACAACAAAAAAGACCTGCAGACGTTACCGCCGCTGATGGTTCTGGTCATCGTCGCTGTTGCATTCGCCATTTTCCGCAACCTGTGGTTGACGCTATTGCCGCTTGCGGTTGTCGCCGTCGCCGCCGTCTGGGCCTATGCCCTGATGGGTCTTCTCGGCTGGCCCATAACGATGATCTCGGCAATGCTGACGCCGCTGATACTTGCCGTCGGTGTCGCCGACACGATTCACGTCGTCGGCAACTATCAGCGGAACATGTCGACCAGGCCGGACCGCAAACGGGCGGTCGAAGCCAGCATGCGCGAGTTGTTGCTGCCGTGCCTGTTCACGAGCATTACGACGATAGTGGGCTTGCTCGCGCTTACGCTCAGCGAAATCGGCCCGCTGCGTCAGTTTGGCGTCATTGCCGCATTCGGGGTTTTTTCGGCGTTTGCGGTCAGTATCACGCTGGTACCGGCGTTGCTTTTGACGTTTCCCGTGTTCGACCGAGTTCGGGAAGTCAGCAGCGAGGGCGGCCTCGGCCGCTTCCTGGCGTGGGCCAATCGGCAGTCCGCCGGGCGGCGGGCCGTACTCTGGAGCGTCACCGCCGTTGTCGTGGCCTCGAGCCTGGTGCTCGCTCAGCGCATTACCTATGGGCTGGATCCCCTGATGTGGTTTCCGGAGCAGGATCCGTTCCGGGTGGCGACCGGACGTGTCGACGACGCCTTCGGCGGCAGCCTGTCTCTCGAATTCATGGTCACGGCGCCGGAAAAGAACCTCAGCGACACGGACGTTCTCCGCAAACTCGAAACGTTCGAGTCGTGGTTACGCGACCACACCGTCATTTCGCGCACGCTCTCCATTTCCGGCATCGTCAAGGAAGCGGCAAGGGTATCGCGGGACACGGGGCCCGACGGGTATACGTTGCCCAGCTCGCAATTCGTGACCGATACTCTCATCGGAAATCTGCGGCAACGGGGGCAGCTCGATGGCTGGCTGCTGCCCGATTTTTCGGGCGCCAGGATTTCGGCACGCATGCCGGCGGCAACCGCGCAGGTCATCGTCGAGCAAATCCCGGCCATCGAAAACTACCTGCACTCGGAGTTTACGGGCGCCGGCCTGAAAATTGACCTCACGGGCCAGGCCGTACTGGTCGGACAGATGCAAAACTACGTGTTCGAGAGTCAGGCCACGAGCTTTTCGATAGCGTTGGCCACGATCTCGCTGCTGATGATTCTGCTGCTGCGATCCGTCACCCTGGGCCTTCTTGCAATGATCCCGAATCTCGTTCCGCTGCTCTGCGGCCTGGGCGCAATGTCGATGTTCGGTATCGACCTCAACCCCGGCACGGTGATGATCACCGCGGTTGCCCTCGGCATCGTCATCGACGACACCGTGCATATGATGACGGCAATCAATCGGGATCTGCGCGACGGCAACGACGTCGTGCCCGCCGTCGAGCGGGCCGTACACACCGTGGGCCGGCCCATCGTGGTCACGTCCGTACTGCTCGCGCTCGGGTTTTCGATCTTGATGCTGGGAAGCTTCCTGCCCAGCCGGGAGATCGGCGGCATCACCGCGCTGATCGTCATTGCAGCGCTGTGCGCGGACCTGTTGCTGGTTCCGGCGGCGGTCCGTTCGTTGCCGGCCCGATTGATCGCAAGGCCGAACGCCTAGTTTTTGCGACGCTCGAATACCTCGGCCCAACCGCCGTGACGGCTCAAGGTCGTGGGTTTTACGTCGCCGGTGCGAACGCCCAGCGTTGCCATGCGCGCCGCATAACGGTCGAACGCGTGTTCGGCGGTTCTCGAAACGCGGACCGGCCCGAGCTGGCCCAGTTCAATGCACAGCTGATAATGCGGATTGGCGCGCAATGCCGCATCGAGCCGCCGGTCCAGCGCTTCGGGCGGCGGCCGGTCGGTCTCCAGGTATAAAACGTAACAGGGCGGCGAGCACTGTTCGTCGATCGCGAGTAACGAGAATCGCGGGTCCAGCGCGTATTCCCCGAAAATCCGCGTCACGACGGCTGCAACGAAATTTTCATTGAGTTTTTCGCCAAAAAAGTCCGACACGCTGTCTTCCCTGCCTACAAAACGCAGGCAGGGAATAGCGCCGAGAAACCCCTGCACCTCGACGAGGTCGCCCAAGCGGTAACGGTAAAGACCGCCGCCGGTGGTAACGGCCACCGAATACACACCGTTTTTCTCCAGCTCCCACGGAGCGCGGCTTGCGCCGTCTTCCTCGATGAACTCGAACACGTGGCAGCGCGCGGCCAGCGGCTTCAGGTCGCCGAAAGGGATGCTGACGAACGCTTCGGTCGCAACCAGGCCCTTGGCCTGTACGGCGGCGCGGGGAAAAAGCTCCCGGAGCCGATGGATGGACGCCGCCGCGTGTGCGTCGGCCCAGCAGCTGATCAAGCGCAGCCGCGGCCAGATAGCATGCAGATCGTCATGGCCGATCGCTGCGAGTTCGCGCACGCGTGCGGCATCGGGACGTATCTTCAACGACGGCGACGAAAATGCGGCGCCGGTTTTCAAGTCGTGCAACAACGGCTGCCAGTTCTTTCGCATCCGTTCGACGAGGAGACTGACGAAGGAAGGATGCCAAACGGAAATCAGGCGCAGGTCGCGGCAGCGGATCAGCATCAACAGCGTAAGATGCCAGAATAGGTCCGGCTCCGCGACGTGGCGCAGTCGTTGGCTCGTCGCGAACGTGAGATCGACCATGTGGCGCGTGATGCCGCCGAGATAGGCGCTGTCCTGATCGAAACCTATGGGAACGGTCGAGTCGATCACCCGTGAAGACCGGTCGATACGCGGTGACAGCGACCAGTAGGCGGGACCGCAGAGCAGCCTCGGATTGGACAAGAAGGTGTGCGCCGACCAGACCGCAACGGCCGACCGGAATTCACGTTGCAACGAGCGTGTATAGGGGATCAACTTGACGGGACCCGACGAACCGCTCGACGGCTCGAACAGGCGCACGGGATCCGCCGTCAGGACCGCGTTCTCGCCGTGCGCGATACGCCTGATCCAAGGCTCGAATTCATCGTAAGTACGCAGCGGCACACGGCGAGTGTAGTCCTCCCAGCCGTCGATGGCCGCGAACCCATGTTCGCGGCCGAACAGGGTGCCGGCGTTACGTCTCAGGTAATGCGCCAGCCGACGGCGTTGTGTGTCTTCGAGATCGCACCCGCCGGCCCGGAAGCGGCGATACTCGGGCAGGCTCGCCAACAGCCAGCCGAGGTTGCCGAAGAGAGCGCCCGCGTTCATACACCGTCGGGAAACAGCGCACGCCCCTTGCGCCACATGCGCTTGCCCAGCCGTGTGAGCTTGTCTTCGGACAGCTCCGCGAAGCACAGCAGTTCGTCCCCATCGACGTGCCCCGGGTTTCGTTCGGCGAAATAAGCGATGTGCGGGTCTTTTAGACGATGTTCGGGAATGCCGCGGAAATCTCCCTTTAGCACCGCAGGCGCTTCGAGGCGCACTATTCCGGATTCCGGATCGTATTGTTCCTTGAATCGTTCCGATCCCATCGAGTGCATGAGCAACTGGATGTCGGCGGGCGTCCGCTCATCGAATCGCGGAAAAAAATACTCGCTGTACACGGGGAGAAATCGATAGGTCCGATAACCGGACACTATTAGAAACCAATACAGTTTGTTGGTCTTGTAACGCCGGCGCAGCCAGTCGACCGCTCCCATCCAATAGTAGCTCAGCGCGGAGTCGCCCCAGGTGCTGCTATCGACAACCGTGTCGCCCGAGAAAAGCAACGCGACATTCCGACCGCCGATCGACGAGTAGTAGAAGCGCATGCTCGAGAAACAGACCATACGTTCATCGTCGTCGCGCATCAGCAACACCCAGTTCTTGTCCTCGAGATCTCGCTCGAACTGACGTGGACTGACACCGTCGAACTGGGACGAAAAAAGATCGTACATCTCCGCACGAACCGCCGATCCGAAGCTGTCGGTTCTTACGATCCTGCCGTTCACAGAATCGCCATCTCCGGATGCGGAATCCGGCCATCTGCCGCATCGGCGGCGTCGCGGCCGTCCGGCCAGTAAACGAGGTAAATCATACTCATGTATCGGTGGCATGAGAATTTGCGTTGCAGGGCGCGCGTCAAGTCGTTGCGCGCGGCGAGCCCCAGCATGACGTAGTCGATCCCACGCCGCACGGCGCGCTCGGCGGCGTGCCGCACGAGTGCAAGCAGCGTCTCGTCGTCGTCGGCCGAAAGGTGCGAAAGAAAAGCGCTCTCCAAACGGTTTCCGGGCGCGGGAAGCCGTGGCTGCCGAAGCAACGGCGCCGCGACGTTAAAAAACGGCCGGAGCCGCGAAAGCCGTCTCGAATAGCCGGCAACGACGGACTGTTTGAACGGACGCTGATCCCACAGACAGAGCACGCCCCGAATGTCGCCGTCGACTCTTGCGATGCAATAATCGGCCGGTGAAATACCCCGGCAACGCTGCCTGGAACGCAGCGTGTCGGAGTCCCAAACGGGATGGAACTGGAATGCCCGGCCCGTTCGTCGCAGCCGGCCGGAAATTGCGTCGATATCGTCGTCCCCGGCACACTCGACCGCTATCGGTGAAACGCGCGCCTGCGCCGCGCGCCTTGCCGGTATGGTCAACGTGACCATTTCCTCAACCGGCCGATAGGTCGGCATGTCGGAGAGACCGGCTTCCAGCAGCCGGCGGGTCGAACGGTTGTCCGAGATAATCGTCGTAATGTAATACGATGCTTGCCCGGCTTCGTGGTAACCGCGCATTTTCCGGTAAGCCTCTAGAAGAAGTGTGCGGCGTTGCCGAAACCCGCCTTGAACGCGTAACTCCCCAAGATAGCCGACGCGAGCGCCTTCTCCGTTTACGAATCCATCAAACTCGAAACGCGCGCCGGCACCGATGAGTTCGTGCGGCGACCGACGGTAAGCGAGCACGAGGTCGTAAACGTCGCCGGATATCCCTGCTGCGTGAAACGCGTTGGGTTCCCTGGTCAGCAGCAGCCGGATATTGCCCGAAAGGGCATTTTCCCGCAGCAGCTTGCGGAAATGACCTTCGGTTTCGGCGGTAGCCAGCTTGAATTCCAGGTTCGTGCTCATTGCCGGCCGTTCTTCAAGCGACCTCCCGCATGGGTTGCAGCGAACCTGTCCAACCTTCGTCACCGAGCGGCAGATCGTTTCGCTGGTGGACCTCACGCCGCATCATGAAGTTGATAATCGGGTATTGGCGCGCGATGAAGAAATTCGACCGGTTTACCGGGTCCGCGAAACGCCGCACGATGCTTCTGGCCGAATAGAACTCCGCTCGCGCGTCGATGCAAAGACGTTGCAATTCCTCGGGCTCCAGCAGCGCGGGCTTGAAAGGGATCTTGTTGTAGGTGTAGTCCGGATCGAGCCACCAATTTTCGTACAGCAGCTGGCCGGCCGCCTGTAATCGCGCGTACAACGGCGTGCCCGGAAACGGCGTGAGATGATTGAATGCCGCCATGTAAAAGCGGTGCCGGTTTGCAAAGTCGAGCGTCGTGCGGAAAGTGTCGGCGGTGTCCCGATCGTAGCCGAAGACGAACGTCGAATAGAGCCGGATCTTGTGCTCGCGCAGATTGCGTAGCGCGACGTCGTATCCGCCGCCCATCGTATTGAACTTCTTTTTCATGAGCCGCAGTGTTTCTCTTTCGAGACTCTCAAAGCCGATCAGCAAGCCTTCGCAGCCGCTGTCCGCAATGAGCCGCAGGAACTCTTCGTCGTGCGCGGCGTTGATGCTGGCCTGCGACACCCAGCGTATGTTGTAAGGCGCAAGCTGCCGGTACAGCTCTTTCGCCTCCTCGAAATTCGACGTAATGTTGTCGTCGACGAAAAAATAAAAATTGCTTCGCTTGCGCGTGTTGTGGATTTCCTCGAGGATGTGGTCGATCGGCCTGCGCACCTGGGTCGCGTCGAAATACGACTGCACGGCGCAAAACTCGCAACGGAAGTGGCAGCCGCGCCCGGCCTCGATCAGCGTAATGGGCACGTATCTCTTGCCGCGATAAATCGTCCTGTCGAGCCGGGTCTGGTGCAGCGAGGGCCGCTCGGGCTGCCGGTAGAATTTTTTCAGCGTACCGTGTCGTGCATCGTCGATGACTGCGTCCCACTGGCCCTCCGCTTCACCAATGACAACCGCGTCCGCGTAGACGGCGGCCTCTTCCGGGCAGAGCGTGGCGTGAAAACCGCCCAGTACGACCTTGGCGCCGCGATTCCGGTAATCCGTGGCAATCTGATAGGCGCGTTTCGCCGTATAGGTCTCGATGCTGATGGCAACGAGATCGGCCGGTTCATCAACCGGAACTTTTTCGAGGCGGTCGTCGTAAAACCGGACCGCAACGTCGGGCGGCGTCAAACCGGCGAGCACCGCCGGCGCCAGCGGCTCCATTTGCCAGCTGCGGATGTACGTCTTGTCCCCCGCCCAGCGGCCGACACAGGGATGGATGAGCGTCAGCTTGAAATCGGTGGCCGGCATCAGTGAGCGCCTTTCCGGGACCGCAGCGGAGCGGGAGCCGCCATCAGCCGCCAGTCGCAAGTATAAAACCGGTCAAGACGGTTTGCATAAAAGCGGTAGCCCAGGTTCGCGCCCAGGTACATCAGTTTCGAGATCGGCGTGCGGCGCATGCGGCGTGCAATCGAACCGTAGCTGTACACCTTGCGCCAGGTGGCCATGTTGCCGCGCTGCAGTTCGTCGGCGGTCATCTTTGCAGGGCGAAAAACGACGTGCTGGCCGTCGTATTTTTCCCAGTCGCGCGTAACGATACGGCTTTCCGCTTCGAGCCGGTCGAACAGCGCCGTACCCGGGAACGGCGTCAATATCGCAAACCGTGGCAGATCGATGCCGGTGTCGATCACGAACTGCGCCGTTTCCTCGAAGACGTCGTGCGTGTCGTCGTCGAGCCCGAATACAAAGGTGCCGTTGATCGCAATGCCGTGCGAGTGAAACTTATCGATCCACTCGGCGTAGAGTTCGGGCGAATTGAATCCCTTGTGGATGTCCTTGAGCGCGCTGCTGGATATCGACTCGAAACCGACGAGCAATCCGATGCAACCGGACCGCGCGCACAGGTCGAGCAGCTCGTCGTCGCGCGCGAGTAAGCTCGTCGCCAACCCGCCCCATCGGAGCTTCAGCGGGATCATCGCTTCAAACAGTTCCGCTGCGTACGCCTTGTCGGCAATCAGGTTCAAATCGATAAAAATCGCGCGGCGCGCACCTGTCGAGCGTATTTCGTCAATTACCTCCTCAACCGGCTTCTGGTAGGGCTGACGCCCCCACGCAAACGGCACGACGCAGAAGTCGCAGCGATGAACGCAACCCCGCGTCGCCTCGAACACGTGGGTTTTGGCGTAACGCCCGATGTCGATGAGGTCACGCCTTGCCCGCGGACGCCCCGCAAGACTGAGGTTCGGGTCCTGCACGTAACGGGCTTGCATCCGCCCTGCTCGGAAATCGTGCAGCAAACGCGGCCAGGTCTCTTCGGCGTACCCGACAACGATTGCGTCGGCATGAGGCGCGGCGTCGTCGGGGACCAGCGTTACGTGCGGACCGCCAAGCACGACGTTGATTCCGCGAGCCCGGAACTGACCGGCGAGTTCGTAGGACCGTTTTGCCGTGCCCGTGATGACCGTGATGCCAATGATGTCTGCGTCAAGATTGTCGGGGATTTCTTCGATGCCCTCGTCGTACAACGAAAGCTCGTGATCGATGTCGTCGGGAACGAGCGCGGCGAGCGTCGGCAGCGTAAGCGGCGGATAACGCAGAGACTTCTTGAAGATACCGCCACGATGCCGATACAGCGGCCCCTTGGGTGACAGCAGCGCTATTCTCATCTCAGCCATCGTAACCGATCCGTATACGTTTTCCCCGTTGGAAATGGCATTGGAGGCAGGTCCCGTACCGCGACGTCACCTCCGTGTCACGAGCCGCCGTTCCCGACGTGATCACATTATAGACCGCTGGAGAATCTTCCGGGCAGACGGAGAGACAACGACGGCGAAGTTCTATTCCGTTGACGTTTCCAGGTGAAGACCGTCCAGCGCCGAACTGGTTTCGACAACAAGACTGTTATCGCCGTTCGCATCTGAATACAGTATTTCGAGCATGCGAGGCGACGGCGTGATCGGGAAAAAGACGTTGAGCAACAGCTCCTCTCCTGCGGCCACCGCTGCCGGCAGTTTCGTTTGCCGCAGCTCAATATGCTCGTTGACTTCATTGTTGTTCACGCTGCGCACGATACCGTTGACGGCGAGTACGGGACCCAGCACCACCAGGCCGCCGACCGCCGTCATCGCGCCGGCCGCCGCACCGCCGGTCGTTATACCGCTGACAATTGTCGCGCTGCTCAATGCGGCGGTTCCGGCCAGGCCAACGCCGGTTACCACGGCGCCGGCGCCGATCAACGTGTCCGCGCCGTAACCCGCTTTGACGTCTATCCCGGACTTGTCGTAGCGCCGGGCGGTTTCCTTGCTCGCCTTGACGAGCTGTTTCCTTCCCGGCTGCGACTCGACCCGCGTGTCGATCGAGTCGACGACGATTACGCCGGTCACCTCTATCGGCTGGTCCGAGCGGTTGCTCACTCTCATCAAATACTCGTCCCAATCCGCGTTCCTCGCCCAGGTTCCGGGTCCGTCGCGAACGATGACCCAATCGAGCGTCGCGGTGACCTGCCGATCGGATGCGGAGGCGAGAGGCTGTAATTCCGGAATAGGTTGCGGTTCTTTCAGCAACTTGGTGCCGCCGCCGCAACCGGAAAGCACAACCGTGCAAACCAGCGGAAGCAGGTAAAGCCGCTGCCGATTGACGAAGCGTAAAAACACAGGCCCAGCCCTCCTTGTCGTCAAGCACTGTACTCCCAATGTTACATCATTCGCGGCGCCGCCGGACCGGGGCGAGGCGCCAGAACCGCACTATCCGGCCGGTTTTCGTCACGACTCTATCTGAGTGCGGATCATCGGCAGCACATAGTCCAGCCGGTGCCTGCTCACGGGCACTTCGCAGTCCCCGTCGAGCACTACGCGTATCTTCCTGTTTTTTCTTCTAATGGAGACAATATGTTCAATATTCACGATGTGCGATCTATGCACCTGCAGGAATCCGTCCGGCAGCAACGCACGCACGTCGCGCAGCGGCATTGCGAGATCCCGCTTCGCGTAACCGCCATTGTGACGGTAGTGAACGTAACAGTAGTGGTCATCGACAACGACGTTGCGAATTGAATCGGCATCCAGCGTGAAATCCGTACGCCCCGACTCGAAGCGGATCGGCGGGGGGCTCGATGGCGCCTTACCCCCCTGACGCCGTCGCAGCAGAGAATTGACGTCGCGGAGGCGGGCAAGCTCCAACCTGAGCCCTTCGTTCAAGTACGGCTGAATGAAGATGTAGGTCAACAGAAACCACACCGGAAGCAACCGCGAGATTGTCATCTGAGCTGCGTGGGCATCGGTAACAACGCCCAGCAACCAGGCGATCAGGTCGTCAATCGGGAGGAAATAGTGCCCAAGCACGAAACTGGTCAATGACACCATCCATACCTGCCAAACGCGGACATCTTTTGCCGAGCCTCGAATGGCATACAAAAATGCGGTGACAAGCCCCACCGCGATGACGTAGATAAGCCCGATCGTCACCGCATGGACCAGCGTGGTCATCAGCTTGTTTTCCTGCTCTACGAGCAGGTGGATGACGGCAGTCGCGACGAACACCAGGGCAAACACCGTGCGCAGCAGCCGAAAATGCTGCTGGGCATCGAGCACCATCGGCAGCCTGGTGCCCAGATAATTCTGCAGGCCCTCAATAGTCATTGTTGAATGATACCGTTTCACCGGAGCCGCCCGGCGGTCAACTCGTGCCATTCACGAAATGAAATGCCCAATCGCGAAAAACCCGTACCACTCGCGCAGTAGTGGTTGCGCGGAGATACCGCCGGTCGTTACATGAATTGCGACCAGGAGGTACTGAAAATGAATGTGACGACCAAAGGCCGGGCGGCCAAGACATCGGCTTGGCTTCTCTACACGCTTATCGTCCTCGAGATACTGTTCATGGTGTCTCCTTTTGCGGCGTACTACTATTCGATTTACGCCACGCCGCTGAACGCCTTGCAAGAGTCTACGCACGCCGCATGGCTGACGATGTACCTGCTGCCGCATTTCACGTACAGCGACAGCTGGCTCGCCAACGGGCTCATTCTGATCAGCTGGCCGCTGATACTGACCGGCATCGTGCTGTTCGTTTTCGGCTTTTGCCAGATCTACTGGTCAAAAATTACGCGAAAGGGAACGGTCGACGTCGGCTTGTACCGACACATTCGCCACCCTCAATACGTCGCGCTGGCGATGATCGGATTGGGGGCATCGCTGTATTGGTCCCGGTTCATAGTCGTCATTACGTTCGTGAGCATGCTGTGCCTTTACTACCGCCTGGCGAGACTCGAAGAACGGATTTGTCTGGAAAAATTCGGTCAGCCATACCGGGATTACCTCGATAGGACGGGGATGTTCCTGCCACGAAGCTGGGAGGCGCGGTTGCGACTGGTGGACTGGCGTCTTTCCGACAATGCTTGGGTGAGGGGCTTCGTGTTCGCGGGGGTCTATATCGTCGTCCTCGCAGCGACGATTGCTGTTTCGCACTTGTTGCGGAGCCACGTCGTCAACAGCCTGCAAACCGAAATCGGAGAATCGCGAGTGACCGTGTTTCTCGCCCCGGTCGATTCTCGAACGAGAGCGGCGGTAGTCCGCCTGTTGGCCGCCGCTTCTATGCCGGGAGATATTGCCTACGTCGCGCCATCGTCGTGGCAGGTTCCCGAACTCGGACTGAAGCGATCCTCGGAAAGCCTCCCCGGCGGCGGCATGGATGAGCTGCTGCACCCGACTACGCACGGTAACTCGCTGTCCTACGACGGCGATCGTCTCAACGTCGTTCTGGCCGAAGCGCGCTATGCTCGCGGTGAAGCGGTCGGTATCGCCCGGTTTTCGCGAGCGCTGAGTGCACGGCCCGTCGAGTTTTTGGCGCTCGACACCGTTGCGGGCAAGATTATCGAGCGCGGACGCGCCTCCGAAGGAAAGTGGGCCGGAATTCCGGTGCCGACGTTCTAGCGGAAGCTGATTACAGCACGCCGTTCCACGGAAAAGCTGCGCCGAAAACCGATCAGACCATCTCGATCACGACGGCTCCCAGGCGTTGCTCGGTCTCGACCCGGCGATGGGCGTCGGCTGCCTTCCCCATTGGGAAGACTTCGTCGACGATTGACCGGATTTTTCCTTCTTCGATCATCGCCTTGAGCGTCAACAGCTCTTCCTCGGTCTCCCTTGCGAAGGCAAATGTCGCTGTCTTGTCGCTGAACCGGGTAGTGAACATCGAGCGAAACATGACCGACAATCGGGGATTGCCCGAGAGATAGCGTCCATTCGGGTTGAGCGCCCCGATGCAATCGGAGTACGAACTTCCGGGGACCATGTCGAAAACGACGTCGTAAGTCCGTCCACTTCCCGCGAAATTCTCCCGGGTATAATCCATGCAGCGATCAGCGCCAAGGCGGCGCAGCATGTCCTGCTTGATCGTGCTATCGACGGCGGTGACTTCGGCACCCATGGATTTGGCAATCTGCACGGCGTGCGCTCCAATACTGCCGCCCGCGCCGTTGATCAACACCGTTTCCCCAGCCCGGATTTCCGCACGTCGCATGAAATGAAGGGCATTCAACCCGCCCAGCGGTACCGCGGCGGCTTCGGTAAACGTCATGTTTTCCGGTTTGCGGGCGATGGAAGAGGCGTCCGGCAGAGTCATGTACTCACCGTAGGCGCCCATCCGCAGCCCTGCGGCGCCAAACACCGCGTCGCCTTCGGAAAAACGCGCCACGGATTTACCGACCGACTCGATCTCTCCGGAAAAATAACCGCCGAGGATCTGCCGTCTCGGCTTTCGCACGCCGACGGCAATCCGCAGCGGCAGCCAAAACCAGTTTACCGAAAACCGGAAGCTGCGCATCTCGCAATCGGACTTTGTCGCTTCCGCGGCCCGGACCCTTATCAGCATTTCGTCGTCCCCTGGTACGGGTTTTTCGACCTCCTTGAGTTGCAGCACGTCCGGCGGTCCGTATCCGGCGTAAGTGATGGCTTTCAACCGTAGTCCCCGTCGTTTGCCGCAAATTCTTTCAATTCGATTTCGCCGTCAGAAAGAGCGGCGTAAGTTTTCAAACCGATAATGCCATCGATCTCTCTACGCCTGAAGTGTTGGATCTCCCATCACATGCTCACTCACCACACGACCCGGACAGGCGCACTGCGCCACGTAGCCGTCCCTTGCGGACCGATCAACCATACAGATCACCGTTCAGGTATCTCAGACCGGTATCAACGATCACCGTTACGACCTTCTTCCCCGGCCCGAGCGCTTGCGCCCTTTGTAAGGCGGCCCAGACATTGGCGCCGGAGGTAACGCCTCCGAGTATCCCTTCTTTTTGGGCAAGCGCGTTGGCCGTCGCATAGGCGTCCTCGTCTTTGACGGGAATAACGTCATCGATCAAGTCGCGCCTCAAGATCGTAGGGACAAAGGACAGGCCGATACCTTCGAGTTTGTGCGTACCGCCGGTATCTCCGCCCGATATATTGCGAACATAGTAGGGCTCCACTGCAATCACCTTGATCGCGGGCGTTGACGCTTTGAGGACCTCGGCATTGCCGGAGATGCACCCGCCTCCGCCAACGGCCATCACGAACTCATCGATCTCTGTCCCGAGAGAACCGATAATCTCGTGGCCCATCCCGTGGTAACCGCGTTTGTTGTCCAGGTTGTTTACCTGATCGGGCCAAAACGTTCCGGGTTGCTTAATGAGTTCCCTTGCTCTTGCGATCATCCGGTTGATGACGTCGGCGGAAAGGACTCCATTCTCGGCGTGAATCAACTCGACGGTTGCACCAAAAGCACGCATCGTCTGGATCTTCTCTTTCGAGAATCCGTTTGACGACACGAAGTGAGCCTTGTAGCCGCGGGTGGCGCAGACCATCGCGAGTGAACTCCCGGTGCTACCTCCGGTGTATTCAACGACACGGCCTCCAGGGACGAGTTCATCCCTGCTCTCCGCGCCCTCGATCATGGATAAAGCCATGCGGTCCTTCATGCTCCCCGTCGGATTCGCGCCCTCGAACTTGACGAAAACGTCCGCGCAGTCACCGTTCGGCAGGTGGCGCAGCTTCACGAGAGGAGTGTTGCCGATCAAGTGTATCGATCTCCCCTTCTTCCCCTGCGTCGTCTCAAGATCGTCTTGACCGCTCCCCGTATCGTATTCATGCGCAGCGCCTTTCGGGCCCGTTCCGGCGATGGCCGCGGAGCCTATCAACCCGGCACTGGCCTTGATCACCCGCCGTCTTACTCTGTCCGTCAACACTTCCGTCTCCATCGGTGAAAGTAACTTTAATTATTAAAGTTACTTATACTCAAGTAACTTTATTATTGCAAGTGACTGGTATATAACTACCCCATGGTTGAATCGAAACGGAAAAAGCGACCGGGCAAGCTAGCGAAGGTCGACGACCATCACTTCCGGTCAAACTGCTCGATCTCGCGAACGCTCGAATTGTTTGGAGACAAGTGGACGTTGCTCATAATCAGGGACCTGATGTGGCACGGCAAGAATACGTTCAAGAAACTCGCCGACGCCGAGGGGATTCCGACCAATCTTCTGTCGAACCGGCTGCAACGGCTTATCGATTGGGGTTTGGCGAGACGTGAGCAATATCAGGACAATCCGGTCCGGTACACGTATCACCTCACCGATGCCGGTCTCGAGCTGGAGGATACGCTCCTGCAAATAATGGCTTGGGGGAACAGGCATCTCGGGGGTGGTCTTTACAAGCCAAAAGGTAACAAGACAGAACGGAACAATTCGGCGTAGAAGCCCGCTAAACGCCGTTTCGAGGTTTTCCGCAAGCCGAACCAAACGTCGACGCACCGAGGAAGCTGGTCTCGTCAAGCGTCTATACTCCGGATTCCGCAGCGCACCCAAACGTTGAAGAACGAACTGTGGCGCCGCCCGTTCACGCGGAGGAATTGTTCATGAACAAGCACAACCCCGACGACAACAAACTTCCTCGAACGGAACCGCCGGACAGCCTCAGCCGCCGCGAGCTGCTCGTCGGCGCCGGCGCGGCGTTGGGCGCCAGCCTGCTGCCGCGGACGGCGCTCCTGGCGCAGACCGATAACGGGATCGATTCGACGACGGTTTTCACTCATACCACGGTGGTTACCAATGACAGCGAGCGGCGCACGCTGCGCGACGTGGCGATGGCGGTACAAAACGACGTGATTGCCGCCATCGGCGACACCGACAAAGTCCTCGAACGGTTTCCCCGTGCGGAGATCTACGACGGCAGACGCAAGGCGTTACTGCCGGGGCTGGTAAACTGCCATGCTCACCTCGCCGCCACCATCGCCAAGGGGTTCAACGAAGACTTCGGTTTTCCCAACAGCCTGAACCTCGAAGAAAGCCCGGCTTCCTTGCTGTCGTCGGAGGAAGCCACGCTGATGTCCACGCTCGCGGCGCTGGAGGGCTTGCGCGCCGGCACCACGACGATGGTTCAGAACGTCGGCGGCATTGCCCGCGACGCCGAGGCGCTGGTGCAAACCGGCCAGCGCTGGGTGTTCGCCGAGTCCGTCCGCGACATCACCACGGTGGACGGCCCGATGTCGCCGCCGCGCCTGGCCAAGAGCGTGCCGCCGGAGTTTTCCGATCGACTGCGGACGGAGGGCATGCAACGCGTCCATGATCTGTACGACGCCTGGCACGGCCGCAAGAACGGATTGATCAGCGTGTTCCCGGCCGCAGCGCTCGTGGAACTGGCGTCCCCGGAGCTGCTGCGTGACGTGTACGAGTTCGCCGAGCAACGTGACCTGGGTTATACGATTCACATGACCCAGTCGCAGGCCGAAGTGGACTTCATGCTGCGTTATCACGGCGTACGTCCGGCGATTTTTCTCGAGCGTAACGGCTTCCTCGGACCCAGGCTCTTCGCCGCTCACGCCCGTTACTGCGATGCGGCCGAAATTGCCGCCCTGGGCAAGAGTAAGACCATCATTACTCACCAGGCGGCGATGGCGGCCAACCGCGGCGTGAATCCACCCATCAGCGCATTACGCAAGGCCGGGTGCACCATCGCCCTGGGCACCGACAACAATCATACGGACATGCTGCACGTCATGAAGACGGCGATTTCGCTGGAACGCATCCAGCGCGAAGACGAGATACCCGGCACGCTTCCTCAACCGGAGGACATGCTTGCCGACGCCAGCAGCGGCGGCGCCGCGGCGGTAAACCAGTCAGCCAGCCTTGGCTCGCTGGAGGTCGGCAAAAAGGCGGATCTGCTCGTGCTGGACACGTTCAAACCCCACCTGTCGCCGTCCGGTCGCATTCTTTCCGCCTGGATTCACAACGGCCAGCCGTCCGATATCGAATCGGTGATGGTGGACGGCAGGTTCATCATGCGCAACCACCGCGTGTTGACCGTGGATGAAGAAGCGATCATGGAGGAAGCCTACCGGATCGGCGAGCGGGTCTGGAACCGCATCCTTCGCGACGGCGAGCTGCCGCTGCCACGGCTGTAGGCCGCTACTTGAGCCGGTAGAGAAGGCTTGACGTATCCCACTGCCCGCCCCCGGCTCTCTGCACGTCGGCATAAAATTGATCAACCAGCGCCGCGATCGGGGCGGCTCCTCCCACGCGCGCGACCTCTTTCAGGGCTATTCCAAGGTCCTTTCGCATCAAGTTCACTGCGAACCCGAATTCGTATTCGCCTGCCGCCATCGTTTTCCAGCGATTGGCCATTTGCCACGAACCGGCCGCGCCCTCGACGAGAGTCTCCATCACCGAGGAAACGTCGAGCCCGGCTTTTTCGGCCAGCGACATGCCTTCGGCAAGCCCCTGAACCACGCCCGCGATGCACAATTGATTGACCATTTTCGCAGTCTGACCGCTGCCGCTTTCGCCAATCCGCGCAAGCTTTCGTGCGAACGCGTCCAATACCGGTGCAACCCAGGCGAAAGCCGCCGCGCTACCGCCGACCATGACCGTGAGCTCTCCGTTTTCGGCGCCCGCCTGACCACCCGAAACGGGTGCGTCGAGAAAGTGTACGTCACGTTTCGCGGCCACTCCGGCAAGCTCTCGCGCAAGCCCGGCTGACGTCGTCGTGCAATCGACGTAGTACGTGCCCGGTGACAGGGTCTCGAACGCGCCGTCGGCTGCCGTCGTCACCGCGCGTAGATCGTCATCTCCGCCCACGCAGCTGAAGACGATCTCCGCACCGCTGGCGGCGGCAGCGGGAGTTGCGGCCGAGGCGCCGCCGTGTTGCTTCGTCCAGTCTTCGGCTTTCTTGCGCGTACGGTTGTAAACCGTCACTTCGTGTCCGGCTCGTGCGAGATGGCCCGCCATCGGAAAGCCCATCACGCCAAGCCCGATCCACGCGATCTTCATAATGCAGCGTCCTCTTTGGCGGGGCACGCCTGGCCAGGCCACACGTCCCGCAAAAAAACGGTGAGATCGGACGGCGCGCTGTCCTCGATGATTGGATAAAGCAGGGTGCTGACAAAGCCCCGGTGATAGGTTGCGTGGTTCACGAGGTGCAACAGGACGTTCTCCCGGGTCATCGCACCGTCACCGCCATCGACGAACCTGAACTCGATGGTTTCCGCGAGTTCGGCGTCTGTCCAGTCGCGCGCCATTGTCAGGTAGGCGCCATCGATAGCCCGCAGCCGGCGCGCAACTTCGGAGAAAGGCAGCGCCTCCCGGCGCCGGCGCGCTCGGTGCGGGTTTTCGCGACCTTCGAGATGGGCCTCGAAGATTTCGGCGACGACGAGGATATGGTCAAACGTCCCGGCGATGTTGTCGAACAGAGCGTCTCGCGGCGCTGCCAGCTCGGCGTCCGAAATGCGTTCGGCGTTGCCCAGCACCACGTCGTCTGCCCAGGCCATGTATGCCGTCATGCGATGAACTGTCGATAAATCGGGCATCAAAAACTCCTTGATGCCGCCAAGTTTGCAAGCCACTATTGCTCCGAGCAAGAGTTTTATTGACCTCGGAGCAATAGAGTGCCCAGACCCTACGCCCGCATCGCGGACCGGATCGCCGAGCGCATCGCGAAAGGGGAGCTGCCGATTGGCTCCCGGCTTCCGCCCCAGCGCCGCTTTGCCTACACGGAAGGGATAGCGGTCTCCACCGCAAGCCGCGTCTACGAAGAGCTGCGCAACCGGGGCCTCGTCGCCGGCGAGGTCGGGCGCGGCACGTTTGTCACCAACCGATTCGCCCCGCTCGATCCGGCGCTCCAGGAACCTCCGGGAAGCGGACTCGATCTGGAGATCGTGTTCCGTCTCGGGGCGGACGCCAGACAGGAAATCTCCGCATCCGCCCTGCGTTTTTTCAAGGCAGGCATGGAAGAGGCTGCGGCGGCGCCACCCTCGGTTCGGGGGAACGAGACGGTCCGCAGGTCGCTGGCGGCGCTCACTGCAACAAGAGACGTTCCAATCGAAGCCGATGCGCTGTTGCTCGCGGGAAGCGGCAAGGAGGCCATCGCGGCCTGTCTGTCCGCGCTGGCGCCGCGAGGCGGCCGGATCGGCGTCGAAGCGATGACCTATCCGTTTGTTCTCGGCGCCGCGCGTCAATTGGGAATCGAGCTTGTCCCGCTGCCGTTGGACGACGAGGGCGTCGTGCCGGATTCGCTCGATCGGAAAGCGGCGCAGGGTCTGGATGGCCTGTATCTTCAGCCGACGCTCCAGAGCCCTCTCGTGCTGACCATGACGCAGGCCCGGCGCAGGACTATTGCCGAAATAGTCGTGAAACACGATCTCGCCACAATCGAGGATCGCGTGTACGGATTCATGCGGCCCACGACGTCGCTGGCCGCCTATGCCCCTGACCATATAATGCAGATCGACAGCCTGTCGAAGCGGCTGATGCCGGGGCTGGCCGTCGGGTGGATCGTTGCTCCGTCCCGATTTCACAAAGCGCTGGCGCGGTCCCTGCGCGCAGGCGGTTGGATGGCGCCCGCCCTGGCGGTGGCGTTGGCGCAGCATTGGACAGACGAGGATGTCGTGTCGTCCGTCGAGGCGACGAAACGCCGGGAAGCCGCCGCGATGTTCGACGCCGCCAAAGCGGCGCTGGTCGGACTCGATTTTCGCGGCGCCGACGACGCTTTGCACGCATGGATTGCGCTACCGTCCGGATGGCGGGGCGAAGCTTTCGCCGCTGCAAGTGCGGAGCTCGGGATCGCTGTCGCGCCGGGCCGCGCGTTTGCCGTCACGCCGGGAACCGCACCGTCCGGCGTTCGGATCGCCTGTTCGGCTCCGGATTTGAAAACCTGGCAATTCGCGTTGAGCGAGCTTGGCCGCATGGCTCGACGGTCGCCGCCGAATTGACCAATCGTCCTGCCGCCTCGGTGATTGCCCAAGACGTTGATGGCAACGTATGGAATCAATCTTCCAGATAATCAAACGCGTCACGGCCGGAGGATACGTCGCCAACTCCGCTAAGGTCGCCCACGCCGTTAATAAAGCCCGCGTACTCGCGCATTTGCACAATCCGACCTCGTTCATCAATTCGCCAGAGCATCAGTAGCTGGTTCGCATAACGCTTTTCCATGATCTCTCCCTCGACCCGCGCCTCGATGGCAATCTCGTTACCGTTTACCAGAACGTTATTGAGCGTCCATTCCGTGCGTGTCGCTCCCGTGTGGTGAGCGAACAACGCCTCGAGTGACGCTTTGCCTTTGTGATACCCCTGGAAACCCTCGACGGGCGCCCACCAGGTTACGTCATCGCGAACACGAGCGAGGAATGGTGACCAGTTGCCGGTCTGCGCACCCTGGTCCAATAGCTCGAATATCTCCAGAGCAGCTTCGGCGGCGTGGATGTTTACTGGCCGAGGCTGTGGTACACCGTGAGCCTCGAGGCCGGTAATCGTCGATTGGGCAAGACCGGCAGGTGCGAACCCGATTGCGAGAATTGCGAAGACCAGAACGCTGCTGAATCTACTCAGCGGCACTTTCGTCCAGATTGTCTGGTTTCCGAATTTCGTCATGTCTACCTCCCGGATTTCCTTTGTTTTGTGCACGAGATGGTGCCATCACTACTACGCGTGAATTAATAGCGCCTATCGGATAAGATTCATGCATGAGTGACTTAATCAGGGATTACCTGACCGACATTGCGCTGTTTGCCCGCGTGGTGGAGGCGGGAGGGTTCACGGCGGCCTCAAAGCTGGTTGACGTGCCGCAGTCCACGTTGAGCCGACGCGTTGCGGCGCTGGAGGCCCGGCTCGGGACTCGACTGTTGAATCGAACAACGCGAAAAGTGTCGGCAACCGAGGCCGGAAACCGAGTCTACAAGCACGCAAAACGTATCCTCGACGAGGTGGAGTCCGTAGAGGCCGTCGCTGCATCGCTTCGCGAGGAGCCCGCCGGGCTGGTGCGGATCACGGCTCCTGTCGTTTTCGGACAGCATCTTCTGAGCCCGGCGATTGCAGGTTTTCTGAGCAAGTACCCGAAAGTCCGTTTTCAAACGGAATTGACCGGCCGGCGCGTGGACGTCGTCGACGAGGGATTTGACATCGCAATCCGGGTTGGAGATCTGGAGGAATCGTCACTCGTCAAAATTCCGCTGACGAGAGCCAATGCCGCGTATTACGCGACCGAAAGCGTTGCCCGCAGGATAGTCGCTCCCAAAGATCTCGCGGCCGCGAATTGGTTACATCCGGGGCTGACGCCCGGCGTGGCTGAGTGGCGCCTGATCGACCCTGCTTCCCAGTCCGTCGTCGAAACTCTGACCAAAGAACCTTGCGTGACGGGATCTGAAATCCAGGTTCTGATCGACGTCGCCAAAGCCGGCCTGGGTGTCGCCGTTTTACCCGAATTTGCCGCACCACCGAAACTGACGCGAGTATTGCCGCAGTTTCTCGCAAGACAAGTCGACATCAACGCGCTCGTTGTTTCACGGAAGAGCATCGTTCCGGCTATCCGGGAATTCCTGAACCACCTCAAGGACAAGGTCTCTGAAAAGCGAAGCGCGTCCGGCAGTTGATTGGCGCGTTGGAATGACGCTGCAACCTGACCGCTCCGGACACCAGGAACGGTCACCTTGTTCAAATTTCGCGGGTGGCGGCAGTCACTTAACGCTGCACACGCCCCGAGCCGTCTCCGCCCATCAGGTTTTGCACCTCGGCAACCGATACCCGATTGAAATCACCTGAAATGGAGTGCTTGAGACAGCTTGCCGCGACGGCGAACTCGAGCGATTGCTGTCGGTCGTCGTAAGCGTTCAATCCATAGATCAATGCGGACGCAAAGCTGTCGCCGCCGCCGACCCTGTCGACGATATCCGTGAGTTCGTAATGGCGTGACAACCGGAAACCGCCCGAATCGCGTAAACACGCGGACCAGCCGTTGCGATCGGCGCTGTGCGATTCGCGCAGGGTAATCGCGATCACAGACATGTCCGGGTACTCTTGCAGAACCTTTGCACTCAGCGCTTCATATTTGGCAGTATCCAGCTCGCCGCTTTCGACGTCCACGTCGACGGTGATTCCAAGCGACTTCTGACAGTCTTCCTCGTTCGCGATACCCACATCAACGTACTTGACCAGTTCCGTCATAACCTCGGGGGCCGTTTTGCCGTACTTCCATAACTTGCCGCGATAGTTGAAGTCGCATGACACCGTGACGCCGAATTTTTTCGCCTCGGTGACGGCCTGCATGCTGAGGTCCGCCGCGGAAGCGCTCAGTGCCGGCGTAATCCCGGTGATATGCAACCACCTGGCGCCGTCGAATACTACGTTCCAGTCGAAGCTATCCGGCGCCGCCATGCAAATTGAGGAACCGGCCCGGTCATAAACGACCTTCGACGGGCGTTGATTGGAGCCGGTTTCAAGAAAATAGATACCGACGCGATCGCCCGAGCGAACCACGTTGCCGGTATCGACGCCGAATTTTCGCAGCTCACGTAACGCCGATTCGCCGATATCGTTGTCTGGCAACGCGCTCACAAAGCCTGCATCCAATCCGTAATTGGCCAGCGCAACAGCGACGTTCGCTTCACCGCCGCCAAACGTCGCCTCGAAACACGGCGACTGGAAATAGCGCTCGTGTCCGGGCGTCTTCAGCCGCAACATGATCTCACCGAAACTGATGAACTCGGACATGCCTCAACCCCGTACTTTTTTGGCGATCTGCAGGGCTTCGTCAGCCAGCGCCGTTATTTGTTCATAGTCGCCCGCTTCTATCGCCGTGGCGGGCGTCAACCAGCTTCCACCGCAGGCGACAACGCTGGGTACGCCCAGATAGTCGTGCAGATTTTTCGCGGACACGCCGCCGGTCGGCATGAATGAGAGGTCGCCAAACACGGCCGCAAGCGCTTTCAGCATCGGCACGCCACCGGACAATCCCGCGGGAAAAAATTTCAGCACGCGAAGGCCCAGGTTCCAGGCCCGCTGTGCTTCGGTCGCCGTACTGACGCCTGGAAATACCGGCACGTCAAGCTTTTCGGCTGCCTCTACCACGGACTCGTGCAGACCCGGTGAAACGATGAAACGGGCGCCTGCCGCGACAGCATTTTCCGCATGCTCCGCGCTGAGCACGGTTCCGGCGCCGACAACGGCATCCGGCACCTCGGCGGCAATCGCGCCAATCGCCTCGATCGCTGCGGCCGTTCGCAAGGTAATCTCGATCACCGGCAACCCGCCGGCGAGCAAAGCGCGGGCAACGGGTACGGCCTTGGCCGCGTCCTCGATGACGACGACGGGAACTACCGGACAGTTTGTCAACAAATCACTCATTTCTGCGCCCTGTATCAGGAGAAGTTCAGGCCGCCATTTATATCGACACTCGCGCCGGTAATAAAGCTCGACTCCGCCGATGCAAGATAAGCCACCAGATCCGCCACTTCACTTGCCCGCCCTTCGCGCCGGAGGGGAGTGGCCGCCGCAACGTTGGCGCGCACTGCGTCTTTGGTGAACGTGTCGTGAAATCTGGTCGCGATCATGCCTGGACAAACGCAGTTGACGCGAATGTTTCGCGGGCCGAGCTCTTTCGCCAACGCCCGGGTAAACGTCATCACCGCGCCTTTGGCCGTTGCGTAAGCAGCGGCGCCCGGTCCGCCGCCGTCACGGCCCGCGAGCGACGCCAGATTGACAATTGCCCCGCCTTCGCCCATGTGCGGCGTTACGAATTTTGACGTGAGAAAGGTACTGTTTACGTTCAGCCGCATTATCGACTCGAAAAACCCGACGTCCATTTCCGTCAACGATTTGCGTGCCACAAGCCCTCCGACGACGTTGACGAGGATATCGATCGTGTCACCGAATTCTTCTCGCGTTGCGTTCACCAGGCTCTCAACGTCCGCCTGCCTGGTCATATCCCCTGGAACCGCAATCGCCGTACCGCCTTCGGCCTCGATGGCGGCGACGGTTCCCTCACCGTCGGCCTTGCTGTTGCAAAAATTGACGACTACTTTGGCGCCGCCGGCCGCCAGTTTTTCCGACACGGCGCGGCCGATGTCTCTTGCGCCGCCGGCGACGATTGCTACTTTGTTTTCTATGCCCATTGCTGTCTCAATCCGTATTTAGTGACTCGAGTCTATTACGCTTGCCGGTTTGATTTCCCCGAAGCTCCAAACCAACGGCGCGGCCGGAGGTTCCCGGCTCTATTCTTTTCCCTCTTCAAGAAAGTCCTCGCGCGCCGGACTGAAGACGTCGATCAGAACACCCGCTTTGCGGCAAACCGCACCGTGCTCGAGATCGGGTTGGATATAGAAACTGTCTCCGGGACCGAGGCGCTTCTCGACGCCGTTGATCATGACGTCGAACTCGCCGCTTTCCACGTAACTCGCCTGAGAATGAAAATGTGAGTGGACATAACCGACGGCGCCCTCCTCGAAAGTGACGCGCGCCATCAGAATCGAGTCGTCATGCCCCAATAGCTGACGAACGATGCCCTCGCCCACCACTTCTTTGTCAACTTCGGCGCCGAAAAGAAACGCTGCGCTGCTTCGCTTCATTTCCGCACTCCGCGCTCGTCGAAAAACCCATAACGATCCACCTTGGTCAGAGAGCCCGGGTCGTTATTCACTGCGATACCGGTTCCGGCGCCGAAACGGTTGTCCGGATCCGGCTTTGGGTACCACGCGACTCCGGTCTTTGCCCTGTCAAGAACCTCGAGCGCGCGGCTTGCGCCGACGTCCATGCCGACCGGATAAAGCAGACCGTTCGCCGCTTTCTCGAGCTCAATGTTCCGGCTTCTGAACCCGGTATCGACGGCCGGCCGGGCGACCTTGTGAACGACGTTGCCGGTGAACGTGATACCGCTGATGTCATCGTGTACCGCAACGTTGTTCCGACCGTCCTCGTTATGAATGAGGTTGTTGCGAAAAACGGTACTGATGGGCGGCGACGAGCGCTCCTCGTCGGAACCGGCCGCAATCTCAACGTGGTCACTGGCGATGATCGAGTTGTTTTCGACGATGGCGTCCTCGACCTGGTGGTAGCGGTTGATCGGCGAATTCGGCACGCCGTTCATGATGACCAGCGCGCCTCTAAAGCGATGGCCGGTCAAGCCGTGCAGGTAGTTGTTACGGACGGTTTGGCGCTTGTTGATTACGCGGATACCGCCCGTGTGATCGACGTGATTGCCGAGAAAGATGTTTTCCTCCACAACGTTGTCGTTGCCGTGACGCAATGTCAGCGTGCCGCGTGATTCGCTGAACAAGTTACCGCGAAAAACGTTGTTACCGGATTTGTTCGATACGATCTCAACCTCACCGTTGCAGCGGTCGAAATAGTTGTTTTCAACCGTGGTAAAAGAGTTGGTCAACGAATACCGGCTGGTGCCGATTCTCAAGGTTTCACCGCCGTTTGATCCGAGCACCGGCCGCGGGCCAAAATAGTTGTGGTCGATGCGGTGATGGTTTTCCCGACTTTCGATGCTGTCCAGACGGACGGCCATCGTCACGCCCTGGTTGCTCTTTCCTTCGAGGTGATTGTGGTCAAAACGGTTGTTCTTACCGTACATCATCACCCAGAAGTCGACCTCGAAACGCTCCGGCTTGTTGAAGTGGTCGATGACGACCTCGGTCACCCGGCTGTTGCTGGCGTATTCCCCTTTCGTTCGTCGAAACGCGATGACGGTGTTGGTGGGCGAATACCCGTCCTTGAAAACCAAACCGGACACCAGCAGATACTCGCCCGCCATGCGAAGATTCGACTGGCCGGTCAGTATGACCTGGCCCTTCGTTTCCGCAGTCAGCGTGATCGGCTTGGCGGCAGTACCGTTGCCGATGAACAACACCTCGAAATCACGCCATTCACCGTCTGCCAGTACGATCGTATCGCCGGGGCGGAGGGTTTTCAGGGCATCGCGGTATTCGGCCTGCGATCTTACGATTGTTTCATCCGCCAGCGCCGCGCAGCTGATCAGGCACGCGAGAGTTGTGTATAGCTGCTTCATCCGCTTCTCTTCGGTAGTGACTGCCCAACCCGGTTCTGACAACCGGGTGGGCAAGAAACTGAAGGCAGAGAAATGCCGCCTAGAAATTCGCTTTCAGGCCGAAAAAGAAGCGCTGACCGTAAGACAGCACCTGCTGCACGTTACCGACTACGCCGCGGTAGTCTCTGCGCGGCTCATTGAGCAAATTGAGGCCTTCCGCTATCAGACGAATGTCGTCGGTGAGCTGATAGCCGACACGAAGCTCCAGGACGTTGTTGTCGTCGGTATAACGAACACGGGCGGTCGTATCCCGCGTGAATTGCTGGAAGTACTGCGAACGGGTCTTGTAAATCGCCTGTACGTCGAAGCGATCACTGTCCCAGTACAACTGTGTTGCAGACGTGTGGCGTGACAAGCCGAATAGACCGGCAGGCGGAAGAATTCCGATCAGCGGCGTCGCAACGCCTTCTTCGTTAAACGAAACGCCATCGCCGCCGTTGCCGTCCTCGAACTCAAAATCGGAGTCTGCGTAGTTGTAGCTAATCTTGGCGCCAAAGCCGCCCCAAAAACCGGGTAGGTAGCTGAAAGAGTGCGATACGGTTGCCTCGAAGCCGTAGAGGTCGCTGTCGTCGTTACTCAACTGAGTTGTTCTTACCGAACCGGCGATCGTTTGCCCATCGATTAAAAAGTCTTCTTCCTGGAACACGTTCTCAAAAGCGCCGTTGAACTGCTTCCAGTAAACGCCGCCCGCAAGAACCGTGTCCTCGTTCGGATACCATTCCAATGCCAGGTCGACGTTCCATGACGTTATCGGCTCCAGGAACGGATTGCCCGTCGCCGTGATTCCCTGAACCGCCTCTTCCAGGCTTGCAAAACCGTCACCCTGGTCGGTGCCGGTGGTGCTGACGGAGCGCCCATTGCCAAATGCGTTCGGGTCCGGACGGGAAATCCCTCTGAACGCGCCCGCACGCAATAACAAGTCATCACTGAGATCGACGATCAGGGTCGCGCTGGGCAGCACTTCCGTATAGCTGTTGCTTGCCCTGACTTTTTCAAACGGGGCGTCGTTATCGGCGACAACGAAGAATTCAGGATTGCCATCACCATCGACCCCCTCGGAAATCGACAGAGGGCGTCTGAACCCAAAGGAGTCTATAGTGGTTTCAACCACGCGGACGCCGAAGTTGCCCCTGGCAGATTTGCTTCCTATTTCGGTCTCGAAATTGGCCTGCAGGTAGAACGCAAGCGTTTCTTCCGTTACGTCATTGCTGTTGGTTTCACGGCCGTTTTGAAAACCGATTCCGTCCAGTCCGCCGTAATTCACGAGCATCGCATCGGCCAAGCAGCCATGGTCGAAGGTCGCAAAGGTGCTGCCGTTGCCGCGGCCGTTCGCATTCGTGAACAGCGGCTGATCGTGGCTGGGGTGCGCCAGAAAATCTTTCTCCGGAAAACGGGATTCAACGCAGCTTGTTGCCGCATTCACTACGATGGCGTCACTCTCATCGGTGGGACTGTTGCTGGGGTCGAGGTCGAAATCCTGGTCGTCGAATTCATTGACGCCATTTCGATTGCGGTTACCGCCAAAGGTGTCGTAGTCCTGACTGGCGAAACGCACGCCGCCCATTACGTTGTTGACGAAGCCGAAGTTCTCCAGATCGAGCGAAAAATCGCCTCTGACCGCTCTGATGGTATTGTCTCGAATAACCTGCCGCGCGCGGAGCTGGGCGCGGTCGCGGCCCACGAAAAATGAGCCGTCGGTGATGTCGAAATCCGGAGCCGCGTCACCGTTGGCGAGTCCATTGATCGTAGCCAGGGTTACGCCGTCCGTGCCTGCTGCTCGGTGATCCAAGCTCACCGAAAACGTATCTCTGCTGCCGATCACACCATCGGAAGTCGCACCCAGGTTGATTTCGACGTCCGTTTCCACGCGCTGTGTATCCGAATACGATGCGTCGAACGACAGCAGCAGGTTATCCGTAGCCTGGAATTCAACGTTGAAACCTAAACCTTCATACTCCTCGAAACGCGAGAAATCGGTCGTATTTGCTCGAATATCGGTTTCGGCAGTCAGGCTGTCCGGGACACCCCTTCGCGGATCGGACACCAGATTTGTAATGTCTTCCTGGGTTTGCCCGAATTGAACGTCCTGGCGCAGCTCGGTCTGATCCCGCTCCGAAGCCTGATAGTCGAGGTTCAAATTCCAGCGATCGTCGGGCTGCCATTGAAATGCGGCGAAGATAGACTCGCGATCTTCGCCGGTCGAGTTTTGGCGGTAGCGATGATCACGCGCCAGGTAGGCAAACGGTATGTCCTCGACACTGTTTATGTTTGGATCATCGTCGATAATGCCTTGGATCTGGTTATTGCGCACGTTTTCACACCTGCCCGAGGTATCGACAGGCTGAGCGTTTGTGTCGAAAGAGTCCAACTGACAAGCCTCGAGGCGACCGCCACCAGTGCCGGTCGTGTATTCCTGTTCGGGATTCGTCAGGTCGCTTTTCTGAATGCCGATCGAGAGACCGAACGTACCCGCGCCCTGTGTCTCGAATTGATCGATATAGCTGGCCGTTCCGCGGAAGCCGATATCCTGGCCGCTGCGAATGTTCTGCTCGTCAGGATTGTAGGCGCCCCTGAGGTTCAGCTGGATCCTTCGCTGGCCATAGTCGATCGGGCGTCTCGTACTCAGGTGGACCTGACCACCGACACCACCTTCAATGTATTCCGCCGATTGTGTTTTATGAACGGCAATTGCATTGAACAATTCCGACGGAAAAATACTGAAGTTGACGGCGCGATTACCGCCGCCGTTGGTCGCCTCGCGGCCGTTGATGACCGTGTTGGTCAAGTAGGGACCCAGGCCCCGAATCGAGACCTCCGTTCCGCCGCCGTTCTCGCGATGGGTGGCTGTCCCGGTCAACGTCTCGAGCGCCTCCGCGATGGACAGCGCCGGGATATCGCCAATTTCATCGGCGGACAGACCGTCAACGATCGTGACCGACTGCCGCTTGAGTGCGATCGAATCCTGAATGTTCCGCCGCACCCCGGTGACCACGATCTCGTCGAGGACCACGGCATTGTCAGCCGACTCCGACTGCGCGAGGGCCGCCGTCCCATGCCATAGCGCCGGCGCACAGAACAATAAAACCCACGGCGAGCGAATAGAAGTAAGAGCACTGCTGGTACGCATTTCGGACCCCCCCGGTTTCTGCGTCGATGTAATTGGTAGGACCAATGTTGTAATTTGAAGCGATTTCTCGCGAATGTAACGGTATTTCTTAGACCGACAGTGCCACTGCTCGGATTTCGTGTCAACCACTCAAGGGGAATTGATTAGTCTAATTGGTAGGACCAATAATCGCTATACGGCTAGAATAAACGCTTCCGAAGCTCTAACATATGCTCCGTGCACCGATGCGCCCGGCCCTGAGACGCGGCGAATTGCGCAAGAGCAGCGACCATCGAAGTTCAGGTGACCGAAAACAGGAAAAAATTGGTGATAAATACGCCGATAATTGGTATACATAAACGGCACCGGCACTGACCGGTTTGTTCACGAGGAAAACACCGCATGACTGACGAGCGTTTGTATCACTCCATTGCAAAGAAAATCGAGGCGCTTATCGACAGCGGCAGCTACCCGACCGGCAGCCGATTGCCCGCGGAAAGAGAACTGGCGGAACAGTTCGGCGTCAGCCGCGTCGCGGTTCGCGAGGCGGAAATTGCGTTGCAGGCCGTTGGCCGCATCGAGATCAGAACCGGATCCGGCGCCTACGTCCTCGACGCTCAGGCGGGTCGCAAAAACGCGCTGCCGGACGTCAGCGCGTTCGAGCTGACCGAGGCGCGCGCTTTGTTTGAAGCGGAAGCCGCCGCGCTCGCGGCCGCCCAGGTGGACGATGCAACGCTCGAAGAACTCGAACGGTACATCCAGATCATGGCGACGACCGGTCCGGACGACGAGGCGGGCGAGACTGCCGACAGAGATTTTCACAGAGCGGTCGCCAGCGCCTCCGGAAACGCCGCCATAACGTACGTCATTGAAACCCTTTGGACACTGCGGACGGACCTCGAACCCGTAAAAGCCGTTTACGATTCCGTTTGCTCGGAAGACTTCGGCGCAAGAGCGAAGGAACACTCGGACATTCTCGATGCTCTTCGCGCCCATGACCCCGCCGCCGCACGCGTTGCAATGCGACAACACTTCACGCGCCTGCTCAAATCGATGCTGGACGTTACGGAAGAACGCGCATTGGAGGAATTGCGCAGGCAGGCTACCGAAAGCCGGCAACGCTATCTGAAAAGCGCCACGCTTTAAGAGAAGGGTGTAAACGGGTCCTAGTATCTCAAGCCATATTGGTTGAGCATTGTCTCAGCCCTCTGGCGCTGATAACTCGGGATGTCCTCGTCGTCCAGCAGTTTCCGGGCTTTGACCGGGTCTGTCCGCATTACGTTATAGATCTGCCGGACCTTCGCCTGGCCGCGTTTGTCACGATCTTCAATGCTGGCGATGAGTTCTTCCTGTTCAGCCGTCGGAGCACGCCATCGAGTTGACATCTGCACGATCGCGTCGTCCCTCAGCGATCCGGCAGGCAGACCGTCAACCCAGCGTTCCGCCGCTGCTGGATCGTTGGCATACCAGTTCGAGGCGAGCTGGCCCGCGGCCGCGCCTCGCATGTTTTCGTTGGTAATGCTGCTGAGCCAGCGGGCAGCTTCAGAGGGATAGACCTGGGCATGCTGCGCAATGACTTGCATATAGGCCGTGTTTCGGGCGTTGCCGTCCGCAAGCTGATCGGCGAGCTGTTTAGCCGTTAACACATCGGTCTGGGCGACGCCGGAGATTACCGACGCCTGCAGCTGATCGTAGCCGGGCTGGCCGTCGAATTGCCGGATGAAGCTCTGCGCCTCACCGAGCGATCCACCGATCGCGAGTCTTTGTGCAATCTGCTGCCGCATGGTCTGCTGGTTCGGTTCGTCTATTCTCGGCAGCAGCCGTATCGCCGCGTCGATATTGCTTCTCACCAACGTGTGGGAGACCCTCTGAATCATCCGTCCCGACGCCTCTTTGTCCTGGCCGAGGATCCAGTCGATCGCCGCCTCGGGGTCCCGGCGAATCCACGCTGACGCGAGTTGCTGGCCCACCTCCAGCTTCTGTTGACGATCTTGAATCTGATCCAGATAAGCAACCGCATCCGCCGGGTCGTTTCGCGCAATATGCTGGACGACGTTAGAGACAACGTCTGATCGCATCTGCGCGTTCGGCGTATTGAGCGCTTCCGTCAACGCGAGCTGCGGGTCCGTCTCTGCGATCTTCCCGAGTACCGACATCTGCAGGAAAGCGAAATGTTCCTTGTCGTTTGCTCGCGCCCACGTCAGCGCCTCGATCGGGTTTGTCTTGGCCATTTCCATGGCGATCGCCGACCCGAACATCCGCCGGTCGTCGGCCGAGCGAGCCTGCTCGAAATACTGTTTGGCGCCATCGAGATCCGTGTCCGCCAGTGCACGTATCGCGCTGTGTAACTCGCGGCTCGAGCGCCTGCCTTGGCTACTTGCCAACAATCGATCGATCGTCGCCCGGGGGTTCTCGCTCGCAATGTTACTGCTGATGATCGAGCTATAGCGCTTGCCATCCGCGGCAACGCTGAACAGGTCCGCATATCTCAAGGCGGCGGCCGGGTCTCGCAGCGACACGTAATACGCAAGCCATGAGACGTACTCCTGCTGCTCCGGGCCGCGCTCGAGGCCGTTGATGAACGCGATGGCCTCGGCGGGTGACTTGTCGGCGAGCTGGTAGAGATAGCGACCGCGCGACGAGCGATCAGGGCCTATTCCGAGTTCGGCCTCAATACGCTCCGTGATTTCGTTCCCCATGTAGCCAAAGGCGGCATACAGACTCTGTATGACCATGTTCCGGTGAACCGTGGACGTCTGCGCCTTTGCCGCATGCAAGGCATCGTGCAAGTCTTTACGTGCCCACGCACGCCAAACGGTTTGTTCGAGGGACTTGATTGTTTTGAAGTGATCGGTTCTGGCGAGCGCCAGCGCCGAATGCGGATCTGTTTCCGCAAGTCGGAAGAACAGGATGTTGAGCAGGCTAACTCGCTCCACGTCGTCGGCGACTCTGTTCGATTCAAAAATCAGGTTCTGAACGCCCGAGGAGTCGGACCTGCCGGCGAGCGCGTACATCGCCTCCGAGCGGGCGAATTCCGTCGGCAGTGCGATGAGTCCCTCGACGCCGGTCACGTTGACGTAGTGTTCGTCGCGGTGTTTTTCGGCGACTGCCTGGGACATCATCGGCACATCCACGATGTCGCGAACGATCGTGCCTGGTGATTGATTGCTCGACGGCCCGAACCGGGCCGCAACGAGCATCGCGAGAATACCGAGTAGCAGGCCGCTAACGAGGGCGGCCATTATTCTGGCCATTTCTTCGCTCCGTGGCTCGTTCTCCCGCCGCGCACCCCAGTTTACACCCTTTCGACCGCGCGTGGAGAGCCGCAGCGCGACAGCGGCCATCCGCTACATCGTCGTTTCCTTCAACCACCGCAAGATAACGTCGTAGTATCCCGGCGCCATTTCAGGCGCGTTCAGAATCTCGAGCATCTCCCTGAAGCCTCCGGTCGTGCTCTGATGGAGGTTGTGATTTGCATCTGGAAAAGTCCTGACTGTAAGACTGGCATTTGGATTCACACCGATCGTCTCTTCGTAGAGCGTCTTGGTCGAACGCCAATCGACGCTGGTGTCCTTCTCACCGAAAAGCGCGAGGACCGGGACATCTAGCTTGCTCAGGAGCTGAGGAAACCCGTCGACATAAATCATCAGACCGGTTTCCGGATCGAAACTCGGCGCCAACGCTTCCACGCTTGCGCGCCATGCGTTAAACGACGTTTCGCTCGGAATTTCGTCAGTGCCCGAAAGGTAGCGGACAAATTCGTCAGCGCGATAGTCTTCCGTCGCCGCCAGATAGTCTGCATACTCTCCGCCGTTGGCGACCATCTCGTTTCCGCGCCGCCATTCCGCGAGCAGGTGATCGATCCTTCCCTCATCGTAGCCGTCGATCCGCCAATTCGATTCCAGGAGATACCCGAAAGACTCTTTATCGTCCACGCCGCTGACCGAAATCCAAAAAGCCAGATCCTCATCCCGGGATAACGCGAGCGGGGCGATCCACCCGGCCCGACTGATCCCCCATAAGCCGATCTTGTCGGATCCGGGCGCCTTACGGTCTCTCAGAAACGCCGCGGCGGCGACGACCTCGTTTGCGCTGCTCGCCACGGGCTGGTCTATGTCGAAATTGCCCTCACTGTCTCCGCATCCCGGCTTGTCCCAAACAAAACTTGCAATGCCCTGCGCGGCAAATCGCGATCGCAGATCGTAGTACCAGTTCTGTTCCACGACGTTGGTTGCGCCGTAGCCGTGAACGAATATCACGAGCGCATGCGCGTCCTCTTTCGCCGGGACGTCGAGAATACCGGACAGTTCGAGACCGTTGGCCTCGAACCGAAGGGGCTCGGTCGACATGTTTTCATTCGCAAGAGTCTTCAGCGCGAACGGCCCGACCAAAAGCCATCCGGCTATGGCCAGGACACGCATTCGATTGAAGCATTCCATTTAATAGCTCCGTTGTCAGGGAGGCCTACGTTCGCTGCGGCGTGCTCGTGGGACAAATGAATACGCTGACATACCAGGGCGTTGGCCGTGCCGGGCTGATGGGAACGAGCGTAAACGCCTGTCCTCCAAGCGTCCGGTCAGCCAGCCGCGCAACGGCTGCCGCCTGATCCTGTTCATTTTCCTCGTACCGGATTTCGTAGGCGGAAACCGTATTGTAAGCCGACGAATTACGAACGGACTCGGGCAGCACCCGAACCCGCAGCCGGCCCTTGGCGTCCTCCATTTCGAGGGCTTCCACGATCGCGTTTGCCTGCGATTCCGCGACGGCTCCCGCGGAACTGCACCAAAACACGTCGTAATCCCAATCTTCCCAGTCGAATGACGGCTCCTCGAGCCGCGCTCGGGTTTTTGTGGCTTCACCGCCCTCGAATATCTGCACTTCGCCCATTTCCAGCGCGTCGAGAAATCCCTCTCGAAGAGAGTCCGAAGCCAGCGCCGTCACCAGAGCACGGACCGCTCTTATCCGCTGTGGATTTCCCGATTCAACCGCTTCGGCAATCGACTGAAAAATCCGGAAATTCACCTCTCGCTCGCTTTCTACCGCCCGAAGATCGGCATCGAACTGACTTACCTGGTACGTGTTATAAGCAAGCAGCAGCGAGGCGATCGCGCTGAAAGCAGTCACCCACGGCCCTAGTTTCTTATCATCGCCAGACAATTGACCGCTCCTCGACTAGAAGCCGAACCAGTTTCCCTCTGCGTGATAGCGCAGGCCTTCCTCGGCGTTCCCCCCCTTTAGCGCTCGGTTGAAAAACCGGTGCACCTGATCGTTTTTTTGGGCGGGATCACCAAAGTACGCGTGTGACTCTCGAACCCACGGCGCGTCCGTGAAGTTGACGTAATGTGCGTTTCCGGCGTCCAGGCCGCGCAGATAGTGTCCCAGGCGGGCAAGCTGATCCGATCCGGATTTGGCCCTCGATGCCGCGAGCGCGTGGTCGTTCTCGTTGATCGTGACGAAACACCGCCGGCGAAATCGAATTCTCCCGACCCATGTGTCGTGATCCTTGTTGTTCGTATCCGCCGCGACAAGCAGCACGTTATCGAACGTCAGACCGGCGCCTTCGGCGATCGAGCTCTTGAGCATGTGCTTGAGAAGATAATTGCCCATACTGTGAAACAACGCGTTAACCGTATACGGACAGTCTTTTTCCAGTAGCTTCGAGTAGAGGGAATCGCGTGCTTCCGGGTTGTCCGCGTGTCTGTCCTGCGCGGCGTCCCACAATTCTTTCCGTCTCGCCTCAGTGATCAATTGTAAATAGTCACCGACCTTCTGCATCGCACGTTCAAGTCCGCCGGCTGATGCGCGGGCGTCGCGTTTGTCGGACTTGTAGCTCGCTATCCCGGACACGCCACCTCCGTTTGCCGGCCACGAAAACGGAATTACTATGATACCGTATCTCGCGGCCAGATCTTCGGCTCGCTTGACCACGTCCGTCATGTCGTTGTTGAAACCGTGCACGAAAAACAGGATATGGGTTTTTCTCTTCCTGGCCTCGGCCGCCACGTCACACGCCACTTTCAGACTCGCGTAGTGCGTGTCCTCAGCACTCAGTGAAAGGCTGTGTTTTGCAATAAGAAGTCCTGCTTCTTCCGGGGACAGCTTGTCTTCGAGAAACTCGACGTTCCAACCCTTTCCTTTACGGCGGACGTCCGCGAGCCTCAGCTCGTTTGGGCCTTTGCCATTCACTCTCTTTCCGAACTTGCCCAGTCCTTTTTCGTCACACAGTATTTGCCGATTCGTGATCACGTACACCAGCGAGTCTCCCGCGCCACGCCGCTCGGCCCGCTGCCGCTCGTTGTAGATTGCATCAAAACGTACCTAATCATCGGGCAACAGGACGGCTTTTACGCAAGCACCGCGCTGTTGCTCCTCTATCGCCCGGTTGATTTCGCTCAACTTGTAGGTTCTGATCAGTTTTCCGATCGGCAACAGGCCCGCTCGATAAAGGTCGACAAGTTCCGGCAAGAAGGTATCCGGATCGCTGTCACCCTCAATGATGCCTTTCACGGACTGCCCGAACGTCACGAGCGTGTTCATCTCACCGGGCGGCCGTGTGTTCGGCGGGCTAACCCCTACAATGCCCAATGTCGCTTTTGACCCCATGCTCGCGAGGCAATCTGCCTGGACCGCCGGCAGCCCCGTCGTGTCAAACGCGTTGTCGACACCGAGCGGTACGATGGCCCTGACCGTATCGGGTACGTTTTCCTCGTCCGATGGATTGATGCAATGCGTAGCCCCCAATTCGACGGCGAGATCCCGTCGGGACGCCAGGGGCTCGAGCAAAATTATGGGATCGCACTTTCTGATCTTCGCTCCCATTACCGCACTCAGGCCCACGGAGCCACCGCCGGCGATAAGTATCGACGAGCCGGGCTTCGCATCGAGCGAACGCAACACGCTACCGACGCCCGTTTGAATACCGCAGCCGAGCGGACCCAACAGCGCGATCGGCAGGTCATCGTCCACGACGACAACATTGCGCTCATAGGTCAAGGCATGGCCCGCAAACGACGACTGCCCGAAGAAATTGGACGTCACCGGGCCCTGACCGTTGCTCAACGCACTTGATCCGTCCTTTCGGTTGCCGACGTAATTGAGAGCCGGCATTACGCGGCAATACGCGGCATCTCGATCGTTGCAGCGATCGCAGGCTCCGCAAGACCGAAACGTCAGCAAAACATGGTCGCCAACTCCGACTTTGGTGATGTTCTCGCCGATCGCCTCGACAATGCCGCTACCTTCGTGACCGAGCACACCCGGAAAGGGATACCCGGTCGCACCGGAGCGGAACAGGAGATCGGTATGACAGAGCCCAACGCCTTTGATCTTGACCAATATCTCATCGGGCCGCGGGGCGTCAATATCAACCGATTCATAACGGAACCCTTGTTCCCCTGGATACGCTACTGCCGCACTAGTTTTCAACATTATTTCCTTAACCGTTCCATCTTGTAAATCGTCTGCCTGCCAGGTCCCGGCAACGCCGGTACAAATCCAAGTTGCCCTGACTGGACGGATTGTGTGCTGCGATCGGCTAGTCGAAGTGCTTTCGCAGTTCTATGCCGAACGTTCTCGGGGGTTGTACATAGGCGTTTTGATCGCCAGTCTGCAACGGTGTTTCAAAATGGGTGCCAACGTATCGTTCATCGGTCGCGTTGCGGACAAAGGCGGTCACGCTAAAACCGTTTTCGAGATCCAGCCCGAGATTGGCATTGACCAGTGTGACTGAATCTTCCTTCAGATTGCTCGCCGTATTGGTGAAAGTTTCGCCCGCGTGCTCGACCTGAACAAAGCCGGTCAGCGCCATTCCGTCGTAAAGCGGCCGGTCCCAACCGAGCGACACGGCGCCGCGGAACTCAGGGGTATCGGAGAATCGACGGCCGGACAGGATCCCGATCGCCGGGTCATCGCCGTAGCGGGCTTCCGGCAAAAACGTGCCGAACACGTTCAGCGTGAAGACGTCGTTCAACGCCTGTGTATGCTCGATCTCGACACCGTACACTTCCGCTTCCGGCGAATTGAGTACGGTAAAAATCAAACCCAGAAACTGCGCGATCTGTAGATCCTGAATGTCGTTGTAAAAGAAGGACAGGTTGGTACGGGCCGCTCCGTCGAGCCAATCGACTTTTGCGCCCAATTCATAGGCATCGAGCGTCTCCGTCTGGAACACAGGATCAAAACGGACGCCGTTGTCGGTCGGGTCCAGGGAGCTGCCGGGTGAACCGGCCGCATTGAGGTCGGCGTTCACGCCACCGGCTTTATAACCGCGGTTGTAGCTGACATAGAGCATTGCACTGTCATTGGGGAGATATTGGAAACTCAACGTGCCGGAAACCGCTGAGTCGTCAAAGCTCTCGTCGTAAAGGATGCCTGGCGCTATTCCCGCAATGGCCAACGGGTCGAACACGGTATCCCGAAAGAACGGCTGCTCGAAACGTCCGGTCTTTTTATCGTCCGAATACCGAGCGCCAACAACAAGATTCGTTCGATCGGACAGAGGAATGTTCCAATGCGTAAAAACGCCAAGGGACTCTGCCGTCGCGAACAGATCTTCATCCGCAAAAACACCGGGTGCGGCATTTGCCGTACCCGCCGGTACGCCGGATGCTCCTAACGCTGCATCCCAGAACGCCTGGGCTTGCACTCCGTGGAAGAGATCTCGCCCCATGGTCAAGTCTTCATCTGAAACGAAAATGCCCAGCAGATAGTCCGTACCGCCGCGCAGCTCACGGGTATAGGTAAACTCCTGAGAGAAGAACTCCGAGTTGAACGTCTCAATGACATTCAGAACATCCGCACCGGAAAAATCCCCGTCGGCGTCCTGGAAGGTGTCATACTCTCGAATCGCGGTGATCGACTTGAAGCTTCCGCCCCACGCCTCCCAATCGAAAATTGCCGTGACGCCCTTGTCTTCAGCTTGATTGTCCGTGGCCGTATTGACGAAAGTTTCATACTCGTCGTCGTCGCCGGACGGTAAAGGATTCCCCAGTCCCAAAGACAGCGCATCGATCAACGGCGTCGTGGGACCGTCCGCCCCGTCAATGGTGCCGTAACAACACTCGTCGTCCTGCTCGGTGTAGTCTGCAATGAGTCGAAAACTGAAATCGTCGTTCGGCTGGTAGAGCGCATTGAGCTTGAACGTATTTACATCAAGATCGTTTTCAGTATCACCCGCCGGGGTATCCAGGTAACCTTCACTTTCCGAGTGATTGGCGCTGAGGCGAACCGCAAATTGGTCCGACAGTCCGAGATTGAGCGACCCTCTGACGTCGATCGCGTCGAAGTTGCCGTAGCTGCTCTGAATGTACCCGGTTGTTTCTCCGAGATACGGCGTCGTCGACTCCAGAAGCAGCGCGCCCGCCGATGTGCTTTTCCCAAACAACGTTCCTTGCGGACCCCGGAGTACCTGCAGGCTGTCGATATCCAGGAACGTCGACAAGGCCTGCCCTGACCGACTTCGGTACACGCCGTCGACAAAAACGCCCACGGCGCCTTCAAACGTTCGATTTTGGCCCGTCGTACCAATGCCGCGAATCTGAATCTGCGCGGAGGCCGCCGGCGCGTTGGTCCTTCTGAACGTAACACTGGGCGTCAGCAGAGTAATGTCTTCAATGTTGTCCAATCGAAGTTCTTCCAGCATTTCGGCGTCGGCCACCGTCACGGCAATGGGCACATCCTGAAGATTCTCCGTGCGGCGTTGCGCCGTGACGACTATCTCTTCCAGCACCAATGCCTCCGATTCCTGAGCATTGACGATATTGCCCGCAGTCGGGAAGAATAATGCCGCGGCGACGGCCAGCAGGCCACGAACGGCAAACTCGCGATGTTCGACACCGTGCTTGAAGATCAGATCGGTTTCCAGTCCGGCGCCTGTCCGGGAAAGCTCGCCGGCAGACTGCGGCAGTTGCTCGTTCATTCCTGTTGCTCCTCATCAATAAAATCGCGGTCACAACCATCATCGACGGTCGGTCGCCGCGTTACTGCGAGGCATCCTGAGTTGTGGACGTTGAATCGAGCGTGGTGCGGAGCGTGGAATTTGGCGTTGAGCCCGGTGAAATCAGACTGACACGATGGTGTTGACGCCTGGTCATGTGCTGGCCGGGCATCGTCGGATTATCATCCACTGGAGTTTCTCAGAGCACGCTTCCCGTGCAGCCACGCAATCGAGAATCATTCTGTACCCTCGAAGTTCGGCAATGATGCGGTTCGATTACGGAACTCGGCCGCGATTGATCGAGCTCGCCGCCGGCGATTTCCTGAAGGCTCGAATCTGCGAGCCGGCCAGGAGTAGCCAACGCCTCTATCGTGCTGGCGGCAACCCTGATCTGACGTCCGAGTGCATGACGAAAGGCGGCGGAGCCCAACAATGGGGGTAGCCAGAAATTCGGCCGGACTTCGCTTTTGTAGCTTACCCGCGTCGTCGCGCCGTTGGTGTCGAACCGCCAGATTGCATTACCTTCGGCGAAATCGCTCCCTTCGGGGACCACCTGCGACAGCAGGTTGCCGGCGGCATCAAACCGCACGTCCTCGACCAATATGACGGAGCGGCAGAAAAACGACACGCAATCCCTGATTTTGGTCGTCACCCTGATCTCGCCGGACTCCAGTGTTTCGGCGCTGCTCGATACGACCGCTGGATTCAAATCAGAGAGTCGATCAAAATCCGTTATTGCACGCACGACGGCATCTCGCGGCGCCTCGACCAGAAAAGCCGCTTCGGTTACGAAGTTTTTTCCGCTTTTGACGACCGAGACCTGTTCGATCTCTACGGACCAGGCAGCTGCGCTGCATAAAGCGGCCAGCAGACCCGTATTTCGTAAGAATTGATTCATGATGGATTCCCGTGACCTCCATGGGTTCCTAACCGGTAAATTGAGCCTGGATCCAGTATCGGAGGCCGTCGTGGTAACCAGTGTTTGCAGAAGCGTGGAAATGCGCTCTGTCGGCTTGTTTGTTGCTCTGACCGCGTTTTCCAGGAACTCGGCTGGCCGCTACAATCCGCTTGCTCGACAAACCTGGTAGCCGGACTTCTTCGGTCATCCGGGGAACGAAGCACCAGCGTCGGCGCCGGCACGTCCGCCAATCGATCGCCACGTCAACATCGCCAGAAACAATTTCCACGCTTCTGCAAACACTGGTTACCACGACAGCCGCCTATTCTGCGGCCACCAAAATGCATCGACCAACGCGGTCATCGGGATAAATGCAGAGCCTGTAGATGAGCGGGGCGAACCTCGCTCTCGGGACAATCGATCAATCCAACAAATGCAAAGGAATAGGCAGATGCACCATTTTCTTAGGCTTGTTTTTCTTCTTTTCGGGTTCGTGGCCGGCACAAGCGCCACGGCGGCTGACCCGAAGATAGTCACGCTGTCCAACGGCAACTTCCTTGTCGCCTATTCGAGCCGGACCGGCGGCGCCGGATTTCATATCCGTGGGCAGGTCTTCGATGGGAGCGGCGACAGGATCGGCGGTGAAATTCCGTTTACGTTCCCAAACGAAATCGATGAGCGGGAGTTCGACATCGCGGCGCTGCCGGGCGGCCATCTCGTTATCGTCACCGAAACAAAGCCCTCCACCGGCCACGTCATGGCGAGAACCTATCGGATCGATGACTCTGGTCAAAGCCGATTCATCGGCCGCCAGCTCGCAGAGTATGTGAACTCGAGCGGCCGTTACATCAACCCGGTCGTCACCGGCCTTGACGAGGACAGCTACAGAGTGCTCTGGGTCGACGAACAGGATTCCGGGAGAATCGACGTGAGGTTTGACGGAATGGACGGCGGACAGGAAGTGCATGGCGGACCCCAGCGCAGCAAGTTTGTCGACAGGTTTACGGGCGGCGACAAGGCTACGCTCGACACTGACACGCTGAGCAACGGCAACGTCGTCGTCGTCGTGGATCCGGACGGCAAGGGCCGCAGCGGCGAACTTCACTACCGCGTGGTCCGGCCGGACGGCTCGACGGTGAAATCCGGAAAAACCGGAAATCGGGACGAACAGACCTTCCATTCGAGGTTGGCTGCGCTTGCAGATGGGGGCTTCGTCATCGCCTGGACCAGAGGCGGCAGAGACGTCGATCTCGAGTTCCAGATGTTCGACGCGAACGGCGACGCGACGACCGGCCGGAAGCTTGCCGGCCTGACCAATGGTCGAAGTCCCGATAACAACAATGAGCCCGCCATCGCTCCGTTAGACGACGGCGGGTTCATCATCTTCTACGACAAGGACCGGGGCAGGCACCAGGTCCGCGGCCAGCGCTACCGCAGCGACGGTAACAAGGCGGGCGACGATTTTATCGTCGCCGATGGAAACGGCGCCCAGATCGACGCGACGGCGCTGCCCAATGGCCGGGTCGCCGTCACGTACAAGATGGCTGGTACGGGGACCATAAAGACGGCGCTCTTCGCCGTCGACCAGAACGTGGTCCGCGACGGCCCGGGCAACGACGTCCTTATCGGCGGCGCCGATTCTGACACGTTGCCGGGACAACGATCACCCTGAAGTCGGTCAACATCGGCGATCCCGACGCAAGCTGTTTTCTGTTACGACGCCTGATCCCCCCTGCCGGCGTCGAAACCGTTCGCTCCCATTCGGGGGGCGGACGGTTTTTTTATCGATCGGACCGTGCGTCGCAGCAACAGCAGGCAGCTCACGATTCAAGAAACACCCGGAGCCACGGTAGTGGGTAGCACCGCCGATTCCGCAGCGACGGCGAATATCCCATACCCTTTCGCCCGTGTCCGGCTCCTTCGGGACCGATACGATCTGCGCCTTGGCAAACCGGCTCTGTTTCCTGAAGATTACAACTCCGGTCGTGAATCGTTCCCAAAAACTTGTTAGCTTTCATCAGGTGCCAAAGCTTGCTTATCTTCATCCATTCAAGACGCCGAAGGTATCGATAACCGAGTAGAGGTATTTCCGGGACTCGATCCTGCCACCGAAGAATCCGACAACGACAGTCCGTCAGAGAGACTGGAACATCACCATGCAAATGGTTCCAAGTAAAGGATTGCGTTTGGGACTTTAGAGCAATGCATACGCATCTACTAAAAAGCGACACGCCAACAGCCAAACCAGGCGGTGATAGCCGTGACAAAAGCGGTGTTCTCAACATCAGGGATCACGATTTGTTGTCTCCAGAGCAAGCATCTGCGTTTAGCGCTCCAATCAAGCTGGGCTTGTCAGCAAACTACATTGATGCGGCGCGCAAGGTGACGGGTGCTGACGTTAGCGATACTTTGGTCACGCTGAATTCTACAAAACCCGACAGCGTTGGGGGACTATCTTGCACGCAAGGAAGCCATATCGATTTAGGCAGAGGAAGAATTGAGGACATACATCACGAGGTTGCACATGTTGCACAACAAAAAAGGGGCCAGGCACGAATCGAGATGCACTTCAATGGTTTGCCGGGTAACAGCGATCCCGAACTGGAGAAAGATGCGGACATTCAAGGATTTCGGATAAGACGTTTAGCTGCGGGGCCTGTTTTCAACAGTAAACCTAAGTTGCGCCCATCCAACCCGATCAAACAACCCGTACAACGATTTGACCCGAAGAAGGATATCAATCCAGAGGATTCTCAATTCGATCACATAAGAGATTTTTCATTCAAGGACTTAATAAACTATCAGGAGCGGCTTCAGAGATTTGTTGAATTTGAAACGTCCTTTTACGAGGAGCAGGTAACCACTGTTGGCTTTGAACATGAATTCGCCCAGACCAAATCCGTGGATGAACTGGGACGCGAGAAGTATTCCCCGTTACTAAAGGACCTTGCTCATCTGGAAATCGCAAAATCAGTCTCACCAATAATGGTCATCTCAAAATTGCCTTTCATCCTGGAAACGGACTCGCGTAATGCGTTGGAGCTCGTTAGCCCGCCATTTCTTCTACAAACAGAGAAAGGCAGGCCTTTACCGCAGCAAAAGTTAATCGATAGATTTGACGATATTATGACGAAAGGGCTCATGGACCTGGTATCCGATTCCCAAGACTTGGGTGATCTGGTAGATAATTGCCCGGATAAATTGGGAATCCGTTTTTCACCCTTGAGGGCGCCCAAACTCAAACCATCCCATTTAAACTACCGCACCCCGCCGGAGTCTGTCTGCCGTTACCGTTCAGAATGGTTGACGGTCGAAGACATCGAAAGCATACCCGTAAGTCAATCAAACAAACGGTTTCGCAATAAAGGATTCGCTCAAGCCAATATAGCAACGGATCTGGAAACAGCGTTTTTCATGGAGAGTCCGCTACTTGTTCCGGGATTCGCGAGCGCGGCCTATCATAACGTCATGCAGAAATACATCGCCAGTACTGCGTTGAGCATGATGAATGAGAATCAGATCGACAAAAACATGGTGCACTTTTTGAATTTTTTGTCTCGTGTGTTACTAACGCAAATGTCGATCGAGCCAATGAGAAGGCTAAGAAATCTCAAAAAGCATAGATTCCAGATGTACAAAGACAAGGCAGGTGTCGGCGCGGCTGACTGGAGCAAAACGCGCCAAGCGGCAAGCTTCATAAGGGATTTTACCGGAATATGGGTCAAGGATTCGATCATTAACATCGGGTTGGGCGTTCTCTCGTTTAGTCAATGGCAGGAAGTTTTCGAGGTAATAAGAAATCCAAGATTCGAGCAGATGCTGTTAGACACAATACCGCCTTCGGAAGTTGGTAGTAAAAATGGGCTGAGGAACGATAAATCCAGACGCTGGCTACCGCTTTTGCGGAATACTTTTTCGCTGAATTCAGAGGATGAAGTCAGTACTTTTCTAAGCGAATTTCGACATAACCTTCAAAAAGCCTTAAAAACTTTAAGACGGGAAATACACCTGATTTGCAAGGATGACAATCCCGCCTTTAACGCGGAGGAATACGTCCAGGCACCTCCCGATGTCGAGTTTCACGGGCATGATCCGAGACACCACATTCGCATCCGTCAAGACACGCTCCTGGACGCAAGAAAGGTAAACAACGACACCATGAAAGCCATTTGGCCCGGTAGATTCTTACATGTTGTCGAAGATCGCAGAAGTCGGGGAGTGGCTGGTATCGCTCACAGGAAAATAAAGAGAAGGGACAACTTCTATCGCCGCAAGGCACATGAGCAAAACGAACTCGCCCCTAAACCCAGCTCGGAGAGAGTCGCCTTGAACTCGCCAATAGCTGCAGCCGCGATCGAATATGGGAACATAATAGAACCCTATCTGGCAAGATCTCTTTATGTTGATCTTAGCCACGTTTTCGATTTGAAAGTAGTTCAGAAGTATGTCGAAGACACCGACGACGGGGTGATATCTGGACATGTCAAAGAGGCCTTTAAGAATGCTGCCGTCGATCCCGGTACGGACCCGTCGAAAGCCATTTTCGATTTAGTCAACGACAGGAAGATGCTTTGGGGCAGTGATTTGCATAGGGCCTTGATAAACGCTTCGGAAAAAATGACGTGAATTGATAAGCGGATCACCGGCCCGACGTCGACGCGCCGGTCAATTGATTGCGCGCGTCGATATCGCCAAAGCCCGACGGGAATCCCAACGCACCGGGGATCGTCGGGAATTCCCCAAAACACCTCGCACAAATGATCATGCCGGTGCGGCTGCGCGGTGGGCACCGGATCGGCGCGCGTGGGAAGGCCCCGTTTGAGGCAGTTAGAGTCCGCGGCCCGACAGCGCGCATGTCACCCCTTGCCACTGAAGACACGCCGATTTTGATCTCGGCGTCGGATTCAACGAAAAGGTGAGATACCAGAGGCAATTTCCACGCTTCTGCAAACACTTGTTAACACGATAGCCACCTATTCTTCGCTCATCGAAGCACCCCGATCTCCTGTTCTGACGCCGCCGCCTCCCCTGGCGTCAAAAGCCGTTCGTCCCCATCTGGGGGACGGGCGGCTTCTTTTTCGATCCGGCGCAGGCGTGCGGCGATCGGCTTTCAGGAAATGCCAATCAGGCGCTGACGGTGTTTTACAGGAGTGTACGGGAGCGCCGCCAACAGCGGAGTACCGTGACAGTGGAATGCGGTTCCAAGTCGATCTGCCAGAAGACATTCAGCGGGAGCGACGGGTTCAGATGAATAGCAAGGAAGAACAGCAATGTTGAAGTGGTTTGTCGTGATTTACGAATTGGGCGCGCTTGCCATTCTGGGTGCACTCTGGGTCAACAGAGACTCTCTCCAACTGAGTCAACATCTCGTACTTGAGTGCGCGCTCTGGGGAGGTATCGCAGGCGTGTTGTACTGCCTTCGAGGTATCTATGTCAATGACTCCGCCCGAAGCGCTTGGGAGCCGCAGTGGCTGACGTGGTATCTGTTGAGGCCAATAGCCAGCGCGGTGAGTGGAGCAATGGCCTACGCGTTGTTGAAAGCGGGTCTGTTGGTCCTGGAATCCGTCGATACGGAAAAGGCGTCTCATTGGGGGTTTTATGCCGTGGCCGCCATAGCGGGTCTAAACGTGGACGGATTCGTTCGGAAGATGGAGTCCGTAGCCAAGACTCAGTTCGGCATACCCCGATCAAACACTTCGGCGAGGGAGCGCAGGCCCCGTGACGAGGATTAATGGCCTTGCCACGATACACTCCCTGAAAACGTCATATAGCACGATTCAAGTCTCGTTCTATCAGGTGTAGGCACACGTGTTGTCCAACTGTTCGCATAGACTTGCATGGTGTCTATACCCATAGTGCGTGAATACATCCACCGACGGGGCGTCTGCGTTCCCTCATCTAGCTCCAGAATTCCGCCGCTGCCTCATCGATTGCCCTGGCGTAGGCGGCCGCCAGCCGATTCTTCCGGCGCAGCGCCACCGCAAGATCTTCGTTGTTGTCGATGAAGAAGGGCTCGCAGATTACACATGGCGCTTTGGTGAATTTGAGGAGATGGGCGCCGCGATCCGTCTCTTTCTTTTCGCGAACGCCACGGTTCTTGAGCCTAAGCGCGCCGAGCAGCTGACTCTGCACAATCTTCGCCAGCTTCTTCCCGTTTGCAGACGTGTGGAAGAACAACGTCTCGGTTCCCCTCGCTACCTTGTTGAAGGCGTTGCAGTGGAGGCTCAGAATAAAATGCGGACCCAACGCATTGACCTTTGCCGGTAGCTTTTTCAACCCATCGGTCGTATTAGTACGAAAGACGATCTGAACGCGAGCCTTAGTTACCCGTTTTTTGATTTCCGCGGCCAACTCGCTGTTGAAATCGAACTCGGCCACACCTCCATCCGTCGATACAGCGCCCTTGGCGCTTTTTCGGTGACCGACGACGAGCGCGCAAAGCGGCCGACCACGCGACGACGGTTCCGCCGCGCGACCGGTCAGCGACCGAATCGACCTCTCCACGTCTGGCAGCATGGCCTCCGCGTCGATCGCGCCCTCCTTGAGCAGTTTATCGAGCACCCCCGATAGAATTGGCGGAACCACCTCCTCGACCCGGGCCTCGAACATTGTTTTACCATCGATGTGGCCCGCCACGATTCCGAATGAGCCCTCGAGCTCCACCGCCTCCTGCAGCAGTGGGAGGCTCGCACTCGCAGCGCCGGTGGTCGATTCGGGCGTGAGCCGGATTCGACGGTTTCCGTGTTTCAGCAACGATTGGCCGGTGAAGCGGCCAAATAGAATGTCACTGCTCATCATTTTCCCTTTTTATCGTGGAGTCGGTTTTGCCGTTGTGCAAGATTACTTCGGTTACACAGCGTCGGGTCTAAGAATGCGAACGACCCTTAGATAGTCTCTGGTCTTACGGAAACGGAAATAGGTACCATTGTCAACAGCGTCCCGGATTTCTAAGAACAGGCGTATATAAGCATCTTTTGTCGCATCATCGTCGTTTGCCAAAATAGCGTTCCTTGCCTCGTCCCGCCTATCATTTCGAGCATTGACCTCCGATCGCACGCCAAGACCTAAAAATCGCATATAAACTCTCATTGCGGAGATGTCATCAAAGACACGGTATGGAGCAACACCGAGCTCTTCTGGATACAGCTGCTTGAGCGCAACCAGGAAATCAATATTCTTGATCGCGCGTTCGGTTTGCGCGAAAAGCCAAAGACAGTTCACCGCATGTGGGTGTCCAATCACCTCATCAAGTGGGATCTCCACATCACTACGGACTAGTTCCTGCTCGAGCTGTTGTATGGTGAGTACTCTGTTGCCGAAAAGATATCGCCGCCCTTTTTGAAAGAGATTCGGTCTCGCGGTGCTATTTTTAGCCGCAGCTACGGCCCTCAAGGCTGGTGGAAAAAAAGTTTTGTCCTTTTTGAAACGGCTGAAAGTATCAGACTCCATAAGGTACATTATCTCCCTGTGAGCCTTTCGATACGCATCTCTTAGTTCTTGCGCAGTCCCATCAGTGCGTTTCTCAGTTATCTTCTCTCGACCACCATGTGGCAAATTAATCTCTTGTGGCGAATTGGTTTCCACAAACTGCTCGAAAATTTGAGGCTCAGTCCGAAAACTGGTGCGATAAACGGGACTACCGAAGTCCGAATACAATCGTCTGACTGACATGACGAAATCAGGATTTTCCGTGGTATATTCTGTTGCCACAAAGCGTCTGAAGTAACCGGTTGCATATTGATTCTCAAGCATCTCTTGAAAAGAAATACTTTCCGGCCACTGTTCTTCTTCCTGCTGTGTTTCTTCTTCCAGTAGTCGATGACGGTTTTGGCGTGGTCCGTCGACTCTGACGACCGGGCGTGGCCGGTAGCGCGGATTGTATGCGCTTCTTTCCTGGCGACGAGATCGGCCCCTGTTGACTTTTTGTATCGTTACATTAGGCGAAGAACCCGTATCTTGAGACGATTCATGCAAACCGCCGTCGGAAACCGGGCAATCTGCTGCGGATGAATGGATCCGAAGCGCTTTGGCGCCCATCACATCCGCTTCTCTTTCCAAGCCAACGTCGTCATTGACGTTTACCCTTCCTTTCGTTTGCAGCGTCGGCTTTACCCTTCCCTGCTTTTGTTGCACCACGTGCCAGGCTTCGTGCGGTAAGTGCTTTTCCTGCCCGGGCCCAAGGTGGATATCGGTACCCTGGGCGTAGGCATAGGCCTGCACTTGTGCAGGCTTGCCGGAGTTGTAGTGCACGGTGACGTCGTCCATCGAGTAGCCGGAAAGACGTTCGACGCCGGCTTTCAGCCCGTCGGGCAGACCCGCGCGATCGGGCCTCCGCTGAATGACTGGGCCTTCTGAACACTGGGGCTCTGGACTGTCCGCCAAGTCTTTGAACTGCATTGCTACCTGACCTCCGCTGGACGCGGGCAGCGTGTGGTTGACTGATTCGCTATTGCGCAACGCGCTCTTCTCCGGAACGAGATCGGCAGCGTGATGGGCAAAAAAGCCAGGTTCATATTGAACGTCATCAGCTTTCTTTTGTAAGACGATACCGTCTTTTTTCCATTCTGCATCCATGAGTCATGCCTATTCGGATATAAACCACTTGCGGCGATCTTGGGCGTTTTCACGCCCCTCGCCATTTACGGATTAACTGACTGAAATCCGCCGGCGCCATCGGGCGCCTGCGGGTCGTGCGGTACTGGCGCATCATCCGCTGTAAAATCGTTTTCACCCAGCCGCAGGCGCTGCTCCCAGGTAATGGCCCACAGCGCAAGGTTGCTGATGGGGTCCTGTCCGCCATAGAGGTCCGCCGCCCGGGCGAGCACGGCGGTACCCAAACGCCAGTCTTTGGTATGCGGTATGAAATCGTTGGTCAATCCGTGAACGTCCGCGCTTTCGATCGCCGTTGCCGGATGCGCTTCGGGAAAATCCCAGCGCTGTGCGGTTGAGCTCATATGGCTCAGTAATTTGCTCAACAGGATTTGTGCGATGCGTTCTCTGTCGGTGGCGTTGCTAATTCCATCTTCTTCGCCTGGCTGGTCAACCACCAACAGGTAGATGACCATCTGTAAGGTAATGTCACTCTCGCCGGTTTCCACGTGGGTAATCTCGCCGTTGCCCACGGGAGCAACAAACACGCCGGGGGTGTTTTTATGAACCTCCTGAAGCTCCGTGGTTTCGAGAAAGCCCGGCAGGACAACGCAGGTTTTCAACTCGGGGAAGTTTTCTTTCAGGTTTCCGACGATGCTTTCCAGAAACCCTTTAATCGTAGCCATGATGATTTGCCCACCGCAATCAGTTGATAAGTCGGATTTACCAGTCCTTGACCAGGTTTGAATCCAGCGTCTTCTCTGCTTTTACATACTCTTGCCGAACGGCTTCATGTAAACACTGCATGGTAATCGGCTGTTTGGCTTCCGCGGCCATGAAAGCGGCCTGCAACACAATATTGCGTATCGCCCCTCCGGCAAGCACCAAACGGGCCAGCTTTTTGAAATCGATGTTTTCCGTCGGCGCATTTGCAGGTGTCATGCGCCGCCAAATATGTTCTCGCTCTTGTTCGGAGGGAAACGGAAATTGCACTATAAAACGCAGCCTGCGGGTGAAGGCCGCGTCCATCGCGCTGCGCAGGTTGGTGGTCAGGATAGAAAGCCCGGAATAGCGCTCCATTCGCTGCAGCAAAAAGCTCACGCCCGTATTGGCATACCGATCCCGTGCATCCTTTACTTTCGTGCGCTTGCCGAACAGCGCATCGGCCTCGTCAAACAAAAGGACAGCGCCACTGTTTTCCGCCGCTTGAAAGAGCTTTTCCAGTCTTTTTTCCGTTTCACCAATGTATTTGTCGACGACGCCGCTGATATCCACGTGGTACAGATCCAAATTCATCAAACTCGCAATAATTCGCGCCGCCATGGTTTTACCGGTGCCGCTAACGCCAGAAAACAGCGCGCAAATACCGAGGCCATAGGGCACCTGTTTGGCGAATCCCCACTGCTGGTACACCAGCTTGCGCTGTCTGGCCTGGGACACGATCGACTGCAGGACGCCTTTTTCTTTCTCAGGGAGGACCAGATCATCCCAATCGAGATTTTGCGGAGAAACGACGTGCGCCAGGCCGTGCAAATTCTGTCGTGATTGTTCTCGACTGTGTTGCCACAGTTCTTTCTGCAAGTCCTCCGGACTTGTTTCGCTGTCCATCGAAACCCCGTGGGCGATCGCGGCGCTCCGACTGATCGACCTCACCTGCGTAGCAGTGAGGCTGTATTGGGTGCTTAATTCCAGCAGCGTTGACTGCATTTCATCGCTGCTGTTTTCCCGCAGGCAGTGCTGCCAAAGCTGGAGCTGCTCATCCGCCGGTAAAGACGGTATCCGATGGTAGTGTATCTTTGTTTGTGGCAACTCGATCTGTTCAGGCCCGCACAACAGAAACGCATGGGGAAAATCGCGAAGTAAGCAATCTAACCAATTGCACAGCACATGAATATCCGCTTTTGACTCGCCGCCGGCCACCAAACGCCGGCAATCAATCAGCACCAAACACTGCCTGGAAATCACCTCCCGTGCCATGAGCCGCAACAAGGCATGCTGCTCGTCGGCGCGCAGTGACACTTGATACATGCTGAATTCATAGATTTCCCTTCCCTCATGGTTTGCCGCGAGCGCGGCAACCTGACGCAGATCGTCCTGTGTTTCTGCAATTAGCTGCACTGCCGTTTGACTGTCACCGGTGTCTTCCTCGATACGTCGCCCGATGTGTTGCCGCGCTCGACTGAGCAGTTCCGCCGTTTTGCGCGGCGTGGGGAGCGTCGGCTCGAATGGTTTCAGCGGATGCATGACCGTTGACAGTAACGGGTCCAGGACCGGGGCACCGGTTAGATAAAGGAGCGCCCACTCGCTGATAGCCAGACTTCGGCGAACAAAGCTATTGTTGTCCCGCTTTAGCTCAATCAGTTGAAAATAGGCGAGCGGCGCATCCTGGGACATTGCGGAACAGTGGCCGTCGAAACACATTAGCGCCAGCGCCATGCAGGGGCTGGGTTGTTGGAAGACTCCCACACACAACGCGGGAACTTCTGCATCCAGCTCCGTCGCCATGCATAGCAGCAATAGCTGGCGCTCAAACAACGATAAGCCAAAAAGCTCGCAAAGATTATTCAACATGACCGACGAGTGCCTGGGCTCGTCCACCAAGGCGCTATTCTCGGCGGTGCCAAGCGCGCTGACGGCAGCCTGTGGAGCAGGGACACGCTGCGCGGCCTCCGCGGTACTCGCGCCCTGCTGACCCGCTTCACGCAATACCGTTGCCGGCTCAGCATTGGCGGCGCCGGTGTTGTCCGCTCGAGCGGACAGCTGCTTGCGAAGCGAAGCCTTGAGACAGTCGATCTCCGCCAGCAGATCACTGTAATTCCGCTGCTGCCAGTTCGTCTCTATATCCAACGTGGGTTCAGAAATCATGTTTCTCCGGCACTAAAAGAGTCATAGGTTTTCGGTCTCGGGCGATCGCCACGCTGACGGCTATCTAATCATCAACAGCGACACATCTACGGTTCGACGTAGGCACGAACAGTGGTCTGATATCCGTCCTGGCTGAAACTGTGGGTTGCGCTTTTCACGATATAGCTCCCATCCACGCCGCTGCGAAAGTTCGTCAGTAGTATCCTGCCTTCCGCCGTGATATCCGGGTTGCCGATCATGGTCAGGCTCAAACTTTCATCGTCGCGATTGATTTCGTCAAAACTGGCTTTGGCGGCGGCGGCCGCCTCGGATTCGTTGTTAAAGAGATGAGGCAGGCGAAGCACCTTGTCGCCCGCCCGCAGCGGGCCAAACGGCACATAAACCTCTTGATCGGTCGCGCTGATATGGTCAAACCAGTAGGCGCAAACCTTCTTGACATTGAGCTGCTCATTCAAACTCTTGTTCCACTGGATCACGTCGTGCGGCGGAATAGTCACAGGCAGCATGGGCAAACCGGAAGCCGATGTGCCCTCCCCCTTTGCCATGAACAGCAAATTACCGGCCATCGGTTTGTAAACGGCGTTATAACGCGCGGCAAGACGAGCAAGAAACGCCGAGTTTGATTCATTAAGCTGATTGACGACGTCAATCGTTTCGAATTTCAGTGTTGGACTCACCTTGGCCGTAAGCTTGTGCTCGCGCGCAATGGCGCCGACAATCTCGCCAATCGTCTGGCCGGCCCAGGTACGCGTGAAATCCGCATTGAGCAAGGCCGGAGTTGCCGCAACGCTCAGCGTCCTGCCGCCGCTGGAACCGCTCGAGCTCACGCGGTTTACGATAAATTCCCCCATTTCCACGGTGTAGGCTTCATAACCGAGCGACACCGAAAGGACGACGCCCTGAGTCGGCAAGCTGATGCCGCCAAACACGGTGCTGCGGTCGTCAAATTCGAGTGACAACTGATCACTCACCTCACCGTTGTTGAGCGTCACGCTGATCGAAACGAGCCGTTCATCGAGTACCGGGCTCGAAAGAAAACCGCCAACTCTGATTTTGAACGCGGGCGCACTCAGCCTGCTCAATCGCGCTAGGGTTGGTATCGCCATGATCTACTTTCGCAAGTCAGGGTTGCAGTGAACATCTGACTCCGTCGCGATGACATAGGGTGACTCACTAATCCCATAATTTGACGGAAGCGTTGTCGGCCGAGACCGTGTCCAGGTCGGGTAACAGAATAGCCAAGCCCGCCGGCAAGGTGAGCGGATACGCGGCTAAGCCGGGGTTGGCCCGCAGCACTTTTTCCACCGTTCCTCTTGCGATTTCATCGGATTCGGGGCCTAACAGGAAGCCACTGTCGAGCACCGCCGAATCAGTCAAGAGGCTTGGGTCTATGGCCATTGCCGCCGAACCCAAGTTGATCTCCTTGACGTAGTACTGCCAGCAGATCCAATCGAGGGTATCGCCAGCCTTGGTTCGATAGTAATTCGGCATGGAAGTCTCCGACGGTTTTCCCGTCAGGTTAAAAGACCATCAGGTCTTCGTTGTACCTCTTCAAGCTCAGGCTAAAGTCAATCTTGCGCGGATTACCGTTGGAAAAGAAAACGCTTTTGGTTTCTTGTATGCTTTCGATGAGCCAGCGCCCATAGATAAAACCGTTGCCGTCAATCAACGGCAAAGCAATACCTAAACCCGCCGACAAACGCATTAGTGATATATGGCCAGGCGCACCTTTGTATTGGGGAAACATGGTGCCGTTCAGATTGATGCTCTCATCACCAGGCCCGACGTACTGGTAGGCGGGCCCGCCGATGCCCAGGTGCTTCAAAATCGGGTGCCCCAAACGACCCTGAGACGCCCATTGGTATTGGGAATTACGCTGCAGTTGCTCGTAGGCAGACGTTTCAACGGAAAAAATCACGGGTCCCAGCAACATCATCATCATTCAACCCTCGCCCATCCATGCCATACTGACGAAATCACTACTTGAGCCTTCCATAGAGCGAAGGTGGTCTCGAAGAAGAAAAGGAAACCGGCTGTCGCCGAGTGCTCAACATATTTACGAGCTCCTGCACCGATTGCTGCAAGCGGCGCATGTCCTGATTATTGACTTGCTCCACCTCTTTCAGCTTTTGCTGAAGCGAACTGAACTGCGCATTGCGTTCACGTTGATCGTTGGTACTTTTTGTCGCCAGTGTCCTTATTGTTCGCTGAATCGATTCCTGTTGCAGAGTGCTCAGGTCTGCCTGACCGGCTGGTGTAGTATTCGCATAGTCCGTATTGACATCCGGTGTATTCCTGTCGATCGGACCAGTGTATTTTGCCGCACCAAACTTCCCGAGCGATTTCCAGGCAAGCTGAACAGCGTTCTTGGACCCCCTCGCATTCATATCGCGAAATAGCCTATCCACAGCGCTCGCTTTCCTCTTCTTTTCCGTCCTCTTTTTTGGGTCAAAGGAAGTGGGCACGTCAACGCGGCTCATCAACCCGACATTTTGGTCGCCTTTGCTTTTTCCATTTGCGTTGCTAGAAAGAATCGAGCTCACAAATCTGCCTGATATTGTTGGTTTCCTCAGTACGTCAACCTTCACGACACCAGTATTGGCCGGATCATCAAAGCCGCTGGCGCTTTTATTGCAAGGAATGCTCGCCCGTTCTTTGTCAGCACTTTTTTGCTTTGACGGGTGGGTAGAGAACCAACAACTGTCCTTGAACCACACGTCTGTTTTGGAAACGTTCCAGATACTCTTACTGACTAACAAGCGATAGAGCGCGCTGGACTCGAAGATCCGTATCGTATCGTGCTGATTGTAGTGATACACAGAGGTGCTCTGGCCGTCTCTTGCCTGTTCTCCGTCCGCGCCGGGCGCCGTGCCCTCGTTGAGCCACTCATAGGGAACGGGATAGGAGTAGAACTGATATACAAAGCCAAAGCGCGGCAGCGCTATCGTATCCAACAGGCCCGGCAGCCCTATTTCGCCGAACAAGCGTTCCTTTCCGCCACGCAGTGCGCCTCCGGCAGCAAACAGCCCGCAGCAGGAAAAAGCACCATTCTTCAAATGGGACTTACTCTGTATGTGTTCTTTGTTCACGTTTGTTCCGCTTGCGCCAACACCCGCCGCCCGGTTTCCAACCACATCAGCAGCTCGTCTTCTTCAAGATCGAGCAACTCACCCAAGCCCCAACCGCTGCGCTGCCCCAACACAAACACGGCATCGCGCAATCGATCGGGCTCTAGGACAAAAAACCCGCCAGGCACTCCTGCAATTTCGAATAATCCGCCAGGTCTAACAGCTCGACATGCTGAGGAGCCATTTCACACAGATTGGCAATCAGACGTATTTCCTTTTCCACTTCACTGCCGCTGGCTTTTTCAGCCGCCAGGCGATCTCGCACCAGAGGGCGGCGCATGGTCAAACTTTCCATCAGCATGCCGTCAACCGACAGCGGATACTGCAGTCGAATTGTCTCGCCGGAAACGGGCAAACCGCGTTCGGGCTGACCGTGGTTAATGTTTTTTAACTCTGGCGTATTCATCACTCGCTCCTTGGCAAATAAATACAAATCACTAATTCGAGGCTCCCCGACAAATCAACTACACAACGAGTCGCCGGATTGTCCCTGTCCGTCTCAGTACTCGGGAAGTGCTGATTTGATCGATGCCGTCCACCTTCCGAACTCTGTTATCGACATCAATTTCAATGAGATTTTCGCCGTCCACTGTTAATCGGTAAAAACGCAGCGCCAGGCGAGCTTTCAAGGCGGCGTTTTCCCCCGCCCTCCACTGGCCGAGATCGAGTTCGATAATGCTCCCCTCCACATAGACCACAACGGGAACGACTCTGTCGTTCGCCTCGTCGCTCAAACCGCCCCGCATCGTCAACGGGATTTGCCCTCTCGGTACAAAGCCGGTCAAGGCATTGATGACGGCGTCCAAGCCGATACCCCGTAATACGGTAGGCAACAAAGATTCATCTTCAATACCGAATAACTTGATGACATCGGCGTCATACTCACTCAGGGTAAGATCGCATTCGAGCTTTTCCATGCCCATGTCCACCTGCACCGGAGTATCCAAACCGCCGAGCCGATACTCTTCTGTTCGGTGAACGAGTTTCGGCAACGCCACTTCTTCGATACGTCCGGCGTAACCGCGGCCGTCAATGAACAAATTGAAATTTTTTAGTACCTTTGGCAGCACGGCCTCACCTCAGCAGCAGCGACTTGATAGATAAACACGCACTTCACCGCCACAGGCGATTGATCATCAACCGCCTGTGGCGGCGCAAAGATGTTTCGTGTATTGCAATGCACGGGCGAGCTTCCCAACGCCGTTCCAGATACGCCTAGAGGCCAATAGCGGCGCGCATGTCCGCCAGCTGATCGGCACCGTCAATGACTCGAACCATGTTGGTTACGTCCACCTCGATCAACTCTTGCGCATCCATTGTCAGCTTGTAGTAGCGCAGGGTAACGCTCACGTTCAGCGGCGCCTTTTCTCCCGCCTTCCAGCTGCCGGTATCCAGATCTTTCCAGGCCCCGACCAGGTTAACGACGACGGGTATGACGCCGGCTTCTGCATCCAAACCGCCGCGCAGGCTCAATGAAACCTGTGCACCGTCACGCAGACCAAATTGCCGAATCACGTTTTCATTGTATTCTGAGAGCGAAAAGCTGCACTCGAGTTTGTCCATGCCCATTTCCAGATCGATGGGCGCATCCATGCCGCCGTTGTAAAGATCATCCATCTTCAACGTCAGCTTGGGCAACGTGACTTCTTCCACCAAACCGGCAAAGCCGTTACCGTCGACAAACAAATTAAAGTTCTTTAATACCTTAGGTATGATCACGCGAAAATCTCCTCTAGATAATCGTTAATTAGACTGCTGCGGAACGTAATGTGCTCGGCCGGATACGGCGGCGTGAAGTCAAAGTCGAAAAAGACCTTGCCCTGCGCAATTTGATCCGGTGTATTGAGGTCCGGATCGGCAAAACACCGACCGTCGATAATCGCGCCGATACTTTTCAAGAAGCGCAGATAGCTGTTCACGCCTTCCGTGACGTCTTCGATGTAGGTCTTGGTGATGTTTCTGTCGACCGCGTGCAAATGCGCGCGCAACAACGAATCGTTGATCAAATCCGCGGTGCGGCGCACGCTGATGAATGCGAACTTCTTGTCAGAGGAACAAGAACGGTTGCCCCAAAGGCGATAGCCGTTCTGGTGAATAACCGTCGCCACTTGATTTTCGTTGAGTAAGTTTGCCCGTGACAGCTTGTCGCCCAGAGCAAAATCGACCGCACGCGACGTACCGACGATGCCAAGCATCGTTCGGTTCGATGGACTCCACCAGAAACCCCGTTCGTTATCCGATTTTGCGACGATACCGGCAACGCGGCCCGAAGCCGGCTGGCTCACTTCACTTTCCGTCGCGCTGTCAAACACGACAACGTTTGGATCCACTATATAGAGTCGAGCGCTGTCGAAACTCTGTCGGAAACTGATCGAAGCGGAGTCGGTGGTATTGGGACCGTCGGCGATGGCGATCGCGCGCAAACGGTCTGCTACCGAAATCATCGAATTGACCACGTCAACATCGTCGCTATAGCCGGGAGCGATAATGATTCTTGGAGTCACATGGATTTTGCTCTCTGCACCCAACAATCCCGGAATGCCGCCGTCCGGGTTCGCATTGCTGATTACATTCGTCTTGGTGGCAGGCGTGGTCCTCGCCACGGAATAGGCCACTGAAATTGTGGCGCCAGGACCCAGCGCGCTACCTTCCACGACTGCAAGCTCATCCAGGCCCTGAACACCGGTCTTGCTCGTAATGACGAAGTCCCTCCCCTCAACGTAGGTAACGGTTTCTTCGCCTTCCAGCGTTTCCGTAACCACGACATCTGAAACATAAGAGTGCGCAAGCTCAACAACACCTTCTTCGAGTGTGAATTCCGCGGCTGCAACGGCTTCCTTCGGTTGGACGTTGATCACAACCACCAACGCGCCTGTCTGATCAAAAATCGCATCCAGCGCATCAGGTATCGTACTCACGCCATCGGGCGCACCGAACTTCGCGATGGCTTCTTTACGCGAACCCGTTACCAGAGTAGGTACGTTGGTCGGGCCTTTTCTGGCCGTGCCAACCAAGCCGATTACCGATGAGGCTACGCTGCTTATCGGACGTGGGCCGCCATCGAGTTCTACAATTTCTACGCCGTGCAAGAAAGCCACAAGCTTCTCCTTCATCAAAAGTGAATTGACAATGTTTCAGGTTGAATGAGTCTCTATTGTTCGGTCGAGTCACTTAGGAGCACTGCGTGAAGCGAGTCAACTTCTGCTCTCAATTCCCCGAACTCTCTTAGAATTCGATCGACCTTCGTCGACAATGTGCTGTTCTCTTGCTGCATTTTCCGCTGCCGGTCCTGCTGAGACTGAACCGCGCTTACACAGAGCATCAATATGCGGCTGTAGTCAATGGTTCGAAAATCATCTACCTGTTTACCGTAGACGAAGATCTTTTCTAAGCCCTCGCGAAAATCCCATTCACCTACGGTAAACGACCGCTGGTCTTGGGAGACGGACTTCACGGGCTTGTCGATTTTTCCGTGCTTTTCGTCGATAAACCGGACTTGGTCGCCAACCGATAGATCAACAGCTTGTTTCAACTCAATCGTAAGCTCCGCGCAATTCGGCGCGAACTCCACTTTCTCGCTCATTGCGAAAATGTCGGGAACGAAATCTTGCGATTGTTGCACTGCCTGCGGAAACACCGTCTCCACCTGCTGCGCGATGAGGCCCTTTTTTGTTGTGTTGCCGTACTCGTAACTATCGACGTAACCATAGTCGGCTATTTTGAGCCTTAACAACACGCCAAGATCGTTTTCGCGATTTGACTCACCATGAACGCGCTTGATCCTGCCATCCGACATTGCATTGAATTCTGCAGCCTTTACTCGATTGGACGCCGATATTGAGTAAGGGCGAATCCCGGTATTATTGACCTTGCCCGTGGGGCTGCCTCTATTGAGAAAACCATAGCCTGGCGTTGAAATGTCTGCAGCACCCTCGACATGGAGCGGGCATGTCGGCGAAGCGGTGCCTATGCCGACGAAACCCGTCCCGCTTTTAATAATCACGGTAACGGCCTCGGAATTTCGCGCACCGCGAAGAAACTCGATGTCAGAGTTGTCTGCGTTTCCTCTTAGACAAATGCGTGATGCCTGGTTTCCGCCAGCGTCTTGTGTCGTCAATTCCATAGTGGCGTCGCCGCCAAAATTTCCCTGGGTTATACCTACCGGAACGCCCCCTTCCGTGGCTACCAGCGTAAGCGCGACCACCGGAGAGTCCGTGCCGACACCGAGAAAACCCTTTGTAGTTATCGTGCCGCCAACGTCTACATTTCCACTTACGTCGAGAGAAGTCGCTTGTATTCCGTTATTGAAAGTAGAAACCGAGCCGAATGTGACCGAACCGTCGAAGACCGCTTGATCCGTGAACCGGGAAGTATCAAAAGTCACTTCTTTTTGGAAGACAGCGGGTCCATGGAATTCAACATCGCTTTGGAACGTGGCGGCGTTGAATTTCGTCGAGTTCTCGAAGCTCGCGTCCGCGTTGAATACGGCTTCGCCGTTTACCGAGACGTCATTAGTCTTCAACTTGCCGCCGTGGGACAACACAGTGGGAGCGGCGCCGTCATTGCGGTAAATGGTACTGTTCAAACACTCGACCGCGTCACAGTTGACTAGACGAATTTCCGAGTCGTCGCAGCCGAATATACCGCTGCCATTGCTGGCGACGTTATGCTGTAAATTGCTTGCGGTTATCTGAGAGACGCCCTCACCGCCGAAGATCGCACCGCCAGACAGTTCTGTCTTGTGATTGACAATCTTGCAATTCAGTTGACATTGCCTTGCGTGCTCCATATGAATGCCGCCGCCATTCTCGTTGGTGACGAGATTCCCACCTAATTCGCCAACCCCACCTCTGCCGTCGAAGCTCCAGCCGTAAAACCTGATGCCCGTTACCGGCGTTTGCGGAGTACCGACAATGTTGATCCGTGCGTCGGCGCTACCTTTTGCAACAATCGTATCTTCCTGATTAAAACCGATGATGCTGACGTTACTGTTTATTCGCAGACTGTTTCTCAGAACATACGCCGGGCGGCCGTTGTACGTATTGTGCGCCCCGTCGCCCACACCACCAGATGCTCCATTGACCAGGCCGTCGCCGCCGGTGTTACCACCGTCTGCCGAAGCGCCATCCGGATCAAGCTGCTGAATAGGGCTTAACGCTATTGTGACGTTTTCCTGAATTTCCGTATCGTCACCCTGATTGAATATCGCGTCGAATTCGGCCTGGGTATGAATTTTCACCGTATTTTTGCCGATGAGCAGGTTATCTCGGGCAACCGGCATTCCCAGTTGCGCCGTCCCGTCAACCACTACCCCACCCGCCTCGACGCCCGTGAGGACCAGGTCAAAGGCGAGCACGAAATCCGTACTGGAGACCTTTTCGGCAAGCTTCTCATCAGGTGATGCGTATACGGCAAAGAGTTCGCCGGTCTCGAGAAAAAACCCTATCTCGAAAATTGAGTAAACATCGGGAACGTTGTCTCCGTCATCTTGAACGACCGCAGTCAGATGTAATTGATTCTGCAAGCTCCCGAACAGCTCACCGCCGGCAACCACCACACGCTGTATTTCATTCTTGAGAGCCGTCATGTCTTTGGTAGCGGTGTAAGGCCCGTTGCCGTTACCCACCGCAACCTGGGTGATTCTTGCCGACACACCGCGATTTCTGGCGTCGATTAACGCCGTGATGCCCTCATCGGTTATTACCGGCCTTAGGGTTGTGCTCATGTCAATGTCCTGAATTAGCTAAATCACTCGATGCGAAAACTGCGAGAACGAAACGGCTGGTGCTCGCTTTTCCTTGGCCGTCCGCTAGAGGGTTGCCGCCATATTGAAACGCTTGTAACTGATCGCCTCACTCGAGGCAGCGGCGCGCAGCTGAGTCGTCTGAACCGTACTGACGGTAAATGTGTAATGGCTGCGTACCGGCTTGATGGCATCGATCGCCTGTCTCAACCGTCTATCTAAATCTGCGCCGGCAATGCCCAACAGATTGCCGTTGACCAACAGATCCAGCTTGAAGGTGTGAGGCATTCCCGGCGGCGTCTGTTGCCACCATTCGCTGAGCGTAATATTGACATTGGCGAAGGCACGCAGTGCCTGCCGAATTGCCGCCCGAGTACCCTTATGTTGATGCACGAACGCACTCTTGCGTATTAGTTCTCGTCGCCGGCTCGCCTCTTCGGTCGGGTCGTCTTTGTTGTCGAACCAGATGTCAACCGACGCCGCCCACGCCAGCCATGGCAAGAGTTCTGGCCGGCAGCGCGATGGGTCCCAGAGGGTGTCTATCTCCACGGGAAGTTGACTCAATCGCCCGCTCGTTGCCGAAAAACGACGTTCGAGTGCTGTAGCGCCTGGGGGCAGTAAATGTTCCTCATTCAACAATTTGCGAGATGCGTACAGCAATCGTTGATTGTTCTCGTCTATGGCGAATACCAGAAAATGGGACGCGCCGTCGGGCATCACAGTATCCGTAAACGAGTGAACCAGGGGCCTTTTGAACACGTAATTCGACCGACGCAATCCACCAATATTCTCGGCGCTGTATTCAACGATCAGGCTGTCGGCGCCGTTGGGAGTTTGCTCGTCGCTACCCCAGTGTAGTTCGTAGGCGCCGATATCCCGTCGATCGCGATCATGCCCAACCAGCAGACGTCCGGTAAGGGTGTTTGTCGCGGACGATTCATTGATGAATTGAATCGCCTCCAAGGTCGAGTTAATTCTGTTGTTCGGCATGGGTCTATTTCTCAGACTCATATTTCCGTGCTTATGCCATAAACCATTTCGCCGAACTCGTTTTCGGTGAACACAATTATGTGAGTGGCGCCCCCCGGTATCCCAATAAACGGATCGAGAATGTGTGTGAGCTCACCGCCCTTTTCCAACTTGGCGATTGCCGGTAACTCATAGCTCACGCGAAGCGGGGCACCCTCCATGAGGGCGTTTTGTATAGAGACCGTATCGTTTTCAACCGTGTAATCTTGCCCCTGCAAAAAAACGATCGTGCTGTCGAGATTGGTAATTAGTAAGTTGATGACGTTGCCATGATCAAGGACCAACTCCGTACCCGAGGAAACATAGATTTTCGTGCCCAAAGGCAGCTTTTGTGCGTTATTCCCACCCCAGTAGAGCGCATAGTGAGAAATATCTCGCTCATCGTTTGCCGGCGTAACAATCACCTTTCCGATCTCTTGATTTCGCGGGTCCACGGTGACCGCAGCAGCCATATTGAGAGGGACAGACGTTGGGTGCTCCGCGGAATCAATGGTACCGATCGTGCCGAAGGGCGCCTCGCTCTGCTCAACGAGAATATCCGAGCTCGGCTCGTGCAACTCTATGTTCTGTACGCCCGGATGATAGAGTGCGGAGAACAGAGCAGCCCGGCTGATATCGCTGCCAAGTTTCGAGTGCTTGTCGATAAACGCCTGGGCGGCCGCTCGCGCGGATTCGAGTACTTCCCGGGAACCGACGCCCGGAGACAGTACTAACGTCGCATTTATGGTGTAGGGAACGATCTCGGCGGATTTCACACTAACCAGATCGGTGATGGGGCGAACCTCATCGGCGTTTAGCACGCTTGCCACCTCTGTTAGCAATTCGCTTGACGCGATGCCATTGTCCTCGCTACTCAATATACGCACTTCCACCTCGCCCGGACTTTCCGAATACACCGCCGCGTCTTTCACCAAGGCAGAGGCCGAAAGTGCGTGGAACAGATACGCACCTCTGGGCCCGGCGGTGGAAAAACCCTCGAAGGCCAGCTGCGTGCGCGCCCTCAAGCGATCGTCATCCTCATAGACCGGGTCAATGGAAGCATCGGGATCACCCGGCTCAAGCAACAAACGTTGAATATTGACGAGCGCCGCCAGGTTGTCGAGGTTGGCGCCTGTCGCCGTGGCCAGCATGACCCCTTGCGCCGATTCGTTGATTCGCTGTCGCAGATGCATTTCCCGATAAGCCATTACCTGAAGCAGCTTGCTGACGGGGTCGCTTTCCAAAAGACTGTCGACCGCTATTTCCGGCGCTATCCTTTGCAGTTCGCTTTTTGTCGCCGCCAATATGACTTCATAATCCAGGTCCTCCACGATACTCGGTGGCGGCAGTTCAGAGAGATCGATGCTGGTAAACAAGCTCATTGCTTAGCCTTGAAGTGGTTTTGTATCGCGACTACCGGCGCAAAAAGCTGACTGATGACGTGCGCATGGGCAGGTGAAGAATGTGTCTCGTTTGTCGTGTTCAAGCCGTTCTCAACACATCCTGGCTTTTCGTAACCATAATTTTGTTGCCTGCATCAACCGTGCCCGTCACCTCGTCGCCCTCAACGAGAACGTTTTGATTCGCATCCTTGAGTTTTGTCGGACTGGCTGCCAGCGTTGCAGTATCGGTAACCGGGAGCATCGGACTCGTACCCGCGGTGCCGCCTTGATAGATCCAGGTCATCACCGCGCTTAGTTCAACTTTTTTGCCGCCCACCGATACTGTCTTGCCGATGGTCACCTGGAGAGTATCCGCCTGCCAGGATCCGGTTTGGCCGGTGTCCGCCGGAAGTTTTTCGGTACTGGTCAGTGCCTGGGTATCGCCTTCTACTGCGACCGCTTTTGACATACTCTTCTCTCACGTCTTGTTTCTTCTTCGGCAATCAGAGGATCAGCCCCGTTAGCTGACGTCCATTGTTCCAGTAACTTTCACGTTTCCGGAAATCGTGATGTCGTTACCCTGCGCAGCAAGATCGACCGCGCCATCGTGGTTGATCGTGATTTGAGTGCTGCCGGCAGTGAGCACGAGTGACTGATCAGCCGTAATGGTTGCCGATATTTCCTTGGCGGCCTCAGGCGCGCTTTTCACGACCATGGACAAACTGTGGTTATTGCGGTCGTAAGCGATACTCGAACCGTCTTTGTACACGCGCTTGTGAATTTGTTTCTCTGTTTCGGCCGCGCCCGCGACGGCACCGGGAATTGGGTCTCTTGCGGTAATATCGCCCGCACCGGCGTCAAATGTCAGCGCGCCACGATACAGTGAACCGACGATAACACCCTGAGTCAGATTGCCCGACGGCGCGATGACAAGGACCTGTTCATCCTGCTCCGGCGCCCACCATTCGCCGTCCAGGCCTGCACGCGTCGTGGTCCAAGGCATCCAGTTACGCACGTAGCTGCCTGCACTGATGCCTCCTATCTGCACCAGTACTCTGGGGATATCTCCGGGATCTGCAGGGTCGTCAGCGGCGGCCTCGACAACTCGCCCAATACGAGCGATACCACCTAACATGGCCGTATGATGATCGAGCTTCGCTTGAACTCTCACATCATTCGGCTGCCCGTCGGAAAAATGGTCAACTATGTTTTCAGTCGCATTCTCTGGCATATTCCGTTACCTGCGAGAAGTAATCCCTTACTCTTGCCGTCCGCTATCGAATCGAAATATTTTCGAGCCGAATCGCTCGGCTATCGGGCACGTAAAACCCTTCGATGGTGACACTTAACTTGCCGCTATCAGCGCCGTTGACGATCACCCGACTGAGCTTGACCCTCGGTTCGTAATTGGTCAGCGCTTCCACAACCGCCGCCTGTATTGACGCGATGAGAAAATCATTCATCGGCTGATCGAGGAGATACATCAATCTCGAACCATAGTTACGCCGCATTACCCGAGTGCCTATGGGTGTCAGCAGAATGTCGCGAATGGACTGTTCCAAGTGCTCCATTTCGTCTATCGCCTTACCGGTTTCGGCATTCATACGTAACGCATTTCTCCGCAGCGCACCGAACAAGTTTCGTTCGGTTGCGAATGGTGGGCCGTGAGCGTTGTATTGAGCGTGGTGCCGGGCGTGGAATTTGACCTCCGGCGCAAGCAAATCGGACCGGCGCGATCGTGTTCACCCTGGTCGTGAGCAGACCGGGCGTCGGCAGGTTGAAAACGTATATCGCGAACTACGCGCGGGCGATGAATTCGCTTACCGCATCGACAAATATCTGCGACGCCGGCTCGCGTCCCAGCAGAAGGTGGCCATCGCTTTCCAGGCCGAGGAATTCGGCGTTTGGAATCGCGGCGGCGATGTCGCGGCCGACGGTGACCGGAATTCGCCGGTCACCCAGGGAATGAATCACCAGCGTCGGCACCGACACCTCGGCCAGTCGATCGCGCACGTCGATATCGCCAAAGGCCGACAGGAATCGCACTGCATTCGCGGGCGAGGCGGTCCGACGCTGGAATTCATTGAACCAGCCAAACTCTTCGGCAGTTGCGCTTGGCATGAAGGTGGAAGAAAAAATCTGTCGATAAGCCGGATTGTCCTGACCCCACCCGCTGGATGTCAGCGTCATGATCGCCTCTCGCTCCTTGAGCGTCTCCGGTGTTGCATCAATCCGCCAGCCGGCCGCGTAGCCGCCGAACAAAATGAGGTGGGAAACGCGTTGCGGATGTCGGACCGCGTACTCAATTGACACAGCGGCGCCCTGCGAGATGCCGAGCAAGGCAAAACGCTCCAGCCCGGTGGCCTCGACGACGGTCTCGAGGTCGGCGACAAACGCCTCCTGCGAAAGCTCGCTGACGTCCCAGTCCGACAACCCGTTACCGCGTTCGTCGTAGCGCACGAAATAGTGATTGCGCGCGAGTTCCCGAAACAATGGACTCCAGATGGGCGCGTCCCAGTCCAGCTCGAGGTGACTCAGCCAGTTGGCGGCCTTGATTATCGGTGCGCCCTGCCCGACCGAGGCGTACGCAATACGCACGCCGTCGGCCGCCGTGCAGAACTGGACCTTCTGCCGTGCCAACAGTTGTCGAACCTGGACGGTGTCACCGCCGCCCTCGGCCGATGGGGGAGTGTGGGCCCGCGTGGCCGGGGACCAACTGATGGCCGCGTTACGAAATCGCATCGTCAGCTCCCGCGATAGCCGCTCGAGTTCCCGGGTCTCACCGAGTTGTTCCAGCTGTGTCATTAGCTGGGTTGCCGCAGCGGTGTCGAAGGGCTCGAGGTCCAACCATGCCCGTGTCCAGGCGATTGCATTGTGCGGCGGAAGGTCGGGATGACACGCGAGCCGGCCCAGTGCTTTCGCCCGCAGGCGCATCGCGTCTTTGCGTTCGGAGGTAAGCCATTGTTGAAACAGTGACTGATCCGGAAGATCGATACCCTCCAGCAGAGGCTCCTGCAACTGCTCCGCTATCGCTTGCAGCCGCTCGACCGACAAAACCGGATCGTTCAATTCTGACGACAGGCGCTGAATATCAATGGCGATGGTCGCCGTGTCAAGCGCAACGCGCTCACGATCCGCCACCAGGCGATCGGCGCCCTCTTCATTCACCACACCGCGCAGTTTGCTCAGTGCCCAGCGCAACGCGCCGCGGGGGTCGTCGGGAATCTCCCAAAACACCTCACACAAACGATCGCGTCGATGCGGCCGCGCGGTCAGCGCCAGATAGGCGAGCAGCGCACGGGCGCGTTTTGAGGCGGGTAAAGCCAGCAGCTCGCCATCGCGAAATACCGCCAGCTCGCCCAGTGCGTCGATTCTCAGAGTTACCACGTTTTCCTAACCACCTCATTCACAAACCGAAAACACCTGCCGCACCGCCGTCCCGCGGGACGGCGCTTCCCGGATCGGACGAACAGGATTCCCATTGTAGCTGCCGAAAGCAATATCGCAGGTCAACGTTTTGCTGCGGGACGCGCTTCGACGTCGACCGAGGCTCCAGTTTCACCAGACGGATGAATTCAGCGGAGGCGATTTCCACAGTTTTACAAACACCTGTTACCACGTTGGCGGCTTACTCTATCTCTACCCGAATCTGCCGACTGATGCGGTCGCCGGAGCAAAACAGGAGCCTGACATGAAGCAAGCAGCACGAACAGTCGGTCTACGGGTCGCTCTCCGCAGCTCGACCGCGTAGCACGTCGAGATCAAGCAGGTTTCGGTTGTCGAATGCACATTGTACACGGCCTCGTGGCAGGCACGTCGCTGTAAGCAGGGAAACACCCGCAGCACAACATTCTCAAAATCGTGCCGACCAAACGTCGGTGCTCGAAGAAATTGATGGTTTTCACCAACTCCTTGAGAGGGCAAACAAACTACCTTGGCAAAGAACCGATTGTCCCTTACATCCGTGATTCGGCGCCGCACGGCGTGCGCTCAATAGTTCCCTTTGCGCCCGACAGTTTTTACCAGATAGCGCAGATACGTTGGTGCAGCCGCGCTACTATCGCTGCTTTAATTTACTAAGCCCTTGGTTTTGCTCAAAAATGGTGCAGAGCATGTCGAACATTAGCTGGCGGCACCAGGCGGTTACGCCCTATGAAAGTGACTTCATGATTTTCCGCTTTGTCGTGCAGTCCAAGAGTTTCACCGGCGCCGCCAAATTGCTTGGCGTCTCACGATCTTTGGTTAGCAAACGCATCAGTCGCTTGGAAGAACGCCTGCAGGCACGACTGCTCAATCGATCGACCCGCTCTTTGTCGCTGACCGCCGCCGGCCAGGCTCTCTACACGCGTTGCAAGAACCTGTCCGACGAAATCCACAGGATTGAACGCGAAATAAGAGACTTCAGCAGCGATCGATCCGGGTTCGTGCGCCTGGCCGCACCAAAAATCTGCTCGTACATTTCCATGCCGATCTTCTCTGAGCTCAGCGCCAAGTACCCAGGCATCAATGTTGAGCTCGTCGTGACGGACACGAGCGACGAGATCGATATCATCGGCAACGGCTACGACGCGGCCGTAAAGCTCGGCGACCTGGACAGCTCGAATCTCATTGCACGAAAGTTCTCCGAAGCTCGTTACGTCATCTGTGCCGCACCTGAGTACTTTGACGAGTTTGGACGTCCTGAAACTCCGGACGACTTGCGCCACCTGAATTGTATTACGTGCACCGATCGCCCCAACGGAGACCAGTGGTACTTTCGCGAACCCGACAGCAAGCCATTCAACGTCTCCGTCACAGGTGACTTTCAGACCAACTGCGAGCTCATGATTCTTGGCGCGATTCAACATGGCCGGGGCGTCGCGCGACTTCCGGACGTACTGGTACAGCATGAGGTTGAGAACGGGAAGCTTGAGCGGGTGCTGAAGAACTATAGCCATTTGCACAATAACGTGTACATCGTTTACCCGCATCGCGACATGCCCGACAGCGTGCGGCTCGTCGTAGACTTCCTTCTGAAACGCGTACAAGAACAGTTCGGCCCCGACACGCGACATTAGCGCCGTTCGGCGCCGTCAGTGTTTACGGTACCGATGTGACTTGTTTCGATATTCTTTGCAGATTCGCTGCAACAATCCGCGCCGGTGGGTCTGCCGGACTTGGCGTGAATACCTCGACGGAAGAGGCTTGGCCGGTTCGACGGTTTTGTGAATTCAGATAAGGATTGGAGCCAATCGCAATGAGAGTCCCTCTGCAAGCTGCGTCCCGACAGACGCGAACGATCGGCGCGCGCAACTAGGGCATTGTCTATGGCCCCTACGATGCCTCAGCTGGGCGAGCGTTGGCGATGCGCCTTCGACCCTAGCAAACGAGGGCAGCGCCGTAATCGACGCGGCCCAACGTGCCTGATCATTGATGTCAAGCACGACTTGGTTACGTTCCAGTGGCTCGGCCGCTACAAATACCTGGGCGCTTGGGCCACCAATGTCGAAGAATTCCTGGCGAACTTCGTGCGGGTTGCGAGCCAGGTCAAGACTGAAGTTGAGCGCCAAATTGGCGATCGCGTTGTGAACCAGGCCACACGACGCAAGGCGGCGATATCGAGGTAAGGGACCGTACGACAACGATCGGCACAGAGGATCCTCAGCGCGCCGCTGGGAGAAGTGGTGAGTCGTGAGAATCGTCTTGTGCAACAGAACGTCGGTGAGAGCGTCTTCGACGGGGTGGGTAGGTGGGTTCAACGGTTCGTTTCGTAGGGTGTAGTGGATTGAAGCGGCGGCAGGCCGAGCGTAAAGCGGGAGTGATAGAGGGAGTACCATGATGAGCATTTCTCATAAGGTTCAGAGTGATCGGCCAACTGATGGAACGTCGTATCGGGTTCGGATTACGCCGGTGGACGATTCAGAACCGCTGGTGGCCAGGGGGGCTCAGCAGGAGCGGATTTGTGCAACGTGGGAGTGTGTCTGGGCGTTTGTTCACAGCGTTGTAGTGGACAAGCCGCTCAAGGAGTTGAATGGAGATTGGGAAACCTTGCATAAATACCCTCTGCTGTTCGTGATTGAGATTTACGGGCCCGACTGGTTTGACGACGCGGGTTTGGTTTGGCGGGGAGACTCAGCCCCCATGCATCCCGTCATCGCGTCCATTCACTACGAGTCGGCTGCTCGCATGCTCGATCACTGCCGGTTGTTCTCGCATCGATACCCGCCTCAACACACCTAGGGAACTGATTCACCGAGCATCTAAGCCGGTTCGTCCTCGTTGCAGAGCTTGCCGCCGATGCTGTCGTCAAACCAACCCGTTGCTACTGCCAACACCTCGACGTCGACCGCTGCTTCAGCTTTGCCGGACGGGCGTATCAGCGGAAGCGATTTCCACGCTCCTGTAAACGCCTGTTAACACGGCAGCCGTCTATTCTGCGGCTACCCAAAATACGCCGACCAACGCGGTCACCGGAGCAAGCGATTCGCGCCAGCAAAAAGAGGCTGGCCGCGATTCTCATCAATAATCGCTGCACGCCCGCAAGTCGAAACCGCTTGCGTGAACTTCCAAAGAGCATCGCGAAAGCTTGGCTTTCCGAACGATTCGGTGAACTAGGGCTGACACTTTGTTGACCGTTACTCAACATTGGAATGAGGGAATTTGGCGCCGGAATCCGCTTTTACCCGTAAGACCTCCAAACCGGACATAGGCGAAGCGTGCGCCGCACGAGCCTCGTGGGCGCAACGTTTTACCAAGGACTTGTGTTCAGCACCGTCACCACTCTGCCCGATGACTTCAGCCGTTTTTTACATCATTGTTGCATTGACGCTAACTAGCGCGATGATCTCGACAACTTTCTTTCTGGCGTGGCAAACGCTGGGGCGGAAACCGTATGCGCTCAGCTGGTCTTTTGCCTTTCTGGCAGCGACGTTTCAGTGGTTCTTCAATCTCCAGCCCGCGAAGTTTCCGAACTTTGAGTCTTACTGGCTCACCGTGAACGGCCTTGCGCTCGTCGTGACTACGCTCGGTCTGCGCGGGCATTGCCAGCGCACGGACTGCAGGATTCTTCCGCGCAACCTCTGGCCGTACGCGTGCCTGGTTTTTCTTGCTATCGCCTGGACGACCATCGTCGATCGGCATGTCGGGATCAGTACCGCGATCGCACCCGGCGTCGCCGCGATCACGCTGTTTCTATCGGCGACGATGATCCTCCGGCACCGCGCCAGGCCGCAACCCGCGGAGCTTGCCGCGGCGATTACGATCATTCTTTTCGGCATGACTCAGCTCGCCGCGTCGGGTGCGTCGTTACTGCAAGGCGCAGACGGCAATGCAGTCTTCCGGGAGCTCTACGTCAACATCAACTTCCTGACGATACCCGCTGGCTATACCGGGACGGCGGTATTCGTTCTCTTCATGGTGGCGTCCGATCTGTCGGAAGAAATGAGGGAACTCGCCGCAAACGATCAGTTGACCGGATTGCTGAACCGGCGGGGATTCAACGCACTCGCCGCGAACGCCTATGCAACGTCGCGGCGCACCGGGGACCCCGCATCCGTTGTCATGTCCGACATCGACCGGTTCAAATTCATCAATGACGAATTCGGGCACGCCGCGGGAGACATTGCCCTGTGCCACTTCGCGGGAGCGTTGAAGCGGGGACGCCGGGAAGAAGACGTGATCGCGAGAGTGGGCGGCGAGGAATTTGCGCTGGTGCTTCCCGGCACGGGTCTCCGGGATGCGCTGCGGATCGCCCAGGAGTTGCGCCAACGGGTCGAATCGACGCCGCTTGTCGTCGACGGGCAGAAGCTACCGATGACCGCCAGTTTCGGCGTCGCCACGCTCTCCGGGAACGACACCTGCCTGACCGACGCCATCGTCCGCGCCGACCGGGCGCTCTACCGATCGAAGCGTCAGGGCCGCAATCGCGTCGACCTGGAATTGTCGCAGGTGTTGCGGACCATGGACGGGGTCGGCAGCGCATAACCCAAAAAGCGGCAAGGCAAACGCTCGGTCGATCGGACAATGACGGGCTGGTACCGGTCGGTTCCATTGAAGGAATCGCCGACGAATAAACGTCCGGGACAAAGGTGCGCTGACGTCCATTATTCGCGGCGTCGCCATGCCCTGGCGGCCGGCTCCGGCAAATCGATGAAAGTTGTTTCCGATGTGACGACTTCTCGCGAAAAATACAAAAGAGCTGTGTGACGGCGTTCGCAATGCGGCGCGTGATCACGTCAAACGACAAAGCCCGCATAATCTGCGAACATTGTCCCTGCAGCGTGTTAGCTGCCTCGAAAAGGCCGACGACGGTTTTGAGATGCTCTCCGGAGCATTTTTTTTCGGCCATACAACATCAATGAGAGAGGGAAAACACGTTTGGACACAGGGATGTACGATGTGGGATACGCATTGGGTAAACACTGGGCGCAGCGGGACGCCACGCCCGAGCTGCTGATGCGCATAAAAGGCCTGGGAGACGGCAAGGAATGGGTCAGCCAGACCTCGGACTCCGGTCGTGAATTCATCTGGCATATCGATCCGGACCAGCGTGGTTTTCTGGGCACCGGCGAGACTCCGTCGAATTCGTTTGTGGCGGGGTTTATCGACGGCGCGCGAACCGTGGAATAGAGCTCAAGCCGCGCTTCGCCGAGCCGATAGGACAACGGCGAAGCGTGACTACGGTCTTTGCTGCGGATACGGGCAATTCGCGGCCGATGCCACTCGGCTATCGGCGACGTTTGCCCTTCCCCGTCTTCTCACCCTTGGATCGAAACACGTCATCCGGGATCTCGTCGCCAATGCCCGTATTACGGCGGATAATGTCCGAAAGCCGCGTGTCGTTCACAGTCGCCACTTGCTCCCGGGACAAGACACGCTCGTACCAAAAGCGGTCGCCGTCCCGTAAGCTGACGAACTGCTCCGACACGATATGTTGGATGAGTTCTCCGACCATCGCGCCCGGCATTTCACTTTCCGCAAGGCCTCCCACCCATGCGTCAACGTCATCAACGGACACATACGCGGCCGCCAATCGCCGCTGTACCTCGGGATCGGTATTGATGTCCGCGAACGACTGTTTTCGCGGTAGCCCGACCATCTCGCGAACGTCGTTGTACGACGGCAGGCCGTGGTCCCGGCCCCGCTGGACGTTCAGGGATACCAGGTCGAATCCGCCGTTGCCCGGCTCGCCGAACAGGAAGTTTCGAACATCATCGACGACATAGATATCGATCGACTGGCATTGTTGCGCCGCGAACCCGCGAAACAGGGGATCCAACCCGCCTTCGCCGGTGAGTCGCTGCGGAGAAAAGAAGGCGTCACGCAAGCTGATGTTTCCGGCGGATATCGTCGTTCCGTTCGCGTCCAGTCGAAGAAGCTCGGAACTGAGCGCGCTATGGCCGAGCCGGTACGCAGCCGTGGAAAACACATTGGCAATAGACGGGTCCAACGAGGAGTCGTAGTCCTTGTAGCGATCGATTGCGTCGCCGCCGAGGAGCAGCGGAAGAAATTCGTTGAACGTGATCGCCTGCAGATGGGCTATCACCAGGCGGCGTGCACGCTCAAATACCTCGTTGCCGCTCAAGTTCGGGTTTCCGGTCCTGATCGAGTCGGCATAGCGATTGTGCTCTCGCACGAAAAGCGTGTGTATCGCAGTGAGCCCAATGTGTTCATTTGCCCGGACGTCTCCGGCGAGGAACAATTCGGCGCTGCCTCCTCCCGCGTTTGGAAACCCATTGACGTTGAACGGCAGGAAATCGCCAACGCTCACCTTCAGACGACCACTGCCATCGAGCTCCCGTAACTCCATGGCACGCTCGACGTCGGAACCGTAGACGTTGGAACCGTCGATCCACGCGCTTATCTCATTGAGTTGTTGGCGGGGATTGTCGATTCCCGTTCCCGTTGACGTGTCGTAAATGGAACGATTGAGCGGTATCGAATGATTACCCTCCCCTTGCGGATCGAAGGAAGCATCGCCGGCCGGCACCGCGATAGGCGCCAGTTCAGGCGGGTTTGTACCGTCCGTGAGGTCGAGGTCGTGATCGACGAACTGTCCCCAGAGCCACAGGAAATCCGTCGCTCCATCGGAGTTCGGTATGTCGGTCTCCTGGGCGGAGACGATATTGCTGATCTGCCTCGCTCCCATCCTTGATTCTCCCGCCAGGGTAGAGACGCCGTCACCGTAATCGGCATTTACAAGCCGCAGTAGCTGCGTCTCCGCCGCTCCCAAGTTTTCGTCAAACAGGTTGTTTCCCGTACCGTCAAACGACTGAATATCCGAGTTGAGCGGCGACGGATCGTTCGGCGACGACTGGCGCCGTTGAATTCTCCGCACGGGCGATGTTCCGGCGGATGACGCCCGGCGATCCGCCTCGGCAAGGATATCCTGGCCGCCCTGTTCGCCGGCTTCCGCGAAACCAAAGATCGGCATCAACAGAACGAGTGAGACCGCGAGCTGATGTAGATCAGGTCGAATCGAATAGCGTTCACTAAGTGATGTCATTTTCACACTCCAGGTTGCGGTCGAGGAGACAAACAACGAGCAGACTGAAGTATCGAAATCGAACGGATGCGCTTTTGTTCAGCAAATGCAACCCCGCTGTCATAGAAGACTCCTTAGACCGGTGGCTTTGCGCCCCCGCATTTCTACGGGTTTGCCCTTTTATGCTCTAGACGCCGTCGAAAGCGTCTGCGCTGTCCATTTGGCGGTGTGCCCCTTTTTGGAATACCGTTCCACACCGATGGTCAGACGCAAAGAGAAGGTACCAAGCAACTGTGGAGGCTTTATGAGCGAAACCGCGTTGGTGACGTCGGCTGTTGGCGACACGCACGGCGCGCCGGTCTTGGTTCTCTGCTTTCAACGAATCAGGGAAACGCTTTCTTCTGCAACGACCCGGATCACTCCAGCTTGTATCCAACGCCGTAGACGGTATGTAACCGCACACCGGCTCCCGCACGGCCGAGAAGTTTCTTCCTGAGATTCTTGATATGGCTGTCGATTGACCGATCCGACACCTCCGTTCCACCACCGGACGCCACCGTAAGCAGCTGATCGCGCGTAAATACCCTGCTCGGGTTGTTGGCGAAAACCCGCATTAACCGAAATTCTGCGGGCGTCAATCTCAGGTCAATCCCTTTGAAGCGCGCAGTGAGAGAGTCACTATCTATTTCTATGTCGGCATAGATGACCGATCGTTTTCGACTTCGTGACGCTCTTTCCCCGATTGCCGTGAGCCGGGCTTTCAAAGATCCCCTACACGCCGAGCGCCGCTCGTTTCTTTTGTCTGCCTTTATCCCCAGGAGGTCCTCGATGTCCCGGATGGAGCCTGCCAGAAGGACCTGAGGCTCGTCGGAGTAGGCTGTGATCACACTGTATGTCTTGCAACCTCGTGTGTCCGGCAGGCAAAACGCCATAGGCAGCTGATTCGGGTTTCTTTCCTGTATCCATTCCTCCAGCTCGCCGACCAAACCGATTTTTTCCGACGCCGCGGTGCCGCACTGGATGTACAGGCTGACGAGTTCGGCAAACTCCCACTCGTTGTCCAGATCGATGATGACTGCCGGAATCGAGGTGCAGGTCGGCTTTGTCATTGCATTGACACCCGTTCCATCGATAGTTGACACACGCGACTTCCCTACTGTCCACGCCGACGCTCTCTAGATAAACGCGGGAGTATGTCGCCGGTTGACAGCGGGCGGAGGAACAGGCTTTGTGGCGCTACGAAGCGGGCTTTTTTCTGCACCAGAACTGGTACATGTTGGAAAACGTATCCGGGTTCTCGAACTCGAACTGGTGCCAGAGGCGAAGCGAAGTGAGATCTGCGTTTCGTGGATTTAGATTTCTGAACATAATCTGTGCCGTCTGCTCGCGCATTTCGAATCCCAGGAACGTCAATTCAAGCTCCGTCAGTGCTTCCTCGAGCTGAGGCACCGTAAAACGATGCTCCTGGACGTGAAAAAGCAGGTCTCGACACTCACTTGTGCTGAAGAAATCGTTCTTGCTAAATACCTGATCCATCGATTTGTCTCCTGCGGCGGACAGAGAAATAATGTCCTGCCGGCACCGGCGAATGTCTTCAGCCGAGGTGGTATACCTCTTTTCGGAGATCAGGTCCCGGCAGGCGACCACGTCCCTGCGCGCCAGTTCGCTGTACAGTCCAATCTTCATCAATCCACCCGGCCGCAGCAGATCGACCAAAATCCGCCAACCGGCAACTGGGTCGCCAAGATGGTGTAACACGCCGACCGATTCGATCAGGTCGAACTGCCGCCCCAGTGCGCCCAGTGCCATGATATCGGCCTGCGCATATTCGATATTCGACACCCCCAGCTCGCTTGACTTTCTGATCGCGTAGGAAATGCTGCTCAGGCTCAAATCCACCGCGAGCACCGCCGACTTTGCATACCTGGAAGCGGTTGTCAGCGCATGCTGGCCTGTTCCGCATCCGGCGATCAATATCTCCGGCGCTTCGGGCGACGAGTATTCCTCGCCATCAAGATGAGGGAGCGTTGCAGACAAAACCTTGTCAATCGATTTGGCGGTTCCGGAGAGCCCGGCATTGATCCACCGCGGGTATGGATTTTCCTCATACTGTTCACGCACCGATTGCGAAACCGCGTTCTCCACCGTCGTTAGGCAGGGGATTTGCGAACGCAGAGCCCGTTCCGATAGCGGCTCCGTAATCTGGCGTCGTATCAATTCTTCGATATCGCCCGTCCATTCTTGCGCGGATATTCCCTCGGCCCAGGGAAACTGATGGAGCGGCCTGTAAGAACCCAGCACTGCAATCGACGACGCAGGGACGAGCTGATCGTTTTTCGTGAGGTCTGAAACCTGTCGTTCAAGGCTGTCGACGGCGATTCTCTCATCGTTCGTTTCGGAATAGACGTACTCGTTTGTAAAGCACTGAAGCGCCAGCGCTATTGCGAACGGGGAAACCTTCTCGTCAGGCGTTTCGGTGATTGCTTTCTGCAACATCGCACGACGCAGGACAGTGAGCGCCCGTTCGACTTTGAGATCGAAAATCGGGCTCAGCCGCAATACCTGGAGAAAAAGATCAATCGCCGATAATTGCTCGACATAGGTGCTGAGTGACGTATCGGGCGCCGGTTCTCCGCTGACGATTGCATCGACGGCCGCGGCAAAACCGGGGAGTTGCCAGAGCACGCTCAATATCGGGCGAGCTATTGAGGACGGCTGCACCGTTGGACGCGTCACCAGAAACGACAGCTCCCGCACGAAGTCTTCGTCCGCAGAGGTGAAGGAAAGCCCCGGCAAAGACCTCGCCAGACCGGCCCAGAAAGACTCGTCCTGCGGGGCGAGAGCGACCGCTTTGCGATGGCATTCAAAAGCTTCTCCCGCCTGCCCTTTGAGCAGAAATACGTTCCCGAGATTGCTGTGAGCAGCGGCGTAGTCGGGCTTTATGGAGAGTGCTTTGCGATAGTTGGCGATAGCGTCATCGAATCGCCTCAATTCCTGCAACGCCAATCCGCGGTTGCTGTAGGCTTCCGCGTAATCGGGCTTGAGTTGAGTGGCTTTGTCAAAATCGCTGATAGCGTCTTCGAGTTTCCCCAGTTCCTGAAGTACGACTCCCCGGTTGCTGTAGGCTTCCGCGTACTCGGGATTGAATTGAATCGCCGTGTCAAAACTCTGCACGGCCTCGTGCAACTTGCCTTGTCCTTTTAACGCCGCCCCCAACACGTTGATGAGAATCATCGATTTTGGATGTGCGTTCAGCAGATCTCGGCAAGCCTCTTCCGTCTCAGTCATTTCTCCCGAGTGATACAAGTCGATCAAAGCGTCGATTTGATCTTGCGGAGGACCGGGCGCGTATATACGTTCCGCCTGGGCGCCTGTCAGTTTCTTGTGCAGGCGCCGTGCTGCCCTGGCCGCGACAGGATTGCCGGGTTCATGACGGAGAACGGCATTGTAGAGTTCCAGCGCGGATTCGAGGTTTCCGCGCTTCGCTGCCTTCTTTGCCTTCGATAAAGCCTGCGTAATCGTTAGTGGTCGGCGCTGAGACATGCTTTTCCGTGTAAACCAGAACATCGCTGCAGCGGCAGGATTTGAGAACCTCACCTGACTGCGGCCTGGTGATCATGGCAAATGACTTGAAACCTATCACTTATTGGCGGCTTTGACAGCCTTGTTCGAGTGCTTGCCACGAGTCATTTTTTTTGCGTCCGAGCCTGGCCGCGCACAAGGCCCCGACTGTCTGATTAGTTGTTGCGGACTTCCTCTAGAATCCTATCTGCGCTCGCGTTCCCAGACAGCCTTTATTGAAGAGCGCAATTGAGCGCAGGGGGCGCCGAGTGCTACATGCAGATCTTTGTGCGTCTCGAACCGCGCCACGTGGATACCTTCTAAATCGCTCAACACCGAGCTTCTTTTATCACACAAAATATACGCTCGGTCCCGGCCCAATCTCCCCAAAAACAGGCCGAATTCGAAGACCACGTTGTCACGGGGCAAGAACACATTAGCGCCGTCCTTCTCGATCGAGTCGTCCGCACCGAATACGAATATGCCAAACTCGTATCTGTTTGCGGCTTGCAACAGCCCATCCAACGTCGATTTTCCAAGTTCGAATGCGGAGTCATTTTTCCACAATGAACAATCGATTTCATCGGACAGTTCTCTTTGCACCTGTTGGGCGATATTCAGTGACGGAGTTGAGGACCCTATAAATACACTTGGGCGTGCCGCTGCTTGAGTGGCTCCCAGCAAAGTAGATAGAGTGTCCTTCGCTTGGACGAACTCCGTTTGAAGTTTCTTTGTTATTCCGTTGCGTTGCCGCTTCCCACCGGGCATTTTCAGCGCGTACCGGCGCATCTCTGCCAGCGGGTGCCAGACCTGGTAAAGAGTCTGCCGCAATTCCCTGCGTTGCCGAATGTCGAGACGAAATAGATCGAGACCCTTGAATTTCTCCGCAAGCTGCTTGACAGTCTCGATGCGCTCTTGATAGGCCTTGAACGGGGACCGGCAGTCTTTGGATACGTCGAACCTCCTCAGGTTGTGTAGCGCGACGCGGGACTCCGCGTCCATATCACCGATGTCTTCAAGCGTTAGAAACGACGCAACGTTGGAGCCAACGGCAATTTCCTGGCCCTCACTGACGTACAGCCTTACGAGAATGCCGTCAGCTGGACACGGGACCTCTATCACGGCCTTTTCGGTCTCGATATCCATAAACGGCTCTTCCAGCCCGATTGCTTGCTGCTCCCTCGCGTATATCTCTACGACTCTGGCTTCGACGGATCCTTGTGCCAAGTCTGGCAATTTCCAGGTCACTGTCATTTCGGTATCTGCCGACGGATATTTGATTGTTGAGCGATGCCATTAAGTAGCGTCGTCAACCGCCAGTCTGATTACGTGGGTAAGCAAACCGCTTGAAACAAACGCAGACTTGAGGTCAGCGCTGCAAGAGCCCTCGCGCTCCTGGCGTATATTTTCCATTCTTCTTGTATTCAGTGCCCCAATAGCCAGGAAACTCTCACCTGCAAGAATCCGTCGTGTCGCAAGGTGGGCGGATAATCGAATCGACAGGTTCATTGCAAAAAATGAAATACGGAAGAACAATCGCCGAACGGAAACGGATACTAGTATTCATAATTGAGGTAAGGGCCGGATCCCCTACATTTCGTAGTAGGCATACGGCCCGGTCCACCGATACATTCTGTCGCCCAATTCCACCTCGTGCCTGGCGGAAGCGGACGGGTCCTTATTGGAAAGCAGGAACACGTTCACACGTCCTGCCGCGTCTTCAATCGAAACTGCCGTGTAGTACTCATCGTCGTAGGCAACAGCCAGCTTCATAATATTGCTGTTCGAGTCGATCGCGATCTCGGAGACCGGGCTGTAGCTGCCGTGCGGCTCTATTATCGTCGCAAACACGGTGTTCTCGACGTCCTTGCGTCGAACTATGAGCGCCGCGTCGCGCCGCAAATTGAAATCCGGATCATTGGCGCCGAGTCTCGCAAGTAACAACTCATCGGCTGAATGAGCAACCGATGTCAATGTGTAGAACCTGCCGTTGCCCATCCACGACATCCTGGTGTCGTCCGGGCCGGGGCTGCCTTTTCCTTCCAGATACAGGTGCTGATAGCCGTTTTTGTCGCCCAGGGCATGCAGCGACGGCGGCGTGTCGTACTCGAAGCCCATTTCCATCACTTGCCCCATGAAATAGAAAGGCAGGTCGTATTGATTCTTCTCGTCCGAGTTGATCTGAAAAACGTCCAGCACAAATGGCTTCGCGAACGCCTCGTTCTTGATCAGGGCCAGCGTCCTTCGCATCTCCGTGCCAGGATAGGCATTGGTATCCACTGCGCTGACTACCTGCACGTCACCATTCGTATCATCATAGAAGTAGAGTTCGGAATGGTGCTGGCTGCCGATCTCGTACTTCCCCTGGAAATGCGACGTCTCATTCCGGGTGATTGTGTTGTGCGCGATTGTCTGTTTCGCCCACGTACTGTTTTCTTTCAGATAGTTGCCGCCGCCTTTCTGCTCGATATTGACGAAACGAGCAAGACCATAGTCCTGCAACACTTCATCGCCCTGTTCGTAAATCGACATCGAGAGCTTGTCATAGTGACCATGACTCAAACCCTGAGCGGCATACTTGAATACGAGCGTCAACGATTCGTTGCCGTAGCGCAAGACGGCGACGCCACCTTCTTCGCCATCTGCGCCGTCCGAGAGATTGACGGATCGTTTTTCAAACGGTTTCGCTTTGCCGTCGCGAACAGCCTGTGCAACGGAAAAACCCGCGTCGTCCAGGAGCACCTGGCCTTGCTCCTTCGCGATACTGAGGAGTCGCGGGTCCCGTCCACCGACGTGGTAGGCAATGTCGACGGCCGTCACGAGTTCGCGGGCATGGTAGGACATGCCCTTTTGTCCGTCGTTCAGCGGAAAGAATTCGCCGTCCGCGTCGGACAATTGCAGCAGGGCGTCGACTGCTTTCAGCAATACGCCGTCCTTGTGTTCAAAAATATTCAGCTCCGGTCTCGAGTTCTGGAGACCCTGGGCGAAAATCAGAAACGGGTACATGGCGTACCGTTGGTAGTAGGGACCTTCGGTGTAATAGCCGTCCGGTGAAAAAGGCGCCTCGAGATTCGCCAGGAAGCCGGCCCGTTGTCCTTCTACTTTGATGAACCCGCCATCATCGTCCTTGACGCCGGCAGTAAGGCCATCGTCCCGAATACCGTACAGCGCCCTCTGGATGAGCTCTTCATCTTCCAACACGAGGCCGATCATCCCCACCGCCGCGGCGCCCCAGGTACTGTGGTTGTGTACGCGGTTGAAGAACTGCGGATTGTCGATGGAAATATGATCGGCGAACGGGCGAAAGAGATTCGCCTCCAGTATTGCCCGTTCCTCAGCGGTGAACGTTTCGTAAACGGCGTCGTAGGCCTGGCTCACGTACACGAGCCAGTTCGCATCGTTCAAACATTGCCAGAACAGCTTGCCCCGCGCATACGATCTTTCCTTGGGGTGAAGCGGGAGATCCTTGTACATCGCCTCGTATTGAAACAGCATCTCGCGCACGTACCTGGCGTACTTGTCGTCCTCAAGAATCTGGTACAGAACGCCGGCCTTCTGGGCAATCAAGAAATTACGCTTGTGCCGCTCGTGCGTATAGCCGCCCGAATAGTCTCTCGGAATCGGGGTGTCGATTCCCAACTCGATCTCGGCATCCACTTCTGCCCGGACTTTGGTCACGGTGTCGTCGAACAGGGGAACCTGACCCAGCCCGGTCCGGATTTTTTCCACGCCGGCTCTGGTCATGATCAGGTTTGGGCGCCCCTCTGCCTCCGATATCGCCGGCATAGCCAGGCCGACAAACAGAGCGGACAGGACAATTCCGTGTGTCAGCTTCATGCGTTTTCAGCCTCCCGAGAATAGTGGCGACGATGGACGGTGATTATCATGGCAGATCATCCCAACTGCTCATAGACCGCAAGAGCGCCGTTATAGGAAATCAGTATCGAGAATAGGAAGGCCAGGCCCAGTACCGTATTCAACAGGTAACCAGCGGCGTGAGCTCCCATCAGCTTGCGCTTGTTGACGACGACAATGATCCCAGCAACGACGAGCGGCAGGACAAACACATTGAAGACCTGCGTCAGCAACTGTCCTTTGATCGGATTGAAACCGAGCACCGGGATCGTCAACGCCAGTATCGAGGCGATTCCGGTAATGACACGAAACTGCTTCGATTGAGTGTCCAGTTTCCCGGACCGGTAGTCCTCGACCAGGAGCGGCGCAATCAGCAAAATCGGAAACACCGAGGACAAGCCCGCGCTCAAGGTGCCAAAGAAGAACAACGTCAACGCCAGCTTTCCCGCAACCGGCTCGAGAGCGCCGACCATGCCCAGCACGTCGGTGATCGGTTCCTGCTTGTGGTACAACGCACCGTGGGCAACCGACATGATCGACGCACTGACCACAAACACCAGAATTGCTGCAACTATCGCGTCCTTTTTCTGCTGTGCCCGGTTGTCCATGGTCCAGCCTTTGCCCTGAATGAACAATGGCCGCGACAAAAAGGTGGCCGCGGCCATTGTCGTACCAACGAAAGCCGCGACCATCATTTTGCCGCCCGGCACATCGGGAATGCTCGGGATCAATCCGCGCGCAACTTCGACCGGCAGCGGATGAACCAGAGCCAGCGAGATGACGAAGGAGAATCCCATGATCGTCACGAAGAACACGAGGATTTTCTCGAACACCGAATATCTGCCGTTCAACAGAATCGAGTACATGACGGCGATGACGGCGACGGCGATCGCGATGACGACGACGTATTTGTGCGGCCCGACCGCGGGAACATACAGCGCGACCAGCTCGTAGATGATATTGGACGAGATGCCGACGATTCCTATCAGGGAATTCCACTGGCCGAACGTCACCCCGACAATGATCAGTATCCCGATCAGCCTTCCGAGCGGCAGGTGTTTCTTGAATGCGTGCAGAGCGGTTTCGCCCGTTATGAGGGCGAAATTGCCGTAGGCATGGATTAGCGCACCCGAAAACAGGCAACTCAGGAGCAGGACCCATAACAGGTCCATCCCGTATGTGCTGCCCGCGACGATCATGGATGTCACGCTGCCCGTGCCAATCGTGTACCCAATTGCGAATATACCGGGACCGAAACTCAGGACCGTTTTGAGAATTCTCGACATACTCAGTTTTCTTCCGGGAGTTTCATTCGAGCGGCGACGACAAAACGCGCCCCGGCGCCATGAGAATGTCGTCGTATCGGACGCCGCCGTTGCCGTACGGTGCGCCGTGGGGCCCTGTATTCGAGATGGCCATGAAATGGGTAAGCGGTAACGTGCGCTGCACTCGAAAATCCGCACCCCCGAAAACGAGTTGTTGCGCTTCGAGTTCGCCACCGCGTACGTATAGATCGTATCGCTGCCCGTTGTCGTCACGGGACGCGTTGTTTACCACGTACCATAACTCGTACCATTCGCCGGGTTGCAATGGCTTTGCGGGCTCGCCTGTCGCGGGATTGTCGATTTTGCTGAAGGCCTTGTTGCCGCTCAAAACCATGAGCGTCCCGTCGTTCCGGTACCCGTCCGGCTCCTGCTTGTCGGTAATGCGGATCATCGGCTCGAACGAGTCATAATGGTGGTCTGGAATGTCGGATTCCGGAACATTGGTCAATCCGAACGATTGATTGTTCGGAAAGTATTCGACGTTGATGCGGGTATAAAACGTATATGTAGCACCAACTTGCACCGGAACCGGAAGCGGCTTGAACCCGATCGCCTTACGATTCCCCACGACGCCATCGGCCGCAGGCTTTCTTATCATGTACCGGTTGCCCGTTCCCGGCTCGGTGCGCACTTCGGAAACCTGTGGATTCGGTACATGGGGTTCCGTGTCGTTCTGCACGTCGATGTTCGTCCAGCCTTCGAGGGCCTGACCGGACTCGAAATCGTCAATCAACAGCCACGAGGAATCGCGGACGCCCTTTTCCGCCGATGAATCATCGGAGCACGCCGCACAAACCAGCAGAGTGAACGCTGCCGCGATTGCGTATTTTGGCACGGTCGAAAACTCCAATTACGTTCCGTTAAAATCGGAAAGGCAGCACTCTATCGCTAGAGCGCTGCCTCGATCTTCGCTTGGGTTACACCGAGATGCTCTCTCCCCGGCGCTTCTCACACCCGGGTCTACTCGAATGTGGCACGAAGCCCCAGGCTGAGTCGCCGATCCGCCTCGATGTAATACCAGGGGCTACCCAGCTCGGTGAAGAACGTTATGGGCTCTTCCGTCAGGTTGACGATATTGCCAACGACGGTAACGTAGTCATTGACGGCCCAACTCGCCGAAAAATCGAGCTGACCCCGGGATTCCCGGTAGTTATTGCCCGCCGTGACGTCGAACAAGAGAGATGACTCGTCGTTAGTGTTGTCATTCAGAGCCCTTGCGCCCGTGGTTCGAATGCGGTTTTCCTCCTCGGACTCCAGGAGCTCGTCACGGTAGTTGTAGGCGAGGCGGGCCTGGAAGACTTCGTTCTCCCAGTACAATTGAGTGTTGATCGTGTGCTCTGCGATGTCCAACAGCGGATTGCCGTTCGGCTGTTCACTGTCCGCATAGGTATAGTTTGCGCTCACGCCGAACCCGGACCAGAAGCCGGGCAGAAAATCAAGGTGCTGCTGGTAACCGAGTTCGATGCCCTGAACCACTCCGTCTTCGCCATTTACGTCCTGATCGATGATGATACCGGTAAGACCCTGATCCCTTAGCGCGGCTGCGGCATCAAAGCCCTCCTGATCAGTGGCGAAATCGCCGGAGTCCAGGAACCGAAGATCGGGGTTGGTTACGCCGGCGCTGTCCAGCAGGCAGATGGCGTCCCACTGGGTAACGTTTTGACCGGTAACGGTCGCCGAGTCGGCGAGACACCGGGTATCGGCCTTCAGGAACGATTCGACGTCCTTGTAGAATACGGCAAAGGACACCAGATTACCGTCTCCGAAGTAGTGCTCCAACGAGAAATCGAATTGGGTTGCACGGAACGGATCCAACTCGAGCGAACCTTGATCCCCGAAGTCAAGCGAGCTGCCGATCTCGAACGCCGGGCTCAGGTCCTCGTAGTTTGCCCGGCGCATCACTTTGGCCGCCGCGAATCGAATCAGAGTATCTTCGGTAAGATCATAGGTCACGTTCAAGCTCGGCAATATATCGTCGTAGTCGTGCGTACCCGTTACCGTCGAGCCATCCACAATAACCGTTGATTCGACATCAGTTTGAACATATCGGGCGCCGACGGTAGCGCGCAACCGGTCGAAATCCAGATCCGCCGATACGTAGATTGCGGCGGTTTCTTCCGTGATATCCCGGAAGACGCCTTCTTGCAACGCCAGGTTGTCCTGGAAGCTACCCGATCTTTCGAAGTTGGTCCCCGCAAGCACTTGTTGAAGCATGTCAAAAACACGCTCCGGCTGATTGAGCAGGTCGGGATCCAAGATCGTGTACTGCAACAAGTCGTTTTGACCTGAAAGACCGTGCTGATTAAACGAATTCGGATGATCGATAGTGACAAAGCTGCCCGGGAACAAGGCCTCGAACTCATCGATCCACATGGCGAAAGGCCTTTCATTCGCTGTACCCTGATCGAAAAAGACATTCCTGTAGAGATTGGAGGCAAGGTATTCTCTCTCGATGAGGCTGTAGTCGTTCTTGGTAAATCGAACGCCTGTCTTCAAGGACGTAAGCCAGCCCGTGTCGAACGGTTCCGCAAACTCGACGTCAAACCGGGCGGCGGCCTCGTCGTTGTCGGTGCGCACATCTTCATAGACAAAACGACGAAGCGCCAGATTCTCGGGATCCAAATACGCTTGCGGGTCGGAATTTATTACGCTGGGAATGGAATCCCTCCGTTGGACATAGGCCTCATCGAAGGTATGGCGAAGGCCGAACGCGGTGCGATCGCTATTGAAGTTGCTGACCCCCGGCGTGTATTGAGCTTCCCACACCTGCCAGTTGGCTCTGTTTATCGGGCGCAGGTTGAATTCGGAATCCGGCTCCGAGCTTTCTGACGTCGCCATCGATACCTCGCCGGAAATGGCGACCGAATCCGATACGTCCCAATCGAAGCCGAGGGCGTACGTATAAGACTCCGTTTCGCGGAATTCAGCCCAGGTTTTTGGAATCGCAAACACGCCTTCAATCGTATAGTCATTCACCTGTCCGCCCGAGTCCTGCGTCGTATCCGAGCTGTATACCCTCTGGCCGCCTACCTGGAGCGTTGAGTTACCGTTCTGGGAGCCGGACCTTTCCGTTCTGCCCAGGTCTAAATACACGCTCCCGGCTTCCGACGCGGGTGCCCACTGAAGGGAGACGCTGTATGCCGTGCGCTCACGCTCTTCCACGTATTGCTCGAGCGTCGTCTCATCCCGAATCACAAATCGACCGCTTGCATGGGGCGACGTCAGGCCCACCGCGTTGAGAAGGGCGACGTCGGGTTCATGCAGTCTGGTGCGGTTCTTGAATTCGTCCTGGCGCAACGTGCGGTCCTGGTAAGAGAACAATCCGATGACGCCAAATGAGCCTCCGCCCGGGAGGTCCCAGGCATCACCGGCCGAGACGTTCAGTATCGGCGCCCACTCTTCCGTTTTGTCCGCATATTCGTAGTCAATCGACCCGGCCAGACGCCGGTCTCGCAAACTCAACGGACGAACCGTGGTCATGTTCACGGTGCCACCGAGAGCGCCTTCAATCATGTCTGCGGTTGGCGATTTGATGACTTCGACAGAACTCAGGAAGCTCGAAGGAAAATCCTGCAGGCTGATACCGTCGCGATCGTCACCCGTGGTGGTGCGACCGTTCAGCTCGACCCGGTTCTGAGACAAACCGCGAATCGAAACGCTGTCGCCTACACCGAAATCCCTGACAATCGACACCCCGGTAACGCGCTGAAGCGCTTCAGCGATATTGTTGTCGGGCAGCTTGCCGATGTCTTCCGCGACAACCGCATCGACGATGCGGGAGTCATTGCGTTTCAGATCGACGGCAGCTTGCAGACTGCCGCGAATGCCGGTCACGACGACCTCTTCCATGAAATCGGCATCCGTCTCATCGTCCTGTGCAAAAACTGCCGGTGTGAGCGCCAGCGCGGATGCGCCGATGACTGACGCAACAACGGTACGTTGAACGTTCATTTGAATATCTCCCCCCGAGTGCGATACGCAATGGGCTCTTGATGGCCCACGAACCAATAGTTACACCAAAATGAGCTTTATGTCCATAACAATTGATTATTTTGGTAGGACCAATTTCTGCGGCCCGCGGCAGAATCCGAACCGGCCGTCTCGCCAGAACTGTTGTACTGCTTGGGTTCCAGCGCTTCTCTTTGCACCCGGCGCCGTTAGCCACGCTTACGCACACGACGCCGAGAAAGGCGGGGCATCGGTCTGGTGACCGGGAAACGCTTGATTTCATACAGGAGTCTATCGAGAATTGGTATGCCGAAGCACCAGGCGCCAACGACATACCAGCCCAGGCAGGATAGGAAACATGACGGACAAGCGGCTCTACCACTCGGTGGCGGACAAGATCACAAAACTTATCCACGACGGCGCATATCCTCCCGGCAGTCGCTTGCCCGGCGAGCGAGAGCTTGCCGAAAAATTTGGCGTCAGTCGGGTCACGATCCGGGAGGCGGAAATCGCGTTGCAGGCACTCGGCCGAATCAGCATCAAGACAGGGTCCGGCGCATACGTGCTTGACCCGCCCGAGAGAGACCGGCAAAAGCTGCCGAACGTCAGCGCGTTCGAGCTGACCGAAGCCCGGTCTCTGTTCGAGTCCGAGGCCGCGGCGCTTGCCGCGCGCGAAATCACCGACAAAACCCTGGATCGGCTGGCCGGGTTGATCGAGATGATGTCGAACGACGATCCGCAGGACGAAGACGCGTCACAACAGGCCGATCGGAGCTTTCACCTCACCATCGCGGCGGCATCCGGCAACGCCGCGGTTCAGTACGTTGTTGAAACCCTTTGGAAATTGCGCACCGAAATACCGGCCGTCAGGGACCTGCATGCGGCGGTGTGTGCAGAGGAAGACGCCAAAGATCGTGGCGCGGAACACAGCGATATTCTGATCGCGCTGCGCAATCACGATTCGTCGGCCGCGCGGATTGCAATGCGAAACCACTTCACGCGGCTGCTCACGTCCATGATCGACGTCAGCGAAGAACAGGCGCTCGACGAACTTCGCAAAAAGAGCACCGAAAGCCGGCAGCGTTATCTGAATAACGTTGCGCACCTGCGCTCCGCTTAGTTCGGCAGCAGCAGGATCCGCGCGCTGGCGCCACGTTCCGCGCAAAAACCGGCGGAATTGGTCTCACCAATCCTGTATTTGGTATAGGTTATTGGTTGACATATTCGCTAGCCCAATCTACGCTTTCGCTGAAGCTGCCCGTTTGGGGCGGGTCCTCCTGCTTAAGGATCGAAAACATGAATAAGAAAGAGGTTCGCTTTTTTTGTCCCCATCCCGGTCCCGATCACGGCGCGATCTGTCACAAGACCGGCGCGCTGTCGAACGTATTCAGTCCTGTTCGAGGCGCCTTTCCCGGGGAGGACGTAAGGTGAGAAAAAGCGGCCTCCGGTGGGTTGTAGTCAGCCTTGTCGCCTTAGCGACCATCATCAACTACATCGACCGGGGCTCGCTCGGTTTTCTCTGGCCGGAGATTTCGCAGGACCTCGGACTGTCGAAGACGGACTATGCGATTATCCTCAACGTTTTCACCTTCGCCTACGCCTTCGGTCAGACGCTGTTCGGTAGGATTTTCGACTGGATCGGCACGCGGCTCGGTTTCGTCCTGTCCATAACCGTCTGGTCGGCGGCAACCATGCTGCATGCCATTGCCGGAAGCCTGACCAGCTTCGCCGTTTTTCGCGGGTTGCTTGGCGTTTCCGAAGCAGGCAACTGGCCCGGTGCGACCAAGGCGAACGCGGAATGGTTTCCCATCAAAGAGCGGGCGCTGGCGCAAGGCATTTTCAATTCCGGCGCGGCCATCGGTGGAATTATTTCTGCTCCGATAATCGCTTATCTATTTGTCTACCTGGAAAGCTGGCAAGCCACGTTCATCACGGTTGGCGCGCTCGGACTGCTCTGGCTGATTCCATGGCTCATCGTTTACAAGTCCGGACCGGACGAACATCCGTGGGTATCGGAAGCCGAGCGCGAATACATACTGACCGGACAAAGAAACACCGAAACGAACGAGGTGGCCACCTACGCACCGGGCGCTGCGGAAATATTGTCCCGCAAGGAAAGCTGGGGCGTCATTCTGGCCTCCTTTTTCCTCGACCCCATCTGGTGGCTGTTTGTCGGCTGGTTGCCCCTGTATCTTTCCGAGACGTATGGGTTCGGCGTAGCGGAAATCGGACTGTATGCCTGGGTGCCGTACGTGGGGGCAATGTTCGGCGCCTGGTTTGGCGGGCTTTTGGCGCAGAATCGAATCAGCGCCGGCTGGACGGTCAACAAGGTGCGAAAGTTCGTCATCGGTTTGGGCGGCGTCATCATGCTGGTCTCGCTTCTGATGACCATCAAGGCGGCGACGCCGCTGATGGCCGTGTTGCTGATGGCCGCTATTCTTTTCGGATTTCAAACCGCCGTCGGAAACATTCAGACACTGCCGAGTGATTTTTTCAGCGGCGAGTCCGTTGGCTCCCTCGCGGGTTTCGCGGGAACGGCCGCCAAGCTTGCGGTCGTCGGACTGAACTTCCTGATTCCCGTGATCACTGTGAATAGTTACGCGCCCGCTTTTGCCGTCGGGGCCGCACTGGCGATCCTGACGGTGCTCTCGGTCTGGATTTTCTGTGGAAAGATTCAGCCCCTCAGCCCGCGCTCGGCCGGCCCAGCCTAAGGTTTTTTACGAAGGAATATGCAATGAAGACTCTTGAAGGAAAAGTTGCCATCGTCGCCGGCGGCGCACGTGACATCGGCAGAGCCATTTCGGAACGACTCGCGGCCCAGGGTGCAAAAGTTGTCGTGAACTACTTCAACAGCCCGTCTGATGGCGATGCTACTGTCTCGGCGATAGAGGGCGCGGGGGGTACTGCGATCGCTTTGCGTGGGGATATGACCGACGGCGCAGAGGTCGAGACCCTCGTCAAACAGACACGCGAGGCGTTCGGCGACGCCATTCATGTACTCGTCAACGTCGTCGGTGGACTGGTTGCGCGCAAATCGCTGGCGGAAATGGACGAAGCGTTCTTTGAAAGCGTCATGAAACTGAATGTGACGAGCACTTTTCTGACCACCCAGCAAGTCGTGCCCTACATGGACGCAGGCAGTTCGATCATCAACCTTGCGTCGCAGGCCGGCCGGGACGGCGGCGGCCCCGGAGCGGCCGCCTATGCGACGTCAAAGGGCGCCGTCATGACGTTCACGCGGGCAATGGCGAAAGAACTCGGGCCAACAAACATCCGCGTCAACTGCGTGTGCCCTGGCATGATCAGCACCACGTTCCACGACACGTTCACCAAAGACGAGGTTCGAGCCAACGTCGCGGCAGGCACGCCGTTGCGTCGCGAAGGGCAGGCTGGAGAGGTCGCCGATCTCGTCGCGTACCTGGCGTCGCCGGAATCGAGTTTTGTCACCGGCGCGAGCGTGGATATTAACGGCGGGCTGTACTTTTCCTGACAGATGAATGAAAAACCTGCGAGTACGAACCATGCGAACGAACTCTGAATTGCCGCTTATTGCAGTCGTGCTGATTTTCGTGTTGACCTCGTGTGCGCAGGCGAACAACCGCTACCTCGTAAGAACCGTCGCCGAATTCGACAGCGCCGTGGAATCGCTGCAGCCGGGTGACAAGGTTGTTTTTGCGAACGGGGTATGGACCGACGTCGAACTCGAATTCAAGGCAGAAGGCCTGCCGGACAGTCCTGTTGAATTGACCGCCGAGGAACCCGGGAACGTAGTCATAACCGGTCAATCCAACCTCAGCTTCTCAGGATCGCACATCATCGTTTCAGGTCTCGTTTTTCGGGACGGTTTTACTCCTACCAGCGAGGTCATTTCGTTTCGAACGTCGAAAGACGAGTTGGCCAACCATTCGAGAGTTACCAACACCGTCATCGACAATTTCAGCAATCCTGAGCGGCACGACTCGGATATCTGGGTCGCCATATACGGCAAGAACAATCGGTTCGACCACAATTCGTTGTTGAACAAGGGTAACAGAGGAGTCACTTTGGCCGTGAGGATGAACACGGAAGCCAGCCGTGAGAACGACCATGTGATCGAATACAACTACTTTGGCCCACGTCAGATCCTGGGCTCAAACGGCGGCGAGACGCTGAGGATCGGGACCAGTCACTTCTCGAGAGAGTATTCCAATACGATCGTTCGGAAGAACTATTTCGACCGAACGAACGGCGAGCACGAAATCATCTCGAACAAAGCCTGCGGCAATGTGTATAGGGACAACGTGTTCTTCGAGAGCCAGGGTACGTTGACGATGCGCCACGGCCATTACACGCTTGTAGAGAACAACTACTTTCTGGGTAACAGAAAGCCGAATACGGGCGGAATACGGATCATCAACGAAAACCAGACGGTCAGGAACAACTACCTGTACGGACTCACCGGTCATCGTTTCCGCGGCGCTCTCGTCATCATGAACGGCGTCCCAAATTCGCCACTCAACCGATACGACCAGGTTGTTGACTCGTTCATGGACAACAATATCGTCATCGACAGCGACTACATTCAGTTGTGCGCCGGAAGCGACGACGAGCGCTCGGCGACACCCGTCGGCTCGACGATGCACAACAACATCATCATGAGCAAGACGAATCTTGACCCGTTCACCGTCTACGACGACGTCTCGGGCATCAGTTTTCGGGGCAATGTGCTCAATGAGGAAGCCGATGTCCCGATTGACGGCGGATTCGAGAAAGCGCCCTATTCCATCGCGGAAAACGCAAACGGCCTGCGTGTGCCGGCCCAGTCGCTGATCGACCAGATTGAGTTTGGCGACGTCAAGTTGCCGGTGACCAAGGACGAAACCGGCGCGAGCTTTTATCCGAAAACCGACGGCTTCGTAACGTTCCGGAGCGGTGCCACGATATCGGTCAGCGCCGGTCCCAATACGATCCTGGACGCTCTGGAAGCCAGCAAACCCGGCGACACCCTGATCCTCGAAAACGCCGGGGAGTACCTGCTGACCAAGTACGCCTACGTCACTCATCCGGTCACGATAAAAGCGGAACGCGGCGACAAGCCTGTCATCCGCTCTGAGAAGTCGAGCTTCTTTGTGATTGAAAACGGCGGCGCACTGGACCTGGAAAACGTCTGGATTGACGGCGCCGAGTCCCCCGACCAGCCCGGTAACAACGTGATCAGCACAAGCAGATATTCGATGAACCGCAACTATTCCCTGGCGGTCCGCGACTGCAGGGTCACCAATCTCGACGTCAATCACACGTTCGACTTCCTCAAGGTCTACAGGAATACGTTTGCCGATTCCATCGAAATTCTGAATACTGAGATGACGAACGTCTCGGGCTCTATTCTGTCCCTGGACACGGAGACGGATGATCTGGGTATATACAACGTCGAGAATGTAACCGTCACCGGCAGCAGATTCACGGACATCCAGGGAGCGGTTGCCAATATCTACAGAGGCGGCACGGACGAAAGCACGTTCGGGCCCATTGTCACCGTGGAAGGCAACGAGTTCACCAATACGGGCCTCGGTGCGCGAAACAAGACGGGAGCTTCGCTGAAGTTCCACGGCGTACAGCGGCTGAACGTTTCCAACTCGACGTGGACGAGAAGCGCCCCGCTCGAGCTGTACTTGACCAATGGCGAACCCATTACGGTGATCAGGGACGTCGTGATGAATGACACTGGACCGATACGGGCGAACAGCAGTGAATACGTAACCGAGAACGTCGTCTACGAGGGTAACGCTTTGTAAGCAGGGCCTTTCCCGACCACGTCCCGTTCGGTTTTTACAGCGCCGGGAGAGCAGGTTGATAATCGAAAACATCAAAGTGCTCGTGTGTTGCCCCGGCAGAAATTTTGTGACCGTCAAGATCGTCACAGACAACGGTATCTACGGACTTGGGGACGCAACGGTCAATGGCCGGGAAATGGCCGTAGCGACGTATCTGGACGAGCACGTCGCCCCCTGCCTGATCGGTCGCGACCCCCACGACATCGAGGACATCTGGCAGTACTTGTACCGAGGGGTGTATTGGCGTAAAGGCCCGATAAACCTGGCCGCCATTTCCGCGATCGATATGGCGCTCTGGGACATCAAAGGCAAGGTAGCGGATTTGCCGGTCCACCAGTTGCTTGGCGGGAAAAGCCGAAACGGCGTCGCATTGTACGCCCATGCGGATGGCGAGAGTGTTGAACACACGCTGGATAAGGCAGAGGAACTCGTCAGTCAGGGATTCGAGGCAGTCCGGTTGCAGTCCGCCATTCCGGGATTGGCCGTTACCTACGGTGTGCTTGGAGAAAAGAAAGACTACTACCAGTTACAGGGCAACAGGCCCTTGCCGCCTGAAGAGGAATGGTCCACGCAGAAGTATTTCAACATGGTTGTCGATCTTTTCGATCAAGCACGCTCTCGTCTCGGCGGCGAAGTCCACCTTCTGCACGATGTGCACAATCGGTTGACGCCGATTGAGTCCGCAAGACTGGGAAAACTACTCGAGCCATTTGATCTGTATTTCCTCGAAGATGCGTCGATCGCGGAAAACCAGGACAGCTACAAGCTCATTCGACAGCACACCACGACGCCGCTGGCCATCGGAGAGACCTACAATACAATTTGGGACTGCAAGGATCTCATTCAGAACCAGCTGATTGACTACATTCGAGTGGCGGCGACCCATGCCGGGGGAATCACCGCCTTGAGGCGGATCTCGGATTTCGCCGCCCTATACAATGTGAAGACCGCGCCGCACGGCGCGCCCGATCTTTCGCCTGTCTGTCTTGCCGCTCACATGCATCTGGACGTCTGGGCCCCGAATTTCGGCATCCAGGAATACGTCGGCCTTGGCAACGATCAGGTCAATCAGGTCTTCAGCCACAACATCAAGCTTGCAGGCGGCAGGGCGCTCGTTGATGACGCTCCCGGGTTGGGGGTCGAATTCGATGAAGAGGCTGCAAAGGAATTTCCTTACAAACGGTCTTATCTCCCTGTCTGCCGACTCGAGGACGGCACCGTGTGGAATTGGTGAGCATGAACAGGCAGTTAAGAGTGTTGGTCCACGGTTCGGGCTACGCCGGCCAGGGACATGCCGAAGCCTTCCGATCCGCGTCCGTGGAAGTCGCCGGAATGGTCGGAAGAACCGAAAGCGTCGTGGCGGAAGCCGCCAGGAATATGGATATCCCGTACGCGGGCACGGACTGGGACGAAGCTCTTGCAGTATGCAACCCGGACATCGTCTCGATAGCAACTCCGGGCGGCGCACACGCCGAGCCCATCAGCAGGGCGATTGAAAGGGGCTGTCATGTATTTTGTGACAAGCCGCTGGCGGAATGTGGTGCAACTGCGAAAAGGATCTATCAGCTCTCGGCGGACAAAGGTGTCAAAACCGCCTTCGCTGCCAGCTACCGTTACATGCCTGAAGTAATGCATGCCAAAAGACTCTTGGCGGAAGGAGCGATCGGCGAGCCGCTGGAAGTCGAATGTATTTCCCACTTCAATCTGGAGCGCGGTATTCCGTTTGGCTGGTCTCACCGAAAAGAAGACGGTGGAGGTCGGCTCAACAACAATTTTACGCACAAGCTGTCGATAGTCACTTCGGTGGTAGGGGAGAAGCTTCTGTCCATAAAGGCGGACGTTCGGGACGATTTGGGCAGGGCGCCAATTGTAGACGGCGTGCACAACTTCAAATCGAGAAGAGACTTCATACCCGAGAACCTTGACGACCCTTCGTTGAAATGGGGACAGAGCAACGTCGAATGGTCGTACACCGTGCTGGCGCGGCTGCAAAGCGAACTCGCCGTGAAACCGGTGTCGGTGTTGTTCAGGCACGGCGGACTTCACCCTCGTTTCAATGAGGACCACCTCGTGTTTTATGGCAGCAACGGTGCGATCTACATCAAAGGGCACTACGGCAGCGGACCTCTTTACTATTGGGGTGCGGATGAGAATTGGCGAAAACTCGAATTACCGCAAGAGATCGCCGCAGACCTGCCCGATGCGGACGACGACACGCAGAGGAACTGGCAATACCTCGTCCGCGAGTTCGTCAGGGACATCAGGGGCGAGGCGGTCGCTCCCTATCAGACGTTCAAAGAAGGCGCCCAATACCAACAGCTTATAGACCTGATCCGTGAGAACGACCACTGGGTTGACGTGAGTCATCTGCAGTTGGAGTAGAGTTTTTGATCCACGACTATCTGGTTATCGCTGGTTACTTTCTGCTGGTCGTAGGAATCGGGTTTGCCTTCAAACGAATGGCGCGAAATTCGACCAGCGACTACTTTCGCGGTGGCGGAAGAATGCTGTGGTGGATGGTCGGCTCGACCGCGTTCATGGCGCAGTTTTCCGCATGGACCTTCACCGGAGCCGCGGGCAAAGCGTTTGCTGACGGATTCTCCGTTAGCCTCGTCTTTTTCGCCAACACCTTTGCCTACTTCTGCGGCTGGGCCTATTTTGCACATCGATTTCGCCAGATGCGCGTCGACACCCCCACCGAGGCCATAAGGCGGCGTTTCGGCACCGAGAACGAGCTGTTCTTTTCGTGGGCGTTGATCATATTCAGCCTGATGAATGCCGGAATCTGGCTAAATGCCTTAGGTGTATTCAGCAGCGCGGTCTTCGACGCCGACATCAGCCTCACTATTGTTGTCACCGGTCTCACCGTGCTGTTCGTGTCCGTTTTGTCCGGCGCATGGGGAGTGGTTGCATCGGACTTCGTTCAGACGCTGGTCGTCGCGGTCGTATCGACGGCTTGCGCCATCGTCGCATTGATCAAGGTTGGAGGACCGGCGGAACTGGTTGCGAGCTTCCCCGGCGGGTTTCTCGTGGGGCCCGACATGAATTACGGCTTGCTCCTGGTCTGCTCTCTCGTGTTTTTCCTGGCAAAACAACTGACAACCATCATGAATCTCCATGATTCATATCGATTCCTGACAGCCAAGGACTCCGTCAACGCCAGAAAGGCGGCGTTGCTGGCCATGGCGCTAATGGGCGTGGGCAGTATCATCTGGTTCATACCGCCCTGGGCATCGGCCATCCTGTACCCGGACGCTGCAGCGGCATATCCCGAACTGGGCAACAAGGCCTCGGACGCCGTCTATCTGGTGTTTACCCGCAACGCCATGCCGGTCGGGACGGTAGGACTGTTACTTGCCGGCCTTTTCGCGTCTTCCATGTCATCGATGGACACGGCGCTCAACAAGAACGCGGGTATCTTTGTGCGAAGCGTCTACCAACCTTACGTTACAAAGAGAAACATCAAAACCAATGACAGACGGCTGCTCTTGATAAGCCGAATCGTGAGTTTTATCGGTGGAATTCTCGCCATCTGCTTTGCCCTATTCTTCACGTCTCTGATTGAACTCAGCTTGTTCGAGCTAATGATGTCGGTTTCGGTGATGATTCAGGTGCCGCTGCTTGTGCCGCTGATCGTCGGCCTGTTTGTCAAGAGGACGCCGCAATGGGCGCCCTGGGTAACCGTTGGCGTTGGTCTTCTTGTGTCCTGGTTGACACTGAACGTGCTCACGGCGGACGTTTTTGCGAGCTGGCTTGGCCTGGAACAACTCACACGCCGTGAAGCAACCGATCTGCACCTGATTTTGACCATCGCCGGGCACCTGTTTGTCACTGCTCCGCTCTTTGCGTTGACAACCCTGTTTTATAAAGAAGACAAGGATCGCTACACAGAAAGCACAAAGGCGTTTTTCGCGGACCTCGAGACGCCGGTGGTTGCCGACGACAAACAGGACGAGTACGACCGACAGCAAAGGGACAAACTAGGCACTATGGCAAACGTCATGGGAGTTGGTGTGATGTTCATGGCGTTAATACCAAACCCGCTGTGGGGTCGCCTCGTTTTCGTGATGTGCGCCCTGGCGGTATTGACGATCGGGCTTCTGCTGAGAAGAACCGCGTCCTGGCAACCGAGTTGACCGACCTCACCTGCGTTGGCAACACAGTGTTGAGCCAAATTCCCGCATAGCGTCTCCCCCGGGTAGACACCGACTCGGGCCATGCTCACAGTTTGACCAGCCACCTTTTGTGATGCGTCGGCACCGGCCGAGTTCCAGAGAGCTCTCATCCACTTTTTGTGTCATCAACGGCACGTCACGATGACGCCGGCCGCTGTTCGGACGGTCGAAATTGTCCGGTTATTAACTACAATTTGTTACATGAGCTACGGAATATTCGTTGCTTACCCTGCCCAATCCACTAAGAGGAGGACTGAATAATGAAAAGACCAATTCTTACTACGGTGGCTGCATCAACGCTCGCGATAACAACGGCGTACGCTGATCAGGGTTTTTCAGTCGGAGCCTCCATCGGATCCTCGAAGATTGATTTTGACGATGCCGGCGTGGGCTTTGACGGTTCGGATTTTGGCTGGAAGATTTTTGGTAGGTACATGTTCAACGACAACTTCGGTATTGAAGGGGGTTACATCGATTTCGGCAAACCCGATGACAGTGTTTTCGGAACGAACGTCGAAATCGATGCTGATGGTTTTGATCTGTTCGCCGTCGGTGCAATCCAGGCATCTCAAAACTTCGATCTTTTCGGCAAAGCCGGAGTCGTTTCATGGGACGCGGATTTCGACTCCGCGATTGCAACCGCAAGCGATGACGGCACCGACCTGGCGCTCGGCGTCGGCGGTGCGTACAGCGCTTCGGATCAGGTTTCGTTTCGCGGTGAGTGGGAGTGGTTTGACGTCGACGACACCGATGCAGTATGGCTGCTGTCTGTCGGCGTCGAGTATCACTTCAATTAAAGGGCAGCCTCTCCGCGTGTTTGTCCGGCCGTCACGGCCACGCGCCGAGGCGGCGAAATTGCAAACCGTCAGCACGAAAATCGTCCGGTTCGAGCTCGAAGACCGCCGATGGTGCTTCTTGGAGCGCGTTCCGTTGTTCCCGGGGCGACTCCCATGCTAACGATGTCGCAGTTACGCGCTCATTCTACGAGTTCCTCCTCCCGTATTTTGTCTCCGGAGGTATCGTAAACGAAAAATCGGATATCGGGATACGTCTTGGACAGGTCTACCTTTATGAACTCCCGCATCTCGGCGTAGTTTCCCCGGTCGTCGTCCGAGAAGCCGAAGGAGATCCCGCGAATCCGCGGATTCTTGGAACTGTACGTAGATGTGCCGATACCAACACGGTTGCGTATCGGGGAACCTATCCGGTCCCACCACAGGATTTCTGGTCATTACTCGAGAATCCGGACTATGAACAGTTGTACAGCTCCTTCAAAGGCACTCTGCCGGGTTGGACTGCTTCTTACCGTGCTACTAATGGCGACAATGACATCCGCAGACTGCAAGAAGGATCTTCGCGGAGAGGTCTATTGCGGTGCCGGGCGTTGCCTTGTTGACAGGGATGGCACGGTTTGGTGCTCGCGGCACTATGAAGGCGGCGCAGCGATTACGGTAGACGGACAGGTGCTTTGCGGCAAAGGGCGATGTGCGAAAGACAAGTACGGTGAAGTATTCTGTTCGTCGGAGATCGGCGGCGCCGTTCTCGTTGACAGCCGCGGTCGCGTGCGTTGCTACGGCCAGTGTGAACCCGCCACTGTGGACAATTGCGAAAGCACCCGTGCGGACAGCGCAATAAGCGAAGATAGGTAATCGCGCAGAATTGTTACTCTTGAATTTCGGCATTGGCGACACCACGATAACAACGAGCGATCACGCAAACCACTGAGCAATCAGGCGCCGGCGACGTTCGAGTCTGAGGCAGCCTGATGCAATGTCGCTGCCTCTCTCATGTCGGCAACCCTGCGGAGGAAGACCAGAAATATTGTCATTTACGGCAGTCGAGACTAGTCTTCTCGAAGATGCCGTCGTGTGCACCGTTACGCAAGGGGAACTCTTTGAATAGCACGCTTTTTGTAGGTCGGGATGAAGAACTCAACGATCTGACCGAGCTACTTGCCCCTGCATCGGCTGGCAGTGGAAGCGTGGTCTTTTTGGATGGCCCGCCCGGAGTTGGCAAAACGAAGCTCGTGGAGACATTCTTCCGTAACGCAAAAGCCCGAAACCTGTGCAGTGATTCGCAACTCGCGGTTGGCTACTGCTACGAACAATCCGGGTCAACCAGCGCGTATCAACCGCTGATTGAGATCCTGGAGGCTATTACCGGCAAATGCACGGTCCGGTCGAAAAAAGGAATACTAAAAAAGATAGTTTCTGAAACGGCTTCCGACTGGTTGCAGGCAATACCGGTATTCGGTAGTGCGATTGATGCCAGTTACAAGACCGCCAAGCTGACAAATGAACTATTGCTGAAAGGTGAGGCGTCTGGCCAGCACTTTGAATCGATGTCCAGTCAGTACGTTTCGGTGATCGAGCGGATAAGCCAGGAAAACGGTCTTCTCGTCCTTGTAATCGAGGATGCGCATTGGATAGACAAGGCGTCCTGCGAGCTCGTACGAAGAATTATTCCCAAGCTGCGTACACTAAACGTCGTTCTCATTATTACCTACAGAAGCACCGATCTCGATGCCGACCATCCCATCCATATCGCTTCGCTGGAGGCGATATCCAGAAATCTTGCGCATGCCGTGCATCTGGAAACACTTTCGAGAGCGCAGGTCGCCGAGTATGTGAATCGACGGTTCCTGACCGACGTCCCGACCGAGCTGGTCGGCTGGTTGATGCACCTGTCATCCGGGCATCCAATGTTTGTCGAACAATATCTGAGCCTCCTCGAGGTTGAAGAAGTAGCGCGAGTTGAAGATGGGAGTTTTCGTCTGGACGGAGAAATTGAGTTCAGGGATTCGGAATGGAAGGTATCTGGCCGACTTGCGGAGATGCCGGTTCCCGAGAGCGTCGAGGCTCTTGTTGAGCAACGACTGTCCAGGCTTCTCGAGGAAGAGCAGCAACTCCTGGAGCTGGGCGCCGTGCAGGGAACGAAATTCTTGTCGATTGTGCTCGCCAGGCTTCTCGACAGCCGTGAACGGGACGTCCTCGTCAAGCTCAGGCGGGTTTGCGAACGGCACAAAATGATCTCCGTCGATTCCAGCGATGACTGGCTTCGGAACAAGTCGGAAATATATGCGTTTGAGCACGCGCTGCTGCACAACGCGCTCTACAATCGACTCACGCCCAGAGAACGCACTCTTTATCATCAGGAAGTGGCCAGAATTCTGCAGCAAACATGGGATGACGAAGAAAGCACACCGCGCAAAATCCTGATCGACATTGCTCACCACTATGAGCACGGTCAGATTCTGGATAAGGCTGCAAAGTTCTACTTTCTTGCGGCCAAGTCGTGCTATAGCCATGGCGCACTGGAAGAATGCTCGAAACTGAGTGAATCGGCAATGGAAGCGCTTGAACGGCTACCAAGAGACCCTCAGCTCTTCGAGCTTAGTATTAATACCGCATTGCTGAATCTGCTGGCGTCCAGAGGCTCCGGAGATAGAAAAAACAGAGAAAGGCGCAGGTCAATCGCCGAAACCGCGGAAGAATTGGCGGAGGAAACCGGTAATCGGACAGCGCTTTCCACGTTGAAGTCACTTCATGGTCATCTGCTTATTGGACTGGGTGACACCGAAAAGGGCATAGATCTGCTCAGAAACGGTCTCGAAATTGCGGAGGATCTGAATGACCCGGTAACGCGCTGCTTCTCCATGCTGCAGCTTGGCAGCCAACTCGCCAAAGTTGACCTGCGCGAGAGTCTGCTGCTCAGGCGCCGCGCACTGGAAGTTTACGAAGAAGAACTCGCAACGACTGCAGATATATACAACTCGGTCGATATTAGGCGCTATTTCAACCAGTTACTCGTTTACATTGGCGTTGGCGAATTCGATATTGGCGACTTCGGAGCGGCGGAACGGTATTTGAGGAAGGGTATCGACGGGCTGCTTGAAATGCATATGCACAACGACTTGCACCAGGCGTACAACTATCTCGGGCAGCTCCTCCTGGCCACGGGCCGATACCGGGAGTGCAAAGCGGCCATTAGTGCGTCAATTGAATTAGAGAATGGGAAAAGCGATCTTCACCCATGGGTCGCCTGCAACATAGCGCTGCTCGGCAAGACATACCTCGACAAAGGCAAGACGAAGAAAGCTCGAAAACTGCTGGAAGAAGGCTTGAGAATTAGCGAGGAAATAAACCAGGAGGACCTGGTCTCCCTGGTTAGAAATCAATATGCGGAAATGATGATTCTTGAAGCCGACGACGTATTCGATGCAGAAACGACCCGAGAAGTACTTGATCGGAGTATCAAAACTTCGCGAAGGTCCGGCCTGCTGCGAAGCGAGGTCCTAGCGCTTTCGTTAAAAGGCCTGTTTCATTTGCGATTGAATGAATTGGACGATGCCCGCCGTTTTAGCGAGGAAGCCGTGAAGCTGACGGGTGAAAGAGGGCTAATGCCCGCGCTTCGGCTCGAGGAGATACTGTTTAATCACAGCCGAGTTCTTGCAGCCAACGGCGAATCCGAGGAAGCACAGAAGTACGTAAATGCTTCGCTCGAAGAGATCAATAGAAAGCTCGAATCCATTGACGATGAAAAGCACCGAAAGAGTTTTTTGAAACGCGTTCCGCTTAACCGAGCCATTATCGCGGCGGCTCGGAGCCAACAGAAAAATAGTACGTCGTGACAGGCGGTCAATGGAGCATGGAATGAACTTCATATACATAAAAGAGCTGGCCGTGAATACGATAATTGGTATTCACGACTGGGAGAGAGCCAACAAACAGGAAGTCAAAATTTCAATCAAACTCTTTCCGGCATCTGAAATTGTCCCGGACAACGATGAGATTACCGGTACCCTGAATTACCAGACCGTTGCAGAGTTGGTTACCAAGCGCGTAGAAGACTCGCAATTCATGTTGGTCGAGAAGTTAGCGCAGTTTGTGGGGAATCTTCTCCTGGCCCAGTTCGAGCTTGAGCGTGTCGAAATACAGATTGGTAAGCCTGCAGCAATCCCAAACGCCGCTGAAGCCGGCGTTTCATTGGTGTTCAGCGCAGACTCGGCTTAGGAGTTACGGTAGTCGGGCATGTGGATCGCAAACCGGCGAGTGTGGCCCCTGGGCACTGATCGAATTAGCTTTCCTCCTTACGGGACGCGGTTGCGGGGCGCAGGCCCTGAGCTGTCATTCAGGACCGCCCGGCCACAGAAAGTCTGGAGGCCGATCTGAATCGCTGTTTTCCGGTTTCTTTCGCTTTTTTCTCGCCTTTTCTACCGGACTTCAACGTCGCTGACTTCTAGCGTTACCGCTGTTCTTCCCAATCCATTGGAGGTGCAGTATGAAAGGCGATTCAGGAACGGCGCACGTTATCTGCGTGCCCGCGATTGCGCTGCTGATGGTCGGCTGTGCGCCGTTGACCGAGAAATCAATCGAGGCGCGTGAGGACAGCCGTATCGAGTTCCAGAACAGGTTCATTCTCGATCGCACACTGTGTTTCGAGCGCGGTGGTCGCATCGAAGTGCACGCGGACGCCGTAGAGCTGAACCGTGACGGCGTCCCGGAGCGCCGGGTCCAGTATTTCTGCGTGTTGAGGCAGTCGTAGGTTATCGCGTATAAGGTACCCGGGCGGGTGGCGAGCGCGCTACCCACAGGTTCCGCTACGGGTGCCTATGGCAAATCAGGACTTCAGGCTCAACGACCGGGTCGTAAGGACTCAGCTCAATAGCATCGAGTACGACTCGAAATCGACTCGCATTGCGCCCAAGTCGATGGCGGTACTCGAGTGCCTTGCCAAAGCGCGAGGCGCTGTCGTTACCCGGACCGAGTTGTTCGACGAAGTCTGGCCGGGCCAGGTCGTAACGGAAGACGTGATCACGCACAGTATCGGCGAGATTCGCAAGGCACTAGGGGACACGGCGCGCGACCCCAGGTTCATAGAAACCGTGCCAAAGAAGGGCTTCCGACTGCTCGTAACTGTCATGGTCGTTGACGAAGACCTTGGGCAGGCATCTGCCCAGACGGTCGGTTGGCGCCGGACAGCAATCGTCGCCGCGATTGTCGCGTTGAGCGCAATTTCGTTCTGGTTTTGGTACGAGGCTCCACAGGCGCCGTCCGCAGCAGAAAACTCCGTTGCAGTCCTGCCTTTTGTCGATCTCAGTCCGAACGGCGACCAGGAATTTTTCGCCGACGGCTTGACGGAGGAGTTGATCACGCGGCTGACGCGCATCGAGGGACTGCAGGTATCCGGACGGTCCTCGTCTTTCCATTTCGGAAATCGGGACGAGGACGCTCAGTCGGTCGGACGGCAATTGGGCGTCAGTCACGTACTCGAGGGCAGCGTACGTAGAGTCGGCGATGAATTGCGGGTCACGGTCCGGTTGACCGATGTCGATAGTGGATTCCATTTGTGGTCGACATCCTATGATCGGCAGCTCACACACGTATTTTCAATTCAGGAAGAATTGGCCCAGGCCGTCGCTGCGTCGTTGAAGGTCGGGCTCAATGTAGGCGCGTCAGCCAACATTGTAGGGGGAACCCGGAATATCGATGCCTTCGACGCCTACCTGGCCGGTCATGCGGCGCGACAGGACGGGTCCCCCGATTCGATCATTCAGGCTGTCCGGCACTACCGGCGTGCGACGGAGCTGGACTCCGACTTCGGGCTGGCTTTCGCGATGCTGGCGCAGGCATCCCAGGAGGCTTTTTTCTATTACTCAGACACGCAACCGGAGAACTATCTGGAATGGCGGGACGAAGCGATCGCCAACGCATTGCGCGCGGCCCCGGAATCGTTGCCGGTGAAGGCGCAGCTTGCGCAAATCGAGATCTACCGTGGCAACCTTCGCGAGGCTCGCCGTCTGTTCGACGATGTTTATGCGCGTTCCCGAGGCGGAGACGTGACGTACTCGCTCGAATACGTGGACTTGCTGACGAAGACGGGCTTTGTGGATCGCGCGCTGGTATTGACTGACCGTATCCAGCGCTGGGATCCGATGCGGCCTCGTCTTGCGATCTACTATGGGCACCTTTTCGTCGCCCAGAATCGCGCGGACGAAGCACTCGCGGTACTCGAGCAAGAGTACTCGGGAGGTAGATTCCTGGCCTTCGCGGCCGACAAGGGCATAGTGGCCGCTCTGGTGGCCGATCAGCCTGACGAGATCCGAAAGTGGCTCACCAGGGCCGTTGACAACCTGGCGCCGGGTTTCTTTACCAATAACATTCACCGCGAAATGCTGCAGCATTTCGGCGACCGCGAGCGGGCGCTCGAGTGGTTGCGGGCGGCCTACGACAACTGCCCACCCTGTGACTTCTGGATCATCAACTGGGCCGCCTACCTCGGCGACGTCGAGCTCGCGTTGAAAGCCATGCGCCGCTCACGCGACCTGTGGGCATTCTGGACGCCGCTGATGGAAGATGTGCGTAGACAGGACACGTTCAAAGAGATCGTTATCGAAGCCGGCCTTGTCGACTACTGGAACGAATTCGGGTGGAGCGAGTTTTGCCGGCCGACCGCAAATGACAATTTTGAATGCCGGTAGCGGGCCGTGAGAAACAGACAGTTGCCTCGGATGCACACTAATCGCCAGCCGCTGTCGTAGCAGGAAGATTTCAAGGGTTAGGTCGCGGCGCGTCCGAAACAGCGAGACAAAGAAGTGCCGAAGAATCGATAGCTATATCGTCATCCGTCGACGCTAATTGGTCAGCGTAAAAAACTGCAGCAAAATCAACGCGGACGAATTTATGGGAGGCACAGCCACCCCAATCGTTGTTACTTTGGATCGGGTACGCTTCGAGCTGAATCTGGTCGACTCCGACCGCAACCGATGTCGGCGCGAATGTAGCCGCCCATCGGTACTCGGCTAGCGGCATTGCCGACAGATATACTGGTCCGCGAGGCTTGTACGCACACCCGCTGGTTTCATAGCAAAAACATCCGGTGGAAATTTGAGCGTCGAAAAAAACAATCCGGACGGCAAACCGGGACGAGCGGCATCAGCGGCAGACACCGCTGGGAGGGACATGGCGAACGTCGAGTTTCCGCCGAATCTTGCACCCATCCGTCTACTGGGTCATGGCTCAATGGCGACCGTGTTCCTGGCCCGCAATCGGTCACTCAAGCGTTTGGTCGCAGTGAAATTCCTACGGCCCGAACTGTCTCGCGATGCCACCAGTCGGCGCCGCTTCGAACGGGAGGCTCAAGCAGCCGCCCGGCTATCGCACGACGGCGTCACTCGCGTCTACTCCGTCGGCCGGCTACGCAACGGAGAACCCTTCATTGAAATGGAGCACATCGACGGCAACAATCTGGCAGACACCCTGAGAAGACAGGGTCCGCTGGAAGTTGGCAAAGCCGCCGCGCTACTCACGCAGATAGCCTCCGCGCTTGCCGCCGCGCATGACGAGAGCATCGTCCATCGGGATGTCAAACCGGCGAATATCCTCATCGACAACAAAACCGGGCGCGCGGTCCTGACCGACTTTGGCGTGGCCGCAATACTCGAGACCGGCACCGAAACCATCACACAACTCACGCGCGAGAACGAGCGTATCGGCAATCCGCGGTACATGAGCCCGGAACAACTGCGTGGCGAAGTGCTGACCGGGCAATCGGACGTCTACAGCCTTGGCGTGGTCGCGTACGAGCTGCTTACGGGAAAAGGGCCGTTCGACGATCCGGAGATTCGCGACGTCGCAGGTGCACACCTAAGACGCCCGCCGCCGGATTTGAAGCAGATGCGGCTCGATATCCCGCAGACGTTGTCGGACACGTTGAAAAAGTGTTTGGCCAAGAAACCGGAACACCGTCCGCTCGCGCGCGATTTGACCGCAGTTTTCGAGGATCCGCACGACGACGTCGCAGACGCGAAGCAACCAGCCGGGCCGATCACCGGGTTCTTGTATGAACTGAAACAACGAAAAGTCTACCAGACCGCCGTCGCTTACGCGGCGGTGACGTTTCTCATCCTGCAGGTTGCCGATCTGCTGTTGCAGCCCTGGCCCGACCTGGACGTGCTCTACCAGTTGATCGTCGTCGCCTGCCTTGCCGGTTTTCCATTCGCGATCGTGCTCGCTTGGATATTCGATCTTCGCAAAGGGCGACTCGTACGAACCGACGATGCGCAGAGCGCGTTCTTGGGCAATGCCACTCGCGCGCAGCGCAGCGTCCTCATGTTGACGGGGCTGGGATTGACCGTGGCGCTGGTGCTGTCCGTCGCGTGGTGGCTATTGAGTTGATTACGCCGGAAACCAAAGTCCGGTCATGATGTGTCGCGGGGAACTTCGATCCCCACACTTTGATCGTCGTCTAGAATTAGGGGTAGTCCACTGCCCGTTTGGAAGCGCGGATGACGGACCAAAACGACAACAATCAGCACGTCAGCGCCAAAGAGCCGGGGTCCGGAGGCGCGGACACTCCGACCAATATCGGCCCATACCAGATCCTCGACGTGCTCGGAGAGGGTGGCATGGCCGTGGTCTACCTCGCCGAGCAATCCGAGCCGGTCAAACGGCGCGTGGCGTTGAAAATCGTCAAGGCGGGCATGGACAGCAAGCAGGTGGTCGCGCGCTTCAGGTCGGAGGAACAGGCGCTCGCGGTATTGGATCATCCCTATATCGCAAAAATCTTCGACGGCGGCATCGCGGAGTCAGGTCGTCCCTACTTTGCGATGGAACACGTCAAGGGCATGCCCATTACCGACTACTGCGACGAACACCGCCTGAACAACGAGCAACGCCTGGAACTTTTCATCCAAGTGTGCTCCGCGGTCCAACATGCGCATCTGAAGGGACTCATCCACCGGGATCTCAAACCGTCGAACATCCTGGTCGGAGTGGTGGATGGAACGCCTGAGCCCAAAATCATCGACTTCGGTATCGCCAAGGCCACCAGCACGACGCTCACCGAAGCGACGCTCTATACGCGCATCGGGCAGATCGTCGGCACGCCGCAATACATGAGCCCGGAACAAGCCGGCCTGACCGGTCTCGATATCGACACGCGCGCGGACATCTACTCGCTGGGCGTCGTCCTGTACGAACTGCTCGTTGGGACCGTACCTCTGGATCTGCACGCCGTCGGGGAAGAGGCGATGCGGTTCGCGCTCCGCGAGCGGGAACCGCCAAAGCCCAGCACCCGCTTCACGGAGCTGGGCAACACTCGCAATGAAATTGCCGATGCGCGTGCCACCGATCCGGACGATATCAAGCGGCAACTTCAAGGCGACCTCGATTGGGTGGTCATGCGCGCCATCGAGAAGGATCGGACGCGTCGCTACGAAACCGTCAACGCGCTGGCAATGGAGTGTCGCCGGGTCCTCAGACACGAAGCGGTGCTCGCGCGTCCACCCAGCCCCGGCTACCTGCTCGGGCGATTTGTGCGAAGGAATCGCGTGGTGGTGCTCTCCGGGTCACTGGCGATACTCGCGATCATCGGCGGCGGGGCGGCAGCCACCATCGGCATGTTTCGCGCAATCGAAGCTGAGAGGATTGCCGTCACCGAAGCGGAAACCGCCCGCGAGGTGTCGACGTTCCTGATCGAGTTGTTTGGCAGTTCCGACCCGTTCGCCAGTCAGGAATTGTCGACCGACATCTCCGCGAGAGATCTCGTCGAGCGCGGATCGGTCCGCCTCGAATCGGAACTCGCCGACCGACCCGCTATTCAGGCGCGCCTCCTGACCACCCTCGGCGTCGTGCTTGGCAATCTCGGCGACGTCGAACGGTCCGCCGAGCTCGTCGAGAAGGCGTACCGTATCCGCACGGAGAAATTTCCCGCGAGCGACTCGGATCTGGCCGATAGCCGCTACGCGCTTGGCAAAGTAGCTTACGACAAAGGCGACTATCAGCTGTCCATCGAACACTTCGAGTCGGCATTGGCGCTATACACTGCGACCGAAGGGAGCGACAGCGCGGCGGTCGCGGATACGCTCGAATTCATCGCATCGTCCTACTCCCAACAGGGCCAGTTTCAGGAAGCGCGCGCGGCGCTGGAGCGGTCCGGCGAAATCTTCCGGCAGATACCCACCATCAGCAATGGTGCGCTAGCGCGCAACGTCAATGCGCTGGGATTGACGCTCTACATGATGGGCGACTACCTGGGTGCAACAGGCGCGTTCGAGGACGCTGTCCGGTACTTCGAGGGCGGCGAAAAAACCGGCCTGTATGCACGCGCTGTCGCCAACCTGGCGACGACCTACCATCTGACGGGGCAGATGGATCGCGCTGAGCCTACGCATCGAGAAGCGCTCGAACTAAAACGGGAAGTATTCGGTCCGCGGCACATGGAAGTTGCCTACAGTCTGAGCAACATGGGCAACCTGTTTCGTGATCTGGGCAACTACGGCGAAGCGCAAGCAATGCTCGAAGATGCAATCAGCGTATTCGCCGACGCGCTGGGTGACGATCACGCAAACGTCGCGGTGGTCAGGATCGGTCTTGGGCACGTTTTCCAGGAAGCCGGGCAGTACGAACAAGCGACGGCGAACTACGAGCGATCGTTCTCCGTCGTTCGCGACGTATTCGGCGAGGGTAGCGTTCGGGAGATTCAAACGTTGAACGGAATGGCCTACCTGGCACTGGAGCAGGAACGGTACGAGGTTGCCGAGGGTCTGTTTCAGGACACTGTCGAAAAAGCCCGCGCCCTCGACGATTCGCATCCGGAACTGGGTAGAAGCTACGCGGGGCTCGCGTCGATACCTACATCGACGCGCTCGCCGGAAGAACGGGAACTCCTGTTTAACGACGCCATCGGCATCATCGACAAAACGACCGGCGAGAACAGCGTCCCGGCGGTCGACGCTCGCATTCGATTTGCTCGTCACCTGCGTGCCAACGGCGAGGTCGAGCGGGCACGAGGAGTGTTCAAGGACGCGCTCGACACACTCGAGGCTTCGATGGGATCGACGCGTCCGCGCTATCGGCGATACGCGGAGGAGTTGGCGCGCGATTTCGAGTAGAGACCGACACCACGCAGGCCCTGCGCTTCCGGGTCGAGTTCTTCGCTGGGCTCATCGACCACCAGTATTGACAACACCGTTTTTGCCATTGTGCTACATCCCGGCGCGCAAACATTGAGCGAAATTGACGAGCAGTTTTAGCTTACTGCCGTCGCCAGCAACGCGGCCGGCATTCCGCTAACCAGCGCGAGCTTCATCTGGTCGTCATCAGACAATGCTGTTGCTACAGTTGACGGAAACTCCGGATGGGTTACCGCAGTCTTTAGGGGAGAAACTACAATCACGGCGGCCGCAGGCGGCGTTGAGGGCACGGCGCTTGTTACAGTCACGACCGGGTTGTGGCCCGCGGTGAACACTGTCGACGGCGGGCTTCAGAAATGGCAGCACGATCGGTGGCACCGAACCTGATATCCGGCATTATCGTCGGTATCGTTGTTACCGATCAGGGCAACTTGACCCAGGGTAACCTGATTGGTACGGACGCCAGCGGCATCGTCGCACTGGACAATGGTATTGGCATACAGGTGACTTCACCCAGCGGCAATTTGATCGGGGGCACTGCCCCGGGTGCCGGCAACGTTATCTCTGGAAACTCCCGGGTTGGAAGCGGTGTCAGGCTGGCATCGCAAACAAAACCACGGGAGCCGCCTCATAATGAACTGATGGACCGGAATTCTGGGCCAAGGTCACTTCACTAGATTCAACAGAACAACATTGGCGACTGTTCAGCCACAACGAACGAAACTAACCTATCGGCACAGATCGCCGATTGTCTTCAGGAGCTCTCCAGACCCGGAAACTCTAGCCACATCCAAGTAACTATTGCCATTCGGAAAACGGTATTCACATTTCAAGTCGTATCCGTTCTCAATCAATAAGTTTATAGTGTCCACCTGCCCTCCCAGTAGGGCGAGTGAAAACAAATCCATGCCATGCTCGGATACACGAAAATTTACGTCCAGCCCACGGCTGATCAGCAACGACAATACTTGTGTACCGCCGAATTCCGCCGCAGCGGCAGCCGGGTGTTTCCGCGAGTCCCTTGCAGAAAAGTACGCATTCGTCACACCACTAAAGAAACCGTGCAAATCTCCCTTTTCCAGCAATAATTCCACTGCTCCTACGTCGTTCAATGCAGCTGCCGTGTATAGTGCGTCCTGGCCATGATCATGGAGAGCCGCAGACGACGACCTGACCTCCAATTCTTCGACCAGTCCCGCCAAAACCAAATACACGAGTCCTTGCTCTCCCTTGTTTAAGTGTCACCAAGCGTAGCTATCTCAGAGACACTACAACTCGTATTTCTTGGGACGGCGCGAATTGATGAAACCGGAGGATCAGCCGTGACGCTCCGGAAGCAAGGCCGACCGGTCTTTGTGCCCGGACCATTTCGGCAGTCCATCCATTACGTCGATCACACGCATGCCGTAGAAGATATGGCTGGTCGGCCGGAAGGCTTCCGGCACTCGTGGAGGAGCGCCAAAGTCGAACAGAGTCGGGAACGCGAGCCACATGTTCTTCCCTTCGTCTGCGATCGGAGTGCCACACAAAGCGCAGCTCACCTTGCAGGGCAATGAGCGCTCGTAGCGATTGCGCGCACTGCTGAAAAAGCGCAGGTGATCGACGCCGACCGTGAATCGAACGTCTCGTTTGTGGAAGATCGCTGCCCATTGCATAGGGGCGCCGTGCAGCGTCTGACAGTCATGGCAGTGGCAGATTTTGGCGTCTACCGGATCGGCGCGGACCTGGTACGCGACGGCGCCGCAGTGGCATTTGGCGCCGTAACGGGGGGTAAAACCGCGATCGTCGGCTGAGGCGTAGTCCTGACCCATGCTTCTCACGTGCATTGCAGACTCTTCTCAGGTAATACCCTGTTCCGTCCAAGGAGACTGCGATCGTAGCAAAAGAAATGTGACCGGGAATGACCAACACTCGGGAAAGGTCCATATGCCGCATGGCTCGAATTTTGACCATACGAGATCTCTCTACAGGCCCCTAGGTCACGGCGCGCTCAACGTCTCAATCTCCTGCCGTTTTCGTAAGCTTCCCCTCCTGAGCGACAGCGATACGTAAACCTTTCTGTCGTTCCATTGCTAGGAGGATCAGATGAAAAAGCCCCGATTCACCAATCAGCGAACGAGGTCGCCGCGTCGAGGACCCGTCTGAACCCTAGCCTTCCTTTTTCGCTTACTTCTTAGCCCTGCGCCCTTCGATGGCAGCGCGGACGTCGGCTTCCCAAGGGAATGGCTTGTCCTTGGCCGGGTCGTAGAGCGAGAGGGTTGGGATGGGGGCGCTCATCTGCCGGAGCATTTCGGTGGCCTTGGTGAGTTCGTAGCGGAACACATACGGCTCGCCGTCAGCCCAGGCCCGTTTGTAGGCAGCGAGGGCGTGGTGCTTTGCTTTGTCGCGGTCGCCGAGGGCGAGCCAGAGCTGGGCGAGGAGGCGATGCGCGGGGTCGCGGGCTTGAACCAGTCGCTCAGCTTCGTGCTGTGGGTCGGTGACCTCCCCGAGGCGATGCTTGGCAAGGACAAGGCCGGTCTCGGAATGGGCATCCGGGAGGCTGCGCTCGCGGGCCAAGCGCACGGCTTCCTGGTAACTCGCCGCTGCCTGCGCCCACTCGCCCAGCTCCAGCCGCCAGTCGCCGCGCAGACGATGGAGTCTACGGATGGTGACGCGGTTGGTGCTTTCCGCCGCCAATCGCTCCGCCTTGGCGAGGTGCTCCTCCTGCAAGGTGCCCTGCCAGAATTGAAACTGAGCGAAACGCTCCTCAGCGTCTCCAGGCATATAGTGGTTGCGCGACCAAGCGCGGCCCATGGGATCGAGGAGTCGCCACGTGGTGGCGGCCTCCACCCATTGGCCCAGCAGCGACTGGTGAGCAAAAAGGTTTCGTCGGGAAAGGAAGATCCCTTGGTCCACTTTCGCCAGCATGGAGAGTTCCAAGGCCAATTCGTCTACGCGGAGCGATTGGGCGAGTCGATTTTGGTCAGCCAGGCAGAGCGAAATGTTGCGGAGACTGGTAGATGTATTGGTCGAAATACCTGTCGCTAAGTCGGCCCGCAGGGTAACACCGTGGGCATCAAGGCTGGCGCCCAGCTCACCGGAATGGCGCAAGGCAATCGCCGCGATACCTGCGAGACGGCGGCCGTGCGCCGCCGTCACGTCCTGCGGCAGTTCGTCCCAGCCCGCGGGGAAAAAGGGGCGCAGCAGAGACAAGCATTCCGCATGGGCTTCGAGATTGACACGGAGAGCAGTCGACAAATCGCCCAAGAAGGCAGTCGCCGCCTGCTGGAGGCGCTCAAGCTTGAGAAGCGTGCGGACGACGTGCAGGCCGTTGCGAACATCCTCTAGCGTCTCGGCTTCTACGTAGGGACGGTGGGGCTGCGCGGAGAAGTAGTCCACCACACTCTGCCCGTGGCATTCCCGGTCCGCCGCCGCCATCCACCCCGAGGCCACGCCGCGCACCACGGGGTGGAGATCATACTTCTGCTTGCGGCCATCCCATTGCAGCAGGCCGCGCTGCTCCAGATCGGTGACAGTAACCTCCAGCTTACTCCGGGCCGCTAGGAACTCCGCTGACACTAGCCGGGCTTGCACCGCCATTTCATAGTCCCGCCACTGCACGAGGGCAGTTTCGTATCGCTTCTGCCACTCGGCTTTCTCCTCGTCCGATAACTCGTTCCAGCGCCAATATTTCTCCGGCGGCTCAGGCTCCTCCACTGCTTTCGGCTCTGGCGGCAGGTGGGGATTGAAGGCCTTGAGCGTCTCGTAGTCCACAGCGTCAGTAAGCAGCGCGAGGGTGGAGAGGAGCTGGCGGCTTTCCGGCGGCAGCGCGTCAAGCGCGGCGCGGAGGATATGGTTACGCCGCTGAATGAGGTCGAGACTGGCGAGGTCGAGCGCAGCTCCGGCGTACGCGTCGGCTACCCAGTCGTCGAAGTTCCCGCGGTTCTCTCGGTAGTGATAAATGAGGCCGCCAAGGACACCGATGACTAGCGGGTGGTTGTCGCAGTTGGCCGTGAGGTAGCTTCGGATGGCGGTGCTGTCGCCCTCGATTCCGCAGGAGCGGAGGAGCTTCTCCGCATCTCGCGGGCGCATGCCGGGGAGGGTGATGCGCTTCGCTCCGTTGATGGGCTGGCCGCCCTGATTCAGCAGCACACGCGGTGTAAGCCGGGAGCTGACGAGAAGCTTCGATGGCTTGGTGGCGGCGAAGGCGCGCAGAAGGTCGTTGTCCTCGTCGCGGATGGCGTCGGTGGGGTTGCGATTGACAATTCTGTCTGTGGGGGCGTTCGCCTCTTCGTCTGGGACTTCGGCGGAATCAATGCGGTGGTAGGCCACGAGCACGCGTTCGAGTCCATCGAGTACGAACAGCCAGGGCTTTGCATGGAGCTGGGCGAGGAGCTCATCCTTCAGTTCGGCCGTTTTCTTTTTTACGAAGCACTCCAACGGCTTCTCCGTCATGTAGGCAAGCGCGCGCTGACAGAAATCCGCCATGATCGCGCCCTTTTCATAGAACGAGTACCAGAAGCGCCCGGCCCAATCGGTGCGGACGGCGGTGGCGTGATTGATAGTCCACTCCCAGGTGAGCATGCTCTTGCCATTACCGCCGATGGCATCAAACAGGAGTAAGTTGGTCGGGTCGGCTTTGGCGGCCCAGTCGCTAAGCTCTTCGAGTTCCCTCGCGCGCCCGACGAACTGGTGAGAGCCGATATAGTCCGGCTTAGCGTAGAAAGCAGGAGGCCGAGGAATGGTGTCCGGCTGAGGCGGACCGGGTGGTGGCAAATGCGGGTCTACTGTAGGCAGCAACGCTCGAAGATACCGCGGCAAATCGTCATTCGAGTCACCGAAAGAGACGGCTTTGATGTTGAGATTGTGCTGGTCGAAATAAGCCTGAAACTCGTCGCGCTGTTTCCTCGTGACGAGGCAGAAGTCCCAATGCCCCGCTTGTCGGGCTCGGTCACCATAACGCTCAAGCAGCAGGCCGAAATCAGGGTCGGACAAGCCATTCGTACCACAGCCGACATAGACCCAGGTGTTCGTTTTCCAGAAAGCGGCAAGATCTTCGCGATAGTCCTCGTCGCGGGAGATTTGCTCGTAGGATTTCCAATCCAAGATCACGGACTCGGCGTGCCGCCAGTAGCCGTGTAGGAAAATGACCTTTTCAATCTGCCACTGACGCACGGCACCGATGAGAGCATCGGTGTTCTGCCATGTAACCGGACTAAGATGCACGGGTTCGCCAAGCAGAAGGCCATCGTAGTTGGTCGTTGCGAGGAGGTGTCCGTGAACTCGAAGCGCATCCAACGCATCAAGCAAATTTCGGTTGTTGGCTTTGATCGAGCCGATAGTTCGTTTCAGCCAGGCGGCAAAGTGTGGAGATTTCACACCGCCCATCCCGGCAGAGACATCTGCTGCCGCAGAGATAAAGCGATGAGTTTGGGGGTTCTTTTTAAGTAGCTTTAGTTGGGCCTCGGCCAGCTCATCGTCCACGAGCTTATGCTCCTTGAGCCACTCGATCCCATTCTCCAACAGCCCCGTCCATGAGGCCTGTGGGTGAGACTGTTTCGTCGCTGTATCGTAGCTCGCAGCAAGGGAAACGCCTGTGCCAGCCACAATGATGGCGCGACCGTTGCGAATAGTTTTTTGCAGTTCGGCTTGCGAGTTGTTTGGCGGGTTCATAGGATTACTATAGGTGACACTTCGGGAGGGTGCCTCCGATTGTGTCTAGTCCGAGCCGAACGTTTCGCCAACATGCGGCGCGCCGGGTTGCTCGAGAGCGCCAATCCTTCTTCGGTCATCATCGGGATTTCCTCAGGCGTCCAACTGTAATTAGTATCCCAAAATACCTAGTTAGCAATTCCTCTTTTCGAATAGCCTATTCGCCGGATCATTCAAATACAATTAGTTACAAGGATAATAACTAGGCTGCGAACACTAAAACCGAAGAATTTACGTGTTAGGCAAGCCGGTGGATTGCAAAGCGCTCATCTTTTGGTAATAGCCGCATATAAAATTATTCCGAATCGGAAAATACCGACCGTCTCAGTTGGGTCTTTAGCGGACCTTTTTCTCGATGTCACCCTTACCTTACACCCGAAACAGCTCCGTTGACGCACTAGGAAAAAACATCTTATACCACCTGTCTTGCGAAGACAGCCGGTGGTTAAAATCCAAAAAGCTGTGTGGTCGCACTTCGTTTTAGTGTTTACTCCATTCATCAATATGGGGAGGAAGATTCTGGAATCAGTTCGGACTATAAGTGACACTCTAGCGGTTCTTAAGCTGGATACTGACTATTATTACGCAGGCTATCGTCTGGTTACCAAATGGGTCATCGACCAACAGGCGACTAGCGCAATTCAGTGTCCCAATGACCTTTGTCCTTAATTCGTGCCAGGAACCCTGTGAATACTGGTTTGGTCATACGAGAACTCTCTACAGGCCCCTAGGTCACGGCGTGCTCAACATCTCAATCTCCTGCAGTCCGATCATCAAATTGATCTCCGGCACGCGATCCTCGAGGAGTTCGTCGAGCGCCGCAATCTCCCGATCGATCAGGGCGGACACTTCCTGGCGATAGGCCTCGCCCTGATGCGTGGGTCGAAAGTCTCCCGCGGACTCGTGCGTCGCGAGGTACGCCAGTTTGTTGTTGAGCTTGATACCGAAGTTGAGCGGGTCCTGGTAAGCCTCGTTGCGCGTCTCGTGCAGGTTGTTTTCGATCACGCTGGCTTCTTCGCGCAGAGAAGCGATGGCCTCGAGGATCGGCTCTGCTTCCGCGTTGTCCCCGAGCTTGGCTTCGAGATAATCGAAGTCATCGTACATCTTGCGAATATCGATCACCGCCTGGTTCGCCTCGGAGAGCTTGTCCCGCACTTTGATCAGGAAATCGAACTGCGCTTGCAGATCCCTTTGAGAGCTGTTCACCCGCGGATCTTTCAGGATCTCGAACTCCTGCTCAACGGTCTGGCCGCCGAAGTTCAAACGCGCTCGATACGTGCCCGGCACGGCGACCGGCCCCTTCGTATTGGAGGAGTACAGAATGAGGCCCTCGAAAGACACCGCATCCGGGTAACGCATATCCCAAACAAATAGATTGGATCCCTCCTCGGCTTCCAGCGTGTCGCCGTCGTCTTCCGCATTGCCCGCAGACAGCTCGTCGCCCTCTCCTTCAATCTTGCTCTCAAATCGTTTTATGAGCGTACCGTCCGATTCGAGGATCTCGATACTCGCGGGATTGTCTTCATCCGGGGTTTCATTGAGATTGAAGTAGAACATCACACCCGCGGGATGGTTCTCACCTTCGAGGAGCGGGTCACGCTCGCCCCGACTGGGCTGCCGCATCCGATAGCTCGGCTTGGGTTCAAACAGGTGGACGTCCGCCTCCGCGACGGACTCATCGAGCTGATGAAGCGGCGTAAGGTCGTCGATGATCCAGAAGCCGCGCCCCTGGGTTGCCACGATCAGATTCAGGTCGCGGACCTGCAAATCCGTAATCGGAACCTCGGGCAGATTCAGTTGGAACGGCTCCCAATTGCGGCCGTCGTCGAAGGAGACGTACATACCGTATTCCGTGCCTGCATAGAGCAAGCCCGGACGCTCCGGGTCCGCTCGCACGACGCGCGTGAAGTGCAGATCGTCGATCCCATCGGTGATCCTGGTCCAGTTCCTGCCGTAATTCGTGGTCTTGTACAGGTAGGGCGTGAAGTCTCCGGCTTTGTACATCGTGCCGGCCACGTAGGCGCCGCCCGACTGCGTGGGATGGATATCGATCGAATTCCACATCAGCAGATCGGGGGCGTTCGGGGGCGTGACGTCATTCCAGGTTCTACCGCCGTCGCGCGTGAGATGAATCAATCCGTCATCGGAGCCGGTCCAGAGCACACCCTCTTCGTAGGGGCTCTCGTTCGCCGTGAGGATCGTTGCGTAGTACTCGACGCCGGTGTTGTCCTGGGTGATCGGCCCGCCCGAGGAAACGAGGGTCTCGGGGATCGCACGGGTGAGATCCGGGCTGATCGTGTCCCAGTTCTGGCCCTCGCTTCTGGACACGTGCACCCGATGCGAAAAGGCGTAAAGCTTGTCTGAATCGTGGTGCGAGAAAAAAGTTGGGAAGTTCCAGTTGAAGCGGTACTTCATGACCTCGACGCCGGAACCTGCAGGATTCAGGGGCCAGACGTTAATGCCCCGGCGCTGGCCGTTCGCGTGGTTTAAACGGTAGAGGTAGCCCTTGTAGGTACCTCCGTAGATGATGTCGTTGTCGTCCGGGTCGATGGCGTGATACGCGCTCTCGCCGCCGGCCGTGTCTTCCCAGTCCCGTTCCGTAATGGCAACGCCATCGGACCGGTGCAGAATACGGATCGCCGAGTTGTCCTGCTGAGCACCGTAGATGCGGTACGGGAAGTGATCGTCGGTCGCAACCCGATAGAACTGAGTCGTCGGTTGGTTGTGATACGTCGTCCAACTGTCTCCCCCGTCGGTAGACACCTGCGCGCCTCCGTCATCGGCGATGATCATGCGCTCATTGTCCGCCGGATCTATCCACAGATCGTGATGATCACCGTGGGGAGCATTGTGCAGGCTGAAGGTCTTTCCGCCGTCCGTGGATACGCCATAGGAGACGTTCATCACGTAGACCTTATTCTCGTCCTGGGAGTCCGCGATGATCCGCGTGTAGTACCAGGCCCGCGAACGCAGGGCGCGGTCGCTGTTTGTCTTTTCCCAGGTCTCGCCGGCATCGTCGGAGCGAAACACCCCGCCGTCCTCGGCTTCGATGATCGCCCAGACGCGATCGGGATTGGCGGGCGAGACGGTCACGCCGATGATTCCGAGGGGCCCCTCCGGCATGTTCGGAAGCTCCGACAGCTTTTCCCAGGTGGCGCCGGAGTCGGTGCTTTTCCACAGGTCTGAGCCCGGCCCGCCGCTCGAGAAGCCGTGGGGCGTGCGGCGCACGTTCCAGGTACTGGCGTAGATGATCCTCGGGTTTCCCGGCTGGAACACGAGATCGACGGCGCCGGCATCTTCGTTGGCGAAGAGCACCTTGTCCCAGGTCTCGCCACCATCGGTACTCTTGTACACGCCGCGAGCTTCGCCAGGCTGCCACAGGTCGCCCATCGCGGCGACGTAAACGATATCGGGATTCGTGGGGTGAACGCGGATGCGGCCTATGTGACGCGTCGCCTCCAGACCGAGGAAATTCCAGGTTTTTCCTGCGTCCGTAGACTTCCAGACACCGAAGTTCGAGGACACGTTACCGCGCACGGTTTTCTCGCCGAGGCCGGCATAGATCACGTTGGGATCGAACTCGGACACGGCCACGGCGCCGACGGACCCGCCGAAGAAGCCGTCGGAGATGTTGCGCCACTTGCTGCCGCCGTCGTCGGACTTCCAGACACCGCCGCCCGTGGCGCCGAAGTAATAGGTAGCCCGGTCGCCGGGAACGCCGGTTACGGTTGCCGAGCGGCCGCCGCGGTACGGTCCGACCAAACGATATTCCATAGCGTCATAAAGCGCCGGGGCATAGGCGTCCTGGGAATGCGCCACCGGGATTTGGACGCCCGCCACGAGCAGGATGAGTGAGAGGGCGGCATTGGTGAGAGCGCGATGATTGATCATGGGGAGGGTCCTGTAGTCATGCGGATTCGTTGCCTTAGCGGCGGAGTCTGGACGCTCAAATGTCTACGTCGTAGAACTCGGAAATTCTTCGTGAAGTTTGACGGCATCAGAAGCACGTTGGAAGTTGACAAGTGTGTTTATTGCCGTGAACTCGCGCAAGCCCCTCGGGCTATGAAATGGTTGGCAAGCTGGTTTCGATTTCTTTGGAACTCGCTCCAATTCCATTCCAAGCTCTGGATTCATCAACCGATATGATGGGGGCCGTAAAGCGGTAAATTCCGTGTATAAACTCGCAGTAAGGCGTGACCGGGAAAACCGAGTATAAATCCGAGATGAACATCCAAAAAGACGCCGATCGCAGACGTTTCACGAAGCGCGCAACGCTGGACCGGATAAGCCGATCGGAAACAACAGCGCGATGAACGCGTAATCCTCACCCACCTCGCTCACCGCCGTTGGTCTAGCGTCGGTTTGAATCTCCGCTCAAAGGCGCCTCGTCGGGTAAGCCGGCGTCCAAATTGACGAAGCCAACCTGTCTCGGCGCGAACGCAGCCTGTGGGCGAGGTAGTTCGAATTCCCGGTTGATCTTACAGATGTAGTATCGATCGGAGTTTTTCAACACAATAGAGCTGGAAGAGGCAGGCGCTAGTCAATATTGGCCAGTTTACCAACAAGCTTCGCTTTTCGAGGAAACCGGAGACAAGCTGTACCGTGAGGGAATTGGTGAAGTGAAGGAACGCATTTTTCTCTCAGCTGTTACCGGACAATTCAAGGTGTGTCGCGATACTCTGCGTAGTGATCTGGCTGCGGTTGGCGCTGACGTGGTGGTGCAGGAAGACTTCCAACAGCACGGGGGAACGCTGCTGGAAAAACTAGAGGAATACATTGACTCCTGTGATCGTGTCATCGCGTTAGTTGGCTCCGCGTATGGCTGGGAACCGGAAGCCACTGCGATTCCGGCGAGTACACCCAGACGCTCCTATACCCAATGGGAGTACCATTTCGCAATGGGAGATCGTCTGGGTGGTGCGCGGGCTGAGGCCAAACCGGTCTACGTCTATTTCGCGACACCGGCCTACCTAGAAAATTATCCTGCTGAGCAGTCACAAGCGGAAGCGTCGCGGCAACAACAATTTATCGACGAAATCTGCGCCAGCGGTAAAGACCATAATCAATTCGACTCTACCCAACAATTGGCGCGATTGGTTTTGCGCGACGGTTTCAAGCTGCCTAATGCCAGCGAGCCTTTGCTGCATAACCTGCCCTACGATTCCCTGGGGCCCCTGTTCAAAGGCCGCAAAGACTTTGTCGCCGAGATTCAGGCCAATTTGTCAACTGGCTCTGGTGAAGCGACGGCGATTGTTGCAAAACAGGCGATACACGGTCTTGGCGGTGTCGGCAAAACCCGCCTGGCCGTAGAGTATGCTTGGCATTGCCTACAGGATTATTCCGCCTGCCTGTTTGTTAACGCCGACTCTCCAAAAAACCTCGAGCGCAATCTCGCTGAACTCTGCGGCATGCGGGTGTTCGATCTGGCAGAACAGGAGGCACAGGAACAGGAGCAGCAGGTCGCCGCTGCGTTAGGCTGGTTTAATAAACACTCTGGTTGGTTGTTGATCCTTGACAACGTTGACACCCTGGAGGCCGCCAGGGCGGTGACCCGACTGTTACCCTCCTTTCAACGCGGGCATGTCCTCATCACCTCGCGACGCACCGACTGGAGCGACAGTATTCGCTCCGTGGCACTCGATACCCTGAGCGAAGACGACGCCGCAGACTTTCTACTTGATAAGACCAGAAACCGGCGCATGACCTCCGATGCCGATGTGGATGCTGCCCATACGCTAGCCCGGACCATGGATGGACTGGCGTTGGCACTCGAACAGGCCGCAGCGTTTATCAACAAAAAGCGTATCAGCCTCGAGGTCTACCAACAACGGTGGACAGAACAAGAGGAAAAGCTGCGCCACTGGCATGACGATCGAGCGATGGATTACCCGCGAAGCCTCGCCGTTGCCTGGGAAACCAGCTTTCGGCAGCTCAGCGGCGGCGCCCAGATGCTGCTCAACGCACTCAGCTGGTTTGCTCCCGAACCCATTCCACGCGAGACCTTCGAGGTCGCATTCGATGCGTTGACAGTTGTTTCTAAACTGGATAGTACGGCCGCGCTGCAACTCCTCGACCCGGAGGATCTACTTGAGGAATTGGAAAGCCTGTCATTGTTGAAATGGCAGACAAACAACCGCCACTTTTGCATTCACCGGCTGGTGCAAGAGATCACGCAATCGCGACTTGGTGACTGTGACTATGGAGACTCTTTGTGCATTGCAGGCGAGTTAATCCATCGTGCCCTGCCACTCGAACCGCCCGCCAACGACGTCCGCTCCTGGCCGGTCTGGCAGTCATTAAGGCCCCACATCGAGCAATTCATTCACGCGGCCGACGTTGCCGGCGTCCCCGATGTCACCACCCGGTTGATGACCGGACTGGGACAATACCTAGTAGTCAAGAATCTGTTCCACGAGGCTGAACCACTGATCCGTCGCGCCCTGCTAATCAATGAGGCCAGCTTGGGCGACAAACATCCCACCGTCGCCGCTAACCTCAGCAACTTGGCGGGCTTGCTTCGTGATACCGGTCGATTGACAGAGGCCGAACCGCTGATTCGCCGTGCCCTGTCAATCAATGAAGCCAGCTTGGGCGGCGAGCACCCCACCAATGCCAATGACCTCAATGACCTGGCTACCCTGCTTAGTGAAACCGACCGGCAAGTGGAGGCCGAACCGCTGATGCGTCGCGCCCTGCTAATCAGTGAGGCCAATCTCGGCAGTGAGCATCCTACCATTGCCACTCACCTCGTTAACCTGGCGGGCCTGCTTCAGGACACCAACCGACGCGCGGAGGCCGAACCACTGATGCGCCGCGCTCTACTAATCTTCGAGACCAGCTTTGGCAACAATCATCCCAGTGTCGCCCGCGCCCTCAACAATCTGGCGAGCCTGCTGGGTGACACCGGCCGGTTGGCGGAAGCAGAATCATTGATGCGCCGGGCCCTGAAAGTCGACGAGGCCAACCTCGGCAGCGAGCATCCCGCCGTCGCTATTGACCTCCATAACCTGGCGAGCCTGCTTATAGAGTCAGGTCGGTTGGACGAAGCAGAACCCTTGAGCCGGAAAGCGGGGGAAACCCTTCTATTGTTTACAAGACGTAGCGAGCGCGCGCACCCTCAGCTATTTAGAGTGATTAGTACCTATTCGATGATACTTGGCGCGATGGGATACGGTAATGAGGGTCTGGATATTCGGATTCAGGCGCTAATCAAATCTGTCGACGAAGTGTTAGCACGCGAACGATAATGAGTCTTGAGCCTAGCCGTTTTCGCTACGTTACCGCACTGACGACCAGCGTGAGCTTCCTCCACGAGTGGCCACTCTGAATGTTGAATTCGTCGACTTCCGACCGGCAGCCACCGGCCAATCGCAGGCACAGCGCCAACTGAATCCATAGATCGCAACAAATAGGGCCGGAGCGGATATGCTTTTTCTCTGACTTGGTTTATTTTCCAATTACGTGGTTCAAACCAGGAGGAACCGCAATAATGTGCCTTCGTTCTAATCGTTCGCTTGCCCTGCTGACAGCGATCGCTGTTTGCACTTCAAGCCTGGTCTCAGCCCAGTCAGCACCGCCGCAGTCGCCACCCGCCGGCTGGGGTCCGGTATCGATCAACCTCGAGGAATATGAGTATCCCTATCCGGTTGAGTACTTAAATTTCAGCGTCTATGGAGAAGACGTGCGCGTTGCCTACATGGACGTTGAACCAACCGGCGCGGCTAACGGCCGCACCGTCATCTTCCATCATGGCGGTCTCTACTACAGCTGGTATTGGGAAGACCAGATCAGAGCTCTGAGCGAAGAAGGTTACCGGGTCATCGCCAAGGACCGTCTGGGATGGGGCAAGTCCTCCAAGCCGGAAATCCCCTACAGCATGAATCTGTGGGCGTCCAATACTGCGCGGCTGATGGATCACCTGGGTATCGAACAGGCTGCCCTGGTCGGTCATTCCATCGGGGGTCAGATGGTCACCCGCTTTGCCTTTCTCTACCCGGAACGGATCACTCACCTGGTGACCGTAAACCAGGTCGGCCTGACAGATCGTCGCGGGGGGCGTGGCTTTCAACCGTTAACCGGTGAGGTTGACGCCAATCCGGATATGGGCGCTGTCTATACCTCGTTATTGAACTGGGCGGAAAGAAACTATGTGCAGTGGAAACCGGATTATCTGGAGCACATGCGCATTCGCTACGGTAATCGGCTCAGTGGTGACTGGCCACAAATGGCCTACGTCTATCAATTGACCGGGCATATGCGGAACATGGATACCGTCGTCAACGATTGGCAGCACATCGAAACGCCAACGCTGATCCTGGGTGGCCAGGAGGACTATCCGACCTATGCGGAAGAAGCCAGACATGCTGCAAGCGTCTTTCCCAATGGCGAGGTGATTCTGATTCCGAACGTCGGCCACAACCCCCATGAAGAAGCGCCCGATATCTTCAATGCCGAATTAATCAGGTTCCTCGGGTCTTAACCGGGTCATGAATCAGCCCGTCACTGAATCTTGTTCTCAGTGAGAGGCCCCTTACGGTCAGAAGCAGGCTTTGACCCAGGTACGGCACTAGCCGCTTCCCTCACACCCACACCTGCTGGCGGCGCGCTTCGGCGATTTAGTTTCCTCGCGTCGCATCCACCTGGAGCGCATTCAGTCGGCCAGCGTTTTCAGTTTTATTAACGTCCAACAATGCCGAACGTTCGAGTTACGGTTGATCGTCGTCATGGCAATGTCAGTAAAGCTCGCCATGTCGCGGCAGTCGAGCACGACGATGATGTCAAACTTGCCGCTCAGGAGATCGACGCGAGTGATTTCCGGGTAGGCCGCCAGTTCTTTCTCGAATGCCTCCAGACTCTCGGCACCGTCATTGTGCAGCTCGAGCAACAGGTAAATACGCAGACAATGCCCGGTTTTTGTGGCGTCGACAGTCGCTCTCGCGCCCGTGATAACTCCATCTTCTCGTAATCTGCGGATACGCCGCTGCACTGCGCTGGCCGACAGATGCACGATTTCGCCGACTGCCGTGTGGGTGATCCACGCATCGTCCTGAAGTAGCCTCAGAATCTCCAGGTCCTTGTCGTCAAGCGGGCGATTGGGTGTCATATTGACCTTTTACGGTTGCAGAATTTGTGCGTTTGCCGCCGATATTTTCGAGAAATTGTGCGCCGGCACAAAGCTATAGTAGCCGGCGACTCCGCTTCCCGAACTGGTGACAACGATGATTTCCCGATATGTAGACCGCACGCGACCCGGCTTAGTGCCGCTGCTGTCACTTTTCGCCGGATCCGTGCTGGCCGCTGATGTCGAGCTATGGCGGCTGGATTGCGGAGAGATGGTCATCGACGACATCAGCTACTTTTCTGACACGTACACCTACGACGGCCAATCGGCAACCATCAGCAATGGCTGTTACTTGGTCCGTAACGGCGACCAGTTGCTCTTGTGGGATGCTGGTATCGCTCGCGACTATCTCGGCAATACCGAGTCGCGCGATGGCTGGCTAATGACGATCAGCCAGACAATCGAGGATCAACTCGCCGCGGTCGGCTTTGATCCATCAGACGTGGACTTTCTTGGAATCAGCCATTTTCATGGCGATCACATCGGACAGGCGGCTGACTTTTCCGAGGCGACGCTCCTCATGCATGAATCAAGCATCAACTGGATTCGCGAAAATCCACCCGGCAACGCACGTACGAGGTTCCATGCATGGTTTGCCGGCGATTCCACAATGACTGGTTTCGACGGCGACCACGACGTGTTCGGCGACGGCAGTGTCAGCATCATCGCGTTGCCTGGCCATGCACCCGGGCACACAGGGCTGCTTGTCAGGCTGCCTGAAACGGGCTACGTACTGTTGAGCGGCGATCTCTATCACTTTCAGAACGAGATCGGTACGCGCATCGTGTCGAAGTGGAACCTGAGCCGGGCGGATACCCTGGCATCGATGGAGCGCTTTGAATCCATTATTGCCGCGCTCAAACCCATCGTCGTCGTTCAGCACGATCCCGGAGACATCGACAAGCTACCGCCTTTCCCGAAGTCGGCGCACTAATCGTCCCGGCGTTTTCTCAGGCAGATGATCCACGTCTGAGCGATGATAATGAACATTGCCAGGAACGACAGTATGAACGAGTCCAGATAGATGGGGTCATACCACTCGAACTCGCCGCTGTGCACCCGAACCCAGCCACGAAAATGCTGGTTCATTGCAACCCCGGCGCCGAAAAAGGCAAACACAGACGATATGTATTTGACGATAAAATTACTGGAGCCGGTGACCATTACGACACCGAGCAAGGCGATCACAGTACGCTGCACGCGGCAGAACGGGCACAAATAGACTATATCGAGCCAGTCGAGTGACCATGCTCCGATACCCACAACGATGGCGATGATGCCGAGAACACGGATGTTTTCTTGATAGAACTCATACTTAAACACTGATTTCCCCAGTTTGAGTCTGTGTATTGCGCGGCGACGGCGCCACGAGTGCCCCTGTCCCGAAGTTATCGGCGCTATTTCGAGGCACGCCCCGACGGTTAATGACCGACGATAGCTGCCTATACACAAGACTAATTATTTAAACGTTCCCGAATCCCATATTCGGGCCCAGCGGTGACACAATGTGTCGCTGCGAATCTGGCGCATTGCTGCGCCGTTCGAACGCTTGGGGGGCTCAGGGCGAGGCGCGGGGCTGGTAGTGGGCGACGGCTTCGATGCGTGGAGCTGCCGGAAGCATCGTACTTGCCGTACAAGTTGCGGTGAACTGCTGCGCAATTTCGGACGTACCGACAATAACGTCGTCATCTCGTTCAAGCTGCAGGCAGACGGCACAGACTTCACCGAGATCCGGAACGTCATGAACCAGTTCATGCGCCGAAAACGATATTTGCGACCAGGCCAACGCCATCAGCAGCAAGTATCTAAGGATGAAGTTCCGGTCGCTCATGCGGCGTCTGCAATAGGACACTTATCGATTCTGTCTGAGGCAATTAATGTTGATTGGCCTAGTTATCATGTCTATTTCTGGCTTTCAATTCTTCCAGATGACCTTGTGACGCTCTGCGCGACTGAGTGTCGGTAAACTGCGCACAACAGATTTACTACTTCTGACAGCGGAAATAGCCCGCTAAGCATTCAATAGCGGCCGTCTTCATTACCACTTGAAGTTATCACTCTCGAGGTATTGGACATCGGTATCTTTGGGCTTCGCACCCGCCGCCGTAAGCATGGCGTGAACCTGACCTCGATGATGTGTGCCGTGATTGAAGAGTTGTATGACCAGCGCCCATTTCGGCCGGCTCACCTCACTCTCAACGATACTGGAATACCACCGCAGCTCGCCGCGGATTGAATCTTCCGAGACGTGACGTGACCAGTCCAAGAGCGCCGTGTCAGTAGCGAACCGATCTGCCTTGAGTTGCTCCCAATCGTCATGCAACGACACGGAACCAGCAATGTCTTCTCGAATTGGTTTGGGCGTACCGGCTAATCGATGCAACCATAATTGATCACCCCACAACAGGTGACTCAACGTAGCGTGGATGGAACCGAAAAACGCTCCCCGATCAAGGCGTCGCTCGGATTCGGAAATCGAATCCGCTGCCTCGTAAATACTGCGGTTTTGCCACTCGGTGTACGCCGCCATAAGTTGAACATACTCTTCTGAGATCACACCATCCCTCAATTATTCGATGCTAGAAACTATCTCTGAGTGGAAGACTACTTGAGACCATCCGCCCCGGTCCAAGCTTAACGCTACATAAACTACAGCCGAACGGGCCGTTAAAACAATTGTCCCCAGCGGGTCCCCGCCTAGGATGGGCCATCTACCAGCCCTTTAGAAGAAGTCTCGAAAGGATTTGAGAGTAACCGGCGTCTACGTCGGCTCTCGTTCAATTAAACGCAGGGGACCTGAAAAATGCAGCAACTCGCCCGCCGTGACGAAGACTCACCAGACACTCGCGATACCGCCTCAAACGACGCCGAGCGCAGTGAAGACAATCCAAAGCGCCCGCAGGCTGTGCCCGTGACCGGCAAGTGCGATCTCAACTTCTCGAAGGGGATGGCCTCGTTCCTGGCGGCCCAGGGCATATCGATTGCGTTCACGTCCTACCAGTCGGGGCGCCTGTACCTGGTCGGGCACAGGCCGGACGGCAAGCTGGCCCTGCACACGGCCCAGTACCCGCAGGCAATGGGCATCGCAGGCGATCGCCAGCGGCTGTACCTCGGCACGCTCACCCAGGTCGTGCGCCTGGAGAACGTGCTACAACCGAATCAACTCGCCAACGAGACCCACGACCGGGTGTACGTCCCCCGCAACGCCCAGACCACGGGCGCGGTAGACATCCACGAACTGGGCGTGCGCGACGATGGCCGGATCGTGTTCGTCAACACGAAGTACTCCTGCCTGTGCGAGCCGAGCCTCAAGCACTCGTTCAAGCCGATCTGGAAACCCTCGTTCGTCTCGAAGCTGGCGCCTGAAGACCGCTGCCATCTCAACGGGCTGGCAATGGTCGACGGCCGCCCGAAATGCGTCACGGCCGTGTGCCAGTCCGACGTGGTGGACGGCTGGCGCGACCGGCGCCACGACGGCGGCGTCGTGATCGACATCGAAACCGACGAAATCCTGGCCGAGGGGCTGTCCATGCCCCATTCACCGCGCTGGCACGACGGCAAGCTGTGGGTGCTGAACTCCGGCAGCGGCGAGCTCGGCTGGATCGATCCGGACAGCCGATCCTTCGAGCCGGTGGCCTTTTTCCCCGGCTTTCTGCGCGGCCTCGCGTTTCACCAGGGCTACGCCATCGTGACGCTCTCCCAGCCCCGCCACGGGCGCTTCGAGGGCCTGGCGCTGGACGAGCGCCTGAAGGAGAAGGACGCCGACGCGTGGTGTGGCGTGCAGATCGTCTCGCTGGCCACCGGCGACGTCGTGCAGTGGCTGCGCTTCGACGGCGCCATCACCGAGTTGTTCGACACCTGCGTGCTGCCGGGCGTCAAGAACGCACTTACGCTCGGTCCGAACTCGAGAGAGATACGCGAGTTCATTTCGATCGAGCAGCCGGAGTGGATCGAGAGCACCGAGTCGCAGTAACCGCGGCCCGGCGCAGCGGCTCGCGTAGCCGCCGCGTGGCGGCGGGCGATTGCTACGCATTTCAAACAGACAACTAGAGACAGATTGATGGTTATACGCCCTCGTACCCCCGGCGGGTCTAACCTGCCACGCCGCTCTATCCTCAACACGAGTATCCGGCGGATACTGACCGCCGCGGCGTTCGGCGCCGCAGCGCCCACCCAGGTGTCCGCTCAGGCGCTACCGCCCGAGTGCGTGCCGGGTACGGCAACCCCGGGAGCCACCATCAACTGTGTCGCGCTCCCACCGACCGTCATCGGCGGTATCTCGACCAACGTCGACGATCTGACGATCAACGTCGGCAGCGACGCGACATCAACCGTCGTCAACAACAACGCCGGCGACGGCGTCAGTATGACCGGCACGGGCAGCCTGACGCTGAACGTCGTCAACGTCGAATCGGCCGTTATCGGCGCCAGAGACGGCGTGAATGTCGAACTTGCCACCGGCACGGGCGACCTTGTGATCGTCAGCGAAGGTTCGATCCAGGGCGGGCGGCACGGCATCAGGGCCAATAGCGACGCCAGCGGTGCGATCGTGATCGACGTCGCCGAGGTCACCGCCGGGAGTGGCGACGGCATCCAGGCCCAGGCTGACGGCGGTACGGATCTCACGATCACGGCGGACAGCGTCGCCGGCGGCAACGACGGAGTTGAAGCTCTCAATTTCGACGGCGACACCACGACAATTACCGTCGGCGATGCGACCGGCACGACCGGAGTCGGCATCTACGCCTACCACTCGGGCGACGGCACCGGTGTCGCGGTTACGGCCACCGGCACGGTCACCGGTGGCCAGGAAGGCGTCGAGGTACACAATTACGGCAGCGGCGCCGTGACGGTCGATGTCGCGGACGTCACCGGCAACAACGGGGACGGCATCTACGCCTACAACTCGACCGCCGGCACCGACCTGACGATCACGGCCACCGGCACGGTCACGGGCGGGGAGGACGGCATCGACGCGCGCAACTACGGCAGTGGCGCACTGACGATCAACGCCACCGACGTGACGGCCGACAACGGCAGCGCGATTTTCGCCCACAGCCAGGGCGGCAGTGAGTCCGATCTGAGTATCACGACAACCGGCACGCTCACGGCGAACGGCGACGCGATCTACGCGTTCAATTACGGCGGCGACATCACGATCGACTCGACCGGCTATATCCAGGCCACTTCTCGGGGCATCTACGCTTATCACGCTAGCGACGGCGACACGACCATCACCTCCACCGGCAATGTAGAGGCCGGCGAATACGGCATCTACGCCCACGCGTACAACGGCGACGTCACGATCACCTCGGACGGCGACGTGCAGGCCGGCGACGACGGCATTTTCGCTTCTGCGGCCAACGGGAACGTTGCGATCACCTCGAGCGGCGACGTGACCACGACCGGCGTCTATGCCGACGGTATCCGCGCAACCGTAGCCGACACCGGCGATATCGCGATCGTCTCGACCGGCAACGTACAGGCCGGCGACAACGGCATCCAGGCCCTCGTGATCAACGGCGACGCCGCGATCACCTCGACGGGCGACGTGCAGGCCGGCGACCATGGCATCTTCGCCTACGCGAGCTACGGCAACACCACGATCACCTCGGACGGCGACTTGCGGGTCAGCGACGACGGCATCTGGGCCTACTCGGGCAACGGCTACGTCACCATCGACTCGACCGGCAACGTGCAGGCCGGGGACGACGGCATCTTTGCCTACGCGGGCAACGGCGACGTCGACGTCACCTCGACCGGCAACGTGCAGGCCGGCAGCGACGGCATCGAGGCCTACGCGGACAACGGCAACGCCACGATCATCTCGACGGGTGAGGTGCAGGCCACCAGCAACGGCATCTACGCCTACGCGGACGGCGACGCCACGATCACCTCGGACGGCAACGTGCAGGCCGGCGACGACGGCATTTTCGCTTTTGCGGACAACGGGAACGTTGCGATCACCTCGAGCGGCGACGTGACCGCGACCGGCGTTTACGCCGACGGTATCCGCGCGAACGTAGCCGACACCGGCGATAGCGCGATCGTCTCGACCGGCAACGTGCAGGGCGGCGACGACGGTATCCAGGCTATGGCGTTCAACGGCGACGCCGCGATCACCTCGACGGGCGACGTGCAGGCCGGCAACGACGGCATCTTCGCCTTCGCGTTCAACGGCAACGCCGCGATCACTTCGGACGGCGACGTGCGGGTCGGCGACGACGGCATCTGGGCCTACTCGGGCAACGGCGACGTCACCATCGACTCGACCGGCAACGTGCAGGCCGGCGGCGACGGCATCGAGACCTACTCGCGCAACGGCAACGTCGCGATCACCTCGACGGGTGAGGTGCAGGCCACCAGCAACGGCATCTCCGCCTACGCGAACACCGGCAACGTCACGATCAACTCGGACGGCGACGTTCAGGCCGGCAGCGACGCCATCTGGGGCGGTGTCGAGGGCACGGGCAACGTTTCTATCACCTCGACCGGCAACCTGCAGTCCGGAGACGAAGGCATCCAGGCCGCCATCGACGGAAACGGCAACGTTGCGATTACGTCGAACGGCGACGTGGCCACGACCGGCGTCTACGCCGACGGCATCCGCGCGAACGTAGCCGGCACCGGCGATATCGCCATCACCTCGGACGGCAACATCGTGACCCAGGGTGACGAGTCCGAGGGCATTTTTGCCTACACGGCCGATGGCGACGTCAGTGTCAATGTCAGCGGGACCATTACCACCTCTGGCGGCTACCTTTACGACGACCTTAGCGACGGCCAGGGCGTGTTCGCGCACAGCTTGACCGGTGACGTGTCGGTGACCTCGGCCACCGACATCTCGACGGCGGGTGAAGGCGCCGACGGCATCTACGCCCGCAGCGACGGCGCCGGCGTCACCGTCGATTCCACGGGCGATATCGCGGTGAGCAGCGCCAACGCGGACGCGATCCGCGCGGTGAGCTACGGCAGCGGTGACGTCGCGATCGACTCGACCGGCAACGTCCAGGCCGGGGATCGGGGCATTGCCGCCACTCACTACGGCACCGGTGACGCCTACGTCAGCTCCACAGGAAACGTGCAGGCCGGCGACGACGGAATACGAGTCGGACACTATGGTGACGGCAATATCTCGATCACCTCGAACAGCGATGTGCAGGCCGGCAGCGACGGGCTGTGGGCCGGGCACTATGGCGACGGCGACGTGACGATCGTCTCCACCGGCGACGTGCAGGCCGGCGACCACGGAATAGGAGCCGGACACCGTGACGGCGGTAACATCTCGATTACCTCGAGCGGCGACGTGACGACCACCGGCGACTACGCTGACGGTGTCTACGCTTACGCGGCCTACTCGGGCGATATCGACATAGCGTCGGTCGGCAATATCAGCACGCAGGGTACCGAATCCGACGGCATCTTCGCCTACGCGCACAACGGCGACGTCGCGGTCACCTCGTCCACCGACATCACGACCAGCGGCTTCGGCGCCGACGGAATCTATGCCCACAGCGACGGTGCCGGCGTCACGATCGATTCCACCGGCGACATAGCGGTGGGCGAAGCCGACGCTATCCGCGCCGTCGCGACCGGCACCGGCGACGTCGCGATCACCTCGGACGGCAACATCACGACCCGGGGCGAAGATGCAGAAGGCATCCATGCCTACGCGGCCGACGGCGACATCAGCATCACCGTCAGCGGCAGGATTACTACCTACGGCAGTGACCAGCAGCCTCCCGTCAATAGCCCCTTGGGCGACGGCCAGGGCATTCTTGCGTTCAGCCGGACCGGCGACATATCGATAACCTCATCCGTCGACATTTCGACCAGCAGCTTCGGCGCCAACGGCATCTACGCCCACAGCCTTGGCGATGGCGCGAGCGTCACGATCGATTCCACGGGCGACATTGTCGCAGGCAGCGCCTACACCGACGCGATTTTCGCAATGGGTGACGGCGACATCACGATCGCCTCCACCGGCAACCTGCAGGCCGGCGACGACGGTATCTGGGTCGGCGCCTACGCGGACGGCGACGTCTCGATCACCTCGACCGGCAATATACAGGCCGGCGACGAAGGCATCGACGCGAGCGTCAACGGTTACGGCAACGGCAGCATTACGATCGTATCGGTTGGCGACGTGCAGGCCGGCGACGACGGCATCCAGGGCGATATCTACAGTTACGGCTACGCGGACGGCAACGGCAGCGTCACGATCACCTCGACCGGCAACGTGACCGCCAACGAGGACGGCATCGAAGGCGTCGCCTACGGCGACGTCACGATCGACTCCACCGGCAACGTGCAGGTCAACGACGACGGCATCGTGGCCGTCGTCCGGAACAACGGCCACGTATCGATCACCTCGACGGGCAACGTGACGACGACCGGCCAGCTGAGGGGCAACGGGTCAGCCTACGGTATCCTCGCCCGAGTGGACGGTGACGGCGACATTGCGATCGCCTCGACCGGCGACGTGACCACGGCCGGTGACCTGGCTCAAGCTATCGAGGCCGGCACATTCGGCAACGGCAACATATCGATCACCTCGACCGGCGACGTGACGACCACCGGCAACTATGCCGACGGCATCAACGCGTTTGCGGCCGGCACCGGCGACATCGCGATCGCCTCGGACGGCAACATCACGACGCAGGGCGACGAGTCCGAGGGCATCTACGCCTACGCGGCCGACGGCGACGTCAGCATCGCGGCCAGCGGTTCGATCACCACCTACGGGGGCTTCTACGGTGGGATCTCCCCGAACGACAGCCAGGGTATCTTCGCGCGCAGCTGGACCGGCGACGTGTCGGTGACCTCATCTGCCGACATCTCGACCAGCGGCGACGGCGCCGACGGTATTTATGCCCGCAGCGACGGCGCCAGCGTCACGGTCGATTCCACCGGCGACATCTCGGCAGTGGGCAACGACGCCGACGCTATTCGCGCGCTGAGCGGCAGCGACATGGCGATCACCTCGAACGGCAACCTCGCGGCCGGTCGCTACGGTATCTACGCCATGGTCCTCGACCGCGGCAACGTCTCCGTCGACTCCACCGGCAACCTCGTAGCGGGTGAAGACGGTATCTACGCATCCACCATCACCGGCGATATCGCGGTCACCTCGACCGGCGACCTGCAGACCGGCGGCGACAGTATCCGCACCGGCCTCATCGGCGACGGCAACGTCTCGATCACCTCGACCGGTAACCTGCAGGCCGGCCAACACGGGATCGACGCCGCCGTCTTCGGCAATGGCGACATCTCCATCGCCTCGACCGGCGACGTGCAGGCCGACTACGACGGCATTCGCGTCGGTCTCTACGGCGACGGCAGCATCTCGATCACCTCAACCGGCAATGTGCAGGCCGCGGACGACGGCATCCAGGCTTTTGTCGGCCTGTCCGCCAATGGCAACGTTGCGATCACCTCGAGCGGCGACGTGACCACAACCGGCGTCAACGGCGAGGGCATCCGCGCGGTTGTGCTCGGCACCGGCGACATCGCAATCACCTCGGACGGCAACATCGTGACCCGGGGCGACGAGTCCGAGGGTATCCATGCCTATACGGCCGACGGCGATATCAACGTCAGCGTCAGCGGCACCATTACCACCCATGGCGGCTACCGGCAGCACGACCCCAACGACCGGATCTACTTCGGCGACGGCCAGGGCGTGTTCGCGCGCAGCTTGACCGGCGAGGTGTCGGTGACCTCCTCCACCGACATCACCACCAGCGGCGACGGCGCCGACGGCATCTACGCCCGCAGCGAAGGCGATGGCGCGGACGTCGCCATCGATTCCACGGGCGATATCGCGGTGAGCAGTGCTGACGCCGACGCGATTGTCGCGGTGGGCTACGGCGACATCGCGATCGACTCCACCGGCGACCTGCAGGCCGGCGACGACGGTATCCGGGTCACCGGCTACGGGGACGGCGACATTGCGGTCACCTCGGACGGCAACATACAGGCCGGCGACGAAGGTATCGACGTGCGCGTCTACGGCGACGGCAACGGCAGCATCACCATCGTATCGGATGGCGACGTGCAGACCGGCGACGACGGCATCCAGGGCGGTTTCTACGGCTACGGCGACGAGAACAGCAATGGCAGTGTCACGATCACCTCGACCGGCAATGTGACCGCCAACGAGGACGGCATCGAAGGCTTCGCCTACGGCGACGTCACCATCGACTCCACCGGCAATGTGCAGGTCAACGACGACGGCATCGTGGCCGTCGTCCGGAACAACGGCAACATATCGATCACCTCGACGGGCGACGTGACGACGACCGGCCAACTGGGGGGCAACGGATCAGCCTACGGTATCCTCGCCCGAGTGGACGGTGACGGCGACATCGCGATCGCCTCGACAGGCGACGTGACCACGGCCGGTGACACAGCTCAAGCTATCCAGGCGGACATACTCGGCAACGGCAATGTCTCTGTCACCTCGACCGGCGGCGTGACGACCACCGGCAACTATGCCGACGGCATCAACGCATTTGTGGCCGGCACCGGCGACATCGCGATCACCTCGGACGGCACTATCACGACGCAGGGCGACGAGTCCGAGGGCATCTACGCCTACGCGGCCGACGGCGACGTCTCCATCACCTCGGATGGCACCGTACAGGCGGGCGAGGAAGGCATCGAGGCCCATGCCGGCTCGGGCAGCGTCAGCGTCACCAGCACCGGCTCGGTCACGGGCGGCACGACGGGCATCGCCGTGTACGCCTACGGTCCCGGCACGATTTACGTCGCGGCAGAGTCCGTGACGGGCGAGAGTGGCGCGGGCATCGAGACTCACACGACGGCGGAAGGCACGGGGGTCACGATTGCCTCCTCGGTCCCCGGCAACGGCACAATCGTCGGCGCAACCGACGGCGTGCGCGTGGCCCATCCGGGCAGCGGCGCGGTGTCGATCGGGACCCACGACGTGACCGGCCGGAACGGATACGGCATCTTTGCCACCGGCGTGGCCGGCGGCAGCGGTGTGTCGGTATCGTCCACGGGCGCGGTCAGCGGTACCGCCGGCGGCGTGTACGCCAGCAACGCAGGCACGGGCGGCGTCGAAATCAGGGTCAACGCCGTCGCCGCGACCGGTAGCGAGGCCGGCAGCCACGCCATCGAGGCGCAGGACACCGGCACGGGCGGCATCGACATTACGACGAGCGGCACGATCGCCGCGGTGGGCACGGACTCCCACGGCATCTACGCGGTCAACGACGGCGGCGGCGACGTGTCGATCGTCAGCAACGGCGACGTTTCCGCAACCGACGGCAGCGGCATCCGGGTCGTCAGCGACAGCGAGGTGGCGGTGACGACGGCCGGCGCGGTCACGGGCGGCGTCAACGGTATCGACGTCGAGGCTGACAGCGTGACGCTCGACGTTGGCGGCGACGTCAGCGGCACCGGGATCGCGATCTCGACGATGACCAGCGGCGGCACCCGGCTGGTGATCGAGGAGAACGTCAGCGTGACGGGCGGCACCTACGGCATCGTCACCGCCGGTCGCAACGGCAGCGAGCTGGTGAGCGACCGGGTGGTGGTGCTGGGCACCGTGACCGGGGACGTCCTGACGATGGGCGGCGACGATACGGTCACGCTGGCGAACGGCGCAACGATCAACGGCACCGTGCTGCTGGGTGCGGGCGCGGACACGCTGTCCCAGGAAGGCGCCAGCGTCTCAGGACTGCGCGGCGGCGACGGCGTCGACACGCTGAACCTCGACGCTGCCGGCGGCGAGTTGACGGACAGCGGCGGCGAGTTCGACGCGGTGACGGAGTTCGAGATCCTGAACGTCAACGGCGAAGGCTACGTGCTGAGCGGCACGCATCAAGGTCTGACCGAGACCCGCTTCGCGGGCGCCGGCCAGGCCCTGCTCGGCGCCCTGGAGTCGAGCCAGGTGACCATCACGACCGGCGGCGAACTCGCGGCCGGCGACGGCGCGACGATCGTAGGCAACCTGAGCAACGAAGGCAGTTTCGACGTTGTCCCCGACGGAACCGGACAGGTCAGTATTGACGGCAACTTCACACAGTCTTCGACCGGCAGCACGACGCTGTCGACGGCGGGCGACACCGCCGACCAGATTGTCGTGACCGGCGACGTCACCCTGGACGGAGGGCTGACGCTCGAGCAGACGGCTGCAACCTGGGATACGCTCACGCTGATCGACGGCCAGGCAGGCCTCGACGGCACGTTTGCGAGCGTCGACGGCATGCTCGACGGCGGCCTGGTAGTGAGCCAGAGCCTGGTCTACGACACGGCCAACGGCGACGTGAACCTGCAGGTCGAGTACAACGATTTCTCGTCGATCGAAGGCTTGAGCGACAACCAGCGCGCCGTCGGCACGGCGTTGTTCGACGCGGCGTTCACACCGGGCGTCAACGAGGACTTCGGCAACCTGGGTTTCTTCGTGGGTGGCCTGGACAACGTCGCCGATCTCGGCGCCGCGCTGGACGAACTGCACCCCGAGTCGCTCATTGCGGGCGCCGACGTGGTGCACAACGCTCAGCTGGTGTTCACCCACTCGCTGCTGGACCGCAATGCGCGGCCGGCCGGGGAGGTTGTGGAAGGGTCGGACTCGCGCGGCAACGTCTGGGGCGCGCTGCAAGTCGGCGGCGTCGAACTCGACGGCGGCGCCGGGAACGGCGATTTCGAGGCCGACGGGTTCGAGCTCAACGTCGGCGTGTCGGATCTGAAGCTCGGCAAGACGGCCGTCGGCGTTGCCTACGGTTACGGCAGCCACGAGGCGAACACCCCGGGCGAGGGGGCCGACGTGGTCGATACCACGTTCTTCACTCTCGGCGGTCACGCCACCCGCGGCTGGCAGCTCGGCAGCTTACATGTCGAGGTCGACGGAGCGATCGCTTACACCGCCGGCGAGCACGAGCTGTGGATGAACGTGGCCATTCCCGAGGCCGGCATCGCGACGCACCAGCAGGGCCGCTTCGACTTCTCGAGCCTGGGCGGCACGGTGCGGCTGACGCTGGCCGGCCGCGGAGGCGCGGGCTGGCCGGTCAAGCCTTACGTGCTGCTCGGCGGCGAGCGGTACTCCCAGGACGCGGGCCAGGTCGGTACCGACGCGGCGACGGCGCTGGCCATCGGCGACGTCGACGGCGAACGCTCGTCCTTCGGCTACGGCGCACGCTACGACCACGAGTGGAGCGACGCGCTGCGCGGGTCGTTCAGTGGCATGGCTTTACACCACACCGGCGAAACGGCGACGGTGCTGCAATCGCGCTTCCTGAACACGGGTGTGGACGACACCGGCAGCTTCAGCACGCTGGGCGCGGAGATCGACGAGCAGTTCTTGCTCGACGCCCGGGTGGAGCGCGACTTCGGCGACAACTGGACCGCGACCTTCGAGGGCTACCTCCAGTTCGGCGACCTGGAAGGCGGCGGTGTGATGTTCCGCGCGAACAAGCGATTCTAAAGGTGTTGGACTAATGCAGCGTCAGCGGCACTTTGTCGGCTAGCGGTTGATCGGCCAACAGGCCGAAAAGTTTGTCGGAAAAGTGTCGGAAAAAACAAAAAGCGTTAGCGAGTAGAATCGGCTAACACCTTTGTTTAGCGGATCGGCGCCTCCTCGCCCCGATCGAGGGCAAGATACGCATTGTCGATATCCCGCGCAACGAGCCGCGAGCGCTCGAGCGAGCGGCCGATCCGCTTGGCGATCCGCTGCACCAGACCCTTGAGCTCCTCGGTACGTTGAATGCAGTCCCTGCGGTGAAGAATTTGGTAGTGTAGGTCAAGCCAGCCACAGGCCCGCGGGACAACAAATCCAAGCTCATGAACCGGACTATCTTTGCCGTCCTTTTGCTCTTGACAGCGCCGCTAAGCCTCGGCGAGGAAGCCGATGCCGAGTCTGCACCTGTCGCTGATACTGCGGTGGACCGGCAATCTGCGCCGACGAGCAATGCTGATTCGACTGTGGTCTATGAGGCCGAGTTCTTCGCTCAGTACAACCCAGTGACAGCCAATGACATGCTGGAACGTATCCCCGGCCTCGATCTCGGCAACGACGGATCCGACGGTGGGGGCGATCGCGGCCTGGGGACCGGCGGTAATCTGCTGATCAATGGCCAACGCATCGCAGGCAAGGATAACGCAGCCCAGGACCAGCTAGATCGCATTAACGCCATCGAAGTGGAACGCATCGAGATCATTCGCGACACTTCTGGTGAACTCAATGTTCGTGGCGCCAGTGAAGTGATCAATATCATTCTCATCGCTGCCCAATCCCGCTCCAGCACCACGGTGGAACTAGTCAACCGACTCAATCACGACGACACGTTCGAGACCGGAGGTTCGGTCGGCTGGTCGGGGCAGATCGGAAACTTCCAGGCCCTGGTCAATCTCGAGTTGCGCCCCAATTACGAGAATCGCGATAACCGCGAGGTGCGCCTGGACCCGGATGGGGAGCTACTTGGCACGCTGTTCGAAACTAATATCCGCGACCAGGACAGATCCACCTTCTCCACCAACATGAGTTACAGCACCGGCCCGCACCGTATGCAACTGAATGTACTGGCCAGCGAGGGTGACTATCCGCGGCCAATCCGACGCGATTTTGTCGATTTTACCGACGTCGGCCCGATAAACAGCGTTCAGGAAGAATTGGTAGAGAACGAGGAAAGTAACTGGGAAGTGGGCGGCGATTACGAGTTCAGCTTTGGCGATGGTTCGCGCCTGTCTCTGCTGTTTGTGGCCAACGACGAGATTCGCAATTTCGTGCGCGAGCGATTCGAGGCCGATCCCGCCACCGAACCGCTGAGCAAGGATCTTTTCATCGACTCCAAGCGAGAGCGCAAGGAACTCATTGTTCAGGGCAATTACAACTTCCCCCTGACCTCGAACCAGTCCATGCGCGTGGGCCTGGAGCGTGCCGATACCCAGTTGGATTCCAGCCTGCTCATTGGCAGTGCCTCCGGCATCGAGCCGCCCTCGGAAAGATATGGCGGGTTATCGCCCCTGCCGTCTATCTCCAATCTCGGCACACACGTGGAAGAGATTCGCTACGAGGGCTTCCTGTTTCACAACTGGACCTTAAGCGAACGCAGCTCCCTGGAAAGCAGTGTGGTTTACGAGACATCAGAGATTTCCCAAACAGGGGTGGTGAACAAGGTTCGCGATTTTCAGTTCTGGCGACCCTCTCTGGACTATCGATACAACATTACCGAAAATTTTCGGATTCGCGCCACCGTTCAGCGCCAGGTGTCACAACTTCCGTTTTCCTTGTTTGCAGCCACAACCAATGAAGAAGATCGCGACCGTGACGCACTGGCTGGAAATCCGGAGATCGAGCCCGAGACGAGCTGGGGCTACGACGTGGAAGTGGAGTACCGCCTGCCCAACGACGCCGGGGTACTCTCCAGCAGCATCTTTTACACAGACATCGATAATTACATTGGCAGAATCAACGCCACTACCGACCCCAATGAGCCTCTGTCAGCGATGGGCAACGTCGGACCCGCCAAGAGCTGGGGCTGGTCCAATCGGGCCAGTTTGCGCCTCAACTACTTCAATCTTCCTGATGCCGTAGTGTCTGCCACATTGGAACTGCTCGATTCTGAAATCACCGATCCCTTTCTCGGCACCAAGCAACGCATCGAGGGGCGAGGATCTGCCAACCTGGAATTTCGCCACGATGTGACTGACCTTGGCCTCAGCTATGGATTCGACTATAACTACCCCATTCACGGCGGTTTTAACGACAACGATATCGTCACCATCACCCGCGATGACGCCAGTCGCTCCCTGGATGCGTTTGTTCAAAAAGTCTGGTTCGACGATTGGACTTTTCGACTCGAATCCGACAATACCCTTGATCAATCCCGCTGCCGGACACGACAGCGCTTCGACGGCACCACCATCGACGGCACGCTCGCGCTGACCCAGGATTCCTGCAGCAGCCGCTACCGGCGTCTTATCCTGTCGATACAAACTATCTTTTAGTTGCTGCCTGGATCGAGACGGGGCGCTCGAGCGCACCTGGATACCCATAACCACCGTAGTCGATCATTCGAAGGGTAATGACATGAATTGACGCAGCTTGGCTGGATCTGGATTCATTCTCCCGCAAAACTCCCGCAGGGTGTGCCGTGGGCTCGCGCAACTTTGGCCCGACGAAGGCGTCCCGCTCCAAGCTACTAGTCGACACCCTCCTTTAAGGTAGAAACGAATTCATCGGCCAACTCGAAGAAAAGCTCAATGGGATCGACATCCGCTCCGATGGCAAGCTCTTCGACGGAGACGGCCCATCCTGCCGTAGCAGAGCTGCCTCTAGACGAGTAGAGCCAATTTCCGAAGCTCTCGCCGAATGCTGCAGAACCTTCGCCAAGCAAACTGAGTTGGCGGAAAGCGTGCGCATGGCCATCCATCATCGCCTGCAGATCAGCAAGCTTCACTGTATTCCGGTTTCTTCGCGATGATTCGAGCGCGCATAAATGTCGGTGCGACCAATGTACCTTGATTCTTGGACGCTCGCTGCGAAATGCGCTCTGGCCACGCGTTGGCCGATCAACTGTAACCCGCCAGGTTCTGTCAGCGAATCGTTGACGAGACCGGCATCCACTTATGATCGGTTGTCCCCGGTGCTAGAGTGGAACTGCCGGGAACCATATTGATGATATTCTACGCGCAGGCATCCACCACGCGTCGGAAACATCTCACCGGCCGGCCTGCCAATATCAGAGCAGGGATTGCGGAACAAACATCGCCGACAAACGTTCCGCGAAACACCGCACTGCAAGGAACCTGAACGATGAAGCTGTTTATCTCCTATCGTCGCGAAGACAATCCCTATGCCGCCGGCCAGATCAATGACCAACTAGTTCATCGGTATGGCAAGGACACCGTTTTCTTCGACATCGAGAGCATTCCTTTGGGCGAGGATTTTCGCTCGTATATCAACAGCGTGATCTCGAAATGCGACGCAGCCCTGATTGTTATCGGGGACAACTGGCTGGAAAAGGACGAAAACGGAGTTTCACGCCTGGACGACCCTGAGGATATTGTTCGTATCGAAATCGCGGTTGCGTTGGAGCGCGGAATCCCGGTGGTTCCGGTGCTGGTCGGCAATGCAGAAGTGCCCAAAGCGGATGAGCTCCCCGACGCCATCAGCAAGTTGTCCTATCGAACGGCAACAGAATTGCGCAGCGGTGCAGACTTTACAGGGCATATGCAACGTCTGACGAGAATGCTTGACGAGAAACTGCCATTGAGTCCGGCAGCAAGTGCTGCCGGGCGAACGCCCTCAAGAATGCCGGTGATCCTGCTAATCTTGCTCATCGTGGTTTCCGGAATCGCCGGTCGCGCTTACTGGGTTTACAACCCGCCGGGTTCATCGCTGAGACTGACCGCGTCGTCCGTCGAATATTATGCTTATCTCGACGCGATTCAGTCGGGTCAGGTGAATGATGCAGAACTCTTTTTGCGTTCTTATCCCGACAGTCCGCTCGCCCCGCTCGTGAAGATTCAGGTCAACAACGACAAGCAGGCGTTGGCCGAGGCAAAGAACAAAGCCAACCAGGGTGACGCTGTGGGGCTGCTTACGATTGCCGAGCTGACGCGGTTGGGGACTGAGCCAACGATAGAAAAATCGACGGCCAGCGCACTGGATTACGCGCGCGCCGCCGCGGAACTCGATCACCCTATTGCTCACTACCTTCTGGCCGACCTGCTTCTAAGTCAACCAGGAGACGTTGCGGACGAAGACAGGATCGAAGCAGTCGCATCTTACAATGCGGCAATCGCAGCCGATTTTTCAGTGGCCGAAACCGACTATGGGGTGCGGCTGTGGATGAACGGTACAAACGAGCAAAGGACGCAAGGGATCGATTTGCTCGAGAGTGCGTCAGCCAAAGGAGACAGGGTCGCGAAGTTTTTTCTCGCCCAAATTTTGCTCCAGCAGGACACTGAACGAGCGCGAGACGACGCGATCGCCCTTCTCAAAGAATCGTCTCGCCTTGGGAACCAGCGCGCTGCGGATCTACTTGAACAAATACTTCAAGACGACGATTGAGGCGATGATCGTCCTCGGAATTCCCTTTGTAGATGGGTTCCGAGGCACCTCTTCCGTCTGCCTTCAGCTTCTTGTCGAGATCCGGGTTCATGCTGACCAGCAGCTCGCGAACCGCAGCGGCCCGCCGCCTGGACAGGGCCAGATTATGCGCTTCGGTTCCCCGGGTATCGGCATGGCCCAGCAGCCAGATCGTACCGGCGCCATTGTTCGCCAGTCCGTTTGCCAGATTCTCAATGGTCTCTCTCGACGCGGCGTCCGCAAGTTCGACGCTGTCGAAGCGAAACAGAATCTGGACGTTCAAAGATTCCCAGGCGGTTGAGCGCTCGCCCGGCGACGACTGGGAACTCGTTGGCATCAGGTCGAGATCTGCCGTCCACTGCGTCCCGATTCGACTCACCTCCTGTGACGTGATCGAGCGCTCTGCCAACGCTCTGGCGTTGTCGACGATCCAGCCCGGTGCCGGATGCTCGTGTAGGCGGACCGCGTCGTCGAAATACTGAGAAGCCAGGCCTAACTCTCCAATCGACTGCAGGACTTGGGCATACCTACCCGTCGCGATAGCAGCCTGATTCAGATTGTCATCTCGGATCGCCAGGTTTCGGGCCTCTTCAAATGCCACCAACGCATCTGCCGTGCGTAAGCCACCCGCCTTGTAAGAAACGTCTCCTAACAGAAAATAGACATCGAACGTTTCGCAGGACTGGGCAATAGCGAATCGGAACTGCTCGGCGGCCCGTGCGAAACCGCCCTCTCGTGCGGTTCCACCCGCGATCGAATCGGCCGAGGCGGCCATTACCTTGCCCCGGGCGACGGCTGTCGCCGCGGCCTCTGAACAATCGGCCGCCTGACTGACATTGTCCAGGAGCGGCAGCGCAGTCAGGAAGACACTTGCGATGCCCGCACTAACCGGGCGGCCAATTAACCGATATCTCAACATGAACACCATCATCTTGTAGTGAGCGACTACCAGTGGAGGGAACGGAATCCGAATCCAGTGCCTCTCCGAAGTAGCCCCGAAAATACAGGAACTGCAGCGGCGACCATTCGAGGCCCAGACCGACACTGGAAATGGAAACGCTGCTCCCGGAACTCTGATTCGGGTCCTTGTCTTTGGCCCAGCCCGTGTCGGCGAAAGGTACCAGAGTCAGGCTACGCAGTAACATCGGTGATTCGGTACTGAGCACGGGGATGCGCCATTCAATGCGGGCGAATCCGGCGCTGTCTCTGACCAGACTGTTTTCACGGTAGCCTCGTACAGAACCGACACCGCCCACTGCCGATTTTTCCGACACCAGCAACGGATCGAATGCGTGTTGATATGTCAGCTGCGCGCTCAACTGGCTATTCAGAAACGGAAGGTTTCGCCCATAACTCATCTGAATAACGGCCGCGGAAAACATGCCATCAGGAACTTCCGCCTGAGACGTTAAATCCGTATCCCGCAATCGTGTTGTTGCATCAAACGCGTCGAGCCCTTCGCGCCAGGTCAGGCGAGATGAAAACACCTGATTCGTCCATCGCTGCGTAAACTGTCCGCCAATCTCGACGACCGATGTTCTGGTTTCGCCGTCGATCGCGCCCAGCGAGAAGGAAAACGGACGCTCGAGCAGCGACGTCTCAGTTTTACTGACGATCAGGCTGGCGAATCCGTCGAGCTGCCGGCTCCACGTCTGGTAAAACGGATGGGCAATCCCGAGCTGAACTCGACTCGACACACTCTCGATATCTATGTCATCAAATGGCTCTTCGATGACGACTGTGTCGCCCTGACGATAGCTCAGTCGGATACGTGAGTCTGTAGTGCCGAATGGCATGTCATACGAAATCCAGCCGGACTTCGATTCTTCACCGATCGCACCCTCAAACGCAAGAATGTCCCTGCGACCGCTGATGTCACGGTGCACTAACGAAACGACTGCCTGCTCCGCGCCAATACTGGGCGGGCGAAAGTTGTTGACACTCAATTGAGCGGTGAACGGCTGCGCGCGATCGACTGACATCAAAAGCCGACTGGTGCCCGGCGTCGCGCCGTCGACCAGGCGCGCCTGCACGGAAGAGACAAGGGGCTGCTCCTGCAACGATCGCAACGAGCGTTCGAGTTCCGTCAGATTGAGCGGCGAACTGACCGTGCGCTCCAGGCGACGACGCAAGTAGTCTTCAGACAGCCCTTCGGCGCTGACATCGATTCCTGATAGGGTGAGTTCCACGGCGTGCATTTTGATCAGACCGCCGGTCACCGTCTGGTCCGGCAGGATCACGCCGGAGCCGATGTATCCCTTGCCAGCGTAGAGGGCTGTCAACTCACTACGAATCTCGGAGAGTTCAAGGCCTGTGACCGGGCGACCGATCCAGGGAGAGACCACACGTCGCACCTCGTCGTCCGACAGAACGGTGCTGCCGACGAGCTCAAAAGCCGTGAGGGTAACGGGCACCTGCAAAGCGTCTTCCAGCAGGCGCTCGTCGACGTCCGGCAGCGCCGGAGTGTCATTCTCGACAACGCCCAGCAATCGCTTTTCCTCCTCAGTCAACTCGTAGAGTGACGACTGCGCCTCCGCTCGTGCGAGGGCAAAAAGCGACAGCAGTGTCGAAAACGAGAATGTCGCGAGGGACCTCATCGTTACGGAATCTCGCGCTGCGACTCGCAGAGCGTGCCCCAGGAAGCGGCAAACCACTGTGCGGCACCGTGCTGCACGTCGGTCGACGAGTCCACAGGGTCAATGGGGCGACTGTAAAGGACCTCGTCCGGCATATCCGGCGCACCGCCGGCGCCTTCGATTGTCAGACTGCTGCGGCGGCTCGACGGACGAATTTCACAAACGTCCCTGATCAGGCTGGACGCATCCAGAAGGCCAACATCCAGATTACCGAGGGCGGCATTCAGATTTTGATCGGGTGCCGCGATCTCGACGGTACCAGCGTTACCTTCGTTGGAGTCGGCACTCAATACCGAGCTAAAGTCGCGCAGGAATTCGTTGGTAAACACGAAGACGTTGCCACCATTGCCCGTGACCGCTCGGGCCAGCAATCCGCTGTCGGTGTAAATCAGAATTCGACCAACGGGTTCGGCTGAAGAGCCGACAATAACGTCACCGCCTCCGCCGGTTCCGCTGGCTGATGCGCTGACCACCGCCCCATCGAGTTCAACAATGTCAGTCGCATTTATCCGGATGTTTCCGCCGCGGACCGCACCGCTGGCATTGGATGTGATACCGGCAAACTCACCCGACGGGGAAGTTCCGATCACGGAATCCTCAATGGCGGCGGCGCCGGCCGCAGCACTCCCGCGGAGGACCAGCTGACGCGCGGTGACCACAACGTCCGCCGTGGATTCCGTCCCACTCATCGGATCTGTGGCCAGTCGATCACCGGCGCTATCGGTACTGATTCGACCCAGTCCGTCGATGACGATCGCGTCGCTATCGATCGTGACCGTGCCGGCACCACCGACCTCCGCTGCGCTGACGGTATCGGTGATCGCCGAGTTGCTCGAAATCGAGGGCGCCGTTGTCGTACCGCTCAGTTCGAGAGACTCAGCGAGAATCACGATAGCACCCGCGTCCCCTGCGTCTCGCGTTGTCGTCGTGATCGAAGCCCCCTCACTCAGACTGAGCAAAGCGACACTTGCGTTGGCCCCCAGAACGATTCTCCCGGCCCGCCCCGCCCCGTCCGTCTCGGCGACGATGCGGCTGCCTAGACCGCTGACTAACAGCGATTCGGAATCAATGGTGATGTCGCCGGCATCGCCGTTTCGTGTTGTGTCCGACGTGATGACCCCACCGCCCATCACACGGACATCAGGCGACGATATCGTAATGGTGCCGCCGTCCCCTTCACCGAATCCCTCGCGGTTGCCGAGTACGGGCTCAAGGTCCCGATCACCGGCTCGGGCGAACAGGCCAGTGGTTCTCTGCGCGCCGGTTCCATCGATCAGGATGGACTCACTCGCGTCAATGGTCAGATCACCGCCGACGCCGACGTTCAGCGTACTGACCGTGATCCGCCCGCCGTTATCGACGACCAGTCGTTCCGTATTGATGTCGAGCGACCCACCTGGCCCGGACTCGAACGACTGTGTCGAGATGAGACCATCGTTGACGACGGCCACGTCGCTGGCCGCGATGTCGATCCCGGCGCCGCCTAGGCGATCGTTCTCATTGGTGATACGCGCCGAGTCGACCGTAATCGAGTCGCCAGCTAGCTCAATCCTGCCGCCCACGGCATCGCCGAACGAATCCGCCAGCACCAGCGCTCCATCCCGAATCAGAACGGTTGGTGCATCGATTCGTACCTCCCCGCCCTGTGCGGTGCCGCCGGCTGCGATCGTCAATGCGCTGCCGCTACCCGCTAGCGTGAATGACGCCGTCGCCGCGATGTCGATATCGCCGGTACTGCCGCCCGCCGCCGAAAACTGATCCGCCTCAATGGCCGCGCCACCCGTCACAGAGATCGTGTTGCCACGCAACACCGCGTCGCCGGACGATGCACCGTCGGCGGATGCCTCCAGGTCCAGAATCGTGTTGGCGCCATCGATCAAAATGGAATCCGACGCGGCGATCCGGATAGTGGGCCCTTGTCCACCAACGACCTCCGAATCGCTCAGGATTCGCGAGAAATTCGTGATAGCGACCGAGTTTGCGTCGATCTGAATGTCTTCCGGGACGACAGGTGTTGACTGAGTCACGAAGACATTCGTGCGATCAATGACGACATCTTCGCCAACGATGCGAACAGTCTCGCCGGCTTCGCTGTCAATCAGCAGAGCGCTGTCGTTGATTGCGACATTCCCCATTGCCCCCGACAGAACGTGCGACGCCAGATCCAGATCGCCTTCCGCCACACCGGCGATTCGAACATCCGTCGCTGAGAACGGCACAACGAAGTCCTGCAACTCGACCGTATCGCCGATCAGGCGGATTGACGGTGTAGATATCGCAGCGTCATAGACGACAATGCCTGAACCGGTTCCACTTGCCAGAAAACGCAGCGTCGTTGGCATTGCAACCGTCAGCACCGGACTGCTCGACAACTCCGTTGTGAATACAGCGCCATCCGAGAACAGCATGTTGTCGGCTGTGGACAACGTGAGTCCGGCCGGCACGTCGATGACCGCGCCATCCCCGATGACAATGCCCGAGGGACTCAGGAAGAAGAAATCGGCGCCGAGTATGGATGAGGAAATCGTCCCATCGACTCGCATCGGTCCAAGCCCGGTTATTCGCGACAACACGCGCTCCAGCGCGAAGCCGCTGGCGAAATGCGCCTCTTCCCCTTCGAGCACTTCGAACGTATCGAAGCTCAGAAACAGGTTGCCACCCGATACTTCCCCATCCGTATCGTCGATGAGATAGGTGAAGCCGCCACCGGGCGCCGCTGCACCGGACGACTCGATGGATCCGTCAAACGTCACATCGGCGGCCCCAACGCGACTTGCCAGCAAAAGGAATACGGGGGCGATTGATCGAAGAACGGGTCTCATCTCAGCACCGTCAATGGACAAACACGCCACCGGCCGCAATGCGGTCGCCATGCCCGACCAGCACGGTTTCACCGTCATCGCTGATGCCGATGCGATACCCGTAGCCGAACTCAGGGTGTGGCAGTGGCGGCTTCAGGTATGACACCTGGCGAAACGCACCCGACGGATCGCGCTGAAAAACGTAGGCTGCACCGAAGCCATCTCCCGTAACACCGCCGCACTGATTCGGTGGGCAGGGCCCGTAGTGGTTGACGGAGTCGAATGGCGCCCCAATGACCAGCACATCGCCATCCTGATCGAGTAACACGCGTGCATCCGCACCGAAGTACTCGGGCAGTACGGCGAATCGCGAGATGCTACCCGGCGCGAAGAGTCCTAGGAACTCGGGCGACACGGTGGTTGCGGCGTCTACATCGCGGATGCGCGATTCGACGAAGAAGCCGGTGTTGGTATCGAACACGACATAGGCAACCCGCGCGCCATCCCCGCTGATCGAGGGATTAATCAAACGCTCTCCGGGGCTGTTCGTCGCGATGACTTCAGTCCGGAACCCGTTGCCCGCATCTTCGACCAGAACAATGCCATCCGAGGTCTCGACGACGATGCGCGTACCGTCGTCGCTCGCCTCCAGCCTGACAGTCCGTCCCGCCCCATCCTGGGCCGCATCGTCCGATGGAACCGTAGTATCCAGGCCGCTGGGCTGCCAAGTCTGATTCTGAAATCTGAGGCCCTGGATTCGGACACCGGTATCCACAACGCGAGTGGCGGCGAGCAGCAGCGATCCGTTGTCGACCAGAACAATGGATGCGCCAGCGGCATCATTCGTTTGCGGAAAAATCGTCCGGCGGGTTCCCAACGAACTCAGGGCCGTCTCGATGTATGTGTTTCCGTCATAGCGGAAGATGGCCAGTCGATCCTGCTGCGAGACAGCAATCACAGACCCGTCGTTGCTGATCGCGAGGCCATCACCCGGATCGTAGCCGGCGAGGACGGCCGTTTCCCGCCACCGTGCCGGGCCTCGCTGCGAGACCATCACAGCACCCTGATTATCGATTGCGCTGGGCAGGCCGACCGCGATGGCATCACCCGATCCTGCCAGCCTCGCGGTTAGCGGTGTTCGTAGCGCCGAATCCGCCGGTACCGCCAGATTCAGGTCGGTCGCACCGATCTCCAGTTGCTCGATAACTCCACCGAGATCATTCGGCGAGATCAGGATCTCATTGGAGAACACTTCATTGCCGGGCGATCGAACCGCAGAGACCCGGTACCGGTACTGTTCCGGTTCCAGGTGAACCGGCACGTCGACGGTCAGGCGTCGAACATCGAATGGCGCATCCAGTATCAGCGCGGTATCACTCCATTCCGTGTCGGACACGGATCGGCGCTGCAGGACATACTGTGACGTTTCGACGCTGGCATTGATGTCGGGCGACCAATCGACAAACAGCTGTCCCTGTGCAAACGAAATATCCATGAGGAATTGATCAGAGACGATGGCTGGCAAGGTCAGACTGCGATTCGTAGCTGACCCGTCACCGATTTCCACCTGCAGCGTGCAGTTCGGCTGAAAGGGGGACACTGAATCCGGTCCCGGACTCGGCTCCACGATGACAGACGGTGCCGTCCAGGTCGTCGACGCAAGAGACGCGTCGGCGAAACTGCCAGCGTCTCCGCCGGTGCACGACGCGCTCCACAGATAGGTCACGCCAGTTGGCGCGCCTGTGACGCTCGACAGCGCTGAGACCGAGACATCGACGTCAGTACCAGGTGCCACCGCACGCACGGTCGATGCCGGCCGGTCGACTATGCGGATCTGCGGCCTGATACCTGCCAGGATTGTCGTTTCGAAGTTGAACCCTTCGTCGAGAACCGTCAGCGGCGGTTGCGGGGTTGCATCGTCGGTTGCACTGACGGACAGGAAACAGCCATTGCTCCCGGACTCCAGATCCCCGAGCGACGGCGTACTCCATGCCTCTGTCTGTATGCCGGTCGACTGCGAACCGAATACACCGAAACAGGCGGCGTTCCACTCTGTGGTGAGGAACTGGCGGAAGTCGACCAGATTTGATGAATTACCAAACGGGATCTGACCGCTGGTCTCGAGCAACAGATCGTTTGCATTCCCGCCTGGCGTGACCGGATCCGGTGACACTCTCGCCGTGATCGGAAATGCATCAAAGCAGTCGATATCGAGATCGGCAGTGTTGAATTCTCTGGTGGGCAGACCGAGGTCGTCGACCAGCAGCAGGTTATCGTAAAGGTCATACTTTCGCTTGCCCGGGTCAAGCGCCAGCTGGGTGCTGCCCTGATGGGTAATATCACACTCAAGTGCACTGTTCAGACCGTCGAATTCAACGCTGACTTCACCATTCTGGCCAACGAGCACCTGAACCGGATTGTTTTCGTCGAGCGTGACAGTGGAACCGAAATCTGCTTCTGAAACCGGGATTTCACCGAACGTACCGTAGAAGTTGCTGTTCAATGTAACCGTCAGACTGAGAAACGCCGGATTGTTGATCGTCGTCAGGCCCAGTGAGATATCAAACACTTGGAAATTGGTTACGACCAGTTCAATCGTGTCCGCATAACAGATGCTGTTTCGATCGTCCGCTGTGTCGTTCGGGTTGTCGATCGGGATGTTGTTGAACTCGAATTCGATATCTGAATTCCGAACCTGTTGCCACAGCGCAGGGGTCGGCGGGGTCTGCCCAGGGCAAACTAGGTCGGCGTCGATAAGATAGTTGTTGCCTGCGCGAATCTCCGCGACGCCGGACCCGGCAGTCTGCGGATCCGCCGCAAGGTACGTATTAATCAGGTTGATCGTGTCGGGATCCATCCAGCTGTTGAATGTGCCGCAGCTTAGTGGCGTCGTTTCGCAAGCCGCCTGCGGCCGCCCCTCTTCGTCACGAATACCGACGCAGTTCAGTGTGCCATCGCCGAGTGTGCCAAGCGTCCGTCCGGCGAGCTGATGCAGGAAGTAAATCGGCTCCCCTGCCGATGCCGCGCGCTCGGCATTGACGAGCCCGGGCAGACAGGCCGCAATGGAGTCTTGTGGCAGCGAATCGAGCCGGACCCCACAGACGAGCCGGCGCTGCTGATCGCTCGCAGCTAGGTCGAGTCCAAAGCCGGCGCTGCCTGAGTCGGCTTCGACACACGACGCCGCGTAGTCGACGAAATTCTCGACCGTGGCGGTGGTACCGGCGAATGACAGCGTCACGTTGTAATTGCAGGCCGGCAACGACAGCACCGCGTCCCCGTCCTCGACGTTGAACGACTCAACTCGCTCGGTGATCGGGCATGTGGACATTCCCGTTGCAGTGAAGGTCGCATCCACGGCACCGATCGCGGCGCCGATGTCCTCGGCGGCTAGGCCCAGCGTCAGCGTATTGATGGTCACGCAGAACACGGAGATTTCCGTGTTGAGGCCCAGCACGTCAATGGGGCTTTCCTCAACCGAGCACTCTGAACCCGGCGCCTGGCGCGTGATGCTGGCACTGACCTGGTCACCGACATTGAATCGGGTTGCCAGCGTCTGGCTGCCGGAAGCCGTGAAGTCCAGAACCTCGCCGCCGGCCGTCACCTGCAACGCATCCTGCGCAGCGACTGGCGACAAACCCGTCACCGTCACGGCAATCCCCAGGTCACAGTCGACATCGATGTCGACGTCGCCGGTTACGGTGCCGGACAACTTGCCCAGATCCCCGCTGCGGACGCTGCAGGTCTGCGCGGTCGCCGGACCCGTCACCGCCAGCGAGTAAGCGGCGCCGAAGTCGCGCATGAACGAGGCTGACCCGCCTGCGACCGCGACGTTCTGAACATCATCAGGATCGGCTTCCGACTCGGTAGCGGTTACCGTGCCGCCGGTCTCCAGATTGTTGACCCTAACGGACAACCGATAAGTGATGTTTTCGCAGGTGACCTGAACATTGTCAGTCGCATCCGTTCCCGCCACGCCCATGCCATTCATGACCGAACACATCTGACCGTTCGGCTGAGCCGCAACGCTGACGTCAAACGCGTCGTCGCGCAGAAGCACCATCGGAAAGTCATACGTGCCTGACGTCGTGACCTGAAGCTGATCACTACCGTTCGCGAGGATGAATGTGCCGTTCAGACCTGAAACTGTGACGGTGAGCGTAAACATCTCCGGCGGCGGCGTGATGCATTCAACGAGAATGTCCGTGACATCCTCGCCGGTCACCGCTCCACTGCCGTTCGTCACCGCGCAAGTCTGACTGTCCGGCTGAACGGCGATGGTGACGTTATACGCGCCCTGTTCGGCAATCTCGCCCGGAAAGGCAAACGGTCCATTCTGTGTGATATCAAGTGGCGGCCCCATGTTGTTCGACAATGCCAGCGTGGGGTTTTGGCCAGTCACGAGACCCGAAATAACACCACCAATTTCGTAGGTTGGCGCCTGAACGGGTGTGCAAACCACGGCAATGTTGGTCACATTCGCTGAACCGACAACGCCACCGCCATTCGTAACCTGGCAATCCAACCCCGCGGGCTGTATGGCAACGGTTACGGAGTACGACGACTGGGCGCGCAGCCGCGCGAGTCCGAACTCAAAGTTGCCGTTCCCGGCGACGATCTGGTCGCCGCTGCTGTTGTCGAGCGCAAGCGTTACCTGCTGACCGGCACCAAGACCACTCACCGTTCCGCCGATTGAATAGAGTGATAACAGGCTGTCGTCGATCAACGTCTGATTCAGGTGTTGAACAGCCTGATTCTCGCTGATCAGCGCACCACCGGGAATGACGTTCTGAAGTTCGCTGAGCGCATCGAGATTGGCGCCCTGAACACTGATCGCCTGACCGAGGCCCGCGGCGGCCGATCTCGTACTGTTGTTGATGAGTATCCCATTGCTCGGGTCCTGATCCTCGTCCAGCGACTGAATGAGACGGGCGACGTTGACGACGGCCTGATTTCGGGTCGGCTCATCTTCATTGGCTGCGCCAGGGACCAAGTCGACCGGCGTTACTGTCGCCCGCCCGGTTGCGGAGCCCAGATCCAGTTGCTCCACCGAGAAGTCGACCGTCTGCCCCTGTTCATAGGTAAACTCGCCCTGGCTGTTGGTGATGTTCTGGCGGCTCGCCGTATCGGCATCCAGTCCCTGAACGAGGCTGTCAACAAACACGCCGGTGTTGATCACGGGGGGGCGCGGTCCATTGTCTCCACCCCCACCACCTCCGCCCCCTCCGCAGGCGTTGAGCATCGGGATCGTCAAAGCAGCAAGCCAGATTGTGCGATTCATACCCATTCCCGTTTGCACTGGCCATGGACGCGTTCCCCCGTCATCGCCAGTTCCCGATAATCAGATACGGCGCCCAGACACTCGGATGCGCCCGGCCGCGCTGTATCAACTTGAGCTGCGCCAGCCGAAGTGCTTCCGCTTTGCTCACACCCCGCCTCAACTCCTCGTAAAAGTCTTCAATAAGTTCTGCCGTAGCAGAATCGTTGATCGCCCAGAGCGACCCGAAAGCACTGCGTGCGCCCGCCCGAATCGACACGCCGGCGAGGCCCAGTGCTGCCTGCTCGCTGGCATCACCCGACGCCGTCTCGCAGGCACTAAGGACCAGCAGCTCAAGCGGGTCGGCATCGGGTTGCCGCGTGGCGATACTCTCTGCAAGGTCATTGAGCGTGACGACGCCGTCAGCTGCCAGGATAAAGGAGTCTTCATAGCTGCGGCCGAAGGAACCATGTGTGGCGAAGTGTGCAATCTGGAAATCTCCGGCAAGCTGTTCGCGAATTTCATTCACGACGAAATTGCTTTCGGGAATTCTGACCGCCGACAACTGTTGCTCGAGGTAGTCGAGCTCATCCAATACGTGCGGCAACGCCGAGAAACTGCGTCCGTCATGCTGACGTGCAATCGTCAGACCACCCGACACAATCGACAGGTCCGCTGTAAACTCCAGCGGGCTCGGATCGACCATTCCGACGCCAGCGACGACGCCCGTGGCAAATCGCTCCACGACAAACTGCTGTTCCGAGTCGATCAGGGCAGAGAACGGCACCGGCCTGATCAGTCGATCCGGTACAAAGATCAGTGTCTCGATGTCGTTCCGCCTGAGTTGTTCGTCGACGGGTGCGATTAACGCGTCGTACAGATTGGCACCGACGTCCAGATACTGATTCGTCCCGGTATCGACGCGCACCTGGACCAGGAACTGCGCGACGATGGCCTCAAGTACCGTGCGGTCGATGGCATGCGACACGTATGACAGTTCGCCATCAATGTAGAGCAGGAGTTCTACGGACGCGTCGAGCACAATCGAGTACAGGATTCCCGTCTTGTCGAGCTCGCCCAGTGCGCTGATGTCCGTCTTGCGCGGCGCCAGCGGGAGACAGTCGGACTGAAAGTAGTCCCGAATCTCAACGACCTTGAGCTGCTCCAGCAGATCTCGTGCCTGAGCCAGCGCGTTCTGCCGACCCTGCGGCGTACCGGATTCCGCGGAGTGATTCAGCAGCAATTCCGTGTACTGATAGAAGATCGGTGCGATGACATCTCGGTATACATGCCTCGATCCGACCTGCAGGTCACTTTGCAAAGATTCGAGTTGCGAGACCGCTGCCTCGTAGGCCGTCAATGCCTGTTGCATCTCGCCCCGCCTGGATGCGATACGCGCCGTCAGCCACAACCATTCGTAGCTGCGTATTGCTACAGGTTGGTTTTTCCCCAACGCCAGTGCGCGAGTTGCAAACGCCATCGCATCGTCGTCTCTGCCGTCCTGCTCATACAGCAGTCCGATGTAACCCAGGGCCAGAGACTCCACAGTCGGGCGTTGCGCTGCACGCGCGGCCGTGGCGGCAACGCGAAGGGATTCATAGGCGGACACCCGGTATTGGGCGGGCAATGAGTGTTCGATTTGTGCGCGACGAATGAGCTGCCCCAGCGCGAGATTTGCATCGGTTGCCTCAGCGCCAGACCGGACGTCCGCAACGAGCGACTGCAGCTCGGCAATTCGTGCATTGAAATCCACAGGACGACCGATGTCCAGCTCCGTCCGAAAGGCATTGAGCGCGCTGCGTGCCGCAAGGCCCGACAGCCCGAGTTGCGTCGCTTCTGCATAGGCGGTATTGAAGTGAGTCAGCGCTTCATCGAACTCATCGAGTCTGCTGCTGACTGTGCCGAGATCGTTCTTGAGTCGAGCGATGTCTGTCGCACGGCCTGCGACACTCAAAAGATCTGCAAGAGTTGACCGGGAGCGACTGAGGTCACCTTGCTTCGACAGGAGTCTCGCCTCCTGCCAGCGAAGCAGAAACTGATCACGAGGCGACAAGGACCCCATGCGTCTCGCTTTTTCGAGCGTCGCCTCGGCAAGATGAAGTTTTCCGGCCCGGTTGAGTGCATCGACCTGTTGCAACAGGTCCGAAACGTCCGTCGCGTGCGCGGGTGCAGCCACGCATACTGTCAGCAACAAGAGGATGCCGAGTGACATCCCTGGTCTGGCCATCTCCGGCAACGCCATACTCAAAGTCCACCCCCTGTTGTTAGAAAAGCGCTTTATCAAATCGACGCCAAATCATCGGAACATCAAAGATTCTTCCGATTCGAATCGACTATCGCGGCAGGGTTAGGATCACGTCGAGCGAAATAGAGCCTACGACAAGTGGGAGTTCAATAAAACACGACGTGCGGGAGACACATTTCCCGTGACGTAACAATGCGTTCGTAAACTTCCCCGCCAATGACACAACCCAGAAATATGTGCTTGCCGTTTTAAACTTGCCCTCAAAACGGCGCAGTTCGTAATTGCAACTTGCGCGCTTCTGACTTTCTGCAATTATGGTTAGATAGATTGTTATCTCGCCGCGCACCCTTTGTAGGTCGATCTGTGTGCTACTCAGACATGACCATCCTGCGTCTTTCTTGCGTCTTGGGTGTCCATGGTTTTCGACTGAAGCGCCAGGTTCGTATAGTGTGCTGTAAATCGTGGCAGCCGAAAATTTAAAAGCCTTCCCTGAGTATTCTATTAACCTGTCTCTGGATGCCTATTCATCTCACCAGTAATGTGTTGCTCGGTGTGCAGGACCAAGAATCAGAGGCTTATGATTAACTTGACGGCGTGCAAAAGAACGCCCGACCAACCAGCTGGTTGCAATACCGGTAGACTTTTAGGGGCTAGAACGCTGCCTGTGCGCGTAGCGAAAACGCAGTGGTTCAACGAGTCTTGGTGGGCCTCTGACGTGCCCCAGGTTTTGCGTTCACCAACCTAAGCTAATTTAGCTAGCTTTTCGTATTCCATCGGGCTGATCCCGCTCGGGCTCGAGTGCCATCGCCGCGGATTGTAGTACCGTTCGATGTAATCGAAGATATCAGCTCGTGCTTCATCGCGCGTCCGGTATCGGCACCGGCTGACTCGATCGTCCTTCATCCTCGAGAAGAAGCTCTCCACGATGGCGTTGTCGTGGCACTCGCCGAGCCGGCTCATGCTGCACTCGATACCGTGGTCGGCCAGCAGCTTCTGGAACTGCTGACACGTGTATTGGCTACCCTGGTCGCTATGATGCAGGAGCTCGGGGTCAGGCCGGCGCCGCCAGATCGCCATAATCAGCACGTCGGTGACGAGGTCGGCTGTCATGCGCGACTTCATTCCTAAAGCGCACAAAGGCGCAGCACGGAATCCCGCCAAAGCCCCGCACATAGCGCCACAAATGTCCTTGGACCTGGGCTTTTTCGGTCAGTAGTAAATCGAATTGGCGGAAAACTCGGCGGCCCATATACTGTGATCAACGTAACCGTCTAGCCATGAACGCGTACTCCTGAGGGAAGGTCAATGCGAAGCCTGCTTGTAGCGCTCGGTATGGCGCTTGCTTTCAGCTCCGGTAGTGCGGCGTCCGCTCAGACCGATGCCGATGCCTGGGCAGTCGCAGATCGCCTGCTGCAAAGCCTGGGCGGCCGAGCGGCATGGGCGTCGGCTCGATCACTGTATGTTCGCGAACGGGCGTTTCCAGCCAGTATCGACGGCTCTGTGGTAGCCGAGTTTTGGCGTGATCTAGAAAGTCCCGCGTATCGGTCATTGGTCGTTGGACCATCCATTCGTCGGGAGACAGCATGGTCGGAGAATGGCGGGTACTCAATTCGCGACGGCGTGCGCACCGAGATGTCCGCCGAGTCGCTCAGAGCCTGGATCGCCGACTGGCGCCAGGAACCGTACGTGATGTACCACAAACTGGCCGTGCGGGATCCGTCATTGCGTTTGACCGCGGTGGACGAGAACCGTCTCGAGATCTATGACCGTGAGAGCGGATCGCTGCTCTGCTGGTTTGTCGTGGACATATCGGGCGCGCTTCTACGTTGGGGTAACTACTACAAGGGAGAGGTCAGCGAACACGTGTATGGGCCGCTTCAAGACTTCGGCGAAATCCGCATGCCATCCTGGGGAACGTCCACGACAGGATCCTGGCGCTTCGAGTATGAGGAAGTTCGTCCGATGTCCGAGCCGCTCGATATCGAACAATAGCCCTAATCCGCAGCAGCCTAACCCCCTGCGCTCAATCGAGCCGGGGTCCCACACTGGTCATGCTCAAAAGAAAAGCGACCAACGCACGACTACGGGAACCGCTTGATCTACCTTTGACAAAGGTGGCGCACCCGGAGAGATTGATTCCTCGCTTCGCTCGTCACCCCTTGCGGGGCACGCTTCGCGTGTCTGTCGGCGAGCAAGCTCGCCTCGGTTGCTACGCTTGTCGACCGGCTACGCCGGCCTCGGTACGAACTCCCGACCCACTCAGTAGAAACACTACGACAATCGACTGGTGCAGTGCCAAGAAGTACTTGGTTCGAAGTTAGCACGTCAGACTGTAAGTAATTGTAATAACTAAAGAAGTCGCTGGGCGCTCGTTGCCGTAATTGCCCTACGCCGCACAACAATGCACAACCGAATCACGCAAAACTCCCGCACGAATTCGATCCGAGGTTGCAACTACGTCGCTCCGTTATGCGGCACCTGCTTCAATTTAGGCATTTGTATAGATCTTGGCCCAACCCAACCCCAGCTAGGCGGCAAGAAACGGCCAATAGTTGCCGCTCGAACTTCCGCTATACCCCCAAAACCGGCCACTCAAACGGCTGCTTTCGGGATACATACGATGACTGCTACCGACTCATAGCGGACTATCGAACTGATGCGTGTTCTGCCTAGCTCAACCCATCGGCTAACAAATCAAACACAAGACGAATTCGTGGGTTGGTTCGAAGTTCGCGATGCGAAACCAGCCAGGTTTCTACCGGTATCGGTTCGAACTCAGACCACACTTCTTCAAGTTCCCGATATTTCTGAGCGATCTCTCTGGGAAGCAAACCGACGCCAAATCCTTGTCGAACAAGTTCGAGAAGCACGGTACCGCTGACCGTATGAAAGTTGAAATTGGCCGAGGTGAGCTGGAGTCCTCGCGAAGCCAGGGGTCCGAGCAACTGCATATGATCCTCTGTCCCTACGAATGTCATCGACGCGAGATCGGAGACATGTGATGGTCGGCCGAGTTCTTTGATGTATTTTGACGACGCAAACAGCCGCGCCATACTGCCTCGCACGCGCTTAATAATCAGGTTTGAGTCCTGGGGCCGAGCGTGACGGATTGCAATGTCCGCTTCCCGGCGTCGCAAATCGCTTACTTGGTTGGAAGCAATTATCTCTACCTTAAGCTCGGGTGCTTTTGATCGCAGATTCTTGATGAGCGGTAGTAGATAGTGTGTTGCCATCAGTTCAGTTGCAGTAATTGCAACGTGTCCAATGATGCTTTGCGCTTGACCTGTGGCCGCGATGGATATTCGGTCAGCAGCAAGCCCCATGCTGCGAAAGTGCTCGAGCATCTCGGTCCCCGCTTGTGTGAGCAGAAGAGCACGCGGCGTTCTTTCGAATAACGTGACTCCGAGGGCTTCTTCTAACCCGGCCACCTGTCGGCTGAGGGTTGGTTGAGTTAGTCCGAGTGCGCGTCCTGCGGCCGACAGCGAGCCCTCTTCAGCAGCAGCGAGAAATGCTCGTGCTTGATTCCAATCGAATGCTGTTCTATCCATAGCTATTCTTTTACGTATACCTGCTAAACAGAAATACGTAATTTCGCATATCTGTGGTTGTTTGTAACCTTACATTCCAGTTTCATGGAATAGGCGAGAATTTGATCCACCTACTTAAACCGCTCAGCAGGCCGGAAGTGACGCTGCTAGTCGCCATCGTCATCTACTCCTTCATTCCAACCTTCGGAGGACTGTTTCGACTCGCCGAACTTGCGGGTTTTGCTCCCGCAATCGCACCGGCGAATCCGCGCGCACTGTCGGAACCTTTTCCCTTCGTCGTCCACACTTTGGCAAGCTTCGTTTTCTGTATCTCAGGCGCGCTGCAATTGCTACCCAGCATTCGCCGGTATCGGCAAGGCGTACACCGCGTAAACGGCCGCGTCGTTGCCATAGCCGGGTTTATCGCTGCTGCAACCGGGCTCTGGATGACCGTAGAGTATGTATTCCCGATCGAGCTTCAGGGGAGCTTGCTCTACTGGGCCAGAGTGGTCTTATCAATTTCGATGATGGCCCTTATCGTTTGGGCTGTCATCGCAATCAAATCGCGAGACATATTTCAGCACAGTGCAGCGATGCTACGCGCCTACGCCATCGGTCAGGGCGCATCGACCCAGGCATTCTTCGGTGTTGGCTGGTTGGTCGCTACAGGTTCCGAGCCCGCGGGTCTATTTCGTGACTGGCTAATGGTGTCTTCCTGGATCTTTAACCTGCTAGTTGCCGAGATCCTAATAAGTGGGTGGCGAAGGCGAAACACAACTCTCGGCCGTTCAGTAAGGGCGCGGATATAGGAAATGAACAAATTGGAAGAGTTCTGGGATAAAACTTCAGATAACTATGACAAGACAGAAGAACGATTTGAATTTATTCATGCTAGGTCTAGGGAAAAAACCAAAAAGCACCTGAAAGATACCGATATTGTTCTGGATTATGGTTGTGGTACAGGCACAGTAGCCTGTGAATTTGCCAATCAGGTAAAAGAAATTCATGCAATCGATATATCATCTAAAATGATTGAGATCGCAAACGAGAAAGCGATTGTCGGTAAGATTGAAAATGTAAGCTTCGCGCAGGGGGATATTTTTGACGATAGCTATGAAAAAGAATCGTTCGATGTAATTCTCGCTTTCAATATGTTGCATACAGTGCCTAATCCCCAGAATGTTGTGCAACGTATTCATGAACTTCTAAAGCCTCAAGGCGTGTTCGTTTCTGTAACACCTTGCTTACGGGGTAAGATGTCATTTTTGGTTAATGTTCAGATTCAGCTTGTTCGGATATTGTGCAAAATTGGAATAATTCCCATTCCTATAAGAAGACTCAAAAGCTCGGAATTAGACGATTTATTAGCAAATGGGGATTTTCAGACTATTGAAACTGAAGAGATATACAAAGGGGCATCTAGTTATTTTATTACAGCAAAGAAGAACACGGCACGACAAAGAACGGAGACGGACGCGGCATTCCCTTGAACCGCGATGCGGTATTGGCACTGGAAGACGTTGAGGGTCGGCATCCTCGCTGGTGCTTCACCTATAAGGGAAAACCCATGGAAAAAGTAGGCTCTGCCTGGAAACGGGCGTCGACGCGAGCCGGGATCGAGCATTTCAGGTTCCGCGACCTCAGACACACCTGGGCGAGTTGGCACGTGATGAACGGAACCGGATTGCAGGAGCTTATGGAGTTAGGCGGTTGGAAGTCGTACGAGATGGTGTTGCGGTACGCTCATTTGGCACCGGAGCATTTATCGAATGCGGCATCTCGAATCGAACGGGAATGGAACGTCGTCAACGATAGCGCTACGATTTCGCTACGTTGAAAAGAGAAAGGGCTTACCGACATCGGCAAACCCTTGATCTGATTGGCGCGCCCGGAGAGATTGATTCCTCGCTTCGCTCGTCACCCCTTACGAGGCACGCTTCGCGTGTCTGTCGACCGGCTACGCCAGTCTCGGTGCGAACTCCCGACCACCTGGTTCGAAGTAGTAGCAAACAAATAGACAGTTAATAGAAACAGCAAGTTAGATGGCCCGCCCTCGCCTTAAAGGCCGTTGAAAGCCGCTGAGTCTCACCAAGGCCCGTAGAAACGCCACGTTTTTGCTACGTTATATAGCTAACAACCGTCGTCCACTTCCTCCGAAAATGGCCGTTCAAATCTTGACCTTAGGGAATCTGATTGGCCTGCTTTCGGCGAGAAGCGCCCGTTGACTAGCGCTCCCACACATCCGCGATGTTAGTCTCATCACAGATTTCTTGATACTTGACGCGCAACGCCTCGTTTTTTGGAAAAGTGCCATTTTCGTAGTAGATCGCAACCCAACATTCGTACAAATCAACATGAATCTTCGGCTTGAATCTCAGCCAATACTCTGAGCGTTCTTCATCAATTTCTAGACCGAGATAGCCTCTTTCGTAAGCGTGCGCTAACAAGTACTGCCAGTAGGTCATACCATGCTCGGCCGCGTACTGGTACAACTCCAGCGCTTTATCTAAGTCTTGCTCGACGCCTAATCCTCGTTGATATGCCCAGCCCACTTTTCCAGCAGCGTAGGCGGAACCAATCTCGGTTCGTTCCTTCTCCAGATATTCGAATCCTGCGCGTTCTCGCAGCGGGTCCCCTGACTGAAAAACATCTATGCTCGCGACTATATGCGCGGCGTTTTGGTCTCCCTGCCTTGCAGCAACTCTTAGCAGTTCAGTTCCCTTTGATCGATCCTGCTCGACAACGATTCCTCCCCGATAGCATTCAGCTAACAGTAAAAATATCCGGCCATCTGGAAGGTTGGAAATCTTGTCCGAGTATTCCTGATTAAGTTGGAGGAATCTGTCATTGAAAACGGTGGCTGACTCAGCGGAAGCAGAAGCGCCGCTCAAATCTGGAATCTCTAAATCTGCCAAGAATGAGCACGACTCTTCGTCAGCGTACTGAGCTTGGCTAACGGAAGCGATCATGATGAGGATCCCGCCAGCAAAATAATGACGATTGGTCACCGTAATTCAGTTTCTCGCGAGCGCCCGGAATGGGCCGGTAGTTGCCGTTCCATAGCCTACCATCTGAGCATCAGCTATTAGGCAGCGAGCAGCCGTAGCTGAAATTACCAATATCGCTACGCTCGATGCTACGAAGTAGCTGTAACAATTCATAATTGTCTGATTTCATTGGGCACACCATTTGCGATGTCATGGTTCGAAGAAGTGGCAAAAAATAGATTATCAATAGAAACAGTAAGTTAGATGGCCCGCCCTCGCCTTACCTGCCGTTCAGAGCCGCTGAGTCTCGTCAAGGCTCGTTGAAACGCTACAATTTCGCTACGCATCTCTCACTGATGTAGCACCTGTTTTCTCCAAGCGTGGTTACTAAGAATGTTGATTTTATGGCATCTAACAGGTTGCTGTTGCCACCGGTGATCGTTCGCACTGTTTCAAATTGCTCTTGGACTAACACTTACCAAGGCCCCGCAGCCATTTGCTCAAATTCATCATGCCAAAAGCACCTCGGGGAAATAGCTCGTGGGTCGACTTCGGCCATCTGATTTCGTGCATTACGAAGTGCAGCGATTGGAATATTGTTGTCCAAGGCAGCTTCCTCTCCATTCTGAGCGATTGCAACTCGAAGCAACTCACGAAAGATCAAGCAACAGGCAGCAAACTGAGGAACGGAAGAATTGATAAGGGTCTCCTTGAACCGGTCATCGTGGTTGAGATAAACAAGATCACCAGACGGTTGAACAAGACAAACAGGATCTCCCGAACCATTGCTTCCGATAACGAGATGATTATTGAATTTGGCATCAAGACCCCAAGTCACCGATGCGGAATCTAGGCGAGCGGAATCAAGATTGAAACTTAGAAACGGAGCGACAGAAGCTGGCAATCCTGCGTGTGTAAGAAACTCGATCGTGTCGGCTGGCAATGACAAATCCTCGAAAACTCCAGGCGCAGCGGTTACTAGCGGATCAAGGTCCTCCTTCCAGGACTCGGAAAACTCAGTTGCAGAAAGAGCGGTCACGAATTACTACATCCATTCATACAGAACACCAGGCAACAATGTCGGCGGATGTCTGCCACAGTTCTTGGGTGACTGCTTCAAAAGCAGACTAATCGCTCAATATTACCCGAATGGCAGCTTTCGGGGGCAAAGCGGACGTCAGAGTTCGATTCGCTCTGGCAGCGCTTCATGTCAAGGCACTCAAGAAAACCGCAAGCGACATGGACATCGAGTCCGCACGACGATTTCTAGGGCACGAGAGCCTGAGCACAACTAAAAGGCACTACAAGCGAACGGCGGATCTAGTGGCTCCGCACTCCCTAGCCTCGAAGAAGTAGTCGCTGTTCGCCGATACCCTTCTCTGATAAGCAATTGTTGCCTTACAGATCTCGGCAAATACGAACGCATATTGGACATCATTACCTAGTTTGAATACCAAATCGGCGAGGGTGACACGATTACGCAAGTCGCCTCGGGAGGAACGGGTTCCTCCGGTACAAATTGAGCTAACGAGCTGACCAAGAATTGCATCACTTCCGGAGAATTAGTTTCAATTATTCTTAGGTTTGAAAAATAGCCGTCGGCGTTCATCGTTGCCATCAGGCACCCACAATCCCCTTTAGACATATTTCTATCTTCCACGATATCCACCAGCGGCTGAAGTGTTCGGCTCAAATATCGAAGTGCCTTTCGATCTGTAAGGCACCAGGGTACCGCCACATTCGTCAATTCTTCGCATCCAGGCCAGCAGTCGCCAAAATCATCGGCAGATAAAGTTCTAGGCTGGGTCGCACATCCAGCCAAGAGAATTAACAAGCAAAGAATCACTAATCGCACGAAATCCGCCTAACTATAGTTCGAGTGCGAATCGGAACACAATATCCTAAAAACGTGCGCTATATTGCGATCGATCGCGATGGGTCAGCAATCATCGTACAATAGTTTTTCACCTGGAAGGCGGCTTCTGTACTCTTATCAGCCGTTCGGCGTCAAGCTTCGCTTCCACGAGCATCGCTCTGAGTGTCAGCTCTCATGACCTAACGACGGCCGCTCAAGACGTTGATCTGGTGAAATTCTGACTTACTGCATTCGGCGACGATAAGCGGACGCTCCCGCAGAACAAGATAAACTCACTCAATTCGTCAATACTACGCAACCGGTCGTGTCGTCCCCCATTTCCAGCCTGTGTGGGTTATTGGTGAAGAAGTACATCCAATGGTACTTCACCGACGCCGCCACCATAGGCAAGAGATACCTGACTGGGTTCTTAAGAAAGAGGTTTTTCATCCTGAAAAGCCGAGCTCCAACATGCCCCAGTGCCTCAGCCTTTGCGAACCATTCGGTCGCTGCTTCCTCATCTTTGTCAACGCCTATTCCGAAGTGATAAACGAGTCCAAGCCCGAACTGCCCACCCATAACTTCATTCTCCACCAGCAGTTCAAGGTGGTAGCGAGCGAGTTCGCGATTAGGATCGAGGTGTTTGTTCTGCAAATAGATCCTGGCCAATGCTAAATGCGACACTAAATCATCGAGAGTCTCGATTGAGTGCCTGTACCACCTCACGGACTCACCGAAGTCTTGCTCGATGCCGGCTGCTCCATGCTCATATATTCTACCGATTTGAGACAACGCGGTAGCACAGCCATCGTTGGCCAAAGCTGTGTAAATAAAGAGGGCTCCCTCACCGTCACCAGACAGAAGACAATCAATACCCTTGTCCCAACGCTCTTGCTGCTCCGGCCGAATGTCTTTTCGATACATGGGCAAGGTATGTGCACTCAGTAGAAAACTGTTGCGGTAGCGACTGGCAATTAATGTCTGCCGTGGATCATAAGCAAGCTGTTACAATCGTAGCATTCAAATGACTGAGTTGGAGCTGTTGCACGACGTTCCGGCTTGATCTCATCCGTGATTATTCGTCGCCTACTGCTCGAACGTAACTTGAGAACGGCTTATTAACGCTTTAGTTGACCAGCAAAAAGCCAATCACTTACCAGCAATTGGCTTTTGAGCTACTCGACACATAGCTTACAGATTGTTCCGGACACATGGTTTACACATTACGGCATTTGGGGAGCCCCCGGATGCTCTGGAAAGAGTGTAAACCGATGGATGAGAGACTTCGTTTCATAGCCAGGCTGCTCGAGGGCGAGAAGATGGCCCCACTGTGCCGGGAGTTTGGGATTAGCCGCGTCACTGGCTACAAGATTTTCAACCGATACAAAGACTGCGGCCTTCAGGGCCTGAACGACCGTAGCCGGGCGCCGTACCGGCAGGCCAACCGCCTACCCTACCAGGTCGAGCGTACGATTCTCGGGATCAGGAAGGAACACGACACTTGGGGCGCCCGCAAGATCCGCGACAAGCTGATCAAGCAGTTCCCGATGGTGCCAACGCCTGCCATCAGCACTATCCACGCCGTGCTGGACCGCCATGGCCTCGTGAAGCGAAAGAAACGCCGTCGCTACAAGGCTGAAGGAACGCCGCTGGTCGCTGCACACCAGCCAAACGAGCTCTGGTGTGCCGACTACAAGGGCGAGTTCATGCTCGGCAACAAGCAGTACTGCTACCCGCTCACGATCTCCGACTACAGCTCCCGATACCTGATCGGCTGCGAAGGCGTGAAGTCCACCAAAGCGGACATCGCCTTTACCATTTTTGAAAGAGCTTTCAGGGACTTCGGCCTGCCCAGCGCCATCCGCACCGATAATGGTGTGCCGTTCGCTTCCGGCAATGCGCTCTTTGGCCTCACTCGGCTCTCGGTCTGGTGGTTGCGCTTAGGCATCAGCCTGCAGCGCATCAAGCCCGGCCATCCTGAGCAGAACGGCCGTCACGAACGCATGCATCTAACCCTCAAGCAGGAGGCTACGAAGCCTGCCGCCTTCAACTTCCTTCAACAACAGGAGCGCTTCGACGCCTTCATCGGGGTTTACAACAACGAGCGGCCTCATCAAGCGCTCGATGGCGCCTACCCCGGTGATCTCTATACACCTTCAGCTCGCGTCTACGAACCACCGAGTCCGCCGGACTATCCGTTCCATGACCGGGCGATCCGCGTCACCGGCTGCGGCCGTATCTGCATCGGCCGACGTAAAATCAACCTCTCGACCGCCTTCGCCGGACAAACCGTGGGCGTTAGAGAGATCGAGGACCAGATCTGGCTGGTCAGCTTCCTCGACTATGATTTAGGATACTTCGATAATCAACGGGGCCGGGTGGAACCCGGCCCCAATCCGTTCGTACCGGACAAAGTGTTAACCATGTGTCCGGAACAAGGTGTAAACCATGTGACCGGTTAACACCTTGAGAAAATGGCGCGCCCGGAGAGATTCGAACTCCCGACCACCTGGTTCGAAGCCAGGGACTCTATCCAGCTGAGCTACGGGCGCATTGTTAGTTACTTCGTTAGACGGTTCGTGCCGTCGGACACCGGCAGCGCTTCGCGCTGCAAGGGACTCCTTTCGTCGCTTCGCTCCTCAAGTCCGGCCACGCGCCGGTAGGCGCGCGGCGTTCGCGCCTGGCGAAGCATGCTTCGCCTCGCCACTGCGCGGCGACCGGCACTCACCCAGCTGAGCTACCGGCGCAGTGTTAGGTGCTTCGTCCGGCGGTTCCGGCCATGCGATACCGCCAGCACGTTTATGGACGAGCGATCATACAGCCTTTTCGCCCGAACCGACACCGGATCAGGACCCCGGCCACACCTCGGAATCGTCCGGAAAACCCGGCTCCGTCCGCATCATCTCAAGCTGCTCCTCGAACGTGCTGCCGCCGGACAGGCGATCCAGCTCAGCGACCAACGCCTCCAGGCCGCGGGTTCGCATCCTGCAGCACTTCACGAACTCGCGAATGACCGCCGGCACCGAATGCCCGCGCTCCCGAAGCTCCTGATCGACGCGCAAAAAATACACCGCCCCGCCCCAGTACATCGTCGGATACTGCCGCCGCGCCCGCAGCGTCGGCGCCGCCTCCACGAACGGCATATCGCGCATGTCGTAGCGCCGCTCTGCCCTGTCGATACGTTCCCGGTATCTCGCCTGCATCTGCTCCGGGGTGATCACCCCAAGCGTGTGCATTACCTGGTACTGCATGTAACTCGCAAAGCCCTCGGCGAACCAGGAGTGCCGCCGGCCGAGGTACGGGATCAGCAGGTGGCTCAGCTCGTGCGACGCCGTCCAATCCGCGAGCAGTTCCTCGGCCGAGAATCTCGGGTTCACGTGAAAATTGACGCCCTGCCGGCGCGAGCGGATCGTGTTTGCCCAGGTGACCGGCTTAGAGCTGGACGTCCGATAAAAATGAATGTGGACGTCGAAGGGATACGGCGCCGCCAGTTCCTCGACGCCCGCCGCCGTTGCCGTGATCCATTCGGTGAGTTTTTTCTTTTCCGCCGCGTTGAAGCGGTCTTCCCAGTGCCAGACGAGATCCGCCTGAGCGGCCGGTGCGGCGGCGAGCGAGCACAACGCCAAAACAGCCTGGAACCGGGTCAATACGGAAATAGCGAGTCTCCCGCCGCTTAATTACTCAAGCGTGGTCAAGCATAGCCACGTGCCGCATTCAATCTGTGGGTCGCCCGTCGGGACGGGCTCCTACAGTGGTCTTGCTAACTCTGTATCGCCGCCACGGATATTCTTGAAACCACTGCTAACTGAGAACCTGGTTCGGTATTGTAGTTCAACTTCTGCGGGGCATTAGAAGCGAAGATTATTTGTGGCCTCTGTCGGCCGTTGGTTTGTCACGGACCTCCCGCCTGCTTCGTCGTGATCTCCCGCCCGACCTGCAGCGTCGTACCCAGGCCCGCGTACAGGTAGCGATCGTCGAACACTTCCCGCAATACTCGAAACGCCTGTTCACCCGTGCAATGCGCCGGCGCGATCCACGCCACTTTCCATTCGTCACGCAACGCCACGGCGATACGGTTGATCTCGTCCGCTTCGGCCGGCAGCAGGTGCGTGCCGCCAAAAACCATGTGGATCGGTCCGCCTATGGCGGAGGCGGCTTCGGCGACGATCTTCTGGATCGTCGGATGGCTGCAACCCACCACGAGCACGAGACCGTCGGGCGTTTCGATGGCCAGCGACAGTTCCATCACGTTCAGGTCCACGCCCCACGGCCCCGTCAGACGTATCAGGTGAAATCCCGGCGCCACCTCGGTGGTTTCGCTGATCCAGCGGAAATTGCCTTCCGGCCACGGGCTGCCGAAATGGAGCGTCTCGGGCGCGTGCCCGTCAAAGTACCGCATCTCCGGCGGCAGCGAATCGTCGCGTTTGTAAAAAGACCCCGGCAGGCTTGCCCCGAAAACACCGAAGTTTTCCTTTGGCGCGTATATCCGGACCTCCGGATTGACGGTCAGCAGGTGATCGAGACCGCTCGTATGGTCGCCGTGGCGATGCGAAATTACCGCAAAATCGATCGTCGTCAGATCGATGCCTTTTTCACGGACGTTGTGTGCGAAAAGCCCGGCGTCGTTGCCCGTGTCGAAGAGAATGCGTTTGCCGCCGTATTCGATGAACGCCGAAAATCCCCAGTCTTTTTTCATCGACGACGCATGGCCGAAGGCATCATAGAGCACCGTGACCTCCGCATTGTCCGCGGCGGTGGCGGCCGGTGCCACAGTGCATAACAGCGCAAGAAGCACCCATCGAGCCGGTTTGCCTTTCACTACGAAGTTCCGTCTGGTATCGAGCTTGCCGAATCAAGCGGTCGCCGCCGGGCGGCAGTTCTGGGGACCCGCCGCCCAGCGCCGACCTATGACCCAGCGCCCACGTCTGCGTCGTTGATCAATGCGCGGGCGCGTGGTCAACTCGTTGCAGGACACCGCAGCGATACGTCCGGCCCGCCGCCGGCATCTGCGGATCCGCGCACTCCAGCTGCGTACCGAAAGGCGTCAGCAGCTGTTCCAGCGCCGCCGGTTTTCCGGTGACGTCGGGATCCGCGAGCTGCCCATGACTGGCAAACAGCAGCTCCACCTCGGCGTGCATCGGGCGCCGCAGGCCCCGCCCGCTCAGGTGTCCTTCCTCGAAGGAATCCGCCATCGGCTGTCCGCCTTCCGCCCTCGGCGCCATCCTGTAGAGCGAAGCAACGACCGTTGCCGTGCCGTCGGCGTTGGCGGCGACAAACGCGGTCGCGTGCAGCTGAGAACCCATCACTCGCGGGTTGGAGAGATCGCTCGCTTCACAGGCGTAGGGAACCGCACAGTGTTGAGGCCGGTTGTAAATTCTCCACCAGGCCGTCATCGCCGCGCCCGGGTCCAGGTCGCTCGTCCGCACCACGGCCTGCACGCGGTTGGAAAACCTGAGCAGGGTCGATTCGCCGACCCATGCGGCGTCCGCCGTACGCACGATCGGGTCGACCTGCGAGTAACCGCCGTCCTCGGCGTAGGCCGCCGAGAGAGCGAACATGGCGTACAAGAAAAGTAGTATCGCACTTCGATAATTCATCAGAGTTCTCCTGAATCAAGATGTTTTCAGAACACGCCGCCCGGCGTGTTCGGATTGTTTGGTCAATGCCGCCGGTCGGCGGTAGAGCCGCCTCGGCCCTACCACCGCCAGATCAGGTCGTATTGATCGACCAGCTTCGCCAAACCGGATCGGGCAACGGTCTTGATGCCCTCGATCTGCTCGTCGCTGTCGATACCGTAGTCCCGGACGTCCTCTTCGAGCACGTAAACGTCGACGCCCTTCTCAACGAGTCCGGCGATGTCACGGGCGAGCTTTGGGGGACTCGTTTGTTTCCAGTTGCCGAACGTGAGCCCTTCGACCGTTTGGTGTTTAACCGTGTAGTTGACGCAGCTGCCCCCCAACAACACGTCGAAATCGCCGCCGGCGCCAGTCATCGCATGCGTGAGCCAAACAATCGTATCGTCCTGTTCCTCGATCGTGGCGCGGTAAGCGGTCTTGATGATCTGTAAAGTTTTCATGTTCCATTCCTTAGCTGGTTGGGACCACAAGCGTGTTGTCCGAACGTTTCGCGAAATCGACGAGATCCGCCGGCGTGCCGCGGCGGACGCCGTCTACAGCGTCGCCCGCTCCGCGTTCATCGACGCACAGACCGCAGTTGGCCCAGTCGATGCAGCCGCCGTTGCGTTCCGCCTCTTCGATAAGCGCGCTCACCCAGTCCTTGGGTAGCGGATGATTCTCTTCTTCCACGTCGTGCCCATGGACCGCATTGGGGTGCGCGGTTTGATGGATGAAAGGCAAATAGACCGCGCCCTCGTAGGCGAAAACGTTGATGTCGTACCCACGGCGGGCGGCCACGTCGAGCAGGCGCATCGCCGTCGTCGTTCGGGCGCTTTCAAAGGGAGCGTCCATCAACACGAACGTGAGTGTGGTTTTCTTACTCATGAAACTCTCCTGTCAGTGCCAGATGACTTTGTCGCCGGCGACGAGCCGGTCGATGACAACGTCGATTGGCGATGACGCGATGCCTTCGTCGATTTCGTCGTCGCTGATTCCGCGCTCGCGGAGCGAGAACTCGTCGGCGAGCAGCGTGACGCCGGCCCGGATGGCGCCGTCCAGCGCGCCCGAGGACGCGCCGGAGCGCGCGGTCAGCACACCGTTTTGCACGAGGAACAACGTCACCCTGTGTCCGTCGCCAGCGAGGCTTTCCGCCAACTCGAAACAGCGGCTCACGTCCTCGGACTCTTGTCTGGGTCGTGATTCGATTAATACGTAGCCGGTCATATTCCACTCTCCATGAGGTGTTCTGTTTAATTTGCTGGCGGTACGGCCGAACGATCGTTACTGCTTTTTTCGTCCGCCCGCGTTCGGAGCGGCGGCAACTATGCACGTTCCGGCGGCCCGTGGATGTCCCTTAAACAGGTGACTTGCACAAAACGCTTGGGTGACATAGAAAGAGATGTATGTCGCGATCCACCGTAATGGTCGTCGAGGACCACGAAACGACACGCAGGAGCCTCGTCGAAAAGGTTTCCGCGGACCCGCGCCTGGAAGTTGTTGCAGACGTGGGCACGCTTGCGGACGCCAAACGGGAATTCGACCGCTTCAAACCCGAGGTCCTGCTCGTTGACCTGGAACTGCCGGACGGCAGCGGCACGGAACTCATCGAACTGGCGAACGAGCAAAGTCATTCGCTGGTGATTTCCGTTTTCGGCGACGAGAAACGCGTGGTCTCCGCCATTCGCGCCGGCGCGAAGGGGTATCTGCTGAAAGATGACGATGCGAAGGAAATATCCGTCGCCATTCACCAGATCATGAACGGCGAGTCGCCGATCAGCCCGGCCATAGCGAGCCACCTGATTTCACATTTTCAACAGCGTTCGGCCTGCCAGACGGACATCAGCCTGTCCTCCCGCGAACACGACGTGCTGACGCTCGCGTCGAAAGGCTACACCTATTCCGAAATCGCGGACCTCATGAACGTGTCTGCGAACACGGTCGGCACCTACACCAAGCGAATCTATACCAAGCTCGAAGTCAACTCGAAAGCAGCGGCCGTTTACGAGGCAAAACGGCTGGGGCTCATGGACGATTGAAACCGGGCAAAGTCATTCGGGCAGCCTGGCTCGCTGCGCTTGCCGTCCTGCCCGTCGGCCTGCTGCAAATCGTTCATCACCTGGACCAACCGGACGAATCGCTCGACCCCTATCGGGTGGATTCCATGCGGATCGTCGAATCGCACGCGGAAACCCCGCCGTTCGACGCCGAGTGGCAAACGATCGACCGCAGCACGCGCCTGCATTCGCCGATCAGGCGTGACCGCTTCGTCAGCGGCTGGATAGCGATCGATCCGCCGCCCAACGACGCCGGGACTGCTCTCGCCCTTTACATGCAGGACCCGCAGGCGAATGTGGCCGTGTATCTGGATACCGCGTACGTCGGCGATTCGGGCGACATGGTTCGGCCGCTGCCGTTTTATACCCGACCGATCTATTACCGGCTCCCCCTGAGCGCAAACACCCGCGAGGTAACTCAGACGATCTATGTTCGCATCGCCCGGGAAGGCGGCTGGTATAGCCCGAACGCGGTCTACATCGGCCCGGCCGATTTGCTGGAGGAGAAGTTCCTCCAGCAGAAACTTTATACCTTCTGGCTCCCGGCCGTAGTAGCAATACTCATGCTTGGACTCTCCCTGGCGCTCGCCGCGCTCTATTTGATGAGCCGGCGCAGGTTTGTTTACTACGGCATTTACGCGCTCATTGTGCTGTTGTGGGCGCTGCATACGACGCACGAATTGGTCGACAACATCCCGATCGAGCACTGGACGTGGTTCACGATCATCTACGTGCTGCTATGGTGGGTGATATTGGCGCCGTCGTTCGCGAGTCGTTTTTTCGACCTTCACATGCGCGCCCTCGAGTGGACGGTCCTCGTATCGGGCGTCGTTCTGACCTTGCCGATTTTCGTGCTCCTCGCGGCCTTCAGGATCGAAGCGCTATTTACGTACTTTGCGCTCGTATGGGTGCCGTTCGTTCTCATTTGCTCGCTGACGGCGCTGGTTCTGTACGGTGTTGCCTGCTGGCGGAACTGGTCGTTCGAGAGCGTCGGCATGTATGCACTCGGCGCCGTTGGTTTCGTGTTCAACGTGCGTGATCATCTGTACGACTTCTGGAGCTGGGTGCCCGGAACGACGTATTACACGAAGTATATCGCCGTCGCGCAGATTGCTTTCATCAGCCTGTTGTTGGCCCGGCGATACACCGCATCCGCCCGCGAGCTGGAAACGCTCAACCGCGAACTCGAAGAACGCGTCCAGAGCAAGGCCCGCGAGCTGGAGGCGGGCTACGAAGAACGGCGCGCGCTGGAGCGGGAACGGACGCTGTCTCAGGAACGCGAGCGATTGATGCGCGACATGCACGACGGTCTCGGCGGACAGCTGATCCAGGCCATTGCCATGAGCGAAAACAACGACGCTACCAAGGAACTCCGGAACTCGCTCGAAAACGCGCTGATCGACCTGCGGCTGATCGTCGATTCGATTGCGCCCGAACAAAAGGACCTGGTTTCCCTGCTCGCATCGTTCAGGCATCGCACCAAAAAAATCTGGGAAAAGAGCGATGTCCGCTTGATCTGGGACATGGCCGACATACCGAAAACGACGCTCGGACCGGAACGATCGCTCAACGTTCTCCGGATCGTTCAGGAAGCGACGACAAACGCCTTGCAACATGCTCATCCGAAAACCGTGCGCATAATGGCGAGATCGGACCCGGACAAAGTCTGTGTCGAAATCGGCGACGACGGCGTTGGCTTTGACGTTCGATCCGCCAAAGAGGGATTCGGGCTCAGCAACATGCGCCGGCGCGCCGAGGAAGCCGGACTGATCCTCATCATCAACTCCGATAACGACGGCACCCGGATTCACATCTGCATACCCAACCGCGGAGGCAGCGGGGCCGGAGACGCCCCCCGCACCGACGACTTGCACAAAACGGCCGAGTAACATAGAAAGAGCGGTATGTCTCGGTCCACTCTCCTGGCCGTCGAGGACCGCGAAACGGCGCGCCGGACCCAAGTCGAAATGGTTTCCGCGGACCCGCGGTTTGAAGTCGTTACCAAGCTGGAAGCCAATCCGAAGAAACCGGCCGTTTACGATGCAAAACGGCCGGCGCTCGTGAACGATTGAACCCGCCGCCGAAAACCAGGACCGCCTGGCTGGCCGTGCTTGCCGTTTTGCCACTCGGCCTGCTGCAGATCGTCCACTCTCTCGACCGGCCGAACACGTCTCTGGACGAATACCGGGTGGATTCCATGCGTTTCGTCGAATCCGATGCCGACGCCCCGCCGGTCGGCGCCCCGTGGAAAACCATCGACGGCGAAACCCATCTTTCGACGTCGATCAAACGCGATCGATTCAACAGCAGTTGGATAGCCATCGATCTCCCGCCGCACGCCCCGGACCAAAGCGGGCTCGCGTTTTACGCACCCGTTCCGCAAGCGAATCTCGCCGTGTACCTCGGCTCGGTGTTCATCGGCTCGGGCGGCGACATGGAACGTCCGCTGCCGTTCTACATCAGACCGCTTTATTACCGGCTGCCGCTCGACGCGAGCCCGTCCGGAGCGCCCGAAACGCTTTACGTTCGCCTCGCCCGGGAAAACAGCTGGCTTACCCCGAATTCGATTTACATCGGTCCCGCCGACGTCCTCGCCGAGGCGTATGGCGCGGAGAGGCTTTACGGTCTCTGGGTTCCCGCGGTTGTCGCGACGCTGATGCTCGGGCTGGCCACCGCGCTTCTCGCCCTCTATTTCATGAGCGGACGACAATACGCGTATTACGGCATTTACGCCGTTATCGTGTTGTTGTGGGCGCTGCACACGATCCACGGATTGATCGATCGAATCCCGATCCATCACTGGACGTGGTTTACCGCGATCTATCTGCTGCTCTGGTGGGTGATATTGGCGCCGTCGTTCGCCAACCGGTTTTTCGGGCTCGGCATGCGCAGGCTCGAGAGGACCGTCCTCGGTCTGGGCGTCGTTCTGACCGCGCCGATCGTCGGGTTCCTGACGACCTTCAAGATCAGCGCGTTGTACACGTATTTTGCGCTCGTGTGGGTGCCCTTTATCCTGTTATGCGCGTTTATCGCGCTCGTGCAATACGGCGTTGCAAGCTGGCGGCACTGGTCTTTTGAAAGCGTCGGCATGTACGCCTTCGGCGCCATCAACTTCGTATTCGGCGTTCGCGACCACCTGTTCGACTTTACGTCCTGGATTCCCGGTACGATCTACTACACCAAATACGTCGCTATGGCGCAGATCGCGTTCATCAGCCTTCTGCTCGCCCGACGTTACACGCACTCGGCGAGCGAGCTGGCGACACTGAACCGCGAACTCGAGGAGCGCGTTCAGCGCAAGGCTCACGAACTCGAGGTCGGATACGAGGAGCGGCGCGTACTGGAGCGGGAGAGAACGCTCTCGCAGGAACGTGAACGGCTGATGCGCGACATGCACGACGGCCTGGGCGGACAGCTGATCCAGGCGCTTGCCATGAGCGAAAAAGACGAAGCCGCCGAGGAACTGCGAAACTCGCTCGAACATGCGCTGATCGATCTTCGGCTGATCGTCGATTCGATTGCGCCCGAGCAAAACGACCTGGTTTCGCTGCTTGCGTCTTTCCGACATCGCACCAAGAAAGTCTGGGAGAAAAGCGGCGTGCGCCTGATCTGGGACATGGCCGACATTCCGAAAACCACGCTTGGACCGGAACGGGCGCTCAACGTGCTCAGGATCGTGCAGGAAGCCACTACCAACGCGCTACGGCATGCGCGGCCGCGAACCGTTCACATAACGACAACGTCGGCGCCCGAAAAAGTGTGTGTCGAAATTGGCGACGACGGTGTGGGATTCGACGTTGATTCAGTGGAAGGAGGGTTCGGACTCACGAACATGCACCGGCGGGCGGACGAAGCGGGGCTGGTTCTTCAGATCGATTCGGATTCCCGGGGCACCCGGATACACGTCTGCATCCCGGTCTAGCTCGGGCCGTATCGATCCGAATGCAGCCGGAACGAATCCGCGGACGGCACCGACCATGACCCGCCCGGCTCAATCCGAGCCGCGCAAGAAAAAAAGGGCGCGCCGCGACACCAAGCGCGCCCTTTGCCGGCAAAACCGTCCTGCCGGCGAAACCCAACTAGAACGCCACGATGCCCTGCGTATTCGCTTCGGGAAGATCGCTCACTTCCTGGATCAGGGTCAGATCCTCGCCGCGGCCGTCGTCCTCGACCTTGAAGACACCGATCGTGCCGCTCAGGCCAAATAGCTGATAAACGTACTGACCGTCGTCGCTCGCCCAAAGATCGATCCAGCCGTCGGTTGTGCCGAATGGGTCGCCGTCCGCCGGCGGCGTGCCCACGGCCGCGACGCGCTCCTCGAGCTCGATTTCGCCCTTGTCGAACGAGTACGTCGACAGCGTCGACTCCAGCGCATTCGATACCCAGAAAGTATCTCCGTCTTTCGAGAACTCGATCCAGCACGCGGTGCGTTCGCCGTCGAAGAGCCCGTCGCCGGTCATCACGTCGAGATTGATCGGCGTCAACTGGCCGTGTTTTTCCAGCCGCCACGTCGAGACGGAACCCGTTTGCAGCGCGGCGAACGCGGGCGGGGATCCATCCGCCTGGAATTCACGCGCCTCGGTAACGACAACGAACTGTTCGCCCTCGTCTTCTACGATCTCGAATCCGATGGCGCTCGGCAGATTGCGGTTCTCGACGTTGAACGGAAGCGTGGACGTCGCACCGCTCAGCGGCTCCCGTGTCAGGCGGCCGCTGCGCGACACGCCGTAAACCACGAGTTCGTCCGTGCTGCCGCTGGCCAGCGCCGCGGAGCCGGCGTTGATGGAAGCGACAACGAGAAACCGACCATCAGGGGAGAACTGCAACGCGGACGGACGATTGTCCAGAAACCGGACCGATCCGCCGATCCGGCGCAGCGCTCCGCCCGGCGTCAGGCGGAAACCGGTCAACGCGCCTTCCTGATCAGGCTCGCCGTTGAAAACGCCGTCCGCGTCGATCGACGACACGTAAACGACGCCGTCGCGGTAGGCGATGCTGTTGGGTCCAACGCCCGCAACGTATTCCTGATCGACCAGAAACAGCTCCAGGTTGTTGCGAACCCGAAACACGCTGATGGTCGAGCTGCCGGCGTTGACCGCGAGCAGAAACCGGCGGTTTTCCGTCAGTATCACCGCGTTGGCGGAAATGAGCGGGTCGAGCCCTTCGCCGCCGTCAAACGCCGCGCCCTTGCCGCCCGTCGCATACTCTCCCAACAGCTTGAGCGTGCCGTCCGCGCGCCGACCGTAAGCAACGACGCTGTTGCCGTAGAAGTCGTTTGTCATGGCGTATACGCCACCCTCGAAATTCGTGCCGTTATTGCGCCCGCCGAACGGGTCGGCATTCGCCGATACCGCCATCGCCGCAAGCAAAGCCGCCCCCACCGAAGTGAGTAAGCACCTGGTCAAATTCATACCCCTGTCTCCTTAGAGTCCTGTGCGTGATTTCAGAAAAGTCGGGGAGAGCCGGTTCGGGCCGGTCCGGTGGAGCAGCGGGGCGTTGCTGTTCTGGGGGGATGGCTGATGACCGGCCATGCACCACCAGGAGCCCCACCGAACCGGCGCCGATAGCTTCCCTGTGGAGATCGACCCGGACGATCGGGCTTTGATCGCCGGCGGCCGGCGATTATGGACGCCGTGCAAACAGTCCGGTACGCACGGTCAACTTCGTGACAAAGCCGTTAGAAGTCCGTTAGAAAACCGCGACAGGACGTCTAGCGGTTACGCGTTTGACGGCGAAGCATGGCCGCGCGGTACTCGCCGGGAGTTTCGCCGAAAAATTTCCTGAACGCGCGAACGAACGGCGCCGCCGACGAATATCCTACCCGCCGAGCCACGTCGTCGATCTTCGTGCGTGGCTTTCGCAGCAACTTCCCCGCCTCGTGCATGCGCCAGGTCGTCAGGTAGGCCTTGGGAGGGACACCAACCTGATCGTGAAACCGTACCGCAAACGCCGAACGCGAGATGCCGACCTCGCTAGCCAGGGATTCGATCGTCCAGTCCCGGTCGGGGCGATCGTGGATGAGTCGGAGACTCTTACGGACAAAGGGATCGTCGAGAGCCGCCAGGAACGTCGGCGGCGCGTTTTCGTGGTCGTCATGAGACCGCAACATATGGATCAGCAGCAGCTCACAAACGCGGTCAACGACGATGGGCGACTCCGGTCGCTGCTGATCGAGTTCGTCGGCCATCATCCTCACCATCGACCAGATGGACTCCTCCTGTTCCGAGATCGTCACGTGTATGTTCGGCGGCAGCGAGTCGATGAGCGGATGCCTCAAGTGCCCATCGAACTCGAACTTGCCGCAGATCAGGTGACACGTCGAGTGAGCCGGCCCGTTTTCCAAACCGTCCGCGGATCTCGGGTCGCCGACGTCGGTCAGGCGATGAGCGCCGCCATCCGTCAGAAGCACGGCGTCGCCACGGCGCAGTCGAACCGGGGCCGGCAGGCGCGACGACCGCAGCCAGGTGCCACCCTCGATGACGAGATGAAAACGCAAATTGGAGGACGGCGGGAGCGGTACGTCCCATGGCGCGGTTAACGTCGAATTGAAGAAAACGCTGCCTTCAAGCCGTATGGAGCGGAACACATCTTTGAGTAGGTCCACGGTGGCTTTTCCGTCCAGATCCCGTCAATCGGATCGCGCAATCGTCACGATCGTCTCAACCGCCTCGATCACTGATGGTAGCGCGGCCGAGGGACTTCGCGGGCAGCGCGAATGCGACTGCTGACCTGTATTGTACAAGAGAGGAAAACCCGTGAAAAAAGGCAGCCACCACTGTCGGTGACTGCCCAAGGACCAGGCCGGGCGCACGGGGGTGGGAGAAACCCGGCCTGGACGCTCTCAACTCCCTTCCGCGGGCGTTTCTTCCTTCAGCGCCTGCGTCAGACCGTTCAGGTCGGCGCCGTTCATGCCAATCTCGCTCAACAGGGAATCGACCAGCGGACTCTGAGCGCGATAACGCAGTGCGCTCGACACGAGCTGATCCGCCATGCTGCCGTTTTGAACGACCGTTTCGCCGTTGACGCCTGCGTGACCGCCGCCGTTCAGACCGTCCACCTGAATGATCTTGATGCCGTCGATCTGCTCCATCGGCTTGACGCTTTCCTCGATGATGCTCGGCAGGTACTTGATCAACGCCAGGCGAACCTGCATGTCGACCTGTTCCTTCGATAACAGGTTGGCCGCCTCGTTCAGGCCGCGTTTGCCTTCCGCGTCGACCGCGTAGCGTCTTGCTGCGGCGTCGGCGCGCAGCACCTCGGCGTCGGCGTCACCCTGCGCTTCGAGACGGTCCTTGTCGGCTTCCGCTTCGGCTATCGTCTTGAGCGCTTCCGCCCTGTCTTCGGCCGCCTGCTTTTCGGCGTCCGCGGCGACGGTGATGGAAATTGCGTCCTTTTCCGCGACCTGGCGCGCCTGCACCAATTCGACCTGCTTTTCGCGATCGGCCATCTCGACCTGGCGAACGGTCTTTACCGCCTCTTCTTCCTTGACGGCGACGGCGCGGGCCCTGTCGGCCTTCGCCTGCGCGACCGATTCGGCCTGCGATTTTTCCGCAACCGCGATGTTCCGATCCTGGCCGGCCAGTTCGATGGCTTTCGCCTTGTCGATGTCCTTCTCTTTCAGCAGGCGCTCTTTTTCGATGCGCTCTTCCTCGACGGTACGTTCCGCCAGGATATTCGCCATGTCGACTTCGCGTTTCGCGACAATTTTCGCTTCCTCGGCCTCGCGCTCCTTGTTGGCCTGTTCGGAGGCGATTTCCGCGGCCTGCGCGGCGCGGCGCACCTGCACCTCGCGCTCCTGCTTCAGGCGGGCGTATTCCTCTTCCTTGGAAATTTCGAGTTTTTGCCGCTCGGCATCCAGGTTCTTGTTCTGGATCGCCACCTCGGTGTCCTGTTCGATATCGTTGCGCTTCTTACGGCGCGATTCGATGGCTTCGGTCAGTTTCGTCAGACCTTCCGCGTCGAACGCGTTCTGGGGATTGAAGTGCTCGAAGCTGGTCTGGTCCAGGCCAGTCAGCGAAACCGACTCCAATTCCAGGCCGTTTTTGAGCAGGTCTTCGGAAACGACCTGCTGCACCTTCTGCACGAAGTCGACGCGTTGTTCGTGCAGCTCTTCCATGGCCATTTCCGCGGCCACGGCGCGTAGCGCGTCGACGAACTTACCTTCGACGAGTTGCTTGAGTTCCTCCGGATGCATCGTTTTTAGACCCAGCGTCTGTGCCGCGTTGGCAATGGCGTCTTCGGTCGGTTTGGCCCGGACGTAAAACTCGGCGGTTACGTCGACACGCATGCGGTCCTGGGTAATCAGCGCCTGGTCGTTGGCGCGGCGAACTTCCAGCCGCAGCGTATTCATGTTCACCGGGATCACCTCGTGCAGCACGGGCAACACCATTGCACCGCCGTTGATGATGACTTTTTGACCCCGGAACCCCGTTCGTACGAATGAAACCTCCTTTGATGCACGATGATAGAGACGAGACAGCATCAATCCGATCGTCAGCAGCGCAACCACGACGATACCGATGATGGCCAGCAGTTCGACTACGTTCATATTCATATAAACCCCTCCCTGTTACCCAACAAATAGCTACACGACGTCCTGCAGGGCCTCGTTCGAGCTGAGAATGCCCCTGAAGACAGCGCCGTGCCGCTCGGTGAGCAGCACTGCCGTCCCCTGTGGAAATTCCGCGGACTCCATGTCCGGTTCCACCATGACGTAGTGCGTGTGGCCGTGTTCGTCGGTGAGCTTTGCCTCGGCCGGCGAGCCCAGGCTTGCCGCACCCAACGTTATGACGGCGATTCGGCCGATGAACGACGCTTCCGACACGGCGTCGGTCTCGTCGTTTGGCAGGATGTATGCCATCGCCGCACCCAAGACCCGGACAACGGGCAGCGCCAGGAACATCGCGGGCACAACCGCGATCCAGCCGGGCAGATACCCGCCAGAGACGCCGTGCACCGCAGACTGCAGACTCAAGCCGATCAAACCGAACGCGGTCAGGAAAATGATCAGCAGGATAAGCATCGGCACACGCCCGACGCGCAGCCACCCTAGGAAACGGGTGAATGCCGAGGGCGACGCGTCAGCGGCGCCAACGTCGAGATCGACGTCGATTTCCAGGTCGGGAAGCAGCGAATCCAGAAAATCGGAAAGACCCGCCCCGACGAACGAGGCGACGCCCTCCATCACCGCGATCACCAACATCAGCCCGAGGGCCACGGTGAACGCGTAGTTCTGGGTTGCCGTCAGCAGGTCAAACATGGTTACCCCTGCTCTGCTTTGATGCGCGCAAGGCGTTCCTGAATCGCATTCTTGCGCGTCAATTCATCGAGCTCGGCCATCTGCGCCGCGCTCACCCGGTCGGCGGGCCCCGTCATTCCAGGCATGCCGCTAGCCCGGTTGATGACGCGGTCGAACGCCGAGCTTGCCTTGTCAACCTTGGATTCGACGTCGCTGCCCTTGGCTTCGCCGCGGCTTTCACCCGGGCTCGTCTTCGAGCTCGACCGGAATCGCACGAGCTCTTCTTCCATTTCGCGCCGCTTCGCTTTCAGGGCCTTGATGTAACCCTCGAGTTCGCTTGCCTGCTCGGCCGCATCGGTAATGGCCGCTTCGAGAACCGGTACCTGCGCCTCGATGTCCATCTGCTGCGCAACCGCGGTCTCCGCCAGGTCGTCGCGACCTTCGCTGAGCGCAAGCGCAATCTTCTCGCCGAATTCCTCGTGCTTGCGGTTTTCCTCCATCAGCCGTTTGCTCGCGAGGTGCTTGTTCGCCTCCACCTTGCCGAGTTCGGCGCGAACTTCATCAACCGCTTCGTCCACCTCGCGGATGGCCTGCTCCATCACCGTAGCCGGCGCGGAGTTCTCCACCGCGTCGACCATGGCATTGAACCCGCCGCTGACGAGGCGACCAACACGTTTTGCGATGTTTTCCGACATATTCCCTCCTCCGTTCTCATGAACGCCGTTGCAGAATCACTTCTGCCAGCTCCAACACCGGCACCACTCCGTCGTGAGCGACTTCCGGTTCGTACATCGGGCTGTGCCGCGTGACGGCCATCTGCAGAATCGACTGCATCAGCACGAACGCGCGTTGCGCCAGATCTCTTTCGATTTCCCTAAGCTGCTCCATGTCGAGCTTCACGTCGGGACCGTTCGACGCAATCAGGTAGGCCACGCACTCGGGCACCCATTCACCGAGTCGGCTGACCAGTTCCGAATGCACGTGAAGATCGTTTTCGCTGCTGCGGATGATCCTCATGGTCGGCGCCAGCAACTCCTGAACGAGTTTCAGTGACGCCGGGTAGTCTTCGGTGCCGAGCTTGCGGCGCCTGGCGTCCGCAATCAGTGCGCGCAGCTTGTCGCTGGGCGTATGCGCATCCTCGACGTTCAGCTGGGCGATGAACTCGGCGTCTTCGGGCGTCATCCGTACGCTGATGGGCACAGTCTTGTTGGGCATTGCCAAGTCTCCAGAAAATGGGTCGAAAAAACGTCGACAAACATTATCTAATGTATGTATTTGCATGCAAATACCATAAATTGTATACATACGTAATCTTATGGGTGTAGTCAGCTGATAAATAAAGACTTTATGAAGTTGCTAGGAGACCGTAGATGACGCCACCGCCGCTCCGACCAAGGATTACGCAGTTCGAGACGCCGTCCCGCAGATGGGTTTCGCAGGTGTTTCGATTACAATGTGCCCATGGAGGCCCTGCTACTCTCGGTAATCCTCGCCCACGGCGTCAGCGACGACGCCATCCTGATCGGCATGGAGCAGTCGGTCCAATCGTTTTCCGCGGACGAGGAAAACTTGGGTATGCGCCTGGTCATCAAACACGTCAACGCCTCGGGCGGCGTGCACGACCGGCGCCTGGTCGAACACGGCTACGCGCGCACCCGCGAGAACTACGTCCAGAAACAGCTCGCCAACGTCAAACGCCTCGTTGAGGAAGACGACGTATTCCTGCTTTTCAATTTCGGCGGTCCCGCGTCGATGCAGATCGGGCCGTACGTGATGAAACACGGCGTGCCGTACATGTTTCCGCACACCGCCCTGCTCACGGTCGACGGCAAGCGCGAGATATTCACGTCCTATCCGCGCTACGACGGGGAGACGCGGGTCATGCTCCGCTACCTCGCGGACGACCTGGGCCTGGAACACATCGGCGTCATTTACGCCAACAACGCGTACGGCCAGTATTTTGCCAGTCGCACCAAGCTGTTCTCCGAGAGCTTCGGCTACAACCTCGTCGGCATCGAAACGCTGGCGCAGAACGCCGAGGACGCGGCGTCCCAGGTATTGTCACTCCAGCAAAAACACGCCGATGCAATCATCATGGCGGTGTATCCCGCGGGCGCCAGGAGAATCGTCGAGGCGAAGGCGGCCCTCGATTACGACGTGCGCCTGATTTCCTCCGGGCCGCTCACCGACGAACAATACTTCAACATCGAGGGCGGACACGCCGAAGGCACCACGGGTTTCTGCCACTACCCCGACCCGAACGTCAGTGACGAGCCCGGCGTCGTCGAATACCGCAAACTGATGGCCGAGTATTACCCCGGCCATCCGGTAAATCGTTATTCGCTGTACGGCTACGTGTTCGGCAGCCTCATCGTGGAAGGACTGCAGCGTGCAGGTCGCGATTTGACGCGTGAGTCGTTCCTGGACGCGATGGAATCGATTCGTGACTGGGACTCGGGCGGGATCATGCCGCCGGTCAGTTTTTCAGCAACCGACCATCACGCGCAGACGGCGGGCTTCATCTGTGAACTCGACGACGGCCGCTTCAAGCCGCTGTCGGGCTGGATCGAGCCTTAGCCAACGCCGGTCGTTCCAGTTTCGCGGCGTCGATCAGGAAACGATACGGCCGTAACGCGTCCTCGCCGGCGTAATCGACGCCAACGCGCGGACCGGCCGTAATCATGTCGTCCGGAACCCGTATGCCCTTGTCCTCGATCCATATCCGATCGCCCGAAAGGCTGACACCCGTGAGCTCGGTCGTGATGCCCAGCGCCTTCGCGAGTGACCCGGGACCGCCCAGCAGCGACCGGTCTTCTTTCTCCTTGCCGCGCCGCGCCAGCATCGCGTCGAGCCCCGTGAGCGGCGATCCCGCCCGGATGAGCACGGCATGAGGTACGTCTTCCCCGTTCGTAACGACGTTGAAGAGGTGATGAATGCCGTAACACAGATAGACGTAGGCAAAACCGCCCGGCCCGAACATCGGTTCGGTTCTTTTCGTTCGCCGGCCGCCGAACGCGTGGCTCGCGCGATCGCTGACGCCGGCGTAGGCTTCCGTTTCCGTGATGATCGCCCGGGTCGTCAATCCGCCGACGTACGTGCAAAGAACCTTCCCCAACAGATCACGGCTGATCGCCACAACGTCGTCGCCGGCGTAAAAAGACGGCGGGATCTTCACGACAACCGCCGAGCGTCTGACGCAACAACCGGGAAAACGCGACCGCAATTCACAATGGGTGTGGCCGCCGCGATGCGGTATCGTAGAAGGTTGATCACAGATCGAATCGCCGGTAGTCGAACGGAGTACAGATTATGCGTTCTCGGGACACGCACAGGACACGCCAATTGTTTCGGATAACGGGCTGCGCCGCAATCCTTTTGCTGGCGTCTTGCGCGAGCGTACCGCCGGCCAAGTATTGCCGCTCCGCCGGTTTCCTGATCGACGCGAACTACGTCGGCGGGAACTTCCATTCCTGCACGGTCATCGACGGGCAAAGCGCCGAACTCACGATTCGTCCCGAAGACGCGCCTCCGATCAATCAGAGCCCCTGGTATTCGTTTCGGGTCAGCCCCTCGGGAACGGCGCCCGTCTCGGTAACCCTCATGTTCGAGGACGGTTATGCACGCTATTGGCCAAAACTGAGCAGCGACGGACAACGCTGGGCGCCGGCCGACGACGCCGACGTGAGCAGGTCCGAAGACGGCAACCGCCTTACTGTCCGCGTACACGGCGACGCGCCGTCGATCTGGGTCTCGGGGCAAGAGCTGATCACCGACGATTATTACGCCGATTGGATCAACGATCTCGCCGGCAAGCCGGATGTGCGAACGGCGCTGTTGGGCCGCAGCGTTCAGGGTCGGCCGCTGCACGTCGCCAGAACCGCGGACCGCCCGGAAGCGGTTTTCCTGATCGGACGCCAGCACCCGCCGGAAGTATCGGGCGCCCTCGCGATGCGCTCCTTTGTCGACGCCGTGCTGGGCGACACCGAGCTTGCACGCGATTTTCGGGCGCGCTACACCGTCATAGTGATGCCGTTGATCAATCCGGACGGCGTTGCGCTTGGCCATTGGCGTCACAACGTCAACGGCGTCGACCTCAACCGCGACTGGGGACCGTTTACCCAGCCCGAAACGCAGGGCGCTGCGCGGCTGATCGAGCGCGTCGAAGCTGCGGGCATGCGGCCCGCGCTGATGCTGGACTTTCACTCGACGCGCGCCAGTCTTTTTTATACGCAGCTCCCGGAGGAAACGAGCTGGTCGATCGACTTTGCGACGGTCTGGTTCGAGCGTTTCCGTGCACGCCGCCCGACGTTCGAGTTCAAACACGACGCGCGCGCCCGTTCCAGTCAACCCAACACGAAAAACTTTTTCTTCGATCGATACCGAATCCCGGCTTTCACGTACGAAATCGGCGATGAGGAAGACCGCCGGGCGATTCTCGACACAACGCCTGTATTCGCCGAAGAAATGATGCGCCTGATGCTCGAGTACTCGGCCGAGGAACAAACCGTGAACCGTTCAAACCCGATTGCCGACGAAGGGCGTCCACCGCCCATACCGTTACCCGCAGCGCAATAGGTCTATTGCAACAGCTCGGGCGCCACGTAAATCGAAACGATCGATACGATCACGATCCCGATCAGGTTCAGAAAGAAGCCGGCCTTCACCATCTGCGGAATGCTGATGGTGCCGGTCGCGAAGACGATGGCGTTCGGCGGCGTTGCAACCGGGAGCATGAACGCGCAGCTTGCGGCAATGGTGATCGGCACGGTCAGCATGATCGGCGGCACTCCGGCCTGAACCGCGATCGCGCCCATCACCGGCAGCAAGGTCGCGGTTGTCGCCAGATTGCTGGTGAGTTCCGTCAGGTATATGACCAGCGCCACGGCGGCGACGACCAGAACGGCCGTGCCGAAAGCGTTTAGCGGCGCGAGGCTTTCGCCGAGCCACAGAGCAAGACCGGAGTTCGATACGCCGGCGGCCAGGCTGAGACCGCCGCCGAACAGAATCAGTACGCCCCATGGCAGGCGGCTCGCGTCATGCCAGACCAGTAACTGCGGCTGCGACACGTTGCCACTCGGCACCATGAACAGCAGCACGGCGGCGGTCATCACGATCCCGGCGTCCGACACGCCCGTAAGCCCGAAAAACTCGGTCAGGGGCCGGCGCAGCATCCAGCAGGTCACTACCGCGGCAAATATCATTGCAACACGACGCTCGGGCACGGTCATCGGACCGAGTTCGGCACGAAGTTCGTGAAGATGCCGGTTGACGGCCTCGTTCGCAGGAATCTCGATCGGGAAAACGAATCGGGTGAGTAGCAGCCAGGCGATGGGCAGCATTACCAAGGTTACCGGAACGCCAACCGCCATCCAGCGCGCAAAACTGATTTCGAGGCCGTAGTTCTCGGCCATATAGGCAATCAGCAACGCGTTCGGCGGCGTGCCCACCAGGGTCGCCAACCCCCCGATACTCGACGCATACGCAATACCGAGCAACATGACCACCTGGAAGTGGCCCATCGTCTTGTTGTCGACGTCGGTCACGTTCTCGCGCATGACGCTCACGACGGACAGGACAATCGGCAGCAGCATCATCGTAGTGGACGTGTTTGTCATCCACATGCTGAGCATCGCCGCAACAAACATGAAGCCGCCGATGAGGCGGCGGCCGTCGGTACCGGTACTGTCCAGTATTGCCAGCGAAATACGCCGGTGTAGATTCCAGCGTTCGATCGCCAGCGCCAGCATGAAGCCGCCGAGGAAAAGATAAATCGTCGGGTTCGCATAGGGCGCCGCCGCGTCGCGCAGACTGGAGATGCCGAGCGGCTCGAACACGACCAGCGGCAAGAACGCGGTGACCGGGACCGGAATCGCCTCGGTCGCCCACCAGATCGCCATCCACAGCCCGACGGCGGCCACGCGCCAGGCGTCCGGCGGCATAACCTCCTGCACGCCTTCCACGGCAAACATCATCGCAAAAACCGACGGACCGAGAATGCGGCCGATCAGCTGATAGGTTTCCGGCGACCGGTTGACCGACGGTTCGGCGGGCTTCGGAGTCGTAATCATTCGTCAGGGCGAGTGATACCCGCGAGGGGAGCCGAGCGCCCCCTCGCGAGATCAAGATCGCTCAAAACTCCAGCCGAAGATCGAGATAATAGTTGACGCCAAGGTCGCGGTGCACGTCGGCGAAATAGCCGAAACTGTCGTCCGCAAGCGGAGCCCGTTCGTCGGTCAGGTTATTGACGCCCAAACGTACCCTTAGATCTTCGTTGTCCATGAGGCTGAAACGATAGTCGACGGACGCGTTGTAGGTCGTCATCGGCGGGAACGCGTATCGCTGTCCCGTATCGAGGGTCAACGACGTTTGCACGAAGCTGCCGGTACGCACGCCGCTTACCGCCGCGCCCCAGGCCTCGTTCCTCCAGCTCAGGCGCATCGTGTGCTTCTCCTTCGGATTGCCGTCCTGTCTGGCGAGATCGGCAAAGCCGACCACCGGCACGTTCGGCGGCAGCAGGCCGGATTCCTGAGCCTCCAGCAGAACTGCGGCGTCCCCGCCGGCCCTTTGAGTGTACTTGTCCAGATAGGCCGCGACGTAGCGCAGGTTGAAATTGCCGGCCGGAGTTTCCAGGTTGTAATAGACGCCGATATCGTGGCCGCGGACCGTGCGTGTGTCGAGGTTCGCGTAGAGGTCGTCGATCTGCGTTACCGCGCCCACGGGACAAAGCCCCGCGTCGAGATACACCTGGGTTTCCTCGGGCTCCAGTGTCGAAGGGTCTTCCCGAATGACCGCCGGGTTCCCTACGACCGCAGCACAGTTGCTCGCCCCCTGGTCGAGCCGCAGCAGGAGATCGAGCGCCGTGTGATTCTCCTCACCGAACAGGCCAATCGTGTTCTCTTTTTCGATTTCCCAGAAATCGATGGTAAAGGTCAGGTTTTCGGTAGGCTCGAACACGAGTCCGATCGACGTGTTGGTCGACTCTTCGGGAACCAGGTCTTCGCTGCCGCCGGCCAGGCGCTGCATGCTGTAGCGACAGTCGAGTACATCTTCGGAGGGATCTGCTGCAAAACAGATGAAATCGTTACGAGTGTTCGATCGCGCCACATCACCTTCGTTGACGGTAACGAGGTTCGGCACTCGGAACGCTTCCGACCAGGAAGCGCGTATCAGCAGCTGATCCAACGGCCGCCATCCCACCGCAAATTTACCGACCGTGGTGTCGCCGACGTCCGAAAAATCCTCGTAGCGCAAGGCAGCCTGCACGTCCAGGTTCTCGAGCAGCGGTACCTGGAGCTCCGCGAATACCGACGTCACGTCCCGCTCGCCCTCGCTATCCGAGCTCGGGCTGGAGTTCACGACGTCGGAGATGAACGGAAACGTGTTGCCGCTGTTGTCGGTGAAGGTGATGGTGCCGTCGAGCCTCGGATCCCGGTCGTCGATAAACGATTCTTCGCGGAATTCGGCACCCGCCAGCACGGCAACCGGTCCCGCGGGCAGCTCGAACAAATCGCTTCTGGACAGTTTGAAATCGATGACCTTCAGCTCGGTCTCGTTGTCTCGTCTGACGTCGATGAGGGCTTGCTCGATATTCGTGTCGACCCGGCCCGAGAACGGGTTGTACGCCGACGGCGTCGGATCGTTCATCGCAGCCTGTATCAGGGTATTCGAGACACGATTGCGGGTGATGTCTTCTTTTTCGGCCCTCGACCAGATCACGGCCGTATCCCAGTCCCAGTCGCCCCAGGTGCCGCGGAGTCCCTGCAGGACGCGATAGGTCTCCCCGTCGTTGTCCACGATCCGCGGGGCCTCTACGAAACGCCTGTTGTCGATTTCCAGCTGGAACCCCTCGTCGGGTATGGTGCCGGCGCCGACGATGCTGTCCGGCAGGCGGTTCGGGGATCCGATCGGACCGAACGGGTTGTAATAGTTGTCCGCTGCGATTCGGAACTTGGCGACCGCACTCAGCCGGTTCGATGCGTGACGGAGCGTGTTCGTATTGGACAGGTACGCGGAAAGCTCGGTGTAGGCTTCGATGCCGTTGTCGAACTCGTGGTGCAGATAGGCGTGAATATTCGTCCTGTCGAGCTTGCTGAACAGGTCGCGGTTCTCGTTGAGGTTGTGCCTGAAGGTGCCGCCGCCCTGTGACGTTGGTCGGTCGAAACGCCCGCAGGTGCCGAAACCGAGGTCCCACTCGCAGCGCGGGTCACCGGAGGGAAACGTCTCGAACTCACCGCTTGAATCGGTGATGCCGGGGACGCTGCCGCCGATGATATCGTATTGTCCGTACTCCGAATTCGCGCTCGTATTGCGAAACACCAGACAGGCATCGTTTGTCCCGGCGTCCACGCCGATACACGCGGGTTCGAGGTAGGGTGAACCCTCGGGCAGCCGGCCCCGGAAATCGCTGTTCGCCCATCTTCCCTCGTCCCGCGAACTGACGCGGTCGCGCCGGTAGTGATCGGCGAAAAAGCTGATGTTCGTACGGCCGTCGTTGAAATTCTTGCCCCATTCGAGCGAAAACCGCTGGTCGTCGCGCGGCAGATGATCGTACGCGCTGTAGCGAGTCCGTATGTTGAAACCCTCGAAGTCGCTCTTGAGGACGTAGTTCACGACACCGGCGACGGCATCCGCGCCATAAATGGCCGAGGCCCCGTCGCGCAACACCTCCACGCGTTCCAAACCGTAGACCGGCAGCGACTGTGCGTTCACCGTATTGACCGGGACGAAACTGCCGCCCACCGCTTCCGTCTGATAACTCGCGGCGTTGACCAGCCGTCGGCCGTTGACGAGCACCAGGGTATTGCCGGTGCCCAGGTTTCTGAGATTGAAGGCGCCAATGTCGCCGCGGGCGGAATTCACGCCGCCGCTGATGTTCTCGGCCTCACTGAAAAAATTCTGGCCCTGCTCCGCCATGAACTCGAGAAGCTCATCGCCTGAATCGATACCCAGCGCCTCGATATCGCCGGCGTCGAGCACGGACACCGGCAGCGCGTCCGAAATGCTTGCTCCACGGATCTGCGTGCCGGTGACGGTGATTTCTTCGATTTCCTCATCGTCGTCCGCACCCTGCGCAAGCGCATTGCCCGCAGCGAACGGCGTCAACAAAAGCGCCGCAAGCACTCGCGCCCAGCAACTGCCCGCAGATAAGAAACTCCACTGGTGAATCATGACTTCTCCCCCAAGTCTGCGCCACGGTCGAATACCGGGGCTGACGCTCTAAAATCGCGCCTCCTATCGGTAATAACGCGCGAGCATCGGAAAACCCGCTAGTGTCTGCCGCCTTATTGCCCGGAGCTATTGTCGGCGGGCCGGAGAACCACCCAATCGGCGGACGCCCATTCGACGTCCACGTTGCCGAGGCCGCTCAATCCGGCAACGTAGGCATCGCGATCGCCCGCTGCAAACGTGGCGCTGACGAGAGATTGGCCGATACCACCGTCTGCGATGTGGACATTGAGGTCAACATAGCGCCGCATCTCGGCAACCACCGTCGACAACGTCTGTCCGCGAAACTCGACTGCTCCGTTACGCCAGGAGAGCATTCGCTTCATCGCCTGATCGCTGGTCGCCTCGACGTTCAAGGCCTCCGGAGTCACGCTCGCAAAATCACCGGCGTCCAGCAGCGTCGGCTGGCCGGGAAACCGCCAGGCGGCGTTCCGGTCGTATTCGTTCAGGGGCTGATGCGGAATGCCGGAGCTCACCGACACGGAGCCTTCCAGGACGGCAACCTCCAGCCGGTCCGCGTTGCTTTCGACCGCAAACGACGTACCCCTGGCCGACACGACACCGCGGTCGGTCGCAACGACGAACGGTCGCTCGTCACGAGTCACGTGAAAAACCGCTTCGCCCGACCGCAGATCAATCTTTCGGGACCGATCGTCGATCCGGACCTCGAGTCGGGTCTTGGCGTTCAGTTCCAGTCGCGAACCATCCGCAAGCTCGACGTCCACGATTTGGCCGGCTCCGGTGGAATAACGGTCCACGGGCGTGCTGATCGAGGCATTCAACGCGACTCCGACAAGAAGAATCACCGAGATAGCCGCCGCGGACCAATCGCGATGCGGCGTGCCGTGATCCACCGTCTCGGCGTGCACCGGCATCGGCAGCCTGATGACATTCGGGTCGTCCAGCATCGGACCAATGTCGCTCAGCGTACGCAGTCGCGCCCACACTTCGGACAGGTCCTGAAAGGCCCAACGGTGCTGCGGCTCTTCGCCCAGCCAGCGTGCGAAATCGCGCAGATCAGCGGCGTTGCAGCGTTCGGAATCGAGGCGGGCCACCCAAGCCGCGGCATTATCCATCACGGCCTCGGGGACGCTCTCGCTGATCCAGTCCGTGATCGAACTCATGTGCCGGTCCTCAACGTCGATGCCGACCCCGCGCCCGCTTCTTCCGTCGGGCGTTCGTTTGCGCAATCGTTCTCGCGTAACCACGATTTGCAGAGACGCAGCCCGTTGGCCAGGTGTTTTTCAACGGTGCTCACCGCGATTCCCAGTTCTTCCGCAATCGCACGCTGACTCATCCCGTGCATCATCCGCAGGACGAACACGCTGCGGCATTTTGGCGGCAGACTGTTTACGGCAAGCACCAGCGCCCGATGCTGCATGCGCCGGCTGACGACGTGCTCGGTCGTGTCCGCGTTTACGCGCAACTCCTCGTTGACGGTAACGGCCGCTGTCGAACGATCGACGACCTTTTGGTGTCGGAGACGGCTGATAGCGATGTTCCGGGCGGCCGTGAACAACAGCGCAGCCGGATTGTGCCCATCGGGACCGTTGCGGCGAAGCGTACAAAAGACTTTTAGATACGCCTCCTGCAGAATCTCCTGTGTATCGTCCGGGCACGCGACAAATCTCCGGACGTATCGGCGCAATCCGGCTTGGGTCGTTTCTATTAAATGGTCAAACCATTCTTGCGATGGCTGCATGACGCCCCCAGCGTCAACCCCCGCATCACTGTGCCACACGTCGATCGGCGGGAACAAGCACGCCGTCGCCCATGATCAGTCATTGCCGATCCGTCACGGCCGTATCCCGCGGATTCGCGCGCCCGCCGGCAGCGTGTCCGCGATAGTTTCCAGGGCAACAAATCCGGCGGCTCACAACCCGCCGCATTTGCGCGTGCGGCTCGGCGGGCCGCCGCCGAGACGGCGGAGTCCCGTACCGGCGGCGCGGCTAACCGGCGGTCCGCTCCATTAATCTGGCGCCGGTGATCACACGTTCCGCGTCCGCAAGATGCTTGTCGTAATAATGGGGTTCCGCGCCGAAGTACAGCATCAGGTACAGGGTATCGTCGGCAATGAACGATCCCGCCAGGCCTTTGTAATCGGGCCCGTCGCTGACCGCAACCTCGAGGTTGAAGAGTATGCCGCGATCGTCGCCGTAACGATGCGGTCGAAGGTTGCTTGTACTGACCGACACGCCGCCCTCGCCGAACAGTTTTACGATCGACGATTCAGTCAGTTCCTCAATCTCGTTCGGCAGCATGTCGGCGCGAAACGCCGGCAGCGCGGCGTCGTCGCGTGAACTCAGAAAGACAGTCTCACCATCCGGCACGCCGGGAATGATGATGAGCCGGTCCAACAGAAGCCCGTCCTGAGTCCAAACCTGAGCGTTTTTTCGCGCCTCCGGGTTGAGCGCTCGCGGAGCAAGGTTCCAGGAGGCTCCTGTATTGACCTGGAGTCCGGCGAGATCGACGGTGCCCGGCGCTACCAGCGTGTAACCGGTGACGCAGGCGCTCAGCATCCCGAACGAGACGAGCAGCAAACTCTGTGGAATCAGCTTCACGATTCTTCCTCCAGGTAGAATTCGATCATAGCCCGGTCGGACGCCTCGGGGCGTAGCTCCAGGTATTTACGGAACTGCGCCTGCGCCTCGGCCGTTTGTTTTTGCTTGAGGTGCAGATAACCGAGATTTTTGTAGGCTTCCGCCGGCGCCGCGCCGCCTTCTATCGAATGCCGGTACGCATCCATCGCCCGCTGTGAGTCGCCTTCCTGCCCGCGCTGCCTGAACATCTCGCCGTAGAAAAAGCGAATCAGGCTGGGCTCGATGCCCATGTCGGCGTGGCGTTTCAGCATTTCTTCGGTGCGGCCGAATCGATTGGTGTCGATCTGGTCTTCCATCAGCAGAACGTAGTGCTGATTGAGAATTTCGATGTGCTCGTCGTTGCTGACGATCTCGACGTCCGGCGGTCCGTAATTCGCCGTTATCCAACTCTTCAGTTCCCCGGCGCGAATTTCGGCGTCGGGGTGGGTCTGGGCGAAGACACCGGCTTCCTCCCGCTTCACGGCGGCCGCCCGCTCTTCGGCGATGACGCCTTCCCAAATCCGGTACGCGGCATGCGGGTCGTAGGCGGCTTCCGCGATGAGACGTGCGCCCAGAAAATCGGCTTCGGATTCCTGCTCACGGCTGAACGACAGTGCGCTCAACATAGCCGAGAGTTGGCCTACCGGCGCGCTGACGCCCGTGAGAATGGTGACGCCGATGTCGAAGATCGAACCGGCCGCCATGCTTTTTTTGACGCTGCGCAAACGCTCGAGCGAGTGCAGGCGCGTATAGTGAGCAATTTCATGCCCAATGACGGCGGCCACCTCGTCGCTCGATTGACTGCGCAGCAGCAGACCGGACCAGACCTGCATGACGCCACTTGCCGTCATCGACGCGTTGAAGCCCGGGTTGCGAATTACGTAAACGCGAAAATCGCCGCAATAATCACCGGCGACCCGGCAGACGATCGAATCGACGTAGTTGTTGATCGCCGGGTCCTTGATCAGGAGCGCCGACTGCTGAATCGCTTTTTCGTATTCCTCGATCTCCATCCAGATCCCTTTTTCGTCGGGACCCTGTTCCGGTTGGTATCCGGGCGGAATCTTATGATCAATCACGTCCTGCGCAGGAACGGGTGACGCCGGCAGCAGAACGGCCGCCACGAATAGACAGAGGAGACGCACTCGCATTGTGTTAACGGGCCCTAGTTGGTCGGAATGTCTTTGAACAACATGTCCACCGCAGCATGCGCGCCGGCGGGATCGCGCAATTCACCGCTGCCCGCGCCTACGACGTTGAACCAAACCAGATCACCCGACCTCAAATCGACCAGCGAGGCAAACCCGTATTCGCCGCCAGTGGACACGGCCGCGCCGGCTGCTGCCGCAAGCACCGCAAAGGCAACCCTGCCCCCGGACGCCTGCTCGTCCCGATAGAATACGAACAGGCCGTAATCGGCATCGTATTCGTCCGCAAACTCGGCAACCCCGGGGCCGAGCGACCAATCGAAGTTCCGTTCGTCACCGACATTCTTAGTCGGCAATTTCAAATAGCCGAAGTGATTCGACAACACGGTAAGGCCCACCGCCTGATGCAGTTCGCTGTAGCTGACCTCCGTCGGAGACATGTCGGAATCGTCCATCACGACGAGTTCCGTGCCCATCCCTTCGGCATAGTCCCGAACGGCAACCGAGAAATTCGTGCGCGCCGCTTCGGTCCATTCGGCGTGCGGCTCGGAAACACCACCCGCGGTAATCAGGTAGTACCGGATGTCCGGCGGCATCAGTAGCACACGCGGGTTTTGCTTGATCGACTCGAGTCGATCGATCTGCTGAACGTTTTGCGTCGTCGCACAGCCGGCAAAACACGCGGCTATGAACGTTAGAAAAACAACTTTGCCGAATCGCCCGCTACGATTTTGGTCGCGTTCTGAAGTACGCATAATCTCTCCCCGCGAGCACGCCTCGATCGGCCCATCATAGCGGCGCTTTGACGACCGCTCAACGCGCATCGAGGACTATTGAACGTAATCGGGTTTCAGGCGACCCGGGCCGCCGGCAGAATCTCGTCGAGCGCCAGTATCAATCGATCGATTTCGGCGCTGCCGTTGTAGTGTACGGGCCCAACCCGCACGGCACCGCCAGAATCGTAGATGCCCAGCGCCTTTGCCACTTCGACGGCGTAGTTGTGGCCGCTCCATACGAAAATATTGCGTTGCCCGAGCGCCTCCGCAATCTGCGCCGGCGCCGCGCCGTCCGCGACGAATGCAACGGTCGGCACACGCCGGTCCAGTAACGCCTTGTCGGTAACGCCCAGGACCCGCACTCCCGGCAGGGCGGCAAGCCCGTCGAGCAATTGCGACGCCAGCGTCCGCTCGTAGTCGAACAGGTACTGCAGCGCCGAACGTATGGACCGCCGGCGCTCCGGATAGGCGTGGTTTTTGTCGTGGTAGTCCCGCGCGAACTCTTCCCCGAGCCGGGCAAAGTAGTCGACGGCAGCCGACGTGCCGGCCATACCTTCGTGACTCTGCGTGCCGGTCTCGAAACAGAACGGTGGCTTCGACGACGCCGGACGTACCTTGTAAGGCGTCAACGACTCGAGCAGTTCCCGCCGGCCCCATAGAATGCCCTGGTGCGGGCCAAAGAACTTGTACGCCGAGCACACCAGGAAATCGCAGCCCAGTTCCTGGACGTCGATCGCAACGTGCGGAGCCAATTGCACCGCGTCGATGTAGGTGAGCGCGCCGGCGTCCGCGGCCATCGCGCTGATGGACCGAACGTCGTTGATCGTTCCGGTCAGGTTGCTGGCGCCGCCAACACACACCAGTTTCGTGCGCTCGGTCAGGAGATTCCCGAGTACCGACAGATCGAACTCGAAAGTTTCCGTGTTGAAAGGCAGCCAGCGAACCTCGAGGCCCAGATCCTCCGCAAGCGTCCTCCACGGGCTGACGTTCGCATCGTGATCCATCTGCGACAGGATTATCTCGTCTCCTTCGCTCAGGGTCCTGCCGATCGATCGCGACAAATGAAAGGTGATCGTGGTCATGTTCTGGCCGAATACGATCTCTTCGGCCGACCGGGCGTTGAGGAAATCCGCCATCGACTGATGGGCCTCGGCGATGACCGCGTCGGCGCGGCGCGAGGTTTCGAAATAGCCGCCCATGTTGGCGTTCGATTCGATCAGGCATTCGCTCATCCGATCGACGACGAGACCTGGTACCTGGGTGCCGGCCGGATTGTCGAAATAGACTCGCGAAACACCGTCGTCTTCGATGCCCAACGCGGGAAATTGACTGCGAATAGCGTCGAGATTGTAGTTCATACGTTCGGTCTTGGGTGGTCGCCGTTGCCGGCACGATGGGCGCTTGTTCTCATTATTTACGGCGACTGGTCCTCGGCTTCGGTGTCGTCCGGAAACCTGCGCCATGCCGGGGGCGGATCATTCCTGGGCCTTACCGCCCCATTTCTCCCGGTGAGCGTCCTCGGCGCGTTGGCGCACTCGTGCATGGCGACGGACGAGCAGGAGCGAATCCGGATCGCACACCTCCGGCCTGATCAGCCCCAGGTCGCTGGCCGCGTCAAACAAACTCGGATACCAACGCTCCCAGTTGGGCAGCAACTGCTCGACTTCTTCGCGAAGATTCATCGTCCAAATGTAGCTGAGCCACGACCGGGATACAACGACAGTCCGATGAATATGTGGACCCGGTCCGCAGCAGGCGTAACAGCACGGCGAGCGCCCGACCACCGGCCGTCGGGACGGACTCCTGCAGGACGGGTTGGGTACGGTCGGCGCGGGTCGATCCCCGCAGGGAACGCTAGTCTTCGAGCGCGGGAGCGAAGAACAGTGCGATCACAATGAGCGCGGCGGTAACGACAAACGTCGACATCTGGGGAATCGCATCGACCGGGATCTGCCGCAGATCCACAGGCAGCGCTTCAACCAGGCCCTGGAGCGAGCCGATCAACTCCACCGCCGGCCTGAAAGCAATCAAGGAACCAAGCGCGAACGCAACGGGCATGACCAGCCGGCGCAGCCAGATTCGGCGTCGCACTCGTGCCACGACCCTGCGGCTGAAGCCGTCATCCGGGACGGGCTCGGACCTGAACAGCGCCTCAAGCGCCAACTCGTCTCTGTCCTTCATCCGCTCAACCAGCCTTATGACTTTCGATGTCAAAACTTTCCCTAATCTTCTCTTTGCCGCGAAATATAATCGATTTGACCGTTCCAATCGGTAAGTTCGCCGCGTCGCCAATCTCCCGATGCGACAGCCCACAGGCATAGGACAGAATCATCACCGCCCGTTCTTCCTCCGTCAATACCGCCAGGAACCTGTCGAGATCGCTGATCTCGTCCGCTTGCCGCCCGATGTGCGCGGCCTGGGCCTCTTCCGTGTGCCCGACTTCTTCGAGGATTTCACCGTATCGATTCGACTTTCGTTTCGATTGTAAAAACGTCGTGTAGGCAACCTTCAGCAACCAGCCGATCACCGTGCCGCGGCCCACGTAGGTGTGCATCTTGCTCCACGCATGCAAAAACGACTCCTGCGAAAGATCGTCGGCCAGCGCATGATCGCGCGTGAGTTTGCGCAGGAAATTCCGGACCTGCGACTGATGCCGGCGCACCAGTTCGCCGAACGCGCGTGAGTCCTGTTTCGCAACCACCTGCGCGACGAGGTAACGATCCACCTCGTTCGCCTCGTTTTGAGCCTGCGCATTCAGGACTACGACTCACGTTTTCCCATGCGCCACATGATCAGGTAGGCAACGCCCACCAGAAAGGGAAACATCCCCACGCCGACCATGGGCCGCACGGCGTCTTCTTCGTCGACCATGAAACCGAGAATCGCAAACGCGACACCGACGGCAATCGATACCAGGCCGCGGCGCAGATCGCGATCCGCGTGTGGCTGAGGGCCCGCCACGCGATCGATCAGTTCGGGAGTCAACTCATTGCCCTTGTCGAGAGCGGCCTGGATGGTTTCCTGGACCCTTACGCGCGTTTTGTAACGAAAACTGAAATACGCGTAGATCACGACGGCAATGACGATCAGCGCGACAACAGGAATGAAAACCGCAATTTCTTCTACTTCCACGGGGACCTCCGTCCGACAAATACGTAAGCCTAGCTACCTTCACCAAATAGATGCCCGGCGGTCGCGGTTTGGATGCAGGCGCACGAGAATAATTGTTGCGGAAAAAAGCAGCTCTAAATCAGTAGATTAGCTCAGCACGAGGACAATTTCCGGCAGATCTCGCCGATTCAGCCTGGCGCCACGGTCCTGTATGCTCCCAGGCGGGTCAACGAATCGACGCCAACCACGTTGGAGTGACCAGGAGGGTCGTTTTGGGCGCAGCCATCGACCGGCGCCCGCCCTCGCCTCAGCAACGGAGCGAACAGTGAATCTCAACACGGTCATCGCGGCAAACCGCTTCGGGCTGGGCGCCAGGCCCGGCGAACTCGGGAAGATCGACGGCGGGCACGTCCCGTGGCTCGAGAATCAGCTGAACGGGCCGCCGCGCTTGCCCGCGGTGTTTTCCGACCTGGCCAAAACCCCGCAGATACTGCAGGACGTGCAAACGGTACGTGCGATGCGCCGCGACGCTCGCCAATCGCCGGAGGATGCGCCCGCCCCGGACGTCGTCCGGGAATACACGGCCGTCGTTCGCCGCCACTATATCGAGCAGACGGCGGCGCGCTACGTCAACGCCGCCCAGACCGACTATCCGTTCCACGAGCGTCTCGTGCACTTCTGGACGAATCACTTCGCGGTGTCCGCCGATAAACAGCCGCTGACGGCGCTCGCCGGCGCTTTCGAGAACGAAGCAATCCGGCCAAACCTGACCGGCAGCTTTTACGATCTGTTGCTCGCCGTCGAGAAACACCCGGCGATGATCGTTTATCTGGACAACCAGCAGTCGGTCGGGCCGAATTCCCGCGCCGGGAAACGAGTCAACCGGAGGCGCGCCGACAGAAGTATGGGACTGAACGAGAACCTGGCCCGTGAAATTCTCGAACTGCACACGCTGGGCGTCGACGGCGGATACGATCAGGAGGACGTCACGAGCTTCGCCAGGGTCATCACCGGGTGGTCCGTGGGCGGCGGCGAGCGCCGACGGTCCCGTGAAGGCGTCCCGGGTACCTTCGAGTTCCGTGAAAACATTCACGAGCCTGGCACGCAGCGAATCATGGGCAACAGCTACGCTCAGGACGACGTCCGCCAGGGTGAAGCGGTCCTGCGGGACCTGGCGACCCACCCTTCAACGGCAAGACATCTGGCCCGCAAGCTCCTCCGTCACTTTGTCGCGGACGACCCACCCCCGCAAGCAGTCGAGCGACTCGCGGACGTGTACCTGGAAAGCAACGGCGATCTGCCGACCGTGCACGCTGCGTTAGTGGACACCGAAGATGCATGGCGGAGCGCCACGGCAAAATACAAGTCGCCCCAGGACTTCGTGATCTCCGCGTTCCGCGCATTCGACCGGATCCCGGATAATCCGAGATTCGTCATTGGCGCGCTGGATCTGATGGGACAGACTCCCTACCGGCCCGGCTCGCCGGCGGGATGGCCGGACACGGCCGATGAGTGGGGCGGCGCGGATGCCTTGTACAAACGCATCGAGTGGTCGAATACCGTGGCGCGTTACGCCGGCGACCGCGCGGACCCGGTCGCTCTGGGTGAAGCCGTGCTCGGCCCCGCTTTGAGCGATCACACACGAAGCGCCGTCGCACGGGCCGAAAGCGCCACGCAGGGAATCACCCTGTTGCTTGCGTCACCCGACTTCCAACGGAGATGAGCATGCTTTCACGACGAGAATTGTTGCGACGGATGGGCTTGGGCTCGCTGGCGATGGGCTCGTTCACAATCGGCGCGCCGTCCTTGAGCCTCGCAAACGCCGACACCGACGCCCGTGTTGTGGTCGTCATCCTCCGCGGAGCAATGGACGGGCTTGCCATGCTGGCGCCTTATGGAGACGGCGGTTACGCGAGACTCCGCGGAGAACTTGCGTTGCCCTCGCCCGGTACCAGCGATGGCGTTCTGAAACTCGACGGCCTGTTCGGCCTGCATCCCGCTTTTGAAAACGTCTACCGGCTGTATCGAGACGACGAAGCGCTATTCATTCACGCGCTCGCCAGCCCGTATCGCGAGCGCTCCCATTTTGACGGGCAGGACGTCCTCGAGAACGGCGTAAGCAGCGCCGGCGAGCGCCGCGACGGTTGGCTGAATCGCGCCATCGCGCCGCTGGGCGGCGCGTTGGGTGATGAGGCGGCCATTGCATTGTCGCAGAACACGCCCCTGATCCTGCGCGGCGGCAACTCGGTGACGAGTTGGGCGCCCTCGCGGCTGCCGGACGCGGATGAAGGCACGCTCCGCCGCCTCGAGATGTTGTACCAGCAGGACGAGTTTTTTCGCGTGCGTCTGGCGCAGGCGCTCGAATCGCAGGAGATTGCCGGGGACATGGGCGACGGGCCCAATGCCGGAGGCCGGATAAGGCGCGGCAACGAGGCCGCGCAGCTGACGTCGACGATGCGGCAGGCGGCAAAGTTCCTGAACGCCGCGGGCGGTCCACAGGTCGCCGTCATCGAATCCGGCGGCTGGGATACGCATGCCAATCAGGGTTCGACAAACGGTCAGCTGGCCAACAAGTTCAGTGCGCTCGATCAAGGGCTTGCGGCGCTGAAAGACGAGTTGCAAACTCGCTGGTCCGATACGGCCGTTGTCGTCGTTACCGAATTCGGACGAACGGCGAAAGTCAACGGCACGCGCGGCACCGATCACGGCACCGCTTCGGCCGCGTTGTTACTCGGCGGCGCGATAACCGGCGGCAAAGTGGTCGCTGACTGGCCAGGGTTGTCCGAGAAGGATCTCTATCAGGGGCGTGATCTCAATCCTACAATCGACATGCGCAGCGTTTTCAAGAGCTTATTGCTGCATCATCTGCAGCTGTCCGAAACGTTTGTCGAGCGCACGGTGTTTCCGGAAAGCACGGGCGCGCCGGCCCTGGAGAACTTGTTCACGGCGTGAGCCCCGGCATCCGGATCGTGCTTGTGGACTAGGTACGGATTTCGGGGCGCAGCAGAATGCTGCCTTTTGACCTCAGGTTGATGCCGAGATCGAGTTCCGGCACTTCATCGGTGGTGAGCCGCATGTGAAAAAGCGGCACGAGGATTGCGAGATGAATCTTCATTTCCAGCATCGCAAAGTATTCGCCGATGCAGCGCCGCGGGCCAAGCGAAAACGGGATGAACGCGGCCTGGGCGGGCTCGTCGAAATTTTCCTCTGTGAAACGGTCCGGGTCGAAGACCTCCGGATTCGGCCAAAACTCGGGCGTGCGATGTAAAACGTAGGGAGAGATGTAGACGTCGGTTCCGGCGGGAACGTCGTAGTCGGCAAGGCTGTGATCCTCCGTCGCGCGCCGGGAAAATATCCAGCCGGGCGGATAAAGGCGCATCGTCTCGTTGATGACCTGTTCCAGGTAGGTCAGCTCCCCGATTCGTTCGCGGTCCAGTACGTCCGCGCCGGCGAGCACGGACAGGGACTCGTCGACGATCTTTCGTTCAACCCGCGGATGTTTGGCGATCAGGTACCACGCCCAGTTGAGCGTCCCCGCGGACGTCTCGAAACCTGCGATGATGAGCGTCATGACCTCATCGAGCAGCTCCCGATCGGTAAACGGCGCACCCGATTTGTCGACGGCCGACATGTAAACGGACAGAAAGTCGTAGACGTCGTCGCCGTCTTGCTCGCGCCGGTCGCGGATGATCGCGAGGATCAGATCGCGCAGAGCCCGAAACTTGAGTACGAGACCGATGTCGCGTGAAAATTCCTCGCTCAGAAACGCAAACGGATTTTCACCGTCCGCGACGATGCGGTCGTCGTAGTCACGGCCGAATATCGCGCGAAGGATCAGCTCCAGCGCAAAATCCGACATCTCGGTGGTGATGTCCAGGACGCCGCCGCTTTTCGCAACCTCGGCCCATGCTTCCGATCGCTTGTTGACGGAACGAACGATCAGGCCGATCAGATGACGGAGCTTCTTGCGCGTAAAGCCGGGCTGTGCCATCGTCCGGGCGCGCCGCCAATGATCGCCGTCGCTGACGAATATACCGTTGCCAAGTAGCAACTTGACGCGCTCGAATCCCGGACCTTTGACGTACTTTCCGTGATCACGCACGAGTATCCGTCGCAGCGAATCCGGGTCGTTGACAAAATACACGTGCCGCCCGCGAGGAGTCGTCAGATACGACGTGTTTCCGTATTCACTCTGGAGGCGCAGCAGATCCGCCAGCGTGTCGTCATCGGCGCGCAGCTCGATGGGCTCGCTCGGACCAGGCGGCCTGCGGACGTTTGTTACCGAATCCGTCACGACGTTCCTTCCGTATTGCCGGACGACAACGGAGGATCAGCAGCGACTACCCGCACCGTGTTTCCACGCCCTAGCGAGCATCCCTCTGGCGCCAGTTTTCAATCAGCTTCGCCTCCACCTCCGGCGCAAGGCCGGCCCTGGTTGTCGCCGTTCGCTCGGCCGGCAGGGTTTTCCACCAGGTGACGGTATCGCGGGCGGTTTCCCGCGTTGGCCGGTTGCGCAACCCGGCCGCCGCCGCCCGCTCGCCGCTGCAGCGCGCCGCTCCGCCGTACTGCGGCTCCGGGGGAACCCAGATCGGAAAAGCGTTGCCGCCGCCGGTTTCCTGGGTGTCCAGAAAACCGTTGTCCATCCAGATGGGGTTCGTGTCGGCGGCGGTCACCGCCAGGCAATCGCTCAACAACTCACCCATCGTGAACTCGCCGACCGGGGTCACGGTGTTGAAGGTCCCGCGGATGTTCGATACCGCGGCGTCCACGGTGAAGTTCGCAAGATCCCGCACGTCGATGATCTGTATTTCGTCCCGCGGCGTACCGGGCCAAACCATGTCTCCGCCGCGCATCGTGCGGACAGGCCAGTAGGTATAACGATCGGTACGATCGCCGGGGCCGCATATATAAGTAGGCCGCAGAATCGTCAGCCGGTCTTCGCCAAACTCCTGCGCCGCCCGTTTTTCGCAAAGGGCCTTGAGGGGCCCGTAGGTTTCGTTGGTCACCTGCTCGACCGTTTCGTCGTCGATGGTGGCCAGCGGCGCATCTTCGTCGGAGGGTTCGGCGAGGCTCGCGTACGCCGAAATGGTGGATACGTAAATGTAGTGTGAGGCGGCACTCGCGAGTAAACGGGCCGAATCCGCAACGTGACGCGGCACGTACCCCGAGTTATCGACGACCACATCCCAGGTCTTGCCCTGTAACGCATCGAGATCGTCGTTCCGGTCGCCGATGAGCGTGACGAGATCCGGGAACAGCGCATTATTGGTGCGCCCCCGATTGAACAGGGTCACATCGTGACCTCGCCGCAGGAACTCGCCGACCATGTGCGGCCCGATGAACCCCGTGCCGCCGAGTATCAGGACACGCAAGGCGCCTTTGGCGGACGGCCGATTTTCGTCGGCCGGCGCCAATCCCGGGCCAAACCCGGTTACGGCTGCCGCCGCGCCAAGAGCTCCCGTTTTGAGCAATGTGCGTCGTTTATGATCCATGGGCCTTCCTTTGACAGTCTTGTTTATTTTAGGGCCTGTCACTGCTAACTCGAAGTGTAGGCGATCGCGGAGCCCGCGTCCCGAATTTGCGCCGTTTCGCGATAGACTGGCGGCCTACGGGAAGGTTCCCGGAACACAAAACAGGCGAGAACGGAATGACGGACGAGAACCGACGCGCAATCGAGGCCGTTGAAATCGAGGGCAAGCGGGGCACCTCCTATCCCGATGATTTCAAGCAGGAAGTGGAACGCCGCAGCAAGCGGGCAATCGGGGACTACTTTGGTCTGACGAAGTACGGCGTCAACTACGTCGAACTCGAGCCAGGAAGCTGGTCGGCGCAGCGGCATTGGCACAGTCATGAAGACGAATTGATTTTTGTATTGACCGGCGAGCTGACGTTGATTACGGACGACGGGGAACAACGGCTGACGCCGGGCATGGTCGCGGGCTTTCCCGCCGGCGTCGCCGACGGACACCATCTGGTCAACCGCGGCGATTCCGTTGTGGCGTATCTGGAGGTTGGCGATCGCGACGCCGCGGACGAGGTGTTCTATCCGGATATCGACCTCGAACTACGGTCCGACGGTCGGGGCGGTCGCGTGTTTACCCGCCGGGATGGCAGCCGATACGAATAGACCGTCCTCGGCGGCAATACGGGTCGCCCGTCACCGATAGCGGTTCATGACCGCGGCGAGTGTCTCCGCGCCCGGATTGAGGTCCTCGTAGGGAATCTTTGACAGGGGCTGGTCGACACTGCCCGACAGGTCGTGCATGTCTCCCGACTCCTCGTCGATGTACAGAAGACCTGTGATGATCTCACCGGCTCTGACGGTATCTCTCAAGAACTTGAACGCCGCCGTCCGACTTGTCGGGTCGTAGTCCTCATTCAGCTTGCGAAACACGATTTTACTGCCGTCGTGCAGCTCGACCGGCATCGCTTCGCCTTCTGCGTAGGCGGCTTTGATTTCCTTCGCGGGCGGCACGAAGTCGGTATCGATGACCTGATGGTAGAAACGGCGCGTGTGCGAATAGCTTTTCGTTGAGCCTTCGTGATCGTTGAACGTCACGCACGGGCTGATGATATCGACCAACGCGAATCCCTTGTGCCGGATGGCGCCCTTCAGGAGCGGCACGAGCTGCTCCTTGTCACCCGAAAAACCGCGCGCAATGTAGGTGGCTCCCAGTCCGATGGCCGTGCTCACCGGGTCAATCGGCATCTGCTTGTTCGGCGCGCCTTTTTTGGCCGTCGCGCCGACGTCCGCGGACGCGGAATATTGCCCCTTCGTCAGGCCGTATACGCCATTGTTCTCGATGATGTAACACATATCGAGATTTCGGCGGATGACGTGCGCAAACTGGCCCATGCCGATCGACAGGGAGTCGCCGTCACCGGATACGCCGATGTAGGTGAGGTCCCGGTTGGCGGCGTTGGCGCCGGTTGTGACGGACGCCATGCGACCGTGCACCGAGTTGAATCCGTGCGATTCGCTGACGAAATACGCCGGCGTCTTCGACGAACAGCCGATGCCGCTCATCTTTCCGAGCATGTGGGGTTCAATGTCGAGATCGAAAACCGCCTGTATGATCGCCGCGGTGATCGAATCGTGACCGCAGCCGGCGCAGAGCGTCGACACGACACCTTCGTAGTCCCGTATTGAAAGACCCAGGCTATTACGCGGCTGCTTGGGATGGGTGATTTTGGGTTTGGCGATGTAACTCATGGTGATTCCACTGTCAGGCGGCTCGTCCTTTTGCGGACTCCTCCAGGACCTTGCCGACAACAAAAGCCGCGTTGATCGGCATACCGTCGTAATGCAGCATCGGCACAAGCTTCGACGGATCTATATTGCCGTCGAGAATCAGAAGCGATCGCAACTGCGCGTCCCTGTTTTGCTCGACGACGTACACGCGATCGTGCTTCTCGATGAATTCGTAAACCGACTCGCTGAACGGAAACGCTTTCGGGCGGCAATAATTCAGACCAATGCCACGCTCGGTTAGTTCAACCAGCGCCTCTTTGACCGCCCCATCGCTGCTGCCCACCGAGAGCATGCCGACTTTGTTGAACTTGGAATATTCGATGTCCGGTTCAGGCACCATCTTCCGCGCGGTTTCCCACTTGACGAGCAGCCGATCGACCACTTCTTTGTACTCGGCCGAATCCTCCGTGTACCCGCCGAACTTGTTGTGCCCGGAACCGCGCGTGAAATACGAGCCCTTCGGATGCTCTCCGGGCAATGTGCGGTACGGGATACCGTCGCCGTCCACGTCGAAATACCGGTGAAACTTCTCGATAGACTCGAGCTGTTCGGCGTTGAGAACTTTGCCGCGCCTGGGCTTGAAATCCTCGTCCCATTTGAACTCCGGGCACATCCAGTCATTCATGCCGATATCGAGATCCGACAGCACCATGATGGGCGTCTGCAGTTCGTCGGCAAGGTCGAATGCCGTCAACGACATGTAGAAGCACTCTTCCGGGTTCGCCGGGAACAGCAAAACATGGCGGGTATCGCCGTGCGACGCATACGCACAGCTCAAAAAGTCGCACTGCTGGGTGCGTGTCGGCATTCCCGTCGACGGGCCGGTACGCTGAACATTGAAGATGACCGCGGGCACCTCCGCGTAATAGGCAAAACCGATGAACTCGCTCATCAGCGAGATGCCGGGCCCGCTCGTCGGTGTAAACGCCCGCGCTCCGTTCCAGGTGGCTCCGAGCACGACGCCTATGGCGGCAAGCTCGTCCTCGGCCTGGACGATGCAGAATTTCTTACCGCCGGATTCCTCGTCCATGCGGAACTGCTTGCAGAACGCCTTGTAGGCATCCATCAGGGAGGTAGACGGTGTAATCGGATACCAGGCGCCTACGGTCGCGCCGGCGTAAACGCAGCCGAGCCCGGCCGCGGTATTGCCGTCGATGATAATGTGATCTTTGGTCTTGTCCAGCGGCGCAACGGTGAGCGGTAGCGGACAGGTGAAATTTTCCTTCGCATAATCGTGACCCAGCATGATCGCCTCGAGATTCGACGCGGCCAGGTGCTGCTTCTTGGCAAACGTCTCGTCCAGCAAACCCTTGATGATGTCGAGATCAATGTCGAGAAGCGCGGCAAGAGCGCCGACATAGGCAATGTTCTTCATCAGGATGCGCGTACGGGCACCGTCGAAATGCTCGTTGCACATTCTCGATAACGGCACACCCAGAACGTGTATGTCGTCACGATCCAAAAGACGGCTGCGCGGCCATGTCGAATCGTAGATCAGCCAGCCGCCGGGCGTCACTTCCGCCATGTCCTTGGCGTAAGTCTGCGCGTTCATCGCAACCATGATGTCGACGCGGTCCGAGCGGGCTCGGTAGCCTTCGCCGGTCACTCTGACCTCGTACCACGTCGGCAGCCCCTGGATGTTCGACGGGAAGTAGTTTTTGCCGACAACCGGGATACCCATGCGGAACACCGATTTCATCAGGAGCCCGTTGGCGCTGGCTGAGCCGGTCCCGTTGACCGTCGCAATCTTTATGACTACGTCATTGACCTTAGACACGATTGATACCCTGATGATCTATTCGATGGATTCTCTTCGTTGAGGATTCGCGCCGTGCCGACGGATGCCGGCAGCGCCGCGCTCAACCTGCCTTACGTGGTTTGCCGGACTCCGCCTCGTCCCGCGCGTACGGGATCAGAATAGTCGATTTTTGCATGTCCCATGCCCCGGTCGGACACCGTTCCGCACACAATCCGCAGTGCACGCAGAGATCCTCGTCCTTGACCATTACACGACTCGTCTGGGGTAACGCTTCGGACACGTACAGATCCTGCTCGTGATTTTCCGCAGGCGCCGACAACCGGGTCCTGAGATCGCTCTCGTCGCCGTTTTGGGTAATCGTCAGACAGTCAACCGGGCAAATGTCGATGCAGGCGTCGCACTCGATACAAAGACTGGCCGTAAACACGGTCTGGATATCGCAGTTCAGACAGCGTTCCACTTCCTGGATCGTCTGCTCGACCGTGAATCCGAGTTCGACCTCGATGTCCAGTTTCTTGAAGCGTTCTCTAAGATCGACGTGCGGCATCAGCCGGCGTTCGGCCGGGTCGTAGTCGTTCGAGTAACTCCATTCGTGGATACCCATCTTTTGACTCGACAGGTTCATGCCGACCGGCAGGCGTTCGTTCAGGTCCTCGCCCGTGCAGTATTTGTGTATCGAGATCGCCGCCTCGTGCCCGTGCGCGACGGCCCAGATGATGTTTTTCGGCCCAAACGCGGAATCGCCGCCGAAAAACACGCCCTCGCGGGTAGACATCATGGTCGTTTCATTGACGATCGGGCAGTCCCATTCGTCGAACTCGAAGCCTATGTCGCGTTCTATCCAGGGAAACGCGTTTTCCTGACCGATCGCCAAGATCACATCGTCGCAGGGTATCGTTTTCTCGCCGACGACGGTGCCGCGATCGATGCGGCCGTTTTCGTCAACCTTGTACTCCATGAGCTCGAAGACCATGCCAGTCAGCTTGCCGTCCTCGACGACAAATTCCTTCGGCGAATGGTTGACGAGAATCTCGACGTTTTCTTCCTCGGCATCCTCGAGTTCCCAATCGGACGCCTTGAAAAAGCCGCGGGGTTTGCGCGCCATGACCTTGACGTCGGACGCGCCGAGCCGAAGCGACGTTCGGCAGCAGTCCATCGCGGTATTGCCGACGCCGATGATGAGAACTTTCTCACCGATTTTTTGGGTGTGCTCGAAGGCAACGGATTCCAGCCAGTCGATGCCGATATAGATGTTTTTGGTGTCGTGGCGACCGGGTAACTCCAATTCCTTGCCGCGCGGCGCGCCGGTGCCGACGAAAACCGCGTCGAATCCACCCTCGTCCAGCAGGCGCTTCATGCTGTCGATGCGGTGATTCAGCTTCAGCTCGACGCCCATGTCGAGAATGTAGTCGATTTCTTCGTCGAGCACCTCGGGCGGCAGGCGAAACTGCGGGATATTCGTTCGCATCAAGCCGCCGGTCGTTTCGAGCGCCTCGAAGATCGTGACCTCATAGCCAAGCGGCGCTAGATCGTTGGCGACGGTCAACGACGCACAGCCGGCGCCGATCAACGCGATCTTCTTGCCGTTCGTCGCGGACGGCGCTTTCGGCAGCCGGTCCGTGATGTCGTCCCGATGGTCCGCCGCAACACGCTTCAAGCGGCAGATGGCAACCGGCTTGTCTTCGACGCGGCCGCGACGGCAGGCGGGTTCGCAGGGCCGGTCGCAGACCCGGCCGAGTATGCCCGGGAACACGTTCGATTCCCGATTGAGCATGTAGGCGTCGGAAAAACGGCCCTGCGCGATCAGGCGGATATAGTTGGGTACATCGGTGTGCGCCGGACAGGCCCACTGGCAGTCAACGACCTTGTGAAAATAGTCCGGATTGGAGGTATCTGTTGGCTTCATTCGTACCGCTGGAAGACACTTACTGTATTTTGTCTTATCCGCAAACCACCGTGGCAGGTCTATTTTTGGCTAGCATAACCGTATCACCCGGAAAGTAAACATCTTTCGGCGCGCCTTGTATCAGCGGATAGAACGGAAAAACCGAGGTATTCCATCGCGGCAAATTGACTATCGGGCGCGGTTGAATTCGAGTCGTCTGCCCGGTACCTCGCCGCTGAGTTTGCCGTCGCGGTAGACCACGACCCCGTTCACGATCGTGGTGTCGACGCTCGACGAAAAGGTCTGACCCTCGAATGGCGACCAGTGGCATTTCGCCAACAAGTTCGCGCTCGAAACGGTGTGCGGCTTGTCGGGATCGACAATGACCAAATCGGCGAAATAACCTTCCCGAACGTAGCCGCGATCAACCACGCCGAACAGATCTGCAACGGCGTGCGTGGTCCGATCGACGACCACCTCGGGACTCAACTCGCCGCGTTCGATCAGCTCGAACAGCACCGGCAGAACATGCTGCACGAGAGGCAGGCCGGCCGGGGCCTTGAAATACGACTTCTTTTTTTCGCTCAGGGTGTGAGGTGCGTGATCGGTGGCGATGATATCGAGCCTGCCGTCGTTCACCGCGGCGATCAACGCTTCGCGATCCGCGGCCGTCTTGATAGCGGGGTTACATTTGATCCGCGCGCCGAGATCGGCATAACGGCTTTCGTCAAACCAGAGATGATGAACGCAGACTTCGCCGGTGATGCGTTTTTCGGAGCGGTGCGCCTTCGAGAACAGCCCCATCTCGATCGCGGTCGTCAGGTGCAGGACGTGCAGCAGCGAGTCGTGACGCCGCGCCATGTCGGTCGCCATGCTAGACGAGGTCAGGCAGGCATTTGCCGAGCGGATACGGGGGTGTTCGGACATCGGCACGTCCTCGCCGTATTCCGCCTTTGCTCGGGCCTCGTTGTCGCGAATCGTCGGCGTGTGCTCGCAGTGCGTGACGACCATCACCGGCGCGTGCTCGAAAATCAGCTCCAGCGCTTCGGGGTCGTCGACCAGCATATCGCCGGTGGACGCCCCCATGAATACTTTGATTCCGCAGGCATCGTTCACCTGGAGCGCCTTTATTTCTTCGATGTTTCGATTCGTCGCGCCGAAGTAGAACCCGTAATTGGCGGTGCAACGACCGGCCGCCAGCTCGTATTTTGCCGCCAGGTTGGATCGGATCGTCGTTTGCGGGTTCACGTTTGGCATATCCATGAAGCTCGTGATACCGCCCGCGACGGCAGCCGCCGATTCGGTGGCAAGATCCCCCTTGTTGGTCAAGCCCGGCTCCCTGAAATGCACCTGATCGTCGATCATGCCGGGCATGAGATAGCGACCGGCCGCGTCGATGATTTCCGCGTTGTCGGCGGCAACCGACGCGTCTACCCGGGCGATCCGGTCTCCTTCCACCAGCACATCGGCGTCACGGATAGTGTTTTCGTTAACGAGTCTTGCGTTCTTAATCAGTATTTTGCTCAACGGTCCTTCCTATAGACATGGGCCTGCTCAGATTGGATTGAGCCGTCCCGGCGGGCGAAAACGGTGCCCGGCAGGACGGCTCAAGCAAATGTTAACAGGCTGGAACCTATCTCGAATCAGATCGTCGCCGGCGCGGCGACGATCTGATTCGAGATAGGTTCTAGGCAAATCGATCGGTCGCCATGACCAGCTCATGGACGTTTGCAGGCTCGAACGCCGAATGTCCGGCGTCGGGCGTTATGTAAAGCTCTGCCTCGGGCCAGGCCGCGGCCAGCTCGTAGGCGTTTGCGGCCGGACACAGCGCATCGTAACGACCATGCACGATCACGCCGGGGATTCGGCGAATTTTTTCCACGTCGCGAAGCAGCTGGTCGTCATCCATGAAACACCTGTTCACAAAATAGTGGACTTCAATCTGCGCCAACGAGACCGCAAAACTGTCGGAACCGAACGTTTGTATGAGGTCCTCCGACGGGACCAGCTGGCTGGTCGAGCCCTCGAAAATCGACCAGGATCTGGCTGCCGACAGGCGTGTTTCCGGGTCTTCGCTCGTCAGCTGCTTCTGGTAAGCCCGAAGAACGTCGCCACGCTCGTGCTGCGGAATCGGCTCTACGAATTTCTCCCAGGCTTCCGGAAATATTTCGCTGGTGCCGAAGCGATAGAGCCAGTCCAGCTCCTTTCGGCGCCCCATGAATATTCCGCGCAGAACGAGTTCCGTCACGCGATCCGGATGCGACTGCGCGTACGCGAGGGCGAGCGTGCTGCCCCACGATCCGCCGAACACCTGCCAACGATCGACCTGTAACGTGGTCCGCAGGGTCTCGATGTCGCTCACCAGATCCCACGTCGTGTTGTTCTGAATACTCGCGTGCGGCGCGCTTTTGCCGCTACCTCTCTGATCAAAAAGGATAATCCGGTAGGCATCCGGATCGAAAAACCGCCGCATCTGCGGATTGGTCCCCGAGCCGGGCCCGCCGTGGAGCACCACCACCGGCTTGCCGCTCGGATTTCCGGACACCTCGTAGTAGAGTTGGTGCCCCGCACCAACGTCCAGAACACCGGTCAGGGTTGTTTCGATTGGCGGATAGAGTCCGCGCCGGGGTACGTCTTTTGTCATGGCGGCATTATGAAAGGGTCGTCGCCCGAAAGCCATGTTACGGGAACAGGCGCGGCCACCGATATTGAACCTTGCGGAACAAATCCAGTCTGTTGCTCCCAGCAATCGACCATCAGGCGCACCTAATAAAGGTATAACGATGATATACACGACACTCTGCCGTTCCACGGTGCTTGCGGCGGCCATGATCATGCTGTCTTCCGCCGCGCCGGCCGCATCGGACGTCGAGATCAGCTATAGCGAGTACACGCTGGACAATGGACTGCGGCTCGTCGTCCACGAGGACCGGAAAGCGCCCATTGTGGCCGTCAACGTCTGGTATCACGTCGGCTCGAAGAACGAGGAACCCGGCAAAACCGGCTTTGCACACCTGTTCGAGCACCTGATGTTCAACGGCAGCGAGAACTACAACGACGAGTTCTTCAAACCGTTCGAGCGCGTCGGCGCGACCAACATGAACGGCACCACCTGGTTCGATCGTACGAATTATTTCCAGAACGTCCCGAAAACGGCATTGGACATGGCGCTGTGGATGGAGTCCGACCGCATGGGACACCTGCTCGGCGCAGTCACTCAGGATCGCCTCGATGAACAGCGGGGCGTCGTGCAGAACGAAAAACGTCAGGGCGACAATCAGCCCTACGGCAAAACCGAATATCACATCCTGGAAGGCGTGTTTCCGCCCGGCCATCCCTATTCGTGGAGCACGATCGGGTCGATGGCCGACCTCGACGCGGCAAGTCTCGAGGACGTGCACGAGTGGTTCAAAACCTACTACGGACCAAACAACGCGGTGCTGGTGATCGCCGGCGACGTCACGGCCGACGAAGTGTTCGATAAGGTCAATACCTATTTTGGCGACATTCCGCCGGGACCGCCGATCGCAAAAATCGAAAACTGGTCGGTCAAACTGCAACGGGACAAGCGCGAAGTCATGCAGGATCGGGTGCCGCAGTCGCGGATCTACAAAGCCTGGGGAGCGCCGAATTTCCGCGAGGAAGACGCCGACCTCCTGCAATTGGCCGATGCGGTGCTGACCTCCGGCAAAACGTCGCGACTCTACAATCGGCTGGTTTATACGGACCAGATTGCGACCGACGTCAGTTCGTCTCAGTTCGCCGGCGACATAGCCGGTTATTACCAGATCATCGCGTCCGCTCAGCCGGGCGGAGACCTCTCGGCCGTCGAACGGGCGCTCGACGAGGAACTCGATCGCTTCCTGCGCGAAGGTCCAACGAAGGACGAACTCGATCGCGCCAAGACTCGGCTCATGTCGGGCGTGATTCGCGGCCTGGAGCAGGTTGGCGGCTTCGGCGGCAAATCCGACATCCTGGCGCGCAACGCCGTGTACACTGGCAATCCGGGTTTCTACAAAACTTCTCTCGAACGCGTGGAAAACGCGACGCCGGAAGCGGTTCGCGATGCGGCCAGGCGCTGGCTCGACGCCGGCGCCTATCATCTCGAAGTGCGGCCGTTTCCTCAGCTGAGCGCCAACGACGAAGGCGCCGACCGATCGCAATTACCGGAGACGACAAGCTTCCCCGAAGTGAGTTTCGACAGCTTCGAGCGCGATTTCCTGAGCAACGGCATGGAGTTGATCGTCGCCGAACGCAACGCCATCCCGGTGATCAATTTCAGCCTGCGTTTCGACGCCGGTTTCGCATCGGATCAGTTTGGCGAGCCGGGCACCTCCAGCCTCGCGATGTCGATGCTCGACGAAGGTACGAGAAAACGCTCGGCCCTGGAGATCAGCGACGAAGCAGCGAGATTGGGTGCAAGGATCGGAGCGGGCTCCGGCATCGACAGCTCGGTCGTCTCGCTCAACGCCCTCAAAGCGAATCTCGACGAGTCGCTCGATCTGTACGCCGACATCGTCCTGAATCCCGCATTCCCGGGTAAGGAACTCGACCGCTTGCGCAAACAACGGCTGGCCGGCATCCAACAAGAGAAGAACCAGCCCGTCGGTATGGCGCTTCGCCTGTTTCCCAAGCTCCTGTACGGCGAAGACCACGCCTACTCCCTGCCATTGACCGGGTCGGGCACCGAGGAATCCGTCAGTAAAATCACGCGAGACTCGCTGGTCGAGTATCACAGGACCTGGTTCAGGCCGAACAATGCGACGATGATCGTCGTCGGCGACACGACCATGGCCGAGGTCAAGCCCAAGCTCGAGCGTTTGTTTCGCGGTTGGGAGCCCGCCGACGTCCCGACAAAGAACGTCGCCGACGTTGCGCTGCGGAATCGTGAAGCCGTGTACATCATCGATCGCCCGGGCGCTCAGCAATCGTTGTTGCTCGCCGCCAACATTGCGCCCCGTCGCGGCGCCGGTAACGAGATCGCCATCGAGTCGATGAACGAAATCATCGGCGGCTCGTTTACGTCGCGCATCAACATGAATCTCCGCGAGGACAAGAGCTGGGCGTACGGCGCGTTTACGTTCATGCTCAGCACAAAGGGCCAACGGCCGTTTATCGCGTACGCGCCGGTGCAAACCGACAAAACGATGGAATCCATGGCCGAGTTGAAACGCGAACTCACGGAATACCTCGGCAACCGCCCGGCGACAACGGAGGAACTCGAAAAAGTCAAAGACAACAACACGCTGAGCCTGCCGGGGCGCTGGGAAACCGCGTCCGCGGTGCTGCAGGACATCGGGGAGATCGTTACTTACGACCTGGCGGACGACTATTGGGACACGTACGCAAAAAACGTCCGCAGCCTGTCGTTGGCCCAGGTCAACGAGGCCGCCGCGGACGTCATCAAACCGGACAACCTCGTTTGGGTGGTCGTCGGCGACCGCGATCAGATCGAATCGCGTATTCGCGAACTCGAATTGGGCGAAATCACCTTGCTCGACGTCGACGGAAATATCATGGTGCCGACGGCGGCGAACTGAGATTTCAGTTCGTCCCGGAAAGCGGTGTTCAGGAGGTCGCCCGTTCTTTAATTGACCACACAACTTCTGCTTTTCCCCCGCCGATGCGATAACCTTCCGGATCGCGACGCGGATTGTCCGCCCTACTAACAGAACCGCCGATGAGTGACATCGATTACCGTAAGCGAATAGACGAAGCGGACGTCTACTCGGTTGCGATTGAAACTCCCCTGGAGCCCGCCCCGCTGCTTTCGGCGCGCCTGGACAATCGCATACTTTTAAAACGGGAGGATTTGCAGCCGATTTTCTCGTTCAAACTTCGCGGCGCGCTCAACAAAATGAATCGCCTGCCCGAGGGCACGCTCGCGAAGGGCGTCATATGCAGCTCGGCCGGTAATCACGCTCAAGGCGTGGCGCTGGCCGCGGGACGCAAAGGCGCCCGCGCCGTCATCGTAATGCCCGAAACCACCCCGACCATCAAAGTGGATGCGGTTCGTGAGTTGGGCGGCGAAGTCGTGCTGCACGGAGACAACTACGACGAAGCCTTCGCGGAAGCGCAGCGACGCGAAGACGAGTTCGGACTGACGTTCATACACCCGTTCGATGACCCGGACGTCATCGCCGGGCAAGGAACCATCGGCGCCGAAATCCTGCGGCAGTCGGAGGGCAAGATCGACGCCGTATTCGTTCCGATCGGCGGCGGCGGACTCATCGCGGGAATCGCCGCGTACATCAAGGCGTCCGCTCCGGACATTCGCGTTGTCGGCGTCGAGCCGGAGGATTCCGCGGCGATGAAAGCGTCGCTAGCGGCCGGTCGTCCGGTTACCCTGGACCACGTCGGCATTTTCGCAGACGGCGTTGCTGTAAAACGGGTGGGCGACGAAACGTTTCGTCTGTGCCAGGAACATATCGACGAAATCATCACCGTCGATACCGATCACATTTGCGCCGCCGTGCAGGACATTTACGAGGACACCCGTTCCATCGTCGAACCCGCCGGCGCACTCGCCGTCGCCGGTGTAAAACGCCACGTTGAAACGACGAAAGCCGCGGACAGGACGTTCGTTGCCTTGAACTGCGGCGCCAACATGAATTTCGACCGTCTTCGACACATCGCGGAAAGAGCTGCCATCGGCGAGGAGCGCGAGATGTTACTCGCGGCCGAGATCCCCGAGGAACCCGGCAGTTTCCGCCGCTTCTGTCAGACCATCGGCCGGCGGAGCATTACCGAATTCAACTACCGGTACAGCAACGAAGATGCGGCCCGCGTGTTTGTCGGCGTCGAACTCCGCGCCGGCGCCGCCGAGCGCGCAAAAATCATCGACGACATCCGTTCGGAGGGCTTCCCGGTCGTCGATCTGAGCGACAACGAGATGGCGAAGTTGCATGTACGTCACATGGTCGGCGGCAGAAGCCCAGGCATCAGGAACGAGCGACTTTTTCGTTTCGAGTTTCCCGAACGTCCGGGCGCGTTACTGAGATTTCTGGATGCGATCGGGACGGGCTGGAACATCAGCCTGTTCCACTATCGGAACCACGGATCCGACTACGGCCGGATACTGACCGGGATACAGGTCTCGGCGGATGAAGCGCACGAACTCGAAGCGCACCTGGCCGAACTCGGCTACCCGCACTGGGAAGAAACCGACAATCCCGCTTATCAGATATTCCTTGCCTGAACGACAGCGGCCACGCTCTCTCATTCGCGAAAAGACGAATCCAGACGATCGAGCTTGCGCAGGAGCCCCGGCCAGGCCAGTTGCCCGCCGATTCCTTTTGTTACCTCTTCCGCCTGCGCCATGATACCGGCCAGTATTCGATCATCGACGTGAATCAACCCAACGCCCGCAGACTGCGCCAGGAGTTGCGTCTGACACGCGGTTTCCAACAAATACATGTAGAGAAACGCGTCTGCGATCGTGGCGCCGGCGGTCAGCAATCCATGATTGCGTAGTATCAGGAACGCCCGTTCCCCCAGATCGGCGACGAGCCGCGGCTTTTCTTCCGCGTTCAGCGCGACACCCTCGTAATCGTGATAGCCGATCGACGCCAACGGAAACAACGAGGTCTGCGACAGTGGCAACAGCCCGCCGGCCTGAGCCGACACCGCGACGCCCGCCTTCGAGTGCGTGTGTACGACACAGGCGACGTCGGTGCGGGCCTCGTGCACCGCGCTGTGAATCGTAAACCCGGCCGGGTTGATGAAATGGGGGGTATCGAGAACGATGTTTCCCTCGAGATCCACCTTGACAAGGCTGCTGGCGGTCATTTCCTCGAACAGGAGCCCGTAGGCGTTGATCAGGAAATGCTCGTCGGGACCGGGCACCCGCGCCGAGATATGCGTGAACACCAGGTCGTCCCAGCCGTGCATCGCTATCAGTCTGTAACAGGCAGCCAGATCGACGCGGGTCTGCCACTCCTCTTCGGTCACCTGCGCACGTACGGGCGGCGATTTTTGTGCGGTAGCCATCTTTTTCTCCACAAACGGCGTCGAAAGACCAGATTATACGCTCACCCGCGGAACGCGGACTCCAGCGGCCACCGGAGGCCCGTGGCGGTCGTTTCCATCGCAACCAATGAGCCGAACGCGCTGCCTCGGTATACGAAACTTATGCCGATTTCATTGCAACCAAACGCCGCGCGCGCGCATCAAATAGGGAAAGCGCAAACGTTTAGGGCTGGGAATCGTGAAAAAAGCAGGCGCTACAGTTCTGGCTATCGGCGTTCTTCTGGCGTCACCGATAGCCAATACGCTGGGTACCCCCGAACAGATTCACGAACGCAGGCTCATGATTGCGATTGACGACGGCACCGAGGACGGGCAACTGTTCGTCGAAATGGACGACAGCGATTGGACGGTGTCGAGAAGTGACTTACGACAAGACGATTCACGAGCGCCCGTAAAACGGATACGCGATCCCGGCGACGTAATGGTCGTCAGCAGCAGCACCATCGACGACAAAACGAGAGATTGCATCCGTTTGATTTTGTCGTCATCGGGCCACGCCGGGGAGGTGGTGTTCATGGACCATCGGGAAGCAAGCGAGTCTCTGAATGGAATTCACGATGCGGCTGGCGCAAACGAGCCGCACCGTAAACAAGTTATCTCGAAAGAGATAAGCGCAACAAACTAAATCCCCAATTGCAGTTTGTTTCGTGCTATTGACGGTGGCTCTGCCACCGTCTTTTTTTTGCTCAACGGTCGGACCAGGCGCAGGAATGGATGTGGCTGATTTTGCCCTGCTGCGACAGGCGGTAAAACTGCCGCAGTTCCGATATGACGCTATCGTTTCCTTCGACGAGGCGTGCGCGCAGTCCGTGGCAAAAACGGCTCGCATACTCGTTTGCGGCACGGTAACGTCGCAACTGCTGCGCGTCCAGTTCCGCCCGGAAACTCACCGACTCGAAAAGCCATCCATGCAGGTTGGCCGACATCTCGGACTCCCCCTGCGCCAGCACGAGCGATAGCGAGGCGACAAACTTGTCGACCTCGGCCTGCATTTCCAGTTCGAGAAGGGTCACGGGCCGATCGCGCTCGGCGCACCAGGTGAGGTAATTGAAATGGCTGATCCCCTCGAGGACGGTCCAAAGGTCGCCCAACTGTTCGGCCCGAAGCTGGGTAAGCGGATCCGCGGAACGGAGACGCGCGAGCATTGCTTCATCGAGGAAAACAGACAGAGCAAGCCCTTCCTCATCCTGCGACAACAGCACCGTTTCGTCCGTGGTGGAGATGAGAGCGCCCTGCCCCAGCGCGGCGGCCAATTGACGGTCCGTGATCAAGTAGTCGCGGACGTCATGGCCCGAGTCTACCCCATTGATATCCGTCAGATGCCGCTGCAATTGGTCAAGCATGCGAAGACAGTCCCTTCGTGTCTAATGTCTGCGTAGCTTGCCCGCGCCATCGATCGGCACTACGCCGTTCTGCCTGAGTAAGGTCGCGGCGCGCCGGCTGCCGGTCTTGAGCCAGACCTCGTACGCACGCATGAGATCGACGTCCGATTCCCTTCGAGGACCGTCGCGAACTTCATTCAAGACGTCCACAAACGTTTGAAAGTTGATCGCCAGCTCTCTGTAGATGTCGGCAAACGCCTTGCCACGGGTCGTGCCGCGAATCTCCTCCGACAACGAGCCGTAGGCATTTCCACCCATGTAAATGTAGTAGTCCAGATCGACCAGTTTGTCCGCGAGACTGTCGGCAAAAAAGCCGGATATGAACAACGCCACGTCTCCAATCCGCTGAAGCGAGAAATTGCGCTCCGCCGCGCTGCGCGCCTCCGCGGCATCGGCCATCATCAACGCCAGCGGACGCAGGCCGTAAGACTCTCCGTGGTCTTCGTAGAATTCTTCGGAGCGGGAAAACATCGTCAGCAGATTGACGACGTAGTGGGTGGCATGCGGATCGACGTTGACACACTGTTTGTCAATCGCGGTCTCGATAGACTCGCGAAAATACTCGGTCAGATTGTGGACCGGTAAAACCCGTTCACCTGCCAGCCGATCGCCCATATACCCGAATCCTCTCTTACGATTGGACTTGAGCGCGATTCGATTAGCCGATTCGCATGACGCATGCCGGTGTCGATTGCGGTAGTACGTCTTCCCGAAACCGTGTTACTAAGCAAACCGCACTTCTAACTCACGGTCAGATATAGCGGAATTGCGTTTTTCGCTTTGTGACACGATTCACGATAACGCCTAATTGCAGATTCGTCGAGTCGTTTTTGTGAAGTTGTAACTGCGTCGCTGACGAGGCGACAAGTCTTTTGCTTCGCGGACCGTTGATATTGACGGTGGAAAACATGACCAGAAACGGTTGGAAATCGGTCGTCCATTTGGAACGCGCCTACCTGGCCCTTGAAAACCAGCTTGCCGTATCGCCGACACGGCGCTACCACATCTCGCGGAGCTTGCTCCGAACGTCTACTTTTTTATCCGTTCCCGGACGTAAGCAAGACCCGGAAGAATCCGGCCTGCCGTGAAATGTCTTTTTCATCGTTTCGAGCACCGACTCCGTCATGAAGCGGCTGCGCGCCCCGTACACATGACGATCGCCGTCACGGCGTTGCTGCTTGATGTGGTATCGAAGCGGCGCGACGAGGTGCAGCGATTGACGAGCTCGCGTCATTGCTACGTAAAGCAGGCGCCGCTCTTCCTCGATGAGTTCGGGTTTGCCGGTTGAAAACTCGGACGGGAAACTGCCGTCCGATACGCTCAGAAGAAAGACCGAATCCCATTCCTGGCCTTTCGCCGAATGCACGGTCGACAGCACGAGATAATCTTCGTCCAGCAGCGGGTCGCCGGCCTGATCGCCGGCCGCGGCCGGCGGGTCGAGTGTCAGCTCAGTGAGGAATCGTTCGCGTGTCGGATAGCGGCTTGCTATCCGCTCGAGCTGTTCGAGGTCGGCCTCGCGCGTTTCCAGACTGTCATAAATGCGTTCGAGATGCGGTTGATACCAGCGGCGCACCAGAGTGACCTGGTCCTGCCAATCGCGCTCTTCCAGCTCGCGCCCGGAGACGGACCGCATCAGCTCACAGAACGGGAGCCAGTCTGCGCGCGCGGCCGCGGGCGGTTTGAATCCCACGAATGCGGCAAACTGGTATTCAGCCAATGCCAGCGCCTCAAATCCGCGCGATGCAAAGGACGGTCCCATACCCGGCAGGAGTTTCAGCGCTCGGAAAGCGGCAACCTGATTACGGGGATTCTCCGCCCATTTCAGAACGGCGAGGAGATCTTTGACGTGGGCCGCCTCGAGAAACTTCAAACCGCCGTATTTGACGTAGGGGATGTTTCGTCGCACGAGTTCGAGCTCCAACCGATCACTGTGATGAGAACCGCGGAACAACACGGCCTGGTTCTTCAGCGCCATTCCGGATTCGCGGTTCTCCAAAACGGCATCGGCGACGTATTCAGCTTCCGAATCACCGTCTTCCACGGTGACGTAAGCAGGTTTGGCGCCGCCGCGGCTCGCGGTATACAGATTCTTCCGGTACTGGCGTTCGCTCTCGCCGATCAGGCGATTCGCCGTGTCCAGTATCGGCTGGTTCGAGCGATAATTTTGTTCCAGCGTGACGATCTTCGCGGGCGGCACGAATCGATCGGGAAAACCGAGGATGTTCTCGACGTCAGCCGCACGAAACGAATAAATCGACTGTGCATCGTCGCCAACGACGGTCATCCCGTCACCGCCCGGTTTCAGCGCACGCAGAACGTTCGACTGCAACCTGTTGGTGTCCTGGTATTCGTCAACCAACACGTGATCGAACCAGGCGCCGATCTCGGCCGCCAGTTCGGCATCGGCCAGCAGGTGGTCCCAATAGAGCAAAAGGTCGTCGTAATCTAGCGCCTGATTGGTCTGTTTGCGTTCGACATAGGTGCGAAACAGCAACCGCAGCTCGGGCTCCCACTCCGCACACCAGGGAAACGCGGCCTGCAAGGTATCGGCAAGCGCATGACGCGCGTTGACGCAGCGGGAATAAATCGCGAGGCAGGTATCTTTTTTGGGAAACCGCCGGGCCTTTTTCGACAGGTCGAGTTCATGCCTCACAACGTCCAGCAGGTCGGCGGCGTCGCCGCGGTCCAGAACCGAGAATCCGGGATCGAGGTCCAGGTTGTGCGCGTAACGCCGGAGCAATCGATTGGCGACCGCATGGAACGTGCCGGACCAGCGCAACCTACCGTTTGTCGTCAACCGGCCACCGTCGTTCGACTTGCCGACAATCGACTCCACGCGCCGGGTCATTTCCTGCGCCGCGCGGCGGGTGAACGTGAGCAGCAAAATACGCTCCGGGTTGACTCCCTCGACAATCAGATGCGCAACGCGATGCGCGAGCGTCGTCGTTTTTCCGGTGCCTGCGCCGGCGATCACGAGCAGGGGGCCGGCCTCGAATCCTCCCCCCGGGCGACGCTCGCCGTAGCAGGCGGCCTCGCGCTGCGGAGGATTCAGTGCGTCGAGATAGCTTCCTGCGCACTGCCGTGCCTGAACCATTTCATGCCCACTCAAAGATATGGTTTTTTATACAGCACTGTATGAATTCACAAGTCAAGCAAAAACTCGTCGATCGCCGCCGCCAGCGAGCCGGGAGCGTCAAAGTGGACCATATGTCCCGCTCCGGGAATCGATCGGCTCGGCGCGCCCCGAAACGGGTGTTTGGACTCGTCGGGGTCGATCCAGGGTTTTGCCGCGCTGGTGAAATCGGTTTCGGCTCCAAGCACGAGCAATACCGGCGCCTCCACCCGGTCCCAGCAGGCGAGCGCCTCCGCGCGTCGATACTGGACCGCGTTCGGCAAACGATGCGCGGGATCCGCCCACAGCCGAATGATCCCGTCCTCCCCTCGCCTGGCCCATTCCCCGGCGACGTAGAGCGCAAAGGCCCGGCGCATCCGGGGGTTGCGCGCGAGAATCCTGGACGCCAGTTCCTCCATCGACGCGTAGGTCGAGTACCCGCTCACCCGAGCCGACCGTTCTATCCAACGCCGGTAGTTGGCGGGAGCATTGGCGGGGTCGCTGTCCGCCAGGCCAAAACCTTCGACGTTGATGAACGCTTTCACGCGCTCGGGCATGACGCCGGCGTACAGACCGACGACATTCGCTCCCATGCTGTGCCCGACCAGCCGCGCGGCGGAGTCGGGGCTGTAAATCCCGAGTAACGCGTCCAGATCCGCGAGATAGTCGGGAAACCAGTAGTGGGGGCCGACGTGTTCACTCTTGCCGAATCCCCGCCAGTCCGGCGCAACCACAAACCACCGATCGCTCAGACAATCGACGACGAACTGCCAGGTGGACCCGGTATCACCCCATCCGTGCAGATAAACCAACAACGGGTTTCGCTCGTCGCCCCACCGGCTGACGTGATAGTCGACGCCGCGAATCTGCACGCGTTCGGATCTGCGCTGTTTCAACGGCAGATAGTTCGCCTCTGATGACATGTATGGCACCGCCCGGTAACAGTAATCCGGCCAGCATGATAGCCGATCGCGGTCAGCACGCGCCGGCAGTGTTTGCGCCGGCTCGCACCGACTTGCTTCGCCGTCGCGCAGTCAGCGGGTTTGCCGGTTTCGAGTAAGAATCGAATTCGTTCTGCGTTACCATGTGGCCGACATCAGCACAGTCAAACTATGACGTTCGAAATCGCCTTAGTTCTCGGAATTCTCCTGACCTCATTGATCCTGTTCGTGAGCGAGGTGATCCGTATGGACGTCGTCGCGATGTTGGTGCTGTGCGCTTTGGCGGTTACCGGCCTGGTCGGTCCGACCGAAGCGTTCGCGGGATTCAGCAACAGCGCGGTCATCACCGTCTGGGCGATGTTCATCCTGTCGGAAGGGCTGACGCGCACGGGCATAGCGAACGTCATCGGCTTCCAGGTGATGCGCATTGCCGGGCGACGTGAGTCCATCATGATTATCGTGATCATGGTAACGGCCGCGGTGCTGTCGGCGTTCATGAACAATATCGGGGTGGCGGCGCTGATGCTGCCGGTGGCGGTCGACGTGGCGCGGCGCACCCGGATTCCGGCGTCGAGACTGCTGATGCCGCTGGCGTACGCCACGCTGCTCGGTGGGCTCATGACGCTGATCGGGACCCCGCCCAACCTGTTGATCGCCGAGGCGCTGTCACAAAACGGGTATGAGCCGTTCGGGCTGTTCGACTTCACGCCGATCGGCGCCGCGGTAATGGGAATCGGCGTCCTGTTTGTCGCCTTGGTCGGTCGGTTCTGGCTTCCGAAAACGCGCGCCGCGCGAATTCGGCAAGCCAGCCAGCGCAGCCTTCGTTCCCGCTACAAGCTGCAGGAGCAGACCTTCACGATGCGAGTACCGGTGGATTCCGTCCTGGTGGGTAAGACGCTCGCCGAAAGTCGAATCGGTGCGTCGACCGGCCTGATCATTCTGGCCCTGGTGCGTTTCGGTCGCAGCGAAGCGCTGCCCAGCCGGCAGACCGTGCTGCGCGCGGGTGACAGTCTGCTGGTCCAGGGGCGCGTCGATCAGTTCAGGGAGCTGCAGCGTTGGAGTGACCTGGTCATCGAGCGCGAGGCGCCGGTCCTGAAATCCATGGTCGCGTCAAAAATCGCTTACGCCGAGGTTAGGATTGCGGAAGGCTCGCCGCTGGTCTCCGAACTCATCCGACTTGCTGGCTTCCGCAGCCGATTCAACGTCAGCGTCGCCGGCATGCGGCGGAAGGACTCGTACCGGCTGACAAATCTCGCCTACGTCCCGATTCGGGCGGGCGATCAGCTTCTCGTCCAGGGAGAGATCGCCGCGATCGAGGATCTGGACAAGTTTTCGGATTTCAGTGAGGTCAATCGCCTCTCCGAGGGGGATTTGAGCGAGTTGTACCAGGCCGATGAACGCCTGTTTGTCGTGCGCCTGCCGAAGGAAAGCGAAATGTCCGGGTCGTCGCTCAGGAAAAGCCGTTTGGCCGACGTGTTCGATTTCCGCGTAGGCGCCATTTTTCGCGACGGCAAACTGACCGTCATGCCCCGCGGCGACGAAATCCTGCTGGGCGGCGATCTGCTGTTGATCGAAGGGCAGCCCGAAGACCTCGACGTCCTGCGAGGACTCCAGGAACTGGAGGTCGAAACCAAGGCCGGCCCCAGTCTCGGCGCTCTGGAGTCGGAACGCCTCACGCTGATGGACGCGACACTCGACCCGCGCAGTTCGCTTGCCGGGAAAACGGTTGGTGAACTGAATTTTCGCGAACGCTACGGCATCGAGCTCGCCGGAATATGGCGGGAGGGACAGACGATCGGCACGGAATTGGCCGATGAACGTCTTCAGGTTGGCGACGCGCTGCTGATGCTCGGCCCCCGTGACCGCCTGGAGCTGCTGGACCAGGATTCGGATTTCCTCGTTTTGACGCCGTTGGGCCAAAAACCGCCGGACACCCGCCGGGCTCCGCTCGCCGCCATGATCATGCTGGGCGTCGTTGGCGCGGTCATGGCCGGCTACGCGCCGATTTCCGTCGCGGCTGTCGTCGGCGGCACGATCATGGTACTGACCGGCTGCCTGAACATGGAACAGGCGTACCGGGCGATCGACTGGCGGGCGATTTTCCTGATCGCCGGGATGCTGCCGCTCGGCACCGCGATGCAGGACACCGGCGCGGCGCAATACCTTGCCAATCAGGTCATGGAGATGCTGGGAGACTCCGGACCCTGGCCGGTTATCGTCGGTCTCTATTTACTCACCGCCATGGCCACGATGATCATTCCTACCGCGGCCCTGGTCGTACTGATGTCGCCCATCGTACTGTCGGCGATGGCGGACATGGGATTTGCGCCCGAAACGGCGATGATGGCGGTCGCCATGGCCGCGTCGGCAAGCTTCACGAGCCCCATCTCGCACCCCGCCAACATCCTGGTAATGGGTCCCGGCGGCTACCGTTTCGTGGACTACCTGAAGGTGGGTGTGCCGCTGACGATCGTGGTTTTCATCGCGGTCATCGTTTTGCTGCCGGTGTTCTGGCCGCTGGTGCCCGTCTGACCGGATTCGCCGGAACTCACGGCAAGAAGCCGGTTACGGCAGAAGCACGGTGGAACCGGTGGTTTTTCGGGCTTCGAGATCGCGGTGCGCCTGTGCGGCCTCGGTCAGAGGGTACCGCTGATTGACGCTGATCTCGACGGCGCCGCTGGCCAGAACGCCGAACAGTTCCGCGGACGCTTCGAGGAGCCGCTCGCGCGTATCGATGAAATCGAATAACACCGGTCGAGTGACGTACAGGGAATGGCGTTTGGCGAGTTCAGCGGGCGCAAACGGCTCGACCGGGCCGGACGCGTTGCCGAAGGTCACCATGACACCGTGCGGCCGCAACGAATCCAGTGACGTGAAGAACGTGTCCCTGCCAACCGAGTCGTAGGCCGCAGCGACACCTTCTCCATTGGTCAGCGCACGAACCTGCGCGGGAATATCGTCGCTGCCGGCCATAATGACGTGTGAACAGCCCTGCGCCAGAGCAAGCTCGGCTTTGGCGTCCGTACTGACGACACCGATCGTCACCGCACCGAGGTGCTTGGCCCATTGACTGGCGATTGAACCAACGCCGCCGGCCGCGGCATACAGCAGAACGGGATCTCCGGCCTGTACGGGATAACTGCGTCGTAACAAATACCATGCGGTCAATCCCTTGAGTAAAGCCGCTGCCGCGACCTCGTCGCTCACCGCTTCCGGGATCGGCACGAGCTGCGCAGCCGGAAAGTTGCGCCGTTCGGAATAGGCGTCGGCGGGCCGTCCGGTGTAAACCACCCGGTCGCCGGGCTTGACGACGTCGACGTCCGCAGCAACCGCCTCGACGATGCCCGCCGCCTCGCTGCCCAAACCGGCGGGCAGGTCCATCGGATACAGGCCTGTCCGGTGATACGTGTCGATGAAATTCAAACCGATCGCCGTGTGCCGGATGGTTGCCTCGCCGGCCTTCGGTTCGGGCAATTCCACCTCGACGTATTCCAGAACCTCCGGTCCGCCGAATTCACGAATCCGAATCGCGTGCGTATTTGTCATTTCCCACCCCCGATCAATGCGGCACCAAGCATAACCAAGGTCGACGTAAAAAACGACGGACACCCCCTGCCGGGCGTAACTGTCGATGTTCGAGGCAACGTCGTAGAATGCTGGCTGTGCCTTAATCCGCACATACGTTTTGTAAAATTGTGAATCCGGACGCTTGCCGGCACACACGGTGTAAACAGATGGGACGAGTAGAGGACAAAATCGCTCTGATCACCGGCGCGGCGCAGGGCCTTGGCGCGGCGATCGCGTCGCGTCTCGCGATGGAGGGAGCGACGGTCCTGCTCACGGATATCAACGAAAAAGGTGTCCGCGAACAGGCCGAACGAATAAATCGGGAGCATCCCGGCCGCGCGACGGCGCGTGTGCAGGACGTCACCAACGAAGACGCTTGGCGGAAGACACTCGAGTTTGCGGACGATGAACTCGGGGGACTGAGCGTCCTGGTGAATAACGCCGGCATCGGTTCCATGGCCAGCGTCGAGGAGGAATCGCTTGCGTCCTGGCGCAGGGTTCACGCCGTCGATCTGGACAGCGTATTCCTCGGCTGCAAATACGCGATCCCGATAATGGCAAAGAGCGGCGGCGGCTCTATCGTGAACATCTCCTCGGTATCCGGCATCATCGCGGGCCACAACCTGGCCGCCTACAATTCCGCCAAGGCGGCGGTCCGGCATCTGAGCAAATCGGTCGCTCTGCACTGCGCGCGCTCCGCCAACGGAATTCGCTGTAACTCGGTACATCCTGCATTTGTCGACACCCCGATACTGGACGGCATGGCCAAATCGTCCGACAAGAACGAGACGGTCAGAAAGCTCAAACGACAGATTCCGCTTGGGCGGATCGGCCATCCCGACGACGTCGCGTTCGCCGTTCTCTATCTGGCGTCGGACGAATCGAATTTCATGACCGGCGCCGAGCTATTGCTTGACGGTGGCGTTAGTGCGATGTAGGCAACCGTATCCGAAGAGCGATCTTTTATGCCAAATGAAATTGTGATAGTGGGCGCCGGTCACGCGGCCGGCCAGGTAGTGGCGTCGTTAAAGCAGCACAAGTTCGAGGGGCGAATCACGCTCGTGGGTGACGAACCCTGGCTGCCGTATCAGCGCCCGCCGCTTTCCAAGAAGTATCTGGCGGGCGAACTGGCCGCCGAACGTCTGTTTTTCAAGCCGGAAAGCTTTTACGACGACGACACAACTCGCGTGCTGCTCGACGCGCGAGTGACGCGTATCGACAGAAAACAGAAATGCGTGCTCATCGATTCCGGCAAGGAAATCGCCTACGACAAACTCGTTCTGGCCGTGGGAGCGCAGCCGCGGCGCGTCGATTTGCCGGGCGTCGATCTTGCCGGCATTTTCTATCTGCGCACCATCGCCGACGTCGACGGGATTCGGGCGTCGCTCAAGGACGCAAGGCGCCTCGCGATTGTCGGAGCCGGGTACATCGGCCTCGAAGTTGCCGCCGTCGCGGCGACGCTAGGCGTCCAGGTTACGGTCATCGAGGCCATGGACCGGGTCATGAGCAGAGTTGTATCGCCTCAGGTTTCGGCGTTCTACGAAGACGCGCATCGAAAGCACGGCGTGAAGCTGCTGCTGTCGACCTGTGTCGAGGCGTTCCTCGGCGATGGACACGTGTCGGCCGTGCAGACCGGCGGCGGCGATCGGATTGCCGCTGATTTCATTGTAATCGGCGTCGGCGTCGAACCCAACACGGCGCTTGCGGCAGAGGCGGATCTCGCGGTGAACAACGGGATCGTGGTTGATTGCAGCTGTCAAACCTCAGACCCGGACATATTCGCAGTGGGTGACTGCACCTATCACCCGAATCGGTTGCTTGGCCGGGACGTTCGGCTCGAATCGGTACACAACGCCCTGGAGCAGGCCAAGACCGCCGCCGCCAATCTGTGCGGGCAGCTTAGCGAGTATGCTCAGGTGCCCTGGTTCTGGTCGGATCAATACGACTTGAAGCTGCAGATCGTGGGGCTTTCGGAGGGTCATGACGAAGTCGTCATTCGCGGTGATCCCGCAACGTCGGCCTTCTCGTGTTTGTATCTGAAAAACGGCCGCCTGATCGCGATTGACGCCGTCAACCAACCGCGCGATTTCATGCAATCGAAAAAACTCATCGCGGAGCGCGCGGTCATCGAGCCGGAGGTTCTCGCGGATCCGGCGATCGCGCTAAAAGATATGGAGAGCGTCCGCTGAGTCGACCAGCCGCGTCGATCAGTTTTGCTGCGCTGTCTGCGGAGAACGCGCATCCGGCAAAGTGATTGCCAGACTGCCGTGCATCGACACCGGCCCCCTTTTCACCGAGTAGGCCGTCGCCTGCAATGATTCGACGGCCTCTGACTCTATACCGGCGAACTCACCGTTTCCGCCCCTCACCCGCGCGGTGCCGATGGCGTTTGGGCCGCTCGTCATAACGCGGTTCCATGCGCCGCGCCAGTTGTCCGCGGAGTTCCAGCGGGCCTTGATGATGACGTCACGTAAATAGGACCAGTAGTTCTCACGCTGGTCTACGAATAGAGTGCCCCGTCCGGGTATGTATATGTGCCAGGCGCTGTCGACGATAGCCAGGGAGTTCAATACTTGCGTATCCTCCGAGTCGGACGAAAACTTGATACCGACACCGATCGGTTCGCCGCGGCCGTTGTGAAGCTCTACGGCCGCAATTCTGCTCTGGCGCACCGTCGATTCCCAGAGTTCGGCCGTCTTCTCCGGATACGGAATTGCGGCGGACTCACCGCTGTTCGTATACAGCACCGACTCGGACGGCACACCGGTGAAATTGAGGCTCAGCTGCCGCTGGCTGCTGACCGCCAGCGGTGAAACGGACTGACTGGCGCCAAACGGGTTGAAATACAGAGCGGCTAAAAACAACGCGACACCCGAAACGATGCCGACGAGCAGTGAAATCAGGTACTTCATCCCCCACCCTCCGTCGCTGGCTCGTCTTCGGCGAACGACGTCGGCGGGGCGTCCGGCCCGACCAGCACCGTGACGAGTTCGAGTCGCCCCGTCGAGTATTCCCCCTCACCGCCGGGCTCCGCCTGATACCGCTCGACAACCGAGCCTCGAAGATCGGCGAACTCGCGGCTGCCGGCGTGTAGGCTGCCGGTGCGATTTCCGGCCGCCGTCGGGCTGCTCTCCAGGATCAGATAAAGCGTCCCTCGCGCCGGCATGTGCAAGACCCACTCGACGAAGGGTTGATCGTCGTCGGCGGAGATACGGCTGGCGACGCCCACAACCTGCTCCGCCTCATTTCGGACCTTGAACAACTCGGCCTGCGCGTTCGTGACTTCCAGGGACTCGGGCCAGTTTGCGCCCGCTGGAAACGCTTCACCGGCTCCCGACCGTCCCGAAAATATTCGGTCCGTGGGCAGATTGACGTGGAACGCCTCGCGATTGCCACCATTTGCCTGGACGGAGATAATCGAGCGCTCGCGACCCTGATCGACGGCGGGCACAAAATACAGCAAGGCACCGGCTGCCCCGATTCCGATGATGACGCCAAAAATAAAAGTCTTGAACAACGCTAACTCCACGAATGGAAGCATTTGCGAACACTTCCGACCCGGCAATTTTAGTTAAATCAATCAGTTTGCACAGCCCGAATGAGGCGAACTGTGAACGGGAGCACAGTCCGCGGGGCGGCTGGAAACGGCAGATCACGACAAGCCGTCGTTCGACTAAGATCAGCGCGGCGTCGGATTGCAGCGACCGCCGGTAGTTGAGAGTCAGTGTATGAAACACATCTGTTTGTGGTCAGGCCCACGCAACGTATCCACAGCGCTCATGTACAGTTTTGCGGAACGGGAGGACACCCTGGTCGTCGACGAGCCTCTTTACGGACACTACTTGCGTACGACCGGCGCGGATCATCCGGGACGAGAAGAGGTGTTGGCCGCCGTCAACTGTGACGGTAATGCCGTCATGCGAAAACTCCTTGGCGCGAATTACGCGGCGGACAAGAAAATCCTGTTCATGAAGCAGATGGCTCATCACCTCGTCGATATGGACCTGCGATTCATGGACCGGACCGAGAACGTCTTCCTGATTCGTGACCCCAGGGACATGCTGCCGTCATTGACCGTGCAGCTCCCGGACGCGGGTCTTGCGGATACCGGGCTCGCAACCCAGTGGCAGCTCTTCCGAAATCTCCGACGGGCCGGTAAAACACCGGTAGTCGTGGACGCGCGCGAGCTGCTGCTGGCCCCGAAGCGCGTGTTGCACCGGTTGTGCGCGGCGCTCGACGTTCCGTTCGGCGACGAGATGCTCAGCTGGTCGGCGGGGCCCCACAAGTCGGACGGCATTTGGGCCAAGCACTGGTACGAGTCGGTCCACAAGAGCACCGGATTTCAAAGCTACCGGGCCAAAGCAAGTTTTCCCGAATCCCTGAGAAGCTTGTTGGACGAATGCAGTCCCTACTACGATAAGCTGTATTCGCACGCAATTCGCGGCTAAAGGAGTTGATACGTGGCTTTGGTGGACCCCCGAAATCAAGACGTACTGATCTACGTCAACGGCAAACTGCTGCCGAGAAACGACGCCAAAGTGTCGGTGTTCGACAGCGTCGTCCAGGGAGGCGACGCGGTCTGGGAAGGCCTGCGCGTCTATCGCGGCCGCATTGCCGCCCTGGACGGTCATTTGGAACGCCTACAACACTCCGCCAAGGCGCTCGCTTTCGCCGGCGTCCCCGATTCCGACACCGTCCGAGACGCGATATTTCAGACGCTCGAAGCGAACGGCATGCGAGACGATACGCATATCCGACTGACGTTGACGCGCGGAGAGAAAATCACGTCAGGGATGAATCCGCGTTTGAATCAGGCCGGCTGCAGTCTGATCGTGCTTGCCGAATGGAAGCCGCCCGTCTATTCGGACTCGGGAATTCGCGTCATCACGGCGTCGGTCCGGCGCAACACCCCGCAATGCCTCGATTCCAAGATCCACCACAACAACCTTCTCAACAACATTCTCGCCGCAATCGAGGCGAACGTCGCGGGTGTCGACAGCGCCATAATGCTCGACGTAAACGGCTTCGTTTCCGAGACGAACGATACCAATTTGTTTGTCGTGCGCGACGGCCTATTGCTTACACCGTTCGCTGACGCCTGCCTGCCGGGCTTGACGCGCAGAATGATCCTCGACATCGCCGATCGGGAGAATGTCGCGGCGGCCGAAAAGAATATTTCGCTTACCGAGCTTTACACGGCAAGCGAGGTCTTCACCACCGGCACGATGGGGGAGTTGACGCCGGTCCTCGAGGCCGACGGCAGGACGATCGGGAACGGAAAGCCGGGCGATTTGACCGTGCGCATGCAGGAACTGCATCGCGCTCATGCTTACGCTACCGGCGAACCGCTGCCGGACTGAGCCGCGTCAGGAAGCGTAATAGTTAGCGAGATAGTCCGCAAAGCTTATCTCATCGCTTGCCTCGATTTGCCGCTGGCGCAGCAACGATTCTGCGGCCTCCTTCTCGAACATCGCCAATCGGTCTTCTCCCAACGGCGCCAGCGCTGCAAAGTATTCCTTGTGCTTCTCGGCACACCGTAACGCAAATCTAAAGAAACCCATTTTCCGTTCCCTGAGTTCCTGCAGAATCCTCGCCGACGGCGTTGCTTCAGGATCGTTGACCAGCAGCATCTGGGCATCGACGGCCTGACGATAGTCCTGGTGCTCGCTGCCTCCGTCGATCATGTCCGCGACCTGCTGCACGCCGCGGACGATTTCGTTGGCCCAGTCGCGCAACGCAACCCGGGATCCGCCGCGCCGAAGTTTGAGTTCGGGGTCCCGGCCGCGTTTTGCGACGCCGGCGTGATTTGCATTGACCTCGTCCCAACCCGCATCGTCGAGCGGAGGACTGTCACAAAACAGGCAGTAAAGCAGGAATGCCTCCATGAAACGCATGGTGTTTTGATTGATTCCCACGGGGTCAAAAAGGCCAAGATCGAGCGAACGGATCTCGATGTACTCGACGCCGCCGCGGCATAGCGCCGACGTTGGTCGCTCGCCCGAGCGCGCAACGCGCTTGGGCCGGATCGAGCTGTAGTATTCGTTCTCGATCTGCAGTTTATTCAAACTCAACTGCTGGTACTCGCCGTCCACCACCAGACCAAACTTCTCGTAATCGGGTTCCGGGGTGTCGATTGCCGCGCTGAGGCCGCGAATGTACTCTTCGAGATCGTTGAGCGAGATATTGATGCTTGCCTGCGTCTTGTTGCTATAGCCCAGATCGCTCATCCTGAGAGACGTTGCAAATGGCTCGTAGAGAGTCTCCCTGTCGAACTCGGCCAACCCCGCGTCGCTGCCGGCGGCAAAAGACTTGCAAACGGCCGGCGATGCGCCGAACAGATAAAGCACAAGCCAACCAAATCGTCTGAAATTCCGGATCAAACCGAGGTAGGCATGCGACCTGAACGCGTCGGCGTCGTGTTTGCTTTTCTCCAGATCCTGATAGATCGCCCAGAAGGACTCCGGGACCGAATAATTGAAGTGCAGGCCGGCGATCGTCTGCATGGCCCGGCCATAGCGGTGACCCAAACCCCGCCGATAGATCGTTTTCATCCGGCCGACGTTCGAGTCCCCGTAGCGGGCCAGAGGAATGTCGCCGTCCGGCATGATAAGGCAGGGCATGCTGGACGCCCACAACAGCTCATCGTCCAGGTTGGCGTAGGTGAACTGGTGGATGTCGCAGAGGAACCGGAGAGTCTCCCAGGTGTTTGCAAAAGCCGGCGTGACGAATTCGAGCAGGGCTTCGGAGAAATCAGTCGTAATGTACTCGTTCGTGAGCGCCGAGCCCAAAGCGGCCGGGTGCGATTTCTGGGACAAGGTGCCATCGGTGCTGACGCGCAGGGACTCTTTCTCGACCCCTTTGCGGCCGCCGCGCAGGACATCCACGGGAGCGCTTTCGGCGAGCGCTTTCAGTCTCTCGTCAAATGACGTGTCCAATGGTGCAGGTCCTTAGGGTTAACAGGCCCTAGCCTGACGATAGTGTGCGGACTATACAGGCGCTCCGGCAGACTTCCAATGCACAGACGGCGCCGCAACCGAAGCTTGAATTGTTTACGCCGGGCCGCTTATGGCGATCCGGACTTTGCGGAACCGCGCCGTACGATTGAGAATTGGCCCGCAATCGTGCGAAAGACCCGCTTATTGCCTACAATGGCACGTTCCCGAACGAATTCCTTGCTCCTCAATATGCGGACGACCGACAGGACACGCAAAACGCTAGGCGCAACGATCGTCGCCGGGCTGTTGCTGTTGACCGTCAGCGATCCGGCGCACGCGTTTCGCTGCAAATCTCGAATTATCAAAGACGGCATGCACGTCGCCGAAGTCATCCGTTTGTGCGGCGAGCCGGTGTCCGTGAGAGATATCGGCTACGTCATCCGCTCATACCAGTACGGCAGGCGGGTGGTGATTACCAATCGCCATCGCCACCCACAGAGCTACGGACACTTCCAACAGGAGGTTCTCGTCACCGAAATGCTGTTCAACTTCGGGCCGAGGAAGCTGATGCGCCAACTGGTGTTCGAGGGCGGCATCCTCACGTCGATTCGCACCATGGGATACGGATATATCGACGACGACAAGCACTAGGGCCCGTTAACCCCATGCGAGTGATCCCTGTTGAGCCGCAAATGGCGCCAATCAAGGCGCGAGGACCGGCGGGGACGACTCGCATGGGGTTAACAGGCCCTAGTATGTCGATTGATTCACAATTCGACCTCTCCGGCCGTACTATCATAGTGACGGCTCAATTTGAGTCAGCGCACCGAACCTGGAGACTATGTCGAGATGAGTGAATCGAAACTTCGGCGCCTGCGGGACCGTTCAAACGGCCCTGCGACACTGATCAGCGAAGGCTGCAAAATCACCGGAACCATTACCGGCAACGGCGACTACATGGTTAACGGCGAGGTCGACGGCGATTGTGACCTCGACGGCTCGGTGACCCTGGCGGCCAAAGGCTATTGGAAGGGCACGATCAAGGCCGTAACGGTCATCGTGGCCGGTACGATTGAAGGTAACGTGGACGCAAGCGGCAACGTGGAGATCAGTGAAACCGCGCGAATCAACGGTACCGTATCCGGCGAATCCATTGCGGTCGCGGTCGGCGCAATTGTCGAGGGGGTCATGAAAACCACCGGACAGTCGAAGCCGCTGGAATACGAGGAGAAACGCCTGGGCTAAACTCGTGGAAGCGCGCGACCGGGCGCAACCGAAAAACGATAATTCACTGATTTTAAATAAAAAATACCTTCCCAACCTGGAATCTACAGGAGCCGGATCCGGCTCGATTGCCGCTCTCGCAGCCGAACCACCCCGGAAAGCGCCCATTCCTGGCATATGGGCAAAACCGCAATTTATACGTGTATTTGCGATTGCCGCTGGGCTCAGTGGTAAACTAAGCTACACTGACAAGGACCTCTGCTACGCATCACGGCGGCCAGACCACCCGGCCACTGCTGCGATATAACAATAAGATACCGGCAGCAAGCTGGGACATACGGTGGATTGAATCCGCGCGAGCTGCCAGGGTCAAATGATGCAATGACCGGCAAAACCGTTCCAAGATATCTCGCCCTGACGGCAACGCTCTCGCTTGTCGTCGGCGGCCTCATGCTGACCGTCTTCTACGGCCAGTACAGAACCTTGAGCGGGCAACTGGTGGGAACGAGCGCCGAGCAATTCGACGCTGCCCAGGCAGCGAGTTTCGAGCGGCGGGCGCGTGGTCGAATGCATCGTATTGCCGATGCCATCGCGTTGCACAGCGCCGTAGCCGAGACGGCCGATATCGCAAACGTCATGCAAGCCGCCTTGAACGGATCGGACGATCTGAACGGTCTCCGTTACGTTGCCGCCAACGGTGAATCGGTGAGCGTCGGCACCGTGGCGTCCACCGTCTTCAACGAGCCCGTTGACAGGACGTCCGAGAACTTCTATCTCAGCTACGCCGTGAAGGGCGTGGACTCGCCCTCGGGCACGCTCTATGGCAGTTTTTCCCTCGACTCGGTCGTAACCGAGACCACCGCATTTCGGGAGCTTCTGCTCGCCCAGGACTCGGAACGAAGGGCTGCGAGTTTCATGCGAATTTTTGCGACCGCCCTGTTTGGCGTGGCGCTCTGCGGAACCGTCATTTGGCTTGTCGTCCGGGATCAATCGCGCAGAATCCTGGAATTGAGGATACAGGCGGAGAAACTGAGCCATTCCAATTTCGGTGAACCATTGAAGGTCGGACACAGCGATGACCTTGGCGATCTGGCGCTGGTGTTCAACGAAATGCGCGAGGAACTGCAGAAGACGACCGTGTCACGCGATTATATGGACAAAATGTTGTCAGGGATGAACGAGGCGATCATCGTGACCGACGACGACGGTCTCGTGACTCGTATCAATGAGGCGACGACACGCATGCTCGGCTTCGATGAGGAAGAGCTGCTCAACACCCCTATTGACGACATCGTCGATTCCACCAAAAGCGGCAAACTGCAGACCAGTTCGGAGACCAGCATTCCGGACGAGGCGATCCTGATCAGCAAATACGGCGAATCGATTCCCGTATCGTACACGGGCTCCGTCATCGAACCGATGAATGACGCTGCGGGGACGCACATCTACGCAGCACAAAATATCACCGAGCGCCGCAAAGCCGAGAAGCGTATCCGCTATCTGGCAAGAATCGACGCCCTTACCAAAATACCCAACCGCATGCAGTTTCAGCACCTGCTGCAGCGTGCGATTGCGAGAGCCAAACGAGCCGACAATTCCCTCGCACTCTTCTACATCGATATCGATTACTTCAAGGAGATCAACGACACTTTTGGCCATCTTGCCGGTGACACTACCCTCGAGACCGTGGCCAACCGGCTAACCGAGACTTTACCGGAAGATTGCGTCATCGGCAGACTGGCCGGTGACGAGTTTGCCGTGATAGTAGACCGTCTGAAGCCCAGCCCCGAGATAAAAAAGCATCTGGACAAGCTCGCTCGGAAAGTACTGAACCGGCTTGCCGAGCCGTTTTACGTCCAGGGACATGAAGTTTTCATGACCGCAAGCATGGGTATTGCCTGTTATCCAAGTGACGCGGCAAACGTGATCGACCTGATCCGAAACGCCGATGCGGCGCTCTATCATTCCAAGAAAGGCGGCGGGAATCTCTCGTCCTACTATCGCCCGGAAATGAACCACACCGCCGTCGAGCGGCTCATGACCAAAAGCAAACTCAAGCGCGCTTTCGAGCGGGACGAACTGCTGGTCCGCTACCATCCCCGTTACAACATCGAAACCGGCGAGGTCGTCGGCGCGGAGGCGCTGGTGCGATGGGATCTTCCCGAACGCGGCATCATCCTGCCGGCTGATTTCATACCGCTCGCCGAGGAGAACAACCTGATCGTGGAGATCGGCGAATGGGTGCTCGACCGCGTTTGCGAGGATTTCCGCTATTGGCAACGTTCAGTCTCCTCACCCGGACGCGTGTCCGTGAACCTTTCGCTCAAACAGCTTCGTCAAGCGAACTTCATCAATCGTATCAGCGGAATCCTGCGCAGTTATGAGCTGTCGCCGACTTCTCTTGAACTGGAGATCACGGAAACGACGCTGATGGAGAATCCGACTCGAACCGTAAAGATTCTCAACGAACTGTATTCTCTTGGCTTACATCTGGCCATCGACGATTTTGGCACCGGTTATTCGTCACTGAGCGCACTGCAACAGTTCCCGATCAGCACGCTCAAGATTGACAAGTCGTTCGTGCGAGACGTTGCGGTCAATCCCGACGACGCTACGATCGTCGGCACTATTATCCAGATGGGCAAGAGCCTGAACATGGAGGTAGTCGCGGAAGGGGTGGAATCGGAAGATCAGCTGGGTTTTCTGCAGAACCTGGGTTGCGCGTTCGTCCAGGGATTACTGTTCGGCAACCCCGTGAGTTCCGACGACTACCTCGAACTCGTCCTTTCGCAGGCAGAGGGAACCGACAAGTACCGCGCACTTTTCGCCTGAGTTGTCAGGGTCTGTCGGCCTTGACATAACACACTGTTTTTCTTTGTATTTCACCCGGCCTTCACTCGGCTCATGCAAAATGATTAAATTGAGGCCGGCCGCCGGGTGGCAACAAACAGCGGCGACACGCTCCTTACTCCAACCCGATGCATTGTTATGACAAAAATCATTAAACTATTTGTTTGCACTTCTTGCCTGCTTGCAGCGCCGGCAGTTTTCGCCTGCAACTATCCCGTAAAGGTGGACATGCCAAACGGCGGTATTGCGACAAAAGAAGAAATGCTGGAAGGTCAACGCGCCGTCAAGAAGTATGTGGCCGAGATGGAGGCCTATCTGGACTGTATTGTCGCCGAGGAGAAAGCCGCGCGATCCACAATGGACAACCTGCTGCCGGAGGACGAGCAGCAGCGAGAAGACATGCTGAACAAGAAATACAACGCGGCTGTCGACGAAATGGAAACCGTTGCGGCGGCATTCAATACCGAGGTTCAGGCGTTTAGAACCCGGGAACAGTAAGACGGCTACCAGCGGAACTTGTCGAAGTTCGCGGGATTTGCCCAGTCCCGCGAATTGTTCCACTCGCGTCGCTCGAAGAACTCTTCGGGATCGTGTAAATACCAGCGCTCGCCGTCCGGCGGGCGTGTTTGCTTCAGGTAGCCCAGCGCCAGCAGTTCCGCTGACGTAAACACCTTTTGCGTATCGCAGACAAGCGTTCGTTCAGCATAATGGTCTCTCAGCCGCGCCAGAAGGTGGACGGCGTCGGCTTTTCCGAGATGCTCGATCTGTGCAAATACGATTGCAAGCGAACAACGATCGAGTTGTCCCAGGTCCGATACGTTCAGCACGTCATCGCGCCAGGTGATGTTCGCTTCGGTAAGCTCGACGGGGCGTTTCGCGCGAGCAATGATGACGCAGGCGCCCGCTTCCCCGGATACGCCGTACTCGACGAGTAACCCCCTGATCGTATCTGGCGACATAATTGGGATTCCGGCAATTTACAGGTTATCGATTTGCTGCCGCAGGTCGATATTGTGTTCGGTGACGATCCGTTCCAAAACCTGAATTCGCTCCTCCAGCAGGTCGATCTTAGCCAGCATGCTCTCTGCGTCCGCATCCGTTTCCGGAGCCTTGTTGCGTTGTTCAATCCAGGTTTTGATGAGACCGCTAGCCATGACCATCGCGATAATGAGCAGTACAAATATGAAAGTGCCGTTCATCCGTAGTCTTCCTCCCTCAATCTGCTGCTGTTTGTTGTTACAGTTTTCTGAATTCCTGATCCAGATCGAATCGCGGTGACGTCACGTAGCGTTCCAATCGGGCCAATCGCGCATCCAGTTTTTTGAATCGCCGGCCGACCTCCGTCATTGTCGCACTCGGATCGGAGCGGAGCGCCCTTCGGAAATCGGGATCGTATTCCGGCGATACGGTTCTCTTCGGGTCTTTGGGGACGAGAAACACCGTCCCGAAGTACGCCAAGAGCGTCGCCGGCATCGCGACCAGCAGCGAAATGACGGCCAGAACACGAGTCACCCTGAGATTAAACCCGAAGTAGTCCGCAAGACCCGCGCAAACTCCGCCAATCATCGCGCGGTTCGAGCTCCGGTAGAAGCGTCGCCTGGGGATGGTGTCATGAGCCGTCATAGGCGGCTCCACCGGTCTCTGCACGACGATCTTCGCCAAAATTCGTATTCCGCCTCGCGTCCCGAGTAGATCAACGGCTTTTCACGAAACAAAAACGTCGCGGCGACATAAATGAGCACCGTTGGCCAAAAGAACAGAATCAGGCACACCACCGCAACGATTCTCACGGGTCCTACTCGAAAATTGAGATACTCGGCGAGGCCCGCACAGACCCCGAACATCCATCCGTTCTCCCGGTCCCTGTACAAACCGCGCAGCGGTCCGTGGTCAAGATTCCAGGTGCCTCTGCTCATAGTTTTCTCCTCCATTCCGGCACTTCATTGTCAAGTATGGTTTCCAGCGATTCGAGGCGCTCCTCGAGCCGCTGAGAAAGGCCCCACAGATCTTCAAGCATCCGTTCGTCCGCACCGCTCATCTCGCGTGACTGCTTCCACTTGGTAATGAAATAGAGAACGATAAATATCGGTGCTGGGACTGCCAGAAAAACGATCAGCGCGGCGCCAAGGATCGAAGTCAATGCCGTCTCCTAATTATTGTTCGTTTTCCGAAGCACCGGCAGGAGTTCCTGCAACACGCTTCTTGAGTTCATCCAGGTCCTTGGCGACGACGTCCTCGGCCTCGAGACCCGCAAATTCGTGGTTGAGATCTTTGGGCAAGCCAAGGTCGTATGCCTCGATCCGCCCTTCGACGTCGTCGATTCGGCGGGTGTACTGTTCAAACCGGACCATCGCGTCGTCGATCTTGTAATCGTGGATCTTCTTTCTCGCGGCGAGTCGGCTGTTTGCCGTCTTGTGACGCGCAAGCAGCGATTTCTGACGCGCTTTTGCGTCCTGCAACTTCGCTTCGAGTCTGGAGATGTCTTCGTTCAGCTTGCCGAGACCCTCGTCGATCGCGACGTAATCCGCCTTGATGATCTCCGCGGCCGCCGTCGCTCTGGATTTCTCTACCAAAGCCGCCTTTGCGAGGTCTTCGCGCCCCTTGCGCAGTGCGAGTTCGGCTTTACCGTCCCATTCGTTTTGTTCTCGCTCGAGAGCGGTCAATTTACGGTTCAGATCTTTTTTGTCGGCGATAGAACGCGCCGCCGCCGATCGTACTTCGACAAGCGTGTCCTCCATTTCCTGGATCATCAGCCGGACGATTTTCTCGGGGTCTTCCGCCTTGTCGAGAATCGCGTTGATGTTCGAGTTCACGATGTCGCTGAATCTGGTGAATATGCCCATGCCTTTATCCTCTGGTTAATACGGACTCCGCGTATGGAAATGCAGATTCCGTGCCAAGTAAAACTTGTCTCGATAAGGCGTTGTTTTTAAAAACATTTAATCTGAGAATAGGGGTGCTTTTGACGTCCGGAGAGTGGTTTTTTTCACCATTTTTAGGCTTTTTTCGCCTTAATATGGTATAAAAAGCCAATGCAAACAGAGCCCAAAAATCAACCGATTATCGGCGAAGCCCCAGCATTTCTGGAAATGCTGGAGCATGTGTCGCGGGCGGCGCCGCTGAACAAGTCGGTGCTGGTCGTTGGTGAGCGGGGCACCGGAAAAGAACTGATCGCGTCCCGGCTGCACTATCTGTCCGGACGCTGGGACCAGCCGATGGTGAAGGTCAATTGCGCCGCGCTGACCGAGTCCATCCTGGAATCCGAGTTGTTTGGCCATGAGGCCGGCGCCTTTACCGGAGCGATTACCGCGCATACCGGACACTTTGAACGAGCGGACGGTGGATCGCTGATACTGGACGAACTGGCCACCATTTCACTTCGTATGCAGGAGAAAATCCTGCGGGTCATTGAATACGGAGAACTCCAACGCGTCGGCGGAAGCGACACCGTGAGTGTGAACGTGCGCATCGTCGGCTCGACCAATGCCGACCTGCGCGCCCTCGCAGCGGCCGGAACTTTCCGCAAAGATCTCCTGGACCGCCTGGCGTTCGACGTCATCACGATACCGCCGCTGCGCGAACGGACCGAGGACATCATGCCGCTCGCGCATGCGTTCGCCGTGAACATGATCAGCGAGATGAAACTGGAGTACTTCGCGGGCTTCAGCCCACGTGCGTCTTCGACGTTGCTCCGCCATGACTGGCCCGGCAACGTACGAGAACTCAAGAACGCGGTAGAACGCTCGGTTTACCGGTCCACGGACAGAACGCGCAAGATCAGCAGCATCGCCTTCGACCCGTTCGATTCACCGTTCAAACTGCGCGGCAACCCGGGTGAACCGTCGCCGCAGACGCCGCGGGCCCGCCGTCCCGAACCGCTGTTACCTACCAACTTCAAAGAGCGGATGCGGGAAGCCGAGAGAGACCTGCTGCAGGCGGCTTTGGGAAAATCGCGCTTCAACCAGCGCGTCGCCGCGGATCTCCTCGGACTGAGTTACGACCAGTTTCGCGGCAAAGTACGCAAACACGAACTGGATCGTCACTAGAACCCATCTCAAACCAGCTCGTAACCGCGTTGCGGCGCGAGTCGGCGTGACGAACGCGCGATCGGACCTCGGATCAGGACTCGTCGCGGTAACGCCGGACGTAGATCGCCGCGAAGCTGAAAATGCCGCAAACCGCCAGCCCGAGCCAGACGCTCAAGCTGGAAAGAAACTTCGGCACGTCAATGAAGGACAGGAAACCGACGCCGGATTTTGCGGCGGACAGCATTTCGGCTTCGTCGTCGAACAGGAATCCGCCGCCGTCCAGCCCTTCAAATATCGGCGCGCTGAACGGCGCCCGCTCCAACAGCATCTCACCGAACATCCAGGAGCCGAAAAAAATCTTCTCGAGCATAGGAATGACGACGAACGGCAAAAAGGCGATCAGAAAAGGAGAGCGTTTCGTAAACGCCGAAACAAACAGGAACCAGCCGATGAACGGTGAAGTCCAGACCGACAGCGAAAGCAACACAATGAGCGTGGCCATCCAATTGTCGAAAAACGGCGCCGACTGCCAAATCAAATGCCAGGCGTTCGCGCCTCGAACTCCTACCCAGATACTCGAAATGATCAGCACAATCAGATGTGTGATCGCGATCATCACGATCGTGACCAGCGGGATGACCAGCGCGGCCGTCAACAGCTTCGAGATAACGGTCTCGGCGTCGGTAACCGGCAAAGAGCGCCAGAAAAGAATGCTTTTGTCCTTACGTTCTGCATAAAGCGCGTCAAGTGAGTAGAAAATTGTCAACACGCCCATCGCCATGACAAAAAGAAACGACAGTCCGACCATGAGCACGTTGATGGCGGCCGCGCGTTCGTTGTCGCCGAGGTTCGTCACGCCAAGAATTGCGATGTCCACCGCCTGATCGGCCGTCGAAACGGTGACCTGGCCGACAATCGACCCCAACGATTGAACGAGCGCAATGACGATAGGCACGACGAATATCGCCCTGTGCTCCCAGAGTTCTCGCCGTATGAGCGCCACCTGCGTCCGAATCATGCGGCGGCCCCTTTTACCTTCGCAACGAACAGGTCCGCGATGTCCGGCGTCCGCAACTCGCCCAGGTCCTGAAGCTTATCGCGACTGACGTCCTCGAATGTCAGCACTCTTTTACCAAACACCTCGCGCTCGAAAATAGGCTTCATTTCGCGGGCGCGGTCCGCCACGTCCGTCGACACCAACAACTCGACGTAACGCTCGGGCAGAGAGTCCATACTCGCGTTCAGCACGATACGCCCATCGTTGATAAACATGACGTCCGTCAGAAGATTCTCAATCTCCTCAACCTGATGGGTAGTGATCAATATGGTCCGTTCTTCATCGAAATAGTCGTTCAACAGGTTACGGTAGAATTCCTTCCGGAAAATGATGTCCAGGCCAAGGGTTGGCTCGTCCAACACCAACAGCGCTGCGTTGACGGCAGTAATAATCGAAAGATGCAGCTGCGTCACCATGCCCTTCGACAACTCGCGGACCTTTGCCCGCGCGGGGATTTTCGTTTCCGCCAGCAATTCTTCGGCCCGCTTGCGGGTGAAATGCGGATGCACGGCCTCGACGAAATCGAGCAGCTGGCTAACCCGAATCCAGCGCGGCAATACGGCCACGTCGGCAATGAAGCAAATGTTCTGCATCAGTTCTTTGCGCTGCCGAAAAGGGTCCAGGCCGAGGACCGAAAGACTCCCGTCGCAATCCGTGAGGCCCAGTACGGCCTTCAGCAGAGTAGTTTTGCCGGCTCCGTTCGGACCGATCAAACCGGTGATACGACCTTTTTCGATATCGAAACTGACATCATCAACCGCGCGTAAATCACCGTATGATTTCGACACACCTCGAGCTTGGACAAGGCTACTCATCATTGCTCTCCGACTTCGGTCCTGCATTACGTGACTGGGCGAGCAAATCGGCAACGTCCAGTCCGAGGCGTTCTATTGTCGCGGCAATCCGCGGCCATTCTTTGTCGATAAACCGGCGCCTTTCGTCCTTTAGCAGCTGTTTGCGGGCCCCTTCCGTGACAAACATGCCCCGCCCGCGTTTTTTCTCGACCAACCCCTCGTCCACGAGCTCCTGATAACCCTTCAGTACGGTCAGGGGGTTCAACCGGTACTCGGCGGCGACGTTTCGAACGGACGGCAGTGCGTCTCCATCATCGAGCACGCCCTCGAGGATCATTGCCACTACCCGATCGCGCAGCTGACGGTAGATCGGCAGATCTTCGTTCCACTTGGGGTCCATAGCCTGTCCCGCCGCCATCACTTGTTATTGTTCTCGTAGGCCCGGATAGCAGATTTGCCCGCTATCAAACTCGAGCGATATGTTACCAGCCTGCGGCAACAAAACACGGGTGAAATATGAGCATTCGATGTAAACGGCGAGTTTCCGCTTCGATCGTGCGTAGCTTGCACACTCACGGTACCGGCTGAACATTTCGCCATTCAGAAACCGGACTGCCCGGACGATCCGGAGGACCCGGGCGACCGCCAATGCCTTTCGATGAGCGCATCGTCCGTCGCCCAGCCAAAATCGAGGTGGGATTCGATCGTCGCCGGGATGACTCTCAACTCGCGGATGGTCCCCTCTACCGCTCCGTCGCGCACCGGTCGAACCTGCTCGATCAGCAACGGTGAAATCGTTGACGGCCGAGCCAACTCTGGCGATTCCGCGGTTTGCGGTCCACTGTGTGTTTCGCTGGCCACGAAGGCAACGGTCATCAGGAGGAGCACTCCGAGTCCGATCATGCCATCGGTGCCGACATCGGCTTTTGTATGCATCGTTTTAATCCCGGCGGTTGCTGAAATTGCTCTTTCGAGCGCTTGGTGACGTAGTGTTATAGTCAACTATAACACTATATTTCGTATTTGCAAGGGCCGGCTCGACAGTTAACCCGAATCCCTGATCCGCCCCGTTTATAAGAACAAATACATGACATTAAAATCATTTTGATCAATAACTTACCGCTAATTCCATGCACCGCCGGAGCGCCGATTGCGCAGCCGGCGCGGCAAAACGCCCGCTCGACCGTTCGAGACCGGTGCCCCCATTTGCCGTCCGGCGGCTGAAAAAGTGCTTACGGTATTGAGAGAGTCCGCGCTCCCGGCCGCCTTGGCGCTTTCACGATCAAGGGACGTCCAATATGCTCCACCCATGACGGAAACACCCACGGACGCGGCGCTGATGCTTCGCTATCGAGACGGCGACGTATCGGCCTTTGAGACGCTCTATCGAAGACACAACGACGGCCTCTACCGCTATCTGTTGCGCCTCTCGCTCAACCGGGCTACCGCCGAAGATCTTTACCAGGAAGTCTGGAGCCGGGTCATCAAGGCGAGACGGCGTTACCGGCCGACGGCCAAATTCACGACGTATCTCTATCGCATTGCCCACAACTGTTTCATCGATCAGGTGCGGCGAAACAAGCGGTACGCCGGCGATGGCGGGTTGGACCCGGATGAGATACTGGACACGGCCGGCTCTCCCGAGCAAAAGACGGACCAGGCCATGCTGAGACGGCGGCTTTTTCGAGCGCTGGCGGACCTTCCCGATGAACAGCGCGACGTGTTCCTGCTTTTCGAGGAAGCCGGGCTCAGTTTGGACGAAATCGCGGTTACGACGGGCGTGAACCGGGAAACCGCAAAAAGTCGATTGCGCTACGCGAACAACAAGCTGCGCATAGCGCTCGCGGAGCCACAAATCGCCGTCTGCGGCGACTGAGCCGGCTGGACGGGCGATGAGGCAAAATGCATGAAGAAACCGACGAACGACATCACCGACCCCGATTTGGACGAAAAACGCGCAAGGGAGTCGTATCGATCAATCTCGGCCGAGCGCGCACCGCCCCATCTGGACAACCGAGTGCTGAAACTCGCCGCCGATGAGGCGCGCAAAGACGCCCGATTCCGATGGTTCATTCCCTGGTTGCGCCCGGCGGCGTTCGCCGCCACCGTCGGCCTGAGCCTGGCCGTGCTCCTGGAGATCAACAACGAACCGGCATCGACGAACGGCGTGATCGCGGACGAAACGGAGGTCGCGCCATCGGCCCGCGTTCTGGACGATTTCGCGTCGGCCGCGGCCGACAGCTCCTCGCGGATACGCGAAATCGGTGCAACCGCCGCCGAGCGGGAATTGGACGGTGAGTCGGATGCAAACCTGTATGTTCGGCCCGAGAGCCGGGAGACACCGCCGTTTTGCGACGATGAACAGTCCGCAACCCCGGACGCGTGGCAACGATGTATCGAACGGCTGCGCGCCGAGGGTCGAACTCGTGAGGCCGACTCCGAGCTGGCGCGTTACCGGAACGCGTACCCGGATTCCCCGTTCCCCGAAGACTAGTCGGCCGTCGCCAGTCCCGGCTGGTCCGCCGCAGCGGCGTACCCAATCCGACATTCGGGTGTTCCCGCGCGAACGCCGCTCGGCGCACGTCGGCATTACGCGGTCGCGAAGATGCCGCGGTTCTGATGATATATTGCAGCCAACAACGTCAGACATCTCACCAAGCAGGAAACCACTATGAAAGACCCCGTTCGCGTTACTATCACCGGCGCAGCCGGCCAGATTGGCTATCAGCTCGCTTTTCGGATCGCCTCCGGCCAGATGCTGGGCAGCGACCAGCCCGTTATGCTGCAGCTGCTGGAGATACCGCCCGCGTTGCCGGCATTGCAGGGCGTCGTGATGGAACTCGACGACTGCGCGTTTCCGACATTGGCCGGGGTGGTCGCGACGGACAACGCCGACGTGGCCTTCAAAAACAGCGGATACGCATTGCTGGTCGGCGCCCGGCCACGAGGCCCGGGCATGGAAAGAAAGGACCTGCTGGAGGCAAACGCGCAGATTTTCTCCGTTCAGGGTAAAGCGATTAACGATCATGCCGATCGAGACATACGCGTTCTCGTCGTCGGCAACCCCGCGAATACGAACGCGCTTATCGCCAGCGCCAACGCCCCGGATATCGACGCCGCCAACTTTACCGCGATGACCCGTCTCGACCACAACCGCGCCATGGCGCAGCTGGCGCAGAAAACCGGGCGTCACGTCAACGACGTACGGCGAATGATCATCTGGGGCAACCACTCCGCGACACAGTACCCGGATATCCATCACGCAGCGGTGGCTGGCCAGCCGGCGATGGAGTTGGTCAACGCCGATTGGCTGAGCGATGAGTTCATCCCGACGGTGCAGCAGCGCGGCGCGGCGATCATCAAGGCGCGAGGCGCGTCTTCCGCAGCTTCCGCGGCCTCGGCAGCAATCGACCACATGCACGATTGGGCCCTCGGCACGGCGGGCGACGATTGGGTGAGCATGGGAATACCGGCCGACGGCAGTTACGGGGTCCAGCCCGGCGTCGTTTATTCGTACCCGGTGCGCTGCAGCGGCGGACGTTATGAGATCGTTCAGGAGCTCGAGGTCAACGATTTCAGCCGAGCCAGAATGGCCGCCACCGAAACCGAGCTTCGCGAGGAGCGAGCGGCGATCGAACATCTGCTCTGAAGCCGTTCCCGGCGCGTTCCACAGGTTTTGAACCGTTTCCTGGCGCGCTGTCTGCACCGATGGTAGGGTTTACGATAGTCAATCGATCCGGCCTTGACTGCCATCCCGGGATCGAGCTTTAAGGATTTAGACGTGTCCAGCTTTATTATCGGAAGTTTGTGGCTGCTGCTGTTCATCGGCGGCGGTATCTACCTTGCCTACAACAGAATCGGCCTGTTTGGGTCGACGATCGCCGCCGGCGCAGGACTGCTTGCCTACAGCTTCTTCGGCAACGGCTCCGTGTTGTGGCTCATGCTCCTCTGGCTGTTGTTCGGCGGCATTGCCGTGCTCAACGTGACGGAATTTCGGCGTGAGAAGATTACCCGGCCGGCGCTGAAGATATACCGCACGATGCTGCCGACGATGTCGGATACCGAGCGCGAGGCGCTGGAAGCCGGGAACGTCTGGTGGGACGGCGAGCTGTTTTCGGGCATGCCCGAATGGAGCCGGCTGATGTCGTTTCCGGCGCCGAAGCTGTCGGCCGAAGAGCAGGCGTTCATGGACGGACCCTGCGAAGAACTCTGCCGCATGCTGGACGAATGGGATATCGCAAACGAACGCGGCGACATGCCGCCGGAGGTTTGGGCGTTCATCAAGAAACACCGTTTTTTCGCGATGATCATCCCGAAGGAATACGGCGGTCTCGAGTTTTCCGCGTATGCCAATGCAATGGTCATTGCCAAACTGGCGAGCAGAAGCACGACGGCGTCCTCGACCGTCGGCGTGCCGAACTCGCTCGGCCCGGCGGAGCTGTTGCTTCATTACGGCACCGAAGAACAAAAACAACGGTACCTGCCGGGCCTTGCCTCGGGCGACGAGATCCCGTGTTTCGCTTTGACCTCTCCGCAGGCGGGGTCCGACGCGGCGGCGATCATCGATTCCGGCGTCGTCTGCAAAGGCACCTGGGAGGGCAAGCAAACGGTTGGTATCCGCCTCAACTGGAACAAGCGTTACATCACCCTGGCGCCGGTCGCCACCGTCCTCGGTCTCGCCTTCAAGCTTTACGACCCGGATCATCTTATAGGTGACGAGGACGAATACGGCATCACCGCCGCGCTGATTCCAACCGACACACCGGGTGTAACGGTCGGCCGCCGTCACAACCCGCTGACGATTCCGTTCCAGAACGGCCCGACCTCGGGCAAAGACGTATTCGTGCCGCTCGATTTCATCATTGGCGGCCAGGAGATGGCGGGCAAGGGCTGGAAGATGCTCGTCGAACTGCTGTCGGTCGGGCGTGCAATTACCTTACCGTCGAGCGCCGTGGGCGGCGGTCAGGCGGGCGCTTATGCATGCGGCGCCTATACGCAGATCCGCCGGCAGTTCAACTTGCCGATCGCGAAATTCGATGGTGTCGGCGAGGCGTTGGCGCGCATCGCGGGCCACACGTACATCATGAACGCCGCCGTCAGCGTCACGTCGGGCGCCATCGATCAGGGTGAAAAACCTGCCGTACCTTCGGCGATCTTGAAGTACCACTGCACGGAGTTTGGCCGCAAGGTCGGGATCGACGCGATGGACGTCCACGGCGGCAAGGCGGTCATGATGGGCCCGAACAACTACCTGGGTCGAAGCTACATGGCGGCCCCTATCGCCATCACGGTCGAAGGCGCGAACATATTGACCCGGAGCCTGATTATCTTCGGACAGGGCGCAATCCGCTGCCACCCGTTCGTGCTGCGGGAACTCAATGCCGCGCAGGACAGCGACGAGGAACGCGGACTGGTCGAGTTCGACGATGCATTGTTCTCGCACATAGGTTATGCCATCAGCAACCTGGCGCGATCGTTTTTCCTTGCGCTGACGCACGCCAAGTTGAGTCGAGTGCCTTTCAACACGCCGACTCGCCGGTATTATCAGAACATAAACCGCTACAGCGCAGCGTTTGCGTTGGCCTCGGATTTTGCGATGCTGACGCTGGGCGGCAAGCTCAAGATAAAAGAGCTTCTCTCCGCCCGGCTCGGCGACGTTCTGAGCTCGATGTATCTTGCCTCTGCGGTCCTGAAGCACTTCGAGGACCAGGGTCGGCGCGCCAGCGATCTGCCGCTCGTGGAGTGGTCGGTTCGGACGTTGATGTACAGCGCTCAGGAGCAGCTGCACAGTTTTCTGAGAAACTTCCCGAACCGGCCGGTCGCGTTTTTTCTGCGGGCGTTCATATTCCCGCGCGGCAGGACCTACTCCTCGCCCTCCGACGACCTTGGCCGCAAGGTTGTCGACGTCATCACCCGGACGGGCGAGGGGCGCGAAAGACTCAGCGAGCAGGCCTATACGACAATAGAGCCCGGCAATCCGCTGGGTCTGCTCCAGGAAGCGCTTCAGCTGTCGGAACAGCTGGCCTCCCTGGAAGCCAAACTGAAACAGGCGAAAAAGGAAGGCCTGGTTTCCGCCGACTACATGGGTCATCAAATCGAGGAAGCCGCAAAAGCCGAGGTCATAAACGCCAAGGAGGCTGACAGCCTGCGCGACTATCTCCGCAAGGTCGAGGCTCTGCTGGCCGTGGACGATTTTGCGCCGGACCAGATCGGACGACAGTCGGACGCCGCCCGAGCTGCCGAAAACGTGACCGCCGAACCGTCGGCGAAAAAAGCCGATGCCGGGGTCACGCCAGCACGACCGGCGCGCAAAAAAGCGGCTCCACGGGGGAAAAAAGCCGCGGCAAAAAAAGTAAGCAAATCGAAAAGCAAGCGACGCACGAAAAAAGTCGCGGCCACGACCGATAAATGAATGAACATGACGGTCCCGTATACGAAGTAACCTTGAGCGTCGATCGTGAGCTTGCTCACGATCTGGACGACTGGCTGGCCGGGCACGTCGAGGCGATGCTCGAGGTGCCCGGCATTACCGGCGCACGAACTTACGCGCTGGACGACGACGGCGATCGCGTCCGCCGTGTGAGCTGTTACCAGTTCGAGAGCGATGCGCTACTCGAGCAATATATCGAAGGCCAGGCAAGCGAGCTGCGTCAGCACACGGCCGACAAATTCGGCGAACGCTTCGAGGCTACGCGCCGCACGCTGAAGAACCCGGTTCCGGCCGCGGAGAGCCCGACCGACGAACGTCTTTGCCTGAACTGCGGCGCGGTCCTCGGCGGACAGTATTGCGGCAACTGCGGGCAACGCGCCTCCAGTCGCTTGATCAGTATCTGGGAACTCACCAGGGATGCGTTCGGCGATTTGTTCGAGTTGGACTCCCGTCTGTGGCGAACGCTCATTCCGCTGGCCATTCGCCCGGGAAAATTGACGCGCGACTATCTGCGGGGACGACGCGCCCGTTTCATGCCGCCGTTTCGAACGTACATCGTACTGAGCCTGGCCTTCTTTCTGATCGCTTTTTTTGACGCCCGCGAAGAGCTCGGCATCCTGTTCGAGCCGCTTCCGCCCGAGGCGGGCGAATCTTCGGAGAGTGCCGAACGCACGACGGACGACGCGAGAGAAGCGCGCACCGGGCAAGAGATCACCAACGACGATCTTCCCGTTGCGAGCGGCGTGACGATTTCCGTAGACGGCGAGGATGGCAACAACTGCGAACTCGACGACTTCGACTCGAGCACGATGCCCGGCTGGCTGGCGCGACGAGTCACGAAAGAGCGCGTAAAGGCCGCCTGCCTACGGGTATTTCCGGACGACGGTTCCGCCAGCCGGGGCTTCATCGACAAAGTGGGACAAAACGTCCCGGTTGGACTGTTTATCCTGCTGCCGGTGATGGCGCTGGTCTTGAAGATTTTGTACCCCTTGTCCAGGCGTTATTATGTCGAACACCTCTTGTTTGTCGTTCACTACCACGCGTTCGTCTTTCTCGTGCTGTCGATCGGAATCCTGTTCTCCCGATTCAGCGAGCTGGTAAAGCTTCCGGATGCCGTCGATGACGTCGTCGGTCTGGCGATTTCCTTTTACATCCCCATATATCTTTTCAAGGCACTGCGACGTGTCTATGAGAACGGCAGATTGCTGACTTCCCTGAAGTTGGTTTTTCTGTTTTTTGCGTACCTGATCGGACTGTCGCTGATCGTCGTTTTTGCGGCGCTATTCGCCGCATTTTCGGCCTGAGGCCCGCCGGCGCGACGCGCTTCCGCTGGCCGCCCGCCGCCGGCTGTTTACAAGATTGTGTCTGCCGCTTGAGCGAGACCACGGAGGCCACTAAAATTGCCGGGCGATGATCGACAGCGATAGACAATAAGAGATCTTACAAGCACCTCTCATGACAAAAAAACCCATAGGAATCAGCGGATTAGCGGCATACGTCCCGCCATTCAGGGTATGGCTCGAAGACTGGTGCGACTGGACCGGAGATCACTGGCCGAAGATCCGGGAGGTGGTCGGGCGCAGTTTTCGGGTCCGCGGACCGAATCACAGCGTCTATACGATGGCTGCGACGGCGGTTATCCGGCTGATCGACCAGTACGATATCGACCCGTCGCGGGTCACTTTTCTGGGGCTCGGCACCGAGTCCAGCACCGATAATTCGGCTGGCGCGATCATCGTCAAGGGCATGGTCGATCAGGTGCTCGAATCACGCGGTCGTCCGTCGATCTCGCGCAGCTGTGAGGTACCCGAATTCAAACACGCCTGCCTGGGCGGCGTTTACGGCATGAAGGGCGCGCTGCGTCATCTGGCGCTGGACGGCGCCGGCGGACAGGCCATCGTCGTCTGCGCCGACATCGCCGAATATGCGCGCGGCAGCAGCGGCGAACCGACGCAGGGCGCCGGCGCCGTCGCCATGCTGTTGGAAGAAGACCCCAAGCTCGCGGAAGTCGACCTGACGCAATCGGGCTTGGCCTCCGCTTACCGGATAATGGACTTTCGCAAACCGATGCTGCGTTTCTGCGGACAGGACAGGAGCGAAAGTCACCAGGTCCAGGACTTTCCCGTTTTCAACGGCAAATACTCGACAACTTGTTACATCGATCAGACGTTGCACGCGTTGCGGGACATGATCGAAAAACGAAATTTGAACGCCAGCGACTATCTGCGCTCGCTGCAAACCGTTTTCATGCACCGTCCCTATCGGCGGATGCCGGAGAGCGGCCTGGCGGTCTCGTATCTTTTTTCTCTCCGCACGGGCAGCGCTGACGATCGCGCCGAACTCGCCTCGTATTGTTATGAGGCCGGCGTCGAACCGGACGCGTTGATTGCCGAGATGATGAGCCGCCCGGAGGTCGCCAACTTTGCCGCGCCGGAACGGATCAGCTACGAAGCATACCCGCTGACAATGGCCGTTTTCCGCATATTCCGCGCATCCCGCCCGTACCGCCGTGAAATTCTCGACAAGCTGGCGCTTGGCAGCGACACGATGCTCGATCTCGGCAACCTCTATACCGCCGCGTTACCGGCGTGGATGGCGGCGGGTTTCGAGCAGGCCATTGATGAAGGACGGGATCTGACCGGCCAGGAACTGTTGACGTTCGGCTACGGCAGCGGAGATGCCGCCGAAGTCATTCCCTTCACCGTTAGCGAGGATTGGCGGGAAGCAACGGGCAGGATCGGCTTTGCCCGTGGCATGGAATTTGCGATCGACCTGACGGAACAACAGTACGCCGACTTACACGACGGTCGCCGCGTTTCCGGTCTGGACTACGTGCCGCGTGGCGAGTTTGTCATCGACCATGTGGGCCAGCACGACCAACGTCAGTTCCAGGATCTCGGCATCGAATACTACCGCTACGCCGGCTAGCCGCCCGTCAAACGGCTTCAGCCGGCACGATGCGGCGTTGCCGCCGACCTCAAAATGCTCATGTACGTACCGTGTACACTGCGCTTTTTCGGCCGCCGGCGCCTTGTCTCGTACTCGCCTGAAGCCGTTTGACGGGCGGCTAGCTCTTGCCATCTCCAATACCGAGGTCAGGCGACGGGGCTCGTGTACCGGGCAAGCCGTTCTCCGTACTCTTCGTTCAAGCGCCGCCATTCCATATGAAACCACGGCGTATACCGTTCCCCGTCATCTTCCAACGCTTTCGTGACTTCCGCCGCCCGGATATATCGGACATCCGCAATTTCATTGCGATTCGCCTCGACCTCGTCGTGGAGTCGGCCCAGGAACACCGAACAGAGTTCACGCTCCGAACCGATCTCCTCGAAACGCGCGTGATACCCGAACTTGTAGATGAATTGGAGCTCGGCCGTGACGCCGAGTTCCTGACTCAAACGCCGTCGTGTTGCTTCCTGCATCGTTTCGCCGTTGCGAGGATGGCTGCAACAACTGTTTGACCAGTAGAGCGGCCACAAGCGCTTCATCGAGCTGCGTTGCTGCAACAGCAAGTTGCCACGAACGTCAAACAGGAATAGTGAGAACGCACGATGTAGCACGCCGTCGCCGTCGTGACAGTCCGCCTTGCTCAGCGTCCCCAGTTTGTTGTCGTCGTCATCGACGAGGATGAGCTCCTCACTTTCCGAAGACACTATGTTGCTCGCAATTGCCCTCATATCTCCTTGTGTTCCCGATCAACTCCGTAAACGAATGATGGCATGCCCGGCGGCCTTCAGGGCGCCGGCGACGGCGTCCTCGCGCCCCGGGCACAGAGCGACGATGGAACCGCCGCCGCCCGCTCCGGTCAGCTTGGCGCCAAACGCGCCGTGTGCGCGCGCGATCTGTATCATTGTCTCAAGCTCCGGGATCGAAACCTCGATAGCGTTGAGTAGACCGTGACATACGTTCATCAACGAACCCAAAGTTTCGTAGTCGGCGTCCCGCAACGCGACCGCTCCGGCGACGCTGATTTCGTCGATCTCGTCGAAGATCGTATCGTAAAGCGCCGTGTTGCGCTCGAACCGGGCTCGCACCCCCGCAACCTGGTCCCTCGTGACACCTCGTATGCCGCTCGACGCCACGACGATCGGCGGCGGTTCTTTTAGCGGGATCGGTTTTGTGCGCGTCACACTACTTTTGCTGTATAGAACCGGCTCGCCGTAGGTGGCCAGGTTGTTGTCGATTCCGGACGGCGTGCCATGAGCAAGCTTCTCGCAGTCGAAGGCAAGCCGATCCACCGACCGGTTGTCCAGGCCAAGCGAGAAAAGACGATCGAACGCGCGAATTATCGCAACCGCCATCGCCGCGGAGGATCCCAGTCCCATCGCCGTGGGAATTCTGGACTCTATCCGAATCGAAAAATTGCGGGCGTCGATCTTCAGGCGACGCATGATCAGGTTCAGCGCGCCACCGATGCCTGCATCGGCGGCGGCGTCGCACTCGACCTGATGCTCGACGCCGCGTTCCGAAAGCGTTACACGGACGCCGGCGTCGCTCTCGATGATTCTGGCGACGACCGCGTCGCTTAGGGGCACGGCAACGACGTGCCTGTCGTAGACGGCCGCGTGCTCCCCGAGAAGGATAACCTTCCCCGCCGCCCTGCCGACGGCCGCGGCGCCGAAGTCTTGCTTCTGGTCGTCAACCGCGCCGCTCGCGGAGCGCAGTTTGGCGCTCAGCTCCTTCGCTTTCCAGGTCTTGATGTCGCCGCTCGCGATCATATCGGCGACGACCGCGTCGAAGTGTTCAGGCCTTACACCCGCGCTTGACGCCACACTACGCGCATGCAGGCGCATGTGTCCACGCTGTATGCCGTGCGTGACCAGTGCTCTCAACGCCGCGAAATTCTGCGCCAGACCAACCGACGCCATCATTGCGGCCAGCTCGCCGGCGGATTCCACTCCGGCGATGCGTAAACCGAGTTCCGCACCCGGGTTGGCTCTGAGCGAGCCGCCCACGATCCCTACCTTTAACGGCAAGCTCAGCCGACCCTGCAGATCGCCGTCGGCGGTCGTGGTCCAGGTGCTGAGAGAACGATAGGCGCCGCCGCGCGCGGCGTACGCGTGCGCCGAGGCCTCGATGGCGCGCCAGTCGTTTCCCGTTGCAATGGCGACGGCGTCGACGCCGTTCATGATGCCTTTGTTGTGCGTAGCCGCGCGATGCGCGTCGACATCGGCAAGCTGGGTCGCCATGACGATCCCGTCACGAACCGACTCGGCCGGAAATTTTCCCACGCGCAATCCTGCCAGCGAAAACTGCACGTTTGCCGTGACCAGCGAGCGATCCGCCAGGTTCGACAGAATCCGCAGCGCGACCCGGCCGCCGACCAGCGCTTCTATCCGGGGGGCGAGTTTTTCACAGACGGTGTTGACGAGATTGGCGCCCATCGCGTCCCGGGTGTCGATGAGCAGATGCAACACCACCGCACATTGACCGTCGGGCAGACGAAAGCTACGAACTTCGATATCCCTGCAGCCGCCGCCGCGAGCAACCAGATTAGGCAGAAGCCGGTTGGCCTCGGCCACGAGCAAAGGCGCGTGCTGTTCTATCGCACCGGCCGTCTTTCGCGGGTCGTCGATATCGACGAGTTGGATCTGACCCGCGAGCAAGGACTCGTCTGCGGTGACCGTGAAGCCGCCGTCCGCCCGGGCCAGCTTCGCGGCGCCGCTGAGCCCGGCGACAATAGACGGTTCCTCGACCACCATTGGTACGAGATAGTCCCGGTTGTTGATACGAAAGTTCGGTGCCACGGCGAACGGCAGGCCGTACGTGCCAATAACGTTTTCGATCAAGCGATCGGCTACTTCCACGGATAACAGCGGGCGGCCGCTTTTAAGCGCGGTGACGGCGTCGGCGCCGAGCACGCCGCGATCCGCCAATGCGTCGATGCGTTCCTCTACGTTCATCCGGAAGAAATTGGGAATTCGAGAGTCGGCGTTCAATCTAGGTCCTCGACAAAAACGCCTTGCGGCTCCAACCTCGTATCGAGTTCCACGAAATCATGCTGGTGGGCGACCACGGCAAACTCATCCAGCGCGTCGCCGGCCGCCGCCAGCGCGACACCGATATCTCCCCCACCCGCGCCGCAGGGCTTATAGACCATGTCGGCGCGTGAATTTGCGTAACCTGTGAGCTGCCCGTGGCCCGCCGCGAATATGCCAAGATTCCGCCCTTGATCGAACGCTGCAAGTGCGTCGACGTAGGCGCGCATGACGTCCACTACTTCGTCCGCCGGGCCCGCCCGCATTTTTCGCACGACGCGCTCGGAGGCGGCAAACAATGCCCTGCCCACCTCGTCGCCCAGCGTGTTATCCAAACGACCGAGCTTATCGGTTGTACGCACGGTTTTTCCACTCCAGAAATACCGATAGTCGAGACCATCGGGCCAGTGGACAGCGGCACCCGGGCAGTCACGCTGGAATCGGATCAAGCCGCCGTGAAAAGCCGTCGCAACGTCCACGCCGCTGCCCTTGCCGTGCTGAAAGGTTTTGTGCGCGTCGCCCGCAACGGCGCGAACCGTATCGTTCTTGCAGGACAAACGCTCAAAGGCCGCAGCGGCCGCCACGGCCAATGCCGCGCTGGAGCCGAGGCCGAGCTTTTGCCCGCCCGGCGCATCGAAAAACGCCCGCGTGTCGAGCGTAATCGATAGCGCGCCACCGGGTTCCACGCCCGCGCGACGCCAAATACACTCGAAAAGCCGGAACGCGCCGTCAAACGGTAACGGATCCAGCCACTCGATGCCGCCCCCCCGAACTGCCCGAAAACCCAACCGACCGTTGACGTAGCCGGGCGCGGCGAGTGAGTGCCGGGGCCCCGCACCGGGCTCGAGTAACACCCGCGCGCGCCGGTTCACGGCCATCGACAGGGCCGGCGCGCCGCCCAACACCGCGTACTCGCCGCTGATCACCGCTTTTCCCGGCGCACTCGCCTCGATGGCGTTCACGCGGGTTCTCGCGGCGAGCCGGAATCCGTCCGCAGGCGCGCACCCTCACCCAGGCCGGCGCTCATGATCCGAGAAACACCGTCGATGGAGGCCAGACTGGCGGCAACCTTACGTTCGGACCCCGGCAAACAGACCGCCTTCACCTGCGGGCCCGCGTCGATGGTAAAGAACACCGCCTCTCCGCCCGCGCGCAAATCGCGAACCGCCTGCATACAGGCAAAAGTCGCGTTGTTCCAATAGACGATTGGCGGCCGTGACGTCCAGGTCAGCGAATGCATTTTCAGGCAATTGTGTTCCGAAACCTCCGCGAGTTTCTCAAAATCTCGTTCGAGCACCGCGCTGCGTGCGACGCTCAGGTCGGCCTCCTGCTGCTCGATCCAGCGCGCGTAAAACGGCGACGTATTCGCGCTTCGCTGCATGGCAGCGGTCGAGGATACGGTTTTCGGGCCGGTTTCCGTGACCGCAACGACAACGCGTAGCGGCCAGTCCGCCGGCGCCATCAGCGACCGCAGATGGATCTCTCGTTCGGCGATCCGCAGATCGACAAACCCGCCGTAAAGCGATCGCGCGGCGGATCCCGATGCCGCACCGGCAATCCGGGCAAGCGCCAACGTCTCTCGATCGGCACCGCTTGCTCGGCTCGCCGCTGCTACGAGGGCGGCGAACGCCGAAGCCGACGACGCGAGTCCGGCCGCGATCGGGAAATTGCATTCACTTACGACCGAGGCGCCGGCGCGGGATGCGCCGGCAACCCGGTCGAGGCACGCAGAGATTCTGGGCAGCGCCGCCGTATTCGGCTCCCCGTTCAGGGTCAGGCTGTCCTGATCGAGTTCGGATGAGAATTCGACCGCCATCGTGGTCCACAGCGAATCGAGCGTGATTGACAGCGATCCGACGGCGGGGAGATTACGTTCGATATCGGCTTTACCCCAGTATTTTACAAGCGCGATATTCGCCTGAGCTTTCGCCAGCGCCCGCATGGTTCTTTTTCCCCAGGGTTGGAATCGATGAAGTAGCGTTAGGGTCTGTTACCCGCATCGGGGTAACCGGCCCTAGTATACGCTGATTCGCCCATGCCGATTCGGAGCCGCGATGAACGCGCCCGTCCGGCATTCTTACCGCGCCAACGCTTTCGTTGTAGTCTTGCCTATCTCGATGCAGCCGGTCCCGGAGCCTCCATGTGAAAGAACCGTTCGCCGACAGGATAGGAACCTACGTGAATCGGGTGGCCGGCTGCCTGGACGCCGTCATTCCAGCGACCGACAGCCCACCCCGCGAACTGCATGACGCCATGCGGTACGCGGCTCTGAACGGCGGCAAGCGGGTCCGCCCGCTGCTCGTATACGCAAGTGGAGAGTGCCTTGGCGTCACCACGGACAAGCTCGACGCGCCGGCAGCCGCCATCGAGATGATTCATGCTTTTTCTCTCGTTCACGACGATCTGCCGGCAATGGACGATGACGACCTTCGTCGAGGCGTACCGACCGTGCACAAGAAGTTCGACGAAGCCACGGCCATTCTTGCCGGCGACGCACTGCTGCCGCTGGCGTTTGGCGTGCTCGGCAAATCAACCTTCATCTCCAGCGAACAGAAAGTAGCGCTGGTGAATCTCATCGCGGCCGCGAGCGGGTCGCTCGGCATGACCGGCGGACAATCGATTGACCTCGCCTCCGAGGGCAAACGGCTGTCGGCAGCGGAAATCGAACAGATGCACGAACTGAAAACGGGCGCCCTGATTCGGGCCAGCGCCCTGTCGGCGACGTGCCTCTGTGACGGCATCACCGACGAACAGGAAAACGCGATGGCCGGCTTTGGCCGCTGTATCGGGCTCGCTTTTCAGATACGAGACGATCTGCTCGACGTGGAAGGGGATACCGACACGATCGGCAAGGTCGCGGGCTCGGACGTGCGCCGGGGAAAGGCAACCTGGCCGTCGATATTCGGTGTTGAAGAGTCACGGCGCCGCTGTAACGAATTGCTGGAAAGCGCGCACCGGTCCCTGGAGGTTTTCGGCGAGGACGCCGACTCGCTTCGCTGGCTGGCCGACTACATCGTCAGGCGCGCGCAATAGTGTCCAGCCCGCGCAGAATCCTGCACGTCGATATGGATGCGTTTTATGCATCGGTTGAACAGCGTGACAATCCCGAGCTGCGCGGCAAACCGCTGGTCGTCGGAGGCGGCGGAAATCGCGGCGTCGTGGCTGCGGCCAGTTATGAATCGCGCGTGTTCGGAGTACGGTCCGCCATGCCGATGCGCGAAGCCAGGCGGCTTTGTCCGGACCTGCTACAGGTTGCGCCGCGCATGAGTCACTATCAGGCCGTGTCCAGGCAAGTCTTCGACGTGTTTCGTCAGTTCACTCCTCTCGTAGAGGGTCTATCGCTCGACGAAGCATTTCTCGACGTCACCGCCAGTCGTTCTTTATTCGGCAACGAAATCGAAATCGCCCGGGAAATCAAGAACCGCATCAGATCGAACACGGAGCTGACCGCCTCCGTCGGCGTGGCGCCCAACAAGCTGGTCGCAAAAATCGCCTCGGACCTGGACAAACCCGACGGCCTGGTCGTCGTCCACGAGGAACAGCTCAACAAAACGCTCGACCCGTTGCCTGCCCAGGTGATACCGGGGATCGGGAAGGTGACGCTTGCTCAGCTGCACACGCTGGACGTTCGGACGATCCGCGAATTACGTTTGGCGCCCGACGCCACTCTGGAACGCGTATTCGGTCGCTTTGCCCAACGTATGCGCGAACGTGCGAGTGGCATCGACGAGCGTCCCGTGCTTTCCAGTCGCGCGGAAAAGTCCATCAGCGCGGAAGAAACGTTTGACGTCGACCTGGACGACAAAAACGCCATGGACGCGAAGCTTCTCGAACTGGCCGAGCGAACAACGAGCCGCATGCGCGCGAAAAACCTGGCGTGCGGCACCGTGCAGGTAAAAATCCGCCAGGCGGACTTCAGCACGTTTACGCGCCAACGTTCGCTCAACCCGCCATCGAACGGCACGGATCAGGTTTACGCGGCCGCGCGCGAACTGCTCGCCCAGTGGCTGCGCGACAATCCCGGCGCAAAACTGCGGCTGCTCGGCGTCGGTGGCGCGGATCTTGTCCCGGCGCTTCAGGGTGATTTGTTCAGCACCGCTGGAGTTGTTCAAAAAAATGAATTAGATCAGGCGGTTGACGAGATCCGCGACAAATTCGGCAGCACCGCGGTAGGACGAGCCCGATCATTGGATCGCGAGCAAATCGGGTAGAATTGGCGGTCCGATAGGAAAACGCGCCGGCTATGTACACCAAGTTCTTCGGCCTGAACGAAAAACCGTTCGCGATTACGCCCGATCCGCGCTATCTGTTCATGAGCGAGCGCCACGGCGAGGGGCTCGCGCACCTGTTGTACGGCGTGACCGACAGCGGCGGCTTCATCCAATTGACCGGCGAGGTCGGCACCGGCAAGACGACGCTCGTGCGGACGCTGCTGGGGCAGCTGCCGGCGGAAGCCGACGTTGCCCTGATCCTCAATCCCCAGGTAACCGTGCTGGAATTTCTGCAGGCCATCTGTCGGGAACTCGGCGTCGAATTGCCGGACGACCGGAACAGCACGATGGCGCTCATCGACTCGCTGAATCGCTACCTGCTGGACGCACACGGACGCGGCCGCCGGATCATCCTGCTGGTCGACGAGGCGCAGAACCTCTCGGAGGACGTACTCGAGCAGCTGCGACTGCTGACGAATCTCGAGACCGCAAAACAAAAACTGCTGCAGATCATCCTGATCGGTCAGCCCGAGCTGCGAGAAATTCTCGCGCAAAACAACCTGCGCCAGCTGGCGCAGCGAGTGACCGGCCGCTATCACCTCGAACCCCTGTCGCGGGAGGAAGCGGCGCGGTACATCGACCACCGCATGAAAGTCGCCGGCGGGCTCGGGGAGATTTTCGACGAGGGCGCAAAACGCGAGGTGTACAGGCTGTCCGGCGGCATACCGCGCATTATGAACGTGATTTGCGATCGGGCGCTGCTTGGTGCGTACAGCAGGGAGTCCCGCACCGTCGATCGCGGCCTGGTACGCAGCGCGGCCAGCGAAGTGTCCGGGCAGCACAAGCAAACGTCGCTCATCAAAACATCGCTTCTCAAGTGGCTCGCGGGCATCGCGGCAACGGCGGGTATCGCGTTACTGGCCTTCAATTTGCCGACGCTCCTGGAGAAACCGGGCCGGGCGCCGTCAGGCGCGATCGCCGAAGCCCGTGACGTTGACGAGACGCCCGAGGCTGGCGATAAGCTTGCTCTGTTGAGCGTCAACACGGAAGCCCCCTCGGAAACGGTGCCCAAGCCGCGGCCCGTTCAAACAGAGACAGATCTAGAGGCGCATCTCACCGCCGGCGACTACTCGACGACGTTTGAAGACGCCATGGCCCGAGTGCTTTCGTTGTGGGGCGTCAACTACCAACCGAACGCCGAAAGCGGCTGTATACAGGCGAAGGCGCAGGGTCTCAGCTGTCTTTGGCAGCGCGGCTCGTTCAGCGTTCTGCGACAGCTCGATCGACCCGCTGTTTTGACGCTGACCGACGCCGCAGGGAATACCTACGAGGCCGTTTTGCTCTCGCTGTCCGGCAACACGCTTGAACTGGCTTTCGGCGACGACACTTTGAGCTCGACGGTGGACGAGGTATCGCGACTCTGGTTTGGCCAATACCTGATCGTCTGGCGCCCGCCCAACGGCGCGCCGGTGTCGATTCGACCCGGAAGCCGAAGCGCGAGCGTCGCATGGCTGCGCCGAAGCCTCGCCGAACTGGACGGAGAATCGGCCGGCGGCGCGGGCGACTCCGACTATTTTGATGCCGATCTCGAGGCGAAGCTGCGCAACTTCCAGCGCGAAAACCGGCTGCAGGTCGACGGCCTCGCCGGAGAGCAAACCCAGATCATCATCAATTCCATGCTCGCGCGGGACAATACGCCGCGCCTGTCCGGCGATATCTAGGGCCTGGATAGCGAACGATGTCATTTATCCTCGATGCGCTGAAGAAGTCGGAGTCGGACCGTCAGCGAAAATCCACGCCCGACATTTCGGACGTACCGACCGCCGTCAGTCCGTCCGGCACGCCTCGTGCGCTGTGGTTGCTGATCGGCTTGCTCACGCTGACCGTCGTTGTCCTGCTGGCCGTGTTGCTCAGGCCCACGCCCGCCGTTGCTCCAGCGCCGATTGTGGCGGAGGCGGCGCCCGCGGAAAGCCAGCCGACACAATCCGCCGCTATTCCGGCAATGGCGGAGACTCCTCCGGCGCGCAACGAAACACGATCGGCTACGACGGAAAGTCCTCCGGCGCTCACCCCGGCGCCGCCCGTCACGGAAGGACGTCCGGCCGTTCAGACCGCGACGCCGTCCGTGGACCGCGCTCCCGAACCGGCTTTGGCCGCGCCGCCAATCGTGCCCGCGGCGTCTTCGTCGGGCCAGGCCGAAGCCTACCTCACGTTCAACGATTTGCGCGCCACCGGCAGCTTGAACCTCCCCGACCTGCACATCGACCTGCATGTCTACAGCGACAATCCCGCCGAACGGTTCGTGTTCATCAACATGAATCAATACCGCGAAAACGCCACGCTCTCGGAAGGCCCGTTGCTCAGGCAAATAACCACGGAGGGCGTCGTGCTCGAGTTTCTCGGCACCACCTTCCTCCTGCCGCGGGAGTGATCGGCAGCACCGCCGCTCGGAAATCGCTTGGCTCACGAAATCTCATCGCATCTGCACGGTGACGGCTTTGCCGCGGCTTTGCAGTCCGGCATTCACCGGGTCATCCGGATTCAGGACAATCTCAATGCCATCAACGTATTCCCGGTGGCGGACGGAGATACCGGCACCAACCTGAGCCTGTCGCTGGGATCGGCCCTGCGGACGCTCAACGAGCCGGGCGAAAAACACCTCGGCACACTGCTCGCCGCGGTGGCCGATGATTTATTGGACGGTTCCCGCGGCAATTCCGGCGCAATCGTCGCTCAGTTTTTCCAGGGCATGAGCGATTCCGCGGAGGAACTGACCCGATTTACGACACATACCTTTGCGCGGGCCGTCGAACTCGGCAGCGACTACGCCCACGACGCGCTTTCCAACCCTCGTGAGGGCACGATCCTGTCCGTCATTTCGGCATTTGCACAAAGCCTGAAACAACACACCGCCAACAAATCCAGCGGGCAATTCGCGGCGTTGTTGACCGGGTCGGTGGAGACGACCAAAAAGGCGCTCGCAAAAACCCAGGAACAACTGGACGTCCTGCGCAAGGCCGGCGTGGTCGATGCCGGCGCCAAAGGTTTCGTATCGTTGATCGAGGGCATGGCGGACTACATCGCGCACGGCAAGGTGGTTGACGCTCCGGACCTCGCAGGCCTGACCGATGACGGGCGGGTTACCGAAACGGCCGGCATCGAAACCGACCTCACCTATCGCTACTGCACCGAGTGCATCGTTACCGGCGATGACATCGACCGCCGAAAGCTTCGTGAGTCGCTTTCCGAACTCGGGGATTCGCTGGTGCTGGCGGGCACGAAACGGAAGGCCAAGATCCACATCCACGTCAATGATCCGGAGGCGGTCTTCGAGACCGCGATGAACTACGGCGAGCTGAGCGGCCAAAAGGCAGACGACATGCAGCGCCAGCAGCACAGCACGCATCACGTTGCCGCCAAATTCGCGGTGATTACCGATTCAGCCGCCGACATCCCGGAGGATGATCTCGAACGGCTAGACATCCACATGGTGCCGTTGCGGCTTCAGTTCGGCGATCGCGGGTATTTGGACAAGGTCGGTATTACGCCCGACGAGTTTTTCGCCGAATTACGCAACAACCCGGCGCATCCGACGACGTCGCAGCCGTCCGCCGGCGACTTTCGGCGCCAGTACCAATTCCTCGCCAGTCATTTCCCCGACGTCATCTCCGTCAATCTTACGGGTCGCGTCAGCGGGACTTTGCAGGCGGCGGAAACCGCCGCCGCACGCACGAACGCATCGGGCCGTATACACGTCGTCAACACCTACAATGCGTCTCTCGGACAGGGCCTGCTGGCCGTTCTCGCCGCCGAATGCGCTCAAGCGGGCCTCAGCGCGCAGGCAACCCTGGATATTCTGGAGGACGCCATTCCGGACACCGTCAGTTTTGCGCTCGTCAAGGACCTGACCTATGCGGTGCGCGGCGGCCGCGTCCCCGCGTCGCGAAAACTGTTGGCGGACCTCCTGCACGTGACGCCCGTGCTGCGAACGACGCCGGACGGCTACGTTTCGGCCAGCGGGATTTTGCCGGGCCGGCGCAACCCGCTGAAACGATTCGCCAAATACGTGGCCGGACACGCGCCGACGAATACGAGAATCCGCGCCGCCATCGGACACGCCGCCTGCCCCGCGGACGCCGAGGAGCTCGCGAAAATGCTGCGCGCACTCCTGCCGGATCTCATCGGTATCAGCGTCACCTCGCTCGGCAGCGCACTCGGCGTGCACGCGGGACCGGGCGCGTTAGTCGTTGGGGTGCAGCGTTTTATCGATCCGGAAACCTATCGGGGCGATGCATCGGACACGGACTAGGGCCGCATTCAGCGCCGGATGCTATTCCCGAATGCCGATGCCGCGATTCAACAGCATCAGGCAGGCGGCGTAAAGGCCAACGACAAAAAGGCCGACGATCAGGTAGGCATGCACAATGCTGATGTCCGACTTACCCAGAATCCCGTAACGGAAGGCGTTGACCATGTACAGGATGGGGTTGCCCAGGCTGACTTTTTGCCAGAACTCGGGCAAGAGGGAGATTGAATAAAAGACGCCGCCCAGGTAGGTCAGCGGCGTCAGCACAAAAGTCGGCACGATCGATATATCGTCGAATTTCTTGGCGAATACCGCATTGACGAAACCGGCGAGCGCAAAGACGATTGACGAAAGGAGCACCATCGAAATCGTAATGAGCGGATGCTCGACCGTCAGATTCGTGAACGCGAGAGCGATGCCGGTGACCATCAAACCGACGAGCAGACCCCGGATCACCCCGCCCGCGACGTGCCCGACGATAATCGACGTATTCGACATCGGAGAGACGATCATCTCTTCGACGTGACGCCCGAACTTGGCGCCGAAAAACGAGGAAACGACGTTGCCGTAGGAGTTCGTGATCACCGACATCATGATCAGGCCGGGTGCGATGTACTGCATGTAATCGAAACCGTCCATCGTACCGATTCGTCGTCCGATGAGATTGCCGAAAATAATGAAATAGAGCGTCATCGTTATCGCCGGAGGCACGATGGTCTGTACCCATATGCGCAGTACGCGTATGACCTCTTTCCGGACCAGGGTCTTGATCGCCGTCAGGTTGAGCGCAAGATTCATGTCAGGACCCGCCGTTGGAATTGGCGTGTTTGTTCTCTACCAGTCGCATGAACAATTCTTCCAGCCGGTTGGCTTTGTTACGCATGCTCTGCACCGTGATGTTCCTTTCGCTTAACGCAGAGAACAGCTCGTTGACGTCATGACCCGAATCGACCGCGACCTCGAGCTCACAATCGCCCGACAGCCGGGACTCGAAGCCCGGCAGCACCGGTTCCCGGGCAGGATGCTCGCGGAGACTCAATACGAACACCTCACGCTGCAGCTTGCGCAGCACCGTGCTCATGCGCGCGTTCTCGATGATCGTTCCTTCGTCGATGATCGCAACGTGCCGACAGAGGTTTTCGGCCTCTTCGAGATAGTGCGTCGTCAGGATGATCGTCGTTCCCTCTGCGTTGATTCGCCGAAGGAATTCCCACATCGTGCGGCGGATCTCGATATCCACACCCGCCGTGGGTTCGTCCAGTATCAGCAGCTTCGGCTCGTGGATGAGCGCTCTGGCGATCATCAGCCGCCGCTTCATGCCGCCCGACAGGTTTCTTGCCGGCTCCTTCCGGCGATCCCACAGCCGCAACTCGCCCAGGTATTTTTCGGCGCGCTCGAGCGCGAGCCGCCGTTCGAGCCCGTAATAGCCCGCCTGGTTGACCACGATGTTCAACACCGAATCGAAGAGATTCATGTTGATCTCCTGGGGGACCAGGCCGATGCAGGTCTTCGCCGCCTCGAGTTCCTCGTCGATGCTGTGGCCGAATACTTCGACCTCGCCGCCCGTCTTGTTGACCAGTGACGAGATAATGCCGATTGCGGTGGTCTTACCGGCGCCGTTCGGCCCGAGCAGCGCGTAAAAATCGCCGGACTCCACCTCGAAGTCGATGCCCTTCAGCGCCTGGACGCCGTTAGGGTAGGTTTTGGTCAGATTTCGGATGGACAACGCGTACATGGGGACGCGTATTGTAACCATCTCGCCGTCAAAGTCTTGGATCGCTGCCCGGTAATCCCGACCGCGCCGTCACTTACTTATTCTTCTCGGTAACGCGAAACACCGGAACCCTGGCGCGGCAGGCCGCGGATGCCCAGACGATTGCCGGCTCAGCGTTGGGCTGCGTAAGCATCATCTGCAGAGCGCTGAGCTGTGCGGCGAGGCGTACATCGTCGCACCGGCTGACGCCGTTGAACAGAAGCTTACTCCAGATGTTGGGTTCGAGCGCGCAGCGCAGCGTCAGCAAATCGTCGCTCACCGCCGCACGCTCTATCACGTCGACCAGGGGCCGCGCGGCGATTCGCTCACACCAGTGGACGCTCGCCCCGCAGACCAGACGCAACACGTACGGATTCTGCCGCGCCAGCTGCCAGACGAAACCCAATCCGGCGGCGATCAACTGGCCGGTCTGGTTTGATCGTCGACGATCGAGCAACAGGTCCGCCTGCGGATCGCCGGCATGCACCTGGTCCCAAAAACGCCGGTCGCGTTCGCGAAACGACAACAGCAGGAAAGGCGCGGAAGCAAGCCGCTTCAGCTGTCCCCCGCTCAGCGAGCGCAGGCGACAGGACAGATCGTCGCGCAGCCCGCGAAGATGCCGATCTGCGTCGGGCGTGCATCGCAGGTGTTTCAGGAATGCCCGGTTCAGGGCGCTTACGTCATTAAAATCAATGGCTTGTGGTCCTTTGTACGGCATCGAGGAGCTCCGGTTGGGGGTATTTTGCCAGCGAAAGCGGAAATACAAGGCTTTCAGTTGCTTTCCCAATTACGGATAGTATATGTTCTTATAACACTTTATTTGTTCACAAATACGCATAAAAGGCAAATAATGAGATTAACTGACGATCGCTACGCCAATGAGCGCAAACAGTTCGAGCTGGCCCTGAGGATGATCCGGCATGAGGCGAGAACCCGGACCATCAAAGAATGCACGGGCCTGAGCGACGATCGAATTCGCAAGTTGTATGCCACCTATTTTCGCGACTGCGGCGCCCGCGCCGTGAAGCGACGGCGCGGAAAGTCTCCCCGGCAGGTAACACGATTCGTAAAGAACCCAATCAACCAACTCGAAGCCACCACCCTCGTCGCGCTTTTCTGCACCAGCCTGGTAATTCGGGTCGACGACGAGAACGGCATTCACCCGTGCTGGCCGCGACCCGACGTCGAATACGGACATCGGGTGTGCCGCGCCTACGAAACCTATCGCTTGCTGCACCGTTCAGCCGCGCTGAATTTCGAGTGGGCCTGGAATCTTCTGCAAAGTATCAGCAAGAACGACGAGCTTTACCTGGCGCGCTGTAAGCACTGCACCAGCACCTACGTGCAGGATTCTTACGCGCTCGACCGCGGTGTCTGCCCAAGCTGCGAGCTCGCCGGCCACCACGGCAAAGCCACGGGGCGACTGCCCCGCCATTGATCCGGAAGGCGCCGGCCCCCGCCAACGGTGAATCGGCGGCATTTCCGGTACACTGCGCGCAGCGTCGCATACGGCGGCATGGCGGAGCGGGAGTGAACGGCCAGAATGTTTTTGCAGGCGCCTACGTAGAGCGTCATGGACATCTTCGAGAAGACAAGGATTGGCTGCGTAAGGCGGTACGCAGCGATACGAGCTGGTTTGTACCGGTGTGGGGCGATCGCTGCCTGGCGGCGGGCGACCCGATGCGCACGGTCCTCCTTCGGCATGCCGACGTCAGCGATTTCGTCGATGAAGATGAGATCGTTTTCCTCGGCATGTACTCGGGCGATCCGGCGTTTGCCATCCACATAGACCGTTCCGTTACAGCGCCTTTTGCGGACCGTGGCGATTTTCACGACCTGCGTTATCTCGGCAGCGTATTACCCGTCGATGAATCGAATCTCGTTGCACACGCGCGCGCCCTGGTCATTTGGCACGGCGTGCAGCGTTACTGCGGTCGCTGTGGATCCTCCACGCGTGCGGAGTCGGGCGGAAACACCCGCCAGTGCACGAACGACGAGTGCGGACTCCGGCTATTTCCTCGCGTCGATCCGGCGATCATCGTGCTCGTGAACGACAGGGATCGTTGCCTGCTGGGCCGCCAGGCAGACTGGCCCGAAGGGCGGTATTCGACGATTGCCGGGTTTGTCGAACCCGGCGAGAGCCTGGAGGACGCCGTCGCTCGGGAAGTGCAGGAGGAAACCGACGTGAAAGTCGGCGACATCCGCTATCACAGCTCGCAGCCCTGGCCGTTTCCATCGTCCATTATGTTGGGTTTCACGGCTGACGCCCAGTCAGACGCCATCAAGCTCAATGACGGCGAGCTGCAGGACGCGCGCTGGTTTACACACAAGGAACTCACGTCCGGTTATCCGAAACTGCCGCCCCGGCTTTCAATTGCGCGCGCGCTCGTGGAAACCTGGATAAAGCGGCATTCCGAAACCCGGCTCGGCAAGCTTTAGTCCATCGGGGCTCCGGAACGCTCATGTGTCTCATCGTCTTCGCCTGGCAGCAGCACGCTGACTACCCGCTGATTCTGGCGGCCAACCGCGACGAGTTTCATGCGCGGCCAGCGGCGCCGATGGCCTGGTGGCGGGACGACCCCGGCGTCCTGGGCGGGCGTGATCTGCAGGCCGGGGGAACCTGGCTTGCGATCTCGAAAAATGGCCGCTTCGCCACGGTAACCAACTACCGTGAAAACACGACCTCCAACGCTCCACGGACGCGGGGTGAAATCGTGACGCGGTTCCTGAGTCGCAACGAGGACGCCGACACGTTCGCGGATTCAATCGACGACGACGTATACGCCGGCTTCAGCGTGCTAATCAAGGACCGGGATCAACTGGTCTACAAATCCAATCGCGGCGATGCACGGACGCGCCTGGATGCCGGTACGTTCGGCCTCAGCAATGCATCGCTGGACACCCCGTGGCCCAAACTCGTGCGCACGCGTGATGCGCTGGCTACGGCAATCCGAGAGCAGCCGTTGAGCCTGGACGTATTGTTCGACATCGTGGCCGATCGGGAACCGGCGGGCGATCGCGAGGCGACAGCCGATCTGCCGTTCGAGATGGAACGCGCAATCTCGGCGCCGTTCATAGTAACGCCGGATTACGGAACACGCTGCTCGACCGCGCTGCTCATTCGCACGGACGGGCACGTCGAAATCGCCGAGCGTCGTTTCAAACCCTCCGGCGAACTGGACGGCGAATCGCGATTCGTTTTTTTACCGAGCTAGCCGGTTTCTGTTCGCACGACCGTGTGTGGTCGAGCATGGCCCAAGCGGCTTTGAGGTTCGTAGTGTAGGGATTGCTGCTGGCGGGACGTCCTCAGGGGGATGGCTCCCTTCGGTCCGCTTTATTCCCCCTAAGGACGTCCCGCCAGCAGCAATCCCCCAACCTTCGTGCACGGACTAAAAGGCTGGGTGCCACGGGTGTGAATCGCCGTAGCAAGCAGGCATCGTCGTCGGGGACCTCTTTGGGGGAAATAAAGCGGACCGAAGGGAGCCATTCCCCCAAAGAGGTCCCCGATGGCGATGCCGAGCAGTCTAAGAGGAGGTCCAGCGCCGGTCGCCCGTCGGGACGGGCTCCTACACAATGCGGTGCGAACAGAAACCGGCTAGCTCGGCTCGAGCGTCCATTCGCTCATGAGGTATCGAAGACTCTTAGCAGCCATGCGCGGATGTCCGCAATTTCCTCCGCGCACACGGCGTGGGCCATCGGGTATTCGCGCCACTCCACGCTGAACCCGAGCGACTCGAGCGCCGCGCGGGACTCGTGGCCGAGGTCGATCGGCAACATCGGGTCAAACGTTCCGTGCGCCAGGAACAGCGGCAGTTCGCGGGATTGAGCGCGCGCGTTTGCGGCGACTTCCTGCTGCAGCGTCTCACCCAACGGTAACCAGGTCGAAAGCGCCATTAGTCCGGCGAGCTTTTCGGCAAAGCGTATTGCCGCGTGCATCGCGATTGCACCGCCTTGCGAGAAACCGGCCACCACGATGCGCGAGTAAGGTATTCCTCGCTCGACTTCACGCTCGATGAGCGCGCAAAGCTGTGTTGCGCTTGCGCGAATTCCGGTTTCGTCCTGCGGGCCGTTTTTGTCGAGACTGACGATGTCGTACCAGGCGCGCATGCGTATGCCGCCGTTGATCGTAACCGGCCGAACCGGCGCGTGCGGAAACACGAATCGCAGCGGCAGGGTATCGGGCAGCGTCAGCTCCGGGACAATCGCCTCGAAGTCGTGTCCATCCGCACCAAGGCCGTGTAGCCAGATGACGCTGCCGACGGCTTCGCGTCCCGGCTCCGTCTCGACCGTTTCAGGCAGTTCCACCGCAATTCTCCATTCGCCGCTCTTTGGGGTGCGCGCAGTCTAAAAGCACCGCGGCCGATTTGCCATCGGGCGCTTGACCGGGTATGCGCATGATGTTATTAGTATGCGCATATTTATGCAGGTAAATCCATGCCGACCGCCGCCGAAATACAGATCAGCCGTCGCGAAGCCATTCGCCGTTTGCTGCTCGACGAACCCGCAGCCAATCAACGGCACCTCGTCGATGCGTTGACTGCACAGGGTTACGTCGCTACACAGTCGAGCGTCAGCCGCGATCTCAAGGACCTGGGGGCGGTCAAAACCGCCCTGGGTTATGAACTGCCGGAGCCGGAGACCGATGGCGTCGACGAAGTGGCCAGCGTGGCTGGCCTGCTGCGCAAGCTGACCCCGGCAGGCCCGCATTTGATCGTGATCAAGACCGCGATTGGCGCGGCGCAGCGCGTCGCGCTGGCGCTCGATCGCAGCGGGTGGAACGACATTGTCGGCACCGTCGCCGGTGACGACACGATTTTCGCGGCCACCCCCAGTGCGCAGAGTCAGCGGCGCGTGCTTTCCCTGATGGACCGCAGCAGCGCACGCGGCTGACCGTCCAATCTCCCGAACCCGGAGCTTATCGTGACCATCGACACATCCCCCATCCTGTTGGCATTTTCCGGCGGCCTCGACACGTCGTTTTGCGTGCCGTGGCTCAAGGACACCTATGGGAGGGAGGTCGTGACCGTCACGGTCGACACCGGCGGTATCGATGCCGACGCCGCGGCTCGCCTCGAGGAGCGCGCAATCGCATTGGGCGCGATCGAACACCGGCTGCTCGACCGCAAGGAGCAGTTTTTCGAGTCCGTCATTCGTTATCTGATCGCGGGCAACGTCAGGCGCGGCCAGCTGTATCCGCTGTGCGTCGGCGCCGAACGGGGCGTGCAGGCGCAGGCGCTTGCCGAACTCGCGGTCGATCGCGGCAGCCGCAGCGTTGCCCACGGTTGCACGGCAGCGGGTAACGATCAGGTGAGGTTCGAGGTTGCGTTGAGGACCCTGAGTCCGGGACTCGACGTTCTGGCCCCGGTCCGCGACAACAACTGGATACGCGGAGAGCAGCTGGCATTTCTCGAACAGCGCGGACTGCCGCTGCCCGAGCAGGGTTCCGACTATTCGATCAATCGTGGCCTCTGGGGAATCACGATCGGCGGACGCGAGACGCTCACGAGCGATAACAGCCTGCCCGACGATGCCTGGGTCCTGTCCGCGGACGCGTTCAGCAATCCGGCCGATCCCGGCGAGCACAGCCTCGAGTTCGACCAGGGCGTACCGATCGCGCTCGACGGCGAAACCTATCGCGCCGTCGAACTGATCGAACGACTCGAAACACTCGCCGGACGCTACGGCATCGGCAGAGGCATACACCTGGGCGACACCGTTCTCGGCACCAAGGGCCGGGTCGCATTCGAGGCGCCCGCCGCGGTCACCCTCATTACAGCGCATCGCGAACTGGAGAAGCTGGTGTTGAGCGGGCAACAGAGTCGTGTCAAGGAAGGCGTCGCGGCCGTGTACGGCGACCTCGTCCACGAGGGTAAGCAACTCGATCCGGCCTGCCGCGACATCGAGGCCTTGTTGGCATCGTCGCAGGCTCGCGTCAGCGGCGAGGTGCGATTCACACTGCGCCCGGGCAATCTGTTTATTACCGGAGTCACGTCGCCCTATTCGTTAATGGCCGCAAGCAAGGGCATTTACGGCGAAGCCGCCGGCGAATGGTCGGCGGCGGACGCGCTCGGCTACTCGCGGATATTGTCGCTGCCGGGGGCGCTGCAGACTCGCGCCGCGCAAACCGGGGGTTGAAACGTGCGCAGCGTCTTGGTCGACAAAGTGGCGTCGGTGGCCCAACACAACAACATCGGCCAGGAGCTGCGGCTGTCGGACGACATCCCCTGCGACGAAGGTGTACTGCTCGCGGCCCGCGTGTTGAACAATAAAACCCGTTACAACCAGCTCGAATTGACGAGTGGGCGCATGGCGACCGTCAAAGAGGGCGACATCATCGTCGGCGCGCTGGGACATCGTAAAGCGCTGCTCGGTTATTCCGGCCACCTCCCGGAACGGCTCGCCGTCGGCGACACCGTGCAGATCCTGAATATCGGGGGCGTACTCGGAATCTGCGATTCGGCGAATCCGGAAGTCGGCGCGCCGTTCGATTGTGAAGTGCTCGGGACCGTGCTGCATTTTCCGTATCTCGGTGAGCGCATCGGCGTGCCCGCCCGGGTCGGCGCCGAGCCGCTGGCGCACGACGCCGCGCTCGACGCCCGCGGCGTACCGGTCATCGCGCTTGCCGGGACCTGCATGGACTCCGGCAAGACCGCCGCCGCCTGTGCCATCGTCGGCCGACTGCGGCATCTCGGCCATAAAGTCGCCGCATGCAAGGCTACCGGAGTCTCGCTGCGACGGGACATTCTCGCCATGGAAGACGCCGGCGCATTCACGACGATGATTTTTTCCGACCTCGGCGTCGTAACGACCACGGCGGACAACGGTCCACCGCTGACGCGAGCGCTGCTGAGCACGCTAGCCCGAGAAGCGCCGGACGTCATCGTCATAGAACTCGGTGACGGCCTGATGGGCGCGTACGGCGTTGACGCGATACTTGCCGATACCGCCATTCACGACTCGCTGACCGGCGTCGTACTGTGTGCGAACGATCCGGTCGCGGCTTGGGGCGGTACGCGGTTGCTGCGCGAGCGCTACGACATCGAGCCGGTCGTGATTACCGGGCCGGCAACGGACAACGCCGTGGGAATCGATCAGATCGGCCGGAGCCTGGGGCTGCCGGCGATAAACGCGTTGAGCAGCGCCGCGGCCCTGGGCGATGCCATCGCGGCCAAGCTTCGCCCGGCGCTGGGAACTGCCTCATGACGGCCACGATCAGTACCATCGTAGTGGGTGCAAGCGGCTATGTGGGCGGCGAACTGCTGCGCCTGATTGCGGCGCATCCGAACTTTCGGCTCGCCGCCGCGATTTCCAACAGCCGGGCGGGCACGCCGATAGGCGATCTCATGCCGACCCTGTCGCACTGCTATGCCCGGCAGTCGTTCGTAAGCATCGACGCGGCACTCGACACTGTCGACGACAATACGGAACTTGCCGTTTTTGCGGCGGCGCCGCACGGTGCATGCGGTACCGCCATCGAGAAAATCCTCGCCTTGGCAACCGACAAATCACTGACCGTCCACGTGGTCGACGCCTCCGCCGATTTCCGCTACGCCAGCGCGGAAGAGTTCGAGGCCGTTTATCAAATCCCTCACCCCGCGCCAGGCTTGCTGGACCGTTTCCGCTGCGCGGTACCTGAACACATGCCCACCGTCTCCACCGCGCACATCGCTCATCCCGGATGTTTCGCCACGGCGGTACTACTGGCGGCGGTGCCCCTGTTCGCCGCGGGCCTGGCGGAACCGAACCTGTTCGTCACCGGGATCACCGGCAGCACGGGTTCCGGGCGAAGCCCGGGTGCGGGCACGCACCACCCCGAACGGCACAGCAACCTGTACGCCTACAAGCCGCTCAGTCATCGTCACGCACCCGAGATAGAGGCGTTGATCACGCAGGCGACGACGAGGGAGGTGGCGGTCAATTTCATCCCGCATTCCGGACCGTTTGCGCGCGGTATTTACGTGACGTTGCAGGCTAAGCTGAGTACCCCGGTCCTCGACGGTGACGTCAGAGACGCATATCGGACCTATTACGCCGACGCCGACTTCGTGCACGTCCTCGACAACGCACCGCGACTCAAGGACGTGGTCGCCAGCAACCGGAGTTACCTCGGCACCGCCACGAACGGCGAAAACGTCGTGGTCATGTGCGCCATCGACAATCTGGTTAAAGGCGCGGCAGGTGGCGCGATGCAGTGGATGAACCGTCTCTGGTCTCTACCGGAAGACAGCGGCTTGAGCGCACCGGCGCCGGGCTGGACCTGAGTGGCTTGACGTGAACCGTCAAGAATACCGGGTGGACGCGCGATCACGCGAAGCCGGAACGCTGCTTCCGGTCTACGGGCAGCTGCCGTTCGTCCCGCAGCGCGCGGCCGGCTGCGACATCATCACCACAGATGGCCGGCACATCCTCGATCTGTACGGCGGCCACGCGGTGGCGGCTTTGGGGTACGCACACCCCAAACTCGTACGCGCCATCAGCGAACAGAGCCAGCGCCTGCTCTTTCAAAGTAACGCCGTCGCATTGGACATACGCGCGGAGGCCACGGAAAAATTGCTGTCGGTCTCGCCGGCGAACCTGAATCGCGCGTTTTTCGTCAACAGCGGCGCGGAAGCCAACGAAAACGCCCTGCGAATAGCGTACATGGCAACGGGGCGGCGAAAAGTTCTTGCCCTGACGCACGGGTTTCACGGCCGAACGGCGGCCGCCGCCGCGGTCACCTGGAACGCCGCCGAACGCTGGTACGGTTTTCCCGACAAGCCGTTCGACGTCGACTTCATTCCCCGAGACGATATCGACGCCGCCAGCGCCATGATCGACGGCAGCGTCGCAGCCGTGATCTTCGAGCCGGTACAGGGCATCGCCGGCGCCTACGACCTCTCCCTGGACTTCGTCGAAACCTTGCGCAAGAAGACCGAGGAGGTCGGCGCCGTCCTGATCGCCGACGAGGTGCAAAGCGGCATGGGGCGGTCCGGTCAGTTTTTTGCCGTGCAGGCCTACCAGATCAAGCCGGACATCCTCACCAACGCCAAGTCGCTCGGCGGCGGCATACCCTGCGGCGTCGTGCTCTGCGACGACGCCCTGGCGGCGGGTCTGAAGCTCGGCGATCTCGGCTCGACGTTCGGCGGCGGACCGGTGGCGGCAGCGGCCATACTTGCGGTCATCGAAACCATTCAGAGCGAAAATCTGTTGCAGAACGTCCGGGACCGCGAAGCACAGATTCGCGAACTCTGTGTGACAGGCCCGATATGTTCAATCCGCGGCATGGGCCTGCTGCTCGGCTTGAGCTGCGATCGACCCGCTGCCGAGGTGCAAGGAGTCCTCCTGGAACACGATATACTGGCCGGCACGAGCAGCGACCCGACGATATTGCGGCTGCTGCCGCCGCTTGTCTTACAACCCCAACACGTGCAACGGCTCGCCACCGAACTCGGCGCGATCCGTGCGACGACCTGACTTCACGAGGACGCATAAATGAGAGCATTTAACGATCTTGCCGATTTTTCGAACGAAGAAATCGATGATCTCCTGCTGCTAGCCAACCGACTCCACCGCGAGCCGGAACCCGACGCTCTCCGCGGCAAGGTTTTGTCCCTGTTGTTCCTGAGCCCATCGCTGCGCACACTGGCATCGTTTCAAGCCGCCATGACGCGCCTGGGCGGCGGTTCCTTTGTCATCTCGCCGGAAATGTCGATACACGGCATCGAAACGCGCCCGGGCATCGTGATGGACGGCGCCGCGGCGGAACATATTCGCGAGGCGGTTCCGGTCATCGCATCGTACGGCGATGCGCTCGGAATCCGCGCATTTGCCGAGCGCAGGAACCTCGAACACGATCTCGCCGAAACCGAGTTTAACGCGCTGACCAGTCTGATCGATTCGCCCTACATCAACATGGAGTCTGCGACGAATCACCCTTGCCAAAGCCTTGCAGACTGGAAAACGCTTGACGATCTGAACGTGCCGTCGAACGGGGGCAAATTCGTACTGAGCTGGGCCTATCATCCGAGGCCACTGCCGCTCGCGGTACCCGCCGCGACTGCGCATATGGCGGCCATGCGAGGCATGGACGTTACAGTGCTGCGCCCGGAGGGTTTCGAGTTGCCGCCCTCGATTATGGAAAAAGCGCGAGCGGCAGCCGATCAGTCCGGAGGCTCCATCACCGAGACGGACGATCGCGATGAAGCCATGCGCGACGCACACATCATTTACGCCAAGTCCTGGTCATCGACGGTGTATTACGACAACCGCGCCAATGATACGGATCTTCGTTCAGATCTCGAGGACTGGCGCGTCGAAGAAGAGTGGTTCGCAAAGGCGCAGTCCGATTGCCGATTCATGCATTGTCTGCCGGTACGCCGCGGCGTCGTCGTCAGTGAAGACGTGCTCGACGGACCGCGTAGCGTAGTGATACAGGAAGCTCATAATCGGATGCTGGCGCAGATGGCGGTGTTGCACCGCATGTTGGCGGGCAAGTGATAAGAGCCACCGGGGATCGCGCGATTGTTGTATCGGCGCTGAAACATGCGGCGCCTTACATCCGCTTGTTCAAGAATAAGGTCTTCGTGTTAAAAGCGGGCGGCGAGGTGTTCGCCGATGTACAGCAAACGCGTGAGCTTGTCGAACAGGTCGGACTGCTGCATCAGGTGGGCGTTCGCGTGGTCCTCGTGCACGGCGGTGGACCGCAGTCGACGAAACTCGCTGCCGAACTGGGTCTCGAAACTACCTTCGTCGATGGCCGGCGGATAACCGACGACGCGTCTCTGGACGTCGCGACGATGGTGCTCAACGGTCAGATCAACACGCGCATTCTCGCCGCCTGCCGGGATTTGGAAATTCCCGCTGTCGGCATTAGCGGCGTCGATGCGGGTTTGATCAAAGCACACCGACGGCCACCGGTTGCTCGAGACGACGGCGGATCTGTCGACTACGGTTTTGTCGGCGACATCGAATCGGTCGACGCCGACGTGCTCGGAAAACAGCTGGACAACGGGCTGATGCCAATCGTCAGCCCGCTGTCCTGCGACTCCGAGGGGACGGTGCTGAATATCAACGCCGATACCGTGGCGGCGGCCATTGCCGCCGAGTTGGATGCCGAAAAACTGATTTTTGCGACCGGCGCACCGGGAATTCTGCGCGACAAGGACGACCCGCAATCGCTGATTTCCTACGTCGACCGGCAGGCTCTCGAGGCGCTGCGGGAATCGGGCAGTCTCGCCGACGGCATGCTGCCGAAAGCCGCCGCGATCGACGCGGCGATCGCAAACGGCGTCAGACGCGTACACGTCATCTCCTACAGAGTGCCCGACAGCCTGCTCCTCGAGGTCTTCACCAACGAAGGCACCGGCACGCTGGTCGTCGACGACATCGACGCCCTCACTCCGGCCGAACAGGCAATCTCGGGATGAAGCCATGACACGACTTTGGGAAAAAGGCCTGCCGCTGGATCAGCAGGTCCTGCGTTACACCGCCGGCGAAGATCATCGGCTCGACGAGCGTCTCGTGGCGCACGACATACGCGGCTCGGTTGCACACGCGGAGATGCTGGAAGCCCAGGGAATGCTGAGCGCGGAAGACTGCGCGGCGATCTGCGAAGGACTCGAGAAAATCGGCGCCGAACATGCACAAGGCGAGTGGCGGATCGAACTCGACGACGAGGATGCCCACACCGCCATCGAAAACCGGCTGACCCAAACCATCGGCGCGGCCGGGGGGCGACTGCATCTCGGCCGCTCCAGGAACGACCAGGTGCTCACGGCGCTTCGCCTGTACCTGCTCTCGGCAATCGACGAATTGCTCGAAAGCGTAGCCGGTCTTCGCAGGTCCCTGGAACGGCTGAGCGAACGGCAGGGCAACGTAGACCTGCCCGGGTATACGCATATGCAGCAGGCCATGCCTTCGTCCGTCGACTTATGGAGCGGCGGTTTCGCCGAGGCGTTCGCGGATGCGGCGGACGGCCTCGATTCCGCGCGGCGGCGGCTCGACAAAAACCCGCTGGGCAGCGCCGCCGGATACGGTACACCCGGGCTGAACCTCGATCGCGACCTGACCACGCAAAAACTGGGTTTTGCCGAGACGCAAAATCCGGTGACCGCCGTCCAGCTGTCGCGCGGCAAAGGTGAAGCCGGCCTGCTTTTCGAGCTTGCGTTGCTGCAACAGGACCTGGGCCGCCTGGCCAGCGATCTGCTGATGTTTTACACACAGGAATTTGCGTTCGTCGATCTGGCGAACGACGTAACTACCGGTTCGTCGATCATGCCGCAAAAACGCAATCCGGACGTCCTCGAACTCGTCCGCGCGGCGAGCGCCACGGCCGACGCCAGCCTGGCCGAATGCCTGATGATCACCTCGAAACTGCCGTCCGGCTTCCAGCGCGACGTGCAGCGCATCAAGGCGCCGCTGTTCCGTTCCATCGACCTTGCGCACGATAGCCTGTCCGTGATGGCGCTGCTCATCGACGGCCTGTCGTTCAATCCGGACAACATTCGACTCGACGCCGGTTTATACACCACCGCAGAAGCGTATGCATTGGTCACCGACGAGGGGATACCGTTTCGCGAGGCCTACCGCCGGGTCGCGGAATCCCTCAGCGGCACACGGAAACCATAGGGCCTGTTAACACCCATTCGAGCCGCCCTGACGGGGCCCATTGCCCGTGCAAGTGGGTTACCATTCGGGCTTCGCGCCATCGCGCAGGCCCACTGGACGGTGTTCCGCCATGAAAAACCTGTTTCGACTGATTGCCATTGCGTTCGTCAGTGTTTTTATTATCAGCGCTTGCGGGCAAAAGGGTCCGCTGTTCCTGCCCGGAAATCCGAGCGAAATGCAACCGCAGCCGCCGGAAGAGGAGCAGGGCCAGGACGAGGACGAAGAAGATCCGGACGACGACGATCAGCCCGGACCACCGAGATGACAGAAACGTTGCCGCGGCGCACGACCGTCAAAGGCCGGCAGCGTCCAGAGCGTTGAGGCAAAAGGAACAATGAGTCGCGCAAAACTTGTCCTGGTCGATGGATCATCCTATCTCTTCCGCGCCTACCACGCCCTGCCGCCGCTGACGAATTCGGCGGGCGTGCCGACGGGCGCGGTGCACGGCGTGCTCAATATGCTCAACAAACTCGCGCGCGAGCACGAGACCGACTATTTTGCGGTCGTTTTCGACGCGCCGGGTAAAACGTTCCGTGACGAGCTTTATGAAGACTACAAGGCAAATCGTCCGCCGATGCCCGACGATCTGCGTGAACAGGTAGAACCGATCCTCGCGGCCGTCGAGGGGATGGGATTGCCGCTATTACGCATCGAAGGCGTCGAGGCCGACGACGTCATAGGCACGCTGTGCCGGCTCGGCCTGAAATCGAAAATGGACGTGCTCGTCTCAACCGGCGACAAGGACATGGCGCAGCTCGTCGAAGACGGGATTACGCTGGTCAACACGATGACGGACACCACGCTCGACCGCGACGGCGTCAAAGAAAAGTTCGGGGTTTTCCCGGAACAGATCATCGACTATCTGGCATTGGTCGGCGACAGCTCCGACAACATCCCGGGTGTGCCGAAAGTCGGCCCGAAGACGGCCGTCAAATGGCTTACCGAACACGAGACGGCCGACGCCATCATCGAACGAGCCGAGGACATCAAGGGCAAGGTCGGCGAAAGCCTGCGGGACAACATCGAGCAGCTCAGGCTTTCCCGAAAGCTAGCCACCATCCGTCAGGACGTCGAACTGCCGCGGGGCCCCAAAGACCTGAAACGTGAGGCGCCCGATACCGATGCGCTCCGCAAGCTGTACGGTGAACTCGAGCTGCGAACGCTGCTGCGCCAGCTCGGCGATGAGGAGGATCAACCGGACTCGCCGCCGGCGACCGCCGATGCGACGGACGCCGGCGACTACGAGACGATCCTGACGCAAAAAGCCTTCGACAAGTGGCTCAGGAAAATCAACAAGGCGAAGCTGGTCGCCGTCGATACGGAAACCACGAGCGTCGACTACATGCAGGCCGAACTCGTCGGCATCTCGCTTGCCGTCAAACAAGGCGAGGCCGCCTACATTCCCGTTGCTCACGACTATCCCGGAGCACCCGATCAGCTCGACCGCGACACCGTACTCGCCGCCATGAAACCGTTCCTGGAGGACCCGGACAGGAAAAAAGTCGGTCATCACCTCAAGTACGACGCCCATATTTTCGCACGGTACGGCATCGGCCTTGCCGGCATGCAGTTTGATACGATGCTCGAATCCTACGTCCTGAACAGCGTGGCAACGCGTCACGACATGGACTCGACGGCCCGCCATTACCTCGGCGTCGATACGATCCATTACGAGGACGTTGCCGGCAAGGGGGCGAAGCAGCTCACGTTCAATCAAATCGATCTCGAACAGGCATCCCCCTATGCCGCGGAGGATGCCGATATCACGTTACGCCTGCACGAGCGCATCTGGAGCGACCTTGGCAAGATCAAACCGCTGAAGGCGGTTTATGAAACCATCGAACAGCCGCTCGTGCCGGTGTTACTTGCAATGGAAGAAACCGGCGTGCTGCTGGATCAGGCGATGCTGAAAACCCAGAGCGGCGAACTCGCCTCGTCGATGCTCGAACTGGAGCAGGAAGCGCACGAGCTTGCCGGCGGGCCGTTCAATCTCGGCTCCCCCAAACAGCTTCAGCAAATACTCTTCGAGCAGCAGGGGCTGCCGGTTGTCCGCAAGACGCCGAAAGGTCAGCCCTCGACAGCGGAAGACGTTTTACAGGAGCTGGCCGACGAGTACGACCTGCCGCGGGTCATTCTCGAATATCGCAGCCTGAGTAAGCTCAAGAGCACGTACACGGACAAGCTGCCGCTGCAGATTGCGCCCAGCACCGGCCGCGTCCATACGTCCTATCATCAGGCGGTTGCGGCAACCGGCCGCCTGTCGTCCACCGATCCGAACCTGCAGAACATTCCTATCCGCACGCCCGAAGGCCGCCGCATACGCCAGGCGTTCGTCGCCCCCAAGGGCAGGGTCCTGCTCGCCGCGGACTACTCGCAGATCGAACTGCGCATCATGGCGCATCTGTCCGGCGACAAGGGACTGCTCGGTGCATTTGCGGAAGGCCGCGACATCCATCAGGCGACCGCCGCCGAGGTCTTCGAGGAGTCCCTCGACGACGTGACGGCAAATCAGCGCCGCTCCGCGAAAGCGATCAACTTCGGCCTCATGTACGGCATGTCGGCGTTCGGTCTCGCAAAACAGCTGGGCATCAGCCGCGGCGAGGCCCAGCAGTACGTCGACATGTATTTCGATCGTTATCCCGGCGTGAAAGCGTTCATGGACGACACGCGCGCGCAGGCACACGACGCGGGTTTCGTCGAAACCGTATTCGGCCGACGCCTCTATCTGCCGGACATCAACGGCCGTAACGCACAGCGGCGCCAATACGCCGAGCGCAGCGCAATCAACGCGCCGATGCAGGGAACCGCGGCCGACATTATCAAACGCGCGATGGTGACGGTGCAGGACTGGCTAATCGAGACGAAAGCGCCCGCCTGCATGATCATGCAGGTGCATGACGAACTCGTGTTCGAGATTGACGAGAATTCGGTTGACGAGGTGAAGACCGAAGTCGTGCAGCTGATGAACGGCGCAGCCGAACTCGACGTGCCGCTAGTGGTGGACGTAGGCGTCGGGCGGAATTGGGACGAAGCGCACTAGAAGATATAACTCGTCAGCACAACTACCTCATCCCCGGAACGAACCAAGAGGTAAGCCGTGCCCAGCACTCGTCTCACCCTTGTCACTCGTCAATTCGCATCCAGGGGATCCATCGCAAACGGGCGTTTTTCGTAGCGAACCCTACGTTCCCGTTTCGTACCGTTCTGATCGGTCTCGACAGTCAGTGAATCGTAACCGTCGGGCGTGATGTTTTCCCACGTGGCAGTTACCGTCACGGTTTCGCCACCGGGGCCAAGATAGGATTCGTCGGGAAACACGAAGACGTCACCCGAGGGAACCACGGTGCCCGTACTTACGCCGCCGAAGGAATTCCAATAGACAAAACTGATCTCGCTGGATTGTCCGTCCCACGAGTAGATCGTTTCACCCTGATAGAGCGTCGAACCACCGGTGACGACGTGGCGGTCGCGAAGGTGGGCGCCGTCGTAGACCGGCTCGAAACAGTGTACGTCTGTTCGCTTACCGTCCGGAAACTGCCCGGCCCAGCACCATCCAACCAGAAACTTCAGCGGCTCGAGTTCCGCACGCAGCACTTTGTTGTCGTCTGCGTACAGCGTAGTGATCGCCATTACGGCAAGTGCGCCGACAATCGTCCGTTTCATGTCCGTCTCCTTACATGAGCCCGAAAACCAGGCCGTACACGGTGTACTGCACGACGTGGTAGCCGCCGTTGATCAGATACAACCCGCGTGTGCGGCCCTCGAAAAGGTAGCTGATCCAGAGGGACCCGGCCGCCCACGCAACACCGGCGGCAAACCCGACGCCCACCGAGAAGGAAATCTCCGGATCCGCACCTAGGAACGCATGGAAGACCGCTGCACCCAGCAGTATCAGCATGAACGCGCCCCCGTAGATCACCGCTGGATTGCCCGGCTCGCGTCCATCCGGCACCCCGGTCAACTGCCGCCAGCGTTTTTCAAACAGAAGCGGCGAATACCATAGGCCGCCAAGCAACATCGCTGCTATCGACGCCGCGAAAACGGCCAGCAGATTGAACTCCGAATCCACGGCGCAACTCCATTCTGGTTTCCGACGGATTGTGACGGCAGGGAGACTATCGGCTGCCGGGAAAAACGGATTGGAAAAATGTTACCGGCTTCGTTTAGATCGGATCCGGTACTTCCGCGAAACTGACGCTCTCGCCGTCCGGTCCACGACTCTTGAGGAAGGAGGTCGGCGACTCTCCCGCAAACTTCCTGAAATCTCTTATCAGGTGCGCCTGATCGAAATATCCCCGGTCGGTCGCAATACTCACCCAGGGTTCGATCGGACCCTGGAGGCGATTCACCACCGATCTGAACCGGGTCAATCGCGCATACGTTTTCGGAGACAGCCCGGCCGCGCATTTGTAGATGTCGTTCAAATGCTTGCGACTCACGCCGAGTTCAGCACACAGGTCCGCGACGCGCAGTTTTCCGTCCAAAGCGAGCGTCCGGCGCATCGCCCAGACCGCCGCGGGCGGCACGGGCCTTGCCCATCTCGAGCGCTGCGCCCGAAGGAACTCGACCAGAGCATCGAACCGGCACCGCGTATCCGGCGCTTCTCCTATCCGCTCACGGACAGCGCGGATATCGCGACCGATCAGGTCATCGGCATCGACCACGCGATTGGCGGTATCGACCGCGGGCACCCCGAATAACTCACACACGCCTTCTGGCCGAAGGCTCGCGCTCACCATGTGCGCCGTGAACGTTCCGCTGCCGTGCGCCGGCGCGGTAAACAGCGGTGCACCTTGTATCCCCGCCAGCCAGGCCTCGCGAAACGTCGCCGGGCTCTTGTCGGTTGGCCGTTGCAGGACCGTCTGCGGCGGCCCGAGGTTGATCATGAACTCGGCATTCCCGGTCGGCAGCAGCTTCTCGTAGCCATAACCGACAGTGCCGTACGTCTCCCACAGTTCGTCAACGTAGGGCGCAAGATCGAATGGCGGCGGACGGCGTCTTATCCGCCAATCGCCGAACGGGGACTGATATACGACTTCGTTCATGGCCGAGAATTTGCGCGGTGCGCCCTTTTGCCAGCGCCAGTACGGCGGCAGTTTACCCGATCCCCGAGCAAACGATCGAGTAAACGGCCCCGCCGCCGCAAGGACAGGAACGTCACCCGCCATCGCGTCGTACCGTGATCGATCGTCGCGGTGACCATAAACGCGGGTGGATCGCCCGAGTCGTTGGAACGCTGGACGGTTTCAGCGCCCTTCGTCGCGGGTCAGCCCCGCTCGATCTTCAGCGCAATGTGCCGCATGTCGATGGCGCCCGCGAAATAGGATCGACACACGCGCCTTCCGACCTGGAGATCATGCACGTAGTCCTCCCGTTCGAGACGAAACACGCCGTTTCGAAATATACGCATATAGCGCTCGAAAAACTCGCGATTCTCGCGGATGGAGAACGCTTCCGACGTTCGCGCTCGCCGTTCCTGCTTTTCGGCCTGCAACTCGGCGGCATTCCCATCCTCGCCCAGGGCTCGAAACGTATCGGCGAGAATGTCCATCGCTTCCAATGTTGCGGGATGATCGTCTCCGAGCACATGGCGCCGAATCCGCAATACCTCAGCCTGCACCTCCTGCGCCGCTTCCGGACTGCCCAGCGCGCGATAGGTGTTGCCTAACTCGAGCATCGCCGCCTGCGTGATATGCGATTCGATGCCGAGTTGCTCCAGCGAGTCGTTCACGATACCGCGCAGCATGTTGCGCGATTTTTCGTGCGCTCCGGACCGTCGCATCTCGACGGCCTGCTCAACAAGGCGCTCCTGATTGTGGTACAGGTCAGAGCGATCAGCGCGCGCGTCAACCGCGTCTGCCGCTGCGTCGACCCCGCCGGCCGTGTCAGCGCCGCAGCCGCTGTCCACGCTTTGCTCCAGTCCGAACTCGCGCGCCAGATCCGCCTTCCCGACCTTGCGGATCGATCCCTGCAGATTTCCCGGTTTGCCGCTCTCGATGTAGGGGGCCCAGGCGGAGTGGCCACGATAGTTTTCCTTGGTCCAGGTCGCGAGGATTACGGACTGATAGATCTGCCGCCAGTTTGCGAAAGTCTTGCCCTCGTTCACCTCTTTTTCCACCACCGGCAGAATCATCTCTCTGAAGACGGGGCTACAAACGTCGTTTGCGCTGGCAGCGACTCTTGCACCGTTGCCCGCGTACTTCGAGATGTAGTCGTCCTCGCACATCACCGAGACCTGGTCCTCCACAATTAGCGCAGACGTCTTCTTGTCGCCGCCCGAGGCGTCATCCGAGTGCTCGTAAATCTTGGCCTTCTTCGGCACCAGCCATACCCGCTGGAATGTGCTGAACTCGTTTTCAATCCGCCGCTCCAGGGATCGACTTCTTCTGAAGACCTCCTTCCAGAACGCCCGCCCGGTTTCGCTGTCCGGATGCATCAATGAGGCGGTCAGTCTTTTCAGGTTCAGATCCAGATGAAGCAGTTCCGCTCCCATGGCGGTGCCGGCGAGTCCATTGCCGAGCATCCGGTTGGTCTCGTCCGGTGACAGATTTACCCACTGCTCGTCCTCCTCCAGAGACATCGACGTGATGAAGTAGTCGATCAGCCGATAGGCGGCCGCGGCGAAATCGGATTCGTTCAGATCCGTGTGACCGGTGTCCAGTATGAAATCGGGTCTGAGCGGCTTGTCTTCCGAGATTGTTACGCCCTTCATACTGACCGGCACGAACGGCTCGCTGGGGAACAGGAGCAAATCCGGGGCGATCGAATCCGGTACCTTTGGCGTGTCCACCTCGTGCGCGGCGGCCTGGACTCCGGCGCCGAACAATTCGATGACCCTCAGAATCGGGTAACCGGCGATCAGCGGCGCTTCTTGCTCCTGATACCAGGCCCTGAACTGCGACAGCCCCGCGCGGGAGCTGTCCATCAACAGCACGATACTGCCCGGACTCAGGACCAACGGCCTCGTGGACTGGTCGTTCGAGACTTTCCGGACTGCATGAACCAGTTCGAGTTGCTTCTCGTCGCTGAAACGCTCCGGGGACCCGTCAAGATGCAGCTGCCAGCGGCAACGCCCATCGGGATCCAGTGCGATCGCCGCGATGATGTCGACAATGCCCTGCACGACGTTCCGCACGGCAGCAGCCTGGTCTGCCCATTCGCTAACCGGGACGCCGTTCCTGGGCAACACCTGCAATTCGGCCAGCGGCGACGCCAACCACTTGGCGCTCGTCTTCTCGACGAGCACCGGGATCACGATTGCCCCGTCGAATTCGCGCCGCTGTAACGCACGCGGAACCTCCACGTCCCGACAATACGCGCTGTCCGCAAACTGCCTGGTCACGAACAGAACGATGATATCCGCCGCGTCGATGTTACGGAAAATGTCTTCTTCCCATTCGGCGCCGGCCGGAATCTCGCCGTCATACCAAGTGCGGACTTCTACGTCCCACTTGAACCTGCCCAACACGTCGTCGATCACCGATCGAAAGTCGGTGTCTTCACGCGAATACGAATAGAAGATCCGTATTTCTTCGCGTTCATCAGCGGTCAACAGGCAGCGAGCCAACATTCTTGCGCCTCACACACGACCGGACAGGCGAATCCGTGTCGTGACGCACCGGCGCGAGCCTCGTGAATGCGGATAACGCCTGCGCCGTGATTCTGGACTTTGAGGCGGGCAAAGCCGTAACCGCCGGGGCGCAAAGTAATCTTACGGTCCACCCGTGAAAATTGCCATTTGCCACCGCGCTGCTGGATTCAGGATCCGGTCAGCCGCCGCCCGGTTATGTCCGCGCTTCAATCCTTTTTCGCAACCAAACTGTTGCTCTTCCTGACCGCTTGTGCGACAGTTAACGCAACCAGGAGGTTGCGTAATGCAGGATCGCATCGAAAAGAGCATTGAGATCGCGGCGTCCGTCGAGCGCGTCTGGCGCGCCGAAGCCCTGCGGATGAACGACGGCGGTTGGGCGCAGCAGGTATTGAATATCCAGGCGCATGTCCAGTCCTAGTTCAACGAGCCCGGAGAGTGATCCGGCGCGGATATTCGCGGCGCTGGGCGATACCACCCGGCTGAAGCTGGTGCAAACGCTGAGCGACGGCCAGGCCCGGTCGATCATCCGCTTGAGCGGCGACTTCCGGCTAAGCCGTCAGGCCCTGAGCAAGCACCTTCGCGTGCTCGAGGGGGCAGGCTTGGTTCGTTCACAACGCGTCGGTCGCGAAAGTCGGTTTTCCCTCGTTCCGGAGTCGGTCGCCGACGTCCGGTCTTACCTCGATGACGTTTGCGAACAATGGGAAGACGCTTTGTCACGGCTCAAGTCTTTCGTCGAGAGCGAACGCTGACGTTTACCGGAGACCAAGCCACGTCTCCGGGGCCTTAAGGTGAAATTCACGCAGGAGCCGACAGCATCGGGTGACGCAGAGACGGCGGTCTTCGACGACACCTGCGGCAACCTGGTCCAAATCGTTCAAATCAAGGGCTGAACCGGAACCTATCTCAAACAGCGCCTAAGCAACCGCCTGACCCGCTGTAAAAACGCACCAAATTGGGGCAATTGGGGAACTCAGCGACTTAGAGTCACTCTAAACCCTGCGAGTGACGTGTTCACTCGCCCGCTTACCTCCCTAAGCGGATTAGCAATACGGTTTCCCCAAGCCGATTGCGTTAGATTCCCCGGGGCGCTCGTCGAGCGCTCCGGGGATGTTTTCAGGCGTCTATCCGCAGCAACTCCGCCAGCTTTTGTCGAGCTTCGTCGACACCGCTGCGCTTGAGCGCCGAAAAAAGCTGCACGCTGGCGCGCCCATCGAGAATGCGGCCGGCTTTCTCCAATGCGTTTGCCGCCTGCCCGCGCTTCAGCTTGTCGGCCTTGCTGAGCAGGACGTGGGCAGGCAGCCTTACCGATTCGGCCAGCTCCAGCATGCGCAAATCCCCCTCCAGCAGTCCGCGGCGGACGTCGACGATGATGAACAGTCCCGCGAGGCTCTCGCGCGACTCGAAGTAGCCGGTGATCAGATGTCCCCAGTGGTCGCGAACGGCTCCGGACACGCGGGCGAAGCCATAGCCCGGCAGGTCGACCAGGCGTATCCCCTCACCCAACTCGAAGAAATTGACGAGCTGGGTCCGGCCGGGTGTCTTGCTCGTTTTGGCGAACTGACGGCGATTGACCAGGGTGTTGATGGCGCTGGACTTCCCGGCGTTCGAGCGGCCCGCAAACGCGACTTCGACGCCTTCATCCGGCGGGAATTGACCGGGCTGATTGGCACTCAGAACGAATCTTGCCTGCGGGTATTGCGACATAGGATACGGCACCGATGTGTGTATAATTCAGGCCTTGCGAGTCGGGCGGATCGCCCTACTATGTTGACCGGTGACGACGTCAGCGGCAAGACCGCTGGATACACGCGTGGCCCATCGAGGACAGAAACAACCCTCCTTGACGTCGATACAGGCAGATTTCCAGACATCCCAGAGTTCGGCGCCCGGGCGCCGTGCTGAACTACGGTTCTGATTTTCGCTTTTAGAGAGTCTACGGTTGGATACTATGAAGAAGATGTTCGCAGCGCTGGCCTTTTTCGTGACGCTGAACACGACCGCTCACGCCGAGAGCCTCGTCGCCGGCTCGGCCGAGGCCGGCAAAGCCAAATCGTTGACCTGCGGTGCCTGCCATGGCGCGGACGGGAACAGCGTCAATCCGGAGTGGCCGAGCCTTGCCGGCCAGCATGCCGGCTACGCCTATGAGCAATTACAAGCTTTCAAGAGCGGTGATCGGGTCGATCCGCTGATGTCCGGTCAGGCGATGCTGTTGCAGGACGAGGGCATGCGTGATCTGGCCGTCTATTTCGAGAGCCAGGTCCAGGCAGCCAAATCGGTGCCCGACCCCTCGACCGTGGACAAGGGCGAAGCGCTGTATCGAGGCGGCGATAAAGACAGCAGCGCGTCCGCGTGCATTGCCTGTCACGGGCCCACCGGACGCGGCAATCCGGCGGCCGGCTACCCCGCCGTGGGCGGCCAGTACGCGGTATACACCGCCGCGCAGCTGCGCAAATATGCGAGCGGCGAGCGCACGACGGACGGCCCCACCAAGATGATGCGAGATATTGCGTCACGTCTCAGCGAAGAAGATATCGAGGCCGTAGCATCTTATATCCAGGGTCTGCACTGACCGCAGTGGTGCGCTGAACGCGCTGGGGCCTGTTACAGGCCCTAAACCAATTTCGGTCCAGCGGGTCAAAGCAGACGTCAGATTCGGGGATTTCCTATGAAACAGTTGTCAATAATCATCGCCGCCGCCGTCGCGCTTTTGGCAGCGTGCAGCCAGGAGCCGGAACCGGTTGTCGAGCAGCCCGCGTCCACGGCCGACGCCATCGAGGAACCGGTGGTGGCGGAAACACCGCCACCCGTCGAAAACACCGAGCAGGAATTCGTCGACGAATCGGCCGGCGACGCCGAGGAACAGGACGACGCCAAACCGATCGTCCTGGCGCAGGCTGACACTTCCGAGGCCGCGCGGGACTGGGAATACTCGGAAGGCACGCACTTTTCGCGTATGGTGCCGGCACAGCCGACGGTCGGCGGCGCCGACAAAATCGAAGTTGCCGAGTTCTTCTGGTACGGGTGCAACCACTGTTTCGATTTTGAGCCTTACGTCAAACGCTGGGCGGAGGACGTCCCGGCCAACGTACGATTCGTGCAGATCCCGGCGCTCTGGAATCCGCTCGTGAAACTGCACGGCCAGCTCTTTTATACCGAAGAGGTGCTGGCCAACAACGGCAAGCTCGCCGATCGCGACGGTTTCCGCAATGCGGTGTTTCTCGAATACCATCGCCGGGGCAACCGGCTCGCATCGGAATCCGCGATTTACGACATTTTCGAGCGTTTCGGCGTCGAGGAATCCGATTTCCAGAACGCCTGGGGGTCCTTCGAGGTTGCACAAAAGATGCGGGTCGCCGAGGACCTGGCACGACGATACGGCCTGAACAGCGTGCCGATGGTTGTCGTCAACGGCAAATACAAAACGAGCGCGGCCGAAGCGGGCAGTTATCCCAAACTTCTCGACGTGGTTGACGAACTCATCGAGCGGGAAGAAGCCCTCCGCTGATTCGTCAATCCGAGCCGTAACAGCGATCACACACCTGGTGACGACGGGCCCTAGAACCAAAATCGGCGTATTCGGCGCATCCGGCAGGATGGGCCGCTCCGTGATCGAGCGGGTTGCCGCGGATTTCGCCGAGCAGGCGGAAGTAGTCGCCCGCGTCAGTTCACAGGACAATGTCGACGACCTCGCGAACGTTGACGTGATCGTCGATTTTTCGCTGCCCTACGGAACCGACCGGCTGATCGGCTGGCTCAAGAATCGGGGCGAACGAGCCCCGCTATTGGTCAGCGGCACGACCGGCCTGACCGACGACGTCCTCGACGGCCTGCGGCAACTCGGCAAGAACACCAAGGTCTTGCACTCGAACAACTTCTCCGCCGGGGTCGCGGCGCTGACCGGCATCCTGGAATTCGCCGTTCCGGTGCTCGAAGAACTCGGTTACACGCCGGTGCTCACGGAAGCTCACCATGAACACAAACTGGACGCGCCCAGCGGAACCGCAAAATCGTTGTGTGAAACGCTCCAACCCGACGCTCCCGAATCGATTCAGGTGCACTCCATCCGCGCCGGAGAGGTCATCGGCAAACACGACGTCAGGTTTTACGGCGCACATGATGAAATCGTCATTGGCCACGAGGCGAAAGACCGCGGTCTGTTCGCACGAGGCGCCGTGGACGCGGCGCTATGGCTTTACCGGCAGCCGGAAACCTGCGGGAGCTATACGATGCAATCCTATTTTCGCAAGCGTTACCTCGACTAGCGATCGGCGCGCTGCCGTCACAAAAGCCCAATCCCCGACATGGCCGCGGCAATGTCGGCTTTCGTATCGGCGCAGAGCGTCGTTATCGGCAGCCGGCACTCCGGCGCGCAGAACTCCAGGAGCGACATCGCGTACTTGGCGCCGGCGGGGCTCGGCTCCTTGAACAGAGCGACGTGCAGCGGAAGCAGCTTCTTTTGAATGGCCATCGCCTGTTCGTAATTACCCTTGCCGCAGGCGGCCTGCATCTCGGCGCAGAGAGCCGGCGCGACATTGGCGGTAACGGAGATGCAGCCGTTTCCACCGGATGCGTTGTAGGCAACTGCGGTCGCATCCTCTCCCGAAAGATAGGAAAACGGCTTGTCGATTCTCGCTGCCTCCAGCAGCGGTCGCGTAAGGTCGCCGGTCGCGTCCTTGACGCCGACGATGCGCGGCAGCTCCGCTATGCGACCCATCGTTTCCGGCTCGATATCGACCACCGCCCTCGGCGGAATGTTGTAAACGATAATCGGCAGTGACGTCGCGTCGTGAACCGCCTCGAAGTGCTGAAAAAGGCCTTTCTGATTCGGCCTCACGTAATAGCCGGCCACGTGCAGCGTGGCGTCGGCGCCCGATTCGGCCGCGTAGTTGCTATAGGCGATCGCCTCATGGGGGTTGTTCGAGCCGGCACCGGCGACAACGGGAATCCGTCCGTCGACCTCCTTGACCACCGTGTCGACCACCCGCCGGTGTTCGTCTTCCGTCAACGTCGCCGACTCGCCGGTTGTGCCGACCGGCACCAGACCGTCCGTGCCTTGCTCGATATGCCAGCGAACCAGCGCGCGCAGCGCGTCGTAGTCGACGGCATCGTTGCGAATCGGCGTAATCAGAGCCACTAACGACCCAGTAATCATCATATTCTCCATACAAGTGATTGAACGAGTTTACTTATCAACAAAAAACCCCGGCGCTCGGCGGGGCGACCGGGGTTGACGTGTCTGGATACTATCGTCGAGTCTTTCGTCGAACCTTATGCGTGCGCGAAAACACTCCCCGGTTTGTCGCCGCCCGGTTTTGACGTTTTGCCGCGCTGAATAGCTATGAAGCTCATGCGCGCAGCATGCGCCTCACCTACTCCGGAGTCAACCCGAACGTCCACCCCGCGACCCGGCGCCGCCGGTCGTTGTCCACAAACTGCTGTCCAATTTTGGCGTCGCATTGTCGTGGTCGGCCGTATCTCCCGACGGCTTTCCGGTTTTTGGCTAGCATTATCATCGTTAATGGGTATCTCCTAAAGTTATGGGCCCATAATTTCTTTGTCCTTCACGAATCTCCGCGACAACCGTAGCCTTTTCAGGAAACGTCGAGGAGGCAGTCTGTGATGTCATCTGGTCAAAGTGTCGTTGCGCAACCGCTGGGCGGCGACCGTTTGGATAGCCTGAGGAAGCTCGTCGCCGACTACGATCGGGAACAATTGATCTGGAGTAGCGGCTTCCTCGCAGGCCTTGCGGGCGCCTCGGCGGAATCGCCACAGGTCGCGCCGGCAATGCCGGCCGCCGACACCGGCGAACAGGTCTGGACCATTCTGTACGCGGGCGAAACCGGAAACAGCCGCGGTATCGCCGAAGAACTCGATACACGCGCGCGCGCCGCGGGTATTGCAAGCAAATCGCAGGATATCGCAACCATCCGTCCACGCGCACTCGCGAAGTTACGCCGCGCGTTGTTTGTCGTTGCAACACACGGCATTGGTGAGGCGCCCGAGGGAACGGCGCCGTTTTTTGAGCTGTGGTTCGGCGATGACGCGCCAAGGCTGGAGCAATTGGAATTCTCCGTACTTGCTCTGGGCGATTCCAGTTACGCGGATTTCTGCGAGGTCGGCCGCCGACTGGATGAACGGCTTGCAGCGCTCGGCGCAACCCGCATCGCCGATCGAGTGGATTGCGATCTCGACTTTGCGGAAACGGCGGAGCGCTGGACGACGGACGTACTGCAAAAGGCCGACGGGGCATCCAAACCGTCCGGCGCCAACCGGGTTCATTTGAGGGCCGTACAACCTCCGTTGGCAGGCTCCCGCAGCGCGCCGTTTTTGAGCCGCTTGCTGACGAACCAGCGAATCACGGGAAGCAAGTCCAGCAAGGACGTGCGTCACATCGAACTCGATCTGAGCTCATCCGGCATGAGCTACCTGCCGGGCGACTCTCTCGGGGTCATCGCGCAAAATCCGCCCGAGCTGGTGGAGCGCGTACTCGAGGCCACGGGCCTGGATGGACACACGAAAGTACGGCTTTCGGGCGATTCAACGACGCTTGCCGAGGCGCTGCTCGAACATCGGGAGATTACCGCGCTGAGCCGACCGCTGCTCGAAAAGGCCGCGGCCGAACATCGGGCGATCGACGAGCTATTGACGGATCGCGACCGGTTGCATGCATTTCTCCAATCGCATCAGCTCATCGATCTCCTCAGCGATCACCGGATGACATGGGCAGCGCAGGACCTCGTCGATACCCTGCGGAAAATGCCGCCCCGTCTTTATTCGATTGCGTCCAGCCCCGACGCGAACCCGGACGAAGCGCATCTTACCGTCGCGGTTGTGAACTACGAAAAATTCGGCCGCCAGCACTGGGGCGCCGCGTCCACGTTCCTCGCCGAGCGCACCGAGAATGCGCCGGTTTACGTCGAGGCGAACCAGCAGTTCCGACTCCCGCAAAAACCGGACACGCCCGTGATCATGATCGGCGCCGGAACCGGGGTTGCCCCCTATCGGGCGTTCGTCGAGCACCGGCGGGAGCACGGTCACCCGGGCGACAACTGGCTGATCTTCGGCGACCGGACGTTTTCCAACGACTTTCTGTATCAGCTCGAGTGGCTGCGATTCCGGAAGGAGGGTTACCTGAAGCGCATCGACGTTGCTTTTTCGAGAGACGGCAGGGACAAAGTCTACGTTCAACATCGCATCGCAGACCAAAGCGCGCGTCTCTACGACTGGCTGGAGCGCGGCGCGCACCTTTACGTGTGCGGCGACGCGACCCGGATGGCCGTTGACGTGCATCAGGCGATTCTGGACGTCCTGCAAAAAGAGGGCGGCATGCCCGAGGAACGTGCGGCAGAGTCGCTCAAGGCGCTTGCCGCAGGCGGCCGATACCAGCGCGACGTGTACTGAGGCCAGCCGATGACGGAAAAACTAACGCCCGTGGAAGGCATCAAGGCGCGCAGCAATTATCTCCGCGGCACCATCGTGGACAGCCTTGCGGACTCCGCAACCGGCACACTCGCGGAAGACGACACGCAGCTCTCGAAGTTTCACGGCTTTTACCAACAGGACGACCGCGACGTTCGCGACGAGCGTACGCGGCAGAAACTGGAGCCCGCGCACAGCTTCATGATCCGGGTGCGCGTGCCGGGCGGCATTGCCACGCCCGATCAGTGGCTGGCGATGGACAAACTCGCCACCACGCACGCCAACCAGAGCATTCGGCTCACCACACGGCAGGCGTTTCAGTTTCACGGCGTCATCAAGCGAGATCTGAAGCCAACCATCCGCGGTATCAACGACAGCCTTCTGGATACGATCGCCGCCTGTGGCGACGTCAACCGAAACGTCATGTGCACGCCGTTGGCGGAGTTGTCCACGATTCATCGAGGCGCCTGGGATACGGCAGCGGCGATCAGCGAGCACCTGACGCCGAAAACCAGCGCCTACCATGAAATCTGGCTGGACGGTGAAAAGATCACCGCAGAAAAAACCGAATCCAACAGAGATGCCGTCGATCACGAGCCGATATACGGCAGTACCTACCTGCCCCGCAAATTCAAGATCGCGGTCGCGATCCCTCCGTTGAACGACGTCGACATCTTCGCCCAGGACCTGGGTTTCATAGCCATCGAAAAAGCCGGTCAGCTACTCGGCTTCAACGTCACCGTCGGCGGAGGCATGGGTGTGAGTCACGGCGAACCCGCAACCTATCCACGAGTCGCCGACGTCATCGGCTTTTGCAGCGTCGATCAGGTCGTTGACGTTGCCGAAAAAGTCGTCGTGTTGCAACGCGACTTTGGCGATCGCAGCAATCGAAAACACGCCCGCCTGAAATACACCATCGACGATCGCGGTCTCGGTTGGTTCAGCGAGGAACTCAACAAACGACTGGGTTTCGAGCTCGAGAGACCACGGCGATACAAATTTATCAGTCGTGGCGACCAATTCGGCTGGAATCGCGACCGGCACGGCGTCTGGAACCTGACGCTCTTCGTGCCCGAGGGCCGCGTTCGGGACAGCGAGCATCACCGGCTGCTCAGCGGCCTGCGAGCAATCGCCGGCATACACACCGGCGATTTCCGGCTCACGCCCAATCAGAACCTGATCATCGCGGGTATCCCCACCAGCCAGCGCTCCGCCGTCGAAACGCTGCTCGAAGACTACGGAATCTCCGAGGCGCAAAACGTGTCGCCGATGCGTCACCAGGCGCTGGCCTGCGTCGCATTGCCAAGCTGCGGCCTGGCGATGGCCGAGGCCGAACGTTATCTGCCGGATTTTGCGGCGACCGTCGATTCACTGCTGCAAACGCATGGCTTGTCGGACGAAGCGGTTTCGGTTCGCATCAGCGGCTGCCCGAACGGCTGCTCGCGCCCCTATCTGGCGGAAATCGCTCTCGTCGGCAAAGCGCCGGGACGCTACAACCTCTATCTTGGTGGCAGTGCCGACGGCATGCGTCTGAACACGATGACCGACGAGAACGTCGACGAGGCTCGTATCGTGGAAAAAATCGATTCCCTGCTCGATCAATTCCGGCGTGAGCGCCGCGAGCAGGAGTCGTTCGGGGATTTCGTACACAGGACCGCGATCGCCGTGGCCGGAGCAGCCTGATGCCGACGCCGTCGAACGTCAAAGCCAACGCCCGCGGCGACCGACTCGATCGAGTCACGTTGGACGAGGAAAACAGCCGACGACGGTCGCTGATGCACTGCAACCGCAGGTTCGAGGCGCTCGGCGTCGTGGACCGCGCTCGCTGGGCGCTCGAGAATCTGCCGGGTACGCACGTCCTGAGTTCCAGTTTCGGCGCGCAGTCCGCGGTGACCTTACATCTACTTACGCAACTCAAACCGGACATACCGGTCATCATGATAGACACCGGTTATCTATTTCCGGAAACCTATCGATTCGTTGACCTGCTTACCGCGCGGCTCGGCCTCAACCTGAACGTCTACCGCGCGCCGATCTCCCCTGCCTGGCAAGAAGCCCGTTACGGAGAGCGCTGGAAAAGAGGCCTTGCCGAGCTCGGCGAATACAACGAGCAGGTAAAAGTCGAGCCAATGAAAACCGCGCTTCGCGACCTGGACGTCGGCACCTGGTTCGCCGGTTTGCGACGATCGCAAGCGTCCAGCCGAACCAATACGCGGTTTCTGGATTGGGCGGGCGGGCGCTGGAAAGTCCATCCGATTGCCGATTGGACGGACCGGGACGTTCACTACTATTTAAAAGAGAACGATCTTCCGTACCATCCGCTCTGGGAGCAGGGCTACGTCAGTATCGGCGATCATCACAGCACGCGCCCGATCCACGACGTCGATGGCACCGAGGAAACACGATTCTTCGGCCTGAAACGCGAGTGCGGTTTGCACGAGATCGATCTGTCGACCGTTTGATGCCGGAGGCACGCTCACGCGGCGGCAGGCAGCCCCTTTGTGCACCCGTCTTTCAACGGCAAGCTGATCCCTGCGGCGATGTCGTCCACCGCTTCCTGCGATGACGCTGTCGCCGCCTGATCGATCTGTTCAGCCGGCCAGTGGGGTGCAAACAATGACACGAACTCTCGCATGTAGCTGCGAAAAACGCGGTCTCGCCGGATGCCGAGCCAGGTCGTTACCTGCGGGAACAGACCGGTCGCGTTGATCGCTCGCATATCCTTGAGGTCTTCGCACTGAAGCGCCATCGGCGCGATGACGCCCGCGCCCATATCCATGCGCACATAGGTTTTTATGACGTCCGCATCCCGCGCCGTGAACACCACCTGCGGCTCGAGGCCCTCCGCCGCAAATGCGTCGAGGAACGACGACTTTCGCTCGGAACTGAAGACGTAGGTAATCAGCGGAAAATCGGCGAGCCGGGCCAGCGTCAGCGCTTCATCGTCGCAGGCCAGGTCATGCGTCTTGGGGACCAGGACGATACGGTCCCATCTGAAACATGGCAGCAAATTGAGTTCCGGAAACTGCTCGCGAGATTCGGTGGCAATCGCAAAATCCACGCGGTCTTCAGCGACCAGTGCTGCAATCTGCTCGGACGTTCCCTGATGCAACTCGATTTGAACGCCGGGGTAGCGGTCATGAAACTGTTGCAGCACGTCCGGCAAGACGTAACGGGCCTGCGTGTGGGTGGTTGCTATCGACAACGTACCGGTTTGCTGCGTCGTGAGCTCCTCGCCGACGCTGCGAATATTCTCGACGTCTCTGGCGATGCGCCGCGCGAACTCGACGACCTGAATGCCGGCGGGCGTCAACGCCGCCAGACTCTTGCCTTTGCGGGAGAAGATCCGCACGCCGATCTCTTCCTCCAGCTGTCGCAGTTGTTTGCTGATTCCCGGCTGGCTCGTATACAGGCGCTCGGCGGCGGCCGTGATATTCAATCCATTGTCTACTACGCCCAGCAGGTACTTTAACTGCTTCAGGGTCATATCGATCTCCTTGCTACGGGTTGTCCCAGCAAAGTGTCTTTGACATAAAAAAAAGCCGCCCATCCTTTCGGTAGAGCGGCTTTGTCGTGTTCGAGTCGGTCACTACGTCATGAGTAGACACCGGCAGGCCGCCGTTTATTTCGGCAGCAACAGATTTTTTTTCCGATGACGGTTGGCTCGTTCATGACTGTATTCGATATAAACATCGATCCCAAGCTCATGTCAATGATCAGAACCTATCTCAAATGGATCGTAGCCGATATACCTCGAACTTATATTGCCAGTCCCAATTGGTATTTTTGCCGCCAATGCCGGCGGGATAAGGTGCTTCCGACGCTGAACCGAGAATCGTCATGGAGCAACTTCCCATTTTCGTGAATCTGCAGGACAAGCCCTGCCTGATCGTGGGCGGCGGCGCTGTTGCAGCCCGAAAGGCCAGGTTGCTGCTGCGGGCGGGCGCCGCGATCACGGTCATTGCGCCATCCATTTCCGGCGAAATGAAGGCGCTGGGCAGTGATCGGCTTACGTTCGTCGAGGCTGCTTTCAGGCCCGACGCCTGCGAGGGACAACAACTGGTTATCGCAGCCACCAGCGACGATTCGGTGAACCGGTCGGTATCCGCTGCCGCGGCGCATTACCGGGCTTGGTGCAACGTCGTCGACAATCTGTCGTTGTCGACGTTTATCTTCCCCGCGATCGTCGATCGATCGCCCGTGGTCGTCGCCGTCGGCACGTCGGGAACGGCGCCCGTGCTCGCGCGACGGATCAAAAAACAAATAGAAACCCACCTGCCGGCTCGGATCGGCGAGCTCGCCGCGCGAGCCGGAAAATGGCGGCATCGCGTCAAACACCGGTTTCCGGAGATGCGCGAGCGACTGCGTTTCTGGGAGCGGTTCTTCGACGGCGCGATCGCGCAGCACCTGCTGGCCGGCCGACGTCGCGAAGCCGAACGCGCGTTCGGCAAGGCGCTGCTGCGGCCGGTGGGTGACCGGCAAGCGGAATCGGGAGAGGCCTACATCGTCGGCGCCGGACCCGGCGACCCCGCATTGATGACACTTCGCGGGCGGCAGCTGCTTGGCCAGGCCGATGTCGTGCTCTACGATGCTCTCGTCCCCGTCGAAATTCTCGACTACGCTCGCAAGGACGCAACGCTCAAGTCCGTGGGCAAAAAGCCCGGCGAATCCAACAAACAGGCGGACATAAACCGACTGTTGATCGATTTGGTCACTGAGGGTCTTCGTGTCTGTCGGCTCAAGGGAGGTGATCCCTTCGTGTTCGGCCGCGGCGGTGAAGAAGCGCAGGCGCTGCGCGCCTCCGGCTTACCGTATCAGGTCGTGCCGGGTATTTCGGCCGCGCTCGGCTGCGCGGCGTCCGCGGGAATACCGCTGACCCACCGGGGGGTCAGCAGCAGCGTCACGTTTGCAACCGCCGTGGTCGACAGGTCGGTGGACACGTCGAACGGGCCGGATTGGGCATCGTTGTCCAGACCCGGACAGACGCTTGCGCTTTACATGAGCGTACGATCGCTTGCGGACGTGTCGGCCAAGCTGATGGATCATGGCCTGGACTCCGCGACTCCCGCCGCCGTCGTCGAGAACGGCACAACCCCAATTGAACGCGTCATCCAGGCGGATCTCGGCAGTATTGCTCGAATATCGGCGGCGTATCGGGTACGATCACCAGCGATTCTCTACGTGGGGAATAGCGTTGGATTGCGGGCTCAGCCGGACCGGACAACAAGAAAGCAGGCTCCCGACGCAGTAATCGGATCAGCGCGCATCAGGCACGGCCGGCCCGCATCGGCAGCAAGAATATCCATAAACACCGTCGGCGAAGCCGCTTCCGAACTCGAAGCTTCGGCAACAACGGCCGTTTTTCAGCGGCCCTGACGATCGAATCCCTCAGCGGTCGATCTCAGCATAAGGAGAACTCCGTGATTTACGACAGCATACTCGACACCATCGGCGATACGCCCATCGTCAAACTGCATCGTGTCGGGCCCGATCATGTCACCATCTACGCAAAAATCGAAGCGTTCAATCCGCTGGGCTCGGTAAAAGACCGGCTGGCGTTTGCGATCATCGATGACGCCGAGCGTCGCGGCACGATCAAGCCCGGACAAACCGTTGTCGAGGCAACGTCCGGCAACACCGGCATCGCGCTCGCGATGGTCTGTGCGGCAAAGGGTTATCCTTTCGTCGCAACCATGGTCGAAACCTTCTCGGTGGAGCGCCGCAAAATCATGCGTGCCCTGGGCGCCAAAGTTATCCTCACGCCGGCGGCCGAGCGCGGCACCGGCATGGTTCGGTTAGCCGAGGAACTCGCGGAACGGCACGGGTGGTTCCTCGCCCGGCAGTTCGACAACCCGGCGAATCCGGCCTACCACCGGCAGACGACCGGGCCCGAAATCCTCAGGGACTTTGCCGGTAAGCGGCTGGACTACTGGGTAAGCGGCTGGGGTACCGGCGGCACCATGACCGGCGCGGGCGAGGTCATCCGTACCGCCCGACCGGACGTCAAGATCATCACCACCGAGCCCGAGGAGGCAAGACTCCTGGCCGGCCACGACTGGAAGCCGCACAAGATTCAGGGTTGGACGCCGGATTTCATTCCGGGCGTGCTGAATCGCGACATATTCGACGAGAACGTCCCCGTCAGCGACGAGGAAAGCAAAGCGGTATCGCGTCGCCTGGCCGCCGAAGAGGGAATCTTCGTCGGCATATCCGCAGGCGCCACGTTGGCCGCCGGCCTCAAAGTCGCGGAACAGGCGGAAGCCGGTTCCGTCATGTTGGTGATGCTGCCGGACACGGGCGAGCGGTACCTCAACGCGTATCTGTTCGACGACATCATCGAGGAATCGGACGACGAATGGCTCGCCTCGATCGAGGCTGCCTGAGCGAGATCTAGCCGCTGTAAGAAACTTGTAGGAGCTCGTCCTGGGCTGATCGGCCGGGTATTTACCCGGCGTCTTCGGAAACAATACGCCAGTCCGGCCCGCTGCGACGCCAGTAAAGCCGTTTGCGGGTCGTAACCGGCCCGGAACTCGTGCTCAACGTTTGCTCGAACCTGCTGAGGAACAGACCGGGGGTTTCGGGATCACGCAGCAACAGGACGTCGTCCAGTACCACGGCGTCGAGATCACGCGCGCCAAACGCGCCGACTTTCAACGTCGTCCACTGCTGCTTGTCCATACCGTGCGCCTGGAACGTATCGTCGTAAAGCGACAGATAGGCAAACAAGTCTCCTTGCTCCAGGCTTGCGCGCCACGTCTCCAACGCGGCGCGAAACTCGAGTCTCAACTGCTCCATCTCCACCGCCGGCGCCCAGACCAACTGTCGCGCGATAATGACGGGAGTGACGTGCGGTCTCAGATGACCGGAAATTGCCAGCAGCGCTTCATTGGGTAACGCCAGACAACCGTCGGTATCCCGCCGCGGACGCTCCGGCGTACGTGGATCCACTCCGTGTAACCAGATTCCGTAACCGGTGCGTTGATTGTGTTTGTCCCAGGCGTTGGGATAGTCCAGCACGAACGCCGCTTTCCCGTACTTCGCGGCAAGCTTGCTGGTGTCCAGCTCTTCCGTGATGAAATAAATGCCGAGCGGCGTCTTCTTGTCCCACGCGCGCTGCTTTCCCATTCCGTTCAGACCCACGGACATGTAGCGGCTGTCGCGGCTGACCAGGCCATCGTCGGTTCTGACAAATCGTACCAGCGATGCGGCGTCGGCATCCGCGATCAACACGTCCGGGACGGACGGCGGTACCTCGATCAGGTAGTACGGCAGGCGGCTCGCGCCGGCCTCCCCGTCAACCTTGTCGGGTATGACGATGCTATCCGCGCGCGCGATAGGCGCGACACAGTACCCGACCGTCAGGAGGCAGGCGACCAGCGCATTTACGGATCTATTCGTCAACACGATGACGAGATTTTAACGCGACGTCGTTATTGGGTCACGACGCGGTTCACAGCACCGCCACCGCCTGGAACCTGCCTCAATACGGCGGCGGCGGCGTCGCGCTGCGCCGTGCCGGCGACCAAAACGGCTCGCCGACCACGGTTGCTTCCGCCATGACCCGGGACCAGTGCATCTCGCGTCGATAGTAGATTTCGACCCAGAGCGTGTCCCCGACGTTGCCGTGTGGAGTGGCGACGCTGCCCAGCGCGACGTTTTGTTTGCAGACCGGCGACCACGCCGCCGACGTTATGAACCCGATCTCACGCTGCCTGCCCTTTGGCTTGGCGAAAACGTACGCATTGTGGGCGGGCTTGTTGCCTTCAATGTCCAGCTTGACCTGCCGCCAAGTGGAGCCGCGCCGTTTCTCCTCGGCGAGCGCGCGCCGCCCATTGAAGTTCGGCTTCTTGAAATCGACGAGCCAGTCGAGCCCGAGCTCGAACGGTGACCGCGAACGGCCGGTCCGTACCGTCGCATTCGCCGGCAGAAAGTCCTCGTAGGCTTGCAGATAACCCGCCTCGACGCGCGCGAGTTGCAGCGCGTCGGTGCCGATCGCGCGAATCCCATGTAAGCTGCCCGCCTCGAACAGCGCATCCCAAAGGGCGAGCGCTTTGTCCGGTCTTATCCAGAGTTCATAACCGAGATCCCCGGTGAACCCCGTGCGCGATATCATCAGCTCCACACCCTGAAAATCGACGTGGGTCAATCCGAACGGCTTCAATTGGCCAATTCCCCCGAAGCCCATGTCCGACAGGACGCTGAACGACGTCGGGCCCTGCACCGCCAACGCTGCAACGTCGGCCGTTTCCACCGCGATCGACACGTCGAAGCCAAGTGCCGAATCCTCCAGCCAGTCCAGATGCCGCTCCTGTGAGCAAAGCCTGAATTCGCCGTCACGCAGGTGGAAAATCGTGCCGTCGTCCAGGACCTGACCCTGGTCGTTACACCAGACGGCATAGGCGACCCTGCCGGGCTTCACTTTGCCCATGTCGCGGGTAACCAGGCGATCGACGTACTCCAGTGAGTCCGGACCGGAAATCCGGTATTTGGTCATCGGCGTGAGATCGAACACGCCGGTCGCGATACGAATGGCAAAGTATTCCGTCTCCGCGCAGTACAAGGCATCAGGCACCGTATAACCCTTCCACTCGTGCCAGGCGTTCAACGTGTCGAGCGCCGCCAAACGCGTATAAAAAGGTGTCTGCAGTCGCCCTTGAGGGACTTCGGCCGCCGTCATGTGAGTTTCTCCCGCCTTAGCACCGCATTTGCCGCGTTGCGGCCCGCCGCGCCGCTGACACCGCCCCCCGGATGCGTGCCCGCGCCACAAAGGAACAGGCCGTCGAGCGGCGTTCGGTATTGAGCGGACCCGGATACCGGCCGCACGAACAAAAACTGATCCAACGCGAGTTCGCCATGATGCCAATGCCCGCCGCCAATACGGAACTGCCCTTCGATATCGACCGGCGTCAGCAATTCACTGGCGACGATCCGCCGGCGGATGTCGGGGGCATACTTTCCGAGCGTATCGACGATCACTTCCATGAAATCGGCTTTTGCATCGTCGCTCCAACCCACCCTCAGTTCGTAGGGCGCGAACTGCACGACCGCGGACAACACGTGTTTTCCCGTGGGCGCGAGCGACTCGTCGCGAACGCTCGGAATCGTCAGCTCCATGACCGGTCGAGTCGAAAACTCGCCGTATTTTGCCGGATTGAACGCGCGTTCCACGTAGTCTTCATCCGGTGCGATCAACAGGCGTTCCGCATAGTCTTTTTTTTGGATACCCGGAATCGATGGCAGCCCGTCGAGCGCCAGGTGCAGCTTTGCCGCATTGCCGCGCGCCCGAATGTTCTGCACACGATGCACAAACCGGGTTTCCAGGTGGCGCGCACCGACAAGCCGCATGATCGTTTGTTTGGGGTCGACGTTGGAGATAACGGTCAAACTGTCGAAGCGCTCACCGTCATCGGTTTCGACGCCGGTTGCCCGCCCGTTCTCGACGATTATCCGGCGAACCGGCTTACCGGTATGTATCGTTGCGCCGCGGTCTCGCGCAATACTTGCCAACGATTCGCTGACGCGGGACATGCCGCCGGCCGGCAACGAAATCCGCCCGTTGTCGCCGGCGAGCCGGTAGAGATAGGTCAGTATCGTATTCGGCGATCGTGGTCCCAGGTGCGTGCCCAGCACGGCGTCGAGACTCAGACCTCCGCGCAACAGGGCGCTGTCGAAGCGCTCCACGAGTTCGTCGCGAATGTTCATCGCAATCAAACGGAGAAACTCGCGCATCTCTCTCCTGCCCAGGCGGCGCAGGTCGAAGCCCAGACGGACGAGCGCGCCAAGGTCACGTTTGTCGCCCGTGCCCAGGCGCGGCGGCGGCCTGTTCAGATGCCGCTGCAGCAGGTCCGCGAACCGCGTCATGCGCTCGTAAAAGCGGCGATAGCTCTCCGCGTCGCGCTCACCGACGCCCTGCACGCTATCCCCCACGTACCGCACGTGCTCGCCGTCCGTCGAAAGCACGAGGGTCGAGAGATTGTCCGCGGCAAGCTCCGGCTTCAATCCGAGCGCTCTGCAAACAGGCGGCTGCAGCTGATACAGCAAATGCGCGCAGGCGGAAACGGAGTAACCGTCGGCAAATTCTCTGGTGATCGCGGCGCCGCCGACCTGTTTGTTCGCTTCGAGCACCAGGACGGACTTGCCCGTGCCGGCCAGCAGCGAGGCGCACACCAGCCCGTTGTGGCCGGCGCCGACGACAATTGCGTCGAATCGCCTACGATCCGCCGACATCAATCATCTCCGAAGTTCTCCGGCACCGTGTTTTTCCGCCTGAGATCGCTCAATATCTCGCGCGCGGCGTTGGCGCCGGGCGCCGCCATGACACCGCCGCCCGGATGCGTGCTCGAACCGCACATGTAAAGGCCGGACACCGGTGTACGGTACTGCGCGAAACCCGGAACCGGTCGGTTGAACATCAGCTGGTCCATCGTCAACTCGCCGTGAAAGATATTGCCCTCGGTGATACCGATCTGCTCTTCGATGTCCTCCGGCGTCCGTATTTCCACGTGCAGTATCAAATCCTTGAAGTCCGGGCTGTAATTCGCAATCTGGTCGATGACGGTGCTGCCGAAGGCCTGCCGCTCTTCGTCCGTCCAGCGCCGCCCGTCGATCCGGTACGGACAGTACTGAACGAAACAGCTCATGAAGTGTTTCCCGGGCGGCGCCATCGTCGGATCGACCAGCGTAGGAATCAGCATGTCTATATAAGGGTCCTTTGACCACGTACCCGATTTCCAGTCGTCGTACGCACGTTCCATCCGCTCCATCGAATCGATGAAGTGCATGTCGCTGAAATACAGCGAGCTGCCGTCTGGCAGCGCCGGGAAGGTCGGCATGCCGTCAAGTGCGATGTTCAGTTTTCCCGACGAACCGCGGATCTTGAAGTTCGCAACGCGGTCGTAGAACTCTGCGCTGACGTCATTTCGGTCCATGCAGTTCAGAAAGGTGCGCTTGAGGTCCATTGCCGAAACGACGATACGTGCATCAATCTCCTCCCCACTGTCCAGCGCGACGCCAATGGCGCGGCCGTTGGCGAGCCGGATCTTCTCCACGCCGGCCTCGGTGCGCAGTTCGCCGCCGTAGGATTGAAACGCTCCTGCGATCGACTGCGAAACGGCGCCCATGCCGCCGCGTGCGAAACCCCAGGTGCCGACGTTACCGTCGACGTCACCCATGTAGTGATGCAACAGCACATAGGCGGTACCCGGTGAATGAACGCCAAGCGCCGTACCGATGATGCCGCTTCCGGACAACGCCGTCTTGACGACGTCGGTCTCGAAGTACTCATCGAGGTATTCCGCGACGCTCATCGTCCAGAAGCGGATCGCCTCGTATACCCGGTCCTCGCCCATTTCGAGAAACTTTTGTCCGATCGTCAGCAGCCCCAGCAGGTCTTTCGGCTTGAACGAAGTCGGGTCCGGCGGCGTTTTCAGCAGGAAATCGCGTATCAACCGGCACTGGCGCCTGGTATCCGCCGCGTACCGCTGATAGGCATCGGCGTCATAAGGGGAGTGGCGCGCCATCTCGCGGTACGCCACTTCCGGGTCGTGATAGGAGCCGTAGTAGTCGCCGTTTTGCATGAACGTCAGCGAACCGCCGTAGGGCGTAACCTGCAGGCCGTGCCGGTGCAACTCGAGGGCGCGGTAAATCTCCGGCCGCAGCAGGCTGCAAACGTAGGAACAGTTGGAGTAAATCCAATCGTTGTAAAGGTTTCGGCTGACCGCTGCGCCGCCGATGTAGTCGTTTTTTTCAACACAGACGACGTCGAGACCCGATTTTGCGAGGAAGGCCGCATTTGTCAGGCCGTTGTGGCCCGCTCCGACCACAACGGCGTCGTAGGTCCTCATCGATCGTCGTACACACGGTGCATCGCGGTAATGTCCACATCGGATAAGGTCCTGTCCAGCGTTTACCCCATGAATTTCACATCGTGAGCACGGCCGGTGCCGCGGCGAAACGAGTCTACCTCGATCACATCTTCGTCCGGGAACGGTTGACAGCCAAAAGCCGACGTGATTATATGCACGCCTATATATCTGCACAGATTTGAATATATTAATATTTGATGACATGCAGGCATTAACGGGGGAGGGAAAAGTGCCTAGTCGTCAAGTAGTTGCGAAAGAGCTAGCGGAACTTTTCAAGGTCGTCGCCCACCCCGATCGCATACGTTTGATCGAGGAATTGCGGTCCGGCGAGAAAGACGTCAACACCCTGGTCGAGATTCTCGAGCTCCCGGGGCCGCGGGTTTCGCAGCACCTGAGCCTGCTGAGGGCCCACCGGTTCGTCGAAGAGCGCCGCGACGGGCGACACCACTATTACCACCTGACCCAGCCGGAAATGGCCGAGTGGATCATCGAAGGATTGAACTTCATTGAAGGACGTATGAGCGGCATCAGCCGTTCGACAATAAAAACAGCGAGACGACTCTGGGCAGCGTCGTCCGCAAAAACTGCGACTAGTTCGTAAAGAGTTGGCCAACCTGGCAGCCAGCGGTCAAGACTGCTGAGACCTGACGCCAGAGTATTCGACGGAGAGTAAGTATTCATGAATGTCATGAAATTTGATTTATCCAACCTGCGCGGTGACATTTACGGCGGCCTGACCGCCGGCGTCGTTGCGCTGCCGCTGGCCCTCGCGTTCGGCGAAGCGTCCGGCGCGGGCCCCATTGCCGGCCTTTGGGGCGCTATTTTTGTCGGCTTTTTTGCGTCCTTTTTGGGCGGCACCGGCTCCAACGTGTCCGGTCCGACCGGTCCGATGGTCGTCGTGTTCGCCGGCGTATACGCGGCCCTCGGCGGCAACCCGGCATTGGTTTTTGCCGCAGTGGTGCTGGCCGGATTGATGCAGATACTGTTCGGCGTGTTCCGGCTCGGCCAGTACATCAGGCTCGTACCCTATCCGGTGATCTCCGGTTTCATGAGCGGCATCGGCTGTATCATCATCGCGCTGCAGCTTTCGCGACTTTTCGGTCATGAACCGGAAGGCGGCGGCACGATCCCGGCGCTCTCCGCCATTCCGGGCGCCGTCATGGACCCGAACATCGCAGCGTTGTTCATCGGCGTCCTTTCGCTGGTGACGATCTTCTTCTGGCCGAAGAGCCTGGGTAAGTACATCCCCGGTGCGTTGGCCGCGCTGATCATCGGCACGCTGGCCAGTCTCGTTATCAAGGGCGCACCGATTCTCGGTGACATCCCAACCGGCCTCCCGAGCTTCGTCATGCCGTCGTTCTCGCAGGACACGTTCCTGATCATCATGGAGGCGGCGTTTATCCTCGCAATCCTCGGCGCGATCGACAGCCTGCTCACGTCCCTGGTGGCGGACAACATGACGCGCACCCGACACGATTCCGACAAGGAACTCGTGGGTCAGGGCATCGGCAACACGGTTGCCGGACTCTTTGGCGCCATCCCTGGCGCCGGCGCAACGATGCGCACGGTGGTAAACATCCGAACGGGCGGCCAGACACGCATTGCCGGCATGTTGCACGCGCTCGTACTACTGGCCGTCGTCATCAGCCTTTCACCGCTGGCCTCGCAGATACCGCATGCGGTGTTGGCGGGCATTCTCGTGAAAGTCGGCTACGACATCATTGACGTCAGTTATCTCAAACGCGCCCACCGGGGACCGCGCTGGGATCTCGCGCTGATGGCGTTGGTGCTCGGTTTGACCGTGTTCGTCGATCTGATCACCGCGGTCGCCGCCGGCGTCATACTTGCGGCACTGGCGTTCGTAAAACGTCTCGCCGACGAGCAGCTCACGTCGTTCCGACACGGGTCGGATCCCGTGACGACCGACGAAGAGCGCGAACTTCTGAAGCAGGCCGGCGGTCACGTGACGCTCTTCGACTTCGGCGGACCGCTGAGTTTCGGTGCCGCGGCCGACCTCGGTTTGCAGGTTCGCGAACGGACGAAAGACAAGGGCGATGCGATCGTACTGGACTTCTCGCGCCTGCCGTTCATCGACGTGTCCGCCGCCAGGGCGGTTGAAACGATCGTCTGCGATGCGCGTCATGCCGGTAAAACCGTGTACGTAACCGGCATGAGAGACGAGGTCAAAGAAGTGATGGCCGCTCTGAACGCCGATCACTGCCTGCCGACGGACACGCGTTACGAAGAACGTGTTGACGCGCTGCGCGCCGCGGTCGCCGCCATCCCGGGCGCAACGATCGACGCGGACGGTGCGCCCGCGAAAGCCTGACGAAAACCGTCTCCCCGTCCCGCCTGTACCCAAGGAAGGGTGCAGGGCCGGGACACCTTCGCAACGTCCCGAATATTTCGAGCATTGACGGGTGTCCGGCGCTGAATCCATCCACCGCGATTGACAAGCCGGCATCGGCCACTGTACAAAAAACGTACTGTGGTAACGCCCGTATCAACATACCGTATCCAGCGTTTTTCCTGCACGTTTCACTTCGTGAGCCCGGACAATACCGCGCTTGACAGAAACCGAGTCGAACGTATCCTCGCCAGGTAATTCTTTACAGGCAAAGGCGATGCAATCGTACGCACGACGACTCACCGGCGAAGCTGTGCATGTAGCAATGTTCGATGACATGCGGGAACGACGGTATTCAGGGAGGGAAAAGTGCCTAGTCGTCAAGTAGTTGCGAAAGAACTGGCGGAGCTTTTCAAGGTTGTCGCCCATCCGGATCGTATACGCCTGATCGAGGAATTGCGCTCCGGAGAAAAAGACGTCAACACGCTGGTCGAGATTCTGGACCTCCCCGGGCCGCGGGTTTCGCAGCACCTGAGCCTGCTCAGGGCCCACCGGGTCGTCGAAGAGCGCCGCGACGGGCGACACCACTACTACCACCTGACCCAGCCGGAAATGGCCGAGTGGATCATCGAAGGATTGAACTTCATTGAAGGACGTATGAGCGGCATCAGCCGTTCGACCATAAAAACGGCGCGACGACTCTGGGCGACGACGTCCGCAAAGACTGCGAATAATTCGTAACGAAGGGCTCTGGGCTAGGGATTCACAGATCCCTCAGGCGGTATTCTGCCTTGACGGATCAATCGAACGCAGCGCGTTCCCGCTGGCAAGGTATTCCTCGACGAAACGCTCGGTCGTCTCCGCATCGCTCGGCCTGGCGAAGTAAAAACCCTGCATTTCGTCGCAGTGCAACATCGCCAGCAGCTGTTGGTGTTCAGCGGTTTCAACGCCTTCCGCAATCACTCGCAGATTCAGGCTTTTAGCCAGGGCGATTATCGCCCCGCATATCGAGACGTTGTCGCCGCCGTCGTCGAGTTCCATGACGAACGAACGATCAATTTTCAGTGCATCGATCGGAAATTTCTTGAGATAACTGAGTGACGAGTATCCCGTCCCGAAATCGTCGACCGCAATCGATAGACCGGCGTCCTTCAGCTGAGACAGCGTTCCGATCGTGCCGTCGGCGTCGCGCATCAGCTCACTTTCCGTCAGCTCCAATTCCAGCAGGTCCGGTCTGATGGAATGATCATGGACCGCCTTCATGATGACGCGGTATACGTCGCTGTGCGAAAACTGCTTGCCCGACAGATTCATCGCAATGGGGATGTTTTTCAGCTCGCTACGCTCCCATGCCTTGATGCGCCGGCATACGCTGTGCAGAACCCAGTCGCTGAGATCGAGAATCAGTCCGGCTTCCTCGGCGATCGGCACGAATTTGGCTGGAGATATCGGGCCACGATCCGGGTGACTCCAGCGCAGCAGCGCCTCGACACCGGTTATTAGGCCGGTCTTGAGCCCCAGCTTGGGCTGAAAATGGAGTTCCAGATCGTCGTTGTTGATTGCGCGTCGCAGCGAGTGTTCGAGATCCATGTATTCGAGCGAGCGAACCGACATCGTCCCTGAAAACGCGCGAACGGCGTTTTTGCCGGATTCCTTGGCATGGTACATGGCCATGTCGGCGTTCGACATCAAGGTGTCCATGTCCGTGCCGTCCTCCGGATAGCTGGCGATACCGATGCTGGGCGTTATGACGAATTCACGATCGTTTTGCACGATCGGCTCGCTGACGACCTCAGTGATGCGGGACGCGATCCGGTCGATGTCGTCCTGTGTCCCGAGATTGCGAAGCAGAATCGTAAACTCGTCGCCGCCCAATCGAGCGAGGTGCGACTGCGGCCGCTCTTTACCGTGGCGCGCGACGAAATCGTCGGCACGCACGCAGCTGTCTATCCGTTTGGACACGGCCTTCAACAACTCGTCACCAATGGTATGGCCAAGTGAGTCGTTGATACGTTTGAAGTTGTCGAGGTCGAGGTACAACACGCTGAAGCGAAGATCTTTCTCTTCCGCATCCCGGATCGCTTCCGCGAGGCGCCCCATGAACGACTGGCGATTGGGCAGCCCGGTCAGCGTGTCGTAAAAAGCCAATCGGTAGACTTTTGCGTTGGCTCTCTTTTGCGCCGAAATATCACGGATGATCATCAACACCCGGTTATGCGTAAACGGGACCATCCGTGCTTCGTAGTAGTGACGCGACTCGCTGCCTCCGCCGACGAATTCGCTGCTCTGCACTTCTCCGGTGTACAGGACGTGCTCCACCTGCCTTTTCCACTTCGCCGTCAGACGATCCGGTAAGTCGTCGATGGAAAATGCCTGGTGATCGAACCCGGCGACCTGTTCGACGCACCGGCCCGCCTGATCGACGACGAGAATGGCGTCGGGGATGGCCTGGATAAACGCCCGGTTTCTGGTTTCGCTGTCGCGCAAACCTCTGCTGACGAGGATCGTGCGAAGAATGTAGCGAACTCTGTATTCGAGAAGTGTGCGATTGAACGGTTTCGGAATGAAATCCGTCGCGCCGAACTCGTACGCCTTCTCGATCGAATCGGTGTCGTCCCGGTGTGACAAAACGATTATCGGCGTGTCCGCATGGCGCGGTGAGCTGCGAATGGCGCGGCAGGTCTCAAATCCGCTCAGCTCTCCGATGTCGACGTCGAGAAGAATCAGGTTGGGGCGAATTTTGTCCAGCAGCCGCAGAGCCTCGGCGCCGCTTTCCGCTTCGGACACCTTGAACCCTTCTTTCCTCAAGGTGTCGCTGGCGATACGCCGCTGGGTCGCGTCGGCGTCTACGATGATCGCTCTATCGTCGGATTTGGGATCGCCGGCGCCGCTCATGCGGAAGCTCCACCGGAGGCGATTTGACGTTTCGTAGACCCCTGCACAAAGCCGGCGGCAGCCCGCTCTGCGCTTCGCTTGACAATAACCATGTACTTTTCCTGGCCGGAGAACGCCAACGGGACAAGGCAAAACGCGTCGCCAAACCCTCCTCGGCTGTATAGTGATCGGCTTGTCGCCGCGCTTCTTTAAGACGGGTTTCCCGAATGTGACGGAGCGCACGTGTTTGAGACGTGGGACACAGGAATTTCGGCAGATTCACCACAATTAGGGATTTCTACCCTCAATCGGTCGCAACACGGACCGGGATTCCAGGTGTGAAACGGCCAAACTGCGGCTGGATTTTGCGGCAATTTATAATGCCGCAACCGGCAAAAACGCTCTTGTGAGGACGTGAACCGATGAAATCCGCAACACCGACGCGACCGCTGACGATTGCAACGTTTTGTGTGCTTCTGCACGGCGCCGGCCTCGCTCAGGACGCCGACGACGGCGGGAACGACAAAAGCGACCCGGATACGATGACGATCGAATTCTCGAAAACGATGAAAATGGAGAAGCGCCTGGGTGGCTGCAAAGCTAATCTGCAATTGGAATACTGGCAAAAAGGCGACACCGCCGAGGTCACTTCCACTTTGCTCAATCCGGAGTGCGGCGCGTCATCCGGTGTTTACACGGTTCAGATACGCTATCGCCGCGATGATGGCGAAACGCTGACGGATGATTATCGCGAGACGTGGTCACGCGAAGACTCTGAGCCGATCGTCACGACGAGGCTCTATCCAATCGGCGACAACGTGGATTTGATTCGAGTCAGGTCGCGGGGATTGTCCTGTTCATGCGACGTGGTTGAGGACTGACGGGGATCGCCAGCCTGACGGATTCCCGCTCTCGGCTGCAACACAGCTCCCAAGCGGTCCACGCGGACGTCCTATGGCCCGTTTTTGCGCCAGGGCACCGGCAACAACCCGCTGACGCCGGAGCCGCCGACCACCAGGCCGAACGACATGATGTCGAATCCCGGGAACGGCCCTCCGCCATATCCGAAGCGCGCGAGAAACGCAATCCCCAGACAAATCATTGCCGCGCCGGCTATCTGTCGCGGCGCGGCCGGCACGGGCACGTCTTTCGGAATCGAACGGCGCTCGAGCGGCGCAATCAGCAGCGCGATTGGCAATAGAAATGCATAGAGCACCAGTATCCAGACGGGCCTGGTCTGCCACCATTCACCGCTTCCGGGTTCGTAACCCAAGCCAAACCCACCCGCAAGAAACGCCAGCCCGATGACGATGATCATCACGGTGATATGCCACAAATAGATCGTCATGATCATGCTGTTGATGAGGACCGTTGCCGTCCACAAACCTAAACTGCGCAACAAACGACGCATCGGCTTTTCGATCGACAGGAGTAACCCGAATTGCAGCACGCCAAGCGCGATCAGAGTTGCCTTCGGCGGAAGCGTGTTGCTGACGCCCTCACCCGGCGAACCGGCCATTGCAAGCGGGTACGGCCCCTCGAATATCATCAGCATCAGCGCCGCCGCGCCAACGACAGAAAACGCCAGAAGATGTGCCGCGCTGCCGAGTCGTTCACCGCGCCATGCATAACCGAGCTGATGAACCGACAGCCACACCCAAAAGTAGTTCGTCCAGCCGAGCCACTGCATATTCGTCGTGAAGTACGCCAGATCAACCATCGCCGCAAAGGCCGCGAAGACAGCAAACGACCAATAGCCCCAGCGTCGCCAGGCCGCGTGTGTTGCCGGCGCGAGAATGACCACCATGATGTAGATCGCCAGAAACCAGATCGGGATCAACGACGCCTGGGACGCAAACTGGATGACCTCGGCGCGCACGCCGAGGAATTTCATGATCAGCGCGAGCGCCGCCCAGGCCAGTATCAACACGAGAACCGGCGTCACGAGACGATTCAGGCGGGCCGCCAGCCAGCCCGCATAGTCGACGTTCTTACGCCGGGCGCTGTCGAGAGACACCGCATTCGCGTACCCGCCGACGATAAAAAAGATGGGCATGACCTGAAAAAGCCAGGTCAGCCAGCGGGTCCACGGCTGCGTGTCCAACAGGTCACCGGGTGTCAGTGATCCGTTGTCGAAGTACACGGTTGCAATCAACCAGTGCCCGGTAATCACAAAAAGGATCGAAACGGCGCGCAGGAAATCGACGTACTTGTTGCGATCTTCGGGCGTTTGTTCCGCCAGCGAGCTGGCCTGCGACCATATCCCCATTTTCCGTTCATCCTGTTGGTGCCGTATTACCCGGCAATATTATCCCGTTACGAACGGATTTATAGGGTACGGAAGCCACACTTTGAACAGTTGTGTGGTCATCCTCCCACCGGATAATAGGTCGGCGATGCAGGACCGACAGGCAATCCAGCCACGAACACCCAAATGAAAAAGAACAGGGACCAACAGATCAGAAACGCAACGGAATAGGGAAGCATCATTGCAATCAACGTGCCGACGCCGGCCTTTGGAACATACTTGGCCACGAACGCCATGATCAGTCCAAAATAGCTCATCATCGGCGTAATGATATTGGTGCTGGAATCGCCAATCCGGTACGCGGCCTGGATGACTTCGGGGCTGTAGCCCAACAGCATCAGCATCGGCACAAATATCGGCGCCGTGACCGCCCACTGCGCCGACGCAGAACCCAGCATCAAATTGATAAACGCGCAGACCAGAATAAAAAAGAAAAATATGATGGGGCCGGTCAGGCCGATGTTTTGAAGGAAGTTTGCGCCCGCGACCGCCGTGACCGACCCGAGGTTTGTCCAGGCGAAAAACTTGACGAACTGTGCCGCAAAAAACACGAGCACGATGTACAGGCCGAGCGTGCTCATTGCGTGCGCCATCGCATTGATGACGTCCCGATCGTTATTGATCGTGCCGACGACCTTTCCGTAAACCACGCCGGGCACCAGGAAAAACACGAATATGAAACTCACGATGCCGCGCAGGAACGGCGAGCCGCGGACCGCACCGGTTTCCGGATTTCGCAGGACGGCGCCTTCCGGAACCACTAGCAGGGCAATCAGAATACTCAGCGCCAATACGGCGATTCCGGCGTACCGCATTCCGCGCTTCTCCAGATCGGTCAGCGGCTCGAAACTCTGCGCCTCGATGTCACCCAGATCCGCTTGCCCCTTTTCGTAGACGCCAAGAGACGGCTCGACGATTTTGATACTTATCACGCTCGCAATCACCGTGACCAAGAACGTGCTCGCGATCATGAAAAACCAATTGGCGGTGGCGTCAACGATGTATCCGGAGTCGATCAATTGCGACGCTTCCTGGGTAATGCCCGCCAACAGCGGGTCGACGGTGCCCAGCAGCAAATTGGCGCTATAACCGCCCGACACACCGGCAAACGCGGCCGCCAATCCCGCCAGCGGATGGCGGCCCAGCGAATAGAACACGACCGCGGCCAGCGGCACGAGAACGACGTAACCCATCTCCGACGCCGTGTTGGACAGAACGCCGGCAAATACGATCACCACGGTGACGACCCTGGGACTCGCCTGCAATACCATGCGGCGAATGAACGCGGTAATCAAACCCGAGCGTTCAGCAACTCCGACACCGAGCAGCGCTACCAGCACCGTACCCAACGGCGCAAAATCCGTGAAGTTTTTGACCAGGTTCAACACGATGAGCCTGAGCCCGTCCGCGTTGAGCAGGCTGACGACCTCGATCAAACCGTTCGGTGCACGGTCCCTCGCTCCTTCCGGCCGTGGATCGACCACCGATACCTCGAGGGCTCCGAGAATCCCACTCAACAAAACGACGCCCAGGGCAAAAAGCGCGAACAGCGTAACGGGATGCGGCAGCGCGTTGCCGAGCCACTCCACGACTTTGAGGAAACGGGTGATGCGGCTGGATTCGGCGGAGGATTCGCGCCCGGCGACCCGGGCGTCTTTTGTTGCATCTGAATCAGTCATGGCGAGAGCGAATCACGAAATGCGATGGCCGTCAATTCCGGAGAACCCGCCGATGCTGTATACGCGGCAGTCCCGCGGACCCGCGGTCGAAAGACCGGTAGCGATCTTTGCGGTCGAAACGACCCAATCCTGACAGGGCCCGTGCAATAAAACGCCTCCTCCGCGTCTCGGCTAAAGAAAACACCCGAATTGTCGCTACCACGGGCAGGAGCCCGTGACCTGAAATCGCGGGTGATGGTGCGCGGCACCCCCAACGCGGTGGGCGGTGCTCTTCAATGCAGGCAAACGATGACTGACGGTGCGGGTTGTACGATCGGCCGATTCGAGATCCTGAAAACTCTGGGAAAGGGATCTCAGGGCAGGGTCTATCTGGGCAAAGATCCGGTGCTCGACCGTTGCGTCGCGATCAAAGTGCTAACGCCGTCGCAGACCGAGCTGAACAGCAAAAGCGACAACGGTGCGCCGCTCGAGGCTGTGATCGCAAGCAAGCTCAATCATCCGAATATCGTACCGATCTACGATGCCGGTGAGTGTGACATCGGCCCCTATCTGGTTTTCGAGTACGTTGAGGGAGACACGCTGGACCAGGTTCTGAAGTCTCGCGGTCCCTACACGATCGAGGGTGCCGTCCCGCTTTTTTCCGCGATCCTCAAAGCGCTGGCTGCCGCGCATTCCTCCGAGATCCTGCACCTCGATCTGAGTAGCCGCAACATCCTCGTCGATAGAGAAGGGACACCGCGCATCATGGATTTCGGACTTGCGCAGTTCGCGAGTTGCGTGCCGGAGGGCGGAGAGATGGCGAGCGGCACGCTCCGCTACATGACGCCGGAGCACTTTCTGGGTGAGCCGCTCGGCACCTGGACCGACGTGTTTGCGCTTGGGAGCACGTTCTACGAGCTGATCACCGGACGCCACGCAATGCGCGGTACCGCGTTCGAGGACATCCGAGACCGGATAGTTTCCGCCGCCATCGACCTGAGCGTTTTGAACGCTCATCCGCACGGACAGGCGTTCGCGCAATTTCTCGCCGGCGCATTCGAGAAAGAGCGAGAAGGACGATACACGAACTGCTCCGTCATGAACGAAGCGTTCGAGCTTTTCCTGAAAGAATCGAACCTTGGCGACAGAGTGGATGGCGCGGGCTCGACCCACAGCACGATCGACTTCCTGATGCGCCGGATGCAACGCAAACAGGACTTTCCGACAATCTCGAGCACGCTTGCCGACATAAACAGGCTTGCCGGTGACGGATCCAACGCGTCAGCCGATAAGCTGGCCAACGTCATCCTCAGGGACCTCGCGCTGACAAGCAAGCTGCTGAAACTCGTCAACTCCGCATACTACGGCAGCCGGAGCTCCGAGGTGACCAGCATCTCACAGGCCGTCGTGTTCCTCGGCGTTCAGACCGTTCGCATGACCGCGAACAGCCTGACGCTGTTCGGGCATCTCAAGGGAGACTCGGCGGTGCTGCGGGACTCGATGATCAAGTCGTTCCTGAGCGGTTTGATTGCCCGCCACCTCGCGCGACGTTCGCACCTGCCCGACGTCGAGGAAGCGTTCATCTGCGGTATGTGCCAGAACCTCGGCGAGAATCTCGTCATCTACTATTTCGCGGACGAGTTCGACGAAATCACAGCGCTTCGGGAATCGAGGCAGCTTGACAAACCGGCGGCCTCTCGCGGCGTACTGGGCGTAAGTTACGCCGACCTCGGCGCCGCGGTGGCGGGTAGCTGGGGTTTGCCCCACTCCATCGTCGACGCCATCAAGGGACGGCCGCCGGGACCCGTGTCCGAACCGGCCGGCGACGACGAACGGATACGCGATCTGGCCGTTTTCTCGAACCGGCTGTGCGACCTTTTTCTGGAACGGTCGGACGAGGACTTCACATCGGCGCTTCGCAACCTGCTCGATGACTTCGGCGCGAGCGTCGCACTGGAGGAAGATTATGCGCTGAAGCTCGTCAACGCAGGGTTCGAGAAACTGAACCAGTATTCTCAGCTGTTCGAGCTCGACGTTGCGAAAAGCGCGTACTGTCGGGCGGTCCGCAGCTGGCTGAACGACAAGCTCGGCGACGCGGAAAACCCGGCCGCATTGGCAACTCAGCCTTAGTTCACGAAGTTTTGACGCCGCCGCAGACCGGCCGTCTACCGGGTCACCGTTTCAGGCTGCTGTCCAGGCGATCACGAATCTGTTCGAGCACCCGGGTGTTGGCTTTCTGGACGTCCAGCATCTGACGCGTAATCTCGATCGACTCTTTCTGGATTTCGGCGCTGCGGTCCAGGTTTTCGCGCGCGAGTTGGTTGATCGACGACGAATCGTCCATTAGCGCGCGCGCTTTTTTATGCTGTTTGTTGAACGCCAGGAAAACCCAGACCAACAGAGCGATCAGAAACACCCAGATGCCGTAGTTGAGCATGAACGACAACGGTCCGAATGAAACGTCGCCCGCATAAAAATCCTGCAGTGCCTCGCGGTAGGCGTCGGGGCCAAGCCATGCCTGCTCCGTTTCGGAGTAGTGCAGCGTCTGCCGGTCAGCCAACCAGTAATAATAGTTCTGTGACTGAAGCCGCTCCGCGGGCAGGTCGATCAAGGTCATTTCGAGCATGCCGAGATGGGTAAACTCCGCGTCTTCGGACACGGCCTCGGCCGGCCGTACGAGTGCGCCGACCAGGCGCAGCTCACCCGCGTAAGGGAGGTTCTCGTCCTCGAGATAAAACAAATCGTCACCGCGCGCCTCGAAGACGACGGTCCCCGGAGCCGTTGGCATATAGTCCGCCCAGGCGTCGATCAGCGACTGGCGGTTCGGCTCCGCCGCGCTCGCGGACAGCGACGCCGCAAGCAGCACGCCCATCAGCAGCAGTCGATCGCGCATCGGCCAAACCTCCGTCAACAGGATTCGGCAATCATTTCAGATGCTTGGCATACGATCCCGTATACAGTTCACGAATTGGTCGGGTGCCGTCAACGCATGCCCGATCGATACCCGGATAGCGGACCGCTTCTCCCGCGGTTAGAGTAACGCTGCAGATACCCGGCAGGTCACCCAGTGAGGAAGATATGTCCAGCAATCGCTCGATGACGTTCACACTACTACTGCTTGCCGTTATCGGATCCGGAAGCGGCCTCGCTCAAAACCGGCAGGCGGATATCTACGTACCGCCCGAACTCGAGCCCTGGCGGGACTGGGTTCTCAAAGACAAAGACTACCTGAGCTGTCCGTTCTTCTTTGACGGCTGGAGCACGGACAGAGACGCGTTTGTTTGCGCGTGGCCCGGCGCCCTCGCTCTGAGCGTTGACGACAACGGCGGTCAATTCAGTCAGTCGTGGACCGTTTACGCCGGCGAGCAGTGGCTGCCGCTGCCCGGCGACCGCAGATTTTGGCCGGAGCAGGTCACGGCAAACGGAAGTGGCATCGAACTGGTATCGCGTAACGGCGCGCCCATGGTGAGACTGGCGCCGGGTCGGCACACGATCGCGGGACGTTTCGCCTGGACGGATCGGCCGCGCACGCTGCGCATACCCCGGCAAAGCGGCTTGCTGACCCTGACGGTGAACGGCGAACGGGTGCCGCGACCCGATCGAAACGGCAACGGCGTCTGGTTGGGCGAGCCCGAGGCGGAGGAAGCGGCGGAAGACTCGCTGGTGACGACGGTATACCGGCTGGTCCACGACGACGTGCCGACGCGAATCGTGACGGTCATCACTCTCGAGGTGTCCGGAAGCGTCCGGGAAGAAATCATGGGACCCGCGCTGCCCGAGGGCTTTACACCGTTGCGGTTCGAGAGCACGCTGCCGGCGCGGCTGGAACCGGGCGGCAACCTGCGCGTACAGGTGCGGCCGGGCAGCTGGGAGATCCGCCTGCTTGCCCGCGGTGAAGGTGTATTGGAATCGGTCGGCCTGCCCACCGGCAGAACGAATCTTCCGGAGACCGAGATATGGAGTTACATGGGCAACGACCGCCTGCGCGTGACGTTTGCCGAAGGCCTCGCCGCGGTGGATCCGTTGCAGGTCGACGTTCCCGACGGCTGGGAAGAGCTGCCGGCCTTTCAGATTGCCGGCGGCGAATCGCTTTCGATCGTCGAACGGAATCGGGGCATTTCGTCAACGGACAATCAGCTATGGCTCACCCGCCGGATGTGGCTCGATTTCGATGGCAATGGGTTTTCCGTCAGCGACACGATCGAAGGCGAGATGCGAAGCGGCTGGCGTCTCGACATGGCGGCACCCTATGAAGTGCACAGCGCCGAGGAGAACGGTGAAAGCCTGTTGGTGACCCTCGGCGATGAAGCATCGTCGGTGGGAGTCGAGCTCCGAAGCAGCGATTTGCTATTGGAAGCCGACGGTCGTAGTGAAACCCGCGGCGCCATGGCCGCCGCCGGATGGCAGGCTCGATTCGCGGGCATCGACACGACCTTGTATCTGCCGCCGGGACACAAACTGCTGGCGGCGATCGGCGCCGATCAGTCCCCCGGCGCCTGGGTCGATCGCTGGCAGCTGCGCGACTTCTTTCTGGTCCTGATCACGACGATCGCCGCACTGCGTTTGTTCGGCCGGGCGGCCGGCGGCGTCGCGTTTTTTGCCCTGCTCCTGTCCTGGCACGAGATAAACGCACCGCAGTGGGTATGGCTCAACCTTCTGGTGGCCGTGGCGCTCGCGCGCGTAGCGCCCGCCGGACGTTTGCGCAAAACCGCCGTCATGTACCGGGGATTCAGCGTCGCCGCGCTGGCCATGTTGCTCGTGCCGTTTGTCGCGGGGGAACTCCGGACCGGCCTGTTCCCGCAGCTGGAGTCGCAACGGGGTCTGCACGCACCGGGCGTGCTCGAAAGGGCTGTCATGCAGCGGCAGGCAACGCTGTACGGCGCCGGCGATCCGCAGGCGCTGGGGGACGCACCTAGAAGCGTAATGCTGGAGTCGGCTCCGGACGCCATCGAAGAAGTTATCGTAACCGGCGCAGCGCGAAGTTATGCGCGTTACGCACCGAACGCGGTGGTCAGGGCCGGACCCGGCCGCCCGAATTGGCGATGGAACACCTATGAGCTGGGTTGGAACGGCCCGATCGATCCGGAAAACACGATGCGCCTCGTCATCATGCCCCGCTGGCTGGTGAGCGCACTCCGTTTCGTCGAGGTATTTCTGGTCCTGGGGTTCGCGGCGCTGTTCGCGCTGGAAGCGTTCAACAAGCGCTGGCGGTGGCCAGCCAGGATACTCCCGGCGAACGGTGGCGTTACCGGCGCGCAAATTGCAGCGCTGGGGCTGGTTTTGTCGTGTGGACTGGCCGCCCCGATCGACGACGCCCGTGCGGATACGCCTTCGGCCGAGATTCTACTCGAGCTCGAACAGCGATTGCTGGAGCCGCCGCCCTGCGTCCCGAATTGCGCCGAGGTGACGGCCGCCAATGTCGACGTCTCACCCGATTCGTTGAGCATAGAGCTTCAGGTACATGCGCTGGAAGGCGTTGCGATTGCGCTTCCCGGATCGCTTGGCGGCTGGCGCCCGCAAGATGTGCGGATGGACGGCGGTCCGGTACCGCACGTCTACCGCGCCAACGACGACGCGCTCTGGATCGAAGTCGCGAACGGTCGGCACACGGTCAACCTGTCCGGACCGCTTCCGCCGGTCGACAGCGTCTCCGTGCCGTTTCCGGGCGTCCCACGCATCATCGACGTCAATGCGGATGGCTGGTTTGTCGCCGGCGTGCAGGACCGCAGATTGGTTACGGGTTCATTGCAGCTCACCCGCTTCCAGGAGGAAGACGCTCCCGGGACCGAGGCCCGCTGGGAAAACAATCGTTTCCCGACGTTTGTCCGCGTGGAGCGGAACGTCGACCTCGGGCTCGACTGGACGGTCACGACCGTGCTGACGCGCGTCGCGCCGGAGCAGGGCGCACTGACCATTCGCATCCCGCTACTCGAAGGCGAGTCGGTGCTTACCGAAGATCTACCGGTCGGCAACGGTGAAATCACGATTTCGATGAACCCGGATCAAGACACTGTTCAATGGGAATCCAACCTGCCACGCAGCACACCGCTGACGCTGACCGCCCCGGCGGAGGCGCCCTGGAAGGAGGTCTGGAGAGTCGCGATCGGTCATGTGTGGCGGGTGGCGTCCGCCGGTGTGCCGGAGAGCAACCCGGAATCGGAAGGATACGGCGCCCGAATCGCCGAGTTTTATCCCCGCGCCGGCGAATCGCTGAACCTTGCCGTCGATCGGCCCGAGGCGACCACTGGCGGCACGATCGCGTTTGACCGCGTCGACCTGAGCGTTGCCGTGGGCGAACGTTCGCGCAACTCGAGTCTCTCGCTGGCGTACCGGGCGACTCGCGGCACGCAGCACGTCATCGCGCTGCCATCGGACGCGGAGCTCACGTCCGTCGTCCTGGATGACGCCACCTCGCCGCTTCGAGCCGTCGAGGGCGCGCTCAGCGTGCCGATCCTGCCCGGCGAACACCGAATCGACATCGAGTGGATGCAGCCGGTCGAGATTGGCGCTCGTGCGCGCACGCCGACGGTCGGCCTGGGCGCACCGTCCAGCAACATCGATCTCCGCATGAACCTGCCGAACAGCCGCTGGGTTCTTGCAACGACCGGACCCGTTCTGGGACCTGCAATTCTGTACTGGTCCGAGCTCGCCGCAATGATTCTGTTCGCGCTGATCCTCGGGCGATTGAAGCTTACGCCGCTCACGACGCGACAATGGCTGCTGCTCGGCCTGGGCTTCAGCACGTTTTCCTGGCCGGTGTTGATGTTCGTCGTTTTTTGGCTGCTGGCGTCCGGCCTGCGCGGCAGGTGGTCGGGCGAGGTGTCGTGGTGGCGGTACGACCTCGCTCAGGTCCTGTTTGCGCTGATTACCGTCGCGGCGCTCGTTACCGTCATCACGGCGGTGCCGCAGGGGCTGTTGGGAACACCAGACATGCACGTTACCGGCCACGGTTCGTTTGCCAGCAGCCTGAATTGGTTTTCGGACCGCAGCGACGCCGTACTGCCCCAGGCGTCGGCGATTTCGTTGCCGATATGGACGTACAAGGTATTGATACTGGCTTGGGCCCTATGGCTGTCGTTTGCGTTGTTACGGTGGTTGCCGTGGGTATGGCAGTGTTTCAACGCTAGGGGGCTGTGGCGAAACCGGCCCGCAAAAACGCCCGAAGAAAGCCCCGCCGGCGCTTGAAACGACGTCGGGAAGGGCCGGTTAGTGAACGGCGCAAGCCGGCGACGCGGGTTCGTGGTTCCGGAACGAATACGCTGCGCGACTCGCTTCCCGGCATTCTATGCGTTGCCCCTGCCGATGCAACTCGATGATCACCGAGGCCGAGCTGCGAAGCATTGCTCTTGTCACCGCGGGAGACGCCCTCCCGCGCATGACGTCCATCGCCCGTCGAATATCCGAATCCTCGATGGCGCAGAACATCCTCATGAATGCGGCTTCATCGACCGTCAGCGACGCCTGGTTTGGCGCGCCGAAACCGTCGGCGGGAAACTCGCGGAAGGCAAGCACCGCCAGTATCCGGCAAAGCTCGGCATACGCCCGCTGCAAATCGGCGCATGCAAAACTCTGCCAGACGCACGGAGAGATGTTTCGCCGCTGGCGGTAGGCGCGCATCCACTGGCGGCTGGCCCAGAGCAGAAGCTGGCCGCCCCGGCAGAAATCGTGTATCGACAGTCGGTTGGAGGTGCAAACGGCGTTTCTCACGATCCTGAATCCAATGTAAATGAGAATGATTCTCATTTGTAACAGCTTGCCGCCACGCTTGCAAGACGTAAATCACAAAATTTCCGTTGCGGCGGGACCGTCAGTCATCCGCCAGAATCCGTCGCACGCGCCGCCGCAGCCTGGGCAGGAGTTCCGACTCGAACGCCGGATTTTTCCGAATCCAGATCCCGTTCCGCGGGCTGGGATGCGGCATCGGAACGACGTCAGGCCAGAAGTCCCGCCAGCCGGCAACCGTCGCCGTCAGCGTCTTCCCGGCGCGCTCGCCGAGGTGCCACTGCTGGGCATACCGGCCAATCACGATCGTCAGCTCGATTTCCGGCAACTCGGCCAACAGCCGATTCCGCCAGGCCGGAGCGCACTCCTCCCTCGGCGGCAGATCACCGCTGGCGCCTGAGCCCGGAAAGCAGAAACCCATCGGCAGCAGTGCGATCCGATTCGGGTCGTAGAAGCTTTCCCGGTCGACGCCCAGCCAGTCTCGCAGCCGTTTTCCGGACTGATCGTCGAACGGGACGCCGCTCTCGTGCGTTTTTCGTCCGGGCGCCTGGCCCGCAATCAGAATTTTCGCGGAACCCCCGATCTGCAACAGCGGCTTGGGTCCAAGCGGAAGCGATCGGCACATCGTGCAGCTGCGTACCTCTGCCAGCAGGTCCGCAAGCTCCTCTTTTCGGTCACCGCCCATGCCGACATTCTTACACGTCCCGATCGTCGATGGGGCCGAACTCGAGGGCATCCGATAAACGCTTTACCCGTGACGAAGTTTGAAACCGGCGGCTGGAAGCTGCCGCCAAGTCAGTGCCCGTCACCCGGTGGGAAAGGCTTCCAGCGGCTATGAAAATAAATCGGGGCCGGACGTCCGTGTCCGACCCCTGTCGACGTCGCTGATCCCAGCGTAAACGCTAGAACGGTCCGTTGATCATCGACGACGTCTGCCAGAACGCCGACCACACGTCTTCGTTGCCGACGTAATACACCGTATCGTCGTGGATGAAGGCGCGGCTTCGGCTGATGAAAGTGCTTTCCTGGCCCGGTGGAATCACGGCGCCAACCTCCTGAAGCGAGGCAAGATTGGGCATTGTTTTATCGCGAATCTCGAACAGGTGAAGCTCTGTCTGATAGGAAGTAAGCGCCAGGCTGGAACCGAAACCGCTGATGGGGATCGCAATCCGGTCGACACCGTTGGCATCCGGCTGATAGGTGAACGCGTGCCGGTCGTAGGTCGCCTCGCTGTGTGCGCCCGGCAGTGTAATGCTGCCGCGCGACAGGGGCTGAGTCATGTCGGAAACGTCGAACAGCTCCAGCTTGACGCCCCCGTTCGCGCCCGTGCCCAGGCCCAGCAACAGATCCGTGCTGACTGGATGCAGGAACTCGGAAAAACCCGCGACGGTCAGCTCGCCCGCAATTTTCGGGTCCGTCACGTCCTCGAGGTCTATCACGTACAGCGGATCAATGCGCTCGAACGTTACCGCATAGGCGCGATCGGCCAGGAAACGGACGCCGAACAGCGCCTCGTTCGGCTTGCCGATCTCCGCCGGACGTTCTGCGTTCGGCAGCTGTGAGACGATACTCAGTTCGAGTTTTTCCGCCGACTCGCGCAACACGTACAGCGTATGATCCACGAAATCGGCATCGTTCCAATCGAACTCCGACGCCATGATCCGCAGGTCGCCGTTGTGCTCGCTCATTCTGAAATCGTCCTGTCCACCGCGCCAGACCTGGCCGTCGATTTCCGCGGAACCGCGGTAGCTGAGCGGCGTGCCGCCGACGCCGAATTTGTGAATGCGTGTCGACGTTTTTCTGGTTACCGAGTCGGCACGCACTTCGGAGAAATAGAACGCGTTCTCGGACACATAAGCCCCATACGTTTCTCCGTTGTAGCAGGTCGTGCTGAAGGCGTCGGGATTGTCGATGGGCACGGCGGTAACACTGGTAATCACCGGGTACCCCGTATTGGCGCCGTCGGTCGTAACGAAACACTGATTCGGCTGGACCAGCGCCCGCGTGTTGCCGTCGATGCTGATCGTCGGCAGCAGTTCGTCGAGCGAGACGTTTGCGAGGAGCGCCTCGTTTTGCGCCTGCTCCGCCGCATTCGATACGTAATACACGAGGCCGTCCACCGACGGTACGTAGCGACTGACGATGTACACCGTGTTACCGATCCGACGACTGTCCACGAACGTCCCGTCGATGCTGACGTCGACCTCGATTTCCGGCGCCGCGGGATCGCTGACGTCATAAATGCTGAAACCCAGCTTTTCCGGCGCCCAGATCGCAATGTCCGTCCATAAATCGCCGTACGCACCGTAAAACGCCTCCGCCGTCAGCGCGAGCATCCTGTCACCGGCGAGATACATACCCTGCACGGAAACGTTTTCCTCCAGCGGAATGGTGCTCTGCAGCGCCGCGGTTCCGCCGGCGGGATCCGTCGCCAGAATGCGGATAGACGCAACCGGATCGTTGCCGCTGTTCGCGGCGCCATCGGCGGCCGCCGCGTCGAGGATGAAACAGCAGCTTGCGTAGCGTCTCGGCGCCACGTACAGGTGTTCGCCGTCGTAACGCACTGCGTCGAACTCGTCGACGTTCGCCTCCTGCGTGTAGGTGCCGGTAAAGTTGCCGTCACCTGCACCCGCGGCGTCCGCCGCAAGCGCCGTCGTCTCGAGCGACCCGCGGATCGTCGTAAAGCCCGCCTTGATGGAGCGTTCCAGGTCTTCAGGGGCGCTTATCTTGCTCAATAGCCCGGGAGCTCTAGGGGGCGGCGGCTCATCGCCGGACGAGCCGCCGCCGCCGCAGGCCGGCAACGCCAGAAGACCGATGCTGAACATAATCCCAAGCAGTAAACGAAGCATATCCCTATCTCCAGAATTGCCATGCCGGCAGATTACGCATCGACGGGTGCCTCTTCTGTGCAGACTGTTTATTAAGATTGTCGAAATTTGTACGTTTATTGCGGTACATTTTTCGACAAATTCCATACACCTTCTGTATCTGCCGCCAGCCATGCCGTTGAGACAATCTCGGATACCTTTGACTTGGGCCCGCTAACAGGCCCTAGGACGTCTCTGACATGAACAAACGCACATCGCGCACGACCCTGTTCACGACCGCGTTCATCGGTATCGTGTTTCTCATCGGCGTCCTGTTTCTGTTTGCCGCGCGGACCGCATCGGCGGCCGAGTCACCCTGGCGCCTCGGCGTTGCGCTGGGTTACGGTGAGCGCAGCAACCCGCTGTTGCTGTCGGACGACATCCCGGTAGTCGTCGACCTCGACATTGCCTGGTTCGGGAAACGGTTCTTCTTCGACAACGGCGACGTCGGTTTTACGTTCGCAGACAACTCGGCGCTGACCGCAAGCTTCGTAGGCCGGTTCAACAGCGACCGCATATTCTTCGGCAAGACCGATGCGAGATTCGTGCGCTTCACGATTGCCGGTGATGCATTGGCCGAAACCGTCCAGCTGGAGGTGCCCGACCGGGACTACGCTGTCGAAGCGGGATTCGAGCTGCTATCGGACGGCCGCTGGGGCTTTCTTCAGTTTGCCGCCCACCACGACGTCAGCGGCACCCACGACGGCTTCGAGCTCGATCTGAACTACGGCCTCGGCTGGCGCAGCGAGCGCTGGTACTTCGAGCCGTCGCTGGGCGTGAGCTACAAGAGCGAGGACCTGAACAACTATTATTGGGGTGTGCGCCTGAACGAGTCGGGCCCGGCGCTGCCCTTTTACGAGGCCGGGTCGGGTGTCAACGTTCGCGGCAAGCTGGTCGCGAACTACCACTTCACCCGCAATTGGGCCATGTCACTCGCCGCGGAATACGAGCGGCTCAATGACGCGGCAGCGCGGAGCCCGATTGTCGAAGACCGCGAAGTAGTCGGTTATTTTGCCGGCATGTCCTACCGGTTCCGGTGACGTGAAATACGCAATCCCGATTCTCCTGCTGCTGCTGACGCCGCCGCTGGCGGCCAATGAGACGGCCGACAAGCCGGTGGAAATCACCGTCAAACCGCTGCTGTGCATCGTCGACCTGCGGACGCCGGGCTGCGAAATGACGTTTCTCGTGCAGTGGGAGAGCGACGAGTCGGGGTATTATTGCGTTTTCAACGACCTCGAGGACGCGCCGTTGAATTGCTGGACGGAGCAGCGTTCGGGCGAACTGCACGACAAGCGGTCCGTGCAGGAAAATTTGAGTTTTTGGATCAACGAGAGCGGCGGCGCGCCACTCGACACCGTCACCGTCGAGGTGCTGCGCATGGACAGCGACGACCGGCGGCGCCGGCGACGGTCGCGGCACGTGTGGGATTTGCTTTGAGTGAACAAGCGGTAGACATATTGCTCATCGAGGACGACCGGCGTCTCGCCGATCTGACCGCCGAGTACTTTCGTCAAAACGGCCTCAGCGTGGAAATCGAACCGCGCGGCGATCGGGCGGTGGCGCACTTCAGGGACGCGAGACCGCGCGTCGTGCTGCTCGATCTGATGCTGCCCGGCGCCGACGGCTTGAGCCTGTGCCGCGAGCTGCGGCAAATCTTCACGGGACCGATCCTGATTTTTACGGCGCGCGATTCCGATATCGATCAGGTGATCGGACTGGAAGCGGGCGCGGACGACTACGTATCCAAACCCGTGGATCCCATGGTCCTGCTGGCGCGAACCCGCGCGCACCTGCGCCGCGTGGAGGAGCGGCCGCTGCAGGACTCCGCCGCCGACATCGTCATGGGTGAACTGCGCATCAGCGACGCATCCCATGAAGTCTGGCTCGACGGCAAACGCGTCAATCTTACGACCCAGGAATTCGAGTTGTTGTACCTGCTCGCGCGTTGCGCAGGCAAGGTGCTGAGTCGCAAGGAGATATTTCGTTCGATGCGCGGCATCGAATACGATGGGCTCGATCGTTCGATCGACGGCCGAATCTCCAAACTCCGCCGCAAACTCAACGACAGCGCAACAAAACCCGAACGGATCAAGACCGTCTGGGGCAAGGGTTATCTTCTGGTTCCCGACGCGTGGGATACGACGGCGTGATCCGTGCATGGCTGGGACAACACCGCCGACTGCTTTTTCGTTCCTACCTGTTTCTCGTCATCGGCTTGCTGTCGGTCGCGGCGGTTCTCGACTTCGGCTTCAGCCGCCTGCAGTCGTCGCTGGCCCCCGATAGCGACGTGTGGCTGGCGTCCAGCCTGACGCTCATCGAAGCGCGCCTGGCCGGCGTTTCCGAAAGCGAACAGGATCAGGTCGCGCAGCAGCTGACGGAATCACTCGGACTCGAAGTGAAACTGCTAGACCGGGACGACATCGCCATGGGCACGGACCCGGTGCGTTCCGTGGAGACGCTCGTGGACGAAGATGGCGGCCAGGTTTTTCTTTTCGACGCGCCGTCCATCGGTCGCCTCATTTACCTCGGACCCGTGGAGGCCGAGCACGAGAGTCTGTTGCTACGACTGGTGCCGCCGCTGTTTTACCTGTCCATATTCGTGGTCGTCGGTCTTTGGCTGAACCCGCTCCTCAAGGACCTCAATCTCATCACGTCGGCGGCCCAGCGGTTCGCGGCGGACTACCGGCAACCGCTGTCGACCGCGGACCACACCACCCGGCTGACCGAACTCGCCAGCCATCTCGACGAGATGTCCGTGCGCATCAGCGGGCTCATCCAGAGCCAAAAAGAGCTGATCGCCGCACTGTCCCACGAGATGCGGACGCCGCTCGCGCGCATCCGTTTTGCACTGGCCGTCATCCGCAACGAACCGGACAAAAGCAGGCTGCGCGAGCAGCTCGACGCGCTCGACAACGACGTCCAGGAGATCGACCGGCTCATCGCCACGATGCTCAGTTACGCTCGCCTGGATCACCCGGACCTGCGCATGCACTGGCAGACCGTACCCATCGACGGCTGGCTGGCGGAAATCCGGGAAAAAGTGCATCACCCGGCCAACTCGCTGACGGTGATAAAAAGTGACGACCTCGCCGAAGCGAACATGGACCCGAGCCTGATGAGTCTGGCACTGAGCAACTTGTTGAGCAATGCGAGTCGCCACGCCGAACGCGAAATCCAGTGCGTCGTTGCGGCCGATGACAGCGCCTTCAGAATCGAAGTACACGATGACGGTAGCGGCGTCCCGGAAGCCGAACGGGAGAGCGTGTTCAAGGCATTCACGCGACTGGACGACAGCCGCAACCGCGACACGGGCGGCTATGGGCTGGGACTCGCGATTGTCTCGCGCATCGCCGCGTTACACGGCGGAAGTATCGAAGTCGACAGGTCCAAGGAACTCGGCGGCGCCCGTTTCGTGCTGCGCTGGCGAGATTCATCGGTGCGGGTTTGAGGATAAGCACGCAACAAAAGGCGATTCGGATCTACCGGCCTTTTTTCGAGCCGGCTTACGGAGAATTCGTTTCGTGACCGACATCAAAAACCCGGACGTTTCCAGAAAGTTCCAGTCGTATCCGGAGGACGTGCGCCGGAAACTGATGCACTTTCGCAGCCTGATACTCGATGTGGCGTCGAATACCGCGGACATTGGCGATCTGGAAGAGACGCTGAAGTGGGGAGAGCCGAGCTATTCGACGCGAAGCGGCAGCACGGTAAGAATAGACTGGAAGCCGTCGAATCCCGAATGTTATGCCATCTACTTCAACTGCAATACCAAACTGGTGGACACGTTCAGGGAGATTTATTCGGATGCGTTCAGGTACGAAGGCAACAGGGCTATCGTATTTCAGGAAAACGACGCCGTGCCGACAGAAGCGTTGAAACACTGCATCGCGTTATCGCTCCGATACCACAAGCTGAAACACCTTCCATTACTCGGTGCCTGATTCGCCTGCGCCGTCAGGGTAACCGCCGCCGTCTCCGGCTGGAATCTCCATCAAACGAAGGGCGGACCGGCAATCGATCGCCGGAGCCTGTTGTGAACGGCTTCCTCGGTCAGGCTCGCTGACGAGCCGATCTTCGACCGGGCACTGTAACGCGGGCGGCATGCGTGGTAGAAACCCTTTTTTCACTCAGCGCTTTATGCAGCCGGGACGACAACTTTTCATGGCCGACCTGCTCGTCTATTACGCCCATCCGGGTCACAAATACTCGAATGCCAACAAGCAAATGCTCGCGCAGGCGCGACGTGTCGAAAACATTACGATCGTCGACCTGTACGCCGAATATCCGCGTTTCGAGATCGACGTCGATCTGGAGCAGCAACGGTTGCTCGATCACGAAGTCATTCTTTTCCAGTTCCCGATGTTCTGGTATTCAACACCCTCGCTGATCAAGGAATGGCAGGACCTGGTGCTCGAGTACGGCTTCGCATACGGTACCGGCGGCGACAAGCTCAAGGGCAAGCGGCTGATGCTGGCGGTCACGGCCGCCGGGCCGCGCGACGCGTACGCGTCCAGCGGATACCAGCACTACCCAGTGCGGACTTTTCTCACGCCTCTGGAGCAGACGGCGCGGCTGTGTCAAATGGCGTTCACACCGCCATACTTTTTGTTTTCATCCCTGCACGCACCCGCCGCGGACCTGGTCAGGCCGCACGCCGACGGATACCGGCAGCTTCTCGAAGCGATTCGCGACAACCGCTACGACTTTCACGCCGCGGCCGATCGGGACGTCGTTGGCTTCGCCGATTTGCCGATTCTCGAGGAGGTCTGAGCATGGGCGAGATCCTTCTGCTCGCGTTCCTGTTTCTGATTGCGGGCGTCGTTGCGGTGCCGATCGCCTCGCGACTCGGTCTCGGTTCCGTACTGGGTTACCTCATCGCGGGCATCGCGCTCAGTCCGCTGTTACGCGAGCTCGAGGTCGACGTCGTCAGCATCCAGCACTTCGCCGAATTCGGCGTGGTGATGATGCTGTTCCTGGTCGGCCTGGAACTCGAACCGCGCCTGCTGTGGAACATGCGCATGAAACTCCTGGGACTGGGCGGTCTGCAGGTCGGTATCACCGCCGCCCTCGTCACGGGGGTGGCGGCGGCGCTCGGCCAGCCGTGGACGATCGCAACCGCAATCGGCATGGTGTTTGCGTTGTCGTCAACCGCGATTGTGCTGCAGACGCTGAACGAAAAAGGCCTCATGCGCTGCGACGGCGGCCAGTCCAGTTTTTCGGTCTTGCTGTTTCAGGATATTGCCGTCATACCCATGTTGGCCCTTCTCCCGCTGCTGGCGGTCCCCGAACTCATGGACGTGGCGCAGCTCCCGGGTACAGACGCTTTGAGCGATACGGGCGCCGAAAACGCCGGTGCTGAGGACCACGGTTCGGGTCTGAACCTCGTCGAACATCTTGCCGGCTGGCAGCGGACGCTCGTCACCATTGCGGCTATCGCCATCGTTGTCGTCGGCGGCAGCGTGCTGACGCGGCCGCTCTTTCGCTTCATCGCCGTTGCGAAACTTCGTGAACTGTTTACCGCGGTTGCGCTGATGATGATCGTCGGCATCGCCCTGCTGATGACCCTGGTCGGCCTGTCTCCGGCGCTCGGGACTTTCCTGGCCGGCGTCGTGCTCGCCAACAGCGAATACCGCCATGAGCTGGAGAGCAATATCGACCCGTTCAAGGGACTGCTGTTGGGCCTCTTTTTCATCACGGTGGGCGCGGCCATCAACTTCGACCTGCTTGCCGCGAACGCGGTGGAGATCATCGGCATGACGCTTGGTCTGATGACGCTCAAAGCCCTGGTTCTCCTGGCACTTGCCCATGCGTTCAAAATCCAGGGGGGCGATCGCTGGCTTTTCTCGCTCGGGCTCGCACAGGCCGGGGAGTTCGGGTTCGTCCTGCTGGCGTTTACGGTCGCCAACGCCGTCATCCCCGCGACGCTGGCGGAAAAACTGCTGCTGGTCGTGGCGCTTTCGATGTTGTTGACGCCCGTACTGTTCATCCTCTACGACAAGGTCATTGCGCCGCGTTATGCCGGTGCGCAGGCCGCCGAGCCGGACGAGATCGACGATGACGGCAGCGTCATCATCGCCGGCGTCGGGCGTTTCGGCGGTATCGTCAACCGTGTGCTCCTGGGCGCGGGACACAAAACGGTTGTTCTCGACCACAACTCGGAACAGCTGGAAAGACTCGGCGTATTCGGCATCAAGGTGTTTTTCGGTGACGCGAGCCGGCCCGACCTGCTGCACGCCGCCGGCATTGCGGAGGCGAAGATGCTCATCGTCGCGATCGACAATCGCGAGCAGGCGACCGAAATGGTCCGCCACGTCGCGGAAACCTATCCGCAGGTGCACATCGTCGCGCGCGCCGTCGATCGCCATCACGTTTACGAGCTCTGGGCCGCCGGCTGCCGCGACATCATCCGCGAAAACTTCGACGGCGCCACAAGAACGGCCCGATCCGCGCTGGAAGCGCTGGGCACGCATCCGTTCGACGCGGAACGAAAAGTGCGCGGGTTCGTGGAGCATGACAAAGCCGCAATGAGGGCGCTTGCCGACGTGTACGACCCGAACATACCGGTCCACCAAAACCCCGCCTATGTCGCACGCAGCAAGGAATACATGGCGGAACAAGCAAACGCGATGACGGGCAGGGCCGGGACCTTCGGCAGCCGCGAGGACCGCGGCTGGGTGCCGCCGGACGTCGACGATGCGGAACCCGTCGACACAGGAAAAACCGAAGCTCGAAGTTGATACGCCCGCGCGGTGGGAACCTGCCGGCCGACGCGCTCCGTGATCGCGCTCCAGTGGACACCCGCTGGCTTGCCGCGTCGAAAATCGGGCTGTTTATCGTTTCCCAAACTGCGTATATTGGTCATCGACAAAGCGCGGGATGCCGACCTTTTGACAGAGGGAGATCAGGCTATGAAATGGCTGATAACCGCTAGCATCGCTGTTGCCTACCTTGCGCTCACCACGGACTCCGCCGCTCAGGAAGAGCCTTCGGCCCTGGGCGAATTCCAGGACTTCTTCCGAACGCTGACAAGCAGCGCATGGACCTACCATACCCGCATGACCGGACCGGACGGGAAAACGCAGTTCGAGGGTGAAGACTTGCGCACGTACCGTTTCGGCGTCCGCGGACGTTTTGTCATCGAGGACGTCTACCACGTAGACGAGGACGGTGAGTGTACGCATGCCGGGATACAGCTCGTCGGCGTCGACGTGGAAACGGGACAGCTCAACATTTCTCAGTTCTGGTCATGGCAACCCACGATTTTAGGTGACGTTGGCGCGCGACTGGTGGACCGCGGCGATGGAACACGACGGCTGGCTGGGGTAGCTCGTCCCGCCGGGCTGCCGCATCCCACGCTCAGCTTCGAGTGTGCCTTTCAAAACGACGATTTACTACGCTGCGTGACGGACACCGAGACCGAGGACGGCGTCCGTTTTCGGAGCAACGTCGAAACGTTTTCGCGACGTCCATCGGCGGCGTGCGGATTGGTCGACGGCAGGCCGACGATTGGTGGACGATCGGTCGGTCACCAGCCGGCCGATTGAAGCCGGGCGCGCGGGACGGAAACCAGCTCGAAACAGCTCAACAATGTCACCCTGAGGGAGAACTGCATGCCCGGCTTGTTGCCAGACGTCGATCCGGACGGTCTGCTCGAATACTCGGTCGTCTACACCGACCGCGCCGTGAACCACATGTCCGACCAATTCCGGTCGGCAATGAAGGACATCTCGTCGACGCTGAAAACGGTCTACGCCGCCGACGCGGCCGTGATCGTTCCCGGCAGCGGCACGTTCGGCATGGAGGCGGTCGCCCGGCAGTTCGCGACCGGAAAAAAATGCCTGGTCGTGCGCAACGGCTGGTTCAGCTATCGCTGGACGCAGATTTTCGACATGGGAGACATCCCCGCGAGCGCGACCGTGCTGAAAGCCCGGCCGGTCGCGCTCGGACCCCGTCAGCCGTTTACGCCGGCGCCCATCGAGGAAGCGGTTGCCGCGATCGCCGAGACAAAACCGGACGTCGTGTTTGCGCCGCACGTCGAAACGTCCGCCGGTATGCTGCTGCCGGACGATTATCTCCGGCAATTGGCGGCGGCGACACACGCGCACGGCGGACTGTTTGTGCTCGATTGCATAGCCTCGGGCGCAATGTGGATCGACATGAAATCCATCGGCGTCGACGTTCTGATTTCCGCGCCGCAAAAAGGCTGGAGCGGATCACCGTGTTGCGGTCTGGTCATGCTCAGCGCACCGGCGCTGGACGTCATGGCGTCCACAAAAAGCACGAGTTTTTCCTGCGATCTTGCGAAGTGGCGCGAGATCATGCTGGCCTACGAAAACGGAGGACATGCCTATCACGCAACGATGCCCACGGACGCCCTGATCGAGTTCCGCGACGTAATGCGGGAGACGGCGGCTTACGGCTTCGAGAAAGTCCGCGCCGAACAGCAGGAACTCGGAGACGAAGTGCGCGCACTTCTCACGCGGCATGGCTTCCAGAGCGTCGCCGCGCCGGGGTTCGAGGCGCCGGGCGTCGTGGTCTGTTACACCGACGACCCGGGCATCAAGACGGGCGCGAAGTTCGCGGAGCAGGGTCTGCAGATCGCCGCCGGCGTGCCCTTGCAGTGTGACGAGCCCGAGGATTTCCAGACCTTCCGTATCGGCCTGTTCGGGCTCGACAAGCTGCACAACGTCCAGCGCAGCGTTGCCGCGCTGGAGCGCGCCTTGAGCGAGATTCTTTAACCGAGGCGACCATCGCCGAGTCGGAATGCACCGCCGCCGAACGCTCAGCCGCCGAGGTCCTCCAGCAACTCGATGAACTCGTCGAGACGCCCGGCGGCTTTCGGCGACCGTTCCAGCAGCGCGGCCATCGTATCGTCGACCACCCCGGACGCGTCGTTGATCAGTTCGCGGCCGGCGGGCGTCAGCGCGGCAAGCGCCAGGCGGGCGTCCCGCTTGCTCTTCAGCGTCGAGACGACGCCGAGCTTCTCCATCGGACGCAATGCCCGGGTGACACCCGACGGCGTCAGTCCGACGGCCTGCGCGAGCTCGACCCGGCTGGCCTGAGCGTTCGGCGCATCGGCCAATGCCCGCAGCAGCCGGTATTCGGCCAGGCTGATGCCGCGGATAGCGCCCAAACTGTGATCCAGCCGCCGCTCCACGCGGTTCCAGGCAGCGGCAAATGCCAGCGACAGGGTTTGTTGGGGTGTCGTTAATGTATTCATGCGTAAAGCATAACCCATACGTGATTACTCATGCAATAATCAAGCACTAAAGCAGCCGGCCGCGCGAGCGCCGGCCGAAACGGCGTCCGCTACGGGAAAGAACCGATCTCAAACTGGATCGTGGCCGCGACATTTTTTGCGGTCCCACGCGCAACGCGGCCACGATCCAGTTTGAGATGAGTTTAAGTAACAATTTGTAACATCGCTGGTAGATACTGCGATTTGACAATATCCTAAGTCGGTCGTGCCCCGACGCCGGACCCTGTCACGGGCCGCCGGGAACACGCGTTCTGCGAACGGCACTCTGGCACTTTGAAAGAACAGCATCCGTCCCGGCGCGAGCGTATCGCCGCGGGGGCGGATTTCGGCATAGACGCAAACAGGAGAATCCCGTCAATGGTGACGCTGACAATCAACGGTGAACAAAAGGACATCGACGTCGCACCGGACACACCGCTGCTCTGGGTGCTTCGCGATCATCTGCAGATGACCGGCACAAAATTCGGCTGCGGGCGAGCACTTTGCGGCGCCTGCACGGTACACATCAACGGCTCGCCGACACGCTCGTGCGTACTGCCGGCGGTGGCGGCGCAGAACTCGGAAATTACGACGATAGAAGGCGTTGGGGGCTCCGCTGCCCGCGCCGTTCAGGCCGCGTGGCAAGCGCTCGACGTGCCTCAGTGCGGCTACTGCCAATCCGGACAGATCATGGCCGCCACCGCGCTGCTCGAAGCCAATCCGTCGCCGTCGGACGACGACATCAACGCCGCCATGGCGGGCAACATCTGTCGCTGTGCAACCTATACACGCATCCGCAGCGCCATTCATCAAGCAGCGGACGAGTTGGAGGGATAGGCCATGCGACGATTGGAACAGCAGTTGAGTCACGTCAGCCGGCGCCAGTTTCTGCGCGCCACCTCCGCGGTCGGCGGTGGTTTGCTGATCGGTTTCCACGTACCCGGAAGCCTGGCGCAGGACGCGCCTGCCGGTAAAAACCCGTTCGAGGGTTATCTAAGAATCGGCACGGACAATCGCGTCACGGTCCTTTGCGCCCACATGGAAGGTGGACAGGGGATATACACCGGAATCGCGACGCTGGTTGCCGAAGAACTCGACGCCGATTGGTCACAGCTCGGTTTCGAGGGCGCCGCGGGTAACGTTCCGTATTACGGCAATGTGGCGATGGGCGGCAGCCTGCAGCTGACCGGCGGCTCGACGGCAATGCTCAGCTCCTGGGAACGTTATCGTCAGGCCGGGGCCGTCGCGCGGTCGATGCTCATCGAAGCCGCGGCGCAAACCTGGGGCGTACCGGCCGGCGAAATCTCCGTCTCAAACGGCGTCATACGTCATGACTCGGGCCGCAGCGGAGGCTTTGGCGAATTTGCATCGCGGGCCGCAAGCCTGACCCCGCCGACTGACGTGCAACTCAAGTCGCCAGACCAGTGGAAATACATCGGCGACGAAAAACTGCGTCGTCCGGATACGCCACCGAAGACGAGCGGCAAGCAGGATTACACGATTGACGTTCAGCTGCCCGGGATGCTAACCGCGGTGCTCAAACGGCCACCGCGCTTCGGCGGCACGGTGAAGAGCTTCGACGCCGAACCGATCAAGCGCATGGCCGGCGTCGTCGACGTGGTGGAAACTCCGCGCGGCGTCGCCGTCGTCGCCGAAAGCTATTGGCAGGCGCTCAAAGGTCGCGACGCGCTCGACGTCGAGTGGGACGAATTCGGCGCGGAAAAACGCAGCTCGGGCGCGCTGATGACGGAATACCGCGCGCATGCCGAGCGGGACGATGGCGCCCGGGTGCAGGTCACGGGAGACACCGGCGCCGCGATGGCCTCGGCGGAAAAGACGGTGACGGCGGATTTCGAGTTCCCCTATCTCGCTCACGCCGCCATGGAACCGTTGAACGCGGTCGCTCGCTTCGAGAACGGCACGCTCGAGATTTGGGCGGGTCATCAGATGCCCGACCACTACCAGCAAACCGCCGCCGACATCATGGGTCTGCCCCTGGAGCGCGTCAAACTGCACGTGATGATGACGGGTGGATTTTTTGGTCGCCGGGCGACGCCCGACGCCGACGTGATCGTCGAGGCCGTGAGCATCGTCAAGACCTTGGGCGAGGGTGTGCCCGTCAAGGTTCAATGGTCGCGAGAGGACGACATGACCGGTGGCCGGTATCGGCCGATGTACTTTCACCGGGTTCAGGCCGGCATTGACGAAACGGGTAAACCGACGGCGTGGAAACACCAGATCGTCGGCCAATCGATTCTGGCCGGCACGGTCTTCGAGCAGTTTCTGGTGAGCGACGGCGTCGATGCAACCTCCGTCGAGGGTGCGGCCGACATGCCCTACACCATTCCGAACCTGGACGTCAGCCTGGTGACGCCGGACGTCGGCGTGCCCGTTCTCTGGTGGCGCTCCGTCGGTCACACACACACGGCGTTTGCCGTGGAGACGGTGCTCGACGATTTGGCCGCGCTCGCCGGACAGGATCCGGTCGAGTACAGACGTAAACTGTTACCCGCGGACGCGCGCGAACTCGGCGTGCTGGATCTGGCCGTCGAAAAAGCCGGCTGGTCGGCTCCGCTTGCAAAAAACCGCGGTCGTGGCGTCGCCGTGCACAAGTCCTTCGGCAGTTACGTCGCTCAGGTTGCCGAGGTATCGGTTGACAACGGCCGCTGGAAACTGGAGCGGGTGGTGTGCGCCGTCGACTGCGGCGTAGCGGTCAATCCCGACATCGTAAAAGCGCAGATGGAAGGCGGCATCGGTTTTGCCCTGGCCGGCCTGCTACACGGCAGAATCAGCCTCGACGACGGGCGCGTCGAACAAACGAACTACGACACCTATCCGGTGCTCAGGATCAACGAGATGCCCGAAGTCGAAGTGCACATCCTGGCGTCGGAGGAGTCGCCGTCGGGCGTCGGCGAACCGGGCGTTCCGCCGCTGAGTCCGGCCGTGTCGAACGCATTGTTTGCCGCAACCGGACAACGCTTGCGCACGCAGCCCCTGGGAACACAAGTTGAACCGGTCTAGCTCGACGGAATGGCCGGACCTTGCCTGTTCCGCATGGGCGGACACCGCGGCGACGCTCAGGCTTTGGGCGCAGATCGTCGGCAAAATCCGACTCGTGCATACGACCTGGATCAATCACTCCTGGCACGTGGCGATGTACGTCAGCGCGCGGGGTCTCAATACCTCGCCGATCGCACACGGCTCGAAAACCTTCGAGATGGAGTTCGATTTCATCGGCCACCGACTGGAGATCCGGTCCGCGGACGGTCAGCGGCGACACGTGGCGCTGGCGCCGCGAACGGTCGCCGATTTTTATGCGGAGGTCATGCACTCGCTCGAGGGAATGGGGCTGGCGACCCGGATATACACGACGCCCAGCGAAATCGCAGATGCGATTCCGTTTGAGGAAGACACGACGCATCATGCCTACGACCCGGAGTATGCTCAGCGTTTCTGGCGGGCGCTGCTGCAAATCGACCGGGTGTTCAAGGAGTTCCGCGCGCGCTTCAGCGGCAAGTGCAGCCCGGTGCACTTTTTTTGGGGCAGTTTCGATCTCGCCGTAACACGGTTTTCCGGCCGCGAAGCGCCGCCGCATCCCGGCGGAGTGCCGAACTTTCCGGACTGGGCCGCGCGCGAGGCCTATTCCCACGAAGTCAGCAGCGCAGGGTTTTGGCCGGGCGGCGGCGGGGTGGACTACCCGGCGTTCTATTCGTACGCGTATCCGAAGCCGAGCGGCTTCGGCGAAGCGCGGATACAACCGTCGGAGGCGTTCTGGTCGTCCGAGTTGGGCGAGTTCCTGCTGCCGTACGATTCGGTCCGCAACGCCGACTCACCGGACGACAGTCTGCTCGACTTCCTGCAAAGCAGTTACGCCGCCGCCGCGGACCTGGCGGACTGGGACCGCGCGGCCATGGAGCGACCACTCGTACCGGGCGGTCGGTACGGTCGGTAGGTCGCTTCGATCAAAGAATCCCGTTCAAGCCGGCGCCGCCTGCAGTCGATACTCCACCCACCTGTCGCTGACCGGACAATGAAAGGCCAGCATGATTGCGGTCAGCTGCAGGTCCACACCGTCTTCCTTGCCCGTACCGTACAATCGATCGCCAACGATAGGATGTCCCAGCGCCGCCAGGTGACGGCGTATCTGGTGTTTTCGTCCGGTCTCTATCCGCGCCTCGATCAACGAACGGCAGCCGTCGTCAACAAGCTCCCGCAGCGAGAATTCACTGATCGCTTCTTTCCCGTCGATAGCTCGGTCCGCCCGCAACGGATTGGGCTGTCTGGAAAAGTCACCAACGACCAGCGCCACGTATCGCTTCTCCACCGCTCGCTCACGAAAGAGCGCCGACAATTTACCTGCCAGACGCCTCGAATGAGCGACCAGCATCAATCCGCTGGCGGCCCGGTCGAGTCGATGAACGGTAAAGGCGGGGCGCTCCGGTTGCAGGTGCGTCTCGGCCCAACGCGCCAGCGTGCAGTGATCGCCCCACTTCGAGCCCTGTGATCGCAATCCGCACGGCTTGTGCCAAACGGAGTAGCCGCCCACGTCTGCCACCAACGCAGGCTCCGGCGGACGCTCCGCCAGAATGACCGCATCGTAATAAAGGTGGATCTCATCACCGACCTGCAACCTCCGTTTGGCACGCCGGAGGCGCCGGGTATCGCGGCCTCGCGTCATCCAGACGGCGCCCGAGGTCATCGCCTTTTTGATACGTTGCTTTGACAGTCCGGTCGAGCGCTGCAACAGATCGATCGTGTTGTCCGTAGACGACTGGACCCGCACGTGCGCCTCGATGTGGCCCGCGGGATCGCTCACCGGCTACGCTCAACTGCCCCGACGCTCAGTCCCGGCGCAACACGCCGGTCAGTGTCAGCACGACAACCGCGGACAACGCGGCTCCGACGACGACAAAGGCGCTGTGCAACATCAGCCACACCTCGCGACCGGGTCCCTCCGGCGAAAACCGGCAGCGCAAATCCTGACCTAGATTGATCACCGGCAATGCGGCATCCAGCGCGTAATGCATGACGTCCAGCCCGGGACAGCCCCTGCCGGCGACGAGTTCCAGCCAGCCGAACGCGAACCGATAGGTCACCGGCTCAGGCTCGAATTCGACCGGCAGGAAAGGCTGCTGAAAGGCAAACAGCGCGGTCGCATACATCACGGTACCGAGCAAGACGAAGGCGACGAACGATAGCACCGCGCGACTCGTCGAGTAGCCGTGATGGCTGATGAGCATCAGCAGTCTTGGAAACACCCGTGACCACGGGCCGTCTACCCGCGCCGCGAGACGCATACGAATCTTCTCGACGGCTACCGAATCGGCCTCGCGCGTCTGGCCGTGCTGACGCAGCACCCGGCTCAGCTCTTCGTAAGGCTGTGGCCGGAAACTGCGGGAGGTCGGCCGTCCGCCCGGAAACTGACGGCGCAGCCACGCTATGCGCTGCTCAATCAGTTCGACGCCGCCAACCTGGCGTATGCGCGTATACGTCGCCCCTTCGATGTCGAGAAAGCCCGCGGCCGGCCAGCCGGTCTCCACGTTGTCGAGTATGGAGGTCATCTCCGCGCCGGTCAGCAAGAACCACCCGCGAACCGGAACCGGCTCGTCGTCGGGTTCAGCCGATTGCATCTTGTTGTCGAGTGCGCCGATGTTATTCAGGCCCAGCGCATTCGAGATACGCGCTTGCCGCAGGTTGAGTGCGATCGGCCCGCCTTTGTTGAGCAGGCCCGGATAGTCCGGGCCCGGTACGAGGCGCGCGTTGGTCATGAAGAAACTGCCGCCGATGACCGCTGAAAGAAAATTGAGCCTGCCGGCCGCCTCGAACCGCTGCTGCGTCTCCCTGTTCATCGATATGAACACCGACTCCACCTTCAGGTCTTCGCAGTGCAGTGCGCGACCGTCCGGATTCCAGAACCGCGCACCTTCGCAGTCGAGATCACCGGTGATCTGCGCCGCGACGAATGCGATCTCGCCGCTGGCTTCGCAGCGATGTCCGGCGGCCAAATCAAACCTGACGTTGCCGCCGACAATAATCGAGCGCGCACTCAGCGCGGTCCGGCCCCTACCGTCGAGCAGCGCGCCGGCCACCGAAACGGAGCCGTCGACACGGGCGCCATCAAGCCGGATTGTGCCGGCGGCGCTGAAGCGGGAATTGTGCGTTGAAGAAAGGTCCAGTCTGCCGCCGACGCGCGCATTGTTGAGGTGAATCGCACAAGTACCAACCTGACTCAGTTCCGATTCGTAATCGCTGACCCCCGAGAACTGTGAGCCCGAAAAATCGAGGTCCGCGCGGACTCTGAGACTTGCACCGATGAAGGCCGGCAACGTGCAGTCGACGAAACGCAGGACCAGAAACTCGGCGCCGCTCAGATCAACCGCCGAGTCGAAACTGCACGATCGGAATTGCAGTGCGGCGCGTCCCCCGTGCAGCATTTCGGATGGTGGAAGTAGCGCACCGACGATTTTCGCGCCACGGACGCGCAGCGGGCAGCAGAGCTGTCCTCGAACGCCGCTCGAACCGGATATCAAACCCTGCAGAAACTCGGCAGGAAGTCGCCGCTGGTCCGCGGGCAGTGAGGAAAAATCCGCGACCTGCCGACAATCGATCGCATCGAGGACCCGCTGTTTGGCCGCTTCCTCGAAATGCGCCGTGTCGTTTGACGACTCTGACATGAAAGCCCACCTGCCCGACGATATCGATGGTCATCATGATATCAGCGGCGGCGCGCCGGTAGGGTTTCTTGTCGCATGCAGCGCCTGGACCGCCAACATCGGCCCAACCAACGGCACTGTTGCAGCGCCGGATTTGTGTAATCATGGGTCGGGAGACTTGCTGAGAAAATGGCGGCTGCAATCGAAACGGACAAGAAAAACGAGAGCAGCGACGACGGGTCGTCGCCTTGGCCGAAAGACCGTGAAACGGCGGTAACGTTTCTATTGGATGCCAGGGACGATTTTGAGGAAGAACTGCTGCGCGGCTGGGTGGCGCGCAACGGACCAGAACCCGATTCCCCTCCACGGTACTCGATCGTCACGCTGTCGAAGGACGGCGCAAACGGATCACTGGAACGGACGCTCGAGGACGGCGATCGTACCTGGATGCAACCCCTGCGCATCGCCTGGCTCCCGGCGTCGAGCGCTGGCGGCAAACGCTCCTTGTTCGAGGCCGTCTCCGGGCGTATAGCCACACCCGGCCCCTTCGGGCGACGCTGGCTCGCGAGAAGGCATCCGGAACGAATTGCCTATGTTGCGGGGGACGGTGCCAGCTTGGGCGATCTGCGCGACCGGCATGCCGGCAGTGCCGCCGCGGCAGGGCCACGTGGCGAGCTGGCGGATTTTATCGCCGGCCAGGCGTTGATCGCACTGGAGCGTTCCGAGCGGACGATCCGGGGCGCACGATACAAAATACCCCGGATTCTGCACAGCGACGTTTTTGCAAACGAGAGCTTCCAGCAGATGCTCGCCAACGTTGCCCAGCAGCGCGACCATCCCGTGTCGGAGGTACTCGACAAGGCCGCGCGATACCTGAAAGAGATGGCGGCGACGCAAACGCCGGTCACGCTCGACATGATGACGGCGCTCTATCGCATTGCGATCAGAAGCCATCATGACGAGAAGATCGGCGTCGACGAAACGCAACTTGCGGCCGTCGCGGAAACGCTGACCACCCGTCCGGTCGTCTTTTTGATCAGCCATAAATCGATGCTCGACACCGCGGCCCTGTCCCTGGTGCTGTTCGATGCGGACTTGCCGTTGCCACTGACTTTTGGCGGCATTAATCTTCGGACACCGGGTATCGGCGCCCTCGCCCGCCGTAGCGGGATCATTTTCCTGCGGCGTTCCTTTCAGGACAACGAGATTTACAAGGCGACGTTTCGACGGTACATCGACTACCTGATCGAAAAACGGTTTTCACTGCTTTGGGCGCTGGAGGGAACGCGCTCGCGCACCGGCAAGCTGCTTCCGCCTCGTTTCGGGTTGTTCAACTACGTTGTCGAGTCGATCCTGAGAACGAAGCTGTATGACGTTACGTTCGTTCCCGTCAGCGTGGCCTACGACCAGATCACCGAGGTCGAGGACTATGCGATCGAGCAGCGCGGCCGGACGAAGAAGCCGGAAGGGCTGGCCTGGGCGCTGCGTTTCCTTCGACGTGGCCATTCACGCGGCAAGATTCACCTGCGGTTCGGTGAAGCGCTGACTCTCACGGACATCATCGACAGGGATGAACTCGACGACGGCATAGACAATCGGAAGAAACAGATTCTCGTGCCGACCCTGGCGTTTGAAGTCGCGGTCCGAATGAACGCTGCAACGCCTATCACCGCCACCGCGATTATCACACTGATCCTGCTCGCCGGAGGTAACCGGGCCATGAGCCTGGGACAGGTGCAAACCCTCGCCCGATCCGGCATCGCCTTGATGCGGCGCCGCGAGCTGGAAATTGTCGGGCGCTCCGACTTCGACGACCCCGACGCCGTACGCGCAACGCTCGACGAACTGCATCAGACGGGCATCGTGAACTATCTCGACGACGGAACCGAAAGGCTCTACGCCATCGGCGCCGACCAGCACCTGAATGCCGCCTATTATCGCAACACGGCAATTCACTATTTTGTACTTGACGCGTTTGTCGAGATTTCGTTGCTAGCCGCCGCTGCCGAACCGGATGATTCCCTGGAGACGTTTTTCTCGGCAGCGACGAACCTTCGGGAACTGTTCAAGTTCGAGTTCTATTTCCCGCGCAGGGCGAGCTACCGTGGCGAAATCGACAGCCGTGCACGTGATCGCTTTCCCGATTGGGAAGAAGCCCTTCGGCAGAAAGACACAGGCGTGGCGAATTTACTGCGTGAGGTCCGTCCGCTTGTCGCTCATGTCGTGTTGCGCTCGTTTGTGGACGCGTATCGCGTCGCGGCGAAAGTGCTGGTGACGAAGGGAGAGGACGCCCTCGACGACGAAGCTGATTTTCTGACGCAGTGCCTCAAGACCGGCAAGCAGCAATTGTTGCAAGGCCGGGTGTTCTCGGCGGAATCCGTTTCGAGGACCCTGTACGGAACGGGCCTGAAGTTGGCGAAGTATAGAGGGTTGCTCGCGGCGGGAAAGGCGGACGCTCGCAAGGAATTCTACCGGGAGTTCATCCGTATCGATGGGTGGCTGGATCAGATACTTGCGATTGCGTTGGATGACAAGACGAGCGAATCATGAATGACGAATTCGAGCTGTGGGACCTGCGAGTCGAGGTCGTTGGAGATCCGGAGTCGATGGTTTGCAGTCACGAAGTCGGCGGCTATTTCGAGGTGTCCGGCGAAAATCTCTCGTTTCCCGCCGATCATTCCTTCTCGATGTACGCACTGGCGGCCATTCTGCCGCTCCTGCCGGCAAAACAGCGCATGACGCACGACCACGACTGGATGACAACCGACGCGGAGGTTGCCTGTCCCGATCCGAATTGCGGTGCCCGTTTCAGAATAACGCGGATCGGTAAAACGACGTTTCGGCATGGCGAAACGACGGTGGTGCCTTTATCGGCTGCCGACAATGACTGACGTACCGCGCGTAGAGCTTGCGCCGGGTTATACCATCGCGCAAATAATCAACGGCTGCTGGCAGCTTACGCCCGATCACGGCGGCGGGACGGAATCCCGAAAGGACACGTTGCGCCGTTTTGCCGAGCTGGTGGACCACGGATTCACCACCTTCGACTGCGCCGACATTTACACCGGCACCGAGGAACTGCTCGGCGAATTTCGCCGGACACTCGCCGACCCCGCCGCGATTCAGGTTCATACCAAATTCGTGCCGAACAAGCGCTCTTTGGCGGAACTCGACGATGAGAAGATCGATACGGTCATCGATCAGTCCATGAAAAAGCTTGGCGTCGAAAGGCTCGATCTGGTGCAGTTTCATTGGTGGGATTACGCCGTCGCCGGGCTCGAGCGTATGTACGAGCGCCTGCTGCATGCAAGGAGCATCGGTAAAATCCGCTTGCTCGGCGTCACCAACTTCAACACCGAACAATTGCAAAAACTGCTGGACGAGAATGCATCCATTGTCTCGATACAAGCGCAATACTCGTTGCTCGATCGCCGGCCCGAGCGGCTCATGACCGCATGCTGCACCAAACGCCGGGTTGCGTTGTTGCCTTACGGCGTACTGGCCGGCGGTTTTCTGAGTGACAAATACCTTGGAAGACCGGCGCCCGCCTCTCTCAACCGATCGCTGCAGAAGTACCGCCTGATTATCGACGACGCCGGCGGGTGGGACGCATTGCAGCGATTGCTGGCGTTGCTTGCCGACATCGCCGGAAAACACGACGCCGGCATCGACGCGATTGCGGCAAGATGGGTGCTCGACCAGCCGACGGTTGCGGCGATCATTCTCGGCATCGGCAGCCGCTCGAGGACCAAACAAAACCTGGCGCTCGACCGTATTCGGCTGGACGAAGCGGATCGGCGCGACATCGCTGCGTGCCTCGAGGGCCTGACGGTTCCGCACGGCGAACCCTACGATCTGGAGCGCGACGCCAATAGCGTGCACACCCGGATCATCCGGACGGACTTGCAGGACACGGGCATCGCACGGTGACCGCAGGGCTTGGCACGACGGAACGGCGCAGGTGGTCTTCCAACCTGATGTTTCTGGCCGCCGCGGTCGGCAGCGCGGTCGGCATATCGAACGTCTGGAAATTCACTTATGTTGCCGGTGAAAACGGCGGCGGCGCCTTCGTTCTCGTCTACGTCTGCGCCATTGTGCTTGTCGCTCTTCCGGCGCTCGTTGCGGAATTCCTGATCGGCCGTCGCGGTGGCGCCAGCGTCGTCAAGACGATGGACAACCTGCGAGACCGTGACGGCATCAGCCCCGCCTGGCGCTACTACGGCCAGATGGCAGCTGTCGGTGCGTTCATTGCACTGAGTTTTTACAGCGTGATTGCGGGATGGACCATCGACTATTTCTTTTATGCCGTGACCAAGGGGTTTTCCGGAACAACGGCGGAGCGAACCACGGCCGCGCTGGACGAGCTCATGCTCAGCCCCGGCCGGATGATGACGTCGCAATTCGTTTTCCTCGGCCTTACGGCCTTGACGGTTGCCGCGGGCGTCCGGCGCGGCCTGGAAAAAGTCCTGCGCTGGCTGACCCCGGCGCTATTCGTGTTGTTGATCGTCCTGATCATCTATGCATTGATCGCCGGTGACGTTGCCGCAGGCGCGACCTTCCTTTTCGTTCCGGATTTTTCGCGGCTCGACGCCGGAACGGTACTGCTGGCAACCGGCCAGGCGTTTTTTTCGCTGGGCATCGGTCTGGGCGTATTGCTGACGATCGGCGCTTACATGGATCACAAGAGTTCGATATTGAGAGCCGGCATCGTCGTCGCCGCCGCCGACGCCGGCGTCGCGCTGCTGGCCGGCCTGGCGATTTTTCCGATCGTGTTTGCCAACGGCTTGTCACCAGCCGAAGGGCCGGGGCTCATATTCGCAACGCTCCCGGTCGCGTTCGGGCAAATGCCCGGCGGCGCCGTTCTCGGACCGATGTTTTTCGTACTGATGGCGATTGCGGCGTTGACCTCCGCGATAACGATACTCGAAACCGTCGTGTCAGTAATTGAGGATTTCAGCGGCATGTCGCGCCGCAGGATCGTTCTTGCCGTGACGTCGCTGCTGTGGGTTGCCGGCCTCGGCACGGTTTTCTCGTTCAATTCGCTGCAGGATTTTTATCCTCTCGGTTTCATACCCGCGTTCGAGAACCGCACTATTTTTGAATCCATGGACTACGTCGTCTCCAACTGGATGATGCCGGGCGGAGGCGTTTTGGTCGCGATACTTGCGGGTTGGGGTCTGAAACGATCGGCAACGCTGGACGAATTGCAGATAACCGACGGGCGCTTGTACAAAACGTGGCGATTCCTGGTGCGTTACCTGGTTCCCGTGGCCATTGCGCTGGTATTTGTCGTGAACCTGCGGTAACGGACACCTCGAAAAAAACCCGGACGTGCGGCCCCCCGGGTCTCCGACCATACCCGAACGGCCAGAGCGGCGGCGGGAGGCCGAAACTTGATCGTCATTCGGGCTGATGGGGCGGAAGCGACAGCGACAATGCCTGCTTTGCGACACCGGCGTTGGCGGCAAAAAGGATACCCATCTCGATGGTCGACCAGCAAAGCGGCTGACCGGAGGGACTCAACGCGACGCCGCCCGCCTCTTCCACCGCGAGCGATGCCGCCGCAAAATCCCAGACCTTGCCGCCGCGCGCGTTCACGAACAACACCGTGCGCCCGAGCAGCAATTCGAGCGCATTGCCGACGGTGCCGGCCAAGCTCCGCACGCCCGCGCACTGCCTGGCCAGCGCGCCGAGCCAGGCGAGTTCGTCCCACTCCAGATATCGGTTCACCTCGGCGCCAATGAGATTGCCGTCCAGCGACCTCGTCGTGTCCAGCGTGAGCCGTCGGTCCCCCAGCCACGCCCCTCCGCCCCGGGCAGATCGAACCAGGACGCCGGTTGCAGGCTGGTACAGGACGCCCGCTGTCGGGCGACCGCTCTCGACGTACGCGAGCGTGACGCCCCACTCGTCGAGACCGTTCATGTAAATGTGCGTGCCGTCCAGCTCGTCGGCCACGACGTAGGTATCCGGCAAGCTTGCCGGATTGTCCTGCTCTTCCATGACACTGGGCGTATCCGGGAAAGCGTCGGCGATCATTCGATGTAATAGCCGATGAGACGTCGCGTCCGCCGTCGTAACCCATTCGCCGGCGGATTTGCGTCGGGAGCTCACCGTCTCGGCCGGCAGGTCGAGCAATGCCTCGCCGGCGCTCCGGGCGATCCGTGCCAGCTGATCCGAAATCCGCCTCGCATCCATGCCCGAACCTTAGCAAGCGGCGACGAGGTGAGCACGCTCACACCACAAGGTCTACGGGATTGACGGCCCTGGTCGCCGGCGGGCGATGACTGTTCCCGTCAATCCGTCGCCGCAAAAGGAATTCGTTTGAGCGCGAGCTGGCCGTTGCTCATCACCATCAGCACGTCCTGCAGCGCCTCGATCCGTATCAGCGGGTTGGCGGGCACCAGGATCATGTCCGCTTCGTACCCCGCTTCGACACGCCCCGTTTTGTCGCCGAGCTCCAGCAGCTCCGCGGAACTGACGGTGGCCGTCTGCAGCGCCTCGAAAGTCGTCATACCCATGCGCACGAAGTGTTCGACTTCGATCGAGATACGGTTGATGGAATCGCTGTCGTAAGTGTTGTCGGCGCCGGTCGCGATTTTGACGCCCAGCTCGTGCGCCTTGCGGACGGCGCGCTCCAGGTGAGGCAGCATGTGTTTGCCCCGAAGTCGCAATACGTAGTCGTAGTGCTCTTCGTTCATCTCGTTCATGGTGACGTAGGTCGGCACGAGCCACGCGCCGCGCTCCTTCATCAGGAGCAGGGTGTCGTCGGAGAGATAGGTGCCGTGCTCGATACTTCTTGCGCCGGCAAGAACGGCCGCCCGCGCACCCTCGTCGCCGTGCGCATGCACCATGACGGGTATGCCCCGTTTTGCGGCTTCGTCGACCACCACCCGGAGCTGCCGTTCAGTGTAGACCTGCTGACGCGGATCGGTATCGGGAAGCCCCGCTCGCTGCGTACCTCGGGTCTTTATCACGTCGACGCCGCGGTCGGCGTTGATGTTGACGAGCAGGCGCAGCTCGTCATCGGTGTTGACGCCGTCATGGAGGGCCGCCAGCCGCGGATCGGCAAGCACCGTGTCGCCGAGCTCCGGCGTCACGAAAACGCCGGCCGCGACAACGTCCGGACCGGCGAGCCTGCGGCTTCGCACGAGTTCCCGCAGCGCCACGTCCTGGTAAGCCGGAACGCCCGCGGTGCGAATCGTCGTAACGCCCGACTCGAGCGCGCGCCGTGCCTGCTCCAAACTGCGGACGTGAGTATGCGCGTCGATCAGACCCGGCATCAGGTAATGACCCTCGGCGTCGATCACCTCGTAACCCCTGGGAACGGACAGGCGGGCGCCGCCTATCCGTTCGATCACACCATCGTTGACCAGCACGGTGGCGTTTTCGGCAATCTCATTGTCGAACCCATTGAACAGGTTAGCATTCACAATCGCATAGGACGTCTGCTGCGCAAACCCGGACTGCGCGAACAGGGAAAGGAAAGCGACAGCGAATGTCCGCAGAAATTTATGAGTCATTACACGCCTCAAAGTAGTCAGGAGTTAGGGCGGCACTACGCGATTCGCACCCAGGCCGGCGGCAGATGTAACCCACTAATACGAAACTGCGAACCTACTGAGGCGCTGGTTCGATGGCCGTGAAAAAGACAAAACCATCGTTGTCCGGACCCTCGCCGGGCGCAAAATCTTCAGCCACCGAAATGTAGCGATAATTATTGCTGAGAAAGCTCTTTCTCGACCCGTCAAAATTCGCGGAGATGTCGCTGGGCGCGCTGATTTCCGTCCACTGTAGTTGCCCGGAATAGTCGAAGTGTATCGTCACCAGCTGGTTGACGTTAACCTGTTGAATAAAACTAAGAAAGGTATTGCCAAACTGGTCAACGCTCATGTCGTTGAAAAAGGGGCCACCTTCGATGCTGATCGGCTCGTCGGTTTCCCAGACAAGCGCGTTGTCCATCGATACCCGCGTCATCACCATGCTGGCGACGTTGTTGATACCGCCGTACGTCCAAAGGAAAATGTCGCCTTGGACGTTGGTGGCGACCAGGCCCCTGGTACCTATCACTGTCCGCGACCATAGCTCGGTTCCGTCTGTGTCCACACGTTTCAGCGTCGGGCCGGAAAATGAAGCAACGCTGCCATCGTTGAGAACGGCAACGTCATCGGGAAACCCGCTTAGCTGAATCATGCCCAGAGGCGTTCCTGATCGATCCGCCGTCAAGACATAACCGCGTGTACCGGTGCCGCCGGAACACTGAGAGCCATCGTCCTGACACTCAAACAAGGAACCCGCTACATACACAACGTCATTGACGATACGAACGTCATCGATAACGTAGCGATTAACCAAGCCAGTGAGAGGGTCGGGAATTGGGACGGTGCTTTGAACGACGCCGGCATAGTCAACCCACGTCAACTGATTGTCATTGGCGAGTATGTAGAACCCAACGCCGGGAATATGAATTGGCAGCAGCGACTTGCTGGCTCGCACCGTCGCGTACGGGATGATCGCCTGCAAGTCGACTGTAGGATTATTGTTGATATCGAGCCCTATCGTGCGAACTGTCAACTCTGTGTCCCGTTCAACGCCCAATGCCGCAAATGCATCGTTGTTGAATCCGGCCGCCATCGACTCGAGTCTTGCGCCGCCGAGGTAAACCTGATCGACGCGAGCGCCTGTCGCATCGTGAATCGCTACAAACTGTCGTTCCGTACTGTTCGCGCTCGGGTTTTCAATTTCCCCAAATACACTGCCAACGACATACAATGAGTCATTCGCCCCTTCGGCAAATGCGTGTATCGATAAACTGAACTGGCCATCGTAGGTCTGAAACGTGGTAGTCGGCGTCGTCTGCGGTACCGTGATATCGAGATCAATCGTCGCGACACTGGAGTTCGCGATACCGTCATTCGCAACGACGCCGGCCTGATCCGAGCCGTATGTTCCATACGGTACGGCGAGATCGAATAACCCCGTCGTCGTTGGATCATTAGTGACGGCAGCCTGCGCAAAGTCGCTCGATATCGCGTACGTTAGCGGGTCGTTCTCCACATCGGTGCCGCGCATGTCCACGGTGAGTGTCGAATCCGCCTCTACGTTGCGGCTCACATCCACCAATACAGGCGCATCGTTAACGCTCGTGACGTCAATAGTCACTGCCGTGACGGCTGACGTTATCGCGCCGTCATTCACGGTATAAGTGAACGTATCCTGCCCGAAAAAATGCTGTGCCGGCTGATAGGAGAAGGACGTTCCGCCGGAAAGTGTCACGGCGCCGTTCATTGGACTATCGATAATTGTTATCGTCAAACTGTCGCCATCGACGTCTGCCGCGTCGAGCTCTGCTTGCAGCGCCGTGTCCTCATCGGTCATCTCGGCCGAAGCGGCGGACGTCGGCGCATCGTTGACGTTATTGACGGTAATACTGACTGTCGCAGGCGACGAAGTGCGCCCGTTTTCAGATACCGTAAACGTGAACGAATCACTCCCGAAATAGTCGGCGTTTGGCGTATACGTATAAGTTGCGCCATTGGACGTCAGCGTCCCATTTGCCGGTTGTGAAGCGATTGCAATCGTCAGCGCGCCACCGTCATTCGCGGTGCCGGATAACGTTCCCTGCGCGCTCGTATCTTCATCCAGTGTCAACGTCGCAGCATTCGCCGTTGGCGGCCGGGGGCCGCTGCCGCCGCCGCCGCATGCGCAGACCGTCGCGGAAAGTCCCAGTAATACGGTAACGTGCGAGAAAGAACTCATCGATTGATACGCCTCGACACAGTTGCGTAAAAACGGCCTGTCAGTGTAAGGGAAAACCCCCAGCGAGTCAGGCGGCAGGGTCTGGCGGAATAAATGCACTATGTTAAGCCACACGGATTGTCGAGCGTCGTCCAATTTGCCGACAATCGCGCGCTGTACTCAGTGAACTCGGGCGACGGCGGTGTTGTCGAGTCGCATAACGAAAAAGCGCGTTGACGCCCGGTAAGATACCCCGCCGTTTTTAACAACTCTCAGGTGCCACAAAAAGTGCGGGCAACGCGCTCTTCAGCCGATGGAGGATCTGCATAACGCGCAAACTCAGGCTGTTCCTCGAACGGCCTGGCGAGCACCTCGCGAAGCTCGTTGAAGACGCTCAGATCGCCGTCGATGGCCGCCTGAATCGCGCGCTCGATCTGGTGGTTACGGGGAATGTAGAGCGGATTGACCGAGTTCATGGATGCGGTGACGGCCGACGGGTTCCGGTTCTCGTCGGCGATACGCCGCCGCCATTTCCCCTCGAACTCGCCGAAACGCGGCGGGCCTTCCGCGCTCGTTCGCGCCGCCAGCTCGCGGAAACTCAGCGTGTAGTCCAGCGCATTCGTCTGCAGGTGCGTCAGCCACTCACGGATCAGCGCCTCGTCGCCCGTCTCTTCGCCGACGAGCCCGAGTTTTCTGCGCATGCGCGTGAAGTAGTGATGCTCGAACAACCCCTTCACACGACCCAGCTGTTCCTCGAACTCCGGCTGATCGTCGTCGAGCATCAACAGGCACTCGGCCAGGCGAGCCAGATTCCAGTGAACGATTCCGGGCTGGCGGTCGAAGGCATAACGCCCGCCGTGATCGATCGAGCTGAAGACCTTCTCCGAATGAAACTCGTCCATGAATGCGCAAGGACCGTAGTCGAGCGTCTCGCCGGACACCGTCGTGTTGTCGGTGTTCATGACGCCATGAATGAAGCCGATGTCCATCCAGTGCGCGACCAACGCAGACTGCACCTCGACGACACGGGCAAAAAAGGCGGCATAGGGTCGCTCTTCCGCGGCAAGCTCGGGAGCATGCCGTTCGATGGCGTAATCGGCGAGGGTTTTGACGCCCTCCACGTCGCCGCGCGCGGCGAAATACTCGAAGCTGCCGATACGGATATGGCTGGACGCCACGCGAGTCAGCACACCGCCGGGCAACGGCAATTCACGATAAACCCGCTCGCCGGTGAGTACGGCAGCAAGGGCGCGCGTCGTCGGCACGCCGAGCGCGTGCATGGCCTCGCTCACGATGTATTCGCGAATCACCGGGCCGAGCGACGATTTGCCGTCCCCGCCCCGCGAGAACGGCGTTCGGCCGGAACCCTTGAGCTGGACGTCGCGGCGCGCGCCGTTTCCGTCCACGACCTCACCGAGCAGCACGGCCCGGCCGTCGCCCAGCTGGGGTACGAACTGGCCAAACTGATGTCCCGCATAGGCGAGCGCGATCGGCTCGGCGTCTTCGGGGACGAGATTCCCGCCGAATATTTGCGCAAGCCGTTCGTCGTTCCGACCAAGATCGTTCAGGCCAAGCTCGCCGGCCAGGCGCTCGTTCCACGCCAGGAGTTTTGGTGACGGAACCGGGAGCGGATCGACCCGTGCAAAAAACCGTTCGGGAAGCCTGGCGTAACTGTTGTCGAAGCTCATGCCGCCCGATCCCCGAACTGCAGCGCCGCAAGCCGCGCGTAGAGTTCGCTGCTGCCGGTCAGCTCGTCGTGCGCACCGACGGCGACGATCCGGCCTTGATCGATGACGACGATACGATCGGCCTGTTTGACGGTCGCCAGTCGATGCGCAATCACGAGGGTCGTGCGGTTTTTCATCAGGTCCTCGAGCGCGGCCTGCACGGCGCGTTCACTCTCGGCGTCCAGCGAACTCGTCGCCTCGTCGAGCAGCAGCACCGGCGGATCCTTGAGTATTGCGCGCGCGATGGCGATGCGCTGTCGTTGTCCGCCCGAGAGCCGCATGCCGCGTTCACCGAGAAACGTGTCGTAACCTTCAGGCAGTTCGCGGATGAACTCATCGGCCGCCGCGGCCCGCGCCGCCTGTTCTACCTCGGCGTCGCCGGCCTCCGGCCGACCGTAACGGATGTTCTCCATCGCGCTGGCGCCAAACAGCATCGTGTCCTGGGGCACGAAGCCGATGCGCTTTCGCAGCGCCTGCGGGTCTACCTCCGAAATGTCGACGCCGTCGAAAATTATTCGGCCGTCCTGCGGATCGTAGAAGCGCAGCAGCAGCTGGAAGCTGGTGCTCTTGCCCGCGCCGGACGGACCGACAATGGCGAGCGTTTCACCGGCTTCGACGGCGAGCGAAAAGTCGCTGAGCGCGGCGATCTCGGGACGCGAGGGATAGTGGAACGTCACTCCGTCGAACTCGATGCGCCCGCTGCTGCGTTCAGGTAACGGCTTTGGCTCGGCCGCCGGCGCAATCGCGGGCCGCGCCTGAAGCAACTCGGCCAGTCGCTCCATAGCGCCGGCACCGCGTTGGATTTCGCCCCAGACCTCGCTCAGCGCCGCGGTGGACGAGCCGACAAACGCGGCGTAGAGCAGGAATTGTCCGAGTTCACCCCCGGTCATTTCGCCGGCGACCACCGCGCGCGAACCGACCCACAGCACGAGTGTGATGGCGCCGAACACCAGCGTGACGCCGAGCGCCGTTATCAGCGCGCGCACCTGGGTGCGCCGCACCGCCGCGTCGAAGCTTGCGCCAACGGCATCGCCGTATCGCTCGCTCTGCAGCGCCTCCAGCGTAAACGCCTGCACGGTCTGGATGGCATTAAGCGTTTCGCCCGCCAGACCGCTGGTGTCGGCAACGCGGTCCTGCGCGGTGCGCGACAGCGCGCGGATACGCCGGCCAACGGCAATCAGTGGCACGACAACGACCGGTACCAGCAACAGGATGTACCCGGTCAACTGCAGGCTCGTTGCGAGCAGCATGATCATGGCGCCGATCGCCGTCAGGCTGGTGCGCAGGGCGATGGACAGGCTCACGCCGGAAATGCTCTGCACGAGCGTGGTGTCGGTCGTCAGCCGCGACAACACCTCACCGATTCGCGTCACCTCGAAGAACAACGGGTCCATGCGGATCACGCGGTTGTATACGGCGGTCCGCACGTCGGCTACGACGCGCTCACCGAGCCAGGTGACGAGATAAAAGCGCAGTGCAGCAAAACCACCGAACATCATGGCCGCTGCGAGGAACCAGGCGAAATAGCGATTGATGGTGCCTACGTCGCCGTCCGCAAACCCCCGGTCGATCAGGTAGCGCAGCGCCACCGGCAACGCCAGCATGGCGACCGCGGCGATGAGCAGCGCCGCGAGCGCAGCCGCCAGCGTACCGCGATACGGCTGGATGAACGGCCACAGCGTGGCCAGCGGGCGCAGCGACGTCGCCCTTGGGCGTTCCTCGGAGATCATAACGACGTATTGCGAGGGTAAGTGACGGCTCTGTCAATCAGTTTTACGCGTGCATTGCCTGGGCGGCGGGAATCGGTCGGGCCGACCGGCGTGCTTTCTCCCGGCCGGTCCCGTCAGGCATCGTCCCGCGGAGGAGCCAACGTTTCGCAGTCAGCGTGGAAAACGTCCGCCAGCCGTTACACCGGTAACGCTCGGCAGTTCGATCCGCCGAACCTTGCCCCGGCGCCGGTCGATGACCCAGACGTTTCGACCGCCGGGCTCGAACGAAAACGCCTGCCCTTCCACTTCGAGTCCGATTGTCGCAACGTGTGCCAGATACGGCCCACCGTCGGGCTTGGCAAGCACGTACATCTCGGGCAGGTCGTGGCCGAGAACGTACAGAAAGCCGTCCGGTCCGATAGCGCCGCCCGAAGCCGCGTATGGGGCCATGCGCTCGCTCAACGCGCGCGGAAACGCATAACCGCCGGTTCGTCGCCACTCGGGGTCGTACGTCACGACCGATCCATACCTGTTGTCCTTGAACGGCTCACCACCGTTTTTGCCGTAGTGCGCAAAACCGGCGATACGGCCGCCGTCGACGGCATCCGTCCAGGTCAGCGAGCCCTCGTCCGTGAGTCCGAGACTGTGACCTCGAACGTGGGTCATCGACGCCGGATCGAAATACTCGATCGAACTGGCCATCGGGGTTGCCGGGTAGTTCGAGTTGGCGCATTCCAGAACCGCCGAGACGACGATGCAGCTGTTCAAATGTGCAATCGGCCCGTCTTTGCCGCCATCCCAGCGGGCGATGAGCGCCCCGGTCTCGCGGCTGTGTTTCGCGATGACGTAATTGTCGACCGCGTAGAAGTGATCCGCGTCGACCGCAACGCCCTGGTCCGCGTCAGCCGCGTCGTACACGCTCAGCGTCTTCGCGGTCAAGTTCTCGGCCGCGGCCGATACGGTGCCGAACAGCAGCAACGCAATTGAAAATGGCGAGATCGAAAGCCGCATACCTTGACGCCTAGAAACCCAACGAAGCACCGAGATAGTAGGTGCGGCCGACGTATTCAAACTCGGTGTTCTGCCGTTCGATGCCGCCCTGGAACTCGGACGTCGGTTCATCGTTCAGGTTGACGCCCTCGAAAAACAGCTTGAAGTTTTCGCGGACCGTATAAGCGACACGCGCGTCCCAACGGCCGAACTCACCCTGATCCAGGTCGACCTCGCGACTATTGTTGATATCCGTCAGGAAGCTGTCGTTGTAGGCATAGGACAGCGCCGCATCGAAGCGCTCGTTCTGAAAGAACAGTGAAACGTTGTAGGTCGTCTCGGCCTGGCCCGGTAACGGCAGCGTCTCGAGCACGTCGTTGCGCAGGACGTCTACCTCGGCATCGATGAACGTTGCCGATGCGGCGGCGCCGAAGCCGTCGAACGGGGCGGGCAAGCGCGAAAACTGCGTTTGGGCGGCAAGCTCGACACCGAAGAGTTCCGAGGACTCGCCGTTCTCGGTGGTCGAGACGATCAGATCGTCCAGAACGGTCGTGTCGATCGTACCCGTCAGGCCCAGATCGGTAATCGCCTCGTCAATGGCCGCCTGTCCCACGAACCGTTGAGAACGACCAACGAATTCGTTGTCGATATCCTTGTAGAAAACCGCGATGGACAACAGGGTCAGATCGTCCGGATACCACTCTGCGGAAAGATCGTAGTTCCACGAGTGGCGGGCTTCGAGCGCCGGGTTGCCGATCGACAAAGAACCTTCACCGGCCTCTTCGTTGTAGTTGGATCTCGGCGCGATCACGTCGTAATCCGGCCGGCCCAGCGCTCTGGTCACCGCCGCGCGCAGAACGAGGCTGTCGCTGGCGCGCCAGTTGAGGATCAGGGAGGGTAGCACCGACGTGTAGTCGCCGCCCGCCTTCACGGACTCCGCCGTGTCGTCCACCAGCAGAAAACCGCGCGAGTCGATGTCGGTGTGTTCAACGCGCACTCCGCCGATGATTTCCCAGGCGTCGAACTCTCTGGCGCCCATGAAATACGCGGCGTAAATGCTTTCGGTAATGTCGTAGTCACCGGAGAAATTCGCCGAGAACGTGTCGCCGTCGTTGGCCTCGAAAAACGCCGCGTTTGCCGGGTCCGCGAAAAAGCGGTTCATTGCGCGAACGTCCATCCAGATGTTGGGCACGTCTCCTGCCGGCACGTCGTTCGTGAACGCGCCGTTCGTAAACGACGAATCGCTGCCCAGCGTCAGGTCCTGCGCGCCGCCGTCAAAGCGGGTACGGGTGTAGTCGTTTTCACGATCGGTGCTGGTCAGCTTCAGGCCACTCTTCAGGTAGCCGCTCTCCGTGTTCCACCGCAGGTTTACGTCGGCGATTATCGTATCTTCGCTCAGATCGCGATCTTGAAACCGCACCCGGCGAAAACCGATGTTGTCCGGATCCTGGCGGTCCAGACCCGACGCGTCAGGCGTGATGGAAACGACGCCGTTGCTTCTGATGTCCCAGCTGTCGGGACCGAAGTCCGTGCCGGATCGAAACTCCCAGTACGAATAGGGCTCTTCGAGTTCGTTGGCGTTGTATTGCACCGAATAGTCCAACGTCACGCTGTCGCCCAACAGGTTTTCACCGCCGGCCGTCACCGAAAAGAGCGTTTTCTCGACGTCTTCGAGGCGGATGTTCGATGAAATGCGATTACCGTCGGCGGTTCCGGCGGTCGCCGACGTCGCCGTCACGCTGTTGCCGAGGCCTTGCTGGAAACGGTTGCGGTGCTGAAACTCGTCCCAGGTCGCGTAAAACCCGCGCAGATAGAACTGGGTGACTTCCGAGGGCCGGAACTCCAGGGCGCCGGACAGGTTAAGACGATCCCTGCCGATGACGTAATAGTTGTTTTTGACTTCCTCGGGAAGACTGGTGCCGTCGACCGCGCGCCAGTCGTCCTGGAAAATGCCCTGGGCGACGTACTCCCTGGAGGAATACGATCCGCCCATCAGCCAGCCGACCGTTGCGGCGTCGTTTTTTCCCGACGCGAGGACGTCGAGCCCGTAGGGATCGCTGCCGCCGTAGGCTTCATTCTCCGGCCGGATTTCCTCGTAACCGAAACGGCCCGTCGTGTAACCGTAGAAGTCTTCGTCCTGATCGAAGGGCATGCGCGTCACTACGTTGACGGTACCGCCGATGCCCTGGGCATCCATATCGGGCGTGGGCGTCTTGATGACCTGCACGGCGCTCAGCAGGCTGCCGGAAAGCACGTCGAACGGCGTCACCCGGCCGCCGCCTTCCGCTTCCGGCGAACCCAGCGCCATGCCGTTCAGCGTCACGTTGTTGAGCTCGGGCCGAATACCGCGCAGCTGCACGTAGCGTCCCTCTCCCTTTTCGACCAGCATGGTCACGCCGGGCACGCGATTGAGCGATTCGCCAAGGTTCTTGTCCGGCAGCTGGCCCAGTTCGTCGGTGCCGAGCGCGTCCAGAATACGATCCGCGTCGCGCTTCTGGCTGATGGACTCGAAACGGTTTCGCGCGGTGCCGTAAACGACAATCTCCTCGACCGACTCCGACCCTGCTTTTGTGCCCTGTGCATTTGCCGCCCCAGGCATGAGAACAACGCCTGCAGCCGCAAGCATTATGAATTTGTTGGTTTCCACGACGCTTCCCCGCGTTACGAAATCAGAATTGATCTATCGAGGCGGCAACTATGGGAGGCGGTGTTTGCAGTTTGGTAAAGGCCTTTTGACAGTTTAATGAATTCGGGCGGGGGAGGACGCTTCGTCGGAAACCGGCCAGTCGGCGTCCCGCTCGACGCCAAACCGCTTGCGAAGTTCGGCAATCCGGCCGCTTCTTTCGAGTTCCGCGAGGCTGCGGTCCAGCTCGGCTTTGAGCCTCTCTCTGCCCGCCGCGATGACGAAACCGTATCGTTCCAGCAAGATCGGTTGCGGCAGCACGCGCAGACGGCCGGCCGACGCGCGCGCAACGGCGACCGCGTCGAATTCATCCACGATCCAGGCGTCGATCGCGCCGTTCTCGAGCGACGGTATGCCTTCGCCGTCATCCAGTCGCACATGTCGGGCGGGCGTTATCGACAGCATGGCCTGGCGGGCGGTACCCGAACCCGACGCGCCGATGCGCGCGCCTTGCAGATCATCGACGCTCGCTGGCTCTGTCGGACCGACGCGTACCAGCGCGGCCTGGCAGGTCTCGAAATAGGCGTCGGTGAAGAGGTAAGTCCGTTCACGCTCGGGCGTGATTCCGGTGGTTGCCGCAATGACGTCGTGCGAACCGTCAATCAGGCCGGAAAACAGCTCGTCATACGACAAACGCCGCACGTCGGCGGCAAATCCCACCTGCTCTGCCATCGCGCGGGCGAGTTCGATATCGAAGCCGGTCGCGTTCCCTGAATCGTCCAGAAAGTGAAACGGCGCGAACGTCGCATCGGAGGCGATACGCAGCGACGCTTGCCGGGGCTCTCCGAACGCCGCGAAGGAGAGCAACATCGCAACAAAAACGAACCCTTTTTTCATTCCGAAATTCTGTGTGACCCGCGTCAGCGCTGTCGAACGATCGCCGGCCCGCCGCGCATCAGAGTTCAACCATCAGCTTGCCGGTGTTCCCGCCCGTAAACAGCAGATTGATTCCCTCGATCGCACTCTCGAGACCGCTGAGTTTATGCGCGCGGTACTTCAGTTTTCCAGCCATCAGGTAAGCCGACAGCTTTTGCGTCATTGCCGGCACCTCGTCCCAATGGTCGGGCATGGCAAAACCCTGAATCGTCAGCCGGCGTTTGATGACGTTGATCCAATTCGGGCCCGGCGACGGCTTGTCCGTGTTGTAGTCCGCGATCATCCCGCAGACGACGATGCGGCCGTGAGCGTTCATGCGGCCGAACGTGATGTGCTGAACCGGGCCGCCGGTGTTCTCGAAATAGATATCGACCCCGTCGGGCGTGGCGTCGGCAATTTGCTGCGCCAACTCGTCGGACTTGTAGTTGATGCCCTTGTCGAAACCGAGGTCCTCTTCGATCCAGCGGCATTTTTCCTCGCTGCCCGCCGTGCCCACGACGCGCAGCCCCTCCGCCTTCGCAATCTGACCCACCATGGAACCCACCGAGCCGGCCGCGCCGGAAACCACCAGCGTCTCGCCGGCCTTGGGCTTTCCGACCTCCATCAATCCGTGATACGCCGTCAGGCCCGGCAACGAGAGCACGCACAACACTGCCTCGGCCGACACCTCCGGCGGCAGGATGTGCAGCCCCTTGCCGGTTGTCACCGCATATTCCGTCCAGCCGATCATGCCCGCGACTTTCGCGCCAACGGGAAAATTCTCGTTCCTGGAGTCGACCACCTCGGCAACGCCGCTGGAACGCATTACCTCGCCGAGGCTAACCGGAGGAATGTAGCTCTTGGTATCCGCCGTCATCCAGCCTTTCATCGCCGGGTCGAGCGACATGTGCGTTTGCTTCAGGAGGCACTGTCCGTCTTCGAGCTCGGGCGTCTCCAGGGTCACGGTCTCGAAAAGATCGGGCGTGATGTGCAATTCAGGGCGCTTGACCAGTTTGACGGCTTTGTATTGCATGGCAAATTGACCTTCCGCGTTGGACGTCCAAAGGGAAATAGTACAGCGGATTCGCCCGTTCTGTTGATGTTCCGCGGTGGTTGGGCCAATCGTCACCCGGAACGCGGAACGGATCCGAGAACGCCCGAGACACTCCGAGCCTTCGGCGGCGCTGGATTTTGCAGCAAACATGGGCGATCATCACCACAACAAGGTTGAGTTCGACATAAAAGAAAAAACGTTTCACCATCGATTGGACGCGATGAACGATGCGCGGTGAGAGCACGCTCCGAGAGGGCCGCCGCATCTAAAAGGCACTCGACATCAAATAAAACAGGACCGTTTACTCAACGCCACCTCATCGCGACGACCGATCTTGGCCGCTGCCGCCTTGAAACGACACTGAATTGGGCAAGATTCTGCCGTTTTCCCGCTATACCGGATACGCAGACGAGAACCCGAGCAAAGCACCAGCGAATGGCTTTCGGCCATTCTGCCTATGAGAGGGGATGAATATATGTGGCTTGTGCGAGTCGTGGGGATACTCATTGTTTTGGGCGGCACAGGCAACGCAAAGGCCGCGGATCTGCTGGACGTCTTCCGGCTGAGCGCTCAACAGGATCCCAGGCTGCAGGCGGCGATCTACCAGTACGAGGCCGCAAAAGAGTCCGTGCCGCAAGCCAAAGCGTCGCTGTTTCCCGATCTGAGCTTCAACTACGAGTATCTGCGGACCAATCAGGACATCAAGAGCACCGACAATGCCGTTTTCGGGTCGGGCAGCACGACCTTCCCGACCAACACCTTCGGACTGGTGCTCAGCCAGCCGATTTTTCGATTCGGCGATTGGCAGAACCTGAAACAGTCGCACGCCAGGGTGGCCCAGGCCATGGCGGAGCTTGAGGCCGCAAGACAGGACCACATCCTGCGGGTGTCGCAAGCTTACCTCGGCGTGCTCGCGGCGGAAGACGATCTCGAGTTCGCGCGGGCCGAAAAAACCGCGGTGGGACAACAGCTTGAACTCGCCGAACGCCGGCGTCAGAGCGGCCTGGCGACGCGCACGGACGAATACGACGCCAGGGCGCGGTTCGCGCTGATTTCCAGCAACGAGATCGACGCCCAGAATCGTCTGGCGGACGCTCATCAGGCGCTGCTGGAAATCACCGGTGAACTGATTGTCGACCTGAAACCGCTTGGCGGCGCCATCGAGTTGCAGGAGCCTGAGCCCTCGGACATCGATCAGTGGGTCAGCCGGTCTCTCCAGCAAAACCATCTGCTGGAGAGCCGCCGCCAAGCCGTCGTCATCGCCGAAAGGGAGATTGAGCGACAGAAATCGGACCGTTATCCGACGCTCGATCTGGTTGGGCGCCTGGACAACCGAGACACCGACGGCAGCCTGTTCGGCGGCGGAAGCGAGGTGGAGACGGCGGACATCGCCCTGCAGTTCAACCTGCCGCTGTTCAAGGGCGGCGGCACCAACTCGCGCGTCCGGCAGGCTCGGTTCGAGAACCTGCGCGCCGCCCAGGAACTCAAGCTTGAACAGCTGCAGGTGACCCGCGAATCCAGAAACTCGTATCTCGGCGTCATCAGCGGCGTCAGCCGAGTTCGGGCCTTGGCGGAGTCGGTCACCGCGCAGCAAAGCGCGCTGGACGCCAAGAAACGCGGCTACGATTCCGGGATCAACACGGCCTTGCACGTACTCGACGCCGAGCGCGACCTGTACCTGACGAAAAGAGACTATGCCCAGGCGCGGTACGACTATCTGTTGAGCACGCTGCGCTTGAAAAACGCGGCGGGCATCCTGCAGGAGCCCGATCTCGGCCGAATCAACGACATGCTGGCCGAGCGTGATCAGGAATGAGCTACCCCTGGCGATGTGAGCCACGTCAGCCGGCCGGCTCGGGCGCGCCGGCACTCCCTGGAAAGCGCCTGCAGTTCGAGCCGCTCGAGAGTCGCATCCTGCTGTCCGGTGAAATCGGCATTCCGCCGAACGATCCGTTTGTCGACGAGCTGCAAAAAAACCGTTTCGCCGCGATCGAGTCGAGACAGGTAGACGCCAATCAATTCCCACCCGCACACAACGGCGCGGTGCAGACCGAAACGCGCAAGCCGGTCGGCGACGACACCGTGCGCGAAATGCAGACGGCGGAGACCCCTCTGGGCTGGGTCGTGCCGACCGCGGCGCCGCTGCCGAGCGCGGACTGCGAGTTTGACGGCGAGTTCGACGCCTACCCGCAATGGATCGACGTGTCGCGTGATCATTCGGCGTCGAAGTTCGTCGCACCGCTCGAAGTGTTCGACGATAGTCGGTCGACGCCGTCCCAGCATGCGGCAATCGCCGCGGACCTTGCCGAGCGGCCGGTCGACGCCGATCGCCAAACGGACTCCAACCGTCACGGTCAGTCGAGATCGAGCGTGGGCGCGGACGTTCGTGAAAGCACCGCGGCAAACGGCGACCAGACGGACTTGGTCGACTTCCGCCCCATCAAGTCTTTCCCGGGATCCGGCGACGTACCGATCATTCTGCAGGCCGTAATACCGCCGCCCGCGATGGACGGGCCTATCGTGGGCACCAACGGCGACGACACGCTGGAGAACAGCGTCAGCAACAACGATTTCGCGGGCGGCGGCGGCAACGACGAGTATCGGTTCATCGACGGCTGGGGCACGGACAGCGTCGTGGAATTGCTCAACGAAGGCGTGGATACCCTCGACTTTTCGGCGGTGACCGCCGATCTGACGTTTACGGTCCGCGCGGACGGCACGATCGACGTCGCGGACACGAACGGCAACACGGCCACCGTGTCGGCCAACGTCGAAAACCTGGTCGGCGGCCTGGGTGACGATCTGTTCGTTTTCGAGGACGGCGCCGTTCTCGCCGGCACGATCGACGGCGGTGGCGGTAACGACACGCTCGACTATTCGCAGTACACCGCCGCCGTGACGATCGACCTGTCGATAGGGGCGGGCATCGAAACGCTGATCGGCGGCGCGGGCGCCAACACGCTGGACTTTTCGGCCGATACGGACGATCTGTTCTTTACGTTGCGCGCGGACGGCACCGTCGACGTGACCGACGGTACCAACACGATCCTGCTCGGTCCCGATGTCGAAAACCTGATCGCCGGCCGTGGCGATGACCGGTTCCTTTTCGAGGCCGGCGCCGCGCTGACCGGCACGATCGACGGCGGCGACGGCAGTGACACGCTGGACTATTCCACGTTCGGCGCCGCGGTGACGGTCAACCTGGGCACGGGCGTGGCGACCGCGACCGGCGGCGTCGGCAATACGGAGAACGTCCTCGGCGGCGCCGGCAACGACACGATCACGGGCGACGGTCAGGACAACCTCATCGCGGGCGGCGGCGGCGACGACGTTCTTGCCGGCGGCGTGGGCAACGACACGGTCAGTTACGCCACGGCGACCGGCGCCGTCACGGTCGACCTCGGGGACGTTGCTCCCCAAGTCACGGGTGGGGCCGGCACGGACACCCTGTCGGGCTTCGAGAACGTCATCGGCAGCGGATATCGAATCGGCGACGGCTTTGGCGACACGCTGACCGGCACCGCGGACGACAATCAGTTTTTTATCGCCGCGGGGGCGCTGGCAACCATCAACGGCGGCGGCGGTAACGACAGCCTGACGGTGGACGCCCGCGGCCGGGCTTTGACCGCGAGCGACGGCGCCTCACTGACGTTCGCGGGCCTTGCCGACCCGAGCGTCACGTACGCGTCTGTCGAGTCGGTGCTCGTCGAGAATTCGCCGGTTGCGCTGAGCGCCGACGACGTACAGAGCCTGTCCTCGGGTTTGCGGCAGCTCGCGCTGCGGCTCGACGAGCTGGAATCGATTGCCGGATTTGCGGGCGCGATTCCGCTTGCCGACCCGCTCGGCGCGACCTTCGGCGACCTGCAGAACTTCGGCCGGGTACTGCAGACGCTGGTCGACGATTTCGATGCAGCCTTTCCCGCCGGCGGCGCCACCGACAGCGAGGCGGTAGCGGCGTTCCTCGCCGGGTGGGCGGAGGATCTCCAGGCGCGGACCGACGCGGATTCCGCTGAGAACATACGCGGCACCTTGTCGTGGATCGCCCGAACCCTGGCGGCCGACGATCAGATCACGATCGACGGCGCCGGCGTCCAGGAGCTGCGTTTCGTGCAGCAGCTCATGAGCGAACGCGAGAGCAGCATGGATCTGAACGTCTCGGACACGCTGCGCGACGCGGGCGTCACGATCGAGCGCGATACGTCCTTCGATTTTCAGAGCGGCTTCGACCTGGGACTTACGTTCGGGCTGGATGCGGGCTCGGGCGAGTTTTTTGTCGACGAGGCGCTGCAGCTGACGTCGAACGCCCGGCTGGCGGACGCGTTCCCGCTCAACCTGGCGGCCGATGCGCTGATCGGCTTCATGGACGGCAGCGTCGACGGGCAGCTTTCGGAACTGTCGGCATCGGCCGGCGCGGTACTCGGCGCGTCCGGCGGCCGCTGGTCGCTGACGGAGCTGGAGACCGAAAACCCGTTTGGCGTCGTCAACGAGCTCAGTTCGATCATCGCCAACCTGCCCTTCGACACGGGCGCGGGATTCGCGGCCGGCCTCGAAGACATCGGCGACGGCCTCATCGATCTGGCCAACACGAACTTCCTGGTCAACGACTTCGTCGTGACCCTGCCGGCCAGCAGCGGTGAGTTCACATTGATCACGCCCAACGAGCTGCTGCGGATGCTGGATCAGCTGGGCGGCTGGCTGAGCGGCCTCGCACAATCGGAAATCCTGGATCTGAGCGTTCCGTTCGCGGGCAGCACGACCATCGGCGACCTGCTCGATTTCGGCGACGCGTTCGGCGAGGAGCTTTTGCGCTTCCTCGTGCATCACGACGGGCTGCGACTGTCCGCGGACCTGCTGGCCGGCGGGACGATTCCTGCCGACGCCGGACTCGTGAACTTCGCGCTCGAGGTCGAAACCGATGCCGGCCTCGAGACTTTCGACATCGTGCTGGACCCGGCCGGCAACACCGCGGATCAGCTCCGGCAAACCGTCGAGGACGCGGTTGTCGCGGCGCTGGGTGCAACGTTGGCCGCCGATATCGAGGTGTTTCTCGAGGAAGGGCGGATCGGCTTCCGTCCCATCGTCGACGCACGCACCGTTACCGGCGTGTCACTGCGGTCGGTCGGCAACGAATCGCTGGGCTTCGACGGCAATCGTCTGGTGGTCCCGACCGCCGTGTTCGAGACCGGCACGCTCGGCCACGAATTGGAGTTCACGGTCAACGCCGAGGGCGAAGAGTACGTCTTCACGGTGGCCAGGAACGATGCAAACGCGGACATCGACGACCTCATTGCCGACATCAACGCCGCGCTCGATCTCCAGTTCGACGGCGTCACGGTCGCCCTCGATCCGTCCGCGACGCGGGAGCTGCTGTTCGAGGTAGCGGCGGACGCGGCGCTGGAAGGCGGGGGCGCGGCGATCGGCGGTATCGTCCTGGTCGACGTGCGCGAATCGCCGTCGCTGGTGGACGGCTTCCTGAGTCTCGGCGTCGAAGCGGCGAGTTTCGTCAGCGCGCAGGACCTGGCCGACCAGCTCTCGGACGTCCTATCCGGGATCGTGGGCGCCGTTACCGTCAACTTCGACGTGGCGAACGCCGAGATGAGTTTTACCGTGGAGCTTGCGCGCAGCTTCGACATCGCGTCACTACCCATCGACCTGTCCGTCGATCTGGGCGACTTCATCGACATCGAAAGCGCGTCGGATCTCGACGTAACCGCCGACGCCGCGCTGCAGTTTACCTTCGGCGTGGACCTGGAGCCGTCGGAGTCGCTGGTGGTCGCGCCGCCCGTCGCGGTACCGAACCTGCCGGACCTCGGTCGCCTGCTCAGCGACGCGTCGTTCGACTTCACGCTGTTGCAGGAGAATTTTCCGGAGAACGAGCGGCTGAGCGGCGGCACGCTGAACGTGACCGATTGGTCGGTCACCGCCAACGCGGCGCCGGCCGCGGTCAACTGGACCGCCGGAGCCTCAGGCCAGCTGCAGGACGCCAACGGCGACCCGGATCCCGATCATTTCTTTTTCATCGAGGTAACGGATGCGCTCGGCGAAGTTTCCTACGTCGACGCGGTCCTGCTGAGTTTCGACACGCTCGACAACGCCGGCTTTGACGACCTCGCGGCCGACCTCGAAACGGCAATGATCAACGCGCTGGCGGCGAGCGGATTTGCCGGTCTGCAGATCAGCGTCGGCGATGCGACGGCGGGCGGCTTTCAAATCAGCGCGTCCGGCGCGGGCTTCGACGGTTATCAGCTTCGGCTGGTGACGGAGGATGAGTTCGCGGTGACCGAGGCCGTCACGGTCCCGGTGGCCGCAGACGACCAGAATCAGTCGCTAGGCGATCTGCTCGAAGACCTGCAGAACGCGATCGACAACGCGACGATCCTTGCCGGACTGGAGCGCGTCGACGATACCCTGCTCGGCCTGAACGGCATTGCAACCTTGGCCGGAAACGGCGGCCCGACGATCGGCGACATCACGGTCCCGGAAAACGGCGTGCTGACGCGTGACGTGTATTTCGAGGTCGTTGTCGGCGGTGAGACTTTTCGCGGCGTCGTCAGCGCCGGGTCGACGATCGACAACGAACAGGAAACCGACGCTCAGGACGATCCCGTCGTGGCGCTTGCCCGGGACGTCGAGGCCGCGATCAACGCGACGATACCGGGCACCGACGTCGAACTGTCGGTAGCCGCACATCCGCCGCTCGGCGATACGCTGGTCGACTTCGGCGGCGGCGGCGCGGTCACCACGAGCTCGCCCGTGCGCAGCAGCGGCGTGCTCGATCAGGACGTGGCGTTTACGATGGACGTCGGCGGCACGGAAGTACGCGGCGCCGTCAGGGCACAATCGACGCTGGACAACGACTCCGCGGTCGATCTGGCCGCCGACGTCGAAACGGCGATACGCGACGCGCTGCAGGGCGCCGGACTCGATACCGATCTTTTTGCGGTTGCGGTCTCGCCGGCAAACAACGACGGACTGACGTTCGAGGTGACCGCCGGCGCAATCAACAACATCGATTTCGGCATAACGCCGTTCCAGCGTCTCCAATACTCCGTAGCCAGCACCAATACCGGCGAAGACGTGATCCTGCATTTCGTCTCGCCGGCCGTCGTGGCCGAGCTCACGAGCGAGCGTTTCGGGGTATACGCGGCTCCCGTGCTCGCGCAGCCGGACGCCGACAGCCCCGGCCGCTTGCTGGCGCGGCGCATCGCCGTCGACGCCGACTTCGACGATCCGGCGTTCGAGGAACTCGGCCTGATAAGCTCGCCGATTCCGGCCGATGGCGTGCTGGACAGCACTGCGACGTTCGAGATCGTGGTCGACGACGAATTGTCCGTCGTTGAAGTCGAGCAGGCCGACACGGCGGACAATACCAGCGTCGACGATTTGATCGACGACATCAACGCGGCGCTGCTGGCCGCGATCGGTAGCAACGACGTCCAGGCCCGGCGCGTGATGCTCACCGAGGACATAAGCTCGGGCGGCAACCGCATCGAGTTCTTTTCGGCACAAGCCAGCGGCATACAGTCTCTGTCCTTGCCGGCATTGCAGGCGCCCGCCGCCGGCGATCCGCCGAACGCCGCGATTACCCAACTCGGTTTCAGCACGACGGACGAATACAGCGCCCGCATCCAGAGCGGCGAGTTTTTCATCCGCGACGCCAGCCTGTCCGGCGGCCTGAACCTCGACGCCTCGAACGTCGAGGGCAGCGCGGTCGTCGGTCTGGGCGGCGACGGCGGCGTCGGCCTCGGCGTGGAGATCGTCGACAGCAGCGGCGGCGTGTTCGGCAACGTCGACATCGACCTCGTCAACCCGAACGCCGCCGACGGCGACCCGGACCGGCAGCGGATATCGCTCGGCACGCTCTGGGCCTATCTGGGCGACGACGATCTGGCGCTGTCGGAACTCGTCGACGCGCAAATCAGCGGCGGCGTCGACATCGATCTCGACGTCGCCCCGGTACTGCCCATACGTACGCCGATCGATCCGGCCGAGATTGCCATCGATCTCGAACTCACCGATTGGCTCAATAACCCGCCCGCGCTGTCGGATGCCGGCGCCGAGAACGGCCTCGCGGTCAACATCAGCGGCCTCGATCTCAATATCTACGACGCGTTGAGCAATCTCAGCTTCTCGGACGTGGTCGACGCGCTCCAACAGATCGTCGACTTCCTGCGCGAGCTGCAGGGCAACGGCCAGGGCGGGCTCGCGTCGATCCTCGATCAGCCGCTGCCGCTTCTGAACCAGAGCCCGTCCGATCTGCTGCGGGTTGCCGATCATTTTGCGGAGCTGGTCGACGAAGTCGTCGCCAATCCCGCCGAATCGATCAACCAGCTCGAAAACCTGCTGGAAGATCTGCTGGGTCTCCCCGAGGAACTCGTGACGCTCGCGCTGGATTTCGACGACGGTCTTGCGCTGCGCGTCGACCTGCAGTTCAACGCCGGTATCCAGGAGTCCTTCGGTTTCGATCTCGACATCGAGGACCTGGTTGGCCTGACGGATGCGGATTCGCCGGCCCGCGGTTTGCTCGAAGGCGTCACCAGCCTGGTTGGCGTCAGCTCGACCGGCGACCTGAGCGTCGGCGTCGACGGCACCGTCCGTCTCAGCTTCGGCCTGGCGCTCGGCAACGGCAACGGCTCGGCCGAAGCGCTGGGCTTCAAGGACGGTGCAACGTCAACCGGCGGCGTGCTGACCGCCAGCGGTGACGCACAGATCGCCGCCGACCGGCTCGTGAATCAGGACGTCGAATTCGAGCTGCTGGTCGATGGCCAGACGTTCCTAGTGACGGTGACGGCCGGTGACCAAACCGCGGCACCGACCGAGGTTGATACAAACACGTTGTTCAGTGAGCTCAAAAACGCGCCGACGCTGATCGCCGGCGCCGACATCACGGTGACCCTCCTGGACGGCACCGAGCTGCAAATCGATCTCAACCCCGGCGGAAGCGACCCGACGATTGCCGACGCCGTGGCCGCCATCAACGGAGCAAACGCCAACCTGCGAGCAGAATTCGATAGTGCGGAGCAGCGCATCGTTCTGGAGGACCTGAGCACGCCGCCGGGCGGCGCGACGCAGTCCGGCGTGTTCGTAACGCTGACCGACGTCGACGAATTCGAGGCATTGCAGTTTTCGCTACAGGTCGGCACCGATGAAAACGGTCTGGCGAGACCGCCGGTGTCGGTCTCGGTGGCCGGGGCGTCCGGTATCACCCGTGCACAATGGCTCGCGACGATCGACGAAGCCATCCGCCAGGCCATGGTCGATGCGGGGCAACTCAACCCCGTGGCCAGGCCGGTGGTCGACGTCGCCTACAACGGCACGATCCGCCAGCTGACGTTCCAGGGAACGGGCGCCGGATTCCAGGATCGCCTGACGATTATCGGCAGCGGCGTGTTCAGCGTCAGCGACGCCAATTCCTCCGATGCGGCGGCCGTGCTCGGCCTCGAAGGCTCGGACGACGACGGCGACCGGTCGATCGCCGGCAGGGAGTTGCGCACCGATGCGGCCGCGGACACGGTTGGCCTGGTCGCCGACGTGCAGCAGGCCATTCGCGACGCGATGGGCGACACGGGCAACCCGCCGATGGTCGCCGTGTCGCTGCTGCCCCCGCCCGCGGGCAGCTCCGGCGTCGGCCGGCTGGAATTCACGAGCAGCGCGGGCGCGGCGCTGGAGATCCGTTCGGTCTCGCAGGCAATCAGACCTTTCCTTTACAACGGAGAAGACGGCACCGCGCTGATCATCAATGCCGGCGCCAGCGGCGAAAACCTGGAGTTCACCGCCCAGGTCGGGCCGTTCGGCTTTTTTGTCGTCGACGGCAGCGCGAACCTCGGCGCGCAATTCCTGGTCACGCTCACGGACACCGGAGATGCCGACGGACGTACCTACTTCGGCCAGGACGATCTCGAGATCGCCACGCCGACGCTCGAAGGCAGCGCCGTCGCCGAGCTGCCCCTGTTCTTCCCGACCGAGTCCACGCCGGTCAACGATCAGGACAACACGCTGACGATCGCCGTCCCGGATTTGCTTGCGTTTCTGGGCAATCCCGACGGCGGCGTCGACCGCGAGGCGGGCTCGGTCATCATAGAAACGCCGGATCTCACGGCGTTTCCGACGCCCACGCTGATCGGCATGCTCAGCAATCCGGAATTCATCATCGACGGACTCGACTCGATTCTGCTTTCCATTCAGGACGGGCTCGACGGCGAGGTATTCGGCATCGAAATGCCGCTGATCGGCGACGGCCTGGCGCCGGCCGCGCAGTTCATCGCCGACTTCCGCGAGGACGTGCTCGCCTACCTGAGCCTCAAACTGCGCGAGGGCGGACTCAACCCGGTGACGCTCGTCCAGGAGACGCTCTACAACATCTTTGGCGGCGCCGACGACGGTGACGCCGCCGCGGTTCGGGTGCTCGGTTTCGAGCCGGACGCGCAGGCGGCCGGCTCCCTGACGGCTTCGAGCGTGCTGGCCGGCGGCATGCTGGATCGCGACGCGGAATTCAACATCACCGTCGGCAACGACGACACTACCCGCATCGTCGTGTTCGCCGAGAACGTCGAAGACGACACGCCGGAGTCGCTCGTGGACGCGATCAACCGGTCGCTGGACGGACGCGGACTCGCGGACCGGGTCACGGCCGGGTTCGTCGACGAGCCCGGCGGCGGCTTCCGGATCACGTTTACCGCCGCCGATGCGGCGGACGGCCTACTGATCGAGACGGCCGGCGCCATTGCGCTCGACCTGTTCGGGCTGAGCGTCGGCGCGCTCGATTTTTTGCAGGACGTCAGCGGGCTCGACGGCGTCGCCGACGGCATCGTCGACATCAACGACATCATGAAAACCGGCTTCGGCCTGTTCGACGAGTTCGGTCAGTTCGATTTCCTGCTGGGGCAGAGCGCGGTCTTCGGCGAGTCGCTCGACTTCGATCTCGGCCTGCCGATCCTCGACTTCGATCTCGACGCGGGCGTGGAGCTGGAGCTCGGCTGGGACCTGGCGTTCGGTTTCGGCGTGAGCCAGCAGGACGGATTTTATTTCGTGTCGGACTCCGCCCTGGCGCCGGAGTCCACGTTGAACCCGGGCGAAACCGGCGAGCTGATCGTTTCACTCGACGTGAGCCTGCTGGGCCTGCTCGGATTTGCACCGGGCGCCGGCAGCGACATGGATCCCGCCGACGGGCCGGTCGAACTGATCGCCACGGCCGAGTTACCGGGCGACGGCAGACTCAGCGGCGATCTCGTGTTCGCGCTCGAGATTGGCGGAGTCCTGGTCGACAACATCACCGTTACCGCGGCGAGCACCGGCAACAACCGCAATGCGGGTCACCTGATCGAGGATATAGAGGCCGCAATCGACGCCGCGTTGACGTCGGAGGGTCTCAACCCCGAACTGGTCACGGCCGACATGCTGCTCGACGGCAGAGGCGACCCGACCGGCAAGCTGCGTTTGATTGCGGCCGACGGCACCGCCCTGGCGATTTTCGACAGCGCCCGGGTGACCGGCCGTTTCGGCTACCTCGGTATCGAAGCGATCGACCTGCCCGAGGCCGTGAGCGGCGACTACACCGGGCTCGGGCTCGAAATCGTCGTCGACATCCTCGACCCCGGCACCGGCTCCGGCCAGGACGGGCGCCTGAGTTTCTCCGAGATCAGCTCCTCCAGCACGCAGCTCAGCGACATCATCGTCGCCGAAGCGCGCGGCAGCGCTCTGGTCAACCTGGGACTCACGGTGAACTTCGACGGGCTCGGGCTCGATTCCGCGATCCTGCCTGCGATCGGCACCGGGCTGTTCGTCGACTGGGACGTTTCCTTCAATACCGCAAGCGGCGCCGACATCGGCGCGCCGGTTGTCGAGTTCCGGGACATCACTCTGGACCTCGGTTCGTTCATCACCGACTTTGCGGGGCCGTTCCTGAGCGACATCGGCGCATTCCTGGAGCCGCTCGGCTTCCTGCTCGACCGGCAGGACGGCCTGCTCTACCAGCGCCTGCCGGTGATCTCCGACCTCGCCGGCGAAACGGTCACGCTGAAACAGCTCGCGGAACAGCTCGACACCCGCAACCGGATCACGCCGTTTCTGAACGCGGTCGAACAGATCTTTTTCCTGACCGAGCTCGTCAGCGACGCCGCCGACGAGGCCGAACGGAACGGCGGCGCCATCCTGCTCGAATTCGGCACGATCTCGCTGACCGATCTCGGCGATCTGCAGGACCAGGGCATGAGCCTCGCCGACTCGACGCCGACCGGCGCGCTCAACGAGAACGCCAGCGACGAGTTCAACCGCTCGAACAACCCGGACACGCAGGCAACCCGCAGCTTCACGCGTAACGTCACCCGGCCGGGCAACGGCACGATCAGTTTCGACATCCTCAAGCCCGCCAACATCGTCGATCTGCTGCTCGGCAAACCCGACGTCAATCTGATCACTTACGATCTGCCGCCGTTCGGCTTCGATTTCGACTATCTACAGCGCTTCCCGGTTTTCCCGCCACTGTTTGCGACCCTGCGCGGGTTCTTCAGCTCCACGATCGACCTGGGCTTCGGCTACGATTCGCTGGGCCTCACCCAGTTCCTGGCGAGCGAAAATCCGCTCGACCTGATCAACGGATTTTTCCTCAACGACGTCGACGCAGATGGGGTGGACATCCCGGAGATAACGCTTTACGGCGGCATCACCGCCGGCGCGTCCCTGGACGCCGCGGTCGCCTCAGCGGGCGTCGAGGGCGGCATCGACGCGACTATATTCTTCAACCTGAACGATCCCGATCAGGACACCAAGGTGCGGCTCAGCGAGATGCTTGGCAACATCCTGCTGAACAGCTTCAATCCGCTCGCGGTGTTTGACACCAGCGGCAAGGTCGACGCATTTTTCAGGGCCTACGTGGAGGTCTTGTTCGGCCTCTGGTCGGACGAGTACGAACTTGCCCGCGTGACCCTGGCCAGCTTCGAGATTCCGTTCGCGCGGCCGCCGATACTCGCGCAGGATCTCGGCAGCGGCGTACTGCAACTCAACATGGGCACCGCCAGCGCCAACCGGATTCACGGCTCGCTGGTCGACGGCGACGAAAATCTCTCGGTGCGTTTCGCCAACGGCAGCGTATTCGTCAGCAACGGCTCGATCGAACAGCGTTTCGTCGGTATCGAAAAAATCTCGGTGGACGCGGGCGCGGGCGACGACGTCATCGATCTCCGCGGCCTGGGCAATTCGGGTATCGAGGTGGAGGTGCGCGGCGGCACCGGCGACGACACCATACTGCTCGCGAGCAACAGCAAGAACCTCGTTTTCGGCGACGAAGGCGACGACGTCATCATCGTCGACGGCAACGGCACGGTCGGCGCCGAGATCCACGGCGGCGCCGGCAACGACACGATCACCGCCGGCAACGGCGCGGACCTCCTGTTCGGCGGAGACGGCAACGACACGATCGTTGGCGGCGCGGGCAACGACGACATCGAGGGCGGCGCGGGCGACGACACGCTCGACGGTGGAGCCGGCGACGACGTTTACCGCTTCAGCGGCAGCTGGGGCGACGACGAAGTCGTCGAAAACACCGATCTGCTGGGTCAAAGCACACCCAGCGGGGGAACCGACACCTGGGATTTCTCGCGGACGACCACCGACGTGAATTTCACGCTGGGCAACGACGTGCGCGTCGGCGCCGTCGAGAACGTCGGCCGCGACGGCGATCAGCTTCGGCTGACGTCTACCCGCCACGGCCTGCAAACCGGCGACCAGATCGCGCTGGCGGGCATCGAGCTCCGCGACGCCATGGGCGCTCCGATCCTCCTGCAGGGCAGCGCCACCGTGACCGTCGACCCAGACGATCTTGACACGTTTACGATCGACGTTCCCGGCCTGCCCGACTCGTTCACGTACGTCGCGGACACCGGCATATTCCAGGTCGACCGCAGCGCGCTTGTCGTCGACGAATTCCGCCCGGCCGACCCCGACGGCACCGAAATATCGATACAGGTCGAGACGTCGCTGCGCCACGGGCTCGAGAGCGGCGACCGGATTTTCGTCGGCGGCACCGATCCCGTCAGCGGCGAGACCGTGCTGGTCGACGACGCAGCGTCGGGCGAGCCTCGCCTGTTCACGGTCACGGTCATCGACTCGCGCACGTTCAACCTCGACGGCACGACGTTCACCGATCCGCCGTTTGCGCTCGACGCGGCGTTCATACAGCGCAACGAAAGCGGCAGCGGGATCATTGAAAACGTTTCGATCGGCGCGGGCTTCATCGAGATCACGTCCAGCGGGCACGGCCTGTCGGTGAACGACGAAATCGCGATATTCGGCAGCGAAATCGAGGACGCGTCGATCGACCGTAACACGCTGAACAACAAGTTTGTCGTCAGCTCGGTGTCTGCGACCGACCCGGACAGGTTCACGATTGCGGTCGACCCGCAAATCACGGCGGCGCTGATGGCATTGCCGGCGACCGATATCCAGACCGCGACGGCGCTCTGGCAGCTGAACTCGACGCGCGCGCAGTCGGCGGGCAACTCGGTCACGCACAACGGCTACGGCGTCGAGATCATTGCCGGCGGCCGCGGCGGCGATACCTTCGACATCTACCAAACGGGCATCCAGGAGGTCGTGCTGGACGGCGGCGGCGGCTCCGACACCTATCGCGCGTTCGCGGTGGAAAGCCGCGTGGGTCTGGGCGCAACCGCCAACACCCGCCTGTTCGATACCGGCGATTTCTGGGACACGGACGTGGCCCTGTTCTTCGGCTCGCAAAGCGTCGACGAACTGGAGATCGACAACAGCAATATCGTGACGGTGCTCGGTGACGACGATGCAAACAATCCGAAGTTTGCCTACGGCGAGCCGAACGTCGTTCTCGGCTTCCAGTCGGGCGCGACCGGCACCGGCAGCCTCGAAGCGGACGTGGCGCTGCAAAACGGCGAGTTGGACAGGGACGCCCGGCTGGTGATCAGCCTCGGCGACGCGGAGCCCGTTCTCATCGTAATAGAGCCGGACGACGTCGGCGGCGCCGGCACCGTCGCCGATCTGGTCAACGCGCTCAACGCCGCGATTGACGACAGCGATTTGTCCGGACTGCTCACGGCAAGCAGCAGCGATTCGAGAATTTCCCTGTCCGCCAGCGACGGCACGGCCACGATTTCGGTTGAGAACGTATCCCAGGGCAGCGGTATAGAGGCGGTCGAAGTCGCGGCGCTCGGTGGTGACGACGAGATCCGGATCGGCAGCACGAACAGCCGCACGTCGGTGAACATCAGCGGGGGTCTCGGCGACGATGCGATCGCGATCGGCGGTTCCGCGAACAGCGAGACCACGCTCACGACCGTAAACGGCATACGCGGCAGCAGCTTGACGGGACCGTTGATCGTCGACGGCGACGAAGGTGTCAATACCCTGACGGTCAGCGACGTGGACGACGCCGAATCCAATGACGGCAAACTGACCGACAGCTCGATTTCCGGACTGGGCATGCAGATCGATATCGAGTATTCCGACATTGCGGAGCTGTCGCTCCAGCTCGGTTCGGGCTCCGACACGTTTACGATCGAGAGCACGATCGACGGCAGCAGCCGCGTATCCGCGGGTGCCGGCGACGACAGCGTCGATATCCAGACGGTGACGGGGCAGCTCGACGTAGACGGGGAAGCCGGTGCAGACGCCATATTGCTGCAAGCGAGCGGCGTGGACAGCAACACCGCGATTTCGGGCGGTGACGGCGCGGACGATATCGACGTCCGTTCCATGCAGGGGGACGTGAGCGTCAGCGGCGGCGACGGCAACGACGTCATCGAGGTCGGCAGCATGGCCGGCAGCGGCGTAGCGAGTGTTGTGGCCACAGCGGATATCGGAGTTCCACTCGTGCAAAACAACGTGAGCGGCATGACCGGTATCGACACCGCGGGCACGCTCAACCTCATCAACGGGCAGCTGGATATTTCCGGCGGCGCCGGCGTCGATACCTTGAACATCGACGATTCGGGCGACGGCGGACGGTCCATGCAGGCGCTCTCGGCCCTGAGCCGGGCCGCAGCCGAAAACGGTCGACTCAGCGGCGACGCGAATCTCGAACTGGACTTCGGCAACGGCGACGTCGTGCCGGTGACCGTCGTCGCCGAAGCGGGAACCCTGACCGCCGCCGCGCCAATCGCGAACGCGGTGCAGGCGGACGGACGGCTCAGCGGCGACGCGTTTTTCGTACTCGACATCGGCGCGCAGCGCTTCGAGGTGACGGTACGGCAGGATCTCGACAACCAGTCCGTCGACGATTTGCTGAACGACATCAACGACGCGCTCGAGCAGCTCGGCATCGAGTCGACGCGGGTCGTGGCGCGGCTCGTCGACGGCACCCTGGCGCTCGATTCATTACAGGGTGAAGACCTGACGCTGCAGGTCGACGCGGATGACGTCGCCGCACTCGAACTGGGTTTTGCCGACAACAGCGAGGCGATATTCGACAACAATTCGATCGCGGATCTGGAGGCGGACATCAACGCGGCATTCGCCGCGGCCGGCGTCGATACGCGTATCTCGGCGGCGATTGACACCGATACCAACACGCTCGGACTGACGCTGTTGTCCAGCGACTTCGTACGCGTCATCGTTGACGGCGACGATCCCGCCGACACCGAACTCGGCCTGGTCAACAATCAGCTCATCCAGCCGAACAACACCGCAACGCTGCGCGTCAACGAGGTCACGGGGCGCGCAGAACTGACCGGCCTCGGCATGGGAGCGCCTGGCGACGGCATTCCGGGAATCGTTTATGACAGCGTTGCGAACGTGAACATCGCGTTGGGCAGCGGCAACGACGAATTCAACGTCCAGGGCACGCTGAACGACGAAGGCCCGGCGCTGCCGTCGTTGACGACGATCGACATGGGCAGCGGTGACGACACGATCTCCGTGTCGGACGCCGCCCCGGACGTCGAGACCGATCGCGGCTATCTGAACGGGACTCTGGACAGCGTCCAGGGCGAACTCAGCATTTTTGCCGGCGACGGTTTCAACACGCTGAACGTCAGCGATCGCGAATCGACCGCGGGCGACGTCGACGTGACCATCAGCGACAACCGGATCGAGGGACTGGCCCCGGCCGCGATCAACTATTCGGCCAGCGGCGGATTTTCCGGTGGTATCAATATCTGGGCCGGCGCCGGATCCGACGAGGTGACCTTCGTCAGCACCCTGACCGACAACGTCACCACCTTCCATGCGAACGACGGCGACGACCGAATCTCGATGGTCGATGCCGACGCCACCGGCGACGACGGACTGCTGGTCGTCGAAGCCGGACTGGGCGACGACGTCGTCGACGGCGCCGCCTGGAACGCACCGTTGTTCGTCTTCGGCGATCTGGGTGACGTCGACTATGCCGATCGCCTGCGCGCGCTGGGTCAGATCGTGAGCGCCTCCACGATACGCCCCGGCGACGGCGGCTCCGATCAGGTATTCGGCGGCAGCGCGGACGATTTGCTCCTGGGCGGAGCGGAAGGCGACATCATCAGCGGCGGGATGGGTGACGACGCGATCATCGGCGACGGCGGCAGAATCACGTTCGACGGCGGCGACATCGTGCAGATCGAGGCAACGGACTTTTTCATCGGCGGCGGCGACATGCTCGCCGGCGGTCGGATGATCGACGAATCGCGGCGCGGCGGCGACGGCAACGACGTCATCATCGGCGCCGCCGGCCTGGATCTTCTGTTCGGCTCGCTATCGGAAGACATACTCATCTACGAATACGGCCGCGTCACGTTCGAGGACGGCCTGGCCACGACCGTCGTCGTGCTCGGTCAGCGGCCGCTGGATCTTGCCGCGAGCGAGCTGTTCGACCTGTACCTGAAAGACCGTTTCCTCGTACCGCCCTATCACGTCGGGGACGTCGTCGCCGATCGCGCCCCGGTCAGGGCGAGCTTCATCGACGTATCGACGGGCGGCCGGGCACACGACAACGTCCATCACGAGGCGATTTGCCAGGATTACCTGGCCGACGTCTCCTTCGAGCTGAACTCCGCGGTCCTTACGCCGGAATCGCACGAGTACCTGCTCGAAGTCGCAACGGTCCTCGTCGGCTTCGAGGACATTGACGTGGAGATCGGCGGGCACGCGGACAGCCGGGGTTCGGACGCACACAACCTCCGCCTGTCGCAGGATCGGGCGCAGGCCGTGGTCGATGCGCTGGTCAAGTACCGGGTCGACCCCGATATCCTCCGGGCGGTCGGTTACGGCGAGGAGCTGCCGATCGCCGACAACGACACCGAGGAAGGCAGGGCGCAAAACAGGCGCGTCGAAATCAAACTGGACAGCGGCGCCGCCTGCCACATCGAGGACGTCGATTACGAGGGCGGCGGGTCCGGGCTCGGCCTGCTCGCGCTGACGGGCTGGCTCAGCTCGCGGCAGACACAGGGCAAGCACGAACGACAACGTATCAACTGGTAGAGCAGCGCGCTGTTCTACAGACATCCAAAACGGACATTCAGGGAGAGGCAAGTGGCAAAAAAAGACGAGGCCAACGGCGGCGGCGACGCGGCGCGGACGGTGAATTGGGACGACTCGAACATGGAAGCGGCGTATGCGAACGTTGCCAACGTTTCCTGCACACGCGAAGAGGTCACGCTGCTGTTCGGCACGAATCAGACCTGGCACGCCGGACAAAAGGACCTCACCATCCTGCTGAGTCATCGCATCATGCTCAGCCCGTACGCGGCCAAGCGCATGCTGTTGCTGCTGGATGCCACGATCAAGAAGTACGAATCGACGTTCGGCGACATCGTGATCGAAACGCCTAAAGAGGCGCCGTAGGCGGACGTGAATGGACATCGGGGCCGAACAGAACGGCGGTCAGCTGATTTTTGTCGACCGGCTGCTATGGTCCCAACTCGGTAGCGCCAGGTCGATAGAAGAATTCGGCCGCGCCTGGTTGGCACTGCAATGCTCGATGCTCAGCGACGTCGAGTGCGCGGTGCTGGCGCTGAAGCAGGACGATTCGGAGGTGTACGGGCCGGTCGCCTACTGGCCGGATCGGGAGGCGCTCCTTCCACCCGTCATGAGCCTCGCGGAAGAATCGCTGACGCAGTCGAAACCGCAGGTCGATCAATCCGAGTCGCTGCTCTCGGTCGCCTACCCGGTCGGCACGAATGCGGACAAACTGGGCGTCGTCGCCATCGGCGTCAGCGCGAGCGCCGACGCCGGCGAGGTGCTTCGGCAACTGCAATGGGGCAGCGTGTGGCTGGACAGCTATCTGCGGCAACAGGACGCGGGCGACGAGCAGCAGATTGCCAACCGCCTGATAACCGTTCTGGATCTGATCGCAACGGCGCTGAGCCAGGAGCGATTTGCGGACGCTGCAAGAGCCGTGGTCACCGAACTGGCCGTGCTGCTGGAATGTGACCGGGTGAGCCTGGGATTCCTGAAATCCGGGTTTGCCGACGTCGCCGCCGTCTCGCATTCGTCTCAGATCGGCGGCCACATGAACCTCGTCCGCGCCATCGGAAACGCGATGGACGAAGCCATCGATCAACACGCCGTTGTCGTCGTACCCACCGACGACGGACACGATTTCTGCGTAACCCGGGAGCACGAGCAGCTTTCCAGCCTCGTCGGCGGCTCGACAATTCTGACCGTACCGCTGTTGAGCGCCGGAATCCCGTGCGGTGCAATGACCCTCGAGCGCCCGGCTGGCGGCGGTTTCGACGACGACACGGTCGAGTTGTGTAAGTCGGCCGGCATTGCGCTCGGGCCGATGCTGGAGACGAAGCGGCGCGAGGACCGGTCGATTTTTGTCAAGATCGGCGACGCCGCCGCCCGTTCGGCCGGCAAACTGTTCGGTCCCGGCTTCCTGGCCCGCAAGCTGGTCGCCATCGCGCTGCTCTTGCTGGTCGGCTTCTCGACGTTCGCAACGGGAGACTATCGCGTATCGGCGAACAGTCGCGTGGAAGGCGCCGAGCGGCGTGTGATAAGCGCCCCGGTCGAAGGCTACGTCGCTTCGGCAGCGGCAAGACCCGGTGACGTGGTCGAAGCCGGCGAGCTGCTGTTCGAGTTCGACGATCGTGATTTGCGGCTGGAGCGCGTGCAGGTCAGCTCCGAACGTGCGCAGATGGCCGCCCGCCTGCAGGACGCAATGGCAAAACGCGAGCGCGCCAACGTGCAAATCATCACCGCGCAGATCGAACAGGCGGACGCGCACCTTGCGCTGCTCGACGAGCAGGTTCAAAGAACCAAGGTCGTGGCGCCGTTCGACGGGGTGATCGTTAGCGGCGACCTCAGCCAGTCGCTGGGCGCGGCCGTCGAGCGCGGCGCGGTGCTTTATGAACTGGCGCCGTTGGATCGTTACCGTGTCGTCTTGGAAGTCGACGAACACGACGTCGCGAACGTCTCCATCGGCCAGCAGGGCACGCTGCTGCTGGCCGCGTTGCCCGGCGAACCGCTGCCGATCAGCGTAACCCGGCTGACGTCGGTTGCCAGCACCGCCGAGGGCGTCAACTATTTTCGCGTCGAGGCGGACCTGCTGGAGACGCGGGACAACATTCGACCCGGCATGGAAGGCGTCGGCAAAATCGACATCGAAGAGCGCCGGCTCATCTGGATCTGGACACACAAACTGATGCGCTGGCTCAAAATCGCCGTCTGGTCCTGGTCGCCCTAGGGCTCGGCGAGGCAGAGCAACATGGCCGAGTCCGTCTACAGCAGTTCCTGGTACCGGGTCTCCTCGCTCCGGCCGCGCCTGCGTTCGCACGTTCAGATCCATCGGCACCGCTACCGCGGCGAGGTCTGGTTCGTGTTGCAGGATCACGTGTCCGGACGCTTCCACCGCTTTTCCCCGCTGGCGAATTTCATTATCGGCATGCTCGACGGCAAGCGCAGCGTGGACGAGATCTGGACCATCAGCTATGAACGTCACGGCGACAATGCGCCTACCCAGGACGAGGTGATTTCCCTGCTCACGCAGCTGCACGCGGCCGACGTCTTGATCAGCGACGTTCCACCCGACGTCACCGAACTGAAAGATCGATCGGACAAAAAAATCCGCCAGGAGAAAACCGCGCGCTGGCGCAGCCCGCTCTCGGTCAAAGTACCGCTGTTCGATCCGGAACGCTGGCTGGTCAGAATGCAGTTTCTGGCGAATCTTCTGTTCAGCAGAACGGCGGCGGTGCTGTGGCTCGTAGCCGTCGGATACGCCGTCGTTCAGGCGGCCATTCACTGGGCGCCGCTGACGGAGAACGTGACCGAAAAGGTGCTGTCCGTCGAAAACCTGCTGCTGATCGCGCTGATATTCCCGTTTGCGAAGGCCTTTCACGAACTGGGGCACGCACTGGCCGTCCGCCGGTGGGGCGGTGAAGTGCACGAGATCGGCATCATGTTCCTGGTGTTCGTACCGGTGCCCTACGTGGACGCGTCCCAGTCTTCAGCATTTCGCTACAAGTACCAGCGTGCAGTCGTTGGCGCCGCCGGCATGATGTTCGAGCTGCTGCTCGCCTCCGTCGCCATGTTCGTATGGCTGAGCGTCGAGCCCGGGACCCTTCGCACGATAGCCTACAACACGATGCTGATCGCCGGCGTGTCGACGCTGTTTTTCAACGGCAACCCGCTTCTTCGATTTGACGGCTATTACGTGTTCATGGACTGGATCGAGATTCCGAATCTGGCGTCCCGCGCCAATCAGTACTTCGGTTACGTGGTGCGCCGCTATCTGCTTCGCCTGAAGGACGCCGAGCCACCCGAGGTCACGACGGGAGAGGCGCGATGGCTCCTGTTTTTTGCGGTTGCGTCTTTCATCTACCGCATGTTCATCATGGTGGTCATCCTGACAATGGTGGCGAGTCAGTATTTTGTGCTTGGCGTCGTACTCGCGATCTGGGCCGGCTTTTCGACGCTGATCCTGCCGCTTGCGAAAAAGCTCCGGTTCCTGCTGGCGGATCAGTCGCTTTCGGGGAGACGCGGGGTCGCGCTTGCAGCCACCGGGAGCGCGCTCGGCGTTGTTGTGATGTTCCTGCTTGCGCTGCCGCTGCCTTACAGAACCGTTGCCCAGGGCGTCGTATGGACGCCCGAGGAGTCATGGGTTCGCGCCGGAACCAGCGGTTTCGTGCGCAGCGTGGCGGCGGTACCCGGCGAAACCGTGGAAATAGGCCAGCCCCTGTTGTACGGCGAAGATGCCGTACTTTCCGCGCGTGTGTCCATGCTGCGGGCAGAGGTTACGGAGATTGCGACGCGATTTACGGCCGCGGCTGCGGTCGATCAGGTGGCGGCGAATACGATCCGGGAAGAGTTGCAATATGCCAATGAGCGGTTGGCCGAAGCCGAACGGCAGGAACGCGAACTGACGGTCATAAGCCCGGTCGGCGGACGGTTCCTGTTACACGAACCGCCGCAGGATCTCCCCGGCCAGTTCGTTCGTCGCGGAACCGCGGTCGCCTTTGTCGTTGACGACACGGTGACGACGGTTCGCGTCGTCGTGCCGCAAAAAGACGTGGATTTGGTTCGTAACCGGCTGAAGAACGTTACGGTGCTGCTCGCCGATCGCATGGACGTTCCCTATGAAGCGTCCATAAAACGCGAAGCCCCGGCGGCGACCGATGAACTGCCGAGCATGGCCCTGAGCACTGGCGGCGGCGGCGCCATCGCGACCGATCCGGGCGCCGAGGGGCAGCGGGCGTTTCAGTCCATGTTCCAGTTCGATCTCGAAATCGCCGGGGGTTTCCGCTCGGAACGGCTCGGGCAGCGCGTGTTCGTTCGCTTCGACCACGGCTGGGAACCGTTGGCCTTCCGCTGGTACCGAAACGTCCGGCGGCTGCTCCTGAAGAACTTCAATGTCTAACAGCCCCAGCTTGACGGCCGCCATTCGCTCGTCGGAAATCGCGTACGCGGAACGCAAGCTTGCCGGTACGTCGGGATTGGATCATCTCTATCACCGCTACGTGACCCGGCACCTGTCGACCCTGCAGCTCACGGGTAGCCGCTACGGGCAGCTGATCGAAAAGGTGATCGCGGGTGAACGGGAACTTACGGAACTGGCCGACGGCGAACTGAAAGACCGCGCCGGACAGCTAAAACGGGACCTGCGTTTGCAAGGCCTAAACGAGTCGACGGTGGCGTCCGGATTTGCGCTGGTGCGGGAGGTCTCGCGACGCATGCTCGGCATGCGGCACTACAGGACGCAGATCCACGCGGGTCTCGTGATGCTCGACGGCGCAATCGCCGAAATGCAGACGGGCGAGGGAAAAACCTTGGCGGTCACCCTGCCGGCGGCGCTGGTGGCGATGGCGGGCGTGCCGGTGCACGTCATTACCGTCAACGACTACCTGGCGAACCGCGACGCGGAGCAGATGAAGCCGCTTTACACGTTCCTTGGCCTTTCGGTTGGGGAAATCGTCAGCACCAGCGAGGCCGAGGAGCGGCAGCGATCGTATCGCTGCGACGTCGCCTACTGCTCGAACAACGAGATCGTGTTCGATTACCTGCGCGACCGGCTGACCTTGGGCAGCCGCGGCAGCCCGGCCCATCTGCAATTCGAGTCTCTGTACGGCGACCGTTCCAGGTTGCGGCGGCTTTTCCTGCAAGGCCTGCGATTTGCCATCGTCGACGAAGCGGACAGCGTTCTGGTTGACGAGACGCGCACGCCGCTCATTCTGTCCGCGCCCGGATCGGAAGACGGCCGGGCCGATATCGTCGATCAGGCGCTCGCAATCCAGCGGAGCCTGGAACCGGGCCGAGACTTCGTGCTCGACCGCTCGAAGTTCGCGGTCAGCCTGAACCCTTCGGGCCGCGAGACGCTCGCGTCGGCCGCGGCCGGGCTCGACGGCGTGTGGCAAAGCACCCGCCTCGGAGAGCAGCTGCTCAAACAGGCGATTGCGGCGAACTATCTGTACCTTCGTGATGAGCACTACGTGGTGCGCGACGGCAAAGTGCTGATCGTCGATCCGCACACCGGACGTGTGATGCCGGGGCGGACCTGGAGCGAAGGGATGCACCAATTCGTCGAGGCCAAGGAGGGCTGCGAAATCACGCCGGACCCGAGCGTGCTCGCGCGAGTCAGTTATCAATCCTTTTTTCGGCGCTATATCGCCCTGTCCGGCATGACCGGCACCGCCCGGGAGGTTCGCGGCGAACTTTGGAACGTTTACAGTTTGAACGTCGTGACCATTCCACCGAGACAACCCTCGAAGCGGAAGTTTCTGGGCCGCCGCGTGCTGCCGTCGCTGGACGACAAATGGCGCTCCGTGGTCGCGGCCGTTTCCGACACGCACCGGCTCGGCAGACCGGTGCTGGTCGGCACCAGTAATGTCGCCACCTCCGAGCATCTGAGCGCGCTGCTGACCGAGGCGGGCCTGCAGCACGAACTGCTGAACGCCAAACAGGACTCGAGGGAAGCGGAAATCGTCGCCCGCGCGGGCGGGCGCGCGCGCATCACGGTCGCGACGAACATGGCGGGCCGCGGCACGGACATTCGACTGGGCCCGTCAGTCACCGAACTGGGTGGTTTGCACGTCATATTGACCGAGTACCACGACGCCGCGAGAATCGACCGGCAGCTCATCGGCCGATGCGCACGGCAGGGCGACCCCGGGAGCTATCAGGTAATCGCCTCCCTGGAAGATCCGGTCGTCGAGCACGCCGGCAAGCTGCAGGCGCTGGTCATACGCGGCGTGTTACGAAGCGGCTCACCGGCTATCATTCGTGTCGTTGGAGCATGGGCGCTGCGGCTCGCGCAGAGGAGGCTGGAACGGCAGCACTCGAAGTCGCGACAGAACCTGCTTCGCGCCGACGAAACCCTGAACAGCCGGCTGGCGTTTGCCGGCCGGGCCGAGTAGAAGACGGATGCATCGATACCTCGTTTATTCAATGCTCGTACTGGCGTTCGCACAGCCGAACCAGCCGGCGTTCGGGCAATCGGCGACCGTGGAATCGCTGGATTGCCTGCTCGAACCGCATCTGGAGGTCGACGTCGGCAGCCCGGTTTTCGGCATACTGGACGACGTCAAGGTCAAGCGGGGCGACACCGTCACCAAAGGGGAGGTCGTCGCTCAGCTACGATCGGACGCCGAGTCGGCCAGCGTGAAACTGGCCGAGGCCAGAGCGTTGTTCGACCGCCGCAAGGTCGAGCGCAACGACGATTTGTATCGCGACGAGCTGATCTCTCTTCACGACAAAGACGAAATCGAAACGCAAAGCCTGATCAGCGACCTGGAGCTGGTCGAAGCGCAGGAGCGGCTGAACATGCGGACCATCCGCAGTCCGCTGTCCGGCGTGGTGGTCGAACGTCTGCTGTCTCCGGGCGAATACGTGCAGGAAACGCCGATTCTGCGCCTGGCGCAAATCAACCCGCTCAACGTGGAGGCCATCGCACCGGTCGAGCTGTTCGGTTCCGTGGCGGTGGGGGACACCGCGCGCGTGATCCTGGCGGCGCCTCTGCAGGGAGAACACACGGTGAAAGTCACCGTCGTCGATCGCGTCATCGACGCCGCCAGCGGCACCTTCGGGATTCGCTTCGAGCTGGCCAATCCGGGCAACGCGATTCCCTCCGGCATGAACTGCACGGTGTTTTTGGGTGGGGGTTGAGGACTCGCGGCCGACCCAGAGTATTTCCATGACAAGTAATAGATTCGCCTATGTTTGGCAATACACGATAGAACCTGCTCGCCGATCAGAGTTTCTGGCGGCCTACGATTCACAGGGCGCATGGGTCAGTTTATTCTCGAGCGATCCTTCGTACATCAAGACGCTGCTTCTTAAGGACGTGGCGGACGAAAACCGCTACGTGACGATCGATTTCTGGAAATCGAAAGCCGACAGGGACGCTTTCAGGGAAAGAAACTCAATCGCATTCAACGAACTGGACCGGAGCTGCGAGGCTTTCACCGTGGAAGAAAAATTCCTGGGCGACTACGTCGAGCTCGACTGAACCAGCGGCAGCCGGCCGTGACGCGCTCCGGTAAACTGATAGTGTTCTGCGCGATGAGGCTTGCCGTTCCATTCCAGGGTCATTCGCGAGCGCTCCGATAACTCGTCCTGTACTCGTGAGCCGCCACGCATTCCGGCAAATCGTAAAACAGCGGCGCCACCTGGGCCGATCTTTCCCCGTAGTCCGCATAAAAACGCTCGCAGGCCTCACGATCGGGCCGCTGTTCTTTTTCAATACATTCTTCAACGTATTTGGCTCTTGCGGCGACGATCGCTTCTTGACGGGCCGCTTCGCACGCGGCATCCAGCTCGGCCTGTTTCGCTTTGCGCTCCTCGGCGGTTTCTGCGGCCAGGCCGGCTGCGGACACCGCTATCAACAGCGTAGCTATGACGAACTCCATTCTGTTCATTGGTGAGCCTCGCAAAACGGTCGGATTTCTACCCGCCCCGCAGATTCTGAACGTATTGACAGGATTCTGGGGTTGGCGTCGGCAACTGTCCAGTTGCAGAATTGAATCGATTCTATTTGCTGCCTGCATTTGACCAAAGCAGACAAGCAACGTAATCGAAAGCTGTTGGGGCGAATGCCGGTTGTTGGCTCGCGCTGTCTTCCGCCGTTTTCCGGATTCACCCCCTGGCGAGCATGGAAAGCAGTCGCGGCCATACACAATCCCCCCGCTGGGGGAATTACTGAATGCGAATCATTTGCGACTACCAGAGAACCGGCCGTTTCGAACCCGTCGCAGCGACGTTGATGCGAGAGACCGAACGGCCGGCTGTCGCGATCAGGACTCCGCCAACAATTCCCTGAACAGCTCGTCCAATATCGCGTATCCCTTGCCCCAGCCGCTATCCATACCGGCCATCGCGGCGGCAAAGCAGGCGATCTCGGCGTCGCTTGCGTCGACAGGCACCATCGTCAGACGCACGTTCGTTTTGTCGCCCATGTCCTCGAACGTCACGGTAGTCAGCAACACGCGAGGCCAGTTTTCCATCATGGGGTTTGTAATGACGTTCCAGTCCGCGTCGGTGGACGAGTGATGCCAAACCAGCTTCTCCTGCGGCACTATTTCCTGGAATACCATTTTGCTGAGGTCGGATTTTTCCCCCCACTTCATCTCGTTGAGCCACATCCCGCCGGGTTTCAGATCGAATTTGTGGATGATCGTCTCGACGCCCGGGCCGTACCAGCGCGGCAGCAATTCGGGATCTGTCCACGCGCGCCAGACCATTTCACGAGGCGCGTCGAAAACTCGGTCGAGTACGTATTCGGGTAAATCACTCATCTTTGGCTTCCTTCATATTTGTTCGTTTCATGTTGATCAGGACGTCGTCGAGCTGGTCGAAGCTCGCCCCCCAAAATTCCTTGAATTCCGTCAGCCAGTCGACGGCCGCCGCCATCTGCTCGGCCTTGAGTGTCGCGGGGCGGCGTTGTTCGTCCACATCCCGTTCGATCAGACCCGCGCGCTCGAGCACCTTCAAATGCCTCGATACCGCCGGCTGGCTTATTTCGAGCGGCGCCGCTATCTCGTTGACGGACGCCTGGCCGTCCGCCAGCCGTGACAGTATCGCCCGTCGCGTGGAGTTGGCCAGCGCCGAAAAAACGGCATCGAGGTTTGGTGGCGTTTTTATATAACCAATTTGTTCCATAACGTAATGGTTATATAAAACACCCGATGCTGTCAAGGCGTATGCCGATGGTTTTAAAAAGGGGTCGGACCCAGTTTAGAGAAAATTGGGTCCGACCCTTTTTCGCACTAGACGAGCAGGCGCTCGATCTCGGCCAACGTGGCCGTATGGTCCTTGTAATCGACGGCAACGGGAATCAGTCGGCCGCCGTTTTCGAGCGCCAGAGACGGAAACCCCGACGTGCCGGAACGCCGCGCAAAGCCGATCTGCCGGCGCAATTCTGCTTCGGTGTCGCTCGATTCGAGGTCCGTGTCGAAAACCTCGGCATCGAGTTCCAGCTCAACGGCCAGCTGCCGCAGAGTGTCCGTGTCGGAGGGGTTTTTCGCTCGAAGGTAATACGCTTCCTGAATCGCGAGGATCATGTCTTCCTCCCGACCCTGTTTTGCGGCCGCGATGACGGCCCGGCAGGCGGGATAGGTCGACCGGCGGGGCTCACAGTCCGTCCAGAAGTCGTGGTTGAACGTCGTCCCGAGCAAGTCTTCGATTCGTCGCCAGTATCCGGCGATCGCATCGCGCTGCGCCGCCGGCATCGGCTCGTCACTGTCCGGTGCAAGACCGCCCAGAACGTTCGTCCGCGAGACACCGGCCGGTAGCGATGAAAAAAGCCGCTGCGCGGTCGGCCGATACCCCCAGCACCAGCTGCACATCGGATCGTGAAAATAATAGAGCGTCGCCACCGTCTTTTTTACCGCCCGGCGCTGTCCTGCAACACCGAATGGATGAATTGCACGCTGACCGACCCTTCGCCGACCGCCGACGCCACCCGTTTCACCGACCCCGAACGGACGTCACCGGCGGCAAACACGCGCGGGCAGCTCGTCTCCAGCAGATGCGGCCGGCGTTCCAGCGTCCAGCCGTAATTCTCCAGGGTGTCGCTGTTCAGAGCGTCGCCCGTCAGCACGAAACCCTTGCTGTCCAATGCCAACTGCTCGCCGATAAAACCGGTGCCGGCCTGCGCACCGATGAAAATGAACAGGTGGGATGCCGGAAGCTCAGTGACCTCGCCCGTTTGATTGTTCCGGACCGTCAGCGCTTCAATGGCCTCTTCACCGACGATGCCGTCGATCTCCGAGTGCGTGTGCAGATGCACGTTCGGAATCCGCTCGATACGCTGAATCAAATAGTCCGACATGCTGTGCGCCAGGCCGTTGCCGCGCACGAGTATATGGACGGTACGTGCACGCTTGGACAGGTACACCGCCGCCTGACCGGCCGAGTTGCCGCCGCCGACGATGGCGACGTCGCGCCCACGGCAAAGCTCTCCCTCGTTGTGGCTGGCGCCGTAATGCACGCCGCCGAACGACTCCAGACGCTCGATGTTCGGCTGCCGGTAGATGGCGCCGCTCGCTATGACCACGGCGCGCGCATAAACGATGTCGCCGCCGTCGATGCGCAGCTTGTGCAGCGGATCGCCCGGCTCGAACGCTTCCAGCTCGCGCGCAACCGCAATCTGCGCGCCGAACTTCTGCGCCTGCAGATAAGCGCGCCCCATCAGGGCCTGCCCCGATATTCCGGTCGGGAAACCCATGTAGTTTTCGATCTTGGAGCTGCTGCCGGCCTGCCCGCCCGGCGCGCAGCTTTCAAGGACGACGACGCTCAGGCCCTCCGAAGCCGCGTACACGCCGGCCGCAAGACCCGCCGGTCCGCTGCCGACGATCGCCACGTCGTAGGTAACGCCGCAGTCGATTTCGGCCGTAAACCCGAGCTGTTCCGCAAGCTGGCGGTTGCTGGGACGGATCAAAACGCTGTCGTTGCTAACGACGAGCGGGAGTTCGTCCGTATTCGCGTCGAGCCCGTCCAGGCGTTTCCTTATCCTCGCCTGGTCGGTTTGGGGATGCAGTGCGTTAAAAGGAACCCCGTTGCGCATCAGGAAATTCAACAAACCGGCGGCCTGGGGCTCTTCCGGATTCCCGATCAGGGTCACGTCGGCGAGGCGGTTCGCCACCATGCGCATACGGCGCAAAATGAAGCTCAGCAACAGCTTCTCGCCGAGGTCCGCTTCGGTAGCGATCAGGCGTCGAAGGTCGTCCGACTGAATCACGAGCGCCGTGAGCGTTTCCCTGGCGCGGCCCGATACCAGCGCCCGGCCGCCGATCATCGTAATGGTTTCGCCGACATAGTGACGCGGGCCGTGACTGATGATGATCTGTTCTTCCCCGTCGGCGCGCCGATACACGTCGATGCCGCCCTCGAGCACCAGCATGAACGGCCCGCGGTCGCCGGCCGTCCAGAGCGCCGCACCCTTTTCATACTGCCGCACGTCGCCGTAGGTTTTCAGGATCTCGATCTCGTTGTCGTCGAGCTCGGGATCGAGTTCGTGCATGCGGTTTTCAGTGCCCGCGGCCCATGGCGGGACCTCTTCACTCCCGTGTTGCACGGCAATTGACGCTGCTTCTGTCACCTCTGTCATCCTCGGTAAAATGATTACCCCGCACTTCTCCGTCAAGTTATCACGAACGTCAATTCCCGTGCTCGGCAATCCGAGCAAGCACAGCGCGTGTTACATACTGTTACAAATCGCCCGTCGGGCCATCGCCACGGGCGCCGGGGCGGCCATCGGAACCGCCGGGTGACAATTGGAAACACTTGGTGACGCCTTTGAAACCGTTCTTTCGCCGCGAGTTGGTATAAAACTGTCTTCCCCGGGCTAACGCAGCAATCGCAATGGATCGCATACACTCTATCGGACGCCGGACGGCCGTGTTTTTTGCCCTCCTGGGCATCGTTTTTTTCTCTTCGGGCGCGGGCGCCCAGGAATTGTCGGGCGAGATCGCGGTCAAGGTCGTCAGTGCGGAGACGAAACGTCCGCTCGCCGGCATCGCCGTCACCGTTACGCCGCGCGAGGGTAATCCGCGGACCGCGGAAACCGCCGCCGACGGCACCGCGACGATCGAAGACCTCGATCTCGGCCTCTACGAGTTGACGGCCCGGGGCGACGGACTCGTCACCGGCTTCGAGCCAAGCGTCCGCGTCATTGCACGCAAAGCGACGCCGGTCCGCTTTGAGCTGCCCGAGCTGGTCGAATCGATCGACGAGGTGGTCGTGGTTGCCCGCGCCGTTCAGGCGGACCCTTACGGCGCCGTCAGCAGCTCTTATCTCAATCGCGAGGAACTCAGGAGCGCTGTCGGCACCGGCAGCGACGTCATGCGCGCGCTCGACGGACTGCCGGGCCTGATCTCGACCGGCGACTTCGCCAATTTTTCGGTACGCGGCCGCGGCCCACGCGACAATCTGATTTTCGTCGACGGCATGCCGCTCGACAAGGTGGTGCATTTCGATCAGACGCTCGGCGAAGAGGAAGACATCGGCGGCGGCGGCCGTTTTTCCATATTCGCACCAAACTCGATCACCGGCGCCGAATTTTCGCCGGGCGGGTGGAGCGCCGCGTTCGGCGGGAGGTCCGGCTCCCTGCTGCAGCTTGACGTGGCCGGGGGCAGTCCGACGCCCAGCGCGAGCCTGCGTATCGACATTGCAGGCGTCGAATTCGGTTATGAGGGGCCCAGCGGCTTCCGAGACGACACGACCGTTTTCCTGACGGCGCGCCAGTTCGACTTCGGCCGTGTTTTTGAACAGATCGACGAAGAAGACATCGGACAGCCCGAATTGACCGACTTCATCCTCAAGACGGTCACCGAGGTCGACGACAGCAACACGCTCGAAGTGCTCGCGGTGCTTGCCCCGGAAGACTATGGCCGGGACATCGACAACGTGCTTGCGTCCCCGGATTTCGAGGACGTCGCGCTGATAAACGCCGAACAGGACCTCGGCCTCCTCGGCCTGAGCTGGAAGCGGCTGGTCGGCGACAGCGGTGAGTGGATCAACCGCGTTTATTACCGCGAGAGCGACAAGACCAGCTCGGAAGGCGAGGCGTTTCCCGATCTCGTTCCCGAGGGCACACCCGCCGCGGACATACCCGTCAACGAGCGCCTGATTACGATCACCGAGGTCGAGAAGGAGCTTGGCTGGCGCAGCGACTTTACGACCCAAAACCGCTGGGGCACCGGCAGCGCCGGCCTGCGGATCACGCAGATCGACGCCGATTACGAGACGTTTCTCCGGGAAGACTGGATCCGCTACGTCTATCGATCGTCGGACCCCCGTCCGCCCGGGCAGGACTTCATCGTCCTGACGCCCGACAACGTGAACTCGAGCTTCGAGGCAAGGGAGATTTCCTACGCGGCCTACGGTGAGCAGGTCTTTGAGTTCGACAACTGGGATCTGCGCACCGGACTTCGCTACGACTACGACGGCTTCGCCGAGCAGTCGCTCGTTTCGCCGCGCCTCGCGGCGAACTTCCGGTATTCCCCGGACTTTCGCGTATCCGCCACGGCGGGTCTGTTTTATCAGTCACCGCGCTTCCTGGACCGCGCCGCCAATACGGAGAATTTCCAGATCGAAAACGAACGCATTGCCCACGTCAGCCTGGGATTCGAGCGCGACTTCGCCGAAGACTGGAGTCTGCTCGTCGAAACGTACTACCAGCAGCTCGACGATCTCGTCACGGACACCGGCCGGACCGACGGCCGCGTCACCAACGACGGTGACGGGACTTCCTACGGCGTCGACGTCGTATTGTCGAGGAACTTCGCCAACGGCTGGTCGGCCAACGCAACCTATTCGTACAACGACGTACGTCTGAACGACAATGACGGCGAGGGCGACTACGACGCGGACTTCAGCCGGCCGCATTTTTTCTCGGTCGGCGGATCCTGGGAAATCACCGATCGCTGGAAAGTCGGCGCGCGTTGGAAATACGCGAGCGGCCGGCCGACCGACGACTTCATCATCAACGAGGACGTTCTTGCACCCGGTCAGCCGCTGCGCTTCTCGAAGGAATTGACGCGCCAGAACGCACGGCAGCTCGAAGACTATCATTCGCTGAACATCCGCGTGGACTACCGCCGTCCGCTCGGACCGGTCGATCTGGTCACCTTCGTCGACGTGATCAACGTGTACGGAGGCCCGGGCGCAAACTCGGAGGAATTCGATCCGCGCCGCGGCGTCATCATCGACGAAGACGATGGCGCGTTCCCGATCATAGGCCTGATTTTCGAGCGCACCTGGTAGGCGGGTTCGCGGCCGGCAAGGGCAAATTCAGAGCGTGGGTCGAGCCGCCTCGCGCAAGGTGCGAAACCAATCGATAGGTACCGAACCGCCGGCCGATGATCGTGGACTCGACGTCCGGGTCGAGTCCTTCTTAATCATGGGCCGTAAGCCTCAAGCGGCGGCCCCGTGACCCGCGGCGGGGCTGCTGCCTCGTCACAGGCGAATCGGCAGATCGCGCACCCGGGTCCCGGTAGCCGCAAAAATCGCATTGCCAAGGGCCGGCGCCACGGCGATGAGCGGCGGCTCGCCAAGGCCCGTGGGAAACTCGGTGCTCGGCATGAATTTCAGGTCGAGTTCGGGAACGTCGGCCATTCTGAGCGGCGTGTACCCGTTCAGATTCTGATCCCTGACCTGACCGTCCTCGAACGCGGTGCCCTCGTGCATCGCGAGACTCAATCCCCACAAGGTGGCGCCTTCGGCCTGCGCCATTGCGCCGTCCGGGTGCACGACCGTGCCGCAATCGATCGACTGCCAGATCTTCTTGACCGTTACGGCGTTCGTTTCGGGATCGACGGCTACGTGTGCAACACAGGCGGTCCAGGTCGGCATCGTGCGTTCCTGGCCATGGCTGACGGCGACGCCCAGGCCTTCGCCCGCGGGCAGCTCCCTGCCCCAGCCGGAGCGCTCGGCGACGTCTTCGAGCACCGCGGCAAGCCGCGACGCGCCGCCCACGGACGGGGGTGCGACACCGGCATTCTTGCCGGCCGCGTCGAGACGCGCAAGACGGAACTCGACGGCATCTTCACCAACGATTGCGGCGACCTCGTCCATGAAACATTCGACGCCCCAGCCGACCCAGCCCGGCCCGACCGCCCGCAGCCAACCCGGCAGGAAAGTACGTTGCGCGAGATCGTTGTTGATCGCGCGAACCCGATGGTTCGGCAGCGTGTACCAGTGATCGGCGCCGCTGATCGAGAACGTATCGAACTTGCCGTTACCGTCGACGCCGTCCGCCAGAAAGCCCGGCGCCATGGCCAACGTCGGCCAGCCCGCCGCGGCCGCGTGCTCGATTCCCGTCAGCGCGCCGTCGGCGTCGAACGACGCGTCGAATTTCGCCACCGAGGGAGAACGGACGCAGTCGAACCGGCTGTCGTCGGCGCGCTGGAAAACCAGCTTGACGGGCCTGCCCAGCTCGCGCGCGGCGAGCGCCGCCGGAATCATCTGATCGCCGAACAGGCGGCGGCCGAAACCGCCACCCAGGTAGTACTGATGAATGACGATGTTCGACTCTTCCACGCCCAGCGCCGTAGCGAGAAACGGCAAGATCAGCGACTGCCACTGGTTGCCGGAATGGATATGGAACACACCGTCTACGTACTCGACCAACGCATTCTGCGGCTCGAGCGTGAAATGCAGCGCCGTCGCCGTCCGGTACACCGCCGAATGCGTGCTGGCGGCGCCGGCGCGCGCATCCGCGACGTCACCGTCGTCAACCACTTTCACGCCGCTTGCCGGGTCGTCGGCCAACTGCTCACCCGCATCCAGAATGTCCGCTTCGGTGACCGTCGCCGTCGGCCCCGCGGCCCAATCGACCTCGACGGCAGCCGCGGCTTTGATCGCCGCCGGAAAGTTTTCCGCAATCACGAGCGCCCAGCCCTGCAGGACTTCACTCGGGTCGCTGAGGGTCAAGGTTTGCAGATAACCCGGTATGTCTCTCGCGGCGGTGTCGTCCACCGAGTTGATCGTACTGCCGTAACGGGTCGGCGGAATCATCGGGTGCGCGTAAACCATGTCCGGCAGCTCGGTGTCGAGACCGTAAACCGCCGAGCCGGACGACTTCTCGGGCACGTCGAGCGCGGATGTTTCGCTGCCAACCAAACGGCGTTCTTCGGCGGGCTTGATCGGCATCGCTTCCAGCTCTTCGCTGGTAAACGTGCGGCTGACGTCGCCCCTGGCCACGATTTCGGCAAACGAAACCTCCCGTCCGCCTGCGATCACCTTGCCGTCCTGTGCTTTGCACTGAGATGCCTCGACGCCCAGCATCCTGGCGCCTTCTTCAATCAGCACGCTGCGGCCGGCCGCCCCCGCCTGCGAGAGCATCGCAAACGACGTGAACACCGACCAGGAGCCGCCGGTCACCATGTAACCCCACTTCGGATCGGTATCGACGTGATCGATCGACACGCTGCTCCAATCGGCGCCGAGTTCGTCGGCAACGATGCGTGCAAGCGCCGTACCGACGTGCTGACCCATCTCCGCCTTCGCAATATTGACCAGCACGCCACCGCCGCCGTCGATCTCGAACCAAACGGTCGGCGCAAATTTTTTGCTCGCCCCGGTCGCCGCCAGATCGCTTGCCGCCTCTTCGCGGCTGCAGCCCGGCAGCACCGTGCCCAAACCCATGACCAGCGTGGTTCCGGCAGTTCCGGCGAGAAACACGCGCCTGCTGATCGGAGCCGTCTGTTTTGCAATCGCCATCGTCAAGCCCCCCCGCCGTTTGCGGCGCTCTTTATCGCCGCCCGAATCCGTGTATAGGACATGCAGCGGCAAAGGTTGCCGTTCATCGCTGCATTGATGTCTTCGTCGCTCGGATTCGGATTCCTTTCGAGCAGGTTTGCCGCCTGCATGATCTGGCCGGACTGGCAGTAACCGCACTGAGGAACCTGCTCATCGACCCAGGCTGCCTGCAGCGCTCTGCCCTCGCTGGAATCGAGCCCCTCGATCGTCGTGACGGATTTGTTTTCCACCGCGCTGACGGGCGTCACGCAGGAACGCGTGGCGTCGCCGTCGATGTGCACCGTGCAGGCGCCGCACAGGGCGATACCGCAGCCGAATTTTGTACCCTTTAGCTTCAGCTCGTCCCGGATCACCCACAAAAGCGGCGTATCGGACGGGCTGTCGGAAGTAACGGCTTCGCCGTTGAGTTGAAACTGGATCACGATGTGTACCCCCTGATCGACATACGAAACTTCGAGGACGCTCCCACAGCGTTGCAGCGGCGGGCCGGTGTTTTTTGACCCGTGCGAATTCACTGCTCCCCGACTGTACCGCGTTTTGCGCCCGGCGGAATGTCCGATCGTCTTAAATTGTCCTCAAGTCGGCCGTGCGCGGCGCTGGATCACGGCGCGCGGCAGGGCGAATCGCGCAAGCAAGTCGTGTTTGCCTTTCAGGCGCCGAGCTGGTCGGCGATCGGCAGACGGCGGATGCGTTTGCCGCTCGCGGCGAAGATCGCGTTACACAGGGCCGGGGCCAGCGGAGGAACGGGCGGTTCGCCCATACCGCGAAGATCGTCTTCGCCGCCGCCCTCGATCAGGTGCACCTCGATGGCGCGGGGGGACTCGTCGATGCGCATCATGCGGTAGTCATGGAAGTTGGACTGGACCGGGAAGGCGTCGCGGACGTTGATTTCCTGCCACAGCGCGGCCGACAGCGCATCGTTGATACCGCCTTCCACCTGTTTGCGTACGCCCTCCGGGTTGATCACCGGACCGCAGTCCACCGCGCTCGTCACCTTGGCCACGGTAAGCGCGCCCCCGGATTCGACGCTTACGTCGACGACATGAGCCACGTAAGTTCCCCAGTTGTAGGCGGACGCGATGCCCTGTCCGTACCCCTGCGTGTTTCGATAACGCCCCCAGTCCGCCTTTTCCGCGGCTAGCGCGAGAACGGCAGCCAGGCGCCCATTTTCGTGATCCGGAATCCAGTTGAGACGGAAGGGATACCGCGTCGGCGATCCGATCAGATCGAGCCGGAACTGCAGCGGATCCTCGCCGAGTTCGTGTGCGAGTTCGTCCAGAAACGATTGATTGGCAAACTCCAACGCCATCACGCCCGGAGCACGCCAGGCGTGAACGCCGGCGGCGGAATGAACGTACACATGCTCCATGCGGCAGTTGGGAACAAAACTCGGGTGTGCGGGAAAGTTGTCGTAATACAACTCTTCGGCGGCAAACATGCCGTTGTCGGAGTAATAGGAACGCAGCTCGACGTCCTGCCAGGCCTTGCCAACGGCAATTTCCTGCGGATGCGTTTCCAGCGGCGTGCTCGCCTCGCGCACGTGCCAGGCGGTCAACACTCCTTGCCGGTCGACGGCCGCGCTCATGTCGAAACGGGCCTTGGGCCGGTAGTAGTCGTAACGAAGGTCGTCTTCGCGGGTCCAGGTGACTTTGACGGGGGCGTCGACGGCCCGCGAGACGATGACGGCTTCGAGCGCGAAGTCGGAGCGCAGCCGGCGGCCGAAACCGCCGCCGATACGCTTGGGGAACACGTTGACCCGAAGCACGTCGATGTCCAGATAATCGGCGACCGTGTTGGCCATGGCTTGCGGAAGCTGGCTTGCGACGTGGATGTCGCAGCCGCCTTCGTGAACGTGCGCGGTGCAGTTCATCGGCTCCATGGTAGCGTGGGCGAGGAACGGCAGTTCGTAGCTGCGACGCAGGCTGCGGTCTGCAGACAAAAACGCCTCGTCCACGTCGCCGTACTGGCGAGCGATGCTGCCGCGTTCGAGAACCTCCGCATAGTCGACGGAATCATCGAGAGGCTGTGGGATCGGTAAAGGGTTGGCCGACGCGAGTTTGCGTTCGGCCTCCGCCGCATGAGACGCATCGCTTTCGTCGGGGTAAGGCGCGTCCGACCACTTCAGCGTCAGGCGCCGGCGCCCTTCCATCGCTGCCCACAGCGTGTCGGCAACTACGGCGACGCCGTCCGCCCGGACGGTCTCGATGTAATGAGGATAAGCCGCGCCGCGGATTTCAACGGTGCCGCGAACTCCGGCAACGGCCAGAGTCGCGCTATCGTCGTAACTCTCGAGTTCGGCGCCGAAGGCCGGAGCGCGTTCGATCACCGCATGCAGCATGCCCGGCAGTTCGACGTCGATGCCGAATTCGGCGCGGCCGGTGACGACGTCCTCGTTTTCGAGGGAGCGCATCGGCGTGCCGAGTATGCGGTATTCCCCACGCGGCTTCAGCGTCACCTCGTTTTCATCGAGTTGCAGCCGTGCCGCCCGATAGGCCACCTCTCCGTATTGACGTGCCGTCCCCGTCGCGGCGTGCACGACGCGACCCGTCTCGGTACGGCAGGACCCGTGATCGACGCCCATGTCTTCCGCCGCCGCCCGGATGAGCCGCGCCCGCGCGTTTGCGCCCGCGCGCAACAGCATCCGCCAGGTGCGGCGCAGAGCCTGGCTTCCACCGGAGAACTGCGGCACTCCCGCATAGCCGACCGTGCCGTCGTCCCGACGGCGCAGCATGAGCGGCAGGCGTTCCACGATCAGCGAGTCGAAGTCCACGTCGAGTTCCTCGGCCACCAGCATCGCCTGGCTGGTGGTCAGGTGCTGGCCGGTCTCCGGGCAGGGCGCTCGGAATATGACGCGATTGTCCGGCTCGATCCGGATCAACACCTCGAGCTCTCCCGCGGCATGCGTCCGCTCACGCAGGCAGCCGGGCACGACGGCGGCGATGAGCATGCCCCCCGCCGCCGAAGTGCCGATTTTGAGGAAGCCGCGCCTGCTGGTCCGGAAAACGTCAGTCATCCTGCGCATTGTCCGGCAGAGACCCGGCGGCGGCGTGGATGGCCGCGCGTATCCGGTTGTAGGTGCCGCAGCGGCAGAGGTTTCCAACGTTGCGGTCGATGTCCGCGTCGCTGGGGTTTGGAATGCGCGTCAGCAGATCCACCGTGGCCATGATCTGCCCGCCCTGACAGTAGCCGCACTGCGGGACGTCGGCCGCCAGCCAGGCCTTTTGCACCGGGTGAAGCTCCCCGCTCGGGGCCAGACCCTCGATGGTAGTGACCACCGAATCCGCCCCCAGCGCCGTCATGGGCAGCACGCAGGACCGGACCGCGCGCCCGTCGAGATGCACGGTGCAGGCGCCGCAGGAGCCGATGCCGCAGCCAAATTTCGTTCCCTTCAGCTTCAGGTTCTCACGCAGAAACCAGAGCAACGGCATGTTGCCGTCTCCGTCGAACGAAACCGGCTGGCCGTTTACGTTGAATGTTTTCATGGATTGCCGCGGGAGACCGGAAGACCCCGCCAAGGCTAGCAGCGGCGCCGCGGCAGAAATTGCGAATTTGGCTTATTCGCCGAAGGGAGGGCCGTTGCCGAAGGTACGCCGATACGCGCGAATGAGTCCCCGCTCGTCACTGTAACCCGCCCGCCGCGCAGCCTCTTTGACGCACAGACCCCGCCGTATCGAATCGCAGGCCATGGCCAGGCGCGACCTGCGGGCGTACGCCGCCGGCGTTTCCCCGAACACCGAGGAAAACACCCGAAGAAAGTGATACTTGGACAGGCACGCCGCATCCGCCAACTCGTCCAGGCCGCAGTTCAGGCCGCGCCGGTCCTCGATCAGGTCCCGCGCGCACAGCACGCGGGTGATCAGCTCATCGCGAGTAGCGCGACGCTTTACTTCCGCCAGCGCTCCGTTCACCAGCAGATTGGAGGATTGCCTCAGAAACGCTTCCAACAATAAACAGGCCGACTCGGTCGCAAGCTCCCCGTCGTCCGAGTCGAGCATGCGAAGCAGTTGCCTCAGGTGTTGCCCGATTGCGGGTTCCTGACGAAACGCCGCCTGCGCAGCCGTTACCAAACCGCCCCGATCGTCGTCCGGATCCAGGTCGTCACCCGACCGCAGAACCGCGGCGCTCGCCTGACGGACCTCCCGCTCGCTGTAAAAAATCGACAGCGACTCGCAGGGCGAATCCACCAGGCTCGAATAGGTTTCTCCCGCGTTGGCGGCGAGAACCCGTCCGGGCGAGAGCCGCACGCTGCGCCGACCGAAACGGTAGTTTTCACTGCCGCTTAAGACGAACTTAAGTGAGAACGCCCCTTCATGGTCCTCCACGTTGCACCAGTCCGTGTAAAAACGAAACAGCGTGATCTCGCTCAACGGCTGCTTGTAGAACACGTCGTCCTCGCGGGTAACGTCGATCCTTCGGTCGCGCCATTGTTTGATCTTCATTGCCGTGACTCGGACGGGTTAGCGAACCCGTCAATTCGCCTTGTTAGAATCGGTCGGGTTCATCCAGCCAGTATCGGGGAATTATTGATGACGGTACAAGTACGATTGGCTTTAACGTTCGCACTGATCTGTTTTTCCGGTTCGGCGTATGCGGTCAAAGGCCCCGGGGAGTGTTCGGCCATTGTTGACCGAAACGCGCGTTTGGACTGTTTTGACGGCTTTTTCCCTGCAGTCGGATCGAAGACGTCAAGCCGCTCGGAACCGGAGAGCGCTACGATCACGGCAATCGAGTCACGAGTGCAGGCGGAATCCGCCACGCTGCACAACTGGTTTTCGATCACGCCGCACCGGCCCAACTACTTCATACCCGCGAGCTACAACTTCTCCTCGGACTTCTCGCCGTACGGCGACTTCGGCGACCTGTTCAGCGACACCGAAATCAAGTTTCAGATCAGCCTGAAAACGCCGCTCTGGCCGAACCTGTGGAAGGGATCAACGCTGTGGGCCGCCTACACGCAGCAGTCGTATTGGCAGCTGTACGCGGACGAAGACGCATCGGCGCCGTTTCGCGAGACCAACCACGAACCGGAATTGATCTGGTCCATTCCCGTCGACTTTCAAGTTCTCGGCATGAGAGCGCGTTTCGCGTCGCTGGCTTTCGTGCATCAATCGAACGGGCGGGCGAACCCGCTGTCGCGAAGCTGGAACCGCCTGACCGGCGAACTCATTTTGGAGAAAGGCGGGTTTGCAGTGTCAGCCGAAACCTGGGTTAGAGTTGATGACCCCGATAACGACAACAACCCGGACATCGAGGACTTCATGGGCAGGATTCAGCTTGGCGCCGCTTACAAATGGGACCGGCATACGCTTGCCGCCATCCTGAAGAACAACCTGGACAGCGACAACCGCAGCGGCCTCGAGGTCAACTGGACGTTCCCGCTCGCGCAGCATCTCAAGGGTTACGTTCAGTTGTATTCCGGTTACGGCGAAAACCTGATCGACATGGAGGATTATTCCAATCGGTTCGGGATTGGCATTGCGCTAACGGACTGGCTGTAGCGCTCCGGACGCAGGTTCGTCAGCGGATCGGCCGCGTCGAACGCAGAGACGACACAGGCCCTAGTCTTCCTCCTGCGCCGGCCACGTGATGCTGAACGCGCCACGCAGCTCGTCGAGCGCGTACCCTCTTGCACGGTCGTGCGGATAGGCCTCGTCAAGCGCGGCGCGCACGTCACCGGTCAAGCTGGCGCCGTGGCAAGCCAGACAAACGGGCTGAGTCGGTATGGCCTTCATGTATCGCGTACCGTCGGCCTTATGCTCCAGATACTCGGGCGACGGCTTTCCCTCGTTCATGTCCGACTCGAAGTTGTCGAGAACCTCCCTTTGCCAGGATTCGGGGGCATTGTTCGGGTTGCGAAATCGCCGGCTCACACGGCTGACCTTGGCGCCGGACCGCCGTGACAACTCGGCGGCGATCTGAGGCGCACGGTCTTTGCACACGGTGATACCGGCAACCGGACCGCCGTCCGCTATCGCCGCTCGCAGCGCATTTTGAAGCTCGGCGCCGAACGACTGTGCGAGCGCGCGGCCGTCGGCCAGCGTCGGCTCGTTCGCCGCGGCCGGCTTCGTGACCAGACACGCCAACAGTAAAATCGACATCGTTCCGGGGACGTTATCCAGGAAACCCTTGTTACCTTGCATGCGAAATCTCCCGCTGTACCTGTTACCAACAGCGAGTATGAACGCAAGCGCAGATGAAGCGCTATCCGTGAAAGCCCTATGCCAATCGTGCGCGCCGCGGTGATTACCGTGAGGCGTCCGCGCTTCAGCGTTGCACCCGTCCCGAACCGTCTCCGCCGAGCAGTTTTTCGACCTCGGCAACCGTGACCCGGTTGAAATCGCCTGAAATCGAGTGTTTCAGGCAGCTCGCGGCAACCGCAAATTCCAGCGCCTGCTGTTTGTCCGCATACGCGTTCAGCCCGTATATCAGTCCCGAAGCAAAACTGTCGCCGCCGCCCACCCTGTCGACGATGTCGGTGATTGCGTAGCGGCGCGAAAGCCTGAACCCCTCGGCGTCGCGCAGGCAGGCGGACCAGCCGTTTCTATCGGCGCTCTGCGATTCGCGCAGCGTAATCGCCAGCAGCGAAAGATTCGGAAACTCCCGCAGCACCTTGCTGCTGAGCACCTCGTACTTCGCGGTATCCAGCTCACCCTCCGCGACGTCCACGTTGGCGCTGATGCCCAGCGACTTCTGGCAGTCCTCCTCATTGGCGATCCCGACGTCGACGTAACGTACGAGCTCGCGCATCACCTCCGGCGCCTGCCTGCCGTAGCGCCAGAGCTTGCCGCGATAATTGAAATCGCAGGAAACGGTTATGCCGGCATCTTTCGCCGCCCGCACGGCCTCGAGGCTGAGCTCGGCCGCCGACTCGCTCAGTGCGGGTGTGATGCCGGTGACGTGGAACCAGCGCGCCTCGGAGAAAACTGTCGGCCAATCGAAATCGCCGACCCCGGCCGACGCGATGGCCGTGTCGGCCCGGTCATAAACGACCTTCGACGGCCGCTGATTCGCGCCGGCTTCGAGGAAATAGACTCCCAAGCGTTCTCCGCGGAGTCTCACGTGCCTCGTATCGACGTCAAAACTCTTGAGCGCGCGCAGCGCCGCCGCACCGACGTCGTTGTCCGGCAAGGCGGAAACGAAGCCTGCGGAAAGCCCGAAGTTGGCGAGTGCAACCGCCACGTTCGCTTCCCCGCCGCCGAAGGTCGCCTCCAGCTGCGGCGACTGAAACAATCGCTCGTGTGCCGGCGATTTCAACCGCAACATGATCTCGCCAAAACTCAGGTATTCAGCCACTGCTGCCACTCACTGTTTTTGTCTCTGCCAAGGCGTTGCCGGTAGCTCGCCGGCCACCGGGAAACGCCCGCGTGGAGTCACGAACCGTCGGAAACGCGGACCTGGCGACTCCTGGCCAGCACCTTTTCTTCGTCGAGTTCTATACCTATCCCGGGCGTATCGGGAACGACGAGGTAACCGTCGTCCAGCCTCGGATAGTCTTTGACCGTGCCGATCTGTTCGACAAATCGATCAGCCTCGGGATACTCGAAAAACGGTCCGATCGCGGGCAGCGACGCCGCAAGCTGCAGCGACGCCGCCGTGCTGATCGTCGGCCGGGTGTTGTGCAGGATCATGGGCTTTTGCCGCGCCTGCGCGAGCACGCCAATTTTCTGCATCACCGTGATCCCGCCTGCCTTGATGACGTCCGGATTGAGATAATCCGGATTGGCGTAACGGATCAGCTCGTCGAGCTGCCAGAGCGTGTATTCCTTCTCGCCCGCGATAACGGCGATGTCCAGCGCGTCCACGACACGCGCGGTTTCGACGTGGTTTTGATCCGAGCAGGGCTCTTCATAAAAGCGATGACCGTATTTGTCCTGCAATACCCGCCCGACCTGTATCGCGCGCGCGGCGCTGTATCCGTTGTTGATGTCAACGAAGAGTTCGGCGTCGTTGCCGATTTCCTTTTCGATCGCGTCGACGTATTCCAGCGTCCGGTCCTCGACCGGATTCAGGTGATTTTCGCGGATCTGCATCCGGCACTTCACGGTACGCAATCCCTCGCGCACGAATTTGACAGCCTGTGCGGCAGCTTCTCTCTTGCTCATCCGCTGCCAGCGTCCGACGCCGTAGCTGCCGTAGATCGGCATGCGATCCCGGTATTTGCCGCCCAGCAGCCGATACAGCGGCACGTCGAGGATTCGCGCTTTCAGGTCCCAGAGCGCAATGTCGATACCGGCGATCGAGTTGGACAGCGCGCCGCCGGGGCCAAAATCGTGCGAACGGTAGAACATGTCGTCGTAGAGCCGCTCGTTGTCGAACGGATCCCGGCCCAGGACGCGTCCCGCGTGTTCGGAGTGTATGAACGCCTCCATGACGTAGTGGCTGCCCGCGTCGCATTCCCCCCAACCGGACACGCCGGAGTCGGTGGTGAGCTTGACGAAAATGGCGTCGTCCATGACGAAGGTTTTGACTTCGCGGATGACCAGGTCGGACTCCGTAGGCGCCGCCATCGCGGAATCGGCGCTGCCGAGCGCACCACCAACGCCAACCGCGGCGGCACCCCCGAGCGACCTCAAAACGTCACGGCGCGTAACGACGCTCGACACTTTCACTCGTTCTGTCATTTGTCCCCCTCTGATCCGATGGCCGGGCGCCCGCGAGCGGCGCGGCCTGCTCACCAGTTCCACAGGGTTCCGTCGCCGAGGCGCGATACCGGCAAGTAGGCTTTTTTGTACGGAAACTGCGCGGCGAGTTTTTCATCGATATCCACGCCGTGCCCCGGCACCTCACCCGGGTGCAGGTAACCGTTCTTGAACGAATAGGCGTGCGGAAACACGGCGTCGGTGTCGTCGCTGTGGCGCATGTACTCCTGGATGCCGAAGTTCGGTACCCAGAGGTCAAAATGCAGCGCCGCGCCCATCGTCACCGGAGAGAGGTCGGTCGCACCGTGGCAGCCCGTGCGAATCTGGTAGAGCGCGGCTAGATCCGCAATGCGCCGAAGATGCGTAATGCCGCCGGCGCGCACGACGGTCGTGCGTATGTAATCGATCAGCTGTTCCTCGACGAGCGTGCGGCAATCCCAGATCGTGTTCAGCACCTCGCCGGTCGCGATCGGTGTCGTCGTGTGCCGGCGAATCAGCCGGAACGCTTCCTGGTTTTCGGCGGGAGTCGGATCCTCGAGCCAGAACAGCCGGTACGGTTCCAGCGCCTTGCCGAGCGACGCCGCCTCGATCGGCGTGAGGCGATGGTGCGCGTCGTGCAACAAATGCGTGTCGAAGCCGAAGCGTTCTCGGAGTTTGTCGAACAGCTTCGGTACGTGCCGCAGATACTTCTCTGTCGACCAGCTTTCCTCCCGCGGCCGCTCGCCCGACGCCGGCTCGTAATACATCTTGTCCTCGGACACGCCGTATACGCTGTCCATACCCGGTATCCCGCACTGTGCGCGAACCGCCGCATAACCCAGGTCGATGAATTTTGCGACTTCGTCGCAGGTTTCGTCGATGTCCGCCCCGTTCGCGTGCCCGTAAACCATGACGCCTTTGCGGCTTGCGCCGCCGAGGAGCTGATAGAGCGGCAAGCCGGCGACTTTCGCCTTGATGTCCCACAACGCCGTATCGACCGCGGCAATCGCGGACATCGTGACCGGACCGCGGCGCCAGTACGCCCCGCGATAGAGGTATTGCCAGGCGTCTTCGATGTTTGCGGGGTCCCTGCCAATCAGGCAGGGCAGCACGTGCTCGTCCAGATAGGCGACAACGGCTTTCTCCCGGCCGTTCAGGGTGGCGTCCCCGATGCCGTAGACACCCTCGTCGGTCTCGATTTTGACGGTGACGAAATTCCGGCCCGGGCAGGTCACGATGGTCCGGGCATTTGTGATCTTCATAAGCTTGTTCGACCGTCCAGCTGGCTAATATTGGCCTTGCCAATTATGCGGCATTGTGGCGGAAATACCAGAGCTTCGTCGGGAAGATCCCCCGGGATCGCCGAATGCCCGCTTTTTTAGTAATATTTTTAATTTAAAAACAACATATTAGAAAAAACTGGACAAATCCGCTCAAATCCCGGAACAGATCCCATCCCGCTGCATTTTCAGACCGGTTGGTGATAAACTGGCCTGACAGCTTGCTGCTCGTCAGCACCAACGGACACGAGAAAATGCCAACACAAACGAAAACCACGAGGCTGTACCAGAAGGTCGCCAACTCACTGGCTCGTGAGATCAGCGCCGGCAAATTCGCCCCGGGCCAGCGCCTGCCGGCGGAGCGCGACCTGGCCCAGCGCTTCGACGTCAGCCGGCCGACCATTCGGGAGGCGATCATCGCGCTGGAAATCGGCGGTCTCGTGGAGGTGCGTAGCGGATCCGGCGTTTACGTGCGAGCCGACGCCGCGGCCGGCGACATGGGCGAACTGGACATCGGGCCGTTCGAGTTGATCGAAGCGCGCACCCTGCTCGAGGGAGAGATCGCGGCGCTCGCCGCCGAGCTGGCCACCGAGGAACAGCTCGACAAGCTGGAAGAGATTCTCGAAGACATGGAAAAGGAGAATCGTGAAGGCATCACGGGTGAGCTTGCCGATCGCGAGTTTCACCTTTCGATCGCGCGCAGCACGAACAACAGCGCCATCGTCAGCGCGCTCGAACATCTCTGGGACGTGCGTTATCACTCGCCGCTGTGCGTACGTATGATGAACCAGGTCCGCGCGAGCGGTATGCGTCCCATCATCGACGAGCATCGCGCGATCCTCGATGCGATCCGCACACGCAATCCAGCGACCGCCCGCGCCGCCATGAGGAACCACCTGTCGCACGTGACGAGAGGCATTCTCGCCGCCACAGAAGTCGAAGCCATCGAGCGCGCCAAGGCCGAGGTCGAGAAACACCGTAAGCGTTTCGTAAACACAGCGACGGAAAAATGAATCAGCCGCTATCGCTGCACGAAGACCGGCTGTTTCCGGCCGATCCCGCGGCGCGCGGGATCGCGCGACGGCTTTACGGCGAAGTCGCGGACCTGCCTATCGTCAGCCCGCACGGACACACCGATCCGAGCTGGTTTGCCGACAACGAGAATTTCGACAACCCGTCCGACCTGCTGATCGTGCCCGATCACTATCTTTACCGCATGCTGCACAGCCAGGGCATCGCCCTGGCCGAACTGGGCCTCGGCGGCGTTCACGAGGAGCGGCCGGCCGCCCCGATCGCCGACAGCCGCGAAGTCTGGCGGACGTTTGCGGCCCACTACCACCTGTTCCGCGGCACGCCCTCGCGCCTGTGGCTGGACTACGTTTTCTCGAAAGTGTTTGGCCTCGACGTCCGCCTGAACGAAACGACGGCCGACCTCTACTACGACACCATCGCGGACTGCTTGAGCCGCGACGAGTACCGACCGCGCGCGCTTTTCGACCGGTACCGGATCGAGGTCCTCGCGACGACGGAATCGCCGCTCGACGACCTTAGACACCACCGCAGGATCCGCGACAGCGACTGGTCCGGCAACGTGATCACCGCCTTTCGTCCGGACCCGGTCGTCGATCCGGAGTTCGAGGGATTCGCCGACAACGTCGCGACGCTGGGTGAGGTCAGCGGCGAAGACACAGCGAACTGGAGCGGATACCTGAATGCCTTACGCCGGCGCCGCCGCTACTTCATGGAGTTCGGCGCCACCTCGACGGACCATGGACATCCGACGGCCGCAACGGCTGACCTCGACGCCAACGAGGCGGCTCGCCTGTTCGACAAGGTGTCGCGCGGCGATTTCGGGCCGGCGGACGCCGAACTGTTTCGCGCGCAGATGCTCACCGAAATGGCCAAAATGAGCCTGGACGACGGGCTCGTAATGCAGATACACCCGGGCTCATTCAGAAACCACAACAGCGACGTGTTCCGCGAGTTCGGCCGGGACAAGGGCGCCGACATTCCAATGCCGACGGACTATGTGCACGCTTTGAAACCGCTCCTCGACCGGCTCGGCAACGAACCGGATCTCTCGATCATTCTCTTTACGCTGGATGAAACGAGTTACAGCCGCGAACTCGCGCCGCTGGCGGGTCATTATCCGATTCTCACACTCGGCCCGCCCTGGTGGTTTCACGACAGCCCGAACGGCATGCGCCGCTTTCGCGAGCGCGTGACGGAAACGGCGGGTTTCTACAATACGGCGGGCTTCAACGACGACACCCGCGCGTTCCTGTCGATTCCGGCGCGCCATGACGTGGCGCGGCGCATGGATTGCGCCTATCTTGCCGAGCTGGTCACGGACCATCGGCTGGAAGAGGACGAGGCGGTCGAGATCGCGCACGACCTCACCTACCGGCTCGTCAAGAAAGCGTACAAGTTCGATTGATGTTCCCGCGTTGCGTTGTCATCGGCGTATTGACGTCGCTTCTCACCGGCGCAGCGTCGGCTCAGGACATCACGCTGCGCGTTAGCGATACGCACCCCGACGATTATCCGACGGTGCAGGCGCTGAGCTTCATGTCCGAATACCTTTTGCGCGAGAGCGATGGACGGATAGGACTGAAGCTCTATGCGGGCGGTCAGTTGGGTGAGGAACGAGATACGCTCGAGATCACTATTTTCGGCGGAATCGATTTGAACCGGGTGAACCTCGCGCCGCTCAACTCGATCGTCCCCGAAACCACGGTCCTGGCGATGCCGTTCATCTTCCAATCCATCGATCACATGCGACGCGTCGTCGACGGGCCAATTGGCGATGAGCTGCTCGCCGCAATGGAGCCGCAAGGTCTGATCGGTCTTGCCTTTTACGATTCCGGCGCCCGCAGTTTTTACAACGTCAAGCGGCCCATAGAGACGCCCGCCGATCTCGACGGCATGAAAATCCGCGTGCAGAACTCGGAGCTTTTCGTCGAGATGGTTGCCGCGCTCGGCGGTAATCCCACGCCGATGGGTTTCGGACAGGTTTATGAATCCCTCGTCCTCGGCACGATCGACGGCAGCGAAAACAACTGGCCGTCCTACGAGTCGACTCGGCATTTCGAGGTTGCGGACCACTATTCGCGAACGGAACATTCGATGGCGCCGGAGGTGCTCGTGATGTCGGCTCATCGATGGCGCAAGCTCACGCCGGCGGACCGGGCGCTCGTCCGCGCCGCCGCGCGCGCGTCGGTTCCGGTCATGCGAGAGCTGTGGGACGCGCGGGTCGAACGCTCGCGCGCGGCGGTGCTCGCAAACGGCAACGCCGTCATCGAATCGGTTGATAAGGGACCGTTTCGCGCGGCTGTCCAACCGGTCTACGATCGCTTCCTGAACACGCCCGAGCTCGAAGCGCTGGCCCGGCGCATCAGCGAAACCGGCGTTCGGTAACCGTTTACGTGCGAAAACTGTTTTCGGCACTCTGCGATTGGCTGGCGCGAGCGGCGCTGGCCGTTTCGGTGTCCGGGCTCGTCCTGATGACGCTGATCATCGGCTGGCAGGTTTTCGGCCGCAAGGTGCTGAACGCCAGTCCCGCCTGGTCCGAATCCGTCGCATTGCTGCTGATGCTGTATTTCGTGCTGCTCACCGCCGCCGTCGGCGTCCGCGAAGGTTTCCATCTCCGGTTTCGATTACTGAGCACGATGCTGGACGCCGACAGGCAAGGCCTGCTCGAACGATCGATCAACATCCTTGTCGGCGCGTTTGGACTGTTGATGGTCTGGCACGGCGCGGCGCTCGCCGAATTCACGCGCAGTCATACCATCCCCACGCTGGGCATCTCACGCGCGGTTGCCTATTGGCCGTTTATCATCGCGGGCGCGCTGATTGTCGTTTTTGCACTGGAGCGCGTCACCGCGCCGCCTGCGTCCGCCCCAAGAGAAGACTGATGGACCTGTTCATCCTGTTCGCGACGTTTTTCGGTCTTCTCCTTCTGGGCGTGCCGGTCGCGTTCGCGCTGGGTATTGCCGCGCTGGCGACAATGGCGTGGCTCGACATACCGATGGTCGTGGCGTTTCAGCGAATGGCCGCCGGCATGAACATCTTCGCACTGATGGCGATTCCGTTTTTCGTGTATGCCGGCGAGTTGATGAATCAATCCGGTATCGCCGAGCGCCTCGTACGTTTTGCGCAATCGCTGCTCGGCCGCCTGAAAGGCGGGCTCGGGGTCGTCAACATTTTTTCGAGCATGATGTTCGGCGCGGTGTCCGGGTCCGCGGTCGCCAGCGCGTCCGCGATGGGATCGGCGCTGGTGCCGGTCATGAAGTCCGACGGTTACGACCCCGACTATGCCGTCAACGTCACGGTCACGGGAGCAACCACCGGCTTGCTGATTCCGCCATCGCACAACATGATCATCTATTCGATCGCCGCCGGCGGCGTTCCCATCGGCGCGCTGTTCCTGGCCGGACTGGCGCCGGGCGTACTGCTCGGACTCATGCTCATGGGCGTGGCCTACGTCGTCGCGCGAAAACGAAACTACCCGGCGGGCAGTTTTCCGGGCTGGCTGATCGTCGCCCGCTATTTTGCGGCGGCGCTGCCCGGCCTGCTGTCCGCGATGATCATCGTCGGCGGCATACTGTCCGGCATTTTCACGGCAACGGAGTCTTCCGCTATCGCCGTCATCTACACCGCGGTCGTCGCAACCTTGGTGTACAGAAGCCTGGATCGGAAACAGTTCGTCGAAGCCACCGTACGCGCGCTCAAGACGACCGCGATGGTGATGCTGGTCATCGGCACGGCCTCCGCGTTCGGCTGGGTGCTCGCGATCACGGAAGTGCCGCTGCGGCTGTCGCAGGCCATCCTCGACGTTTCGAGCAATCCGCTGGTCATCCTGCTGCTGATCAACCTCATCCTGCTGCTACTCGGCACGTTCATGGACATGGCGCCGCTGATCGTCATTACGACGCCGATTTTCCTGCCGATTGCAGCCGAGCTCGGCATGGACCCCGTGCACTTCGGTATCGTCCTGATCCTGAACCTCGGCACCGGGCTGGTCACTCCGCCGGTCGGCTCGGTGCTGTTCGTCGGCTGCGCCGCCGGCGGAATACGCATCGAAGACGCGATCCGCACATTGTGGCCGTTCTACGCGGTGTTTGTCCTGGCGCTGTTGCTCGTCACCTACGCTCCCGCCGTTTCGCTGACGCTGCCGGGCCTGTTCCAATGAGGCGGCTGAGTCTGCGGCACGTCGACGGGCTCCCCGTCGCCGTGCGGCGCCCGGGGTTCGACCCGCGTCAGGCCTCGGTCGGTATCGTACATCTCGGTATCGGCGCGTTTCACCGGGCGCACCAGGCGGTTTACACGGACGATACGCTTGCCCTGCATGGCGGTGACTGGCGTATTTCGGGGGTGTCCCTGAGGAGTGACGCGGTCGCCCGACAACTGAATCCCCAGGACGGCCTGTACGCGTTGCAGGTTCGCGGCGAGACCGCCGCCGAGACGCGCGTGATCGGCGCGGTCGCGGACGTACTGGTCGCGCCGAGCGACCCCTCAGCGGTTGTCGCCCGCATGAGCGAGCCGTCAACAAAACTCGTGTCTTTGACGGTCACCGAAAAAGGCTATTGTCACGACCCTGCAACCGGCCGCCTGAACGAGGCCCATCCCGACGTCCGGGCGGACCTCGACAAACCGCAAACGCCCGTCTCCGCGCTGGGTTACCTCGTCACCGCGATCGAGCGGCGGCGACAACGAAACGTCCCGCCGTTCACCGTACTGTGCTGCGACAATCTCCCGCACAACGGGTCCTTGTTGCGCAGCCTGGTGATCGAGCACGCGGCCCTGCGCGACGACGCGCTGAGCGGCTGGATTGCCGGTAACGTTGCGTTTCCGGCGACGATGGTGGACCGGATCGTACCGGCCACGACCGACGCCGACCGCGAGGCCGTGGCCGAGGCACTCGGCGTTTCCGACGAAGGACTGGTCGTCACGGAACCGTTCACGCAGTGGGTCATCGAGGACAATTTCGGCGGACCGCGGCCGCGCTGGGAAGACGCGGGCGCCGAACTGGTTGCGGACGTTGCGCCCTACGAGCTTGCGAAGCTGCGCCTTCTGAACGGCAGCCATTCGTCGATCGCCTATCTCGGGTACCTCGCCGGCCACGAATACGTCCACCAGGCGGTCGCCGACCCCGCATTGTGGCGGTTCATTGCATACCTGATGATCAGGGAGATTTCACCGACGCTCACGGCGCCGGCGGGCTTCGATCTGGCGGCGTATCAGCGCGATCTGCTGGCGCGTTTTGCAAACCCGGCGCTCAATCACCGCACCTGGCAGATTGCGATGGACGGCTCGCAAAAGCTGCCGCAGCGTCTGCTCGGCACGGTGAGGGAGCGGCTTGCGGCGGGCCAGGGGATCGACGGGATCTGCCTGGCCGTGGCGGCCTGGATGCGCTACGTGTGCGGGATCGACGAGCAGGGTGCGCCTGTCGAGGTGTCCGATCCCCTTCGCGACCGATTTGCGGATCTGGCGAGAAACCGCATGAACGACCCACGCGCGCTCGTGCACGCCTTCCTCACGGTCACGGAAGTGTTTGACGCCGACCTGCCCGCAAACCCCCGATTCGTGGACGGCGTAACCGCCGCGATGGACCGGCTGCTGAACGTCGGCGCGCAGGAAACGGTCGGCCGTTTCGCCGCGGAATCGCAGACCGATTAGCTGCCGGCGTTTTTCACCGACTCGGGCAGCGACTCGAGGAGCGGCGCGAGGATTCGCTGCAAGCCGCCGAGATGGCTCTCGAAGCGGCGCCAGCGTTGCAACGACGTCGTATACATCGGCCGCCGGACCTGTTCCGAGCTTGCGGAGTGCACGGCGCGCGGGTTTCGATGAAACTCGAGACAGGCGTCCTCGAATTCCAGGCCGCAGTGATCGAGCAATCGTCGGGTCTGGGACTCCTGATCGATCACCAGGTCCTCATACCAGATTGTCGTGATCGCGCCGCCAAGAACCCTGCGCCAGTGCCGCATGAACCGATCGTAACGCAGACAGTATTCGCCGAGCTGGGCCAGGTCGTAGCTAAACTCCTGGCCTCGAGAGAAAAACTGCGTAAACGCACCGACGCAGCTGTCTATCGGGTGTCTGCGCACGTCAATGATTTTCGCCTGCGGGAACAGCAGCGGAACCGCGCCGAGCAGGAGAAAGTTGTTGAGCTGCTTGTCGACAAAAAAGAGTTTCCCCGGCGCGGCTCGAATTCGGGCGAGGTATTCGTCGGCAGCCTGCGATAGCCGCGCGGGGCTTTGCTCCAGCGTCGCCGGCAAACCCTTACCGTCGCGCCTCGCGATCTCTCCGATCGCCTGAGCAAAAAAGGGCAACTCCCCGCCGCCGTCAACCAGACTGTGGCTCGTGAGAATCTGCTCTACCAGGGTCGAGCCGGACCGCGGCAGGCCAACGACGAAAATCGGGGTGACGTCCGTTCTGCGGGCAACCGCGGCGCGCTCAACTGCGTCACGGTCGAATATCCGCTCGACCTCTTCGAGCAAGCGAAGATCGCCGCGAGGATCGTACGGCGTCAGCCTCCGCTGGATTGCCGCGCCGACGACATAGTTGCGAAACGCATCATCGAAGCGGCCGGCGTCCTCAAGCGCCCTGGCCAGCACGTACTGCATCAACGCCCGATCTCTGTCCGACAGGTCCGGACGGCTGGCGACGTAGACGATAGTCTCCATGTCGTCGCCGTCAAACGGCCGGATTTTGAGGTTGGCGATGCTCCACCAGGCCTCCGCGGATTCGGGCCGGACGGCGAGACAGGTGCGATACGCTTTGTACGCGAGTTCTTGCCGACCAAGCGCCCGATGACAGTGTCCGACACCCAGTAATGCATCGAGCCTTCCCGGCCGCAGGCCAAGCGATCGTTTGAACGCTTCGAGTGCGGCGCGCGGCTGCGCGGCTTCCGCAAGCGCGACGCCCAAACTGTATTGCATGTCGGCATTGTCCGGCTCGAGTTCTGCGGCGCGCCGCAACGCGGTTGCCCCCTCGCCCGAGCGTCCGGTGCGTCGCAGCGCCAGGCCAAGGTTGCAGAGCGCGCCGGCATGTCGCCCGTCCAGTTCGGCTGCACGCTTACTTGCCGTAATCGAGTCGGCGATTCGGTCCGCCTGCAGGTGCGCGGCGCCGAGCAGATACCAAGCTTCCGCAGACCTCGGATGTTTGTCGAGGAACTCCCCGTACGCGCTGACAGCTTCTTCCCCGTGCCCGCCGGCGTGCAGCTTTTTCGCCGCATCGAGCAGACATGCCGGATCGTTCATTGGCGCGTACGGTTGCAGTTCACTTAGCGTTGCCGTTCGCGACGCTATTGCTCGAAGTTGACGCGTACACCGAGCTGGTAGGTCGCGCCGTAGTTTTCGATCTGGCTGAAAATGCTGCCGCTTCGCGCGTTACCCTGGAAGAAACGGCGGTCTTCGGCGTCGTTGAGATTGATGGCGTCCAGATAGAACTGAATGCTGTCGCTGAACTGCCAGCGCGCGTTGAAGTCGACGCTGAACCGGTCGCGCTCGAACTCGTCGCTCTCGAGCAGATCGACGCCGAGCCGGCCCGCGTTGATGACAATCAGCCGCTCGTCGATGTAGTTGCCCGACACTCTCAGCGTCCAGTTTTCGTTTTCCCAGCCGAGGGTGGCGTTGCCGATCACGTCCGCCTGATCGGGCAGCGTGATCTCGCGGGAAACCCCCGCAATCCTGGCCTCGCTGTCGGCAAACGTAAGGTTGCCGTTGAAGAACAACCCTCCCCAGAAACCCGGCAGGTTGACGAAGTTCTGCGCGTAGGAAAGCTCGAGCCCGCTCACCTCCGCCGCATCGCCGTTGAAGAACGTCGACACGTTGTCGAAACCGCCGGTCAGCGTGCCGTCGGCGGGCGGTAGCCCAATAGTCGTGACGTCGTCGCCGCTGAGCTCGACCGGCACGATGAAGTCCTCGATGTCCTTGTAGAACAACGATGCCTGCAGGTACGTGTTGTCGCTCGGATACCAGGACACGCTCAGGTCGAACTGCGACGCCTGCATCGGATCGAGCAACGGTACGCGCAGGTCGTCGATCTCGCGCACGAACTCCTGTCCCGCCGCGGCCAGGACCGCATCGGCGTCGGCCAGGTTGTTGAGGACGCCGCCGAAATTGTCGTTGATCTCGTCCTCGACGTCGTCCTCGTCCACGTCTTCCTCGGTCAGGGTCGCCTGGATGGCGGCGGCCTGGCGGACATCCGGCCGAACGAGCGCCTCGGTGTACGAAAAACGCATGACGAGGTCGTCCCTCGGTTCGTAACGCAGATGGAAGTTGGGGAAAACGTCGGTGTAGTCATTGTCCGTCGCCTGCGGAGCGAGCAGCTGTGTCTCCTCCGGACGCGCCGCGACGTAGGCGTCGAGCTCATCTTGAGTGAAGTTTGCCGTTCCGTCGGTAATCGCCTGCTGCAGCGCTTCGGCCAGGAGGTCGGTCGCGTCCTGATTGCGCTCGATGACCTCCGACACGCTGCCCGTGGTTTCCCAGTCGGTGCTCTCGACACGCACGCCGAGTATCACCTTCCACTGATCGTTCAGGTCGAAGTCGCCCATCAGGTACGCCGAAAGCACCTCTTCGACCGCCGTGAAATCGCGGTTGGTGTTCGCATTCAGGTTCGTTGCGTCGTCGACGACGCGAGTGCCGTTCCGGTCGGCTTCGGCGAGCGCGCGGCGCATTTCACCGAGATTCGGAAAAAACGACACGTTGAGATCCGTGTTGTCCGGCGTAACCAGCCCGAAGTCCCCGAGCGAGCTTATCGCGTCGGTATTGATGGTGGCGCGATCCACGTTGACGTCCCGGTCCCGCTCGAAGTATTTGACGCCGAACTTGATCGAGCCGGGTTTGTCGGCCCAGTTCAACTCTCGCTCGAAGTCGATTTTGGCGGAAACGACTTCGTCTTCATTGAAGAAATCGTAGGCCGTGATAAAGCGGAAGTCGAAGTTCTCCGGATCGAGCGGGTCGGAGTTTTGAGCGGGGTCGGGCAGCACCGTGAAGTCCATGCCGCTGATGCCCACGTCCGATACCTCCACGCGAACGTCACGTTCGCGGAACCGGCCTTCCAGCGACGGCGTCGTCGAGTCGTTGTTCGAGTAGTCGACCTGGTAGCTGACCGTCCAGGCGTTTCGGAACGACGTCGTGCCACCAAGGCTGGCCGTGTACAGGTCGTCTTCCTGGCTGGTATAGCGAAAGCGTTTGGAAAAATCGACGTCGGTAAAGATACCGGTGGTCGGCGAAATCGCCAGTATTTCCTCCTCGTCGGCGTCGTCGATCTCGATGCGTTCGCGGGCCCGCCAGTCGTCGTCCTCGAAATGCGCATAAGAGAACCGGGCGAACAGGTCCGTGCTGTCACTCGGGCGATAGTCGAAATTGAGATTCGCGCTGATCCGCGTGCGTTCCGCCGGGTCGTTGCGCTGATCGATGCGCCGTATCCAGAGCTCCTCGGGATCCACCGAAATCGTGTCGTCGTCATCGTTGCCGTTATTGGGACCCTCGTTGGGATCGTCTATTTCATCGATGAAGCGCAGGCCGTCGTCCACCCGGAAATCGTCCACGGTCTGCTGACGGTTCTGGTAGCTGACGCCGCCCGCGATGCCAAACGCGCGATCGCCGCCGAGCTCCCAGAGGCGCGTGAAGTCGCCGGACAGCCGCGGGTTGTAGTCGTCGCTTTTTTCCTGGTATCCCACCTCGGCGCGCGTGTTGAAACTGTTTTTACCCCGCCGGAAGGCGGTGACCGTCGACAGGTTGACGTTGCCCGCGACCGAGTCGGCGTCCATGTCGGCCGTCACCGACTTGGTGACCTCCATGCTGTCGAGCAGGTCGCTCGACACGACGTCGAGATTTACCGAGCGGGTTTCGATGTCGCGCGTACCCAGACGTGCGCCGTCCACGGTGACCGTGACGAAGCTTCCGGACAGTCCGCGGATGGCGACCTGCTGGCCTTCACCTTCCGCGCGGCGAATCGAGAGACCGGGCAGTCGTTGCAGGGATTCCGCGACGTTCTGGTCGGCGAAGTTACCGATCGCGTCCGCGGCCGCAATCGTGACCAGCTGATCGGCGGCGCGTTCCCGGGCGCGCGCCGAAGCCAGCGCCCCGCGCGCGCCGCGGACGATGATCTCTTCCATCGTGAAGGAGATTTCCGCGTCGATATCGACGATATCGCCGGCCTGAACGGTTATGGTCTCGCGAGTCTCGCCACCGCCCAGGTAGGTCATGACCAGCGTATAGGTGCCCGGCGGCACGTTTTGCAGCCGAAACCGGCCGTCGGGTCCGGTTGTCGTGCGGATACCGATGGGCTCGAGGCGAACGCCGACGCCGGCGAGATTGAACCCGCGGCCCTGGTCCTTGACGACGCCGATGACGCCACCGACGGCGTCCTGCGCCAGAGCATCGCCGGGCACGCCGATTGATGCAGAAACACCGCCGGCACAGGCGAGCGCAATTGCCTGTCGGAGTTGCGAATGAGCCATGGATTCCCCCCCTTGGTCAACGGTCGCGGTACGGATTGTTGTTGCGGCATGCCGATTCCTGCTAGCTGTCGCGCGCCGCCGTTCTTACGGTCTGTCGCAACGTTACGACTGGCCTGTCCAATTGTCAACGTTTTCCCGGTAAATTTGGACTGGCCTGTAAAAGAAACCGGTCATGGCGTTTTGCATTTTTCAAATTATTTTATATTTTTCAATTAGTTAAATTACACATACTATCGTAGGAATACTCTCGCAAACTCGAACCTCCGATAATTTGTATCAAATTGGCCATACCACATGGTTATCACGCGTGCATTGCGCTACAGTAAGATCGGATGCCGGGACCGCTGCCCGACCGGGCCCGGGTTTCCGGCGTACCGATGACCAAACGGCTCCAACGTTCTTGCCAGTGAGTACTTCAGTTCATGCCAAAACACACCCGCTTCGTCCGCCTGGACACCGCCGACAACGTCGTGGTCGCACTCGAGGAGATTCCGCCGGGAACGGTCCTTGAGGGCATCGGCGGGGTCAGCAACGGGTTGGTCCCGCCCGGCCACAAACTGGCGGCAACGCGTATCCCGAATGGCGCGCCAATCGTAAAGTACGGCCAACGGATCGGCACCGCTTCGTGCGACATCGCGCCCGGCGCGCACGTACACACGGACAACGTGGCGGTGACGGACTTCGATCGGGAACGGGCGAAAAAGCCCGTCGCACCCGAACAGGCTATCACCACACCGGCCACGTTCGAGGGCATCCGTCGGTCGGACGGCGGCGTGGCGACACGCAATTACATTGCAATCGTCACGAGCGTGAACTGCTCGGCAACCGTTGCCAAATACATCGCAAACGGATTCGATAGCGGCGAACTGGCGGACTATCCCGAGGTTGACGGCGTCGTCGCGATCACACATGGCCACGGCTGCTGCCTGGGCCCGGACGAAGCCGGAATGCAGCAGCTGCGGCGGACGCTGGCCGGGTTCTGCGAACATCCGAACTTTGCCGGCGTGCTGACCCTGGGACTCGGCTGCGAAACCAACCAGATCGCGGATCTGCTCGACTCGCGGGGTCTCACGCCCTCCGATCGACTGCGTACGACAACCATTCAGGCCGAGGGCGGTACCAAAGCGACCGTGGAACGCGGGCTCGCCATCGTTCGCGAGATGCTGCCTGCCGCCAACGCGGTGCAGCGCGAGGCAACGCCGGCCAGCCGGCTCATGCTGGGCCTGCAATGCGGCGGCTCGGACGGCTACTCGGGGATTTCGGCCAACCCCGCGCTCGGCCGGGCTGCCGATCACCTCGTTCGGCACGGAGGCACGGTTATCCTGAGCGAGACGCCCGAGATTTACGGCGCCGAGCACCTCCTGATGGCCCGCGCCGCCAACGCCTCGGTGCGCCGGAAACTTTCGGAACTGCTCGTCTGGTGGGAGGACTACGCGCGTAAGAACGGCAGCAAACTGGACAACAACCCGTCACACGGCAACAAAGCGGGCGGGATCACCACCCTTTTCGAAAAATCGCTGGGCGCGGTCGCCAAAAGCGGCTCGTCTCCCCTGGTCGATGTCTATCGATATGCCGAGCCGATCGACAAAAAGGGCTTCGTATTCATGGATTCGCCCGGGTACGACCCGATGTCGATTACCGGCCAGGTCGGCTCCGGCGCCAACGTCGTTGCTTTCACGACCGGCCGCGGTTCCGTTTACGGCTGCAAACCGGCGCCATCGATCAAGATTGCAACCAACACACCGATGTTTGATCGCATGCAGGACGATATGGACGTCAACTGCGGGCGTATCGTCGACGGCGATGCGTCCGTCGACGACATGGGCGAGGAAATTTTTGCGCTCCTCTTGGAAACCGCGTCGGGAAGAAAAACGAAAAGCGAGCAGCTCGGTTTTGGCGACAACGAATTCCTGCCCTGGGTTTTTGGCGCGCAGATGTAATCCGTTGACCAACTTTCGACGTAACGACCAGCGTCAGCGCAGCGGATCACCGACGCCAACGAGGTGCGCGCCGATCAGGCCAAGAGAACCTACGACGGTCAGGTAGTACAGCGTCGGCAACAGCGTGCGGCGAAGCGTTCTGCCCTCCTGGCCGAGCAGCCCGACCGTCGCCGAAGCGGCAACGACATTGTGAATGGCAATCATGTTGCCGGCGGCGGCGCCCACGGCCTGCAGCGCAACGACCAGCGACGTCGACATGACCAGATTCTGCGCGACGCCGTATTGGAACAGCACGAACATCAGATTGCTGACCGTATTACTGCCGGCGATAAATGCGCCCAGGGCGCCGATCGTCGGCGCGAAAAGCGGCCATATCTGACCGACGTTGGTGGAAACCCATTGCGCCATGACGATAGGCATGCTGTCCAGTTCGGTGCCGCTGCCCGAGTTGATGTAAATACGCACCATGGGCACCGTGAAAACGAGCACGAATCCGGCGCCCAACAGCAGACGTCCCGATTCGGAAGCGGCCTTTTTGAACTGCGCAACGGGCATGCGGTGCAACCCGATCGTCAGGGTGGAAACGACAATCAGAATCGTCGCGGGCAGGTAGAGCGGCGTGGTCGCGGCGGAGATGTCCGTACCGAAAATGTCCGACCACGGAATGCTGAACGCGCGCAGCCAGCCACCCAGGGGCAGGTCCGGCAGGCGAGTGAGGACCAGCAACGCCGCAACCAGCAGGTAGGGTAGCCATGCGCGCCACAACGGCATGTTGTCACCGTGTTCGTCCAGGTTGATTCGCAATCGGCCGGACCAGCTCTCCGGCCACATCGCCTTGTCCGGAAAATCCCATGAAGATTTCGGAACCAGAAAACCGCGTCGCGCTGCAAACGTCACGATCGACATCCCGATCAGCGCACCGAGTATCGAAGGGAACTCCGGGCCGAGGAATACGCCGGTCAGGTAATACGGCACGGTAAACGCAAGCCCGCCGAACACGGCAAACGGAAAAATCGCGAGCCCTTCCGACCAGGATCTGGCGCTGCCGAAAAAGCGCGTCATCATCACGATCATCAACAACGGCATCAGCGTTCCGACGATGGCGTGCAACGTGGCTACGTGGACGGTGACGGCCTGCAGGTAGTCGCTCATCTCCAGTCCGGCGGCCGACAGACCCTGCTGAAACTCCGGGCTGTCCAAGCCTCCGCGGACGCCCACAAGCACCGGTGTGCCTACCGCGCCAAAGGTCACCGGCGTGCTTTGCACCATCATGCCCAACATGACCGCGGCAATCGCTGGAAAACCCAACGCCACCATGAGCGGCGCAACGATCGCGGCCGGCGTACCGAAACCGGACGCGCCTTCGATGAAGCTGCCGAACAACCAGGCGATGATGACGACCTGAACACGCCTGTCCGGGCTGATCTCCGAAAAACCGTGGCGAATGACCGCGAGCGCGCCGGAGTACTTGAGCGTGTTCAGCAGCAAGATCGCACCGAAGATGATCATCAGGATGTCGAACGTGATGAACAGGCCCTGCACCGACGCGGCGGCAATGAATTTTGCGGGCATGTTCCAGACGAGCGCCGCGAGCAGCGCGGTCAACACAAACGTGATCGGCATCGCGCTGCGGGCGGCAACGCGAAAACCGACGATCAAAACCCCCGCAACCACAATGGGCGTCGCGGCGAGCGCCGCAAGCATTCCTAGAGACACGGCCTACCTCGTTGTTTTGGCTGTTTTTTCAGATTGCCGCTCGAACACTCATTCTGTAGTGAACGGAAAACGGGTGCAAGACAGGCGGGTCGGCGTCATGGAACCAGGGCGGTGTCGAAGGATGCGGGAGACGTTTCGGAGACGGCCCGCATCAGCTCACCGTTAATCGACACGTTGTCGAAACGCAGCCGCTCGACGTGGCGTATCTGCAGCGGCGTATCTGCGTCGGCAACGGCGAAATTGCGCACGCTGACGTTGCGCACCGGCGCTTCCGGACGGCCGATGATACTGAGGCCTACGCCGGCCCGCGCGCATTCGACGTTTTCGATGGCGACGTTCTCGAACCGGGTCGGAAAGTTGCCGCCACGGTAGCTATGGTAGTCGTTGGTGAAAATCGCCACGACGTCGGCCGAGCCGACGTCGATATTGCGAATACTCACGCGCTCGATCCTGCCGCCGCGATCGAGGTTCGACTTGAAGTAAAGCGCGTGATGGACTTTCTCCATCCGATAGTCTTCGATGAACACGTCCTCGACGCCGCCCGACATCTCACTGCCGATCGCCAGTCCGCCGCCGGCATGACCAAGGTATTCGCAGTCCCGCACCACGACGTTCTTCGACGGGCGGTTGACCCGCCAGCCGTCCTGGTCGCGGCCCGATTTGATAGCAACCCCGTCATCGCCCACGTCGAATCGGCACCGTTCGATCAGCACGTTGCTCGAGCTGTCGACGTCCACACCGTCGCTGTTGACGTGCCGGCTGACGACGTTAAGGTTGCGGACGATCGCCTGATCGCAGTAAAGCAGGTGTGTCACCCAGAACGGCGAATCCACGAGCGTCGGTCCGTCGATCAGCACGTTGCGGCAGTCTCGAAACTGGATGAAGTGCGGGCGTAGCCAATGCCCTTCACCGAATACGCGTTCGTTTACCGGCACGCCGTCATGGCCCATCTGCCGCAGGGCGTTCTGATCGGGCTTCTGCTTCCGGCGCCAGGGCAGAAAATTCTTTTCCCCATCGCCGTCGATCGTACCCGCACCGGTGATGGCTACGTTGTCGAGTCCGTCGCCGAAAATCATCGGTGACCAGGTCCAGACCTCGGTGCCCTCCCAGCGCGTCAGGACCAGCGGCGTATACCGCTCGCGATTGCCGGAAAAAACGAGATGCGCGCCTTCGCTGACGTGCAACTCGGTGCGGCTGCGCAGATGCAGGGGCCCGTCCGACCGCCAGCGGCCCGCGGGCAGCACGACCCTGCCGCCTCCGAGCTTACCGCAGGCGTCGATCGCCGCCTGAATCCCGAGCCGCGCGTCGCCATCTCCGGCAACGGCGCCGAACTCCGTGACGAGAAAATTGCGATCCGGGAACTCCGCCTCCCGAATGCGGCCGACGATACTTGCCGCTCGCCGCCACGCACCGTCCGCCCATCCGGCGCCGCCGTCATGAGCGGCGCCCGCCTGCGCTGGACCCTCCCGCTCACCGCGATGCGCGCATCCTGGCAGGTACGCGCCAGCGCTCACCGCCAACAAGGATGCAATACGTTTGAGGACTTCGCGCCGGCTCTCGTTCGTCATGACGGGTCGATTACCTACAGCCAAACCTTAGTCGCGCCGGGCGCGTTGTTCGGCCGCGGCGTCCTGCTGCCGGCGAATCTCGCGGTGGCGGCGCTCGTTGATTTTGGGGTCATCCGACATGTACGTCCAAAGCTGCACGGTCCCGTCCTGGTGCGCCGTCGTCAACAAGGTGCCCGGTTCGTTGAAGTCCATGTATTCAAGCGCATCGGAAACGGTCACCCGGTAAGCATACGGGATGGCGTCGTTGCCGATCTCCGTATCGAGGAGCTGTTCGGTACGATAAAAGTCGATGCTCGCACCGTGACCCGCGACCAGCAGGTGGCGTCCGTCCTTCGACCACTCCACCGTTTCCGTTTTCTGGCCGCTTTTGTTGAACCGCCTCAAGAGTTCGCCGCTTTCGACGTCGAACAGATAGACGAAGCCGTGCGTGGCGCCGACCGCGAGTATCCCGCCGTCCGGACTGAACTTGCAATTGATGTAGATGTGGTTCTGGTCCTCGAAAAAACGGCCGCGGTCGAGCGTGAATTCGTGCCGCAGCGACCAGTCGCCGACCCGCCAGATTCGCGCGGAACGGTCGCCGACGGTCGCCATGTATTTATCGTCAGGCGTGAAGTCGATCTCGTTCAACGTGCCCGGATGCGGCACCGTCTCGACGAGCTCCCAGGTTTCCGTGTCAAAAATCCGCGCCGGGCCGACGCCGTCCACACGCTCCTGGCCGCTGACCATGTAGCGGCCGTCGTGTGACGCCGCCAGACCGTCGATACCGTTTTCATGCCGGTACTCGAATACCACCTCGCCGTTTTCCACCTTCATCACACGCATCATGAAGTCTTCACTCACCGCGGCGACGTAACGCCCGTCGCGGGTAAACGCAACGCGTTCGATTTCGTCGGGAACGTTGCGCACCCAGAGTTGCGTCCCGTCGGCCGTGCGCCAGAGACGAACGGTAAAATCGAACTTGCTGCCGGTGACGATAAAGCGGCTGTCCGGGGAAAACTCCGCGGACTCGACGGAACCGGGCTCGCCGTAGACGTCGGCGAGCCGGGCCCAAACCCGGTTAAGGCCGAGTTCGCCGCCGGCGAACGAAGGCACCGCGACGGCAAGCGCCGTCAGTCCCATGAGCATGCGGATTCCCGCCCTGTGGCTGCCGTTCATTTTCTGACTCCTGCGCCCGCGTCTCCGCGCCGGCCTTGATAATCTCAATTTGGTCAGACAGAATGCCATAGATTGCCTGACAGAATCGACCTTTTGGTCAGGCAGATTTATCGGCCGTCGCTCGCCCGAGCTGCGGCCGGAATCCGCGTATTGAGGACAATCGATGAAAAACAGACGTGATTTCCTGCGAGCCGCTGCCGGCGCCGGCGTTCTGGCAGGCTCCCTCGGCATCGGCGCAGCGAGTTACGGCCAGGTTTTGGGCGCCGGCGACCGGCTTCGGGTCGCGGTCATGGGGGTTCGGTCGCGCGGTCGGGCGCTCATCTACGGATTTGCGAAAGCCGGCTGCGCGGTCACCCACATCTGCGACGTCGACGGCGAGGTGCTCGACGAAGTGAGCGGCGAGATGCGCGAAAAAGGTCTGGCGGCACCCAACACCGAAACCGACGTCCGGCGGATTCTCGACGACGTCGGTGTGGACGCTTTGGTCATCGCGGCTCCCGATCACTGGCATGCGCCGGCCACTCTGCTGGCGCTCGAAGCCGGCAAACACGTGTACGTCGAGAAGCCCTGCAGCCACAACCCGCGAGAAGGAGAACTGCTGGTCGAGGCGCAGGAGAAATACGGCAAGGTCGTGCAGATGGGGAATCAGCAGCGCTCGGCCGTCGAATCGATCGAACTCATCCGGGCGATTCGCGCCGGCGAACTGGGCGAGATCTACAAAGCGTATACCTGGTACGCCAACAACCGCGGCACGATCGGCAACGGCGTGGCCCAGCCGCCGCCGCCGCGGCTCGACTGGGACTTGTGGCAGGGACCGGCGCCGAGGCGGCGGTTCATGGACAACTACGTGCACTACAACTGGCACTGGTTCTGGCACTGGGGTACCGGCGAAACCTGCAACAATGCCGCGCACGAACTGGACATTGCGCGCTGGGCCCTGGACGTGCAGCACCCGGAACGCGTCACCGCGCGCGGTTCGCGGCGGTTTTTTGCCGACGACGACTGGGAGATGTACGACACGATGGAACTCAGGCTCGACTACCCGGGCAACAAGTCGATCGAGTGGGATGGGCACAGTTGCAACAACGTACGGAAATTCGGCAAGGGGCGAGGCACGCTGCTGTACGGCAGCAAGGGTTCGGCCATCGTCGACCGCATGGGTTATCGGATTTTCGACCTGGACGGCAATCGGGTCGGCGAGCGTCTGCGTAACGCGGCGAGCGCCGATACGCGCGACCTCGTCGGGGCGGACGAGCTTACCGACGCGCATATTGCGAATTTTGCCGACGTGGTTCGCGGCAAGGCGCAGGAACAGCACTCCCCTATCCGGGAAGGCGCCACCAGCACGTTGATGTGCCACCTGGGAAACATCGCCTATCGGACGAACTCGGTACTGGAATGCAATCCGGAAACCGGTCACGTCAGGACCCGGCGGGCCCAGCGGTACTGGGCGCGTGACTACGAGCCCGGCTGGGAAATGAAGGTTTGAACGACTGGTTGACGAGGCATCGGGAATGACGATTGATTCAAAAACGGGACGGCTGGCCGTCATGATTGCCCTCCTGCCGCTTACGGCGGCAGCCGCGGACTGGCGGGCGTTGTTCAACGGCAAGAACCTCGACGGCTGGGAGACCCGCGGTGGCGAGGCGCGTTACGAAGTCCTGGACGGCGTCATCGTCGGAACCGCTGTTCCCGATACGCCAAACACCTTTCTGACGACTCGCGAGCGTTTCGACGATTTCATTTTCGAGGCAGAGGTAAAAATCGACGGCACGCTCAACTCCGGATTCATGTTTCGCGCCGACAGCCGTCACGATTATCGGGACGGCCGCGTGTTCGGTTATCAGGCGGAAGTCGATCCGTCGCCGCGCGCGTTCAGCGGCGGCATTTACGAGGAACAGCGTCGGGGCTGGCTCTACGTGCCTGCCCGCAATCCGGAGTGCCAGTCGGCATTCGAGACCGGCGAATGGAATGCGTATCGAATCGAGGCGATTGGCAGGCAACTGCGAACCTGGGTTAACGGCGTACCCTGCGCCAACCTGATCGACGCCGATATTTCCGAGGGTTTCATCGGGCTACAGGTACACGGCGTGCAAAACGCCCGCAACGGTCAGGCAGGCGACACTGCCCGCTGGCGCAAGCTGCGCATAAAGACCGGGGACATTACAGCATCGCGCTGGCAGATGCCCGATGCGGTCGTGGAAGTTCACTATTTGCCCAACACGCTGAGTGAGTGGGAGAAGTCGCAGGGTTGGCGGCTGCTCTGGGACGGTAAAACGACAAACGGCTGGCGTGGCGCGAAAATCGACGGTTTTCCCGAAAAAGGCTGGCAGATCGAAAACGGCGAACTCATCGTGCAGGCGTCGGGCGGCGGCGAAGCGCGATTCGGCGGCGACATCATAACCACCGAGGAATTCTCGGCATTCGAGCTGCAGGTGGACTTCAAAATCAGCGAGGGCGCAAACAGCGGCATCAAGTATTTTGTCGACCCCGACCTGTTGAAGGGCGAGGGTTCGGCCATTGGCCTCGAATTTCAAATCCTGGACGATGAACGGCACCCCGACGCCAAACTGGGTGTTGCCGGGAACCGGACGATGGGCTCGCTGTACGACCTCATCAGCGCGGCCAACCTCAGTGAGATTGGCCGCACCGGCAAACGCGTCAATCCGCCGGGCACGTGGAATCGAGCACGGATCGTCGTTCGGGACGGTCGCGTCGAACACTGGCTCAACGATTTCAAAGTCGTGGAATACGACCGGACGTCGCAGATGTATCGCGCGCTCGTCGCTTACAGCAAGTACGCTCAGTGGCCGAATTTCGGCGAATGGGAAACCGGGCCGATCCTGCTGCAGGACCACGGAGACCGGGTGGCGTTCCGCAGTATCAAAGTTCGAGAGTTCGAGGACTCTCGATAGCCGGCCCTGCAGCGGCATTCAGGCGCCGATGGTGTCACGATCGGGGAAAGCTTGGGCCGCAACAGCAGAATTTCGAGGCCTACGATGGCACGAAGCCCGTATGAACAACTACTGACCCGGCGGGAGGCTCTGCTCGCCGCGCTGTCAGCCGCGGCCCTGGGAACCCTGGGTGCCGGCTGCGCCGAGCGGAGCGAACGGTCCGCGAAGATCGCCGGCCGGTTTTTCGACGCCGACGAACTGGCATTGCTGGCCGACGTGGCGGAGATAATCATCCCGGCAACCGACACGCCCGGCGCGAGGGCCACGAACGTTCACCTGTTCATCGACGCCCTGATGGCCGACTGGGCAAACGGCGAGACACAACTCGAAATCCGCCGCGCCGTAGACGCCGTAAACACGGCCGCACTTACGCGACATGACGCCGGCTTCAACACACTGCCGGTGGGCAGCCAGATCGGCGTCGTGGCCGCCGTGGACGCGGCCGCATTCGCGGCGTCGGCGGATGCGGAGACGCGCTCCGAGCGCCGCTCGTTCCGCCGCCTCAAGGAACTCATCTTCAGGGGCTTTTATCTGTCGCGAGTCGGCGCGACGGAGGAACTGCGCTTCGAGCTCGTCCCCGGCGAGTTTCACGGCTGCGTGCCGCTGGCGGAAGTCGGTCGGACCTGGGCGACGTGATGCACGGACTGCCGATGGCCCGGAGCGCAGGATGACCGTCGACTTCGATGCCATCGTGATCGGCTCCGGTATCACCGGCGGCTGGGCCGCGAAGGAACTCACGGAACAAGGGCTGAAGACGCTCGTCGTCGAGCGCGGGCGGCATATCGAACACGGCGGCCCGGAATACACCGATTTTCTGTCGCCTTGGGAACGGCGGAATTTCGGGCTGGTGCCCGAACCGTACATCGACCGCAATCCGCGCATCAAACCGTACCAGATGAACGCCGATAACCTCGCCTGGTTCGTCCAGGAGAGCGAACAGAGTTATTCGACCGCCGAGGGTCGTCCCTTCCAGTGGATTCGCAGCTACAACCTCGGCGGTCGTTCCCTGCTGTGGGCACGCAAGTGTTTTCGGATGAGCGATCTCGATTTTGCGGCCAATGCAAACGACGGGCACGGCGTGGACTGGCCGATTCGTTACCGGGACCTCGAGCGCTGGTACGACTACGTCGAAAATTTTGTCGGCATTTCCGGTTCGCATGAGGCCTTGCCGCAGTTGCCGGACAGCCGATATCAACCCGCCTTCGAGCTGACCTGCGCCGAAGAGGCGTTCAAGCGACGTGTCGAAAAGGCGTTCCCGGGCAGGCGCATCATTCCATCGCGAGTTGCCAACCTGACCGCGCCGACGCGTGAACAGACGGACCTCGGTCGGAGCCGATGCATGGCCAGGGACTATTGCCGCCGGGGGTGTTCGTTCGGCGCGTATTTTTCGAGCTTGAGCGCCACGCTGCCCGCCGCGGAACGCACCGGCAACCTCACCGTGTTGACGGACAGCATCTGTGCAAGTCTGGTTTACGACGATCAACGCAAGCGCGTGTCCGGCGTGCGGATCATAGCGGCGGACTCAGGAAAACGCAGCGAGTACACCGCACAACTCGTGTTCCTTTGCGCATCGGCCATCCCCAGCGCGCAAATCCTGCTCAATTCGGCGTCCGAGGCGGCGCCGAACGGACTTGCCAACGGCAGCGACGCGGTAGGGCGTTATCTGTCCGATCACACGGGCGGCACGTCGGCTTCGGGCCTGCTGCACGAATTCGACGATCGGTATTATTCCGGACGGCGGCCAACCGGTTTTTACATTCCGCGCTACCGTAACATCCACGAACCCGGTGACGGCTACCTCCGCGGTTTTGGCGTGCAGGGCAGAGCGCTGCGGCTCGATTGGCGGCGCGGCGCGCGATCCGCGGGCATCGGCGCAGACGTGAAGACCGCCATGCGCAAACCGGGACCCTGGCGGATCAACCTGAGCATATTCGGTGAAATGCTGCCGCGTCCCGGCAACCGAATGACCTTGCATCCGACCAGAACCGATCGATGGGGCATGCCGATGATTCACTTCGATGCCGGCATGAGCGACAACGAGCGGCGCATGAGCGCGCAAGCGGCCAGGGACCTGGTCAGTATGCTCGAGGTGGCCGGTTGCACGAACATTCGGGTTGACCAGGGTCTGTCGAACCCGGGCTTCCGCATCCACGAATTTGGCACCGCGGTCATGGGGACCGACCCGTCGGAATCGGTGCTGAACGCCTACAACCGGGCGCACGATATTCCGAATCTTTACGTCACCGACGGCGCATGCATGCCTTCGACCGGTTGCCAGAATCCATCGCTGACCTACATGGCCCTAACGGCGCGCGCCGCCAGTCACGCGGTTACCGAACTCCGCGCGGGTCGGCTGTAAACAACCGATAGGTGCGGGTGCGGCGGTGACCCCCGTCGCCAACCGGTGCCTGGCGGCGGACCGTAAGCACCGCGGCCCCCTGGTTGGGGCGGGCGGCCGCTCAATCGGGACTGCGACTGGCCGTGTCATCTCGACCGGAGCAGGCAACCGGCGGGGGCCTGTGCCGCGCCTCATGCCTGTCGATCTGGGTATGTGCTTTGTTCAGCTTTTTCTCGACGAGCTTCAGCGCAATTTCGGTTTGCATGGCCCGGGCGTCGGCCTCGTCGCCCAACGACGCCAGTAAAAGCGCCACGAGATTCCGCGCCTCGTCCAGTAAACGTTCGGCCTTACGGAGGTGAGCGGCGCGCCGGAACGCGGCCGCGCGGTCCGCGTGATAAACGCCCCCGCCTTCCCTCAGCTGCCACGCCGTGCCTGCCGCAGACAGCCCGGCGTATCGTTTCGATGTCCGTTTCAATTCGATTTCGTTTCCTAACACACCGCTTACCTCTCGGAATCATTCAGTTATTCGCAAAAACCAGATTGTTGTCGTTATTGCGGTTTACAATTTTATAGTGAATCACTATATTGTCAACCATTCGGAGCAAAGGATTTCGCATGTTCGGAGAACGCCTGAAACTCGCGCGGAAGAAAGCCGGCCTGTCGCTGGATCGCCTGGTCGAGTCGATTGGCGGCATCGTTACCAAGCAGGCGATCAGCAAATATGAAAGAAATCTGATGATGCCGGACTCGAAAGTTCTCGTAGCGTTGTCACAATCGTTGAACGTATCCCTCGACTACCTGTTCAGCGATCAGGTGATCGATCTTGCGGGCGTGGACTTTCGTAAAACCGTGAGGGCCGGCGCAAAAGACCGCGCCCGGGTGGAAGCGAGCGTTATCGATCACATGGAAAGGTATCTGGCAATAGAAAGAATACTGGAATTGGACAGCGCCGAGTGGCGGCCTCCGGACCTGGGACACGCCGGGCTGGCATCCATCGAGGACGCCGAGCGATTGGCGAACGAGCTGCGTGACGCCTGGGACCTCGGCGATGATCCGATACCCGACATGACCTCGCTGCTGGAGGACCATGGAATCAAGGTTTTGATGCTGGATTTACCCGACAGCGTTTCCGGAATGACCTGCTTCACGGCGATCCGTGATAGTGACAACCGATTGCCGATCGTCGTCGTGAACGAAAATCAGAGCTTGGAACGGCGCCGGTTTACGCTGGCGCACGAGCTCGCTCATCGCGTATTCGAGTGCGGCGCCCGGGTAGTCGGCCAGGAGGAGGAAAGAGCCGCGCAGCGTTTTGCGGGTGCGTTCTTGATGCAGGCAAAACACCTGAGGAAAGAAGTCGGCTCCCGTCGCGGCAAACTCGGCTATCGAGAAATCGTCTACCTCAAACGCATGTACAGGGTCAGCGCGGCCGCGCTCGTCATGCGCCTCAGGCAAATCGGCGTGATTGAGAAGTCCACGCTATCGACGGTTTTTCAGACCATCGGCAAAAAATGGCGAACAACCGAACCGCATCCGCTGGAATCCGGGGAAATCGCGGGAATACTAGAACGACCCAAGCGCTTCAAACGCCTGACGCTTTGGGCGGTAGCCGAGGAATTCATCTCGCCAGCCAAAGCCATGGAGCTGCTTCAGGTCTCGGCGGCCGAATTGAAACGAGCGATGGTCGGGCCCGATGAGAATCGTCCTTAGCGATACATGCTGCTTCTACGCGCTGCAGCAAGCCGCTGTATTGGAGGAGTTTGTCCGCCTTCCGTACGTGGTTGTCGTGCCTCTGCCGCTCTTTGAGGACAAAGCCGTATCGCTTGACGATGAAACCCGCCGGCGGTTGATGAATGTTGGCCTCGGCGTGGTGAACCTTACGGATGCCGGCGTTTTGAAAGCGATGCGTTATGCCAACAAGTATCGCACGCTCAAGATTCATGACTGCTTTGCGTTGGCGGTCGCCGAGGACCCCGGGCACTCGGTTTTGCTGACCGACGACGAGTTTCTCACCCGCGTCGCCCACGATCATGGCCTGGGGACCCGCGGCGTGCTCTGGGCGACGGCCCGAATACATCAACACGAACGCTGTTCCGCCGGCAAGCTGCGCGATGGATTGAGGACTCCGCGTAACGACCCGCGCGTTTTCATGCCCGTCGAGTCGACTCGACGACCCCGACGATACCGGTAGCCCATAAGTCGCGCACGCTCGCCGCTTCGATGGCGCGCGACCCGCCCTGGCGGCCGCGTCAGTCGTGCGGCAACGGATCTCCGTCCTGCACACGCCCTTTCGGCAGCAATTTCCCGGATTTGCGCCACGCATGGGGATCGTAGGGATCGCCGATGACCTGATACTCCTGAATGGGAAACAGATAACCGGCTGCTTTGGTGTTTGTTCCCCATGGATACGCCAGGTGGTGGCGCACGCGCGGCTCGGCGCCGTTCATGGACAGTACCGACCTGCCGTCGAACTCCGCATCGAAGCCCGCAACCGCGGCGATCGTGGCGGGAACGTCGGTAATCGACGTTGGTGCGCCGGAAACCCGGAAGTCCCCGTTCGAGCCGGGCGGTTTTATCGCCAATGCCGGCGTCGCCATCGCAATTCTGAGACGGTCCGAGCCGGGTGCTGCCTGAAGACGCTTCGTCGCCGCTTCGCTCGGCAGCACGACGTCTACCCAGGCGCCGTGGTCTGCCATGAGCACGATGAGACTATTGTCGTAGATACCGAGCTGTTTCATTCGTCGCAGCACGTCGACGATCCGAAGAAGCCCGCATCGCGCCTGAATCTTGACGAAATTTCGGTGAGTGGGATTCTTGCCGTCGAACTCGCATTGCTCGTTGCCCACCGTTGGTTGATGACTCAGCATCAAATGGAACAATTTGTACACCGGAACGGCACGGTCCGCCGACATTTGTTCGGCCAGTCTGGAAAGAAACGCCAGGTCCGCAAAATACTGCATATGGAGATACGCTTCCGACCGCACCAATCCCTGAAACACCCAAAGCTCGTCTCTGTGCACGAGGGCCTTGCCGAAATGCGGCACTGACCTGAACAACGCCAGATCGATCAGTTTGGCCGAATCGTTCAAAACGTAGTCCGCGTGTGTGACGTATTCCGCCGTTGTGATGCCGTACGTATTGTGGTGCTTTCCGAGGCTGTAGACACTCGTCAGCGCCGCTTGGGACGCAATGTCGACCTCGTACCCCGCTTCGTAAGCGGCATTGACGATTGTCGCACCCCGCATCGTTTTCGACACGAACTCGTCGACCGGAATCTCGTTTCTGTAGAGTTTGCCGCTGACGAGCGCCGGGATCGTCAGCTGAGTGAACGGATACGCCCCCAGGTTGCCCTCGAAGAAGGTGAAACCGCGGAGTTCCCGTTGGAAATCGACTGTGGAGCTCTCCGCTACGATTTCCCCGAAAACGTCTGCCTGAAAACCGTCCATCACGATGTGGACAATATTGCTCGTCTTGGAAAAACGAGGCATTTCGTCCTGGCCATCGGCATACGCAGTTGCCGAGGAACCGAAAAGATCCGCGCCGGAACCGTCGAAGAATAGAACGACGGCGCTCACCAACTGGATGGAAAACGTGACAAGGGCCATGATCAGCAGCGGTTTCCGGAATCGCGAAAACGCCGTGATGGCGACAATCAGCGCAACCGACCAGACCGTAAGATCGAAAACGCCGGCCCAGCACTTTTCGCCCCATGGAATGGAACGTCCATCCAGAACGCCATAATCCCAGACGAGGATGTTCGACTGGAGCCAAACCAGTATTGCGAGAACGCACAGAACGGCCAGATACCGCTGGAAGCCTTTTCTTGTCATGACCAGTCCGGCCACACCAAGCGCGCCGATCAACGTCAACACGTAGGGCAAAAAGGCGATTTGCAGATCGAAATACGATGCGGAAAACTCGTCGCTGTTTCCGGAATAGATGACCAAGGTCGTAAAACAACAGACGGAGATCACCGGCAGAGCGCCGATCACCGCGGCTCTGGCGAATCGACTCAGTGGCGCTTCCATCTCAAGTACGCTCAAAACAGTAAAGTGTTCGCCCACTGGAGGAAACCCGCTGGGAACGAACTATTCTTGCGCGCCTGGAAAGGGCAGCCTCGAAGCTCTTCTGATCGTAGTCGTCAAACAGGTCCTCCCGCAGCAGCAGCAAGCGTTCCACCATCGGGTCTGATTTCGGCACGAACTCGAGTACTCCCCTTGGGGCCATGTTCACCAACCAGCTGACCACCCGATCCAACGGAACGTTTTTTGCGATCGCCAGGTGGTGGATCAACGCCAACGCCAACACGGCGTCGCCCTTTGCACGGTCCTGGAACCCCTTGCGTTCCGATTGAGCCCAACCCTGGTCCGGACTGGGATTCGCCGCATCGAGACTAAGCGGCAGGAACGCCAGCGATTCACGCTGCGCGCGCTCGAACGCGACATCGAGCGCGCCGACGTCGAAGTCGAAACCTATTGCCAGCTTAGCGCCATTTTCGAGGGCGACTCTCGAGTATTCGCCGGTATTACACCCTATATCGAGAATCAGCTCGGGCTCCGCGCTCTTGGTGAAATCGGCAATCATTTGTCGCTTGCTTGCCTCTTCCGGCTTCGAGTAGCTGTTATCGGCGGCATAGTTTCGCCAAACCGTGTTTGAGCTCGACCGTGGCTGAAGTTTCGCAACCCATCGGCGAAGGCCAACGAGAATCTGCTCGAAGCCGACGCGGGGGAGGCGCCTGGACGTTACCTTCTCGATCGTTCGATCGGAACGATCGGCGGTACTCTGCAGCCGAGCTTGCAGATATACGTTCGTGAAAACGTTCCAGGACAAACGGCTTCGCCAGGGCAATACCGCGGCCAGATCCTCGGCCGTAATCCCCTCGAGGTTTCCTCGATACCAGGCGTTGTACGGCACACCCAGCTTCGCGCAAAGCAGCAGTGGATTGATGAATTGCTCACAGAACTGGCGGTGACCAAGCCAGAACTCGCCGTCCACGTAGCGACAAAACGAGAGATTGTCGATGAATATCGGTTTTACGCCGATGAACTGAATGTTGTACGCGGAAGCATCCGTCAGAGCGACTCCCCGCTCGAGGGCCGCCAGGAGAATATCGAGCTGCAATAGCGCTGCTGCCTTGAGCGCCTGGAACGGCCATTCGTAGGGATACGAAATGAACGGGATGCGCGGATGTTCCAGAACGAACGACGCACCCGCGCCCTGCGCGCCCAATACACTCGTATCCCTGCGGTTTTCACCGACCAGAACTCCGTCACGGCTCAACAGTTCGATCAGACCGGTTGACCGAACGAACTCGAAATCCTCGGCCGCTATTGGCGCAACGGTACGAAAGACGCGATCACCGACGTAGAAAATCCTCCCCCTACGATCACGAAACGATCCAGGCTCGGCGGCAACGTGCGTCATTTAGGCGTGGTCTTTGGCGCCAGAGTCACCGCCTGTTGAGGACGATTCGCGTTCACGTCGAGCGTTTTCACGGCGAGGACCGATGAGACCGGTAAAAAACCTTTTCAAACGGTACCAATAAAGTCGCAGCACGCCGGCGGCAACCGCTATTCCGGCCAGGAGGCTCTGCAATAAGACACTGCCTGTACCCGGGTCCAGGTAGGCATGAGAAGGTGCCGCAATGACGACGTTTCCGACGAAGACCGCAAGGATTCTCGGTACGAGCGAAGCTCCCGGCGATTGCTTCTCGACCCTCTGTCGTACCGCTGCACGGGCCAGAACCGCCGGACGCCGCAAATTCGAGCAAGAAGGCAGAATTGATGGGCATGCAGACATGATGACCCCTGAGTCTCGATTAAGTGGAAAGCTTAGTGGGTTCGGGTATCTTATCCGCAGTGATCCGCCCAGAATTTGATGGAGTTCAAGAATTGGGGATAAAAGCCGAGGGCCGATGAACAGGATTCGTTCGCCGGCATGTCGTCTGCAATCCGTCACGGATTGCCATGGCGTTTTGAGGCTCGGGCAACGGAACCCGAGCTGATTTATTGCGCTCGATTACGAGCAACGGAACTGTCGAACGCGCGAGCGCGCTGCCCCGGCAAAGACGAACGTATACAATGCCGGCTGGCCGACGACAGGAAAGGATCAACCCATGCGCCCGGACAAACTCACGGCGATTCTATCAGTCCTCCTGTTCGCCGCTTCGACGGCGGGCGCGAGCGGCGAAGCTCAGAAACGCTGGGAGCGGATGAATCAGATCCGCCAGGAAAAATTCGACCTGATCCTTCCCGAGGTGATGCGCGAGAACGGCATCGACATGTGGATCACCGTCAACCGCGAGGGTTTTGACGATCCGTTGACGGAGGATTTCGGCAAAGGTTACGTAGGCTCTTACGGATACTACATTTTCACGGACCGCGGCGGCGACCGGATCGAACGCGCGGCGCTGGGTGTCGGCACCTACCTGGTCGAAGAGAATGGCGCATACGACATTGTCAGCGGCAATTTTGACCTCCTCGAGTTCGTGGCCGAAAGGGACCCGGCGACAATCGCGCTGAACTTCGCGGAAAACATCGGCGCCGCGGACGGGCTCAGTTACACCAGCTACCGAAAGCTCGAAGAGACCCTCGGGGAGAAGTACTCGGACCGCTTCGTTTCGGCGGAGAAACTGGCTTCCGACTTCCGCTCGCGGCGGGTTGCATCGGAGATCGCCGCGTTCGCCTGGGCTGGCGAAATGTCACGAAACATCGCCGAGCGCGCGTTCTCCAACGAGGTGATCGCACCGGGAAAAACCACGCTGGCCGACGTGGCCTGGTGGATGCGTGAGCAGCAGTTCGAGAACGGCCTCGGCACGTCTTTCGGTATGCCGTCCGTTTACATCACCGGACCCGACGGATTTGTCGCACTCTCGAACGATCACGTGATCCAGCGCGGCGACTTCCTCGCCATCGACTGGGGCGTTGGCTACCTGAACTTCTTCACCGACATCAAGCGGCATGCTTACGTGCTGAAGGAGGGCGAGACCCATCTTCCGGACAGTTTCCAGAAGGCGTTCGACAACGGCCGCGCGGTGCGGGACATCCTCAAGAAGAACATCGCCGCGGGCAGAACCGCCGGAGAAACGCTCGAGCTGTTGAATCGCAAGATCAACGAATCGGGATTCCGCGTCATGGAAACGTTCAACTCGCCGACGGACGACCCGGACATCGTCGACGTCATCATCGGCTGCCATTCGGTCGGCAACCTAGGACACGGGATCGGTCCCTCGATCGCCTGGTTCAATCCCGAGCGGCTGAAGTATCGGATTCATCCCAGCAACCTGTTCGCGATCGAACTGTTCGCCTACACCGCGATCCCCGAGTGGGGCGGAAAAAAACTGCGAATACCGCTGGAGGACGACGCCGTCGTGACCGAGCGGGGAGTCGAGTGGCTGTATCCGGTCAACCAGCAAGTGCTGCTGATACGGTAACGCCAGGGCAGCGCCTACGCCGCCAGCACCATTCCGCCGGTGACGTTCAATACCGCTCCGGTGATGTACGCCGAGTCCTCGCCGCAGAGAAACGCAATTGGCCCGGCCACGTCTTCCGCGGTTCCGTAGCGTCGCAGGGGAATCTGATCGGTCGCCGGTTTATCGAAACCGCTCGTCATGTCGGTGTCGATGATCCCCGGCGCAACCGCATTGACATGAATGCCGTGCGGCCCGCCGTTCCGTGCCAGGTGCCGCGTCATTCCGATCAGGCCGGCCTTCGAGGCGGTGTACTCGGTGCCGACGATGAGCCCGCCCTGGTAGTAGGCCATCGAGCTGACGATGACGATTCGCCCGCCGCGTTGCTGCACCATGGTTTCCCAAGCCGCCGCGACACAGTTTTGTGTGCCGTTCAGGTTGACGTTCAGGACGGCGTTCCATTGCTCGGCGTCGCCGACGGGCGTTCCCGCCGGGCAAACGCCGGCGTTGCAGACGAGTACGTCCAGGCGTCCCGCGCTGGCGACGACCCCGGCGATCAGCGTACGGCAGGCCTCACGGTCGGTGATGTCGAGCGTGTAGTCGCTCGCGAGACCGCCCGACTCACGAATGGACGACGCCACGGGTTCGCAGTCGAGGACGTCGCTGAGATGCACGTCGGCACCCCGCCCGGCCAGGAGCCTGGCCGTTGCCGCGCCAATACCGCGCGCTCCGCCGGTAACGAACGCAACGCGTCCCTTCAAAGAATCTTCGTGTGCCATGTCGTTTCCAGATCGCCGCGTGACTTGTTATCGTCTCATTCTTCGCCCGCGAGCGAAATCGCACGCGGTACGGCGAAAGTCGCCGCCAAAAACGAGTGAGACTTCCTATGCAGAATGGGGATTTATCCGAACGCAACGCCGAACAACTGGCGGAAGAGCTTGCCGAGATTCGCGAGAAACGCGGTTATTTGTTACCGCATCATGGCCTCATGGCCGTGTCCATGCCGGATCTCCTGGAAGCGTACGACACTCTTTACACCCGGATAACGCTCACGCCGCGCACGCTCACCCGCCATCAGCACGAATTCGTCTGGATGGCCGTGCTGATAGCCAGGCACGAGGCGCTCGGCACACACCACATTCCGCGTTACCTCGAGGCCGGAGGGACAAACCGGGAGCTTGCCAACATCGTGGCAATCGCCGCGCTTTCGAGGGGCGTCGGATGCTACCAGTTCGTCGATGAGCGCTGGATGCCGCACCTGCCGGAGTTCGACGCCGAAGCACGCTACCGTTCGGCGTTCGAGCAGGCCGCCGGCGACGTATCGCTGCCGCTCGCGCACACGGCGGCGGCGGCCGTTCACCTGTGCACGGGCAACTGGGGCGCGCTGGCCTGGCAGATCAAGGCAGCCTATGCCGTGCAGGCCGATGAAGCCGGTCTCGCCGAGGCGCTGTCGCTGGCCATGTTTCCCGGCAGCGTGCCGAATTTCGTCAATGCCGCGGGCGTCTGGCGCCGATTGATCGCGGACGGGGCGGTGGACGCGTCCGCGGCATTCCGCACCTGGGCCAGGCTTACCGGCCAGGGCGGCTTTGACGAGGCCGCCGGACTGGCGGAACCGCCCAGCCGTTGAAGCCGCACGCCGTCGTTCGACAGGGCCGGACCGGAGGAAAGCTTTTTTTGTGGTTTCGACCGGCCAGGGTGCATCTTTTTCCCCAATCGCCCGTCTTCAGGTATATGTATATCGATTGGGAGACTGCAAAATGCAAAAAGTACACATGTCCCTGGCCGTCGCAGACCTCGAGGCGACGAGCAAATTCTACGAGACGCTTTTCCGAAGCCGTCCCGTCAAAACGAAAAAGGACTACGTGAAGTTCCTGCCGGAGGACCTCGCGCTGAACATATCGTTTTCAGCCGCGGAGTCGGCGCGGTCCATCGACACCGCCGCGTATCACCTGGGCATCGAGTTCGGGTCACAGGCTGCACTCGACCGGGAATACGACCGCCTGCAGAGCGCCGGCCTGATCTCGGGAAAACGCGAAACCTCGATCTGCTGTTACGCCGATCAGGACAAATTCAGGGTGCATGATCCGGACGGCTACGAGTGGGAACTCTATTATCGGTTGTCCGACTCCGAAATCAGGATCGAGCCGACGACGACATGCTGCGCCGCGGAATCCGGAAGGGCGACCCACTGATATTGATGAACGACTGCATCGGCAAACAGTTGCAGGATCGGTTGTCCGCATACATACGGCGTCGCGTGAGCAACCCTGCGGATGCGGAAGATCTGTTGCAGGACGTCCTGCTCAAGGTGGTGACCAATACCTGTCCGAACGAAACCGAAAAAATGCTGCCCTGGGTGTTCGCGATCGCCAGGAACAGAGTCATCGACTACTACCGGGAACGGGGCAGCAAACCGCCGCACATCGACGTCGACAAAGATGCTTTGCCGGACGACGGGACGACCGATACGCCGGACTCCAGAGAGGGATTGGGGAAGGTGCTCGAGGCGTTGATCGGCGGCCTTTCGGATCAGGACCAGCGTGTTTTGCGAACGGTTGATCTCGGGGGTATGTCACAAAAAGACTACGCGGCAAACCTGGGCATCGGTTACGCCACGGCGAAGTCCCGCGTGCAGCGGGCGCGAAAACGGCTGCGCCGCGCGCTCGAGGACTGCTGCAGGATCGAGCTCGACCGCCGCGGATACCCGGTCGGGTGCGAGCCCTGGTCTGGGTCGGACTGCTAGCGAGCTGACCGCCGAAACGCCGCGCAACACCGGCGCGCACGCGTCACGAACCAGGCTCCAGTTGACCGCGGTGCTTGACAAACGACGGCCGATCTACTACAAGTGTAGTACATACTCCTACAACTGTAGTAGAAACCATGGCCGATAAAAAAGACGTAGCGTTATCCGGCGCTCAATACCGTTTGATGGAAATTCTCTGGGACCTCGGCGAGGGCACTGCCGCCGACGTGCTGGAATCGTGGCACGGCCGCCGGAAACCGGCTCATACGACCGTGGGAACGATGCTCTCGCGCCTGGAAAAACGCGGGATTCTGGACTCGGTGCGTCGCGGCCGGGAACGGGTATTTCGTCCGCTGGTGGCCGCATCCGAGGTAAAGCGAAGCATGGTGACGCAGCTCGTGGGAACGCTGTTTGCCGGCGATCCCCAGGGACTGTTCGCACATCTCGTCAAGGACACCGAGGTCGCGCGCGAAGATCTCGAAGCCGTGCGGCGTCTGCTGGATGAGGAGCTGAAGCGATGACGGCTCAATGGCTTGGCCACCCCATTCTCGCCTGGGCCACGACATGGCTGGTTCACAGCACGCTGCTGCTCGGCGCCGTCTGGTTGTTCGAGATCCTACGGCCGCACAGTGCGCCACGACTGCGCGAACACCTGTGGCGCATCGCCGTTTTCATCAGTCTGATATCCGCCAGCGCGGTATCGTTCGATTTCGCAAGTTATCCGACGAAGCGTTTCGAGATTACGCAGGTCGAAGTGATGCCCGGAGAAATCAAAACCGATCCCGCGCGCGCGCTGCCTGCGCCGCCTCTCCCCGACGGTTGGCAACCCGCATCGCCGGCCGTGACGTTAAAACCCGACGCCGCCGCGGAACACGGCGTCGAGTCCAGTAACGCAATCAAGCCGTCGCCGGCGTGGATACTGGTGGCTTGGGGACTGATAGCGGCGCTTCTTTTCGTGAGGCTCTATCACACGTTCACGCGCGCCGTCGCCCACCTCGGCAAAAGAACGCCGTTGGATCCGGATCATCGGGCGCACGTTCTGCTCGATCGGCTGGTCGCACGGGCCGGCGGCTCGCGGCCGCCGAAACTGACGGTGAGCGGCACGACAAGCGGGCCGATTAGCCTACCCGGCAACGAAATCTGCCTGCCCAACTGGGCGCTAACCGGTTTGCAGGAAGCACAGCTCGAAGGCGTACTGGCTCACGAACTTGCCCACTGCCTGCGTCGCGACCCCGTCGTGCTGCTGATCGTTGACAGTCTGCGCCGTTTGATGTTCGCGCAGCCGCTCATGCATATCGCCACCCGCCGCCTTGCCGACCTCGCCGAACTGGCGACGGACGAAAAAGCCGTCGAGCTGACCGGCAACCAGCACGCCATGGCCGAATCGTTGGCGGAGTGCGCCGGGCGATTGCGTCCGGCCGAGCCGGCGTGGGGAGTCGCGATGGCGCAAAACCCGTCGTCATTCATGTATCGGATTCGCAGATTGCTCCATCCCGACCGCTTCACCAGCGGCGGCCCTAAATGGCATACGCGGATTGCGACCGCGACGTTGGCGCTGGCGGTGTCGCTCGCGCTGCCCGCTTTTGTCGTCGCGGCCAGGGATGCGGACGCACGCTCGGCATCCACCCAAATTCTGACCGACGACGAAGGCGCGCTCCGCGTGATCGACCTGTCGATCAAGGAACAAGGCTACTCGATGGAGGTTCAGGGAACGGGTGACTTCTCGCTGAACGATGACGAAACCGACGTCGTCGACATGGCGGAAAACGCAAGGCTCGTGCTCGAGGAAGGCAATGGTAAGACGCGAAAAATACGCTATGAAAGCGACGGCGATGCCATCGAGCGAAGCTACTGGGTCGACGGCAAGCGCGCCGAACTGGACGCAGACGCCAGCGAATGGCTGGCCGAAGCGCTGCCGAGGCTGATGCGCGAATCCGGCGTCAAAGCCGAACAGCGTGTCGATCGCCTGCTCCGGCAAGGCGGAGCAGACCGTGTTCTCGATGAAATCGAGCTGGTCAACGGCAGTTATACGGTAAGGGTATACACCGCCCGGCTGGTGCGTAAAGCCGACCTCGACGATTTGCAATACGACAGGCTGCTCGACGCCATCGAACGCATCGACGGCGACTACGACAGCCGGACGGCGCTGACGGACGTCGCCGAGTACGAAGCGCTGGACGACGAACGAACAAACCGTTTACTCGACATCGCGGAAAACATTGAATCCGACTACGAACTGCGTACGTTCGTCGAGCATCTGGTAACGAACACCGACGTCGAGCGTATCGCGACCGGTCAACTGATCGAAGTGATCTCGTCGATCGATTCGGACTACGAAATGCGGACGGCGTTTGCCACGATGTTGGAAAACAGCGAAATCCCGGTGGATAGCTTGCCCGAACTGATTCTGGTCTCCAGCCACGAAATCGATTCGGACTATGACCTCTCCGCCCTGTTGCAGTCGTTGGCCGGTCGCGTCACATCGCATGCCGACTCCGCGCTGGCCTACATCGGCGCCACGATGGAGATCGAATCGGACTACGATCGTCGTGAAGCTTTGGCGGCGTTCGCCGATCAGGCCGATGCAAACACCGCGGGTTGGACCGAGGCAATCATGGTGACGGCAACGATCGACAGCGAACACGAACGCGCCGAAACCCTCATTCGGATCGCCAGACGAATGCCCGCTACGGAAGAAATTCTGCAGCTCTATCGGCGAGTCAGCGAGACCCTGGGTGAGCACGACAGGGAGCGTGCACTGAGCGCCCTCCGCACGGCCGGGGCGTAAAGAGCGGAAAACCGCAAGGCTTGCGTATGTAGATTGAGGTATGCCGATTGCTCGATGCTTACCCGACAACTGCCAACGAAATCTCCTGATGTCTGCGTTTGTACCCGTCCAAACCGAACTGGAGAATGCTCAATGAAAATATCGACAGGTATAAGGGCAGGCCGCTCAGCAGCGCCGTATGCTTCGGACGCTTCGCGGCGCGGCGGTTGACGATTGAAACTTCGAGTATATGGAAATCAGCCTCTGCGTTGTTCGGCGTAGATCTGTCTTCGGTGGCATTCGAGCGTGGTGTGGCCCTCCGCATCCACGTGAACAACTACAACTCCCCAAACCGCCTGGCCTGCCGGGCCAGCTGATCCAGCTGTTCCTTGATGGACTGAAGGTCCTCGGCCGGCACGGCGTCCCTGTCCTTTATCGAAGTCATGCCGGAAACGGTTTGATCGAAGGCCGACAGGGCCTCCGAATTCCGACTCAAGAGTTTCTTCACGGTCTCGATATGGGCCCGTCGGCTCTCATCGTCCTCCGAATGCCAGGCCGCACGCAGGACGTCGCTCGTGCGGCTCAGGTGCTCCATGATTTTCATGAAGAAGCGGTCTGCCGTACCCAGGTAGCGGGCGTGTGCCAGCTCGCCCGGATGCAATTTTCGATCGAGAACCTCCATGAACAGATCGAACTTCTCATGTATCTGCCCGAACTGCCGTAACGCCCGGGCCGCAAGATCTCCCGCCTCTTCCTTTGCCGGTATGTCGTTCGCCAGATCGTAAAGATCCGCGCGAATCTCTCCCAACCGCCGCTGGCGTTTACGGGCCAGCGCTTCGGCGACCTCGTCCATGAATTCTTTTGCAAACCGTGCGTGACGATACTTGTAGTTCAATAAAAACCCAGCGGGAATCAACACGCCGCCGGCGACGGTCGCGCCCAAACCCGCACCGGCAATAGTTCCGCCGGCAAGCAACAGCGCTCCCAGTCCCGCGCAGGTGATCGTTCCCGGATCCCGCCAAACGCGACGCGCCACCTGCTCGCGAACGAGTTTCCGGCTTATCGTGATTTCACTCAGATCCTTTGCCATGCACTATTTCCAGACGCTCTGCCGATCCGTAATTTTTTCGTGCAGATTGACCCACGAACGGGCCCTCGCCATCAACAAACTCTTTCGCCCCGCTGCCCGCCGAGTATAAATGGCCTCGCAGCGGCCCAGCTTCTTTTTCCAATGACGAACCAGGACAGCCACATGTTCCTTTCTGGATAGCGCGGACGGCACCGAATAGAAATCCCCTTCGCCTTTGCGGGCCTTTATTGGGTTCGGATGCGGCCTGCGAATCAGGTAGCGGGGATTGTCGACGGGATCGAGGATCTCCTCCAGGCACCTGATGAACAAATCGGACTCGTACAGTGTGCCGCCCTGCAGATAGCAGGCGCTCTTGCCGCCGGCGACTGGCTCAAAAACGAGTTCGAGCCGTTCGCGCGGCGTGTCGATCTGTTTCAACTCACACAGGGTCGCCAGTACGACTTCCGCCACCCGGCCGAGCGTTACCGGTCCCAACCCCAACCTGAAAACTTGCCACCAATCTCTGGCCAACCGTGGAAGCCCCAACCCAAACACGACTACGACGGACAAAACTCCGTGCAACAGTGGTGCTTCGACGAACCCGACTTCCGGAAAGGGGAAAACAGGAATCGCTATCGCCAGATACCCGGCCAGCACAGCTGCCGGTCCGAGGCTGCGTTTGAGCGGATGCCTGACGATCTGCAAGGCTGCAATAGATTGGCTTCGCACCTGCACTTCCTCGATCAGGCCCGTCCGCCGCGCCTCGGCTGTGGGAATCAGGGCCTTTTCCCAACCCTCCCTGATATTCCGCCGCTGCGTGGACAGCGCGCGGGTCCGGGCGTTCATTGCGGCAACCTGCTCCGCAGTCCAATTCTCCGGAATCGGAAAAATACGCTGAAAACCGCTCAGAATCCGGTCCCCACTGTAACTCAGCCCCTCGAACGCCGAGAAGCGTGTCCGAATTTTCTTGAAATCCGATCCGCCGTGATCGGATCCCGGTTCGATACACACCAGATGCCAGATACTGGACACCTTTCCGGGATCGTTCGGATCGACCCGAATAGCCCGCCCCCGAACCTGATTGGTTTGAACGTAGGTGGACGACGCGCTCGCCATGACCAGGGTATTGGTGGCCGGAGCGTCCCACCCCTCGCCCAGCAGCGCGACGGTTCCCACGATCACTCGAAGGTGCCCCGCGTTGAACATCTCCGTTACCGCTCCAACCACGAGTTGCCGGGTCGTTTGGTCCAGTTTCAGTGAGACGTACTGGGCGTCGGTCAACAGGGGCACCGCTCTCGGCGCCGGGACATTGGCATCCCGTTTCCGAAACTCGAGTAGCAGCCGGTCGGTCAGCGACGCCGGCACGATCACCAGGCTTCCGGTGAGCAACGCCAGAGGCACCGTATTCCCGTGGGACGCCCGGATAAGCTCGAATATCGGCACTGCTCCAAGGCGACGGCTCCTGCTGCCGTGCCGTTCGGAGTCGAGAAAGTTCCTACGAACATAGTCCGTCAGGACAACCATCCTGAGTTGTTGACCCAGACTCCGGTTCTCCAGCTCGAAAATATCCAGCGTGGCCGCGAGTTTGCTCTCACTGTTTCGCAGCGATTTGTCCAGACCCCGATGGTCGGTAAGCGTTACCTTTTTCCGCTCAACGGCGTGCATCGTCGACAACCGCCGATTCAGCTCCTTTCTAAAGGCGGGAGACGTGTCGTAACGACCCGACTCGCCGGAAATCATGTCCGTCAAAAGCACCTCGAACCACTCGTCCGCCGGGTCCGGAACGCTCTGTCCCGACACACCCAGAAACTCCTTTTGCGCGACACAGTCGTGCCCCAATGCGTGCAGAAAAACAACGTGGGCCGCAAACACCGCCGGCTGACTCAGAATGTCCTCTTGATTTTTGTCTGACTCGAAATTGCTTATCCATGGGTGGCCGAGCAAGGACCTGGCGAAATCTCTCGAAGCCAGGAGCCACTCCTTCAACTCCTTCACCTGCCGCCTGAACGCCCGTATGTTTTTGTGTTCCAACTCGGATGGCAGACAAAAATGGACAAAGTCTTCGTGCGGGCAAAGATTTCCTTCCCGGACCAGTTCGGGTATGGACACAATCGAATCGATAGGGCCGCACATCTCGAAGTAGCGATTCCATTCCCTGGGCGACACGTCGTACGGCGGTGTAGCCGTCAGTGCGACGACCTTGACCGGGCCGAGCCGTTTCTTGTATTCAACCAGGACCTTCCACCATTCGTTCCTCAAATGGTGGGCTTCGTCCAGCACGAGCACCTCGAACCCGGTCAATCCGGAGATACCGTTTTCGTGATTCTTATGAGCCGAATGGAGGGACTGGTAGGTTGCCACGGTCAGCAGCGCGGGCTCGGCCAACACGCTGCTGACTAGGGCGTGCTTGTTCTCGTCCCGCGTCTGAAAGAGGTTTTCAAAATGATGTATCCACTGGTTGCGCACGGTCAAGGTTGGCGCGAGCACCAGCGTTTTTTTGTCGAGCCTGCGGATCACCTCCAGTCCCAAAACGGTCTTTCCCGCGCCGGGGGCCGCAACCAGATGCAGGTGGGAGTCGCTCATGTGGTCCTGAAGGTCTTTCAGGACCCGCCTTTGATACGTTCGCCATTCGTGGACAAATCTCAGATCGGAGGGAAACGAATTCACACTTCAATCTTGATCGTGCCGTCCGAGCGCCGAATGGAGTCGATGTTCCTTATGGATGCATCGGCCCGTGCCGTGACCTCGTCCAGCTCCTGGACCGTCCGCGCCATCTGCGGCAACGCCTGCATACGGAAAGTCGACAGGTCTTCAATGGCCACGTCGATGTCCGCGAACGCCGATTTCAGCGCGCTCATATCCAGCATGGCCGACGACGCCTGTTTTTGAATGGCGGCCCCCTGCTCCTTCAACTGTTCGGCGGTGCCAGCTATGAGATCCGAGGTCACTTCGTTCACCGACTCGACTTTGTTGAGCACCGCTTTCTGGTCCGCAAGCGCGATCGCAACCGTTGCCGCCACCTGCAGCGCCCTGGAGGTCACGTTGATCGCACGATTCACGCCGCGTATGAGCTCCTTGTTGTTATGGCTAATGAGTTCGGTTGCCAAAATGCCCTGCTGATTGACAGCCAACTGCTGCTGCAAATCGATAATGCGCTGTCGGAGCGGGAACACGACCTCTTCGCTCAAGAATATGTGCTTTGCACCGTCCGGCGGCAGAGTGTCGATCCTGGTCGCCAGCTTCTGATCGATGAGTTGTCCCATCTTTACCGCATTCGCCAGACGTACCGTCAACTCTCGCATGGCTTTTTGATCTTCGGCCAAGATCACGTTGTCTCTTTTGAGCTGGTCTCTCCCCACGTCCAGCGATTTGATGATGGCATCGATGACGGTTCGCGTACTCTCGTACTGCGTAAAGTAGCGTTTTAAAGGAGGGCCGATAAAAGGCAGGTAGCCGAGTATTCTCGAGAACCAACCGGGATCGAAATTGAACCGTCTGGGATCGGCTTTCTCGACCTCGACTTTCAAATCCGCCAGCGAAGTACCCACATCGCCCTTGGCGTCTCCTCGGCTGACAATTCGATGGACGGGCGCTTTGAGCATGTCGAGCTTCCTGGCGGACGCTGCCTGCACTTCCATGCCCAGTTCTTCCGCCGCGCTCGTGCCCGATTCTCGCGAGCCGTGGTCTTCCGGGTCAAGCGCCAACAGCGCCTCGACCACCTGATCCGATTGTTTGTCGAGCGCAGCATCCACGGAGGGGTCCGCCTGAAGACTCTGGGAGTCCGCAATCTTTAGATCCGTCCTGAGTTGGATTTCGTCCGCGACGGACAGTTTGGGTTCACTTACTTCTGTACTCACGGCGATTCCCCCCAAAGGATGCTGTTTTTGAGGTGTTTGGCGACACAAAGGTAACACTTCGACTGGCGAATATCACAAAGTGCCGCGCAAAGACCGGTTTGACCGTCGTCTCGTTCATCCCCGGTATTTTTGGCGTCTCGTGAGGGAGTTGCCGGTTCGATGCCGCTAATACCAACAGAACCGCCGTATTTTGGCGGCGGCTGAGTTTCAAGAACGCGTTCCGACAATAACCGTCAATTTCACATTTTAGGAAAGCTCATGTGCCAAACGAGAAGAATCGAGAAAACCGGGCGCTCCGGAACCATTGCCTTGCTGGCGTCTGCCAGCTTAATGCTTCTTGTTCCGCTAGCAGCCGCACAGCCGCAGATCGATGTAGGTCTGGACCTGGAGGACCTGCTCGGCTCGACGGGGGAGATAGATCCGGGTCGGCCTAGATCGGAATTCGACGTGAAAACGCTTATTGTCGACTCGAACAGCGAGTTTGTCCTCGTTCAGTACACGCAGAGAATCGACGACGGGCCTGAGCTGACAAAGCTGGGTTGGATGTTTTTGTCGAACGACCGGAAGATCAACTACAAGATGGGCATGGTCACTCTGTTGAGAGATGCGATCGCCAACCCGGATCGCCCCGTATTCATACAGATCGCCCCCGGAACCGCGGATACCAGCCGGCCAATCATCAGCTCCGTCGGCGCGAGCCCGATGCCGAACTAGGCTGCAGCTCGTTCCAAACCGACGGCCCCGGAGGCCAACATGAAGATCAGACACGTTTCGACCCGACTCTCCTGCATCCTGCTGGCGCTTGTCCCCAGCGCATGTACGGGTCAATCCTCGTCGCTTGTCGATTCTGAAGGCGACTTGACCGCAACGCTGACGGCGCTGCGCGCGATAACACCGGACTTACGGGCCCGGTGGGACTACGAACAAGGCAAACTCATGCTGATCGGGCGAATGGGCTCGCCCGATCGGCGTGACGCCGCGATCGCCGCGCGCAGCTTTCTCGTTGACAACGCGATACCCCGTCGTATAGACGGTCAGCAGTATGAGATTCAGGTGTCGCGTGAACGCTTCGATCGGGTGGGCTGGAAGCACGTGACGTTTGATCAACTCTATCGCGGCATTCCGGTGTGGGGAAAACAACTCACCGTACACATTGATTCGGAAGGTCAAATACACAGCATTAACGGCCAATACATGCCGCAGTCTGTGCAGGTTGGCACGGAGACGCAAATCCACGCGGCGGATGCCATTGCGATTGCCGCCGGAGCCGGCGGTCCGGGCAGCGCTGAATCGTCCCCATACTCGGACCCGGAAATCGTGATTTACGAAAAGGACGGTGTTTACCGCACGGCATGGTTGTTCGTCCTGCCGGGCACGGATGCCGCCGGAGGTCCGGCCGAATGGCGGTTTTTCGTGGATGCCGTCACCGGTCAGGTGCTCGACCGCAGCAACCGGGTGCGGGCGGTCCGGGCCGACGGTATCGGTCTCGACTGTGACATTGAGAGCCGGCCGCTAAACGCTTTCGAGGAAAACGGTACCTTCCAGCTTCGGGACGTCCTGCGTACGGACAACGGCGGTTCCGAAATCCACACACTCGTCCCGGGCGGCGGTTTTTCGACCGATGACGACGCGGACTGGAATCAGACCGAAATCCCGGTCAGAACTTCACAGCAAGCCGAAGTCAATATTCATTACTGGCTCGGACTATCGTATGACCGTCTCAGAACGCTGACCGGTCGCGAAGGCTGGGATGACCAGGGGCTGCGTATCGCCGCAGGGGCCCATTTTCCCGGTCTCAACAATGCCCGTTGGTTGCCAAGTCGCCAGGCCCTTGTCTTCGGCGAAAGCACGGGAGACACGTTCCGAGCATTCGGATGCGCAAACGACATCATCGCTCACGAATTCATGCACGGCGTCATCGAGTTTACCGCGAAACTCGACAACGGCCGGGACGCGAACGCGATGAACGAGTCGTTTGCGGACATGCTCGGTCTTGTCGTTGATTCAGAGGACTGGCTCATGGGCGAAGGTTCGTTTCAAAACGGCACCAGCGCTCACCGCAACATCGCGGACCCGCCGCAACTCGGTGATCCTAAGCATTACGACGATATCTCTGGAAACGCCCACGACTCATCGAATATCACGAGTCATGCCTTCTTTCTCGCCGCCGAGGGCTTGAGACACACCGGCAACAGCGGTTACACCTGCGATGTTTCGCTCGGCAGGGATACCACGTTCCAACACTTTTTCTACACGCTGGAAAACTTCCTGACAACGAGTTCGGATATGCCGGAACTGGCCCAGGCCGTGTCGGTGACGGCCACATCGATACTGGCCTCGGGTCGCCCCGAACGCGCAGACATATTCGATGAGGCGTTTCGCCGGGTCGGGCTCAGCCCGGGAGGGCGGCAGCTCGCCTGCGCGGAGCCGTGGCTCTGGTTGGGTCTGTAAATCGCGGTTCCGGCTTTTCTTTCACCGGCGCTTCAGCAGCGCTGGGATTTCCTCGACCAGTTCTTCGCTGATCGGCTGAAACTTGCCAAGGACGCAGGGAAAATCACGGCTTGAAACCCGGCATGCCGCAACCACTCTGATGTACGCGTATTGCCGATCGGCTCAGGATTCCGGCGTCGGTTGCACGGTACAGCTACTCTCTATCCAGTCCGCATAAGGCGCGTGAACGCGCGCGAAGTCAAACGCGTGAATGGCTGGCAGTTCGTAACTGTGCAGCTCAAGTATGGCGCGTTCGACGTCAGCATAACGTTCGTCGATCGTCTTGAACAGCACACGAAACTCGCGATCGTGACAAATCTCCCCTTGCCAGCGGTAAACACTCTGGATTTCGGATATCTGCGCGCAGGCCGCAAGCCCGCGTGCAACGAGCACGTCGGCCATTTTCTTTGCCGCGTCCCGATCGGCAACGGTGGTAACGACCGCAAGACAGCTCATACGTTCACTCCCTGTTTGATGGCCAGATTATCACCTGATTCCCGATTTGCGAGCCCTCTCTGGAACCGACCGCTACCGCATCGCCAGCCGGCCCAACTTGACGTAGCTGGGTGAACTCTGGAAATCCACGGGTATCACCGCCTGCGGATCGGGTTTGGGATCGATCCAGTCGCCGGCAATTTCCCGGGCACCCGACATCGGCTGGTGGCGAGTGACCAGCGAAGCGTGTTTCGATCGCACCCGCTCGAGTTGCTGCTGTAACGCGCTGTCGTTGATCATCGGATGCGTTTCAGGCAGTTCTTCGACGTCGACCGATAGGACGTCGCCGACGTTGGACTCGCCAAGCGTACGCATGCTGAAACCTGCCGTGTCCGCGGCCGTCTTGTGGCGCTTGCGCAGCGCGCGGACTTCGCGCCAGAGTTTTGTCCAGCGTATTTTCGGAAACGGCCGGTCACTCGCCGGCTGCACGACGATTTTCGGTCTCAACGCGTGCAGCGGCGTCGTGTCGGCTTCGTCGTACGCGCGATAAAGCAGTTCGGTACAGGTCAGGTGTCCTTCCTCGTCAGTCATCAGATAGTCCAGTGCAATACGCACCACCCAGCGCGCAATCGGCTTTTTCGGGAGCTTGTTCCGGATGGCCACGAAGACCCCGAGCTGCTTCAAGGTGTTGAGGGCGTAAGGATAACCGTCGAAGCTGACGGCCTTACGCGTTACGGGCGTAAGCTCGGGCTCGGAGCGGGGCCGGGAAGACCCGTCCACCGCGCGAAACACGTCGATGTAACGCATCTCGTCATGATCATGAATTCGCTCGACCAGCGGTACCATGCGTACGCCGACAACGGCGGCTTCGATCAGGTTCTCGGTATCGCAAACGAGCATACCGTGGCTGTAGTCGCTGTCACCGTTCCACGCAAGCAGCTTGGAAAGCTCGTCCGGCCCGAGTGACAGCAGCACGTCACCCGGAATCAGGTCATCAAGCTCCAGCGTGGGCTCCGTTTGCGAGTTCATCTTCTACTCCCTCAAGTGTTGCAACACGATCGCGACCGCGCTGTTTGGCGCTGTACATCGCCTGATCCGCGCGGCGAATCAGCTTGTCGAAATCCCCGGTGAAATCCTCGCCCGCCTGCGCGGCGCCGATACTGATTGTCAAAGAGACCTCGTGGTCTCCGAACCTTACCGGCCGCGCGCGTACACGTTTCCGAATCCGCTCGGCAATCGCCAGGGCGTCGCCAAGATCGGCATACGGCAGCAATGCGAGAAACTCTTCGCCGCCCTGCCTCCCGCAAACGTCGTTGCCACGCAGCTCCCTGCCGATGACGTCGCTGACAAACCGCAGACAATCGTCTCCGACGTCATGGCCGTACCGATCGTTCACGGTTTTGAAATGGTCGATGTCGCAAAACAAAATCGACAATGGCCTCCGCTCCATGCGCGCGGCATCGGCGAGTTCGGAGAAGGCGCGCTGGAGACCGCGACGATTACGGACCCCGGTCAGCTCGTCGCGTTCCGACAGGCTGAGCAAACTGTCGCGTTCGTGGCGATAGCGCAGCGCTTTGTCCGCGAGCCCCAGGGAGAACAGTATGGCCTCCAACGCCGCGACGACACGATGGAAGCTCCGCATGCCGTGGTCGCCCGGGAGCCAGCCTTCGCTGTTCAACGCAAGCAATACGGTGACCGCGGTCAGAGGCACCCATCCAAGCAGGAAGTAGCCTGCATAACGGCTTCCGCCGCGCCAGGCCACCCAGGCCGCGACGATGATCAGGACGGAGAACGTCGCCAGGTAGAGGTTGAGCAGCGGCCGGACCGCGGCCGCCGCGGGAAAAAGCGCGATCGCGCCGAGAACCAGCGCTCCCCATTGCGCAACCGTCAGGACTCCGCTGAGGCGCGGCACAAAATAGTCCAGTTCCGCGAACGCGCGCGCGAACGCTACGACAAAAAACGCGGTCAACATGCCCATGGCCCAAACACCGCCCAGGCCGAGCGCGCGCAGATGTTCGATGAGCGGCCAACCGTAGGCGCGCCCCTCGTCCATCGAAAAAAACAGCAGCATGCTGCCGATGTAGCAGACATAGGCGGCGAATGCGCGCTCGCGCAGTACTATGAAGGCGAACAGGTTCACGACGGTCATCACCGCCAGCGTCGCCAGCACAACGATACTCCAACGCTCACTCGATAAATCGAGCGAGCGGAACTCGCCGGCGGAGCTGATCTGGTATCGGGCCGAGAAACCGGACCGGGCGTGAATCGTGATGAGCCGGGACGGCTGATCGGATTCCACGACAGCCGCAACGGCGTAATAGTTGAGACCGAGATCCTCGGCGCGCGGCCGGAGAGCGTCCAGCACTTCGCCGCCGTCGTCGACGGTCACGGTGATGGCGGGGTGTTTGTCGAGTACGAGGACGTCGTCGCGGTCCAGCGCCCGCCAGACCAGACTGACCGGCTCACCGGGCGAAACGTCGAGGCGCCCACTCCCGGCGAGCGATTCGCAATTGCCGTCCGCGGTTACAAGCTGCAACTCCGCGGCGCCAACCAAACAAGGAGAGTTCGCGGCCAGGGCGACGTTCAGCACGATCAAAAGCGATGCCAGCGTCATTCGTGCGATGCCTCCGTGCATTTCATCCCGCAAGCGTAGCAGCCGCCGAGAAGCTGAGCCAGGACACGCTCGTAGCGAGTCGTGATAGTTTGCGGTCGAATGGGACAGGTTTCGCCATGAATCCGGAAAATCAGCAGCAGGAACACACCGCTTCGTATTACGCCGCTTCGGCGGTGGGCGGCGCGAGCTATCCCGTGCTCGAAGGCGCAGCGTCGGCCGACGTGTGCATCGTCGGCGGCGGATTCACGGGCGTTGCGACCGCGCTGACCCTGGCCGAACGCGGCTACGCCGTGGCGCTTGTCGAGGCGAATCGGATCGGCTGGGGCGCATCGGGTCGCAACGGCGGGCAGATGATCAACGGTATCAGCGGACTCTCGAAAATCAGGAAAAAACACGGCAACGGCATCGCCGATATGCTGTGGGACCTGCGCTGGCGAGGGAATACGCTCATTCGCGAGCGGGTCGAAAAATACGCGATCGATTGTGATCTCAAGGACGGTTATGTCGAGGTCGCGCGCAAGCGGAGCCAGGTCGCCTATATAGAAGAGTCGGCGGAGGAACGAGCCAGCAGACATTTTCCCCATCCGTATGAGGTCTGGAACCGCGACGAGACCCGCGACATGCTCGGCACCGATGCCTTTTACGGCGGTTTCGCATGCTTTCGCGACGGCCACGTGCATCCGCTCAATTTGTGTCTGGGGGAAGCGCGCGCGGCGCGCGATCTCGGAGTCCGGATTTTCGAGCAATCACCCGTTACCGTCATCGAGCACGGCAAACGTCCGGCGGTCGTCACGGTATCCGGACGCGTGGAAGCCGATGCCGTCGTGCTGGCCGGCAACGCCTACAACCGCCTAGAACCAGGACAGCTGTCCGGCCTGGTTTTCCCGGCCGGCAGTTACATCATCGCCACCGAGCCGCTGCCCGGGGACGTCGTCGCGGAGATCAACCCTCGCGACGTCGCGGTTAGCGACCTCAACGAGATCGTCGACTATTACCGCCTCTCCGCCGACAATCGCCTTTTGTACGGCGGCGCCTGCAACTACTCCGGGCGGGACCCGGCGAACATCGAAGCCTACATCCGCCCCCGAATGCTGAAGATTTACCCGCAGCTCGAGACCGTTCGCATCGAATTCGAGTGGGGCGGCAAAATCGGCATCGTGCTGAATCGGATTCCGGCCGTCGGCCGGATCAACGGCAACGTCTATTACTGCCAGGGCTATTCCGGTCACGGCGTAACGGGGACTCACCTGATGGGTGAGATTGTTGCCGACGCCATCGGCGGCACGATGGAAAGGTTCGACTTGTTCGCCGGCATTGAGCACATCCGTCTGCCCGGCTCGCGATGGATGGGCAACCAGATCATCGCGCTGGGCATGATGTATTACAAGCTGAAGGACATGCTGTAATGTCTCGCGACGAGCCCGCAAATTTCAGCGATAGCGTCGCCATTCCGATGTAAACAGCGTCGAGCCGTCGTGCGATACATACTCAATCGAAACCGAACTTCGCGCTACCGACACCCACACGAAACCCAGCTCACTTTCCACGAACGCAGTCTGATCGCTTTTTTCGACGGGGCGCAGACGCGATCCTGCGCCGGAGATGACCTGCAGCAAATTGGGCCCCAGCTCGCGATACTCCAAATGGTGCTCGTGTCCGGCAAAATAGATATCCGCCTGACATTCTTTCAGGATGGGCCACCAGGACTCATGCAACTCGACGGTGTCGCCGTGGTGACCGCGGGAGACGAACGGGTGGTGCGCAAAAACGAACTTCCACCGCGCCGATGAGCCGCAGAGCGTTTCCTCCAGCCAGATCAGCTGCGCGGCCGGACCCGCGTCGCCGATACCGAGGTATTTTTCGGGCCGACGCTGATACGACCGGACGTACGGATTGGAATCGGCGAAAACCAGCAGAACGGACTCGTCGCCGTCGTGCGGAACGGATACCGAATAGTACGGGGCCGGCATGTGCCAGCGCGCATTCACATTGCCGTACTCGATTTGCGCCCGGTAATTTCCCTGGTAATCGTGGTTTCCGAGTGTCGCGTACCAATCCAGGCGTTCGAGCGCCGGAAGATCGTAAACCGTCTCGAACGAGCGTCGAAACAGGGGATCGTCGACCGTCGCTACACCGCGTTCGTAAAAATTGTCACCGACGGTGACAATGAAATCGACTCGACGGTTGGCGGCAACGCGGTCCATCGCCGCGGCAACCGCACGCTGTGCCTCTGTTCCATGATCGCCCCAGTCACCGATGACGATAAACGAAGGACCCGGCTCCGGTGTATTTGACGAGGTACCGCACGCCGACGTGATGAATACGATAAGTATCGCAATCGTACGAATCGTGAATTGTTTTGGTGCTCTCATGTGTCGAACCGGATGGCTGGAAGGGTACGTCCGTCGGAGACGATGTGCGCCTTATGCCTATCGGCAAGGGACGGGCGAACCGGATCGTATTCGGAACAGTCGGACACCGTCGAGACCGCCTCTAAAACGTCACCGACGCGCCGACGAGAGTGGTCCACGAATACAGCTCGTCGGCAAACAAACGGCTCGCATTGCCCTGGAACTCACGACGCGAGGCGTCGTTGACGTTCTGCACTTCCCCGAAGAACGACCAACGATCGGTTGGCGCGTAGGAAAACTTCACATCGACCTGAGTGCGTTCACCGAAATAAACGTCCTCTTCGTTGTTACCGCCGATCTCCTGCAGGTAGTCGTCACGGTAGGTAGCGGCCGCCCGGATCTCGAACGGGCCGATTGCGTAATACACGGCCGCGTTGCCGATCATGTCGGGCTGGCGGAAAAACGGCAGGTCGTCACTCTCGCGGCCGAATACGTCCACCTCCGAATCGATGAACGTGAGGTTCAGCGACGCACCGAGCCCATCGAACGGCGCCGGCAGCATGACGAACTGCTGTTCCCAATTGAACTCCAGTCCCAGCAGACTGCCGCTGTCGGCGTTCTCCGGCTGAGCCAGTTCGTCGAAAAAGATGCCGCGGAAGGTCACGTTGTCGCTCACGCGGGTGAAAATCGGATTGTCGATGTCCTTGTAGAACACGCCCAACGAGACCACGCCGGAGGGCTGCAGGTAGTACTCGAAAGACAGATCGAAACCCATCGAGTCGAACGGTTTCAGATCCGAGTTACCCGCCTCGCCTTCGCCGTCATCGGATTCCAGCGAGGGGGCAACGTCCTCGAAGTTCGGCCGTCCGATCGTGTTGGTCCAAGCGGCGCGCACCACCCAGTTGTCGCCCGGCCGCCAGTTCATGTGAATACTGGGCAACCAATCGAGATAACTGGCCCGGTCCGAAATCGGCGTCGCCGGATTTACCGGGTCGACCGGCAGGTCGACGATAAACGCATCGTAGGTGGCGTCCGTGTATTCGGCGCGCACACCGGCGACGATGTTGACGTCGCCGATATCCACGCTGAGCATGCCGTAGCCGGCGGAGATCGTTTCTTCCAGATCGTAGTCCGATGCAATCGAGTCCAACGCCGAGTCCTCGGCATCGAACTCGAACAACGCCGGGTCGGACCCGAACAGCGCCTGATGCGCGGCGAAATCGAGGCGCGGCCCCAGATCGTAACGATCGTTGTGAAAGTCCGAGGGTGCGCCAAGAAAAAGGCCGGTGTCGGCAAGCGTGAAATCCTGCGCATCGGTGTAGTTCTCGTTGTTGCGGTCCCTGAGCTTGTCCCGGGCGCTGACCTTGAGACCAAACTTTAGAAAGCCGGGATTCGAGCCGAACTCCATGGGAATTTGCAGATCGCCCTTGATCGTGTGTATGTCTTCCTCGATGTCGTCGGTACGGAACAACACCCGGCGAAAATCGAAGTTTGCGGGATCGTTGATGGCGGCGCCGGCGTCCAGCTCGAAAAACAGCGAACCCACGTCGATGGTGTTCGGGAATGCGCTACCGGACGAACGGTATTCCCAATCGATGCGCCGCGGCGTGATCTCCTCCGCCCGCGAATACGTATAGCTGGTCTCGAACAGTTTGCCGTCCCAGTCGAATTCTCCGCCGAACGAGATGTTGTTGAGTTTTTGCGTCTGATCGTTCTGGCGGAACTCGCGTGACGCCCGCCCTTCGGAGTTTTGCACCACGGTTGCCGACACTGCGCTCTGATCACCGCGCGCCGCGTCCAGATCCAGCTGATCACGAGCTTCCTCGTCGGTGAACTCGTTGAAGATGGTGCGCAGGTAAAAGAGGCTGGTGTCGGAGCGACGGTATTCCAGGTTGGCGTTGAGGCCGATACGCTCGCGGGTAATATCGTAATCGAACAGCCGCACCTGCTCCGGACTGAAGCTGCCCGGTGCAAACTCCGACCAATCCAGGCCCTCGAGGAGATCGGTCTCGTACCGCCGATCGTAATAACTCGCGGCCACCACCACTCCGAACTGTTCGTTTGCGCCGAGCTTGCCGCCCCAGGTGCCGCTCAGACCGTAGGGAGAGCGGCCGCTCTTGTCGTTGTGGCCGGCACGCACACTGACGGTTCCGAAGGAGTCGTCGCTCGCGAAGGCACTACGGGTGACAATGTTGATGTTGCCGCCGACCGCGTTACCGTCGAGGTCCGGTGTAGCGGCCTTCACGACTTCGACAATGGCGATCAGGTCCGAAGGCACGACGTCCAACGCCACGCGGCGCCCCTCACCCTCCGGTGCGCCGACGGGGTTACCGTCGATGGTGACGTTGTTGAGATTGGAATCGATCCCGCGGACGATCGGATAACGCCCTTCTCCCTGGTCGAGTTCGACGCTCAGGCCCGGCAGGCGTTGTATGGCTTCGGCTGCATTGAAATCCGGAAGTTTGCCGACCGAGTCGGCCGATATCGCATCCAGAATACGATCCGCCGACCGCTTGCGCTGCAGCGCAAGTAGCTGCGAGGCGCGTGCACTCGTAACGACGATCTCTTCGATCTCTTCGTAGAGAGTCTCCAGTACGACGCTCACCTCGACACGGCCGCTTGCTGAGACAACTATCGGGAGCTGTTGACGCTGGAAACCCGCAGCGGCGACGTTCAGCGTATAACTGCCGGCGGGCAGGTCACGCAGAACAAAACGACCGCTGCGGTCGGTGGCCGTACGCCGATCGAGGCCCTCGACCGTCACGGTGGCGCCCTCCACATTCTGCTGCAGCAGCGGACTGCGAATCACGCCGGCGACGTCACCGGCTTGTGCATGGCTCCAGCCGAGGACCAGCAACAATGTCAGATATCGCAACGACGGCGCGAAACGTGCCGGTAACGGCGAGTGCTTACGTAACGAACGATGGAAGTCCGGATAGGCCGGTGGCAGGCTCCTAAGCTTTGCAGTGTTCATGGTCATCCCCCCGGGTCAGCGCGGCGTCGGCGTGAAAGGAATCCGATCTTCTGCGCAGTAGTTTTCGCTATTTGAAATTTTTGTTACATCACGAGACAAATTAGGAAATCAGGTATTGCGGTCGAACGCATAGACGATCGCGCCCTGTGCTTCGAGTTGTTGCAGGCGGTCCTTCGCCGGTTTTCCGATCGCGATTCTCGTGCCCAGCAGCACAATCTCGCTGAGGCACGCCGTTGGCACCATGGATCCGGTGCCGCCTGCCGACAAAAACACGTAACGTGCAAGCGCCGCCGATGCGCTGTCCGGCGCGTTGGAAAACACGATCAGCTGCGCGCCGCGTTCCGCGGCCAGGCGGCAAAACGCTTCGGTGGTTTCGGCCGCGGGGTCATGGTCGAAGGCGACAACAACGTCGTTTTTGTTCACGCTCATCAAAGCATCGGTACGTGTCAACGGGTCCGGGTCCAGCGACTGGCAGTTGGGCCGCATTGCAAAAAGGCGGCGGTGAAACGCGGTGACGAAATGGGCATTCGAGGCATCGCCGAGCACCAGGACCCGTAGACGAAGGTCCGACAGTAGCCGCACGGCGCCGGCGAGTTCGGCGGGCTGAACGCGCTCAAGCGTGTCGTCGATGCCGCAAGCCATTGCTCCGGCGTATTGCGCTGCGTACTCCGGCAGGTGTGCCGCGGCGCTGCGTACCGGCCGCGCATGCGCGCGCGCGACGAGTGAGCCTTCGATCTCGGCCTGTATGCGTTGCTGAAACTGCGAATGGCCGGTCAGCCCCAGACGTTTCACGAACCGCACTACCGACGGCGCGCTGACGTTGGCCGCCTCCGAAAGCTCGGCGACGGTTCCCAGACCGGCAACGGGGTAGTTGGCGAGTAACGCGCGCGCGATTTTCTGATCCGATGGCGTCATCGATGGCCCGTGATCGTGGATCAGTTCCCGCACCGTTTTTTGTGGCTGTGTCATTAAAACTCCAACAAGCTGTTAAGAGGACTGCGTGTCCACGAGGATCACGCGAAAGTCATTCACGTTGGTAAGCGTCGGGCCGGAGACGATCAGATCGCCGAGTGCGTCAAACAGATCGCGGGTGCAATGACACGCACGATGATCTGCCCAATCGATTGACGCCTCGCGCGCGCGGGACAGGCTGCTCGGCGTGATCAGTGCACCGGCATGACCGCCGACGCCGTCGATTCCGTCGGTGTCGGCGGCAAGTGCGTGCACCGCGGCATGACCGTCCAGCGCCAGGGCCAGCGCCGCGAGGTATTCGGTGTTTCGGCCGCCCTTGCCGGTTTCCTGGCCTGGCACCGTCGCGAGCGTCACCGTGGTTTCACCCCCGGACAACAGTGCCCATCGCCCAGGCCGGCCCGCGTACTCAAGCGCCAGTTGCGCGTGTTGTCGCGCCAACTCGTCGGCCGGACCCTCCAGGTCGTCACCGAGCATGACCGGCTCCCAGCCGAGTGAGCGGGCGGTCCCGGCCGCCGCGTCCAGGGCGTCGGCCGCGCAGGCGACAACGCGGGCTTCAACGGCGCCAAGCTCATCGGCTTTTGGCGTTTCGTTCTCCGCACGAGTCAGCGCCTGCAACACACTGTCCGGCATTTGTCTTTTGCACGCCGCGATTGCGAGGTGCGCCTGCTCGAGTGTGCTCGTGTCCGGCATGGCCGGTCCGGAGCCGACGTCGGCGGCGTTGTCGCCGGGAATATCCGAGATGACCAGGTTTACTACACGCGACGGTTGTGCGAGCTTCGCCAAACGCCCGCCTTTAATCGCCGACAAATGCTTACGCACGCAGTTGATGTCGGCGATCCGTGCACCGTTGTCCATCAACAACGCAATTGCCCGTCGTTTGTCGGCCAGGCTCACGCCGTCCACCGGCGCAGGCAGCAGCGCCGAACCGCCGCCGGACGCGAGAAATACGACAATGTCATTTTTGCCACTCTCCGCGGCCAGCTGCATTTGGCGGCGCGCCGCCTGAATCCCGGCTTCGTCCGGGTGCGGATGCGAAGCTTCGACGACCTCCACGCCCGTCGGCAGAACACGCGACAGATGTCCGTAAGGTACCGTGACCAAACCCGATACCGGGAGTCCCCGCGCCCGAAAATGGCGCTCGGCCTCCACCGCCATCGGCGCCGCCGCCTTGCCCGCGCCGAGAACGAGCACGCTGCGGGCGTTTCCGATATTGATATCGGCAAGAGCCTTCGGCAGACACGATTCAGCCTGCGCAGCCGCGACCGCACTTTCGAGCAGCAGCGGTAACGTCGCTTCGGCACGGTTCGACTCGGAGTTGCGGGGTAACACCAAAGGTTTTGCGTATTGTTTCACAATAGCGTTAATATAGATCTATTGTAATAAAAATTACAAGTTGTTTTTACCCCATGACCGGTTTCACATGATCCGAACAATCGCGCATGCACCGCCGACCCTCGGCTGGCGTTTCCTAACGCTGCTGTTGTCCGGCGCCGCCGCAGGCCAGGCTCCCGAGCCGCTGCTGACCGCGCCGGAGGCGCGCCAGGGTGTCGCGGTCGACGCCGAGGCGCTGTACGTGATCGACAATCAGTACATCGGCAAATACGACAAACGAGACGGGACGCGGCTCGGTCATTGGGACGGTCGCGATGGAAAACGAATCCAGCACCTCAACAGCGGCGTCGTGATCGATGGCCGACTGTACTGCGCACACTCCAACTACCCGGACACTCCGATGGTCAGCTCGATTGAAATCTGGGATTCCGGATCGCTGACGCACGTCGGCTCGCACAGCTTCGGAATCTATGCGGGCTCGGCCACCTGGGTCGACTACTACGACGACAGCTGGTGGGTCATGTTCGCGCACTATGCCGGCAGGGGCGGCGAGCCCGGCAAGGGTCCGGAGTGGTCGACGCTGATTCGTTTCGACCCGCGTTGGCAACGCCAGGCGGCATTCACTCTACCGGACGAACTGGTCGACACGTTCGCACCCTACAGCAACTCCGGCGGCGCGTGGGGTGACGACGGCCTTTTGTACCTGAGCGGTCACGACGGCGCCTGGCTTTACGTGGTCGAATTGCCGGATGCGGGCAGCGAACTCGTTTATCGAACTCGCGTCCCGGCCGAGATCGACGGTCAAGGTATCGCCTGGGACCGAAGCACCAGCACCAGGGACCTGTACGGTCTAGTGCGGGACAGCAACACGGTTCACCGGTCTCGAATTCCCGCGATCAGAACGTCGCTTTTACAATGAGCGAAATACTCTTCCTCGCGCTCGCGATTGTTTTTATCGTCGCCGCGACGACGCTTGGCAAGCTCCACCCTTTCATCGCACTGATTCTCGCCGCGTTCGGCTATGGCTTTGGTGTCGGCATGCCCGCAAACGACCTGATCGAGTCCATCAACCGCGGATTCGGTGACACCATTGCCTATATCGGTATCGTGATACTCGCGGGCTCCATTATCGGCACGTTTCTCAGCCGTTCGGGCGGAGCCTCCCTGTTGGCCGAGCGGATCGTGACCGCCGTCGGGCCGCGACGCGGGCCGGTATCCATGGGTCTGATCGGTTACATCATATCGATGCCGGTCTTTTGCGATGTTGCCTACGTACTGCTCTCGCCCGTGAACAGCGCACTCGCGACAAAAGCGCGTGCCAACATTGCGGTGGGCGCCGTGGCTTTGGCGCTGGGACTTTATGCAACTCACACGATGGTCCCGCCGACACCGGGTCCCGTGGCGGCCGCCGGCATTCTGCTCGCGGATCTTGGTCTGGTGATTGCCTGGGGACTGCTGGTCAGCGCAACGGCGCTGCTCGGCGGACTGGCGTTTGCCGCCCGGTTTGCGGCAAGCGTTTCGCTGAAACCCCTGCAAGCGCCGTCAAATGACGATTTAGTGGATCGACCGCCGCCCAGATTGGGATTGACCGTTTTACCGATCTTCGTACCGATTGCTCTGATCGTATTACGCTCGATCAGCCAGCTGCCGAGCCGACCGCTCGGGGAATCGACTATCGCGCAGGCCAGTCAGTTTGTCGGTCAGCCGGCCGTTGCCCTGTTGATCGGCGTCGCGTTCGCGTTGCTGCTTCCCCACCGTCCGTCGCGCGAGCTGATGTCCGAAAAAGGCTGGGCCGGCGAAGCCGTTCGTAACGCCGCGCTCATTATCATAGTAACCGGTGCCGGCGGCGCCTTCGGCCGGGTGCTACAGGAATCCGGCATCGCCGAGGTCGTCGGCGGCGTGGCCATCAGCCCGCAGATCGGCCTGCTGCTGCCCTTCATTATCGCGGCAATCATCAAGACGGCCCAGGGGTCATCGACCGTTGCGATCATTACGACCGCGGGCATCGTCTCGACCTTGTTGCCGAGCCTGGGCCTGGACTCGGACCAGGGCCGCGCCCTGGCCGTCGTTGCTATCGGCGCCGGGTCGATGGTCGTATCGCACGCCAACGACAGCTACTTCTGGGTCGTTACCCAGTTCTCCGGAATGAGCGTGCGGCAAGGCTATCAACTGCACACGCTCGGAACGCTGGTGCAGGGCCTTTGTGCACTGCTGATACTCGGACTCATCGGGTTTTTGCTGTTTTGACGCTCGAGAGCCCGCACCGCGTTTAGCGCCCGGCCATTCATTCGCCTATTCGTCAGATTCAAGTTCGATCTCATCGAGCAAACCCAGCTCGTCAGATTTCTCCTCAGCGATATCGACCGCGCTCCGGTCGTCCGGTGTCCAGTGGATCTCGTTCATCGTTCTGTAAAGGACGTCGTCGTCAATCGCGTCGCGACGTACGGGCGCCGTCTGAGCCGGTTTACGGGCCAACTCGCGCTCGAAACTCGCGACCACCGGATCGGCGTCCACCGGCGACCGGTCGGTGAGTTTGTCGTCAGCCGTCTCTATAGGAGGGGACGCGGGACCATTGATGACGAGTATGGCGGCTACGACCAACGCGATTATCGTGCTCAGTTTCTTCACGGTTTTACTCTCCTCGGTTTTCCGTTGGCGCATTGGGCAACCCGCCCGATGCGGGACCCAATGTGCGGGTTATCGGCGGCGGATACTTGAGAATTCCGTGAAAAAAACCTGAGCTTTTTCTTACCTCCCCGGATCACGCTCAGAACCAGGGGATTGCGCCCCCCATACAATGGCGAAACCGCGGAGTCCGTCGCATACTAAGCTTGTGAACACCGACCGACACCACGAGTTCAGGCTCGGCAAATGGCACGTGACGCCGCTGCGCGGCGTAATTCACGGGCCCGACGGCAATCGCCGGATCACGCCCAAATCGATGGACGTATTGCTGTGCCTGGCGAGGCGGCCCGGCGAAGTCGTCGATCGGGAAACGTTCCAGGAGGAGGTATGGCACGGCCGCGCGTTCAGCGACGATCCGCTGAACAAGTGCATCGCCGAGCTCCGGCGGCAGCTTGGCGACCGCGCGGGGTCCCGTGAATACATCGAAACCATCCCGAAACGCGGCTACCGCCTCGTCGCCGAGATAACGCCTGTCGGAGAACCCGTGCCAACCGGCCGGCGCACCGGGTTCAGGGGGCATTTGCGGACGATCGCACTGATTGGGCTCGCCGCCTTTGCCTCGCTCGGAATATGGCGCTTGTCTGAAGACGTCGTCCCCCGTGGCGACATTGCAGTTGCCGTGCTGCCGTTTGCAAACTCGGGTGAATCGGACAAACAGTATTTCGCGGACGGCGTACACGAGGAGTTGATCGGGGAACTGTCTCAGGGTGACGCATTGGCGGTGCGTTCACGGGCATCGACGTTACAGTACCGCGGCCGTGAAAAATCATTGCGCGACATTGCTCGGGAGTTGGGTGTCGACATCATCGTCGACGGCAGCGTGCGCCAGGCCGGCGATACGGTACGCGTGACGACGCAGCTGATTCAGGCAGACACCGATGCGAACCTATGGGCGGGAAGCATCGAGAAATCGCTGTCGGTCGCCAGCCTGTTTTCCATTCAGAACGAAATCGCCCAGGAAATCGCGAGCGCGCTGAAAGTCACGCTGGGTGATGATGCGCCCTCGCGCGGGACGAACCTGCCGACCGACAACATCGAAGCTTACGACGCCTTCATGCTCGGCAAGTTTCACTACCGGCGACAGCTGCCGGGCGACATACGCGAATCGGTGATGCGCTTCGAGCGTGCGGTTTCGCTGGACCCGGGATTTGCGGACGCCTGGGACTGGCTGGCCTACGCCTACAACCACGCGGCAACCGGCGTCGGTTATCTTACTCCGGACGAGGCGTATCCCAGGGCGAGAGCCGCCGCGCTGCGCGCACTGGAGCTCGAACCCGAGCTTGCGACGGCGCAGTCGATTCTCGGTTACATCCGCGCGGTTTACGATCGCGACTGGATTGGTGCCCTGACCGATCTGGAGCGTGCGCTGGAACTCGATCCGAACGACAGCGGGACGGTATGGAGCCTGGCGCACGTCTATTCGATGCTGGGGCGGCACGATCAGGCCGTCGCACTTACGCGCGATTTCGCGGGCCGTTTTCCGGCGCAAGGCCGCAATCACCTCGAGGTCGCGAACCGGCTGATCGACGCGGGCCGCTTCGAGGAAGCCTTGCGGCAGCTCGACATTGCCGAGGCGCGGGGTGCGGAGCGCGCGATGGTCGCCGATACCCGCGGTTTCGTTTTCGTGGCGCTGGGGCGCATCGACGAAGCGGTGACAATTTTCGAGTTTGCGGTCGATGCGAAACAACGCGAGGCGGGAGCCGTCGGCAGGCTCGCCCACGTCTACGGCCGGCTCGGACGGCGATCCGATGCGGAGGCGTTGCTCGCCGAACTCGAGCAGCGCGCCGAAACGGAGCGGATATCGAGGCTGGTGTTCGCGACCGTGCACGCGGGGCTCGGCAACGACAGCGCCGCTATCGACGAACTTCGCGCCGCGGCGGAAATCGGCGGCCGGGAGGTCATCGGCGTCCGTAACGATCCGTTTTTCGCGGCGCTGCGCGCTCACCCCGATTTCGAGGCCCTGGTCGCGGACCTCTAGCCCGTATCTGTCACCGTCCGCTGCCCGAAATCCGCGCCACGGCTTTCGGTCATGTTTTTTTCATAGAAATATCGCTTTTTCGTCAAGCGCCCATCGGCGCCCTCGTCGACCATTCCCACCGCTCTCGAAACGAGAGCCCGGCAGACGAGGAGAAAAATCATGGTCGAAATCCTGGGCTACGTGGCGCTTGCGCTGATCCCGGCGTTCATCCTTCTGGACGCATTTCGCGGCCATCGCCAGTACCGACGTCAACGGGCCTGGCGTATTCGCGGCATCGTCGTGACCGCGGCTGCCGTCTGGCTGTCGATGCTGACCGCAAGCGGCTGGGCGGCCCTGCTCGGCGACTTTGCGCTGTTCGAACTGAAGAGCCTGGGTACGATCTGGGGCGCCGCGGTCGGCGTGCTCGTGTACGAATTCGTGCACTACTGGTACCACCGGAGCATCCACCGCTTCGATGCCCTGTGGCGGCTCGCTCATCAAATGCACCACAGCGCGGAGCGCGTTGACGCGTTCGGCGCCTACTATCTTCATCCCGTCGACGTCTTCTTTTTTACGACCTGGGCGAGCCTGGTTTTCATTCCGCTGCTCGGCCTCGGCGCCGAAGCGGCGGCAATCGGCGCGGCGTTCCTGACGTTCAACGCGATGTTCCAGCACGCAAACGTCCGGACGCCGCACTGGCTGGGTTATTTCATTCAGCGACCGGAAAGCCACTGCGTGCACCACGGACGCGGCATCCATCACTACAACTATTCCGACCTGCCGCTCTGGGACATCGTGTTCGGCACCTTCGTCAATCCCCGCAACGTGGAGGGCATGGAAGCCGGCTTCTACGACGGGGCGTCCGCGCGCCTGCCCGAGATGCTGCTGTTTCAGGACGTATCCCTGCCAAAGGAATCCCCGAGCGCGCCGGCGGTGAACGCAACCGGTGCCGGTCGACGCTGACGCCGCTGCAAACACGACACCGATATCGACAGTGAAGAACGACATGACGTTCAGATTTACCCACAAGGCCCCGACGAGCAGACGCTGGAACCGTGCATCGGACGCGCGGCTTCGCGTTCTGGAGGGACGAATACGGCGGCTACGCGATTTGCGCGCTGCCAGGCCGCGGGACAACCGCACATCTTGACCATTCAGGCGGCCCGGAGACGCCGGATTAACCGTCGTTCCCGACCGTTGCTATCAACCAGAGACATTCAAGGAGACTCGACGTGTCTACAACAACTCGCACAAAACCACCGATCGGAAGCCCGGGAAATTCCCGGTCATCACCCGACCGCGGGAAACTCAAGGCGCCGGGAATCACCGGTATCATCACAATGGCCATGACGGTAGCCGCGCTATCGCCGCACGCTCGCGCAGCGGGCGCCGATCAGATCGCCATCGAAGAGATTGTCGTCACGGCGCAGCGGCGCGAACAGAACCTGCAGGAGGTTCCCGTGAGCGTGACCGTTTTCACGGGGGATGAACTGGAGAGAAACAATATCCAGGCCGCGACCGACTACCTCGCGCTCACGCCGAACGTGAGCTTCACCGAAGACGGCCAATCGGGTTCCCGCGGGCTCGGCCTGTCGATAAGAGGGATCAACAACCTCGTATCCGGGGAAAATGCGTTCATCAACTCGGTGGGCGTCTACCTCGACGGTTTCAGCGTCGCATCGGTGCCGAACCAGATTGCAAATCCCTTTCTTGCCGATATGGAGCGTGTCGAGGTCCTGCGCGGACCGCAAGGAACCTACTTCGGCCGCAATTCCCTGGGCGGCGCGTTGAACCTGACGACACGAAGCCCGGACGACGAATTTGCGGCGGCACTGAGACTGGGCGCGGAAAACTACCGTCTCACCGGAGAGACGTACAGCCTCACGGGCATGCTCAACCTGCCGGTGTCCGATACGTTCAGGGCCAGGGGCGTCGTGTTCTACGAAGACAACGCGGGCAGCGTGCGAAACATCACCGACGGCGGCGCTGACGACAGCGGGCACGACTGGCTCATGATGCGCGTCAAGGCCGCGTGGGAACCGACCGACGACACGACGATCGAGTTCACGCTGATGCACTCGGACGAGGATCAGGGTCACGACGAAACCGTCCCGTCGGGCGTGCTGGATCTCGACACGGTGGACACGCTGCGGATCAGCGACGCGATCGATCCCGGCACGGGATTCTGGCCGCAGAACCGCGATCGCCTGAGCCACGACCTCGACGAATTCAACAAGCTGGAATCCACGTTGTTCGTCGTCAACGCCGCACATCGCCTGTCGGACGCGTGGACGTTCAAGGCGATTGCCGGAATCATCGATGCCGAACAGCGGCGTTTTTTCGACCAGGACCTGATCGGCGACCTGGACGCGCTGAGCCGGACGAACGAATACGACGGCAGATCCTACAGCGGTGAGCTACGCCTCGAATACAGCGGCGAACGCCTGGACTGGGTCACCGGTGTGCTGCACGCACGCGACCGCCAGCGGCAGGACAACTACGTCGCGATTTCCAGCGACCCGACCGCGGCAATCAACGGCATCAGCTTTCTGCCGCCTTTCCCGACCGGGCTCGGTCTGTTCCTGAACGACAAGGCCTTCAACGTCGACAGCGCCGCGCTGTTTACCGATGTCACCTTCCACGTGGGTGACGCGATCGACGTTTTCGTCGGCGGCCGCTACACGCGCGACGAGATCAGGAACTCGATCCGGTCTTTCGGCATCGCGCCGGGGCCGGACGCGCCGGACCCGGCGGTCGATCCCGTCGGGTTTTACGGCAGCTTCATCAACGTCGAGCGACCGCAAGCCGCGGCGAGTGAGGACTTCGACGATTTCTCGCCGCGCGTCGGGCTTCGTGTCCAGATGACGGACAACGTGAGCGTCTACGGCACGGTATCCAAAGGCTACAAAGCCGGCGGACACAGCGTCGGCAACAACACCAACGCCGAAGGATCGCCCGCCATCACGGTTGCCTACGGCGATGAGACGCTGTGGAATTACGAGGTCGGCATCAAGACCGAACTGCTCGACCGCCGCCTGCGGATGAACGCCTCCGTTTTCCACCTGGACTGGAACGATCTGCAGCTCGAGGCCTTCCGCCTCCTGACGCCCGGTGACCTGACCTCGAACTTCGAGCAGACCATCAACGTCGAGGACGCGGAGGCGAGCGGACTCGAATTCGAGTTCCTCGCTCTGGTCACGGACCAGTTCACGTTCGGCGGGTCTCTGGGATTGCTGGACACCGAGATCACGAGCGACACCACCGCGCAGATCACGGGCGGTTTCGAGGTCGACCTCAAGGGCCTCGAGATTCCGAAGGCGCCGGAGCTCACCTGGAACGCGTTCGTCGAGTATCGGTGGCCGACGGCCGGCGGCGAGGAGTACTGGCTGCGCGCCGACTTCATCCATCGAGACGGGCAATATTCCGACGTGGAGGGGCTCACCGTTCTGCAGACCACCGGACCCTCGCCGAACTCCGGTTTGGTTCGCAACCTTCCGTTCGGCGAGTTTCCGTTCCGAAGTCCCGACTACGACCTGGTGAACCTCCGCGCGGGTTACGATGCGGAGCGGTTTTCGATTGGTGCGTTCGTCGAGAATCTCACCGACGAGGAGTATTACACCGGCACTCAGGAGAACTTCGGCGCAAGCGGCATCCGGCTCAAGCCTCATCAGCGGGTGATCGGCGCCTTCGCGGAGCTGCGATTCTGATCGATCGACACCCTGGATCGCCCAGACCTCGATCAGGTCTGGGCGATTTGGAAGATTCGCGAGGGATTCCCGCCGGGTCGCTCCGGCGATCAGCACGCTGTCCGCATGCACCGGGAACCGCGAGTCGAGGACCGGCCCGTTCCCAGCAGACTCTTTCGGGTTCTACAGCTCCAGGCGAACACCCAACGTGAACGTTCTCGCCTTGTTCGGCCGGGCGCCGTACGGCGTCCTGCCGACGACGTCGGCTTCGTCGCTCAGGTTTTCGAGCGTTGCGGTAAACGTCACGCGATCGTTCAACGCAAAAAACGCCGACGTGTCGAGCAACAGGCTCGAGTCCGTGGCCTCGAATGGGCCGCAGCTCGCACGCACGCAGGTCTCGTCGACGAAGTTGGCCGACAGGAATGCGCCCCAGCGTCCACCCTCGACGCCGACCGTCGCGAGCGCCTGGTTCTCGGGGATGTACGGCAGCGGATCACCCTTCGACACGTCGCCGAAAAAATCCGTGTCGGCGATGTCGCTGTCGAACTCCGCGTCGATGTACGTGTACGCGAGCGACACCGGGAAACGCAGCAGCCCGTCGCTGCCGAAGACGTGCGATACGGTCAGCTCCAGACCCGCGACGGTCGCGGCATCGCCGTTGAACGCGTCTCCGACTTCGCAATCGACGCCGGACGATGCGGTGCAGGTGCCGACGAGATTGTCGTAATCGGTCAGGAACAGTCCGGCATCGGCCACCGTGTCGCCGGCGCCGAAACGGACGCCGAGTTCGTAGTTGATGCTTTCTTCCTCGTCCGCCCCGGGTGCGTTGCTCGGCGCTGAAAAACCCTTGTGGACGCCGCCGTAACCGGACCACCGGTCATCGAAGGCGTAAACGAAGCCGAGCCCCGGGATCAGGACGTTCGTGTCGTTCTTGCGCTGATCGCGGATGTTGCTCGAATCGCGGGACGACGGGTCGGTCGTCTGATCCGGTCGCGTTTCCCAGCGAGTACGATCCTGATCGATGATTTCGTAACGCAAGCCGGGCGACAGCTGCAGCCGGCCGAAGTCGATCTCGTCGCGCAGCCAGAATGCCCAAACGTCGGCGTCCTGCTCCCGGTTGCCGGCGTTGCCGAGCAGGCCGAGATCGTCGAGCACGAGTTCGCCGCCCACCTGCGTGTAGGTGCTGTTTCGCTGCAGCCGTTCCGAGTGATCGACGTGACGGCGGATGCCGGCCGAGAAGTCGTGCGTGGTTGCGCCGAACTCCATGCTCCATTTGACGTCGACGTCGATACCGGCCGAATAATACTCGCGCGCGTTGGAGCGAACCTGCACGGCGCCCGCCGCCGTGTCGTCGCCGTTCAGGATACCCGCGAGCTGTTCCGGCGTCGCCGATCCGATGCCGGCACCGAGATTGACGGCCTGCACGACCTGGAACCAGCTGACCCTGTCGAAGGTCTGTGCGTCCGGACTACCGTCGAGATCCAGCCCTTCGGTTTTGAACCAGTCGCGCTCGAATTCGTTGTAATAGCCGGAGGCGGTGATCTCGACGCGATCGTTGCGGACGAGATAACGCAGAATCGCCTGACTGTGTTCGGTATCGATGTTGTCCAGCGTCGAGAGACCGTATCGGCGGAACGGACGGTCGTCAAAGTCGGCGTCCGTCAGGCCAAGGTAACTCTGGTCGGACGTTTCGGTGGCGTAGTGCAGCTTGAGGTCCAGCTGCTGGTAGAGCGACGCGGCCTCGTCGGTGCTGTAACGCAGCTTGACCAGGTAGTCCTCCTTTTCCAGGCCGGTGTCGCCGCCCGTATCCAGGTTCTGAAAGCCGTCACTCTGCCATTGATGCGTTTCCACGAGCCAGCCGAAGCGACCGTCGTCGTCTCCGTAGTTGGCGTGCAGGCGCCAGGTTGCATCTTCGCCTGCCTGCAGATTGACGAATCCCGCGCGCGCGCTTGGGATCGGCGTGGAAATCAGGTTGATCGCGCCGCCGATCGTGTAAGGCCCTTCGGTGATCGCGGCCGGCCCTTTCAGCACTTCCACGGCCGACAAGCGTCCGGCGGTCGGGAAATAATACGCCGCCGGCGCGGCGTAGGGGGCCGGTGCAACCAACACGCCGTCCTCGAGCAGCGTAATGCGTGCGCTGCGCTCCGACGCCGTGCCGCGGATGCTGATGTTCGGCCGCAGACCGTAACCGTCTTCCACCTGGATCGAGACGCCGGGCACCTGTCGGATCATGCGCTGAATGTCCGATTGGTTGAACCGGAGCATGTCTTCGAGCGTCACCGCCTTGGCGGCGCCGGGGACGCTGCTGACCCCGGCATGGCTGCCGAAAATCGTGATTTCCGGTATTTCACGGCCGGCATCGTCGGTGGACTCGTCGGCGGTTTGCGCGAAGCTGATCGCCGGTGCGGCAAGCAGCAGGACAATGGCTGTGTGTTTCAAGTGGGTAATCCTCGGTTTGCGTTCACTCGCCGTCGGCCGGATGTCCCGAACGAGACCGGCCCGACGACGTCGCTGCTGCGGACCCGACCTTCGCCGCCGGAACTGGCAATCCCGGCGCCGCGATGGGTGACATCACCAGTCTGTGAATGGGCGAGTTTGGCGGTTTTATTTTCTGCAAATGAGAGTGATTTTCATTTAGGTTATCATTGAAGTCGCTGAAGTCAATAGGGACGTCCCGCAGGCGGCCCGCTGCAGCGCTTATGGCAAGTCGGGTCGTGCTGCGCGAGCATCCCGCGGACCGGTCAGCGCCCGGTCTTTTGCTCAGTTCAAGAATGCGTCGAAGGTCGTCGCAATGAACGCCCGAGCATCCGCCCCATCGTAGGCCTCACCCTCGTCGAGTTTCGCCGCGTACCCGAACATCGCCTCGAACAGACGCTGGTCATCGACCGACGACCGGATCGAGAACCGTTCCCGCTCGGCAAACGCCTCGTCCCAGGCCGCGCGGACGTCCGCCCAGAACGGTCCGGTGTTCGACCAGTACGTATCCCCGGCCGAAAAGTCGTGATCGAGGATGCGTTCGTAGCGGTTCAGCCCCGCCTCCCTGGCGAGATAGGGTTTCTCGGCGCGGGGGCTGCCGTCTTCGTTCAGCACGAGCTTCAGGTTGTCCTCTTCCTGCACCCAGCCGGTCGGCGTAATCGTGTGGCGATTGGTTCCGGACAGGACATGGTAGTCGTCGCGGACGCTGAATTCGCGGCGCGGCAGCGGCCGCCAGGTGTTGTCGCTAATCCAGCTGGAGTGGTTGCCGTCGTGTTGCCAGCGACCGACGGCCTGATAGCGGGGCGAGTCATCGACCTGGAACACGGCCTGCGACCAGGTGCCCCTGACCTCCCGTCGCGACAGCGTTTTCCGCGCCCAGGTGTCGTGGCCGACGTAGACGTGCAGATCGCGGTCTTCGTATTGCCAGTCCTGGCGCCAGTGTTTGACGACGGCCGGACCCATGATCTCGCCGTCCTCGCCCTGAAAGAACATCACGATGACGTGCTGGAGGCTCACGAAGTCGGGTTCGTCGGTAACGACGTAAACGTACTCCGTCCCCCAGGACTGATACGGGCGATCGGGCGCAAAACCGTCGACGAAACCGACGGTCTCGATGAAATCGAAGCTCGTGCGAAAACCGCCCGCCATCGCCAGGATCGCACGGCGATCGCGCTCCTGCGCGGACAGTCCCGGCGCCTGCAGCGCCGCCCACGCCTTGCCGGGCGACTCGTCGAGTGTTACGGCCGGTCCTTTACTGGTGCCGCCGCGAGGCCGCATTGCGTCGGTCTCGAGAAATTGCCAGGAGTAGGTGAACTGCCGCGCTGCGGGGTCGGAATCCATCGTCTCCGCCCCGGCGTTTGTCATAACGGCGCAGGTGATTGCAACGACCAACACATACATAGCTGTTGTCTTCATGTTTTTACGCTCCTGCCGGCCGCCGGACACCGCACGGGTCCTTGCCAAGCCGACGGCTTTGTGTAAGATACAAATGAGAATCATTATTATTTGTGAATGATAATCATTATAACACCATCGAGTCACGGGAGGACCAGCCAATGAACGCAGGAACCAGAGGGATTCTGGCTTGCGCGTTGCCGTTCGTCTTTTGGAACACGGCGCTAGGACAGGCAACACAGGAGGCCGGCGACGACGATAGTGCCGCCGGCGAGTTTTCGACGATCACCGTGGTCGGCACGCGCACCGAGCGTACGCTCAGGGAACTGGCCGCCACGATCTCCGTGGTCACGGCCGAAGACCTCGAGCGCGAAATCACGCGGGACATCGCCGACCTCGTCCGTTACGAACCCGGCGTATCGGTCAGCGGCACGGGCAGCCGATTCGGCCTGAGCGGCTTCACGATCCGCGGCATCGGCGGCAACCGCGTTTTGACGATGGTCGACGGCATCCGGATGCCCGACGAGTTTTCGTTCGGGCCTTTCCTGAGCGCGCGGCGCGACTTCGTCGACATCGACAGCCTGCAGCGCGCGGAAATCGCGCGCGGCCCGATTTCCTCGCTGTACGGCAGCGATGCGATCGGCGGCGTAGTCGCTCTGACCACCAAGGGCCCGTGGGACTACCTCACGGACGGCCGATCCTTTCATACCGGACTCAAAGCCGGTTATTCGAGCGCCGACGAGAGCACGGTCGGCCGGATCACGCTCGCCGGCGGCGGCGATCGCCTGTCGGGACTGCTTCTCTACACGAACCGCGATGGCGCCGAAACCGAAAACCAGGGATCGTTCGACGGCACGGGACCCGATCGAGAACGCGCCGATCCGATGGACCTGAATTCGGACAACGTCGTCGGCAAGCTGGCGTTCAACATAAATGACGCCAACACGCTCACGCTCGGAGTGGATTACCTCGACAGCGAGACCGACACGCGGCTGCTTTCCGACTACGGCATCTCCACTTTCGGGACGACGGTCGACCGACGCGATGCGCTGGACACCCGGATACGCACCCGCGTGTCACTTCATTACGAGTACGACGGCGACTTCGCCCTCGCCGAGCGCGTGATGGCGACGGTCTACGATCAGAGCTCCGAAACCGAGCAGCGAACGATGGAAGACCGCACGACCGCGGCGCAGGCGCAGCAGACCCGCGAGCGTACGTCTTTGTTCGAGCAGGACATCCAGGGCGCATACCTCCAGTTGAGCAAGCCCTTCGAGTTTGGCGCAAGCAGCCACCTCCTGACCTATGGCGCCGAGTATTACGTGACGGACAGCGCAGGTCTGCGCGACGGCGGAACGTTCGACGCAAACGGCAGTCCGCTGCCCGAGTTCCTGCCACTGCCGACGCGCGACTTCCCGCTGACCGAGACCGAACTGCTGGCGTTTTTCCTGCAGGACGAAATTTCGCTGCTGAACGACAGGCTGCTGATCACACCGGGACTGCGCTACGACCGCTTCGACGCGAAAACCTCGGCCGACGACATATACCTCAACGGTAACCCCGGCTCGCCGCTGCCCGAGGACTACGACGACAGCGAGGTCACGGGACGCATTGGCGTCGTTTACGCGTTCACGGAGGTCTTCTCCGCGTACGCCCAGTACAGCGAGGGGTTCCGGGCGCCGCCGTACGACGACGTCAACGTCGGCTTCTCGAACTTCATTGGCGGCTACAAAACCATCGCAAACCCCAATCTGAAGTCGGAACGCAGCGAAGGCTTTGAAACCGGCATCCGTGTCGAGGACGCGGTCGGCGGCGCGAGCCTCGCTGTGTTCCGGACCGATTACGCGGACTTCATCGAGTCGTTCACGCTGGCGCCGCAGTTTCTGCCGACGGGCGTCGACCCGGCGGACGGTCTGACGACGTTTCAATCCATCAACCGCGACAACGTGCAGATCGAGGGCATCGAGTTCACCGGCTATCTGGAACTCGGCGAGCTGAGCGACCGCCTCGACGGCTTTGCGATGCAGGCGGCCGTTGCTTACGCGGACGGCGAGGACGAGTCCACCGGCCAGCCCATCAATTCCATCGAGCCGTTGACCGGCGTGCTCGGCATCTCGTACGCGGCGAGCAACGATCGCTGGGGCGCCGAGCTCGTGTGGACGGTCGTCGACGGCAAGGACGAAAACGACATCGACGCCGACAACCCGCGCCAGCCCACGGACGGCTACGGCCTGCTCGATCTGCTCGCGCATGCCCGGATCACCGAAAACGTGAGCGTAAACCTCGGTCTGTTCAACCTGACCGATAAAACTTACATCCGCTGGGCGGACACGGGCGGAATCGGCAACGACGCGGCGACACGCTTCACGCAGCCCGGCTTCAACGCCGCGGCCAACGTCAGCGTCGAATTCTGATCGTGCGCGGCTGGCTCGTTGTTTGCTGGGTTCTCGGGGGCACGGCCTATGCCTGCGAGCGCCCGGCTGCCGACGCCTCCCGCCTGGCGATCGCCGGCGGTTCCATTACCGAGGTCGTTTACCTGCTCGGCCAGGAATCGCGGATCGTGGCGACGGACACCACCTCGGATTATCCGCCGGAAGCTATCGAATATCCGTCGGTCGGCTACGTCAGGAACCTGTCAACGGAGGGACTGCTGTCGCTGGATCCAACGCTGATCCTCGGCGAAGACGACATGGGGCCGCCGGCGGTTCTCGCGCAAATCGAGCAGGCCGGTATCGAAGCGATCAAGATTCCCGAGACGCACACGGCCGCCGGCATCGTCGAGAAGATACGCTGCATCGCCACGATCCTCGGCGTCGAAGCGCGTGCCGAGGAGGTTATCGAGACGCAGTTGGCGACCCGCCTGGTCGTGCTGTCGAAGCTGTCGGCGCGGACCGTGAAACGGCCGCGCGTCGCCGTCGTTCTCGGCTTACGCGACGGCGTGCCGCTCGGGGCGGGTCGCGACACCTCGGGTCAGGGACTGATCGAAATGGCGGGCGCCGAAAACGTTTTCGCAACGTTCGACGGCTGGAAGCCCGTGTCGATGGAGGCGATGGTGCAAGCCGACCCCGATTTTTTCGTGGTCCCGAAACGCGGCGTCGATGACGCGGGCGGCGCGGCCTCTCTGTTGGATCATCCGGCCCTGAGGCTCACCGCCGCGGCGCGCGAGGGAAATCTCATCACGATGGACGGTATGTCGATGCTCGGCTTCGGCCCGCGGACGCTGGAATCCGCGCTCGAACTCGGCGCGCAGCTGCACGGGCCCACTGCTCGGGAGAAGCCGCTCACCGCGCAATGAACACGACCGCAAGCGCAATACGCCGAACAGGTATCGGCCTCACGCGGCAGCGGCGACGGCGAAACGTCCTGCTGCTGTTGACGGTGTTGCTGGCGGCCGTTCTTGTCGCCGCCGTTGGAACCGGAGCCATTCCGTTGTCGCTGCTGGACGTTTTTGCCGGCGCGGAACGCGCGATGCAACGCGCCGTACTCATCGACATCCGCAGCCCGCGCGTGGTGCTCGCCGGCGCCGTCGGCGCCGCACTCGCCGTTTCGGGCGCGGCCCTGCAAGGACTGTTCCGCAACCCGCTTGCGGACCCCGGCCTGATCGGGGTGTCGAGCGGGGCGGCGGTCGGTGCGCTGACGATGATCGTGTTCGGCGCATCGCTGGTGGTCGGCGCCGCATGGATGCCCTATCTCGTTCCGCTCGCCGCCGTTACCGGCGCCGCGCTGGTGACCTTGTTCCTGTACGCGTTCGCGCGGCGTTACGGCGATTTCAGCGTCACGACGATGTTGCTAGTCGGCATTGCAATCAACGCGCTTGCGACCGTTGCGATCGGCGCGTTCGAGTACCTCAGCGACGATACGCAGCTGCGTACCTTGGTCTTTTGGATGATGGGGAGCTACGGCCGCGCGACCTGGCCGACCGTGACGCCGACGCTGGCAATCGTGGCCGTTGCGATCGCTCTGCTGCTGCGCGCCGCGCATCCGCTGGATGTGCTGCAGCTCGGCGAGGCCGACGCCCATTACATCGGCATCGACGTGGACCGGCTCAAGCGGCGCATCATCCTGTCGGCGGCGGCGGCGGTCGGCGCCGGCGTAGCGGTCTCGGGCATTATTGTATTCGTCGGCCTGGTCGTTCCGCACTTGGTTCGGCTGCTCGGCGGCGCGGGTCACCGCTACGTGCTGCTCGGTTCCGCGCTGCTGGGCGCCAGCCTGTCGATCGCGGCCGACCTGGTCGCGCGCACCGCCGTCATCCCGGCGGAGCTGCCCGTCGGACTGGTGACGAGCGCGATGGGCGCGCCTTTTTTCCTTTGGTTGATTGCCAGGGTGCGCAGAACGTGAGCCTGGCGGCTGCAACGGCGACGATCGAACGCAGCGGTCGGGCCATCGTGCGAGACGCCAGCGTCGCTGTTGAGTGCGGCAAGATGACGGCGCTGATCGGGCCGAACGGCGCCGGCAAATCGACGCTGCTGCGGGCGCTCGCCGGCGAGCTTTCTCCATCGACCGGAAACGTGCGGCTGGATCAGCGCCCGATCGCGGCTTTCACGGCGCTCGAACTCGCAAAAAAAAGGGCGGTCATGGCGCAGGCGACGCCGGTCGTGTTCGACTTTGCGGTCGACGAAATTCTGCGCCTCGGCTGGATCGAATCGCAGTTCAGAACCGCGGAGCAATACCTTACCGCGAGCAACCGCGTCGTCAGCGAATGCCGGATCGAGCGATTGCTCCCGCGCAGGTTCAATTCGCTCTCCGGCGGCGAACAGCAGCGGGTTCAGTTTGCACGCTGCCTGCTCCAGATCTGGCAGCCGTCGGAGGACGACGAGTCTCGTTATCTGCTGCTGGATGAACCGACCTCGAGCCTCGACCTCGCGCACGAATTGATGGTGCTGCGCCTCGCCAGGCGCCATGCCCGCCGCGGCGCGGGCGTGCTGGTGGTGCTGCACGACCTGAATCTCGCCGCGCGTTTTTGTGACGAGATCGTGCTGATGTTCGACGGCCGCGTCGTGGAAAGCGGCGAACCGGAGAACGTCTTCGGCGACGAATTGCTGAGCGACGTTTACGACACCGCGATACGCGTCGAGTGGCACGAAGCCCTCGAGCGGGTCGTCGTGCACACCTGAATCGTTCTTTATTGAAAGGAGAAAACTGATGTTCATTGCAATGAATCGTTTCAAAATTGCGCCCGGCTTCGAGGAGGGTTTCGAGCAGGTGTGGCGCGAGCGGGACTCGTACCTGGATGAAGTACCGGGGTTCAAGTCCTTTTCGCTGCTGAAAGGTCCGGAAAACGGCGATCACGTGCTGTACGCCTCGCATTCGGTTTGGGACAGCCGTCAGGCGTTCGAGGACTGGACGGAATCCGAGCAATTCCGTCTCGCGCACCGACAGCGCAGCGCGCCGAAGGGTACCTATCTCGAACACCCGCAGCTAGAGGCCTTCGAGGCGGTGTTGTGATAGCTGCACCCGTCTGCGCCTCACGATAGGAGCGTTCCTATGAGAGATCACATGTAAGCCCGCTTTACTCGTTCATGCGTCGCGTCCGGAATCGCCCGGACCTCGATGAGGTCTGGGCGATCAAGAGGTTTTACGAGAAATTCCCGCCAGACGACCGCGGCGCGACGGCGACGATCGCTCACTGAGGGCCAACAGACCCCTAGCCCAACTGCTGATGCAACTTGGCGTCGTGGGTCCGAAAATGCTCCGAGAACCAGCGTTCCATGCCCTCCGAAAGCTTGCGCTCGTCGTAGCTGCCGTCTTTTTCGACGCCGTCGATGATGTCCAGCAATTCGTCGAGCAGGGATTCGTGATCCGCCTTGTGCGCGTCCAGATCCGGATACTGCGCCTCACGCATGATCCTCTCTTCGAGTGCAAAGTGTCCCGACACTTCCGCGTAAATATCTCCCAGCCTCTCGACGACGTGATCGTGAGTACCTTGCTCCTGCATCGTTTCGTGCAGATCGTTGATCAGGTCGATCAGGGCCCGGTGCTCGAAATCGACGGACGCAACGCCGACGCTGAATTCGGGTTTCCATTCGATCAGGCTCATCGGAAATTGAACCCTCCCGCATTTGCTCTAAACGTGACGGTAAAGTAGCGCCCCGCTTCCAGCGTTACGTTTTCAGTTTGCGTATAGTCCCATCCTTCGCTGCGATCCGAGTCGCGCAGCCGCGCCGTGACCGCGTATTCGCCCGGCTCGACGTCGAATCGTTCGTAAACGGACGCCGGGCCATCGGCCCACAGACCGGACGGCGGCGCTTCCAGATGAATGACGACCTCACCGTCGAATTCGAGTTCAACGGTCAGCGGCAGCCGTTCGCGTTCACACTTTTCCGCAACCCGCATGTTCGGCGCCAGGTCGGCAATCTGCTGCGGCGTAAGCCGGACGCAGGGTTTCACACGGTTTGCCGCGTGGCTCAGCGACAGTTTCACCGAAGCACTGCCGGCGGACCCGTAGTCGTAAGCGGGTGACGCGGACAGGTAGCCCACGAATGCGGCGAAAACCAGGTAGGTGACGAGCTGGAGGATCGGCTTCGCTACTTTACTCATCGTCGAGTTCTCGCAACGTGGTCTTGAACACGTCCAACGCCGCCCGGCGGCGGCGAGTTGCGTCGGACGGCAGCCAGCTCATGTTCAGACGCTCCAGGGGCACGCGGCCGCGCAGGTAGGGGTCGCGCCGCCGCTCCATGCGGTGAATGGTCCACTCGTTGCCCAAGCGATGATAACAGTCGCCTTCCGGACAGCCGCTCAACATGACGCCGTCTGCGAAATCCCTCGACAGCGCAAAATCGACGAACGACGGCGGCAGCATGCCGACGCACGGCAATTTGATCACCTTGGCCCCGTCTTGCTCGAGCAATTCCGCGTTGCTCCGGTCGCACGCGAAGACGACGACGCGCGGGCCGTTGCCGGGCGACTCAATGGGCGTCATCAACTGGTCACGCAGTGCACCGATTTTGCGGTCCGGGAGTTCGATGCCGGTCTCTATGGGCTTGCTGCGGCGAAACGGCGTTGACATCGGACAGGAGCCCGCACAGATGCCGCAGCTCAAACAGTTATCGACGTTGACGACGGGCTCCAGCTCATAGGGCCGGCCGTCGGTGCGGGGCACCATCGTCAGCGCGCTGAACGGGCAGTCGTAAAAACAGCGGGAGCAGCCGTTGCAGTTTTCGAGACTGACAACCGCCTCGGGCTTCCGTTTCTCCGGCGGCAACCACGGCAGCAGCGCAAGCAAGACCGCGCCGCCGACCAGATACAGCCACAGCGTCCCACCCGGGATCACGTCGAGCAGCGGATACGCCGGCAGGTAGAACCAGTCGAGATTGACGGCGGCCGGCACGACGTCGAGGTCCGCCGGTCCCTGGCTGGTGGCCGGATATGCAAGCGACAGCCCGATCAGCATGGCCAGCGTGCCGATCGCCAGCGGACGCGGCGGGTTCACCCGCGCGCCGGAGTGCCGCTGGATGTGCACCCACATCAGCAGCAGCATGAACAGCGGACCAAAAATATGAATAAACACCATCAGCGTGAAAAAGCGTCCGCCGAGGGTTGTGCTGTCGAGAAAATTGTTGGCGATCGGCTCGCCGAAAAAGGGCAGCGCGTCGAGCCATTCGCTGGTCGCTATCGCGATGTATTGCGCCAGCTTGTCCCAGACGAGCCAGTACCCGCTGATGCCGCAGATGTAAATGAATCCCAGCAGCGGCACGCCCGTGAGCCAGGCAAAAAACCGCTTGCCGCGCAGCCGGTCCAGCGAAAACTCGCGAAAGATGTGCAGGACCACGACCACGACGAGTGCATCGGACCCGTATCGATGCAGGCTGCGCATGACGCCGGCCGCGTACCACTGCTCGTGGGTGATGTATTCAACCGACGCGTAGGCGTCGACGATGCCCGTATCGAAGAATATATAGAGGTATACGCCGGTCGCGGCGACGATCCAGAAGAAAAACCAGCCCAGCGCGCCGAGCCAGACGAAGGGATTGCCGCGCTGGCCGAACGCATACTCGAACAGCGCTTCGGCCTTCGCGAACAGATACCGCAAGCTGCGCTTCATCGCGGCCATGGACGAGTCAGCGCGCGCGCCGCCATTCCCTTACGATAAACGTCGCGATGGCGCCCAGGCTCAGAAAACCGGCGAACAGCGTCATGAATATCGAATAATCGAAACGATAACGATCGCTGTTCGGATCGTATACCGTGCAAAACAGCTTGAACGTGCTGATCCAGTGCTCGATGAACCCGGCGCTGCGCGGCGTATCGAACACGAGCTCCTTGAGCGGCTCGACGAGCGACTGCGTATCGATATCGACGCCGTAAACCTGCCGATAGATTTTACCGTCACTGTCGACGACGGTCGTCTGCGCAAGATGATCGAAACCCTTTGCGCTGGCGTAAAAGAGAAAACCGAGATTTTCGCTGAGCGCATCGATCGTGCTCGCGTCGGCGGCGAGAAAGTGCCAGCCATCGTCGTCGACGGCCTGTTGCGCCGCAAACTGCCGCATGCGGTCCGGCGAGTCGACTTTCCAGTCGAAACCGACCGTCACCACCGAGAAAGAATCGTCGCCCAGCGCCTCCCGGGCGACGTCGACGGTCGCCGCAAGATTGCGTGTGATCAGCGGGCAAACATGATGACAGCTCGTGTAAATCAGGCTGACGACCAGCGGCCTGCCGCGCAGCTGCGACAGCTCGAACGTCTGCCCGCGGACGTCGCGCAGGCGGTGGTCATCGAGGCCGCGACCGATGGCAGCCTGGCTGTAGTCGAGCGCGTCGCTACGATCGTATTCGTTCGCAGCGACGCCAAGCGCTGTGAACCATAGGCACACTGTCAGCAGCGCTCGGACCATTGCTCAGGAAAGTAGCAGCCCGTCGAGGATGGCCGCCGACATCAACAGGCCCAGCTGCACGATCGATGCCGCAAAGGCGCCCCAGGCGGTCTTTCGCTCGGGGCGGGCGGCAAGCCGGACGCAGGCAAACACGAAGCAGCCGCCGCCGAGCACGGCGCCGGACAGGTATATCCAGCCCATCCCGTACCAGGCCGGGACGAGCGACAGCGCAACGAGCGCAAGCGTGTGACCGAGGATCGTCAGCGTGGACGCCCGGTCGTCGATGACGACCGGCAGCATCGGCACGCCGGCTGCTCTGTAGTCGTCCTTGCAGGCGAACGCCAGTGCCCAGAAATGCGGGGGCGTCCAGAGAAACAGCACGGCGGCCAGGATCACCGCAACCGGATTCATGGCGGCGCCGGCGGCCGCTGAACCGGCGAGCACGGCGAAGCTGCCGGCGAGACCGCCGACCACGATGTTGAGCCAGGTGCGGCGCTTGAGCCAGACCGTATACACGACGCCATAGGTGAACGCACCGAGGAAAACGAAAAACGCCGCCAACCAGTTCGTCGCCACGGCTGCCGCGGCGAGCGCCAGCAGCAGCGCAAACACGATCCCGCCAAGCCAGACGCGGTCGGCCCGGAACCGCCCGGTAACGAACGGCCGCGACTGCGTCCGCCGCATCCGTGCGTCCAGGTCACGCTCGTGAAACTGATTGAACGCGCCCGCGGCGGACGACGCCACCAGCGTCGCGAGCCCGAGCACGAAGATCTGCCAGGCCGTCAGGCCGTGCCCCGGTACGACGGTGATACCCGTGATCGCGCACGCCGTGATCAAAAAGCCGAGGCGCACCTTGGCCGTTTCATAGATCAGCTTGATCGTGTTCGTAGACATCGGGTGTTACCGGATTCCTCGGCAAACGGCGCCGGGGCGAACCGGCGCCGCTCACTCGTCAACTCAGCGGCCAGACTTCGGACAGATACTTCCAGTTCACGAAGTAGTAAAGCACGAAGGCGATGAAAAACACGGCCACCAGCATCGCCGTACCGGGGATCTTCAGCGTACCGGCGCTGCCGTGCTGCGAGACCGCAACGGCCGAGGGTGGCACCTCCGGATAACTCGGTTTCTCCTCCGCGCCGAGTTTCCGGCCAAAGAACACCGAACCCACGACGACGGCGATGAACATGATCCCGCCAACGGACGCCAGTACGGCGAAGATGCCGTTCAGACCCATCATCAGGAACGCGGCCGAGGGATAGTCGAACGGCAGCTGCGCGTCGGCAAACGTCATGTCCCAGTGGCGGCGCGACACGCCGAGCGTGCCGGCGCCCATCATGAACATCGAAATGCCGGCCACGCCGATCCCGAACACGTACGGCTGCCACTGCGCGATCTTTTTCATCATCAGCTCGCGCCGGAAGATCAGCGGCACGAGCAGATAGGTGATCGCCATGAACGCGAGCGTCGTCCCGGCCACGACCGTGCCGTGGAAGTGGCCCGGCACGTACAAGGTATTGTGCATGATCAGGTTGATCTGCTCGGTTCCCATGACCACGCCGGATATGCCGCCGATGAAGCCGAAAAACACCAGCGACATGAACATGCCGGCGAACGCGGGGTTGCCCCACGGCGCTTTACGCAACCACTCGAACAGGCCTTTCGTCAGGCCGCGCGAGCGCTGTGCCGCCTCGATCGATCCCGGCACCGTCATGCCGTGCACCATGCTGCCGAGCACGGCCAGGTACATCGCATAACTGGTGTTGAAGATCTTCCACTCGGCGCTGAAGCCCGGCTCGACCAGCATGTGGTGCGCGCTGGCGATCTGCAGGAACAGGATGTACATCAGAAACGCCATGCGGCTGACCTTCTCGGACAGCGGCTTTGCGCCAAACACCATGGCCGCGATCGCGTACCAGACCGAGACGTGCGCGGCGACGTTGATCTGCTGAGACGAGTGCCCCATGCCCCACCAGATCGTCTTGTACACCAGCGGGTCGATGTAGCTGACGAGACCCACGGACCACAGCAGCGTCGGGATCAGGATGATGGCGCCGGAGGCGATCGTGAATACCGCGATGATTGCCGCGGTCAGGGCGCCGAAGGTCACCAGCGGTATCGAGCCCTGGTAGGTGCGTTCCTGACGGGCGACGACCAGCGTGCCGAAAAAGATGCAGCAGCCGATCAGCGCGCCGACGGCAAACAGGATGATGCCGAGATAAAAGCCGGGCTCGGCCCGCATGGGCACGTAGGACGTGAACATCACGCTCGATTGCCCCTGCAGGACGACGATGTTGGTCATCACGGCGCCGACGAGCATCAGCGCAAAACCCACCCAGGCCAGCTTCGGCATGGCCAGCCGGCTGCCCAGCAACACGGCCGACGCGAAATACAACACGGCAATCTCGAAAAAAATGATCCATACGAGCAGCACGTCGAAGCCGTGCGCGGTCAGCGCCAGGTAAAACCAGTCCGCCGGCAGGAAGTGCACGGCCGGCCAGCGCGTCAATGCGACGAGCAGCCCGAACAGACCGCCGATCGCGAGGAAAACGACCGCGACGACCGCGTTTGCCTTGATCAGTTTTTCCGCCGCCAGATCGACTTTGAGGCCTGTCGTCGGGCAGGTACGAAACTCTGCGTTATTTGCCATTTCTCGCCCCCCTACTCGACCACGTACATCTTGCTAACCATCATGTGATGGCCGATGCCGCAGAACTCGTTGCAGACGATCCCGAACTCACCCGCCTCGTCCGGCTCGATCGTGACGACCATCTCGTAGCCAGGGTGAACCTGAAGGTTGATGTTCACCGGCTGCAGCGAAAAGCCGTGCTGCCAGTCGAGCGACGAAAGATGCAGCCGGTACGACTGGCCCTTTTCCAGTTCCAATATCGGCCACCACTGCCAGAGCCGGGCGATCAGGTAAACGTCGCTGCCCGGCGGCGGACGCACGACGGGAAAATAGTTCTCTTCGCGCACCGTGTAGTTGTCGATCATCTCCTGCGTGCGTTCCGCGAACCGTTCGGGTGTGATCTGGTACGCCTCGCTGGACAGGTTCTGTTCGCCGGCGCCGTGCCAGTAGATCATCATGAAAAACATGATGAGGCCCCAGATGAAAGCGATGACGATCCAGATGAGCTCGATCTTGGCAATCGGCTCTTTCCACCAGATCCGTTCGCTCGGCGGTGTTATAGCCATCGGACGCTCCCCTTAATCAGTCTGCGATCGGGATTTGGGTGATCTCTATGACGCCCCAAATGATGTAAAAGACGGACGGAACCGCGACACCCAGGAAAAGCAGTAGGAACGGGTTGTCGAGTACCCGCTGCATCAGCGGAATGGGTTCGTCCTCGATCGTGGACTTGCCGTCCGGATTATTGTTGTCGGTCATGTTCACTCCTCCCCGGGAAACGAACGTTTTGCCGGTTCAGACCGGCATCAACTACAGTCACAGCTCACCGACGCGTCACTAGCCGCCCGTGTAATTTCGTATCAGCGTAAAACTCGATAGCGCCAGCACCAGCAAAATTGCGAAGAACACCAGCGACCTGTGCTCCAGCCGCTTGCCAGCCGCCACTTCGACGCGTTCCAGCATCCAGTCGGCCGCCAGGTAGAGGATGATTGCAACAAGCGTGAAGTAGACGATACTCATGGGCGCGGCCGTTACCTCGCAGCGAAAAAGCTCGCTGCAGCATTGATCCTTGCACGGCAGGGCCGGCGCGCTCCATGACCTAGGTCAAGGCGGGCTCTCGAGGGGCTTTCTATACTTTCGGAGACTGGGCGCGGACCGTCGATTTTTGGCGGCTTTCAGGGCGAATGCGATCTGCATGGCCCGGTCGTCGCCCTTATCTTCCAGCGGGACCAGCAACAGCCCCACCAGATTTAGCGTTTCGTCAAGCGGGCGTTCAGCTTCTGCGTGAACGGCGTGCCGAAGAATTCACCGCCGGATATTCTCGTTCATCGACAGTGATTAAGGTTTGCTCCGCTTAGTGAACGGGTCGCGGCAACGACGAGCATCCCCCGTACCACCTGCCGATGCACCACGCGCAGACCGGCCGACTCAGCGGTCGATATCACGAATTCTTCGGACAACTTGAGCTTCGGGTAGGCACTTTTTCGAAGCTGCCAGGCGCCGTCCTCTTTCTCATAAACGAGGTCGTGGACCAGCACGGCGTCACCAAGATCTTCGAGGAAACAGGTCATGATCCGCTCGTCGTCGCTACGCACCGGGATGAAACGGTTGAGCCCCTCGGGCGGCGCGGACAGATCGCGCCAGGACAGGATCACACGTCCGCCCGGTGAGAGCGCCACGGCGATTTTTGCGAGCAGGGCCCGGACGTCGTCCGGCGCCCCGAGGTGCGTGAGCGTATCGCCCATGCAAACCACCGTGTCCACCGACTCGAAGGCGAGTTGGTCGAATGCAAGCAGGTCCCCCTCATGCGCGGTGACCGGAAGTCCGCCGGTATGTAATCCCAACTCCTGCAGAAGCGCCGCGCTCGAATCAACGGCGTGCACGCGCGATGCGCCCAGTTCGGCCAGCGCCACCGACTGGAAACCGGAACCGCACCCGAGGTCTATCGCAACGCCCGGCGTGACCACACCGGCTTCTCGCAACAACGCCTTTTCGTCGCCGACTTTCTCCGCAAACGATGCGCCGAACATCCAGGTGTAGTGTTGCGCCAGCAAGCGTTCGTAGTGTTCTCGCGGCGTGGCCGCGGCCGCTGCAATTTTCGCAGTCGCCGTCACAGGCCCGTTCGCTTCGGCAGCATCAGGATCATGTGGATGTGCGATCGCGTGGCGTATTCACCCGGCAGCGCACCGTAGGTCCGGCCGTCGCTGTGATATGCCGTGGCCAGACCGGCGGTAAGGTGTTCGCCGGACACCTGCAGGCACGGCCTGAAACGCCGTTCAAAACGGGCTTTTCCATCGGCGTCGGCGCGGAACCCGGCTTGAGACCCGTCGCGCGCGCCCACCGGAATCGCGAGCGCGCCGCTGAAGGGAACCGTCGGCGGATCGGCCATGAAAAAATGCCAAAGCGAGTAAACCCCGTTCGGGACCAGATTGTCGAACGCGATGTCGAGCCTGCCTTCGGCGCCCGAGCAGGTGTAATCGCCCCGTCCGGTCCCGCTCAACCATTCGCCGAGCGTGATCCCCAGGGGCTCCCCGGGCTCGTAAGGACCGAGCTGTTCCGGATCGTAAGGCGAGTGGGGTACGTAAGCGGCGGTACGATAGAGCGGCGCGGTCATGTCACGATCGCCGGCGGTGACGCGGTATACGCCCGGATCGGAGGGATCTCGCCGGAGAAACACGTCCTGCTCGTACATGTCCGCATCGAGGTGAAAGTGGAAGTTCAGGCTCAAGCTGTCCTCAAGCGCCGTGTGTTCACCGTCTTCGGCATGCACTACCGCTGCAGCGATGGATGCAAGCGCGCTTGCCGCCAGCAGGCGGCACACTTCTATTAAATGTGACATCTCAATTTCCTTGGTTCTGCCGTCGTCTGGGTGACATCACCGGTCAACCGGTAATCCACTTGGGACCGACTCGGGAACGAGGTGGCGCGCATCGGCGCTCCGCGGATCGGTCAACGCTTCGAGAAAGGCGATCACGTCGGCGAGCTGTTCATCGCTCAGCGCGACGGACGTCAGTTCATTTGCTGCCGCTATCTCGCCGGTCAAGCGATCGGAGCGCGCGATCCACGAGTCACGGGCCTCGAAGTCGGCGCGACGCTCCTCGCGTATGCGTTGATAGGTCAGCCGCGAACCCGCTGCGGTCTGCTCCATCCATTCACCAACGGGTGGCAGCAGATCGGCCGCGGGGGTGTAGTCCTGGATGCTGGCTTCGGGCGCAAGATGATGACGGACAACGTCACTCAGCGTCACGAAGCTGCCTGAATGTCCGTAGGGCGCGGTAAGCGCAACGTTCCGCAAGCTGGGCGTCCGGAACCGATAACGATCGTCGGGCCGATGAGTGACTCGCGCCCGCCCGAAATCTTCGAGCCGAACGGCGTAGCCGCTCGCCTCCCAGTATCCCGAATCGGTTCCGTCGCCCTTGCCGGGGCCTATTTGAGGCATCGCAATCGCATGAAACGCGTGGTCGGTCTGGAGCTTGCCGGCGTGGCAAGCGGCGCAGCCGGCATCACCGTAGAACAGCGTCATTCCGCGCAACGCCGATGTGCTCATCACTGCGGGATCACCGGTCCGCAGATACTCGTCAAAGGGACTGCCATCGGCGCGGAACGCAACCGTCTCGAAGGCGGCGATCGCATTGGCAATATCTGTAAATCGAATGTCGGACGCGGTTTCGATGCCCGTATAGGCCATCTTGAAGCGCGCGGCGTATTCAGGAATCGCCGCAACGCGGCTGGCGATCAGCGCCCACGCGCCGCGAGATCCTGAAAGCTCGTTTTTTGCAACGGCGTTGGCAACGGGATTCTCGCCTTTTTGACCCGCCATCTCGTCCGGTGAGACAACCGGGAACATCGCCTGCGCGGCAACGATGTTGTCGAGCCCGGCCGGCAGCTGCTCGCGCGCGGGCGACCAGAAGCCGCTTTCCCACTGCACTGTCGGGTCGCGCTCCAGGCGCCCGTCGTGGAACAACGCCGTGAATTCCTTCGCGCCAATGAAGAACAAGGCCGGCGAGTTACGCGGCACGCGTGCAGCAATGGGCGTCGCAGGCAATACACGGCGGTCCGGTCCCAGCCCGTGACCGCCTTCGCCAATGGACAGCGCGACACCGTCACCGCTGTTGAAACGCGGGTGATGACAAGTGGCGCAGGCGATGTTGCGATTACCGCTCAGGATGGGGTCGAAGAACAGAAGACGTCCCAACTCTACGACGTCTTCGGCGTAGTTGGCCTGATTGTGAAAGTCCGCGTTGGTAACGGGCGTGAATGGCGGTGCGCTTGTAAGCGGCGCACCGTCGCGGACCGAACCGGCGAGCGAACCCCTGGCGACGCACGCCGTGACCAGCAACAAGCTCAACACCGGCAGTAAACCGCGCCAGCGTGAGCGCGTACGTGTTCGCACACCGACACGCGTAACTCGAACTTGGATCTGTCTGCTGTCCACTCGCACACCGTTCGCCACGGGCGCCGCTGGAGCAAGATGCCGTGACCGCTGATTGCTGAAGTCGATTCCGGCCGTCTTTATACAAGTCGACCGGCGCCAGAATCCATGATCGAGTCTCCGGCGTGCATGACCGGAACACCGAAAGCGTCACGACGAATCAAACGAACGTGTCTGGAAAGGGGTTTTTCAATTCGGCACTATCGCGCCACGCCGATGGGGAAACGCCGAAGAATCGCTTGAACGCCCGGCTGAACGCGGCCTCCGATCCGTAACCGACGGACGTCGCGACGGCGAGTATCGGAGCGTCGCCGGCGGCGAGTTGGCGTGCCGCAACTCGCATTCGGTGCTGCGTCAAATATTCGACCGGCGCGGCGTCGAAACACCGCGTGAACTTCTCCGCCAACGCCGACCGTGAGGCGCCCACGGCGCGGCCAAGCGTCTCCACCGTCCACTGCTTCTCGGGGTGCCGGTGAATGAGCGCAACCGCCTTGCTGAGCGAACGGTCTCGCAAGGCCTTGACCCAGCCGTAGGCCTCGGGCGGCAGCGCGTCGACGTAGGCGCGCACCGCCTCGACAAACAGCATTTCCGAAATGCGCGCGAGCATCGCATCGGAACCCGGACGACCGTCGGCAATTTCCGCGGCGGCAAACTCCAGGGACTCGTGCACGAACCGGCCGGAGCGCGCTACCGACGAGTCATAGCGCATCACCGAGGGCAGCGACGACAACAGGGGGTCTCCGGCAAGTCCCCATCCACCGAGGAAACCGCAGACAATGCGCGTACTCGCGCCGCCGCCGCCGTGCTCAATGACCATCAGTTCACCCGGTTTGGGGATGCGGGCGACGTCCAGCGCCGAGACCGCCTCGGCCGCTTCACAACCCGAAAGGCGATGACGATCGTTGCGGGGAAAGATCGCGGCCTCTCCGGGCTGGAACGTCGCGACCGTCGCACCGCCCACCTCGATCGAGAGCGTTCCTTCCATGACGTAGTGGTAGAGCACGAGGTGATCCACCGGTCCCAGATGGTCGGCGCAGTCCGACGCCTCTACGCCGGATTCCAGGCACCACGGCTCGGTGAATTCGCCGCGCATGAAAACGCCGCCTGACAGGCGCGCCGAGCGCAGGATTTCCGAAAGTGCGTCCACGATAAAGGGCCTGTTGACACCCGGCAGCTCGATCAAGTCATTCAGAGTCTCGATCATTTCCCCGATTGAACGAGAATACTAGATTTATGTCCGATACGACGAGCACCCGCGCGGTCGCTCGATACAAGCTGGAAGAAGCGTCGTTGCCCACGGACTATCGGTCCCGCATGGACCGGTACGCCCCAATCGGATGAGTGCACTACGATGACTATGGACACGAACGAGATGCGGTTCCGGGCCGCCGCCGTTTACAACGCCGCGGCGGATCATTTCGATGCCAGGCCGCTGGCGTTCTGGGACCGGCACGGCCGCCGCGCCGTCGAGCTGGCGGCGCTTGGCCGCGGCGAGCGCGTGCTCGACGTCGGCTGCGGCACCGGCACCTCGGCGCTGCCCGCGGCGGAGGCGGTTGGACCCGATGGCGTCGTCCTGGGCATCGACGTCGCCGACGCGATGCTGGAACGCGCGCGAGACAAGGCCTCGGCGCGGGGTATTCACAACGCCTCGTTCCGGAACGCCGACATGACGGCGTCCGGCGAAGCCGATCGAAGTTACGACGCCGTGCTGAGCGTGTTCGCGCTGTTTTTTACGCCCGACATGGAACGCCAGGCCGGTGAGCTCTGGCGCATGGTGCGTCCCGGCGGCCGCCTGGTCGTGACGGTTTGGGGTCCCCGCGCGCTCGAACCGGGTGCCACCGTCTTCGGTGAGGAGCTTCACCGTGTCCGGCCCGACCTGCCGCCGCTGGCCAGGCCATGGGAACGCCTTACCGATGCGGACAATCTGCGGCGGCTGATGGCCGAGGCTACCGGGGTCGATCCGGAAATCGTTCCGGTTTCCAATCTGCAGCCGTTGTCCGGACCGGCCGACTGGTGGACGATCGTGCTGGGATCGGGATTCCGGGGTGAGGTTGAAAAGTTGGGCCCGGAGGACCGGTATACGCTGAAGGCTCGCCTGCTTCGGCGTTTTGCCGATGAGGGGATCGACGCCGTCGAGGCCAACGCCATTCACGCGATTGCCAGGCGAGCGCGCGATGCCTGACGGAGTCTTGTTCACATCTGCCAATGGCCTGCGCCGCCTCATGCGGCTTGAGGGCTGCAGATATCCTGGTCCGATTCGGAGCTGCTGACCGGGATTGAACCTTTTAAGCCGGTATACAGAGCCGTACCCTGTTTTTATACCGCTAATCAGTCAATTTGCGGTATAAAGCACCCCCGCGTGATCTGGCGCCGCGCACAAAACCGGCCGGCAGCTTCGCCACCTCGCTGCCAATATCTGCCGGGACAATCAATCGCCGAGGCAACTGTGGAGTGGAGTCGAGTGCAATTGGCAGAATTTCGATCGGATCACGTTCCGCTGCTGAGGCAATGGCTGTCTGCCGGCCATGTCCGCGAGTGGTTTCCGGAACCCGACGACATGATCGGGTGGGCGGAAAACGTCCCCGACGCGGGCCGCCAGTTCATCGCCGAAGTGGACGGGCAAGCCGTGGGCTACATCCGCTGGACCTATGTCGCCCGGGAAATCCTGGACGAAATCGGCTTCGGCGACCTGCCGGCCGATTCCGCGGACATCGACCTGTTGATCGGTGTCACGAATTACACGGCGCGGGGAATTGGGCCAGCCATGCTTGACGAAGCACTGGACGAAATTCGGCGCGAAGGCGTGGCCGAGCTTGCGGCTGTCACCACGTCCGCCCGAAACACGCGCGCCCAACGGGCATTCGTACGCGCGGGATTTGTTTTCGATCGTCAATACGAACCGGGCGGCTTCGGGGTATGCAACCTGATGTTACGTTCCGTCTAAACCCGCCGTCACGCAATCTGGCGCACCGGAGGACATCGGCCGGCCACGCCTCTTTTATCGCGCATCTGCCGCCGACGCGCCGTCAGCCTCCAGTTCAACCATCGGAAAACCCAGCGCCTCCAGATCCGACCACACCGCAGCCTTGTCACCCACGACGATCAGGATCATGTCGTCGAGCTGCAGATGGCGCTCGGCGAGCCGTCGGGATGCGACCACCGTAAACGCTTCCAGGACCTCTTTTTGTCGTTCGACAAAATCCGTGTTCAGATCGTAGGTGAGCATTCGAGACAACAGCCGCGCTTTTTGGCGCGGTGTTTCATACGCGCGCGCATCGCGCTGACCGATCGCCGCCTTGGTGAACGCGAGCTCCGCCTCGGTCATTCCCGTTTCCACAAACGCCGTCATTTCGGACACGAATTCGACGATCGATGCGGCGGTGGCGTCCGTGCGTACGCCCGCGCTGGCCGTGAAACTGCCGACGTACTCGTTACCGCCGAAGCGCGCGCTGGCGCCGTAGGTATAACCCTTGTCTTCGCGCAGGTTCTGATTGATACGGCTGTTGAAATTTCCACCCAGCGGAAACACCGTCAGGCCCGCGCGGTAGTACTCGCCGGTCGCATCGAACGGCATGGCCCGTCGGGCAATGCGGATTTCCGATTGCGCCGCACCCGGCTTGTCCAGAAAGTACAGCGTGCCGGCGTCGAGCGTCGGAAACGTCTCGACCGGCGCCGGGGAAACGGGCGTCGGCATCCAGCGCTCGAAGCGCGCCAACTTGTCCATAACGGTCTCGCGCGGCAGGTCCGAGACCACCACGACGTCCGTAATACTTGGCGAGTAGCGGTTGGCATAAAAACCGCGTACGTCCTCGACGCTCAAAGCGGATACGCTTTCGACCGTACCCAGGTTCGGATGCGCAAACGCATTGTGCTCGCCGTAGAGCAGCAGCCTGCGCGTCCGGTCGGCAAGGTTGCCGGCGTCATTCTGCGCCTGGCGAATACCTTCGACGGTCCGCGCCTTCAGGCGCTCGAGATCCGCGGGATCGAACTTGGGTTCAAACAGCTTTTCAGCGGCAATCGCCAGTGTCGCATCGAGATTGCCGGTCAGTGAGCGAATTCGCATGACGGTATAGTCGTCTCCGGCCTCCACCGAGACCGACGAACCGAGCTTTTGCAGGTCGTTACTCAGATCCTCCAGCGAGGAACGCTCGGTTTGTTCGTTCAGCATCGCCGCGGTCAGGTGAGCGAGACCGATCTTCGCCAGCGGCTCGTCGCGCTGGCCGGCTTTGATACGCAACCGGATCGTCGTGGTCGGCACCTCATCGTTGACCGCGCCCAATACCTCGATGCCGTTGCCGAGCTGCTCGCGCCAGATTGCAGGCAGGCGGGTAACGAGGCTCGGACCCGCCGGCGGCGCCACGGTCCGATCGAACAGGTCGCGTACCGCTCTCGTGGCGAGATCGGCGTCGCTCAGTGCCGCATACTCGGGAAGATTGCGCTCGTAACGCTGCCAGGTATCCTCCCGCGCGACGGCGTCGGCCTGTCCCTCGGGCACGACGCTCAGGATTACTCCGGGCCGATCCTTGAGGTACTTTCGGTAAACGCGCAGAACGTCGGCCCGGGTAACCGCGTCGTAACGCGCGATCTCCGCGGGCATCAGGTTGGGATTGTCGAACAGGGTCTCGAAATACGCCAGCTGGCCGACTTTGCCCGCCACGCTTTCCAGATTGTAGATTTGCCCCGAAACGATCTGCGCCTTCAGGCGAAGAAGATCGTCTTCCTCGACCCCCCGTTCCTCGAATTCGTCGAACGTCTCGCGCACGATGCGCTCGAGATCGGCAAGCGTCGCCCCGCTGCCGGGGTTGGGTAGCGCCTGCACCGTGAATGTGCACGCGAGCTCCTGACAGCCGTGACCGGCCCCGGTTTGCACCGCCAATCCTGCTTTCACCAGGTTTTGATACAGCATCGACGTGGGGCCGTTACCGATGATACTCATCAGCACGTCGAGCGGCGCCTCGTCGGCGTGTCGCGCGTACACCGTCGGCCACGCCATGAACAACAGCGGCAGCGCGACGCGGTCCTCGAAGGAAATGTAGCGGTCCGCGTCCAGCTCGACGTCGATCTTCTTCGGTTTCTCGACAGCCGGCCCGCGTGGAATCGCTCCGAAGTATTTAACGATCCAGGCGAGCGTTTGCGCCAGCTCGAAGTCACCGCCGATGGTCAGCGTGGCGTTGTTCGGCCCGTACCAGCGCAGAAAGAACGCCTTCAGATCGTTGACGTCTACGCGATCGAGGTCTTCGACGTAGCCGATCGTTTGCCACGAATACGGATGGCCTTCCGGATACAGGGCTTCGCTGACGCGCTCGAACACCAGGCCATAAGGCCGGTTGTCGATGCGCTGCCCCCGCTCGTTCTTGACCGTCTCGCGCTGCACCTCGAACTTCTCCTGCGTCACGGCCGGCAGCAGGAACCCCATGCGATCGGCTTCGAGCCACAGCATGCGCTCGAGTTGATTCGCCGGGACGGTCTGAAAATAGTTGGTGCGATCGGTGTTGGTCGTGCCGTTGAGCGTGCCGCCGACCTCGGTGACGAGCCGGAAGTGTTCTTCGTCGGCCACGTTCTCGGAGCCGTTGAACATCATGTGCTCGAAGAAATGCGCAAACCCCGATTTACCGATGTCTTCCCGCGCCGACCCCACGTGGTAAGTGACGTCGACGTGCACCAGGGGATCGGAACGATCCTCGTGCAACACCACGGTCAGGCCGTTGTCCAGCCGGTACTTGCTGTACGGTACGATCAATGCGCCCTGAACTTTTTCGACGCGTTCGATCAGGCTGACGCCGGCCGGTAATCGCGGTTCCGCGTCGGCGGAAACCGCCGCCGTGTTCGCCTGGCAACCGGCAAGCATGATCGACGCACCCAGCGCCGCGATGGTGAGGAAGAACGATTTCATAAACGGTCCTGAAAATGGGATGCGTCTGACGCGGGCAATTGCTCCTCTTGCCGAATCCTGGCTGTTGCAGACAAAGAGACTATCAACCGCCAAAACGGACACTACTATTTTTGCATGTGGAGTAGGACTGCATCGGCAGTGCTCGGTTCAAAACAGTGTAATCCGTTCGACACCAGCAACGGAAAACTCCGGGCACCCGCTCGATGTCGCCGGCGGCGATACACGACGGAACGACCGGGTACTGATTATTCGCCAACCGGTGCAGACTTCCGCCGGACAGTTCGTAGGCCCACAACGGATGTTCCCGGCGAATGAGTTTACACTTCCCGCGGCAGCCGCGGGTTCGCCTGCACTGCCGTCCGCAACGGTGAGACCCTGTCATACCGGTCTCGACACGTGTGAACCGGCCACCCCCGGTCGAACGTTTTCACGAAGCGCGGGTGGTTTTCTTTCGTCTGAACCACTCGAAAACAGAAGGGGCACCCATGAAGAACCAAACGGCGATCAAGGCATCGAATACCGCGCAGCCAGCGGAAGACTGCGGCGCCCACGCCCAGATAGCGGTGCCGTAACAGTGATGCATGACGTCCCAGCCCGTGTGCATCAGCCAGGCCAGGCCAATGTAGGGATACCCAGCAAGTCTTCCATGTGCATCTCCGATAGCGAAAAAGTCCGGTGACTGGTTCTCGATGATTCAGTGACGTCGGTTCAGAGATCCCAGCCGCCGCCGAGCGCCTTGTACGAAACGACGAACGCCAGCGCACGCTCGGTCTCGGCCCGAGCGAGCAGGTCTTCAGCCTCGAGCTGGCGCCGCTCCGCGTCCAGCACGTTCAGGAAGCTGTCGATCCCGTTACGGTAGCGGGCGCGCGCAAGATCGACGGCGCGTTGGCTGGCGTCGGAAGCCACTCGTAAACGCTGCTCACGCGCCGTCGCTCGCGAATAGCCGACGAGCGCATTCTCAACTTCCTCGAGCGCCATAAGAATCGTCTGCTCGTAGACCGCCAACTGCGCCTCCGCACGCGCATCGGCAGCCCGAATTCGCGCGCGTACACGCCCGAGATCGAACGCCGACCAGGACAGGAAAGGCCCGATCGAGGTGCGCTTGCTGCTGCCGTCGCCGAAGGTCTCGCTCGAAGCCGCGAGGTAACCCGCCGAGCCAATCAGGCTGATCCGCGGAAACAGGTCCGCCGTCGCGACCCCAATGCGCGCCGTGGCGGCCGCCAGCCGCCTTTCGGCGGCGCGAATGTCGGCACGGCGCCGCAGGAGATCACCCGGTTTACCGATTGCCAGCCGGTCGGCGAGGACCGGCAACGGAGCCGGATGCAACAACTCGGCGGACAGTGCGGACGGCGGTTGGCCGATCAGCACACTCAGGCGATGAATGCTGCGCGCCGCGACCGCCGCCAGCGGCTCGATGCTCGCGAGCGTGGTTTCCAACTGCGCTTGAGCGCGCGCGACGTCAAGATCGGTACCACGGCCGCGCTTTGCAAGCGCCCGAGTGAGTTCGTAAGTCTGTTGCTGATTGCCGGCATTGCGCCGCGCGACCTCGAGTTGATACTGCGCACCGCGAAGCTCAATGAACGTACGCGCGACTTCGGCTGCAACGATGACGGCAACGTCGTGCTCTTCGGCGCGCATGGCCTCGTACTCCGCGCTCGACGCGGTCACGGTCTGACGGACACGGCCGAAAAAGTCGAGCTCCCAGGCGGCGTCGAAACCCGCATCATAAAAAGTCTCGGTGCCCTCGATTCCCACCGGCGACGCCGTACTGGCACGATTCCGACTGACACTGCCCGCCGCAGTCACGATCGGATAGGCATTCAAACTGTCCTCGCGCAGAAACGCCCGTGCGGCCCTGACGTTTGCGCGTGCGATCCGCACCTCGTGATTCTCGGCGAGGGCCTGCTCGACCAGTGCCGTGAGCTGAGCATCGCCCAGCGCGCGCCACCAGGCCGCCTCCGGCGTTGCGTTCGTAAAATGCGGATCGCCCGCGTGAACGAACGCGTCGCCGACATCGGACGCAGGCGACGAATACTCGGGTCCGACCGTACATGCGCCCAGCAACCCGCCCCAGATCGGCAACCACAGGATCGACCGGAGACTCATACCGCACCCGCCGTGGACCGGCCACCGAAATACAAGCGGTCACGCGTATCGTCGGAGAGTTCGCTGCGGTGGTCCGTGGCAATAAGAGAGTAGAACACCGGCACGATGAACAGGGTGAACATCGTCCCGACCAGCATTCCGGCCACTAGCACGGTGCCGATGCTGTTTCGAGCCGCGGCGCCCGGACCGGACACCAGAATCAACGGTAAATGCCCGAACACGGTCGCGGCCGAGGTCATCAGCACCGGTCGCAAGCGAGTCAATGCCGCCTCGCGCAAAGCGGTAAATTTGTCACGGCCTTGTGACTGTAGCGTATTGGCAAACTCGACGATCAGAATGCCGTTTTTTGCAATCAGCCCGACAAGCGTAATCAGACCCACCTGTGAATAGACGTTGATTGTCGTCAGCTCCAGAAAGCTGAACAGCAAAGCGCCGGAGATAGCGAGCGGCACGGACCCCAACAGCACGATCAATGGGTCGCGGAAACTCTGGAACTGGGCCGCCAGCACCAGGTAAATGAGCACTATGGAAAAACCCAACGTTGCCGTCAGAGTTGCACCCTCCTGCCGGATTTGCCGCGATTCACCGGCATGGTCGATCTCGACGGCGTCGCCGCCGGCGACAGCGGCCGCCTCTTCCAGAAAGCGCAAACCTTCTTCCTTGGTTACGCCCGGCTGCACGCCGGCAAAAATTCGCACGGCATTGCGTTGCTGGAAACGATTCAGGGTGCGCGGCGCGGTGTTGCTCTCGATGCGGGTAAACGTCGATACCGGCACGAGCTGTCCGTCCGGCGTGCGGATCTTGAGGTCGAGCAGCGGCGCAACCGACGAGCGATTGTCGTCGCCAATCTGCGGAATGACCTTGTAACTCCGATCGAAGTAATTGAAGCGATTCACGTAGGCGCCGCCGAGCAGCGTACCGAGTTCACGACCGACCGTCGCCAGGTCGAGGCCCAGATCGGCGATCCGTTCCCGATCGAGCACGACGCGCGCCTCGGGCAGGTCGATTTTGAGATCGCTGTCAACGTAGAGGAACTTGCCGCTCTGCCACCCGGCGGCGATTACCTGGTCGGCTATCCCGGCAATCTGCTCGAGCGGCGCGGCGCTTTGCACCACCAGTTCGACGTCGTACTGGCCGGGCGTCGGCAGCGGCGGGTCGAGGCGCGGGAAAACTCGCAGACCGGGCACCCGGGACACGGCTCCGTAGACCTCGCCGAACATCTCTTCGGTGGATCGTTCGCGCTCGGTCCAATCCGTGGCGACGAGTCCGCCGAAGCCGCCCCAGTCCAAGGTCAGGGACCAGACGAAGTCCGATTCCGAAAAGCTCGTGAGTACCTCGACAACCTCAAGCGATGCCCGATCGGTTGCCGCGAGCGTCGAGTCCGGCGCGGCCTCGAAAAACAGGCTGATGTGACTCTGATCTTCGACCGGCGCAAGCTCGCGCTTCGAGAACTCGTACAACGGCCAGGAAAACGCCATGATGATGAACGCCACGGCCACTACGGCCCAGCGCACCGCAAGCGCTTGATCCAACAGTCTTGCGTAAAGGTCCCGTACCCGATCGAAGGCCCGATTGATCCGAATCGTCAACCGCCCCTGTTTTCCCTCAGGATGAATGAAACGCGAACTCATCACCGGCGCCAGCGTGACGGCGACGATTCCGGACACCACCACGGCGGCCGCCAGCGTGATCGCAAACTCCAAAAACAGGGAGCCGGTCAATCCACCCTGAAAGCCGATCGGTGTGTAGACCACCGCCAACGTGACAGTCATTGCGACAATCGGGCCGACCAGCTCGCGCGCGCCGGCAAGGGCCGCCTCGATGCGCGACTTACCGAGCCGCACATGCCGCTCGATGTTCTCGACCACCACGATGGCGTCGTCGACCACCAGCCCGACCGCAAGCACGATGGCGAGTATCGTCAGCAGGTTGAGGCTGAAGCCGAAAGCGTACATGACGATCGCCGCACCCACCAGCGACACCGGCATCGCGACGAGCGGCACCAGCGCGGTACGCACCGATCCCAGGAACATGAACACGGCCAGCGCCACGATCATCATGGTCTCCGCCAGGGTTTTTGTAATCTCTTCCAGAGCATCGCTCATGAACATCGTGCCGTCCCACACCAGGCGCATGTCGACGTCGTTTGGCAGGGTCGGACGAATCCGCTCCAGTTCCCGGCGCAGTGTCTCCGCCACTTCGATTTCGTTGGCACCGATCAGTGGCCAAACACCGAGGTATACGCCCTCCTGCAAACTGTACTTGGCGACGATGTCGGCCTCTTCGGCGCCCAGCTCGACGCGGGCGACATCGGCCAGGCGCACGACGGCGCCATCGCGCTCGGCGACGATCAGCTCGGCAAACTCCTCGACCGACTGCAAATCGGTGTTGGCCAGCAGGTTGACCTGCACGAGATCGCCTTTGGTCTGCCCGACCGCGGACAGGTAGTTGTTCCGCTGCAGAGCGGCATGCACGTCGCCCGGCGCGAGACCGAACGCCGCCAGCCGGTCCGGATCGATCCAGACCCGCATCGCAACCTGCTGGCCACCCTCGATCGTGATGCGCTGCACGCCCTCCAGCGTCGAAAGCTGCGGCTGTAACGTGCGGGACAACCAGTCGGTTAGCGCCGGGACGCCGCGCTCGCTGGAGGTAAAACTGATATAGAACGATGCATACGGCCGATCGGCGCGCAGCACGTCGACGACCGGCGGCTCGGCCTCGACCGGCAACTCGGAACGGACCTGCTGCAGGCGTGCGTTCACCTCGGCGAGGGCGGCGGTGCTGCTGTGATTGAGCTGCAATCGAACGGTGACGGTGCTGACGCCCGCGCGACTGGTCGATTCTACGTAGTCCACGCCGCTGATTGCGGATACGGCCCTCTCGATGGGGGTGGTCAAAAAGCCGCGAACGGTCTCGGCGCTGGCGCCGTAATACACCGTGGTAATCACGATCGACGAACTCTCGACCTGCGGGTATTGCTGCACCGGCAGGCTGTCGAGTGCGCGCCAGCCCAGCAGTACGATGACGAGGTTCACGACGATCGCGAGAACCGGGTGTTTGATAAACGTATCCGTGATTGAACGCATTGGTCGAACCCTCTAGCGTACGCTGCCGGCGGCCAGCCGGGATTCCGTGGGAGCCACCAATACCGCGTCACGCAACTTGAACGACCCCGCCGCCGCGACGGCCTCGCCGGTGTCGAGTCCCGAGCGGATGACGACCTCGTCGCCAAGGTGTGCCGCGACCACGACCGGTCGTTGGTGGGCACGCGTTTCGCCGTTGCCGTCCTCGATCAATACGAACACGTGATCGCCCCCCGGGCGTTTGCGAAGGGCGCTTGCCGGAACGGTGACCGCCCGCTGGACCTTGCCCGTCGGCACGACGACGCGCACGGATGCTCCAGGTACCAGCAAATTTCCCACGGAGTCTTTTGCGTCGATCCGTGCACGCACCATGGCGTTGCGTGTCCTTACGTCAATGCGCGAATCGACCGCCACGATCGCTGCGCTAAACGTCACTTCTGCGCCGTCGGTGGTGACAACTTCGACCGTATCGCTGTTGCGAAGGCCGGCTGCAACCCGTTGCTCGACGGCAAAATCGACGTGCACGGCCTGATCCACGCCTTGCAGTGTCGTGAGCTGAGTGCCTTCGTTCAGGTACTGCCCATCGTGCACGTCCGAAAGACCGATTCGGGCCCGGAACGGTGCGCGGATGGTTTTTCGCTCGATAATCGCCCGGGTACGCGCGATCTGTGCGATGGCCACGTCGCGACCGGCGCGCGCGCGATCGAGTTCCTCTTCGGAGACGGCGTCTTCTTCGCGCAAATCTTTGACACGTGCGAGTACCGATTCGGCAAGCGCCGCCTGCGCCCGCAGCGCATCGAGCTCCGCCTGCTCGACCGACACGTCGAGCATCACCAGCACGCTACCCCGTTCAACCACCTGACCGGGCGTCAGCGCCACTTTGCGAACCGTGCCCGGCAATTCGTTACGCAGGGTAACGGAACGCAGCGCGAGTACCGTACCGATTGCGGTCGTCGTCGGCCGGTACTCGCGGCGTACCGGCAGTACCGTCGAAACCGACTCCACCGGTTCGGGTTGTGCGTTTGCCAACGTCGCGGCAGCGCGCAGAGCGTTGTGCTTCCAAACCGCCAGACTGCCCGCCACTGCCAACACGGCGACAATCAGCAGTGAGCCAAATCGGATACTTCGCTTCATCAGTCTCTTACTCCAAAAAAATTTCAAACGGTGTACGGCGCGGATCGGCGCCGTACCCTACTCAACGGGTGCTTGGCGGCTCTGTTACCCAGGGTCGAGGCTGCGATCTGTTGCCGCAGAACCGGCTTCTCCGGCGGGCCGCGCCCATCTCATAACGATCAGCGCGCTCATGCTCGCGAACAAAAAGCCGTAGATCAGCGGCAGCGCGGTACCGTCGAACGCGGACCCGATCACCGAGCCCACGGCGACGGCGACCGTGCCTCCCGTGAAGCTCAGTATCGAACTGGCAATTCCCGCGATATGGCCCAGTGACCGCATCGCTATGGCGTTCAGGTTGCCGAAGGAAAAACCGACAAAAAACAGGATCAGCGCCATCTCGACCAGGAACCCCCACAGCGGCAGGTGAACGTCCATGGCAACGGTCATCAGCAGCAACGACGCACTGACAACGCCGACGCCGACGATGGCCGCCACGGACAGTCGCCGCATACCGAAGCGTAAAACCAATCTCGCGTTCAGAAGCGAAGCGCCGCCGAGCGCCAACGCCAACAAAGCGAAGTAGAACGGAAAACGATGTCCGGTAAGGTAGGTTTCCTGAAGTATCTGCTGCGACGACGCCAGATAGCCGACGAACGCGCCGCTCAGCAGACCGGACACGAGCGCATGGCCCATCGCAACGCGGTTCGTACAGGTTTCGCGAACGCCGGCGTAAAGCGTTCGGAAATCGGCCGGAATACGTTTGTGTTTTGGCAGCGTTTCCGCCTGCCGCAGCCAGAACCAGGCCAACAACAGGATGGCCAGCAGGATGAAAACGACAAAAATCGTCCGCCACGACGCGACCAGCAAAACCGCCTGTCCCGCGAGCGGCGCGATGCAGGGAACGACGATGAAAACCGACATGATCAGGGACATGATCCGGGCCATGGATGCGCCTTCGTATCGATCGCGCACCGTAGCAACCAGGACGACTCTCATGGCGGCGACACCAATACCCTGAAGCAGGCGCCCCACCAGCATCTGCCCATAGTCGTCGGCGGCGGCGGATATCAGGCTGCCGGCGACAAAGAGGATCACGCCGACCGCAATTGCGTTCTTGCGGCCGATTCGATCGGACAGCGGGCCGTAAACGATCTGTGCAAGCGTGAGCGCCAGCAGCAATACCGTTATGACCTGTTGACGGTCGTTGGCGGACACGACATGAAGGTCCGCGATTATTGCCGGCAGCGCCGGCAGCATCATGTCGATCGCCAGCGCCACCAACGCCATGAGGAGCGCCGTCTGCAGCACGAATTCCGCCTCGCGCCATTTCGGCTGCGTCGCTCGTATGAGTGTCATCTCCGACTCCTGATTCGATACCCGGCGGCGCCCTGGTTGCCGCAACCGAAGCAAGATAGCGAGCGGATTGACATTAACCAATTTCAATGTTTGCATTTTTCAGATGAAAAAATTTCATATATCCAAGGTTGACGTCAAACTGCTGCAGATCTTCGAGGCCGTGTTCGAGGCTGGTTCGGTCACCGCCGCGGCGGACCGCCTGGAACTCAGCCAACCGTTGATCAGCCATGCGCTGGACCGGCTGCGAAGCGCCTTCAACGATCCGTTGTTCGTACGTTCGGGCCGCTCGATTTCTCCCACCGACAGAGCGCAGGAGCTTGCACCTTATCGGCAAACGATTTCGAGCGACGGTTGATCGCGTCTGCGGTGCTTGGCGAGATGCTGGAAGTGGCGCCGGGTGCGTCGCTCCGACTGATCAATACCGAGCCGGAATTGATGGCGAATACCCGGCTGGTGACCACGCTACCCTCACGCCTCGCCTCATCGGTTTTGGCTGATTTCGGTCACGTTGAGTTTCCGTACCGATCGCCGACGTTGCACTTCCATATGGTCTGGCATAAGACGACGCACAATTCCGCAAAGTACCGCTGGTTTCGCTCACTGATTCGCCGCCCGTTCAGCTAGTCGATCATTCCGTGGACGTTCCGAACCCGATGCCGCCCGGCGGCTGGTCGAGTACCGCGATTGCGTCCACCTCGAACAGCATCCCGTCGAGCGCGAGCCGCGGAACGGGGACCAGGGTTTGCGCAGGCAACCTGTCGCCGAACACCTTTCTTACTTGTTCAGTCATTACCCCGAGCATCGACTGATCGTAGTTGACCACGTAAGTCGTTATCTTGGTGACCTGGTGAGGCTTCGCGCCGACGGCGTCGAGCGCCGTGCGCAGATTCGCATAAGCTTGCTCCACCTGTTCGGCAAACTTAGGCGACAAAGCGCCCGTCCGGTCTTCGCCGCCCTGCCCGGCGATATACGCCACGCGGGTACCGTCTTGTGCGACGACCGCGTGACTGAACCCGTTGGGCGCCGGGTCGAAAAGGCCCGAGGGATTGACGATGATCGTTTCGACACGCGGGTCGCGTGCCGATACATTTGTTGGTATCAGGTCGGTCATGAGTAACAGCACTCCCATGAGTAGGGGATGGGCTAACAAACGCATTGTTGTCTCCTGGATAAAATTTGGTAGTTAGTGGATCGCGACCGTGCGAAGCCTCGCAAGCTTGTCCGGATTTCTCATGATGTAAATCCCGTTGGCCTGCCCGGCTTCGTCGTACGAGAACGAGGCAGTTGCTACCACCGTTCCTTCCTGTTCGAGAAAAAAGCCGCGAGCGCCGTTGATGTTAACCTGCATCCATCTATGGCCCGCCCAATAGTGGTGGGTACGTTCCGAAAGCCACGTGGTGATTTCGGTCTTCCCCCGCAGCACGTCGGGAAGCGCGGGCACCTTGCCGCCACCGTCGACACAAAGCCGGGCATCGTCCGAAAGAAGCGAGGCGAGCTGCATCGTGGAGCCGGTGGTAACGGCTTCACGGAACGCGGTAAGAAGTCGATCCTGCTGCTCCAGCGGCGTCACCTGCCGGACCTTTGCGCGGTCGATGTTGCGTTTTGCTCTGGAAACCAGCTTTCGGCAGGCCGAGTCCTGCATATCGAGCGTCTCGGCGATCTCCGTGTAGCTTGCATCGAAGATCTCGCGCAGCAGGTACGCGGCCCGCTCCTTGGGCGTCAGCCGTTCCAGCATGAGCAGGAAACCGGTCGTAATGGACGACGCGAGCTCGAGCCTGGCGCTGTCGTCGTCAAGCGGCGTCTGGATCGGCTCGGGCAGCCACGCGCCGACGTAGCTCACGCGGCTCCGATGGGCGGAACGAAGCAGGTCCAGGCAGCGACGGGTACAGGTCGTCGTCAACCACGCCACGGCGTTGTCGATTGCCTGCCGATCGGCGACCATCCATTTAACGAACGTGTCCTGCACGGCATCCTCGGCATCCTCCATCGTGCCCAGAATCCGATAGGCGAGCCCCAGGAGGCTCGGCCGAGCATCCTCGAAAGACCGGAAGTTGTTTTCATCCAACATCTCGATGCCTCGAGACGAGGGTGCGGTACCTTGCGTGATTCATAGTTCCTCACTCATTGTCGAAAGATCAGCCTTCTGAATAGATGACGATTCAGGGACCGCGTTTGTGACGGGTACTGGACAGGATCAAGCATTATTTCTTTGGCCCGGGATGGCGTAACCGCCGTCGATGAGGATTGACTGTCCGGTCGTGTTGGCGGCACGGTCCGACAACAGGAACGCTGCCAATGGTTCCGGCGTTGTTCAGCGCGAAGTCCAATCGACCAAACGCCGCGAGTGTCTCCGCGACAACGCGATGGTGATCGCCGGAGCGCGTCACGTCCGCGGTGATCGGAATCGCCTCACCCCCGGCATCGGTGATCTGCGCCACCAGTGCGTCGAGCCTGTCTCTGCGCCGCGCGGCCACCGCAACCTTTGCGCCCTCATCCGCGAACAGCTCGGCGGCCGCTTTCCCGATACCGGAGCTCGCGCCTATGACCACACCCGCTTTACCTTCGAGCAATCGCTGCATTCCGTCTACTCCGATTCCGGGCTCACGAGTGGCGATAGCGGAAACCGATGGCGAATCGGTTCCAGCTGTTGATCTGGCAAACCAGCAAGCTCAGATTGGTCAGCTCCTCGTCGGAAAACTGTCCGCGAGCCTCGTCGAACACTGAATCCGGCGCGTGCCCCGTCGAAATCGACGTGAGCGCTTCAGTCCACGCAAGCGCGGCGCGCTCGCGCGGACTGTACAGCGACGACTCACGCCAGGCGCTCAACAGATAGAGACGTTGTTCGGTCTCTCCGTTCTTGCGCGCATCCTTACTGTGCATGTCCAGGCAGAACGCGCAGCCGTTCAACTGCGATGTGTGCATCTTGACCAGCTCGATGAGCGGCGGTTCCAGGCCGCAATCACCAACGTATTTCTCCACGGCCAACATGGCGTCCATTGCGCCGGGCGCGGCGGCATAAGCGTTGATACGATCGACTTCGACTTTCATTACAAACATCCTCCGTTCAAAAAACTATCGGCCAGGCGCTCGCCCGGCGATCACACATTGCCAAGGGCCCGAACGAGATCGGATTGCACCGGCGCCGTGTGCCGATTGATCCGGACGAGGCCCATATCGTCGCCAACGGTCGTGCGTATCGGCCGCGAAACCGCGCTATCGACCGAGCCCTCGTCGGTCACGTCCATCTCGACCGGCTCGAGCCCGAAGCCGTGATCGTCCGCCCAGGCTGACAGATCGTCTTTAATGCCGGCATTGCGTCCGGCGACATTGCGTATACCGGCGAATACGAAATGACCCGATCCAGCGAGCGATCTTGCCGTCAAAAGGCCGATACCGCGGCTCGCGCCTGTTACAAGAAAGGTCTTCGGTTCATGCATCTTCGTTTACCTCCATTGGAATTGCGGCTTGCGTTCATGTTCACGTATCCCGCCGCAACCAGGACCGATGCGCCGGAAGAACCATGCACAGCAGCCCGAGAAACAGGTAGTCGAGCAGCTGGTTGACACTCGACCATTCCTGCAGAATGTAATGGCCGACCAGCAGGCTGAGCATGAAACCAAACCAGCCGTAGACGGTGCAGCGTTTGTACCGGGTGCCGATCAGCGCAAGGCCGAGCCCGATCTCGATGAACGGTATGAGCCTGAGATAACCGTCGACGAGAAATCGCGGCATCGAGATGCGTAGATCACCCCGAAACAACGCAGAGTAATACTCGAAGAATCCGCCGTCGCTCATGAACTTGCTGGTTCCCGCCGTCAGCAGAATGATGATCATCGTGACACGGACAACCCGTTCGGCGTCTTTGAGTCTGGTGGTGGTCATGCCGTTACCCGCGGTGCGTCAGTGGGGCTCACAAACCGCCACGACGCGCGCCGGCCCACCCGTGCCGCCGACGTGTTTCACGGCGCCGACCACCAGCGAACATGGCCCGGAGCCGCGCATCGCGTCGGCGAGCGCAGACAGATTGGCGAGGTTCTCGACGATCAGAATGTCGCGCTGATACAGGCGGACGTGTGCCGGCCAGGCATTGCTCCATTGCTCATCGGTACCTCTGGCGCCCTGGCCGGAATCGGTGCTCAGGCTGTCCGCGGCAATTCCGGAAATCCGTACGTCCTTCACCTCCATCACCTCGATCAGCTTGTCGATCGCCTCGCGCGTGAAGCCAGGGTGATTGAGTGCATTGACGTACGGGGATGTATCCCAATCTTCTATACCCGAGCCATAGAACTGTTCCCAACCCAACCGGGCGACGACCCACACACCGTCGTCGATCTGGTTCGCGACGGCTTCGATGTCCTCGGCCCTTACCGTTGCGCGCGAGCTATCGGAAAAGTCCGTAACCGACGGGTCTGCGCTGGGCTTGCCGCCGTTCTTTGCGAGCTCGGCGCCAACGCGCTCGGACACGTCAACGAAGACGATTCGTCCCGTGAGCTGCTCCATCGACAATGCCTCCGCCGCCTTTCGGCGGTCAATCGGGATACCGCCGTGCTCGAGACTCTCGGCGTCATTGATGAAGTGATTGGGGCTGTTGAAGCTCGTGCCGTTGTGTTCCTGAATCAGGAATGCGGCAGAGTCGAAGTACCCGTCGCTCGTCGGCCATTTGTCCGGCGGGTAAAGGATCGCCTGATGATAGAACCCCGCGATCGGTTTGCTGTGACCGATCGGCCGCGACAGATCGGGTTTGGTCGGGTCGTCGACCCGCGGCGCAAATGTCGGTATTTCGTGCGTCAGGTCGATAAATTCGAGGCTTGCGCCAGCACTGTCTGCGATCGGCAGGGCCGCGAGCACGAAGATCAGGATCTGCCGGAGTTTCTGCGTCGCGGCAGCGGCGGCGTGGAAGGCCATGTCTCTTACTCCAAGGTAGTTAGTTCAGGCGAATGGGCAGAATTCCCATCGCGGCCGGGAGCATATAGACTGATATGGATCTGCTAGAAGACCCATTTTAGGACTATTTGATGGATCCATTTCTGTCCCGGACGAAAGGGGCGCATCCGCGGCAGCGGTTTCCGCTGGATGCGCTCAACCTTGTCGAGGGAGCCGCCGAACCGCTCTATCGGCAGCTCGAGAACCAGATTCGTGGCGCGATTCTCGACGGGCGCCTGGAGCCGGGCGCACGACTACCGTCGACGCGACGACTCGCAAACGATCTCGGTGTCGCACGCAATACGGCAAAGTACGCGTATGAACAACTCGTCGTGGAGGGGTACCTCGTCTCTACCACGGGCTCCGGTACCCGGGTCGCCGTGGACCTGCCCGAACACCTGCTGCACGTACCGGACGGCACCGGTCAGCCGGAGTCCATGCCGGTTCCGCTGCGTTTGTCGCCGACCGGCAAGCGGATATCGACCTTCTCCTCCTGGTTAGTGGCACAGGAGATTAGTCTGCCGCGGCCGTTTCGGCCGCACACCACGGCAAGCGACGCGTTTCCGCGCACCCTTTGGACGCGATTGTCGACACGACGGCTAAGAATGTCCCGCAGCCTGCTGGAGCGGTCGGATCCGCGCGGTTACCAACCACTCCGCGAGGCGATTGCAGGATACCTCGGCAGCGCGCGGGGGGTTCGCTGCAATGCGGATCAGGTGATCGTCACGGCGGGTGTGCAACAGGCGATCGAGCTGATTGCCAAACTGCTCGTCGAGCCCGGAAGCGTCGTTTGCATGGAGGATCCGGGCTACACGCCCGGGAGAATTCTGTTCGAGCTGGCGGGCGCGAACGTCGTTTCCGTGCCCGTCGACAGCGAGGGAATCGACGTCGGGCGGCTCAACGAGGAAGTGCCGACTGCCCGGCTCGCTTACGTGACACCCAGCAGCCAGTTTCCGCTCGGAATGCCGATGTCACTGCCGCGCCGGCTCGCCCTGATCGAGTGGGCCGAGCAGAGCGACGCGTTGATTGTCGAAGACGACTACAACGGCGAATACCGTTATGCGGGACGTCCGTTGCCGGCATTGTACGGACTCGCCCCGCCCGGGCGAGTAATTTACACAGGCAGCTTCAGCAAGCTCCTGTTTCCCTCGCTGCGCATCGGCTACGTTGTCGTCCCGCCGAACGCCGTCGAGGTTTTTGCAGCGGCCCGCTGGCTCGTCGATCGCCACTCGCCGCCTTTCGAGCAGGCCGTGCTGACCGATTTCATCAACGAAGGCCATTTCGCGCGTCACGTGCGGCGCATGCGAACGCTGTACGCCGAACGTCAGGCCGCGCTCGTCGATGCCGCATCGAGGGACCTCGCCGGGATTCTCGAGGTGCCGGCATCCGACGCCGGACTGCACCTGATCGGCTGGCTTGGCGAGGACGTAACGGAAGCATCATTGTTGCAAGCATCCGAATCAGCAGGTCTCGAACTGGTTCCGACCTCCTGGTTCGCAGACCGCAAACTCGAGCGGCCAAGTGTCATCCTGGGTTACGCACCGTTTTCCGGCGCGGCGATTCGTCGTGCAACAAAAGCACTGGCAAAAGCGTGCCACCAGATCCGGCTGTCATCGCGAATTGGGAGCGGGGCGCAAAACTCCGGTGCGTGAAGCGCTGCAGGTGGTCATTGATATCTTTTCTACGCCGTCTTTAAAGACGCCCAGACTGTCGCAGGTTGAACCAGGATCCGGCAGACCTTATGTGGCCAGCGAGCTGTTCAGGATCATCGCAACATGGACCGATCCGGTATTGGATGTGGAAACCGACGATCGTCTGCGAGCGCCGTGAGAACGCTTACTGATGCGTTCGGCACGCTCTAGACTCACCCAACGCAGCGAATGGAACCTCGCGTTACGCCATCGATACCCACCGAATTCCCTCACCGTGCGAGCCGGGCGAGGAGAGCCGATACGCGTTTCGCATCCTCCATCACAGCAGCTTTTTCGCAACCGGCTCTGGCTTTGTTCGAGAGCGTCATGAGATAGCCGATCGCAAGCTGAGCGATGGGATTCGCTTCTGAGGCATCACGATCCGAGCCCTTGATTTCCACCGCAACCCGCTTTGCCACCTGCTCCTCCAGAGCAGCGATCAACTTGACTATCCGTACACCAATCTCGGGATGCGCAGGTGCTTCCGCAACGGCGTTGGAAAACACGAAGCTGCCTTGCGCAGCGCTGCCGTGAAAGTAGGCTTCCAGTTCGGCGGCATAAAACTGGTTCATGTACTCCTCCAGCGGCGCCCGTTCGTCGACGGCCTCGGCCATCTCCCGCTCGAATTGCTCGAAGTGCAAATCGATCACCGCAAGGAAAATGGACAATTTGTTGCCGAAGGCGGCGTAAATACTCGGTCGATTCACACCGGAGGCTCGCGCAAGATCGTCCAGAGACGTTGCGCTGAATCCCTTGAGCGAGAACTCGTCGGCCATGGCCTTCAAAGCCTTATCCGCATCGAATTGCCTCGGCCGGCCTCTCTTCTTGGCTTTCGTCATTTTTATACTGATTCGCATAAAAACCTTGACGGACCCTGAATTATATGCGAAACAGTACAAAAATCAATCTCTACCCCCTCGACCGACCCTAAAGCGCCCCCGAAAGAGGACGGGAAGCGGTTCGTTCGACACCAGGAAACAGCAAGCCATGAATCATTTAAATCATCATCGTGAGAAGGCCTGTCGGCGGCGAACGGAAATCCAAACACTGACCGTGATGATCCTGGCCATCTCGCTGGCCACCGTATCGACAGCCGCTGCGGAATTGCACGCCGAAGTCGGACGAATCATCGAAGAAGAGCGAACTCGCGGCGGAACGCCAGCGATGTCCGTTGTCTTGGTTCGTAAGGGACAGGTGGTGGTCGAGCACGCATCGGGGTTCGCCGATCTGGAAACGGGAAAGGTTGCCGCCGTCGACACGCTGTATCCGGCGGCATCCGTCTCGAAAATACTGACCGCGGCACTTGTGATGCGCCAGGTCGAAAAGGGACGGCTGGATCTCGATAAACCGGTGAATTCGTACCTGAAGCCGGCATTTTGGGTACGCGATAGCGCGGGCGAACCTGTCGACGCAACGCTTCGTCAACTGCTGTCTCACAGCTCCGGACTGCCGGTTAGCTGGAACGGCATCATCGATTGGGGAAAGCCGGTGCCGACGTTGGAGGAGCACCTGTCGCAGGGGCAACGAGCGGTTCACCCCCCGGGCGACCGCATCGTATACGCCAACAACGGATTCGCTCTAGCCGGCTATGTGGCGGCGCAAGCCGCGGGACAGACTTTTGCAGATTATGCAAGAGATGCGCTTTTCCGACCGCTGGGCATGAATCGTTCGACGTTCGACTCACCATGGGCATTAGAGGATACGCTGGCCGCGGCGTACGGCCATTGGTTCTGGAGCGGCTCGGACCGCACCCGTCACGCGAACCCCGCGCCAAGCGCGCCGGCGGGCGGCCTCGTCACCACTGCCCCCGACCTCGCCCGCTTTGCCCTGATGATTCTTGGCGAAGGCGAACTGGACGGCAATCGCATTCTGCTTCCGGAATCCGTCGCCGAGATGCTGCGGATGCAGATGAGAGCGCATGCGGAATCGGACCAGGGTTTCGGTCTTGGATTCGCGATTCGAGAGCATCCGGGGCAACGCATGGCCTGGTGGGACGGCAGCCTCAGTGGCGCCGCGGCACGTCTGGCTCTGTTGCCCGACGCGGACATAGGGGTCGTAGTACTATCGAATTTGGCGAACAACGAGCCGACATCGGTTGCCGCACGTCGCATTCTCGATGCCGTGGCGCCGCCGCGGAGAGTCGTCGAGTCACTTCCATCGGAAGAGGAACTCGATAGTCTGGCCGGATTCTATCGTCCGGTCGATTTCATCGACCCGGAATACTGGTATCTGAATTACCTGCTGACATTCGAGGTCAAGCGGCAGGGTGGAACGCTACTGCTGAGTTCGCGAATGTTCGGTAAACGAACATTGACCCCCATCCAGCAGAACCACTACAGAATTTCCGGCTCCACACTCGATGACTCGATGGTGCTATTCGACGGCGAAGAGATGTATATGGGCCATATCAAAGCCGCTCGAATCTCGGCGTGGGAAACGCCCGCCGCGCTCGCCGCCTACACCGTTCTTTTTGGAATGGCGGTCACCGGCATGGTCGCCCGGTACACATGGCGAATCATCACGTCCCGGGCCGCCTTCTAACGGAGCGAGTTCATTTGCGGCAACGAACCGTTCAGGATCATCGCAGCACGGATCGATGGCCGTCGCCGTAGACAGCAAATGCCGCCCACGCGAGGGGATTCTCCGACAAACGACCCGTGACATCGTGCGCTTGTCCGGCGGCACCTCGAGCTTGCTCCGACGGCAAGCCAAAGGTTCGGCGAATCGATTGCATCTGCACCTCGCGTAACGCGGCGCCGGGTAATGCGCCGTCACGAAGTTGCTCGTAATACCGCCCCATGAAACCACTCGTCGGCTCGTCTCTGATGGGCCAGTACGTCGCAAGGACGTTGCGCGCGCCGGCATAGAGAAAAGCGCCCGTCAGACCGTTGACACTGTCGCTGAGATCGTCGGCGTCCGGTGCCGTGTGACAGGCCGCCAGCACGACGAGCTGTGCGTCTATCGGCGCGCCTTCGGCAATCTCCCGAGCCTGCAGAAGCCCGTTCTCGTCCGCGTCCCCTTTCGACGCATCCGCCGCTAGCACGAGAAACGATTCCATCGGCCGCGCGCTGCTGCTGATTGCGTGCGTTGCAAAATGCTGTATTCCGTACCGCCCGGTCGATACGGATTGCTTGAAGCGCAACTCGCTGGCGTCATCCCCAACGTAAACCGTCGCCTTACCCTCGAACAGATCCGCGATGATTTGCGCCTCACGCCTGGCGGCGGGCAATGACGGCAATCGTTCGCCGCGATAGAGCTGCGACAGCAGGTCCGGCCAGGTTCCTTCAACGTGGGGTCGAGGGTCGGCGAAGACGAGTACGTCGCCGTGGCCCGTCGATCGGGAATCGGCGCCGCTCGAGCTCAACAACCAATGCAGCGAAGGCGCATACAGTATCTCGTGGTCCTGTACCAGGAAACGAGGCACCGTCGCACCCGAGCTCCGTCGGCCAAGCGCCGCGAACGGAAGCCGGTAAAGCGCTCCATCGGGTAAGATGATGATCTTCCTGTTCCCGGACAACAGGTGAGCTACCGGCTGAATCAGGGACTGGTACAACGCTTCCGATTGCAGCAGCGCTGATTCGCGCAGCGGATCGTTCGGATCGGCCAGTTGCATCAGATCCAGAAATCCGTCGATGCTGGCGCCGAGCGACCGCGGATCGACGTCCAGACGGACGAATTCGAGGTCGAAATCCGGCCCCGCGCTAACCGCGAACACGTCGACCCCTTTTACAGACACCGCATAACTGAGTATTGCAACGTCGTCGTTGAACCGGCCTGCTACCTGCCGGAGAGGCAGGGGTTCCGGCTGTTCAATAGACGCACGCCGGGGCATCAACGCCGCATACCGTGCTTCCAGAAATTCGCGATTGCGGCGCGCCCGATCGAGCCGGTCCCGCCTTTCGCGATAGTCCGTCTCCGCGACGCCACCCGATCGCATGAGTTGCGCGAGCGCAGTGTCGTATTCCTTGCTCGCGCGCGCAAGATCGTCGCTGATACTGACGCTGCTATTCGGCTGCAATTCCCCCAAACGGCCCGAGATCATCGCCGAGAGCACTCGTGACCGGAAACGCTCCATGACATCGAATGCCGCTTCGTATTCTCCCGACCGTATCAGCAGCTCGGCCAGGTCTTCATACACGAACTCGAATTGTCCGGTGAAATGGCGCTGTGCCGCGCCGTTGCCGCCCACCCGCCGTCTTTGCATCTCGAATGCGGCTACCGCCGCGTTTAGCTGTTTCCGGGCCAGATCCTTATCACCAAGCCGGTACGCAACCACGCCGCTGCGGTGTAAGGATTCAACCTCGGTCATCGTACCGGGAGCGAGACGGCTGGCGATATTGAGCGATCGCTCGTAATAGGGGGCGGCTTCGGGTACCCGGCCGGCGGCGCTTTTTACCTCACCCAGATGGAACAGTACCGCCTGTACCGCGAGTGATTCGGGCGACTCGGCAACATATTCGGCAAGGGCCTTTTCCAGCCACTCCTGCGCCTCGACCGATCGCCCCCTGCGGTGTTCGAGGCGCCCCAGGTTGTAATAGATCGACCCCAACAATGAACCGGACGCGATACCGATGTCCCGGCGGATCGCGAGCGATTCCTCGTAGTACCGTTGGGCTTCCTCCAGATTGCCGGCATCCAATTCGACGTTGCCGAGATTCGACAGCGACAGGGAGCGCCGTTGCTTCGACCCCGATTTCGTATACAGTTCCAGCGCCATCTTGTGGAATTCCCTGGCTCGATCCAGGTCGACGCGCTTTCGTAGGATGTTCGCGATTCCCATCAACGTGTTGGCGACGGTTACCTCGCCCGGATATCGGTTTTGCGTAATAGCCAGGGATTGGTAGTAATAACGGTCGGCGGCCGCAAAATCGTTACGATCGGAAGCAACGTGACCCAGCATGGTGATATCACCGGCAAGAATCAGGCTCCCGGGCTGAGTCACTTCATGAATGTCGCGTGCGCGCTGGAACAGCGTCTCAGCGGTCTCGAGGTCTCCCTTACGCCAGAAGACGTTACCGAGCTGCGCCAGGCTTCGCGCATGGCGGTCGGACTCCGCGGCCAGGGCCTCGCGGATTTCGAGGCTCTCTTGAAACCATCGCTCCGCGGTTTCGATCTCTCCCCCCCAGAACGCCGTATTTCCCAGATCATGGACCGTGTCGGCAAGCGACATGCTGGACGGCGCGACGGTGCTTTGAATACCGCGAGCTTCCTGCAACAGCGATTGCGCCGAATCGTAGTCACCGCGATAGGCCGCGTGCCGCCCTTTCAGGTGCTGCGCCCTGGCGTGCAGTAGCTTCCGCAAGCGCGTGGACTGGTCTAACGTCGCCCCGGCCTCTATGAACTTGTCCGCGTTGCGGTAGTCGCCGGCACGCCAGAACGCTTCGCCGGTTTTCTGGCCTGTCCAGCTTTTTAATTCCGTCAATCGATCCGCGGCCTTCGGTATCGCAGCAAGCGCCTTTGCAAATGCGCTCCGCCCCTCGGCGAAGCGCTTGTGCCTTATCGAAATCTCGGCGTATTCGCTCCAGTACCACGCCGCCTCGATTCCGCTCGACCGTGCGGCCTGCGCGGCCAGAGCGGTCAATTGATCGTCAACGCCAAGCGACAAAAACGATCTGGATCGCCCGGGAACGCTCGCGTCCTGGCCCGGCACCGCGGCAATATCCAGCACTCCGGAATCGACCTCGACGTCCAGTACGAGGTCGCCGCGATTGAGCCTGAGCAAAAAACCATCCGTCGATGCCCGTTCAACCTCGATCAGGTCCAAATCGAACGGAGAGTCAATGTTTCTCCACGCATCATCGGTCGACCACCGCCATGCCTCCAGCACGTCACCAACACGAATATCGGCGCGTGATGCCGCCGACCGCGCCACGACATCGACAACCGTGACGCTGGCGTGAGCGGCCTCGCCAAGCGCAAACAGTGAGAGACACGCCACTGCCCATTTTTGCGCGAGCAATGAACGACAATAGATGCGGAAGCGACCGAACGTTGGCCGGCCGCTCCCGCCGATTCGCGCACGGGTGAGGGACGACGAGCGCGAATTGGAAAACGGCTTTGAACGACGGGCAATCGTGTCGCCCGGCAAGATCGCGCCTGCAGTAATCGGACGCCGTGCAACACCACCGCTGCGGAGCCTGGCAAACGGTGCGCGGCACAAGCGGTCCAACGACTTCATCCGGCCTGCCTCAGGTCCGATCCCGCACGATGAGCTGCGAGCCGATTCAGATCGCGAAGGGCGCCACTGTTCCCTACCTCACGTTCGACGTTCGGCCGGAGCGTAACCAGGCGCTCGTCAAACGCTTTCCTCAACGGCGGCTCGATCCGCCGCTCGCCGCAGCCTATGGGTATGACCATCTGAACGCGGGTTCCGGCCGGTGTCGATTGAATGGACAGGTCTCCATGAAGTTCGGCTGCCCGCTGCCTCATGCTCGCGACGCCGCGGCCGGTGCCGCCGTGCTCGCCGAACCCGATACCGTTGTCTTCAACGAGAAACCGCAGTTCCTGCGGCCCGGACTTGCCGATATGAATACGAACCCGTGTCGCCCGGGCGTGTTTCGCGACGTTGGTCAATGCCTCCTGCATCACGCGCAGGATACTCATCGACTGTGACGGTTCGAGCCGGACGTCACACAGATCACCGACGAACCATTCGTAGCGGCAGCGATCGGACCCCCTCGCCCTGTTGTGAAAATGACGAAACGTCGAAAGCAGCTCACCGAGATTACCTTCCGTCGGGCTGAGCGAGTTTACGATCAGCCGCAAGTCGTGGAGGGCAACGGACAGCACTTCCCGCAACTCGTTGGTATGCGCGGGCTGCTCCGCCAGCGCGACCGCCTGAATCAGAAGCCCCCCCAACCCGTCGTGAACGTCCCGCATGATTCGCTGGCGTTCGCAGTCGAGCGCTTCTTTCTTTTCGGCGTCTCTCTGTTGTTGATATCGACTTCTGATCTGCTCGGTCAATTCCGACATTTCAAGCTCGAGACGTTCGCGCGCCATCGAAAGTCTCCGGCGCTCTCGAAAAAATCGCATTCCGAGAATCGCCGTCCATACGAGCGTCGGAATGAAAACGGATGCACTCACCAGGAGACTTACGTACGGCGAGCGCAGGCCGTCGGCGACGACACCAAAGCCTCCGCCAACCACGAGATAGGCCAACAGTACGCAGAGCACCCCCACCCCCTCGAACCCGAGAATTCGGAACATCATCAAGGCTCCATCTTCCGCGCCAACAAACACTCGCACGCCGCCAACCCTGGGCCGGGCCAGCGGCGAACCCATGAACGGACTCTTCGGAGAGTAAACGCGTGACGTCAAGAAATCGGCATAAATTCCGAATTCCGGGTTCTAGCGCGTCGGTTTGGCGCTCACTGTTAATCTGGTTAGTTCGCCGCTACTTCAAACCAGACTGGACCGAGTTCGCGACGAACGACCCCCTCCGCCGTCACGGACCACAGGAATGTTCCACCCTGCTCGAGTACATTGCGCGCTGCCGCGGGGACCTCAAATACGGTTACGGTCGAATCGGTCGTCGCCTCCAGAATGACGTTGCCCCCGCCGTCTCTCAGGACGACCTCGTAAGATTCCGCGCCGGCCTGTGCCGGCCAACGAAGCACCTCGGGGGCACCATCGAGAATCGCGCCCTCGACCGGCGCCATGCGATCATCGTTCCCCTCACCCCGAAGCCGATCGGAGACCTGCCAATACTGAAGCTGAATCGCGCCCACGCAGACGAACACGATCGCGGCCACGGAGAATCCAATACGAGTCCACCGAGGCATTCGCGCGCGACGCCGCTTCTCGACGATTCGCGTGCCGGCCGCGTCGATTGCCTGGATTATCCTGCGCTGCGCCTCGGGCGAACCGCTCGACGGCGCCGATTCATACGTTCTCCGTACTTTCGATTCGAGCGTCATCACTGAATCCCCAGGTTACATCGGTAATGCTCTGGCATCCTGATGCCTGGCCATCAGATGCTTGAGTTTTTCGATCGCATAGCGTTTACGGCCCACGACGGTACTCTCTCCCGCGCCGACGATGTTGGCGATTTCCCCGTAGGTGAAACCGGTCGCCCAAAGCAGGATCACCTCCCTCTGGTCGTCCGGCAGCGCTCGAAGCGCCGTGGACAGCGACTCCGCCCATATCGTCATATCGACGCATTCCTCGATCAGCAGCGCAGTCGCGTCCTGCACGTCCGGGTGCGATTCCGAGAACGAGGAGTCCGATTTGCGCTTTTGGCGTCCCCGCAGCCGATCGATCCACGCATTTCTGGCAACGGTAAAAAGGAACGTGCGGAATGTCACGGTTGCGCGTCGCCGGTACCGTCCATTTTCCGCAGCCTCGATCACCTTCAGCCAGACCAATTGTGCGAGATCGTCGGTGTCTTCCCGATCAGCCGTCAGCCAGAACAAAAAACGCCACAAGTCCTCCCGGTACAACTCGTAGAGTTTGTGCCCTGATTCCCGGTCCCCGGTCTCCTGGTAGCGGAGCATCAGTTGCCCACCGATATCGCTTTTCATTATATATAACGATGCCCCAGTCAATATCGATATATACCAAGCTTCCCGGCGACGCTCAACGCCGGGAGCTCTGGCCGCGGCGAAGAGAGACCGGTCTTTCGAGCTTCAGCGACGGTGCTGCGATTTCGATACGCCGCGGGCGTTGACAGACCGGTTGCGACTACGGTTGCTCAGGCTCCGGCGGGACCACCAAACCAAGCCGGGTCGCCTCGAACAGCGCTTCATTGCGTGAGTTGACGGCGAGTTTCTCGTAGATCTTTTTTGTATACGAACTCACGGTGTTCGTGGTAACACCCAGCAATTCAGCGACCTCCTGATAGGAGTATCCTTTTGCCGCGAGCATCAGGACGTCGGCCTCCCGGGGCGTGAGCGTGTTGCTCGCTTTTCGATTTGGCGCAACGGGTGGCTTCGCCGGCTGAAAATGCCGGATCAAATGCCGGGCAATCGCGGGTGATATCGGCGAACCGCCGTTCAGCAATTGCCGAATCGAACGTTCGATCATCTCCTCCGAATCGTCCTTGAGTAAATATCCTAGCGCCCCGGCCTTGATTGCCCGGGTGACGCTTTCCTCATTGCCGAGGGTCGAGATGACGAGTGCGACAGTCGAGTGCAGGTGCTCCCTCATGTGCGTCAACACCTCTACGCCGTCTCCATCGGGCAATCTCAAGTCTACCAGCAGGACGCCGGGCTTGCAGCGGACCATCTGGTCATTCGCCTCTGCGACCGTTGCCACGGCAAAGATACAGGTTAGTGAAGCGGCCGCATCGACTCGCGCGCGAAGGCGCTCGCGGGTGAGTTCGTCGTCTTCGACGATGCCGACGGAAACCTCGCGATCCACGTAACGGGTTTTGGTCATTCGACCGTCTATTGTGCTGTGCTCAGACATGCGTCCTGGCTTGAATCATTCCGCTGCGAATCATCGACAACGCTCTCCGGATTGCGGCCAAACAAGCCGTTTCACCGGCGCGCTCCCCGTACGAGAGAGGCCCTGCTTCAGGTTACCTACGCATGAGACCGGCCCGATACCCATTCTCCAGAGTAGCGGGAACACCGGACATGTGATAGGCACGCGGTTCGCGATGGCGCCAATCCTGCCTAAAATGTCTTCTCCCAGCGCAGATACACACGGTCCTGATCCGAAAACTGGCCAAAGAGGCCATTCGAGGTTCCTCCGCTGAACTGATCAGCGCCAATGGCCAGTTGTCCAATCCGAGACAGGTCATAGCTCAGGCGCACGCGCCAGAGACTCCCATGATCCTCGATGTGCCGGTAGACACGCAAATCGAAACGAAGTGTGTCGTTACGAAACGTCTTGCGAACGTAGGCCGTGGCGATCGTATCTTTCTCCGGTCGAAACAGTTCGATCGTGGATCCGCGCAGCTGATCCCGAATCAGCTGGAAATTGAAGAACAGATTCCACGGCGCATCGACGTCGAGGCCGAGTCCGGCGGTAAACCGTCGGGCCTGGTCAACGGCCAGCGACTCCCCGTCCACGCCGTTCAAATGATGTTTGGGTTCATACCCGAGCTCAATGCGAAACAACGCCGCGCCAATTGCCGCAGCGGTGCTTGCACCCAGCAACCGCCGACGCGGAAACCGTTCGCGGAACGTTGGACCGGCCGCGCTCACGACAGGCTCATAGGCGAATCCGTCGATGTACGCCAGGCTCAGATCCCAGTTTTCGCCACTGCGGCTCAGCCGCAGCGCCGCCTGGTTGCGGTTCGGACCGTCGTATTCGATCGGCTCGGACGAGCCATCTGCGGCTTGCCCAAGACGAAAGCGCGGCGCCGTCAGCTCGAACGCGGTCGATGCGTCGGCCAGATCGTGCACCGTCCGGTCCGGAGACCAAACGAGCTCCCAATGCCAACCCGGCCCGCTGTGTAGAGCCCGCACCGCCCAGAGCCCGATTCGCGAGCTTGCGAAATCATCGAGAACGAACTCGCGAAAATCCTGAGGATTGACGGCATCGAGGATCTTGTAACCGTCGAGCGTCCCCCAATTGAGCAGCTGTTTTCCAACATCGAACTGCCAGCGGTTGATCCATGTCGTCACGTGAAACTCCCTGAGTTCCGCGGTCGTATATCTGCCGGCAACGAAGGGTTTCGACGCGTCCCAATACGTACGGTCATGCCGGTTCGCGGCATCCAGCATTACGTCATCGTGGAAACGGAAACGCGCGGATGCCCTGACCATGGTGCGCGCGGCCTGATACTGGAATGCGGGATTCACGGTGACTTCGCTCATGATGCCGAATTCCCTGTCCGACAACAGTCGAGCGGAAACGCCGAGTTCGGGGGTCCAGTCTGCGGCAAAGCCCGTCGTCGTCACGCCGGTGAGAAGCCAGAACGCAAGCTTACAGGCGGGCGAGCAATCCACGCCGTAAACTGCCAGACTCAAACACGCTGACGTCCAGTGCCTCGGGAAACTCGACGTCCCGATACCGAAAAATCGTCCGGTGACCGGTTCGCAGGTGTTCGACTTCTATGGTCATTGCGACGTCGTATTGCCCGATCTTGACGATCCCGCTCACCGTGACCACTTTCAGCGGCTGGCCGCGGCGATCCGAAAACTCGATCCGAGTCGGAATCCACGTCTCGGTGTCGACGTGTGCCGTGAACCCGCGGTAGCCGAGCTCTCGTGCAATCGCTTCACTGGCCGCACGGCCCTCCAGAACCCTCAACCGTGGCTGCCTTTGGTCCGGACCGAGGTCCGAAAACGCGTAGTCGTCGAGATCGAATTTCAATTCGGACTGTATGTCGGCATAGGTAAAGTCCGTGCCCAGGAAATAGTCTCCGCGCTCGGCTCCGGGCAACCGTCTTGACCGACCCGTTGCCGGGAGGAAGAGCCAGCGATTGTCCTTCGAGGTATCCGTTCTCTCGTGACTCAGGAACGCCGTCTCTCGAATATTCTTCGGAGCGGTGAAGACGATCAGGGCGCGGCGGGACTCGACGTCGCGCGCACGAACCACTCTCGCCTCGCGCTTGCGCGACGCACCCCTGGCCGAGATCAGCTCCATGTCGACCGTACGACGCATATACCGGGGTTCGTCGCGCTCAAAGACCTTGCGCGCAAGGTCTTTGCCGCTGTCGTCGGCTATTGCCGAATCGTCCGGCAGCATCAGCAGGACGGCGGCCGCGATAAGCGCCGTCGAGCCGATTTTGCGGATTGAGCGCCAATTCTGCACGGACCGGCGGAGCGTAAAGATGAGCGGCACGAGAACAAACGCGGCGACAAAACTCGCAAATGCCGCGACTGCGATCAGTGCACCGAAGTTTTTCAAGGTCATCAGATCACTCATCGTCAGCACGGCAAATCCAAGACCGAGAGCCGTCGCGTTGAAGAAGCAGGCACGTCCCGTTGTAGCCGCGGCGTTGACAACCGCCGGCGCGAGGGACATGCCGGCGCCGAGTTCCGCGCGGACCCGGTAGACGAGGTGGATTGCGTAATCGACACCGACGCCGATGGAGATCGCCGCGAACATCGACGTCGCGGGTTCGAGATGCGCTCCCTTCAACGACATCGCAGCGTATACGCAGACGATACAGACGATAACCGGTGTTATCGCCGTCAATGCGGCAAAAACGGAACGGAACAGCATCGCACTCACGAGAAACACCGTCACGATGGACAGCAACACGCCCGCGACGTGCGTCGCGGCCAAGCGATTCATCCAGTGATAACGGGTATTTACCCTGCCACTGAGCGTGGCCGACAGGCCGTCGTCGCCAAACTGCCGTTCGACGTAACGTTCGAGCTGCCGAACCGCAGCCACCTCTTCCGAGGAGTAGCGGGAGTTCAAAATCCCGCGAACCAACGCCGTCTGGTAGCCTGCATCAATCTGCTGCGACAGCGCATCGGGGGTCGACGAGGATTCGTAGACCAGAAGATACTGGGCGTAGCTCTCACGGTCATCCGGCAGATTCCGACCCGACGTGCCAGGGTGATCGAACATTCGATGCACCTGTCCGAGATAGTCCGTGATCGCGACGGTCTTCCGGACGAAAGGCAGCCCCTCCATGTAATCCTGTAGCGCCGCGATTCTTGCCATGACGGAGGGCGCCAGCAGGCCGTTTCCGTCGGGGGCGTGAACCATTACGTCCAGGAACGCCGTGCCGGCAAACCGGGTATTGATTTGTTCATCCGCGACGCGAATGGGAGAGGTGGGCGCGAAGCTCTGGACAAGCGAACGGTCAACGCGAACCTGGAGCGCAAGCAGCACCGCAAGGACGACGGTCGGAACGATTACCCATGCAAATCGACCGGCGTGCGCTAGCACGTGGCCCGCGAGTCGCGGCAGCGGGCTGCTACCCGCCTGACCGGCGGCCGGAAGCCGTAGCCGCAACAGCACCATGACCGCCGGCACAACGGTCAGGGAAAGCAACCAGGCGATCCCGATGCCCAGCGACGCGAACCACGCGAAGTAGACCAGCGGCGGCATGATCGACGCGACGGCGATTGCCGCGAAACTCAGCATCGTCGTCACGGTCGTCAGCGTTATCGGTGCGGCAACCTGGCGCATAGCCGCGAGGACTTGCGCCTCGAGCGAAGTTCGCGGCAACGACACGTCCCGAAACGCAGACAGGATGTGGATCGAATCGGCCACCGATACGGCAACGACGATAACGGGCAAGGCGCTGGTAATGGCAAAGTACGGGATGCCCAGCGTAGCCATGACGCCGAGACTTCCCACGACCGCTCCAACGACGACCGGTAGCGGCACAACCAGCGCGCGGAAGCTTCGGAACGCCAGCAGGATGATAACGAGTACGACGACGTAGATCAGGGGCACCAACGCACGCACGTCGTTGCTGATGGTTTCACTCAGAAAGCCGACAACGGCTCCAAGACCCGCCACATGATATCGGGCCTCGCCCAGATCGTTGTTGATCAGAACGTCCAGCACCGCGTGGTATGTCTCGTCCGATTCACGCCCATTCTCCAATTCGATGAGGATGGCGGCGCCGGATCCGTCTTCGGTGACGAGGGTCCCTTGGTGCGGCCTCATGTCCCGCCAACCCGCCTTCGCCGCCTCGGCCTGTTTGTCGTCCGGCTCGGGGCCGGGAATGTAGCGAAGAACGGCCACGTTGCGATCGGACGAGACGTAGGACTCTGAAGCAAGACTCGTAACACCGCCGTAGCGGACGTTCGGCAGCAGCTCGAATGCATCGTGCAGCGCGGAGATCAGCGAGAGGTTATCGGGTCGGAAGACCGCGTTCGGCTCTTCCCAGACCAGCGCCACGACAATCGGATCCGCCAGGCCAAAGATCTCTTTTGCCTCTTCCGCTGCGACGAATGACGGATGATCGGCCGGAATGAACGCATCGACCGAAGGATCTTTTACGAGCTGGCGAAGCGAGCCCGCGGATGCCGCGATGGCCACGACGGCGATCACAACGGTCAGCCCCGGACGGCGGACAATCGTTCCGAGCAATCCTTCGTAACGCCGCACCAGCCACTCAGTCACTGACGGCTCTCCAGCGCTTCGCGCTCTCCGGCCATGCGCCCCGAAAACGGCGTACCGTTCTTCGGCGGCGGCTTCCGTCCGACTATGCGCGGCTCGTCCGTCGGTTCGTCGCTCGATTCCGGGCGCCCGGATTCGCGATGCGGTCCGCAACGCTTCGTGCAGAAGGTATGAAGAAGCTCTTCAGCCTCCATCCAACGCCTGACATGTGCGGGCAAGGGAATGGAAACGGCGCCGGGATCTACCTCGTCCATCACTTCCTGCGTACCGACCCATCGACCCTTGCAACGGAACGCCGCCCGGGACATTCCGATCGACAGGACTTTTCCGGCTTTGTCCTGAAAGATGTGCTCCAGGTAAAACCAGCGCTGATCCCAGCATAAGAGCGACGAGTGGACCCGGTATCGCCTGAACAGCGACAGCGGGCGGCGAAATCGCGTGATGTTGCCGCCCAGCGCCACCCGCCAACCGTTTCTGCGAATTGCGGCTACCGTCCCGGTACGGAGCAGCCAACGGAGGCGCGCGACGTCCATGATCTGGAGGTAGCGACCGTTGTTCATGTGGCCAAACGCATCGAGATCTCCGGGTAGAACGCTGAACACCTGTGAACACGCCTCGCGCGTCGACATGGGCGGCTCGAATCGGGTAATGATCCATGTGAGCAAAAGACGAAAGTACAGGTTCACCTATATTCCTCGTTCGACCGTCAAACGGCGCGACGCAAGTTTTGCGTCGCGCTGAACACAGCTGTTTCTGCGTACGGTAAAAAAAATGGCATTGCGATCCCTCCCCTAATCAGGAGGTTGATCTGCGGTGCCGTCCGTGATATCGGAGCAGCCTATTTGGACGAGGAGCCGGAGTTCGGCCGTGGAAGCAAACCTTGGGTTTGGCTGCATTTCGCCGGTCGCAATCCGCGGATATTGCGATAGCACCAAAGGCAGCGCCCAACGGGTCCAATCAATAGAACTTGAACAGCAATGACAACGCCACGGACCACATGATCAGCGCAACGAAGACCGCAATGGCGCGCTGCACCGGCGGTTTGCCCAGCCAGCTCGACATTTTCGCCGCCACCAGCGCCAGCGCGAGAAACCAGCTCAACGAAGCGAGCATCGTGCCGGCGGCAAAAGAGGTCCGCGCCACCCCCTCGTACTGATTGCCGACGCTGCCCAGAATCATCACGGTATCGATGTAAACGTGCGGGTTGAGAAGCGTCACCGCCAGGGCCGCGGCAATCACGGCCCAACAGCCCATGGCGGTCCGATCCGCCGAGAGGGTTTCCGCCGAGCCGCTCAGCGCCGTCCTCAACGACAAAGCGCCATAGGTCAGCAAAAACAGGACACCACCCCAGGTAATCACCCGCATCAACGGCGCATTACCCGCCATCACCTCGCCGCCGCCGTAGATGCCGAGCGCGATCAAGGCGATGTCGCAGACGACGCAAACGGCGGCCGCCGTCAGATGATGATTGCGCTGAATGCCGCGGTTGAGCACAAACGCGTTCTGCGCTCCGATCGGCAAAATCATGCCAAAGCCCAGGGTCAAGCCTTTGAGAAATACCAGCATCACGATTCGGTGTGTCCTGCTCCGTCTTGTTCCGGTATCAAGATAGGCCCTGGTGGACTATTAATGAAATTAAATATTCTGCTACAGTATTATTAGTTTTTATGAGACCTCTGGACTACAAGCTGTTGCAGGCCCTGAACGCGGTAGTGCGTGCACAGAGTTTTGAACGCGCCGCAGCCTCGTTGAACCTGACCCAATCCGCCGTATCCCAGCGCATCAAGCAACTGGAAGAACAGATCGCGCAGCCGCTGTTGATTCGCTCACAGCCGCTGGCGCCCACGCAGGCCGGCCAAAAACTGCTGGGGCACTACCAGCAAATCTCCCAGCTGCAGCGGGAGGTCATGGAGGAGCTGGTGCCCACCGCGCCAACCGAACCGATTGCGGTTTCCATCGCCGTCAACGCCGACAGCCTCGCCACCTGGTTTATCCCGGCACTCGCTCCGTTGCTGACCAGCCACCCCATTGAACTCGAGCTGGTAATCGCGGGCGAATCCCGCACTCAGGAAAGCATTCGCAAAGGCGAAGTCTTCGCGGCGGTCAGCAGCCAGCGCGAACCGGCAACCGGCTGCCAGGCGGACCTGCTGGGCAAGATGGATTACTGCCTGGTCGCGTCACCCGCTTTCAGAGCCAGGCACTTTCCGCGCGGCCTGAACAAAAAAGCGCTGCGGCGGGCGCCCGGGGTGGACTTCGACCAGCGCGACTCCATGCACGCCAGTTACATTGAGCGCCACTTCAAGCTCCCCCCCGGCGGCTACCCCTGCCACACGGTGCATTCCTCCGAGGCGTTTGTGACTCTGGCGCTGGAAGGCGCCGCCTACTGCCTGATACCCGCCTATCAAATCGGCAAAGAACTGGCCTCGGGCCGGCTCGTCGATTTGCTGCCCAACAAACACCTCGTCGTGCCGCTTTACTGGCACCGATGGGCGCTCGAGAAGGGTCTGTACAAACGGATATCGGATCAGATCATAGACTACAGCCGCAGCCGCCTCACGAGCTCCCGCACTCGGGCGCCAGCGGGGCAATAAACGCCACCGGACCGTCCCCGCGAGAGGACGGTCTCGGGGCGGGTAAAACAATCGAGACACTTAATCGTCGCGACTTGAGGAACAGAGGAAACTTTTTAGGCCAGCTCCATTAATGCGGAAAGGGTCGGCTCCATCCATGCGCGATTGAATGTATGCGGACAGCCTATTTCCCCTAAGTATGTATGGCGGATGCCTTCTTTTTGCAATATCCGATGCATCTCAATGACATGACTGTCACCGACGGGCGGGGGCACAAGGTTGCCGAAAGCGTTCCCGCCGGCGAGAACAAGACGCGACCGATCTCGAAAGCTGCTGTGCAGATTCCGGACCGCCAGGTCCGGGCGGCACGATGTCAACTGTGCCGTTGTTCCTATCGCAGCCTCCATCTCGTAGACAAAGTGATCGACTAAAAAGGGAGCGTCCCACGCGGCAGCAAAACTGTATATGTCCTGGCGCGAGAAAATCAAACTGTATGCGCCCCAGCCACTCTTGCTAAAGCCAAACAGAAAGCGGCTCTCGGCGTCTCTGACGGTGCGATAGTTCCGGTCAATAAAGGGGACGACAAACTCATGTAAATAGCTTGCCTGGCGAACTTTCCTGTCGACGGCGTGATCCACAAACCATGGCTCTTCCCGTAGTGTCATGAAGACGATCAACAGCCCATATCGATTGTGTGCATCCATCTGACGCAGCACGTCCAGAGGATAGCCACGACGGCACCCGCCAGACTTTTCCACCGGCAACACATAAAGTACCCGGTAGTCGCTGTCCGAATGCTTGTAATTATCCGGAACGAGAACATGGATCTGTTGCCCTCCGCTTTGAAATTCGGACTCGACGTGGTGGATCACGATAGCGGTGGAAGCGTCGCCAGCGTGGAGCACGTTTTGGCTTGAGCTAGAAGACCACATACCTGCCGCTGCCTTGGTCAAAACTGAGCACGCATTGCCCGGCTGGCAAGCCGTTCGGGATTCTTGATCATGTAGCCCAGGATATCGCGCTGTGCGTCAGGCTTCGTAAATTCCGGCACTCCATGAAATGACCGGTCGGTGGAAACAAAGCCCACCAGGCTATTGGGCTTGAACGGAATGCGTTTGACCTGCGTGAATCCGTCAAAGTCGTGATGCGGTCCGCCCGGACACGTGAAACCCGGATCGTCCGGCACATACAACGCCGTGCCCTCGGACTCCAAAGAACGGTCGCGAGGCAGGTAAAACAACAACGACAAGACCCGATCCACGTTGTCGGTATGCGGTCCGAGTTTGTAGCCCGCTCTGTCTCTTACGAGCAACGCTTCCGGAACCATCGGCGGCATGGGTTCTGAAGATTGCCGGCACTCCGGCAGCCAGGGGGCAAATTTCTGCATGTTGGCGATCAGAAAGTCGGTAGACAACAGCGCTAAGGCAACCTGATTCCAAAACGGGCGATAGAGGCCGCTCAGCTTTTCCAGGCTGTTGTCATTGAACTGGAAAATGCTTCTTTCCGGGTATGCGCTACCCGTTGTCAAGCCCGCCGCATCAATTGGGGTATAGGAGTCGTCCGCCGGTAATTGCGACAACAAGTACTGGTAGAACTCGTCGGGAAACACGTTTTCGATAAAGTAATAGGGCGTCGGTTCCTCTTGAACCACCGCGGACGCAATCTGGTCGACAGCGTAAGAAAACGCTGCCTGCACGTGGCCTATGCCCTGCTGCTCGGAATAGAGCTTTTCGTAAGCATCCCAGCCCGGGCGATAGAAGATGACGTTGCCAATCCCCTTGAACGGACCGTCCGCCTGCCGTGACTCGTGAAGCTGTTTATCGAAGAAACGGAAGCCCAATTCGTCCATCAGATCGAACAAGGCGCGATGCTCGTCCAGATGCGGGTTCAACTCGATCAAAACCGATTTGACGGCGGGGTCGGCGAGCGTTTTGGCCATACCTTGTATGACCTTGTGTTCGATGCCGTCCACGTCGATCTTGACGTGTGTCGGGACCGGCACGGCCTGATCCTCGACCAGGCTGTCCAACGTGGATACAACGCAGCCCTGCACGTACCCCGGCGGCCGGGGCTGCAGATTGAAATCCACGGATTCGCCGACGGTATGACAGGAACCGCCCGGCTTGAAGTCACTAAGGTAAAAGGAATCCAGACCGCAACAGTCCGACAGCGCCAGGCAATAGGACGTAATTCTGTCGCCGGCATTGTTCATCAGGATATTCCGGTTCAGCAAACCGTAATTCTGGCTCTCGGGCTCACAGGCAATGACCCGGACGCCGCGGCCGACCGCCGCCAGAATCGAGTACATACCGACGTTCGCGCCGACGTCGAGAAGTAAATCGTCCTCCGACATGCAGGAGAGCCATCGTACGGTGTCGGGCTCCTTCGTGAACAGGGTATCGACGCGCCATTTCATATGCTGTGACGGCGTGAAATAGTGAAGCTCCCGGCCTTCGTAACGAATGGTGCAGAAGGGAGCGATCTGCTCGTACTGCTCTAAGGTCAGTGTCAGTTCCTGTGCCTGCATGGCGCGTTCCTTCTTTCATCGACAGGTCCCGCACGCATAGGCGCAGGGTCCTGGTCTGGTAGACAATGAGCTATGCAATTAGGGTGCCAGGAGGCAACTTCGGGTGAAGCGGCAGGAGCTACCGCGGATCTGGCGCCAAGCGGGCAACCGCCGGCCTCATCACCGGCAAGGAATTGCCGCCCCCCTTTCGGGGATTCGTCACGCGGTTCTTGCAGAGCGTTCAGAGACGAATTTACCCGCCCCTTTCACCAAACGGATATCCGGAGCCGGATTGGCGCCGGGCGGATCTCATGAAATCTTCAACTTCGCTCTGGGTCGGTGGCGAGCACCCCGCTCTCGACACGTTGACTGCGGCCGCAGCACAGGCGAAATCGACCGCGTCGCCGAGGACAGCCAGGTTCGGATCTCCGGTCACGTCGCCGATGGCGCCGTTTCGCAGCAGTGAAGCGAGAAACGCCGAATGAAACGTGTCGCCGGCGCCGACCGTGTCCACGACGCGAGAGACGGGGTAGGACTTTCGTTCTATCGCGCCATTGACCGTATGCAGCAGCGCGCCGCCCCTGCCTTCCGTGAGAACGAGCACCCCCGAACCCATCTCCCGGTAGGCGATTTCCGCGCTCTTGCGGGCATCCGAGGCGAACTGAAAAGGCGCGAGGTCGTCGTCGCTGACTTTGACGATGTCGGCGAGGGGCAGCAGTGAACGCACGCCGTCGAGATACGCTTTGGTATCGGGACTCGCCCGCAGCCTGATGTTGACGTCCATGCTGATCGCGACCCCCTTCTCGTGCATCAACCCGAACAGTTTGCGAATTCTCGGCAACTGGCTCGGCGTGACCGCGAGCGACCCGGTGTGGAACACCCGCAGGTCTTGCGGCAGGTTTGCCGTGGTCTCGTCAAACGACGTGTCCTTGTCCGCGATGCCCTGGCGATAGAGGCGGTAGTCCGGCAGACCGTTTTCGTCGATCGTCACGAGTGCAAGCGACGTCGGCAGAATCGAACGACGGGCGATTGAAATCTCGACGCCTTCCCGCCGCAACGAGTCGCGTAAGCGGTCGCCGAACGTATCGTCGGATATCGGTGAAAGATAACTTACGCTTCTGCCCTGGCGGGCGAGGCCGATTGCAACATTGTATGGCGAACCCCCGAGATGCGGGCGATAAGCGCCGTCATCGCCGGCAATGAAATCGATCAGCGCCTCGCCCAGTACGGCAACCGTCACGCTACCGGCCTCCGGCAACGCTCGCGCCGCTGCTTTGGCGTACAACCAGTTCGCTAGACAACATCGTGTCGGTGACGTCGTCGCCGTTTATCTGCCGTAACACCGATTCGACGAGGACCTGACCGGCCCATCGAATGCCCTGGCGCACCGTCGTCAGCGCGGGGCTGCCGTAGGCCGCCAGGCCTATGTCGTCATACCCGACCACCGCAATATCGTTCGGCACCCGCAGTCCCAGCTCCGTGAACGTCGAAATGACGGCCATCGCCATGACGTCACTGGCGCAGACCACGCTGTCGAATTCGATTTCGGATTTCAGAAAGTCCACCGCAACTTCCCTCGCGTGCAGCATGTCGAACGGTACGTCGAGCGAAAGCCGCGAGTCGGTCTCCAGACCGTACTCTCGCAGGGCCCTCTCGTAACCGGAATACCGCGCCGCGATTTCCGGGTTTTGCGGATTGCCGAAAAACGCAAGCTTGCGGCGACCGAGTTCGAGTAGATGGCGAGCCGCCGCGTAACCGCCGCCGGCATTGTCGCCGCCAACCAGAACGTATTCCTTGTTCTCCACCTGACCGCCCCAGACGACCATCGGCGTACCGTCTCGAGCGAGCTCGTTCAGCGCCTCGTGCTGCTCGCCCTGCCCGACGAATATCAACCCGTCGGAATTCCTGAGGACGCGGCTGTCCCGGATTTCAAGAACGTTGGCAATCGGGGCGTGCGCGAGCAGCAGGTCGTAGTCGTGTTCGGCCAGGCTATCCGCGATGCCGCCGAGCATCTCCAGGAAAAACGGGTCCGACATGTGTTGTTCGGACTTGATGTCGAGCATGAAGACGACGGAGACGACACGCGTTCGCTGCAGGCGGAAGTCGCGGGCACGCTGATTGATGCGGTACCGGTGCTTTTCAGCCAGTTTGCGGATCTGCTGTTTCGTCTTGACGCTGATCAGCGGACTGTCGCTCAAAGCGCGCGAGGCGGTTGCCCGCGATACGCCCGCGAGGTCCGCGAGGTCCTGCAGGGTAGTGATCCGTGTTTGCTTGGTTCTCGCCAATGAACGATGCCCCGGGGCTTTGCGCCAATTGCGCCCGAAAAGCGGTATTCAGGCGGAAGTGACGAAAACGTATTCGGTAATGATAACAGCCAGTTAGCAGTTTTCGCAATCGATTGCATTACGGTTTTTTTGCAATCGATTGCACTGACGTCTACGCTCTACCGTCGAATCAACGGTTCCCTAACGGGCAATGAACCGAGATCAACAGGGGGGTTACTCGAATGACCAGCTTTACATCCTGGCCTGCCGTGCGACGGGTTACGGCCGCATTTTTCATCCTGCCTTTGACGTTCACGGCCGCCTCGGCGCAACAGCCGTCCGAAGAGGCGATCGAGGAGATCATTGTCACGGGCGTACCGCGCGGCGGCGCCACCAAGCTGGAGGCCAGCGTTTCCGTGAGCGCGTTACCCGCCGAAGACGTCGCCAACCTGGCGCCGCGCTCCGTGGGTGAGGTGTTCCGCAGCCTGCCGGGCATCCGGGCGGAGTCCTCGGGCGGCGGCGGCAACGCGAACCTGTCGATTCGCGGCATTCCGCTCGCCACCGGCGGCTCGAAGTACATGCAGATTCAGGAGGACGGCCTGCCCGTCACGGAGTACGGCGATATCAATTTCGGCAACACCGATAATTTCATCCGCTTCGACAGCACAATCGATCGCGTCGAGAGCATCCGCGGCGGTTCGGCATCGACCTTCGCGAGCAATTCGCCGGGTGGGATCATCAACATGATCAGCAAGACGGGCGGCGACGAGGCCGGCAGCGTCGGCGTCAGCCTGGGTCTCGACTACGAAGAGTTTCGCACCGACTTCGAGTACGGGGGCGTACTCGACGACGACATTACCTACCATATCGGCGGATTCTTCCGGGACGGCGAGGGCGTACGGGAGACCGGATTCAGCGGCGACAGCGGCGGACAGATCAAGGCAAACGTCACCAAAGAGTTCGACGACGGCTATTTGCGTTTCTATTTCAAGCGGCTCGATGACAAAGTCACGACCTATCTGCCTTCGGCGGTCGTCGTGAAGAGCAACGACTCTTACGGCCGCTTACCCGGTTTCGACGCGAGCACCGAGTCGGTTCACTCGCAGGCGACGAACAACATCACGACGTTCGATCAGTTCGGAAACCCGGTCAGCCGCGCGGTATCGGACGGAATCGAGTCGGAGGTCACGGCGTTCGGTTTCGAGTTCGACAAGGACATTGCGGAAGGCCTGACGCTCAACAACAAGTTCCGCACGTCCGACATCACGGGCGGTTTCATATCGCCGTTTACGGACGGATTTGCAGGAGGGACCGACACAATCGCGAACAAAGGCGCCGCGTTGTGTGCGGATGCGAGCGTCGGCGACGTCAGCCTGGACTGCAGCGGCGGCGTGGTCGCCACGATAAACGGCGCCGCCGCGGATCCGAATCAACTCGCTTACACGAACCTGTTGTTCGATACGTCATTCAACGACCTCGGTCTGCTCGCGAACGACCTGAAACTCACGAAACAGTTCGAGACGTTCTCGATAACCGGCGGCGTTTATTACTCGAAGCAGAATATCAAAACCTCCTGGAACAGCTGGCATGCTCGCATGCAGACGCTTGACGGAAAAAACTCGCAAAACATCACCTACGTCGCCGTGGGAGCCGGCATCGACGCAGCGGGTGACCCGGTGGACGTGGTGCTGGCCGACAACGGCGCACTGTCGCAGAGCTTTCTTGCCTGGAACTGGGATCTCGAGTACCGGACGATCGCGCCGTACGTAAATTTCGGTTTCGACGTCGGCGATCGGGCCACACTCGACCTGAGCGCCCGATTCGACGACGTTCAGGCGCGAGGGCGCCGGCTGGACGCCTGCTGCGGCGGAAACACCGCGGTCGACCTGAACGGCAACGGCAGCGTCGGGCAGTTTGCCGTGGAAAACGGTGTAATTACGCGTCTCGACAGCGACGCCCTGCTGGAAAACCCCAGCGCAATCTCGGCCGACTTCATCGCGGGCGGCGTGCGTGTTCTGAATGAAAACAACGCCACTGTAACGAACGTCGACTACGATGCCGATAATACGTCCTTTTCCATCGGCGGAACGTACCTGGTCACCGACGATTCATCGGTGTTCGCGCGCTACAGCGACGGAGGCCGTGCAATTGCCGACCGTTTGACGCAGGTGCCCGGATCGCTAAACCCGGACGGCAGCCTGTCGAGCACGACCGACGGCTTTGACAACGTTCAGCAAATCGAGATTGGCTACAAGCACGCCGGAAGCTTCTGGTCCCTGTTTGCAACCTACTTCAACACGGTCACCGAAGAGACGCAGGCTGAACTCACGAGTGGCCTAACGTTTGTCAGGGAATACGAAGCGGACGGCCTGGAGCTCGAGGGTGACATCAACCTGGGAGACGCATTTTTTATTCGCGGCAACGCGACGTTCATCGACGCGGAAATCAGCAAGGATCGCGACAACCCGGCCGTCGTCGGCAACACACCGCGTCGACAGGCCGATTTCATCTGGACGATCATCCCGGAGTACCGCGTGGATCGTTTTGCAGCCGGAATCGTGTTGCAGGGGTCTACCGAGTTTTTCCTGCAGGACAACAACGACCTGAAGCAGGAAGCGTACACACTCGTCAACCTGTTTGGTAACTGGGACATTACCGAAGACCTGACGGCATTCGTCAACGTCAACAATCTGACCGACGAGTTCGTGCTCACCGAGGCGGAAGAGGGTTCCGGCGCAGTCGGAAGCATCATTCGGGCCCGCCCGCTGAGCGGCCGCTCGTCGTCCATCGGTATCACCTACCGTTTCTAGCCCCCTTGACGACGGCGCTGCAGGCGAAACTGCGGCGCCGTTCGTCAAAAGACTCAGGATTAGCCCGGTGCAGCTGGTTACCTACGTCGATCGCCTCGGGAAAGACCTCGACGGCCTCCGATCGGTGCTCGACAACGAGTTCCGCGGTCTATTCAGCGGCGTGCACGTGCTGCCGTTCTTCGACCCCATAGACGGCGCCGACGCCGGTTTCGACCCGGTTGACCACACTCGCGTGGATCCGCGGCTCGGCGACTGGAACGACATACGGTCGCTTGCGTCGAAGTACTCCGTGATGGCCGATCTGATCGTCAATCACGTGTCGGCCGACTCGCCTCAGTTTGCGGACGTCAGGCGGCGCGGCGCGGCATCCGGGTACTGGGAACTGTTCCTCAAAAAGGAAGACGTCTTCCCGGCGGCGAACGCGGACGCTTTCACCGCAACCGAGATCGGCGGCATCTATCGTCCGAGACCGGGTCCGCCGTTTACCGAAATCGCGCTTGACGACGGCGAGTCCGTAGAATTCTGGACGACGTTCAGCGACAAGCAGCTCGATATCAACGTCGAGACGACAGCGGGAAGAAACTACCTCGACTCGGTCCTCGACAAGTTCGCGAAAGCCGGCATTCGCGAGGTAAGGCTGGACGCGGCAGGTTACGCGATCAAACGCGGCGGGACTTCCTGTTTCATGCTGCCCGAGACGTTCGACTTCATCGCATCGCTGTCGAGGCGGGCGGCAGACCTCGGTATCGACACGCTGGTTGAGGTTCATTCGCACTACCAGACGCAGATTGACATCGCATCGAGCGTCGGCAGGGTCTACGACTTCGCATTGCCGCCGCTGGTTTTGCACACGCTGTTCACTGGAAACGCCGACGCCTGCAAGCGCTGGCTTTCAATCGCGCCACGGAATTGCATAACCGTCCTCGATACGCACGACGGTATCGGAATACCGGACGTCGCAAGACAAGGCGAGCGGGACGGACTCCTGGCCGACCGCGACATCGTAGAGCTCGTCGAGACGGTCCACGGGAAAACGGGCGACGGAAGCCGCAGGGCCAGCGGCCGTGCGGCTTCAAATCTCGACATTTATCAGGTAAACACGACGTATTACGATGCGCTCGGGCGCAGCGACCGCGATTACCTGATTGCACGCGCCATACAGTTTTTCGCGCCGGGCGCTCCGCAGGTCTATTACGTCGGGCTTCTTGCCGGCGAAAACGACCTGCAGCTGGTCGGACGCACCGGTGTAGGTCGAGACATCAACCGTCGCTACTACGACGCCGACGAAATTCAGGCGGCGCTCAAACGGCCGGTGGTTGACAGCCTGTTCCGGCTGATCGAATTGAGGAACTCGATGCGGGTTTTTGATGGCGAATTCTCGCTGCCCGAATGCGCGCAAAACGAGCTGAGACTGCGCTGGGATGCGGACGGCTCGTACGCGGAACTCCATGTTTCGCTGATGCACAGGACGGCGACGATAGAGCACCGCGCCGATGGCAGAACACGCCGTTACAGCGTAGGCGACGTGCTGCGGGAGTCGCAATGAAAGCCAACGACGGGCGTTCGGAGACGGCGCCGCTTTCTTTCGGAGAGAAGCTGGGTTACGGCCTGGGCGACATGGCCTCGAACTTCTATATGGGCTTCTTCGGCCTGTTCCTCCTGTACTACTACACCGACATCTTCGGCATTGCGCCCGCGGCGGTCGGCACGATGCTCCTCGTGACGAAAATCGTCGACGCCATCAGCGACCCGGCTATGGGCCTGATTGCCGATCGCAGCGATTCGCGGTGGGGTAAATACCGCCCCTACCTGCTGTGGGTGGCCGTTCCCTACGGGCTCCTGGGCTACATCCTGTTTCTCGGCCCGGATCTCTCGGACACCGGGAAACTGATATACGCCTACGTGACGTACACGGCCGTGATGCTCGCGTATACCGCCATCAACGTTCCGTATTCGGCGCTGCTGGCGGTGATTTCGCCGCTCGCCGAGGAACGCACCAAAGCCACGACGTTTCGTTTCATCCTCGCCTCGGCAGGAACGCTGTTGGTCGCGGCCTTTGCCACACCGCTGAAGAACTGGCTCGGCGGTGGAGACGATCTGCTCGGATTTCGCCTGACGATGGCCGTGTTTGCGACGCTTTCGATTTTTCTGTTCTGGATTACCTTCGCAACGACGCGAGAGCGCATACGGCCGGAGCACCACACCACGAGCGTGCGCGACGATTTCGGCGCATTGATGCAGAACGTCTCCTGGCTCATGCTGGTCGGCACGGGTATTTTCATCGTGACCGGACTGATCGCTCGATTCGCTTCCATCGTTTTTTATCTGAAGTATTACATGACGGACGACGGAGCCCTCGTCTTTCTGATATTCGACAGGACCGCGCTGTTTACGTCATTCGGCCTGATCGGTCAGCTCATTGGCGCTTTGTTCACACCCTACCTGTCCGCCCGATTCGACAAGCACCGCCTGGTTATCGCCATGTGCGTGATTCACACGGCGTTGCTGGGTTTTTGTTACGTCATACCGCCCGGGAACTTCTGGCTGATCATCACCGTGCACGCTTTCGGCATCATGACGTTCGGCGTCACGATTACGCTGCTGTTCGCAATGTACACGGACTGCGCGGAGTACGGTGAGTGGCTGACGGGGAAACGCACGACCGGTTTGATCGTATCCGCCTCGATGTTCTCACTGAAGTTCGGTTCCGCCGTTGGCGCGGCCCTGCCCGGTTTCATTCTCGCCGGTTTCGGTTTCGTGGCAAACGAGGTGCAGACGCCAACGGCCGTCTACGGCATTCGGCTGATGTTCAACGTGCTGCCGGCGGTCCTGTTCCTGCTTGGCGGCCTGTTCATGATCTTCTACCGAATCGACCGCGCCACGTTGCGGCGGATTGAAACGGAGATGTATCGGCGACGCCATCCCCGCTCCGAAGCCCGCGCCATTCACGATCCAGGGGCGCAGACGTAGGGGAAAAGTTTTGGTGGAAGCTGAGCTTGACGGGAACAACCGGTTTTCGCGAGCAGGGTTTTCGATTGGGTGCGGACGGTGTGGATGCTGGTGCGGCGTCGCTTCGCGTGTTCTTCCAGACCGACGCCGTTTATCAGGCTTTCGGCCAGATCGGTTTCAGCGCTGGTCAGCCTGAATCGCGCCCTGATCAGCCGCCGGTCGAGCCGAAGCATCATGCTCTCGCCGTTCAGATAAACCGCGATGTGCACCTCGCCGGTGGAGAACAGGCCCCGATACGCCGGGTGCAACGGATAGACGATGAGTTCCAACGTCCGCCCGCGCTTGTCCGGCACCATGAGGCTGCCGCCGGCTTTTTCCCACGATCCATTGGCGGCCGCGGCCGTCTGCTGAAGGGTTTGCCGCAATCGTGCACCGAGCGTCGGGTCGCCGCAGGACAGCCGATCGTTCGTTACGTCGAGTTCGCTGTGCCGGTCCAGGAGGTTCTCTGCGCGTTCGGACAAATGGACGACCCGCAGATGACTGTCGAGCAGCAGAAACGGCAACGCGCGAGCCTCGGCGGCCTGTCGCGCGAGCGAGCTGCCGGCACGCTCGACGTCCAGCCGCCGCTGCAGCTCCAGGGCGCGGCGAATGTGCGGAACCAGAGTGTTGACATACGCGATCTCTCGGCGCGTGAAATGCCCCGGCTCGCCGGTGCGCTGCACCAGGAGCTGGACGTTGTGGTCGTCCCGGCTTGCAACGGTCCCCAACATCCCGTGTTCGATTCCCTGCGGGCGGGCCCAGTCGTTGTAGAACTCGGTGCCGTGGTAGCCTTTTTGGTCGCAGGTGAAATCGAGAAAGGTGGAATACAGACGGCCCTTGCGCTTGTAGGTGAGCTCCGGACGCCAAGGGCATTCGTTGACGAAGTGGTCGACGTACTGCTGGTGGTAGCTGTCGTCGATGTTGAACTTGCAGCTGTTCCGAACGCGGCTGGCGTTTGCGTCCATGAACAACATGCGGGCTGAACGCCCGTCGATCAATTCCACCAGCCGGCGCATGAAACCGGACCACTGCCGCGCGTCCACGGCGGTATGGTAGATGAACTCCACCAGGTGGTCATGGTGCTCGTGCAAACGTTTGAGAACGCCCGACATCGAAAGTAACTGCGTCCTTTGCGTTACGGTCGGCGGGCAGCGTAGCCTATATTGTATACTCGGCACAAGCGCGGCCGTCGCACGGCCGCCCGTAAAATCTCCCCGGCAAGAAAACAGACGTTTGTATAAGAAACTTGCATAAGAAAAGGAATGTGAATGCTCAAAACCGTAACGTCTTTCGACGGTGTTCCCTTGTCCTACGAAGTGGCGGGCGATGGCGCACCGAGCCTCGTGTTCGTCCACGGCTGGTCGTGTAACAGAAAATTTTTCCGGCCGCAGTTCGAGCATTTCTCGTCGCGCTATCGCTGCATCGCGATGGACCTTGCCGGGCACGGCGATTCCGGTGACGCGCGCACCGAATGGACGATCGACAACTACGCGCGCGACGTTGCGGCGGTGATCGCCGCGGAGCAAAACGGTCCGGCGGTATTGATCGGTCATTCGATGGCCGGGGCCGTCGTGACCGAAGCGGCGTTACTAATCGAATCACCGCTTGCCGGCGTCGTGCTGGTGGACACGCACGTTTTCGACTATGGACACCTCACCGCGGACGAAACGGCGAATATCCTGGAACCGATGCGCGCCGATCTTGCCGCGTTCATCGAGGGACTGGTTGCCAACACGCTACCCGAAAACGCGGCGCCCGAATTGGCGGAGTGGATTCTCGCGGAGATGGGGAACGCGCGCCTCGAGATCGCGGAACCTTCTTTCACATCGCTATTGGCCTGGAACGCGCTGCCGCGTATCGAGTCCCTGGACGCGCCGGTCCTCGCGATCAACGGTTCGCTCGTCGGCGATACGGCGCGAGGCCGTTACGAGGCGCTGTGGCGGGAGTACCGGATGCCCGATGGCGGACACTTCCTGCAGCTCGAGGATCCCGCGGGTTTCAATCGTCAGCTACAGACCGCGCTCGACGAATCCTGCGTCGCGCAAACCGGATAGACACGACGGCCGTCCTTCTCCGACGTCGATCCGAACCGAAGAATGCGCCCGCAAACGGCGTTTGGGGCGCATTCGACGGTTTCGACAAACGCATCAGCTGCCGTTGATCTCGACAAGTACGACAATGCCCAGTTCGTCGGGGTCCTGTCCGGTATCGCCGTACCTGGACTCGAAAACGCCCAGGCTGCCGTCGTGCGAAAAGTAGCCCGCTAACGTGAACGCGCCTTCGACATCCTCGACGACGATCGTCGCCGCTCCGTTCGCCGCCACGTTGACCGGTATGTTCTCCAGCGACACCGGCTCGTCGGGAAACGCTTCTACCTCGGCGGTGGGATTTGCCTTCTCGACGTCCGCGATCTCGCTGACGAGCGTGCCTGAGAGTCCGTCGTTGTTCATGCTCAACAGCGTCGAGAAACGCTCGACGGCCAGCGCCGTGCTGGTCTGGCCGAGCGACGTGCCGATGAAGAACACGCGATAGACGTTGTTGCTGAGATCGAGCTGCGCGTCCGGCAGTTTCACGGCGTAGCTGGTCATGGCTTCGACGGCGTTCACGGCGTTGTCGTCCGGGTTGGCGTCGTCCTCGACCAGGCTGCTCTGGGTGCTGAAGAAGTCGAAGTCGGCGTTGAACAGCGTGTTCAGGACTTCCTGGTCGCCGCCCGCTCCGACCGTGACGCTGCGCCCGTTGTCGGACACGGCGTAGGGAACGTCGTTCTCGACCGGGTCCGTCGATTCCGAATACGCCGGGACCTGGCCGGGCGCCGTTCTTGCCAGGTCGGCAAACGGTGACTCGCCGGCATCGAACGTACCGACGCCGTCGAAGCTGAGAGTCCCGTGGCCGACGGCAATGTCGTAGTTACCGCCGGCGCCGAGCGCGACCTCGAAAAACACCTGTCCGAAACTTCCGCTCAGGTCCGCGTTCGTCATCGCGGCGGGTTGTTCAGCCAAGACGATCAGGCTCCTGAACACCTCGTCGCCTTCCCGGGCATCCGGGTCCACGGCGTCTTTTGTCCCGTCGTTGTTGTTGTCGACGGTTTGATAACGGACTCCCGCCTCGGCGCCGGTTGCGACGAACAGATTGTCGTTTCTGGCCTTCTGAAGCAGCAGCAGCGCGGGCGGATAACGCCAGCCGAAGTCGCCGTCGATGTCTTCCTCGAACTCCGATTCCACGCTCAAGACGCCGGCGCTGTCGATCCGGGCGGGATCGGTGACGCCGTCGGTGTCGATGTATACGTCGTTGAAGAGCGCGGGAATGGTGTCGTTGAACTGCTGCCGGGACTCGAAATCCTCTTCCAGCGAAAACGCCAGGTCGACGTCGCCGTTGCCGCGATCGGACAACGCAAACTCGAATATGCCGCCATCGACGCTCAGGGCGCCGACGCCGTATTGTTGATCGTCGTCGTGCAGGCCTCCGCCCATCTCGATGCCCCGGTAGTTTCCGGCCAGGGTCGCCGCATCGCCGGGTGAGGACTCGATCAGGGCGATCTGGTCTTCGACGAACGCGCCGGTCTCCGCATCGAGCCGGTCGAGCATCGCCTGCATGTCCGCACCGGCCGTCAGGTCGAATTCGTCGACCTGACCGGTCAGTTTGATGACGGACGCGGTGGTGAGCGTGTCGAGGTCCGTGCCCTGCTCTATGAATTTGGCCAGCACGAATTCCGACACCGGATTGATGTCCACGTCTTCCTGCACGACCTGTGCGCGCATCTGAGTGCCGCCCATGCCGGTAATGCGGACGACGAGGTCGCCGGACAGATCAACCCCGGAAGGCACCGTCAGCGTGTAGTCGCCCGTGATCGAGGTGACGCCGGTTGCCAGGACGTCGCCGATCGGATTGCCCGTGTCATCCACCCGGATCAATTCGACGGTTGCGCCCGTTACCGGCTGCAGGCCGTCGATTGCGGCATGCGCGGGACTGAAAAGGACGTTTGAAAGCGCAAGCAGCAGGGTATCCCGACCCTCGAGTCGCGCAACGGCGCCGGACGGTGCCGCCACGTTCCCGCCGATGTCGGTCCCTGTCCCGGGACCGGGGCCCGGACCGGGGCCTGGACCGCCGCCGCCCCCGCCCGAAGATGAACCACCGCCGCAGCCTGCCATTAGCAGACCGGCGGCGATACAGCTTATAAAAAGGTGTGTTCTCGCAATGCCCATGATCTCCGTGCTCCTCTCCATTTGATACGCGATTGATACGGGCTTTATCCGCGAACAGGCGGGGAGCACGCATACCCCATATGGTGTATGGGGGCGCAAAGCTGAACGTGCGTCACACTAATTCTTTACGATTTTCTTGTGACTCGACCGGTAGCCGGCGACAGCCAGCTTGGAATAGAAGGTGAAAGAGTTTCGGTCCCGGGTGGCCGGCGGCGACGCGCGGTCGCTGACCGACGTGTTCACGGACTACGAGCGCTGAAGCGTCTGTCGCCCTGCCGTTCCAGCGCGGCTGCCGGCAAATCATCGGGAATATAGCGATTGGTCACTTGCAAGGTCTTTCCGTTCGACCGAGAACCGATTTTTTGCTGAGCAAATCAACCAGTTCATCACGGTTGCGATCGGTATTACCGCAGAGGGACCGTATGGCCATCACCTCAACGAGGGCGGGATTGGCTCCTCACCAACAGCGAACAATTGTTGATCAAGACTCGCGAGAAAGCGTAGTGCTTCATTAAACAAAGGTCCCAGCGAGATTCGAGATTGGAATTTATCGGGCAGCGACAAATGGTAGGCCGCCGATCATGCAGGCGATAATACGTACTCTCTCCGTAGCCTGCTGTGATTACCGCCCCACTTTCTGCACGGCCTTTACAGGGTAAAAGAACCAGATGGCACAGGCATCTTCGGACGTCGATTCCTCAAGCTGTATGGCTATTCCGTTATAGGCGCCATGCCGCAACATTGTCCGCAATGAACTCGGCGAGCGTTCGCGCGGGGCGCCCGGTAATTCGCTCCACAGTATCCTTGATTCGATCCTCGGAACCCGCGGCAATACTGGCGTCCATGGCCGATAGTGTTTCAGCGTAGTCCTGAGGTAACCCGTGCGACACGTGCCATGCAGCCAGTGCGGACACGGTCAATCGACAATGTTGTATTGTGCGGTCCAGGATCGCCGTTAACGCACGCGCGACGTCATCGTAGCTCAGCGCCTCGGGACCGGTGAGGATAAGCTCGCCCGAAGTTATCTCCGTCCGGTTTAACGCTTCGATGGCAACGGCGGCGATGTCTTCGGCATCAATGAAGCCGATTCGTCCGTCCTCGGTCGCGGTGAAGATCATGCTCTCGTCACGGATGGACGCAAGATGCTGTTGCTCCGAAAAATTCTGCATGAACCAGGTTGGTCGCAGCACTACCCACTCGGGCGCATGTTCACTCAACCAGGCATGCACCATTCCCATCATCGGTCCGCCTGGTTCCAACGATGACGCGCTGAGCAGCACAAAACGTTTCACACCGTCGTCAATGGCGCGCAGTAAAAACGGAACCATGACGGGCAAAGGCTCCGGCACGCCGGAAGGCGCAACCAGATAAACGCTGTCGGTCCCATCGAGCGCATCAGACCACGTGGCGTCATCCGCCCAGTCGAATCGCACATCGTGCTGACCTTTGGGGCTGCGGGTGGCCCTGCGGTGTAACAAACCCCGGGCGATAAGTCCTGCGCTGATCCGGCGGCCCGTGGTTCCGGTACCGCCCGTCACCAGAATGCTTTTACGCACGCGTAAATCCCTCCCCAACCGGTTCCGGCACTGCATCGCCAACCGCGGCGAGCGTGATTCTCGGATCCCAATAGTCCACATAGCGGACAATGCGCCCGTCTCTCGTCTCGATTACCGATATCCATTGTTGATCGTAGGGCGCCCCCGTCCGGCCTTCACCACTGCCGCGAAACTCCAGGATGACCGTATTCGGGTTCGTCGTTTCGTGGATACGCAGATCAAACATGTCGTCGATGCGAATGAGATCCGGCAGTGCCATGAGGTATCGTTCCAGCGCGTCGCGGCCGTCGATTCGACGGATAAACCCAGGCGGCGCGTAAGGAATTTCGAACACGCAATCCTCCGCCATCATGTCGAGAAGCGCCTCGACTTCTGGGGAAAGACGCGGACCTAGCCCCGCCCGCAGCAAGTTGGCGAATCCTTCAAAACTGGTTTTTTCGGTGGTCATTGACAAGCCTCCTTATGGATGGAACGATACCGTATCGACCATAATAGGAGACTAATGGATGGAACGCAACCGTTCCGACGATATTTCTTTGCCTCCAGGCAAACCCCGCCGCACGCCTAGTGGCGCAGCCGTCAAGCGAGAAGATGTGACAGACGCTCTGATTCAGGCGTTTTTCGAGGAATGGGCGCAAACAGGTTACGCCGCCCTCAGCCTGGAACGCGTGGCGAAGCGAGCGGGCGTGGGCAAGGCCGCGCTTTACCGTCGCTGGTCCTCGAAACACGCGATGGCCGTGGATCTGGTGAAGGAGATTGGCCTGAATCTTACGCAAATCCCAAACAGCGGGTCCCTGGAAGAGGATTTGCGGCAGCTGCTGTTGTCTCTGCGCCGAACCTTGCGACATCCACTGATACGTCGGATTTTGCCCGACTTACACGCCGAGATGGCGCGGACCAGCAAGTTGAGCGCGGAAATCAGAGCGACGGTGCAATATGAGCGCCGCGAACGCGGCAGGATCATCATCGACCGGGCAGTCGAACGCGGCGAATTACAAAACGATGCCGACCACGAGCTTGCCAATGATGCGCTCGCAAGCATTCTCTACTGGCGGATCATCGTGACTGGCGGCAGAGTCGGCCGTGCAGAAGTTGACAAGATCGCGCGATTCATTGCAGCGGGTTTGGCGGCCTGAGTTGCAACTTCGATGCGACCGAATAGGTAGACGCCCGATGGTAAAGACGACGACTCTAGAACCTATCTCAGAATGGATCGTAACCGCGCCGGCGGCGATTTTTTTGCAAGCCAAGGCGCAGCGAGCGCCGTGTAGCACCGCTACATCAGCGAGTTGCAACGCCGGATTGCGGAAAAATCGCCACCGGCCCGAAGGGTTGCGGCGCGAGTGGCCGCGAGGCGGCGTTGCTCGTCGCTTATTTGGCGTCACCAAACTGCACTCCTCGCGCCTTGCCTCGCGGCCACTCGCACCGCAACGCGATTACGATCCATTCTGAGATAGGTTCTAGTCAGGCTCCAAGGAAATTCAGCATTGGATTGCCGGGTGCACCCACACCATTTGGAAACAGGACGCGAGCATCAAACCGAACGTCGCCTTTATTAGTACACGCATGATCAAGCCTCCGCATGATCGGTCGCAGCGGACCGATCGGCCCAGGCTTCGAGTTCCTTGCTTCGCGCGTCGAGAAGGCTGCGCGACATCTCTAAAGCATCCGACCCGGCGACCAGACGCAGTGGCGTGTTATCCGAGCCCGCGACATCGACGATCAACGCGGCGAGTTTTGCCGGATCGCCCAGTTGCGTGTGGCTATAGGCGCCGTATTTCTCACGTTGCGCGGCGACAGACTCGACGTAGTCTTGAATGCCGATTTCACCGTAGCGAACAGACGACTCATCCAGAAAGTCCGTACGAAAAAAACCAGGCTCGACGATGGTCACCTTGATGCCGAACCGAGCGACCTCGAGAGCCAGGCTTTCGGCGAATCCCTCGACGGTGAATTTGGTTGCGCAGTAGATCGCCGAACCCTCGAAACCCATTGACCCGCCAATCGACGACAAATTGAAGATATGCCCACGACGCTGCTCTCGCATCAGAGGCAACACAGCGCGCGTGACATGCATCAGGCCAAAAACATTGGTGGCGAACTGGTATTCGATGGCTGATGGAGCCACCGTCTCGAAATGTCCAAGCTGTCCGAAACCGGCATTGTTGATGAGAACGTCAATGCCGCCAAACCGCTCTTTGGCGAGCGATACGGCCGCTTCCGCTTGTTCGGGGTGCTGTACATCCAGTTCGGCAAACGCGAGGTGCTCCGGGTTTGCGCCGAACGACTTGGCCAGCTTTTGTTTGTGTCTTGCCGTGGCAACGACCGCGTCGCCAGCGGCCAGCGCCGCCTGCGCAATTTCGAAACCGATTCCGCGGGATGCGCCGGTGATAAACCATGTCTTATTCATCACATTTCTCCGTTGATCATGTTGAAGGACGGTTACCAATGCGTTCAGGCCGTCCGGGCAAGATCAGAATCCCAGATTGGTCAGGGAGGGCGTTATGAGACCCCTCCGTAATTCTTGTACGATTCTCCGAAATCGCGTAGAACCCGAAATCCAGATAGGCGATTTTTGGTGGAGAGGGCATGCGCACAGTCGCTGATTTGGCCAATACGTTGCTCAGCTTTACCGGGACTGACGGTATCCATCAGACGCCGGTTCCTCGAATGACCGTCATCCGAAATTCATCAGCGACGGTACCGGAACTGGTGGTCTACCAGCCGGCACTGTGCATAGTTGCCCAGGGGGCCAAGGAGGCCAAGCTGGATAACCGTACCTACCGCTACGACGCGGCCCACTACCTACTCGGTTCCGTTCGACTCCCGGTCTTCGGCGCGGTCGTTGAAGCGACGGAAGAGACTCCATTTGTTTGCCTTCGGCTTGATTTGGACTCCGCGCTGGTCGCCGAAAGCCTTGGGCGGATGCCTCGACACGCTGGCGGGCCGAAGGCCTCTGCCGGTCTTGAATTGAGCGCAATGGACGAGGATCTGCTAGACGCCGTGGCGCGTCTCGCCGAGACCATTCACAATGCAGAGAACGCAGCGGTGTTGGCACCGTTGATTGAAAAAGAGGTTGTCTGGCGGCTACTCCAGAATCCCGAGTCTGCCGCAATGCTGAGCGAAATGGTGACAACGGGCAGTCGGCTTCGTGATCTGACCAGAGTCATCGCCTGGCTCGAGGAGCATTTTGCTCAAGCCGTCACTACCAAAGACTTGGCCGCAATCGCCGGCATGAGTTCGTCAAGCTTCCACGAGCATTTCAAAGCGGTCACGGGAACAAGCCCGTTGCGCTTTCGCAGCCGATTGCGATTGATGGCGGCGAGACGCTTGATGTTGGTGGAAGGCTATGATGCAGCGGAAGCCGGGTTTGAAGTTGGTTACCGAGAACCGGCGCAATTCAGCCGCGAATACTCGAGGGTCTTCGGCTTGCCTCCCAAGCGTGATACCGACCGATTAAGGAACGGTGCTTTTCCGGAGATCGCCTACTAGGGAGCAGCGATTTCGAGCAGCTAAGCTTGATGCGCTCTGTGCAGCTCGACCTCGAAGCGCAGAACGATCGAGGAGCTGAGCAGGAGCGCTCTGTTAAGGAAAGACCGCTATCCGGCAATACTGGATCCCAAAGTTGCTATTCCGAGCCGCCGATACCATAGACACGCGTCGCGTTGGCGAAGAGAAATCTCTCCGCATCACTCCTAAAGTACTCGCCGAAAGCAACGATCTGATTGTCGTATTTATCGACCAAAGTGCTCACGGGCCAGTTGCTGCCGTAAAGCAATCTCTCCGTGCCGAACAACTCGACGAGCATGTCCAACGTTCCCCGCCATTCCTCAAGTGGACTGCCAAGGCCCGTCACCTTGGTAACCGTGTTGGTCACCGAGGCAATTTCGGCGATACCCGCGCGCCAGGCCTCGTCAACGAGGACGCCTTGCGGATGACCGCAATGATCGAGTATCCACGTAAGGTCCGGATACTTACCCGCCAGGTACGCAAACTCCTTCTTTTTCCCGGGGCTCTTGGCGCCGAATTCGACGGATTTGCCGTGGTGCGCCAGATAACGAAGGCTCCGATGGAGCGTGGTACTCGACAGGTCGTATTGTTCGATCGGCCGCAGTCGGATGCCGACGAACTTGCCGGATTCGGATGCTCTGTCCAGCCTGTCCTCGAAACCCGGCTTGTCGGGCTGCAAGTTCAGCACCACGCCTTTGACCAGCTTCTCGCGCGCGCTCAGGTCCAGCAGCCATTGATCGTCCTGATGCCGGCGACTCGTCTCCACCGCGATGCAGCCGCTTAGCCGATGAGGATCCATGGCCGCAACGAGATCGGGCGGAAACGTAGGGCGGTACAGAGGGCTGGCGGCATTCGGCCAGCGGATGCCGTCGGGCCGCGTAGGATCAAAAAAGTGAACGTGACTGTCGAGAATTTGCATTGGATCGGGAGAGGTCTTTGATACCGGGCATCTTCAGTCTACGTTTGAATCAGGTTACGACATAGTGACGTGGCCACACAGAACGCACGGCCCGGTCACGCGGTCACAGGTGCTTTCGGGCAGGTTCGCGCGGCAGTCGCAAGAGCAACAACAAGCCCATCAGGACAAGAAGACCGGGCACGGTGGCGGCACCTCCTCCTCCGCCGCCACCGGACCGCGGAGACGGCGGCCCGGGATTGACGGTCACTCTGAAGGACTCATCGGCCCCGCCGGTGTCGCCCTGCCGGCCGCTTGCGTCTTCGTAGCCGGTCCAGCCGCCGTTCTCAAAATCCACGATCGTGGACGGATCACCGTCGTTGAGCAGCCCGCCCATGTCGGCAACGAGCACGGCGAGAGTGGCCCGCGTCGCATTCGCAATCCGCGAGTTCGGGACGATGCTGAACGTTCCGGTGATTGCATCGGCGCGGTAGCGGGCGTAACCGGACGGTGCACCGCCCGGCGTCAGCGGCCAGTCATCGAAGACAAAGTTTGCCGACAACTGATTGCCGCCGGCGGTTAGAGTGGCTACCGGCTGCGTACCCATCACCGCCTGGCCGGGATATTCGGCAACCGCGCCCGTCGAATCCACGAACCGCATGGGCTTGTCGAACGCAAGCCACAGAGAATACTGCGATCCGTCCGCGACCAGCGCCGTTTCGGCGCCGACGACGAGCGAACGCGTGCCGTTGCCGTTGTTTTGCCACTCGGCGGAATAAACGGTGGTTCCGGCGGCGTCGGCAATCTCCACCGCCTGGACGGCGGGGGGGCCGGCCTGGTTGTAAAGCGCCAGTATGTGGGCAACCGTGAGCTCGTCCCGGGCTCGCTCGATTTCCGAATCCGGAAGTATGAAGCCGTCATTGGAAACGCCGAACCCGCCGTAATAGGCGCCGGCATCGGGTATGCCCGGAAAGCCCTGCGGCGGTTCGATCTCGAGCGTCCACGCGGGAACGTCGTAGGTGTAGGCGAAGAACACCGCGGTTCCGCTGATGCCTGAGTTCGGCGGGTTGATGATCGGGAAGTAGGCCGGATGCCGCGGGTCCGTGCCGGTCGATGCCGCCACTTTGTTCACCAGGGACAGCGTATTGGCGTTTTGGCGCGGGTTCGGCGGCGACGGAACGAACATGACGCGGCTGTACGAGTGGGCATCGACGTACAGTCTCAGACGATCGGCGGGCGCGAGCGCTGCCGCGGCCTGCAGCGCCAGGATTTCCGGTTCGGATGCCGGCGCGACGCCACGGTAAACGAGGCTCTCAGGATCGGTCGAGTTGCCGCCGTTGTCGAAGAACTGCGCGTTGTTGCGATTCAGGTCCACTCCCAGCAGCCGATCCGCCTCGGTCGTCAGGTCTTCGTCGACGTTGCGCATGTTCTTGCGCCTCATGCGGCCGTCCCTCGGCGAATCGAATTGAGCGGGTTGGGAGACGACCGGCGTGCCCGGGGGCGTCGGCGTGATCTCGGTGGGATAATTCTGCGTCTGAATGAATCCGTCGACGTTGTTGACGGGCAGCAGCACCGTATTCATGTTCTCGACGATGTACTGCACGATGCCGCCATCCGCCTTCCTCTCGACAAGCTGCTCGAACAGTTCGGTCACGACCTCGGGGCTCGCCCACTCGCGGGCGTGAATGCCGCCATTGATCAACACCGCAGCCTCGGTAGTCCCGTTGACGTTCGAGCTGTCGGCGTCCCCGATCCGATACGCCCAGATTTCCCGGTTCAGCAGCGTCGTTCCGACCACCTGACCGCTGACCTCGGCATTCATCAGCATCAGGTCCTGATGCCGCGCATGCAGGCTCGCGTAAGCTCGAAAACCCGGCACTGCCGTCAAAGAATCGACCGGAACGGGTACCGGAAAACCCAGGGCCAGTTCCGTGGCGCTGTTCGTCGCCTCGGTGTACGTCAGTACCTGCGCGTAACTCGCCTGCGAGATGGCGAGTCCGGCAACGACCAGCAGGGGCTTCAGTTTTGCAGCCACCGGACAACGTCCTGATGCAGATCGGGATCCGTAAAGCCTTCGCTTTTGACGGCATCTTCCAGCGCAAGCCTTGCGTACGGGTCTTTCGCCAACGTGAGCGCGAGCACGGCGCGCGCCTGCTGAACGGCTGTCGCGCCCGGCGCGTCCAGTACGTCGGCCACTTGCACAAACAAGTCGTGATCTCCACGGCGCGCGACAATCGCCGCTGCCGTCGCCCCCAATTCGGAATCTGCCAACGCATCGATCAGGTAGTCGTCAACCCGCTGCGCCAGAGCCGAATGCCGCAACGCGTCGATTTCAAAGACCGCGGCCGACGCAACGGACGGATTAGCCGTCGCATCCCTTAAAAGATCGAATGCGGCACCCGCGTCGAAGTGCGAGCGTACCGCGCGTAACAAGCGAACCGCGGCCGGGCCGTTACCCGAACGCAATAAGCCGGAGACTTCGCGGCGGTCGCCGCCCTTCAGCGCCGTGATCGCGCGGGCTTCGTAGAAATCGACGCCACCGGCGTTTGCCGCCAACCACTCGTCCGCCAGCGTTGTCGTCACCGCGTCGGCTTCGTCCAGCGCCGCGAGGACGCCGGCAAACTCGTCCGTACCCGGTCGTCGCACATGCCGAAGGCTGCTCAAGTCGCCTGATGCCATGGCGATCGACGCATTGCGCTTTACGTCCCGCCGGTGCCAGTAATCGAGCGTGCCTTCCGCGACGGTCGCGATCGGGTACACCGCCACCGGCAGCGGGCCTTCCTCGTGCCGAACGTACACTTTGCTGTCGTAGCTCCGCATGCGAACGACGAAATCCATGGCGTCGGCATCGGGCTCGAATTCGCGAATGCGCATCAACGTGCCGTGAAGCAGGAACTCCTTGCCCACTTCGTCGAGTCCGGACTGCGTCAGCAGCGCCTCGACCGCGGCCCAGTCGACGCTGTCCCTCCGAACGGCGAGGTCGAGCCGTTGCTTGACCTGCTGCACCTCCGGCCGCGCGATACTTCCGAGAATCGCCGTTCGATCCTGCATTGCCGGCTTCAGCTGAGCGCTCGCCGGTGCGGCAGCCGTACCGAGGATCGCGGACGTCAGAAACAACATCGTGAAGCGGCGCCGAAAGATCCGTACTTTCATTGCTCGACCTCCCGCTATGCGACTACGGTCCCGTTGGACGGTCTTAGCGTCCGGCTCGGATTAACGACGGCCTGACGACGCTTCAACGGAACTCGAACGAGCGATGGTGGCTTTAGTATAAACGACCGGTTCGAGGCGCTCAGGTTCAGCCGCCAACCCTACATACAAAGGGGCTCATCCTGCTTGTTTCGACGTTCCCGGCGGGCGCCTACTTTGATCTATTCTGCACTCTGATCAATGCATTCGCCGTCGACCCTGATGCGACAATCCGGTTCTGAATGTTTGAGAACCAGCCCCCACGCAATCAGCGAGAGCACCAGGACTGCAATCGTCAAAGAGACGTACTGTTTCAGTTTGTATTTTCTTACCGCCGCCGTGGACTCCAGGGCGAGTTTTCGTACTTCAGCCTCTCTTTCCGTTCGGGCCGCTTCCAACGCCCGGTATTCTTTCTCGAATTCCGTCTTACGCCGTTCGTGGCCGATGTACGGAATTTTGAGGCCGGTAAACTCATCGATCCCTCTTCTCAAGGGCTGCAAGCTTTCTTTCACCCAGGACGCATGCTTTTCCGCAAGCTCCCTGGAAAAACTCCTGGATAAGACCAGCACCCCGTGAGTGTCATCCTCCATCGAAGCTTTGTGCAGCCACACGTCGTGCGTTTCACGAAGCAGTTCCGCAAGAGAACTGAGCACGACATACCGGTCGCATCCGGTGTGAGTTAACGGAATCGAATAGGACCGGCCGCGGTATTGAACGGTAATGTCGCCACGCTCTTCGACGTATTCAATCGAGGCGCTGTCCCCGAGCTGAGATCGGAACATCTCGATGACGGCGGCGTCGTCCTGTCGCCAGTCAACCCAGCCGAACTGATCGGCGAAATCCTCTCCCTCCAGCGAAACAAACTCGCTCAATTCCATAATGCTCAACCGCACGCTCCTGCGCCGGACGCTCAAACGACCCCGTCAGGGAACAATTCGTTGTGCAAGGCCGAGAGGGTGCTCTGCAACGTCGTCCGGAGAGGGCGCTGTTCACCGGGATCGCTGTTGGCCCAATCCACGATGAGCGCATAAAACAAGCTGGCGACCGCACGGCCGACCGCGACGTCTTCCGGCGACGAATCCGCTCGCCCCGACCTGGCTGCGAGCGCGGCGGCAATGGAATTGCCGAAGTCGATGCAGTTTGCCATGGCCTCCTTGTCCAATGCCGGTTCGGACTGCACGAGCTGCATCCTCGCCCGGTGACGGTTCGACTGCTCTTTGTCCATGCCCTCATCGACGGCGGCGCAGAGCGCCCGAAGACCCTCGCGAAGCCCTTCCGCCGCGATGACCGAAAAAACGGACTCCAGAAAGCCTTCGTCGTACTCGTCCCAGATGATGATGCGTTCTTTGGTTTCAAAGTGGCGATACACGGTCGCCGGACCGACCCCGGCCAGCTTGGCGATCTCCTCGACGGTCGTGTTCGAGAACCCTTTGGCGGAGAACAGTACGATTGCCGCCTTTTGTATCTGCGTCATCGTGGCGATGCGTTTGGTTTCGCGCAGGCTTCCGGTCATCAAACTCACTTGCGATAGTGACTATCATCTGATAGCCTCTATCTTTAATAGTCACTATCATTTAGTAGCGTCTATCATTATCGGCCCCGGCGGGTCGCCTCGCAAGCACTTTATTGCTGTTTTTCAGGGCTTTATCGCAAGGCGCGCCGGCAGCGATCGGACGACAGACGGTGAGGACGAAGAGATGACGAGTGGATTGAAATCAATGCGGACATCCTCGGGCAGGGTTTTGGCGTGCGCGATTCTGATGATCGTCATGACCGGGTGCGGAGGCACTGGACTGTTGAAAGAGCCTCTGCCCCTCGACGACGGCGGGCCCGTCGTCGCCGCCTCCGACGGGCGCCTTTCCGTCACGGTCGACTCGCTCATCGTGCGGGACGGACCGGGAACCTGGGCCCGCAACGCGGATTGGGACGAGTACCGGCTGACGGTTCACAACCTCGCCGAAACGCCGGTCTGGCTGGACCGCGTTTTCGTGATCGACTCTCTCGATCACGCGGTTGACGTCGCCGCGTCGCGAAAGGCACTCGTTCGCCAGAGCAGGGAAGTGGTCCGGCGGCACAAGGGTGCCGGCCTGGATATCAAGGCGGGCGCCGGCACGAGCACGCTCGTAACCTCGGGCACCGTGGTATCGGCCGTGGGCCTGGGTACCGTATCGGCGGCGGGCACCGGAGCACTGGTGTCCGGCGGAATGGCGTCGGTGGGAGGCGCCGCGGCGGCGGCTTCCGGCATGCTGATTGCCGGGCCGGTGCTGATTACCAGCGGAATCGTGCGCGGCGTCAACAATGCCAAGGTGAATGACAAGATTGAGAGTCGGCACACCGAGCTGCCGATACTCATCCCTGCGGCTGAAAAGAAACATCTCAATCTTTTCTTTCCGCTGATTCCGTCGCCGAAGCAACTGGTGCTGGCTTTTCGCGATGGCGATGCCGTGCGTCAGTTGGTACTCGACACCTCGTCGGCGCTTGCCGGACTGCACTCGGCGGGCGAGGACCCGTCGAACTGATGGCGGAACTCCGGAGGGTGTGTTTGACTATTGAGGACGAGATGGACCAGACATAATCAGGTACAAAACGGAATGCGAAAGAGGTGATTCGCAGACGGCGGACGACCGCGCACCCCAGGCATTTCGGGTGATTCGCAGGCCGTTTCCACTAAACCAAATGCTATTGCGCGACATTTGCGGGTCATGCTATTACTAAGGAGTTTTCGGCGTCACGCAGCAGAAACCCAAGCGCGATGAATAGCGACTTTCGTGCAAAACCTCCCGAGATTTCAGCCTTCAAGTGGTTGGTGGTGGTCGCGCTGGCGTGGTCGCAGCTCGCCTCGGCAACTCATCAACTGGATCACCACGCCTCGGATCTCGGCGAGACCTGCGCCATCTGCTTGAAGCTCGATCGCGACGACGATGCGCTGCTTGATGCCGGAGAAGAACTCGCCGTATCGACGATACCGTTTGTCGAGCCGCTCGGCGCCCGAAGCTCCGTCCGGGTCCGCCCCTGCTCGCACCACCGCGCCCGCGCGTCTCCCTGATTCCCGAAACCATCACCTTCGTTTGACGGCGCGTGTCGCCGTTTTCGGACCGCAGTTCGCCTGCTGTTCGTGGTCGTTTCCGGAGTCACCCCATGAAGTTTTGCTCAATCCTTGCGGCCGGCCGATTGGTCTTCACCGCATCCGCGATGCCGGCGCTAATCGAACCTGTCTCTGCCGAGACGGAGAGCGGTTACGCAGCTAGGGGCGTGGCAAAACGATGAGCTTCCTCGGCTCAATCGCGGACGTCCTCTGGCGCATCGTGCTTGAGATCGGGTTGATCTTCTACGAGAGTTCGGTGTTCATCCTGCTGGGATTCACGCTGGCCGGCATTTTGCACGAGTTCGTCCCGATGCGGCTCGTCGCGCGCCGTCTGGGGCAACCGGGCTTCAAGAGCGTAATCTGGGCGACCGTGCTCGGCGCTCCCCTACCGCTGTGTTCTTGCGGTGTGCTTCCCACCGCGGCGGCGCTCAGACGCAAAGGAGCGAGCAAACCGGCCGTGGCGTCGTTTATCGTGTCGGTCCCTGAAACGGGTGTCGATTCGATCGCCGTCACCTACGGACTCATGGGTCCGATCATGGCGGTGTTTCGGCCCATCGTGGCGGTTGTCACGGCGCTGGCTGCCGGCATCGCCTGCCTGTTCATTACGCGGGACGAACGCGAAGCAACCGATCCCGATCTGCTGCGCGAGATCGAAACGCACGGACACGATCACGATCATAGTCACGACCACGACGATATTCTCGACGACAAGCGTTCTCACCATGCGCAGCGCAAGGCAAAGGGCGCCGCAAAGTGGCGCGGGCGCCTGGCGCGAATGGCCGGTTACGGATTTCGCACCGTGCTGGACGAGGTGGCGTTCTGGATCGTAGCCGGCCTGATCGTGACCGGTATCCTGATGGCGCTGCTGCCCGCCGATTTTTTCTCCAGTTACCTCGGCCTCGACAGCGGAATCCTGCCGATGTTGCTGATGGCCGTGATCGGTGTGCCTCTTTACACCTGCGCGAGCATGTCGACGCCGATTGCCGCCGGTCTGGTCGCAACCGGTTTGTCGCCGGGTGCTGCACTGGTGTTCCTGTTGGCGGGCCCGGCGACGAGCATCGCCAGCCTTTCGATCGTAGGCAAGCTGCTCGGACGGCGGTCGATGATCGCGTACCTGTTGTCGATCCTGGTTATCGCGATCTGCGCGGGACTGTTGCTCGACGTGCTCGCCGCCGACCCGATTCGCGAAGCGACGATTCGCACGTTCGACGAGCCGGACGGGGAGCTGGAGCAGGCTTTCAAGGTCTTGTGCTCACTCATTTTCCTCGGGATGTTCGTTGACAGCCTGAGTCGCAGGAGTTACCGCGAACCGATCAGGGATATCCGCAAGCAGGGCAGCTTGATTGCCGCCGGCCTCAAGCACGTCAGGCGGCTGGGCTACGGACTGGCTGCCCTGCTCGCGCTCATTCTCGTCATTCCCACCGTTACGTTGCGTGTCGGACCGGGCCAGCAGGGAATGATCCTCCGGTTCGGCGCGGTGATTGAGCCGGCGCTCGAGCCCGGCTTGTATCTGCACTTCCCGTGGCCGATCGACACCACGCGACTGATCGATACCCGTGAGATCCGTGACACCTATATCGCCGGCTCAACACGAGAATACTTGACCTCGGATGAAAACGTCATCGCGTTGACGTCGGTAGTCCAGTATCGGGTCAACGACTCTTATGCGTTCGAGTTTCGCGGGGAACAGAACGTTGACTTGCTTCGCGACCTGGCCAGTCGGATCCTCGTCCAGGAACTGCTGTCACGTCCGATCGACGAGATCTATACCGTGGAGCGTTCGGCCGTCGAGCGTATATACCGCACGCGGCTCGCCGAGGAGATAGCGGCGCTGGATCAAGGATTTGAACTCATCGAAGCTCGCCTCGAGCACGTGCATGCGCCGGAAGACGTACACGATTCGTTCCGCGACGTGTCCAGCGCCCTGGAGGATCGCCAACGCGCAACGTTCGAGGCCGATGGACAGGCAATCGCGCTCGTGACCAGTGCCCGCGGTCGTTACACGGAGGCGGTGACGGCGGCGGAGGGAGAAGCCAAGGCCCGGGTGAAGATCGCTCAGGGCCGCGCCGCTTCCTTCGTCCCGCAGGCCGAAACCCTCAGGGAAGCGCCGGAAATCGGTCGCTACAGGCTTCGACTCGAAACGATCGAGCGCAGTCTCGTCCGTCCACGTAAGTACCTGAATACCGTACCCGGTTCTCGGGGGGTCGATCTGTGGATCGACCCCCGACAGGAGGACGTCATCAAATTCAACTATCGGGAGTAATGCGTGGCGCTGAATCTTGCAGAAAAAAGAATCCTCGGCGGCGTCTCAATTGCGGTGGTGCTAATTGCCATCGGTTCGTCCGTTTTTGTCGTCGATGAATCCGAATACGCCGTCGTGTTGCGCTTTGGCCGCGTGATATCGGAGATCGATCAGCCCGGATTGAACTTCAAACTGCCGGCGCCGATCGATCAGATACGGCGTTTCGACAAGCGCGTTCTCTATCAGCAGATTCCACAGACGGAATTCTTGAGCGCCGATAAGAAGAACGTGCTCGTTTCCTCCTACCTCACCTGGCGAATCCGATCGCCGCGCCTGTTCCTGGAGGCCCTGAGCACCCGTCCGTCTGCCGAGTCCCGGTTGTCCACGCTGGTGAAGTCTTCGCTGGGTGCTGCGCTGGGCAACCGGCCGTTCACCGACTACATCCCGGAAACTCCTGACGAATCGTCGCCGGCCGAGTCGGGGCGGAACCTGATGCATCTCGAAGGGGCCGTCTTCGACGGCATCTCCGAGATCGCGACGGCGGACTACGGCATCGAAGTCGTCTCGTTCGGAGTCAGCCGATTCAGCTTCCCGCAGCAGAACCTTCTGGCGGTATTCGCGCGCATGCGCGCCGAGAGGGAGCGAATCGCGAGTTCATATCGCTCGGAAGGTGCTGCCGAGGCCAGAAAGATACTCGCGAACGCCGAGCGCGAGCGGCGCGAGATTCTCGCGACGGCGGAATCGGAGGCGGAGATACTTCGCGGGAAGTCGGAAGCGCAGGCCGCCGCGATATACGCGGACGCGTACGCCACCGACCCCGAGTTCTATGCGTTTCTGCGCAAGCTGGAAACCTACGAAAAGATCATCGACGACGAGACGACGGTCATCGTGCCGGCGGATTCCAGTCTGCTCGATCTGCTGACGTCTGAGGAACTGTAGCGGTGCGCCGACTGTTTTCCGCACTCGCCGGCCTGGTCGTCGCCATCTACGCGGCAACCGGAATCTATGAGGTGAAACCCGAAGAGTCCGGCGTCGCTTACCTGTTCGGTCGCATCGTCAATTCACAGGTTCCATCCGGGATCCACTGGAATTTCCCGCCGCCCATCGGCCGTGAGGTACAAATGCCGACGCGCCTCAACCAGGTGATGCAAATCGGCTACGGTGGGGCCGCCGTGTCGCCGGCGAATCTGTCCGGTCGGGAGGACCTGTGGTTTACCGGCGGCGCCAGCGTGGTCGAGGGCCGCCTCGATATCCAGTACAGGATCGCGAGGCTCGATCAGTACCTGCTGTCTTACGGCGACCCTGACGCGTTCATGCGCCTCGCCGCCGAACGCGCGGCGACGCGTTTTTTCGCCGGGCTGCATGTCGACGACATCCTGACGACGCAACGTCAGATGCTGGTGAGCGAGGTGTCCGCCGCCTTGCAAGCGGAACTGGACGAACATGCGCTCGGCATAGAGGTTCAGGACGTGTCGATCGTGCACCTCGCGCCGCCGTTATCCGGGGGTGTGTCCGATGCCTTCCGCCAGGTGCAGAGCGCCCGTTCGGAACGCGAGCGGGAAATCGAGAGAGCGAAGTCGGGAGCGGCACGGGTCGTCTTCGATGCGCAGGCGGAGGCTGAAACCCTGCGGAGTCGATCTCAGGCCGAACGGTTCGCGCGAGTCGAACGCGCGACGGCGGAGGCGGTGGCTTTTCGTGCGCTCGCGCATGAACGCGCCGCCGCGCCCGACATAACGGAAACGCGGTTGTACCGGGATATCGTACCGGCTGCATTGCAGCGGGCAAAGCTGTACGTAGTTCCGGACGACGCCGACCGCGTGACCATCGAGTAGAACACTATGAACCTGATTCTGAGTCTCGTCGCTCTCGCCCTCGGCCCGGTATTGTACGGCGCCTGCCGAAAGTTGGAGACGCTGAGAAGTTCTTTGGACGGCTTCCTTTTCGTGACCATCGCGGGCATCGTCGTCGTACATATCGTCCCGGACGTGTTTAACATCGCCGGCTTCGTCGCACTGGGTTTTCTCGTGCTTGGCATCGCTTTTGCGTTCTCCGTGGAACGACGCCCGACGGTGGGGACCGGTCAGCGATACTCCTGGATCCTGATGATTGGCGCGCTGGGGCTCGTCTTACATGCGGCGGTGGACGGTATCGCGCTCTTGCCGGGCGATCATCTGCACGCTGCGGACGCGGGAGGTCTGCACGAGGCGCACGATCATGAACAAGAGCACGGCCATGGATTCGACGGACTGCTGAGCAACCATCTGGCGCTGGGCGTCATCCTGCACCGCATCCCGGTGGGAATGGCGATCTGGTGGACGTTGCGCCCCGCACTGGGCAGCGGCATCGCGACGACCGCGCTCGGCCTGATTGCGGCGGCAACCACCGCCGCCTACCTGCTCGGCGAACCGATCATTGCATTGATGCAGACCGAGAGCGTCGCCTGCTTTCAGGCGTTCGTGGCCGGAACGCTGCTGCACGTCATCGTGTTCTCGACCGTCCGGCGTAACGAGCGGCGGTCGGAGACGCCGCTCACGTATACCGCGGTCGGTGAGCGCCTCGGCGTCATCGCCGGACTTTTTCTGCTGTTCCTGGTGCCGCATGCGCACTGATCGACGCAGGCTGATTGCGTGGCTGTCCGCCGCCCTGCTGATCGGGCTGGCCCATGGGCCGGCGGGCGCGCAACACGTTCACGGAACCATCGAACTCGGTATCGTACTGGAGGACAACGCGCTTGCCGTGACGCTGCAAGCACCGCTCGCCGATGTCGTCGGTTTCGAGCACGAACCGGAGAGCGACGCGCAAACCGAACGGCTGAAATCCGCCGCTGCCTCGCTTGCGCAAGCGGAGGCCATGTTCGGTCCGTCGGAATCCGCGGCCTGCGCGCCACACGACGTCACGATCGACGGGCCGGCGTTCCTGCAAGCGCTGCTCGAGACGAAACAACACGACGAGCATGTGGAAACACAGACGTCGCACGAGGACCATGCGGATCACGAAGGCCATACCGATGACGGCGATCATGCCGATCACGCAGACCACGACGATCACGAAACCCACGCCGACGTCCGCGCAGAGTACGTCTGGGAATGTGCTCGACCCTCGGAGCTCCAGGCGGTCGAGGCCCGTTTCGTGGATAAATTCCACAACGTGGAAAAGGTCAACATCCAGATCCTCACACCGACCGGCACACGCTACTTCGAGACCGACGAACCGCTGGACTCGATACGGATTGCCGCGCCGTGAACGTCGCCGCCGACACCGCGACCTCTCCGGCCATTGAACTATCGAACCTGCGTTTCGGCTACGGATCGCAGGCGGACGTGATCGCCATCCCCGAGCTGCGCGTCGCGGCCTCGGAGAAAGCGTTCCTGCACGGCCCGAGCGGCAGCGGCAAGAGCACGCTGCTCGCATTGATCGGCGGCGTGCTGCTGCCGCGCGAAGGCCGTGTGTCGGTGCTCGGCCGGGAATTGTCGGCGACAAAGGGCTCCTTACGCGATCAGTTTCGCGCGGACCACATCGGTTTCGTGTTTCAGCAGTTCAATCTGGTGTCGTATTTGACGGTCGACGAGAACGTCTGTCTGCCGTGCCGGTATTCGGCGCGTCGTCTGGAGCGCGCTCGCTCGAGCGACGGCGGCGCGGCGCAGGCAGCGGTTCGATTGCTGGACGCCCTGGGTATCGGCAAGGGCTTACGCGCCCGAAAACCCACGGATCTCAGCGTCGGCCAACAGCAGCGGATTGCGGTGGCGCGCGCACTCATCGGCCGCCCCGAACTCATCGTCGCCGACGAGCCGACGTCGGCGCTCGATACCGACCGGCGGCGCGAGTTCATCGACCTGCTCCTTTCGGAATGCAACCGATCGGACAGCGCCGTCGTGTTCGTGAGCCATGATGCGTCGCTTGCGACACACTTCGACCGTGCGATCGACCTCCAGTCGGCGAATACCGCCACGAGCGAAGCCGATGCTGCGTAGCGTGAGCAATACGCTTTCGCTGGTTACCAGCAGCTTGCTGAACCGGCGCACGACGGCGGTGCTGACGGTCGTATCCATCGCGATCAGCGTGGCGCTGTTGTCTACCGTCGACCGCATCCGCACCGACGCGCAGGCGAGCTTCGCAAACACGATCTCCGGCACCGATCTGATCGTCGGTGCGCGGAGCGGCGAGCTGAACCTGCTGCTTTACTCCGTGTTCCGCATCGGTAATCCGACCAACAACATCCGCTGGGAGAGTTACGAGGAAATCGCGACGCGCGGAGAGGTGGCGTGGACAATACCGTTATCGCTCGGAGACGCGCACCGGGGCTACCGGGTCCTGGGCACCGATGCGGGCTACTTCGAGCACTACCGGTTTGCCAACCAGCGGCAGCTCGAGTTCGCTGCCGGAGCAGGTTTTGCCGGGCCGATGGACGCGGTGATCGGCGCGGAAGTCGCCGAGCGTCTCGACTACGACGTCGGCGACCGGATCATCGTGTCCCACGGTGTTGCGGAAACGAGTTTCATCACCCACGACGACGACCCCTTTACGGTCAGCGGTATTCTTGCGCGCACCGGAACCCCGGTTGACCGGACCGTGCACATCAGTCTGCGCGGCATGGATCTGATTCACTCCAAGGGCGGCGACGGTGGCGGCGCGGCACAACCCGGAAGCTATGCGCCGGAGGCGATCACCGCGGCCCTCGTCGGCCTGAAATCGAGAATTTCCATCTTCAACCTGCAGCGATTCGTCAACGAGTACGAGGACGAGCCGCTCGCCGCCATCATCCCGGGCGTGGCGCTGCAGCAACTGTGGGGCCTGATCGGCGTTGCGGAGTACGCCTTATTCGGAGTCTCGGCGATGGTGGTCCTGGCCGGGGCGCTCGGGCTTCTCACGACGCTGCTCGTGAGCCTGAACGAGCGGCGGCGGGAGATGTCGGTGTTGCGCTCGGTCGGCGCCAGGCCCGGACACGTGTTTGCGCTGCTCGTCACCGAGGCGGCGCTGCTTGCGCTCGCGGGCGCCGTCGCCGGACTGCTGCTGGTTCAGGCAGGAATTCTGGTGGCGCGGCAATGGGTGCTCACCACCATGGGTATTGAACTGAGCCTGGAATTGCGCGCGTTCGACCTGTACGTGCTCGTCGGCATCGTTGGGCTTGCGGTGCTGATCAGCACGATTCCGGCGTGGCGCGCCTATCGCATCTCGTTGGCCGATGGGCTGACGGTACGACTCTAGGGCCCTGGACGACGTCGAAACGGGGTTGATTATGAACACACACGGCAAGACCGAGCAGTATCACTTTTACAGGGAGGAACCATGATCGTGGAAATTCGCAGGATTCTGTTCGGCGTATCGGCCGCACTGATACTCTCCGGCACTGCAGCGGCAAACAACGTGCGCGAACTCTCCTGGGACGAGCTGCTCCCGGAATCCGCGTCTCTTCAGCAACTACAGCCGCCTCCCGGCCACGGGGCCGGCAATCCCGACGAAGAAGAGTGGGACTGGGAAGAGGATTCGTTCGAGGAAGCTTTTGCGACGCCGGTTTTTCCGGCGGGCGTCGTCGAGGAGCTCGACGGTGAGCGCGTCAAACTGCCGGGTTTCATCGTGCCGCTGGAAATCGCGGATAACGGCAAGGTCGGCGAATTCCTGCTCGTCCCCTACTTTGGGGCCTGCATTCACTATCCGGCGCCGCCCCCGAATCAGATCGTGTACGTGACCATGCCCGAGCCGATCGAGGTCGAGTCGATGTGGGACCCGGTTTGGGTCACCGGCGAGATCCGCACGGAGTCCCGGCATTCCGAGCTGGCCTCGGCCGGTTATTCGATGACCGCGCAAACCGTTGAAGACTACGAGTACTGATCGTAAGCACCGTCAATAGCGCGCTTTCGCAAAAGTCTCGGCCAGGAAATCTATGAAGACCCGGATTTTCGGGGGCACATGGCGCTGGTGCGCGTGCACCGCGTAAACGGGGGAGGCGGCCGGACTGGCCTCGTAATCGGTGAGCACCGCACGCAGCTGCTTTTGACGCAGTTCGATTCCCATGTTCCAGTCCGGCAGCAACGACACTCCCAGACCGGCGACCGTAGCCGCGACAAGGGCGTCCGCGTTTCGCGCAAAAAAGCTTCCCGCGGCGCGCACCTTCGATACGCCCTCGGGCCCGCGAAACGTCCAGATGTTGTGACCCGGGTGGTCGCGCCAGGTAAGGCAATTGTGGCGCTCGAGATCTGACGGTATCTCGGGAATGCCCACCTTTTTCAGGTAAGCGGGGCTCGCGCAGGCAACGCGGCGGCTCTCGCCTATCTTCCGGGCTTTGAAGACCGAGTCCTGTTGCCGCCCCACTCTGATCGCGACGTCGATGGCGGCATCGACAATGTCGACCATTCGGTCCGTCATCGACAGCACGATTTTGATGGCGGGGTATTTTTCTAGAAAGTCCGGAACCGCGGACATCACAACCTCACGGCCGATACCGCTTGGCGCCGTGACGCGCAGAATCCCGCTCGGGGACCCAAGCTGCGACAGCGCGAGCTTCGTTTCATCCACGTCGTTGATGATGCTGGAGGCCCGACCGTAGAAGAGGTGGCCCGCTTCGGTAAGGCTCAGTTTCCGGGTCGTGCGGGTGAAGAGTCGGGTACCCAGGTCTTCCTCCAGTTCGTTGATCTGGCGGGACACGGACGAGGGCGCGACCCCCAGCTGTCTTGCCGCTGCCGAAAAGCTTCCCGAATCCACCACTCTAACAAGGATGCGCATACCGCCGATGCTGTCCATGGGCAGCTCCTATCTTTGCGAATTTTGCATAGATCTTTCTTTGTTTATCCAGTTTATCAGAAAAGTCCGTTCACCTACCGTAAGCACCGTGGTCTCCCATAGACCCATTCCCTCGGACAACGGAGCAATGCAATGAAAGCAGCGGTCATTCATCAATTCGGCGATTTCGACGTACTTCGATACGAAGACGTCGCAACACCGAAAGCGAAGCCCGGAAACGTCCTTGTGAAGATATTGGCCGCCGGCGTGAACCGTCTGGACCATTATCTTCGCGAAGGCTCGGTCGTGCCGGATTTCCCGTTTCCACACATTCTTGGCGCGGACGCCGCGGGCGAAGTATTCGGTGTTGGCCAGGGCGTAAACGAGTTCGAGATTGGCGAACGCGTCATCGTCGTACCAGGCTACCCACAGAACGAAGAAGACTACGATATTTATCCGGGAAGCCAGGCACCGAGCTTTGCGTTACCCGGCCTGCACATCCCGGGAACTTACGCGCAGTACATGGAAGTCCCCGCGCGTTTTCTACTGAAAGACGACACCGGGTTCGCACCGGAAGAGGTTGCTACGCTGCCCGTCGCGCTTGCGACCGCGGTACGCGCGGTCAAGGAAGTCGGCGCCGTAAAGGACGGTGACTCGGTATTGGTTCAGGCGGGTGCCTCGGGCTCGGGCAGCATGCAGATTCAGGTCGCCAAGGCGTTGGGTGCCCGGGTAGCCGCCACCCTGCGCGACACCTCAAAGGCAGACGCTGTCCGCCAGATCGGCGCAGATCTCGTGATCAATACGAACGAAGAAGACGTCGCGGAACGCGTAAAGGAATGGACGGACGGGCGTGGCGCCGACGTGGTTATCGATAACCTGGGTGGCGACGTCCTAGCCACGAGTATTGCCGCCGCGAAAGCGACCGGCGTCATCGTTGCCTTTGGTTTTGCGGCCGGCACGGAGGTCAGGTTCGACATACGCAGTCTCTTCTTTGAGCAAAGAGAGCTGAGAGGATCGATGGCCAGCGACAAGCGAGACATGGAGTTCGGCCTGCAACTCGTACGCGAGGGCCGTATTCGACCGGTACTGGACCGGGCCTTGCCGTTGAGAGAAGCAGCAGAAGCTCATCGCTTGATCGCCAACAACGAAGTGGTCGGCAACCTCGCGCTGCTGCCCTGGGCGGCTTAGCCAATAGTGTGCCAAGGCCGCTTTTGCCGCGCCCTGAGCCATCGAGACATTACGGGAGGTAAACATGCCTTACGTCAACATCAAGATAACGCGCGAAGACGTTACCACGGAACAAAAGCGAACGCTGATACAGGAAACAACTGAAATGCTCGTGCGCGTACTTGGCAAAGATCCACAGACGACCCATATCGTCATTGATGAAATCGATACGGACAACTGGGGATTCAGCGGAGAAAGTGTTACCCGCCACAGGCAGCCTCGAAGGAGGCAAAGCAGAAACAATTGACACCCGTTGTTCAGACCACGGCCGACAATCAAGCAGTGCCGACGGACACAGATATCTCTTCGGTCACGACCGAACTCGAACGATCGCGAGGAGCCATCAATGAACGGATTGCTACCTATTGCTCTATGCGCGGCGCTCGCCACCGCGACTCAAACAGCGTCACAGCCGATATCGGCGGTCGCCGGGGCGGCGGCGCTAACCGTACCGCCTCCGCCCGCAACCCCAACTGAATCAGGAGCCACCACAATGAGCCGCGCCATACCCGCAGTCGCACCGGAAGAAACCTTCGACGGCACCTGGCCGTTTCGCGCCCGCTATACGGATGCACCGGGCTTTCGCATGCACTACGTTGACGAAGGCGCCGGTCCGGAGACCCTACTCTTGCTGCACGGCGAACCCACCTGGGGCTACCTTTTCCGCCACCAGATCCCGGTCTGGGCGGCACGACATCGCGTCATCGCCGTCGACCACATGGGATTCGGCAAGAGCGCCGCACCGCGGGATCGGACCTACTGGCTCCAGGACCATATCGACAATCTCGAACGCTTCCTGCTTGCACTGGACCTGCGCGACGTCACGCTCGTGATGCACGACTTCGGGGGCCCTGCCGGCATGGGTCTGGCGATCCGCCATCCGGACAGAATCAAACGCATTGTATCCGTTGACGGACCGACGCCCGCCGGCCAGCCGGATCTCATGGAAAGGATCGGCGCGAATGGTGCCGCTTCGCCCTGGTTCCAGTGGATCTTCAAGGCGCAGAAAGAAGGCGTACTGGAACAGGTTCTCGGGCAGCTCGATTACAACATGCTCTCGACGCTCAAACTGAACGGCTTCGAGCGAAACGAGATCATCACCGACGCCTGGCTGCGCGCGTACCGTGCGCCGTTCCCGACGCCCGAGCATGCCGCGGGCGGCATCGGCTGGGCTAAGGGCTTTGCCATTGGCGCGCACCGCTTCGAGCAACCCGACGACGCAACAAAACTGAAGCTGGCAAACAAACCCGCGCTGGCAATTTGGGGTGACGCGGACCTGACGCTCCAGGCCGAGCACTTCCTGCCGTTGTTCAGGCAGGCGTTTCCAAAGGGCGAAATACACCGCTTACCGGGCGTCGGCCATTACAGCCCCGAAGATGCGCCGGAGACAATCGCAAGGCTGGTCCTCGAATTTGTGGAAATCAACCGATGAAGGTAACTATTACGCTCGTAGGCATCGAGAGACGACGAACTCAGCTGTTAGCCGAATCAAGCGCAAACGACACGCGGAACAACATCGAGTAGAGCACCGGCACGACCAGCAGGGTCAAAAAAGTCGCAAACGCCAGGCCGAAAATGATCGTGATGGCCATCGGCTTGAACATCGCCGTTCCGCCCCAGAGCAGCGGCGTCATGCCGAGCACCGTCGTTGCGGTCGTGAGGAGGATGGGCCGCAGCCGCTGCTGGCAGGCGGTCATCACCGCATCGGTCTGCGTGCGGCCGAAATCGCGTATCTCGATGGCGATGCGGTCCAGCAGCACGATCGCATTGTTGATGATGATGCCGGACAGCGAAATCAGGCCGAGGATCGTAAAGAACCCGAACGAAGAGTTGGCCACGAGCAAGCCGAACGTAACGCCGATCAGGCCAAGAGGAATCGTCGATAGAATGATCGCGGGCCTGCGCAGCGAATTGAATTGCCCGACCAGCAGCAGCAGGATGAGCATGACGGCAAGCGGCAATTCCGCCATGATCGATGCGTTGGCGTCTCCGGATTCCTCGGTCTCGCCGCCGATCTCGAAATCGTGTCCCGCCGGCCAGTCCCCGGCGGCCTCGTCCAGCCAGGGCACCAGCACCTGCGCAACCTCCGCGGCCGTCGCGTTCGGGTGCAGCTGCACGTTGAGCGACAGGGTACGGTCCCGGTCGCGGCGTTCGATGATGCCGGGCTCGAACGTCAGCTCGACGTTGGCGACCTGCTTGAGCGGCACGTTGGCGCCCGTGCTCTGCGAATAGACGGTCAGTCCGTCCAGCTTGCTGAAGTCCTGCCGGTCCGCCGCCACCGTCCGCAGCGTGACCGGTATCAGCTCGTCACCTTCCCGGTACTGGGTCAGATCGATACCCGAGAGTCCGGCCTGCAGTGAATAGGCCACGTCCTCGTTGGTGACGCCCGACCGTCGGGCCAACTCCTGATCGACGTCAACGGTCAGCTTCTTCGTCTGCAGGCCCCATGAATTCCGGGTATCCGACACCTGCGGGAGACCGTAGAGATACTCGGTGACCTGATCCGCGATTTCGTACAGGGCGTCGAAGTCGTTTCCCGATATCCGCACGATAATCGGGTAGTCGACCGGCGGACCGTTGTCCAGGCGCTTGACCTGGGCGGCCAGGTCGGGGTATTCGTCGCGAATATGCTCCTGGATGCCGGCAATGACGTCGACCACGTCCTCGCCCGCAAACGTGTTTGCAATGACGAAGGAATTCGCCGGGTTCGGATTGGGAGGATTGAGGCTCAGCTGAAACCGCGGCCCGCCTTCGCCGATAAACGTGAGCCAGTTGCGGATCAGCTTGTCGCCCGTCTCCGGCGCGTAGTAGGTCTCCCGGATGAACGCGTCGACCTCGGCGATGACCGCCTGGCTCGTTTCGATGGACGTGCCCAGCGGGAGTTCGAGCTTGGCCGAGAACACCGGGTCCTCCGACGGCGCGATAAACTCCTGGCGGACCTGTCCCATGCCAACGATTGCAACCGTAAACAATGCAACCACGATCGCAAGGAAACGGTACCGGCAGCGCAACGACAGCGTCAAAAGCCTGCGATAAAGCGCATACCACCGTCCGCCGAAGTCTTCGACGGGTTCCTGTTTCGCGGGATCGACGTTCAGCGTGATCGTCGTCAGCATCGGGACAAACGTCATCGCCAGCAGCCAGGAGGAGATCAACGCAATGGCGACGACGTAAAAGATGTCCGCCGTGTACTCGCCGACGGCGGACTTCGCCAGCGCAATCGGCATAAACGCGGCAGCGGTGGTCAGCGACGAGATCAGCAGCGGCATCCTGAGCTCCTTGCCGGACTCGATCGCCGCGGTCACGCCGTCCTGGCCCTTTCCACGCTTGACGAGTATCGATTCCACGATCACGATCGCGTTGTCCACCAGCAGGCCGAGCGCGATGATCAGCGCGGTCAGCGATATCTGGTTGATCGTGATATCGAAGACCTGCATTACAAAGAACGACACCACCATGGTCGTCGGAATGAGCGAACCGACTACGAGTCCCGTCCGAAATCCCAGGAAGGCGATCACCACGATGAAGACGATGACGATCGCCTGCATCAGGCTGGACGTAAAGGTCTGCACGACACCATCGACCAGGTCCGCCTGAAACCAGACCTTGTCGATTTCGATTCCCCAGGGATAACGCGCGATCAGCTCGGGCATCAGGACGTTCAGCCGCTCACCGAGCTTGAGGATATCGCCGCCTTCGCGCATCGAAGCGGCGATGGCCAGGGTCGGCTCACCGTTGACGCGGCTGACGCTCGTCGGCGGGTCCTTGTAACCGCGATAGATATCGACAATGTCCCCGAGGTACACGAGCGCCCCACCCGGCAGCTGGATGACCGTGCGCTGCAGGTCCTCGACCGACTCGAAATTCCCCGTCGGCTCGAGCGTGATCCGCTCGCGTCCGCTGACGATGTTGCCGCCCGACGACACGATGTTGACGCTGGCCAACGCCGCGGAGAGCTGCTGCGGTGACAGCCCGAGCTCCGCGAGCCGCGCGTTGTTGTATTCGACGAAAATGACTTCCTGCTGCTCCCCGTGAATGGACACCTTGGCGATGTCCGGTTCTTTCAGAAGCTCGTCGCGCAGCTCGTCGGCAACAGTCTTGAGCTCCGCGTAGGAAAAGCCGTCACCCGACAGTGTGTAGACGCTGCCGAACACGTCGCCGAACTCGTCGTTGACTTCCGGAATCTGGGCGCCCTGCGGGAGGTCCGGGGTAACCGTGTCGACCTTGCGGCGCAGGTCGTCGAAGATGGGCCGCATGGCTTTGTAGCTCTCTTTGAAATTCGCATATATCAAAGAGATGCCGGTACGCGATTCACTGACGATCGAGTCGATTTCCGGCATTTCCTGAATTTTCTTTTCGATCTTGTCCGTGACCAGCAATTCCACCCGTTCGGGACTCGCGCCGGGGAAACGCGTCGTTATGACCGCGGTGCGCACGATGAAACCGGGATCCTGCGCCTTGGGCAGGGTGCGATAGGCGAACGCGCCCGAGAGAACCGTCAGCACGACGATCGTCAGCGTGATGCGGTTTTTTTCGATGGCGACGGCGGTAAGGTTCATCGAGCCTCTCGCAACTATCGCCCGAGCGGGAGCAGCACGCGCTGGCCGTCGCGAACGACCGATACGCCCGCGGTGACGACCCGGTCGCCGACCTGCAAGCCGTCGAGGACCTCGATACCGGACTGCGACAGCTCGCCCAGCGCGACCGCCCGGCGACGAACGATCGCCTCGCCTTCGGTCTCAGCCGGCTCGGCGACAAAAACGAAGGTCCCGTCCGGGCCGTTGATGACCGCGGAAACCGGAAGAACCACGACGCCGCCTTGATCCGGCGCCGAATCGAACTGGAACGTCACGTCGGCCGCCAGGCCGGAACGCAGCGACGGATGGCTGCCGTTGACGCTGATCACGACGGGAAACGCCGCGGAGCCGGCCGCCGACGCGACGGCAACCTCCGAGATGACGCCGCTGAACACCTCGCCGGGGATGGCGCCGAAGCGGATGCTGACGGGCGTGTATTCGTCAATGCTGCCGATCACGCTCTCGGGGAGATTCAGCGTGACCTCGAATTCCTCGCCGCAGCTGACGACGGCCACCTGCTGGCCGGAGGCCACGTTTTCGTTGATCTCAACGTCGAGCGACGCGATGAAGCAGTCGGTATCGGCGCTCAGTCTCGTGTACGAAACGTTGAGCCGCGCGATTTCCAGCGCTTTGTTGGCCGACGCGACGATTGCGCTCGCGGACTCCGCCTGCGCCCGGGCCGCTTCGAGATCGTTAAGCGACGCATTGTCGTTTGCGTAGAGCCCCCTGGTTCGCTCGTAGTTTGCGTCGGCCCTGCGGTCGTTGGCCTGCGCTTCGACGAGGGACGCCTGCGCCTGTTGCGCCTGCAGCACGTAACTCGCCGAATCGATCTCGGCAATCAGATCGCCGGCGTTGAGGCGCTGTCCGATTTGCACGGGCAGATCGATGATCGTCCCCGACACTTTGAAGCTCAGACGCGATTCCCGGCTGGACTTCGACGTGCCGGAGAAACTCCGGTCGCGGAATACGCTGTCGTCACTGACGCTCACGTATCGAACGGGCCGCAGCCTTTCCTCGACCGCGTCATCGGATTCACCGCAGGCACCCAGCAGCAGGGTCGCGGCAATCAGAAAGCACACACCGGTTTTCATCGTCTTGTCCCCGTCATTTTCCGTCGAAATTCGTCGGCCAGCGCCTCTCGCTCTTCCCTGCTTAGCAGGTAGTCATAACCGCCAACCGCTCGCTGCACCGACATTATCGTGATGAGGAAGTTATACAGCGACTCCACGGCCGTCGCGGTCGCGGCAAGGCTCGTATCCTGCGCGTCCAGCAGATCGATGATCGTGACGGTGCCGCGCGCATAGGCATCGCTCACCAACTCGAAGTTCCTGCGCGACGCCTCGGCGGCGGTTGCGGAAAGATCGATCTGGGCATAGGCGGCCTGCGCCGCGTGCAGCTGGACACGGACCGCCTCTTCGACACGCTCCTCCGTCGACACCCGTAACGACTCGAGCTGCCGCAGCTCGTAGCGGGCTCTGGAGACGTTGGCCTTTCTCAAGCCTCCCGCGAACAGCGGCAAGGTCGCCTGTACGCCGATGCTCCAGTCGTCCAGGCCCTGGCCCGCCTGGGGGCCGGCGCCGGCGCCGGACTGGCTGAGGTTGCTCGTGTACTGCCCCCCGAGGGTGAAGTCCGGCAGCCAGTACGCTCGGCGGGTGTTCGTGAGTTCGCGCCGTTTTGCCGCGATCTGCGCATTGAGCTGCTCCAGTTCCGGCGCCTGGCCGAGTGCCCGGTCGACGTAGAAGCGGGAGAACACCGCATAGTCCGCCGGACTCCTTATGAGTTGATCGAAGTCCTCGCGCGTCATGACGAACGGCTCGTCGAAGCTCGCTTCCCTGAGCCCGACACGCGTCCCCTGCGGCCGGTGCAGAAGGCGGTTCAAGGTCTCCCACGACTGGTTGAGCGACGCCCTGGCGTTGATGACGCGAATCTGCGCCCTGGCGACTTCCGCTTCCCAGCGATAGACGTCGGCCGGCGTCGAGGTGCCCAGACGAACGCGCTCTTCGGCAAGCTCGAGGTTGGCCCGCGTGATCGACAGATTGTTTTCCTGAACACCCAGCTGCGAACGCGCGTTCAACACCGTGTAATACGAAATCGTCGCGGCCTCCACGACGTCGAGCCTGAATTCCTCCAGGCTGGCCCGGCGCGTCCGCTGCAGCTCTTTCTGGATCACCAGATTGGCGCTTGCCGAGTCCGAGTAGATGAGCTGGTCCATGCTGATCGCCGCATCGTTCGACCGCTCGGCAAACAGACCGGCAGACACCACCGGCGACTCCTTGCGCTGCGTGTGGCCCGCCGACGCGCCGATTTGCGGCAGCAGGTTCGATCGGGCTCTCGAAATCTCCTGGAACCCGGCCTCCACGCCGAAGGTCTCCGCCTGCAGATCCTGGTTCTGCTGCAACGCCAGGCGCGCAATCTCGACGAGCCCGTACTGCGGTCCGGCAACGTCTTCCTCCCGATTCAGAAGAACGGCTTCGGCAAGAACGTCGAAACTCGGCGACAAGCCGATCCTGCGCGCCGTTGCCATGTTGATCGTCAGCCGTTCGCGCATCTGCGCCCTGGTCGGCTGGTCCTCGGCGCGCCCGCCCAGCAGTACCGCCTGCATGTTGAGTGCGTTGAGCCGCGCCTGGCGATCGATGTCTCGTGGTTCGGAATTGGTCACGAGGACGCCGCGCTCCACGTCGGTCACGCCGACGAAGCTGTAGCTGGGCAGTCCCGCCGCGTTGATGGCCTCGATCAGGCGATCGAAATCGGCCGCCGGCATCCGCGGCAGGCCGCCGATGAAAATCGCATCCGTGTCGGCCGGCACGCGATTCATCAGCCGATGATCGACGCCGTCGTGCACGACCTCGACCAGGTTGATACCTCTTTCGGTACTGATTGCAAAGGAGGACTCACGGAGCGCGGGAATTGCAGCGGACAAACCGGCATCGACGAGCAGCACGAGATTTTGATACGGGGCAATTCTTGCGAACGTGTCCAGATCGCCGGCGAAATCCGCATACGCCGTCATGTAACTGAGGTTCGTTATGCCGGAGCTGGCGTCCCCGGTTACCTCCGCAATTGACGCGGTATCGACGATCAAAGGCAGAAACGTCGGTTTGGCGAAACCAGGTCGCCGGGCGGCGAGCTGGTTCGAGACGAAGCCGGTAACGAGCACGAGATCGACCTCGGGATCCGCATAGGCGCCGTTGATGGCCGCAACGATCGACTGTTCGGACCACTCGCCTGCAAAACGCCGGATCTGAACGTCGAACTCGTTCGCCGTCAGCGTCAATAGTTCGTCGACGTAGGTCTTCTGCAGCTCCGACAATCGATCCGACGGCCCGTCGTCGACGACCGCCACGACGACCCGTTCCTGCGCCATTGCCGGAAAGGCCAACAGCGCCATTATCAGAATAAGAATCACCCCGGCCGATCGGCGCGGCGTTTCTGCTAAAAGCGACATGCGAAACTCCGGGGCGGCTGCCGTTCCAGCTCGCCGGCTCCTTCGTGGAAAGAAGTTGAACAAAGCATACTCTAACAATAGTTGTACGGCCGGCCGGCGGCGGCCGGGCTGGCCGATACAACGATACACGACGTTCGGTGCCCACGCGCCGTCAGACTGGAGTGCGTCAGTCCCAATCTTTCGTGGTAAACAGCGTGACCTCCTTCCCGCCGCGCCACACGGTTATCTCGAAACGTCCACCCGACTCGACTGCAAGGGCGGCCTCCCGGATCGCATGGAATTGACTGCCGTCACCGGCCAGTCGAACGCCGGCAACCGCCAGGATGACGTCGCCGCCGAGCAGCAGCTCACGATCGTCGATAAAGACCGGCAGATAGCCCGGCCGAACGCGCAGGTGGTGGCCGATCGAACCGTCAGCCACCCGCTGCACCAGTAATCCGAACGATTGGGGTACGTTCAGCGCCCCGGCGAGTTGCTTTCCAATGGGAATCGAATCTATGCCCGACCACCAGTGCGGCTTGTTGAACATGAGATCGTAGGCCACGTTGATGGTGCTCGCGAAACCGAGTCCTTCATGACCACCGGTCGACGACACGATGTAAGAGACGATGCCGATGACCTTGCCGTCGCTGTTGAACATCGGGCCGCCTGAATTTCCGCGGTTGATCGCGGCATCGGTCTGCAGAAACTCGACCGGCGACATACCCTGATCGCCTTCTGACCGGCGCCCGCCGATGTGGCCGAGCGTCAGCGTATGTTCGAGACCGTACGGCGTTCCGATGACGAATACCGGATCGCCGATGCGCACTTTGTCGGAATCGGCAAGCTTCGCCACCGGCAGCTCGTCCGGCGGATCCTGCAACGTAATTCTCGCGGTGTCGGAAGCGAGGTCGGTGCCGTGGATCGTGGCCAGATACTTCTGCCCGTCCGCAAGGTGGACGATGACCCTGTCCGCATTGTGCACGACGTGTGAGGCGGTCAGGATGTCGCCCGACTCCGAAACGATGACCCCGGTACCATGGCTGGAGCTGCTCACCTGAGTGCTCCAGCCGTCTTCGCTGAAGCCCTTCTCCCGGGTCTCGATGACGACCACGGTATCTCTGACGCGCTCGAAGATGTCGGCGACGGATTTGGCCGCCCATGCCGGCACGGCGGCCAGCGCGGCGATGATTACGAATACGGTTTTCAGTGGCTTTCTCATGATGGATTCCTCGGCAGGCGGACGGTCACTCGAAGCCCTCCCGACTTGCGGTTAGTGGCTTCGATCTCACCGCCGTGAAGATCGACCGCGCGTTTCGCGATCGCGAGGCCTACGCCGCTGCCGCCCTTACGGGCCGGCCGCGCCTCGTCTACTTGATAAAAGGGCTCGAACATGTGCGCGAGCGCTTCGGGAGGGACCCCGGGCCCGCGGTCGTCGACGTGCACGATCGTGTATCTGCCTTCGTCGGCGAGCGTCACCTCGACTTTCGTCCCGTCCCGAGTGAACCGGACCGCGTTGCGGACAATGTTCTCGAAAGCGCTGTGCAACAGCGCATTATCGACCAGCAGCAAACACCGTTCGGAGCCGGCGAGGGTGACGTCTTTGTCGGAATCTCCGATTTCGACGATTGCATCGTCGGCGACCGCACGGAGCAGGTCCGCGAGATCCGTATTGCGGCGCTCGATCTCTTCTCGCGCCTCGAGCCGGGCGAAGGTGAGGATCTGTCCTATGAGCTGGTTGAGCCGTTCGGTTTCCCGCTCCATGCGGATCACGATGTCCAACTCGGCACCCTGCGCTTTCTGCCGGGCCAACGACTGCAGCGCCTGCAAACGCGCCAGCGGCGACCGCAGCTCGTGCGAAACGTCGCGCATCAATCGCTGCTGCGTCGACAGCAGCTGCTCGATGCGATCGGTCATTGTGTCGAAATCCCTCGCCAGATGTGCAATGTCGTCCTGGCGACCTCCCACGGTGTGGGCGACGCGCACGCCGAGGTCGCCGTCGGCGACCCGGTGGCCGGCTTCGCGCAGGCGCCGGACCGGCAGCACGATGAAGCGCGTGAGGACCAGCGAAACCGCCGCGCTGACCAACAGCGCAACGATCACGAGAATCGCTCTCGCACCGGGCCGGATCAGGACGCGACCCATCGGATAACCCGACTGGAAACCCACCACGAGATAACCCTGCAGACCTTCATGAAAGAGCTTCAGCCTGGCGTCGTCGATCCGCAGCGAAGCGGTCGTTGCCGCGCCAACCTGCCGCGCCGCGCGGCTGACGGCAAAAGGCAGCCGCCGGCCGAGCACGTCTTTCCCCGATCGGTCCAGCACGTAAATCTGCATCAAGCGATCGAAATCCAGCACGTGTCGGTCGGTAACGGTGCGAACCGCAACGCCCGGATCCCTCGCCAGCGCGTCACGCAGGTCATTGGCAACGACGGCGACGAGCTGCTCGTCGTAGCTGGCCCCGTCGTCGCTTCCGCGTTTGGGGAGCATGCCGGCCAGAAACATCGTCAACACCGAGGTCACGATCACGATGATCCACGTGGACAGGAAAATACGCCCGAAAAACCGGTTCACGACGGCACCACGTAGAGGTAGCCGCGACCGCGCACGGTTTTAATCCGCTGCAGCCCGTTCGGCAGGGGGCCGAGCTTCTTGCGCAAATGACTCACGTGCGCATCGACGCTGCGATCGTAGGGCATGATGCGTCGCCCGAGTGCATGCCGGGCTATGGCGTCTTTACTGACCACCTCACCCGCGGACCGGACGAGGGTCTCGAGCACGCCGAACTCCGCGCCGGTAACGTCGACGGATTGGCCGTCGCGGAACACGGACTGGGACCCGGCATCGATGCGCAGGTCGCCGACGGTCAATCCCGGCTCCCGGCCGGGTTCCGGCCGCGAGTCCGATTTGACCCGTCGAAGGATGGCGCGAACCCGGGCGACCAGCTCACGCAGGCTGCACGGTTTTGGAACGTAGTCGTCCGCGCCGATCTCGAGACCCAGAACCTTGTCCATGTCGTCGCCCCGCGCCGTCAGCATGATGACCGGCGTATCGAGGTTCTTGCGAAGAGCCTTCAGGACCTCGAAGCCGCTCATCCCGGGCATCATGACGTCCAGGACGATGACGTCGAAGCTTTGCGAAGTCGCCGCCGACACGCCGGACTCACCGTCGTGACGGGCAACGAAGGAGAACCCGCCTTCCGCGCTAAGGTATTCCTCGACGAGCGAAGTCAACTCCGAGTCGTCGTCGATCATCAATATGCGAACGTCCGCGCCCATTATTGCCTCTCGGATCGAATCGAGCGTGTTCATCAACGAGTCTGCCGCACGGCCCGAAACTCAGATACCGGCACGAGTCGACCCGTCCGCGTCAGCATGGTCCCGTTCCCGCCGCCACTCACCGGTCAGGTACTTCCAAAGCGGTCCGAACTGAATGACGAACGGATTGTGCCCGACGAAACCGCTCCTGACACCATACCTCACCTCGTCGCTTTCCGGCTCGTACGTGCCGAACAGGCGATCCCAGATGATCAGGGCGCCCGCGTAATTCCTGTCAATGTAACGGGCATTGGACCCGTGATGGACACGATGCGCCGCGGGCGTGTTGAGCAGTTTGCCCTCGAACCAGCCCAGGCGCGGCACGGCCTCGGTGTGCAGGAAAAACTGATAGAACAGGCCAATCGCGAGTGACGCTGCCACCCAGAGCGGTGACATGCCAAGCAGGATCAGCGGCGCGAAAAAAAACGGGCTTACGAAGCGGCCCATCCAGCTCAGTCTCACCGCCGTCGTGAGGTTGTACCAGGGGCTCGAATGATGGGTGTGATGAACGGTCCAGAGAACGGGCACCTCATGGTGAAACCGGTGATACCAATAGTATGCGCAGTCCGCGGCTAAAAACGTCAGCAAGAACGCCCAGCCGGTGGCAGGCAGCGAATAAACCTGGAACGGCTCGATCAACGTGAATATGAAGAACTTCCACGCCAACGACAACGGTCTGGTGAGGCTGTTGCCCAGCGCAATGCCCAGATTCGCTATCGTCTCCTTGAGATTATACGCGCCCCGCTTTCCGATCCACGACCAAAGGATCTCCGCGATCGTCAGGGTCAGCAGAATAGCCAGCGATAGGGGACCAATCTCATCCACAGCACAACCTCACTCGACACAACGCCATGTCGATTAAATTCTTTTCGGAAAAAGGTACCGGACACTCCTTCACCTGACGCGTCGCCTCGGCGCCCGACAAGATAATCGGCTCGATCCGCTCAGCCTGCCCGTCCGTCAGATCCACACGCTCCCGTGCCTCAGCGAATCGCGGCTCGAGCTCCGCCTGGTGGCCACCCGACTCTTCGGCGGCCGCAGATAACAAGGTGGCGAACAGCGCCGCCAGCAGCGTGACGGTGAAGTACTGCTTCAACTTCGATCTCCAAACTTTGAAATCCGTCGATGCGGAGACTCTATGAGACTTCACGTAATTCAATGCAACCGAACGTGAAGAAATGTAAAGCGAAACATCGCTGTAGCGGCGTCTCACCGCTTTCATGAACCGAACATAAACGGCAGACGAACAGAACGTTATAACAATTGTCTCGGTCGCGGCCGCGCCTAGCATGAACGGCATCGGAGGCGGTGACCGCCCGCCGATCCGCGTCGTTGCATACGCGGCAGAGCGCCTCGGCTCGAGCAAACGACACCGTGCGAATGGGGCCTGGATCAAACGTCGAGGTCGGTTTGCAAGCACGTCGTTACCCGGCTCGTTTGACGCTCTGTCACCACGGCGAGCGCAGGATCGGAAGGGCATGCGCCCTAGACACCGCTACGGACAAACAATGCCCGAGGGAACGCTATGAAGCGCGCAGCTTTTTTTGAGAAGGCCCAACAACACAAATACGGCCTCAACGGATTTACCTGCATCTGCCTGATGCTGTTCGCACTGGCCGGCTGCGGCGGCAGCGGCGGCAATAACGGCGGCGATAACGACGGCGATGTGGCGACCTACACCGTCAGTTACGACGACAACGTCGACACGGAGACCATCGACGTGCCGCCCGCGAGCGCCGGCTTTGCCACGGGAACGGTGGTTTCCGTCAGCAGCAGCGTCCCTGAACGGGACGGCTATGCCTTTGCCGGCTGGAACACCGTTCCGGACGGCACCGGTGTTGCCTACGCGGCCGGCGGAACGCTGATGATAGGTTTGGCCGACGTGACGCTGTACGCGCAGTGGACGACCGAAGCCACCTACACGATCACCTACGACGACAACGTCGACGATGAAACCATCGACGTGCCTTCGGAAAGCTCCGGCTATGTCGCGGGAGCGGTGGTTGCCGTCAGCAGCACCGTCCCCGAACGGGCGGGCTTTATCTTCGCCGGCTGGAACACGCTGCCCGACGGCACGGGTTTAGGCTACGCGGCCGGCGGTACGTTGACCCTGGGCGCGGCCGACGTGACGCTGTACGCGCAGTGGACGAACGGTTCCACTTACACGATCACCTACGACGACAACGTCGACGGCGAAACGATCGACGTGCCGTCGGCGAGCACCGGCTACGTCCCGGGAACGCTGGCTTCGATCGACAGCGCGGTCCCGGTCCGGGTCGGGTATACCTTTCTCGCCTGGAACACGGAGCCTGACGGCAGCGGTATGGACTATACCGCCGGCGACACGCTGACGATGGGACCGGCGAACCTGACGCTCTACGCGCAGTGGGAGGCCATCCTCTATACCGTCACCTACGACGCCAACGTCAGTTTCGATACCACGTCCACCGTCACCGGCTCGCCGCCGGCGGACAACAACACCTACATATTGGGCGACACGGTCACCGTCCTGGGCAACAGCGGCGGCCTGCAGCGGGTTCGTGACCCCGCGTCGTCCCCCGACGAAGTGTGGTACTTCGTCGGCTGGCGCATCGAGACCGACGGCGGCACGGTGTACAGAGAGGGGCAGACGTTCGAGCTCTCTGCGTCCAACACCGACGTCTTCCCCGACGGTGTGCCCGGCAACGTGACCCTCTACGCTCGCTGGCACAACGTCGACGGCAACCCCGGTATCGTCGGCGTCTCCTACGACGGCAACGGTGCGGAAAGCGGCTCCGAGCCCGCACCCGCGCTTGACTACGTCGAGGGCGACACGGTCACCCTGCTGGACAACCTCGGCGACTATGCGAAGAGCGACGCCGCCTTTTACGGCTGGACCACGAACCCGATCCGGGGCGAGGGCTTAAGCTACCGCGCCGGCGAGACGTTCACGGCGAACCGGGACGTTACGCTGTACGTCGTCTGGGGTAGCACCGTCACCTACGACGCCAACGTTCCGGCCGGCGAGGCGCTGGCCGGCGGCACGGTGCCTGCGGAGAGCACGGTGTACCTGCCGTGGCAGACCACGACGGTCCCCGGCAACACGGGCAACCTCACGCTGACGAACGACAGCGGCGCGAACTACTATTTCGACGGCTGGACCGCGACGGACGGACGCGTCTACTTCGAAGGCGACGACCTGACCATCGGGGAGACGTCGGTGACGCTCTCCGCCCGCTGGCTCGTTCCCGGAAGCACCGTTACGGTCACCTATTACGCCAACGGCGGCAGCGGCGAGACCCCCGCCGCGGTCGACTATGCGGCGGGTGCCACGGTCGTCGTCGACGGCATTGTCGGCACCGACCTGCAGCGGGACGGTTACATCTTCGGCGGCTGGACGCCCGTCGCTGACGACAACAGCACCCTTTACACCGTCGGCGACAGCTTTGCCATGGGCGCCTCGCCGGTGGAGCTGTACGCCTACTGGCAGCCCCGTCACACCTTCACGGGTACCGGGGACGATAACGCCACTGCCCTGGCGATGTCCGGGGACTACGCGATCGCGGGCTTCCGGTACCGCAACGAACGGCCGGACGGGACGGACGCGGGCGAGGCCCGGGTATACACCTACGGCAACGGCAGCTGGGTAAAAACCCTGCCGGCGTTGCTCGTCCCCGAAGACGCGGCGGACGAAGATACGAACGAATTCGGCCTCTCGGTGGCCATCCATGCGGGCGCCCGCACCAGCGCCATCGTTGGCAGCGACGGCGCAGCGTACGTATTCGAATACGACGGCAGCAGCTGGAATCAGGTCGCCAAATTCACCAGTGGTCGCAGCGACATCGGTGCATCCGTGGCCATCTCCGACGACTTTGCCGTCGTCAGCGACGACGCGAACAACAAAGTGTTCGTCATTCCGTACGACGCCACCAATGACCGCTGGAGCGGTGGGGAAATCGAAGACAGGTACGGCGCCCTCCGGGCCGACGTCACCCGGATCACCAGCCCCTCCGCTCTGGCGAACGGCGACGACTACTTCGGCGGCTCCGTCGCGTTGTCCGGCACCACGCTGGTCGTGGGCGCTCCGAGCGCGTCGGTAGCGGGCCCGGTCTCGGCGCCCGAGGAAAGCCTCGAAGGGAGAGTGTGGACCTATTCGTACGACGGCGGCAGCTGGAATGTCGTCGCGGAGCTCGTCAATCCGCAGAAGACCGAGTGGTACTACAGCGAAGACCTGTTCGGCGACTCGGTCGCGATTTCCGAGAACAAGGACATCATCGTCGGCGCTCCTAACCACAAGGGCGATTTTTCCGACACCACGCTGCAGGCCGGCAGCGCCTACGTGTATCCCTACACGGGCGATGCCAGCGGCGATAGCTGGGCGGCCGGCATCCCCCTGGCCGCCCTGGATAAACTTCGCGGGTATCAGTTCGGCTACTCGGTGGCCATCTCCGGCAACTACGCGCTCGTGGGCAGCCCCGACGATGGGGCCAGCGGCGGTGTACGTGATGATACCCCCGGGTCGGCGTATCTGTTCACGACCGACGACGGCGGCAGCACCTGGACCCGCGGCATCAAGTTCCCGGCCCCCGACGGCGCGGCAGGCCCGGAAGAATTTGGCACCGCGGTTGCAATGGCCGATGTATCGTCCACGTCCGGCGGCTACCGGGCGGCTGCCGGTGCGCTCGAACGGAGCACGAACACCGGTGAAACCGCCGCCCCGGGTGCGACGTATTTCTGGGAGGGGCCTCACAGCCAACCCGCGGCGGCGCGATACCCCGTCACCTACACCGGCAACGGCAATGACGGCGGCGACGTGCCGGTGGACGTCAATCTCTACGCCGACGGTGATCGGGTCACCGTTCCCGACAACACCGGCGCCATGACGCTCGCCAATCATCGCTTCGACGGCTGGACCCGAGACGGCGACACGACCACCGTTTACGCCCCCGGCGAGGCCTTCGTCATGGGGGCCGCCGGTACCACGCTGGCCGCCGAATGGATCCGGGTGGCCACCGTCACCTACGACGCGAACCTGCCCGCCGGCACCAGCTTGGATACCGGCTCGGTGCCGGGGGACGACGGGATCTACGATGTCGGCGATTCGGTCAGGGTCGCCGGCGACAACGGCATGACCGTCAGCGGCTTCCGCTTCAACGGCTGGAACGGCCAGGCCGACGGCCAGGGCACCGACTATGCGGGCCGCTTCACGATCGCGGACGACACCACGCTCTATGCGCAGTGGCTGCCGGTCTACACCGTCACCTACGACGGCAACTCGAACGACACCGGTACCGTACCGGTCGACGGCAACAGTTATGCCGCCGGCGAGCCGGTCACGGTCAGCGCCAACAACGGCAACCTCGCCCGCAGCGGTTACGTCTACGGCGGCTGGAACACCGCGGCCGGAGGCGGCGGCACGCCGTATGACGCCAGCGGTTCGGCCACCTTCGACATGCCGGCGTCCGACGTAACGCTGTACGCCCGTTGGCTGCAGATATTCGGCATTTCGTATTCGGACGCCTCCGGCGAATCGAGCAACCTGCCGCAAAACGGCACCTACGTCGAGAACGACGCGTCGTTCACGATCAGCACCGCCGTGCCGGTCCGCGACGGTTACGTGTTCGACGGCTGGTACACGGATGCAGGCTTCGGCGGCACCCGCTACATGCCCGGCGACGTGTATTCGACAAACGGTAACGGCGACGTCGGTTTCTACGCCGACTGGGTGCAAGCCGGAACGCTGACGGCCACGCCGTCCGCGCTCGGCGCGAGCTACACCGTGAGCTTCGACGACAACGACGGCAACGACACCACCCAGGTTGCTAGCCAGACCGTTGCGGTCAGCGATGCGGCCGTCCCGCCCTCACTGCCCGTCAGAACCGGATACAACTTTGCCGGCTGGTACAGCGACCCGGCGCTCACCCGGGCTTACGACTTCGACACCGCGATCACCGGGAACGTCACGCTGTATGCCCGGTGGACCTCGCAGACCGTCAGCCACAACGTGCAACTATACGTGAGCACGCGCATCGGCAACTGGTTCCAACCGGCGCAGAGCATCGCCGAGGGCGGTAGCGCCGTCGAGCCCGCCGACCCCGTCCTGAACAGCGGATACTACTTTACCGGCTGGTACTACGACACGGCATTCACCGCGCCCTACGACTTCAACACGCCGGTAACCGCCTACGTCCAGCTCTTTGCCGGTGGGGCCACGGTCCCTGTCCATGCCGTGAGCTTCGACGACAACGATGGTGACGCTGCGTCGAACCAGCTCCTGAGCCAGCGCGTCGTCGAAGGGCAGGCCGCCACCGAACCCGCGGCGCCGCCGGTCTTGGCCGGGGCGGACTTTGCCGGCTGGTACAGCGACCCCGGGCTGACTACAGCCTACGACTTCAGCACGCCGGTCACCAGCGACATCACCCTGTACGCCCGGTGGATCGACCGCTGGACAGAGGGCGATCTTGCCACGTCGACAGACAACACCGACTGGTACTACTTCGACGCAACCGCAGGCCACGAGTACGAGGTTGCCTGGGACTACAGCGCGGACGGCAGCTCCACTAACGGCGGCGACGTCCGCGTCACCGCCTACCGCGGCGATCTCGCCAGCACCTACTTCGTGGTCGTCGATAACGGCAACGCAGCCAACGCACAGCGCATTACTGCGACGGTCGACGAGCGGATCTATCTCAGGATCGAGGTCAACTCGGGCACCGCCGGCACCTACGCCTTGAGGCTTACCCGAGATTACGAGGCCGGCGATACCGGCCCCGGCGGCGGACTGATCTTCTACATCGACGACGGCACCTACGGGACCGACAACGGCGGCAATACGATCTGGACCTACCTGGAGGCGGCGCCCGCAAGCTACGACTCGCAGCACATCTGGGGGCTGAACACTTACACAAACGGCGGTCGCAGAAGCAAGGCCATAAACGGCTCGAACGAGACGGCGCTGGGGACCGGGTACCAAAACACGCTGGATTTCATCGGCAGCGAGACGGAAGGACCGCAGATCGATCCGACCTTCGGCGGGCCGATCTACTACGCCGCGCAGCGAGCCGCGAGCCTGAGCATTGTCAGTGGCGCTACCGGTCTCCTGTTCGACGACTGGTTCCTGCCCGCGGCGGACACGCTGAGTGAGATGTACGCCAACCTCTACGCCGCCGACTACGACGGAGACGGCGCGCCCGACAACATCGGCGAGTTTGTCGACACTCAAAACGCCTCGTTCTACTGGGGATCCACCGAGGCCGCCGACATTGCCTGCGATCAGTACTGCGAACCCGGCCAGCCTTTTTACGTCAACCACGCGTGGTCGCTTGACGTCGGCGGCAGGGGCTTCGTGGGCGACGGCAGGTGGAAGGACGGCAATTACTACGTCCGCGCCGTACGCAGATTCTAACCGGCCATAAATCGGGCTGCGGGGAGCGGAAGCTCCCCGCGGTCTTCAGCCGGCGGTTGCCACGGGTTGGTGATCCACGGACCGCCGAGGTTTCCCTGAATGGGTGGAGACCGTCATGAAACGAGGCAAGTCATGAACACGTATTTACGAGCCGCCGCGATGTTCCTTGCGGCCACGCTGGCCGCGTGCGGCGGCGGTGGCAGTAGCGACACCAATCCTGCCGGCCCGAATACCGATCCCGTCATCACGGGAGACCCGGCCACGGCCGTCGAAGCGGGCCAGTTCTACCTGTTCGCTCCGACGGCAAGTGATGCGGATGGTGACAGCCTGACGTTTACCGTCGGCAACGCCCCCGCCTGGGCCGGCTTTGACGGCACGACGGGTACCTTGTCAGGGACACCCGCAGACGCCGACGTCGCAACCTACGACAACATTGTCATTGCCGTGAACGACGGCCTCGGCGGTACCGATTCTCTGCCGGCATTTTCGATAACGGTTACGCCTGCGAACGTCGACCCGGTAAACGCCGACCCCGTGATCGCGGGAAACCCGGTGACGGCCCTCGAAGCCGGTCAACCTTACCTGTTCGTGCCGACGGCAAGCGATGCGGACGGCGACACGCTGACGTTTACCGTCACCAACGTGCCGGCGTGGGCCGGCTTCGACACGACGTCAGGTAGCTTGTCCGGGACACCGTCGGAAGCAGACATCGGCACGTATGCCGACATCGCCATTGCGGTCAGCGACGGCCGCGGCGGTACGGCGTCTCTGCCCGCTTTTTCGATCACGGTCGAGCGACCCAATGCCGACCCCGTGATCGCGGGTGATCCGGCCACGACGATCGAAGCCGGTCAGCTCTACACATTCGTGCCGACGGCAAGCGATGCGGACGGCGATACGCTGACGTTTACCGTCGACAACGCACCGCCCTGGACGGCTTTTGACGGCGCCACAGGCAACCTGTCCGGGACACCGTCGGATGCGGACGTCGGCGTGTACGAAAACATCGTCATCGCCGTCAGCGACGGCACAGGCGGCACGGCGTCTTTGCCCGCTTTTTCGATCACGGTCGAGCGACCCAACGCCGACCCCGTGATCGCGGGCGATCCGGTAACGACCGTCGAAGCCGATCAGCCCTACACCTTCACGCCGACGGCAAGCGATCCGAACGGCGATACCTTGACGTTTACCGTCGACGACGCGCCGTACTGGGCAAGCTTCGACAGCACTACAGGCAGCCTGTCCGGAACCCCGTCCGCAGCAGATCTCGGCGACTATGACAACATCGTCATTACCGTCAGCGACGGCCGGGGCGGCACGGCCGCGTTGCCGCCCTTCTCGATCGACGTCGAGGTAGCGCTCGCCCTCGACGTGGCCGTCGCCGGCGGTTACGCCTACGTGGCCAACGACAGCGCGGGGCTTCGGGTGGTGGACGTCCGTGACCCGGCCAACCCGGTGACGGCCGGCATTCTGGACACGCCGGGGGCGGCTTTGGACATGACGATCGTCGATGGCTACGCCTACATGGCTGACAGTTTCGGCGGACTCCAGGTGGCGGACCTGAGCGACCCGGCCAACCCGGTGATTGTCGGCAGCACGGAGATAGCGGGGGAGGCAGTGAGCGTGACGGTCGTCGACGGTTACGCCTACCTGGCTATGGCGGACGCCGGCCTTCACGTAGTGGACGTGCGCGACCCGGTCAACCCGGTACCGACCGGCGTCGTCGACACACCTGGGTGGGCCGAGGGCGTGGCGGTCGCCGGCGGTTTTGCCTACGTGGCCGACGGCTACGGCAGCGGTCTCCAGGTGGTGAACGTCGGCGACCCGGCCAACCCGGCGATCGTCGGCAGCGTGGCAACGCCGGAGAACGCCAAGGGCGTGGCGGTCGCGGGCAGCTACGCCTACGTGGCCGACGGATACAACGGCGGGATTCTGGTCGTGGACGTCAGCGATCCGAACAACCCGGCGATTGTCGCACGCACGGACACCCCGGGCTGGGCCGAAGCCGTGACCATCGTCGGCGATCGGGCGTATGTGGCCGACTTCGTCGGTCTTCAGGTGCTGGACCTGAGCGACCCGGCCAACCCGGTACTGACCGGCAGCATGGAAACGCCCGGATGGGCGTTCGGCGTTGCGGTCGCGGACGGCCTCGCCTACGTGGCGGACGGTTACGCCGGGCTGAAGATCGTGGCGCTCGCCACCGTCGACCCGGTCAGTCAGGCCACCCCCGTCGCAAGCGTCGACATGCCGGGCTGGACCCGGGGCTTGACCGTCGCCGGCGGCTACGCCTACGTGGCGATCGACCGCGCCGGGCTTGCCGTGGTGGACGTGAGCGATCCGGCCGTTCCGGCGATCGCCGACACCGTGGGCACCGGGGAAAACGCCTATGAAGTGACGGTCGTCGACGGCTACGCCTATGTGGCAAGCCGATTGGCGGGACTTCGCGTCGTGGACGTGAGCAACCCCGCCGATCCGGTACCGGCTGGCGGCGTGGACACGCCGGGCTGGGCCTACGGCGTCGCGGTCGCGGGCGGTTACGCCTACGTGGCCGACGGATTCCTGGGACTTCAGGTGGTGGATGTAAGCGATCCCGCAAGCCCCGCAATCATCAGCAACGTCGCCACCGTGAATGCAACCCGTGTGACGGTCGTCGGCGGTCATGCCTATGTGGCTGACGACGCGGGCGGGCTGCAGGTGGTGGACGTGAGCGATCCGTTCAACCCGGTCATCGTCGGCGGCGTGCCCACTTCGTGGCTGGTCTGGGACGTGACCGTCGCCGGCGATTACGCCTATGTGGCCAACGGCGCATACGGGCTTTGGGTGGTGGACGTTCGCGATCCGACCACGCCCGCGATTGTCGCCACGGTGGACACGCCGCAGGAAGCTCGCGCCGTCGCGCTCGCCGGCGGTTACGCCTATGTGGCTGACGAAGCGGCCGGGCTCCAGATGATCGACGTGAGTGATCCGGCCAACCCGATGATCGTCGGCAGCATGGATACGCCGGGCGGCGCCCGGGACGTGGCGATCGCCGACGGCTACGCCTACGTGGCCGACGGCGGCGCCGGACTTCAAGTGATCGACCTCAATGCAATTCCTGTTAACAGCCAGCCTTAGATGGGGCGAGAAATGACTACATACCTACGAACCGCCGTTATCCTTTTCGTGGCCACGCTGTCCGCATGCGGCGGTGGCGGTGGCAGCGGCCCCGATCCGGTCGATCCGAACACCGACCCGGTGATCAGCGGAGACCCGGTCACGGCCATCGTAACCGGTCAATCCTATACTTTTGCACCGACCGCAAGCGATGCGGACGGCGATGCGCTGACGTTCACCGTCGACAACGCGCCGTCCTGGACGACCTTTGACGGCGCCACGGGCACGTTGTCCGGAACACCCGAGACTACAGACGTCGGCACGTACGCCGATATCGTCATTACCGTCGACGACGGCCGCGGCGGTACCGATTCTTTACCGCCCTTTTCGATCACCGTTGCGCGCGCCAACGCCGCTCCGGTGATTGCCGGCAACCCGGTAACGACCGTCAGAGCCGGTCAGTCCTACGCGTTCGCGCCGACCGCGAGCGATCCGGACGGCGACACGCTGACCTTCACCGTTACCGACGCGCCGGGCTGGGCCGGCTTCGACGGCACCACGGGCGCCCTGTCCGGGACCCCGTCGGCAGCCGACGTCGGTGTGCACGGAAACATCGTCATCGCCGTCAGCGACGGCTTTGGCGGCGAGGCGTCGCTGCCCGCGTTTTCGATTACCGTCGAGCAGCCCAACAACGACCCCGTGATCGCGGGTGATCCGGCCACGACCGTGGAAGCGGCTCAACCCTGGCTGTTCGAGCCGACCGCAAGCGATGCGGACGGCGACACGCTGACGTTCACCGTCAGCAACGCGCCGTCCTGGGCCGTCTTCGACAGCGCCACCGGCAGCCTGTCCGGGACGCCGTCGGATACGGATATCGGTACGGACACGGACATCGTCATTACCGTCAGCGACGACTTCGGCGGCACGGCGTCGTTGCCGGCTTTTTCGATCACCGTTGAACGAAGAGACCCGATCGTCGGCAACGTGGTCCTCCCGGATGACGCCGATTACGTAGCGGTTGCCGACGGTTACGCCTACCTGACGAACGAGGACACCGGGCTTCACGTCGTTGACGTCCGCGATCCGGCCAACCCGGTCATCGTCGGGCAAGTGTCTACGCCGGGGCAGCCCGTCGCCGTAACGGTCGTCGGTATGTATGCCTACGTGGCCGACGCCAACGGGCTCCAGGTCGTGGACGTCAGCGACCCGGCCAACCCGGTGGTTGCCGTGAGCCTCGGCACGCCGGGGCTGACCTCCGACGTGGCCGTCGCAGGCAGTTACGCCTATGTGGCGGACGACTACCGCGGGCTTCAGGTGGTGGACGTGAGCGTTCCGACCAACCCGGTAATCGTCGCCAACGTGCCCACGTCCGAGGACGCTGAGCGCGTGACGATCGTGGACGGCTACGCCTATGTGGTCATCGGGGACTGGCGGAGCGGGTTCTGGGGGCTCGAGGTCGTGGACGTAAGCGTTCCGACCGCTCCGGTGAGCGTTGCCGTCGTCGACACGCAGGGCTGGACCGAAGACGTGGCGGTCGCCGGCGGCTTCGCCTATGTGGCGAAGGACCAGAACGGGCTCCAGGTGATCGACGTCGGCGATCCGACCAACCCGACGCTGGTCGCAAGCATAAACCTGCCGGGTTCGGCCCAGAGCGTGACCGTCATCGGCGATCGCGCCTATGTGGCCGACACCGTCGGGCTTCAGGTGCTGGACGTCAGCGACCCGGCCAACCCGGTGCTGAGCGACGGCGTGAACACGCCGGGGATGAGCTACGGCGTGGCGGTTGCAGGCGACTACGCCTACGTGGCGGATGCCTACGCCGGGCTGCAGGTAGTGGCGCTTGCAGCCATTTACCCGGCCGGTCAGGCCGGCCCCGTCGCCAGCGTGGATACGGGTAGCTGGGCACAGGGCGTGGCAGCAGCAGGCGGCTACGCCTACGTGGCCGCTGAGGACATCGGGCTCGTGGTCGTGGACGTGCGCGATCCGGCCAACCCGGTACCGGCCGGCGGCGTGTTCACGGGAGGATATGCCGGGGACGTGGCGGTCGCCGACGGTTTTGCCTACCTGGCTGACGGACGACTCGGACTCCAGGTGGTCGACGTGAGCGTGGCGGCCACCCCGTTGGTTGTCGCCACGGTGGACACGCAGGGGTATGCGCAGGGCGTGACGGTGTCCGGTGGCTACGCCTACGTGGCGGACCAGTCGACCGGGCTCCGGGTGGTGGACGTCAGCGATCCGCTCAACCCGTCGATTGTCAGCACCGTGGCCATGGCGTGGGACACCCGGCGCGTGGTCGTCTCGGGTCCCTACGCTTACGTGGCGAACGACTTCGACGGGCTTCAGGTGGTCGACGTCAGCGATCCGCTCAACCCGACGATCGCCGGCGCCGTGGCACCGCCGGCAGAGGCTGAGGGCGTGGCGGTTATCGGCAGTTTCGCCTACGTGGCCCAGTGGATGACCGGCCTCGAGGTGCTGGACGTCAGCGACCCGACCAACCCGGTCGTCACCGGGCGCGTGGACACGCCGCACCTGGCCCGCGACGTCACCGCATCCGGCGGCTACCTCTATGTCGCGGACGGCGATGCCGGGGTCCAGGTGGTGGACGTGAGCGACCCGGCAAACGCCGCGATCGTCGGCGGCATGGACACACCGGGATCGGCCATGGACGTGGCGATCGCGGACGGTTACGCCTATGTGGCCGACGGAGTGTCCGGGCTTCAGGTGATCGATCTCAACGCAATTCCTATCAACGGCCAGCCGTAGCGGCCGCCACGGGCAGTTTTGTTCCAACGGGAGATCGACAAGATCGGCGCGCCGACAGTTGACCACCGCTCAATGAATCACAACCGCCGGGCTTCTCCCGATTGATGGAGCCCGTCATGAAACGAGGCAAGGCATGACTACGTATTTACGAACCGCCGCTATCTTTTTCCTGACGACGCTGTCCGCGTGCGGCGGCAGCTCCGATCCGTTCATCTGGGGCGACCCGGCCACGACCGTCGAGGCCGGTCAGCCTTACGTGTTCGTGCCGGAGACGTTCGATCAGGACGACGACGTGCTGATGTTCTTCGTCACCAACGCGCCGTCCTGGACCGCCTTCGACAGCATCACGGGCGCCCTGTCCGGGACCCCGTCCGAGTCGGACGTCGGCACGTACGAAGACATCGTCATTGCCGTCAGCGACGTCCGCGGCGCTACCGATTCCCTGCCGCCGTTCTCGATAACGGTGACACCGGCGGACGTCGACCCGGTAAACGCCGACCCGGTGATCGCGGGCGATCCGGTCTCGACGATTGAAGCCGGTCAGCTCTATACATTTGTGCCGACCGCCAGCGATCCGGACAGCGATGCACTCACGTTTTCCGTCACCAACGCGCCGAGCTGGGCGGGCTTCGACACCGCAACGGGCACTTTGTCCGGGACGCCCTCAGAGGCGTATGTCGGTGCCTACGAAGGTATTGTCATTGAGGTCAGCGACGGCCGCGGCGGTGCGGCTTCCTTGCCGGTTTTTTCGATCGCGGTTACGTCGACGAACGTCGACCCCGTAAACGCCGACCCCGTGATCGGGGGAGATCCGGTCACGGCCGTCGAAGCCGGTCAACCTTATGTGTTCACGCCGACCGCAAGCGATGCGGACGGCGATGCGCTGACGTTTGCCGTTACCAACGCGCCGAGCTGGGCCGGCTTCGACGCCGCCACGGGCGCCTTGTCCGGGACGCCCTCGGAGGCGGATGTCGGCGCGTACGCCGGCATTGTGATTGCCGTTGACGACGGCCGCGGCGGCACGGCTTCCCTATCGCCCTTTTCGATCACTGTGACGCGAGCGAATACCGCTCCGGATATCGGAGGAAGTCCGGCCACCGTCATCGAAGCCGGGCAACGCTACACGTTCACGCCCGAGGCGAGCGATCCGGACGGCGACACGCTGACGTTTACCGTCACCAACGGGCCGAGCTGGGCGAGCTTCGACAGCGCCAGGGGCACCTTGTCCGGGACGCCGTCGGAGGAAGACGTCGGTATCCATGGAAACATTGTCATTACCGTCAGCGACGGTTTTGGCGGCGCGGCTTCGCTACCCGCTTTTTCGATCACGGTCGAGCGCGGGAACTCCGATCCCGTCATCGGAGGGAATCCGGTAACGATCGTCAAGCTCGGCCAGTCCTATGCGTTCGTGCCAACCGCAAGCGACGCGGACGGCGATACGCTGACGTTTGCCGTCACCAACGCGCCGTCCTGGGCCGGTTTCGACCCTGCCACGGGCGCCCTGTCCGGGACGCCGTCGGAAGGGGATATCGGTACGTATGACGGGATTGTCATTGCCGTCAGCGACGGCCGCGGCGGCTCGGCCGCCCTGCCGGCGTTTTCGATCACGGTCGGGGGACCCAACAGCGACCCGGTGATCATGGGGAATCCGGCCACGACCGTCAAAGCCGCCCAGTTCTATCTGTTCGTTCCGACCGCGATCGATACGGACGAGGACACGCTGACGTTTTCCGTTACCAACTTGCCGTCCTGGGCCAGCTTCGATACCGCCACGGGCACCCTGTCCGGGACGCCCACCGGTACCGACGTCGGCACCTACGACAACATCGTCATTACCGTCAGCGACGGCTTTGGCGGCACGGCGTCGTTGCCGGCGTTTTCGATCACCGTCGAGCAAACCGACCCGATCGTCGGCCAGGTGGACACGCTGGACGAGACGTATGACGTGACCGTCGCCGGCGGCTATGCCTACACGGCCGCCGGCAAAGCCGGGCTTCAGGTGGTGGACGTCAGCGATCCGGCCAACCCGTTGGTGATCGCCAACCTGCCCACGCCGGGGCAGGCCCTCGGCGTGACCGTCGCCGATGGTCCGGCCGATGGTCATGTCTATGTGGCTGACGGCTCGTCGGGGCTTCAGGTGGTGGACGTGAGCGTTCCGGCCAGCCCGGCGATTGTCGGCGGCCTGGACACGATGTACGCCTTGGATGTGACGGTCGTCGACGGCTACGCCTACGTGGCGGCCGAGGAATCCGGGCTTCAGGTCGTGAATGTGAGCGACCCGGCCAACCCGACGTGGACCGGCGGGGTCGGTATGTCGGGGCGGGCTTCTGACGTGGTCGTCACCGACGGTTACGCCTACGTGGCTGACGACACGGGCGGGCTGCACGTGGTGGACATCCGCGATCCGGCCAGCCCGACGATTGTCGGCAGGTCGTACACGTACCTGGAGAGCGCCCGGGGCGTTGCGGTCGCCGGCGGCTACGCGTACGTGACGGATGCATTCCACAGCGGGCTTCGCGTAGTGGACGTCAGTAACCCGGCCAGCCCGGCAGTTGTCGCATTCGTGAACACACCGGGGCCGGCCGCGAGCGTGAAAGTCGTCGGCAACCGCGCCTATGTGGCCGACCGGGTCGGGCTTCAGGTCGTGGACGTCAGCGACCCGCTCAACCCGGTGCAGACCGGCAGCGCGGACACGCCGGGATGGGCGTGGGGCGTGGCGGTCGCGGACGGCCTCGCCTACGTGGCGGACGAGTATGCCGGGCTCCAGGTGGTGATGCTCGCGGCCGTCAACGCGCCCGATCAAACCGGCCCGGTCGGCAGCGTGGATACGCCGGATCGGGCGACGGGCGTCGCGATCACGAACGGCTATGCCTATGTGGCGGACGATACCGCCGGGGTGCAGGTGGTGGACGTGCGCGATCCGGCAAGTGCTGTGATTGTCGACAGCGTGGACACGCTCGGGCGGGTTTCCGGTGTGACGGTCATTGACGTTTACGCCTACGTGGTCGGCCTGGGGCCGGGGCTTCAGGTGGTGAACGTGAGCGACCCGGCCAATCCGGTGCCGGCCGGCCGCGCGGACACGCCGGGGAGTGCCCTCAACGTAGCGGTCACGGGCGGTTACGCCTATGTGGCCGACGGGTCCTACGGACTTCAGGTCGTGGACGTGAGCGATCCCGCAAGCCCCGCGATCGTCCGCGGTGTCGATACGCCTGGGTGGGCGTCGGGCGTCGCGGTCGCCGGCGGCTACGCGTACGTGGCGGATGGAGACAAGGGCGGGCTCCAGGTCGTGGACGTAAGCAATCCGGCCAACGCGACGATCGTCGGCAGCGCAGCCACGACGGATTGGGCCGGCGGCGTCGCGGTCGCGAACGGCTACGCCTATGTCACCGGCCGAGAACAGGGCGGGCTCCAGATCGTAGACGTAAGCGACCCGGCCAGCCCTGCGATCGTCGGACGCGTGGACACACCGGGGGAGGCGCATGCCGTCGTGCTCGCCGGCAATTACGCCTATGTCGCTGACGGCAGGTCCGGGCTTCGGGTGGTGGACGTGAGCGACCCGACGAGCCCTGCGGTTGTCGGCCGCATGGACACGCCCGGCGAAGCGCTCGGCGTGACGATCGCGGGCGGCTACGCCTACGTGGCCGACGCCGAGTCCGGCCTCCAGGTGATCGATCTCAATGCAATTCCTCTCGATGGCCAGCCGTAGTGCACGTCATGGACAGCTTCGCTCCGACGGAAGACCGGCAAGGTCGGCGCTCAGCGCCGCCGATAGTCGCCAACCGCTTGGCGAATCACAAGCACCGGTCTTTCGTTGATGGGCCGAGCCTTTCATAAAACGAGGTATCGCATGAACACGTATTCACGAGTCGTCGCTATCTTTCTCGTGGCCACGCTTTCCGCGTGTGGCGATGACAATTGGTACGGCAGCGGCTTTGACCCGGCCGATACAAACACCGATCCCGTCATCGCGGGAGACCCGGTCACGGCCACCGAAGCCGGTCGGTCCTATGTGTTCGTGCCGACCGCGAGCGATGCGGACGGGGATGCGCTGACGTTTTCCGTCGACAACGCACCGCCTTGGGCCGCCTTTGACAGCGTCACGGGCATCTTGTCCGGGACCCCGTCGGAGGTGCACGTCGGCACGCATCAAAACATTGTTGTTGCCGTCAGCGACGGCTGGGGCGGCACCGCCTCTTTACCGCCCTTCTCGATAACGGTTGAGCAAGCCAACGCCGATCCGGTGATTACGGGAAACCCGGTCACGGTCATTGAAACCGGTCAGCTCTATACCTTCGTGCCAACGGCCAGCGATGCGAACGGGGATGCGCTGACGTTTTCCGTCATCAACGCGCCGTCCTGGGCCGCATTCGATAGCGCCACCGGTACCTTGTCCGGAACCCCGTCGGAGGCAGACGTCGGTACGCATCAAAGAACCGTCATTACCGTCAGCGACGGACGGGGCGGTACGGATTCCCTGGCGCCGTTTTCGATAACGGTGACGCCGGCGAACGTCGACCCGGCAAATGCCGCTCCGGTGATCGGAGGAACCCCGGCCGCGGCCGTCGAAGCCGGCCAGCCCTATCTGTTCGTGCCGACCGCAAACGATGCGGACGGCGATACGCTGACCTTTAACGTCGCCAACGCGCCGTCCTGGGCCGCGTTCGACAGCGCCTCGGGCATCTTGTCCGGGACGCCCGCCGACACGGACGTCGGCACCTATCAGAACATCGTCATTGCCGTCAGCGACGGCCGCGGCGGCACGGCTTCCCTGCCCGCGTTTTCGATCACGGTTACGCGAGCCAACGCCGCTCCCGTGATCGGGGGAAACCCGGTCACGACTGTTGAAGCCGGTCAGCTCTATACCTTCGTGCCAACGGCGAGCGATCCGGACGGTGATGCACTGACGTTTACCGTCACTAACACACCGTCCTGGACCGCTTTCGACAGCACCACTGGCACCTTGTCCGGAACGCCGTCGGATACGGACGTCGGTACGTACGCGGGTATTGTCATTGCCGTCGCAGACGGCCGCGACGGTACGGCTTCCCTGCCCGCTTTTTCGATCACGGTCGAGCAAGCCAACGCCGATCCGGTGATCGCGGGAAATCCGGCCACAACTGTTGAAGCCGGCCAACTCTATACGTTCGCGCCGACCGCAAACGATCCGGACGGCGACACGCTGACGTTCACCGTCACTAACACACCGTCGTGGGCCGCATTCGACAGCGCGACCGGCACCTTGTCCGGAACGCCCGCCGACGCGGACGTTGGCACGTACGCCGATATTGTCATCGCCGTCGACGACGGCCGCGGCGGCACGGCTTCCCTGCCCGCGTTTTTGATCACGGTCGAACAAGCCAACACCGATCCGGTGATTGCGGGAACTCCGGTCACGGTCGTCGAAGCCGGTCAGCTCTACACGTTCGCACCGACCGCAAGCGATCCGGACGGCGATACGCTGACGTTCACCGTCAGCAACTTGCCGTCCTGGGCCGGCTTTGACACCGCGACCGGCGCCGTGTCCGGAACCCCCTTGGATACGGACGCCGGTACGTACGCAGATATAGTCATTACCGTTGACGACGGCCGCGGCGGCACCGCCTCTTTACCGGCTTTTTCGATCACCGTCGAGCAACGAAGCCCGATAGTCGGCCAGGTGGACACGCCGGGCATGGCTTTCGACGTCGCCGCCACCCTTGGTTACGCCTACGTCGCTGACGGCGATGCCGGGATTCAGGTGGTGGAGATCATCGATCCGGCCAACCCGAGGACTGAATCCACCCTGGATACGCCGGGGCAGGCCCGCGACGTGACGGTCGCCAATGGCTATGTCTATGTGGCTGACGGAGATAGCGGGCTACACGTGGTGGACCCTGCCCAGCCACAGCAACTGCAGATTCTCGGCAGCGTGAACACGCAGGGGCCGGCTTACGGGGTGACGGTCGCCGACGGTTACGCCTATGTCGCGGACGCAGCCGGCGGGCTCAACGTGGTCGACGTCAGTGACCTGTACAACCCGGTGGTGGTCGGCCGCGTGGACACGCTGAACCTGGCGTCTGACGTGGCCATCGCCGGCGGTTACGCCTACGTGGCCAACGACAGCGCGGGGCTTCGGGTGGTGGACGTCCGTGACCCGTTGAACCCGACAATTGTCGCCACCGTGGGCACTCCGACGGACGCTCGGGGCGTGGCGGTCGCGAACGGCTACGCGTACGTGGCGGACGGATACAACGGCGCGCTTCACGTGGTGAACGTCGCCACCCCGGACAGCCCGGTGACGGTCGGCAGCGTCGCTACGCCGGGGTGGACCGAGCGTGTGACGGTCGTCGGCGACCGCGCTTACGTGGCCGACCTTGTCGGCCTGCAGGTGGTGGACGTCAGCAACCCGGCCAACCCGGTACTGATCGGCAGCGCGGACACGCCGGGGCAGGCAGGAGGCGTCGCGGTCGCGAACGGCCACGCCTATCTGGCCGACGAGTACAACGGACTCCAGATAGTGCCACTCAACGCCGTCAGCCCGCCCGCCCAGGCCGGCCCGGCCGCCGGCGTGGCTACGCTGGATTGGGCACGGAACGTCGCGGTCGAGAACGGCTACGCCTACGTGGCCGACGATGCCGCCGGCGTGCAGGTGGTGGACGTTCGCGATCCGGCCAACGCGAGGATTATCGGCAACGTGGACACGCCGGGGGACGCTTACGACGTAACGGTCGCCGACGGTTACGCCTATGTCGCCGACTGGTCGAGCGGGCTGCAGGTACTCGATCTGCGCGATCCGGCCAATCGAGTGATCGCCGGCAGCGCGGAAACGCCGGGGGCCGCCGCTGGCGTGGCGGTCGCGGATGGCTACGCCTATCTGGCGGACGGCTTCTTCGGCCTCCAGATAGTGAACGTGAGCAATCCGGCAAGCCCTGCGATTGTCGCCAGCGCGGACACGCCGGGGCTGGCCCGCGACGTCGCGGTTGCCGGCGGCTACGCCTATGTTGCGGACGACTACGGCGGGCTTCAGGTGATCGACGTCAGCGATCCGGCCAACCCGGTCATCGGCGTCAGCGTGACCCTGCCGGACTCGGCGGAGGGTGTCGCGGTCGCGAACGGTTACGCCTACGTGGCGGACGGCTCGGGCGGCGGGCTTCAGGTGGTGGACGTGGCCGATCCCGCCAATCCCGTGATCGTCGGCAGCGTGGACACGCCGGGCGACGCACGTGCCGTGGCCGTCGCCGGCGTTTATGCCTACGTGGCGGACAGGGCGTCCGGGCTTCGGGTGGTGGACACCGGCAATCCGGCGAGTCCTGTAATCGTCGGCGGCGTGGATACGCCGAGCGACGCTCTCGGCCTGACGATCGCGGGCGGTTACGCCTACGTGGCCGATGGCCGGACCGGGCTTCAGTTGATCGATCTCACTGCACTCAGCCGGCGTTAAGCGAGGCAAGGCATGAACACGTATTTACGGACCGCCGCTTTCTTCTTCGTGTCACTGCTGTCCGCATGTGGCGATGACAGCTGGAGGGGCAGCGACTCCGATCCGGTCGATCCTCCGAACACGGCCCCGGTGATTACCGGAGCCCCGGTCACGGTCGTCGACGCCGGGCGGTCCTACGCGTTCCTGCCGACGGCAAGCGATGCGGACGGGGACGCGCTGACGTTTACCGTCTACAACGCCCCGTCCTGGGCGCAGTTCGACGGCGCCACGGGTGCCTTGTTCGGGACGCCCTCGGAGGCGTACGTCGGCACGTACGAGAACATTGTCATTGCTGTCAGCGACGGCCGCGACGGTACCGATTCCCTACAGCCCTTCTCGATCACCGTTGAACGAACGACGATTGACCCGGTAAACACCGACCCCGTAATCGCGGGCGATCCGGTCACGACCGTCGAAGCCAATCAGCCTTACACGTTCACACCGACTGCAAGCGATGCGAACGGCGATGCGCTGACGTTTCGCGTCACCGACGCGCCGGCCTGGGCTGACTTTGACAGCACTACCGGCACCTTGTCCGGGACCCCGTCGGATGCAGACGTCGGTATCCATGGAAACATCGTCATCGCGGTCAGCGACGGCTTCGGCGGCACGGCGTCCCTGCCGGCGTTTTCGATCGCGGTCGAGCGCCCCAACATCGACCCCACGATCGCGGGCAATCCGGTCACGACCGTCGAAGCGGCTCAACCCTATCTGTTCCAGCCGACCGCAAGCGATGCGGACGGCGACACACTGACGTTCAACGTCACCAACCCGCCGGCCTGGGCCGTCTTCGACAGCGCCACGGGCAGCCTGTCCGGGACGCCGTCGGATACGGACGTCGGCACGGACACGAACATCGTCATTTCCGTCAGCGACGGTTACGGCGGCACGGCGTCGTTGCCGGCTTTTTCGATCACCGTCGAACAGCGAGACCCGATCGTCGGCAACGTGGACACGCCGGGGGTCGCTACTGACGTGGCGTTCGCGGGCGGCTACGCCTACGTGGCCGGCGAAATAGGAGGCGGGCTCCAGGTGGTCGACGTGCGCGATCCGGCCAACCCGGTGACGGTCAGCGAGGTGGACACGCCGGGGTTCGCCATGGGTGTGACAATCGTCGGCGTTTACGCCTATGTGGCGGACGGCAAGGCCGGGCTTCAGGTGGTGAACATCGGCGACCCGGCCAACCCGCGGATTGTCGGCAGCGTCAAGACGCCGTGGGCCTGGGACGTGACCGTCGCGGACGGTTACGCCTATACGGCGGACGACGATGCCGGGCTCACGGTGGTGGATGTCAGCAATCCGACCAGCCCGACGATTGTCGGCAGCGTCGACACGGAGGGATGGGCTTACGACGTGAGCGTCGCCGACGGCTACGCCTATGTGGCGGACTACGATAAAGGGCTCACGGTGGTGGATGTCGGCGATCCGACCAATCCGGCGATTGTCACCAGAGTGAGCGGGCTGGGAGAGGCCTGGAGCGTGGCGGTCGCGGGCGGCTACGGCTACGTGGCAGACGGATACTACGGCGGGCTTCGCGTGGTGGACTTGAGCGACCCGGCCAACCCGACGGTCGTCGCGCGCGCAGACACGCCGGGGGTGGCCTATGGCGTGATCGTCGTCGGCGATCGCGCCTATGTGGCCGACTCTGTAGGGCTTCACGTCGTGGATATCGGCGATCCGCTCAACCCGGCGCTGACCGGCGGTGCGAACACGCCGGGATGGGCACAGGACGTGGCGGTTGCGGACGGCTACGCCTACGTAGCGGACGACTACGCCGGGCTCCAGCTGGTGGCGCTAGCCGCGGTCAACCCGGCCGATCAGGCAGGCCCGGTCGGCAGCGTGGATACGGAGGATTGGGTGGTCAGCGTCGCCGTCCTGGACGGCTACGCCTATCTGGCGGACGGCTACGAAGGGCTTCGGGTAGTGGACGTGCGCGACCCGGCCAACCCGGTACCCACCGGCAGCGTGTCCTTGCCGCGGGGCGGCGCCGAGAGCGTGACGGTCGCGGGAGGCTACGTCTACGCGGGCGCAAGGTTTCCCGGGCTCCAGGTGATCGACGCGAGCGATCCCGCCAATCCCAAGATCGTCGGCGGAGTGGGCACACCGGGACACGCAACGGGCGTGACGGTATCCGGCATATACGCCTACGTCGCGGACGGCGGGGATGGGCTTCAGGTATTGAACGTCGGCGATCCTACTAGCCCTGCGATCGTCGCCCGCATGGACACGCCGGGATACGCGGGGACGGTGACCATTGTCGGCGCTCATGCCTACGTGGCTGACGGCGACGGCGGGCTTGTGGTCGTGGACCTCAGTAATCCGGCCGGCCCGACGATCGCCGGCAGCGTGGACATGCCGGATCGGGCGAGAGGCGTGGCGGTCGCGAACGGCTACGCCTATGTCGCCAGCGACAAACAGGGCGGTCTCCAGGTGGTGGACGTGAGCGATCCTGCGAGCCCTGCGATCGTCGGGCACGTGGACACGCCGGGAGAAGCGACCGGGGTCGCACTGGCCGGCGATTACGCCTATGTCGCGGACGGCAATTCCGGGCTCCAGGTGGTGGACGTGCGCGATCCGCTCAACCCAGTGATCGTCGCCGGCATGGACACGCCCTGGTTGGCCATCGACGTGACGATTGCGGACGGCTACGCCTACGTGGCCGACGGCAGGTCCGGGCTTCACGTGATCGATCTCAACGCATTTCTTATCAACAGCCAGCCATAGACGAGGCAAGGCATGACTACCTATTTACGAACCGCCGTTATCTTTTTCGTGACGACGCTGTTGGCGTGCGGCGGCAGCTCCGATCCGTTCATCTGGGGCGACCCGGCCACGACCGTCGAAGTCGGTCAGCCCTATGTGTTCACGCCGACGGCAAGTGATGGGGACGACGACGTGCTGATGTTCTTCGTCACCAACGCGCCGTCCTGGGCCGCCTTCGACAGCGTCACGGGCACCTTGTCCGGGACCCCGTCCGAGACGGACGTCGGCACCTACGAAGACATCGTCATCTCCGTCAGCGACGTCCGCGGCGCTACCGATTCCATGCCACCGTTTTCGATCACGGTGACGCCGACGAACGTCGACCCTGTAAACGCCGACCCGGTGATCGGGGGAGATCCGGTCACGACGATTGAAGCCGGTCGGCTCTATTCATTCGCGCCGACGGCCAGCGATCCGGACGGCGATACGCTGACCTTCAACGTCACTAACGCGCCGTCCTGGGCCACTTTTGACACTGCCACGGGCACGCTGTCCGGGATGCCCTCGGAAGCGTATGTCGGCACGTATGAAAATATTGTCATCGCCGTCAGCGACGGCCGCGGCGGCTCGGCTTCCTTGCCGGCTTTTTCGATCGCGGTGACGTCGACGAACGTCGATCCCGTAAACGCCGACCCCGTGATCGGGGGGAACCCGGCCACGGCCGTCGAGGCCGGTCAACTCTATGTGTTTGCGCCAACGGCGAGCGACCCGGACGGCGATACGCTGACCTTCAACGTCACCCACTTGCCGTCCTGGGCCGGCTTCGACACCGTCACGGGCACCTTGTCCGGGACGCCCTCGGATACCGATGTCGCGACGTACGAAGGTATCGTCATTACCGTCAACGACGGCCGTGGCGGCACGGCCTCTTTATCACCTTTCTCGATAACGGTGACGCGAGCGAATGCCGCTCCGGTGATCGGGGGAAGTCCGGTCACCGCCATCGAAGCCGGGCAACTCTACCTGTTCACACCTGCGGCAAGCGATCCGGATGGGGATGCCCTGACGTTTTCCGTCGCCGGCGCGCCGAGCTGGGCCGGCTTTGACAGCGCGTCGGGCACCTTGTCCGGGACGCCGTCGGAGTCGGACGTCGGCACGTATGGAAACATCGTCATTGCCGTTGACGACGGCCGCGGCGGTGCCGCGGTCTTGGCGCCGTTTTCGATCACGGTCGAGCGAGCCAACGTCGACCCAGTGATCTATGGCGGTCCGGCCACGACCATTAGAGCCGGTCAGCCTTACGCGTTCAGGCCAACCGCGAGCGACCCGGACGGCGACACGCTCACCTTTGTCGTGACCAACGCGCCGTCCTGGACCAGCTTCGATACCGCGACGGGCTTCTTGTCCGGGACGCCGTCAGATACCGACATCGGTACCTACGACGGTATTGTCATCGCCGTTGACGACGGCCGCGGCGGCACGGACTCGCTGCCCGCGTTTTCGATCACGGTCGAGCAAGCCAATGGTGAGCCAACGATTGCGGGCGATCCGATCACGTCCGTCAGAGCCCGTCAGCTCTATCTGTTTGCGCCGACCGTAAGCGATCCGGACGGCGATGAACTGCGGTTCATTATCGCCAACGCACCGTCCTGGACCACCTTCGACCCAGTCACCGGCACCTTGTCCGGGACGCCCTTGCTTGCGGACATTGGCACGTACGCCAACATCGTCATTAGCGTCAGGGACGACTTTTACGGTAGCGCCGCCCTACCGGCTTTTTCGATAACGGTTGAGCAGCCCAACGCCGATCCGGTCATCGCGGGCGATCCGATCGCAACCGTCAGAGCCGGTCAGCCCTATCTGTTTGCCCCGACCGCAAGCGATCCGGACGACGATACGCTGACGTTTACCGTCACCAACGTGCCGTCCTGGGCCGCCTTCGACACCGCCACCGGCGTTTTGTCCGGGACACCCTCCGACACGGACATCGGCACGTATGCCGACATCGTCATTGCCGTTGACGACGGCTTTGGCGGTACTGCCGCCCTCGCGGCTTTTTCGATCACGGTCGAGCAAGCCAACGTCGATCCCGTGATTGCGGGCGACCCGACCACGACCGTCGAAGCCGGTCAACCCTATGCGTTCGCGCCGACGGCAAGCGACGCGGACGGCGATACGCTGACCTTCAGCGTGACCAGCCCGCCGTCCTGGGCCACATTCGACACCGCGACGGGCATATTGTCCGGGACACCCTCCGACACGGATATCGGCACGAGCACAAACATCGTCATCGCCGTCAGCGACGGCTTCGGCGGCACGGCGTCCCTGCCGGCGTTCTCGATCACCGTCGAACAAGCCAACGTCGACCCCGTGATTGCGGGCGACCCGGCGACGACGATCGAAGTCGGTCAACTCTATAGCTTCGTGCCGACGGCAAGCGATGCGAACGGCGATACGCTGACGTTTACCGCCGCCAACCGGCCGTCCTGGACCAGCTTCGACACCGCCACGGGCCGCTTGTACGGGACACCCGAGGACACCGACGTCGGTACCTACGCAGGTATTGTCATGACCGTCAGCGACGGACGCGGCGGCACCGCGTCCCTGCCGGCTTTTTCGATCAGCGTTTCGTCACCCAACTCGGACCCCGAAATCGGGGGAAATCCGGTCACGACCATTGAAGCGGGTCAGCTCTATACCTTCGTGCCGACGGCGAGCGATGCCGACGGCGACACGCTGACCTTTACCGTCACCAACGCGCCGTCCTGGGCTGCCTTCGACACCGCCACGGGCGCCCTGTCCGGGACCCCGTCGGACGCGGACATCGGTATTCATGGAGGCATTGTCATCGCCGTCAGCGACAGCTTCGGCGGCACGGCCTCCCTGCCTGCCTTTTCGATTACGGTCGAGCGACCCAACGCCGACCCCGTGATCTCAGGAACCCCTGGCACGGCCATTGATGCCGGCCGGCGCTATACCTTCGCGCCGACGGCAAGCGATGCGGACGGCGATACGCTGACGTTCAGCGTCGCCAACGCGCCGTCCTGGGCCGCCTTCGACAGCACCTCGGGCACGTTGTCCGGGACGCCCTCGGATGCGGATGCCGGTACGGACGCCAACATCGTCATTACCGTCAGCGACGGCTTCGGCGGCACGGCGTCCCTGCCGGCATTTTCGATCATCGTCGTGAACACGCCGGTGGCCAACGGTGCGACCGTCGCCGGCGGTTACGCGTATGTGGCGGACGACGACAACGGACTTCTGGTAATGGACGTCGCCGATCCCACCAATCCGATGACGGTCGGCGGCGTGGCCACGCCGGGGTGGGCCCTCGGCGTGACGGTCGCCGATGGGTATGCGTATGTAGCGGACGGCCCGCCGGGGCTTCAGGTCGTGGACGTCAGCACCCCGACCAACCCGGTGATGGTCGCCAGCCTGGACACGCCGGGGCAGGTTTACGGTGTGACGGTTCTCAACGGTTACGCGTATGTCGCCGACGGAGATCAAGGGCTTCAGATCGTGAACGTCAGCGATCCGGACAGCCCGCAGATCGTCGGCAGCGCGGGCATGCCGGCGGGCGCTCTGGGCGTGGCGATCGCGGACGTTTACGTCTATGTCGCGGGCGGCTACGCCGGGCTCCAGGTGGTGAACGTCAGCGAGCCGGCCAGCCCGGTGGTCGTTGCGAGTCTCGACACGCCGGGGTCGGCCCGGAGCGTCGCGGTGGCCGGCAGCCACGCCTATGTAGCGGACGACGATGGCGGACTTCAGGTCGTGGACGTCAGCAGTCCGGACAACCCGTCGATCGTCGCAGGCGTGGACCTGCCGGGCTGGGCCGAGAGCGTGACCGTCGCCGGCGGTCGCGCCTATGTCGCCGACGTGGTCGGGCTCCAGGTCGTGGACGTCAGCGATCCGGTCAACCCGGCACTGAGCGGCAGCATGGACACGCCCGGAACGGCGCAGGGCGTGACGGTCGCGGACGGCTACGCGTACGTGGCGGACGACTATGCCGGGCTTCAGGTGACGGCAACCAACGCCGTCAACCCGGCCACTCGAGCCGGCCCGCTCGCCGGCGCGAACACGCCGGGATGGGCGCGGGACGTAGCGGCGGCGAACGGCTACGCCTACGTCGCGGATGAGAGCGGCGGGCTCCAGGTGGTGGACGTCAGCGATCCGGCCAACCCGTCGATTGCCGGCAGCCTGGCCACGGGGGGGTGGGCCGAGAGCGTCGCGATCGCCGGCGGTTATGCCTACATGGCCGACGGCGCGCTGGGGCTTCAGGTGGTAGACGTGAGCGATCCGGCAAGCCCTGCGATCGCCGGCAACGTGGCCACGCCGGGCTGGGCGCGAAGCGTAACGGTGTCCGGCAGCTACGCCTACGTGACGGAAGACTCTCCCGGACTTCTAGTGGTGGACGTAAGCGATCCGGCCAACCCGGTGATCGTCAGCAGTGCAAACACGGTAGGGTCGGTCCGCAGCGTGGCAGTCGCGGGCAACTACGCTTACCTGGCCGGTGGATACAACGGCGGGCTTCAGGTGGTGGACGTGAGCGATCCGACCAGTCCGTTCGTCACCGGCTTCGTCGTTCTGCCGACATGGCCTTACGACGTGGCGGCTGCGGGCAATTACGCCTACGTGGCCGACGGCACGCGAGGCGGTCTCCAGGTAGTGGACGTGAGCGATCCCGGCAGCCCGGTGGTCGTCGGCAGCGTCGACACGCCGCACGAGGCCAGGGGCGTGACGGTATCCGGCAGCTATGCCTACGTCGCGGACGCCTATGCCGGGCTCCACGTGGTGGACGTGAGCGACCCGGCAAGCCCTGCGATTGTGGCTACCGCGGACACGCCGGGGAGCGCTTTGGCCGTGGTGGTCATCGGCGGCTACGCCTATGTGGCCGACGCCGAGTCCGGCCTCCAGGTGATCGATCTCACGGCATTTTGACGGCGAACCCGGGTGCTGCCATTCGGCGGCTCCGTTCCGGCGGGCGATCGACGAGACCGGCATCCGGGATCGCAATGGCGCGCGTTAAATCACGAACAACCAGGCCCACCGTTTGTTTGGTGGAGACCTTGTATAGGAACTTCGGATAATTAAGGAGTAAGGAATGACTACTTGTTTACGAGCCGCGGCCGTTTTGCTCGCGGCGGCACTGTCCGCATGCGGCGGCGGTAGCAACGCCACTTCCGTCGATCCGAACACCGATCCGAACGTCGATCCCGTCATCACGGGAAACCCGGCCACGATCGTCGAAGCCGGTCAGTTCTATCTGTTCGCGCCGACCGCGAGCGATGCGGACGGCGATACGCTAACGTTTTCCATCGACAACGCCCCATCCTGGGCCGGTTTCGACGACACCACCGGCACCTTGTCGGGGACACCCTCGGAAGCGTATGTCGGCACCTACAACAATATTGTCATTGCCGTCAGCGACGGCCTTGGCGGTATCGATTCCTTGCCGGCGTTCTCGATAACGGTGACACCAGCGAACGTCGACCCGGCGAACGCCGACCCCGTGATCGCGGGAAGCCCGGTCACGGTCGTCGAAGCGGGTCAGCTCTATACGTTCGTGCCGACGGCGAGCGATGCGGACGGGGATGCACTGACGTTTACCGTCACCAATACTCCCTCGTGGGCGGGCTTCGACAACGCAACGGGTACCTTGTCCGGGACGCCGTCGGATTCCGACATCGATACGTACGAGAACATCGTCATTGCCGTTGACGACGGCCGGGGCGGTACGGATTCGTTGGCGCCATTTTCGATAACGGTGACATCAGCGAACGTCGACCCCGCGAACGCCGACCCCGTGATCGGGGGGAACCCGGCCACGACCGTCGAAGCGGGGCAGCTTTATGTCTTCGCGCCGATCGCAAGCGATCCGGACGGGGACACGCTGACGTTTACCGTGACCAACCCGCCGTCCTGGGCTGCATTCGACAGCACCACCGGCACCTTGTCCGGGACGCCCTCGGATACGGATGTCGGTACGTACCAAGGCATTGTCATTACCGTTGGCGATGGTCGCGGCGGAGTGGCTTCTCTACCGCCTTTTTCCATCACGGTGACGCGAGCGAACGCCGCTCCCGTAATCGGCGGGAACCCGGTCACCGCAATTGAAGCGGGTCAGCCGTACGTGTTCGCACCGACGGCAAGCGATCCGGACGGCGACACGCTGACGTTTACCGTCACAAACCCGCCGTCCTGGGCTGCATTCGACAGCGCCACCGGCACCTTGTCCGGGACGCCGTCGGATGCGGATGTCGATACGTACGCCGATGTTGTCATCGCCGTTGACGACGGCCGCGGCGGCACGGCGTCCCTGCCCGCGTTTTCGATCACGGTCGAGCAGGCCAACGCCGATCCGGTGATCGCGGGAAGCCCGGTCACGACCATCGAAGCCGGTCAGCTCTATACGTTCGCACCGACGGCAAGCGATGCGGATGACGACACGCTGACGTTTACCGTGACCAACATCCCGTCCTGGGCCGCGTTCGACAGCACTGCCGGTACCTTGTCCGGGACCCCGTTGGATGCAGACATCGGAATACACGGCGACATCGTCATTGCCGTCAGCGACGGCCGCGGCGGCACCGCTTCCCTGCCGGCGTTTTCGATCACGGTCGAGCGAGCCAACGCCGATCCCGTGATCGCGGGAAACCCGGTCACGGTCGTTGAAGCCGGTCAGCTCTACTCGTTCGTGCCGACGGCAAGCGATCCGGACGGGGATGCACTGACGTTTACCGTCACCAACGCGCCGTCCTGGGCTGCCTTCGACAGCGCCACCGGCGCCCTGTCCGGAACGCCGTCGGATACGGACGTCGGTACGCAGGAAAACATCGTTATTGCCGTCAGCGACGGCTATGGCGGCACCGCTTCCTTGCCGGCTTTTGCGATTATTGTTTTGCAAAAAGACCCGATAGCCGGCCAGGTGGACACTCAGGATGCCAGAGACGTGGCCGTCGCCGGCGGTTACGCCTATGTGGCGGACTACACTGCCGGGCTTCAGGTGGTGGACGTGAGCGATCCGGCCAACCCGGTGACGGTCGGCGGCCTCGACACGTCGGGATGGGCGTACCACGTGGCGGTCGCGGATGGCTACGTGTACCTGGCTGACGGCCCGTCAGGGCTGCAGGTGGTGGACGTGAACGACCCGTCCAACCCCGTGATCGTCGCCAACGTGGCCGTGCCGGTGTGGAGCTTCGCCGCGGAGGTCGCAAACGGTTATGCCTACCTGGCTGATTCCGACACCGTGCGAGTGGTGGACGTCAGCGATCCGACCAACCCGGTGCAGACCGGCAGCCTCAGCATTGGGGCCGCGGGTAGAGACATGGCCATTGCCGGCGGTTACGTCTATACAGTCGCCAGCAACGGACTTCAGATCGTGGATGTCCGCGATCCGGCCAACCCGGTGCTGGCCGGCAACGCGGTTACGCCGGGAGCGACGTTGGGCGTGATGGTCGCTGGCGGCTATGCCTACGTGGCGGATGGGCATTCCGGGCTCCAGGTGATCGACGTGATGGATCCGGCCAGCCCGGCAATGGTCGCGAGCCTGGACCTGCCGGGGCGGGCTGAGAGTGTGACCGTCGTCGGCAACCGTGCCTATGTGGCCGACCAGGTCGGGCTCCAGGTGGTGGACGTCAGCGATCCGGTCAACCCGGTGCTGACCGGCAGCGCGGACACGCCGGGAACGGCGCAGGGCGTAACGGTCGCGGACCGTTACGCCTATGTTGCGGACGACTACGCCGGGCTTCAGGTGGTGACGCTCGACACCGTCAGCCCGGCTGCTCAAGCCGGGCCTGTCGCCACGGCGGATACGCCGGGATTTGCTGCGGCCGCAGCGGTCTCGGACGGCTACGCCTACGTGGCTGACGGAGACACGACCGGGCTGCAGGTAGTCGACGCCCGTGACCCGGCCAACCCGATCGTTGTCGGCGGAGTCGGCACGCCGGACATGACTAACGACGTAGCGGTCGCCAACGGTTACGCCTATGTGGCGGATAACGACACCGGACTTCAGTTGATTGACGTGAGCGTTCCGGCCAACCCGGTGCTGGCCGCTCGCGCGGACACGCCGGGATGGGCTATGGGCGTGACGGTATCCGCCGGCTACGCCTATGTGGCGGATGAGTCCGCCGGGCTTCAGGTGGTGGACATTAGCGATTCCACCAACCCGGCGATTGTCGGGAGCGTGGACACGCCGGACTACGCGATGGGCGTGACACTATCCGGCAGCTACGCATACGTGGCCGACGGCCGCGGACTTCAGGTCGTGGATGTCCGCGATCCGGCCAATCCGCAGATTGTCGGCGGCGTGGACGCGCTGGAGGACACCCGGGGCGTGGCGGTCGCCGGCGGCTACGCCTACGTGGCCGACGGCGAACGAGGCGGGCTTCGGGTGGTGGACGTCAGCGACCCAGCCAACCCGGTGTTGGCCGGCAGCGTGGAGACGCCGGGAGAGGCTCGTGCCGTGGCGGTCGTCGGCGTCTATGCCTATGTGGCTGACGGCGAGTCCGGTATCCGCGTGGTGGACGTGCGCGATCCGGCAAGCCCGGTGATCGTCGGCCGTATGGATACGCCGGAGTTTGCTTCGGACGTGACGATCGTGGGTGGCTATGCCTATGTGGCCGACAAGAAGTCCGGGCTTCACGTGATCGATCTCAATGCGCTTTGACGGTGGACCCCGGTGCCCGTCAGCGGACGGTTCCGTTTCGGCGGAAGATCGACGAGGCTTGCACCCGGAACCGCCTACCGCTGCCAATAGCGCGGTGAATCGCGAACGGCCGGGGGGATTCGCCGCTTGGCGCAGCGCCCTGTCAAACGAAGTGAGGTAAAGAATAAAGGCCGATTGCGAACCGCCGCGGTCTTCATCGCGGCGGCGCTTTCGGCAAGCGGCGTTGGCAGCGGCAACGTCAATCCCGCCGAGCCGAACGCCGATGCCGTCAGCTGATCCTGGGTATTACTGCGCCACCGATCGCGTCGTCAACGACGGTCGCGGGCTTTTCGCGTACCTGGGCAGGCCCGTTCCCGGAGAAGCCTGGCGCCTTTGCCGGCGCTTCTCGTTGGCCCGATTATTCGCACGGCGTTCGTTGTAGGCAAAATATTCCTTCATGTGATTTCTCCTTTTGCTTCCCTGTTCCGGCCGGGCCGCGCGATGGCGCCCGACGGATTCATGTTAGGTTCGGCGGCCCCGGGGCTCAACGAATATAACCGTCTGTTCGTGCTGTGTTTATTTGCGGTTCAGGCAGGCTGCCGCGGTACGGCCCCGGTTCCCTACGCGGGCGTTACACGCAAACTAACAAACCGTTAATTGTCTTGAGCTCGCGAACGCCTCCTGTACTTTTTTGAGTGTCAAACAGTTGATCCCGGGGTATCTCCGAGACGAGTTCCAAAACGACCAGGCAGTTTGATCGGGTCGACTTGTTCCGGACCGGGCACCAAGGAGAGGTGATCATGAACAATGCACGTACAACCGTATTCGGCATAGTCGCAATTGTTGCGGCGCTGGCCATGGCGCGGCAGGCGCACGCCGGCGAAGGCAAGGTCTCCATCAAAAACTGCGACGAAAACGAGGTCACGGGGTACCTCTACGACTGGAAGGACGGCCACCGCGGGAGTGCGTCGAGTTACTTCGAGGCCGATGCCTACGGCGGGATCGGTGACGGTAGCTGCCGAAAGAGCTGGTGGACCCCGAACAGCCCGGGATGCTGGATGGTACTGGATTACACCTCGAACGACGAGTACGACATAGATTATGAGGCAAAGCGATACTCCGGCGCCTACACGGCCTGGTTGACTACCGCGGACAGCGTTGAAATGCGCTCGGGACACGCAAAGGACTGCAATACCCTCGACCACTTCCAACTGACCGGCGCCGCGCTTTCGACCTGCACCGACGCCCCGGAGCTGACCCTCTACGGGGACCCCAACAAGGGCGGAGACGCCTACACGCTACAGAACTTCGGCAAGGGCGACTTGACGCGTCTCGAGGTGGACGGCGGCAGCATGAACGACTGGATTCGCGCGATCAAGCTGCGCCGCGGCCGCTGGCTGATCTGTGAACACACCGGCTACCAAGGCGAGTGTTACGAGATCTGGGGCGACGGCGGGCAGGTTCGGCTCAATACCGACTGGAACGGGGAATGGGATCGGAGAATCTCCTCGATCAAGCCGGTTGCCTGCAACTGAAGGTTGCCGAACGCAAGAACCTATCTCCGGGAAACCGCTTCCACTATCTGCAGAACAGGAGAACAGCAATGAAACGACTTCAGCAGGCATTCTCGCGCCCGCGGGCGACACCCCTGCCCTCCTCATCGACCTGGCTCTGCAGTCCGGCCTGCGGTGCCGGCCGTCGCGGCGCCCTCGTCAGGAAGGCGTGGGCCGGTTCGGCGGACGCCGGGCGATTCCCTTCGCGAGGCAAACGACGGTCGCCGTGACAATGGTCGTCGTCCGGCGCCCGTCGCCGCACGCAAGCCCTCGAGAGATCGCGCCGCGGCATCGGATTAACTGAACATAAACACCAGCCGAACGAACCGTTAAAACCGTTGTTGCGGCGAGTGGCATTTAGCTACAGTCGCTCGCGTCGACCTCATGTGAGCGCCGACGCCTGTATCGAGATTGCGGAGCGCACTTAGATCAAACACCTGGCGACGACCGCGCGGGCTTTCCGGTCCGCCGCGGCGACGCGGCCGGTCGTTGATCCGCTCACCCTTAAATTTACAAGGTGACAAAAATGTTGAGAACTGTACCCGTTGATGATCAAACCAAGGACGAGGAATCTGCTACGGCACTCGTCGCGAAGAAGCCTGCGGCGAAGAAACCGGCAGCAAAAGAGTCTGCTGCCAAGAAGTCTGCCGCGAAGAAAACTGCTGCGAAAAAGTCCGCCGCGAAAAAGGCTGCCACGAAGAAATCTGCTGCCAAAGATTCTGCGGTAGAAAAGCGCGCGGCGTCGCCCAAAGAGGAGACCGCTACCGACGTCAAGGAGCCGGACGCCACACTCAGCCGTGTGCTTCTCGACATTGAAACGGACCGCGCGGAACGTTTGGCGTTAGCAACCACCAGCGGCGATATTCGGGTGGAAGCCCACAACGTGCCGCGCATCATCGTGGAAACCGCCAATGGCGGAGCCGACCTTTCCGGTGTCGACATCAGCGTCGGCAAGAACAAAACCGTGTATGCCGGCATCAAGAACAGCGGCAAATTGCGGCGTATGTTCCGCAAGCGCAAAGCCGGTGACGCGAACATGATCGTCAAGATTCCTTCGGACTTCAGCATCGAGGTCCGCTCGGAAAGCGGCAACATCTCCGTCGACGGCATCGAAGGCCGTGTCAAGGCAGTTGCGGCGAAAGGCGACGTCACGCTGAAAGACGTCAACGGCAAAGTCAGCGTCCGCACCTGGAGCGGCAACATCAGCGGCAACGCCGCGGGCCGGAACGTTCGCTGCACCACGCTGGACGGCGACATCAACATGTCCGGGCTTGCGGGCTCGATGAAATGCAAGTCCTGGAGCGGCGACATCAAGCTGGAATGGGCCGAGACGCCCGAAGTCGCCACCGTCGACGTAGGTACTGGCGGCGGCGCATTGGACGTCAGGCTGCCGGGATCGACCCAACTGAACTATCAGTTCATCGTCGGGCTGGCCTCGATCATGAACGAGTTCGAGCAGGCGCCGGACTCGGACTTCAAGATGCGTGTCGTATCCAAGCGGGGACCCCTGAGTCTGCGCAAGTCGGCCGGGTAAGACCACAGCTTGCCTTGCTCACGGACAGACTCTGATGTATCGGACTTTCAAACGTATCAAGTTTGCATCGACCTTGTTCACCAAGTCGGTCGTCGCTCTGACGCTGGGCTGGTTCGGATACAAGGTCTATGTTGCCGTAGTCGATCCGATCGAGATCCTGATCATCGAGCCGGCGGCCGGCAGTTACACCTACAGCAAATTCGACGTACATCAGACGTATAAACTGGCCGTTGAGCAGGTAACTGCCGCCGGCACGCTAGGCATGCGGCCCGTCAAAACCCACTTCGTCGATCTGGGGCCGGTTGGCGCCGACCGCGGCGCGGCACTGGAACGAGTGCTTGCGGACAAGAACTACGACGCGATATTCGGCTGCTTCACCTCGGTTTGTCTGGCTGAAGTCACCGACGTCGTCGAGCGTCACGAGACCCTGCTGTTCTATCCGTTGCCCCACCACGGCTACACCCGGGGCGAGCACATCGTCTACATGGGGCCGGTGCCCAACCAAGTGGTACTGCCGGCGCTGCATTGGGCGCTCGAGAACCTGGGCACGCGGGCCTATGTCGTGAGCGGCAACACGCTGTACTCCCGTGTCGTCGGCGAAATGGTCGAGAGTGAGCTCGAGTTGCTGGGTGGCACATTGGTGGGCGCCACGTACTACGGCGCCGGGCAGACCGATATCGACGAGCTGCCGTCCGAGCTGTCTACGGAACATGTGGACTTCGTGGTCAACCTGGCGGTTGGCGGTACGAGTTTCGCGTTCCTGGAGCGTTACGAGGTCGGAAGAGTCCGGCTGGAGCGGCCGCCGATCCTGCTGATGACCACCAGTGAACGCGAACTGCGTACCACCTCGGTGGTGGACGCGGTAGCCGGCAGTTACCTGGCGAGCAACTATCTGTGGTCGACGGAGTCCCACGCCAATCGGGAATTCAGGCAGAACTGGGTCCGGCGATTCGGCGACTCCCTCATTGCCGATTCGGTGGACGTCGCCGCGTACAACTCGGTCATTCTGTGGTCGGAAGCCGCCAAACGGGCAGGATCGACGACACCCGGCCGGGTTGCCAGAGCGCTTCCCGGACTGTCGATCGAAGGCGCCGCGGGTACGGTGCACATAGACTGGAATACCCACCACGGCATCCACACGGCCCGGCTGGGTCAGGTGACCGCCGACGGCGCCGCCGTTCCGCTATGGGAAGGCGATGAACCCACGATGCCGGTCCCCTATCACGTCAACACCGCAAGCGATACCGCCGAAAGCCGCATCGACCAGCTGCACATGGAATGGGAAGGCGATTGGTATTCGTCGAAAACGGTCACCAAAGCTACGCAAACCGCGGCTCTGGCAGACCGATGACGACCGGAAACCCAACAGTCGATGCGCCGCCCGCGGAAGGCGGCGAGCAGCCGGTGGGCAGCGGCGACACGCCGTTCTACCGGAACGGCGCCGGATTCCTGGGCCGGTTCTGGTTTCGTCTGGTTTCCGTCGTAAAGGCGGCGTTGTTCCGTGCCGGGATGGCAATCGCCAATCTCGGGCAATTCATCAACGACGCCAGCGACCGCCTGGTCATGGATACCCTGCGCTATCTCCGTGACCACCGTCTGGTCCGCTCCGCACTCCGGAACATAAAACGCCTGATTCTGGCGGGCGCGGTGATCGGCGCTCTGGCCCTTGCCGTCCGGGAGTCTATCGTCTTCATCAGTTACGACTATGACGGGGTGATCGTTCGCCTGGGCAAGTTCCATCGCACGATGGGTCCCGGAATAAACTTCAAGATACCCGTGATCGAGAAACTGTACGTCGTCAACACCGAGGACCGGCGTCAGGAACATTTCGGATTCATTCAGTTCGCGGCGCCGCCTCCGCCGCAGACGGAACACGAAAGACGCGCGCAAGAGAGAGAGAACGAACTGCTTGCCGAGCACGACGAGGCACAGCACGAGTTATCCAACTCCGGCGATCTGACGCGTGAAATCGAACGCAATCCGAGTTTGACGCGCAGCTACGTCGTGGATCAGGAGATCGAGCCGTCCGAACCCGTCGACCCCGCCGAACAGGAAGACGAGGTCATAGAGCGGGTGGAGGTACGGCAGGAATCGATGGAGAGCATCGTACCCGCGAGCGGCAAGGTACCCGTCCCCGAGGAAATGAAGATGATCACCGGTGACCTGGGTATCGTCTATCTGACCTACTCGGTGCAGTACGAGATCGTCTCTCCGGAACGTTATCTTTTCAATTCGGTGGACGTGCGGCGGAACCTGCGCGACCTGAGTCAGGTTGCGCTGCGAGTCGCGGTCGGCGACCGATCCACGTCCGGCGTGTTGTCCTACCAGCGATCGCAGATCGAATCGGAAGCCGCGAGTTTCCTGCAGGCGGCGGTCGATCGCTACACGCTGGGCCTGGAGATAAGCAGCGTGATCATCCAGGACGCGAACCCGCCCGATCAGGTGCGGGGGGCGTTCAATCAGGTCAACGCCGCGAAGCAGGCGATGGAAAACACCATTCACCTGGCCGAAGCGGAATACAACTCGACGTTGCCGCAGATGCTGGGCAAGGCGGATCGCCTGGTGGCCGAGGCGAAGGCCTACGAAACCGAGCTGACCAACAAGGCCGAAGGCGAGGCGAGACGCTTTGAATCCGTCCTGAGAGAGTACGAGCGGGCTCCTGAAGTGATCAAGACCCGATACTTCATCGAGACTCAGGAGGATCTGCACGCGCGTATGAATATCACGCTGATAGACCCGGCGCTGAAAGGCATTCTGCCGATCTATTCCAACCACACGGAGCGCGGGCAGGCCGCATCGCCCGATCAGCCGGTGACCGAGGGGGCAGTGCTTGGCGCCGCCACGGCGCCGCAGTTCCAGATGGTCAACGGTCAGTACATCGTCGAAGAACCGGCGGTGCCCGCCAGCGGCCCCCACAACGTGGTGCCGCACAGCATCGATCCTCCCAGCATTGACCCGCTGGAGCATTCCGTAACAACCGCGCCACGGCCCGACGCTTCCGCCACCCTGAACGGGCAGGAGGCAGTGCACGTCGCACCGGCGGCCACTGAAGTGCGTCCGGCCGCGATCAGCAATCCAAAGGTGAAGCCGTGATCAATTCTTGGTCGAACGTCTCGTTCTTCATTATTGTCGCGACCCTCGGCGTACTCGTACGCCTGGGTACCTTCGTCGTTTACGAGGGCAGTCAGGTGACCGTTACCCAATTCGGTCGCATCCTCGAGAGGCCCTATCAGGAACCCGGCATTTACTTTCGAGTGCCTTTTATCCAGAAGACGCACTACATGGAGAAGCGCATAGAGACGTGGGAGGGTTACGTAGACTACATACCCACCGCCGACCGCCAGTACATGGCCGTCGAATCGGTGGCGCACTGGCGCATCGAGAACCCGATCGTGTTCATGGAGGCGCTCGGCAGCACGGAACTCGCGGAAACCCGGCTCGATTCCATACTGAATGGCACGTTGAAAGACATGATATCGTCGCACAAGCTCGTCGATACCGTCAGAAACTCGAACCGGATTCTCAACGAGAAGCGCGCGGAACTGGACGTCGACGTCAAAGGAACGGCCAACCTGCGCGCCCTCGAGCAACAGCTCAACGATGCGATCGTCTCGACCCTGGAATCCGTCACGGTCGGCCGGGAACACCTGACCCGTAAAATGGTGTCGGAAGCGGCGGCCGAGCTCGAGCATCTGGGTATCGAGCTGCTGAACATGTATATCAAGCGCATCAGCTATGCGCCTTCCGTGGAGCTCAGGGTATACGAACGAATGACCTCCGAGCGGACCCGGGTGGCCGAGCGGCTGGTGTCGCTGGGCCGGGGAGAGCGGGAGAGGATCCTCGGGCAACTCAGCAAAGACGCACAGGACATCCTTGCTCCGGCTCAGCGCGACGCCGAGATCATTCGCGGTCGCGCCGACGCCAGGGCCCTGAAGACCTACCGCCACGCGTTTGGCAAAGATCCCGAATTCTATAACTTCTGGCGCTCACTGCAGGCCTACCGGGTCTCGCTGCCGGAAAATACCGAGATCGTCTCGTCGACTGAAAGCGAATACTACGACGTGCTGTTCGACAGGCGCCGAACGGAATTCAGTCCGGCGGATTCGGTAGACGGAGGCTTGCTGTCCTCGGCCGACCCGGAACCATCGGCGACGCCCCAGGACACCCCGTTAGCCCAAGGCTCCGAGGTGCAGTAACGATGCTTGATTCCCAAATAGCGGGACTGTTGATTCTGGGATTTGCGTCCGGCCTGCTCAACGGCGTGGCTGGCACCGGAGCCGGGGTTCTCATCGTGCCCGTGCTCGTGCTTCTCGGATTCACGGCCGTCGATACGGCCTCGTCGGTCGCCGTTGCCATGTGTTCGATAACGGCGTGCGCGCACGTCATTCCGCATTACGTCCGCAACCGGCAGAACCGGGAGTGGATTGCGAGCCTGATCTTGTTGTCGGTAGGGCTGGCAACCGGGCATCTCGGCGTGAGGTTCTCCGACGCGCTCCCGCAATACGCCGGCAATCTTCTGCTGTCGTTCATCGCCGTGTTGAACCTCGATCTGTTCATTCGACACGAGCGCAGGCTGAAGAAACCCAAGTACGCCGCCCCCGTCGATGCGGATCCCAAGTCCAATCTGTTCAAGTACGTCGCCTTCGGCAGCCTGGCCGCTATTTTCGGCGGTATGGTGGGCAGCGCCGGCGGGCTGATCCTGCTCCCGTTGCTGGTCTGCTTTACCGGAATGCGGATCAAGCAGGCCGTGTACGCCTGCCTGGTGATGATGGCGGGCTCGTCGGTGTCGGCTATCTACGGGCAGCTGGAGTACGGACAGCTCAATACGGAGCTCGGAATACCGCTTGGTATCGGCGCCGTGCTGGGCAGTTTCTTCGGCGTGATCGCCCTCAAACACGTCTCCGACAAAGCCATCAGCCTGCTCGTCAAACTGTTCCTGTCCGAGGTCGGGATATTCCTGCTGATGTGGAGCCTCTTCGTCTGAGCGTGCCCGTTTGCGCCGATTGAGCGTGGACTGAACGCGTGCGGCTTCACCGACATTCGCAATCGGCGCGCCGGCGTATTCCGGACAGATCGCGCTCACCGATCGGCTGCTGACGGACGGGTTCCCGCGCGCCTCTCCGATCGAAACAGTGCGGCCTGACGCGGTGACGCAGGCTTCGCATCGCATTGTTAACCCAACATAAACGGCAGACGAACAGACCGTTATATCCGTTGTCCCGACGGGCGGTTTTCCTAACATGAACACGATCGGAAAAACGTGTAGCCGATGACCTTTGCTGCGCAGGCATCTCAAGTGACCGAACGCACGGGAATTGACTACACCGGCCTCGCCGCGGCGTGAATAGTCGCTCGCGACGTTTCGTCAAATCCACTTGTTGGAACACTGTCGCACAGGCCGGCAACGAATCGGACAAGGCATGCCTCGTGCAGGCCGTCACGGACGAACAATGCTGAGGGAATGTTATGAGGCGCACCACATCTTTTGAATGGCTTCGGCAATACGGCAGCGGCTTCGACGGCATTGCCTGTATCTGTCTGCTGCTGATTGCACTGTCCGGCTGCGGCAGCAACGACAGCGCAACCTACTCCGTCAGCTACGACGACAACGTCCACGGCGAAGTCATCGACGTACCGCCTGCGAGCGCCTCCTTTGCCAAGGGCACGACGATGACGCTGAGCAGCAGCGTCCCCGAACGAACGGGCTATGTCTTTGCCGGCTGGAACACCGCGCCCGACGGCACCGGGGTCGCCTATGCCGCCGGCGCCTTGCTGGTCGTCGGTGACGCTGACCTGACGCTGTACGCGCAGTGGGCCACCGGAGCCACCCACGCGGTCTTCTACGAAGACAACGTCGACGGCGAGATGATCGGCGTGCCGACCGCAAGCATCGGTCACGCCACGGGATCGCTGGTGGCGCTCAGCAGCATCGTGCCCGAACGAACCGGCTTTGCCTTTGCCGGCTGGAGCACCGTACCCGACGGCAGCGGCATAACCTATGCCGCCGGGGGCCTGCTGCTCATCGGTGACGCGGACCTGACCTTGTACGCGCAGTGGACCACCGGGCCTACCTACACGATCCTGTACGAGGACAACGTCGACGGCGAGCTGATCGGCGTGCCGACTGCGAGCACGGGCTACGTCGCCGGGACAGAGGTGGCGCTCAGCAGCATCGTCCCCGAACGAACGGGCGCAAGCTTCGCCGGCTGGAACACGGCGCCCGACGGCACCGGCATCGTCTACGCGGCCGGCGGCACACTGATCATGGCGTCGGCCGACGTGACCCTGTACGCGCAGTGGACCACCGGAACCACCTACGCGATCGTCTACGACGACAACGTCGACGGCGAGCTGATCGGCGTGCCGACGGCAGGCACGGGTTATATCGCGGGATCGGTGGTGGCCCTGAGCAGCAGCATCCCGGAACGAGCCGGCTATACCTTTGCCGGCTGGAACACCGCGCGCGACGGCAGCGGGATGGCGTACGCGGCCAGCGGAACGCTGACGATGGGATCCGCGGACGTGTTCCTGTATGCACAGTGGACCGACGTCCCCGTCTACTTGCTTACCTACCAGGACAACGTGGCCGACGAAACGATCGGTGTGCCAAGGGACGACAACGCCTATTACCAGGGCGCGACGGTGTCGATAAGCACCACTGTCCCGGTGCGCGCCGACTACGACTTCACCGGCTGGAACACGTTGCCGGACGGTACCGGAGGCACTTATGCCCCCGGGGCTTCGCTGGTCATCGGCACCGCGGACGTGACCCTCTACGCCCAGTGGGTGGTCGCGCTGTATGTGACCTACGACGCCAACCTGCCCACCAATGCCACGTTAAACAGCGGCTCGGCACCGATCGACGCCACGTCCTACGACGTCGGCGATTCGGTCACGGTCGCCGGCGACAACGGCATGACCGTCAGCGGCTACCGCTTCACCGGCTGGAACGGCCAGGCCGACGGCCAGGGCACGGCCTATGCGGGCAGCTTCACGATCGCGGACGACACGACGCTCTACGCGCAGTGGCTACCGCTATACACCGTCACCTACGACGGCAACTCGAACGACACCGGCACCGTACCGGTCGACGGCAACAGCTATGCCGCCGGCGAACCGGCCACGGTCAGCGCCAACGACGGCAACCTCGCGCGCAGCGGCTACAGCTTCGGCGGCTGGAACACCGCGGCGGGAGGCGGCGGCACGGCGTATGACGCCAGCGGTTCGACCACCTTCGACATGCCGGCATCCGACGTGACGCTGTACGCCCGCTGGCTGCAGATATTCGGCATTTCGTATTCCGATGCCTCCGGCGAATCGAACAACCTGCCGCAAAACGGCAGCTACGTCGAAAACGACGCGTCGTTCACGATCAGCACCGCCGTGCCGGTCCGCGACGGTTACGTGTTCGACGGCTGGTACACGGATGCAGGCTTCGGCGGCACCCGCTACATGCCCGGCGACGTGTACACAATAAACAGTAACGGCGACGTCGGTTTCTATGCCGACTGGGTGCAAGCCGGAACGTTGACGGCCACGCCGTCCGCGCTCGGTGCCAGCTACACCGTGAGCTTCGACGACAACGACGGCAACGGCACGACCCAGGTTCCGAGCCAGACCGTTGCGGTCGGCGATACGGCCGTCCCGCCCACACAGCCCGTGAGGGCCGAGTTCGAATTTGCTGGCTGGTACAGCGACCCGGCGCTCACCCGGGCTTACGACTTCGACACCGCAATTACCGCGGACATCACGCTATACGCCCGATGGGTTTCTTTGAGCGTCAGCTACACCGTGAGCTTCCAGGGCGGCATCTATCCGCCGCAGACCGTGTTCGCGGGCGCCAGCGCCTTCGATCCCGGGCCGCTCCCCGACGGTACAGACATCTCCGGCGATACACTCTACTTTATCCAGTGGATAGATCTGCGCGAATCCGAGATTACACCGTTTGACTTCAACGCGCCGGTCACCGCCGACCTGACGATCGGGTCGTTAAGAGCGTACGACCCCGCCTACACTGTGAGCTTCGACGACAACGACGGCAATGCCGCGTCGAACCAGGTCGGGAACCAGCGAATCATCGAAGGCGACGCCGCGGCCGAGCCCGCCGCGCCGCCGGTCCTGGCCGGGGCGGACTTTGCCGGCTGGTACAGCGACCCCGGGCTGACCGCGGCGTACGACTTCAACGCGGCCGTCACCGGCGATATCACGCTGTACGCCCGGTGGATCGACCGCTGGACAGAGGGTGACCTTGCCACGTCGACGGACAACACCGACTGGTACTACTTCGACGCAACCGCCGGCAGCGAGTACGAGCTCGCCTGGGACGACAGCGCCGACGGCAGCTTCACCTACGGCGGCGACGTCCGCGTCACCGCCTACCGCGGCGATCTCGCAAGCACCTTCTTCGCGACCGTCGATAACGGCTACGCAGCCAACGCGCAGCGCATCATTGCAACGGTCGACGAGCGGATCTATCTGAAGGTCGAGGTCAATTCGGGCACCGCCGGCAGCTATGCGTTGAGGTTCACCCGAAAGTACGAGGCCGGCGATACCGGCCCCGGCGGCGGGCTGATCTTCTACATCGACGACGGTACCTACGGGATGGACGGCGCCGGCAACACGATCTGGACCTACCTGGAGGCGGCGCCGGCACGTCACGATTCGCGGCACGTCTGGGGACCGTACCAACTCGGCTCCGGACCTGCGGCCACGAGGGGAATTGCAATACCGGGATCGAACCGCACGGCACTCGGCACCGGGTACGACAACACCCTGGACTTCATCGCGGACCAGAATGCAGGACCGCAGGTCGACGGGAGATTCGACAGCGAGCCGATCTACTATGCCGCGCAGCGGGCCGTCAGCCTGAGCATTTTCAGTAGCGCCACCGGTGTCCTGTTTGACGACTGGTTCCTGCCCGCGTCGGACACGCTGCGCGAGATGTACGGCAACCTCTACCTGGCCGACTACGACAACGACGGCGCACCGGACAATGTCGGCGAATTCCGCGACGCTCCAAACGCATCGTTCTATTGGGCGTCCACCGAAGACATCGATGTTCCGTGCGACGCGTCCTGTTTTTTCTTCTTCTACTACTACGTCAACCGCGCGTGGTCGCTGGACGTCGGCGGCAACGGCCTCGTGGACGTTGGTGAGCAGAAAGAGGCATACCACTACGTCCGCGCCGTCCGCAGGTTTTAACCGGCGAGATCCGTCAGGCTGCGGGGAGCAGCAGCTCTCCGCGGTCTTCAGCCGATCGTTGCCGGCAGTCTGATGAATCACGAACCGACGGGGGTTCCCCGATCGGTGTAGCCCGTCATGAAACGAGGCAATGACATGAACACGTATTTGCGAGCCGCCGCTATCTTCTTCGTGGCCACGCTGTCCGCGTGCGGCGACGACAGCTGGAGGGGCAGCGACTCCGATCCGGTCGATCCCCCGAACACCGCTCCCGTGATTACCGGAAGCCCGGTCACGGCCGTCGACGCCGGGCAGCCCTACACGTTCGCGCCGACCGCAAGCGACGCGGACGGGGACGTATTGACGTTTACCGCCTACAACACGCCATCATGGGCCGGCTTCGACACCGGCACGGGCACCTTGTCCGGGACGCCCGCGGACACCGACGTCGCGGCGTACGACAACATTGTCATTGCCGTCAGCGACGGCGGCGGCGGTACGGATTCCTTGCCGCCGTTTTCGATAACGGTGACACCGACGAACGTCGACCCCGTAAACACCGATCCCGTGATCGATGGAAATCCGGCGACGACCGTCGAAGCCGGTCAGCCCTATACATTTGCGCCGACGGCAAGCGATGCGGACGGCGACACGTTGACGTTCACGGTCGACAACGCGCCGGCCTGGGCCAACTTTGACAGCGCCACCGGCAGCCTGTCCGGAACGCCGTCGGAAGCGCATGTCGGCACGTATGAAAACATTGTCGTTGCCGTTGGCGACAGCCGCGGCGGTACGGCTTCCCTGCCGCCGTTTTCGATAACGGTGGCATCAACGAACGCCGACCCCGTAAACACCGACCCCGTGATCGCGGGAAACCCGGTCACGACCATCGAAGCCGGTCAGCCCTATACGTTCGCGCCGACCGCAAGCGATGCGGACGGTGACGCGCTGACGTTTACCGTCACCAACGCGCCGTCGTGGACCGCCTTTGACGGCGCCACCGGCACCCTGTCGGGGACATCCTCGGCTACTGACGTCGGTATGTACGCCGGTATTGCCATTGCCGTTGACGACGGCCGCGGCGGTACCGATTCCCTGCCGCCCTTTTCGATCACCGTCGAGCAAGCCAACGCCGGCCCCGTGATCGCGGGAAACCCGGCCACGACCGTCGAAGCGGGTCAGCTCTATACTTTCGCGCCGACGGCAAGCGACCCGGACGACGACACGCTGACCTTCACCGTTACTCACTTGCCGAGCTGGGCCGGTTTTGACGGCGCCACCGGCACCTTGTCCGGCACACCCTCGGACAGCGACGTCGGTGCGTACGAAAACATCGTCATTGCCGTCAGCGACGGCGTTGGCGGCACGGCGTCCCTGCCGGCGTTTTCGATCACCGTCGAGCAACGAGATCCGATCGTCGGCAACGTGGACCTGCCGGATGACGCTCAGGACGTAGTGGTCGCCAACGGTTACGCCTACGTAGTGGCCAACACAGCCGGGCTCCAGGTGCTCGACCTGAGCGATCCGGCCAACCCGGTGATCGTGGGCAGCGTCGACACGCCGGGGAACGCGATTGGCGTGGCGGTCGCCGATGGCTATGCCTACGTGACGGACGGCGTGTCGGGCCTTCAGGTCGTGGACGTGAACGATCCGGCCAACCCTGCGATTGTCGGTCACGCGGACACGGGGCTGACCGTGGCGTTCGGGGTAGCGGTCGCAGGCGGTTACGCCTACGTGGCCGCCCCCTACGGCCCGCTGCACGTGGTGGATGTGAGCGATCCGACCAATCCGGTGATCGTCGCAGGCGCAGACACGCCGCAGCTGCCCCATGACGTGGCCGTCGGCGGCGGCTATGCCTATGTCGCGGACGGGAGTGGCGGCCTTCAGGTAGTGGACGTGCGCGATCCGCTCAACCCGGCGGTGGCCGCCAGCGCCGACACGCCGGGGTGGGCCTATGACGTGACGGTCGCGGACGGCTATGCCTATGTCGTGGATGAGGGCGCCGACCTCCATCTGGTGGACGTCGGCAACCCGACCAGCCCGGCGATCGTCGCAAGCGTGGCACTGCCGGGGCGGGCCGAGAGCGTGACCGTTGTCGGCGACCGCGCCTATGTGGCCGACTTTGTCGGGCTCAAGGTTCTGGACGTCAGCGATCCGCTCAACCCGGTACTGACCGGCAGCGCGGACACGCCGGGGCAGGCGCGAGGCGTGGCGATTGCGAACGGCTACGCCTACGTCGCGGACGACTATGCCGGGCTGCAGGTCGTGGCGCTCGATGCGATCGAGCCGGCCGATCAGGCCGGCCCGATCGCCGGCGTGGATACGCCGGGATGGGCGCGGGGCGTCGCGGCCGCGAACGGCTACGCCTATGTAGCGGATGGCTCCAAGGGCGGGCTCCGGGTGGTGGACGTGCGCGATCCGGCCAACCCGATGCCGAGCGGCAGCGTGGCCACGACGGCATGGGCGGACGATGTGGCGATCGTCGATGCTTATGCGTACGTGGCCAACGGCGGCGGGCTGCAAGTGGTCGACGTGAGCGATCCGACCGCCCCGGTGATTGTCGGTGGCGTGGGCACGCCGGGCGACGCCCGGGGCATCGCGGTTGCGGGCGGCTACGCCTATGTGACCGACGGACGTTCCGGGCTCCAGGTGGTCGACGCGACGGATCCGACAACCCCGGTGATCGCCGGCAGCGTCGACACACCAAACGTGGCTCGTGACGTGGCCGTCGCCGGCGATTTTGCCTACGTGGCGGACGCCGAAGGCGGGCTCCGGGTCATTTACGTCGGCAGCCCGGTCAGGCCGGTGATCGTCGGCAGCGTGGAGACGTTTGACGACCCCCGGGGCGTCGCGGTTGCGGACGGCTACGCCTACGTGGCCGACAAAGAAGAAGGTGGGCTGTGGGTAGTGGACGTGGGCAATCCGACCAACCCGGTGCTCGTCGGCAGCGTGGACACACCGGGAGACGCCCGTGCCGTGGCGATCGCGGGCGTTTACGCCTATGTGGCTGACGGCCCGTCCGGACTTCGGGTGGTGGACGTCAGCGATCCGGCCAACCCGGTGCTGGTTGCCGGCGTTGACGCACCGGGATCGATCGTGGACGTGGCGGTCGTCGGCGGTTACGCCTACGTGACCGACGCCGGGTCCGGGCTTCACGTGATCGATCTCAATGCACTTCCGGTCAACAGCCAGCGTTAAGCGAGACAAAACATGACTAAAAGCAGTCTCAAAAAACACCATTTGCGAGCCCTCGCTATGCTCTTGGTGGCCACGCTGTCCGCGTGCGGCGGCGACGGTCCGGGTGTCAACGGTATCGAGCCGGTCGATCCCCCGAACACCGCCCCCGTGATTACCGGAGACCCGGTCACGACCGTCGACGCCGGTCAGCTCTATACGTTCGTGCCGACCGCGAGCGACGCGGACGGGGACGTGCTGACGTTCACCGCCTACAACACACCGTCCTGGGCCGGCTTCGACACCGCCACGGGCACCTTGTCGGGGACGCCGGCGGACAGGGACGTCGCGACCTACGACAACATTGTCATTGTCGTCAGCGACGGTGTCGGCGGCACCGATTCGCTGCCGGGCTTCTCGATCACGGTGACGTCAACGACCGTCGACCCGATAAACGCCGATCCCGTAATCGCGGGAAACCCGGTCACGACCGTCGAATCCGGTCAGCCCTATACCTTCGCGCCGACCGCAAGCGATGCGGACGGCGATGCGCTGACGTTTAACGCCACTAACGCGCCGGGCTGGGCCAGCTTTGACAGCACTACGGGCGCTTTGTCCGGGACCCCGTCGGCAGCAGACATCGGTGTGCACGGAAACATCGTCATTGCCGTCAGCGACGGCGCAGGCGGCACGGCGTCCCTGCCCGCGTTTTCGATCACGGTCGAACGGGCCAACGCCGACCCCGTGATCTCTGGCGATCCGGCCACGACCGTCGGAGCAACCGAGCCTTATCTGTTCGAGCCGACCGCAAGCGATGCGGACGGCGATACGCTGACGTTCAGCGTCACCCACTTACCGTCCTGGGCCGTCTTCGACAGCGCCACAGGCAACCTGTCCGGGACGCCGTCGGATACCGACGTCGGTACGGACGCAGACATCGTCATTGCCGTCACCGACGGCTACGGCGGTGAGGCCTCGTTGCCGGCCTTTTCGATCACCGTTCTGCAACGCGACCCGATCGTCGGCAACCTGGACACGCCGGAGGCCAACGCAGTGGTCGTCGCCGGCGGTTACGCCTACGTGGCGGACGAGGACGCCGGACTTCGGGTGGTGGACATCAGCGATCCGGCCAACCCGATGACGGTCGGCAGCGTGGCCACGTCGGGGTGGGCTGAAGACGTGGCGATCGCCGCTGGCTACGCCTATGTGGCTGACTTTGGCGATCTGACGGTGGTGGACGTCAGCGATCCGGCCAACCCGACGATCGCCGCCTCCCTGGGCATGCAGGGGACGGCTTACGGTCTCACGATCGCCGGCGGTTACGTCTACGTGGCCAACGGCGACGGGCTTCGGGTGGTCGACGTCGGCGATCCGACCAGCCCGGCGATTGCCGGCCGCGTGACCCTGTTCGGCCAGACTGGTGCTGTAACCGTCGCCGGCGAGTATGCCTATGTGACGGCCGGAGCCGGGCTCAAGGTGGTGAACGTCAGCGATCCGACTACCCCGGTGCCGGTCGGCGCCGTGGATACGCCGGGATGGGCGTTCGACGTGACGGTCGCGGGCGGCTATGCCTATGTGGCGGACGAGGACGCCGGACTTCTGGTGGTGGACGTGAACGATCCGGCCAGCCCCGCGGTGGTCGCGGGCGTAGACCTGCCCGGGTCGCCCGAGAGTGTGACAATCGCCGGCGGTCGCGCCTATCTGGCCGACTTTGTCGGGCTTCAGGTGGTGGACGTCAGCGATCCGCTCAACCCGGTGTTGATCCGCGGCGCGGACACGCCGGGGCGGGCGCAGGGCGTAACGGTCGCGGGCGGCTATGCCTACGTGGCGGACGACTACGCCGGGCTTCAGGTGGTGGAACTCGACGCGGTCGGCCCGGCCGTTCAAGCCGGCCCGATCGCCGGCGTGGATTCGCTGGGATGGGCGCGGGACGTGGCGGTCGCGGGCGGCTACGCCTATGTGGCGGATGAGGACTTCGGGCTTCAGGTGGTGGACGTGCGCGATCCGGCCAACCCGTTGCTGACCGGCAGCGTGGCCACGCCGGGCGCGGCCGGGGCTGTGACGATTGCGGACGGCTACGCCTACGTGGCCCACGACGACGGGCTTCAGGTGTTGAACGTGAGCGATCCGGGCAAGCCGATACCTGTCGGCGCAACCACGGCGGGATCGCTCGAGGGCGTGACGATCGTCGATGGTTATGCCTATGTGGCGGACCGGGACGCCGGGCTTCAGGTGGTGAACGTGTACGACCCGGCCTATCCGCTGATCGTCGGCAGCGTGGTCACGCCGGGGAACGCCCATGGCGTGGCGGTCGCGGGCGACTACGCTTATGTGACGGACCGTGTGGACGTCGCGGCCGGAGACAACGGCGGGCTTCGGGTGGTGGACGTCAGCGATCCGGCCAATCCGACGATTGTCGGCAGCGTGATCACGCCGGGGGACGCCAATAGCGTGGCGGTCGCGGGCGGCTACGCCTATGTCGCCGACAGATCGGAAGGCGGGCTCCAGGTCGTGGACGTGAGCGATCCGGCCCGTCCGGCGATCGTCGGGCACGTGGACACGCCGGGACAGGCTCGTGCCGTGGCGGTTGCCGGCGTTTATGCCTACTTGGCCGACGGCGAGGCCGGGCTTCGGATAGTGGACGTTCGCGATCCGGCAAACCCTGCGATTGTCGGGCGCGTGGACACACCGGGGGACGCCCGGGGCGTGACGATCGAGGGCGGCTATGCCTACGTGGCCGACGAGTCCGGGCTGCAACTGATCGACCTTACTACGATTCGTATTGACGGCCAGCCCTGACGGATACGGGATAGTGCTCCGTTACGGATTGTTTTCTTAAAAAGACCTATCGACAACGACGCAGCTGGTACCAGAGCTACGACAGTGACCCGCAGGAAAGGCGGGGCGGGTATCTACCGATGCGCCCGGGACGGGCAACGAGCGTCGTTGCAAACAAACACACACGAGTAAATCAAATGAAAAGTCAGCTAACCAAAACCCTAAAGTCGCCCGCGGCGGAACCCGCGGTAGAGTGTCATTCCATCAACGACGAACGTTCGTTCGGGCCGGTGGAGCAGATTCTGCAGGATTCCGTCATGGGCGGACCGCAGCTCGTTTACGACCCGCTCGAGCAAGCGGGGAAACTGGAGCAGATGCAGCTTGCCGTGCTCGAACACCGGGTCTGCGCCAATCGGCCCGCGGGTATGGAATCCGGCGGCATATCGACGATGTCCACGATCCGGGACCGCTTTGCGCTCGACGGCAGGACCGCGATGGTCACCGGCGCCTCGCGCGGCCTGGGTGCGGCTATCGCCGCGGTGCTGGCGGAGGCGGGGGCGGATCTGGCATTGGTCGGGCGCGACCGTGGCGGCCTGGAAAAGACGGCGGCGACCGTACGCGGACTCGGCCGGCGCTGCCATCTCACGGTGGCGGATTTCCTGTCCGTCGAGGCCACCCGCGCCGCCGCCCACAGCGCACTCGACCGGTTCGGCGCCGTCGACGTACTGGTCAACAACGCGGGCGTCGTCTTTGTCGAGGAGCTGGTCTCGTCCTCCCTCAAACACTGGGAAGCGACGCAGGCGATCAACCTGCGGGCCCCGTTCCTGCTCGCCCAGACGATCGCCCCCGGCATGATCGAACGCGAATGGGGCAGGATCATCAACGTCACGTCGATTTCGGGGCTCGTGGGTTCGCATGCGCACGCCGCGTACTGCGCGTCGAAAGGCGGCCTCAACTCGCTGACCAAGGTGATGGCCAACGAATGGGGGCCGCACAACGTCTGCGTCAACGCCATCGCGCCGACGGTCGTGATGACCGACATGGGTATGCAGGTCTGGAGCGACCCGGCGAAGGGCGACCCCGTCAAGCAGCGAATCCCGCTGCGTCGCTTCGGCAAGCCGATCGAGGTGGCCGACCTCGTCTTGTATCTGGCGTCGCCGGCGTCGGGCATGCTGAACGGCCAGGTCATCCCCATCGACGGCGGGTACACGGCAGTCTGACGACAGAAACAGAGATTGGTTTGCAGGGACCGGAAATACCACCGGTGTCGGAGACTGACGATGACCCGCCGCGGCGCGGGGTTCCGACGAACCCGGCATCGCCATCCCAGTCCAGATCGACGTCTATATATAAGGTGTCATGGATACATTCGATGCCGCGAATCGGACTCCGCGGCGACCAACGCGGCCCAGGACGTAACGGACTCCCCGTTGATCGTGAAGTCGGCGTGCAATTGCATTCCGTCCAGTTCGGCCGACAGCCGGGTTGCCGGGTGCGCGATCAGTCGATCACCCCGCCGATCGAACGCCAGCTCGACTTCGTCGAAGTCGACGAAACGACGCACGGTCGGGAACACGGCTTTGTAAATACTCTCTTTCACGCTGAACAACGCGGTTGCCGCAAGCTGCCGGTCAGCCCAGCTCTTCGTCCAGAACAGTTCGTACGGGCTCAGGATCAACGACCACGCCCGGTCCGGCAAGCGCTTGACCCGCTCCACGTCGACACCGAGTCCGGCATAGTCGGTGCGCCGAGCGACCCAGGCCACCGCGCAGCGATCGGTGTGGGTGATGCTGCCCACGGTGTCCGCAGGCCAAAGGGGTTCACGCATCGATCCGACCGGTATCGTCGCAACGTTCTTCCCGAGTTTCCGCAAAGCACCGCGGGCGGCGGCGCGGCCGGCGGCGAACTGGATCCGCCGAGCCGGCGGTGCGTTGGCGACCCGCTCCGCCTCGGCGGCCGGCAGCGTGTCCAGGCAGATCTCGTCCACAGCGAACTGCATTGCTTCGCTGCCCGGCGCAAGCAGGCGCAGCTTGCCGGGATGCACGTCCAACTCGGCTCCGGTGTTGTCGGAGTTTACTTTCGACAGGATCGGCGCCGTTCCAAAGCCGCGAGCCATCGAATTTGTCCGTTTGGTCATCTTCCTGATTTCCACCTCGAGTTCAGTTGCAGTCGGCCCGTGGAGTGCTCTCCACCGTCTTCGATTGGAGCACCAGGCCGGCTGAAGTACACGTCCTATAACGTCTTGTTCGTGTTCCGTTTATGTTGGTTTAAGGAAATGGGTGGTCCCGGCCCGGACGGCATTCGTCTCGCGGCCCGATCGATTGGCCGCTGAACGCTCGCATTCCACATAACGCATCGCCAGCGCCTTTCCTTAAACCAACATAAACGGAACACGAACAGACCGTTATATCCGTTGTCCCGATGGCCGGTTTCACTAACATGAACAGGATCGGACACAACGTTGGACAAACGACTTCTTTGGCGCAGGTATCTCGAAAGACCAAGACGTACGGAAACTGATTGCACTCGGCCTCTTAACGGCGTGGACAGCGGCTCGTGATGTTTCGTCGAATCCGCTGGTGAGCACTTCACCTGTCCACCAACGCGCAGCCCGGCTGGGCAATGACCATCGCCCCTCGTGCCGCTGTTCACGCCGTTGAGCGCCTCGATACCCTGAGCAAACCGTTCTCGACTGTACGCCACCGGTGGGTGGGCAGGGTCGGCTGAAACACCGCCGCTCGAATCGTTTGGAACACCGTCACGTGGGCCGGCATTGGATCGGAGCGCCTTCGTGCGCACCGTCATGGACGAACAATGCAACGGGAATGTATGAGAGGCGCAGCTTTGGTTAGAACGTTCCGGCAGTGCGGTCGCGGCTTCGACGGGATTGCCTGTATCTGCCTGATACTGATTGCACTGTCCGGCTGCGGCGACGACAGCGCGACCTATTCCGTCACCTACGACGACAACGTCAACGGCGAAACCATCGACGTACCGGCGGCGAGCACGGGCCATGCCGCGGGATCGGCTGTGGAACTCAGCAGCAGCATCCCCGAACGAAGCGGCTTCAGCTTCGCCGGCTGGAACACCGCATCCGACGGCACCGGCATTGCCTACGCGGCCGGCGGCACGCTGACGATGGCGTACGCCGACGTGACCGTTTACGCACAGTGGACGACCGGGGTCACCTACCGGGTCCTCTATGAGGACAACGTCGACGGCGAGCTGATCGGTGTGCCGTCGACAAGCACCGGCTACATCGCGGGATCGGTGGTGGCACTCAGCAGCAGCGTCCCGGAACGAACCGGCTTCAGCTTCGCCGGCTGGAACACCTTGCCGGACGGCACCGGCACCGGCTACGCAGCCGGCAGCACCCTGACCATGGGCGCCGCGGACCTGAGCCTGTACGCACAGTGGACGACCGGGGCCACCTACCGGGTCCTCTACGAGGGCAACGTCGACGGCGAGCCGATCGGCGTACCGTCCGCGAGCACCGGCTACGTCGCGGGATCGGTGGTGGCGCTCAGCAGCAGCATCCCGGAACGAACGGGCTTCAGCTTTGCCGGCTGGAACACCTTGCCCGACGGCACCGGCACCGGCTACGCAGCCGGCAGTACCTTGATTATGCGCGCCACCAACCTGACTCTGTACGCACAGTGGACGACCGGGGTCACCTACCGGGTCCTCTATGAGGACAACGTCGACGGCGAGCTGATCGGCGTGCCGTCGGCAAGCACCGGTTATGTCGCGGGATCGGTCGTGTCCCTGAGCAGCAGCGTCCCCGAACGAGCCGGTCATGCCTTCATCGGCTGGAACACCGCGCGCGACGGCAGCGGATCGGTGTACGCCGCCGGCGGAACGCTGACGATGGGATCCGCGGACGTCATCCTGCATGCGCAATGGACCGATGCCCCAGTGTATTCGCTGACCTACCACGACAACGTGGCCGACGAAACGATCGGCGTGCCCCGGGACGACGCCACCTATTACCCCGGAACGGCGGCGCCGATCAGCACTGAGATACCGGTGCGCACCGGCTACATCTTCGCCGGCTGGAACACCTTGCCCGACGGCACCGGAGGCACCCACGCCCCCGGCGCGTCGCTGGTCATCGGCACCGCCGACGTGACCCTCTACGCCCAGTGGGCGTTCGCGCTCTCGGTCACCTACGACGCCAACCTGCCCGCCAATACCACGTTGAACAGCGGCTCGGCGCCGATCGACGACGCGCCCTACGGCAGCGGCGATTCCGTCAGCGTCGCCGGCGACAACGGCATGACCGTCACCGACTACCGCTTCACCGGCTGGAACGGCCAGGCCGACGGCCAGGGCACGGTCTATTCCGACAGCTTCACGATCACCGGCGACACGACGCTCTACGCCCAGTGGGCCGCGGTCTACACCGTCACCTACCACCACAACGACAGCGACGGCGGCACCGTACCGACCGACAGCAACACCTATATCGCCGGTGAGCCGGTCACGGTACTGGCCCATGACGGTTCCCTGTACCGCGACGACCACCACTTCGACTGCTGGAACACGACGGCCGAGGGCGACGGCGATCACCATCACGCTCACGGTTCGGCCACCCTGGACATGCCGGATTCCCACGTGACGCTCTACGCCCGGTGGCTGCGCAAACACGGCATCGCCTACACCGATCCCTCCGGTGAGTCGGCCAACCTGCCCGGCGACGGCAGCTTCCTCGAGAGCGACGCCTCGTTCACGCTCGACGCTACCGTGCCGCTCCGGGACGGTTACGTGTTCGACGGCTGGTTCACGGACGCGGGCTTCGGCGGCACCCGCTACATGCCCGGCGACGTGTACACGATTACCGGTACGACCGACGTCACGTTCCATGCCAACTGGGTGTCGGCCCGGGTGCTCGCGGCCACGCCCGCCGCCGTCGGCGCGCGCTACACGGTGCGCTTCGACGACAACGACGGCGACGACACCACCCAGGTGCCGAGCCAGACCGTCGGCGCGGGCTACACGGCCGCCCCGCCCGCCTCGCTGCCGGTCAGGCCGGGCTACGACTTCAGAGGCTGGTTCAGCGACGAGACGCTCATACGCGCCTACGACTTCGACACCGCCGTCACCCGCGATACCACCCTGTATGCCGGATGGATATCGCGGACCACCCAACACATCGTGCGGTTCTTCAGGGGCAGGCCTTTTGTACCGGGCCAGACCATCGGCGAGGGCGGTACCGCTGTCGAGCCCGCAGTGATCCCCACCTATCTCGATGGTTACGAGTTTACCCACTGGGGCGAGAGCCTGGGCCCCTTCGGGGACGTCACCAGGCCTTACGACTTCAACACACCGGTAACCGATGCCGTTGCGCTCTATGCTCAGTTTCACGAAGGTTCCGTCTACACCATGCGCTTCGACGACAACGACGGCGATGCCGCATCGGACCAGGTCGGGAGCCAGCGCGTCATCGAAGGCGAGGCCGCGGCCGAGCCGGCGCCGCCGATCCTGGCCGCGGCAGACTTTGCCGGCTGGTACAGCGACCCGGGGCTCACCACGCCCTACGACTTCAACACGGCGGTCACCAGCGACATCACGCTTTACGGCCGCTGGATCGACCGCTGGACCGCGGGCGACCTCAACGCGTCGACGGACAACACCGACTGGTACTACTTCCACGCAAGCGCCGGCAGCGAGTACGAGGTCGCCTGGGACGACAGCGCGGACGGCGGCGGCACCTACAGCGGCGATGTCCGCGTCACCGCCTACCGCGGCGATCTCGTGAGCACGCACTTCGCGGCGATCGATGACGGCTACGACGGCAACGCGCAGCGCTTCGTTGCGACCGTCGACGAGCGCATCTACCTGAAGGTCGAGGTCAACTCGGGTTCCGCCGACACCTACGCCTTGAGGTTTACCCGAAAGTTTGAGATCGGCGACACCGGCCCTGGCGGCGGCCTGATCTTCTACATCGACGACGGCACCTACGGGACCGACACCGGCGGCAATGTGATCTGGACCTACCTGGAAGCAGCGCCGGCAAGCTACGACTCACAGCACTACTGGGGACCGTATCTGACCAACACCGCCTTCGGAAACACCGCCAGAGGAAAAGCCATACCCGGATCGGGCCGAACGGCCCTGGGCACGGGGTACGAGAATACCCGGGATTTCCTGATGAGCGAAACCGAAGGGCCGCAGATCGACACGAACTTCCATACGGAGCCGATCTACTACGCGGCGCAGCAGGCCGCGAGCCTTAGCATCCACGCCTCCACCGGTGCCCTGCTCGACGACTGGTTCCTGCCCGCGGCGGACACGCTGCGGGCGATGTACGACGGCCTGTACGCGGCCGACTACGACAACGACGGCACACCCGACAACATCGGCGAATTCTTCGACGCCCCGGGGGCGTCCTTCTACTGGGGGTCCACCGAGGACAGGGACGAAGGCTGTGACTCCCGTTGTCCCGCGGGCTACAGCATTTATACCAACCGTGCGTGGTCCCTGGACGTCGGCGGCAACGGGTTCGTCGGCTTCCGCGAGCAGAAGAATTCCGCCTACAACGTCCGCGCCGTCCGCAGGTTCTGACCGGCATCGATCGATCGGTCCCCGGCGTTCACGCTGTTGTGTCCGACCCGGTTGTCGTTACAAGGCGAGTCCATGCTGCTCGAAGCACTTCTTGATGTCGTCGCGCTGATACACCGGTATCCGGGCGAGCAGCTCGAGATTGCGGGCGGCATCGATGTTGAGCATCGAGAAGAGATTGCCGTCACTCGTCTCCGGATAGGTTTCCGAGACGATGGTTTCCAATTGCTCGCCCGAAAATCCGCAGTACTCGAGCAACATGCGTGCATAGCTGCGTTGTGCTTCATGGGCGTGCAAGGAATTTCTGATGAATTCGGGCACTATTCGCGCAACCGACTCCTGTATATCAATATCGATGCACTCATACGCCGTCTTCAACAACTCACGATAAAACCGGCCGTGAAAGGCTTCGTCCTGAAGACGGCGTCTGACGAACTCCATGAATGCATCGTGGCAACGCTCGTCTTTCGTGCAGTCGAGCAACGAGTCTACGACGGTGTTTTCGATCAGACAAAGAACGCTGACCTCGAACAGCTCCCGCACCCTGGAGTTTTCTATCCATCGGCTTCGCCGGATCATTTCAGCGCGCGTGCTCGGCGCCCTGAATCTGATGGGTTCGCATCCCGTTCGCGCCCGCAACTGATCGCGATAGCTCGAGCTCATCATGCTGTGGAAATATTCATCGATGTTGATGGAGCGAAGCACCTGGCAGTAAGAATCGTCCAGATCCGTCAAGTAACTGCGATTGAGGATCTTCGTATTGACGTCGATCACGACGTTCTCCTCGATGCTCGCGATCTCGTCCATAAACCGATAGCAGGCCTGCAACAGCAGGACACGAGTCGTTTCCACGCCACGGGCCATCACCAGAGGGTGCATGCAGATCGGAAGTTTCACGCGCGGACAATGGAAGCGATCCTGTTGGTCAGGATAGGCATCCAAACTGAACGGCTGTTGGTGCCGAATCATGGCTCGGCGCTGCCAGTTACTTACGTAGTATTCCCACATTGCCATCACTCGCCGAGCCGCTGGCGCTCGGGTAGTTTTTGCTGTCATTGGGACGCGTCCGATGCGAGATTTCCTCGTCCATTGGGCAAGGCCATGAACGGGCGCATTTGTCGTGGCGGTCAGATTACGGCCGGTGCGCGTCTGTACAAATGAATTGAAACACATGCCTGCTTGCCGGGCACCACATGTAACGGTCCGTTCACGTGCCTTTAACCGCCGATTTAGAATTGGTGCTCTTTGCGGGAGTCCGGCGGGACGGACGTTGTTTACAACGGGCGGGCAGTCGTCGCGGGCAACTCGTCTCCTGCTCCGTCAACCTCGAACGACGAGCCGCCCGGTGTCTTTGGCCCGTTCTCTTTACTGTCTTTAGGAACGGTAATCGGGCCGTCTTCGGTGCCTGCGTAGAAGACGATCACCTCGGCGGGTTCGATGCCGCTGTTCGTGCCGTAGTGCCACGTGTCTACGACTTCCGAAACTGCATCGCCCGCCTGCAGTCGCAGCGTCTCGCCGCTATCGGTAGTGATCGCCAGCTCTCCTTTCAACACGACTCCTGCGCTGATCCCCGAGTGTTTGTGCATCGGCAACTGCGTCTTCGGCGGAATGACGACCCGTAATACGGTGATCCTGGGCTTCCCCTCGGGATAGTCCGGAAGAGCCACGCCGTTCCAACTTTCGGACGTCTCAAGCAAGCTGATCACCTTGGTCTCGGTGTGCTGCTCGGAGTGGCAGAAAACCAGCAAGAAAGCGCTTAGAACAAGCAGTGTGATTGATCTGTTCATTCGTCTCGATGCCTGTGCGGGTTGTCCGTCGTCGCGTGACGCGGGCCGGGGCCCCTGGGCTTCGACGCTCGCATTTTTCGTAGGTGTTCCCGTATTTCGTCGATGGTGACCGAGGACTGTTCATCCACTTCGATGGAATCGTTACCGGGGAGCGTCACCGCGTCGAACCCATGTTTTCGGTTGGCCCGAATCCTTGCACGAGATTCGTTGTAGTCGAAGTAGTTCATCGTGCGATCGCCCATTACGATCTCCTGAATCAGTTCTGACGTAGCCCCCGCAGACGTTCCGTGAATCGCTGTTGTCCTCGGGGGCGAGCAGGACGGCGCTCCGGCGATCCAGCTCGGGGGCGCGGGCGCGCTCTGAGAGAGGCGGTTAATCGAGCGTATGCGACCCCGCCCCCGAACGTGGAATTGATTGGCAACCGAACCGGGCTCACGACCGTGCGGCGCGCCTAACCGGCGTGCGCCTCCTCGGCGGACGCCTTTAGCTGCTCGTAGGCGTCTTGCTCACGGTGCCGCAGTTCCACCATCGCGTCGTAGATGAGCTGCGGCTCCCGCCTCAGATAGTCGCGCACGATTTGCTCGACTTGCGCAGAGGACAGCTCGAGCTCGGTCGGCACTTCGGCCACCTGCGACGGTCGTGCCGTCGTCGTCTGGCCCGCGATCACCGCGACGGCGGCAAGACCCGTGAAGATGACGCCGATGGCGGGTCTCCCGCGACCGGCCGCGCCGCTTTTGATCAAGCGTTTCATTCCTGAGTGCTCCTGTGTATTCATTTCAGTGACGTCCGTCGATGGCTGTTGGTGAACCGGCGGCTATCCGCCCCGTCTTCGTTTCCTTTCCCAACCAATCTCGCTAATCGTCACCCTTGCTTCTGTGTCCGGGCCGGACTGCACGAATGCGCCCGACGGAATTCATGCTAGATCCGGAGCCCCGCGGCCTCAACGGTTATAACTGTCTGTTCGTGCTCTGTTTATTTTCGGTTCAGACGCGCTGCGGCGTACTGTCCGGGACCTTGGCCCGTATCCGTCACGATTCGCGGGAAGATCGGGCAGCCATTCGTCCGCACGGTGAGTCAGCCCGCGGCGAGGGCAACCGGCATCGCCGCCGTTCACCGGCAGCGCACCGGCCGGATCGAAGAAATCCGCCTGTCCCACTGCCCGTTCCAAAGCTTGTCGAGCTCGAGTGTCGCGCCGACGTGTCCCGGGGCGGTGGACAGGCTGCTGCCCGCAAGGCCGACGTGCTCATAGAGCCGCCAGATGCCGCTGCGTATTTCGACTGCGCGAACCCAGTCGTTCATATCGCCGGTTCTCTGGATGAAGTGCGTCATATCCTGCATCGTGAAATTCCTGAGCGTGTAAGACTCGCCGCTCCGGTCCGGCGAGCCGTAGATGACGATCTCGGGCGCGGGCGCGCAGCCGGAGATTGCGGAGCCCTCCAACGTGAAATTCGCCGGCGTTTCCTTGATGCATTCCCAGTCCTCGGCAAATCCCGATCGGATGTGACGCATCTCGGTATCCTCTTAGTCTCGGCGTAAGCTTGGCGTCAGAAACGAAGCTAAGCCAAAAAAAAAGCGGGCACCGACTGCTCGGTGCCCGCAAGGCGGGCCAAGTTGTAGCCCCAGTGGTTTCGCTGCCCGAGCGAAATGTTTCGGCCGCAGTGTGCACGGCGGTGTGCCCCGGGATGGCGACGCCATCGCCTTACCGCGAGTCCACAAGGCCGGGTTTTTGTTCGTGCGCCGTCCGTGTTCGTTTCAGCACCGACTCACGACATGCGCGTCGCGGAAAGGTAAGACCTATCCGCCCGTGAATCGGGAACGCGCTAGTCGCAAGGTGCGCAGCCGTAGTTGGTGCACTGTTCTCCGAGGGCATAAATGTCCAACGTGTCGATCGTGCCGTCGCCGTTGAAATCGTCGAACAACAGCTCCGCGGTATCCTTGCGAATGCGGACCCAGAGTTCGTAGCCATCGTAGACGTCCACGCAAGCGTCGACGCTCCGGAACACGTACGCCGCGCCGCTGCTGCCGGCGCTGTTGTCCGTCCAGGGCGCATTCACGCCCACGGCGCTGCTGTCCTCGGCCGGGGCGCCGACGATCACCGTGTCACCCGACACGGCCACGGCTTCCCCGAAATAGTCGTTGGTATCCCGGTTGGACGCCTTGAGGTAGACCTGCTGCGACCAGGTCCCCGCCGTGCGGACGAAGACGTACGCCGCACCGCTGCGATGGACACCGTTGTTGTCTCCGCCATCCGGGTTCACGCCGGTGCCGCTGCCGTCCTCGCTGCGCGCACCGACGACGACAACGTCGCCGGAAACGTCCACGGATTCGCCGAAGCCGTCCTGCGCTTCCGTGTTGGATGCTTTGAGGTAGGCCTCCTGACGCCATCGCCCCTTGCGATCGCGCTTGAAGACGTACGCCGCACCGGCGTCATAGGCGCCGTTGTCGTGCTGGAAGATGGAATTCACGCCGGTTCCGTTGCCGTCCTCGTAAGGAGTGCCTACGACTACAGTGTCGCCGGATATGGCAACCCTGCCGCCGAACCCGTCGTCTTCGTCCGAATTGGACGCCTTGAGGTGGGCCGACAGGCGCCATGCCCGGTCGCGACGCTCGAACACGTACACCGCGCCGCTGTCCTCGAGGCCGTTGTCGGACACCGACGACTGGTGTATCCCCGATCCGTCGCTGTCCTCGCCGGACGCGCCGACGACCACGGTGTCGCCGGACACGGCCACGGACGCGCCGAAAAAGTCGTCGACGTCCGCGTTCTTCGCCTTGAGGTAGGCATCCTGGCTCCAGGCCCCGTTCGAGCGGACAAAGACGTACGCCGCCCCGCCGCCTTCCGTACTGTTGTCGGACGCGGACGACTTTGCGCTTTTGCCGGCGCTGCACTCGCCGGCGGCGCCGACGACGATGACGTTGCCCGAGATGGCGACGGAGTTCCCGAAGCCGTCCCGGCTGTCGGCATTCGACGCCTTGAGGTAGGCCTGCTGGATCCAGGCGCCGTTCGAGCGCACGAACACGTACGCCGCCCCGCTGTCCTCGGCGCCGTTGTCGGAGGGCGCGTTCACACCCCTGCCGCCGCCGTCCTCGTGCAACGCGCCGACGACGACGATGTTGCCGGAGACCGCGACGGACCGGCCGAACGCATCGCCCGGATCCGTGTTGGATGCCTTCAGGTAGGCCTCCTGGATCCACACGCCGTTCGAGCGCACGAACACGTACGCCGCCCCGCTCGACGAGGCGCTGTTGTCGGCCTGGGAGGCCGGGTTCACACCGGTCCCGTTGCTGTCCTCGAAGGGCGCGCCGACGACTGCGATGTCGCCCGAAACGGCCACGGACTTGCCGAACCCGTCGTTTACGTCCGTGTTCGACGCCTTGAGGTACGCCTGCTGCGCGACCGGATCCACGGTCACCGGGTAGGCAGCCCCGCGATCGTCAACGGAGATGCGGACCCGACCGCCGTCGGCGACCTCGAGCCGCGCAGGCAGGTCGGTGCCCCGCGAGTCCCAGACCTTCAGGCCGGCGTACTGTACGACCGCGGCGCCGGCGTCGTTTACGAAGCTCAGCGCACGGCCGCCTTCCGCTTGCGGCCGCAAACCTCCGCGCACCGCAAGCTCGAAAGACAGTCGCTCGCCCGCGCCCTCGGGGCGCCGGTGCAACGTGAAGCCGTGCTCCAGCCCGCGCGTATCGTTGACAAACCACTCCTCGAGCGTTGCGCCCCAGGCGTAGCTCACACGGTTCTGCTCAGTTTCGACCGACGCACGGCCGTCAACGGCACGCTCGGCGCCCTCGAGACCGTAACCGACGAGCTCGAGGCCCCAGCGCCAGTCGCCGGCGTCCGGCCGCGCCGTGAAGCCCCGGCCGTCGAACGCGATCAGCCACTGCTGGGCGTGGTTGCGGGCCTCGTAACCCGCTCCCTCCGCGACGGCCGCGTGGCGGTATCGCTCGTACGCCTGCTGGATTTGCGCCCAGTCCGAGTTGCCGAGCCCCGTCGAGGCGGCGCCGGCAACGTTTGTGCCCACGGTCGCGGCGCAGGTCAATAGAGTCAACAGAATCGTTGACAGGAAATGTCGCTTCATCGTCTTGTTATTGGGAGTATTGCCGAAACAGAAACGCGATTACCGCCTCAGCGCTTCTTGCACTGGCAGGTGCGAAACAGGCCCTTGGCCTTCTTGCAGACGACTTCCGAATGTTCCGTGCCCTTGACGTTGCGACTACCGTTCCACACGCCGGAGGCCTTGTGTGTGTACTCGCATTCGCGGACACCGCCCCCGTTGGTTCTGCTGGGGTGGTACTTCGCCTGGAGCTGGATCGTCGTCGACTCACCCTGGTGGATCGTCCGGGTCTCTTCGGTGCAGTTGCTTCCGGTTCTACCCTTGACCGTCACCGTGACCCGCTTGACCTTCTTGCCTTTGTACGTCTTGGTGCAGTTGTCGTTGTAGATCGTCACGGAACCCGCCTGGGCCGGCGACGTGACCGTGGAAAGCATCACGGCCGATACCAGGATGCAGGCGATCATTGTCAGTTGTCTACTCATTCTCAAAACCTCCGTTTGGGATTGTATGGACTAGTCTGCACACTCCGTCCCCGTCATCAATCAACTTAACCGAACGTTCGTCTGGGCTTTATGTTCTGTTAATGGATCTGGCTGCATGAAGACAGCAGCTACGGACAATGACGAGATAGGTTCTAATCTCCGTACAGGGTGTCTACAGGATCGAGTTTCGCCGCGGCGGCAGCCGGGTAATAGCCGAAGCAAACGCCGACCAGCGTGCTGACGCCGAGGCCGAGCACGACGGACAGGTTGGACAACTCGAACAGCTCTCCGGAAAACCGCGTGAAGCCGAAGGCGATCGCGACGCCGGCAGCCAGCCCGGCGCAACCGCCAACCAGGCAGAGAATCAGCGCCTCCGCCAGAAACTGGCGCTTGATGTCGGCAATCCGGGCGCCGATCGCCATGCGTAGCCCGATTTCCTTGCGGCGCTCCGAGACAGAAACCAGCATGATGTTCATCACTCCGATGCCGCCGACCAGCAGGGAAACGCCGCCGATGGCGCCCAGGGTCATTGTCAGTATCCTGTTTTGCTGCTCCATGCTCTCGATCAGCTGCTCCGGGCTGGTGACGCGGACGTCGGTATAGGGCAGAAACCGTTTGACGCTCGCCTTGAGCCGGTGTTGTGTCTCCAGGTAGTCGGCCTCCTGCGACCGCATGGCCAGAATGCGCCAGCGGATCGTGTCCAGATTCAATCTCCGAAAGCTGTTCAACGGCACGAACAGGCTGCTGTTGATCTCGGTGGGCGACAGCATGGTGGGACGGCTGTAGTTCAGCACGCCGACCAGCGTGACGGGCGCGCCGTTGAATACGACCGTATCGCCGACGCTGAGGTAGGTTCCCTGTTTTCTGAAGCTCTCGAACAGCTTCCACCCCATGACCGCGTAGGCCTGGCCGTGGTCGGCTTCGGCGGTGAAGCGGCCGTCCATCAGCGTCACCCCGATCATCGCGTAGAACTCGTCGGTCGCCCCCAGGACGGACGCGTCGATGGCTGCACCTTCCCGCGTCAGCGTTCCGCCGCCGACGGTCGTGACGGCGACGGCTTCCAGCTGTGGATTCATTTCGTACAACCGGTCTTTGATCTCGACCAGCGACACGACGCCGACCTGCGCGCCGTCGTCGTAGTCGATCATGGTCGCCTGGGCGCCCATGCCGTCGAACTGCCGCAGCATGGCCTGCTTCGCGTTGTAGCCGATATTGATCATTGCGATGACGGCTGCCGCGCCGATCACGATGCCGAGCAGCGCCAGCGAGGACCGCATCGGGGACGACATGAGGCTTACGGCCGCATGGGTGATCAAACGGCGCCAGAAACGCATGCCACGGCTCCCGAAGTGGTGAAGTCCCGTTCCAGGGACTCGCAGGCGTCGCTCACGATCATGCCGTCACTCAGAACGAGCTGCCGCGGGCACTGCGCCGCGACGTCCGGATTGTGCGTGATCATGACGGTCGTTATTCCATCGTTCTTGTTGAGATCGAGAAACAGGGAAAGGACGTGTTCGCCGGTTTCGCTGTCCAGCGCGCCGGTGGGCTCGTCCGCGAGTATGACTTGTGGGCAGGTCACGACGGCGCGCGCGATGGCTACCCGCTGCTGCTGGCCGCCCGAAAGCTGTCCCGGCCTGTGTTGAACACGCGCCGCCAGGCCCACGTTCGCCAGCGCCTCGCCGGCGCGCGCGAGCGCTTCCGCTTCCGGCGTTCCGCGATAGTGCAGCGGCAGAGCGACGTTCTCCAACGCCGTCATCTGGGGAAGCAGGTGGAATCCCTGGAAGACGAAACCGATAGCCCGGTTGCGAAATGCCGCGCGCTGATCGGGAGTGAGCCGCGCCACGTCCATGCCGTCGAAGACGTAACGGCCGTTCGTCGGCGGAGCAAGCATCCCCAGGATATTCATCAGGGTCGATTTGCCGGAACCGGACTGGCCGACGATCGAAACGAGCTCGCCGCGCCCGATCGACAGGGATATTCGCTTCAGCACCTCGACGTCCCCGGTCTCGTGGCGATAGGCTTTGCGGACGTCCTCGAGAACGATCATAGCTCGTCGTCGTAGTCGTCGACGGGCGGCTTGTCGACCGCCAGGACGTCGCCTTGCCGTAAGCCTGCGAGTACCTCCACGCCGTCGACGAAGGTCGCACCGAGCTGCACCGGCCGGCGTTCCAGTCCGCCGTCGTCCGTTACGATGCGCGCGTACGTGCCGGTCATACCGTCCCGGATGGCGTCGAACGGAACGACAATGGCATGATCCTTGTGATACACGTCCATGGCCAGTTGCACGGTAATGCCCAGCCGCACCCGCTGTTCCGGCGGAAGCTTTGCGAGGGCGAGTTCGATGTCGAAGCTCGGGAAACGGCTCACCCCCGAGCTGTCGGCCTTCGCCTGATAGGCGATTTTCGTCAAATGGCCGGTCATCGTAACGCCGGGCAGCGAATCGCTGACGACCGTTGCCGCCTGGCCCAGCTCGACCGAGTTGATGTCGATTTCACTGATGCTCGACTGCACGATCAGGTCTTCGATGTCGGCGATGGAGAAGAGCGCCTGGCCCTCTTTTACGTTGTCGCCCACGTCGAAACCGAGATTTCCGCCGCCGCCTCCTCCCGAGCTGCCTTCGGGTGCCCTCGCCGCGACGACGACGCCGTTGATGGGCGCCCTGATCGCCGCCTCGGCGACCTTCTCGGCCAGGTTGCGCACCTTGATGGCCGCGTTATCGAGTTCGAGCGTCGCGATCGCAAGCCCGGCCGCATCACCCTGCTTCAGGGTGTTGGCCAGGGCCTCCCGCGCCGAGGCCACGTCCATCCGCTGGTCGTCGAGCTGCTGCAGCTCGCTCTCATACTCGCTCGCCGGGATAATGCCGATATCGAGGAGCTTCCTCGACTGCGCGACGCGCCGGGTCAACGTGTCGAAATGGCGTTCGGACCGGTCGAGCTCCCGCCTGGCTTTGTGGACGTCCAGGCCGTTCTTCCAGTCTTTCAGGTTCGCCAGCCGCTGTTCCGCCTTGATCAGGGCGGCTTCTGCGTCGCGCAGCTGGACTTCGATGTCACGGGGATTGATGCGCGCGAGGACTTCGCCCGCGCTGACCCGCTGGCCCAGACTGACCTGCTTTTCCAGCACGAGACCCTCGAACGGCGCCGTGACGGTTTGCTGCTCCTTCGGCGCCAGAGTACCGGTCAGCTGCAGCTGTTTGCTGATCGGACGCTCCACCGCGACGATGTGTGTCTGCAGAGCGTCCGCGGGCCCGGGCAACATCGACGCGGTCCGGCCGTGTATCCAATACGTGGCGCCGAGCAGACACAGCCCGCCGACGCCGAGCACGACGTTCCTCACCCGCAGCGGTCCGGATGGCGGCGCGTTCACCGCTGACCCTCCCGGGCGCCGGCCAGTAGCGTATCAGGGTCGTACCGCCGGACTTCAAAGGGAATACGCCAGGTTTCCATCGTCGTGCCGAGGGCTTCGTCCAACCCGGTCAGGGCGTTGAGGTAGGAGACCTCCGCCGTTGCCTTGTTGATCTGGGCGCTGATCAGCTGGTCCTCGAGATTCAGGACCTGAAAGTTGGAGCTGCGTCCCTGGGAGAGCTTCAGGTTCTCGACCTCGAGCTGCCGCGCCGCGAGGTCGGCGGCCCGCGCCGCCAGGTCCACCTGTTTGCGAAGGTTTTTTATCGTGCGCACCCTGTCCTTGATATCGATGCGGACGGCCTCGCGGATTTCCAGCAGGCTGAGTTCCTGCCGTCTCATGGCAACGTTGGCGTCGATAACGCCCTGCCTGCGCTCGAGGTCGCCAAACGGTATCGTGAACTGCAGGCCCGCGCTGTAGTCGACCGGATCGTCGCGCAGATTTCTGAGCGCCGCGTCGTAGCTCCCGTCGCCTGCGCCGTCAATGGACGCGGTGACGACGGCATCGAGCCGCCAAAGCCGCTCATTCCTGGCAGTACGCACGTCGATCCTGGCGATTTCGGACTGCAGCAGCGCCTGCAGATAGGACGGGCGATTGTCCAGCGCTTGCGCGTAGGCGATCTCGAAGTCCAGACCGCCGATGTCTTCGAGGCGCAGCGGGTCGGTAAGCGCCAGCTGCGTTTCGGGTGCGATATCCAGAATGTCGATGAGCGCAAGACGCGCGGAGTCCACGCCGTTCTCGGCCGAGACCAGGTCGAGTTCGCGCTGGGACACGTCGGCCTCGGTCTGGACGATGTCCTGTGGCGCCATGCGTCCGGCGTCGATCATCGCACGGTTGGTTTCCAGCAACGTGCGTGCGCGGGTCAGCGAACGCTCGGCGATGTCCAACTGCCGCTTCTGCAGCAGCAGCGCCCTGTAAGCGATGACCACGTTCGTAATGGTGCCATTGATCGTGGATTTGAGAGCGAGTATGTTCGCGCGCTCATTGATCTGGGCAATGGTCACCGGGGCGCGATTGACGGCAATTCCGCCGCCGCGCAAGAGCGGCTGCACAAAGGAGATGTCGAGGCCGGACTGATAATCGGTCGGGCCGCCGGACAGCGCGTCACGCCGGTTGGCCGACGAGAAGGACAGCGCACCGCCGGTGGGAACCAGCAGGCTGAGCCGGGTGCCCAGCGCGACCGTATTGGTTTCGACCCGGTTCGACGGGTCGCCGCTTCGTCCAGCCTCGCTGTCGGCGACGATCTCCAAGTTCGGCCGAAACCGGTCCTCGGCAACGCGCAGCGCGTATTCCTCGGAAACACGGCCCAGGTAGGCCGATTGAATGTCCCGGTTGGCGCTCAGCGCAAGCGAAATCGCGCCCGGTAGATCGAGTTCGAGAAGGGGGCCGCCGTCGGGGGGGGTGTCAGTCGGCTGAACAGTCGACTGAGCGCCGACGGCCCCGCATAGGAATAAAGTAATGATTAGCAGATAGAAGAGTTTCATAACGAACGCCGCGACCTGCGCTTGAGTCGACCGGCGGCGGTCTAACCCGAACGCGCCTCCTCGACCAGGGCCTTGAGCTGCTCGAGCTCGGCGGCGCCCGGGACGACCTTGCCGCCGATGATGAACATCGGTGTGCCGTCGATGCCGATGTTGGCCGCAAGCTCGCGGTTCTCCTCGATCGCGCGGCTGACCTCAGGACCGTTCATGTCCTCGAGCAGCCGGGCCGCATCCAGGCCGTTGGCCTCTGCAAGGCTCAGAAGCCCTTCTTCCGAAAAGTCCTCTGCCCGCATCAGCGCGAAATGAAAGCGCTCGTAGGCCCCTTGCGCGCGGCTCGCCAGCGCGGCTCGCGCGGCCCGTTCCGAGTCTTCGCCCAGGATCGGCAGATCCTTGTAGATGATCTTGACCCCGTCGTCCTCGTCCAGCAGCGCTTCGACCGACGACACCACGTGCCGGCAGTAACCGCAGCGGTAGTCGAAAAACTCGATCAGGGTGACGTCGCCGTCGACGTTGCCGCCGATCGGGCTCGACGGATTGTTGTAGAGTTCTTCCTCGTGCCGGAGGGCGGCAATGCGCAGCTCCTCCACCCTCTCGGCCTGCTCGCGGCGCTGCAGTTCCTCGATCGCGTCGTAAATGAGCTGCGGCTCCCGCATCAGATAGTCGCGCACGATCTGCTCGACCCGCGCGGAAGACAGCTCGCTATTCGCGGGCGTATCGGACGCAAACGACCTGCTCAGATTCGCGACAACCGTCGTAACGACGAGCATGGCAACAACGAGGCTGGTGAAAAAGACGACAAAGACGGGCCGTCCCGATTCGGGCGCGCGATCTTGCCTGACTGACGTTTGCACGTTTGTTCGCTCCTGTGTGTTTCACGGACGATGACCGCCGCTCGTCCATGTCGTATCGGCGGACGCCATTACCTCTGGTTTCGAGTTTGCACCGGTTCCCACGAGTGCATCCGACGACACGGATGCTAGTGCCGGAAAGCCGGCGGCCTCAACGGTTATAACGGTCTGTTCGTACTCTGTTTATTTTCCGTTAAGGAACGCCGGGCGACCGCCCGACTGACGGCCATAAGGGCAAGTGTCAACAGGCTCGGTCAATCCTTGGTGCACTGACAAACGCCGGCCCAGTCCTTCTTGCAGGTCATCGCGTAGTCTTCCCGGCCACGCAACTCCGATCGGACGGTGAAACGCGGGGAGACCTCCCACGAATACCGGCATTCCCGTGGCGAGTCTGTCGTCGGGTCGTACGGGGTGTTGTTCACCGTCGTGGCCGGAAGCAGGCGGACGGTTTTGAACGCACCCTGCTGCACATTCACCTCGATGTCGGAGCAGCCGTGGGCGTCTCCTTTGATAACTACCGCCACCTGCTTGACGACACGGAATCCCGAGTATTTGCTGCAGTTCTTGTTGTAGAAGGTCACCGAGCCCGCGTGCGCGGCGGCCGGCGCTACCGCGATAACGAATAGCGCCGCCACGATGACACGGACAATCGGTGTGATGCGGTTGGTCATTTTGCGTGGTGCCTATACGTTGGTGTCTTCGGCGGCTCTTGGGGTGCGGAATGGCACACGTTACTAAAACAGTGGCCAGCGCACAGAGTTGTAATGCTCTGTTCGCGTGTGGTTTATATTCAGTTCAGGCTGAGAGCGTTCAGCCGTGTTAGCAGGCCCTAGCTCAAATTAACGGAGCATAAAGCAGGCACGAACGCCCGGTTAAGTCGGTTGATGAATAGCGGGACCGTGCCCACTATGGCGGGCGCGACCGAAACGAGCTTCAACGGAGGTATTGAGTGGCCAAACAACTGAAAGCAGTCGACCTCGTCGCGGCAGTGACTCTGATGCTCTCCGCCGCGGCGGCGCCCGGCCAGGCGGGTACATTGACCATCCACAACCAGAACTGCGTCCAGCAAACGGGCCTCGATTTCCGGAAACGAGTCACTGTACACGTGCACGGCCAGCTCGCGTGCAAGACCAACAGGTACGTGACCGTCGACAAGGGTCACTCAAAGACCATAACGCTGGGTGAACACTTCAACGACGCCGGTGACGGCACCGTCAGCGAGTGCAGGTACTCCCACGAGGCGAAAGGGATGGCGCTCGGCGAACGGGACGTTCTCGGCACCGAGGATTCGTCGGTAACCTGCAGAAAGAAAGGGGGTGGAACCTGCCAGTGCACGAAAGACTGACGGTACCGGGGCAAAACAAACGTCGGGCAACTGCCGATAACGCCGTCCTGACACAGCCGGATTTGCAGAACGCCGACCGTTCTTCGTAGCGGGGGCCGGGTCGGCGACGTCAGTCCACTCGAAGCGAAACCGCTTGACCTGCTCGTAACCGAGACTGGCGCTTCAATTCTTCCTGCACCGACAAAGACCTTCCGAGTTTTTCTTGCAGGTTACCGAGGTGTTTGCGGTACCGTACACATCCTTTTTTCTGTACACCGTGCCCCTGGCCTCGTGCTTGTACTTGCATTCTTCGCCGTAGTCGCCCGTGGGCTCGAGCCATATCGTTTTTGGGGATCCCTGCCAGACGGTAACGCTGGTTTTCGTGCACCCCACCTGCTGGCCGCGTATGTTGACAGTGACCTTCTTATGTTTCTTGAACCATACCTGTTTGGTGCAATTCTCGTTGTGGATGGTCATCGTGCCCGCCTGTGCCGTCATTGGCGCGGTGATGGCAATCATCAGCGCCGCAACGGCCGCGCAGGCAATCAGTTTCTCGCAGTTCATTTTCACTTCTCCATTTCGATGGTTTCGACCGTTATGACGTCCTGCCCTGGACGCCCCTGGCCGCATCCGACACCAGCCATGTTAAGCACGGACTGCACGGGCACAACGCCTATAACGGTCCGTTCATTTGCCGTTTATGTGCGATTCAGGATCAGGCACAGCGACGCGGCAGGCGTCGACCAGTCCGTCTTTCCTCGGTGGAGTATGCTTGCATCACGAGATTAATTGAGAGTAAAGCGTACAAGAACATTCGGTTAAGTCGATTGATGACGGTACACGGATGTGCAGACTGGAAGCGAATAAGAAAGCTAATGATGCACGAACAATGACCGAGGAATCGGCGTCTGTTACGGCAACAGCGATTGACCGGTGGCAGCTCGCTCACACACTATGACAACACCTGACCCCAGTCACATCATGCAGATCGCGAGCGGCTACGGCGTTTCCAAAGCGCTGCTGTCGGCGGTCAGCGCAGGCCTTTACACGCGTCTGGCCGACGGCCCCATGACGCTCGACGAGATTGTCGAGGCGTACGGTTTCCTGCGGCGGCCGGCCGTCGATTTCCTCGACCTGCTGGTTTCCGTCGACCTGCTGGAGCGGGAGGGTGACGGCGAGGGCGCACGCTACGGCAACACCGCCGCGACCGCGGCTTTCCTCGACCGCAACAAGCCCGGCTATATCGGCGGCATCCTGGAACTATGGGACAGACGCAACTACCGCTTCTGGGCGGACATCGCCGATGCTCTCGAGACCGGGAAAGCCCAGAACGAGACCCGGGACGGCGGAACGCCGTTCTTCGAGACCCTCTACGCCGACCCGGCGCGCCTGGAAGCGTTCATGGACGCGATGACCGGCGCGTCGACGCGGAACTTCGAGACGCTCGCCGAGATCTTTCCCTTTCACCGGTACCGGACGCTGGCCGATATCGGCGGGGCGGACGCGCTCCTGTCGCGGATCGTGTCGGCCGCGCACCCGCATCTTCGCTGCACGAGCCTGGACCTGCCGGTCGTGACGGAGATCGCCGCCGGCAAGATCGCCGCCGCCGGACTGGCCGACCGCGTCGACGCGGTGGCCGGCGACTTTTTCGCCGAACCGCTCCCGCAGGCGGACGTCATCACGATGGGCATGATCCTGCATGATTGGAACCTGGAACGGAAAAAGCTGCTGGTGAAAAAGGCCTATGACGCGCTGCCCGAAGGCGGCGCCCTCATCGCGATCGAAACCCTGATCGACGATGCCCGGCGCGACAACACCTTCGGCCTGTTCATGTCGCTGACGATGCTGATCGAACTCGGGGACGCGTTCGATTTCACGGGCGCGGAGTTCATCGCCTGGTGCCGGGAGGCCGGCTTCAGCCGTTTCGAGATTGTTCCGCTCGAAGGTCCGTCGAGCGCCGCGATCGCCTTCAAGTGACTCCGGCGCAACCGACGGCCCTCGAGCCGGCGACGCCGGATAGAGCGGACCGTTATCGATTCGAATACCGTCCGGGTCTTCCGTCGCGCAAATCCGCTGCGTCACCGACAGATTTTCATTGCCGGGTTAAAGGTCTGGTGTCCCGTCCGATTCATTCATTGAGTAAACCGGACGGGGCACCAGCTCGCGGATCTCCCTGACCCTGCCTCGGCAGCAGCGCGTCAACTCTTGACGCAGCGACAGCTGACCGACCGGTCCTTTTTGCAGGTCACCGACGAGTCCTTGTCGCCGTCGACGTCGTACCCGCCTTGCTGGCCCAGCAGCATCCCGACGGCTCTGTGGCTGTATTTGCCACAGGCATTCCCGTCGTTGTCCTTCGCTGCAAGCTGGACGGTCTTCGACTGACCCTGGGCCACGTTCACGGATGTTTTTGTGCAGCCCGCGCCACCTCTCGAATCGATAGTCACGGTGACCCGCTTGTGGGTCTCGAAACCTTTTTGCGAAGTACAGTTCTGGTTGAAAATGGTCAACGTGCCCGCCTGCGCCGTCAGCGGTGCTGCGATGGCGATCGCCAGCGCCGACGCGAGGACGAGAGCGGCTGGTTTCGTATGTCCTGTCATTTCAATAAACTCCATCTGATGCCGAAACGTGCTTGCGTGACGTGTTCGGTATTGCCTTTGACCCGTCAGTCCTCGACGCACTCGCAACTATTGAACCAACCCGATTTCGTGCAGGTCACGCTGGAGTCTTCGTCGCCGGCCACGTCCTTGTAAGCAACAGGGGCTCCTTTGGCGGAGTGTTTGTACTTGCAAGTGTACTCATCAGTTTCTTCTTTCTTGCCCAAAAAACCGCTGTACGTCGTTGTGGTCTCGATCAGTTCGATAACCTTCGTCTCGCCCTTCGCCACCCGTACGTCTTTTTCGGTGCAGCCAGGATCACCTTTGATCTTCACCGTGATCCAGTTCTTTTTCTTGCCGAGTCCTTTGCGGTGGGTGCACTCTTTGTTGTAGATGCTCAGCGTGCCCGCTTGCGCCGCCATCGGCGCGACGGCGGTAATCACCAGCACGGCGGCGAGCGCGAGGGCGGTCAACTTCATACGATTGTCCATTTCGGTTCTCCATTCGAATGACTCTACCGACCCGCGCGATTGCGTTCGGTACCGTCTACGTTAGCGGCGGGAACTGACGAAGCAACCGTTATAACGGTCTGTTCGTTTGCCGTTTAGGTTCGGTTAAGAAACGGTTGCCGGGGTAGTAAACCGCGCGCGGCAGGTCGCCTGCCCGAGCGAGGATGGCAAGTCGGGACGTCATCTCGAGCCCGCGACCGCCGCACCGATTGCGGCGGAACGCCCGCTCAGCGTCCGAGCTGCTCCATGGCCGCTTGGGTGAACTCGGTGTTCACGAATCCGGAATAGTCCTCGGCGACGCCGTCGCTGATACCGGCGGCGGTCAGGAAGCCGGCCGTATACTTGATCATCCTCGGAACGGAGCCGCCAAACCACGCGGGTTTGGTCTGCTCTGCAACCGGCAGGAACGTATAGCCCTTGAGGATGTCCGGAACCCGATCGGCTACCGTGCCGGTCCGCTCGGCGATGGTCCGGACCGGCGCACTGTTGGCGGTCCAGGCGGATGGATCCTTCAGGTACGCAGCGTTGGATTCGTCCATCACTTTGACGAACGCCTGAAGCCCCTCGGCGTTCTCGGCCGCGAACTCGCCGTTCACGACCCAGGCGTCGAACGTCGGGTAGCCCCATTCGGCGGTCTTGTCTGCGCTGACCAGCAATCGGCCGGTGGTCAGGAGCTCCGACTGGACCGGTTGCCATATGAAAGCGCCGTCTATCGCCTCTTGCCGCCAGGCCGCTGCAATCTGTTCCGGCGACATGTCGACCAGCAGGACGTCCCGTTCCGTCAGGCCGACGTTGTAGAGCGCGCCCATCAGGGAGAAGTGGGCCGTCGAGCCGAACGGCACCGCAACGCGCTTACCCCGGAGGGCGGCGATCGTGTCGATGCCGGAGTCGTCGCGCACGATCAGGGATTCCGCTTTTCCGATGACCTGCGCAACCATGAATACCTGCAGGTCGATGCCCCGGTTCGCAGCGATCGCCAACGGCGCGGACCCCAGCTCGGCGATCTCGATGTCGCCTTCGGCCATCGCCACGATGACGTCAGCGCCGTCCGCAAACTTTCGCCACTCGATGTCCCAACCGGTCGCCTTCGCAAACTCGTTTGCCGCGGCGGCGACCTGCATCGGCGTTGGATTGCCCATGTGGCCGATAACGACCTTTTCCTGGGCCATGACGGCCGAGGCAGCCAGACTGCAGGCGCCCACGGTACCGGCGATCATTTTGAGCAGTCGACAGGTCATCGATTCATTCCTTCCAGGGCTTTAGGTGCTTGCCATTGCCGGTTGTGGTTGACGTCGGGTGCCGATGAGGGTTCATGATGCCGGATATCGGCTGCGCCGGGAATCCTTTATGCTCAGTGAACCAGTTCGGCCTTTTCCGGAGCCGTCATTCGATAGCCGCGGCCGCGAATCGTCTTGATCAACTCGGCCTCGCCGTTTGGCGCTATCTTCGTCCGAAGACGGCTGATGTAGACCTCGACGACGTTCGTCAACGGGTCCTTTTCCAGGCCCCACACGTTTTGCAGGATCCGGTTCCGGGTCACCACCTTGCCGACCTGTGACATCAGCAACTCGAGCAGGGCATACTCGGTCGACGTCAGCTCGATTGACGTTCCGCCGCGCTCCAGGGTCAGTGCGTCGCGGTCGAAGACGAGATCGTCGACCTTCAGGATCGACGTGTGCGGCTTCGAGACCTTGCCGCGGCCGCGGCGCATCACCGCTTCGAGCCTGGCCATGAGCACGTCGAAATCGAACGGCTTGGTTACGTATTCGTCGGCGCCGAAACGCAGGCCGCTCACAATGTCCTGCGCCGAGTCCAGCGCGGTCAACATGATGATCGGGACGCGCGAGCCGTCTTCACGGAGTTGACGGCAAACCTCTCTGCCGTTCATACCCGGCAGCATGATGTCCAAAATGAGCGCGTCATACGGGTTGGCGCGCGCGAACGCGTAGCCGTCGTCACCGCTTGACGCGTGTTCGACTTTGTACCCTTCGGCTTGCAGACCTTTCGAGACGAAGTCCGCAATCCTGTAGTCGTCCTCGACCAGTAAAATTTTCATGTTCCGGTAGCCTCCAGTGCATTGGCGTCGAAGATCGGCAGCGATACCCGGGCGATCGCACCGCCGCCCGCGGCGTTCTCTAGGGAAATCGAGCCACCGTGACCCTCGACGATTGATTTGGCGAGCGGCAGGCCGAGGCCGGAGCCGTCGGGCTCCACCGTCGTCGCGCCGCGGTAGAGCCGCTCGAAGATGTGTGGAAGATCGTCCTCCGACACGCCGGGTCCGTGGTCGCGGACGTCAATGACAACCGACTCGGCGACCTGGGCGTGGTCGACCTCGATCGTTGGATGGCGTCCGCCGTGTTTCAAGGCGTTGTCAACGAGGATCGTAAAGAGTTGACGTAATCGGTCGGCGTCGCCCTCGACTTCGACCGGTTCCGAAAGACCGTGCCACGTAACCTGGCCTTCCGCGCGGGCGGCCAGCGACTCGGCCTCCATCGCGGCCGCTTCGGACACCGCGGCAAGATCGACGATATCGGTGCGCAGATCGAGCGCTCCCACCCGAGAACGTGCGATGAAAAAGAGATCGTCGACAATCCGGCCCGCGTGACGGGACTCGTCGACGATGCGCGCGATCGTCGATTTGAGTTCCTTGGGATCGTTCGACCGTGTACGGAGAGCCACTTCCGCCACTCCGCGGAGTACCGTCAGCGGGGTGCGAAGTTCGTGGCTGACGTCGGCGAGGAAATCGCGCCGGACCTGATCGACCTCGCGCATCGCGTCCGCGCGTTTCCGGAACTCGGCCTCACAGGCATCCAGTTCCTCGCGCAGCCGCGCTTGCTTTGTCGCGGCACGTGTGAGCGCGTCGTGCACGGCCGCGAACTCGCGGCACGACCTGTCCGGCGGGGGATCGAGGTCGCCGCCGAGGGCAAGCTTGTCGGCCTGCCCCTGCAGGAACGACATTGAGCGGACGAACGGTATCAGGATGGCCAGCGCGGTCGTAACAAGAAACACGGCGATCACGACAAAGGCCACGGACGAGCGGTTCACCACAAAATCGAACCTCGCCAGAATCGCCTCCTCGATGGCGCGCGCCTGTGCCTTGTTTGCCGTCACCGCCTCGTCGATGAGTGCGTCGAGCTTGCGCTCCACGCTTTCATCGAGTACTTCCTCGAGAACTTTGACGCCTTCCAACTTCCGACCGGTACGGAAGAGCGCCGCCGCGATCTCCGATCCGGCAATCATGGATTGGATTTCTCTCGCCAGGACCAGGAGCCGCGCGCGTTCCGACGTCTCGTCATCGGCATACGGTCGGCCAGCCTCCTTGAACTCGCCGAGCTCGATGCTTTCGCGTTCGATCTCTGAATGTACGGCCAGCAGCAGTTCGTCGATGCGGCGGCGATACGCGTCAAAGTCCAGTTTGGACGCACTGTCGGCGTCTTCGACGATCCGTCCGTATTCGGCGTAGAATTGGCGAAGATTGCTGTGCAGCTCGAAATAGCCCTGGATCTGCGCCAGATCGGCTGCCTGAATACGCACCGCCGACCGCGACTCGCCTGCCCTCACGATGGCGATGACCACGGTCGCGGAACAGAGAGCCAGCAACCCGATCAAGGTGTTCACGATACGGTTTCGAAACTTGTTCATCGGAACTCACACCGATCCCCGGACGTGACCTGCCCGCGTCACAGCGTCCATTCAAACGGGGTTCCGGCAGTGTTCGACGGCAACCGGCGCTCGATCGGTCTCTACCCGAAGCGCGGCGGCGAGTGCGGCGCCCGGCGCCAGCAGGTCGGATGTGAAAGTGCGCGTGTTATTCATGATCCATCAGTCCTTCGGAGCCCGTCCCCGGGCCTGCCGTGCCGAAACGCCGGGCGCCGGAGGAGAACGTCGACGCACGATGCCTGTGATTCCATAACGTGTCTGATGGCCGCAAGAATAGAATTCGCGATGGCGAACTCAAGACAATTAACGCCGCGTTAGTCTGACTGTAATGCTGGTTTAATGAATGGTTCTTGCCGCCGGTCATATAGGCGTGCGCCGGCACGGTGCTCCTGCGAAACAGCGCGGTCCACAGCACCTTCCCACTACTCCATCGCCGCTTGGGTGAGCTCGGTATTGACGAAGCTCGCAGAGTCCGGGCCAACGCTCTCGATAATGCCGGCGGCGGTAAGGAAGCCGGCGGTATACGTGATCACCCTGTTTATCGATCCGCCGAACCACGCCGGCCCGATCTGCTTCGCGACCGGCAGGAACGTATAGCCTTGCAGGAACTCCGGAATTCGATCGGAAGCGATACCGGTCTGCCTGGCGATTGCCCTGACCGGCGCGCTGTCGGCGGTCCACGCCTCCGGATTCTCCGTGTACGCGGAGTTGGCGTCGTCCATCACCTTGATGAAGGACGCCAGCTTCCCGGCGTTCCTGGACGCAAAAGCCCTGTTAACGACCCAGCCGTCGAACGTCGGGTAGCCCCATTCGGCGGAACTTTCGGCGCTGACGAGTAAGCTGCCGCTGGCCAGGAGCCTCGACTGGACCGGCTGCCAGACAAAGGCCGCGTCGATGGTCTCTTCGCGCCAGGCGGTTTCGATCCGATCCGGCGAAAGATCGACGAGCATCACGTCCCGCTCCGTCAGGCCGGCCGTATACAGCGTGCCCATCAGCGAGAAGTGCGCCGTCGAGCCGAACGGCACCGCGATGCGCATGCCCTCGAGCGCTTCGATCGTATCGATGCCGACGCCGTCGCGCACGACGAGCGATTCGGCGCCGCCGATGATCTGGGCGATCATGAAAAGCTGCAGGTCGACGCCCTGGCTTGCCGCGATTGCCAGCGCCGCGGAACCCAGTTCAGCGATGTCGACGGCGCCCGCTACCATGGCCGCGACGGCATCCGCGCCCGACGCAAACTCACGCCACTCGATCTCCCAACCGGTAGCCGCCGCAAACTCCTGGTTGGCCGCGGCAACCTGCATCGGGGTCGGGTTACCGAAATGACCGATGACGACTTTGTCCTGGGCCATGGCATTCGAGATAGCCAGGCCGCAGGCGACAACGACTCTCACGGCTTGTTTTAGCAATCGACTAATCATCACGTTCTCCCTCGTTTTGCGCCTCGGGGCGGCGGACCTTTCGACATGCGTCGCTCCGTTCGCCTGTTTTCGATTGAAGCGCAGCTTTCCGTTGCACGCACGAGATATAACGGTCTGTTCATGTGCTCTTATTGTTCGGTTCAGAAGCGATGACCAGGTCAACACCCAACGGGCGGCATCGATAACCTGCAAGGTTTGCCGGAATAAACTGATACCTGGGAAACCAGGCGTTCTTCGACGCAGCGCTGATGCGCCGCGGAACCGTCCGCGCGCGATGAACGTTCGCAACCAAATAGCGGACACCGACCGCGCGGCGCCCGCTGCAGCGTGTGACTGTTTACCTAATTCTTGTCGTCATCGGAGTGAGAGGTACCGACGGCCATCGGACGCACGTTCAGTCCTTGGTGCACTTACAAACTTTGGACCAATCTCTCTTACAGGTCACCGACGAGTCCTTGCGACCGTCTATGTCGGCTTTGCCGATGGGCGCGCCGTGAGCGTAGTGCCTGTATTTGTTGCAGCGCTGATACTCGCCGTAACTCGTGGTGAATCCATCTTTGAGCGTGATGGTCTCGGAGCTTCCCCTGTGTACGGTCACTTCCATTCTGGTACACCCGGAATATCTGCTGCTGACGTGCACCGTAACGCGCTGCTTTTTCTTGGGAGGGAAACCCATCCATTTGACGCAGTCGTCGTTGTGAATGGTCAGCGTGCCGGCGTGGGCCGCCAGCGGCACGGCCATCATCAGCATCAATACGAGGGTGTTAAAGCTCCTGCACCTGGTCATTCGAGGCACCTCCGTCAAACCTGTCCCGTTAATCCGTCGGGCGCGCCGATGGTGGGGTAGAACAGAACTCGATGACGGGCGCCTGCAGGGAGATTCTGTCGAGGGACCACTTGCAGCTTTCCACGATGAGCTCGCCGTCGCCCCCGGGCATCCCGTCCGAAATGAAGATTGAATCCGCCGCAAACCCGAAGCCGACGCGTGACGGCGTCGCCGGGAAGATCCGCAGCTGCTCCTTGAAGGGGAAGCTCGGACGGCAGGCTTCGAGGAAACCGCTTCCCACGTCTCCGGACCGGCTCCTGCGCAGCAGCCCGTGATACAGCGAACTGGGCGGCCTGCCTCCGCCGTCGAGCGTGCTGCTAACGGCCATGTGAAGCGTGTCGCCTTCGTGGACGATGCCGACGGAGACTTCGACGCCGAAATTCGAGCCGGCCCCGTCCCGCAGGCGGTCGCAGATGACATAGCCCGCGTACTCGCCGGTCCAGGACGCGGCCTCGGCAGCGGATCCTGTTTGCAGGCCGGTGCCGGCATGCGTCGTCGGCGATGCCATAGCGGCAATCGTCAGGGCCGACAAAAGGCCCGAGGTGATCAACTCTGTTCGTCTGGTCATTCTTTTCAGCACCGCCGAGGTTGTGCGTTCGGCAGATACCGTCTCTGCCCGTGAGTCACCGGCAAGTGTCGGCACCGTCGAGGTCGCCGACCGTTGCGCTTCGCCGCAAGGCGTAATCGCAGCCGAACTCGTTTCCCGGGACGTTCCAATTGTCGGAGACGGCCACTACGATCTCGGCGCTGCCGGCTTCGGAGGCCGCGCTGCCGTGCTCCTCGAGTTTCGCCGCCGCCTCCGCCAGGAACGCCTGCTGTTTGAGACTGAGGGTCTCGCCCAGGACGGCCTGTAACGACGCCTGCGCGTGCTCCAGGACGAACGCGATGTCGGCGGCGCCCCTGGGGTTCGTGACGTCGCCCGTTTGCGCAGCCAGCGGCGTTACCGCGGTGAGCATCAACACGGCAGCAAGTCCGTGGGCGATCAAATCCTTTCGTGTGTTCATTTCCCTGACTTCCACTCAATACGACTCCGTCCGCTTGATGCGTCCGGGACCATTCGATTGGAGCATGCAAGGTCCCGCAACGCACGGTTTATAACGTTCTGTTCGTATACGGTTAATGGACCGTTAAGAATCGGCGACGGACACGCCCCGGACCCGACGCAGTTAAGACGCCAGCACGTACGACCTTGGCTTTCCCCGTTTACATTTCTTCACGTTCGGTTGCGTTCAATTACGTGGATTCCAATAGTGTTTCGGCATCCACACAAACTTGGAGAATGGAGATGAAGACGCATTTCAACCTTACTTTGCTGCTGGTTTTCTTGGCGAGCCTTCCGGCAGCCGGTGCGCAAGAACAGGAAGACCGAGCGGCGCAACTCGAAGAGCGGGTTGCGGAGGCACGGCAACGGCTGGAGCTGACGGATGAGCAGGTTGCCCAGATGGAACCGATCATCGAGTCGGGCATCGAGGCGAGGCTGCTGGTGCTGGAGGAATACGGTATCGATCCCGAGGCGCGCGCATCGGGAGCACAAGGCAAGCTGAGACTGCGGCAAAAGCGGGCGCTCGCAAAAGAGCTGAACGAGATCAACGCAGAGGTTCGCGACGAGATGAGCGAAATCCTCACCGACGAACAGCTGGCGGAGTACGAGAAGATTCAGGAGGAACGGCGCGCAGAGATGCGGGAGCGAGCCCGGGCGAGACGGAACTAGCCCGTATCCGTCACTGCTTGCGTGAGCTCCGCATTGACGAATCTGGAATAGTCCTCTGCGACGCTATCGATGACGCCGGCGGCCGTGAGGAAGCCGGCGGTATACGTGATCAACCTCGTCATGGAGCGGCCGAACCACTCCGGTCCGGCCTGCTCCGCGACCGGTAGCAGGGTGTAACCCGCCAGGACTTCCGGGATTCGAGCGGGCGGGATACCGGTTTGCTCGGCGATCGTCCTGACCGGCGCGCTGTCGGCGGTCCACGCAGCGGGATTTTCCAGGTACGCCGAGTTGGCGCCGTCCACCACCTTGATGAAGGCTGCAAGCTCGTCGGTGTTTCGGGCCGCGAAAGCGCCGGTCACGACCCAGCCGTCAAACGTCGGGTAGCCCCATGCGGCGGATTCGTCGGCAGTGACGAGCAACCTGCCGCTGGTCAGGAGCTTCGACTGGACCGGCTGCCAGACAAAGGCGGCGTCGATGGCCTCGTCACGCCAGGCAGTTTCGATCCGATCGGGCGGCAGGTTGACAAGCGTAACGTCCCGTTCCGTCAGTCCGGCCTTGTACAGCGTACCCATCAGGGAAAAGTGGGCCGTCGAGCCGAACGGCACTGCGATGCGCTTGCCTTCGAGAGCCTCGATCGAATCGCCGCCGACGCCTTCGCGCACGATGAAGGACTCGGCTTCGCCAATAACCTGGGCGATCATGAAAAGCTGCAGGTCGACGCCCTGGCTCGCGGCGATCGTGAACGGCACGGAACCCAGCTCGGCGATATCGACGTCGCCAGCCGCCATGGCGGCGACGACGTCCGCACCCGACGCAAACTCGCGCCACTCGATCTCCCAGCCGGTGGCGGTCGTGAACTCGCGGTTGGCGACGGCAGCCTGCATCGGCGTCGGGTTGCCGAAGTGACCGATGACGACAGTGTCCCGAGCCACGGCGATCGAGACAGCCATCATGCAGGTAACGATGACGCCCGCGGTCCAGGTAAACAGTCGAATGATCATCCGGTCTTCCATCGTTGAGGGTTTCCGGCGGGCGCTCTTGTCGACATGCGCCGTAGCGTCCGCCGGCTTCGATTGAAGCGCGGGAATTGTTGGAGTGCAGCAAATATAAGGGTCCGTTCACGTACCCTTCATGTTCAGTTCAGGGTCGACGATCGAGGCGCTGAACCTGGAACCTATCTCACAATGGATCGTAGCCCCGCGCGCTCAGTCACTCGCTTGCCGCTCGTCCGGGGCGGTCATGCGATAACCGCGGCCTCGAACCGTCTTGATCAACTCGGTCTCTCCGTGCGGCGCGATCTTCGTGCGCACGCGGCTGATGTAAACTTCGACCACGTTTGTCAGAGGGTCCGTGTCCAACCCCCAGACGTTATGGAGAATCTGGTTGCGGGTGACCACTTTCCCGACCCGCGACATCAGCAATTCGAGTAACGCGTATTCGGTCGACGTCAGCTCGATCGACGTTCCGCCGCGCTCCAGCGTCAAGGCGTCGCGATCGAACACGAGATCGTCAACCTTGAGGATCGATGCTTGCGGCTTCGACACTTTGCCGCGGCCGCGGCGCATTACCGCCTCGAGCCGTGCGAGGAGCACCTCGAAATCGAACGGCTTCGTCACGTATTCGTCGGCGCCGAAGCGCAGGCCGCTCACGATGTCCTGGGTCGAGTCGAGCGCGGTCAGCATGATGATCGGAACGCGCGAACCCTCCTCGCGAAGCCGGCGGCACACTTCCCTGCCGTTCATGCCCGGCAACATGATGTCCAGAATCAGCGCATCGAACTGTTGCGCACGGGCGTAGGCATAACCGTCGTCGCCGGAAGACGCGTGCGCGATCTTGTATCCTTCCGCGCGCAGGCCCTTCGAGACGAAATCCGCAATCCTGTAGTCGTCCTCGACCAGCAAAATCTTCACGAGACCGTATCCTCCACTGTATTCACGTCGAACAGGGGCAGCGAAACCCGGGCGAGCGCGCCTCCGCCCTCGGCGTTCTCGAGTGAAATCTCCCCGCCGTGCCCTTCGACGATCGATTGGGCCAGCGGCAGGCCCAGACCGGAACCGTCGGCATCAGCCGGCGTCGAGCCGCGATAAAGGCGCTCGAAAACGTGCGACAGGTCTTCCTCCTTTATACCCGGCCCGTGGTCTCGGACATCGATGATGACGCTCGAGCCGTTCAGCGTGTGATCGACCTCGACCGTCGGCTTCCGTCCACCGTATTTGAAGGCGTTGTCGACCAGGATCGTAAAGAGCTGCCGTAGCCGACTCGCGTCGCCCTCGACTTCGACCGGACTCGAAAGGTGGCGCCACTGCAAGCGTCCGCCGGCACGCTCCGCAATCGCTTCGGCCTCTTCTGCGGCCGCCTTCGACACGGCGGCGAGATCGACGATGTCGGTCCTGAGATCGAGCGCGCCCGCCCGCAATCGTGCAATGAGGAAAAGATCGTCCACAATCCGGGTCACGTGCCTGGACTCGTCGACAATGCGGGTCATCGTCGTCTTGAGCTCTTCCGGATCGCTCGACTGCGTGCGAAGCGCAACTTCCGCCACGCCGCGAATCACGGTAAGCGGCGTGCGCAGTTCGTGGCTGACGTCGGCGAGGAAATCGCGACGGACCTGGTCGACCTGACGCATTGTGTCCGTACGCTTGCTGAGCTCCGCCTCACACTGCTCCCATTGGTCGCGCAGACGTGCATGAGCTGTCGCTGTACGCCTGAGCCCGTCATGTACCGCGGCGAACTCCCGGCACTCGCCGGTTTTTGGGGGATCGACGTCGCCGCCGAGCGCGAGCTTGTCAGCCTGGCTCCGAAGGAACGCCATCGAGCGGGCAAAGGGTCCGGAGACCCATAGGGTGACCGCAAGCGCAAATACGACGAACACGCCGGCGAAGGCGACTGTCCGGTCGATCACGTTCTCGAACCTGGCGAGCAGCGCCCGCTCGATCTCCTGCGCCTGCGCCTTGTCCGCATCCACTGCCGCATCGATGATCGCGCCGAGCTTGTGGCCGACACTCTCGTCGTCCACGGCTTCCTTGAGCACTTCGAGACCTTCCGCCGGCCGGCCGGCCCGAAACAGCGCTGCCGCGATCTCCGATCCGGCGAGCATGGACTGGATCTCACTCGAAAGCGACAGGAGCCCCGCCCGTTCCGAGGTCCCGCTATCGCCGCCCGGGCGATCGGTCTGGTCGAACCCGCCGAGCTCGATGTTCCCGCGTTCGATCTGCGCCTGAATGGAGAGCAACAACTCGTCGATCTGGCGGCGATACGCGCCAAAGTCCATCGTCGACGCCGCTTCCGCGTCTTCGACGACACGTCCGTATTCCGAATAGAATTCGCGGAGCTTGGTATGCAGCTCGAAATAGGTTTGGATCTGCGCGTGGGCGGTCGCCTGGACGCGGACCGCCGACCGCAGCTCCATCGCTCTCGTGATGGAGAGAACCACGACCAGCGCGCTGAAGATGAGAAACCCGGCCAGCGCGACCGTCAGACGACCCCGAAATGTGTTCATTAAAGCGCACATTATCAGTACCGAATTCCACTGGGCAACTGCAAACACGGGTGCCAAACCTGGTGAACTCAGCGCAGGCGACGCGCGGACTCGAGCGGCCGGGGTTGATCGCCGTTGCTCCCGGCCTGCCGGCGAAAGCCGGCTGTCCAAAGAATCTTTGGAATTCAATCAGATAGACCGGATTTCCGGCGCTGCAACGACGTTTCCGGTACTACGCAGGCTCACCTGTCATCGAACGATGCGCCGTCTGCTGGAACCTGTTTCAAAATAGTTCGTCGCCGCGTTGCGACTCGAGCGGGCGAACTCGACGTTTCGGATAGCGCTGACGGCGAGCGAAACGGCGCTCGTAAAATCCAGTCCGAGGGCGGGGCCGAGCCTAAGGGGGCCGATTTACGGCCCCGCCCAAGGACGTGGAATGTGTCACGGAAAGATCCGCGGCATGACGATTACGCCGTTCGCGGTTCTTCCGGCACCCATCGACGCGGACGCTCCGGACCGCAACAACTGGAATTGAATAGGGTCTCGGCGGAGCAAGATCGGCGACAAGTCTCGACGCCGTCCAACTCGTTTCCGCACACCGCGCTTCGACAGGGCACGCGCGACACGGGTAATGCTAGGCACCGGACCTCAGGACCTCAACGCTTGTAACGGTCTGTTCGTGCTCCGTTTACTTTCGATTAAGGAACGTCGGCATCGGCCGTCCGCGCTCGCTTTTTGCGCCCTGCCCGGCAGCCCAATCGAGCGTCTTAAACCAAACTAACGGCGGCATTAACGGGACTTTAACGCGATTGACGCAGAACTGGCGATCACGTATCTCGATGAGATTGTCTCATTCGACTGCAAACAGCGGAGAGGAGCTTCTGGCATGTTGAATACCGCTACAAACTATGTGAACAAGACGGCAGGCAGTGCCGGTCGACGGGTTCACTCGTGACCCGGTGCATCGCACGCGGTTCGGACCCTGGTACGCCCGAGCTGGCCAAAGCCTATGCGCAACGCACCCAGTGGCAACGCGCGCGCGGTCTCAATCTGCTCGATCTGGCGGCGCCCGACACCGGCCAAACGGTACTCGATCTCGGCTGCGGCACCGGCGAACTGACTGTGGAACTGGCACGCAGAGTCGGACCCCGCGGGCGAGTCTACGGGATCGACCCGGATGCCGCCCGCTTGAACAGGGCCAAGGCGCTGCTGCCGGAGACGAGCGAAAACGTCGAATATCATCGAGCGACCGCAGAAAGAATGGATCTGATACCTACGCGGGCCGTCGATCTCATCTACTCGAACTATGTGATCCATTGGGTCCGCGACGTACCGGGTATGTTGGACGAAGTGGAGCGGGTTTTGAAACCTGGCGGCCGGCTGGTCGCAGAATTTGCGGGCGCACCGACCGAAGCGCTCGACGATCTCATGCGACTGATGCCGGGCGGCGCGGCATTCTCGTCCGAACACAGCTTTCTTGGTGACAGCGATTGGCGCGCTGCCGTTCGCGCCAGAAAGCTTCGGATCTTCGCGCTACGCCGGTTGGACCTCAGTCTCCTTTGCGAAAATCGTTCCGAACTGTTCGGCTGGCTGGAGGCGACCTCGAACGGGGCGTTCCGACCTTCCCTGCTAAGGACGGCGGATCGGGTGCGACTCGAGGCGACGTATCCCGGCCGTGTCCAGGTTCCCATCAGGGCCTTGAGTCTGAGCTTGGAGCGCATTTGCGAGCCGACCGCGTCGGCTGCCGTATGAACGCGCAGCTTCGGGCCCGGGACATGGGGTTGCCAGCGCACGATCAGCGGCTGGATTATGGCCGCGGAAACGACAATGAGTGCTCGTCCAATGCGTCGACCGGCTGTGACGTCGATTGCAGTGAGATACGCATAGACATCCGTGAAGAGGCTTGTATTCGTAAATTCTACGAGCCGGTGTTGACTTGCCTTGGTTACCACCAATCGTCTGCGTATCCCGGTCTGTCACGGTGGGTATCGGACAGCAGACGAACGACACTACTGCTCAATGAGACCGCGGCCAGCGCAGATCTCGGGTTGCAGGTAGCGGCGCCGAACCCGAGCACCAAGCGTCTGGTATTCAAGGCGGATTCGGCCGAGCGGATCGATGCGCTGCACGAGGTGCTGCTCGCGATCGGCGCAAACATCCTGGTCCCGCCGTCACGATACGCTACCGGTTTTGGCGATGCCGGTCTTGTGTGCAGCGACGGAAACGGCGTCTTGATCGATTTGCACTATCAGGGTCCCGTTCAAGTCGCCACTGCACATCGTTGAGTTCGCATCTTCCGCCGTGTCGGTACGGTGACTGCACGCCGCGTACGTCGCGACACTCAGGTCACAAAATGACCGAACGCATTGAAGTTCTCGCTGACGGCGACCTCTGCTTAAACCAGCATTGAAGGAAAGTGAACATCACATTAACTCGCTTGAGCTTCAACTCGGCCGAGAGCTATGGTCGGGCCAAGCCTGTACGCCGCAACCAAACTGATAGCAAGGAAGCAAGAAAAACATGATTCGCTTGATCGGATTTCCACTCGACTTCAACGAAACGCGAAAGCGCGGCGGTTATCGCCGCAACCCGCTCCACCACGCCCGGGCGGCAGCCGCATCGCCGCAGCAAACCCGTCCGGCCACAGGGACGGCGCAGACCGGCTTGGGCACTGGCCGGGCTATGGGCGCCTGTTGAGAGGGCCGGGTCATGACGACTGCATCTCAGACACGCGCCACTGCGTCGGCGTGCACACTCTCCCAGGCGGCCGGGCCGCGTGCGCTGCTCGGCAATCTTGCCGCCAGCTGGTCGCGCCGCGCACAGGTCAGGAAGCCCGAGCTGGATACGAGCCTGCTGGACGCGAACAAGGACGACTTTATCCCCGACTTGCTGCCGTTTCGGGAACACCCGCTGTTCGAGTCCGCACCTCCGGAGATGCAGAAAGCGGTGCTTTCCTGCGGATGGCTCGCCTACAACGAGAAGACAGTCGATATTGAGTCGAAGATCATCAACGTCGCCTGCCAGCACGTCATTGAGCACGACGTGCCGGGTCTCGAGGACGGCGCGAGCCGCGAACTCGCAAGCGAGACCCTGATCGACGAGGCCTATCACATCCTGCTGGTGTGCCGGGCGAACCAGATTACCCGCCAGCAGCGGGGCCTCACGCACGTGACGGTTCCCGAATGCAAACTGATCCACAAAATGAGAGCCTGCCAGGACGCACACCGCGAGCGCTGGCAGCGAATACTCATTCAACTCGCGACGGCGATTGTTTCCGAGGTGTTCATCAGCGATTACCTGAAGCTGCTCTCGGACGAAACGTCGATCCAACCGTTCAATCGCCTGACTGTCGCGACGCACCGGCGCGACGAACTCGCGCACAGCCATATATTCCACAACATGGCCAAGTGTCTGTACGCCGCGCTCGGCGCGAAGGAACGCGTTTTCTTCGCAGAGGTCTTGCCGCTGCCGGTCCGGTGGTTTGCGAACCGGGAGCTCGACGTCTGGCAGACGATGCTCGAGCACATCCGCTTTCCGGGCGCCGCCCGGCTCATTCGCGAGTGTCGCGAGATCGGCGAAGATAACTTTAGTGCACTGGACTGTTCCGACCTCGTCTCGCTGGCCGACGAGCTTGGCATGTTCCAGTCCCAACAAGCCGTCGACAGCTTCGGCAGGGAGGGTTTGATCGCATGAACGATGTGAGTCGAAACGGGGCCAGGCCCCTGGACACGCGAAACCGAATAAAGAAGGCGGTCGCAATCCGCCACGTCGCCTGTGAGGGCCTCGGTAATCTCGCCGACGTACTCTTCGCCAACGACTTCGAGGTCACCTACCTGGAGGCTGGCGTCGACAACCTGGCTTACGCCGGAGCGGAGGACGCGGACTTACTCGTGATCCTGGGCGGCCCCATCGGCGCCTACGAGGACAAGCACTACCCGTATCTGCGCGACGAGCTCTCGTTGCTCGAGCAGCGGCTGGCGCGCGACGCGCCCACCATCGGTATCTGTCTTGGCGCACAGCTCATGGCCCGCGCCCTGGGCAGCAGAGTCTATCCCGGCACGCACAAAGAGATCGGGTGGTCGCCGCTGATCCTCAATGAAGCGGGCCGGCGTTCCCCGCTCGCGCATCTCACCGACACCGCCGTGCTGCACTGGCACGGCGACACCTTTGATTGCCCGCAGGACGCCACGCACCTCGCGGCGTCCTCGCACTACGTCCAGCAGGCGTTTTCCTGGCGTACGCGGTGCCTTGCGCTGCAATTCCATCCGGAGGTAACGCGGAGCGGCTTCGAGCGATGGCTCCTGAGCCATGCCCACGAGATTGCAACGACGCCCGGCTGCGAGGTCACAAAATTGCGCGAGGACGCCGGACGGCATAGTGGAACGTTGCGCCTGGCGGCATGGGCGTTCTGGCAGGATTGGCTGGAGCGCGGCTGCGAGACGTTCGAGGAGAGCGCGCCGCCATGCCGGATGACACCGATACCTTGCGCGCTGCGCGGGCAGCTAAACGACCATTGAAACCCGCAAAGCCGGGAATGGAATGGGACATCGGACGGAAATTCTATTCGCCACTACTCCAGGGTCGACGCATTGGCGACCGACAACGCGGTAAGCGTGGCGGGCGGCGGTACGAAAACGGCCGAGGGCACGGCGACGCTCACCTCCGGCAAGCCCGTTGATCCGAACCGCCGCTGACGATTCAGCGTCTCCGACGTACCGGGAACCCTTGCTGCCGATCATTCGAGTCCACGGAACTGCGCGTACATGCGCCGGACCGAGAAGTACAGAAGGCTCAGGTAACCCAGGACTACGAATAGACTCCGATCCGAGTACAGCCCGTAACCGAAGAGACCGATGCTCAGAACGAGCTGCAACGCCCAAGCGATAATCCTGGATCGCACCGACTTCGGCCGCTCCTGGAGAGCTTTCAGATATTCCCGCTCTGCCTGCGTCAGACCGTGGTCATCCATGCAAAACCTCCGTGCCCACACCACTTCCTATAGCTGTCCGCATTTTCGTTTTTCACTCGACAGTTCTACGAGATCCGCATGACTGCGGTCCCATACGTGGCATGTTAAGCACGGACAAAGCGGACGCAAACGTTGTAACGTTCCGTTCATTTATCGTTTAGTTTCAGTAGAGAACACCGGTCATGGCGGAGACCGAAACCTCATGGCGACGCCGTAGGTCCTGCCGATCACGTCATACGATGACGGAAACGTATTGAAGTTCTCGCTGACGGCCGTGCCGGGCGCGAAGGGCGGTTCGTTGTCAAACAGGTTGTCTATGCCGAAGGACAATTGAATGCCTTCTTTGAGATACCAGATCGCCGCAAGGTCGACATAGTGCTCGGCAGCGAGTTCGGTGACGCCCGCGCTCGATGGATTCTCCACGGACCCGACCATCTGCCAGGCCGCCTGAACGGCCAGGTTCCTCGTGTCCCAACCGAATGTCGCACGATGACGGAAACTTGCGTTTACCCGGCTGTCGATCGCGCATCCGGAGCTGAACGTTCCCTTACAATCCAGCTTTGTGGTGTACTGGCTGTTCCGACGAGTTTGATCGGTTACGACAGTGCCGGTGTAGCGAATTGAGAAATGTTCACCGGGAACGGTAACCGGGAGATCGAATGTGTAGCGTGCATCGATATCTACACCGGACATTGTGAAGCTGGAGACGTTTTGATCAGTCGCGTCCGCCAACGCAATCTGTCCTGTCGCCGGGTCGCGCGGTACGAGATCGCAAAGCGGGTTACCTGGCGTTGGATTGGCAATGTAACAATCTCTCAGGGCGTCCGCCGGGAAGACGACGAACACCCCGCCGTCGATGTCAATATCGAAATAATCCACCGCGACTGAAAAGCCGGGCAGTGCGCTCGGATTAAACGAGGCACCTATCGTGTAGGTGCCTGATTCTTCCGGCTGCAGATCGGGGTTTCCCCCAAATACGAATGGCGCGTCCCCGACGTCGACGGTAAACGGCGCCGCCGGAGCCCCCCGAGCCGCGCACTGAGCCGGATCGGCGCCGGTCAGTGCCGGGTTGGAACACGGATCGTCGTCATCGCCATTGATGAAGGTCGATAGCGGAATATCCGCGAGAGGGCCAAACAGCTCCCCGATATTCGGTGATCGGATGGCATGCTGTACGCTGCCGCGGAACCGCAGATCGTCATTGACCGTCCAGCTGGCGCCGATTTTCCATGTGTCGTGGGAACCGGATGTCGAGAAATCGGAGTTGCGATAGGCGCCTTCAATATCCAGTCTACGGGCAAAGGGCAAATCGACGAGAATCGGCACGCGAGCCTCGCCGAAAAACTCCGTCACGTCGAATGCGCCTGCAAACGAGGGGCGACGCCCCTGATCGAACGTCTGCCCTCGGACGATAGCCGAGTCGTTTTGTTCGCTTGCTTTTTCGTCGCGATACTCAAAACCAAGAAACCAGTCGATCGGGCCTGCCGGCAGCGAGAAGGCGTCTCCCATATCGCCCGACAATGTGCCTGCCGTCACAAACTGATCGCGGCTCCGGTCGCGGCTGAGCGGCAGGGTGATGAAATCAACCGACTGCCGACTCAGGCTGTTCGGGCCGAAAAGGTTGGCGGGCGCACAGTCATTGGATGCATCCATACAGACGGCGGTTCCATTGGCGTCGACGGTGGCATTGGCCGCCTGAAGCATGCGGGCAACCGACCCTTCGCCATCTATGACGGTGTCGTCATCCGACCGGCCATACTGCACGTAGGCGTCCCATTTGACGCTCTCCGTAAGTTGACCCCTCAGGCCAAGCCGGGTCTGGAAGTTTTTGCGTGTCGTATTGCGCGTCTCCGGCCCAAACTCCGCAAAGGTCCGTTGAACACCGACGCTTGCCTCGCCGTTCGGATCGAACGTCAAAGCATTGACGATGTCAGGCGTCAGATAGGGATTGTCATACCGAACGGTGACGGTGAACTTCTCATCCACCGGATCAACTGACGAACGGATACGCGAGTTACTGAACATGGCTCGGCCGTGGACCTCGATATTGTCGAAGACGTCATAGCTGAAAAAAACCGACGTATCGATGCGCTCGAGCGGCTGGATAAGCGTATTGACGCCCGAAAACTCGGACCCCTGGGCGGTTGTCGTAAAGGCGCCCGTATCGGTAAAAGAGAACGCCGAGTCACCCTGGGTGAAGACGCCTCCAGCCGGGCGGTTGGTGCTGATATCGCCGTTTTTGTCGAATTCGGGGGACGCGAACTCACGCCTGCCCGCAAGAATTTCCTCGCGATTGGAATAACCAATGAAGCCTGCGATATGTCCCTGGCCGCCAAGTGTCTCGCCAAATCCAACGTTGAGGTTGTAGAGAGCGCCGTCGCCGTTTCTAGAAACTTCATAACTTGCGTTTGCTTCAAGTCCCTCAAAGTCGTCTTTTAATTTGAAATTCACGACCCCGACAACCGCGTCGGCGCCGTAAACGGCCGCGGAGCCCCCGGTAAGAATTTCGACGCGCTCGACGAGCGGTGCGGGAATCGAATTGACGTCTACCGAGTTCCGGAAACCGAATGGCGCGCCTCGAGATCCGTCAATGAGAACGAGCGTGCGGTTTTGACCCAGGCCGCGCAAGTCCAGAACGGAGGCGCCGAACGCGTCATTGGTCGTTGAAGCCGCCCCAATGCCGCCGGCCGTTTGCGAAAGCTTCGAGAGCAGATCTTCGACGTTCACGGCGCGCTCGAACTGGAGCTGATCCGGACCGACTGAGACAATCGGCGATACGGATTGCGCCAGTGACGAATCCAGGCGCGAGCCCGTAACGACGATCGTTTCGATTTCGGATTCTCCCGCCGCTTCCTGAGCCGGGGCGGGCGCCGCGACAATGAGCGGCAGAATAGCGGACGCCAATGAAATCACTGAGCGTTGCCGTTTGTGCCGCATGGACGAATCCGGATCGATTCCGCGAACAAAGGTATAGCCGCCTCGCTCGGCGATGCCGCTGCCGAGCGTCACTGACCTGCCCGCTGCACGGGAGTTGCTGTCCGTCGACACGAGGATCGTTTCACCGTCGACGTTGTCGGCGTAATTGACGGTGTTGGTCGCATTGCCGCAGTCGGCAAGCACAGCCAGTATCACGCAGATACAAATAGTTCCATTGAGGCAAGGGTGTCACCCTGGGAGGCTTGCTGGGCGTATTGGAGAAATGCCGCCAATCTACGCGACGCGTTCGACGCTGATCATGTTAGTTAACAAGGGAACCAAGACAACAGTTGTAACGTTCCGTTCGTCTGCCGTTTATCCTTGGTTTAGGAGGGCAGCCTATGTGCCGGCAGCGCCGGTGTGCCCTCCGGTACTCGCTTCTATGTTGTCGTCCGACCGCGTGCGTCACGTTGGAATTGCGTGACTATGGTCGTAAGCCTCCGCCAGAGAGCTTCGACGGGACCCTGCCGAAATCTGGCCAGCCACGCCCAGCTGAAGGCGATCTGGAAAATCCAGGTCATGGCTACTAGAAAAAGAAGCGTGTCGTGATCGAGTGCATCGAACGGCAGCACCTTGAACACGTGAAAGAGGAGCAGAAAAATTACCGAATGCAGCAAGTAGTTCGTCAAGGCCATCCTGCCGACGCGCTCAATAGGCTCGGTCGCGGATCCGACAAACCGGCGGAAGACGAGATGCGCACCCCCAAGGACGGCAAAGGACACAATCGCGCACCCCAGTAAAAAAGAAGCACTCCTCAACGGCAGCTCGGTCACGAAACCGAGGTATGGGCCCACCGTGGGGTTCACGCCTACCCGGGCAGCGACGCCGTATACGACCAGCGGAGCGCCAAGCGCCAACGCAACCGTGGACAATCGCCGATAGAATGCCGGCGATCTGGCCCCTTGCAATACCCCCAGCTTGAACAACGCCATGCCGATCAGCATGAAGCCAAGCGCGTTCCAGACTCGGAAGTGCGGCAGCGCCGTCCATTGTATGAACTGATTGCGCCAGGCGTTGTACACGAACAAATCGGCGTAACCGCCGGCATAGGCTTCGCCAATCGTGGAAGGGGCGTCGCCGTAGTCGACCCACCATGAGAACAGGATCCGTTCCAGCGTTGCCTCGTACACCTGCGGCCACTCACCAAAGACCAAGTTGATGCTCTTTAGCAGAATGCCGATTGCCAGGAGACGGCCGACACTCCAATTCAAGGCCAGGAGCAAGAACGGCGAACACACGGCGTAGGTAATGAGTATGTCTCCCGGCCAAAGGAGATAGGCGTGCGCGACGCCGATCGAGAACAAAATCAACATCCGAAACAAAAAGTACGGCGCAAACTGCCGTGGCGCGCTCGGCCGTGACGCCAATAGCAAAGCACCTGCCCCAAACAGCATGCAGAAGATGGGCAAGAAACGTTGATCGAAGACGAGGTACTGCAGGAACCACGCCGCCACGCTGGCGGTGTCCGGCTCTATCACCCGGGACATGGAATCGCCCGCATGCCAGGGGATGTTCGCTACCAGCATACCGAGGATGGCGAGACCCCGGAGGAAATCGAGGGAACGAATTCTATCTGCCTGTATGGCTTGCTCCGCGCTCATACGAACGTATTCGCACCTTCGATATTCGCAGCAACACTGCGCGAAGCTCGCAAGAAACTCTGCACCGGCCCAGGTCCCCTCTCCCAGAATGTCATGCGGCGCCTGGCTCGAGAGCAGAGCTGAAAACCGAGTTGAGGTGAGCGAGAACCGATTCGGGTGTCGATTGGCGGGGGAAGCAGGCAGGGATTACCCGTGCGAAGTCCGCTTTCCCGTGCACGATCAGCGCCATCGGGCTACCCTGCCTCGTGGTCGCAGCCGGATGATCGACAGAGTTGAAAATTGCGGTAGTGCGCGGTGATCAGGACTGCCGCGGAAACCAACGTCACTATGCGTTCGCCGAACTCGCCCGCGATATCGTGAACGATGGCCACCGCCAACACCATGCCGGTCAGCCCTATCGCCCCGAGTGCCAACACCCACAGATCTTTGTGCCGCCGGCATCCGATGCCGAAGGCCAGTATCGCCGCCGGCAGAATGACCCATAACATCGCCGCATGAAACGACTCGTCGCCAAGCAGTGACGCGGGCAGCACCGTCCCGGTAACGAGCAGCGCCGGCAGGACGATACAGTGAATCGCGCACGCCGCGGACGCCACGATACCGAACCAGTCCGCGGTTGCCCTCACTCTGCCTGTCTGCAGCATCGATGCCACCCTCATCGCTTGTAGAGCCGAAACTTCGCCCTGGACTTCTACCGCAAACGTTATAACATATCATTTTATTTAGGCAACCCGCCCCGCGGTGCGGGTTCTCCGTGTCGGCGAGCAGCCGGCTGTTGTACAGTCGGGCGATAGCTCGGATGTTCGTCTATCGGGTTAACGTCGCGACCGAGTGAATAACAAAGGAATCCGCGTTGGGTGCACCCGTGACAGCAAAACCGCCGCTCGCCGCAAAGTGGCGCAAACTGGCCGAAGCGCGCTGCGCGGCGGCAGGTGAGCGATTGACACCCGCAAGGTTGGGCGCCTACGCGGAGCTGCTGGCGAGCAAACGGCCAGTCTCGGCTTACGAGCTGATCGCGCTGCTTGAGGACCGGCAGCAGCGGAAAATCGCCCCGCTAACCGTGTACCGGCATCTCGATTTCCTGATACGGGTCGGTCTCGTGCACCGCCTGGAATCGACGCAGTCCTATTTGCCTTGCGATCATCCGGAGCATGCCCACGAAAGCCAATATCTGCTCTGCTCGTCATGCGGCCAGGCGGATGAAGTCGAATCCAAGCCTCTGGAGTCTTTGCTGCACGAGATCGCCGACCAACGCGGGTTCCATCCGGAGAACACCGTCGTCGAAGTCCGCGGGCTTTGCGGAAACTGCGCGAACGGCGAGTCCGATTGACGAGCTCTCTCAGGGTTCCGCTGGCAGAGCCCTCCTCCGGGCAATTCGGGATTGTTCCGGAGCGCCAAGCACTGCCGCAGCCAGCCGACGGGTGCTTGTAGCATTCAGGACCCTGCCGACGCGACCGCGTCGTGCGGGTGCAGGCTTTCCATGTGTGCAACTTTCACCTCGACTTTCGCGTAATCCTGCGCCAGCGCCTCACGGACTCGGCGCGCCGCGTCCTCGACGAACATCAGGTTCTGCCCGTTGCGCGCCGCGAAGGCCTGTTCGTCAATACGCTTGACGGCCGTCTGCACCGGCGTCGCGAGAGCGCGTTCGACGCGATCGATAAGGTCCAACAACCCAAAGCTCGCGGCGTTTGCTGCGATGCCGACACCGATGCGAGCTTCGCTGCGCTGGCCGTGCGGCGTGGCGAATGTGGCATGTTCGCGCAGCCAGGCCGCGGCATCTGCGGTCGGTACAGCCTCCTGACCGCCGTACTCGCGGAGAAACTCGCGTTCGATGAGTTGGCGTGACAGGGAAGCTGAGCAGGGACAGGTGGAGGAGTAAGCGATACGGACTCCGGCACGCAGCGTCGTGCCTGCGTTGTCGCCAACCGCTTCGAGCGTCACGGGGTAGCCGCGCCAGCCGCCGATGTCGGCACTTTCGAGCGCGTCGCGTCGCACCAGCAAATCGAGACTCAGCCGCACGCGCGCGCGGCTTGAGCCGCAGTCTTCATGGCTGTCGATCATCGCCGCGAGCAATGGGCCGAGCCGACCGGGCGTCAACGCGTCACCATCGCCGAGCGCGTCGATGAGTTGATAGAGCCTCGACATGTGTATGCCTCTGACGTTCAGGCGCGGCAGATTCACCTGGACATCGACGCGCGCATGGTGTTCGCGGCGATAGACCGCCTCTTCGATCACCACGGGCAGGTCGATGCCTTTCATCCCCACCCATTCGAGTGGCATCGAGTTCACAGGGGTGTTTGCGGTTGCGATATCGGGCAAATGCTGGGGCACGGTTTTCGGGCGCTCCAACAAACCGGAGCGCGTCGGGCTCGAGCCGGCCGGAGTTGACAGTAAGGATAAATTGATATGTTATAACATACCTATCCGAACTAACAAGACTGCCTCATGACTGCAATCCCCAACACTTTTCGTGGACATCGGTTACCGCAGGGCTTCGCGCTGCTGGTGCTGGGCGTATCCATGCATACAACGACCCATGCGCAGGAAACACCCGAGGAGCCCCTCGAGGAAATCGTCGTGCGCGCGCATCCCTTGTCTGCCGAAAACGTCGCTCAACCCATCGCGACGTTAAACGGTAGGGAACTGCATCGTTCGTTGGCGCCTTCGATCGCCGAAACGCTGCGCGACATCCCCGGCGTGCACTCCGCAAGCTTCGGGCAGGCGGTCGGCCGACCGGTGATCCGCGGCCTCGGGGGCGCGCGAGTCAAAACCATGGAGGACCGGATCGACAGCATGGACGTCTCCGTGTCGAGCCCCGACCACCTGACGACGATCGAACCGTTCACCGCGGAGAGTATCGAGGTTCTCAAGGGGCCGACCACGCTGCTTTACGGCACCGGCGCAATCGGCGGGGTTGTCGACGTGCACACTGGGCGCATTCCGCACAAGCTACAGGAAGAGCTGTCGGCGAAGGCCGAGTTGCGTACCGCCGACAACGGCAACCGGCAGACCGCCGCGGCGAGTCTTGACGCCGGCGCAGGATCTGTTGCGGTTCATCTCGACGCTTTTTACCGCGATTCCGACGAATACGACATTCCCGGTTTCGCCGAGTCCGCCGCGCTGCGTGCGCTCGAGGAAATGGAGGAAGAAGGCGAGGAAGGCCACGAGGAAGAGGAAGCCTTCGGCACGTTGCCGGGCAGCCAGATGGAAACGCGCGGCGGCGCCCTTGGTGTGTCTCACGTCGGCGAACGCGGCTTTGTCGGTATCGCCGTATCGACCTACGACGCCGACTATGGACTGCCCGGAGGGCACGGGCACGAGCACGAAGAAGAAGAGCCGGGCGCGGAAAGCGAGGAGGAGGAGGAAGGCAACCCGGTCCTCGATCTTTCACAGACGCGCATCGATGCAGAGATGGGACTCGACGCACCGTTTGCCGGTGTACGCAGTGTCAATGTGCGAGTCGGATTCAACGACTACGAGCACACGGAGGTCGAAGGCAACGGCGAAGGCGGCACGGTGTTTGCGACTGAAGCGCTGGAAGGCCGTTTCGAGCTCGTGCATGAGCGCGCGTGGGGCTTCGCGGGCGCCACGGGCCTGCAATTCTCGACGCGTGAGTTCTCCGCCCTGGGCGAAGAGGCGTTCGTTCAGCCGGTTGACACGCAAACTCTCGGAGTCTTCTACGTCGGACAGCGTAGCTTTGGCGACACGGGCTGGAGGTCGGGGTGCGCTACGAACACGTCGAACAAGACCCGACCGACGGACCGTTACGCCGCTTCGATCTGGGGGCCGCATCGATCGGCCTGATCCAGCCGCTGACCGACCGATGGACCTTGAGCGCGCAGCTCGACTCCTCGACCCGCGCGCCCGTGGCGGAGGAACTGTATTCGGACGGCCCTCACCTGGCGACGCGCAGCTATGAGATCGGCGATCCCGGCCTCGACGAAGAGCGCGCCGTGAACCTGTCCGCATCGCTCGAGTATCAACACGACTCGCTGCACTTCGCGATGAACGCCTACTACACGGATTTCGGAGACTTCATCTACGAGGCAGCCACCGGCGCGGAAATCGACGAACTACCCGTGCTTCAGTGGCGGCAGAATGACGCGACGTTCCGTGGATTCGAGGCGGATTTCGGCTGGGACGCGGTGACCTGGACGGACGGAACCTTAAGGTTGAACGCGGGCTTCGACCTGGTCCGCGCGCGTCTGGACAGCGGTGAGAACCGCAACCTGCCGCGCATACCGCCCCGCCGTTGGCGCGTGGGCTCCGTGGTCAATTGGCGGAACATGCTGGCCGAGGTGGCCTTCAGTCGCGTGGACGCGCAGCGCGACACAGCGTCCGGGGAGCTTCCGACCGAGGCTTACAACGATCTACGGGTACATCTGGCCTACGAGCTGAGTCTTCGCGACAGTCGTCTGGAGCTGTTTCTCACCGGGCGCAATCTCACCGACGACGAGCAGCGTTACCACACGTCGTTCATAAAGGACTTTGCTCCTCAGCCGGGACGGACCATCGAAGCGGGTGTGACCTTGCGTCTTTAAGGGACACTGCGCCGCACTCGCACGGCCCGCCTGTCGGCGGGCTTCGCCGTTCCGGGTACGAAATTCAGCCGCCGACCGGAAGCGGCCGCGCCCGGTGTTCAGTCGAGTCCGCGAATCAGTATTCGTTTCTCGGGGGAAGTGCCCGGTCGCCAACCGCCGTAGGTGGGATTCGGCAGCATGAACCAGGTCTTTCCCCAGTACTCGCCGAACTCCGCCGCGATGTCCCGGCCTGATTCACCCGACAGGCCATCCCGCTCTTCCGTGAAGTCGCCCAGTTGGTCGCCGAATAGCATGATGATGTCGTGATCGAGCCTCACGCATTCGCGACGCGAGGTTTTGTCCGAAGACCATTTGCCGTCCGCCCGTTCCGGTGCAGACAATAACGCGCGGCATCGCTCGGACGGACGCTCTCCCCTGAGGAACAGATTGGTCGACTGCGTATCGACGCCGATTTCCTTCAGGTTGACCAGCGTGTCTACTTTCTGCGGACAATCTTCAGCGGCATCCGGCCTGACTCCGCAGGCCCTGTTCGTAATGAAAGCGACGTGGAAGCCTAGCGACTGGCTCGTCCTGATAAAATCGACAACGCCCGGGACTGCCGATGCCGCCCGCAGGGCAATCCATCTGTCCCACGTCCCGCGCTCGTACGTAGCATCGTCAAACACCAGTTGGGCCTGGTAGCGGGAGTTGTCGAGGACCGTCTCATCGATGTCCATCACGATGGCCATCCTGTGAGTGCGCCCCGCTTCCGTCCTCGCGATCTTTTCGACAGCAGCAGTCGCCGCGGCGAAAACGCCGGCCGCGACAGCGGCGTACTCGGAGGAGGTTTGCAGCCAAACAATGGCATCGACGTTGTCGTGCGTGAGCGCCGGATCGGAGCCGCCGGTCGTCGCGCATCCCCAAACGGCCAGACAGACCAGCAGCAGTGAAGGGCCTGACCTGCATTTTAGGTTCATCATTACGTCACCCCCGAACATCGACACTATTCGGAAAACCATCGCGCCGAGTCCCTCGTGCGTATCATACTGCGCGTCGCTTCACGTAGGCGAGCCGCTTCCAGACGCTTTCCAAGGGACCCTGTGGTCGCGTGCGCAGCCAGTAGTAGCTTAACAGCCACTGACAGAGCAGGATGCCGAGCGCAAAAAATGGCAGCACGGAGAAAGGCAGCTCACGCATCAGCCCAAAGCCATAGCCGAAGAAGAGCAGGACGGACACCGACGTCTGAAACAGGTAGTTGGTCAGCGCCATTCTCCCCAGCGTCGCCAGGTGCCTGAACGCGCCGGATTCGGATGCGCGATGCCAGGCGGTAACGAACAGCCAGCCGATCCCGAGCGACAGCAGCGGCGCTCCGACGTGCAGGACAACTGCCTGGACCGCGCCGATGGGTGTCAGCGAATAGTAGCTGCCGGTGGCGCCTTTGGTCCAGGCGTACGCCAGCGAACAGAGCAGGCCGACAACGAAGGCTGCTATTGTCCGACGGTTCAACGGGACAGGGCCTGCCGCAATGACCGGCAGCCGCCTGGAAAGGTACACCCCGATGAGAAACAGGCCCAGCACCTGCGGGTATCGGCCCGAGAGCAGGTAACTCATCGGCCGCGGAATCACACTCAGGGCGTTCACGAAAAAGACCTCCCGAGCGGAATCCGAGGTGCGCATCTCGAGCAGGCTGCGGCCGCCGTAACCCAGGTCGGTTTTCAATTCGGCGGAATACCGCGACAGCGATCCCCAGAACGCCGACTCACTCGTGACGTAGGTTACGAAGAAAATGACGATCGGCGCCGCCAGCAGGACGACAATCCAGCGGATCAGCGTTCGATCCGTCAGATTCATGAACAGCGGCAGCAGCATTCCCAGCAACGCGTAAAGCGTCAAGATGTCGCCGTTCCATATGCACACCATGTGGATCAGGCCGAATGCAAGCAGTACAAACATCCTGCGGTACCAATACGATCTGAAGTAGCCCGGCGTTTCCGCCATGCGCGCCGCCTGAAGCCCAAAGCCCAAGCCGAACAATATCGAGAACAGCCCGTAAAACTTCCCTTCGATGAACCAGTCGATGAAAAACAGCACGCCGCGGTCCGCGGTCGGTAACGCGACGATTTGTTCCGACGTCAGCGTGTTGTAGCCGAAAAAGCTGTAGAGATTCGCCAGCAGAATGCCGAACAGCGCAAAACCCCGCAGCGCGTCCAGGACCTCGAACCGTTCCTTCCTGGTTGTCGGTTGCAAGACGTTCATCGCGCGATATCGCCTAAAAGGCCGTTTGAAGCATCAGCGAGTAGGTCCTGGGCGCTCCCATCATCAGCTGGTTCGCGTAGATGAAGCTGGGATCGTTGTTCCCCAGGTAGAAGACGTCGCTCCAGGCCAGATAATCTTCATCCGTCACGTTGTCCACTCTAGCGGTAACCCGATACCGATCGCTGTTCCACGCGACGTAGAAGTCGCCGAGCGTGTAGGCTTTCATCGTGATCGTATTCGCGTTGTTGGCGAACCGGTCGTCGACGTGACGGATCGATCCGCCCAGTTCGAGCGGCGTTCCCGCGATATCCCGGAAACTGGTCCACAGGTTGACGGTCACGTCCGGCACGTTGGGCGGCGTATTGCCCGCCAGCGCCTCGAAATTTGCCGACCGCTTGAACTCCGCGTCCACGTACGTTGCATTGGCGCCGATCCGCCAGCGGTCCGTTGGCTGAAAACTGCCCGACAGTTCCACGCCACGCGAATCGCGACCGCCCACGTTCGTCGCGCTGTCCAGCGAGAAACGCTCGAGGATGTCGTCCCTGGCGATGTCGAAGTAGGCGAACGTGATCTGGCTGCGTCCGTTGTCGAGACTCGCTTTTGCGCCGACTTCCCACTGCTCGGCGTCGGTCAGGTCGAAGTCCTGGTTTGCGCTTACCAGGAAGATGTTCGAGCTGATCGGATCCTTCGCGTCGCTGTACTGCCCGTACAGAGAAACGCCGTCGGAAACGTCGATCACGGCGCCCACGCGAAAGCTCCACCAATCGAAGTCGCGGGTAAAACCCGATCCCTCGTCGACGCCCTCGGCATTCAGGTTTACCCGGACCAAGTCCAGCTCTTCGTAGCGTATTCCGCCCACGAGCCGCAGGTTCTCAGTGAGCAGCAGTGAGTCTTCGGCGAAGATTGCGCGCGTTTTTATGTCCGTAGGGCTGATCCCGCGCAGTTCCTCCGGTCCGTAAACCCCGGGAACCGGGTCGAACCGGTCGACGATGTCAGCGGGTGACGGCGGGACGGTCCGGCGGAATCCACGGGTCCTCACGAAATCCAGGTCGGTCACTTCGAGCCCGACGACCGCCCGGTTTTCCATCCCTCCGAGCGATCCGTCCATGTTCAGCGTCAGCCGGTTGCCAAGCAACTCCTGATCGTGAAACAACAGAAAATAGCCGTAATACCGACTGATGTCGCCGACGTTGGTACAGACGTCGACAACCTCCGTGCAAAACACGTAGCCTTCCGCGTTTTTCCAGTTTCGCTCGGCGTCGAACCAATAGAGCGTATTCCTGAGCTCGACGTTGTCGCTAGCCGCCCAGCTCAGATCCGTTCGCAACAGTATCTGGTCGGACTCGGCAACACCGTCGTCGACGTTGTAGTTGACGAACTTCGCCGCGTCGTCGATGGTTTCACCCGTCGTCGTCGAAATGACGTCATTCATCGGTCTCAACGCCGCGTCGACCGGAACCAGCGGGGTGCCAAAGTACTTCGACAACTCGTCATCGAGATAGTCGGCGCTGAACTTGACGTCCAAGGACTCCGATACCTCCCACAGCAAACTGCCGCTGACGTTCAGGGACGCGGGATCACTTCTGTCGACGAAACCGTCGGAACCGTTCCGGCTGGCGTCGAGCCGGTACCACGCGGAATTGCCGGCGGGTCCCTCGACGCCGAGGCCCACGTGGAACGTATCGAAACGGCCGTAGGACGCCAGTCCGCGCCATTGCGTGTCGTCAACCCGCTCGGCGGACTTCATGACGGCGTTGATCGTGCCCGCCACGGCCCCAACGCCGTTGATGACGGACGACGGGCCGCGCAGCAGCTCCACCCGCTCCAGATTGAAGGTGTTCTGCGGCCGCATCACCATCGCGCTCGGGCCGAGCCAGATCCCGTCGCGCAGCACGGTAATCTGGCTGCCCGTGAATCCGCGAACGGAAAACACCGATGGCGCGGTGGTGTGCTCTCCGGAGACGACGCCCGCCAGGCTGGACACCGCATCGCTCAACTTCTGATAGCCGCGGCTGTCCATCACCGCGCTGTCGATGATGTCGACGGACGCCGGAATCTCAAGAAGACTCAAGCCGAGTCGGCTCGCGGTTTCCGATTCCGCGCCGAGGTTGAGCTCACCGACGGTGGTGCCAATGACGACAACCTCGTCCAATGCCTCCTCCGCCGGAACCTCGACGCCCGATTGAGCGACGGAGGTTCCGGAAAACGAAAAACACACGGCGGCAGCCGCCACTGACGACACGATCGAACGTTTGCTTTTTGTTACCGATTTCCGCGTCGTCTGATTACATCGATAAACGTTATGGGCATCGGTGGCAATGACCACCGCGCGCTGATTGGCATTTTTCATTCACCCTGGACCTCTGAACACCAGGTACGCCTGCACGGCGTACTGCTACGGGACGGCGCGCGAACGCCGGGATTCGTTCAGCGTTTCAGGGAGCTACGGGGAGGCGCGGGAAAGATAGGGGGCAAACGGCCGCGCGTAAAACACCGCCGGCGCATCGGCGTAATCCACGACAGCAGGAACGGCCATCGGTGGCTGGGGGTCCGCTGCGAGCACCGCGTCATCGCAACGCTCGAACTGCAGGCAAACCGCGCAGGGTTCGCCGACGTCGTCGATGGCGTGCTCGAACTGATGCGCGGCAAATGACGCTTGCGACCAGACAATCAATAGCACCAGCAGCCGCGCGAGAACGGCTTTACCGGGACTGGACTTAAAATCGGATCGCAACAAGGGCGTCGCTTCGTGTGAAGGTATCGGCGAGGAGCGTTATTTTGCTTTTACGAAGTGATAGCACCCCCGAACTGAATATGCAATATCGGTTCGGAAGAACCGGAACCCGGTGTGACGCACAGCGAGCATGCGGCTTTGACGGCACGGGTAACCGTTATGTCAATCCGGCTTGATCTTCCCCAGGGTCGACCAGGGCGCGTGTGAGGTCATAGAGGGTACTGAAGGATCGGGTCGTTCCCGAATCTTCGAGGCGCCAACCCCCTTCGCCGAGCAGCTCTACGCGAGGACAGTCTCCGGGTGGACAACTCGCCTCGTCGCAGAGGCGGAAGCCACATCGCTCCAGGGCGCGTTGCGTCCACTCACGCAGAATAGATGTTTCCCCGGTAAGCAATATCCGGGGACCCGCTTGCTGGCGCGTTTGCAGCACACCCCGGAGAGGATCGAAATCGATGCCCTCATCGCTGAACGTCGCGGCCAGTTCGCCCGAAAGCACCAGATCCTCGGGGGCCCCGGCCCGAAGGCTCCCGTTTTTGTCGATCAGCCAGGCGCGGTCGGCATTGCGTAACGCGAGGTCCAAGTCATGCGTGGAAATCAGCATGGCGCAACCGGTGTCACGGGCAAGCCGCCTCAGCAAGCTCATGATCTCGACACGTCGGGGCAGGTCGAGAAAAGCGGTAATCTCGTCGAGAATCAGCAGCCGGGGTTGCTGCGCCAATGCGCGAGCCAGCATCACTCGCTGCCGCTCGCCGTCACTGAGTTCGCTCACGAAACGGTGTGCAAGTTCCCCGGCGCCCGCCATCCGGATGGCGCTCCGAACGACCTCATGGTCGTCCTCGGTGAGTCTGCCGAACCAGCTCGTGTACGGATAGCGCCCAAGGCTGACCAAAGCGTAACTGGTCAGGAGGCCGGCGGAGACGCGTTCCGTGAGCACCACACCCACCAGTCCGGCGCGGTTACGGGCCGGTATCTCCTGAAGGTCGCGGCCCCCGACGCGAACCTGGCCGGCGAGCGGCGGCTGCATGCCGGCGATCGTACGCATGAGCGTCGACTTCCCGGCCCCGTTGGGTCCGAGAAGGCATACGAACTCGCCGGCATCGAGCCTGAGATTGATCTGCCGCGCAACGCTGGTATCGCCCCGGCGGGATCGATAACCGATGTCCAATGCCTCGAGCTCGAGCATTCAAACCGCCATGGCGCGCAAATTGCGGTTGCGCAGCAGGATCCAGATGACGAAAGGCGCGCCGATGGCGGCGTTGACGGCGTTCAAATGCAGGAAGTGACGTTCCCAGGGGAGGTGAACAAACAAATCCGCCGCCAGGCAAAGGGTCGCCCCCAGTAACATGACTGCCGGCATCAGCACCCTGTGGTCAGAGCTGTTGAGCAGTCCGCGAGCCATGTGCGGGACGATGATGCCCACGAACAGCACCGGTCCGCAATAGGCCGTTACCGGCGCCGCCAGCAAAACCGCGCTCGCCAGAACGACCAGGCGGGCGCGGCCGACGGGCAGCCCGAGCGACATCGCATATCGCTCGCCGAGAAGCAGTGCGTTGAGCGGTTTGACCAGACCGAGAGCGAGTATTAACCCGACCACCAGACTGGGCAACAGTATCGGAAAATGCTGCCACTGGACGCCGGCGAAACTGCCGTTGTTCCAGGAAGCGAAGACGCGCCCCTGCACTTCGGTGGTGAAATGCAGGACGATGCTGACGAGGCCCTCCGCGAGGTAACCGAGCATGAGCCCGACAATGAGCAAGGTCATGGTGCTGACATGGCGTGAAACCGCGGCAACCATGATCGCCACCGCGCCCGCGCCGAGCACGGCCCCGGTGACGATGCCGAGTTCGCTTAAGAACGCGATCCGCTCCAGGGTTGCGGAGCTGACGACGGCGCCGGTCGCGACGACGAGCGCGACACCGAGTTGAGCGCCGCCGGTGAGGCCGAGCGCCCACGGTCCGGCGAGCGGGTTACGGAACAGGGTCTGCAGTTGCAGCCCCGCGGCGCCCAGCGCAGCGCCGCAGACGAGCGCCGTGATGGCCCGAGGAAGCCTAAGCTCCCAGAGGATGGTCGCGGACACGGTCGACTCGAGTTCGAGGCCAAACAGAAATCGAAACGCCTCCGCGGCGGGGATCGGTATCGAGCCGATCACGAGGATCATCAGGAATAGAGCCGCGGGCGCAATGAGCAGAATGATGAAGAATAGCGGCCGAGCGCTTGTGCGAGGATCGCCTTCGAGCAATGGGATTTGCGCCGTCTCGCGGATGCCCTGGTTCATTGTTCGTCGCCGTTCGGTTGATTGCCGTTGGCTCGCAACGGCCGCAAATAGCGGAAGCGATGCCCCGGGAGCAGCTCCGGGTGGAGCAAGGCGACGAAGTCTTCCAGCACGCGGTCGACCTCCACCACGGCGCTTTCGTACCAGTCGTAGGCATCGTGCTCCGGCCGCGAGCGATTGTGAACGTCGAAGAGGCGCGCTCGCCGGACGGCCTGCGACCCTTCCAGGGCACCGACGGATCCCGGTTCATGGAGTGCTACGGTCGTCGTAACGAACGCGTCGATCTCGTCCGCGACGACGAGAATCTGTTCCGTAGAAACCGTACGGTCGGGCGCGCCGTCGGGATTTGCCCAGGGTGTACGACCGCCGGCGTCGTCGATGAGCCGGGCAAGCCAGTTTGCCTCGGGAACGACCCATTGGTTTCGCTGTTGCGCGGGATCCAGCCACACGACGGTCGGCGTAGCGCGTTGGGCGCGCGCCCGTGCCGACAAACTCGCGTAGCGGCTCTTGATTGCGTCGAGAACGGCGTTGGCTTTGGCTTCCTCGTTCAGGAAGACCGCGACCAGCTGCAGCCATTCGGCCTGGCCGAGTACGCTGGCCTCCACCCACGACATGCTCGGAACCGCGGGCACCCCGATGGCGCGAGCTCGTCGGATAGACTCGGCTGTGGCGAGCGAGGCGGTGGAAAGGAAAACGACGTCGGGTGCCGAGGCAAGCAGTTTCTCGTAGTCGGGCTGGCCGTGGAAGGATTCGCCGATCGAGACGGCGGCGCCCGATTCCCAGCGTTGCCGCAGGGCCGGGGAGTAGATACCGCCCCCTCCCATGGCGACCACCCCCTCGGTATAGCCGAGCACACGGGCGCGATTCAGGGAGAGATCCTCGTTGGATCCGAGCGTGCGGGCCGGGATCTCGACGACCGTCGCGGTTGCGAGTTCCCCTTCCAGGCTTGGAACGGGAGCGCCGCACTGCACGAGGACGACGATGTCGCGCGCGCCTTCGTCATTGGGATTCTGAACCGTCAGCACCTTGTAGTGACCGTGGTAAACAACGCCGAATCCGCGGGCGTATTCGAGTTTCGCCTTCGAGGGGAAGTAGTCCCTCTCGTGATCGAAATCGGCGATGCAAGCATCCCGCTCGCTCGCAAAGGCCCCCGGCGCCAGCATCGCCGTCAGCGCAACGCTGAGCAGGAAGTGGGACGCTCGGGATCGCGGTGCGCTCATGCAATCACGGGCTCCATGCAAACGTGGCCAGGACGCGGCGCTGGTCACCCGGCACCACGCCGTTGCCGCCGAACGCGCCGCGCAGCAGGTAGTCCTCGTCGGCCAGATTGTCCACCTTCAGATCCACCTGGAACGGTCCGCGACGCACGAACGCACCCAGTTCGATCACGTCATAACTGGGCACCTCGAGATTATTGCCGATACCGATGAACGCCGAGGAGTTGTAGGTCCACCCTCCCGTAAGCCCGGCAATCCAACCTTCGCCGAATGAATGCGCGTAGCGCGCCCAAATTCGGCCCGAGTGCTCCGATACGTTGTCGAGCGGCGTCCCGGGCTCGATCACGTTGTCCTCGGTCACCTCCGCATCCGTGTAGGCATAACTGGCAAGAAGCGTAAAGTTGTCGGCCGGCTGCCAGGTGTTGATGAACTCTATGCCGCGCGAGCGCTGCTCGCCCGTCGGCACCCGGAAGGCCGGATCGGCGGGATCAGCGGTGAGGACGTTCGACAGTTCGATCTCGAAGAAGGAGATTGTCGACGTGAGGCCCGCCACCGAGGCGAGCTTGACGCCAACGTCCCACTGACGGCCCGTTTGCGGACCGAACGGCTCACCGTCCGGCGAGCGCACGAAGCCGAAGTTGGGGTTGGCCTCGAACGTTTCGGCATAGGAGGCGTAAGGGACTATGCCGGGCGTGACTTCCCAGGAAACGCCGACGCGCGGCGAAAACTCGGTGTCCGTCGACGACCCGGACGCCCCGGAGCGGAGGGACTCCGTCCTGTTTTTCAGTTGATCGACGCGTGCCCCCACGAGGACGGTGACGTCTTCGCCGAATTCGACCAAACCCTGGATATAACCGCCAACCTGCTCGAACCGGTCGCGGGAACTGGCCAGCAGAAACAGCCCCTCGATGGGGGACCCGTACACCGGATCGAGCAGATCCAGCGGCGCTACGGACCCGCGGAAGAATTCCGAGTCGTACGTCCACTCCGCATAGTCGACGCCGGCCGAGACGACCGGACTGAGGCCGCCGAGATCCAGCTCTCTGACGAGTTGAGCGCCCACGACAACCTCTTCCTGGTCCTCGACGAACTGGTTGAAGCGTCTGTTAAGCGTGCGGCCGTCGTCCTGTACGGCAGCGGGCGCCACGGAGGGCTGGTCATACTCGCTGTTGGTGTTGCGGACATAGAACCGCGTCAGGTCCGGGCCGTCGGAAACCCGTTCCGCGACCAGCGTATGTACCAGGGACTCGGACTCCGTATCACCCTGTCCGGGCTCGCCGGTATAAAGCGAGTACGGCAACTCGAACACGTCGGTGTTGATCAACGTGCCTTCCACGGGCAGCGAGATGTACCGCAGCCCTTCCCGCTCCCGGTAATCGGCCTGATAGCGCAGCACGGTGCCCGAAGAATGTTCCCATTCGATGCTCGGGTTGAACTGGGTGCGCTCAACGGAAACAAAATCGACGAAGCTGTCTCTTTCTTCATACGCGCCCACGACCCGTCCCCGGAGGCTGCCATTGCTCGTAAGCGGGCCCGTGAGGTCGATCGTCGCCTGCCGGTGGTCGAAGTTCCCGACTCCGACGGACGCTTCAATGCGTTTTGTCGACAGCGGCTTTTTCGTCACGATGTTGACCACGCCGCCGGGCGAACTCAAACCGAAGACGGCGCCGCCGGGACCGCGAAGCACCTCGACCTGCTCGAAACTGGCGAGACCCTCGGACTGGATATTCAGCGAGTTGGTGTTGCGGATTCCGTCGACGACCGTCTGACTGACGGTGAATCCTCGCAGCTTGAACGAGCTGAACGGTTCGATACTGTTTCGGGGGCTGCTCGTGCCTCCGGCAATACTCACGATGTCCGACAGCGTGGCCGGGTTGAGATCGTCGATCAGCCGCCTGTTCAGAACCTGAATACTCTGCGGCACCCGTGAGATATCGGCAGCAAAACCCAGGCCGACCTCCGCCTGCGCTTCGAGGTAACCCGACTGCAGACGTTCTCCGGTTACGACGATCTCATCGACTGGGCCGGCGCTCGCGCCGGGCTCTGACTGCGCGAACGAAGGGTTGGACAGCGTCAGCAGAGCTGACGCAGCGACGGCGACGCGGCCGATCGCGAAAATAGCGTGTGGCTTCATTGAGTGGAACTCCCAAAACGATGCTCGTAAAAAGCGAGCCGCCTTCCGCGAAAGCCGAAGGGGCGGTGTTACGCAATCGTTTTGGGGTCAGGGAGAGGCGCGTGCGCTGTAAAGAGAGAAGCCTTCGGCGGATGCGGTGGCATCGGCGCCGAACGGTACGATGGAAGGCGTCGGCAATGCGCAAGCGAGTGGAGCGGGAGGTGGCGGCGGAGCGTCGTCGCGATCGAGCTGCACACAGATCGTACAGGTCTCGTGAAGATCGTCGGCGTGGTGCTCGAACTGATGGGCGGCAAATGACGCCTGCGATCCTACGATCAGCAACAGCAGCAACAGCCGTGCGAAAGCGGCTTTAGCGGGGTTCGACTGGAAATCTGATCGCAACAATGGATTCGTTTCTTGTGAGTCTATCGGCTGCGGATCGGTTCCTAGGAATAGCACCTCCAACCTGAATGTGCAATATCGGTTTGGAAGAACCGGATACCGTTGTGACGCACAGCGAGCACGGGGCGGGCGGGCAACGCCGGCGACGGGCGTAAGCTAACCGTAAGCCAGAGCCAGCACGATACCCGCTCCGATCGACAGATTACCCATGCGAGGAGCAAACCATGGCAAGGCTTACGTATATCGCCGCGGCGGCGATCATGGCGGCGACGAATTCAGCAGCCGGCGAAGACCGGTTTCCCACACAGCGGTCCGACAGCTTCGAGTGGGGGCTCGGGCTTGGCGCGCTGGCGGAAGACGAGGGTTATCGAAAGCTCGGCTTCGAGACCAGCGGCGTCCCGATACTGTATCTGAGCGGCAAGCATTTTCGTTTCTTCGCCAATCAGCTGGACGTCCAGTTGATCGACAACGAACGCTTCATGTTCGGTGTGAAGGCGGAGGCGCGATTTGACGGCTTCGAGGCGAGCGACGATCCGTTTTTCGCCGGTATGGAGGATCGGGACGGCGGCATCTTCGCCGGCGTTCGGGCCGAATACAAAACGGACTACGGCAACTTCGTCGGCGAATGGCAAACCGACGTGTCCGGAAAGTCCGACGGCGCCTACGGTTCGCTCGGCAGCTATTGGACCATTGACGCCGGGCGGGGACGTTGGGTACCGAAAGTCGCGCTGGAATACTATGACAGCAGCTATACGGATTATTATTTCGGCGTGCGAGCCGATGAAGCCACGGCGGACCGCCCCGCGTACTCAGCCGATTCGGCGCTTCACGTCGACCTGGGCGTAGACTACTTTCACAGGCTTACGGACCGGCAGCAGCTGATCGCCAGTCTCAAGTACCGGCACTATGACTCGGCGGTCAAGGACAGCCCGCTCGTCGACTCGAGCGGCTCCCCCCGAATCAATATCGGCTACCTGTATACTTTTTAAACGTTTGCTCCGCCAGTTTGCGGGAATGCCATGCGACTTCTGCTCGTCGAAGACAACAAGCGGCTTGCCGACCTGATACGCCAGGGTGTCACACGAAGCGGACACACGTTGGACATCGTGCACACCAAATCGGCGGCGATCCACGCGGCAACCCAGTTCAACTACGAACTGCTAATACTGGATCTGGGCCTTCCGGACGGCGACGGAATGGAGCTCTTGCGGCATCTGCGCAAAAAGGGCATGCGACAGCCGTGTTTGATTCTGACCGCCCGCGATGCGTTGCGCGACCGCGTAAAGGGCCTCGACAGCGGGGCTGACGACTATCTGACCAAACCTTTCGCAATGGAAGAACTCGTGGCACGGATCAATGCGCTGCTGCGGCGGCCTTCCGAACTCGTCGACGAAACGGCGCAACGGGGTAATCTGCGAATCGATGTTCGGGCGCGAACGGCGGAAGTCGCGGGCCAGACCGTAAAACTGTCGGGCAAGGAATTTACCGCCCTCGAATGCCTGATCAGAACCGCCGACGGCCGGTGCAGCCGGCAGCGCCTGGAAGACAGCGTCTACGGAATGGACGCGGCCGTGACCCCCAACGCGCTCGAGGTACTCATGCATCGCCTGCGAAAACAACTGAGAAATGCCGGTGCCTCGGTCCGGATCAACGCCGTAAGGGATTTCGGATATGCCCTTGAAGAAAGCCGCCACTAGCCGATCGCTGCTCGGCCTTTTCCTGGTCTACATCGGTGTCGGACTGGGAGTCGGCCTGCTCGGCGTGCTGGGACTGCTCTACTGGGTGTTCACGTCGAACACGGAAATGATGGTCAGGGACGGTCTTTACGGCCAGGCGGAAGAAATCGCTGAACGGCTCAGCTTCGACTCGGACAACCGGCCCCAGCTCACGATGCACGAGCCCATGCAGTGGGGCTACGACGCGTTTTTTGCGAACCTCAAATATCGGATTCTCGACGCCGACGGGCGGCTGTTGCTGGCGTCGGACGGCGGTACCGGGCCGCTGTTGCCGACCGGTGTCGACTCGTTGGCGGAAGCGCCCGACTATTTTTCCATGCCGGGTCCGGATGGCAGCCTGCACGTCGCCAATTTCGAGTTCGAGAACAATGGGCGCACGGTGATGATCCAAACCGCACGTAGCGACAGATTCAGCGAGCTTGCTGCGGAAGCGATCATGCCTGCAGTGTTCGAGACGGCGATTGTCGTGGATATTGTCGGCTTCGTGATCCTTTTGCTCACGATGACGCTGGCAGTGCGGGCGGCAATCCGCCGAATTCGCAGCGTGTCCGACGCGGCGGACGTCATAAAGCCGGAAAACCTCGATGCCCGACTGGATACGGCGAACGCTCCCAGTGAAATTGTGCCGCTGGTGCAGGCATTCAACGGGGCTCTCGACCGAATAGCCGAAGGGTATCGGGTACAGCAACGGTTCGTCGCCAATGCGGCGCACGAGCTGAAGACACCTCTGGCCATAATGCGTGGCCAGGTGGAACTGCATATCGACGGCGCAACGCGCGGCCAGTTGCTCAAGGACATCGACGGTATGGCGCGCAACGTGCAGCAAATGCTCGACCTCTCGCAAGTTCAGGACATCCGCAATTATCGTTTCGAGAGCCTGAATCTTCGCGCGCTGGCCGAAGACGTGGTCGCCGCGTTCGACGGTTATCCGGCATTGGGCAGCAAGCGAATGAGCATTAGCGGGGAGAGCAACGGCGACGTTCGCGGTGACCGCGCCGCGGCCTACACCGCCCTGCGAAACCTCGTCGAAAACGCGATCAAATGGTGCCGCGACGACGGCGCAATCGATATTGAAGTTCTGTCCGACGGCTACGTCGTTCGCGACGAAGGGCCCGGTGTGGACGAGGCGTCGCGCCACCTGCTGTTCGAGCGTTTTTGGCGCGCCGATTCCTCCGCCGGCGGCGGCGCGGGCTTAGGTTTGAGTATCGCGGCCGAAATCGCTCGCGCACACGGCGGACAAGTCAGCGCCGCCAACCGAAAGGACGGCGATGGCGCCGCGTTTACACTGACGTTGAGTGCCTGAACCGCTTCCCTGGGCCGTATCCGTCACCGATTCGCGGGAAGGCGGCCGATCGTAAGCCACACACTGGCCAACGCTGCAGCGTTCCTGGCGTACTCCGCCTCGAATTTCTCCATCCAGAAGACTCGTTAAACGTACGTCTTGTCGGTTCCTGTAACCGAATCCGGTGAAGGCCGGCCGCGCGACACAAACGTAAGCGCGCCGTAAGCCGGAGCCACGATGATACCGGCTCCTTTCGGCAGTGCCCATGCGAGGAGGCAATCATGGCAAGGCTTACGTACATCGCCGCAGCGGCAGTCCTGGCGGCGGCGAATTCCGCAACCGGTGGCGAAATCAATCCGGAAACACACCTGGAAGCTGTCGCTTCCTGCTTCACCGCCATCGTTGACGGACTACTCGTCCAACAATGGACCGCGCCGGAAGGCAGGACCGCCAAAACCCCGGAGGCGGCGCTTCCGCCGTCCTTCACGCGCTCGGGAGGCAAGGCCCGCATGCGTACGGCGTTCCTCTTTTTCGTCATCACCCTCATGCCGCTGACCGCCCGCGCCCAGCAGACGCCCGCGGAGATCGTGAAAGCCGCGGTCCACAACTGGCGCGGCGAGAGTTCCTACATGGAACAAAAGATGGTCGTACATCGACCCGACTGGGAGCGCGAAACCTCCATGGTCAGCGTCACGCGCGGGGAAAAGGACGCCCTGGTCCGTTTCACCGCACCGGCGAAGGACGCGGGCAACGCGACCCTGAAACTCGACCAGAACATGTGGGCGTTCACGCCCCGGCTCAATCAGGTCATCAAGCTCCCGGCGAGCATGATGGCGCAGTCCTGGATGGGCAGCGATTTCTCGTATGACGACCTGGCCAAGTCGGATCGCATCGCGACCGACTACGATCTCGCCTTCAAGCCCGAAGAAGAAGTCGAGGGCCGTCGCGTCTACGTGATCGAGGCAATCCCCCGGCCTGACGCACCCGTTGTCTGGGGCAGGGAGGTCCTGCGCATTCGCGACGACAACGTGATGCTCGAACGCGCCTACTACGACCAGCAAGGCGCACTCGTGCGCCGCATGGTCGCAAGCCGGATCGAACTCCTGGACGGTCAGCCGTATCCGCGCAGGCTGCGCATGACCGACGCCGAGAATGAGGACCACTGGACCGAGGTGCTGACCGAAGCGGGCCATTTCGACGTGAACCCGCCTGGCTATCTCTTTACGCAGTCGAATCTCAGGAATCCGCGGCAATGGATGCCACGATGATCTTCACCCTCGCATGGCGCAACATCTGGCGGCAGCGGAGGCGCACGATTTTCGGCCTGGCCGCCGTTGCCGTCACCACCGTCGTCGTCGTCTTTCTCCCGTCCTTCCAGGCGGGCAGCTACTCCGGGATGGTCAATGCCTACCTGGGGCTGCTGGACGGATACGCACAGATTCAGTTGCCCGGTTATCTCCACACACCGGCGATGCGCGAATCGTTCGAGATCCCGGCGCCGCTTCGCGAAACGCTGCGGGAGCTACCCGCCGGCGTCGACGCGAGCGAGCGCGGCATCGCCTATGTGCTCATGTCCTCTGAAGCCCGCAGCCTCGGCGCACAGGTTATCGGCGTCGCGCCGCAAGCGGAACGGCGAATCTCGACCATTCCTTCGGACCTCGTCAGCGGCGTCTACCTCGAGAAAGACGACCAGATCGTACTCGGCGAGACCCTCGCGCGAAATCTCCGCGTCGCTGAAGGCGACGCCGTTACGCTCCTGGGCGTCGGGCGCGACGGCTCCCTCGCCGCCGATATCCTGACCGTTGGCGGCCTGTTCCGTTCGGGCATGCCGGACCTCGATCGCCAGCTCGCGGAGATCACGCTCGACCGTTTCGACAGGACTTTTGCGATGAACGGCTTTCGCCACGCCGTCGTCATCGGCGGGAACGGATCGCCGACCGACCGTCGCGCGATCGAACGTCTGCGGCCGGCCGTCGCGATGCAAGGGCTCGCGTTGCGCGACTGGACCGAGCTGCAACCCGGTCTCCATGCCGCCATTGAGCTCGACGTGATCGCCGCCGTGCTGGTGTATGTGGTGCTCGTGTCCGTGGTCGTGCTCTCGCTTTTCAATACCATCCTGATGTCCGTCCTCGAGCGGACGCGGGAATTCGGCATGCTGATGGCGCTCGGCGTCCGGCCCGGGTTGCTTTCCCGCATCGTCTGGGCGGAAACCGGCATCATCGCCGTTCTTGGCGTGTCCATCGGACTGTTCGGTGGCGCGCTCCTGACGACCTGGCTTTCCCGGACCGGAATTGACTTCCCGTCGGTTCAGGCCGTTTTCGAACGCTACGGTATGTCTTCCACCATCTATCCGGAATTGACGCCGCTCACGCTTCTTGGCGGACCCGCCGCCATCGCCGCCGCGCTCGTCACTGCGGGATTCCTGCCCGCGTTCCGAATACGCAAGCTGAATATCCTCAGCGCCATGAGGGGGACGTAATGGAAGTTCTGTCCCTCATTTCACCGCTTGCATGGCGAAATCTGTGGCGACATCGCAGCCGGACGCTTCTGACGATTCTGAGCATCGCAATCGCCGTTGCCGCGATGGTCATTCTGGGCGCTTTCCTCGCTGCGTGGAGCGCCAATACCGTCGATCGAGCGACCGCGGCGCTGACGGGCCACGGGCAGATTCACGCCGTCGGCTTCACCGACGATCCGACCGTGGAAAAGTCCATGCGGCCGCCCGGCGGCACGCTGGCCGCGGCGCTCGCGCAAGACGACGTCAAGGCGTGGACGTCGCGAGTTTTTGCGCCGGCGCTGATCCGCTCGGAACGGGAGAGCGCGCCCATCAGCCTCTACGGCGTCGACCCGGCCCGCGAAGCCGAGGTCTCCTTCCTCAAGCCCGGCGATGTGGTCGGGGCGGCGCTCGGCGGTAGCCGGGACCGGGGCATTCTGATCGGGCAGCTTCTGGCGGAGCGCCTGCAGGTCTCGCTCGGCCACCGCGTGGTCATCGCCGCTCAGAACGTCGACGGCGACGTCGAAGAAATCGGCATAGAGGTTGTGGGTTTCTATCAAGGCCAACCGGATCTGCAGAAATACGCCGTCTTCGCATCGCTCGGTCAGATGCAGCGATTTCTCGGCCTTGGCGACAGCGTTTCCGAAATCGCCTTCCTGGCAAGGGACAGAAGCGAGATCGACGCCTTGAAGAACTCGCTCGCGCTGGCCGCACCCGATCTGGACGTCAAGCGCTGGGACGAGCTTCAGCCGTTTGCCTCGGCGGTCGTCAAGCTGACGAATAACACCAACTCGATCTGGGTATTCGTTTCCTTCGCCCTCGTTTCCTTCGGCCTGGTCAACACCATCATCCTGGTCATCTACGAGCGCATGCGCGAGTTCGGCCTGATGCTGGCCCTCGGCATGAAGCCCGCCCTGCTGATCGCGCAGGTCTTGCTCGAGTCCACCTATCTCGTTTTGCTTGGAACGGCCTCGGGAGCGGCTCTGGGCGCAGGAACCATACTGGCCCTGGCCGACGGCCTGGATCTCGGGAACCTCGGTGCCGGCGCCAGCATGTTCGGCGCGTCCGAACGACTCTATCCCACGCTGGACATGAGCCAGATTCTACTCGTCTGCAGCGTCGTCATAAGCCTTTCCATCGTAGCGATCCTGTTTCCCGTGTTGCGTGCCACGCAGCGCGTTCCCATCAACGTGCTTACAAGGGCCCAGACCTGAGGAGGAAAAGAGAATGCCCGTCATCGAATGCATCGACGTTAAAAAGACATATCTCAGCGGCGAGGTTGAAGTTCAGGCGCTCCGCGGCGTCACACTCTCGATCGGGAAAGGCGAATTCGTCGCCCTCACGGGACCTTCCGGCTGCGGCAAGACAACGCTTCTCAACATCATCGGAGGGCTCGACAGGCCGTCGGGCGGGACGGTGTCCGTGGAAGGGCGCTCATTGAACGGTTTGTCCAACTCGGACCTGGCGGATCTCCGTCTGCGGCGTGTCGGCTTCGTGTTCCAGGCCTACAACCTCGTCCCCGTCCTCTCCGGCCTCGAGAACGTCGAGTTCGTTCTGCAGCTGCAGGGCGTCGACAAGTCCGACCGCCGACGCCGCGCTTCGGAAATTCTTTCGTCGGTCGGCCTGGCCGAGATGCAGTCGCGGCGTCCTGCGGAGCTGTCCGGCGGTCAGCAGCAGCGAGTCGCCGTGGCGCGTGCACTGGCGTCGAACCCGGCCATCGTCGTGGCCGACGAACCCACTGCAAACCTGGACAGCAAGACGGCACAGGCGCTGCTCGAACTCATGCGTGAGCTGAACGTGGAAGAGAAACTGACGTTCGTCGTCGCAAGCCACGATCCCAAGGTGCTCGACTTCGTTCAGCGACACGTGAGGCTGGTCGATGGTCAGATACAGTCTGACACTTAGTCTTGCCGTCCTTGTCGCAGGCCCAGCCTTCGCGGAAACGGAGGTCGGCGCCGAATTCAAGATTCAACAGCAGGCCTTCCTGACCCGCGACGGGGACCGTCTGCAGCAAACGATCGGCGACAGCGCCGCTTTCACGACGAGTTCGCTCCGGCTAAAGGCGCAGAGCAATGCACGATCGTGGTCCTTTGACCTGCACTACTTCCTGGAGGGTAGCTACAGCAGCGACTTCTCGGGATTCGCCTCGCTGACGCCGCCGATCCCGAGCTCGAACGCGCTGAAACTGCAAACCGAAATCAGCCGGGGCCGCTACGGCAGCTTGAATCACCGTTTCGACCGAGCTTCGATGACGCACTCGACACCCCGCACGGTCCTCCGGCTCGGCCGGCAGGCGCTCACCTGGGGGCGCGGACAGGTATTCCAGCCGCTCGACCTGTTCAATCCTTTCTCCCCGGACGCTCAGGACAGGAGTTACAAACCCGGCGCCGACATGGCGTATGCGCAATATCTCTTCGACAACGGCGCCGATATCCAGGCCATCGTCGTTCCGCGCCGAGGCGCGGATCGGGACCTGAGCGCTGACGCCAGTTCGGCGGCGATCAAAGGCCTCTGGCCGAAGGGCAACGTGGAGTTGGAAGCCGTCGTGGCGTCCGACTACGGAGACCCCGTATTCGCTTTCGGCTCCGCGGGGCCTCTTGGCGACGCCTTGTGGAAGTTCGACGTCGTTTCGACGTACCCGGACGACGGAGGGTCCGCGGTTTCGGCGGTCGCCAGCCTGCACAAAAGCTGGAACTGGCGCACAAGGCCCGTTTCCGCCTACGTCGAGTACTACCGCAACGGTTTCGGCGTGACCGACCGGAGGCCCGTGGACAGGCTGCCCGTCAACCTCACCGACCGCATGGCCCGCGGCCAGATATTCGCCACGGGCCGGGATTACCTGAACGTCGGTGGAACCGTGAATTGGACACCCCTGCTGCAAGTTACCCCGGTTGGAATCATGAATCTGAATGACCGGAGCGTCCTCGCGCTCGTCACGGCGCAATACAGCCTCTCGAACAAAGCCAATCTCGTCCTCAGCGCACAGCTGCCTTTCGGAAGCCGGGGCAGCGAGTATGGCGGACGCCGAACGACAGCAACGGCGGATGAATTTGAACGCACGCCGTACAGCTTCCATGTTCGTTTCGAGCGGTACTTTTGAAAGGATCGTCCCTATAGGCCGGTAGCGTACACTCACTACATCAGTGGACGTCAAATGCGTCGCAATAGCGGCGCCAAAGCCGAGCAGATTCCATTCGGGTCTGTCAATTGATCTTGAAGATGTCTCTGGTTACCTTTCCGGAGCATCCATGTCTTTCAGCCAGAGCAGAGTGACCGCAATGGTGCACAGCGAGAATCGCTCGACGAATACCAGTTTGACATTGCTCGGCACTGCCATGGTCCACGATGAACTAGAAGCCTCGTATTTTGGTATCTTTGATTGATGCAATACTCTGGCGTCGTCTTGAAAAATGACGAGTTCTGAAATAAAGGATTAGTAAAAGAATGGACGACTATAGAACGATAGAAATTGAGACCGCAAAGAAGCATGGTGCTACCGCAAAAGGAACAAGGAAGTCGATTGGAGACTTCTTGCTTAATGACGACATTCAAAAGCCAGTCAACGTAAAAAGCAACAACGTCACCAAGAGTAACTACTCACCCAATATTATCTCGGCAAAAAGACTCATAAATTGGCTTCAACAAGACGGAAATCAGTTGTATTTTATTTTCGTAGATTACAAAAAGACAGATGAAGGACTAGAAGTAATCGATGACTCAGGACTAGTTCCTGTTCAGCATATAAGTTGGAACTGTTTAACCATTGAAGCCCAAGGTTGGGGTGTAATTCAAATGTCAGGAGATTTGGAAATAGACGAAACACAAGATTTAAAACGGTTTTTTGGTGGCATGAAAAAAGCCTACGAAAAGTACATTGATAAGGAAACGCAAAAACAGGCTAAGATCAGAGAGATGATAAAAGGTTTTTGAAAAACGGATGACCTGTTTGAAAACTCATACTACCGATTTGATCTCCACTAAATCTGAAGATATTGAGTAATGCGCTACGACGCCAGATCCGGAATGGTCGTCTACCGCCGCTTTCGGAGTTCGATATTTTCGATACCGTTGGGGTCGGACCCGACGGTTATTGATAGTGGGCCACCGGCGCGCCGAGGCTGCCGAACTCCGGCTCGATACCCAGGCCCGGTTCGCCGCCGGCGGTCATACGACCGTCCACCCGGCGCGGCGCGCCGGACGCATTGCTGACGGTGACGTAACTATTGAAGTCGGTCGAAGAAAACCGGTAGCGCTCCGGCGTTGAATGTGCGATGTGCGCGATAGCGGCAGTGATGATGTCGCCGCCCCAACTGTCCTCGATCGTCATCGGGATGTGCAGCGTGACGCACAGGTCGCGAATCAGTCTCGCTTTGCTCAGACCGCCGACCTTCGATATTTTCAGGTTGATGGCGTCCATCGCGAGGTCCCGATGGGCGCGTAACAGCGCCTCGGCGCTGTCGATGTTTTCGTCCAGGATAAACGGCAGCTGCGTGCGCCTGCGCGTCGCCAGGCAGTGGTCGTACGACAGGCAGGGTTGCTCGATATAGACGTCAATATCGCTGACGGCGTTCACGACGCGGGCAGCGTCATCCACCCGCCAGCCGGTGTTGGCGTCGGCCACCAGAGTTTCTCCCGATTGCAGAACGCCGGCTGCGGCGCGTATCCGGTCGATGTCCTGCTGCGGATCTCCGCCCACTTTCAGCTGAAAACGACGATAGCCTTCGTCGCGGTACTTGGCGACGTTCTCCGCCATTTCGTCGGCCGGGCGCTGGCTTATGGCGCGGTAAAGCTCGACGCTGTCGCCATGACGGCCGCCGAGCAGTTCACAGACGGGCTTGCCGGACGATTTACCGAGGAGATCCCAGCAGGCCATGTCGATGGCCGACTTCACGTACGGATGACCGAGCAGTGCCGTGTCCATGATGACGTTGATCGGCCCGATTGCCGTTGGATCCCGGCCGATGAGGTACTGCGCAAGTTCGGCGATGCCGGCGCGGGCGCCGGCTCCAAACGCGGGAAGATAAAAAGGCCCCAGCGGGCAGACCTCACCGTAACCAACGAGGCCCGAATCCGTCGCGATTTCCACGACCGTGCTGTCAAACACCTCGACGTGCCGCCCGTCGGACCAGGTATATCGCCCTTCGACCAGTGGCAGGTCGACCTGATACACCCGTATCTCGGTAATCTTCATGGCTCGCTACTCCCTGGACTCGAATCAGTTCATCAGCCGGCCGTGCGTCCACGGCGCGCCGCTCTCGTTCATTTCATTTTCGACGGCTTCGAGCCTCTGCTGCAACAACCGGATTCGCCGGCTGACCTCTGCATACTCGGCGCTGGCAATGTCGTAGGCCTTGCGATCGGTGCCCGTCGGCGGCGACTGAGTGTTCCAGTTGTTCAGGAGGCTCGATGCACGGCGCTGCAGAGACCATGGAATCGCTTCCTGGCGCGACTGTATCGTTCGATCCCCCACCAGCAGGACACCGACTTGCGCGAGTTCGGCACGCAGGTCGGCCAGCAGGCCCTGTAAATCGCCCGTGTCGATGGTCGATCGCAGCAGCGCGGCGTCCAGCGCATCGAGCCGCGACTCGAATTCCTCGGCGGTCTTGACGGTACCTGCCACCCGCCGGAACAACTCCGACGCCTGCTGCTGGAAGTTGAGTAGAGCCCGGCGATCGTCGGCGGTTTCGGGGCTCAAGCTCAGTTCCCGCACGTTGAAGGTCCTCGGAGCAATCAGCTGCCGGTGCGTCCCCGCAACGCGTGCATCGACCTCGACGCTGTACTGTCCCGGCAGTACGAGCGGACCGGTTTCCTCACGGTGCCACGGCGCCCGGAAATCGTCGGCGTCCAGCTCGACGGGGTGCGGCGCCGGGTAACGAAGATCCCAGCTGATGCGATGCAAGCCCTGGCTGTGGTCAGCGGAAAGGCGTCTGACTACCTTACCGTCACTGTCTCTTATCGTGAATACGAGCGCAGTGGCTTCCTCGGTGTCCTCGGCCCGCAGTGTGTCCCAGGAGGGATAGGGGTTGTCTCCCCCGTCCGCCTGCGCCCGCCTTTCCTCCTCTCGCCTCGCGTCCCGCGACGACATCAGGCCGTCTCTCAGGTAATAGGTGAAAACCGCCCCGAACGGCGGATTCGACGCGTTGAAGAAGGCGGCGCCGGACGCCCCCACGGTACCGATGGCCTGGCCGGAATTCCACTTGTCGCCCTCTATATACAAGAGTGCGTCCCGGGTAGGAAAAAGCGTCGCCTCGACCGACTCGATGTCGTCTATCGGCGTACGCAGCGCCGAATAGTCGTCGAGGATGTAAATCCCCCGACCGTAGGTGCCAACGACGAGATCGTTTTCGCGTTGTTGTATTTCGAGGTCTCGGACGGCAATCGTCGGAAAATTGCCGCGCAACGGTTTCCAGTTCCTGCCGGCATTTTGCGTATAGAACACACCGAATTCGGTGCCGACAAAAAGCAACTGAGGGTCCAGATGATCTTCGACAATCGTGTGCACGCTTCCGCGTACCGGCAGGTCACCGGCTATCGACTGCCAGCTACGGCCCTGATTCCGCGTCACGGATACATACGGTTTGTAGTCGCCGCGCTTGTGGTTGTCGAACGTCGCATAAGCGACGTCGACGTCGTGTTGCGAGGCCAGGACATCGCCGACGTAGGTCATATCCGGCACTCCGGACACGCGGTCGACGGATCGCCAGTTTTCACCGCCATCGTCCGTTACGCTGATACGTCCATCGTCCATGCCGACAAACAGCAGGCCCTCCTGCAGCGGACTCTCGCTAAGCCCGATTGCCGCGCCGAATCTCGATACGCCTCGGTTCTTCTGCAGCGCATCGACGCTCCACACCCTGCCCATGATGGGCAGCGTATTGCGATCGATACCGCGGGTCAGGTCCGGACTGACGATTTCCCAGTTGTCTCCCCGATCGTCGGATCGAAACACTTTCTCTGCGGCGATGTACAGCCGCTTCGGATCGTGGGGACTGATAATCAACGGCGTTGCCCAGTTCCAGGTGAACTCCGATTCGCCGCTTTCCGGTTGCGGGACGATGCTCACCCGCTCCGTCGTCCGCCAGTCGTAACGAACCAGCCCGGCATGCTGCGACTGTGCATAAACGATGTTCGGGTCCGTCGGATCGATTTGCGGCTCGAACCCGTCGCCGCCCCGGACGTTTCTCCAGTCCGTGTTAGCGATCCCGTGCATAAAGAGTGTCCGCGAAGGCCCACCCCAGGTACTGGCATCCTGCGTCCCGCCGTAGACGTTGTAGAAGGGCAACGCATCGTCGGGCTGGATGCGATAGAACTGCATCAAGGGCAGGTTTCTCACGTGGCGCCAGGTCCGGCCGCGATCCCAGCTTTCGTAGATCCCGCCGTCGCCGCCGACGTAAATGTGTTCGGTCATGTCCGGATCGATCCAGAACGCGTGATCGTCGACGTGGCGGCGCTCGAAACCCAACCGCTCCCAGGTTTTCCCGCCGTCCTCGGTTATCCAGGAAAACGTATCGACGGAATACACCCGATCGGCGTTGACGGGGTCCACGGTGATTTCATTGTAATACTGCGCGTCGTTGGACATGCGGTTCGAGCGCTTTTCCCAGCTTTCGCCAAAATCGGTCGATCGATAGAACCCGCTCTTGTCGTCTTCCGCGAATACGATCGCATAAACGATGCTCGGGTCGCTGGGCGCCATCGCCAGGCCGATGCGGCCCTTGTCGCCCGACGGGATGCCCGACTCGACGATCCGCCAGCTCGCTCCGCCGTCGGTGGTTTTGTACACTGCGCTGCCCGGGCCTCCGCCGACGATCCCCCAGACATGCCGGCCGCGCTGCAATGACGTTGCGATGATGTGGTCCGGATTGTCGGGATGAACGACGAATTCGTTGACGCCGGTGTACTCGTCAACCGCCAGAATCCGATCCCAGGTCTCGCCCCCATTCGTCGATCGATACAAGCCACGATCACCGCCGGCGTTCCACAGCGGACCTTGTGCGGCGACGAGCACGTTAAGCGAATCTTCCGGGTCGACGTAAATCTGGCTGATGTGTTCGGACTGCGGAAGGCCCATGTTCTTCCAGGACTTACCGGCGTCCAGGGACTTGTAGACACCGTCCCCGTAGGCCACGGAGCGCTGGCTGTTGTTTTCCCCGGTGCCGACCCAAACGATGTTCGGATCGTTTGGATCGATGCTGACAACGCCGATGGAGTAGGCGCCCTCGTTGTCGAAGACCGGCGTCCACGTTGTCCCGTTGTTGCTGGTTTTCCACAACCCACCTACCGCGTGCGCGGCATAAAACTCCTGCCGCCGTTCGGGGTGAAACGCAAAGTCCGTGACCCGGCCGCCCATCACCGCGGGCCCGATGCCTCTGAATTCGAGTTTCTCGAACGGATTGCCGGTTTCCTGGGCATTGGCAACACCGGCGATCAATAGCGCCCAAAATACCCAGGCCGACCGGAGGTACACCCTTTTTGTACTGTCGTGCTGCGGCATCTTCTAACCGGTAATACTGGCGACAAAAATAATGGCGACGGCAATTGGCACCACGTAGCGGATCAGAATTCTCCATGCGGTAAACGCCGCGCCCTCCGGCAGCCCCATCTCCTCGCGGATGGCATCCCGCGAGGCAAACCAGCCGATGAAAATCGAGGTCAGGAAGGCACCAACCGGCAGCAGCACATTGCTCATTATGAAGTCGAAGTTATCGTAGATCGTCATGTTCTCCAGCCGGCCGATGAACGACAGCGGGTGAAAATCAGACAGCAGGTTGAACGAAAAGACGGAACCCAGGCCGATGAGCCACATCATGAATCCCGCCGCGCCGGCCGCCCTGGCATGGCTGAAAGAGAACTTCTCCTCCGTCCATGCGACCACCGGCGCGAAGTTGCCGATACATGAGGTAATTGCGGCGGCGATTAACAGCAGGAAAAAGACGGTTGCGAAGATGCGCCCGCCGGGAAGGTCGCCAAACGCGATGGGCAGGGTCTCGAAAACGAGGCCGGCGCCCGATCCCGGTTCGAGATTGTTCGCGAACACCAGCGGGAAAATAGCGAATCCGGCCAACAGCGCGACGAACGTATCCGCGCCCACCACGATAAACGCGTTGCGTGGAATCGACGTCTGTCTGTCGAGATAGGACCCGTAAGTGATCATCACCGCCATCGCAATGCCGATTGAGAAAAACGCCTGCCCCAGCGCAATGAGCAGCGTGTCCGCCGTCACGCGGCTGAAATCCGGCGTCAGCAGAAAGTCGACTGCGGTGCCAAGGTCGCCAACCGATCCCGCATAGACGACCATCAGCAACAGCGACACGAAAAGTGACGGCATAAGAATATTGACCGCTTTTTCGATGCCGCCCTTGATACCTCGCGAGTTTATGTAGACCGTAATCAACACGACGACGGTGTGCCAGAATGCGAGCCGCAGCGGATCGGCCATGAGACTGTCGAACATCGCTGTCGACGCATCGGCGGTGATGCCCTGAAAGCTTCCGGTGGCGGCTCGCACCATGTAGTCCATGGTCCACCCGGCAACGACCGTGTAGAACAGCATCAGCATGAAAACCGCGAGAACCGCAACGCCCCCGACGTTGCCCCATGCAGGCGAAGCTCCCGACTGACGCGCAACCTCGCGGACGCTGCCCGATGCGGAATTCGCGCCGGACCCGCGCCTGCCGATAGTCCACTCGGCCATGACCAGCGGCACGCCGATCCCGAAAGCGAACAGCAGATAAACCAGCACAAAGGCGCTGCCGCCGTTCTCGCCGACAACGTAAGGGAATCGCCAGATGTTGCCGAGACCGACAGCGAATCCGACCGACGCCATGAGAAACGTGAGCCGTGAAGACCAGTTCTCCTGGGTACCGCTTTGTACGGGTGCTGTCATGTCGATGCTTCCCTCTTTGGGCCTGTTGACACCCTGCGAGTCATCGCTTCCGGCTCCGGCCAGGCACGCGTTATTCGCCGGACACCGTATCGTCGATGGGGTTGTCGCTCAGATCGATCCAGATGGTCTTCGTCTCGCAATACTGTTCGTGAGCCTGCAGGGAATTGTCTCGGCCGCCGAAGCCGGACAGCTTGTAACCGCCGAACGGCGTGGCGATATCGCCTTCCGCGTAACAGTTGACGGAGACGGTGCCCGCCTGCAGCGCTCTCGCAACACGATGCGCATTCGTGACGCTCGAGGTATACAGCGATGCCTGCAGGCCGTAACAGGTATCGTTGGCAATGGCGACCGCATGCGCGTCCGACGACACCTCGATGATCGTAAACACCGGTCCGAACACTTCCTCTTTGGCAATCGTCATGTCCGGCGTGACGCCGTCGAACAAGGTCGGTTCGATGAAGAGACCGTCGCCCGACTTGATGGCGGCACCACCCGCAAGCACCTTGGCGCCCTCCTTCTTTGCAATCTCGATATAGGAAAGAATCTTGTCGTACTGCTCCTTGCTGACGATCGCTCCGAGCTGCTTGGTCGGGTCGAGCGGATCACCGGTCTCCCATGAACGCAGCTGTTCCAGAATACGCTCGATCAGTTTCGCTTTAACCTTTTCGTGTACGATGATTCGCGAGTTGGCCGTGCAGTTCTGGCCCATGTTCCAAAGCGCCGAATAGACGATGTGTTTCGCTGCGTGGTCCAGATTGTCGGCATCGGCCAGAACGACGGCGGGGTTCTTGCCTCCGCACTCGAGCACGATGCGCTTCAGGTTGCTCTGCGCCGAATACTCGAGAAACTTGCGCCCGACTTCGGTGGAACCGGTAAACGATACGACCTGAACGTCGTCGTGCCTTCCCAGCGGTTCGCCGACGTCCGGGCCTTCGCCGGGGAGTACGTTCAGCACACCGTCCGGCAATCCCGCTTCACTGGCCAACTGCGCTACCCGCAGCGAGGTCATGCTGGTTTGCTCCGCCGGCTTCACGATGACCGAGTTCCCGGCGGACAACGCAGGTCCGATCTTCCAGGCCAGCATCATCAGGGGAAAGTTCCACGGCAACACGCAGGCGACGACACCAACCGGCTCGCGAACGATGAGCCCCAGCGCGTCGTCGCCGGACGGCGATATTTGGTCGTAGAGCTTGTCTGCCGCCTCGGCGTGCCACTGAAGACAGTGGACGGTCTCGGGAATATCGGTCAGCTGGCATTCGCGAATGGGCTTTCCGGACTCCAGGCTCTCCATGACCGCGAGCTCGTGACGATGCCGAAGGATCAACTTGGTCAGCTGAATGAGCACGGCTTTTCTTTCGCTGGGGTGCATGCGTGACCATTCACCGCGCTCGAACGCTTCACGCGCCTTGGTCACGGTGTAGTCGACGTCCGACGAATCGCAGGCCGCCATCCGGCCCAGCACCCTGCCGGTGGCCGGGTCGACCGTGTCCATGGTTTTTCCGGAAATCGGCGCAGCAAACTTGCCGTTGATCCAGGCATTCACGGGCAGCGACAGGTCTGCAGCAATGGCGCGGTACTCTTCGTGTGTCAGTAAACTCGGCATGTTCTAGTCCTTACCATTCAGGATTGCATGAAGAGTGGTCTGCGCCGTCTGGACAATCTGCAGGACCTCCCGGCGCAGTTCCTTTTTCATCGCCTGCATGGGCGGCCTCACCGGCCCGCCCGGCCGTCCCACGATTTCGCAGGCATATTTGACGCTTTGCAGAAACTTGCCGCCTCTTTCCAGGCAAACCATGAGCGGGAGCAGCGCAGTCATTATTCGTCTGCCGGTCACAAAGTCGCCGTTCAGTACGCAGGTCTCGTAAAACGCAACCGCTTCTTTCGGGAAGAAGTTGGCGACGACGGAAACCCAGCTTCGGGCGCCCCAGGCGAAGAACTCGAGCACCTGATCTTCCGCCCCCGCACTGAGCTGCAGCTGCGGATACTCCCTCGCCAACAGGTGTATGCGATCGATATCGCCGCTGGATTCCTTGATGGCGCAGACGTTCCTGCTTTGCGCAACGCGCTCGAGGAATTCCTCTTCCATGCAAACGCCGGTGCGCCCCGGGTAGTTGTAAAGAATGATCGGGAGATTGGCGATACGGTCGATTTTCAGGCAATGAGCGGCAAGTTCTTTTTGACCGGGCAGCAAATAGGGTGGCGCCGCCACCAATAACGCATCGGCGCCGGCGTCGCGGGCGGCTGCAGTCAGGTCGTAACAACGATCCATCAGCAGATCGTTCACACCGGCGATCAGCGGCACGCGTCCGTCAATACGCGATACCGCATACTTCAGTTGTTCCGTTCGTTCTTCCTGGGACAGCGAGAAAAACTCTCCCGTTGAACCACCGACGATAATGCCGTGCGTTCCGTTTTCGATTTGCCAATCGATGACCTGCCCGAAGGCATCAAAATCGATCGCCAGATCCTCACTAAACGGGGTGACGATCGGCACGTATATGCCTTCAAAACGCATTGTGATCTCCCGAAGTACCGCCCGCAATTGGCCGTCTCATCACTTTTTTCATTTTATTATCCGAGACTTACGTCTGAATTGCCGCCGTGGCGTTCCGGCTTCCGAGCCAGAATTTGGCATATATAATATATTATCTATCGATTCGTCACCATAGTGGACCAACAGTGTTTCCCCGATGACGCCGTTGATATGCCCTTTTTCCCACCGGTACAACGGCTCGCGCCAGAAGGAGTTATTGCATGCTCAAAAATGCTCGTTACCGGACAGTAGTACTGGCTTTGTTGATGTCATCTGTAACCGTAGCCGTCGCGGATACGTATCCGGTCAATAAGTCCGTTGACGTTCTTCACTATCGTTTTGAGCTGACCCTGAGCGATTCGACCGATGAGATAAACGGTACCGCCGCTGTCCGCATACAGTTTCTCGGTGAGGGGGTTCGCGAGGTCCGACTCGATCTGATCAACCGCAGCAGGAAGCTGGGTGGTCATGGCATGCAGGTTCATTCCGTTACCGGCGATGGCAAGGCCCTGGACTTTGAGCACAGCGACGACGTTCTGCGGATCGAACTGCCGTCCGCACCCGGTTTGCGCGAAACGACCACGTTTCTAATCGCCTATTCCGGCATTCCCGCAACCGGGCTCGTCATCGCGGACAACAAACACGGAGACCGCACGTTCTTCAGCGATAACTGGCCCAACAAGGCGCGGAACTGGCTTCCGACCGTAGACCATATATCCGACAAGGCGACCAGCGAGTTTCTCGTGATCGCACCCAGTCACTACCAGGTCGTGTCCAACGGTCTCTTGCAGGAACAGTCCGACATGGGCGAGAACCGGCGCCTGACGCATTGGAAGCAGTCGGTGCCAACCGCTCCGTGGCTGTATGCACTGGCCGCCGCCAGATTTGCGGTTCAGTACCTGGATGAGTTCGACGGTAAATCCATTCAAACCTGGGTCTATTATCAGGATCGCGACGCCGGTTTTTATGATTTCGCCGTGCCGACCCACGAGGCGCTGGATTTCTATTCCCGATACGTCGGACCGTTCGTTTACGAAAAACTGGCGAACATACAGTCCAACAGCGTCGGCGGCGGGATGGAAGCGGCGTCCGCCGTTTTCTACGGCGACGATTCGGTGACCGGGGAGCGGACGGAACGCTGGCGCAACGTCATCGTTCATGAGCTGGCGCATCAATGGTTCGGCAATTCGGTGACCGAGGCCGACTGGGACGACGTCTGGCTGAGTGAGGGATTCGCGACCTACTTCACGCAGGTGTTTTTCGAGTATACCGACGGCCACGACGCGTTCGTCAAAGGAATGCGGGCCGCGAGGGATCGCGTTTTCGAGTTTCACGCCGAAAATCCGGACTACCGCATCGTCCACGAAAACCTGGACGACATGAGCAAAGTCACCACGGTCCAGACGTACTACAAGGGCGCGTGGGTTCTGCACATGCTGAGAAACGAGGTCGGCGATGAGAAATGGTGGGCGGGTATCCGCAGTTACTACCGGAAATACATCAACTCACACGCCACGACCGACGACTTCCGGGACGAGATGGAAGCCGCCTGCGAATGCGGCCTGGATGCATTCTTCGACCAGTGGCTGTATCAGCGCGGCGATGCAGTACTGAACGGCGAATGGCACTTCGATAGCGCCAGCAATACGGTCGAGGTGTCCATGATCCAGGTGGAAAACGACCATCACGATTTTTCTTTTGACGTGGAGATCGGGCTGTACGACCTCGACGATGTCCTGCCCACGATCCATACACTGCCCTTCACGGACGGAAGCGGCCGATTGTCAATCCCGCGGACGAGCAAACCGGCCAGGGTGGTGATCGACCCGCGAACAGTTTTGTTAGCCCGATGGACACTTGCGGAGACTCCGAGATGAGAAAACGTTTATCGACATTGGCCGTCGCGGTGTTCCCGCTGCTCCAGGCATTCGCCCAGGACAACGAGTTCCAGACGGATTTTACGGCCGAGGAATTCCAGCAGCGCCGGGCAGCGGTCTACGAAGCGATTGGCCCGAACATCGCCATCGTTCAGAGCGCCGAACAGGTCAACGGCTTCATCAAGTTCCGACAAAGCAACAGCTTTTATTACCTGAGCGGGCTCGAGATACCGTCCGCCTATTTGCTTCTCGACGGCAACAGGAAGCAGACGACGGTTTACCTGCCGCATCGTGATGCCGAGCGGGAACGGGTGGAAGGGAAAACCCTGTCCGTTGACGATGCGGATATCGTGCGGTCCGTGTCAGGTGTTGAACGAGTCCGCCCCGTGGAGAAAATGGCCGTTGATTTCACCTATGCCTATCTTTGGCGCCCGCCTACACCGGCGCTGTACACCCCGTTCAGCCCGGACGAGAAGTTCCGCCAGAGTCGCGACGAAATGCTCAGCGGGCTCGGCCGGCGTATTGCCGACCCCTGGGACGGCCGGCCCTCGAAGGCCGGGCATTTCGTCAACCTGCTCAAGCTGCGTTACCCGCAGTTTGAAGTGCGCGACCTGTCGCCCATTCTCGATGACCTGCGCCTGATCAAGAGCAAAAAGGAAATCGAGCTGATTCGACGGGCCAGCGAGCTGGCGGCCATGGGAATTGCGGAGGCGATACGCTCGACCAGGCCCGACGTCATGGAGTATCAGCTCGAAGCGGCCGCTCAGTTCGTGTTCAAGCTGAACGGCGCACGCGGACTGGGTTACAGCGCGATCGTGGCGGGCGGCACCAACGCCTGGATGGGCCATTATTCGGCCAACGACGACCCGTTGCACGGCGGCGACCTTATCCTGATGGACGTCGCGCCCGACTATCGCTATTACACCTCCGACGTCACCCGCATGTGGCCGGTGAACGGAACGTTCAGCAAGGACCAACGTGACCTGTACGGATTCATCGTCGAGTATCAGAAGGCGCTGCTTCGGCACATCAGACCGGGCCTCACACCCGACGAGGTGTTGGCGAGAGCCGCGCAGGACATGCGCCCCGTTTTCGAGAACATCGACTTCTCGAAATCGATCTACCGGGACGCCGCCGAAGCCGCTTTCGACTTCAAGGGGCATTTGTCTCACCCGGTAGGCATGTCGGTGCACGACGTCGGCAATTATCGCGACCGTAAACTGCAAGCCGGTATGGTGTTTGCCGTCGACCCGATGATATGGGTGCCCGAGGAAACGCTGTATGTTCGAATGGAAGACGTGGTCGTCGTCACCGAAAACGGTGTCGAAAACCTGTCCGCCGGCCTGGCGATGGAGATGGACGATATCGAGGCATTGATGAAAGAGGAAGGAATCATCCAGAAAATGAGGGGCGCGCTACGGTAGCTGGAGCGAATCCGATCCGACCGCGACGACAGTCGTATGCGTCGAAATAACGGAAACTACTGTGCAGAAAAATTCGAGTCCTCGAACAGCTTCAGAATCCACTCCGGTGGCTCGGGATCACCCCGAAAGCTTACATCCAGATTCATGCTCTTATTCCATCGCCAAAGCCACGAAGGGCCGAAACTGGTAACTAAAGTGTCAGCCGTATTGTAAGCGGGATGTTGCATTGCATTGTTTAGGCTCACAAACCGATAGTTGCGCATAGATAGGCGGCCAAGCAAACCGTCTAACGAATCTGCATTAATGTCGTTCGCATGCAGGATCAGTGTTTGCGGAATTTCATCACCGAAGATTTCGACGCTTATTCGTTCCGCAAACTTGGTTGTAGAAACCACGAAGTCGACATAAGCATTCTGAACTCGAACTGCCAGTTCGTCGTTTTTTGAATGTTTCGCATCCAGGTAGACGCGATTAAATATCGAGTCTTGGCTATCGATTGTATACGGTGCTATCAGATACCCTCGCTCCTCAAGAAACGCGGTTATCCTGGCCTTCTTTTCTTCCGTATTTCCAGTATGGGTATATGGATGCCTGAAGAAGCGTTGATACGGCTTCCGTGAAGCCATCAAGCGTGACGTGATTTGCTCACCATCAATAATCTCTTGTTCGAATTCTTCGGCTGAGACACTATTTAGATCAGAATGTGAGTAGGTATGATTCCCAAGAACCGCACCGTATTCTACCCACCTCTCCAGTAGATTAATGCGAGCCTCAGCCTCATCGTTAACAAAGAGTTTCGACTCATTCACGAACGCAGTTGTAGGGGCTTGATGATTCGCGAGCGTTCTTAGCAGTTCGTCCGTAACTCTGCGGCCTCGCCAAAGCGTGTCCGGGTAGCCCATTGTTTGGTAGGGCAGATCGTCGAACGTAAGAACCATCAGACGTTCGTTTTCAGTCTGCGCGGCGGCGGCAGAAACCAGGGCAATACAGGCTAGTGCGAACGAAGAAGCGTAGGTATGTGTATTCGTCATGGCACAAGAATAGCAACGGATTCCTCAAGGGGGCCTACGACACTCATGGTTCGGCAACCGTCACTCGGAAGTTTATCACCTGGACGGCTGGGTCGTGTCAATCGGAGAGACTAGACGACCTGCTTCACATCGGCCCAATACCGGACAACGCGGTACTCGGATCCACCTGCTGCTCACTCGTTATGGAACGCAGGCGCTCGGTGAGCGGGCCGCCTATTACTTGCTGAATGTAGTCCAGGAAGTCGTCGTTTTGCCACGGTTCCGAGCTTTTCGCAGCGGCAATCAGGCTTCTCCAGAAGCTAAACAGATCTTCCCGGTCTGAACTGTTCGTTCGGATTGCGTCATCAATGGCAAGGAACATGATTAGCCCGCATTCGTAATAATCTGAAAATTGAGCCCTGGCCGCCGATGTGACCAATGAGCCCCTTTGCAGCGCATCGCGACAGCCCTCGAATGCGCTTTGTCTTCGCTGGAAGAGATATTCTTCAGACACGGTTTCCGAGGACGCCAGTATCAGGTAGGCGAACGCCTCGGCGGCTCCCTCGTGTATCCAGGATGCGTCGAGTTCACCGCGGACGTCGTGTTGAAACAGATGTCCGACTTCGTGTGCGAAGAACCATGCGGTATCTTCCGGGGTGAACCCGGCGGCCTCGGATTCCACCCAGCCAGGTCCATAGAAGTGCATGAACACCTGACCTGGAAGCGTACCGCCCTGATTTCCGCGCCCTTCGCTGTATGAAGGGTCATACGAGACAAACAACATCGGGCGGCTTCGCGGTGGCGGTAATTCCCGAGCGTATTGCTCCATTAACCATGGCAGTAGCTCCGACATGAGCCGAGCGATCCGATTTGGCAACGCCGGATCGACGATTGCAACAAAATTCGGCGATTCCAGCGGTGTCGCGGTGCCCACATAGACATTCGTGCCGTTATCAGCGTCCAGCCACTGAACGGATCGGCCGTGAAGATCACCGTTCAAAACCACATGTGCATCGGCGGGGGGCGTAATCTTCATCAGCCACGGCCCGTCGCAGTCCGCGCCTGCCTCTGTAGCCGGGCACGACTGAAACCGGCCGCTGTGAACAAGCAGGCCTCCGTCGCTGAATGGAGAGAATGGGGCGTAATCCTTTGGCAGCGGAACATAGCTTGCCGGAACGGCAATGTTCACAGCGGAAAACGCTGCGGCGTCTTTTCGACGCACTACGTCCTTCTTGTCGATCTGAACCAGCTCGAAGTCCGGAGAGACGGGACGCCATCGACGAATGCGGGCATCGTCCGGTGTCCGCACGAGCGTGATGCTCCTGGATGGACGTGCAAGGCGATACTCTACGTTCCAATACCCGTCAGCGGCCGGAGTTAGTCTGATCTCATCCCGAACAGCCGCTGACCCGCAGGCTCCCAGTTGTACGACGAAAACAATAGCCGTCAGAATGCGGATAGAGTGAATTGCAGGGTACATTCTTCGTTTCCGAATCGATGCCGGGGTTACAGCCTTTGCTGCATCCCTGGTTGATTGTCCAAACGATCCGAACGGCCTTACGGGGTTACGCGATCTCAACGATACTCGTTCGAGTTCCGATTCGAGAGTGCGTGGCGCCGCTCACGAACACTACTGTCCATCGTTGTCCAGCACGAACCTCGCCAGGTCGTCCTTGAATTTTTCCAGCGACGGCGGATGAACGTACATCATGTGCCCGGCCTCATACATCTCGACGGTGATTCTGGCTCGCTGTTCCGCGTCGAGGTCCATGTGGCTCAGCACGTACTCGAGTACACCCGTCGGTGTGGCGAGATCGAAGTAACCCTGTTGAATCAGCACCTTCATGTGCGGGTAGAGCGTCATCGAGGTCGCCAGATCGATGGCGGTATTGGTGATCAGCGTCCGCTGACCGCTTGGCAGGGTATGCAGCCAATCCCAATCCTGGCCCACGCCGCCCGACACGCTGTATTTCCGCGTCTGCCGGAAGCCGAGGTCATTGGTGTAGTAGTGCATGAAGCCGGCGGTAAACGCGGCGCTGACGCCGGTATTGAACGGGTCGTATTGCATGGTGGCGCCAACGCGATCGATGCTACGCCCCTTGAAACGTGAGTCGACGCGGCCGACGGTCAGGTCCTCGTCCCGCAGCAGCTCCTGGACAAAATGAAAATGGTTCACGCGAAGGTTGGAATAATCCCAGTATTCCTCGCTGAGGCCCGTATATCGCGAAAGCTTCCTGATCACGGCGCCGCGCTCATTCGGCGGCAGGTCGGTGCCTTTCATCAGCGCCGCCGAATACTCGCCCAGCGCGAATTGTTTCACCTCTTCCAGGAAAGGCACCAGTTCGTCGGGTCGATTGGGCAACGCATTGTGGTACCAGGCGGTTGCCGCAAACGTCGTCAGATAGAGCGCGTGCGGCAGGTCAATCGCAAAACGGTCGCGCGCGGCGGCGACATCCATAAATGGTGACACCAGGATCACGCCGTTGAGCCCGATCGAGTATTCATCGAGCAGCTTGTGCGCAACGCCGCCGGTTCTGATCCCACCGTAACTCTCGCCGAGCACGAACTTCGGCGAATTCCAGCGATTGTTGTCGGTGATGAACCGCGCGATGAATTGCGAAGCCGCGGCGATATCGGGATCCACGCCCCAGAAGTCCTCACCCGTGCCTTTTCCCACCGGCACCGCATAGCCGGTTCCCACCGGATCCATCATCACGAGGTCGGCGACGTCGAGGATGCTGAACTCGTTGTTCACCGCGCCGAAGGGCGCAGGCCCCGTCACCTCGGTGTCGACGACGGGAATGCGGCGCGGACCGAGGACGCCCATGTGCAGCCAGATCGATGCGGAACCCGGGCCACCGTTGTAGGCAAACAGGATCGGTCGTTTGGAACGGTCGGAAACGTCGTCTTTGATGTACGCGGTATATCCGTACTGGCCGGTCGCTTCTTCTTCGTCGTTGTAGATCAGCGCCAATCCGGCGGTTGCGGAGTAGCGCACGGTCTCACCGTCGATGCGAACGCTGTGCTGCGTCGTCACCGACTCCGCCCGCGGTTCTTCCGCGACCGCTTCGTCCCCGGCAACGTCCTCCTGACCCAGCGCCGCGCCGCCAAGAGCCATCGATAACAACGTTAGATAAAGGCCTGTCCTCATTTGAAACCCCCCACGTTCATTGCCCGCCACGCTCTCCCATGCCGCATCGGCGCGGATAGCATTCCATGAAAAAATATATTATATATTAATCCCGCTCGCTGCTCGCCGCCCCCGGAGGGCGTTGTCAATGAATAAGTCCTGCCTGTTACTCCTGCTGATTCCCTGCAGCCTGCTTGCACAGAATGCCGACGTCGCTCTACCGGAAGGCTGGGGTGACGATCCTCCGGAACTGTCGACGTTGGTCACTTTCGCACGCGGCGAAAGCGAACTCCGGGTTGCGGTCGTCCGCTATCTGGAAGACAAAGCCGCCATTGAGCGACGTTACGAGGTGATGTATTCGCCGGTGCGGATCGAGCGACTGTCACAGTTCTACCTCGGCTGGCGGGAGCGGCTTGGCGAACTGGCCTTCGACGACCTGAATCACGAAGGTCAAATTGACTACGTCGCTTTGCGCAACCGCATCGACTATGACCTGGAAACCCTGCGACTGGAGGAGGACCGAGGCGAGCAGATAGCTCCGCTTCTGCCGTTTGCCGACAGTCTCAGGCGCCTGCAGGAAGCCCGGCACGACCGTAAACGCGTCCATCCGCGCACCGCAGCCGGCACGCTGCACTCGGTCGCCGAAGAGATCGGCGAGCTGACGGAAGCGCTGATCTCGAATGACGCCAGCGCGGCTGATCGCCGCAGCGACGTATCGCCGGTGGTCGCCTGGCGTGCCGCTAACCAGCTGCTCCACCTGCGGGACGTCGTCGCGGACTGGTACACGTTCTACAACGGTTACGACCCGATGTTCAATTTCTGGGTGCCCGAACCGTACGGCCGGGTCGATGCCGCAATCGAGTCCTACGCAAACGCAATCAACGAGAAGCTCGTCGGCATCAGCCCGGAACAGAAGGCGCCCATCATCGGCGACCCGGTTCTTGCCGAGGGACTGCGCGCCGATCTGGCGATGGAAATGATCCCTTACAGCGCCGAGGAGCTCATCAGGATCGGCGAACGCGAATTTGCCTGGATCGAAAATCAGTTCCGGATCGTTGCAAACGACATGGGCTTCGGCGACGACTGGCTAGCGGCGCTCGAACACACGAAGAACCTGGCGCCGCCGCCGGGGGAAAAACCGTGGCGCATTTTCGACATTGCCGACTACTCTGAAAACTTCATCGAAAACCTCGACAACATAACGATGCCCGGGCTTTCGCGGGAAGTCTGGCGCCTCAAAATGCAAACGCCGGAGCGGCAGCTGGTCAATCCGTTTTTCACCGGCGGCGAAGTGACGCGGGTATCGTATCCGACGAGCGATATGGCGCACGAAGACAAGATGATGAGCATGCGGGGCAATACGCCGCATTTCAATTTCGCCACGGTACATCACGAGCTGGTGCCCGGGCACCATATGCAGGGATTCATGTCCAATCGCTTCAACGCACATCGCGGAAGGCTGAACCGGACACCCTTCTGGGGTGAGGGCTGGGCGCTCTACTGGGAGTTTCTGTTATGGGACGCGGACTTCCCGCGAAACGACCCCGACAAGATCGGCATGCTGTTCTGGCGGCTGCACCGCGCGGCGCGAATCATCTTCTCCCTGAATTACCACCTTGGAAACTGGACGCCCGAAGAGGCGGTCGACTTCCTGGTAGAGCGCGTCGGGCACGAACGCGCAAACGCCGAGGCGGAGGTGCGGCGTACGGCAAGAGACGCGCCCCTCTATCAGATTGCCTACATGATTGGCGCCCTGCAGTTTCGCCGGCTGTACGAAGAGGTGGTCGAGTCCGGCGAAATGAGCGCTCGTGAGTACCACGATGCAATCATGCAAGGCGGCCGTCTGCCCGTGGAACTGGTGCGCGCAAGACTGACCGGTCAAGCGTTGACGCCGGACTACAAGAGCCAGTGGCGATTCTACGGCGACCCATAGGCGCCAACTCCCCGGGAGGCACATCCTGAACATGGGAGACAAGGCCACCGGCGGGAGCGTCGTGATCGTCGGCGCCGGATTGGTGGGTATCGCCTGTGCCCACTACCTGAACGAAGCAGGCCTCGAGGTTTCGGTTATCGATCAGTCGACGATTGCCGGCGCCTGCTCGCAGGGCAATCTTGGCTATATCTGCCCGAGCCACGTGCTGCCGCTGACCGAGCCGGGTTCGATAGGAACGGCGGTTCGCTCTCTCTTCGATTCCGAGTCGGCGTTTCGCTTCGCGCCGAGGCTCAGTCCCGCGTTCTGGAACTGGATGTGGCAATTCGCGCGACGCTGTACCCGCCGGCAAATGCTGGAAGCGGGAATGCACCTAAAGGCGATCCTCGATATGTCGATGAGAGAGTATCGGCGAATACTCCCGGATACGACGCTCGAGAGCGAGTGGTGGGAGTCCGGACTCCTGCAGGTGCTGCGAACGAAGGAGGGCATGCGGAACTTTGCCGAGAAGAACAGGCTGCTGAATGAGCACTTCGGACTGTCGGCAAGACGGATCGAAGGCGCGGAACTGCCCGACTTCGACCCGGCCATCAAACCCGGCCTCGCCGGCGCTTTCTACTACGAAGACGACGGGCTTATTCGTCCCGACCTGCTGGGCCGTTCCTGGTCGGAGCGCCTGAAACAGAGCGGCGTAACGTTCGTCGAAAACTGCGCGCTCGGCACCATTGAAAGCAGATCCGGCCGGATCGAGAGCCTGCACACCTCACAAGGAACCATGAGCGCCGAACGGTATGTTTTCGCCGCCGGGGCCTGGAGCGCCGGACTGTCCTCCGACCTCGACTGCCGCATACCGGTTGAACCGGGCAAGGGTTATTCGGTAACGATGAAACGTCCCGGTGTATGCCCGAAATACCCGATGCTGTTTCCGGAACACAACGTCGGTGTGACGCCCTTCGCCGATCGATATCGCCTCGGATCGATGATGGAGTTTGTCGGCTTCGACACGTCGATACCGACAAACAGAATTCAACAGCTTCGGGACTCCGTGGTTCCCTATCTGATCGAGCCTTACACGGACGCCGTACAGGACACCTGGTATGGCTGGCGGCCAATGACCTGGGACAGCCTGCCGATCATCGGCCGCGTCCCCCGACGGAACAACGCCTACCTCGCCACGGGGCACAACATGCTCGGCATCAGCCTCGCGGCCGGTACCGGCAGACTCATCGCGGAAATGGTGCAGGAGCAGCCAACCGTCATAGACGCGGCCGGGTTTTCGCCCGCCCGGTTCTGATGCGGCCCGCCCGACGACACGAGCAAGACCGGTTCCGAAGTCCTCAGGCGCTCAGCTCGCCGATCGCGGAAACGAGCGCGTCGAGTTCCTTCGTCGTCGTATACACATTCGGCGTTATACGCAGGCCCCGGACGCCCGGACGATCGATAGCGACGGTAAAAATCCGATAGTCGTCCAACAGGGTTTTCGCGAGATCGGCGGGTTCGATACCGTCGATACCGACGTTGCCGATTCCGCCGTGCCGGCTCATCTCGGCGGGCGTGTTCACGACGACGCGCGGGCGATCTCTCAGCCGGCTGGTCCAGTAGTGCTGCAGATATTTCAGCCGCGCTTCCTTTCGCGCCAGGCCGATGGCGTTCTGGTAATCGATGGCGTCCAGGATCGCCAGGTCGGTGTGCACCGGATGCGTGCCGATGTGATTGAGCCGGCCGATATCGTTGGGCTCGAGTTCACGCGCCGCCAGAAGCGGCCACACGGTATCGATTTTTTCCTTTTTCACGTACAGCATGCCCGAACCCAGCGGCGCACTCAGCCACTTGTGCAGACTCGCCCCGTAATAATCGCAGCCGAGATCTTTCATATCGAACTCGATGTGCGAAAACGCGTGGGCGCCGTCCACCATCACCTCAACGCCCCGCGAATGCGCCATCTCGACAATCTTGCGGATCGGCAGTATCTGCCCGGTGATGTTGACCATGTGACACACCATCAGCAGCCGGGTCTTGTCCGTTATCGCCGACGCGTAGAGATCGACGATTTCATCATCGTCCCTGGGGTGATTGGGCAGGGACACCATCTTGTTGACGACGCCGAAACGTTTTGCAACGAACTTGAAGTGGTTGAGCATGGCGCCGTAATCCTGCTCCGCCATCACCGCCTCGTCGCCAGGGTTCCAGCGCATGCCGCCGATGATCAGATCCAGGGACTCCGTCGTGTTGCGCGTTATCGCAACCTCATCGGCGGTGCAGCCCACGACCTCCGCCACTTTGCCGGCAACCTTCTTCTTGTTTTCCCACTGCACCGTCCGCATGTAGTACGGACCTTCGTAGTTCACGTGGCGCATGTGCTCGATGAGGTGCTCCATCGTGTGTTGGGGCATGAAGCAGTAGTAGCCGTTCTCCAGATTGATGTAGTCCGGTTTTAGATCGTAGTCGCCGCGCACCTTCTTCCAGAAGTCCTCGTCGCCGGCCACCTGCGCCAGGCTGAGGTGCTCGATGCCGGCTACGGCGGCGCGGACGTTGGCGAAACTCAGCGGCGCCGCAAGACTCATCAGTCCAAGGTTTTTCAGGAACGATCGTTTATCCATGGCCCCGCTTCCCGTTTGTCAGTATCTAGTGATCGGATGGCACCGTCGCAATCGGCATCGGTCCCGGCCCGATCCCGCGGCGTTCTTTTTCCGCCCGCACCATCTCACGCACGTCCCTGAGCAGTCCTTTGGCGTCGTAAACGATGCCGTCCTTGATCGTATACACGACGCCGCCGACGCGTTCCACCTCCCCCGTTTCGTCGTTCAGCCTGACGACGCCCGTGCCGCGCAGGACGCTCAGATTTTGCACCGGGTTCTCTCCGACGACGACAAAGTCGGCCTTCTTGCCGACCTCGATCGATCCGACCTCGTCACCGATGTCAAGCTGGCGGGCGCCCTGCAAGGTTGCCGAATGGATGACTTCCAGGCTCGAGAAACCCGCCTCGCGCAGCAACTCCATACCCTCGATGTAGCCGAATCCGTATAGATTGTAGGTATAGCCGGAATCCGAGCCGACCACAACTCGGCCACCGCGATTCTTGTACTCGTTGACGAACTGCATCCAGAGTTCGTAGTTGTTCTTCCAGTCGATCTCATTTTCCAGAGTCCAATAGAACCAGTACGATCCGTGCGCGTCGCGATTCGGCCGGTAGAAGTCCCACAGGCCTGGAGAGGTATATTCCTCGTGCCATTTGGCTCTCGCCTGACGCATAAGGTCCCGCGTTGCAACGTAGGCGTTCAGGGTTGGCGACATCCCGAAATCCCGCTCCAGCAGGGTTTCCATGACGCTGTTCCATTTCTCGGAGCCGGGTTTTGCCGCCTGCCGCCAGAGTCGGCCGGCCTCGGCGAAGCGGTTCTGCTCATCCTGGTAGATGTAGTCCGTGGGGTAACGTTGGATGCGTTTATCCTCGAACATCGCTTCCGGCAGCCCGTACCAGTGTTCCATCGACCTGAGACCGGCCGCCGACGTCGTCAGGACGTTGGAATGCATGACGGCAATCTGCGCGTGGTGCATCGTCGAGTTGAGATCCTGCTTTCCCGCTTCGTCCAGCGCCGCGTTGAGGACGTCTTCCGGCGCGCCGATAAACTTCACGCCGGACGCACCCAGCCTTTTCATCAGGCGAACATGCTCGCGCGCCTCGTCGGGATTGGTCGCCGGCGCGAGGCCGATCGAGGGGCTGTTGAACATCGGATAGACTTCCATCCGTGGCCCGGTGATCTCGTTCCGCGCGCTGCGGCGCGCCGTTTCGATCATCCATCGGGTGTTGATACTGCCAACCGTCCGGCCGTTGGTAATCCCGTGAGCGAGCCAGAGCTTGAGCACGTATTCCGGCGCTACCTTCTGACCGTTGTCCATCGTGTGCAGGTGCAGATGCGTGTCGACGAAGCCCGGAAGTATGAACATGCCGGAAAGATCGATTTCTTCGGTGCCCGGTGTCGCGACAGGCCGTTTCGCCGGATCGATCGCCAGTTTCGGCGCACCGACCACCTTGACCTGCGTAATGCGATCGTTCTCGACGACGATATCGACCGGCCCCTGGGCCGGGGCGCCCGTCCCGTCGACCATGTATGCGCCGCGCAGGATCAGTCTGTCGTAGGGACCGCTGCCTTCGCTGCGCTCCGCAACGGGCGGAGGTGTCGGGATATCGATGGTTCTCTGCGCGAATACGGCGCTCGACAGCGGCAGGCCTGCAAGGAAACACAGGGCAATCAAAGATGGTTTCTTGCGGAAGAAACCTGAACGATGGTCGTTGTTCATTACACCTCCAAGATGTATCGATGTCCGTCGAGTGACTGCCCGCGGCAGAGCCCGGTCGGGTAAGGTTTGTCGCGTCGGCAACGCAGTCATTCATTCTTCTTATACGACGGGCGCCAACGTGCCGGCTCACCGGTGAAGAGCGGGCTTGCGCACGGCTCGCGCGACGATCGTCAAAGCGCCGTTTTGTATAAAATATATGATTTGCAAATAAAAATCACCCGAAAGCGACGCCGGCTGGCCACACCCTGCCAGGCGTTGCGATGGGCGAGCGGAATCAGGCACGCTACGAGCAAGATGCGCCGCAGCAAACGTTGTTTGGGCAGTCGTCGTCATGGGCGCGGGCGGCCGAGTGGAACGGTACCCGCTTGCCTGGCGTTAATCCGGGAGCTAGCTTCCCGATTTCGTGATATACAATATATTTTTACACTATCAACTGGAGCTTCGCATGATTACGGTATTCCTCAGATTCAGGACGTTGGTTGTCCTTTTGGCCCCACTGCTTGGATCTATAGGCCTGACGACAACCGCCGCCGCCGATACCGTCGACGCGAAGCTTTTCCAGACCATGGCGTACCGCAGCATCGGCCCCTTTCGCGGCGGCCGCGTCACGGCCGTCGCCGGCATCGAAAGCCAGCCGCTCACCTATTACTTCGGCGCAACCGGCGGCGGCGTCTGGAAAACGACGAGCGCAGGCGCCACCTGGGAAAACGTCTCCGACGGATTCATCAACACCGGCGGTATCGGCGCCATTGACGTCGCCGACAGCGATCCGAACATCGTTTTCGTGGGCACCGGCGAAGGTCCTGTCCGCGGCGTCAAAACCTCGCACGGCGACGGCGTCTACAAATCGACGGATGCCGGCAAAACCTGGACCCACATGGGACTCGAAGCCACCCGGCACATCAGCCGCATTCACATTCACCCGACGAACCCCGACATCGTTTTCCTCGCGGCGCAGGGCAACCCCTGGGGACCGAACGAAGAACGGGGCATCTACAAATCGACGGACGGCGGTGTGACCTGGGACAAGATCCTGTACGTCAACGAGGACTCCGGTTTTGCCGACATGAGCATGGACGCGACCGACCCGAATTTCCTGATGGCGACCAGCTGGGATTTCCGGCGCCGGCCGTGGGTTGTGAAAAGCGGCGGCCCCGGCAGCCGCGTTTACAAGACCACCGACGGCGGCGCGAACTGGGAGGAGATCAACGAAGGGCTGCCCGAACTGAAAGGCAAAATGGGCGTCTCGATCTCGCCGGCCAACCAGAAAATCGTCTACCTCGCGGTGGAAGCCAAAGACGGCCAGGGCGGCGTCTACCGGTCCGAGGACAGCGGCGAAAGCTTCGAGCAAGTCAGCGACGACCCGGACACCTGGGCGCGCGCGTGGTACTACATGCACATTACGGCGGACCCGAACGACGAGGACGAGGTCTGGGTGATGAACGGCATCCTGATCAAGTCGATCGACGGCGGCCAGAATTTCGAGACCTACGAGGCGCCGCACGTCGATCATCACGCCATCTGGATCAATCCGTCGGACAGCAACATTCTCATCAACGGCAATGACGGCGGCGCCAACGTTTCGATGGACGGCGGGCAAACCTGGTCGACCCAGATGAACCAGCCGACCGGCCAGTTTTATCGCGTCATCACCGACAACGAATACCCCTACCGCATCTATTCGGCGCAGCAGGACTCGAACGGCATCACGATCGCCAGCCAGAGCATGGGCGGCGGTTTTCGGCCGGGCGGCATCGGCACCAAACACTGGTGGTCGATCGGCTCGGGCGAAAGCGCAACCATAGCGTTCAACAAGGACGATCCTAAATACGTCTACACGACGTTTTTTGCCAGCATGCTGGGCGAATGGGACCGAGACACCCGGCAGTATCGGAACGTGCGCCCGTATCCCGAGCGCGTGACCGGCGAACAGCCGAAAAACCTCAAGTACCGGGCAAACTGGAACGGACCGGTGACCGTTTCGCCGCACGATCCGAACCGGATCTATTACGGTTCGCAGTATCTGATGACTTCAACCGATCGCGGCGTCACCTGGGAGGTGCTCAGCGAGGACCTGACGCGCAACGACAAGGATCGCCAGGGCCTCGGCGGTTATCCGATCTCGAACGAGCAGATCACCGCCGAAAGTTACAACAACCTGTTCGTGATCGCGGAAAGTCCGATTACGGAGGGCGTTATCTGGACCGGATCGGACGACGGACTGGTGCATCTCACGCGCGACGGCGGAGAGACCTGGGAAAACGTAACGCCCAGGGGGCTTCCGGAAGGCATCATCAACGTGATCGACGTGTCCCCGCACGATGCCGGCACGGCCTATTTCGCGCGCGCCGGGTACAAGATGAACGACTTCACGCCGAGTATCTACAAGACGGACAACTACGGCCGGTCCTGGCGGAAAATCGTCGACGGCATTCCCGACAACACGTTTGCCCGATCGGTTCGCGTCGATCCGAAACGCCCCGGTTTGCTGTACGGCGGCACGGAGAACGGCCTGTTCGTGTCGTTCGACGACGGCGACAACTGGCAGAGCCTGCAGCAGAATCTGCCGCAGGTGCCCATTACCGATCTGTACGTGCAGCAGGACGATCTGGTGGTCTCGACGCAGGGCCGCTCGCTGTGGATTCTCGATGACCTGACGCCGCTGCACCAGATTTTCGATGGCCTTCCGGATTCGGACGTCGTGCTGTTGAAGCCGAGAAATCCGGTGCGCAATATTTCCAACGGCTATCCGGATTCGGGACCGGGTAAAAATCCGCCGCACGGCCTGCAGGTACACTACATACTCAACGAGGAAACCGACACGCCGATCCAGTTCGACATCGTCAACGACAAGGGCGAGGTCGTCTACACCGACAGATCCGATCTCGAGGGCACGATTTGCGGCCGTGGTCAGGCGGAGATACCTCGCCCCGAGACGGTGTCGGCGAACGTTGGCGACAATCTCTGGGTGTGGCGCATGCAGATGGGCGAGTTCGAGTGTTTGCCGGAGATTTACAGCGTCTCCGGGAGCATGGACGCCTACGCGGCCGCGCCCGGCAGCTACACGGTCCGCATGACGATCGGCGACGTCGTTCAGGAACAGCCGTTCCGGATACGCGTAGACCCGCGGCTGGGTGGCGATACACCGGAAAACCTCCGCGAGTATGCGGAGATGGATGCACTTTCCGCGTCGCTGATGTCCGCGGCCGACGCGATGAGCAAAGGCGTCAAAGACCTTCGGCTCGTGAAAAAGCAGCTTGCGCTCATCAACGAACTCGACCCCGGCGATGCGGTGACTGAAAAAGCAGCCGAACTGGACGCGACGATTGACGCCTGGATCGCACTGATCCTGCAAAAGGAGCTGAAAACCTTCCAGCACGTTTACCAGCACGAAGGACGGCTGCTGATGAAATTCAAGGACCTGCTCGGGCGCATGCACGGCTCCGACATACCGCTGACCGATGGTTTCAGAGACGTCACGCGGGACTACCTGAACGTCTGGTCGGACTACGACGCGCAATTGTCGCGCATACGGGGCGAGGAAATTGCCGCCTTCAATGCAGTGGCCGAAGCGGCAGGCGCGTCGACCATCAAAATCCCCTGACAACAGAGCAAGAGTCCTTATGGTCAATCATCGACTTCGCGGCTATCGGGTGGCGCTCGCTGCCGTGCTTTCTATCCTCGTGTCCGGCGCGGTGACTGCGCAGGATTCGGCGGCTGGCCGGCAGGGCCCTTACGAGCGCCTGGCGATCGTCAACGCGATGATCATCCCGGGTCATGGCGGCCCGGCCTACGGCCCCGCCGACATCATTGTCGAGAATGACAGGATTGTTCAGATTATCGGCCACAACGGCCTGACCGGACGCAAGTCGACAGCGCCGTTACCCGACGCCGATCGGACTATCGACGCCAGCGGCATGACGGTAATGCCGGGCATGATCGATCTGCACACACACATCCGCACCGAGCCACTGCCCCTGCAGTACGTCTACAACATGAAACTCGCGCACGGTGTTACGACGATGGTGAACGGCGCGGGCCGAGGCTGGGACGAGGCCGTCGAACAGCAACGCCTGTCGGACGAAAACCGGATTACGGCGCCGCGGATGTATCCGATCAAGGACTGGGGTCCGCCGCGTTCCAGAGATCCCGGGCATTTGCCGGCCGCCGACGTCATCGAACCCTGGCACGACCCGGCGCAGGTCCCGAAGCTCATTCGAGAGGTGATGAAAGACACGCACGTCGTGCGCATCGGCAGCCTCGCCTGGAATGCCGAACTGTTCGGCGCCGTGGCAAAAGCGGTGAGTGACGCCGGCGGCATCACGACGGTGCATCTGCCTCCCTCGGACATTGCCGTCGTCAATGCGGTGACGGCGGCGGAGCTGGGCGTTACGATGATCGAACATCACTACGGCTTTGCCGAGTCGGCTCTCGGGGGCGGCAAGCAGGATTTCCCGCCGGACTTCAACTACTCGAACGAAGCCCATCGTTTTCGCGCGGCCGGACAGATCTGGCTCGATGCGCCCGACGAGGTGCTGTTCGGTGAGGTGGTGGACCGGCTCGTTGCTTCCGGCGTGACGCTCATACCCGACTTCAGCGCCTATGAAGTCAATCGCGACGTGAATCGCGCGATGGGCCTGCCGTGGCACGATCTTTACACGCACAGTCAATTGATCGACTGGTACGTCGCGAACCCCGCGCATCACGCCTCCCACCACTGGGACTGGACGTCAAAAGACGAACAACGCTGGGCGATTCTTTACAGGAAGTGGCAAAAACTCGTTTACGAGTTCACCCGGCGTGGCGGCAGGCTGGGCTACGCGTCCGACGACCCGTTTTTGTGGAACACCAGCGGGATCGCGAATATCCGTGAACTGCAGCTCATCCACGAGGCCGGGCTGAATCCGCTGGAAGTCATCCGCGCCGCGACCTATGACAGCGCCAAAACGCTTCGCCGTCCCGATCTCGGCCTGGTGCAAACCGGCTACGTCGCCGACCTGCTGATCGTCGACGGCAACCCGTTGCATAACCTGCGCTTTTTGTACGCGTTCGGCGCACTGGACTCCGCGGACGGCAGCACCGTGCGACGCGGCGGCATTCGTTGGACGATCAAAGACGGTGTCGTCATGGACAACAAGATACTGATCGAGGAAGTATTGGAGATGGTTCGCGAATCGAAGGAAGCCTGGACCGACCCGGTCCCGGCGCTCCTCGAGCCCATCTTCGAGTAGAGAGACGATGACCTGGAAGCTTTCGACCAAACTGCTGCTTCTGTGCGGCACAGCCGTGCTGGCGCCGACAACCCTGGCCGACATGGGCGAACAAACCAGTAAAGACGCGTTTACACGCTACGAATTACTCTCCCCGGACACCCACAGCTTTCGTATTTATTATGACGTCAGCGCCGCTACCGAGGGTGCGACGCGCTATTACAACCCCATTCGCCGCGGCAGTGATCCGGACGTACACGGCGTCTATGACCGGATGACCGGCAAACCGATGAAATGGTCGCTCGTCGACGGAGCCGACGCCAAATCGAGCGGACTGCTTCCCGACGCGGAGCCGGACTCCCAGTACATTCGCGTCGATCTTGCACGGCCGGTCCCGGCGAACGGCAGAGGCCGTTTGCTGATCGACAAAACCTACGTGGATGCGGCCAGCTACTTCGAGGACGGCGACATTGTTACGTTTTCGCGCGTTCTCGGGGTGAAGCGAAACTCCGTCACCCTGCCCTCGGGCTACGAGCTGCTGTCCGTCAGCTACCCGTCGCAGGTAATCACCCGCGCCGACGGCCGTATCGAAGTGAGCTTCGTCAATCCCGGCAATAGCGGCATTCCTTATGAAGTCAAGGCGCGCCCACTTCAGCAAACCGGCGTGAAGAAGGCGACTCCTCCTGCAGACTTCAGGAGCCCACCGGCTGCAACGGTTTCCAGACCAGTGGCACGTGTCGATCTCGAAATCGCTCAGCGCGCGCCGCAGTCCCGCGACATCGTGTACTTTCTGCAGCAGCCGGAAACGCACGCGTTCCGCCTGTACCACGACTACGAGGAAAAGCGGGCCGGTATGGACCGTTATCTGAACGTCGTTCGTTCCGGCAGCAAGGCCAGCAACCCCTCCGCCGAAATTCTGGATACCGGCGAAAAACTGAAGGTCGAAACCTTACGCGGCGCCGAAATCACCGAGAGGGGCATCGATATCGGCGCACCCGTAACCGACGCCACCGAGTTGGTTGCCATCTGGTTCGACCCGGTGCCCGCAGGCGGCAGCAGGCTGCTGCGAATTACCGAGACCTATACGGACCTGAACCGCTACCTGTTATACGGCGACGAACTTGTCTGGGACCGAAGTTTCGGGCGATCGCGCAATACGGTGGTGCTGCCGCACGGCTGGTATCTCACCGCCAACGCGGTACCCGCAACGGTAAAGACCCGTGACGACGGCCGTGTCGAGCTGGTCTATAGCAATGACCGCCCCGGCGTCATTGACGTGTTTATCAAAGGACGCAGAAGATAGCCGCCAGCGCAGGTACCGACTCACTCACTTCAGCGCAGGAGCGGACTTCGTTATTCTCGCCTCGACGATCCGATCGAGCAGCGGAAAATTCCTGTCGAAGAATGCATTCCCGCCCTCGAAGGCGACGTCCTGTTTGCCGCCGCGAATACCCCCGGCGGCGGACTCGCCGTAGCCGGAATAGAGCGCGTCGGCGACCTCCATTCCGCTGACGACTTCGCCCATCACCGAAAAGCCCATCCCGTCGAGTTCGGGCTTGTCCTTCAGGTTGATGTAAATCTGCGTGGTCCGGTCGCCGGGTTCCGTTCCCATCGCGAACGCTATCGTGCCACGCTTATTGCTCTTCACTACCGGATCGTCGGGGATACGCCGATGTCTCCAGGCCTGCGCGATTGCGGGAACGCCGTGAATGCCGAACTGAACGAAATCCCTGTCGCGAACCCGGAAGACGCGTGAGTCATCGTAATAACCGTTACGCACCAAGTTGTAGAACCGGTCGACCCCCTGCGGTGACCAGCTTCTGCGCAGCTCCACCGCAATCGGTCCTTTGCTCGTTTGCAGGGTGACGCCAAACGTTTCGGGCGCGCGGGTCTGGAACGCCTCGTCCTGCGGATGCCCGAGGAGGACGTTTCGGTAATAGCGCTGCGCCTTTTCGACGTAATTCCGATACCGGGTTTCCTGCTCCTTGGTAAACCACGCATCTCGCGCCGTCACCCGCCGCCAGAGTTCGTCAATGGACCGCAGCAAAAACTTTGCGTCCGCCGCGGACGAAAACGGCTTCCCGTCGGGCACGACATAAACGGGCGACGTCTGTGCGAAGGCAAACGCGTCCCCAACGTAGCGGCTTGCGGGTCCAACCGCACGCGCCGTAACCCAACCGCCGGCCGGAAGATCGATCGTCGTTTCCAGCTGCCAGCGAGGCCCGCCACCCAATGCGTCCCAGCTCGCGACAACCTCACCGTTCGCAACGATCTCGATCTCGTCCAGCGGTGCGATGGAGCGGACATCGAGTCTGACGGCCAGCGTTGTCGGCTGATTCTTGCCGATAAGAATCTCGTCACCCGGTTGCTTTCCGTCTACCGACAGGAACAGAAGCGGGCCACTGCTGGCAAACGTTCTTCCGCGTTTCACTGCCGAGAGCCACGTCGAAAAACCAAACGCGTCGCCACTGTCCAAACGCGCGTAGGTCCGCGCCGCCCCGCCCGAGGGGTCGTACCAGACGTCGGAAAAGTTGTCGGTTCCACCCGTGGCGGCGAGCCGAACGCCGCTGTTCAGAAGCCTGTAGTACATGGCAGTGGAGTCGGGTTCCAGCGAAGCCACCGACACGACGTCGTAAAAATCGCCCTTGCCCAGCGCGGCGAGCACCGGAATAGCCGAGTTGCCGGCGTCCTCCGGCGTATTGACGACGTTGTTGTACGGGTGCACGAAACCGGCGATACCGCCCTGTTCGCGCGCCCCGTCCGCATGCACTACGCCAAGCGAGTCGTAAGCGAAGGGCGTGCTGGGCGCGCCGGCAATCATCGGCATGATGAACTCGCTGATGCCCACCAGGCCAATATGTCCGAAGGCGCCGCGGAATTCCTGCGAATAGCGCAGGATCGTACGGCCGTCGGATAATGGGCTGGGCTTGCCCGTCAGATCGTCCCAGCGACCCATTATCTTGGTGCCGTCCATGTGAATCAGCGCGTTGGCAACGCCGACGTCGTCCGCTTTGAGCTGGTTGAAAAAATCCTCGTGCGTCAATCCGTAACGCCCTTCGTGTAAATCGTGAACGTGCATGTCGCCCGGGTACCAGCCACGCGAGCGAGGCTCGTCGATACGGCGCAATTTCAGATCGACGTCGATGACGCCCCCTTCGGGAACGTCGAGCGTTGCCGATGCCGGCTCGAACTCGAAGCCGCGCATTGCCCTGAGCGTCAGGGCCCCGGCGGGAACTTCGATCTCGAACCTGCCCATGCTGTGCTGATAGTGCGTGCGCGTGGCGGGGACGATTCGATGAAAGCCACCTTCCTCCGTATAGGCCCGGCCATCGCTCGCACTGACCATCAGTCTCCCGGGAATAACAGCGTCGTCGGTATCCAGAATCCGACCGCGAACCGTACCTGTCCGGAATCGCGGCGTTCGCGATTCTATGGAAACGGGCGCCCAGGCGCTTTTTGCCCCACCGGCGGACGACATCGTATACAGGCGTGTTGGGCCGTCGTGATTCGATACGAACGCAATGCGCGTTCCGTCCGGGCTGACGGCGGGATCGAACTCTCCCGCCGGCGCCTGGGTCAGCCTGACCCGATCACCGCCGTTCGCCGGCACGATGGCGACGTCGTTCGATCCGGCAGCGTCACTGTCGTAAATCAGCGATCTGCCGTCGGCGGACCACTGCGGCTTGAGGCGATAGCTCGACTCTTCGTAGTGCGCCAAGGCCGGCTCTCCGCCGGGGAGCGGCATTATCCAGATGCCGCCGGACCCGCCGCGGTTTTCTACCGGAGCCACGTAGACAAGTGACTTGTTGTCGGGTGAGACGGCTGGCTGGTACTGGTTGCCCTTGCCGGTGACGACGTCCGAAATCCGTCGCGTAGTCAGGTCGAGGCGCAGTATGTCCAGGTCACCATGACGGCGGCTGACGAAAAACAGGTTTTCGCCATCGGCACTCCAGGCGGGCGCAAAATCCAGTTCCGCGTTCGTTGTCAGGCGCTCTACCTCCCCGCCTTCAGCGTCCACGATTCCGATCTCGAGATTGCCGTCGAGATCGATGGTAAGCGCAACTTTGCGCCCGTCCGGGCTGAACGCGGGTTCCGAGTAGTAGGCCGGACCCCGGGTCAGTGCAACGGCTGCACCGCCTTCGACGGGTATCTTCCAGATGTCTCCACGAGCGGCGTAAACCAGTGTCCGGCCGTCCGGACTCCAGTCCGGGTCCAGCGGACCGGTGGATACCGCGGGCAGCAAATGAAAGTCGACGCGCGTTTGAGCCGATGCCGCATAACTGAGCAGCAGACTGCACAACCCAATCACGCTCGCGGTGAAGGTTCTCAACGTCATGTCGGTATCTCGCTTGCGGTCACTCGTATCGTCTGTAAGGGACTTCGGTATTTGCCATCACGGGCAGTCGGGCGCCTGCCTCAATAGCCGGCGACGTAACCCGCCCGTCGCGGGTCGGCAACCCCGGTCAGATCGCCGCTTTCCGGGTCCCTCGAAACGAGCTGGATCGACCCCATGTGCCAGTTGTACGGCGCGCTCAGCTGGATCTGCACACCCCGCGCCTCCAGCCCGTCGAGGACGTTCTGCGGAATCCGCGATTCGACCTGCAGCTTGTCGTAACGGCCGTAGCCCTGAAACCGCGGTGCGTCGACGGCGTCATAGGGGGACATGCCATAGCCCAGCATATTGATCAGGGTGAGCGCTACCGCGCGCGACGACAAACCGGGCGAACCCAGCGCGAGCCAGGGTTCGCCGCTGTCCTCGAGGACCATCAATGCCGGGAACGGCGTTATGACGCGACGGCCGCTGCCAAGCCCAGAGCCCGGAAACGTATTGCCGGAATTGACGCCTACGCCGTCGACGACCAGGCCGGTACCGAACGTGTCGCCGTAAACCGTATGCGTCATCGAGACCCAGTTGCCGTCTTCGTCGACGATGACCAGATGATTCGTGTCGGAAAAAACCTGCGGCTTGTTGCTGACGGGAGCGTACGACTCCTTTATAGGCGGCGCCCCCGCGGGAAGAGCGCCTGTCCGGGAAGCGCCGACGGCGGCAACACGATCGTGCGTTTCGAGTTTTACGCTGCTGCCGTCGATAAGGGCCGCCAGCTGGCGGCCGAATTCTTTTGACAGCAGCGCGTCAACGGGGACGTCCATCGTATTGGGGTCGCCGATAAAGCTCGTCGTGAACGTCTCCGCCTGCTCGTAGGCCTTCCGAATGAGATACAGGCTGTCGGCGGACGCCGTGTAGTGACCCATCGCCCTGAGATCCGACTGTTCCAGTATGTTGAAAATCATGCCGTTCAAAACGCCGGCCGTCGACGCCGGCGGCGCGCCGGCCATCCGGTGCCCAAGATAGTCGAACCGCACAGGCTCAACCCAGCGGACTTCGTAGCCCGCAAGTTCCGCCAGCGTTATCTCGCCGCCCGTTCGATTGACCTCGTTGACGAAGTGCTCGGCCCACTCACCCTCCGTGAAGTATTCGGGACCTTCTTTGGCGAGCCGGCGCAGCGTTGCCGCCAGCACGGGTTGCCGGACCCGATCGCCGACCGGCCGAAGAAACCCGTTTGGCATCCACTTGGCGCGCGACGCCGGGTGCGCGCCCAGGCGCTCGGAAGCGTCATACATCTCGCCGTAAAGGAACGAGTACATCGTGAAACCATCGTCCGCCGCCTCGATAGCCGGCCCGAAATACTCTTGCCAGGACCGCGTCCCGTAGCGCTCTGCCGCCGCCGCGAGACCGGGCACCGTGCCGGGGACGCCGATTCTCTTTCCGGAGGTGATGCCGACGCTCTCCGGGCGCGCCATGGAACGCGCGGCGGGCGCGTTGGCGGTGTGATCGAGCTCGGCATCGAGATAGATCAGTTCACCCGTCTCCGCCCAGTAGATCAGGCCGCCCATGCCGCCGGCCAAGGTGGACATCTGCGGTTCGATGACGTGCTGCAGGGGAATCGCCGTCAACATCGCGTCGACCGCATTGCCGCCGTCGCGAAGCACCTCGAGAATTTCCCGGGTCACGCGCGGGTGAGACGAGGAGGCCATTGCCTCGGGCGCCGTTGCAACCGCTTTTGGTCCTTGCTCGGCGCGTTGTGCGTAAGCCGCACCTGCGATGTACAGACAAATCACCGCGATCAGTGAGCTTGAAATAGTTTGTCGGATTATCATTCGCTGTTTTCCTGTCGTATCTCGGTCGATCCAGCAGCACTCTTGCCAATCCTTTAGTCGCTGGTTTGCACTTCCTCAATGAACCGATCTATTTCCGCTTCCAGCATGTCCAACGGCACACCGCCGGTCATCAGGATGGCGTCGTGGAAATCCCGGATATCGAACGTCGAGCCCAGCTCCTGTTCGGCGCGAGCGCGGAGTTCGAGAATTTTCAGCTCCCCCATTTTGTAAGCGAGCGCCTGACCGGGCCAGGAGATGTAGCGATCGATTTCGGTGCGCACGTTGTGCAGCGACAGGGCGGAATTAGCGGCGAGATAATCCTGTGCCCGTTCCCGACTCCACCCTTTGGCGTGCATGCCCGTGTCGACCACCAGCCGGACGGCTCGCCACATTTCGTAGCTGAGACGGCCGAAGTGATCGTACGGTGTTTCGTAGATATCCATTTCAATGGCCAGTTTCTCGGTATACAGACCCCATCCCTCCCCGAACGCATGCGGGTAAAACGCACGCCGGAATTCGGGCCTGCCCTCTATCTCCTGTCGCAGCGCGCTCTGGTGATGATGCCCCGGCACTCCCTCGTGAACGGTTAGCGCCGCCAGCGTATACAGCGGACGTTTATCGAGTGCATGGGTGTTTACCATGTAATAGCCGCCGCGGCGCCCACCGATCGGCGCACCCCAGTATCGTCCCGTCGTGTAGTTGGGCGCGATGTCGGCGGGCACCGGCTGCACCCCGTAGGGTAGCCTTGGCAGCGTCCGGAAAAACGCGGGCATCTGGCCGTCCACCTTCTTGGCGATGTAAGAGGCCTCCTTCAGCAACTGCTTCGGATCCTGGACGTAAAACTGTGGGTCGGTACGCAGGAAGTTGATGAAGTCGGCGAACGTACCGTCAAACTCGACGCTCCGTATGATGTCTTCCATTTCGGCGCGAATACGGGCAACTTCACCCAGGCCGATTTCGTGGATGGCGTCGGGCGTCGCGCCGTCGAGCGTTGTGTAAAAGCGCGTCAGGTCTTCGTAATAGGACGCGCCGTCCGGCATTTCGGACGCCCCGAGCGTATTGCGGGCGCCCGGTATGTATTCCTCCGTGAAAAAATTCAGGAATCGCTCGTAGGCCGGAAGCACCGTCTCACCGATGACGCTTTCGGCGTCGGCACGCAGGCGCTCGGCATCCGCCTCGCTGAAGTGCGCCGGCATGCGGCGAAACGGCGTATAAAAAATGCTCTCGGCCGCCCGCTCGACGATGGGACCGGCAATCGACGGCACGATCCCCTCGAGGATGACCCTGGGTTGTGTGAACCCCTCGACGACTCCGGTTCGCATGTTCTGAATGTTCTGATCGAAATACGGGCCGAGCGCTCGCAGCCTTTTCAGGTACACCTCGTAGTCTTCGGGCGCGGAAAACGTCATTGACTCGTACATCCGCTGGACGCCGATATGGAATCCCGAGTCACTCAGGATGGGTATGCGGTATTGCCGATATTTCGCCAACGTAGCCCGGTGGCCGACCACAAACTCGAAGAGATCGGCGTTTTCCCGACCCTCAACCGACAGCTGCGACCTGTCAATGCGGCGCAGTCTGTCGAGATAGGCGAGGTCGGCATCGAGGTTCGCTTTCTGCGCTGCAGGTGACACGTCGGGAAGTTGATCGTCGTAGTCCGCGACACCCATCCGGCTGGCAAATAGCGGGTCCCGCCGCAGGCGATCGCTCCACTCGTCCGCAAACAACTCCTCGAGCTGCTCCTCTGCCAAGGTACTGGATTCGGGTTCGGCGGAGCCGATATCGTCAGGTGTCGCGGAAGGCGCGCACGCGGCGAGAAGCAGTAGCGCCAGGAGGCTCCAGGCGGGTGTCAATCTGTGTGTCATATCCATCTCCGTATTGCGGTTTCCTTTGTTTGTCGATCGAACAAACGATGTTGCAGTCGCAGCGCGCCCGCCATCGCGTCCGATAACCGGATGCCGGCGCAGCACCGGCGACAACGATATCCTGGGCGCCGCGGATCGCGCCAGCCGACGCCAGGGCGTTGTTTCAGCCGACGTTCAGCCCGTGACGGAACGGATCTGCGGTATCGATGTATAGCGACGCTTCAGCGGTGACGTAGGCGGTTCCGGTTATCGTTGGAAAAATCCTCTCTTCTCTGACCTGGGCGCTGGCCTCGAAAACGCTGTGCGTAATACTCTCCTGCCGCCACTTGTCGCCGGGCGACAGCTTATCGTCTTCGATCAGGCATGCGATCTTGGCGCTCGTTCCCGTCCCGCAGGGAGAGCGGTCATAGGCGCCGCCGGGGCACATGACGAAATTCCTGCTATCTGCTCGGGACGGATCCGAGGGCGGGCCGAACAGCTCGACATGATCAATGAACTCGCCTTGCGGACCGCGGACGCCCTGTATCTTTAGTTCCCTCAGAAGGGCCCGGGTATAGTCGGCAAGTCTATCGACGTTTCGGTATTCGATACTCTGGCCGTGATCGGAAACGAGATAAAACCAGTTGCCGCCCCATGCGATATCTCCGCGCACTTCACCGATCTCCGGGACGTGCAGACTGACGTCCCGTTTGTAGCGGTAACTGGCTACGTTGCTGACGCTCACGGTATTGCGATCGTGCAGAGTCAGCAGGACGTCGCCCGCCGGTGTTTCGAGACTGTGCGTCCCGACATCCAGTCGGTCCATGTGAAACAGGGTCACTGCCAGACCAATGGAACCGTGACCGCACATTCCGAGGTAGCCCACGTTGTTGAAAAAGAGGACGCCGGCAGCGTTGTCCCGATTGATCGGCGGACACAACAATCCTCCAACCAGCACGTCCGAACCGCGCGGCTCGTTGACCACGGCCGAGCGGAACCAGTCGTATTCTGCACGAAGGGTACTCAGCCTTTCGCTCATCCGACCGCCACCCAGCTCGGGGCCTCCGCCGACGACAATTCGCGTCGGCTCGCCGCCGGTGTGTGAGTCAACCACGCTGACCCGCTGAATGGGACTGTCGCTCAATATGGGCACCCTCTTTGGGGGAAGATTGTACTCATTGAAAGTAATATATTATATATGATTCTGTCATTCACTGTTCTTGAGGAGCCAAGCGATGTCCAATGGGATTGGCGGGTCTTCCGGCGAGGCCGAGTTGGAACGACTTGCCGGAATCCGTGTTTCGACGGACCCTCTGCCGGTTAGCGAATTCGAGAAACGAATCGAAAAAGCCGGCGCCCTCATGCAAACGCATGGATTCGACGCCGTCTACCTCAGCGCGGGCACCAACCTTTTCTACTTCACCGGTGCGAAATGGCAGCTGACGGAACGAATGTGCGGCGCCATACTCTCGCCGGACGGTTCCATCGAGTTCATCGTGCCGGGCTTCGAGCAGCAGACCTTCTCACATCACATGCTGCTGGACGGCAACGTCAACTGCTGGCAGGAACACGAATCGCCGTTCAGGCTGTTCGTTGCCGTCCTGCGGTCGATGGGGCTTTCCCGCGGCAAGATCGGCATTGACGAAGCAACGCCGTTTCACCATTTTGGCGAGATTGCAGCCCTCGGAAGCGATCATCGGTTCGTAGACGCCAGACCCGTTACCGCCGGCTGCCGCTCACGAAAATCGCAGGCTGAAATTCACCTGATGCAGACCGCCATGAACATGACGCTGGAGGTGCAGAAAAGCGCCGCCGCGATACTTGCGCCGGGCGTATCGACGACCGACCTTGCGTCCTTCATCGACGAGGCGCACAAAACCATCGGCTCGCCACGGGGATCGACGTTTTGCGCCGTGCAGTTTGGTGAAGCAACCGCCTATCCGCACGGCGTTCCGTACCCTCAGACTCTGACGGACGGCGATATGGTGCTGATCGATACCGGCTGCCTCGTGGAACACTACCATTCGGACATCACCCGCTCTTACGTGTTCGGCGAAGCCGGCGCCCGCCATCGCGAGGTCTGGAACGCCGAAAAAGAAGCCCAGTCAGCCGCATTTGACGCGGCACAAATCGGCGTGCGCTGCGGCGACGTCGACAACGCAGCTCGCCGGTTTCTGGAGGCGCGAGGCTACGGACCGGGTTATGCCGTTCCGGGGTTGCCGCACCGCACCGGGCACGGCATCGGCCTGAACATTCACGAATGGCCCTACCTCGTCAGCAACGATGACACGCTGCTCGACGTCGGCATGTGCTTCAGCAACGAACCCATGCTTTGCCTTTACGGCGAATTCGGCGTTCGATTGGAGGACCACTTTTACATGACTGATGAAGGACCCCGATGGTTTACGCAGCCGAGCCACTCGATCGACGACCCCTTTGGTCCGGGTGCGACACCGGAATTGGCGGAGACCGCGGCATGACCGTCGGGCTGGGGCGTCCCGTCGAGATAGTGGGCTGCCACGCGGAAGGCGAGGTCGGCGACGTCATCGTCGGCGGTATCGATCCGCCGCCGGGGAAGACCGTCTGGGAGCAGGCGCAGTGGATCGCAACCGACCAGTCGCTGCGCAATTTTGTCCTTAACGAACCCCGCGGCGGCGTATTTCGCCACGTAAACCTGCTGGTTCCGGCGATAAATCCCGACGCGGCGATCGGCTGGATCATCATGGAACCGGAAGACACCCCGCCGATGTCCGGCTCGAATTCGATCTGCGTGTCAACGGTATTGCTCGAGACCGGCATCATCGAGATGCAGGAACCCGAAACGCGGTTCACACTGGAGGCGCCGGGCGGTCTCGTGGACGTGCGGGCCCGGTGTCGCGACGGGAAGGCGGAGCGGATTACCGTAAAAAACCTGCCGTCGTTTGCGGACAAGCTGGATACGCACCTGGAAGTCGAGGGTATCGGCAGTCTCGTCGTCGATACGGCGTACGGCGGCGACACGTTCGTGATTGTGGACGCCCGCAGTGTCGGCTTCGATATCGTACCGGACGAAGCGAGGGACATTTGCGAAACCGGCATAAGAATTACGGCAGCGGCCAATGAGCAGCTCGGATTCCGTCATCCGACGAACGACGACATCGCTCACGTTTCTTTTTGCCAGTTTACGAAACCCTTGACGGAAGAGGCCGGCCGGAGAATCGGCAAAAACACGGTGGTGGTCAGGCCCGGCAAGGTGGATCGCAGCCCCACCGGCACGGGTCTGTCGGCGCGCCTTGCCGTTTTGCATGCGAAAGGCGAGGCGAAGCTCGGCGACACGCTGCTCGCCCGTTCCATCATCGATTCGGAATTTCTCGGACGCATCGAAGAGGAACTCACGCTGGGCGGCAAGGCCGCGATTCGCCCTTCCGTGTCCGGGCGTGCCTGGCTGACCGGGCGATCGCAACATACGCTCGATCCGACGGATCCGTGGCCGGCGGGTTATCGCCTCAGCGATACCTGGCCGCATCTGACGGATCGCCGGTCGAGCGGTTAAGCAATAGTGCTAACGGGAAACTAGGCGAGCGATGAAATAACCTCGAGCGCGCGGTCGACGTCCTGCGGCGCCGCATAAAGGTGCGTGCAGAATCGAACGCCATTCGCATCGTTCTGCGCCCGAACACGTATTTTCCGTTCCCACAACGCATTTTGCAGATCGCGTGCGCTCACCCCTTCAACGCGGAAGGTGGTTATGGCCGCGGCGAAACGCCGGTCAGCGGGCGACGTGATATGCACCGACGATATCGACTCCAGCCCGTCGCGCAAGCGACTGTTCAGGGCGTGATCCCAACGCACGATGCGCTGCAGCCCGATGGCATCGATGAAATCGAATGCCGCCATGAGCCCGTCGACGATCGGCACGCTGCCCGTGCCGAATTGCATGAAGCGGAAGGCGCCGGAATCCCAGTCGTCGTAGTGAGACCCCGCCAAGGTTCCCCAGACGCGTTGCGGAACGTCGGGCCGCAGATAGAGAAACCCGGTACCCTTTGGCGCGAGCAACCATTTATGCGGGCTCGCCACGTAGGCATCACAGCCGAGCTGCTGCAGGTCGACGGGAATCTGGCCAATGGCCTGTGCGCCGTCAATGACCGAAAGAATGCCGTGTTCGGCCGCCAGCGAACACAACTCGGCCGCCGGAAGCACAATGCCGAAGCCGGAAGTAATCTGGCTGACCATCAGTACTTTGGTCTTCGGCGTGATCGCGCGTCGGAACAGGTCGATCACCGCTTCCGGGCCGCCTTCCAATGCGCTGTCCAGGGACAGTTCCTTTACGACGATGCCGCTGCGCGCCGCGCGCAGGCGCCAGCTGCCAATACCGCCGCTGTGCTCCTGATCGGTCGTTACGACCTCGTCGCCCGCCGCCAGCTCGAGCCCGTTCGCGATCAGGCTCATGCCCATCGTCGCGTTCTGCATCAGCGCGATGTCTTTGCCGCTGGCGTTCACGAACTCGCCGATGCGGTTGCGGGCGTCCATCATCGGCTGATAGCCGGTGAGCGGTTCGCCATCGGCCTGGAAATACGGCCAGTCCGGCAGTTCCTGTTCGAGCGTCTCCAGTCCCTGCACGTAGGCGTCCATGACCTCCCTGGGGCAGGCGCCCAGGGTGCCCGTGTTTCCGTAGGTGATATCGACGGGGAACAGGAACTGCCGGCGCGCCGCCGCAAATACGACGTCGTCCGGATCGCTCGTGCTCGGCCGGAAGAGGCCGGACGCGTCCTGCGAATGGCCGCGTCCGGCGTAAAGCCCCGTGGCAAGCAGCGTTGCCGCAGCACCCTGCAAAAGATGTCGTCTGTCTATTGGCATAACGCCTCCGCAAATGGATGTGTTTGTGGATAGAGACCGGGTACGCCTGCTCGCGGTCATCGTTCCTCAGGGCCGGGTTCGATTCAGCTCGTCGGCCGTCGAATCCCGGCCGGACTGACCGACGGCAAACGCGCGGGGACGCAGCAGCTTGCCGAACGTCGTGCTCGTCATGTCGCCGGCAGACAAGGCGATCCTGTAGATGCCCGACTCGAGGCCGTCGATTTCGGCCGTGTCCCAATGCACCTGGTTGACGCCTTTTCCGCCGTCGCCCTCGAGACTGGCCACCTCGTTCCCCAACGCATCCCGGATTACGATGCTCACGGCTTCTTCGAGCGAGTCCTTCAGATAGTAGTTGATCGTCAACCCGGCAGGTTCATTCTCCGTGGCGAGGTGTCGATCTCCCGCCATGTGATAGGCGCCCCATTCCTTTCGCTCCGAGTGCCGCAGGACGTTGCTTTCAATGGCGAAGACGTGCAGGTCCTTCTCGAGCACTTCCGGCGACAATTCCTGCAGGACGGAAACGTCGGTGACATAGAGCCCGCGGCCGTAGGTGCCCAGTATCAAATCGTTTTCGCGCGGGTGCACGACCAGATCTTTCACCGGAACGGCCGGCATGTCCATCTGCAAAGAGGTCCAGCTGGCGCCGCCGTCGATGCTGGCGTACGCACCCTGGTCGTTACCCAGATAGAGAAGCTCGGGACGCCGCGGATCCTCGAGAATGACGTTGACGGGACTGGGCGGCAGGTTGGCCGCAATCGACGTCCAGGTTTCGCCGAAATCGGCCGTTTTGTAGACCTGCGGATCGAAACGATCGAAACGAAAGCCGTTCTTGGTCACGTAGGCGACACCGGGAACATAACGCGATGCACGAACGCGCGAAACCCAGTAGTCCTCGGGCGCTCCGGCAAGCGCCAGATTCGAGGTCCGGTCGCGCCAGTTTCGCCCGCCGTCCTCGGTAACGTGCACGCGACCGTCGTCCGTGCCCGCCCAGATCAGACCGGGCCGCAGTACGGATTCGTCGTGACTCGTGATCGTGCAGAAATTGATCCAGCCCTGCTCGTTGCCCGCATCCACACAGCGCCCACCCTCCGATTGCAGGGTGCGATTCGTCAGGTCGGGGCTGATTTCCCGCCAGGTATTCCCACGATCCTGCGAACGAAGGAGCGTTGATGAACCGGTGTAGATGACGTTCCGATCGTGTGGAGATATCTGGATGGCCGGCGTCCACGGGAATCGGCGCCGAGACTCCGGCTCGGCGCCCGGCGGTTGGATGTTCTGCCGCGAACCCTGCTGCTGGTCTACCCGCCGATGGCCGCCGAACTGCGCGGTCGTATACAGCCGGCGACTGTCCACCGGGTCGACCTGGTTGTACATGCCGTCCCAGAGCCCGACAACGACCCAGTCCTCGAGCGTTACCGCGCCCGACCAGCTGTTGACCGGGCCCTTCCACGACTCGTGGTCCTGCAGACCCGCGTAGATGTTGTACGGATCTTCCATGTCCACGCCAATCGCGTAGATCTCGCCGGTGGGCAGGTTGTACAGATGATCCGAGGTTTTACCTCCGTCGTAGCTGATATAGACGCCGCCATCGCTGCCGAACAGCATTCGCTCGGAGTTCCGCGGGTCGATCCAGAACGTTCGGACGTCGCCGAAGTTGTTCGCAAACAGCGCTTCCGCGGGCCAATCGAGATCCCGCCAGGTCGCACCGCCGTCGATAGAGCTGGTGAGAGTCACCGAGGTAACGAACACCCTCTGATCGTCATTCGGGTCGACGAAAATCTGATTGAACGAATAGGGGGCCTTGCCGCCGATATTGTCGTCGGGTTTGTTCACCCGGCGCCAGCTGGCGCCGCTATCGTCGCTTCGATACACCTCGCCGCCCACGATCCGTTTGCGGGGCTTTTCCCCTCTTTCCCGGTCCTCATCCCGCTCCGCTCTGGTCGGCGGACGCGTATTCAGATTTTCGACGATCGCGTAAACAATGCTCGAGTCGCCGCGATAGATATCCAGACCTATCCGGCCTATTTTTCCGCCCGGCAGCCCGCCCGCCAGTTTTTCCCAGCTGTCGCCTCCGTCAACCGTCTTGTAGATCCGGGACCCTTCGCCGCCGGCGTCAAAGCCCCAGGGCCGACGCTCCATCTCGTAACTCGCCGCGAACAGGACGTCCGGATCCGACCGGTCGAGGGCAACGTCGACCACGCCGACTTTGTCGCTAACGGCCAGGACCTTCTCCCAGGTCTCGCCGCCGTCACGCGATCGAAACAGTCCGCGCTCCTCGTTCGCCGAGAACAAATGACCGATGGCGGCGACGTAAACGACGTCGGGATTCGATGGATGAATGACAATTCGAGCAATGTGATGCGAATCGCGAAGACCCATGTTTCGCCAGGTCTCTCCCCCGTCCAGCGACCTGAACACGCCCAGTCCGGAATGGGAGCTGCGCGCGTTGGCGTTGTCGCCGGTGCCCACCCAGACAATGTTGTTGTCCGACGGCGCCACCGTGACGTCACCGATCGCCTGGACGCCGTTGCCGTCGAACACCGGCGAGAACGTCGTACCGTTATTGGTCGTCTTCCAGACGCCGCCGCTGCGCATCGCGACGTAAAACGTGTACAGGTGCTCCGTACCGTTTTCCGGCACCGCAAAATCGGAGACCCAGGCCCCGGTGCGATACGGCCCGAGCTTGCGATAGTCGATCGTAGTCAAAAGGGACGGGTCGAGTTCCTGCGCCAGGACCGGGGTTTGACAACAAGCCGCACACAGCAGGCACGCGAGCAGTCGTCGCGGTTTTGTATTGACGCCGAGGTTTACCGTGCTCATGAAAGCGAAAGAAACCATCGGCCCGGGCTCGACGCTGAACATCATTCTCTCCTCGATGACGCTCTCATGGCCCTCGTTCTTATTCCTTGCTGCGGATGAGCCAGAATTCCCGTTGCGGACCGGTGATGAAACTCACCCGACCGTTATCGTCGATCCAGGCGTCTTCTTCGCGTTGAATCGGCACGAGCTGTCCGTCCCATTCCGGTATCGCCGCAAGCGTTCTGAACTCGATCGACCAGAATTCGCGCGTCTTCACGGGCTTGACCGCAAAGATGCCGTATCGCTCCGGCCAGTCCGGAACCGTCCGCGCCCCTACGCCGTGCACCCAGTTACCCTGCGTATGGCCGTAAATCAGTGCATCGATTCCGCCGCTGCGTGCGCGCCGCTCCACGTTCGCCTTGACCTCCGTTCCCGGGGTCCCGGGCTTCAGCTCTTCCGCATAGATCTGCGCCACCCGGGCGGACTGTGCAAACGCATCCTGCAGGCCGCGCGGCACGGCGGTTTCTCCGGGACGCAGCACGTACGCGAGGTGCTGTTGATCGGTGACGAGCCCCATGAGCCGCACGCCGAAATCGACGTGAATAATGTCGCCCGGCAGGATAACCGGGTCCGAAGACGCCGGGAGAGGTTCGCTCTCTCCCTGCCTGTGGACCGTGAGCCCGGGCGGAAAGTTGAACTCGAGATGCTGAGACTTCCATTCGTCGACGATCCAGCCCCAGATCTCCATCAAGCTGGTGGTACCCGGCGTCACGACTTCGTTGGAGAACGCGCGCCTGAGAATGTTCCAGGTACGCCAGCTCGCCTCCGTTTCAATGTCCAGTTCGGCGTCCGTTCGGACGCCGACGTAATCGAAAATCAGCGACTCGGCGGATTCCAGTCTGGATGCGTAGGGTTCGCCGATGGCGTCCTCGAGGTAGGCCAGCATTTCGGCGGTAATGCCGTCGGCCATGGACACGGTGCGCGAGCGATTGATTGCAATCCGTTGCGGGTCGGCGGACTGCACGTATTCGCGGAGGTGAGGCTTCAGCCCTTCCTCGCCGTAACTCTCGATGCGATCGAAAAACGCCAGCATGTGATCGCTTTGATGGGTTCCGAAAATGACGCTCTCCAGCGGAGCATCGCCGCCGGGATCGTGAAACACGTAGGCGTTTCTATGGCCGTACCAACCGGAGAGTCCGTACCCACCGAACAGGTCCAGCATGGGATCGGGGTGGAACTCGCGGCTCATGATGATCCACATATCGATGCCGTTGCGACGCATCGCGGGCTGAAGGTGGAGCCGCATTTTTTCCGCTTTCACCGCCGCCTCGTGCCGGGCCCGGTCGAGCGCGTTGCGCGCCTGGCCGGCCGTGCCCTTAAGCGTGAAGATCGTCGAGTCCTCGGCCTGGGCGGGCGAGATCGTGTAGACCGTGATCGTCAACGCGGCCAGAACCGACCACCAACCAAGCTTGCGCATTCCTTTACTCCTTAATGACGAAAGAGGCGCAAACGGGTCGCGTTCGTGCCCCTAGAGTTGCAACTGCTCGATGAGATCCTGCTCGACGCCGACGATGTGCTGCATAAGAAGTGCTTTTGCGGCGCGTTTGCGACGCTTGCGGCAAGCTTCGACCAGCTCGTGGTGCTCTTCTTCGGCCCTCGCGATATGGCCGTTACCGAGCAGCTGAAGGCGAACGTAACGATCGCACTTCTGATGCAGCGTCGCCAGAATCTTCATCGTTTCCGGGCGGTTTGCAGGCGTGTAAAGCGCCGAATGAAACTCCCAGTTGTATTCGCTCCAGTGCTCGATCTCGCGCCGATGATCCATCGCGTCGTCAAAGCGTCCGAGAATCTGACTCGCGGTATCGATGTCCTCGTCCGTAATCTTGTCGATGGCGAGTCCGATCAGGTCGGTCTCGATCAGGCGTCGCAGATGAATCCATTCACGAGCTTTGTCCAGTGTGAGTTCGGTGGCGATTGCGCCCCGATGCGACTGCAGTTCGACCAGCCCTTCCGCTTCGAGCTGCCTCAACGCCTCTCTGACCGGGATGATGCTGGTACCAAAAGACTTGGCGATAGCCTCCTGCCGCAATGGCTCGCCGCCGGCAATTTCACGTTTCAAAATCTGCTCGCGAATTTGGGCAGCCACCGTTTGTGACATTGTCGGTGGTCGTTTCGGCTGATTCATTTCATGTGCTCCGACGCTTGGGCGATCTACCGCGTCATTAAATGGTCGTTAGCAACCAACTGCTAAGAAGCCGGCTATTATTGCCGAATTTCATAACGATGCCCACCGCAGCTTTTTCTCCTTGTCATTTGCTGCCTGCGTAACCAAACGCTTGCCCGAAGGGTAGAAACAGACCGTGTCCAATGGCGTGGCGGCGGCGCAACAGCGCGCCTATATGCTTTGACATGCCTGCAAATTAGATTATATATTATATATTCTACATCGGGGTTTTATTTATCCAACATTCGTCGTACGCAGCAGAACCAACGGAATCGGCAATTCAATCGATCGATCATCTACAAAATCAACGTGAGCGCCCGAGTGAGCACCCGACAACAATCAGCTTGTTCGCATTTTGCTCAGCGACGAACCCGACACATTCATGAAACGACTTTCGGCATTAACGAGCGCATAAAAAACAAGTAATCCTGGCCCAAGGGGGAGTTTTCGAGATGTTCAGGACGCATAACCAATCCGGCAATCTGCCGACGAAGTATTTAACGAGCACGCTTGCCGCGATTACCGCGGCAACCGGCTTTTCCGCTTTGACAGCAACGTCTGCGTTAGCGCAGGAAGACGAGACGATAGAAGAAGTGGTCGTTACCGGATCACGCCTGGTTCGACGGGATCTCGATGCCGCCAGCCCGGTAGTGGTTCTGAGCGACGCGAACATCCGGGACGCAGGCAACGTCACGATCGAGGAAACGCTGAATGAAATGCCCCAGCTGGCCTCGGACAATACGTCGAGCGTCAACTCCGGCGGTGGTTCCGGAATCCTGACGGCAGATCTGCGCGGCCTGGATGCGGTACGCACCCTCGTGCTGGTAAATGGCCGGCGATTCGCGCCTGCCGATTCCCGCGGGTTGACTGACCTGTCCAGCATCCCCGACGCGCTGGTCGAGCGTGTTGAAATCATGACCGGCGGCGCATCCGCGGTGTACGGTTCGGACGCGATCGCGGGCGCCATCAACTTTATCCTCAAGGAGGATTTTGAAGGTCTGGAGTTTGGCTACCACGTCGGCGAAACGGACAAAAACGACGCGTTTACGCAGAAATTCGACCTCACGATCGGCGGCAACTTCCATGAAGACCGCGGCAATGCGGTAGCCAACGTTTCCTATACCACCCGCGACGGCATCTTCTTCTCGAACCGCGATTATTCGGAAACTTCATTATTCGAAAGCGGCGGCACGCTCGTGCCGGGCGGTTCGAGCAACTTGCCCGGTACCCGGCTCGGCCTGAACTCAACCCAGCTGGCGGCTTTGAACGGCCTGAGTTTCGATCCCGCAACCGCCTGCCCGGGAACGATCGGCGGCATTCGTTTCGGCGAAGCCGGTGTCGTTGAGCCGTTTTGCGATCCTGAGGACCGATTCAATTTTGCACCCCTCAACTATTTGCTGCGGCCGATGGAGCGCGTCCAGATCACCGGGCTGGGCCGATACGATATCCGAGAAAACCTGACGGCCTACACCGAGTTGGCCGTTATGGACAACCGAAACGAATGGCAGCAGGCGCCGAATGCGGGTGGTCTGCAGACCAGCGGAGCGCCGCGAGGCGACTATCTCATTCCCGACTACGCCATTAATCCCGTGCTGTTTCCCGCGACCAGAGACTTCCTGATTGCCAACGCGGCCACCTTCGACCCCGACGGGGACGGCACCGCGGTCATCCAGGGCACCGGCCGGCGCTCGGTGGAAACCGGACCGCGCAACTACAAATACGATCGCGTGTCTTACAACGCGACGGTTGGCCTGAAGGGAGACTTCGACGCTGCCGGGCGTAACTGGAACTGGGACACGTTCTACCAGTATCAGCGCGCGAAAACGGATGAAGATATTGCCGGTCAGCTGTCGAACCTGCGGGTAGCGCTGGCATCCGACGTCACCGTCGATCCTGACGCTCCCGGCGGCGTACGCTGCACCAACGAGTTTGTCGGCTGCGTGCCGGCGAACTTCCTGGGGCTCAACTCATTGACTCCGGAAGCCGCCGCGTTTCTTTCGCCGAATCACGGTTCGTCGGATGTGCTCGAACGCCAGGTTTACGGGGGCTTCATTTCGGGTGAGCTGTTCGAGCTTCCGGCAGGGCCGGTGGCCATCGGCATCGGTTTCGAGGATCGTGTAGAACGATTCGACTTCCGCCCGGATACCGCGGACCAGGGCGGCGAGTTCGGCGACCCGGAGCCGCCCATCGACGCCAGCATCGAACTGACCGAAGTATTCGCGGAAGCGCGAGTGCCTATTCTGGAGGGCGCCGGATTCGCGGACTATCTCGGCCTCGAGCTTGCCGTCCGTTCATCGGACTACTCGACCATCGGCACTGTCACCACCTACAAGGCAGGCGTCGAGTGGGCGCCCACCGACTGGCTGCGGCTCCGCGGCATGTTCAACCAGGCGATCCGCTCACCGAATCTCGACGAGCTTTTCGACACGGTCGCCATCGGCTTCTCGGCCGGAGACGACCCTTGCGACGTAGACCTGTCGCCCACGGCAGCTCAGCAGGCGCTTTGCGTTGAACAGGGCATTCTCCAGTCCGAGATCGCCACCTTCGATCAGATCAACGTGGGCTTCGGCATACAATCGGGCGGCAATCCTGATCTCGAGGAAGAGACGGCCGACACCTTTACGGTCGGCGCCGTCATCTCTCCGCCGTTCCTCGAGGGGCTCAACCTGACCATCGATTATTACGACATTGAAATTACCGATGCGATCAACCAGCTCAGCGCACAGGATGTGGTGAACAACTGTTTCCGCGCGGACAATCTGGATAACAACAGCGAGACCTGCCAGGCAATCAACCGGTTCGGCAATGGCCAGATCGACTTCGTCAACGCCCGCTCGCTGAACGTTGCAAGCATCACGGCAACCGGCCTGGATTTCCAGGCGGACTACGGCTTCGAGCTTGGACAGGCCCTGTCCTTCTTCGGACCAGCATCGCTCGATCTGCAGTTTCTTGCGAGCTGGGCCTTCGAGAACGAGACAGTTGCCGAACCCGGCCAGCCCGGTATTGACTGTCTCGGCTTCTTCGGCGGCAGCTGCTCCGGGTTCAATGTCTTCATTCAGCCGGAGACGAAGTACGTCTTCAACACGAACTATCGATCAGGCGATTTTTCCGGCCGCTTCCAGTGGCGCAACATGTCGTCGATTTCCTTGTTCCCGGGAGCAGGAAACGTGGTATCGAAAGGAGACGCCGTTAACTACCTGGACCTGAACTTCGACTACACGTTCGCCGACGACCGTTACACTCTGTTCTTCGGCGTCGACAACCTGACGGACGAAGAGCCGCCGATTCTCGGCTTCTCACTCGCCGGTGACGCTAACGTCGATATCTCTCTCTATGACGTACTGGGAAGGAGATTCTTCGGCGGCATCCGCGTCAGACTGTAACGTACGACAATCAAGGGGCAGCAGCGCTCTTTGATGCAGGACTCAAGCGCCGACCGAACACTGGTTGGCGCTTTTTTTTTGAGATCAATCAAGAGAGGAAAGGGGAAGTCCGTGAAATTTAGCTCCAATATCGCCGTAAAGATTTCAACCGTACTCATCGCGAGTTGTGTCCTGAACGTTTCGGCAGGTCTCGGCGTCTCCATCGCCGCGGACGGCGACGAAACGGTAAGAGGCGCGCCGGATCGCAGAGCAAACGAAGGTGAAGGTCCGTTCGAGCGTCTGATCATCCGCGGTGCGACGCTGATCGACGGCAGCGGCGCGCCGGCACGCGGACCCGTGGATATCGTCGTCGAGGGCAATCGGATCATTGAGATAAGGAACGTTGGCGTACCGCACGTTCCCATCGACGAGAACGACCGGCCCACGGGCGCCACTCGAGAGATCGACGCGTCCGGATCCTACGTGCTGCCGGGGTTCGTCAACAACCACGTCCACGTCGGCGACGTGCCCAAAGCGCCGGAAGCCGAATATCCCTACAAGCTCTGGATGGCCCATGGCATCACCACCGTCCGGGGCGTTCCCGCAGGGCCGCTCAACTGGACGCTGCGCGAAAAAGAACGAAGCGCAAAAAACGAAATCGTTGCGCCGAGAATTTATGCCTACCAGGTACCGGGAGACGGAGAGGATTGGGACGGAGGAGCCATTATCACGCCGGAGATTGGCCGTGAGTGGGTCCGCTGGGCGGCGCGCAAGGGGATTGACGGGCTGAAGATCTTCAACTATCCGCCGGACATCCTTGCCGCGCTGCTTGACGAAGCCGAAAAACACGATCTCGGCAGCACGGCCCACCTTGCGCAGCTCATGGTCGCGGAGGTGAATGCAAGGGATGCCGTCGGCATGGGACTGGGTACGGTCACTCATTTCTACGGCATCTTCGAGTCGATGTACGACGATCACGACATTCAAACCTGGCCGGCCGACATGAACTACAACGACGAGCAGGACCGGTTCAGCCAGGTAGCGCGTCAGTGGAACATGATCAGCCCACAGGGCAGCGAAGCCTGGAACGATCTGATCGAGTTCTTTCTCGATCACAGAGCCTTCCTCGACCCGACAATGACGGCCTATCTTGCCGGCCGCGACGTGATGCGCTCGCGCAACGCCGACTGGCACAAGTACACCTTGCCTTCGCTTTGGGAATTCTACACACCGAGCCGCGTTAACCATGGCTCCTACTTCTTCGACTGGACCACGGCCGATGAAATCGCGTGGAAAGCCTTCTATCGGAAGTGGATGGACTTCATCGACGATTACAAGGACGCCGGCGGTCGCGTTACCGTCAGCGCCGATGCGGCATTCATCTACAACCAGTACGGCTTCGGCTACATTGAAGAAATGGAGCTGATGCAGGAGGCGGGACTGACGCCGCTCGAAGTCATCCGCGCCGCAACCCTGCATCCGGCGCAGGCTCTGGCCGAGCCGAAAGGTGAAAAGGAACAGTTTGGCGTCGTTCGGCCCGGCTATCTTGCAGACCTCGTGATTGTCGACGAAAACCCGCTGCACAACCTGAAGGTGCTTTATGGCACCGGACACGTACGCTTGAATGACGAGACCGGCCAGCCGGAAAGGGTTGGCGGCGTCAAGTACACCATCAAGGACGGCATCGTCTACGACGCAAAACAGTTGTTACGTGACGTCGAAGAAATGGTTAACGCGCAGATGCGGGAGCGTGGCATCACTGAACTGCCGCGGTACTGAAACGTCGGTCCAACCATCGAATTGTCATCACTCACAAACGGAGGCAAGGCCCTGACAATGCAGCACCGCGTACCAGCGCGATCAACTGTTGAGAACGAAGCCAATAAAGGCGACAGGACAAAAGGTCGTTTCGTAGTTGCAGCCGGTCTCCTGATGGCCGTGTTCGCATTGCCCGCGTCGGCCGCCGGCGCGGGCAGTCTCGCTCAAATCATTGAACGCGGTCTGGACGTCAAACCGGAACCGCGCCGGGAGGCGGGCTACCTGGCGGCTGCACAGACCTACAAGGACCTGCTGGCCGAACTCGACGAGGTCGATTATGCGGCGTTATCCGTGGACGATCAGGTCGACTACGATCTGTTTGCCGCCTTCGCACGCACCAGGGTCTTCGAGTACGAGGATCTGCAACTCTTCAAGTTGGTTCCGGTTTCCTATATCGAGCTCTCCGCGACGAGCAGCCTGTTTCTGCGTCCGGAGGCCAACAGCGCCGGCGCGGGCACAAAAGCCGTTGAGGAACTGGAATCGCTTGGAGACCGCTTTGCAGACGCTCGCGCGAACCTGACGACACCCGCCCGCACCTGGACGGAGAATGCGCTGTACCAGTGCTATTACGCGGAACTCTTGCTGCGGGACTACGCGCCGAAGGTCTCGATTCCCGATCCGGAAATCAGAAAGCGTTTTCTGAACGCCGCAAAAAGCGCATTGGCCGAGGTCAGGGAATTCGAGAAGTGGCTCGAGGCCGATCTGTTACCTCGCTCCACGCGCTCGCCTGCCTGGACCGTCGAACAGATTGACGCGTATCAGATCGGCAAGGAAATGCTTCACGATTACCCGGCAAAAGAAATGCTGCGAATCGCGGAAAGGGACGCCGTTAAAACGCGCGGGGAGATGGAGCAACTGGCAAAACTCATCCATCCTTCCGGCGACCTGAATGTCGTATGGCAATCCATGAAAAACGAAGCACCGCCCTGGGAGGGTGTTCTGCCCATGGCGCAGCGTTTCGTACATATCACGACTGACTGGCTGCAGAACGAAGGCAGTCACGTGGTGACGATCCCCGACTACATCGATTACGGCGCTCGTCTGAGTCCACCGATGGCGCGTCGGGTTCTATCGTTCGGCGGCGCGACTCGTGGCCCGGACCTCGCCGGCCGCCAGTCCGGCTACTATATTCTGACGCCGCTGGAGGACAGGCTGAGTGAAGAGGAGAAGGCGAGCCGCCTGCTCTCCTACAATCCTTACTGGACGCACGTCATCTCCTATCATGAATGGCTCGGCCACAACGTGCAGATCGCGGCGGCCGCGGAAAACGTAACGCGCCCCATTCGCAGCGCCTACAACAGCGCTTACCTGAGCCAGGCATGGTCGTTTTACCTGGAAAAACTGCTGCCCGACGAAGGTTACTTCGACGATCGCCTGGACTACGTCACCGGATTGAAAACGCATATGGGCCGGCTGCAGATGCGCATGTGGCGCGTGCAGCGGATCATCACCAAGATCAAAATGGCGCTGGGTGATATGACTTTCGACGAAGCGGTTGACGCTTACATCACCGAAATCGGCATGGAGCCGGGTAACGCCTTCATCGAAGTGCAACGCGATTCGCAAAGCCCGTCGCCGCCCGGACGCGAGATTATCGGCGAACTCGTCATCGAGGAGCTACGCGAGGAATACAAGCGGCGTATGGGCCCGCACTATTCGATGAAACGCTTTCACGACACGTTTCTTACCTACGGTCCCATACCGTTCGAGCAGATTCGCCGTCTGATGTTCGAGTGACTGGAAGGCACAGAGATAAGCGTTGCTCGGCAAGCGGTCTTTTTGCGTTGCTCATTTCCGGTCTTCCGGATCCGTGTCGAGTCTGACAGGAAAGGCGAAGTTGCCGCTGTCCCGATCACGCGTGGCCACCCGGTTGGCAGTGACGTACCCCTCGAGCCGCGCGCCGTTCGGTCGTAACATGAATCCCAGCTCGTAAGGCTGTCGCTGCACGTCGATCGTCGGCAAGCGTGCGGACGTCGTCACAATCTGGACAAACCCGTCGTCGATCGTTTGGACCGAATTCACTCGGACCGTCTCGTCACCGACGGAGACGAATGGCCGGGAAGGGTCGCGAAAGTCGATAATCGTCGGCAGCTTGCCGTCGCCACCCAGATCGATCTCGCCCGCCCAACGCTCTTGCAGCCGATCGGCAATCTCGATTTCCGGATACGGGATGAATGCAAGCTCCGGAAGAACGGCTGCCACGACGGCTTCGCGCGCCAGTTTGAGGGGCGTCCAGGACATCTCGTTGACCAGGGTCGCAACGACAAAATCCTCATCGGGATAAATCCATAATTCTGCCCGCACACCCGGCGTGGACCCAAGGTGATAGATCGTATCGTGCTGCCGATCCTCGCCGCGCAATTCGTGGACCCAGCCCAGAACGTACCATTCGCGTCTGCCCTCCTCCAAAGGTGCTTGCGCGTCCAGCATTTCGCGGGCCGCGGACTGAGAGAGCAGGTCTGACTTTCCGTCGAGGGCGTCGCTGAAGAACCGACCGAATCTCACCAGGTCGCTTGCGGACATGTATACGCCGCCGGCCCCGCGCGTATCCATGTCGTACGCGGGGTATCGATCGCCGGCGCGCGTATACGGAATCGCCGCTCCATCCGGGTGAACCGGCGCCGTGACCACGCCGGCGGTCGTCATGCGGAGGGGACCAAAAAACTCGTCGCGCAAAAATCTCTCGTAGGGTTTTCCCGACTGAATCTCGATAATCCGCTCGAGCACGGCGTAACCGACGTTCGAGTAGCGATGCGTCGCGCCGGGCGGCAGCATGACCTGCCCGTAACGCGCGATGGTCTCATCGAGGCCGCGGCGTTCGTACGCCTCGTCCGCATGGATCAGATTGTAATGCAGCGGGAGTCCGCCGCGATGGCTCATCAGCCGGCGCACCGTCACGTCATTGGCATCACCAACCCTGGCGACGATTTTCTGCTCGCCGAGATAAGCGTTGGCGGGCGCATCGAGATCGACCATGCCGCGATCGGCCAGCAGCATGATCCCAACGGCCGTGATCGGCTTGGATACCGATGCCAGACGATAGGGCGTAGTGTCAGTAGCCTCGCGGTTAGTTTGCTTGTCGGCGACGCCGGACGTGTGCGCCCACAGGCGGCCGTCGCCCTTGGTCGCAGCCACCGAAATCGACGGGACGCCTTCTTCGATGACTATTCGATCAATGCGCTCGCGGATCAACTCTTCGTCGATTGTGAAAGGCGGAACAGGGTCTATCCGTTCGAGGGGCCCCGCATGCGCCCAACCAAGCAGAAGAATGGTCCAGATTGAGACGACTGCAATACGAAACGACAACATTCATCAGTACCCGGGGAATCCATTTTGGCCGGCTGCCGCTGCTGCCGATTGCTGAAGAGTATACTTGCGCATTCGGGACAGAATGACCGAAATCGCTCACTAAATTGGCGGTTTCCGCTATTATTTCTTCAGATATGACGAAAACAGCCGGACATCGGATGCTTGATAATCACGACCGCCGGCTCCTGGCGCTGGTTCAAAAGGACAATCGCCGGAGCTACGACGACCTCGCAGAGGAATTGAACATCTCGGCGAGTTCCGTGCGCCGCCGCCTCAAGCGCTTGCGTGACGAGCGGATCATTGCCAGAGACGTATCAATCGTCGACCCGGGCAGGCGGCTCGTGACGGTCATCACGTCCATTCGTTTGCTGAATGAAACGCATGCGGTTTACGAGGCGTTTAAACGGAAGATGCGAAAATCTCCCGAAGTCGCCCAGTGTTACACGGTGTCTGGCGAAGCCGATTTTATCGTGGTTGCCCATTTCAACGATTTGCAGTGCTACGAAGAATGGATCGACCGGCATATCCTGACCGACGATACCGTGCAGCGATCCGAAACGAACATCGTCTATTCACGGGTGAAATACGAAACCGCCTTGAATATCTGACGGGCAATCGGGCGCTGCCTTTCGCCGTCTCGGACTTCGGGCAGGCAACGAGACAATGCGTAAGCTCATCTTCGCCCGGCAGTCCGGGTATGCCATTCAAGAGAGATTGATTTGGTCCCGCTAATATGTGACTATTGGGTCACATATTATGAATATCAAAAAGAAAACGGATCGGCGCGTCGAAAACCGAGACGAGATCAACGACGCCATCTGGCTGGCGCTGAGCGACGCCTCCCGGCGAAGAATGCTCGACCTGTTGCGCCAGAAATCCATGACAACCGGCGAGTTGTGCGAACACTTCGAGTTCACGCGCTTTGCCGTCATGAAGCACCTGAAGACGCTCCACGTTGCCGGCCTGGTTTTGGTCGAAAGACGAGGGAGAGAAAGGATCAATCATCTGAATCCGGTCCCGCTGCAGGCGATGTACCGGCGGTGGATCCGGCCATTCGAGGCCTTACCGGCGGACCGCCTGTTAAAGCTGCGATCGATTGCCGAAATGACGAGGAATTGAAATTGTGGATATCAACAACGCACAAATGCTCAGCTTTTCAATGGAAACAAGAATCGACGCACCGTCAGAGAGGGTCTGGAGCGCACTGACCGACAAGATCGGCGAGTGGTGGCCGGCCGCATTTTATGCGGGCGGAGAAGACGGCGAACGAGTCTATGTGCTCGAGGCGCATCCCGGCGGCCGCATGTACGAGGATTGGGGCAATGGCGGAGGCGTGCTTTGGGCGACCGTAGTCGCGGTCGAGCCGGGCAGGATGCTCCAGGTCTCCGGCCTGGTGTTCCCGAATTGGGGCGGACCGACGCAATGGTACGGCACCTGGAAGCTCAGTGCCGAAAACGGCGGTACGAAAATGACCTACACCGAGGCGAACGTTGGTCGCGTGTCGGAAGCCGGCAAGGCCGAAAAAGACAAGGGGTGGTCGTTTCTTTGGGCCACGATGAAAGCGTACCTTGAAGGTACAACTCCGCCGGTTTGGCAGGACTGAACCGCTCCACAGCACGTCGCGGTCGCCGATTCCGCAATACCAGGCCGGGTTCTTGCGATCGAGGAACTCGGCGAGAGTCGCTACGTCCACGTCGAACTGGACTACGGCTCGCTTCTCGTGTGCCGTGAAGACGGGGACGCGCGCGCCGCAGTATCCGACCGCATCCGTACCGCATTGTCCGCCGACGAATGTCATCTGTTCGATGCAAACGGGCGGGCGTGTCGCAGGGGTCTCGAGACCCTACGTTTTCATTAGAAGCGGTACCCGAGCTCCATGCCCCAGGTCAACGGCGGATCAACCGAGACGAACGGCGTGCCGAAAGACGCCGTCGAGATATCGTTGATCCGTGACGTGACCTCGTCGTCGAGCAGGTTTTTGCCCCACAGCGCCACGGTCCAGGCTTCGTCGCTGCTGAACCATGCGACCCGGGCGTTGAGCAGATTGCGGTCCTCGCCGAACCCCGGCAGGGTCGGATCGACGACGCCGGGATCGAATTCGTCGGTGTTCTCGTTGAACACGTATTCGAGCCGGATGCCGAACGAGCCCGCCGGCGCCGGCGGGAACCAGTCCACTAGCACCGTGTAATCCATGTCCGCCGTGTCCGAGGACGTCTCCGTCACGAGCTCGCCGACGGCGTTGTAGAACGGTTCCCACTTCGATTCGACCTCGCGCCAGGTCGTCAGCATACCGAGCTGCAGCGTGTCGGTGACGAACCAGTTGAGAATGATCTCCGCGCCGGTAAACGTCTGGTCGCCGTTGATGACGCGCGGGATTGCGCTCGGCTGTCCCGGCGGGCGCGTATCGACCGACCGCTGGCGGCCGTCCAGTTCCAGGTTGAAGACCGCAAATTCGGTACGCAGGCGATTGTCGAAGAAGTTGCCGCGGATGCCCCACTCGATGTTCGTCGATTCTTCGGGGCGCAGCGGGTTGTCCGACGTGGTTACGTCGAGCGAATCGTAGCCGCCCGACTTGTAACCCGTCGAGTACGACAGGAAGGTCAGCGCCGAATCGCTGATCCGGTAGTTCGCGACCGCGCGGCCGGTGACCCGGTTCCAGCTGTTGGAAGCCGTCAGGGTCCCCGTGCGCGCTTGCTCGTATCCGGGTATCTGGAGGAAAACGATATCGTCCGTACCAGGCCGCAGCGCATTCAGCGTGTTCGGCGGATTGCGCCACGAGAATGTCTTGTCGTCGTTGCTGTAGCGAAGGCCGAACAGGAAGTTCCACCGGTCGTTCAGGCGAAAATCGACGTCACCGTACAGCCCCCAGTTCGTAAAGTCGCCCTCGTTGAAATAGATTTCGCTCCAGCTGCTGCCGGCGAAGGACGGGCCGACGACCGGTGTGCCGGGGACGTTCGCATCGAGCACGTCGTAGAAAAAATCGCCGGTCGCGATGACGTCGTCCGGCGTGACCGGCTGCATCGTCAGCACCGACATCAGGAACGCCATCTCTTCGGGGTTCCAGATGTGGTCGAGCGGCGCGCCGAACGCATCGGCGAGACCGGCGGTGACGGCCCGCATCGCCGAATCCGCGTTCGTGTTCACCGGGATGTCCTGGCTCGTGTTCTCCTTGCTGTAGTTGGCGCCGAACACCAGATCGAAGCGGTCCCCGCTGAAGTTGAACTGCAGCTCGTTGTACTGGATATCGGAGTCTTCGATGTTGTCGGTGTCCAGGTAGCGGTCGAACTCGGCGGTGCCGTCCTCGTCCTGGCGGTTGACGACCTCGAACGTGCGATAGCTCGCGATGAACCTGGCCGACCAGTCGTCGTTGAAGTCGTGCATCAGCTTGGCCGTCGTGGCATACATATCGCGGCCTTCGCTGCCGTCGATGACGTCGTTGCGGACGCGCCCGCAGAACGGGTCGGTCGGGCATTCCGACCAGGGGTTCACGCCGACCGCGCCCCGCGGCGCGTTGTCAACCTCGTCGTAGTCGTAGGACAGTTGCAGGTCCGTGCTGTCGGAAACGGCCCACAGCGCCGCCAGGCGGAAGACGAGGTTGTCCTGCGTGCCCGGGTCGGCGCCGCCAATGACGTTCGTCAGGTAGCCGTCGCGCCGGTTGCTCAGCACGTTGGCGCGCACCATGAACCTGTCGCTCAGCGCAAGGTTGCCCATTCCCTCGATCCGGAACAGGGAGTGGTTGCCTACCCGCGCGTGCACGAAGCCCTCGTTTTCCGCCGCAGGCTGGTTCGGCACCATGTTGACCACCCCTGCCGCCGCATTGCGGCCGTAGAGCGTACCCTGCGGTCCTTTGAGCACTTCGACGCGTGCCAGGTCGGAAAACGACATCTGCAGCGCAGCACGAGGGAGGTAGACGTCGTCGTAGAAGGTCGCGACCGACGGATCGCCGCCCGTGCTGATGTTGACGCTCGACACGCCGCGGATCGAGATTGGCGCCTGGGTCGTGCCGTCCCCAACTTCGAGGCCGGGGACGTAGTCTTCGATTTCGGCGAGGTTCAGCGCGCCGGTCTTCTCGATGTCCGTGGCCGAGAACACGTTGACGGTGACCGGCACGGAGAGAAAGGCTTGCTCGCGCTTTTGCGCGGTGACGATGATCTCGCCGATGGACGTGTCGGCGGCCGTCTGCGCAACTGCGGTCAGCGGCGTACAAACGGCGGCGGTCAGAGTCAGGGCCGTCAGTCCGGCGCCCAGGAATTTGTCCAGGTCGTTCATGGTCCACCCCCCAATACTGTTATTGCGACTTGCCCACCCCCAGCAGGTATTCCGCGACGGCGAGCCTCAGCTCCGCGGACAGGTGACCCTGCGGCGGCATCTCGGGATAGTCCGGGCGTTTCCTGACCGGATCGGCGAGATAGTCCGCGAGGCCCTGCGCATCGTCGTGGTAGAGAGCCTGGAGGGTCACGGTGGCCGGCCCGACCATGCGCACGTCGTATCCGTGACAGCCCGCACAGATACCGCGGTACAGCAGCTCGGCCTTGTTGTCGCCGTCCGTGCTGCGCGGCGGCGCGCCGTCGGGCAGCAGGTAGGTTGTGATATCGGCCGTCGTCTCGATGTCGCAGGCGCCCCATTCGTCGAGCCCGGCCGTGCGGTAGCGGCCGATGTGGTTGATGCAGTTGTCGCTGTCCTCGCCGCCGCCGGCCGCGATCACGTCCGGTCCGCGGGTGGACAACGTTTTCGCGAGCATCAGCGCCTTGACCTCGCCGGCGGCGTCGTTGCCGTTGTCGTCCATGAAGTTGTCCAGCACCGCCACGCGATCGGGGTTCGGCTCCGACTCGGGATCGTTGGCGACGTTCGCGGCGTAAGAGAGATCGGTGACGATGATGCCGGCCGTGTTGTTACCGGTGATGATGTTGCCCTCGATGCGCACGTCGTCGGCGGCCATGATCAGGATGCCGGTGCCGGCCGGGATGCCCGACACGATCGAGCCTTCCGCACCGAAATTCGGCGTGTTGTTGTTGACGACGAAGTTGTTGCGGATGATGACGTCATACGTCGTCTTGATCGGCAGGCCGGGCGTGATGAACGCGAGGATGCCGCCGGTATTGTCGCGCACGTAGTTGTTCTCGACGATCGCGTGGCGGCTGTTCTCGATCTCGATGCCGGCGACGGAGTCGAAGACCTCGTTGTGGCGTACGTCGACGTTGTCGCACATGCCGACGTAGATGGCCGCGTCCTCGATCAGGCTCAGCTTGTTGTATTCGATGAGCCCGTTTTGACCGTACTGCGGGAAGATGCCGTAGACGCCGGTGTCGACGATCCAGTTGTAGCGGATCCGGAAGTTATTTCCGGCCTGGCCCATGATCGCGTTGCCCTTGTAGTCGACAAACTTCAGCCACTCGATCGTGATGTCGTTGCCGGAGTAGAGCACGGCGTCGTTTAGCACCTTCTCGCCGTCGAGCAGCGGCCACTCGTTTTCCTCGACGACGCCGCGCAGCGTGATGCGGTCCTTGTCGATGTAGACGCTCTCGGCGTAGGTGCCCGGATAGACGAGCACCGTGTCACCCGGCTCCGCCTCGTTGATCGCGTCCTGTATGCTTTCACCGTCGCGGACCTCGATCGTGGCGGCCGCCGCCGTCGTCGCCGCAAGACTGGCGAACGCGAGCGCCAAGGTTTTTCCCAATACTCTTTTTATCGTCATCGGTGTTGCTCCTTGGCCCGTAGCTGCCTGCGATGCACCAGCGGCAACCCCGAAGGCAGTTGCGCTGGCGTCGCTGGCCTGTAGCTTTCGTCGGACAGTGCACCCAGGAAGTCGACGAGCCGGTCCAGCTCGTCGTCGGTCAGGTCGGGTTCCCAGATGTGCCAGTGGATGCGGAGCTGTTCGCCCTCGGGCACCGCGTGGCCTCGGCCCTGCGTATAAAACGCGACGGCATCCCGCAAGCTGGCGAAGCGCCCCGAATGCATGTACGGCGCGGTCTTCACGATGTTGCGCAGCGTCGGCACCTTGAACCCGCCCCGCTGGGTCGGGTCTCCGGTCACGGCCGCGCGGCCGGAGTCGAACGGCAGGCCGTCGGGCTCCGGCGTGCCGATGACGGCAATCTGCTGGTTCGTGAACAGCGGCGGCGTATGGCACTCCGCGCAGCGGGCGACAAACGAACGGAACACGTTCAACCCTTCGATTTCGGCGTCGCTGAGCGCCTCGTGCACGCCGTGCGCATAATAGTCGTAGCGCGAATTGAGCGACACGAGCGACGCCTCGAACGCGGCGATGGCCGTGTAGATCTGCTCGAGCGTGACCCCGGCCTGCCCGGGAAACGCCGCCGCGAACAGCCGCCGGTACTCCGCGTTGCCGTTGATACTGTCCAGCAGCTGCCGCGGCGTGTTGCCCATCTCGAGTTCGTCGTAGAGCGGGCCCTGCATCTGCGCTTCGAGCGTGTCGGCGCGGCCGTCCCAGAAAAAACGTTCCTGCAGGCCGACGTTCCACAGGCTGGGCGCGGACCGCGTGAGCTCCCGGCCGGTTACGCCGATGCTGCGCGCGCGGCCGTCGGTGAACGACAGGGCCGGATCGTGGCAGCTCGCACACGACGTGGATCCGTCGCCGGACAGTATCGGGTCGAAGAACAGATACCGCCCGAGGTCGATCTGCTGCGGCGTGAACCCGTCGCGCACGGACGCGAGACCGATCTTCAGCCCGCCCATGCCGCGATTCCGCAGCGACGGATACTCGCGGTAGAGACTGTTCAGCATGCAGCGGTTGCCGTCGTCGGGAATGAAGCCGGCGGGGCAGCGGTCGCTGAGGACGATCGGATCGCCTCCCGCCTGCGTCTCTGCCACAAGGGCGCCGATCGACAACAAGGCCGTGATGAATATGAGCCTAGTCATCGATCCCGAGAGACGTGAGGTAGGCGACGACGTCGTTGACGTCGTCGCCCGGTTCGAGAACGTGGCCCATGCGCTGCATCTGCCGACCGAAGTGATCGTCGGCGTGCGTGCCGCGGACGCCGCTGCGGAAATTCTCGTACTGGCGCGCGAGGTACCAGTCGTCGACACCGCGCAGCGACGGCGCGTCGAGGATCTTGTTGCCGATACCCTTGGCGCCGTGGCAGGCGCCGCAGGTCATGTTGTAGTGGTCCCGGCCGTTGCCTACGTCGCCGTCCACGGTCTTGTCCGGCGCGGTATCGGGGAACGCGTCGATTTGCGCCGCGATGGCGGTGACCTGCGCGTCGTCGGTCAGCGCCGCGGATTGTGCGGCCATCGCCTGACCGTGCAGATCGTCGGCATGAGTGCCGCGGATGCCGGCGCCGAAATTGCGCAGCTGCCGTTTCAGGTACCACTCGTCGAGATTGACGAGGGCCGGCGCGTTCAACGCCGCGTTGCCCTCGCCGTTTACGCCGTGACAGGCAGCGCAGGGTTTATACGCCCCGGTTGCGGCGTCGACGGCAGCCAGATCGAGCTCCGCGGCGCGCTTTCCGCAGGCGCACAGCGCTCCCAACAGCAGCCCGGCAAAAACGAGTCCGGTTCTGGTCCTCACGCAGGCGTCCCCCCTCGGCGCGCAGCTTCGCTAGCGGTACAGGCGGATATTCTGCGACTGGAGAGCGTCTATCTCTTGCGGATTTTGAGAATCCGCAAGAAACCGTCGCTCATTTGCGGGGATCCTGCGTCTCGCCGCCGAGCTGCTGCCGGCGAAACACGGTCGGTGTCACCGTGTGGGTCGTCTTGAACGCTTTGTTGAACGAGCTGATCGAGCGGAAACCCGAGTCCATGGCAATGGTCAGCACCGGCACCTTCACCTCGTCGGGGTCAGCCAGCCGGCGGGCGGCATCGCGGATTCTGAAGGAGTTCAGGAAGTCGTTGAAATTACGGTGACCGAGCCCCGAATTGATGAGCCGGCGTAAGCGGTATTCGGGCATGTCCACGAGCTCCGCGAGTTTGCCGATCGTCATGCCCGGTTCGCGGTAGATACCCTGCTCGACGATCAGCGCATTGATCGGTTCCAAGAGTTCGATGGCCGTCTCCGCCGTATCGTCCGCCTCGGCGCCGGCCGGGCGCATACGGCGGATGGGGTCGAGCAGACCGGGTGTAAAACGTACGAGGAGCGCGTTGGTTCCAATCATCATCACGGCCGTCGCCACGTACTGCGCGCTTTCGAGCCAGGCCGCGCCGGTGAACAGCACTTCTCGCGCCAGAATTAGCGTGAAGATGAACGCCCCGGTGATGCTACAGAACCAGAGCCGCAGAAACCGTCTGGCGACGACGAGGTCGTCACGCCAGTGGGCGAAGATCGTATACAGCGCGAGCGCGAGGATGACGAATTCCAGCAATTGAGGCACGTCCACGAAGACGCCGGCCGGAAGCTCGATCCCGAAGCGCGAGAACAGACCGTGCACCGTCGGCATGACGACGGTAAACGCAACCAGCAGCGGGTGCCACAGGGGCAGGTCGTAGTGATCGTCGAAAAGGCTCGCCGAAAACAACCAGAAAGCGCCCGGGACCAGCGTGGAAATCGCCATCAGAATCCACCGGTGGTCGGAGTCGGGAAACAGCGGTAGAAGCAGATAACCGAACGCCGTGAACAGCAGCAGGCCGTAGAGCTTCCTCGACAGCCCCCGCACTCCGCCTTGCAGAAGCAGCAGGGCGGTCAAAGCCGCCTGGGACAGCGCGGCGCCAACCGCGACGTAGCCGAAGGTAGTCATTGACGGACATTCTAGTCGACACCAGCCTGCATGACCTGCCGAGGCGCGAAGGAAATTAACGTACACATCGCTGAGAGACTAGAATAGTCCGCAATACGGCAGCGGGTGGTCGATAACATGAGTCTACACGAGTACGTTTTTGTCACAATTTCCATTGTCTATGGACTCGCGATAACCCGACTGTTGTCAAAGCTGTTCAAGGCAATTCGTCGAGATCGTACATCGACAATCCGATGGACTACGGGATTGTGGTCGGGCGGCGTCGCCATTCTGCTGGTCTGGTTCATCTGGATTGGCTTCAGCTTGCAAGGATTGGATGAGATCAGCTACGGGGTATTTTTCTATCTCCTGTTTACGACGACGTTGCTCTACGGTGCGGCAGAATTCTCGTTCCCTGTTTCGTCAACTGACGACCCGCATACGCAACAAGCCGAAAGGCATGAATTTCGCTTGTCCGCCGCGTTTGTTTTTGCCTATTTGATATCAGCCGCGATCGCGAACGTTATGGTCGCCGGCTCGGGTTGGATTGAAACGCTCAAGATGACGGGAGTTGGAATCGTGATTTCGGGCATCATCGCGATACGGCCGAGCCTGGTGCATTTTTTGGCGCCCGTATTCTTTTTCTACGCGCTGCTGGCGCATACGCCGCTACAGACCCTGATCGGCTTGTCCGCGTGAACGAACTAGTGGCCTCCAGGGTCGGACCTCCGTAGTTCGTTATTTCACAAGAAATTGTCAAACGAGGTGACATGGATACGTCCTCTAATTGCATATTTTGACGGCATTTTTTGGCGGTTTTAGATCTGCGCTGCATCCGACCTAAAACGTATCCGCTTAATCGTCGAAAACGAGCCCAAATGCAGCGATTAAGGCTATCAGGCCCTGTCAAGAATGGATTTTGTTCCATGAGCCCAGAACGTTATGCCGGTCCGACCCGGCGGACCGTGACCCGGCGGACCGTCAAGCGGGACAAAGCTCACCCGCGAAAACAGGCGGGACCGTGCGCGACGGGACGTATGCCCTATGGCCGCAGATGCGCGTTTGCCGCAAGATTTTCGCGAAACGGGACATCAGAGCGCGGCAGGAGTCGAATCAGGCGTTCGCTGGTCCATCGGAGGCCTCATGAACCTATCCAAGCTTGCAGATATTGTTGAGATACTGGGCGTTCTCGCCCTGATATTCGGCATTTGGTTCGGGCTGGTACAGCTCAAACACAATCGGCGGCAAATGCGCGATCTATCGATCCTGGAGTGCGCTCGTTCTTTTGAGGATCAGGACTTCACCGAGGCTTACAGGCTACTGTGTGCGCTACCGCATGGCATCTCGAAGGCCCGGTTTGACGAACTGGGCGAAGAACACGTATGTGCCGCTATGCGAATTGGGATGAAGTTCGAGACGGTGGGTTTGCTCGTACACAGGGGAGTCATCGGCCTCGATGCCATGGACGATCTCGTGGGAGGTGCCGCGCTGAAGGTATGGCACGTGATCGAACAATGGGTCATGGAAACCCGCATCATCACATCGCACCCGAGTTTCTGGGAATGGTATCAGTGGCTGGTCGAGCGCCTTGAGGAACGTGGAAGAGCCGATAAGAAACCGGCGTTCGTTACTCAAACCCACTGGAAAGAGCGAAACACATAGTCTCACCGTCCGGCCAGATCTGGCTAGTCAGCTTCTTGGACAGTGCATAACTCAGTCACACAATTCTCACACAGCCGTTGATTGACCAAAGGAAGTCCGCCGATAGTAGACCTTCTTCTGTTCCGCGCCTTGTGAAGTTGGCCTGTGGCCATTTGTGTATTGGACCCGATAGAAAATAGTCTAGTTGACGGGAGCCCGGCGTCTTCCGTCATGATCCATCTACTGAGCCTGCCTACGCGGCGATTTGGGTGTGAACACGGCGAAATTCACCAGGCCTCACTCCGTATTGTTTCTTGAATGCCTGACTGAACGCCGCTTCCGACTGATAGCCAATACGCTCCGCCACAGCGATTAGGGGCATCGACGATTCGATGAGTAAACGGCTGGCTTTCTGAAGCCGGACGAAGATGACGTACTGCAACGGTGTCATATTTGCCAGTTCGCTGAAGCGATTCGAGAATGACGAACGCGACATGTTAACGAGCTGCCCCAGTCTCTCGACGCTCCAGTCGTTCGCTGGATCTTTATGGATTGCTGTAAGCACCTTGCTGATTCGTGAATCGGAAAACACTGACAGAAAGGGAATTTGGTCTTCGGTCGCGTCCAACGTCGCACGAATTACCTGAATCAGTATGATCTCGGACAGCCGGTCGATGATGGCATGGGCACCGGGCTCCAATCTGGAAGCTTCATGGCCGATAAAACCCATCGCACTATCCAGCCACTGCGTGTTGTAGCTGGTGTCTCCCGTCACGCATAGCTTTTTAGGCAAGTTTTCAAGGAGCGGGTGACTGCCCAGGTCATCGAAAGAAAATTCACCGCAGACGATACAGCAGCCGGCGCCGCCACCGCCGTAGATCAACGGACCCTCGCCCTTGTGGCCGACCTCGTCGAGTACATCCGCCAGTGGACGCACGCTGGTCGTCTCTGCATCGGCGAGCGTATGCGACGCACCGTGGGGAATTACCACCATGTCGCCATTCGACATATGCACGCCGTCATCCTCATGTACTTGCAGCCAGCATTGACCACGGATAACGATATGAAACCGTGCAACTCCCGTTTTCGCCGGAACTTCAATCCCCCAGGGCGAGGTTAGTTCGGTCCGGAAGTACAAGCTGCTCGATAGACGCAGCGTATTCAGTATGTCGGTAAGCGCATCCATGGAGCACGGCTTCTCGCGGGTGTATGAGGATGAAGAAGGTATTCCGTAGCCTAACAAGGGACAGGCGACAATCAATCATTCATACAAAAATAAATACGATTTAGCAGTTCTTTTGGACGATTCAGTACTAATCATATGAATTAATACGAATCAGTATGGAATATGCGGTTTTCATTATTTTACGTCGGTGTTTCTTCAGAGATTCTGGCGTCCGGAAAAGTTGTGGCTTTCCGGACATCAAAAAACGAACTAACACTGGAGATATCAATGAACATCAGACGATTCTTAATCGGAACAATCGCTTTATTGTCGTTTTCGGTCGGTGCGACAGCAGCCGACTACACCCACAGTGCGCCTGCTGTGCAGGGTTACGACGTAGTGACCTATCACACCAGCAAGCGTCCACTACGCGGTAACGGCAATTTCGTTACGACACATGATGGCGCCACCTACCAGTTTTCCAGCGAGGAAAACCTGGAAACGTTCAAAGCAAACCCCGACAAGTATGTTCCGGCTTACAACGGGTACTGCGCTTTTGGCGTTTCAGTCGGCAAGAAGTTTATTGGCGACCCTGAAGTATGGCGCGTCATTAATGGAAAAACCTATCTCAACCTCGACGCCGGCATCCAAAACGAATGGCTGAAAGACGTTCCTGGTCGAATCAAGACGGCTGACAACGCCTGGAAAAACATCAAGCACAAGAATCCGGCGTCACTGTAGGACCTCTCAATTCGCGGCGGCCCTCGTGGCCGCCGAATTCTCGGGCAACAATCTCAAACCAAGAGGAAAACATGATGGAAGCTGCCTACCTGTATCTGAGTCTGAGCGGGATACTCACCGTTTTGCTCTGGACACCCTATATCCTCTCTCGCGCAATCACCTGGGGCATACCAACGTTCCTGAACAATTACCCCGAAGGCTTTCCGAAGGTGCAACCGGACGTGCCGCTTTGGGCGCGGCGCTCACAGCGCGCGCACATGAACATGGTCGAAACCCTGCCGGCCTTCGCAGCGGTGGTTGTCGCGGCGGGATTCCTGGCGCCCACCGCCGCCCATGAAGGCATTGCCCCGTGGGCGGAGGTGTTCTTTTGGGCGCGGATTGGTCACGCCGTCGTCTATACCCTTGGCATCCCGTACCTCCGAACACCCGTCTATCTGGTTTCATGGGCCGCAATATTAATGATCGGCATCACTGTGTTGTAGCATGGCAGGCGGAAGTGAGCTCAGCCGGATCGCGGTCGGGCTCAAATCAGCCGCGGAAAACAACAGGGCGCATACCACGTAATTTTTTGAGCTACTCGACACATAGCTTACAGATTGTTCCGGACACATGGTTTACACATTACGGCATTTGGGGAGCCCCCGGATGCCCTGGAAAGAGTGTAAACCGATGGATGAGAGACTTCGTTTCATAGCCAGGCTGCTCGAGGGCGAGAAGATGGCCCCACTGTGCCGGGAGTTTGGGATTAGCCGCGTCACTGGCTACAAGATTTTCAACCGATACAAAGACTGCGGCCTTCAGGGCCTGAACGACCGTAGCCGGGCGCCGTACCGGCAGGCCAACCGCCTACCCTACCAGGTCGAGCGTACGATTCTCGGGATCAGGAAGGAACACGACACTTGGGGCGCCCGCAAGATCCGCGACAAGCTGATCAAGCAGTTCCCGATGGTGCCAACGCCTGCCATCAGCACTATCCACGCCGTGCTGGACCGCCATGGCCTCGTGAAGCGAAAGAAACGCCGTCGCTACAAGGCTGAAGGAACGCCGCTGGTCGCTGCACACCAGCCAAACGAGCTCTGGTGTGCCGACTACAAGGGCGAGTTCATGCTCGGCAACAAGCAGTACTGCTACCCGCTCACGATCTCCGACTACAGCTCCCGATACCTGATCGGCTGCGAAGGCGTGAAGTCCACCAAAGCGGACATCGCCTTTACCATTTTTGAAAGAGCTTTCAGGGACTTCGGCCTGCCCAGCGCCATCCGCACCGATAATGGTGTGCCGTTCGCTTCCGGCAATGCGCTCTTTGGCCTCACTCGGCTCTCGGTCTGGTGGTTGCGCTTAGGCATCAGCCTGCAGCGCATCAAGCCCGGCCATCCTGAGCAGAACGGCCGTCACGAACGCATGCATCTAACCCTCAAGCAGGAGGCTACGAAGCCTGCCGCCTTCAACTTCCTTCAACAACAGGAGCGCTTCGACGCCTTCATCGGGGTTTACAACAACGAGCGGCCTCATCAAGCGCTCGATGGCGCCTACCCCGGTGATCTCTATACACCTTCAGCTCGCGTCTACGAACCACCGAGTCCGCCGGACTATCCGTTCCATGACCGGGCGATCCGCGTCACCGGCTGCGGCCGTATCTGCATCGGCCGACGTAAAATCAACCTCTCGACCGCCTTCGCCGGACAAACCGTGGGCGTTAGAGAGATCGAGGACCAGATCTGGCTGGTCAGCTTCCTCGACTATGATTTAGGATACTTCGATAATCAACGGGGCCGGGTGGAACCCGGCCCCAATCCGTTCGTACCGGACAAAGTGTTAACCATGTGTCCGGAACAAGGTGTAAACCATGTGACCGGTTAACACCTTTGAGAAAATGGCGCGCCCGAGAGGATTCGAACCTCTGACCCCTGCCTTCGGAGGGCAGTACTCTATCCAGCTGAGCTACGGGCGCTGTGGTTGGTCGGCTATTCTCGCCGTTGTCGGTACATTGAGCAATCGCGCCGCGCGCGATCGTACTCCCCTCGTCGCTTTGCTCCTCGGGCCCGGCCACTCGCCGGTAGGCTCGCGGCGTTCCCGCCTGGCGAAGCCGTGCTTCGCCTCGCCGCTGCGCGGCGACCGGCGCTCACCCAGCTGAGCTACGGGCGCTGTGGTTGGTCGGCTATTCTCGCCGTTGTCCGTGCATTGAGCAATCACTTGCTACCGGATCACCGTTGTGCGATATGACATATATCGGAAACTGCAACCCAACGTGCAGGCGGCTGTGTTCGGCCGACCATAAACAGTATCGGACCGTCAGTCGATCTGGCCCGGCAAGCCGGAGTGATTACAATACGAAAAAGAATTCCAGGCGCCAGACTGCGGAGGCAATTCATCGCTCGCTCCGCGACGTTCCCAATCGTAGGGACCGGTGCGATCTCGTTGACTAATGGAACAAGGGCAAGCCGCGGAGCGGCCTGTCCGAGGTCACGGCACCCGCCGGCGCTTCAGCCGAACAGGGAGAACATGCGACCAGCGCTCGTACACCGGCCGAACGGCTTCCGTCCGCGGTGGGCCGTCCGCACCGCCCTCTTGTTGGGGATTCTCTTTGCCGCTTCGGGCGTGGCGGACGCCGGCGCATCGAGGACCGTTCGATTCCAGCACGTATCCCAGGACGACGGTTTGTCCGAATCCTTCGTCCTTTCCATCGTTCAGGACCGACAGGGATACATGTGGTTTGGGACACAGGCGGGGCTGAACCGTTTCGACGGCCGCGACTTCACCGTGTTCTCTCACGATCCCGCAGATCCCCGATCCATCTCCGACGAAAGCGTGAGAACGCTGATCGAGGATCGATCCGGCGTCCTCTGGGTCGGCACCGATGCCGGCGGACTTTCGCGGTACGACGCGGCAAGCCAGACGTTCACCAACTATAGGCACGACCCCGAAGATCCTTCTTCGATTTCCGGCAACCGGATCCGTGTCCTCTACGAGGACCACGAGGGTGTTTTGTGGATCGGTACGGACGGGACGGGTCTCGACCGTTTCGACCGCGAGTCCGAAACCTTCGAGCGCTTTCAGCATGACCCGTCCGTTCCGGACAGCCTCAGTGGGAACCACGTTTGGAACATCCTGCACCACAGCGACGATAGCCTGTGGGTGGCGACGGACGGCGGGCTGAGCCGGTTCAGCGCCGACCGGCGCTCGTTCACCCACTTCAGGCACGACCCGGAAGACCCCGCGAGCATCAGCGACAGCCGGTCGCGAGTACTATACGAAGATGAGGAAAACGCGCTCTGGATCGGCACCGAGACGGGTGGGTTGAACCGATTCGATCGAGACACCGGTTCTTTCGAGCGGTTCGTCCACGACCCAGACGATGTATCGAGCATCAGCGCCAACCGCATAAACACGATTTTTCAGGACGACGCCGGCGTCCTGTGGATCGGAACCGTCAAAGGGCTCAACGCCTGGAACCCGGCGACCGGGAACTTCGATCGATATCTCCACGACCCGAACGATCGCTACAGCCTCTCGCACGACACCGTACTGTCCATGTTCCAGGACCGCGGCAAAATTATCTGGATCGGCACCTACGACGGCTTGAACCTTTGGAACCCGGCAACGCGCACCGTGCTGCACTACAGGGAAGACGCCGGCGATCCACAAAGCCTGAACCAGAACGCGGTCACCTCGTTCGCGGAAGACCGGGCCGGCGGCATATGGATCGGGACCTTTGGCGGTGGTCTCAATGTGCTCGATCGCGCCACCGATCGTTTTCGCCACCTTAGAAATGACCCTGACGACGACACCAGCCTGTCCAGCGATCGCGTGATGACGATGCGCGTCGACAGCGGCGGTGTTTTATGGGTGGGGACCCTCGACGCGGGGCTGAACCGCTACGACGAAAACAGCGAATCGTTTAACCGGTATCGGCACGATCCCGAAGATCCAACAAGCCTGAGTAACGACGGCGTGTCCTACGTACTCGAAAGCAGTAACGGAGACCTGTGGGTCGGCACCTTCGGCGGCGGCTTGAACCGCTTCGACCGGAGCACCCGGCAATTCACGCATTACCGAAGCAATCCCGACGACCCGACGACAATCAGCAACGACCGCATCCTGGTTCTGTTCGAGGACAGTGCGGGGGACATTTGGGTCGGAACCTACGGAGGCGGGCTGAACCATTTTGACCCGGACACAGGAACGTTCACGCGGTTCGAGGCGGAACCCGACAGATTCGACGGTCTGAGCGGTGGCGAAATCAACATGATTCAGGAGGATTCTCGCGGCGATCTCTGGGTGGGCGTCAGAAGCGGCGGGTTGAATCGTTGGCAGCGCTCGGATCGTGAAGCCGGCAAGGTGAGTTTCCAGCGGTTCACCCAGCTTGACGGACTGCCCAGTTCAACGATCTACAGCGGTGTCTGGGACCGGGCCGGTCATCTGTGGCTGGGCTCGGGACGCGGCTTGTCGCGGCTGGACGTAGAATCTCTGACGTTCAAGAACTATGACACGGGTCATGGCCTGCAGAGCAACGAGTTCAATCTTTCCGCCGGTTTACGCGCTTCCGACGGACAGATCTTCTTCGGTGGAGTCAACGGCTTCAACTCGTTCAATCCGGACGAACTGCGTACGAATCAGCGGCCGCCGCAGGTCGTCATTACACGACTCCTCGGCTTGAACGACCCTGTCGATCTTAGCGGTGCCGGCGTGGACCGTGAGCCTGTAGAGCTGAGTTATGAGGATCGACTCGTCGGATTCGAGTTTGCGGCGCTGGACTACGCGGCGCCGGAAAACAACCGGTTCATGTACAAACTCGAAGGGCTCGACGAAGACTGGATAGACGCCGGGACGAGGCACCAGGTGACCTATACCAATCTCCCGGCGGGGAACTACACGTTCAGGGTCAGGGCGGCCAACAATGACGGCATCTGGAGCGTCAGGGATGCACGGCTCGACCTTCGCTTGAATCCTCCGCCGTGGAGAACCTGGTGGGCGTACACCCTGTACGCGCTGGTTCTTGTCGCAGCTTCCGCTTATTGGATCAATGCACGGCGAACGCAAAAGAAAGCCGAACGAAAGTACACCGAAAAACTATGGCGGATCTGGACACGCTGGAGTGAGGCTCAGCGCATTGCGAGTATCGGAAACTGGGAATGGAATATCGCCACCAACGAGCTTTGGTGGTCGAATGGTTTTTATCGCCTGCTTCAGATGAATCCCCATGCGTCGGGCGTGACGTACAAATCCTTTCTGAAGCGCGTGCACCCGGACGACCGCCGGACGGTGAAACGCGCCATTACACGCGCTTTGCAGGGTCAGGAACCGTCTTCCATGGATCATAGAATCATCCTCCCCGACGGCACTGAGCGCGTCATGCAGGTTCGGGCAGAAGTCATACGCGACGAACAGCGGCGACCCGTCCGGATGGCTGGCACGGTATATGACGTTACGGAACGCAAGAAAACCGAAGACAACATCAAACACCGTGCCGACTATCAGGCGTTGCTCGCCAGGCTTTCATCCGAGCTGATCAAGGCACAAACCGACGATATCGATGGGCAACTGAGGGACAGTCTCGAATTCGTCGCCACCAGTTACGGACTCGACGCAATCAGCGTATGGTGGTTCACCGCGGACAATGAGAATCTGAAGCCCACTCACCGCTGGACACACATGGACGACAAGCCCCCGGAGCCCGTGGCTCAGGCCAGCATCCCGTGGATATCCGCCGAAATACTCGCTAGCAAACTGATCGTTGTCGATGACGTCGAACAATTGCCCCCGTCCGGGGCTCCGGACCAGCAAGTCCTCAGAAAACGGGGTGTGAAATCGTTTCTGATCGTCCCGCTTCTCATCGAGGAGAAGCTGAGGGGCGCATGCGCGTTTGTGATGTACCGGGAAAAACGCCGCTGGTCCGTCGAAACCGTTGCCGAACTCAGGCTGCTGGCGGAAAACCTCGCAGGAGCGATTGCGCTCTCGCGGGCCATGTCGAAGATAAAGCACCTGAAAAACAAACTGCAGGAAGAAAATGTATACCTTCGGGAGGAGGTCAGGCTCGCCTACGGATTTGACGAAATCATCGGCGAGGACCCAGGCCTGAAACGTTGTTTGCGCGCTGTCGAGAAGGTCGCGCCAACGGACGTGACAACCCTGATCCTCGGAGAGACCGGAACCGGCAAGGAGCTCATCGCACGCGCGATACACAAGCTGAGCGGCCGGCACGACAAACCCATGATCTGCGTGAACTGTCCCACCTTGCCCGCCAACCTGATCGAAAGCGAGTTGTTTGGACACGAGAAAGGCGCTTTTACCGGCGCACAGTCTCAGCGACTGGGCAGGTTCGAGCTGGCGGACACCGGCACGCTTTTTCTCGATGAGGTTGGAGAACTGCCGCTCGAGCTGCAGGGCAAGCTGCTTCGCGTTTTGCAAACGGGAGAATTTCAGCGCATCGGAGGGACGGAAACGCTGCATGCGGACGTCCGCCTGATTGCGGCGACTAACCGGGATCTGCAGGATGCCGTCGAGCGGAACGAATTTCGCGCGGACTTGTACTACCGCATCAACAGTTTCCCGATCACACTGCCGGCGCTTCGCGACCGTAAGGGAGATATCCCGCTGCTCGCGGAACACTTCGTCCACAAACACGCCGGACGCGTGCGCAAGAAAGTCGATGCAATTTCCGCGGAGATGGTCAAGGAGCTTCTGAGCTACGAGTGGCCCGGAAACGTTCGCGAACTCGAGAGCATCATCGAGCGCGCCTTGATTTCAGCCGAAGACAATTCCGTCCTTACGCTTCCCGGCCCGCTGCGACTGATCGCGACCCTGCACCAGTCGGAGTCCACTTTATCCATTCACGATGGCGTGGCCGATCTTTCCTCCGTCGAACGCTCTCACATAATCAGCGTGCTCGAACAGACCCAGTGGAAAATTTCAGGCAGTGGCGGCGCGGCCGCCTTGCTGGGAATTCCGTCGAGCACCCTACGCTCCAAGATGAAGCGTCTCGCCATCGTCAGGCGCACGCCCTGAGAACGGGACTGGTCGCCCGAGGAGACGATCAAACGCTCAATTGAGCGGTCCGCCACGCCGTGTCCTCCCGGCCGATTGCCGGAGCAAGGACGCAACTTTGCTCAGGGCCCGTTGAGGAAAGCGAGAATCCGACGCCGTTTTGCCAAAACAGGGCGTTCGAGATAGCGGATAATCCCCGCATGGAAGAAACCGCCGCAGAACTGCTCGCCCAGCCCGGCTCTATTGAATTCCTCGCGATCGCGTTCGCCGTGCTCGAAGTCCTGGGCATCCTGACCGCGGTGCACGCGGTGTTCAACGCGCGCTCCGCGCAGGGCTCGACCGCCTGGGCCATCGCACTGATCGCCGCGCCGATAATCGCGCTGCCGCTGTACCTGCTATTCGGCCGCAACCGTTTCAGCGGCTACGTCGACGCGCGGCGCGACTCGGACATCGCGCACGACTGGATCGCGGAAAAAGCGCGCACGGTCTGCGACTCGTTCCGCTCCAACCTGCCCGACGAAGGCGGCCGGCTCAGTTTCCTCGAACGCCTCGCCCATCTGCCGTTCACCTACGGCAACCGTGTCGATCTGCTGGTCGACGGCGAGGTTGCGTTTGAGGCGATGTTCGAGGCCATCGAAAAAGCCGAGCGGTACGTGCTCATCCAGTTTTTCATCGTTCGTGCCGACGAGCTCGGCCAACGCCTCAAGGCGCTGCTGATCAAAAAGGCGCGGGCGGGCGTCGACGTCTATTTTCTGTGCGATCTGATCGGCAGCCGCAAGTTGTCGATGGCGTTCATCCGGGAATGCCGGCAGGCCGGCATACGTCTGGAGGCGTTTCGCTCCTCGAAAAGTTTCGCCAATCCGCTGCAGCTCAACTTCCGCAATCACCGGAAGATTCTCGTCGTCGACGGCGACTTCGCATTCGTCGGCGGTCTGAACGTCGGTATCGAATACCTCGGCAAGTCCCCGAAATTCGGCGCCTGGCGCGACACGCACGCCGCGATCGAAGGACCGTCGGCCGACGCCCTGCAGCTCATCTTTGCCGAAGACTGGCACTGGGCAACCGGCGAGACGATCGAGGACCTCGAGTGGGAAACCCGCGCCGCCAAAGACGGCAACGCCGACGTGCTGGTCCTGCCGAGCGGTCCCGCGGACGACTACGAAACCTGCAACCTGATGTTCGTGCACGCCATCCATTCGGCCGAGAACCGCTTCTGGATTGCAAGCCCCTACTTCGTGCCGAACTCCGAGGTGATTTCAGCCTTGCAGGTTGCCGGCTTACGCGGCGTCGACGTCCGTATTCTCCTGCCGGACAACCCGGATCACTTCATGGTGTATCTCGCGTCGTTCTATTACATGAAGGTCGTCGGCGCCAACGGCATCCGCTTCTATCGTTATACCGAAGGCTTCATGCACCAGAAAGCGTTTCTGATCGACGATTTTGGCGTCGGCATCGGCACCGCCAACCTCGACAACCGCTCCTTCCGACTCAACTTCGAGATCACGCTGTTGAGCGTCAACTACGAACTCGCCGCCGAGGTGAAAGCGATGTTCGAGCGGGACTTCGCGAATGCCCGGCGGGTCGGTCACGACGAGATCAAGGAGCGGAACCCGCTGTTCAAGCTGGGCGCGGCGGGCGCCCGACTGCTGAGTCCGATCCTCTGAGCGAAATTCGCCGGGCACCGCTCGACGTTATTGATAAACGTAACGCACGCCCAGCATCACCTCCATGTCTCCGTCGAACACGTAGGGACTGCCGTTCGCTTTGACGCCGCCCTGCAGCGGCACGCGCGGCACGTTGTTGCTCAGGTTGATTTCCTCGGTGAGGTTGCGGAGATTCAGCGAGAACCGCCAGTTGTTCCAGTCGTAGTTCGCGAACAGGTCCAGACGTGTCTCCACGTCGAATTCGAGCACCTCGCCGTTGAGCTTTTTCACGGCCTGCGCCGCGCCGGCGGTCGGCCGTACCCGGGCGTCGGTCCAGACGAAGCCGCCGCCGATCGACAGCCCGCTCGCGGGGCCGCTCTCGAACGAATAGAGGCTCCAGATTGCCGCCTTGTTCGGGATCTCGTCGACCAGCGGGTCGCCGATGCGGTCCGGCACGGAGCTTGCGGTCACCTCCGTGTCCGCGTTTGCGTAACTGAAAATCATCGACAGGTTGTCGATCGGCTCCCACGAGGCGTCGATTTCCCAACCGTCGGCTTCCGCGCTGCGCGTCGTCTCGCCGTCGAGTTCTTCGTCGATCGAGAAGAATCCGATGTTCGCATCGAAGCGCCCGTCCATCAGCGCCAGCTTGAAACCGGCCTCGAACTGCTCACCCAGCCGAACCGGCGGCGCAGTGTTGAAGTCGGGGTCGTTGACGTCCGGCAGCTGTGATTCCGAATAGTTGGCGTAAACCGCAAACAGGTCGGTGAAGCTGAACACGAACCCGGCCTGGGCCAGGAGTTCGTCGTTGTCGGCAATGGTGACCCACTCGAACGGCGTGACGCGGGGGTCGCCGCGCTGAATCCGGATATCGCTTTGCGTCAGGCCCAGCAACACGTTCAGGCGTTCGTCGATGAACGAGCCGTGGTAGTTGACGAAAAAGTTGTTCTGCTCGATGTTTTCGCGCCGTTTGAGAACCGTGACGAAAAACACGTCGTCGCCGTTGCGATTGAATGACAGATCGTCGGACTCGACCGTCGCCGGATCGAAAAAGTCGAAATAGAAACCGCCGGTCTCTCCGGACAGGCGCGGACGCTGGATTTCGAGCAGCGCGTTTTGATCGTAAAGGTGCGCGCCAACGACAAATTGATGCGACTGACTGCCGCTGCCCCACTCGGGGGTAAACGCGAGCGACACGGTCGCCTGGTCGATATCGTTGGTTAACGACAGGTTTTCCGTCAGCCGCCGCAGGGAAAAGTCGTCGGGATCCGTCGAGTCGGCGGGCGCGCCGTCGTTCAGCACCATGCGATAGAAAATGTCGATACGCGGCCGGTTGCCGGGACCGAACACGAAATCCCGGCTGTGGTTGTTGTAATTGACACGGCCGAGAACGTTGTCGCTGAATTGGTGAGCGATCGAAATCGTATAGTCGTCCAGCGACTCCTCGATGTCGGTGTCGTCGGAGAACCAGCTCGAACGCGGATCGACGTCGTAGGCCAACGCGAGCGGAACTTCTTCCCCCGCGGTCGGCCCGGGGATGGTCAGCTCGATACCCATCGGCCTGTCGGTCCGATCGGTGTTGATTTCGTACTGATAATATTCGAGATCGACCACGGTGTTCTCGGTGGGCCGTAACTTGAGCATCGGCAGAATCGAATGTGACTCGTTGTTCGCGCGGGTGCCGAACCCGGTGTCTTCCTGAAAGCCGCCGACAAACCGGAACGCGCCGAACGGCTCACCGTCCGACTCGGGACCGAGACTGCCCATGTTCAGATCCACGTTGAAACCGCGGTTGTCGCGATCGTCACCGCTGAACCCCCAGTAGGTCCCCACTTCGCCAAAATCCTCACCGACGGTCGGTTTTTTAGTGATCACGTTCACGGCGCCGCCCGGCGTCACGGGCCCGTTGAGCACGGCGCTCGGTCCGCGGATGATTTCCAGGCGCTCGATGGTGTAACCGTGCGTGTCGCTGAGATGGATGAAACCGTTGCGAAAGAATTCGCCGGTGTTGAAGCCGCGCACGCGTTTGTCGTCGGCCGCCGCGTGGAACTGCAGCGCGTCACGCTGCGACAGCAGCTGAAAGTCGCCGACGACGTCCGACGTGATGACCTGGATGTTCACCGGCAGCTCGTCGAGCGGAACGTTGAGACCCGTAGCGCTGGACGCGCTCGTCGCGCGGTAACCGGCCTCGCCCACGACCTCGATGAGATCGAGGATCTCCCGTTCATCGTCCTCGTCGGATTCCTGTGCGAACAGGAGCGGCGGCGCCAGGCTCAAGGCCACGGCGACGAGGCCGATCGGCAAGCGTTTCAACATCGGATTTCCCCCTTTTATCAGCGCGTAGGTACACGCTAACGCATTTGACAACGTACTTACTAACGTATACGTTAATTTTCCCGCTGTCAAAGAATTAACGGATTGGAATCCGACCTTGAGCAAAATAGTAACAAATTCATGAGGTTACTTCTCGGATGTATCGCCGACGATCTGACCGGCGCCAGCGATCTCGGGCTCATGCTGGCAAACCACGGCATGCCGACCACGCTGTTCACGGGCCCGCCGTCGGCGGGGCAAGCCCTGCGTACGCCGGCGATCGTGATTGCCCTGAAGATACGCACGGTCGACGCGGGCGAGGCCGTGCGCCAGGCGGAAAATGCCGCGGACTACCTGCTCGCACTCGGCGCCAGACAGCTCTATTACAAGTACTGTTCCACCTTCGACTCGACGCGGCAAGGCAACATCGGCCCGGTGACGGACGCGTTGCTCGAGCGGTTGAAGGACAACTTCACCGTCCTGCTGCCGGCGTTTCCAAAAAACGGCCGAACCGTCCGGAACGGCGAACTCCGCGTCGGCGGTAAGCCGTTGGCAGAGACGTCGATGCGATATCACCCGCTCACGCCGATGACGGAATCGTCGCTGCTGACACTGATGGACGCGCAAACCGCGGCCGGCCGCACGGGCCTAGTGCCCCAGGCGACGGTCGAACAGGGCGCGGACGCAATCCGCGATGCGTTTGTGCGCTTGCGCCAGGAAGGAAAACGGTATGCCGCCGTCGACATCTCATGCGACGATGACATGCCGGCGGTCGCCGCCGCGTGCGTGAATCTGCAACTGCTCACTGGCGCATCGGGAATCGCCGCGGCGATACCGGCCTGCCTCGAAGCCGAAAAACTGCTCGAGCCTTCCGGCGGAATTGCCGCGCTGCCCGCGCTCGACGGCCATACGGCCGTGTTGTCCGGCAGCTGCTCGAAGGCGACGCAGGCCCAGGTCGAGCGGCTTCGGCAACGTGTCCATGCAATCGTCGTCGATCCGATTGCGTTGTCGAACGGTGACACGATTCTGGCGGAGCTTGCGGATACGGCCGAGTCGGCCGCAAAACTCGGTGACGTTCTCATCCACTCGACCGGCGACCGCGAGGCGTTGCGGCGCGCTCAGGACAAACTTGGCGTCGAGGAGTCCGCGAAAATCGTGGAGTCGTCGATCGCGGCCGTGGCGCGGCGTCTGGCCGCGTCCGGGATCCGCAAGTTCATCGTTGCCGGCGGCGAGACGTCAGGCGCGGTCAGCAGCGCCCTGGGTATCACGGAACTCGTCATCGGTCCCGAGATCGATCCCGGCGTACCGTGGATGGTCAGCAACACCGAGCCGCCGATCTGTCTTGCGCTCAAGTCCGGTAACTTCGGCGCCGAGAACTTCTTCGAGCACGCCCTGGAAATGCTTCCGTGACCGCCTCCAACGAGACCCGCGCGAGGGAGCAGATCGCAATGCACGGCGAGTCGTTGCACCGGCGCGGCTACGTTCCGGGCAGCTCCGGCAACATCAGCGTCCGCCTTGACGACGGTATCCTCGTCTCGCCGACAAACTCCTGCCTGGGCCGGCTCGACCCGGCGCGGATCTCCAAATTGACGCCCGACGGCAGGCACATATCCGGCGATCCCCCGTCCAAGGAAGCGTTTTTACATTCGCTGATGTACGGCAAGCGCGCCTCGGCCGGCGCGGTCGTGCATCTGCATTCGACCCACGCGGTAGCCGTCTCCTGCCTGCGCGGCATCGACGAAGACCAGCCGATACGGCCGCTCACGCCGTATTACGTCATTAAAATCGGCCGGCTCAAGCTGTTGCCGTACTTCGCACCCGGCGACGAGGCGCTCGCACACGCCGTCGAGGCGGCCGCCGACCGGCACCACGCGGTGCTGCTGGCCAATCATGGCCCGGTGGTTGCCGGCACGAATCTCGACGTCGCGGCCTTCGCCATCGAAGAACTCGAAGAGGCGGCCAGGCTCCAGCTCATACTTGACGGCCTGCGGGTGAATTCGCTCGACGACGAGCAAATCCGCGACCTCGAAGCCCGCTTTCCGAGTTGAGCCATCTTCGTCGAGCGACCTCAGTTGAAACATCGAAACCAAAGAGACAAACCATGTATGTGATCACCGTGCAGTTTCTCGTTCAACCGGAGCTCGCCCCGGCCTTCTCCGAGGCCGTCGTCGAGCAGGCGAAAAACTCACTCAGGCTGGAGCGCGACTGCAGGGTATTCGACGTTTGCGTCGATCCCGACGACCCGGCGTCTTTCTACCTGTACGAGAAATACGCGAACGAGGCCGCGTTTCGAGCGCATCTCGGCAGCGATCACTTCCGTTCGTTCGACGCCCGCGTTTCACCCTGGACGCTGGAGAAAACGATCAGGTGCTGGACCGAAGTCGAGAATCGACAATGACGACTCACGCGACGCTGCGAATTGCAACGCTGGCCGGCGACGGGATCGGCCCGGAGGTTATCGGCCCCACCCTCGAACTGCTCGAATTCGCGACATCCGCAATCGCCGGGCTCGAGCTCGAATTCGTCGAGCTGGCCGCCGGGGCGAGCCACTACGCAAAAACCGGTGAGGCGATTCCGAATGCGACGCTCGATGCCGCCCGGTCGGCCGACGCCATATTGCTTGGTGCGATGGGCATGCCCGACATCCGCTATCCGGACGGCACGGAGATCTCGCCGCAGCTCGACCTGAGGGAAAAACTGGACCTGTTTGCCGGCATTCGTCCCATCCGCAGCATCCGCGGCCTGCCGACGCCGCTCTCCGACACGCGCGCCGAATCGCTTGACATCGTACTGGTGCGCGAATCGACGGAAGGCCTGTTCAAATCACGCAACCGCTGTGAGCTCAACGACGATATCACCGCTCGCGACACGCTGGAGATCACGCGGCCGGCCTGTGAACGCTTGTTCGACTTCGCGTTCGAGGTGGCGAGAAAACGCAAGGCGCTTGGCGGAGAAGGTCGCGTAACCTGCGTCGACAAGGCGAACGTACTCGGCTCGTTTGCGTTTTTTCGCCGCATATTCGACGAGCGCGCCGCCTTGAATTCCGACATCGCGGCCGACCACTGTTACGTCGACGCCGTCGGGCTCAAATTGGTCAAGCAGCCCTGGGAGTTCGACGTCATGGTGACCGAAAACATGTTCGGCGACATACTGTCCGACGTCGGCGCGGGCCTCATGGGGGGCATGGGGATGGCGCCGTCCGCGGACATAGGCGATGATCACGCGGTGTTTCAACCCTGTCACGGCAGCGCGCCCGATATCGTCGGGAAGGGCATCGCCAATCCGACGGCAACCATACTGTCGGCGGCGATGATGCTGGAGTGGCTGGGTGACGAGCGTGACATCGCCGATTGCCGTCGGACCGGGCGCGCGCTGGTTTCCGCCGTGGATGCGGCATTTGCAGCAGGGGATCTCTTGCCTTTCGAGTTTGGCGGAACGGCCGGCACAACGGAAATCACTGATGCGGTGCGCGCAGCGCTCGCCGCGGCGCAATCGAACTAAAGCGCGGCATGAGCTGGATCGATTACCTGGTTGTCGCCGTCTACCTGGTGATCGTGGCGGCCATTGGCCTGTCGGTATCACGCGGCCAGGAGACCACCCGCAAATATTTCCTGGCCGACCAGAAGATACCGCAGTGGGCCGTGGGATTTACGCTCATGGCTACGCTGGTCAGCAGCAACACGCTCGTCGCTCACCCGGCCATCGTGTTTCAGAAATCCATGATTCTCGTGCCCGGCTTTCTCGTCTTGCCGCTCGTCCTGATTGCGGTCGCGGTTTTTATCGTGCCGTTTTACCGTCGCGTCGTCGGCATGAGCGCCTACGAGTTCATCGGCCGGCGTTTTGGGCTCGGCGGCCGTTTGTACACTTCGTTCGGTTTCCTGATGTCGCGCACGTTCGGCATCGCCGTGGCGCTGGTGACGACCTCGATTGCGGTAAACGTCATGACGGGCTGGAGCATCGGTGTGATCATCATAGGCATCGGACTGTTTACTGCGTTGTATACCCTGTTCGGCGGCATCACCGCCGTCGTGTTTACCGACGTCGTGCAGGGCGTGTTTTTGATTGTCGGCGGCCTCGCGATTCTCGGCCGCCTGCTTTTCGCGCCGGAACTCGAGGCGCCGTTTGCCGTGGTCGGCGAAGCCTGGAGGGCGGGAAAATTCAGCCTCGGTTCGCGCGAGTTCTCCGTCGCGAGCCTGTACAACCCGGAAGACCGCACGCTCTGGATGTTCATGATAGCGATGACGATTCAGTGGAGCCGCCGCTACATCTGCGACCAGGCGATGGTGCAACGTTACCTGATCGCCAAGACCGATCGCGACGCCGTCCGCGGAACGTTGCTGGGCGCGCTGCTCTCCGTGCCCGTTCTGATAAGCTTCAATCTCGTCGGCGCGTTTTTGTACGGATATTACAGTCTCTCGGGCGCCGCGCAGCCGGAGATCGGCGATCAGATACTGCCGCATTTTATCGTCAACACTCTCCCGGCCGGCGTCGTCGGCATGATCCTCGCGGCCATCCTCGCCGCGTCGATGTCGTCGATCAGCTCGGACCTGAACAGCATCGCAACCGTGGCCACCCGGGACTATTTTCGCCGCTTCCTCCCCACCGTGAGCGAACGGTGGCAGCTGGTGTTCGGCAGGCTCATGGTGCTGGTGGCGGGCACGACGGCGGCCTATATCGGTATTCTGTTGATACCCACGGAAAACAGCACGCCCGTCGCCGAAAAGGCGCTGGTCATCACGGTCATTGTTTCCGCGGGCGCACTGGGCGTGTTTGCACTCGGTTTTCTCACCCGCCGGGCGACTCGCCGCGGCTGCTACGCCGGAATCGCCGCATGTATCGCTTTTACCGCCTGGGGCGTGCTGACGGAACCGGCGGCACGTATCGTCGATCTGGGCAGCTTCAACTTCGAGATGAATCCCATAATGATCGGCGTGTTCGGCCACGCCATCAGTTTTGGCGTCGGCTATCTGGTCAGCATCGTCGCCGGCGGCTACGTACCGGACGACGTCGACGAACTGCGTTTCAGGCTCGCCCGATCGCAATGAGCCGCGCCTGCCGATACCACACCCCGAGGCAGCAATGTCACCGACGTCCGACGATCTGATTGCGGTCGGAGAGGATCTCCAACGCCCGGAGTGCGTACTTTGCACCGCCGATGGAAGTTTGTTCGTGTCCGACTGGCAAGGCGGCGTTTGCCGAATCTCGCCGGACGGGACGCAGACCCGTTTTCTCGCCTCGGACCCGCCTTGCGAACTGCGGCCGAACGGAATTGCGTTGCAGCGCGACGGTTCGTTCCTGCTTGCCAACCTCGGCGACGCCGGCGGCGTATGGACGCTGCATCGCGACGGCCGCACTGAACCCTTTCTGCTTGAAGTGGCATCGACGCCGCTTCCGCCGACGAACTTCGTCCTGCCCGACCGTGAGGGCCGGACCTGGGTGACGGTCAGCACGCGCATCGAACCGCGCGCGGACGCCTACAGACCGACGACCGAAGACGGATTTATCGCGCTTGTCGATAAACGGGGTGCGAGAATCGCCGCGGACGGCCTGGGTTACACCAATGAAGTGCAGGTTCATCCGAGCGGCGACTGGCTGTACGCCAACGAAACCTTTGCCCGACGCACGTCCCGGTTCCGGCTCAAGGCAAACGGTGAACTCGGACCGCGCGAAACGGTGGCCGAATTCGGGCCGGGCAGCTTCCCGGACGGACTGTGTTTTGACGAAGAAGGAGGACTGTGGATCGTCAGCGTCGTCAGCAACCGCGTATTTCGCCTTTCGCCGAACGGCGATTTATCGCTGCACTTCGAGGATGCCGATCCGGAGCACGTCGCCTGGGTTGAAGCCGCGTACCAGGCAGGAACGATGGGCCGGCGACACTTCGATACGATGCGAAGCACGCGCCTGCGCAGCGTATCGAGCGTTGCATTCGGTGGCCCCAACAGGCGAATATGTTACCTGGGGTGCCTGTTGGGAGAGAATATTGAGAGTTTCGCGGCACCGATCGCCGGAGTCGAGCCGGTACACTGGCGCTGGTTTGAATAATGAGCATAGCGACGTCGAGTAATTCTGCGATCGACACCAAGAGCAAAAAATCGCTGGTCGAACTCGCTTACGAGAGCATCAAGCGAAAGATCCTCGATAACGAGTATTACCCCGGCTTCCAGGCCCTGGAAAACGAAATTGCCGAAGAACTCGGCGTCAGCCGCACGCCCGTGCGGGAAGCCCTCATCCGGCTGCAGCACGAGGGGCTCGTCGACCTGAAGCCTAGGCGCGGAATGCGCGTGGTTCCGGTGGTCGCCGCCGACATGCGGGAGATCTACGAGGTCCTTACGTCGCTGGAATCGATGGCGGCGGAGTTGTTGGCGCAGCAGCAGCCGGACGAAAAAACGCTGGAACCCATGAGAGCCGCAACTCGCGACATGGAGGCTGCGCTCGCACGCGACGACCTCGACGCCTGGGCCGAGGCCGACGAGCGCTACCATCGAAGCCTCATCGATCTATGCGGCAACCGCCGGCTGGCGACGATGGCCAACGCGGTTCGCGACCAGGGCCACAGGGCACGAATGGTTACGCTGCGCCTGCGCGAAAAACCGACGGCGTCGATCGACGAGCATCAGCAGGTTCTTGACGCCATTGAACGCGGCGACTGGCAAACGGCGCGAGACGTGCACTACCAGCATCGAAAACGCGCCAGCGTCGAGTTGACGAAAATACTCGAAAAGTATCGCCTGCCGCAGCTTTGACGACCCTCCGCGGATAAACGCCGTCCGGTCATTGAATGCATCGCCGGCAACCTCCAGTCGCGGCTTCCCGACGCGATCGGAGCCCGCCGGCCATGCGCTTACCCGCTCAGCGGCTCGCTTGAAAAACCTCTCTCTCGAGCGCCGTCCGCAAATCATCCATCGTGGCGACTCGCGGGCTGTGCGCGGAAACGATTTTCTCGACGCGCAGGTCCCGCCTCCCCAGCGCTTCGGCAAACGTCCGCGTCGACGATACCGCCGGCGGAATGGGACCCGCTGCCGGCAACGAGAAGTGATCCGCCTCGAAGAGAATGCCTTCTTCCGGAAGATAGGCGACCAGCAGGTGCTCGGTGTGCGCCGTTGGACCGATGTCGAGAATCTCGACGACTCGATCGCCCCCCTCGATGCTCATACCATCGCGAACGACCTTGAGTTTCAGCGACTCACCGTCTTCCGCTGCGCCCCGGGCGATCGCCTCGTGTTGTTCGGCCGCAATCAGCGTTGCTCCCTCCGACTCGTAGGTGGGCACGGCCATGACGTGGTCGAAGTGGTGGTGCGTAAGCATCGCGTATTTGAGCGGCTTGTCACCGACGGCTTCGCGCAACGACGCGATCCGGTCGGGCATGCCGGCCGTTCCTCCGGCTGCAAACACGTAGTCACCCATGTCCACGAACATGGCGTAGGTGCCGCTGCCGCCGATCAGCCAGACGCCGTCGGCAATTTCCTGGCGCGTCAACGGGTCCGGTGTTATCTCGGGGATGGTATCGAGACTGGCGTCAATCGCCGTCCATTTGTCCAGCGGCTCGTTGACCTTCGTCGAAACGATGCTGCGTTCGGTATTGGGATCACCGTTCAGGAACAGCTTGAACCTGCGATTGAACGGAATACCCGCCACCGTTTCGTAGTCCTCGAACGAGTATTGCACGAGCCCGGCGCCGGCAAACATCCGTTCGCTGCGCCGCAGCAGATGCGTCTTCTTGTCGAAGAACAAACTGATGGCCGGCCCAACCGTCATTGAAAACCCGACAACCTCGTAGTCGGCGCCGTCGATCCGCGTCTCACCGAGAAAATAGGCGTTTGCCGCCCGATCCCGCAAAGCGCGTATCAGCAGCACCGGCGTTACACGGACAAACGGTCCGGACGCCGTGTCGAAATCGGGCTCGCCGATGCGGGCGACGGTCCCCGCACGATAGTCGATTTGATAGCTTTCGTCCCCGTTGATGATCGTGCCGTTGCGAGTCTCGAAGCCGCCGCCGTTGAACGACCCGCGGGTGGCGAACACCGAGTTTTCCAGGTCGATTGCGCTGTAACCGCTCGAGTCGCTCTTGTCCCATGGCGGCTCGGTGCCGCGGCTCTGGTTAACCGAATGGTTGACGCCCTCGAATTCGACATACAAGGTGTCGAGCGCCGCAAGACGTTCCTGGCCGCCGTACGCTTCGATGGCCGCTTCGATGACCGCATTCGCCCGGTCAATATTCGTGCGGGTGAAGTTGTCGGCGTGTGCCGCGCTCACGAAAAGAACGCCGGCTATCGCCAGATACATAGCTCTGTACATGATTGCCCCCTTTTTGTAGCGCCTGCGCCCGCCGTCCGCAAACGGTTTCTGATCAAACTATTTGGCCCGGACCGGCGCCGGGAGTTCAGCATGATCGGGAATAAGCGACGGCCGCCGGCACCCTGGTGTCCCTGGGCCGCGCCGGGCGCGCCGACATGGGCTTGGTCGAGCAACCCGAATGGCAGCAAACGCCGATGTTAGACTGCGCGCATGGCACGCAGGCGCAAATCTCGGTACAAGAAACGGCGCTGGCCGCGACGAATTGCGCTTGTCGTCATCGTGTTGATTGTCATCAGCGTGACGGCTGTCCTGCCGCTGCGATGGTTCAATCCCGTCACGAGCGCGTTCATGCTGCAGGACGACAGCGGCCTCGTTCCGGTGCTGTACGAGTGGGCCGACTGGGCCGACATCGGCGTTGCGCCAACCCTCGCCGTCGTCGCCGCGGAGGATCAGAAGTTCGCCGAGCACTTCGGGTTCGACGTGCAATCGATCATGGACTCGATTGAAGAATTCGAGAACGGCGAATCGCTGCGAGGCGCCTCCACGATAACGCAGCAGGTCGCAAAAAATTTGTACTTGTGGTCCGGCAGAAGTTTTTTGCGCAAAGGTCTCGAAGCGTACTTCACGGTCCTGTTGGAACTGTGTTTGCCAAAAAAACGCATTGTCGAGATCTATCTCAACATCGCCGAGTTCGGACCCGGCATCTACGGCACGCCGGCGGCAAGCCGGTTTTTCTTCGACAAGGGCCCACGGCAGATATCCTATCCGGAAGCCGCCCTGCTCGCGGCCGTTTTACCGAACCCCCACAGGCTGCGGGTTGAGCGGCCGTCACGCTACGTTCGTCAACGGCAGCAGTGGATCCTGGAGCAGATGTCCCGACTACGCCGGGAGCGGTGGATCGGTCTGCTGGAATAGGGACGATACCCGGCGGAAATGCGGCGGGCGCCAACGGGCGCTCACGCCGGACCGGCGGAACCGCCCACCGCCATCGGCAGGCTCTCGTCGTGGCCCCACTCCGAGAGTGAACCGTCGTACACGACGACGTCCGGCCGGCCGAGCAGGTGCAGCGCAAACGCCAGGGTCGTTGCGGAGATTCCGCCGCCGCAGTACGTAACCACGCGTTTTGCATCCAGTGCGCCGTGCTCGGCGAACTTCGCGGCCAGCGCGTCCGGCGCCAGGAATCGGTTGCTTTCGGGATCAATCAGCGTCATGAAAAACAGATTTACGCTGCCCGCAATGTGGCCGCGCCGCCCGTAGGGCGGGTGAAATTTTTCGCCGCTGTGAATCGCCGGCGAAAGCGCGTTCATGACACAGGCGTCCGGATTCGCCAGAGCGGCCTGCACCGCCTCTTTGCCGACAAAAATCCCGCCAGGTTTTTCGGCGACGAACTCGGCCTCCGGCCATTTCACCGTGTCGCGGGTAGTTGGCCTGCTCTCGGCGGCCCATTTGTCCCACGCACCGTTTAGTACCCGAACACGGTCGAAACCGAACTCACGGAACATCAGATAAAGACGCGTCGCCCAGAAGTTTCCGCCACGCGAATACAGGACTACCTGATGGCTGTTGCCGATCCCCTTCGCGGAGATCACGCGGGCGAACTGCTCAGCGGTCGGCAGCATGTAACGCAGCCTGGGGTGATCGGCCGACAGCTCTCGGCCGATGTCGACGTAAATCGAATTGGGAATGTGCGACTGCTCCCAATTGGCGAGACCGGAAACGACGTCGTAACCGCCTTCCGGTTTCGGCGTCAGCACGATGTCACAGTCGACGATACGGATGTCGTCATCGTACAGCCGGGATTCCAGTTCGTCGCATTCGATGAGCAGCGACGAGTTCGCGTAGATGTGGGCTCGATTCATGGAAAGATTCTTTGTCGTTGGCGCCACAGTGCGCCGGCATTCATGCAAATTTGTTCTAGCGGCATTGCAACCATTTGCCCATTTCGACTCTATCAGTCTTCTTGGCGCCGCCATATCGAACTCGGCAGCGCCTTTGGTTGCAACGAACCAATAGCGACGACGTTCCCCCGTCGCTCAAGCAAGAACGGCGTTTGCCGATACGCACTACAGGCCCAATGCGATTCGACGTCGTTCGATATCGAGCAGTGAATATTCGACTTCGTTCTGATCCAAACGTCTGCCTGCGGCATCTGATTTAGAAACGCGGACAGTGTGGGACGCCATTACTTCAGCGGAAGTATAGCGGTAGGAAACGGGGAGAGAACAATGAAAGTCATGCTTGGTTTCATCGGTGTGTTGATTGCCAGCGCCTGCGCGCCGATGACCGAAGAACGCTTGGAAGCGCGGCAATACCGGCAGGTGGACTGGGAGTCACGATACGTCAACTACGCGCAGCGCTGCAGCCACGCCGGCGGCCGCATGATAGTCCGTGCGAACCACCGGATCGGACGCGCCGGAATACCGAGACGCGGCGACTATTACAACTGCACCCTCAATATTGGGACGGTACCGAAATAGGGACGATTCCGAGAGGCGGACCGGTTCCTATTCCCGCTCCTGCTTGCGGCCCGGCCAATCGCCGAACTGCATCTCCAATTCGACGCCGAGGCCGAAGTTGCTCTCGCGCCGCTCGATGACGAACTCGCGCGGCCAACCGACGCGCGTCGAAAGCTCCAGGAACAGCCATTCCCTCAACACGCGCCGCCGGTAACGTAACTCGACGCCGAAATCCTGGAGTTCGACCTCGTTACGCGTCTCACCGGTTGCAAACACGCTATAGGCAAACGCGTTCTTCTGATCGACGCTGTGGTAGGCGCTGAAATCCGCCGTCCAGCCGATACCGTCCACGTCGTCTTCGGCGATCAGTATGAGCCACGACCGAAGCAACCAGGCCTCGTTGACGGCGTAGTCGAGCACGCTGCTCAGCGACGCGCCGGTGCCGCGATCTTCCTGCCAGAAGAGGCGCGGCCGCAGCCGCCAGAGCCAGCTGTCGCCGTAGGTTTTGTTCCAGCGATAACTCATGCGGGCAAAGGGGTCAATCGACGACGAAATGCTCGCGCCGACGCCGAAATCGAACCCGCGCGCAAGATTTCTTTTGCGGTTGTAACCGAGCCCGAGCAACCAGTCTTCGTCCTCGAAATCGTTAAAACGATCCGGCAGCGTATCGATTGCGTCGCTGGCCGATCCATCGACAAAATCTTCCGAATCGCCGCGCCCGAAAATCAGACTCGTACGGCGCTGCAGCGCGGGCAGGGGTATGCGCGCTTTCAACCGGAGACGATTGTCGAAATCGTCGCGCTCGTCCCACTGAGTACCCGCCGCCAGCAAGCCGCGGGAGACGTTGACGTCTTCATCGAGTTCGGACGAGCCGAAGAATCCGTCAAACCAATGTGAGGTATTGTTGACAACCGCGTATACGGCGCGCTGCGTGCGATCCAGAAGCGGCTTACCGGACTCGGGCGCTTGTCGATCCGCGGCCGCAGGTTCGCTCGGCGCCGGCGCCGCTTGTGGCGAGGGCGCTTTCATATCCGCCGTATCGCCCACGACTGTCGGAGACCGCTTTTCCGCCGCGGATTCGCCGGACACGGCACAGCCTCCGAATCCGAGACAGATCAGCGCGGTCAGCCAGAGTCCAGGCTTGGCGCCGGGTTCCGTTCCGGGCACCGGCTTTCCGGGCTTGTTGACCTGCTTGTGCAAATCTCCGTCCTGTAAGAACTTCGTGCAGCCGGGGACGGGCACCCAAATCGGCGCCTTTTCTTTACTACCCGAAATGGTACTAAACGTCCGCCTCGGTATCAGGGGACAGGGCGAAACGCGTTTAGCGCCGCGCCGGCGCTCGCCTCCGGCCCTCCGAATGGGGCAAACTTGAGACTTGCTGACAATCAATCGGGCCGTCCTTCCGGAGTCGCTCTCCGCCCGGCCCCGGGGTTTTCGACATCATGATGAGGACCAGAATAGATCTTAAGATGTGCCTGTTAGTCACCCTGGCGAGCGCGACGATGACCGCCTGCGGCGCCGAGCGGGAACCGGCGGCAATGGACGACGACGCGAAAACCGTCACCGGCGACGGCTCGGTGACGCCGATTTCCGACTTCGACAGAACCCTTGGCGAACTCGCCGCCGAGACGCTTGCGGAGCAACTCGGCATCCCGATTGCAACGATCGAGGTGGACACGGTACGCGCCGTCGAGTGGCGCGACTCGAGTATCGGCTGCCCGCAGCCGGACCAGGCCTATGCGCAGGTCATCATCCCGGGTCACAAGATCACGCTGCGGGTTGACGGCCAGTTCTACTTCGTTCACGAGGCGAACGGTCGCGCCGCGGTCTGTTTGCCGTCGAAACCGGCGACAACGGATTTCGGGGCAAACATCGATCTTGCCTGGGGGCGGCAGGCAATGATCGCGCGCCGCGACCTGGCGAACCGGCTGGGGGTGGCGGAAAACCTGGTGATCATCGCGGGTGCGGAGGAAACGGCCTGGCCGGATTCGAGTCTGGGCTGCCCGGGCGTGGAGGCCGGCGATCCGGCGGTTGCAACTGAAGGGTACGTACTCGAACTACGCCACGGTGGTCGAACCTACCGCTATCACGCGGACACGGCGGAGCGTGTCTTTCCCTGCCCGGCGATCACCGAAGACTAGGGCCTGTTAACCATTGATGGAGTCGCCCGTCGGGACGGGCGACCGCCGCAAAAAAAAAAGCCGCCGGACTGACTCCGGCGGCTTTGGGGTGGTGCTCGTCGCAAACTACGGACAGAGTCCGAAGTCGCAAAGGGTTGCGCCCGGATCGTTTGCAATGTTGATCAACGTCAGGTCCTGAATGCCGTTCGCGTCGCTGTGCGAGATGGCGCCCAGCTGTTTCGCGCCCGGCCCCACGGGCAACCCGCTCCATTCGACCGAAACGGTCTCGGTCGTGGCGAGCGCCGCGGTGCCCGGCGCGGTCACGGTCAGGTTACCCGCGTCGTCAACGACACCGAAGGACCAGTCGAACTGAATGACGGTCGCCGGCAGGCCGCCGTCGGTGTCGAAACCGTGCAGGAACACCAGGTAGGGATCCTCGATGTTCGGGTCGTTGAGCGGGAAGGTCACGCTGACCTCTTCATTGGACCCGGTGTTGCCGCTCAGGTCGATCTGAGTGCAGGAGAACTCCGGACAATAATAAAGATAGAGATCGATGTCGTCATTGCCGCTCGTATACTCGTCGAAGATCGCCCAGCGCGCAAACGCCGTTCCGTCCGGGATCTCCTCGAGAAACCCGATGACGGTACCCGGCCCCAGGAACTGGAAGCTGTCGCCCGGATCGTCCTCCACGATCCCCAGCGTCAGACCGGGACCGTTGAGGCCGTGCACCTGTGCGATGTAGTCGCCGGTGTATCCAAACGTTACGTCAAAGTCGGCGCTACCCGACTCACCGGCGCCGGTAACTTCGTCCGGCGCCACGACGGCGGCCGCTTTCACGGCAATCGGACTGCGAACCTCGTGGCGGCGGTCCTTCCACGTCAGCGATCCAAAACGCCAGTCTCCCGGCGGCGCCGTCTGATTGCTTATGGTCAGCTCGTAGCTCGCCGATTCGCCAGGTCGCAGATACAGCGAGCTCGGCGAAATCTCCACGTCGAAGCCTTCGGGCTCCTCGATTTCCGCGTGGTAGTAACTAGCGCGGTTACCGTGGTATCCGCCATACCGGCCTTTGAAGCCCTTGACCGCGGTTACCGTTCTCGTGACCGTTTGCGTACCGGGCAGTTCACCGATGCCGATCGACGGCAGATTCAGGTCCGCCGGATTGGTGGAGAGGCCCAGCCCGTCTTCAACAAAATCGCAGTTCGCCTCGGAGATCAGGGGTGTCTCCGTGCCGCAACTCGCGGCCAGGTAATCGAGCAGGCCCGCATCGTAGGTCAGCCCAGGATCGACGGCCTTGTTCGGGTCGACGTGCCCGGCGCCGTAATCGAACGGATCCGCTGGCGTCTCGCCGTCTTCCTTGACGACGTCCTGTCGCGCGGTGGTCATCAGCGCCGATTTGATCTGCGCCGGACTCCAGCCCGGCTGCGCCTCGATGATCAAGGCAGCCAGGCCCGCGATGTGCGGGCTCGACATGGACGTGCCCTGCAGATACTGGAAGAGGTCGCCCGCGGACCCGTCCGCCTGCTCGGGTGCATACGCCGCCAAAATGCGCACGCCGGGTGCGGTGATGTCGGGCTTGACCCAGTCGCTTTCGGTGACGAAGGGACCGCGCGAGGAAAAGTCGGCCATGATGTTGCCTTCGAGCGCCTCGGTCGTGAAGTCCGTTCCCGACAGCGTGCCGTTGACGACGTTACCCGCGTCGAGCTCGGCCAGCAGTGCGAGACCGGGTTCGTTGTCGATCATCACGCCGGGCACGCTGAGCGTCGCGTCGCTGGCCGTGCCGCCCATGACGGTCTTCGGCCGGGCATCCGTGTACATCAGCACGGCGATGGCGCCCGCCGCCACGGCGTTCTCGACCTTTTCGACAAACCCGCAGCTGCCGCGCGCGATCAGCGCGATATTGCCGCCGATGTCGTTGTTCAGACCCGCGCCGCAGGCGTCGACGGGATCCGCCGCGACGACGTCGCTGGTGATGTCGCCGCTGTCGAGCAACGGCCGGGTAATCCCGCCTTCGAGCGCAGGGTAGTCACCGGCGACCGCGGCCGGCGCGTTGATGGCCGCCGCCAGGGCGAAGCCGGTTCCGCTGGCGGTCGACGCCGCAACCGACGTGACCCAGGGCGATCCGGCGTTGGTCGTCTGAAAACCCGGACCGTCGTTGCCGGCGGAGCGTGCCACGAAAACGCCCGCGGTCGCCGCGTCCAGGAACGCCAGATCCTGCGGATCGTCAAAGGCCGCGGCAGTGCCCACGGAGAAGTTGATGACGTCGACCCCGTCCGCGACGGCCTGATCGGTGGCGGCCGCGCTGTCCGAGAAGAAGCAGCTGAAATTCGTTGCGCCCGGCGACAGCCAGCACACTTTGTAAACCGCTACCCGGGCGCGAGGCGCCATACCGCTGATGAAGTCGAGATTCTGGCCGGCGAGCGATGCAAGAACCTGGTTGCCCGCCGCCGTGCTGGCGGTGTGACTGCCGTGGCCCGAGGAGTCGCGCGGCGAAAGAAATTCGCCTTCGACAACCGATCCGCGACCCGCCAGAAAACCGTCAACGTACCAGCGCGCGCCGATCAGCTTGTTGTTGCAGTCCTCTTCGGACCAGGCCTCGCCGGCCTGACAGATGCCGGACCACTGCGGAGGCGGCGCGTCGTACACGACCTGTGAGCGGAACTTTTCGAGTTTGCCGCAGAAACGTTCGATGTACCGGTTGCGCGGGTTTTCGCAGAAGCGCGGCATCGGAAACGTACGCGTATCCGTGAAGCTGGGATGCTCCTGTACCGCGCCGGTGTCCAGAACGCCGACGATGACGTCTTCGCCCTTCAGCCGCAGCCGCTTGCGCAGACCCTTGCGTCGATCCAACAAGCCGAGAAATCTCGGCGTGTTGTTGGTGTCGATATCGATGGCGTAGTCTTCCCAGACGTTCACGACGCTCTTGTCGCCGCGCAGGCGGGCAACTTCGGCGTCGGTGAGCCGCGCCGCAAATCCGTTCATCGTGTGGCAGTAGCTGTAGACCTTACGGCCCGTCGCTCCGATCGCCGACAGCTTTCTGTCGTGCTCGGCGACCAGATGCGCCGTGTATTGCTGGACGTGGCTGGCCTTCGCATCGTAGTCGCCGCCGGTTGCCGGCGCCGTGGCGGCAAAACCCGTCACGCCGCCCCGATAACTGATTCCCGGGTCGCCGCGCATTTGCACGACGTACACGCGTGTTTCGCCGGTGGCGCGCGACATGTCTGCCGTATCCAGGCGCAGCAGACCGGGGGGTACGTCGGGCGCCTGCTGCAGCTCCGTCGCTATCCCAATCGGTGCAATGAGAATAGCGACGATGAAGCCAATACCTCTCATTAGTATTCGCATGTTTATTTTCCCCAATTCGTTTGTTGAGTCGTTGGAGCCGCCGCGGCGCGTCCAGACGCGGGCTTGAGCTCTGCCATTCCCCCTTCGGCAACTCGAGAACCGGTCCGAAGCAAGCGGTGTTTGCGGAGCGCCGGGAACAGCGGCGCGGCAAACAGAACCTGAACAGGAAACACACGGGTACATCCGGTGGCGGTTCTTTGTATTTCCGAAGCGCTAGGGGCACATTTTTATGGTCGTTGGCGCCTAGCTGTGGAGCGTGAGGACATTCTGGCAGGTTTGCCCTATTACTTACAAGTGAAAAGAATAAGTCTATTCGTGCTGCGGCCAGGGTTGGAGATGCGTCGCAAGCCGGGGTGTTCGGGCAACCCCGTGAAAGGCTTGAGAAAAAAAACGGCGGCTCCGGAAGGGGCCGCCGTTTGTACTTACCGCTTATTACTTCCGGGAATTACGAGCTTGGCGGTTACTACCGCGTGAATTTCAGCTCTCCACCGACAAAGGTCATGTCGACCGTCGTATCCGGGATTGCAGCCTCGTCGACCGTGAGCAGATTATGTGAAAGCACGACCATGTCGGCGTACATGCCCGGCGCCAGCGTCCCCTTGATATCTTCCTCGAACGCGGCGTAGGCGTTGTTGATCGTATAGGTCTGGATCGCCTCCTCGCGGGTCATGACGTGTTCCGGGTAAAAGCGCTCGCCGTTCACCATCATCCGCGAGACGGACGAATAATACGACGCGATGGCGTTGATGCGCTCCACCGGCACGTCGGTGCCATTGGTGACCACGGCGCCGGTGTTGAACAGGTCGCGCCAAGGCTGCGACGTGGCCTTGGCGCGCTCATCGCCCAATCGCGTCGGAATCCAGGGACCGTCCGAGGTGCCGTGCACGGCCTGGATCGACGCAATCACGCCGAGCTGGCCGAACCTCGGCACGTCAACCGGATCGATGTGCTGCGCGTGCTCCATGCGCCAACGAAGCACCGTGCCGTCGACGCCTACGCGATCCCAGACGCGTTCGTAAAGATCGAGGATCTCCCGGTTGGCGCGATCGCCGATCGCGTGCGTGTTCACCTGGAAGCCGTGCTCGACCGCCAGCTCCGCCGTGCCTTCGATATCTTCCAAAGTCTCCAGGACCAGACCGTCGGAGTCCGGAAGATCTTCGTAGGGCTCCAGCAGCCAGGCGCCGTGTGCGCCGAGCGCGCCGTCGACCTGGCGCTTGATCGAGCGCACCGTCAGGAAGTCGTTACCTTCCGCAACCATCCGGTATTCGGGCAATGCCGTCGCCATCAATTCGTTCGACGCCCGCCGGACCATCACGTAGAGCCGCACGTCGAGCGCCCCCTCGTCCTCCAGCTTCTTGAAAAAATCGATCGTTTCCAACGTGGAGCCCGCGTCGTGGAAAGACGTTACGCCGTGACGCAGGGATTCCTCCGAAGCGAGCTGTACGCGCTCGCGCATCAGCGCCTCCGTCTGCTCGGGCGTCATCTGGCCTTCGTAGGCTTGCAGCGCCTCGTTGATCAGGCGCTGTGCCGTCTCGCGCATGAGGCCCGTTGCCTTGCCGTCGGGACCGCGCACGATCGTACCGCCGGCCGGATCGGGCGTGTCCGCATCGACGTTCGCAATTCTCAATGCAACGTCGTTCCAGAACGCGGCGTGTCCGCTGGCATGACCGAGGATCACCGGGTTGTCGGGCGACACTTCGTTTAAGGTTTCGTTGATCGGCACGCCGTCCACGGCGTCCTCGGGGACGCTGTCCCACTTGTCCTGATGCCAACCGCGGCCGAAAATCCACTCGCCGGGCTGCGACTTGTCGACCGCGGTGGCGACCATGCTGACGATCTCGTCCCAGTTCTGCACGTCGTTGAGATCGAGGATCTGTTTCGATCGGCCGAGACTCAGAAAATGTCCGTGGCCTTCGATGAATCCCGGCATCGCAAACCGGCCGTTGAGCTCGACGACTTCGGTATCCGGGCCGACGTAAGCGGCAATCTCATCGTTGCTGCCAACCGCGGTGATCCGATACCCGTTGACCGCCAGCGCTTCGACGTTGCCGATCGCCGTGTCCACCGTCGCAATCGTGCCGCCGCGCAGCACGAGATCCGCCGGCGCGACCTGACTGGCGGCGGGGGCCGGCGACTCGGCCGCGGGTTCCGACCCGCCGCCGCAGCCGGCGACGACGAGCCCGGCAACCCATAAGAAAACGAACCTGCGTGCGATGCTCGGCATCCTCGACCCCTCTCAGTGAATCAGCCAATAACTTTGGCACCGCCGCAAGGCGAAATCAATTGCGCACGGCCGTGACGTCACGTGCAACGATATACCCGTATCCGGCCAACCGCGCGCAGAAACGATGGTAGATTATGCGCCCTCGATTCGTGACCCCGGCGACGCACCATGAAACACTACTTCTCACTGACATTGGCCGCATCGATGATCGTCTGCAGCACCGCCTCCGCCGACGCAATCCGTCAGACCAAGGGCGATTATTACGACGCGTTCCGGCAACTCGACGTCGATCTGCCCACGGCCAACGTCTATCGATCGGCATCCGGCGCGCCCGGCGCTCAGTACTGGCAGCAGCGAGCCGATTACAAAATTTCCGTTGCCCTCGACGAGCAGGCGCGACGCATCAGCGCATCCGAAACGATCACCTACACCAACAATTCGCCGGATACGCTGCGGTATCTTTGGTTGCAGCTCGACCAGAACCGCTTCGACAACGAGTCCCTGGAACGCCGCTCGGAGACGGCGATGGACGCCGCGGGACGGCAGACCTGGAAAGACGAGGGCAAAGACGTGCTGACCTACGGCTCCATCGCCCGCCATCAGCTCGGTAAGGACATCGACTACGGTTACACGATCGAACGCGTCGCCGATTCCCGCGGCAACGCACTACCGCACACGATCGTCGACACGATGATGCGTATCGACCTGCCCAGGCCGCTCGAATCGGGCCAGCGCACGACGTTTTCGGTGGACTGGTCGTTCAACATCGTGCTCGAGGAACGCGTCAACAGCCGGGGCGGGTACGAGCATTTCCCGGAGAACGACACTTATATATATTTCCTCGCCCAGTGGTTTCCGCGCATGGCCGCCTACACCGACTACGCAGGCTGGCAGCACAAGGCATTCCTCGGCCGCGGCGAGTTTACGCTCGAGTTCGGCGACTACGAGGTGGACATCACGGTTCCCGACGACCACATCGTTTCCGCCAGCGGCGAGCTGCAGAATTCCGGCCGGGTCCTGAGCGCCGCGCAGCAGCGCCGGATGAGGGAGGCAAGGACCGCCGACCGGCCGGTGTTTATCGTGACCCCGGACGAGGCGCTGGAAAACGAGCGGGTCAAATCCACCGGCACGAAGACGTGGCGGTTCAAGGCGGACAACGTCCGCGACTTCGCCTGGTCGAGCTCGCGTAAATACATCTGGGACGCGATGATCCACCGGCAGGACGACGACGACAACCCGGAAGTACTCGCCATGTCGTTCTACCCGCCGGAAGCCGAGCCGATCTGGTCGAAGTATTCGACGCACGCCGTTGCGCATACGATGGACGTCTATTCACGCTTCTCGTTCAATTATCCCTACCCGACGTCGCAGTCGGTAAACGCGTGGAAAAGCGGCGGCATGGAATACCCCATGATCACGTTCAACGGCTACCGGCCGGAACCGGTCGAAGCCGAAGAGGGCGAGGTCGTGGACGGCGCCCCGGACAGGACCTATTCGCGACGCGTCAAATACGGACTGATCGGCGTGATCATCCACGAGGTCGGCCACAACTATTTCCCGATGATCGTGAACTCCGACGAGCGCCAGTGGACCTGGATGGACGAAGGTATCAACAGCTTCCTGGAGTACATCGCGGAGTTCGAGTGGGAGGAGAATTTTCCGGCGTACCGGCCGAACTACGTCAACGTACTCGACGCCATCGTCGACTACATGGTCAGCGAGGATCAGGTACCGATCATGACCCATTCGGATTCCGTGCTGAAACTCGGCCCGAACGCCTACTCGAAACCCACCGCTTCGCTGATCGTCCTGCGCGAAACGGTCATGGGCCGCGACCTGTTCGATTTTGCGTTCAAGGAGTTTTCACGCCGCTGGAAGTTCAAGCGGCCGACGCCGTCGGATTTTTTCCGCACGATGGAAGACGCGTCCGGCGTCGATCTCGATTGGTTCTGGCGCGGCTGGTATTACTCGACCGATCACGTCGACGTCGACCTGAAGGACGTTCGGGAATACAAAGTGTCATCGACGAACCCGGACGTCGAGTCGGAGTTCAATCGCCGGGAGCACGCGGACGAGGTGCCGGAACCGGTAGCGCAGATTCGCAACCGGGAGGAAGGCCGCCGGATGTACGTCGACCGATTCCCCGAACTCAGCGACTTTTATAACGAAAACGACCAGTTCACGCCGAGCAACAAGGACCGCAACGAACACACGGAGCTGCTCGACGGGCTGGAGGACTGGGAATACGACGCGCTGGCGCGCGCGGTCGAAGACGACGAGTTCGTGTATTTCCTCGACTTCGAGAACGTCGGCGGCCTGGTGACCCCGCTCCCGCTGCAGATCACGAACGCCGACGGTTCGGAAGACTTCATGATGCTGCCCGCCGAGATCTGGCGCCGCGATTACCGCAAGGTCACGAAACTGCTGATTCGCGATCAGGCGATCAGCTCGATCGCGCTCGACCCCCGCCACGAAACCGCGGACGCCGACTATTCCAACAATCACTTCCCGCGGCGGATCGAGAAATCGCGCATCGAACTCTACAAGGACGAGGACGATACGCGGGACCTCATGAGAGACATGCTCGACGTTCTGCGCGAGCGCAAGGCCGGGGAAGACGGTTCGATCCGCCGGGTGCCCCTCGATTCGACGGACTGAAGCGACGATGAGAGGCGTCGGCCTCTGCGCATTGACGATGACGGCCGTTCTTGCGGCGGCCGTGAGCGCGAACGCGCATCGGGCGCCGGGTAGCCTGACCATCGTTCGCTGGAATGCGCAATCGGGCAAAACGGAAATCGTGCACCGGTTGCATTCCCACGACGCGGAACTCGGCGTGGGCACGATAGTGGGAATTGCCGACCTGTCGGTTCTCTCGCTCGAGGGCCGCGCCCACATAGCGTTGTACGTGGAAGAACGGTTCACGATAGCCGGCCCCGACGGCCGCCTGCACCTCGACCTGATCGGCGCCGAACTGGCCGCGGACCACGTGCTCGTGTATCAGGAGTGGCCGGGGCGGCTGCCCGGCAGGATCCGGGTGCGCGACGATATCCTGCGCGACGCGTTTCCGGCCCAGATCAACCAGGTGAATATCGACGACGGCGGGACCGTAAGAACCCTCGCCTTTTCAGGCGATGACGGCTGGCGCGGCTTCGAGTTCAAACCCGAAACGCCCTGAGCGGCCGTCTTTGCGCACTGTTCGGTTCTCAGCGTGTACTTTGGGATATAATTGCCGTCCGGCACCCGACCGGGAACAAACAACAAACCCTCCGGAGCAGACCCTTGAGTTTCAAGCGCGACCAGAAATTTTTCGACCTGTATTCATTGGTGCTCGGCGTTCTTGCGTTGATATTGATGGCCATCTTCGTGCTGGCGATGCAGATGTCCAACCTGACGCAGGACGTTTACACCGCGCAAACCGAGGAGTATCAGGCCAAGGTTGCCGAACGCCTGCGTCCGTTCGGAAACATTTACCTGCCCGGCGAGGAAGTCGCGGCGGCGGCCCCGCAGGTAGCGGCCGCGCCCGCCGCCGAACCGGTTGCAACGACATTGTCGGGACCCCAGGTTTACAACGAAGCCTGCATCGCCTGCCACGGCGCCGGCATCGGCGGTGCGCCGACGCTGACGGATTCGGCCAACTGGGCGCCGCGTATCGAACAGGGTCTCGAGACGCTTCAGCGGCATGCCATCGAGGGTTTCACCGGCAACGACGGCTACATGCCGCCGAAAGGCGCCCGCATGGATCTCTCCGACCAGGAAATCTACGACGCGGTCGACTACATGTTGGAGCAGGTGCCTTAATCTGAGCGGCCGCTCGCCGGAGCAGGCGACCTTCGGATCGGGCTACGCGGCACAGGCGCCCCGGCGACGTGCCTGTAATGAATTCGGAGGGAAAACCGATGAGCCAATCACGGCCCGATTCCCGAATATCGACATTCACGGTCGCTTGCGTGCTGGTCTGCTGCCTGGGACAGGCGCAACCCGCCGACGCCGGCGCAACGCAGTGGGTAGACATCGAGATTGCCAATGGCTGGCTGCTGATCGATACGGAAATCGCGGGTATTCCCGGAAAAGCGTTCATCGATACCGGCGCCCAAATCAACGGGATCAACAGGCGCTTTCTCGAAGCCGCGGACCTCTCGTTTGAGAAAGGCCGGCCGGTCAAGATTACCGGCGTACACAGCACGGCCTACCGCGACGTCTACAACAAGGTTCCCGTTTCGATTTTCGGCACGGAAGTGGTGTTCAGAGACGTAGTCGAGGGCAATATGGGGCCGCCCGAAATGCAGATGTCGCTCGGAGCCGGATTTCTGCAGCTGTTCATTTTTCAGTTCGACTACCCCAACGAACGGATGCGGGTAATCACACGCGACAGCCTCGACCTGAAGGAACTGAAGAACGTTGAATCCAAGAAAGACTCTCGAGGCGGCTCGCCCATCGTCAAAGTCCGTTTGAACGACGAAAAAGACGTATGGCTCATCATGGACACAGGCAGCAACGGTGGCGTGCTCATTGACCGCAAGCTCGCCAAAAAACAGGGCTGGCTCGACCGCTACCCGACCGTGGACGGTATCTCGGTGGGCACGAACTCCCGTGGTCGCATGCAGCGTTTCAACCTCCCCACCATGACGTTCGGACCGTTTGACGTTGCGGATACGATGGTTTCGGTACCCGCCGAAGGCGCGAATACCGCACTATTCGAAAAAAGAAGCTTTACCGGCAGCAGAATCAAGCGAGATCGAAGAAGATCCCAGGGTTTGTTGGGCTACGACGTACTGAAGCATTTTGTCGTGACGATTGACTATAAGACCGGTTACGTACATATCGAACCGGGAGCCGAGGTCGAATGAAATCGCTCAAAGGCGCGATGTCGAAATTCCGCTCGCAGGTTTGCTATCGCTTGCCTGGAAGTTCGGCGGAATTCAGGGGTTAAATCGCAATTTATGAAGCCATTGGATTTTCGAGCTTCAGAAAGAACTGACACCACTCTTCGGCGTCTGCGCTAGGCATCACGCCCTCTTCGGCACCATATGCCGGCAATACGCTCAACGGTATCGTGGTGCTTAATGCCTGGTATTCGCCAATCTTGTCCGGCCGCGATCCCAAAACCGATTTCCCCCAAGTCCACGCTGGCCGACGACATTCCCGAAGCGCGTTCCGGACAAAAGATACGTTACCGCTAGATTACGAGCGTAACCAGGACGCGCGTAGTGACTGCGAAATCCCGCGCGAAGCTGCCGGGGTTTGTTCAACTGGCCCGGCCAATCAGGCACTCTCACCGTTCCGTAAGCACCGGAGCTCCGCCCCCCACTCATGGCCTCGCCGGATCCTACGACCGACGCCGCCACCGGCTTCGACGAAACCGAACGCCCGTCCGCCGGAGCGACGTTGTGGATTGCCTCCCTCTTCCTGATCTACGCGCTGCTCGTGGGCGTCGGCGTTATCGGGGACGGCTTCAAGTGGATATCCGGCGGCGCCGGCGGCGCCGAACGTATCTTCGCGTTTGCGAGCAATCCGCTGATCGGCGTGGTCCTCGGCATCCTCGCCACCGCGCTGGTGCAATCCTCCAGCACCGTGACGTCGGTCATCGTCGGGCTGGTCGCCGGCGGCGTACCGGTTGCAACCGCCGTGCCGATGATCATCGGCGCCAACATGGGCACCACGATCACGAACACGATCGTCGCGCTGGGAAACATCTCCGACCGCGGCTCGTTCGCCCGCTCGATGCAGGCCGCGACGGTCCACGATTTCTTCAATCTGTACAGCATCCTGATTTTCCTGCCGGTGGAACTCGCCTACCGGCCGCTGGAAAAAATGGCCGGCGCCGCGGCAGGCTGGTTCGAGGGCGAAAACGGCGCCTCGATCAAGGACTTCGACGTGGTCGGAGGGCTGACCGACCCGGTCGTCGACGCTGTCCTCGGGGTCATGAGCAACCTGCCGGCGACGATTGGCGCCACACTGACCATCGGCATCGGTATCGCCCTCATCGTCGCGTCGGTTCTTTACCTTGGCCGGCTGCTCAAGACCCTGATGATGGGGCGCGCCCGCGGACTCGTCGACGGGGCGATCGGTCGCGGGCCGCTCGCCGGCGTCGCCTCCGGCACCGTCGTCACCGTGCTGGTCCAGTCGTCCTCGACCACCACGAGCCTGGTCGTGCCGCTGGGCGGCGCGGGCGTCCTGACGGTCCGGCAGATTCTGCCGTTTACGCTCGGCGCCAACCTGGGCACCTGTATCACGGCGCTGCTGGCCGCCACGTCCGTCAGCGGCCCCTACGAAACCGTGGCGCTCCAGATTGCGCTCGTGCACCTGTTCTACAACCTGATCGGCGTGGTCCTTTTCATGGTCCTGCCGTGGTTGCGCGCGCTGCCGCTCAAGTCGGCCGGGTGGCTGGGTGCGCGCGTGGCCGTCAATCGCTTCTGGGCCTTCGCCTATCTGCTGGGCGTGTTTTTCGTGTTGCCGGGACTGGCGTTTGTCGGTCAGTCCGTGTTCTCGGAACCGAACCCGTCCATTGTCGCGGCGGAAGAGACGGGGGCGGTCGAGGAGGCGGAGGTCGAGTCCCGGGACGTCGAGATCGAATGAATCGACACGCACCGTCGTCGTTCCCCGTTCCAAAGACGTGCAATCATCAGGAGCGACGTATGGCGGCGTTTGTGCTCAGGCTTCACCGCCTTCGTCCGCCTCCATTTCAATGACCCGTTCCGCAATCGAAGCCGTCAGGTATTTGAACAGTTCGTCGGAATTACGGAACCATTCGTGTTGCGTCTCGACGCCGTAGGGGTTGTAGGTCACTTCCCAATCATGGGCTGAACCGCCAACGGTCGTACCGACGTGCCAGGCCGCAACCCAGGTCCCGTCAGCGTCGTCCAGTTCCACCACGGCGATCGCCGCGGAATACGGGCCTTTGGCGTAGCGGACTTCCACACTGTAGTTGTCCGCCGTATGGGCCAGTTCGTCGAGTCTGGGTCGAATGGCGTCCAATTGGCCCGCGTCCTCGCCCGCAACGTTCTGTTGGTTCTGCCCGGGCTTGTCGGACCGCTCGCGTTCTTTGCGGATTTTTTCTTCTATCTGGTCTTTGAGATTGGTCATCGGACTCTTCTTCCTCCAGTGTCAATGTTCAACAAAAATTGCGAATCCGGCAAGGAAATTTCTTTTGTCTGGAACGAGCAAGCCCCTCTGGCGTGGTTTACCAGCGTATCGAATGGCGAGTCGTTGATCAGCGGCCCGGTGTCGAAGCCGCCGGTGTTGCGGCCAACGCGGCGAGGATTGCCGGTTCCCCACCCGGAACGTCAGGCGGCGCTCAACTCAAGCCCCTCAGCGCCAGCGCCTCGGCGGCGTGCTCGTCATCGATGACGTCCTCCTCGGCCATGTCGGCAATCGTCCGCGCAACTCTCAACACCCGGTGCTGCGCGCGGATCGACATCGCGAAACGTTCCGCCGCCCGCTCCAGTATCGCCGGCACCGCATCGGTAACGGCGCAACAGGATTGCAGCCCATCGCCCTCCAGAAACGCATTACAAACACCGGCGCGCTCCATCTGCCGGCGGCGCGCGCGCGTGACCCGCCTCGCAACCGCCGCGCTGCCTTCCGGTTCCCGGGCGTCGCGCCTGAGCGCGTTCGCCGGCGGCCTCGGTACGGAGACCCGCATGTCGATGCGGTCGAGCAGCGGCCCCGATATCCGGCTGCGGTATTTCGTGACCGCGTCCTTGGTGCAATGGCACTCGCCGTTCGGATCGCCGAGGTAACCGCAGGGACAGGGATTCATCGCGGCCACCAGCTGAAAGCGCGCCGGAAACTCCGCCTGCCGGCCCGCGCGCGAGATCGTGATGAAACCCGTCTCGATCGGCTCGCGCAGCGTTTCCAGCACGTGACGGCTCCATTCGGGCAATTCGTCCAGAAACAGCACGCCGTTGTGCGCTCTCGATATCTCGCCCGGCCGCGGGTCCGAGCCGCCGCCAACCAGCGCCGCTGCGGACGCCGAGCGATGCGGCGCCCTGAACCGGCGCTGCCGCCAACGCCGGCGATCGAACGGAACCCCCAGCACCGAATCGACCGCCGCCGTTTCCAAGGCTTCCGTATAGGACATCGGCGGCAGTATCCCGGGCAGGCGCCGCGCCAGCATGCTTTTGCCCGTGCCGGGCGGGCCTGTGAAAATCAGATTGTGTCCGCCGGCGGCCGCTATCTCGAGCGCCCGGCGCGCGTGCGTTTGACCGCGAACGTCGCGCAGGTCGCTGTCGCGGCCGGACACGTCCATCGACGCGGCCACGGCGTGTGTTTCAATCGGCGCGGAACCGCCCAGATGGGCGGTTACTTCCAGCAGCGAACCGGCACCGTGGACCGCCGCGTTTGCAAGCGCGGCTTCGGAGACGTTTTGTCGCGGAACGAACACCGCCCTGCCGGACTCCGCCGCCTTGATCGCCGCCGGGAGAATACCGGGCACCGGCCGCAGCTCGCCGCTCAACGCAAGCTCCCCGTAGAATTCGGCGCCGCGCGCCGCCTCGCCCGGCACCTGCCGGCCCGCCAGTAAGATGCCGAGCGCGATCGCCAAATCGAATCGGCCGCCGCTCTTGCGCATGTCCGCCGGGCCCAGGCTGATGGTGATGCGGCGCTGCGGAAACTCGAAACCGGAGCTCAATATCGCGCCGCGGACCCGGTCTTTGCTCTCCCGGACCGCGGTTTCGGCGAGGCCCACGATGGAGAACGAGGGCAAACCGCCGGACAGCAAAACCTCGATGGTGACCGCGGGCGCCGCGACGCCGAGCTGCGCGCGGCAGTGGAGAGTCGCAAGACCCATCAGGCCCTGTTGACCGTCAATCGGGCCGTCGTGCAGGGGTCCGAACGGCCCGCCGCGATGTGTCGCATCCATCCTCCCAGGGCTCGGCACGAATCACAGCCAGTTTGCAACCAGGCTTTTTTTGCTGCCGCCCTCCTTTTTTTCTATTTCGTGAACTTTTGATCTTTGCGCGAAACGGCGATATTTGCTTTGACAGGCATATGCCTATAGAGGCATATTAAGTCCATTATGAACGGGTTTGAACTCCTGGCAGATCCCACGCGAAGACGCTTGCTGGACGAACTCCGCAACGGCGAGAAATCCGTGGGCGCCCTGGCGGAGCGGCTTGAGATGAACCAGCCGGCGATCTCGAAGCAGCTGCGGGTTTTACGCGAAGCTGGGCTGGCTGCAGCACGCGTGGACGCGCAACGACGTATGTACCGGCTGAATCCCGAGGGGCTGCGTGAGGTCGACGACTGGTTGGCGCCCTACCGCGCATTTTGGGAAAGGCGGTTGAGCGCAATGGAACGAACTCTCGAATCGATGGAGGATTGAGATGGACGCGACGTTCTCGATGGATGGCCCACGATATACGCTTTTGTTTGAGCGCCGCCTGCCACACCCGCCAGAAAAGGTCTGGCGGGTTTTAACCGAGCGCGAACTATTGCGGCAATGGTTCCCCTGCGACGTCGAGGGAGAATGGAGGGTAGGCGCGAAGCTTCGATTCACGTTCCTGCACGGCGAGGGTGAAGGGTTGTCCGATGAAGAACTTCGCGGCGAAGTTCTGAAGGCTGATCCTCCGCATCATCTGGAATTTCGTTGGGGCGATCACTTTTACGAATGCAGGCTGATACCGGAGGGAGATGGTTGCAGGCTCGTCTTTTCCGATAGCTTCACAGATGCTTCCTCCGGCGCGCGCAACGCGGCCGGTTGGGAGCTTTGCCTCGAAAACCTGGATCTACTGCTAGAGGGAGCGGTTCTCGCCAAGTTCGCAGTCGACGTCTGGCTGAAGAAGTTCAAATACTACGCAAAGAAAATCGAAACGAAAGCGGGCCCCCAGCAGGGATTGCCGGACGGTTATCCGGCGGAGGAATCCGAGCAGACTTCTTCCGATAACGTCAGCGGTGATGGTCCGGAGCCATAGCTCAGCAGGCAAGCGCCGCTCTTACAACGTGGGTGTCGCCGTTAGGGATCTGACATTACAGGCCCCCAACCTGCGCGATATCGGCTCAATTCGATCCAAACTGCTGTGCTGGCAGCTTGTCGAGAAACAGCACGCCGTCGTGCACACTCGATATCTCACACGACCGCGGTTCCGAACGGCCCGCCCCGGGCTCGGTACGAATCACGCCCGGTCTGCGGTCAGGCTTTTTTTGTGGTCGCCTTCTTCTTTTTCTTTTTCGCGGCCGTTTTGCTGGCCGCTTTTTTTGTCGCCGCTTTCTTGCCCGCGGCCTTCTTTGAAGGTTTGACCGCGGCGCCGGACGACGCGGCTTCCAGGCTTTGCAGACGCTCCTCGAGCGCTTCCAGTTTGGCGCGCGTGCGCGCCAGCACCGTTTCCTGGATCTCGAACTCCTCCCGCGTCACGAGGTCCAGGCGCGCAAGGCCGCTTTGCAGGATGGAACGAAAGTTCTGTTCGAGTTCACCGCGCATCGTACGCAAACCCTGCGGCAGGGATTCGGCGAGCCGCCGCGCCAACTGATCGATGGATTCACTGGTCATGGCGAATTGATACCGCAGTAAGCCGCAAAAGACCAGCGCCGGTTTCGGCCGCAACGGGCCCTAGTAGCAACTGAAAGCGTTTTCCAAGCCGGGGCGACCTGACGAATCGCCGCACCGCGGCGGTGCAGCGAATCGAACCCGGGAAATGTTACCGATTGATTTCCAAAACGATTCCGCATTCTGGCACGGATGCTGCAGCCGCCAACGGAACAACGGCAACGATGACGGGGAACTCACGATGCGATCAGGAGAACGACATGAAAATTTGGCGTGTTATCTCGCTTTTGTTCCTCGGCGTCCTCGCAAGCGGTCATGCCGCGGCCGAGCTGTCGGCCAACCTCGGTTTTGCAAGTGACTACTACTACCGCGGGTTTTTCCAGGCCAGTTCTTCGGCCTCGGCCGGGCTCGATTTCGAGAAGAACGGTTTTTACGCCGGCGCCTGGACGGCCGACGTCGGGCAGGGCCTGGAAGTCGACGGTTATCTGGGCTTTGCGGGGGAAATCGGCGACGTCTCGTACGGCGTCGGCTTCACGGGCTACTACTACACGCAGGATTTCGACGACACCTACGAGGAGATCAACCTGAGCACGGGCTACGGTTTCGCGACGCTCGACGTCGCCATCGGCGAATACGGCAACTTCGGCAACGGCACGCAAGAGTATGCCTATTACGCCCTGACCCTGGAAAAAAACGGCCTCTACGGCAAGTACGCCGGTTTTTCCAAGGACTTTGCCGGTGAGTACCTGGAGTTCGGCTACGCAACGGAACTCGCGGACATCGACCTGGGACTCTCCCTGATTTTCGGCAACGAGGAACTGCTCGGCGACGCCGACGAAGCCGTTGTGATCACGCTCGGGAAGACCTTCGAGATCAACTGACTCATTACGAACCGGGCGGGCCACACCGCCCGTGACATCCAAACCACAGGAGACAGGGGAAATCTCATGAAAATGATCACGGCGATCATCAAGCCGTTCAAACTCGATGACGTCCGCCAGGCTGTCGGCGACATCGGCATCAAGGGAATCACGGTGACCGACGTCAAGGGCTTCGGCAGACAGCGCGGTCACACCGAGCTGTACCGCGGCGCCGAATACACCGTCGACTTCCTGCCAAAAATAAAAATCGAGCTGGCCGTTGCCGACGGGATCGTCGATCAGGTCGTCGAAACCATCGTCAACATCGCCAGGACCGGAAAGATCGGCGACGGCAAGGTTTTCGTGACCACCGTCGAACAGGCCGTTCGGATCCGCACCGGCGAAACCGGTGACGAAGCCGTTTGAACACATAACAAGAGGAGTTTCCGGTGGAAGATCTAGCAACACTTTCGGGGCAGGTAACCGAACTGAGTTACGCGCTCGACACGTTCTATTTCCTGGTGATGGGGGCACTGGTCATGTGGATGGCCGCCGGCTTCACGATGCTCGAATCGGGACTGGTCCGCGCCAAGAATACGGCTGAAATACTCACCAAAAACGTCGGTTTGTATTCGATCGCCTGCATCCTGTACATGCTGTGCGGTTACACGATCATGTATCCCGGCGCTTACGAGGGAGGAGTTTTTGCCAGCATTGGCACGCTCGGCAGCGGACTGCTCGGATCCGCCGACAACACGGCGGCGGACGTCGTCGCAAGCGGCGGTGAAACCTATTATTCCAATCTCTCCGATTTCTTTTTCCAGGTCGTTTTTGTCGCCACCGCGATGTCGATCGTGTCCGGCGCCGTCGCGGAACGCATGAAGCTGTGGTCGTTCTTCCTGTTCGCCGTCGTCCTGACCGGTTTCATCTATCCGGTGCAGGGATTCTGGAAATGGGGCGGCGGCTGGCTCGAAGAACTCGGCTTCCTCGACTTTGCCGGTTCCGGCGTCGTGCATTTATGCGGCGCCGCGGCGGCGCTCGCCGGCGTCCTTCTGCTGGGCGCGCGCAAGGGTAAATACGGACCCGGCGGTCAGGTGAACGCAATCCCCGGCTGCAATCTGCCGCTGGCGACACTCGGCACGCTGATCCTGTGGCTGGGCTGGTTCGGCTTCAACGGCGGATCGGAACTGAAGCTCAGCAACGTCGGCGAAGCGAATTCGGTGGCGCTCGTTTTCGTCAACACCAACATGGCCGCCGCCGGCGGCCTGGTGTCCGCCCTCCTGTTGGCCCGAATCTGGTTCGGCAAGGCCGATCTGACGATGGCGCTCAACGGCGCGCTTGCGGGCCTCGTCGCGATCACGGCCGAACCGCTGACCCCCGCGCCGATCGCGGCCACGCTAATCGGCGGCGTCGGCGGACTGATCGTCGTGGCCTCCATCGTCGGTCTCGACAAACTGAAAATCGACGATCCGGTCGGCGCCATCTCCGTTCACGGCGTCGTCGGCGTCTGGGGTGTGCTCGCGGTACTGCTGACCAACGAGGAAGCCGTCTGGTGGGTACAGATTGTCGGCCTGCTGTCGATCTTTGCCTGGGTATTCGTCACCAGCCTGCTGGTCTGGTTCGTCATCAAGTCGGCCGTCGGCATACGGGTGGACGAAGAACACGAATACGAGGGTGTGGACATCAGCGAATGCGGCCTCGAGGCTTATCCGGAATTCACGATTGCGGAGTGACGCTTGTGCGCGTTGCGGGTTATGTCCTATGAGATGACCCAACACACGACATCCCCGTCGTTCTTGCCGATGGAGCGCACGTTTAGCGGTCATGACGCAATTTAGCGGGCCTTCGGGCCCGCTATCTTTGTTCGCGATCCGCGCACGCTTTTGGCTGTGAACGAAATCACAACAAATTTGCCGGTATCATGCTGTAATTTAAAGTCGTCGGTACGTTACTGTTGCGTGCATGAGAGGACGGCACGGGAGCGCCAGATTCCCGGCCCAAGACGCACAGTTTAGGATTGCTCAGATGAGGAAATTCACCACTATCGCGCTGATACTCGGCGCTGCTCTGTCCACGGCCGCCGCGAGCGAGATTTACAAGTGGGTAGACGCCGAGGGCAACGTCCACTACGGCGACCGGCCCACCGGCGACGGCCCCACGGCGCAGACCGGGGTGGAACGCGTTGCGATTGCGTCCAGGCCCACTAATTCCGCGCGGGTTCAGTCCGGCGTGGAGGCGCGTCTCGAACGAGAGGCGGAGAGGAACGATGCCCGCGCGGCCGCGGCGGAGGCGCAGGAAGAAGCCGACAAACTGAAGGCCGAAGCCGAGGAACGCGCGAACATGTGCACCACCTACCGGGAGCGCCTCGAGCGCTTCATCACTTCCCGCCGCCTGTACCGCGTCGACGACAGCGGCGAACGCACGTATCTCGACGACAGCCAGATCGAGGCCGCCCGCGCCAGGGTTCAGGAGCAGGTCGAGGAATACTGCTCACCCTGATCCGCCAGGTCGCTCATCCTGACAAGGACCACCGCCGACAATCCGACCCCGTAGGCGTTTTAGACACGGACAGCCGGGGTACAATGCGCGCACCTCCGTTTTTGGACGTCGAATTGTCGAACGAAAGCCCGAATCGGGACTCCCAGGTATTCCTTCCCGACTTCTGCGCCTCGGCCACTATCCTGATCGTGGTGCTGGTCGCCGAGCTTCTCGCCATATTGCTGACGCTCGCGGCGTACACCCAGCCCGGCACTTTTCTTACCGAACTCGCAAAAATGTCGCTTTATGTGCTGTGGCTTGCACTCCTCAGCACCGCCGTGCTGTGTCTTGCACGGAACTGGATAGAAAAACTCGGGCCCAGCCGGGCGTTCGTCATCTGTTTTTTCATTCTCATGGCGCTTTGCCTCGCGCTCGCCGAGATCGCCTACCAGCTGACGGTGATATTCGGCGCCGCGGTGATCATCGACGACACCCACGGCGGCTTTCTTTTGCGTACCTTCGCGATCAGCGCGATCGTCATCGCGCTTGCCATGCGTTACCTGTACGTGTCCAGCGAGTGGCGCCGAAGCATCGTTCTGGAGGCCCAGGCGCGAGTCAGCGCGCTGCAGGCGCTCATTCGGCCGCATTTTCTGTTCAACAGCATGAATACGATCGCCTCCCTGACGCGCAGCAATCCGGCGCAGGCCGAGGAGGCGGTGGAAGATCTCGCCGACCTGCTCCGCGCAAACCTCGGCGGACCGAAAGATCGGACGACGCTGAAAGAGGAGCTCGAAGTCGCGGCGATCTATCAACGCATCGAAAAGCTGCGGCTGGGGGAGCGCCTCCGGGTACGCTGGGACATTCAGGACCTGCCGATGCGGGCCCTGATCCCGAGCCTGACCATTCAGCCGCTGCTGGAGAACGCGATCTATCACGGCATCGAGCTTCTGCCGGACGGTGGTGAGGTGCTCGTAAGCGGGGTCCAGAACGGCGATACGCTGAGCATAGAGGTCTCGAACCCGGTGGCCAGGTCAACCGAAAACCGTAAAAAGGGCAACAAGATGGCGCTCAGCAATATCCGGCAGCGTTTCGAGCTGGCTTACGGACAGCGCGCAAGCGTCGCCGTCGACGAAACGGCGGAGCGCTACTCCGTGCAGCTTACGTTCCCCCATGACGAGGACCTGCCGTGAGGGTGTTGATCGTCGACGATGAAGCGCCGGCACGCGACCGCCTGCGGCAGATACTCGAGGAATCAGGGGACCACGCGGTCATCGGCGATGCCGGCAACGGCAAGGACGCCCTGGCTCTGGTCGCACGACATTCGCCCGACGTGGTTTTGCTGGACATTCGCATGCCCGGGATGGACGGCATCGAAACGGCGCACCACATCAACGCCCTGGACAATCCACCCGCCATCGTGTTCACGACCGCCTACGACCAGTACGCGATCGACGCCTTCGACGCACAGGCCGTCGGCTACGTGTTGAAACCGGTTCGCCGCGAGCGACTCGGAAAGGCGCTTGAGCAGGCCGCGCGGATCAGCTCTGCGGCGCTGGGCTCGGTCGCAAAAACCGCCGGCATCGGAGAACGCCGCAGCCATCTCTGTGCCCGGGTACACGGCGAGATGAAACTGATCCCCATTGACGAAGTCGCCTATTTTCAGTCGGATCAGAAGTACACGCGCGTCTGTTACGGCGGCGGACAGCACCTGATCGACGACTCGCTCAAACAGCTCGAACAGGAGTTTTCCGATCGCTTCGTCCGCATTCACCGCAGCGCTCTCGTTGCGGTGTCGCAAATTGATACGCTGCACAAAGCGGACGACGGCGAAGTGTCCGTGCGGCTCCGCGGCCATGCCGACACCGAACCGTTGAAAGTCAGCCGTCGGCACCTCGCCGCGGTTAGGCGCAGACTGCGAGGAAACCTCAAGTGAACATCCGCATTGCAACCCGAAAAAGCGCCCTGGCCCTGTGGCAGGCCGAACACGTTGCGACGCTTATTCGGGGATTGCCGGACGTCGCCGGCGTCGAACTTGCGCCAATGTCGACGCGCGGCGACGAGGTACTCGACAGAAGCCTGCAAAAAATCGGCGGCAAGGGGCTGTTCATCAAGGAACTGGAAATCGCGATGGCGGAGGGACAGGCCGACATTGCGGTGCATTCGATGAAAGACGTGCCGGCCGAAATGCCCGACGGCTTCGCGCTCGTGGCCGTCCTCAAGAGGGCGAACCCGTTCGACGCGCTGGTCTCCGGCAAAGCAGCCACGCTCGCGGCGCTGCCCCAGGGCGCGCGGGTCGGCAGCTCCAGCCTCCGGCGACAGGCCCAATTGCTTGCTTTACGGCCCGACCTCCGGATCGAACCCCTGCGCGGCAACGTCAACACGCGGCTCGAGAAGCTCGACAGCGGCCGTTACGACGCCATCATCCTCGCCTGTGCGGGCCTCGAACGTCTCGGCATGTCGGCGCGGATCGCCGCGGAGCTGACACCCGCCGAAGTATTGCCGGCCGCCGCGCAGGGCGTCATCGGTATCGAATGCCGAAGCGACAGGGCCGACCTCGAGGCGCTGCTGAAACCGCTGGAGGATCCGGACAGCAAGCTCACGACGACGGCCGAACGCGCCGTCGCCCGGCGCCTGGAAGCAAGCTGTCAGTCGCCGATCGCCAGTTACGCAACGCTGCGCGGGCAGGCGCTTTCGCTCGAAAGCCTCGTCGCGAGTCCCGACGGCCGCACAGTCCTGCGTGAGACGGTGAGCGGCGATCCGGCGGACGCCAACGCGCTTGGACTTGCGCTTGCCGAGCGGCTCCTGGAGCTGGGCGCCGCCGATCTGCTGGCGGGCAGCGGCTAATGACCGCGCGGCCGCTCGCCGGTATCGGCGTGCTCGTCACCCGCCCGGCTCGCCAGGCGGACGAACTGATCCGGGCCGTCGAGGCCCGCGGCGGCCGTGTGCATGCGTTTCCGGTGATCGATATCGTGCCGCGCGCGGCAGCCGATATTGCCGCGGACGCCAAAGCGCTGCGGCCCCCGGACATCGTTATTTTCGTCAGCGCCAACGCGGTCCGTTACGGGCTGAGCGCTTTCGCCGGTAACGACGCGCAATTCGCCGCCGTCGGGCCAGCGACGGCCGCGGCCGTCGCCAGCGCGGGCGGCCACGCGGATATCGTCCCGTCAGCGGGTTACGACAGCGAGCATCTCCTTGCCGAGGATTCGCTGAAGCACGTTGCGGGCAAAACCGTCACCATCGTGCGCGGCCAATCGGGCCGGGAGCTGTTGGCCGAAACTCTGCGTCACCGTGGCGCGCACGTTCAGTATTTGTCGGTCTACCGCCGTGAAAAACACCGGTTTACGGCGGCGGAGCTGAGCGCCGTGGAAGACGCCTGGCGGAGCGGCGGCATCGATGCGGTGGTCGTGATGAGCGTTGCATCGCTGGACGGCCTGCTGCACGCTTTGCCGCCGGCCTGCCTGCGCGGCCTGGAGACTACCCGACTGGTGGGCCCCAGCGAACGTGTGATACAAACGGCGCTTGAACGGCTTCCCGGCGTCCTCTGTGTCCAATCGCCGGGGCCTGGAGCGAGCGACGTCGTAGACGCTCTGGTGGCGAGCCTGCACAGGGACCCGGACCCCCGACATGACCCCCGACATGACTGATAAACCCAACGGCCAAAACGATGGCGACAAGGACATCGCCAACACCGAGGAGATTGGCGCCGACGGGCCGGAGAAAGACAGCTCCGAGGACGCGCTGTTCGAGGACATGGACATCGTCGCCGAACCGGCGGCCACGGAGCGGCGTCCCGGACGCTTGACGGCACTGACGGCGTTCATCGCGCTGCTTGCCTCCGTTGGCGCGCTGACCGGCGTTGCCTACGTCGCTTTTTTCGCCGGCGAGGACACGTCTGCGAACGACGCGGCCGAACAACGGATGGCGGCGCTGTCCGCCTCGATCCGGTCCAACGAATCGGCTCTGGCCGATCTCAACCGGCAGATAACCCAGCTCGAGAGCAGCGGCGGTTCGGCCGTCGACATCGATGCCGTCGAGCGCGCGCTGCAGCCGCGTTTGGAACAGCGCCTCGAGCTTCTCGAATCCGTCCCGGCCCGCGTTGCCAGCATCGAAAGCGCGCTGACCGCCCTGCGCGGCATATCCACGGGCGCCCGCGACGCATGGCTGCTGGCCGAGGCGGAGTACTACATGCAGATTGCCAATGCGCAGCTACAGCTGGCGGGCAATCCCCCGCTCGCGACGCTGGCGCTCGAGCTGGCGGACGAACGTATCGTCGAACTGGGCGATCCCGGGCTGACCGACGTTCGCCGCGCCCTGTCGGACGAGATACGCGAGCTGGAAGTCCTCGAAAACCCGGACATCGAGGGCGCAACGCTCACATTGGCGAGCCTGTCGAGGGTCGTCGATTCCCTGCCGATTCGGCGGCAGATTCTGGTCGAGGAGAACGACGACCCGGCAGTCGATGCCGAACTCAGCGGAACCGATCGGGCGGTGGCCTCTTTAAAAAATGCCCTTTCGGGCGTTGTCAGCGTCCGCCGAACGGACGAAGCCGCGCGCCCGCTCATTGCTCCCGAGGCCGTTTACTTCCTGCGCGCGAATCTCGCACTGCAGCTGCAGGCCGCGAGACTGGCGATGCTGCGCGGTGAACAGGCGCTTTTCCAGCAGAGCCTGGACGACGCCTCGGCGTGGCTGCGGGAGTATTACGACACCGAAAGCACGCCGGTCCGCAGCGCGCTGCAGACCATCGGAGAGATTCGGGAAAGCTCGTTCACGCGCGCCATGCCCGATATCTCGGGGTCCTTACGTCTGATTCGGGAGTACTTAGCGTTCATCGAGGCATCGCGAATCGAGGGCGAAGGCACGGAAACCGAGCCGGCGCAATGAAATTCGGTCTGATCGTCGTCACCGCCCTGGTGCTCAGCGCATTCGCCGCGCACTTCCTGCTGCAGGACCCGGGTTACGTCGTCATCAATTTCAGGAGCTACCTGATCGAGATGTCGGTGCCGGTGTTGCTGGGCCTGATCCTCCTCGCCGTTTTTGCCGCATGGAGCCTGGTTAAAATCTACAAGGCGCCGCGCAATATCGGTCAGGCGGCGGGACGGTATCGCAGCGGCCGCGCCGGACAGAAACTCACCGACGGCATGATTCAGATCGCCGAAGGCAACTTTGCACGCGGTGAAAAAATGTTGGCGCGGGCCGCGGGCAGCAGCGACGCTCCGCTGTTGAACTATCTTCAGGCGGCTCGCGCTGCCCATCTGCTCGGCCAGGACGAACGCCGGGACAGCTGGCTCAAACAAGCCTACGAGCAGACGCCGGAGGCCTCCAACGCGGTGCTCCTGACGCAGGCGGAATTCCAGCTCGATCAGGGCCAGTACGAGCCGGCGCTCGCGACCCTTCGGCGCATCGAGGAAAACACGCCCAACCACAGCCATGCCCTAGCCCTGCTGGGCCGGCTGTACTTCCGCCTGGAGGACTGGCGGCATCTTGCCAGTCTGCTGCCGCGACTCAAAAAACACGGCCGCCTGGATCACGAAACGCTCGCCCGGTGGTCGCTGCGCGTGCACACGGAGGAACTCAGGAAAGCGGCGGACGCCGAGTCGCTGGCAGCAGCCTGGAAGGCAGTGACCAAGGAACTCCGCGACAATCCGGACCTGGTCGAAACCTATTACGCGTCGATGGTCCGCCTGGGACTTCACGCACAGGCGGAAAAGGAAATCGCGGCGGCGCTGAAACGGCGCTGGGTGGGACCGTTGGTGAGAGTTTTCGGCACGGTCGACAGCGACAACCCGTTGAAACAGCTCAAACGCGCCGAGGGCTGGTTGAGCGACCACCCGGACGACGCGGATCTGTTGCTGACCGCCGCCCGGTTATGCCTCAAGAACGAACTCTGGGGCAAGGCCCGCAGCTACCTCGAAACCGTGATTACCCTCCGCCCGACCCCGGAAGCCTATCAGGAGTACGGACGTCTGCTGAACCGCCTCGGCGAGGGTGACGCCGCCGCCGACGCCTATCGGGCGGGGCTCGGGCTGGTCTCGCGATCCCCGTTGCCGGCCATTCCCGACTTGCGCACGCATTTGCACGCCGACGAGACCGCAGACGCCGGGTCCTAGGCCCTGTTAACGTTGGCCGGCCGCCCTACCATGCACTACGCTGTCGCAGGCACCGGTTACACCGGCCGGCGCGTCCTGGCGTTGCTCCCCGCCGACGGCACCGTCGGGTTGAGCCGCTCGCCGCTGGGCGACCGGAACCTCACGATCCATGTTCTCGATCTGGACCGTGAAGGGGCGCGCGTACCGTCCCTGCCGGCGCCCTGGACCCTGCTGTACACGATTCCACCGCCCGCGCACGGCGCCGGCGATCCGCGGCTTGCCGCGCTGCTGGCAGGTCTGGACACGCCCCCGGCGCGGGTCGTTTATTTGAGCACCAGTGGCGTCTACGGCGACCGCGGCGGTCGGCTCACCGACGAGACGGCGGCGGCAAATCCCGGCACCGGCCGGGCGCGGCGGCGACTGAGCGCGGAATCGCTGCTCCAGGACTGGTGTGCCGAACGTGGCGCCGATTGTCTGATCTTCCGCGTACCGGGCATTTACGGCCCCGGACGGCTCGGCGTCGAGCGGCTGCGCGGTGGCGCGGCCGTCCTGCGCGACGCGGACTCGGGTCCGGGCAATCGTATCCACGTTGACGACCTCGCACGCTGTTGCCTGGCGGCGATGACGACAGGCGCCCCGGCGGGCGTCTACAACGTCGGGGACGGCGACCACCGAAGCAGCGGGGAATTCTCGAAAGCGGTCGCGCGACTGGCGGGCCTGGCCGCGCCGCCGGAAATCACGCTCGCGGACGCCCGGCAGGATTGGAGTGCGCAACGCTTGTCGTTCCTGAACGAATCGCGCCGGCTGGACACCCGCAAAATGCGCAAAATTCTGGGCGTTACGCCACGCTACGCGGACCCGGAAGAAGGCATTCGCGCGAGCCTGGCAGAGGAATTCAGGGCTGGCTTCTGACGCTCCTGAGCCACTTCGTGAGCGGTTCCCACTGCTCCCAATCCGGCCAGGCGAGGTACTCGGGCAGCTCGAAAATGCCCAGTCCCCGGGTGTACGCGCGCACGTAGTTCTGCGCTTCGCGCAGCGCGGCGAGATAGGGCACCCGCTGCTTCGACAGGAACTCGTCCAATTCCTCGAATATCAGCGTGTATTCACGGACGCGGTTCGCGATAACACCGACTTTAGCCTGTTTCCGCGCGATCTTGCCGAGGTCCTTGACCTCCTGTATGAATCGCTCGGAGGCCTGCATGTCGATCGTCGACGGCAGGACCGGCACGATAATCGTCTCGGCGTGTTTGACGAGGTTGGTCAGCTCGGTGCCATGCGTTCTGGCCGGCGCGTCGATGACCACGACGTCCGCACTCCGCGGGGCGCGGCGCAGGCCGTCCTTGAAGGCTTCCAGACCAACGATCTCCGCACGGTCTTCCGGCCGGCGCTCGAGCCAGTCGAGGCTGGAACGCTGTGGGTCGTAGTCGGCGAGCGCGACGGTCATTCCTTCTTCCGCCGCAAAATAAGATGCAATGTTGGTCGCAAGAGTGCTTTTGCCACAACCACCCTTGGCGTTCATGACCATGATGTGCCGCATTGTTTGAGTCCCCGGTCTGTTCTTGTTTGAGGTTTTTTTTTCGAGTAACGATGAGTTTATGTAAACTACCGATGCCGTCAGCAAAAGTCCAACCGCATGTCGTTTGCGAAAAACAGCGGGACTCGATGCATGGTAAGCTGCGTCCGGCTCGGACAGCACAAGATTAACGGGAGGCTCCAGTCCATGAGTACACAACGTAATCCCGAATATCCCGTGGACCCGCTGTCCGAAGACGCCGTACACGACTACCTGAAAGCCAATCCCGATTTTTTCGAGCGGCATAACGAACTCCTGAACAGCCTGCGTTTACCGCACGTGACCGGCGCAACCGTGTCGCTTGTGGAACGGCAGGTGTCAACCCTGCGCCAGAAGGATTTGAAGCTCGAGCGGCGCCTGCGGGAACTGCTCGAGGTCGCGCGCGCGAACGACAGCCTGGCGGAAAGAATTCACCGGCTCGCGCTTGCGCTGCTCGGCGCCGGCACGCTCGAAGAGACGCTCGAAGCCTGCGAAACCTCGTTGCGGACCGGATTTGACGCGGATCATTCGGTCCTCGTCCTGTTCCGGGATCCGGAGCTGTTCACGGATATTCAAAAGGATCGCTTTTTCCGCCCGCTCGCGAAGGACGCTCCTCTGTTGCGTCCGTTCGATTCCTTCATTTCGCGCGGCAAGGCGCGCTGTGGCCAGGTGCGCGACGCGCAACGTGACTTTCTCTTCGGCGACGAGACGGACGAAATCGGCTCCTGTGCGCTGGTGCCCCTGGGCAACAAATGCAGCATCGGATTCCTGGCGATCGGCAGCGCCGACGTCAATCGGTTTAATCCGGCGATGAGCATCGATTTCCTGTCCCGCCTGGGCGAGCTGATTTCGGCCGCGCTGAAGCGCTTCTGAGCCTCGAAGCCGCGGCGGACGGCGCCGGGGCACCCAGGGAGGCACCGTGCGGGCAAACGAGACTGAGTGGATCACACGATTCATAGGGCATCTGGAGACGGAACGCCGCCTCTCTCCGCATACCTGCAAACACTATCGCCGGGATCTCGGTACGCTGCTGGCGCACTGTGAATCGCTGGGTATCGAGCGCTGGGCCCAGGTTGACGACGAGCATTTGCGCGCCTACAGCGCCGCGAGCTACCGCCGGGGCCTGAGCGCAAGCTCGATTCGTCGACGCCTCTCTGCGGCGCGGACCTTCTTTCGTTATCTGCTGCGCGAGAAACATATAAAGCGCAACCCGGTGGCTTCCGTCCGGGCGCCGAAAGGCGCCAAACGACTGCCCGAAAACCTGGACGCCGACAGAATGGCCAGACTGCTGGCCATCCCGGGCGACGGCCCGCTCGTCGAGCGCGACCGCGCAATCCTGGAACTCCTGTATTCCTCGGGACTGCGCCTCTCGGAACTCACCGGCCTCGATACGACCGACGTGGACATGTCCGACGGCACGGTTCACGTCACTGGCAAAGGCAATAAAGACCGTATCCTCCCGTTCGGCCGTTACGCACGGAAGGCGCTGGCCGCATGGTACAAAGCGCGACCGGCGCTCGCCGATCCCGAGGAGACGGCGCTTTTCGTCAGCAAACGCGGCACACGCTTGAGCCCCCGCTCGGTCCAGGCCCGGGTCGAGTATTGGGCAAAACGTCAGGGAATCGACACGCGGGTCTACCCGCATCTGTTCCGGCACTCGTTTGCGACACACCTGCTGGAATCCAGCCATGACCTGCGTGGCGTTCAGGAATTGCTCGGGCACGCCAACATCAGCACAACCCAGGTTTATACTCACCTTGACTTCCAGCACCTTGCCCAGATATACGACCAGACCCACCCGAGGGCCAAAGCCAAAAGGAAGTCGGCCAAGCGGTGAGGCGAGAGGAAGCAGGGATTACCGGAAACCACCGGCCGTGGACCTCACGGCAAACACCTCGCCCGAGCCTCAGCCACGTCTCGGGGCAAATTTAAGGCACGTCAGGACGAACAAATGGAACAGTTTCACGGGACAACGATCGTCTCGGTGCGCCGCGATGGCCGCGTCGCCATCGGCGGCGACGGACAGGTCAGCATGGGCAACACCGTCATGAAGGGCAATGCGCGTAAAGTCCGGCCCCTGGCCGGCGGCCGGGTAATCGCCGGTTTCGCGGGCGGCACGGCCGACGCGTTTACGCTGTTTGAATTGTTCGAGAGCAAACTCGACCAGTACGGCAATCTCACGCGCGCGGCCATCGAGCTTGCGAAGGACTGGCGCACGGATCGGCGCCTGCGCCGCCTCGAAGCCCTGCTGTGTGTCGCCGACACGGACAGCTCTTTTATTATCTCCGGTAACGGCGACGTGATCGAACCGGAAGACGATCTCATGGCGATCGGTTCGGGCGGACCGTATGCTCAGGCCGCGGCGCTCGCCCTGGTGAAAAATACGGACCTGGACGCCAAAACCATTGTCGAGAAGTCGCTGAACATCGCCGGCGATATCTGTGTCTACACCAATCAGAATATCGTGATTGAATCGCTGCCGGCGGACGGCAGCTGAATCGGAATACCCGCATGTCACAAATGACACCCAGAGAAATCGTCCAGGAACTGGACAAACACATCATCGGCCAGGACGAGGCCAAACGCGCGGTTGCGATCGCGCTCAGGAACCGCTGGCGCCGCACCCAGGTGGACGAGCCGCTGCGCAGCGAAATCACCCCGAAAAACATACTGATGATCGGCCCGACCGGAATCGGCAAGACCGAAATCTCCCGTCGGCTGTCCAAACTTGCCAAGGCGCCGTTCATCAAAGTCGAGGCGACCAAGTTCACGGAAGTGGGTTACGTCGGGCGGGAAGTCGACAGCATCATCCGCGATCTGGTCGACGTTGCCGTCAAAATGACGCGTGAAGACGCGATGAGCAAGGTGCGGCACCGGGCCGAGGACGCCGCGGAAGAGCGCATCCTCGACGTGTTGCTGCCGTCCGCGTCGCGCGGCGTCGGTTTTACCGCCGAGACCGAGGGCGAAACCGACATGAGCGAGACGCGGCAGAAATTCCGCAAGATGCTGCGGGAGGGCAAACTCGACGACAAAGAGGTTGAAATCGACATCCAGGCAATGCCGGTCGGCGTGGAGATCATGGCGCCGCCGGGCATGGAGGAAATGACCAGCCAGCTGCAGAGCATGTTCCAGAACCTGGGCGGCAACAAGCAACGCACGCGCAAGCTCAAGGTGGGCGAGGCCATGAAGCATCTGACCGATGAAGAGGCCGCGAAAATGCTGGACGAGGAAGACCTCAAAACCCAGGCGCTCGAGGCCGTCGAACAGCACGGCATCGTATTCATCGACGAGATCGACAAGATTGCCCGGCGCTCCGAAGGCGTCGGCGCGGACATTTCGCGGGAAGGCGTGCAGCGCGATCTGCTTCCGCTCGTCGAAGGCGCCACGGTAACGACGAAATACGGCATGGTGAAAACCGATCACATCCTGTTTATCGCCTCGGGCGCGTTCCACGTCTCCAAACCGTCGGATCTGGTGCCGGAGTTACAGGGGCGGTTTCCGATCCGGGTGGAACTGAAATCGCTCGAAACGGAGGATTTCATTCGCATCCTGACCGAGCCCGACGCATCGCTGACGACACAGTACACGGCCCTGATGGAAACCGAGGACGTGTCGCTCGAATTCACCGAAAGCGGCGTCAAGCGGCTTGCGGAAGTCGCCTATCACGTGAACGAGACGACCGAGAACATCGGCGCCCGCCGCCTGCACACGGTGATGGAGCGTCTGCTCGAGACAATCTCTTTCGAGGCATCGGACAAGAGCGGTCTGAGCATCCAGGTGAACGCCGGATACGTGGACGAACACGTGGCGGAATTGTCCAAGGACGAGGATCTGAGCCGCTATATACTCTAGGGCCCGTTAACACTATTCATTCGTAAAGTTGACGACATGGAGCCCGTTCCCGCCGAAATCCGCCTGCGCAAGAAATCGCGGCTGCTGACGATCCGTTATGCCGACGGCCGCGAGTTCGACCTGAGTTTCGAGTATCTGCGCGTCCATTCGCCGTCCGCCGACGTCAAAGGCCACGGCCCCGGCCAGGAAACCCTGCAGACGGGCAAGGAAAACGTCGCCGTGGTCGAGATCGAACCCGTCGGCCGCTACGCGGTCCGGCTGATTTTCGACGACGGCCACAATACCGGCCTCTACACCTGGAAGTATCTCTACGAACTCGGCGACGAATACGACCTGCGCTGGCAGTCCTACCTCGACCGCCTCGAAGCGGCAGGGTATGCTCGCAAAAAGCCCGAGAGCCGCGCAGATTCGTGAGTAAGGAAACCACCCACTTCGGTTACGAGACCGTGTCGCTGGATGAAAAAGCCGGACGCGTCAGAGGCGTATTCGACTCGGTTGCCAGCCGTTACGACGTCATGAACGACCTGATGTCCGGTGGCCTGCACCGCATCTGGAAGCGGTTCACGGTCGAGCAGGCCGCCGTCCGCCGCGGTCAATGCGTGCTGGATCTTGCCGGCGGCACCGGGGACCTCGCCGCCAAATTCACGCGTCAGGTCGGCGCCGGGGGCCGGGTGGTCCTGGCCGACATCAACGCAGCGATGCTGATCGAAGGCCGCAAGCGGCTCATCGACGCGGGCGCCGCCGGAAACTTCGCGATCGTACAGGTGGACGCCGAGCGACTGCCGTTTGCGGACAATACGTTCGACTGCATCAGCATCGCGTTCGGCCTGCGTAACGTCACCGACAAGAGCGCGGCGCTTCGGTCGATGTTTCGCGTCCTGAAACCCGGCGGCAAACTGCTGATCCTGGAATTCTCGAAACCCTCGGATGCCATCCGGCCGATGTACGACTTCTATTCCTTCAACGTCCTGCCGCTCATGGGCAAAGTCGTGGCGGGCGACCCGGCGAGCTACCGGTACCTGGCGGAATCGATTCGCATGCACCCCGACCAGGAAACGTTGCTTGACATGATGGAGGAAGCGGGTTTCGAGCGCTGCCGGTTTCACAATATGACGGCCGGCATCGTCGCTCTGCACGTTGGATTCAAGATCTGATGGACGCCCTGTTACGGATTGTTCGCCCCTTCATCGGCATGATAAACCGTCAGATTCGCGCCAAAACGCCGGCGCGCGAGCTTTGCCGGGAGCTGGACGGACAGGTGGTCGCCATCCGCGTGCGCGACACCGCGCTTGCGGTGTTTTTCCAGGTCGGGCCCGATGAACTGGAACTGATCAGCCACGCCGACGATCCGGACGTCGTCATCACGGGCTCCCTGCTGACGCTCGCGAGCCTTGCCGCCGTTCCCGGCGACGCGGCCATACGCAACGGGTCGCTCGAACTCACGGGTAACACCGAAACCGCGCAGGCGTTTCAACAGCTCATGGCCTACGGCAGACCGGACATCGAGGAGGAGCTTTCCGGACTGGTCGGTGACGTTGCCGCACAGGGCATCGGAGACGTCGCGCGCAATATCGGCCGTTGGAGCCGGGACGCGCATGCCACGATCCAACAGAACATCACGGAATACCTGCAGGAAGAAAGCCGCGCGCTGCCGAGCCGTTACGAAGTGGACAGATTTCGGGACCGCGTAAACCGCTTGCGCGACGACGTCGGCCGCCTGGAGGCGAGAATTCAGCGCCTCGAAGGATCCCAGCGGTAAATGCACTGGCGCTGGAAGACCCTGCTCCGGTTGGTGAGCATCCAACGCGTGCTGGTCCGACACGGTCTCGACGAGATCATTACCGCAACGCACATTCTGCGACCGTTGCGATTTCTGTTTTACCTTTTCCCCAAAGCCGGCGACTCCGACGAACCGCTGGGCGCAAGAATCCGCCTCGCACTCGAGGAACTCGGGCCGATTTTCGTCAAGTTCGGCCAGGCGCTGTCGACACGACGCGATTTGCTACCGCCGGACATCGCCGATGAACTGGCGAAGCTGCAAGACCAGGTACCGCCGTTCCCCGGCGAAGAAGCCGTGTCGATACTCGGCGGCATTTACGAACAGCCGGTCAAGGACGTCTTCGCGCGTTTCGACGTCGAGCCGCACGCGGCCGCGTCCATCGCCCAGGTGCACACGGCGGCGCTCGCCGACGGTACCGAGGTCATCGTCAAACTGCTGCGCCCCGGCGTGCAGCTTCTGATCGAAAGAGACCTGGAAGTCTTGTATGCGGTTGCCGCGCTCGCCGACAAATACTGGGAAAACGGCAAGCGACTGCGGCCCCTGGAAGTGGTTGCCGAATACGAAAAGACCGTACTGGACGAACTGGACCTGATGCGCGAAGCGGCCAACGCGGCGCAGCTGAAACGCAATTTCGAGGGCTCGGATCTCCTGTACGTGCCCAACGTCTATTACGACTACTGCCGGAAAGAAGTGCTCGTACAGGAACGCATTCACGGCATCCCGATCAGCGACATGGACGCACTGCGGGCGTCCGGCGCGAACATCCAGGTGCTGGCCGAAAACGGGGTCGAAATCTTTTTCACGCAGGTATTTCGACACAACTTTTTCCACGCCGACATGCATCCCGGCAATATTTTCGTGCAGGTCGAAAACCCGGAGCGCCCAAAATACGCGGCGGTCGATTTCGGCATCGTGGGCACGCTGAGCGCGACGGATCAACACTACCTGGCCGAGAATTTCCTGGCGTTTTTCGATCGTGACTATTACAAGATCGCAAAACTGCACGTCGACTCGGGCTGGGTCCCGGCGGACACGCGCGTCGACGAACTCGAAACCGCCGTCCGCACCGTCTGCGAACCCATTTTCAACAAGCCCTTGTCCGAAATCTCCTTCGCTCAGGTCCTGATCCGCCTGTTCGACACCGCCCGCCGCTTCAACATGGAGATTCAACCGCAGCTCATCCTGTTGCAGAAGACACTCTTCAACATCGAAGGCCTGGGCCGCGAGCTTTACCCGGAACTCGATTTATGGAAAACCGCGCACCCGGTGTTACGACGCTGGATGGACGAGCAGGTCGGCGGCCGCGCGGTGATCGACAGCATCCGCGAAAACCTGCCGCAGCTCAGGGAAGCGCTGCGCGAGTTGCCCGGCGTGATCCGCAACCTGTCCGAACTCGCCGCCGACGGCAGTTTGAGCATGCGTATCAAGTCCGCCGAACTCGGGAACCTTCGCGACCAGATCAAAAGTCAGCAGCGGCAGCGATTCATGCTCGGCGTCGGCGCGACCGCGTTCGTTTCCGGCACGCTCCTCCTGGGCCTCGGCACCGCGGCGTGGCTGGGCTGGACGCTGATCGTCGCGGGGGCCGTGGGCCTGTTCGCGGCCCGGCCGAAATGACGGGCGACCCCACGCGCAAGCTACCAGCTCTTCTGAATCCCCACGGTAAACACCGAATCGGTCTCGAGCTGCGGCCCGTTCAGATCCTGCTCGACCGCCGCCATGTACTCCAGCGCCAGCCGCCAGCCGTGCAGATCCCCTTGGCCGGCCACGTTGAGACCGATTCCTAAGTCCAGCCGCGACCCTCCCTGCCTCGACGGATCCGCGGTTTGCACCGGCCCCATGATGGCCGGATCCATTCCGGAGATGTCGTCGCGATCGATGTACTCGAGCCGTAGCGAGGCGCTGACCGAATCGACGAAACTGTAGCTCAGCCAGCCGGTCAGGCGGTGCTCGTCTCCCAGCTCGTAGTCCTCGTCGTTCTCCGACAGCCGGAACGTGCTGCGCCATTGAGCGCCCCAGCCGAATGCGTCCCCGAACCCGGAATAACTCAGGCCGAGGATGGGATCCCAGGTGCCCGATCCGAGCTGCATGGGATACGGCACGCGTATCGTGGGCCGCACGTTCATCGGTGTCAGGATGTCGTCGGTCTCCTCGATGTCCCCGGTCGGGATCGAGACGCCGACGATCGCGTGCATCTTGGCGGATTCGGTGTCGCGGAGGCTGACGAGCGCGGACAGCGACGAGTCACCGAGACCGCTCGTTTCGGTCGTGAACTCGCCCAACACGGTCGTTCCCATGCCGCCCTGGTACGTCGTGTGATCCATGTCCTTCGTCACGTAGTTCAACATGGCCATGAGCGTGATGCGGTCGGTCGGGGCATACATCAAACCCAGCATGTGCATGTCCATGGTCATTTCGGTCGGCACGATCCGCAGCGTCGGCGGCTGCCCCGGGTTGCCGAAAAAGCGATTCGGCACGGTCGTCGCGATTTCGTCGGAGGAAATACGGTCGCTGCCGTCCAGGTTGCCTTTCATCGGCATGGTCATGAAACGGTAGGAGATCATCCACTCGCCTTTCGCGTGGAAATGGTCGCCCATCACGCCAATGGGCGCATGCTCGTCGGCGCTGGCAATCGCGCCCGGATCGGCGCTGGAGATCGGTGAATATAGGATGGCGGCGCACAACGCCGCGCTGCAGACTGTTCTTTTCATTGGCTGTCCCGCTGTCAGGAATACGCGTACGGAAAACCGCTATCGGCAAGCGGTCTTCGATGGATACGTTTTGTTCAGATCCTGACGGCGGGCGGTGCGCGGGCGTGGAAGCGTCGCAGCGGCCTCAAACCGAGCAAAGCGACCGGCTCGGCCACCGGTGCTTCCCGGAAACCGGCCGATACGTCCGTGTCGACGACGTCGGTCGGAATCGCGGCGTATTGCAGTGCGGCGCCGATAGGACAGGTCCGGTCGGCATCGAACACCGTCTCCGATTCGCCGTGGTGATGGTGCAGGGATTCGGCGATTTGACCGGGCAGCCCGCTCGGACACAACACCATGAATTCGCCCGCAAGGAGATTGCCGGGCATGTACCCCAGCGGTATCAGCGCGCGGGCAAGCAGGCCGGCGACGGCAACCCCGCCGGCCAGTCGACGGCTGCGGGATTTGCGTATTGAAGGCCGAAGCACATTCATGGTCCACCCATTCAACGAAAAAGGCAGGAGCATTGCAATGGCCGGCAATTCGCCCGTCCCGACGGGCGACCTTTCCGACATTCGCTAGAATAGGCGGCCACACGGCAACCGCAAAGACATCCATGGCACCTGAACACCCACGCCAGGTCCGCAGCTTCGTCAAACGAACCGGCCGCATGACGAAATCGCAGTCCCGCGCGCTCGACGAGCTCTGGCCCGCCTTTGGCGTGGACGTTGCCGATGCCGAACTGTCGTTTGAAACGCTGTTCGGCCGGGACGCGCCGGTCGTGCTCGAAATCGGTTTCGGCAACGGTGAAACGCTGGTTGAGCAAGCCGCGAACGATCCTGACCGTAACTATCTCGGGGTCGAGGTGCACGATCCCGGTATCGGCCATTGTCTGTTGCTCATTCAGGAACGCCGAATCGACAACGTTCGGCTGATCGCGCACGACGCCGTGGACGTCCTCCAGCGACAGATACCCGGGAGTTCGCTTGCGCGAATCAATCTGTATTTTCCCGATCCCTGGCCAAAAAAACGCCATCACAAAAGGCGTCTGCTACAGCCGGAATTCCTCGAGCTCGCCGCCGACAAACTGGCCGGCGGGGGCGAGCTGTTCATCGCCACGGACTGGGCGAACTACGCCGAACACATCGACGAAGTGATCGCGGCGGACGAGCGGTTTACCCTGATTGAACGCAGCGCGCATGCCGGTGACCGGCCGATCGACAGGCCGACGACCAAATTCGAGCGCCGCGGCCTCGGCAAGGGACATGCGATATGGGACTGGCGGCTGCAAAAGCGCTAGAGCCGGTCTCGCACCGGACCGCCGCCGGCGCGGCTACTGTTTGGATTGAAACAGGCGCCGGGGCCCGTGACGACGAACTCGCGGTAACAAGCCCTAACAGTGGGCTGAAAAAACCTCGGCCGCACGATTCTACTTGCGAAGCGCCCAGAATCGCCTATACCTGAGTTAAGACTTGGCAACACTGGATTTATTCGTAAGGGACACAACAACTCAACGCACGAAAAGGGCGCAACATGGTTGGAGCGGAACCCGTAATCGGCAACTGGTATCGGCGATCGAACGGCAGCCTGTTCGAGATCGTCGCATTCGACGAGCAGTCGGCGACGATCGAATTGCAGTTTTTTGACGGCACTATCGACGAGGTCGATATGGAGACCTGGCCGACACTGATCATCGAAAAAGTGGACGCCCCCGAGGACTGGTCCGGCGCGGTCGACATGGACCCCGAGGATTTTACCGGCCAGGAAACCGGCGAGATCCCGCTAGGCTGGCACGATCCGCTCGATATCCTGGAACGGCGCCGTTAGCAGGGACGCGGGATCAGGCCCCGCTCGGCCCGCACACCACGATCATCCCGTCCCGGATCTCGCAATCGACCCGGCGCAGCGTTTTGCCGCGGCAAGGACCGCCGACGCAGTCCCCGCTGACGATGTCGTACAGAGCGCCGTGCGACGCACAGATGATCTGCGTTTTGTCCTCGGTGAGAAAACTGTCGGGGTTCCAGTTCAACGGATGCCCGACGTGCATGCAGAAGTTTTGATAGGCGTAAACCGCGTCCCCGCGGCGCACCACGAAACCCTTGAACGGCCAGTCCCCGTCGCCGATGCGAAACTCCCGGCAGCCCGGGTCGTCTATCTCGTCGAGGCGGCCTACCTCGACCTCCTCGAACTCCGCTCTCACGCTTCCTCCTGTTTCATTTTCCAGGCGACGGCCATGGCCAGGAGAACGGACGGGACTCCGGTGGCCGCCGCGTACAGGAAAAAGTTGTACCAGCCGACGGCCAACTGCACGTCGCCCGAATAACCGGCCACGGCCTTGCCGATGAACGTTCCGATCGAACTGATCAACGCGTATTGCGTCGCCGTGAATTCGAGATTGATGAGACTCGACATGTAGGCAATCATCACGGTGGAACCGAATCCCTGTGCGAAATTGTCGAAGCTGATCACCACCGCCAGCATCTCGAGCTGCGGACCGGTGACGGTCATCATGGCAAACATCAGGTTCGTCGCCGTCAGCAGGACGGGCGCCACGACGATACAACGACGCAACCCAAAACGAAGAAGCGCGCCCGCGCCGGCGGCGGCGCCGACCAGCGCCACGATAACGCCGTAGACTTTCGACACGCTCGCAATTTCGGCCAGCGAGAATCCAATGTTGATGTAAAAGGGGTAAGCGAGGATGCCGAGAACGCGGTCGCTGATCCAGAACGAGGACACGAATGCCAGGACGACAAAACCCCAGGTCCGATACCGCGCAAAAAAGTCGAGAAGCGGTTCGGCGACGGCAATCTTCAACCAGCGGGCAAGCTTGCCGGCGCCGCCGCCGAGGCGGGACGAGATGGTCCTCGGCACCTCGGGTTCGTGACACAGGAGCGTCGTGACGATACCAACGAGCATACACGCAGCCATGGTCTGGTAGCTGATCGTCCAGGAGGCAAACTGCGCGATGTAGAGCGCGCCCGCGCTCGCCATGAGGACTCCCAGCCGATAACCGTATTGGTACGATGCGGCAAGCACGCTCTGCAATTCCTGATCGGCGGACTCGATACGGTACGCATCGATGACGATATCCTGGGTCGCCGAGAGGAAAGCGATTGCGACGGCAATCATGACGAATGCGGCGATCTCCATCGTCGGATCGAAGTGCGCAATCGAGAATATGCTGGCGGCAAGCCCGAGCTGCGCAAGCAGCAGCCAGGCCCGGCGCCGCCCGAATAACCGGGTCAGCACCGGCAACGGCAGCGCATCAACCAGCGGCGACCATAAAAATTTGAAGCTGTAGGCAAAGCCGAGCCAGGCGAACGTACTGATTGTGCTCCGAACGACGCCGGCGCTCTCCAGCCATCCGGTCATCGTCGTGTACACCAGCGGAAACGGGAGGCCGCCCGAGAACCCGAGAAAGAAGATGATCACGACCGGGCGCTGCAGGTAATAGCGCCAGGTGCGCCCCGCGTCGTCGGCAAGAGGAGAGGCGGTGCTCAGCTATCCGCTCCAGTCGTAGTCGATCGTCAACGGCGCGTGATCGGAGAATCGATCGTCCTTGTAGATGTCCGTACGCAGAATTTTGTCCCTGAGACCGGGCGTCACGACATGGTAATCCAGCCGCCACCCGACGTTGTTGTCCCAGGCCCGGCCGCGGTTCGACCACCACGTGTACTGATCCGGCTCCTCGTTGACGACCCGGAAGGCGTCAACATAACGTTCGGTCGTGAACAGCGCCTCCATCCATTCGCGTTCCTCCGGCAGGAACCCGGAGTTTTTTTGGTTCGACCGCCAATTCCTGAGATCGATTTTCTTGTGGGCAATGTTCCAGTCGCCGCACAGAACGTACTCGGAGCGGCGGCGGCGGAGCTTGCGCAGATGCGGCATGAAGACGTCCAAAAAACGGAATTTTGCGGCCTGACGCTCTTCGCTGGACGACCCCGAGGGAAGATAGACCGACGCGACGCTCAACTTGCCGAGGCGAACCTCCAGATAGCGTCCCTCGTCGTCGAACTCTTTCTCCCCGAAACCACGTATCACCCGATCCGGTTTGTTACGACTGTAAACGGCGACACCGCTGTAACCTTTTTTGACGGCATCCTCGTAATAACAGTGATATCCGGACGGCGAAAAAACGTCATCGGTCAGCTGGTGAATCTGCGCTTTCGTCTCCTGTATGCATACGACGTCCGCTTTCTGTTGCCGCATCCAGTCGAAGAAACCTTTGCGGGCGGCGGCGCGAATTCCGTTTGCATTTAGGCTAATGATTCGCATTCTTTTTCAGTCCTCATGCTATTCACTGTTACAACACGTGTGATCCTGCAACACGCAGGTCGAAGGCTGTGGCATACTCCCGCGCGAGAGGAGTCGGCGGTAAACGATCGACTAAAGCTGGCCATAATACAGAAGCTTTGACTCAGTCCAATATCATGCATGCCTATAAAAGCGACTTTCTCGAACTTGCACTCGAACTGGGTGCCCTGCAGTTTGGTCAGTTCACGCTGAAATCCGGCCGAAAAAGCCCGTATTTTTTCAATTCCGGACTATTCAGCAGCGGTTACGCCGCGGCAAAACTCGCCCGCTATTACGCGCAGGCGATCATCGACTCGCGCATCGAATTCGACATGCTGTTCGGGCCCGCCTACAAGGGTATTCCGCTGGTGACTCTGGCCGCCGCGGCGCTGGCGGAACATCACGATGTTGACGTGCCGTATTCTTTCAATCGCAAGGAAACGAAAGGACACGGCGAGGGCGGCAGCATTGTCGGCGCGCCGCTCGCGGGGAAGGTCGTCATCGTCGACGACGTCATCACCGCGGGCACCGCGGTACGCGAAGCCGTCAATATCATCCAGGGCGAAGGCGCCGAAGTCACCGGCCTCATCATTTCACTGGATCGTCAAGAGGTTGGCCGCGACGCGCGATCCGCCGTCGAAGAGCTCGAGCAGACGCTCAGAATACCCGTGGTGAGCATCCTCAAACTCGAAGATATGATCGATTTGCTCGAAGAATCAAAGGAATACGGCGAGCACCTTGCGCCTGTCCTCGCCTACCGGGAAAAGTACGGGTTACAGCGCTAAGTTCCTGAATTGGCCATAAACATTGGCGATAATCATCGTCGCAAGTTTACAGAAGCTGGCCAGACTACTAAGCTTAATTCTTTGAACCAGTCCCTCTTCGCAGGTTGACATTTGTGTGATATTTCGCTGATGCGGCAAACACTCTTTTACATCGCGCTGCTCTGCGTCCTGCCGTCGCTGGCCTACGCCCAGACCAATCAGCGCGCCGCATACCGGTGGGTGGACGAAAACGGAGTCGTGCATTACGGCGACAGGGTTCCCATCGATGCCGCCGAACTCGAAAAACAGATTGTCAACGACGCCGGCGTTACCGTCGACGTCGTGCGCGGCAAGAAGACCGAGGAAGAACTCGCCGCGGAACGACGCCAGCTGGAACTGGAGCAGCAGGAGGAACTCAAGCGCCGCGCCGACGCCGCGCTGCTGGCGACCTATCTCTCCATCGAAGAAATCATCATGCACCGCGACCGGCGCGTGGAACTGTTTCAGGCCCAGGCGCGCGTGACCGAACTTTATCTTCGCAACCTGAAGCGCCGTCTCGACTCACTGCAAACCCTGGCAGAGAACTTCCGTCCGTATTCGACGGACCCGGATGCCGAAATGATCGATCCGGCGTTGTCCGAAGACATCAACGAAACGAAACAGACCATTGCCCGTCATGAAAACAACCTCTCGAAGTTCCGCACGGACGAAGAGGAAATGGCCGCGCGATTCGATGGGGACATCATTCGCTTCAAAGAACTCAAGGGCCTGAACTAGCGTTCGCTTTCGCGGCCCGATCCCGCTCGCGCAGTAAAACTTACCCGAACTGTAGGAGCTCGTCCTGACCGGCGACGCTTCGCTATCCCGTCCCCGAGTGCCCGAACCCGCCTTCGCCGCGCTCGCTCTGATCGAACTCGTCCACGACGTCGAAGCGCACCTGCTCGACCGGCACGAACACCATCTGCGCGATGCGTTCGCCGGGGTCCACGGTATAGGCCGTTTGACTGCGGTTCCAGCAGGAGATGTAAACCTGCCCCTGGTAGTCCGAATCGATGAGCCCGGTCAGATTGCCGAGCACCAGCCCATGTTTGTGGCCGAGCCCGGAACGCGGCAGCAGCACCGCGGCGAGACCGCCGTCGGCGATGTGGATGGCAAGCCCGGTGGGGATCAGCTCGGTGGCGCCGGGTTCGACGGTGATTGCCGTATCGATACAGGCCCGCATGTCCAGACCGGCGGAGCCGTCGGTGGCATAGTGCGGCAGCGGAAACTCCTCGCCCACGCGCGCATCCAGAATCTTCAGTTCAATTGAACGCATCTTACGGTCGCTTTTTTAGTCGTTGCTGGCCAGGGTCGGCAGCTCGGTGACGGTGGCCGAGCCGAATCCCGCGGAAAACCGTTCGCTGATGAGATCGACCAGGTCTTTGGCAAGTTCGGTTTTTGCAGCCGTGGGAAACGCCTTTTCGCCGCCGCGCCAGTAGACGTGGACCGTGTTGTCGTCCTGGTCGAACGCCCGGCCGTTGCCGACCTCGTTGGCAATGATCATGTCGAGACGCTTCGATTCGAGTTTGCCGAGCGCGTGCTCACGCAATTTGTCCGTCTCGGCGGCAAAACCCACCGTAAACGGCCCATCGTTGAGCTTCCCGACCGATGCCAACACGTCGGGGGAGCGCACGAGTTCGAGCGACAGATCGTTTTTCGACTTCTTGATCTTGCTGGTCTCGACGCTCGCGGGACGGTAATCCGCCACGGCCGCGGCGGCGATGAAAATATCGGCGTCATCGATGCGCCTGTGCGTTGCCGCGAACAGCTCTTCCGCCGTTTCGATGGGCACGAGCTCGACGTCCGCGGGCGCGGGCAGGTTGACCGGGCCGGACAGTAGAACGACACGGGCGCCGGCATCGCGCGCCGCCTCGGCCATGGCGTAGCCCATCTTGCCCGAGCTGTGATTGCTGATGTAACGCACCGGATCGATCGCCTCGCGGGTCGGACCCGCGGTGACGATGACGGTCTTGCCGGACAGCGGCAGGTCCGCGGGCGACGCGGGCCAGCCGAGCAGGGCGGCGACGATGTCGTCCGGCTCCACCATACGGCCGGCGCCGATTTCACCGCAGGCCTGATCGCCCTCGGCCGGACCGAGCAGGGTGACGCCGCGCGATTCGAGGATTTTGCGGTTCGCCTGCACGGCGGGGTTTGCCCACATGACGTGATTCATCGCGGGTGCGAGGGTGACCGGCGCTTCGGTGGCGAGACAAAGCGTGGACAGGAGGTCCGGCGCGGCACCCGCGGCCAGTCGAGACATGAACTCCGCGGTTGCCGGAGCGATGATGACCTGGTCCGCCCATCGGGCCAGCTCGATGTGGCCCATCGAGGCCTCCGCGTCCTTGTCCCAGAGGTTGTTGCGGACGGGATTGCCGGACACGGCCTGAAGCGTGGTTTCAGTGACGAACTGACTCGCACCCTGCGTCATGACGACCTGCACCTTGGCGCCGCGGTCGCGCAGGCGCCGCACCAGTTCCGGCGTTTTGTAGGCGGCGATGCCGCCGGTTACGCCCAGCAGGATGTTTTGGGTGTTCATGACGGAAAGCTTAGCCTTTTGACCGGGGGTATTTCCAGCAAATGGGTATGAATTGGGGGGATTCAAGTCCTGAACCCAGTCAGGGCCCGCCGGTTTGTCTTCACTTCACGCCGACCAGCGGCCGAGCTAACCGGCGTCCGATGTCCGTCGTTACCGCGACTCATACAGCACGGCAAGCAGTCATGTCGTCTGATCAAAGTTGACGTCGATTAATACGCCCGTATAGCCAAGAGCATGCAATATCCCCGCGAACTTCTGAAGCTGTCATCCCAATAGATCCTCACGGGCTGGCCGCTGAACTTGGCGGCCAACAAGATTGTCGTAATACCAGTATCTTCCGGGATCCCTTCAAAATACACCTTTCCGTCCACAAGTGGACACGCTCCCAAGGAAGTGGTGCTGTCGAAGCCGACGCTAGGTATTAATTGAACCGACTGAACCGGATGAGCTGCCGAGGCTGCCCCGACAAAGTCGATAGTTAATGTCTCTTGACCTATAGCCGCAGTGGCCGTTGTTGAAAGTAATGCGGCAATACAGGCGAAACCCAGTTTTCTGATAGTCATTTCTCTTCCTTTTTATTTAGCTAAGAAGGTGTCAGGTTTATTTTCACCAGATCGCCTAGGTCAAACACTCCCCGAAAACTCCTGTTCGACCCTAGATTCACCAAACACCTACACAAACCTGACACCGTTCTCTCCTTTTCTGCCGTATTACAACAAATCGATACGGCGCAACGTTTCGACTCCATCGAAGACACCGCAATCGTTCTTACCAAGGAGAGTGACCTGAGTGCTTTTGTGATAGGCATTCAGCAGTATCGCGTACATCTGCCATCCCAACTCGGTGTTGACATCCAACACAAAGTCCCAGATGGGGTGCGTCGAACACGAAATAGGATTCAACACCGGGCTCGACAGCTTAACGAACAGCTTTGTGTTGTAGTTTTCGTCCATCATCATTCTTTCGACCGTACCCGTTACTGATTCAGACGCACCCGAAGTTCCAACAACAAAAAACATTGCGACAACTGTAAAGGTACGGCACATAACGATGATTTTTTCCTATTCATTGACTTGTCCTCTGCTGATGAATCTCCGATAAAAACATCTGGCACCGCCTGTCAGTCTTCTATCCAAACACCCTTTACGTAGCAGCCCAAGGTGTCAATCGTCGAGTCTTCAAAGAACCGTACTCTTTTGCCGGATGCTTTCGCGGTCAGAATCATTGTAATTAGCTGTTTCGCGTTGTTTACGTACGTCGGAGATATGTGGTAGTAGTTCTTTTGGTTCGCACACTGTATGCCGTCAAGAAATACTGAAAGTGTGTCCGCTTCACCATAAGCATAGACACCGCCGACGTAGTGATACGTACTCATCCATGATGGAGATGCATCCGCTGGTTGCAGACAACAAACAAGCACTGCTACGGCAAAAAAACCTCTTCTGATCATGTGCTAATCCTCTCCAATGCTTGTTTCATGTCCACCAACGAAAGCAGTGACAGACTTATTGAACTGCAAACCTGATACAACTCAGTTTTTCTCAATCGAATAGGCACGCTGTAAACAATTGAAAACCGAACGAAACCGCTTCTCTATTCGCAAATCGGCCACTCTTGCAAAAGTCCTGATCAACCCCTCTTTTCAATGCGACATCACGGTCACCGGAAATAAATCGCATGCCCGTCTATCGACTGATTCACCGTACCGCCGTGAAAGGTAAATGTTGCGCATTGGTTTGTATAAAACCTGAGCTCACGCTGTGCGGTGATGGCCGCCAGCACCATACTCACGACAACGTCGTAGTCGCTGTAGGTATTCAGATACAAGACGATGTTTTCTCTAGTACAGCCGCTTTCGTTGCCAAACGCGCCATAAACGGCAATGCCGCCCGAAACGACCTCGGCATACGTTGGTACCGCCCACGGGGTGTAATCGGCGCTGTTCGCGTTTGTCATAAAAAACGCGGCAAGAACCCCAAGAAAATATTTCGACTTCATACAAAATTCTCCTCATTGATCTATTCGGCGATCGAAACCTGACTTCTGGATTTCTATCTGCATCAAAGATGCTTCTGACACCTTCTTCGCAACGAGAAGATCCGAACGGGTTCGTCAATCGGTTTGTATTTCCGGTCGTGTGGGCGGTCAACGCAATTGCGAATTGGGGAGTCCAGTTCGGGAACCCAGGGAACGGCCCCGGCATTTGCCTGTTTTCACCCCAACCAGCGGTTCAAGCTGTCCGATACCCGATTTCCGCCGTTACCACGACTCATATATCGCTTTAACCAGGCACGTGGCCTCATCTATGTTGGCGTGAATCGTCATGTCCCTCGCCTTTGCACTCAGCAGTAACGCGTACTCCTGCGAATATGTAGCCCGACTCCCATCCAAACACATATGGTTTGCCCAATAGCTGGGGCACGAACAGCTCGGAGTTACTCCGACGAGCGTGAACGCCATTGTGTCACCTTCATAAGTAGAGGCGATAATCCGTACTTTCCCCGAGCGCCAACCGGCATGTGCGATTGATCCGAGGGTTAGCGTGAGGAAAAACACTACACACTTTGCAAATGACGGTTTCATTATTCGTTTTCCTTCCAGGTGTCGTGTCGCAAAAAATGTTCTGGTATGCGATTCATATTGATGTGAGGTTTGCTTTCAATCGATTGCCATAATTCGGAAAATTTGACCTGACATCTCTCTACACCTTTCTCGAGAATTCTTCACTAATCGGGCTCACTAACGCCGGTACCGAACGTAAGAAATCTGGCAGTTGGAAGAACCCACATTGGCAACAATATCAACGGGCCGATCCGCAGCAAGTGCCGCAAGTAAGGTCGCGTAAACGGCCTTGCCTCCTTCAGTATTGAGCAACAACGTGAACGCCATTCCCTGGACTGCCGTGCAATCCGTCATGGCTGATTCGTCTCCCGTTGTATAAACGTATACCGTCCCAACGCTATTCGCGTTTGTATACAAGATGTCAACTTGGACCACTTGACAGGAATAGGCGACACAGGCAGCGCGTGCGTGAAGTGGGGCGAAAAGACAAGCCAGGAATATTAACGCTCTTAAGGAAAGGGTGTTCATTTTCGGGCTCCGTATTAGTGTCGGGTCTTTTTTTCAAACAATGTGATTCGCTTTGTCAGCGCTGCCCTATGCCTGCCAATACTCGGAAAACCGGTTAAGCAAGCCAAATACCAATTACGGATTAGCAATGCATCGCAGTTGCGTCACTTGACGGCGATTTGATTCCCACAACAGCTTCCGTACTTCAGGTTTGAGATTTCTCAACACGGTGAATCCGGACGAGTTCGTCAATCAGTGTGTATCTTCGAGTTGCCCGTAGCCACGCACTCTCCGCCTGGACCGTTGATTGCTTTGTCGATGACAAAATCTACCCGACGACCTGACGCCTGCGCCGACAGTGCCATACTGTAGAGCCGATCCACCGTCTTCTCGCCGAGGACACTGTCTTTCAGCCAGACACGTTGGCTTTGACAGTCGTCTAACTCGGTCCCATACACTTTAATGCCGACTCCGCCAACGTAGGGCTGAATGAATTCGACGGTACCTCCATAGAAGGCCGGGGCTCCTGAAACCGCTGTTGAATACACGAGTAATGGACAACCAAACAGTATCGCGGTCAGAACGGGGTTTAGAGTTCCTTTCACACGTTTCTCCCAAGTTCAGCAACGGCATGCGGAAGTCATGCCTGACACTTTCTTGACGTCTGCCCTACATGCACGGATAGGCCTGGTGTTACACCCGGTCCAGGACGACGTAACTGATTTTGCAGTTCGACGATCCGTCGACGATCCTGATGGATACCGGCCTGTCCGCCAACTGCGCCGCTAAAAGCAATGAATAAACCGCGTTGTAGTTCGAGTCGCTCGGATCGAGCGTCAAGTATACGCCCGCGAGTGGTGTGCAATTAGCCGCGGTTTCCGTACCGTTGGTTGCGACGTAAACCAGGAAATTCGAGTTTACATACAGCTCATCGATAAGCACGTCGATGCAGCCGGTGGTGCCGCAGGCCGCATGCGAAGCGCCCGTTGCGAATAGGCTTGTAAACGTTACTACGATACCTGCTCTTCTTACCATTTCCTTTGCTGACATTTGCGTATCCTCTGGATTCTGTTTTTAACCAGAAAACTGGTATCTTCACTCTTACCGCAATGGGTGTAGCGCACTGTGTCACTTAGTACGTATATCAATAGCGACGGCGTGGCGTACCTACCTTAATCGATGGACGAAAATAAACCTGACACCTTTTCTCTGATTGCGATTCGACCTTGAATTCACCAAACACCTAAATAAAGCTGACACCTTTTCCTAACACCTTGCTACTATGGGACAGCTCTGACCTGACACCTTTTGCCTTGACGGTTTTTCCTGCTCTAATACCGCCCCGAATTTTGGCCGTCCTTATTGATAGATAGTTTCTTGCCAAGCGCAAGCTGAAGCCCTCTAGCTAGCCCCCAGATCAGTATCCCTACAAGAAAACACAGAAAGAACCATCCAAGAAACAATTCTACGGATGCGCCCACTCTAACTTGTCCTGTTAACTGATCCGCGAATTCTCCCTGCGGGTTATGTTCGATGGCGATGAATACCATAAACATGCCAACCACTATGCCCACGAATGAAGCAGCGAACACAGCCCGGATCAATGACCTATTTCTAGTCCGTATCATTTCGTCCACTCTTTCGCTCTATAGATTTCTCGCACCCTCGCTCCATAGTCGGTCACTTGCAGTGCATTGACATTGTTGTACAGGGTTGCAATTTTTGCTATTGACGCACGGTTATTGAAGTTGCCTGAAATTGATCTAAGCATCTGCGCGCCCCCAAGCACATTCTTAAATGGATCTCGGAGATCATTTCTAGATCCGAACGTGTCACCCCAGTATGCGGTGTTTATGTTCATTGGTCGAATTGAATCATCAGCATTGAACCACCGCCATGGGGCATCATAGTAACCGTGCGTTGTCTCCAAGAACATGATTGCCCGTATAAGATCGGGGTCGACGTCTGTCAGAGTCGCTGCTTCCAATATATGTCGGTCGAGATCGTTGACCGGTGACATTGCTCGCCATCGATACCATGGAGCACTACCATCGGCATCCGGATTCCCTTGAACAACAAATCCACACCTTGCTCCAAAACGAACACATTCCTTTCGACTGAGCGTCGTCGAGTTTCGCCAATCAGAGACTTGCGTTCCGGCGATTAGATCTATTACAGACAGGTCGATCCCGTCATAGAAACGTGGAATCCCGTCGCTCATGAACGGAGCTTGAGTTTGATTTGATGCGTCCGCCGGAAACGCTGAAGAAGAACCTCCGTTGCGCCTTTTCTCACCGGTTTCAGGAGTAGATGTTTGACCAATCGTCATCGCAGCCGCGACCCCGAACCGACTCACTAATTCAATGAAGTCTCGCGTACTCTCCGAAGCTATAGCCGTGGCACCGTTACCGAGTGAATTTGACGAAACTCCTGGGATGTGATTCGGCGTCGCGATCGTCGGAGTTGTCGGTTTCTTAATATGCGACTGAGCGAACTTGAACACCGAATAGATGAAGCCATATGGGCCGAGCGTGCGCAAATCGAAGGGGAGCTTCGAATATCCACTCGGATCCGTAGCGTTCAACGGATTGTTCCAGACATAACTGTGGCGGTTCAAGCTCTGAGTATTGTTCGGGTCCTGCACGAGCGGATCCACCTGCAGGAACCTCGCCAGCTTCGCATCGTAAATGCGCCCATTCATGTGCACGATGCCAACCTCGTCCAGCATCTCGTGCCCTGTGAATCCGCGTGTCGTAATCGAATGATCGAAGTTCGTTAAATCCCCACTGGCGAGCGCCTGCCAGTTGATCGCATTCCTGCGTTGGCCCCAGGGATCGAACGACATCTCTTGAACGATTTCGCCGGAGGAATTCGTAAGGACGTCCAGTGATCCCAGGTGATCCCGGAATTGGTAATGCGTCTCGCGATAGTCCTCAATCGTATTTGTGCCGAAATGCATGGTTTCGATCGCTATGCCGGCAATGTGTCGTTTCCGCTCATGCGTCCCGTCGGCGCGATCGATGATTTCGACGTTGCCGAGATATCGCGTCACCGTCGAGCCGCTGCCGGTCTGGCTGTCGGTGCGCTTGAATCTGGCGCGGTCCGGACCGTACTCGATATCGACGGTGAAGACGCCTTTCTTAATCTGCGACGGTTTATCGAATACCGTGTAGACGCTATCTCGCCCGTCCCCGTCGTAGTTGTTGCCGTTGTCGTCGTAAAGGTAAGTCGCGCTGCCCGCGGTGGTTACCGCGTAAGGGCCCGCATTACCGGCACCGTAGAGATAGTCGTTTGCACTGACGTCTGACTTCTTCTTGATGTTGCCGATCGAGTCATACACCATCGTGACGGGTGTCTGGCCGGTGACGGTATACTTCGTCAACCGGTTCATCCCGTCGGTGTACTCGAAAGTTTCAGTCAGGTCTTTTGAGCCGCTCTTCTCCTTGCGGTGAACGAGATTGCCGAGCGTATCCCACAGGTAGTCCAGATCCTGAACGTCGTAGTTGATGCTGCCTGTAATGGAATCGATACTCGTCAGGCGCCCGGTCGTGTTTTCATACCCATTGGTCGTGCTGACGACGCCGTCACCCAGCTTCTCCACGGTGACCTGGCCGCGCGCATTCATGGCGGTGATCTCTCGGTAGACCGTGCGGGGCGAACCGGCCACCTCAACGGCGTCGCCGACCCGCTCCAGGTAGCCCTGTGCATTGTAATAGTGCACGACACCCTGGTCGGTAAAACTGCCGTCGCCAGCGGCGTCAAACACCTGGTAGGTGCGGCCAAACTGGTCGTAGGTGGTTTTTTCGGAGTACGTGGATCCATCGATTGTGGTGTCGGTGTTGCTCAGCCGCCCCTTTGAGTCGAAGGTGTAAACCTTCTGAAAGGCGCTGATCGAGTCGGAAACGCTGGCCACCTGTCCCAGACCGTTGGCGGCTGTATCGTAGACCCACACCGCGTGCCCCTCGGTATTGGCGTTCGTCTGGCCGCAAGGAGCGGCGTCTGTCGTGCGCTCGTCTCTGCGGCAGGTCATTCGGCCGAGGCCGTCGTACGCCATTATCTGGACCTGGCTCTTGGCGTCCGTTTGCTTGACGATCTCTCCAAAGCCGTTGTAGTCGTAGCTCCAGATCCTGTTACCCGGAAACGTCATCGTCTTCTTGCGGCCCAGGTCGTCGTAGGTCATCAACGTCGAATTCGATGCCGGGTCTTTCATGATCCGCAGGTTGCCCTGACCGTCGTAGGTGAACTCGGTGTGGCCGCCGTCGTTGGCGATGACGTCGGTCACTTCACCCACGGCGTTGGTAATCTCAGTGTGGGTCTGGCTCTTGTCGTTCGTTACAACGGTTTTCAAACCGGGCCGGCGAAGGCCGGGAATCTGCGTGGAGCTGACAAACTCGTACACCGTTGACGACAGCGACTGGTCGGGCAGTATAGATTGAGTCGGACGGCCCAGCAGGTCGTAGGAAATGCGTGTCCAGAATGCCACGGTGCCGATATCACGCGGCTCGGACCTGAATACGACGCGTCCGAGTGCGTCGTATTCCGTGTCCTGCGCATCCCACGCCCCATCGAACCCTTTAGTGAGCGCGCGCGTTTCACGGCCGAGCACGTCGCTGCAGACCTGCGATTCGCCACCGCCTGCCGTGCGGGTTACACCCTTGGTAGCGGTGCCAGCCGGGCAGTTCGACAGATCGGTGCTCAGGAATTGCGTCGTCGACGCTCCGTTCGAGCCGTGCGAATAATACTCACGCCCGAGCACGCTGTAAGCGGTTTTCGTCGTGACAAAACTTTGCCCCGCAGTGTCAGTGTAGGAGTTGACCTCCGTCTGCGATCCGAATTCGTTGCGGTAGACCACGGTGGAGGTTTTGCGGCCCAGGCAATCGAACGTCTCATCCACGTAGCGACCCGTTGTATCGAAAACAGCGGTGACAACGTTACAACGCGTCTCGCCGCCAGCCACAACTTTCGACTTGTTGAGGTTGCCCAGACTGTCGTAGCTGTGTTCGGTGCGAATCTCGAGCGCGGTGAGGGGTTCGACAATCTCTTCTTTGAGGAGACCTTCAGCAACACCCGAATCGTAATACGTGAATGCCGAAGATCGGCTGGTCTGGATGCCGCCGTAGGTCGTTGTTACGTCCGTGGATGACAGGCGCGCATCGAACAGGTCGAAGGTTTGCGGTTGGCTCACGCCGCCGAAATACTTGTTGTCGGTCACCACGTTCTTAAGCTGACCGTCGACATCTTCGGTGACGACGGTGATTTTTTCAGCGTTGGCCTCGGCATCGTAGACTACGGTGGTCGTCACGTTGCTGAGCAGCGTTCCTTGCCCGGATCCGTTAGCAAGCAAGTCGTAACTCTTCTCGTTGTTGACGGTTTGGACCACGTGGAGATAGTCAAGCTCGGCGGTGCCCTGGTTTTGCGCCGTCGTAACCATCGAGGCGGTCCATCCGACGATTTCCCACAGGCTCGTCGATGAGGCAAGCGTATTGCCCTCGAAAGACTCGACCAGGGTGCTCATCGATCGACCGATAAACGGCCAGTCCTGCCGGTAGCGCGTCGTCGATCTGATCTGGGTCTGCATATCGACAGTGGCCATACGCTGGAAGCCCAGGAAACCCCGGCCGGCCGCCTGATTTTTGCCCTCGGCGTAAAAGTACTCGATCTCGCTCGTCGCCGAGTTGTTTACGCTACCCGGGTTGACGCCGGCTGCCGGGGCGTCGCCGGTCACCCGAGTGACGACATACATAGGCTCGTACAGCTCCATAATCGGCGAGTTGTTGCCCAGTGTTTGCCAGGTGGACGGATAGTCCCACCCGCCGTTTATCGCTTCGTAGAACGCCGCCTTGTTGGTGACCTGAATCGGTTCGTCGTAACAAATCTGCTCATTCGGCCCGACGTCTTCGCAGAACGTGGCTGTCTCCTGCGATGTCGTGACCTGTAATCGTTCGTAGTGCGCGGTCGACGAGAGCGGTTCGTAGTCGACCTTCGTTTTTGCTCCCAGACCGTTGGTGAATCGATGGATGCGATTGACCGCAACGTTTACCGCAACACCGCCCGACTGACGGACCAGTACTTCACCGTCGCCGATGTTGCCGTTCTTGTTCACTCGAATGACTTCAGGCGCTGCGTCACCGTTGACATCGAAGAATTGCACGGTCTCGCTCTTGTTTTTACTAACCGCCGAGGTAACGGAACCGTTGGCGCCGAAGTTTCCGCTCTGAGGCTCCCAGTACTTGACAAGTATTTCGCCCGAACCGGTCCTGTCGCGCCAAAGGATATCCGCGTAACCGTCCATGTTCCAATCGACGAGCTGGACATCCGCATCCTCGTCCAGCATCGTAGACTCGGTTATCAGTATGGGATTGGCAAACGATCCATTTCCCTCGTTTATTCGAAGCTCGAACCGCACCGCGTCGTCGTTCCTGGTCGAACTCAACGGATAGAAAAGGTCTGATAACCCATCCTGATTGATATCGACGACCTGAATCTCATCGATTGTTGGATAGTGGGTTACAGGAAGACCATTGACGAGAATGGATACACTCGGGAATGTGAAGTATACGGACAGTGCCGCGTTATCGTCCTCTACGCCTGTTAACCGCATCGCGCGCCCCGGGTTGTAGATCTCATTACAATCGTCGGGGTTCGATTCGTCGCAAACTTCGCCGATGCCGCCCATGATGATGTCGACGTTGCCGTCACCGTTGAAGTCCGGTGCAATAACCGCGATCTCCCCAAGCGTCGCGTTGGTCCCGGAGCCCGATATCTGGTCTTCAGCAGCGAAGTGATAGTAGGTTGAGGAGTTCGGGTTTTTCGAGGGGTCCGGCAATAGACGCCTGACAAAGAGATACGTCCTCGTCGGTCCTTTCCGGGGGTACACCGCATCCGTCGTGCCGTTCGAGTCGGCATCTACGAAGGTGACGTGCGGTTCCGCAATCGGCGTTGTCACCTCCGTTGCATTCAGACGCCATTGGCTGGATCCGAACGGCTCCGCGACGAGGATGCGCCAACGGCTGAGGTCGGTGTCGAAATACGCAATGTCCTGACGACCGTCGAGATTGTAGTCCAGCGTGCGAAGTTGCGGGTTCAAATTACCCACCTTCACGGATTTCACGTTACTGCCGTTCGAGAACGTTTGCGTGACGAAACTCGTACCATTGGACAACGCATACTTCAACGACTTGGTGGAATTGTTCCCCTGCAGCCAGACCAGGTCCATCTGGCCGTCGCCGTTGATGTCGGCCTGTTGGAACGCGGCCAGGCTGTTGCTCATATCGAACATCGAGACCAGCTGAGGATCGGCAGCCAGCACGGGCGCGTTCCACGAAAACGTCGTTTTCGGCAGGCAGGCCGTGCCGGCGCACTCTTCGATGCTCGTCAGGCGGCTCAACTGATCGTTGACGGTGATGGATTCGCCGTACCTCAGCTCGTAGCTGCGGATGACGGTTTCCGCGCCGCCGGGATTCGCCTGCGTCGGCACGATGTTCGACGACTCAATTCGTTTCAAACGCTGGCTGTCGGTAAACAACGAACCGAGTACGTAACGCTCGATGGCGTCGTTTCGGTTTTCATAGATGAAATTCAGGCGCGCATTGAAGCCAATATCAGGCCCGGTCGCCGATCCGTAGGCCCAACGGATCTCGTCGATGCGCTGATAGCCCGCACCCGAATCGTAAACGAACCAGATGGGATTGCCGTTGAGACTCCCGGTGCGATTTACGCTGTCCTCGAAACGGCGTATCGACCAGGTCAGCGTGTTTCCGGCCGCATTCGACAGCTTGGCGGACGTGTCCGCTGAACCCGGCGCTTTGCCGTAATAGCTCGTCGAGCCGTCCTTGCGCCTGACCTCGAAGTAGTCCGGTCCGCCGTTCACGTTGCCGATTGCGGTAACGATGGCGCCGCTGTCGATTTCGGTTCGGTAGGTCGTGTTGGCGTCCCCGTAGTTGCCCGCGGACGTCAGCACGAGACGTTGACCGTCGAGACAGAACCGATCGCCGGTGCCGAACGTGATCGGCGTCATGTTGCGGTCCTGATCGTAGGTCTGCCGACAACGGCTAATTGCCGACAATCCGCCGATAGACCAGCCCTGGCCCGCGATTCCGTTGCCGGCACTGCTGGAATAGTTGAGCTCAATCTGCGGTGCGACGCCGGCCGTACCGGCCGCCGCCGCAATCGGGATACTGTAGGTTGCCGCACCGGACTCATCGACCCGAAAGCTGCCAGCCGTGGTACCCACGCTATCGACACCTGGAATCGAAGCTAGTGACGGCGGCGAATAGGTGGCAGCCGCCGGCGCGGCGGGAATCGTACCGCTCGGCCCTGCAAAGTCGCCGTAGAGTACGAGGTTCGCAATCGCCGCACCGGGAAAACTCTCGAGCGCCGCAATCGCCGCCGCTTCCGCCGCCGGCGTCGTGGTGTCGATCGTACCGTAACGCTGCTTGTGGATCGTGACGCCCTGGGATTCGAGGTACGGGATGAAATCGCTTTTCCATTCGCCGAGAGGCACCTGCATCCGTATCCACTGCCCAGTGGACGCCTGGCGTATCAGCAGATAACCGATTCGGTCCTCGAGCAATATCGGTATGGAGATGTCATAGGCAATCAGCACCAGGTTCGGCGCCTGCTCGGCCGCGTAGATCTGATCGATCTCGGCGGGCGTCAAACCCGTGAGCTGAGTGATGCGGGCCGCTATTTGCCCGGGCGTCGGCGTCGCATGCGCCTCCCGCACCGGTTCGATGTAGAGCGAGAATGTGAAGACGAAGGCGGCAGTCAGTAGTGTCGTGCCCAGTCTCCGAAACATGTCGCCAAAGGTTCTGTGCTTACTGGAATGACTAGTTGTTTTCATAATTCTCTTCGTCCGGGTCACGGCATCGTTTTGCGAGTTAGGGCCGATTGCGACCGGAGATTTGTTATTGGTGAATCACTAGGAGCCGAAGTTAACGTGCAGCCGGTTGATCGGACACGACGCCGAACCGTCATCGAAAAAGATGGTCACCGTATGGCCGCCGGCGGCAGCCGCGAGCGCTGCCGCGTACATGTTTTTAAAACCGTCTGCCGTCACCCCAAACTGTCCAACTGCTAATAGGTAGTAATGCGGCGAGTTAGGGTACTGACAGGCCGGGTCGTCGTTGCTGAACACCAGAATGACGTCGCCGCTCGCTACCGGATAAACCTTATCGATGGTCGAGGTGTGCCAGTTTGCCGCTGCGTTTGATGCGTACACGGTCAACGTGAGTAACAGCACAAAGTGCAATTTCAAAAACCGTCTCATCGCCTGCCCCCTATCTCTATCAGGTGATAGGAACTGGCGTTCGTGCATGTGGGGGCGTTGTCGTAAAACGTCAGAACGACGCGACCCTGGCTGTGCGGGTAAATCAATTTGATGGTGGACGTGTGCCAGACCTCGGTCGCGCTCGCGACCGGCTCATGCACCGTCAACGTCAGTACCAGAATCGAGAAAACCATTAGTCGACGCGCCACAACCCACCTCCCCAAAACCTCAGTTGTCGGTGCCGGGTATACGGTTGAGCATTTGGCCTGTCAAATGTGGAAAACCGAAAGCTCTTTCGGCAGACAATAGATCTATTTGCCGACAATGCGCCTTTGGTCTCAATAACGTCTAGGTTTGAGTTTAGGTGTCCATGGTAAGTGGCTGAAAAAACGTCGTGGCCCGCCATTCAAAAACCGATCGCTGGACGATCTCGTTCCACCCCGATATTTTGGGCGGTTGGATTCGCGAAGGGTTTGGCCGATCGAATCGCCTATACGGGCGTATCGGACCGCATGACAACGAGATTCGCCAAATCGTTTGCGCCGTCCGCTGGCCGCGCCATTTGCGCAAATATGACTACTGAATGACAGCGTCGGCCGAACGCCCGGAATTCCACAGTTTCTCAACGAGCGGGGCGGTTTCCGGCCTTGCGCCGATGAAGCTCAATGCCCGGCGAGCAGCCGCCCGAACCCGTCCAGCCGGTCCCCGATGCCGTTCGCACGCAGCGCGTGCCAGTAAGTCGCCGCATTGATCGCGATCACCGGCTTGCCGAGTTCCTCCTCCAGCGTTGCCGCCAGGCGCAGCATGCAAAGGTTCGTGCCAACCTGCACGACGGCGTCGACATCGTCACCGTCGAGTTCGGTCACCGCATCGCGGATCGTCGCTTCATCCACCTCGGCGATGGCGGTCCAACTCGGACAGCGCAGGCAGGTGTCGCGAACGGTCTCGATGCCGTGGTCGGCCAGGAAACGAATCACTTCCCGATTGGCGACCGGGTAATAGGGGGACAGCAGGGCAATTTTCCGGATACCGCCGATGGCATTGCAGGCTTCGGCCATCGATTCCGAACCGATGGATATGCCGATGCCCGCTTCGTTCACGATCCGCTGCCGCCAGCGCCGGGCGCCCTCGGCGCCGCCGTAAAACGTCACGGCCGACATGCCCATAACCAGGTAGTCCGGCGCGCAGGTGAGCACGCCGCGCACGGCGTCGAGAACGTTTTCGTTGATCTCCAGCGTCCCGGCCATGAACGTTTCGTCCGAGATCGCGTTGGCGTTCTGCACGACGATGCGGCTGTAATGGTTGGTCACACCGGGCACGCGCAGGTCGTCGAACTCGGGCTGGACGATCGTGTTGGTCGAGGGACCGAGCACGCCGAACTTGGCGCGCCAGCCGAGAGCATCCGTCATCGTTTCACGCCCGCTGCCGCCGACCTACTGGTAGGTCGGATTTTTCCAGGGCCCGATCGAACGCGAACGCACCGGCTGGATATGCACGGGCGGTTCCGAACCCGGGAACTCCTCGCCCCAGTTGACCGGATCGCCGTGCATTTCGACGCTCGCGTTTTCGGTGTACCAGTCAACCAGGTCGCCGTCGCAGCGCAGGATCCAGGTGCAGCCGTCCTTTTCACCCGCCGTGAAGTCGCCGTGGCGCACACCGGCGGGCCGGAAAAAGTATTGACCGGGCGTCATGACGCCGAAGTTGTAGTCGAACTCGCCGTCGAGGCAGTAGGCTTCCTCGAACACCGGGTGATGCGCGAGCGGATGTTCGCGCCAGCCGGGTTTGGCTTTGATCAGGCGCGTGTAAAAACCCGTTTCGGGATCGCGCCACAGCAGCTTGATGAAGAGGCCCGGAACCGGCGTGCCACCCCGCTCGAAGTCCATCGGGCTGCCGTTGTCCGGATCGACGACATCGAACCACTCCATGCGGCTCGTGTCTTTGACGACGAGACGCTCGTCGGAGTCGACCCCGGCGCCGGTTGCGGGCGTAAAACCCCAGTCGCCGTATTCCCGAAACAACAGCACGCGCGTGCCGGCCTCGGCGCTGACGGCCGGCGTGGCGACACCGCGCGGAGCGCACCAATAGGCGCCTTTGCCGAGCGTGTTCTCACCGAAGCGAACCGTGCCCTCCAGCACGAACCACTCGGTCTGCGCCGCGTGCAGGCCCGGCCCGCGATGCCAGTCCGTCAGAAACTCGACCGTGAGGGACGCCGCCCCGTTTTCCTCGTCATAACTCAGATTGCGCTGGCGCGCCTCGCCGCTGCCATGCGGCAGCTCGGCCGGGTGCCAAAGTAAGTCCTTTTCGTCGACCAGTTCCACGTGGGGTCGCATCGCCTCGCTCCTGATAAAGCTTGAATACGAGAGAAGTGTACGACCGGCGATCAGAAAATAATAATAAATAATACTTCATAAATATGTTTATAATTATTAACGAATATCGAGATCGGACGCGATGGACTCCCGACTGCTGACCCGGCTGGGCACGCTGCGCCAGCTGGAAATCTTCCTGAAGGTCGCCGAGCGGCGCAGCATGGCGCGCGCGGCCGAGGAGCTTTTCCTGAGCCATTCGGCCGTGTCGCTGCAGATTCGCAAGCTGGCCGATGCCGTCGGGTTGCCGCTGCACGAGGTCGTCGGCAAAAAACTCTATCTGACGGACGCGGGCCGCGAAGTGGTCGCCACCGGGGAACAGATATTCGCGGCCATCCGCCGGCTCGACGAGACAATCAACAATATAAAGGGTCTGACGGCCGGCAAGCTGCGGATCATGGTGGTGACCACGGCGAAGTATTTCCTGCCGCGCATCCTGGGCCCCTTCTGCCGCGAATACCCCGACATCGACGTGGAGTTTCACGTCGGCAACCGCGCCCAGGTCATCGACCGGCTCAACGAAAACCGCGACGACCTCTACATCTTCAACGACCTGCCCGACGACCGGGACATCGAAACGCACCGCTTCCTGCCAAACCCGCTCGCAGTGATCGCCTCCAGCCAGCATCCGCTGGCAGGCCGCAAGGGCCTCACGTGGAGCGACCTCGAAGGCGAGACGTTTCTGATGCGGGAGCGGGGATCGGGCACCTTCAACGCGATCCACCGGCACCTTGCCGCCCACGATCTTTCCCTGGGAAAAACCATCACCATCGAAAGCAACGAAGCCATCAAGTACGCGGTCGTGGAAAACATGGGCATTACGATTCTCTCCGCCTACGTGCTGGCCTCGGCCATGGGTCACGACCTCGTGCAGCTGCGCGTGTCGGGTTTTCCGATACTTTCGGATTGGTACGTCGTGTACCCGAAGGACAAGCCCTTGTCCCTGATCGCGGAACGTTTCCTCGAATTCGTGCTGAAACGCGGCTCGGACGTACTGCCGATGGAAAACCTCGAGCGGCAGGTGCAGCGCGCGCTGGCGCAGGTTTGAGGGCGGGCGGCGCCGCATCCGTTCGATATCGTCTTGCCGTCACTGCCGCAAACGAACTTCGCTGTAGCGCATGGAGTCGAGGTTTCCGGACGCCTCCAACACGCCACGCTCGACGAGTTGACGTACTCGCCGACCAAAATACACGTCCGGAATCCCCGGAAACCTCCGCAGCACCTCGTCGGTCATCGTACGTCCGACGACGGCCGCAACCTTGCGCCAGCGATCCGCACAGTTTGCGAGCAACGCCTGGTCGATCTCCGCCAGTTCGCGTTCCGTCAAAGATTCGACGACGGCGGTCTGATCCGCACTCAACGGCGGATCGGGTTTTACGTCGTGTGCGTCCATACGAAGATCACACCGTTTTTCCGCTTATCGAGCCGATTTAGTTAGATGTATCGGCCCGTTCGGGTCACGGCCGCTCATCGTCGTGCCGTCGATCGTGAAAACGTCGTCGTACCAGTTCTCTCCGTAGTAGTCGATCGAAAACCGGCCGTTCGAGTAGACGCCGACCGCCTCGGTGGCGCCGGCGTGGACACATTCCTTTCTACCGTCGCACTCGGGCAGCGGCCGTTCGGAGCCGTCTTTGTTGCTCAAGTGAGTCGAGATCGTAACCAGCACCAGGAAAGTCCCGTCGGGCAGCCGTTCCGTGATGTGAATCACGCCGCCGGTCTGGCGGACGGCCGTATTCCCGACATCGAATTCGCGGTCCGCAACCTTCCAAGAGCCGAGCAGGAGATCTTCGATCGACGTGTTCTCCGATGACGCGGTCTGCGCGTGCCCAGGCGCGTTCACCAACAGCACCATCAGGCACAGTATTGAGATGACCGCACGCACAGGGAATCCAAACGCCTCTTTCATTGAATACGATCTCGACGCTCCGGGTCGATTGAGCTGCCGGCTCATCATAAACGATTCCCGACAATACACACGTTGTGCGGCAATTTTCGATTGGCGCTTGTGCACTCGGTCGCGGCATTCTGGCACCCGGAACGACGACGGCGAACAGGGAACGTTCATGAGCAAACGGGACGCGAGCGGCGTGCACGAACCGCGACTGAAAGTGCTCGGCGCCGGCGCAAACACGGTGTCCGAAGAGGAACTTCTTGCCGTCTTGTTCCAGCGTGGCCCCAGCGCCGGACCGGCGCTACAACTCAGCCGCCGCCTGTTACGCCGCTTTGGCGGCTTGCGACCGCTGCTGTCGGCAACAAACACCGAACTCATTGACGTCCCGGGCGTGGGCAACGCACGCTGCGCCATCCTGAAAGCGCTGCCGGAACTCGCGCGCCGCTATTTCGAGGCCAGCCTTACCGTCGGCGAGGCCATCCGCAGCCCGACCGACACCGAGGCTTTCCTGCGGGCCCGCCTTCGTGACCTGCCGCACGAACTGTTTTGCTGCCTCTACCTCGACAACCGGCACAGGGTGCTGCGATTCGTCGAGCTGTTCCGCGGCACGATCGACGGCACCAGCGTTTACCCACGCGAGGTCGTCAAGGAGGCCCTGTCGGTCAACGCGGCCGCCGTCATCCTCGCCCACAATCATCCGTCCGGCGTCGCCGAGCCCAGCCAGGCCGACGAACGAATCACCCGGCGGCTGAAAGCGGCGCTGGATCTGGTCGATATCCGCCTGCTCGACCACTTCGTCGTTGGCGACGGCTTGAGCACCTCGTTGGCCAGCCGGGGACTGGTTTGAGGGCGCCTCGACGGCCGGACGTGCCGGAGACCTTGATTAGCGTCATCCAGGCTGGTATAAAGTCTCGCTCTTTGCCCGCCTACCGCGGGCAACTCATAATAAAATCAGAGACTTAACGCGATGGCCAAGGTTTGCCAGGTTACCGGGAAGCGCCCGCAGAGCGGCAACAACGTTTCCCATGCCAACAACAAGACGCGTCGGCGGTTTCTGCCGAATCTGCAGTACAAGCGCTTCTGGCTGGAGTCGGAAAAACGCTACGTGCGCCTGCGCGTGTCCCACAAGGGCCTGCGAATCATCGACAAACTCGGTATCGAGAAAGTGATCGCCGACCTTCGCACGCAGGGTCAGCGGATCTAATTGCCCGGAGGGTAGACCAATGCGAGAGAAAATCAGACTCGTCTCCAGTGCCGGCACCGGTCACTTCTATACGACGACCAAAAACAAGCGTCTGCATCCCGAAAAGATGGAGACCAAAAAATACGACCCGAAAGCGCGTAAACACGTGATCTACAAGGAAGCGAAGATCAAGTAGCGCGACGCCGGAAAGAGACTCGATAAAAAAAGCCCGCTTCAAGCGGGCTTTTTTGTTCGCTGGTCCGTACGGCCCGTCAGGCGGGCGCCAGCTGATACGCCCGCAACCTGGCCGCGAAGTCTTCCAACACCTTGATACCGCTGGCTTCCGCCTCCGCGCACCATTCCTTGAGCTGCGCCAGCAGGCGTTCGTTGCTGACGTTCGCGCCGCTCCACAGCTCGCGCAGGCGTTCGCGGAACTCGTGAACCGTTTTCAAGGCCGCGTTGTCGGACAACAGGTCGTGCAATCGGTCCTTCGCCTTCTCGTCGAGCAGCATCGGCTGGCGCACCAGTATTTTCCTCGCGCGCTTCAACGCCCTGTCACCCGCCGCCATCGCTTTTTCCGTTTTGAGCACCGGCAGCGTGACCTGTTTGGTGTAGTCCCGCAAAACGTGCATGCGGTTGACGATGATCGCTTTCAGATTGTCGAGATCGGCGCCTGTCTGCGGAGACTCCCGCAGCACGGGCTTCGGCGCGACTTTGCGAACCCTGGCGAGTCCCAGCGCGCTCAGGATGCGGATGTACATCCAGCCGATATCGAACTCCCAGCTGCGAATCGAGAATTTCGCCGACGTCGGGAACGCATGGTGATTGTTGTGAAGCTCTTCGCCGCCGATCAGGAATCCCCAGGGAACGAGGTTTGTCGCCGCGTCGTCGCACTCGAAATTGCGGTAACCGCTGTGGTGGCCGAGGCCGTTGACCACCCCGGCGGCGAACACCGGCATCGCGGCCATCTGCACGGCGATGATGATGATCCCGGGGACGCCGAAGAACAACAGGTCGGCCAACACCATCAGTACGATGCCGCCGAACGGAAACCTCAGGTAAACGTTGCGCTCCACCCAATCGTCGGGCGTCCCGCGGCCGAACTTGGCCATCGTCTCGGGATTGTCTTTCTCGGCCCGGTAGAGCTCGGCGCCTTCCAGCAGAACTTTTTTCAAGCCGTAAATCTGCGGGCTGTGCGGATCGTCCACGGTTTCGCAGAACGCGTGATGCTTACGGTGAACGGCGACCCATTCGCGAGTCAGCATGCCTGACGTACACCAGATCCAGAACCGGAAAAAGTGGCGCAGAACGGGGTGCAGATCGAGCGAGCGATGCGCCTGGTCCCGATGCAGATAGAGGGTCACCGCCATCATCGTGATTTGCACCATCACGAAAGCGGCCAGCACATAGCCCCAGAAAGACAGATCCAGCAAACCGTACACGTATTCCATCAAACAGATTCCTTCGTGGTGACTCCGATATTGGGGAACGCTATTGGACTATACCGGCCGGGAAAGGTTGCTCCCAGGAACGAATAGCGATTTTTGCATGCAGGCAGGGCCGCTGCCCGGATGTCCTCATGCAACGAGCCGCCGCAAGCATTATAGTGGCCCGCCGCGAAGAATCGACCGTCAACGTCAAAATGCCGGAATTACCCGAAGTCGAAACCAGCCGCCGCGGCATCGCGCCGTGGACGGAACAGCAGCGCATCGAGGCGGTCACGGTGCGCGAGCGGCGCCTGCGCTGGCCGGTGCCGGAGGCGCTGGAGGCGAATCTCACGGGACAGACAGTCCGTTCGCTGACGCGCAGAGCAAAATACCTGTTGTTCGGGACGGACCGGGGCACGGCGATGCTGCATCTGGGGATGTCCGGCAGCCTTCGCATCATCGACCCGGACGAGCCGGCCGGTAAACACGACCACGTCGATATCCGTTTTGCCAACGGCAAGGCGCTCCGATTTCGCGATCCGCGCCGGTTCGGCTCGCTTCTGTGGGCGGAAAACCCGCAAAAACACCCCCTGCTCCGTGACCTGGGGCCCGAACCGCTCGACGACGCGTTCGACGCAGACCATCTGTGGCGCGCGGCGCGCGGCCGCAAAGTGGCCATCAAACCGTTCATCATGAATGCCAATGTCGTGGTCGGCGTCGGCAACATCTACGCCAGCGAGGCCCTGTATCTGGCGGGCATACACCCGAAACGCCAGGCCGGCCGTATTTCGCTGAAACGCATGCAGGCGCTTTGCGACGCCATCAAGACCGTGCTCAACCGCGCGATTGAAGCCGGCGGAACGACGCTTCGCGATTTTCACGGCGGCGACGGTGAACCGGGCTACTTCAGTCAGAAGCTCGAGGTGTACGGTCGCGGAGGAGAACCGTGCCGGCAATGCGATTCGGATATCCGGGTCATTGTCCTGGGTCAGCGCTCGACGTTCTATTGCCGGCGGTGCCAGCGTTAGGCGTGTCTGTCGCCCGTCCTGATGAGCAATCCCAGGATCAGGCCCTGCCGCAACGCTCCAGCAACGCTTTTTTCACCTCGGCCGAAACGAACTCCGAGATGTCGCCGCCTAAACTCGCGACCTCCCGGACGAGGCTCGATGAGATAAACGTGTATTTTTCGGTCGGCGTCAGATAGACGGTCTCCACCTCCTCGGTGAGGTGCCGATTCATGTTCGCCAGCTGGAATTCGTACTCGAAGTCAGACACGGCGCGTAAACCCCGAACGATGACCTGAAGATCGTTCTGCAACGCAAAATCGACGGTCAACCCCGCGTAACCCGTCACCTCGACGTTGGCGATGTCTTTGAGCGCGTTGCGCGCCAAAGCCACCCGCTCGTCGACGGTAAACATCGGTTCCTTGCCGGGATTCGCGGCCACGGCGACGACAACCCGGTCGAACAGCCGCGCGCCGCGCCGCACGAGATCCTCGTGACCGAGGGTAATCGGGTCGAAGGTGCCGGGGTACATCGCTGATACGGTCATCGTCGAACTCTCCTCGGGGCCTGTTGACACGGCCCTAGCTTGCGGGTGTGGCCTCTAGCCGGTGCTGGCGAGCGAATAACGCACCTGCCCGGCCATCTTCCGATGTGTAATCGACCAGCCGGGGGGCAAGTCCGGCGGGGGCTGTTCCGCGCCCTGCTCAAAATACACGATCGCGCCCTTCGCCAGCCAGGGCCGCCGAGCCAAGAGTCTACACAATTCACCAAGGGATTCGTCCGCATACGGTGGGTCCAGAAACACCAGATCGTATCGAGCGGCGGGTGCCGAACGCAGGTACTCGAAGGCGTCGGCCGCGTGCACCTCGACGTCTCCTGCGCCCAGCTCGGCGCAGGCCGAGCGCAGCGCGTCCGCGGCCCGTTTGGATTTTTCGACAAAAACGGCCGAGGCGGCGCCGCGTGACAGCGCTTCCAGACCCAGCGCGCCGGAGCCGGCAAACAAATCCAGGCAACGCGCGCCCGCGATACCGGGCGCAAGCCAATTGAACAGCGTCTCGCGAATGCGTTCCGGCGTGGGTCTCAATCCTGGCACGTCGGCGACCTTCAACAGGCGACTGCGCCATTTTCCGGCTACAATACGCAGCCGTCCTGGCGGCGAGTTCCCGTTTCCGCGGCCGAACCCGCGCCGTCGAGCCATAATTCGTACCTAAACTGAGTCGTTCCGTGCCAACGGAAGTAGTGTAGGCGATTCATCATCACCAAACTGGGTGTTTTTAGTCGTGTTTGGAAAACAGAAAAACCCGTCCGAGGAAAAACGCCCCGGCTTCATCAAGCGCCTGCGTGCCCGGCTGAATCAGGGCGACAGCTGGCTGACCTACGACCTGGCGAATCTCGCACCCGGCGGCAAGATCGACGACGACGTGCTCGAGGAGCTAGAGACTCGGCTGGTCATGTCCGACGTCGGCGTCGAGGCGACGGAGAGAATCGTGGACGACCTCCAAAAGCGGCTGGCGAGACGGGAATTAAAGGACGTCGATGCGCTGCACGAGGGCCTTCGCCGCACGATGTTGAACATCCTCGAACCGGTCGAACAAGCGCTCGAACCCGGGGGATGCAGCGGCCCTTTCGTGATTCTCATGGTGGGCGTCAACGGGGCGGGCAAAACGACAACCATCGGCAAGCTTGCAAAACGCCTGATGAATCAAGGACAGACCGTGATGCTTGCCGCCGGCGACACGTTTCGCGCCGCCGCGGTGGAACAGCTGCAGGCCTGGGGCGAGCGGAACGGCGTTGCCGTTGTCGCGCAGCAGGCCGGCGCCGACCCGGCCGCGGTGATATTCGACGCCTACGCCGCCGCGAAGTCCCGCGGCATTGACGTACTTCTCGCGGACACGGCCGGGCGATTGCAGAACCAGCAGGGACTGATGGACGAACTTGCAAAAATCAAGCGGGTGATATCGCGTCAGGAGCCGGACGCGCCGCACGAGGTAATGCTGGTGCTCGACGCGGGGCAGGGTCAGAACGCGCTGGTGCAGGCCGAAAAGTTCAACGACGCACTGGGTTTGACCGGAATCACGGTGACCAAGCTGGACGGCAGTGCAAAAGGCGGTATTCTCTTGGCGATTGCCGAAAAGCTGCATATCCCGGTTCGTTTCATCGGCATCGGCGAATCCGTTGACGACATGCAGCCGTTCAACGCAACAGACTACGTCGACGCACTTCTGGGTGGCTAACGCCGGAGTCGGTAACGAGTGATTCAGATCGACAACGTTGTGAAACGATTTCCCGGAGGGCAGGAAGCGCTCAGGGGACTGAGCCTGTCCGTCGACAAGGGCGAGATGGTGTTTGTTACGGGACACTCGGGCGCCGGTAAAAGCACGCTGCTGCGGCTCATCGCTCTGATCGAGCGCCCGACGAGCGGACAGGTCGTGGTGGACGGTAAAAACACACGCCGGGTATCACGGCGGAAAATCCCCGCCTATCGCCGTCAGATGGGCATGGTGTTCCAGGACCACAAACTCCTCTACGACCGCTCGGTGTTCGACAATGTGGCGCTGCCGCTGATCATCGCGGGCATCAGCCACCGCGACGCCGGCCGTAAAGTGCGCGCGGCCCTCGACCAGGTCAGCCTGCTCCGCAAGGAAAAACAAAACCCGGAGACGCTGTCTTCCGGCGAACAGCAGCGTGTCGGCATCGCGCGAGCCATCGTGTCGCGGCCGAAACTCGTCATCGCGGACGAACCGACCGGCAATCTGGACCCGGATCTTTCTCTCGAAGTCATGCGTATCTTCCGGCGCTTCAACGAAGTGGGCGTCACGCTGTTGATTGCGAGCCACGATCTGACGCTCATCGACCAGCTCGGCTGCCGCCGCGTTGCGCTCGAAGAGGGACAGGTTCAGGAACCCGAAGACGACGATATCGTCGCCGAGTACGCCGGCCAGGCCGCACACGCCGCCGAGCAGGACACCTGGCGATGAAGGCGCACAGCGAGGCACTGGCGCCGGCCAGACGCTCGAGTCCCCTCTCGAACTGGGCGCGACTTCACGCCAGCAACTGTATCGGGTCGCTGGGGCGCCTGCTGCGCCAGCCCTTTGCGAGCCTTCTGACGATCCTGGTCATCGCGGTGACGCTGGCGCTGCCGGCCGCGACACACCTGATCATCAAAAACGCCACCTCGTTGAGCCGCAGCTGGGACAATGCGCTGGATTTTTCCGTCTACCTGAACACGGACGTGTCGCTTGAAAGCGCCGAGCGTCTGACCGCCATCATCCAACAACGCGCCGACGTCGAAAGCGTCACGCTCATCTCCGCGGAGGCGGGGCTGACGCAGTTCAAGGAACAGTCCGGATTCGGACCGGCGCTGGACCACCTGAACACGAATCCCCTGCCGCACACGCTGGTCGTTCGTCCGAGCAGCGCCAACACCGAGCGGTCGGTGCTGCTGCTGAACGAGGAGCTCGGCAATCTGCCGGAAGCCGATTTCGTGCAGGTCGATACGGAATGGGTGCAGCGGTTTCTGGCGATCCTCGACATGCTGCAACGCGCCATCGGCATCGGCGCCGCCCTGCTCGGCGCGGCCATTGTCGTGATCATCGGCAACACGATACGGCTCGACATTCAGAACCGCCGCGAAGAGATCGAGGTCACCAAACTCATCGGCGCCAGCAACGCGTTCGTGCGGCGTCCGTTTCTCTATTCCGGTTTCTGGTACGGCCTTGGCGGCGGGCTGCTGGCGCTGGCGCTGGTCGGATACGGCCTGTACGCGATCCGCGAGCCGGCCGCCCGCTTGGCGGGACTGTATCAGAGCTCGTTTTCGGTACTCTCGCTCGATCTCCGTGAGAGCTTCCTGATCGTCGGCACCGGGGTTTTGCTGGGCCTGGCCGGCTCGTGGATGGCCGCCGCCCGGCATATGCGGCGCATCGAGCCAAGGTGACCGTCGCCCACCTCAAATTCCGATTAAACATAAGATTTTAGGCGGAATGTGACTTAGATCACTGTTTTCCAACGGCTTTTTGTCTGAACTCCAAGGGAACTTCGCGAGGTTGTTAGCACTCTAACTGCCAGAGTGCTAAAATTCAGTGCCAACAGGAGGTAACACCGTCAATGACCACAGCCGTTGCTAACATGACTCAAGAGCTCGCGCTGAGCGGGCCGGTCGGCAGTCTGGATGCCTATATCCAGGCCGCGGGCGCGATCGCGGTTCTCAGCAAGGAAGACGAGCAGGCGTTGTCCCGCCGCTTCCACGACGAAGAAGACCTGGATGCCGCCCGCCAGCTCGTCATGGCGCATCTACGGTTCGTCGTACACATCGCCAAGGGATACATGGGTTATGGCCTGCCACTGGCCGATCTGATCCAGGAAGGAAACGTGGGACTCATGAAAGCGGTCAAACGTTTCGACCCGGACTATGGCGTCCGCCTGGTGTCGTTTGCCGTGCACTGGATTCGGGCCGAAATTCACGAATACGTGCTGCGCAACTGGCGCATCGTAAAAGTGGCGACCACCAAGGCGCAGCGCAAGCTGTTCTTCAATCTCCGCAAGGCAAAGAAAAGCCTCGCGTGGCTGTCGCATGAAGAGACGCAGGCCGTTGCCGAAGATCTGGGCGTAACGCCGGCGGAAGTCAACGAGATGGAGCGCCGCTTGAGTTCGCGGGACGCCGTTTTTGATCCGGTTCCGGAAGGTTCGGACGACGATCGTGTCTTCAACCCGGCCGCGTTTCTGCCGAGTCCCGTCGCCGATCCGGCGACGCTCGTCGAATCGACGGACTGGGAGAACGATGCCACGAGCCGTATGCACAGAGCGCTGGTGACGCTGGACGAGCGCAGCCGGGATATTCTCGAGAGCCGCTGGCTCACCGAAGACAAGCTCACGCTGCATGAGCTCGCCGATAAATACGGCGTGTCGGCGGAACGCATTCGACAGATCGAAGCCAATGCGATCAAGAAGCTGCGAACGGCGATGGCGGTCTGACCGGTAGCGCCATGTCATCGAAAAAACCCGCATCGCGTAAGCGATGCGGGTTTTTCTTTGGCTGGGAAACGGCGACCCGCTAACGGTAAATCACGCCCCCATGCCGGATGTAACCACCGTCCTCCACACCCATCGGATCGTGGTGCGTCCAGTGCACCAGGCCGCCGAGCTCGTTCCACTCATACATCCCGCGCAGCTCGATGCGATCACCCAGCGCGACAGGCACTCTCTCGACCAGATCGATGTTGTGAGCGATCAACAGCGTCTGCTGGTACTTGACGCTCAAAATGAGCCGCTGATGTCGAGACCCGTCGTCGTCGTCCGAGAGCAGCCGCACGACCTTGCCGCTTACCTCGATCCAACGACCGGAGTCTTGTTTGCCGTAGCCTTGTCGCTGACTCCCGGCTCGCTTCCTCCGCATCAGACCCGACGGCCTATGCGCTAACCCGTCAGCGGCACCATCGTGATTTCGACGCGTCGATTCAGTTGACGGCCGCCCGCCGAGGAATTGTCGGCAACCGGCATTGCCTCACCGAGGCCGACGGTGATGAGCCGTTGACTCATGACGCCCTGCCTGCGCAGATACTCTGCAACGGAGCCGGCTCGCCGTTCGGACAGGCCCTGGTTGTAGGCGTCCGTGCCGGTGCTGTCCGTATGCCCGGCAACTTCGACAACCGTCTGGTCGAACTCGGTCATCACCTTGGACACCGACGTCAGCACCCCGAAGAACTCCGCGTTCAGGTCCGAGCTGTTCGTCGCAAACGTTACGTTGCCCGGCATGTTCAGCGTGATGTTGTCGCCGTCGCGGTGGACGCTGACGCCCGTCCCCGCCAGCTCCTCACGCAGCTTTTGCTCCTGCCGATCCATGTAATACCCGATCGCGCCGCCCGCCAGCGCACCGACGCCCGCGCCGATCAACGCACGCTGTCGTCGTTCCACGGAATCGTCACCGGAAACCAGGCCGACTACGGCGCCGGAGACCGCGCCAATGATTGCGCCTTTGGTTGCGTTGCTGGTTTTTGATTCCCCGGTGTAGGGATCAAGTGTTTCGCAGCCCGACAGACCGATGGCCAGAACCGCGATCGTAATACCAATTCTGTTCATGTTACTCCCTCAAGACACCCAAGCAGATCCCACTGGGACCCTAGCACGCGCATTGTAATCGTCCCGTGCCTGAACGACGACTGAAGATAGCGGGAACCGCCCATTATGTTGAGACCAGGCGCCGGTATTTGCCGAAAATGAGCTTTGCGTCACACGGCAATCGCCGAATGCGGCGCCTGTGCAACGTGTAGAATACGCGCTCGATCGCAAGCCCGGACGTCCCATGGCCGAAACGGACCGATGGCTGGAGGAATACGGCGCCAGTCACAGCAACATCACACACCCTCCGGTGTACTGGTCATCGGTGCTGGTCGTCGTATTCGGCACGGTTGGCCTTTTGTGGGCCCTGCCGATACCCGACGAATTCCTGGCGATATCGCCAGTCCTGAATTGGGGCACGGCGTTCCTGCTGGCCTCCGTGATCTATTATTTCATTATCTCGCTACCGCTCGCGTTCGGCATGCTGCCGTTTATCGTCTGCATCGTGGCGTTTCATCTATGGCTGCAGTTTTCGCCCTACTCCGCATTACATGCATCGATAGGGCTGGCCGTCGCGGGACTGCTGGGGCTCTATTTGGGGCACTACCGCAGCGGCGGGCTGCGCGCGGTGCTGACGGACGTTCAACTGATGATGATCGCTCCGGTCTGGCTGCTGTCGCGGCTTTATCGGAGGTTGGGTATTCCGCACTGACGCGCCCGCTCCGGTATCTGGCAATCGGCTGTCCTGGCGGGCGACATCGGCGATCTCACCCACCCTTAACAAGCCCAATTAATGGTCAACAGACCCAGGCCATTCCGGTAGAATCTGGCGCCCCAGACGTATTGCTGTATCAGGAGTCACCGTGGCCAGCAGCACCCCTCTAAAACCCGCAAAAAGCGCCCGTCAGCGCCTGAACCCACTCGACCTGTACGACGTACGCGCCGAGCTCACCGACGAGGAACGCATGGTGCAGGACACGGTCCGGCGTTTTGTCGCGGAGCAGTTCATGCCTTTGATCCGGGAGGCATTCGAGCAGCATACGTTTCCGAAGGAGCTGGTCCCGCAGTTGGCGGAACTCGGCCTGCTCGGCAGCTCGATCGACGGCTACGGCTGCGCCGGGCTCAACAGCGTCTGTTACGGATTGATCTGCCAGGAACTCGAGCACGGCGACAGCGGCCTGCGCAGCTTCGTATCGGTGCAAAGCAGCCTCGTGATGTATCCCATCCACGCGTTCGGTTCTGACGATCAAAAAAGCCGCTGGCTGCCCGCCTTGGCCAGCGGCGAGGCAATCGGTTGTTTCGGCCTGACCGAGCCGCACGGCGGTTCCGATCCTGGCAACATGAAAACGCATGCCAAACGAGACGGCGACGACTGGGTGCTGAACGGTTCCAAGATGTGGATCACGAACGGCAGCATTGCCGACGTCGCCGTCGTCTGGGCGATGACCGACGAGGGTATTCGCGGATTCATCGTCGAGAAAGACATGCCCGGGTTCACCGCGCAGGAGATCGAAAACAAATTCTCGTTGCGCGCATCGGTAACCGGCGCGCTGTTTTTCGACAATGTCCGCATACCCGACTCGAACAGGCTGCCGAACGCCAGCGGCCTCAAAGGCCCGTTGAGCTGCCTGACGCAGGCTCGTTACGGCATTACCTGGGGCGTCATCGGCGCGGCGCAGGCCTGCCTCGAAGAGGCGCTCAGCTTCACCGAAGACCGCGTCCTGTTCGACCGTCCGCTTTCTCACAATCAGGCCGTCCAGATCCGGCTTGCGGACATGGCGCGCCGTATTACGACCGCGCAGCTGTTGTCGCTCCGGCTTGGACGCCTGAAAGATGCCGGGCAGATGAAGCCGACCCAGGTCTCCGTCGCCAAATGGAATAACTGCCGCGCGGCGCTGGACATCACCCGCGATGCGCGCGACCTGCTCGGCGGCAGCGGCATCAGCGCGGAATACGCCGCCATCCGGCACATGCTGAACCTCGAAAGCGTGATCACCTACGAGGGCACCGAGACGGTCCACCAGCTGGTTGTCGGCAAGGAGCTCACGGACGTCAACGCCTTCTAGTCTCGGAGCCCAATTGGGCTTTGCCGCCGGGTAATGGGGCCCCAGCCTTATCGTCAACATCCCGCAGAACAAGGACGTGTGGCGCATCGCGGCGCCGATGATCCTGTCGAACGTCTCCGTCCCGCTGCTCGGGATGGTCGACACGGGGGTCACCGGCCACCTCGATGACGCGAGCTACCTCGGCGCCGTGGCGGTCGGCTCCGCGCTTTTCGGCTTTTTGTTCGTCGGTTTCAACTTTTTGCGCATGGGAACGACCGGAATCGCGGCGCAGCGGTTCGGCGCGAAAGACCAGACCGGGTTGAGAACGGCGCTCGGCCAGGCTGTCATCACGGCGCTCGCGATCGCCGCGGCGCTCATTCTGCTGCAACAGCCTATCGGCCGTCTGGGAATCTTTTTGCTGGGCCCCGACGCGGGCGTTGCCGTACACGCACAAACGTATTTCTCGATACGCCTATGGAGCGCACCGGCGACACTCGTGAACTATGCCCTGATCGGCTGGTTTATCGGCCTGCAGAACGCCCGTGTCCCGCTGCTGATCGTGCTGATCACGAACGCAACGAACATCGTGCTGGATCTGCTGTTCGTTCTGGCATTGGGCATGGACGTCGACGGCGTTGCCGCCGCGTCGGTCATTGCGGAAACCACCGGCGCCGCGGTCGGTGCGGTATTCGTCGTTCGGGAACTTTCCCGCCGAAGCGGTCAATGGCGAATTGCCGATTTGACCAACGTGCGCGAGTACTCCGCCTTTTTTGCGATCAACGCCAACCTCTTCGTCCGCACGATGGCGCTGGTGTCTACATTCGCATTCGTGACCGCACAGGGCGCCCGGCTCGGCGGGCTGGTTCTGGCAGCGAACGCGGTGCTGATGAATCTGCAGAACCTGCTGTCGTTCGCGCTCGATGGGTTTGCGCACGCCGCCGAGGCGCTGGTCGGCAAGGCGGTCGGCGAGCGAAGCCGCCGGGCCATCGATGCCGCCGTCAGGCTCACGCTTCGATGGTCGTTGTACGTGGCGGTTGCGTTCAGCCTGTTCTTCGCGATCGGTGGCAGAGCGCTGATCGGCCTATTGACCGATCTCGTCGAAGTCCGGGAGATTGCGTTCGCGTATCTGCCCTGGATGATCGCATCCCCGCTGATCTCGGTCTGGTCGTTTCTCTACGACGGCGTGTTCGTCGGCGCCACGCGCGCACGCGAGATGCGCGACATCATGCTGGGATCAGCGCTGCTCGTGTTTTTGCCGAGCTGGTACCTGCTTCAACCGCTCGCAAACCACGGCCTTTGGATGGCCTTCATACTGTTCATGGCGGCGCGCGGCGTCGGCATGCACGTTTTTTATCGGCGCCGGGTCCTGCCCGGGATCGCGACCGTTGCCGATTGACGTTGTACGATTGAGCGCTGCACCCAGCAGAACACACAACGATCCAGAGAGAGGTTAATCGAGCACATGGAAATCTTTCGGACGTTTCGGATAGAGGCAGCCCATCGTCTGCCAAACGTGCCGGCGGGTCACAAGTGCGCCCGCCTGCACGGACATTCTTTTCGTATCACGATACACGTTGCCGGCGACGTGGACCCCCATTCCGGCTGGGTGCAGGACTTCGCGGACATCAGCGCCGCGTTCGCGCCCCTGAGAGACCGGCTGGATCACCGCTATCTCAACGACGTGCCCGGCTTGGAAAACCCGACAAGCGAAAATATCGCCGCGTGGATCTGGAGCGAATTGTCGCCAACGTTGCCAATGCTGTCCAAAATCGTCGTGCGAGAAACGTGTACCAGCGGCTGTTCCTACGAAGGACCGAAGTGACGGTTCCCCATAGCAGCCGGCCTTCGATAGCGGCGGGCACCGCAGGGATCAACGCCGCCCCGGCATGACTAACCGTTCTATCGTCGATCCCCGGTGTCGCGAACTCGATCAGGATCGCCGGTCTAAGTGCCGAAACAGGTATTCGGGGCCGGGAGACGATGACGACAGCGGACGCATTGGCAACACGGAGAATCGAGGGTACGACAACCCCGCAATACCGCTTGAATCGGCTCTTGGTTCTTACCCTGGTGCCGGGCGTATTGATGCTTCTGTTCCAGGGCGGAGCAAGAGCGCTCGAAGGCTTCGGCGGCATCGTTGCGACCGCCGGCTACCTGTTCGCCGAGGTAGCGATGTTTCTCGCGCTGATTTATCTCGTCACTCGACGCGAACGAAAGTTCGGTTTTCGACGCGCGATCCCCTACCAGGCAAAGTGCGGTATCGGGGCGTTCGTTTTGGCAACGCTCGTTGCATCGGCGTGGTCGATCTATTTTCGCGACTATTTTTCATGGCAACCCTTGACCGACTTCTCTCAGTGGGCGCGGCAGCTGAGTTCCGTCTGGCCGCCGGATTTTCTGCAACGTCCTGAACGCGGCCTGCCGCTGAGTGAGGAGATGCCGGCTGAAAGCCGAATAGCGTTGTATTCTCTTGCACTGGTCGCCTACGGCGGCGCGTCCGCGATGCAGACGCTTTACTTTCGGGGATTCCTGATGCCCCGGATGAGCTACATGGGCTGGTGGGCTCCCGTTGCGAACACGTTGCTGTTCGTGATTTTTCATCTGGCTAGCCCCTGGTTCTGGCCGCAGTTTTTCATTTTCACGCTGATCTGGGGACTGGTGACCTACGCCACTCGCAACGTCTGGCCGGCGGTGATTGGCCACCTAATATTCAACACATACTGGTTTGCGGGTCAGATCGTCGTCGCATTTGGGGAACTGTAATCGGCGGATGGACGGCCGCGGCTGCGTTGTCGCGAATCAGGCGGTATCCGCGGCAAGCGCGACATTACCGTGTTTTGCACATTGCTCGTTGACGCAGGATCGCGCCCACGCGTAGGCGATGATCCCGGTGGCGATATTCGCGACGGAATACGCCACGAAAATGCCGGCAACGCCGAACGTGAGATCGAGCACGTAGGCGAGGGGCATATAGATGACTACCATACGGGCGACGCTGACGTAGACGGCCGGAATCGGTTTACCCATTCCGTTGAAGGACGCGTTCATCACCATGACCATGCCGTACGTTCCGTAGCTGATCGGAGCAATCCATAGAAACACCGTCGTTACGTCGGTGACCTCGGGATTGTCGCTGAACAGCTTCGGCAGCACCTCGCTGAACGCGGCCAGACCGACGGCGATGGCGACGCCTGTGGCGAGGCAGAACACGGTACACTGCCGGAGCGCCGCGTAAATTCGATCGGCCTTGCCGGCCGCCATGTTCTGTCCGACAAAAGGACCGATGATGGCGGACAGCGCGTAAAACATCACCAGCGTCAGCGACTCTATCCGGCTGGCCACGCCGAAGCCGGCCACGGCCTCGGGACCGTGGCGCGCGAGCATCGCGGTAATGACCGCGGTTGCAATCGGAATGATTGCGTTGGTCCCCGCCGCCGGGATGCCGACGTGCAGGATGTCCACCCAGGAACTCCTGAGCTCGGGAAGATTCGGGCGATTGAAGCTCAGCATGTCGAGACGGCGCCGCATGTAATAGAGCGTGCCGACAAAAATTGCCGCCCGCGATATCAGCGCCGCCATCGCCGCTCCGTCGAGACCCATCTCGGGAATCGGGCCCAGGCCGAAAATCAGGATCGGATCGAGGATGACGTTGGCGATCGCCGCGATCACCATGAGCATGCTCGGCAGCTTCGTGTCGCCGGTGGCCCGCATGCTGCTCATGCCCACCATGCCGACGACGACGAACGGCACGCCGATATACAGGATTAGCATATAACTCTCGATCATCGGGATCATGTCGTCCGGCGCGCCCAGGAGCAGGAACAGAGGTTCGGTCGTCAGCACGCCCACGAACGAGATCGCGCCCGTGACCAGGAACGACAGAATCAGGCTGTCCGTCGCCAGACGCCGCGCCCGGCGTGCATCCTCCGCGCCGATTGCCCGCGCCACGACGGACGACGTGCCCGCGCCGAGACCAATCGCGACGCTGGTCACGATCATCAGGATCGGAAATGCGAAACTGAGCGCCGCAAGCTCGCGATCGCCGACCATGCCGATGAAATAGGCGTCGGCGAACGCCTGCAGCATCATCGTGAAGATGCCGAACAGCACGGGCACGGTCATGTCGACCAAATGTCGGCCCACCGGTCCACGGGTAAGCCGGGCTTGTTGTGTTTCCATGATAGATCCGGGGAAAGCGTTGCGGTCCGGGCGGGATTTCGATGCCGGAGCCGGTCAACTATGACCCAGCGCGACGCATTCCGCAATCGGGAAATTCATCGCCCGTTACGCTGAGATATCATTGGCCGCCAGGTGCCCACGGGAATTGCTGACAGGCCCCAATGAAATCGAAATTCGAGCTGATTATCGACGCCGAGCGCAATACGGTCTGGGACGCCTTCGACGACGCCGGCCAGCTGCGCCGCTGGCAGCCGGCGCTCGTATCCTATGAGCATCAGGATGGTGCACCCGGTCAGCCGGGCGCGACGGCGGAACTCGTCTACGACGAAGGCGGCAGGCGGACGGTCCTGACGGAGACGATCACCGAGCGTCGCAAACCGGATTTCAAAGCCGCCATCTACGAGAGCCGTCACGGCACGACGCTCGTATTCAACACGTTCGAGCGGATCGACGATCGTCACACGCGATGGTCGGCATGGAGCAATATGACCTTCAAGGGATTCATGAGAATAATGTCCATTTTCCTGATCAACGCCATTCGGCGCCGAACCGAGGATGATATGCAGCGTTTCAAACTGATGGTCGAGACGGACCAGGCGAACTCCCCCTCATGAGCTGGGAAACACTCGACAGCAAAATCGTCTTCGACAATCCGTGGATTACGGTGCGTGAAGATCATGTCATCAATCCGGGCGGCGGCGAAAATCAATACGGTCACGTGCAATTCAAGAACGTCGCGGTTGCCGTCGTTCCACTGGATGAGGACATGAACACCTGGATCGTCGGCCAGGACCGTTACACGCTCGGCGAGTTCTCCTGGGAAGTCCCCATGGGCGGCGCTCCCCGCCAGGAGGACCCGCTGGACGCGGCGCGCCGGGAACTCCGGGAAGAAACGGGCCTGGCGGCGGCGCGCTGGTCCAAGGTGATGCAGTTGCATACGAGTAACTCGATTACCGATGAGCTGGCCTACGTGTACATCGCCCAGGGGCTCACCGAGGGGACTCCGTCTCCGGAGGAAACCGAAAACATTCAGGTTCGGACGCTGCCCCTGAGCGATGCGCTCGACATGGTGTTGCACGGCGAGATTACGGACGCGGTCAGCTGCGCGGCGCTGATGCGCGTGAGCATGATTGGTTTGTAGATCAGTCGCTCGTCAGGACCAGCTCCTGCAGGAAGCAAATTGGCGTCCGTTCGATACGAACGACCCCGAATTCGCGTTAACAGGCTCTAATAAACCAGCTCAGCGGACGCGACGAAACGCATGGGACCGCCGGCGTCCTGCGACTCGAAGGGATAACAGGTTACGAGACTGAGCATTGGCTCGTCGGTATCCAGCACCAGACTGCCGCGCCGCGAATCGACGACGTCGAGAGCCGTGATCCGGTATAGGTGATTGCGGCCGTCCGGCATTTCAACCAGCAGCGACTCACCAATCGTCAGGTACTTCAGGAACTGGAAATGGGTGTCACGATGGCCTGCGATGACGCTGTTACCCGTCTCGCCGGGCAACACGCTGGCGCTCATGTGGCCGGGCCCGAAAGCCAGCGTCCGTCCCGAGCCGCCCGCAAGGACGATGAGTTCGATGGAACCGCCCTTCGCCGACAATCGCGCAACCGGCCAGGTGTCGGCCCACGGCCAGGGAGCATGCACCCCGCCGACGTTTCCACTCTTGCGCCAGGCGCGCTGCATCAGCTCCTGGGCAACCCAGGCCTTGGCCGGGACGTAGGCGCCCTGACCGAGCTGCCAAAAACCGAAACAGAGCAGGCAGGCCACGACGACGAGCCTAAGCCGGCGCATGGCCGCGTCCGTCGACCGTCCAGACGCGCCGCAACAGCAAGAGCGTGGCCAGCAGCAGACACAGCGAACCGTTACGCCGGTAGCGGCCCGCATCCGTTGCGGTTGCGGGGAAACCGAAGATGGCGCGCTGACTCTGGCCGTGCGGCAACAGGTTGGGCACCTGCTCTTGGTCCAGGCGCGACGATGCCGGCCGAACGGGGGTCTTATCGACCGCGACCAGGCTCGTGTACTTGCTGACCAGGTGATGACGCAGCGCCGTGTCGATAACGGCGGCGCGGACGTTCTCCCGATCGTCTCCGCGCCGCTCCCGGTCGAGCAGTTCCGCAATGTGCGCACGTGCCCAGACCGCGGCGGTACCCGGAGCAGGCTCGTCAATCGACAGCGGCAGTTCCGCGCCCCAATCGCCGCCCGCGGAACGTCCGCTGATACTGAGCTGGTCGCCCGGCCGCGGCGCACGCGCGAGACGCGCTTTGATCACGATCGGTTCACCGGCATACAGATCGGGGACCGTCGAAGGATACGGCAGCGCCTCGATATCCGACGGCCACTCGACCTTGATGTCCGTCACCTGCGGGCGTTCGAGCTTACGGAACAGACGACTCATCTTTTCCTTGATCTCGTGCAGCGCGCTGACCAGCACGTAGGTGCCGCGCCCCGATTCGGCAGCCTTTCGCATGAACCATCCGTTGGGTGCGGAACCGATGCCGACGGTGAACAGGCGCGCGTCTTTCAGATCGCGTTCGATGACGGAATAGAGCTCAGATTCGTTGCCCACGCTGCCGTCGGTGATGAAGATGACCTGGCGGAGATGAGATTTGCCGGAGCCGTCTCTCAGCGCCATCTCGAGCGCCGGCCGCATCTGCGTACCGCCGTTCGCGCTCAGCCCGTCGACGTAGTCGCGCGCACGCCGCAGATGTTCATCGTTAGCCGAGACGCTGTCGCTATAGAGGGACTGGGTAATCGAATTGAACTGGATAATATTGAATCGATCGACGGGCCTGAGGCCGTCCAGCGCCAGATGAAGCGCGCGTTTCGCCTGTTCGAGAGACACGCCGTGCATCGACCCGGACGTGTCGATGACGAACACGAGGTCACGCGGCAACACCACGGTTGCCGCCGTTTCGTCGCTCGGCGGCACCAGCATGACCAATAGGTGCGGCTGGTCGTCCCTGACCTCCGAGAACAGCATCGCTCTCGGCGCCGCATCCTTGATCGGCCGCCATATCAGCTCGAAATCGTGGTCCATCGCAACACCGCTCTGGGAAAACCGCACTTCGTACCGATCACCGGTCTCTTCGACCTTGACCGGGTGATAGCGGCTGGCGACGAATTCCAGAGGCAATCCGGCATCGATGACCGCATGCAGCGCGATACGATGGTCGGCGCTTTTCGTCACCTGCGGAGGCGTAATCAGCGACGCGTCCGGGATGCGATCGGTATCGGCGGACCAACCCGAACCCTTTCGGTCACCGCTTGCATGACCGGGAATGAACCGCGGTGTCAGGGTCATCGGAAAACGCAGGCTGAAAGTACCTTCGTCGTAACGCGCCGCGTCCAGATACTCGATCTCGATCGTCAGCGTCTCGCCGGGCCCGATGTTCGCAACCGCGGTGGTAAAGAGATTGGCGCGCTGCTGGTTGACCAGGCTTGCGCGTTTTCCTTCCCGTTTGGCCCGCTCGTAGCGCGCTTTTGCTTTTTGTTTTTCCTGTATCTCTCCCTCGATAATCCGCTCGCCGATCTGCATGCGCATGCGATCGACCGCCGCAGCTTCCGGCAGGGGGAATACGTAGATGCCCTCGACCCACTCCGTACCGTCGTTGCGGAATTGCTGCCGCAGCGCCGCGCGCACCGTGAGCCCGCTGACCTTCAGATCGACCTCGCTGTTGATGCGTGTCGCCATTTGATAGCCGGACTTCATCTTGAGCAGAAGGCTGCCGCTCTGTACCCGGTCCGGTGACATCTCGATTTCGGGGTTTGCCGAGGCGGCGTGCGCCACGGCGGCCAGCGCGAAAACGACGATGGCGACGACGACGCGTTTGGTGCCGGAGCGGCCGCGCGGCGGGCCGAACCGCCGGTCCGTCTCAGACGGCGCGCTTCGGCGACGCCATCCCGCCCGATTGTCGCGCCGGAGCCGCTGGAGTCGGTTGTTTTTGAACGTACTGACCGCCGCTGTGTCGCGCATATCCCTGCTCCCTGAGTGCCTGAACAGCATTTCAGCAAGGCATTGCGGCCTCCCGTGGACCGCAACGTGGCAATACACCGACGGAATGTGGCAAATTGTGTCGTTGGGATTTGCGCCGACACCGCCCGGAGCCACATGTCGAAACGTATCGCCATCGTCGAAGACGAAGCCGCTATCCGCGAAAACTATGCCGCCGCGTTTCGCCGCGAAGGTTATGCGGTTGAGCTTTTCGAGGCGCGAAAACCGGCGCTGGAAGCGTTTGCGACCCGATTGCCGGATCTGGTGGTCATCGACGTCAACCTGAAAGACGACATCGAGGGCGGCTTCGAGCTGTGCCGCCACCTGCGCGCCCAGTCCACCGACCTGCCGATCATCTTTTTGACCGCGCGCGATTCGGAGTTCGACGCGGTATCGGGCCTGAGACTCGGCGCCGACGACTACCTGACCAAGGACATCAGCATGCCGCATCTGATGGCGAGGATCGCAGCCCTGTTCCGGCGGCTGGATGCGCTGCAGAAACCGCAGGGCGAAGAAGAGCGCATCAGCCGCGGCGATCTCGAACTCGACGTCGACCGTATGACCGTTCGCTGGCGTGAGCAGCCCGTCGGGTTGACGCTGACGGAATTCTGGATGGTGCACGCGCTTGCACGTTATCCCGGGCACGTCAAGAATCGCCAACAGCTCATGGATGCGGCGCAGGCGGTTCTCGATGACAACACGATCACGTCGCACGTCAAACGCATCCGCCGGAAGTTCGTTGCGCTCGACGCAGATTTCGACGCAATCGAAACCGTGTATGGCATGGGCTATCGCTGGATAGCATAGCCCATGAACCTCAGACGTCAGCTATTGCTGGTCAGCCTGCTGACGCTGGTGCTGCCCTGGTCGGGCTGTCAATTCATCCGCGAAACCGAGTCGGCGCTGCGGGAAGGTCAGCAGAACATGCTTGGCGGCACGGCGCGGGCGATTGCCGACTCACTCTCGCAGTTTCCGGCGGACTTTCTCGAGTCCGGCACCGACGGCACGTATCGGGACAGCCAGATTTACGCCCACCCGCTCGAGGTCGAGCCCCTGATCGACGGCTACCGGGACGACTGGACGCTCGAAGACGCCTCCCTGCGCACGCTGCGCGGGATCGACGGCAGTATCCGATACGCCTTCGGCGCGTTTGGTCAAAGTCTGTTCATGATGGCCGAAGTTCGAGACTCAACCGTGGTGTTTGCCGAGCCTTCGGTGGCGCAGGAGACCTTGTTTTCGGATGTGGTCGAACTGATCAGCGTCGACGCGGAAGGCAATCGGAACGAGTACGTTTTTACGACCGAAGCCCCCGGCGCACTGATCGGCCGGCGCCGGTTGGACGGACGGCTCGTCGAAGAAAGCCGCATTCAGGCCCACTGGCGCAACATGCCCTCTGGGTTTCGCCTCGAAGCGCGTATCCCGCGGCAGTTGTTGAGCGAATACCTCGGGCTGGTCGTCACCAACACGAAATCGGCCGACGCGCCGGGGATCCGCAGTTCGAGTTTCGACGGCCCGTCACCCGGACGCCTGATTACGATATCCCCGGTCTTGACCAGCGTCATCGGCGGCTACGCGCAGGAAGACCTTCGATTGATCGTCACCGACCGCGCGGGCTGGCGCCTGGCCAGCGCGGGGCGGCTTACCGGCGATCGCTCGAGTCCGACGGGTCCGGGCTGGCTGCGCATCGCCTACAATGCGCTGCTGGAAGCGGGAGAGGAAGCCGCGTTTGCGGAACCGAATCCCATCGGCAGGGAGCGCCAGCTCTACGTCGCGAACGCCTTGAACGGCAGAGCGGACGGCGCCTGGTTCCGGTCCGCCGAGACCGGTCGAGCGGTGGTGGCGGTTGCACAACCCGTATGGTCGGGAAGCGTGCAAACGGGCGCAGTCATCCTGCAGCAGGGCACCGACGCCATTCTGAGTTTGACCAACACGGCGCTCGGACGATTGATGAACTTCACACTGATTGCCACCCTCGGCGTTGCGATTGCGCTGCTGGGCTACGCCAGCTGGCTGTCGCTCAGGATTCGTCGCCTGAGTGCAGCGGCTGAAAGGGCCCTTGATGACGACGCCATGCCGCTGTCGCTGCCGAGCGCGCTGTCGGGCGACGAAATCGGCGATCTGTCACGAAGTTTTTCCAGCGTGTTGCGTCAGCTGGGGAACTACAACGAATACCTGCGTACGCTGGCTTCAAAACTGTCCCATGAACTCCGCACGCCGCTCACGATTGTCAGCTCGTCTCTCGAAAATCTCGAACACGAAACGCTCACCGACGAGGCGGCGCAATACACGGCGCGTGCGCGCGACGGCGCCTCCCGGCTGAAAAAAATCCTCGACGCCATGAGCGAGGCCAGCCGCGTGGAGGAACTCATGAAAATGAGCGAAGCGGAAACGTTCGATCTGTGCGCCGCCGTGGAGACGGCAGCGTCCTCCTACGCAAGCGCGTGGACGAACCGGCGCTTTCGATTCGATACCGATATCGACAGTGCAATGTTACGAGGATCGCCGGAGCTCCTCATGCAGCTGCTGGACAAACTGGTCGACAACGCCGTGGGCTTCAGCGGCGACGGCGACGAAATCCTCATTCACCTGACGCGCAGCAACGATCGGTATCGGCTTTCCGTGCACAATCCCGGGCCGCCGCTGCCGGACCGCATGCGCGCACAGTTGTTCGATTCTATGGTTTCGGTCCGACCGGGCGATGCCGGCAAAGCCGGCGAGCACCTTGGACTTGGACTCTACATCGCGCGAATAATCGCGGAAGGCCATGACGGCAACATTACGGCAAGCAACGAAAATGACGGCGTCGTTTTTACGATCGACCTGCCCGCCCGCGGCGGCTCCGGATAAAGTACGGTGAAAAAAGGGGGCGGCCCTGGCAGGCCGCCCCCGACCTCCGCGCACTTACATCGCTGCCTCATGGGGCGGGGCAACGTCGCGCAGGTTTGCGGACATCATCGGACGTGCGGGGATCGGTCCGATGAGTGCAGCAACGGCTTCCATAATGAGTTCCTGGCCGTTCGCGTCACCGCTGAGCGATCTCGTGGCGACTCCATGCCAGATCGCTTCGCGGGTGCGGTTGTCGAAAAGATCCACGGCGAGCGTGCCTTCTGTAACGGTGCGAACGCTCGAGGTAATGCCGATGCCCGGCCGGAATCCGAAGCGACCGTAGTTTCCGAAATAGCGGTATCCGAAGTTGTCGTAATAATGCTGAACCCGAACACGATCGCGAGCACCGAGCGTGAAACCGAGAACAAAGTCCGCCTCGTTCTGCGCCGTCTTGACGTAGCCTTTTCGATTGAGTTCTTCCTCGATGCCCTCCCGGACGCGCCGGAAGTTCAACGGGTTGATCAGCTCCGACCGTGCGGCGTTGCCCGACGTATAGGGTTCGTCGCTGATCCATGCGTAGGTTTTGAACGCGCTGATGTCGCTGTCGCTTGCCTGATCGATGGTGCTCTTGATGGGTGTTGCGCACGCGGCGACTAAGAGCGCGGCCGAGGCCAGGACAACTGTTTTGATCTTCGTTGCAATGATGTTCATCGTGTTTCCTCCAGTAACCCCGCAAACACGTAGACCAGACGCCACGCAGATATATTTCGAGGCGTATTCGCCGGTTACATTTCGTTACATCGCGCGATGACGGCAGTTTTCCAAAAGTTCCGTCGTCCTTTCTCATCGATCGTATTGAGTTTCGTAACTCTTCGTCTAAATTTCGCGGTTCGCGCCGTTGACGACGCGCGATCCGAAATATCGCCATGACCGGCACGGTCATCTGGATTGTGTAGCGGAAGATGGAGAATGGAAATGTTATCGAGTAAGCGCGTAATGCTGTTGTACTGGTTCATAGCGGTTTGCGGACTGGCGGTGTCGGCCAACGACGCACACGCAAGCGAACGTTATGCCAGTGCATCGGAGTTTGTCGCACCACTCGTGGCGACGACGCTGTTGGCTACGCACGACGCAGAAGTTCGGTTCGTCCACCGCCGGCATTACCGGCATCGCCACGGATACCGCGCTTATCGTTACCGGCCGTACGGTTACCGTCACCACCGGCGCTACCGCACGTACTGGTATTACGACGGATACCGTTACAGGTCTTATCGTAGATACTACTAAAGGCCTGTGACGCAGGCGGAAAGAAGGGGCCGCGCCCGGCCCCTCTTTTTGTCGCATCGACTCAGGCGGTCAGTTTCAGATTCGCAAAGTCGGAACCCGCCGGATTCTGGAACAGCCGCAGCCCGAATTCCGGCACGACGGCCAGAAGGTGATCGAATACGTCGGATTGGATGCCCTCGTATTCCGCCCACACCGTGGTATTCGTAAAACAATAGATCTCGAGAGGCAAGCCGTCCGGCCCCGACGCAAGCTGCCGCACCATCAACGTCATCCCTTGATCGATCCCCGGGTGATTCTTCAGGTAGTTCAGCGTATAGGCGCGAAACGTCCCGACGTTCGTGAGGCGCCGTTTGTTGACTTCTTCATCGACTTCGACCGCAAGCGCCTCGTTGAAGTCGGTCAGCTCCTGCTCCTTTCCTTTTATATAGTTCTTCAGCAGCGAAAATCTCTGAAAGTGCTCCACTTCTTCTTTCGTTTGAAAGCGGATGGACGATACGTCGATGTATATCGCGCGTTTGATCCGCCGCGCCCCGGTCTGCGACATGCCGCGCCAGTTCTTGAACGAATCGGTGATCAGCCGGTGCGTGGGTATCGTCGTGATGGTCTTGTCCCAGTTCTGCACTTTGACGGTGTGCAGCTGCACGTCGATTACGTCACCGTCGGCGCCGAACTGCGGCATTTCGATCCAGTCGCCGACGCGCACCATGTCCTGCGCCGTCAGCTGCACGCTCGCAACGAGCGACAGGATCGTGTCCTTGAAGACCAGCAGCAGGATGGCCGTCATCGCGCCAAAGCCGCTGAGCAGCAAAAGCGGCGATCGCTCCAGGATTGTGGCAACGATCATCACGCCACCCAGGACCCAGACGACGATCTGGATCAGCTGTACGAACCCCTTGAGCGGCCGATCCCTGGCCATCGGCGTTGCCGCGTAGATATCATTCGCCGCGCTCAGCATCGACGACAGCGCCATCGTGAGCATCAGCACCACGTAACCCATGGCCACGTTGCGGATGAGCTGCGTGGCGCCGTCGGGCAGCCCCGGCACGAACGCAACGCCGATGTAGACGATGATGGCCGGCGCCAAATGGACGAGCCGCTCGAATACACGGTGCCGGACCAGTGTGTCGTCCCAGGTCACGGCCGTGCGCGCAGCAAACGCGCGCACGATGGCCAACAGCAGACGCTTGACAACGAGGTCGAGAACGACGGCGCCGAGCAGCAGCACTAGGAGGCCGGCTCCGGTGGGCAGGAGAGGGTGAATTTCGGCGAGCTTTGCCAACATTGGCGATAGATTCCAGGTTTTCGGGCGTTGGGATGGTATCACCACCCGTCGTCCGGGTGACAATACCTGCAAGGCGAGGGTCTACTGTGTGGACGCAAGCCGTTTACATTGAGAAGCTAAGCAAACTCATGGACGACATATCGAATTCTCCGGCGCCGTCTAGGCCGTGGTCCCGCTTGCGCAAGCTGTCGGGTTGGCTGGCGCAGATCGCGTTCCTCGCGGCTGGACTCTCGGCCGTGTACTTTTTTCAGACACGCAATCTTCTGGAAACCGACGGAACGATGGCGCCGCCGCTGGCGCTCACCACTCTCGACGGCGGCGCGGTCGATCTTCACGGCTCGACGGGCACGCCGACGCTCGTCTATTTTTTTGCGCCCTGGTGTCATGTGTGCGCCGCCAGCGCACACAACGTCCGTGCAACCCGCCGGTCGCAAGGCGAGGACGAGCTGTCGATCCTGCTTGTCGCGCTCGATTGGAGCGACGAGGCGGAGGTCCGCCGATATGCCGAAGACCACGACCTGCAGGCACCGGTGCTTCTCGGCGATTATCGGACCGCGCGGGACTGGCAGGTGTTCGGTTTTCCAACGTACTACGTCGTTGACAGCCAAAACCGGATCGCTCACAAGGATTTCGGCTACAGCAGCCGGTTCGGCTTGTGGTGGCGGACGCGATTTACGGACTGACGGAACCGGTATTCCATCCAAGGGCGTCAGCGCGGTCCGTCAATAGTACTCGAGCAACGTCGCTTTGCCCCCGAATACGCGGTAAACGAAAATCGAATAGGCGGCGATCATCGGCAGCACGATAACGGCGCCGACGAAAATCACCATCAGCGATTCCGCCGCCGCGGCCGCATCCCAGATGGTCAGGCGGTCAACGACGATCCAGGGAAAGAGGCTGTAGGCAAGTCCGTGAAACGCCAGCATGAACAGGCCCACGCTGGTGTAGAACGGCACCCAGATTCCGTATTCGTTGGCCTGCGCGAGCCGCACGGGCAAGCGGGACAGCGAGCGCCAGAGCACGACGAACAGGACCGCGGTGATGAGCGGAATCGGCCAGACGACAATGAGGTTCTCGATCGTGAACCATTTATCGAAGATGCTTCTGCTCAAGAGCGGCGTCATCAGCGACACGGCCGCGACGCCGAACGCCGTCAGCACAACGCTTCTGCGCGCCCAGCGTATGGCTTTCCGCTGCAGCTCGCCGCTCGTTTTTGCGGTCAGCCAGCAAGCGCCGAGCAGCGCGTATCCGGACGCGAGGCAGAGGCCGATGAAACCGGAAAACACCGTCGCGAACACCGACAGTTCAAAACCCAGAACCAGTTCACCCAGCATGTAGCCTTGGGCCACTGCGGTGATGCACGAGCCCGCGAAAAACGCCCGGTTCCATCCTGCCTTGTGATCGGCCCGCGCCTTTACGCGAAAGTCGAAGGCGACGCCGCGCAGCGTCAATCCGATCAACATCAGCGACACCGGCAGGTAGAGCGCGCTCAGGACGATGCCGTGCGCCATCGGGAACGCCACCAACAGGATACCGACACCCATGACCAACCAGGTTTCGTTGGCGTCCCAGAACGGCCCGATAGAGGCGATCATCAGGTCTTTTTCATCGTCGGTGGCCAAAGGCAGCAGCACGCCCACGCCGAGGTCGAAGCCGTCGAGCACGACGTAGGCCAGCATCGCAAGCCCCATCATCACCATGAACGCTAGCGGCAGCCATCCGGAAGGCTGCGAAAGATCGGGTAACAGCTCAGGCATGCGATGGCTCCGTCCTTGGACCGATGAAAGGCGTGCCGGCCGGGCCGTGCGCATTGATGCCTCGCGGCAGCGCTTCTTTTGCGCCGGCGTTCCGCGCCAGGTAAAAAAGCACGGCGACGTACGCGGTGACGAGGAAGACGTACAGTGTGAGCCACGCAATCAGCGTGGTCATGACGGTGCCCGCGCTGGCAGGCCCCAACGCCTCGGCGGTTCGCATGACGCCGCTGACGAGGAAGGGCTGACGGCCAATCTCGGTTGTGTACCAGCCGCTCAGGACACCCAGCCACCCGGAAAAGGTCATCGCGACAAGCGCGCGAGCCAGCCAGGGTGAAGGCTCACGTCCCCTACGGAGCCGCCACACGGCGACCCAGGACACGAGAAGCATCAGAACACCCGTGGCCACCATGATGCGAAACGACCAGAACACCGCCGCCACCGGTGGATGCGCGTCCTCGAAATCGTTGAGTCCCCTGACCTCGCCGTCCAGGTCGTGCGTCAGGATCAGCGAGGCGAGTTTGGGTATCTCGACGGCAAACCGGTTCGATCGCGTTTCCTCATCGGGCAACGCGAACAACACGAGCGGGGCGCCGTGCGTCGTTTCCCACAGGCCTTCCATCGCCGCGACCTTGGCCGGCTGGTGTTCGAGCGTGTTGAGGCCGTGCAGGTCACCGGCCACGATCTGGATTGGCGTCAGCACGACGGCAAGCCACACGCCGCTTTTTATCCCGGCCATGACCGAGCGTGCCCGATCGCCGGCCAGCCAGCGGTAAGCCGACAGGCCCGCGATCAGGAACGCAACCGTCAGACCGGACGCCAGCAGCGTGTGCACGAGGCGGTAGGGAAACGACGGGTTGAACACGATCGCCAGCCAGTCGGTCGCGTGCGCCTGACCGTCGATCATCTCGAAGCCGGCCGGAGTCTGCATCCACGAATTGAGCGCCAGAATCCAAAATGCGGACAGTGTCGTGCCGATCGCGACCAGCAGCGTGGCCAGGGTATGGACACGATTGCTGACGCGGTTGAAGCCGAACAGCATGACGCCCAGGAACGACGCTTCCAGGAAAAACGCGGTCAACACTTCGTAGGCCAGCAGCGGGCCCGCGATGTTGCCGACGGTTTCCATGAATCCCGGCCAGTTCGTGCCGAATTGGAAACTCATCGTGATGCCGCTGACGACGCCGAGAGCAAACGTCAGCGCGAAAACTTTGACGAACAGACGGTAGACGTTCATCCAGTAGTCCTCACCGCTGCGGTTATAACGCCATTTGAAAAACAGCAGCATCCACGTCAGCGCGATGGAGATCATCGGAAAGAGGATGTGGAAACTTATGTTGGCGGCAAACTGGATGCGCGCGAGGAGCAGTGAATCGAGCATGTTATGTGCGCCCTAGCCAGCAGTTTTGGATTTTCTGTCCGCGACCGGTTTCAGGAACTTGCTGACGCCGCCGCCCAGTTTCATGAGCTGCACCACGGTGCTGGGTGCCAGGTCCTGCACGTCGTCGACCCAGCTCGTGGTGAGTTCGATCAGCTCCAGCATCTCGTGCATGCGTTTGGCGGCATATTGATCGTCGTCACCCACCGCGTCGTCCATGAGGGCGCCGCGCAGCATCGACAGGGTCGGATCGATTTCGCGCTTGCGGCGTTCCTGCATCAACACCCGAAAGATCTCCCAGACGTCGTCGGGGGCGCTGAAGTATTCGCGCCGGTCGCCGGGCAGGTGCTGCGAGCGCACGAGGCGCCAGGACTGCAGCTCCTTCAGTCCCATGCTGACGTTGGAGCGGGACAGGCCTAGCGCATGCACCATCGCGTCCGCGTGCAGCGGCGCGTCGGAAACGTACAGCAGAGCGTAAATCTGGCCGACCGTCCGGCTGATGCCCCAGCGGCTGCCCATTTCGCCGAAATGCAGGATGAACCGCTGTTTCAGGGGCGTAACGTTCATTGAATTCTCTTAATTTCAGGAATTCCTGAAATTCTATGAATTAGACTCAGTCTAGTCAATCGTTTTCATCCTGGTTGCCGGCCGGAAAACCGGGGGAGATTCAATTCAGCGCGGCACGTGACATCGAAGCTCGGCCGCACAACCGGCCGCCTGCATGTTATTGATTTATTGGTGAATACCGGATCGAACCGGGTTATCGCCACGGCGGCCCGATTCGATCCCCGGTGGATTACCGACAGCTCGGCGTGCCCCGCAGCAGCGCGGTTGCATCGCAGACGATATCGGTGGCGGCCACGCCGTCGATCGTCGCCCGCGTGCCGAACCCGATATCCAGATCAACCTGATTCAGATTGACGGTAGACGGATTCGGCGGAACCGACACCAGATTCAGGGTCCCGGCGCCGATCGCCGAGATGCCGGCGCCGTTACCACGAACGTTCAGACCCCCGACGATCAGGGCATTCGCGCCGTCCTCCATGAGCATCCCGACGCGGTTGTTCTCGGCGACGAACTTTGCGGTCGCGTGAGGACTGAAAATGTCACCGGCCGGCATGAAAAACCCGAACAGGAAATTGTCCGACGCGGTAATCACGTTCGCGCCGCTGCCGAAGAACTCGGCGCCGACGACGCTGAGCGCCGATCCGGGCAGCCCGATACCCGCAAAACCGTTATTGTTCGCCGTGACGGCAGTGCCCTGTGCCTCGGGGAAACTGAAGATCTGCAGGCGTGAGTCGTTGATGATCGAAATGCCGCTGCCCCGGTTATGGCTGGCGTTCACGGCCGCGCCCCGTAATTCGAGAAACGTCTTGCCGTTGGCCGCCAAGCCGTCGCCGCCGTTATTGACGGCAATGACGTCGCCGAACACGACGACGGTGGAGCTGGAAAACGCGTCCATGCCGCTGGTGCCGTTGCTTTCCATCGTGACGTCTTCGATCTCGAGGTGAGACCGGTCGACCGAGAGTCCAACCGTGCCGTTCCCCGTCAGCGTCACGTTCGTCAGTGAGCCCTGAGCCTGCCGGGTGGCGAGTATCCCCTGGTCGGCACCGTTCTGCACGGTCAGCTTTTCGATCTCGAAGCCGCGGGCACCGTCGATGAGCACCACGGCTTCGCTTGCCCCCGTGCTGCCATCGATGATCGCGCCACCCACGCCAACCAACGTGAGATTGTCCTTCTCGATGACAACCGACTCCTTGCAGATTCCGCGGATTTTCAGAGTGCTTCCGGCTCGCGCGCGGCGCAGGGCTCGCGACAGCTTGTGGCCGCGGTCGCAACGCACGTTGATCGCCCTGCTCCAACGGAGGGGGAAATGCAGCCTGGCGTCGGACCTGTCGTTGACGGACCTGGACGCCTCGTCCTCGAACTCGTCCGCCAGAGCGGCAGTGGTTGCGAAAAACGCCACCAGCGCCGCAACAATGACGAGCGTTATCGCGTTGAACGTTGTTTTTTTCATGGTTTTCTTCTCCTTGCTTCACCGGTCAGACCCGTGGGTCACCAGCGACCAGGTGTACGCGACGGCCCGTCGTTTTGGCCTGCCCTGCGCATGGAGGTAGACTGGTTTTTTTCTGGAGACGGCCCGCGGCAAGCGAAACGGTGCGATTGTGCCGCTCACGCCGGCCGGCTTCCGGGACGTCGTTTATGGCAGCTGCCTCGGAAAAACCCTTTCGGCTCGGCGCGTGGCTGGTCGAGCCGGACCTGAATCGCCTCTCGTCCGGGGAGCACACCGAGCATCTCGAACCCAAGACCATGGAGGTTCTCGTCTACCTCTGCGAACGACCGGGCGAGGTCGTTGCCGCCGACGCGATTATTGCCGACGTCTGGGGCGGCCGGCCGATGGGCGACAACCCCATTTACAAGTCGGTCGCCAAGCTGCGGCGGGCGCTGAACGACGATCCGACCGACCCGACCTACATCGCGACGGTGCCCAAAAAAGGGTATCGCCTGATCGCAGCCGTCAGCCACTCCCCGCGGAACCGGCGCGCAGACGGCGGCGTTGCGCGCTCGACGCTGGGGCGGCTGACGCCGGTTGCCGCCGGCCTGGTTCTAGGCATAATCGTCGCGGCCGCGGTTTTTTGGGAGCCGCAGACTGCACCGGTCACTATCAGGCCGGTCTCGACGTTCGCGGGCTCGCACAACCAGCCGAGCTTTGCACCGGACGGCGAAAGCTTCGCCTTCATCAACGACAGCAACGGGGTAGCCCATGTCTGGCTTCTGAAACCGGGCGAGGCCGTGCCGCTCCAGCTTACGGACGGGCCCCTCGCGGACTCGCGTCCGCGCTGGTCACCCGACGGCCAGTTCATACTCTTCATGCGCGGCGGCAGCGTGTGGTCGATCCCGAGCGAGGTCGGCCCGGTGGTCGAGATTCTGCGCGAGGCGTCCAACCCGAACTGGTCACGCGACGGTAAGCGCATCGTGTTCGAGCGCCGCTACGAAATCTGGACCGCCGATGCCGACGGCGGGAACCAATCGAGGGTCGCCGGTGTACCGCGTCGCGAACTGACGCTTGCACCCCGTTGGCCGGCCTTTGCGCCGGACGGCCGGCGCATTGTCTATTTCGAGTCGGCGGAAACCCCCGAAGGTGACCTGTGGATCGTCGATCTGGACAGCGGCGAAACCGAGCGGATAACGTTCGCGCCCGCACTCGGCGGCGCGCCCGTATGGGCACCGGACGGTGGACGCATCATTTATTCGTCGCAACGTGGCGATGGCCGGACCCTTTGGCAAGTAGACGTTGCGGACAAAAGCTCCACGGCATTGCTGACCGGAAGCGGCGACGACGACTTTCCCGACGTCAGCGCGGACGGCAGCGCCATTGTTTACTCGAACTCCCGCGAACGTTTTGTGCTCATTGAGAGCGATCCACAAAGCGGCCGCGAGCGCGAGCTTCACGAATCGCGGCTGCCGCTGCTCGGCCCGGAACTGTCTCCGGATGACGGCACCATCGCACTATTTGGCGGCGCGCGGACCGGCGGTTTTCAGATATTCACGATGCCCGCATCCGGCGGGCCAGCCCTGATGATCACGTCCGACCCGGACGCAACACATGCCATCCCGCGCTGGTCGCCCGACGGCGCGTCACTCTACTTTTATTTGACGCGAACGGCGACCGATTACAGCCGGGTGGACGCGGCGGGCGGCGTTTCCGAAACCGTCGTCCCCGGCTGGACCTGGAACGTCGCGAACGGTGCGACCCCCGACCCCAGCGGACGACGAGTCATCTACTCCCGGCTGGCGGGGCAGGCGCCGATCCAAACGCTCATCCGGAATCTGGACTCCGGTGAAGACGACGCGTTTTATGCGACGCTCGAATACCCGCGTTGGTCGGCGGACGGCAAACGGGTCATCGGTTCCCTGTTTACCGATCAGCGGTTTCCCGGCGACGTGGCTATCTGCCCCGTCAAAGGCGATGCCTGTCGCACGATCGCGGAAGACGCCCGCATACCGATGTGGTCGGCGGACGGATCACGCGTCTTTTTCGTGCGCGGCTTTGGCGAAAGCCAGGAACTGTTTGTCGTAAATGCCGACGGCACGGGAACCGAACGCAGAGTCATGGAGATGTCGCCGCTGTTCCCGCTTGGTCCGTTTTACAGCGTCACCGAAAACGATTCGATTCTGTGGATTCGGCACGAAAAGGAACGCGGCGCGATCTGGATTGCGGAATAGGCGCGCGGCCGTCGAACGGGTATCAGAACACCAGGCCAAATTGCAGCGCCGCCGCACGGAGCTCGCCGCCTTCGGCGTAGGCAACGTCCACGGCCAGACGCTTCCATACCGTGCCGACGCCAACCGACGCAAGGGAATCCCGGTTGCCGCGCAGGTCCGCGCGATAACCGGCGCGAAGTCTGAACGCGGCATCCACCGACCATTCGAGGCCGAGCGCGGCCTCCTGGGTTTCTGGCTCGCTGCCGAGCGGTTCGTTGCCGATCAGATCCGCATCCAGCGCCACCTGCAATCCGCCGGTTCGATACGCCGCGCCGATGCGCGGCCGCGGCCGAAGCCGTACGGTCGTACCGAGCGAGGTCTCGTAGCTGTATGGAATGGCGTCTTTGACCGCGAGCCCCACGCGCCAGCGCTCACCGAAGTCTTTTGCCAGCCCCAGGTCGACGTTGACGTTGACCTCCGATTCTTCGTTACGATCGACGTCGATGCGGTCTTCAACGACGCGCTCGACGTCCTCGAAGGTATCGATCTCCATCATCTTGACACTGATGCCCGCCGCGACCGGTCCCCCGAACAGCTGCATCTGCCGTGACATGGCAATTCCGATTTCGGTGATTGCAACCCCCGTCGCCTGTGCGGACGAATCGATGTCGTCAACCGGGTCGATCAGTTCACCGTTGGCGTCGAAAAGCTCGGGACGCGCGGCGCCCTGGGCGCCGCCGGACGCGATGAAACGCAGACCCTCCTGATAGGCGTCCAGAGTCGCCAGATCGGCGTCGGAGACGTCGGTGGTGCCGCCGGCAACCAAACGCACGCCGAGAAAAAAACCGGCGCCCTGATACTTGCCCGGCTCACTGATTGCGAGACCGACGTAGACGTCACCGAACAGGTCTTCGCCGGCAATGTCCGAGACGGCCCGATCCAGCGTTGCACTGGCGTCGACAACGGCCTGCGCGGTCATCGCATCGGGCGCCGCATTGAAGGCATCCACCACGCGGCTGAGGTCCTGCCCCAGATCGTCGCTGACGATTTCCTCGGCGTCGAAGGCCGAATTCGACAGTTGGGGGACAAGCAGGGGCAGCAAGAATCGGGAATCGCGCGTGCGCTCTTCGATGTCGTCGTTGAACGCGAGCAGGGCTGCGTTGTAAAACTGCGCGTTGTCGTTGGTGGCCGAGGCGACGGACGCCCCGCCCATCGCCAGCGTTCGCGCGTCATACGTGCCGAAGCTGGTGCCGGCATGGGAAAACGGCGCAATGAGCATGACCATTAGCCACAGGCCGGCTGCGTTTGTCACTGGGAGCTTCACCATGATGTGCCCTGAATCACGGAGATGACCGACTTTCGGGACCCTAGCACAACTGGTGTAAACGAAAAGATGTCGCAAATTGACTACAGGCAAAAACGCAAGAATAGAGGTTGAATCCGGCCGCGGCGTTCATTCCCTGCGGAGTACGAATTTCTCCTCGTCGTCGTCGATTTGTCCTGTCGCCGTCCAACCTTGAGACAGATAGAACCCGTAGGCACGAAAGCTCGGATCGTGCGTCGTCACAAGCCAGATCTCTTTGTGACCCGACTCAAACAACCAGTCGCGGACTCTCGCCAACAGCATCTCCCCGATTCCACGCCGCTCGAACTCGGAAAGAACGGCGATGACCGTCATTTCTCCGGTGGCGGCGTCACCCATTGCGAACCCCGCTATTCGATCGTCGATCTCGCACACCCATCCCCTCACGGAATCCTGCATCGCAGCGGCAAGCGTTTTCGGCGTTATGTCGTGTTTTTCTCTCAGCTCCCGCATCGTGATGCTGTTCTCGACGGTCGAAACGCGCACGGCGAAAACCGCCGGGAGATCGGCCGCCGTCATTTCGCGGATAGTCGTCATATCGGGTAAACGGGAGGAACGAAAAGAGGCCGGATCCCATTCTATCTCAACGGATCCGACCCCTCATTCGCTCCTATACCAATCGATCCGCCGCGTCAGATACATGATCAGACCCAATATCAGCCAGAGACCGATCGACCCCGCCAGCATCGCATAGCTCTCGGCTTTGAGCGTCAGATAGAGGAACGCGTACAGCAAACCGAGCACACCCAGCATCAGCAGGGCTCGCGACCGGTCCTTGAGTACCGAGATACTGTACCCGGTGATCAATCCGCTCGAGGCAATCGCACTGATCAGGTAGGACCAGCCGAATCCGATGTGCTCCGCCAGCGACAACAGCAGGAGATAGAAAAGCGTGTTGGCGAATCCGACGAGCAGATATTGGAGCGGGTGCAGCCGCAGACCGGCGATCACCTCGAACAGAAAGTAACAAACGAACGTCAGGCCAACGAACAGGATGCCGTACTTCGCCGCTCGTTCAGCGACGTGATACAGGCTGACCGGCATGAACAAAGCGACACCGAAGGCGTTCAGTTGCGCGCTGCCGACGTAGGGATTTGCACTCGTCCACCGCGACGGTAATGCGCGTCCCAGGTTCGAGATTCGCCAGCCGGCCGAGAACCCATCGTCACCAACGTTGCGCTCCTCCGGCAGGTGAGCGCCGATGAAACTGGGTGACGCCCAGCTCGAGCGCACGCCGACCTGGGTGGATTCGGCGAGGGCAATCAACTGCAGCGAATCGGTGCCGCTGACTTCCAGATCGATGGAAAAAGGTGTCGCTTCACGGCGCGCCGCTTCGTCCGAGAAACGTGTTACCGGCGCAATTATCTGTGGCGGCAGGTGACCAAACTGACTGCCACCGGCCTCGAATCGCGATGAGCCGGTCTCGGTCGTAAACTCGGGACTGTTACGTATCGCCTTGGCGTCGTTGATCGCGAGCGCAACATGAGCCCGGTCCCAATCCAGGACCGCCGAATCAATGCCCAGACCCATGGCGTCGGGCGCGGGGAACCGCCCGCGAATATCCGCCTTGGCGGTGTAAACCGGAATCTCGTAGATGCCTCTTTCCAGAAGCTTGGGCTCGAGCTCGAAGTCCATGGTCACGGCTTCCGGAAGCATATGCAGCTTGCCCTCGCTTTCGATGCGCTCGCCATACTGGCTCACCGTCACCAGCTTGTAGGGAATCACCAGGATTGGCCCGCCGATCATCTGCGCCTGCCCCCAGGAGCGCATGATCTCGTGACTCGCCTGCGTGCTCGTATTTCGCCGATCGTCGATGACGCCGCCGACCATCGCCAGCGGGATCAGCAGAATCAGAATCAGCAAACCGACGATCGCGGCGCGCACAGAATACGATTGACGGATGTTCTGCCCGATGTCTTTCATGAGAAGCTCCCCTTGACCCGCCGCTGATGACAGCAGCGCCGGATGGCAAACTGATGATTGTTTTCTGACAGAATGTGGCAACGAACGACGACAGCGAGGAACTTGAGCAATGGCGAACGAGGGATATCACGAACCGATCGAAGAGTTGAGCGACGAGACGCGCGACATGCACCGCGCAATTACCTCACTGATGGAGGAGCTCGAAGCCGTGGACTGGTACAACCAGCGCGTCGATGCCTGCAAGGACAAAGAGCTTGCGGCCATCCTCGCCCACAACCGCGACGAGGAGAAGGAGCACGCGGCGATGGTGCTCGAGTGGATCCGCCGAAAGGATCCGCGGATGGACAAGGAGCTGCGGGACTATTTGTTTACGGAGAAACCGATCGCGCACGAGTAGCGGGGGCCGGCACTAGTCGCGACAGGCTCCTACAAAACGCCGAGGAACCGCGCGATGCCTTTTGCCGCCTCGCGGCCTTCGTAAACCGCGGTTACGACCAGGTCGGAGCCGCGCACCATATCGCCGCCGGCGAACACTTTCGGATTGGTCGTCTGGAACGGATACCCGCCCAGGGTGTCCACGCGCACGCGGCCGTTCGGGGCGGTTTGCACGTCGAAGTCGGCAAACCAGTCCGCCGGATTTGGCCGGAAACCGAACGCAATCACCACGGCGTCCGCCGGCAGGACCTGTTCGGTGCCGGGGACGGGTTCCGGACGGCGCCGGCCTCCCGCGTCGGGCTCGCCCAGGCGCGTCTCGATGACCTTCACACCGGTGACCGCGTCGCTGCCTACGATTTCGAGCGGCTGTCGATTGAAAAGAAAGTTCACGCCTTCCTCGCGGCTGTTCATCACCTCGCGGCGTGAACCCGGCATGTTCTGCTCGTCTCGACGGTAGGCGCAGCTGACGGATTTGGCGCCCTGACGGATCGCGGTCCGGTTGCAATCCATGCCCGTATCACCGCCGCCCAGCACCACGACGTTGCGACCTTCGAGGTCGATCAACGGCGCCGACTCGTCGTCGATGCCCAATTCCCGATTCACGTTCGACACGAGATAAGGCAGCGCTTCGTAGACCCCGGACAGTTCTTCACCGGGAAATCCGCCGCGCACCGACGTGTACGTGCCCATACCGAGAAAAACCGCGTCGAATTCGTCCATCAGCGAATCGAAAGTTTTGTCTTCACCGATGCGCGTATTCAACACGAAACGAACGCCCATGCCTTCCAGAATCTCGCGCCGCTTGGCGACCACTTTCTTTTCGAGTTTGAACGGCGGAATCCCGAACGTCAGCAGGCCGCCGATTTCCGAATACGCGTCGAACACGACCGAGCGTATACCGTGCCTCGCCAGCACGTCGGCGGCGGCCAGTCCTGCAGGACCGGCGCCGACGATGCCGACGCATTTCCCCGTATCCACAACCTGCGACATGTCCGGCCGCCAGCCCTGCTTGAACGCCTCGTCGCTGATATAACGCTCGACGTTGCCGATGCTGACCGCGCCGATACCGTCGTTCAGGGTGCACGCACCCTCGCAGAGCCGGTCCTGGGGACACACGCGGCCGCAGATTTCCGGCAGCGAGTTGGTCTGATGCGAAAGCTCCGCCGCCTCGAACAGCTTGCCCTCCTCGATCAGCCTGAGCCAGTCCGGGATGTAGTTGTGAACCGGGCATTTCCACTCGCAGTAGGGATTGCCGCAAGATATGCAGCGGCCCGCCTGAGCCGCCGCGTCGGCGCCGTCGTAGGACCCGTAAATTTCGCCGAAGTGTTTGATGCGGACTTCCGCCGGCTCTTTCTCCGGGTCGCGGCGGGGAATTTCCAGAAACTGTAAAGGGTGTTTGGCCATGGTCGTCGGGACTAAGCGGCCTGGCGCAGCGATTCGATCAACGAACCCAGCTCCGCCGCTTTCGGTTTGACGACCCAGAAACGGCCGAGGAACGTCCGGAAATCGTCGAGAATTTCCCGGCCCCAGACGCTGCCCGTCAGCGAGACATGCTGATCGATCAGGCTGCGCAGGTGGTGCAGGTGCGCCTCCATGCTTTCGGGTGTTATGCGGTGAATGTCGATCAGGTCGTGATTGTAACGATCGACGAAGTCACGATGCAGATCGAGCACGTAGGCAAACCCGCCGGTCAGGCCCGCGCCGAAGTTCACGCCGGTCCTGCCCAACACGACCACCACGCCGTCGGTCATGTATTCGCAGCAGTGGTCGCCGGCGCCCTCGACGACCGCGGTTGCACCCGAGTTACGCACCGCAAAGCGCTCACCCGCCTGGCCCGACGCAAACAGGCTGCCGCCGGTCGCGCCGTAGAGACAGGTGTTGCCGGCAATCACCGTTTCCTTGGCCTCGAACAGCGAACCGACGGGCGGCCGGATCACGATTTGTCCGCCGCTCATACCCTTGCCGACGTAGTCGTTTGCGTCACCGCTCAACGTGAGGTTTACGCCGCTGACGTTGAACGCACCGAAGCTTTGGCCCGCGGTGCCGCTCAGGGCGATATTCAAGGGGGCATCTTTCATCCCGTGATTGCCGTGACGCCGCGCGATCTCGCCGGAGAGACGCGTGCCGATGGACCGATTGAAGTTCCGAACCTCGAACTCGAAGTCGCCGCCGCTTTTCGTTTCGATCGCCGGCAGCATCGTTTGCACCATCGTTTCGGCAAGCTCGCCGCGGTCCAGCGGCTCGTTCCTCAAGTCGGTGCAATACCGCGGACTTTCCTCGAGGAGTCCGTCCGTAGAGAGAATCCGCGAGAGATCGAGCTGCCGCTGGCGTTTGGTGTCGCCCGGCAGCAGCTCCATCAGGTCCACGCGTCCGATGATGTCGTCGAGCTTGCCAACGCCGAGCTCCGCCAGGCACTGGCGCACTTCTTCGGCCACAAAGCGGAAATAATTGATCACCATGTCGGGCAGGCCGATGAAGTATTCGCTGCGCAGCACGTTGTTCTGCGTGGCGACGCCGGTCGCGCAGTTGTTCAGGTGACAAATTCGCAAATACTTGCAACCGAGCGCAATCATCGGCGCGGTGCCGAAGCCGAAGCTCTCCGCGCCGAGTATCGCCGCTTTGATCACGTCCAGGCCCGTCTTCAGTCCGCCGTCCGTTTGCAGGCGCACCTTGTGGCGCAGGTCGTTCGCGCGCAGTACCTGTTGCGCCTCGGACAGGCCCAGCTCCCAGGGGCTCCCGGCGTATTTCACCGAGCTGAGCGGGCTTGCGCCCGTGCCGCCGTCGTACCCCGAAATCGTAATCAGGTCCGCGTGTGCTTTGACGACGCCCGCCGCGATGGTGCCGACGCCGGGCTCGGCCACCAGTTTTACCGACACCAGCGCGTCCGGATTGACCTGTTTCAAATCGAAGATGAGCTGCGCCAGGTCTTCGATCGAATAGATATCGTGATGGGGCGGCGGCGAGATCAGGCCGACGCCGGGTTTGGCAAACCGCAGCCTGGCGATCATCTCGTTGACTTTGTGGCCGGGCAGCTGGCCTCCCTCGCCCGGTTTTGCACCCTGCGCGATCTTGATCTGGATGACCTCCGCATTGACGAGGTACTCCGCCGTCACACCGAAGCGTCCGGACGCCACCTGTTTGATCTTGGATACGCGTTCACTGCCGTAACGGGCGGGGTCTTCGCCGCCTTCCCCGGAGTTGGAACGCGCGCCGATCCGGTTCATCGCAATGGCCAACGCCTCGTGCGCCTCCGGCGACAGCGCGCCCAGCGACATGCCGGCGCTGTCGAAACGCACGAGTATGTCCTCGGCCGGCTCGACCGAGGACAGCGGCACAGGCGGGCCCGCGGGTTTCGGCTTCATAAGATCGCGGAAAGTCGCAACCGGCCGTTGGTTGACCAGTTTCGAGTAATCCAGATAACGATCGTAGTCGCCGCTGCGTACGGCGGCTTGCAGCGTGGCGACGACATCCGGATTGAAGCAGTGGTATTCGCCGTCGTGCACGTATTTGAGCAGCCCGCCCTGAACCAGCGGCTCGCGCGGCTCCCAGGCCGATTTTGCCAGTGCGCACTGGTCTTCGTGCAGGTCCACGAATCGCGCACCCTGCACGCGGCTGACGGTGCCGCGGAAGCAGTACTCGACGATCTCGTCGTCCAACCCGACGATCTCGAACAACTGCGCACCGCGATAGCTCGATATCGAAGAAATGCCCATCTTCGACATGATCTTGAACAGCCCCTTGCGGACCCCGCGCCGGTAGCTGCGTCCGAGCTGCTGCTGGCGGTCCACGTTGCCGCGGCGCGCGAGGTCGTGGAGGCTTTGGTAAACGAGATAGGGATACACGGCTGTCGCGCCGTAGCCGATCAGACATGCGATATGGTGAGGATCGCGCGCAACCGCGGTCTCCACGATGATGTTGGCGTCGCAGCGGATGCCCTTCCGGACGAGATGATGATGTACCGCGCCGGTCGCCAATAGCGCATGCACGGGCACGAGCCCGCGTTTCAGATACCGGTCGCTCAGCATGATCAGCAGCTTGCCGTCCGCCACCGCCTTCTCGGCTTCCGCGCAAATGCGGTCCAGCGCGCGCGGCAGGGATTCGGACTCCGGCGAGTTGAGGTCGATGAATGCGTGACTGTCCGCGAACATGTCCGGACCCAACAGCTGCCGCAGCTTGCGTTGCGACAGGACCGGTGAGTTGATGATGACCTGTTCGGCGTGCTGCGGACCCAAATCGAAAAGGCCGCTCTCGCGTCCGATATTGGTCTGCAGGGACATGACGATGCGTTCGCGCAGGGAGTCGATGGGCGGGTTCGTCACCTGGGCAAACTGCTGCCGAAAGTAGTCGAACGGAGAACGGATCTTTTTCGACAACACCGGCATCGGCGTGTCGTCACCCATCGAACCGACGGCCTCCAGCTCCGCTTTTGCCAGCACGGCAACGATCTCGTTGAGCTCTTCACGGCTCATGTTGAACATCTTCTGATAACTCAGAAGCGTGTCCTTATCCATCGGCTTCGCCGCCGTGTGACGGTCTACCAGCTCGGAGTCGAGGAAACGAACGCCTTGTTTCAACCAGCGCTTATACGGCGCCCGTTCCTTCAAATTATTGTGAATCTGCTCATTGTTGAGCATCTGGCCCCGGCGCAGATCGACCGCCAACATCTCGCCGGGCCCGAGTTTTCCTTTTTTGAGCACCTGCTCCGGGTCATAGTCGTACACCCCGATCTCCGACGCGATCGTGATGTGCCGGTCGCGGGTGATCACGTAACGCGCGGGACGCAGCCCGTTGCGATCCAGGCAACAGGCGGCGTAACGTCCGTCGGTCAGAACGATGCCGGCGGGGCCGTCCCAGGGTTCCATGTGGCAATCGTAAAACTCATAAAATGCACGGACGTCCGGATCGATCGAGTCGACGGTCTGCCAGGCGGGCGGCATGAGTATGCGCATCGCCTGGATCACGTCCATGCCGGCGGCGCGCATGACCTCGAGCATATTGTCCAGGCTCGACGAATCGGAGCCGGTCAGAGAGATGATCGGATCGAGGTCCGTCAGGTCGTCGAGCTTGTCGGAGCGAAAGTTTTTCGCGCGTGCCTGCGCCCAATTCCGGTTTCCCTGGATCGTATTGATCTCGCCGTTGTGCGCGAGAAACCGAAACGGGTGCGCCAGGCGCCACTCGGGCAAGGTGTTCGTCGAGAAACGCTGATGAAAAACGCACACCGACGATTCGAGACGGGGGTCACGCAGGTCCTGGTAAAAACTCGCCAGGCTTTCCGGCATCACCATGCCTTTGTAACTGATCGTGGCGGACGACAGACTGGCAACGTAGGCCGTCGGGTCGATTGTCAGGAATACGTTCTCCGCGCGTCGTCGCGCCAGGAAAAGCCGCCGGTTGAAGCTGCCGCGACGCATGTCGTCCGGCGCGTTGACGAAGACCTGCTCGATGCGCGGCAAGGTCTTTAGCGCCAATTGTCCGCAGACCGTCGTATCGATCGGCACCGCGCGCCAGCCCGCGACCTCGAGGCCGTTTTCCTCAATCGCTTTTTCGATCTCTCTTTTGACCGACTGGGCAAGCGCCGTATCCCTACTCAGGAAAACCGTGCCTGCCGCAAACTGCCTGGCAACGACGAGGCCGAGCTCTCGCGCCACGGTACGCAGGAACTCGCCGGGAAACTTGATGAGGATGCCGCAGCCGTCTCCGGTCTTGCCGTCGGCCGCCACCGCGCCCCGATGCGTCAGCCTTGCGAGCGCCGTTATGGCCGTTTCCACGACCCAATGGCTGGGCTTGTCGTCCAGGTTCGCAATCAACCCAAAGCCACAGCTGTCGCGGTCAAACGACCGATCGTACAAAGACCTTGTAAAAGACTCGCTCATCGCACCCCTGCGGCACGCGCAATACGACGTGCCCTGGATTGAATATCGTTGTAATGGTGTACCCGAACGGTACTTGCGGTCGTGCCCGCGGCGTTTCACGCGCCCGGTTCGGAGCGCCGCTGCCAAAGGATCATCGCCGATGGAAAACGCTGACTGTCACAGGAGCCGACCGAACTCCCAAGTATACGGCAGCGCCCGCGTGTCGAGCCAGACGCCCGTCGGGTCGCCGTAACGAGAAGTCCGCGTCGCGTTGTTTTATGCGGCATGAACGGGTGTTCGTCCGCCAAGCTGTTCGATGGCGGTCCGGCGTCGAGCGACGGTTACCCGCGAAACAAAGGTTTGCCGGCCGCCGCTAGAACAGTTCGGATTGCACCATGATGGTGCCGCTATTCGAGAAACGCAGGGTCGGCGACGTCGGAATACCGGTGCTGAGGGCGCCGTAAATCTCGTAGTCGATGTTGTCGCGCACGCCCGAACGAATGATCGACGTCAGTTGCGCACCGGCCTGCAGCAAATCGAGATCGACACTGATGACGAAATCCTCCTCGCCTCCCGGCGGGATCGTAAAGTCGCTCGCCGTTTCTCCGCCGGCAAAATTCTGATTGTTGAGACGCACGCGATAGCGAACGGATCGTACCGGTACGGGGAACGGATTCGGGTTGCTGACGTTGAACCCCAGCAGGAACGTCTGATTGGTGAAACTCATCCGGCTCATCTCGACGCTGGTCAACTCGACCGCCGGAGTTTTCAGCATCGAATTACCGCCGGCACCGGCACAGGCATAAAGCCCCGTCGACATCAGCAACAGGGCAAGTCGGTGCACCACTCTCGATTCCGTCATGCCATCCCCCTTTTCCGGCCATTCCCGACCGACTTCTACGCGTCCTATCGAAGCTCGCTTCCCACCTCGCCCCATCTGGCACCGATCAACAACCAGTCGCCGCCCTCTTTCGCAAGCTCCAGCTCGAATCGATAGGCATCCGCGTTCAAGCCGAAAGCGCGGTTACGGGTGCCGGCCATGCCGACCGTCAACGCAACGTTGGCGGCGGTGTCGCCAAGCAGTTCAATTCGGTCGACCTTGGTCAAGATCGCGATTGACTGCTGCCGGAGCATGTAAACTCGAAAAAGATTGCCGATATCGTCACGGTTGTTGCCGCGCGCATCGGCGTAGTTCTCGGAAATCTTGGCCAGAAGCGCTCGCCGGTCCTTGGTTTCCGCCGCTTCCTCGCCTTCGGCCACCCAGGTGCGCAATTCGTCCTCGGGGTCCGAAGTGGGGCCGCCGCAGGAGCATAACAGCAGCGCGAGGAGCCAGAAGCTCAGCTTGCGATACTGTATTCGGGCGCAACTACGCAACATTTTCTGGCCTGATTGCAAATTCGGGTCGGAACGCACAGCATCTGCTAGAGTCCGATGGTATACAAAGAATATGAGCGGACGATGCGCACCGAATCTGTGACCCAGTTCGCAGTTCAGCGTAACGCCCGATGCCGTCAGCGTCGGTCGGGCCATCGTTTGTCGCTATTGTTTGCGTTGTGTCGGTCTTTAAGCTCCGCAAGGCCGAAGAACTCACATCGTGTTAGTCAGGTCCCAAAAACTATGCCCGTAAAACTGTTAAGCGAAAGCATGGACGCAACGATCACCGACGTCGATCAAGCGCGCATCGACGCCGTTGTATCGTTCTGGTTCCAGGAAAAGGAGCTCACGGCCCCGCAGATCGATGGTCGCATGGACGTCTGGTTCGGCGAAGACGCGGTCTTCGACCAGCAAATCCAATCGGAATTCTCGGGTGACGTCGAGGAGGCCTCCGAGGGCAAGCTGGATCACTGGGCGCACACACCGCACGGGCGACTCGCGCTCATACTCCTGCTCGATCAGTTTCGCCGGAACATCTATCGCGGCACCGCGGAGGCTTACGCAGAGGACAAAAGGGCGCTGAAGCTGTGCGTCGAAGGCGCGATGGAGAAGAAGGACAAAGGCCTCTCACCGATCCAGCGCGCATTCTTTTACATGCCGCTGCAGCACGCCGAATCGCGAAAGGTCCAGGCGAAATCGGTGGCGATCTTCAGCCGCCTTGCGGAAGCGGTCTCGCCGACCTACGTAGAGACATTCATGACCATAGCCCAGTTCGCCGAACTGCATCGCGATATCGTCGAACAGTTTGGGCGATTTCCGCATAGGAACGTCGTGCTCAATCGCGCGAACACTCCTGAGGAAGAAGAGTATCTCGCGAACGACGGCCCGAGTTTCGGACAGGCGGGCTGAAGACGAAGCCAACCCCTCGAGCGCCGCGGTGTCTTCACGGCGGCCATGCCGACACCCCGTCACATTCCGTCAACGATCGTCACACGGTGGCTCGTGCTTTTCCGGCTTTTCTCGTTTACATTGGCAAACCGAGACCCGACCCACCAACCGGCCTGCCGTTGCCGAGTGTGTCGCCCTCAATTGATCCGGTGGAACAGACCCGATGCGTGATGTCTTGTTGGTTGAAGACGACGGTGAACTTGCCGGCCTTATACAGGAATACCTGGGCAAACACGGTTTCCGCGTCGACATCGAGCCAAACGGCAAACGCGCGGCGCAGCGCCTCACGACGGAGACCCCGGATCTCGTGATCCTCGACGTCATGCTGCCCGGAATGGGTGGCATGGACGTTTGCAGAACCGTCCGTTCGCACTATTCCGGACCGATAATCATGCTGACCGCGCTGGACGACGACATGGATCAGATGCTCGGTCTGGAACTTGGAGCGGACGACTACGTCGTTAAACCCGTCCCACCCCGTCTGCTTCTCGCTCGAATCAAGGCCATGCTGCGACGTTCCCATGTCGCCCGGGGACCGGACGTCGACGATGAACCGCGGGCCGCCGTCATACGCGTCGGCAACCTCGTGGTCGATGGCGCTTCGCGCCAGGCCAGGCTGGCTGGTGCGGAAATCAAAGTCACGACCGCGGAGTTCGAGTTACTCTGGCTGCTTGCCGAATCGGCGGGTCGAATCGTCGGACGCGACGAGATTCTGCAGCGTATCCGAGGGCTGGACTACGACGGCCTGGACAGATCAATCGACCGACGGATTTCCAGGCTGCGTAAAAAACTGGGTGACAACCCCGCCGACCCCCGCCGGATCAAGACGGTTCGCGGCCAAGGCTATCTCTTGTGCGCCGTGGGGCAGGACGAGAAAGCGCCCGAGCCGCCGACGTGACGAGGATATTCCTGCGACTGTGGGTTTTCGTCGTCATACCGCTGGGCCTCATCTGGGGCGTCGAGGAAATCAATCCGATCGGTTGGTGGCGCCAGAACCTGTTACGCGACGCCTTCGTCGCACAATACAGCGGCACTTTTCATCTGCTGGTTGACGAACTCAGGCAGAAGCCCGCGCCGGAATGGGCCGATCAGGTAGATCGGCTGCAACGTCACTTCGGTCGACGATTGGTGCTCAAGGCATTGCGGGACGAAGACTACGACTCGGATGCGCTGAAGACGCTCGAGGCGGGAGAATTCCATTTTCGGGAGGGCCAGCCTTCCGTCCTTGCCTACCGGATCGCCGATAGCGAAAAGGTGCTCGAACTCGCCCTGGGCGAGACCCTGGAGGAGGACCTGATGCGCAGCGCGCGCGGCACGGTCCACATCATCGAGCGGCGACTGCGAACCCTGACCGTCGAAGAGCGGGCAGGATACCTCGACGACGTGCAGGCTCATTTTGACGTTCCGGTCGCGCTGCTGCGCTGGGAAGATCTGGACCTCGCGCGCGACGACGTGGAGCGCTTGCATGACGAGGGTTTTCTGGTAACGGGACAACGGGACGTCTTCTACCAGACGCTGCTGGACGGTGACCTGGTCGCCCGGGTAGGCATCGTTACGGAAATCGGCGCCGGTCTCCTGATCATCGTTGCATTCGGCGTATTGGCCGTATCGCTGGGACTGGGGATCGTACTCTGGCTGTTTCCGTTTTGGCGCGACATGTCCCATATCAACCGCGTGGCCGCCGACTTCGGCGCCGGGGTTCTGAGCGCGCGGGTTTCGCTACGGAAAAACTCGGCGATAAGAGACCTCGGCAACGCCTTCAACACCATGGCGGACAACATTCAACGACTGATCGACGGTCACCGCGAACTCACGAACTCCGTGTCTCACGATCTGCGCACGCCGATTTCGCGGCTACGGTTCGCGCTGGAAATGCTCGAAACCGAAGCGGATGAAAAAACCCGGGCGCGTTATACCAGAAACATCGAAAAAGGCGTGCAGTCACTGGAGGACCTGATTGACCATCTGCTCGTCCACGCAAGGCTGGACCGCACGCCGAGCCGGGACAGCTTCGAGCCGTACGACCTCGATTCCCTGATACAGGAGGAAGTTGAACTTGCATCCGCCGAGACCGGCGACGTCGAGCTGGTCTACGAAGCAGGCCCGGCAGTAAGAGAACGGCGCTTACTGATCGACAAGATTGCCATGTCGAGAGGGCTCGGTAACCTGCTCGACAACGCCGTCCGGTACGCCGGCAAGCGCATCGTCGTCGGCTTTTCGCGCACCAACGAGATGTACGCGATATCCGTCGACGACGACGGGGTCGGCATCGAGCCGGCGGACCGGGAGCGCGTATTTCGGCCGTTTACCCGGCTCGACGACAGTCAGCAGATAAATCCACGCGGTCACGGACTGGGCCTCGCGATCGTCAAGCAGGTTGCGCGTTGGCACGGCGGCGACGTGGTCGTGGAACGGTCGGAGCTGGGCGGCGCCAGATTTGTCATTACCCTTCCGCTGCGAACCGCTTGAGCAACCGCAAACCACGGTCACATTCCGTCACACAACGGCGACGGAATTTACGACACGACGGAACTACAGTGGCTCCCGATTTTCTTGCGCTAACCGTAGGAGGGAGCCATGCAAACTACACTTCACCGAGTCGGTGTTCTGACTGGATTGATACTCTTCCTGGTCTTTCTGCCGGGATGCGGGCACGACGAACCGCGACTCTTTCTGGCGGGCACCGCCGATCGCGAATTGAACAACGTTGCCGATTCGGCCCTGGCCACGGCGAACATCAACAGCCTGGCGATTCTCGTCGACAGCCCGAACCAGGAGTTTTTCTGGAAAACGGCTCGTGGCATCGCCGACCCGACGGACGATACCGCGATGACGCCCGAACTGCCCTTTCGCGCAGCAAGCATCGGCAAAATGTTTACCGCGGTGCTGGTCCTGCAGCTCGTCGAACACGGTTTTTTCAGCCTCGACACGAGGCTGGGTGACGTTCTCGGGGACGCCGACATGCCCCCCGGGTTTACGCTGGCCGAGCTGCACCAGTTTGCCGGCGCGGAACGCGGCGGAGACGTCACGATTCGTCAGCTTCTGAATCACACCAGCGGTCTGCGCGACTACGTGTTGGATGCTTCGCCGGACGACCCAACGGCTCTCTCGCTGACTCAACGCATTCTCGCCGACATCCTCGGAGAAATCCCGAGCGGCATCAGCCAGAAGCAGTGGTCTCCCGCCGAAGTACTCGGATATTTCTTTGACTCGGGGCTTGCCGCGAACGCCGTCGCGGCGCCCGGCGCGACCTTTCACTACTCGGACACGAATTATCTGTTGCTGGGCATGGTGATCGAAAAAATTTCCCTGGTCAGTTTGCCGAATAACTACCGCAATGCGATCTACGCCTCACTGAACATGGACCACGCGTATCTGGAGTGGCACGAGCCGGCGCCCGCCAGGGGTCCGGTGCACCACTACTGGGAGCTCCCTTTGCCGGGACAGAGCATGAATTTCGACGTCATGGAAGTCGGGATAAACACCTCGGCCAGTTGGGGCGGCGGCGGCATCGTCGCCACGGCCGCGGAGCTGAACCGCTTCATCCGGGGGCTGTTCGATCTGAAATTGTTCTCGATGCCATCGACGTTGAGAGAGATGCGGTCGGCCGTTCAGGTAGAGGACACCGTCTACTACGGATTGGGACTCGAACGCCGCGTATACACCGTTTCCGGTAAAGAGATCGTCGTTTACGGACACAGCGGGTTATGGGGTGTCGGGGTGTATTTCATTCCGGCGACCAAAACGAGCATCATTTATACGATGAACCAGGTGGAACTCGGGGAAGACTGGCTTGGGGAGATACTGCAAGGCCTGGACAGGGCAAAACTGTTTTCCTCGGTGCAGTAACGGCATGCGGCGGCAAACGGGAAACGCCGCGCGCATCCGGCGGCCTCGGCTCGCTACGCTGAAACGCGTGAGACCCGGTTGTATCGAATCGTCAGGAGAATCGCCGCCACGGTGAGGCCAATGACGAATCCTCCCCAGATGTACGAGGGCGGCGACCGGAAGGTCACGGCCGCCAGATACGACAACGGGAAAGCCAACACCCAATACGAGAACATGTTTATCACCATGGGCACCCTCGTATCTTTGAAGCCGCGCAGGGCGCCGGCGGCGCCTATTTGCACGCCGTCGGCAACCTGAAACACGGCGGCCATCAGCAGCATGCTGATGGCAATCGCCTGCACGGTGGTGTCCTGGGTGTAGAGTCCGACGACGGCGTCACGGAACACCAGCAGGAACATCGCCGAACAGGACATGAACACGCCCGCCATCAGAATGCCGGTGAAGCCGGCGAAACGCGCAGCATCGGGGTATCCGGCACCCAGCGCCTGACCGACCCGCACGGTCGTCGCAGAACTCAGGGCGAGCGGCACCATGAACATCGTCGCCGCGAAGTTCAGCGCGATCTGATGGGCGGCCGTTATTTCCGGTCCGCGCGTGCCGACCAGGATCGACACCGCGGAAAACAACCCCGCCTCCGCGGTGATGGTCACCGATATGGGCATACCGAGGGAAACGATCTCCCGCAATACCGGCATTCGCAAGGGTGCGACGCGCACGAAAATCTCCAGCGGTTTGTACCGCGGATGGATGAAGAGGTAGGCGCCCAGGACGATCATGATCAGCCACATGGTGATGGCGCTCGCGACACCGCAACCGACCGCGCCAAGGGCCGGCGCGCCGAGATGCCCGAACATGAACACCCAGTTGAGAAAAACGTTGGTCACCAGCGCAAACAGCGACGTGTACATGATCGGTTTCGTTTCACCGATGCCCTCAGTCGTAAACCGGAACGCGAGAAAAGCGCAGATCGCGGGCGCGCCGAAAACAATCGCTTCCGCGTAGCCGACGGTCAGGTCGCGAAATTCCTCGGCGACGCCGACGAACGTCAGCAACGGATCCGCGAGCGCGTGCATCAGCGCGATAAACGAGAAACCAAGCACCACGGAAAGCCAGAGCCCCTGCCGTGTGTACCGCCCGATCAACGCCGGGTTGCCAGCGCCGAAATGCCGGGCCGCGATTGGCGATATGGACATCATCAACCCGAGGCACATTGTGAAACCGAGAAACCAGACGCTGGCTCCAACCGCGACGGCGGCTAGCTCGCGGGCGCCGAGACGTCCGGCCATGACGGCATCCGCGAACTGCATGCCGGCAATCGACAGGTTGTTGATGATGAGCGGCCCCGCCAGCTTGAGAACCGTGCGAGCCTCGGACACCCGGCTGTCGCTCGCGATGAAAGGGCTGGTCGGGGTCACGGATTCCATGCGCCGCACTATAGCCGAATCCCGGGCGGGTGTTAGGGTCTCTATTCGTGTAAAGTTGGGCCGCGTTTTCTGTGCTGACCGAAGAGCCAGCCTTTAGAGTGAGAAACGGAGACGGGTATGCTGCATGACGGGCGGGCAAATCGGGTAGCCGTGATCGGCGGAATGCGTATTCCGTTCTGCCGATCGCATACGGTATACGCGGACTGCTCCAATCAGGACCTGATGACGGCGACGCTGGAAGCTGTCGTCAATAAGTACGACCTGCGCGGACAGACGCTCGGCGACGTCGCCCTGGGCGCCGTCATCAAACACTCGAGGGACTGGAACCTCGCCCGCGAGTGCGTCATCGGCTCCGGCCTGTCGCCGCGCACGCCCGGCGTCGACATGCAGCGCGCCTGCGGCACGAGCATTGAAGCCGCCATTCACATCGCCAACAAAATTGCACTCGGACAAATCGACGCCGGCATCGCGGGCGGCACCGATACCGTCAGCGACGCGCCGATCGTCTATCCGGACGACTACCGGCGCATCCTGCTCGGCAGTTTCCGGGCCAGATCCCCACTGCAGAAAATAGCGCCCTGGTTCAGGCTTCGACCGCGTCATTTCAAGCCCGAATTACCCGGGGTTACCGAACCGCGCACCGGTCTGTCGATGGGCGAAAGCACCGAGATCACGGCAAAGGAATTCGAGGTGCCGCGCGAGCACCAGGATCAGCTGGCGTTGGCGAGTCACGTCAAGGCGGCGGCGGCCTACGATTCGGGTTTTTACGACGATCTCGTCGTGCCGTTCATGGACTGCGAGGAAGACAACAATATCCGCCGCGACACGACCATCGAAAAACTCGCCGCGCTGAAACCCGTATTCGACAAGAGCGAAGACGGCACGATGACAGCGGGCAACAGCACACCGCTGACGGACGGCGCCGCCGCCGTGCTGCTCGCCTCGGAAGAATGGGCGCAGCTGAAAAACCTGCCCGTCACCGCATATTTCACCTACTGCAAGGTCGCAGCGGTCGACTACATAAATAGCGAAGGCCTGCTCATGGCGCCCGCCTACGCCGTCTCCGAAATGCTCAAGGACGCCGATCTGACGCTTCAGGATTTCGACTTTTACGAAATCCACGAAGCGTTCGCCGCCCAAACCATTGCAACGCTGATGGCCTGGCAGTCGGAGAAGTTCTGCCGCGACAGACTGGGACGCAACGCGCCCATGGGACCCATCGATCTCACCCGCCTGAACGTCAAAGGCGGCAGCCTGGCTATCGGTCATCCGTTTGCGGCGACCGGCGCCCGCATCATCGGCACGATGGCGAAGCTGCTCCAGGAGAAAGGTTCGGGCCGCGGGCTCATATCGGTGTGCACGGCCGGCGGGATGGGGGTGACCGCAATCATGGAAGCCGCCTGACGCGGTGTTTTCCCGACCGATCAACGGTGTCCCCGCGCTCGCCGTGACGGCGGTGCTCGCGGTTTCGACCGTGCAAGCCGAGGACGGCAACGTCGACGCGCGCATCGACGAATTGATGCGGCGCTACCACGCGCTCGACCAGTTCAATGGAACCGTCCTGGTGGCCTCGAACGACGAGACGGTCCTGGCGCATGGCTACGGACCCGCAAACCGGGAATGGGACGTGCCGAACGATACCGACACGAAGTTCCATATCGGCTCCGTCACCAAATCGTTTACAACCGTTTTGATCATGCAGCTCATCGCCGAGGGAGAATTCGCCGCGGACACCCCGATCGGCGACATCCTCCCGTATTACCGAAAAGACACCGGTGCGCGGGTCACCGTGGAGCACTTGTTGACCCACACCGACGGCATTCCGAATTACACCGCTTCAACCGAATTCTGGCAGTCCTACGAAAACGGCGTGCCCTATTCGACGCCCGAGTTCGTAAGGCGGTACTGCAGCGGGGATCTCGAGTTTGCGCCCGGCGCCGACTACCGCTACGGGAACTCGGGTTATTCCATTCTCGGCGCGATCATCGAGGAGGTGACGGGACAGGACTACGGACACGTTCTCGAGCAGAGAATCCTCAGTCCGCTCGGCATGCACGATACCGGGGAGGCGCGGGCCGGCGTCGTGAGCGAACGAAGGGCTTCCGGATACGAGATCGGCGTGGACGGCTACCGGCCCGCACAACCGGTGCACAAACCGCTGTTCGCCGCCGGATCGATAGTTTCGACCGTCGAGGACCTGTTGCGTTACGACCGCGCGTTGTACACCGACGATATCCTCGATGCGCGTTCCAAGCGGATCGTGTTCGAGCGCCGGGACGGCGCCAGCCAGGGCCGTTTTGCGTACGGGTGGAACGTCGGCGAAATGCGCCTTCCCGGCGACGGCGGCCGGGTCCGCTTTCATTCCACCAACGGCGAGATCAACGGTTTCAATGCCGCGCTGATCCGTTTGATCGACGACGGGTATTTCATCACCTTGTTGAACAACAGCGGTGAAACCGATTTGTTCGAGATGATCTCGGGCATCGTCAGCCTGCTGTACGGCGGCACCGCCGCCGAACCGGCGCCGCGGGTTCGCGACCGCTTTTACCGTCTGATCCGTGAACGGTCGCTTGCCGACGCGGTCGCCTATTACCGCGAGCAGAAGGAACTCGTTCCCGATGACTATCTGTTTTTCCCATGGCCGCTGCGCATTCTGGCCTCGCAGATGCTGCAAGACGGCAATGTCGACGCCGCGATTACCCTGTATCGGCTGAACATCGACACCCACGGGCGCGACGCGAAATCCTACGAAGGGCTCGCGGAAGCGTTTGTCCGCAAGGGCGATACCGAAGCGGCGATAGAGAATCTCGAGCTGTCCCTGCAACTGAACGGCGAGAACGCGTACGCCGCCGAACTGCTCGACCGTCTGCGCCGGCGCTGAGCCCGCGGGCGGTCGCCCGATACCGGACAGGGCCGCTGCCGCGTCGAACAGCGGCTCCATCGCAGCGTTTCCCCTTGCGCGCCGGGCCCGCAGCCGACATGATGGCCGCCGAACCTACACAATCCGCACAAAAAAAGCCCTGATCAGCCTGGCGCCGACCCGCCGTTGATTGACGGGATAAACGGGGGGAGACATGGGTGATCTGAGCCAGATACTGGCGTCCATCAATGCCGTTCTCTGGAACGAGACATGGCTTTTCGTCATTGCCGGGACCGGCGCGCTGTTTACGGTCTGGAGCGGCTTCAGCCAGTACCGGGCGCTGACCCACGGCAGCAGAGTCGTGCGCGGCGTTTACGACGACCCCGGCGATCCCGGCGCCATCAATCACTTCCAGGCGCTGTCCGCGGCGCTTTCGGGAACCGTCGGCCTGGGCAACATCAGCGGCGTTGCGCTTGCGATCATGCTGGGCGGGCCCGGAGCGATGTTCTGGATGTGGATCATCGGCATTCTGGGCATGGCGATCAAGCTCACCGAAGTCACGCTGTCGATGCTCTACCGGAACACGGACGATCCCGACAACCCGCACGGCGGCCCGATGTGGGTCGCCGACAAAGCGCTCGCGCGGATGAAACCCGAACTCGCCTGGCTCGGGAAGACGCTCGCCGTGATGTTTTCGATCTGCATAATGATGTCGTCCGCGACCGGAGGCAACATGTTCCAGGCATGGAGCGTCGCCGACATCACCAGCGCGTATTTCGGCGTTGAAGGCTGGATAAGCGGCGCCGTGCTCACCATCATGGTTGCCGCGGTCCTCATCGGCGGCATCAAACGCATCGGCAAGGTCACAGGCACGCTCGTGCCGTTCATGGTGTTCCTGTACATCGTTGCCGGTTCCTACGTTCTGTTTTCGCACTATGAAATGATCCCGGAGCTGCTCGTCCTGATGGCGACGTCGGCATTTACGCAGACGGACGCCGTGGGTGCGTTCATCGGCGGCACCGCCGGCTCGGCGTTCATGTTCGGCATGAAACGCGCGATATTCTCGAACGAAGCGGGGCAGGGGTCTTCCGCCATGGCGCACTCGGCGGCGAAAACGGACGAACCCGTCCGCGAGGGCATCGTCGCCGGACTCGAACCGTTTATCGATACGATTGTCGTGTGCACGTTCACCGCCCTCATCATCCTCGCAACGGGCATCTGGAATCGCAGCGCGGACGTCGCCTTCGAGCAGCCGCCGGAAATGTCGCGTACCGCGGCGGGCTGGTCGTTCGCTGACACGCCGCTTACCGGCACGGACTGGCGTGACGGCGACGCCGTCGTCATGATTGTCGAGGCCGGCGAAAACCCGACCACCGGCCGTAACTTCCACAAGGTAAACGGCGTCGCAAACACGACCGGCGCGTCCTACCGCATCGTCTGGAGCGACTTCAACGGCGAGCAGCCCCCGCGCATCGTCGGCGACGGATTCTATCGGGAATACGTCGGCGCGACCTTGACCGCGAAGGCGTTCGACTCGGTTCAGCCGGGGCTCGGCAAATGGCTGATCACGATTGCGTCCTGGGCGTTCGCGTTATCGACCATCATCGCCTGGGGTTATTACGGCGAACAGGGCATCGTGTACATCGCGGGTGAACGGGGCGTGCTGCCGTTCCGGCTCGGCTATTGCGCGTTGACGCTCATCGCAACTCTGGGCCACATCAAAACGAGTACCGACCTCGACAACCTGAGCGGCATCGGTCTTGGCGTCATCGTCTACGCCAACCTGCCCATCCTGTGGATATTCGGCTATCAGGCGATGCGCGCTTACAAAGACTATATAAAACGTCTCAAAGACGGCGCGCTGGGTCCCGATCATCCGCCGCCCAAGCTCGACGATCTGCTGAGCGGTCGCGACGTGGCCGGCTAGGGTCCGGGTCGTCCGTCGCCGTTGCGCCCCCGGCGCACGGCGTCGAGAACCTGATCGATATGGTCTTTGGCCTGAGCCGTAATGCCACCTTTCCGGTATTCGTCGACAACAAAGGTTTCGACTTTCGCGACCATGTCATCGATGTCCGGAATCGGCGTTTCCTCGACGGCGGGACCGTACACGCGTTCCGCGGCGCCAAACAAGTTGATGACGCGCTCGCTGCGCCGGCCGTAACGAAGCAGTTCGTAGAACTCCGTGCCGGGCTGGTCGCCGCCGCGCAACACGCTGTAGATGCCGGTCGCGATGGATACGGGCACCAGGAGAAAATCACGGAGACCGTCGACGACGAGCTTGACCTGTAACACCGCGATGTCGCGTATGAGGGTCCACCGATCCGGCGTTTCGGTTTCGATTGCCGCAGGGCTTAAATCGTTCATATTGCCACCTTGTCCAATCGCCGGAATATAACATGCGCCCGGCTGGCGCCTGGGCGGGCATTTTAGTATTGTTCGTCAAGCACTTGCGTCCCCCGGAGAGTCTGCGCCACCGATGCCCAGGTTTGAATCCGCGCCCCAATACGAGCACGGGCTGCCCGAAGCTCTCGGCGTCCTGCTCGTCAATCTCGGTACTCCGGATGCACCGACGACGTCCGACGTCCGGCGCTACCTGGCCGAATTCCTCTCAGACCCACGTGTTGTCGAGTTTCCACGGCCGCTCTGGTGGCTCATCCTGCACGGCGTCATACTCAGATTCCGGCCATCCCGCTCGGCAGAGGCGTACGCAAAAATCTGGACGGAACAGGGATCACCGCTTCTTCTGCATTCACAGGACGTCGCCCAATCGCTTGCGGTCAAACTATCGGCGCGATTGTCCGGGGCGGTGCATGTCGAGCTGGCGATGTCATACGGCAAGCCCTCGATCGACTCTGCGCTCGACAAGCTGCACGCCAATTACGTGCGCCGCATCCTGGTCTTGCCGATGTATCCGCAGTATTCCGGTACCACGGTCGGCACCGTGTTCGAGGCCGTCACGCGCGCGCTAGGGCGCCGCCGATGGGTGCCCGAGTTCCGCTTCATCAATCACTACCACGACTCCAACGGCTACATCTCCGCGTTGGCCGCGAGCATCCGCGACCATTGGGACGTGCATGGCCGGGGCGAACGCCTGCTGTTCTCTTTCCACGGCGTTCCCCGTCGCACCCTGCTGAGCGGCGATCCGTATCACTGCCAGTGTCAAAAAACCGCGAGGCTCGTTGCGGAAGCCTTGGAGCTCGACGACGATGCGTGGCACGTGAGCTTTCAATCACGTGTCGGCCGCGAAGAATGGCTCAAACCCTATACCGACGAAACCCTGGTGGAATGGGGCAAGGCCGGCGTCGGCGACATCGACGTGATATGCCCGGCCTTTGCGGTCGATTGCCTGGAAACGCTGGAGGAAATCTCGATCGAAGGCGCAAAACAGTTCAGCGAGGCCGGTGGCGGCGAGCTGCGATACGTTCCCTGCCTGAACGCCCGCGACGACCACATCGCGTTTTTGAGCCGCCTGGTTGACAAGAACGTCGGCGGCTGGCCGGAAGCGTCTCCGGACTGGAGCGCCTCGGAAGCCGCGAACGAAATGGAGAAAAGCCTTCGACGCGCGCGTTCCATGGGGGCGGAGCGCTAGCCGTGCTTGGCAAGTGGCTCGAGCTCAGTGTGCACGCGCCGGACGTACTGGACTCCCTCGGTTTTTACAAGTCGCTCGGCTTCAGCGAACTCGAGAGCGGCGACGTATGGCCGCACAAATACGCCGTTGTCAGCGATGGCGACATTTGCATCGGGCTCCACGAACGCGTCTTCGACTCGCCGGCTCTGACTTTCGTGCAGCAGGACCTTGCTCGCCATGCGCGATCGATGAGCGATCACGGCTACGACTTTTCATTTCTGAAGGTTGACGAGGACGTTTTCAACGAACTCGGCTTCACCGATCGCGACGGTCACATGATTTCGATGATCGAGGCACGGACGTTTTCGCAGGCGGCGGACGATATCGAGGATTCGTTGTGCGGCCGCTGGATAGAGTTGACGCTGCCGGTCCGCGACGTGATGCAGGCGGGTTTGTTCTGGGCGCCGTTGGCGCCGGCCATCCTCGAGCTGCGCGAAGAACCGACCATGCACATGCGGTTCGACGCCGGGGGCATGGCATTGGGGCTCAGCGAGAGCATTGCGCTGAAAAGCGCCGCGCTGTGTTTTAAATGTCTGGACAAAGGCGCCCTGGACACACACCTCGACCGGCACGGCATCCCCTGCGAAAAATTTCCCGGTTACGAAGGCGCGGCCCGCGTCATCGAAGCACCGGAAGGCACCCGGCTTTACACGTTCGACGAAGACTTTCTTGGCGAGGCCTACGAGGTCACCGAGGGTGAACAGGACGACAACTGACGAACGGCGCGCAGCGACGCTCCGAATTCTCGCCGCCACGACATGTAGGAGCTCGTCAAGACGAGCTCCTACAATCTCGTTTCAAGCGTCAGCGCGTCTTTGATCAGCGCCTCGGCGCGTCCGAGGTAGGCGCCGCCGAATAGATTCAGATGGTTCAGCACGTGGTAGAGCTGATAAACGCCGAGCCGGGCTTCATGGCCGGGCGGCAACGGCCAGGTTTCTTCGTACGCCGAATAAAAGCCCCGCGAAAAACCGCCGAACAGGCGGGTCATCGCGAGGTCGTTCTCGCGGTCGCCGTAATACACCGCCGGGTCGAAGATGACGGGCTCATCGTCCACTGACGCCTTGTTACCGCTCCAGAGGTCACCGTGCAACAGCGACGGGGGCGGCTCGTGTCCGGCAAACAACTGCGGGAGCCGTTCGAGCAGGCGCTGCCCCAGGTCCTGCAGTTGTCCGCCAAAACCGTTTCGCACCGCCAGCTCGAGCTGAAAACGCAGCCGGTGCTGCCGGAAAAAGTCGATCCAGCTCTCGTTCCAGGTGTTGATCTGCGGCGTCAGACCGATCGTGTTGTCGCGATGCCAGCCGTGGGCATCCGCGGACGCCTTATGCAGTTCCGCCAGCTGCCGGCCCAGACGCCGGTCGGTTTCGGCGCCCGCGGATTCGAGATTCAGCCATTCGAGGGCGAGGAAACTGTCCGACGTCGCGACGCCCCGGGCCAGTACCCCGGGAACGCGGACGGCATCGGCCGCTCTCAGTGCTTCGAGCCCGGCGGCTTCGGCGGCAAACATCGAGTCGGTATCCGCCCGGCCGGTCTTGAGGAAAACCGGCCCTTCCCGGGTTTCCAGCCGCCAGGCGGCGCTGATGTCGCCGCCGCCGACGCCGGTCGGCAGGCTGTCCGTCGGTCTCAGACCCTGCGCTTGCAGCGCCTCGCGAACCGCCCGCCAATCGGGCATCAGCGCAGGTCGCTGACGCGTTCCGCCTGCCGGCGTAATGCCGTGCCGATCCCGACCTCGTCGAAAAGCGCGTTGATCGCGCCGAGATCGGGCCGCCGAGGGTTCAGGCCCGCGTTCGGTTTTTCCAGCGGCGCATCGCAGGCGATGCCCGTGAGCCGTCTCGCCAGCATCGCGGCGTCTCTGTGCTGCTCGAGTTTCGAGCCCAGGCTTTTTGCGCCCCTCACCTTGACCTCGTGAACCCTGTCGATGTTCGAGTACAGCTTTTCGAGGCTGCCGAAGTGCTGCAGCAGCGCCGTCGCGGTCTTCTGCCCGACGCCCGGCACGCCCTTTATGTTGTCGACACTGTCACCCGCGAGCGCGAGAAAGTCCGCGATCTGCTCCGGCCAGACGCCGAAAAAGAAGTCGGGTATCTGCTGGTAGGTGATGCGTCCCTTGCCGGCAAAATCCCAGAACACGTCGTTTTTATCGACGAGCTGAGCGAGGTCTTTGTCACGCGTGACGATTGTCGACGGCCGCCCGGCCGCCCGGCCTTCCATGACCAGCGTGCCGATCAGGTCGTCCGCCTCGTAGTTCGGGTGCGCAAATTCCGCCAATCCCAGGGCACGCGTAAACCGACGGCACTGAACGAACTGTTTCTTCAGCTCGGGCGGCGCCGGATCGCGGTTCGCTTTGTACTCCGGGTATATTTCGGTGCGAAACGACGTCGAAAGGCTTTCGTCCCATAGTACGGCAAGATGTTCCGGCCTGACCTGCTCCATGAAGTCGCCGAGGAAACGGCAAAAACCGTAGAGCGCGTTGATCGGGTGACCGTCGCCGTCGACCATGTCGTCGGGCATGGAATAATGGGCCCGGAAAACGTAAACGCTGGCATCAATCAGGTACTGCATCAGCGCTCCTGTCGCTTAGGGCCTGTTAACACTATGAAAGTAAACCCTGCTGGGCCTCAGCAGGCCCTAGCTCAGTACCTCGTGTTTTATGGAGCCGTCAGCGAGATGGCCGGAAAGTCTCGCGTGCAGCGGGCTGGATCGTGGTATGTGCGCCAACAGGTATTGCATCTGATCGGCCAACACACGACGGCCTTTCAAATAGATGTATTCGGCGTAGGTCGGCGTAAACGGAACGGCTATCAGTTCCATGCCGGCTTGTTCGGGTGTGCGGCCGCCCTTGTGATTATTGCAGCGCCGGCAGGCCGTGGCCACGTTTCCCCACACGTCGCCGCCACCCTGGGACAGCGGCGTGATGTGGTCGCGGGTGAGATCGCGCGTTTGAAACCGCGTGGCGCAATAAAGGCAAAGATCGGCATCGCGTTTGAACAGCGTGCGGTTGTTCAGTGGCGGCACGTAGCGATCGCGGACAAACGCAAGACCCTGGCCGGTGCCGCGGGTCGCGATGATGGAGCTGACGTCGATCTTGCTTCGGCGGCCGTCGAACGCGCTGTAGCCGCCGTGCAGGGTGTACAGATGCGTGCCGCAGGCATAGGCGACCTGCTCCGTGTGATAGAGCCGAACGGCCTCGCGATAGTCGATCCATTCGAGCGGCATTCCCGCCACGTCGGTCCGGAGGACCTGCTGCGAGAGGTTGGTAGCAGAACCAAACAGCATCTCTCATCTCCCTGTCCGTTAGTGTGCCGAACGGGCGACAAAAATCAAATACCCGAGGCAGGCTTATGGAAAGCTGGATGGTCGGTCATTATTCGCGACCGGCATTACGGCGACGTGACGGGACCCGTCGGATAGAGGCCGGGAACGGCCGATTGCGACGTCGGAGACTGGGTAAAAACCCCGGGAAACTCCGCTGCGTACCAAAACGCGGCCCGGCGCCGCGACAAACCGTCGGTGATCTCGGGCGCGGGGTCGCGGCTGAAAGCCGCCCCCGCGACAGCTTTGCGTTCCCCTAAAGCGCTTTCAGCACCGCGTCCAGGGTCTCTTTTGCGTCGCCGAACAGCATCCGGGTGTTGTCCTTGAAGAACAGCGGATTCTGGACGCCGGCATACCCGGTCGCCATGCTCCGCTTAAGAACGACGGTCGTCCCGCCCTTCCAGACTTCCAGTACCGGCATGCCGGCGATCGGGCTGTCCGGGACCTCCTGCGCGGAGGGGTTGACGATGTCGTTGGCGCCGATGACCACCGACACGTCGACGTCCGGGAAGTCGTCATTGATCTCGTCCATCTCGTAGACGATGTCGTAGGGGACTTTTGCTTCGGCAAGCAGCACGTTCATGTGACCCGGCATGCGGCCCGCAACGGGATGGATGCCGAAACGAACGTTGACCTTCTTTTCGCGCAGGGTGCGCGTGATCTCGAACACCGTGTGCTGCGCCTGCGCAACCGCCATGCCGTATCCGGGGATGATCATGACCTCTTTGGCGCCCGCGAGCATCGCCGCGGTTTCCTGAGCCTCGATCGGCACGACTTCGCCCTGGTCCTCGCCGCCGCCGGCCGCGGTCCCGCCGCTACCGGTACCGAATCCGCCGGCAATGACGTTGAGGAACTTGCGGTTCATCGCGCGGCACATGATGTAACTGAGGATGGCGCCGCTCGATCCGACCAGCGCGCCGGTCACGATCAGGAGATCGTTCGACAGCATGAAACCGGTCGCCGACGCGGCCCATCCCGAATAGCTGTTCAGCATCGAAACGACCACCGGCATGTCGGCGCCGCCGATTGCCATGACCATGTGGATACCGAACAGCAGCGCAATGACGGTCATGACGACCAGCGGGCTCATGCCGCCGCCGTCGGCCGACTGTGCGACGAACTGCCAGCCGAACCAGATCGATGCGAGCAACAAACCGAGGTTGAGCCAGTGCCGCGCCGGCAACAGCATCGGGCTGCCGCCGATGCGGCCCGACAGTTTACCGAACGCGATGACCGAACCGGAAAACGTGACCGCGCCGATCAGGACACCGAGATAAATCTCGATATCGTGGATCGTCTTCTCGACGCCCGCGTAACTGCTCTCGGGATCGAGGAAGGTGGCAAAGCCGACGAGCACCGCTCCGAGCCCCACCAGGCTGTGCAGGATTGCGACGAGTTCCGGCATCTGCGTCATCTGCACGCGGCGGGCGAGCAGCAGTCCGATGCTGCCGCCGATCAACAGCGCGAGGATCAGGATGCCGTAGTTGCGCGTCACGACACCCAGCACGGTCGCGAGGAGCGCGATCAGCATGCCGATAATGCCGTACCAGTTGCCGCGGCGGGCGGTTTCCTGATTCGACAGCCCGCCGAGCGCGAGGATGAAGAGAATCGTTGCTGCGATGTACGAGACGGTGACGATGCCGCTGCTGATCATGTCGACCTCACTTCCGGAACATGTCGAGCATGCGGCGCGTAACGGCGAAGCCGCCCGCGATGTTGATGCTCGTAATAAGGACGGTAAACGCGGCGATCCACATGATCATTCGGTCCGCCGAGCTGATCTGCAGCAGCGCGCCGATGATGATGATGCTCGAGATCGCGTTGGTCACGCTCATCAGGGGCGTGTGCAGCGCGGGCGTCACGTTCCAGATCACCATGTAACCTACGAAGCAGGCCAGCACGAAGACGGTGAAATGGGCCATGAACGACGGCGGCGCGACGGCGCCCAAGCCGAGCAACGCCAGACCGCCAACGAGGGTCGCAATGATCGGCCCGGCGACCGATCGCTTTTTCTCGACGACCTCGGGCGCGGGCGCGGGCTCCGCCTTCGGCGGCGCCGCCGACAGTTTCGGCGCGGGCGGCGGCCAGGTCGTTTCACCGTCGCGGCAGACCGTCGCCCCGCGCACGACCTCGTCGTCGAAATCGACGACGAGCAGGCCGTCCTTCTCCGGCGTCATGTCGGTCAGCAGGTGGCGCAGGTTCGTTGCGTAGAGTTGACTGGACTGCGTCGCGAGTCGGCTGGGCAGATCGGTATAGCCGATGATCGACACGCCGTTGCGCAGCACGACCTGATCGCGTTCGGTCAGCTCGCAGTTGCCGCCCTGCTCGGCGGCGAGATCGACGACGACGCTGCCGTCTTTCATCGACCGGACCATGTCGGCGGTGATCAGCTTGGGCGCGGGCTTACCCGGGATCAGCGCGGTCGTGATGATGATGTCGACGTCCTTTGCCTGCTCCGCGAACAGCGCCATCTCGGCTTTGATGAACTCCTCGCTCATGACCTTCGCGTAGCCGCCCTCGCCGGAGCCGTCTTCCTCCTCGAAATCGAGCATCAGGAACTCGCCGTCCATGCTCTCGACCTGTTCCTTGACCTCCGGACGCGTATCGAACGCGCGTACGATCGCGCCCATGCTTCTCGCCGCGCCGATTGCCGCGAGACCGGCGACGCCGGCGCCGATGACCAGCACCTTGGCGGGCGGAATCTTGCCGGCGGCGGTGATCTGGCCCGTGAAAAACCGTCCGAAATGCTGGGCCGCTTCGACGACCGCGCGGTAACCGCCGATGTTCGCCATCGAGCTCAGCGCGTCCATTTTCTGCGCCCGCGAGATCCGCGGCACGCTGTCCATCGCCAGCACGGTTGCACCCGTTCCGGTGAGCTTTTCGAGCAGGTCCGGATTCTGTCCCGGCCACAGGAAACTGACGAAGGTCTGATCGGCGCGAAGACCGTCGGCTTCGCCGCCCTCGGGGGCACGGACTTTCAGAACGATGTCGGAGTCGGCCCAGACGTCCTTGGCCGATGTTACGATTTCGCAGCCGACCGCCTCGTAAGCCTCGTTCGAGAAGCTCGCGGCCGCTCCGGCATTGTCCTCGACGGCGACGCTGTAACCCAACTTCATCAGTTGAGAGGCAACCTCGGGAGTTGTGGCCACACGTTTCTCACCCGCATGAATCTCTCTCGGTACACCGATTCTCATCAAAACCTCCGATTAATCTGCCGGGATGATCAGCTTGTTGCGCTGCTGTTGTTTTTGCTGTTCGTGGAAAGCGCGTACTTTAGCAATATTGGCTGGCCGCGCACAGATTTGCGGCGCTTGGAATTACGCATAGGAGTTCCTGCAGCCGGAGGAACAGACGTCCCCACCGGATCGAGATCCGATGGGGACGCCCGCGACGGTCGATCGGCGCGTCGTTCGCGTGTATGGACTGGCGCGCCAGGACGGCCGCGCCGGGCATCCGACAATCAGCGCGACGCGCCCGCACCCGGGTGAATGGACGCAAACACGTTGCTGCAACCCTCTTCGGGGCACGCCTCGTTTTCCGTGCCCACCTGAGCTGCCAGCGGTCCTGCCTGGCCCGCCACGCCGTGCGTGCGGAACACGAGGTGAATCTCCGCGCGGGCGAGATTCATCAGGCCGTAGTTGCGGGACTGCACGGCCAGCTCCCGGCTCGTTCGGCCGGGCCGGAGCCGCAGGGAGGTATTGGCGCTGCCAAACGCGTCGGAAACGAAACCGCCGGCCCAGAAGACCGAGGCCCGGATGCGCGGGTCGCCGCCGAAGAGTTCGAGATCGGTAATCTTGCAGGCGTTCGGCGTCGCGCAATACTGCGGTCGATTGAAGATGGCCCACCAGATCGAATAGGCGGTGTCGGGCGCAAACGCTTTCGACGAGATGGTGGCGTTCACCTGCCGGTGGCGCAGGTCGCGCACCAGGACGGTGGCGCCGTTGACCATCTCATCGGTATTGAACACGTAGTGATCGGCCACCTGGACCATTTCCCCGCCGGCCAGTCTGCTGCGTTCCCAGTAGCCGTCGGCGGCAGCGGCCGCGGAAACCAGCAGCGCCGGTCCCGTGAGCAGTGCGGTAAAGATTCTTGCAGTTTTCATTGGTAGTTCCTCCTTATCGTGGTGAGTTAACGCGTTGAATACACGAGCTCCAGGTAATCGCCCGGCGCCACCATCGTGGTGTCGTCGGCGATATTGAAACGCCCGGCCAGGTCTTCGAGATCCCGACTCAGCGAAAGCCGTCGCGCTTCCGGCAGCGCGGCGAACGCCCTGTTCACCGGACCGTAGACTTCGCGGAAATGGCTCAGCCATGCCTCGGCGGACGAGTAACGGAAGTTGAACTGACGGACGCTTGCATCGAGCTCATGCGGCTCGCAGGCAAGCAGTCCGGCGACACGGACGCGATCGCCCCAGACATTGGGCGAACTTACGCCCGCCGGCGGCGGAACGTGGCGACCGATCGTCTTGAACAGCTGCCCGACGAAACCGTCGGCCGTCCAGTTCGCCATGCCGATCTTGCCGCCCGGCCGGCAGACCCGCCGCAACTCGGCGGCCGCGCGCGCCTGATCGGGTGTGAACATCACGCCGAAGGTCGAGGCCACCACGTCGAACGTGTTGTCCTCGAACGGCAGCGCTTCGGCGTCCGCGGTTCGGAACGTGAGATCGAGCCGCTCGGCACGGGCGCGCTCGGCGCCGTTTTCGAGCAGGCTCGGAACGTAATCGGTGGAAGTAACCCGGGCGCCACGCCGAGCGGCGGCCAGGGAAAAATTGCCGTTTCCGGCGGCAACGTCCAGGACGCGTTGGCCCGCGCGGAGGTCCAGCGTCTCTGCCAGGCGCTCGCCGACAATCTGCAGCGTAACGCCGACGGCGGCGTAGTCGCCCGCGGACCAGGCCGTCTGCTGGCGTGTTTTGAGTTCGCCAAGGTCGGGGGACTTGGCGGACGTTGCCAAATGATTCATGATCGTTCTCCGCGTGTTGACGATGATTGGCGCGCCATGCGCCGACGAACACACAATGCGGGGATTGCGGACCTGGCGCTTGCAGGACTCCTGTAGAGAAGCTGCTTTTTTCTGTAGATCGCCTGAAGATTTCCCGCGGAGTGTCACGCGCTCGCGTTCGAGCCATGCGGAGGCTGGATGATTTACAGATTCGGGCGATACGAGCTGGACGTCGCTCAACTCGAGTTACGCCTCGAGGGCGTGGCGCAGCCGGTCGAGCCTCAGGTATTTGCGATTCTGGAATTATTGGTCGCCAATTCCGCGCGCATGGTCTCCAAAGACGAAATCAACGAGCGGGTCTGGGGCGGGCGGATCGTGTCGGAAGCGGCATTGAGCAGCCGCATCCGCTCGGCGCGTAACGCCATCGGCGACGACGGCGCCGCGCAACGGCTGATCAAAACCATCCGTCACCGGGGCTTTCGATTCGTCGGTGACGTCACCGCCTCGGCGGATCTCGCCGCGACGATATCGGCGATCGATTCGCGGCCCGGGCTCGATTCCCGAACCGGGTCGATTGACGACGCGGCCGGATCCCGCGGGCCCGACGACGGAACGCGCCGACTCAGCATCGCGGTACTACCGCTGCGAATGCTGGACGACGACTACCGCAACGGACTCCTGGCCGAGGCGATTGCCCACGAGGTCATCGTGGAACTATCGCGCTTGAGTTGGCTGCACGTGATTGCGCGGGGTTCGTCGTTCCGGATTCGCGGCCCGGATGTCGACGTGTGTCAAGCCGGCGAGATCCTTGGGGTGCGATACCTGCTGACAGGCAGTATGAGCGTGTTCGGCCGGCGTTGCCGGCTAGCGCTGGAACTCGTGCAGACCGCTGACGGCGCGGTCGTCTGGGCCGACAACATCGAGGCGTCTCTCGAAGACCTGATGGCACTGCGTTCGGATATAACCGCCAAGATTGCGGCAACCGTAGAAAGCCGAATCCAATCCCGGGAGGCGCAGCAGGCCTCGGCGTTGCCGACCGAAAACCTGGACGCCTGGCAAGCGTATTTCCGCGGACTGTGGCACATGTACCGCTTCAATGCGCACGACAACGAGATCGCTTCCCACCTGTTCAAGCAGGCGTTGAAGTCCGACGGCGGATTCGCGCGGGCCTTGAGCGGACTGTCCTTCACCCATTTTCAGAACGCCTTCATCGGTTTCAGCGAGAATCCCGCGCGCGAACGCGATCTCGCCATGGCAAAAGCGCAGCAGGCCTTTGCGCTCGATCCGCTGGACCCGTTCGTCAGCCTCACCATGGGCAGGGCCGAAATGCTTCAGGGCAATTGGGAGGCGGCCATGCCCTGGTTTGATCGCAGCACTCAGATCAATCCCAGTTACGCGCTGGCCTTCTACCACCGGGCGCTGTCCGACGCGGTGATCGGCAGCGGCGACGAGGGACCCGAATACGCCATGAAGGCAATCGCTTTGAGTCCGATCGATCCGATGTTGTACGCCATGCTCGGAGCACGTGCGTTTTCGCACATCGCTCAGGGTGACCTGGACGCGGCCGTAAACTGGGCGGAGCGCGCCGCGATATCACCGGGGGCGCATGTCCACATTCACGCCATTGCCTACATTGCGCAAACGCTCGCGGGCAACTGCGACGCCTCACGGAACTGGTTCGACCGGGTCCGCCGGCGCGAACCGCAATATACGGATAAACTCTTTTTCCAGGCTTTTCCGATTCGGGACGAACGGCTCAGGGCGACGGTGAAGTCGGCGCTAAAGCCTTTCGACTGAGCGCAGCCCTCGAGGAACGAAGGCCGCTGGCGATCAGGCCTTGTTTTTCTCGTCCCAGAGCTTGGGTTCCCAAAGCTCCACCTTGTTCCCTTCGGGATCCATGATCCAGGCGAATCTGCCGTTTTCGTGCTTCTCGGGGCCCTGTAGAATCTCGACGCCCGCGGATTGCAATCGCTCGACCATCCCGTCCATGTCGTCGACTCGATAGTTGATCATGAACGCCGAATCGCTCGGACTGAACCATTCGCTTTGTTTTTCCGCGACGTGCCAAACCGTCAGCCCCTTGTCCTCGGCCAGGTCTTCTTCCCATTTCAGGATAGCGCCTCCGAAGTCTTCGAGTTCCAGGCCCAGGCACTCCTGGTACCAGGACAACAAGGTTTTGCTGTCGCTGCGCGACTTGAAAAACACGCCGCCGATTCCGGTTACTCTAGCCATCTTCTATACGATCCTCCCAGTCAGGTGTCGCGGCCCAGCTTCTCACAATCGAGCGGGGAATAGTTGACCGTTCATTTCCGAACCTACGGCCGTCGCTTCATTCCGCGTGCGTCCGGGAAGCCCGTGTGCCGGTCACCACTTCTCGGCAAAAGGACGTATCGTCGTCTCGAACGCCCAGGTCGTATGATGCTGGTGCGCCATGTGATAGATCTCGTCGGCGATTGCGCTGGGTTTGGCGAAAAAATCCTCGCGGGACCAGGGCCAATCTTCGGGCGGAACGAGCCAGTTCGGTCGTTCGCCATCGGACTCGCCCAGCCAGGCGACGTCGATGGGTGCATCGATCGTGACGTAGCCGACGTGAACGCGTTTTGGTCCGAGTTCCCGCGCCAGCGATTCGCACAGGATGCGCTGCGCCGCCTTGGTGGGTGCGAACAGCGCATAACGAGGCACGCCCCGATGTGAGGCCGTGTTGCCGGTCACGATGATCGACCCCCGGTTTGCCTCGATCATGGCGGGCGCGACCTGTCTCGCGAGATAGAGCAGGGCCGTCGTGTTCACCCGGAAGTTACGTTCCAGTTCGGCAGGATCGGCTTCCAGGAACGTACCGAAGGTGTGAGCCACGGCGTTGTGCACGACACACCGCGCAGCGCCGAGGTCCAGCCGGATCGCGGCGATTGTCCGCTGCAGCGCGTCGAGATCCGCAACGTCGCAAGGATAGGCGCACGCTTGCTCTATTTCGCAGGCCAGCCGATCCAGGCGCTCAGCGTTTCGCGCGATCATCGCAACCCGATAGCCGCCGGCCGCGAAGCGACGCACGATCGCCGATCCGGTGCCGGTACCGACGCCCGTCACGATGCAGATCGGCGGCCTCACGGGTCCGTGTGCTGCGCACCGTAGGGCGCGCCGTACCTGTCGCTGCGTTCACCGGCCCGGACCGGCCTGTGGATCGACGAGTCGTATTCGTGGGTGCGAATCCATTCCAGATCGCCGGCGTGTTTCAACATGGAAGAATGCGGCGACCGCGCGGTATCGAGATACTCGACCTCCACCGCACGACAGGCGACGCCACCGAAGGCGTACGTATAGTCTTTTTCACCGGCGTTGACGTAGCGGACGCGGTACAGCTTCCAGTACTGACCGTCATGTGCGTAGATCGCAAACGTCATTTCGTGCGTGTCGTACTGCCAGTGCCACTCGGAACTCTGGTACACCTTCACCCAGTCCGCCAATCGACTGCCGTCCGCGAATTTTTCGCCTTCGACGCTCCAGGGCAGTTTGTCGTTCATGTCGGCCTCCAGGGAAATCGCCCGTCACGCCGCCCGCGGGCCAAGCAGCTTTGCGTAGCCGCTGGTCGCGAGCGAGGCACCGACCAACTTGAAGTAGCCGGAATCACCTTTCACGCCGAAAGCGTCGACCAGACGGTTGACGTAATTAAACACCGACACGACGTTGATCGTATCTTCAACGGTTTGTTCGGCGACACCGCGCGCCGTCAGCGCATTGATGTCGGACTCGGTGACCGCCGCCGGCGCCCGGGTCAGTTTTTCCGCAAATACGAGAAGGTGCCGGAGCGGATCGGAGACGCCTTCGACGTCGACGCCCTGATCGAGCGTCGACACCGTTTCCTCGTGCACACCCATTGCCGCCAGGGTAGCGCGATGCGCTTCGACGCAGAAATCGCAGCCGTTTATGCGCGACACGTGCGCCGCGATGATTTCCCGTTCGGCCTTCGTCAGTTCGGACTCGCCCAGCATCACCGTTTCGATGAAATCGAGCAGCGGCCGATAGCGTTCGGGCGACCGCAGGAACACGTCCGCCACGCCCTTGAAGTTCCGTGAATAGCTGAAGTTCGCCATGAAAGTCTCCTCTTTCCCATTACCGTCGCCCGCAGAGCGGGCGTTGCGGCGCCGGGTAACGATCGATGAGTCACGAGGCCGCGCCGGCCCGATCGTCAACCACCTTGGTCAACTGTTCGGTGTCGATGTCGTAAAAGTAGCCGTAGACGTTGACGTGTTTCGGCGTACCCGGGGACTCGCGGATGAGACGGGTATCGTGCTCGAGAGACGCAACGTAGTCGCTGATGGAAACACTGTCCCGCGGATAGAGATCGGAAATGTCCACGCCGTGTTCGTGTCGGTAGGCGTCGATGAGCCCGTCCGCGGTGAATGACGTCGCGCCGCAGTGACTGTGATGCACGATGACCACGTTCTCGATGCCGAAAAGGTGCTGGGCCACGGTCACGGAGCGCAATGCGTCCATGGCCCGACCGCCGGCAACCACGACCTCGAACAAATTTGTGGTAGAGGCGGCCTTGTTGCCGAGGTCGTCGATCACGATGTCACCCGGGAACCGGTCGCCGAATTCCTCGGCGACCGCCTTCGGGATGCCGACAGCCCGAGGGTCGTAACAATAGACAACAATTGTTTTCAGGGGCACGGCCTCGGAGAACGCCTGCCGCACGGCAGCTTCCCGATAGTCCGCCTGCTTGGAAAACGCGTAAGCGTCGAAGTTGTGTTCGGAGTCGTTCATCGCTGGATCTCCCGCCGGGCCGTCCTCGTCGACGGGAATCCGGCCGCTGCATAGGGCATACTTTCCTGAGTCAAAGTTCCACAAATTTCGGCAACAGGGTTATTAGAGCTATATCCAACAATCGATACAAACGACTTGTTCTTACGCTAGACTCAGAAAAAATAAGTCTTATTGGATTCGGGCGAAATGTCACGAAAAACCTATCCGCTGAACGCACTGCGCGCGTTCGAGGCGTCGGCGCGACATCTCGGGTACGTCAAGGCTGCCGAAGAGCTGCACGTCACACCGGCCGCAATCAGCCACCAGGTGAAACGTCTGGAGGACTATCTGGGCGTGCGGCTGTTTCGCCGACTACCCAACGGGCTCCTCCTGACGGACGTTGCTCAACGATTGACGGTTGAGCTCAGCGATGGTTTCGAGCGCCTGGAGGCCGCGCTGGACAAGGTCATGCACGAGGAAACCCGGGGTGCGCTGACGCTCAGCGTCGCACCGATGTTCGCCGTCAAATGGCTTTTGCCGCGTTTGGCATCGTTCGACGCTCTGCACCCGGAAATCGACGTGCGGCTCTCGGCGAGCCTTGACCTGGTTGACCTTCAACGGGACGGCTTCGACGCTGCGGTTCGATTGGGCAAGGGACGTTATCCGAACCTGAGCTCGTTCAAACTGTTCGATGAGTCGGTAGCACCGATGTGTTCCCCTCGGCTGATCGAAACCGAGGCCCTGAACGAACCGGCCGATCTCCGGGAGTTCGTGCTGCTCCACGACGACTCGATGAAATTCGATCCCGTCGCCCCGACGTGGAATACCTGGCTGACCGCAGCCGGCGCCGGCGCGGTGACGACCGCGCGCGGACCACGCTTCAGCCAGCCGGATCACGCCCTTCAGGCTGCCATCGATGGGGCGGGCGTCGTTCTGGGCTGGAAGTATCTTGCCCGCGCAGATCTGCTCGCGGGACGTCTGGTGCAGCCGTTCGGCGTCGAGCTTCCGTTAGGCTCCGCGTTCTACTTCGTGTGTCCCAAGACGCTCTCTACGCAAAAAAAGCTGAAAAGCTTTTTGGACTGGTTGCTCGCCGAAATCAGTGACTAACGCGGGCGGCCGTTCGGTTGGCGCCGCGGTTGCGCCCGGCCGCGATCCCGCATCCGGTCGCGGACGTTTTGGCGTTGCTCGGGCGTCATACGTTGAAAACGCTCACGAAGCTGCTGACGGCGATCGGCCGGCAGATTTCTGAAGCGATCGAAGTTTTCGCGGATGCGCGCGCGTTCGCGAGGCGGCAGCTGTCGAAATTCGCTGTACAACTTGCGGATGCGGTCTTTCTGCGTGTCGGGCAAGTCTCGCCACGACCGAAAACGATCCTGCGCGGCCGCGCGGTCCTCGCGGCTCATCTTCGCCCAACGCTCGGCGCCCGATGCCAAACGCTGACGCCGCTCGGCGTCGAACGACTCCCAGTCGTCGGCGAACTGCTGCAGGACCTGACGCTGAGCGGCGCTGAGCTCACCCCAATCGGGAGCCTCCGTCTGCGCTAACACGGCCGTCCCGAACAACAGCAGGGCCAGTATCGGAAAAATTCGTTTAGCCTTCATTTTTTTCCAACTCCGTCGATTCTTCGTCCCGCGGCGCACTCTTGGATACGCGATCCGAGGCGCGGTCGTTCTGTGGCGCCTCTTCCTGCACCGCTGTCTCCCCGTCTTCCGCGTCGAACAGCAGCCACTCCTCATCCGTAGACTCCCAACTGCCCAAGTACTCGAGAAACTCGAGGTCCGGCAGTTCTTCCTCGTCAGCGGCCGCGCTTACGCTCCAGCTGACGAGGCCGCACGCCACGGCGACCTTCGCAACCGTACGAGCGTAACGTCTTTTAGCCGACATTCGACGCCGACGAGTCGTCAAGCTCGATCCATCGGTAAAAATCCAGGTCCTCCAGCATCTCGAAATCGTCTCCTTCGAGGAGAATCTCGAAATCGGAAACCGTGGACGGCGGCGTCAACACGTCGACCGGGCGGTTGCCGGTCCATAAAACCACTGCGAACGCAGCCGCGGCGGTCACGCCGGCCGCCGGCACCCAGTGCTTCCATCTTACCTTCACCGACTCGTTCGCCGCTTTCTCGAGAGCCAGCTGCCGGCTCTGATTCAGGCGTGACAACGTTGCCGCATCGAGTTCACGCACGCTGTCGTCGAACAGCGCTTTCGCCTTTCCAACCAGAAGATCGTCGTCTTCGACACTGTCATCTCGATCACTCATTGCCAGTGCTCTCCTAATGCTTCCCGCAGTGTATGCACTGCCCGCGAGTAGTGGGTTTTCACACTACCCTCGCTTACCCCCATGGCGGTGGCCGTACCGCGAACGTCGAGACCCTCGAACGTCCTCAACATGAACGCCTCGCGCTGGCGGTTCGGCAGCGCGGCAACCGCGCGTTCGAGCTGTAACATCGTTTCTCCGCTCTGCAGCTCCTGGTCCGGCGTCCGGCCCGCCGGATCCGGCGCCGTCGCAATCGGATCGTACTCGGCGGCGTCGTTCGACGATTTGCCGAACCAAACCATCACACGGTTACGCACCGCCTGACGCCGATGATAATCACGAATACCATTTTGCAGGATACGATAGAAGAGCGGCGGCCACTCGTTACTACTATTGCCGGAATACTTGCCGCTCAGCTTGATCATCGCCTCCTGCACGAGATCGAGTGCGTCCTCGCGATTCCTGACAGCGATCTCTGCGATTCTCAGCGCGCGTCTTTCGACGTCGGCAAAGAACCGGTTGAGCTCCTGTTCGCGTTGCAGCGTCCTCACTCCCGTGTCGTGTCCGCGCCTGCAAGATACCGCAAAACCGGTCACAATCGCGCTCATTGGACGCCGAACCCCGAGCCTTTTCGTGTTCCATCCCTGTCGTTCATCGGTTTCACCTTCCGTGCGTCATGGGTTCTAATAGCGTCGGTTTTTGTCGGTCGACGAGCGGCCCGCGAAGGCCGGGAGCGGCTGAACCTGTTCCCACGAAGAACCCGCGTTACGCCTATATAACGAGTGCTTGGGGCATCCGTTGACATCGGGAAAACGGCCTTTGGCAGTCTTATGTTAAAAAATACCTCCCTCAGCCTGAAGATAAGCCCTTATTTCAGATCAGGTTTTGATCCTTTGACCGCACCCGGGAGGCGCTGAGCCGCGTGACCGCCGGGCGCATTCTCAGAATTGCCGTCAACGCGCCGCTCGCGCGCGTGTTCGACTATTTGCCACCCTCGGACGGCGACTCGGCCGCGCCGGGCTGCCGCGTGCGAATACCGTTCGGCCGGCAGCGGCAAACGGCCGTGGTGCTCGAGATTGCCGAAACCAGTGAGGTGCCCGCCAGCAAGCTGAAGCGAGCGGAAGCGCTCATCGACGAGACGCCGATACTCGATGAAAACGATCTCTGGCTCATCCGTTTCACCAGCGACTATTACCACCACCCGATCGGCGAATGTGTCGCCGCCGCGTTGCCGGCGCTGCTGCGGCAGGGCAGGCCGCTGGCAACGACGCATTTTTTGCTCGAATTGACCGCTGTCGGCAAGGCCGTCGACGCCGCGGCGCTGAAGGGTCGGGCGCCACGTCAAGCCGAGGTGCTGTCCTTCCTGAAGAAAGCCGGACCGGTTCGCTTCGAGGCGATGGACGAACAAATCCCCGGCTGGCGCCGGACACGACCAGCGCTGATCGAAAAAGGCTGGATAGGCGTCCGGGAAGAATACGACGAGGCATCGCGTTCACCGATTCAACGGACGCCGGTAGCCGGGCCGGCGCTCAACGACGAACAACGTCATGCCGTGGACACCATTCTTGAGGAAAGCGGTTTTCAAACCGTGCTGCTCGACGGCGTCACCGGGAGCGGCAAGACCGAGGTCTATTTACGCGTGATGCAGGAGGTGCTCAACGCCGGCAGGCAGGTGCTGATACTCGTGCCGGAAATCGGTTTGACGCCGCAATTCGTCGATCGCCTGGAACGGCGTCTGGGTACGCCCCCGGTGCTCCTGCACTCGGCCCTGACCGACCACGAGCGGCTCGCAGCGTGGCGCGGCGCAAGGAACGGCAGCGCCCGGCTCGTTCTGGGCACGCGCTCGGCCGTATTCGTTCCGCTCAAACGACCCGGGCTCATCGTCGTCGACGAGGAACACGACACTTCGTTCAAACAGCAGGAGGGCCTGCGTTATTCCGCGCGTGACCTCAGTATCGCGCGCGCCAAGCAGCTCGGCATTCCGGTGATTCTCGGGTCGGCGACGCCCTCCCTGGAATCGTCCAGCCGCGCCGAGGCGGGGACCTACCGGCACCTCACGTTGACGTCGCGCGCGGGCGGCGCCGTGCCGCCGCTCATGCGTCTGGTCGATTTGAACCGTCACCCGAGCGACGACGGCCTCAGCGGACCGCTCGTGACCGCGATCACCGAGCATCTGGGGCGCGGCGGGCAGGTGCTGATATTCCTCAACCGCCGCGGTTTTGCGCCCACGCTGATCTGCGGAGAATGCGGCCACATCGCGGAATGCCGGCGTTGCGATTCGCGCATGACGGTGCACCGGAATGCGCGCGCACTGAGCTGTCACCACTGCGGCGCAACCCGCGCGCTGGACACGGCGTGCGAGGAGTGCGGCGCCGGCTGCGTGCCGCTGGGCCACGGCACCGAGCGTATCGAGGACACGCTGCGCGCGCGATTTCCGGATCATTCGATTACGCGCATCGACAGCGACAGCACGCGACTGAAGGGCAGCATGGACAAAGCGCTGTCGATGGCCATCAGCGGCGAGGCGCGCATCCTCGTGGGTACGCAGATGCTCTCGAAGGGGCACCATTTTCCGTGGCTCACTCTGGTCGGGGTCGTCAACGCCGACCAGGGTCTGTTCAGCACCGACTTCCGCGGCGGTGAACGGCTGGCGCAAAGTCTGATACAGGTCGCCGGCCGCGCCGGCCGGGAACGTCAGCAGGGTGAGGTGATCATCCAGACCGCGTTCGCAAAAAACCCGTTCTGGAACGAGATTGTGACGGGGGGCTATCACCGGCTTGCGCACTTCGCGTTGGCGGAGCGACAGACGGCGGGGTGGCCGCCATTCTCCTATCTGGCGCTGATCCGGGCATCGGCACATCAACGAGAACACACCTGGCGGTTCTTACAACACGCTGCGGAAGCCGCGGAGGCGAACCTGCGCGAGGGCGTGCGCGTACTGGGACCCGTCAGCGCGCCGATGGAGCGCAGAGCCGGCCGTTATCGTGGCCAGCTGCTCCTGCAAAGTCAGCGCCGGCAGCCGCTGCACCAAACCTTGGGTGCGCTTCGCCGGGAACTCGAGAACCACACCGGCGCGCGGCGGGTGCGCTGGACCGTCGACGTCGATCCGATTGAGCTTTTCTGACGTCACAGTAAGATTCCACCATCGAAATTCGACCGGCGGACGCCACGGCGGGAATCCAGGTCGAAATTCACGCTAGAATTGCCGGCCCCCTCGGGCTACTAGGGCCTGTTAACGTTGAAAAACCGTATCGCACAACTCGTCGACAGCGCGCTTGCACAGCTGCCGGAACTCCGGGACGTACCGGAGCTCACCTCGACCACCACGACGGTCGAGCGCACGCGTGATCCGCGCAACGGCGACTTCGCGACCAACGTCGCAATGCGCCTCGCGAAGTCCGCCGGTATGAATCCGCGAGAGCTGGCGACCACGATCATCGCGGCGCTTCCGGAGAGCAAGCTGATCCAGAAAGTCGAGCTTGCCGGCCCGGGCTTCATCAACTTTTTTGTCGGCAACGCGGCATTCCACGAAGAGGTCGCGAAGATCATCGAAGACGGCGAGAACTACGGAAGGCAGCCGCGGCGTGACGCGCCAAGGATCTTGCTGGAGTTCGTATCGGCAAACCCGACGGGTCCGCTGCACGTGGGCCACGGTCGGCACGCGGCTTTCGGCGCATCGCTCGGTAACGTGCTGGAAGCCGCGGGCTACGCGGTCGACCGCGAGTATTACGTCAACGACGCAGGCCGGCAGATGGACATACTGGGCGTCAGCGTGCTCATTCGCGGACTGGAACTGGCCGGCAACGCCGTCGACGTTCCCGAAGGCGCTTACGAAGGCGACTACATCGTCGATATTGCGAGAGACGCGGAGATACCCGCCGTTGAGGTCGATGCGCTGCTTGCCGATTTACCGCCCGCCGCCGAAAAAGACAAACACGTTGATGCGCTGATACGCAATGCGCGAAAACTCGTTGGCGACAGCGCATTCGATGCCTTGCGCAGGCGCGCGTTCGAGACCATCCTCGACGAGATCCGGGAGGACCTGGAAGAATTCGGCGTCACCTTCGATTCCTGGTTCTCCGAACAGAGCCTGACCGACGAGAAACGCATTGACGCCGCGCTGGCGGTGCTCCGGGAACGACGGATGTTGTACGAAAAGGAGGGCGCAACCTGGTTTCGCGCGACGGACTACGGCGACGAGAAGGACAGGGTCGTCGTCAGGGCCGACGGCAACAAGACTTACTTCGCGTCCGACATCGCCTATCACTTCGACAAGCGCAAACGCGGCTACGATCACCTGATCGACGTCCTCGGCGCCGATCATCACGGCTACGTCGCGAGGGTGCGGGCCGGTCTCGAGGCCATGGGTTATGCCGGAGACAGCCTGGAGGTGCCGTTCGTCCAGTTTGTCAGCCTTTTCGAGGGCGGCGAAAAGCAGGCGATGGGCACCCGTTCCGGCAAGTTCGTGACGCTTCGCCAGTTGCGGGAAGACGTCGGCAACGACGCCGCCCGATTCTTTTACGTGATGCGCTCGAACGACCAGCATCTGGACTTCGACCTCGACCTCGCGAGAGAGCGTTCCAACGAAAACCCGGTTTATTACGTGCAGTACGCCCACGCTCGTATCAACCAGGTGTTCCAGCAGCTGGCGGCAAAGGGGTTCGAGTACAGCGAAACGAACGGCCTCGGGCAGCTCGACCGACTCGACGAAGCACATGAAAAAAGCCTGATGTCCTCGCTGACCCGCTACGCCGAAATCATCGAGCTTGCCGCGAACAATCGCGCGCCGCAGCACCTCGTGCATTACCTGCGCGATCTCGCCAGCGAATTCCACGCGTATTACAACGCACACACTTTCATCGTCGACGACGCTGCGTTACGCGACGCCCGCCTGGCGCTCATCAGCGCGACACGCACCGTCATCGCGAGCGGACTCGGCATTCTCGGCGTGTCCGCGCCCGACTCGATGTAATCAACGCCTCTCGACACGACGTGAGTAAACGCAGACGCCAACGATCGAACAACCGCGACGATTACCCGGGCTGGGTATGGATGCTTTTTGGCCTCGGTATCGGCCTCGCGGTTGCCGTCGCCATATACATCAACGACCGGACGCTGCCGCAACCACCTGCAGCCGTGGAACGCGTCGCCGCCAGCCCGCAAAACAACGTCGATGCAAACGGCGAGCTTCCGGCCGCGAGCGCCGGAGCCGAAACTGCGGAACAGCCGGAATCCCGTTTCGATTTCTACGACATGCTGCCGAATTTCGAGGTCGTCATCGTCGAGCAGGAACCGGACGTGAAACGGGACATCGGTCCACAGGCGATCGTCGAGCCCGGAGAGTACGTCCTCCAGGCCGGGTCTTTTTCTCGCTACGAGGACGCGGACCGTCGGAGGGCGCAGCTTGCATTGCAGGGCATCGAATCGTCGATCCAGCGCGTTGCGATCGACGACAAGACCTACCATCGGGTGCGAATTGGTCCGACCCGCGACCTGGACCGTCTAAACCTGCTGCGCGCCCGGCTTCGTGAAGCCAATATCGACGTCTTGAGAATTCGGCTCGGTGACTAGCCGGACGTTTCCTGGCCTCGCCGTCCTGCTGTGCCTGGCCGCCTGTGCCGGCACACCGGAGAAGGAATCCCCGGAAACGACGGCGGACGCCCGCAGCGACGTCACGCCGCTGGCCACCGATCGGAAACCGCCGCCGCCCGCGCGAACACCGACGCCGCGCAAACCTTCCGTCAGACTGTCGATCGCGGCGGTCGGCGACATGATGCTCGGCACCGACTACCCTGAGAACCGGTTGCCGGACGACGACGGGGCGGGTTTTCTGGGCAACGTCGCATCGATACTGTCGTCAACCGACTTGACGCTGGGGAATCTCGAAGGCGTTTTGACCGACGGCGGCGTGCCCGCAAAAACATGCGTAAACCCGAACGCCTGCTATCTGTTTCGCTCACCGACGCGTTACGCCCGGTACTTCCGGGACGCCGGCTTCGACGCGCTCAGCCTGGCCAACAATCACGCCCTGGACTTCGGTGAGGGCGGCAGAAGCCAGACAATGCAGGCGCTTGCGGAGTTCGGTATGGCCCACTCCGGCCGCGAGGGCGATTTCGCGACACTGCGGAGCAAGGGAATGCGCGTGGCGTTTATCGCGTTTGCGGTGACCCGCAATTCCAATTTGCTGCACGACTACGACCTCGCCGAACAGATTGTCTCGGAGCAGGCGAGGACGCACGATCTCGTTGTGGTCTCCTTTCACGGCGGGGCGGAAGGAGCGGGTGCGACAAACATCCCGTTTGCGGAGGAAACGTACTTCGGTGAGCCACGCGGCGACGTCGTGCGGTTTGCGCGCGGCATGGTGGATTCCGGAGCGGATCTGGTGTTCGGCCACGGGCCGCACGTCGTCCGCGGCGTCGAGCACTACAATGAACGGTTGATCGCTTACAGCCTGGGCAACTTCGCGACGTACTACGGCATCAGCGTGAACGGTATCAAAGGCGTCGCGCCGATCCTGGTCGCCACCCTCGATGAAGAAGGCCGTTTTTTGGAGGGCCGAATCCATTCGACGGTCCAGATCCGCCCCGGTGGCCCGCGACCCGACCCTGAGCGGCAGGCACTGAGCCTGATCAGGGAATTGAGTACGAGCGATTTCGGCGAGCCCGGCCTGCGATTCCACTCCGACGGGCGTTTGACCGCAATCGGGCGCGGCTACGTTCGAGGGGCCGCCGAAACGGAGACCGCATCGTCAATCCGATGAATCGGCCTTGACTTCGATCTCCAACGACAGGCAATCCTGGATCACGTTGCTCGTCCGGCCACCCAGCGTGACGGCATCCCGCCAATACACGTCACCGGGCCCGTAGGACACCATCCGGGTAGAGCCGTCCTCTTCCTCGATGACCCAGGCGCAGGAATTGAGGTGCACCACAACCCGGTCCGCGCGGGCATGCAGCGGCTGCGTTTCCCCGCTGCGTTCAGTCACTTTCAGTACGCGCACGCGCTCGTTTTCGAGCTGCACCTCGAACATGTGCGGCGCGACGCGGGGCGGGTCGAGCGCCGGCGATTGAGCCAGCGCGGCCGTCAGCCCGGCGCCCATGATGATTCCTGCCGCCGCCGAGAGCGCAATACAGCCTCGAACGTTCATAATCGGAAGCCTCCGTCGATGGCGGTTTGGCGCGCCGGCATCAAAGTTTGAGGCCGTTCTTTTGCCGGTACTTGAAGGTCAGGAACGCCATGAGCAGAAACAGGGCGGAAAAAACGACCTCGAACGCGCCGCCGAGCAGGGCACGGGGCGTCACCGCGAAAAATATGCCGAAGAAAAAACACCAGGTGATGATAAAACCCAGCCAGAACAGAATGTGTTTGGCCCAGGTCGCCCCCCTGAGTCCGTGGCGCGCCAGATTGCCGAACAGCACGCAGACAAACAGGATTGCGGTTGGAATGATGTAGTGCTTCTCGAACGCAAACTGATACACCACCTGCCACAAGGCCCCGGCCGCGATGACCGTCGCAATCAGCTCCATGGAATTCCTTAGCGAAAATACGTTTTTCATATCCCCCCCTTCTTATTGTTCGCCCGTCGGGACGGGCTCCTGCAGGGTTAGTAGAACCGTTGTAGGAGCCCGTCCCGACGGGCGACCTCATTCGTGATCAACGATTATTCGTCGCCACCGCCGACCGACCGGAAGTCGACGCCGAGCGAACGAAGTTTGCGATACAGATGCGTGCGCTCCATGCCGACCCGCGCCGCGAGTTTGCCAACCTTGCCGTCACAAAGCATGAGTTGCTGTTGCAGATACGCGCGCTCGAACTGCTCACGCGCCTCCCGTAACGGCAGTGACAGGAGATCCTGCTTGACCAGCGGCTCATCTCCGGGCGAACTCACGCTTATCTCACGTTCGATCTCGTCCAGGGTTATCTCTTCGTCCTGGCCGGTCAGCAGCAGCCGCCGCACGAGGTTCTTGAGTTCGCGTACGTTGTCGGGCCACGGGTAGTTGCGCAGCCGGTTTTGCGCCGCGACGCTGAACCGGCGGAACGTCGCTCCGTCCGAATCCACGAGTCTGTCGACGTAATACGTCAGGAGTTCCGGAACGTCTTCGGCGTAGTCGCGCAGGGGCGGGACTCTCGCGGTCAGGGTATTCAGCGCAGCCAGGAGTTCGCGCCGCAATCGGCCGGCCTCGATGTGTTGCTCATAGTCTTTGCCGACGGTGGCTACCACGCGAGCAGTCAGCTTGACCGGCTGGCGGCCGCCCCGGCGGACGAACTGCTCCTGTTCCAGCGCACTTTGAATCAGCTTCTGCGCCTGTTCGTTGAGATCGGTGAGTTCGTCGATCACCAGGGTGCCGTTTTCCGCCCGCTCGAGATAGCCGGTATGAATCTCATCGTTCGCTTCGCTGCCAAACAGCTGTTCCTCGACGTTGCTTTCGGTCAACGACGCGGCAAGAACAGTGACGAGCGGAGCATCCGCGCGACTACTGAGGCCGTGCATGTACCGTGCAAAAGCGCTCCTGCCGGTACCCGGCTCGCCGATGAACAGCACGGGAGAGTCCAGCGTCGCAAGTTTTTGCACGTATTCGCGAAGATCCTGCATGAGATGACTGCGACCGACGGGCGACAGCAGCGACGGCAGCATATTACGCGCAGTGGCGCCCGGCTTACGCGTCGATTCCAGCGCTCGCTCGACCGTGCGCAGCAGTTTGGCGATGGACAGGGGCTTTTCGACAAAATCGAACGCGCCGAGCCGCGTCGCCTCCACGGCGGTGTCTACGGTACCGTGACCGGACATCACGACGACCGGGCAATTGAGATTGCCCTGTTCGGACCACTCCCGCAACAGAGAGATCCCATCGGTATCCGGCATCCAGATATCGAGAAGAATCAAATCGGGTTTGACCTCGTCGCGAGCGATACGCGCTTCGGCTGCATTACCCGCAACCGTAACTTCGTAACTTTCGTCCGTCAGTATCTCCTGAATCAGCGCGCGAATATCGGCTTCGTCGTCCACTACCAGCACATGTGCCGTGCTCATGCTTTTTCCCTCCGTTTTTCCGCCCGCCCGGGCAAGACGGCAAACATCGCCTCGCGCGCCGCCTCGTCAACGGGCAGTCGTATTCGAATCGTCGCGCCGCCTGCATCACGGTTTTCGGCGTCGATCGTGCCCGCGTGTTCCTCTACGAGCTTCTTGACTATCGCCAGACCGAGACCGGTGCCCTTTGGTTTGGTCGTGACGTATGGATCGAACACCTGCGTGAGCGAGCCCGTCTGGAACCCCGGCCCGTTGTCTTCGACGACGATCTCGATCATCGCGACGTCCTGATACTCCGCCGCATGCACGATTACGTCGATCCGGCCATCGTCCGAATTTTCGAGTGCTTCGATCGCGTTCCTGAGCAGGTTGTGCAAAATCTGGCGCATGCGGCCCATGTCCGCCTCGATGTCGGGCAGCGAGGAATCGATTGTCAACACGATGTTCACCTGCCGCTCCTGAGCCCGATACAGATCGACCACCTCGTGAACGAGTTCATCGATGCTGAAACGACTGATATCGATGTCGGGCGCTCGCGCATACTCACTGAACGCATTGACCATCTCTTTCATCGCCTCGACCTGCTGCACGATCGTGTGCGTCGCCCGGTCCAGTATCTGGGCATCGTCATTGGGTAACTCACCCAGATACTTGCGCCGCATCCGCTCGGCGGACAGCTGGATCGGCGTCAGCGGGTTTTTGATCTCGTGAGCAAGACGCCGTGCAACCTCGCCCCATGCCGCGTCGCGCTGGGCCTGTAACAATCCGGTAATGTCGTCGAAGACAATGACGAATCCCGGCTCGTGGTCCTCGTCACCGGGAAGGGTGGTACACGCGCAGGTCAACACCCGACGGCCAACGTCGCCGCGCAGCACGATCTGTTCGCGCCATTCGTTTTCGCCGCGGCCGTGATGCAGGCGCGCAACGTCGACCAACTGCTCCAGCAACGGCTGACCTTTCGCGACGTCCTGCAGCGGCTCGCCGACGCGGTTTTCGAGGTCCACGTTCAAAATCGCGCTGGCTGCCTGGTTGGCGGTGCGTATGCGTAAATCCGATTCCAATGACACGACGCCGGTCGACAGGCGCGCCAGAATGATCGCAAGGCTTTCACGTTCGGACTCGACCTGCGCCTGGCTGAGGCTTGCCTGACGTCGCGCCGCCGCGAGCCGCTGAGTCATGTCGTTGAACGAGCTGATGAGAAAACCTATCTCGTCGCGCGACGGGGTCGGCAAACGCGTGTCGAAATCGCCCTTCGCGACCGCGCGGGTGCCGGCCACAAGATTCTGAATGGGCGCCACCAATCGGCGTGACAGAATCAGCGCGCCGTAAATCGACGCCAGCAGGGAAATCATCAGGACAATAGTCAGCGTCAGCGAGAACGCACGCTTGAGAGGCTCGCGCAGGTACACCAGCCGCTTGTATTCCGTGTTGGACAATTCGACGTTGTCGACCATGCGGCCGATGCGTTCGCTGACTGGGAACGTCGCCCGTACCAGGCCGATGACTTCCGGCCGCCGCTGGCCGAGCAGCGGGACCGCGGCGCGTATTTCGTAGGCGCCGCGCTCGAGCGGTGCGAGGCTGACGGACGGACGATTCTGCCGAACCTGCATGATGATTTCGTTGGTTGGCGGCATTGGCAGGCTGTCACCCGCCACCTCGGTGCTGGTGGCGAGTATCTGGCTGTTGCGGCCGAACACGGTAAGCTCCCGCGCTCTGCTGTCGTCACGCAGCCTGCCCACTTCGTAGACCATCTGTGCGCCGCCCGCTTCCCGCAGCCGGTTCGAGATACGCAGGGTGGTGTTCAGGTGCCCCCGCATCTGCATCTCGAGCGCCGCGCGGCTAAGCGCCAGCGCGTCGTCCAGGCCCTGCTCGACCTCGACGTTGAACCAGGTGTCGATGCCGCGGTTGATGAACTGCATCGAAAAATAGAACACGACCAGCAGCGGAACCACGGCGAGTCCCACGAACATGCCGACCATTCTCGCCTTGAGCTTGGAGCCCGGCACGTGCGCGCGGTAGTCACGGAACAAACGCACCAGGTTGCCGGCCAGCAGCAGGAACAACACGAGCAGCCCGGCGATATTGACCAACAAAATCGCGTTGCCGAGCCGGTCGAACTGTTCCGAGTTCTGCGCCGTTCGGCTCAGCATGAACAGCGCGGCGATCGCCAGCACGACGCCGAGGACGCCGACGGTCCCGTAAATCGCGCGTCTTATCGTTCGAGCGGCCATTCGAACCATTCACTTTCGAGCTGCCACTGATCGCGCCAGAAGAACAGCATGCGCAGCGGCGCGGGATACTGGCGGATGCTGAGCAGGGCCCGTAAACGCATACGGTAGTTGCTCTCCGGGTCGAGCAGCGCGTCGTCGATTATCGGCAGACCTTGCACCCGACCCAGGTTGTTGAGCGCGGAATACAGAGTCGCAAACGACTCCTGTTCGCCGCTGTTCAGGTTGCGCACGATGTAGCGTTGGCTCAAGGGGCGATATTCCAATTCGTACTGCAACCTGAGCTCGGCCGTGAGCGCGTCCGGCACGAAACGGCGCACGCGGATGACGTCGAGCTCCAATTCGATCGTCAGCGCGACGCCGCTGGTCAGGGCGTCGTTCGCCTCTTCGCTCAGCAGGAGCTGCAGGCGCGCATCGAGCTCACGGACACCGTCGTTCAGCGCCGTCGACGCCGAGCGAACGTTAAAATAGCCGTCGCGCCGAGGGTTGTCCTGAGCGGCGGCCAGCGATGCTAAAACGCTCGCCGCGCCGATCAGCACCGCTGCTATGAGGGCTGTCGCTTTTTGCGTCATGGGTCTGTCAGGCGCGTTTTTTTTGCAGGCACGCGAAGTAAAAGCCGTCCAACCCACGCGTGCCCGGTAGAATCTGGAATCCGTGGGGTCTCGGGCTCATTAGATCGTGGATGTTGTTATTTGGCAACACGTTATTCACCTGTGCGTCCGCGTGTCCCTGCAAAAAGCGGGCGACGACGCCGTTATTCTCCTGGCTCAGTACCGAGCAGGTGACGTACAGCAGCCTCCCGGCCGGAGCAAGAAGGCCCCAGCTCGCCTCGAGCAGCGCGCTTTGCGCGTCCGCCAGCACCGCGATATCGTTCGGGCGCCGTAAATGCTTTATATCCGGATGTCGTCGTATCACGCCGCTGGCCGAGCACGGCGCGTCCAGCAAAATGCGATCGAACGGCTCGGAATCCCACCAGTCGCTTGGTCTGGATGCGTCAGCCGTCAAAACGGTCGCCCGAAGTCCCAGTCGCGTCAGCGTCTCACCGATCCGTATCGCCCGCGCCGCGTCCGAATCGATAGCCGTTAGAGTGGCCGCGGGCGCAAGCAGTTCCAGCAAATGTGCGGTCTTTCCGCCGGGCGCGGCGCAGGCGTCCAGAACCCGCCCGCCGCCGCCGTCGAGAAGCCAGGGCGCGGCTAACTGCGCCGCGCCGTCCTGTACGGACACGTCACCGGCGGCAAAACCGGGAAGATCGTCAACCGGCCAGGGGCTGGCCAAGCGTATGGCCTGCGCAAGGCCCTGGAGGACCGAGGAGACGTCGTCCGTGTCGGCGCCCGCGCGTTCGGCCAGCCGGTCCCGATAGTCTGCAACCGACGTCCGCTGACGATTGACGCGCAACCACATCGGCGCACGCTCGTCATTCGCCTCGAGAATCTGCCGCCAGTGCTCCGGCCAGTCCTCCTTCAGCAGGTCGATCAGCCATTGCGGATGATTAAAACGAACCGAATCCTCTGCATCGTCGGTAATCTCCGGCCGTTTGCGAAGAAAGTTTCGCAAGACGGCGTTGACGAGACCTTTGAGGTTCGGGCGCCGCAGCAGCCGCGCGGCCTCCACCGTCAGCGTTACGGCGGCGTGATCGGAAATGCGCGTGTGCCGTAACTGGTAGAGCCCGACCGCCAACAACGAGTGCACGACCTGATCGCGCGCCTTGAGCGGTCGCGACAGAAATCCGTCAAGCAGGGCGCAGAGCTGCCAGTGGCAACGCAGCGTCCCGTAGCAGAGCAAGCGCAACAGGCTGTGCCCCTCCGTCGCGATTCGTTGCTCCGCGTCGGCCAACGCGGCGTCGAGCGAACGCCCGCCGCGAACCACCGAGTCGACCGCCTTGGCCGCCTCGGCGCGGACCTTCACACCCTGCGCGTTAGCCGCCATTGGCCGGCCCGAGCTGAACGCGTTCCACGACGAAATCAGGCATCGCAACGGGTCGCCCGTCGGGACGCAATCCGCCTACCGTGCCAGCAGCGCGCATCGCGGGGAGCGCGGATTGATCTTTAGTGACTGATCCGGGTCGTCGTGCGTCGTCAAGAATCAAAGTGCAATCCAGCGGCCGCCCGAAAAACAAGAACTGATCCGAAACGCCCCCGCTCATTCGAGAGTGCAATCGGCAAGATCGACTTGCGCCGCAAATTCTCCCGCGGACACCGGCTTGCGGCCGGGACGCTGCAGGCGCGTGACGATCAGGCTGCCCTGCCCGCAGGCTACTTCAACGCCTTCGACGCCCGCCGACAACACCCTGCCGGCAGGATCGCCGTGACGCTCACTCGTCCGGGCCGCCCAACATTTGACGGTCTCGCCGTTGAGCTGAAAACGCGCCCCTGGCGTCGGATTGTACGCGCGCACGCATCGGGCCAACTCCGCGGCCGGCCGCGTCCAGTCGATTCGCGCGTCGTCGGGCCGGATCTTGCCGGCGTAACTCGCTTCCCGGTCGTCCTGGGGCTCGGCGATCAACGTGCCGTTCAATATACCGTCGAGATGTTCCACGAGCAGCGCGCCGCCCAACTCGGCCAGCCGATCATGAAGTTCGCCGGCGGTCACGTGCTCGTCGATGGGGATCTTTCCACGTGCGTAAACCGGGCCGGTATCGAGACCCGCATCCATCTGCATCAGGCTGATACCGGTCTCGCGGTCGCCCGCCAGGATCGCGGCCTGAATGGGTGCCGCACCGCGCCATTTGGGCAACAACGACGCGTGCACGTTGATACATCCCCGGCGCGGCACGTCGAGCACCGCCTGCGGCAGGATGAGTCCGTAAGCGGTAACGATCAGGGCATCGGGGTCGAGATCGGCGAGCAGCCGCACGGCTCCGGCGTCTTTGAGCGTGCTCGGTTGCAGCACGCCGATTCCGCGGTCCAGCGCGTACTTCTTGACCGGGCTTGACGTCAGCTTTCGGCCGCGCCCGGACGGGCGATCCGGCTGCGTGAAAACCGCCAGGGGGCGGATATCCGCCTCGATGAGCGCACGCAGGGACGCGAGTGCGAAGTCCGGCGTACCGGCAAAAACGACTCTCGACGGGCTCACGGCAGACGCGCGCGGGAAGCGACGTACGACTAGAGAGCGGCGACAGGCGTCGCCTGCAGCCGGCGGTCTTTCATGAGTCGTTTGCGAATTCGCTGGCGCTTGGCCTCGGACAAATAGTCGACAAAAAGCTTGCCGTCCAGGTGATCCATTTCGTGCTGTACGCAAACGGCAAGCAGGCCGTCCATCTCCTGCTCGCGAGCATTTCCATCGCGGTCCAGAAAACGCACGCGGATACGTTCGGCACGCTCGACTTCCGCATAAAAGCCGGGGACGGACAGGCAGCCTTCTTCGGTGATTATCTGCCCTTCCTTCTCGGCGATCTCGGGGTTGACCAGCACGTTGGGGTCGTTCTTTTCACTGCTGACGTCCGCGACCAGCAGGCGCTGGTGGACGTCCACCTGGGTCGCGGCCAAACCGATGCCCGGCGCCGCGTACATCGTCTCGAACATATCGTCGATCAGACCCCGCACGCCGTCGTCCACACGGGCAACGGGGACGGCGCGCGTACGCAACTTCGGATCCGGAAATTCAAGTACTTTAAGGATTGCCATAATGTCGAGGGCTCAAACTCGTGTGAATTGCTATATATTGGACCTAAATTATTGACTTCATTGAATAAGATAGCGGACAATGCCGGCTGCAATCCCCGTCGTCATGCCTCGTTTTGGGTGGGAATTGTGACGCGTTTGGCAGCTAACGAGGCGTTGACGCGACATATTATACAACGCTTGGCTTGCCGCAGGCTTTAGACCACGATGATGGAGCGCCCGTCTATTATGTTCCTACGTAAAAAACGCATGACTCAAAGCCTCCGGATGACAGCCGTTGCCCTGCTTTTGTCCGTCACGGGTTGTTCGCTGAACCCGTTCGCCAACGACGATCCACCGCCCACTCGGTCCCCGGTAGATAGGACCAGCTCGACGCCCAGCGGTTCAAGCTCTCTGGACCCCAATGCCGCCGCGCAATCCATGCGGCCACAGCCGGCGACGTTCGCTCAGGCTCAGCCGGCGCCCAGCCGGGTTCCCCTGGCCGAAGGCCACCCCGATCAATACACCGTGCAGGAGGGCGATACGCTTTGGGATATCGCGTCGACCTTTCTCCGCGATCCCTGGTATTGGCCCGAAGTCTGGCACGTCAATCCGCAGGTCGAGAATCCACACCTTAATTTACCCCGGCGACGTGCTCGCACTCGTAATGATCGACGGACAGGAGCGCATTACCAACGTGCGCGCTTCGACTTACCGCTTGTCGCCCCAGGCCCGGATAACCCCGTTGACCGAATCGGTCGCCAGCATCCCGTACGAGGCCGTTTCGGCGTTTCTGTCTCGCGGTATGGTCCTGGAAAAAGGGCAAGCCGAGCAACTGCCCTACATTCTCGCGACCCGGGGCGATCACCTGATGGCGGCGGCGGGAAACGACATCTACGTGCGCGGCAACGAGCCGGTTGCCAGCGGCACGCGCTTCAGCGTCGTGCACGTCGGCGAGGAGCTGGTTGACCCGGACGACGGCAGAACGGTCGGCTACGCCGGCGACTTTATCGCCGAGGGCGTGCTGTCGCGCGGCGGGGACCCGGCAACGGTGTCATTGACCAGCAGTACCCGGGAAGCCCTGCAGGGGGACCGTCTCGTGCCGGAAACGGTCGATATCCCGCTGAATTTCTTTCCGAAGGCTCCAAATTTCGACGTGGACGGACGGATTATATCGGTGGTAGATGGTGTATCGCTGATCGGTCAGTACCAGATCGTCGTAATCAATCGCGGCGCGCGCGACGGATTGGGGCCGGGCGACGTTTTGAGCGTTTACCAGGCTGGTGAAGTCGTTCGCGATCGGTTTGCCGGCGGTTTCCTGGCGAAAACCAGGGTATCGGGCGGTGAGAAGGTCAAGCTTCCGGATGAGGAAGCCGGTACCGTTATGATGTTCAAGGTATACGATCGAATTGGTTACGGGCTCGTGATGGAAGCGACCAGCGATATTCACGTGCTCGACGCGGTACGCAACCCCAGCTGAGGACGTCCGACGAGAACCGGCGCCCTCTGAACGGGGGCGCCGGTTTTTTTGTGCCGGCGGTTTCCTGCCAACGAACCGGGGACAAAGTGGAAAAAGAACGGCTGGCGACAGCGGAACATCACCGGCTCGACGCGGCGTCCGATGACTATCCGGCGCTGTTGCGGCAACTGCGCGATTCTCCCGACCCGCTTTTTGTCGCCGGCGACCCAACCTGCCTGCATCTGCCTGCAATTGCGATCGTCGGCAGCCGAAACCCCAGCCGCGGCGGCGCCGAAAACGCCTATCAGTTCTCCCGTCACCTGGCCCGGGCCGGGTTTTGTATCGTCAGCGGGCTCGCACAGGGGATAGACACGGCGGCGCACCGCGGCGCGCTGGACGGCGGCGGCCCAACGGTAGCGGTGTTGGGACACGGACTCGATCAGATTTATCCGCGAGCCAATCGCGCGCTCGCCGAAACGATCGCCGCCAGCGGTGCGGTCATCTCGGAATATCCGGCGGGCACCCCGCCGCTGCGCGGTCATTTTCCCGAACGCAACCGACTCATCAGCGGTCTTTGCATCGGCACCCTGGTCGTCGAAGCCGCCAAACGCAGCGGCTCCCTGATTACCGCCCGCCTCGCCGGCGATCAGGGGCGCGAAGTCTTCGCCATTCCGGGGTCGATTCACAACCCGATGGCGCGCGGATGTCATCAGCTGATTCGCCAGGGCGCGAGACTGGTCGAGAGCGTGGACGACATTCTCAACGAACTCGCGTCGTTGCTGGGTCATGTTATGCAAAATAGTGGGGCGGGCACGGACCCGCCCGAGACACCCGAGCGTGACGGCGACTATCTCAAGCTACTTGATGCACTTGCCTACGATCCGCAAAATCCCGACGAGCTTGCACAAAAATCCGGTTTGACGATTGAACAGGTTTCCTCCATGCTTCTGATCCTGGAACTAGAGGGAGACGTTGAGTCGCTACCGGGCGGTAAATTCTCCAGGTTAGGCAAGGGCTGTTAAGGAGCCACTCCAGGCATGAAAGAAGGCGTATTCGACGTCCTGATGTACTTGTTCGAGACCTATATCGACGCCGACGAAGATCCGGAACCGGATCAGAATGAACTCCGCGGTGAACTGATAAAGGCCGGATTCGGCGATACCGAAATCGACCGTGCGCTCGACTGGCTTGACGGCCTGGCCGAGAATCACAGCGAGCGCATCTTCAATCCACAGACCGAGCACGGCACCCGGGTCTATAACGACCTTGAGCTCGACCGCCTGGATACCAACTGCCGCGGTTTTATCGTCTATTTGGAGCAAATCGGAATCCTCACGCCGCCGCAGCGCGAATTGTTGATCGACCGCCTGCTCGCGCTGGAAACGCCGGACATTGACGTCGAACAGATCAAATGGGTCGTTTTGATGGTTCTTTTCAGTCAGCCGGGACAGGAACTCGCCTACGCGCGCATGGAAGACCTGGTTTTCGAGGAAGAACAGGCCGCGCTGCACTGAGTCAATCCATAGCGAGCCCCGGCGCTCGCCGGGAGCCCCCGCCAACAAAATTTCTTGACACCCAGCGATCAAGAAGGTATCTGAACCGCGGCGAAGATCGCGGTTTTTCGTTCTAGTGAATACGGAGTGGGGATGTCACGCAACCTAGTCATTGTTGAGTCGCCGGCAAAAGCCAAGACCATCGGCAAGTATCTGGGCAAAAACTTTGACGTAATGGCGTCATACGGTCACGTCCGGGATCTGGTACCCAAGGAAGGCGCCGTCGATCCGGCGCAGAACTTCGAGATGAAGTACCAGCTCATCGAGCGGAACGAAAAACACGTAAAAGCCATCGTCAAAGCGCTCTCAAAGGCAGACGCCCTGTACCTGGCAACTGACCCGGATCGTGAGGGCGAGGCGATCTCCTGGCATCTGATCGAACTGCTAAAAGAACGCGACGCGCTCGACGAAAAGCCGGTGCACCGCGTTGTCTTTTACGAAATCACGAAGGACGCCGTTCGCGACGCAATCGAAAACCCACGCGGCATTTCGAGTGAACTGGTAACCGCTCAACAGGCGCGTCGCGCGCTCGACTATCTTGTCGGCTTCAACCTGTCGCCGCTGCTGTGGAAGAAAGTGCAGCGCGGTCTGTCAGCCGGCCGTGTACAAAGCCCCGCATTACGCATGATCGTTGAGCGCGAACTCGAAATCGAAAAATTCAAGGCGCGCGAATACTGGACCATCGAAGCGGACGTCAGCAAGGACAAACAGCCGTTCGTCTCCCGGCTCGTCAAGTACAAAGGCCAGAAGGTCGAGCAATTCAGCTTCGAGGACGAAGCGTCGGCGCGCGACGTAGAGAAAACGCTGCTCGACGCCGCACAAGGTGAGCTCACGACCGTCAAGGTAGAAAAGAAGCAGCGTCGGCGGAATCCCGCCGCGCCGTTTACGACGTCCACGCTGCAGCAGGAAGCCTCGCGCAAGCTTGGTTTCAATACGCAGCGCACCATGCGGACCGCGCAGCGATTGTACGAGGGCATCGAGCTGCCGGGCGAGGGTAACGTGGGCCTTATCAGCTACATGCGCACCGACTCGGTGACGCTGGCGCAGTCCGCGCTCGAAGAAATTCGCGAAACCATCGCGGAGCGGTACGGCGCGGAAAACGTGCCCGAATCGGCGCGTGAATTCAAAACCAAAGCAAAGAATGCACAGGAAGCCCATGAAGCGGTCCGGCCGACCTCCGTCGCGCGCACGCCCGAATCGCTCGCCGATCAAATCGACGACGCCGACCAGCTCAAACTGTACACCCTGATCTGGCAGCGCACGATGGCCTGTCAGATGGTTCCGGCGGTGTTCGATACCGTCACGCTGGAGTTTTCGGCGGGTCCCGACACCGAGGACGGGCATCGGATGCGCGCCAACGGATCGGTCCTGGTAGAGCCCGGATTCATGGCGGTTTACAAGGAAGGCCAGGACGACGCCACCACGGACGACGGCGACCGCCTGCTGCCCGAAATCGCCGAGGGTGACGTCGTATCTCTGGACGAGCTGCGGCCCGAACAGCACTTCACCGAGCCGCCGCCGCGATTCACCGAAGCCAGCCTCGTCAAGACCCTCGAGGAATACGGAATAGGTAGACCGTCAACCTACGCCAGCATCATCGCAACACTCAAAAACCGCGAATACGTGGAGATGGAGGGCAAACGATTTCATCCGACGGACATCGCGAGAATCGTGAACGGGTTCCTGACCGAGCATTTTACGCAATACGTCGATTACGACTTCACGGCCCGGCTCGAAGACGATCTCGACGCGGTTTCCCTCGGCGACAAACAGCTCGTTCCATTGCTGGAAGACTTCTGGAAACCGTTTTCGGACCTGGTCGAGGAGAAAGAGGAGAGCGTGACGCGCGAACAGGTTGCCATGGCGCGCGAACTCGGCGTTCATCCGAAATCCGGCAAACCCATGACGGTTCGCATGGGTCGTTACGGACCGTTTGTGCAGATCGGCACGAAAGACGACGAAGAAAAGCCGAAATTCGCGGGCTTGAGGCCCGGCCAGAAAATGAACGACATCACGCTGGAAGACGCGCTCGAGCTTTTCAAATTGCCGCGAAAACTCGGTGAGACGGCCGACGGCCTGCCCGTTTCCGCCAGCATTGGCCGCTTCGGCCCGTACATTCGTTACGGCGACAAGTACGTCTCGATGCGCGAGGACGATCCCTACACGGTCGAGTTACCGCGTGCGCTGGAACTCATCGAAGCCAAGAAAATCGAAGACGCCAACAGGATCATCCAGGACTTCGAGGACGAGGGTATTCAGGTGTTGAACGGACGTTACGGTCCCTACATCACCGACAAGACGAAAAACGCCCGCGTACCCAAGGATCGAGAGCCCAAGTCTCTAAGCCTCGAAGAATGTAAAGAACTGTTGGCCGCGGCGCCGGTTCGCGGCAAGCGCGGTAAGAAAAAAGCGAAAACCGTCAAGGAGCCCGCCAAAAAGGCCGCCGCCAAGAAAAAGCCGGCCAAGAAAAAAACGGCGAAAAAGAAGGCGAAGAAAAAGACAAAGAAAAAAGCCAAGAAAAAGGCGGCAAAAAAGACCTGACATGCCGGACCGGGTGGCGACCTCGAATTTGCTGACCGAACCCCTAAAAAAGGCCGGCCGGATTCTGCGCGGCGGCGGCGTCGTCGCGTATCCGACGGAAGGCGTATACGGTCTCGGCTGTTTGCCGGACTCGCTCACCGGCGTGGCTCGCATATTGAGGATCAAGCAGCGCGATCCGGCGATGGGCCTGCTGTTGATCGCCTCGAGAATCGAGCAACTTACCGAATGGGCGGACATCGATCCACGAACCAGCGAGCTGCCCTCGAGCGCCGAACACCCGGTTACCTGGGTCGTGCCCGCGGTCGCCGGCCTTCCCTACTGGATAAGCGGCGCACACGCCGGCGTGGCCGTGCGCATCACCGCGCACCCGATCGCGGCCGCGCTTTGCGACGCGGCGGGCTCCGCGCTGATCTCGACCAGCGCCAACGAATCCGGTCATGCGCCGGCGCGCACGCGTTACGTGCTTCGCCGCCGGTTTCGCGATTTAGTAGACTACATCGTCCCAGGTGACTGCGGGCCGGCCGCGGGCCCATCCGAGATTCGCGTGTTCGAGTCCGGGCAGGTTATTCGAGGGGCGGAACGATGACGGCGAATCAAGTAAGCACTGAAAACGTCGAAGCCTATTTGCGCGCTCTGCAGCTCAGGATCGTAACGGCGCTCGAAGCGCTGGATGGCCGGCAGACGTTCCGACACGACAAATGGGAAAGACCCGGCGGCGGCGGCGGTGAGAGCCGTGTATTGGTCGGCGGCGCGGTATTCGAACAGGCGGGTGTCGGCTTCTCGCACGTATTCGGCGATCAGATGCCGCCGTCCGCCACAAAAAACAGACCGGAACTCGCGGGTCGCAGCTTCCAGGCAATGGGCGTCTCGCTGGTACTTCACCCCGAAAATCCGTACGTGCCCACGACGCACGCCAACGTACGTTTTTTCGTGGCGGAGAATGATGCGGACGAACCGGTCTGGTGGTTCGGCGGCGGCTTCGACCTGACACCGTATTACCCGTTTCACGAAGACGTCATACGCTGGCACGAACAGGCAAAAGCCGCGTGCGACGAGTTCGGCGGCGACGTATACCCTCGCTTCAAGAAATGGTGTGACGAGTACTTTTTCCTGAAACACCGCAACGAAACGCGCGGCGTTGGCGGATTGTTCTTCGACGACCTGAATGAGTTCGGATTCGACCGGTCTTTCGAGTTCTTGCGTTCGGTTGGCGACCACTTTCTCGAGGCCTACGTGCCGATCGTCGAGTTACGCCGCGATCACCCTTACGGCGAGCCGCAAAAGAAGTTTCAACAGTACCGGCGCGGCCGCTACGTCGAGTTCAATTTACTCTACGATCGCGGCACGCTTTTTGGTCTTCAGTCCGGCGGACGCACCGAATCGATCCTGATGTCTCTGCCGCCGCAGGTGCGCTGGGAGTACAACTGGCGGCCGGAACCCGGTTCGGCGGAGGCGGCTCTTTATACGGACTATCTGAGACCTCGGGACTGGTTGAGCGAAAGCTGAATCACCGTATTCGACAATGATTGTCGTCAATTTAGAGCAACGACGCGCGACCTGAATCCGTCACCAAAGATCAATCCGCACCCACCGTGATACGCGCGCTCCCGCCACGGCAGGCGGATTGTGTGCTAGCGAGCGTCACACGCATTGTGGTAACTTGTTCCAAAACCGGGGTTTACACCGGGTTCCTAAGAAAATTGTCAACGAGAGCAGTAGCTTAGCTCTCCGCGACCCGACGACTGCGTGTTGACAGGCCCTGGCAAGAGTATCTCCGTGAAAGCTGGAAACTTCATCGTAATAGCTTGCCTGTTAGCGGCAAGTGCGGCGTATTCGCAGCACGAGAGCCTTCTGCGCGCGCGGGAATCGGCCGCCGGCCTGAATCTGCCGAGCACGCAAAGCCCGATACGGAAAACCTACATCGTGCAGCTCAAGACGCCGTCCGCGATCGAGCACCACACGAATCTGTTCGGCTCGCGGGCGAGCAAACTGGGCGCCACCGTTCGGGCGGGCGCCACGTTCGACAAGAACAGCGCGGAAACCCAGAGTTACACGCAGAAGCTGGCGCAGGAACAGGACCGCGCGCTGAGCCGTGTAGGCGCAGGCGCTGAAAAAGTCTACAGCTACCAGTACAGCCTCAACGGATTCGCGGCGCGCATGACGGAAGTGCAGGCCGGAAAGATGCGTCATCTGCCCGAAGTCCTGCATGTCTGGGAAGACGAGATCCGCCCCCTGGTAACAAACCACAGCGCGGAGTTTCTTGGCTTATTCGACAACGACCGCGGTTTACGCGGAACCCTCGGGCTGGATGGCGAGGACATCGTCATCGGCGTCATGGACTCGGGTATCGTTCCGCAACATCCGTCGCTGGAAGATTCGAGGCAATCGGGCCCCAGCGCGTGCAGAAGCAGTTGGGCCGAGTCGACCTTCCTGGGCATCTGGCTCTGCCGTGCGTCAAGGAACGCGGAGCGCGAGCTGCTTTACGAGCCGCCGGAAGACTGGAACGGGATCTGCCAGGCGGGCGAAGGCTTCACCGAGGAAGACTGTAACAACAAACTCATCGGAGCCCGCTATTTTGTGGACGGCGCGCTGGCCAGCGGGCCTATCGATCCCGGGGAATTGCTCTCTCCGCGTGACGTCGACGGGCACGGTACTCACACCGCCACGACGGTGGCGGGCAACAAAACCGACGCATCGGCGTTCGGCACGCTCCTGGGGAGGGTCGAGGGCATCGCGCCGCGCGCCCGGATCGCCACCTACAAAGCCTGCTGGGTACGTCCGGGCACCACCCGCGCGGCCTGCAACACCTCGGACCTCGCGCGGGCCATCGATCTGGCGGTTGCCGACGGCGTGGACGTCATCAACTACTCGGTGGGCAACTCCCGCCGCGATATTACGGCGCCCGACGATCTGGCGCTGATGGCGGCGGCAAAAGCCGGCGTGTTCACAGCCGCGTCCGCCGGCAACGAGGGCCCGGGCCTCGCCACCATCGGCTCACCGGCCGGCGCGCCCTGGGTGATGACCGTTGCGGCATCCAGCCGCGACGGAAACCACGCGCTCGAGGCGATGCAGGTGAATTCGCCGGCGTCGATCGCCGGAAAATACGCGGTCCTGGAAGCAAGTTTTACGCCGCCGCTGCTCGACGTCGATCCACTCGAAGCCGAACTGGTCCTCGTGGACGACGGCGACGAGACGCTCGCCGACGGCGGCGAGGGCACGACCATGGACGGCTGCGAGACAATCCAGAACAGTGGCGAAGTGGACGGCAACATCGCGTTCATCCAACGTGGAGGATGTTTTTTCACGACCAAAATCGCAAACGCGGAAGATGCGGGCGCAATCGCGGTCGTCGTTTACAGCATCGCCGGCGACCCGATCGTCATGACGCCGGAGGATTCGACCGAGGTCGGTATTCCGGCGGTTATGCTAGGCCAGGCCGACGGCAATCTGTTCGTCGACGAAATAGAATCGGGGGAAACGCTGGAAGTCGTGCTCGACAAGAGCTTCTTTCTCACCGTCGACGATACCGGCAACGTGATGGGATCGTTTTCCTCGCGCGGACCGGCGCCGATTCCCGACATACTGAAACCCGACATTACCGCGCCGGGCATCAACATCCTCGCCGGATTTTCGCCCGACGTGCCGAACTCGAACTCAGGCGAGAACTTTGCGTTTCTGACCGGCACCTCGATGTCCGCGCCGCACGTATCGGGCGTCGCCGCGCTGTTGAAACAGGCGCACCCTGATTGGAGTCCGGCGGCCATCAAATCGGCGTTGATGACCAGCGCCTACCAGGAGGTCAACCGGCAGGACGGCGAGACGCCCGCGAACCCGTTCGACTTCGGCGCCGGCCACATCCGCCCCAACGACGCCGTTGATCCGGGCCTCGTCTACGACACCACGGACGACGAATACGACGCCGTCGCCTGCGGCATCGATTCGCCGGCCGTCGAGCAGGACCGTTGTGACGACCTCGAAGCGGCCGGGTTTTCGTTTCAAGCCGCCGACATGAACCAGGCGTCGATTTCCGTATCGAGCCTGATCAACGAACGGACGATCACGCGACGCGTCACAAACGTCGGCGACTCCGCGGACACCTATCTCGCGGAAATCGAGGCGCCGCCCGGAGTATCGGTGGCCGTTTCACCAAACAGCCTGTCCGTCGGCCCCGGACAGTCGGCCACTTTCGACGTCACGTTGCGCTATCAGACCGGGACCCTGGACCTGTGGCGGTTCGGCAGCCTGACCTGGGTCAGCAACGACCACAGCGTACGCAGCCCGATTGCGGTTCGTCCCGCATCGCTGATTGCGCCGGAGGAGGCAAGCTCGTTCGGCGGCAGCGGCAGCGCCAGCTTCCCGGTGATCTTCGGCTACAACGGAACCTACCTGCCGCGGGTGCACGGCCTCAGGCTGCCGTTCATCGTGCGCGACAACTTCGTCAATCAGGATCCCGACAAGCTTTTCGAGCCGATCAACGATCCGGACTCGGGCGTTACGCGTTTTCTGTTCGACGTACCCGCCGACCAGCTTTACCTGCGCTTCGCCTTGTTCGACACGCTGACCGACGGCAACGACGACCTCGACATGTACGTTTATTTCTGCCCGGACGGTGACCAGAGCTGTACGGAAATCGGCAACAGCGGCGGCCCGACCTCGGACGAGGAGTTCAATATCCTGTTCCCGGGTGAAGGCACCTACGCGGTTTTCGTGCACGGATTCGAGCCCGACAACGCCACCGGCGGCAGGGGCGCCCAGTTCGATATCGTTGCGTGGCAGATCGGGTTCGCGGACGATCTCGGCAACATGACCGTCACGGCGCCCGGCACGGTTACCTCGGGCGCCACGGTCGACGTCACGGTGGATTGGACCGGCCTGATATCGGACACGATCTATCTTGGCGCCATATCTCACACCACCCCGGAAGGCCTCGTCGGCATCACCGTCATCAACATTCAGAACTGACGGTGTGGTGAATTACGCATGACATCCGGGCAAGAGCGCATGACGGGCGTGTTGTCCCCCGTGGTCACGCCGTTCAACGAAGATTTGAGTCCAAACGCCGACCGGCTCGTCGAGCAGTGCCGGTGGCTTTTGTCACAGGGGGTCGGTCTTGCCGTTTTCGGCACAAACAGCGAGGCCAATTCACTGTCCGTCGGCGAAAAAATGAGCCTGCTCGACAGCCTCGTCGAAAACGGCATCGACACGACGCAGCTGATGCCCGGCACCGGCTGCTGCGCCATCCCCGATACGGTCGAACTCACCCGGCACGCACTCGAACTGGGCTGCGCCGGAACGCTGATGCTGCCGCCTTTTTATTACAAAGGCGTCAGCGACGACGGCCTTTATCGCAGTTACGCCGAAGTTATCGAGCGGGTTGGTGACGCCAACTTGCGGGTTTACCTTTACCACATTCCGCCGGTTGCTCACGTCGGCCTCAGCGTCGCCCTTATCGAGCGCCTGGTAAAGAATTACCCGGAAACGGTTGTCGGCATCAAAGACAGCTCGGGCGATTGGGACAACACCGCATCGATGCTGCGAGCCGGCTGGGACGATTTTCGGGTTTTTGTCGGCAGCGAGACGTTTCTGCTGCAAAACATGCGCGCGGGCGGCGCGGGCTGCATCTCGGCGACCGCCAACGTGAACCCGGCCGCGATCCACGCTCTGTTCGAGCGCTGGCGGGAGGATACGGCCGATGACAGGCAGCAGGAACTCAACGATCTTCGAGGTCTGATGATGGAATACCCGATGATTCCGGCGCTGAAATCGACCGTGGCGCATTTCACCGGCATCGCCGATTGGGAGCTCGTACGGCCGCCGTTGATGCCACTTTCGGCGGAGCAAAGCAGCGAGCTCGCAGGGCGCCTTGCGGAACGCCGATTCACGATGCCCGGGCTCGCCCAGGACCAAAAGGACCGGGGACTCGTCAACGATTGATCGCGACAGCTACGATTGCGGACCCATGAACTCGTCGAGCGCTTCGCGCAGACTCGTGGCCCAGCGCCTGGCGACGCGCCGTATTTCCGCCGTGTTGTTCACGGGATTCGACCAGTGGAGATCCTGGCCGGGCCGTTCGGCAGCGCGCCGGTCAATCGAGCGGACGAGGATCGCATCGGTGATCGAGTCGCGGAATTCCACGACCAACGTCGCCTCTCCGACGCGATTGAGGAATACCTCGGATCGACCGACGGGCTCGGGCGGGACATAGGACACGACGTCCAGCAACCTGCCGCGCACGATCAACACGTCGGGGCCGGGTTCGTCGACGATCGTGTACTTTTGGCCTTCGCGCAGCTCTTCCATAAAAACGTCTCTGACGATTTCTTCGAGTCGCGCTTTTTGCGATTCCGTGACTTCGTAAGGCCCGCTGCGGCTGCGCTGCACGCTCCACAGCGCGCTGGACTCACCGCCCGGGCGATATTCGATGCCGGCGCCTTCGAGCTTGACTTTCGTGTATACGCTCAGATCCAAACCGGCGCGCGCCCAGGCCTCGTCAGCGCCGCTGTTCAGCACCCGGTTCAAACCGTCGAACGAAACCTCGGCGCCGGGACGGGTATCGATCATCGGCGGCTCGCCCGCGGCGCAACCCGCAATCGCCGCGACGGCGGCAAGCGTCAGAGGAAACCGGAAAAGTCCTTTCATAAAACTGCTATTCATTTTTTTACCCGACGGGCGAAGCACGATGATGCACAACATTAGTGCGCTAGGTGCCAAGCCCACAAATTAAGGGGAATCCAAGATTGTTTCTATTGACAACATAATAGTAGTATCGGGCGGGCTAGTGAATATGAGCGCGCGAAAAATTTGTTTAGCTCAACGGGCGAATAAAATGATCAACATCACTGCAAAAACCGTCATGGCAGCCTTTGCCGTTGCCTTGTTAGCCGGCTGCGCTTCAACGGGCAAGCTACGTTCCGATTACGACAGCAGCGTCGATTTCGGCCAATACCGGACCTACAATTTTTACGAGGACGCGGGACCGGAAACGACGGAATACCAAGGCCTGTTTTCACAATACATGGTTGCGGCCATCAGCCGGGAAATGGAAAACCGCGGGTACGTCAGGTCGGAGGATCCCGACCTGATGGTCAACTTCAACGCCATCCTCGAGGACAAAACCAGAGTATCGACAACACCGGCGCCCACCTACGGAATGGGCGGCTATTATGGCTATCGCCGGGGTTTTTACGACCCCTGGATCGGCTACGGTTACGCAACCGAAACGCACGTATCGCAATACACCGAGGGTACGCTGAACATCGACCTCGTCGATCCCAAACAAAAGAAGTTGGTTTGGGAGGGCGTCGGAATCGGACGAGTCACCGATTCCACCTACGAGAATCTCGAAGCGGTCGTGGCGGAGGCGGTGCCGAAGTTTTTCGAGGAGTACCCGTTCCGCGCCGGCAGCGGGACGCCGGTAACCAACGACGAGTAGCGATTCGGAGCGAACTACAACTGCCCGCGGATCGGCATGAAACGCATCAGACCCGCCATGAATCGCTGTCCCCAAGTGGTCTGAGGTTCCTTCTTCAGAATCTCGTTCTTGCCGTTTCTGCCGCCTCGCCAACGCAGGTTTCCGTCGCCGTCCAGATAGACTTCGTAGGTCTGTTGCGACAGCGCACCGGCGATGCCGTCCGCGAACAACGCGGCCAGCGTCGGTGAGCGGATGATGACGCCCGACTCGGTGTTGATGTTCGCGGAACGCGGATCGAAGTTGAACGAACCGATGAACACCTCTTTGCGGTCAACGAGAAAAGATTTGGTGTGCAGGGTCGCCTTGGCTCCACTCGCCGCAACGATTTCCGCGCCGGCAACGTCGGCGTCCGCCCGGACCTCGTAAATCTTGACGCCGCTCTCCAGTAGAGGCCTGCGTGACGGCGCATAACCGCCATGTACCGCAAATTGATTGTTCGCGGCCAGGGAGTTGGTAATGATCGTCACGTCGACGCCGCTTTTCTGCAGCGCCGAAAAACCCTCCACGCCGGATTTTCTGGGCACGAAATACGGCGAAATGACCACCACCTGCTCTTCCGCCGCGGCCAGTGAGTCGATCAACGGCGTGGTGATGGACGCGGCCTCCCTGGACTTCGATCGAATGCCCTTGTCCGGTGAATCGTAAACGAGCTCGTAGGGCGCCCAATAGAAAATACTGTTGTCGGTGTGGATGTACTCGAGGTACTGCTCCCTCACGGCCTGCGCATAGTCGGTATTGACGATGTTTCTGCGTGCGTCGTCGAGCCCGCGGCGAATCCGTTCCAGCTCCGCGGCCGTATCGTCCGGAATGTCGACGAACGCCGGAATCGGTAACGCCGTCTCGTGTTTCCAGTAACTGTCGAACATTTCCGAGACGTCCGCCACTACGGGACCGATTCCGAGGACGTCGAGATCGCTGAATTTCGCGTCTTTGCGCGCGCCGAAGTATTCGTCCGCGATGTTTCTTCCGCCGACGATCGTGATTTGGTTGTCGACCGTGAAGGATTTATTGTGCATGCGCCGATTGATTCGGCCAAAGCTGGTGAGGCCGCTGCGCGCACGGCCCGCGAAACCGCGGTAAAACGGGTTGAAGATTCTGATCTCGATGTTCGCGTGAGAATCGAGCGCGGCGATATCCTTGTCGTGACCACCGGTAAACACGTCGTCGAGCAAGACGCGAACCCGCACGCCGCGGTCCGCCGCCTGCAGCAGCGCGTCGATGAACGCCCGGCCCGTGATGTCCGGTTTGATCAGGTAATACTGCAAGTCGATGCTGCGTTCGGCGCGCGACGCCAGCAGCAGCCGGGCAGCCAGCGCGTCGATACCGTCCAAAAGGGGATAAAAACCGGATTCACCCTTCGGCTGGCTGGCGACGAGGTCGTTGAACTGGCGTCCGTAATACGTGTCTTCGGTTCCCGTGACGGTACTCGACGCCGGGCGCGGGTAGTCGAAGTCGATGCTGCTGCATCCGGACAACAGTGAGGCCAACAATGCGAATGTGCTTATCTTGATGTTTTTAAACATAAAATATTGATTCTGAAAATCCCTAGCGGTCAATGTCTACTGCCTCGTCCGCGCCCCACACCGGAAATCTGTCGCCCAGCGCCTCGATCGCCTGCGCCGTGGTCTCGGCACAGGGGTCCTGAGCGCGAGACAGCCGGTCCCAGGCTGCCCTGGCGAGGATCGACAGGCCGCCGGTGACAACCGCGGCACCGCCGGAGAGCAGCACGCCTGTTTCGTCAACGGCCAAACGCGGTGACCCCAGTGTGCCCACAATTTTGACGTAAGGATTCACGATTTCTCCGGCGCTGATGCCCAACGATCTCTTCGGCGTCGTCCGAACGTTTATATCGATCTTTTCGGTATCGAGATCAATCCTACCTTTCGAGGCAATCCGGATCTTGCCCGTGCTGATGAAGGTATTCGGCACACTGACCATTTGCCCGTCGTCGATCGCATACGGAAGCACCACGCACTCGAGCTCGGTATGCGCGTCCGCCGAAAAGAACGGATTGATCGCGGCCAGGACCTCGTCGAATAGATTGCCGTAGAGCGTTTCCATGAATCGGTTGTTCGATATACGCCCGCCGCGCACGTTCACGAACGCGGCGCCTCTTGCATTGGCGAACAACGAACGCACGTCGGTTCCCGCGGCATCGAGTTTGACGATGACGTCGTTGGTCATCGCGAGATCCCGATTGAGTTCGCTCAAACCGAGAGCGAAGTCACGTGCAACGATTTCGACCGAAGCCTGCGCGGACTCTTCCCCAGGCTTCAGTCCGGCGCGAGCATCGAACCTGCCGGCGCGTCCGTTGAAGCCGAATGCCGGCATCTCGAATGCACCGTCTTGCAGCGTCGCCGCAAACTCTATGTCCGTCACGTGCAGCGAATCGCGGACGAGCTCGCCAATCTGCAGGCGAACGTCTGCATTGAAAGAACGCAATGCCGCAAAAGAAATGGGCAAGTCGGGAATGACGCGGCCGTCCTCGAACCCGGGTTCCGGGTCGTCGTCTTTCTCTCCCTGTTCCAACAATGGGGCGAAAACGACGGACTCGGAGTGGATATCGACGTCCAATTCAGGGACGTCACCCAGGCGGTACGCCACGGTACCTCGAATATCGCTGTCACCGAGACTCGCGGACAGGTTTTCGGCCCGGAGCTGGCCGTCACCACCGGAAACCCGGCCGTCCCAGCTCACCCGCTGGTCACGCATGCGACGCCCGTTCCACATGCCGATGTTCGCCAGGCTCGGAACGTTGCCGCTGAACCGGAACTCGGTCGAGGCCGCGTCGTCGTCGAATTCGAGCGTCCCGCGCGCGGAGACGGTGGCGTCCGCCACGTCGATATTGAAACGCTCGAAAGACCAATCACCCGCTCGCCATTGGCCGACCGCCGCTAGCCGGAACGGCGCTTCATACGCCTCGAAGCCGTTTATGCCGCGTAACAGATTGCGGACATCGGACCCCGTGCTGCGCAGATCGAAGTCGGCCCAACGTTCGGACAACGGCAGACCGAGGCTCAAATCCAGCTTGAGTTCACCACGCTCGCGACCGAGCGTGACGTCACTCAGCCCGAGCTTTCCCGGCTGAAGTTCCACACGGCCAGACAGGTCGTAAGGGCCGGGAACCACTTCAAAATCAGCGATGCCGCCGATGATCTCCTCGAACGCGGGCCCTCTTGCCGAAAAATCGAGCCGCGTCCCGGCCGCGGCCCTGTTCGTGCTGACCAGGCCCTGAATGTCGACCAGTGAACTGCCGATGTTCGAGTTGACCGTGCGCACGCGATAACCGTCCTCGATTATCTGCAGCTGACCGTCGAATACGTACGCCGCTTTCGGCACACCCTCGTTTACCGCGAACGCGGCGGCCAGGGCCGACAAATCGGGTCCGGTCAAACTGAACTCGACGTCGGACCCAAGCAGCCCGTCACGCGGCACAATGAGCCCTTCGACGCTGGCGATCACGCCGTTGACATCGGCGACCAGCGGATCGACGGTACGCAAACCGCTCTCCGTGGTTTGCACGGCCCCCGTTAGCGCCACCGGGCGGTCGGGGAGATTGTCGATCCCCCAGGCGCCGCCGAGCCGCGCCAGGTCGTCACTTTCGACACGAAATTGAAGACGGCTTCCAAAATGTTGCGGCGCCGGACCAAGCGGCCCGCTGACCTCCACGCGCAACAGGTTCGATTGCCCCTGCAGCCGAATCGACTCCTCTCCAAGCGGCGACACGACGAGCCCGAAACTCAGCGAAAACGGTCCGGATGCGGCGCCGGGCAGGCCTAGCAGGTAACGCAGTCGGGCGATGTCGGGACCGTTGACGTCGAGATCGACGTTGCCGTCGTCGAGGCTCGGAAAATGCGGCAGTTTCGCGGTCAGATCGAACCGCGCCTCACCGAACAGCATGTTTGCCCGTTCGACCGTCACCAACGACCCGTCACGCGTTGCATCGATATCGATCATGAACGGCGCCTCGCGAACCTGGTCGCTACCGAACAGGGAAAAAAGCCGGCCAAGATTGGGGCCAGACACCAATAGATCGATGCTCATCTCGTCGAGATGCTGCAGGTCCGAAAAGCTTCCGCTGGCTTCGATTTCGGCCTCGGCGACATTGCCGGCTGCGCGTAACAGCAGCGGCCCGTCCGGTGTCGGCATCAGTGAACCGCTCAGGTCGATGTTTCCCCCGTTTCCCTGGCGCAATCCGAACATGCGCGTCAGGTGATCGACGTCGGGACCGACAAACGAGAACTCGAGCCGTGGGCGGCTCGGTTCGGCGAGATCGTCGATACGGCCGCGACTCGAGAACACCGCCGTATCGAACTCGCCTTCGATATCGTATTGGATGTTCTCGCCATCGAGCAGTGCACTCCAGGTGCCGACTCTGCCGTTCAACTCGACCCTGCGTCCGCCGACGGCCCCGTCGAGAGACAGCTGTAGAAAATCGTCCGGCCCGTGCCGTTGACGCAGAGAATCGATCCGTGCGACGAGCGGCCGGACGCGGCCGGTAGATTCATAACTCAGCTCCACGTTGTCGATATCGAGCCGTTCCAGCAGAACCGCAACGCCGTCTTCCGACACGTCCTCCTGTTCTTCACGGACGCCGAACGCCAGATTGCTGCCGTTCTCGTCGCTCGTGACCAGGCGAATACGCGCATCGTCGATCTCGACGAGTTCGACGATGAACCGGTCCTTCAGTATCGACCAAAGGTCAAACCGCAGGTGCAAGACGCCGACCTCGAGCATCGCGGACTCGCCGGCCCAGGCCGCGTTCTCGAACCGGACGCGCTCGGCGCGCACCCGGCTGGTTCCGCCCAACTCGATGAGCAGCGAACCGTCGATGCGCAACTCGCGGCCGGTACTTTCGCTAACCCAGCGCTCGATTTGGGGTTTGAATACGCCGAGATCGGCGGTAAAGAGCAGCACGCTCAGGCCGGTCGTCAGAACAATGAGAAAAAGAAGCGACCCAAAAAACGCACGACGCCATCGACCGCGCGGCACGGCAGACTCTGTCGGTTTCGGTTTGGGCGAACTCTCCGGCATGGCTCAACGTCGTTATGGGCAGTGAGATGACCGATTATTCCCTATGTGCGCCACTACTGTCCGGCTCCGAATGAAAGAGATGATTGCGGACGTGGTGCCCGGGCGACCGATTCGCCGATCAGGGACGCAGGCGGTCAACGCCTCTCGTCAGGTGAGCCAGCCCTTCTCTTTGGCAGATCGTGCGTACCAGATCAAGCCGACGCCAATGCCGATGATCAGCGTGGGCACCAATGCCGACGCGGGCCCCAGAACGGCAATCGCATCTGCGATCGCAAACGCGTGGTACATCTGCACCAGCACACCGAGCAGCGAGATCAGAAACGCGGGCACCGCCCAGACGCTGCGCATCAGCAGCAACACGCTGCCGATAGCTCCGGCAATCACCGCAACCGCGAACGCCGAAGTCGCCCAGGCGGGAATGTTCGTGTACAGCGCACGCTCGGCTTCGGGCAACGCCGCCAACATATCCTCGGTTAACCGAAGCTGCATGACGTAACGGGCGACGCCGATCAGATTCCATACCAGCGCCACGCCACCAACGATCCAGAATGAACGCGGTATCGGGTTTCCGCCTTCGGACATCGGGTACCTTTCGTCTGATTTTGCAATACTTAAGCCAACATCTTCCTGCGACGACGACGTGATTTCAAGCGCTGCCGTCTACGCCTTGAATTGTTTGGCTTTTCTGGCGCAGACCGCGTGCCGGAAGCAGCTCGTAACATGATCGTTGACGAGTCCTGTCGCCTGCATGTGCGCGTAGACAATCGTACTGCCGACAAAACGAAAGCCGCGTTTCTTGAGATCTTTGCTCAACGCATCCGATTCGGGCGAGGTCGCGGGAACGTCAGCCATCTCCCGAAATCTGTTTTGCTTCGGCCTGCCATCGACGAAACCCCAGACATACCGGGAGAAGCTGCCGAATTCCTCCTGTACGTCGAGAAACGCTTTTGCGTTCGTTACGGCGGATTCGACCTTCAACCGATTCCGAACGATGCCTGGATCGGTCAGTATCTTTTCGACGCGCTTTTTGGTGAATCGCGCGACTTTCTCGGGATCGAATTCCGCGAAATTCCTGCGATAGCCGCTACGTTTGTTGAGAATCGTCGACCAGCTCAAGCCCGCCTGCGCGCCTTCGAGGATCAGGAACTCGAACTGCGTCCGATCGTCGTTGACCGGAACGCCCCACTCCTCATCATGATAGGCGATGTAGTCCAGGTTTACGTTTTCGGCCCAGGAGCAACGGTTCACTTTCTTGGGCATGTTGTCGGCTTCTTGTTTTCGGAGAAAAGACGTTCATGACAGTCTGCTCGACCGAAATCCTCTCCGCAACCATCGAATCTGTTTGTTGAAGACAAAAAAAAGCCCGCGATCTTCCGCGGGCTTTTTGCTCAGGCAGTAGTCTCGGGTCTTAAACAGAACCGCCACATTTGCCTTCGCCGCACTTGCCTTCGGCGTCCTTGTCACCACCGCAAGAGCCTTCACCGCCCTTGTCGCCGCCGCAGGAGCCTTCACCGCCCTTGTCGCCGCCGCAGGAGCCTTCGCCGCCCTTGTCGCCGCCACAGGAGCCTTCACCGCCCTTGTCGCCGCCACAGGAGCCTTCACCGCCCTTGTCGCCGCCACAGGAGCCTTCACCGCCCTTGTCGCCGCCACACGAGCCTTCGCCTTCCTTGTCGCCGCCGCAAGAGCCTTCACCGCCCTTGTCGCCGCCACACGAGCCTTCGCCTTCCTTGTCGCCGCCGCATTTGCCTTCGCCGCAGCTGCCTTCGCCGGCCCCCAGCATGTACCCGGCACTCAGGCTGGTCATGGCAAACGGGCTTGCGCCGGTGTCAGCACTTGCAATACCGGCAACTGCAAAAGAACCGGCCAGCGCGGTGCCTACCGCGATTGCAACAGGTTTTGCTATTTGCTTATCAGACATTTCTATCTCCTACCTCTGTTTACATGCCCGAGCCGGGCATTTGATTGTCGCCCGTTTCCAGGCACTTACTCGGCACTGCGTCAAATACTCCACGTCACCGAGTCGACTACGCGTTCTTCGATTTGGCTTAGATTTTCTTCACGTTCACCGATTATCGCGATACTGCCATCGCCGACCGGCAAAATGACGCCGTTGATACCCTCTCCGGACAACGGTACCGCACCGTCTACCCTTTCATCCGGCATAAGTAACAGCGTGATTGGACCCAGTTTCCCCTGAACGACAAGATGTGGAATCTTCTTGCCGTTGATAACGCAGCTCTTCGCATAGGTCACCAAACCGATGCCCCCGTCGAGCTGCACCCCACCATTACTGACAACATTCAAGAGCCTGCGTTCCGAAACCGGCGTCGAGGTGACCTTGAGCGCCTGCGGCTCATGGTCCAGATGCGCAACAACTTCCGCCGCCAGCGAGGGGTAGGCCGCCTGTTCACCCAGGAAACGCACGCCAAGAACCGCGGCTACGGCAAAACTCGCCGCGATGCCGATCCAGACGGGCGTGCTCGCACGCACTCTCTTGCGAAACGGCATATTGACGACCGTCGAACCCTCTTCGATGGCGGGCAATTCGGGCATCTGCAATTCGGGGACTTCTATCTCGAGCGCCTTGGCGATCGTTTTATCGAGCGCCAGCATCTCGTCGCGAAACGCATCCGCGGACTCGCGTTCGTCGGCCGACAAACCGCTGTAATCGAACGGCGCCGATGGGTCTGCCGCAATGGTCTCTTTGTAATCTTTACTGGTCATTTTCCAAATTCGGTCTTAAAGTGTTCGGGTCTTACGGGTCGGTTACGCTGCCATCTCGTTGATCACGTCTTTCAGTTTGAGACGGGCCCGATGCAAACGCGTCAACACGGCCCCTTGTTTCATACCCATCAACTCTGCTATTTCCTTGGTGCTGTGTCCCATCAGAACCTGTAACACCAGCGGCTCACGGTAGTCGTCGTCGAGTCTGTAAATCGCTTCCCGGACGTCTTTCACCTCACTGTTGTCGCCTTCGGCCAGCATGGCCGCCTGCGCGGGCGTCAACCCGTCAATATCCACCGTTTCCAGCCGTTTGCGCTCAAAAAATCGCGCGTTTTCCCGCCTGACGATCGTCAGCACCCAGGGCTTCGCTGCATTGTCCTCGCGAAGCGCGTCGAGCGACTTCCAGGCCCTTAACAGCGCCTCCTGAACAACCTCTTCGGCGACGCTCGGATCCCTGGATAACCAGGCCGCGTAGCGGTACATGTCTTTGTACAAAACGGCTACGATCCGGTCGAAACGCCTCCGGCGTTCCTTGTCAGCACTGTTATGCATACGAGATGACCCGCCCCCTAATCTATTTATTACCCGTAACCCGGCGTTTTTGTGATTCAGGCGTGGAAACCCTACCCAAATACAGAGAAAATCCAAGGGTTATCGTGAAATTTGACCATTTATGAGTATTTTTACACCTTCGGGGTTCCCCTCCAGTCGGCTGCGACGGACCCGTCGCAGCGCCGGATTGCGGCGCCTCGTCGCCGAAACCTCAATGAATCCGGGCGATCTGATTTACCCGGTGTTCGTCCTCGAAGGCGAAGGCCGTGTGGAAGCCGTGCCGTCGATGCCGGGTATCGAAAGGAAAAGCCTGGACGGAATTGTCGAGGATGCGCACAAGGCTGCCGCCCTCGGCGTTCCCGGCCTGGCGCTGTTCCCGGTCGTCGGCGAGGACAAAAAGAGTCTGAACGGTGAGGAGTGCTGCAATCCCGACGGCCTCGTCCAAACCGCGGTCAGCGTGCTCAAAGCGGAGCTGCCGGACCTGACGGTGATCACGGACGTGGCGCTCGACCCGTATACGACACATGGGCAGGACGGTATCGTCGACGATGACGGTTACGTCCAGAATGACGTCACCGTTGAGATGCTGGTCAAACAGGCGGCTTCACACGCCGCCGCGGGCGCGGACATGGTTGCACCGTCGGACATGATGGACGGCCGCGTAGGCGCCATTCGCGATGAGCTGGAAGCCCGGGGCGCTCACAACACCCTGATCCTCGCCTATGCCGCCAAGTACGCCTCCTGCTTCTACGGACCGTTTCGCGATGCCGTGGGTTCGGCGGCCAGTCTCGGCGGCGGCGACAAACACACGTATCAAATGAATCCCGCCAATACCGACGAGGCGTTGCGAGAAGTCGAACTGGACCTCGCGGAGGGCGCGGACATCGTCATGGTCAAGCCCGCGTTGCCCTATCTCGACGTCATTCGTCGGGTGCGGGACGCGTTTGCCGTGCCGACTTTCGCGTATCAGGTGAGCGGCGAGTACGCGATGCTGTGCGCCGCGGCCGAAAACGGCTGGCTCGACAAGCGGGCCAGCGTGCTGGAATCCCTGCTGTCGATCAAACGCGCGGGGGCGAGCGCCGTGCTGACCTACTTCGCCCTGGACGCCGCCCGATGGCTGAGCGACTCCGCGTGACGGTGAATCCGATGCTCCCTGAAGGCTCAGGTCCGTCTGCGCCGCGGAATTTAAAGACGGCTGCCCCCTTATTTAGATTGGGTATAATCGGTACGGGCTCGCGTAAGTGAGTCGAACAAACAAAACAAGAATAACGGGACTCTGGCGAGACTACGATTGCGATGGACAGACGCGTTTACCCACACAGCTCACAAGCGGTGAGCCGTGGCCAATAGCTCGGTGGACCGCTATGGCGTAATGGGCTATCCGGTGTCGCACAGCCGGTCCCCCGTCATTCACCGGCTGTTCGCCCTGCAGACCGGTCAGAATATGCAATACGAGTTGCTGCAAGTGCCCCCCGAGAAGCTCGAGAGCGCGCTGCGGCAGTTTCAGAGCACCGGCGGCAAGGGGCTCAACATCACGCTGCCGCACAAGAGTGAAGTTGCGGCATTGGCGGACCGGTTGAGCGAACGGGCGGAAATCGCCGGCGCGGTCAACACCGTGTCGTTCGATGATGACGGGTTCGTCGGGGACAACACGGACGGCGTCGGTCTGATGCGCGACCTCAAGGTCAATCTGAACCTGACGATTGAAGGCGCCAACGTCCTGATTCTGGGCGCCGGTGGCGCAACGCGTGGAATCGTGCGGCCGCTGCTGGACGCCAAGGCGGCTTCGGTAATGATTGCCAACCGGACGCTCGCGAAGGCGGAGGGGCTCGTCGAGCACTTCTCGTCGTTCGGGCCGGTTTATGCGTGCAGTTTCGACGACGTGCCGAGAACCGTGCACTACACGCTGATCATCAATGCCACCTCGGCGGGGCTCAAAGGCAAGACGCCGCCGTACCCGGACCGCGCCGTCACGGACACGACCTTTTGTTACGACCTTTCTTACGGACTCACGCCGACGCCGTTCAGCAAGTGGGCGTCACAGCAGGGAGCCGCGCGTTCGGTCATGGGCTGGGGCATGCTGGTCGAACAGGCTGCCGAGTCTTTCTTTTTGTGGCGTGGCGTCCGGCCGAAAACCGAAGACGTCCTGAAGCAGCTCACGATCAACGCATAGTAACGAGTTCTTCAGCGCTGGTTGGATGGATGGCCACCGTGTCGTCAAAATCGCGTTTGGTTGCTCCCATTCGTATGGCAACCGCGAAGCCCTGCATCATTTCGTCCGCACCATCGCCAATGACGTGGCAGCCCACGATCTTCTGCTCGGCCCCGACGGTCACGAGCTTCATGGCCGATGGCTGCTTATGTTCGCCGAGAGCGTACAGCATCGGCGTGAATCGCGACACGAAAACGCCGACGTCGTCGCCATACTTTTCACGCGCCGCATCTTCAGTTATACCGACGGTGCCGATTGGCGGATGACTGAAAATCACCGTCGCAATCGTGTGGTATTCGAGGTGCCGGTCCTCCATGCCCCCGTACAATCGATCGGCGAGACGGCGGCCCGCCGCAATGGCGACCGGCGTCAGCGCCTCGCGTCCGGTGACGTCACCCAAAGCATAAACGTTCTCGACGTTGGTGCGCTGATAGTCGTCAACCGGGATGAATCCGTAACCGTCGGATTCGATCAGCGCCGCTTCCGTATCCAGCCCCTCGACGTTCGGTGCGCGACCGACCGCCCATACCACACAGTCGAACGCTCCGAATTCCCGACCGTCTTTCGCCCGCAGCACAAGGCCGTCCGCGCGCTTCTCGAGCGCGTGCGGGACGACGGCCGTCTCCAGCACGATGCCTTGCTGATGCATCGCCTGATGCAGTTCGTCACGCAGCATCCCGTCGAAGCTGCGTAACACGCCGTCCTTGCGCACGAGGATCGTCGTGTCCGATCCCAGCGCCGCAAATACGCCGCCGAACTCGACCGCGATGTAGCCGCTGCCGACCAGAGCAACGCGCTGCGGTCGTTCCGGAAGCTCAAAAAAACCGTCCGAGGTGATGCCGAGCTCGGCACCGTGAATTCGCGGCACGATCGGCTTACCGCCGGTGGCAATGACAATCCGCTCGGCGGTGTAGGTCTCACCGCCGACGGCTATCGTGCTGCGATCGATGAATTTTGCGGAGCCGCGAATCAGGGTTACGTCACGATTGCCGAGATTGCGCTCGTATATTCCGTTCAGCCTTTTCACATAAGCGTCCCGGCGCGCTTTCAGAAGCGACCAGTGGTGTTGCGCGACGGACAGGTCGAAGCCGTAACTCGCCGCCAGTTCCGCATGATGCCGGTGACTCGCGGCATACCACATTACCTTCTTGGGCACGCAGCCGACGTTGACGCAGGTGCCTCCCAGCGCCCCGCCCTCAATGACTGCTGCGCGTACGCCGTATTCAGCCGCCCGCTGAGCATGCGCCAGCCCGCCGCTGCCGCCGCCAATAACGATCAAATCGAATTTGTCCGACACACCTGCTTCCCTCTTGTCCAGCCGGCGCAATTGCGCATTGGGAACAAAATTCCCTGTGGTAACATTCTGCCGTTCAAGGAGGAATGCAAACGCATCATGAACCCCCTATTAGATACTTCCGCCCTACCACGGTTCGAGGACGTCGAAGCCAAGCACGCGCTTCCGGCGATCACGGAGCTTATCGCACGGCATCGGCAAAAGCTCGCCGCGTTAATCGCCGACCCTAGCGTCGACGATTTTGACACGCTGATACCGCCCCTGGAGGAAATGAGTCACGAACTCAGCCGCGTCTGGTCGCCGATCGGTCACCTGCACGGTGTGCTGGGCGACACTGATTGGCGCGAAGCGTACAACGCCTGCCTGAGCAAAGTGACCGAGCACCACACCGAGATATCACAGAATACGGATTTACAGCAGGCCTTCGAGCGTGTGTCGAAGGCCCTGCCCGCCGACGCACCCATGACGAGGACGAAGCTCGTCGAGCACGCGCTCAGGAATTTTCGACTGGCAGGCGTGGCGCTTCCCGAGGACAAAAAAGCACTCTTCAAGGAAACCCGGCAGGCGTTGGCAAAGGCCCAAGCCGAGTTTGAGCAGAACGTGCAGGACTCCACCGACGCCTGGTGCCTCGAGGTCGACGACAGAAACCGGCTTGCCGGCCTGCCCGCACAGCTCGTCACACGCGCCGCATCGGAAGCGGCCGCGCAAGAGAATGGAAAAAAGGGCTGGTTGCTCAAGCTGGACTACCCCACTTATCAAGCCGTTATGATGCACGCGGACGATCGCTCGTTGCGGCAGACTTTTTACAAAGCCTGGTCGACGCGAGCGTCTGAGCAGGCTGCGGATCCCTCCTGGGACAACGCCGCCAACATCGAGAATATCCTCGATCTCCGGCATCGGCTGTCCGGTTTGGTTGGTTTCGACAACTACGCCGAGTATTCGCTGGCGACCAAAATGGCCGCGACGACCAAGGAAGTACTCGAGTTCCTGAGCGAGCTGGCGGGTCGCACGCGCGCGGCCGCCAAGGACGAGCTGGCCGCCCTTCAGAGTCTGACGGATGAGCCGCTTCAGGCCTGGGACGTGGCTTATTACCTCGAGGAATTGAAGCACGCCCGACACTCGATCTCCGACGAAGTGCTGAGGCCCTACTTCCCGGTCAATCGCGTTCGCGACGGCATGTTCGAGCTGGCCGGCAAACTGTACGACGTTTCCCTGACGCCGGTCGACCGCGTATCGACCTGGCACGACACGGTGCGCTATTACGAGGTTCGCTGCTCGAAAGGCCGGCCACTCGGCGGCTTTTACACCGATCTGTTTGCACGCAGCGGAAAACGCAGCGGCGCCTGGATCGAAGAGTGCATTGTAAGAAAGAACATCAACGGCGAATCCATCCTGCCGGTCGGCTATCTGGTTTGCAATTTTTCGCCGCCTGACGCCGATGACGTGTCGCTGTTGACTCACAGCGACGTCGTGACCCTATTCCACGAGTTCGGGCATATGTTGCACCACCTGCTGACGCGCGTGGATTATCCGAGTTTGGCGGGCATCAACGGCGTGCCGTGGGACGCCGTGGAATTACCCAGCCAGTTCATGGAGAACTTCGCCTGGACGTATGACGTATTGAAAGAGGCCTCCGGACATTTCGAGACCGGCGAGCCGCTCCCCGAAGAACTGTTCGACAAGCTCAACGAAAGCCGCCACTGCGGCGCGGCGCTGGCGATGCTGCGGCAACTCGAATTTGCGGTGTACGATTTCCGCATTCACGCGAATTTCGACCCGAAGCTCGGCGCGCGCACGCTGTCGCTGCTGGATGAGGTGCGGAACGATATCTCCGTGGTCCCCCACGCCTCGTACAACCGGTTCCCAATGAGTTTCTCGCACATCTTCTCCGGCGGCTACGCGGCCGGCTATTACAGCTACAAGTGGGCGGAGGTACTTGCCGCGGATGCGTTCTCCGCGTTTGAGGAAAGCGGAATCTTCAACACGGACACGGCCGATCGGTTCCGCGCGGAAATTCTCGAGATCGGCGGCAGTCGGGACATCATGCAGGCGTTCGTCGCATTTCGGGGCCGCAAACCGAAACTTGACGCGCTGTTGCGACAAAGCGGAATCGGGATAGCCGCGTGAAGATCGCCACCTGGAACGTCAACTCATTGAACGTTCGACTCGGCCATGTCCAGGAATGGCTCGCCGGCGAGTCACCCGATGTGCTCGTCTTGCAGGAAATCAAGCAGGTCACGGAAAATTTCCGAAAGAAACCTTCGCCGAAGCCGGCTATCAGTCACTTGCCAGCGGCCAGAAGACCTACAACGGGGTGGCCGTAATCTCCCGCGAACCGGTCAACGATCCAGTCACCGATTTTCCCGGCTTTGACGACCCGCAGCGACGCATTCTCGCCGTTACGATCAGCGGCGTCCGCGTCGTCAATCTGTACATCCCGAACGGCAACAGCGTCGGTTCGGAAAAATACGAGTACAAGCTGAACTGGCTCGCCGCTCTGAGGGGGTTTCTCGAGGCCGAGATGAAGACGCACGAGCAGCTTGTCGTGCTCGGTGACTTCAATATCGCACCTTCCGATCTTGACGTCTACGACGCCGAAAAATGGGGCGAGGACATTCTCTGCAGCCCACCCGAGCGCGCCGCCTTGGGCACCATAACGGAACTGGGTCTTGTCGACGTCTTTCGCAAGCTTTCACCCGAAGAGAAGGTGTTCACCTGGTGGGACTATCGCGCCGCCGGGTTCCGCCGCAACGCGGGACTGCGGATTGACCTGATTTTGGCGAGCGAGGCGCTCGCCAAAAAATGCTCGTCGAGTTTTGTAGATCGCGAGCCACGAACCTGGGACCGCCCATCCGACCACACGCCGGTCGTCGCCGTATTTGATCTCTGAGCCACAATCGCCGGCTTATTGTCGAATTGAGCGCGGCCTGTCCGGCCCGTCCGGTGTATCATTGTGAGCCGTGCAGCCGGCGCGGACGCCCGGCAAACCGGACGGAACGGGTATGAGCCACTACATTGAGCGGCAGTCGGGCCTTACCGGGGCGCTTGCCTTGACGAATAACAAGAAAAACAAACGCATGATGTCCCAGGATCGACGCAACGACTACGACGTTACCAATACGGTGCGGGTCAGTGACCCGAACGCCGTGCGCGATGCCGTGCACGAGATTTACGCCGGCACTTATCCGGGCGTCTCGTTCGACAAAATCTGGCTCGCATTCTACGACTTCGAGCGCCTTTTCAACGGCGACTACCCGAATTATCTCGGCTGCGATACCACCTATCACGATATGCAGCACACGTTGGACATGACGTTAGCTCTTACGCGGCTGATCGCGGGTTACGAGCGAAGTGCCGAGCCCGCGGATCGGCTTGGTCCGGAGCGCGCGCAAATGGCGATCGTCACCTCACTGTTTCACGATTCCGGTTACATACGCCATAAAATTCGCGACAAGGAATTCTCGAACGGCGCCGAGTTTACGATGCAGCACGTCTCGCGAAGCGCGGACTTCCTACGCCGTTACCTGCCGGAACTCGGCATGGCGAAATTCACCGCCGTCAGCAGCATGATCGTACACTTCACCGGTTACGAGCTGGATCTCGACAACATCGAGCTGGACGATCCGCGCGACGCGATCTGTGGGCACCTGCTCGGCACGGCCGACCTCATCGCGCAAATGGCCGACCGCTGTTACCTGGAAAAATGCCGCGACCGTCTTTACAAGGAGTTTGTCCTCGGCGGCATTGCAATCGAGAGTGCATCCCCGGGCGAGTATATGGTGCGCTATGAATCGGGTATCGATCTGTTGAAGAAAACACCGCTGTTCTATCAGCAGGTAACCCGCGATCGACTGCAGAACAAATTCAACCGCGCCTATCGCTACATCGAAGTACTGTATGACGGCCGGAATCCGTACACAGAAGCGATCAAGAAGAACATAGCGCATTTGGTCAACGTCCTGAAAGCGGACGATTGGCGGCTGTTGCGCCGAAATCCACCTTACTCCGTCAGCAACAAGGAGACGGTTCGCGAAGTCGACGACCTGGTCGAGTCGCAGCTCGCCGCCATTCCACCGGACTCACGATACAAACCCAACCTCGCCACCGCCTGACGGTTTCAGGGCCTGCTACTGCGAATTCGAGCTGCCCTGTCGCGCCAGCGCTTCGCGTATGAACTCGAAGCGGTCGTTGCCGAAAAACATCTGGTCGCCGACAAAAAACGTGGGCGCGCCGAAAACGCCGCGCTCAACCGCTTCCTGAGTGGTGGCTTTCAGCTCGTCTTTGACCGATTGGTCGCCGATATCGTTGAGCAGCGCTTCAGAGTCCAGGCCGGCGGTTGTCACGATGTCCGCAAGCACGGCCGGATCGCCCAGGTCGCGATCGCTGACGAACGCGGCGTCGAACAGCGCCGGATGCAGGTCCCCGTATACGCCTCGCCGCTGCGCGGCAACCGCGAGCCGCAACGCACCCAGCGTTTTCTGCGGAAAAATAGAATTGAATTTGAACGGTATATCGTAGCGCGAGACCCAACGATAAACGTCTTTCGTCAGATATTTCCCTTTCGCGGCGACCGTCGCCGGCGGCCGGTTTCCCGTTGCCTGCATGACCGCGCCGAGAAACATGGGCCGATAAACCACGTCCACGCCCTCGAACTGACCAACGACGTGGTCAGCCAGGTAAGAATAGACGCTCACATAATCGTAAAAAAACTCGAGCTTTGCCGTCATTTGCCTGCTTCCGATTCTGGGCGACCGTGCGCCTCGTTGATGCGAAGTTTGCGGCCCTGGAACTCCGTCCCATTCAGCCCGGCGATGACCTCCTCGCCCGCCGAGCGAGTCTCCATCTCCACGAAACCGAAGCCGCGCGACCGGCCGGTCTCACGGTCGAAGATTACACGCGCCGCGCGTACCGCGCCGAACGAGGCGCAAGCCTGGCGCAGCTCCGCGGCGGTCGTGACATGAGCGAGATTGCCGACATAGAGTTTCACCGCGCGCTTCCTGTCCCGATCACTGGAGCTGCCCCCTGTCACGGCGCCCGCATCGCCACGTGGGCCTCGCGCGCGGCAACGCGTTGCAACCACGATCGTATGGACGCATAAGCCTCGAGATCGAATCCTCCCTCGTCGGCGACGTGGGTGTAAGCGTATAAGGCAATGTCGGCGATCGTGAAGCCCGGGCTGCAAAAGTAGTCGTGAGCGGACAGCCGTTCTTCCATGACGTCCAACGCTTTGTAGCCCCCGGTCCGTTTTTCCTGCAAAGCGGCCTGCTTGTCGGGCGGATTACCGAGGTATTGAATGATGAATCGCGACGTGGCGATATTCGGCTCGTGACTGTACTGCTCGAAGAAAAGCCACTGGAGAACCTCGGCTCGCGTGTAGCGATCGGTTCCGGCCAGCGCCGTCCCGTCCCCCAGGTACGTGAGGATAGCGTTCGACTCCGCCAGGAAGCGCCCGTCGGGCAAACGCGCCAGCGGGATTTTCCCATTGGCGTTCATCGCGAGGAACTCGGGAGTACGTGTTTCGCCCGCGAGAATATCGACTTCGCGCCACTGATAATCGATGCCGAGCTCGGCGCAGAGCAACTGAATTTTGTAACAGTTACCGGACTTCGAGTCGCCGATTATCAAGAGGTCCTGATTCATCCCGATTCCCCATCTGTGTATTTTCTGAGCGCGATCGCCTCGTTACGGGTGAGCCGTCGTTTGGCGAAGAATACGGCTATCACAACGGCCATGCCCGCATAAATCGTCCCGACGACGCCAAACTCGCGGATCGCGAAGGTGCTGACGGTATGCCGGGATATCTCGGCAATCAGCGGTAACGCGCCGGTATCGAATTCTCGCCCGGTCAGAAACAGCGCCGACAGGAAACTGCCGAGAAACGCCGCGACACCGGTGCATCCGGCTGCGATCAGCGGAAACCGCCAGTCGATTCCGCGGCCGAAGTGCTGCACGGCGCGGCCGATGAAAAAGCCCTGTACCACCGAGAACCAGGGAAAAAACCGGTCAAATAGCATCGCCGAATAAACCCATATCGCGATGAGCAGGACGGAGGCCAGCATCGCCCCCAACAATCCGGCCCGCAACGATTGATCGCCGATCAGGCCGGCTGCGTCCACGTCCGACCCCGGTCGGGGCGCGTGTTTTTGCCGGAGCCTGAGTATTGTCTCTGGTCGTCGTATCACCTGGCTCTTCCGCCTCGCGGGCCGGACACTCCCCGGGTTCGATTCGTCCGGACGCCAATGGTAGGAGAAAACGCCGCCGCTGGCGACGCCGCGTCGGACATACCGGATCTGGGATACGATACTATTGCACGGATGCCGCCGGCGGCGGACGGCGCCCGCACGAAATCAAGACCGGCACAAGAGACTTCGGACATCAACGTGACGCATCGCGCAAACAGGCTGCTCGCAATCCCGCTTCTGGCGCTGGCAACCCTACTGGCCGCCTGTGACCGGCCGGTCGCCAGACTCGAGCTGATCACGCCGAACCTGCCGACGGATCGGGCGATCGCGAGAGACATCGCGTCCTACGTGAGTAAAGAATCCGGAATCGAGATAACGCTCATCCCGGCGCCGGAGGGCCAGTCCACGCTGGACGCGCTGGAGTTGGGTTACGGGGACATCGCCTTCGCCTCGAATGACCAGCCGTTTCGCACCGGCGTTGTCACGATAATGCCGCTCTATCCGACGGTGCTGCACATTGTGGCCCGCGTCGATCTCATCAGCGATGACTTCCGGAAAATGCTCGTGGGAGCGCGCATATTTGCCGGCTCGGTGGGCTCTGCGTCGCGGAATCTGACCGAACAGATACTGGAAGACCTGGACATCGGCGCCGAGGAGGTCAGTTACATCGAATCGCGGGACGACGGACCGCCCGATGTCATCATCGTATATTCGGCGATCAACCCGGGCAGCATGCCGGAACTGACAGGTTATCAGCTGCTTTCGTTCGGCAGCCCCGAGGATATCGGCAAGGGATCGATCGTGGACCGCGCCACGCTGCTGAACCCGCGCCTGCGGCCGTTCATCATTCCGATCGGCACCTACGGCGACAGGACGCCGGAACCGGTCGTAACCGTCGCCGTCGACGAGCTGCTGGTTGCCCGCGCCGACATGCGGCCGCCGGTCGCTTTTGACCTGATCCGGGAGATACTCCGGATGCGGCCGGCGCTTTCCGGGAACCGCCCGTCGATTTTTCACACGCTCAACGACGAAATCGATCCGTCATCGTTTACGTTCGCGATGCACCCGGGTGCTCGCTTTTACGTAGACCGCGACGAGCCGACCTTGATCGAACGTTATTCGGGCGTCGCGGAAGTCGCCGTGACGGTGCTCATTGCACTGGTCAGCGGATCGTACGCCGCCGTCAACATCTATCGCATTCGGCGTAAAAACCGTATCGACGTCTTCTACTCGGAAGTGTTGGAACTGCGTAAGGCGGCGGACGAACCCCTGGATCAGTCCGAAAAGAACGACATTATTGCCAGGATTCGGGCGCTCCAAGAACGCGCCTTCGATATGTTGGTGAACGAAAAGCTGGCCGCGGACGAGAGTTTCCGGATTTTTATCACGTTATCGAACGACGCGATACGCGACCTGGGCGGACGGCAGTCGACCCGCTTCGATGATTAGGGCGTCTACAAAACAGGCTGCCGTCGTCCGCGGCTCAAAAGCGAACTTTGGGAGGCGATCGAAGTGGTAGACTAGAACCTATCTCAAACTAGATCGTAGCCGCGCCGGCGGCGATCTAGTTTGAGATAGGTTCTAGTGTTCGCCGCCGGGACCGCCGACCCACTGGAGCCAAGCAGCATGAATTACGCACGTATCCTACTTTCACTTCTGGCCTTGTCGGCCTGTATTGCGGCGCCGGCGCAGGACGAAGGTGCATCGCAGGAGCAGGTCGAGGCCGCCAGGGCGCTGGTGCGGGAGGGCGCTCGACAAATCGTTCGCGATGAACTCGTCCTGACCGCCGAGGAAAAAGAGAAATTCTGGCCGCTTTACGATAAATACCGCGCCGAGATTCTCGTTGTCGAAGACGCCTATGTCGATCTGCTGCGTGGCTTCCTGCAACAGTATTACGGCTACAGCCTGACGGAAAGCGACGCGAAGGAATACACCGACATGTATTTCGATATCCAGAGCGACAGGCTGAAAATCCGCAAGAAATACCTGCGTCGTTTTCGCAAAATTCTACCGAACATCACGGTCATGCGGCTCTATCAAATCGAAAACAAAATCCGCGCGGAAGTCGACGCGGCACTCGCGGTTACGGTTCCGCTCGCGGATCCCAGTTGACCGGACCCGGAATGGCCGTCAGCTTCCGCTGACGATCAGTTCAGCCGCGGCCAGGTCTTCGAGCGCGGTACCTACCGATTTGAACAGGGTGATCTCGTCCGATGACCGGCGGCCGTGCCGCGTACCGCGCGCCAACTCCGAGAGCTCGGCGGTCAGGTCGCTCTTCGATATGACCTGCTCGTCAAGCGCCTGGATTATTTCTCCCGCCTCGCTGAATGCGCCCTCATAGGTATCGACGACAATGCGCGCGCGGCGAATCGCTTCGCTGTCGGCTTCCCGCATGTCCGGCGTAAACGCGCCGACCAGGTCGATATGCTGACCGGGTCGCAACCAGCTTCCGCGAATCAGGGGTTCCGACGACAGCGTCGCGGAACTCACTACGTCGGCTTCGCGCACGGCGGCTTCCAGGTCCTCGGCAGCCCGGACGTCTCCGTGATCGGACGACAGGACGTCCGCAACGGCCCTGGCCTTCTCTGCGTTTCGCCCCCAGACTCGGATTTGCGCGTAGTCGCGAACGGACGCGTGGGCCCCAACGAGGTGCGGCGCCAGGTTGCCGGTGCCGATCATCAGCAACGACCCGGCGCCGGCGGGTGACAGGTACCGCGCGGCGAGCGCAGAGGCGCATGCCGTTCGGCGCAGCGTCAGCTCCCCGCCGTCGATGACCGCGCGCGGCTCACCGGTTTCGCCGTCCAGTAAAAAGTAGCTCGCGTTGACGGCGCCCTTGCCCTTGCTGGCGTTGTCGGGAAAGACGCTCGCGATTTTCGCGCCGATCGCACCGCCGGCGCGCCAGGCCGGCATGAACAGGAGCGTTGCATCGGCTGCGCCGGGACACGGTATCGTATGCTGAGCTCTGGCCGGCACGGTCACGTCGCCGCGAAACGCGGCGTCGAGCGCGTCGATGAGTTTTGCGTACGGCAGCTTGCGAGCTACCGCGGCGGCGTCGAAGAACAGCATGCGATTGACTCGCTGAGGATTTTGGTCCACATCCGGACGTCTGTCGAATCAGTATACAGATCAGCGCCAGAAAGCGAGTAGCGTTTAACGACTCGCAGTATAATGGAGGCAGGCCGGCAATCTGAACGATGAAGGATACGGTGAATGATCTGGTTAGTCGGCGGAATCGCCCTTTTTTCGATAGTCCATCTCTCAGCCGCGTCAGTCCCGACATTGCGTAATACGCTCGTCACGACGATCGGGCAGGGTGGGTACAGAGCCGCGTTTTCCGTCTTGGCCGTCGCAAGCCTCGTAATGATCGTGGTGGGCTGGCGCAGCACGACACCCGTCGCGGTCTACGCGCCGCCGGCGTGGGGACCGACGCTGGCTTTTTTGCTGATGTTCGTTTCCGTGGTTCTGTTCGGCGCCGCACACGCGAAAACCAACATAAAACGTTTTGTCCGCCATCCGCAGCTCAGCTCGATCGTCTTGTGGTCGATTGCACATCTCGTTGCAAACGGCGACTCGCGCTCGCTGGTTTTGTTCGCATCACTCGGCGTCTGGGCGGCGGTCGAGATGCCGTTGATCAATCGGCGTGACGGCGAATGGTTGAAGCCCGACCGCGCAACGAGCCGAAACGAGCTGATCGGCGCGGCGATCACCGTGGTGATGTTCCTGGTGCTCATCGCGCTGCATCCGTATTTCGCGGGTGTCTCGCCGATCCCCGCTTGACGGCGCGACCACGGATAGCGATCAGACGGTTTCCGGCGAAAGCCCCGGTTCGGGCGGCGGCAGAACACCCGTCGGGTGATTCGATCAAGCCGTTTGGTCTACCCGCCCGGCGAGCGTGTCGGCAATAACCCGCCACACCCGGGGATTGCCGCCGAGCCCAAAATGGGAGCCGTTGACCTGAATGTTTCTCGCCTGTTTGTTGTAGACATCGACCGACGCCTGCCAGCCGACCACCCCGTCGAGTTTGCTGTAAATGGACGTCACGGGCTGCCTGATCCCGATTGAGTTACGCTCGTGAACCTCCAGCTCGAACTCGTCCAGGTCGATGTTGGCCCGGCGGGCGAAACGCTGGCCGACGACGGTGTATTTCGGACCGCCGATTATCGGCGTGCCCATCGTGATGACCTCTCTGACGAAGGGTTCGTAAAGTCGCGCCGCCTCGCGCGCCGCGACACCGCCGAGACTCCAACCGATCAGCGTGACCGCCTTGCCGTCCAGCGCATTGAACAACGCTTCGGACCGGTCGCCAACCCGGCGGATGTCGTTTTCGACGTCGCCCTGATTGCGCCCGAGATCCCAGTCGTAAACGTCGTAGTTCAGATACGTGAGATAACGGCCAAGCGGTCGCATGGAAGACTCGTCCGCCCGGTACCCGGGGATGAGCATGACCGGCCGGCGGTCGCCTCGTGGCGCCAGGGCCAGCTTCGGCGCCCGAACGAGCAGGGATGCCCACTCGAGCGGCGCGCGGACTTCCATCAATGTCGCCAGCCGGCTTGGCGTTCGGCAGCTTGGGGGTGTACTCGGCATTCGACCGTCCATTGGTTCACTTAAGAACTAATGCGGAGCATAAACCGTCCGTAGACGGTTCGCAAGTGAACTGTTACGCTCGGTGCATGACGTCCGGGGAAAAACTGCAAAAAGCGCGCGGCTTTGACGTCTGGCTCAAGGTCGGCCGAGCGAACCTCAAGTGCCACCGCGTGCTCAACACCCTGCTTGGTGAGCTGAATCTGTCCCTGGCGCAGCACGAGGTGTTGACCACGATCCGACTGCACGAGGGCCTGACTCAAAGAGAGCTCTCGGAAAAACTACTCGTGGTCAAGAGCAACGTTTCCGCGCTGATCAAAAAACTCGAAACCCGGGGGCTGGTGCGCCGCATGACCGACAGCGGCGACTCCAGGCACAAACGGCTCAGCCTTACGGATAAGGGTACGGCGTTGGTGCAACGATCGTTCGAGGTGCAAAACCGCGTGGTCGAGGCCATGACCTCAGTGTTCAGCGACGAGGACCTCGTGCAGATTTCCGTGGTGATGGGCCGCGTCAGCGATGCGCTCGATCAGCTGGAGTAGCCTGTCAGTCCGCCGTCCGCGGATGACGTACCCGCAATTCATGTAGGAGCTCGTCCTGACGGACTCCTACAGGTAGGTTCCTAAGTACGACGGCCGCGCCGGACGGCGGCCGCCAGGCCGAGCATCCAGAGGATGGCGATGCCAACGGCGCCGCCGCCCTCGTCGTCGCCGGCCGAGCCCGACGTCACGTTTACGGAACCGCTCCGGCTGTTGTCGGCCGGGTTCGTATCTGCCTCGTCCGCGCCCACCGTCACCGTGTAGCCCTGCGTACCGGCCGTTACGCCGGTGACGCCAATCGACAGCGTCGAGTTCGCCTGGCTCGCCAGCGTGGCCGCCGCGCAGTCCACCTGTTGCGCGGCAACCGTGCAGTTACCCGCCGTCCAGGTAGCCGTATCGGCTCGGATTCCCGCGTCAAGCGCGATGGTCACCTCGACATCGGTCGCGGTCAGGGACGACGAGTTCTGGAGCGTTGCGGTAACGGTCGTGCTCTGGTTGAGCGAAACCTGCGACGACGACGGCGTGCTAACCACAAGATTGACGGCCGGATCGATGCTGAGCTGCAACGTGGTCTGATTGTTACCCGGATTGTCGTCGGCATCGGACGAAACGGTGGCGGCGAACGTCGCCGGGCCGACGGCGTTGGTCGCCGCGGTGACGGTAACCGTGCTCCCGCTGCTGCCGCCCACGGTTCCGAGCGTGCAATTGACGTTGGACGCACCGCTGGTGCATGAGCCCTGGGACGCGGCCGCGGCGACGAAAGACACGTTGCCCGGGAGCGTGATCTCTGCCGATACACCGGTGGCGTTCAGCGTTCCGTTGTTGGTGACGTCGAACGTGAGATTCGCCGCGTTGCCGAGAAGCACGGACGTTGGCTGACCGGTCGTGCCGACGGTCATGTCGATGCTCGGCAACGGGGTAATGCAGGACGCGCTCGCCGCTTCCGCCTGCATCACGCCCAGGCTGCACGGCGAGAACGTATCGTTGGCGATGCTGACCGAGGGGGCCATGAGAAACGTCGATCCCTCGGCCGGACACGATCCGTCCGGATCGCCGTCGTGGTCCGCGCCGAAATTGTGCCCGATCTCGTGGGCGGCGATCAGGCTGTCAACCGTGGGACCGCGAACGCCCTCGGAGAGACCGGCGCCAAACTGCGTGCTGCACAGAGCGCCGACAAAGGCCACGCCCACGGTCGACCCGTCGAGGTTTCTCCCCGTGAACAGATGGGTAAGCCCCTGCTGATTCTGCGCCGGCGTGGCGACTCGGTAGGCCGCCACCTCATCCAGGAAGTCGCTCGAATTGGTGACGTCGCTGAACGGATCCGCCGGGTCGCTGAACGTCTCGATCGTTTCGACCGTCAGCTGGACACCGAGCTGCTGGCTGAATATCCCGTCGACGTTGTTGAGCCGGGTCGCGATTTCAGCCGCCGCGTTTCCGCCTATTCCGTTCGTGAACTCGAAGTCCCCGATGGCGCCTATTTTGATCTCTTCGGTGGCGCCGAGTGCGTTCTGCACCGTGGCGAACTCCCGGACGATCGTTTCGTACATGGCGTTACCGTTCGCGGGAAACGCCGTTGCGCCGCAGCTCATCGCGCCGGGGGCGATGTTGACGTCCGCCAGGCGATAAACGATCGGGCCCGAGGAATTCAGGATACCGTCGTCGGGCGCCTCGACCGCAAACAGCTCCCTGCCGTCCCAGATCAGGCCCCGCGGTATGCCGTCGGCGACGACGATGCGCGTCCACGAGTCGGGATTGCTGGCGATGCGCCCTCGGTAGACGCCAACGTCGTCCGTGAGCATTGTCCGGGAAGCGCCGAGCAACAGGCTGTTGTTCGTTTCGAGTTCGAGTTCGAAGGACCGACCCATCGCGTCAAAGCTCAGGGTAACCGGCTGCGCGTTCTGTAGTTTCTGCTGTACGGCGACCCCATTGCGATGGAAACTCATGCGTTCCATCGGTTCAAAATGCGAGATCGTCACTCCGTCGGCGGTGCTCGCGAAGAGCGCCGGGGAAAAGGCTAGAAGCGCGCAAGCGCAGGTCCATTTGACGGCTTTCATGGGACCTCCGGACGGTCCTTTTTGTTGACCACCAGCTAATCAAATCGTCCGGTGGGCAGCAAGGCATTGGCCGTCGCTAATGACCGACATCGCACCGAAAAGTGTGCGGTGGTTCTCACTTCGACAAAAAACACGCCGCCGCGTTCGGCCGTGCAGAATCTCTGTTGGAATTCTTGCGAGTAGCCGGCTCCGGCAGGCTGGCGCGGCTACGATCCGTTTTGAGAAAGGTTCTAGTTGGCGGTCGCGGAATTCAGCGTCAACACGCAGTCGGAATATCGTCCGGTCTGTTGCCACGAGGCGTTTTCTTCGGCGGTCAACAGCAGATGAGTGCCGTTGCGATCGTGTAAGTACAGGGTGTCCAGAGTCTGGCCGTTGTTCGACTCGAGGTAAACGGTCTGACCGTCGATCGTGTAGGTGCCGCGCTTTGGATAACCGGGAAACGGGTCAATGACCTGACCGCTTTCATCCACTCTGACCTGATCGGTAAAGCGCTCCCAAACGAATCGACCGTCGTCGAGGCTGATCGTACTGCCCGCGTACGCGATGCAGCCCGGAGAATATTCACCCTCGTGAGACGCACAGCCAGCAAGCAAAAAACCCGTCAGCACCGTAACGATGTTGCAATAGCTCATAACGATATCCTCGCGTCGATAACCGGCCAGCGGCTGTCCGCCCGGTTGCACAGCCTTCGGGTTTCCCGACCGACGAAGTGTGTAACCCTACTGTCCCGAGACGCCGTGAACTGCTTCACTGTTCGTCACACAGACCCCGGCTGGATTTGACGCAAAATACTCGGCAAGCAGCTTTTCTGCCGTAGTCGTTTCGACCGGCGTCAATGACTGGTACTTTCTCCGGTATCCCCAACCGTAACCCCAGCGATACCAGTTGTAGAAATACGGGCTGCCGCCGAAACGCACGCCTTCGTACATCGCCGCCGCCAGGGTTTCGTTATCGGTCTTTCCCACGACGCAGTCCCGAAGCCGCCTGTCCGCCGCTTCACGTTCGTCTTCCGTACCTCCTCTCCAGTAGGCGATATCGTGCTCGAAGCAGCAGCTGCACCAGTCGTCGGCGCCGATCAGGGAACTGTCGGGAAACAGCGAACATCCGTCGCTCGTAAACGGTTTTAATTCCGGCTCGGCGCATGACGCCATCGTCAAAGCCAGCAATAGCGCGGGAGCCTTCCATAAGCGGATGAACGGCCGTCGGGTGACGTTTCGCACGTCAATCGTCTCCGACCGCGACGCCGGTAACGCTCTTTAGGGGAAACGCCCACATCACCACGCCCCGCTGCGGCGGCGCCACGGCCACCAGTCCCTGTATTCTTCGATTCGCGGCGCCCAATTGCAACCGGCCGCGCGCGGGAATCAGCGCGAAGGTTCGACCGCTTTTTTACCGGGCACGAACTGCCGATAGACAAAAACGGCGGCGTCGACGTCACTCAGATGGTTTTTGATCAGCGGTTCGACGTCCGCCCAAGCGAGTCCGCCGACACCGGTTGCGAGCCGCGGCAACGCCACGGACGACAGCTTTTCTTTTGCGATCATTTTTTTCAACGAGCGAAGCGAACGATTGACGCTGGTCACGCTCGCTTTGCCCGGCCTGCTGCCGTGCTCGTAGCCGCCCTCCTGCGTGATGAGGTTGATGATGCGCGCGCCTCCCGCGCCGCTCCAGATCCACGCGCTGCCCAGCTTGGGGTGCTGTTGATGGCACCAGTGGTGAAAATCCTTGTGCATCGCCGGGTAGTTCTGGTGCAACGACTCGGCCAGACCCTGGTTCATGGGGTCGTTGGCCGCAACGCCGTGCGCAATCGCTTCGGCGCCCGTCAGGAGAATATCCCCCTCGACTTCGTAGATCATTCGGTTTTCTCCGCAACAGGTTCAGGACGTCCGGTATTTAGGAGTATTCACGGACGCCTGGCCATACGCGTTTTCCCTAAGAGCGGCCGACCTGTGCACCCGATAGAACGGCTCGACCGCCGGACATCCCGGGCAGGACTAACGCCGCTCGAAATCGACGTAGTGGTACCCGTCCCGCTTCGGAGATTCCGCCACCGCCCGGGGCGCGCTGTGCGCGTGGGTATTGACCACTCGCGTCCAGAAGCTCTGGAAGCCGTCCGCAAAATCCGCGAACGCGGCCACTTCTGCGGCTATCCTCGCCGAATCGGTCACGAGCTCCGTCGACCAGAGATTGGCGCGCTGTTCTTCGATCGCCGTGGCCTCCGTCGTTCCATAAACGTAGCCGGTGCGAACGTCGATCAGAACGCCGGCAACCGTTGCCGTGACCCGCGCCTTTTTGTTCGGCAGGAACCCGAGAGAGATCAGCGAAAGCGGCCCGAGCGTTACACCGTCCACGGTAAACGCCGTGTCAACCGTGTAAATCAGCAGCAGGTCGGCGCGAAGCTGCGCCGCAGGTGAGCGAAGATCCCTGAGTGTGTTCACGTGACTCGGTATCAGAATACGGCCGACCGGTGCAACACCCTTGATCAGTGGCAGTGACTGGAACTTCGCAAACGCCGCGTCGGCCTCGATGTCACGTGCCGTAACGACGGAATAGCGGCCATGTCCGTAACCGCGATTCGTCTTTGTCGCGTATCCGCCCCGCTGCACTCGGACGATCGCAAGGTTTGCCGGGAACCCGCTCGCCGGCTGCGCATCGAAATAGGCGCCCAGCCCGTCATCCGAAACGTCGCTCATCGACACGCCGCCCGGCGGAGTGACGTAATGCGAAGCGCAGGCCGACACGACACAGGCCAGGAAAAACAGCAATCCCGAGCGCGCGACGGTTTTCCTTAAGATCATCTCGACGCCTCCTACCGTCGTTCAACGGTCGTATCGTAACGAACGCCGTCGGGCACCGGCAGCGTCTGATGAACGGTGACGCCGTAGTCGCCGGCGGTGCGCTCTGAAGAATCGACGGCGACAAACGACGTGTACGGCGACATCAGCTGATACTCCAGCGCCGTGCCGAGAATCTGCGTCTGGAAGTCGCCGTACGGATCGCCCTCGATCGCCTGCCGATCGGACAGATCGGCGATCCTCAGCCGCGCCCAGATTTTCGCAACCGGCGCATTCCGCGGATCGGAATCGAAACCGCCGATCTCGAATCGACGTTCCTCGTCGGCCGCGCGGCCGTGGACCGTAACGGCGCCCGGCGCTCCGGCGTACTTGCCGGTCACGACCAGCGGGCGGCCGACAAACAGATCGGGAAGGCGGCTTGGATACACTTCGCTCACGGCCATTCCACCCCAGTCGATCTCGACGTCGGTCAGCGCCGCGTGGCTGATTCTGGCGAAAAACGCGCTCATGACGTCCGCGCCGGAATCCTGCGGCCCTAGATAGGCGACCGCACCCCGTCCTGCCGTCGCCATGCGCTCGAGCAAATAGCGGTTGACGGACGAACCGACGCCGAAACTGAAAACGCGCGACGCACCCAGTCTCCGCTGTACGGCCGCGATGATGTCCGTTTCGTTACCGATGTAGCCGTCCGTCATGAACGACACGAATCTAAGGCGTGCGTCGTCGTGAGGAAAGTCGAGCGCCGCCCGAACGCCTTCGATCATTTCCGTGCTGCCAGTGCCGTTGAGACGCTTGAGGTAACGGCGCGCATCAGCGACGTTCGCCGGGGTGGCGGGGACCGGGGTAAACCCGAACTGGCTCGAGTCGTCCGAAAACCGAATGATCTGAAAGGTATCGTCGGCGCCCAGATGGCCGAGCGCCGCGGACACCGCGGCTTTCGCCTGCGCCAACGGCCTGCCGCTCATCGAGCCCGAGCAGTCCAGGACAAAAACCATTTCCATCGGCCGCCGCCGCAACGTTTCGGTGGTCGCGGGCGGATACATCATCAGCGTGAAGTATCCCTGCCCGGACACCGGGTCGGCATACGTCAGCAGATTCGATTTGATGGTCTCGCCCGCAACCTCGAAATTCAGAACGAAATCCCGGTTCGGCAATATCGCCTGATTTGCAAGCCGCACGGTCGCCGATTCCGGCGCAGTCCGGGTCGCCGCGATTTCGTGCGTTGACCAGACCCGCTCGAGTTTTACGCCGGCGTGGATCTGGACGTCGATGCTCAAATCGTGCGCGGAGCGCTCGCCCGGTCTCAGGTAGGTCGCCGCCGCGAGATCGGTTGCGCCCCAACCGGCCGTACCCGATATCGACGGGATCGGGTCCGCCGTCCCCGGAGGGTTGTAGCGGGGGCCGACCACCGCCGGGAAAACGAACGAGTAGTGCCCGTCCTCGTACGCCAGGGTATGGAAATACTTGATGTCGACGTCAATCGACTTGCCGGGCTCGATATTGGCGACCTTCTGCTCGAAGACGTTCGGCCTGCGTTGCACGAGCAGGCTCGCCCGATAACCCTGCGACCGGGCCGCCCGATAAATCGCGTTCGCTTCTTCCTTTTCCCGCAGGATTCCGCGAATGCGGCGCTCGCCGATGACCATCAGGAATTCGGTCACCGCCGCCTTCTCCGGCAGCGGAAACAGATAACTGGCCTCTATTTTGGTGCTGAACGGATTACTGAACTGCTGGCGGACGCTGACCGTACCGATGTACCCGTTGATGACGGCGTCGACCGAGGTGTGTTCGAGAGGCAGCGGCACTTCTTTGGCGACGTTCTTGACGACGTTGCCGAATCCGACTGTCGGACCGGGCACGTACGCGACCATGGCGCCCGAACCCGGGCCCGCATCACCCGGCGCGCCCGGCATGAGGTTCGCCTGAGCCGGCCTGGCGATGATCCAGAGTTCCTCGTTGACGTCCGGAGATGACGAAGCGTACTGCCCCAGCCGGCCGGCGTCGGAAGACATCGCCTCACCGTAGGGCTGGCTAAAATAGTTGACGCTACCGCAGGCGGTGATCAGGCCGGCGATGAGCGCCAGCGTAAGGACCCCTTTCACAACTGATCCGGGCGAAAGATCCTGCATGGGTTTTCTCATTGTTCACTCCCTGTTGCGAACGCAAGACCGAGCGTTGCGTCAATCGCGGCGCCGTCCGTTCGAACCGCCGTTATGAGTTTGAGGTCGAATTCGGGATCACCCGCATCCGCCAGCATCAGATGCACGGTCGCGATACGTACGCGTCCGATTGGCAGTTCGCCGGTTTCAGACGTGCTGTAATCGGCGACGACAATCCGATCCGCGGTGCCGAGTCGCACGGCTTCGCGGTCGTAGTACGGCGCTCGCGGGTACGCCGCGCTGTCGCCGTTCTCGACGCCGACAACCTTCATCGATCGGCGGCGATCGCTCAGCTCGAACTGCCAGGCAGCCACCGGCTCGGCGCTGACGATATAGACGTCCACCGACGTAAAACGAACCTCGTCCGCGGCATTCGCCGGCGAGACCAGCGCACAAAAAAACGCGGCCGTCAGGCACAGGACGACTTTCACGGTGAACCACCCGCGGGATTCAGCGCAACGATTCGCAGCGCAAACGCGTCGAGTTCGGCCTGCGGGACCGGATTGTCCTGACGGGCGAGCGACAGAACATCGGCGATATCGACCCGCCCGGAGCCGTCGACGTCGGCATGGCCCCCCGCGCCCTCGTTCACCGCCATACGCTGAGGTTCCAGAAAAAACAGCGCGATGGCCGCTGCCGCGGCCGCCGCATACCAGGCCGGGCGTGAGCGCCGCACGAGCGGCCGCCGCGCGGCAAACTGAGATGCCGCTGTTTCCGCTAACGCGCGATTTACCCGCGCGGTGATCAGCGGCGCGGCCCGATCCCGGGCTTTGAGCTCGGAAGTCAGCGATTCGGGGATTTCGAGGTCTTTTTCCGGGTCCATCGCGCGCTCCTTACTCCTTAAGCTCGCAACGCCCGATAAAGGTTCACGGGTCGAAGAATTCTTTCACGCGTGAGGAAGCCCGCAGCGCTTTGACCGCCAGGTGCAATCGCGATTTGACCGTGCCCAACGGTATTTCGAGCATATCGGCGATGTCCTGTAGCGCCATGCCGTCGACGAATCTGAGCATGATCACTTCGCGGCGGTCGGCGTCCAGATCCTGCAAAAGGCCGGCCAGGTCGGAATGGTCGGCCGCCGACACCGCGGGTAGCTCGTCCGGATCCGGACCGCCCTGACGGGCGACGCGGTCGGCCTTGCGTCGCTGGGTGATGGCGCTGTTTTTGGCAACCGGATAGAGGAGGGTCGTCAGCTTCGCGCTGAGTACGAGGCCGGCGCCCGCCGGCGGGAATTTCCGCAGGAGGTAGGTGAAGGTCTCCTGCAAGACGTCCAGCGCGCTGTCGTTGTCATCGACGAAACGCAACGCGACGCGGAGCACGAAGTCTTTGTGGCGTCGATACAGGATCTCGAACGCGCGCGATGCATCGGCGGCCGACCCTTCGTTACAGGCGCGGACCAATTCCTCGTCGCTGAATCGTTCCGATGGCCGTGACGTTGTCATGCACAAACGTTACCAGCAAGCGGCCGCGTAAGGCACGCATTCACCGAACGCCTCTGTCCGAGCCGTTTGAGACGACCACGACGCATTGTGGGCAAAACGGACGGGCTCCATTGCTATCTCAATGGTAGAAGGCAAATGGGCGGCCGACGTGTTGGACAGACTGGAGAACGCTTTTCACGAAGCGGTTGTCCTTGGTGACCGGGCGCAGCGGAAATACGTCGACACCCTGCGTTTGAAAGACTCCTCACTCGCGGACGAGCTCCAGCACCTGCTCGACGCGGACGGCCAAAGCGACGCCGTCATCGAGCGCGCCGTGGTCAAGGCGCTGATCCGCCTCGGCAAGAAGTCAGCCGATCGCTAGCGTCTCCGCTCAGTTCACCAACTCGAAGGCCAGCTTTTTTCGCGTGACGCCGTTCACCACGAGCTCGGCGTAATGCGTGCCCGGATACAGGGCGCGAGTCGTTATTGGTTTGAAAGACTGCCGTTTGTTGATTTGAATCGCATCCCCTTTGTCGAAATCGCCGTTCTTCACGGCAAATACCTTCGTCGAGTGTTTGCCGTTTGCCTTCAGGAAATGAATACGCAAGGTGATTTTCAGTTTTTGCCGCGCCAGTGAAGTCAGCGTGCAGGCCCAAACGAAATCCTCACCGACCCGGACCACGTCCGACGCCCTCTGACCGGAAACGCGAAACTTCGGCGTCGTAGGATAGCCGAGCAGGCTCAGTGCCGCGGCGTTGTCCGTTTTCAGGAGTGTCCGCAGCGCGTGGCGGGTCATCCACAGAATCTCCGCTTCGCGCTGGCGTCCACTTTCGCGCCAGCGTTCCAGGGTTCCGATGACGGCGTCGGCATCCAGCTTCGAGATGTCGTTCAACGTGTTGGCGACGGAACGCGTGACGTACCTCGTCGTGTCGGCGTGCAGCCGATCGAGCACGTCGATAATCGCATCGACCGGCAGTTCAGCACGCATAGCCCAGGGCAGAAACGGCCGGATGCCCTCGGACGCCAACCGTCGGACATGGTAATTCTCATCAACCGCGCATTCGTGCACGAAGGCCATCGTCTCATCCGGAAACCGGTTCAGGAACGGCCGGATCGCGCCTTCGGATGAAAAACGTTTGGTGGCCTCGCGCAGAAAGGCCAGGGATTCCACAAGGTATTCGTCCGTACAGCCGTGTTTTGCCACATACTCACCCGGCACGACCCAGATGAACGAGCCGAAGTCGTCGTCCGTCTTGTTCGGGTCGAGCGGCTCCGGAAGCGCCCGTAGCAGCGTGTTCCTCGCGGCCGGAAACTCCGCCGGCAGGTGGCGTTCGAGGGCCGTTACGATCCATTGGATACGTTCCTTCAGCTCGAGCGCCGGAAAGCGGGCAAGGACTTCGGACTCGAATTCGCCCCTGCGGAAATCCGGATCGGCCGTCACAAGACGGGCCGACAGTTCGCCGACGGTGCGTTCGTTGAACAGCTGGTCTTTGAGTGAAAAGGACGGTTTTGCTTTGATACTCATCCGCGCGATGATTACACATCGCGCGGACGCATGCGGCAAGAATCAGAACTCGTAGACAACGAACCCGAGCAGCATCCAGTCGGGGCTGTCCGCCGTCAGCCCCGCGGCCATTCCGAGGCCGAATTCCAGGCTCTCCGTACCGACGTAGACGACTCCGGGCGCCACGAACGCCTCCGTCTCACTGCCGGAATCGTGCAGCTCGTCGGTCTCGTACGTCAGCTCGAGCGTGCCTCGCCACTTCGGCCCGAAGGCCCGAACCAGGCCCAGACTCAGTTCGATTTCGTCGGTCGCGGGCTCGACGTCGTCCGCTTCCTCGGGCGTCTCGTGCCGGTCGCGAAAGCCGTACGACAGTCCGAACGTCAGGTTCGCCTGCTCGCCGAAGTCCCTGCTGACGATCAGGAACGGCTCGTACACCCAGAAACCTTCTCCGAGTTCCTTATCGACGTCTCCGACCGGAGCGGTAATCTCGACGCCGATCACGTACCGCAGTCCCGAGGCAGCAGTGTTCGGAAACGCGTAGCTCAAGCCGAATTCAAGTTCGCCTAACCCGGAGTTTTTCTCCCGGACGCCGTCATCCAGCCTCTCGCGATTGCGCCAGGTCTCCAGACTCGCCTCAACCTGCAGACGATCGGTCACTCCGTATTCGATACCGGCCTGCGTCAACTGCCCGTCACCTTCCGACGCATCGCTCACGTAGTCCGTGCTCAGCGTGAGCTGATATTCTCCGCGCTCCTGCGGGTAAGCGGATTCGACAAGAAAAAACTCCTCGATCAGTCCGTCCGAGTCGTCATCTCCGGTATCCGCGAGCACGCACCGCGCGGGCGTGAAGATCGCCAATGCGAGGATGGCGGGCAGGAACGTCGATCGCACGGCCGATTGATCCGACGGCATCTCAATCCACCGCGGCGCCGCAGGCGGTGTCGATCAGCCTGGCCGCCTCGCTGCGGGGCATGGGACGGCCCAGCAGGAACCCCTGCGCCTCCTGACAGCCCTCGTCCGCGATCTGGGACCACTGCTCGGCAGATTCGACGCCCTCCGCGAGCGTCGTCATCCCCAGGCTCTGTCCCATCGCGACAACCGCCCGCACGATGGCGGCATCTTCCTGGTTTTCTTCCAGATCGCCGACGAACGAGCGGTCGATCTTGATCTTGTCGAACGGAAACTTGCGCAGGTAGCTCAAGCTCGAATAGCCGGTGCCGAAATCGTCCATGGCAACCCTCGCGCCCAGCGCCTTTATTTCGTTGAGGATCTGCAGCACGGATTCGGTGTCTTTCATCAGCACGTTTTCGGTGATCTCGATCTCCAGCCGGTCCAGCGCAAGCCCAGACGCCCTGGCGATCGACTCGATCCGCCGCGCCAGGAACGGCTCCTTGAACTGAACCGGGGAGACGTTGACCGCCAGGCGGAGCGGCGCCGGCCAGGTGGCGGCCGTCCGGCAGCCTTCCGCCAGAACCCACTCGCCGATACGCGGAATGAGGCCGATGTCCTCGGCAATCGGAATGAACTCGTCCGGACCGATCTCTCCGCGAGTCGGGTGCTTCCAGCGCAGAAGCGCCTCGAAACCGTTGAGCCGCTGCTCCGGGACGGTATACAGCGGCTGATAATGCAGCTCGAACTCGTCGTTGTGGATCGCCTGCCGCAGGTCCTGTTCGAGCTCACGCCGGTCGCGCAGCTGCGTATCCATGTCGGCCTCGAAGAACGTGTACGTCGAGCGGCCTTCCGTTTTGGACCGGTACATCGCGACGTCGGCCGCCCGGAGCAGCTCCTCCGGGTTGACCCGTTTGCGGCTCGACAGCGTGATGCCGACGCTGACGCTCATCACGAGCTTGTGTCCTTCCACCTCAAAAGGCTCGGCCAGCGCCCGAACGATCCGCGCCGCGAGCGCGGCGGCCGGATCCGGTCCGTCCAGCCCGGGCTGGATGACGGCGAATTCGTCGCCCCCGAGTCGGGCCACGGTATCCATCCTGCGCACCAGCTCGCTAATCCGTTCGCCGGCCGCGACGAGCAGCGCATCGCCGACGCCGTGCCCGTAGAAATCGTTGATCTGCTTGAACGCATCCAGGTCGAGCGCGAGCACCGCGACCCGCGTATTGTCGCGTTCCGCGCGCGCTATTTCCTGATTGAGGCGCCTGGCGAAGAGGGCGCGGTTCGGCAAGCCGGTCAGGGTGTCGTGCATCGCCAAATGTCGCATCCTGGCCTCGGCCGCGTTGCGCCGCCCGATCTGATCGCGCAGGTCCAACACCCGCCGCCAGGCGAACACGCCGAACGAGAACGACAGGATGATCAACAGCGAAAAGATCTCGTCGATCTCGTAGCGTTCGTATTCCTCCGCGAACTCCATCAGCGATTCCATCGCGTCGTATCGGGCGCAGAGCAGTGCGGTCAGCAGCGCGATGAGGGTGAGAAAAAACGCATCGATCCGGGTATTCGTCCGCGTCTGCGCGTCGAATTCCTTTTTGCTTCGCGGCCTCTCTATCGATTTGTGCGCGCCGTTCAAGCCGCCTTCGCCTACCAGCGTCGCGCCGGGGTCAAACTCGTACTTCATGTTTCCGCCTTGCGTCGAAGCGGGCCCGTCGTCCTTGGCGACTATTCGGGGAACACAACCTGCGCCAACGAACTCGAAACATCGCCGCATTTCGCTTACGGGCCCTAGTCTTATTCGCTGCTATCGGTGGTGGACGCGCAATGTTTAGAAAATTGTCGGCGGCCGGCCCGGCCAAAAGTTATGTGGTCGGGCAAATGCAAGAATGACGGTCAATCGCAAAATCGGGTTGAAAGACCCTCGCTTGCCCTGCACACGTCATATTTGGAAAATTGGACCCAAGGTTCCGTGAAAAAACCGCGTTCACGGTCGGCGGGCGATGGCGATGCGGATCGGCCCCGGGGGCTGAAGCACCTGTTGAGAAAAGCGCGCGAACTGGAACTGAAGCCCTTCGTACGCGCGCTGGACATCCTGCGCACGGCGGCCGTCTGATACAGACGGACCCGCCGGCGCGGCTACGATCTGGCTGGAGATAGGTTCTAGAAGCGGTAGCCGATCGACAGGTTGTACACCCACGGATCGATCTCGACGTCGGTCGTCAGTCGTGACGTATCGAACCTGAAGTCCGCGTCGGTATCGATGTCGATCCACCAGACGGCAAGGCTTGCAAACCAATCATCGTTGAACTTGTAGTCGACGCCGGCCTGCAGCGCCAGTCCGAACGATGCGTCGAGATCGAGATCTCCGTCGCCGAGCACGCCTTCGAGCTCCCCGGCCACGCCCTCGTCGAAAAACAGCGTGTAGTTGACGCCGGCACCGACGTACGGCTGCCACAGGCTGTCGGAAGCGGCCGGATACCACTGCAGCAACACCGTTGGCGGCAGGTGTTTGGTGTCGCCCGCGGCCACTTTGCCGAGACCGAGCTCGCCGGTCTGAGCGCTGATGTCGTGAGAAAATGGAGTCGAGGCAAGCGCTTCGATTCCCCAATCGTCGGTGAGCATGTAAACCACCGTCAGGCCTAGCTGCGTGTTGTCGTCGACGTCCGCCTCGGAACCGGAAATCGCCGTGCCGTCCAGCACCAGCTCCGAACTGCTCGCGTCCGGCGCTACCGTCGCGATCCCGCCGCGCAGCAGAATATCGCCGGCTTCATGGGCGCTTGCCATGCCCATCGTCAAAAACAGGCACACGCCAACCGTCTTTCTCATCGTCTTTCTCCATAAAATCGATGCACGGAACACTCGAATCGGTGTACTGAGACGCGCCCGATTGCATGGATCTCAGTCGGCGAACATGAGACACCAAAACGGCAGGAGATTGAATCAATATTAGTCGAGCAATGGCGCAGCTTTTACCTGATGATCAACGATGTCGCCGAACGACTGGTTCTATTTCCGGCCAGAAGAGTTATGCTGTTGGCGCATCGAACCGGAAAGCGCCGGATCGGCGCCGACCCGTTTACGACGATGTGGATACACGCTCATCGTCCGCGTTGCTTGTTCGATGCAGGCTACCTCTACGAATGCCAACACGAGGAGAAACGCAATGACCTTTTACTCCGTTCTGGCCGTCACTCCGATCAACGACCACTGGGTTCCCGACTATGTCGGCGCCGCGACCGCACTCGTCGCGCAACACGGTGGGAAATACCTCGCCCGCACCGCCAACCACGAACGCCTCGAAGGCGAAGGCGAAGACGCCGCGCTGCGAATCATCATCGAGTGGCCGTCGAAGGACGCCGCCGAGGCGTTTATGAACGACCCGGCCTACGCGCCGCATCTCGAAGCCCGGACCGCTGGCTCGAACAGCCATCATTTCCTCATCGAAGGCAGGGACGAACTCGTCTGAGAGGCTTGTGGAGCTGACGACATGAACGCGAACAAAGAAGTCGATGCGTGGTTCGAGGGTTACGACAACCCGATGAAACCGGTGGTGATGGCAATACGGGAGTTGATTCTCCGCAGCGACTCCCGGGTTGAAGAAACCATCAAGTGGCAAGCGCCAACGTTCGTCTACAAGGGCAACATGGCCAGCTTCTTTCCGAAGGCGAAGAGACACGCGACATTGATGTTCCACAAAGGCGCGGACATCCCCGGCAAACACCCGAACCTCGTGGGAGACGGGAAGGAAGCCCGCTCGTTCAAGGTGGAGAGCCTGGACGACCTCGAGAAAAAGAAGACAGAACTGCAATCGATCGTTCGTGCGTGGTGTGATTGGCGGGACTGAACCGATTCATTGGCTGTATCAGTTGCCGTCTGAACAAACGGACAGTGTCCGGCTACATCGCAACCAAGCCAGGTCATATCCGTTCCAGTGAAACGCGCTTGCAAACAGACGTCAGGCCTCGGTCTCATGGCAGACCACTTCGATGTTGTGTCCGTCGGGGTCGAGAACGAACGCCGCGTAGTACCGACCACTGTACTGAGGACGTAGTCCGGGCGGTCCGTTGCACTGGCCGCCTGCGTCAAGAGCGGCGCAATAGAACGCGTCGACTTGTTGCCGGCTCTCGGCTACGAATGCAATGTGTAGATGCGCAGGCTTCTCGTCCGTTTGGTACAGGCACAGTGAACTCTCGCCTGCTGGTTGACTCAGTTCAGCTCCATCTGGCGGCCAATCGGTGACGACAGTCACTCCGATTGGTTCGAGCGCCTTCAGGTAGAAGGTTTTGCTCAGCGCAAAGTCGCGAACGCCGAACTTGACGTGGTCAAACATGAGTGTCCAATTCCTCTTCCAATTCCTCTTCACCCGGAGAGGGGTCGCGTTCTCCCTGGCCTAAGCAATGAGTAGGTAGCCATGGGCTCGTCATTACGTCTCCGGTCATTCCTTTCCTCGATTGTGAGATTCGCCATTGGCAAACGTCGGCAACAGGCGTTTTTCCACCATCTCGAGAGTTTTGTCATCGACACCGCGGCCATGGGCGGTGATTGCAATGACCACATCCAGTTCATCCAGCACCATCACATATTGACCGCCGCCTCCCCAGGCAAGCTTCGCATCGTATTCTTTTCCGCCAACATTGAGTTTTGCGCCCCAAAAGTAATAACCGTATCTAAACTTGCCAAAGTCGTATTCTTCGTCGTAAGGCTCGGCAACACTGCCCGTAGCTCGCGTCAGGAACGCCTCGGAAATTAGCTGCTCCTCTTGCCATTTTCCTTTTTGTTTCAGCAACATACCCCACTTGATCATGTCCCTGGAGGTCATGCTGGCGCTATGTGCCGATTCCGGCACGCCGCTGACATTGTCTTGCCAGAAATAGTGGGTGATATTCAGTTTGTCGAGCAATTCGGACTTGATGAAGTCCTTCGCAGTTCCCGGCAATACTGCGTCCAACACCAGCATTGTGATTCGGGGGTCAACGGATTGGTAGTGATAGGTTTGTGAAGTTTCCGTAACCGGCTGGCTGTGTGTGAAGTAGAGTTGTGCCAGCTTCTGCCCTTTGAGCCGCTCGGGTTTTTCTAACAGTTCTCTTTGCTTTTCAGCACTGATTCTCAAACCGGAACGCATGCTCAGAGTTCTGTGCAATGTGACCTTTTCGAGGCCTGTGATCAGGTTTTCCCGATCGACTTCCGTCAGGAACTCGACTACTGGTTCGTGCAAGTCTTGCAACGACAGGTAGCCCAATTGGATGGCACGACCGACCGCAAGCGACGTATAGGCTTTTGTGGCGGACGCCTGATAGTGCGGCAGGTTGACGCGACCCCGGGAATAGTAGGATTCAAAAACGAGCTCATCGTGGTGTGCAATCAACAAACTGTCATAAGGGTCATGTTTTCCTGCTTCTATTTCTCTGGCCAATTCGATGATTTCTGCGCTGTCGGACAACTCTCCTACCGCCAGTCCGTCCTCCCTGTCATCAGGCTTTGGGTCGTAAAATGCCGACGTTAATTCGGGTACGGTACGCTCGAACGACTGAATAGAGCCTTGAACGTCGGCAAAATCGATTTCCGGCGCTTTGTCTGCAGCAGCTCGTGTATTCGAGCCAAGCAAAAAGGCCAACGACAAGAGCGTCAGAATTATCCTGTGTTTGTGCATGGATACATCTCTTCTCCAGTCGCCTTTGACATTGGTATTCACCCTTGTTTCAGAAACGACGACCACGTTCGAGTTCGACGCGCGACACGAAACGGGTCGATAGCAGCAGCTCATAATACTCCGAAACGGGCCGTTCGAGCGGCTGCCATTGGCATTGAAGCGGAGGTTCGGGCGGCAGCTCGTGACCGCTCGAGCAAACGCACGCTGGACGTTACCTCACCGTCAATGCGCGGCAGCTTGGTCGAGTCCGTGGTCTTTCGGCGATGAGGCCGGGCCTACATCAGCACCGGCGCAAGCCAGTAGATGACGAGCGAAATCAATACGACGCCAAAAACGTTCAGCAGCAGGCCCACTCGCACCATCTGGGGAATCCTCACTTCACCGGTCGAGAATGCGATGGCATTGGGACCCGTGGCGATGGGCAACATGAAGGCGCAGCTTGCCGCCATGGCTACCGGCAGGAACAGCAACACCGGGTCCTGACCGCCCGTTGCCGCCAGGGCGCCGATGATGGGCAACAGCGCCGACGCCGTCGCAATGTTGCTGACGAGTTCGGTGGCGAAAATAACGAAGGCGACCAACGCAAAAATCAGCAGAATGACCGGCACCGTCAACAGACCGGAAAGCGCGCCGCCGAGCCAATCCGCAAGGCCCGTGCTGCGTATCGCGCTCGCCATACTCAAACCGCCGCCAAACAGCAGGATGACGCCCCAGGGGAGACGCGTCGCCGTTTCCCAGTCCAGCAGCCGTTCGTTACCCGACGACGGGCGGCCCGAAGGTATGAGAAACATCAGGATGGCGCCGGCAATGGCGATGACGTGATCGGTCAGGCCGGCGAACGGTCGATTGCCGCCAATCTCGATCGCGGTGATCGGCTGTCTCAGCATCCAGGCCAGCGCAACGACCGTAAACGCGGCCAGCACGCGGCGCTCAGGCAAGCTCATTGGCCCGAGCTCCGCCAGTGCATGACGAACCTGCTCCTGGCCTTCGTTTCCATCGCCCGCACGCAGCCGCATCGCCAGACGCGTCACGGTCAGCCAGCAGGCGGGCAACATGACGGCAACCACCGGCAGCCCGATCTTCATCCAGTCGAAGAAACCGATCGAAATGCCGACTTCGTTTTCGAGATAGCCGATGACAATGAGATTGGTCGGCGTGCCGACCGGCGTCGCGATGCCGCCAATCGATGCGCCGTAGGCGAGTCCGAGAAGAATCGCGATCGTGAGTGGCGCGCCACGCGCGTCGGGGCCGAGAATTGCATAGGCGACGGAGACCGCAATGGGCGCGAGCATGATCGTCGTGGCGCTGTTCGAGATCCACATCGAGAGCACGGCGCCGGCCAGCATGAAGCCGCCGACGATCCCGCTCGGGCTGTTGCCGACGCGGGCAACGATGTTGAGCGCGATACGATAATGCAATCGCCAGCGTTCGATGGACGTCGCAATGATGAACCCGCCGAGCAACATCATCACGGTTGGACTCGAGTACGGCTGCGTGGCCGGCCCGATGCCCGACACACCCGTAATCGGGAGCACGACCATCGGCAGCAGCGCGGTCGCGGCGATGGGCACGGCCTCGGTGACCCACCAGGTGGCCATCACCGCGACCAGCGACACCACTAACCACGCGTCGCGGCTCATTCCCTCCGGAACGTCGAAAAACTGCAGAGCAACGGCGGCGCATGGACCCAACCAGAGCCCGATTCGGGCAACCCGGGAATCGCTCGACGGCGCCGCCACACCTTCCTCCGCGTTCGTCAAACGAGCGCTCCTCTCCGCGGCCGGGTATCACGCGGCCGTCTGCTAAGCGATAAAAGCAATTACCTTGGAATAATCGGCAGCCTGACGTTCGACGGGTAGTCCCGGCTCATGTGCAGGGTCTGCCGGGCAACTTTCATCTCGGACGTTTTTGCAAACGGCGCGCCCGTATTGAGGTTTCTCGCCAGGCGCGGGTAGTTGCTGCTGGTTATATCGACGCGAAGCCGGTCGCCGGGCGACAGCAGGTAACTGGTCGCCCACAGATCGATGTCGTACCGATAGACTTCGCCGGGTTCTATCAGCTTTTCTTCCTCGAAACCTTCGCGGAAACGCGCGCGGATGACGCCGTCCACCAGGTTCACGGCCATGCCGTTGGGTTTCACGACAATCAGCTTTGCCATGAAGTCGGTATCCGCCGCCGAGGTCTCGGCGTAAATCTCCGCGGAGATGGGTCCGGTAATTTCCGTTGGTTCCGAGAACGGTTCCGTCACGAACCGCAGCACGTCCTCGCGATCGTCCAGCGGCGACTGGTCGTAGGGTCCGCGCAAGGTCGGCTCCATGATGTTGCCGCCCAGCGTCGGCACCGGATCTTCCGGATCGTAGGTATAGCGAAGCTCGCCGCGGCCGGCCGTCGGCCGGTCCGTCGACAGGCTGTTGTCGGCATGCAGGTAGAACGGCCGGTATTGCGTGTTCGCCAGCGGCCACTCGGTTTCATCGCGCCAGACGTTTTCACCCATGACGAAAATCCGTATCGGCGCGCCGGACGGCGCCGGCCCGTCTTTCATCCAGTAGTCGAACCACTCGAGAAACATCTGCTCGGCGGCAATCATCGAGTCTTCGCCAAAATCCAGATCGCCCACGCCCGTGGACGTATTCCAGGCGTGCGGCCACGGCCCGATGACCAACCGCTGCCCGTCGCGCGCCGTTTGCGTCGCCGCCTGTTCCGTCATGGTCTTGTAGCTGCCGATCGTGCTGCGCAGGAAGACGTCGTACCAACCTCCGATGTTCAGCGCGGGAACCGCCATCTCGGGTGCACGTGCCTCGAGATTCAATGGTTTCCAGTAGGCGTCGTACGTCGGGTGCGCAAGCCAGTCCTGGAAGTGCCGCACGTTGAATCCGACGCTCTCGGCCAGTTCCTCCAACGGCAGATGATTGATGCCGTTGATCCAGTCGACGGCAAACGTCATGTTCGTGCGGCTTCCCACCAGACCAATGCCCCAACGGGCGCGCGACAACAACGAGAACGCGCCGCCCGGGTATGCCACGTCGCGATAGTAGTTGCCGGGACTGACCGCCGGCGCGATTGCAACCAGCGCCGGGTTCTTGTTCAGCGCGGCCAGCCACTGCACCGACGCCAGGTAGGACGAACCGAACATGCCAACCTGGCCGTCGGACCAGGACTGGGCGGCGATCCACTTCAGCGTGTCGTCCCCGTCGTTGATCTCCTGGAAGTACGGATACCAGCGGCCTTCGGAATCGTAGCGCCCGCGCACGGACTGGAACACGAACGCGTAGCCGTTCGCCGTGGCGAACTTGGCGTAACGCTGGCGCACGGCGGCGGAACCGTTTGTGTACATGTCCCGCACCAGCAGTGTCGGGAAAGTGCCGCCCTCTTCGGGAAGATAAACGTCGGTTGCCAAGGCGGTACCGTCACGCATTTCCACCGGAATGTGGTAATAGGCCTTGACCGATTCCGGAAAATCGCCGTCGTAATCCTGAAAGCTTTGCGCGACTGCCGTCTGAGACAAGCACACAGACAACACCACCCCGACCAGACAACGAATGCCCACAATTTCCACCCCGCTGATTGTATGTACGATTTGTATGTACGTTTAAACTAACTCTTGCGCCCGGACTACTGATAGCCGACCCTGGCAATGAACGGTTTGCCCGCCAGCGTTTTCCAGTCCACGCCCCTGTACCACGTCGACTGGCGGCCGGAGCGTGACATCACCGTCACCTCGATATCGATGGCAACGTCGGACCGAAGACCGATATGCACCGGTTTCGCGTTCTGCGCGTTGTAGCCGCTGCCGGTGTCGACGATGCGAGTGCCGAGAACCTGGTCCGATCCGGCGCGGTAGACGCGCACCTCGGAGCCGGCACGGGTGTAGCGCCCTTTGTCATCGAGCACCAGCACCTGGACCGAACGCCCGGCCAGGCTTGCATCGAGATCGTTCCTGAACAGATAGTGCGAACCTGCCGGATCGTTGGCCGCGAGCGCAAGATCGAGATCGCCGTCCTGATCGAAATCGCCCCACTGCACGCCGTGATCCGTGTCGTTCGCCGCAATCGGTGCGGGCATCTTGTCCTCGAACGATTTGCCGTTGTTGATGAAAAGATAGTCTTTCGTGCCCGGCTTGCCGTTCACGTAGCCCACGGTGTAGAGGTCGGGCCACCCGTCGTGCTGCACGTCGCCCCACACGCCGGTGACGATGTGGTCGTGAACCGCTACGCCCCATTGCTCGGCCACGTCGGTAAACGTTCCGTCACCGTTGTTCCGGAACAGGCTGTCGTCACCGTATTCGGCGACGTACAAATCCAGATCACCGTCGACGTCGAAATCCGTCACCGCGCAGCCCACGCCGCCGTCGATGAGCGGACGCCGGGCCTGGTCCATGTTCAGCTCCATCGCCACGTCCCGAAATCGGCCGTCGTCGTTACGGTACATGCCGTCCCGGTCACCGTTCTGGTTGGCGGTAAACAGGTCGAGGTCGCCATCGGCGTCCATGTCGAACCAGCAGGCGCCCACCGTGCGGCGCGGGTCGAACAGTCCGCGCGCGAACGTCACGTCGGCAAAAACGCCGCCGTCGTTTTCCAGCAATCGGCTGGGGCTGGCCCGCAGCGCGACGAACAGGTCGAGATCGCCGTCGGAGTCGTAGTCGACGAACGACACCTGGCGCGTAATGCCCTGCAGGCCGACGCCGGCCTCTTCCGAAACGTCCGTGAAGCGAGCCGCGTCGTCGCTCGAATCGTTTCGGAACAGGCGATTCGCCGGCGGCTGCCTGCCGGAGTACCCGATATAGACATCCAGGTCGCCGTCGCCGTCATAGTCGCCCCAGGCGACCGAGCGAGGGTTGGCGCCGTCCGTCGGCAGGCCGGATCCCGGCGCTACGTCCGCGAATCCGTCCGGCGTGTTTCGATAGAGCCTGACCGGCGCATCGCGAAACAAAACGATCAAATCGAGATCGCCGTCGTTGTCATAGTCGCCCCAGGCGTTCGACTGACCGCCCGGATCCGAAAAGGTCTCCGGCTGCACCGCAACGAAGCGGACGCCGTCCGCAAGTCCGGCGGACGATGTCATGACGCCTGCCAGCAGGCCGATGAGCATATAGGCTCTGCGTTTGATCATGGCTCCTGTCACTCCGTCCCTAGCGCGGCCGCCCCGGGGTGTGTCCCCGCCGGGAGCGAACCGTGTTGATCTCACTCGCCGGTTGGATAGCGGCTTCAGGGCAGCGTCCGCGGCATTACCTCGACTGCTCACGGTCCGTCGCAACGTACGCCCAGGCGCTCCAGAACGGCGTCTTCAGAATGTTATCGTAGATGAGCTGGGCGGTTTTCTTGTCGCCTCGCTGACCGTACCAGTTGGCGACACCGTATCCGGTCGTGATTTCACGACCGTCCCACTCGTCGCCCGGCTTGTCGAGGTCCAGAAGGTCCTCCGGTTTGCTTAAGCCCTTGTAGAGCATCACGCGCTGATAGTAGGGATACGTCGGTCGAGCCTCGATATCGTCCGGCACCTTTTCGAGCGCTGCTTCCGCTTTTTCCGGCTCCCCGTTTTTCATGTAGGCGTTGTAGAGCCAGTCCACCGCGCCGATCAGCGTGTCGTTGTTGGTCGCCGTGGTTACGCATCTTTCGTAAGCCTCGGCGGCCTTTTCGTAGTCCTCGTTGAGATAGTGGAAAAGCGCAATGTGATACCAGATCCAGTGCTCGTACGTACCAAAGCGCTCTCCCGTGAGCCGGTACTGGTACACGTCGCTGTTGTCGTCGCCCAGCAGTACAACCGCTTTTTCGAGATCGGCGATTGCCTTATCGAGTTGCCTCGTGTTGATGTAGCGGTGGCCCCGGTGACGCAACAGTTTGAAAGACTCCGGATAGCGCTGGAGCCCTCTCGTGTACAGATCGATCGCACCCCCGAATTTTCCGGCATTGACGTAGAGATACCCCAGGGTGACGTAATCGTCTTCCGATTTGTCGGTCTTTGCCTCGAGTTCGGCGATTTTGCTTTCCGTTTCGGCCAGACGCTCTTCAGGGATGTCGAAACGATAGAGAGGCTTGCCGCCGAACGAGGTCGCCTCCTGTTGCCGTTGATTTTCCGACGTTTGGCCGATAGCCAGGGGCGCGCCGACGGCGAGCAAAAGGCAGGCCACCGTGACGGTGAAGTTTTTCACGATATCGTCCTCGATAGTTCGTTTAATTTCGCAAGGTTCATGACAAATATTTCTGACGTGCACGTATTGATTTGCAGACAAACCGACGGCCACGGGTGTTCGCCCGAGCCGCCGCTCTGTCCGCCGCAACTACCAGGTATATCGACCGTTGAGAAACCAGGTGCCCCCCGTGAAGCCGAACGGCGAGTTACCGTCGTATTGACCACCGCCGAAGTTGCCTTCCGGACGCACTTCCTTGGGGTAAGTATTGAAGACGTTGTTGGACCCCGCAGAAACGGAAAACCCATTGTCGAATTCGTAGCTCAACTGCACGTCCACGATGACTTCCTCGGAGTTATTCGTATCCGCATCCGGGTTGTTGGTGACGTTCTTGTAGGACCCGAATTGGGTGGCCCTCAACAGGAAGTCGAATGCCCCGCGGGTGAAGTTGCTCGAGAACACCAGTTTCGTTTGCGGAATTTCGTCCGTGTAGGTTCCCAACCTCGCCCGGTCGAATTGTTGCAACGGCTCGCCGTCTGCGAGCACCAGCGCGGCCAACTCCTCCGGATTGTCGTCGATGCTCTGTATTTCGAGATCGTTGTAGTTGAACGCAGCGTTGAAATCGAAATCACCGTATCCGGTCTGCATGGTATACGTCGCGACCAGATCAACCCCTCGACTGCGCGAGTCGATTGCATTGGTGAAGTAGTTCGCGCCGTCAATCGCCGGACCGATGCCCGCGTTGTCCAGCAGGATACTGACCTGATCTCCGATGGTCCCTCCGCCCAGGGCGGCACGGGCGTCACCGCGATTGAACTGCGCGGACAAGACGATCCGATCGTCGATATCGATCTGATACGCGTCCAGGGTCAGCGTCAGGCCGGCGTCGGTATTCAGGGTGATACCGGCGCTGAAGTTGGTGGATTCCTCGGGGACTAACGGGCTTGCACCCAACGCCTGCGCCGCCAAGTCCGTTGCCGGCAAGGTTTGCCGAAGAACGATGGTCTCGGCAATGCTGTCGTTGTCCAGGTCGACGAACTGGCCTCGCGATCCCTTGAAGCCGAGCTGCTGCACGCTTGGCGCGCGGAATCCGGTGTTGAAGGACGCACGCAGTCCCAACCAGTCCGTGGGATCGTATCGACCGGCAAGCTTGAAGATCGCCTGATCTCCGGATGAGTCGCTATAGTCTTCATAACGCCCGGCGGCGCTGATGAAGAGTGCAGGCGAGGCCTGCCAGCCAAGCTCGCCGTAAACGCCGATATTGTCCCGCGACACGGAATTGACGTCGTCCGGACCGAAAGCCGGGAACCCTTGAGCGCCGCGAGGATCGTTCGGTAGAACGAGAAGCGGACCGTCATAGGTAATCGTGCCTTCCGGATCGCCTTCGCTGATTTCAAACTTTTCGTTACGGAATGCCGCACCGAAAGATACCTGAAGCTCGCCGACGGAAACGTCATAGGCTCGGGTAGCGTCGAACTGGGCATAACTTTCCTTGACGTCAAACGCGCCCAGGTAGAAGGAGGTTGGGCTCAGTTCGCCGAGACTGGCATTCGCGCCCAGGTTGTTGTGCCAGTCCGCGTTGTTGCGCCCGTAGCCGCCGGAGAGATCCCAGTCGAAATCGAACGCCGTCCCGCGCAGCCCGATAATGCCTTCGTAATCGTCTTCGCGAATTTCTTCTTCGGGTATGAATCCGTTGGGGAAGATCTCGCCGTTATTGCGCGCATCACGTGGACGGCGAAACGTAAAGAACAGCGTGGACGACCGTTTCGTGTACGTTCCGAAACCGTACAGCTCGACGTTGCCGAGGTCGTAACCCGCGTTGACCGCGAATGACTGCCGATCGGAAGGGTACTCGCCGAAATTGCGCACGGTGCGCTCTACCAGCGCTTCTCTCGGATCAACGGAAAACGTGCCGTCTCCATTGTCCACGTCGGGAAAGAAACGAAAAGGCGCACCGGGTTCAGTCGGGATCGGCACGGGACTCGCGCGCTCGGATCCCTTGTTCGTGCGATAGTCGAAAGACAGATTGAGAAAACCGTCATCGCCAAGCGGAAAACCGGCGTTTGCCCCCGCGTTGTAGAATTCGGCGTCACCGCGGTCGAAGTTCTCCCCATAGGTGCCGGTGACGAAGCCGCCCGCCGAGTCTTCTCTCAGGATGATGTTGACCACGCCGGCGATGGCATCGGAACCGTATTGCGCCGCGGCGCCGTCCCGCAGGACCTCGATCCTTTCAATGGCGGAGTTGGGGATCATGTTCAGATCGACGCCGGCGGATCCACTGAACAGGCCGGTGCTCGTATTGATGAGAGCGGTTTTGTGGCGACGCTTTCCGTTGACCAATACCAGCGTCTGGTCGGGATTCAGCCCTCTCAGGCCGGCGGACGCGATGAACGTCGCGGTTCCACCGCCCGCGCGTTGTGGATAATTCAACGAGGGAACGTTATACCGCAATTGCTCGAACAGCCCGCCGGTCGCCGGTATCCGCTCCAGCATCTCCGCGGAGAACACGTCTATCGGGATCGGGCTGTCCATGATGGATCTGGGCGCGCCCCTCACGCCGGTTACGACAATCTCCTCCAGCGATCTGTCCGCGTCACTGTCGTTTTGGGCGTTCGCGCCCGTACCTGCAAAAACGGCGGCGAGCACCGCCATAAATCCTGCTTTCTTCGGTTCCATTGTTTCCCCCTGCTCATCGTCATTGATCCGGCGCTCATATCGAACGCTCAGCACCATTTCGTTTTGCAGGACAGGATCCAGGCCGGTATCGGCAAGTAGCTGCTCGACGCCCTCGGCAATTCGGTAATCACCGATCAGGGCATTCGCCTGGATGTCGTCGACCTCTTCGGGTCGTACGGCCAGCGTAAGATCCGCCTGTTCCGCAAACTCAAGCAGCGCGAAATCCGCTCGTTGCTGGGGTATGTTGAATGGAATCAATCGATCGATCGATTGGTCGGGCTCGCTCGCGCACAGCGAAGTCGGCAGTACTTGCGACAGTATGGCCAGACACAACGCACAAGCGAACGCCGATTCGTTAACCCGCAGCAAACGTTTCTCGCGCTGCCGTCGGGTTAACGAACGACGGAGAAAAATCCCCCTCTCGATCTTCGTCAATGATCGGTTTCCTTCTGTCGAATCGCCTCCTCTCAATCCTTGAAGTGGCAGACCAATGCGCTACCTCAAAGCCGACTGAGCAGCACTCGCCCGTCGTCTGTGTGTTCATAAGAAATTCGATGCGATTCTCCCAAGGCGAAGAGAAACCCGTCGATATCGCCTGTCCTGTATCGGCCGGTTAACTTTTCGCCCCGAAGATCCTGATCCAGGAACTGGAAGCGAACGGTCGTATACCGCTCGACTTCCTTGAGCGCCTCTTCCAATCGCTCGTCCCGAAACGTCAGGTTTCCCTCGCGCCAGGACATTCTGATCAACACGTCTTCCGGCGAAACGGCCCGAACCGTCGGCGCCGCGACGCCCATGATCAACTCTTTGCCTTCTTCCACGCGAAGCGCGGTCTGCGGGAGGACCGGCACCGGTGGAGTCGAAGAGCCGGTCCGCGCAGCTCTGCTCACGGTTCCGACAAGGACTTCGCCTTCGGTGACGACCAGCTCGGTCTTGTTGCCCTCGATCAATTGAACGGCGAATGCCGTACCGACGGCCTGAACGATACTTTCGCCGGCCAACACGCTTAATGGCCTGCGCCGATCGGGCACAACCTGCACGTGTACCTGCCCGCGCATGAGCTCGATGACACGATGGCGTGCAGAGTATCGGACCGTGACCAGGCTATTGGTGTTCAAGATGATGGTTGAACCGTCGGCGAGCACCGTCGTGGACTGTTCGCCGATTCCGGTTTCATACAACAGATCGGAGCGCTCGCTGATCAGCGGTTCCGACGCCGTCTGCACAGATTCGGGTTGGAAGTGATCGGCGACCAACCAGCCGACGACAAGAATTGCAGCGCAAACACTGGCGGCAAACGCGAGCATCGGACGATTCGGCTTGTTGCGGCGTTGAGCGGGATCGGGGAATAGGTCCGCCAACGCCTCGAGCGCCGTCATTTCGTCCCAGCTTTTTGCCATCGCCAAAAACACCTGCTCGTGCGCCGGATCCTCCGACAACCACCGGCGCAGCTGGTCCATCTCTTGATGAGTGAGACCTCTGTCCAGCCTCGAAAGCCAAAGGCCCGCGGTTTCCGTAACAGACTCGGCCGTTTGTAGTTTGTGAACGTTGCCCATTACTCAGCTTCCGATTTTTCGTGAATGCGCCATTCGGCCCGGCCCGAACGCTTTCTCGAGGCGTTTTCCGAAGCCTCCTCGCCGTAGCGGTTCAGGTATTCGTAACATGCCTGCGTTGCTTTCCCGATATAGTTTTCGACCGTTTTCTCGCTGATCTGCATTTCACGCGCGATTTCACGTTGCGTATAGCCGTAGACTTTCTTCAATACGAATGCCCTCCGGCGCTGTTGAGGTAAGCGGCGAACGGCCACGCAGAGATCCGCAAACCGTTCTTGCGTGATGGCGTTGTCGAGCAATTCATTGTTCGAGCGAAGGCTCGAAGCCAATACGTCGATCGAATCCGAATCGTCCGTGCGGACCAGTCGGGTCTCCGCGCGCTTTGCATAATCCAACGCCAGGTTGCGGGCCACTTTGTAAAGCAAGGCTTTTGGCCGAACCATCGCAGCCCGCTCGTCCATCTGGCACGCCCGCACGTACGTCTCCTGCACGATGTCTTCCACCTCCCTTGGCGGAACGATGCCGAGCACGGAATGGGCCAGTTTTCTGCGCAACTCTATGAATACACTGAGTATTCTTGGTTCTTTGCTCGATTCCTCAGGCAATAGAGCGCCTCCACGCATTTCAGGTCAACTAGGTGTAACGATCAGGAGACCCTTTTCCCCCTATCAAATTCAAGGATTCGCGGGAATTCGGTGCCAGATCGGCCTGGAGCGCCATATCTGGGAAGCAGCATCGCCTCGTTCGAGTGGCGTCGATGCCGGTGTTCCGCTTCAGGCCGTCGAGCTGAACGCCGCGGCCGCGAGGAGATACGATGCCGCCGTCGCGGCCGATCCCATCGTCCTCACGTGATTCCAGCGGGTCCAGGCTTGGCAATAGGTCCGCCAATAGCTTGCCGCCTCGCTGCTGGCGTGATCCAGCCGGTCGAGTCGTTTGTTCATCGGAACGTTGCCTGCAATCGTGACGGCGAAGACCGCGAGGACATAGGTGACGGCCGCCGCAATCACGAACGCGCGGCCAGCTCCCCGAGTTTGCACCGCGGCATAAAGTGCGAATCCTATCGTCAGCGGCACGAGCGACAGGAACGAGATCAGGAACGCCGATCTGAAAACCGTTCGATTGATGTGCTGCATAGACTCGATCCCGCCGGCCGGTTTGGCGCGGGCAAGACCCGCCATCACGAAATCCGAAAAGGACTGGAAAACGCCGGCGACCAGTGCGCTGACAAATCCGAGCGAAAGACACAGATATAAAACCCAGTTTTCCATTGTGGTATACCCCGTTGGATGGGAAACGGCGGCGCGTTAGCGCTGCCGTTAGGCCTGGAAGGGCAGCGCGCTAGCGCTGCCCTTGGTTTGCCCGGCTCCGATTAAGCCCGAGCAACACGGCGAGACAGATCGAGCCGAGAAGCAACTCGATCGCCGTTGCCTGGGCGAGGGCGGCCGAGGGCATCCCGTCGAATGCGATGGCGACGAGGCGGGAGAGTCCGTAGGACCCGTAGACGAGCGCCGCCAGAGCGAACCCCAATCGAATGAACCGTGTCCGTACCGCTCCGAACAGGATTAGCACGGCGCTGGTGATTAACAACCCGCCGGGCGCGCGGTACTCTGATAGCAGGCTGGGGCTGTCCGGCAGCGCGATGCCGTTGGCGGCCGCAAAAGACTCGGGATTGAACAGCACCGCGGAACCGATCACGAGCAGCAGTGTCCCGGACAAGCCGAGGATGGATCTGGGAAGAACCCGTTTCATGCCACGCACCTCCACGCACCGGTTGCCGCAACTTCACGCGCATAGGTGGCAAAGTCTTTTGGCGGACGTCCAAGCGCACGCTGCACGCCGTCGGTTAGATAGGCATTACGTCCGTCGAGAACCGTCGAGAACAGGTAATCCATGATCCAGACGACGTCTTTGGGCGCACCGGATTCCGCGACGCCGGCAACGAAGGCGTCGTGAGGAACCTCGTTGTAGGCGATCGTTCGCCCGGTAGCCTGTGACAGCTCGCTGGCGATATCCCGGAAGCTCAGCAAACGAGGACCCGTGACCTCGTAAACTTCACCGTGATGCCCGGCCTCGGTGAGCGCGGCAGCCGCCACGTCGGCGATATCGTCCACGTCGACAAAAGGCTCGAGCACGTCCCCGGCCGGCAGAGAGATCTGCCCGGCCTGGACCATGTCGATGAAAGCGCCCTCGGAAAAATTCTGGTTGAACCAGCTCGCGCGGACAACCGTCCACTTGAGGCCGCTCTCCATGACGATGGTTTCGCAAGCCTGTGCCTCGGCTTCGCCGCGCCCGGAGAGAATCACGGCGCGCTCGACGCCGTTGCGTTTCGCGGCGTTTACGAAAGCCTGGATCGTGTCGGTCGCGCCCGGGATGGCGAGGTCGGGCGCGTAGTTGATGTATACGGCCTCGACACCCTCGAGACAGGCGTCCCAACCGGACTCCATTGCCCAGTCGAAGGCCGGCGTGGCCGAGCGCGAGCCGAGTCGGACGGGCACCCCCTGTTTCTCCAGCCGTTTTACGATCCGGGATCCGGTTTTGCCGGTCGAGCCCACCACCAGGGTGAGTCCGGTCTTGTCCTGCGTTTCATTGTAATGGTCAGTCATGGCTTGCTCCGTTTGTGGATTGAACAAGCTCAGGTTCGCAAACCGGCTCCGCAATCTCTTGACGCCGCGCGCCAGAGTTTTGACCGGAAACGCCAGGCGGTACTGGCTATTTTGGAGGGGAGTGCGCGGTTAGACGGAACGACCGCGGTGTCTGAGCCGACCATCTTTTGAACGCACGGGTAAAAGCGCTCTGCTCCGAAAAGCCCGTCAGGAATGCAATCTCGGCCAGCGAATAGTCGGAGCCGCGGAGCAGTCGCTCGGCCAGCTCACGGCGCGCCGCATCGACGAGCTGCTGAAAAGCGTGGCCTTTGTCGGCGAGCCGCCGTTGCAGCGTGCGACCGCTCATTCCGAGACGGCTTGCAACGTCCGACATGGTGGGTACGCCCTGACTGAGCGCCTGCGAGACCTGTATGCGGACGCGTCGAGCCAGTTCGCTGTCGTCGCTGAGCGCCGAGAGCTCTTTTTCCAGGTGAGCATCGAAGAAATCCGATACACCCGCATCGCCCAGCCGGTTCGGAACCTCGAGAACTTCTGGCGACACCAGCAGGGCGTCGCGGTCGGTCGAGTAGAACACTCGACAGCCGAAATAATCTTCGTGCGCCGAGATATCGCTGGGCGGAGCGTGTTTGAAATACACAGCCTCGGGGCGGAAGGTTTTCTGGCACACCTCGCGACTGATTTGGGTCATGGCCACGATGGTTTGTTCGTTCGACAGCCGTAAGCCCAGACGCCTTTCGCCGTCACGGTTCAACTTCATGAACAGCTTGCCGTCTTCGGCCGTAAGCTCGTACGTCGATACGCTGGTCAACACCTTGCCGTAACGCTCGGCGCGAGCGTAGGAGCCCCGCAGATTGGGCGCGGTTTTCCAGGCCAGACCAAACGCACCGTAGTCATCGCAGCGCATCGATGCTCCGACGCGTATTGGAACGGAGTGGCCGTATTCGTCCTCGCGAGCGACCTTTTCACACAGGTCGTAATAATCGGTATCCGTGACCATCAGCTTGGGGTCGATCGACGCGCGGGGGTCAACGTTAACGGATTCAAACAAGGCCCGCCGCCGGCTGCTGTTGTCCGGCTCGTTGGCGGTCGCCACCGCTACGACCTTGTGGACGAACAAGGAAGAAATGAGGCCCATGCCGGCATTCTAGAACTGGCGGTCGGCGATTCAAAATCGGCGGCGGAACGCTCGAACAGCGTGTGAGCACTATTGATAACTACCTTTGCCCATATCCTGATCGCTCAGCCGGTTACGGATGTTACGGCTTTTCTCAACGCGACGTCCCGTGGGTCAGGATCGACACCCACCCCAATTCGATTGGTGACATAGCCGTAACCGAGCCCGATCTTCGGATCAGCGTATCCCAGGTGCCCACCGCCACCGGGCGCTCCGTAGGCGCCGGAGTGTCCAAAGGAGAAATCCGAAGAGGGTTTCGTGAAGCCGAGTGAGTACAGAGCATCTCCCTTCAATACCTCGTCGTACGATCCCTCCGACGGGAGGCGGGCCGGCGCTTCGAGCGCGGCAAGCGTGTTTGCATCGAGACCGAGCGCATTGCCGCCCGTGGCGAACTCGCCGTAAGCCCTGGCGATGGCTCGTGCCGTTCCGACGCCGCCGCCCGAGGGGACTTCCAGGTTGCGGGCATAAACACGGTTTTTGTCGAAAGGGACGTTGACGCCCGGGTTCACCACATAGGCGCGAAAGAGGTGTGACCAGGGATTCAGCAGTGCAAGGGCCATCGTGACGGGCAAGCCGGTCAATGCCCTCAGAATATTGGCTTGCTCGAGGTGTGCGAGACGTCGGTCGGGGACGTGGTCGGGCAAACGAATGAAGAAATCGAGGTCCAGCGACGTGGCGATCTCGTCCTGAAAGAATTGGCCGAGCGTACGCCGCTCCGGATCGATTCTTCTCAGCAACTCGGCTTCGTAAAATCCGAGCGTGATGAGGTGATAGGCGTATCGGGAGCCCGGTGCAAATGCCGGTTTTTCGCGCGCCATTATCCGGGCGAGACGGTCGGGGTCGGCGACGACGTCCCGGTCCACGCGACTGTGGAATGCGTGCAGCCCGGCCTGATGAGACAGGAGCTGCCGAACGGTGATCGCCTCCTTTCCGTTCCGAGCGAATTCCGGCCAGTAGTGGGCGACCGGCGCCTCGTAATCCAGCCAACCGCGCGAATGCGCCAGCGCCAGGGTCATTGCCGACAGTCCTTTCGTGAGGGAAAAGACCAGGACCATCGTGTCTTCTTCCCAGAGCTCGCCGGTCTTGGGGTTGCGGATGCCGCCCCAGAGGTCGACGACTTTTCTGCCTTTGAAATAGACGCAGCAGGCGCCGCCCAATTCATCGCGCTTCGCGAAGTTTTCCTCGAAGGCGAGCCTAACAGCCTCGAATTCGGGTTCGACGTGGCCTTTCGAGTTGATCGGCTTTGTATTGGTCATTGCCAGGCCTCCCCGAGGAAGTTTCTCACGGCTCGTTGGCAATGGGCGGACACAGAGCAGGCGACTTGTCAGCCGGGCGGGTTGACTAACATATACCCGTTTGGCTATGGTATATCGTATAGCCAAACGGGTATGAATAAATGATGATATCCGACGACTCACTCTTCAGAGCTCTGGCGGACCCGACGCGACGAGCCATCTTCGAGCAACTCTGCCGCGACGGCGAGACATCCGTCAGCCACCTGACAAAACAGGCCGGCGTCTCCCAACCCGTTGTGTCGAAGCATCTGCGCAAGCTGAAGCATGCCGGCCTGGTCACCGATCGTCCGGCCGGTCGCATGGCCTTGTATCGGCCGCAACCCGAAGCTCTGGCGCCACTCGTGGATTGGACCGAGCAGATGACGATCTTCTGGCAGCAACGCCTGAACAGGCTCGAAGAGTTACTGCAGAGGATGGACCAATGAACAGCGACGATCCGAATACGAAATCCGTGGTGGTCGAGAGGGAGTTTCCCCACTCGCCGGAAAAAATCTGGCGTGCACTCACGGAGACACACTTGCTTGAAGAATGGCTGTTGCAGAACGACTTCAAGCCGATCGTCGGGCACCGGTTCGCGCTTGATGCAGAATGGGGGAAGGTCGAGGGTGAAGTCCTGGCGATCGAGCCGAACAAAATGATTTCTTACACCTGGGGTGATCACGAGCTCAAAAGCACGGTCACCTGGACGCTTACGCCAACGTCCACCGGGACTGTCCTGCGCATGGAGCAAACCGGATTCAGGCACGATCAACCTCGCTACTACCACGGCGCCAAAGCCGGCTGGCCGCGATTCTTTGAAAAACTCGAGGAGGTACTCGCGCGTTTGCCCTGATCCTGTCGGGTATTCGATCGCGCATCGGTCTGACTATGAACATGAAAAGGTTAATAAGGCGGTTACATCGATGGGTTTCCATCGTATTCACACTGACGGTCATCGGCATCTTCATCTCCCAGGCCTTGGGACACACGGAAGAATGGCTGTTCTACACTCCATTAGCACCACTGATGCTGATGATGATCAGCGGACTCTACCTGTTCGCCCTGCCGTATGTGACCAAGGGTCCTGACAAAACAAGCGCTGTTTGGGATCGCGAGTGAGATGCCGGGCAAGAAAAGACCAAAACTCCTCTCCAGCGGAAACCCCCAGATCGAAAAGGGAGACGGTGATGCGCCGGTTGAAGCCTATATCGCCGCAATGCCGGAATGGAAAAGCGACGTCGGTAGACTCATCGACGACATCGTCATGCGAATCGTTCCGGACGTGAAAAAGGCCGTGAAATGGAATACACCGCTCTACGGAAAGGAAGACGGATGGTTTCTCGCAATGTACTGCTACAAAAGGTACGTCCAGCTCACTTTTATGCGAGGAACTTCATTGGAGCCCGTGCCGCCCGTGGAATCAAAGATCGAAGGCACCCGCTACTTCAATATCTTCGAGGACGATAGGCCGGACGAGGCGCAGATTGCGAATTGGGTTGAACAAGCCAGTCAACTTCCCGGCGAAAAGTTTTGAAAGGTTTTATCTCGTCTCAAACAAGGGTAACAATGTGTTTTCAAAAGTCGCATTCACGATGTATCCGATCACCGACATCGATCGCGCGCGTCAATTCTACGAGAAGACGCTCGGGCTTGAAGTTGGTGCAGCCGGCGGCCAGGGCGACATGCATTGGGTCGAGTACGATCTGCCCAATGGCGGATGCCTGGCGTTAACCAACACCACCGGTGAAGTACCGAGCTCCTCCGCTGGCGGTACGATCGCGTTGGAGGTCGACGACCTCGCGGCAGTCATCGAGAGACTCGAGGGTGAAGGAGTCGAGTTCACGAGCGATGTCATCCGCGGGCCGAATTGTCGGATGACGGTTTGCCTAGACTCTGAAGGCAACTCAATTCTGTTGCATCAGCTGGATTCCGCTTAGTCTCATGCCGGTCCGCTCGGATCGACTATCTCCTCGTCTGAAGGCGATTGTCGACGCACTCCCAATAAGATCGGGCATGCGCGTTCTCGAGATCGGCTGCGGTCCCGGTGCGGCGGCGAGGGAAGTCGCCCGTCGTATCGGTGATGGCCATGTCCTTGCGATTGACCGTTCCGCAAAGGCGGTCGCTCTGGCGCGCGAAAACGGTAAACAGCTGATCGCGTCAGGACAATTGGCCGTGCGCCGGGCAGCCATCGAGGACTTTCAGTTGTTGCCGGATGATAGGCCATTCGATATCGCGTTCGCCGTTCGAGTGGGCGTACTGGATGGCCGCCATCCAGACCGTCAGGCACGGGCCAGCGCCAGGATCGCTGCGTCACTCAAGCCCGGCGGCCGCTTCTTTATCGACGGAGGTGACCCGCTTCGGGAGGTTTTGGTCCGACGCAACTAGATGACCGGCGATCCAGCTTACTGAGGCAGACGGGTACCGCGACTAGTTCACCGCTAGTTTGTAATGATCGGTATAAATGTTACTATGCCGATTATTAACACTGCCAGGAGATCTCCCGTGCCTTGGGAAAAATCGTTTAGCGAAGACGCCGTGGTTGAGAAAGCCATGAAAGTCTTCTGGGAAAAAGGCTACGAAGCCACGTCGATCAATGACCTCATCAAGGGCACCGGCATCGGCCGTGGGAGCCTTTACAACGCGTTCGGCGGGAAACAGTCGCTTTTTCACCAGGCGCTGCTCAAGTATCACTCGGAGAATCATCGCGCGACGCTGGCCAAATTGGAGGCGCTGGACGACCCTCTGAAAGCCATTCACGGCCTGTTTGACGCCGTAACCCGCGAAACCATCGCGGATAAGGACAAAAAGGGCTGTTTCCTGATCAATACGACACTGGAGCTGTGGGCGCACGACGCCAAAACCCGGGCCGTTATCAGGCAGGGCCATGATGAGGCCATCGCGTTTTTTCGCCGGTGTATCGAGGTTGGGCAGGCCCGGAAGGAAATACCGTCTTCGGTGGATCCGCTGCCGACGGCCAAAATTTTGTTATCGCTGATGATCGCCCTTCGCGTCCTTGGTCGAGGCGCTTATACGGACGAGGACCTGTGGGAATTCTCCGCCCAGGCTGACCGCCTCCTCCGCTAAACGCCGCCCTCTAAGAAAATTTCAGATTAGTCTTGACTGATCGTTCCACACTCGCTAAAGTTTAAACCGATCAGTACAAACAACCCGTTTAGACGACCAAATTGAGGACCGGACAATGACCGATTTCACCGTACACACCAAAGAATCCGCACCCGAAGGCAGCAAGGGCCTGCTGCAGGGCGCCCAGGACGCCTACGGGTTCACGCCGAACCTGCTGGCGGTTCAATCCGAATCACCGGCGCTGCTGGAGGGCTACATGACGCTTGCCGGCATCTTCGACAAAACCGATCTGAGCGAAACCGAGCGCCAGATCATCCTGATGACCAACAACCGCCTGAACGGCTGCACCTATTGCATGGCCGCGCACACGTCGCTGTCGCAAATGGCGAAAGTGCCGAACGACGTGATCGAAGCACTGCGAAACGGTACGTCGATTGCGGACGCCAAGCTGGAGGCGCTTCGGGTATTCGCAGCACGCGTCAACGAAACGCGCGGCTGGGTCGAACAAACCGACCTGGATGCGTTTTTCGCCGCCGGCTACACGAAGCAGACGGTGCTGGAGGTCATTCTCGGCACCAGCCTGAAGGTGATGTCCAACTACACCAATCACGTTGCGCAAACCCCGGTCGACGCTGCGTTCAAAGCGAACACCTGGGCCGCCAGCGACCAACGCTGAAGTCTGACAAACGAATTTGGAGCAAGAACGATGAGAACGACAAGCACACTGCTGCTCACCACGGCCGCGCTGATCCTGACCGGAAACGGCGCTCATGCACAGGATCCGAACCCTTACGCCGGCTTCAAGGTACCGCCGCTCGAGGTGTCCTCGGAATTCCCGTACGACCACAAGTACATAGACATTCTGGGCTCAAAAATGGCCTACGTCGACGAGGGACGGGGCGATCCGATCCTTTTCCTGCACGGACAGCCGACCTCTTCCTACCTGTGGCGTAACATCATGCCGCACCTCGAAGGCCAGGGCCGCCTGATCGCGCCGGACAACATCGGTTTCGGCAAATCGGACCAACCGAGATTGGACTACACCTTCGGCGACCACTACCGTTATTTCGAGGCGTTCGTCGAGAAGCTCGACCTCGAGAACGTCACGCTGGTCGTGCACGACTGGGGTTCGGGCCTGGGCCTGCATTATGCGGCGCAGAATCCCGGCAACGTCAAAGCCATCGTCACGATGGAGTCGATCATCGGGCCGCTGATACCGGCCGAAAGCTACGACACGATGCCAACGGAGCTGGGTGACTTCTTCCGCACCGTGCGTGACCCGGAAAGCGGACGAAAACTCCTGATCGAAGACAACTTCTTCATTGAAGGCGCTTTGCCCGGCTTCATCGTCCGTCCGCTCTCGGAAGAGGCGCACGACGTATACCGGGCGCCGTTCCCGACCGAGCAGTCACGCATCCAGGTCAACCAGTGGCCGAACGAGATGCCCATCGGCGGACAGCCTGCGGCAACCGACAGGATCGTCACGGACTACAACAGGTTTCTGGAGGAAACCGAAATTCCCTGGCTGTATCTGTACGCGACGCCCGGAGCACTCAATACGCCCGAGGGCGCCGACTACTGGTCGGAGCGTGCGAAGAACATCGAGACCGTTTACATCGGCGCCGGTCTGCACTACGTGCAGGAAGACCAGCCGTTTGCGATCGGCCGCGCCATCTCGGACTTCTACCGCCGACTCGAGAGCAGGTAATCACTCATTGCGAGAATCACGGGCCCGGTCATTTGCTGCTCCCCCAAGCGAACCCGGGTCCGTGGCTCCCTCGAAACTTCCATCAGATACCGCTTAGGAGAATCCTCATGTTGCTCGACACACCCGTTGCCGACATCGGCTGGAAAGCAGCGCCATTTACGCTGAGCGACCCCGACGGCAAGACCTACAGCCTCGACGAACTCAAGGGCGAAAACGGAACGCTGGTTGCGTTCATTTGCAACCACTGCCCATACGTGCAAGCGATCATCGATCGCTTCGTCGCCGATGCGAACGTGCTGAAAAGCGAAGGCATCAATGTCGTTGCGATCAGTTCCAACGACTATCGCTACGTGCCGGCCGACAGCCCGCCCATGATGAAGGCGTTCGCGGAACGCCACAACTTCAGCTTCCCCTACCTGGTTGATGAGGATCAGTCGGTTGGCCGCAGCTACGGCGCCGTCTGTACGCCGGATTTTTTCGGTTTCAATGCCGACGGTGAACTCCAGTACCGCGGCCGGCTGGACGATGCCCGTATGGGTGACGCCAGCAATCGTACGCCGGAGCTGCTGAACGCCATGCGCCAGATCGCCGAGACAGGCAAAGGTCCGGCCGAGCAGACACCCAGCATCGGCTGCTCCATCAAGTGGAGCTGACCACAACAAACCGAATTGGAGAAGAACCGTGATCGATCTCTACACCTGGAAAACACCCAACGGCTGGAAAGCTTCCGTAACGCTGGAGGAGCTCGAGCTGCCGTATAACGTAAACCCCATCGACATCACGACCGGCATTCAGAAGTCTCCGGAGTATCTTGCCATCAATCCGAACGGCCGTATTCCCGCGATCATAGATCGGGATAACGACGACTTCAGGATCTTCGAGTCCGGCGCGATCATGCTGTACCTGGCGGAGAGAACCGGCAAGCTATTGCCGACAGATGCGAAGCGCCGAAACGAGGTCATCCAATGGCTGATGTTCCAGATCGGCGGTCTCGGGCCGATGCAAGGCCAGGCGCACGTCTTCTATCGCTACTTCCCCGAGAACATTCCCGCTGCCATCGAGCGCTATCAGAACGAAACCCGGCGTCTTTACGGCGTGCTGGACCAACGTCTGACAGATCGTGAGTTCCTGGTTGATGACTACTCGATTGCCGACATCGCCCACTGGTGCTGGGCTCGACTCCACGACTGGGCCGGTGTCGACATCGATGAGTTTCCGCATTTGCAGCGTTGGCTCGACCAGATCGCGGCACGACCTGCGGCTGCGAAGGGTGTGCAGGTTCCGAACACTGACGACGACCCGAAGAGCGACGAAGAGAAGATCGCTGCGACCCGAAACATGGTCACGAAATAAGGTACTCAACTATGTCTAACGTAATCGAAGCGCTACTGGTTACGAAAGGTCACGCCTTCGAGCGAGAACCGTTCTTCCAGTTCATCGATCGAGTGAAGGTGGCTGACCCGGACACGCTTGTCCACTGGACCCACGTTGAACATCCGGCCGCGGAGGCGGTCCTCAGCCCTGCCGGCGCGAAACCGTTCGATATTGTCGTTTTTTACGATATGCCCGGAGTGAGGTTCACCAAGAACGACCCGCCGTTCACCGTCTATGATCCTAGCGAGAGCTTCAAGGCGAATTTCCTGGCGCTGCTGGATGAGGGCAAGCCGATGATCTTCCTGCACCACGCAGCAGCGAGCTGGCCAACCTGGCCTGAGTATGCGGAAGTAATCGGCGCGCGTTTTCACTTTCTACCCGGTGAGTTCAACGGCAAATCGTACCCGGGCTCGGGCTATCGGTTCCGCACGCAGCAGACAATCACTGTAGAAGATCCGAATCACCCCATTGTTGCGGGCCTCAGCGAGAGCTTTGAGTTCAAGGACGAAGTGTATCTCTACCCGGTCGACGAAGACGCGGTTGATCCGCTCCTGCGCAGCGATTTCGAGTTCGAGGCCAAGAACTTCCGGTACGGCGGAATCGGCTTCGAGGATCACCCGACCGGCAGCAACCTGGTGGGTTGGACCAAGACGTCGTACAACTCGCCGGTCGCCTACCTTCAATTTGGGCAGGACCACGTTGCCTATGAAAACCCGATTTTTGCCAAATTGCTGAGCAACGCCGTTCGGTGGGGCGTGGCGGAGAGCACCCGCTGACAAGCAGTGACTTGGACGCGTTTTACGAGCATGAAACGTGATCGGGATGATTTGGCGGCTTCAGGGCAGTGGACGCGCCGAAGCCGCCGCGAGGATCACTCTTCATCCAAACCGAACGCCCATGCGAAGGGAGCCGGGTCGTAGTACTCCCGAAACAGCGTTATTTTTCCGTCAACCACATGGAAGAAACCTCCGTACGTTTGTTTGTATCGGCGTCCGGTCGGGACAACCTCCACGTCACCCCTGAATTCGGCAAAGATCGTCTCGGGATCCTGCATTGGGTAGAAAACCAGGTGTGAGGTGAAGTCCGCTTCTCCGGCGTTTTCCGGCCAACCCGAGTAGAACTTCACCAGCTCGTCCCTGCCAACCACGCGCTTGGGGTGACCTTCCGGAGAATAGGGCATGTCCTGCACCGCATCGTCCGCCCAGACGGTGGCGAATTTTTCCATATCCTTCTCTTCAAGCGCTAGCAGGAATGTCCGAACGGCCTCTACCGTTTGCTGACGGGTGACGTATGTAGGCGGATTGGCAATCGCGTTTTCTGCGGCAGGACCAAACACGTCCCGCGTGCCTTTCTCGTCGCGAAGATTGAACGTTGCAGCAACGATGCGCCATTCACCGCCGATATCGAGAAGCTCGTATCGATAGTCGCCGGAGACCTGCCAGTGGAGATCGGCAACGTAGTGGTCCGCAACGACGTCTGCCGTCGCTACTGCCCGCGGACCTGTTACTACCACCTTGACGTTCGAGATCTCATGCCGCGTTCGATCGAAGCCGGGTAAGACTCCGGCCCACTCGTTCATCAGGGTTTTGGGGCTCTTGAGTTCCGGTTCCCCGCCTCCCAGCGAGGTGTAATCCACCAGGATTTCATCGGCATAAAGCTTTTCCAGCGACTCGAAATTTCCGCTGTCCGCCAGCACGGCAACGCTCTCGACGATCGTTTGGATAGCGGCAACGTCTTGGGATTCGGCGCCGGTGACTTCGGAGTTGACTGATAACAGTGTCATGACGAGCAATCCTATGATTGAAGTTCTGATGATCGAGTTACTCACTTGAGGGTCCGCTCGAAGTGTTTCGACACGGCATCCACCGAGCTTTCCACGGCATCCGGACGATCGTAAAAATCGAATTGGGTAAGCTCGGGCAACCAGATTGCCGTAGCGTTTGCGCCCATGCGCCGAGCGTATTCCCTGGCGCCTTGCGGGATCGCAGCCGTCTCGGAATGCACGAGCAGGGTCGGCTTCTCGAGCTGATCGGCCGTCTGAATGGCGTCGTACGTCAGCCACCCTTCCCAGGACGCCGCGTTGAACTTGTTGTCGAATTCCGGGATCAGGCCGCGATCCGTCTCCGTGTAATATGGGGCCTGGTACATCACCGCCTCTTCGTTCGAGAGGCTTGCGGCTTCGAGGATGACGGGTTCGTCCGCTCGTTCGGCGTTTCGGCCGGTTTCGATTAGCGCGGAAACGCCTTCTTTTCCGCCATAGGTAGCGTCGACGATCTCCGCGTCATGGAGCCAGGGTGCAACCAGCGAAAGGCTCTTGATGTTGGCGTTCTGCAGCGCCGCGTCGCTCATGTATCCGGCAGACGCGCAGATACCGAGACCCGCGATTCGAGCCGAATCGACTTCCGGACGGGTTGCGAGGTAGTTGACGGCGGCGTTGATGTCCTCTGTCTTGCGAACCGGGTTCTCCAGATATTGAATGCTATCGGGTGACTGGCCCCAGCCTCGGAAGTCAAAAGCCAGCGCGGCATAACCTCGATCTGCAAGCTCGGCGGCATAGGCGCCCGCCATTTGCTCCTTGACGGTCATCCACGCACCGGTAACTACGACGCCGGGTAAGCGGTCGCCCTCGCTGAACGTGTCGGGCAGGTACAGGTCGCCGGCAATGGTTTGGCCGGCACTCTCGAAAGTAACGCGCTTTTTCATAGCAGCCTCCACAGAGTTGGAAATCAGGGTTACGGCGGTCGCCGTGGCAACAAGCAGTGTTTTCATAACTGTCCCCGTTGATTGGTTGCTTAGCCTGGCAACCAATCTACAGAGTCAGCAAAACCGGCTCTTGAACCTGACTGCGTAACTCTTGAAGGATTCTATGCAGAGCGTTTGACGCCTACGAATGCAGTCGCGCGCGGTATCCGGAAGGCGATTCGCCCTCTATCTGTTTGAAAGACCTCGAAAAATGAGCCTGGTCGGCAAATCCGCAGGACGTCGCAATATCGATCATCGGCGTATCCCGCGCGGCGAGCATCTTTTTCGCCTGTTCGACCCGGAAGGTCATGACGAACTGCATCGGGCTCAACCCGATCGTACGCTTGAACAATTGCGCAAAGTGGGATGGGCTGAGCGCAGCCACGCGCGCCAGGTCTTCGACACGTATCGAATTGCCATAGGCCTTCGCCACGTAGTCGAGCACTCTCTTGTAGTGTTTAGCGGTGAAGCTCCTGGAGAAATCGTAGGCTTCCGCCTGCAGGCCGTATTTCTGAATGAGTTTGACGAGAAACACACGGGCAAGGCTCTCGAAGATTAGATCCGATCCCTGCTCCCTGCAGGCCAATGCGTCCCTCAGCATTGTTCCGGCATGACAAATGTCCGCATCTTCAAACTGCGGCAAAGACCTCAACTGCGAATCCGCTAGCAGTACGCCCACCTCGTTCTGTGCAAACCGCTCGAACTTCTCTGGGTCGAGCGTTACAACCACACACTTTGAATCGGCGTGCCATCGCCAGCCGCTCTCGACGCCCGCGGGCGTAACGATGATCTCGTGCTTTCGGAAAGTGAAGTCGCGATGGACCCCATCTCGCCAGTTCTCTACCCGGTGCGGTTCGTTTTTCAGGTTGAGAAGAATGTGATGCTGATCGAATACCCGCGTGGGCATGGCGTCCGGTTCGGCCTCGAAGTACTCGAGCGTCAGCAGCTCGGCCGCGGTGGCACGAGCAACTTTTGCACTATCGAGGATAGGCGAAGATGGATAAACGTCCTGGTACCTGTTTCTGTCCATTTCAAAAACCTGACCGCCGTGAGAGGACGAAGATTTTGCATTTCGTTCCATTTTGCCCGCTTTGCCGAAAATTGTAATGCGGCCGGGAGACCCTTCAGAACAGGCGGTTGACGGCAGCAGGAGCGAAACGTCAGCGAATCCCGTATTCCATTCAGCGAGGCGCCAGCCGACGGGGTCGGTCTGACAGGTAAAAGCGACGTAGGGCGGCCGTGTCGGTACCTGTAGCGCAAGGTGGAATCGCTTTTCGCGGTTGCCGGATGTTTGGGTACACTAGTGGGAGAAGTCCTGATCGACAGGATCGCTCCCCAGGGTATCACCATCATGAAGAATCAAATCGGAATTCCTTGCTTCCGCGTGCTCGTCAGCGCCGTATTCGCCTTTGCTGCCGCGAACACCGCGTCGGGCCAGCAGGCCGTCGACCCGGAACTGTTCGCGAAGCTCGAATGGCGCGAGATCGGACCCTGGCGCGGCGGGCGCGTCACCGCGGTCACCGGCATCCCGGGCAACGACCGGATCTACTACATGGGTGCAACCGGCGGCGGCCTCTGGAAGACGGTCAATGCCGGCATCTCCTGGGAGAATATCTCCGACGAGTATTTCAAGGTCGGCACGATCGGCGCCATCGGCGTCGCCGAATCCGACGTGAACGTTATTTACGTCGGCACCGGCGAAGCGCCGATCCGCGGCGTCACGACCAGCCACGGCGACGGGATGTACAAGTCGACGGACGCCGGCGCGACCTGGGAACACATCGGGCTCGACCATGCCGGCCAGATCGCCCGCGTCATCGTACATCCGGACGACCCGGACCTCGTCTACGTCGGCGTACAGGGACAGATCTGGGGGCCCAGTGAACGCGGGGTGTATCGCAGCAGCGACGGCGGTGCAAACTGGGAGCTCGTCCTGCAGGTCGACGACGAAACGGGCGCGACCGACATCTCCATGGATCCGACGAACCCGCGCATCCTCTATGCCGCCATGTGGGAGCATGGACGAAAACCCTGGTTCATCAAATCGGGCGGCACGGCCGGCGGCATCTTCAAGTCGACCGATGCCGGCGATACCTGGGAGAAACTTGAGGGCGGCCTGCCCGAGCTGATCGGCAAGATCGGTATTGACGTCTCGGCGAGCAATCCGCAGCGGATCTACGCGATCGTCGAAGCCGAACTCGACAAGGGCGGCTTGTGGCGCAGCGACGATGCCGGTAAGACCTGGGAGCTCCTGAACAACGACCGCATCCTCTGGTCGCGCGCCTGGTATTACATTCACATCAAGGCCGATCCGGTCGACGAGAACACCGTGTACGTACTGAACGCGCCGTTCATGCGGTCGATCGACGGCGGCAAAACCTTCGAGAAGCGGACGACGCCGCACGGCGACCATCACGATCACTGGATCAATCCGGACAACAACCTGAATCAGATCAACGCCAACGACGGCGGCGCAACGATCACGTTCGACGGCGGCGAGTCGTGGTCGAGTATCATGAATCAGCCGACCGCGCAGTTCTATCGCGTGACCACCGACAACCGGACGCCGTACCGCATTTACGGCGGACAGCAGGACAATACGACCGTCTCGATTGCGAGCGAGACCTTCGATCGCGGCATCGGTCACGAAGACTACTACCCGGTCGGCGGCGGCGAGAGCGCGCACATCGCCTTCGACGAAAACGACCCGAGGCTCATCTACGCGACGACGATCAACGGCACGCTCACGGAATACGACCATCAGACCAAACGCGTCCGGCCCATCAAACCCTATCCCGAGTTCGTGTACGGGCAGCAGTCGAAGGACCTGAAATACCGCGCGAACTGGAACGCCCCGGTGATGGCGTCGCCTCACGATCCTTCCATCCTGTATTACGGCACGCACCTGGTGCTCAGGAGCTCGGACCGCGGCGTCACGTGGACCGAGATCAGCCCCGACCTGACGACCAACCAGACCGACAAGCAGGGTCTGAACGGCGGGCCGCTGACGCCCGAGAACGTCGGCGCCGAATTCTACGGCACGATTTTCTACATTACGGAATCGCCGCACGAGGCGGGGACGATCTGGGTCGGCAGCGACGACGGCCTCGTGCATCTGACACGCAACGGCGGTGAAAGCTGGGACGATGTGACGCCCGGTAACCTCAACGGCGCCCAGGTCAACGCGATCGAGCCGAGCCCGCACGACGCGGGCACGGCGTACATCGCCGTGACGGGCTACAAGCTCAACGATTTCCGGCCGTACGTCTACAAGACGACGGACTACGGCAGACGCTGGCGGCGCATCGACTCGGGCCTGCCGGACGACAACTTCGTCCGCGTGGTCCGTGAGGATCCGGCGCGCCGGGGACTCCTGTATGCCGGCACGGAAGGCGGCATGTTCGTCTCGTTCGACGACGGTGCGAACTGGCAGTCGCTCGATCTCAATCTGCCGCCGGTGCCGATCACCGACCTGAAAATCCGCCAGGGCGATCTCGTCGCCGCGACGCAGGGCCGTGGCTTCTGGGTGCTCGACCACCTCAACGTCATCCAGCAGGCGCGCGACGAGCTCGCCGACCTGCCGCTGCACCTCTTCGAGCCGGGCGAGGTCGCGATGATCCCCGGAGGCCGTCCCGCCGGCGCAAACGAGGGCAAGAACCCTCCCCGGGGCGTCACGCTCTCTTATTACATCGCCGATGAACAGGAGGGGCCGCTCACGATCGAGATCCTGGACCTCGACGGCAACGTGCTGCGCAGTTATTCGAGCGAGGAAGGTGACTTCGAGCGCTGCATCATCGGCAACATGGATCAGCGCCTGCCGTTCGAGGTCGAGTATCCGACCGTGGAAAAAGGCATGAATCAGTGGACCTGGGACATGCGTTACAACGGTCTGGAATGTATCGACGACGTCAAGCTGTACGCCGGCTTCGACGGCGCGAGCGTGATTCCCGGCGATTATCAGTTACTGGTTACCGTCGGCGACTACCAGAGCACGGCGTCGGTGCGCCTGCTTCCGGACCCGCGCAACGACGCATCGCCGCAGGACTACACGTTCCTGGCCGCCCGCCTGGCCGAGACGACCAGTCTGCTTAACGAACTGCTCGGCACGCTGGACCGGGCACGCAAGACGCGGGAGCAGGTGAGGGTGCTGCTGGCTCAATATCCCGACGTCGAGGGACTGCAGATCGCCGGCGAGTCCGCCATCGACCGTATCACCGCGTGGGAAAACAGCGTCACGCAGACACAGTACGGCACCTATGAGGACGAAGACAGCATGCCGCCGATGCTCGACGTGCAGGTTCGCCACGTGCTCGACGTCATCGACGACGCGGGCGCCCCCGTTGCCGCGGGCTCACTGCTGCGCCTGTCGGACCTCAAGGAGCAATGGACCGGGCGCAAGGCGGAACTCGACGACATCACGGCGACGGACATCGCGACGGTCAACGAATGGGCGAGCGGCAATGACGTGCCGCACGCTGCTCCGCCGCTGTAATCCGCGCGACTCCGGTATCGAAGCGCGATCGTTGCTCATGTCTGGCGTTGGCCAACCTAAAGTTCAGGCTCGGCAATTTCGATGAGCTGATTCAGCTCGATGGCACGATCTATGACCTGGATTTCCCCGGAAGGCCAGGTCACTTCGATCTTGTCAATCTCTTCGTTACTGCCGATGCCGAAGTAAAGTGGCAATGAGCTTTGAGACAGGTAGCCGGACTTACCGTGGTTGACCTTCGTGTAGACGTCGTCACCGGCAAAGACCCTCACCTTGGCGCCGACGCCACTCCTGTTCGAGCGTTCGCCGTTTAGCTTCACGGTGACGTGATTGATTGCGGTCTGTTCACTCAAATTGCTGATAAGAACCAGTGGAGGCTGGTTGAACTCGAGTGTCACGATATCCTGATCGCCGTCCTGATCCAGATCGAAGATCACCGATGATCGGGTCCCCAGCGCGCTCCAGATTATTCGGCGTCCCCTTGTCGTGCCGCACAGCTGGCTGCCCGCGTCTCTACCGGAGCAATTTATCTCGAACCAGGGCGCGGCGGTGATTCCGTGCTTTCTCGGTTCCACGCCGAGCACGTATTCACTGTCGAGAAATCCACGCCCGCTGTCATTCAGAAGCACGGAATTCACTGCATAACGGAATGGATAGTTCATGCTCGAAGCGATGAATACGTCTTCGTATCCGTCTGCATTCAGATCGCCGGCGCTCAAGCCCCACGGCCAGTAGTTCTCGGCGCCGATCTGATCCGATATTTCCGTGAATTCGCCATTTCCCTCGTTGCGGAAAAACGAGTTACCGAACAGGCTCTGGCCGTTGGTCTGCAGGAAACTCTCCGGATAATGCTTCGTCATCTTCAGCTTCTCTCTGGGCAGGTCGACGTTTTCGACCATGTCCGAGTGCATGTCGGTAACATAGATGTCCAGATCGCCGTCATTGTCGAAGTCGAAGGAAACCACGCCCATGGAACCCCAGGACGTCTTCGGAAACAGTTCACGGCTCTTCCGCACAAACTCCCGGCCCTCGACATTCTCGTAATACTCGTCGTTGCCCTGCATGTTGATGACATACAGGTCCGGCCAGTTGTCGTTGTTGCCGTCGATTACCACGGCGTCGCCGGTCCAGCTCGAGTCGATCAGATTCACTTCCCGGGTTACATCCTCGAACACGTTGTTGCCGGTGTTCCGGAACAGCGTGCTGTTTTCGGTCCGTTCCGGTTTCAGGTGTCCGCCGAACGCGTCCTTGAAGCCGACGTTGTATTCTTCATCGGTAACCACCTGACCCCGGTCGGTATAGGTGGATATCTTGGAGATCACGTCGGTAGTGTAGACGCCGACGTTCGAGACGTAGAGATCCAGCAGCCCGTCGCGGTCGTAATCGAAAAAGGTCGACCCGGAGGAATGCGCGGCGATGCCGGTTCCGGACTCCCGCGAAATGTTCTTGAAGCGTCCCGTGCCGTCGTTCTCGAACATCAGGTTGCCTGTCCGGACGTTGGTGACATAGAGATCGGGATCGCCGTCATTGTCGATGTCGGCGAATGACGCGGCAACACCCACCCGATCGCCGAATGTGAGTCCAGCGCGATCGGTAATGTCCTCGAACTTTCCGTCACCCAGGTTGCGCCACAGTTCGTTACTGCCGGCCTGGCTGGTGAAGTAGATGTCGTAGAGGCCATCCTGGTCGACATCGGCAACGGCTACGCCGTTGCCGTGATCGTAGTGCACAGCCTTGTAGACGGAAGCTGCGTCGTCAACCAGCTTGTGACGGAACGTGATTCCGCTGTTCGCGGTCTCGTCACTGAATCTGAAGTCGTGAAAGACCTCGAAGTCGCCCGCGGTATCGAGCTGTGCTCGCATGCGAGCCTCTATCCAGCCAGGCTCCGCTGAGTCCGGCGGCTGCACCACGCGCTCGAAGGAGACCCTGGAAATGTCCGTGTCCAGAACCCTCAGGCCCTGCTCGTTGAAGTTGTCGTAGTAGCCTCTGACCCGGCCTTCCCAGTCGACCAGAACGATGTAGCCCGCATCCGTTATCCGCCCGCCGGGGTCGCCGGCGGCCGGAAGTTTGAATCCGTCCCGGATCAAGCCCGCGACCGCGGCTTTGGCGCCCGTCAGAAACCGCCACTGCGATGTGTCCAGCCCGAGATCCCTGACGTACGTCGACAATATCTGCGGCTCGTCGTGCTCCGGATCGACGCTGATGCTGACCAGTCGGGTATTGCCCCAGTTCTGTGAATCTCTGAGCATGTCCTGCAGCAGTTTCATCTGCTCGGTCTGTGCCGGGCATGCACCTTCGCAGCGGGTAAACATGAAATTCGCCAGCCATACGCGTCCATAGAGATCGTGCCAGGCGACCTCTTCTCCGTTTTGATCCGTTAGCGAGAATTGCGGCAGGCGGTGCAGGATCTGCACCAGGTCCGGGTGAACCGGGGAGCTGGGCTCGGGAGGGCTCCATGCGCTGGCAACCTCGGAGAATTCTGAAGTCTCCTGGCCGTGACTCGGGCCGCCCGACAGGGCCAGCGCGACGAACACGAGCGGATAGTAAGTCGATAGGGGTCGTGTTTTGTGGCTAGGCATTAATTCTTCCCTATGTACGGAGATTGAAGACGTTTACGGTTAGTTGACTACCTCGCCGCCGGCGAACACGCTTCACCAGTCGTAGAAATCATCGCCCGACCTGCGAACAAAGACCTTGCCGATCAGAGTCTCGTGCGCAAAGCCGCACATCTGGTCACCCAAGAGCTGCATGGTTTCCTCGTCGCCCGTTACGAACTGCAGGCCGAAATCGAGCCCTGGAACGGCGATTTCCTGCAGACCCAGATCGGGCAATGCAAACGTGTAGAGGTAATCTTTACTCTTTAGATTCAGATCGACCCGGGAATTGGCAGGAACATACAGATCCTGCACGGAGTGGCGGTCGTCACCGGTGCCTAACTCGCCATCAGGGCCCGGGTAGCGGAAGTACCAGTTGAACTCATCGCCGGTGACCTCGACGACGATCGAGTCCAGCTGACGCTGCCGGCTGTCCGGCCCGCAGCCTGCACATGCCAGGGCGAAGAGCAGCGCGGTGGCTTGTCGCGCGATTCGCCTCACTGCCGCACCTCTTGCTTGCCGCGCACACGATTCAGCAAGTCGCGGTTCGTGGGTAAAGCTGCGATCAGGGTCTCCGCCTGCTCCCGGCTCTCGCGGATCAGCCGATTGGCGATCTCTGCCTCCCGCGCCCACTGTCGATAGCGGCCGTCGCCGACCTGGGTCCTGAACCCCATACCGTAGAGCACGTACTGCAGGCTGGCAGCCGTGAACAGCTCGATACGGTAGTTGGTTTCGTAGAGCCACGGTACCTGGGTGCGCCACAGCGCTAGTGACTCCTGCAGGGATTCAGGGATGGATTCCGATTTGCGGTGATCACGCCAATAATCCGAATCGTCGCGTTCGGTCAGCGCATAGTGAAGCTTCAGGAAGTCGATAATGGCGAGCCAGTGCTGCCGGGTCACCTCGTTGAAACGCCTTGCAACCACGGTCATCGCAGCCCTGTCCTCGGGCAGCTGGTCACTGATCCATTCGGCAGATTTCTCGATCAGGATCAGTGCGGTGGCTTCCAGCGGCTCGACAAAACCCGCCGACACACCGACGGCGACGCAGTTCCTGTGCCAGAAGCTTTCCCTGTGGCCGGGCTGGAATTCGATCTTGCGCGGGCTGGGTTGGTCCTCTGCCAGGTGCGGGTCGGACTGGAGATAGGCGACCAGTTGTTCCTCGGCCTGTTCCGTCGAGATGTGCCGGCTCGAAAACACGTGGCCAATGCCTCGTCGGCTCGGCAAGGCAATGTCCCAGATCCAGCCGGCGGTCTGCGCGGTCGCCCTCGTGACCGAGGCTATCGGCGCGTCCTCTTCCGCATATTCCGCCTGTACGGCGAGCGCCGTGTCGTTGAACAGCCGGTGACGCTGGGAGACGAATGGAATTCTGTAGTGCTTGCCGATCAGGAGCGCCGCAAAACCGGTGCAGTCGACGAAGAAGTCGCCGTCGATCGTTCCACCGGAGGTCAGCGCAAGCCCCGCGATATCGCCGTTGTCGGCCGAAATGATCTGCTCGACGTGCCCGAGCCGGTGCTCGACCCCGAGTTTCTCCATACAGTGGCGTTGCAGCAGGTTGACGAACTTGCCCGCGTCGAGGTGATAGCCGTAGTTCAGGCTGAACGCATACTCGGGCGTCGTCGGCTTCTTCGGGGCAAGCCACCGGTCGCAGACGCGTCCCTGCGGGCCCGCGGCTTCGTCAAAACTGAGGTCGGGATCGGACGCCTGCCAATGTGCTGCAAGCTTGACGTTCCCGTAGCCACTCGGCGCGGTAAAGGGATGGTAGTAGGACTCGCCCTGCGCGCGCCGCCAGTTGATGAAGTGTGAACCCTGCTTGAAGCTCGCATCGCAGGCGCGGAGAAATTCGACCTCCGACACGCCGATTCGGCGCAACGTGTCGCGCATCGTCGGCCACGTGCCTTCGCCCACGCCGAGGTTGGGCACGTCCGGCGACTCGAGGAGCACCACCCGCGTACCCGGGCAGCCGTCCGTGGGTGTACTGTGCTTCGCGGCAATGATGCCCGCGGTCAGCCAGCCGGCCGAACCACCACCCACGATGACGACCGTCCGGCTCATTGACCGTTTGATTCCGCCGGCGCACGGCAATAGTGATCGATGAACTGCTGGTGCGTTGGCATCTGCTGCACTTTCTGCGCGATCGACTGGCTGATCTCGGCCATTGATTGCCTGAGCGCGTCGGCGCCCATGAGCCTGCCGGCGTTGTGATGTGCGCCGGGATCTATCCCCTGTCCCATCATCACCTGCACCCATGAGGCGATGCGGAACAGCGTGACGTCGTCCGACCAGACGTAAGCATTGTTCCGGAATATTTCGATACGCTCCGTCAGGCTGTCCGGTATGTCCATCGTGCGATAGGCGTTCCAGAAGTCGCTGTCGGTCCGTCGGGTCTGCTTGTAGTGCAGGATGATGAAGTCCCTGACCGCCTCCATTTCCACCCGGGTTTCCTCGTTGAATCGGTGCGCCAGGGATTCCCGGTCCTCGCCGAACGGAAACAGCCGGATGAGGCGGAAGATGCTGGTCATTACCAGGTGGATGCTCGTCGACTCCAGCGGTTCGACGAAACCGCTGGCCAGGCCCATCGCGACGCAGTTCTTTTCCCAGGCTTTGATGCGACGGCCGGTGCCGAACCTGAGCAGGCGCGGCTCGGTGCGGGTTTCCCCGGTCAGGTTGTTCTTGAGCGTGTCCTGTGCCTCGTCGTCGGAGAGGAACCGGCTGCTGTAGACGATGCCGTTCCCGACCCGGGTCTGCAGGGGAATGCGCCACTGCCATCCCGACGCGTGCGCGATTGATCGTGTGTACGGTGGCGGTGGCTCGGTCGCCTCGGTTTGCACGGCGATTGCACGGTCGGACGCGAGCCAGTGACTCCAGTCTTCGACGCCGACGCTCAAGGCATCGCCGATCAACAGCGCCCTGAACCCGGTGCAGTCGATGAACAGGTCACCCTCGATCAGCTCTCCGCTCTCGAGCAGAAGCGCCTCAAGCTCGCCCGTCTCTGAATGCTTCCTGACCTCACTGATCTTGCCTTCCACCCGCTTTACGCCGGCAGCCTCGCTCAATTGCCGGAGAAACCCGGCGTAGCGAGTGGCGTCGAGATGAAAGGCGAAGTTCAGACGGGTGTCCTGCACGTTCTTCGCAAACTTGCAGGCTTTGGCGGCCATCAGCTCGAGGCAGTACTCGTCCAGGCTGCCGCCGAACCCCTGGTCGCGAGCCTCCAGCCAGAATTCATGGAACTCGGCCATCCATGAGCGCTGGCCGATTTCGCCGAACGAATGGATGTAGCTGTCCCCAATCTCACCCCAGTTGTCGAACACGATGCCCAGCTTGAACGTCGCCTGGGTCGCGCGCATGAAGGCCTGCTCGTCAATGTCCAGGATGCGATGGAAATTGCGCATCGGGGGAATGGTCGCCTCGCCGACACCGATGGTGCCGATGGCGTCGGACTCGACCAGGGTGATTTCGAGCAGGCTGCCGAGGCGAGTGGACAGGCCGCAAGCGGCCAGCCAGCCCGCCGTGCCACCTCCTGCGATCACTACCTTCATCATTCCCTTGGTTCTCCCCGCTGGAAATCGAGTCTCTGTGGTCTTGGCGGTCTTAGCGGTTCAACGCCGCTTTCACATAGGCGCGCAGTCGCCGCGCATTCATGTCGTCCATGGTCGCCAGCGAACCATGAACCGCTTCCGGTATGTGTTCCCTCGGTTTTTCCGCCGAGCCGAACACGTAGTAGTCGAACACCTCGCGCCAGGCCTGTTTCTCCGACTCCGGGCGGTCCCTCAGGCCCAGGATGCCGTGCATGACGATATCCAGCGGGTTACCCATGTAAGCCGGCGAACTCAGCCACCAGTAGTTGATCATCACGTTAAACGGCGCCGTCGCTTCTACGTGGTGCCACCACATGCTCGGATAGAACAGGGCGTCCCCGGGTCCGAGGTCGGCGACAACCGCCGCCGCGAGCGCCTCGCGAGCGCGAGGAAATCGCTCGAAGTCCGGGTTCTTCAGGTCAACCATGGTCACGACCTGCCCGCCGGGGGTTGCGTCCAGCGGACCGGGGTACAGGTTGTGTATCTGCTCCGGCGGAAACAGGGTGAACCGGCGACGGCCGACGGCACAGCAGGCCAGGTTGTTCGGCACGTCGTAATGCGCCGAGGCAATGGACTCGGAGCCAATCCAGATTTTTACCAACGGCTGGTTGTTGTCGAACGCCGCGTGGTCGAACGTGAGGTCGTTGTGCTCACGCAGCCCCGGGAAATTCTCATCGAGAACCAGTGACTGGATATATTGATACGGGTGCTCGCCGCCAGTCTCGTTGGCCCGGATCTCCGCGAGGATATCCGTCACGGGAGCACTCCTGGTTTCGTAATTGAAGCCGGTGCACTCCTGGTTGTACGAGAACCGGGCTTTGACTTCAGGCGGTGCAACAAAATAGCCGACGGGCTTTCCTGCAGAGTAGCGCTCCAGCAAGGCCATTGCCTTCTCCGGCGACTCCTTGCCGGCTTGAACGAGCTCCCAATTCGATGCGAGGCCTTTGAGTATTGTCGGCCGATTCGCCTCGAAGAGTTCACCGAACGGTATCCGGTCCGGGGTCACGCCGTCGAGGATGCGGATTGCGTTTTCTGTCGTCACCATAAGCTCGAAATCACACCCCGGGAAACTACTGCGCGATTGCCGACTTCCTGTTCTTCAGCGTAATCAGGCGCTGAATGTTTGTCAGCGAAGACAGGGCAAAGAAGGCAACGCTCAAGGCGCCCTGCTTGTTCAGTTTTTCGAGGCTCTCGCCGTCAAGCTGGCGTAAACGTTCGGCATTGATCGAGTAGTAATCGTTCAGATTTACCTGCTCGACGTTACTCAGGGTGACCTCGATAGATACTGGTTGGAGCAGGTCCATGGATTCCAGCAAAGGGAAGAGCGTCTTGTCGCGATTCGCGCCCTGATGGATCACCTGTAGGATGCGCATGATCTTCTCGAGGTACGGACTGTCGCCGCCGAAAGGGAGGAATACCGCCTGCCCGTCGTCGACACCGACCCTCGGATCATCCATGTCTATGTGAATCACCGGTTCCTTGCGCGCGGTTCCGTCGATCTGCCGATCCTGGAAGCCGATCAGGAACGGCCCCCGATCCAGGATTGCGGGCACGTAGTTGCCCGTCCACCCCTCGTCATCCAGGAACAGGTTCTCATCCCGGTCGAAACCCAGGATCACATGGGCAAGCGTCGTGTTCGTTGCCGGATCCTTGTGGAACAGGATCGGATACTCCTTCTGTAATTCCCCGAACTCGGTGGAAAATGCCAGCGCGCGATTGACATTGTCGCCGTACTTTTCGGAGTGGCGAGCATCGACCTTCAGGTCTTTGTGGTCGACGTTACTCAAGACGGCTCTGTTGGTCATAGCTTTGCCCGGTTCTCCTTACCGGCAATGAGTAAAAAGCCCCCACGCCGAAGCGTGGAGGCCCTATTGTAGCGCTTGCTCGAATGCCGTTGCGGCGCCCGTGGCGCTGCCGGCGTTCAAATTACCGGCAAGACCTCATACGACTAGTTCATCGTCCAGCGCACACCGAGCATGTATCGCGCCTCGGTCTCCTGGTAGAAGAAGAGCTGGCTTCGCGTACGGCCGTAGTGGATGATCTCTTCCTCGGTGAGGTTGATAATGTCCAGCGTAATCGACAGGTTGTCCGTGGCCAGGTAGCTCAGGGCAAGGTCGATCTGCTCGTACTCGTCGATGAACTCCGGCATCCGGTTCGCGCCCGAATTCGAGCGCTGGGCCTGGTTCAGGAAGTCATCGCGCCAGTTGTACACGAGTCGCCCGGAGAAGCCGTAATTCTCGTACATCAGCGCCAGGTTCGCGGAATCGCTCAAGCCCTCCAGCGCGAACTGGTCGACACTCGGGTCACCGCCGATGTCATACTCGATATCGCCCTCGACGGTCGTGTAGTTCAGCGAGTACCCGAAGCCGGAATCGCCGAACCAGTGCTGAGTCACGAACTCGAAGCCGTAGATCGTTGCGGTCTGGGTATTGAGCGGCTGCTGCACGCCGAAGATGAACAACGGATCGTTGGCGTCGGGTATGACGTCATACTGGCTGAATACCGCATCGGCGAAGGCCTGGGAGTTGTCGTACTCCGCTGCCCCGCCCGGGAAGTCCGCCGGGTTGTCGAGGATCGCCGTCATCGTGAACAGGTTGCGCTCCGTAACCGGGAAACCGAGCTGCTCGAGCGCTGCAGCGGCGTCACCCGACCGCGAGCCCGGCGCACCGGACGTTGCGTCACGAAGATCGAACAGCGTCTGGTCCACGATCTCGGTGCCCACGAAGTTCTGCACGTCTTTCCGGTAGTAACCGAGAGACAGCAGGCTCTGGTCGCCGTAGTACCACTCGAGAGAAATATCCACGTTGTTCGATTCGAGCGGGTCGAGACCGACGTTGCCGCGACTGCCGCCTGCCTCGCCGCCCAGGGCGGTCGGGCGCGGCGGGTTCAGAACCGTCGTCGACTGGAAGTACTTGTCGTACGTGGGTCGCGCGAGCGTCTGGCTCAGGGAAACCCGGCCGACCAGGGTGTCCGTAAGATCGACCGTCAGGTCGAGGCTCGGCAGGAAGTTATTGTAGCTGGCGCTGTCCTTGATGCTCAGGGATTCCGCGCTCGACACCTGCTGGAAGTCGTTGTCGCTCAGCCAGATGATGGCCTGAGGAATGCTCTGGTTGGTCGTCGACGTGACTTCCGTGTACTCGTAGCGCGCACCCACCGTCAGGTGGGTGGAGAAACCGGCCAGTTCACCGTCGAAATCGGCCTGCACGTAAGCAGAGATGATCTCTTCCTCGACCAGGTTGTCAGCCGTGCTCACGAGCGGAATGCTGCCCGGGGTGTAATTGTAAATGGGCGCAAGGCCTTCCGAAAGGGCCACCGAATCACCGCCAAACGACACGCTGCCCAGCGGAATTGCCGTGGAGCCGGCTGGCAGCGCATTGCCCGCCGCGGGCGTGGTATTGGAAAGGTTGGCGTCGAACCGGCAGCCTGAGCAGGTCTCCGAGATCAGGCCGGCGGGGATGTCACCGGGGACATCGGCGCCCCAGCCGCCCAGCGCCAGCTGGCCCTGCTCGAAGTTCTGTTCCATCTCGGTGCCGAGATAACCGGCGCCGAACTGCACCTGAACGTCGTCCTTCACGTCCCAGGTTGCGTCGAAGCGGAACTGGTCCGTATCGGTGACCTGCTCCGAGAAGTATTCCTGCGTAACCTGGGTGCCGATGTCGGGTACGTCCAGAATACCGTTCGGGCCGTTGGGGTCCGAGGTCCTTTGTTCGTCGACGACGACGCTCACCTGCGGGATGTTGAGGGTGTAATCCCAGGCACGCCATCCCGCCGCGGCGCCGGCGACGTTGAAGCGGAGGGAGTTCAGGCCGAACGGTCCGTCGGGACCGCTTTCTGCCGACGACGTGGCGAAATCGAACGCCAGGTTGAGATCGTCACGCATCTGCCAGTCGAAATTCAGCCCGAACGACTCCAGGGTTTCTTCGACGCCCAACGTGAGATTCTGGAAGAAGAAGTCCGCGGCGCCGAACGGGTTCGTGGGACCGCCGTCGATGACTTCCTCCAGCCGGACCGGCGAGGCCGCTTCCGGGTTGCCGTCGAACTCTACGTTGGTGTAATTGGTGGCCTGGTGCCAGAGTCCGTCGATCAGCGCGACGGAATTCTGCACGTTCTGGGCGTAAAACGCATCGGCCGTAATCGTCAGCTCGTCGCTCGGCGCAAACTGCAGGGTAAGCTGGCCGTTGGTGCGCTCGCGCTCGTCTTCATTGAAGCCGATGCCGATGTTACTGGGTCGGGCAACGACGGTGCCGTCTTCCGGCTCGTTGACGATGTTCGAGTTGGTCATGCCCCAACCGAACTGGGTGTCGTCGTTCCACACGGCCGGGAACCAGTTCTCGATACTCATGTGGCGGCTGCCGGAGTTGCGCTCCTGGTAGCTGCCGAAAACCGAAACACCGAAGGTCGAGTCGTCGTTGACGTAGCTGTACAGACCGCTGAATTCGGGGGTGATGTCGTCGCCGGTCTGGTCGTCAACCGCTTTCGCGCCAATGCTGAGCTGTTCGCCGGTGGTGAGGGGCCTGATCGTCTGGATGTTGACGGTCGCGCCTATTCCGCCCGTCGGTTCGGAAGCGCGGCCCGTCTTGTAGACCTGGATGCCGCTGACACCTTCGGACGCCAGGTTCTGGAAGTCGAAGGAACGGGTCACACCCTGGTTGCCCTGGTCCGTCGGGTTACCGGTCACCGAGGTGACGTTTGCCGACGGCATCTGACGACCGTTAACGGTCACCAGGTTGAAGTTTGGCCCGAAGCCGCGAACCGTGACTTCGGATCCTTCACCGTTCACACGATTGATGGACACGCCGGTTATGCGTTGGAGGGATTCGGCAAGGTTGGTATCCGGCATCTTGCCGATATCTTCGGCGGAGATCGCGTCGACAACACCCGAGGCGCCGCGTTTGACGTCCAGCGAGCGCTGCAAGCTGCCGCGGATCCCGGTGACGACGACTTCTTCGATTACATCTTCCTGCGCGTAGCTTGCTGGCGCCACGGTTGCACCAATTGCAAACGCAATGCCTGCAGCTACAGGTGTCTTGGTAAAAGATGGGTTCCGCATGCTCAAGCCCCCCAGCCTGCTGAATTCGGTTTTGTTCGGTTTACGCGCGTCTCATTGCAAGACTATCTGACAGCGCTGTCATACCATTACGTTATACGTGGTCATGACAGCGCAGTCAACGCGATTGTGATACCGCCACCGCACACGATCTGCTGGATCTCGAACATCGCACCCCCCGTTGGCGGGGAATCGTTGCCGTTGCGAGTCTGTTGGCGCTCGACGCACCACAGTCCAGCCACGATTCTTTCAACGGTTGTCCAGACTCAGACGTGTACAGCTTTAAGACGGGCGAATGCCGGCAATCCGCCCCCCCTGGAGGGAATTTTCTTTGGGTCGCCGCGGAGCCGGCAAAAAAAAGTTACGATTGCAACAAAGCTAGCCGGACATCTCCTCGAGCTCCAGCCCTTTGGTTTCGCGCACGACCTTGACGACGAATACGATCGATAGCAGCGCGCAGAGGGTATAAAAGCCGTAGGCGCCGGCGAGCCCGATGCCGGTCAGCATGATCGGAAACGTCATTGTGATCGCAAAATTGCTGCCCCACTGGACGAGGCCGCTGACCGCGAGACCCGAACCACGAATCTGGTTCGGGAACATCTCTCCGAGCATGACCCACATGACGGGCCCCCAGGAGAAATTGAAGCAGAAGACGTAGGCGTTCGCCGCGACGAGGGCGACGATGCCGCCACTGTCGGATAGCATCAGCTCGCCGTCCGCGCCCGCCGCGGAGGTGGCAAACGTAACGGTCACGATGGCCAGCGCGATCGCCATGCCAATAGAACCAATCGTCAGGATGGGTTTACGCCCGATCTTGTCGATCAGCAATATCGTTGCCGTGCAGGCAATGACGCTGAGACCGCCGGACAACACGTTGGTCAACAGAGCGTCCGACTCGGAGAACCCGACGGACTGCCAGAGCACCGCCCCGTAATAGAACACGACGTTGATGCCGACGAGTTGCTGAAAACTGGCCAGCCCGATCCCTATCCAGACCACCGGTCGCACGCGGCCGGTCTGGCGGTCTATCAGGTCTGCGAGCTTCGGCCGATGGTGATCCGCGGCCAGTGACGCATCGATAGACGCAATCTTTTGCTGCGCAACCGTCGACCCGAACAGGCGGGAAAGAACCTCCTGCGCTTCAGCCTTGCGATTGTTTGCAACGAGAAATCGCGGGCTTTCCGGAATAAACAACAGCGCGACGAAGAACACAGAGGCCGGAATCATCTCCATCCAGAACATCCAGCGCCACGCCTCGTACTCCAGCCACAGAGGCTCGATGGACGATCCCGCGAACTTCGCCAGCAAATAATTGTTTATGAACGCGGAGAACAGACCGACGATGATGGCGATCTGCTGAACCGAGGTCATAGCGCCACGAAAACGAGCGGGCGTGACCTCGCTGATATAGGCGGGCGCCATAACACTGGCCGCGCCGACGGCCAGACCGCCGAGAACCCGGTAAATGACAAACTCGATGGACGAACCGGAAACGCCCGAGCCCCACGCGCTTATCAGGAAAAAGACCGACGCCACCAACAACAGCGATTTGCGGCCGTAAATGTCCGCCAGGCGTCCGGCAAAAAATGCACCGACCGCGCAGCCGAGAAGCATGGAGGCAACGTTGAATCCGGTGCCCACGCCCTCTGAATCGAACGCGATTCGCAGCCCGTCAACGGTTCCGTTGATGACCCCGCTATCGAAGCCGAAAAGAAATCCGCCGATCGTCGCCACGCAGCTAACCAAGACGATGACCAGCGTATTCTCATCGTCCGAATCGAGATGCTGCTCCACCAGTGCGTTATCGCTCATTGTTTTTTTTCTCCGTTGGCCGCAGACGCTGGATAATCAGTGCGACAAATTGCCGGTATCGCTATCGTTGCCGCGGTAGTTGTCCGCACGACCGAGTACCGCAATGCTTGTCAGCGAAGCGCTCAAGAGAGCACGTACGGCGTTCCACGACAGGCACGTCGGTTACGGGTTACCATCGGCGGCCGGACCGATGGTTATGCGGCCGCCGGGTGACTCGCGAACCTCAATTGGCAGATCCATCAATTCCAACATCGCCGGCAGCTGATCGATCTGATCGGTTCGCAGCGTCAAATTTACTCTTTCTTCGTAGATATCGCTCGCCTGCAGCGAGATCGACCCCTCGAAATACCGATTGGCGTCCGTGACTACGTCAATCAGATGCGCATCCCTGAAGACAAGACGGCCGTTGCGCCACGCACCAAACTCGAGTTCACTAACGGACCCTACGTCCGTGAACGCGCCGTCCTGCGGTTTCGAGACCTGCTCGCCTGCCGATAGGAATAACGGCGTCGCGTCAGTTTGCGCCGCACCGGTGTTGGTCGCTACCTTGACACGGCCTTCGAGTACTGCGACGTTCGTGCCCGCGTATCGCTTATGCACGTCGAATTTGGTTCCAACCGCCTTGACGTAAATGTCGTTCACCTCAACGACGAACGGCCTTTCCGGATCGCTCGTAACGTCAAAGAAAGCCTCGCCATCGAGCAGCGTGAGCGCGCGCAAGTCCTCGCTGAACGCGACGCGTAACTCCGATTCGGCGCCGAGCGTCACCTGGGAGCCGTCGGACAGTTGCACGACGCGAATCTCACTCGTGGCGGTGGCGTAGGTCAACTCTGGGGCGATCTCATTACCACCCCTGAACCACAGCAATCCGGCGCAGACGGCAAACAACGCGACCGCCGCCGCGGCAGCCAGCGGACGATTGAAGAAGAAACCACCGGACGACGCCGGCCGGAATAGCCGGCCGAACCGACCGCCCTCTGATGCTGCTTCGACGGAGCGGCGCAAGCGGGCGCCCTCCGGCGTCTCGGCCAACACAGCGAGTTGGTCCCAGATCGTATCGAGCTGTTGATAGGCGACGCGATGTTCCGGCCGGTCGTTCAACCACTCCTCGAAACTGGTTTTCTCGGCGTCGGCGACGGTGTCCGACTGCATCAGCACGAACCACTCGCGCGCGGTACGCTCGATTTGTTCGGTATACTTGGTACTTGTTGCGGTCATGGGGTGTTTACTTATGCTGCGAATCTCGGTCACGCATGGCTCTCTGACAGTCCCTGAGAGCCTTGCCTATGTGTTTGCGAACGACCGTTTCCGACAAACCTTCTCTCCTCGCAATCTCGGCGTATGAGAGGCCGTCGAAGCGGCTCATAATCAAAATCTTTCTACGTTTCTGCGGCATTTGCCGAAGCGCCTGCCCGACGACCCTCAAGTCGCGCTGGCCGTCAACAATGCGTTCGGGCGCCAGCTCATCGATACTGCTTCCTTCCCCGGCCACCGCGTCCACATGCTTCTGTCGAACCTGCGCTCGGCGCTGCGCATCGACGGCGATATTGCGGCAGGTCTTGTACAGAAAAGCCCGGCGATTGCGAACCGTCGCCAGCTCCATCTGTGAGATGTTGGTAAACGCTGTCTGGACCACGTCTTCGGCTTCCGCCTTTCCGACACCAGCGCTTTTCATCACGTACTGGCAAAGCTCGGCACGATATTCGACAAACATGTCGTGAACCGCCGTGTCAGTACTTTCAGGATTCATTTATTTGTCACACTCGGGACCCCAATCGACACCAGTCCGACTGACTCTCGGGGCGGTGTGCTCGATCAGTATATCAATCGCATGGAATCGCGCCGTCGTGCCGTCCTCGCAGAGCGAGACCGCAAAGTCCCGGGGCTTACCTATAGACGCGCGATTCCTGCCTATCCGCTCCCCTGTATGGCCGAAAACTTTTTTCGGCCGCTGGGCATCCGGCCATCGAAGACTCAGTGCCCGACGGAATAACTCACTGATAACCCGTAGGTTCTTGGTGGCATATAGGTCGCGATGAAGCCATTTTCGGTAATGAAGTCGCCTGACGCGATCTTGATGGCCTCGTCAGTTGCGTTTTTTACAAAAGCTTCCAGCATCCAGCGCTCGGAGTGAGGTTGATACCGGAGGCTGAAATCGTACGAGGTATAGGCGCGTTGCACACCGAGCCTACGGCCACCGTTCGGAAGATTGTCGAAGACACCCCCAGGGACTGAATCGCGATTGTAGATATCGAGAAAATAGTCGTCCGAAGCCGTTGCCAGGACTCTCGGGGTCAACGTGCCGTGAGGTAGCAAGAATTCGTGTTGATACGCGAGCGTCAGCGTCCAATCCGGTACCCGCGGGGGCTCGTTGCCCGACAGGTCCACGGGGTCCAGGGGCGACGTAGACGTGCTGTCGGCAAACGGATTGAACAGGTCGCCGAACACCGAATCCGGTATCTCGAACTCTTTGAATTCACCGCTCGTCAGGGTTGCTGCGAGCTGCAGGGTGTCAACATCCGAGAGACCCCACTGCACTTCGAGCTCCACCCCGTCGATCGTGGCTTTCGATGCGTTTCGAACCACGGTGCTGCTGCCCGTATCCGGAATCCCGTCTCCGTTCAGGTCCCTGCGGTCCTGCCCTGAAAACTGCAGATCATCGTATTCCGCCCGGAACAATGCCGCATTCACTCTGAGGCGGTCGTGCAAGTACTGTGATTTCAGCCCCAGCTCGTAACTCAGGACCGTTTCCGGCCGCGCATTGTTGCCGGCATCCTGTATGTGTCCGGACTTGAACCCTGTCGATACCGAACCGTACGCCATGACGTCATCGTCCAGTTTCAGACTATAGCGAGCAAGGCCGCTGGTGTTGCTCCAGGTCTTGGAGAAATCGTTGACCTGACGAACCCAGCAGGGCTCCGCGCCAATCCCGTTATTCGTCCCTCCATCGAATGAAAGTCCCTCGGCTATTGCCGCGCTGGCCGCCGTGTCGGCGAATATTTGATCAGGGCTCGGCGCACCCGGACCGACGGATCCCGGTTCGAGATACGGGCCCAACACGGAGGTCACGCGACAATTCAGCGCGCGGCCGCCTCGATCCGATTTGGTGTCCTCCGTGAAGCGCACACCAAACGTTAGCCGTTGGGCAGGCGTCAGCTCGAAGGTCGATTGAGCGAAAACGCCGAAGGACTCGACGCGCCGATCAGGCTGAATCGCGTAGGACACCGCGGCGCCGTCATCGTCGCTGATCCAACTGGTCGCGCCCACCGGTGTGCGGCCGCCGCCGGCGTTTTGCTGGTCGACCGCAAACACGATGCTGTTCTTCTCTCGTGATGCAAACAGACCGGCAACCCAGCGCAGCCTGTTCGTGTCGCTATTGGTCACGTTGATCTCGTGAGACAGAAACCGGAACCGTGACGAGTCGGTGCGCTGCTGCTCGAAACTGCCGTCGCGTCCGTTATCGATATCGACAATCTGACGGCGACTCATATCCGACCAGCCGAAAACGTACGACAATGCGTGGTCTCCCGGCAGGTGAAAGGTCAGATTCGAGCGCAGTGTCTCGTTGACGAGATCGAGCGACGTCGGGCTGTCGAGCACCACGCCGCGGATTCCGCGATCCACCAGCGTCGGATCCAGCAGAGCAATTCCTGCCCCGGCGTCCTCGTATCGTTCATAGCTCAACAGCGTGTCGATCCGGTCGTTCGGGCGCCACAGGCCCGTGACGCGAATACTCGCCTGATCGACTGTTTCCGGTCTTTTCTGGCCGCTCGGCAGAGCCCGATCGTAATCCGTGAGATCGCTGGCAGTGGCCGGATACTGGATACCCAAGCCGGCGTAGTCACTCAGCAACTCCGTAAAGCCGTCCTGTCTGTTGAGGGCGCCGGCCACCCGCAGTGCGAACGTCTCACCGATCGGCACGTTAAACGCCGCTTTGACCAGGTGGTGATCGAAGTTTCCCGCGGTCAGGTGCAGATCGGCCGACAGCTTCCCGAACTCAGGTCGGCGATTGTAGACATTGATACTCCCGGATGACGAATTCCTGCCGTACAAGGTGCCTTGAGGTCCACGCAGAATCTCCACGCGCTCAACGTCGTGCAACAATGCGGCAACGGCCTGCGACCTGGGCGAATAGACTCCGTCAACGTGAATCGCGACCGGACCGTCCGCAATCTCGGTGATATTCGTCGTTCCGACGCCGCGCAGCTGCACAAGAACCGCAGCCTGAGGCGCGGTATCGATCATTTCCAAACCTGGCACCAACCCGGTAATGTCTCGCAGATCGCGGATGTGATTGCGGCTCAAGTCAGCGGCCTGCAAAGCGGTGACTGCGATCGGGATGTTCTGTAAATTCGCCGTGCGCCGATTTGCGGTGACGACTACTTCTTCGAGCACCACATCGCTGCTTGCCACCGTCTCGGCGCCAATGCCGCTTGACGGTTCTTCCGCCGGCATCGGGTCGAGAGGTTCCTTTGCCGCAACAACCGACAACGAATGTTTGCCGGAGTATCGATATTCCAGCCCGGTACCGGACAACAAGAGTTCCAGCGCCTCGTCAGCCGTCATCACGCCTTTGACTTCGGGTGCGGAAAACTCATCCAACATTGAAGCAAGACCGAGAACGTTGACGTCCGCCTGAATCGAGAATGCGACGAGCGCCGAATCAAGTCGCTGCGCGGGAATATCGAACTCGACCAGCGGCCGATCGAACCCCGTCGTCGTTTGTGCAAGACAGCACGCGGACCCGACGACACCCACGAGCATTACGCCGGTTTTTCGGATCAAAACCCGCAATCGCGCTTTCGATCCGAATCTCCCCACCGCGCTGGCGGACGAAGATCTAAGCCGACCGTGTCCTGTTGGGGAATTCGGTATGGATCCCGGGCACCGCGTTCTCCCAATGTTTACCGCAAAGGCGTAATCGATCACTGCGAATTCCCCCAAATGTCGCAGCAGAACCACACAACGTGGCAACCATGATAGCGCCATTCAGAAACGGCGTGCTAGATCCCTCGCTTCAGGCATTGAGACTGCTACGGCTTTGACTGCTAAGGCTTTGACTGGAAAGCGCTTTGCGAGCTCACGCTTGGTTTTTGCCCGCCGCACGGCCAGATGATGGACAAAAGAGCTACGCGTTTGCGGTCTGTGCCGGAAGCGCCGGGACAGTAGCGGCACAACAACACACGTCGACTCGATCATTCATTGTTGGGAAATGAAGGCCGCCAACGCCTTTGCACAATGATGAACGGAATCTTCGATCGATTCCGTCGCTGACAGGAATACGGCCTCCTGCGGGACCTCAGCGACTTCAAATTGGCTGCTCACCAGACTTTTGGGCATAAAATGGTCTGAACGGTCCGCAACTCTTTGCATCGCCAGCTCGCGACTCAATCTGATCCAGACAAACCGGGTCGATAAGCCTGCGGATAGACGATCGCGATACGATTGTTTCAACGCCGAGCAAGCCAGCACTGCCGGAGCCCGCTGCGACAACTCCGCGTTGAGTGCCGCCAGCCATGGAGCGCGATCCGCATCATCGAGCGGCCTTCCCGCCATCATTTTTGCTTTTGCGGCTTGACTATGGAACGCATCGGCTTCTACGAACGGCCATCCGATTCGAGCAGCCAGCGCGCTGCCGATAGTCGACTTTCCGCACCCGGATACACCAGCGACGACAATCACCTTCTTTGCCGCCGACTCTATTTCCGATTGACTACGAACCATATCTACAATTCAATGCGTGAAAGGTGACAAGCTGGGATACAGACGAGGACACTAGAACCTATCTCAAACTAGATCGTAGCCGCGCCGGTGATACGTACATACAATAAGCGAAGTCACGCAGAGTCAACAAACGATTGTCGGAGCATGGTTTGGAAAGTTCCTGGCTGATTTCGGTTGCGGTGTTCGGCATTCTATTGCTGCTCTTCCTGGTCATTCGATTACGAATAGCGGCTTTCGTTGCTCTGCTTTTGACAAGCGTCTTGGTCGGCCTCGGCACGAATATGCCTGGCAGCGAGATCGTGAATTCCATAAGGAACGGCATGGGAGGCACACTCGGCTTCGTCGCTGTCGTCGTCGGCTTGGGCGCGATCCTCGGCAAACTGCTGGAGGTGTCCGGGGGAATTCAATGCGTTGCGCAGACAATAATCAGCAAGGTCGGCGCTGACCGTGCGCAATGGGGCCTCGGTATCACCGGCTTTATCGTTGCGATACCCGTTTTTTTCGACGTCGCACTTATCATCCTGATCCCGCTTGTCTACGGCCTGGCACAGAACACCGGTCGTTCGCTACTGTACTACGCGATGCCGCTCCTCGCCGGACTGGCCGTCGCACACAGCTTCGTACCGCCAACCCCCGGCCCAATAGCCGTGGCAGATTTGCTTGATGCGGACCTGGGCTGGGTAATCATCTTTGGAGCGTTGGCCGGCATTCCCTCGATGATCCTCGCCGGTCCCCTGTTCGGACGCTACATCGCACGCCGTATTCATGTAGAAGTTCCCGAGTCGTTCTCCGAGGCCGTCGAAATCCGTTCAGGCACCTCGATTGGTTTTTCCCAGGTTTCCACCGTTATCCTGCTGCCACTGGTGTTGATCATGCTAAGCACCATCACCCCGATCTGGCTGGGTGACGGGCATGTCGGGACAAGGATATTCACGTTTCTCGGGCACCCGTTTGTCGCGCTGTTGACGGCTACCCTGTTGGCAATGGGCCTGCTGGCACGGATCGACGGCTTCAGCAAGGACGACCTCCTCGCGATTGCGAACAAGGGATTGGAGCCCGCCGGCATCGTGATATTGATTACAGGAGCCGGCGGTGCTTTCAAGCAATTGCTGATCGATTCAGGGGTGGGCAGCGCCCTGGCCGACGTGATGGCCAATTCGCGACTGCCGCTCGTGGTCCTCGGATTCGTGATCGCAGCGCTCACCCGGATTGCTCAGGGCTCCGCGACGGTAGCCATGATTACTGCCGCCGGGCTATTGGCCCCCGTCACGTCCACGCAAGAGCTTTCGGCCGTGATGTTGGCTTTGCTGGTGATCGCAATATCTTCGGGCGCGACAATCCTTTCCCATGTGAACGACTCGGGATTTTGGCTGGTCAGCAGGTATCTCGGAATGAGTGAAAAGGACACGTTGCGCTCGTGGACCATGCTGACAACAATAATCGCAATGACCGGCCTCGCGGTCACACTGGCCATATCGGTGTTTGTTTGAAGAAGCCCTCATGAAGCCAACTGTAATTCCGCCAATTCTGTTACTCGCCTTCTGTTCCGAGGGTATTGCGGAAACCGATGCCGTACGCTTCACCAGCGAGCGAATAACAATCGACGGAAGAATGCTGGAGCGCAGCTGGAGCGATGCCGAATGGCGGCGTATCGACAAACACATCCTGGGCGAATACCCGGAGCCGCAGGACTTTGCGGGCCGCTACAAGCTGCTCTGGGACGAGCGCCATCTGTATTTGCTTGCAGAAATTTCCGACGACGTGCTGTTCGACCAGCATGCAGACCCCCTGCTGCGTTATTGGGATGACGACTGCCTGGAGATATTTATCGACGAGGACGGTTCCGGAGGGAATCATCAGTTCGACTACAACGCTTTCGCCTACCACGTTGCCCTCGACAATCAGGCGGTCGACATCGGCGGTCAACTGGAGGACGGGTCACCGGAATTCGTGCTGTTGAACGACCACATCGACAGTCAATGGAGGAGGCAGGAGCGCCCGCCGCACGCGGTGTTGTGGGAAGTCGCTATCAAGGTGTTTGACGACAGTTTTCACCCCAGCATTTCCAATCAGCCGGTGTCACTGACTGCTGGCAAGACCATGGGATTTATGCTCGCGTACTGTGACAATGACGGCAGCGAAGAGAGAGAACACTTCGTTGGTTCCCATGATATTGAACCCGTCAACGGAGATAAGAATCTCGGCTACATCGACGCCAGCGTGTTCGGCACCATCAAGCTGGCGCCGCAGGTCGACTGATTCGGCCGGTGTCTGCTCAAAACACCAGCTCGGAAAGCGCTTTGTAACTGTTGGCGGCGGTACCGAGCGTATCCGTGGAGTCATCGCGCTCGACGTAATAGTGCTCGAAACCTGCACGATCGCTGGCGGCAAAGATCGCAGCGAAATCAATCGTGCCGTCGCCCACGTCGGCCATGCTCGTATCGGCGGCCATGTCTTTGACGTGACACAGCGGAAACCGGCCCGGGTGGCGCTCGAAATAGGTGAAGGGATCGACGCCGGCTTTTGCTATCCAGTAGAGGTCCAGCTCTACTTGCACGAGCTCGGGATCCGTCCGCTCCAGGATCATGTCCATGGGGCGCTGCCCTTCGAGTTCTATGAACTCGAAGTCGTGATTGTGCCAGGCAAACTGCAACCCTGAACCGCGGCACCGCTCTGCAAAGCCGGCGACGAGGTCGATATGCCCCCGATAATCGTCCAGGGCGACGCGCTCTTCGGGCGCCAACCAGCCCAGCGCGATATATCGGTTCCCCAAGGTTTGCGCAGTGGCAATCAGTTGTTCCGGGGACCTGCGTATATCGTCAATCGAGACATGCGCCGAAGGCGACACCAGACCCATGGAGTCCAGAAAACCCTTGATCTCCGCGGGCGTGTTGTCGAAATAGCCGGCAAATTCAACTTCGTCGTACCCGATCTCCGCCAGTTGTTGCAGCGTGCCCGACACGTCCGCGGCCATGCGGTCGCGAACCGTGTACAACTGGATGCCGATTCGCTCGAGGCGATTTCCGGCCTCGTTATCCGGCGCCCTGCCGCAAGCTGACAGCCACGGAGTGGCAGCCAGCGCCGCCGTGCCCTTGAGTAGTGTTCGCCGTTTCATATCCGACCTTCCTTTAGCATATCGACAGCCGCCTCCGCGGCGCGCGCCGTGAGCGCCATGTATGTCAACGATGGATTCTGGCACGCGCTCGACGTCATGCAGGCGCCGTCGGTTACAAACAGGTTCGGCACATCGTGTGCCTGGTTGTGTTTGTTCAGGACCGAAGTCGCGGGATCGTGTCCCATGCGCGCGGTACCCATCTCGTGGATCAGCAGCCCCGGTGGCATCGGATTGTTTTGCGCTTCGACGTCGACCAGCCCCGCCGCCTCCAGCGTCTCCTTGCCGTCGCTCGCCATCGCATCGAGCATCGCAAGCTCGTTGTCACGCAGCGTACATTCGATGTGCAGGAGCGGAATTCCCCAGCGGTCTTTGCGCGTCGGATCCAGCCAGACGCGGTTGCGCGCGTCAGGCAGCATTTCCCCGAAACCGCCCATACCAAAACGCCAGGGGCCCGGCTTCCGCAGTTGTGCTTTGAATTCCGGTCCGATACCCGCGGAATGGGTACCCCGTTGCCAGTCTTCGCGATAGGCGCTGCCCTGATACCCGAACCCACGCAGGAACCTGCCGTCCGGCTCATCGAGATTGCGAAAACGCGGTACGTAGCAGCCGCTGGCTCGCCGGCCCTTCGTGTACTTGTCCTCGAATCCCTGCACGGTGCCGGACACGCTTACGCCGCCGATGTGGTCCATCAGGTTCCTGCCGAGCACGCCGCTGTCATTCGCGAGGCCGTTCGGGAATCGCTCCGATCGTGAGTTCAGAAGCACCTGCGTGCTTCCCAGCGTCGATGCACACAGGAAAATCAAGCGGGCGCGGTATGTGCGGCGCTCCATAGTCCGGGCATCCACTACCCGCACACCCGATGCCCGGTTGCTGCCTGGGTCATACGTCACGCTATCGACGATGGCATCCGTAACCGTGCTGAGGTTTCCCGTCCGATTGGCCGCCGGGAGCGTGGCCGACAGGCTGGAAAAGTAAGCACCAAACCTGCAGCCCCGCTGGCATTCGTTGCGGTTCATGCAGCGAGTTCGTCCGAGCGCAAGTTGTTCGGACGTCGGCTCTGTCAGGTGCGCCGCGCGACCGATGATCAGGCGGCGTTCCGGAAACGCCGATTCAAGCTTGCGCTTCATGGCCTTCTCGACGCAGTTCAGCGGAAACGGCGGCTGAAACCTGCCGTCGGGCAATTGCGGCAGGTTTTCGTGCGATCCGCTGATACCCGCAAATTCCTCGACGCGGTCGTACCACGGCTCGATATCCTTGTAGCGGATCGGCCAATCGATGCCGTGACCGTCGCGTTTGTTTGCCTCGAAGTCGAGATCGGACCAACGATAGCTTTGGCGATGCCACGTCAGCGACCGGCCTCCGAGGTGGTAGCCCCGTATCCACGCGAACGGTTTTCCGGTCGTGGTCTCGTACGGATTCTCTCGATCATTGACGAAGAAGTGTTTGGTGTAGTCCGAGAATGCGTAGCAGTCCTTCTGTACCGAGTAGTCCCGCGCGACCACTGCCTCCGGAATCTGGCCGGCGTAGCGCATCTCCCATGGCGCCTTGCTGTCGGTCAGGTAATCGGTCCGATGCGTAACGTTGCGGCCCCGCTCGAGAAGCAGCACCTTGAGTCCGCGCTCGGCCAGCTCTTTAACCGCCCAACCACCGGACATCCCGGAGCCGACGACGATTGCATCGAATACCGTGTTGTCGTCAGAGCTCATACGAATGTCCCAGCCAGAACCACGCGCGGCCATCGTCTTCGAGGGACAGGCACGGCTCATAGTCACCCGGTATCCGGTCGTAGCGCAGTGTTTGTGTCGCGCCGGGTTCGGACGAGAAGTAAGCGAACAGCACGAGTTTTTTCAGGCGCCGGAAAAACGTGTCGGGTGCGCCGGCGGCGAATGCTTCCGCATCCAGCGATTTGACGATTTCAAGCTGCTGATCTTCGTTGCCGCCGAGGAAGCCGGGTATACCGAGGTCCGTTGCACGCCGATCGACGTTTGCCAATTCGCCGACGAACTCCCGTTGGGTGTCGGGCGATGCCCACTCCTCCAACATGACGTCTATAAACCGATGAACCCCGGCCGAGACGGCACCGGGCGTGTCGGTTTCCGGAATGATCAGGTCGGCGATGCGTTCGACCATCGCCAATTGATCGGCGCTCAGAAACCGTGGCTTCGATTCGACGCCGGTCGCCGCGAGCGCGCTTTCCAGCAAACCGAGCTGCGCCGCCGAAATGGCGCCGCCAACCAGCACCACGGCCTCTCGAATCGCTGTACGGCGAGTCAGCATTCGCAAGTCTTGCGTCATTCTTATGTCCTCGATCGCTGCGCTCAGCGGTCCGTTCGGCTGCCGACATCGAACCACAATAGCCCAATGATCGGCTGTCGATCAATGGCGTCACGCTACAGAGTTGTGTCAAGATAAGTCGGAGTCGCGCGTCCCCGGAGTTACTGGGGCCTGTTAACACTATGCGAGTAATCCCTATGGCAGCAAACAAACCGTTTGAGCCAAAGACCATGAAGCTCAGCGTGCTCACCGCCGCACTTCAGGAGCTGACGCCCAGAGAACAACGCGATCCGGATCCGGATCTGGCCATCGAGGAGTGGCTTGAGTTTTCGAGCGACATCGGCTCACCCTACATCCAGCTGTCGGCTGCGCTGCACCCGAGCGTGAGTGACGTTCCGGCCGAGGCGATGCTGGACCCGGTCGCCAACACGCTGGATCTGCGAGAGCCGTTCGATCGCAAACGGGCGGATCGCGTGCTCACGGCGATAAAAGAGACCGGCGTCGGGCTGTCCGATCTCGCTTACTTCGACAACATGCTGGTGGCCGACGATGCCGCCAGGCAGCACAAACACGATTTCATGCGGCGCGTTTTCGATGCAGCCGTGCTGCTCGAAACCGATGCGGTTTGCGGATTCGTCGGACGCAACTTCGATCTGGAAATGGATGCCAACGTCGAGATGTTCGAGGCCGAATTCGTTCCGCTGTTGCGGGAGGCCAAGGAGCGGGGACTCACGTTTCGCGTCGAACAATGCCCCATGCCTGGCTGGACTACGGCCGACCGCTGGCACAACAATATCGCCTACGCGCCACAGCCATGGATCGAATTGCACCGTATTTGCGAAAAGCACGGTGTCGGCGATCAGTTCCGCATCCACTATGATCCGTCGCACTCTGTGCTGATGGGTCAGGACACGCGTTCGATGTTCCAGTACCTCAAGGACGAGGGTTACGGATTCTTGATCGACGGGTTCCACGTCAAAGGCCAGGTGATCGATTCGAGAGGTGTGTCTGCCTGGGGCTACGGCGGACAAACCTTCGGCCGCGGTGACTGGGCAGGCGGCGAACCTTCACCGAATCCCGCCGATCAGGTCCATGCGTGGAAGAAGCAAACCGTTATCTGCGAGCACGAGCTGCCCGGCACCGCTCGCCACGATCCGCTCGCGTATCTCCAGAACCGGACGGTAGACTGGCTCGATCACCAACTCGCCGCACGGGAACTGCTCGACATAGACATAGCGAGCACCTATCTCGTGGTCGAACACGAATACCCGCCGGCCCGCATCCAGGACAAGGCCCTGCTGGCGCCGATACTCGAAGGCTCGATCGCCTTTACCCGCGCCATCGACGAGGCCGCGGCGGCGATGTATGCGCTGCAACACGAGGTTCTCGACGCACAGGGCATCCCCATTCAGGGTGTCGGCCGCGAGGCCTATCGTTCATGAGCGCCGATGCCGGGACCAACCGGCCGCTACGCGCCGGCATCGTCGGCGGCGGCCGGGGCGCGTTTATCGGTGCGGTGCACCGTATCGCCGCCGAGCTCGACGCCCAGGCGCGGGTCGTGGCCGGGGCGATGTCCTCCGATCCCGATATCGCACGGTCCAGCGCCGCCGACTGGAACCTCGAACGATCCTACGATTCGTTCGCCGACATGGCGCGCAAAGAGGCCGAAATCGCGGACGGCATAGATTTCGCGATCGTAGCTACGCCGAATCACCTGCACGCACCCGTTGCAACCGCGTTCCTCACGGCCGGTATTCACGTCATCTGCGACAAGCCTTTAGCCGATTCTTTGCAACAGGCCGAGGTCATCGCCGGCGCGGTCAGGCAAAGCGGCCGCCTGTTTGCGCTGACGCAGGTCTACACCGGGTACCCGATGATTCGCGAAGCCCGCGACTTCGTTCTGGCCGGCCGGCTGGGAGAGCTGCGCAAAGTCCAGGTGGAATACAACCAGGACTGGCTGAAAGACCCCATAGAGAAAGACGGCAACAAGCAAGCCGCGTGGCGCACCGATCCGGAGCGGGCAGGGATTAGCTGTTGCGTCGGTGACATTGGCACGCACGCGCAGAACCTATTGGAGTTCACAACCGGCCGGGAAGTCGAATCGATATGCGCCGAGCTGACGAGTTTTGTCGAGGATCGTCAGCTCGATGACGACGCGAGCATGCTGCTGCGCCTCGAAGGCGGCGCTCGCGGTACGCTCGTCGCATCGCAGATCGCCTGCGGCGAGGAGAATGCGCTGACCTTAAGGCTCTACGGCACCGAAGCGGGCCTGGAATGGCACCAGCAGGAGCCGAATACGCTCATCGTCAAGCCGGCCGGAAAGCCATGGGAGCGTTGGCGAACTGGAACGGCTTACTTGAGCGAAGGCGCGTCGCGCGCAACGCGCACCCCGCCGGGCCACCCGGAGGGCTATCTCGAGTCATTCGCCAACGTCTACAAGGATTTCATCGCCGATATCAGGCGCATCAGCAACGGCGAGTCACCGCTCGGCAATTATCCCGGCGTGGAGGAAGGTTTGCGAAGTATGCGTTTTGTGGAAGCTGCCGTGACAAGCGCTCAACAGGGCGCCGTATGGGTGCCCGTCTAGAGTTACCCTGAACGCTCCGCGTCATCCCTGAAGCTCAGCAAAAACAGCACGAGGACCAGTGATGCGAACCCGGCCGGCACCAACCAAAAGTCGTACCACCGCTCGAGCGTCAATGCGCTCGCGTCACCCAGGAAACCGTTGAAGAGGGCGCCGGCAATCTGCGCGCCGACGAACATCCCGAGACCGTAAGTCACCAGGACGAGAAAGCCCTGCGCCTGACCGCGAACCGCCGGCGTCGATTTCTTGTCGACGTAAATCTGACCAGTGACAAAGAAGAAGTCGTAGCAGATGCCGTGCAACAGTATCCCGACAGCAACCATCCAGAACACCGCATCGGGCGCGCCGAGAGCGAACAGTGCATAACGCAGAATCCACGCGGCCATGCCGATCGCCAACATCCACTTCACACCGAAGCGCATGAACAACAGCGGCATCAGCAACATGAAAGCCGTTTCCGACATCTGCCCCAAACTCATCAGGGACGACGGATTCGGCAGCACATCGACGAGCGCATTACTCGTTCCCTGATCGTAGACGGCGTTGGCGACGAATATCGGTGCAAAGTTGTAGTAGGCAGCCAGCGGAATGCAGATCAGGAACGAGCAGCCGATGAAGACATAGAAGGATCTGCTGCCGAGCAACCGGAAAGCGTCCAGGCCGACGATACTTTGTACGGACACCGCCTGCCCCGCGGCGGGCGGGGGTGTGTGCGGCAACGTGAAACTGTAGGCGCCGAGCAGCAGGCTGACGACAGCCGTCGTATAGAGCGGTAAAGGCGTCCGATCGGGCAACTCGTCGCCGGTAAACTGGCCGAGCACAAAGCCGATGAAAAGGCCGGCGACGATCCAGCCGATCGTGCCAAACACGCGGATTATCGGAAACTGCTGCTCCTGATTGTCTATGTTGTGGAACGCAAGCGAGTTCGCCAATCCCAAGGTCGGCATGTAACACATGTTATAGAGCAGCAGCAGCAGAATGAACACGGTCGGCGTTCCCGTGGTCTGCGGCACCGCGAGCATGATCAGTCCACCCAACAGGTGCAGCGTGCCGAGCACTTTTTCCGTTGCGAAGAAACGGTCGGCAACGAGTCCCAGAAAGAACGGCGCGACGATAGCTGCGATGGGATTGACGGTGTACGGCCAGTGCGTGAGATCGGCCATGCCCTGCGCCGCCATGTAGTTTCCGATCGTGACGTACCACGCTCCCCAGACGAAAAACTGTAGGAACATCATCGCGCTGAGTCGCGCAGGAATCGCTTTGGGCATGTCGCTATCTCTCGGTGTTAGCCTGCAAGATCATCGTGAGTCGTCAAGCATTAACGTTAGCGAGCCGGCATGATAACGATATTGCGAAATTCGATGGGCCCGTGATCGCCTTGCAGCATCAGTGGCCCGGCGCTCCCTTCGTTGCTATCGAGAGCACCGCCGGTAATGCCGGGAATCTCGCGATGGGTAATGATTTCAGTCCCGTTGAGCGAGACCGTTATCCGTCGGCCAGCCAGTTCGATATCCATCGACTGCCATTCGTCCGGTTGCCGTGCGGCGTTAACCCGAGGTGCAATAAAGCCGTAGATACCGCCGATACGTAGCGGATCCGGCGCTTTGTCGCGATCATCCTGTATCTGCACCTCGTAACGGCCACGCAGGTACACGCCGCTATTGCTGCCGCGCGGATAGCGGAACTCGAGTTGCAACCTGAAATCCTCGTACTGCGCCGTGCTAAGCAGATCGACGCACGGAGGCGTTGCGCTCAATACGCCGCTTACGACCTCCCAGCAACCGGTGTGTCGACCGTCGCGGGGTAACCAACCGGATAAGCCATCTCCAATCAACGCGAGCGGGCGGCCCCACTCTCTGGTCCCGGCGCGATGGAGTGACGGCGCCCGCACTCCGGTCCACTCGGAACGTTCGCCATCGTCGATACGGACATGCCCCGACAAGCGTCCACTCTCGAGAACACCCGTGAAAACGAGTTCATCGCCGCCCCGTTCGTATTGCACCGGAATGCGTACCTCGAGCTGGTTGCCCGTGTAACTAACGTCTGCCGCATGACGCTTGCTGCCGAAGCGTCCGACAAACTCTGCCATCAGCTGGCTTTCGGTCCGCAAGCGTATTTCCAGCCACGAGGGATAGCTGCCGTCGGGCCCATCGACCGTGAGATCCCAGCGGCCCAATACCGAATCCGCGAAACCGGGCGCCGGCGCGTCCGCCACGGAGAGGGGAGTCCACAACATCGCCGTAACAATCACGAGTCGCGTGAACGGATGGGCCGGAGATGACATCCCCGAATGTTACAATGGCTTTAAGCGGCGTGCGAACGAACGACACCGAACGGCGACATCCACTATTCACCGGGGGCGCAATGGCAACAAAGACCTATGATGCAATTGTCGTCGGATCGGGTATATCGGGAGGATGGGCTGCAAAAGAACTCACGGAAAAAGGGCTGAATGTCGTCCTGCTGGAACGCGGCAAGAACGTCGAGCACATCAAAGACTACGTTAACGCGACCAAGGCGCCCTGGGAGTATGCATACCGCGGCGGCAGGACACGTGCGATGGAAGAAGCGTACCCGGTTCTCAGGCGCGACTATCCTCTGAATGAGAAGAACCTGGACTGGTGGGCGTCGGACCGGGATTCGCCCTATACGGAAGTAAAGCGCTTCGACTGGTACCGCGGCTACCAGGTCGGCGGCAGGTCGCTGCTGTGGGGACGGCACAGTTATCGTTTGAGCGATTTCGATTTCGAGGCCAACGCGCGCGACGGTATCGCCGTGGATTGGCCGATTCGCTATGAAGATCTCGCACCGTGGTATGACTACGTGGAAAGGCATGCGGGCATCTCCGGTTCGCGCGAGAACATGCCGCAGCTGCCCGACGGCCAGTTCCAGCCGGCGATGCCGCTGAATTGCGGCGAGGAGCTCCTCGCCGATCGACTGCAAGACCACTTCAACGGCCGCCGCCGGATCATCCCCGCGCGGCTCGCGAACGCGACCGAAGCGCTGCCGGGACGGGCTCCGTGCCAGTACCGCAACGCCTGCTGGCTGGGTTGCCCGTTCGGCGCGTACTTCAGTACACAGTCATCGACCTTGCCCACGGCAATGGCAACTGATCGCCTGACGCTGATGCCCTACTCGATAGTGACCGAACTCGTTTATGACCGCGACAAAGCCAGGGCAACGGGTGTGCGGGTCATGGATGCCATCACCGAGAAAACCACGGAGTTTCAGGCGCCGATCGTCTTCCTGTGTGCATCGACACTGAATTCGACCTGGCTGTTGATGCGTTCGGCAAACGACGTGTGGCCGGACGGCCTGGGGAGCAGCAGCGGCGAACTCGGTCATAACCTGATGGACCACCACTTCCGCGCCGGCGCTCAAGGTCGCATCAGAGACTCGTCGCTGGACGACAAATACTACTTTGGCCGAAGGCCTTCCGGATTCTACATCCCACGCTACCGCAACCTGTTCGGCGACAAACGCGACTATATCCGCGGCTTCGGTTACCAGGGCGGCGCAAGCCGGCTCGACTGGCGGCGGGCGGTGAGCGAACTCGGCATCGGGGCAGACTTCAAAGATCGCATGTCACAGGCGGGTGAATGGCGAGTCGGAGCTACGGCGTTCGGGGAGATGCTGCCCGCGCACCAGAACCGCATCGGTCTCGACGACGAGCGCAAAGACAAGTGGGGCCTGCCGGTATTGAAAATCGATTGCGAGATCGGGGAGAACGAACGGCTGATGCGCGTCGACATGGCCAACGATATGGCAGAGTCGCTCGACGCTGCCGGCGTCAGCGACGTGGAGACGTATGACAACGAATACTACCCTGGTATGGGTATTCACGAGATGGGCACCGCGCGAATGGGGCGGGACCCGAAGACATCGGTACTCAATCGCTGGAACCAGGTCTGGGACGCGCCCAACGTGTTCGTCACGGACGGCGCGTGCATGACGTCCGCGGGCTGTCAAAATCCGTCACTAACGTATATGGCGTTGACGGCGCGTGCAGCGGACTACGCCGTCAAAGAATTGAAGCGCGGCAATCTCTAGCGGCCGGAGGAGGGAAAGACCATGAAAGCAGATGGGGTTGATCGCACATTGATCACACGCCGCGACGCGATAATGCGCGTCAGCGCGATGTTCGGCGGCATCGCGCTCATCGGCCAGGCTGCGATGCTCGCTGCCCCCGCAAGGTCGGAAGCCCAGACCGGAGGTGCTCCGTTCGATGCCGAAGACATCGCATTACTCGACGAGATTGCCGAAACGATTCTCCCTGAAACCGATACGCCGGGTGCGAAAGCGGCCGGCGTCGGCGCGTTCATGGCGTTGATGGTCACCGACGCCTACTATCCTGACGATCAGAGAATCTTCAAGGACGGATTGGTAACGCTCGACGAACGCTGCCGCGAATCCTTCGGCCGCGAATTCGTTTCCGCAAACGCCGAGGAGCGGCTAAGTCTGCTGCAAACCCTGGATGCCGAGCAGTTTGAGCACATGCAGCAAAGAACAGGCGACGCCCCGGCCCATTTCTTCCGGATGATGAAAGAACTGGCATTGCTCGGATACTTTACGTCGGAGATCGGCTACACGAAGGCGATGCGTTACATCGAGACGCCTGGTCGGTACGATCCGTGCGTGCCGTTCGAGCCCGGTGACAAAGCATGGGCGCGACACGCATGATATTCCTAACGCGATCCGCGAGTCGTTTTCTTGCGGGCCTGGTCGCTGCTCTGGTCACATCGGCCAGTCTGGCGGACTCGAGCGCTGAAGACTGGGTCGAACTGTTTAACGGCGAGGACCTTACCGGCTGGGTCGCCAAAATCCGCGGTTACCCAACCGGTGAGAATTTCGCGAATACGTTTCGTGTCGAAGACGGTCTGATCACCGTTAGCTACGATGGTTACGAAGAATTCGGCGACCGATTTGGACATCTGTTCTATCGTCAGCCGTTCTCGCACTACCGACTCCGCATTGAGTACCGTTTCGTCGGTGCTCAGGCAAATGGCGGCGAACCGTGGGCAACACGGAACAGCGGGGTGATGATCCATTCCCAGGATCCCGCGACCATGCCGCCGGAGCAGGATTTCCCGATTTCACTCGAAGCGCAGTTTCTCGGCGGGCTGAGCAACGGCGAGCCGCGGCCGACCGCCAACCTGTGTACACCGGGTACCCACGTCGAGCATGCGGGCCAGTTCACCAGCACCCATTGCATTGAATCGGCGTCGGCGACGTTCGACGGAGATCAATGGGTCACAATGGAGGTTCTCGTTTTGGGCGGCGAAAGGCTGGTGCACTACGTCAGCGGCGCAGCCGTGATCGAGTATGAGAAACCGACGCTCGGCGGCGGCGTCGTGTCCGGACATCGGCCGGAGATGAAACCGGAGGGCAAGCCCCTGACCTCGGGGTTTATCGCGTTACAGAGTGAAAGCCACCCAATTCAGTTTCGTCGCATCTCTCTCCTGAACCTGAAAGGATGCACGAATCCCGAGGCAAAGAACTTCAAGGCGTACTTTGTCGAGCGGGATCCGGAAAGCTGCCGGTTCTGATCGAGGCGCTTCGCTGCCAAGTGGAGAATGCGGAAAGCCGAAGGCACTCTTGCGGGTCGAGCAGTTATCGCGCATCTCGGACAACCCCCTGACTACCGATTACCGCTTCGCGAAATCTATCAGTGCTCGAAGCTGCCTGGGCATGTGTCTTTTGGTCCGATAGTTCAGAGAGTAGGAAGGGAGCTTCGGTATCTTCTTCTCCAGCAGTCTCACCAAACGCTTTTCTTTAACGGGAACTGTCACGAGCTCCGCATACACGTAAGTGAGCCCCAGCCCCGCCTCGGTAAACTGCACCAGGGTCGGCAAGTCGTTGGCGACAAGCCTGGGGCGCGGTGCAACCGAGTAGGCACCGTCTTTTCCCTTGAAGGTCCAGGGCGCAAGACGCTCTGCCGTACCGAAGGCATAGCAGATACCGTCGTGAGCGACGATGTCTTCCGGTGTTTTCGGCTCGCCCGCACTGGCCAGGTAGTCCGGCGAAGCGACAAGAGACATTTCCAGCTCCGGCCCGATAGGTATCGCATACGTGTCTTGTTCAACAAGGGTTCGAGAACGAATCACGGCGTCGACGCCGCCGGAAACCAGGTCTATTTTGTCATCGCTGTAAAGGAGCTCGAGGTCGACATCGGGGTAGGCGACCGCGAATCGAGCCAGCAGGTCGTTTAGAAAGAACGGTCCGGCACTGTGGGGCGCGCTCAAGCGAAGGGTGCCCGCTACCTGCTCTCTTTCATCGTCCACCTCGCTGAGTGCACTCTCCAGATCGAGCAACGCCGGCAGCGAGCGTTCGTAAAGACGTGCACCGGTGGGCGTGAGCACCACGCGCCGGGTCGAGCGCTCGAACAATCGGACCCCCAGCCGGTCTTCAAAACGTTGCACGGCCTCGCTGACGGACCCGGGGCCGAGATTGAGCTTCCGTGCCGCAGCCCGGAATCCGTTTGCACGGGCCACTTCAACAAAAACGGTCATGTCGTTCAGTTTGTGATGATTCATTGTTCGGTATACCTATCAGACTGTTCACTAATATACGGCTTGTTCTAACAAATACTACGCTCTAAATTGCCTTCCGAGAAGTGACTTCCACAGACCGCACTTTCCAAGACGTGAGAACAAGGAGGATTGAAATGAGTAACGAAGCAGCAATCAACGCAGCCCTGGACCAATGGCTTCAGGGCCTTGACGGAGGAGACCTCGAGAGGATGGTCGCGGTATGTGACCCCGAAATCGTCATCTGCAATCAGGGCCAGCCAACCGGTTTCGGAGTGCAGGCGATTCGAGACAAGTATGCACCCCGAATCGAAGCGGCAACGTTCAGGTCAGCGTTCGACGTCCAGCACCTCAAGGTCCTTGGCGACTTCACGGTGGTCATCGGCCGATTCTCGGTGGAAGTGACGCCGAAGGGCACGAATGACGTGTCACAAGCCGCCGGCAGGTTGATACTGAACTATCGTCGGCATCCGGACGGAAGCTGGAAGCTGTTGCTGGACGTTGACAACAACGATGAAACGGACGGGCGTACCAATGACTGAAACCACAAACGGACACGTTGCAGAGCGACCTCGTGATATCGCCCATTGTGTGAGTGCGTACCTGCAGGAAGGAGACCTGGACGGCCTCGTCTCCCTGTTCCACGCGGATTGTGAAATTTACTTTCCGCCAGGAGCGCCGCCGAGCACCGGCCGGGACGGAGCGCGAGCAGCGTTCGAGAACTTTTTATCGCTCAAGCCCACCATCGAGAGTGACATCGTTTCCGAGGTGGTTGTCGGTGACATCGCGTTAACGCGAGCGAACTGGCGCTTGGTGACCGCGGATGGAAGCGTGCTTGGAGAAGGTCAATCGACCGAGGTCGCCAAGCGATTTGACCACGGCGGTTGGGGTTACCTCATCGACTGTCCGAACGGACCGCCGACACTCGAGTAACCGGGTTGGCGTGCGGCATGTCGACACCATCAAACCCAGTTCGTCTTCGATACCGGATTCACGGTCCGCGAGTACGTATAGCTGACCGCCGGGGAAATATTGACGACGGACCGTAACCGAACATTCCAGATGGTTATGAATACGGGCTTGCACGTGACCGGACCACTGACGAGTGAACACTCTCGCAATCGTAAGTCGCACCTGTCAATCAGAGAGAATGCGGTTCGAGCCGGTTTTACTACGCACCCAAAAGTATCATTTCAAGCTTCGACGTTTCTCTCGTTCTGAACTCAGCTCGAAACACGGTTCTGATTGAGTGCGATTCGGTAGACTCCGGAGGCGTGAACTCAACCTCGATGGCTACGTACTGTCCGTCGGCGAACGGGAGTCTGTCGCCTAGCGGTAGCTCATGACTGACGGCAACGGCATGGTCCAGCCAGGGCTCGAACGCGAGCTGAATTGGCGCCTTGTGACTTCCGTGCAACACGATCGGCGCCTGATTATCAACTTGCATCGTGATTTTGTGAATCTCGGCAGTATCCTCCGTGCTACTGTAGAAGGCGGTGCTAATGTGTAGCGTGTGCGGAGCTCGGACGAAGCCCACGCTATCGAAAAATACAGAGTCTCGGCTTTCGGGCGATTTCTCATACGTTCCGTTCAGGAGCAGTTGAATGTGGAAGCGGTCGATCTTTTTCTCGAAGGACGACTCCGGATTGCCGACATCTCGCAGGTAACGCTCCGTATGCTGTGTGCTGACGCCACAGCCGGTTGTACCAAGCAAAGTCAGGAACGTCAGAACTGTGACAAAAGCGCTGATTCGTTTAGCCATGAATTCCTTGAGCAGGGGCGGCAAGGTTCATCATACCCGAACATCGGTAGTGGAAACGCCACGAAAGATAGTTGTTCGTTCGAGAGTAATTTGCTCTGTTCAATAACGAACGAAACGCCGCTACCTATTCAACGGTCACCGACTTCGCCAGGTTCCGCGGCTGATCCACGTCCGTGCCTTTTAACACGGCAACGTGATAAGAAAGCAGCTGTAAAGGCACCGTGTAGACGATCGGCGCGATCAGCCGGTCGGCGTGCGGCATGTCGATGACTTTCAAACCCGGTTCGTCTTCGATGCCGGATTCGCGGTCGGCGAATACGTAAAGCTGACCGCCGCGTGCGCGCACCACCTGCATGTTGGACTTGAGCTTGTCGAGCAGGTCGTTGTTAGGCGCCACCACGACCACGGGCATCTCCTCGTCGATCAACGCCAGCGGGCCGTGTTTGAGTTCACCGGCGGCATAGGCTTCGGCGTGGATGTAGGAAATCTCCTTGAGCTTGAGCGCGCCTTCCATCGCGATGGGCCACATGGGTCCGCGTCCCAGAAACAAGGTGTGTTCTTTCTCGGCAAAATCCTCGGCAAGCCGCTGCAGCTCGTCGTTCATCTGCAGCGCCTGCTCCGACGCCGCGGCGGCATGCACGATGTGCGACACGAGTTCCTTTTCGCGTTCCGCGTCCATGCCGCGGCTCTTCGCCAGCATCAGCGTCACGATCAGCATCGAAAGAAGCTGCGTGGTAAACGCCTTGGTGCTTGCAACGCCGATCTCCGGACCGGCCTGCGTCATCATCACCAGGTCCGACTCGCGCACCATCGAGCTGTGCGCGCTGTTGCAGACCGTCAGCGAACCCAGATAACCGGATTCCTTCGACAGGCGCAGTGCTTCCAGCGTGTCGGCCGTTTCTCCGGACTGCGACAACGTGACAAACAGCGTCTTGGGCGGCACGACCGTGGTGCGGTAGCGGTATTCGCTCGCGATTTCGACCTGACAGGGAACGCCCGCCAGCGATTCGATCCAGTATTTGCCGACGCAGCCGGCGTGGTAACTCGTGCCGCAGGCGATGATGTGGATGTTCTCCACCTCGCTCAGCAGGTCGGCCGCGCGCGGACCCAGGGAATCGGGAACCACCTGCTGATCCTCGATCCGGCCGTACAGGGTATTCGCGAGCGCGTCCGGCTGCTCGAAAATCTCTTTCAACATGAAATGCCGGTACGGGCCCTTTTCGGCCGAGTCGCTGTCCCACTGCGTCTCGTGAACGTCGCGGGAGACTTCCTGTCCGTCCGCGCTGAAGATACGCACCGAATCGCGGCGGATTTCGGCCAGGTCGCCCTGCTCGAGATAAATGAATCGTTGCGTCACCGGCAGCAGCGCGGGCACGCCGCTTGCGACGAAGTTTTCGCCCAGGCCCAGCCCGATCACGAGCGGGCTCGCGACGCGGCTGACGACGATACGTTCGGGGTCCTCCGAATCGACGACCAGCAGCGCGTAGGCGCCCTCGAAACGCTTCACGGCCTTGCGGACCGCTTCGAGCAGATCCAGGCCCTCGTCGAGATAATGATGCACGAGGTGCGCCGAAACCTCGGTGTCCGTCTCCGATGCGAACTCGTAACCTTTGTCGACCAGTTCGTCCTTGATCGTCTGAAAGTTTTCGATGATGCCGTTGTGAATGACGGCCACGCGCGTACCCGACAGATGCGGATGCGCGTTCGCTTCGGTCACGCCGCCGTGTGTTGCCCAGCGGGTATGCGCCACGCCCAGACGGCCGTTGAGCGGTGAATCGTCGAGTTTTTGCTCGAGCTCGGCCACCTTGCCCACGGTCCGACAAAGACCGATTGCCCGATCGTCGCCGATGACGGCCACGCCGGCCGAGTCGTAGCCGCGGTATTCGAGGCGGCGAAGGCCTTCGAGCAGTATCGGCACGATGTTCCGTTCCGCGACGGCACCGACTATTCCACACATTTAGAGCTTCTCCAGAGCGCGATGGCGATCCGCGATTGTCCCACGAAGCGGCCGGCGCCGGATGTGACGGAATGCCGGAAGCAGCCGTGAACGCGCGCGCAGGTTCATTTGGGTTTCTTGACCGGCCTCGTCCAGCCGTCGACCGTCGTTTGGCGGGACCGCTGCACCGTGAGCTTGTCCGCCGGAGCCAGTTTCGAGATAGTCGACCCGGCGCCGATCGTCGCTCGAGCGCCGATCTCCACGGGCGCCACCAGTTCGACGCCGGAGCCAATGAACGCGCCGTCGCCGATCACGGTGCGGTGTTTGTTCGCGCCGTCATAGTTACAGGTGATCGTTCCCGCACCGACGTTGACGTTACGGCCGATGTCGGCGTCGCCGACGTAGGTGAGGTGGTTGACCTTGCTGCCGGATGCAACCTTACTCTTCTTTATTTCGACGAAGTTACCCACTTTGACGGTGTCAGCCAGTTCGGCGCCCGGACGTAGCCGGGCGAACGGGCCGAGCTCGCAGTCCGGGCCGGTTTTCGCGCCCTCGATGTGGCAATTCGGGTGCACGACGGTGCCCTCGCCGAGTTCGCTGTCTCGAATCACGTTGTTCGATTCGACGTGCACTCTGTCGCCGAGCGTAACTTCACCCTCGAAAACCGCGTTGACGTCGATGAACACGTCCTTACCGCAACGAAGGGTGCCGCGGATATCGACTCTCGACGGATCGGCAAAACCGACCCCCTTAGCCATCAGCTCCCCGACGAGGCGTTTCTGCAGCGCCCGCTCGGCCTCGGCGAGCTGCCGCTTGTCGTTGATTCCCATGACCTCTTCCTCACTGTCGGCCTTGACGCCGTGCACGGCGACGCCGTCTGCGACGGCCATGCCGACGACGTCCGTCAGATAATACTCGCCCTGGCTGTTCTCGTTGCTCAGGCGGGCAAGCCACGCGTTCAGCCGGTCCGCGGGCGCGCACATCACACCCGTGTTGATTTCCCGGATCGCCTGCTCGTCGTCCGTCGCGTCCTTCTGTTCGACGATGCGCACGACCCGGCCGTCCTCGCGGACGATGCGCCCGTAACCGAACGGGTCGACCAGGTCGACGGTCAGCAGGGCAACGTCACCCTTCGGACAGGCGTCCAGCAGTCTGCGCAGGGTTTGCGGTCTCAGCAGCGGCACGTCACCAAACATAACGAGCACGTCGTGATCGCCGGCAATCGCCGGCATGGCCTGGACGACGGCGTGGCCCGTGCCCAGTTGTTCGGCCTGCAGCGCCCAGGTCAGCGTCTCATCGGCGATCGCCGCGGGTACGGTTTCTCCGCCGTGACCGTATACGACACAGATCGCATCGGCGCCGATGGCTTTCGAGCATTCGACGACGTGGCGCAACAGCGGTTTGCCGGCAAGGGGTTGCAGCACCTTGGGCAGCGCGGAATTCATGCGGGTGCCCTGACCCGCGGCCAGGATGACGATGCTGAGGCTCACTACTACGACTCTCTCTCCGGGAGCGCGAATCATACCGCATGGCGGACCCGAAAATACGCCGTCGAAGCGGCGGCTTCGTCACGCCTGAAGCACCGGCGCGTCGACCCGGGATGAATTCGGCCGTGGGTCACGGTATCGTAGCCCGTCGGGCAGGCCGCCCGTTTGCTCACGGAGAATGCGGTGAAAACAACAACAAGAATTCTGCTGATGCTGGCATTGGCGGTCGCGGGTCCGACGACGGCTCAGGACCGGGTGCGCGATGCGGATGCAGAGCTCTATCCGACGGACGTCCGCTACGATCCGCGGATACCGACGCCGGCAGACTTCCTCGGCCGCCCGCTCGGCGCGGCGCCAGTGCGGCATCACGAGCTAGTGGATTACATAAACACCGTGGCAAATCTGTCGGATCGCCTGACCGTCGAGGTCGCGGGTTATTCGCACGAACGCCGCCCGATCCTTTTTGTCGTTGCAAGCTCGGCCGACAATCAAGCGCGCATCGACGACATCCGCGCGCGGCACATTGGACTGTCCGAGCCCGACGTCAGCGACGACGCCATCGCCGACATGCCCGTGGTCACCTGGCTCAACTACGGCGTCCACGGCGCCGAATCCAGCGGCATGGATGCGGCGCTGCCGACGGTCTATTACCTAGCGGCGGCAGAGGGCGCGTCCGTCGACCGATTGTTAACGGAAAGCGTCATTCTCGTTACGGCCGTGTTCAATCCCGACGGCCACGCCAATCGCATCGCGTGGATGGACACCTACGGCAGCCGGGTGGTCAACGCCGACCCGAACCATATCGAACACAACTACGACGGCCGAATCGCGCGCACGAACCATTACGGTTTCGATCTGAACCGGCAGTGGATGTCGGTCACGCAGCCGGAGCCGCGCGCCTGGATGACAAAATGGCACGAGTGGCGACCCAACGTTTCGGTCGACTATCACGAGATGGGCAGCCAGCAGACCTATTATTTTGCGCCCGGCGTCCCCACCCGCACGCATCCGCTGATTCCCGACGAGGGCATGCGACTGGTTTCCGCGGTTGTCGCGCCGTCGGAACGGTTCCTCGACAGCCAGGGCCGGCTCTATTTTCACGGCGACCGTTACGACCACTTCTTCCTGGGCAAAGGCGCCGGATTTCCGATGGTGAACGGCGGCCTGGGTATCCTGCACGAAGCGAGCGCGGCCCGCGGCGTCGAGCTGGAAACGGTCAACGGCTTGAGGACCTACCGCGAGAACATCCTCAAGCATTTCCGGACCAGCATCGGCAATGCCATGGGAGCGGTCGACCAGCGCCTGGCGCTTCTGGACTATCAAAAGCGTTTTTACGACGAGGCGTCCTCACGGGCACGGGCTCATCCGATCAAAGCGTACGTGTTCAATGCGCCGGGCGACGCAACGCGCCTTCATTATTTCGTCGATCTGCTGAGTTTTCATCGCATCCAGGTTCACCGCCTGGCTCAGGACATCACCGAGGGCGGGGTTACATACCGGGCCGGCGAGGCGATGATCGTGCCGCTGGATCAGGCGCAGCACACGCTGATCCGCAGCATGTTCGACACGATGACGGAGTTCGAGGACACGACGTTCTACGACGTGTCCACCTGGACAGTGCCGCTGGCGTTCGGTCTCGATTACGCGGGCCTTTCCGGCCGCCGGCTCAACAACAACCTGCTTGGCGAGGCTGTCACGTCGGCCGCGCCGGCAGTGTACACGCCCGACGATCCGAGTTACGCGTACGCGTTCGAGTGGACCGACTATTACGCGCCGCGCGCGCTCAACAGAGTCCTGGACGCGGGCCTGCTCGCCCGCGTCTCGTTGAACCCCTTTGTCGCATCGACTACACGCGGCGACCACAACTTTGCCCGCGGGAGCATCGTGGTTTCGTTCGACCGGCAGGAAGCGTCGCGCGACGACATTCAGAACATCATGAACGTTATTGCCGGCGAGGACGGCATATTCGTGCATTCGCTGACGTCCGGGCGAAGCGCAATCGGCACGGCCGGTTCCGACGTCGGCGGACAGTTCTTCAGGCCGTTGACGAAACCCGAGGTGCTGGTCGTTGTCGGCAGGGAGGTGGACGGGTACAACACGGGCGAAATCTGGCACCTGCTGGATCACCGCATGAACATGAAGGTGACGCTGCGAGACCGCGGCAGACTCGGCGGTATCGGGTTGAACCGGTACACGCACATCGTGTTCGCCGGTGGCGACTACTCGACCTATGTCCCGGAATACGCGGGCCGTATCCGTCAATGGGTCAACGAAGGCGGCACGATCATCGGCATACGGCAGGGCGCGCAGTGGGTGCGGGAAAACGTGTTGGACTACGTCGAGCCGGAGCTGGTCAACGGTGTCCCGGTCGTCGAAGAATTGAGCGAATCGGGGCACGATCCGTTCCTGGACGACGAACTCGTCGAGCCGGAGCGCTTCGACTACGCGGAAAAGGAAACACGGGACCCGCTGGAAATCATCGGCGGCGCGATCTTTTCCGGCGATCTCGACAATACGCACCCGTTGGGGTTCGGTTATCACCGCCGCGAAATCGCGCTGCACAAGAACACCAAAGACGTGCTCGAGCGGCCGCAAAACCCCTACGCCACCGTGATCAGCTACGGCACGCCGCCGCTAACCTCAGGCTACGCGTCCGCGGCGAACCAGACGGCGCTGGAAGGCACGGCCGCGTTGATCGCGGAACGCAAGGGCGCGGGCAGCGTCGTCCTGTTCGCCGACAACCCGAATTTCCGCGGCATCTGGTACGGCACCAACAAACTGTTCTTGAACGCGCTGTTCTTTTCGGCGGCGTTCGATCCGCCGCCGGAACCGTAACCGGTCTTGGAGGTCGAACCGAATCGGCTCAGCGAACGACCGGCAGGACGATCCTCGACGGATATTCCGCGGAATGATGCACCGTATTGATCGCGATCACCCCTTCCGTCTCGTCGTAGTTGTTGCCGCCGGTGTTCAGGTTTCGCATGTACTGCGGAAACTTGCTTGACGACACTTCCACCCGGATGCGGTGACCTTCCTTGAACTGATAACTGGTCGACATCGGCGTCGGATTCAGCTCGTACACCTCGCCGTCCCTCATGAATACCTGCTTGTCGTAACCTTCGCGGTAACGCGCCCTGAAAATCGTGTCGTCGACGTTGTACGCCGTCCCGTCCGGATGGACGTCGACCAGCTTGACGGTAAAGTCCGTGTCCCGGGCGTCGGACGACACGTACAGCGTGGCGCGGATGCTGCCCGTGACTTCGAGATCCCCGGCCAGCGGTTCGGACGTGTAAACGAGCACGTCCGCGCGCGCCTCGATCCCGCGCTGATCGTAGCTGCCGCCGAGCGCCGCATCACGATTACAGCAGACGCCGCCGCCCAGCGCGGGCACGGGATTCATCGGATCGTACGTGAAGGTATCGGAAGGCGCCCCGTCGCCGGCCACCGTGCTCAGCACGCCGTCGCCGAACAGGCTGTTTGCCGCGCCGCCGCTGTCGATAAAAAACGTCATCGGCTCGGCAGCCTCGGGCGGCCAGCTGTCAGCCGACGCCCATTCGTTTTTGCCCATCGTGTAATACTGCACCCGCGGCAGGTTTTCGTACACGTCGTTTTTTTCACCCTTGAGGTGGTGGTCGAAAAAACCGAACAGCTGGTCGTAAAGCGGAAACGTGGCGTTGCCGACGTTCAGATCGCCGGCGATATAGTCTTCGTGTTCGGGAATCCGATAGAAGCCGCAGTGCAGCGTCGGCGCAATCAGCACGTGCTGCCCTTCGCGCACCCGGCGTGTGGCGCCGTTTTCGCGGACGTGATTGAACAGCGCCAGATTCGGGCCCTGGCTCACGTCGAACCAGCTGTTGAACCAGAACGCCGGCACACCGAACGCTTCGTTGTCGTGATAGAGCCCGCCCGCGTACCAGTCCGGGTGATCCGGTGTGCGCGCCATCATCGACCGCATCGGTCCGTAGTTGCCGCCCGCGTCTTCGATCCAGTCGATGGCCGGCAGTTTTCGGAGCTGCTTTTTCCAGTCGACGTCCGGCATCTCGGGCGCCAGGTCATAAAGCTTGCGGAAGCGCCGCAAATCCTCCTCCGACGTGCCGGCGGCAAAACGAGGGTAAACCTGCTGTTGAACGCCGTAGAGCCAGACCGTGAACAGCGTCTGATGCACGCCGCCCTTGTACCAGTTGCCCTGCTCGTAGAATTCCCCGACCCGGCCGATGCCGGCGCCCGCCGCCATCGGCACCATCGCCTTGTGCGCCGGGTGGCTCTGCGCCGCGAGCGCCATCTGCCACTCGGCGGACGACGAACAGCCCAGCGTTCCCACCGCGCCGTTCGACCAGTCCTGGTCGGCAAACCAGGTGAGTGCGTCATAACCGTCGGTGCGCGGGTTGCCGAGAATCTGCCACTCACCCTCGGAGTAATACCGGCCGCGTTCGTTTTGCACCGCCACCGCATAACCCCGCTCGACGGCCTGGTAGGCCCACTGTAACGATGAACCGCCGAACTCGTTGAAGTCGTAGGGCGTCTTGATGAATATCAGGGGCAGCCTGCCGTCGGCGCCTTTCGGCCGGTAGATGTCGGTGGCAAGTCGGACGCCGTCGCGCATCGGCACCATCACCATCGTGTCCGCATCGGTGATGCGTTCGAGGTCGGCCAGTTCGACGTCGGTCTGCTGCGCATTGACCGATCCGGCCGCGAAGAGTGTTACGAGAAAAAGGGGTCGGATCCAGTTTTCCGACCCCCTCTTGTATTTCTCCTGCCTCATCTGCATCCCCCTTTTTCTTTTTGTCACGAACTCGTGGGCGATGTTCGCAGTTCTGTTTCGGAAAATCGCGGCCGGGTTGCGGTTACCGTGTCACTTCGTTGCCCGCAACGTAAACGGCAAGCAGGGTTTTGGTGGCCGCGATGTTCGACAGCGGATCTTCGTCCAGTACGAGGAAATCGGCCCATTTGCCCGGCTCCAGCGTGCCGACATCGTCGAGCCCGAGACAGCCGGCGGCATCCCGGGTCGCGCTGATCAGCGCCTGTTCGGGTGAGAGACCGGCCGTCACCATCATCTCGAGCTCCATGTGCTCGAAGTAACCCGGGAAACGCCCCGGGGGACCGGAATCGGTGCCGAATCCTATGGGCGCGTCGGCGTTCGAGAGTTCCTGCAAATTCTCCATCGCCTGGACCCAGGCCTTACGATACCCGGCCGCGGTTTCGCTGGCCGCCATCCGCGCCATGAATTCGGGCTCGCTGACGCGCGCCATCTCGGTGCGGTCCGCGAACTCGAGGAAAAACGGATCGTCGAAGAACGCCGGCCGGTCGGCGTAGACGAACGTCGACACCTCGCGCGTCAGCGTCGGTACGTAGCAAACGCCCGATCCGATCAGTTTCGCGATGAAGTCGTTGCTGACCGGCCGATCGCGGACCGAATGGGCGATCATCCCGGTGCCCATGTCGAGGAGCCGCGCGGCGTCGTCCATGTAGAAAACGTGGGTCGCGACGGGCAGCTCCGCGCCGGCGGCAACGTCGAAAACCGCCTGGACCGCGTCCCACGGCATCTTGTCCACCTGTCCGAGATTGTCGTCGACTCGCAGCTTGAGCCAGTCCACGCCCAGCATGACGTTCGCCTCGGAGCTCGCCCGGGCGGCCTCGGGCGCAACGTCGGCGATCACCGGGCCGGCAACGTAGAGCCGTGAGCGTGCGAGCGTCGCAACGTCCTGAGCGTCGCGTACTGCAATAGCCTCGGGCGGTGCGCCGCCGAGGCTGTTCACCGTCGTCACGCCGTAGCGGGCAAGGAGCCGCAAATCGCCGAGCACGCGCTCGGTCGTATCGGTAAGCGACGGGTGCGCCCATCGTCCGGAAACGTGTCCGTGGGTATTGATCAGCCCGGGGATCACGTGCGCCCCCGCCAGATCGACGACGACCGCACCGGCGGGCGCGGGACCGCTTCCCACGGTTTCGACGCGGCCGTCGCGAACGACCATCACACGACGTTCGAGCGCCTCGGAACCCGTACCGTCCCACAGCGTGGCGTTGACGAAGGCGATGAGGCCGGGCACGGAACGCGGCTCATTGTCAGTGGAAGTGTCGGACGGGCCGCCGCAGGCGACAAGACCCAGAAAACATAAACAGGACAGCAGCAGACCGCGCATCGTTCCCTCTCTTTGGGTGCCGGGTATCAGGGGGCAGTCTACCCGTTTCCGCCCGTCCGCATCGGCGACGGACGAACCGGCGGCGCATAAAAAACGCCACCCGGAGGTGGCGTTCTTGTGCGTGCGAGCGGTTCGCGATTCAGAAAATAAAATACAGGAAGCTGGCCGAAAACGTCGTGCCGGGGTCTTCATCGAAGATCGTCACGCCGGCGCGGTCGATCTCGAGCGAATCGCCAAGCAGGTTGACCGCCTTGAATTTGACCGTGATCTGATCGGTGGGGTACCAGGAATACGTCAGATCCAGCGAGTTGAACGGCTGCTCGAAGCTGTCCTCGGCGCCCAGGCGACCGGCCTGGAACAGACGCTCGCCGTAGGTGTTGAAGACCAGCGTCGCCGTGTGCATCGCATTGGGCGAGTCGTAGCCGAGAACGACGTTCGTAATCCAGTCGGACGCACCCGCGAGCGGCCGGACCGGGTTGGTCGGCGCGTCCGCGTTCGGGCCGGCCACGAGTTCGGTGTCCTGAATCGTTGCATTCGCCTGCAGGAAAAACGAATCGAAGTAGGAGCCGAGGAATCCGAGTTCCTTCAGGAATTCGACCTCGACACCCTGAACCTCCGCCGACTCGGCGTTGATGATCTCGCGCGCCGAGCCGGATTCGACGCGACCCGAAGCGAAGAACTCGATCGGATTGTCGATGTCCTTGTAGAAGGCCGTGATCGAGAAGTTGTCGCCGCCGCCGAAATACCATTCGGCGCGGATGTCGAAGTTCGTGACGTCCGCCGGCACCAGGTCCGGGTCGCCCTCGACGATCGCGTCGGTGATCGGGTCGATATACGTGACGTTCGTCAACTCGCGAAGATCGGGCCGTACGGCGGTCTCCGACCAGCCGAAGCGAAGCTGGAAGGTGTCGGCCCACAGTTCGCCCATGTAGGTCAGCGATACCGCGGGAAAGATCTGATCGTCCTGGAAACCCACCTGGGCCTCGAAGTCGCTGTCGTCGAACCCGTCGACAAGCGGGTCGCAGGGGTTGATGATCGCGCACAGGTCGATCTGCGGGTTGTCCAGGCTGAAGCCGAACGGGTCCCATTCGAGCGCCACCTGGCGGTAGTCCTCGTAGCGGGCGCCCGCCGCCACCCGCCAGGTGTCGTTGAACGTCCAGTCCACCGAACCGAACACCGAGTCGGTCATCGTCGCCGCGATGTAACTCTCCAGGCCGGAGCCCAAGCGGCTGAACACGTAGTTGTTCGCGGGATCCGTGATGGCCTGGTCGGAAAACACCTCGTCGAGCGACCCGGACAGCAGCGCATCGTCCTCGACGGTCAGCGGGCCCAGGTTGAACGCGAGCTGCTCGTAGGTGCGAATTTTCTCGCTGTGTCGGGTGCCGCCGCTCAGCTCGACGTAGTTACGGCCGAACTCCAGCGGCAGGTTGAGCGACCAGCCGTAGTCCTCCACCTCGTCGTTGAGGTCGATGAACCGATGCGTGGCCGCGTCGTTGCTCAGGTTGACGCGTTCGGACTGAACCTCGGCGGTCTCGCGATCCGTCACCGTCGACGAACGAATATCGACCTGGTTCGGGATGTCGGTTTCCGACCGGGAGTCCGAGTAGAACCAGTCGATCCGCGTCTGTTCCGGCAGCCAGCCGACCAGAGAACCGATCAGCGGGAAACGCTCGCGCGTATCGATGCCGAGATAGTGGCTGCCGCGGATCTGATTGGTCACCAGCTCACGTTCCTCGAACTGGAAGCGGTAGTTACGAAAACCCTGGCCGTCCTGAACCTCGCGGTTGGCGTTGAAAAAATCGCGAATGGCGGTTTCATCGTCGGTGTTTCGCAACCACAGGGTCGTCGTCTGGATCTCGTGATCCTCGAGGAATTTCAGCCCGAACGTTCCGGTGCCGGACAGGTTCACCGAGTGCGTCGTCTCGCGCTCGGTATCGATGCGCTGATCCGGGAACTGCGCCTCGCGCGCAAACGCCGTCTGCTGGCGCCATTCCTGATCGTAGGAGCCGCCGATCAGCGCGCCGAACTCCCAGTCGTCGCCGATCAGCCAGTTATTGCCGACGGTCAGCTTAGCGTCCAGATCGAGCGGGATGTCTTTCGCGTTTGCGCGGCTGCCGCGGTTCAGCTGGGTGGCGAGCTGCCGATTCAGCGCCTGTGCGTCCGCCCGGGTTGCCGTCGAGTCCTGCCGCGACAGGAACGTAAACATCTGCTCGACGTCCAGCTGCCCTTGAAACTGGCCAATCGCATTGCGCAGGTCCGACGACAGGGCTCTGGTACCGTCGTCGGTGCCGATGCTGTCATCGCCGCCGCCCGGATAACTGAGACCGTCGTCGCTGTTGAGATCGTTGTAGCCGGTGCCCAACTCGGCCTGGAAGATGAATCCGTCCGGGATGCCGCGGGTACGGATGTCTACGTTGCCGCCGGCGAAGTTGGCCGGCAGATGAGCGGCCCAGGCTTTCTGCACACGCAGCGATTCCACAATGGCTGTCGGAAAGATGTCGAGCGGAATGACGTTTCGCGTCAGGTCCGGCGATGGGATGTTCGCACCGTTGAGCTGGCTCGAGGAGTAACGTTCGCCGAGACCGCGTATGAAGACGAACTTGTCGTTGACGAGCGTAAGACCGGGCAGCCGGCGCAGCACGGCACCGACGGTGGAGTCGCCCAGCCGGCTGATCGTATCGGCGCCCAGCGTGTCGATGACGCTGGCGTCCGTGAGCCGTTCGTTGATCAATTCCTGGGTGGCGCTGATCGCGCGCCCGAGAACGACGACCTCTTCGATCTCTTCCTCCGTTACCTGGCTCGACGGGTCGCCTTCTTCCTGCGCCAGCGCCATGGGCTGCCAGGCACCGACAACGGCGGCTACGGCGAGCGCGAGCGGTTTTCTTATGTGTTTGCAGACTCTAGTCATGATCACGCCTGTTGATTGCTTTTCGCGGATGCGCGCTTTGCGCATCACCTGAGACGAACGTGGGCGCCGCTTCATACGTCACGCTGAAACGGCGCCCTGGCGTTGCGTACCGCTGCCGTTTACTGGCCCTCGAACCAGAGCGCCTGACCGCGGTTGTCCGGATCGATGCCGTAGGCCCAGGGGCGCGTCCAATCCGTCTCCGACAGGCTCAACGCTCCGAGGAACGCGCCCGACGTCGGTGTTGCGCTGGCGTTCGGCGTCACACCGGTGCCGTCGCCGTTCTCGTCGACCAGAGAATTCGCGAAGTCGACCGAATAGACCGGCTCCGTACCTTCGAGCAGAACGAGCTGTGCGTCGTTGTTCGTCGTTGCGCTTTGCGAGGTGCCGCTGGTCACGACTGACGACACGTTGCCCTGAGCCGTCGCGAAGTCGCTATCGAACGTGCCGCGGAACGTTTCCTGGCACGCGAATATCACCGAGTTCAGGCTCGAGTCGCCGTTCGTGGCGCCCGCTTGCGTCTCGGGGTTATCGATACGCAGGCAATAGTTGTCGTCTGCATTGGCGCCGTCGTTGACGCCGAACGAGGTGATGACCATCGAGTCGTTGACGTTGAAAAAGATACCTTCGCGGAAGCGCCAGCCCGCACCCGGATCGAAATCGCCCTGCGCCGGGGACGGCGAGATGATGCAGGTCAGGTTGTTGATGGTCACTCGCGAGTTCATTCCCTGCGCGATCAGCGCGTCTTCATCGATACCCGGATCGCCGTACGGTCCGATACCGTCCGACTCGATGCAGTGGTTGCCCAGGTTTTCGGACTGAACGACCAGCGCGTTCGAGATCGTGCCGTGATAACCCTCGTCGATGTCGATCGAGTCGTCACGCACGTAGACGGCGACCAGGTTGGTGATGTCGAAGGCGCCGCCGAACATCTCGATCCCGTCGTCGAACGTCGAGTAGACCTGCAGGTTTGCGACTTCCGTGCCCCGGCCGACGCCGCCGAACGAAATGCCGTTCAGCTCGTTACCGGTGCCCACCGTCGCGCCGGTGTGCTTGACGACGACGTACTCCAGCACGCCCGAATCGTCATCGTCGTTCGCGCCGCCGTACTGCGAACGGTCGAAGCCGATCGAACCCTCGGCCTCGATGTGGCAGCCGTTCGGCTGCGCCACGGTGTCGACGGCAAAGCCCGGCTGACCGCGCGTGCCCACGTACGAGCAACCGTTGGTGGCGCCGAAACCGTTGATCACGATGCCGCCCCACTGTTGCACGGCTTCGGGGTCGATGGGATTGGCGGCGTCCGAGTTGACGTCCGAAACCGACGTAAACGTAATCGGGTTGTCCGGCGTGCCGCGCGCGATGATCTGCGAACCGCGGTTGATGATCATGAAGTCGCTGTTCGATTGCCATGCCAGCGTGGCGCCGGCTTCGATGGTCAGCGTCGGCCCGTCGCCGCCCTGGGTGATCCCCGCCGCGGTGAGGTCGGCGTCGTTGTCGTACGTATTGCCGACAAACAGGCTGCCCTCGAAGATGTGCGCGCCGCCGTTCGGCAGCCGCGGGATGAAGAGATCCGTTTCGAGATTGTTCGTCTGGCCGACGAGGTCGCGATACGTGCAGTTTCCGGTCGCATCGTCGTAGCTGCCGCGCACCGTGTCCGAACCGATGCTGATCGCGGCGCAAAGCGCGTCGTTGTTTCCGTTGCCGCCGCCTTGATTGGTGGTGTTGTTGCTGTCGACCACACTCGTTTGCGGTTGAATATTGATGTCCCCGCTGTCGCAGGCGGCCAAAGAGAGGCCGGCGATAGCCACGGTGAACAAGAGGTTACGGTTCATCAGGTTTCTCCAGGTGGTCGTGTTGCGCGCAGCGTCTTGCCGCGCCGATTTCGATAGAATTTGTCGCTGTCGACGTCCAGACGGCTCAATGCGCAATCGTTTTCGTCTCTGTCGTTCTTGTTGTCGTTGAACGCGTAAACCTCGGCGCCGGACAAATCCGGCTCTCTCGCCCCGCTGTTTACTTTCGTCCTTGGGGGGCGAACTTTAGGCGCATTGTGTTGACGGCATGTGACAGGAGTATTACGGGACGGTTACGTGTTGGAGACGGGATTGCGTCACCCGGAAGGGTTCGAGAAATGGAGAATTCGATGCGACGCGGCGGACCCGCCGGTCGGGAGTTACGAACAACCGGCTACAACAATCCGGCCAGATCGTCCGCGGAAAAATAGCGCCCGGCGGCAACGACCGCCGCGATCCGGCGGGTGTTCGAGATATCGTCCAGTGGGTTCGCGTCGAGCATCACCAGATCGGCTCGCTTGCCCGGAGAGACGGTGCCCATTTCGTCGGACAGGCGCAGGAACTCCGCCGGCCGGACGGTGGCGGCCTCAATCGCCTCCAGCGGTGACAGACCGGTGTCGACGAGCCGCTCGAGTTCGGTGTGCAGGCTGTAACCCGGCAGCGCACGGCCGATGGGTGTGTCGGTGCCCGCGCCGATCGGTACGCCCTGCGCATGCATTCGCCCCACCATCTCGATGCTCCAGTCCGCAAACGTGGTATCAACGGCCGGCGCGGATTCGCGATTCCGCCAGTCGGCCGTGGCGCGCCGCCACTCGGCGTTCGCGGCTTCCGGGACCGTGTTCAGAGCGGCGTCCCAGTCCGCACGCTCGTAAACGGGGCGTGCGGAAAACGTATTCAGACGCAGCGTCGGCACCTGGATGGTGGACGTGAGACTCGCAATCGTGCGCGCACAGCGCTCTTCGTCGTAATTCGCGATGGCCGGAAGACGCTGCAGGGCGTGCAGCCTGGAACGAAGCTCGAATCCCGGGCCCTCTTGATGTCCGGCCAGAATCGACAATCGCTCCTCGAAGAGCTCTGCGCTGTTGCTGGCGCAGTCCAGCTCGACGTTGCGCAGGTGTTCCATCGAATCGACTACCGGGCCGGCCTGGCTCGCCACCATCGACAGCGGTACGTGAGCGGCAATGGGCAGCCCGTTCGCGCGGCCCGCCTCGGTCAGCGCCTCGAACACTTCCGGCGACACCATCTCGTAGATTTTGATGAAGTCCACGCCGCCCGCCTTGAGTTCCGCGACCCTGGCTTCCGCCATCTCGCGCGTCGCATTCCGTACGCCGATCTCCGGTCTCGAATCACCGTCGTAGACGACGAACGTGCCATCCAGCAGCGGCCCGCTGAAATACACTCTGGGCGCGATCGCGCCGGGAGCACGCATCTTCTCCACCACCGGCGTGATGTTGTGCATCAAGGCGCCCGTGTCGCGCACGCTCGTGACGCCATAGGCCAGAAACATCGCGGGCATGGCGTCCGTCAGCGTGTCGTCGTAGGTCAGATGGACGTGCATGTCCCAGAGGCCGGGGATCAGGTACTTCCCCGAACCGTCGATGGTTTCGGCGACGGCCGGCGGCTCGTCGTCCGCCGGCGTCACCGAGACGATAGCGTCACCCTGGAAGACGACCGTTTGGTTTTCCCGCACGCCGCCGACCGCGTCAATCACCGTGACGTTGCTGATCGCGGTTCCTTGTGGCTCGGCCGGCGGCGCTTCTTGCCGCGAGCAGCCGACGAACGTAAACAGCACAAGCAGGAGGGCGGGGCAGAACCTGTTCATCGTTTGGCTTCCATCAAGGCTGAAGATCGACGCGGAAATTGAGCACGAAGGTCAGAAACGCCGACACCTGCTCCATGTCGTCCGCCATGAAGCGCACCGAGTGCGAACTCAGGCGCTCGACGTTCGGCAGATATCCCAGAAGTTCGACCGGACGATAGTGTTTGAGGCTCAGCTCTACCTCGATCGGCGTCTCCAGTACGTAAGGCTCGAAATCGTCGATGCGGCTCATCGCCGATGCCACCCGCGTGCGGATGACTTCCTGAGCGGCCTCCGGGGTCAGCGTTCTCGCCGAATGAAAACCCCGCGCCCATTTGACCACGGCACCCTCGACCTCGCCGATGATGACCTGCGTTTCCGCGACCGCAACGTCGTCACCGGACACCAGGATTATCGGCACGCCGAAATGCCCGGCAATCGCGGCGTTGAGCCCCGCTTCGGACATCGCGATGCCGTTCAGCCTGAGCTCCGTCACGTTTGCGCTCGACATCGTGTGAGCACGCACGCCGCGGCGATTGGAGGTGCTCGAGTGGTAGCCGATTAAAATAGCGCCGTCGAACGTCTCGTCGATGCCGTCCATCATGCCAAGCGGACGCGGCCAGGAGCGAACCACCATGACGTCGCTCGGCAGCCGTTCGATCAGCAGGCTCTGACCGTTGCCGTGCGAGTCGCTCACGAGAATCTCGGTCGCGCCCGCCGCTCGCGCAACGTCGATCGCCGCGTTGACCTCGGCGGTCATGAACTCACGGAAACGCTGATACTCGAAACCACCCGGACCGAGCTGCTCGCCGGTGACCGCTCCGGCCAGGCCTTCCATATCGGCGGAGATATAAATCTTGAGCGATTCCCGTTCGTCTTGAGCAAACGCCATCGACGCCATCAACAGCAACACGGCCGGAAAAACAGCAATTTGTGCGCGCATGATCGGACTCCGTACGGACCGTATTCGATGGGAGGACTGGGAGCGGTCCATCATATCGCCTGGTGTCCCGTCCGGGTAGTTCGCAACGTTTCAAAGTCCACAGAGGGCGCAACAACGCGGCGCATACCGTCGCGGATGTCGAGAGGCTGGCAAGGAATGCAACGCCGGCTTGTTACACTTGGCCTTTGCTTCGGGGGACGTTCCGTGCGCTTGCATTCGGCAAAAGGGTTTGTCGTGCTCCTTGGTCTGTTCTGGGCCACGGTCGGTGCCGGCCAGAACTCCCCCGGAACGAACGCTCCGAAACGCATGGGCGAGCCCTACCTGATCCTGATTTCGATCGACGGCTTCCGCTGGGACTATCAGAATCGTCACGACACGCCGGCGTTGGACCGGGTCGCCGGGGGCGGCGTGGCCGCCGACGCACTCGTCCCGGTCTTCCCGACGCTGACGTTTCCGAACCACTATTCGATCGCAACGGGCCTTTATCCCGTCAATCACGGTCTGGTCGGCAATCGCTTTCCAGACGAAGATCGGCGGCGTTTTTTCGACCTCGGCGACCGGGCCTCCGTCGAGGACGGTTCCTGGTACGGCGGAGAGCCCATCTGGGTCGCCGCCGAACGGGCCGGCATCGTCAGCGCAGCGTATTTTTTTGTCGGCACGGAAGCGGCTGTCGGCGGCGTGCGCCCGACGTACTGGAAGCCTTACAACGGTGCGGTCTCAGGCGCGCGCCGCGTCGATCAGGCGATTGCGTGGCTGTCGATGCCGGCCGCTCAGCGGCCGCGGCTCATCACGCTCTATTTCGAGGACGTTGACGTCGCCTCTCACGAGCACGGCGTCGGTTCCGCGATGAACGTCGCCGCGATCAAACGCGTGGACGGCTATGTTGCCCGGCTGCACGAGGGGATCGCCAAGCTGCCGATCGCCAAGCAAGTGACAACGGTAATCGTTTCGGATCACGGACAGTCCGCTTACCGGCGCGACGAAGCGCCGTTCGTGCTGGAGGACGTCATCGATCTGAGCGGCATCCGCACGGTGGATCACGGCGCGGTGTCGTTTCTGTATTTCGACGAGCCGGACAGCGCGCGAGCCGAGAACATTTGCGCCGCAATCAACGAAAAGTGGAGGCGCGGCCAGGCGGTCACGGCGGACGGCGCGCCCGACGCCTGGAACCTGCGCGGCGGCTCACGCGTCGCCGACGTCATCGTACAGGCCGATCCCCGGTCATCGGTCGTATCGTCGCACCGGCGGATGAGGCCGCTGCCAAAAGGCGATCACGGCTGGGCGCCCGGGTTCAGGGACATGCACGGCATCTTTTTGGCGCGCGGGCCGCGACTACCCAAGGGCCAGCGGATTCCGCCCTTGAGCGCCGTCGACGTTTATCCGCTCATGCGGGAAGTATTGAACCTGCCGCCATCGGCTTCGATAGACGGGGATCCGGACAGGCTTTTGCCCCTGCTGTTGCCGCGCTAAGCTGGGCGAACGCCGGCGACTACTGCATGTCCGGATGAAACTGCAGGTGGCATTCCTCACACGGCGGGTACATCACTTCGCCGGCGGTCAGCAGCGCGTCGATATCGTTGGCGCGCGCTGCGGCGAGTGCATCGACGCCCGCGTCGATCATGATCTGCGCAAATGCCTGCCAGGCCTCTTCCGCAGCCCAGGCATTGTCGTCAGGACCTGCGCCGCCGCTTTTCACGAGAGTGCCCGTGGCAATGACGACGATCGCCGCATCCGCCAGCGCCTGCCAGGCTTCTTCCGTCGCGGGGTCGTCCGCTCCCCACAGCGTATTCGTCGCCGGGGTGATTGCCGAGATCATGATGTCGCGGACGCTGACTTTGTGATCGAGCGTATCCTGAGCGCGGCCGATCGGAAAACCGCAGATGAGGACGACCGTGAGCAGCGTTCCCATGACTGTCTTCATTGTCTATGCTCCCTATGCCTTTTCCGGCCGGCCCAAGCCCGAAGTTTGCGCTGCGCGGCGCGCTCCGGTGATTGGGGGTTCTACCTATCGGGCAGGTATTCACAACCTGCGACCCGCAAGCTGTTGCGTAGAACGGAATCACGCACAAAGGCGGTGCGGACGCGCAGCGGCAGTTTACGCAGGGCGAGCCAGGTAAACGACAGGTTTTTGACCCTGGCGCTACACTTTGCGGGCTGTGGGAGAAATCAGCCTTTCTGAACAGACAACAATCAAGAATTCGTTTGGCTGATGGAGGAGGAAATCTGTGGGGGTGTTCGAGTGGCTGGAGGGCACGTCGCTTGCGCTTTGGGTTGGCGAATCGCTTTGGGGTTATCCCATCATGCTCAGCCTGCACGTCGTCGGTCTTGCGATCGTCGTCGGCATTTTCCTCATGCGCGATCTTTGTTTACTCGGCATGTTCGACGGTATCGAGCATGGCTCGCTGACCGGTCTCGTCAAGCTCGGGTGGATCGGCTTTCTCGTCAACGCGCTTTCCGGCGCGGCATGGCTCGCTGACCGGTCTCGTCAAGCTCGGGTGGATCGGCTTTCTCGTCAACGCGCTTTCCGGCGCGGCTTTGTTCAGTTCGCAAGCCGTCACCTTCGTCGAGAGCACGCCGTTTTTGTTGAAAATAGCTTCGATTGCCCTTGCGGCGATTTGCGCCGCGATCATTCAGAACCGCTCACGGACTGACGCCGCGTCCTGGGACGCCGGCGACGGCGACGCACCGGGCTCGATTCGAGCCGTTGCGGCCGTCTCGCTGACCCTTTGGATCAGCGCCATTGTTTCCGGGCGCCTGATCGCGTACCTCTGAGAGCGGGAGCCAATGATGCAAGCATTCGTACAAGCGATCGAAGGCAGCGCGATCAACAACTGGATACTGTCGTCGGCGTGGCTGTGGCCATCCCTGGAAATCATGCATTTCGTAGGCCTGTCCCTGTTATTGGGTTCACTCCTGGTCATCGACCTGCGCCTGGCGGGCTTTTTCCGGCGCGTGCACCTGGGCGCGACACACGCGCTCCTGCCCTGGACCTTCGTCGGCTTTGGCCTGAACCTGATCAGCGGCACGCTTTTCGTTCTGGGTGATCCCGCCCGGTACACCGCCAACATCGGCTTCCTCTGGAAAATGGTGCTGGTACTGATCGCCGGACTGAACGCGCTCTGGTTTTACTGGAAAATCAATCCGGTCATGACGTCGTGGTCGCCGAATGGCGACACATCGGCGCTCGCCAAAACCATTGCCTTCGTATCGCTTGGCACGTGGACCGGTGTATTGTTGTTGGGACGGCTCATCCCTTACATAGGTACCGGGTGAACCAAGCCCAGCCGATCGTGCCGCAACCCCGGCACGGACACGATGCCGCAACGATCATGAATTCCGAATCTCACTCCGCATTTGCGAACAAGACGTTCCGAACCTATCTGTACGGAAACATATTTTCCGTGCTCGGGATTTGGGTACAGCGGCTCGCGTTGGGCTGGCAGGCATGGCAGCTCAGCGAATCGGCGTTCGTGGTCGGCCTGGTGGCTGCGGCGCAATTCATGCCGACGATCGTATTCACACCGTTCTTTGGCGTCATCGTCGATCGCATAAATGCAAAAAGCGGCGCCATCGTGATGCACGTCGTCATGACCGTCATCGCGTCTGCGCTGGCGGCGCTTACGTTTACGCACGCGATGAACATCGAGTGGCTGATCGGCCTTGCGCTGCTAAACGGCATCGCAAACAGCGCGTATGCGCCGATTCGTCTCGCCCTGATCCCCGATCTGGTGACCAAAAAACAGTTCCCGAGCGCGGCGGCGCTGACCGCGACCATCTTCAATCTGTCGCGATTCGTCGGACCGGGCGTCGGCGGAGCCATTGTTGCGCTCTATGGACTGGGTTACGCCTACGTCGTCAACGCCGTCACTTACATACCGGTCATTTTCGCGCTTTGCCTGATCCGGATAGACGCCCACAAGCCGGAGCATATCGGCCCAACCGACTACTTCGGCCAATTGACCGAGGGCATCCGTTATACGCGCGATCACGGCCTGATTCTTCAGCTGATGTTGCTGACGGGGGTCAGCAACTTTTTCGGCAGAGGGCTGCTGGAACTGATGCCGGCGTTTGCCGCGCTGATCTTCGAGGGAGGCAGCGGCGTACTGGCGGCATTGATGTCCGCCATCGGGCTGGGCGCCATCACCGCCAGCCTACTGTTGACGATGAGGCTGTTTCAGGTGCGGCTGCGGATCGTCGCCTTTATCGCCGCCGGCTGCGCGGGCCTGTCGATCGCACTGTTCGGGACGGTGGAAACCTTACCGGCGGGAATCGCCGTCGCCGCAATGCTCGGCTTGTCCGCAAGCCTGGTCTCCATAAGCTCGCAAACGGAGATTCAACTGCAAGTCGAAAACCGCCTGCGCGGTCGGGTGATGAGCCTTTGGAGCCTGGTCATCATGGGTGCACCGGCTATGGGCAGCGTACTGGGCGGCAGCCTGGCCAACTATTTCGGGGCCGCCTGCACGTCTTTCATGTTTGCAACGGGATGTCTCGGACTGGTTGGGCTCCTGACCCTGCGCGGCCTGTCGCAACACGCCGCGAGAGAAAGCACCTGACCGCCAAGAACCGTTTATCGCCTCGGCCAGAGCATGCGCACGAACGCCTCGTCATCGTGGAACATCAGGTGTTTGAACGCGCCGGCGACGTGTAGCAGCGTAACGCACAGGATCAGATTCGACGACGTCAGGTGTATCGCGTGCATGACGTTACGCATCGCCGCCGATTCACCGAACGGGCCGGGAACGACGAACCAGCCGAACACCGGAATTGACGCACCGTTTGCCCAGGCCATCAGCGGTCCGCTAAGCAACATCAGGGACACCGCGGCAAGCAAGATATAGTGAGAGAACTTCGCAATGCGATGGGTCATGTCGGTGAGCCCGCGAGCACGCGGATGACCGGACCGCAGCCGCCAGACGATGCGGCCGGCAAGCAGCAGCCACAGCAACATGCCCATCGACATGTGCAGGCGCCGCTGCGACTCGACGTTGTCCGCGTCGGCGAACGCGATCCCCTTGCCCAAAAACCACAGCACGACGATCGCGATGGCGGTCAGCCAGTGCAAGACGATGGAAATCCAGCCGAAGCGGTCGGCTTGATCGTACACGGCGCGCCGGTCTTCAGGGCTTGGCGGTGACATTGCGGACGACATCGAATAAAGCGGGCAATTTCAGCACAGGCGCATGGGCATTACGATGCGCTGTTCCGGCGGGCGCAACCGTACGGGACCTAAATGAGCTGGCCCTGCTGCGGAACCGGCCAGGGCGCCAGCGGCGCAAGGTCGTTCATGCCGCGCTCTCGCCGCAAGGTTTCGTGAAACGTTTCCGCGAGTGGCGGACAGTGAATATAGGCCGGGCAGTGAATCATCATGTAACTCTCGTCACCGCGCAGGATCGAGCCGGCAATTCTCGGCGCCCATTCCCGGATGTAGACCTCGTTGCTCGCCAGATCGGGGTGTAAAACCAGACGCACGAATTCGAGCGCGTGTTCGACCTCGGGCAGCACCGGCAAATCCGGCTTTTTGTGCAAAGCCTCCTGCACGTCCGGGTGACCGCGATCGCCCTCGTGCAGCGGACGCGCATCGAGCACGACGCGACCCAATCGATGGTGATCGAGCAACGGGCGAAGCAGCTCCGGTTCGTCGAAAAAGCGGCGGTCGCGCACCTCGATGACACATCGCTGCTGGCCGGGCAAGCGATCGAACAAGCGCTGCAGATCGGGCAGATTCGCCGGGCCGACCGTTGCCGGGAGCTGCACCAAAAGCGGGCCGAGGTGTTGACCCAACGGTTCGATCACGTTGAGGAATCGCCGGAGATCGTCGAAGTCCGCCCGCCGTTCGTGCGTGACACTGCGCGGCAATTTGAAGCAAAACCGGAAGTCCTTGCCGCTTACGGCCTCCAGCCAGGCGGCCACGGTTTTTTCATCGGGAATCCGATAGAACGTGGTGTTGCCCTCGACCGCGCTGAACACGCTCGCGTAACTGGCCAACAGGGGCCGGTCCGGCGGAAAAAAACGACCTTTCCAGCCGGGGAATGCCCAGGCAGGCAGACCCAATCGATAGGGTGGGGTCTTCGTCAGCGCGTTCCTCCAATCCATCAGGTCGCCCGTCAGGATAGGTTCCTACGGGTGCCAATAGAAGGACTGTAGGAGCCTGTCCTGACGGGGACCGGCTTCAGATCGTATCTTTTATCGCAGCATAGTTCTGCCGCATCCAGGACTGGCCCACGGCTTTCGCCGGCAGCTTGAGCCCCAGTTCCGGCACTTCCAGACCCACCCAGGCAACGAAGGAATTGCTGTTAGGTCCCGGCCACATCGTGTATTCACGGTCGAACGGGTAACGCTTCGCCGCGTCCTTCACGCGGTCGATCAGAGCGTCGGCCCGATCGCCGTGTACGTCGTGCAGCAGGATCGCCTTCGAGCCGAACCACGGTTTTGCCGGATCGCCTTCGGAAACGCTCACCACGGTACCCGTGCGCCGAAGGCGCCATCCGATCACCTGGTAGATCGTATAACTCGCCGCGTTCTTGGCCTTGACCGCGATCCAGGTGTGTATGGCGAACTTTCCGCGCAGCCCCCAGACGTTTGCGCCGTATACCTGGATGACGGCATCCTGATAGCTGTTCGGGTCCGGTGCAACCGCTTCACCGAAGGGCTCGGGTTCGAGCGCCCAGGAGGTCAACCAAAGAGAGGCCACCGCAACGGTGCCGACAGTGAGCGTTACCAGCATGATTTTTCTTAGCGCCTTGAGCAGTCTGGATGTCATCGGGAATTCCCCTGGTCAGCGGTTCGCGGCGGGCGCGCGTTGCCTGGAGATTTAGACTGGGCGCGCCGGATTGGTTCATCGCTTCTCGACCGCCCGTAGCCCGGGTGTTAGAACGCTAAGTGGGGATGACCCGCAGCCATTACAAGCCCCTTTCCCGCATTCGGCGGGCAGACGGCGTTGATACGATGGTGGACCAGCGAGCGCGGGTCAGCCGGTGGAAACGATATAGTCGTTGATCAGGTTTTCGACCAGTTCCTGTTTGCCGCTGCGGTGCTCGGGTTCGGCCGCTGTTGCGGCGATGTCGCGAAGGCGTTCGAGACTCAGCTCACCCTTCTCGAACCTGCGGCCCTCGCCGGCATCGAAGCTCGCATACCGGCCCTGGCGCAGCTCGCGCATCCGCGGATCGGTGACGATGCGGTCGGCGATCAGCAGGCCCCGGGCAAAGGCGTCCATGCCGCCGATGTGGGCAATGAACATGTCTTCGAGATCCGTGGATTCACGACGCACCTTTGCATCGAAGTTCAGACCGCCTGAGCCCAGTCCACCGGCTTCCAATACGACCATCATCGCGTGCACGCAGTCATAGAGATCGAGGGGAAACTGGTCGGTGTCCCATCCGTTCTGGGGATCACCGCGATTCGCGTCGATGGAACCGAGCAGCCCTGCATCGGCGGACATCTGCAGATCGTGAGCGAACGTGTGTCCCGCCAGAGTGGCGTGATTCGCCTCCACGTTCAGTTTGAAGTCGTCCGCCAGACCGTGATGGCGGAGAAACCCTATCACGGTCTGTGCATCGAAGTCGTACTGATGTTTCATCGGTTCCATCGGTTTTGGCTCAATCAGAAACGTGCCGTCGAATCCTATCGACCGCCCGTAGTCGCGCGCTTTCTCCAAGAATATCGCGAGATGTTCCAGCTCCCGTTTGGTGTCGGTGTTCTGCAAACAGGCGTAACCTTCCCGCCCGCCCCAGAAGACGTAGTTCTGCCCCCCCAATTCCACGGTCGCGTCCAGGGCCGATTTCACCTGTGCCGCGGCGCGGGCGACAACGGCGAAGTCGGGATTCGTGGACGCACCGTTCATGTAGCGCGGATGCGAAAACAGGTTTGCCGTGCCCCAGAGAAGCTTCATACCCGTCTCTTGCTGGCGCTCTCTCGCAAACTCCACCGTGGCCGCCATGTTTTGCTCGGATTCGGTCACGCTGCCGCCCTCGTGCGCCATGTCGAAGTCGTGAAAACAATAGAAGGGCACGTCGAGTTTGGTGAAAAACTCGAATGCCGCGTCCATTCGGTCGCGAGATCGCTCCATCGGGTCCTGATTGACCGCCCAGCCGTGTGTGCGGGTGCCCGGTCCGAAAGGATCCCCTCCGGTTGCGCAGAACGTGTGCCAATAACAGACCGCAAACCGCAGATGCTCTTCCATCGTGCGGCCGCGGATCTTGCGTGAGGGGTCGTAGGATTTGTAGGCAAGCGGATTGTCCGATTCCGGACCCTCGAATTGAATCTTGCTGACGCCCGGGAAGTATTCCCGACGTCCAATAAAAACGGTGCGACTCATTGGGTTTGCCTCGGTGGGTATGCTTGGTTCAGTCGTAAAGAGAAGTGACGACCTCGACAGCGCGCTGATAGCTGGCGTAAGCGTCTTTGTAGAAGTTGACGGCGGCCGGTCCCGGCTCGCAGCATCGGCGTTCGTCTCGCGTAAGGTGTTCCGCGACGATGTCCTCGATGGTCACGTCACGCGTCAGAATTTCCAGCGCCTGAAGCGCCGCGCCGAAAGCCGCGCCCTCGTCCTGATGCAGCACGGTGACGGGCGTATCGCAGATGTCGGCTACCAGCTGGCGCCATTGGTCGCTGTTGACGCCGCCGCCGGTCAGCACGATTTCCGACGCACCGACGCCGAGATTGGTCAGCTCGTCGATGCCGAAGCGCAACGCGAAGGTGGCCCCTTCGACGGCCGATCGCAGCAGGTTTTCGGGCTTCGTGTTGTGGCTGTTCATGCCCACAATGCAGCCTTTCGCGTTGGGCAGGTTCGGGGTGCGCTCGCCGTTGAAAAACGGTACCGTCAGAATTCCATCGGCGCCCCGCGGCGCCGAGGCAATCTGCGCCTCGAAGGAGGCGATGTCCGCACCCAGAAGATCGCGGACGAGTTCCGTCGTTACCGTGCAGTTCATCGTGCACAGCAGCGGCAGCCAGGCGCCCGTGGACGAGCAGAATGCGGCGATGTTGCCTTTTGGATCGATGACCGGATCGTCCGAATGGGCGTAGACCGTCCCGGACGTGCCCAGACTCATCGTCATCTGGCCCGGGCGGACGTTGCCCGTGCCGATGGCCGCCATCATGTTGTCGCCGCCGCCGATGGAAACGGGGATGTCGGCGGGCAGGCCGATCTCCGTCGCGACGGCCGGGAGCAGGTGACCGATTGGGGCGTTCTCGGCGCGCAACGGCGGCAGGCAGTCGCTCAGGTCGCGCTCGTCGTCAACGGCGTGCAGCATGCCAGTCGACCACCGCCGGGTACGGATGTCGAGCAAACCGGTGCCGGACGCGTCGCCCGTTTCCATGCAACGTTCGCCGGTCAGATGGAAGTTCAAATAGTCGTGTGGTAGCAGTATGCAATCCAATTGCTCGTAGAGCCGCGGTCTGGCCTTTTTCAACCAGCGTATTTTCGATGCGGTGTAGCCGGGAAGGATCGGATTGCCGACGTCCGTCGTACACGCGTCGAATCCGCCGTAAGCCTGCATGATTTCCTCGCATTCTGGCTCGGTCGACGTGTCGCACCAGAGTTTTACCGGGGCGAGCACCTCTCCGGCGACGTCCATCGCCACAAAACCGTGCTGTTGTCCGGAGACCCCAATCGCCGCGGCCGTTCGGCGGACCGCCGGATCGACTTTCGCCATCGCTTCCCTGAGCGCGTTGATCCACCAATGCGCCTGCTGTTCGGCGACGCCGACTTCACCCTGATAGATATCGAGCGGCGCGCTTTCACAGGACGCGATTTGGCGCCTCTCCGGATCGTAGAAGACGACTTTCAGATTCTGGGTGCCCAGGTCGATGCCTACGACGGTTTGCGTTGCGGCCATCCGGTACGCCTCAGACGATCTGCTCGAACCGGTACGAGCCATGCTGACGATACTCGTCACCGGCGCGCAGCAGCGTGCCTGGAAATTGTGGGTGATTGGACGCGTCGGAAACATTCTGCGCCTCCAGGACCGTGACGGACAACCGCCGCCCCGGCATCGGAGGATTCACGTGATCTCGTTGCAAAACTGACATGTCGGCCTCACGTTCCTTCGCCCGCGGACGACCCTCATCCGCCCCGGTCGTCGAAGGGTCTATTGATGCATAAAATGTAAACGTTTACAATTTTTACCTGAATTCGCGCTCTCATGCAAATAAATAACTAGTAATCAGAAGGATAGGGACGTGACGGGCAGTTTCGCCTGAACCCGGCCGGCCTGGAACTGTCACCCGCTGTCGGCTTGACTCATACTAGGGCCTGATAACACTGCGCGCTTTGTCAACGAGTCTCCATGTCAGAAGCATCCATCAAGGAAGTCGCGAAACTTGCGGGTGTGTCCATCGCAACCGTATCGCGGTGCCTCAACACCCCCGAAAAGGTCACCGAGAAAACCCGCTTGAGGGTGCAGGACGCGATCGTGCAAACGGGGTATCTGCCCAACACGCTGGCGCAGAGCTTCCGGCGCGGCAGGACCAACATGGTCATGGTCGTGTTGCCGTCCATCGGCGATCCGTTTTTCACCGCCGTCATGCACGGCATCCGCACGGCCGCCAAGGCGAAAGGGTATTCGATACTCATCGACGAAACGCAGTTCAATACCATGACCGCGGACGAAATCGGCGCGATGGTGGTGTCGAAGCAAACGGACGGCATCATCCTGCTCGCCAGCATGTCACCGTTCGGGACGGAAGTGCTGTCGAGCAAAAGCCGTCGCGCCCTTCCGATCGTCATCGGCTGCGAAACCGTCTCTCCCGAACTGGCGCATTTCCCGAGTGTACACATCGACAACGTCGCCGCCGCAACGGAGGCCACGAACTACCTTATCTCGAACGGCCACAAACGCATTGCAATGATCTACGGGCCGGAGACGTCGCTATTGACCAAGGATCGTGAATTCGGCTACCGCGCCGCCATGCACAAGTCGAAACTGCCGATCGAGGATGGATGGATCGTAGAGGGTCAGCTGACCATCGACGGCGCCCGCAGAGCAACACGAAAACTTCTGAACCACAAACACCGTCCGACGGCGATTTTTTGCGCCAATGACGAAATGGCGATCGGCTGCATTCACGAGATCAAGGCGTCCGGCATGTCCATACCCAAGGACGTGTCCGTGATCGGTTTCGACGACATCCGTTACGCGGAAGTGCTCGACCCTCCGCTGACGACGATCGGCCAGCCCGCCGAAGAAATCGGCGAGCGCGTGATGTACCGGCTGTGCCGGGAGATCGAGATCGGCCAACAGGAAGACAACATCCCGGAAATCGTCCCCCACAAGCTCATTGTGCGTCAGTCGGTTGCGCCGCCCGGCGACGACTGACGCGCCAATCCGACGCTTGCGCGCTGATACGGACGTACCCTGACGCGCGCCCCTTTCATCGCCGGCGCCCGACGTTTCGGCGCTGCCGCTTCGTCCGCGGCATTTGTCGTCTATCGCGTTGTCGGCGGACGTTAATTGAAGTGATAGACCAGGCTTGCGGAGACCATGCCGATGTCGGTGTCTTCGATGTCGAACACTTCGTATTCGCCGCGAATCTCCAACGCGCCCAGGCCGACGCGGACGCCCGCGCCGTAGGCGAGGTCCGAACCGTCGTCACTCGCCGACACGGACGGCTGTCCAACGTCGGAAACGGTTGCATCCAGGTCCCAGGAGACATAGCCGAGTTTGCCGAATACGCCAACGGGACCGAGGTCGAAGCCGGCCACGCCAAACAGACTGAGTCCCGTCGAGTCGATTTCGACCTCGGCGCCGAGAACGTCTCCCGACGGCTGTCCGAAGTCGACGTAACTCAACTCAACGCCCAGGTCGAAGGTCAGGAGGTCGAAGTTGTAGCCCCCCATCACCTTCCAGGCGAAGTCGTCTTCGTCGAAGTCCGGTAGGTCGAAACCGGCGTCCTGGAAGTCGAGTTCGACGCTGGCGTTACCAATACCGCCGCCGACGTACAGCCCGCTGTCCGCCATAGCCGCTGCAAACGGCGTGATCAGGAAAATGGTACACAACCAAGGTACTACGCGGTTCTTGCGATTCATGTCAGTATCCTTACTTTGTGACGATGGTATCCAGTGTGGACTGGAATTGGGTCGGAAAGGTTACACGACCGCATCAGGCGTGAAATGAGACCTTGTTCACACGAACAAGAAAAAAGGGGTCGGTTCTACTGCGCGAACCGACCCCTTTTTTCGACCCCTTGTTCTTCTTCGCCTTTTCCGCCGACTACCGCTTGCCTTTGAGCTTCTGTGCGGCACGGTAACGCGCGCGAGCCTCGGCGAGTTCGGCCTGTGCGCGATTGAGGTCGGTCTCCTCGGAGACGCCGGCCAGCGCTTCCTCGGCCGCCTGCTGCGCCGCAAGCGCGGCGGCTTCGTCCAGCTGATCGCCGCGCAGGGCGGTGTCCGCCAACACCGTCACGAGGTGCGGCTGAATTTCCAGCATGCCGCCCGTGATGTAAAAGAAGTGCTCCTTCCCGTCGGTGTCCTCCACGCGCACTTCCCCGGGTTTGAGCGCGGTGAGCAGCGGTGCGTGACGAGGCGCGATGCCGACCTCACCCATGCGAGCCGGCGCATACACCATGCTGGCGTTGCCGGAATAGATCTCGCCCTCGGCGGAGACGATGTCGACTTGAATGGTAGGCATTGTTTGGGTCTCGCGCCTTACTGCATGCTCTTCGCTTTCTCGACGGCTTCTTCGATCCCACCGACCATGTAAAACGCCTGCTCCGGAAGATTGTCGTAATCGCCGTTTGCAATGCCGTTGAAGCCGCGGATCGTTTCCGAGAGCTGCACGTATTTGCCCGGCGTTCCGGTAAACGTCTCGGCAACCGTGAACGGCTGCGACAGGAAACGCTGGATTTTGCGCGCACGGGTCACCGTGAGCTTGTCGTCTTCCGAAAGCTCGTCCATGCCGAGGATCGCGATGATGTCCTGTAGCTCTTTGTAACGCTGCAGAATCGCCTGCACGCCGCGCGCGCAGTCGTAGTGTTCCTGACCGATGACGTTCGGATCGAGGATTCGGCTGGTCGAGTCGAGCGGATCCACCGCGGGATAAATGCCGAGCTCGGAAATCTGCCGGGACAGGACGAGCGTTGCGTCCAGGTGGGCGAAGGTGGTCGCGGGAGACGGATCGGTCAGGTCGTCCGCGGGCACGTAAACGGCCTGGAACGACGTGATCGAGCCGGTTTTCGTCGACGCGATGCGTTCCTGCAGCACGCCCATTTCCTCGGCCAGCGTCGGCTGGTAGCCTACCGCGGACGGCATGCGGCCGAGCAGCGCCGATACTTCAGTTCCGGCGAGCGTGTAACGATAGATGTTGTCGATGAACATGAGGACGTCGCGGCCCTCGTCGCGGAACGCCTCGGCCATCGTCAGGCCGGTCAGCGCGACGCGCAGGCGGTTGCCCGGCGGTTCGTTCATCTGGCCGTAGACCAGCGTCACCTTGTCGATGACGCCGCCCTCCGTCATCTCGTGATAGAAGTCGTTACCTTCGCGGGTACGTTCGCCCACACCCGCGAACACCGAAAAACCGCCGTGCGCTTTGGCGATATTGTTGATCAGCTCCATGAGCGTCACGGTTTTGCCCACGCCCGCGCCGCCGAACAGACCGACCTTGCCGCCCTTGGCGATCGGCATGATCAGGTCGATGACCTTGATGCCGGTTTCGAGAATGTCGGTCGTCGCCGCCTGGTCCTCGTAGGTAGGTGGCTCGCGATGGATCGGCATCGTTTTTTCGGCGCCGATTTCGCCGGCATTGTCGATCGGCTTGCCGAGCACGTCCATGATGCGGCCAAGCGTTTTTTCGCCGACCGGGACCGAAATCGCCTTACCGGTGTTGCTCACGCCCATGCCGCGTTTCAGGCCCTCGCTGGACCCCATCGCAATGGTGCGCACGACGCCGTCGCCCAGCTGCTGCTGAACCTCGAGCGTCAGGTCCACCTCGTCGATCACCAGGGCGTCGTACACCTTGGGAATCTGGTCCGATGGGAACTCGACGTCCACGACGGCGCCGATAATCTGCACGGTAGTTCCGGTGCTCATGTTTTGATCCTCTATCTTAAATCCGCTCTAGTGCAGCAATTGCTGCCAATCGTTTCGTAATCCAAGTTAACCGGACACCGCGGCCGCGCCGCCGACGATCTCCGAAATTTCCTGCGTAATGGCCGCCTGCCGGGCCTTGTTGTAGGCGAGCTGCAGTTTGTCGATGATTTCGCCGGCGTTGTCGGTGGCGGACTTCATCGCAATCATCTTCGCGGCCATCTCACAGGCGAAGTTCTCGACCGCGCCGCGATAGACCTGCGACTCGATATAACGCATCAGAACGTCTTCGAGCAGGTCGACGGCATCGGGCTCGTAAATGTAGTCCCAGTGCTCTTGCAAGGTTTCGTCTCCGAGGTCGATGGCGCTGCTGGGCAAAAGCGTCTTCACCTCCGGTTTCTGGCTCATCGTGCTGACGAATTCGTTATGCACCAGGAACAGGCGATCGATCCTGCCCTCGCTGTACGCATCCAGCATGATCTTGATCGAGCCGATCAGGTCGTTGACCTGCGGACGGTCGCCGAGATGCGTCGCCGTGCCGACCACGTTGCCGCCGAGGCGCCGGAAAAACTGCACGGCCTTGGCCCCGACCAGCGCCAGATCGACCTCGACGTTTTCGCCGCGCCAGCGCGTGAGCTCGCCGATCACCTTCTTGAAGAGATTGACGTTCAGCCCACCGCAAAGACCGCGGTCGGTCGATATCACGATATAGCCGACCCGCTTGACCTCGCGCTCGACCAGAAACGGGTGCTTGTACTCGGGGTTCGCCGCGCCCAGGTGGCCGATCACCCGGCGGATTCGCTCGGCGTAGGGACGAGACTCCTCCATCTGTTGCTGCGCTTTGCGGATCTTCGAGGCGGCAACCATTTCCATGGCGCTCGTGATCTTCTGCATGTTTTTCACGCTGCGGATCTTTGAACGAATTTCTTTTTCGTTTGCCAAGCTGGGTGTCCTATTTTTCTAACCGTTTTTACGTTGTTGAACGAATGTCGGCGGTATCTCGCTTAGTTATTCAATTGCTGCTTTGTTAAACGAATGTCGTCTTCAATGCCCAAACAATCTGTTGTAGAACGAATGCCGATGCTAGTCCCAAATAAATGTCTATCGAAGCAGCGCCCTTACCAACGACAAACAGCTGTTCAGGTCGCCCATCAGGACGGGCTCCTACAGGTTAGCCCGTTCCGCCTAATAAGCACCCTTTTCCGCAAACCCGTCACAACAGGCCTTGAGCTCCGCGGCAATGTCGTCGTCGTAGGCACCCGTGTTGTTGATCCGATCCATCAGCTCACCGTGATTGGCGCGAGCGTAGTCGTGTAACGCCGACTCGTACTCACCGACCTTCGCGACGTCGAGGCTGTCGAGATAACCCTCGTTGACCGCGTAAAGCGACAAACTCATTTCGGCGACCGACAGCGGCGAATACTGTTTCTGTTTCATCAGTTCGGTCACGCGCTGGCCGCGCTCCAGCTGCTTGCGCGTCGCTTCGTCGAGATCGGACGCAAACTGGGCAAACGCCGCGAGTTCGCGGTACTGCGCCAGCGCGAGGCGGACGCCGCCACCAAGCTTTTTGATGATCTTCGTTTGCGCGGCGCCGCCGACGCGAGACACCGACAGGCCGGCGTTGATCGCGGGCCGGATACCGGCCGCAAACAGGTCGGACTCCAGGAAAATCTGACCGTCGGTAATCGAAATCACGTTGGTTGGCACGAACGCGGATACGTCGCCCGCCTGCGTCTCGATGATCGGCAGCGCCGTGAGCGATCCTGTTTTGCCGGTGATCTTGCCGCCGGACACCTCTTCGACGTGCGCCTCGCTGACCCGGGCAGCGCGCTCGAGCAGGCGCGAGTGCAGGTAAAAGACGTCGCCCGGATAGGCTTCGCGGCCCGGCGGGCGCCTGAGCAGCAGCGACACCTGCCGATAGGCGACCGCCTGTTTGGACAGGTCGTCGAAAATGATCAGCGCGTCCTCGCCCTTGTCGAGGAAGTATTCGCCCATCGAGGTTCCCGAGTACGGCGAGATGTACTGCATGGCCGGAGAGTCGGCCGCGGCCGCGGCGACGACAATCGTATGTTCCATCGCGCCGAACTCTTCCAGCTTGCGCACGACGCCGGCGATGGACGACGCTTTCTGGCCGATGGCCACGTAAATACATTTGATGCCCGTGCCGACCTGGTTGATGATCGCGTCGACCGCGACGGCCGTCTTGCCGGTCTGGCGGTCACCGATGATCAGTTCGCGCTGACCGCGTCCGATCGGCACCATGGCGTCGATGGATTTGAGGCCCGTCTGCACGGGCTGGTCGACGGACTTACGCGCAATGACGCCGGGCGCGACCTTTTCGATCGGGGCGGTTTCGGTCGTGTTGATGGGGCCCTTGCCGTCGATCGGGTTGCCGAGCGCGTCCACGACGCGGCCCAGCAGCGCCTCGCCGATCGGCACTTCGAGGATGCGACCGGTGGTCTTGACCGTGTCGCCTTCCGAGATGTGTTTGTAGTCTCCGAGCACCACGGCACCGACGGAATCCTGCTCGACGTTGAGCGCCATGCCGAACGTGTTGCCCGGGAATTCGAGCATCTCGCCGTAGCGCGCGTCGGCCAGCCCGTGGATACGAACGATGCCGTCGGTCAGCGCGATTACCGTGCCGACGTCCCGCGCCTCGGCGGCGGCCTCGAAGTTCTCGATACGCTCTTTAATCAGCTGACTGATTTCAGAAGCCTTAAGTGCCATCTTCTTTTTCCTCTTCAGGCGACCAGCGCGTTCGCAAGCCCCTCGAGGCGAGAACGCAGTGATCCATCAATAACGACGTCGCCGGCGCGGATAACCGCGCCGCCGATGAGGGATTCATCAATTTCCGTGGCGAGATTGACCTCGCGGTCGAAGCGCGCTTTCAGCGCCGCGACGATCTCGTTCTGCTGCGCCGCGCTCATCGCCGTTGCGGAGGTGATCGTTACGTCGATCGAGTTTTCGACGTTGGCCTTCAGTGTCTCGAAGTGATCGGCGATTTCCGGCAACACCTGCACACGACCGTATTCGAGCAGCAGCTTGAGAAAGTTGCTGCCGCGCTGATCGGCGCCGGCGAACACCGTGGATTCGCCGTCAACGGCGGACAACACGCCGGTCAGGAACTCCAGGCGTTTCGACGCGGACAGGCTCGGCGTCGACAGGTACTTGGCGACCGCGCCGTCCGACATGGCCGCTTTCGCGGCCGCCAGCGCCGCCGACCACTCGGCCAGCGCGCCGGAGTCGCGCGCCAGCTCGAACGCGGCTTGCGCGTAAGGCCTTGCAATGGTGTTGTTGTCAGCCATTCGTCAGCTCGTCCGTTTTCTCAGAGCTCGCCGGCGAGTTTGCCCAGGATGTCCTGGTGCGTGCTCGAGTCGATTTCGCGCTGCAGGATTTTTTCGGCGCTGGCCACCGCGATGGCGGAAACCTGGCCGCGCAGCTCCTCGCGAGCGCGATTGGATTCCTGTTCGATCTCGGCGCGTGCCGCGGTGATCTGCCGGTCACGCTCCTTGACGCCGTCCGCCTTGCCTTCCGCCACGATCTCGTTCGCGCGGGCATGCGCCTGGTCGAGTATGCCGGTCGCCTGCTTGCGCGCCTCTTCGACGATTTTTGCGGCCTCCGACTGCGCCTTGTCCAGGCTTTGCTGGCCTTGCTCGGCCGCGGCCAGCCCGTCGGCAATTTGCGTCTGACGCTCTTCGATCGCGTTCATGATCGGCGGCCAGATGAACTTCATGCAGAACGTGACGAACACGATCATTGCAATCGTCTGGCCTATCAGGGTCATGTTGATGTCCATGGACTTTTCCTGGATCGTTTTGGTTTGCCGTTCTTTCGGGTTCGTTGTCGCCCGTCAGGACGGGCGCCTGCGTTACGTCGGCGCCGGTCAGCCGCCGACGGCTTGCTGATATTGCGCAATGAACGGGTTGGCGAACGCGAAAAACAGCGCGATACCCACACCGATCATGGCAACGGCGTCGAGCAGCGCCACGACCAGGAACATTTTTGTCTGCAGCATCGGCGCCAGCTCCGGCTGCCGCGCGGCGCCCTCGAGGAAGCGGCCACCCAAAAGGCCCATACCGATACCTACGCCCAGCGCGCCAAGGCCGATCAGAAGCGCTACGGCAAGTGCGGTATATCCAATTACAATTTCCATCAGTTTCTCCAGTTAAGGATCGGGTAAGACAAAGTCAGTGTTGTTCGGATGCCAGCGCGAGGTACACCACGGTGAGCATCATGAAAATAAAGGCCTGCAACGTCACGATCAGAACGTGGAACACCGCCCAGCCGAAGTGCAGGGGCAGCTGCCAGATTCCGAGCAACGCAATCAGGATGAAAATCAGTTCGCCGGCAAACATGTTGCCGAACAGCCGCAACGACAGTGACAGCGGCTTCGCGATGAGCGCAACGGACTCGAGGATGAAGTTGAACGCGATGATAAACGGCGCCGCGATGATGCCGGGACCCTTGAGCGGCGGGGCGATCGGATGCAGCGTGAGCTCGCCGATGAAACCCGTGATGCCTTTGTTCATGATCGTGTAGATGATGATCAGGACAAACACCGCGATCGACATGCCAAACGTGATGTTGACGTCGGTCGTCGGCACCACCTTCATGTACGGGATGTGCAGGTAGTTTTCGGCCACGAACGGGATCCAGTCGACCGGGATCAGGTCCATCAGATTCATCAGGAACACCCACACGAACACGGTCAGCGCCAGCGGCGCGATGACCTTGCTCTTGCCGTGGAAGGTGTCTTTGACGCTCGTATCGATGAAATCGACGACGATCTCGACAAATGCCTGCAGCTTGCCCGGCTTTCCGGACGAGACGTTTCTGGCCGCCTTGCCGAACAGGAAAATGAATACGCAACCCAGGAACAGCGACCAGAACATGGAATCGACGTTGATCGCCATCGGATTGCCGGCACACTGGTTCCAGATCCAGCTGCCGTCGTCCGTCTTGCAGACCTGGAGGTTTTGCAGATGGTGCGTGATGTACTCGCCGGACGTTCTCGCTCCGTGTTCGCCTTCACTCGCCATTATTATTGCTCTTCCGTTCCATTTTCTGCTCGTTACCGTCCCGCATCAGGAAGCCCGTGAACGTTGCGAGCTGTCCCGCGATGAAGCCCGCAAACAGAGCTCCTGCCGCCAGCGGCCGGACCAGCGTAAAAACCATGATGAACATGATTATCGTCAGTGCCAGCTTGCCGAGTTCGCCGACGTACGCTGCCCGAACCAGGGCGCCGGCCCCGGTGTCGCGACGCGGCGCCGTCAGGCGCAGCGCCAGAAAGGCGTTCGGGAGTACGCAGGTCAGACCACCCAGCAGCGCCGAGTAGCCCGATACGTGTCCGTTCAACCCCCAAAACAGCACGGCGACCACCATGCTTAGGCCCAGCTGGGTAAGGAGCACTCTGATTACCAAGTGCCCGAACAGCGATGCGGGTTGCCGTTCTGCCTGGCCCGTCATCGCGTCGCTTGCCTCCGGCACTAAAAACGCCACGTCCATCGGCTAACCGGCGGTTGGTGGCGTCGAATTGGCGTTCTTTCCAAGCAGGCCTGTGCTTAGCCCGCGCATTATAGTGGGCGTCATGGTGCATGGCAACACGGCAAATCGGTGAAAAATCCCTTGCCGTCAAAGCATTTTATGAGGGCGGCCGGCGGCCGTTCAACTACCCGGCAGGTAATATTCCAGCCGCTCCGAAAACCGACGTCTCTGGCCCCACCGGAACAACGACCAAATCCGCCCCCAACCGCTCCCTGTAAGAGCCCGTCCCGACGAGCGATCGTTGCCGGGTCTTTCCCGGCCTGCCGGGCATTGCCGTCGGGGTGCTCTATAGCGGAATGGCTCCCTGCGGTCCGCTTTATTTCCGCTATAGAGCACCCCGACGACAACGCCTGTTTACGACAACGGTTTACGCCCGTGGCACCAAGTTATCGGCTTGGGACGCAACGATTCGCCTGGGCTCGGGGATCGCTGGTGGGGACCTCTTTAGTGGAAATAAAGCGGACCGCAGGGAGCCATTCCACTAAAGAGGTCCCCGCCGGCGATCCTTACCACCGAAACTCAACGCTCAGTGTTTTACCCCGGTCGCCCGTCGGGACGGGCTCCTACAGGGGGCGAGCGGTGGGGGCGGATTATGAGGATATTTCCCCACATTGCGACCTACCGCACATCGCCGCCGCCGTCCGGCGCTTATAAATAGGGGGTTGCCGGGGCCGCCGACGGACGGCAGGCCCCGCTTGGACAATGGACCTGAAATCGGCGTACCTGAGGGGGTCGTCATGTTGATGGTGGTAAGCGAGTCTGCGGGCAGAACGCAGACAATGGCCGCGGTTGCCCGTGAGCTCAGCCTGAATCTCAAGTATTTCACCGACGGCGCTTCGCTGGCTCGTGCCCTGGGCCACAAGGCCCGTCGTATCGTCTTTTTGACGGAATCGGAGGCCGAACTGGACGTTTTTGCGGCGCTCACACTGGCGTCGAGCGAAGACCCGTTCGCCTTGATCGTCTCGGCCGACCGGGAAGCGCTTCGCAGCAGCAGCAAAGCGGCGCTTCTCGACCAGCTGGCTGAATTCGACAACGTCGAGTGGATTGACCGGGAATACGACGTCGAGGCCCTGTGCAGCGCCGCCCGCGCCTGCCGGCGCCGCATGCTGCGCGTGTCCAGGGAAGAACTCGAACGGGCGATCCGGAATCAGGAATTCCTCATCCAGTACCAGCCGAAGGTCGAACGCAGCAACGGCGTCGAATGGCTGACCCGCGAGGCCGAGGCGCTGCTGCGCTGGCGACACCCCGAGCACGGCGTGATGGGGCCGCTGGAGTTTCTGCCCGAGGTCGAGGCCTTCGACCTGATCGGCCCGCTCGGCGAACTCGTCCTGCACGAGGCCGCCGGGCAACTGGTCAAATGGCGCGAGCAGGGCCTGAAGCTGAACTCCTGCATCAATCTTGCGCCGAGCCTGCTGAACGACCGTCACCTGGCGGACGAGTACGCGACGATCGTCTACGGTTACGGTCTCGACTGCAGCAGCTTCACCTTCGAGGTCACCGAACACGACGTCGCCAACTCGGACGCGCCGCATCTAAAGGTGTTACAGGCACTACGGACCAAGGGATTCCGGCTGTCCCTCGACGACTTCGGCGTTGCCGCTTCATCGCTGTCGACCTTCGAGCAGCTCCCCTTCGACGAAATCAAAATCCACGCATCGGCTCTGAAACGCGCGATGGCGAGCGCGGTGGCGCAGCAGGTGCTGGCCGCGGTCACGGGCCTCGCGCACAATCTCGGGATATCGGTCTGTGCCGAGGGTGTCGAGGATCACGAGACCTTCGAGTTTCTGAAGACGATCGAATGCGACAAGATGCAGGGATTTCTGATCTCCGAAGCCGTCATGCCGGACATTATCCGGCGCGTCTACAGCGCCAAGTCCGACGTCGACGAAGTCGCCTAGGATCAACCGGGTCGCCCGTCGGGACGGGCTCCTACAGGAATTGATCGCAGGATTGCAGGAGCCCCTCCCGACGGGCGACTTTTCGGCTTGCAAGCGCGTTCCCACTTGGGCGATGCTTTCCGGTCTTCTCATCAAGACCGCCCGGGGGATTCATCCATGCATCGACTGCTGTTCGTGCTGCTCGTCGTTTCCACAAGCGCATTCGCCGACACCAATCCGGCGATATTCAACAACATCGACGTGTTCGAGCTCGAGGTCGCCGCGGACCCGCAGATCTCGCCCGACGGCTCGCAGATCGCTTACGTCCGCCAGGCCCAGGACATCATGACCGACCGCGCGCGCGGCAATATCTGGCTGGTCAGCGCGGATGGCCGGCGTCATCGCCCGCTGCTCTCCGGCGCGGACAGCTATTCCAATCCGAGCTGGTCGCCAAGCGGCGACCGGCTGGCCTACGTCAGCTCGGCCGAGGGCCGCGGCGCGCAGGTCCACGTTCGCTGGATGGATACCGGGCAGACCGCGATGCTCACCAACCTGCGCGAAACGCCGAGTTCGCTTGCCTGGTCGCCCGACGGATCGCAGATCGCATTCTCCATGTTCGTGGCCGCGGAGGGTACGACGCTCGCAACTCCGCCCGAGGCCCCCGAGGGTGCGCAGTGGGCGACTGCCGCAAAGGTCATCGACCGTCTCTATTACCGGGCCGACGGACGCGGTTATCTCGAACCGGGCAACACGCAGGTTTTTGTGCTTTCCGCGGACGGCGGCACGCCGCGGCAGCTGACCGAGGGTGACTACGACCACGACGGTCCTCTGTCCTGGGCACCCGATGGCAACACCATCGCGCTCTCGGCAAACCGCCTCGACGACTACGAACACCATCCGGTGCAGTCCGAAATCTGGACCGTGGCGCTGGCCGACGGAGCGCTGACGCAGCTGACCGACCGGCTGGGCCCCGACGCTGCGCCGACCTATTCACCGGACGGATCGATGATCGCCTATCTGGGGTACGACGATCGGAAGATGGGTTATCACAACACCGGTGCGTACGTGATGGACGCCGACGGCGGCAACGTGCGGGCGCTGACGGCGGACTTCGACGGTTCGATTGACGCGGTGCGCTGGGCGGGCGCCTCCAACCGGCTGTACGTGCAGTACGACCAGAGCGGCGACCGCCATCTGGCAACGCTGACGATGAACGGCTCGATGGAATCGATCGCCAGCGATCTCGGCGGCGTGAGCCTCGGCCGCCCCTATACGAGCGGCGGCTTTTCGGTCGCGGACAACGGCGCCTATGCCTACACGGCGGGCACGCCGTACCGGCCGGCCGACGTCGCGTATGGGCGCCGCGGCCGTGAACCACGCAAGCTCACCAATCTCAACGACGATCTTTTTGCCCACAAAACATTGGGCCGGGTCGAGGAAATCCGCTGGACGTCCGTCGGCGGTCTCGAGATCGAGGGATGGGTCGTGACGCCTCCCGATTTCGATCCGGACGAGAAGTACCCGTTGATTCTGGAAATCCACGGCGGACCGTTCGCCGCGTACGGGCCGCACTTCTCCGCCGAGGTGCAGCTTTTCGCGGCGGCGGGTTACGTCGTCTTGTATACCAATCCGCGCGGTTCCACGAGCTACGGTTACGACTTTGCCAACGAGATCCATCACAACTATCCGGGACAGGATTACGACGACCTGATGTCCGGCGTCGACGCCGTGATCGGCCGCGGCTATGTCGACGAAAACCAGCTTTTCGTCACCGGCGGCTCCGGTGGCGGCGTTCTGACCGCGTGGATCGTCGGCAAAACCGACCGCTTCCGGGCGGCGGTATCGGCAAAACCCGTAATCAACTGGATCAGCACCGTTCTCACGACCGACATCGGCGCCTTCATGCCGGACTACTGGTTTGCAAGCCCGCCCTGGGAAGACCCCGACGCCTACTGGGAACGGTCGCCGCTGTCGCTCGTCGGGAACGTCTCGACGCCGACGATGCTGCTGACCGGCGAACAGGATCACCGCACGCCGATCCCCGACTCGGAGCAGTATTACCAGGCGCTCAAGCTGCGCAAGATCGACACCGCGCTGGTGCGCATCCCTGACGCGTCGCACGGCATCGCCGGCCGGCCGTCGCAGCTCATTGCCAAGGTCGACAACATCCTTGCGTGGTTTGCGAAATATCGGGACGAGTAGCCGAAGAAGGTCGCCCGTCCTGACCGGCGACCCCTCACCGGAAACTAAAATCCGATCCGGAACAGCGTCGCCGGCTTGTTGTTTTCCATGGGCAGGTCGGTCAAGTCCATCTCGTTGCGCAGGCGGTATTCATCGCGCGGGTCGTAGCCCAGCTTGATTCGGGAATCGTTTTCTTCGGCCAGTTTCTGCCGCCATTCGGATTCTTCCTGATCCGCCCGCATTTCGTAGAGATCCTTGAGGATGCGGGCCCTGAGCGGATCTTCGTACACCTCGTCAAGCCGTCGCCGGCTGCCCGGTTTCGGCGCAATCACGACGATCTCTTCCATTTCCTCGTCGTCGGCAGCGGGCTCTTCATCGGCCTCCTGCGCCAGTGAAGCGCCAAAGGCCAGTGCAAGCGCCGTCGCGGCGACGCCAAACCCGAGCGCACGGAGCTGTCGCTTCAAAGGCATTATTTGCTGCTGTCCGGCATCCAATTCATCGTCTCGAACCAATAGTCGCGGGTCGTGACAAGCCATTTGTCCGATTGCCGGGCCGTGACCCAGGCGTTCAGAAAATTCAGGAGTTCCTGTTCGCCTTTTTTCACCGCAAGGCCTTCACTCGACGCGAGCAGCGGCTCGGCCATCGGGACGTCTACCGCCCGTTCGTTTTTCAGCGCGAGGAAATTGACCTCGGGCACCGTGGCCAGATAGGCGTGCGCACGGCCTTCGACAACGTCACGTTCGGCCGGCTCGCTGCCCGGATAGGTTTTGATGGTGGCCTGCTCGAAAAAAGTCTGCGCGACACTCGCGGCGAACGTGTCGGCCACCACCGTGATCACGACGCGCTCGTCGTCCAGTTCCTTGAGCGTCTTGATGTTTTCCGTTTTCCTCACATTGGTGGCAATGCTGACGCCGGACATTGCCAGGGGCCGGCTGAAATTCACCTGCAACGCGCGGGCGGGGGTAATCGCCATGCCACCGGCGATGACGTCGATATCGCCCTCCTGCAGTGCGGTGATGATGCCGTCCCACGGGTAGATTTTGAATTCCGGCTGCACGCCCATGTCCGCGGCGATCTTTTTCGCGACGTCGATCTCGAAGCCGACCAGCTCGCCCGACTTGGTTTTGATCGTCCACGGCGCAAACTCGGCGACGCCGACACGGATCGTTCCCCGCTCGATGATGTCGTCGAGCACATCGGCGGCGGCCACGGAGGAAAACAGGACGAGCAACAGCGGCAGTGTTCGGGCGCGGATTAACGATCCAAGCATGATTTATCTCTCAGGGGGTCGAAATGAGGTCATTGAGTGGGAGGTGCTAGGGCCTAGATTCTCTGGGAGCCTCATGTTTTTGTCCAGTGGCGGGCATGCAAAGTTCCGTTGCCGCGCGGGGTAAGGCCACCGGCGAAAACGGCCCGGGCATGCGCGGCGCTTGTTTACTCGGTCCCGTCGATATCAGGCCTTCGCACCCCAATGTCGTCGAGTAGAACAACGCCGGGCCCCGTCTGTCCGAACCGCAGGCGGAGGTAACGAATGCCCGTCGCGTCGTCGTCATCATCCGACAGCAGCTGCCGCAGCGGCACTTCTATGTGCTGCAGCACCGGCTCCCACTCGGCATTGTAACGCTCGTTGTTCAGGCGCTCTGACTTCAAATACTGAACGCGCAACGGCGGTGCGAGATGCGCAAAATCAGCCGCCTCGACCGACACCACACGACCGCCGGTGTCTTCGGCCTCGATGCGGAAACTCGGCGCCGCAGGTTCGTCGGCTTCGTCGTCTTCCTCCGCGCCGTTTTCGTCGCCATCCACCGGCGCGGTTTCCGTCGAGCCGCTCACCGATAGACTCAACACGTCGGCGTTCGCGCCGGCCCAGAAGGATTCCGGCAACTCGATTTCGTAAACCGGCGATTGGCTGTCCCAACCGAGAACCACCGCACTCGTCCCCTGCAGACGTTCGTCGCGGTGTTTGAGTTCCTCTTCGCGCCATAGCGAAAATCCGCTTGCGTGTATGCTCACGCCGTCGGCCGTCCCCGTGGTCACGTCGAGGTCCTCGTCAAAGTCCGCGATCGGCACGAAACCCGAATCCGTGAACTGGTTGACGTAGGCGTGATCGGGCAGCCATCCGGCGGCCGTGCGCGGGTCGCGGAACAGCGGCAGGTAACGCCGTTCGTCTTTCAGCGTCGCTTCGAGAAACGCCGTTATGTAAACCTTTGCGATCTGCCGCTGATCGTCGGCCGAAATGATGGGTGTAAGGTTCAGCAGCCACGCGCCGGGCGGGCTCAGGTCTTCACGTCCCCAGATGGAATTGAACTGTCCGTGATTCGCGCCGTGCACGTAAACGCCGGCTTTGAAACGATACGCGTCGTCGCTCAAGCTGATGCGATTGAATTGACGCAGGCCGTGAAACGCGGGTTCGTCGCTGTCGTAGCTGCCCTGCAGCGCGAGAAAATTGACGTCGTCGATTTCCACGCGGCGATGGTAGCGCTGGTCTACCTGCGCGATCGCAACCAGGGATTTAATGTTGAAACCGTAATCGAAGCTCAGCGTCGCGTCGTCGGGATAGTGCGTGAGTCCATTATAGAGGTAGGCGATCGGCACGGCCTCGCCGCCGCGCGAATGCCCGACCAGCGCGATGTTGTCCATGTCGACCCGTCCGGAAAACGGATGTCCGGACGATTCGTTCCAATCGCGCCACTGCGCCAGGTGCTCGAGCAGGAGCCATGCGCGCAGCGGCATTTCCTTGCCGCGGAAATCACCCGACCAGCTCCCGTTGATGTAGTTTTCGTCAACCGATACGGCGATGAAACCCCGGCTGGCGAGCAGCTCGCCCAGGTAGGCGTACCCGGGGTCCGAGTATTCCTCCATGCCGTGATTCCCGTGCACGATCAGCACCAGCGGGAACGGCCCGTCACCGCCCGGCGCCCATACCAGCGCGTTCAGCGGCGCGTCATCCAGACCGAAACCCCAGTACCACTCGCGCATGCGTTTTTTGACGCCTTTCCAGTCCGCGAGGAACGGTGACGCGTCCACCGAGCGAGACTCGAAGTCCCGGTCCCCACCGAATTCGGGACGCCGCCGGTTCTCGCCGAACCCGTAGCTCAGGCGCTCGACGGTGTAAGCGCCGGTTTGCGACGGATCGGGCGCCGAATTCGGGGGCGGCAGCGTACCCGCCGTCAACCGATAGTCGTTGGCAAAGGGATTTTCACCGTCATTGACGAGGCTGGCGACGATCGCGCCGCTCGTCAGTACGAGCACGAGCGTTACGGTCAAAAAGCTTGCCCTGGGCCAGAACCCGACGCCTCTCGGCAGACCCGAGCGAAGGAGCGCAGCGCCGCCGGCAAGCGTCGCGACGGCCGCAATGACGATGATCAGTGACGGCGTCTCGAATCCGTGCGGCAGGCCGAACGGCCATTCCCATTCACCCGGTTCGAGCACCGTGCGCAGCACCAGCGCCGGCGAATTCGCGCCGAGGAACGCGAGCGCAAGGATCACGGCGACAAAGATCGACAGCGCGTTGATCGGCACGGGCCGAACGAGCCGCACGACGACGCGCGCCAGCAGAAGGCCTGCGGTAACGGCGACAACACCGATTGACGCGCCGATGACAAACTCGGCCGGATTGCCGAACCCGGTGTCCATCAACGCGGCGCTCGAGCCCGCGACGGCAACCAGGGCAATAACGGCGGTTCGGCTCGCAACGACCCAGAAGCGAGCCAGCGGCCCGGTTTGTTTGTCCATCATGACGTTTGTCCCCCGGCCGCAATCCTATCATCGGCCATACCGCTATCGTTTGTCGGCGTCGAACCGTATCGAGTCCAGCTGCCAGCGGTAGACGTCCGGCGCGTCCGGAACCATGCGCATCGACACGATCTCGCCCAGGTTGCCGCGCACCGTTTTTTCCATCACGGTCCGATGCAGGTGACCCAGCCGATTGCGGCCGCTCAGCCGTATTCTCAAGAGCCCGGAGCCCGGCGCCGATCGAATTCTCGCATTGAGCGCGAACAGTCTCGTGTTCACCTCGTAAGAAAGGGTGCCTCGCAGGCAGAGTACGCCGCTCTCATCGCAAAATCGCTCGTTCTTTATTAGATAGTGACGTTCGCTGGCGCCGGCCGTCAGCGCGAGGAAAAACAGGCAGAGAATCGCGGTTTGTCTCATCGTCGTGTGTTCCCAATCTGGGACGTCCTTGCGGAGGCTGGCCACAGCGTACCACCGGACGCGAATTCCGCGACCTTCATGCCCACCGACGAACGGTCGAGATCAGTCACTGAAAATCAATCCGCGATCCTCGGGATACGCCAGCTTCTGGATCGGAGGCGGATTGCCTGACGGGCGACCGCTATTTGATGTGCTTGAGAATGCCGTCGAGCTCATCCAGGTTGTTGTAGCTGATGACCAGCTTGCCGGTGCCTTTTGCCGTATGGTCGATACGCACCTTGGCGCCCAGCTTGTCGGACATCTCCGTCTCCAGGCGCCGGATATCCGCATTCGCGGTTTTTCCCGCGGCTTTTTTCGGGCTTTTGCCGTCGCTCGACAGCCGCCGCACGAGCTGCTCGGTCCCGCGTACCGACAGGCCCTTTTTGACCACTTCGCGCGCGGCCTCCAACTGCCGGGCCTTGTCGGTCAGGGCCAGCAGCGCTCGCGCATGCCCCATTTCGATCTGGCGCGACTCGACCATGGGTTTCACCTTGTCGGACAATTCCAGTAACCGCAGCAGATTGCTCACCGCGGCACGCGATCGCCCGACAGCCTGCGCCGCTTCCTGATGCGTGACCTCGAACTCGCGAACCAGGCGTTCCAGCGCCTTGGCTTCTTCGAGCGGATTCAGATTCTCGCGCTGGATGTTCTCGATCAACGCCATTGCGATAGCCGATTCGTCCTCGACGTCGCGGATCACGGCCGGGATTTCCGCAAGACCGGCCAGCTGCGCCGCCCGCCAGCGACGTTCGCCGGCGATGATTTCGTATCGCTGCGAACCGTTGCCGTTCCTGCCGAGCGGCCGCGCTACGATCGGTTGCACGACACCCTGCGCTTTGATCGAACTGGCCAGATCGTCGAGCGTATCCTGGCGTATGTCCGCCCGCGGTTGATACTGTCCGCGCTGAAGCAATTCGACCGGAATCTTTTGCAGGCGGTCCGCCTCATTGTCGGTTGCGGCCGGCGTTTCGGCGGGCGCCTTGCTGAGCAGCGCGTCCAGCCCGCGACCGAGTCGTTTCTTTTTAGTCATTCGATTGTTCCCACCAGAATCGCATTTCCATGCCCGGCTTCGCGTTCACTGGGCCGCGGCAAGACGAGCGTCCTCTCGACGCAGCACCTCTCCCGCCAGCGCGAGATACGCCAGGGCGCCGCGCGACCGCCGATCGTGAAACAGCACCGGCCGTCCGAAACTCGGCGCTTCCGCGAGCGTCACGTTTCTCGGCACGACGGTACGGAAAACCTTGTCGTCGAAATGATCGATGAGCTGTTCCGACACCTCGTTGGACAGGTTGACCCGCGGGTCGACCATGGTACGGAGCAAGCCATACACCTCCAGATCGACGTTGACCGTGGAGCGCACGGTCTCGATGGTGCTGAGCAGCGAACTCAAACCTTCGAGCGCGTAATACTCGCACTGCATCGGTATCAGCACGCCGTCAGCCGCCGTCAGCGCATTGACCGTGAGCATGTTGATCGAGGGCGGACAGTCGATCAACACGAAATCGTAAACACCCTTGACCGACGCGAGCGCCTTGCGCAGGCGCATCTCCCGGCCGATCTCCTGCAGGAGCTTCACTTCGGCAAGCGTCAGGTCCTCGTTGCCCGGCAGGATCGCAAATCCCCCTTCAGGCACCGAGATGATCGCATCGGCGGCGCTGACGTCCCCCAGCAGCACGTCGCAGGTGCTCGCTTCGAGATCCATCTTGTTCACGCCGCAACCCATCGTCGCGTTTCCCTGCGGGTCCATGTCCACCAGCAGGACGCGACGGTGCGTCGCGGCCAGCGAGGCCGCGAGATTGACGCAGGTCGTGGTTTTACCCACGCCGCCTTTTTGGTTGGCCACGGCGATTACGCGTGTCACGCCGGCGCCCCCTTGCCTTGCCGAAGGACGATGACGTGGCGCGCGTGATCTTCGAGTCCGGGAACCTTGAGTTTGGTCACGCTGTATTCCCACAATCCGGACAGGTCGTCGAGTTCTTCGGTCGGGAGTTTTCCCTTCAAAGCCAGCAGCACACCGTCCTCTCCAAGCAGGTGTCCGCCAAGCTCCGTAAGCCGCGCTATGGCCGCCAGTGCCCGGGCGATCACGGTATCAAAGCGTTCGCCGGGTGCATAGTCCTCTGCTCTCGCCTTTGCCACCGTAGCGTTTTTTAGGCCGAGCAGACCGATTATGTGCTGTACGAAGCCGAGCTTCTTGCCGTTGGCGTCCAGCAGCAGGAATTCCCGGTCGGATTCCACGATCGCGAGCGGAAGCCCGGGAAAGCCGGCGCCGGTGCCGATATCGATGACTCGACGGCCGTGCAGCAGCGGACGAACCGCCAAACTGTCGAGGACATGTCCGCTGACCATTGCCCGCGGGTCGCGAATCGCCGTCAGGTTGATGCGCCTGCCCCAGCGCCCGAGTTCCTCGATCAGGGTGGCGAGCCGCTCGACCGAATCCGCGGACAAACCGCCGTCCGCGGACGGCGCCAGCGCCTGCGCTCCCTCGCTTATCGCCCGGACAAGCTCGCTGCGGGTCACCGCGAATCAGCGACCGTCTCGTCGTCGCCGACCAGATGCCGGCGCAGAAACATCACGACCGCCTGCTGGTAGATATCCCGATTCTCTTTTTTGCGGTAACCGTGACCCTCGTTCAACGCGTTCATGTACCAAACGTCCTGGCCGAGATTGCGCAGCGCGGCGACCATCTGCTCGGACTCGGTCACCGGCACGCGCGGGTCATTTTCCCCTTGTACGATGAACATCGGAACTTTGATTCTGCCGACGCTGTTGACCGGGCTGATTTTCTCGAGATGCGCGCGCATCGCCGGATCGCGCTCGTCGCCGTATTCCTGGCGCCGCAGATCGCGCCGGTAGTCCTGGGTGTTCTCCAGAAACGTGACGAAGTTCGAGATGCCGACGATGTCGACGGCCGCCTTGAGCCTGTCGCTGAAATGCACCGAACTCGCAAGCACCATGTAACCCCCGTAGCTGCCGCCGTAGACCGCTACGCGCGACGTGTCGAGGTCGGGCTGATCCGCGATCCAGTCCAGCAGGGCGCCGATGTCCTTGACCGAGTCCTCGCGCTTGAAACCGTTGTCCAGCGACAGGTACGTTTTACCGTAGCCGGCGGAGCCGCGCACGTTGGGCAGCACGACGGCCACGCCGAGCGATTTCATCCACATCTGATACGTGTTCGAGAACAAAGGTCGCGATTGACCCTCCGGTCCGCCGTGGATGGATACGACGACCGGGAACGGCCCGTCACCTGGCGGCTTGTAAACCCAGGCCGGAATCATCCTCGGCGAGCCGTCAACCTCGTCGAACGTCGGAAACTCGACGAGTTCGGGCGAAGGGAACGCCGTGGTGTCCAGGCCTCCCACTTCGCTGAACGTCCAGCGGGTCAGGCGGCCATACTCCAGCGGACGCTCGCCCAGGGACAGTACGAAACTGTCGCTTGGCGTCTGCGGTGTGTTGAGCGTCATCGCCAGACGTGTGTCGTCGGGACTGAACTCGAGGCCAAAGGCGGTGCCGGTCGGTACAACGTCGATGGCGCGATAATCGTGACTTTCGGTATCGAGGAGATAGACCCGCGACATCCCGTTTTCGTTAACGGCAAACGCCAGCCGGCGCCGATCGTGGCTCAAGGTGGCGTTCGACACGTCCCAGGGAATGTCCGCCGTAACGATGTCTACCTCGGCGCCCGCCTGCAACGGCTGCCACGCGAGCTGTCTGAACTCTCCGCCGCGATCGGTCACCAGCCAGAAACCGCCGTCGTCGGCATCGAAACCCACGGGCATGTTTGCGCCGGAACCCTGTTCACCGCCGATTAGCAAGGTGTGGGACTCCGTATCGAGGTCCAGCAGGTGTACCCGCGAGTCGGCGATGCTGACGTAGTTCTGAACCAGCACTTTGCTGCCCGATTCGGAAAACTCCACCGGCCCCCACCAACTGCCGTCCGGTGATTCCAACACCACGCGCGCGCTGTCCGGCTCCTCCGGGTCCATCAACCAGACGTCGTTCGACGCACCGTTGCGACGCGTACTCTGATACGCGATGCGGCGGCCGTCGCGATCCCACTGCACCGCGCCGTTGCGCGATTCGCCGTCCGTCAGCATCGTCGCGCTACCGTTGGCGGGATCGAACAGAAACACCTGGGCGAATTCGCTGCCGCCGGCGTCCTGCGTATAAATCATACGCGCTCCGCCGGGCTGGCGCTCGAGACCGCCGATCGGCTCCTTATAAAACGTCAGCTGACGTCGGGCGCCCCCGGGACGATCGACCCGATGAATCTGGGTGACGTCGGCGAAACGCGTGGTGATGTAGATCCCGTTGCCGTCTTCCGTCCATGTGCGAAACGACGCGGAGCGGACGTTTTGATAACGATTCAGGCTGTCAACGACGTCGGCCGGAATGGCCGGCACGTCTTCCATGATCAGATTGCCGTTGTTGGCGGTCGTGCGGACGACCTCGCCGGACGCCGGCATCGCCAGCCAGAAGGCGCTCGTAATACCGAGCATCGCTATCGTATTTTTCATTGACCCGCCCCTTTAAGGTTTACTCCTCTCCAAAGAATACGCGCTCAGCGCACCAGCAGCGCCACGAAGTCGTCCACCGCCGTCGCGGCCAGTTTTTCCCGATCCTCGCTGAGCGCGTTGAGTTCGTCCCACTGGCGCTCCGCAAGCTTCGGTCTGACGCTCGTGCGGAATTTATCGACGAGGACCGGTATGCCTTCGCCACGCCGCTCGCGGTGTCCAATCGGATAATCGATCGCTATCCGGTCGGTGCTCGAGCCGTCCCTGAAGAATACCTGTACCGCGTTGCCAATGTAGCGTTTATCGGGGTCAAAGTAGTCTTTCGTATATTGTTCGTTCTCGCGGACCTGCATTTTTTCACGCAGCGCGTCGATGCGCGGGTCGTTCGCGACGTCGTCTTCGTAATCCGCGGCGGTCAGGCGGCCGAAGATGAGCGGCACCGCCACCATGTATTGAATGCAGTGGTCACGGTCGGCCGGATTGTCGAGTGGGCCGGTCTTGTCGATGATGCGCACGCCGGCTTCCTGCGTCTCGATGACGACCTTGTCGATCTCGTCGATCCGATCTTTGACGCTTTCATGCAGGGACATGGCGGCTTCGACGGCCGTCTGCGAGTGAAACTCCGCGGGAAACGATATCTTGAACAACACGTTTTCCATGACGTAACTGTCGTACGCTTGCGGGAACGAGAACGGCCGGCCCTTGAACAACACGTCGTAGTATCCCCAGGTTTTTGCGCTCAATGCCGACGGATAACCCATTTCGCCGGTCATGGCGATCAGGGCCAGCCGTACCGCGCGGCTGGTCGCGTCGCCGGCCGCCCAGCTTTTTCGCGAACCGGTGTTCGGCGCGTGCCGGTAGGTTCGGAGCGCGCCGCCGTCGATCCACGCGTTGGATACCGCGTTAATGACTTGTTCGCGATCTCCGCCCAGCATCCGCGTCACCACCGCGGTCGAGGCAATACGCACCAGGAGTACGTGATCGAGCCCAACGCGGTTGAAACTGTTCTCCAGAGCCAGCACGCCCTGGATTTCGTGAGCGCGAATCATCGCCGTCAATACGTCCCGCATCGTCAGCGGTTCGCCGCCCTCGACCCGCGCCTTGCGGCTCAGGTAATCCGCGGTCGCCAGAATACCGCCGAGATTGTCCGACGGATGCCCCCATTCGGCGGCCAGCCAGGTGTCGTTGAAATCCAGCCAGCGGATCATCGCCCCGATGTTGAAGGCGGCCATGACCGGTTCGAGTTCAAACGACGTACCCGGCACCCGGGCGCCACCCGGCAGTGTGGCGCCCGGCACGACCGGCCCCAGCAGTTTCGTGCAGGCCGGATAGTCGAGCGCCTGAAAACCGCAGGCCAGCGTGTCCAGCAGGCAGTAGTGCGCCGTTTCGTAGGCGACCGGCGAATCGATTTCCGCGCTGCAGACGTAGTCGGCGATATCGACGAGCACCTGATCCGGATCAGGACGCCGCGCCGAGCGGATGTCGTTTGAAGACATGGTTTTGGTTCTCCTAATTGATAGTACTGAAAATGATGGTAGGAGCTCGTCCTGAGAAGCGACCAAAGCTAGCCACTAAAGATCAATCCGCGATCCGCGGGATACACCCATATTAACGATCGAGGGCGGATTGCGTCAGGACGGGCTCCAACAACATTGGTCGCGGAGCGCCCGCGCCTAGTTGATCAGTCCCGCTCGTCGATCGGCACCCAGGCCTGCAGGCCGGGACCGACGTACTCGGCGGCCGGCCGGATCAGTTTGTTGTTGGCTCGCTGCTCCATGACGTGGGCGGCCCAGCCGGTAATGCGCGAGCAGACGAATATCGGCGTAAACAGATAGGTCGGCACGCCCATAAAATGGTAGACGCTTGCCGCAAAGAAGTCCGCGTTGGCAAACAGCTTCTTTTCGTCCCACATCACCTGTTCGATCGCCTCGGAAACCTCGTACAAACGCAGGTCGCCGGCTTCCTCGGCCAGCGTTTTCGACATGCGCTTGTTGACTGCGTTGCGGGGGTCCGAGGTCGTATACACCCGATGACCGAAACCCATGATCAACTCTTTACGCTCCAGCATGCGGTGCACGCCGGCGGTCGCCTGCTCGGGGGTGTCGAATTTTTCGATCAGTTCCATCGCGGCTTCATTGGCGCCGCCGTGCAGGGGTCCACGCAGCGCGCCGATCGCGCCGGTAACGGCCGAATGCATGTCCGACAGCGTGGCGGTGATGACCCGGGCCGCAAACGTGGAGGCGTTGAATTCATGTTCGGCGTACAGGATCAGCGTCGTCGACAAGCACCTGCTGTGCAGCTCCGACGGCGGCTTGTCGTGCAGCAGATGAAGGAAGTGGCCGGCCACGGTATCGTCGTCGGTTTCCACCTCGATGCGCTTGCCGTCCGAGTGAAAGCGGTGCCAATAAACCATCATCGACGGCAGGCTGGCGAATATCCGGTCGGCCGTCGCCGACTGGTTCGCAAAATCGCCTTCGGGCTCGATATTGCCGAGGAAGGATACGCCGGTACGCAGAACGTCCATCGGGTGGGCGCTTGCGGGGACCCCCTCGAGCACGGTCTTCAGCGCGTCCGGCAGACCGCGCAGCGACTTGAGTTTTTCGACGTAGGCGTTCAGCTCCGCCCGATTCGGCAGCTTGCCGTAGAGCAGCAGATACGCCACTTCCTCGAAGCTCGCGTTATCGGCCAGATCGTAGATATCGTAGCCCCGGTAGGTCAGGCCGGTGCCTTCCTGTCCAACGGTACACAGCGCGGTGCTGCCTGCCGAGACGCCGGCGAGTCCGCCGGTCTTTTTTGCTGCAGTCATTGAGTCTTCTCCCGATATCGTCCGGATGTCGTATTCGCTGCGCCTTCAGTGATCGCTCGTTTTCAGGCCCTGTTCGGCGAACAGCGCATCCAGTTTGTCTTCATAGTCGTGATAGCCCAGTACGTCATACAGATCGTCGCGCGTCTGCATGGCGTCTATCGATGCTTTTTGCGTGCCATCCGCGCGAATGCGGCGGTACACGTCTTGCGCGGCCGCAACCGCCGCGCGGGTTGCGCCCAGCGGGTACAGCGCGATACGCACGCCGGCCCGGCCGAGCTCTTCGGTGGTGAACAACGGCGTCTTACCGAACTCGGTCAGGTTGGCGAGCACCGGCACCTCGATCGCCGAGGTGAACTCGCGGTATTCGTCCAACGTCGTCAACGCCTCGGCGAATATCATGTCCGCGCCGGCCTCGGCGTAGGCCGCGGCTCGATCGATCGCGGATTGCAGACCCTCGAGGGCATGCGCGTCGGTCCGCGCCATGATCACGAACGTGTCGTCGCCGCGGCCGTCCACCGCGGATTTGATCCGGTCCATCATCTCGCCCGTTTCCACCAGCGCCTTGCCGGGCCGGTGTCCGCAGCGTTTGACCGAAACCTGATCCTCCATGTGACAGCCCGCCGCGCCGGCGCGGCTCATTTCACGGATCGTGCGGCCGATCATGAAGGCGCTGCCCCAACCGGTATCGGCGTCGACGAGCAGCGGCAGATCGCTGACGTAGGTGATACGCCGGATGTCCTCGCAGACGTTGTCCAGGGTCGTGAGCCCCAGGTCCGGCAGGCCATAGGAATAGTTTGCGACGCCGGCGCCGGACAGGTAAATGGCCTTGAAGCCGGCCCGTTTGGCGAGCAGTGCCGCGTACGCGTTGACCGTGCCGACGACCTGTAAAGGTCTTTCCTCTTCAAGGGCTTGCCGGAATTTGGCACCCGCGCTGACGGTCATGGCGATCTCCGCTGGTCGATTTTTTAATCTGCATTAGAATTGGGGAAGCGGATTCTAAACCACCGCAAGGCCCATTCCCAAATTGAGCGATCGGTAAAAGAAAGCCGGGCATCACTTGCAGATGTAACCGCCACGTTCCGCAAGACGGCGCTTTTCGTTGAGCGTTGACCCGAAGCCGCCGTTGTCGCACGCTGCCGGTCGGATACCCGCGCGACCGGTCCGTCCACTGGAGCAGGTTTCACCGAAGTGCAGGCGAGTCATTCACTATTGCGAACGTGCACCGCGCTTTACTCGCTCGCGCTGACGGCGGTTGCCGCGTTGTCGACATCCAACGACGCGCGGGCGGGCGGCGTGCAGGGCGATCTGCGAATACTGCAAATCGAGAGCCGCGTTTTTTCCAACACGCGATACCTTCGCGTGTGGATTCCCGCTGGGTATGACGATCCCGCAAGTCGGGAACGGCGTTTCCCCGTCCTTTATCTCAACGACGGGCAGGACTTGTTCGACGCCGCGACCGCGGTCCTCGGATCGGAGGAATGGCAGGTGGACGAGACTACCGCCGAGTTGATCGCCGAAGGCCTGATTCCACCGTTGATCGTCGTCGGCATCGACAACGCGGGTCGGGCGGGCCGGGCCCGTGAATATTTGCCCTACCCGGATGAGTCTCTCCGCCCACCGGAGCCTTCGCCGTTGGGGCGCCTCTACGCTTCCTTCCTCGAGTCGGAAGTCATTCCCTTCATAGAACGGCGATTCCGGGTTCGACAGGGCAGAGAATCACGCGCGCTCGGCGGCAGCTCTTACGGCGCGCTCGTAGCGCTTCACGTTGCGGCGACCAGGCCCGGGCTGTTTTCCCGCCTGATTCTCGAGAGTCCGTCCTTCTACGTGAACGACAACCGCGTTTTGCTGGAAGCGGCGGAGTCGAACCTGAATCTCGATCGCGTCTACATGGGCATAGGGACAAACGAGCTTGCGCTCGACGGCTGCCCCGAACATCCCGGCAACACCGAAGCCGTGGAGGGCGTCCGGCGACTGTCCGATATTCTGATCGAGAAAGGGTTGCCACCCGACCGGGTACAGGTTTTTATCGAGTCCTGCGCCGAACATACCCAATCGGCCTGGGCCGGTCGTTTTCAGACCGCGCTGCGGTTTTTATACGGGCATTGATTCTGCGCTGACACCATGTGCGGCCGCTACAACATCATCGACAGTCCCGAGGTCCGTCGCCTGATGGAAAAGCTCGGACTGCCTCTATACAAAGTCAAAACGTTTCTGAACATCGCACCAACGGCGACCGTGCCGATTGTCATCGAGGAGAACGAGGAACGTAAGGTCGTCCCGGCGGTATGGTGGATGCTGCTGAAGAAAAGCGAACACGGCCTGGTGCCGAACAACAAGTGGCGATCGTTCAACGCGGTCTGCGCTCGCGCTCCCAACAGCAAGCTGTACGCATCGGCGCTGCGGAAAAGCCGCTGCATCCTGTTCGGCTCGAATTATTACGAATTCAAATCGGAGAAGGGCGAAAAACGGGTATTCCACGTTGCCCCGGAGTCCGGCGCCATTGCGTTTGCCGGTCTCTATCGGAAATGGGTGCATGACGACCAGGTTGTCTATTCTTGCGCGGTGATGACAACCGACGGAAACCCGAAGCTCGAGCACATACGCAGAGACCGCCTGCCGGTGATGCTGGCCGAACCGGACTTCGATTCGTGGGTTTCCAACGCCGAACTCGACGACCACCTCAGGAACGCCCTGTTCGAGCCCAGGCTCAGAGAACCGTTTCAGGTTTTTCCGGTGGACAGCTCCGTCAACACTGTCGCCACAAAAAATGACCTTTGCACCACACCTATCGGCGAACGCCAGCTCATCGACGCCGACTAGCCGCTCGATTTCCCGCTTCATTTAGTCACGGTCGCAAACCGATCCTCGCCCGATGTCGTCGAACGCTCGGCACAACGGCATCCGCCGGGCGCTACATCTCTCGACAATTTCGGTACACCTTCCGCATACCGCCGACGAGCGAGCGTCACAATAATGCCCGGCATGTTCAGATTGAGGAGAGAACCAATGGAATGGTCAAACGTATTGCAACGGACGATGATTGCGAGCATCGCGGGATTACTGGTTAGCTCACCCTGCTTCGCCGACGGTTTTTATGCCGGGGTGGGTTTCGCGAGTACTCAGATAGAGGACGATGACGGGGACTTCGGATTCGACGACAGTCCGCTGGGATGGCGCCTGTTCGGCGGATACGCTTTCAACGAGCATTTCGCGCTCGAGGGCGCGTATTTCGACGTCGGCGATATCGACGACACGATTCTCCGTCCGAGTACCGACGGCGGCATCAACGCCGACGTCGACGCGGAACACACGGGAGTCACGTTCTCCGCGGTGGGTATACTGCCGATCACCGATTCAGCCAGCCTATTGGGCAAACTCGGTTATTACGACAGCGAACAGGAATCGACCGTTCTCGACGAGACCCTGGATACCGACGAAGACGGCGTCACCCTGGGCATTGGTATACGATTCGATTTGCCGCGCAGGTTTGCGATCCGCGGTGACCTCGACTGGTTCGATACCGACCTGGACACGCACTGGTCCGTCGGCACGAGCCTCCAATACCGGTTTGGCCGCTAGAACAACGCGTCGTCGGCCCCAATGTGCCGCTATTCGATGACCATCAGGTCCTCGCCCACGATCAGGTTGCCGGCCCAGGTCTCGCGGACGGCCGCTTCCCATGCCGCCGCCTGGTCGAACTGCGGGTGGCCGGTGCCGCCGAAGTGCGACAGCACCAGGGTGTGTACGCCCGCGGCCGTGGCAATCTCGCCAAGCTGCTCGGGCGTCGTGTGATTGCCGATGATGTGCCGGCGTAACTCGTCGTTGCCGGGCGATACGGCGGCAACCATCGCGTCAACCGCGCCCACGCTGATCACTTCGTGTACGAGAACGTCGGCGCCCTTCGCGGCCTTGACCAGGTTTTCGCTCGGCCGGGTATCGCCGGAAAACACGATGGACCGGTCAGCCGTGTCGAAGCGATAGCCAAAGGCCGGTTTCGCGGCGCCGTGATCAACGCTGAAAACCGTCACCCGCACATTGTCGTCGGCGTACACCGGACCGTCGCCGTCGACTTCGCTGACCTCGATCAGCTCGTCGAGCGGCCGCCGGCCTTCGTCGGTGACTCGCAGATCGATGTCCCAGCGCATGTGCCGCAGATAGTCGTCGGTCATCCTCGCCAACGGCGCCGGCCCGAAGCTCAGGATTTTTTCCCGTCGGCCGCTCAGCCACGCGCGCAGCAGGAGCGGGCCGTAACCGGCAACGTGATCGGAATGGTTGTGCGTGATGAAAACCGCGCGCACGTTGGCGAGCGGGTAGCCGCCGAGCGTCAGCTGCCGCACGATACCGTCGCCGGCGTCCACTATGTAGATATCGTCGCCGACGATCACGGCGTTGGCGGGCTGCGCCCTGGCGCGCTTGGCGGAAGGGCCGCCCGCGGTGCCCAGCAGCACGAGACGCGTACCCGCCTCGGGCAGCGCAACGGGCTGTGCGTTCGCCGTCCCGGCAGCGACGATGCCCAGTAACGGCATCAGTCGTCGCAACAGTTTTACGTTGATTGCCGGTACTCCCGGTTACTGCGCTTCCAGCGCGCGTGCAATCGCATCGAACGCCGCGAGCGTCAACTCGAAGTCGTCCCCCGACAGCGGCTCGGGGTGCGACGACAGTTTGACGATCACGACCTCCGCGGGCGGATCGACGTAAACCCACTGCCCGTGCACGCCGATCGCATAAAAAGCGCCGTGCGCGTTCCCGGTGTGCCACCAGAACGCGCGATAACCGCCGGACGAGTCGCCGAAATCTCCGCGCCGCCAGGCATCTTCGTTCAGGTTCGCACGGATGTCGCGAATCCAGTCCGCCGGCACGACCTGTTCGTCGCCGACCCGGCCTTCGTCGAGGACCATCTGCCCGAACCGGGCCATGTCCCGGAGCGTGGCATTCAGGCCGCCGCTGGCAAGCACGGAGCCCGAGGGATCAACCGTATAATAGGCATCGTGTTCCGCGCCGAGCCGCGACCAGAGTCGCGACGACAGCAGGTCGGCGAGGCGCGCGCCGCTTGCCCTTTCCATGACCCAGCCCGCGACGTCGGTGTCGCCGGACTTGTAAATAAACGTTCCGCGGCGCTCGTCGTTACGGCCGATCGTCGGCAAAAACCGGTAGTTGCCGCGCGGCAGATCACCGAACTCGGCGGGCAGCGGAAGGAGACCGTTCGACGCATCCTGACGGCGGACGCTGCTGCTCGCGTCGTCATAGTCTTCGACCCAGCTCGACGTCGTCTGCATGTCGAGAAGCTCGCGGATCGTGTTGTCGTCCCAACCGCTGCCGGCGAGTTCCGGCACGTAGTCGGCGACGCGTTTCTCGAGGCTCAGCAGATCGTCCGCAACCAGGATACCCGCGAGAATGCCGGCCACCGATTTGCCGACGCTCCACAGCATGTGCGGACGTTCCGGGGTCAGGCCGTTGAAGTAACGCTCGGCAACGACCTCACCCTGATGTAACACCAGAAAACCGTCGGTATACGTTGCCGCAAGCATGCCTTCGACGGTGGTTGCAGCCGTACCCGGCGGCGAAAACCGAACGCCGCCCAGCGATCGTTTTCGCACCGGCAGCGCACGAACAGGACCGTCACCCCGGGCCACGGTCACGGTCGGCAGCACCTCGCGGACATGCTGAAACGCCCAGCGGTTGTAGGGTCCGTACTGCCAGTTGGCCAGCGTTACCTGCTTGTCCTCGGCGGCGGGACTGCCGCGCATGATGCCCAGTTCCGCGGCCGTTGCCGGCCAGTCGATGTTTTCCCCGGCGCCGGCCGCGGCAGCAACGGCAAGCAGGCAGAGCGTTCCCTTGCGGCTCGCTCGCATGGACTCAAGCGATCTCTACGACGGTGCGGCCGGTCACCGCGCCTTCCAGATACGCGTCGAAACGCTCCGGCAGCTCCTCGAAGCCGATCGTGTCGCCGGCAATCCGGTCGAGATGCCGCGGCCGCAGATCGCCGCCGATGCGGCGCCAGACCGCAAGCCTCTGATCGCGGGGCGTATCGACCGAGTTGATGCCCAAAAGGCAAACCGCCCGCAGGATGAACGGCATCACCGTGGTGTTCAGTTCGATGCCGGCCGCGAGACCGACGCTCGCAATGTTGCCGCCGTAGCCGACCGTTCGCGTGAGCCAGGCCAGCGCGTCGCCGCCGAGATTATCGATGGCGCCGGCCCACTCCGCCGTCTCGAGCGGGCGCCTGCCGTAGTCGACCTCGTCACGCAGCAGCACCCGTCGCGCACCGATCGCCGTCAGGTAGTCCACCTGGTCGGTCTTGCCGGTCAGCGCGCAGGCCTCGTAACCGCGGCCATCCAGCATGTCGATCGCCACGCTGCCGACGCCGCCGGTCGCGCCGGTCACGACGACGGGCCCCTGCTCGGGCAGCTGACCGTTCTGCTCCATGCGGTGAATCGCCAACGCCGCCGTGTAACCGGCCGTGCCGATCTGCATCGCCTCTTTGGCGTCCATGCCGTCCGGAATCGGCACGACGGCGTCCGCGGGCACGCGCGCGTATTCGGCATAACCGCCGTCGCGCGTCTCGCTCAGGCCGCAGCCGTTGACCAGCACGGGCTGGCCTTCCGCGAATTCCGGATCCGTCGAACTGACCACCCTGCCGGCGAGATCGATCCCGCCAACCAGCGGATAGCGGCGCAGAATCCGGCCCTTGCCGGTCGCCGCCAGCGCGTCTTTGTAGTTGATCGTCGAGTGACTGACCGAGATCACGACATCACCCTCGCTCAGCTCGTCAATCGACAGGGAACAAAAGCCGCCGCCAACGGCGCCGTTGGTCTTGTCGATGCGAAAGGCGCGAAAATTCTGCATTGGTGAATCCGATTCAGTTGCCGTGGTCGAGCCAGAACTCGAGCCCCATCGTGTTCAGTTCGACGTCCATCCTGACGATACCGCGCAGAGCTTCGTCGTTTGCCGTCGCGCCGTGCGCCCGGAGGTGTTCGAGCAGGTACTTGTACATACTCTCGTGCATGCGCTCGGTACGCTGCTCATCATTCGCGTGGCGGCGGGCGATGTCAACGAAGTCGTCGATGCGCGTGTGCATGTCGTCGGCGAGCCGCGCCAGGTCGGTCACCCGACTGTAGTGCGTCAGGTAGAGCTGGTCGGGCTCGTACCCCATGATTCGATCGACGGCTTCGTGGGCCGCAGGCGGATCGAAATGTACCGGCGTCGTCGTTGGATAAATGAATTCACCCGCGGCGGTGTCGAGTTCCCGGTAGGAAATGCCGAAACTGTCGCCGGTGAAAACGCCCCGCGAGGCCGGATCGGCCAGGCAGTAGTGGTGACGTGCGTGGCCTTCGGTATGGAAGGCGCAAAGTTCGCGCCCCGCCAGCTCGAAGGTCTGTTCGTCATCGGCAACGGCGATACGCGGTTCCGGAATCGGCAGCAGTTCGCCGTACATCCGCCGATATTCCGCTTCGCCGTACACGGCTTTCGCGCCGTCGATCAGCTTGCCCGGATCGATCATGTGACGTGCGCCACGCGGATGCAGCACGGCGGTTGCGTTTGGCAACGACTGCATCAGGCGGCCGGCGCCGCCCGCATGGTCCAGATGCACGTGGGTCAGAAAAACGTAATCGACGTCGCCGACGTCGAGGCCGCGTTGCCCAAGCGCATCCAACAGGAGAGGCACGCTGGCGTTGGTGCCGGTATCGACGAACGCGGCGCGTCCGTTTTCCTCGATCAGGTGGCTCGCGTCCAGAAGGGGGCGGACGTAGTCCGTGTCGATGGCCGTGATGCCGTGATCCAGTTGCGTGGTTCGCGCTGTCTCATCGGGCATCGCCGGCACTCCGCGTTAGAACGTCAGTCGGTTTTTTTCGGGGTGTAGAGTCCTTCCCGCCTGCTGTAGAACGCGGAGATCCGTTCCATGTCATCGTCGCTGAGCGTGGCCGCAAACGCGGACATCACGTTGCCGCTGCGCGTTCCGTCCTTGTACTGATTCAGCGCGTGGATCAGATAATCGGAATGCTGGCCGGACAGCACGGGCGGTTTCGGTACGACGGCGTCACCGCCCACGCCGTGGCAGGCAACGCAGGCTGCAGCGGCGTCCAGTCCGGCAACGTCGTCATTGGTCACGGTATCTTCGGCCGGCGCGGCGCCCTCGAACCAGGCCGCCAGGTCTTCGATGTCCTGCTCGGACAGGCTGCCGCCCTGTGCCTGCATGGTCGGGTGCGGCCGGGTTCCGTTTTTGTAGGTGGTCAGCGCGTCAACGATGTATTCCCGGCGCTGGCCGCCGAGCTTGGGCACGCGATACGACGGGTAAGCGTTGCGATAGCCGGCGATACCGTGGCAGCCCAGGCAGGTAAACGCCAGCTGCTCACCCGCTTCGGCGTCGCCGGCGGCCTGCGCGGACGCCGGCGCGAAAAGACTCAACGTAACGATCGTAACAATAGTCGTTACGACTGGGACTACCGGCGACCGCCGGGTCTGAAACTGAATGCTCACTGGATGTCTGGTTTCTGCTAGAGGCCGGACCGTTCCCCGGCGAATTGGAGGGCGCTATGGTAGTGACACTGAGCGTTTAATGCCATAGCTACAAACCCTGCTAGTATTGGTTTTTGTGACGAATTCCCGGATCCCGCCGTCTTGAAACGCTGGCTGATCATAGTATTACTCGCGCTCGCGGTGATCCTGCTGCTCTCACCCGGCATCGTCGGGCGTCTGGCCGAAAAAAACCTCGATGAGAATCTGAGCTGGGTCGAGGAAGAAAACGCCGATATCGTCATCGAAGCCGAACGCTTCGACCGGGGCTGGTTCTCTTCCGAAGGGCGCCATCGTATCGCGCTTCGCGACAGCGCTTTCTCCGATCTGTTGGGCACGGGCCCCGGCACGTTGGACAGCGGCCCGGCGGCGCTGATCATCGAGACGCACCTCGATCACGGCCTGCTGCCCATCACGTCGCTTGCCCGGGAGGCAGGCTCGCTGCAGCCGGGCCTGGCCAGCTCGGTGTCAACGCTGAAGATCGAACGGGGTGATGGTGAAATCGTCGAGCTGCCGGGCAAAATTTACAGTTACATCGGTCTCACGGGCGACAGCAGGTTTCACTATCGGATGGAGGCCGGCAGCCAGGTCGCCGGTAACGCGCGGACGGAGTGGTCGGGTGCCGACCTCACCGTCGCCACCAGCGCGAGGAATCGGTTTTTGTCGATCGACGGCACTATTCGGCCGATCAGCGTCGAATCCTACGGCGTAACGACCGGCATCGGAGAAATCCGCATCGACGCCCAACAGGACCGCAGCCGTTTCACGTTTGGCGTCGGCACGCTCCTGCTCGACATCGATTCCGTCAACGTCCAGAGTTCCGGCACCCTCGACGGCGGTTTCGAGAAGCTGCTGCTGAACACCCGAACGGAACTCGACGGCGATCGGGTGAACGGTTCGACGTCGATTTCGCTGAGAAACGTGATTGTCCCCGATCTCGGGAGCGCGGACCTCAGTGTGGATATCGCCGTGGGTAATCTCGACGCCGCGGCGGTTGAAGCGATCGTCGTGGCCCTGCGGGCAGCGGGCGCCGAACGCCGGGCGGACCCGTCAGCGGACGTGGACGCGGTTTACCCCGACATCGCACCCGAACTGGAAAGGTTTGCGGCGGCCGGCGGCACCCTCGAAATCAGCGATTTGAACGTATCCTTGCCGCAAGGCGACTGGCGGTCCTCGCTGCGCATCGAGTGGCCGGAAAAGAACTCGGACGGTGCGTTCTCCTGGCCTTCGATGCTTCTCAAGACGAACGCGCGTGCGGACGTCAGCATCGCGGCGTCCCTTTACGACCTTATCGTGCAGTCCATGCCGGAGGCCGGGTCCCTGCTGGCCTTGGGGCTGTTGAAGAGAAGCGGCGACGCCTACGAAATGGAAGCCGTCTACGACGCCGGGCTCCTGCGCATCAACGGCGCGCCGATGAACATTCCGCTGTTCGACACCGGCGGAATGACTCAATAGCTCAGATTCAGCTCCTCGGCACGCAGACACGCGACCTCACCCCGGCCAAGCCGACGCGCGTGGGGCGTCTCTTTTTTGCAGCGGGCCTCGGCGAATCGGCAGCGCGGATGGAACACGCAGCCGCTGGGCGGATCGAGCATCGAGGAGGTTTCACCGACGACGGGCGGCGCGACGATCGGCCGGCTGGGGTCGGCGCAGAGCATCGAATCGATTAAAGCCCGGGTATAGGGATGTTGCGGCCGCGTGAACAGATCGGCGCTGTCCGCCAGCTCGAAGGTCCGCCCCATGTACATCACGAGCACCCGGTGACTGATCTGCCGGACGACGTTCAGATCGTGCGATATGAAAACGATCGACAGCCCGGAGCGGCGCTGTTCGTCCGCCAACAGCCCAAGCACGTTCCGGCGCACCGTACTGTCGAGCGATGCGAACATCTCGTCACAGACGAGCACCCGCGGCTTGACGATCAGCGCCCGCGCAATGGCGACGCGCTGCGCCTGGCCGCCGGACAGCTGGTGCGGAAAACGCTCGAGCAATTCTTCGTCCAGTCCGACCCGCGTCAGCGCCTGTCGCACACGGTCCGCTCGCTCGTCGGCGCCGAGCTCCGGCCGGTGTACCGTGAGCGGTTCCTCGATGCTGCTGAAGACGCGCATGGCCGGATCGAGCGAAGCGCTCGGCTCCTGAAACACGAGCTGTAGCCCTCGGCGATCCGCGATTCGTCGGTCCTTCAGGCGAGCCGGCAGTACCTTGCCGAGGTAGGCGACGGTCCCGCCGCTCGGTTGCAGCAGCCCGAGCACGGCGCGCGCGAAACTGGTTTTCCCCGAGCCCGATTCGCCGACCAGCGCGAGCGTTTCACCGTGCCGGAGACGCACGCTGGTCGGCTGCACGGCAATTAGCTCCCGCCGGCCCCAGAAACGCCTTGGGTCGGGTTCCGAAAATCCGACCGAGAGTTGTGTGATCTCGAGCAGCGTTTCACGAGGGTCGTTTTGAATGTCGGGTGCCAGAGGTTCGGGGTTACGCACGGCGTCGAGCATGGCCCGCGTCTGCGTCCGTCGAGGGTCCGCGAATACCCGTTTCGTGCTGCCCTGCTCGATGACGCAGCCCTTGTCCAACACCAGCAGGCGCTCGCAGTGACCGGCAACGACACCGAGGTCGTGTGTAATCAGGAGCAGCGCGACACCGGTCTGTGAACGAAGATCGCGCAACAGCGCGAGAATTTGTGCTTTGACGGTCGCGTCGAGCGCGGTGGTCGGCTCATCGGCAATCAGCAGCTCGGGCTCGGCGATCAGAGCCGATGCGATCATTGCCCGCTGGCGCATGCCGCCGGAGAGCTGGTGCGGGTAGGCGCGCGCCTGGCGTTCCGGATCGGGCAAGCCGGTCTTCTCCAACATATCCAGCACCCGCCGACGCAGGCCGGGACCGGACGCGAGGCCGTGCTGCGCAAGGACGAACCCGAGCTGGTCGCCGATGCGTCGATAAGGATTCAGCGCCGACTTCGGGTCTTGAAACACCATCGCTATTCGTCGCGCGCGGATTTTTCTGAGCGTCCTCGAACTTGCCCCACGCAGCTCCTCGCCGCAAAACCGGATGCTGCCGCTCACCCGGCCCGTCTCATCCGTAAGGCCCATGATGGCAAGCGCGGTTTGCGTCTTGCCGGAACCGGACTCGCCGACCAGGCCGACGCTTTCGCCTTTGTCCATCGACAGGGTCAAATCGCGGACGGCGGCGGCGTCCGCGTTCGGATAACGCACCGTGAGCGATTCGACGCTGAGCAAACTCAACGGCGGACCCCGCGAGGATCGAACAGATCGCGCAAACCGTCACCCAGAAAATTGAAACACAAGAGGATGACCGCGAGCAGCGAGGCGGGAATCAGCAACACCCAGGGCGCCTGCTCCATTTGCCGGACGCCGCCGTTCACGAGCGAACCGAGCGAGGTCTGCGGTTCCTGCACGCCCAGGCCCAAGAAACTCAGGAACGACTCCATGAGCATTGCCTGGGGAACGGTCAGAGTGACGTAAGCCACGACCACCCCCATCAGGTTCGGGGTGATGTGGCGGAAGATGATGGTGAGCGGGTGGACGCCGATCAACCGGGCCGCGTCGACGAACTCCCGCTTTTTCAGGCTCAGCGTTTGTCCGCGAACGATGCGCGCCATCTCGAGCCAGTGGATGGCGCCGATCGCGACGAATATGAGTAAAAAATTCCGCTCGAAGTACACCATCAAAAGAATGACGAAAAAGATAAACGGCAGCGCGAACAGGATATCGACGACACGCATCATCAACGCATCGACGCGCCCGCCCGCGTATCCCGCGATCGCACCGTACAGGACGCCAATGACGAGACTCACGACGCTTGCAACGACTGCAACCAGCAGCGAAACCTTGACGCCCATCATCGTGCGTACGAACAGATCGCGGCCGAGATCGTCCGTGCCGAACAGACGCAGATCGGCAACGCTCGGCGGCATCAGCTGCAGATCGGTGTTGACGGTTTGATAGGCATGCGGGCTCACCAGCGGACCGATTAACGCCAGCGCGGCAATGCCCGCGAGCAGGCCGGCGGTCACGATGACCATACGGTTGCCGGCCAGCCGCTTGCCGAACCGGGCCGGCGCAATCCCGGCCCTCATCGGCCGCGAATCCTCGGATCCAGGAACCCGTACAGAATGTCGACCAGCAGATTCAGGACGATGACCAGGGTTGCGTACAGGATGACGATGCCGAGAACCAGCGTGTAATCGCGATTGAGCGCACCCAGCACGAAACGCTGCCCGAGCCCCGGGATGCCGAAAATCTGCTCGACCACGACCGAACCGGCAAGCACCGCGGCGATCGCGGGCCCCATGTACGAAAACAGGGGCAGCATGGCCGGCTTGAGCGCATGCCGGCGGACGATCGTGAGCGTGTCCAGACCCTGCGCGCGCGCCGCGCGGATGTAGTCGCTGGCCAATACCCCGATCATGCTGGTCCGAGTCAAACGGGTAATCTCGGCGATCGGCGGCAGCGCGATGGCGATCACCGGAAGCAAAAGGCGGCTGGGGCCGTCGGCCCCGGTCCAGCTGGCCGGCAGGACGCCCAGGTGGATCGCAAAAACGAGCACCAGCAGCGGTGTAACGATCAACACCGGCACGGAAATGCCAGTCAACGCAAACCCGGTGACGAGGCGATCGGTCAGCGTATTGTGCCGCAAGGCCGCCAGCACGCCTGCGCCGACCCCGACGATGACGGCAAGCAGAAACGCCAGCGAACCCAAGAGCATCGACGCGGGTGCCGCGCTACCGATCAGTTCGGCGACGCTGTAGCCGGGATATCGGTAGGAAGGGCCGAGGTCGCCGCGCAATAAGCCGCCGAGGTAACTCGTGAACTGCGACCACAGGGGTTCGTCGAGCCGGTAGGCGGCCTCGATGTTCGCCCGTGTCTCGGGCGGCAGGGCGCGCGCCTCGTCGAAGGGGCCGCCGGGCGCGGCGCGCATCAGCAGAAACGCGATCACGACGACGAAAAACAAGGTCGGTATGGCGCTCAGCAACCGCGTCAAGGCAAATCGGATTGCGCCTCGTTGCTGCATGTGGTGGGTGAGACTACCTGCTTTCGTCGAAACTCAGATGCTGACTGTAATGGTAATCGAGTATGTTGTCTTGCCAGCCGCGAACGTTAGGGGCGACCAGGTGTTTGCTGACGTAGAAATACAGGGGGATGACCGGCAAATCCGCGAGCATCAGGCGTTCGGCCTGTTCCATGTATCGGCGGCGCGGCAACGGTTCGGTCTGCTCGACGGCGCGCGCCAGCAGTTCATCGTAATCCTCGTTGTCGTAGGTGAAGAAGTTTGACGGATGACCCGATTGAAGAATGTCGAGAAACGCGTACGCGTCGTTGTATACGCCCCGCCAGTTCAGGCGAAAAATCTCGGTGTTTTGCTTGGCAGTGACGTTGGCGATCAGGGACCGAAACTCTTCGTTGATCAGCTCGGCCTCAAAACCGAGCACTTCGCGCCACATGTGTTGAATCGCCAGCGCGATGCGCCTATGCGTATCGGACGTGTTGTATCGCACCTCAATCTCGAACGGGTTCTCCTCGTCGTAACCCGCTTCCGCGTACAGCCGGCGGGCGCGCTGGTGCCGTTCCGCAGTACTCATGTCGGCGTACGGCAGGCGCGGCGGTTCGTAGTTGTTGGTGCCCGGGGGCACGAAGCTGTAGGCCGGCGCCTCACCGCGCGCCAGTATTTTGTGGGCCAGCTCCTCACGATCGATAGCCAACGACAGCGCCTCCCGCAGCTTTGGCTTGCCGCCGAGTTCCGGGTGCTTGAGGTTGAAGCCGTAATAATAGACGGCGAGCGTCGGCGCGACGCGTAGCTCGTCAGGCGTGTGGCGCAGGAGCTGCTGAAACGCGTCCGTGGGCACCGAGTCCGTGATGTGGAGCTCTCCCGCGCGGTAGCGGTTCAGCTCGGCGCTCGGTTCCTCGTTAACGTGGTATCGGACGGTATCGATCGACGTCGCCGCGTTGTTCCAATACCGCTCGTTACGCTCGAGGTCCAGGACCGAGCCCAGCGTCCACCCCCGCAATACGTAGGCGCCGTTGCTGATCAGATTGCCGGGCCGCGCAAACTGATCACCGTATTTCGTCAGGTTGGCGGCCTTGACCGGAAACGAAGGCGGCAAGGCCAACTTGAACAGGAAATGTGCGCTCGGGCGCTCAAGGCGGACCAGCAGCCCGTGCGGCCCGCGCGCTTCCACGCCGAGGGCATCCGGCGGCAGTTTTCCGGCGACGATCGCCGAGGCATTGACGACCGACTGCAAATGCGACGCGTAAGGCGACGCGGTTGAAGGGTCGACCAGCCGCCGAAACGTAAATACGAAATCCTCGGCCACGACCGGATCGCCGTCCGACCACCGGGCGTCGGAGCGCAGCCTGAAGCTATACTCGAGGCCGTCGTCGGAAATCTCCCAGTGTTCGGCGACGCCGCCGATCAGCTGCCCGTCGGGCGAATAGCTCAAAAGCCCCTCGAACAAATCGCGTAACACCATGTGCGCCTGCGTCGAACGGGCAAGCTGCGGATCGACCGACTCGGGTTCGGGTCCGGTACTGCGATTGAGCACCGAGGTGCCGGGCGCCCGCGATTCGGAGCCGCAGCCGGCCGCGAATACGGCCAGGCAGAGAGTCAGCCAGAAAACCGCCCCGGTCGCCGCCCGCCCGCTTGTCAGCCGCCTGTTCATGGTTGTTTTGCCCGTCAACGCCGATACGCCGGTCAGCATACCGCATCACTTCGCGCGGAACGTGGCCTGCGCCACAGATTGTTCATACGCCGGGTGTCCGCGGACGGCTTATGCCGACAGCCGAAGCCTGTGTTTTTTCAGGTGGATCAACAGCAACGATACCGTGGAGGGGGTGACGCCTTCCAGGCGCGACGCCTGGCCGAGCGTCGCCGGACGAACGGACGACAGACGCTGGCGCGCCTCGTTCGAGAGGCCCTTGACGCTGTCGTAGTCGAGATCCGCCGGCAGCGCCAGCGACTCCTGACGGGCATGCCGATCGATCTCCCGCTGCTGGCGCGCTATATAACCCCGGTATTTCGCCTGAACTTCGACCTGCAACGCGACCTGTTCGGCCTGCTCCGCATCCATTCCCGCGCGCCAGTCGCCGGGGCCGACCGCGGACAGCCCGGTGATCTGCCGGTAGTCGAACTCCGGCCAGCGCAGCAGTTCGATAGCCCGCAGGTCTTTCTGCAGGTCGACGCCCAGCAGCGCCCGGTCCGCGCCGTCCAGTGCCGCCGGTTTGACGAGCACCTCGCCAAGGCGTGACTGCTCGCGGGCAACGGCATCGCGCTTCGCCTCGAACGCCGACCAACGGGTATCGTCAACGAGGCCGAGATCGCGCCCGACCGGCGTCAGTCTCAAGTCGGCATTGTCCTCACGCAGCAGCAGCCGGTATTCCGCACGGCTGGTGAACATACGATAGGGTTCGCTGACGCCCCGGGTAATCAGGTCGTCGATCAACACGCCGAGATAGGCTTCGTGCCTCGCCGGATACCAGCTGTCCCGACCGGCGGCCGCGCGGGCCGCGTTGACGCCGGCCAGCAGTCCCTGGGCGGCGGCTTCTTCGTAACCCGTCGTACCGTTGATCTGGCCGGCGAAGTACAGGCCGCCGACGAACTTCGTCTCAAGCGTCGGCTTGAGATCCCGCGGATCAAAATAGTCGTATTCGATCGCGTAACCCGGCTGGGTGATTTCGGCCGCCTCGAAACCGACGATCGAGCGCACGAAGCGGACCTGTGTATCGTAGGGCAGGCTGGTGGATATGCCGTTCGGGTACACCTCGCGCGAGTGCAGCCCCTCGGGTTCCACGAAAATCTGGTGTGCGTCGCGATCGGCGAAGCGCACGACCTTGTCCTCGATCGACGGGCAGTAGCGCGGACCGACGCCTTCGATGATGCCCATGACCATCGGCGACTGGTCGAGCGATTCGCGGATGATGTCGTGCGTTTTTTCGGTCGTGCGGGTGATGTGACAGCTCACCTGTTGCGGGTGCTGATCGCGGCGGCCGAGGAACGAAAAAACCGGTCGCGGGTCGTCACCAGGCTGCTCGGCCATCCGTTCGTAGTCGAGACTGCCGCCGGCCAGCCGCGGTGGGGTGCCCGTTTTCAGACGTGCCACGCGGAACGGCATCTCCCGCAGGCGCGCCGCCAGGCGGTTGGAGGGCGCGTCACCGGCGCGGCCACCCGCGGTTTCGGTTTTGCCGATCAGAATACGGCCGCCCAAAAACGTGCCGACGGTGAGCACCACCTTGGGCGCAAGAAACTCGAGGCCCAGACCGGTCACGACACCGCGAATACGGTCACCCTCGACGATCAGGTCCTCGACCGACTGCTGAAAGATTCTCAAGTTGTTCTGGTTTTCGAGGACGCCGCGAATCGCCCGCCGGTAAAGCTGACGGTCAGCCTGCGCGCGCGTCGCACGGACGGCCGGGCCCTTGCTTCTGTTCAATGTGCGGAATTGAATGCCGGCCCGGTCGATCGCGCGCGCCATGGCGCCGCCCAGGGCGTCGATTTCGCGGGTCAGATGCCCCTTGCCGATGCCGCCGATGGCCGGATTGCAGCTCATCTGTCCGAGCGTCGCCATGTTTTGCGTGATCAAAAGCGTCCGCGCACCGGCGCGCGCGGCGGCGAGCGCCGCCTCCGTTCCGGCGTGACCACCCCCGATCACGATGACGTCAAAGATGTTGTCGGCGGACATTGATCAAAAACTAAGCAAATGCGGCAGCGGATTCTAACCGTGCCGGCCGGTCGCCGCCACTCGATCCACGCACGCTGCGGGCGCGGTCGGTTGCGGGATCGTGAGACACGGCGCTTTGCATGAGCAGGAGCTTTTTGGGATATTGCGCGCTCTCCCGCACGAGGCCCGATGTCTTGAAGTCCCTACTCACGTTAGCCATCGTGGCGGCGCTTGCCGCCGCAAACGTTCCCATGGCCGGCGCACAAACCATCGAACTCACCGAGTGCCGTATCAATGCCGGTCCGGCGTACCCGAGTATCAAGGCCCGCTGCGGTACGCTCGTGCGGCCAGAGGATCCGGCGCGGCCTGAGGGCAAACAGCTCGACCTCTACGTCGCGATCGTTCCGGCGCTCAGTCTCGAACCCGCGGGCGATCCTTTGGTGCCGATCGCCGGCGGGCCCGGACAGGCGTCCAGCGATTTTTACGCCGCTACCGTCAACGCATTCGAGAAAATCCGCCGCACCCGCGACATCGTCCTTCTGGATCAGCGCGGCACCGGACAATCCGCGCGGCTGGACTGCGCGGTCGACGACGACATCGTGCAGGGACGGATGTCGCTCGAGCAGACGCGGGCGGCAACCGAGGCCTGCCTCGCCGAGTTACCGCACGATCCGCGATTTTTCACGACCAGTGTTGCGGTCGCCGACCTGGAAGCCCTGCGCGAGGCGCTGGGCTACACGGCGTTCAACCTGTACGGCATTTCTTACGGATCTCGGGTCGCCCAGCATTTCGCCAGGCAGTATCCCGACGCGACGCGTACCGTCATCCTCGACGGCGTCGTACCGCCGCAGATCGCGCTGGGTCCGGCGATTGCAACCGAGGCCCAGAAGGCGCTGGACGCTATTTTCGCCCGCTGCGCCGAAGACGAAGCTTGTGCGCTGCGATTTCCCGACATTGCCGCGAACTTTGCCGCCCTGGAAGCCCGGCTCGGAGAATCACCGCACAGCGTGACCCTGCCGCATCCGGTGACCGGCTCGCTGGAAACCCTCGATTTCGGCGACAACGAACTCGCAACGGCCATTCGCCTGTTGAGTTATCACCCGACGACCGTCGCGTTGATTCCGTTTTTGTTGGACCAGGCGGCGCACGGCAATCTCGCGCCGCTGGCCTCGCAGTTCCTGATGATCAGCGACACGCTGTCGGACTCGCTTAGCATCGGTATGCACAACGCGGTCGCCTGCACCGAGGACGCGCCTTTTTTTGCCGGCGAGGCGATCAGCGACGAAGAGCTCGCCGCAACGTACATCGGGCCCGTGCTGCTCGAGGCGCTGAAGGCAATTTGTTCCGTCTGGCCGGCGGGCGTCATCGATGCAGATTTCAAGACGCCGCTGGCCACCGAGAAACCCGTGCTGTTGCTGTCGGGGGCAGCGGACCCGATCACGCCGCCACGATTCGCAACGGAGGCCGCCGTCGACATGCGCAACGCCACGTTCCTGACCGGCGAGCGGCAGGGCCACGGACAGGCGCCGCGCGGGTGCACGCCCGACCTGATGGCCACGTTCATAGAAACCATGACGCTGAACGAAAGCGACGCCGAGTGTTTCGCCCGGCAGCACGCAATGCCGTTTTTCCTCGACTATTCCGGACCGGCGCCGTGATCCGGGTCGAGGGTTTGCACAAGTCCTTCGGCGACGTCAAAGCGGTCCGAGGCGTGAGTTTCCAGGCCGACGACGGCCGCATCACGGGCCTGCTCGGGCCGAACGGCGCCGGCAAATCGACAACCCTGCGTGTGCTGTATACCGTGTTGAAGCCGGATCGGGGCAGCGCATCGGTCGACGGAGCGGACGTCGTCGTCGACGCGCTACGGGCGCGCGGACGGATGGGCACGCTGCCGCACGGCTCGGGCCTTTACCCGCATCTGACCGCCCGCGAAAACATTCGCTATTACGCCGAGCTCTACCAGGTGCCGCCCGAGCACCGCGAGGAGCGGGTGCAGGGCGTTATCGACGATCTCGACATCGGTGACTTCGCCGATCGCCGCAGCAAGGGCTTTTCGCAGGGACAGCGCACCAAGGTCGCCCTCGCGCGCGCGCTGGTCCATCAACCGAACAACGTCATCCTCGACGAACCGTCCAACGGCCTCGACGTCATGGCGACGAGGTCGTTGCGGGAATTGATCCTCAAGCTTCGGGACAACGGCCGCTGCGTGCTGTTTTCCAGCCACGTGATGCAGGAAGTTGCGGCGTTGTGCGATGAAATCGTCATCATCGCCGCCGGCCAGGTCGCCCTGCACGGCAGCCCCGACGATATTCGGGCGAGAACCGGCCGTGACGATCTCGAGGAGGCTTTCGTCAAAGCGCTCTCGTTCGTGGATCCGGCCTGATGCGTACCTTCCGCACGGTGTTTCTGAAAGAACTCACGGACAATTTCCGCGATCGCCGCACGCTGATGTCGGCACTGCTGATGGGCCCGCTGTTCGGACCCATCCTGTTCGCGTTCGTGATCAACCTGTCCCTGAAGCAGTCCCTGAGCAACGAGGACGAACCGTTGGACCTCCCGGTGATCGGCGCGGAGTTTGCGCCGAATCTGCTGCGCTACCTGGAGAGCCAGAACATCGAGATCAGCGAAGCGCCGGAGAACCGCGAAGCGGCCATGCAGGCGGTGCTCGACGGCGTCCACGACGTCGTCGTGCTGATACCGGAGTCCATCGGCGATGACCTGGCCTCCGCCACGCCGTCGCGCATCGAGGTAATCTCGGATCAATCGAACACGACCGCCGAGCGGGAGGCGCGGCGGGCGATTCGGGCGCTGTCCGCCTACAACCGGGAAATCGCCGGCATGCGGTTGACGGCCAGGGGCATCAGCCCGGTCGTCATGCGCCCGCTCAATATCGACCTCGTCGACGTCTCGACCCCCAGCGGCCGTTCCGCGATGCTGCTGGGCATGCTCAGCTACTTTTTTATTTTCGCGCTCTTGACCGGCGGCATGAACCTGGCCATCGATTCCACGGCCGGCGAACGCGAGCGCGGGTCGCTCGAGCCTTTGCTGTGCCTGCCCGTCACGCGCGACCAGCTCATTTACGGCAAGATTTTTGCGGCCTGTTTTTTCATGGCGCTATCGCTGTCGCTGAGTCTCGTGTCCTTTTACGTGACGCTCAAATTCGTTCCGCTGCAACAGCTTGGCATGACGCCCAATTTCGGACCGCCGGTTGTCGTCACCGCGTTTTTCCTGCTGCTGCCGTTTGCGCTCCTGGGCGCCGCACTGATGACCCTGGTTGCTTCGTTCACCAAGAGTTACAAAGAGGCGCAGACCTGGCTGAGCGTCGTGTTGCTGGCGCCGACGCTGCCGATATTGATCGTCAGCATCCTGATGGTCCGACCCAGCACGGCGCTGATGTTCATACCGTCGCTGAGTCAACACCTTCTGCTCGTGGGGCTGATAAAAAACGAGGCGCTGAACTGGCTGCACGTTGCGGTATCGGTCGGCGGCACACTGGCCATCGGCGCGCTGCTGACGCTGTTGTGCGCCCGTCTCTATCGTCGCGAAGGGCTGCTGGGTTAGCGTCGAACACGCGGCTATTTGCCGATACAAAACTCGGAGAAAATCCGCCCCAGCAGATCGTCGCTGGAAAACTCGCCGGTAATCTCGCCAAGCGCGTCGAGCGCAAGTTTGAGTTCTTCGGCCAGCAGCTCGCCGGAACGCGCTTCGTCCAGCGCCCTGCGCCCGTGCGCGAAATGTTCTTCGGCGCGGCTCAGCGCCTCGATGTGCCGCCTGCGCGCGGTAAACGCCCCTTCGCCCTGGTCCCTGAAGCCTGCCAGTTGCCGAATGGCGCTTATCAGGGCTTCGAGGCCTTCGCCGCTTTTCGCGGACAGATGGACGACGTTCGGAGCATTTTCCCGAACACCCGGCGCCTCACCACTGAGATCGATCTTGTTGCGCACGACGATGACCGGCATGTCCGCCGGCAGCGTGTCCACGAGTGCATCGTCACCCCCGCGTTCGGCGGCGTCCTGAATCCAAAGCGCCGCATCGGCCTCGCGGACCGCCGCGCGGGCGCGCCGGATACCTTCCGCCTCGATCTGATTGGCGTCCTCGCGCAGGCCGGCGGTATCCACGAGCTCCACGGACAGGCCGTCGATATTGATACGCTCACGCAGGATGTCGCGAGTCGTGCCGGCGATGTCGGTCACGATCGCCGCGTCCTGTCCGCTCAACAGATTCAACAGGCTGGACTTGCCCGCGTTCGGCCGGCCGACGATCACGAGCTGGTAGCCGTCGCGCAACACGCGGCCGGCCGAAGCGGCCGGCAGGATTTCGGCAAACTCCATCGCGCAAACGGCAATGCGCTCGGCGAGCGACTCGTCCGAGAGAAAATCGATTTCCTCTTCGGGAAAGTCGAGCGCCGCTTCGACATGCAGGCGCAGTTCGACCAGCCGTTCTTTTAACGTCTGGATTCTTGTCGAGAAGACCCCGCTCAAAGACCTTAACGCCGCGCGGGCGGCCTGCCGGGTGCCGCTCTCGATGAGATCGGCGATCGCCTCCGCCTGAACGAGATCGAGCTTGTCGTTCAGAAAAGCGCGCTGCGAGAATTCACCGGCGGCCGCCCTCCTTGCGCCCAGCCGCACGGCGGCGTCCACGAGCGACGCCACCGGCACCGGTCCGCCGTGACCGTGCAGTTCGAGCACCGACTCCCCGGTAAACGAGTTCGGCGCCGGAAAATACAGGGCGATACCCGTGTCGATGGCCTCGCCGGCATCGTCCACGAAGGTCTTCAGCTCGGCTCTTCGTTCCGCCGGCAGCTCGCCGAGCATTGCGGCGCCAATCGTCTCGACCTTCGGCCCCGACAGCCGCACGACGGCGACACCGCCGGTTCCGGGTGGCGTCGCCGCTGCAACGATCGTATCGTTTACGTAGATCGGCGGTTGATTCATCGCCGTATACAACCACAGGACGGGCCGCCATGCCGAGAAAAAACGTTCGCTTCAAAAACCCCGGGGGTGAATCGCTTGCCGGAATTCTCGATCTGCCGGATTCGCCGCCGACGGCATTTGCGCTGTTCGCACACTGCTTTACCTGCTCTAAGAACCTGAAGGCCGCAACCCATCTGAGCCGCGCCCTGGTGGACGCCGGTTTTGCGGTGCTCCGCTTCGATTTTACCGGTCTCGGGCAAAGCGAAGGCGAGTTTGCCGATACCAGCTTCTCGAGCAACGTTGGCGATCTGCTTGCGGCGGCCGACTACCTGGCCGACGAACACTCGGCGCCGCAGCTGCTCATCGGCCATTCCCTCGGCGGCACCGCCGTGCTGCAGGCCGCAGGCAGCATACCCTCGGCGTTGGCCGTCGCGACCATCGGCTCGCCGTCCACGCCCACGCACGTCGCGCACATGTTCGAGGACGCCCGCGAGGAACTGGACGCCAGGGGCGAAGCCGAGGTATCGCTGGGCGGACGGCCGTTCAGAATGAAACGCCAGTTCCTCGACGACCTGCACAAACACCCCATGCCCGAAAGCGTGGGTTCGTTGCGCAAGGCGCTCATGATCATGCACGCGCCGCTGGACGACGTCGTCGAGATAGACAACGCCAGCACGCTGTTTATGAACGCCAAACACCCGAAGAGTTTTGTCAGCCTCGACAAGGCCGACCACCTTCTGAGTCGCGAGGAGGATTCCCTTTATGCCGGCCGCGTCCTGGCTGCCTGGGCCAGCCGCTTTTTGCCCCTGGCGGAAACCGCGGACGACCTGACGGGGAACGCCGATGAGGTTGTCGCCCGCACGTCCGGCGGCGGCTTCAGAACCGACCTGTCGGTGGCGGGTCACCCGATGCTCGCCGACGAGCCGTTGTCGTACGGCGGTACGAATCTAGGCCCGACGCCGTACGACTATTTGTCGGCGGCGCTCGCGAGCTGCACGTCGATGACGCTGCGCATGTACGCCGATCACAAGGGGCTGGACTTCGATTCGGCAACCGTTCGCGTTCGCCACAACAAAATTCACGCCAAGGACTGCGAAGACTGCGATACCGCCGAGGGTAAGATCGACGAGTTCGAGCGAACCATCTCCCTGGAGGGGTCGATGAGCGCCGCCGAAAGAGAACGCATGCTGGAAATCGCAGACCGCTGCCCGGTCCACAAGACGCTGCACGCCGAGGTGAAAATCCGCACTCGCTGACCGCTTCGCAGCCACGCGCCACTAGGAGCCCGTCCTGACGGGTGATCCTGCCGACGTCATCGCTGGTTGAGTATCTCGTCGGAGGATTGCTACCGGGGACCTCTTTAGGGGAATGGCTTCCTTCGGTCCGCTTTATTTCCCCTAAAGAGGTCCCCGGTAGCAATCCTCTCCGCATAGCAGCTTGGCCAGGCATTTGGCTTCCACGAGCCTCAGCGGCGGCACAAATCGGCCTTGTCGTTGGGGAGGTGTTTGGTGGAAATAAAGCGGACCGCAGGGAGCCATTCCACCAAACACCTCCCCAATGGCAAGGCCGGGCACGATTGTCAAAAGGAAGGGGAATCGCCCGTCAGGACGGGCTCCTACAGGGGTGTCCTACGGCGTAGTGCGGTTCAGTCGCCCTTTTTCTTCTTTTTCGAGTTTTTTCGACCGTGTTTGCCTTCGGCCGCAACCACTTTGTTGATGTGCCACTGCTGCGCAATCGACAGCAGCGTGTTGGTCACCCAATACAGCACGAGGCCGGACGGGAAAAACGCAAAGAAACCCGTGAACATGATCGGCATGATCTGCATCACCTTCGCCTGCACGGGATCGGCGGGCGCCGGGTTCAGCTTCTGTTGGAACAGCATCGCCGCGCCCATGATCAGCGGCAGAATGAAATACGGGTCGCGCGTCGACAAATCGGTAATCCACAGCGCAAACGGCGCCTGGCGCATTTCGACGCTTTCCAGCAACACCCAGTAGAAGGCCAGGAAAAACGGCATCTGGATGAGAATCGGCAGACAGCCGGCGGCCGGGTTGACCTTCTCTCGCTTGTAAAGGTCCATCATCGCCTGGCTCAAGGCCTGCCGGTCATCCTTGTAACGGTCTTGCAAAGCCTTCATGCGCGGTTGTATTTCGCGCATTTTCGCCATCGACCGGCCGCTTGCCTCGGTCAGCTTGTAGAACACAAGCTTGATCAGAAAAGTGACGAAAATGATCGCCAGACCCCAGTTCTTGACGAACTCGTAGACCCCGCTCAGTAGCCAGAACAGCGGCTGTGAAAGAATGGTCAGCCAGCCGTAGTCGACCGTGAGTTTGAGCGTTTCATCGATATCCTCGAGCTGCGCCTGCAGCTTCGGGCCGACGAAAAGCGTGGTATTGAAGACGGCGTCGCCGCCCGCAGCAACGCTTTGCGCGGGACCGATCACGTTGGCGGTTGCGACGTCGTCGCGAACGCTGACGCTGAAACGCTGCTCTTGCCCCGCCGGCGGCACGACGGCACGCAAGAAGTGATGTTGAATCCCGGCTACCCAGCCCGAACTGCTGACAAAATTGAACGGCCCGTCGTCCAACAGGTCGTCGCGCGCCAGCTTTTCCGATTTCTCGCCGTCATAAACGATCGGGCCGTCGAACGAATAGGTATCGACGTCGAACATCGAGCGCTCCGGCTCCGCCGAATGGCGTTGCAGCTGCGCGTACGCGGCGGCGTCAATCGCGTTTTCGCTACGATTGATGAGACGTTGCTCGACGTCTATCCGATAGCTGCCTCGCCGAATCCGGTAGCGTTTTTCCATGCGAAGGCCGGCGTCGTCCGTCCAGGTCAGCGGAATCACGAGTTCATCGTCATCGCCGAGTTCATAGCGTTCGCGGGCGACGCTGAACGTCGCGAATTGATTGGGTTCGTTTTCCGCGTTGCGCAGCCGAACGCCGGTGTGCAGAAGCCCCAATGTCGCGCGTTGCGGACTCAGCAGTTCGACCCAGTCGTCGGGTCGGTCCTTTGCGACGGGATAGTTTTTCAGCAGTGCCCGGCGGAACGTGCCGCCACGTGCGCCTATCTCCAGCTCGAATACGTCGGTGACCACGGTGACAATGCGTTCGTCCACGGTGTCCGCAGCGGCGGGCACGCCATTCGTTTCGACGGCCGTTTCGATCTCCGGTGGTCCGGTTTCGGCGGCGGGAAGGTCCGGCAACGCCGTGTTTTGCGGCGGCTGGTCCGTCGGCCGCGACTGCTCGGCGGTCGGCGACGTCCGCTGCCCGGGCTCAGGTCCGTAGTCCTGCTGCCAGGCCTGCCAGGTCAAGAACAGGAGAAACCCGAAGAACCCCCAAACCAGCAGTCGTTGATTGTCCATATCAGCGTGATCCCTGCCCGGGCGGCGTCGGTACTCGCGTTGAACGGCAGCGCTGCCAGTGCGACTCCAGGCTCTCGAAAAGCGTCCTGTTGTCGGCGTACTGTGTCGCGGGTGTATTCATTACGACCACGTCGATCCCACCTAAGCTGCCTTGTTGTTGTCGAAATGACTCGCGGATCGCTCGCTTGATCCGGTTACGCCCGCTTGCCAGCCGGCAGTGTTTTTTTGCAATGGCGAGCCCGAGCCGGGCGCTAACGCTACCATTGCTTCGATACAACACGGTAAAGAATTTGTCTCGACTACGTTGCGGCTTTTTGAAAACCCGACTGAACGAAGGGGCATCCGGTAGCCGATGGCTTCGGCGGAAGCGTTGTGCCCGTTCGTCTTCAACACAGGCTGTTTTCGGTGGCTTGTTGCTCGTAATCGTGGTCGCGATAGCGCGGTACTTACGGCGCGAGCCGGGCCCGGCCTTTCGCCCGGCGTTGTTTCAAAATCCGGCGGCCTGCTTTCGTAGCCATGCGTGCCCGAAAACCATGGGTGCGGGCCCGTTTGATTTTGCTGGGCTGGAAGGTGCGTTTCATTGCCGGCTACCTGCTTGTTTGGCTTGGGGTTTATACCCCGGGGATAAGAAGGCCGGCAAGGGTACGCGGGGGCGCAAATCCTGTCAATAGATGGGCGCCCAACGAGGCCGTTTCCGTATTCGATTTTCTGCTGTGGCGCGACCTAGAGAGACGTTATAGACTGCTGGGTCTTTTCCGGCTTTTCTCACACGATCGCATTGCACACAATCGTATTTGCGTTGCGGGGGCGCGCTTGCAGGCTCAATCAACACTCTGGAATCACTGCGTTCGCGAATTGCAGGCGGAATTGCCGGAACAGCAGTTCAACACCTGGATCAGGCCGTTGCAGGCCATCGAAGACGATCACACGCTGCGCCTTCTCGCGCCCAATCATTTTGTCGTCGACTGGCTCAAGCGGCATCATTACGAACGCATTACCGAACTCGTGAGCGGCAACGGCCTCAACGTCGTCGTCGAGGTCGGCTCCGTGAGGCCCCCACGGTCCGTGAGCCCGGCGCAAGCGGCGGCGCCGGCCGCGCCGCCGGCCGCGGCCGGCACGCCAACACGTCTGCTGGCCAGCCGTCTCAATCCCTCGTTCACGTTTGACTCGTTCGTCGAAGGCAAGAGCAACCAGCTCGCCAAGGCCGCGGCGGTCCAGGTCGGCCAGAACCCCGGCAAGTCCTACAACCCGCTTTTTATCTACGGTGGCGTGGGGCTCGGCAAGACTCACCTGATGCAGGCCATCGGCGACACGATGCTGGCGCGTGACGGCAACGCGAAAGTCAGTTACGTGCACTCGGAGCGTTTTGTCGGCGACATGGTCCGCGCGCTGCAGCACAACACGATTTCGGAGTTCAAGGCCCTGTACCGGTCGCTGGATGCGCTGCTGATCGACGACATCCAGTTTTTCGCCGGCAAGGAGCGCTCGCAGGAGGAGTTTTTCCACACGTTTAACGCCCTGCTGGAGGGTCAAAAGCAGATTGTCTTGACCTGCGATCGGTATCCGAAGGAGGTGTCCGGACTCGAGGAGCGACTGAAATCGCGGTTCGGCTGGGGATTGACGGTGGCCATCGAGCCGCCGGAACTCGAGACTTCCGTTGCTATTCTAAAAAGCAAGGCAGACGGGGACGGTGTCGATCTACCGGACGAAGTCGCGTTTTTTATCGCCAAACGGATCCGCTCGAACGTTCGGGAATTGGAGGGAGCGTTGCGCCGGGTAACCGCCAACTCGCAATTTACGGGCCGCCCCATAAGCCTCGAGTTTGCAAAAGAGGCGTTGCGTGACCTGCTTGCGCTGCAGGACCGGCTGGTGTCGATCGAGAATATCCAGAAGACGGTTGCGGACTATTTCAAATTGCGGGTTGCCGACTTGTTGTCGAAACGGCGAAGCCGCTCCATCGCGCGACCGCGGCAGCTTGCGATGGCCTTGTCCAAGGAGCTGACGAACCACAGCCTGCCGGAGATTGGCGATGCATTCGGCGGTCGGGACCACACCACGGTTTTGCACGGTTGCCGGCGAATCGCGAGCCTCAGAGAAACCGATAAACGCGTGGACGAAGACTATTTGAATTTGTTGAGAACTTTGACAGGATAATGTGGATAAGCGGTGGATAAACCGATTCGCCAGACTTATCCACAGCTGATGCACAGTTAACACGCGAGAAGCCCACCGGGTTAGGTTTTGCGGTTATTAGCGTAACTTATTGTTTATTTGAGCATTTTTTCTATTATCCACAGGCATGTGTGTGCCTAATAATAATAACTAAGTAACTATTTCCAGTATTTATTAACAGGTGGGATCGATGAAGTTAAGCACTGGGCGCGAAGCCTTGTTGAAACCTTTGCAAGCTGTAATAGGTGTTGTTGAACGCCGTCAAACGATGCCGATCCTGGCGAACGTGTTGCTGGCGGCCCGCGATGGGCAGCTGTCGATTACGGCGACGGACCTGGAGGTCGAACTGGTGGCGACCACGGAGTTGGAGGTGGAGACAGCCGGCGAGGTGACGGTACCGGGCCGTAAGTTGCTGGATATTTGTCGCGCCTTACCGGATAACGCGTCGCTGTCGCTGTCCCAGAGCGGCGGCAAAGTAACGGTACGATCAGGTCGAAGCAAGTTTACGTTGACGACGCTGCCGGCCGCGGAATTTCCGACGGTCGAAGACATCAATGCCGACAAGGCGATTGACGTGCCTCAGGAGACACTGGCGCGCTTGCTCGAGAAGACGCATTTTGCGATGGCCCAACAGGACGTTCGCTATTATTTGAACGGCCTGTTGATCGAAAGCGGCGGCACGAAACTCAAGGCGGTTGCGACGGACGGTCATCGTCTGGCGTTGTGTCAGGTGGACGTCGATGGGGGATCGCTGCCGGACAAGCAGGTGATTGTGCCGAGAAAGGGGGTGCTCGAGCTGCAGCGCCTGATGAGCGGTGAGGGAGAACTGTCGATGGCGCTGGGCAGTAACCACATCCGTATTCAGCTCGACGGAATACGTTTTACATCGAAACTCATCGACGGTCGCTTTCCGGAATACGACCGGGTTATTCCGAAAGAGCCGGGCAACGAGCTCATCGGCGACCGGGCCCTGCTGAAGGGCGCCATGCAGCGCACCGCGATTCTGTCGAACGAGAAGTATCGGGGTATTCGGCTGGTCGTCAGAGACGGGGGCTTGTTGTTGCAGGCGCACAATCCGGAGCAGGAGGAAGCCGAGGAAGAGGTGGAAGTGAAGTACACCGGTGACGATATGGAGATCGGCTTCAACGTCAATTACCTGTTGGACGCGCTGGCAGTAGTGGAGACCGAGGAGGTGTCGATGGCCTTTGTCGACGCCAACTCCAGCTGCCTGTTACGTGAGCCGGGGAACGATGACTGTAAGTACGTGGTCATGCCGATGCGTCTATGATCCTCGCTTCGAGGGAATAAAGCCGCTTGCCCCTGAGTCTATTTAAAGCGACGGATTTTCGCTGTCTGCAATCCGTCGAGCTGGACCTCGACGCGAACGCGAATCTGATTACCGGCTCGAACGGCGCCGGCAAAACGAGTCTTCTCGAAGCGATTGCCTATCTCGGCCGCGGAAAGTCCTTTCGCGGCGCACCTGCGCAGAATCTGATTCGTCACGGCGAAAAGGCGCTGGTGGTGTTCGGGAACGTCGAACGAGCCGGCAAGCGCCATCGCGTTGGTGTGAGAAACAGCACGGAAGGGCTGGAAATCAGTATTGACGGAGACGGCAGCGGGGGTGCAGCGGCCCTGGCGGAACTGTTACCGCTTCAGGTTATCGATCCGAATATCCACGATCTGGTCAGCGGCGGCCCGGAACAACGCAGGAGATACCTCGATTGGCTGGCGTTCCACGTGGAACATGGGTACGTGGACACGTGGCGTAAATTCCGCCGGGTGCTGAAACAACGCAACGCAGCGTTAAAAGCGGGGGGATCCGCACGCTTGCTGGAGAGTTGGGATACCCAGTTCGTCGAGTTGTCGGAACAGCTCGCGGCTGTCAGAGGCCGGGTCTTCGAGGTCGCTCAGCCCTGTCTCGAGGAGATCGCCGAGGAATTGCTGGAGGCGTCGATAGGCTTTGAGTACCGTCGTGGGTGGGCCGAGGACGGCGCGTTGGGAGCGCTGTTATTGGAAAGTCGCGAGAGGGATCTCAATCAGGGCAACACGCAGTTTGGTCCTCAGCGCGCGGATCTGCGACTTCGTTACGACGAGCGACAGGCGAAACGGCTGGTGTCCCGCGGGCAGCAGAAGCTGTTGGCGTGCAGCATGATACTCGGCGCCACCGAGCTGGTGCAGTCCGCGCTGGAGGAGCCGCTGTTACTGCTGCTGGACGACCCGGCGGCAGAGCTTGATCAGCATTCCCTGGGACGGTTGATGGGAGCCGTCAATCGGCTGGGTTGCCAGGTGATCGCGACCGCTCTGGTGCCGGATACCACCATTTTTGAAGTACAGCCTGCCGTGTTCCACGTGGAACACGGCAGGCTCGAACAGGCCCGTTAGCGGCCAAAACCGCCGCCCGTCCAGGCGCCAAAAAACCCTGTAAATAAGCGATTTGCGCCGGGTTTGTGAAGCCCATTGTGCAGCGCAAAATGGTACAATGCGCCGGCTGTATTCAGAGGACTCCGAATGACCGAAAACATCGAATATACCTCCAGTAATATCAAGGTCTTGAAAGGCCTTGAGGCCGTGCGTAAGCGGCCGGGAATGTACATCGGCGACACCGATGACGGCACTGGCCTGCATCACATGGTTTTCGAGGTGGTCGACAATTCGATCGACGAGGCGTTGGCGGGTCACAGCACCGTCATTACCGTTACCATCCACGCCGACGAGTCGGTAACGATTACCGACGACGGGCGCGGCATCCCGGTTGACATGCATCCCGACGAGGGCCGTTCCGCGGCCGAGGTCATCATGACGGTGCTGCACGCCGGCGGCAAGTTCGACGACAATTCCTACAAAGTGTCCGGTGGATTGCACGGCGTCGGGGTCTCGGTGGTCAACGCCCTGTCGGAACAGCTGGTGCTGACGATTTATCGCGAAGGCAAGGTTCATCAGCAAGAGTACCGCCACGGTGAGCCGGTTGCGCCGCTGACCGTGGTTGGTGAAACCGAGAAGACCGGCACCACGCTGCGTTTCAAGCCCAGTCCCGAGACCTTCAACAACATCGAATTTCACTACGACATTCTGGCCCGGCGTCTGCGTGAGCTTTCGTTTCTCAATTCGGGGGTGCGCATCGAGCTGGTTGATGAGCGCGACGAGAAGCGCGACGTCTTCGAGTACGAAGGCGGTATCCGTGCGTTTGTCGAACATCTCAACCGCAACAAGACGCCGATCCACGGTTCGGTGTTCCATTTTTCCGTCGATCGGGACGAGGTAGGCGTTGAGGCGGCGTTGCAGTGGAACGACGGTTATCAGGAAAACATGTTCTGTTACACCAATAATATTCCGCAGCGGGACGGCGGTACCCACCTGGCCGGCTTTCGCAGCGCATTGACGAGAACACTCAACAGCTATATAGAAAAACAACTGTCGGGACGGAAAGACAAATTTACGCCCAGTGGGGACGACGCCCGCGAGGGCCTGACCGCCGTATTGTCGGTGAAGGTTCCGGATCCGAAGTTCTCGTCACAGACCAAGGACAAATTAGTTTCATCTGAAATTAAAGGGATCGTCGAATCGGCGATGGCCGAGCGCCTGGAGGAGTTTCTGCTGGAAAAACCGCAGGAAGCCAAGAGCATCGTCAGTAAAATTCTGGAGGCGGCGCGGGCACGCGAGGCGGCGCGCAAAGCGCGGGAGATGACCCGCCGCAAAGGCGCTCTGGACGTTGCCGGCCTGCCGGGCAAATTGGCGGATTGTCAGGAAAAAGATCCGGCGCTTTCCGAGCTGTTTCTTGTCGAGGGCGACTCCGCCGGGGGTTCCGCCAAACAAGGCCGAGACCGCCATACCCAGGCGATCCTGCCGCTCAAAGGCAAGATACTGAACGTGGAAAAAGCGCGTTTCGACAAGATGCTGTCGTCCGTCGAGGTCGGCACGCTGATTACCGCGCTGGGCTGCGGCATAGGCCGTGACGATTTCGATGCCGACAAACTGCGTTATCACCGCATCATCATCATGACCGACGCCGACGTCGACGGATCGCATATCCGTACGCTGTTGCTGACCTTCTTCTATCGGCAGATGCCTGAGCTGATCGAACGCGGACACGTCTACATCGCGCAGCCGCCGCTCTACAAGATCAAGAAGGGCAAACAGGAAGTGTACGTCAAGGACGATGCGGAGCTTACCGCACACCTGCTGGCTTCGGCGCTGGACGGAGCGCGTTTGCACATCAATGCCGACGCGCCACCGATGTCGGGGCTCGCCCTGGAAGCGCTGGCAAAAGAACACATGGCCGTAGAGAGCATCATCGCCCGCCTGGCCGATCGCTACGACGAGGCGGTCCTGCGCGCGATGAGCCGTTCCCCGGTTGTCGACGAGGCGCTGCAGAACGACCTCGACGCGCTGGAAAACTGGACCCGGTCCCTGTCCTCGAGCCTGCCGAAGGCGAGCGGCGACCGGATCACCAACGGAAACGGCGGGACGTACACGGCGGAGCTCGAGCGCGGCGACTCCGGCGGCGAGGGCGTGCGACTTGCGATCCGCAAGGTGCAGCACGGTATCGGTGCAACCCGTTATTTGCCGCGCGAGTTTTTCGACACCAACGAATACCGGCTTATCGTGGATCTGGCCAGCAAGCTGCGTGATCTGTTGGGCGACGGCGCATTTGTGGCGCGCGGTGACAAACAACGGCCCATCAAACATTTTGCCGAAGCGGTCGAATGGCTCATGTCGGAGGCGCGCCGGGGACAGTCGATCCAGCGTTACAAAGGATTGGGTGAAATGAATCCGGAGCAGCTGTGGGACACGACGGTAAATCCCGAAACACGCCGCCTGATGCAGGTGAAAATCGAAGACGCGGTCAAAGCGGACGAGATTTTCACGACTCTAATGGGCGACCAGGTCGAGCCGCGCCGCGAGTTCATCGAGAGGAACGCGCTGACCGTCGCCAATCTGGACGTCTGATACCACGCCGCCGGGTTGCCGCGCAGAGGCCGGGCGCGGGACGCCGGCTATGTGTATACTTCGATTCCGATCGCTGTTGGGCGGTGAAATAACAACAGGAACACAAGAGGGGCCTCGAAATGGCAATTGCCGACCTTAGCAACGTACTTAACATATTCCGTGGCACCGAGCCGACCGCCGAAGACAAGGACGCGCTTTACAAAGAAGTGTTGCTGATGACCTTGGCCAGAGCCACCAGCTCGGACGCAAACATCGATCCTTGTGAGGTCTCCACGGTGCAGAAAATTCTCGAAGCGCACACCGGCGAGCAGTTCTCCGAGGCGGACATCCGTTTGGCGTCACGACCGACCCTGTACGAAGAGGCTCCCTTCGGCAAGTACCTGAACAGCGTGCGCAAAAAGCTCGGTTCGGCCGCGCGCGCCGAGGTGGTGCAGGCGCTTGCCGAGGTCATCAAGAGCGACACGACGGTTCGCGAACTGGAGATCGACTTCTTCAACATGGTCGCCAACGAGCTCAAGGCAACGCCCGCCGAAATCATCGGTCTGTCCAACAACTGATCCGGTACGGGGCCTAGCGGTTCTCCGCGCCGCCGCCGGGGTTCTTGTCGCAGCGATAGGCCTCGCTGATCTCGGCCATTTTGCCTTCGATCCACTTCTGCACGAGTAAATTCGTCTCCTTGGGCGACTGAGTCGAGGCGTCGATCGGCGGCCCGATACAGATGCGAATCAGGCCGGGCCGTTTCCGCAAGCTGCGCCTGGGCCAAAAATCACCGGCGTTGTGAGCGACGGGCACGATGCTGACGCCCGCCTCCTGTGCAAGGGCGGCGCCGCTGACCCCGTATTTCCGGGTCTCTCCCGGCGCCACGCGCGTGCCTTCCGGAAACACCGTGACCCCCATGCCCTGCGCCAGACGCATTTTCCCCTGTCGAATCACCTGTTTGACCGCCGAGCGGCCGGCTTTTCGGTTGATCGCGATCGGTTTCAACACGGCCAGACCCCAGCCGAAAATCGGTATCCAGAAAAGCTCCCGCTTGAGGACCCAAACCTGGTCCGGAAAAATAACGGTTTGCGCATAAGCCTCGAACACGCTGGAATGTTTGATCATCACGACGCTCGGCGAATCCGGGATGTTCTCCCTGCCCTCGATGACGTAGTCCAGGCCACACAATATCCGGCCCGCCTCCATCATGCCTTTTGCCCAACAGCGCGTGATGAAAAAACTGCCCCGTCCGCCGATGAGCGCCGAGCAGACCACCAGCGTGGCGGCCACGGCAACCGACCCGTAAAAATACACCTGGAAGAGAACTGAACGCAGCCAAAGCATCGTGGACGGATCGCGAAACGGCGTTATTTGATAGAGAGGCGGGAAACGTCCGCGACGTCGAGGAATTGCTCGCGGAGTTCGGCAAGCAAGGTCAGTCGATTGAGTTTGATCGCCTCGTCGTCGGCCATCACCATCACGTCGTCGAAAAACGCATCAACCGGTTCACGAAGATCGGCAAGCCGGGTAAGCGCCTTTGCGTACTCGCGTTCTTCCAACATCGGCGCAACCTCGGTGCGTGCTTCCTGCAGTGAGCGGTACAGGCGTTTTTCGGCGTCTTCCGACAACAGGCTATCGTCCAGTGCGCTGCCGGTCGAGTGTTCCGCCTGGCGCAGAATGTTTGCGATGCGCTTGTTCGCCGCCGCCAGGCTGGCCGCCGAGTCCAGCGCCACGAACGCCGCCACCGCCTGTAAACGCTGGTCGAAATCGAGCAGCGAGCGCGGCTCGCGCTCACGCACCGCTTCAAACATTTCCGCGTTCAGACCGTCGCGTTCCAAACAGTACGCCCGCATGCGTTCAACAATGTAGGCGTAAACCAGCGCTTCCGCATCGGGCTCCTTCGACACCGGTTGGGCGGCCACCGACTCGGCGATCAGGGTCTTCAGGTCGATATCCAGGCCGCCCTCGACGGTCGTGCGCACGAGTCCCAAGGCGGCGCGTCGAAGGCCGAACGGGTCGCGATTGCCGGACGGCTTTTTCCCGAGCGCAAAGATGCCGCACAGCGAATCGAGTTTGTCGGCAACCGCGAGACAGCGGCCGGGTGTGCTCGCCGGTATACGGTCGCCGGCAAACCGGGGCAGGTACTGTTCGCCGATGGCGTCGGCAACCGACGTCGGCTCGCCGTCCGAAAGCGCGTAGTAGCGCCCCATCGTCCCCTGCAGTTCGGGAAATTCTCCGACCATGCCGCTGACCAGATCGCACTTCGCCAGCACCGCGGCGCGCTCCACGGGAGCCGGATCGGACCCGATTTCGTCAGCGATGCGCGATGCGAGCGCGGCGACCCGTTCGGACTTGTCCTTGATCGTCCCCAATCCCTTCTGGTAGACGACCTTGTCGAGATCGGCCCGGCGATCGGCGAGCGGGGTGCGTCGATCGGTCTCCCAGAAAAAAGCGGCGTCCGCCAGGCGCGGCTGGATCACCCGCTCGTTGCCTTCGCGCACCTGCTTCGGGTCTTTGCTGACCAGGTTCGCGACGGTAATAAACGCCGGCAGCAATTCGGCGTCGTCGCCGCGAACCGGAAAATACCGTTGGTGTCCGGTCAGCGTGGCGATAATGACTTCCGGCGGCAGCTCAAGGAACGATTCGTCGAACCGGCCCGTCAGCGCAACGGGCCACTCGACCAGTGCCGTGACCTCGTCGAACAGTGCCTCGGTGGCGACCGCGCTGCCGCCGCACTCGGCCGCCGCCTCTTCGACGCCCTGTTCTACACGCGCTCGTCGAGCGGCAAAATCGGCGACCACGTACCCCGCCTCCAGCCGCGGAAGGTAGTCGTCGGCGCTCTCGATAGCGACGCTGTCCGGCGCCATGAACCGGTGGCCGCGCGTCGTGTTGCCGGTCTTTACGCCAAGCACGCGACCCTCGACGAGTTTCGAGCCGTGCAGAAGGACCACCCAGTGCACCGGACGAACGAACTCCGTGTCCGACGCACCCCAGCGCATCGGACGCGGGATCGGCAGCTTGGCCAACGCTGCGTCGATCATCGCCGGCAGCAAATCGGCCGCCGCGGCGCCCTTCTCGGTTGCGTTGTGAACCAGCCATTCACCTTTGTCCGTCGTGCGGCGGCTCAGATCGGTAACCGCGACACCGCACTTGCCGGCGAAGGCCTGCGCCGCCGGCGTCGGCTCGCCGTCCGCGTCGAAGGCAACGTTTACCGGAGGGCCTTTGCGTTCGACCGCCCGATCGTTTTGTCCGTCCGCCAGGTCGTGCACTATCAGCGCCAGCCTTCGCGGACTGGCAAACGCGCTGATGTCCGCGAAGCTCAATCGTTTGTCGTCGAGCTGTTCGCCGAGTCCTTCCGCGAACGCCGACATCAGCCCGCGCAGCGCCTTGGGCGGCAGTTCCTCGGTGCCGATTTCCACCAGGAGATCCGCGCTGTTCGTCATCGGCCGGCGGCCTCCCCGCCGCGGCCGTCGGCCGCAAGCATCGGGAATCCCAGTGCCTCGCGGGAAGCCCGGTAAGCCTCGGCGATGGCCCCGGCCATGTCGCGAACCCGCAGTATGAATCGCTGTCGTTCGCTGACCGATATGGCCTGGCGGGCATCGAGCAGGTTGAACGTATGGGACGCCGTCAGCATTTGTTCGTAGGCCGGTAACGCCAGGTTGAGGTCGATGAGCCGCCGGCTTTCGCGTTCCGCATGATCAAATTGGGCGAAAAGCGCGTCCACGTCGGCGCACTCGAAGTTGTATCGCGATTGTTCCACCTCGTTCTGGTGGTAAACGTCACCGTAGGTGATACGGCCAAGCGGGCCGTCGGTCCAGGTGATGTCGAAAATGCTCTCGACGTCCTGCAGATACATCGCCAGTCGCTCGAGGCCGTAGGTAATCTCACCGCTGACCGGCCGGCACTCGAGGCCGCCGACCTGCTGGAAGTAGGTGAACTGGGTGATTTCCATACCGTTCAGCCAGACCTCCCAGCCAATGCCCCAGGCGCCCAGCGTCGGAGACTCCCAGTTGTCCTCGACGAAGCGGATGTCGTGCAGCAGCGGATCGATGCCGATCGCGCGCAGCGATTCGAGATACAACTCCTGGATCGCGTCCGGCGACGGCTTGATGACGACCTGATATTGGTAATAGTGCTGCAATCGGAACGGGTTATCGCCGTAGCGGCCGTCCGTCGGGCGACGGCAGGGCTGAACGTAGGCGGCGCTCCATGGCTCGGGCCCTATCGCCCGAAGAAACGTGGCCGGATGGAAGGTTCCGGCCCCCATCTCCCTATCGTAGGGTTGCAAGACAACGCAGCCCTTCTCCGCCCAGAATGCCTGCAAGCTGAGGACCAGATCCTGGAAAGTTGCTGGGCCAGGCGTATTTCCCTTACTCATCGGCGATTCGCGGCAAAAAAAGAGGCGCGCAGTATACCCTGCCGTGCCGTCTAAAAAAGCGCGGGACGCCTGCCACCGCCGCGGATCTGGCCCGCCAAGCCTGACGAAGGCCGCCGCCCGACGAACGAACGGGGGTGCATGCGGGCGGAAGGCGCCAAATCCAACGCACTAATACAGTGCACTCCATGGAGTAAGTGCACTATAATGGTGCGTATTATGTCCGGCCTGAGTCGGTAAACCTCTATTTTTCAGGAGTTTGGAACGCCCTGTCGGATGGCACGCTTTCTGCATTGAAACTGTTCCAAACCGGGGCAACGGTCGAAACTCGCGTAATACCTTGGCCGGCCCGCACCACAAATGAGCTACACCACAGCACTACCGCAAAGGAGCAAAACAATGAGCGCCGCTGACGTGATCGGCATGATCAAAGAACAAGGCATCAAATTCGTGGACTTTCGCTTCACCGACACCAAGGGCAAAGAGCAGCACGTGACGGTGCCGGCTCACTCGGTCGAGGAAGACCTGTTCGAGGACGGCAAGATGTTCGACGGCTCGTCCATCGCCGGCTGGAAGGGCATCAACGAGTCGGACATGATCCTGATGCCGGATCCGAACAGTGCCGTGGTCGACATTTTCACGGACGAGCCGACCCTGAATCTGCGGTGCAACGTCATCGAGCCGGCCACGATGCAGGGCTACGATCGCTGCCCCCGGTCGCTGGCGGAGCGCGCGGAGGCCTACCTCAAGTCTTGCGGCGTCGCGGACGAAGCCTATTTCGGGCCGGAAAACGAGTTTTTCGTTTTCGACAGCGTGCGTTGGGACGACAACATGCACGGGGCGTTCTACGCCATCGAATCTGAAGAAGGCGCGTGGAATACCAGCCGCAGCTACGAGGACAGCAATACCGGCCATCGTCCAACCGTCAAGGGCGGCTACTTTCCCGTTCCCCCGGTGGATTCGCTGCACGATGTGCGCTCGGCAATGTGTCTCGCGCTCGAGGACCTGGGTCTGGAGACCGAGGTGCACCACCATGAGGTGGCAACCGCCGGGCAGTGTGAAATCGGCGTTAAATTCAACACATTGTTGCACAAGGCCGACGAGGTCCAGACGCTGAAATACGTTGTCCACAACGTCGCCCACAGCTACGGAAAAACGGCGACGTTCATGCCGAAGCCGCTGGTGAACGACAACGGGAACGGCATGCACGTGCACCAGTCCCTGTTCAAGGACGGGGAAAACCTGTTCAGCGGTGACGGTTACGGCGGCCTGTCGGATACGGCGCTCTATTACATCGGCGGTATCATCCGGCACGCCAAAGCGATAAACGCGTTCACGAATCCGTCCACGAACAGTTACAAACGGCTGGTGCCGGGTTTCGAGGCGCCGACCATACTGGCCTACTCCGCGCGCAACCGCTCGGCGTCCATCCGCATTCCCTATGAATCGAACCCGAAGGGCCGACGAATCGAGGTGCGTTTCCCCGATTCGATGGCGAATCCGTATCTCGCATTTTCGGCGCTGATGCTGGCCGGTCTCGACGGCATACAGAACAAGATCCATCCGGGCGATGCGATGGACAAGGACTTGTACGATCTGCCTCCCGAAGAGGAAAAAGAGCTTCAGCTCGTCGCCTTCTCGCTCGACGAGGCCCTGACTGCACTCGACGAGGACAGGGAGTTCCTCAAGGCCGGCGACGTCTTCAGCGACGACCTGATCGACGCCTACATAGAGCTGAAGATGGAGAACGTCACGCGGCTGCGGATGACCACTCACCCGGTCGAATTCGACATGTATTACAGCCTTTAGAAACCGGCCAAAAGTGTGACCCGGCCGGCATTTTGCCGCCGGGTGGCTACCTCTCGGTAAACGGCGCTGCTATGCTGATCCCATGCGAACGCGAATGCTTGTTACAGCCCTGTCACTCTTCGCCGCGGGCCTGGCGTCCGCGCAGGCCTACAAGTGGGTGGACGAAAACGGCGTCGTGCACTATTCGGATCGGCCGCATCCCGGCGCCGAGGTGCTCGACCTGCCGCGCCGTCCGCCGCCCGCCGCGGTGCCGGCAGCGCGCGTCACGCCGCGGCCCGACGTCTCCGACGAACCTCAGGAAGAGCCGGATCCGGGCTACGAGCGTCTGGAAGTCGCCAGTCCGGGCCCCGAAGTAACGTTATGGAACATCGAGGGCGTACTGGACGTGAGTCTGAACCTGCAGCCGGCGCTGAAGCCGGGTCATCAGATAAGGGTGTACTTCGACGGCGGGGCGCCGAGGACGGTTTCTGGGACTTCCTTCCAAATCGAGGAGGTCTACCGGGGAGCCCACAACATTCAGGTGGAAGTCGTCGACGCGGCGGGGCAGCTGATGATTCGCAGCGAGCCCAGCCGGTTCTACGTGCAGCAGACCACGGTCATCAACCGACGGCCGGGAGCCAATCCCACCTGACGCAAGACGGCGATAACACGCCGCCCGAGCCGGGCGGCGTTCGTGGGCCCACGTCGTTTCAGGAAATGTTCGAGGGTTTGAGCACCGCGGTCGTCCTGCTCGACCGAAGCCTGATCGTCCGTGAGCTCAATCCTGCGGCCGAGAATCTCCTGGGAGTCTCCCGCCGCCGCGCCACCGGACAGGCGTTTCTGCCGCTGGTCGACAACGATCGGACCTTCGCCGAAATTCTCGAGCAATCGCTGATGAACGGCGTCACCTACGCCTACGAAGCGGTACTGGCGCCCAACGAAGCGTTGCCTGCCGAGCGGTCGGTTGAATGCCGTCTTTCCCCGCTGACGACCGCGCCCGAAACCGCGCTCGTCGTAGAAATGACCGACGTTACCCGACGCGCGCGCATCAATCGGGAAAATGCCCTGCTGATCCAGCACGGCGCCGGCCGCCAGATGGTTCGCCAACTGGCGCACGAGATCAAGAATCCCCTGGGCGGCCTGCGCGGCGCAGCGCAGCTCCTGGGCAAGCAGCTCGGCAGCGACGAGCTGCGTGAATACACCGAGGTCATCATCAGCGAAGCCGACCGCCTCGCCGCGCTGGTCGATACCCTGCTCGGTCCCGGTGGTCCACCCAACAAACGGCCGGTCAACGTGCACGAGCTGCTCGAATACGTAATGCGCCTGCTCGAACCGGAGCTGGACGAGCGTATCGTCATCGGGCGCTACTACGATCCCGGTCTGCCGATCATCGACCTCGATCGCAATCAGATCGTGCAGGCGTTGATAAACCTGGTGCGCAACGCAGCCACGGCGCTGGACGGCAGTGGAAACCTGAGCCTGCGGACGCGCGCCGAAATGAATTTCACCATCGGCGACATCCGACACCCGGTGATCGCCACGATAGAAATTGAGGACGATGGCCCGGGGATTCCCGACGAGCTGCAGGACTCCGTATTCTATCCGCTCGTCACCAGCCGCCCCGACGGGACGGGGCTGGGTCTGCCCGCCGCTCAGGAGCTGTTGAGTCGCCACGGCGGCCTGATCGAGTTCGAGAGTCGGCCTGGCCGCACGGTGTTTTTCGTCCGAATTCCGATCAGCGCCGACGGAAGGGTCCGGTGACCGCGAGCGAACTGAAGGTCTGGATCGTGGACGACGATCAGTCGGTGCGCTGGGTGCTCGAAAAAGCGCTGCGGCAGGCCGAGATGCAAACGCGGAGCTTCGAGCGCGCCGAGCATCTGCTCGAAGCGATTGAATACTCGCAGCCGGACGTGCTGGTGACCGACGTGCGCATGCCGGGTATGGACGGCATCGCGCTGATGAACCGGCTTGCGCGAACCCATCCGGCCATGCCCGTTATCGTCATGACCGCGCACTCGGACCTGGATCACGCGGTTGCCGCGTACAAGGGCGGCGCGTTCGAGTACCTGCCCAAACCGTTCGACATCGACGAGGCGGTGGGGCTCGTGCAAAAAGCCGCGCGCCAAAACGGCAGAGCGTTCAACATGGACAGCGACGTGGGCGGCGGCGCGATCCCGTCCTTGATCGGTCAGGCGCCCGCGATGCAGGAAGTTTTTCGATCCATCGGTCGTCTCGCGCGGTCGAGCATGACCGTACTGATCACCGGCGAATCCGGTACCGGGAAAGAACTCGTCGCCCGGGCGTTGCACGAGCACAGTCCGCGCGCAAACCGGCCGTTTGTTGCGCTGAATACCTCCGCCGTGGCCTCCGAACTGCTCGAATCGGAGCTGTTCGGACACGAGCGCGGCGCTTTCACCGGCGCCGACGCGCGCCGGATCGGGCGCTTCGAGCAGGCGGACGGCGGCACGCTGTTTCTCGACGAGATCGGCGACATGTCGCCGGCGCTGCAAACCCGGCTGTTGCGGGTACTGGCGGAAAGTGAGTTCTACCGGGTTGGCGGACAAACGTCGATCAGCGTGGACGTGCGGGTCATCGCCGCAACCAATCAGGATCTGGCCATGGCCGTCAAGGAAGGCCGCTTTCGCGAAGATCTGTTTCATCGCCTCAACGTCATCCGTATCGATACGCCGCCGCTCAGGCAGCGGCGTCAGGATATTCCGGCGCTGTTGAACCATTACCTCGCGCAGTCGGCCAGTGAGCTCGAGACGTCGGCGAAGTCCCTGAACAGCGAAGCAATGGACGTGCTGCAAGCCTATGACTGGCCCGGCAACGTGCGGCAGCTGGTCAACGCGACCCGCCGGCTCACGGTTACCGCGCCGGGCCGCGTCATCACCGCAGTCGACATACCGGACGATCTCGGCGGCAGCTCAACCGGCAGCGGCGCGATGCGCGAGTGGACGCAGGGCCTGTCACAGTGGGCCGAACAACACCTGCGCAGCAACAGCAACGTTCCGCTCGTTGACGCCGCCGCGCCCGAGTTCGAGAAAACGCTGATCCGCATGGCGCTCGAAAAATCGCACGGCCACCGTCAGCGGGCCGCAAAGCTGCTCGGCTGGGGCCGCAATACGCTGACGCGCAAAATAAAATCCCTGAATATCGATTAGCGTGAGGTCCCTAAGTGCCTCTCGCCTCGCCTGTAGGAGCTCCTGCAGGGGGCGTGCGTTTTACGGAAGCTCGAGGCTGCCGACCAACTCGTGAATCGAACGCATGGCGTGGCGTTGCAAATACGCGGCAATCGCATCGTTGATCTTGCGACACAACAGCGGTTCGTAGAAGAGCGCGGTACCGATGCCGATCGCGGTGGCGCCGGCGATCAGAAACTCCAGTGCGTCCTCGGCCGTCGTAATGCCGCCCTGACCGATAATGGGTACGTCCAGCGGGCCGGCGACTTCATAAACCTGTTTTACTTTCAGGAGCGCAATCGGCTTTATTGCCGGACCCGACAGGCCGCCCTGAACGTTGCCGATAACCGGCGTGCGCCGTTCGACGTCGATCGCCATGCCGGTGATCGTATTGATGACCGCAAGCGCATCGGCGCCGGCTTCAATGCAGCGGCGGGCGTTTTCGCGGATGTCCGTCTGGTTCGGCGACAGTTTGGCGATCAGCGGCTTGCTGGTGTGCCGACGGCATGCTGCGACGACTTTTGCCGACATTTCCGGATAATTGCCGAACGAAACGCCGCCCTCCTTGATGTTCGGGCAAGAGATGTTGATCTCGATCGCGTCGATCGGAGAATCGTCGAAACGTGCCGTGACCGCCGCGTAGTCGTCAATCGTCGATCCGCAGACGTTGGCGAAAAAACGGGTTTCGCCAAAATCCAGGGTCGGCAGTATGTGGTCGATTACCCGATCCATGCCCGGATTCTGCAGGCCGATCGCGTTCAACATGCCCATCGGCGTTTCGCAGATTCGATGCGGGGGATTACCCAGGCGCGGCTCGCGAGTCGTGCCTTTGAGCACGATGCCGCCGACGTCGCGGTTCGAGAAACCCTCGATTCGGGTGTATTCCTCACCGAAGCCAACGCAGCCGGAGAGCAGAACGATCGGAGAATCGAGGCTCAGCCCACAAAAGTCCGTTGCGATCGGGTTGGTTTCTGACGCGGGGTTATTCAATGTAAGCGGTTGAGTTTGAGGAGTCGAGTCCAATTCTTGCGTCAAGCGGCAGTTTTCGATCTATTCTAACGACGACGACCGGAGCCGACCCCGTGTATGCGTGCGATTCTACAGCGATACCACGAGCGCCTTAACCCCCATGTTTCATCTGATCCTGTTTGAACCCGAAATTCCGCCGAACACCGGAAACGTGATCCGCCTGTCGGCCAACACCGGCGCGCATCTGCACCTGATCGAACCGCTGGGGTTCGAGCTCGACGAGCCGCGCTTGAAACGAGCGGGCCTGGACTACCGCGAGTTCGCCAACGTCACGATCCATGCCGGTTTGACCGATTGCCTGACCCGTTTGCGGGCGCCGAGGGTGTTTGCGTTCAGCACGCGGGGCAAACGCCCGTATACCGAGCCGGATTTTGTCCCGGGAGATGCGCTGCTGTTCGGTCCGGAAACGCGGGGCCTGCCCGATGAGGTGCTCGAGTCGCTGCCGGAAGGACGTCGACTGCGACTGCCGATGCAAGACGGCAGCCGCAGCCTGAACCTGTCCAATACCGTGGCGATTGCGGTGTACGAAGCCTGGCGGCAGAACGCGTTCGGCGGCGGGACCTAGCCCGTATATTGTGCTGACAATCGGTGCGGCAACCGGGTCAGCGGTCGCCTTGTTCGGGTTTCAACGCACGTGACATCAACGCGCCCACCGCTTCCCGGGGTACGGCGCCCTCGTAGAGGATGCGATAAATTTCTTCGCTGATCGGCATTTCGACGCCCGTTTCCCGAGCCACCTCGCGCACGGCCTTTGCCGCCAGGACGCCCTCGACGACCTGTTGAATCTCGTGCTGCGCCTCGTCGACGGTTTTCCCGGCCGCCAGCGCGAGGCCCATCCTGCGGTTGCGCGACAGGTTGTCGGTGCAGGTCAGCACAAGGTCGCCCATGCCGGCGAGCCCCATGAACGTGTCCTGCTGCGCGCCCAGAGCGACGCCGAGGCGTGTCATTTCAACCAGGCCGCGGTTGATCAGCGCAATACGCGTGTTTGCGCCGAAACCCAAGCCGTCGGAAATGCCGGCCCCGATCGCGAGTACGTTTTTGACCGCGCCGCCGACTTCGACGCCGATCATGTCGGACGAGGTATAGGCGCGAAAGTTACGGCCGGACAGGCCCGATGCCAAATCGGCTGCAAACTCGTCGTCGTTGGCGGCGATGGTCAACGCCGTCGGAAGACCCTCGCCAACTTCCTTGGCGAACGTCGGCCCCGACAAGACCGCCATCGGGTGACCGGCGCCGAGAACTTCTTCGGCGACCTGATGCGGCAGCTTACCGGTGCTCAACTCGAATCCCTTGGTTGCCCAGCAAACGCGCGCATCGGCGGACAGCGACGTTTTGGCTTGCTCCAGAGTCTCGCGCAAGCCATGACTCGGCACCGCGACAAGCACGTCCCGCGTACCGCGCACGCAGGCGTCCAGATCGGGCTCGACGAGCAGGTTGTCCGGAAACGGCACGCCCGGAAGATAACGTTTGTTTTCCCGATCGGACCCGACTTTTTTCAGATCGTCGGCGTTACGGCCCCAGAGCCGCACCTGCCGACCGCAGCGCGCAAACTGCAGCGCGAGCGCGGTGCCCCAGGAACCGGCGCCCAACACGGCAATCGGTCCCAAATCGCGGCCGTCTGTCCGCGCATCGTTCAGTGGCTGATCTCCGGCGCTGCGTCGGCTGCCCCTTCCCCCTGAGCGGCCGCCTGCCGTTTGGATTCGGCAAACAATGCATCGAAGTTGATCGGCTGCAAGACGAACTCCGGAAAACCGCCCTTGGAGACAATCCCGGCAATCGCCTCGCGTGCGAACGGGAACAGCGTGGCGGGGCAAAAGCTCCCGACAATGGCCTCGAACTCCTCCTTCGAGTACCCGGTAATCGAGAACAGGCCCGCCTGCTGCACTTCAACGAGAAACAGCGTCGTGTCTTCGTGTTTGGCCTCGACCGTAATCGTCAGGATAACTTCGTGGACGTCGTTGGAGGACGCACCGTGTGCGCTGCGCAGGTTGAGATTGGTTTTTGGCTGCCATTCTTTTCCGGTGAAGACGTTTGGGCTGTTCGGCGACTCGAACGAAAAGTCCTTTAAATATAGCTTCTGAATGGCAATCTGTTTTTGAGGGGTTTCCGTTTCGGCCATGTTTCCTAGTCCTGATGAGTGTTTCTTAAGGTTCGGTTGATGCGGACGAAGTCCGGGTTAATGATCGTTGATTTTCAGCCCACGTCGCCGAATCATCGTCCGAGCAGCTCGTCGAGCCGGCCGCTCTGGTCAAGAGAGTACAAGTCGTCGAAGCCGCCGATCGGTTCATCGTTGATGAATATCTGCGGCACCGTTCGCCCTCCGCTCCGGCGCTCCATTTCCCGTCGCTTCTCGTCGTCCTGCGATACCAGTATATCTTCGTAGCTCAGCCCTTTTTTCTTGAGCAGCATGCGCGCGGCGGTACAGTAGGAACAGAACTCGGTGCCGTAAATGACGATGACCGGGTCGCCGTCGTCGTGCGCGCTGTTGTCGTCGGGATTCATGTGTTAGACGTCGATTGCGTCAGGCCTTGGACTTGGATTTGCTCTTGGTTTTTTTGCTGGCCACGAGCGGCAGGTTCGCCTGCGTCCAGGCGTTTATTCCGCCGCGCAGCCCGTAAACGTTATCGACGCCGGCTTTGCGCAGCGTGTTGACCAGCTTCGTCGAGGTCATGCCGGCGTCGCACACGGCAACCATCGGTTTCGACTTGAATCGCTCCAGTTTTTCCAGCCCCGCATCGAGTTCGTCGTGCGGGATGTTCTTGGCGTTAACGATGTGGCCTAGCGCAAACGCTTCGGCGCTGCGCAGGTCGATGACAACGGCATCCGCGTTGATCAGCTTGACGGCGTCCTGCGGTTCGACGGTCGTGATACCGCGCGCCTTACGCTGGAGTTCGGTAAAAATCAGAATAAGAAAACTCAACATCAGCGCGCTGACGAGTAGCACGTGGTTGCCGGCGAATTCCAGGTAGGTGTCCATTGTCGAAAGTCAGGGTGAGTGCAAAATGGAGTTCAAACCGACCTAAATACGCAAAAGCCTGCTCTATTTCTTATCGTCTGCGCAGCCCGGCAACTCGAGGCGGAGCTGCCGTGGGTGCCGTTTGCGGGTCGGGGCCAAGGCCGGAGTATACCAGCGCTTTGGGCCGGGGAGTGCCGGCAGTGCACATAAGCGCTAAACTCCGCAAACATGAGGCGCACGGTGCAAGGGTTCTGTTGGTTTCCGGGCTTGCTGCTTGCGGCGGCGGCGCTGGCTCAGCAGCCTGATCGCGAATTGACGAAGGTCAAGGAACTCGAGTTAAAGCAGGTTCGGCAGCGGATCAGCGAACTCAAACAGAGCATGGATCGACGCGCCGAGGAGCGCGATCGAATCACCGGCGCGCTGCAGTCCGCCGAGGTGGAAATCTCGGAAAAGCGGATCACGCTGAAAGAGCTGGAGCGGCAGCGGGAATACAGTGAACGGCGAAAAGCCGAGCTCGATCAATCGATCGTGGCGCAGGAGGCGGCGCTTGCGGCGGAGTCCGAACAGCTCTCGGCGCAGGTAAGGGCTGCGTACACCAGCGGTAACCAGGAGCGAATCAAACTTCTGCTCAACCAGCAGGACCCAGCGGCGCTGGGCCGGCTGCTCAAATACTACGAGTATTTCTCCGATTTCCGCGCGGCCAATATCGCCGGGGTCACGGCGCGCCTCGACGAGCTGACCGAGCTGCAAGCGGAGGCCGCGGAGGAAGAGGCCCGTATGGGGCGACTGGCGCGGGCCCGTTACGCGGAGCTGTCGGAGCTCGACGCCGCGCAGGGCCGTCGCCGTGAGCTGCTGGCCACGCTCAACGCGCAAATCCGGTCGGAGGGGTCGGCGATCGAGCGGCTCGCCGCGCAGGAACAGGATCTTGCGCGCCTGATTGCCGAATTGACGAGCATCCTTTCCGATTACCCGATTTCCTCGGAAGAGCCGTTCAGCACGCTCAAGGGGCGCCTGACCTGGCCGGTGGCCGGCCGGCTGCTTCACGATTACGGCGAGGGCCGCTCGAGCGGCCAACTCAAGTGGAACGGTGTCGTTTTGGCGGCGCCGAGAGGGCGCGAGGTGCGTGCGGTGTACCACGGCCGGGTCATTTTTGCCGACTGGCTGGCCGGAATGGGTTTACTGGTGATCGTCGATCACGGCGAAGGTTATATGACGCTTTACGGTTATAACGAAACACTCTTGAAAAGCCCGGGTGACTGGGTGGCGCCGGGGGACGTCATCGCCACCGTCGGCGACAGTGGCGGACAGGCGCAGGCCGGGCTCTACTTCGAGCTGCGGCAAGGAACCAAGCCGGTCAATCCGCGCGCCTGGGTGAGCCGGCAGCCCAAGACCGGCTGAGGTCGGCGCTGCGCCGACGATCGGCTCTCCGCAAGCGGCACCGCTCGCGGGAAATGGCCGAATTGCTGTGCTATCGTCGGTGGAGTTGGTCAATAAAGCCGGTCGATAGAGCCGGGCGAGACTGCGTTGTTCGACGATCCGGCAATGGATGGGGTCCTTGCCGATGCTGGCGGGAGAATTACGTGACCCTGAAAACCCGAGGCATTCTGGTGCTGGTCATCGGCACCGTTCTGGGGCTGAGCCTGTCTTTTGGCGGCGGCGTCATCGCCAAGCTGAAACCCTCGCCGCCCGACGACCTGAACTGGGAACAGGCTCGCCTCTTTGCCGAAGTCATGGAACGGATCAAGGAAGATTATGTCGAGCCCATCGACGACCGGGATCTTGTCGAAAGCGCCATACGCGGCATGGTGGCGGATCTCGATGCGCATTCGGAGTATCTGGACGCCAACGAATATCAGGACATCCGCATCAGCACGACCGGTAGCTACTCCGGCGTCGGCCTGGAAGTCAGCAGCGCCAACAACGAGATTCTGGTGGTTGCACCGATTGACGGTACGCCGGCGTCCCGTGCCGGTATTCTTCCCGGCGACAAGATTGTCGCGATCGACGACGCGTCCGTGCGCAAGGACGGTCTTCAGGAAACCATCAGCAAACTGCGCGGCCGGTCCGGCACGCGCGTCAACGTGTCGGTGTTGCGCGGGCCCGAGGCGGAGGTTCTGGTATTCAATCTCCGGCGGGAACACATTCGGGTCGCGAGCGTCAGTTACGACACGCTGGATCCGTCGCTGGGTTACGTGCGTATCAGCCAGTTCAGCGACAACACGGCGTCCGAGCTGAGCCGCGCCATTGATGCGCTCATCGACAGTTATGCGGAGTCCGGCGACGAGCTGCGCGGCGTCGTGCTCGATCTGCGCAACAACCCGGGCGGCATTCTCGATGCGGCCGTCGACGTTTCGGACCTGTTTCTGAATCGCGGCGTCATCGTCACCGCGAGCGGGCGCAGCAAGGAAGCCGAGTTTACGCGGCGGGCCGGCAGCGGAGACATGCTGGACGGCACGCCGATTGTCGTGCTGGTGAACAAAGGCTCCGCGTCAGCGGCGGAAATCGTCGCCGGCGCGTTGCAGGATCATCATCGCGCGCTGATCGTCGGTACGCCGACATTTGGGAAAGGACTGGTACAGACCGTGATGCCGCTGTCCCGAGGGAGGGCGATCAAACTGACGACGTCCCGTTACTTCACTCCATCCGGCGATTCCATCCATGACACCGGCATCGAGCCCGATATCGCGATTACGGGCGACGACCGATATCCGGGCCGAACACTGAACGCGGGCCTTGATCGCGAAGGCGACGTGCAGCTTTCCGAGGCCATAGAGTTGCTGAGCAAGCACCGCATCATGCAGAGTCGCGCGCCCTGATTACCGATCGGTACGGCGTGCGGCGCATCGTCACGCTGCTGGTGCTCTCCGCGTTCGTTGGCTCGGCGGCCGAGGCGAACGCGCCGTCGAAGCCGCGGATAACCATCATCATCGACGATCTCGGTTACGCGTTGCAGGCCGGGCGCCGTGCGGTGAATCTGCCTGGTCCTATCGTCTACGCGGTGCTGCCGCAGACGCCGCGGGGGAAGACGCTCGCGGAGCTTGCCAATGCGAGTGGCAAGGAGGTATTGCTGCATTTGCCGCTGCAGTCGGTGGACGATGAGCACGCGGTAGAACCCGGTGGTATCACGCTCGACATGAGCCGCAAGACCTTCACCCGGGTGCTCACGCAGAACCTGCGTGCCGTGCCGTTCGTTATCGGCGTGAACGGCCACCGGGGCAGTCTGCTGACCCGGCATCCGGGTCACATGCGATGGCTGATGGAGGAGATCGGGACGCGTGACCTGTTGTTTGTCGACAGTTACACGACGCACCACAGCATTGCGCTGGACATTGCGCGAGAGGCCGGCGTGCCGGCAACGCGCCGCGACGTGTTTCTCGATTCGGATCCGCGCCCGCCGAGCATCGCGCGGGAGTTCCGCCGCCTGAAGGCGCTGGCCCGTAAACGAGGCAGCGCGGTCGGTATTGGGCACCCTTATCCGAACACGCTGGACTTCCTGGAAAAAGAGCTGCCGACGCTCGATCGGCAGGGATATCGCCTGGTCGGGATTCGCCAGCTTTTACACGGCCAATCGCTTGTCCGGGAGAGCGTTGCAGGCGCTCATCGGGACGAGCGCCTAAAAGAATGATTGGCTCGCCGTAACCCGCCCCTCGCCCGATTACGTCAAAATGGACTTCCCGGCGGTGCTGGAACATTGAACCCGCGATTGGGCGCCCGCTCTAAATAGAGCGTTTGTTGTACTATCTGCCGCCATGAGTTCCATGCCCAAACGATTCCGCTTCCTGATCCTGAGTCTCTGCGTCGCCTGCCTAACGGCCGTTGGAAATGCGCAGGAACCCGATGCCAGCGAGGACGACGCCCTGCCCGCTCAGACGCCGGCCGACGAGCAGGCCTGCACGATGCAATACGACCCCGTTTGCGGCGCGGACGGGAAGACCTACAGCAACGACTGTGTCGCGAGCGTCGCGGGCGCCGAAATCCTCTATTACGGTGAATGCGCCGAAGAAGAGACGAACACGGAATTCGACGCCTGCCCGGAGATATTCGAGCCGGTGTGCGGGGTTGACGGCAATACCTACCCGAATACCTGTTTCGCCAACGCCGCGCAGATCGAAATCGCGTCGGACGGCGTTTGCGCGGATGAATCCTTGACCTGCGGCGAGGAGAATGAACCGGTGTGCGGCGCGGACGGCGTGACCTATACGAATGCCTGTCTCGCGACCAAGGCCGGAGTGGTCGTTGCGAGCCTGGAGGCCTGCGTTGGCGACAGCGGCTGCCCGCAAATTTACGAACCGGTATGCGGTATGAACGCGCGCAGCTACCGCAATCGCTGTGAAGCGGAACTCGATCGCGTGCCGGTTCAGCGCCGCGGCGTTTGTGACGTAAACGCCTGCCCGGAGATTTACGTCCCGGTGTGTGGCGCGGACGGCAACTCTTACGCCAACGCCTGCGAGGCCGAAGGCGCGGGAGTGACGAGTTATACCGAAGGCGCCTGCGGCGTGCGCGCGTGTCCCCGGCTGTTTGTCCCGGTTTGCGGCGCCGACGATCTTACCTACGGAAACGCCTGCCAGGCGGAACGCGCCGGTGTGCGTATCCAGCATGCCGGCCTTTGCCAGTCGCAGGGCCGGAATTGCCCGAACGACTACCAGCCGGTTTGCGGCCTGGACGGCAACACCTACGACAACCAGTGCCATCTCGACAACGCCGGCGTGCGGCTGGCGTACGCCGGAGCGTGCCTGGGTCAATAAGCCCCCGTTCGATACCCTGCGCGCCGTTCCCGGTTTTCCCGGCCGGCGTCAGTCGACGCCGCCCATCAGCTTTTTCAGCGGTTTGGCCAATAACAAAAGAATGATGCCGGTGCCGGCGGTGGTCATCACGATGCCCCAATACTGCTCCGGAAAGGCGGCGACGTTGTCCGGATCGAATTCGCCCGCGATCTGGCCGGCGATCAGGTTGCCGAGCGCGATGGAGATGAACCAGACGCCCATCAGCTGGCCGACAAAACGGTGCGGAGCGAGCTTGGTCGTGGCCGAGAGGCCAACCGGGGAGAGCGCAAGTTCGCCGAAGGTGTGGAACAGATAGGTCAGGATCAGCCAGGTGGGCATCGCCATTTCACCGTTTGCGACGATGGTTGATGCCAGCACCATCATGAAAAAGCCCAAGGCCAGCAACAGCAGCCCGAAACCGAACTTCGCCGGCGTGGACGGGTTCAGGTTACGCGCGGCCAGCCAGACCCAGAGGTAGGCGAACACCGGCGCAAAAATGATGATGAAGGTGGAGTTGACGGACTGGAACCAGGTCGAATACAGCGTAATCGACGCGAATTCGAGCTGCGTGTAACGATCGGCGAAAATGTTCAGTGAACTGCCGGCCTGCTCGAAGCCGGACCAGAACATCGCCGAGGCCAACACCAGGGCGACGAAGACCCAGACGCGCTTTTTTTCGGCGACGGTCAGTTTGCCGAACACGAACAGATAGACGAAAAACGCGGCCGTGACCGCGACGATCGCGTAGGTGGCGTTGCGCGAGATGGCCGCCGGATCGAACTCGATGCCGCCGAACAGGGCGTACACCACGAAAGCGGTCAGGACGATCATCGACACCGTGACGATCCGCCAGCCGTTCCGCCGGATCTCCGCGTCCTTTTGCGTATCGCCCGTGGAGTCCGGCGCCAGGCCCGCGGCACCGAGGTAGTGTTTGGTTTTCCAGAACTGAACGACGCCGAAGAGCATGCCGACGCCGGCGGCCGCGAAGCCGTAGTGCCAGCCGAAATTCGGGCTCTGCGCCAGTGAGCCGCACACCAGCGGTCCCAGCAAGCCGCCGACGTTGATGCCCATGTAGAAAATCGAAAAACCCCCGTCGCGCCGCGGGTCGCCCTGCGGATACAGCTCGCCGACGACGGCGCTGACGTTGGGTTTCAACAGACCGGTGCCGAGCACCACCAGCAGAAGGCCGACGAAAAAGCTGTTGACCGAGGGTATCGCCAGCACGAAGTGCCCCAGCATGATGATGATGCCGCCGTAAAAGACGGCGCGCTGCGCGCCGATCAGGCGGTCCGCCATCCAGCCGCCGGGCAGGGCGACGAGGTAAACGAGCGCCGTGTAGATGCCGTAGATGGCCGTTGCGGACGTGTCGGTCAGTCCCATGCCGCCGTTCATCACCTGGTCGGTCATGAAAAGCACCAGCAGTGCACGCATGCCGTAATAACTCAGCCGTTCCCACATCTCCGTGAAAAAAAGCGTGACAAGACCGCGCGGATGGCCCAGCACCTGAGTTTCGGACGCCACAGCCTGCGTCGCAGCGGAATTGCTCATAGACCTCTCTCTTTGAGAACGGTCCAAGCGGACGTGCCCGGGGAGACCGTCGTGCCGTCCGTCGGCCGTTCATTCGTTATTAGGCAGCCGAGATAGTGCCCGACTTGGCGCACGGTTGCCAATCCGATGTTGCGTGAAAACGCTTATGTAACAGCGCGCTAGCGCTTATTCGGCCGCTTCCGCCGAGATCTCTTCCCGTTGCCGGGCGAAAATACGCGACATCAGGATGCCGAGTTCGTACAACAAATAAACGGGTATGGCGAGCAGCGTCTGGCTGATGATGTCGGGCGGCGTCAGGAACATGCCCACGACAAACGCGCCCAGGAACACGTACGGCCTCGCCTTGGCCAGTTTCTCGACGCTCGTGAGTCCGGTCCAGACGACGAGGACCGTGGCGATCGGCACCTCGAAAGCAAGACCGAACGCGAGCACGATGGTCAGGATGAAGTCCAGAAACAACCGAATGTCCGGCTGAAAATTCACGTCCGCCGGTGTGGTTGCCGTGAAAAAGTTGAAAATCAGCGGAAAAACGACGAAGTACGCAAACGCGATGCCGAGATAAAACAACACGACGCTGGTTGCAAACAGCGGAATCGCGAAACGCTTTTCCTTTTTGTAGAGGCCCGGCGCGACAAACGCCCAGACCTGGTACAGCACCACCGGCATGGCGGCGAACAGGGCGATGTAGGCGGTCAGGACAAACGGTGTCAACAGCGGAGACGCGACTCCGGTGGCAATCATCTGGTTGTTCGGCAACGCCGCGATGATCGGTTTCGACGCCAGCGCAAACAGGTCGTTGGCAAACGGGACCAGGCAGAAAAACACGATGAGAACAGCGGCAAAGATCTTGACGAGGCGCTGGCGCAGCTCGATGAGGTGTGACAGCAGTGTGCCTTCGGCAAGCTGCTCCGTGTTTTCCGTTTCGGTGGTCACGCGGATTCTTTCTTTTTGGGCTCCGCGTGGGGGTCGACAATTTCCGCGTTGACCGGCGCGTCGGCTTCTCCGGCGTCGGCCACCGCCGCAGCTGCCGGTTCGCGTTCGTCGTCCAGGTAATCGGCGTCGTCGCCGACGCCGGTGCCCACGGCATCGGGCTCGTGCGCCGGGGAATAATCGTCGGGACGTTCGGCCGTCGCCTCGGCGCTTGCCGCGCCGTCGATTGTTTCTTCGGCGGCAGCTTCCCGGGTCGGTTCGGGTGGCGACGGGTCAGTGGTTTTTTTTGCGGCTTGCTCGTGGACGTAGTTGGGCGAAGACACGTCGGCCGTCGGTTTTGCGGTGGTGTCGGGTTTGAGGCCCAGCTCCGAGTTGATGTCGAAATTAACTTCTTCTTCGAGCTGGCGTTTCATCATGCGCGTCATGCGGCGCGCCTGGCCGAGCCAGCTGCCGATCTGGTTGGCGACCTGCGGCAGTCGTTTCGGGCCCAGGACGACCAGCCCGATAATGATCAGGAGGATGACCTCCGAACCGGCAATGCCTGACATCGCGCGCCGCCGTTCTTAGGCCTGCTTTTCTTTGCTGGGCTCTTCGACCGGCGTATTGTCGAAATCGGCGTCGGCGGTGTTGTCGCTGAGTTCGCCGGTCGGTTCCTTCTCCGCTTCGTTGACCGCGGAACGAAAACCCTTGACCGCACTGCCGAGATCGGAGCCGAGCGTTTTCAGGCGTTTGGTGCCGAAAATGGCGATGACGATGACGAGGACAATCAATAGCTGCCAGATACTGACGTTGGCAAACATGGTGTGTGACTCCCGGGGCTGCTAGCCCGCCTAAAACTCCAATTCCCCGCCAGCCGCGGGGAGCGAATTATGTTCATGATACCCCCGCCAGCGCAACAAAACCGTGACGAGTTCACACGCAAAAGGGGCGCAAATGATGTCCACGATCGGGGCGTGGCGCGGGCTTGTCCGCCGCTCAGGTCTCGAGCCAGAACGTGACCGGACCGTCGTTAATAAGATTGACCTGCATATTGGCGCCGAATTCCCCGCAGGCGGCGTCCGGCACGCGTTCGCGGCAGGTTTCGAGCAGCTGCGCGAAGTAGGCGCGGCCTTTCTCGGGTGTTGCGGCCTTCGTAAAACTCGGCCGCGTGCCCTTCTTGGTGTCCGCAGCCAACGTGAACTGCGGTACCAGCAGCAGATCGAGACCCTCGTCCAGCAGGCTCAGGTTCATCCTGTCCTCGGCATCCGGAAACACCCGGTAACTCAGAATCCTCTCGGCCATGCGGGTGACGTCGGCCGCCGAGTCGTCCGGCTGAACCGCGACGAGCACCAGCAGACCGCGGCCGATCCCGGCGATCCGCCTGCCGTCAACGGTAACGCCCGCCTCGCTGACCCGCTGCAATAAAGCGATCATTGTCTCGCGCCTTCAAGTTTCGTTTCCGTGATCTATCGCCATCCGGGGCCGAGCATAACAGCTCGTTTGTGCATCCAAGCCGCAATTTGGCAGGCATCGGCGGGCGGGGCTTCGTGGCAGTCTGAACCTACCGGGCCGGGCGCGGCCTGTGGCCCGAAGACTGGCCGCATGATCGCGTAAGTTCGCCAGGGAGGGCGTCTCCGATCTCGGCATCGGCGGTTCGGCCATGGAGGGAACGGCCCCGGTCGGATGACCGGGGCTTTTCGCTTGTCATACGCCGGCGTCTACGCGGCCCGGTGTTTAAAGAAATCCACGATGGCGGCATTTTTTTTAAATATAGAACTCGACTTTCCACTTTTCTAATTATTGTAAAAAAGTGGTGTTGATACCCAGTACAAGCCGGATTTTTGCGTTTGAGTGGGATTATCGGCCTGCGAGCGCCGCGCTTTCCACGGACGGCGGCGACCACTACACTGCGCAGCTGCAATTCAGCGACTCCGGAGCACTGCACTATGAAACGACGCGATTTTGTCAGCGGGGTGGCGCTGGCCGCCGGTCTCTCGGCCTGCGCTGCGGGCGACGATCCCGCGGCCGGCGGCAAGGCGTCCGGGCAAACCTTCGAGTGGAACATGGTGACCTCCTGGCCGCCCGGCCTGCCCGGTCTGGGCAAGGGCGTCGAGAACCTGGTTTCGCGGATCGAGAAGGCCAGCGCCGGACGGCTCAGGATCAAGATTTTTGCCGGCGGCGAGCTGGTCCCCGCCCTGGAGGTCTTCGACGCGGTGCGCAGCGGCACGGCGCAGATGGGCCACGACGCCTCCTATTACCATCGCGGCAAGGTGCCGGCCCTGCAGTACTTCACGGCGGCGCCTTTCGGGCTGACGGCGCCGGAAATGGACGCCTGGTTCTATTACGGCGGCGGCGTCGAGATGTGGCACGAACTCTACGAACCGCACGGCCTGATTGCGTTTCCGGCGGGCAACACCTGTGGGCAGTCGCTCGGCTGGTTCAACAAGGAAGTGAACACGCTGGACGACATCAAGGGACTAAAGATTCGCATGCCCGGCCTCGGCGGCGAGGTGATGCAGCGGGCCGGCGCGACGCAGGTCACGATCCCGGCCTCGGAAATATTCACCTCGCTGCAAACCGGCGCGATCGACGCCGCCGAATGGGTCGGGCCCTACAACGATCTTGCCCTGGGGCTGCACAAGGCCGCGCGCTATTACTACTACCCGGGTTTTCAGGAGCCGGGACCGGCCGAGCAGTGCCTCATCAACAAGGCTGCGTGGGACACGCTGCCGGAGGATCTCAAGGAAATCGTGCGTATCGCCTGCCAGTCGATCAATCTCGACATCCAGGCGGAATACAACTGGGGCAACGCCATGGCGCTGGACCAGCTGAAGAACGATCCGAACGTCGAGCTTCGGGAGGTTTCGGACGAGATTTTCGACGAGCTACGCCGGTATTCCGACGAGGCGATGGCCGAACTGGCGGCCCGGGACGAGTTTTCCGCGCGCGTGCAGCGGTCGATGTTCGACTACATGGAAAAATCGTCGGAGAACCTGAAGTTCGGCGAGCTCGGTTATCTCAACAAACGCATAGGGACGTGATCGCCACGCCTAAATCCCGTCGATGAATTCGATCATGCGGCGACGGGTCTGTTCGTCCGGCAGCGGACCAAAACCGGCGCCGGCATTGTCGACCATGTGGCGCACTTTGCTGGTCGCCGGGATCACGCAGGTGACGGCGGGGTGGCTGACGATGAATTTCAGAAAGAACTGGCCCCAGCTGTCGGCGAACTCGGCCGCCCAGTCGGGCAGCGGCCGGTCTCTCACGGCGCGGAACAGACGCCCGGCCATGAACGGGCGGTTGATGAGGACCGCAATACCGAGATCCCGGGCCATCGGCAGCAGCTCCCTGTCCGCGCCACGCTCGCCGAGCGAATAGTTCATCTGGATGAACTGCGGCCGGTAGCGCTGCATGATGGACTGCATCGCCGCGTTCGCGCTCTCGCGATAGTCCGTCACACCGCTGTAACGAACGAATCCCGATTCCTGCATCTCGAGAATCGTAGGCCAATGGGCGTCCATGTCGCGCCGGTTGTGCACCTGCATTAAATCGACGTTCTCGGAGCGCATCAGCTCGGCGGAGCGGCGCATCTGCCGTTCGCCGGCCTGGCGCCCGTCCGTCCAGACCTTGGTGGCCAGGAAACACGATGCGCGCCTGTCGCCTTCGGCCAGAACGTCGCCGACAACGGCTTCCGAGCGGTTGTACATCGGCGACGAGTCGATGACGCTGCCGCCCCGGTCCACCAGCGCATCGACGATGGCGCGTCGCGTGGCGATATCCTCGGCGCTGCCCGCCACGTCGAAAACGTCGTAGGTGCCGAGCCCGATGATCGGTAAAGCCTCTTCCGAGGCCGGGATCGTTCGTGTTCTCATGGTTTCCCCGGCCGCGACGGCGTGTTGGCCGGCGAACCCCAGCAGCGCGCCGGCTTTGATGACGTCGCGGCGGCTCGTTTTACGAATTGTGCGCATAAGCTCGACTCCTCTCTGGCCGTCAGGTCTGCTCCGCGGCGGCAACGTAAGTTGCAAAACCCGCGCCGGCCTCCGTGTACATGTTGAATACCATCGTTGCGCCCGCGGCTTTCAAGGCTTCCACCTGATCCGGGAACTTGGCGGTGGCCGCGACTTTTCCGCCGAACGACGATTCCGCCAGCTGATTGAGAACCTCCAGGCTCGTAGTCTGCTTCGGCAGCGCCAGCAACACCAGGTCGAGTTTGTGAGACGCCTGCACTCGGTCCCAGAAGTCGGCATCGCTCGGGTCGCCCAGCAGGACGTTGCGCCCGGTCGCTCGCTGGCTTTGCACGGTTTCCGCGTCGATGTCCACGCCGACGACGGTTTCTCCTTTTTGCCGAATCATCACGTCGTAGGCGCCCGTGCCGACCGCGCCCATGCCGATAATCGCAACGGTCGCTCCGCCGATATCCAACAGGGTGTCGTCCGGAAGTCGCCGTTCGCTTTGCAGCCCCTTCCAGAACGTTCGGTGCCTCGCGTACAGCTGGTTGGAAAACACGTTGAGCGCGGCAGCGGCAGCGAACGACAACGACAGGGCAATCGAGATAATGATCAGCCACTTGCCGTCGATCCAGGCGTTCGCAACGCCTATGGCGGCAACAATCAGACCGAATTCGCTGTAATTCATCAGGCTCAGCGACGCGAGAAGCGAGGTACGCGCCCGCAGATTGAAACGGACCAGCAAGGCGAAAAACAGCGCCGACTTGAGCAGCACAAACGGTGCGAGCATGACGCCGATTGTGACGGTCTCCAGCGAAAGCTGGCCGGCCAGACCGATCGAAAGGAAAAAACTGAGTAGAAAGAGGTCTTTGAATCCCAGCATGGTTTTGGCCAGCTCATCCGCTTTCGGATGACTGGCGACGAGTACGCCGAGCACCAGCGCACCCAGGTCGCCTTTCATCTGCACCAGCTCGAACAATTCGGCGCCGCCCAGCGCCAGAACGAAACCCAGCAGGACCAGCAGTTCGCCGTGACCGACGCGCTGCAGCAAGAAATTCAGCACCGGTCGGAAAGGAATCAACAGCAGCAGCAGCAGCGCCCAGAGAGAGGGTATGCTGCCGGTGGATGCAGCGAGGAACACGACCGCCGCGATGTCCTGCATGATCAGAATACCGATTGCGATACGGCCGTGTAGCGAGGCCATCTCGCCGCTTTCGTCCAGCACCTTCACGACGAACACTGTGCTGGAGAAACTCAGTGCAAATGCGACCAGCAGCGAGGTTTGAAGATCGAGTTCCGAAAAAACCGAGACGCCGGCCAGCGCCAATCCGTAAATGGCGCAACCGAAAAGGCCCACTATCGCGGACATATGTATGCCGGTAACGGCCCATACCTGGGGCCGCGCCAGGGTACGCAGGTTCAGCTTCAAACCGACCGTGAACAGCAACAGGGTAATGCCGAGATCCGCGAGTTTCTCAAGCAGATCATTGCTGGCGGCGCCCTGGGCGTTGAGCACAAAGCCGGCGGCCAAAAATCCGACCAGCGGCGGCAGACCAATCAGCCGGGATAACAGTCCAAGGAAAAAGGCCAGTGAGATCCAGAGAACGTCGCCGACGACGATGCCAACCCATTCAAAAGCCATGGGGCGCCGATATTCCGTCGGTGTTCACGGGATTGGTGAAGCCACACGGCTCGAGGGCCGGGATCGGGCGAAACGGGAGAGCGTCGGCCACCTGTTTTCCGCGTAGCTTGGAGTGTTCATTGCTCGGTTCTGACAGCCAGGATCGTTGGGCGAAAAAGGGGTCTGTTCTATTTATTGGCCTATCCCGATGGCGGGGCCACGCCAATAAATAGGACTGACCCCTTTTCGAGATCGTATAGACGAGGCGACGAGACCGCAAGAAATCCGCCAAACGCGGGCCGACGTTCGCGATGCCGGATCAGACGCAAGGGTGCCGCGATGAGCCAAACTCATCACGGCACCGCGCTGCAAGTACGCGAAGATCTTTCGCCAGTTATCTGCCGTTGCGAATGGCGGCCACGGCTTCCTTGGTCGTCAGCACGTCGTTGGCCATGAAACGGAAATTGATCATTGCGGCTTCGTAGCCATCGCCTTCGGGCACAATCGCCGCGGCGGTGCCGTCGCTCACGACCGCAACCTCGAATCCCTGCTCCAGCAATTCACGCATGTGCGACTCGGTGCACAGGTTGGCGGACATACCGGCGAGGATCACGCGGCTGATGCCTCGCTTGCGCAGCTGCAATACCAGATCGTTGGTCTCCGGCCCGTAAATCTTGTGTGGGCTGGTAACGACCGTCCTGCCGTCTTCGATGTAGGGCTTGTAACGCTTGAGCCAGTCTGCGCCGGAGTTCTCGAACCCTTTTGTGGTCAGAGGACCGGCTCTGTCGAACATGCCGATGCCGTGCATCAGCGCCTCCAGCGCGCCCTCGAACTTCCAGCCGTGATCGTGAGGGTAATAATAATGCGGCGAGACGAACACTTCGTAGCCGTTCGTTTTTGCCGCCTTGAACAGCGACTCGATGTTGGCGACGGTATTGTTTTCCGTCACGCTTTCGCCGACGACCCCCCAGGTGACGCCGTCAGGGCTGAGGAAGTCGTTCTGCGGATCGGTAATGACCAGGGCCGTGTTGGACGGCGTGATGCTCATTCCGGGGTCGGGTAGCTGCGCCGCGGCCTGTTCCAGAAAAACGAATGCGGCGATTGCGGTAGTAGCGGCCAGCACGGTGCTAACGCCAGTGGTTTTCATGAGAATCTCCTTTTGAAGCTGGGTGGTGTTAAGGCCCTGCTACTATAGGTCCAGCATCTGAGCTTTTTTATACCAAAAAGTCTCAGATTTCTGTCTGATCATCCAGATTTTTGATCCGATAATGGACAGATTGCCAGGCGCAAGCGCGCCGCGTTGTGCGAGTTCGGGTGTCGTCGTTCCGCGCCTGACGACCGCCGCGGAGTGGACCGGTCAGGGGGCGTAAATTCGGTCCGGCAGCCAGGTCACCAGCTGTGGATAGGCCGCCAGTATCAGCAGCGCAAGCAGCTGAATGGCGACAAACGGGATGACGCCGCGATAAATCTCGCCGGTGGTGACCGACTCGGGGGCGACGCCACGCAGATAGAAAAGGGCAAAGCCGAACGGCGGCGTCAGGAAAGACGTCTGCAGGTTGATGGCGATCATGACGCCCAGCCACACCGGATCCAGGCCCATCGAAAGCAGTACCGGCCCGACGATCGGCACCACGACAAAGGTGATCTCGATGAAATCGAGCACGAATCCGAGCAGAAACATCACCAGCATGACGGCCAACACGGCAGCCACTACGCCGCCGGGCAGGGATTCCAAAACGGTGCGCACCCCGTCGTCGCCGCCGTAACCTCGGAACACCAGCGAAAACACCGACGCGCCGATCAATATCATGAACACCATGCTGCTGACCTTGAGCGTGCTTCGCATGATCTCGCGCAGGCGCCCGAGCGTCAGACTGCGTCGTTGCAACGCAATGAGCAGAGCGCCGGCCGCACCGACGCCGGCCGCCTCCGTCGGCGTTGCCAGCCCTCCCAAAATCGAACCCAGCACGGCAAATATCAGCAGCAGGGGCGGCAGCAGCGCGTGAAGAATGGCGGCGACCGACACCGAGTCCGCATCGTCCCGCCGGTGCGCCGGCATGACCGAGGGTTTCGCGAACGCGACGATGACGAGATAGCCGACGTAAAGGAGCACGAGCATCAGGCCGGGAATCAGCGCGCCCGCAAACAGGTCACCGACCGACACGGTCTCCGGTGAAAAGTTGCCCTGTGACAGCTGCGCCTGTTGGTAGGCCGACGACATCACGTCACCCAGCATGACCAGGATGATGGAGGGCGGAATGATCTGTCCCAGGGTGCCCGAGGCGCAGATGGTGCCGGTGGCTATTTCGGGCGAATAACCTCGTTTCAACATCGTGGGCAGGGACAAAAGCCCCATCGTCACTACCGTGGCGCCGACGATACCGGTGCTGGCCGCCAGCAGCATGCCCACGACCGTCACCGAGATCCCGAGCCCGCCGCGCAGCGAGCCGAAAAGCGCGCTCAAGGTTTCCAGGAGTTCCTCTGCGATGCGGGCGCGTTCCAACGTGATCCCCATGAAAACGAACAGCGGCACGGCGACCAGCGTCTCATTGCTCATGATGCCGTAGACACGGCTGGGCAGGCCCGAGAGGAATGCCTGCTCGAATCCACCCCCGACGACGCCGGCAAACGCGAACGCCAGAGAGACGCCGGCCAGCGAGAACGCTACCGGGAAGCCCGCGAGCAGCAGAACGACCACGGCGACAAACAGCAGAAACGCAACCCATTCCATGTTGTTACCCGCGCCCGCGGATCGTATCGAACGAGCGCAGCAGTATCGCAAGCCCTTGCAGGCCGACGGCGATCGGCATCAGCAAGAGCATCGACTTCAGCAACGGGATGGCCGGATAGGGCAGGCCTCCCGAGTCGCGTGACACCTCGCGGATTGCCCAGGCGGCGGAAACGTAATCCCACGATTCGAGCAAAAGAAAAACACACAGCGGAACGATGAACAACAGGACGCCGAGGCCGTTGACCCAGGCTCGTCGCGTTACGGACATTTTCCGGTAGAAGATGTCCACGCGCACATGCTCGTCCTGCTGCAAGGTATAGGCGGCGCCCAGCATGAAGACGGCTGCGTGTAAGCCAATCAGCGATTCCTGCAGCCAGATGAAGCCGAGATCGAATACGTAACGCAGCACGACGATCACCAGCGTCACGAGCACCATCAAAAAGGTCAGCCATGCGGCGATTCTTCCGGTGGCAACGCTGACGGCGTCGAGCCGATTCGCGAAACTGTTGTTATTTTTCATTGCTTTCAATCGAGTTCCAGCGCGACCGGTCGTTTACGGTTGTATCAGTGACGCCAGAACGTCGGCGAAACGAGCACCAGCAGCGTGAAGATCTCCAGTCGGCCAAGCAACATGCCGGCAATGGCGATCCACTTGGCGGTATCGGGGATCGTCATGAACCCCGACGCGACGTCACCCAGGCCGGGGCCGAGGTTGTTCAAGGTGGCCGCGACGGCGGAAAACGCGGTCACCTGGTCCAGTCCGGTCATCATCATTGCAATCATCATGATGACAAAAACGACGACGTAAACGGAGAAAAATCCCCACACGGCGTCCACTACGCGAAACTGAACGGCCGTGTTGCCGAGTTTAACGGGGATCTCCGCGTTCGGGTGCACGAGGCGGACAATCTCGCGCAGGCCCTGCTTGTAGATCAGGAGCCAGCGGATGACTTTTATACCGCCCGCGGTCGAGCCGGCCGAACCGCCGATGAAACTCGCGAATATCAGCATCACCGGGATGGCGCCCGGCCAGGCGGCATAGTCCGCGGTCGTAAAACCCGTGGTCGTTGCAATCGACACGGCCTGGAACATGCCGTTGATCAGGGTAGCGCCGCTGGTTTCATACGTGGCGTAGTGAAAGAGGGAAACGACCACGATGGTGGAAACGGCGAGCAGAATCACCGTGTACGCACGAAATTCCTGATCCGCCGCGTAATGGCTGATCCTCACGTAACGCCACGCGAAAAAATGCAGCGAAAAGTTAATGCCCGCGGCAAACATGAAAAAGATGGCGATCAGATCGATAGTCGGGCTCGCAAAATGACCGATGCTGGCGTCGTGCGTCGAGAATCCGCCGATCGCCACGGTCGAAAAGGCATGGCATATCGCATCGAACAGGCCCATACCCGCCAACCAGTAACTCACGGCGCAAAGCGTCGTGAACGCGAGATAGACGTACCAAAGCGCCTTCGCCGTCTCGGTAATACGCGGCGTCAGCTTGGTGTCTTTTACGGGCCCCGGTGTCTCGGCCCGATAGAGCTGCATGCCGCCGACGCCGAGCATCGGCAGTACGGCAACGGCGAGAACGATGATGCCCATGCCGCCAAGCCACTGCAGCTGCTGGCGGTAATAGAGAATCGACTTGGGCAAATCGTCGAGGCCGACGAGCACGGTTGCGCCGGTGGTCGTCAGCCCGGACATTGACTCGAACACCGCGTCGGTCAGCGACATCGAAAGTACGTCCGCCAGATACAAAGGGGCCGCGCCGAACGTACCCAAAACCGTCCAGAACGACGCGACCACCACAAAACCGTCCCGTAATCGCAGTTCGCGTCGAACCCGATGCACCGGTAACCAGATGGCGAGGCCCGCTGCAAAGGTCAGCGCAAAGCCCTCGATGAACGACAGCCATGCACCGTCCGCGTAATAAAAACTGACCGGCACGGGCGGCAACATCGTCAGGCTGAACATCATGAGCAGCAGCCCGAGAATCCGTTGCACCACCGACCAGTTCATCCGTTCCTCACCCGTGTTTTTCGGCTATGGCGATCAACAAACCGTGCGGGAACGGCTTCACACGAACGACACGCCGACCTGGAACAGCTTTTCGATGCTCTCGATCTTACGGCGGTCGGCCAGGAACAGGATGACATGGTCGTCGGTCTCGATGACCGTGTCGTGATGCGCCATGATCACCTGCTCCCCGCGCACGATCGTAACAATAGTAGTGCCGCGCGGCAGGTCGATCTCTTCGATTCTTTTGCCGACCACCGGCGAAGTGTCTTCCGTGCCGTGAGCGACCGCTTCGATCGCCTCCGCCGAGCCCCGGCGCAGCGAGTGAACTTTCACGACGTCGCCCCGGCGCACGTGCGCGAGCAGTGAGCCAATCGTTACCTGTTGCGGTGAAATGGCAATATCGATACTGCCGGATTCCACGAGTTCGGCGTACGACGGCCGGTTGATCAGCGCCATGACTTTGTGAGCGCCGAGCCGCTTCGCAAGCATCGCCGAAAGGATGTTGGCTTCTTCCGCGTTTGTCACCGAACAAAACACGTCGACCGAATCGATGTTCTCTTCAAGCAGCAGTTCTTCGTCGGCGGCATCGCCGACGAGCACGATGGCTTTGTTAAGCTGCTCCGAGATGCCGCGTGCGCGCTTGCTGTCGCGCTCGATGATCTTCACCTGGTTCGTTTGCTCCAGGGCGAGCGCCAGACGGACGCCTATATTGCCGCCGCCCGCGATGACGACCTTGCGTACCGGGTCTTCGATCTTCCGCACTTCGCTCATGAATACCCGGATATCCTGGCGTGCCGCGATGAAAAAGACCTCGTCGCCTTCTTCGATAATCGTGGCGCCGTCCGGCTTCAGCGCCTTGCCGTTGCGGTAAATCGCCGCGATACGCGCTTCCGTGTTGGGGATATGCTCTTTCAGATTGGCGATCTGTTGACCGACCAGCGAGCCGTTTTTGTCGGCGCGCGCGCCAACCAGGCGGACGCGTCCGTTCGCAAACTCGAGTACCTGCAGGGCGCCGGGATAAAGAATGATCTGCTCTATGTATTCGCAGACGAGCTGTTCGGGGCTGATGCGCACGTCGACGGGGATAGCGTCTTGGGTGAAAAGGCGTTTTGCGCTCATGTACTCGGCCGCGCGGATACGCGCGATTTTCGTCGGCGTGTGATACAGCGTGTAGGCGATCTGACAGGCGATCATGTTGGTTTCGTCGGTGTCGGTCAGTGCGACGATGATGTCGGCGTCACTGGCGCCGGCGCGTTCCAGCACTTCCGGATGCGCCGCATGACCGACGACTGTCCGGATGTCGAGCCGGTCCTGGAGTTCGCGGAGGACTTCGGGACGCATGTCGACGACCGTGACTTCGTTGGCTTCCTCGCGCGACAGGTGATAGGCCGCGGATGAGCCGACCTGACCGGCGCCGAGAATCAGAATTTTCATTTTGCGTCCACGGCTTGAGATGAACGTGCGTGCAACCGGCACACGCGTAACTCCAGGATATTACATCAGATCAAGGTTGGCATAACCCAGAACGAGCCATTTTGTGCCGGCGTTCTCAAAATTGACCTCGACTCGCGCATGGGCGCCCTGCCCCTCGCAATTGAGTATGACGCCGTCTCCGAATTTGCCGTGTCTTACGCGCTGGCCGAGGTGTATGCCGAGCTCCTGCGCGGAGCCCAACGCCGATGCCTGCCCTGCTCGTGAACGCAGGGGGCGGTGGACTGGCCGGCTGACCTGGACGCGCGGGCGTATTTCTTCGACGAACTCCTCGGGAATCTCCGCGATGAAGCGCGACTGTTGAGAAAAGCTGTCCGTGCCGTGCATCCGCCGCTGCTCGGCGTGCGTCATGTAAAGCGTTTGTCGTGCGCGCGTGATGCCCACGTAACACAGCCGCCGCTCTTCCTCGAGGCCGGAGGGATCCGTAATGGAGCGTTGGTGCGGAAACAGGCCGTCTTCCATGCCGCACATGATCACCAGCGGGAATTCCAGTCCCTTCGCGGAGTGCATGGTCATAAGCTGCACGCAGTCCTCCCAGGCGTCGGCCTGGCCCTCACCCGCCTCCAGCGCCGCGTGCGAGAGAAACGCATCGAGTTCCGACATTTCCTCGGCGGGATCGGCCTCGAAGCTGCGCGCGGCGCTGACCAGCTCCTCGAGGTTTTCGATCCGCGTCTCGCCGCGCTCGCCCTTTTCTTTCCTGAAGTGTTCGACAAGGCCGCTCAGATGAATCACGTGGTCGACTTTTTCGGGAAGCCCCATGCCGTCGGTCTGCTGCGCCATGCGTTCTATCAGCTGCATGAACGCGATTACCGAGGACGCCGCGCGTCCCGCGAGTTCGTCGCTCGCGACGGCGCCGGCCGCCCGCCACAACGAGCAGGCATTGGCCCGGGCGTATCCGCGCATGGTTTCCATCGTGCGAGCGCCGATGCCTCGGGTTGGCCGGTTGACGACCCGCTCGAAGGAGCCGTCGTCGTCGCGATTCGCCGTCAGGCGCAGATACGCCAGCGCATCTTTGATCTCCGCGCGCTCGAAAAAGCGCAAACCGCCGTATACCCGGTATGGCAAGCCGGCGTTGATCAGGCCTTCCTCGAGCGCGCGCGATTGCGCATTCGATCGATAAAGAACCGCGGCGTCCGCTCGAGGGTTCCCCTGATCGCTCCAGTCGCGAAGACGTCCGACGACAAAGTCGGCTTCGTCCCGTTCGTTGAACGCCGCGTAAATGCGGATGGGTTCGCCGGTGGCGCCCTCTGTCCAGAGTTTCTTGCCCATGCGCGAGCCGTTGTTTTCGATGACGGCGTTGGCGGCATTCAGAATCGTTGCGGTCGAACGATAGTTCTGTTCGAGTTTGACGATCTGCGTGCCGGGGAAATCGCGTTGGAATTGGTGTATGTGTTCGACGCGGGCGCCCCGCCACCGGTAAATGGATTGGTCGTCGTCCCCGACGACAAACGGAATGCCTGTTTTGCCGGCAAGCAGGCGCAGCCACGCGTACTGGATGGCGTTGGTGTCCTGGAACTCGTCGACCAGAAGGTGGCGAAAACGGCGCTGATAGTGGGCGAGGACGTCCGCGTTGTCGCGCAACAGCTCGTGCGCGCGCAAGAGCAGCTCGGCGAAGTCGACCAGCCCGCCGCGTTCGCAGATGTCCTGATAATTGCGGTACAACTCGATCAGCTGGCGGCGATGCGGATCGCTCTCGTCGTCGAGATGCTGCGGTCTCAGGCCCTCGTCTTTTTGTGCGTTGATGAAGTACTGGACCTCGCGAGGCGCCCAGCGGCTTTCGTCGAGTTCGAGGCTTTTCAGCATGCGCTTGATCAGCCGTGACTGGTCGTCCGAATCGATGATCTGAAAGTTCTGCGGCAGCCCCGTTTCCTTCCAGTGCCGCCGCAACAGACGATGCGCGAGCCCATGGAACGTGCCTATCCACAGGTGCTGCACCGGCATGTCGAGAAGATGCTCGATACGACCGCGCATTTCCGCGGCGGCCTTGTTCGTGAAGGTAACGGCGAGAAGGCCCTGCGGCGAAACGCCCTCGACGTCGATCAGCCAGGCGGCCCGATGCGTCAGCACTCGGGTTTTGCCGCTGCCGGCGCCGGCGATGACCAGCAGCGGCGCCTGCGGCGCCGTCACGGCCTGCCGTTGAGCGTCGTTCAGCGAATCGAGAATGGGAGTCACGTCCATGATTGTGTCAGGGGCTTGTCAACGCTGGATGAGTAATTACGGCTGGCGGGGAGAGAACTGGGCAAGTCTAGCAGAGAAAACCGTTGACAGAACCGCGCTGCCCGGCGTGAACCAGCGCTTTTTGGGACGTCCCGCAAGCGGCGCCGGGCTCAGAAGCGAAATACGACTCCGGCGAAGGTCTCGAACTGCCAAAGCGCGTCCCCGTCCACCGTGATCGCGCACAGGCCGCCGTCCGGTCCGGAACTGCAGAAGAGGTCGCTGTTCGAGCTGAGCAGCGTGCCCCACACACGCGCTTCCAGGCGCAGCCCGACGCGCTTGCTGGGAAACGCTTGCAGGCCCGCGCCAATCGAGAACGACCAGAACGTATCGCTGTCGAGACCGGCGAAATCCGGCGATATGTAGGTTCCGCCCAGCGTTGCCGCGACGTAAGGGCGTGCCCGTTGACCTTCGCCCATGTAGGTCCCGCCAATTTGCAGGCTTTGCAGTTCGACGTCGATAGAGGGATCGGCAAACGTGAATTCGGAGGTATCGACGGCTGTGTTCTGCTGCGCGTAAATCAGCTCCCACTGCGTGTTCGAGCTTTCGCGGAGATTGAGGATCAGGCCGAAACTCGCATCGTCATCGAGCTCCGCGCTCAGATCTTCGTCGAGGTCCTCGAAGGTGCCGCCGAATCGGAAACCGCCGTACGGCGTGATTTCAAATTTTCCAGGTGACGATTGCGCAAAAGCGTTGCCGCTCAGCAAAAGCGCCAGGCCGGCGATGACGAGGTGTGAAGTCGAGATTCGCCTATTCGTAGTCCCACTGCACGCTGAGCAGGAAAAGGCTGCGTTCGTACGCGATACGCGTGTCATTCGATGTGACGTCCCTGTAAGTGTATTCGCCGACCAGCCGCAGATCCCAGCCCATGTCGAACGTTGCCTTCAAGTTTCCGGTTGCGGTCTCGAGCGTCTTGCGACCGGCCGCCGGATTATTGAACGCGAAAGCGTTATTGTAGTTGTAGATCCGGTATTGTGCATCCGCGTTCAACCGGAATCGGTCGGTGATCCGCAGCCGCAACTCGGCGCCGTAGGTATCCCGGAGATAGTCGTTGTAACCGATATAGGCGTCGATACGCTCCGTGCGAACGTAACTCACGCCGAACCAGAACGCCCGGGTCAGCCGCTGGCGGGCAAGAACGCCGTAGTCGACGTACCGGTATTCGACGCCGGGATTACCCAGCGGCTGCGTTCCGTCGAGTTCGAACGACGGCCGGTCCGAAAAATAGCGGCGGTAGGTGTCCGCGGTGATTCTCAACAGGGAGGTCCGGGAAAAGCGGTACTGCGCGCTCGCCCCGACGCGGAAGTATTCGTGATCGTATTCAGGGACCGCTTCGGTATTCTCGTAATTCCACAGCTGCGCTTTTGCCCAAAGGTTATAAGAGAACCGCTCCCAGGATTGCCGCGTCCAGATCTCCGGGCCGTAACGGAGATAAGACAGGCGATCGCCGATGTCGATGTCGTTCACGATCCGCGAGGCGCCGTCGTCAGGGTCGTAATAGGTCTCCTCGTGTTGCGCCACCGTAAAGGCGCTGAACAGGCGCCTCTGACGCCCCTCGGTGTCCTTGCGGTACTCCGTGCCGATGGCCAGTTCCTGCGTGTGTTCGTCGGCGTTCGCCGCAAGCTCGTCCGAATAAAAGCGGCCGGAACCGCGATAACGCGCGAAAAACGATTCGTACTCGAAGCTGTTGACCGTGTACTGCGCGCCGATGCTCACGGGGACAAACGAACTCGACACGACAACGGGATCTACCTGCACCGGTTGATTCGGGTTCGCGACGTCGAGGTAGCTGACGGCGGGCGTGCGATAGACGTTGTCGTCGTTGCCGAAACCGGCGCGTGCGTAAAACGCAAGCTCCGAGAATTCGCGGGGTTCGCGCTCCAGCTCGCGCAGCGGGCGTTCCTCGGCGACCGTCTGCGGCGTTTCCGGTTCGGCCCGCATCACGTCGTCGCGAATTCTCGCGATTGCCTTGACGGAAAGCTCGCGGATCTCCTTGCTGCGTTCCTGGTCGCGGGACTGACGGAACCACCTGAGCGCTTCGCGGTTGTTGCCGGCCGCATAGGCGGTGAGCCCGAGGTTGTAGTGGGCCATTACCTCGAGCTGCGGAGACCGGGCGGCTTGCAACAGGTGCCGCCGCGCGCGCGCGAACTGCCTGGCCTTGTAGTGCGCGACGCCGGTGTTGTACGCCAGAAGCGGTGAGTTCATGCCGGCGTCGGCGGCCTGCTGATAACGCAGCAGCGCGGCCCAATAGAGGTCGTCGCGAAACAGACGATTGCCGTCGGCAAACGCTTCGGCCGCGGTCATCGCATGCAGCGAAAGCGGCGCGGACAGGCCGGCCGTGAGGGCAAGCAATATCGCCGCCCAATGCGTCATTCCCGTTCGTTTCCGTTCTGCTGCCGCCATGCCCGGAATCCAGCTGTCCTTAACTGTGCACAAACAACGAGCCCGTTAAGTTACCCGGTTTGCGCCGTGATGCACGCGCTCCGGGTCAAAACTATGACGTAGCTCAAGAAAAACCCCCTGATTGCCGAAATCGGGGGGTCCCGGTGACGGGCGTCTGCTTTCTGCGACGCCCGCCCGGGGGAGGCCCCGGACAGGTCGCCGGCTCGGCCGTAGGAGCGGTATCTTGCCGCGAGCGGCGCTTGTAGAGCGCCCCTACGGGAGCCGTTGTCCGCCTTTCGCAGAGCGTCCTCGATTGCGTCCCTACTCTACGTCGTTGGTCTCTTCGCTTTCGGAAGCGTCGTCGGAGAGTTCGTCCGTGACATCGTCGTCCATGTCATCGTCCATCTCGTCCTCTTCGTCTTCCTCTTCCTCGTCGAAGCGGTCGTCGTCGACGTCTTCGCCCTCGTCCAGGTCATCGTGCGACTCGAAGTCTTCATCGGACACATCTTCGCCGCTGTCGTCGTGCTCGAAGTCGTCGTTCGTTTCCTCGTCGAAGTCGTCCGCGAAATCGTCTTCGTCGATCTCGTCGTCCGCGCCGTCGTCATCGTCTTCCCGTTCGCCGTCTTCACCGAGATCGTCCTCGTCAAAGCCGCCGCCGAAATCATCCTCCGATTCCTCGTCGCCGTCTTCCGGGCCGCGCATCTGCACGATTTCACCGTCGATGCTCTCGAGATCGTCGATGACCTCCATCGTGACGTCGAGTTCGTCGTCAAAGGCCAGGGCGGCCGCCGGTGACAGCACGAGACTGCTGGACGCGAGGCTCGCCAAGAGTATCTGAAGATGTTTCATCGTTTTATCTCCCTGAAGGGCCCCGTCCGCGCGTGTCGCCGCCGGCCGGAGCGTCCTAAATTACGTTTACCCGCAACCGAAAAGTCCGGTCATCGTCCGCATGCCGCAGAGTGGCCAACAGCTCGCCGCCGCGCGGCGAAGTCGCGACGAGTTGCAGCGGCAGCACGTTCTTACCTTCCTGAAGCGTGGTAACCCAGCTGATTTCACGCTGGCCCTCGAAACCCGCGACGTCCACGCCCTCCGGCAGGACGACGGTCAGCGTTGCGTCGACGAGCACGCTCGCCGACGCAAAAACGAGGTTGACCGTCCGCGGTTGCTCGAGCGCCATCGTCACGCCCGGCACGCCGTCCGTATCCGGCGTCTTCAAAAACAAGAGTGTTACCGCGAACAGCGCAAGCCCGGCGGCGATGGCGCTGCCGAAACCCTTCAACCAGTAACGATTGCGCTCGCTGCGGACGCCGGAATGCGCGGCTTTGGCAATTGCCCGATCGAAAAATTCGGTTTCGGGCAGCGTCACGTCGGCGGCGCCGTATTCCCTCAGCATAGCCTGCAGACGGCGGGCATCGTCGACGGTCTCCCGGCAGTCGGCGCAGTCCGCGAGGTGCGCATCGAGCACCGCCCGGTCGGCTCGGTCCAGCGTGCCGTCCACAAAATCGTCGAGATTTTCGTTTAGTCGTCTGCAGGTCATGGTTATCGCCTCGTTAAGTGCTTACACGCCAAGGCTCAGGAAAAGGTTCCACGTTCTTTGAGCAAATCGCGCAGACGGGCTCTGGCACGGTGCAGCCGGGATTTGACGGTGCCGATCGGATCGCCGGTAATCTTATGAATTTCTTCGAGTTTGTATCCCTCTGCATCGTGCAGGAGGACAATCGTCCGGTGTTCGTCGCTCAGGCAGTCGAGCGCAGACTGTAACGCCGCCCTGTCCTCCAGGCGTCGTGCTTCCGAACCCGTGTCCAGGTCGCCCGGCAGCGCTTCGACCGACTGGCCGGGCAGCTGATCCTCGTCAACGCGGTTCAGCCGTTGCCGGGCGTAGCGGCGTTTCCGATCGACAAAGTGGTTGTAGAGGACCCGATTGAGCCACGGCGCGGGATCGCGCAGCCCGGCAAGTTCGTCGAGGCGGGCGAATACCTTCGTCAGCACGTCCTGAAACAGGTCCTCCGCCTCGGGTTTCGAGTGCGTCAACCGGTATGCGAACCGGTACAGCTGTTTCATGTGCGGCTTCAACAGCCGCTCGAACAGCGCCGCCTGATTGTGCTGGTAGGTGTCCATGCTGCGTCAGCAGTCTAGGAACGCCGCGGGCTTCTACAAGCAAATCATGCTCAAACTGAGACGCCGTGCAGCAAATTTCTCGCAGCGTATACGTAAACGGGCAGGAATTCGCGCCAACCGGGATCCGATTCAACGGCTGCCGCCCGGCGATTCCCGACCGTTCAATCGACGGCTGATCTCGGACAGCCGCGACAACGTTTGAAGCGTGATCGGGAGTGCCAGCGCGCCTTCGACGAGGTCCCACGAGTAGCTGATGATCGAGAAAACGGTGCCGACCGTCATGCTCAATTCGGTCGCCGCGAACCAGAGATTGAAGAGTATCAAGCCCATGAGAACGACGAAGATCGCTCCGTAGAGAATGGCCTCGGTATCTGACAAGCTGACTTCCAAGCGGCGCAGGCCAAGGAGGTGGGCAAGCGTCGGTTCTTCCCGACGCCTTTCCAGAATGCTGACCTGCTTTTCCGTTTGATGGTTCAACGCGCTGTTCAGGCGATAGAACCGACCGTGGAAGCAAGCATAGATCGACACCATGGAGAACATCGTTGCGCCTGCGGCCAGCGCCAGTGCCGGCGAGAACGAATACAGAATGACGACGGCTATGGTGAGCTGGACTGCGGCCGATATCGCCTCGGGCAACGTGTGCTCCAGGAAGTCGACGAGTTCGCGTCCCATGGCAAAGCGGGCATTCAGCGCCGACACCGGAAGCTCGGATGAACGGGCCACCTGCGCTCTGCCCAGTTCAACCCGGATCGTGCCGTACACCCGGGTGTCGTACAGCCGACGGAGAACGGACGCGCCGACAAGGGCTGCCATTAGCCCCGCCAGATGCTTAAGTTCGCGCAAACTCCCGGACAGTAGCCCGTCGATCGCGAAACCGATGAAAAGCGGCACGAACGCCAACAGGCTGGTCTCTACGAGGATCATCGCCCACGTGAGAGAGATTCGTCCGCGAAACACGCGAATGAGTGACGAGACCGTCAGATCGTGAGCGTTCAGCATCATGTCTCTACAGCCGCGACGGTCGCTGGGGCGACCTTGAACAGATCGAACAAATCTTCGCCTACGGCCAGCAGAACCGGCACCAGAATCAGCATCAGCGCCGTTCCGAAGAGTTCTCCGAACGCCAGTGACACCGCTGCCGGTATAAGGTACTGCGCCTGTTCCGAAGTTTCGGTCATTAATGGCGTGAGGCCGATGACCGTGGTGGCGGTCGTCAGGAAGATCGCGCGAAAGCGACCCGTACCGGCCTCGTGCAGCGACCTGGGCACGTCCTCGCCGGATTCTCGCGCCTGGTTGTAGCGGGTGATCATGACCAGGCTGTCATTTACGATCACTCCGGTTAAGGCAAGCATCCCGAAAAACGAAAGGAGCGAGAGCGACACGCCCATGATCATGTGGCCGACCGCCGCGGCGACGAAGCCAAACGGCACGATCGCCAATACAACGAGGGGCTGCCAATAGCTCTTCAACGGCACCGCCATCAGAATGTAGATCAGCGCCGCTGCAAGGATCAGCGCCTTGATCAATCCACCACGAATTTCGCCCATCTCCTCCAGTTCGCCGGCGGCAATGATCTCGAGGCCCGGGTATCTGTCGACGAGCTCCGGAACCAGTCCCTCGAATATCGCCTGACCCACTTCCTCGGGCGCCACGACACTGCGATCGACCGACGCGGCCACGGTGTTCATGCGCTTGCCGTCGCGTCGAGTCACGCTGCCGGACGCATAGGTACCTTCGATCTCCGCGACGGCGACGAGCGGAACCCAGGAACCCGACGAGCTGCGAAGGCGGGTTTTCATCAGGTCGCCGATCGTGTCGCGGGCGGCGAGGGCGTTCTGGACGACGACACGTACCTCCGCTCCGTCGCGTCGCGCGCGGGTCACTTCGGAACCCCCGAAGCCATAGCCGATCTGACTTGCCAGTGCCTCGGCGGTGAAGCCGAGGGTTCGCGCTTCGGGCCTTAAGCGAAGCCGCAGTTCCGGTTGGCCGCCATCGAGATCGTCGCGTATGCTCGAGACACCCTCGAGCGAGCTCAGGAGACCTCGGATCTCGGCGCTTGCCTGCCGTAGCTGTTCCTTGTCCCGCGATACCAGGCGAATCTGGAAACCGCCTGCCAGGGCCTCGGAGCCCGTGAACTCCAACTCCGTGGCTCCTTCCACCTGTCCCACTCGCTCACGCCATTCCCGTACGACGTCCAGCACAGGGACAGCCGGTCGCTGCGCGACCGGCACCAGTTCGGCATAGAGCTGGGCCCGCCCCGCGCCTTCGACGATCGTGAAGAAAGTCTGAATCGGAGCAACGTCCATACCGGCGCGCGCGCGCAGTTCTTCGTTGAGTTGCCGGCCTGTGCTTTCGATCCGGTCGACATTATCGGTGGTGAGGGCGAAAGGCGCGCGGGCGTCCATTTCGAGATTGACGGTGATGACCTGGCCCGGCACATCCGGAAAAAAGACCGTTTCGACCTTGCCCTTCGCTAGCAAGCCCAGCCCGCCGGCAGCCGCCGCGATGAACAGAATCAGAACAGCGTATCGGTGGCGTACCGACGCTACGAGCGCGGGCCGGTACACACGATCGCGAAACACCGTCAGCCCGGCCTGCGCCGCGCCCTGCAGCACACCCCATAGTCGAGCCATTCCGTCTGTTCTCGGAGTGTCCAGCGGCGTGCGGGCAAGATGCGCCGGCAGGATCAGCTTGCTTTCGATCAGGGAGAAGATCAGCGCCAGAATCACGATTCCCGAGAATCCGGCCAGAACCTTGCCCAGCGCATTGTCGATAAACAGCATTGGAAAGAAGGCGGCAATGGTGGTCAACACGCCGAAAACAGTGGCGACAGCCACGCGCTCCACACCGCGCTCGGTACCCAGGATGGGATCCTTGATGCCGCGCCGCTCCTCGAACACGCTTTCGCCGACCACGACAGCGTCGTCGACCAGGATGCCGAGCGCGATGATTAGCCCGAAGGTCGTGACGTCGTTGAGTGAATAGTCCGCCCATTCCGTTCCCGACACCGCGACGGCGCCCATGACGGAAACCGGGATGCCCAGTGCCACCCAAAACGCCAACCGTACGTTCAGGAAGACCGAGAGCAACAGGGTGACGAGCAACAGACCCTGGAATCCGTTCGAGCGCAGGAGAGCCAATCGGTCGGCGATGTACTCCGCGCTATCGCCCCAGACCGTGGCGGCAATGTTGGTCGGCAGCTGCGAATCGAAGTCCTCGACGCCGCCGCGAACGACGCGGCTGATCTCCAGAAGGTTCTCTTTCTGGCCGACCAGCACCTCCATGCCGATGGTGGGTTCTCCATTGAGACGGAACAGGTATTCGCCTTCGAGAAACCCGTCCTCGATCGTTGCGATATCGCCGAGCGATACGCTTGCGCCACCGGGCCGTTCGATAATGGGCAGGCCAGCGTAGTCAGGCGCATACCGCGCACGATCGTCGGCGCGAAGAAGGATGGTGCCGCCCTCCGTACGCAATCGGCCGGCCTGGAAGTCGAGCGAGTTCGCTCGAATCGCGTCCGTGACGTCGGCAATTGTGAGGCCGGTCAGGCCGAAATGGCGCAGGCGCTCCGGGTCGATCTCGATCCGGAGGTTGCGGGGTATAAGGCCCCAGATCTTCAGTCGCGAGAGTTCGGGCTGCGACAACAGCTCCTCCTTCAAGCGTTGCGCCACCGTCTGCAGCGTCGCCGGATCGGAATCTCCGTGCAGATTCACATACAGCGCCGGAAAGTCGAAGGCCGATGTCTCGATGACGGGCCGGCGCGTCCGCTCGGGAAGATCGGGTATTCCGTCGACGCGGAGACGCACCCGGTCGAGCACGTCCTGTAAGTCCTCGCCCCCTTGCCGGCGGACCGAGATGCTCGCGAAACCGTTTGAGGACTGCGAGGAGATGCTTCTCACACCGTCCAGGCCCTCGAGAGCCTGCTCGATCTTCTGCGTGACCAACTCGTCGACCTGCTCGGCAGTCGCGTTGGGATATTCGATCGAGATCTCGACCGTCTCAGGCGGAATGCGCGGGAACCCCTCGATACGCATCGAGAATAGCGTCTGCACGCCAATCAGCAGGATGAACGCCATCATCAAGTTGGCGGCGACCGGGTTGCGAATGAACCAGGCTGTCAAAGCATGCACGGCTTATCGCACCCTGATAGGCCCCGGTCGTTTTTCGCAGACGCCCGGGCAGCCTGAGGTACCTCCGCGATACCGCCGATCCGTCTTGGCGAGACGCGTTGTCCGGGCAGGAATGACGTAAGCGGCGTCGCCGCGATTCGATAGCTGTCTGCAGCGTTCGGTGCCGCCAGCGTGATCCTGCCGTCCGACCGGAATAGAATCCGTGGCTCGAAACGACCGAGCAGATCGTCCGTGTCGATGAACCAGACATGTCCGGTCCGCGTCAGCGCCGATTCCGGGATTGCCAGCGTGTTCTCGATAACGCGCCCGGTAAACTCCACACGCACGAAATCTCCGGCAAGCACACTCGAATCGGTGCTCTGAACATCCAGAAAGACTTGCCGTTGCCGCGTTTGCGAATCGAGAAAGCCGCCGCCCTCGCGAATTCGGGCGCGGCCGAGCGCAGTTCCATCGCGGTGAAACAGGTCGACCGTTCCGCCGGCAATCGGGTGCTCGAGCAGTGCCCAGTCTGCCTCACTGAGCTCAACGACCGACTCGAACCGCTGATCGTCGGACAGGCGGACCAGCGATTCGCCGGCAACGACCGTCTGGCCGAGACTCACCATTCGCTCGGTGACGAATCCGGAAAAAGGGGCAATGACCTCGGTGTCGGCCAGCCGCCGCTGTGCCGCCTGAAGTTGTGCCTCAGCCGATGCGACGGATCGCTCCGCGATTCGCAACTGCGGCAAGCGCAGCGCAAGTTCATTGGGCGGTTCGATGCCGGCACGCTCGAATTCGCCGCGCGCCAGCACCACGGCGTTCTCTGCGTGCCACAGCGCCAGTCTCGCTTGCTCCAGATTCAGTTCCGCAGCTGCAACCTCGGTTTCGTACGGTGTTTTTTCGATCGAGAACAGTAGCGCGCCCGCGTCGACCCGCCCGCCGGCCAGTGCGGCGTCATGAACCCGGAGAATCCGACCGGGAACCGTCGAGCGGATGTCCGCATTCCAACGGGGCCGCAATTCCGCGAATGCGGTCACGGTGGTGACCGACTTCGCCGGCGCTACGTCCAGAACCGAGACGACCCGCGCCGGGGCGGACGTGTCGGAGATCACCACGTCGGCCGTGTCCTCCGCCTCCCATACCAGGACCAGAACCGCGATCAACGCGAACAGGGCGGCACCCACCCACAGCCAGCGGCGCTTCGCTGCGATTGATGCCTTGGTCGAACCCACCGCCATTTCCGTCACTCCACCAAAATTCCCGTAAGCTCTCGGCTACGCAATTGCATTAGCTTCTCGATTGCCCTAGTATATATCAATGAACGATCGTTCGTTCAATATCAAAATGAAAAAAACAGCAAAAACGTCGAAATCGCCCGTCACCGGCCGCCAGGCAGCCGCCGCAAAGCGGAAAGAGAAGATTTTGGAGGCCGCCGTCGCGTGCTTTCTGGAGAACGGATACCACCAGACGGGCGTGCGTCATATCGCCAAACGCGCCGGCGTAAGCCTCGGAAACCTCTACAACCACTTTCCCGGCAAACACGACGTTTTGGTCGAAATCGCTGCTCTGGAGCGTGCGGAGCTGGAACCGATTTTGAAGGGCCTGGCGAAACCGGCGCCGGCGCCGGAGGTGCTCGATGAGTTCCTGGTGTCCTACGCCAGTTTCCTGGCGTCCGTCGACAACGTCGTCCTGACCATCGAAATCTCCAGCGAGGCCATTCGACAACCGGATATCGGTGAGCTGTTTCTTGCCAACCGCAACGAACTCGCGACGGCGCTAACGGCTGTCATCGGGCGGGGAGTGGCCGACGGCGACTTCCGGAACGATCTCGATCCGAACGAGGTTGCGCTGCTGGTCATCGACGTCATCGACGGCTGCGCCTATCGCAGCGTGTTGAGCGAAACTCCCATGCGCAATCTGTTGGGCGACGCGAAAGACTTCGTCTTTGCGGCCGTACGCAAGGGCTAGCGCGACCGTGGCTCCCGTTTCGTCATCCGAAGCGGCTGCCCTGGCGTATTCATGAGGTAATCCACCACTATTCAGATCCCCGATAGACAGCTTTCAGCCAGAAGCGGACAAAAAGACTAGAGAAGTGTTTCAGCCAGTTGCTCCGCTCTTTGGCGCTGTTCGTCCGTAATCTCAGTTTCCAGTTCTGCAAGACCCTCAACTGCTAGGTCGAAGCTCTGCTTCTCCCCCTCATCAAGCGAATCCCTATCCGGATGCCGCAAGAAGACCGACATATACCACGCTGCAGCAAGTACATCGTCTTTTGAGTCGAAGTCTTCATCTGCATAGGCGAATCCAAGGCTTCGCCTGGATGCGATGTCGCCATTCTTTGCGTTCTCGGTCCAATCCTCAACGGCGCTTGCCTTGTCTTCTTTAACGCCAAGCCCAAAAAACTTGAGATACGCAAGCGTGCCTCGAGCAGTCATTTTGGTCTCCACGCCGAGTTCTGACTGGTCATCTGACTTGAGCACCTGCTCCCAGTGAGCCGCCGCGACCTCATAAACCTCCGCTCGATAGGCCGTTGTGCCTAGGTAGAACTGGCATTCAATATCGGAGTAGGGAAATTCGGAAAGTGGTTGGAGCGGGCATGCCTCTTCGCCAGCAGCTGCCGCTGAAACCAAGACACAAAAGAACAACAAATGAATTGGCTTGATAATCGACTCTCCCTGGCGTTGACTTGGGCTCATCAATACAGCTTGATCGAGCGGATTCTATTGAACACTGAGGCGAAGCAACGAGCGGCTATTGTGGATCAATAGCAGAGAGAATAGCAGACGCTCGAACAAGGGCTTCTTCCGGATTCCAGGTTTCTGCATCATCACTTACTTTGCCTGGGTCTGCTCGAAAGGCAGCAAACGGCCAGAAGCGGACGGTCACTTTCTACGCTTCGGTCTTTAGATTTGCTTGGTTTATCAGGATGTCGATTGTTGAGTTTTCCGCAAGCAGCGGAGCGAGCCCGATGACCACCCGATCTCGTTTTTCGTCTTCGGAAAGGCTCGACCAATTTTTGTCGCGAATCAGGTTCTTCACGAGAATCTCAAAGAGGTGTTCATGTTTTTCGGCTTTTCTCCACTCTTGCCAACCCTCGCCGCCAGTTGGTTCTGGCTGTTCTTCAAGCTCAGCCACCAACTGATTAGCGAGTTTCGCAATAATTGGGCTAAGCGGTATTTCGGATAACGGTGGTGGGTCCGCGAACTTTGCCGAGAATATCGTCTTGTGTAGCGCGAGCAGATCGAACTGGTCATCAATAATCAACGTACAACAACTCCCAAATCTGTGCAAAAGCAGTAGCTCGCTTGAAATCCTGACAGGCTGGATTGGGTCATCAGCCGAAATTATAATGTGAAAATCCTGAACGGCGGCCTCCGAGCGCTAAGCAGTCGTTCATTAGTCACCTCGCCCCTTAACCCATAATCTTTGGCTTGAGCTCGAAAACTGATGATAAAGCCTCATCGGCTGAGTCCCCACTGCTAGAAGCAATGGTTTCGTAACATCCTCTTAGCGAACAAGACCCTGAATTGTTAGCGCTGCAAAATCTGTCTTGCCTCCAGGGCAACGCCCCTAGCAAATCCCGATCGTGGATCGATGACGTCCATATGATTAGCGCCGGGCACGATGACGTGCTTCGTCGTGTCTCCCGAGGCACTGGCGTGGTCAGCATCGCGCTGCGTCATGTCCAGGCGCCACTGAGAATCCCTGTCGCCGATCATCAGTGTCTGCGGTATGCCGAAAGGTCGCAGGCGCGCAGGGTTTGTTTCCGCGAAGCGCGCCGCTCCAGATTCCAGTGACTCGGCGCCGACTAGCGTCAGCACATCCGTCCGGTCGCCCAGTTTTAACGACACCTCCAGGTCATTCACGCCGGCAATCGAGACAACGCCGGCCAACGGCAGAGGGTTGGCCCGGTAAAGCGGGCTTGATTCAGGCAACCGATGCCGCCCACCCAACCACAGTGCGAGGTGACCGCCAGATGAGTGGCCGGATGCGATGACCTGGTCCAGGTTCAGCTGATAGACCTCGGCGACGGTGCGCAGATAGTCGGTTCCATCTGCTATGTCTTCAAATGTGCCCGGATAGCCACCATTGCGATTGCCAATCCGCCGGAACTCCAGGTCCCAGGTGGCAAACCCCTGCGCGGTAAGGGCTTCGGCAAAGGGTTCCGTGTGGTCCTTCGACCATTCCGCCAGCCAGGCTCCGCCATGAATAAATACGATCACAGGGTAGCCGCCCGGTGGCGGGGGGTTCGACGGCAGGCGCAGATCGGCAAACTGAAGCGGGTTTCGCTCCCCGTAGACAATGCGTGCCTCGGGTAGACGCTCAGGGCGCCAGCCGACGGTTTCCATGTAACCCACGTCAGTGAATGTATAGGTCAGCGCCGGTTCGTCCGCGAGTACAGGGCAGACAGCCAGAGCCAGGAAAAGCGATATCGAGTGTTTCATAGTTTCACGCTGCATCTACTCATGATGCGCCAATATGATTGCTCGCCAGCAAGGTCGCAAGTCTGGCCGTCAACCAACGGCTCGGATAACGAGCGTCGGTTCTATCCGGCGACAAAGAGCAAAGAAGCTACGATTGCAGTCATGCCCACAAACTCGGCAAATTCTTTCACTTTGCAGTTTTCATGAGGAACTCTGTCTGCAGGAAATGGATGTCCGCTTTGGGTCATTAGCGGCCAGCCGAGCATCTAACATCCCCATGCCTGCTTGCGGGTTCAAAGCAGGCACTCATGCCCTGGATTGGAATGTTACGTCCGAAGCCACGCTTAGGCTTCGCCGGCGCTTTAAGTTATTGATTATATTCGACTCGTCAGCCAACGACCCCAGTTTTCGTAGCCAGCGGGGCGGCGACGAGAAGGTTCGAGCTAAAGCCCGAAGCGGATGATGAAATAGTGATCGACGAGCAGCGCCGCGAACAGAATCATCAGGTAGTTGATCGAGAAGCGAAACATCTGCATCGGCAGTTGGGTGCCCTCGTCCGATTTGAGTTTGACCGCATACCACAGGAATCGGGCGCCGAGACTCAGCGCGGTGAGCAGGTAAATCAGGCCGCTCATGCCGGACAGGTAGGGCATCACGGTGACGGGAACCAGCAGCACCGTGTACAGGAGGATGAACTGCCGGGTATACGCGTTGCCGTGCGTTACCGGCAGCATCGGGATACCCACGCGTTCGTAGTCGTCCTTTTTGGCAATCGCCAGGGCCCAGAAGTGCGGCGGCGTCCAGACGAAGATGATCAGGAAGAGCAGCAGCGCGTCACCGTGAATCTCACCGGTAACCGCGGTCCAGCCCAGTATGGGTGGCGCGGCCCCGGCGGCGCCGCCGATGACGATGTTCTGCGGGGTCGCGCGTTTCAGATACACCGTGTAGACGATCGCGTAACCGATCAACGATGCGAAGGTCAGGACGGCCGTCAGGGGGTTGACCAGAAACCACAGCATTGACATCGACAGCGCGCAAAGCACGAAAGCAAAAGAGAACGCCTGTATTTCCGTGATGCGCCCCTGAGGTAGCGGCCGGGCGCGGGTACGTGACATGTAAACGTCGATTCGGGCATCGAGCACGTGATTGATGACCGCGGCCGACGAAGCCGCGAGACCGATACCCAGCGAGCCGATCAGCACGGGCGTCAGCGCAGGCAGTCCCGGCACGGCGAGGAACATGCCGACGATCGCGGTAAATACGATCAGGAGCACTACCCGGGGCTTGGTCAGCTCGTAGTAGTCTCGCCATTCCAGCGTTTTTTGTAAGATTTCCGTCCGCAACGTCAGAACCTCGTATCAACCGATGTGCGACAACTCCAACAGGTGCTCGATGTCGCCAACCAATTTGTCGGGCGCAAGATCCGCGGCAAAATACATCACCAGGTTGCCGAGCGGATCGACGAGAAATAGTCCCCCGGACCCCAAACCTTCGGGTCGCTTCAGCTCGAGCACGTCGTTTAGGCCCGCGTTACTTATGGTTATCAGGCCTTTGTGTTCCTCATCGAGCCACACTTTATCGGGGCCGATATCGCCATGCAAGAAGATGCGCGCCACGCGTGTCATGTCGTTACCCAGCATGAGACGGGACTGGCGCATGCGGTAGAGAGCGTCCCGGCACGGTTCAAGACACGCACCGACGTTCGCGTAAATCAGTAGCCATCGACCGTCGGTGGCGGCCAGCGACGTAAGGGCCGGCTGTCCGGGCCGCTCGTTCAGATTGACGATCGGCTCCAGCAGGTGCCCGTGATTGGTGCGGCCCGCGGGCTGCAATCCGCTGTCGCCGTAGAACATCCAGGCTGCCGCAATCAGCGGCGCAATGAACACCAGGGCGACCAGCCCGAGCTTCAGTCGGCCCCGTTTCAGGGACTCGTTGCTCATCGGTATCCCCTGTCAATATCGGATTGTTGTGCGCTCAGGCGCTTTTTGAGCTGCCAACCGCCGATGGCGACAACGGCAAGCGCCATCGCGAACCACTGGAACGCATAACCGTAATGCGTCATCGGGCCGGATTGAACCGGCTCCCAGGCGCGCATGAAGCCGTCCGCATCGCCCGGATCGAGCAGCAACACGAACGGCAGCAGCTCCCGGTCGAGCTGCTCCGCGACCTCGGCCAGGGTCGGGTAAACGGCGACCCTGGGCCAATCGGGCTCCCCGGCAAACGCGTCGCCGCTACGAATGCCGACCCGCGGCAGATGGCCGGCCCTGCCGCGAACCGGGCGCCAGCCGTCCGCGCTGCCGACGCCGGTGATGATATCCGCGTCACCGCCTTTGTCGACCCAGCCGCGGTTCACGAGCAACAACGGGGTTCCGCCGGTAAGCTCGAACGGCGTAATGACGAAATAGCCGATTCTGCCGTTGCGGACGATGTTGTCGATCAGGATCTGCCGGTCCCAAAGCGGCCGTCCACGTACCTCGAGTTTCTCGAACGGGATCGGCGGGCCGCCGTTCTCGACGTCGAAGCTGCCGAGTGAGCGGTAGGGCGCATCGTTCGCGAACTTTTCGGCAAGCGCTTCCTTTTCGGCGGCGCGGTCGAGCTGCCACAGGCCGAGGGCTGTAAACGCCGTCACCAGCGCCACGCCCGCGAGCGGCGGCACGATGCGCACGAGAAGGGCGTTGGTCGCGGTCCGGTCGTTCACGTTATACTTTCTCGTTCGTCGGTATCGCCGGTCACCAACCGATTGCCAATGAAGTTTTTTGTTCTTATCTTGCTTGCTTCTATCGTGGCAAGCCTGGGTTCCGGGCTCTTCTATTTGACCAAGGACGATCAGGGTTCCCCGCGCGTCCTCAAGGCACTCAAAATCCGCGTCGCGCTGTCGGTGCTGCTGGTTGCGTTCCTTGTGACCGCCTATTTCATGGGCTGGGTCGCTCCCGCCGGGGCGACCCGCTAGTTGCCCGCGGCGAATATTTGCGGCGAATCCGCCCCTTACATCCAGTAGACGAAGACGTACAGGGCCAGCCAAACGACGTCGACAAAATGCCAGTACCAGGCAGCGGCCTCGAACGCGAAATGATGGCGCGGCGTGAAGTGCCCCTTGATGGCTCGTAACCAGATGACGAGGAGCATGATTGCGCCGATCGTCACGTGCAGTCCGTGGAATCCCGTCAACATGAAAAACGTCGAGCCGTAAATCCCCGACGTCATTTTGAGGTTCATCTCCTGGTAGGCATGGACGTACTCTTCCGCCTGCAGGCCGACAAAAATGAAGCCGAGCACAAACGTCGCCGCGAGGAAAACGTACATTTGCGTGCGTTTACCCGCCTGGATGGCATGGTGCGCAACCGTGAGCGTAACGCTGCTCGTGAGCAGGATGACCGTGTTTATCAGCGGCAGTCCGAACGGCGGCATGGCCTCGTAATCACCGCCTACCCCGGCGGGGCCGTTGGTGGGCCAGGTGCTCTCGAACCCGTCCCAGATGAGCAGGTTTGTGAAAAAATTGTTGCTGCCGCCTCCGAGCCACGGCACCGCCATGTTTCTGGCGTAAAACAGGGCGCCGAAAAACGCCGCGAAAAACATGACTTCGGAAAAGATGAACCAGAACATGCCCATGCGGAAGGACATGTCGACCTGCTGGTTGTATTTGCCGCCGACGCTTTCGCTGATGACGTCGCCGAACCAGCCCGCGATCATGAAGACGATCACCGCAAGTCCCGCGAGCATGACCCAGAATCCCGGCGTTGCGCCGTTCAGCCAGACGGACACGCCGACCATCAGCAACAGGAGGCCAACGGAGCCGACGATGGGCCAATGACTGTCGTGGGGGACGTAATATCGATTTTCGGCGTGGTCCATGGAGGCGCTTCCGGGGTAGTGCGTTAGTAATGTGAGGCGTTGTCGTCCGCCGCCGTATTGGCGGCCGACTGGCTGACGCGCTCGGTGTCAAAAAACGTGTACGACAACGTGATCGTGTCGATGTATTCCGGCAGATCCGAGTCGACGATGAAGCGGACCGGCATCTCCAGCCGCTCGCCGGCCTCGAATTCCTGCATGCTGAAGCAGAAACATTCGAGCTTCTTGAAGTATTTGGCGGCCTGGGGCGGCGCGACGCTGGGCACGGCCTGGGCGACTTTATGCCGGTCGCTCAGATTTTCCGCCCAAAACATCGCCTCGTGAAGCTTGCCGGGATGGATCGTCATCCTGTCCACCTCGGCGGTGAATTCCCACGGCGCGTATTGGTTCACGGTGGTCACGAACTCGAGCTCCACGGTGCGTTCCAGATCGGCCGCCTCCTCGACCGCGGCGGCCGTGGTGTTCGTTCGCCCGCCAAGCCCGGTGACCTCGCAGAATACCTCGTAAAGCGGCGGTAGCACGACGAGCGCAAATGCGAGCATCGCGCTGGCGAACAGTACGAGGCTGCCGACCAGTTTCCGGTTCTCCGCCTTTTTGTTCATCTTCCGCTTACCCTTGAGCGTTCACGACGCCGATCAGGATGAAGCCGACATAAAAAGCAAGCGCCACGAGCGTCAGTGCCAGCGTCGTCCGGCGGACGCGCGAGCGATTGATCGGTTGCCCGGTCACTCGAAACCCTCGCCGCCCTTGACCGTCCTCGGCGGCGTGTCGAACGTGTGATACGGCGCCGGCGACGGCACCGTCCATTCGAGGCCCGTCGGACTGTCCCAGACCGCGTCGGTCGCTTTGACGCCGACCTTGCGCATGTTCTGCACCAGGATGTAAACGAACAGGAGCTGCGACAGGCCGAAGCCGAACGCGCCGATGCTTGCGACCATGTTGAAATCGGCAAACTGCGTCGAATAGTCGGGAATACGTCGCGGCATGCCGGCGAGCCCGAGGAAGTGCATCGGGAAGAACGTCACGTTCACGAAAATCGTCGACAGCCAGAAATGCCACTGACCGAGCTTTTCGTTATACATGACGCCGGTCCACTTGGGCAGCCAGTAGTACACGCCCGCGAGAATACCGTAGATAGCGCCGGGAACCAGTACGTAATGGAAATGCGCGACCACGAAGTACGAATCGTGGTACTGGATGTCGGCCGGGACGATCGCGAGCATCAGGCCCGAGAAGCCGCCGATCGTGAACAGGAACAGGAATCCGAGCGCAAACAGCATCGGCGTCTCGAACGTCATTGCGCCACGCCACATCGTCGCCGTCCAGTTGAACACCTTTACGCCGGTCGGCACCGCAATCAGCATCGTTGCGAACATGAAAAACAGCTGCCCGGTCAGCGGCATGCCAACCGTAAACATATGGTGCGCCCACACGATGAACGACAGGAACGCGATACTCGAACCCGCGTAGACCATCGAGTCGTGGCCGAACAGCGGTTTACGCGAGAACGTCGGGATGATCTCGGACACGACGCCGAACGCCGGCAGGATCATGATGTAGACCTCGGGGTGCCCGAAGAACCAGAAGATGTGTTGGAACAGCACTGGGTCACCGCCGCCGGCCGCCAGGAAAAAGCTCGTGCCGAAGAACTGATCGGTCAGCAGCATCGTGACGGCGCCGGCCAGTACCGGCATGACGGCGATCAGCAGGTAGGCCGTGATCAGCCACATCCAGACGAACATCGGCATCTTGAGAAGCGTCATGTCCGGCGCGCGCATGTTGAGGATCGTGACGATGACGTTGATGGCGCCCATGATCGACGATATGCCCATCAGGTGTACCGAGAAGATCAGAAACGGGAACGCGTCGCCGGTTTGCAGCACGAGGGGCGGATACATCGTCCAGCCGCTCGCCGGCGCGCCGCCGGGCATGAACAGGGTGGAGATCAGGATGGCGAACGCAACCGGCAGTATCCAGAACGACCAGTTGTTCATGCGCGGCAACGCCATGTCGGGCGCCCCGATCATCATCGGGATCATCCAGTTCGCGAGGCCGACGAATGCGGGCATCACGGCGCCGAATACCATGATCAGCGCGTGCATGGTCGTCATCTGATTGAAAAAGTCCGGCTGCACGAACTGCAGGCCGGGCTGGAACAGCTCCGAGCGAATCACCAGCGCCATGAGTCCGCCGACGAGGAACATCACCAGGCTGAAGATCAGGTACATCGAGCCGATGTCCTTGTGATTCGTCGTGTACAGCCAGCGCTTCATACCGGTCGCCGGGCCGTGGTCGTCGTGCTGTCCCTGTACGTCAATTGCCGTACTAACCATCTTCTATCTCTCCGTAATCCTGCTTTCTCTGCGCGCTCGTGTAGCGGGCGCGTCAGTTGCTGTCGGTCTGCGCCACGCGGGTGCCGTCGTCTTTCAATCCATCGAGCCAGGCGGTGTATTCACTGGGCTCGACCACTTCCACCACAATCGGCATGAAGCCGTGGTCCATGCCGCAGAGTTCGGCGCATTGGCCGCGGTAGGTGCCTGATTCGTTGGCGCGGAACCAGGTTTCGTTCATGAAGCCCGGCACGGCGTCCTTTTTGATGGCGAGCTCCGGCACCCACCAGGAATGCACGACGTCGTTAGAGGTCACGAGCAAACGGATTTTCTGCCCGCGCGGCACGACCAGCGGCCTGTCCACTTCCAGGAGGTAGTTTTCGACCGAGAACGGATCGATGTCGGAACCCCTGCGCCGGGCGTTTGCGCTCTCGCGGTCGAGCGAACTGAAGAACTCCACGTCCTCGCCCTGATAGCGGTAATGCCACTTCCACTGGTAACCGGTTGCCACGATGGTCATGTCCGGGTCGCGGGTGTCTTCCAGCTTTATCAGGGTTTCGGCGGCCGGCACGGCCATCACGAGCAGGATTACGATGGGTATCGTCGTCCAGATCACCTCGGCTTTCATGCTGTGAGAAAATTTTGCCGGATCGACGCCTTTGGATTTTCGATGTTTGATCAGCGAATAAATCATCGCGCCGAAGACGACCGCCCCGATGGCAACGCACCACCAAAAAACCATCATATGCAGGCGATAGGTTTCCTGACTGAGGTCGGTGACGCCCTTGGGCATGTTGAGCGCCCAATCGGCGGCGGCACTGGCGGCGAACAAGAGACCAACAGCACCCAGACACAGTTTTCGTAACATTGATGTTTCACCCGGTGGGCACGATGAGGCCCACGCTTCCTAGCGTCGATAAAAACCCGCGTTCCAGGGGCAAAACCGAACCGCGAGATGTCCAGCGAATAGCGTCGCGCAGCCGACTTGGACGCCGAGTCGAAACGGAGTCCACGTTACGTACTAGGGTGGCTTTGCGTTGAGCGCTGAACCCGGTGACGGCAGCCACCGAACATGGTCGGCCGGCCGGGTCATTTGCTAAACGTCCATGCGGAACTTGCCGATTGGAACGCGAATGAAGTCTACTGAAACGGCGCCGCGCTTGCAACGTGTTGCGCTGCGACATCGTAAATAATTCGCATTTGTATCAATAGCTTAGCAAAGGCACCTCAATACCATTTGTAACAATTTCGGACCGGGGTCCGATACTCGCAAGGTGGCGGCGGGCGCTAGCGCCTGATTCGTCCTATGGCGCTCGCCGGCAATACGTATTCACCCGGATTGCGCGGCGGCCCCCCGCCCCAGGCATGACCGAAAACCAGCTCGAGATCGACCGTCAACGGCCCGCCCGCGTCGCCCTCGAGTTCGGCGCGTACCTCGGCAAGGCGCTTTTTGCCGGTCAGCGTGCTCTGCCGGCCGCGCAGCGCATTCCGGGCGCCGCTTGCGGTCAGGTCCCGAAACAGCGATGCCGTGTCCGGATAGGTAATCGAGAGCCGGTCGACGTCGAGGACCGGATCGCGCAGCCCCGCTCGCACGAGGGCGTCGCCGACGTCGTGCATGTCGATGAACGGATTGACGTGTGCAAACGAGTCCTGTCTTCGCCAGGCTTCGCGGAGTTCGGCCAGGCTGTCCGGCCCGAGCGTCGCAAACGTAAACAGGCCGCCCTCGCGCAGGACGCGGGCGATTCCCGCGAAGGTAGGCTGCGGGTCGCCGACCCAGGGCAGCAATAAGTTGGCGACAACCAGGTCGAAAGCGCCGGTCACGAACGGCAGTGCGGCGGCGTCGGCCTGCACCTCGACGATGCGGGCGAAGCGCGAGCGATTCGCCCTGGCCGCTTTGAGCATCGCGCCGGACAGATCGAGGCTGCTTATCTGCGCGCGCCGAAACCGTTTGGCGAGCTGTCGGCTGCCGCGGCCGGTGGCGCAGCCGAGATCCAGTATGCGTTTCGTTTCGAGTTGCATCGGTTGCAGGCGTTCGAGCAGGCCCGTGAAACAATGTCGGTGAACAAAATCGACGTTCGCGAAGTTTCCGGCGGCGCGGTCGAATTGCCGGCGAACGTCGGTGCTGCGCAGAGAGTCGCTCAACTCGCGGTGTTTGTTGACGTCAGCGGTCCCGGTCATGGAAACGAAGGATATGATCAATCGCCGCGGGCGGCGACCAAAAACCGGTCGTCAACGCAGTTTTTGCGCTCGTTCGCCGGAGTCGCCGCCGTCAAGATAGGAGGAATGCGGTACCGCGGTCTCGAAACTCTCGGTGAGAAAATCGGTGAATTTCTGTTGCCCCGCCGTTGTGGCCTGTGTGGGGCCGCTACGCCGGCGCGCACGATCTGCCCGGGCTGTTACGCGGAGCTGCCGTGGCTCACGCAGGTTTGTCGGCGCTGCGGGACGCCGCTGGCGACCGATAACGCGCCGGGCGTCTGCTGCGGCGCCTGTCAGCAGCAGGCGCCGCCCTACGAGGTCGCCTTCGCGCCACTGCACTACGCCTATCCGGTCAGCGCCGTCATCAAGGCCTTCAAATTTGGCCGCAGGCTCGATCTTGCGGCGATGCTTGCCGCGTTTGCACTGCCCTGGTTGCGCGAACGCCAAAACCGGTTCGACGCGATGATTCCAGTACCTCTGAACCGTTGGCGAAATGCGCTGCGCGGCTTTAACCAGGCGCAGGAGCTGGCTCGGCACCTGCGCCGCGCCACCGGGCTGCCGGTTCGCTCCTGCGTGCGGCGCGTGCGCCGCACGCCGCCGCAGTCGGGCTTGACCGCCGCCGAGCGGCGGAACAACATCAAGGGCGCTTTTCGGGTCTTGCAACCACCGCGTTGCCGTCACGCACTCATTGTGGATGACGTGATGACGACTGGTGAGACCTGCCGTGAACTCACGGTGACACTGCTCGACGCTGGCGTCGAGAAGGTCAGCGTGCTGACCATTGCTCGCGCATCGACGCCGTAGGCGCGCGTCAGGACGAGCGCTTACAACGGGGCGGCGACGGGTGTGCTGAACGTGTAGTGCAGCACGATGCCGATGAACACCACCATTCCGATGTAGTGATTGTGTAAAAACGCCGCGAAACAGCCGTCCGGGCGACGGTCACGGGCGAGCCACTGATGATACGCCATCAACAGCGCGGACACGGCGACCGCGGCGTAATACCAGAAACCGAGTTCCGCCATGTTGCCGACAAAGACGAGGCCGATCAGCATCAGTATCTGCAGGCCGCCGATAACGAACAGGTCGAGATCGCCGAACAGAATCGCCGTCGACCTGACGCCGATGCGCTGGTCGTCCTCCCGATCGACCATCGCGTAGAACGTGTCGTAGATGACCGCCCAAATCAGCGCGACGCCGAAGACCAGCCAGGCGAGCTGTGAGGGTTGACCCGTTTGCGCGGCAAACGCCATCGGCACGGCCCAACCGAAAGCGGCGCCGAGGAAAAACTGCGGAATCGAAACGAAGCGCTTGATGAACGGATAAATCAGCGTCAGCACAGCCGCCACGACCGCAAGCAGCTGGGCGGGGCGGTTGAGCATGGTGGCGAGACCAACGGCGATCAGGGAGAGCGCCACAAAAAGCATCAGCGCTTCCACCGGCGCGACGGCGCCGGACGCGATGGGCCGCTGCCGGGTGCGTTCCACGTAGGGGTCGATCTTGCGATCCGCAAAGTCGTTGAGCACGCAGCCGGCGGACCGCATCACGATGACGCCGAACATGAACACCGCAAACAGGCCGGCGTCCGGGCGACCGTCGCCGGCGAGCCAAAGCGCCCACAGCGTCGGCCAGAGTAACAGCCAGATGCCAATAGGCTTGTCGAGCCGCATCAACCGCGCATAGTGGCGCGCCTGATTGATGAGGCCGGGAAGCAGGGGTCCTTGTGCGACTTGATTACCCATGGCGGTCTGTTGTCGGTTTCTCTTATGGCGCACAAAGTACCAGATTCGGATTCCCTAAATCATCTCGTGAATACGGGGCGCGGACGCAGACGCCTGATCGGGCGCTCAAACCTTGCCGTAACGCTGGGCGCCGCCCAGCCATCGTCGCACGATACGGGACTCGCGATCGGAATCGTCGCTCTGCAATGCGTTTGCGACTTGCTGGATCTTCGGCATCAAGCTGCCGTCGCGGACGAGATCGGCGATTCGATACTGCGGAAGTCCGGTCTGCCGCGTGCCGAGCAGCTCGCCCGGGCCGCGCAGCTCGAGGTCGCGCTGTGCGACGTAGAAGCCGTCGTTGCTGTCGCGCAAAACCGCAAGCCGGCTTTTTGCCAGCTGTCCCAGCGGAGAGCGATACAGCAATACGCAGTGACTTCGTTCCGAGCCGCGACCTACCCGTCCGCGCAGCTGGTGCAGCTGTGACAGACCCATGCGTTCGGCGTTTTCGATGATCATCAGGCTTGCATTCGGCACGTCGACGCCGACCTCGATGACCGTGGTTGCGACCAGTACGTCGATGGCGCCGTTCTTGAACGCACGCATCACCTCGTCCTTGGCGGCGGGTTTCATGCGGCCGTGCACCAGGCCAACGTTCTGGTTCGGCAACGCGTGCTGCAAGGATTCGTGACGGGCAATGGCCGCGTCAAAATCGAAAACGTCCGATTCTTCGATCAGCGGGCAGACCCAATACGCCTGCTGGCCGCCCGCGCAGGCGCTCTCCACGCGGTTGACGACGTCGTCCCGCCGGCTGTCCGATATCACGACCGTCTTCACGGGCTGGCGGCCGGGCGGCAGCTCGTCGATGATCGAGGTATCGAGGTCGGCGTAAGCGGCCATCGCCAGCGTGCGCGGTATCGGCGTAGCCGTCATGACCAGCTGGTGGGGGTGTCCTTCGCTGCCTACGCCCTTGTCTCTCAAGGCCAGTCGCTGATGCACGCCGAAACGGTGTTGTTCGTCGATAATGATCAACGCCAGCCGACGAAACGTGACGCCCTCCTGGAACAGTGCGTGAGTTCCGATGACGATGGCCGCGCTGCCATCGGCAATCGCGGCCAGCGACGCCTTGCGGTCTCTCTGCCGCTGGCTGCCGGAGAGCCAGGCCAGTGAGACGTCCAGATCGCGAAACCACTCGGAGAAGTTTTGCCAGTGCTGCTCGGCCAGTAGTTCGGTCGGGGCCATCACGGCGGCCTGTTTGCCGGACGCAACGGCGCGCAGAGCGGCGATTGCGGCGACAACCGTTTTCCCGGAGCCGACGTCACCCTGGATCAATCGCATCATGGGGTGGTCGTGACGCAGGTCTTGGGCGATTTCGGCGGATACGCGCTGCTGCGCCGCGGTCAGCCGGTACGGCAGGCGATCGACGAAGTCCGCCACCAGCGAATCGCCCGCGCGAAGCGCCGGCGCCGGTTCGCGGCTTGCGAGCCGGCGCAGATTCCTGAGGCTCAGATAGTGGGCGAGCAGCTCCTCGAAAGACAGGCGTTGTTGGCAGGGATGCGTGCCGTCCTCGAGCTGCCTGAGATCGGCATCGGGCGGCGGCTCGTGCAGGTACGCAATCGCGTCCGCAAGCGGCGGCATGGCCAGCGTCGCCAGCACGTCCTCGGGCAGCAGCTCCTCCGGCGGCGACGCCTGCATCACGCGCAGCGCCTGACCGACCAGGTTTCTCAAGCGGCCCTGTTGAACGCCTTCCGTGACGGAATAGACCGGCGTCAGCGTGTCGCTGGTTACCGGGTCCTGGTCCGGGCGCAGAAGGCGGTATTCGGGGTGGATCATCTCGATGCCGCCGGGACCCATGCGCACGTCGCCGAAGCAGCTGATCCGCACGCCGTTCTGAAACTGGGCCTGTTGCTGGCGGGAGAAATGGAAAAAGCGAAGCGTCAGCTGCCCCGAGCCGTCCGCAATCCGCACCAACAGGCTGCGGCGTCCCCGGTAAACCGTCTCGGCAAGCAGGACCTCGCCGCTGAGGAGGCAGCGGTCGCCCGGCCGCGCCGCGCCGATGCGCGTCAGTCGCGTGCGGTCTTCATAACGCAGCGGCAGCAGAAAAAGCAGGTCCTCGACCCGGTAAACCGCCAGCCGCTCTAGCTTGGCGGCCAGCGCCGGGCCGACCCCGCGCAGGGCCGTGAGCGGAGCCGAGAGTTTTTCGTCTCCCACCCGCACGTCTTTTACCCGGACTCCGCCGCCTGTCCGGCTTATAGGGCGAGCACCGCTTCGGCCTCCACGTCCGCGCCTTTCGGCAGGGAAGCCACCCCCAGCGCCGCGCGGGCCGGATAAGGCTCGGCGAAATAATCGGCCATGACCGCGTTGACCGCGGCGAAGTTATCGAGGTCGGTCAGATAAACGGTCAACTTGACGATCTGATCCAGGCTGCCGCCCGAGGCGGCAGCCACCGCCTGCAGGTTGTCGAATACACGCCGTGCCCGGGCCTCGAAATCTCCCTCGACGATTTCCATCGTTTTCGGGTCGAGCGGAATCTGACCGGAAAGAAACACCAGACTGCCGCAGTTCGCGGGTAGTTGAACGGCTTGTGAGTAAGTGCCGATGGCCGCAGGTGCGTCATCGCTGTGGATTGCTTTTTTGGACAACGTGATCTCCCGATTCAGGGTGGTCTGATTCATTTGCCGACAGGCTTTGGTTTGCCGTCGATTGTCAAGCGCAGTCGCGCTGTACGCGGATTACGTTCGGCATGTTGCGCACGTTGCGCATGATCATTGCCAGGTGCTTGCGGTCCTTGACGGTCAGGATAAACGTGAGCTCGGTGCAGTCCTCGTGCCGGTTAGTCACCGACACCTGCTCAATGTTCGAGTCCGAATCGGCGATGGTCGCGGCCACTTCCGCGAGGACGCCCGTCTTGTTGACCGTGTCGACCTGGATCTGGCTCGAAAACTCGCGGTCGATTTCTTCTTCCCAGCTGACCGACAGCCATTTTTCGGGGTGTTTGCGAAAATTACTCAGGTTGCCGCAGTTGTTTCTGTGCACCACGACACCGCGACCGGAGCTAAGATAACCCATGACCTCGTCGCCGGGGATCGGGTAACAGCACTTCGCGTAACTGACGACCATGCCCTCCGTACCGGCGATGACCAGTTTGGGCGCCGTCGGGTTTTCGTCATCCATGTCGATCGCGCCGACCAGGAAGCGGGCGGTCAACGGCGCCAGCCGTTCACCCAGGCCGACCTGCTCGAAGAGTTCCGTCGTGTTGTTCAGGCCAAGCTCGTCCAGCGCCGCACGCATGCGCACCTTGCCGACCTTGCGCAGCGACGAGTTGATGTCCTTCAGCGCGCGGTCCAGCAGGCGCTTGCCCAGGTCGACCGATTCGCTGCTGCGCATGGTTTTCATGTACTGCCGGATGGCGGAACGCGCTTTTGCGGTGGTTACGAAGGTCACCCAGTTCGGGTTCGGTTTTGCACCGCGCGCGGTGACGATTTCGACGGTCTGACTGTTGTGCAGAACCGTTCGCAGCGGCACCAGGATCCGATTGATTTTTGCGGCGACGCAGCGGTTGCCGATGTCGGTGTGTACCGCGTAGGCGAAGTCGACCGTCGTTGCGCCCTTGGGCATAGGCATGATGTCGCCCTTCGGCGTGAATACGTAGATCTTGTCCGGAAACAGGTCGACTTTGACGCTCTCGAGAAATTCCTCGGAGCTGCCCGATTTCTGAATCTCGTCGAGCCGGGAGAGCCATTCGCGGGCGCGGCGTTGCGGCGTCGCCGCGGATTTGTCTTCCGCTTTGTACTGCCAGTGAGCGGCTACGCCCGACTCTGCGACCTGATTCATTTCGGCGGTACGTATCTGGACTTCCAGCGGCAAACCTTTTGGTCCGAACAGGGTCGTGTGCAGCGACTGGTACCCGTTGATGCGCGGTATTGCGATATAATCTTTGAACCGGCCGGGCATTGGTTTGAACAGGCCGTGCACGATGCCGAGCACCCGGTAGCAGGTATTTACGTCGTCCACGATGATGCGAAAACCGTAAACGTCCGCGACGTCGCTCAGCAAACGCTTCTTTTCCGCCATTTTTTTGTAGACGCTGAACAGGCGCTTCTCACGGCCGATGACCTGACCGTCGATGGCCTCTTCCCGCAGCGCCTTTTCGATCTGCTCCGAAATGACCTTGACGATCTGGCGTTGACTGCCCTTGCGCCGGCGCAGACTTTTTTCGAGAACCCGGTAACGGAAGGGGTAGAGATATCGCATCCCCAAATCTTCGAGTTCGACCTTCATGCGATTCATGCCGAGCCGGTTGGCTATCGGCGCGTAAATGTCGAGAGTCTCGGTTGCGATGCGCGCCTGTTTGGCGCGCGGCATGGCGTCCAGCGTTTTCATGTTGTGCAGACGGTCCGCGAGTTTGACCATGATGACCCGGATGTCCTCGATCATCGCGAGCATCATTTTGCGAAAACTCTCGGCCTGAGCTTCGGCCCGGCTGTTGAACTGGATCTGGTCGAGCTTGCTGACGCCGTCGACCAGCAAGGCGACCTCGCTGCCAAACAGCGATTCGAGATCATCGAGATCGGTTTCGGTGTCTTCGACGACGTCGTGCAGGATTGCGGCGGCTATCGTCTGCCCGTCCATGCGCATGTCCGCGAGAATCTGCGCGACCGCAACCGGGTGGGATATGTAGGGTTCGCCGCTTAGGCGCGTTTGCCCGTCGTGAGCCTTGGCGCCGACCTCATACGCCTTCACCACCTGCTCGATCTGCTCGGGCGGCATATAGGCCTCGAGCGAGGTGAGAAGCTGTTGCAGCCCCTTGTGCCGCCGGGCCGAGGTGCCCGGCAACTTGGACAATATGGTGGCGGCGTAATCCATGCCTAATCATAACCGGTTCACGACCAGGCGGGCCGAAGGAGTCTGGCTAAGGCGGGAATTCGATGTGCTCGGGCGGTTCGGCGCCGAACCGGACGACCGCCGTCAATCGCACTCAATCGCCAATCGAGATGCCGCGCATGGGCATGATGTCGTCAGCGACTTCCGGTTGCAGGAATTCCTCCGGGGCGGGCTGATCAACCTCCTCGAGTATCGCGGGAGTGATATGCCCCTCGGCGATTTCACGTAATGCGATAACCGTCGGTTTGTCATTCTCCAGCTCGACCAGCGGCTCGGCGCCGTGTGCGACGCGGCGGGCGCGCTTTGACGCAACCAACACCATTTCAAAAATGTTGTCGATGTTCTCCAAACAGTCTTCGACCGTAATTCTGGCCATGGATTCCAATTCTCCACTATTGCCCCGCGACTGAATCCGCGGATTCGGGGTTCGGGGCATTTACTAAACACAAGACCCACCAGTCTACTGCTAACCGGGCCCAACCTCCAGTATGCGCTCGATTTGCCGGCGCAAGGCCGGATTGTCGCAACGACTGGCACCGCCGCCGTCGAACACGGCCTCCAGATCGGCGACCGCATCGCCCAGGTCGTCGTTGACGATGCAGTGGTCAAACTCGTCCCAATGGGACATATCGCTCAAGGCGTCCCGCAGGCGCCGCCGGATAACCTCGTCGCTGTCCGTCTTGCGCCCGCGCAGCCGCGTTTCCAGCTCGCGCCGCGACGGCGGCAGTATGAACACGGAGACGCATCGAGGCATGGCTTTGCGCACCTGTTGCGCGCCCTGCCAGTCGATCTCGAGTATGACGTTGCGTCCGGCGGCCAGGTGCCGTTCCACCTGCGAGCGGCTCGTCCCGTAATAGTTGTCGAACACACGCGCGGATTCGAGCAATTCGCCGGCGTCTCTGAGACGATTGAACTCCTCGACCGACACAAAAAAATAGTCCTTCCCGTCAACTTCGTTCTTGCGACGCCGGCGTGTCGTGTAGGAGATCGAAAACGCAAGCCCGGGGCGTCGCTCGACCAGCGCCTTGACGAGCGTGGTCTTGCCCGCGCCGGAGGGTGCGGCAAGCACAAAGAGGTTGGCATTCTCGTTCATAGTCATAGGGCCCGGGGCTGCCCGAAATCTATTCGACGTTCTGGATCTGTTCGCGCATCTGCTCGATCAGCACCTTCAGCTCGACTGCGGCCTTCGTCGTTTCGGTATCCGCGGACTTCGAGCCCAGTGTGTTGGCTTCGCGATTGAGTTCCTGCATCAGAAAATCCAGGCGCCGTCCGACCGGCTCTTCGCGTTCCAGGATCTCGAGAATCTCGACGACGTGGCTATCGAGCCGGTCGAGCTCTTCGTCAACGTCGAGCTTTTGCGCGAGCAGCGCCAGTTCGGTTTCCAGTCGGTCCGGGTCCGCGCTGACGTCGAGCTTTTTCAGGCGTTCCTGCTGTTTCTGTCGCACCGCCGCAAGCACGTCGGGAAGGCGGGCTCTGACCGTCTTGCCGATCTCGAGAATGTCCGCGCACCGGGATTTCAGCATCTCGGCGATACGCTTGCCCTCGTTTCTGCGCATCCCGCGCAGCGCGTCGAGGGTGTCGGCCAGGACAGTCCGGGCTTCCCGGTAAAGCGGTTCCGTGTCGATCTCGGGTTCGAGCACGACGCCTGGCCAGCGCAGGACGTCGAGCGCGTCCGGATTTCGCGTCTCCGGCAGCAGCGCGGAAATCTCGCTGATGCCGGAGCCGATCTGGCGCACCAGGTCTGCATTGACCGAGATTTCACCGGTACTGCCCAGCGCGCGCCGAAAGTGCACGCTGCATTCCACTTTGCCGCGTTTCAGCACGTCACCGACCTGCTGCCGCAGCTCGACCTCCTTACACCGGAGTTCTTCAGGCAGCCTGAACTGTACGTCCAGATAACGATGGTTGACGGCGCGCAGCTCAACCGTGAGAGTGCCCGCTGACGACTCGCCGATCTGGCGTGCAAAGCCTGTCATACTGTGTAACATGCGCTACCCCTGAATCGGCCAAGTCCGGAAACAATCGGACCGGTCACAGACATAAGAACGAGGCTCGAGGCATACTGCCGTAAACGGACAAGAACAGGATACCGCCCCCGGCCGGTGAGCCGCCTTCGATCACCGGCTGACCACGTGTCGGGCCGGTATCGACAATAATTCTAAGCTGCGGCGGACGTGCGCGGCCAGCCCAGCGTTTAAAGTAACAAGCTGCACATGAATTCCATGGAAATCGAATACGCAAAAGTATCAGCACTCGGCGACCGTACGGACAACCAGGATCGCGCCGCCGTGGTGGTCGCCGATGAGGCGGCGATGATGCTGGTGTTCGACGGCATGGGCGGCCACACCGACGGCGCGCGTGCGGCGGAGGTCGGCATGCGGGTCGTGCAGGAACAATTCATGGCCGCCGACTTGCCGGTATTCGATCCGCAGGGTTTTCTGTACATGGCGCTGGCCCGCGCGCACGACGAGGTGGTGAGTATCGGCGCCGATCTCAACGTGGACTTTCGACCGCGGGCGACCTGCGCGCTGTGTTTGATCCAGGAAAACGGCAGCTACTGGGCGCATATTGGCGATAGCCGGATTTATCAGCTGCGCGATGGCCGGCTGATAGGCCGATCGCGCGATCACAGCCACGTCGAGGTGCTGATTCAGGAGGGCGCAATCTCGGAGGAGGAGGCGCTTGACCATCCGATGCGAAATTTTGTGGAGTGTTGTATCGGCGGCGACGTGCCGGTGCCGGGTATGACCATTACGGCATTGAACCCCCTGTTGCCCGGCGACGTGCTTTTGGCGTGCACGGACGGCCTCTGGACGGGCAGTTCCGACGAACAGATCGCCGTCATGGCAACCCGCCGGGGTCAGCCGCTGGCGGAGAACCTGAAGGCCTTGAGCCTGAAAGCGTTGACGATGAATGCGCCGTACAGCGACAACACGACCGGCACCGCGGTGCGCTGGATCGGCGGTTGATGCGACCGGATTGAGGGCAGGGAGACGACTATGCGACCCAGTGGCCGCGAGATGAACGAAATGCGACCGCTCGCGTTTGTCGCCGATTTCACCAAGCACGCGGAGGGTAGCGTGCTGGCGGAGTTCGGCGACACTCGCGTTTTGTGTACTGCCAGTGTCGAAAACGGGGTGCCGCGCTGGCTTCGCGGTACCGGAAGCGGCTGGGTTACCGGTGAATACGGCATGCTGCCGCGATCCACGCACACACGTTCCGGTCGCGAGGCCGCGCGGGGCAAGCAAGGCGGCCGGACCCAGGAGATTCAGCGGCTGATCGGCCGGTCCCTGCGCGCCGCAATGGACCTCGATGCGTTGGGGGAGCGCACCGTTACGCTCGATTGTGACGTATTGCAGGCCGACGGCGGAACGCGGACCGCGGCGATCAGCGGCGCCTACGTCGCGCTCAAAATAGCGATGGACCGACTGTGCCGGCAGCAGGGGCTCAAGCGAAACCCGTTGCACGGGCAGATCGCCGCGGTCTCGGTAGGTATCTACGCCGGCACGCCGGTGCTCGATTTGGACTATGCCGAGGATTCCGAGGCGGAGACCGACATGAACGTCGTGATGAACGAGGCTGGCCGTTTCATCGAGGTCCAGGGCACCGCGGAAGGTCATGCGTTCAGCCGGGACGAGTTCGACGTGCTGCTCGGTCTGGCGAGCGACGGCGTGCGGCAGATTCTGGACGCTCAGACCTCGGCCATCAACGGCCTCGGCTGAATGGACTCGTCGTGGGCGCCGTCGACAAGATCGTCATCGCAACCGGCAACGCCGGCAAACTTCGTGAGATTCAGGCGCTGCTCGCCGATCTCGGCGTCGGCGTGGTGTCCCAATCGAGTCTGGGCGTTTGCCCGCCGGAGGAGACAGGCCTGACGTTTGTCGACAACGCCTTGCAAAAAGCCCGCCACGCCGCCCGTTTGACCGGACTGCCGGCAATTGCCGATGACTCCGGTCTGGTCGTCGCGGCGCTGGACGGCCGGCCGGGTATCTATTCGGCACGTTACGCCGGGCCCAATGCGACCGACGAGGAAAACGTCGACAAGCTGCTGCGGGAACTCGACACGGTTTCCGATCGCGACGCCCATTTCCACTGTGCCGCCGTTTTTGTGCGCGACGCCGAGGATCCGAAGCCGATCGTCGCCGAAGCGAGTTGGCATGGCCGCATCAGTCATGAACGTCGTGGCGTCGGCGGTTTTGGCTACGATCCCGTGTTCTTCGACCCCGCGGCAGGCTGCAACTCGGCGGAGATGAGCGAAGACGACAAGAACCTTCGCAGTCACCGGGGGCGCGCCGTGCGCCGCTTGGCGGAGATGCTCGGTGAGGTCTGCTGACGGGCGCGCAGCGGTGACCGGCGTGGCGTCGCCGCCGCTGGCGTTGTACGTGCATCTGCCCTGGTGCGTCGCGAAGTGTCCGTACTGCGATTTCAACTCCCACACGATTGGAAAAGCGACGTCGCTTGACGACTACGTTTCTGCGCTTGCCGAAGACATCAGGACGGAGGCCGCGTTTGCACGCGGTCGCGACGTCGAGACCGTTTTCATCGGCGGCGGGACGCCCAGCCTTTTCGGGCCGCGGCAGATTGAGAAGATACTCGATACCGCCGCCCGCGAACTCGCGATTCAAAACGGCGCGGAAATCACGATGGAAGCCAATCCAGGCGCCGTCGAGCGCGGCAAGCTTGCGGCGTATCGCGAAGCCGGCGTCAATCGGCTATCGCTCGGCGCGCAAAGTTTTGACGCCGGGTCGCTCAAACGCCTTGGTCGAATCCACGGTCCCGACGAGGTAACGGCTTCTTACGCCGAAGCTCGCGAGGCCGGTTTCGCCAGTATCAATCTGGATCTGATGTTTGCGTTGCCGGAACAGACGATTGAGGCCGCGGTTGCGGACGTGGAGCACGCCATTGCGCTGGATCCGGAGCACCTGTCCTATTACCAGCTCACGCTTGAACCGAACACCGTGTTTTTTTCTCGGCCGCCCCGGAATCTGCCGAACGACGAGCTGAGCTCCGATATCCAGGAAGCCGGCCACGAGCGCCTGGCCCTGGCGGGTTACGAGCGTTACGAAGTTTCCGCGTTTGCCAGGCCGGGCCTCGAATGCCGCCATAATCTCAATTATTGGTCGTTTGGCGATTATCTTGGCGTAGGCGCGGGCGCGCACGGCAAACGGACGGACGAAAACGGCAGGATCTGGCGCACGCAAAAGGTCGCCCATCCGGTTTCGTACATGCGTGATTTGCGTGCCGGTAGTCGGGCGGGTTCGTCCCATGAACTCGAATGCGGCGATATCCCGTTCGAGTTCATGCTGAATGCCCTGCGCCTGCGCTCGGGTTTTTCCGCCTCGAGCTTTACCGCCAGAACCGGACTGGCTTTCGATCGATTGGAAGCGAGCCTGTGGCAGGCGCAGGCCGACGGCATGCTGGAGCGCGACGGCGTTGACCGCTGGCGGGCGACGGAGCTCGGATTTCGCTTTCTGAACGACCTCCAGGCGAGGTTCCTGCCCCCCGGAGACACCACGCGCGCCGATAATTTCTCCGGAACCGCGACCGACTCACGGTCTACCGTTATGCACAAGAGCTCGCCTTAGCCTGTTTTTTCCGGGTAATAAGCTGTCTATTTAAGCTATCCATTCTGAAATGGCATGTAACATATTGATTTAATTAGCTGTAATATTTTGGCCATATTTTAGACATTCTGATAAGGGCACTTTAAAAATACTCACTTAGGCCACTCACTCAATTTTCCTCCACAGAGTTATCCACAGCTTTTGTGGATAATCAGAGGGGCCGGCAATGCCTTTACGGTGTGCGCCAACGCCCCTTGCGGACGCCGGCGCTTCGCTATATCCTACGCGACCTTTTTTGAGCCCTCTGCTCGCCGGAGACCTCCGATGAAAGCCAACATTCACCCCAAATATGAAGAAATCAAAGTGACTTGCGGTTGTGGCAACGAATTCACGACCCGCTCGACACTGGGTGAGGATCTTACCGTCGAAGTGTGCTCGGCCTGTCACCCGTTTTACACCGGCAAGCAGAAGATCGTCGATACTGCCGGACGGGTAGACAAGTTCCGTCGCAAGTACGGCATGGGTAAGTAGCGCGTCGCCGCCTGCCCGACTCCAAACGTTCCGACCGTCCAGACCTCTCCCGGGAGCGGTCTGGAAGGAAATACCCGGGCCCTATTTGCCCGGCCACCCGGCTTCCGGCACCATGGTGGGTTGACGGTGTGATCGCTCGTGCCCGGTCTCAAGGGCGCAACGGCCACCACCGATGCTCGCCAGAGCGCGGCGAACTGGCTTCGTCTCGCTCATGGCCGGCGCCTGCTCGAGGATAAACATGACAAAAGACGCATATACGCTGACCACACCGGACGGCTCAGACAGCATGGAGCTGCCGGTACACAAAGGAACGCTGGGTCCCGACGTATTGGACATCGGCAAGCTGTATAGAGAACAAGGTGTCTTTACCTACGATCCGGGATTTGTATCGACCGGCAGTTGCGACAGCAAAATAACCTTCATTGACGGCAACGAGGGCGTGCTCCTCTACCGCGGCTATCCGGTTGAACAGCTTGCCGAGCATTCCAATTTCATCGAAGTGGTCTATCTCCTGCTGTACGGTGATCTGCCGACGGCTGCCGAGCTCGAAGAGTTCAAGACCTCGCTCACCCGGCACACGATGCTGAACGAGGGCATGTTGAGGTTCTTCACCGGTTTCCGTTACGACGCACATCCGATGGCCATGCTCTCGGCCGTCGTCGGTTCGATGTCCGCCTATTACCACGACACGATGGACATCAACAATCCGGAGGCTCGCGACGTTTTTGCGCATCGCATACTCGCCAAGCTGCCCACCATTGCCGCGGCGGCGTACAAGCTGAATTCGGGCCAGCCGTTCATGTATCCGCGCAACGATCTGAACTACAGCGAAAATCTGCTACACATGTTTTTTGCGGTCCCGGCCGAGCCTTACGAGATCGATCCGATCGCCGCCGAGGCGCTGGACCTGCTGTTCATTCTTCACGCGGACCACGAACAAAACTGTTCGACGTCGACCGTGAGAATGGCCGGAAGCTCGGGCGCAAACCCCTATTCCGCGATCGCCGCGGGCATTTCGGCCTTGTGGGGTCCGGCGCACGGCGGTGCGAACGAGGCGGTGCTCAAAATGCTCGAAGAAATCGGCGACTCGGGCAACATCAAAAAGTACATTGCGAAGGCCAAGGACAAGAACGACCCCTTCCGGCTGATGGGCTTCGGTCATCGTGTCTACAAGAACTTCGATCCGCGCGCGACGATCATCCGCGAGATGTGCCACAAGGTCCTGAAGAGCCTGGGGCGTGTTGACACGCCGCTGTTCGATCTCGCGCTCGAATTGGAGCAGGTTGCGCTGAAGGACGACTATTTCATCGAGAAGAACCTGTATCCGAACGTCGATTTTTACTCCGGCATCATTTACCGCGCCCTGGGTATTCCCACGTCCATGTTCACGGTGATGTTCGCCATCGGCCGGACCGTAGGCTGGGTGGCTCATTGGCAGGAGATGATCACCGATCCGGGCGGCAGAATCAGCCGGCCGCGGCAGCTGTATACCGGGCCGGCGCAGCGCGACTACTCGCCGATCGAGAAGCGGGGCTGATGACCGGAACAATGCCAGACGCGTAGAAACCCGTTCCGACGGACTGTCGGCTCGTGGTTCGAGGAGTGGCAACTACCGGCAAAGTCTCACCCGCGCCGAGCACCGTTGGTGCCGTCGTCGGAGCGGATTTTTACGACGCCTCGAGCATCTCCTGAACCTTCGCGAGATCCGCCCGGCGCATGGGTTTGCCGTCCACCGGGCTCATCGGCGCCTGTCGAATGCCGTCAAACGGAAACACGGTGGCTTCGATCGTCGAATTGCGGTGCAGAAAGGAAAACGCTGCGTAGGTCTCGCTGCGACCGCGCCGGCTTTTATAGCGGCGCTCGAAGGGTTTGTAGGCGATGCCGCCGTCCTGCAGCAATAGAGCCACCTGCTCCGCGCTGTCCGAGAAGACGTGGAGGTTGACGGCGGAATGTTCGCCCGCGGTGCCCGCGAGCACCGGGCCGACGAGTCTCGGCGTGAACGGGGACAGCAACTGCATCGCAGACAGCGCGGCCGACCGCAAAGACTGCAATAGCGGCGAGTGTGTGTCGTGGCGAAACAGCTGCAAATGCTCTGCAACGGCCTCTTCGATTTCGCCGTTGCGCGGTAGCGAACCCCGATCGGACATGCCGAGCCGTTCGGCGGCCTTGGTTTTTGCCAATCGATAGTCCTGGACGCCCTGCTCGACGATGATGCGCGCGGCCTCCTGCGCGACCACGCGGCGTGCCCGATCGTTGCCGTTTACTGCTTTTTTGCCCATTGTCCGTTCGCCGGTCAGTCTGCCTTCGCTGTGCGCTCTTATTCAAACCGCTTAGAACAGCGTTTCTTCTTCGGGATCACGCGTGTCTTCCGCGAAGTCCAGATCGTCGTCCATATTGAAAATGTCCGGTAACGCGTCGGTCAACTCGCATTCGGGAACGTGGCCGATGCGGAATGACTCGAACATCACGTCAGAGCTGGGCGTCCGGGAATCTGCGGGACAGCCGCTCGACTTGGAGATGCGTACCGTGACGATGCCGTCGGGTATCGGCATCTGCCGCTCGCGCACACCGCGCAACGCGATCCGCGCGAACTCGATCCAGATCGGCAACGCTGTGCGTGAGCCTTCCTCTCCGGGGCCAAGCGAATCGTAGTTGTCGTAGCCGACCCAGGCGATGGACGACATGTTTCTGTTGAAGCCCGCGAACCAGGCATCGCGGCGGTCGTTCGACGTGCCGGTTTTACCGGACAGATCGCGCCGCCGAAGTTCCCGCCAGGCCCTTACGCCGGTGCCGCGGCGCACGACGTCGCGCATCATGTCCTGGATCAAATAGGCGTTTTGTTCCGTGATGATGCGCGGCGCCAGCGAGACGTCCTCGAACAGCTCCGGAATCACGGTTGCGTCGGGTTGGTAGCTCTCGCCGACTTCGGCCATCTGCTCCAGGGTGATTGGATAACGGTTGTCGAGCTCAAGCGAGTAGCCCGGTTCGTCGCCGTCCGGAAGGTATTCGATGCTGTTGGCGATTTCGCTGACTATTGCGGCGGCGCCGACCGGATCGCTGAGCGGCTCCGCGGCGGGACGCAGGTATTCCTCCTGTTCCTCGGGCTCGCAGCGACGGCACACGACCAGGGGATCCGCCCTGTAAAGCACCTGACCGTCGGCGCCGACGATCTTGTCGATGACGTACGGTTTCACGCCGTAACCGCCGTTGGCGAACGCCGCGTACGCTTGCACCATGTCCAGCGGCGAAGCGCTGCCGCCGCCGAGAGCGAGGGAGCCGTTACGGATGAGCGTGCTGGCGCCGAACCCGAACGGGGCCAGATGGCGGACCGCGTTGCCGATGCCGGTTTTTTCCAGCAGCAGGCGCACCGACGCCAGGTTCATGGAGCGTACGAGGGCTTCCCGCATCCGCTGCTCGCCGTAAACCCTGTTGCTGTAGTTCTCGGGTCGCCAGTCGCCTTCGAGTTCGGAAGAGCTGACGACAACGTGTGAGTCCATGATGATGGTTGCCGCCGTGTTGCCCTGTTCGAGGGCGGCGGAATACACGAACGGTTTGAACGACGAGCCGGGTTGACGTGCCGCCTGCGTCGCGCGGTTGAATTTACTGATCGAAAAATCGAAGCCGCCGACCAGGCTGGTGATCGCCCCGTCGTTCGGATCGAGAGAAACGATTGCGGACTGGGCTTCCGGTAACTGCGCGAGCGCGTAACCACCGATTGTGATCGGCATGACGTAAACGATGTCCCCGGGAGCGAGGATCTCGGCAGCCGTCTCGGGCGCCGGCCCACTTGTCTCTCGATCGATGAAGGGCTTCGCCCATGAGATCGTGTGCCAGGGCAGCAGCGAACGTTCGCCCGACTGCAAAACGATGTCCACGGTGTTGTTTTCGTTGACGAGGGTGACCAGCGCCACCTGGAGACCCCCGGGGTTCCCGTAGTTTTCGAGCGAGACCCGAACGGCCTCCGGCCAGGCTTCGTACTCGGTGTCGTGCAGCTCTGCGAGGTCCAGGTCGAACTCGAGTTGGGCAATCGGCCCGCGGTAGCCGCGGCGTCGCGCGAACTCGAGCAGTCCGTTGCGGACGGCGTAGTTGGCGCCGTTCTGAATGTGAGAATCGACGGTCGTCACGACGCTGAAGCCCGCAGAGTCGTATTCGTCCTCGCCGTAACGTCGCTCCATTTCCCGTCTCACCATCTCCGCCACGTGCGGCGCCGACAGCTCATTTGCGGTGCCGTGCAGTTTCGACAGCAGCGGAAAATCCATGGCGGCGTCGAATTCGGTACGATCGATGAAGTCGAGATCTTGCATCCTGTCGAGAACGTAGCTGCGCCGCACCGATGCATTGGCCGGGCTACGCACCGGATTGTATTGAGACGGCGCCGGCAGGACGCCGGCCAGCGTCGCCGCTTCGGCAACGTTGATGTCGTTCAGTTCCTTGCCGAAATACACCTGCGCCGCGGCGGCCACGCCGTAGGCCCGCTGGCCGAAAAACATCTTGTTGACGAATAGCGCAAAAATCTCCTCCTTGGAGAATTCCTGCTCGATCTTGTAGGCCAGAAACGCCTCACGGATCTTGCGCGTAAAAACCTGTTCGCGCGTCAGGAAATAGTCGCGAGCCAGCTGCTGCGTGAGCGTGCTGCCGCCGCCGCTGATCTGGCCGCTCGCTGCGAGCCTGACGGCCGCGCGAACGATGCCCTGGTAGTCGATGCCGGGATGTTCCCAAAAGCGCCGGTCTTCCGCCGCGATGAAGGCGTTGACGACGTGTGGCGGAATTTCGTCGTAATTGACCAGGACGCGGCGTCGCTCTCCGACTTCGTCGATGAGGCGCCCGTCGCGACTGAATATGCGCAGCGGGATCTGCAAAGGGATGTCGCGAATGGTCTCGGCCTCGGGCAGACCCGGCTCGACGTAATAATAAGCGCCGATCACCGTGGCGGTGACCGCCATCGTGCCGCAGAAACTCAAGCCGACGACGGGAATCAGCCAACGCCAGCGGCGGCGCCCGATTCTGTGACCGGGTCCCTTAGAGTGCTTCCGAGAGTGCTGCATAGTCCGGCCTTACTCGATAAATTCCGCTAATAATTAGGGATTTAGAGTGAAGATCGACAGTTATAGTCGCCTAGAGATCGAGCCATAAACAGCCCTGAATCGCCTCAATAGGCTATGCCCAAGGCTGGATGATAGCCAGCAATTGCCACGCGCTGCAATCGCTTACTCCACGACTTCGCGTTTGTGTGACAGCGTTATCCGCGGGGAATGACCGCTGCCGGCGGGCCGGCAAACGGGGCCGATCGGGGGGCCTGGCCGCCGATCGACCAGTGCCGGTTGATGGCGTCGACCAGTTCACGGAATTGGAGCCGCCGCCGGACGTAACATACGGATCGCGGGACCGTGAACAAAGTCACGTTTTATTTAACATTTTATTGATATATAGTTAAATTGCCATGCTCATATCCGCACTAGATTTGACGTGCAACTTACCGACTTAGAAGGAAAAATACGTGCTATTTGGCAAGAAAAAACAGCCGTTGGTAGGCCTCGATATCACAACCTCGTCGGTGAAACTCATTGAGCTTTCGCAGAGCGGAAAACGCTATCGGGTCGAATCCTATGCAGCGGAACCCACGCCGCCTTCTTCGGTAAGCGAAAAGGCGATCGTGGATGCGAAGGCGGTTGGTGAGGCTATTCGACGAGCCGTCAAGCGTTCGGGCGCCAAGGCCACCGACGTCGCGGTCGCGATCTCCGGTGACGCCGCCATTACCAAGGTTATCCAGATGCCGTCGAGCCTGTCGGAGCGTGACCTCGAAGGCCAGGTCGAGATTCAGGCCGATCAGTACATTCCGTTTCCGATGGAAGAGGTCAGTTTCGATTGGGAGATCATCGGACCCAACGAAAAGGACCCCGAGCTCTTGGACGTGCTGCTGGTCGCTACCCGGACCGACAACGTCGAGCAGCGCCAGTCTGCCGTTCAGGCGGCGGGCCTTGAGACGCAGATCGTCGACGTCGAGGCTTTCGCGCTGGAGAATGCGTGTCGCCTCCTGAGCCACCAAATACCGGAGAACGGCATCGGGCAGTCCGTCGCCATCGTCGATATCGGCGCCAGCAGCACGACGTTCTCGGTGCTGCAGGATCTCAAAGTCATTTACACGCGCGATTTCGCCTTCGGCGGCCAGCAGCTGACCGAGGAGATCATGCGGACCTACGGATTGAGTATGGAAGACGCGGGCCGCGCCAAGAAACAAGGCGGCCTGCCCAGCAACTACCAACCCGAAGTGTTGGAACCGTTCATCGACGACATGACTCAGCAGGTCAGCCGCTCGCTGCAGTTTTATCTGGCGTCGGGCGGCGGGCGCGACCAGCCGGACATGATCCTGGTCTGCGGTGGTTGTGCAAACATTCCTGGGATCTCGGACGTCATTTCCAGCCGGGTGGGAATACCCACGGAGGTGGGCGACCCCCTCGGGCAGATGAAAATTTCTTCCAAGGCCAAGTCGCAGGGCGTCCATAAGGACTCGACCGCGCTTCTGACCGCCTGCGGACTTGCACTTAGGAGCTTCGACTAAAATGCCCAGCATTAACCTATTGCCATGGCGCGAGGCCGAGCGACAGCAGCGGCAGCGCGACTTCCTGGTCGCAGTGGCGGGTGCGTTTGTCGCCGGCGTCGTTGTCGTCGGTTTCGTGATTTTTTCCTACTCCGGGATGATCGACCATCAGCTTCAACGCAACGCGCGCCTGACGGCGGAAATTGCGGAACTCGACAAGAGCATCGAAGAGATCGACGGTCTGGAGCGCCAGAAAGAACGGCTGCTGGCGCGCATGGAGATCATCGAACAACTGCAGAAAAGCAGGCCGGAGATTGTGCACCTGTTTGACGAAATTACGCGCAAACTTCCGGAGGGCGTTTATCTGACGGCGATGAGGCAGGCAGGTTCCGCCGTGGAGATTACCGGCATCGCCCAATCGAGCACACGCGTTTCCGCGCTGATGCGGCAAATCGACTCGTCCGACTGGTTGACCGATCCGGGCGTAACGAGAGTCGAAACCAGGGATCAGGGTCAGCAACGGCAGGCGGAGTTCGTCGTGACGATGACACAGACCAAGTCCGATGACGAGGAGGATGCCGGATGAACCTCGTCGAGGAACTTCAAAGCCTGGACGTCAACGACGTCGGCCGCTGGCCCCTGGCATTCCGGGCCGCCGTCATCGCGATCGTGTTCGTTCTGGTCGTCGGTTTCGGCGTTTACTTTTTTATCGTCGAGGACAAGGCGCCGCAGCTGGCGAACGCCGAGGGCGAAGAACAGAATCTCAAACTTTCCTTCGAGAACAAACAGCGTAAGGCAGCCAACTACGACGCCTATCAAGCCCAGCTGCGTCAGATGGAGCAATCGTTCGGCACGATGTTACGCCAGCTGCCCGGTGAGACCGAAATACCGAGTCTGATCGTGGACATTTCTCAGACCGGTCTGGCCGCGGGTTTGCAGGAGAAGCTTTTCCAGCCGCAACCCGAGATACCAAGAGACTTTTATGCGGAGAAGCCTATCAGAATCGTGCTCTCCGGCGGCTATCACGAGATTGCGACGTTTGTCAGCGGTGTTGCCGCGCTGCCGCGAATCGTCACGCTGCACGACATCAACATCAGCCCGGAAAACACCGCCACGTACGATGATCTATCGATCACGGTCACGGCAAAAACCTATCGCTATCTCGAAGAGGAGGCTGAATAGCAATGAAAGCTTGCAAAAACAGCCGCTTGATCGTCACCTTGTTCGTCGCGGGCTTTGGCCTCGCGGGCTGCGCCGGCGACATGGACGATCTGGACAGTTATATCAACGAGATCAAGGCGAGACCGGGCGGTCGCATCGAGCCTCTGCCGGAGATCACTCCCTACGAAGTATTCGCCTACGTCGCGGATGCGGAGGGTCTCCGCTCGCCGTTCACACCGGATTCACCGCAGATTTCGCAGGCGAGCGGCGGCGGTGCGCGGCCGGACCCGGAGCGAAGCCGCGAATTTCTCGAGCAGTTTCCGCTCGACACGTTGCGCATGGTCGGCACCCTTCGCCAGGGTGAGATCAGTTACGGGCTGGTCCAGGATTCGGACGGCCTGATTCATCGCGTAGTGCCCGGAAACTATCTGGGTCAAAACGATGGACGGATCATCGAGATCACCGACTCGAAGATCGACCTGATTGAAATAATTTCGGACGGGATTGGCGGTTATCTGGAAAGAGAAGCCGCGGTCGGGCTCGCCGACTGACACCTGAATCGAATTGGGAGTAAACGAATGACGCTCAAAAATAGACTCGCTGTAGCGGCTCAAGCTCTGCTGCTCATCGTTTGCGGGCACGCCGCAAACGCTCAGGAGGGTAACCGCCTACAGGACATTCAGGTGCAAAGTCTGCCGGGGCAACGGGTGGAATTGAAGCTGATCACCAGCAGCCCGGCGCCAGAGCCGTTGACCTTTACGATCGAAGACCCCGCGCGTATCGCGCTCGATTTGCCGGAGACGGCGTTGGGGCTGACGTCGCGCCGCAGGGACGTGAATCTCGGGCCGCTCGATACGGTATTGACGGCCGAGGCGAACGGCAGGACGCGAGTGGTCCTGAATCTCGAAGCAATGGTCGCCTACGAAACCCGGCGCAGCGGCAACACGATTTTTGTCACGCTTGGCGGCGAAGGCAGCGATTCGCCCGCCTCCACGCAGTTCGCGGGCACCACGCAGTCCTCGGGGCAGGTCGCTTCCTACGCGGCCAGCGGCAGTCGCGCCGTCAACAGCGTCGATTTTCGCCGCACCCGCGACGGTGGCGGCCGCGTCATCGTCAATCTGAGCGACCCCGGCACACCGGTTGACATCCGCCAGGAAGGCGGCCGGGTCGTCGCGGTGTTCCAGGACACCAGCCTGCCGAGCGAGCTGATGCGACGCCTCGACGTCATGGATTTTGCGACGCCGGTGACGACGGTTGACACCCTGCGCACGAACCTGGACACACGGATCGTGATTTCGGCGGAAGGTGATTACGAGCAGCTTGCCTACCAGTCCGACAACGAATTTACGATCGAGATCAATCCCGCGCCGGAAGACGCGGAGCAGGTCAGCGTGTTCTCCGAGGAGCGCGAGTACTCCGGACAGCGGCTGACGCTGAATTTCCAGGACATCGAAACGCGCGCGGTGTTGCAGCTGCTCGCGGAGACCTCGGGCCGGAACATCGTCGTGTCCGACACCGTTCAGGGCAACGTCACGCTGCGGCTGCGAAACGTTCCCTGGGATCAGGCGCTCGACATCGTCATGACGACCAAGGGTCTCGACATGCGTGAAAACGGCAACGTCATCATCGTGGCGCCTGCCGAGGAAATCGCGGCGCGCGAGCAGGCGGATCTCGAGGCACGGGCGGCAATCGTCGAGCTCGAGCCCATGTACTCCGAATTCCTGCAGGTCAACTATGCGAAAGCGGCCGATCTGGCCTCGCTGATCGGCGGTGCCGGTGGCGCCGGCGGCTCACTCCTGTCCGATCGGGGGACCGTCGGTATCGATGAACGTACCAATACGCTCCTCGTCCAGGACACCGCCGAACGCCTGCAGGACATCCGTCGCCTCGTGCGGACGCTCGATATCCCGATTCGGCAGGTGCTGATCGAATCGCGCATCGTGACGGTAAACGACGATTTCAGTCGAGACCTGGGCGTGCGGCTCGGCGCAACGGCGTTCGATCAAAACGGCGCGGACGGCGCAACCGTCATCTCCGGTAACGGCGCTGGCACCGATACGATGATCACCTCGATCCTCGACAACCTCGCGGATCCCACCAACGGAACGATTTTCCCGGTTCAGTTTCCGAATCTGGCGAATCGTTATAACGTCAACGTTCCGATCGCCGATGCGGCCGGCCGGTTTTCGATTGCCGTGCTGGAGAGCGACTACCTGATCGACCTCGAGTTGACGGCCATGGAGGCGGAGGGCCGGGGCGAGATCGTTTCGACGCCACGCGTCGTGACCGCAAACCAAAAGGAAGCGATTATCGAGCAGGGTGTCGAGATTCCGTTTCAGGAAGCGGCATCCTCGGGCGCAACGACTACGCAGTTCAAAAAGGCAGTGTTGAGCCTGACGGTAACGCCGCAGATAACGCCCGACAACAACATCATCATGGACTTGCGCGTCAGCAGGGACAACATCGGTGAACTGGTCGCCAGCGCGACGGGCGGTTTCGTGCCGAGTATCGATACGCGATCGGTCGAAACGCAGGTGTTGGTCAACGACGGTCAAACGGTGGTCCTCGGCGGCATCTACGAAACGGAACGGCGGGACACCTTGACCAAAGTTCCGTTCCTGGCGGATATTCCCGGCGTTGGCGTCATGTTCCGTTCGCGGGCCCGAACGTCGAATCAATCGGAGTTGCTCATTTTCGTAACGCCGCGAATTCTGACCGAAGGCTCAAGCGTCTTTTGATTCGCCGTTAGGCACGTTTTAGACTACGACGCGGCAAGGGGTTGAGAGATCAACCCCTTGCATGCCCTTTGTCCCGCCAATTTACGAATGTCCACCACCGCCTGGTTGTTTGATGAGTTCCCCCAATAATCTGTTTCTTATCGGCCCCATGGGCGCAGGCAAATCGGCCGTCGGCCGCCAGCTTGCGCGCATGCTGCACAAGTCCTTTGTGGATTCCGATGACGAAATCGAATCGCGCACGGGTGTTGACATACCGTTCATCTTCGAGAAAGAAGGGGAGGCGGGATTCCGGAAGCGTGAGGCAAAGGTACTCGACGATCTGTCCCAGCAGCAGGGCATGGTGCTGGCGACCGGCGGCGGCGCGGTTGTCGACGAGAAAACGCGCAGCCGTCTTGGCGCGCGCGGCTTCGTCGTCTACCTGCAAACCAGCGTCGACCAGCAGCTCGAACGAACGCGGCGTGGCCGGGAGCGTCCGCTGCTCGCCGCCGAGGACCCGCGTCAGGTGCTCGAAGCCCTGATGGCCGACCGCGATCCGCTTTATCGGGAGATTGCGGACCTGGTCGTCAACACGGACGGGCGCCGCGTCAACGCGGTTGCGAAGGAAATCTTCGAGGCCCTCTGATCTGCCGGCTCCGGGCCGACATCCGACACTCCGACAGGGGGTTCTGGAACGGATCACAACGATGAATTTGGGTATCGCCGGGCGAACGGGTAATCTTTGCCGGGTCCGAATCCCCTGGCCGCGGCAATGCCCACGCAAACCACCGTCAACGTCGAGCTCGGCGAGCGCAGTTACCCGATAGTCATCGGCAACGGATTGCTCGGCGGCGGATTTGAGCTCTCCGCCCACGTCGCGGGCGCCGATTGCCTGGTGGTCAGTAACGAGACCGTGGCGCCGATATACCTCGACGCGTTGCGCGCGAATCTCGAAGGCAAGGCGGTGCGGTCGGTAATCCTGCCGGACGGCGAGGTCCACAAGACCCTGGCGACGGCAAACACCGTGATCGACGGTCTCGTCGAGTCGGGCGCCAATCGGGATACGACGGTTATCGCGCTCGGCGGCGGCGTCGTCGGTGACATTGCGGGGTTTGCGGCAGCCTGTTACATGCGCGGCGTGTCGTTCGTGCAGGTGCCCACGACGCTGCTCGCCCAGGTCGATTCCTCGGTCGGCGGCAAGACCGGCGTCAATCATCCCGGCGGTAAAAACCTGATTGGCGCTTTCCATCAGCCGGGGCTCGTGCTGATCGACACGGATACGCTCACGAGCTTGCCGGACCGGGAGTTACGGGCGGGCCTTGCCGAAGTCATCAAACACGGGGCTATCGTCGATCTCGAGTATCTGAGTTGGCTCGAAGAGCACATGGCGGAACTGATAGGCCGAGATCCGGCCGCGCTTGCGCGCGCGATTGCGCGGTCCTGCGAAATCAAGGCCGCGGTGGTCGCCGAAGACGAAAAAGAGCGCGGCAGGCGCGCGTTGCTCAATTTTGGACACACGTTCGGCCACGCCATCGAAAACAGCGCCGGCTACGGTGAATGGTTGCACGGAGAGGCGGTGGCTGCCGGTATGGTCATGGCCGCCGCGCTCAGCGACATAGAGATCGGCGAGCGGGATCGGCTGCGAAACCTCATCGAAGCGGCAGGTCTACCGGTCAGTGTGTCGGGTGTCGACGCCTCGAGCCTGCGTGCCGCGATGCAGCTCGACAAGAAAGTGCTCGGAAAGCGGCTTCGGTTCATTCTGCTCCAGTCCCTGGGCCGCGCTTTCGTCAGCGACAACGTTTCGGAGACGCGGCTCCGGCAGGTTCTTGCAGCCGAGGCTCCCTGATTTGACGGCGGACAGCGGGCACTTCCTGGCGCCTTACGCGGCGTGCGAGGCGTCCAGCCGCGGCCGCCGTTACGCCGAAACGGCGTCGCCGTACCGGGGCGAGTTTCAACGTGACCGGGACCGGATCGTGCACAGCACGGCGTTCCGGCGCCTCATGTACAAAACGCAGGTGTTCGTGAATCATGAGGGCGACCTCTACCGCACCCGTCTCACCCATTCCCTGGAGGTGGCGCAGATTGCGCGGACCGTTGCGCGCGCGTTGGATCTCAACGAGTCGCTCGTCGAAGCGATATCGCTGGCTCACGATTTGGGACACACGCCTTTCGGACACGCCGGCCAGGATGCGCTCAATACCTGTATGCGCGACTACGGGGGCTTCGAGCACAATCTGCAGTCGCTGCGGGTCGTCGATCAGCTGGAGGCGAAATACGCAGACTTTCCCGGGCTCAATCTCACTTTTGAGACCCGTGAGGGAATCCTCAAGCATTGTTCGGCACGAAACGCGCGGGAGCTGGGCGAACTCGGGGAGCGGTTTCTGAACCGCAGACAGCCGGGACTGGAAGCGCAGCTGGCGAATATCGCCGACGCGATTGCGTACAACAACCACGACGTCGACGACGGCATCCGTGCCGGTCTGCTGACGACCGAGCAGCTCGCGGATGAGCCGCTGTTCGACCGGCCGTACCGGGAGGTGCGGCGGAAATATCCCGACATCGAGGACCGGCGTTTCGTCTACGAGATCATTCGCCGAATGATCGACTACGTCGTGACCGACCTGATTACGGCCACGAAGGCCAGAATTGCGGCCCTCGCGCCGCAAAACATCGACGACGTTCGGGAACAGACGCAGCTGCTCGTCGCATTCAGCGACGAAGTGTATGCACAGCATGTAGCGTTGAAACGCTTTTTGACGGCCAACCTCTACAAACACCGCAAGGTTCGCGAAATGACCGACAGGGCTCGTGACATGCTGCGGACGCTGTTCGAGAAGTACATGAGCGGCGAGACGCCAATGCCAAACGAATTCTCCGCCGCCGCGGCGGAGGCCGACGAGACGGGCAGGGCGCGCGTGGTTGCCGACTACGTGGCCGGCATGACGGATCGTTTTGCAATCAAGGAATACGAGCGCTTGAAATAGGGGGGTCGCCCGTTGCCCATTCTGGCGGGCGACTGGCCCGTATCCGCTCCGGTGTTATCATGCGCCGCGTTGCCGACATCGAGAGAACCGTAGTCCCGTGACCGACAAATCCATACTGACGAACGATCGACTGATATTTGCGATGGACGTGCCCGATTGCACCCGGGCTCGTTCGCTTGCGGACGAGCTGGGCGACGCCGTGACGTTTTACAAGCTCGGACTCGAGCTGATGATGACCGGCGAATACTTCGAGTTGCTCGACTGGATGCTGGCGCGGGGCAAAAAGGTGTTCGCGGATCTCAAATTCTTCGATATTCCGGCGACCGTGGGGTCGGCCGTCCGCCAGCTCAAGGATCGGGGCGCGAGTTTTGTCACCGTACACGGCAATCAGTCGATCATGGAGGCGGCCGCGGAAAACAAGGGTGACGCACTGAAGGTGCTGGCCGTCACCGTGCTGACGAGCCTGGATCGCGGCGACCTCGACGACCTGGGCTTCGACTGCGACCTGGAGTCGCTGGTTCTGTCGCGAGCGAAACGGGCGCTCGAGTCCGGTTGCGATGGGGTAATCTCCTCGGGACTCGAGGCGCCGAAGCTCAGAGAGCATATCGACCACAAGCTGCTGGTGATCACTCCGGGTATCCGTCCGGTGGACAACAAGCCGGTGGGGGATCAGAAACGCGTCGTCAGCGTCGAGAAAGCGTTCGGCAACGGCGCGGACTACATCGTCGTCGGTCGGCCGATTCGCGACGCCGAGAATCCGCGGGCCGCCGCCGAATCGATCCAGGCAAGCATTGCAGCACAGTTTTGAGACGAATATGCCGGCTGAACTGAAAAACGACCTACTGCTGCGCGCATTGATGCGTGAACCGGTGCCGCGGACGCCGCTGTGGATCATGCGTCAGGCCGGGCGCTACCTGCCCGAGTATCGCGAGTTGCGCGCCAGGGCGGGTGACTTCATGAGCCTCTGCGGCAATCCAGAGCTCGCCTGCGAGGTCACGCTGCAGCCGCTCAGACGCTTCCGGCTGGACGCCGCGATCCTCTTTTCCGACATTTTGACCGTTCCGGATGCGATGGGTCTCGGGCTCTACTTCGAGTCGGGCGAAGGTCCGCGCTTCAAGAGCCCCGTGCGCAGCGCGGCCCAGATCAGGAAACTTGCCGCGCCCGACGTCGCGCAGGCGCTTGGTTACGTATTCGACGCCGTGGCCCTGATTCGCCGCGAACTCGACGGCCAAGTGCCGCTGATCGGCTTCGCGGGGAGTCCCTGGACGGTCGGCACCTACATGGTCGAAGGTCGTTCGAGCCGCGACTTCGCGACCATCAAAGGACTTGCCGCGGAGGACCCGGCGCTGCTCGACGAACTGCTGGCGACCGTGGCGAAGACGACCACGGCTTATCTCAACGCGCAGGTCGAATCCGGCGCGCAGGCGCTGATGATTTTCGACACCTGGGGCGCGGTGCTCGAACCGGAGGACTATCGTCGGTTTTCGCTGGCGCCCATGCAGTCGATCCTGGACGGGTTGCTCAGCGAGCGGGACGGGCGTCGGATTCCGGTCATTCTGTTCACGAAAGGCGCCGGCGTCATGCTGGAGACGATGGCCGAGACCGGATGCGACGCGCTCGGCGTTGACTGGACAACGGACCTGGCGACCGCACGCATGTACGTGGACGACAGGGTCGCCTTGCAGGGAAACCTGAATCCGGCGGTCTTACGCGAGGCGCCCGACGTCATCGAGCGAAGCGTGGGCGAGGTGCTGGCCAGTTACGGCAAAGGGCCGGGGCACGTATTCAATCTGGGGCACGGAATCACCCCCGACATCGACCCGGAGCATCTCGGTGTGCTGGTTGATGCGGTGCACCGGCTGAGTCCGCAGTATCACGATTAGGCGGGTCGCCCGTCAGGACCGGCGACCTGCTCGGTACGAGGTTTTGTGTACGTCTACGCCTTTTGCCTGGCGATTTCTTCCTCGCGCAGCTCGCGCCGAAGGATCTTGCCGACGTTGGTCTTCGGCAGATCGTCGCGAAACTCGATCTCCTTGGGCACCTTGTAGCCGGTCAGGTTGTCGCGGCAGTGTTTTATGATGTCGTCTTCGGTGACCGAGTCATCGGTGCGTACGACAAACAGCTTCACCACCTCGCCGGATTTCGCGTCGGGCTTGCCGATGGCGGCGGCCTCGAGCACGCCGTCCATCTGTACGACGACGCCTTCGATTTCGTTGGGGTAGACGTTGAACGCGGACACGAGGATCATGTCCTTCTTGCGGTCCTCGATGAAAATGAAACCGTCTTCGTCCATGCGGCCGATATCGCCCGTGCGCAACCAGCCGCCGTCGAGCATGACCTTGGCCGTCTCTTCGGGGCGCTGCCAATAGCCCTCCATGACCTGCGGACCGCGGATGCAGATCTCTCCGACGTCGCCGATGGGTAACGGCTTCCCGTCATCGTCGCAGATGGTCACCTGCGTAGACGATATCGGCAGGCCTATGGAGCCGGTGAACCGCGTTTCGCCGAGCGGCGTCACGACCGCCGACGGCGAGGTTTCCGTCAACCCGTAACCCTGCATGATGTGCTGGCCGGTGACGTCGAACCACTGTTTGGAGACCGCTTCCTGAACCGCCATGCCGCCGCCGATCGTCATACGCAGCGAGCTGAAGTCGAGATCCGCGAAACCCGGGGTGTTCAGCAGCGCCGCGAACAAGGTATTGACGCCGGTGATGTAGTTGAATTTGTGTTTCGACAGCTCCTTGACGAATCCTTCCATGTCCTTCGGGTTGGTGATCAGGACGTTCTCCCCGCCCTGCACCATCATCGACAGACAGTTACTCTGAAGCGAAAAGATGTGATAGAGCGGCAGCGCCGTAATCGCGCAGATTTGCTGTCCGATGCCTTCGTAGACGTCGAGCTGCCAGGCCCGCGCCTGATGCACGTTGAACACCATATTGCGGTTGCTGAGCATCGCGCCTTTGGACACACCCGTGGTGCCTCCGGTGTATTGCAGAAACGCAAGATCGGCGAAGCCCAGCTCGACCGGACTCAGCGTCTTGCCGCTGCCGGCGGCAAGCGCCTGCTTGAACGTCATGCGGTTATCGAAGGAATAAGGTGGGACCGCCTTTCTGACGTGGCGAAGCACGAAGTTTGTGATTGCGCCTTTGGGAAACTTCAGGAGATCGCCGACGCCCGTCGTGATGACTTGTTCGACGTTCGTGTCCCCGATGACCTCGGCCAGGGTATGTGCAAAATTCTCGAGGATGATGATGCACTTGGCGCCCGAATCCGCGAGCTGGTGTTTCAGTTCCCGCGCGGTGTACAGCGGGTTGACGTTGACCACTACGAGTCCGGCTCGAAAGATACCCGCCATCGCGACCGGATACTGAAGCACGTTGGGGAGCATGATCGCAACGCGCTCGCCCTTGACGAGACCGAGGTCGTTCTGAAGGAAACACGCGAACTGCAGGGACAGCTTGTCCAACTCCCTGAAGGTCAGGGTGGTGCCCATGTTGGTGAATGCGGAGCGATCCGGGAACTCGATCATGGGATATTCGATCATGTCCCGGACGGACTGATAAGGCGGTGTGGGTATGTCTTCCGGCACACCTTCCGGGTACGACTTGAGCCAGGGCTTGTCCACTCTATAGGGTTCCTTGCGCCGTGTTGTCGCCGCTGCCTAGGCGGCGGCGTATTTTGCTATTTTGGCGCTATTCTACCCTCTAGCGCGTCCGAAATGATCGGCCAGGCATTGTCGAGCAGAATCGACTGGGCGGCGGCGTTGGGGTGGATGCCGTCATCCTGCATCAGATCGTCGTTCAGCGCGACGCCGTCCATGAAAAACTCGATCCAGGGCACGCCGAACTGTTCGGCGAGCTCACGGTAGACGTTCTCGAAGGACTGCGTGTACCGGGGGCCGTAGTTGGTCGGGATCCGAATGCCGAGCAACACGATCGCCGCACCGCTGTCCCTCGTCGTCTGAATGATCGTCAGCAGGTTGTCCTTGATGCGTTTTGGGGGAAATCCACGCAGTCCGTCGTTGCCGCCGAGTTCCAGGATCACCAGTTCCGGCGCAAAGCTCTCCAGGGCCGTTCCGATCCTGGTGGCGCCGCCTTCGGTCGTTTCGCCGCTGATGCTGGCGTTCACGACCCGATGTTCGTACCCTTCCGATGCGAGCCGGGATTGCAACAAAGCGGGCCAGGATTGGTCAACGTCAATGCCGAACCCGGCGCTCAGGCTGTCGCCGAACACCATCACGGCTGGACCCTCCGATGCCGGGATGGCCGCTGGCGACAGTAATTGCAACAACAGTAATAAGGTCAAAAAAACGCGCATGTCGAACGATTCACCCAGTGCTCAAACGGTTCTTGCGACGGAGGCCGTCACCAAGCAGGTTACCAGCCCCGAAGGGAGTCTGACCATTCTTTCCGACGTCAGTTTCGCGGTCGAGCGAGGCGATTCGGTTGCCGTCGTGGGCCCGTCCGGCGCCGGCAAATCGACGCTGCTGGCCCTGCTGGCGGGGCTGGACCTTCCCAGCAGCGGCCAGATCTGGCTCGACGGCTGGAATCTTTCCGAATTGGACGAAGACGGACGTGCCCAGGTGCGCGCGGCGAGCGTCGGCTTCGTGTTTCAGTCTTTCCACCTCGTGCCCTCGCTCAATGCACTCGAGAACGTTATGTTGCCTCTGGAGCTGGCCGGCAGCGCCTCGCCGCGCGAAAGCGCGCTCGAGATTCTGGAGCAGGTTGGTCTCAAAGAGCGGACCAGTCATTATCCGGCGCAGTTGTCCGGCGGTGAGAAGCAGCGGGTGGCCATCGCGCGCGCATTCGCGACCGAGCCCGCGGTCCTCTTTGCGGACGAACCGACCGGCAACCTGGACGCCAAAACCGGGGAGAACATCATGAATATCATGTTCGAGCTGAACCGCAACTCATCAACCACCCTGGTGCTCGTCACCCACGATCGCTCCCTGGCCGAGCGCTGCGACCGGGAGATCCGGCTGGACGCGGGCAAACTGGTGGCCGACACGGGTGGCGTCAAATGAAGGCGGTACTCTACGCGGTGCGGAGTTTCGGCCGCGAGCTGCGGTCGGGAGAAGTGGTGATCCTGCTGGCCGCGGTGGCCCTGGCGGTCGCGGCGCTGACCGCCGTAGGCTTCCTGACCGACCGCATCGGCAAGGCCGTTGCCCGGCAGGCCAACGAAGTGCTGGCGGCCGATCTCAGGCTGCGCTCGCCCGACCCCATTCCCGAGGAGTGGCGCCAGAGCGCCCAGGCTTACGGTCTGGCGACGGCGGAGACGCAGACGTTTCCCAGCGTCATTTTTGCCGGCGAGGAGAGTTCGCTGGCGACGGTCAAGGGCGTCAACGAGACCTACCCGCTGCGCGGCCGCGTGCGGGTCGCGGACCGTCTATTCGGTGAACAGCGGGAAGTGGACACGGTTCCGCCACCGGGCGAGGTATGGGCCGACGCCGCGCTGATGGCCCGCCTGGGGGTGAGCGTCGGCGACCGGGTATCGGTGGGCGAGGCGGACCTCACGATAGACGCGGTTTTGACCTATCGGCCCGACCAATCGATCGGCTTCGCGTCGCTGGCGCCTTCGGTGATGGTCAATCTGGCGGACATGCCCCGCACCGGACTGATCAACGAGGGCAGCCGCGTCAGTTATGCGCTGCTGGTGGCCGGTGACGAAGCTTCGGTCGTCGACGAGTTCTATGAGGCCGTGGAAGAGAACCTGCCGGAATCCGTGCGCGTGCGCAATCGGGAAGACTCCAGCGAGCGGGCCGGCAACGCGGCGGATCGGGCGCAGCGTTTCCTGTCTCTCACCGCGGTCATCAGCGTATTGCTCAGCGCGGTCGCGATTGCCATGTCCGCACGGCGTTTTGCGCAGCGCCGCATGGATACCGTCGCGCTGATGAAGGCGTTGGGCGCCAGCCAGAAGTTCATCGTCACGGCGGCGTCCGTGCAGCTGGTTTTGCTGGGGTTATCGGGCGTGGCCCTTGGAAGCTCCGTCGGCTTCGGCGTCGAGTACGTCGTCACCGGGATGCTGGCGGAGCTTTTTGCCAGCGACCTCCCGGACCCGGGCCCGGCGCCGGTCTGGCTCGGCACCGGGGCGGCGTTGATACTCCTCGGCGGGTTTGCGCTGCCGTCGATCATCCAGCTGCGCAACACGCCGCCGCTGCGGGTGCTGCGTCGCGATGCGATGCCGCCGCCGCCGTCGCGGTTGTTTGTCGCCGGCACCTCGCTCGTCGCGGTCGCCGTCCTGCTCTACCAGATGATTGGCGACGGCCTGATGCTGCTCATCGTTCTCGGCGGCATGCTGGCGGTGTCGGCGGCGCTCTACGTCATGGGCCGCGGACTGGTATCGCTGATGGGACGATCTCGCAGCGGTGTCGGCATTGCCTGGCGATACGGGTTGGCCAACGTGTCGCGTCGAGGGCGTGACAGTGCAGTTCAGGTGGTGGCTTTCGGTCTCGGCCTGACCGTGCTGCTGTTGCTCACGTTCGTGCGCACCGATCTTCTGGACGGCTGGCAGCGCACGCTCGACGAAGACGCACCCAACAACTTCCTGATCAACATTCAGCCGCAGGAACGGGCGTCGATCGCCGCCATCTTCCAGTCGGCCGGCATAGCCGCGCCGGAGTTCGTGCCCTTGGTTCGCGCGAGGATGTCGACCATCAACGGAGAAGACGTCAAGGAACGGGAATACCCGATGGAGGACGGTCGATGGATGGCCAACCGCGAAGCGAATCTGACCTGGTCCGCATCGATGAGCGACAGCAACGATCTGGTGGCCGGCGAGTGGTGGGCGCCTGATTACGACGGCCCGCCGCTGGTGTCGGTCGAAGAAGAGGCGGCGATGGAGCTTGGCGTCGGCGTCGGCGACAAACTCGTTTTTCTGATTGCCGGCCGGGAAGTCGAGCTGACGATTTCGAGCCTGCGCCACATCAACTGGGACTCCTTTCAACCGAACTTTTTCATGGTGCTGTCGCCGGGTTCGCTCGACGGGCTGCCGGCGACCTTTGTCGCGAGCCTCAAAATCGACAGCAGCCGCAAGGACGTTCTGTTGAACCTCGTCCGCCAGCATCCCACGGTTTCGGTCATCGACCTGGACACCATCCTCAATCAGGTCAAAGGCATCATCGATAAAGCGAGCCTCGCCGTCCAGGCGGTGTTCGTTTTCACGCTGGCCGCCGGCATAGCGGTGCTGTTCGCGGCCGTACAGTCCACGATCGACGAACGGCGCTTCGAGAGCGCGATGTTGCGGGCGCTGGGCGTGCGTCGTCGAACCGTGTTGTCCGGTGTGCTGACGGAGTTCGCGGCCATCGGTTTTGCGGCGGGACTGCTCGCCGCGGCCGGCGCCTCGATACTCGCGGCCGTGATCGCCGTGGAGCTCTTTGATCTCGATTACAATTTCAGCGCGCCCTTGTGGGCTGCCGGGCTCTTCGGCGGCATGCTGCTGGTCTGTCTGAGCGGCTTCGCGGCCGCGCGCGGCGCCATCAACGCCCCGCCGGTCAACGTGCTTCGCGGCGCCTGAGCAGAAATGCGTTGGGAGAACCGGCCGAGAAGCTGTCCTGCGGCGCCGTCGTCGTCCGTCAGGCCGAAGACGGCTGGCTGATGCTAATGCTGCGCGCCTACCGCAACTGGGATTTTCCGAAGGGGATCAAGGAAGCCGGTGAAACCTCGCTCGAAGCGGCCGTTCGCGAGATCGCCGAAGAGACCGGCATCCGCGCGCTCGACTTCACGTGGGGCGAGCGGTTCCTGGATTCGGGGCCCTACAGCCGCGGCAAGGTGGCGCGTTATTACCTGGTGCAGACGCGGCAGGAAATCGTCGAGATGGGCATCTCGCCACAAACCGGTCAACCGGAGCATCACGAAGCACGCTGGATGGACTTTGACGCGGCCTACGACATTTCCGCGCCGAGGGTGCGTCGCGTCGTACAGTGGGCGCGCAACGTCATTGGCGCCTGAGCGCCCTGCGACGTTGACGATTCCGCATGTGAGCGACCGTTTCGGTTTGCCAGCGGCCTGACGTATTCGGATCAGAGCCCGTCAGCCCAGGTCGGGCGCCGGTCCGGTCGATTCCCGTATCACCAGCTGTGCGGGAACCATTTCCGCTTCCACCGACGTCGACTTCGTGCGCAACGCGTCGGTGAGAATCAGTCCCGCGCGCTCGGCCATGGTTTGCAGCGGCTGGTTGACGGTGGTCAGGGTCGGAAAAATCTGCTGTGCCAGCGAGATGTTGTCAAAACCCGCCACGGACAGCTGGCCGGGGACGTCGATACCCAAGGCATGCGCCACTCGCAGGACTCCCGCGGCCATATCGTCATTGCTTGCGAAAATCGCGGTTGGCGCCGACTTGCGCTGCAGGAATCGGCGTGCGCAGCGTTCACCGGACTGGATGGAGTTGTCGCCCTGCAGTACCAGCGATTTCGCCGATTTCAGGCCGCTGGCTTTCAAGCCGTCCAGATAACCGAGATGACGATTGGCCACCGCTTTGTGCTTGGGGTCTCCGGCGATGAACGCGATTCGACGATGCCCCAGCGACGCGAGGTAAACGGTCATATCGGCGGATACCTCACGATCGTTGGTTCTCACCGTTAGCTGACCTTTGTCGGCGTCGCCCGGCGCGATGCGCACAAACGGCGTGCCGGCCGCTTTGATGGCGCGGATCGCCGCGGGTATGTTCGAGAGTGGCGGGGCCAGCACGATGCCGTCCACCCGCGAGTGTTCTATGAACGTTGCAACGTCCTTGCCGATGTATCGGTCCTTGTAGCCGCAGGGATGGATCAGCAGGTCGTAATTTGCGGATTTGCAGGCCTTCAGCAAGCCTAGTTGCAGCCTGATTACATAGCCCGAACTGGGAATCTCGTACCGGCTCGGATCGTCGTAGAGAAACCCGATCAGGTAAGAACGCCGGCCGGCAAGACTGCGGGCGGATTGGCTGGGTTTGTAGTTGAGCGCGGAGACGGCTTTTGCAACGCGCTCACGCGTACCGTCGCGAACGTTCGGTTCACGGTTCACGACCCGGGAAACTGTCTTGATGGATACGCCGGCGAGCTTGGCTACATCGTCGATCGTCGCTTTGGACATCTGTGTCTGGCTAACGGCCCCTTGTTTTTTGAACATCTTATTTGATTTTCGCGCCTTTGGCGACAACGCTGTCATAGGATGCGCAATATGTCCGCTTTGTTACGGCTTACACCACGCGATTGCGTTTGTCGCCTTTTTGAAAAGCCGCAACGTTGGCGGCCAGTTCGCGAATTGCGTTCTGGCGCGCTTCCACGGTTCCCCAGGCGACGTGGGGGGTCAGGATGAGATTGTCTCCGGCGTAGTCGAGCAGCGGGTCGCCATCGACCGGCGGCTCCTGCGGCAGCACGTCAATGGCCGCGGCGCCAATTTCACCGGTACGTAACGCGTCGCTGAGCGCTTGGGAGTCGATCAGCCCGCCGCGCGCCGTGTTGATCAGAATGGCGCTCTTTTTCATGGTCTTGAGCTCGGCCGCGCCGATGAGATCGCGGGTCGAATCGTCGAGCGGGCAGTGCAACGTGAGAACGTCCGCCCGCGCCAACACGTCGTCGAAGGCCGTCCGCCCGTCGCCGATTGCGGCCTCCGTACCGCGCCGCCTGGCGATCAGCAGTTCCATGCCGAAGCTTCGCGCGACCGCGGCCACTCCGCGGCCGAGCACGCCGAATCCGACGATGCCCATGGTCATTGCGGACAGTTCACGGATCGGGTGATTGAGCAGACAAAAATTGTCGGCCCTTTGCCAGGCGCCTTCGCGGACGTCGCCCGCGAAGCGATGGATGCTGTGCGCGAGCGTTAGCAGCACGCCGAACACGTGTTCGGCCACGGACTGCGTGCAGTAGGCGCGTATGTTGCTGACGGCGATCCCGCGTTCCGCAGCGAGCGTAAGGTCCACGTTGTCGATGCCGGTTGCGGTCAGTCCGATAAAACGCAGGTTCGGGGCCGAGCTCAGACTGGAGGCGTCGAGTTTCACCTTGTTGGCCAATACGAATTCGGCCTCTCGTATGCGTTCGGCGGTACGCTCAGCCGGCGTGTTGTCGAATATTTCCAGTTCCGGCAGGACGTCGAACAGGGGCGTCGGGTCGAGGCTTTCGGCGCCCATGGTCGCGAAGTCTAGGAATACGGCTTTCATGTCGATTTCAGTTATTCTTGCGCCCTTGATGCGCCGACATGGAATTTTAGCCGAGAAGCGACGCAGCCGTATGACCGAGGCGTTCTGGGTACGCAAGACGCTCACCGAGATGAGCGAAGACGAGTGGGAGTCGTTGTGTGACGGCTGCGGTCTGTGCTGTCTGCAGAAACTGGAGGACGAGGACACGGGGGACGTGTATTTTACCGATATTGCCTGCAAACTCCTGGACACGCAGGCGTGCCGCTGCGGCGATTATGCGAATCGGGCCCGGCGCGTCGCGACCTGTCTCGTCCTCGACGCCGATGAGCCGGACGTGTTTCGATGGCTCCCCGGCAGCTGCGCCTACCGGCGGCTCGCCGAAGGAAAAGAGCTGCCGGCCTGGCATCCGCTGATTACGGGCGATCCCGAATCGGTGCACGCATCCGGCATTTCCGCCCGCGGCAAAGTTGTTTCGGAGCTGAAGACGCGGCAGTGGACGGTTTTGTACCGGTTGAACGATACCGACGGGAGTGGATAACAAATGAGCACAACACGTTGACGGCGCGTTATCCGTTCGTCCCGCTGCCCGGCTACGAGGCGTATCCCATCGAGGAGATGCGCGCGCGGCTCAAGACTTTTTACGAAAGCGTCGATCGTCGGCGAACCGTGCGCGAATTTTCCGATCGCCCCGTACCGCGCGACATCATCGAAGACGCCTTACGCGCGGCCGGCACCGCGCCAAGCGGGGCAAACCTGCAACCCTGGCATTTTGTGGTCGTCAGCAGCGCCCCGGTCAAGCGTCGAATCCGCGTTGCCGCCGAGATCGAGGAACGCGAGTTCTACGAACACCGGGCCTCCGAGGAGTGGCTGAAAGCGCTCGAGCCGCTCGGAACCGACAGCGACAAACCGTTTCTCGAAACTGCGCCGTATCTCATTGCGGTGTTTTTGCAGAAGTTTGCCCGGCTGGAAGACGGTCGCAAGGTCAAACACTACTATCCGGTCGAATCGACCGGCATCGCGGCCGGCATACTGATCACGGCGCTGCATCAGGCCGGGCTGGTTTGTCTCACCCACACGCCAAGCCCAATGGCGTTTCTGAATGAAATCCTCGACCGGCCGAAAAACGAACGCCCGTTTCTGCTGCTGGTGACCGGCTATCCGGCCGACGACGCAACCGTGCCCGATATTCGCCGAAAGGAACTGGGGGAGTTCGTCAGTTTCGTGGAAGATTGAGCGGTTCGCCCGTCACGCCTTTATTCGGGAGGAACGTTTTCATTCAGCAGCTCTTCCGCGAGTTCGCGCATTCCGGTGATCAGCCGTTGACCCATTCGACGAAGGTCGTCCTGCAGCAGTCCCAGGCGAGGGTCGGGACAGTGTTCCGGTCGCAGCACGAACAGCGTCACGGCGGACTCGGGCTGGTGCGGACACACCGAAACCTCCCAACGCGTCGCGATTTCGCTAGTGTCGGAGAGCCGGCGGATGCAACGCTGCAACAGATCCGGATACACCACCGAGCCAGAATAGAACCATACCTCCGGCGTCTTGAGTTCACCGGAACCGCTGACGTGCCCTTCGCAGGACCAGCACGGCTCGACGATCCGCAAGGCCGCCAGCGCGTACACGAGCGGCAACACCTGCGGCTCGATCGGATGGCGTTCGCCGTCGACCGAGAGTTTCCTGCCGGCCATTGGACATAATGCCGAGCACTGGCAGGTGCAGGTTCGAGAACGTTGCGGGCAGGGGCAGACCTCGTCGCACCCGGGACACGGCCGGACCTCCGTATCGGCCGGCTGTCTCAGGAGTGCGAGCAGGTCGTCTCGGCGCCGCGATGAATTGGGCACTGCCAATTCACGACTTCTGATCCTCATGGCGTATATGTCGGCCACGGAGCGCAAAAGTTGAGTGCGCCCTCCGCCGGCGCGCGCGGTTCCACGGCCGGAAAGCGCCGCACGAGCGGCGAACCCCGCCGTCAGGCGTCAACCCGTATTCTGCAGGCCCTGCGCGATGCCGTTGACGCTGGCCAACAGCGCCTCGAAGAGGCCGTTGTCCTCTCGATTCGATGCGCGCCAGCGGCGCAGCAGGTCAACCTGCATCAGGCTCATCGGGTCGACGTAGGGGTTTCGCAACATGATCGCCCGTTGCAGGGTGAGGTCGCCCTCGAGCAGGTTTTCGTTGTCGGAAAGGTCGAGGATGAAGCTGCGGGTGAGCTCGAACTCTTCCTCCATCAGCGGAAAAAACGTTTCGTGTAATTCGCCGGCAAGTTCCGAATAATACTCCGCAATTCTGAGGTCGGATTTCGCCAGCACCATTTCCGCGTCCGCGATCAGCGCGCGCATGAAATACCACTCGCCGAACATGTCGCGAAACGCGGTGTCGCCGAACTGTTCGGCGGCTACCCGCAGGCCGGTGCCGAGCCCAAACCAGCCCGGAAACATGTGACGGCTTTGCGCCCAGGCGAAAACCCACGGAATCGCGCGCAGATGCTCGACACCGGCGCCGCCGCGCCGCGACGCGGGCCGGGAGCCGATCCGCATGCGCTCGATCAAGTCGATCGGCGTTGCATTGCGAAAATAGTCGTAAAAGCCCGGCGTCTCGTAAACCAGCTTGCGGTAGGTTTCGCGACTCTTGTCGGCAATCACCTGCATCATCGCGTGCCACTCGGGCATGTCCGTGCCGCGGTGCTGCGGCATCGCCGTCGCCAGCGACACCGAGCCCGTGATCTGCTCGAACGTGCGCAGCGCGATGGCCCGCAGACCGTATTTCTCGTTGATGATTTCGCCCTGCTCGGTGACGCGCAGGTATCCCTCGACCGTTCCGGGCGGCGAACCGAGGACGGCAACGTGTGTTTTGCTGCCGCCGCGGCTGACCGTGCCGCCGCGTCCGTGAAACAACCTGAGCGTAATCGCGTCGTCCTCGAGCGCGTCGAGCAGCCGGATTTGCGTGTGGTGCAGGGCCCAGCGCGCCGAGGCCAGCCCCGAATCCTTGTTGCTGTCGGAGTAGCCGATCATCACGATTTGCTGATTCTTGCGGTATTCGAGATGGCTGCGGTAGAGCGGGTTGTCGAGCAGGGCGCGCATGATCTCCGGCCCGCGTTCCAGGTCGTCGACCGTTTCCAGGAGCGGCGCAATGTCGAGCGGCACGTTGAAACGGCGCGTGTGCAGTTCGCTCCAGTTGGCCAGCAGCAGAATCGACAGCATGTCGTCCGCGCCCTGCGTCATGCTGATGATGAACGGGCCGATCGCCTCCTTGCCGTATTTTCGGCGGCAAAACGAAATCGCCTGGAACACCGCAAGCGTTTTGCGTGCGACGATGCTTTGCCTGTCCGGCGCGGATTCCTTCGATTCCAGCGCTTCGACGAGGCGCGCCGACCGCTGGTCCGCGGTCCAGTCCAGCCAGTCCTCCTCGCCCAGCAATTCGCCAATGACCTGGCGGTGCACCATCGCGTCCTGACGGACGTCCAGCGTGGCGAGATGAAATCCGAACGTGCCAATGCGGCGCAGTAACCGTCGCACGGCGAACAGACCTGCGTGTTCACCCTTGTTGTTGGTGAGACTGTCGGCGATGACGCGGATGTCCGCCTCGAACTGGTCCGCGGACTCGTAGGGATAGGCGTCGTCGTCATAGGTTGCCTGCAGCCGTTGCTGAATCAGCCGCAGCAGAACGCGATACGGCATGTCCCTGTGCCGCGCCGGGACGGTATGGTAGGCGTTCTGAAACACGCTGCGGTATTCGTCGATCTTTTGCTGAACGGCGTCATCGAACGCGATGCGTCCCTCCGACTGGCTCAGCTTGGCCGACAATGCCGCGCACTCGTTGAAGTAGAGGTTGAGAATCAGCGAGCGCTGCCGCGCCATCGTCGAGCGAATGGTTTTTGCGGTGACGTTCGGATTGCCGTCCATGTCGCCGCCGACCCAGGACGCGAAGTGAAGGAAATTCGGCACTTTCAACGTTTGCGCCGCCTCACCGTAGACGCGCACCGCCGCATTCTCGATGTCCTCGTAAAACGGCGGAATGACCCGGTAGAGGACATCGGTCAGGAAGAAAAGGACGTGTTCCAATTCGTCCGCAACCGTCATCTGCTCCGACGGGTGTTCGTGGGTTTGCCAACCCGTCGTAACCTCCAGGCGGATGTTCGCGAGATTGGCCTCCATCTCCTGGGAGGTCATGGTTGGATTCAACATGTCGATCAGGCGCCGCACGATGCGCTGCTCTTTGCGCAGTATCGTACGCCGGGTCGGCTCGGTCGGATGTGCGGTGAAGACCGGTTCGATGCGCAAGGTGTCGAGAATTTTCTGCACCGCCTCGATGTCGAATCCAGCCGCCTTCAGTTTTAGCAGCGTGTCCTCGAAGCCGCCGGGCTGGTAGTGACCGACCTCGCGGAGGTGTTCACGGCGACGCCGGATGCGATGGACCTTCTCGGCCGTGTTGGTCATCTGGAAGTAGGTCGAGAACGCCCGTATGACCTCCGTCGCAAAAGCGGGATCCTGGTCCCCGAGCAGTTCGGCCAGGGTTTCACCCGGAACGTCGTTTTGCTCGCGGCGCCGAATGGCCCGAATCCGGGCGGATTCGACGAAATCGAACAGCGTTTCGCCGCCCTGCTCCATGATGAGGTCCCCGACCAGCGCGCCGAGCGTGCGTACGTCGCTCCGCAGTTCGCGGTCCTTGTCCTCGAAAGTGATGTCCTGGCGGCGCATGTAGTTTTTACTCTTAAGTCGGCCGGGCGTGCCGGAATATCGTATCCGAGCCGTTTCGCCTTTGCTGATGCTTTAATCTGCCGTTGTCTACGGTTTAGACTGATTACTCGCGAAAGTTCTCATATTGCAGCGGCAGATCGACGTCGGCGTCTTTCAGCAGCGCGATCACGGCCTGGAGATCGTCCCGCTTCTTGCCGCTGACCCGCAGTTTGTCGCCCTGGATGGCGACCTGCACCTTGAGCTTGCTGCTCTTGACCTTCTTGACGAGGCTTCTCGCCAGTTCGGATTCGATGCCCTGGCGGAGGATCACCGTCTGGCGCGCTTCGCTGCCGGTCACGACGGGCTCCTCTTCTTTCATGCAGCCGACGTCGATGCCGCGCTTCGAGAGTTTCTGGCGCAGGATGTCCAGCATCTGCTGCAGCTGGAAGTCCGACTGACTGGTCAGGCTGATGACGTTGGCTTCGAGCGCATACTTCGAGCCGGTGCCCTTGAAATCGAAGCGCGTCGTGACTTCGCGGTTGGCTTGATCGACGGCGTTTGCGGCTTCGTGCGCGTCGAAGTCGCTGACAACATCAAACGATGGCATCGAATAGTCTCCAGGCAATGTACAAGTGTAGTCTAGCGGACGCTAACGGGCGTTAGGAACTGTCGAGGCCTTTTCGGTGGGTTTTGACCAGCTCCAGAAAACGCGGCGTCATGCCCACGTCTTCGTATATCGGATCACCGAACTCGTCTTCCCGGATCACCTTGTCACCCGGCACATAGGGCATGGCCGCTTCGATTTCGTCGAGCGCCGCGCTCAGCAGATCGGTAACCAGCGTCTCCGGCGTGTTGCCTGGATAGAGTTCGGCAAGCGCGCTGACCCGCGCCGCGTCGTCGACGGGTAGCCGGATCGAAAAACGCTCGGCGCTGCGTTCGGGTTCGCGCTTGCCGCTCCAGCTGTCAAGCAGGGTTTTGAAGGACATGGTTTTCGACTCGTTGTTGATCGGCTGAGCTGCCGGAAACAGGGCGTCGCGACAATAGCAAAAACTGCATTGGCTGCCCAGTTTGTGGGCCGGTAATCGCAGCCGCTTACCCAAACAATGTCGGCAGGGCTCAGACGGAGGCGGCCATGCCGCGATTGACCAACGGTGCAAAGAACGCGCGGGCCGCCGCCGCCGGTTTGCCGGACCCGGGCGAATGCGGCGTGGATGACGTCCTGCGCAGGCTCGCGGCGCTCGGCTTGGACGCGCGGGTCCGGCGGTTCGGCGCGCGGTACGCGGCGACGGGCGTCACGGCGCGGGTGGCCATCAGCGGTTTGTTCGGTCCCGGCGAGGGGCTCGACAGGGGGCTCTCGGTGGTCTACGCCGCGTTGCGGGCCGGTATTCCCGCGAGCGTTTCGATCGTCGATCCCGATGGCAAGGCCGCCGGTGACAGCCTGGCGTATTTCCGGGCCAAGTTCTGCGAGTTTCTCGATACGTCGGCGGTGGACCGGAAGCTGCTCGGCCTGTGCCTGTCCGCCGCTGAAATACCGCCGCCCGAGTTTCGCGCCAACATCCGGCCGGAGCTCGGATACGGTCCGCGTTACGTCATGCTGCCGGCGGATTCGAGCCTGCAAAGCAACGGCCGCGCCGACCTCGACGCCGTCTGGCCGCTGCTGCGGCAGACCGAGGCGAACGGTCCGCGGTTCTGGCCGGTCTTTCCAGCCGCCGTGCAGAGCCGCTGTCCGCTGCTGAGCAGTGAACGCTCGACCGCGGTTTTGCCCGAAACGGGTATTGCGGCGCCGCTGGCCTCGGCCTGGTTACCGATTTATCTGGACATCTGCCGATTCGCCGATGCGAACGGCGAGATCTGCGAACTCGGCCTCGGGCGCGCGTTGGATGCCTGTGTCGATCTGGGGGACCGCCTGCTCGATCGTCTTACCTGGTTCGACGATCGTCAGCGGCGGGACGCCCGGTTGAATCGGCGTCTGGCCGTTTTCCTGACCGGGCTCGGCGATCTCGTCGAGCGCCGCGACGAGGATCCCGCCGAGCTGTGCTGCCTGCAGACGCTTGACCGCCTGGTTGCGGATATCCACGAGGGCCTCTGGCGGCGGTCGCGACGATTGGCGGACCTCAACGGGGCGCTTCCGGCGCTGGCCGCCAAACCGCCCGGCAACGCCAGGGGCGATGGCGAGCACCGCCGGGACCGGCCGGCGCGGTGGCGGGAAACGGTCGCCGTCGAGCAGGTAAGGCATCGAAACCTGTTGGCAATGTCGCCCTCTTCCGTGCTGCCGAGAAGCGGCGTTGCGTCCCCGGGTTACGCCGAGCTGCTGCCGTTGCTGGCCCACGCGGATGCGCTCGGTTTTGCCGACCCGCCTTCATTGGCGCATTGGAAGTCCAGCGATTTCAAGAGTTTCCATCAGCGCGTGCAGGCGCTCGTCGAACGTCGGAACGCGGCATCATTCGTTGCGGCCGGGGTATGAACTACGATACGGTGTGTCGCTTGCAGGCCGCTCTGGCGCGGGGTGGCGCGAAGCCTGATCACGAGAGGAACTCTTGCAAGCTATTACGCCCGATGCACACGGTGTCGCCGTCCTGTTGCTGACCGCGGTGGCGCTGTTCCTGTTCACCCGGGACCGAATCCCTCTCGAGACGTCGAGTCTCGCGGTGCTCATCATATTGGTCACGGGGTTCCAGTTTTTTCCCTATGCGACGGATACCGGTCCGATGCGCGCCGTCGAGTTTTTCGACGGTTTCGGCAACGAGGCGCTGATTGCGATCTGTGCGCTGATGATCGTCGGCAAGGCCCTGGAGACGACCGGCGCGCTGCAGCCGCTGGCGACGATCGTCAGCCGCGCCTGGTCGACCCGCCCGCTGCTCGCGCTGCTCGTTACGCTCATCGCCAGCGCGATTCTCAGCGCGTTCCTGAACAATACGCCGATCGTCGTTTTGCTGATGCCGATACTGGTTGCCGTGTCGCTGCGTGTGAAGTTTCCGGTATCGGGGGTAATGCTGCCGATGGGTTTTGCCACGATCATCGGCGGCATGTCGACCACCATCGGCACCTCGACCAACTTGCTGGTGGTCGGTATCGCTCGCGACACCGGGGTCAGGGACTTCGCGATGTTCGACTTCATGCTGCCCGCACTGATCGTCGGCGGCATCGGCATCGCCTTTCTGTGGCTCATTGCGCCGCGACTGCTGCCGGACCGGGTGCCGCCGATGTCGGATACGACGCCGCGCGTTTTCAGCAGTCAGCTGACCGTTCGCGAGGGCGGTTTCGCCGCGGGGAAAACCCTGTCGGAGGTGTTGGCGAAGACCAGCGGCGAAATGCGCGTCGACAAAATCCAGCGCAGCGAATCGCTGTTTCTCGCGAAACTGCCGTCGGTCATCCTGCAGCCCGGTGATCGCCTGTTTGTCAAAGACTCCCCGGAAAACCTCAAACACTACGAGACGCTGCTGGGCTCGACGCTTTACAACATTTCGGACGACGAGCATCCGGTTGACGAAGACACGCCGCTGCTCGCCGCAGGGCAGCAACTCGCCGAAGTCGTGGTCACTCGCGGGTCTCCGCTGCATTTGCGCAGCCTCGCCGCGGTCCGATTCGGCGCCAGTTACGGGCTGATGCCACTAGCGATCCACCGGGCCCGCGCACCCAGCTCGCAGGTAACGGGGGACTTGACCACGATCCGCCTGCGCGCGGGTGACGTTCTTCTGGTGCAGGGAAGCCGCGACGCCATCGACAACCTGAAATCCGGCGGCACGATGCTGGTCCTGGACGGCACGACCGACCTGCCGCATACGCACAAAGCCAATCGCGCGCTTGGCGTCATGGCCGGTGTGGTCCTCGTCGCGGCGCTCGGCCTGATGCCGATTTCGGTGAGTGCTCTGGTCGGCGTCGGCCTGATGCTGGCGCTCGGTTGCCTGACCTGGCGCGACGCCGCGGGTTCCCTGTCCGTGCAGGTCATCATGATCATCGTCACCAGCCTCGCGCTCGGCAAAGCGCTGATGGTGACGGGCATGGCCGACTATCTCGCACTGACGTTCGTGCAGGTCGCCGAAGGCATGCCGATACCGGTCATCCTGGGCGCCTTCATTCTTATTATGACCGTGCTTACGAATGTCGTGTCGAACAACGCGGCGGCCGTGATCGGCACGCCGATCTCGATCGCCGTCGCTCAGCAGCTCAACGTCGATCCCGAGCCGTTCATACTCGCGGTTCTCTTCGGAGCCAACATGAGTTACGCGACACCGTTCGGCTACCAGACAAACCTCCTGATCCTGAGCGCCGGCGGCTACAAGTTCTCGGACTTCCTGCGCGTCGGCATTCCGCTGTCCATTGTCATGTGGTTGGGCTTCACGCTGGTGCTGCCGTTCCTCTACAACCTCTGATCGTTCCGACCGGCTGCGCGATGCCGAAGTGGGAGCCCGTCCTGACGGGCAGCAGCCACGAAGCCTGTTCAGCGTCGGGTGTCGTGGGTGTTGTTTGAGCGCATCAGGAAAAGGGAAGTGGCGCTGTTGATGCGCGCGTAGCCGGCGGGTTCAATATTGAAGCTTGTGGTATGACTGCCCTTTTCCAGCGAAAAGGACACCCACGGCACTCGGCGCGGGTGCCACTTTGTCTCGGTCGTAACGACTGGCGAGTTGCCGTCAGGACGGGCTCCTACCCCGAGGAAACCAAGCAGTCTGGTTTCGCAAGCAACGTTATGCCGGCGGGGCGTGCCCTTGACGTAGCCCGGGCACCCGGTGATACTCGGGCCCATGAACGCGACGCAACGGCAGAACCGGAACTGGCTGTGGCTACCCCGAAAGGAGTGGGTGGCTGGCTGACCTTTAGCTGAGCGAAAGAAATCGTATAACCCATCTCCGCCAGGCAAGTGGAGCTGGGTTTTTTATTGCCCGGACGATTTGCGTCCAGGCGGACCGCAGGCATTACGAAGACCAGGGGACAAGACGTGCAACCGCCATTCGACATTGCCGCCGACCTCGACACACCCGTTTCGGCGTATTTGAAGCTCACCGAGCTGAAGCCGCGCTTTTTGCTCGAAAGCGTCGAGCGGGGTGAGCGGCTCGCGCGTTATTCCTTTCTCGGTTTCGGGGATTCGCTGGACGTGCGTCTGGACGCCGAGGGGTTCTCGATCGGCGGCGACGTTTTACCGAGACCCGCCGACCGGAACGAGTATCTGGCGGGTTTACGCAAGGCCCTGGCGGCGGTGCCGCGGCCGGTGCCCTCCGTTGAAGGACTGCCGTTTTCCGGCGGCCTGGTCGGGGTATCGGGGTACGACGTCGTGCGGCTGTTCGAGCGTTTGCCGCACACGACGTCGCCGCAGCCGGGTGTTCCCGACGCCGCGTTTACCGCGCCGACGTCCGTCCTGGTCTTCGATCATCTCACCCGCCGCGTCGCCCTTCTGCATGACGGACCGGAGGCGGAACGTGAGAGTTTGCGTAAAGAAGTGATTGCGCGGCTTCGGGGCGCGATTCCACAACGCAACGGCGCCATCAGGACAACGCCGCCGATCGCCAACGTTTCGGAGGAAGCGTTCTGCAAGGGCGTCGAGGCCTGCAAGGAATACATCGCGGCCGGCGACATTTATCAGATCGTGTTGTCGGTGCTGTTTCGCGGCCAGACGAACGTCGATCCGTTCGAGGTGTACCGGGCAATGCGGTTGCTGAACCCGTCTCCCTATATGTTTTTCCTCGAATTCGACGAACTGCGCGTCGTCGGGTCCTCGCCCGAGGCGCTGGTCAAACTGCATGGGCGGACGGCCTCACTGCGGCCGATTGCGGGTACCTTGCCACGCGGCGCGACGACCGCCGAGGACATCGACAACGAGAAACGCCTGCTAGCGGACCCGAAGGAGGCGGCCGAGCACGTGATGCTCGTGGACCTGGCAAGAAACGATCTCGGCCGCGTTGCGACCGCCGGCAGCGTGCACGTCGATCCTTACCGGTCGATCGAACGTTACAGTCACGTCATGCATATCGTCAGCGGTGTCCAGGGCCAGCTCGCGCCGGAATACGACGCGTTCGATCTGTTCGCGGCGAGCTTCCCGGCCGGCACGCTGGTTGGCGCGCCAAAAGTGCGGGCGATGGAGATTATCGAGGAAATGGAGCCGACCGGGCGCGGTCTGTACGCGGGCACCGCCGGTTACTTCGACATCAACGGCGATATGGACCAGGCAATCACGATTCGCACGCTGGTCTTCAACGGCGATGAATACAGCTTCCAGGCGGGGGCGGGCATCGTCGCCGACAGCGTTCCGAAAAAAGAGTATGCCGAAGTGCTGGCCAAGAGCGCGATCCTGCGTGGCGCGCTGGAACTGGCGGGAGAAGGCTTATGAGTTTCGCCGACGTCCGTATCCTGCTGATCGACAATTACGACTCGTTCACCTACAACCTCGTACAGGCCTTTCGCGCGCAGGGCGCCGAAGTGATCGTGCACCGGAACGACGTGATTGACGTTCAGGATGCGCTGGTACTGGCGCCGAGCCACCTGGTCATATCCCCCGGGCCCGGCCGTCCCGAGGATGCCGGCAACGCCCTGGCGATGATCGATACATTTGCGGGACGGGTTCCGATATTGGGCGTCTGCCTGGGCCATCAGTGCCTGGTTGCGCATTTCGGCGGCCGGATTGTGCGCGCGGAGCGTTTGATGCACGGTAAGACGTCGATGGTGAGCCACGATCGCAAAACGCTTTTTCTGGACATGCCGGAGTCGTTTCAGGCGGGCCGCTATCATTCACTGTGCGCCGAGGTCGAAAGCCTGCCCGACGTACTCGAGGTGAGTGCCCGGACCGAGCGCGGTGAAATCATGGGGGTGCGTCATCGGCTGCTGCCGATCGAGGGCGTGCAGTTTCATCCGGAGAGCGTGTTGACGCCGGAGGGTGAGACCTTGATGGGGAATTTCATGCGGATGAAAGCGTCGTGAGCAACGAGTATTCCGGTCTTCTGGATCGCCTGCTGGACGGCGGTGCGTTGAGCGAGGCTGAAGCGTCCGGGCTGATGATGACCCTGGCCGCGGCTGAACTCGACCCCGCGCTGGCCGGCGCTTTCCTTTCCGCGCTGCGCGCCAAGGGCGAGTCGGCCGACGAGATTCGCGGTTTCGCAACCGCGATGCGTGAGCTTGCGGTCAAACCCGCCATCCCCGATGGCACGCCGACCGTCGATACCGTGGGTACCGGCGGCGACGGGTCGGGCAGTCTGAATCTGTCCACCGGCACGGGCCTGCTCGCGGCGGCCTGCGGCGCGCGGGTGGTGAAACACGGCAACCGCTCGATCTCGAGTAAAAGCGGCAGCGCCGACATGCTCGAACGTCTCGGCGTGCCGCTGCCGCTCGACGAGCAGGCGAGCGTTGCGGCGCTGGCCGCGCTGAATTTTACGTTTCTGTTCGCGCCCGCGTTTCATCCGGCCATGAAAGCGATCATGCCGGTCCGCTCGGCGCTTGGCGTGCGAACGGTTTTTAATCTGCTGGGTCCGCTGACCAATCCGGCCGCGCCGCCGTTCCAGCTGATCGGCGCCTTCAGTCCCGCCGCGGCGCGGCTCATGGCCGACACGCTCGCGGGCATGCCGATCGAACGTGCCTTCGTCGTGCACGGCGAACCCGGCTGGGACGAGGCGACGCCCGTCGGTGAGTTTCTGCTTTACGACGTGCTGCCCGGTTCGGTCACGGAGTTGCGGCGCACGCCCGAGGAATACGGGCTGCGACGCTGCGCGCCCGACGCGCTCGCCGGCGGCGACGCGGCGCACAACGCGCGCGAACTCGAACGTGTGTTCAGCGGCGACGACACGGGTGCGCATCGCGATGCGCTGCTGATGGGGACGTCACTGGTGCTGGAGGTCATGGGCGAGGCCGAGAACGCGAGAGACGGTGTCGCAAAAGCCGCGGACGCGATCGACAGCGGCGCCGCGGCTGAATTCCTTCGCCGTTTGAGGACCCATTTCGAGAACCGATGAGCGACTTCCTCGACAAAATGGCGACGTCGAGCGGCGACCGGGCATCGATGCTGCCGTCCACCTGGCATCCGGATCAGCTCGACCGGCCGGTTGTTCCGCTCGAACTCGGCGCCTTCGACGTCATCGCCGAGATCAAGGATCATTCGCCCGCGGAGGGTCGCCTGGGCAGCGAGTCGGCCGACCGCGGCGCGCGCGCGGTGGATTACGCGGACGGCGGCGCGGCCGCGATATCCGTGCTGACCGAACCGTTCCGGTTCGCGGGCGAAATTGCGCATCTGGAGCAGGTGGTCGCGGCGCTCGCCGGGCGCGACGTCCCCGTCATGCGCAAGGACTTCCTGGTCGATACCAAGCAGGTGCTGGAGGCGCGGGCCAGCGGCGCCAGCGGAGTTCTGCTGATCGCCGCGATCCTCGACGACAAGCGGCTGGCGGACATGCTTGCCTGCGCGCGCGAACACTCGCTGTTCGTGCTGCTGGAATCCTTCGGCGAGGACGATCTGTCGCGAAGCACGAGGCTGCTGGAGCAGTCGGTGCACGCCGACGCCGCGGCCGAGCGCAAGCTCCTGGTCGGCGTCAACAGCCGGAACCTGAGGACGCTCGAAGTCGATCCGACGCGGCTCGAACGGCTGGCCGCGGCGCTGCCGGACGCCGCCGTTGCGGTCGCCGAAAGCGGCTTGAAAGCGCCCGAGGACGTGGCGCGGATTGCCGGCCAGGGATACTCGATGGCCCTGATCGGGAGCGCGCTGATGCGCAGCGACTCGCCGGGCCGGCTGGTGGCCGACATGCTGGCGGCCGGCCGCGGGAGCGTGCCTGCGTGAGCGTCTTGGTCAAAATCTGCGGACTCACCGATCCCGACGACGTGTCCGCGGCGATCGACGCCGGGGCGGACGCCCTCGGTTTCGTGTTCGCGGAATCGAAGCGCCGCGTCAGCGTAACGCGCGCCGCCGAGATCAGCCGGCAGGTGCCGGCCGGCGTGCTTCGGGTTGCGGTCATGTTGCACCCGACGGCCGACGAATGGCGGGAAGTGGCGAGTGTGTTTCGCCCCGACGTACTGCAGGCGGACGCCGGCGATTTTGACGGCCTGGACGTGGGCGAGGACGTCGTGCGCTGGCCGGTGTTTCGCGAGGGCGGCGTCGCCCGGCCGGATGCGCGGCAGGACGTTTACGTTTACGAAGGGCAAAAAAGCGGTCAGGGAGCGACCGTCGACTGGACGCGCGCGCGGCAGATGGCGCGGGATTCGCGGATGATACTCGCCGGCGGACTGGGACCGCACAACGTGGCGGACGCGGTCCGCGAGGTCGGTCCTTACGGCGTGGACGCGTCCAGTTCGCTGGAGTGCGCGCCGGGCAGGAAAAGCACGACCAGGATGGCGGCGTACGTTGCGGCGGCGAAAGCGGCGGCGGGTAATTGACGAACGAAAAGGTAACGATGACATGACGGGTATTCTCGACGCGGACGAAGCGGCGCAACTGCTCGATGCTTCCATAAAAGGCGAGCTTCCGGATGCGCGCGGACGTTTCGGACCGTTTGGCGGGCGCTATATCCCCGAGACCCTGGTCCCGGCGTTCGAGCGTCTCGAAGCGGGCGCCAAAAAATATCTGCCGGACCCCGGGTTTCAGCGGGAGTTCACGCGCGAACTCACGGAGTGGGTCGGCCGGCCGACGGCGCTGACGCTCGCGCCCCGCTTGGGCGAACGTTGGGGCGTCGAAGTCTGGCTCAAGCGCGAGGACCTCGCGCACACGGGCGCACACAAGATCAACAACGCGATCGGCCAGGCATTGCTCGCCAAACGGCTCGGTGTGAAACAGATCATCGCGGAGACCGGCGCCGGCCAACACGGTGTCGCGTCGGCGGCGGCCTGCGCGCGCGTCGGCTTGCCCTGCCGGGTGTACATGGGTGCGGTCGATATCGAACGGCAGGCGCCGAACGTCGATCGCATGCTCAGGCTCGGCGCCGAGGTCGTTCCCGTCGAGTCGGGCGACAAAACCCTGCGCGCCGCGATCGACGAGGCCTTACGCGCCTGGGTCTCGGACCCGGAGGAGTCGTATTACCTGATCGGTTCGGCGGTCGGACCGCACCCCTATCCTTACCTGGTGCGCGAGCTGCAGTGCGTGATCGGCCGCGAGGCGCGGGCGCAGATGCTGGAGAAAGCGGGGGGATTGCCGGACGCCGCGTTTGCCTGCGTCGGCGGCGGCTCCAACGCCATCGGTCTTTTTTATCCGCTGATCGGCGATCGCGAGATCGCGCTGTTCGGTGTGGAAGCGGGCGGCACCGGAAGCGGCCTGGGACAAAACGCGGCGACGTTGGCCACCGGAACGCCGGGCGTGCTGCAGGGGGCCTATTCGATCATCCTGCAGGACGCCGACGGTCAGGTTCAGGAGACGCATTCGATATCCGCCGGTCTCGACTATTCGGGCGTCGGCCCGGAACACGCGTTGCTGCAGTCCGTGGGTCGCGTTACCTACGTCACCGCGGATGACAGGGAGGCGCTTGACGCGCTCGAGGAACTCTGCGAAACCGAAGGTATCCTGACCGCGCTTGAAACCGCCCACGCCTATGCCGCCGCGAGACGCTGGTGCAAAGACAATCCCGGCAAGCGGGTGCTGATCGGCAACTCCGGGCGCGGTGACAAGGACATGCCGACGCTCACGCAGTACCCCGTAAGGACCGCCGTCAATGCAGCCGCATGAAAAAATCTCCGCCGCGCTGACCGCGGCGCGAAACGACGGACGCACCGCACTGGTGCCGTTCGTGACGGCCGGTTATCCGGATCCTGCGACGTTCGCCGATACGCTCGTCGCGATCAGCCGCGACGGCGACGTCGTCGAGGTCGGCGTGCCGTTTTCCGATCCCATGGCCGACGGCATGACGATCCAGCGGTCGAGTCAGGCGGCCATCGAAAACGGCGTGTCGCTGGCCTGGATCTTCGAGCAGCTTGACGTCGTGAGAGATTCACTGGAGGCGCCGCTGGTGCTGATGTCGTACATGAACCCGCTGCTGGCGTTCGGCTACGACGCGCTGGCCGCGCGCGCCGCCGAGACGGGCGTTGGCGCGTTCATCGTGCCGGACCTGCCGCTCGAAGAGTCCGGCGAGCTGCGCGCCGCGCTCGACGCCAAAGGCCTGGGCGTCGTTCAGCTGGTCACGCCGGCGACGCCCGACGACCGGCTTCGGCGGCTCGCGGAGGCGTCGCGCGGGTTTTTGTACGCGGTGACGATCACCGGGATCACCGGCGGCGCGGCGGGATTGCCCGCCGATCTCGCCGGTTATCTCGACAAGGTCGCGGCGCTGTCGCCGCTGCCGGTCTGCGCCGGTTTCGGCATCCGCGGCGCGGCCGACGTCGCCAGCGTCGGCCGTCACGTCACCGGCGCCATCGTCGGCTCCGCGCTCGTCGAGGTGCTCGAACGCGGCGAGGATCCGGCGGCGTTTCTGGCGTCGCTCGCGTAGGCGTCTCGTATGAAAAAGGTGACGTCGGTAGATTCGATCATCACGATCAACCACTACAAGAACATTCTGATCTCCGAGGGTATTCCCGCCTTTATCAAGAACGAACACCTGGGCGGCATCGTCGGCGAGATGCCGTTCCAGGAGGTCTGGCCGGAGCTTTGGATCGAAAACGACCTCGACTTCGATCGAGCCGTGCAGCTGCTCGACGCGAGCACCGCGCTCGACGAGAGTCCCGGCCGCGATTGGCGCTGCAGACACTGCAAGGAAGACAACGAAGCGCAGTTCGGCGCCTGCTGGTCGTGTGGGAAACCGCGATGAACGACGTCTACGGCATGCCTCGCGACAAAAGCCGCGTGCCCGCGATTTCGCTTCTCAGGATGGAGGAGACTTTGTTCGCCTGGATGGGTCGGCTGATCAGGAACCCCTGCGCGAGATCGCAGTTGCAGCTGCGCAGGAATTCGAGCTGGGTAATGGTTTCGACGCCGTCGGCGGCGACCTCGATGTCGAGACCGCGGGCCATCGCGATTGCGGCGCGGACGATCCGCTGGTGGCTGTCGTTGCTCTCGACGTCGTGAATCAACGATTGGTCGAGGACAAAACTGTCGATGACCCCCGTGTCGAGGGCGTTGAACGATATCTCCGTGGTGCCGAAGTGATCCAGGGACAGGCGTACGCCGAGTTTGCGCAGGCCGTGCAGTGTTTCCAGTTCGGCGGAGCGCTGCCGGACGATGACGCCGTCACCGATCTCGAACTCGACGCAACCCGGATCCAGCATCGTGTCGCTGAGCGCCTGGGCAACCGCTTCGACCAGGCGTCCGTAACGTAGCTGCTGAGACGAGAGGTTGATCGCGATCGAGAGGTCCGGTAACTCGAACTGGTGTTGCCAGGCGGCAAGCTGGCGGAACGCGGTTTCGATCACCCACTCGCCCGCGGAATGAATGAGGCCGCTGCTTTCGAGGATGCCCAGAAACCGTGCCGGCGCCAGCAGCCCGAATCGCGGATGCTGCCAGCGCAGCAAGGCCTCGAGACCGATGAGCCGGCCGGTGCTGACGTCGATTCGCGGCTGGTAGTGCAACACGAATTCGTCGCGTACGAGCGCATGACGCAGGCCGAGCTCCAGTTCCTCGCGTTGTTGGAGCTTTCTGTTCAGCGCGGTCGAATAATATTGGAAGCGCCCGCCGCCCCGTTTTTTCGCCTGGTACATGGCAAGATCCGCCGCCTTGATCAGCGGCGCGGCCAACTCGCCCGACTCCGGGTAGATGGCGATCCCCACGCTCGGCGTTGCGTACACTTCGCTGCCGCCGATGTTGTACTTCTCCGACAGCACGAGCACGAGCTTTTGGGCAACGGCCGCGGCGTCGCCCGGGTCATTGATGTCTTCCAGGCACACGACGAATTCGTCGCCGCTCCAACGTCCGCTGAAGTCGCCGATGCGGAGATTACGCACGAGGCGCTCACCCACCTCCCGCAGCAGCAGATCGCCGATGTCGTGACCCAGCGTGTCGTTGATCGATTTGAATTTGTCGAGATCGATGAACAGGACCGCAATCGCGCGTTCGCTGCGCTGCGCCCGACCGATCGCTTTCTCGAGCTGATGGACAAAAAGACGCCGGTTCGGCAGCCGGGTGAGGTCGTCGTATTGCGCGCGTTTCTCGAGTTCGACGGTGCGCCGCATGACGTCGGTGACGTCGCGGAACGTGACGACCCCGCCAAGCCGCTCACCGCTGGAATCGTACAGGCCCTGTCCGTTCAGGCTCAGGATCATGCTGTCCTGGTCGGCGGTCCTGAACAGCGCGAGCTGGTTGGAGAACTTTTTTCCTCGGCAGGCCTTGGGGATGGGCAGATCGGACGAGTCGACGGCGGACTTGCCGTCCGCGGCGATCGAACCGAAGGACTGCGTCCATCCGGGTTCCGGCCGGTGTCGCGGCGACATGCCGAGAATCGAACGCGCGGCCGGGTTGATGTCGAGCAGGTTACCTTCCCGATCCGCGATCACGACGCCGTCATTGATGCTGTTCAAGATCGACAGCACCGTGCTGTCGGCGTTCGACAGCCGCAGCAGCAGCCGGTGCCGTTTGCGGGCGTGGTCGAAGACGGCATCCCGGGCGTCCGCAGTCGAATCGTCGATGCAGAGATACCCCTGCGCGCCGGCACGGACCGCGGCGATGCCGCGATGCTCCTGATTGTGCTGCGTGAGCGCGACCAGGGGGTAGGCGCGCAGGGACTGGACCAGGGATTCCAGCGAGTGTCCGGACTGCGCGATGCCCGGACCGGCCTCGAACAATACGAGGTCGATGCCGTCGGCCTCGTGTTCCGGAATTTCCAGCGACTCGGACTGGCTGAAGCGGCTGCAGCCGGCAGAAGCTTTCAGCTGCTCGATGAAGTCGGCCGCAAATTCTCTGCGGCCGAGATACAGAATTGAATGCCCCGCCATTAGCCTCGTTGAGTCTCCGCTGAAAACCTGCCTTTTCTGCCCTGTATGCCGGCGAATTCCGAGCAAGTTTCGTCGTCTGCCATATTATTGTTGTTCGGTCCGGCGCCGCGGTCGAGGTCACGAGCGGGCCTGGAACATAATACCAGAAACGCGCTAAAACACGGTGCGGTATCGGCTTTTTCGCGATTATTGACCAATATGGGATAAACGATTGTATAAACCATCGGTTGGCAATCGGTATCTAAGTACCAAAGCATGCGGAGAAACAAGGATTGGAAGCGCTCATGACGACGGATGTCGGACCGGCGGCTATCGGGGGCGGACCGGTGACCGATGACGAGCAGGCCTGGGTCCGGCGTGCAAAGGCCGCCGATTCACGGGCGTTCGAGGCGCTTTATCGGGCCCATGTCGGTAAAGTTTACGGGCTTTGTCTGCGGATGACCGGCAATCCCAGCGAGGCGGAGGACTGCGCGCAGGAAGCGTTTATCCAGGCCTGGAGCAAGCTCGACAGGTTCCGCGGCGACTCGAGTTTTGGCACCTGGATGCACAAGGTTGCCGTGAACGCCGTGCTGGGTCGGATGCGTAAATCCCGTCGCGAACAGGATCGAATTCGCGCCGTCGGCGATATCGCGCCGGCACAGGAATCGATCGGGGACAGCGGCGAGTTGCAGGATCTCGAACAGGCAATGAACGAGCTGCCCAGCGGTGCAAGACACGTGTTCGTTCTGCATGCGGTGTACGGATACAGCCATGACGAAACGGGCGAAATGCTGGGAATTGCGTCCGGTACCAGCAAAGCGCAATTACATCGTGCGAAACGGCTGCTGGCGCAACAATTGACACCAACGGGTGGTGAGACATGATGGACAACAACGGAAATCCTGCCGACGACCGGCTGATGGAACTCGCCCGGGGTCTCGCCGGAGACGTCCAGCCGGAACGGGATCTGTGGCCGGAGATCGAAGCGGCTATCCGCGATGCCGACGCCCGGCCGCGCTCGGACGCGGCGCCGTCGATTTCTCCGTGGAATCGGTACCTGGCGCAGGCCGCGGCGGTGGTCCTGCTGGTCGGCGCTTCCTCGGGTCTGACCTACCTGGCGATGGACGGCCGCCCGAGCGGCGTTTCGCCTGTCGCACAGACGAGTGAGCCGTTCCTGGAAGCCAGATCGGCGAGTTTCGGTAATCGGTATATGCTTGGGCCCGGCTTCCAGGACGCCCGGCGCGATCTCGAAGTGCAGCTCGACCGGGAGCTCAGCCGCCTGTCGCCCGTGGCCAGAGCCGAGGTCGAGATGAACATGCTGACCATACGGAATGCGATCGACGAAATTAGTGTTGCCTTGGCGGACGAGCCGGATAACGTGCTGTTGCAGGAACTTCTGCTCAGCAGCTATCAAGAAGAGCTCGCCCTGATGCGTAAAGTCAACGGCATTACCAGCGCGGTGATGTTGCGAGAAGATTTCTGAACGTTGTGGGTGCGTTCAGTGAGAGAGCATGATGAATAGAACATTGAACACGCTGGGTCTGGCTTTCTGCTCGATGTTGTGGGCGCCGGCGGTCACGGCGGACGACGTACAACGAACGATCGATGCGTCACCGGACGGCAACGTCTTCATCTCGAACGTTGACGGGTCCGTGGAAGTGTCCGGTTGGTCACGGAACGAAGTCGACGTTGTGGCCGATCTCGGCCGGGGCGTCGAGGAACTGATCGTCGAACGAGATGGCGATGACGTCACCGTCAAAGTCAAGGTGCCGAACAACAGCTCGAGGAACGTATCGAGCGACCTGCTCATCCGGGTTCCCGAAATGAGCGCGCTCGACGTTGGCGTCGTGAGCGCCGACGTCGAAATCGACGACGTTTTTGGCGAGCAGCGGCTGAATTCGGTCAGCGGAGACGTGACGACCGAGGCGTACGGCGCGGACGTCGAAATCGAATCGGTGAGCGGCGACATCGAACTTGCCGGCGACGACCAGCAGATGTTCACTCAGCTCGGTTCGGTGAGCGGCGACATCGACGCGTTTCGGCTGGCGGGCGCCATCGAGGCCAGTTCGGTCAGCGGCGATCTGGTGATTGGCGGTTCTTTCGAGCGCGTAAAGGCCGATACCGTAAACGGCGACCTGGGGTTTCGGGCCGAATTGGTCGACGGCGGCAAGATAGACGTCGAGACCATCAATGGCGACGTCGACATCCATTTTGTGAATGAGATTTCGGCGCGTTTCGACATCGAGACGTTCAACGGCAGTATCCGCAACTGTTTCGGCCCCAGGCCGGAGCGCAGCAGCCGGTACGCCCCGGGCCGCGAACTGAAGTTTACCGAGGGTGCGGGAAGTTCACGGGTAACGGTCCGTACGCTGAACGGCGGGCTGACGCTTTGCCGCGATTAGGCGGGCGCTCCTCGCATTCGTCGAAATTTGCCCGTTTGTTCAAATAGCGGTTCGCACGACCTGAGCCGGCGGCTGAAGATCAATCCGCACCCGCCGTGATACGCGCTTTCACCCGCTGCTGCCGCATTGCGTCCTGACGGGCGACCCATCGACCCCGCCACGCAAACCACTCCGCAAATCTGCGGCTATTTCGCAACACAAAATGTGAACTTGTCGCCGACCCGGCAGTCATCCGAATTTGTTATTCTCAACGATCGTTCGTACCGGTCTCGTCCAGGCGGTGTATCGATCCGACCGGATGCGAGCGTATTCGCAGGGGCAAACAAAATGGCAAAACTGGGCAAGTATTTTCTGTATCTGGTCGCAGGTATCGTCGGCATCGCCGTCATCGCCGCGGTTGCGCTGACGCTGTTTTTCAATCCCAACGACTTCCGAGACACGATCTCCGCGCAGGTTCGGAACGCGACCGGCCGCGAACTCTCGATTGAAGGCGATCTGTCGATCAGCGTCTTTCCGTGGCTTGCGGTCGAGCTGGGCCGAACGAGCCTGGGAAACGCGGAAGGCTTCGGTGACGATCCTTTTGTGAGCTTCGACAGCGCTCGTCTGAGCGTGCGTCTGCTGCCACTGGTGTTCAGCCAGAGGATTGCGGTCGGCACCGCTTCGCTCGACGGGTTTGAAGCCAATCTCGCCGTGGCCGCCGACGGCGCGACCAACTGGGACGATCTCATGGAAACGGCCGGCGACCCGCCCCCGGAACCGGTTGACGCCGGCGGCGCCGGCGACGTGGCGCTGGACATCGCGAACGTCAGCTTGCGGGACGCCAGGATCAACTACAGCGATGCGCAAACGGGAAGCACCTACACCATCACCGCATTGAACGTCGGCACCGGACGTATCGCGGCGGGAGAAGCGTTCGACGTCGAGGGCGGGTTGGAGTTTGCGGCGGCGCCGGGTGAGCTCGGCGGCGAGCTGACGATCAGCGCGAGCGTCGCGCTCGGCGAGAACCTCGAGCAGGTGAACGTCGACGGCCTCAACGTCGTCGGCCAGCTGCGCGGCATCGTCAGCCAGCCGACCGATTTCAGTTTTGACTCACGGTCGATCTCGCTGCACACCGGGCGCGAACAGGTGACGATTGGCGAGATCGACTTGTCCGTGCTCGGTCTGTCGATGAGCGCCGACGTACAACCGTTTTCGTACGCCGGCGCCGACGACCTGCAGGCGGCGTTACGGGTCGCCGAATTTTCCCTCAAAGAGCTGCTGACGACGCTCGACGTCGAGGCGCCGGCGACCGCGGACCCGAATGCGCTCGGTAAACTCTCCTTCGAGGCCGACGCGACGCTGGGTCAGGACGCGCTCAGCCTGTCGTCGATGTCCCTGGTGATGGACGACACGACGATGACCGGCGAACTCGCGGTGCCGCTGACCGATGGCGGCGCCCTGGTTTTCGATCTGCGCGCGGACACCATCAACGTCGACAACTACATGGCGCCCGCCTCGGAAGCGGTGGAGGCCAGCGAGGAAGAACCCTCGGACGTCGAGATCCCGGTCGAACTGATCCGCACGCTGAAGGCCGACGGGACCGTGCACCTGGACGAAGCGTTCCTCGGTCCGGTGACGTTCACCAACATGGCGCTTGGCGTCGTCGGAACGGGCCGGCAACTCCGACTGCACCCGATTACCGCGGAGTTCTTCGACGGTTCCTACAATGGCGACGTTCGCATCGACGTGTCCGGGAGCGTGCCCTCGCTGTCGGTCAACGAGCGCATCAGCGGCGTGAATCTGTCTTCGATGGCGCGTGCGATGTACGACACCGAGAACGTCACCGGGACGATCAACGGCGGCTTCGAGCTGAGCGGCGCCGGCGCGACCCTGTCGGCCATCTCCGGCGACCTGGACGGGACGATGCGTTTCGAGCTCGCGGACGGCGCCTGGGAAGGCACCGACGTCTGGCATCAGCTGCGCTCGGCGCGCGCCCTTTACAAGCGCGAAACGCCCCCGAGCCCCGACTGCCGCTGCGTACCGAATTCAGTTCGGTCACCGCAACCGGCAACGTCACCGACGGCGTTTTCACGAACAACGACCTGCTCGCGGAGATGCCGTTCCTGCGCGTCACCGGCGCCGGGACGGTCAACCTCGGCGCCGGCGAGGTCGACTACTCCGTGCAGGCGCGCGTTCTGGAGAAACCGGAATTCGTGAGCGACGCCAGCGAGGAAGAGCTCGCGGACTTCACCCAGGCGCTGATCCCCATCCGCATCAGCGGTCCTCTCGGTTCGCCGAGCTTTCGGCCGGACATCGAGCAGATGTTCCGCGCCGAGGTGGAGGCGGCGATCGAAGAGAAAACCGAGGAACTCAAAAACGATCTTCTCAACCGCCTTCTCGGCGGCGAAGAGGAGCCCGGGTCCGAGGGGGCCGCGGGCGAGGGCGCCGATACCGAAGAAGAAGAAAAAGACCTCGAAGACGAGCTCAAGGATCGCCTGAAGGATCTGTTTCAGCGATAGGTCCGATGTCGTCGCTATTCGGAAAGCTGCTGGTTGTCGCACCGGTGCTCGGACTCCTGTTCGCGTCATCGCAGGCCCTGCCGGCCGACCTCCAGGAGGTGAGCGTCGATCGTGTGGACGGCCGTTATCTGCTGCGCTCGGAGACGCTCATGGCGGCGAGTCAGGAGGAGCTCTATGCGGTCCTGACGAACTACGACCTGTTCATGAAGTTCACGAGCGCGTTCACGGAAAGCCGCAACGTCGAGCCGGATGAGCAGGGGCGGCCGCGCTTTTACAATCGCATGGAAGGCTGTGTGCTGCTGTTCTGCGTGTCGTTCGAGCGCCATGGGCATCTCGTGCTGAAACCAATGTCGAGAATAGAGGCCATCGTCGATCCGGAGAAAAGCGATTTCAGGTACAGCGTGGAAAGCTGGGAGCTGCTCGAACGGGAAGGGAATACCCTGCTCGTTTACGAGTTCGAGGTCGAGCCCGATTTCTGGATTCCGCCGTTGATCGGGCCGTTTTACATCCGCCGGGCGCTGCGCGCGGGCGCCATCGACGCGGTGGACCGTATCGAGGCAATCGCGCAAGGGCGCGAGCCGGAAAAGTGAACGACCCGTCGTTTGCGAAGCGCCTGCTCGACTGGTTCGATGTGCACGGGCGCAAAGACCTGCCCTGGCAGGCGAATCCGACACCGTACCGCGTATGGGTGTCCGAGATCATGCTGCAGCAAACCCAGGTACGCACGGTGATTCCGTATTACCAGCGTTTCATGGCGTCTTATCCGGACGTCGCGGCGCTTGCCGACGCGCCGCTCGACGACGTGTTGCACCATTGGTCCGGGCTCGGTTATTACGCCCGGGCGCGTAACCTGCACAAAGCAGCGTGCAGAATCACGGACGACCACGGCGGCGAATTCCCTCAGGCGTTTGCCGAGGTCGTCGATTTACCCGGTATCGGGCGGTCCACGGCGGGCGCCATCCTTTCCCTGTCCCGCGACGAGCGGCACCCGATACTCGACGGCAACGTCAAACGGGTCCTGGCGCGCTATCACGCCGTTGCCGGCTGGCCGGGCAAAACGGCGGTGGCGAACGCGCTTTGGGCGCTGGCCGATCGACACACGCCGGACATCCGCGTCGCGGATTACACGCAGGCGATCATGGACCTGGGCGCCACGCTCTGCACGCGCAGCAAGCCGGATTGCCCAAGCTGTCCGCTGCGCCGGGGCTGCAAGGCGCGTGCTTGCGGAACGCAGGTCGATTTCCCCGGCCGGCGCGAACGCCGGAAAAAACCGCTGAAGTCGACGCTCATGCTGCTCGCGCATTACGACGGCCGGCTGTATCTTGAACGACGCCCCAGCGCCGGAATCTGGGGCGGGCTCTGGAGCCTGCCGGAGATCGCCAGCCGTGACGCCGTGAACGACTGGTGCCTGCTGAAACTCGGTGCAAAACCCGACGACGTCGTCGACTGGACGCCGATTCGTCACAGCTTCAGCCACTTCGATCTCGATATCACGCCGGTGGAAGTGCGCCTGGATTCCGCATCGCGTACAGTGTCCGACGGGAGCGACGAACTCTGGTACGCTCTCGATTGTCCGCCCGGGGTCGGTCTCGCGGCGCCGGTCAGGGTACTCATCGATAACTTGAATTCCAAAGGCCTCAGATAGATGTCGAGAACCGTCAAATGCGTATTGCTGAACAAGGAGGCCGAAGGCCTGGACTATGCGCCGTATCCGGGTGAGCTCGGTCAACGCATTTACGACAACGTCAGCAAGGAAGCCTGGCAGCGCTGGGTGGGTCATCAAACGATGTTGATCAACGAATACCGGCTGACGCCGATAGAACCCGAGGCGCGGAAATTTCTCGAAACGGAAATGGAAAAGTTCTTTTTCGGCGGGGGTTCCGCCGTGCCGAAGGAATTCGTGCCGACCGGGGACTGAAGTCCGGCGGTTGCCGTCACTTTTCGATCAACCAGCGATCCACGACGTTGGCGCCCACTTTTCGACCGAGCTCGTACCCTTCGATCGAATCGTAGCGAAAGTGAATGCCCAGATAGATCCGTGACAGCGCGCATTCCATCGCGGCGCCGGAGAAGCGATCGAAGTTTCGCGTCGGCGGGTGCATTTCGATCTTGCCGCTGAACGGCCCCGCGACGTCGGCGGTGGGGTTTCGCATCGTGAAAGCGAACTCGTCTCCGAACACGTCGCCGAAGGCGGTCATCGCCGCCGCACAGGCCGTGCCGTGTGCGGACGGGTACGAGGGAAACGCATAGGTGTGACGGTGCGTATTCGTCCATGAAGCTTCTTCGCCGGTGTCGGGATTGCCGTCGTTTGCCGCCCAGCGAATTGCGGTGTAAGGGCGCCAGTGATTGTAGAAGAACTTGTTGTCGAAGCTGCTCACGTAGGCGTCGAATACGCTCATGTTCAGCAGTGCGAACAGCCTCGTCGCCTCCGCGAGCGGCAGTTTTTCCCTGACCACGAGGTCGCGTGCAAGACGGTTGTGTGAGTTTTCGACGAAGTCCTTCCACCAAAGCGCCAGGTGCGTCTGGTCGGGCGTTCGTTTGATGCTCTGGAAGCGGCCGAATTCTTTGACCTCGGTGTAGGCGCGCGTGTACTCGGCGCTGTCGATCGACGGCGGCGGCGGCGAACGGAACCGATCGGGACGTTCGAGCGCAAACCCTTTTGCCCTGGCCCAGCCGGCGCCGAAGACAAACCCCTGCGGAGTGTCGCTGTGTTCGTGGAACTCGGCGTACACGCCGGGAGCCATCGGATGCCAGCGGTACTCCGCCTCGCCGTCCCAGCCGTCGCCGCGCCGACTGGCGAGGACGGCCCTGGCGGCCGTTTCTCCGAGCGCGAGACCCTGCTCCGCGGCGTCGCCGCTCGAAGCCGTGGACAGCCATCGTTCCTGCAGTGCACGGAATTTGTCCACCTGGTCCGGGTATTGATCGGTGGCGACGACAAAAGCGGCGCGGGTGATCGCCGCAACGGGATCCGCGTCCGGCGCACGGCCTTCGTGCGCATAGGCCGTGTAGCGCCCGTTGATGCCGCTCAAGGCATCGTGCATGGCGAGGTGCATCATGGCGGTCGCGCGCAGGCCCTTGAGCGTGAGGAAACCGTCCTCTTCCTCGGCGATCGCCAGCACGGCCGCGTTCCAGTCGACCGCAACGGCGGCGGACCGCGCCGGTGCCGATGCTGCCCATCCCGGGCCCAAAACGACCATGCATGCCGTTAACAACGTGGTTTTTAGTGCGCTCATTTTCCGGCCCCGTTGGTTTCGAGATAATGTACTGGGCAAAAGAAACACGGACTACTACTATTTCTGTAGTGAACCCTGGGAGGCCCGCGATGCCTGGAAAACGCCGTTCGGCAAACGGTTACGGCCAGTATTGCCCGCTGGCTCTGGCGAGCGAGCTCCTCTGCCGTCGCTGGACCGTGCTCGTGATCAGCCGCCTGCTGGACGGCTGCACGACGTTCAACGAGATCCACCAGGGCGTGCCGAGAATTTCGCCGTCGCTCTTGTCGACGCGGCTCAAAGAACTCGAACACGCCGGACTCTTGAGAAGGCGAAAAGCCGGCAATAGAAACCGTTACGAGTTGACCGAGGCCGGCTGTGGCCTTGACGGCATTGTCGACGGCATGGCCGTGTGGGGCCAGCACTGGGCGCGCGATATGACGTTGGACGATCTCGACCCGGCGTTCCTGGCGTGGAGCATGCACCTGAGATTGGACGGCGCGGCGATGCCGCCCGGACGCACGGTGCTGCAGTTCGAGTTTTCGGGGGCGCCGGCGGACTGCCGGCGATTCTGGCTGGTCAACACCGACGGAAACGTCGATATGTGCCTCAAACACCCCGGCTTCGACACCGACCTGTTGATCGACGCCGATCTTCGTGCGTTCGTCGAGACATGGAGAGGGTTTCGGGATCTGCGCGAGGAAATCAGGGCGTCGCGCATACGGCTGACCGGGCCCCGGGACCTCAAAAAGGCGTTCCCGGACTGGCTCAAGCTGAGCGCGCTGGCGCCTTACGAGCGTAAGGCCGACGGTCGCGAGCGCCGGCTCGCCCGGGGCCGCTAGACGGCCGATCTCGAGACGCGGATACGATCCGGGCTAGCCGCGCGTGCAGTACTGGACCGAGAACCACTTCCTTTCGTCGGTAAACACGCGCTCCACGGTAAATCCCGCCTCGGCGGCGAGGTTCTCGAAACCGCTCAACGAGTACTTGTGGGAGTATTCGGTCAGGATGCGTTCCCCTTCCTGCAACTCGAACGACTCGCCGGACACGTAAAACGTCTGGTCCCGCAGGCTCACGAGGTACATCTCGATCCTGCCGTACTCTTCGTCGTAAACGGCTTCGTGCCGGAACGCGTCGAGATCGAAGTCCGCGTCGAATTCGCGGTTGATCCGCCGCAGAACGTTCAGGTTGAACTCCGCGGTGACACCGGCCGAATCGTTGTACGCGCGTTCGAGCGTCGCGGTGTCCTTCCGCAGGTCCACGCCGATCAGCAGGCCGCCGTCTTCTCCCGCCTCGTGATGCATGACTTTCAACAGGTCCAGTGCGGCTTCCGGGGAAAAATTGCCGATCGTCGAGCCCGGAAAATACACGATGTTGCGTTTCGGCATGATGCGGGGATTCGGCAGGCCGAAGGGTTTCGTGAAGTCCGCGGCAACCGGCAGTATTTCGATGTGCGGAAAGTCTTTCGCCAGGTCCTGGGCCGCGGCCAAAAGATAGTCGCGGGAAATGTCGACCGGCACATACACGGCGGGCTCGTGCAGGTGTTCCAGCAGGAGCCGGATTTTTGCGTTCGAGCCGCTGCCGAATTCGATCAGGCTGGCATGCCGGCCGACGAGATCGGCGATTTCACCGATGTTGTCGCGCATGATGCGGCCCTCGGTCACGGTCAAATAGTATTCGGGCAGCCGGGTAATCTCGTCGAACAGCTCCGAGCCCCGTTCGTCGTAAAAGAACTTCGGCGAGAGCGTTTTTTGTGGCAGCGACAGACCGTCACGGATTTCGCGGAGTTCGTCGCTGATCGCGATATGCTGCTGGCTCAGCTCCGCCAGCCGGGTTGCTTGAAGAGGCATAGAGAAGATTCGGCGCTTAGTTTGCGCCGTCCTTTGCGAGTCGGATTCCCAGAAACTGCCAGCGCGAATCCGGATAGAAGAAGCTGCGATAGCTGGCGCGGATGTGATCGGCGGCGGAGACACAGGATCCACCGCGCACCGTCATTTGGTTACACATGAATTTGCCGTTGTATTCGCCAAGCGAACCGGCGAGCGGCGTGAAGCCCGGGTAGGGTGCATACGCGGACGAGGTCCATTCCCACACGTCGCCAAAATACTGGCGCTGGTTTTCGGCGGCGACCGCCGGCTGCCAATACCCCGTTTCGACAAAATTACCGGACACGGCGTCGCCGGCGGCCGCAAGCTCCCACTCGGCTTCGGTGGGCAGTCTGGCGCCCGCCCATCGCGCGTAGGCGTCGGCTTCGTAAAAACTGACGTGGGTTACCGGCGCGTTCAGATCCAGATCACGGCTGCCACCCAGCGTGAATTCGCGGCTGTTTTCGGTGTTCCAGTAGAGAGGACGTTCCCAGCCGCGTTCGCGCACCGCCGCCCAGCCGTCGGACAGCCAGAGACCGGCGTCGCGATAGCCGCCGTCCTCGATGAACTCCCGGTATTCGCCGTTGGTGACAAGGCGGGAACCCAGCCGGTGTTCGTGCACCATGACGCGATGGCGCGGCGTTTCGTTGTCGAAGCAGAAGCCGCCGGCGTCGGCGCCGATCTCGTGTATTCCGGACGCGCCCTCGAGGAAACGGTGTTCGCAGGCGCGGTCCGGCGGCGTTCGCGGCAGGTCCGGATCGACCGCCGGTTCGAGCGGGTTCTGTGCGAATACGTGTTTGATGTCGGTCAGCAGCAGTTCCTGATGCTGTCGCTCGTGATGCAGGCCCAGCATTACGAGCTGCGCAATTTCCGTATCGTCGAAGCGTCGCTCGAGCAAAGCCACCATCTGTTCATCGACGTGTTCACGAAATCCGGATACCGTCTCAACGGTCGGCCGGGAAAGCAGCCCCCGATTCGGCCGGCTGTGCATGTCGCCGACGCTGTAATAATACGAGTTGAACAGGTAGTGAAACCGTTCGTCGAAAACGCGGTAGCCCGGAACCTGCGGTATCAGCACGAACTTCTCGAAAAACCACGTGACGTGAGCGAGGTGCCACTTGGTCGGGCTCACGTCCGGCATGCTCTGAACGACGAAATCTTCCGGCCTCAGCGTCCGGCAAAGCGCAAGACTCTCGGCGCGGACGCGTTGGTAATACGCGGACAGCTCAAAGTCGGGAGAGGCTGCACCAGCCGCTTCCCTGGCCGTGATCATAGGATTTCCTTGGGCGGGGGGGATTGTCTTCCTTACCCTACGGACCGCTGCATTCGATGTCAAAAAACGCAGCGCTTCGTGGAGCGAATTCGTGACACGAACTGTTACGAATTCGTTCCGCTAGTCGACGGGCAGTTCCGTGGTTTTTCGGACGGTGCGTATCGCAACGCTGGAGTTCACGCGCGCAACGCCCGGCAACCGCGTGAGGGCGTCGTTGTGCAGGCGCTCGAAGTCGGCCATGTCGGAGACGACCAGGCGGAGCAGATAGTCGAACTCGCCGGTCATCAGATAACACTCCATGATTTCCGGAATGCGTTGAACCGCATCCTCGAACGCGGCGAGCTCGCTTTGCTCCTCGCGTCTCAACGCGATATGCACAAAAACGGTGCCGGACAGGCCGAGCTTCTTCTGATCCAGCAGGGCCACGTATCGCTCGATCAGGCCGTTCTGCTCCAGCGCTTTGACGCGCCGCAGACAGGCCGATTCGGACAGGTTGACGCGCTGCGCGAGATCGACGTTGCTGATGCGCCCGTCCCTTTGCAGCTGGTCCACGATCTTGCGGTCGAATCGGTCCAATGTCATCGCAGAAAACGTCGAAAATGCGCCCTGTATAGGCAGAATATGCCATATACACAGCGGATAGTCACCGATTCAGCAATCTAATTGCCCGATATCAGGAGTATCCTGCAAGAATACTTCTGATATCGCTGTTCCCTGAGGTCGGCATGAGAGTCGGTGTTCCAAAAGAAATAAAAGTGCTCGAATACCGTGTCGGCATGGTGCCGGCCGGCGTGCGTGAGCTCGTTCACGACGGTCACGAGGTTGTCGTCGAGACCAATGCCGGCGCCGGGATCGGCATGAGCGACGCCGACTACCGGGCCGCGGGCGCGACGATCGCGGCCACGGCAAAAGAGGTGTTCGACAACGCCGATCTGATCGTCAAGGTCAAGGAGCCGCAGAAGACCGAGTGCGGCATGCTGCGCGCCGATCAGGTGTTGTTCACCTACCTGCACCTCGCCGCGGATCCGGCGCAGGCCGATGCCCTCGTCAAGTCGGGAACGACCGCGATCGCCTACGAAACGGTGACGGCGGACGACGGCTCGCTGCCGCTGTTGACGCCGATGAGCGAAGTCGCCGGGCGGCTGTCGATTCAGGCGGGTGCCTATTCGCTGCAAAAAGCGAACGGCGGCCGCGGCGTGCTGCTTGGCGGCGTTCCGGGCGTGGCGCCGGGCCGGGTCGTGGTCATCGGCGGCGGCGTCGCCGGGACGAACGCCGCGGAGATGGCGGTGGGTCTCGGGGCGGAGGTCACGATACTCGACCGCTCGGTGCCGCGGCTTCGGGAGATCAGCGAAATTTACGGCGGCCGCGTGAGAACCGAATATTCCACCAAACATTCGATTGACGTTCTTCTGCCGGAAGCAGACCTGGTGGTGGGTTCGGTGCTGATCGCGGGCGCCGCAGCGCCGAAGCTGGTGAGCGCCGAGCACATCAAGACGATGCGCGCCGGTTCGGTCATCGTCGATATCTCGATCGATCAGGGCGGCTGTTTCGAGACCAGCCGCCCGACAACGCATGCCGAACCGACCTACATCGTCGATGACGTTGTGCACTATTGCGTGACGAACATGCCCGGCGCGGTTCCCCGAACGTCTACGTTCGCTTTGACCAACGTGACGCTGCCGTTCGTCAAGGCGCTCGCCAACCTGGGGTGGCGCGAAGCGCTGTCCCGCGACCGCCATCTGGCGCACGGCCTGAACGTGCACGCCGGCCACGTCAACCACGAAGCGGTGGCGCAGGACCTCGGCTACGACTACCTGTCCGCCGACGACGCTTTAAGGGCGGCCTGATCTTTCTCCCCCATTGATCGGGCCGCAATTTTGAACCGGGCGAAGGCCCGGTTTTTTTTGCGTGGACGGCGCTGACCGCGGAACCGAATCAGCGTTCTCTGGCGTCGAGGATCGCGGTGATCAGGTCCTCGGGAACGTCGTCCGGCGGCGCTTCGCCGGGAGGACCCAGCGCGACCTTGCCGATCTCGAGCGCGCGCTGGTAGGCGGCGAGGTATTCGCGGCACTCCCGGCACATTCGCATGTGCCACTCGAACACGGCCGACTGCTGTCTGGACAGGCCGCCGTCGAGATAACGCAGCACGAAGTCCTCGAACTCGCGGCAGGTGATCATGCCGTGCATGCGTTTGAGCATCGTGCCCTTGAGACGCCGCATCAGTCCGTTTTCGCGTTTATTCGCCATTCGCCACCTCCCCCCGAAGGACCGGTTCGAGCAGTTTTTTGAGCGCCGAGCGGGCTCTGTGAAGACGAACCTTCACGTTGCTGACGGAGATGTCCACCATCGCCGCCACTTCCGCGGTGTCGTAACCTTCGATGTCCCTGAGCTGCAGGACGATTCGATACGCATCGGGAAGCTCGCCGATGCAGGCGTACACCCGTCTTTTCAGATCCTCGCTTTCCATGACGTCCTCAACCGACGCGAGCTGCGGCCAGGGGGCCTCCACGCGGCAGTCGTGCCGGTCGAATTCGGGAAGATGCTCGTCGATGGATTGTTCGGCCAGACGCCTGAGCTGCCGGAGCTTCGAGAGCGCCGTGTTGACGGTAATACGATGCAGCCAGGACTTGAGCGTCGACCGGCCCTCGAAATCCGCAAGGCCCCGGAACGCGCGCATGAAAGACTCCTGGACCACGTCCTCGGCCAGGCCCCGGTCGCGCAGCAGGCGTTCCGCAAGCGCCAGCATCCAGCCGATGTTGTCGCGGACCAGCGTTTCGCCGTCCGGATCCGTCGCCAGCGATGCGGCCTCCCGGCGCCGATTCTCACGGAGCTTCTCGGACATGCGCCTCGTCTTTACCCGGCGTTGACGATGACTGGACGGGTCCCCGCTTTTCACGAGCGGCTGCCGTCGAGGTCATCGTCCACGCATTATTGTCCCGGCAATTGTAACCAATGGGAAAACTTGCGCGTCTAAGGGTACCTGTCCGGGAGCTGTTGATGAAACGGCCAAAGCCGATCAGACTGTGGGAGTCCCTCGATGTACGTGCCCGAAAACAAACAATACGACAGCACGGGAGCCGCCAGTGTGTGAGCTATTTGCCATGTCGAGCAGCAGACCGACGTCGCTTCAGTATTCGCTGGAGGAATTTTCCAGGAATGGCTCGAGCCTGCGCAGTAACCGGGACGGCTGGGGAATTGCACTGGTGCGTGACCGCGACGCGATAGTGATCAAGGAGCCCGTGCCCGCGAACGACAGTATCTGGGTGCGTTTTGTCGCCGAACATGCGGTCGAAACGTCGACGGCCATTGCTCACGTGCGTTACGCGACGCGCGGCAAGCACACGATGGAGAACACGCATCCGTTTCGGCGCGCGCTCGGCAGACACACTCACCTGTTCGCACACAACGGCACGTTGAACGGCATCGAAGCGGTCGTGGATACCGGCGCGCTGGACTACCAGCCCATTGGCGATACCGATTCGGAGCTCGCGTTTTGCGCCTTACTCACGCGCCTGAAACCGCTTTACGACGCGGACGGCACACCGGACGTCGACGCGCGCTTCGAGGCGTTCGGCGCGGTGTGTGAAGAGATGAAAACGCTGGGTACCTGCAACTTTCTTTACCATGACGGCGACGTGCTGTTCGCGCACGGCCACAGACGAGTCCACGAGGAAAACGGCCGGCTGACGGACGCGAAACCGCCGGGGCTGAACATCAAGCGGTGCTGGACCTGCGCGGAGCAGAAGGAGGTGCACTGCCCGGGCCTGGACGTTGCGCTGCGTGACAAACAGACCGTTCTGCTGGCGTCCGTGCCGCTGGACGACGAGGGTTGGGAGCCGCTGGCCGAAGGCGCCGTGCTGGCCGTCAAAGACGGGGTTGTGCTGCGTGAACAGTGACGCCGGACAGCGCCGTCCCGAAGAGAGGTGTGACGTCGATGGAGCTTGAAGCAGTCGCGGTGATCGCCGCTGCGTTTCTCCTTTACGCGCTCGTGTCGGGCCGGCTCGAGGGTACCGTGATCACGCCGCCGTTCGTCTTTGCGGCAATCGGTTTTTTGATCGGCATGGGAGGATTTGGCGCGGGACTGGTCGATGCCGGTCATGCCGCGTTGCACGTGATTGCCGAACTGACGCTGATACTCGTCCTGTTCAGCGATGCCGCGCGTATCGAGCTGAAACGCGTCCGCGCCGACCACAACCTGCCGGTGCGGATGCTGATCATCGGGCTGCCGCTGGCGATCCTGGCAGGTGCGGGCGTTGCGGTTGGCTTGTTCCCGCAGTTCTCGCTGTGGGAAGCCGCTCTGCTGGCCGCGCTGCTCGCGCCGACCGACGCGGCGCTCGGCCAGGCCGTGGTTGCCGCCAAGATCGTGCCGATACGCATCCGCCAGGCGATCAACATCGAGAGCGGTTTGAACGACGGTATCGCCCTGCCCGCGGTGCTGCTGTTCGCGGCGCTCGCCGGCGCGGCGCACGGAACTGCCGAGGGCAACGACTGGCTCAGCTTCGGCCTGTTGCAGGTCACACTCGGCCCGCTGGCCGGCGTGTTGATCGGCTTTGCCGGCGGGCGGCTTCTGGATGCCGCGGCGGAAAGCGGCCGCGCCAGCGAGCCGTTTCAGGGCATCGCGATTCTGGCGCTGGCGATTTTGACCTACGTGATCGCCGAGTTGATCGGCGGCAACGGTTTCATATCCGCGTTCGTCGGCGGCATGGTGTTCGGTAACACGATTCGTCATCCCTGCAACTTCCTGTTCGAGTTCATGGAGACCGAAGGCCAGCTGCTGATGCTGATCACCTTCCTGGTGTTCGGCGCCGTATTGCTTCCGGAAGGGCTTGCGATCGCCGAACCGGTGTACGTCGTGTACGCCCTGCTTAGCCTCACGGTCGTCCGCATGCTGCCGATCGCGGTATCGCTCATCGGTTCCGGCGTGCGGGCGCCGACCACGCTGTTTCTCGGCTGGTTCGGGCCGCGCGGACTGGCGTCGATACTGTTCGTGTTGCTGATCCTCGAAGAGTCGGAGATCGGACATCAATCGGAAATACTGTCGATTACCGTGGTCACGGTGGCGCTGAGCGTTTTGCTGCACGGCGTCAGCGCGGCGCCGCTGGCGAAGGCGTACGGCGGACTGGCGGCTAAGATGGGCGAATGCGAGGAAAGCAAGCCGGTTTCCGCCATGCCGCTTCGCGACGGCGCCGTCGACACGGGCAATACTGGACTAAAGGGCAAACCCTCATGAACAAAACCGCAATCATGCGATGGGACGATCTCGAAGACCGCCGGCCGGCGCATGCGTTGATCGCAGGCGTCGACCTCGTCGTGATCCGCTTCGACGACCGGGTCAGCGTTTTGTACGGACGCTGCGCGCACCGCGGCGCGCTGATGGCGGACGGTCACGTCGACGGCGACAACATCATCTGCGGCCTGCACGGCTGGGACTATCGGATGGACTCGGGCGTCAGCGAATACAACAACAGCGAAACGTTGCCGAAGTTCAACGCCTGGGTCGAAGACGGGCAGGTGTGTGTGGACGAGGACGAGATCGCGGCCTGGGCCGTGAAGCACCCGCAGCCCTACCGGCGGGACGCGTATCAGGGCGCGTATCAGGACCCGACCGGCACCGCCGACGAACCGCACGTCAAATTCATCCGCAAACTCGCCGACGAGGGTTTGAGTAAGGTCGGCCATCACGGGCCGGCGTCCGCGATGGGCGTGCCGCGCGACAAGCTGCCGAAATGGGACGATCTCCAGTTTGTCGTCGGCCAGCTGCACAAACTGCCGCTGCTCGATGACGAGGACGTCGGCACCGACATCGTGATCGGCGGTAACGCGGCGAAGCCGCTGAAACTCGACATACCGCTGTTCGTGTCCGACATGAGTTTCGGCGCGCTGTCCGAGGAGGCGAAGGTGGCGCTCGCGAAAGGCGCGGAACTCGCCGGCACGGGCATCTGCTCGGGCGAGGGCGGCATGCTGCCGGAAGAACAGGCGGCGAACTCGCGGTACTTTTATGAGCTGGCCTCGGCGCGGTTCGGGTTTTCCTGGGACAAGGTGCAAAAGACGCAGGCGTTCCACTTCAAGGGCGGGCAGGGCGCAAAAACCGGCACCGGCGGCCACCTGCCGGGCGTCAAGGTCAAAGGCAAAATCGCCGAGGTCCGCGAGCTGCCGGAGGGACAGTCGGCCATATCGCCGGCGCGTTTCCCGGACTGGACCGAGATCTCGCAGTACCGTGACTTTGCGGCGGAAGTCCGCGAGAAAACCGGCGGCATACCGGTCGGTTTCAAGCTCTCGGCGCAGCACATCGAGAAAGACATCGACGCGGCGCTTTCGATCGGCGTCGACTACGTCATCCTGGACGGCCGTGGCGGCGGCACCGGCGCCGCGCCGCTGATCTTTCGCGACAACATCTCGGTGCCGACGATCCCCGCGCTGGCTCGCGCGCGCCGTCACCTGGACGGCTGCGCCGCAGACGGCGTGACGCTGATCATCACCGGCGGTTTGCGTCATCCGGCCGATTTTGCAAAAGCGATGGCGCTGGGCGCGGACGGCATCGCGGTTTCCAACGCGGCGATCCAGGCGATCGGCTGCCTCGGCATGCGCGCCTGTCACACCAACAACTGCCCGGTCGGCATCGCCACGCAAAAGGAACATTTGCGCGCGCGACTGCCGGTGGACATCGCGGCGGAACGGCTGGCGCGATTCTTCACGGCGGCCGTCGAGCTGATGACCGTGGTGGCGCGCGCCGCGGGGCATCGTCACCTGTCCGAGTTCAGCGTCGAAGACCTGACCACGTTCAAACACGATATGGCGGACCTGACCGGCGTGGCCTACGGCGGCGTTGGGGGCTTACGATGACCGACGAAAAATTTCCCGCATTGGATGCGCAGTCGATCGCGGCGACCCGCGACGCGCTGCACGCCTACGCGAGGGTGCTGGGGGGCTGGGCGTCCACCTGCCGGAAGAAACGAAAACACTGGTGGCACGCCAGCCTGCGGCCGTCGCTATACGGGTTGAGCACGGGCGTTGTCTACGGCGCGGCCGATTTTGCGCTGGAGCTCGACTTCGCGAACGCGCAGCTGCACGTCCGGACCTGCACGACCGACGTGACCGAAAAGCTTTGCGGACAGCCGTCCAGGAATATCGCGACGCTGGTCCAGGACGTGCTGGTGCGCGCCGGCGTGGACGGTGCACTCGCCCCCGGCGAGAACGTCCTGAGCGATACCGAATTCCCGGATTTTTCCGCCACAGAATCGGCGCGCCTGCATCGCGCGCTCGGTTCCGTGGCCGGTGCGATGGAGGACCTGCGCGCGGGGATACGCGAGGAAAAGAGCCCGATCCAGGTCTGGCCGCATCATTTTGACCTGTCGATGATCTGGCTGCCCGGCCACAAGGTGCCGGGCCAGGATCCGGCGGACGAAGAACACGCGGACAAACAGATGAATTTCGGTTTCACGTTCGGCGACGACGGGATACCAGAGCCGTATTTTTACGTGACGGCGTACCCGCTGCCGGACGCGCTGCCCGAGGTCGAGCTGCCGGCCGGATCGAGCTGGCGCACGGAAGGGTTCGACGGCGCCGTGGCGCTTTATGCGGACGTTGTGGCAGCGGACGACCCGCGGGCCTACCTGCTGGATCTATGGCGCCGGCTGCTCGACGCGGGCCGGGAGCATCTGGCGGTGGACGGTTGATGAAGGAGAAGAGGCGATGACGGAACACGACACGCTGAGCTGGCACCGGGTGGCCGATCTCGACGAGCTGCCCGAAGGGCGCGTCAAGACCGTAACGGCGGGCGTGCACTCGATGGCGCTGACGCACATCGATGGGGAATACACGGCGATGGACAACCGCTGTCCGCATCAGGGCGGCCCGCTCGGCGAGGGGTCCATCGAGATTGGCGACGATAAACAGTGCTGGCTGCGCTGCCCCTGGCACGGCTGGGACTTCGATCCGAAAACCGGCCGTCCGCCGGGCGGCCACGAAGACAGCGGGCAGCGGCTGTTCCCGGTGGAGGTGCGCGACGACGGCATCTACGTCGGGCTAGCGGCGGACCCGCCGCGCGAGGTGACGGTGACCGACGTGATGGCGGAAACCATGACCAACTGGGGCGTGACCTCGGTGTTCGGCATGGTCGGTCATTCCAACCTGGGGCTCGCGGACGCCCTGCGCCTGCAGGCGCAAAAGGGACGGCTGAACTATTACGGCATTCGCCACGAAGGCGCGGCGGCGTTCGCCTGTTCGGGATACGCGAAGCTGACCGGCAAGCCGGCCGCGTGTCTGACGATTGCGGGGCCGGGCGCAACGAACCTGATGACGGGACTGTGGGATGCCAAGGTGGATCGCGCGCCGGCGCTCGCGTTGACGGGCCAGGTGGACGTTCAGGTGCTGGGTCCCGGCGCGTTCCAGGAGATCGACCTCGCGGCCGCGTTTGCGCCGGTGGCCCGTTTCAGCCAGACCGTGCTGCACACGTCGAAACACGCGGAGCTGATGACGCTGGCCTGCAAAACCGCGCTGGACGAGCGGGACGTGTCGCATCTCATTTTTCCCGACGACGTGCAGACGCTGGCGGCGGACGGCGCCGAGGCGTCGGGCCCCGGGGGCCGCATGGCGGCGCCGCGGATCGCGCCGGACGACAAGGCCGTTGACGACGCGTGCAAGGCGATTGCGAACGCAAAGCGGCCGATCGTGATCGTGGGCTACGGCGCACGCGAATCCATGGCGTCGGTGATTGCGCTTTCGGAAACGCTAAGGGCGCCGGTGCTGACGACGTTCAAGGCGAAAGGACAGATTCCGGACGACCATCCGCTGGCGGCGGGCGTCCTGGGACGGTCCGGCACGCCGGTCGCGAGCTGGTTCATGAACGAGTGCGACCTGATCATTGCCTTCGGGTCTTCGTTCTCGAATCACACGGGCATTACGCCGAAGCGGCCGATCGTCCAGGTGGATTTCGATCGCATGGCGCTGGGGAAATTCCACGGCGTGTCCGTTCCGGTGTGGGGCGAAATCGGCGTGACGGCGGAGAAGTTTGCCGCGGAACTGAGCGGCGCCGGGCACACGGTGGATCAGCGACCGGAGATCGAGGCGCGCTGGGCGATCTGGCGCGAGGAGAAAGAGAGCCGCCTGAGCGACGACCACGGGCAGGGCGTGAACTCGGCGAGCGTGTTTGCGGCCTTGAGCGAGGCCGTGCCCGAGGACGCGGTGATTGCGGTGGATGTCGGCAACAACACCTATTCGTTCGGGCGCTATTTCGAGTGCAAACGGCAGCGAATACTGATGTCGGGTTACCTGGGCTCGATCGGCTTCTCGTTTCCGGCGGCGATGGGCGCCTGGGCGGCGACGCAGGACTGCGAGGAGTATCGCGGACGCAAAGTGGTTTCGGTGAGCGGCGACGGCGGGTTTGGGCAGTACATGGGCGATTTCAACACGGCCGTGAAATACAACATGAACATCACCCACGTGCTGCTGAACAATTCGGAGCTCGGCAAGATCTCGAAGGAGCAGCGCGCGGGCGAGTGGCCGGTGTGGCAGACGGACCTGCACAACCCGCGGTTTTCGGCCTACGCGAATCTCTGCGGCGGCCGCGGCATCCGCGTCACGAAACCCGAGCAGCTCGAAGCGGCGCTGGCCGAGGGCTTGGCGCACGACGGTCCGGCGCTGGTCGAGATCGTGGCCGACGCCGAGCTGATTTAGAGGTGTTTCGACCATGGGCGCGGCGCTGTCGATATTTGTCGTTTTGAGTTTGTCGGTGTTCGTGGTCCGCGTGGCGTCGGTGTCACTGCGGCTGACGGGACTGGACGATTCCAGCGCCCGGTTTCAGGCGCTGTCCGCGTTCACAGGGACGGGCTTCACGACGACCGAATCGGAATCCATCGTCAACTACCCGCTGCGGCGCAGGATCGCGGGTTTGCTGATGATCATCGGCAACCTGGGTTTCGTGAGCGTGTTTGCGACGCTGGTGGTGTCGCTGGTGCAAACCGAAGGTGATCCGGAGGCGGTGTTCGTGCAGGTGGCGTGGCTGTTGGGTGGACTGGCGCTGCTCTGGTTCCTGATGCTCAACAAGTTCGCGGATCGCGCGCTTTGCGCGCTGATCGGCCGCGTGCTGAACGCAACGACGCTGCTCGGCCGCAGGCGGTTTCATCGCCTGCTGCAGCTCGGCGACGGCATGAGCGTGTGCGAATACCCGGTGACGGTGCTGATGCTCGACAAGGACGGCCTGCTGGCCGTGGACAAACTGGCGCGGCTCAAGCTGACGATGCTGTCGTACCGGAACGCCGCGGGCGAGGTCAGGCCGCTGGAGGACGATACGAAGCTGACGGCGACGGACCGCGCCATTTTGTACGGCAGCGACGAGGGCCACGAGGCGCTGGGAAGGGGCGAAGGCGCCGCGCGGGAGCGCGATGATTGAGGCCGCTTTGGCGGTTTGAGGTGGTGCAAGCGTCTGCCGTGTGGCGAATTCGTAGACGATCGGTGCCTTAGATCAACACGTTCGATCGTAGAAGCAAACCGCTTCGACGCCCATTATTCACCTCCAGAACGGAACTCCTGACGGTGACGCGCCGCGGCGGGGTTCAGTGGTTTAGTTTTCACCTGGAGGTGTGATCAATGTTCAGAACGGCAAAAATCATTGCGGCAACCGCCGCACTCATCACCGGCGCTTCGGCCTTTGCGGGCGTGGACACCGGTACGGACGGCAACGACGTGATCCTCGCGGGCCACGACCCGGTGGCTTATTTCACCGAGAACCGCCCGGTCAAGGGATCGGCCAACTTCACGGCGGCTTACAACGGCGCCGTCTACCGGTTCGCCTCGGCGGAAAACCGCAACACGTTCCAGGCGAACCCGCAAAAGTACGCGCCGGTTTACGGCGGCTACTGCGCGTTCGGTACGTCGTTCGGCAAGAAGTTTCAGGTTGACGGCAAGGCGTTCCGCGTCGTTGACGGCCGGCTCTACGTGAACAAGAACCTCGAGGTTTACGAGACCTGGAAAAAGGACATCCCCGGCAACATCACGAAGGCCGACCGCCAGTGGCCCGGAATTCGTAACGTATCCCCCGACGCGCTCTAGCGCGTGCCCCCGGCCGGCGCCTTTCCCCGAGGGCGCCGGCCATTCTCGACCTTGACTGAGCCGCCCCCGGCCGGTCTAATACCCCGCTCGCCGCCCCGCGGCGAGGCTGTAGGAGCCCGTCCTGACGGGCAATTCTCGCAGAACCGGTTGTTTAGGCCAGGTAGCTCAGTTGGTAGAGCAGCGGACTGAAAATCCGCGTGTCGGTGGTTCGATTCCGCCCCTGGCCACCAATTTCTCGAGCAGAGTCCTACAACATGCTGAACAGTGTCCAGTAGCGTCCAAAAACCTAAGAAAACCTTAGATTTTAGTTGGCTGGTGTAGATCGAAACGCAAACCATTCCTCGTAGTTCTTTTGAAGCGTCGCGAACCTCCAGATCACTATGTCGACTACTGGCACAGGGTCTCCAGTTTCCTGCGAAATGCAGGCACACAGATCCTCCACCGAGGAGAAGCCGCATGCCATCGCTACGCGAGACATGTGTCGATCAGGCTTTGATACATTAAGGCCTACATTCTTCGCGAAATGGAAACTGGTTGCAGGGCCTAGGAAATCGAATGTCTGAAGGAACTTGACTCCGTAATGATTGGTTGCGCCATGGATCTTTTGGAATCCGTCGCGTGCGATACGAAATGCCATACTGAGAATGGCGTCGATTTTAGGTTCGTGGTTGAACACGGCTAAAGCGTGACTCTTGCAGAGCTTATGATCGTTGACTATTTTGCGTGCCGACTGAAACTCGAAAAACGCTTCCTTGATAGCAGGAAACTTGGTCCTGACTGTCTTTTCCCGCATACCAGAGTTGAGTATGACCCACGCTGCTTCTTCCAAAAAACTTCCTTCATCCACCGATGCGAAGCAGATGCTACTTTGCCAGTCTACCTCTGATTCGTAGCCTTCGTTTATCACAAAGTCCTTTGCATCGACGTACCGATCTACTAGTTCTTGCATGGTCCCGGCGCACCTCATCTAACTTGCCCCATCGTTCTCGGCTTCCATTAGAGCGCGATAGCTACCCCGAATCCGTACAAGGATAGTGAGTAGAAACTTCGGGGCGCCAGGATAGACTTCACAATGACGGCTTACCTCCATTTTGGTGTAATACATAGACTTCAATGAATTGAATTTTTTGTCTGGGATACTTACTGAGATTTTACCGGCATCCCAGTAGGCGCCATTCAAATCATCCGCGACAGCGCTTGGCCAACTGCCATCTGTTTGCCGGCTCTGCCGGAACAAGGCGAGTGTCTGCGTCCAGCGTTCTGCGGCGTCTTGATGACGGGCTGCCTTACCGCTCCAGTCGACGACAATGAGCACAAGAGAGCAGAAAAATGCGGCCGTTGCAGCAGCGCCTATGATCAGCTTCGCACGCTCTGGCTGAACGCCAAGAAGCGTGTAGAGTTGTGAATCAGCAAAGGTCGTAGCGAGAAAGAGGACGGAGGCTGCGAGGAGGACAATCTCGGCGCCAATTGCTCGACGCCGGTACCTGTCGTGCAACGTGAAGTGCATTGCGACGTGCTGCCTAACCAGTCGATATTGACGATCAAGCTCTTCTGGAGACGTAGCTATCTTTCCGTACCTTCAAACATGCCTTTCCACTGTGTGACAGAGGTCGCGCTATCCAGCCTTCGCGCCAACGCCGATAAAGCTTGCGAAGCGAGCTTTCTCTTGCTGCTATCCGCTTTTCCAAGGTACCCATCCACGACTCTAGACTGGCCAGTGACGTCCTGAATCGGAGTCCGAACCCTCTGTGACGCATGTGTTAACACGCGGCTTAATATGGCCGTTGTTGTCTTCGGTCCTCGATAACTCCTCGTAGCGTCTATCGCCAGTGCTTCAACGTGATATCCAGATATTCGCTGTTGCTTTGGTAAGTCTGCCACAAGCGATTTGATCAGCTTGATCGACGGAACCAGCGCGCCATTCAACCTAGCGTTTTGTTTCGATAGTTCGCGCTGAAACACTTTCGGATTTGTTCGATTCCATCCCTTTCCCTGAGAATCAGGAATTTTCACAGCGCTCCCGGTCCGGATCGCTGGCAAGAGTTGTAACTCCGTGCCATCTCGAAACGAAACTGTGACAGCCAACGTTCCCTTGCGTATATCGTCAACGTCTCTACGCGGGAGCTTGTCATGAAGATGCCGATAAAAGGCATCCAGTACTTGTTTGGCGCTGCGGTCGTCAGCGCCACCCTTTTGCAAGACGACGAGTGCATCGACATCACTTAATCCATCAACATACGTATGCTTCGCGACCGACCCACCGAAAAGCAGTGTTTCTACTTCGGTCCCCTCGCTGAGCGTCTGCGATACGGCCTTTAATCTTTCCTGTGTTCGATCGACGTCTCTGTCGTTGAACTTCGCCAGCAGGTTTCCTAGATACTTGTTGACCTCTTCACCAAGTCTTTCGCGCTCTGCCTTTTGTGCAGCTTCAATCTTGCGTTGAAGTTCGCTACTTGCCGGTGGTATGTAACCACCTCCACCGCCACCCATTACCGTATCTCCTCCAATTCTGGCACCCGCGCTTTTATGCTTCTGTATGCTCGCTCGAATAACTCCCCGTTAAAGTCAAACGCACCGAAGTCCGGCTCAGCTCGCACGAAATCACGAAGATTGGTTGCGAGCGCCTGCAACGCGAAAAGATTCTCGTTTATCGCCAGATGCATCGTATGATCGTATGAGGTAGTGATGGCGCCACGGAGAACGGAGTAGCCTTCCCGATTTACGGCGAGACCATCATGATAGGCGTACCGTAGCCAAGATACGCCGTCGAAAATGTCTGCTCCGGCGAAAAAGTATAGCGGGGTAATTAGAGGATCAAGCCCACCCCAAACGTGCAACGGCGCTTTGACATCGCGCCTGTTTAGCTCGAGCCGCAGTTTTGCTAGCAGTTTGAGACGATCAATTAAGTCCTTCCCAAGTTCTTTTTCGGTAACCCCGATTACGTCGAAGTCGTGTAGCTCCTCTATTATCGGAATGATCTCATCGATATGGTGAACGGATCCTCGTGGGCGAATTGGCTTTAGTATCAGGTTGCAGCCCCACTTCGGGTACTTGCGCTGTAGTTTCCTAGCATCTTGTATCTGATGTAAATACGGCTGGCCCTTGGTCCCCCAATCGAAGTTCGCAAAAATGACCGGTGTTTCACTATAGCGCTCATAGATTGAGTCTAAAGTCGATACGTAGTCGGACCTCTCAAATAGAAGGTCTTTCGTCGGAGTCAGTTTTGGCTCGCTCGAATCAAACTCTGGGTTGAGCTCATAGCCGCCGCTATCCAGGAGTACTAGATTGCTGTTCGACAAGAAGCGCTGTGGGCGTCGAAAGTTCTTGTGGTGAATATCGTATGCGCTGAGTAGGAAAGACTCCCGCAAGTACTGGCTAAAAAGCTCTAACGCGCGCGTGGTTTCCGAGTACTCGACCTTGGATTTTTTGCCCCTTCCCTCAGAGAAGTAGCCGAATCCCTTACTAGAAAACGAGGGAACCAGTAACGGAAGATCGACAATGCTACCGTTCGGGTGTCGGATGGTCGAATTGCCCATGGCGCTCTAAGCTTTCCCTATCCTTGCAAGACTCGCACACCCCGCAGGGTGACACTGAGTTTGCTTCGCAACTATATGACAAGTGAACAGGAACGTCATGTGTTATCGCATAGGTCCAAACGTCGGCCTTCGACCAGGACTCGAATGGTGCTGCGATTCGCACGTCCCACTCGGCGTAGACGTCGTACAAATTCTGCATTCTATTCACAAAAGCATGTGAGCAGTCGGCGTAGGCTGTCCCAGAGTGAATCCCGATCGTAATCACTCGTTCTTGAGGGGAGCGCTCCATCAAGGCAGCGGAAAGAAGAAAAGCGTTTCTGCCGGGGATGTCCCCTACAGATTTGGGTCGCGCACCACGCCATTGTGCGGTGCGGAAGGGCAGGTCATAGTATCCTGCGATATCTGAAGCAGCGCGTGCCTCGCGTTCGCGAGCTGGCTGACCGTAGTCAACGAACATTGCGGACGGCGGCCGGTCCATCTCTAGGTAGAATCTCACACAGGCGGCGGAATCTATGCCTCCACTCAGCAAGATAAGAACGTCTCGTTCCGGATCTTTTGTAGGGTTCATCGTCAGAACGGCCTTATCGTCACTCGCGCTACATACGAATCACTTTCGATTTTGAGAGGCTTTCTATGTCGAATCAAGATTCAAACAACACACACCGACCGGTTCGCTTTCCGGACGGAACGGTTCTTAAGTCATTAGACGCCGAGATTAGAGTCGATCAAGAGTCGATGGAAAGTCAAACTGTGTTTTTGTACGAAGGCGTTGCATGTCCAACTGTCGCAATAAACTCGCCGATCGCGAAGGCTCTGGCTGGATACGCGCTAATCGCAAAAGATCTGAAGTTCGTCTTGAAGACTATTGCACTGTCCATTGACCTCCAGGGGGGAGACGATGACTCTGATGCGAAGTATGTTGTGAGATCAGAGGACGATAAGGAAGCAGATTTACTAAAGGCACTCTATTTATCGATGGTGATCACATACGGAAAGTGTTTCGCAAGTGCATTTGGGAGACGGGTTCGGCTGAACGCTAGGAAACTGTTTAAGAGCAAGCGAGAGCTGCACGACGTACACAAAGACTTGATGGATCAGCGAAATCAGTTCGTGGCTCATTCCGGGAAATCCCCTCTAGAACGGGTACAAACGCTCGTAGTCCTGCACCCAGATCAGTCTGCAGAAGCAGAGCCAATGTTGACTACGGCCTCGGTCCACGCTAACTCATGGGGCGTTCCGATAATGCGGGACTACCGGGCCGTCGTAGAGCACGTACGGGAACACGTCGTGAGAATCTTGGAAAGAAAAAGCCAGTCCCTTTGGGAGCGCGAAATCATCACTAAAGACTCAGGATATTGGTATAAGCAGCTAGGAGACTAGTAAGGAGGCCCGGGGTACCTATCGGGGTTGCCCTGGCGATAGAAAGATCAGATTTATCTTCTATTTCAGCTAGTTGCTCGCCTTTTTCGATTCCGCCCCTGCCACCAAATCTAACAGGTGTTAACCGGTCACGTGGTTTACAGTCCTAACCGAAACCCCGGATACGCAAAGGCACCCGATATCCTGTCGCAATCCCGATCGGTCACGCCCTCGGCCCGGGCGATGTCGTACCAACGGTTTCGCACGGTGCCCTCCATCTCGTCGATCATCGACTCGGCTTCAGCACGATCCAGCAGAAACCTCGCGTGTTGGGACAGCAGGTTGTCGGCATGTGCATAGCGTCCTATGTCGCCGCAGATAAGTGCGAGGTCACGCTGTTCGATACTGACGGGCATCGACGGCGTCAAGTCGTAGGCAGGTGATAGTACCCAGTCGGTATCCGACGCGATGACGGCGTGGTTGCGTGGGTGATCGTCGGTGTTCGAAATCAGCGCGTTGAAGCACATGCGTCGAAAGAGTTCCGGTGCGTCTTGCTTTGGTTGCGAGGAGATCCGGCGCAGTTCCTCGGCAAGCAGTACATACGACCATTTGTCGCGATCCTGATGGGAGTCATCTGCCCGTAGCAGGGTTAGCGCGCTCAGCATCCGGGCACGGCGGTAGCCGGCATCGACCTTCACTCGATCGAATCGCTTGACGAGCAACACGTCTCGATCACCAATCGTTTCGAGCCGGCTCTCGGCCGCTTGCACACCGCACTCACGCGCCAGCAGCAACATCGCATGCTCGACGCGCGCGTGGTTCCAGCGGTCGTCCGGGCGGTTGAATTTCGCAACCCATAAGCCGTCCCCGTCTTCAACGACGGCCTTCGGGCGGGCGCCGCCCATGGAAGTGCCCGCGAGTAGCAGCGCTTGCGCCTGCTCTGCTTCAGCGCCTTCTGGCAGATATTCATCCGCGATAATGGCGTCGGCTACGGTTTGCAGCTGCTCCAGGTCTATGGTTCGGTTGAACCGGCGGCGTGGCGCCGGCGGCTCCTGATTCAAACCGAAGCCCAGTGCCCCGGCACGGTCGTCAGGTGACTGCAGCAGATAGTCCAGTTCGCCGAGTTGCACGAGACCGGAGTGCTTCTCGATAACGCGCCGGCCCCAGTAGTCGGGGCCAGCATCGCGAAGCGCGCCGAAGACGCCTTTGAGGCGCTGAGTCTCGAACGTACTCGCGGAGAGCTTCAGCTCGAGCGGATCGATCGGGACGGCGTTGTCGCGCGCACGATAGCTGCGGCCATAGATGAATTTGCCGGTTGGAACACCGTGCCGATCAGTGGACAAGACGAACTTACCCGCCGTCACGAATTCCGTTTCGCCGGGGAGCACAATGTAGACGTAGCATTCGTTGTTCACGAAGGGTTCCTAGAAGTTGTCGTCCAGGCTTGCCGTTCTGCGAGCCCGGGAGCGTTCCCGGAGTGAATTGAGTATCAGTCCTTCGTCATCCAGGCCCGGATCGGCGATGTCTTCCATCGGCCCCAGCAGGTCGTAGGCCCAGAGCAGCGCGATGTATACGGCGGCGGCGGTCGTGACCTTGCCTTTCTCGGCGTCAGACACGGGGCGAGGACCGGTGCCGATCTTCTGCGCGACCTCCTCGATCGTCAGGTTTCTACGAAGCCTTGCGGTACGCAGGTTGCTGCCCAGGCGCCTCAGGGTCTGTTCAACCGCGTAGGGAGGGGCGGTGGTCAATGTGTTTTTGGCGGTCATTGGCTTTTAAGTGCACTTTATGATCGTTAATCTGTACTTAAGAGCATACATGAATGCTACCGAGGAGCAAGAGGAAATACGGTCAAGAGCATCTAGAGCCACTTAGTCTGCACTTAAGAGCAGACAGCAAACTCCGCAGAACGTGCGGAGTTTGCTGTGGCTATTCTCCGCATGATGGGCGGAGATAGTGGGCGTCACTTTGGCCCCGATTGATGAGCGTGACCGCCCTGAGCTTTTCATCGTTGCTGCTGCATGCACTAGTAATTCAGGTACCTGGGCGGATGGCCGTGATACAGCCGGAACAACCTCAACGCCTCGCGGTGCATGGCATTGGCCAGGAATGAAAGGCCCATCAGGCTCGGTCCCGGGTCTTCGGAGCTGAGCATGCAGATATCGGCGAACAGTACTGTCGCACCGGATAGCCGAAAAAGTGGTTCTTCCATCGCTTTCACGGCGTCCCGGTCTGGATACGCGCCTGGTGTGCGCTCACGCTGGATTATGGCCTGGTGGATTTCTACTTCCACATCGTCAAATAGCCCTTTTGGGACCTCGTCCGTCTGTGCCCCGTTCTCCGTGTCATCCTCAGTCATGGCAGTTTCCTCGGCGGCGCTGGCGCCCGTCCACCACCGAACGCCAAAGTCCTGATGAATAACAATTGATTGTGGTTTGTGATACATGATGGCGTAGCCATGCCGACCTCCTTTGTAGGTTGGTTTGGTTAGGCTCGGCGAGGTGTTGGTAGCACCTTGTCGAGCCGCTCTCACTAGATGTGCATATTTTATGCATATCGACAGATAAAGTGCAAGTTGTTAGATTGCCGGAAATGACGATTTCAGCGAATCAATGCCGTGCTGCTAGAGCAATGGTGGACATGACACAGGCTCAGCTGGCCGAAGCCAGCAATGTGAGTTTACGTTCCATCATTCACTTTGAAAAAGGTGAACGGACACCGGTCCCGAATAATCGAGCGGCAATCAAGGCTGCACTCGAAGCTGTTGGCATCGAATTTATTGACGAAAACGGTGGTGGTCCTGGTGTACGGCTCCGCGATGCCGGATAAACCGGGCTAGGCCCCGATTTACCAGACACGTCAGAGAAGATCGATTGAGGAACGACCCAATAGTATGGACCAAGCGCAACTAAGTTGGCTTACTAACTTCATCTGGAGTATCGCCGACGATCTCCTTCGCGATGTTTATAACCGTGGCAAGTATCGCGATGTGATTCTGCCGATGACGGTGCTGCGTCGACTCGACGCGGTTCTCGAGCCAACCAAAAAGGATGTGCTCGAAATGAAGAAAGCGCTTGATCGAGAAAAGATAGCAAATCAGGATGATGCTCTGCGCGCAGCTTCCGGCCAAGCCTTCTACAATACCTCGCCGTTTTTGCTTCGCGACCTCAAGTCTCGAGGCACACAACAAAAGTTGAAGGATGATTTTGAGGCGTACCTCGATGGTTTCTCCCCGAACGTCCAAGATATTCTCACCAATTTCGAATTTCGTAATCAAATTCCCCGGTTATCCAAAGCCGATCTTCTCGGACCGCTTATCGAGAAATTTCTTGACAAAGATATCAATCTAACGCCTGAGCCAGCCGGCGATCTGCCGGCGCTCGATAATCATTCGATGGGCACCATGTTCGAGGACCTGGTGCGCCGCTTTAACGAGGAGAACAATGAGGAGGCGGGCGAGCACTGGACACCACGAGATGCAGTTCGCCTCATGGCTAGTCTGATGTTTCTGCCAATCGCCAACGAGGTGGAGTCCGGCACCTACCTGCTTTACGATTGCGCCTGCGGTACCGGCGGCATGCTGACAGTAGCTGAGGAGACGCTGCAGAAGATCGCTAAGGAGCATGGCAAACAAGTTGCGACTCATCTCTATGGCCAGGAAATCTCCGCCGAAACCTACGCGATTTGCAAGGCAGATCTTCTACTGAAGGGTGACGGCGATGCTGCCGACAACATCGTCGGTGGTCCCGCGCACTCGACATTATCAAACGACGCTTACCGCTCTCGAGAGTTCGACTTCATGTTGGCAAATCCGCCCTACGGCAAGAGCTGGAAGGTCGATCTCGAAAAAATGGGCGGCAAAACCGACCTCCGCGACCCGCGTTTCGTCATAAATCATGCCGGCGATCCGGAATACTCTCTGGTTACGCGGTCTAGTGACGGGCAAATGATGTTCCTGGCGAACATGCTGAGTAAGATGAAGCATGACACGCCGCTGGGAAGCCGCATTGCCGAGGTGCATAACGGTTCCTCACTGTTTACAGGGGATGCGGGGCAGGGTGAGAGCAACATACGTCGATGGGTTATTGAGAATGATTGGCTGGAAGCCATCGTTGCTCTGCCCCTAAACATGTTCTACAACACCGGTATCGCGACCTACGTCTGGATACTGACCAATCGAAAACCGGAAGGTCGCAAGGGCAAGGTGCAACTCATCGATGCTACCGAATGGTATAAGCCCTTGCGTAAAAACATGGGGAAGAAGAACTGCGAATTATCACCAGCTGATATTGGGCGAATCTGCGATGTCTTTGTCAATTTTGAAGAGACCGAGCAATCAAAGATATTTCCGAACGCGGAATTCGGCTACTGGAAAGTAAAGGTTGAACGCCCGCTTCGCTTGCACAGCCAGTTCACTCGCAAAGCGATTGAGGGTCTTCGCTTCGCTTCAGGAGATGAGGAGGTTCGGGCAGCGTTATATGACGAGCTCGGCGAAGCATTGTTCGATAACCCAGCGTCCGTGTACAAGCAACTAAAGGAGCTGGTTGAGAACTGGGGCGCATCGGAGGCGGACGAGGGTAATGACGAGAACGAAAGTAAGTCAGTAAAAAAGAGTCTGACCGCTGTCAAGAAAAGGAAATTACTCAAAAAGGCTTCGTGGAAGCGAGATGCCAAGTTGCTTGAGATCGGTGGTAAGTTGCGCGAGGAGATGGGCGACGAGCTGTTTGAGGATCACAACGTCTTTATGGATAAACTCAAAGCAGCGATCAAGGAGCTGGATATTAAACTCAGTGCGGCAGATCTCAAATTGATCGTCAACGCGATTAGCTGGCGAGTCGAGGGCGCACCGCCGGTCATCAAGAAGGTCCACAAATCCAGTAGAGGTAAGAAAGCAGCCATTCCTGATGTAGATCCATTGCACGGTCTGTTTGAGGTAAAGATCGACGAAGAGAGTTGCGTGGTTGAATATGTGCCCGACCCCGAGCTCCGAGATCATGAGCAGATACCGTTTCTTGAGGCACCGGCGGCTGGACAGGTCGGCGAGCTTCCCACCGACTCGAGCGCGAAGGTAGGCATTGAATCGTTCATCCGGCGGGAGGTGCTGCCCTACACCCCCGATGCATGGATTGTCGAGAGCGATACCAAAATAGGCTACGAAATTAGTTTCACTCGGCATTTTTACAAGCCGCCGGTGCTGCGGAGCCTCGCAGCGATTAGCGCGGATATCATGGCGCTCGAACAAGAAACCGAAGGGTTGCTCGAAGAAATTGCGGGCGATGCGAAATAGCGATGGGCATGTCTTCCAAACTCGGTGTCATGATCTCCAGCCGTTGCCTAGACGCCTTTCCAGTGGGGCAAGAAAAGACAAACCTGTCGAACATTCACAAACAGCCAAAGAAAGGAATCAAGGCCATAAAGCGGTTGGTAAGAAGCCCTTTGACACACAGGTCAACGAAGAAGCATCAACTAAAGGCGGTATTGTTTCACCGCTTGGTGTGTTTGTTGCAGGCGCCGCCCAGAAAGTGCAGTTCGCATTCATTCCAAATTGCCGTAATGAAGTGAACATGCGACATGGCGCTCAATGCGTTCTTGAATGGTTTAGTCAGACGGACGAAGAAGTGTTGCGGTCCGATTTAGCAATGGCGCAGGTCGGAGTAGTGAGCGCATTTGCCAAGGAGATGTCATGATGATCGACGGCCTTCATCCTTATCCTGAATACAAGGAGTCGGATCAAGCATGGCTCGGGCGAGTGCCTTCGCATTGGTCGCTACTACCCAATCGCGCGCTGTTTGATGAGATTAAAGATCGAAATCATCCTAATGAAGAGATGCTTTCTGTAACCATCGGCAATGGAATCGTGCCTCAGAAAGAGTTACTCACTGACACTTCTAAAAAAGATAGCTCGAATAGAAACAAGACAAAGTACAAGCTCGTTCAGATCGGGGATATAGTCTACAACAAGATGCGAGCGTGGCAGGGAGCCCTTGGCGCATCTAGATTAAAAGGGATTATGAGTCCTGCCTACGTTGTATTGCGGCCGCGAACGAGCGTTAGTCCGTGGTTTTTTCATCATCTTTATCGTACGCCAGGTTTTGCTAAAGAAGCAGAGAGGTGGTCATACGGTATTTCCTCGGATATGTGGAGTTTGCGACCAGAGCACTTCAAGGTAATCGGTTCAATACTGCCGCCTGCAGAGGAGCAAGCTGCAATTATCCGATTCCTCGGGTACGCGAACAAAAAATTTGATGGTTTCATTAGCGTTAAACGGCGGCTCATTGGCCTGCTGAATGAACAGAAGCAAACCGTCATTCAGAAGGCCGTTACCCGTGGTCTGGATCCCAACGTCGAGCTGAAACCCTCGGGTGTCGAGTGGCTTGGCGATATACCTGGGCACTGGGATGTGCGGCGAGCCAAGTACATTTTTGGGGAGATCGATGAACGGTCGAAAACGGGTCGCGAGGAACTGTTGTCGGTATCCCACCTGACAGGGGTTACACCTAGAAGCGAGAAAAACGTTACGATGTTCAAGGCGGAGTCCAACGTGGGGTATAAGATCTGTCGCCCCGGTGATCTCGCGATTAATACGATGTGGGCGTGGATGGCAGCCTTAGGGTTTTCCAAGTATGAAGGAATTATTAGTCCCGCGTATGCTGTTTATCGTCAGCGTGAGCCTCAAAAGCTAACCGCTGGCTACGGAGATTTGCTGCTCCGCATTGAGCCTTATAAGGCAAACTATATTTGTCGTTCTACGGGGATTCGAGCGTCGCGTCTTCGGTTGTATCCGGAGGAATTCTTTAAGATACCAATCGTTATTCCGCCGAAGGATGAGCAACAAGAGATTGTAGATTTTGTAGCAAGCGAGACAGCGATTCCTACGGCAGCGATAAATCGTGCTAAAAAAGAAATTGCCTTAATGCAGGAGTATCGTACTCGACTGACGTCCGACATCGTCACCGGTAAGCTGGATGTCCGTGCTGCTGTTGCAGAGTTGTCTAAACTCGACGAGGCAGAGGGGCCATAGTTGCTGAAGTTGGTGAGTTTGACGGCGAACTGTATGAGGAATTCGCTCTAGAGAAAGCCGATGAGTAATCGACCAAAGATTCCTGCAGCTACTCAGCGCGAGCTGATGTTTGAGTGTCGTTATCGATGCTCGTGCTGTTGCGAGCCGGTATCGCTAGAAAAGGCTCACATTATTCCCTGGGGTAAGACTAAAGATCACAGCTTCGAAAACCTAGTGGTATTGTGTGCAAACTGTCACACACGTTCACACTCTGAAGGCTGGCCAGAATCTCAGCTCCGCGGATTCAAGGAATCTCCGTGCGCTTTAGAGCGCGATAGGCTTCCTCCGGTTTCGCCAGAACAGAAAGTCATGATTGACCTCATACTCGCCGCTTCTGTTGACACGATGACCGAATCGGAGCGTGCCCGTCTTGTGCGGATGATGGCCGCCTATGTCAATGTTCAGTTCACGGAAGTCACAGTTAAAGCGGTAGCGCCAACGAACAGTTCTCTGATCCGCTTGGAGATGCCGCGAGACGCAGCCGAAAGGGCGATTCTAGGGTTCCAGGCTCAGGACCCGAGGCTTGCAGCATTCCTCGACGAGTTCTCATTTTCACAGCAACTTGCCCATCGAGCCAACATAGGTGACGTGGACAGGATCTCACTATTCGGCTCGGCTGGTGGCATCAAACTGATAGAAACTGCGCGGCCCACACCAGCGGACAGACCGCCGGTGACTAACGTAAAAGAGGAGGGTCTAGAGTCACTGATTTTCGACTCGATGTCAGCATTCGGTTGGATCGAGGGCGAGAACACCGACTACGATCGCGAGTTTGCGCTGGATCTGAAACAGTTGGCGAGCTTTGTCGAGGCGACACAGGAAGACTTGGCCGTTGCACTTGAGTTGCGAACCGATGGTCCGAAACGCAGGAAGTTTCTGTTGCGGTTACAAGGCGAGATCACTCGGCGCGGCACCATAGACGTACTGCGCAAAGGTGTGAGCCACGGCAGGTATCATGTGGATATGTTCTATGGCACACCTTCGCCAGAGAACGAAAGGGCCACCGAGCGACATGCTGCGAATCGTTTCAGCAATACTCGTCAGCTTCGGTACAGCCGAGAGGAGACAAGACGAGCATTGGACCTGGCGTTGTTCATAAACGGCTTGCCGGTGGCGACCTTCGAGCTAAAAAACAGCCTCACTAAACAAACAGCCGAGGACGCCGAGGAACAATATAAGCGGGATCGCGATCCACGAGAAACGTTGTTTCTGTTCGGGCGCTGCGTAGTGCATTTCGCGATGGACGATCACGTGGTGCAGATGTGCACTCACCTAAAAGGTACCAAAGGAATGGCGAAGGAGTCGTGGTTCTTGCCGTTTAACCAGGGCTGGAATCAAGGGGCGGGCAACCCGCCCAATCCCTATGGGATCAAGACCGACCACCTCTGGCGCCGAATTCTTACCCCCGGTGGTCTGACCGATATCCTAGAAAATTATGCGCAGATCGTCGAAGAAAGGAATGAGAAGACGGGTAAGAGAAAACGCGTACAGATATTTCCCCGCTACCATCAGCTCGATGTCGTTCGGAAGTTACTAGCGGACGCGGCATGGTGTGGCGCTGGTGAACGTTACCTAGTCCAGCATTCGGCCGGTAGCGGTAAGTCGAACTCGATCGCATGGCTGGCGCATCAGCTGATCGGTCTGCGTCAGCAAGGTGCCGATGTATTCGATACGATCATCGTCGTTACAGACCGGCGAATCCTGGATATGCAGATTCGTGAGACCATCAAAGCTTTTGCACAGGTTTCTTCGATTATTGGTGCTGTGACGGAAAGTAGTGGCACGTCCAAAACGGAGCAATTGTCGAAATTCCTCAGAGACGGCAAGAAAATTGTAATTTCAACAGTGCAAACGTTCCCCTACGTGCTGGATACCATTGGTGAAGAACACCGCGGCAAAAGATTCGCGATCATCATCGACGAAGCCCATTCCAGCCAAGGCGGGCGTACGACGGCAAAAATGAATATGGCCTTGGCCGACGAAAGCTCAGCCGAGGAGGAGGAAACAACCGAAGATAAAATCAATAAGATTATCGAATCGCGGAAATTGCTGACGAACGCTAGCTATTTCGCGTTTACTGCCACGCCAAAAAACAAAACGTTGCAACTTTTTGGTATTCCCTATCGCGAAGGCGATGAGGTCAAGCACCGGCCTTTCCATAGTTACACTATGAAGCAGGCAATCCAAGAAGGCTTTATTCTTGATGTTCTTAAGTACTATACGCCGGTCAAAAGCTACTACCGTTTAGCGAAAACGGTCGAAGGGGATCCAGAATTTGATGTTAAGAAGGCGCGAAAAAAGTTGCGCCGCTACGTTGAAGGCCACGAAACCGCTATTCGCGAGAAAGCGGAGATTATGGTCGACCACTTTGTCGAGCAGGTAGTCGGACAGCGGAAAATCGGTGGTCAAGCAAGGGCCATGGTTGTCACTGGAGGCATTCAGCGGGCGATACAGTACTACTATGCAATCCAGGCGTATTTGGACAACAGCAAGAACCCGTATAAGGCGATCGTCGCGTTTTCAGGGGAGCACGTTTACAAGGGCGAGAAAGTTACCGAAGCCAAACTCAACGGTTTTTCCAGTAACGAAATTCCCGATAGGATTCAGGAGGATCCGTATCGCTTTCTGGTTTGCGCTGATAAGTTCCAGACGGGTTATGACGAGCCGCTACTACATACGATGTACGTAGACAAGGCGCTATCGGGGATCAAAGCGGTGCAAACGCTTTCTCGCCTGAATCGGTCTCACCCGAAGAAACACGATGTATTTGTTTTGGACTTCCAGAACGAAACAGACACGATTGAAAGAGCATTTGCAGACTATTATCAAACCACAGTACTTAGCAAGGAAACAGACCCCAATAAGCTGCACTCGTTGAAAGCAGACTTGGATGATTATCAAGTTTATTCGCCGGAGCAGATTGATACACTCGTCGAGTGCTACTTAGGCGGGGCCGACCGCGATCGGCTCGATCCGATATTGGATGCCGGTGTTGGAGAGTACATTACAGAACTTGACGAAGACGGCCAGGTTGATTTCAAGGGCAAGGCTAAAGCCTTCACCCGGACATACGACTTTCTGGCGACGATATTGGACTACGGCTTGCAGGAATGGGAGAAGCTATCCATTTTCCTGAACTTCTTGATACCCAAACTTCCGGCGCCCAAGGAGGAAGACCTTTCAAGAGGTATCCTCGAAGCGATCGATATGGACAGTTATCGAGCCGAGAAAAAAGCAACAATGGCGATTGCATTGCCGGATGAGGACGCGGAAATTGAACCAGTGCCGACATCAGGCGGTGGGCGAAAGGCAGAGCCGGAGATGGACCACCTCTCGATTATTATCAAATCATTTAACGACCAGTTCGGTGGACTGTTTGATGACGAAGGGCGTATGGAACAGCGGATCATCGATGAAATACCGCGAAGGGTATTGGCTGATCAAGCCTACCACAACGCGAAGAAGCACTCTGATAGACAGAATGCGCGCATTGAGCATGACAAGGCACTCAAGCGTGTCGTGACCGCGTTATTCTCTGATGACGCGCAGCTCTTCAAGCAGTTTCAGGACAACGAGTCATTCCGGCATTGGCTCAAGGATACGATTTTCGGGCTGACATATGATGAGTAGACGCTTGAACCTGTAGTCGAAATCGCCGACGGCCAGTTTGAGGAAAACGGTTTGCCAGTTCTACGTTTCGAAGCTTTCACGCTTCCGATTTTGCAAATCGTGTCAGATGGTGTTGAGCATAGTCGACAACGCATCATTGAGCAGGCAGCTCAGCCCCTTGATCCAACAGAAGAGGATCGGGCCGATGTATCTCCGTCGGATACAGTAATCTACAAGAATCGCGTGACCTGGGCACTCACGTATCTCACCCAGGCTGCAGTGGTAATGCGTCCGGATCGAGGCATATGCAAAATAGCGGATCTCGGCCGAAAATTGCTTGCCCCAGCATCCAGAGAAAATCAATCGCGAACTCCCGATACAGAGAGAACAACCAGATTTTGATCGCTCGCGGCTACTAGTCGAATATTCCGTCTGTTTGACTGAAGGGTGGCACGGCTTGCAAATTCGACCAGAAGATAGGCGAAAGCTTCTCGAATTTTCGATCTAACCTTTAGTAAAGTTGTTCGTAGAAGCACGAACACAATAAGTATTGTGTTCGATCAATCCAGAAATCATGCCTCTACGGAGGGGTAGATTACCTCGGCGGGAAAATCATCGGAACGTATCAAAAAACCTAGCTTCCACGCGATATGTCTGTATGGCCTCTAAGCCCAATTCTAGTTCTTCAAGCATACGTATTAACGCGTCGCCGTCCACGAGTTCTATTGGTGGCACACCATCGCGAACAGCTTCCTTTCTGGCGTCGGTAGTGAAAGCCCCAGTTGTGAGTACGATGCCCTTGTCGGCACGGCCCATCATCGCTCCCCGGAAATCTCGAATCACCGGTGCGCCAACACTGCCTTTGTACCGTTTACACTGAAACAGTACTTTGAAGCTGACTAGTGGGTTAACCTGGAGTACACCTATTCCATCAATTCCGCCATCGCCACTCTTCCCTGTGACTGATACTTCCTGAAACCCAGACTCTCGTAGTAGTCGTTGACAGAATCGTTCAAAGCCATCCGCAGGTAAGCTAAGCAAGATCTCCATCAACTCAGCCCGATATTCAATTCTGCCAGAGTCACTTGGGTCTGGGCTTGGCGCCTCTTCATCTGCTGTGTCAGGCTCGCTTGTTCTGTCGTCATCTACGCTTTTCTTAGAAAACTCAGCCTGGACTGCTTGAAATAACTCGAGTGCATCATCGTGGTTCATCCTTGATGCATTGAGACCGTGGTCACTCAGTGTCCAAATTCCCCGCCTACTCGAATCAATATGTCCGGACTTCGCTAAGTAGAATCTAGCCCAAGCGACTTTATTGTCGAACCGCGAGTTTCCACTCGATAAAGTCTCAGCTCTGTCTTCGCCAGAAATCTGTAGTGAGGCTGCAACAGCATCGCAAACTTCGCTGGGTCTTCCCGAGCCGCCAAGCTCTGCGAGCGCATCTAACACCGGCTGAAACAGCTGCACAAACACGGGCCCTGGAAGATTGGGGTCTAATGGCATCACTATTCTGCTGGCGCTATCAAGTCGCGGTGGTTCCGTATGGCGTTTTGATGGGGTCCACTGTGTCCGAGACCGTTGCTTGATGGCCTTGACTATCGCATAGTTTAGGCCAATGGCCTATTACTACTACAAACTAACAACGGACAACGGTGGAGCACCCTGCGCCTACCGGGGCATCCTTACGTTGGCGATATGTAAACCGCAAATCCGCGCAACAGCGAAGAAGGGGGATTGGCTGTTCGGATTTGGTGGGAAAAGTTCGCTTGGTGAGCGCCTCATTTACATTGCCAAAGTAACGGAAAAGGTGTTGGGCGGTGACTACTACCGTGATAAAAAGTATCGAAGAAGGCCCGATCGTATCTACAAATGGCAGGATGGTAGGTTATGCTGGCAAGCAGGCAGCCAGTTTCACATCGGAGGGGAAGATTCGGATATTGGCCCTCCACCACATCGGAGAGCAGTAGTACTCGTAAGTACAGACTTTCGCTATCTAGGTAACGAGGGAACAGCAGAATATAAAGAGAAATATACCGCTATAGGTGAAGCGGTCTCAAAACTTCGCCGTGGTCATCGAGTTAATCATCCGGACGAACTTGAGACTGAGTTGACCAGTTTTCGTGAAAATATCTGGCAGCAATACTCCGATAAAGCGGTCGGAGGACCATCGCATAACGATAAGACGTTGGCCTGCAACAAAACTGATGGCAGATTCAAATGTGGAAGCTGCTAGTAGCTAGTGACAACAGTCGAGGTTATGCGTGAATTTTGCGTGCATCAGCCCCGCAAAGCCCAACTTTCCCCTGAAAATCACGCAACGAACGCCCCGGTAACCTACTGAAAAACATAGCCAGAAGCCCCTAACCACCAAACTGAAAATCCGCGTGTCGATAGTTCGATTCCGCCCCTGGCCAAAAAGGCTATAAAGGTCAGAAATCCCGAGCTCTTTGTCGGCCCGGTCATTCCACACACGACAACCGCCTTATCAGCCAGATCCAGACGAACCTGATCAGTACATCGATCGGCGAGAAAACAGCGGACCGATGGCGAGCTCGAGACCGTGCGGAAATCCGGGAGATCGGCGCGCGGGCAGAAGAGTCGGCCAACACGAAGTGACTGCCGTTCTCAACGGTTGTCGGCCGACGCGGCCTATTCTGCGCCGGCCTCGATATCCACTAATGGCCGTATCTCGTCAGCAGCGACGACACGCCGCTCGCACCGGGCGGAGACTGAGCCCGCTTGAAGTGATCCGCGGCGCGGCCTGTAACAGCGCCGTTGCGTTGCGCCAGCCGCTATTGGCGGTCGAGCAGCGGCCTGCCACTAAGATTCCTGCGCCCGTTTCGATCGCTGCCAGAACACAACGCCGGTCAATATCGCCGCTCCAGCCAGATGAATCCAGACACCGAACGGTGTCCACAACAGACAAAATGCACTGACGAGCAGCAGTGCTCCGGTTCCGGCATTCAGCCGGGATTCGAGGTGCCATTGCAAGAGTCCGGCCAGGGCGTAGAGCCCGAAGCAGGCGAAAACGAACACCGACAGCCGCTCACTCCAGCTGCCCGTGATCAGCGGCGTAAACGCGAACAACACCGGGACGAGGTACAGCCCCTTTGCGATCTTCCATGACGTCAGCCCCGTTCGCATCGGCTTGGTGCCGGCAATGGCCGCCGCGGTGAACGCGACGAGGCAAACCGGAGGCGTGACATTGCTGTCCTGCGACAACCAGAAAATGATCAGGTGGGCGCTCAACACCATGCCGGTCACAAAGGCCGGGTCGAGCAGCTCGCCTCGCACTAGCTGCCGCATCTCAGGCGGCATATCCGACAATGCGCGCACGGGGTCGCCACCGAAAAGCTCGATCACGGCCTGAACGTTCGCGGGCAGGTCAGGCGCCCGCAATGCGTCGAGCATGACGGATTGGCTGATCAGGTCGTAAAGCGCGGGCGCCGCCAGTGTTGCGAGTACGATATAGGAGGCTGTCACCGGAAGCCCCATGCCGAGAATCAACGATGCGAGCGCGACGAGCGCCAGCGTGAGCAGCAGGCTGCCGCCGGCCCACTCGACGATCATCACCGAAAATGCATTGCCCAGCCCGGTCGTGGTGACGACGTTGACGACCAGTCCGACCGCAACCAGCAGGATAGCCGTCGGCACCATGATGCGCAGCGCATCGAGGACGGCATCGATGCAGCGCTCCAGCGTCATCGGTGTGCTCGTCATCCACGAAACCACGATCACTGCGATGATCGCGAACGTGGCGGAGCGCACAGGCGTGTATCCAACGATGAGCGAGACAATCAGAACAGCGAGTGGAACGATGAAGTGCCAGCCGCTTTTCAGTGCATCGACCGTCGAGGACGTCTCGTCATCCTTGTCTATCGGGATTTGCAAGCGCCGGGCTTCAATGCGAACGAAGAACGCGACCGTCAAGAAATAGAGCAACGCCGGCAGCAACGATACCGAGACGATCTGCAGATAGGGGATCTGCGTGTAGCTCGCCATGACGAATGCGCCGGCACCCATGATGGGCGGCATGATCTGTCCGCCGGTGGAGGCAGCCGCTTCGACACCGGCCGCGAACCTCGGCGAAAACCCGGATCTGATCATCATTGGGATGGTGATTACGCCGGTGGAGACCGTCGTCGCGACGGCCGAACCGGACACCGATCCCATCAAGCCCGAACCGATCACGGCGACGTGTCCCGCGCCGCCCTGGTAGCGGCCGGCGATGCTGCGCGCGATTTTGACGATGAAATCCCCTGCCCCGGACTTGAGCAGGAACGAACCAAACAGGATGAACATGAACACGAACGTCGATGAAATGTTCGCCACCATGCCGAACATGCCATCGGCGCTCCAGTAGCTGCGGTACAGGACCGTTTCGAGGCTCAGTCCGGGAAACGCGAACACGCCGGGAACGTAGCGCCCCAGGAACAGGATGTAAGACAGGCTGACTACGATCAGGGCCGGCATGAACCATCCGCTGGTACGGCGGGTAAACTCGATCGCGAGCAGGACGGCAGCGCCGGCGAAAACGTAGTCGGCCGGAACGAACTCCGCCTCGCGTTCATAGAGCGCGTTCTCGAACAGGATGAGATACACCGCAATCGCGACCGAAAGGATTGCCAAAAAGATGTCCGGCAATTCCCGCAATACGCTTTGCCGAGTGTCCTGCGCCGGCTTATGAAAGGTGAGTGCGCACAGCGCGCCAAAACCGCCAAAGTGAATGGCGGCGAACCACAACTCGGAGACGGCTGTGAACCAGTTGTTGTAGACGTGGAAGAGCGCGAACAGTACGGCAAGCCACTTCACTACCGCAACCTTCATGGCGGGGCCAGCTCCGGCGGAATCTCCATCCCGGCTTCCCGGTAGTAGCGCAACGCGCCGGGGTGCAGCGGTGCGCCGAGGCCGATCAGTGCGCGTTCCAGCGTGACCTCACGGGTGGCTTTGTGGATCTCCCGTAGGGAAGCGAGATTCTCGAATATCGCACGCGTGATCTGGTAAACGGCCTCATCGGGAACGTCCGCATGAACCGCCAGCACGTTTGGATGTGCTATCGATTCGATATCCCGCGGTTGATTCGGATAGGTGCCTGCCGGAATAACATAGCGGTTCCACAGCGCATATCGGGCATTGACTCGTGCCAATTGCTCATCGGAAAAGCTCAGCAAGACCAGCTCGTCGCCGACCATCGCGAATGCCCGCGTGATGCCTGTCACCGGAACACCGGCCGGGATATTCATACCCACGATGGTGCCGTCCTGAATCGCGTTGGCCGTCGCGCCATAGCCCATGTAGGCGAGGTTGAACTTGTCTTTGTAGTTGATGCCGAGGCTATTGAGGATGTGGTCGCCCGACCTCTCCGCGCCCGAATTCCTGGCGCCGAGCACAAACCGGTGGCCGTTCAGCGAATCGAGGTCCATGATTGACCCGTCCGTGGCCAGCTCTTTCAGCAACACGAAGTGCTCGGCGTTCTGCCACATGGCGCCGATACTGCGAAGCCACGGTTGCGGCTTTTTGATCGGTCCGTCGCCGTTCCATGCCCATGCCGCGAAGATACCCTGCAACAGCGCGAACTGCGCCTGGTTGTCGCGCATCAATTTGATGTTCTCCATCGAGCCGGCCGAGCTGATCGCGGAAAGGCTGATGCCCTCCGTTCGGTGTAGCTCGGACTTCGTGATCGTTGCCAGCGCAACGCCGACCGGGTAGTAGGTCCCACCGGTCGTGGCTGTCGTCAGGATATAGGGCCGGTTGGCCGACAAATTTTCCGTGCACGCGGTCAGCAAGCAAAGAGCGAGGATCGACGCGGTAGTGCGAATTGCTGCAAACATGTCCGTGATATCCATGACGCATCCGGCCCGGAGAGTGCTGCCGTGTTTCAAATCAACACGCATTGGCCGGCATGCTCGAAAAGCAATCGCCGATCAATCTCAAGCACCGTCATTCTCCAGCACCGTGGCTGTCGCAGCAAGCTTACTCGTAATCCATCAACGCCTCGAATGCGTCTCGCAAACTCCGACCCTCCGGTGTCATGAGTTTGAGTCACACCGGTCCGACGATGGTGGTCTTCGGGAAACCGATAAAACGGCATAACCGCGCGAGCGAGCCGGTTGTCGAGCCTGCGGCACCTGCCTCTTCAAATGCTCGGTAACCGCAGCCGGGCCCGACAACCGGTCGCCTCACGGTTGCAGAGCTCGACCTGCCCACCATGAGCCTCGGCGATCTGGCGGGCAAGGACCAGTCCGATACCGTTACCATCGGGCTTCGTGGTGAAGAACGGAACGAACAGGTTTTCCGATTCCGGTACGCCCGCGCCTTCGTCTTCGATATCGATCGTGGCGCCATGCTGGTCGACGGTCCAGGCGATATGCACCTTCCCGTCCGGCGGGCTCGCCTCGAGTCCGTTTTTAATCAGATTGAGCAGGAGTTGCTCGAGTTGTGCGGGATCCGCTTGAACCATTGCTTCCGGTCCGTCGCAAGTCACCCTCTCCGTATCCTCAAACCTTGCCGCTCGTCGTATCAGGGTGCCAAGGTCTACAGTCTCCAGGCTCGGCTCCGGCAACTTTGCCAGCAGGGTGTAACCTTTGACGAACCGTTCCAGTGCCGCTGATCGGTCGGATATAAGGCCCAGGCCGTCTTTCACGTCTTCCTCAAGACCCGAGTCGGTCAGGCGACCGTCGACACGGCCGGCCAGCGTCTCGCTGATCGATTGAATCGGCGCCAGTGAGTTATTGATCTCATGGCCGAGCACCCGGATGAGTCGTTGCCATGCCTGGCGTTCCTGCTCACGCAGTGCGCGGCTGAGATCGGCAATCACGAGTAGATGATGCACCTCTCCGCCTTCCCGAAATATGCGATGGCGAACCTCCCAGCGACCGGGGGTTCCATCAAACTCGCGCTCGATCACTTGTTGGTGGGGAGCATCCAGCAGGTCGTCGAGCTTCAGCGTGGTGGCATCCAGCCCCTGTAGTTCGTCGCTGGACCGGGTCTGTATACCGGCAAGGGCGCGGCCGGCCGCGTTTACCAGTCGCAAACGCCGATCAGGGCCGAACGTGAACACGGCGATGTCCACCGTGTCGATCACCTTCGCAAGCAGGGCGGTCGTCTCCTGCACCTTGACTCGTTGTCGATGCAGGGTGTCTCGAAGTTGATTGACTTCTCTGACCAGTTCCCCCAATGCATCGCCCGGCATGTCCATGCGACCCCGATGGAGAAAGTCGCCTTCGCGTAGCGACTCGAGCAACGTCGCCACGGTCCGCAATGAATAGGCGGCACGCTTCCTGAGCGCGCGAAGTCCCAGCCACCACAATCCCAGTGCCGCCAGCAGCCAGGCAACTCCGATGAGCGGTGGCGGTCGGACGCCGGCAAGAAATAAAACGCAAAGCACGGCGAATGGCACGGCGCTCAGTGCTGCGATCAGTACCAGTCGATGCTCGTAATGAGGGTGTCGCTGTCTGTGCCGAGTGCCGACGGATTGTCTATCAGGTGCCAAGTCCGTGTTTCTCCATCCGCCGGTATAGGGCGCTGCGGCTAACCCCAAGTATTTTGGCGGCACGGGTCACACTACCGTCGCAACGGGAAATGGCGGTCTGTATCAATGTTTTTTCGGCTTCGTCGAGCGTCATCACCGATAGGCCTGCGCCGAACGCTCCACCGCCATCTTCGAGGCGCAGGTCGGCAGGCTCGATTGCAGTTTCCGTGGCCAGCAGCACGGCGCGTTCCACGACGTGGTCCAGCTCCCGGACGTTTCCCGGCCAGGGATAGCGACCGAGCACGTCCATCGCGGCCGAGGAGAGTTGCAGATCGGAACGCCCGTAGCGCTCGCGGTGGCGTGCGAGAAAATGCCGCGCCAGCGGCTCGATATCTTCGGACCGTTCGGCAAGCGGCGGCAGCTCGATTTCCACGGTGTTGAGGCGAAAGTACAGGTCCTTGCGAAACGCGCCATCGGCGACTGCCTGTTTGAGATCGGAATTGGTCGCGGTGATCAGCCTCACGTCGCTGGTTCGGCTGCGCGACGCGCCGACGGGCTCGAACTGGCCTGTCTCGATAACGTGAAGCAGCTTGGTCTGCTGCTCCATTGGCAGGTTGCCGATCTCGTCGAGGAAGAGCGTGCCGCCGTGCGCCATCTCGATTCGTCCGATACGCTCTTCCCTGGCGTCCGTAAACGCGCCTTTCAAATGACCGAACATTTCGCTCTCGAACACACCGCCCGCCAGTCCCCCCATGTTGATCAGCACGAAAGGCCCCTGCGCACGCTCGGACATGAGATGTATCTGCCTGCCAATCAGGGTCTTGCCGGTGCCGTTGTCCCCGGTAATCAGCACACTCGCGTCGGACGGTGCCACGCGCGAGACCGTCTCCAGTACCGACAGCATGGCAGGCGCCTCGGCAATGAGCTCGTCGGCAGCGTCTTCGGTCTGCCGCCGGCCGGCAGCGCGGATGCGCCGTTGATCCCGCAACGCTCCGACCAGCGTGGCCTGGCTGCGCAATATGTTGAGCAGCCGATTGTTCTTCCAGGGCTTCTCGACGAAGTCGGCTGCGCCGTGCTGCATGGCGTTCACGGCCAGTTCCACCGTGCTCCATGCGGTCATGACGACTACCCGCAAATCCGGATCGAGATTCCGCAGTTCGTCGAGCAGCTGCAGCCCTTCGGCGCCGGATGTCGTGTCTCGCGTGTAATTCAGGTCAATCAGGGCGACGTCGTAACTCTCATCGCGAACGGCGGCGAGCACCGCCTCCGGGGATTCGGCACAGTCGACGTCGAATCCCTCACCACCCAACAGCAGTTCGAGCGCCCGTGTTACGTCACGCTGATCGTCGGCAACCAGCACCCTGGTGAGATCGGACTTGCGCCCGGACGGGGCTGTTGTCGCTGCTGACATACCGTCGCTCTTACGCCAATTGACACAACGGGTCAAGCGGCGACCGGGCAGGGCGCATGCGCGGTCGCCGGCGGGTCGGCTATTCCCAGCGTAGCGAGATCACGGGATCGACGCGGGTTGCGCGTCGCGCCGGGATGAAGGACGCAAGGAACGCAATCCCCAGGAACAATACGGCGGTGGATACGAACGCAACCGGATCAGTCGGCGAGACGCCGATCAGCAGGTCCTGCATGAGGCGCGTAACCGAGAGCGCGATCACGACGCCCAAGGCACCGCCGATCACTGCCAGGAAGAGTCCCCGGCCCACGACGAGCGAAAAGATGCGCGCGGGCGTGGCGCCGAAGGTCATTCGGACGCCCAGCTCGCCCTGCCGCAGGCGAACGATGTAAGACAGAACCGAGTACAGACCGACGCTCGCGAGTATCAGGGCAATAGCGCCAAAGATGCTGATCAGGCTCAGCGCAAACCACGTCGGTGCCTGGGCCTCATCCACGACCTCGGTCATGGGCTGCACGTCCTGCAGAACGACGTCGGCATCCAGGTTGCGCACGAGTTCCCTGACGGGTCCGGCGAAGCTCGCCGGATCCGCCTGGGTGCGTACGACGAACGATCCGAATGGCCCGAAAGCCGCCATCAGCTCGTTCGTCATGAAGAGGGTATCGTTCCCTTCCTCCTGGAGCTGAGCCGAATCCTGGTGACGCACCACGCCGATGATCTCTACAAGGGTGGGATCCGGCCCGAATCGCACCATAAGCTTCTGGCCCACCGGGTCCTCGCCGGCGAAATTCTTGCTGGCCAAAATGTCGTCGATGATGACGTAGGCCGGCGCGTTCAGCTCGTCGTCGCGATTGAACACGCGGCCGGCCAGTAACTCCGTCTGCATGGTCTGAAAGTAGTCGCCCTTGATGGCACGGTAATCCGCCTGCCGGTACGATTCCAGGTTGCCGCTGTTCTCCTCGGTTGCATAGCGGCCGTTGAGGCCTACGCCCGTAAGCGGGAGCGGGCCGATCGTTCCGACACTTTCGACGCCGGGTGTCAGGGAGATCTGCTCGTAAAGCTGGTCCCAGAAACGGAGCTGGTCAGCCGGCAGCGGATATTTGTCGTTGGGCAGGTTCAGGTTGAACGTCAGCACGTTTTCCGGATTGAAGCCCGGGTCCGTCGATTGCAGTGAAATGAAGCTACGCACCATCAGGCCGGCGCCGACCAGCAGCACGAAAGACAGCGTGACTTCCAGGATGACCATGCCATCGCGAAACAGCTTGCCGCCGCTGGAGCGGGAACTGCCGGCGCGCTGTCGCAGCTCGTCGACCAGGCTGGACCGGGATGCCCTGAGCGCGGGCACGATGCCGGCCAGCACGGTCGAGCCCACGGTGATCAACAACGTGAACAGTACGACGTTCAGGTCCAGCCGGATCTGGCTCGCCATCGGCAGGCCCTCCGGGCCGAGCGCATGCAGGAAACGGATGCCACCCTCGGCCAGGACGAGTCCAAGTACAGCGCCGCCGATCGCTATGAGGCCGGCTTCCATAAACATCTGGCGAAGCAATCGACGTCGGGTGCCGCCCAGCGCCGCACGAATGGCCGTTTCGCGTGAACGGCTGGATGCTCGCACCAGCAGCAGATTCGCCACGTTGGCGCAGGCGATCAACAGCACGAATACGACGGCTGCCATCAGTACGAGTACCGACGCACGAACCGGTGTGCTGATCGCACTGTGCAAGTCGCGGTAATAGGTATTCCAGCCGACTGACGCCCTGATCTCGTAGCGGTCGTTAATGCGGGCGACGAACGCATCGAGCTGGGCCTGCGCCTGTTCCGTAGTGACGTTCGGCTTGAGCCGGCCAACGAGGTTCATGAATACGTTGTCGCGCAGCGCATTCTCGTAGTCTATCCGCACGGGTAGGAACACGTCGGGTTCCGGATTCGTACCGGCCTCGGGCGGCATATCGAAACGGAACCCGTCCGGCATGACGCCGACGATCTCGACCCGATTGCCACCCAGGTCCATCACCTGCCCCAGGATTTCCTCGCTTCCGCCGAATCGCCGTTGCCAGAGTTCGTGACTGACCAGCGCGACCCTGGCCGGTGCGAATGTGTTTGCAGGAAACGGCGTTCCTTCGGGTACGTCCTGCAGTGAGTAGGCGGCGTCCCCGGCATCGAATGCTCGACCGATATACGGCCGCACCCCCGCCACCTCGAAGAAGTTGTTGGTGATGCCGGCAGCGATAACCTGTTCGGCATCACCCTCCAGGCTTCTGAGCGTGTTGTTAAAGGTGTTGTAGGCCGCGATACCGACGAGCAGGTCCGCCGTGTCGTTCAGATCACGCCAGTCCGGAGGCGAATACGGGAAATAGTCTACCTCGCGCACCTTCATCTCTCCGTTGACGAACACCAGCTCATCCGGATTCGGTAGCTCCAGCGGTTTGAGCAGCACTGCGTTGACGATGCTGAAGACGGCGGCGTTGAGCCCGAGCCCGAGCGCCAGCGTCACGATCGCGACGGCAGCGAACCCGGGGCTCTTGCGCAGCGATTTCCATGCAAAATCGAGGTCGTCACGGTTACTCATGCTGCATCTCCTTCAGGCTGTCGCCGCACGAGCCGACTGGCGTGCGTTTTCGATCAGCTTGCGAAATCGTAGCTCCTCTTCCTCGCGCATCTGGCTCATCGTTTCCTCGTCGACGATGCGACCGTCAAAAAGATGCACGCTGCGCTGGGCGAACTCGGCGTAACGGGGATCGTGCGTCACCATGCAGATAGTCGCGCCGTGGGCATGGAGTTCTTCCAGCAGGGCCATGACCCCTTCACCGTTGCGGGAGTCCAGGTTACCCGTGGGCTCATCGGCCAGCAGGATCTTCGGGTGTCCGACGAGGGCCCTGGCTACGGCTACCCGTTGCTGTTGGCCACCCGATAGCTGGGCCGGGTAATGATTTACGCGGTGCGCCATGCCTACGCGCTCGAGCGCAGCCTCCGCAAGCTTGAACCGCTCGCCCTTCGACACACCGTCGCGGTAAACCAGCGGCATGGCGACGTTTTCCGCAACGGTCAGTTCGCCAATAAGATTGAATGCCTGGAATATGAAGCCGATTTCCTGATTGCGGATTCGGGCCCGTTCAACTATGTCGATGTCTTCGACGGGTACGCCGTTCAGCCGATACGATCCGTTGCTGGGTGTGTCCAGCAGGCCGAGAATCGACAGCAGGGTTGACTTGCCGCAACCCGATGGACCGTTGATCGCAACGTACTCCCCGGTACGGATGTGAAGCTCGATGTCCGACAAGGCATGGGTCTCGATCTCGTCGGTATAGAAGACCTTGCTCAGGTTATTGATCTCGATCAGATGACTGGCACTCATATTCTGGTTTCCTGTTTCTGTGACGAAGTAGCATCTTTCAAACTCACGGGCCCTAGTAGTCGATCTTCAATCGATCGTGACGATCCCATGCGCTGATGTCGGAGACGATGACCTGGTCACCGGGCGACAGGCCGCCCAGGACTTCCACCTGGTTGACGGAGGTACGGCCGAGTCGAACCTGTACGCGCGTGGCGACGCCGGAGTCGTCGACGCGAAACAGCTGCGTTACGCTGTCGGCCTGGGCGTACGCCGGGCGGCTGACAAAGACGACGTCGTCCAGGCGCTCTATCTCGATGATCCCGTCCACCGTGAGATCGGGTCTCGCGCCCGTTGGCAATTCGCCCGCCAGATCGACATCAACCTGTACGGTCCCGTTTCTTACCGCCGGATCAATGCGGGCTACCCGGCCGCCGACCTTTCCATTGCGCGTATCGATCGCGACAAGCTGGTCGAGCTGCACGAATCGTGCGTTGATCTCCGGTATCCGCAATTCCGCCATCAGGTCACCGGGACGGGCCACGCGCCCGATGCTCGTGCCGATGACGATTTGCTGGCCTTCTTCCACGACCAACTCCTGCAGCACGCCGTCCGTGCCGGCGCGCACTTCCAGGTTGGTAACCTGCTCACGTCGCCGGGAAAGCGTGTTTTCCAGCTGCTGAACCCGTGCCTCTTCGGCTTCCAGTCGAGCCTCGACGACCAGGCGGTACTTCTCGAATCGTTGGCGCTCAATGTCCAGGCGAGTCTTCAGCTGCTCCGCATCCAGCGTGGATTGCTGCGCCTGAATTTCGGGGACGATGCCGTCTTTCGAGAGTCTGGTTTCGGCTTCACTTTGCAGCCGGGCGCTCTCGTACCGGGCTTCGACACTGGCCAGGTTTGCCTGTCGGTCCAGGATCTCGTTTTCCATCTCCACGCGTGCCGACGCGAATTCGGCCCGCCCCGCGCTCAGGGCCCACTCGCTTTCTTCCATGGCCTGGTGCAGGTCCGGGTTGGTCATGACCATCAATACCTGGTCGGCGGTGACACGCGCTCCGGGCTTGACCAGGATACGCTCGATACGGCCGGGGCTCTGTGCGGCTATCCATCGCACTTCCCTCGGCACCAGTACGCCTGTGCCACGCACCTGGCGGAGCATCTCGCCCTCCTGCACGCGGTCGATCCAGATTTGCGACTGCTGTACTGTGGGCGTTGGCGGTTCGATGCCAAGCATGACGAAGGCAATCAGCGCGGCCACCGCGGCTATCGCCGACCCGATCCAAATCCGGCGACGGCGCTTGCGCGCCTGAACTCCCGTTCTTTTGATATCCATGCCGGCAAATCTGCATTAATCGTGCCAGCTTGCGTGCAGACCGTAAGCGCTTGATATGTGGAGCTTCAGTGTTTTTCAGCCGAATCACTACCGGCCGGAGACGTCCGCTCGTGGGACGGGCGTGTGCGGATGTGGGACGTCCGCTTCTAAATCACGGCGTGCGTGAGATTTGCGTATGTCAGCTATGCATCATGTATGCACAAAATGCTGAGAGCGGAACGGCATGACCCAGAGTATTATGTGGCGCTTGCCCCACCGGATACGAGGAGAATCGTTGTGTCGCGAATCATCGGCTTGTTGTTGCTTGTCTATTTCCCAACCAATGTCGTTGCAGACAGCCACGATGGCGCCGATGTACGCCCCGTCACCCACGAAGACGTCTGGACCATGCGCCGCCTCGGAACGCCGGTGCCGAGTCCCGATGGCGAGTGGGTGATTGTTCAGGTGACGGAGCCTGACTACGACGAAGAGGAAACCGTCAGCGATTTGTGGCTGGTGGCTGTGGACGGGGACCGGGAGCCTAGGCGGTTGACGGCATCGAGCGACTCGGAAGACGGTGTTGCATGGAGTCCCGACAGCACACGGATCGCCTTCAGCAGTAAGCGCGGCGAAGAAGACGTCAGCCAGATATACGTGCTGGACATGACAATGCCGGGTGAGGCTCAGCAGATCACGTCGCTCGCCACCGGCGCATCCGGGCCGAAATGGAGTCCGGATGGCAAACGCGTGGCATTCGAGAGCCGCGTCTATCCGGGTGCCATGTCGGACGAAGAGAATGCAGAAGAAAAAAAGGCGCGGGAAGACCGCGACTACGAGGTTTCGACATACGAGATCTTTCCGATCCGGCAGTGGAATCGCTGGCGCGACGATCTGCAGACGCACGTATTTGTGCAGCAGGCCGTGCCGGGCGCTGAGGCGAGGGACCTGATGGCAGGCACGGATTTCGTGGCCTTGCCCGGCTTCGCCGGCGTCCCGTCGCTCGCGGGCGAAAGCCTGCACCCGGAGTGGGCGCCCGACGGCCGTGCGCTGGTGATATCGGCGACGGTGAACCTGGACGACAGCGCGCACGCCGAGACGCTCTACCACCTGTTCCGTATCGCGGACAGCGGCGGTGAGCCGGAAGCGCTGACAGTCGGCGACGAGTGGAGTTGCCGCGCGGCGACGTTCTCCGCGGACGGGAACTCGCTGTACTGCCTGTTCGAACCGGTTACGGGCTACGCCTACAATCTCACCGAGATCGCGCAATTCGACTGGCCGAAAAGCGGCGAGGCCAAGGACTTTCCGGCTGAGCCGAAGCTCCTCACCGCCGGGTTCGATCGTTCCGTATCGGACATGACCGTGAGCCGCGGCGGCGATCGTGTGTATTTCACGGCGCCAGACGAGGGCAGGGTGCGGCTCTTCGGCGTGGCTGCCAGCGGCCGGGGCGGTGTCGAGGCGCTGAACGGCAACAGTGGCGGCGTCTATGCCGGCCCGCAGGCGGCGGGGCGGGCAGTCGTCGCTCGTTGGGAAGACGCGACGCGGCCGGCCGAAATCGTTCGTGTTCATACCCGCAACGGCGAGCACGAGCGCCTGACGGCATTTAACGTCGACCGGGCCGCGGTCCTCGACCGGCAACCGTTCAGGGAATTCTGGTTCGAGAGTACGCTGGGGCGGCGCATCCACAGCTACGTCGCGCTGCCACCGAAGTTCGACGAGAATAAGAAGTATCCCGTCGTCACGCTGATCCACGGCGGCCCGCACGCGTCGTCGCTGGATGCCGACCACGTTCGCTGGAGCCCGCACCTGCTGGCGTCTGCGGGCTACGTCGTGGTCATGACCGATTACACCGGCTCCGTCGGCTACGGTGTCGAGTTCTCGCGGGCGATACAGGGCGATCCGCTGAAGACTCCCGGCGATGAGATCGTGGCGGCGTTGGACGAGGCTATCAGGCGCTATCCGTTCATCGACGCCGATCGCCAGGCCGCCAGCGGCGCGAGCTATGGTGGCCACCTGATCAACTGGCTGCAGGGCACGACCACGCGTTTTCGCGCCCTCGTGGGTCATGCGGGACTGGTCGACATGGAAGGCCAGTGGTCGACGAGTGACGTCATACATCATCGTGAAATCAATGCCGGCGGCCCGCCCTGGGGCGACAGCCCGATTTGGGACGAGCAGAGCCCGTCGTCGTTTGCCCGCAACTACTCGACACCGATACTACTGACAATCGGCGAGAAGGATTTTCGGGTACCCATCAACCAGACGATCGCGGCATGGAGTTACGTGCAGCGCAGACAGGTTCCCGGACGGCTGCTCGTGTTTCACGACGCGGACCACTGGATCATGAAGGGGTCTGAGGCGCGTTACTACTGGCAAGAAGTGCACGCTTGGCTGGCTGAATACCTGGCTGACTGATTCTTGGCCAGGCTGTCCCCTGAAGCCGAGAAACAGGATCGGGATGCGTGAGTTCCCCGTCAGGCCTAACTGACATTTACTTGTCGCAGCACCAGAAGTTCAGGCTTGTGACCGTCCCCTTCGCATAATTTGTACGCTGCCTCAGTGAGCTTTGCGAGTTCGGCTGCCGGGTAGTGTGTAGTCATCCGCTCGAAACAGTGGCCTGGTAGTGCTTTCGGCGATTCTTTCAGACAAACTACCGATACCCGAGTGACACTGGTGTGCCAAGTGGTGTTCCACAGAAACGCTTACAAACAACCCTTGCAGTTGCAACCAATCGCTGACTGACCGTGACACTCATCGCGCACACGGACCTGCCGACCTTCGCCGAGCTACGCCGGCAAGGCCACGACGTTCTGTCTCCGGAGCGTGCCGAAAAGCAAGACATCCGTGAACTGCATATCGGTTTTCTCAACATGATGCCGGATGCGGCGTTGCAGGCGACTGAGCGGCAGTTCATCCGTTTGGTCGGAAGCTGTAATCGTATCGCGCAGTTTTACGTTTATCCGTTCTCGCTACCTGCGCTGGAGCGCAGCGATGAAACCTGTGAGTACATCGAGCGTTACTACAGCGATTTTGACGAACTGCGAATACAAGGCCTGGACGCACTGATTATCACGGGTGCGAACGTCGCCAATCCGCATCTCAATCAGGAAAAGTTCTGGACGCCGTTGCTCGATGTGGTGAGCTGGGCGCAAGGGAATGTTGCGTCGATTCTCTGCTCCTGTCTGGCAACCCACGCCCTGCTGAAACGCTTTCATGACATTGATCGGCAGCCATTACCGGCGAAACGGTGGGGTGTCTACAGCCATCGTGTGTGTGACGCGGACCACCCGCTAATGCGCGACGTGAATACGAAATTCGATGTTCCTCATTCGCGATTCAACGATATCTCACGACAACAACTGGAGGACGCCGGCCTGAGAGTTCTGGCCGAAAGCGATGAAGGCGGCGTACACATGGCGGTGAGTTCGGATCAGATCCGAATCGTCTATTTTCAAGGCCATCCCGAGTACGACTACAATAGTTTGCTCAAAGAATACAAGCGCGAAATACGCCGCTATCAGTCCGGTGCACGGGATGCATTGCCGCCATTTCCCGAAAACTACTTTCCGAGTAAGGTGTGGAATCGCATAGAATCGTCCTACTCAAATACTGATGCGCTCATCGACATCCTCGACAACGAAGTTGACGTCGAGCTCATGAACACCTGGGGAGATACGGCTAAATCGATTGTCAACAACTGGCTTGGCCTGGTTTATCAGCTCACCAATCTCGATCGCACAAAACAGTTCATGGCGGGAATAGATCCCGAAAATCCACTCAGTCGAAACTAAGGATTCACAATGAAAGACGAGACACTCTCTATTCACGCCGGATTCAAAGCAGACCCCACCACCAAGGCCGTCGCCGTACCGATTTATCAGACCGTCGCCTACGAATTCGATGATGCAGCCCACGGCGCCGCACTGTTTAACCTCGAAGTGGAAGGAAACATCTATTCGCGGATCATGAATCCCACCGTCGATATACTGGAAAAGCGGAGCGCGGAACTCGAGGGCGGTATCGCAGGTTTGTGTGTCAGTGCGGGCAGCGCAGCCATCAATTATGCAATTCTGAATATCGCCGAGAAGGGCAACAACATCGTCACCGTGCCGCTGCTGTACGGCGGTACGTACACCTTGTTCAAGCACATGCTCCCAAAACTCGGTGTGGACGTACGTTTCGCCGAGAATGATTCGGTCGATGCGATGCGAAGTTTGATCGACGACAAGACGACAGCCGTCTTCTGCGAGTCTATTGGCAATCCCGCTGGCAACATTGTCGATATCGAGGCGATGGCCAACTTGGCGCATGACCGAGGCGTCCCGCTGATTGTCGACAACACCGTTGCGACCCCGGCGTTGATCAAACCGATTCGCTGGGGCGCCGACATCGTCGTTAACTCGCTGACGAAGTACATGGCCGGCCACGGCAACTCCCTGGGCGGCGTTATCGTCGACAGCGGCAACTTCCCGTGGGCGGATCACGCGGAGAAGTTTCACATGTTGACGGAGCCCGAAAGCTCCTATCACGGCGTTGTTTATACAGAGGCACTCGGGCCCGCCGCATACATTGGCCGCGCCCGCACCGTCCCATTGCGGAACACGGGCTCGGCAATGAGTGCGATGAACGCCTTCATAATTCTGCAAGGTCTTGCGACGCTGCCGTTGCGGATGGAACGGCACTGCGAGAACGCTCTGGCGGTTGCGAAATACCTTTCTGAACATCCCCGCGTCGAATGGGTACACTTCGCCGGCCTTCCCGACTCTCCCTATTTCGAGCTTGCCCAGAAGTACACTAATGGCAAACCCTCGGCACTGCTCACGTTCGGTATCAAGGGTGGGTTCGATGCGGGTGTGAAGTTCTATGACTCGCTCGAGATGTTCGTGCGGTTGGTGAATATTGGTGACGTGAAGTCACTCGCAGCACACCCGGCGTCTACGACACATCGCCAACTCTCGGATGACGAACTAACGGCGGCCGGCGTCACCCCGGACATGATTCGATTGTGTATCGGCATCGAACACATCGACGATATCATCGCTGATCTGGATCAGGCGCTTGCCAAATCCGCGTAACTAATCTCCTTGCCGAGTGGCTGGAGTCGCAGCTGGCCGATAACGGCAATGAAGTCTATGCCTTGACGTAAACGGCGCACGGGGTGCGGGGAACTCGACGCTCGCGGATCAGCTCTGCGGAAAGTCGCGAATCACCGCAACACGGCCCGTCAATGCCTCCCCGTCCGCTCTGCCGTAGAGCACCACCAGCTCCTCTCGGCCATCGCCGGTGAGGTCGGCAAGCGCCACGTTCGTGCCGTCGGCGGGGCCTGTAACTTCCAGTTTTTTGGAGCGGGTCTCGAAACTACCGTCGCCGGTTCCGCGCCGCCAATACAAGACGCGCTTACGTTCCTTCAGAATCAGGTCGTTGATACCGTCTCCATCGATGTCGCCGAACGCTATGGTCGGAAACTCGACCTGTCCGGTGCCGAAATCGAATCTGACGCGGCCCTTTATGGTTGTGCTCGGTGCCGACGCGATGGTCCCGTCGCTCGCGGGTGGATGGACGTTGATCCGCATCGTGACGGCACGCGAAAACAGCGCGCCAATAATCGTTCCGACACCAAGCTGGACGCTCGCGGTCACCATCATCTTGCGCGTGTCATCGAGCGGCGCGATCCGCGCACTGAGCTGAAAGCCGCGGCTGGAGAGTACGGTGTCCGCTTCGCTGTCGAAGGCGAGTTGATCGGCTTCGAGTCTGCCATGATGCACGCGATAAGTCGTGGTCTTGTTGAACACGCCGGTGCTGACGGTCTCCAGCGTTACAATGTCCGGCACGCCGTCGCCATTGACGTCCGTGAACCGTTCCACTTCGCGCAGAACTACGTCAGTCTGATCGATGTCCTCATAACTGTTGTAGAAGGTCTCCTGCTCCAGCTCGTTGCTAAGGCCCAGGGCGAGTTTGCTGGCGCTCGCCGTCTTCGATCCTGGCCCGAACTGCAACAGCTCGTCGCCGCGCACGGCGTACAACCTGCCGCCGGCCACGTCAGGCGCCGTCGCTACCGCCGGCGCGCGATACGTGACGGTTTGATCGTAACCGCGGCGATAACTGGGTAATGCGATGCTGCGGCGAGCCGTCGCACCCACGACGTGCAAAGCATCGAAGTCCGGAACGAGCAACTCGGTAACTTCATCGCCGTCAATGTCACGAGCGAAGTCGAGGTCGCTGGTCAGCTCAGCGAGCGAGCGACCGCGGTAGAGGCTTGTCGTCTCGGCGATCAATGCGAGTTCGCTTTGGTAGGTGGTGACCGAGTAGACCGCACCGGCAGCCAGTACGTACAGCGCGCTGGCCTCCGCGGATACCGGCCCGACGTCGATCGCAACGGCGCCATCCGGCAAATCGATCTCTCGATAACGGAGATCGCCTTGCTCGATACGAATCAGCCCCAGCATCGGCTTCCCATCCTTGTTGCGTCCTGCAAACGCCAGGCTTGAAGCATTCTGTTCGGGAAACTGCAAAGACAAGACAGCCGTCTGGACCCTGAACGAGGGCTCGACGTATTCGGAGCCGGCGTTGACGGTGTTCATCGACAGCAGCAGCGCCGAGGCAGAGAATCGAAGAAGGAATGTGCGGTGCGGCATGCATGTCTCGACGGTTGGTTGTTCGCGTTTCGTGTCGCTTATGATGTAGGCGCATTGGTAAATCAGCAAAGATCAAGCGTATTTTCAATGGCGCGCTCGCGATAGGACTCGTTCAGCTCGTGCAGGTTCCCGCAACTAACCAGTCCAGGGGCTCGGGACGCCTGCGACACGTTGGCTCGAGTTTTTGCGATAATTCCCTTTCGGGGTTTCTACCGCGCGTGATTGAGACCCTTTGACGAAACTGTGCCCCGGCGATCGATGTAAAGCCGGTAATCGGAGCGCTTGCGATGGCTGATGCCGGCCCTTTGACACAATTGCTGGCCCGATGGGAGGCCGGCGATCACGATGCGCTGGTTGAGCTCATGCCGGCCGTTTACGATGAGCTGCGCCGCGTCGCCAGTTATCACCTTGCCGGCGAGCGAGCCGGCCACACCCTCGCGCCCACCGCCCTGGTCCACGAGGTCTACCTCCGGCTCGGTAGCTACGAAAACATCTCCTGGAAGAATCGTGCGCATTTCTTCGCGATGGCGTCCAGGATCATGCATCGTGTACTGGTCGATCACGCCCGCAAACGGAAAGCCGCAAAACGAGGCGGCGATGCCAGCGCCGTGACGCTCATCGAATCACGGCAATCGGACGGCCGTGTCGAGGAGGTCGATCTGATTGCACTCGACGAGGCGCTGAACAAACTGGCGGCGCTCGACGAGCGCCAGTGCCAGGTCGTGCAAATGCGCTATTTCGGCGGGTTGAAGAACGACGAGATCGCCGCCGTACTTGGTGTATCCGTTCCCACGGTAAAGCGCGACTGGGCAGTCGCCCGGGTGTGGCTCCGTCGCGCGTTGTCGGGTCGGGACTGACGATTCCGGAATTCCCGTGATCCCTTTTTTCGCTGTCTGCGCCTTAACCAATGAAGGCGCGGTAATCGCCGGGCCAGGCAAACAGCGAAACGAGGAGAAAACGATGAAATCACTCAAAAACATACTGGTAGCGTGCGCTATGGCATCGCTGTGCGGCACCGCCGCCGGCGCCGAATCCGCTACGAACGGCGAGTCCTACGCAGGGCCCGAGCGGTTCATCGGCGGTCGATACGGTTGCTCGTTGCGAAACGTCACCGGCAGGTGGTTGTTCGCAACGTCCATCGGCCGGCAGATGCTGCCGGATCTTCCGCCGGATAAGGACATCACGGCACTCGGCACCATGTTCATCAAGCGGGACGGTTCGATAAGCGGGACCTTCGACGTCACGGTCGAAGATACGTTCTTCGCGCCCGGGGTTCCCTACGAAGGCTCGGTGGTCATCAACCCGGACTGCACGGGCACGCTGACGTTCGTCACCGGATTGGGCTCGACTCGCACCGACTCCATCGCAGTCGTCGGCCGTAGCGAGATCCTCGGTATGTCGCAGGACCTGGCCAATCTGTGGACCTACCAGGTGCGCCGAGTCGGCTACTACAGCCGAAGGGCAGACTGAGGAGAATTGCCATGACGGATGCGCCAGGCGGCAGCAAATGTCGCCGTGACCCTCGGGAGGCCGCATCCGCTCATGGCCTCCGTAGTCCCGGTGTTGCAAGTCTGCCGGGTTTGGTTGTAATTAGTACATTGCCGAGGCGGCGCCGGCGGTGATCCGCGGGTCGGCGCCGCGTCTCACGGAGGTCTGAACCGTCAAGTGAACAGCGACGAAAACTGGCAACGCATCAAGGCGATCGTCAGCGAGGCGCTGGAACTGCCGGAAGACGATCGGGCGGCGTTCATCGAGAAAACCTGCGCCGATGACCGCGAGCTTCGCGATGAAGTCGAGTCGTTGCTTTTCTACGCAGCCGACGACGGTTTCCTGGAACAGCCGCTTCTCGTCGCGGCAACGGGTGACTCGCCCGACGATGCGAGCCAAACGTTTCTCGAGCCGGGTTCACGACTGGGCCCCTACGAAATCGAGTCACTCATCGGCACCGGCGGCATGGGCCAGGTTTACCGCGCGCGCGACTCCAGGCTGGAGCGCGTCGTCGCCATCAAGGTTCTGCCGGGTCGGTTCGCCGATGACGACGCCCGGCGCCAGCGCTTCGAGCGCGAAGCCCGGGTGATCTCGAGGCTCAATCACCCGCACATATGCACACTCCACGATATCGGTACCGAGCAAGGCGTTGGTTACCTCGTCATGGAGTACATCGACGGTGAAACGCTCGCGGCCGCGCTTGCAAAAGGATCTCTGCCGGTGCCGCTTGCCGTGACTTATGCGCGACAACTCGCCGAGGGCTTAAACCGCGCTCACGAATCCGGGATCGTCCATCGTGACATCAAGCCGGGCAACGTCATGCTCGGCGAGTCGGGCGCCAAGCTGCTCGACTTCGGTCTTGCGAAACGGTCGCAGGGCCCGGTGATGCCGGCGCTGGACAACGCCGGCGAGGCGGCCGGGTCGCCGGAGGATCCCGACACATTCGCGTTGAGTCGCATGACCCGGTTCGGCACCGTGATGGGTACGGCGCCGTACATGTCGCCGGAACAGGCTCGGGGAGAGCCCGTCGATGCGATTGCCGACCAGTTCTCCCTGGGCGCAACCTTGTACGAGATGTTAACCCGGCAGCGGCCGTTTCGCGGCGAGACGACCGCGGCCGTCGTTGAGAGCCTGCTCTCGGACATGCCCGAACCCATACGGCAACTCAGGCCGGAGGTGCCTGCCGAGCTCGAGATTCTGGTCATGCGCTGTCTCGAGAAAGACCCCGACAAACGATTCGGCACAACGGCGGAACTGGCCGCCGCCCTGCGAGAGATCGAGGCGCGGCATGCCGGCAAGGGCGGGGTCCGACTCGACAAGCGAGCGGCAATCGCAACGCTGCTCGGCATCGTCGTTGTCGCTACAGTCCTTGCTTACCAGGCGTTCTACGACGACGCCATTCGCTGGATCGAGCGAGACACGCTGCACGAGGTTGACGCACTGACGGAAGCCGGTGAGCTGGCAAGGGCCTACAGCCTGCTGTATCCGATTGCCGAACGGCTGCCCGACGATCCGCCGATCCGGCAACGGCTCGACCGCATTACGCTGCCCATCGTCATTAACACCGAGCCGGACGGTGCGCGCGTGCGATTTCGACCGTACGCGAGCGAAGAGGCGTGGATCGACGTCGGTGAAACGCCCCTCATCGGGCAGCGTATTCCGTACGCGATGATGGAATGGCGCATCGAGAAAGAGGGTTACGCCACATTCGTTGGCGCGCCGTTCGGCGTCGCGTCGTTCACGGTGTTCGGCAAAGGTCTTTCATTGGTGCCGGAGGACGAACAACCGCCGGGCATGACCAGGATCCCGGGTGGCAGTTATCAGCGAGTGCTTTTTCCGCCGGTCGTACTCGACGATTACTGGCTGGACCAGTACGAGGTATCCAACCGGGAGTACGCGGAATTCATCGCCGATGGTGGCTACGAAACGCCGCGCTACTGGCAGCAGGCGTTTGTCGACGGCGGGCGCGAACTGCCGTTCGCCGACGCCATGGCCCGTTTCGTCGACCGCGACGGTAAACCGGGCCCTGCCGGTTGGCAGGACGGCGGCTACGATCAAGACGGCGCGGATATGCCCGTGCGCGGTGTGAGCTGGTTCGAGGCCGACGCCTATTGCCGGTATCGAGAGAAGGAGCTGCCAACGCTGTTTCACTGGTCCGCCGCCAACCGGCAGGAACAGCTTTCCGACATCGTTGGTGTCAGCAATTTCGGGGAGGCACCGGCGCCGGTCGGCAATCGCCGGGCCTTGAGCGACTTCGGCACGTATGACCTGGCCGGTAATGTGCGCGAGTGGGTTTTCAACGCCAGTCCGACTGGACGGTACGTTCTCGGAGGCGCCTGGTCGGATCCTACCCACTCGTTCAACGTCGATACGGACAGCAACGATCCGTGGGTGCGGGCCGCGACGAACGGACTGCGCTGCGCGCGCTACCCGGCGCCGCTCGACGCTGAGCTGACCCAGGTGCTGGAATTCGACGAGCAGCAGTACGCGCTGGCGACGGTCAGCGATGAGCTGTACGAGGCTTACAGCAGGATTTTCGAGTACGACAAGGGGCCGCTCGACGCACGGGTCGAAGAGCGTCGGCAGGAAAGCAAGTGGCGCTACGAGTTCGTGTCCTTCGACGCGGCCTACGGCGGTGAGCGGGTCATGGCGCACCTGTTCCTGCCGCCGGCTGCCGAGCCTCCTTACCAGGCCGTGGTCTGGTATCCCGGGAACGATGCGTTCCTTTTCGACGCCGATGGCGTGCTGGCTTCGCCCTACCTGTTCGACTTCATACCGGGCGGAGGAAGAGCGCTGGTGTATCCCGTCTACAAGGGTACGTACCAGCGATCCATGCAGACCGAAATTCCGGCTGGACCCAACCAGATGCGCGACATGCTTGCGGTATGGTCGAAGGACCTGGCACGGACGCTGGATTACCTCGAGCAGCGCGACGACATCGACTCCAGCCGAATCGCCTACTATGGTTTCAGCGCGGGGGCCGTATACGGCCCGATCTTCACCGCGATCGAAGACCGGTTCGCCGCCAGTGTCCTCCTCGGCGGAGGTAGCGTCGATTTTTTTCCACCGGATACTTCGCTCATTGCGTTCGCACCGCGCTCGATGGTTCCGACCCTGATGATCAACGGCGTCGACGACTTCATCATGCCGTTCGCTACGGCGCAGAGAACGTTGTTCGAGCTGCTCGGAACGTCGCCGAACGACAAGCGTCACGCCCGTCTAGCCGGTGGGCACATACCATCCGACCGGCGCGAGCTGATCGAGGAGATCGAGAGCTGGCTCGACCGCCATCTGGGTGCTGTGAAATAGCAGGGCGCTTTCGCGACTTCGCCGGCGTCGACCTTACACACTGATGAAGACGGGCTTGTCGATCTCACGCCGGGCTCTTCTGGCTGCTGCCATTATTCCGGCCCCGATGAGCCCGCGAGAGCGGATTCTGTTATGCCCAAATTTCCCCATTCCAAAAAGATTCGTCTAACCTTGTATCAATGCCGGATACTGCGGCATTGGACTCAAAAATCAGCTATGAGGAAATAACCAGTTATAGAACAAGTACATTGCAGCGTATCAGGCATTCAGTGAAGAGCGCGTTCTTTTAATAAGCTGCGCCGAATGCCGATCAGGATCGTGAATCCAACGGGGGAGAATAACAATGTCGAATAACAAAACCTGGCAACACGTTCGGATGCAAGCTCTCATCGCCGTGGCTCTCGCCGCACCGCAAACCTACGCACAGCAAGACGAAAACAGCGGTCGAGCGCTCGACGAAATTGTCGTCACGGCGACCAAGCGAGAAACGACGGTGCAGGACACGCCAATATCGATTACTGCACTGAGCGGTGACCTGCTGGAGCGGCGCGGCGCTGATGATTTTATCGACTATGCCAATTCAGTCCCGGGACTGACGTTGGTCGACCAAGGGCCCGGAGAACGGCGGTTGGTGATTCGCGGCATCAATGGCGTCGGCGAGTCTCAGGTCGGCCTTTATTACGACGAGACATTCGTGACCGGCGCTCCGGGTGCGGAAGCCGATAGCGGCTCGCGTCAGCCGGATTTCAAACTTGTCGATATCAACCGTGTCGAAGTACTGCGCGGTCCGCAGGGCACATTGTATGGCGCAGGGTCGGTGGGCGGCACACTCAGAGTCATTACCAACAAACCGGATGCTTCGGGGCTCGACGGGTTCGTCGAAGCCGATGTATCGAGTACCAATAACGGTAGCGGAAACCTCGGATTCAACGGCATGGTGAACGTGCCGCTGGTCGAGGATACGTTAGCTGCAAGATTCGTCGGCTACTATCGCGACGAATCCGGTTACGTCGACAACACGGCGCTGGGAAGCTCGAATATCAACGATGAGGAAACCTGGGGAGGCAGAGCCGCTTTACGCTGGCTGCCGTCCGACGGCGTCACACTGGATCTTACGGCAATGGTGCAGCGCACCGATACCGGTGGCCGGCCGGAGTTTTTCCCGACTGTCGGAGAACTCCAGACCGATCGTGTCACGCAAGAGATCCTGGTCGACGATGCGGACATTTTCAATGCCACGCTCAATTGGGACCTTGGGTTTGCAGACCTCGTTGCCTCTACGTCCTACTATGAACGTTTTGTCGAGTTCAATTTCGACACAACGCCGTTTATCGCCGGTTTCGATAACAATGCGATCTGCGCGATTCAAAATGGACAGGATCCGGCGACATACGTTTGTACGCCCGCCGAAGCGGCGGCGCACACGGAGTTTATCAACGGCTTCCTGCCGGCGACCGTGAAGCAGCCGCAGAACATCGAAAGCTGGACAGGTGAAGTTCGCCTGTCGTCGAGCGGTCAGAGAATGTTCGACTGGACGGTAGGACTGTTCATCGAGGACCGTTCATCTGATCTAAAGAGCCAGGTGCTGGCGGCAACACCCGAGGGTTTGGCGCGCGTACCGTTCGAGTTTATTTTCTTCCGCCAGGCATTCGAGGACGTTGACCAGTTATCGTTCTTCGGTGAGGTGACCTACAACATCACCGATCGATTCCGTGTCACCGGCGGCGCACGCTGGTTCGACTATGACAAAAAGAACCGCGGTGAAACCATAGTGGGCTTCAGCCTGGTGAATGCGCCGGCGGGGCCAGCTCCCGATGGAGACGCAAGCGAGGAAGACACGATTTTCAAATTCAATGCATCTTATGATCTCACCGACGATGTGATGACGTACTTCCAGGTTGTCGAAGGATTTCGACTCGGCGGCGCAAATCAGTCGGTGTTCGTCGAGGTTCCGCCGCAGTTCGACTCCGATTCCGTCACCAACTTCGAGTTGGGTGCAAAAACGACGTTGCTCGACGGCAGCATGACGCTAAACGCGGCGTTGTTCCGCATGGATTGGGACAACATCCAGGTCGGCGGTACAACACCCGACGGCGCGTTCGCGTTCATCGGCAACGCCGGCTCGGCCGAGGTCAATGGAATCGAGATTGAGGTCACGTCGCAGCCGCTGGAAAATTTGCTGCTGAGCGGCGGGTTCACCTACCTGAACGCCGAGCTGACTGAAGACCAGGTTGACGAATCCGGTGACTTTCGGGCACCCGGTCTCGATGGGGACGACATTCCGCGTGTTCCTGACCTGACGTTCGGCGTTGCCGCGGAAACGTTTTTCCGGCTGCCGAGAAACCTCGACGGATCACTTCGATTGGATGTGTCGCACGTCGATTCCCGCAATACCGAGTTGCGGCCGGACGACCCCTTCTTTCTGGAAATCGATGACTACACGTTAGCCAATATCAGTCTCGCCGTCGATGGCGAGAAATGGGGCGCGCTGATTTACGTGGACAACGTTTTCGACGAAACGGGTCAATCCAACCGGGCATTCAGCGATTTTACCGATCGTTCCGTTTTTGCGGTGCGCCCGAGGACATCGGGCGTCTCGTTTCGCCGTAATTTCTAATGCAGGTGGAGTCGGGGGCGGGTATGCCGCCCCGATTTACACTGCGTCTTTGGAACGTCAGGCAGTTTGCACAAGAAAAGCCACAACCCGTCAGAGCTGCAAATGGTGAGCGACATGAAACAAAAATTATCGCGACGTAGTTTCGTGCAGATGAGTTCGGCAGGACTCGTTGCATCGCCATTTGCCATGGTGCCGATTCCCTTGAACGCGGCTGATGGAGAGATGCGTATTGAGGATTTGATCGTCTTCAATGCCCTGGGAGGAATATCCAATCAGAATCTCTGGGCCCGGCAATCGGGGCAGGGAGTTGAGAATATTGCAAACGCAACTCTGGCCCGTGTCCGTAACATCGATAGCCGCGCCATTCGCGATACTCGTGATTCTGACGTAACCGCAATCAATGTGACCCTTGGTTACGTAGCCGGTCCGGAAGAGCCTTACGAATACACGATTGACGATATTGCGAGATGGAACGCCCTGATTCGGCGGCATCCTGAAGACCTTCTCAAGGTCTGGACCGTCAACGACATCCTAAGAGCAAAAGAAGAAGACAAGATAGGTATTGTTTTCGGCTTTCAAAATGCAAGAAGCGTCGGCAATAGACTGGAACGCGTCAGCACCTTTTCCAATCTCGGGGTGAGAATCATTCAGTTGACGTATAACGGTCGAAATCAAATTGGCGACGGGAGCTCGGTCGCGGAAAACAAGGGGTTGACTCCGTTCGGCTTTGAGCTCATCGAAGCGCTCAGCGACAATAGAGTTCTGATAGATCTTAGTCACAGCGGTGAGAACACCTGTCTTGATGCGGTCAAATCCGCCAATGTTCCGATTACGATCTCCCATACCGGTTGCCGTGCGTTGGTCGACATACCAAGGAACAAGACCGACGAGGAAATGCGCCTGGTAGCGGAAAAAGGCGGTGTCGTTGGAATCTACTTCATGCCGTTTCTGCGGCACGACGGACAAGCTCGAGCAGCCGACGTAATTCGGCATATTGAACATGCCGTCAACGTCTGTGGTGAAGAGCACGTCGGCATTGGCACTGATGGAGACGCTACCGCAATTGACGATATGTCAATGTATCGCGCCGCAATCGCCGAAGAAGTAAGGCAGCGGCGTCAGGCCGGTATTGGCGCCGCAGGCGAAACGGACCAGGTTGTTCCGCTTATCCCGGATTTAATGGGGCCCACGCAATTTCAAAAGCTGGCCGAGATGCTCGCTAGGCGTGGCCATTCGAGCGCCAGGATCGAGAAGATACTCGGCAAGAATTTCCTGAGGCTGATTCGAGAGGTCTGGTAGCGAATTCGGCGTAGAAATGAGCTGGGGGAAAGAATAACGAAGCCAAGCCAGAGTTCTCAAGGAGATTCCGCAACTAAACTAAAAACCGCGTGTCGCCTCTCCTTTTCTCAATCTGGCAAGATCCTGAATGTCGTTTGCGAATGATCAGAAACAGTTGCTTCTCGCCGGCCATCAAGCAATCAGCACTACCAGGTCATTACATGGAATTTAGCCTTTTCCAGCAGTTTCCTCGAATCCGCGGTCTTCGCCTTCTTCGGCAAGAAATCGGGACGCTCACCCGATTGAGAAAAACAGAATTTACGTGGGAGTTTCGTATAGAGTGAGCGCGGCGGCAGCGTATACGAAATCTTTTTCAACAACGCCCCCGACTCGTGCGTGTGATAATAGATCGTGTTGATGCCCAACTCCTCACGTAGAAACCAGATCGTTGCCGCAAGAATCGCCTCATCCCACAGCCGCACGTGCGGCATCAATACGCTGTCGACGTATTGAGTGATTCGATCTTTCGATATCGTAGCTCCATCTCCGTACCTAACCTGTCCACGACGAGCTGCTATCCGCCGGGCACGGAGCGCGTATCGAACCCAATCTGTCTGAACCTCCTCTACCAACGCTTCGCCGCTGGCCAAATCGATGTCCAATCTCGCCCAGGCCAGTGTGCGACGCCTGCCTCTGGATATGGGGTGCCCCCGGTACTCGAATGGATGTTTTCCGCTCGGTTCGATAAGCCGCCGATATTCTGCATCGTGTTTATTCGAGAAATTTAGCTGAAGCACTAAATTGTGCCCGCGGCGAGTTGTCTGGTCGTTCCACCGGTTGTTTGATCCCCAGATATCGAGAGTGAGAAAGTAGCACTCGGCATCAAGCGGCCAATAGGCACAAAGGACGTCGGGTGTTACGGTTCCGCGACCGTACTGGGCGATTGTGTCTTTGACGATGGGTTTGGTTAACAACTTGGCGAATCGTGAACGCGCAAGCTCGCTCTTGGTCTTTGCGCGATCGACCACGGTGTTGAGCAGCAGGAACGCGTACCGGTCCTTGAAGTAATAGAATGGAGTCTTACCTTTTGGCAAGCATTCTATTATCTCCAGGGCTTCCGACCGTTTCATGATCGTTTCTCAAAAGAGAGGGCACCTCAGTCGGTGCCCTTGATGTTCGCCACCGGATACATCCGGTGAGCGATTTTCGCGATTCCTTCCGCTTCCAGCACGCAGAGCACTTCATCGAGGTCCTTGTAGACGTGACCACACTCGTCGAGCGGAGTCCGCTCCGTGTTGCCTACGATTCCTCGAACCTCCACACCGCCCAACGTACGGGTGATGTCGCGCATCTCGGCGTCGATGTCGTCGTGAATCTCTGCCAATTCACGCTTCGCCCTACCGCGCGCCATGACACGGCCCGAACCGTGGTTCACCGAGCAACCCGACTGGTATGCCCCTTCCAACGGATACAGGATGGCGGCGCCGTCCAGCATCGAACCGGGAACCAGGCACGGGTGTCCCGTCCCCTCCCACTTGGTTCCAACCAGGTCGGGATGCCCTGCCGGGAATGCACGCGTCGCGCCCTTGCGGTGTACGAATCCTTTCTTGGTCGTGCCGTCCGGCAGCACCAGCGTCTCTTCCTGCACCAGGTTGTGCGAGATTTCGTAGAAAACCTCACCCGTTGCCTTAAAGACGTTTTCCAGCGCTTTCTGCACGCCGCGCACGATTATGTGGCGGTTTGCGACCGCATAGTTCGCCGCGGAATTGTGATGCGCCCAGTACTCCCGCCCCAGAGGCTCGTCGGCGCGCAGCCACGATTCTTCCCGACGGTTCTTTGCCAGGCCGCGCAGTTCCGCGCCGGCGTAGAAGTAATGGTTCGCAGTTTGCCAGCCGTAACCACGGCTTCCACAGTGAATCATCACCCACACCGAACCGTCGTTGACGTCAACCTGCATCTCGACGAAATGGTTGCCGCCGCCGACCGAACCGATCTGCGGGCAGGCCTTGTCGCGGGCACGCTGTACACGCTCGGTATCCAGCACCGAGTCGTCCACGTCGATGTACTGCCGCTCGCAGACGTCCGCGCGCACGCCGACCGCCTTCGCGCCATAGCGAAAGATGTCTTCGATCTTCGACTCCGACAGGCGCGGCATGTGCTTCGGCCGGTCGCTACCGATTCCGGTTGCGATGCGGAGTTCGACGTCATCGATCCAGCACTTGCGCTTGTCCCAGTCGGCGATGTCGGCGGCCGTCAGGCCAGGCACCCGCAGGTATACGACGCCGCATGAGATGTCGTAGCCGCTGCCGGCCTGGATAATGACGTCTTCCGTCACGGCAACGCCGCCCACGGGGATCCCGTAGCCCAGGTGGGTATCCGGCATCAGGTACAGGCCAATCATGCCCGGGTAAGCCGCGGCCTGAGCCGCCTGACGCCAGAGCGCCTCATCGGTCTGCGCAAACAGCGTCTCGGACAGGTACGCGTGAACCTCGGTACGCATGTCGCCGATCTTTGGCAGCACGTAATGTGCGTCCGAGACTTTTTGTACTTCGTGCAAATATGACATTGTCTTGTCCTTCCAAAGTCATGGTACACGCAGCCGGCTGCCTGAGCCGACGCGCGATCGCAGAAACTCCATCTGGTCCGCCAGAATGCGGCGGTTTTCCAGAATCAGGCCTTCCGCACGATTCGGTGCGTAGGGCACGGCGAGCAGTCGCATTCCGATTGTTTCCAGCGCATGGTTGTCTTTCCTGTGATTGCAGGGACGGCACGCCGTCACAACGTTCCCCCAATCGTCGCGGCCACCCGAAAATACGGGAACCACGTGGTCACGAGTGAGTAGTCGTGGTGGCAGCACCTCGCCGCAGTAGAGACACATGTAGTCGTCTCGACGGAACAGGCGCGGGTTGGTCAGGGCCGGAGTACCGGCCCAGTCATCTGCACCTTTGTCTACCGAAGTCGTAGCGACGATCGAATTCACGCGCAGGACTGACCGAAGACCAGTGCGCTGTGAGTAGCCACCACGAAGAACGATCTCTTCAACGCCGGCCTCCCACGCAACCTGCTCGCGGCAGTACAGCAAAGCGCCGTCCTCGCGTGTAATCCACGCGATCGGTCGTCCGCCTACATCCAGTTTTAGAATTCTCATCGTCATTTCTCGCGGTGACAATGTGGATCGTGCAGTTTTGTGGTGGACACGACGGGTATCGAACCCGCATACCGTTGTAACCGGGGCATTACTACCGGCAGATCGGTTGTTGGAAAACGCGCGCCAGCGAGTAACCCTTACGCAGAGCAGTCGCCTGCATCCTCAACCATACCCTCCCGACCTCTTAGACAACGACCGGTGTTATCCGGACCACCTGCGGCCTACGTTTTAGGTGGCGGCATCCATTTGCCAACGTGCCCTGATTTGGTGCGCAGCCCCCAATCCGCCCAATTTTGCCGAACAATGCGGACAAGGCCGGTGCGGATTGATCTTTAGTGCGCTGCTGGTCGCTGCACCGCAGCCACTACCACGATCCGCGTTGTTGGTAGCCGCCCTCGGAGTCGAACCGAGAAACACCTGTTTCTAAGACAGGTAGGTATGCCTAATTCCCGTCAGACGGCCATGGTATTTGGTACCCCCGGCAGGAGTTGAACCTGCAATCCCCGAGTTAGAAGCTCGGTGCTTTTGTCTGCCGATTCAGGAATAAGTTTGCCGTTTCGGCAATCTTATGATTGTCGCGATTTCTAGCCTTGGTTCGGATTAACCCACTGGGACGACAACTCCGACGGTATGGCGTGGAGTAGGGGCATGAAGGTGTCAAAGCCTGCGGAACCGTTGACGGTAGTCACTGGGAGCTACTTTCACGACGCGTTGAAATGAACGCCTCATCGAGTCTGCGCTGCGAAAGCCGCAGTGCTTGGAGATCTCATCGATTGATTCGTCCGTCTCTTCGAGGCGTTGCCGCGTCGCGTCCACTCGCAGCTTTTCGACGAATGCGGCAGGCGTTTGACCAACCTCAGCTCGAAAAACACGAGAGAAGTTGCGTAGGCTCATGTGAGCGCGCTCAGCCAGTACCTGAACGGAAAGGTCATTGCCGAGGTTATCGGCGGCCCACGCTACCAACTCGTTGATGACGTCCCGTTCAGCATGTTGCGATTCCAAAGTGGCGCTGAATTGTGACTGTCCGCCCGGGCGACGCATGAAAACGACCAGGTTACGGGCGCAATCCAGTGCTACTGCCTGTCCAAGATCCTCTTCGACAAGCGCTAGGGCAAGGTCTATACCTGCGGTAACACCAGCAGACGTATAGGTATTTCCGTCCTTCACAAAAATTGAGTCGGCTTGAACGTCGACCTTTGGAAAGCGTGTGGCCAAATCTTCAGTTCCACGCCAATGCGTCGTTGCTTTCTTGCCATCAAGGAGTCCAGCCTCTGCCAGGAGAAAAGCACCGCCGCAGATTGAAACGATACGATGAGACCGCTGTGCCAGCCGCTGTAAGACGGACGAGAATTGTTGCGCCTCTGAGGCCCGCGCCCAATCAGTCGCCGGAACGATCAGCGTATCGATAGCTCCCCGGCAGTTCTTCGCCGGTCGGTGACTTTCCAATGAAATCCCACCGCCGGAGGGAATCTTCGCAGAATTAGCGCCGCTCACCAGTTCCAAATCGTACGGTGGCGAATCTCTATCGGCGAGTTTGTTCGCTAGGGAGAACACTTCCCACGGGCCAATCAGATCCAGCAGAACAACGTGAGGAAATGCGACAAACACGACACGCCGATGGACGCCTCGCCTCGCATTAGCTGCTGCTTTCTTCATTGTCTCCAGGAGATTATGGCCGATATTGTCGGAACATTGTCATTTACGCCATATCCGATGTCCAGCATTATTTCCAGTATGAATGCTATAGAACGCCGTCTCCTGATCGCGATTTCAATCGTAGTTTTCTCAGCGCTCTACGTGGCGAGTTGGTATTGGTTGTACCCCGGGGAATTCGATGTCGCGAGGTTTTTTAGTTGACAACGAAGCTTGGAGTTAGCACCACGCTATGACGGGTCTTCGGCGCGCAGCGTTAGCTGAGGCTGTGACGCTGTTAGCGCTTTTCTGCGTCGCGATGCCGATCAAGTACATCGTCGGAGATCCATGGGTGGTCTCCGTTGTGGGACCAGTGCATGGACTGATGTTCATGGTGTTCCTCTGGTTTGTTGTGCGATCTTGGGCAGAGGGACTAATCAACGGAATAGGGGCCTTCCGATTGTTCGTCGGTGCCCTGATTCCAATGGGCGGTTTCGTCAATGAACGATGGCTACGCGGTCGAAGTACGGAGGCATCCACGCAACAATGATTTATGCACTCACTAAAGCCGCACACTTGGTGTCGTTGTTTGTGTGGATCGGTGGCATGGTGGCTGTGGCCCTATCCTTGAGACACCCCGTCCTATCGTTCTTGAAACAGCTGAAGACTTATGATCGGATCATAACGTCGCCTGCTATGGTGGCTGCCTGGGTATTCGGCATCCTGCTCGCGGTTCAGGGGGGCTGGTTCGCACAGTCCTGGCTAGCGATAAAGATCCCTCTGGTGTTGATTCTGTCTGGATTACACGGCGTGTTGGCAGGAAAGCTGCGCCGCTCCACATCAGGAGCAACCGATCCAGAGGCAATTGGGCATTTTCTCTTGCCACTAGGATTGGTGCTTGTGACGGTGATCGTTTTGGTAGTCACATTTAAGCCATGATGTTTCTTTAGCAGTTCGTTCCTTGGCGCTCGAATCCGCCGTCTTACCGTCAGACGACTGACCCAGGGGTTGTTTCGACTTTCGTGGTAGTGGCGCCGACGCACTTACACGTAAACCACTAAAGACAAATCCGTGCTGTCCATCGGATCCTCGATTAACAACGCGGACGAATTTGGCCCGGCGCCGTGGATTGACTCGCTTCGCTTGCTCTGCGGGCGCACTTCGTGCGTCTGTCGGCGCTACGCGCCTCGGTGCGAACCGCGATCTCGAGATTCAAAGTCTCGCATCCTGCCGTTGGACGAGCGCCGATCAATGTTTGGTACGGCTGACAAGATTGACTCGAATCGCCTATGGGCGACTCTCGCCCCTTCGGGGCGCACTATGTGCGTCCAAATCGCTGGCGCGTTTTGTGAACCTGTGACCTCGACCTTCGCATAGTCGCGCTCTGTCCACTGAGCTACAGCCGTGTAGAAAAAGTTGGGAGGGTGCGTTGCACACCCTCCCGGTGCCGAATCACTGTTTGATGTTCACCAGTCCATTCAGCAGTCCGTCGAGACCACCAACGACAGACAGGTTACCGACGTTTTCAGTAACCTTCTCCAGGGTCTCGAGTTCCTTGAGACGCAGCGCAACGGTGTTGCTTTCCATCACTTTTGCGGTGTTCAGAAGTGATCGGGTTGCGTTGGTCTCTTCGCGGCGGCGAATGACGTTCGCTTGTGCCGCTTTTTCGGCTTCCACCACCTTGCCCAGCAGGTCCTTCATGTCGCCGGGCAGGATGATGTCTTTCACGCCTACGCTGATCACGCTGAGGCCGATCTCAGCGAAACGCTTGCCGAGGTGATCCGCGATGTCGCGGTCGATTGCGGTTTTATCCTCGAGCAGCGCGTCCAGCTTGCGGGTACCGACCGCCGCGCGCAGACCGAACTGGATCTCTTTGTACAGCTGATCCAGCGGGTCCTTGACCGCGCGAACGGCTTTCGCCGCGTCGACGTACTGGTAGGTAGCGGTCACGTTGATACGCAGCGCCACTTTGTCCTTGGTCAGGATTTCCTGGCCCTGAACCTCCAGTGCCTTGACGCGCAGGTCCACAAGCTCCACGCCAACGGCGTGGGCAACGTTCCAGTAGGCGTGCAGGCCGGCCGCCAGGGTTTCGGCGAGTTCACCGTCAACGTACAGCAGGCCAACATGACCGTCCGGAACGACGCGGGCGTAGACGGCCTTGCCCGCAACCGCAAGCACTTGTGCATCGCGGCCGTTGACGAGGCGCTTGGTCAGGCGTGCATCCAGCGCGATGCCCTCATTGAGGTCGAAGCGTTCGATGCGAACTTTAACCACGCCTTTCCAGTAGAGCTTGCGCTCCGCCGGGCCGAGAATCGCTGCGGCACGTTCGTTGAGGTAGACCAGCGCGACTTCGTCGGCATGGGTCTCAACGACGTGAAACAGACGATCGACCTCGGCGCGTTCAGCCTCGACCAGGTAGTCGGCCAGGCGGTGCTCGAACGCGGCGACCGACAGGTCGAAACGCTCTACCGCGTAGCGGCTGCGCAGGCCAAAGTAGCGATAAGTTCCTGCTTCCAGGAACTTGATGAAGTCTCCGTCCTTAAACAGGAGACCGCGTTCGTGCTTGCGCACGATGAATTTTTGCATGAACCACATAGTGCGTTCTCCTTCTTCGTTGATGTTTCCGTCAAAAGACGGGCGTTTTTTTGGACGCGGTGTTCGCGCTGGTCCGGTCGCCTGATGACTGGTCCTGCGCGCATGAATGCGTCGCTCTACTTCTGCCAGTCGACTGAGACCAGCCACTTGGATCACCTCCTTTATCGTCTATTACCTATGGTTAAAAGAGTCCTCGCCATTTGCGACCAGGACGGATGAATATGTGTGGCCGCTGTCACAGGAGTGCTGCGGACCGGTGGCGCCGGCCGATCGGGCGAATCGTGCACGCGGTGTCGACCTTTTCCCGTGATCGCCAAAGCATTCACAAGTGTCAGGCGGAAACGACGTGGACGACCCGCTGGACCGACGCGGCGGATCACTGATCGGCGACAGTCGTGCTGCTCGGACAGCTCTGGCGTCCTTTCGGGCGGTCGAACGTCTTTGCTAACAGCGGACACGGGGAGGGCGATATCCTCACCCGGGAGCGGACTCGAACCGCGGGCCTAAGCCTTGCCAAGATGCCGTTTCAGGGCATTTGCGGAAATGCAAGATTCGAACTTGCGACTTCAGATTAGAGGTCTGATGCTCTACCCACTGAGCTAATTTCCCTGGGTGGTTGAGTGCTAACGGTTCGCTCGGTACACACCGTGCGATGGGAGCGTGAGTGCGCCAGACGGGATCAGAACCCGAACCGCTGAACGCCGCGCGCTGGCCCAACCCTGGTAATCCGAGTCGGAATCGAACCGACGACCTCCGCTCTGTAAGAGCGGTGCTCTGCCCTGCTGAGCTATCGGACAATATGGTCGAGAGGGCCGGGATCGAACCCAATCCGCCCTCGATGATGAATGTGGAAGAATGGTTGATGCGGATTGATCTTTAGCGCAATAAATGTCAGTCCGCAATGGCCGTTGCCGAGTAACGCAACCCCGTGGGCGGACTGGGAGCGGGCAGTGGAGACCGAGTCCACAACCTCGACATTGGCACCGTCGCGCTCTGCCAGTTGAGCTATGCCCGCATGTTGTGTGGTCCGCCCTGAGAGAATCGAACTCCCGTCACCTGGGTAAAAGCCAGGTGCACAGCCACTATGCCAAGAGCGGAAAGTGGAGCGCCTGGAGGGACTTGAACCCCCGGCCTGCTGGTTCGCACCGAGGCGCAAAGCGCCAACAGAAGCACGCAGTGCGTCCGCAGGGTGAACGAAGCGAGTCAAACAAGCTGCTCTGCTCCTTCTGAGCTACAGGCGGATGTTGGAGGAGAAGCCAGGATGGGCCTTCGGCCTGTCGTCGCTACGCTCCTCGGTGCGAACCTGGGTGGAACACAGCGCCCCTCTAGTTTAGCTAACGAGCGCCTTAAGCCACTCGGCCACTTCTCCAATTTGGGGTGAACCACCGGACTTGAACCGGTATCAACCAGGGTCACGGCCTGGGGCTTTGCCGTTAAGCTAGGCTCACCATCGTCTTTTGGAGGAGACTGAGGGGATGGACTCGCTGCGCTCGCCCTTCGGGCGGCATTCGCTTCGCGAATCCGTCTGTCGGCGCTACGCGCCTCGGTTGAACCCCCACGCCCGTGAGGACATCACCGGGTGGATTCGCGGCTGCGCCGCTCACCCTGCGGGCGCACTGCGTGCGTCTGTCGTCGCGCTGCGCGCTCCTCGGATCAAACCGGATAAGCACGCCGACCTTGCGAGTCTCCCTTCGAATTTGGTCTGGAAGGCTGGATTCGAACCCAATCCGCCCTAGTGCTTCCAAAGAAAGTAGAGGGTGGATGCGGATTGATCTTTAGTGGGTCGAGTGGAAGCGCACTGCCGCATATTCCACTAAAGATCAATTTGCACCGATCCGTTTCGTTCTTTCGGCAACGTGGGCAAATTGGGGTCCAAACCGAGTACTCTGACCAGCCTGAGCTACTCCCAGAAAAAATGGTAGACCGAGGCTGAGTTGCACAGCCGACCTCGCGAATATCAGTCGCGCGCTCTTCTTCCTGAGCTACCGGTCTACAAAAGTTACGACGCCAGAGGAACGAACGACCCTTCTCCGATTGCGCGTCGGATGTAGCGCATGAACAGGATCGCTTTGTCTTCGAGCTCGAGGGTGGCGTCCCCAATATCCTCGAGCGGAACGGGAAAGATGTAGTCGCCTTCGGTGGGTACGCTGACGCCGTAGTAAGCGACCCCCTGGCGATACCGGACGAATCGAACGGTATTGTCTTTCACGATGTCCTTGATATTCATAATGCCTCCGAAGACAGGTTGAGAAGGGTCGCTTCGCGACGATAAATTCGCGAGTAGCACACACTCGCAAGTGTGGCGCTGCGGATCGGGTTTGAACCGACATCTTCCGGATCGACAATCCGACGCTCTGCCATTGAGCTACCGCAGCGGGGGGTGGCAAGTGGCCGCGAGGCGGCCACTTGCCGAATGTCTTTCACCCGCCGGCTACTAGACGGAAAGCCAGGACGTCGGCTGCACGCCGACTCCCCGGATTTCTGCACAAGCGCACTTGTTTGCGAAGCTCGCACACCTGCACTATCCGTTGCCCCTCACGACTAACGATGCGAGTCATCCGCATCACTTCGCCGCTATTCCCGACGTATCGAGAACTCGGGAGGCCGGACTTGCCTGGATTGACCGAGCGCAATGGCTCGGCGAAATGCAGTGCTGCATTCCTTTCCCGCCGTCGCCGACGGTTAGCAGCGCCAGGCCGCTAAACGAGGCCCCGACCGAAGTCGATGACCTTGAATTTGATAAAAACCGAGAGCTGGTACGCCATCGTCTAATCGAACCTAGACCTGACGGTGTTTAAGTCCGACACTTCCGCCGGTTGGGCTAGTGGAGCATGGCAGCGCCGTACGGACTCGAACCGTATCTCCAAGGGTCAAAGCCTCTTCCGATCCCTGATCTCGACGCATCCGGTTGGTAGCGGTGGAAAGATTCGAACTCTCGCTCACGGACTCAGAATCCGGTCGGTACCCTGTACACACCGCGATTGGTTGGCACCCCGTTCAGGAATCGAACCCAACACGACAAGGTTTGGAATCTCGTCTATGCCCAGCACACGAGGTGGCGTTTGGAGGAAGGCAGTGAACTCGAATCACAACCGCGTGAGCGATCAGGTAGGGTAGCAACCGCCTCCGGCACGCCTGTCCGGTTTACCTTCCGTGTCTGGTTCCCCCGGTCGGCCACGATCCGACATCTCACAGGTTAAAAGCCCGGTGCTCTGCCCGCTTGAGCTACGGAGGATTGTCAGGATGCCTCGGCTACAACTCGGCGCTAATCCTTCTCAGCTACATCGGCGTTGCCACCGGCCCAGTTTTGATTCGCGGCAGCGCCGCTCACCCTTCGGGCGTGCTCGCTGACGCTCGTACTTCTGTCGGCCGACTATGCCGGTCGCGGTTCAAGACTGCTTGCTGTCCAAACAGCGCAGCCTTCAGTAATCAGGGGTATTTCACCCCCGGACTTACGTCTCCCAGCATCTGCGACGGGTCTGGTGGCCCGGCTTCGATAGGAAGCACCTTGAATCTGGCACCCTCTGAAAGAATCGAACTTCCTTAAGCAGCGTTCGAAGCGCCGCCACCGGGTCCACCGGAGAGGGTTTGGCACGGCGAGCAGGACTCAGCCGAGCAGCACAACGCGCTGCGACAGACACCGCCGCATAGCGGCGGTGAGCGAGCGAAGCTTGCGTTCCAACCTGCACGGTCTTCCTTCGCAGGGAAGACTCCGATCCGGTTGGTCACCGTATCTGGTAGCGCAGGCGGGAGTTGAACCCGCACCTCGCACCTTATGAGGGTGCCGCTCTGACCGTTGAGCTACTGCGCGATCGTATTGTGCCCAACCGAGGTAACGATCCCCGTTCTCCGGGTTACAAAGCCGGTGCATCACCGTTAATGCTTGTCGGGCGTGGAGCTTCGACCGGGAATCGCACCCGGCACCGGTCGATGGCAACGACGGGACTGCACTAACAGTCGAAGCGTGGTCGCGCTGAGTGGAGTCGAACCACCTGCCTCCCGTGTATCAGACGGATGCTCTGACCGTTGAGCTACAGCGCAGTTATCCGGTCTCTGCGGCAGGAGTGATTCGCTGCGCTCACCCTGCGGGCGGGTCACCAAATTACGCTACAGAGAGTTGGAGATGCGGGACGGACTCGAACCGTCGAACGGAGGGTTGCAGCCTGCGTGTACTCCCAGCTCCGCATCGTGGGGTGAGGCGCGGACTCGAACCGCTGAGTCGGGGTCACAGTCCAAATGCCTCCTCGGCTACCTCAACATTGTCTGGTACTCCTACGGGGCTACGATCCCCGGTCTCCACCTTGAAAGAGTGGTGTCCTGGTCCGACTAGACGATAGGAGCGTGGTACGGCCAGCGGGACTTGAACCCGGCATAATCGTCCAACAGGCGTACGAGCGTCAGCGAGTACGCGTGAAAGGTGAGCGGCGAAGCCGCGAATCAACAACCGTTGTCCTGGCCTTTAAACGACGGCCGCAGCATCTGGTGGAGGATCGCGGTAACGCTCCGCGCATACAGTCTCCTTGCAAGGGAAACCAGCTTACCCTTGAGCACCCCCCAATCTGGTACGGGTGGAGGGCCTCGAAACCACACGTCATGAGACACCGGAATCTGAACCCGGCGCGTCTGCCTGCTTCCGCCACACCCGCATAGACCTGGTTGTCCGTCTGAGACTCGAACTCAGCAAGCTGGTCTTGTAAGGACCGGCTGTACCCCGTACCCGGACAGTTGTTTGGCGGCTCTACGGGGTTTCGATCCCCGGAATTGCCCGTGACAGGGGCATGTGATCCCATTTCACCACAGAGCCTTGGCCCCAGATCGAGGACTCGAACCTCGCTCAGCGCGGATTAACAGTCCGCCGTCGTCGCCTGGACGACTCATCTGGGTGGTGGAGCAGGTAGGAGTTGATTAGAATCGTCTGGCGCCGATTCTCACCCCTGCGGGGCGCGCTTCGCGCGTCCTAAACGCTGGCGCGTTTGGTGAACCCGCACAGCCAAGAGGCACCCGGTTTACAGCCGGGCTATTTCGCCGGTAATAGCCGCTCCATTGAAACATCTTTGCTGGCGGTGAACCGGACTCGGGCAAACGCGCGGTCGATCCACGTCAGCACGTTGGGGCAGGCGCATACGCGCACGGGCCTAAGTCTGAGTGCCGCAGCCTTTCCCCATCCTCATGGAGGACAAAGGCTCTGCCCCAACGTCTACACAATCCACATTGTTAAAGAGCGTTCCGCCGGGCATAAAAAAACCCCGGTGGGTGTGAACCGACCGGGGTCTCTTGTTGGAGTTTCCCTGGAAGGTTCGATATTCGAGCCTTCCAGGAAATGTTCTCAGGAAGGCTAAGTCATCGGTTCCCCACTAATCGTGGCGAGCGAATCACAACGGTTAAACGCCGTATGCGCCGGTATGACGTTCATACCGGACAGGCGAGCGCCGCCGTCTCCATCGACGTTGGCATAAGACTGCCAGCGCTGTTTGGCGGCGGTTGGTAAACCGGGTTGTTGAATGAAGTAATTCATAGTGGACGGGAGTATACGCGTAGAAAAAGATCTGTCAACTACTAAAGTGAACAGAAGTTCCGAAAAAGTGAACAGCGTCTGAACGACTACGGCTTCTTGATGCGTTTCGGTTTCGTCGTGCGAACCGATTTCAGCCAATTATGTAGCGTCGATTCCTGACGAACGGTTAAATCCAGTGCACCTGCCATCAGCTCAATGGTGTCAATCACGCGATTGCGTATAGCGGAGCCGACCTCCGTATCGGGAACGCTTGGGCCTTTTCCAAAGAGGATCCATCCTGGAGACACGTTGGTGATCTCCGCTATCGCCTCGATGATCCTCAGGTTCGGGTTCTTGGGTTCGGTTGTTTCGAGTCGGTGCAAACCGGTCTTGGACAGGTCGATCCCGTATTCGCGCAACGCCGCTCTCAGGGCGGCCGGTTCCATCTGCGCGCGCATACGAGCGGCACGAATTCGGCCGGCGATGTTGAGTGGTTCGTCGCGCAATGGCTATTACAAAGTGAATCGGAGTTTGGCTTGTATAACACAAAAAGCCGGAGTACCTGTAGCGGTTCGATCTTCGTTGTTTCCCCGGGTCGCCAGTTCGAGTCGAGCGTGGCTCCCGACCGGGAGCCACGCACGCTCATTGCGAAGCCGCCATACGGCCACCGATCTCCTGAGCACGGATTGACTGCATATACGTCCATGGCAGGACAATGAGTCCTTCCGCCAGGTCGATCAGGTAAGTCAGCACGGCGAATACCCCGCCTACCGACATTCCCGTCCCGGTCGTGATGACGACGGCACCGATGATCAGTGCGGCCAGCATCAGCTCTGCCAACGCGAAGTTGGCTGCCTCCATGTCCGACAGGTGAATACGCCATCTTGCGAGCCGGCCAAGATGCAGGTGGCGCGAAATGTCCGTATCGCGCTCGAGCATCGTGACCTGCCGTTCCAGCTCGTTGTTCAAGAGCTTGTTGAGCCCGAACATGCGGCGTTTGCTCGCGACGAACACCAGCCCGATCAATCCGGCAATCAGCACGCTGATCCCGCCGACGAGCGGCAGCAGATACAGCAACATCGCGAACGCTCCGACGATCCCGATTATCGCCGCGACGAGCTGCGGCAGCTCCCACTCGAAAAAGTCGACGAGTTCCCGTCCGAGCTGCAGCCTTGCGGCCCGCTTGGTTACCGGCAACGTCGACGTCTTCGCCGTCCGGTCGGCGATTTCGGTGTACATGCGTGCGTAGACGCGCGTGTCGTACAGCCGACGCAACGTGCCGATCGTCAACACGGTCAGCTCGAGCGCGGCAAGCAGCCAGATGCCGCGATAGCTTCCTGCGATGAGGTCGTTGATCGCGATGCCCAACACGAACGGCACGGCAACGTCGCAGAGCCGCTCGAGTGTCAGCATGCTCATCGTCGCCAGGATCTTCTGTCGGTAGGTCAGCCAGATGCCAGTCAGCGTCGGCGACCCGTTCAGCTTCGTTTTCTCAAGCTTAGTCATGGCTGTCCTCCTTTGTGTCTTGTTGATTTTCCGGGCAATAAAAAAGCCCTGATTGGACGTCCAACCAGGGCTCTTTCAGCGCTGGAAGGGGTCATTCTCATGAGCCCTCCAGCAACAAAGACGGGAAGGCTAACGCATCGTGGCTCCGACGTTCGGAGTCACAGGAACCGCTCGGAGTCGAGACGCACGAATGCCGTGCGGCCGGGTACCGGGTCCGGTTGCAAACACCACGTTGTTGATGAAATTGATCATAGGGCCGCGCACTATACGCCTCGAATCCGGATTGTCAAGCGTATCGAGCATTCGGAGCGTGCCGTCTTTCAGCGCAAACCTCACGGTCCGGTCGGTACGTCTCTTCAACTCGTCCTCCTCAACTTCCTGATCAACACCTTGCGAGAATCCCGGATAGATTGGGTCAGCGTGGTGGCGTCCCATCCGGCGCCGCGCAGGCTGGTCCGGTGTGTGGCCGACGGGTCGACGAATTTGAGGCGATGATCGCCCAGGGAAACGATGTCGTTGTTGATGAGGACGTGGCTCTTGACGCGTTGGTCATTAACGTACGTCCCGTTGCGACTCTTCAGGTCCACGATCACGGTGGACTTCTTGTTGCGGACGATGATGGCGTGTTGCCGGCTGATCCATTCGTGGACGATCTCGATTTCGCAATGCGCGTTTCGGCCGATCAAATAGCGCGGCCTGTCGAGACTGATCTTTCCCAGCATCTTGTGCTTGTAGGTCAGGATGAGCTGCGGTGGGGGGGTGACGACGTTGGGTGGCTTCTTGTCTTTCTGGAGCCTTTTCGGGATGTGTTCGACCAGCAAGGGAACGTGTTCGGCTTTCGCCAGCGCCATCATTGCCAGCCGGTCGATAACGCCGGGCCAGCCGCCCGACGCCGAATGCAAGCGATTGCACACCGCCGGCGGCATCACGGCCCTCGGGTTGTAACAGCCGCCGCTCTTGAGTTTCTTGTGCGCGTAAATAGCCGTCTCGGTCCGCGTCAACGGCTTCAAGAGGAACTTGCCGGTCAGGCGGTTCTCGATCGATTGCATCGCCGGCGCTTCCACAATGGGCAGCATCGGATGATCACTCACAAGAATGATCCTGAGTGCGCTGGTTCTATCGACCGACATCTCGGCCAGCTCGCAAAGCATCTCCAGCAGTATCGGCGTCATCTTGTGGACGTTCTCGATGACGAGCACCGGCGGCCGGCCGGTTGCGGCCTGCTGCAAGGCGACCACCCGGATCATGTTGAAACGTTCACTGGCCGTATTGACGCCCTGGTCGTAACCGAACTGGCTCAGAATCTGCTTCAGTAGCTTGTCCGGATCCGTGCGCGCTCCATCGACGACGGCAACTGCGTGGTCGCGCGGCAGCGAACTTGCGAATTGCTGCACGATCGTCGTTTTTCCCGAGAGGGGCGGGCCGTGAAATAGTCCCAGGCCGTGTTTGTTGACGCAGGTATCGTCGAGAAACCGGGCGGCGTTTCTCTGTGCGGCATACGGCACAAGCACCAGTGGCTTGCCATGGGTACGAAACGGTTGTTTGCGCAACCCTGTGTCCGCTAGGTTCATCCGGCGACTCCGCTGTCGTAGACGAAGAACGTCCTTAGACCGGTGGTTTTGCGTCCCCGTCTTTCGACGGGTTTGCCTTTGTCACTACAGCCAAACTATGACAGCAACGGGCAGCTATCAAGCGAAATTTAACAGAACATAGGTCGTTCGAGAGGTTTGCGCCGACCTGTTTGCCGTCCGTCCGCGTCACGGTGCTATCATTCGGCGATCGGTCCTGCGGGTGGCGGCAAGGGCCGCGGACATACGGCGTACGAACGGTAGGGGGCTTGTGTTCGTTCCATTCGTAAGTGACTCCGGGAACTCCTCTTGTGAGCGGCGTTGAGACGCGGCCCATGCCGGTTGTCAACGGATTCCGGCAGCGCGGCGCCGAAACAACGCGACTGGAGACCTTTACGGACGCCGCCTTCGCATTTGCCGTGACGCTCCTGGTCGTCGGAGGTGGCGATTCCATACCGCAGGACTTCGACGCAATGATCGGCGCAATGAAACAGATTCCCGCATTCGCCGCGAGCTTCGCCAACATCATGCTGTTTTGGTACGCCCACCACATCTGGAGCAGGCGATTCGGTCTGGAGGACGCCAGAGCCGTCCTGATCAGCCTCCTGCTGATCTTCGCGGTGCTCATCTACGTATACCCTCTCCGGGCGATCTATTCTGGTGCGATTGATTTCTTCACAGGCGGGGTTCTCGACTCGTATTTCACGATTGGCTCGAGCGGGGATCTGCGCTCAATGTATACGATCTTCGGCATCGGATACGCGGCGCTTTCGGGCATCATCGTGATGCTCAATCGATATGCGCGCTCGCAGCGCGACAGCCTGTCGTTGAACGCTCTTGAAGTATTCGACACGCAGACGGCCGAACAACATTGGTGGTTGAACGTGGCGGTTCCACTGGTTTCCATTCTCCTGGCCGCCGTGTTGCCCGCCAACCTTCTGGCCGTTCCCGGGATATTCTATGGCGTTCTCGGCGTCCTCATTCCGTGGCACGCGATCCGTCGTGAGAAAAAACGCGGTTCGCTGATCTGAGGCTCGCAGGGTCTCTGCAAGCGTCGCTATCCAGCATAATATTCAACAAAGTTGTTGAATAACTGCAGCGATTCGTTTATTTTACAATTTCGTTGAATATCCGGAGAAAGACCCTGTCCCGTCAATCGAGATCGCACCTGGACGGTGTATTCGCAGCGCTGGCCGATCCCACGAGGCGCGCGATTATTGCGCGGCTCGCGCTGGGCGACGCCTACGTGTCCGAATTGACCGAGCCGCATGACATGTCCTTCGCCGCCGTCTCCCGGCACATACAGGTTCTCGAAAACACCGGCCTTGCGAGCCGCATCAAGGAAGGCCGGAAAATCCGCTGCCGTCTGAATGCAGAGCCGCTGGCGGAAGTCTTCGACTGGGTCCTGCACTACCGCAAGTTTTGGGAGCAGAAGCTCGATTCCCTCGGCGACTTTCTCGAGGTCAAGGAATGACGTCGAAGGCCGACGCCATCGATTCGCCCCCGACGGTCAGCGTCAGCCGCGTGTATCCCACGTCCGTGGAGGCGGCCTACGACGCCTGGATCAATCCCCCGTCATTGGAACAATGGTTCGGTCCTCCCGGTTTTCGCATGGAGGTGCTGACGCACGATCCGCGGGTCGGAGGCGAGTGGCGTTTTCGGATGATCGGTCCGAACGACGTCGTCTTCCACCATTTCGGCGTTTTTGTCGAGATCAGTCCGCCGCACAGGCTGGTGTTTACCTGGGCCTCCGAAGAACAGGTCAAAGGGTGGCGAGACGAAAACGGCGCGCCGACACGTGTCACCGTGGACTTCAATCGCCGCGACGACGGTGTCGAGGTCCGCGTCACTCATGAACGCCTGCAAACCGAAGAGGCGCGCCGCGCCCTCACCGGCGGCTGGAGCGGCGGGCTCCAAGCGCTCGATGACTTTCTGGAAGAATCGACGAGCCAATGAAACTCTATAACGCGCACTCCGGCAACACGAAACGCGTGCGGATCTTCATCGCGGAAAAGGGCATTCAGATCCCCCGCATCGAAGTCGAGATTCCCGCCGGTACACGTTCAGCCGAGTTTCGAGCCATCAATTCGCTGCGCGAACTACCGGTGTTGGAGCTCGACGACGGACAGATCATCACCGAAAGCCTCGCCATTTGCCGATACCTCGAAGCCGCGTATCCCGATCCGGCGCTGATGGGGCGGCACGCCGCCGAGCAGGGCCATATCGAAATGTGGAGCCAGCGGATCTATGCCCAGCTTTTTATGACCTACGGCCTGTTCGTACGCCATACGCTGTCACTCTTTGCCGACGTCGTCGATCAGGTGCCTGCTTTTGCCGAGACGCAGCGCGAGGCGATGCCCGGCAGATGGCGTTGGCTGGATCGCGAGATGTCCGACGGAAGGCCGTTCATCGCGGGAAAGGAGTTCTCGATGGCCGACGTGCAAGGGATGACGGTCCTGATGATCGCGGACGCCCTCGATCTTCCCGTCCCCGATGACTGCAGGCACGTGAACCAATGGGCGGACGCCGTGAGACATCGATCCAGCTGGCAGGCTTAGTCGCAAAACGTACCGGCGAACGGCCGGTACGAGCTTCGCCGACTCAGCCCGCGGCCTTGCGCACCGCCTCCACGAGCGCATCACCTTCCTCGGCGAGGCGATACCCGATTCGCTGAAACCGCTTGTTGATCTTCAGAATCCGCGTCAGATCGATCGGCGTGGCGACCAGCACGAGATCGCAATCGACGGCGTTGATCGTCGCTTCGAGGTCGCGCACCTGCGCCTCGCCGTAACCCATGGCCGGCAGCAACGGCCCTGTCTCGGGGTAATGCTCGAACGTCTCGGCGATCTCGCCCACCGCCCAGGGACGCGGGTCGACGATTTCCGCGGCGCCGTTCTGCCTCGCCGCCAGCACACCGGCACCGAACGGCATGCCGCCGTGTGTCGTCGTCGGTCCGTCCTCCACCGCAAGCACGCGCTTGCCGGCGATCTCGCCCGGGTCCGGAACGTCGAGCGGCGAGTTGGCGCGGACAATGATCGAACCGGGGTTCGCGTTCTTCGCGTTCTCGACAATGGCCTCGACGTTCGCCGCATCGGCCGAGTCCACTTTGTTGACAAGTATCAGGTCGGCGCGCTCGAAGTTCACGGTCCCTGGGAAGTAGTCGAATTCGTGGCCGACCCGGTGCGGGTCGGTGACGGCGATCCACAGGTCCGGCCTGTAAAACGGCGTGTCGTTGTTACCGCCGTCCCAGACGATGACGTCCGCCTCCTTTTCCGCCTCGGCCAGTATCGCCGCGTAGTCGATCCCGGCGTACACGATGACGCCGTTCCGGATGTGCGGCTCATACTCTTCCCGTTCCTCGATCGTGCACTCGTGCCGGTCGAGGTCGTCCATCGTTGCGAAGCGTTGCACCGCCTGTTTGGCAAGATCGCCGTAGGGCATCGGGTGGCGGATGGCCACGGTCTTCTTGCCCAGGTCTTTTAGGATGTGTGTGACTCGCCTCGACGTCTGGCTTTTGCCGCAGCCGGTGCGGATGGCATTGATCGCGATGACCGGCCTCGACGACGGCAACATCGTCGCGTCGACGTCGAAGGTCGAGAACGTGACGCCGTGCGCTTCCACCTGCCGCCGGCGCTCGTCGACGTAGGCGTTGCTGACGTCGGAGTAGGCAAAAACCACCTCGTCGATCGCGTGTTCGACGATGAGGTCGTCGAGTTCGTCCTCCGGCCGGATCGGGATGCCGTCCGGGTAAAGTGAGCCGGCCAGCGAGGCGGGATAAGCGCGGTTCTCTATGTGCGGGATCTGAGTTGCCGTGAATGCGACCGCGCGGAATTCGGGGTTGTCGCGATAACAGCAGTTGAACACGTGGAAGTCGCGTCCCGCCGCTCCCATGATGATGATCGTACGGCTCATGTCACGCCTCGTCTGCAAACGATCCGATACGCCCCCGGAATCGCGGCGTACCGAATGCGTTCGTCAGAAGACACAAAACGAAAAAGCACCGCGACGCAGCCGGAGGTAGTGTAGACGAATCTATCGAAGAGGGGCACCGCCGTCGATTGCGAGCACGGTGCGAAGTAACACGCTCGCCCCGTTCGCCATATCCTGGGCCGACGTGAATTCGCGTGGCGAATGACTGATGCCGTCGACGCTGGGCACGAAGATCATGCCGGTTGGCGCGATGAGCGCGAGATCCTGGGCGTCGTGACCCGCACCGGACGGCATGCGGCGGTACGAAAGCCCGAGTTCGTCCGCGGCCTGCGCGATGACGTCGCGAATTCGCGGGTCCGTCGGCGCCGGCGGGGACGCTACGTCCAGCTCCTCGAATCGGATCGCGGCGCCTCTCGCCGCCGCGATGCCGTCGGCCTCGGCCTCGATCAGGTCGAATACCCGTTGCATCTTCCCGGCGTCGAGGTCGCGGATTTCGAGACTCATCGTGACTCTGCCCGGGATCACGTTCGGCGCGCCGGGCGACGCCTGGATGCGACCGACGGTCGCGACCTGCCGGCCTTCGAGCTCGGTGGCCACGCGGTTGATCGCCAGCGTCAGCTCCGCCGCGGCGACCATCGCGTCGTTGCGCCGGTTCATGGGCGTCGTGCCCGCATGATTGGCCATGCCCTCCACCGTGACGTCCCACCAGCGTATCCCGACGATTCCTTCGACGACACCGATGTCGATGCTGTCTTCATAGAGGATCGCGCCCTGCTCGATGTGCAGTTCGATGAAGGCGGCGAGTTCGCCCGGCTTTCTGGCCGTGAGGTCGAGACGATCGGGGTCGCCACCGACGCGCCGGATGCCGTCGCGCACGGTCATGCCGCTGTGCGATACGACCTGCATCGCTTCCTCCGTCAGCTTGCCGATCATCGCCCGGCTGCCGACGAGGCCGCCTTCCTCATCGGTGAAGCTGACGACCTCGAGCGGGTGGCGGGTCTCGACGTCGTGCTCGTTCAGGATTTCGATGACCTCGAGCGCGGCGACGACGCCGACGTTGCCGTCGTAGTTGCCGCCGCCGGGAACCGAGTCTATGTGCGATCCGAACAGGATGGGCGGCAGCCCGTCGTCGCGGCCGGCTCTGCGGCCAATGACGTTGCCGGCGGTATCGACGCGGACCTCGAGACCGAGGTCATGCATCCGCTCCGTGAGCCACGCCCGGCCCTCGACGTCCGCGTCGCTGTAGGCAACACGACTGACTCCGCCTTCGGGCGTCGCGCCAAATCGCGACAGCGACTCGATCCTCGCCTGCATGCGCTCCGGGCTTGCGTGAATCGTTTCCTGACCGGGCGCACCGGCCGAGGCAATGAGGCCTGCCCAAGCGCCCAGGACGATGACTCTACGGCTCATATTGCGCCTCGCTCGTCGTCGTTCGGGCTGACATTCTACCCAAAACGCGTTTTATCCGACTCGCACTGCGCATCGGCCGCGAGCGCCGCGACGGAACCTCTTGTAATTGCCGTCGCACAATGGGCTAAATGGATCCGCGGGCCGTCATTACGGCGAACGCCGCATCCGCCGGCGAGCGCCGAACGTTTCCGCGATCAAGGGCATCTCACCGGGGGTACCGATGAGCGAATCAAAAACGCGTTCGTATGACGAGGTGTGTGCGTCCCACCGCTGGCAGGTTCCGGAACGATACAACATCGCGCAGGACGTCGGGTTCAAGCACCCAGCGGATCGACTCGCAATGGTGTTCGAGAGTCATTCGGGTGAACGGCGGGACGTAAGCTGGGGCGAGCTTCAGGACGACGCCCGGCGCATGGCCAACGTGCTAGCGGAGAACGGCGTCGAGGCGGGCGACCGTGTCGCGATGCTGCTGACTCCGCGGCCGGAAACGGCATCGGCGTTCCTCGCGTGTTACGCCACGGGCGCAATCCTGCTGTCGATGTCGGTGCTGTACGGCGACGACGGCATCCGCTACCGGATCGAGAACAGCGGAGCAAAGGTCATCGTCACCAACGCAGAGCACGCGGAGCGCGTCCGCGCGATGGATCTGCCCGTGAAGGCGATTGTCGTCCTGACGCGTGAGCTGCTCGACGGCGCGTCGGCCGAGTTCACGCCGCGCGACACGCTCGCGGACGACCCGGCGCAGATCTATTACACGTCGGGCACCACGGGGCTCGCGAAGGGCATCCTGCACGCGCAGCGTTACCTCCTTGCACACGAGGAATTCCTCTACTGTCACGACGTACAGCCCGGCGAGCGGTTCCACGGCATGGGCGAGTGGGCGTGGGCGGCCGGCATCTCGCCGCTGCTCGGGCCCTGGCGGCTGGGCGCGGTTCAGGCTGTGTATGAACGCAAGGGCGGCTTCAACCCCGACGACCAGCTGGCGTTCATGTCGCGCCACGAAGTCAGCAACGTGTTCACGACACCGACGGCGATGCGTTCGATGATGCGAATCGAGGACGCCGGTACGCGTTATCCGCAGAAGTTCCGCATCGTCTGTTCCGCGGGCGAGCCGCTGAACCCGGAGGCCATTCGCTGGTTTCGTGAACAGTACGGGGTGACCGTGCTCGACTACTATGGGCTGTCGGAGAGTTACCCGCTGTGCGCGAACTTCCCGTGGATGGACGTGCGCGAAGGCTCGATGGGCAAGCCGATGCCCGGCTGGGATGTGCAGATACTGGATGAAAACGAGCAACCCGTGGCGCAGGGCGAGCGCGGCGAGATCTGCCTAAAGGCACGCAGCAATCCGCATTATCCGCTCGGTTACTGGAACAACGAGGAGGCGGCGCGCGCCACGTTCGGGGGCGAGTGGTTTCACACCAAAGACGCGGCGTCACAGGACGAAGACGGGTATTTCTGGTACGCGGGCCGGGCCGACGACGTCATCATCTCGGCGGGCTATCGCATCGGACCGTTCGAGGTCGAGTCCGCCTGCCTGGAGCACCCGGCGGTCGCCGAAGCCGCAGCGGTCGCGTCGCCGGACGAGCGTCGCGGCAACGTCGTCAAAGCGTTCATCGTCCTCGCGGCGGGCGCGCACGGCAGCGACGATCTGGCGCGGGAAATCCAGGAACACGTCCGGGGGCGCCTCTCCGCCTATGCCTATCCGCGGCGGATCGAATTCGTCGAAGCGCTGCCCAAAACGCTGACCGGCAAGATACGGCGCATCGAGCTGCGCGAGGAAGAGGAACGGAAGATTGCGGGGCAGGCGTGAAGCGGCTCTTTACCGTAAACATCGCTCATCGACGTCCAATCGAAAAAGACCCTTGCCGACTCTGCGACAAGGGCCTCGTTACTACAGTGCACGTCAAACCGTGATTCACCGCTTCCTGATCCGCGTTTCGATCACTGCGCGAATAACGTCACCGTCACGCAACAGCGTCGCCCTGGCGCGGCGGACCGGCCGCATGTCGGCGAAGGCGTATACGGCGTCCTCACCCGCCTCCTCGGCGCCGAATACGGCGAAATGCGTATCGGCGCAGAGATTCTTGCCGGCGAAGTACAGCAGGTTCGGGTCCGAGCAGTACGGGTCGAGGAAGTTGGTGATCTGCGGCAGCAGGTCGCGACGTTTCACCCGACCGTGATCGCGAACCACGAGGTGCACCTCGGCGCCTTCGTTCTCGTAGCCGCGGCCGAAGCCCATCGGGTCGACGCCGGGTGGCAGCGACTGCTGCGTACCTTCCGCAACTCTGTAGATCGACGCGGCCAGGCGAACGCGGCCACGGTAATCGGTGACGTCGCCGGTCGCGTAAAGCACCGCCGGCTTGGTCGCCATGTTCGGAGCGATCAGCGACGGGTCCGGCGAACCGTTCTGTATCGATTCCAGGAACGCCGCGCCGAACACGTCGAGACTGGTGCAGTTCGCGTCCGGGTCCGGGCTGCCGTAACAGTTTTCCGGCGCGTTGAAGATCACCCACCAGACAGTCACGGCGCTTGCGCCGAAGCTGCGTCCGTACGCGCGCCTGTCGTCGTCGGCGAACGCGACGGCGGTGATCGTAAACAGGACCGAGCCGACGAATGCATTTCTTACGATGTTTTTCATTACACTTTTCATGATGGTTTCCCTAAGCAGGTTGATGGTGTCGGTGTTACGCTCGGCGCCGGGGCGCCTCGCGCAGATTCCTTACGTGAGCCAGTAAAAAACGAACGGTGCGATCAACCAGAGCAATCCCTTGACGAAAAAGAAGGCAAAGCCGGCCATTCCCAGGCGTCCGAGCCAGCGGCGGCGACTCACCGGGACGCCCGCGCTCGCGGCGCTCATTGGGCCGCCTCCTGCACCTGCTTGGGTTTGACGAACCGGGTCAGCGATGGGATGAGCATCGGCACCCGCCGCTTGTACTCCGCGTATTCAGGATGCGCGTTCTTGAGATCGTGCTCCTCGAACTGGATCGCGATCAGTATGTAGATGCTCGTCGCCAGGGCGAACACCAGATGCGCGACGGTCATCGTCGGCGTCGACCACATCACGAAGAACCAGCCGACGTACAGCGGATGACGAACGACACGGTAAATCCAGGGCTGTACGAACTCGAGCGGCTCCATCTCGCGATTGCGGAAATAAGCCCAGCTCTGGCGCAGGCCGAACAGATCGAAGTGGTTGATCGCGACGGTGCTGAACAGCACCAGCAGCCAGCCGAATGCATACGCACCGTGCGCGGCCCAGCGGCCAGGCGTGCTCTCGATCGACCAGATTACGCCGCCCATCGGCTCCCAGAGCGCAAACAACAGGATCAGTGCCAGGCTCGAGAACAGCACGTAGGTGCTACGCTCGGCGGCGGGCGGCACGATCCGGGTCCACCAGCGCTTGAAGAACGGCCGCGCCATCAGGCTGTGCTGGACGGCGAACACGCCGAGCAGCAGCAGGTTCACGAACAGGGCCGTGCCGATCGGGGCCTCGGGCACTGAATCGATCGATTTTGGTACGATCAGGTTACCGATGAAGCCGATCGCGTATAAGAAGGTGGCGAAAAACACGGCATAGGACGCAATGCCGTACACCAGGACGAATAAACGTTTCATGATGGTTCCTCCGTTGCGAATCTCATTACAAGTCGTTGAAATCACTACGCTCATTGAGCATGGGCGCAGTGTCGCGGAGAACGCGCGGCGAGTCGTGACGGACGTCTGACGATACGGTGACGATGTAATGACCGTGGCGCCCGATGCAAAAAAGTATTATCGATTTCGCGACTGCGAGTTCGATCTCGACACTCGCCGGCTCACCCGGGGCGGCAAGCAGGTTCAGCTGGAGCCCAGGGTCTTCGATCTGCTGGCGTTCCTGATCGAGGAGCGTCACCGGGCGGTGGACAAGGACGCTCTCCAGGACGCGGTCTGGAAAACCGTGGTCGTGTCCGAGACGTCGCTGACCCGGGCCATCATGAAAGCCCGGCGGGCCGTCGGCGACGACGCCGACGAGCAGGCGGTGATCCGCACCGTGCACGGGCACGGCTACCAGTTCATCGCGCCGCTCGAGGAGGACGTGAGGGACACCGGGCAGGCCGCCGAACCGGCCGCGCGATCGACCGCGGAGGCTTCCGGGAGCAGAATGCCTTCCCGGCTGCGCCGGCTGTTACTGGCCGCGGCCGTTCTGCTTGCCGTCGGCATCGCGGCGCTCTGGCGCCAACCGGTGGACGACGGCAACGTCCGCATCGCGGTGTTACCTGTCGTCAACAACACCGATGACGCCGACCTCGGCTGGGCGAAGTTCGGCTTGATGGGTTTGGCCAACGACCTGTTCGTCGACGCCGCCCAACTGAACGTCGTCCGCGCCGCCGACGTCGTCAGCTTCGTCGAGAACATGGGCTGGAGCGGCAGCCTCGACGCGGCCGACGCCGAGGCGCACATCGATCGGCTCCGCCGCTCGCACGGAGCAAGTCACGTGCTGGTCTCGGAACTGGAGCAGACGGTCGGCGGGCTGCGGCTGAATTACACGCTGGTGGGAAACGACGGGCGGCGCAACCGCTCCACGATGGTGTCGGAGCAAAGCACCGCGCTCGTTCAAGGCATGGTTCGCGGCGTGACGACGCTGTTGAGCGGCCGGCGCCAGGCGCTGGCCGAAGGCATCGACGCAATCGACGACGACCCGTTCATCAACGAGGCGTACGCGCGCGCGATGAGCATTGCACTCGAGGGCCGCTGCGCCGAGGCAAAACCCCTGTTCGACGTCGTGCTGGCGCGCAACCAGGGCGTGACGCGCGCCCGCATCGGGCGTGCCGACTGCGCGTATCGTTTAGGCGAATGGGAGGAGGCCGAGGCCGCGTTCAAACGCATTCTCGACGGTGACGACGTGCAAAACAGCGACAGCCTGCATGCCGAAGTCCTGGCCAAGCTCGGCACGGTCTATCACCGCACCGGGCGGCTCGAGCTGGCGGACGCGACCTATCGGCAGGGCATCGAGATCGCGGAACGCGTGGACGACAAGCTGGAAATCGGACGCCTGTCCGTTTCGATGGCCATCCTCGCGAAGGACCGTCGCGACTTCGCCCTGGCGCGCGACCTGCTGGCGCGCGCGACGCTCGCCTTTCGACAAATCGAATGGGAGCTCCTGCCCGGTCAGATCTATTCGACGCTCGCAAACATTGCGATGAACGACGGGAAACTCGACGAAGCCGAGGAGCACCTCGACGATGCGTTGGTCAGTTTCCGCGGCATCGGCGACAAGCGCAACGAAGCCATGATGCTGAACAATTACGGCTTCCTGCGCCGTCTGCAGGGGCGGTTTGTCGAAGCGGAAGACCTGCATTTACAGTCGCTTGCCATCCGGCGCGACATCGGTGATCGCGTCGGACAGGGGCGGATCCTCGGCATGCTGTCCGTTCTCTACGAGCGGGAGGACCGCTTCGAGGATGCGAGAGCCGCCTCCAGCGAAGCGGTCGAGATCGCGCGCGAGGCCAACGACGCACTGTTCATCGCCACCGGTCTCGCCCAGCTCGCGGCCGCGGAACGTGGGCTCGGCAACATGTCCGCCGCCCGCGAAGCGTTTGCCGAATCACGTGACGTCTTCATTTCCATCGAAGATCGCTCCAGGGCCGCACAGGTCGAACTGCGCCTGGCGCTGCTCGACAAGGACGAGAACAAGCTCGACGACGCCGAGTCACGCATTCACGCCGTGCTTGCGGACGCGCTGGCCGAGGATTTTCCCGAGCCCGCGATCGAAGCGATGCAGTACGCGGGGGACGTTGCCGTGTTGAAGGAGAACGTACCCCAGGCCGTTCAGTTTTATGAACAGGCGCTGGAGCACGTCGAGACGACGGGTTTCTCCTCCGAGAAAACGGAGATCGCGGTAAAACTCGCAAATCTGTATCTCGATCAGGGAAACACCGCGGCCGTCGAACCGCTGCTCGGGTACGTCATCGAGCAGGAACCCAGCGCGAAGATTCTCGAGCTGCAGGCAAGATACGCGCGGGCGACCGGCGATGCCGAGCGTTCGGCGGCATTGATGGAGGAGGCGCAGGCGCTTGCGAAAGATTCAACCGGTAGCGAAAAATAGCGCCGAGGAGGCCTGTAACAGATCCAACAGCGCAGAACGATTTGTTACGTTTCGGCGGCGAGTTCGACGATTGCGTCGAAGTACTTCTTCTGGTCTTCGTTCAATGAAACCTTGGACCCCTGGGAAATCGCTTCCGCCACTTCCTTGGCTTCTTCCGATACGCTGTTGGCCAGTTCATCCAACAGCCGTCGCGAAGGCTTGGCCTGATTCGCCTCGCTGGCCAGGCTCACCAGAGTTGCAAAATCTGATGTAATCATCGGACGTCCTCTAGCGTGTTGCTATGTTACGTAACGGGTTGATTCCCACACCATCCAGTGTGCGGTCGGGCCGGCCGGAAATCAAGACTCGGTGGTACGGTAAATTCCTGTATGTCATTGATTTGGCGAAACCTCGAGACCATTGTAGCCTGCGAACACCGGTTGGTATGCGACCCCGTCGTCACTTCTACCATCGGCTGTAAGTTCCTCCGCCCCGTGCCGGATTAGACTCAAGACGGCGGCGTTTTGTTTCCCGGTCATTTCAATTTCCACCTCGCCATGCTGGGCGTCGTGCCAGAGCGCAACCACTCCGGACCGGTCAACGTGGCCCGGAGCGGGTCGACTCATGTGCGTCATGGCAAGACTGGTCAGCGTGAGCACCGAGGAGCCCGGGTCTTCCGCAAGGACAGACGCATACTTGGCCGGCCAACGCTGCCTGATCTGTGGGCCGTCCATCAGAATGGCGATCATGAGATTGGGTCCGATTGATCGGATGGTTTCGGACACGTTGTCCTGTCTGGCCAGGTCTTCACAAATCAACGCTCCGCAGGTTAGCCAGCCGAGAACGGTCACGATTTTCATGTGATTCTCGTCAATGCAGATATCTTCCCAGTATTTCCTGCCAATGAACGCCGGAATGCGGCCGCTCAGTCCGTACTGGACTATCTGCGACCGATCCAACAACCACCGATGGTGCTTGGATTGCTCGACTCGAAATTCCGCGAGCGGGTTTCCTTTCGGGATGGCCTCTCCAACACTCAGGTCACCCCACCGGTCCCTGAGCTTGGAAAGCCCGCCTGTCTGCAGTATGCAGCGGTTGTAGTGCAACATCCGGTCCTTTCCCTGCTTGCGGTCGCACACACCAGCCACAACGGCAACCCCCTTGGTAATTGCCCAGGGTTCGACCACGGTAGCGTATTGGCGCTGGGTAACCGACATTTCCGGCATGACCAGCATGTGAAGTTTGTCTACGTGAAAAAGTGCTTGTCTGTACGCCTCGTCGAGATAGTGCGTGAGCGCCTGACATTCACGTCCGTTTTTCTCGTCATCTGCATCCGACTCCGGCCAATAACCGAAAAGTTCATAGTCGCCTGCGAATCCCGAATCGAGGCTATGGAAGTTGGATGGTGAGAATTTCACCGGCCAGGGGGCCAATAACAAATTGACCTCAGTCTGCGGTTCATCACTATCCGACCGGTTTTCCAGTTGCCCCAGCCACTCTACCGACACGCCGCTCGAAGGAACATAAGAGAGATGGTGAGTCAACGATCGCAGCGTCAGACCTTTGGTCGGCGTATGTTGTTTCGGAAGCACGCTCGCTCTTTGCAATGAGACGTCGGCGCAACAACTGCGATTCCGGTTGCCGGCCATTGCGCTGTCGACAAACATCAGAAAAGTCCTGTTACGCTTGAAGCGCGTAATTCCTATGCCCGCCGACGCCTCATCCGCCACCACGAGGATCTGCATCAACAACGCCGGAATCTCTTCATGGTCGAAGAGGTCGGCGAGCGGAGTCTGGCCGAAATGGATCAATCGCCGCCACCACTCGTCCAGCTCGCCGGAACGGTTTTTCAGCAGCGCCGGGTTGGCGTTGAGCTGCGAGGCAAGAGACCGGTTCCCGTTCCCCTTGTCCAACTGGTCACGGTTGAGGCTGTTTATGGCGTCCTTCCAGGACGCGCCAATTTCTCTGGCCCGACGCGGCCAGCTGTGTGTATCGGCCACGGGATGGTCGCCAACCCCTTTGTCCGAGAACAGTCTTCGATGCGCCCCCGTCGCATGCAACGCTGCGGCGCACATCGCAAACACGTCCGGTGGCCACCCCGGGGCCCGTCGACGCTGTGCGAGGACTCGCGGAACGCTCTTCCCGCGCCAGAGGGCGGGCGCCATGAAGTTCATCAATTCGCCCAGCGTGTTCTTATCCCAGCGTTCTGCGGTTTTCATAGGACCGTTCTTCGGTGGATGCGCCGCTCAGCCCGAATTCATACCGTGCTATTGTGCGGCGTCGGCCAACGCGGTCGCCCTGTCGAGCTCTGCAGCGTTCAACTTCTTGTAGAGGTCGCCCAGTTCGCTGTTCAGCCTCGTTATCTTCGCCTTGTCGTTATCGGCGAGAGCGTCGCGAAACTCCGCCTGTCGCTCCTCAATCAGTGCGCGGTATTCATTGACCAGCGCCTGAGCCCTCGAGACAGCCATCCTCCGTTTGGCCTGTTCGTCCATTCTTTTGATTTCTGCCGAAGCGTTGTCGGTAACGATTTGCTCGGCTGCCGCGCGACTCGACTTCAGTACGGACGCAATATCGATGTTCGGGTATGACATGTTCTCGAAGAAAAACACCTGTTCGTCGCTTGTCAGTTTTCTGGCCTTGGCGATGTCGTCCCGCAGTCTCTTTTCCAGTTCGCCTTTCACGGCCGGCGTAATGTCACGCGGATCCCATTCACGGTGAAACGACCAGACCAATTCTTTCAGCTGGGCGCTGGTCTGCGCCCAGCGACCGGCGACTTTACGCTTGTCGAGCCATGTTGACACGGTGCGGTGAAGCGCCAGCAGCGATGTAAGTACGGCAGTTAACTGCGCTGTCACGTTCTGGGCTGTCACGTTTTGGACTGTCGGGTCGTTCCCCGTGGCGACAAACCTCTGCACCAACTCGGGAATGAACACGACAAAGATGGGCACGGTGATGAGCAACGCGAAGCTGAAGATGATGTACCACGCTCTCTTGAGGCGCTCCCGCCACAGTTTGCTTTGATACCAGACGATGTTTCGCTGAATCTCGGTCACATATTCCTTGAAAAGGGGCCCGAGCGTACCGATCGGCCCGTTCATTTCGTCCTTCAGGTTCAGGCGTGAGATCATCTTCTGGCAGTCTTGCTCGGCTTTTGAACCACCCCTGAACGCTTTTGCGCTGGCTTGCTCAAAGTCGTACGCGTTGATGCTGGTCATTAACGGCCTCCCGAGTCTGAAGAGCTACTCGATGTCGTTATAGAATTTGTGATCGCCGATTTCCGCACACGGTTGCTTGTTTGCAGACCAGTGCGGATTGATGTTTCGAGTATGGTAATGAGTGGCTCCGTCGGTAAGGTCTGTCAGGTTGCCCTCTACGGCCAACTGCGCAATTCTCTCGATCTCCCCGAATTCTTCCGTTTCGTGCGCGCTGTCGAGTAATGCCCTGTTCGGATCGTTTTCGTTCCAGCACGAGAATTGCCACGGCTTCAGACAGACCTCTTTTATCGTGGATCCCCACCACGCCGCGGGACGGCGCGCCGCCCGATTGACAATAACCGAAGCAACGGCCTCTCTGCCTTCGGGGGGTTCGCCCCGAGCCTCTCCCCATACGGTTTTTGCCAGTATGTCAACCGTATCGTCGCCGGGCGCCGCCAAACTGGCCGCTGATGCGGGGACAGCCGCAACGTTGCCGGCAAGGTTTACCTGGAACTCCTCGAAGACATGTTCGATCTTGCAAACAAGACCGAAGTTTCGGCTGCCCATCCAGAACAGGCCCAGCAGGTGGTTATTCTCGTCAACGACCGCCGAACCGCTGTATCCGGACAGCAGTGCGGGACGCGGAGTGTCGTACTTGATTACCAGCTGGTCCGAAAAACGAACCTGCATCTCGCCGCGCATTGGAATGAACAGGGAATGGTCTTGTGACGCCTGTGTGCGATGTACCGTCGCGGTGATCAATTCGCCGGGTGCGCCGCGCATGCGCACCGGCATCCCGACAAATGGGCGAACGGCGGGGTCGTACCGGGGCCGGCCGAGATCGACAATCGAGAACTCGGCATCGTCAGGTTGATTGACCTGGGCGATTGCCGCATCGGTAAGTGATTCGCCACTCAACAAACCGGACCACGCCTCGAGTTCGGCGATAACAGTGTTGCCCGATGTGCCTTCAAGAATATCGTCGCCAATTCTTGCGGCAAGATTGCCGGCAAACGCGAGGACATGAGCGTTGCTGAGCACGAATACTTTTCCAGGATCGTGCCGACTTTGAACGATGACGCCACAGGTTCCAGGCTCGCCGTCCGTGCGGCGTACTGCCATTCCTCCCCGAATCATGGGGCCGGTACCGGCGAAAACCCGGCCGTATCCTTCATGTCGGCTCGGCGTCGCATACCGCCCCGGTACCCTCCGGCGTATTGAGCCACTGAGCGATCAGCTCTTCGACAAACGCTTCTTCAAACTTGCCCGTTGCGTCACGACCCAATACGATTTCCCGCTGGCAAAGTGCGCTGCGGGTCCGTGGCCCAATGTCGCCGTCTACGTCGTCGCCGCTCATACCCAACGCTTGCTGCAGGCATTCGACGCGCGGTGTATTGGTGTCGAGTTCGGCCTCGAAGGCGGTCAGTTCGTTGAATCCATCGGACTGTCTGACCGCATCGGGACACGCGCTGGCTGCAAAGTCGTCTTCGGGCTGACCTTGGTTCTCCGCGCCGGAACCGCCGTCGCCGCCGCCGGCAGGCGGAATCGTAAGCGTTAACGACTGCTGGTGACCCGACGCATCGGCAATAAAAACCGTATAGGTCCCGGCCGGGATGCCGCTCTCACCCCGAATTTGTACACGTGGCCCGAACGGCTGAGGTTGGCTGATGGCCAGATTGGCAACCGGCGCTTCGAGAATTTCCGCCATGTACGGCGCCTTCCCGCCGCTTATCATTATCGTTCGAGTGAACGCGGTATTGGGGGCGATGTTACTGATCGTGTCTGGAACCAACCGGATATCCGTTTCAATCGCCGATTCGTCGATGTTGCAGCCGTCGAGGTCCGCCTGCGTCAGCTTCGGTCTGGCGGCGCCCGTCAGTACTCTTACGTCCGTGGCCGCGGCTCCTAGGGCATCGAGCGCCGTTTGCAGGGTTTCAATGCTGTTACGCAGTTCGTCGGCCAGGAGGTTCTCAGCCTGGACTTCCACGCCCGTTACATCGTCGGCGCGATCGGCTTCTACCTGCACTTGCGGAGTGAAGCTGCCCGACAGACCGGCGAGACCGTCGATCAGTCCCGGAAGCGCTTGTATGTCGGCGGTCGTTTTCGATATCAGTTCGTCAACCTCGGCGCTGATGCGGCGAATCGCCGCGGCAAGCGCCCCCGGCGCTTCGGCGGTCGCGACCTGCAGCTCCAGGCCGGATTCGTAATTCAAGGCCGCGCCCGAGATCTCGGTGTCGGCCGCGGCGAGGATATCGTTGCTACGGGACAGTATCGTGGCAGCCCCGCTGCCGGTCGGGTTTGCCGCCTCGAAACTCCGGGTCGCCGCCGTTGCCTGCCGAAGGGCGGTTCGCGCCGCCGCGAGCGCATCGCGAAGGGCCGTCAGCTTTGCGTCCAGTGAGTCGCTTGTTGCCTGGCTGAGCATCAGCGGTCGCGTCACGGTGACCGCACAACTCATTGCCTTCATGCCGGCTATGTACGCAGCTTCCCTGGGCTTGCTGGTGAGCCATGACGTCGCTCCGTAAATTCCCGCACTCCCGGCGCCGATCCAGACAATACCGTCGCCGGTTTCACCGGTACCGCTCATGCCCAAAGCGGTGGCGGCGGCAAGGATCAATGTCGTACCCGAGTACGAGTTCAGTTTCGCCTGAGATTTCAATGCGCCGCGATACGCGTTCTGCCAGCCCAAAGCACAGGCCAGTGTGTTACTCCTGTTGGCGCTGATCTCCATTGCTTCGCAGGCAGGCAGTCTGACGCCTGTAGTGATCGGATGGTCGACCTCGGGGCCGGTCGCGCTGACATAGGGATCGAACAACGAGCAGCCGCAAAGCACGGCGGCGGCCGTTGAAACCATCACGATCGACGCGCGGCGCGGTCTTTTACCAGACCACGCGCTGTTGCGGGGGATTTCATAGCTGCGCGTTGCTAGCGATACTTCATTCATGACGTAACTCCGTTCCCGGTTCTTCCCGCACGTCAGCTATCAGAGGCTGGAAGTGATACGCGCAAGCGATGAGCCGCGAGTGTTCTTTGTATTACCTTCTAATTGATGTTTCCTGACCCGCGTAGCTCGATCTACACCCGTGAGTACAAACACGTCATGGGAATCATTCTTACAAGAAAGCGATTTCTTATTGTGTTGTCGATGTTACGAGCGGAAGCGCTGCGATGGAGGTAGGTCCGATGGTGATTCCAAATCCTCCTTGCCCGGTTTTCTTCCGCGATTTGCAGAATTCAGCCTACCTATCGTCTGGTTGTTTACTCTTAGTATAGCAGTGTCGCAAGGCGACGATTCCACTCATCACGTTTCACCAGTTGCAGGTTGCGGCGCAGAAGAACACGCGTCAGTCCCTACAAATCGACCGTAATACCTTCCTTACCTTTCGGCGGAAACTTCGTGCGGTAGCCGAATTTCTTTTGAGCGGCGGCCGTGCCCCAGAACTCGTTGTACTTCGTGCGGTAGTTGAAGTGCAGTGTAGGTTGTTCTCCGCCGTGTATGACGACGCGCGCCATTGCCTCTCCGTCGGGATGCTTGAAATACGCGCCGCTGGTCGATATCAGATAATGCTCGCAGTCCAGCAATTTGACGAGGTCGGCACTGACGTTCGCGCGGCTGCCGTGGTGTGGCAGCTTGAACGCGTCCAGCTTCAGGCGTGCCTCGGCGGACTCGTCCAACAATTTTGAGATGGAGGATTTTAAGACCGAGGCGTGAGCGTCTCCAGCAAACAGCACGCGCCTGCCGCCATATTCGGCAAGAAACGCAATGCTGCTGCCGTTGGGTTTGCTGCCGTCCGCGCCGAATTTCGAGTTTGCCAGCTTCTCGACGTTACTCATCGTTGGCGTCGTGCCGCCCAGGAACTGGCGATAATATCTTTTGCGCGCCTTGTCGCCGCCGAAACCGTGTTTGTCGAGTTCTTTCTGCCAGACGGGCGACAGGGACTCGAGCTTCTTGAGGGTCGGGGAGAGCAGCGTTATCTTCATGCCGCCTTTTAATGTCGTGACAGGCAGGTCCCCGCCCTTCAGCAGAATGGCCTTGCCGTTCATCCATTTGTTCCAGGGCAGCTTGTTGTCCTCGATCAGTGTCGTAAAGATCTCGCCCTGCTTCGCGCTCAGGCGTCTCCTTGGCAGGTGCTTCCAGCCGTTGAACCACACGTCCTCGAACGATAGTCCCCCTGCGCCCTCGTTGAAGAAGTCGATAGTGCCGCCGATGTGGTCGGCGTCTACGTGTGTCAGCACGAAGAGGTCGAAGTCCTTGATACTCGGCTTGAGCGTGCGCAGCTTGGCCTGCAGGCGATCGGCGGTGCCCGAAGTCCCGCAGTCGATGAGAATGCGCGATAGTTTTTTGCCGTTACCGTAGGTGACGATCAAGCAGTCGCCGTGGTCGGCGGGAAGCATGTCGATGCTGAACACGGTTTTGCCGGCGGCCGTCTTTTTGCGCGTCGTCGTTTTGCGTTTCGTCGCCCCAGGCGTGCTTTTCTTCTTCTTCGCCATTGTCCCTCCCCCTATCTCTGAGATTTCCAGATTCGCGGTTCGAGAATTGACTGGAGTTCCCGGGCGACCTCGACCGTGTTTTTCCAGGAGTCTTTGACGTCCCATCGTCGTTCGATGCCCTCGTGTTCCAGTTGGGCCAGGAACGAAGCGGCGCTCCACCAGCGTACGTAGCGACGCAGCTGCCGATAGGTGGAGTAGACGGGAAACTCGCCACGCTTGGGAAACAGGTCTACGAGCGCGTTCGCATGCCCGATAGCTTTCAGCCTGTAGTCCGCCGAGGCGGCGTGCGGACCCAGAGTGGGATCGGCGACGCCGAGGAGGTTGAGTTCGAGCAGCGTGCCGAGCGCCCAGGCGCGCTCTTCGTCGCTGGGCAAACGCGTGTGGGCGCGCGCCGAGATTCGCGCGACTTCCCAATAGCCGTCGGTTATTTCTTCCTTGCCCAGTATCGTGCCAAGGGCGAGCATCTGCACGCATACATAGTGCAGTTGCGCTTTCATCTGGCTGCCGGTCTCGGGATTCATGAATCTCGAGACGGCATTGCGATACTGCTCGTACGCGCTGTCCAATGCATCGTGACAGCGGCGCAAATGAAGCCCTCGTTTCTCGGCCCCCAGTCTGGGTTTCGCTCCGAGCCGGAACTCGACCTCCGCGAGTTTCTTGTAGTTGGCCCCTTTCAGGGCGAGTGCTTCGATCGCATAGGGCCCGCTCGCGCCAAGCGTTCCGCGCGCTCGAGTGCACGCGCCGCGGGCAGCGGTTAGCTGATCGTGTACGAGTTCGTACGCGCTATCGGGTATATTCTCGTCAGCCTTTTGAAGCAGCTTTTCGGCCGCTTTGAGGCCGCGGGCGGCCTGATTGTGGCCGTACGTCGCAAGTTGTCCGGGAAGGTCAGGCGGGAGCGCCTCGAAGACGACCACACTGGCCCAATCGTGGGAGTGCGCCTCGTTGATGATCTGTAGTGAACGGCGGATCTCGTGGAGCATGAACAGGGGGTTGCAGCCCCACAAAAATCCGTCGCGCTCACCGTACATACGCCGAACCGCCGTCGTGGAGCCCTCGAAGCTCAGCGGGAACTGTGAAGCAACGACCATCGGCACGCCCGCCTCGTGCAGCGCATGTGCAAAGCTGGCGCCGGCGGATATCACCGAACCGACGTTCGCGCTGTCACAGGAGGCGAGGGTCACGACGGCCGGCCGCTCGATACGCCGGTCGGTGCTCGTGGTGATGGCCGAGGCAAAGCGGCCGCCCGTAATGATCTCGCCGTAGAGCCCGATTCCATAGGCGAGCTTTTCCGCCATCTCGTCGACACCACCGTGGGCGAGCACATGCACGTGCGTGTAGGTGTGCCGCTCGCAGAGCGTCTGGACGTCCTGAATCTTGGCGTCGGGCATCACCGTGAGAATATCCCCGTAATAATACGCGCGACGTTCCCCATCGACCTTGCGAACCGTCGGTCTCTTCTCTTGTCCGGGATGCAGCCACGGTCTGACGGCCTCCAGCAGAGCGTTCCGGTGTTCTTCGTAAGGGAGTTCCTCCGGATCCGATGCAACGAACAGAATCCGCGGTCGCCGGTCCCAAGCGACGCCGCCGTAAGGCACGCTGCGGACGTGGCGCGTCATGCAAACGGGCATGTTCGCCTGAAGCAGCAACCAGTTCTCGGCGGGTAGCTCCAGGCCAAACGGAATCTTCGACAACTCGAAGGGGATGAGGCTGAGTTCGGACGCGGAGATGACGAGTCGAAGGTGCAGCACTTCCCCGTCAACGGCGTCACTGCCGAGGACGCCCGAGAGTGCGGGGATCTGTCCCAGTAGACGCGCCACCTCCGCGCCCGTCTCTTCGAGGATAGCGAGGCGGCGCGGCGTATCCTCGTCGGTTCCCTTCTCGTAGCGCATCTCCTCGATGCGTCGAAGGAAGTGGGCGTGCTCCCACGGCACGTGCACGACGGTCGCGCCCGCCTCGCCGCACACCGCGAGATACGGCGTCAGCGGCGACAGCAGCTGATTGTGAGGTGGCCCGGCCCGCAGAAATTCGATCGTGACCGTGCGAATTGTCCTCTCTTGGTGCATTTTGGGTTCTCCTTTCGCGGAGCGCTGCCTTTATTTTTACTGCCCGTTTTTTTCGTGCTCCGGCTTTCTTTTTATGCAGCGGTCATCTTCAAGACTTTCTGTGACCTACAAATAGCATAGTCTGCAAACGTTACCCTTGCGGCGCCCGTTCGCCGGGTTGAACCCGAGTTCTGCATTCAGTTGAAGTATGTCATGACGTCCAGCTAGCGCTGCTGTGCCCGTTTTTCGAGTTCTTCTTCGATGCCGCGGGACCAGGAGGGCGGGACTTCATTGCGCTCCTCTCTCGCTTCACGAATCAGCCTGAGGTTCCTCGCCGTCGTTTCCGGCTCCCACACTTCTCTGATGGCGCCGACCGAGCTGGCGAGGTGCGTTAGCGCTGCCTGCTCGTCCTTGGCGAGAACGGCGAGTTCCAGCTGCGTGGCATGATCCCAATAATCGGGTTGCCCCGACTCGATCCGACGCTCCACCGAATAGCGGACGACCGGCAACAACGACTCGCGGGCAGGGTCGGGCGGGTCTCGAACTTCCATCAGGGTTACCGCATTGATGCCCGGATAGGCGTCGCGCCAATCCGCTTCAAAGCCCTGCCGGTAAGCGTCGATCGCCTTGTCGAGCAATCCCTTCGCCAGGATCGTATCGTTGTTTTGCCGCGCCGCATCCCATTGATCTTTGTACACACGACCCAGCAAGCCGAAGGACTCGCTGCTCGGGCCATGGTCCTTTATCACCGACAACAGTACGCGTTCGGCCTGCTGGCGGTCGCCTCGCCGATTCAGCGCAAAGCCGAGTTGTTCCTGGACGATCACCAGGCGCGCCAGCGGTGGCGGCATCTTCGCCACCAGCGCCACCATCTCTTCCCAGGCTTTGACGGCGCGATAGGACAGGAGCAGGTCGATGACAACGCCCGCTTCGACATCCTCCAGGTCCCCCAGCGCTTGCTCTATTTCCTTTATCGCATCGACGCCTTGCGTCCTCGCTTCCGCCAGTTGGTTCTTGCGCTGCAGCGAGTAGTCGATCCGTTCCCGGAACAGGTCCGTCTTCTCATGATCGAGCTGCTGTTCCTGCATGCCCTCGATAAACTGAAAAACGGGGCTATCTTTCGTCCGACCGCGGGCTTCCCGCAGTACTCGGGTCAGAGCCGCTGAATCATCGTCTGCACGATATGCACGGCCTGAATTGTCGAGCTGGTACGGCATGCCTCGCAGCGGGGCGACGTCGAACGGCAGGCGGGTTCCGTCCGCAAACACCACGATCGTGGTCCAGGGACGAGCTGCGTGACGTACGCCGAGCTCATAGAAGACGTTCGCATTGGCGGTGGTCAAATCGGCGATTGCGTATTCACACATGACGAGCCGCTCGAACATCGGCTTGTGGATGATCCCGCCAACCTTCTCTTCGTCTGCACGGATCGGTTCGAGGTCGGCGGCAATGACCGCCGGTTTGATAAGGTCGTCATAAACGGCGTCGAAGTCTATCAGCCGTCCGGTTTCGTCCGGTTTTTGGCCGAACGGCATTAAGACAAAGCATAGGGGCTTGGCCATGATGCGCCTCTGGAACGTGGTCTTTGAGTGTTACTCTAGCACGCCCATCGAAAACCACTCCGAGCCGCGCGGCTGCACCGGGCGTTATTTTCGGTGCAGATGCCGGTTATTGAACGCTGGTCAGAATACGTTTTCGGTATCCAAATCGATGGCGATTGAATGCATCGTCTGCTCGCGAAAGGAAGCCCTCATGTTTGGCGGCTTTTTCGTCCGGAGCCAATCGTCCAGTTTTTTGAGCGCATTTTTCTGTTTTCTGAGCTTCGCTTTTCGATTCGCGGCTTCTTCGGAAATCAGGGAAAATGCTCGTTTGGGGAACGTGAAATGAACGGTGTATTCGTCGTCGCGCGCGGCCTTGCGGCCCTGCGCCAACATGTCCAATGTGCTCGTATCCGGGTTGTCGTGCTCCCCATTCGCGGAAACCAAATAGTGCCGCGCCGTAATCGCCTCGAACGTTCCGGCTTCGACGTTCCGGTCGCTGCCGTGATGGGGCAGCTTGAAAACATCGACATGCAGTTTTCCATTGTCGAGCAAGTGCGCTGCCTCCAGGCCTTCAATCAAATGATCGCCGCGCCCGTCTCCGGTCAACAGCATGGTCCTGTTTTGCCGTTCGACGAAGATCATGGTGCTCGCAAGATTAAAGGGTGACGAGTCGTCGAACGCCGCGGCATCGGCTGCCGCTCTTTCGCGCTCCTTTTCAAGAATCCCCTCAAGGTCCCGTTTCCATTTTCGGCGGAGGGAGTCGATCCTTCGTTTGTCGGGCGCCAGAATTATCATTTTCATGTTTGATGGAAACGATACTTCCAGAAAGTGATCGTCATCACGCATCAGCAAATTGCCGTTGGTGACGTCATTGACCTCGATCGACAGGAACTTTGCATCGGCAAGCAGCTGCCGTCCTTGTCTCGTACTCGCAATCACCGCCTGCACGTCGTCGTCTTCAGGTAATTCATCGGACATCAAAACGTCCGTGGTGCCATGAGCGCTTGCGGCTTCGGCCATGGAAGCAAGTACGGAAGCTCCTTCGGCTGTCGTGTTCGCAATGATGTCCTCGAACCCGTTGAACCAAAGATCGTTGAAACTCACCGGCGGTGGACTGCGCCCCGGATCTTTGCTGCGCCGCATATGCGACGTCAAATCCAGTATTCCCTTTATGTGATCTGCATCCGCGTGGCTGACGATTACCAGGTCCAGCGGCAAACACCCGTCCTCGTCGAGCCGATCCGCGTTCTCGAGCCGGATTTCGTCCAAACGCGGTTGCAGAAATTCGTCGTACACACCCGTGTGGCCGCCATCTATCAGAATCCATTTTGGATTCGTCTTTGTTCCGTAGTGCAGAATCAAGGCGTCGCCCTTCTTGGCGTACACCGCTTCCAGACTGAACCACCCACTCATGTCGCCACTCCTCAATCCGGTGTCAAATACGCTGCATTGCCCGCAGAATGTCGACGAGACCCGCGCCCTGAAAATACGGCTCTCTGCCAAGGTCCGTTGCCGTTTCCATGAGAATCTCCTTGATCCGCTCGGGATCCCCGATCAGCTCCCAATAACGGCTCATCAGCAACGCCGAGGCGCCGCTGACATGCGGAGCCGCCTGGCTCGTGCCTCCCATCGTCGCCATACCCTCCCCCGGGATCGTGGAGTAGATCTTCTCGCCCGGCGCGACAATATCCGGCTTCAGCCGACCGTCACCGGTCGGACCCCGACTGGAAAAATAGCTGACGCCGTACGTATGCGCGTGTTGACGATGAGTCGACCCTACGGTGATGACGGATTCGGCGTTTCCAGGATCCGTTATGCTTATTGCGCGATAGCCTTCTTTTCGCTTGCCGCTCGTTGTCGTGTGCACCGACCTGCCATCGTTCCCCGCCGCAGCGACGACGACGACGCCATTGCCGACGAGCCGCGAGCATTCTTCGCAGACGGGTGAGCGTCCACATGCGTAGTTACTCACTTCATGGAACATCGCGAGACTCAAATTGACGCCGTGAATCTCCTGAACGTCATGCTTCTGATTGAGACTTCGTACAAACTGCAGCGCCGAAATGACGGCAAACTCGTCACCCGTGCCATCAGGGCGAAAAACCCGAAGGTCGTACAATTCGATGTCCGGACACAGGCCCTGATAGCGTTCTTGCAGTTTTCGTCGATTCGGCGGCGGGCCGAGGGGATCGGAGTCTTCTTCGACAGGCTTCCAGTCGGCGCCCAGGATTCCCGCGACATGCGTACCGTGCGCATTGGTGGGCGTTTCGTATTTGCCCTCGACGTGCTGGATCCGAATGGAGCTCTCTTCGCCGGAACCGTCCAGCAACGTATCCCAATCAAGCATCCTGCCGGCTGCCAACCCCCTCTGCTGCCTGGGAGACAGATATCTTCTGATGTCGGAGAAGTCATACGTCGCTTTGATTCTCGTGTTTGAGAAGCCCTGTTCGGCGCGACTCTCGTCCGCATCAAAAGGTCTTTCCATTCGCTCGCCGTTCTGTTTGTACTTTCGGAATCCGGGGTGAGCGGCGTCTATGCCGGTATCGATGATGGCCCATCGCACGTTCTTGCCCGATACGTCGAACGTACGAGCCGCCGCATCGGCTTTGGTCGTGCTCAGCGATTCGAGCGTTGTCGGCTCCACCTGTCTGTTGCGGTTGACCGAATACACCGATGCGCCGTCAAAGGTATGTTTATCAGTCGCCTTTTCCTGCATCGCGTATTGTTCCGCCGCGCCGTCGACCAGGAATTCCAGGGCAAAATCGGCCATCAGCTCGACGTTGCCCTTGTGGTCAATTTCATCCGGTCGGCGGGAGGTTTTCGTGTGATACACCACCCAAAAGATCCGGGCGGCCCAGACGAAGTCCTGATAGATCAGCCAGTTTCGTCTTTTTTCGGCGCTGTGGTCGGACTCGAAGTCCCCCCGAAGCCCCTCGATGAGCTGATTTCTCGCGATGCGCCTCAGCCGGTCGTTGCTACTCAAGTCGATGACACGTGTTGCATCCGCGGCAATCAATCTCGTTCGCCACCACTTGCTTAGTGGCAGTACGCAGCTCAGAAGCTCGCGAAAGCTGAGTTGCACGGCGACAACGCTCTGGTTATAGGCTATCGCGTGTTCGTCGTTCTCCGGTTGCCCGGTATCGGCGTCAACGCGAATGCGCATCGTCCGGGTCAAGTCTTGCGCAAGTCCCGCCGGGGTTTTCGACCAGTCAGGGGTTAGCAGAAGGTCGAGGCGTTTCTCGTCTTCGAGTCCGGCGTAATGAACCAGTACGTCGGGAAGTATGGGAGAGTTCTGCGTATGCCGATTGCGACCGCCTTCATTGAAGGCCAGCCACGTAATGTATTCCTCCAAATCCAGCCGAGGGCCGTTGGCCTTCGGCTTGATCACCTTGATGTCATTGGTTTTCATGAATTCCTCCGACAAAAAAGCCGCATCTCTCAGTCATCCCAAATGCCGGTTTTCGAGTCGTTTGAAGCCGTGTGCAGCGAAGCCGCACCGGTTCTCTAAGTTTCCAGAATCTCGCTGTTGATCAGGTTTTGCACGGCGGCATCAAGCGCCGCCGGCGAAGTCCCGTCCAGCTGAACGTGTTTGTCCCAGGGCTCCTTGAAGCTCTTGTTGTCGATTTTTATCATCACTACACGCCGGAGTCGCGTGTCCCCTTCGAGCATTTCCCGTGCGGTATCGCACTCCCACTGACACCAATCCGAGTTCGCGGAGTTCTTGCTCCAAAGGCACACGAAGGTGTCCGATTTCGCCATCCTTTCCCGCAGCGTGTCCTTGATTTCGTCGGTAATCGACAAATCCCGCTCGTCGCGCCGAATGTGCCGGTTCGCGCGTCGCAATACAACTTCCACGCGATCGGCGTCCGCGGAATCTTTGTGGGCGTAACTCACGAAATACGCGTGCAGGCCGGCAAGGGTCTGACACAGCTGTATCAGCACGGCGGCGTGCGGATGGTCGCCCGTCGGCTGCGACAGCTCGCCGATTTTATGAGTGATTCGTTCGTCCGCCAAGTAGAGTTCTTCCATTGTGCTCGAGTACAAATCCTCCGCCGAGCCGCCAAAACATGGAATCGCCAATATCGGCTTCTTCAGCTGGCGGGAAAACGCGCCGCTTCTCCGCGTTCCGTTCGACCCGCCAATCAGTACGACAATGTCGCTCCCGGCGATCGTGCCTACGCGCGGACCAAGCCGCTTGTCGGCCATTTCTTCGGAGTGGTCCTCGTCGGCCGGGTAGGGAACTTCGGTGACATGGACCAGTTCCGAGTCCGGGTACAAGCGTTCGGTACCAACCGTCCGATGGACCTCGACTCGCGGTTTGCTTTTTGTATTGTCTGCATACTGCGCCACCCCCTTGAATACGAAGCGATCAGCCGTCTTCTTACCTTCGCTGTGAAGCAAAGGAACGTCGCCACGTTTCGCCAGTTCGACGCCGAGCTTGACACAGGTTTTCTTGAAGGCATCGTGGTGATCCTTATCCACCGACCTGAGCGATCCATAGATTGCAACTCTCATGACTCCACCTCCGACCTTCGGCTACCGCGCCGCGGTTGAATACGGTGAGTGTCTATCTCTCGAAAAAACTCTGTCCCCATCGCGGAATACGGATTGCGCGGTCGCCCACGAATAAGTATGGCACCGAATGCGGCGTTCGAGTTGCGGGTCTTGCCGCGGCGGAGAACGGATGCGGCGAAGACTGAATGTCCATCTGGATAGTGTTGCCACACCGCGATTCCTCCCAGCCACCGACGGTCAAAGCGCGTTGGCCGTCAACGGAGCGGAAGCGCCGTTCATCATCGGATCAACGACGACACCCGGGAGAGGTCGAGGCTGGTTGTATCGCGGTCCGATACGCGTCCTGTTCCAGCGTGTCCGGGCCCTGACATCATGAGCGGTATCCAGGTCTCCGATACTCTCAATTATTCAAAGGCTTGCGTAGGATTCAGCGCGGCTGCGGGTGACGACGTCGCCGGCAGGCCATGCTGGGGGGAATTGCCATAAAACGGCAGGTTAGTCGCATCCGGGAACACCGCTCGCCGCGAACTAAACAGGAACGATGCAAAACTGGAACTTCGTGCGGCTCTTCGAGACCGCCACGACGGTAAGTGATGCCGATCTCACCGTACTCGTCAGAACCATGCGAGCGGATCAGCAAAACGCGAGCGGTATTCCCGCCGGTTATACCTACTTCGGACAGTTTCTTGCTCACGATCTCAGTGAGCTGCGCCGCAGTTCGAGGTTTCCGGAAAGAGACCCGGCGCATGTAAAAGACCTCGAGCAAATGCACAGACCGGCGCTCGACCTGAGCAGCTTGTACGGCGGCGGGCTGGATGACTCGATCGTCACCTACGAGCGGCAGACCGGCAAATTCGTACTGGGTGAAACGGAGAACGGGAAACGTCGCGATCTGTTCCGCCGCCCGGACGGAATGGCGTTGATTGCAGACGCGCGCAACGACGAAAATCTGCTGGTCGCCCAGATGCACGTTTTGTTCATGCGTTTTCACAACAGGCTCATCGATTTCTACACGAGCCGGTCGAACGGCAACGGTTCGGAGTCAGGCGACGTGTTCCGACGGGCGCGAAGCGAAGCCATAGCGAGCTATCAGTGGATCGCAATGCACGACTTCGCCCGCCAGATCTTGCCCGAGAAAGTCTACGAGCACGTTGTTTGTAATCGTCGCGGTGCGCTGCTGCCGAGAGGCAAAAGCGCGCCGGCAATGCCGGTGGAGTTTTCCGGCGCCGCTTTTCGGTTCGGTCACAGCATGATCAAGGAGAAATACAAGCTCACCGGTACCCACTCTCCCTCCGTAGAGCTCGAAGACCTGCTCCAATTCACCGGCAAATTCAGGCTCGGAAACGGTGTTCTACTGCCGGAAGAAATGATCGTGGATTGGGGGATGTTCTTCCGGTTCCGGGACCATGCGGGCTGGGGTGAACGTACGGGTCGCGCTGTGAACCAGGCGCTGCGCATCAACACCAGCATCACCAAAGCGATGCGGCATCTCGTGCGGGATTTCGGTGATGCGGACATCATAGACCTCAATCTGCGCCGGGGCAGGGAACTCGGGCTGGCCACCGGCCAGGAGATCTGCGATCAGCTGCGAGACTGGCACCCGCAGCTCGCGGACGACGTCGGTCTCGACGTCATGAAGGAATCCAGGCTGTTCGACAACCTTCCGCGGAACTCTTTGCTCAAAAGGCAGACGCCGCTCTGGGCCTATGTGCTTAGCGAGGCGCATCAGTACGTCAGAGAGCGCGGTGCGGGCGTTCTGGCAACGCTGGGCACACTGGGTGGATGGCTGGTCGCGGATGGATTATCAGCAGCCGTGCACTACGCGCAAGACCAGGTAGACAAAGCATGGTCGCCGGACGTATCGGTGATAAACCAGGTGCTGGGTTGGAGGAAAAAGCCGGCGCTGCGTAACGAACTTACTCTGGAAGACCTGATCGTATTCACCTATCCCGACGATCACTGAATGCTTTTACAAGAACAACTCAGAAGGAGACACCCATGCAAAAAACGACACCGGAAAGACCTAACACGACTCCCCACTGCGTCCTGGTAGAATGCTCATGACGGCGCTCAGTCACTTTCAGAATCATGCCTACGCCGATTGGACGATCGTGTCATTTGCGGACAGCGCGGAGCTGTCTCGCGCCGGCAAGACGCTGCGGAGAGCCGATTACCCCGCCGGGTTCGAGACGTATCTACCCGATATTGCGCCGGGCGACGAATCTTTTGCAATCGCTAAATTTCCCGGAAAGACGGTTGACTTCGACGATGCCATCAAGATTTACTTGGGGCCTGCCTGGAACGCCGGATTTGCGGCGGACATCCAGGATCGCGCGTTCACCGGAGACGACAAGAAGATATGTGACGACCGCAGTACGGTTTCAACAATAGACGGGTGGAATCTGACGAAAGTTTGCGTCGAAAAAGTAACGGCAACTAAAAGGGTCGCAAATTTATACTTCGAGAAACAAACAGGCGACGACAGCGTCGTCGCGGCCTGGACCTGGCGCGGGTAGATCTGATCCAAAGCGAAGGATTGCATGGGTTCTGCTGCTGGGCGGCTTCTTTTGTCACGGCGTCGTCGCCGGAGCCGATGACCGCACATACCGCTCGACCTGGGAAAAAGCGAAAGCGGAGCTTGAGGCCGAGCGTTGGCGGGTGGCGGCGCCACTGTACGAACGGGCGCTGCGTGAACTCGAAGCGGTCTTGGAGGCCGCCCCCGAAGAAAATCGCCAACAAACACGGGATCTTGCAGAAATACGCAACGAATACGGCCTGACGTTGCTCCGGGTTGCATGGACGCAGTCCGCCGCCAGCGAAAACGGCGTCGATTGGCTGCAAGAGTCCCGTCGTCAGCTTGATCTGGCCATGGCGATCGCCGGAGAGCTGGATGCGCCCGGCGTACTCGCGGAGGCCTATAACAATCTTGCCGGTTGGTATTTTGTAACGGGAGCGGAATCCCAGGTCATCGACAATCTGCTGCTGTCGCGGCAGCACTACGAACGGATCGGGGATTCCGAGGCCCTGACACGGGTGTCGAATAACCTGGGGATGATGTATCAGAAGCTCGGGGAGCTAAGGGCCGCCCAGACGGCGTTTCATGCGGGTCTGGTTTTTGCGGAGCAAGGTGCGCCCGACCTCGGGCAGGGACGTTTACACTTCAACGTAAGTGGTCTCTACCGATCCCTGGGGGATCTGCGACAGGCGAGGGATCATGCCGAGCGGAGCCTGTTCTTCTTCGAGCGCGCCGGTATCTCGAGGTCCGCAATGGTCAGCCGATCCATGTTGGCGACTCAACAACGGGAATTGGGTGACCCGGCCGCGGCCTTTGAGCAGCACTCGATCGCCGCCGAGTACTTTGCCGCGCAGAACCTGAGTCATGACGAAGCGACGACGCGGCAGGAACTCGTCGTCGATCTGATGCATCTCGGCCGGCTGGACGACGCCATTCGCGTCAGCGAGGCGCTTTTGGCGGACGAAAGCAAATACGACTTGCAGGCCAGCAAGCTGACGATGTATGCAAATCACGCGCTGTTGCTCTTTGAGTTGGGCAGGGAGGCAGAGGCGTTGGCTTTTGCGACCGAAAAGCTTGACGGACATGCGGAAAACGGTCGGGATCCCTTTGGGCAGATAGAGCTCATGGGTGTGCTGCGGCACGTCTTTGCGTCTTTGGGCCGAACCGACGAGGCCATCGAGCAGGCCGGCGACATGTTTGCGTTGATAGAGGACCAGCGGACCGAATTCGAAACGCTGCGCCTGGGTCCCCTATGGAGCGCCAAGACCTACAAACACTATGCCGAGCACGTCGAGTTCCTGTTGAACACGGGCGCCGAATCGACCCCACAGGATCTGGCTTTGCTGGCGTTCGAGACGATCGAGCGTGCACGCGCCGTAAGCTTCCGTCAGCGCCGGTGGGAGGCGATTTTGAATCGCCAGCAAAACAATCCGGCCGGGCGGGACGAGTGGCGCGAGCTCGTAAGCACCCTGCTCGGCGGTCGGACGAGCAAATCGGACAATCGCGAGTCCGAGCGCAGGTTCAATGTTGCACGAGAAGCGTTTTTTGCCGTAAACGGGACCACTATCGCTCCGACGAAACTGCCGTTGCTGAGCGTCGGTGACGTACAGGCGCGACTCGCGCCGAAGCAGATTGTACTGTCGTATTTCGCCGGGCCGGAAAGCGTCTGGCGGTACGTCATCGGCGCCGATTCGTGGGACGTTTCACGCATCGGGCCGCGCTCACGCATCCGGGCACTGAACGACGGGGCGCTTTACGAGCTTACCGTTGCCGGGAGTCGATCGACCGACAACGTGGCTACGCTGTCGAGCTTGATGCTGGATGGCGTCCCGTTGGATGAGGGCGTCAACCAGATCCTGTTCGTGCCGGCAGACGGCATGCACGGTCTGCCGTTCTCCGCCATTGGCATCGACGGGAAGTCCGTCAGCGACGTTGCGGCCATCACTGTCGTGCCGTCTCTGAGCGAGTATTTTTCACCGCCCCGGCGGCAACCCCGCGATGACAGGCTCGAGTTGGCGGTTTTCGCCGACCCGCAATTCGGCGACGCGGTCGATGACGACCGATCGGGTACGCTTTCAGAAGGCTTCCGCAGTTGGTCTTCCAGCCTGTCGCGCCTGCCGTACTCGGCGAGGGAAGCCAACATGCTGCGAGAACTCTACGAGCCGAACGAGAGTGTCGTATTCACCGGGCGTGAGGCGAATCGAAACAATCTATTTTCGGAGGAGGTGCTGCAAGCCCGCGTTCTGCACCTTGCCACTCACGGATACTTCAACGAAGACACTCCCGAACTGATCGGCTTTGCACTGGCGACGGACGGCTTGTCGGATAACGGCTTCGTCTCGATGGCGGAAATCGCGGCCCAGCATATCGATGCCGAACTGGTAGTGATCAGCGCCTGTGATACGGCCCGCGGTCGGCAGCTGGCGGGCGAAGGGACGCTAAGTCTCACCCGGACCTTTCTCGGTCAAGGGGCGGATTCGGTAATTTCCACCTTATGGCCGGTTTCCGACCGGGCAACGGCGCTCTTCATGCACGAGTTTTATGCGGCATTCAAAACGCAGAAGCTGGGTCTCGCGGAGTCCATGCGACACGCGCAGCTCGCTCTAAAGGAGCACCCGCGGTACAAGGATCCCTTCTACTGGAGCGCCTACGTGCTCACAAGCGCTCATGCACTGTCAGGCCCGCGTTGATTTCAGGGTGCGGTGACGGATAGGTGCCGCGGGAGGCGGGTGCGGCGCCCGGTCGGCGAACCGCGTTCGATTCGGTCCCGTTATTCTTCCGTCTGCCGCAACGATAAAAGGTACTCATCAACCGGCGTGGTGGAACCGGCGCTGTCGGACGCGGTCACGAACAGGCGATACTCTCCCGGCGGCAGGTTTGACAGCAGCAGCCTGATTGACTGTTCACCGTCGGGGCGGATATCGGACTGCGTCCACAGGTAGTCGCCGCCGTTGCCGCGGATCTCGGCGGAGTAGGATCTCGCCTGTGTCGCACTGATGTCCACTCGCAGCACCAGAGCAGTACCCCTTCTACTCTCGATCACCCGAGCGCGCGCGCTGCGCACAGGCTCGAGCCAGACGTCTTCCACCAGCGAAATCGGGTTTTGCAGCGCCTCGATTTCGTCCTGCAGCCCCCCGGTCTGCCGGTAGAGATAAGCCGAGAACGTCAACGTCACAGCCAGCAATACGGTGGCCGCCGTCGCATGCTTGCGGCTCAGCCAGAAACCGGTATGCGACGGCGCGAGGGACTGGGATGCTTCGGCGCCGAAGAGTTCGTGTTTGGCGCTTTCGAGTGATTCCTGCATGCCCTTCGCGTATTCGATTTCATCGACGATACCGGGATTGTCGAGCATGTAGATCTCGAACGCGTTCAGCTCCTCGCCGGTGAGTTTACCCTGCACGTAGCGCGCCACTACCTGTTGGTCGTCGATGTAGGTCTTATCCATGATTATCTGCACCCGGAGATCCGAAGTCACACACTAACTGTGCTTGGCGGGCGAATCCTCTCTGCCCGGATTGATGGATCATGCACTTTCGTCCAGGCCAATGACCGGCAGGTGTTTCCTTTCGACCAGCTCGCGAAACCGTTTCCGCGCCCTGGAAATGACCCGATCGAAGTGCTGAGTCGTAAGGCGCAGAGCCTTGCAGACGGTCGGTTTTTCCTGCTGAAGAATATAGAAGCGGTACAACAACTCCCTGTCTCGCTCGTTGCTCAGTTCCTGGATCGCCGTGCGGATCGCCTGATCGCCTTCATCTCGGATCAGCTGCCTCAGCTGATCCGAATTCGTATCAATGTGCCGCTGGATGAGATCCGTATTTGGGTAGGTTTGCCTGCGCGTCTCCTTCCGGTAGTCCCCGATCAGAATATTGATCGCGGTCTTATGTATAAACGCCGAAATTCGCGACGGGTCGTCGATACCCTTCGTCCGAAGACGCTGCAACACGATGCAAAAGGTGTCCTGATGAATGTCCTCCGCCCGCTGAACGTCACCCGTCCGTTGTTCGAGCATCATCATGATTGCACGACTGTAGCGTCTGACCAGCTCAGATTCGGCGCTCTTTTGCCCCGCGCGGATACGTTCGACCAGAACCTGGGGCGCGATGCTCTCGACTGTGTTGTTTACGTGCCGCAAATTGACCTCTTTTGGTTCTTATAAATAGGCATCGGTCAATGTCGATTGTTTCATTATATCAGCCGAAAGTGGTCAAAAAATCATGCGATTAGGCGACTCGTGGTCGTTTTCCGACGAAGCGCCACCGGGATTGGGTGAGTGGCGGCAGATCTTAATCGTGGGGATGCGTGAGCGTTCACTTCGACGACCCGCCGCCTGCATATTCGCCGGGGGCATAAGGCAACCGGCAGGTCCCGGAGAAACGCCGCGGCGTTCCCGGTGAACGAGCTTGTCGAATCGAGGGGTAAATAGAAATAGAGCAACCGAACAATAAACAGTCTTTATCCGGAACTTCGCTCGATTTTCTTTGGGTCTAGGTGATAAACACCTGCAATCTCAAGTGTACGCACCGTTACGCCAATTCATCACCGCTTCGTTCGCTGGTTCGTACCTCCGATGAATCCTGTCGATTGTCGGTCTCAGGTCGTCCAGGATATCGGAGATCCCTGCACGATAAGTCGGAGTATTCATCAAGAACGCAGCAGCTCTCCCTGCGAACGAAAATTCATTGCACACCGCCGAATGAAATCATCAACTTCTTCCATGTCGAACTGCTTCGCAACCGAAAGGCCCGCCGGCAACTCGCGAAGCTCGGGATAAAAGCCGTAACCCGCTAACAGGCAATACCAGGACATTGCCGTATACGACGTCGGGATGTTCAATCGTTCGATTTCCCGGCTCAGGCTCTTGCCTTCCTTCCATATCTGCACGATCTGCCGCAGCCGGTCCGAAATGTGCGTGTTGGCGCCGTTTTGTCGCCAGTAGTCCGTATCGTCGCGCGTGTTCATGATGTAGTGGGCGACGATGTAGTCGCGGATTTTCTCGAATCTCAGCGTCGCCCTGTCGTTGAACGCCTTTTTCGCCTGGTCGATCGGCGACGCCGCGTCGACCGTCTCGATGAAATCATAAACGGTTTCGCAGACGACGTTCAGCGCCGTGGCTTCCAGCGGCTCGACGAAACCCTGCGACAGCCCGATCGCCAGGCAGTTTCGGTTCCAGTGTTTCTCGACCTGACCCACTTTCATTTTCAGGTGGCGTGCCTCGGTGTTGCCGTCCAGCAACCCCAGCTTCGCGCGCAGCTCGGTTTCGGCGTCGTCTTTTGAGCAAAACGCGGAGCCGTAGACGTAGCCGTTGCCGATCCGGTGCGTCAGCGGTATCTCCCAGGCCCAGCCGTGTTTCATCGCGGTGGAGACGGTTTGCGAGCCGATGTCGGCGTCCTGTTCGGTCGGCAGCACTACCGCGGAATCGTTGAACAGATTCTCGTTGAACGACCGGAACGGCGTCTCCAGGGTTTCCTGTATCAGGCTTGCCCGGAATCCCGAGCAGTCCACGAAAAAGTCGCCCTCGATGGTATCGTCCGTGTCGGTCTGCAGGCTCGCAAGGTCGCCGCTGTCGGTCCGGTGCACGGCCACCACGCGCGCCTGGACGTGCTTGACGCCGCGTTCTTTCGCCTTTTGCCTAAGGAAATCACCGAGCAGCCCCGCATCGAAGTGATAACCGTATTCCTGGACGAACGGGAAGTTTTCACGCGGTATCGGGCCCTGCCTGTTCTCGGCCAGGGTCGCGGCGACGAAGAACCGGTCCGGATGGGCATGCACGTCCGCACCCTGGCGCCGTGCATGGGTGTTGAAGTAAAACGCCGTTTTCGTGTGCTGGTCGAGCTGTGATGCAAACGGATGGAAATAACGTTTGTAGCCGGGCCGGGTCGACCAATCGACAAAGGAGATGCCGTTTTTGTAAGTCGCCCGGCATGGCGGCATCCACTCGGACTCCGCCACGCCGATGTCGTCGAAAAAGATCTTCAGCCGGGGTGTCGACCCTTCGCCCACGCCCACGGTGCCGATCGCGGGCGATTCGACCAGCGTGATGCCGACGCCGTCGTTTCCCCAGCGCCTGACGAGCGCGTTTGCGACAATCCAACCCGCGCTTCCGCCGCCCAGAATGACAATTTTTCCAATCGACTTCTGACGGTCGCCCATTGACAGGCTCTAGCAGACCTGGCCTCGGCCGGCGTTGCTCACCGTCGCCGCGATTCCGTCGCAAACGCCGTCGGACAGCTGCTCGTCCCGGACGCGCCAGCGCCAGTTGCCCCGTGACGTGCCGGGCGTATTGATGCGCGCCTCCGACCCCAAGCCCAGGTAATCTTGCATCGGCGCAATCGCAAGCCGCGCATCCGTCGAGAAAGCCAGCTTGATCAGGTCGGCGTGAATCGTCTCCGCGCTGCCGCCGGTCAGTTCGAGCACCGTGCGCCGCGTCCGTGCGATTTCCGCGGCGCACCGGTTGTCGTCCGGGCTGCCGCGAAACCACCCCAGCGTCGTGTCGTTGTCGTGCGTTCCGGTGTAACAAACACAATACTCCGGCACCTTGCGAGGGTCGAAATCTGCGTCGGCCGCGTCAAACTGCAGCACAACCATCCCGGGTATCGCGTGACGGTCGCGCAGCGCCTCGACTTCCGGCGTGATAACGCCCAGGTCCTCCGCAATGATCGGGAGGTGGTCAAAAGCGGATCGCATCGCGTCGAAAATGGCGTCCCCCGGCCCAGGCTGCCAGGCGCCGTCGCGCGCGGTATCGGCCGCGACGGGAACCGACCAGTACGCCTCGAAGCCGCGAAAGTGATCGATTCGCACCATGTCGGCCAGCTCGGCGGACGCCCGCAGGCGTTCCACCCACCAGCGATAGCCGCTGGCGGCGTGTACGTCCCAGGCGTACAGCGGGTTCCCCCAAAGCTGCCCGTCCTCGCTGAAATAGTCCGGCGGCACGCCGGCCACGTGATCGGGCCGTCCGTCGCGATCGATCTGCAGCATCTCCGGATGCGCCCAGGCATCGGCGCTGTCCAGCGCGATACAGATCGGCATATCGCCGAAGAGCTGCACGCCGTGGGCGTTGGCGAACGTGCGAAGCTTTTGCCACTGGCAATAAAACAGGAACTGAATCACCTTGATCGCTTCGATATCGGCGTTCGCCGAGGCCTCGATCGCGCTAATGGCGGCCGGGTCGCGGTGCACGAACCGCGCCTCCCACTCGGGCCAGGGTCGTTCGCCGTGACGCGACTTCAGAATACGAAACAGCGCGTAGTCGTGCAGCCAGTGGCCGTTGTTCTCATGGTAGAACTGCTCGCATTCGGCTTTCAGGGCGCTGTCGGCCTTGGCGGCGAAGCGGCCCGCGGCTCGCCGCAGCAGGGCGTTCTTCGCCGGAATCAGCGACCCATAGTCCACGCGGTCCCCGGGCAAGTCCTTCAGCACCGCCACTTCGCGGTTTCGCAATAGTCCACGCTCAACGAGTTCCTGTACGTCGATCAGCAGTTCATTGCCGGCGAACGTCGACAGCGGCTGATACGGCGAGTCGCCGTAGGCGGTAGGGCCCGTCGGTAGGAACTGCCAGACACCGAGCCCCATGGCCTGCATTTGTTCTACGAATGACAGCGCATGGCGGCCGATTTCGCCGATGCCGTGAGGGCCGGGTAAAGACGTAATATGCAGGCACACCCCGGCGTTTCGCCCGGCCGGCAGGGTGTCCTTGAGTTGTTTGTTCATCGCATCCTGATGCCTACGCCGCCGGGCCGTGCATTGCTTGTGGACACGCTAAAAGTCGGCGAGGGACGCCGCAAGCGAATGAATACGTATTCATTCCCTGAATACGTTTGCATTGCATTGCCGCAAGATTACCCCGTTCATAAGATCACCGGCGGAAGTACACATTTCCGCATTAACTGGGGGGTTAATCCAGATGTCCAAAAAGACGCGTAACCGCGGTCGATCCGTATCAAAATCAGCGCATCAGACGTTGAATATTCGCCGCACAGCCGTGTCGTTGGCAGTCGCTACGGCGCTGCCGTGTGCGGCCCTCGCGCAGGAAAACGAAGTCATCGAGGAAATCATTACTGTTGGGGTACGCAGCAGTATTCTCAGCTCCGTCGACGCCAAGCGCGCCGCAGATACGATTTCCGACGTCATCGACGCAGGCCCGCTGGGCGCATTGCCGGATCAATCCATCGCCGATGCGCTGGGACGGGCGCCGGGCGTAACGACGATCCGCGACTCCGGTCAGTCGTCGCAGCTCAATATCCGCGGCATGAACGGCGACTTCATCCAGACCACGCTGAACGGGCGCGAGCAGGCATCAACCGCCGGTTTTTCCGAAGCAACGCGCTGGATGTCCTTCGATCAATATCCGGCGGAGCTGATCACCCAGGCGGCCGTTTTCAAATCGCCGAAGGCGTCGCAGATCGAAGGCGGCGTTGCCGGCACGGTCGAGCTGAAAACGGCGGATCCACTGAAGGCGCAACAGCAGCACAACTTTGTGTTGAATGCCCGCCTGTCGCACAACGATGCCGCCGACGGTTACGGCGGCGACGAAGACGGGGCGCGCATCAGCGGTTCGTACACCGGCAAGTTCATGGAAGACAAGCTCGGGTTCGCCGTCGGCTATTCCTTCCTGGACCAACCCAATGCATTCGTTTATTCGCGCGCCGGCGCGGACAATCAGCTCGGTTACGGGACCCGCAACATCGACGGTGTCGACGCCGACATTCCACGCGCCTTCCAGTGGCAGGCCGGGAGAGGCAGCGACGAACGCGACGGCATGCTCGCGACGGTGGTGTTCGAGCCGAACGAGCGGGTCCGTGCACAAGTAGACTATTTCCGGTCGGAGTTCGATCGCGGCGATCAGCGCCAGGGCATCACGGTCGGCGGCATCGACGAAGACGAGGCCAACAGCGTGATCACCGGCGCCACCGTCACCAACGGCCTGGTCACGGGCGCGACGGTCAGCGCCGGCGATCCGAACCTGACCAATCAGTCGCATCCCTGGTTCGAGGCCAGGACGGAAGATCAGACCACCTCGGCGGAATCCGACACTATCGGGCTCAACCTCGAGTTCTACCTGACCGACACGAGCACACTGAGTCTCGACGTGTTCCGGAGCGAGGGCACAAAAACCCGCGAAGATCGCATCGCTTCTCTGCACCCCTACGAGTTTGCCGGCGACGGCAGCTTCCAGGAAGATTCGGACGCATCCTTCACCTATCAACTCAACGGCGATGGTATTGCGACCGGCACTTTCGCGGGCTTCAGCTTTACCGATCCGGACCAGATTCGCCTCTCGCGTTACGAGCGCTACCCGCACGAATACACCGACGAAATCGAGGCGTTTAAGGTCGATTTCAAACAGGACGTCGAGTGGGGAGCGATCTCCTCGCTGGAGATGGGCGTGCGCATTTCGGACCGCACGTTCGGCGCTGACCGCGGCACTTTCCTGTACGGCTCGCGCAGCGGGCAGGGCACCGGCTGGTGTGAGGACGACACGTCGGCTCTGGGCAGCTGCCTGCCGCAGTCGATCGAGGGCTTCGTGGAGACCCAATCGCTCGCGGGCGTCCCCGATCACTTCGTGATCACCGACCTGAACGGTCTGAGCGATGCCATCTTCGGCGCCGGCAACGACGAGGGCGTGAAACTGTTCAGCCGTGACTGGACCTTCATCGAGTCGAACGACATCAACGAGGAAACCGAGGCGGTTTACCTGATGGCCAACCTCGACTTCGAGTGGGGCAACGTTCCGGTACGAGGCAACATCGGCGTGCGTTATGTCCGCACCGACGTGAAGACCATCGGTCTGCAGAACGTCGGCGCGGGCAACGGCACGCCGATTACCGACGGCGTCGGCGTCACGCAGGACAACCTGGATTTTGTCGAGTACGGTCCCGAATACACGGACACCCTGCCGTCGCTGAATCTGGCGTTCGAGTTGACCGACAACGACGTCATCCGCTTCGCGGCCGCCAAGGTCATGGGCCGGCCGCCGGTCGGACAGATGAAGGGCGGCGCGGGCTCGTGGAACGGCGCCGACGTGCCCGGGCAGGGAATCGAGTACAACGTCTGGACCAACGGCACGCCGTACCTCGATCCGTTCCGCGCGGACCAGGTCGACCTGTCTTACGAACACTACTTCGAGGACGGCGGCGCCGTCACGGCCGCCGTGTTCTTCAAGGACATCGAGTCGCTGGTGGAGGGTCCGACCCAGTTCACGGACCTCGACGCCGAGGAGATCGGCATCATCGTGCCGCCCGGACAGTTCCTGAATATCTTCCAGACTTACCTGAACAACGACAACGGTGGCTACATTCGCGGCATAGAAGTCGCGGGGACGAAGACCTTCGACCGCTTACCCGGCATCTGGTCGGGCTTGGGCGCGACGGCCAGCTATTCCTATACGGAGAGTGAAACCAAGGTCAACGGAGGTTCGTTCTTCGACAGGGACCTGCCGTTGCCGGGCCTGTCGAACAACGTCTGGAGCGCCACCGTGTTTTTCGACGTCGACCAGTTCAGCTCGCACATCAACATTCGCTACCGCGACGAGTTCGTGCAGAACCTGCCGATTCCGGGCGCCAACTCGCCGGTTCTGGCGCAGGAGTATACGACCGTCGACGCACAGATGTCTTACGCGTTCGATAACGGCTTCAGCGTCGTGTTATCCGCAAACAACCTCACCGATGAAGAAAACGTCATCGAGTATGGCGTCGAAAACGCGTTCGGGGAGTTCAAGCAGTTTGGCAGGCAGTATTACTTTGGCGTGAATTATCAGTATTAGGGCCTGTTGAAATAAGCCCGGCAATCCCCCGCCGGGCAGAGCGAGACCGCCGCCCGAGAATTCCCGATTTTCGGGCGGCTTTCGTTTCACGGGCTATAATTTCCGCGAAAACCCCGGCGAGGAACGAACATGCGTGAAGGCACCAAAAGCATCGTGATTTTGGGCGGAGGCACCGCCGGCTGGATCGCAGCGAACCTGCTGGCCACCCACTGGCAGGACAAGGGCATGGATATCACCCTGGTCGAATCGCCGAACATCGGCATCATCGGCGTAGGCGAGGGGTCGACGCCGCCGCTCAGGGTATTCATGGAAACCATCGGCACGGCCGAATCGGACTGGATGCATCGTTGCCACGCCACCTACAAGGTCGGCATCACGTTCCGCAACTGGTCGACCAAGCCGGGTTTCGACGAATACTTCCATCCCTTCATGTGCCAGCCCGACGAGTTCTCGGTGCCGGCGTTTTTCCACAACAGTTTCCTGCGCCGCCAGGGCGTCGATCTCGACGGGCATCCAAGCCAGTTCTTCCTGGCATGGTACCTGGCCAGGCAAAGGCAGGCGCCCGTCGCACCAATCAACTTTCCGTTTGAAATGAACTACGGCTACCATTTCAACTCCGGGCTGCTCGGCGAGTTCCTGCAGGAGTGGGCGGGAAAAAAGGGCGTGAAATACCGGCAGGCGACCGTGACCGACGTCGTGCTGGACGAGCAGGGTTACATCGACTACCTGAAGACCGATTCCGAGGACACGATCAAGGCCGACTTTTACGTTGACTCCACCGGTTTTCGCAGTCAGCTGTTGCAGAAAGCGCTTGGCGTCCCTTTCGAGAGCTGCGAGCAGTCGCTGTTTAACGACTCGGCCGTCGTCTTCCCTACCGAAGCGGACGACAACCCCGAACCACAGACGATATCAACCGCGTTGCGGCACGGGTGGGCGTGGAAGATTCCGCTCACGTCACGATTCGGCAACGGCTACGTTTACAGCTCCAGATACGTCGACGACGACGACGCCGAAACGGAATTCCGCGAACACCTCGGCCTGGCCGGCGCCGACGTTGAAGCCAGGCGGCTCAAGTTCAAAGTGGGGCGGGTTCGCGAACACTGGGTCAAGAACTGCCTGGCCGTCGGGCTGTCGCAGGGTTTCATCGAGCCGCTCGAAGCAACGGCGCTCGACATGGTGCAGGAGACCGTCGTGCGCTTCATCGAAGCCGCGAACAACGGTGACATGACCGACAAACACCGTGGGGCCTTCAACGATCGCATCAGCGGCCGGTTCGACGCGGTTCGCGATTACATCGTCTGTCACTACCGAATTAACACGCGTTCCGACACCCCGTACTGGCGCGACAACGGCAGCAACGAAAAAATCTCGAGCTCGCTGCGGCAAATCCTGACCGCATGGATAAAAGGCAAGAACATCACCGACGAGCTGGAGCGACAGAATCTCGACGCCTACTTCCCGAGCGTCTCCTGGAATTGCCTGCTGGCCGGAAAAGGCATTTATCCGACGGACGAACAGGTCAGGCCCGGCAATGAACTGGCTCATCAATACAATCTGCAAAAAATCGCAACCTACCTGGAGCGCTGCGCGCTCAACTTCAAGCCGCACCGTGAGCAGCTCGCGAGTCTGAAGGCCGCGGAGGCGGCCTGACTGAAAAATCGTTGCTCAGGGCGCCAGTTTGAATGCGACCGATTCGAGCGGCGCAAGCGTCAGTTTGAAGTGGCCTTTGCCGCCGTCGACAATCAGCTCCGATCGGTTTTCGCCGTAGAGCTGCTCCCGCAGCGCATACCGGCCGTCGGTGAGTCCCCACCTGCCGATCAGATCCGGAGGGATGCTCACGTCGGTCGAGTATGACCTGTCGCTGTCAAAATTGGCGACGACGACGATACGGTCACGGTCGTTCCAGCGCACGAACGAGAACAGATTGCCGTCGTAATCCGGATTCAGGTTACGGTTGTACGTATGAATCTCTGCATAAGGCCCTGTCATTGTCGAGTCGGCGGCGCTGAACGTCAGCAGCCGCCGGTAAAAATCGCGTAACGACTTCTCCGCCGGCGTCAGCGCGCCGCCGTCGAATTTGCCGCCGTTCATCCAACGCTGGTGGGCGGGTACGCCCCAGTAGTCGAAGATGGTCGTGCGCGTCGGGTCGCCGAAACCGGCATCGCCGTCCCCCGGTTCGCCGACGTCCTGACCGAAGTAGAGCATCGTGGGCGAGCGGCCGATGAGTGCGGACACGACCATTGCAGGCTTCGCCCTGTTCGGGTCGCCGGCAAAGGCGGCGCTGGCGATGCGCTGCTCGTCGTGGTTCTCCAGAAAGTGCAGCATGTGCGCTTCCACGTCGAGAACCTCGGCATGAATCGGAGCGATCGCGTCGGTGGTCTGAGCGCCTTGCATGACCCGTTTCAGGGTGTCGTATAACCCGACCTTGTCGTAAAGATAGTCCATGCGCCCGAGCCGGATATAGTCGCGGTAGCGCGACGGGTCGTAGACCTCGGCCAGGAGAAACGCGTCGGGGTTCGCCGACTTTATCGACGAATTCAGGTAGCTCCAGAATTCGACCGGCACCAATTCGGCCATGTCGTAGCGAAAACCGTCCACGCCTTTGGCGGTCCAGTAAAGCACGATGTCCCGAAACTTCGTCCAGCTGTCCGGCACGTCCCTGTCCGCCCAAAACGCGGCGTGCTGCGCGCTTGTCCAGGCCGCGGCGTCGTCCGGCAGCGTGTCGAACGCGTAGCTCCCGTCCGGCCTCACGCCGTAGTTGACCTTGACGGTCTCGAACCAGTCGCCGAACTCCGGCTGCGCCACGCGGGCGCCGTTGCCGGTCCATCGAGCCGGCGACTCCGCGAACAATCCATCCGCCATCGGGTGCGCCTCGCCGCCCAGCGGTTTGTAACCCTCCGGCGCATCCGGCACCCGGAAGTCCTCGCCGACGACGTAATAGAAATTGTTGTCGCGCGCGAACGTGACAGAGGTATCGTCGTTCGCGCCGAAGTCCTCGACGCCGCGAGGACGCGAAATCGACCGGTAGTCCCGGGCTACGTGATTCGGCACGACGTCGATGATGACCTTCATGCCGTGCCGATGCGTCCGCCGGATCAGCGCCTCGAATTCTTCGAGACGGCGCGCGGGATCAATCGCAAGGTCCGGGTTGACGTTGTAATAGTCCTTGACCGCGTACGGCGAGCCCGCACGTCCTTTGACGACGTCCGGGTCGTCGTCATTGACACCGATTTGCGAGTAATCGCGAATGACCGCGTGGTGCGGGACGCCGGTGTACCAGACGTGCGTCGCCCCGAGTTCCCGGATACCCGCGAGCGCCGCATCGTTGAAATCCGCGAATTTGCCGACGCCGTTCTGCTCGATCGTGCCCCAGGGCCGGTTTGTCGTTTTCTGATTGCCGAACAGTCGTGTCAGCACCTGGTAGACGACCGGCTTGCCCGCCGCCGGTGCGCGGGGATTGACCGTGAGCCTTGCCGGCCTATGATCCCATGACACCCGCACCGTCAGGGTTTTCTCGCCGTTGTCCCAGTGGGCGGCGGAACCTCGCCGCGGCATGCGGCGCCTGACGTCGACGGGTTCTTCCGCAAACCGGACGGCGTCGACGGGCGCCGTCCAGTTGTGCACGACCAACGTGAGCTCGCGCTTCGCCGGCATGCCTTCGTATTCGCCGCCGTCTCGCCGTAGGTCGATGGAAAGCGAGTCCCCGTCCTGTTCCGCGTCGAACTCCAGCAGTTCGTACGCGCCGCCGGCGAGGCTTTCGCGCGCGGCGCCGTCGTCCTCATACATCTGCCCGGTGGAGCGGGACACCGAGGTGTTCGCGTAATAGTGCAATTCCAGGTTCTCGCTCGAATAGTCCCGAGTCGTCTGCACCGGTTTCGCCATCGGTATAAACGACCCGGCGCGTACCAGCACGGGTATCGTTTCGAGAGTGACGGGTATCGAGACGGTTCGCCCGCCGTCATAGCGGCGGCCGGTCCAGAAATCGAACCAGGTCCCATCGGGCAGATCGATCGAAAGCGCCGTCACACCCGGATCCGTCACCGGGGCGACGAGAAACGCGTCGCCCCAGAGGTAGGCGTCCGTCTCGTCGATGAGGCTCAGGTCCGTTTCATCCTCGAAAAACAGCGGCCGCATGAGCGGCATTCCGGTGGTGCTGTTTTCGTAGGCGAGCGTGTAGTTGTAGGGCAGCAGGCGATACCGCAGCTCGATGAAGTCACGAACGATGTTGCGCGTGCGGCGATCGTGGAACACAGGTTCGGGTGCAATGTGCTCCTGTGCGTGCGGCCGGTATACCGGCTGGAAAACACCGTACTGCAGCCAGCGAATGTAGAGCTCCCGGTCGAAGGTTTCGCCGCCCGCGAAACCGCCCAGGTCGGAATGCGTGTAGCCCAGTCCGAGCAGCCCCATTTGCAGCGCGAGTTCGACCTGCGGCTCGAGTCCGTTCCAGCTCCGCGCGACGTCGCCGGTCCACGGGATCATCCCGTAGCGCTGCGAGCCTGCGAACCCGGAGCGCATGAGAATGAGCGGCCGCATGTCCGGATAACGCTCGATCTGCCGCTCGTACACCATCTGAGCCCAGCGGTGCCCGTAGGCATTGTGCACCTCGTCGCCGCTCGCATGTATGCCGATGTCGCTCAGGAAATGGACCGAATCCGCCGGGTGCACCTCGGGCTCGCCGAGATCGCCCCAGGTTCCGGCCAGGCCCTGCTCGAACAGCGTCGCATAGGGTTTCCAGAACCAGTCACGCGCGCCGTCGTCGAAGATGTCGATCAGACCGGTATTGCCGAAATAGAAATCGAATCGTCGCGGATCGCCGGTGTCGGTTTTTGCCAGGGCCTCGTTGTCGACGGCGTCCTCCCAGCGCTTCGAGGTCGACAGAATGAATGGCTCGGTAACGGCTACGGTCTTGATTCCGTCGTCGGCGAAATCGGCGATCATGTCTTCGGGCGTGGGCCAGGCTTGACGGTCCCAGTCCAGATTGCCCATGTGGCCCTTGATGTCCGGCCCGAACCAGTAGATGTCGAGAATGATCGCATCGAGCGGGATGTTTTGACGCTGAAACCTGCGCACGACCCGGCGGGCCTCTCTTTCGCTTCTGTAACCGAAGCGCGAGGCAAAGTTGCCGAACGCCCAGCGGGGCGGCAGTGGCTGCCGGCCAGTCACGTCGACATAGTTCGAGATCAGCGACGGATAGGAGTCTCCGGCGACGACGAGATACGCGCTTCGGCCGCCCACGGCGTCGAAGGCCAGAACGTCTTCTTCCGTGCTGCCGATGTCCAGCCAGCCGGAGGCGGAGTTGTCGAACACGATAATGTATTTGTCGGACGACAGCACGGCCGGCAAGCCGTAGTACATCTGCGGCGTCGGGTCCGAGCCGTAGCCGTACGACGCTTTGTTGTACAGCGGCATGCGATGCCCGCGCCGGTCCATGCCCAGCACGCGCTGCCCGCCCCCGATAATTTTTTCGCCTTCGTCCAGTCGAAAACGAAAACCCAGTTTCTCCTCGTCACGAAAATAGCCGCGCTCTTCCGCCACCAGTCCGTCGCCGTTCGCTTGATACTCGATGCGGAGGGGTGATTTGTTGACAATGGCCGTCAGGCCCGAAACGGAAAAAATCAGCGATTCATCCGTCTCGGTGAGTACGTTCCGGACGTCACCGACGTCGTCCGCCAACGCAAACGACGGCAATTGGGTGATGCCGTCTTCCCGGTAATGCACCTCGAAAGCGGCGTCGTCGACCGCGGTGATGCGCAGCGAACCCACGCCGGTTTCGACGTTCAGCGATTGCCCGACGTGACTGTGACGGCGGTATTCGCCGAAGTCCCCCCAGGCCTCGTCAGACAACAAGGAGGCTGCAATCAGCAGCACGGCCGCAAAGCGATCGGTCGTGTGGTTCTGGTTCATCTCAGTGGTCGTCGGGTACCTGTTTTTATCAACAAAATTCTAGGCTTATCGCGACGCCAAGTTTGATGAATACGATTGCATCCCGGCATTGGCCGAAGGTCCAGTTGTTACAATGCGCGCTCTGAGTGGGGAAACAATATGCATAAAAAGCCACAGCTCAGCTTCTGGCAGATCTGGAACATGTGTTTTGGTTTTCTGGGTATCCAGTTTGGCTTTGCGCTGCAGAACGCGAACGTCAGCCGCATCTTTCAGACGCTCGGTGCGGAAGTGGAAGACATACCCATACTCTGGGTGGCGGCTCCGCTGACCGGCTTACTCGTGCAGCCAATTGTCGGTTACCTCTCCGACCGTACTTGGAATCGTCTGGGCCGCCGCCGGCCCTATTTCCTCGTCGGCGCGATCTGTGCGTCGCTTGCATTGTTCGTGATGCCGAATTCACCGGTGCTCTGGGTGGCGGCCGGCATGCTCTGGGTCATGGACGCGAGCATCAACGTGTCGATGGAACCGTTTCGGGCTTTCGTGGGGGACAACCTGCCGGAAAAACAGCGCACGACGGGGTTTGCCATGCAGACCTTTTTCATCGGCATCGGCGCGATTGTCGCCTCGGCGCTGCCATGGATGATGGCCAACTGGTTCGACGTGAGCAATACGGCGCCTCCGGGCCAGGTGCCCGATTCGGTCAAATACGCGTTCTATTGGGGTGGAGCCGTGTTTTTCCTCGCCGTGCTGTGGACCGTTCTGAAGAGCAGCGAGTATTCTCCCGAGGAATTGGCGGCATTCGACGCTGCGGGCCGTGACACACGCGCCCCTGAAGAGGTCGCGCTGCGGCCGGCCGCCAAGTATCGCAACGAGGGCATCGTCTGGGCCGTAGTCGGGCTGGCGCTTTGGTTCTGGATCTCGTATCACGGCCTCGACAAAAAAGTCTACGTGCTGGCCGGCGGCGCGACCGTGTTCGGTGTGCTCCAGATAGTTACCGCGAGCATGCAGAACGCCGGTAAGGTCAAGAACGGCCTCTACGAGGTCATGCACGACCTGTTTCACATGCCGAGAGTCATGCGGCAGCTCGCGGTGGTCCAGTTTTTTTCCTGGTTTTCCCTTTTTGCGATGTGGATTTATGCGACCTCGGCCGTTACCAGCCATCACTTCGGGACGAGTGACGTGACCTCGGCCGCCTACAACGATGGGGCCAACTGGAACGGCCTGCTGTTTGCGGCCTACAACGGTTTTGCCGCGCTCGCTGCGATCGCCATTCCGCCCATGGCCAGTCGGTTCGGCTGCCGTCTGACGCACTTGATCAACCTGTCGCTGGGCGGTGTCGGCCTGATCAGCTTCTATTTCGTCAAGGACCCGAAGCTCCTGATGTTGTCGATGGTAGGCGTCGGCATCGCGTGGGCCTCGATACTGTCGCTGCCCTACGCCCTGCTGTCGAACAACCTGCCGGCGCACAAGATGGGCATCTACATGGGGATCTTCAACTTTTTTATCGTCATCCCCCAACTCGTCGCGGCCAGCGTGCTGGGTTTGATCCTGCGTGAGTTCTTCGACCTGCAAAGCATTTTCGGGCTGGTCATCGGCGGTGTGCTGATGGTGGTCGCCGGCGCCGTTACGATGCTGGTCGACCGGGAAGCCGAGCCGCAATGACGAAGCGCCGGTCCCGGGTTCCGTGGGTGTTGCCGTTTACGGCGGCACTGGCTGCCTGTTCGCCCGAGCGCGGCGATGAAACAACGCCGGTGATGGCGGAGTATCACGGGACGCTCGAACCGTTTGCCGCCGAGGCCGTCTATTTCCTGCTGACCGACCGGTTCGTCGACGGTGATCCTTCCAATAACCACGAAGACCAGGGAGGGGGCGCGCTCCACACGTTCGACCGGCCGATCCAGCGTGAGGGCTCGCCGCCTGCGAACATCGGCTATCTGGGCGGCGACTTCAAGGGCGTACTCGACAATGCCGCCTACATTGCCGACATGGGATTCACGGCCGTCTGGCTGACGCCGATCGTCGACAACCCCGACGAGGCGTTTTCCGGCGCCGAGGGGGGCGTCGATTTCGGCAAAACCGGCTACCACGGCTACTGGGGCGTCAACTTCTTCGAGTTGGACGAGCACCTCCCGTCGGTGGATCTCGACTACGAGGCCCTTACCACTCGTTTGCGCCGCGATCACGGTCTGAAGACCGTCCTCGACGTGGTCTGCAACCACGGCTCGCCGTCGTTCACGATGCCTCAGGATCAGCCGAAATACGGCGAGCTCTACGCGGCGGACGGCACGCTCGTCGCGGATCATCAAAACCTGCATCCGTCCGAACTCGACGACGATAACGAGCTGCATGCGTTTTTTCGGCGCGAGCCCGACATCGGCGAGCTTTCCGATCTCGACTACGACAATCCCGACGTGCTGGATTACTGCGTAAATGCGAGTCTGCAGTGGCTGGACCGGGGCGCGGCCGCCATTCGTATCGATACGATCAAACACATGCCGCACCGCTTCTGGAAGGCGTTCGGCGACCGCCTGCGGGCGGAGCACCCGGGTCTGTTCATGTTCGGCGAAGCCTTTACGTTCGATGCGGCCGAGCTGGCGGAATTCACCTATCCGCAGAACGGCGGCAACAGCGTGCTCGACTTCGCGGGCAGGGAAGCCATGCTTGCGGTGTTCGGATCGGCGGACGCCCCTTACAGCGAACTCGAGTCGTACCTGCACCTCGACTCGGGGCTCTATCAGAACCCGTATGAACTGATGACGTTCTACGATAATCACGACATGTCTAGAATCGACGCCGATGAAGCCGGACTCATCGACGCCAACAACTGGCTTTTTACGAGCCGCGGCATTCCCGTGGTTTATTACGGCTCCGAAATCGGCTTTCAGGCCGGCCGCTCCGAACACGGCGGCAATCGCGACTACTTCGGACAATCCCGGGTGAATCTCGCCAAATCACACCCGGTGCATGGGGCGTTGAGATCGATCGCAAACCTGCGCAAACGTTCGGTCGCGCTTCAGCGAGGACTGCAGGCCAACGTCGCGTTCGAGCGGGACACGGCGGTGTTTTATCGCGTTTATCAAAAAGACGGTGTCAGCGAGACGGCGCTCGTGTTGCTCAACGGAGCCGATACGCCTGCCGTGATGCGCGTCGACCGGTGGTTGGACACCGGCCTTTGGCGGGACGCGATATCCGGTGCGGAATACCCGGTAGCCGGCGACCGTCCGGTCCTGGAGGTCGAGGTGCCGGCTCACGGTGTTACGGTGTTGCTGACGAATGTGCCGGCGACGAACCCGGAACTGGTTGCCGAACTCAGTCGGCTGCAGCGCCGCAGGACTCCCTGACGACCAGGACCGGCTCCATCAATTGCGATTCCAGCGGTTCGTCGCGAATCAAGGCGACGATGCCGTTGACGAGACCTTCGGCGCCGAGCTGCGCGTTCTGTTGGATCGTCGTGAGCCCGGGCGTCACGTAGGCCGCGAGGGGCATGTCGTCGAAACCGACGACCGCGATGTCGTCCGGAATTGCGATGCCACGCTCCTGCAATGCGCGCATCGCGCCGATGGCGATAAGGTCCGTTGCGGCAAAAAGTGCGTCGAACGACCGGCCGCTCGTCAGCAATTCCATCGCTGCGTGGTATCCCAGCGACTCGGAGTTTTCTGCGGAACCGCGAAGCCGCTCGTCGGTCTCGCGCCCGGACTCCTTCAACGCGCGGACATAGCCGCGGTGGCGGTCTGCCAGCTCCGGGCTGCTGGATCGACGGCCGATAAAGGCGATGTTCTGGCGGCCGAGTTCGAGCAGGTGTCTGGTCGCCTGGTACCCGCCGTGCTCGTTGTCGCAACCGAACGAGTGACCGGGCTGCTCGGCGACCAGCGGTCCCCAGATAATGAAACGGGTGTTTGCGGCGTCGAGAGCCGCGAGCTTTTGGCGGTATTCGACGTAGTCGCCATAACCAAGAATTATTAGGCCGTCCGCGCGGTGGCTGGCCTGATATTCCACGTGCCAGTCGGCGTTCAGCTGCTGTAACGAAAGCAGTACGTCGAAGCCGTGGCTTGCCGCCGCGCGCGTAATGGCGTCCAGCATCGACATCAGGAACAGGTTCATGTGCGCATCGGTTCTGTCGGATTCGTCGAACAGCAGCAGCGCGATCGTGTTGCTTTGATGGGTCCGCAATCCGGCCGCGTTGCGATTCACGAAATAGTTGAGGTCGCGCGCGATCTGCTGGATGCGCTCCCGCGTTTCGCTGCGGACCAGGGGGCTGTTACGCAGGGCCCGGGATACCGTTGCCTGGGAAACGCCCGCGATGTCTGCGATATCCCTGGATGTAGGGTTCTCGACTTTCATACGAAAATTCTAGTGCAGCAGGCTTTCTTTGTAACACAATCACGGGCGGCGGCGCGACCGGGGGCGTGTCGGAACCGGCCGGCGCAAGGGTGAAAGCACGTCCGGCGGCGGCTCCGGCGTAGGATTTGAAGCACCGCGTCGAATACGCTCCGGCGGCGCTCACGCCCGGACGCATCGGCACCCGCGGGATACCGGTCGGATAGGCGGTCCGCCGTCAGTCGTTCTTTCGGCGTCCGGGAATACTGCCGTTCCGGTTATTGTCCGCGTGCAGCTGGCTTGCGATGTCGTAGGTCAGGTCCGACGACCGTCTGACGTCTGCACGGCGGTCGTCGTAAAGCCGGTAGGTGCATCGGCACTCGGCGGCGTCACAATCCTCGAGCGGCAGTTTAGGTACTTCATCGCTCAGGAATCGCCGGCCGGCCAGCGCCTGCACAGCGTCGCAACAGTCTTTAGCTTGTGCGTTTACCTGGACCGCGCGGTATCGGCTGTTTGACGCGTCGCTCTGCTTTTTTGCCGGTTTCTTTGCCGACGAGCGCTTTCCGATCAGTTTCGAGAAAAGCCCCATTGATTGGTATCTCCAGAATCCACGGCGACGATACCATTTCACCGGCGACGTTTCTCTGCGCTGTTTCTCACCAAAGGTCGGAACGGCGTCCGGCACCTCTGTGTTGAACGGTCGTGACGCAGCACGGAAACATCGTGGTCCCATCCGGCCATCGCAGGTCCGGGCGCAATCCCTCGAAACGATCGAATCCGGGCAGCTCGGATCGAACGGTACCGGAGCAAAGTGAGGCGCAGTTCACAGATCACGTTGCTGGTTTCCACAACACTGACGTTTCTGCTGCGGCGACGTCGCAGTCGTGCGCGTGGCCGGTACCTGCATACGGATTATGTAGAAACGACAGGGACTCGAATAATGCCGAGAGAGCAACGGTTGTTGATGATCATAGTGATGCTTCTTGGCGTCGCCCGGATTTCCCATGCGCAGGACATCTCCGAGGCCGATCTGCGCACGCTGGACGAACAGGTCCAGGAGATCAAGTCCGACGTGCTGGGCATCGCGTCCGAGCTCGGCAACCTCGAAGAACGGCTGCTCTACCCGTCCAACACGCAGGTGGCTTTATTCGTCACGCTCGCCGACGAAGAAAACTTCCGGCTGGACGCCGTGCAGATCGAGATCAACGACGAGCCGGCCGCGCACCACATCTACAGCTTCAAAGAGCTTGAAGCCCTGCAAAAGGGCGGCGTGCAACGGATCTATACCGGCAACGTGCCGACGGGCGAGCACGATCTCAGCATCTCGGTGATCGGAAAACGCGAAAACGGCGAAGACTTCACCGAATCGGGGACGTTTACGTTCGCCAAGGGCGTGGAGCCCAAGGTCCTCGGCATCACGCTCGCGGGACCGGGATTCGGCAAAAGCGGAATTCAAGTCGGGGACTGGTAAATCATGATCCGAGCACCGCTCTTGATGATCGGTCTCCTGTCGTTCCTCTGTTTACCGGTACGTCCAGGGTACGGCGGCGAGTTGAATGACCTGTATTTCGGCGAAGCGCTTTATTACGCCCATCAGGGCTATTATTTCGAGGCGCTCGAACGTCTCGATACCGAGATCAAACAGCACGACGGACTGGACGAGCCGGAGCTCGATTCCCTGTTCGTGCATATCGACGACGCCGAGTTCTCGCTCGGCGATTTCGAGCTGCGTTATCGCATGCACCATCGCGCCGGGCGCGCCATTACCGCCGTGCTCGAGGGCGCCGTCGACGAGTTGGTCAGGAACGACGCGGCGTTCAGGCTGGCGCGCATTCACTTCCAGAAAAACCAGACGGCGGACGCGCTGCGGGCGCTGGAGCGGATTGACGGCAGAGTTCCCGTTGCGATCCGCGACGACATCGAATTCCTGCGCGCGAACATTTTTCTGGCCCTGCACCGGCCGGGCGATTCCATCGACGTTCTGAAACGGCTGCAGGATTCCGAGAGCTTCGGCGGATTCGCCGCCTACAACCTCGGCATCGCCTACCTGCAAAACGGCAATCGACCGGCGGCGCTGACACAGCTCGACAAAGCGGGGCAGATCGACAGCGAGGATCCCGCCGAACTCGCCATCCGCGACAAGGCCAATCTCGTGCTCGGGACGATACTGCTCGAAGCGGGCGAGTACGACCGCGCCCGGCCGCTGCTGAATCGCGTTCGTCTCGACGGCCCGTTTTCCAACCAGGCTCTGCTGAGCGCGGGCTGGGCGAACATGTCCACCGAGAGCTACGAGCGGGCGGTCGTGCCGTGGAAGATTCTCGCGGATCGTGAAGTGACCGATTCCGCCGCGCAGGAAGCAATGCTCGCGCTGCCCTACGCGTACAGCAAACTCAACGTGCACGGGCGGGCGGCGATCCACTACGGCCAGGCGCTGGATTCGTTCGGCGTCGAGGTCGATAAACTGAACGCCTCGATCGAGAGCATTCGGGACGGCCGGTTTCTCGAGGCCCTGATCCGCGAGGAGATCCGCAAGGACAAGGACTGGGTCATTCGACTGCGTTCTCTGCCGGAGGCGCCCGAAACCTATTACCTGATGGAATTGCTGGCCACGCACGATTTCCAGACCGGGCTGCAGAATTATCTCGACCTGGCCGATCTTCGCCGCAAGCTCGTTTCCTGGCAGGCGAGTTTCGACTCGTTCGACGACATGGTGGATATTCGTCACCGTCACTACGAGCCGCTGTTGCCCGATGTCGATCAGCACTTTCGGGAACTCGATTCGCGTATGCGGCTGCGTATCGAGCAGCACAAGCTGCTGGTCCAGCGGCTGCAGGAAATGCTGACCACGCCGCGGCCCGAATTCCTTGCAACGCGGGAGGAGCAGGCGGTGCTCGCCCGCATCGAGCACCTCGAAGAGCGGCTGCTCGAGTCCGACGTCCAGACGACGGACAACCCCGCCCGGGCGCATTTCCTGCAGCGGTTGCGCCGCCTCAAGGGTGTGTTGAGTTTTACGCTGGAGACCGAGTATCACGCACGGCTGACGGAGTTCGACGGCAACCTGCGTGGCCTCAATGAGGCGATGGACGTCATGCACGCGCAGTACGATCAATACGTCAGGGCGCGCCAGGCGGCCACCCACAGCTACGTCGGATACACGAAGCCGATCAAACGGCTTCGCGCCCAGGCAAATGGATCGATAGAGCGTGTCGACCTGCTCATGGCGCGCCAGGGGCGTCAGCTGGAGGTGCTGGCCATCAATGAACTGGTCGCCCGCCGGCAGCATCTCGAAAACTATCGGGACAAAGCGAGATTTGCGCTGGCCGACAGTTATGACCGCGCGACGCAGGCGCAGGCGAGACGGGAGCAGGAGCCGTGAGTCCGCGTTCGCTGTCATCGGTGTTCGTGCTGGTGGGGTTGTCCGGCTGCGCCGCGACCACCGACTACGGCACCCTCGCGGAGCTCGAGCAGATGCCGGCGGATGTCGAAGAGGTTTTCCTGGACGACAGCCTCGACCGGGCCGCGGAGAGCTACCGGCGATACCTCGAAGAGACCTCGGAAAGTGCGATGACTCCGGAGGCGATGCGACGTCTGGCCGACCTGCAAATCGAACGGGAATACGGCGTCATCGGCGGGGCGGTCCGCAAAATGGCGGCGCCGGAGACGGCCCGGATAGCCGTTGCAAGCGAATCGGCGCCCACGGCGCCGGCCACCCCCTCGGAATCCGACCAGGCCTTCGAGCAGCGGGCGACGGGGCGGGAAGAACTGGTGTCCGCCGCCGTGGACGCCGCGGTCAGCCTGCCCGACGGTCAACAGGAGCCGGTACCCACCGGACCGCAGGAGGCGATCAAAACCTACCGCAAGCTGCTCGAGACCTACCCGAACTACGAGCGAAACGATCAGGTGCTCTACCAGATGTCCCGGGCGCACGACGAACTCGGTCAGTCGGATGAGGCGATGGCCGTGATGGAGCGGCTGGTTGCCGAATATCCGTACTCGAAATACATCGACGAAGTGTATTTCCGGCGCGGCGAGTATTATTTCGTCCGCAAGCGGTACCTCGATGCGGAAGATGCTTACGGCTCGATTGTGTCCATCGGCGTGGATTCATCCTATTACGAGCTGGGCCTCTACAAGCTCGGCTGGACGCTCTACAAGCAGGAACTCTACGAGGACGCGCTGCACCACTACATGGCGATGCTCGATTACCGGCAGTCGATCGGTTACGACTTCGACCGGGTTCATGAAGAAGACGAGGAACATCGTGTCGCTGACACGTTCCGAGTGGTCTCCTTGAGTTTCTCGAACCTCGGTGAGGCCGACGTCGTCAACGAGTATTTTGCCGAACACGGCCACCGTAGCTACGCGGACAAGATCTACAGCAACCTGGGCGAGTTCTTCTTCGGGAAGCTGCGATACGACGATGCGGCCTCGGTCTACAAATCCTTCGTCGAACTCAACCCTTTTCACCGGGCTTCGCCGCACTTCGGCATGCGCGTGATCGAGATTTACACCGAGGGCGGTTTCCCGCAGCTCGTGGTCGAGTCAAAGAAGGAATACGCAAACCGCTATTCGCCGACCGCCGAGTACTGGGATCACGTCGATCTCGAGGAATCACCCGAGGTTGTGGGCTTTCTCAAGACGAACCTGACCGACCTCGCCAACCACTATCACGCCTTGTATCAGGACGAGGCGCTGGTTGACGAGCGGCCCGCGAGCTTTCGCGAGGCCCAGAACTGGTACCGCCAATTCCTGGCCTCCTTCCCGAGCGACCCCGAGTCGCCGCCGGTCAACTACCAGCTTGCCGACCTGCTGCTCGAGAACGGCAGTTACGGCGAAGCCGCGCGGGAATACGAGCGGACGGCCTACGAGTACGAGCCCCACGAACAGGCTTCAGCCGCGGGATATGCCGCGATTTACGCGCATCGCGAAAACCTGAACGCCGCTACCGAAACACGGCAGCTCGAGGTCAAGCAAGCCACCGTGCAGAGTTCTCTGCGATTCGCCGATACATTCGGGGACCACGAGCAGGCGCCCGTCGTCCTCGGCGCGGCGGCCGACGATCTCTATGAGATGGAAGATTTCCGTATGGCTATCGATTCGGCCCGGAAGCTGATTGACCGGTATCCGGACGCGGAACCGTCCTTGCTCCGCTCGGCGTGGGCCGTCGTCGCCAATTCGTCGATCGATATTTCCGAGTTCGAGAACGCCGAACAGGCCTATTTGGCCGTGCTCGAGCTCACGCCGGCGGACGACGAGTCGCTGCCGGCGGTCATCGACGGTCTGGCGGCTTCAATCTACAAACAGGGTGAGCAGGCAATTCTGCTGGAAGACTATCGCACCGCCGCAAACCATTTCCTGCGCATCAAAGACGTCGCGCCCACGTCCTCGATACGGACTTCCGCCGAATACGATGCGGCGGCCGCACTGATCAATCTCCAGGACTGGACGATGGCCTCGGACGTCCTCGAAGAATTTCGAGTCGCCTATCCGGAGCACGAGCTGAACGCCGAAGCCACCAAACAGCTTGCCTACGTCTACCGGGAGGACGGGCAGCTCGAGCGGTCCGCCGCCGAATACGAACGGATTTCCGCCGAGGCGACGGACCCGACGCTGAGCCGGGAAGCGCTGTTGACCGCTGGCAGTCTGTACGATCAGGCCGGGAGCCTGGTCAAGGCGATCGACGTGTATCAGCGTTACACCGAAGAGTTTCCGCGGCCGCTGGACATTGCGCTCGAGACCCGGACCCGGCTGGCCGACATCTTCAAAAGCGAAGACGACCACGCCCGGTATCACGCCGAGCTGGGCGAGATCGTCGCCATCGACAAGAGCGCCGGCGAGGACCGCACGGATCGCAGCAGATTCCTCGCGGCGAATGCCGCGCTGGTGCTCGCGGAGCTGAGTTACCGGGCGTTCGCGGAGCAAAAACTCACGCAGCCGTTCGAGCAAAGCCTGGCCGAGAAACAGCGGCGGATGGACGTGACGATGGCGGCGCTCGAAGAGCTGGTCGAATATGAAGTCGCAGACGTTACCGCGGCAGCAACGTTCTACATTGCCGAGTCGTTTTTCGAGTTCAGCGCGGCGCTGATCGATTCGGAGCGCCCGGCCGGGCTCAGCGACGCGGAAAAAGTCGACTACGAGCTCGTGATCGAAGAAGAGGCCTATCCGTTCGAGGAACGGGCGATCGAGGTGCACGAGGAGAACTCGGAGCTGCTCGCCGCCGGTGTCTACAACGCCTGGGTGCAGCAAAGCCTCGACAAACTGGCCATTCTGATGCCGGGCCGGTACGCAAAATACGAAATCAGCCCCGGTTACGTGGGCTCGATCGACACCTACGCGTATCGCATGCCCATAGCTCCGCCCCTGGACGTCGACGGACAGGAAGAAATGGACGCGCCCGAGCCGGCCGAAGCCGCCGCCGCTCTGGAATCGGCGGCGCGAGCGCCTGAACCCGCGGCGGGTGAACCGCAATAACGGGTGGAGGGAAGCGAACGTGGCAGCACATGAATTCGACGACGGCCCCGGAACGACGCGCGTTGCCGTGTGGCTGTTGGCCGCGCTCATCGCAGTGGCCGGTTGTGCGACCACCGGAACGTCGCGGCCTCCCGCACGTATCGAAATTCAGCAGGACGTCGGGTTCACGATCGTCGAGGAGGGGCGTATCAGCGGCGATGCGCGGACCAGATACGAGGAAGCGCTCGGTCTACTCGAACGGGGACGGCACGCGCAGGGTGTCGCTTTGCTGGAATCGGTTGTCTCGGGGTCGCCGTTGTTGAGCGCGCCGCGTATCGATCTCGGCATCGCCTATCACCGTGCCGGCGACCTGGAGGCGGCGGAGCAGAGTCTGTTGCAGGCGCTCGAGTTGAGTCCTGAGCACCCCATCGTCCACAACGAACTCGGGATTATCTACAGGAAGTCGGGCCGTTTTGCCGAGGCCCGCGAAAGCTACGAGGCGGCGTTGGCCGTTTATCCCGGTTACCACTTCGCGCGCCGCAATCTTGCGGTTTTGTGCGATCTCTATCTTGCCGACCTACGCTGTGCGCTGGAAAACTACGAGGCCTACATGGCGACGGTAGCGAGTGACGAAGAGGCGTCGATCTGGATCGCGGACATCCGCAACCGGATCGGCCAATAGGAGCCATCATGCTGAGAGTCGTTATCGCCGGTGTCGTTTTGCTGCTGCTCTGTCCAGCCGCAATGAGCGACGAGACGGAGGAAGACGCGGCGGCAGAGGCGGCCGAGCCGGCGTCGCCGGAAGCGCCGGCGTCCACGGACGAACAAAAAACGGCCGAGGAGGGCGGGCCGAAGACCATGTCGGGTATGTCGATCCTCGGGAACGAGGAGGCGCCGAAGTCGCTGGTCATCATTCCCTGGAAATCGTCCGAAATGGGCGAGGACATCAGCCTGTCGAACACGCTCGACGATCGCGCGCAGCCGGTCGACAAAGACGTTTTTCTGCGTGAACTCAGCTTCTACGAGATCCGCTCCGGTAAATGACGGCGACCCGGGCCGTTCAGGTTCTTTCACGTACTCTTTTCACCCGCCGTTGCGCGGTCATTCGGGTTCAGGGCCCGATTCGGCGGCTTGGCCGCAGTTCGCGAACGTGCGTTGCGTCACATTTTAGACCGTGCATGAACACTATTCTTACGTTCTTGGCCTGAATTGGGCCACGTGTCAAACGAGGAACGGGTGATGGACTTCTTCTATGCGATCGTAAGCTTCTTTACGTCCGGCGGCGTATTCATGTATCCGATTTTGCTGGTTTTCGCGATCGGGCTTGGAATCGCCGTCGAACGTTACGCCACGCTGGCCGTGATAACGAACAAGAACCAGGCGATGTGGGACAAGGTTCAGCCCTTGCTCTCCAACGGTGATTTCGACGAAGCGCGCGAACTGACCAACAAGGACGAATCCACAATCTCTCAGGTGCTCAACATGGGGCTGTCGCTGCAGGGCGCCGTCCGCCGTCGCGAGGACATCGAAATCGCGATGGAAGAGAGCATGATGGAAATCGTACCGCGCCTGGAGAAGCGGACGCCTTACGTGGCTCTGGCTTCGAGTATCGCGACGTTGTTGGGCTTGCTCGGCACCATCATGGGTCTCATCCAGGCGTTTACCGCGGTGGCGAACGCGAACCCGGCGGAGAAGGCGGATCTGCTCTCCGCAAGCATCTCGGTCGCCATGAACACGACGGCTTTCGGGCTGATGGTGGCGATTCCGCTGCTGATCATCCACGCCATCCTGACCAGTAAGACCGGCGACATTGTGGATAGTCTGGAGATGGCCACGGTCAAGGCGCTCAACGTCTTTTCGCGAAGGGCAAGGCGACCGCTCGAGGCGTAACCGGCATGGCCAGACGTCATCACTACCGGCGACGAACGAAGGGTGCCGCGCACGAACTGGACGTCACCACTTTTCTCAATCTCATGGTGGTGTTGGTGCCGTTCCTGCTGATCACGGCCGTGTTCTCCAGGCTGGCAATCGTCGAACTGAATCTGCCGAGCACGGCGGGAGGCCCGGCCCCGAGCGAACAGGGGTTTCGCCCCGAAGTCATCGTGCGCGAATCGCTGATCGAAATCACAAACGGTACTTCCGTGATTGCGACAATCCCGAACGTCGAAGACGAATACGATTTGCAAACCCTGTCGGATTTCATGATCGAGCTGAAGCAGGAGTATCCGGAACAGGACGCGGCGTCGGTGCTGATGGAACGGCAGATTCCCTATGACTACCTGATCCGCGTCATGGACGTCGTTCGCAGCGTCGAGCTCGCGACCGACGGGACGGAGGAGGAGTATCAGCTGTTTGCTCTGTTCACTGAGATATCCGTGGGAGATGCGCCATGAGAAACACCCGTCGCATCAAACGCATGTCCCGTAACCGGGTGAAGATCACCAAGATGAACCTCACCTCGCTCATGGACGTATTTACGATCCTGGTGTTTTTCCTGCTCGTAAATTCAGGCTCGGTGGAAGTGATGGAGGCGCCGAAGACGGTAACGCTTCCCGAGTCGACGATCGAGTCGAAGCCGCGCGAGACGGTGGTTATCTTCGTCAGCCCCGAACAGGTGCTGGTGCAGGGCGAGGCCGTCGCCATGGTTGCCGACATTCTCGAAGACGAATCCGGAACGATTGATGAAATCACCGTGCGGCTCGCCGAACTCAAGCAGTCGGTGCTTGGTCCGAGCACTCTGGCGGTTGCCGACAGCCAGGAAGTTACAATCCTCGCCGACCGGTCCGTTCCCTTCGACGTCATTCGCAAAATCATGTCGACCTGCACCGGCGAAGGGTATGAGAACGTCTCCCTGGCAGTCATTCAGAAGGCCTCCAAAGTAACGGCGGGCTGACGCGTCATGGACGAACGCCACAACACGGGATCGGCGCCGGCTCTGGAAGAGTCCGCGCTCAGGGGAGAAATCGAACGCTTCGAGGCCGAACTCGACGGTTTCGTACGCGATCTGCGCGCGCTCGACCGCGAATCCAGACAGCTCGCGGAAAAAGAGCAGCAGTACGAAGCGCTTCGGAAAGTCTTAAGCTCGCTCGACGAACTCGCAAACCTCGACGGTCTGCATCTCTTCTGGGGTGAACAGGATGCCGCACGCGCCAACGCGGGTCACCTGCAAATCGCCAATGAAAGTATCGAGTCGTTCGGCAGGCAGCACACGGACATCGAAGAACGGCGACAGCTCGTTCTCGATCGGATCGACGATCAGAACGAGGTTCTCGATCGCCTCGACTACGATCTGCGCGACATTCTTGAAGAGGAGGAACTGCGCAGTAACGAGTGGGTCGTCGAATGCGAGCCCCGCGAGATTCCCTATCGCCCCCTGGTCATGCCGTGGGCGCGCGGTACCGAAGAAGACGAGCGTTCGCGAAACTTCGTGGTCCTCGCGGTATCGGTCTGTATCCTGCTCGGGGTTGCCCTGCCGATGGTAGACCTGCCGATACAGAAGCTGTCGGAGCTGACCGAAGTGCCCGAACGCGTCGCCAATCTGATCCGTCGGGAGAGGACACCGCCGCCGCCGCCGGTGGAAGAGGCGCCCGCGCCAACGCCGGAAGAAGAAATCGAGCCCGAACCCCTTCTGGTGGAGGAACTACCGAGCGAGGTAACGCCGGAAGCGGTAGAGCAGCCCATCGTTGCGGAAGTTGCGCAGCCCGACACACGCGAGCAGGTCAAATCGAAAGGAATCCTGGCGTTTCGCGACAGTTTTGCGAGTCGAGCCAACAATCGTCCGGCCGCGCAGCTCGGATCGCAGGCCAGGGTCAGGGACGCCGGGCAGGAATCCGTCGGCCGTCCGGAACGGCTGATGGTGACGACCTCCGCGTCCGGATCCAGCGGCGGCATCAACCTCGCCGATATCAGCCGCGACGTGGGCGGCGGCGGTCAGGCAATCGAAGGTGTCCAGGTCACGCGCGTCGCGAGCACGATCGGCGGTGAGTCCGGCGCCGACCGCCCGCTGAGCGGCGGCGTTTCGGCAGGCAGGACCGACGAAGAAATCCAGATTGTTTTCGACCGTTACAAAGCCGCCCTGTACCGGCTCTACAACCGCGAGCTTCGCAAGGACCCGACGCTGCGCGGACAGCTCGTTCTGCGCCTTACGATCGAACCCGACGGTTCGGTGTCGTTCTGCCAACTGCAATCGACGGACATGGAAGCGCCGACGTTGACGCAACAGGTGGTGGAACGTGTCAGTAATTTCGACTTCGGTGCAAAAGAAGGCATCGTCGCGATGACGATCATTTATCCGATCGATTTTCTTCCCGCCGCCTGATTACGCCCGCATTTATACATAAGCGACAAATTGCCTGTATCTGAATGGAGACGGTTACATAATGCGACGACGTGTTTGTCGCCGTTAAATGTCAACTGCGCTGAAAGCCTTTGCCGGCTTGGCCTCCAGACCCGCCGGCCGGTCTCCCGGAAGTCGTGCAAAACATGTGACGTGTGTCACCAATTGCCGACATCGCATTAGCCATAGTCGCGGCTCGATTCAGAAAAAGGCAAACCCACCGAAAGGTGGCGACGCAAAGTCTCCGGTCTACCGAGCTGCGGCTCCACGATAGCGGGACCACCCGAATCCAGTAGTCTGGCCGGTACAACCGGCGGGTGATGCGTTTCCCTATCGGTGGAAACCACAAGAGATGAGCCCGTTGGGGAAAGCCGGAAGAGCGTTGTTCAATTCGTACTGGATTCGTAGTCGCCGTACCTCGCGCCCGTGCGTAGCTACCGATGATGTACGCAGCGAGGGACGTCGACGACGCCGGTCGAGTGTTCCGCTCTGTTCATTATCGGGGCCTGCTATGACGGATTCATCAGCAGCAGCGAGGACTGGCTTAGCGTCACGGGCGATGGGCCTGCTGGGCGCTTTGATTCTTGCGTTGGCCGCGTTCGCTCCGGTCGGCAGCGCGTGGGCGGCCGAGATCACGTTCGTATCGGTCGTTGGATCCTGGCGTGATCCGATGGACAACGTTCCCGGAAGCCAGCCCGGCGATCCCGTCATCACGAACGGCAACCCGGTCTCGAGCATCAGCTGGGGCACGACGACGGGTTCACAAAGCGGTTATGACTTCATCGCAACGCTTCCGCCGCCTTTCGAGCTGCCGGGGCCCATCCCGTTCTTTTCTCTCGGGACGTTCCAACACCGGAATTTCGAGGTCGGTGATCCGTCGCTGACGTCGGTCGAGCTCGATGTGGAGCTCATTCTTGCCGTGGACGGCGTGCCCACCGGTCCGTTGACCTTCGCCTTCACGTTGAACCACGAGGAAACCCCGAACAACCTGGACCCCTGTCCCTATCCGACGCCGCCCGGAGACGGCTGCACGGATCGCGTGACGATCGTCGCCTCGGCCGACCCCACGACGTTCAACGTCGGCGGGGTGGATTACACGCTGGACATGAGCTTTCTGGACAACGGCAGTCCCGTCGACGAATTCATCACGGCGGAAGGCGACACCGTCAACAGCACGGGCCTGGTGGGAGATTTCACGTTGCCGCCGGGACTCACCGTCGCGAAGAGCGGTCCCCCGACGATGCGCATAGCAGAGTGGGGCGATTTCGTCATCAGCGTGCAGAACGCTAGCGAGGGCGACGCGCACGACGCGACGATCGTCGACCAACTACCCGATGGGCCGACCGGCGGGATGTGCGACACGACGCCGGAGATCCTGAGCGCGCAGGTGTTCGCGTCGGACGGCGTCACACCGGTGCCCGGAAAAGGTCCTCTGGTTCAGGGGGCGGACTATTCGCTCGCTTACAACGGCGCCGCGTGCGAGCTCACGTTCGTCACGCAGACCGCCGCCTCGATCATCGGTGTGGACGAGGTCCTGATGATCGCGTACCGCACGCAGCTCGACACCGATTCCCAGGATGGCGTCCTGCTTACGAACGTGGCCGGCGCGATCCAGTGGTTCAGCGCGGACGGCATGACCGAGTACTTGCGCACGTTGACCGACGGCACCGTGGGCCTCGCGGATCACGAGGACGCCCACAGCGTCACCGTCGACCTGCCGGTGTTGCGCTTCGATAAGACGGTCGTGAACGTGACGACCGGAGACGATCCGGCCACTGTCGCTACCCCGGGCGACACGCTGCGCTACCGGCTCTATGTCGAGAACCTGAGCGACATCCCGGTCAGCGATTTCCGGATCCTGGACGAACTCGACCGTCTCAACGCGGGTCCTTCTTTCCAGGCGGGCACGCTGAACGTCGTAAACCTTCCGGCAGGCGCGGACGCCGGCTTAACGGACGCGAACGGCGGTGCGGCCGGGACCGGGCTGCTGGACGTACGCAACCTGAGCATTGGCGGGCTGGGCGAAAGCGCCCTGGTCGAGTTCGAGGTCCAGCTTGCTCCCGTCATTGCGAACGACGCGTTCGTCTACAACCAGTCCGAGCTACTGTTCGACGATTTTTCGGCCGCCGTCAGCGACGACCCGAACGTCAACGGCGCCGCCGATCCCAATGTCGCGGGCGACGAAGATCCGACCCAGGTGCGGATCGAATCGGCGCCGGCGTTCCGCGTCGAGAAAGTCTCTTCGTACGTCACCGGCGACCCGAACGTCCTGTTCGCCGGGGAGACGCTGCGCTACACGATCACGGCGCAGAACGTTGGCACCGACAATGCGACCGGCGTCAACGTCGTCGATCCGGTGCCGGCCAACACGGCCTATGTCCCGAACAGCACCACGCTGAACGGCGTTGCGCTGCCGGATGCGATAGGCGGCGCGTCGCCGCTCATCGACGGCATCGACGTCAACGCGCCGGGTGACGCGACACCGGGCGTCATGAACGCGGCGCAGGCCGACAACGTCGCGACGATTGTCTTCGACGTCATTGTGGATCCGGACGCGTCGGACGGCACGGTAGTGTCGAACCAGGCGTTCGTAAGCGCGGTCGACCACGGCATCGCCGACGTTCCGTCCGATGATCCGCGCACCCCGATTCCCGACGACCCGACTGTCGACATCGTCGGCAATCTGCCGTTGCTGTTCGCGCCGAAAGCGGCGGCGCTGCAGGTCGACAATGGTTCGCCCGGCATCGTCGACCCGGGCGACGTGCTGCGCTACACGATCACGGTCTACAACAATGGCGCGGTTCCCGCGACCTACGTCGAACTCACCGACAACGTGCCGGCGGACACGACCTACGTCGCCGACTCGACGACCCTGAACGGTGAGCCGGTCGGCCAGCCCGACGGCGGCATCTTCCCGCTCGAGGCCGGCCTGCCGGTGAGCTCGGCCGATCTGACGCCGCCGCTGCCGGGCATGAACGAAGGCGTCCTCAGTCCCGGCGAGTCCGCGGTCGTACAGTTCGATCTGATGGTCGATGCCGCCACGCCGACCGGCACGCTGATCACCAACCAGGCGGTCGTCGCGAGTCAGGAGCGGCCAAATCTGCTGACCGACGGTGACGGCAACCCTGCGACGGGTCCGGAACCGACCGTCGTGGTCGTCGGCAACGCGCAGGCGATGTCGATCGTCAAGGAAGTCTCGGTCGTCGGCGGTGGCCCCGCCGTCGCCGGAGCGACGCTCGAGTACCTCGTGACCGCGACCAACGTCGCAGCCATCCCGGCGTATTACGTCGTCATGACCGACGACCTCGACGAGGTCACGCCGAGCTACCTGAACGTCGTCGCCAACTCGGCGACGTTGAACGGCCTGACCGACGGTATCAGCGTCGTCGGCAACGTCATCACCGGCGACTACTTCGGCGAGTACGGCCCGCTCGGACCGGGTGAAGCCGTCCGCCTTCGCTTCCGCGCCGTGATGGACGCGAACCTGGCCGACGGTACGACCGTGACGAACCTGGGCCGTGTGGCCTGGAACGATCCGGTCCAGTACGCCACCGCAGAGGTCTCGATCGACGTTGGCGGTGTGCCGAACGCCGGCATGCTGAGCGGCAACGTCTTCCACGATGCCGATCATGACAATACGCCGGATACCGTCGAGCGACCGCTCGAGGGCTGGACCGTCGAGCTCACGCGTGACGACCAGACGTTCCGCACGGCGCTGACCGACGCCGACGGCAACTACCGGTTCAGCGGCTTGCCGCCGAACTACCTCACCGGCGAGACGTACTCGCTGCGCTTCAGCGCGCCGGGCGCAGGTTCCCTGACCGCGAAAATGGGTACGGCCGATTCAGATTTCACCGACGGCATGCAGCGTATCGATGAGATCAACGTGCAGGGCGGCAGCAATCTGCTGGCGCTGAACATGCCGGTCGACCCGCACGGCGTCATCTACGACTCGGTGGCGCGCACGCCGATCGCCGGCGCGACGGTGACGATGATCGACGCCAGGAACGGCCTCGCGATCCCGTCTGCCTGCTTCGACGATCCGAATCAGCAGGATCAGGTGACCGTCTCGAACGGCTATTACAAGTTCGACATGAACTTCGCCGATCCGGCCTGCCCGCCGGGTATCAACTACACGATCCGGGTCACGCCGCCGAACTCGACGTACATCCCGGGCGTCTCCGAACTGATCCCGCCGGCATCCGACCCGTCGACCTTGCCGTTCGACGTGCCGGCCTGCCCGGGTTCGACGACCGACGCGGTGCTCGCGACCAGCCAGTACTGCGAGGCGCAGCCGTCCGAGTTCCAGCCGCCGCCGGCGGTACCCGCGCGCAGCAGCGCTACCGACTACCACTCGTATCTGCGCCTGGACGACAGCGGCCTGCCGGGAACCGCGCAGCTCTTCAACAACCACATCCCGCTGGATCCGAGGCTCGGCGGCGCGGTGTCCGTCACCAAGACCACGCCGATGCTGAACGTCAGCCGCGGTCAGATGGTGCCGTACGTGATCACGGTCAGTAACTCGTTCGGCGCGGACCTCGCGGACGTCACGATCGTCGATCGCTTCCCGGCCGGGTTCCGCTACGTCGAAGGCTCCGCGCGCGTCGACGGCGTAGAGACGGAACCGGCGGTCATTGGCCGCGAACTGATCTGGTCCGACCTGAATCTGGCCACCGATGGGCGCCATACGATCAAGCTGCTGCTCGCGATCGGGGCCGGCGTGACGGAGGGAGAGTTCGTCAACCGAGCGCAGGCGATCAGCTCCCTCACCGGCGGAGCAATGTCGGAGGAGGCGTCGGCAACCGTGCGCCTCGTGCCCGATCCGACGTTCGACTGCACTGACGTGAGCGGTAAGGTGTTCGACGACTTCAACCGCAACGGGTACCAGGACGGTGACGAAACCGGTCTGCCCGGCGTGCGTGTGGTCACGACGACCGGCCTTGCAGCGACCACCGATACCCACGGCCGCTATCACATCACCTGTGCGATCGTTCCCAACGAGATGCGCGGCTCGAACTTCGTGCTGAAACTGGACGATCGCACGCTGCCGAGCGGATTCCGCGCGTCGACCCGGCCCGTGCAGGTGCAGCGCGCGACCCGCGGTAAGGCCCTCAAGATCAACTTCGGCGCGTCGATCCATCGCGTCGTCGGCCTCGACCTCGCCGACGCGGTCTTCGAGCCGAATTCGATCGAGATGCGCAACCAGTGGCGGCATCGCGTCGGCATGCTGATCGAAGAACTGCAGAAAGCGCCGGCGGTGCTGCGCCTGTCCTACGTCGCCGACATCGAACCGGAAGCGCTGGTCGATGCGCGCCTCGAGGCGCTGAAGGCGCAGATCATGACGGCCTGGTCGGAGCTGAACTGCTGCTACGAACTCGTCGTCGAGCCGGAGGTGTTCTGGCGACTGGGCGGACCGCCGGAACGACCCAGGGGGGCGAACCAATGAGAGGAATGTCGCTCACAAGACATCTGTTGTTCCTGGGCGTCGCGCTGACGTGCTGCGCGCATGCTCAGGAGAACGTCGATGAGGCGCCAATCGGTGAGGCCGTCGAGCGACACCTGGGCGACGACCCGTTCACCGAGTGGGTGCAGGATCCCGAGCGCCTGGATACGGAAGAGGGCGATCAGCTCGAAATGCGCGAGACGGTCGAGGACGGTCTCGAAACGATCAAGCTCGCGAATCTCGTCGCGCCGATAGGATTCGAGTCGGGCGTGGCGAAGATTCCCGATAGCACGGTTGCGGAACTCGGCGACATCCTGGAGCGGATGCAGGATCGCATCAACGTGCGACTGCATCTGATCGGGCATGCCGACAATCGGCCGCTGTCGCCGCGTTTGCAGGAGATCTACGGCGACAACTACGGACTGTCGCGCGAGCGCGCCGGCGGGGTCGCCGAGTACTTTCAGGCTGCGATGGATCTGCCGCCGGAGGCGATCTCCTACTCGTGGGCCGGCGATAGCGAGCCCGTTGCGTCGAACCTGACGGAGGAAGGCCGCGCATTGAACCGGCGCGTAGAGGTCGAGGTCTGGTACGACGAGGTCATTTCGCAGCTCTCCCTCGAAGAGGTCCTGGTGCCGCACGAGATCAAGACCGTCAAAGTGTGCCGCATGGAGACCGTGTGCAAGCTGCGTTACGTCGAGGGGCATGCGCGCCGGGCGCAGATCAAGAATTTCATGGCGCCGCTCCACTACGACGAGGACTCCATCGACGTCGGCGACGACTTCATCGAGAGGGTCGCCGCGAGCTTCCGCAATCTCGGCGACAAGCAGAACGTCGTCGTGCGCTTTGTCGGCTACACCGACGATCAACCGCTCGCCGGCAGGGCGGAGCGCATCTACGGCACGCACACCGGATTGTCGAAAGCGCGCGCGCGACGTGTGGCGCTTGCCGTTCAGGACAGCCTGAGGCTGCCGACCGCGGTCATCGAGAGCGACGGTCGCGGCGCGGACCGTCCGCTCGGCAACAATGCCACCGCGCAGGGGCGGGCGCTGAATCGCCGCGTCGAGGTCGAGTTCTGGTACGACGACCCGCTCAAGGAGCTGCCGGACGAACCGCAGCTCTGTCCGGGAGCGGCCGGCGCCGAACTCGTGACGCGGGTCTATGACCCTCCCTGGGGCGGCATACAGGATCTCGTCGTCGAAGACGGACAGCCTGTCGTGCCGCCGGGCCTGGCAGGGACGCTGCGGCGGGCGATGGCCGATGTCGCGGACGAGACCAACGTGCGCCTGCGTTTCGTCGGTTACACGCAGAACGAGCGGCTCGCGCGCCGAACCGCGGTGGTATACGGCGACGACATCGGCCTGTCGGCGTCGCGCGCCCGCCGCGCGATGGAGCTGATCGGCGCCGACATGCAGCTCGACGACTCCGAACTCGAGTTCGAGGGCCGCGGCTACGTGCACTCGAGCGACGTCGTCAATGCCGGCTTCGTGCGGGGCGAGACCTCGTACGTAGCCGTCGAGGTCGTCTATGACGAACTCGCGGTGCTGGACGACTACGACGGCGTGGACATTACGCGCATCACGCGGGAACTGAAGCCGGAGAACCCGCTGGCCCTGAACCTGATGCGCATCACGGTCGACGGCGAGCCGATCGACGACCCGAAGCGGAGCTCCTCCGACATACAGCGCTGCACCGACGTTGCGATGGTCAACGCGGACATTCAGTTCGGTTTCGACAACATGCGATCCGCGCCGCGGCTCAGCGTCACCGCAAACCCGCCGCGCATCAAAGTCGCCCGGGAGATCGACAACGAAACGCTGGTGTCCAACGTGAATTTCCGGATGTACACGAACTATTCGAGTTTCATCGAGCGAGCGGAAATCCGCGTTTTCGAGGCGGGCCAGTCGCTGGAATCCAAACCACTGGACGTCATTCCCATCGAACCCGACGGCGTCGCCACCTGGGAACCGTACGCCGCCTGGTTCCGTGCGCCGGCACACGAGGTGGCATACGTACTGCGTGCCTATGGCGCCGACGGTAATTTCGACGAAACGCGCGCGCAGCCGCTGTGGTTCGTTTACGAGGATCTCGACGACTTCGACCGCGACGCGGACCCGGCCGAACTGGGCCCCGACCCTAACCTGCTGTCCGCCTACGGTGAGAACGGCCTGGGTCTTCACAACATCGGCCTCGGTAGCGGCACGGTCAGCGTTCGCGGCAGCGGTATCGCCGACGATCAGGCGGTCTTCGTCGCCGGGCGCCCGGTGCCCGTCGGTGAGGACGGCAGTTTCGTTACCGAGGAGATTTTGCCCACCGGGGCGCACACCGTCGAGGTTGCCGTTGTCGACCAGGAGGGCAACGGCGAGCTGTACCTGCGCGACCTGGAATTCGAGTCGAACGACTGGTTCTACGTCGGCATGGCCGATCTCACGCTGTCGGAAGGCACCGCAAGCGGACCGATCGACCTCCTGAGCGGAGAGAATTCCGACTATGACGTCGACTCGAACGTGGACGGCCGCCTGGCGTTTTTCGTCGACGGCAAGTTCGGCGATCACTGGCGCCTGACGGCCAGCGCGGACACCAGGGAAGGTTCGATAGACGACATCTTCTCCAACTTCATGGACAAGAATCCGAACTCGCTCTTCCGCCGCATCGACCCGGACTATTATTACCCGACCTTCGGCGACGACTCCACGGTCGAGGAATTGGCGCCGACCAACGGCAGGTTCTTCGTCCGCCTGAGCGAGGGTGACAACTACGGTCAATGGGGCAACTTCAAAATCGGCTACATGAACAACGAGCTGGCGCAGGTCGATCGCGGGCTTTATGGCGCGAACGCCAACTATCAGAGCGACTCCACGACCGAGTTCGGCGAACAGCGTTTTGCGGTCAACGCATTCGCCGCCGAGCCCGGGACGATTCCGAGCCGCGAGGAATTCCGCGGTACCGGCGGTTCGCTGTATTTCCTCCGGCGGCAGGACCTGCTTGCCGGCTCCGAACGCGTGCGCATCGAGCTGCGCGACAAGGCGTCGGGGATCGTTACCGGCGTCGTCAACCTGACGCCGGCGCTGGACTACGATATCGACTATCTGCAGGGTCGCGTCGTGCTCGCGGAACCGCTTGCATCGACGGCCAACGACAATCTACTCGTACGCAGCAACGCGCTGTCCGGCGATGAGGCGTATCTGGTCGTGCGTTACGAGTACACACCGGGGTTCGAGGACATCGACGCGCTCTCGGTGGGTGGTCAGGCGCATTACTGGATGGGCGACTACGTCAAATTGGGTCTGACCACGAACGCAAACGAACAGGACGGCGAAGACAGCAGTCTCGACGCGGTCGACGTCACGCTGCGGCTGAACGCCGAGACCTGGCTGAAAGTACAGCAGGCGAGAAGCGAAGGGCTCGTCTCGATGCCGCAGGTTTCCAACGACGGCGGCTTCGAGTTCGACAGTTACGATTCGTCCGGTTTCGTCAACGCGAAAGCGGAAGCGAGCCGCGCCGACCTGAGCGTCGGCGTCGGCGAACTGCTCGGATTCGGCAACGCGAGGCTGTCGGTGTACGCCCAGGAAGTGGAAGCCGGCTATTCCGCGCCCGGCCTGACCGCGCTCACGGATACGGAAAACTACGGCGGTCAGCTCCATATGCCGGTCGGCGAGCGCTTCTCGCTTGACGCGAAGGTGGACAACCGGCTACAGGACCGGGGCATCGAGACCGAAGCGGTGGAATACAACCTCGGCTATCAGCTCTCCTATCACTGGGACGTGAGCGCCGGCTACCGTCTGGACAGTCGTGTCGATCAGTCGGTGAACGTTCCGCTGTCGCAGGAGCTTGGCGAGCGCGCCGATGGCGTGTTGCAGATCGGTTACGATTCAAAAAGCAGCTGGAACGCCTACGGGTTCGTGCAGGAGACGCTGTCAACCACCGGCGATCGACGGGAGAACGCGCGCGCGGGCCTTGGCGGGTCGTACCAGCTGTCGGAGCGGCTGCGCATCGATGCGGAAGTGTCCGATGGCGACCTGGGGGGCGGCGGCCGGCTGGGCACGAACTACACGCACTCCGACCGCACGTCGCTCTATTTGAACTACGCATTGGAAAACGAGCGCACCGACAACGGCCTGCGCAGCGCGCGCGGCAGCGAAGGCAATCTCGTCGCGGGCATCAAGTCGAGGCTGACGGACAGCACCAGCGTATTCCTGGAAGAGCGTTACCAGCACAACCAGGCGATGACCGGCCTGACTCACGCAACCGGCATCAGTTTCTCGCCGTCGGAAAACTGGAATCTCGGCATCAACACCGATATCGGCACGCTGCAGGACGTGCAGACGGGCGCGGAAACCGAGCGGCTTGCCGGCGGGCTGCAGGTCGGTTTCGGGTTCGAGTCTTTGCAGATATCGAGCGGCGTCGAATATCGTAACGACGACGCCGAGCAGCCGGATCTGAGCACGACCGAAAGGACGACGTGGCTGTTCAGAAACAACTTCAAGTACCAGATCAACCCGGGTGCCCGCGTTCTGGGTAAGCTGAATCACTCCACGAGCGAAAGCTCGCTGGGAACGTTCTTCGACGGCGGTTACACGGAAGCGGTCGTCGGTTACGCCTATCGTCCGGTGAATCACGATCGGCTGAACGCGCTGGTCAAATACACCTATTTCTACAACGTGCCGACGACGGACCAGGTGACGTTGCAGAATCTCGCGGCGGAGTTCGTTCAGAAGAGTCACATCGCCGCCGTCGACGTGACCTACGACGTAAGCTCGAGAGTGTCGATTGGCGGTAAGTATGCCTACCGTCTGGGCCAGGTCAGTCTGGACCGGGAAGATCCCGAGTTTTTCGACAACAACGCCAACCTGCTCGTGATCCGCAGCGACATCAAGTTCGGCGAGGACTGGGAATTCCTGGTGGAAGGGCGCGTCCTCGACATGCCGGACCTGAACGAACGACGCAGCGGCGCGCTGGCGGCGGTATCGCGCTACTTCGGGGATCACGTGAAGATCGGTTTTGGCTACAATTTCACCGACTTCTCGGATGATTTGACCGACCTGAGTTACGACCACCACGGCGTGTTCCTGAACTTGACCGGCACGATGTAGAAACGCCTTCAGGCCCAATTGGCGTTTCGCTCGCCGTCCCCCCATCGCGGGCACTGCCTTCCCGTCACCGGTGTGCACGCGTACCTCTGCGGGCCTCGCTGGCAAGCCCGTCACGATCAACTATATTTGTTGAGTGTGTTTCAAAATCGACCCGATAAATCGGTCGAACACGTCAACGCAGATCCTTCGTTGCGCGAGGTATTTTCACCGGAGACGCAGACATGTTGATCGCAAATCCGCAAAAAGGACATCCAACCCCTTCCCGGTTCAAATCGTTCAAGGGAACGGACTATGTCGTCGCCGAGCTGCGCTACAATAGCGGCGTCGCGGTATCGCCGGCGGGATTCAGGGCCCCGGCGGCCAGCGAGAAACGCGCCGCCGCGCTGAATTCGATTCTCGACGGCTTCAACGTCAAAAGCTGCGGTTCCCACTTTGGCTTACGCGACGCCGCGTTACGTTCCAGGGCGATCGACGCGCCGAGCAGCATGCCAAAAACGGTGTCATCGGATTTCGCGCAGAGCGGCGTTATCCAGATCATTCCCAGGCGCGCTCGAGACTGCGACGATCTCGTCCGCCGGCTGAAGCGTCAGAACGCCGTTTGGAACGCCTACAAGGCGCCGCAGCCCGTCGCCGCCGCGGTATCGCCGAACATGGAACCCTGTCAGGGATATCTGTGTTCCTCGCCGGATGGAATCAACGCGTTCGAGGCCTGGCGGTACTGGGGCGGGATGGGAGAAGGCGTGGCCGTTTGCGACATCGAGGGCAACTGGAATTTCAATCATGAGGACCTGCCGGCGATCACCCACTTTGGCGGCGATCTTCTTCCGGGAGACTGGAAAGATCATGGGACGGCCGTGCTTGGCGAGATCGTGGCGAAGCCCAACAAGCTCGGCGCCGTCGGCATTGCGCCGAAGGCAAAACCGAAGGTCCACTCGGCGGTGATCAATGGACTCTGGAATACGGCGCAGGCGATAAGCAACGCTGCCGGCAGAATGGAGGCCGGCGACGTAATCCTTATCGAACTGCAAGGCCCGCACCCGGTCAGCAGGCAGTTTGTTGCGATGCAGTACTGGGACGACGTCTATTCGGCGATCAGGGCGGCGACCGAAAAGGGGGTCACGGTCGTCGAAGCAGCCGGCAACGGCAATCAGAATTTCCAGGCCGCCGTGTACAACGGCTCGAATCTCCGCAAGGATTCAGGCGCCATCGTCGTCGGCGCCGGCGTGCCGCCAAACAATTACTACGACCATACGCAGGGCGCCAACGTACGGTATACCAAGATGGGCGTTCCACGTTCGCGGGCATGGTTTTCCAACTACGGGAAGATCGTCAACGTCCAGGGCTGGGGCGAGCACGTCACTACGTTGGGATACGGTGACGCGCAGGGAGGCAGCCAAAACAAGTGGTATACCCATCGTTTCTCCGGGACCTCGAGCGCCTCGCCGATCGTTACCGGCGCCGTTGCTTGTTTGCAGGGAATTGCGCGGCACTCCGGTCCGCCGTTCACACCGGGTGAGGTTCGCCAGCTGCTGATGTCGACCGGCACGCCGCAGGCGAACGATCCGCAGCGGCCGAGGACTCAGCGGATCGGCCCGTTGCCGAACCTGGAAAACGCGATAGCCAACATGTGAAGCGAACGCTGTGACCGGTGGAAAACGAAGCTCCGTGGCCGGACGGCGTCACTTGGTGCTGCAACTCCGGCAGGGCTGGACCTACGACTCGCGCTCGCGTCGCTTCATCAAGAACAAGCAGGACGCCTTTCGCCCCGGCGACGATCTGCCGAAGTACACGCGTATCCAGTTTCAGGTGCCCGCGATGGCGCGGAAGCGCGAGCGGACGCCGGTCGAAGACGACCTGGCGAGGCTCGTTCAGGTCGTGCCGCCGAAAGCCGCGGAAATCAACCGGCTACGTGAACGCCTGGAGTCCTGGCCCTGCGTCGAAAAGGTCTGGGTAGCGCCCGCACCGCTGCCGGCCGGGAAGTAAGCAGCCAACGCGCGAAAGCCGGGCGATACCCCTTGCAATGTCGATCAGCCGGTTTCTATTGCCGATGCCTACGTGCCTTTTGAGGTCTTTATCGCGTTCCTTACGCTATATTGATAGTAAAACAGAACGCGTTTGCCGTATTGCTTGACCGACCGGTAAATATTCAGCCGGGGTGGCGACTATCGCGCAATCCACAAGGCCGGGGTTCAGAGTCGAGCCGAGGCTCGCCACCACGCAAAGTTGCGCCGTGCAAACCAGGAAGGCGCAGGACTCGCCCCCAAGAGGCCGTTCCGGCTGGCACACCGCTGCACCGCCTCAAGAGAGGAGTATGCGACATGACCAATGGCGAAAACGTTGTCGAAATGGAACGTCGTGACACTGAACAGGCTGATGAAGCCGACAACGAAAGTCCGCTCATCTTCATAAGTCACAAGCACGACGACACGGTACTCGCCCAGAAACTGGCGCGCTGGATAACCGGCGTCACCGGCGGACACGTGCGCGTGTTTTCGTCATCCGATGCGAGCGCCGAGCGCCCGACGATCGGCGAAGACCTGGATACGGAGCTGGCGAAAAACCTGTGGCGCGCGGGCATCGTCATCCTGCTGTACACCTACGACGATCATGACTGGTCATACTGCGCGTGGGAGTGCGGAGTGGCGCTGAATCCCATCGAGAAAGATACTCGTATCGTCTGCCTGCAGTGTCTGGACAAAGGGCCAAGAATCCAGGAGAACCGGGTCCGCGTCGTCGTCGGCGACGAGCAAAGCATGATCGACTTCGCCAAGATGTTCGGCAGCACGGAGTTCTATCCGAAACACGATCGCCCGCTCTCCGGGATGAGCGAGCCGCTCCTCATCGAACAGGGTGAGGAATTGCACAGGATTCTGGTTGACGAACTGCCCAAAGACCCGCTGGAAAACTGGTCGGCGTGGCCGTTCATACGGATCGAGGTGCCGCTGACCGCGGTTCATGAGATCAAAGACGTAGAAGACGCGGCAAGCCGGGTGGAGAAAGGCAAGGAAGTCCTGGAATCAGTCGCGCTGATCAAGGAAGCGTCGGAATCCGCGCTGCGGCTGTTCGGCAAGAACAGCGTACCGGCGGACGCCGCCTTTTCGACGCTCATCGAGTCATGGAGAGGTTGGGAGGAATCCGGCAGCGAGGACTGGATCTACACGTTGTCGCAGCAACTGGTCGACAGCTGTTTTCAGGACTTGCCTCGTATTAAGACCTGGGCAAGATTTCGCGAGGTCAACGGGAGCGCCGAACATGTACTCGCGGTAGGACGGGTCAAACGAAGGGTTGCGTGCCTCGTATTCGATTGTTACCTGTGCCGTATCGTCGACGTCGCTCCGGTAAAGTCGGAGATGAACACAATCCGGCGAATGTATTACAAAGACCTGGACGAGCTGGACCCCACGCAATTGACGTTGCAAGAACTGGTGAACGAAATGGACGGTCAGCGCAGGACGCGCCTCCCGGTGCTCGCCGGGCGCAAGGCGCAAATGATTATCCACGCCAGTATGATCGACCGGTTCATTCGCCAAAGGGCCTTCGATGGCTCTTCCGTGACCGAACTGACTCTGCAGGACCTGCTCGACGTCGAGCCCATGCGTGAGATTTTCAGCGAGTCCTTCATTTGCGTCAATCAGGACATGACCGTGCACAAGGCTGCTGAACTGCTAAACAAAGCGGAAGGCTGTCAGGATATATTCGTTACCGAAACAGGTGATGAATCTGAGGACGTACTGGGGTGGATATGCGACCGGGAGCTGATTGACCTGCATTAGACGTAACCCGAATCCGATCGGCGCGAGTCTGGAACGCCATCTGCCAGCAGGCCTTGCATAACGAGCCTCGATGTTTCATCGATCGTATCGGCAAGTTCCCGGCTGCTACACCGGACCTCATTCATCAACCAGTTCCTGATGAGCGCAAGCGGCGCCTCCGCCAGCTGGAGAACGACGAGCGCGCGCGGCAGTTTCTTCGCGGATATGCGCCCGGTCAACCGCTGTTCCAGCAAGTGCACCATTACCCTCGTTACGTTGCGTCGCCGACGACCGATCAGGGCTTCTATTGCGCGGCGTCGATTCTCCCGAAAGTGCTCGAGCAAGCCAACCAGGTTTTCAACGTCGGTCCGTCCCACGACAGCGTCGGCCAGAACGGACATAGGCTGAGATAACGCCTGCATGTGTAAATCATCGGCGCCGGTAAAGTGTTCGTAAAACGTCGATCGTCCCACGTTCGCCTTGCCGACGATATCCGTGACACGTATTTCCTTGTCGGCGTTTTCCAGAACCAGTTCGTTGAACGCATGAACCAGCGCCGCCCGCGTTCTTGTCCTGCGGCGGTCGGTTTTCTCCGTCGTCGCGTTTCCGGACGATTGTCGCAATCTGTTCAATATCGGACCGTTTTGTCGATTCGTCTGGCAATGCGCCGACAGCGCCATTCTACAATCTCACCAATCCTGTACGAAGTGCCGTGGGTATGGATGAGATTGCGGTAAACGACAAGAATCGACGGCTGGCCGGCGCAATGATCGTCGTCGCGTCGATCTGCGTCGCTTTTACGATGGGTCATCACCCATCCGGGGGGCAGGGCATGGACCGACCGGTCGTCGTCGTGCATACGATGATGATCGGTTTGCTGATCGTGCTGTTTTCAGGGTTCCTGCAATTTTGCCGGGCACGGGGACTGGAGCGCCTCAATGTGTCGTTTGGACTGGTTGCCTACGGCGTCAGTCTCGGCGCCCACGTCGGCGCCGCCACGATCAACGGTTTCGTGGTCGGAGCCCTTGCCGCCCGCGGCGAGGCGGTCAGCCAGGAAATCTTTCTGTTCTGCTGGGAGATGAATCAGGCGTTGGCCCGGCTGGGTGTCGTGACGACCGGCGCGGCGATGGTCTCGTGGTCGGCCGAGTTTTTCCGTGAGCGAGCGCCCGCGAATCGGAGCTTGGGCGCGCTTGCGGCGTTCGCCGGGGTCTCGCCCGTCGTCTGGCTCGCGGGCGTTTCGCCGGCCATGAACGTTCACAGCGCGTTTTTCATCTACACGCTGCATGCGTTGTGGATGCTGCTCGTCGGCGTGCAGATGTTCCGGCGCCGGATCTGAGCGGACGGCGTCTCTGTACCGCGCCGCCGGGCCGGCGTCAGTTTTCGCTCGGCTTCGCCGGGGGCGCAAACAGCGCGAGATCCGGCCGTTCGTTGCTCCCCTTCAGCGAGACCATTTCGTAACGGACAAGGCCACCGCTGGTCGTCGCCCAGTCCGGCACCCGCAGATTGCCGAACCGTTTCAGAGGGCCGAAGACGTAAATGTACTGGGTGGTTGCCCAGACGATCGGTTCCTTGCGGGCGTTCAGCAGTATCCATCCGCGCGCCGTGCCGTCGGGGCCGACGAATTCGAGCGCCGGCGGCCGCGGGATACCCGCAATCGCCCCGTAACGGACTTCGAGCTTCGCGTCACCCCGGGCGACCGCCCGGGCCAGGCGATAGATATTGTAGGGCGCGCGTTCCATCGCGTTGGCGAGCGACTCCTCGCCGCCGTACCCGAACTCACCGTTCGTCACGGTCCAGTAGCGGTGCTCGGGGCTGTAGGCGCGGGTGCGGGATTGGATTTCGCTTTCCATTGTGACGTAGGAGCGGGAGGCGGTGAGGTCGAGGATCTCGTTTTCGAGGTAACGGTCGGGACGGTTGACGATGTCCCATTCGTGCACGAAGTGGACGGCCTCGAGTTCGCGCCAGACGGCCCGGCCGCCCATTGTTTCGACCATGGCGACGGCGTCCGCGATCGCGGCCGGATCGCCGCGAAGCTCCGGTCTTTCCTCGGCGCCTGCCGTCGAAGTGGTAGCGTTAGCCAGCAGAAGCAGGGCAAGCGCCGTTCGTTTGCACCGGTGACGTGACGGTTTGTGCATGTGTTTGCATCCTCGCTGTCGGGGCGGGTCGATCACCGTCAGAGCCGGATCGGCAGTTCGCGAATCCGTTTTCCCGTCGCCGAAAAAATCGCGTTGGTGATCGCGGGTGCTACCGGCGGCAGCGGGCCTTCGCCGAGTCCCCTCGGCGCGCCCTCGCGCTCGACGAGATGCACGTCGATCGCCGGTACGTCGCTCATCCGGCACAAGCGGTAATCATGGAAATTGCTTTCCTGCACGACGCCGCGTTTGACCGTGATTTTCCCGAAGAGCGCGGCGGACAGGCCTTCAAGAATGCCGCCTTCGATCTGGTTGACGGCGCCGCGCGGGTTGATGACGAGGCCGCAGTCGATAGCGCAGGTGATTTTGTCGACGTGCAGACGATTGTCACGAACCGTAACCTCGGCGACTTCGGCTACCCAGGCGCCCTGGTTGTAACTGGCCGCAATACCCCGACCGGCGCCGTCGGGCAGCGGCGTGCCCCAATCCGCTTTTTCCGCGGCGATCTCGATCACGTTTTTCAGTCGCGACGCATCGAACCGAAAGTCCTCCCTGACCTGCACGAACTGTTCGTCGCCAACGAGGTTGAGCCAGAACTTAACCGGATCGACGCCTGCGGCGTGAGCGAGTTCGTCGATTGCGCTGGAAACGACGAACACGTTGCTAGAGTGCCCCACCGCACGCCACTGGCCGAGCGGCACGCGCGCTGGGACCGCAACGTAGTCGAAGAGGAGGTTGGGCACGAATCCGGCCGGAAACTCGTAGTTGCCGATTTCCGCCGCCGAGCCGTCGCGTTCCAGGTAGGGTCCTCGTGGGTGACTTGCGACTTTCTGGTGCCAATGGCTGATTCTACCGCTGCCCGCGGCGGCGCGGACACGCTGCACGCTCGCCGAGCGGAAATAGTCGTGGCGCACGTCGTCTTCCCGCGGCCAGACGGTTTTCACCGGGCGCTCGAACTGTCGCGACAGCAGCACCGTATCGGCGACGAAGTCCGCGTAATACCGCCGGCCGAACGCGCCGCCCGAGCGCATGACGTGGACCGTGACCGTGTCCTGCGGCACGTTCAGAACCCTGGCGGCCGCTTCGGCGGCCATCGGCGGATTTTGGGTCGGCGCCCAGATTTCGACCCGATCGTCCGTCACGTGTGCGGTGCAGTTCATCGGTTCCATGGGCACGTGCGCGAGAAACGGCAGGCGGTAGGTGACGTCGATGCCGTCCTCGCCGGGCGTAAAATCCGCCTCGCCGTCGCGCCTGACGGTCTCGGCTTCGTCGTCGAGCGCCTGCTCGAATCGCCGCATGAGTTCGTCCGAGTCGTCGAGCGTGTCGGGCAGCCGCCATTCGACATTCAGTTTGCGCGCGCCCTCGAGCGCGGCCCAGGTGTTGGTCGCCAGCACGGCCACGCCCGAGACGAAGTTCGGGCAGTTGGGCAAGAGGATCCGGCCGCCGTGATCGGCGTTCCTGAGCACGTGAAACCCGACGACGCCCGGAACCGTTTCGGCGTCGCCGGCGTCGAAGGACAGCGGCTGGCCGTCGCCATGGGGGCAACGTTTCACCACCGCGTACAACATGTCCGGCAGCGTGAGATCGAGGCCGTAGCGCTGTTCGCCGTTGATCATGCGCTCGAGATCGACGTCGGCCACGGAAGTGCCGATCAGCGTGAAGTCCTTCACGGACTTGAGTTCGGGCTCGTCGGGGACGGGGACGGCGGCCGCGTCGTGAGCGAGTTCCGCGTAACTCAGCCGGGCGCCGCCGGCCCGGTCCACGACGAAACCGCGCTCGGTGCCGAGGTCGGTCACCGGCCGGTCCAGCCGGCGGGCGCCCGCGGCCAGTAGCATCGCCCGCGCGCTGGCGCCGGCCCGGCGCATCGCGTCGTAGTTCAGGCGGACGCTCAGGCTACCGCCCGAGAACTGATTCTGCAGCCGGGGATCCCAGCCGGCCTGTTCGATCCGTATCGACGCCCAGTCGACGTCGAGCTCCTCGGCAATCATCATCGGCAGCGCGGTTTTCACACCCTGACCCATTTCCGGGTTCTGGGCGTAGAGGACGACGCGTCCTTCGCCGTCAACCCGAATCAGCGGCAGCAGAGAAACCGTGTCGGCGCCCTTTTCCGCCGCGGCGCAGAGCCGCAGACCCAGCAGCAGACCGGCGCCGCCAAGCGTGCTCAGCTTGATGAATCCGCGGCGATCGAGTTCGTACATAGCGTTAACAGGCCCTAGCCTCCAACCGGAAGGCTGCCGTATTTTGACCGAGGTATGAGCGCAGGTTTCGCCGATTGCAGCGAACCGACGGCTATTTGCAGCGACGCTAAACCGTTTGCAAAGCCGACTTCAGCCTGCGCCGCCCCGCGCGGCTGACGCTGCGCTCCGCGCCGTCCGCGAGCACCACCATGCATGCGCCTTTATCACTGGTTTTCAGACTGCGGACCTCTCCGACGTTGACGATCGTCGACCGATGCACGCGAACGAAACGCGCCGGATCCAGCTCTTCCTCCAGACGCGTGAGCGAGCGGCGCAGCAGGAAGCAGCCGTTTTCCGTGTGTAAGGCCGCGTAATATCCCTGCGCCTCGACCCAGCGGATATCCGCCGCGCGCACGAGATGCCGGGAACGGCCCTTGCGCACGGCGAACCGCTCGGTCGTGGTCTGCCCGGCGGTTTTGTCAGTCGCGTCCGGACGTGTAAACACCACCCAGTAGAGCAACAGGTCGATGAAAAACCAAAAAATGAAAAAGAACGCATAAACGCCGTAGCGCGTGCCGGGCAAACCGAGAAACGGGCTCATCAGGCTGCTCGTTTGCCAGAACCACACCAGGTGGGTCGTCGCGACGAGCACGGCGCCCAGCAGGTGCCACGCGAGCCCCGCCGTCGTTGCGTCCTGATAAGTGCCGAAACGCCGGACCAGGTGCCGCACCGCGTAGTAGTAGCCGATCCACGGCAGCCACACCACGAGCTGCCAGCCGAGGATCGGCGGAAGGGCGGGGGCGCCGGGCCGGTGCGACACGCGCCAGGCGATCACGGCCGCCATCAGCGCGGCCAGCAGACCGACGACGGTCAGCGTCCTGATCAGGCTGTTTATCTGCGTGCTGCGCAAGCGGAATTCCGGAAGACCGATGCTGTTGCGATTCTAAATGTCGATCGATGCAGGCGCGAGCAGCGTTTGGCGGACATTGCGTTTCCGCGCGATTGGAACGGCGGCCAAAGTGCGCGTTGCCGGTTTCGGGGCTTATACGGTAACGGTATTAAGCCGCTCGCTGTTCACGACGGCGCCATCGGACGCCGAGCCGGCTTTGCCGTCGGGCGCATCACGGACCGCGCAAATCCACTGGCGCCGTTTCCCGCCGTTCGCTACAGTTACCGGCCAACTCGAAAACCAATGTATCCGGGCATTCAACGATGAAACGATTATTTGCACCGCTGCTCAGTATTTTTTTGATCGTAGGCGCGCAGGCACAGAACAACCTTCCGTTCGACGTTCAACCGATCACGTCGTTCGACGAACCCTGGGCGCTGGCGTTCCTGCCGGACGGCCGCATGCTGGTCACGGAAAAGAAGGGTAATCTCCTGATCGTCAGCCAGGACGGCCGGAAGTCCCGTCCCGTCCGCGGCATGCCGAACGTGGACTACGGCGGTCAGGGCGGATTGGGTGACGTCGCGCTGCACCCGGACTTCGCCGAGAACGGTATCGTCTACCTGAGTTACGCCGAGGGCGGCGCGGGCGGCACTCGCGGCGGCGCCGTCACGCGCGCGGTGCTCAACCAGACCGACCGCGGGGGCTACCTGTCCGACGCCGAAGTCATCTGGCGGCAGTACCCGAAAGTCGTCGGTTACGGCCACTACGCGCATCGCCTGCTGTTCGACGACGACGGATATCTCTGGATCGCGTCCGGCGATCGCCAGAAGTTCACGCCGGCCCAGGACATGCAGTCCAACATCGGCAAGATCCTGCGCCTCAACGACGACGGATCGGTTCCGGACGACAATCCCTTCGTCGACTACCTCGCACAGGATTCGTTTGTCGACGACGAAGGGGTGTACGGTGAGATCTGGTCCCTGGGTCACCGCAATCCGCTCGGCATCGCGATCGATCCCGACGGGCAGCTCTGGAACATCGAGATGGGTCCGGCAGGCGGCGACGAACTGAACCGGGTCGTGCGCGGCGGCAACTACGGGTATCCGATCGTCTCCAACGGCGATCACTACGACGGCCGGGAAATTCCCGACCACGACACGCGGCCCGAATTCCTCGAACCCGCGGAGTGGTGGACACCGGTCATTTCGCCGGGCGACCTGATGGCGTATACCGGCGACCTGTTCCCGGACTGGCGCGGCGATCTTCTCGTGGCCGGGCTTTCGTCGCAGGCGATCGTGCGCATCGAAACCGATGGCGATAGCGGACGGGAAGTCGAGCGTTACCCGATGGGTGCGCGCATCCGCAGCGTCGTCCAGGGGCCGGGCGGCGAGCTCTGGGTGCTGGAGGACGAGCGTGCGCAAAGCCGGGGACGCCTGCTCAGGCTGACACCGAAGGGATGAGCCCCGGTTGGCGTCACGGTCCAACACCACAGACATAACAGTTCGGAGCAACCCCTAACTATAAGAATCTCTGCCAAGGAGCCAATCCATTGACTGCAAGCGTCGACTCGTTCATTCGATTGTTTACCCGTGCGTTTTCACGCGCGCTCTCGGGCATCCTGCTGCTGGGTGGAGCCGCCGTCGCCATGGCTCAGGCGCCCATCGTCCAGCCGGGCGCGCCCGGCGAGTCGGCGCGGGAACTCAGCGCGGACGAGGCGATCGAGATCGCCAACACGAGCTACTCGCCCGACGACGTCACGTTCATGCAAGACATGATCCCGCACCACAACCAGGCCGTGCAGATGGCCGCGCTGGTCGCCGACCGCACGAATCGACCGGAGCTGGTCGACGTGGCCGGGCGCATCGACGCGTCACAGGCCGATGAAATCGAGTTCATGCAAACCTGGCTGCGCGAACGCGGCGAAAACGTGCCGGATCCGACCGCGCATCATGCGATGCACACCGACCACGAGATGGCCGGCATGGCGACGCCCGAGCAGATGGCCGAACTGGCCCGGGCGGAGGGCACGGACTTCGACCGCCTGTTCCTTCAATTGATGATCACCCATCACGAAGGCGCGGTAACGATGGTCGAAGAGCTGCTCGAGCAGCCCGGGTCGGCCTACGACCCGGTGCTGTTCCAGTTCACGACGGACGTCACCAACGACCAGACCGCCGAGATCGAGCGCATGAACGCGCTCCTTGCGAGTCTGTCGGCGGATGCCCGGGCGGGGCTTTCGCCGGGTTTCGAGGACGCCGGTCAGGCGCTGATGAATCTGGAACTCGTGGCTGCGCTGCCCAAGCCGCCCGGTTTCTTCGATCCGGAAAACCCGGCCGGGCTTCCTCCGGAGAAGCCGAAGGAAGATTCCGACGGGACCGTCGAAGAGGACGACGGCCAGAGCAATGACGACACCGAGTGGGGAGAACGTTCGCCGCTGCTGAGCTTTGCCAACACCGACATGGCTTTTTCCGCCGACGTCATGGTGGCCGGCAACTACCACGGTTTCAATGTCTACAAACTGCAGGAAGACGGCGTGCCGGAGCTTCACAGCTCGGTGGTTTGCCCCGGCGGTCAGGGTGACGTCTCCATCGTCGGCGATCTTCTGATCATGTCGGTGGAGCAAACCCGCGGGCGGGTCGACTGCGGACTGTCGGGCATCAGCGAAGACGTCAGTCCCGAACGCTTCCGTGGTCTTCGTATTTTCGACATCAGCGACCTGGAGCGGCCGGTACAGGTAGGCCAGGTTCAGACCTGCCGGGGATCGCACACGCATTCGGTGGTTTCCGGTCCGGAAAACGACGGCAAGATCATCGTCTACAACTCGGGCACCTCGTCCGTGCGCGACCAGGAGGAGATGGAAAGCTGTTTCGGTGAATTGCCCGGCGACGACCGGACGGCGCTGTTTCGCATCGACGTCATCGAAATACCGGTAGCCGATCCGTCGAAGGCGCGCATCGTCGACAGCCCGGCGGTGTTTGCGGACCCGGAAACCGGCCGGCTGGCCGGACTCTGGCAGGGCGGCGATCACGGCGAGGACACGCAGGAGACCAGCGAGACCGATCAGTGCCACGACATCACCGTGTTTCCCGAAGGTGGCATCGCCGCCGGCGCATGTTCGGGCAACGGCATCATCTTCGACATCTCCGATCCGTTGAAGCCCGAGCGTATCGACGAAGTCGTCGACAAGGGTTTTGCCTACTGGCATTCGGCAACGTTCAACAACGACGGAACCAAAGTCCTGTTCACCGACGAATGGGGCGGTGGAAGCCGGCCGCGCTGCCGCAGCTACGATCCGCTGGAATGGGGCGCGAACGCCATCTACGACATCGTCGACGGCAAGCTCGAGTTCCGCAGCTATTTCAAGATTCCCGCGCCGCAGCTGGAGCAGGAAAACTGCGTGGCGCACAACGGATCCATCATCCCCGTACCGGGCCGCGACATCTTCGTCCAGGCCTGGTACCAGGGCGGGGTCTCGGTGATCGATTTCACCGACTCCGCCAATCCGGTCGAAATCGCTTACTTCGATCGCGGCCCCATCCACGAGGAGCATCTGATTCTCGGCGGCTACTGGTCTACCTACTGGTACGACGGCAAGATTTACGGCACCGAGATCGCGCGGGGCCTGGACGTGCTGGCGCTGGTGCCGAGCGAACATCTCAGCGAAAACGAGATTGCCGCGGCGAACCTGGCGGATCAGGGCAGGCTCTTCAATCCGCAGCAGCAGTTCCGCGTCACCTGGCCGGCGGAGCCGGTCGTGGCCCGGGCGTACGTCGATCAGCTGGCGCGCGGCAACTCGATGCCGGCGTCGCTTGCGGACGATCTGAGTGCAACGCTGGATCGGTCGGTAATGCGACTCCGTGGCGGCGCGCGCGACGAAAACCTGGCCGCCAGGCTGGAATCGTTTGCGGTGACGGTGAACGATGAACGCGGCGACATGGCGACGAGAAAGCGGCGTGCCGCGCTGTCGGAGACGCTTGGGGGGATTGCGGACAGGTTGCGTTAAAGCAAAGCGCTCGGACCGCCGCCTCTTGCGTTGTAACGCCGGGGATAACATCGTGACGTTTCCGGGCATCTACCGAAACGGAAAATCGACGTTCGAGCCCCGCTGACGTTGCTACGGTTGCGGCTCCGTTTCGGCCAGTAGTTTCTGGAGATTTGCCAACGCGGGCATCATGTTCTCGCGGATGTTTTTGCTGATCGTCGCATGCGCGGGGTCGGGGCGGCGTGCATCGCCGGCCATGTCCCGGGACGGATCGAGCCGGCACCGCGCAAGCCAATCGCGTATTTGCGGTTCGCGCGACCACCGGTTCTGATTCGTCATGTTGGCGAGGAAAGACCGCGCCCACTCGGCGGGCGTGTCCGCAAGTTCGACCGGAGTACAAAAAAGATTCTTTTCAGCTTCGTCGTCGAAACGGGCCTCGACGAACGCGGTCAACGCGGCGCTTATCGTCACCAGCGGTGCGCGTATCGCCTGAAGCGTTATCCGGTCGCCGGCAAAAACCGGCACCGTCTTGGCGCCCGTGAACTGCACGGCGGTTGCCGTGCAATCGATGTAGAGTGTATTGGGAGCCGCGGGAACGATTTCGTCGTTCTGCATGAAAAGCTTATCGGCGGACACGCGCGTTACGTGCCCCTGCCGAACGACGTCGTCGATGCGGCGTAGCTGGTCGACCTCGCCGCCGGAGACGGTTGCGTAGTGAAACATGGTCGGTTTGACGGATGGGTCGATACGCATCATGACGCCCGCCGACTCGAGCCGCTCGAACAGCTCGTCCACCGACGTCGCGACCTTCATGGCTTCGAGCTGCGCGGCGAATCCACGAGCAGCCTGTTTCGCGAACGCGGCGCCGGGCTGGGTGGTCTCACGGTTGATCAGCCAGGAGTCGCGGGGACATACCCAGCGGATAGCGTCCGCGTCGGCGCCGGCTTCGAGCAACCAAACGCCCGCGTCCATCCCGGTCTTGCCGCCGCCGAGAATCGTGAATCGATCGTGGTTCGCAGCCTGACGCGGCAGTTCATTGGGTGCGATGCAGTTGACGCCGGCATCGACCGAGAACTTCCGCTCGTGCGTCGACGGGACGGACGTGTTGAAAAAAGTGCCGTCCACGGTCTTTTCCCGAATCGATACGCCGTATTCGGCGGACGACATCAGCGAACGGAACCGCCCTTCGCCAATATAGTCGCACATGGGGAAATACCGAACCCGGCCCGAAGGCAGGAATCGCTCGCGCATCACTTTCTCGAAGTAAGCGGAGACCTCCGCGCCGGACGCCAGTTCGTAGAAACCCTGGTTGGAGCCGGTTTCGTCGATGCGGTTGGAGCCGAGTTCCGTCGACGCCACGCCATAAAACGCGGACGGTTGATGCAGCCGGACGAAGGGATAAGCGTCGTTCCAATGTCCGCCGGGCATGTGGTGGCGATCGACGACTATGAAACTGGCGTCGGTTTCGGACAGCATGGTATCCACGAACGCCATGCCGACGGCGCCGCTGCCAATCACCAGATAGTCTGTTTCGAGTTTCCTGATAGACCGTCTCCACCGTCTATGTCGTTGCGGCCCCGGGAGGTAATTGTTTCGGGTGCTCGCTGTTAAGAGCGTATTCCGATTCGTCTGGAGCTTTCCCGGCGGGTCGGACGCGCGTGCTTTTCGATGGCTTGCAGGTGTCGAGCTTGACCGAAAAGGGCTGAAAATTCTATCGTGGCGGTAAATCAACGATCAGCCGAGGGCGGATACATGACAAAACCGGTATGTGCGATCGTGGGCATCGGGCCCATGAATGGCGCCTCGTTTGCGCGTCGATTTGCCGCCGAGGGTTATTCGGTAGCCTTGCTGTCCCGTAAAACCGACTACTCCAACGAACTGGCCGCGGAGATCGGTTCGGCGAAAGCCTACGCTTGCGACGTCACCGACTCGTCCGCGGTCGAGGCGGCGTTTGCAGCGGTCCGCACCGACCTCGGGGAGGTTGACGTCGTCGTCTACAACGCCGGGTCCGGCGTGTGGGGAAACATTGAAGAGCTGAGCGCCGGTGATTTCGAGGCGACCTGGCGTATCAATACGATGGGCGCGTTCCTCGTCGCGCAACAGGTCGTCCCGTCAATGAAACAGCGCGGGTCGGGCGCCATTATCTTTGTTGGCGCTACCGCTTCGTTACGCGGCAAGCCTTTTACGACGGCATTTGCGCCGGCAAAAGCCGCACAGCGGAGTCTTGCGCAGGCGTTGGCGCGGCACCTGTGGCCGAGCGGGGTTCACGTGGCGCTGATCATCGTCGACGGCGGTATCAAGTCCGTCGATGCGGATACGAACGTCGACGCCCCGGAGACCCTGAATCCGGACGACATCGCGACGACCGCCTATTTCCTCACACAGCAGCCGCGGTCCGCGTGGTCGTTCGAGGTGGACGTTCGGCCGTCCCAGGAGAACTGGTAGAAGCGGTCTCAGAATACCCGTGTGTTGTGTTCGGTATGCGGGTCGCCCGTCAGCACTATCGTGCCACGTTGAAACGTGCACGGACGTAATTGCCGTGCTGTAATTCCTCGAAGATCGCGTAGGCGTAATCCTCCAGCGAAATGCCGGACGGCGTGCCGTCGGGATCGCGGAGCAGTTCATCGTCGCCCCAGCGGATCTTTTCCGTCCGTCCCTCGAGCCGTAATCCGTTCGGCGGCGATGCAACGGTCCAGTTGACGCCGCTGCTGGCGCGAAACGTGTCTAGCGCGATCTGATGACCGTAAAACATCGCGTAGTTTTCGTGCGATTCCGGCACGCGGCCGAGTTCGAGCAGGGTCTTCCCGTCCTCGTACTCGAGGGTGAACAGGTTGCCGACGAAAATCAGCCGCGGGCCCTTGTCGCCGAATCCGCCGAGCACGTCGACCAGACTCTCGGCCGCCAGCGCCGCGATGTAGTTCGACGGGTCTTTATCTCTTGGAGCGCCGCCGACCGAGACGATGACCGCGTCGTGCCGGGCAATCAGCTCGGCGGTGCGCTCACGATCCAGAATGTCGCCCGCTTCGACGCGGATGCGATCCGCAAAACGCTCGAGCCGGGACGGGTCTCTCGATACGCCGGTCACCTCATGGCCGCGCAACAGCGCCTCCTCGACGATGGGTCCTCCAATCCGGCCGCTGGCCCCAAAAATCAGCACGCGCATAACGTCGTCGTCGGCCGCGGCGTCGAGTGACGGCAGCGCAATCGCCGCTGCCGCAATGAGTCGTAGAAGGATGTGATAACGATGCAACACGTTGACGCTCCGTTAGGTGTATTGGGATGCAGATACGACGACAGGCCAGTCCGTGTAGTCAGTTCGACGATGGTGTAAGGCGATTGACCGGAATGCCGACAGGCTGCACCTCCGAGGTGAACGCGAGAGGAATAGCACAGGTTGGCCCCTGCCGCCAGACCCGAAACATGGGATGTCGACGATGGCTGGCGGAAGATAGCATCGCGTAATGCGAGTCAATGTCGGCTGGCCAAAGCCGCGTCGAAGGTAACGTGTACCGTGAGCACCGTCTCCGACTTCACCGTGGGAATTGTCGAAGATGACCCGGTCACTCGCGACCACCTGAGCACGCTCGTTTCGGCGGCAAGCGGTTTCCGGCTGGTATTCTCCACCGGTACCGTCGCCGACACGTTCGCCGCACTTGAAGCGCACGAACCGCGTGTACTGCTGGTCGATTTGCGCCTGCCGGACGGCTACGGCACCGAGATCCTTGCCCGCCTTCAGAAGGCGCACAGGCACACCGTTGCTCTCGTAATCTCGGCACTCGGTGATGAACCCAGCGTAATCCGCGCAATACGGGCAGGCGCCATGGGGTATCTGCTGAAAGACGACAACGAACAGGTCGTCGAAACGTCGATTCGCCAGTTACTGAACGGCGGATCACCCATCTCACCGTCCATCGCTCGTCACCTGATTCGCCATTTTCGTCCCCCCAATGGCGCGTCGGGTGACGGGCATGGCGCTCAAGACCGACTGTCGCCTCGCGAACTCGACGTTCTGACGTTCGCGGCCAAAGGCTACTCTTACCAGGAGGTTGCGGAACTGCTCGGTGTGTCCCCAAATACCGTGGGTTCCTACACCAAGCGGATCTACGGGAAGCTGGCGGTGAATTCCCGGATGGAAGCGCTGTTCGAGGCGATCCGATTGGGCATTGTCTCGCCGCCGACCCGGGAATGAGCGGCGTGGCCGATCGGGCCACCCGCCGGAAGGAAGGGTCTGTCGAACGCGGAAGCTAAGCCGCGGCCCATTCGGCGCTGCTCGCCCTTGCCTCTGCGGTAACCCAGTTCAGGAACGTCGCGATTTTTGGCGCCTTTTCATCGCCGGGCCGGCAGACAAAATGGTAGTTCTGCGTTGACACGATGGAATGGTCCGTGAGCCGCATCAAGCGTCCTGCATCCAGGTCACCGGCGGCCGACATACTGCGGCCCAAAGCGATCCCCTGATGTTCCATGGCCGCTCGGTACAACATGAGCAGTTCGTTGTATCGCGGACGCGGCGCGGTGCGCGGAGGGGCCACCCCGGCGCTGGCGAACCAGTCCGGCCACTCGTCGTAGCGCTCCGTCATCAGGACCAACGGACAATTCGCGACCTCTTCGGGTGACCCGGGCCGATCGTTTTCACGATAAAACCTGGGGCTGCACACGGGAAAGATACGTTCCTCCATCAGGCGAACTCGAAACAGGTTTCCCCAGTCACCTCGACCGTAGCGGATTGCCGCATCGATGTCCGACGAACGCGAGAAGTCGACGACCTCATAGGACGCGGCCAGACGAACCGAGAAATCCGGATGCTGCTGATGGAACATCGCCGTCCTGGCAACCAACCAGCTGCTCGCAAAGAAGGGCAGTACGCTGAGTGTCAGCGTCGCAGCCGAGTCGTGCGCCGTGATTGCCCGCGTGCCGCGACGGATGACGCCGAGCGCCTCTTCCACTGTCCGAAAATACTGCAACCCGGCCTCGGTGAGAGTGATCTTGGGCCCGTGCCGGACGAACAGCCGTGTTTGCAGCTGCTCCTCGAGTTGGATTATCTGCCGGCTCACCGCGCCCTGCGTGACGTGCAGCTCCCGAGCCGCTCTCGTGAAGTTCAGGTGCCGGGCCGCGCTCTCGAAAACGCGTAAGGCATTGAGTGAAGGGAGGTCTCGCACCGTTTGCAATCTGATTATGACTTCAGCTCATCAAAAAATAATGATTTATCGTTTTTACAGCGATCTGTCCGCTTTTATAGTAGCCGGAAATCACAAATAAATCGGCAGAAATGATCAAAAATAGCAGCAAACTCATCGCAATTCTCCGAAAGCAGCTACTCCAGGCGGAACGCGGCCGCATCATGCGTGATGTTCATGATGGTCTCGGAGGCCTGCTCGTCCAGGCCCACGCGATCGCGCAGCGCGAAGGTTCATCGCGCAATCTGCGCGACGTCCTCTCGGCCGCGCTGACCGATCTTCGATTGATTGTCTCCTCACTCGATCCGGTGAGCGGTGAGCTGTCTCGACTTGTTGCCGACTTTCGCCATCTTCACGCGAGAATGTGCTCACTGGATGAGTGCGACTACCGTTGGAACGTGGATTCGATCGGCCAAATCGAGCTTGGCGCGACCCGCTCCCTGTCGATACTCCGCATTCTGCAGGAGGCGTTGGCCAACGTTGCCCGGCACGCTCGAGCCACCCGGGTGGTGGTTACGATGACACCCTCGCCCTCGAACGGCCTTTGCCTGAGCGTATTGGACGACGGCGTCGGCATTTCCGACCGTTGCACCGAGGCGGGGCGGGGTATAGCGAGCATGAAAGGTCGAGCGGCCGAGCTTCGCGGGTCTTTGACCGTCAAGCGCGCGGAACCGGGCCCGGGAACGCTGGTGACGCTCACCGTGCCCTGCGACCGGCTCGATGAGACCCGTACGCATGCGCTGGCCGACACGGAGATCCAGCCGCGCCATCGCCGGCCTGCAGGCGTTATTCGTTCAGGAGGTGCTTCTCGATTCGTGGGCGTTCTCTCGCATGGAAAGGCTAAAGCTAAAGGTCAGTCGAGATCGGGCATCAGGCCGTGCAGCACCAGTCGATAGTAGCTGATAATGCCGACAATCTTTTCACCCTCGACGACCGGCGCGTGGCCGATCCCGAGGTTCTCGAAGAGCCGGGCACACAGCCGGATCTCCATGTCCGGACGCACGGTCACGCACGGCTTGGTCATGATCTCGTAAACGCTGACGCGTTCCGGCGCCCGATCTTTTGCGATCACCTTGGTCGCGATGTCCGTGAAAAGCAACATGCCGTACTCGTCGTTTTCGTCTCTGCGTTTGACGATCAGGCTCGTCGCGCTGACGTTTCGCATCACCCGCAATGCCGACCAGACGTCGAGCTTGCCGTCGATCTCGGTTACGTCGGTACGCATGCAGTTGCGCACCGGGCCCCAGTTGCGAACGCTCATAATTGGTCCTCCACGATATCCTCGATCCGCTCCACCTGGTGCATGATACCGACGGCGTCCTCCACATCGATCATTACGGCGATTCCGGTGCCGGGTTTGGCGTCGAACTTGCCGGCCTCGCCGATCTTCTCCAGGATATCCCGTCCGATGTGCTCTTCCACGAGCAGCAGCAGCACGTCGCGCTGCGTTGCGAGCGTGAGCCCGAAGAAAGACCTGCTCTCTTCGATACCCTCGCCGCGGGCATTGTTGATCACTGTGCAACCCGTCGCGCCGGCCTCTCGTGCCGCGGTGATGACCGACTCCGTTTTCGAGTCTTCGACGAAAACGACGATGAGCTTGAAATGCATGGTCTTACTCCTTATTTAACACAAACGATGCGTCTTGTTATGGCCGCCTGATACGCTCATAAAGCGACGCGAGTTGACTATAGGCGAGAACGCTGATGATCGGGAACAGGCATGCGACTGCGATGAGCCCAAATCCGTCAATCAATGCGCTCCTGCCCGCAACGGAATCGGCCAGGCCGAGGCCGAGCGCCGTAACGAGCGGCACCGTGATCGTTGACGTCGTGACGCCGCCGGAATCGTAAGCGAGCGGCACGATCAGCTTCGGCGCCGCGATGGTCTGCAGGATGACGACCAGGTAACAAACGCCGATGAACCAGTGCAGCGGCAGGCCGGCGATGATCCGGTAACAGCCAAGACTCACCCCGACGGCGACGCCGATCGCAACGGCGATGCGCAGGCTGAGCACGCCGATCGCGCCGCCTGAAACGGCGCTGGCCTTCATCGACACGGCAATCAGCGCGGGTTCCGCAAAAGCGGAACTGAAGCCGATCGCCGCCGCAAATATGTAAACCCAGTAGAAAGCCCGCCAGTCGGGCGATGCGGCCGCACCGTCATTGCCATCGTTAGCGAGTGCAAGGAATTCCGGGTGCGTGAGCTGCTCGGCCATGAGTCTCCCGAGCGGAAACAGAGTCTGCTCGAGACCGACGAGAAACAGACCGAGCCCCACGATCACGAAGACGAGACCCGCCGCAACGCGGACCTGATTGTCGACTTTGCGACCGATCACGATCCATTGGAACAGGAACAGGAAAGCGATAATCGGCATGACGTCGATTGCGCTGCGCGCTATCGATTCCAGGGCCTGGCCAAGCAGGTTCATGCGATGACCGTCCCGTACACCAACACGAAAAGTATCGGCGTCAGCGACGCAAAAGCGATCAATCCGAAGCCGTCGAGCATCGGGTTCCGGTTCTTGAGCGAACTCGCCAGTCCGACGCCGAGCGCGGTGACGAGCGGGACCGTAACTGTCGACGTGGTCACACCGCCGGAGTCGTACGCGACGCCAACGATCTCATCGGGTGCGATTGCGGTCAGCGCGACGGCGATACCGTATCCGCCAATAATCAGCAGCGGCAGCGACCAGTTGGCGATGATCCGCATGACGCCGAGAATCAGCGCCACGCCGACTGCGGCCGCGACCGTCAGCCGCAGGCCGAGTGCGTACTCCTCGCGCGCGTCCGCCGTCAGCGCGATGATTTCCGCGGCGGCGGCGGCGTTCGCGGCTTCACCCGCAACGGCGATCAGCGCGGGCTCGGCGATGGTCGTGCCGAAGCCGAGAACGAATGCGAAGGTGACCAGCCAGAATACGCTGGCCTTTGCCGCAAGCGAGTGTGCGAGATTCTCGCCGATCGGGAAGAGAGCAAGTCTGAGTCCGAATATGAACAGCGACAGTCCGGCGACAACGAGCAGCGCGCCGGCGGCGATGCTCGCGAGCCCGTCGACGGGTTCCCGGATGACGAAAACCTGGAAGAAGCCGATGACAACGACGACAGGCGTCAGATCCCGCACGCTTCCGAGGACATCCTGCCAAAGTGCCTTTAGCGATTGCTTCAACGGTACCTCGCGATGCAAACGGCTACCGTTTGCGATCCGATTGCACAGAGGACGTCGCCGGCCGAGCGTCGCTGTTTTCTGGCGTCAAAAGCGCGGAACCGCGGCGTGCCGTCTGGCGCAACCGTGATCCAAACCCCACCGTATGCGCCGGCTTTACCCCGCCGGCCGCTAATCGTTCAGGAAGTGCTTCTCCAGAAACTCGGATCTGAAGTTCTGCGGCGGCGTCGGCCGGTCCGGCCGGCCTTCCGGCGTAAAGTCCATCAGATTCCAATAGGGCCAAACCGTGTCCACGTGGTTTCCCTGCAGCTCGGTCCCCCAAAAATGAAAGACTCCGCCATCGTGCTTTCTGAACACATGCAGGATGGGCCACTGCATGTCGTCGTCTTCACCCTGGCAGCTGTAGTCGGCCTGGTAGGTGGTGCCGTAACCCGATACCAGATCGATCTGTGTCCACCCCCGGGTTCTGGCCCAACCGTTGATCTTCTCCGCGGGTGCCTTGGCTATGCCGCAGAAAGCGGCATCCCGGGTTACCTGAAAGGTGGTGCGATCGAATCCGTCCATCAACGACGTACACGACAGACAGGGCTTATCCCAGCCGGGGCCATACATGAAGTTGTAGAGAAGCAGCGTTCGCTTGTCGCCGAACAGCTCGGACAATCTGACCCCTTGACCGACCTTTCCGTCGTTCGCCCATCGAAACGTGTAGTCTTCTTTCAGCGCGCCTCCGAGAGGCAGGCGGCGGCGCATCTCCGCGACACGTTTGACGTTCTCGACCAGCGCCTTCTCTTCTTCCAGCAAATCATCACGAGCTTTCCGGTACTCGGGGCTTTCATTGGGATAACGCGGTTCACTCATTTCGGCAGTTCTCAATCGACGTGACGTCACTATGCACAAGTATAGCCAACGGGGGGTCGTTGGCCCCATTTCGTTCGGCGGAAAACCAAGCTGCCCGACCGAGAGTCAGCCGGCGATCGGCGCCTCGCGCCGCCGAAATCGAATTTTGCTACTGCCGCAGGTAGGTCTCCACTTCGTGAAGGTCTTCGAGCAGGCCGCGCCATTCGAGATAGCCCTGCTCGACCCATCCCTCCAATTCCGCGACGCGGGTTTCCATCGCCTCGATCGTCGGAGTGACTTCGTTGTTGAAAGCGACGGCAAGGCGATCCTGCTCTTGCGAGGTGATTCGATCGTATTTGTAGGTGTCGTACTGGTGTTTTATGGCCTCCCAGCTGCCGCGCGCAACGTCGTCTTTGGCGGATTCGGCGAACCTGTGGTTCTCCGCCTGATACTCGACGAACTTGCGTCGATAGTCGCGCCACACCCGGTACGTGCGCGCGATGTCCGCGTTCAGCTCTCTGAATTTGGTATCGACGGTATCCGTGATCAGAAACTCCGTGTTGCGGATGAGTTCGATCCGCATGAGCATCGGGTCGTTGCGCGCCGGTAGGCGAAGTAGCCGCCACGTTCCGCCATCCGTCTGCCGGATGTAGTCGCCGAACGAGGAAGGCGCCAGTTCGGCGGCGTATCGCATCAGCGAAGTGCCCTGTATGTTCGCCAGCGTCGCGTCGTCCAGGCGATCGCGCGCCGCCTCGAGTTCGGCGGCTATCTCGGCGTAAAGCGCCTGAAACTCGGGCGCTTCATTGTCCGGTCCGCGCGCGGCCGTCTGCTCGTTTGCCGCGCCGGAAAATACCTTGTCGAGCCAGCTGCGCCCCGTCGCGTCGACGGCGCGAACGTGGAGGTCCAGCCAGTCGCCATCGGAACGGATGATCGTTCCGGTAACCTGCAGTTCGGCGGCCGTTTCGGGCTTTGTCACGACCCGCACCGCACCCCACCGCCCGGAGTCGACCAGGGTCTCGCGCAACAGAAACGGCAGCAGCTTTGCCTCGATTTCACGGATGCGGGGAAAAACCTGCAGCTCGCGAAAAACCGAGGGGTCGGCGGGCACGCCCGGATCAAACACCGGAATTGTCACGTTTAGCGCTGCGTCGGCGTTCGCAGCCACATCGGTTTCCGCCGGCGTGTTTGCCGATGCCGCGGTGACGAGAAGCTGCAGGAACATTGCGGCCGATAGCAAGCGATTTGTGTGCCGCGATACGATCAAGGCGTCAGCGCTCCGGTACTGCAAACGCGTTTCATGCTCAGGGTCTCGATGCACTCGTACTTGGGAGCAATTTTCTCGAACCGCCAGTAGTAGTGTGTCAGCGTAAACGGCATCCGCGCCGTATCGGAAGACACCGTTGTTATGACGCGTAATTGTTTTCGGTCCTCGGAAATCGAGAAACGATACATCACCCGAAGTCCGTCCGGCAGTTCCAGGAGCGAAATGAGGCGGTCGCCGTCCCAACCGCAGATTTCCCTACCGAACGCGCTGTCGGTCGGTTTGGCAATACCGTCGAAAAAGGAACAGAGGATGGCGAAGTCGTCTTTTCGCTCGACGAGGATTTCATGTTCGGTTTGCGAGATCGTCAGCTCGTCGGGTCGGGTGATGAGTTCCGCAAGTCGGGCCAGCGGCAGGAGCATGGACACGTCCCTCTCCGCGGGCGCCGCGATTACCGGACCCCCCCGGGCCCCGGTCCGGGACCGGTTTTTGCTCATTTCGTAGTAGGCGTTCCGCAACACCTGGTTGACGTCGTCGCCGCGCGAGTAGTCGCGCGCCCAGGACCCGCTGAAGTCGGCGGGCATGCCGTCCTCGAAATACCGCATGTCTTCGATGAGGACCGGCTTCTGGCGTGCGCAACCCGTTGCACACAGACAGGCTGCGAGCAGGCACGCCGCCAGAAATCGGAAGCTCGGTTGATCGGGTTTTGACAACACTCTCGGACACCGTACGGGTTACGGTCCAAACGTTAACAAATTCTATCGCGTGAGCAGGCAACAAAATGTCAAGAATGGTAAGTGAACGTCCGCAGTGGGGGCGGACTTCAGCGGTACCGACAAGAGATCATGAGCGTTATGGCGCTCGGTTATGGGTCGATCACCGCCGGATGAACGCCGGTCATTCACGGCGCCTATGATCTGGATCTGGGTTGTTGTTCGATACAGACCTTGCCGGCATCTCCTTCCGACAGCTGTTCCTTCAGGAGCCGGCAGAAATGCGGCTTGCCTTCCGGGTGACGGCGGGCGAAATACAGGCAATCCCGACATTCGCCGAAAGGCTGCCGGTCCTGCGAGCGGAGCCGCGCCGCCAGCAACTCTCCCAACCCCCTTCCCAACAGACGCCGGGTCCGTTCGGGCAGTTCCAGCACCGCGGTCACGGTTTCCAGGAGAGGGTCGTTTTGCAGATACCGCCGGCCCTTTGCAGTCAGCGCCAGCCTGTTGCTGCGTCGGTCCTTGGCGTCGACCTGTTTGCGAATCAGTCCCTTCGTTTCCAGCGCCTTAAGGGTTTGCGACACCGTGCCCTTCGTCAGTCCCAGATACGCGGTCATCGCGGCGGCCGTTCTCGAGAACCGATTCGCCCGAACGAGATACCGCAGCGCCTCCCATTGGACCGGCAGCAGCCCATCGGCGTGCGCCTCACGGCTGACGAGCCGCCCTATCCGTTCGATCAGGGCGGCGGTGCGCTGCGCCTCTTCCTGTTTCATGGGCGTAATAGTATCGACTCAAAACTATTCTTGCAAATCGATACGCGCGGGTGTAGTGTGCAATTAGTATCGAGTCGAAACTAATAGGAGAAACCGATGAAACGCAGTGTTTTTACGCTTTTTCTGCTGTGCCTGACGGCGCAAAATGCGCTTGCGCACGGCATCCAAAGCGGAATCGATCCGGGTTCCGTGCCGGCCTTTGATATCACGACGGCCGAGGCGACGACCGACGGACGGCTGACGACGTTCATGATGGAGGTTGCCGGCATGGCCGGCAGCGTCAAGCCCGTGCCGACCGGGCAGCTGAAAGGCGCCAAGGTGGAGGCCTACGTGTGGCCGACCAACCTAGATCCGTCCACGGTCGGATTTGACGAGGCCTCGGGTATTCTCGCGCTCGCAATCACGGCGCATCCGGATTTCGACGACACGCCGCTCTATGACGAGAACGGCGACGGGGATCCGGCGAACGACGGCGCCGACTGGCACTCGCATTGGGTCGTGCTGGTCGACGAGGACTCCTGCGGCGCCGGCTTGAAAGTACGGGACGTGTCGCCGGGCGTGGATCTCCTGCCGGCAACGGCGCCGTATCTCCCCATTGCACTCGACAGCCCCGGCATGAGCCCCATTCTCGACGGGCGCAGGGCTAGAATCACGGTGCCGGTCAGCAATACGGAGAGTACGGCGTTTGACGCCGTGACGGCGGAACTCCAGGTGAACGTCACGGGTGACGCGCCGCTGCTTTGCGTGACCGGCGTACACGACGTGGCTTCCGGCGACCTGTCGCTGCCGGGTCGCGTGAGTATCGTGCGATGAATAACCGCGTACCGGCGGAGGCAATCCGATGACGGCGGTAATGGCGCCCGAGCTCCAGGTCGCGCATTGGCTGAACACGGAGACGGCAATCTCGCTGGAAGCATTGCGCGGTCGCGTCGTGTTTGTCGAGGCGTTTCAAATGTTATGCCCGGGCTGCGTGTCACATGGGCTGCCCCAGGCGGGCCGGGTCGCCGACACGTTCAGCAGCAACGACGTGGTGGTGCTTGGTCTGCACAGCGTGTTCGAGCACCATGCCGCGCAGGGTAGCCCTGACGCGCTTGCGGCGTTTTTGCACGAATACCGCATCCGTTTTCCGGTCGGCATCGATGCGCCGGCGCCGAGCGGCGGCGTGCCGAAAACGATGGCTGCTTACCGGCTGAGGGGGACGCCCACGTCGATCCTGATCGATCGGCATGGCCGGCTCCGAAGCCGGCACTTCGGCCGCGTCGGCGACATGGCGCTCGGCGCCGAAATCATGGCGTTGACGAAAGACGACGCCGGCTTGGAATTTGGCCAGTCACCGGAAGAACGGGAGACGCGCAGCACTCGTTGTGATGACGATGGTTGCGCCGTCCCACATCGCAGGCGTCGAGACTCGGCAGACAAAACCCGTTAACCATAGTCCAGGCGAGGTTTGCCAGGTCGGACACCGATCGGCACGGCTCACACGGGCTTGGTCATTCACTTGCCACGGCGCAATGCGTCGTCTGCATACGCAATAACTCGCGATCAATCGGCACCGTCTTCCGCGCTTTGTTTCCGTTTCGTTACGCGCGCCTTTGCTGTCGCAAATTTGCGACGCAATGCGCGCGCTCAACTTTAAGTTGTCTTCATGTTCGATTTACTGCGTCTTCATCCCGCAGACAGTTTGCGTTCAGGCGAGCTGCGTAATCTGAACCCCACTCTTAGAGACAACGCTCATTCGGGCAAACAACCGACATACCAGGATGGAATCGATGAAAAGCAATCTAATTTCGTGGGTTAACAACGGCGCCGATCCAATTCACCTTTCCACGTTAAACGGTTTCGACGTCGACCGCATTCCGGGGTCGGCTAAATGGAGTTTCGTTACACGGAACGTGTCTACCGACGATGTTTCACATGCCGCCATGTTGACCAATCGCGAGCCGGTTGCGGGTGATCTTCTGCTCGCGAGCGTCGGCAAGATTGCTCAACACACGCGTATTCAATTACGAAACGGCCGCCGGTCGCTGCTGTATCCCGGTGACAAAGTCATCGTCTCTTTCGGAAACCGATACGCGCCCGATCAGTTCGAGGCGGTCGTTCCCGAGGATCTGGGCTCGTGTCACCTGGTTGCGGCGGGAGGGGTTGCCGCCCGTGCTATCTCGAAACATGCCGGCCTCAAGTGGCCGACCACGCTGCAGCCCGAAGGGTTTTGCATCGACTATCGCGGCGAGGTGGTGAATCTCAATCAGTATGCGCTGTCGGCCGATCCGGCAGTCGAGCAGTCCGATCACCCCGTCATCGCGGTGTTGGGGACCTCGATGAATTCCGGTAAAACCACCACCGCCGCTGCGCTCGTCAAGGGCTTCACGGCTGCCGGATATCGGGTAGCGGCCATCAAGGTGACAGGCACCGGCGCCGGCAACGATCTCTGGGCCTATGCCGACTCCGGCGCCGAGCTGATCCTGGACTTCACCGACGCCGGTTATCCCTCGACCTACAAAGTGCCGCAGGCGGAAATTCTGGAGTGTTTCACACGGCTGCTGAGCGTAGCCGCGACGAATTCGGCGATTGACATGACGATCGTCGAGGTTGCCGATGGTCTGCTGCACAACGAAACCGCCGATCTGATCCAGTCGACAGCGTTCAAGAAGCGTGTGGACCACGTGCTGTTTGCGGCCGGTGAGGCAATGGGTGCTCTGGCCGGCGTCGAACGGCTGAACGCGCTCGGCATCGAAACGACCGCCCTGAGCGGCCTGGTTTCCGCTTCCAGGCTGGCGTCGAGCGAGGCGCAGGCGGTTACCGGCGTGCCGGTGATTACCAAAGCGCGTCTGGAATCGCCGCAAATCACGAGTTTGTTGGCGCGATGAGCGGCGCTCGCGGCTTGCCGCCAATTGCCACCGCAAAACGGCTGCCCCGGGTGGCGGGTGTTGCGCTGATCGGCCTGATTCAGGCGGCAAGCCTCATCGGGATGACCTGGTTGATGCAGCGTTTACTCGACCACGTCCTCGAAGCCACGGCTTCGGGTCTCGGCGCCGCGCTGTTCGCCGGGCTGCTGTCATTGGCGCTCGTCGGCGCCGCGTGCCGCTGGCTGGAACGAATCACCGCCGAACGACTTGGCAATCACTACGTGCACGACGTGCGGCTCGCCCTGTTCGACGCGCTGGCGCGTCCTTCGTCTTCCGGAGCAGCTACCCGGTCCCCCGAACGCCAGCAGGGAGTACACATGGTGCGTTTCACCAGCGACCTGAACGCGTTGCGGCAGTGGGTTTCCTTGGGTCTGGCGCGTCTTTTGAGCGCGAGTCTGTTCCTTGCCGGCGTCGTCGTCGCGATGACCATGCTGGACGGGAGAACGGCCGCCATCATCGCTGCGGTGTTGCTGCTCTGCGTGATTGCCGTGATGACGATGGGCGTGGGTCTGGAGCGCAGCGTTCGCATGACGCGCCGAAAGCGCGGCCGGCTCGCCAACGCCGTGTCGGAACTGGTATCGAACATACCGCAACTCTCGGTTTTCGGCCGCGCACCGCGCGAGCGCAAACGCCTGTCCCGGAAAAGCCTGGAGCTCGGTGACGCACTGGCGCAGCGGGCGTTCTGGGTCGGCGGCCTGCGCGCGTTGACGGATTTTGCACACAGGTCGGTGATGATCGTGGCGCTCGTCGCGGGCAGTTTCGGTTTGCAACAGGGCCGGCTTTCGGTCAGCGAGCTGTTGGCCGTTCTCGGCGTTACCGCGTTGATCGGGGCGCCGCTGCGCGACCTCGGGCGGGTCTATGAATACTGGAAAAACGATCGCGTCGCGCGGCAGAAACTCGCCCCGTTGTTTACGCCGGCTTCGACCGAACCGCTGCGCAGGAAACGCCTGGCGGTCGGTAACGGCCGGGTGACAATTCGAAACGTCAGTTATGGCGGGCTTTTCAGCGTCGATCGACTGACGGCGCGCGCGGGTGAGCGTATTGCGCTTACCGGCGACAACGGCAGCGGTAAGTCGACGCTGTTGCGCATAATCGCGGGTCTGCTGGCGCCAACGAGCGGCCGCGTGCGCCTCGACGGCGTGGATACCGTGCGTTTGTCGAACGCGGACCGCCGGCGCGCAATCGGTGTTGCGGGTCATCAGCTGTCGTTGGTGTCGGGTTCGATTAGCAAGAACATACGCTATCGCAAACCCGGCGCCTCCCCGGTCGAACTCGACGCCGTCTGTGCGGAAACGGGGATCGAAGCACGCATCCTGTCGTTTCCCGATGGGCTGAGCACGCGCCTGGGCGCGCGTGGCGCGGGTCTGTCGGAAGGCGAGGAAGCGCGGGTGAAGCTGGCGCGCGCGGTTCTCGGCGAGCCGCGCCTGCTTTTACTCGATGAAATCGAGCTGGGACTGGACAGGGACGGACGCGCGGTGATCGAGCAGGTACTCGAGAGCTATTCCGGCACCGTGATCTTTGCGACTCACGACACCGAACTGCTGCGGCAAGCGGACCGCGTATGGCATCTCGACGGCGGTCGGATCAACGTCCTTCAGCCCGCACCACCTATCAAGAAAAGGCGAGTCAACTCATGAAAACCGCAATCCAAGGGCAACACGGCGCCGTTCCCACCGCGTCCCGGACGCTGATACGCACGCTGAGCTCGATACCCGATTTCCAGTATTTCGTCCGCTTGAGCCCGAATCCGGACCCGAGCCGGGTGCTGGTGCTTGTGCACGGCATTTCGCGGCAGCCGTCGTTCATGCTGCGCTGCCTGGCGGATCGCGCGGATGAACTGGACTACACGCTGATGGCTCCGGTCTTCAATCACCGGTCGTATTCGGACTACCAGCGCCTTGGCCGCGACGGCCGCGGGCAGCGCGCGGATCTGGCGTTTCGGGCGATGCTGATGGACGCCGGGGTTTGCCTAGGCCTCGAAGGGCCCGTTCACCTGATGGGGTTTTCCGGCGGCGCGCAGTTTGCGCATCGCTTCGTCTACGCGCATCCGGGCGTCGTGCGCTCCCTTACGCTGGCCGCGGCCGGCTGGTACACCGCCCCCGATCGTCGCGTGCAGTTTCCCTATGGGACGGCGCCGAACAGTCGGCTGCCCGACCTGAACTTCGACATCGACAGCCTGTTGAGAACGCCGTCGCTGACGCTCGTGGGTGAAAGAGACACCGTCCGCGATGCCGCGGTGCGGCGCTCGCCGCGGCTGGACAAGCGCCAGGGCCGGAATCGACTGACAAGGGCGCGGTGGTTTCATCGCCGCCTGGAAAAACTCGCGGCTGCCGAGGGTTATGGCCGGCTGCACCGGTTTCACGAGCTTCCAAGGACCGCGCACGATTTCGGGGAAGCCGTGATGCGCGGCGGCCTCGCCGATCAACTGTTTGCCTTCTGTGAGGAGAACGCCGCGTGAAAACCTGGATACACATCGCCGCCGGGCTGTTTTGCGTCCTGTCGACCGGTCGCCTGTTCGCGGCGGACGTGTCGCTGTCGTGGCGGGACGGCCTCGACGTGGACATGGCCGATCAGCTGGAGTTCTCGATGGGCCTCAGGCTGCAGGGGGATTTCGCTCGCTTCGACGACGACGAAACCGCGCTCGAAGACGACAACGAGTTCCGTCGCGCACGCGTCGTCAGCCGGCTGGACTGGTCGGCGTGGCGGCTGCGCGGCGACTACGATTTTGGCATCAGCGAAGGCTGGAAGAACCTGTTCGTGCAGTACCGGGGTCTTCGCAGGCAGCGCATTACGTTTGGCAATCAGGTCGCGCCGTTTTCCATGGAGGACTCGACGGGCTTCCAGCATCTGCCGCTCCTGGAGCGTTCGATTGCCGGGGCGCTCAACCCGGGAATACTGTTCGGACTGTCTTACCGCCGCTGGGGAGATCGATGGAGCACCACCGCCGGAGTCTTCGGCAACGAGTTCAGCGGCCGCGACCGTCGCCGTCTTCCCGGCCGCAGCCTGAACGGCCGGGTGACGTTTGCTCCCCTGCGAAACACCACGGCCGCGATCCACCTGGGCGCGGCGGGTGAATTCCGACGCATACAGGAGGGCGAATCGGTCCGTTTCCGCGTGCGCCCGGGTACCCGTTTGACGGATCGGCGGTTGATCAATACCCGGCGTATCGAGGGTGTCGATCGCAGCCACACGCTCGGCGTCGAATTTGCCGCTTTTTACGAAAACCTGCGTTTGCAGTCCGAAGCGACCCACGTTGCGCTGAGAGGAACGCAAAACAGAGTGTCGTTCAATTCCCACTACCTCATGGCCAGCGTGCTTCTCGGCGGCGGCGCATACCGTTACAACCACAGCCGTGGAACGTTCAGGTCAATACGTCCGGAGCACCGCTGGGGCGCGCTGGAACTGGCCGTGCGTCACGCCTATCTGGATTTGACGGACGGTCCGGTCACGGGCGGCAAGCAAACGGAGATGACGTATGGCGTGAGCTGGATTTTCAACCGGCAGTTCCGCGTTATGGTCAATTATTCGGATATCGACGCGTCACCGAACCGCAATGGCATCGACGAGCAGGCCTCGCTCTGGTCGATGCGGCTGCAGTTCGGCATGTAGGGTTCGGTACCGTGAACATTCGCAGTATTTCGCCTGTTTTTCCCGCATCGGGTGCGCCCGTGCCTCCTCGCGCGAGCCTGGCCACCGCTTGCGATTGCCCGACGTCGGACACCGATGGTCGCGCGAATCGTTGTGAACGTATTTGCAGGACGGAACACCAGGAACGGTTGTGCACGGCTATCTTCGTGCAAATTTGCCCGCGCTCGAGCCCATATGCGGCGGCGCCGGCCCGGGGATGAAAAATGCTTAAAAGTCGTCTGAAATTACAATGAATAGTGGCGTTTCGGGTTACGATCATCCGTCGAATCGCGGTTTTCGTCGGCTTATTGATGAAGCGCAGATTAACGAGAGGCGGCCAGCGGTCTCGCGTTTTGTCCAGGATTTCGACATGTTCAACAGATATCAAGCCGACGAGCGCCAATCGTCAAACGGGTCGACTCGGCCACGAGTACTCGTCGTCGACGATGCTCCGGCATTGGTGATGTTGATGACAAAAACGCTTCAGGCGGCGGGATTCGCCGTCGCACACGCCAGTACCGGCGCCGAGGCGATTGCCGAGGCGCGGAGATTCGCCCCGGATCTCGTGCTGCTGGACATCGGCATGCCCGAGATGGACGGGATATCCGCCTGCGAGGCAATTCGCCGTGAGTCCGACGATTCGGCGCTGCCGATTGTCATGGTGACCGGGTCGGACGACGTCGAAACGATCGATAGAGCGCGAGCCGCCGGGGCGACGGATTTCGTCTTCAAACCGATTGAGTGGCCGAAGTTCGAGACGCTCATCAGACGATTTCTCGCCGTCGCGGCTGCCGAACGCCGGTCGACGGCGATCAGCGAACTGAATACTTAACCAGGCGAAAGCGTCGGGGCGGAGCGCCCGCCGGATTCGCCTTGCGCACTTAGGAAGAGTTGTATGAGTCCGAAAAAAACCGCCGGCGCCGTCTGTGCGACAACCGTCGCGGCGCTATTGCTGCTGGCGATGTCGTCATGGATCGATCGGCCGGCGATGCGGAACCCGCACTCGCCCGTCGAACAGCGGCGCGATTTCCTGGTTCAGGCCGACAGCGCGACCGCGGCTGCCGATCTCGTCCGCCGCGCCGGCGGTGAGGTGCTCGACGAACTCGGTATTATCCGTGCCGTGGGCGCTTCGCTGACGGCGTCTCAGCGTGCCGAAATTCAGGCATCCGGTGCGGCGACACTTTATGAAGATCGCGGACTCACGGTGAGCCAGTCAGCGCCCGAGACGCATTTCCCCGGCCTGATCGGCGCTGCGGACCTGCACGTGGCCGGCCTTACCGGCCGGGGCGTCAGCGTCGCCGTACTCGATACCGGTATCTGGACCACGGACGGCATCGACGAGACGTCGGGCGAAATCGACCGGGTCGTCGCGCAGTACGACGTATTGCTCGACACCTTCATTCCGGGAGGAGGACCGGAACTGCCGCGCGATGACGACGATGGGGATGACGACGACGGCAACGATGATGACGACAACGAGCTGGACGAAGAGACGGACGGCGATGCCGACAATGACGACGAGTTGGACGATGACGAGGGCAATGCGGTCGTTCACGTTGGAACCGCCGGCAGCGATTTGAACGGTGCCGACGGCATCGATGACTGGAGCGGGCACGGCACACACGTCACCTCTATCATTGCGGGTAGCCGGACGACGAACGCGGCGCGTTACCAGGGCGTTGCGCCCGGGGTAGACGTCGTTGCGGTCAAGGCCTTCGAGCCCGACGGTTCGGCCCGATACATCGACGTCATAAAAGGGCTGGACTGGATTGTCGAGCACCGCGAGCGGTACGGGATTCGCGTTTTGAATTTGTCGTTCAGTGGCCGGGCGGTGTCGAGGTACTGGGAAGATCCTCTGAATCAGGCGGTGATGGCGGCCTGGCAGGCCGGAATCGTGGTCGTGGCTGCCGCCGGTAACTCTGGCCCAGCGCCGATGACCGTGGGCGTTCCGGGCAATATTCCTTACGTCATCACCGTGGGTGCGATGACCGACAGCTACACGCCGGTCGACCCGACCGACGACGTCCTGGCGAGCTGGTCCTCGGCCGGGCCGACCCATGACGGTTTCGTGAAGCCCGACCTGGTTGCACCCGGCGGGCACCTGCTCGGCATCATCCCGGACGAGAGCTGGATTGCATTGGAGTATCCGCAGTACTTCAACGCCGAAGGCGATTACTTCACGATGTCGGGGACGTCGCAGGCAACGGCGGTTGTCGCCGGCGTGGTTGCGCTGATGCTGGAGTCCGATCCGTCCCTGACCCCGGACGACGTCAAGTGCCGTCTCATGGCAACCGCTCGTTCCGCCGAACGCGAAGACGGTTCCGCGGCCTACAGCGTCTTCCAGCAGGGCGCCGGAATGATCGACGCGCTTGCCGCGACGAACAGCGGCGCCGCCAATTGCGCAAATCAGGACATGGACATCAGTCTCGATCTTGCCGGCACGCTGCACTACGGAGGTCCGGCGCGCCAGGACTCGGACGGACGATATTTTCTCACGGACCCCGCCGACCCGACGACGCCGCTGGACGGTCACGGATACAGCTGGCAGTACGGGCCGCTGCACCACGACCGCTACCTCTGGAAGAAAAACACGGCGCTGAGCGGCGACCTGACGTGGAGTCGCGGCGCCAGCTGGTCGGAGGATTCCCGATGGCAAAACGCCACCATCGACACGGACAGGTATCTCTGGAAAAAGAACCTGACCGAACCGGTATCGATCAATAGATGGGTTGAACAAGAGTGACGCGGCGAACTCTCATCGAGCGTATTGCACGAGGTAGATCGGGGACCGCCGGCGTCCGAAAGGCGTCGATCGGCGTCCATCGGGTTCAGCCGCTATTGTTCGCGCTTCTGGCAAGCTTGCTGGCGACCGGTGAGGCGTTTGCGGTGACCGGCAATTTTCGACCCATCAGCTTCGAGCACATCAATCGCCAGGACGGTCTGAGCCAGAACTCGGTCCACGCGATACTTCAGGACAGCCGCGGCTTCATGTGGTTCGGAACCGAAAGCGGACTGAACCGTTACGACGGTCACGAGATCCGTCAGTACCGCGGTGACCGCCGTAATCTGGGCGCGCTACCCGACGATTTCATCTGGCAGATTGCCGAAGACGCCGCGAACGATCTCTGGCTCGCTACGGAAGGCGGCGGTGTGGTTCAGTGGCGGCGCCAATCGGATACCTTTCTGGCGTATCGGCACGATCCGCAAAACCCGTCGAGCCTGTCCAGCGATCTGGCGCGGGCCCTGGTGATCGACGGCGCGGGAAAGCTGTGGGTCGGCACCCGCGGCGGTGGGCTCAATCGATTGGACCCGGTGACCGGCGACATCGATCACTTTCGGCACGACCCCGGCAATCCCGCCAGCCTCGGTAGCGACACCGTTTACAGCCTTTACGTCGATCGCTCGGATCGTCTGTGGATCGGCACGGATCGAGGTCTGAACATGCGCGACGGCGCCACGGGTGAATTCACGCATTACGAGATCGATCCGTCAGAGCCGGATTTGCCGGGAAGCAGCACCGTGATCGCCATTGCGGAAGACCCTACCGGTTCGCTGTGGATCGGCACCGACGGCGGGCTCATCCGATTGAATCCGGCAAACGGCGAAATCTCGCACTATCAGCAGCAGACCGACGATCCGAATTCGCTGAGCAGCAACTTCGTTCGCGCGATTTTCAGCGACAGCGCTGATCGTCTGTGGATTGGGACCGAGGACGGGTTGAACGTCTACGACCGACCGAACGATCGGTTTATACGTTACGGGCACGAAGCCGGTGACGATCGCAGTCTTGCCAGCGACTACGTCATGTCGATGTACGAGGACAGGGGTGGGAATCTATGGGTTGGCACCGACACCGGCGGCGTCAGCAAATGGAATCCCCGCACGTGGTCGCTGGGGCACCATCGGGGTGCATGGCTGGAGTCCGCCGACGTGACCGCGTTTGCCGCGGACGAACAGAGCGTGGTGTGGGTCGGGACGATGGGCGCCGGCCTGAAGAGGCTGAACCTGGAGACCGGAGACGTCCGGCACTATCGTCAGGACCTCGGTCGGGAGAGCGAAGCGCGGGACGACGACACCCGGTTGGGTATCAGCGATGACCGCGTCATGTCCCTGTTGCGTGACCGTAACGGCGAACTGTGGATCGGCACGATGCTCGGCGGTTTGAACCGACTCGATCCGGCGAGCGAAACGATTACCGTGTTCCGTCACGATGCGGACGACGATACGACAATCAGCGCCGACGGCATCATGTCGCTGTACGAAGATCGGCGCGGCGACATCTGGGTCGGTACCTACGGCGGCGGCGTTAGCCGTTACGACCGCGGCAGCGGAACGTTCGTACGCTACGGGTTCGGCTCCGACAGCCCGCGGGATTTGAGCGGCTCCCGCGCGACCGCCATCACGCAGGACCACGCCGGGGCCATTTGGGTGGGAACGGACGGAGCCGGACTGAACCGCTACAACGCCGCGGACGAAACGTTTACGCGCTTTCGGCACGACCGTCTCGATCCGGACAGTCTCAGCAGCGACCGCATATTCGCGATTCACGCCGACGCCGGCGGTGAGCTCTGGATCGGAACGGGCGGGCACGGGCTGGACCGCCTCGTGACGGCGCCGGGCAGTCCGGACGACGCCACGTTCATGAATGTGGATGCCGTGCGCAGCGGTCTCGGCAGCTGGGTTTTCGGTATCCAATCCGACGCGGCCGGCCGGCTCTGGCTCAGCACGAGCAACGGGCTCGGCTCGTTCGAGCCGCAGCTCGGCGCGCTCAAGGTTTTACGCCAGAGCCACGGCCTGCAAAGCGACGATTTCAATTCCGGCGCACATCATCGCGGACCGGATGGGCGCCTCTATTTTGGCGGACCGAACGGCTTCAACGCATTCGACCCGCTTGCGCTCGATGAAAACTCAAGCTCGACCCCGGTCGTGCTCGTCGATTTCCAGGTACTGAATCAGTCCGTGGTTACCGATCAACCGTATGAGTTGCTCGAGTCGGTCGAGTTGGGGTACGACGACAAAGTCGTCACGTTCGAGTTTGCCGGCCTGAACTTCACCCACCCGGGCGAAAATCAATACGCCTACCGTCTCGAGGGGTTCGATGACGACTGGGTGTACGCCGGGCGAAACCGCCGCATTACCTACACCAACCTGGATGCCGGGTCCTATGTCTTCCGGGCCAAGGCGGCAAACAGCGATGGCGTCTGGACGGAATCCGGGCTGTCGTTGCGCGTCGTCGCCCGCCCGGCGCCCTGGGCGACGAATTGGGCGTACGGGTTGTATTGTGCGCTCGTCGTAATGCTGCTCATTCTCGGCTGGCGCTATCAGCAGCACAAGCTGGCCCGGGAGGTTCGTTACAGCCGCCAGCTGGAACGGGAGGTCAGCGACCGCACGCATCAGCTCAAAGAGCGCAACGAGCGGCTGGAAGAACTCAGCCGGGCGAAAAGCGAGTTCCTCGCCCAGATGAGTCACGAAATCCGTACACCGATGAACGGCGTGCTCGGGATGACGGAACTCTTACTCGGTACGGAGCTGCGTGACGATCAGCGCGGTTTCGCGAAAACCATCGACCGCTCGGCCAAGTCGCTGCTCGAGATCATCAACGACATTCTGGACGTATCGAAGATCGAAGCCGGGAAACTCGGCGTCGAGAGCGTCGAATTCGAGATTGGCGCGCTCGTTGACGAGACAATGGCGTTGCTGGCCGACTCGGCGAGGAACAAGGGACTCGAATTCCTGTGCACCGTTCGCCCGCCCGGCGACACGTGGGCGATTGGCGATCCGTTGAGGTTGAGGCAGATTCTGGTGAACCTTCTCGCCAATGCAATCAAGTTCACCGACGCGGGCAAAGTCGAACTCCGTTGTCTGGAACAGGACGTCGATGCCGATTCGGTCACGTACCGGTTTGAAGTGAGCGATACCGGCGTTGGTATCAGCCAGGACAAACACGAACAGATATTCGAGGCGTTTACCCAGGAAGACGGTTCGACCACCCGACGATTCGGCGGCACGGGTCTTGGCTTGGCAATCAGCAAGCAGCTGGTCGAGCTCATGGGCGGTGACATCGGCGTTGACAGCGTGGTTGGAGAAGGCGCCACGTTTTGGTTTACCGTCAGATTGCCGGTGGCGGTGGTCGAACACCGGCAGGACGACGACGCGAATGCTGAGGATACGTCACGGGCGCTGGACAGTATGGTCTTGCCGCGTATACGCGGACGAGTTCTTTTGGCGGAGGATACGCCGGTCAATCAAACCGTTGCGGTTGCCATGTTGCAGCGTCTCGGTTGCTCGGTCGAGGTGGTTGCCGACGGCGCCGCGGCCATCGATCGAGCAAGAGCGCGGAACATAGACCTGATCTTGATGGACTGCCAGATGCCCGTGGTCGATGGGTTCGACGCGACCGGCGCCATTCGCAACCAGGAGCCGGACGGGGTGCGCGTTCCCATCGTCGCGCTGACGGCCAATGCGCAGGACGGCGATCGAGACCGCTGCCTTGCCGCCGGCATGGACGACTATCTGGCAAAACCGTTTTCGCTTTACAAGCTCCACACGACGTTGAGCCGTTGGCTGTCGCTCGAGACGGATGACGCCGTCAAGGCGTCATCGTCGTCCAATGTCTCCGCGCTCGGACCGGTCGATCAGCGTTCGTTAAAGATCTTGCGCGAGCTGAGCGGGCCGGACGGCGAAGAAATCCTGAGCGAGGCCGTACAGTTGTTCCTCGAAGACTCGGCCAGGCTGATGACGCAGTTGCGCTCGGCAATCGCCGCGGGCGACGTCAAGCAAGTTCACGGCGTGAGCCACGGACTGAAATCCAGCAGCGCGGATCTCGGCGCTCATCGGATGGCGAAGATTTGCGGTGATATCGAGGACATTGCGAGAAACAACGGTTTGCACGGGGCGAACGCGCTTTACCGGAAACTGACGAACGAATACCCGAGAGTCGTGGCGGCGTTGCGCTTGGAACTGCAAAAGAAGTCTGCGTAGACGACAACGCGAATTAAGATCCGTTGTGACACACCGTTTGCCGGTTTCGGATCACTCGCGAGGAGCACGCGCGTCGCAGAGTGGCGTCAGAATTACGCGCAGGTGAACGACGCCCGGTTTCGACATAAACCCGCACCGACGGATGCGACCCACCGCGTGCTTGTGTCCTGTTGGGGACCACACCCTTTGAGAATTTAGACAATATTTAGAATATTTCACACCCCAGAACGTTTCTGACACAATGATTGGATGACGAATTTCTACCACTGATAGCTTCGTTAGGTGTTGCGAGCCTTTGCGAGACAATGATTCCGCTACGAACCCGATTTAGCACAAAACTCTACATGATCGTCGCGACCTTGCTCGGGATGCTGGTCGTTCTGGCGTGGGTGTTTTATGCCAGTGCCCAACGGTATCAGCACCATCTGCATCGTAACGAGCTTGCTCAGCAGGTATTGGTCAGTTACCGGGCAGTTTCCGATCACACGTACCGGAAACTCAACGCCATGAGCGAAACCGTGGCGAACAGAAACATCGAAGACATTGAAGAACGGCTCGGCAACGTGACGTCCTTGCGAGATGCCTTGGCAGAGGTTCGCCACAGCGTTGCGGCGGAAGTCGCGTTCGTCGATGATGAACAGGAAGTTCTGGAGCTCGATTATCTGGCCGAAATAGAGCGCCTGGTCGAGCAAATCATTCGCGCCAGCGTCCGCGTTCGAGCGGCCGTTCGCGATGACAGGCCCGAAGAAGCGGCGATAGAATTGAAGGAACTGCGCGACGATGCGGTGGTCGTTCGTTTCAACGAGTTGATCAACGTCGTTCTGGCGGAGGAACAACAAGAGGTTCTCCAAACCGACGAACAGGCCAAACAGCTCGGCGATTTTGTTGCAACGATCTTGCCGATCGCAATATTGATTGCGATTTTCGTTGGCGCCTGGATGGCGGTGGTACTCTCCCGCGGCCTCACCCGCTCGGTAGACGCGCTGCGAGCGGCAGCGGCGGCGTACGCATCAGGAAACCTCGAACATCGTATCGATTTGTTGTCGGAACAGGAGTTCAACGAATTGGGGTCGGCCTTTAACCGGATGGCGCAAGAGCTTTCGGCCGGCCGGGCCGCCGAAGAACGAGCGAAAAATTCGCTGGAGGCACAGGTGAGCGCCCGGACGCGTGAGCTCGAAGCGTCGAACGCCCGCCTGGAACATCTCGACAGCAGCCGGCGGCGACTTCTGTCGGACATCAGCCACGAGCTGAGAACACCGCTTACGGTCATTCAGGGTGAGTCGGAGATGGCGCTGCGAGGGGAGGAGAAAACGGCGGTCGAGTATCGCGAGGCGCTGCAGCAGGTCCGCGAACAAGCCATGCATACGTCACGGCTTGTTGACGATTTGCTGTATGTGGCAAGAGCTGAACAGGGACCGGCGCGAATGGCGAGAGAGCCCATTCCCATCGGCGGCTTGTTAGAATCGATTTGCTCCGAGGTCGAGGGGGCCGCGGAACGGAGGAACGTGCGTATCGCTCAGGAGTACGTTGACGAGCATCTGGTGATTTTCGGCGATGCCGAGCGGCTCAAGCAGGTGTTCGCTATCCTCATCGACAACGCGGTGCGTCATTCACGCGAGCGCAGCACCGTACGGGTGGGGCTCGTTCACAGCAAGGAATTCGCGAAAATTTCCGTCAACGGTGACGGCATCGAATTGACCCAGGAACAGGCGCGGCGTGCGTTCGGTCGCATCTTCCGCGGCGGCAGCGCGGACGGCCACTCTGACGGCGGCGTTGGCCTGGGATTGCCGCTGGTCAAAGCCATTGTCGAGACGCATCAGGGTTCGATTCACCTCGAGGGCGGCGCCGACGACGGCGGACTCGGGGTGGTCGTTCGGTTACCGGTAGACAACAAAATTAGGGCAATTGCGTGAGAACATTGGTTGTCGAAGACAACGACAGGATCGCCGATTTCCTGGTCCGGGCGTTGAGGTCCGAGGGCCACAACTGCGTTCGTTGCGTCGACGGTCAAGAGGCGCTGACGCTCGGTCTGGAAGGCGACTTCGAGCTGATTGTGCTGGACCTGATGTTGCCGGGTCTGCACGGCCTGGAAGTGTGCCAGGAACTTCGAATGCGAAAAGTGACGACGCCCATCGTCATGCTGACCGCGATGGACGGCGTGGACGACGTTATCGCGGGTTTGCGCATGGGCGCCGACGACTACATAAAAAAGCCGTTTGTCATCGACGAACTTCTGGCGAGAATCGATGCGGTCCTCCGGCGCGGGGGACACGACAAGGAGACGGACCGTCAGATACGTGTGGACAACATTGAACTCGACTGTCGTTCGATGCAGGTCACTCTTTCCGGCGAGCCGATCGAACTCACGGCGAAGGAGCTCGCGGTTCTGGAACTCTTTATTACGAATCCCGGCAAGCTGTTCAGCCGTGAGCGCATTCTGAGCAACGTCTGGGGCATGGACAAGGATCCGTTGACGAACGTCGTTGACGTATACGTCGGTAAGCTGCGACGGAAGATCGACAACGGCAGAGCGGAATCGCTGATCGAAACGGTTCGCGGCCTCGGCTATCGCATGAGCGCGCGGCACTGAGCCGTCGAACGCGGGTCCGGGCCGGCGCGCAACTCCCTTTGCAGCTCCGGCTGTTTTTACCCGGCGTTACAAGCCCAGGACCTCGCTACGAACGGATTCGACAACGCCGGTTGCCTCGTCGATCACCGCGGTCGGAAAGTCGAGGTCGGCCAGGGTGGTTGCAAGGATCTCGACGATCGCGTCGAAATGCCCGTTGTTGAGCCCATGTTCGCGCACGAGCTTTTCGTGGGCTTTGCGTAGAGACGGGCCGGCGTAGTTTTTCGGACCGCCGAAAGCGTACGCAAGAAAGTCGTTTTGATGTTTGAGCAGGCGTTCGCCGTCCACGTCGACGAATAGCGGCGCGACGCGGTCGTCACGGAACACGTTGAAGTAAAAGGCATGCACCGCGGTTCGGATCGCTTTTTCGCCGCCCAGGCGTTCGTACAGGCTTTGTCGGGTGGGTTTTGCCGTTTCCATAGTCACGCATCTCCTTGGAAAGCGCCGGGCATGATATCCGGCCGTGAGCTACCGGCCGTCCCTGGCCGGTCTTGCGGTAGTCCAGGCGCCGTTCCGCCTCAATCAACGGTTGAAGACGTTGGCGTCTCGGGAGCTGCCCACCATTGCGCGGCGCTGTTCGATGACCTGATCAAATTTCTTGCTCTGCTCCGGCGTCAGCAGCTTGCGGATTTCGTCGTTCTCCGCGTTGCGGATTGCTCTGAGCTCCTGCTGCAAGCCGGCGACAATCGTCTCCTGCCGGGCGATCAGCGCGCTGTCGTTGTCGTTTCGCGCCCGGCGCAGCTTGCGGCTTTCTCGGTTCATCTCCTGCCGCTTCGCGCGGAACGTCTGCCGGTAGCTCTTCTGGATCTCCTGCACCTGCCTGGCCTGTTCGGTGTCCAGGTCCAGAGAACTCTTGAGCGGCGCATCGGCGAAGGCGGCGCTTCCGATAAGGAGCAGGCTGGAGCTCAGTAGGGTGATCAGTTGGCTTCGCATGTCGTTTTCCTCGTTCCGGGTGTCGATGTACCGACTAATGCGAGAAACGTTCCCCGAAACGACACGAGCGGCAATCTTTTTTCGGTCGGACGGCGCCGGAGATGCGGGGGCAGGCGCTTCAGCGCAGCAGCGGCTCACAGAACGAAGCGGCGCTGTTCATGACGGTCAGTTCGCGGTCTCCGCCGTGCGCTTGGCTTTCACCGGGAAACGCCGCGAACAGGGAAGCGACCTCGGCTGCGAACACGGTGTCGAGGAGCCGGCGGGTTTTCGCCGCGGTGTCGGACAGGGTTTCGATCCGCGCGCGAAGGTCGTCCGGCATCGACGAGCCCGCCGCGGACGTCAGCCGTTGAAGCGCCCGCAATATGCGCCAGTGATCCAGCGTATCCAGAAATACGTGCTGGGACGCGCGATAGCTTGCGATGGCCCGGATGAGCGGGGCGTCCGGCGGCTCGCCCGCCGCGATCGATAATGCGGCGCCGGAAAGCGCGGCCCAGATGCTGCGGTGTTTCGCCTCGTTGCTTGCCAGGTCGTTGCCTGCGCCGTCGCCGGCCACGCGACTGTCGGCGAGCAAGCGGTTCAAGGAGGTACGATCGTCCAGGGCACACGACAGGCGCATCCGTACACGTTGACTGGCCGCCGCGCCGGTTTCGGCGACGCGCTCGAGACTGGCCGCCGCGAGGTTCAGATCGTTGACGTCGAGAGCCGCCTCGGCAACGGCCAGGTGCCGTGCATCGTCGGCGTCCTCCGCGTGTGCGCCGTGCGCCAGCAGCGCAAGCGCCCGGCCGTGTTTTCCACCGAGCAGCAGCACGCGGGCGAACACCGACAGCATGCGCCGGGTGATCGGCGAATCGGCGCCGAACTCGGCGAGCGCCAACGACATGCCGTCGATTGTTGCCGGCAGGCTTTCGTCGATCCGGCCCGCGATCATCGTGTAAGTGGCAAGATTTACCAACACGACGTAGCGCGTGTAGTGTTCATCGATGCCGTCGAGGATGGCGAGCGCTTCATTCAGCCGTTCGATTGACGCGTCGGTTTGGCCCATACGATGCAGCAGGCCCGCATAGGTTCGCAGGACGCTCGCATGGGTCGGATCGTTCGGTGAATGTTCGTCGAATACCGCCAGCGACTGCCGGAAAACCGCATCGGATTCGTCGTAGCGGCCGTTCCTGCCCAAAAAGATGCCCCGGTTGCTCAGAATTACCGCAAGCGCAAACGGATTGCCCGCCTCACGCATGTGCGCAACCGCGTCCCGCCAGTGCTGGTCGGCGCCGGCGAGGTCGCCGGCGCGATTGGCGCGGCCCGCCAGCAGTTGGCTGAGCCGGCCGCGAGTTCTTGGAGCCTCGACGCCGAAACGTTCCGCCGCCGCCGCCATCTGCGCAATGGCAATGTCCGCCCGCTCGAAGTCCCGCAGCCGGGTCAGGGCATTCACCTGAGCGTATTTCGCGGACAGCCAGGCCTGCGCGGCCGATCGCGACGCGGGCGCGTCGGGGAGTTCTTCCGAGAAGAACTCGACCGCCCTGGCCGGGTTTTCCCGAACGAAGGTGTTGCCGAGACCCGCGACCGCAATCATGACCTCGCGTTCGTTGTTTCCGCCGAGCTCGCGAGCCGCCGCGAGCGCCGCCGCGAACGCGGCGGTCTCTTCGTCGAACAGGCCGAGGCTGGAAAAAATTTCGCCCAGGGTGTTGTTGACGTCCCACGCCAGGCGGTGGTCGCCGCGTATCTGCTCCTGAATCGACGATTCTGCGGCAACGAGCGCGTCGGCGAGCGTAACGTCGCCGCCGGCGCCCCCGTAGGGATCGGCCTGCCGGAAGACGTCGGCGAGTATTTGCTGGGTTTTCTGGCTGCGTTGCGCCTCGGCCTGCGCCTCGTCGGCCATTCTCACCGAAACCGCCGTCGCCCCGGTCAGTGCAAACGCAACCAGCACGGCCACGCTGACGACCACGGCGTTGCGTTGCACGAAGCGCCTGGCCACGTACCATCGCGACCGAGGTCTGGCGACGACGGGATGTCCGCTCAGGTATCGCCGGACGTCGTCGGCGAAAGACGAAACCGAGTGATAGCGCTCCGCCGGATCTTTGTTCAGGGCGTGCAGAACTATCGCGTCCAGGTCCTTCGAGAGGCCCGGCGCGAACCTGCTCGGCGGCCGGACGCGGTCGTCGCAAATGATCCGAATCGCCTCCTGTAGGGACCTGTCGTTCAGACGGTAGGGCGGTTTTCCCGCGAGCATCTGATACAGCAGCAGGCCCAGCTGATAAACGTCGCTGCCTACCGTGATCAGAGAACCGCTGACCTGTTCCGGGCTCGCGTATTGCAGCGTCAACGGGCTGCCGCCGGCCTGCGTACGCACGTCGTCCTTGAGGTTGCCGAGGATCGTCGCGACGCCGAAGTCCAGCAACCTCGGTCGTCCCGTTTCGTCCACGAGGATGTTGTGCGGTTTGATGTCCCGGTGGACGATCAGGCGATCGTGAGCATACTGAGCCGGCTCGCAAATCGTGAGGAACAACTCGAGGCGCCGCGCCAGTGGGAGTTGTTTCGCGAAGCTTGCGACGTCGACGCCGTCGACGAATTCCATCGCGAACCAGGGACGTCCGTCCGCCAGCAGGCCGCCGTCCAGAAAACGGGCCAGGCCCGGATGGTCGAGCGACGCCAGAATTCGCCGCTCGCGAAAAAAGCGGGCTTTGAAATCTGCATCGGCGCGATGCGACCACAATATCTTGACCGCGGCCCGCTGTGCGTAGTCGTCTTCGTCCCGAACGGCGTAAAAGACCTGGCCCATGCCGCCCGAACCGAGTTCCCGTTTGAGCCGCCAGCGGCCGGCCGCCGAATCGCTCGTTGCGGGTTCGTCCAGCGGCAAAACCGAGCGTCGTGCCGCCTGTGCGATGTCTTCGAGCTGGGTCGAGTGCACGCGCCCGAGCAGCGCCACGACCTGCGCGCGCTGCGCACCCGTCAAGCGGTCGAGGAAGGCCTGACGGTCCGGCTCTTCGAGTTGCAGTACTTCGTCGAGCAACGCGTCGAGCTTCGCAAAGTCGGACACGGTCTCAGGGCCTGTAAACACTACGCCAGTCGCTCATAGTCGCGATTGCCGCTGGGGGTCGGAGCCGGACACGATAGCCACCTACGCCGATTCGTCCAGGAGATGGCTGATCCACGCCTTGGCCCGCTGCATTTGTCGCTGCACGGTCCGCACGTCATTGCCGCGCAGTTCCGCTATCTCGCTGTTGGACAGGCCCGCAAAACAGGCAAGGTCGACAACCTCGACGAGTTCGGCGTTCTCGGCGGCGAGGGTTTCCATTGCCTGGTGCAGATGCAGCACACGCTGCGGATCGTTCAGGTCCACGAGATCGTTGGTGCCGAGTTCGTCGGCGGCGGCGCCGCCGCCCCGTTTCGCGGACATCTGGCTGCGGTAGGCGTCCACGACGATCTGGCGCATGGCGCGGGACGCGATCGCGAAAAAGTGCCGGCGGTTCTCGATGCTTCGCGCCTGGCCCGCCGTCAGCTTTTCGTAGGCTTCGTGGACCAGGACCGTAGTTTGCATGTTCCGGCGGACGCCGGAACGGCTGAGTTGGGCCCGGGCAAGCGATTTCAATTCACGATAGACGATTGGGATGACGCGATCGAGCGACTGCTCGTCACCCTCGGCGTAGTGTTTGAGCAGCCGGGTCACGTCCCCGGGCGTAACTGAATGATCGCCTGCCATAAGCCGCTTGCGCCGTTACCTGACGCGACAGATAGTGCCGTAGTCGCGCGAAGATTGTCTATTGTAACTGTCGTGACCAATCGTCGCCCGCTCGGAAGCTCGAACCGAATGCGTAATCTGCCGCGCGCCTTACCTGACCCTTCCCGTATCTTTTTGGCCCGCCCAATCGTCTTCACTGAAGACACTCAAATCTATTTTTCAAAGGAGTCGATATGGGCCGTTTGGACGGAAAAGTGGCTGTGGTCACCGGCGGCAGCCGGGGGCTGGGCAGGGGCGTCGTGAAGGCGCTGGCGTCGGAAGGCGCTCAGGTCTGGGCGGTCGCCAGGAACGAAGAAAACCTGGCGGCGCTGCAAGAGGACGTTGGCGGTGTACGCACGTTGGCGATCGACGTTACCGAAGCGGGTGCGGCTGCCCGCGTTTTCGCGGCGGCGAAACCGGATGTTCTGGTGTTGTCCGCGGGTGCGACGCCGCACATGGCGTCGGTGCACGACCAAACCTGGGAGCAGTTCGGGCTGAATTGGGAAACGGATGTAAAATCCACCTTTCACTTTGGGAAAGAAGCGCTGCGATCGCCAATGCCTCCCGGAAGCCAGGTTGCGATTCTATCGAGCGGCGCCGCGCTGTCCGGGTCGGTTGCGTCCGGCGGGTACGCCGGCGCAAAGCGGACGCAGTGGTTCCTGTCCGAATACTTTCAAAGGGAATCCGACGCCCTGAAGTTGGGCATCCGGTTTGTCGCGATATTGCCGAAACAGATGTTCGGGGCGACGGAACTGGGTCATCAGGCCTCTACCGGGTATGCCAGGCGTCTGGGAATCTCCAAGGAAGAGTTTCTGCAACGTTTCGAGCCCGCGCTCACACCGGACGGGTTTGGGGACGGAGTCGTCGCCATTCTGCTGGACGAGGCTCATCGAGAGGGACTGGGTTTCGGGATCAACGGTTCCGGCATCGAAAAACTGAATTGAATCGACATGACCTTGTCCCCTCCCGTACTGGCTGCTGCTCGCGAAGAATTCGATCGCCTGGTCAAGCAATTCAGACCCAACCTGCACCGCTACTGCGCGCGGATGACGGGCTCCGTCGTGGACGCGGAGGACGTCGTGCAGGAGACGCTCGCGAAAGCCTACTACCTGCTGCCGACGACGGAAGTCTCGAACCTCGAAGGATGGTTGTATCGAATTGCGCATAACAAGGCGATCGACTACCTGCGGAAAACGGGGAGCGGGCAGACCGAGGCATTGGACGAACATCCTCTGCACGCCGATCTCGCCCAGCCGCTGGAGAACGAGGAATTCGCGACGCTTGCCCTGTCGATTTACCTGCAGCTTACGCCGCTGCAGCGAAGCTGCGTAATTCTGAAAGACGTCATCGGCTATTCTCTATCGGAAATTTCGGAACTGCTCGATGCCAGCGTGGGCGCCGTCAAAGCCGCGTTGCATCGAGGGCGGCAAAACCTGCGAAAGCTCTCCGAATCCGTCGATTCCGGCGTTCCTCTCCGGCTTGAGGAGCCCGAGGCGAGTTTGTTGGCGCGGTACGTCGAACGTTTCAACGCACGCGATTTTGACGCCGTCCGGGCGATGTTGGCCGACGACGTTCGCCTGGACCTGGTGGAACGCCTCAAGGTCCGCGGGTCCGTCGACGTGGGGCAGTACTTCGACAACTACGACAGGCAGGACGACTGGTATCTCTCGCTCGGTTTTGTCGAGCGGAAACCGGCGGTTCTGATTTCCGGTCCCGGAAAACCGTCGCCGGTTCTCTACTTCGTTTTCATAGAATGGGATCGCGGAGAAATCTCATGGATTCAGGACTACCGTTACGCCCGTCACGTGATGGTCGACGCGGAGATTACGAGGCACGAAGACTCGGGAACCGAACGTGCATGAGCACACCGCCGTGAACCCGCGGCGAGCGTGCTTGCCGCGAGTTTTTCCATCGCGCCTCTAGGCAAACCCTCCCAGCAGTTTTTTCAGGTCGCCCAACAGCCTGCGCAGCGTGCCGGTCATCAGCACGAATTCCGCGTCCAGCCTGGCAAGCGGATCGTCATGACCCTCAACGTCATCGTCCATGCCGAGCAGGCGCAGCTTGGTAATCACACCGTTTTCATCCAATACGCAGCTCATGACGTTGTCGTAATCTAAAGCCAGATGCGTCAGCCGCATGCCGCTCCCGACGTGATTTCGCAGGGTCTGATCGCTCAGGTCGAAATTGCTCCATCGCACGGTCGCGCCGGAATCCGCCGCGTCCTGCATGCGGCATTCCCTGCCGGCGGCAAACTGACCCGGCGCGCCGCCGAGAAGTATGCCGGTCAGCAATTCGTCCACGGGCTGCTTGTACTGCAGCGGACGTACATTCAAGCCGTCGAACGGCGCCTGAAGGCGGCGCAGGAAACGTTCGGCGACGGTCTCCTGTGCGGCATCAATGCCAATTACTTCTTCCTTGAGGTCCACATAGCCCCATATCCTGTCCGATTTGAGCATCGCTTTGGGTAACAGCTCGTCTCGCGTCTCGGCTTTGAGGCGGCGTTTTTCGCGCGGGCTCGGCGGCTCCTGCATACGACGGCGATACTCTTCTATACGCGCTTCCAGTTCCTCGTTGATAACCGCCGGGGGCAATACGCGGGATTGACTGCGCAGTTTCAGGAGGTCCGCGCCGTTGACGCGGCGCGCAAGCATCTCACCGGTATCCGGATCAACGGGCACCCAGCCCGAACTGCGTTCCGTCAGCGGTCCGCAAGCCTCGAATCCGGCCGACTCCAGGTTTTGCGACAGGGCTTCTTCGCTCTCCGGCCAGTCACTGTCCAGGCGGTAATAACGTACGTTTCGAAACATGGTGATTCATTCGCGGGCGACAGGGCGGCGCAGTATCCGCATTTCTACCTGCGATGTCACCATTGATATTTTGCAAAAAAGTCATAAGCGCACGCTCGCTGCGCAGCGATTCTCTCGCCTGCCGTTCCAGTGCTCCTGGCCAACGTTTTTCTGGCTTGAGCAACAGCCGGTATTGGTTGAATATAGTCGGTCGGGGCCCGTCAACGATTTCAGGAGAAAGCCATGTGTGATGATCTGACCGCGAAAGACGTCGAGGACTATTTGCGACGGAACGGCATGACACGCCGCGAGTTCGGCAAGCGGGGAGCGGGCGCGGCGCTTGCGATGTTGCTGCCGCCGGTCGCCAACGCCGTGGACGTGGTCGAAGAGGACGTGATGGTCGAAACGCCGGACGGGACCGCCGACTGTTACTTCGTACATCCGGCCGCCGGTAAGCACGCGGCGGTTATCGTCTGGCCCGACATCGTCAGCATCCGCCCGGCGTTTCGCGCGATGGGCAAGCGTCTCGCGGAGTCCGGTTATTCGGTTCTCGTGGTCAACCCGTACTATCGAACGGCAAGGGGCGCCGTGGTGCCCGAGGGCAAGACGTTTCGCGACCCCGGGATTCGCGAGCTGCTGATGCCGCATGCGCGGACCCTGTCACCCGAAACCTGCGTCACCGACGGCCGTGCGTTCGTCGAGTATCTCGACCAGCAGCCGTCGGTCGACACGGAACGAAAGATCGGCACTACCGGGTATTGCATGACCGGTTCCTACACGATGCGCCTGGCGGCGGCGATCCCGGAGCGTATCGGCGCGGGCGGTTCATTCCACGGCGGCGGGTTGGCGACGGACGAGGAGGACAGCCCGCACCTGCTGGCCGGGCGGATGAAAGCGGGATTTTTGATCGCGATCGCCGAGAACGACGATGAGCGCAATCCCGAGGAGAAAATACGGTTGCGCGAAGCGTTCGACGCCGCCGGCGTGAACGCGGAGATCGAGGTTTACGAAGGCACGCTGCATGGGTGGTGTCCGCCGGACTCGGCGGTATACAACGAAGCGCAGGCGGAACGCGCGTGGAGCCGGTTGCTGAACCTGTTCGAGCGCGAGTTGGCGTAATCGTTGCCTCCGGGCGCCGGTTTTGTCGTTGTCCGGACACGTCACAGGGAAGTTGGACGGATGAGCGGACAAACGGTTTTCAGGCTGCTGGCGCTCGGAGCGCTCTTGGGCATGACGGCGGGTTGTGCGGTGAAGCCTTCATTGCCGGATCCCCTGGCCGCAGGCTGGCGAGGCCGCGCCGTGTGCGAGCGCCTGCACGAGGACGCGCAGCAGCGGATACTCCGCTGTACGTTCGATCCTGGCGTTGGACACGAGCGTCACTATCACCGGCCACATTTCGGATATGCGCTTTCCGGCGGGCGGATGCGTATCACCGACGGGGAAGGAGTTCGGGAACTCGATCTCGAGACCGGAAGCTCCTATCAAAGCGAGGGCACCGCCTGGCACGAAGTGCTCAACGTCGGCGATACGACCGTCAGCTATCTGCTGGTCGAGCCCAAGTAACAGCCGTTCCCCGGTAGATTCAGCCGCCGAGCAGCCGCTCGAACTGCCGTCGCATGAACGCCGTGCAGTAGCCTTTGTTCATGGCCCAGCGCATTTGATCGTGGGTCAGATAAAAGCCGCCGTTAATGTGGCGCAAACACTCACTGCTGCCGCACTGACACTCGAACGTCTGAGACAATTCAACTTCCGATCCGGGGTAGAAGAACGTAATCGGACAGCCAACGGAAATATCGCGAATTGCGACCAACGCGAGCGCATCGACGTCCAATAAGGCGTTTGGCGAACAGCTGTGATCGACGAAATTGAGAAACTCGTTTCGCAAATGCCGGCTCTCGTCGAGCTGAAGCGTGCGCCAGGTGCGATGATTCTGAACCTCCTCCTCACAGCTTTGCACTATGACCTCACCGCTGCTGATCGGCCGGCTTGCGACCAATTGCAGGCGAAGCTGGGGAGATACTTCGGCCGATACTACGTGGACCTTGCTCATTGTCCGGACTCTATCGTCGTCTTTTCTGAACGCGCGCTCCACGTGCGAGCGTTTTCTCCGAAACCCTAGCGAACGTGTTGAAAGCGAACAATTATATCTACATTTCCCCACCCGTCCTCTGCGTCGCCGCCCGCAGGCACTATAATCAGTCGGCGAGGCGCTTGGAACGTTCGTCGCAGGCGTTGGTCTCAGCGCGGTATCGTTGACGGCGAAGCGCGTGGGCCGGCGAAGAAAAGAGGCGAAACGGCGGCCGGGTTTCAGGGGGAGCACGACATGAAAAATCGTACGGGAACCATGGGTTCCAGGAGCAGCGCGCTCCGGCTCGACAGCCGGGTCCGAACGCCGCCCGACGCCGCCGGCGGACGCACGCGCGGTCTCGCGCTTGCCGTTGTGTCACTGTTGTTCAGCGCGCACGCCTGGTCGGAAGGACCGCTGGTGCTGCAGTCGGATTTCGGCGTCAAGGATTCCGCGGTCGCCTCGATGAAGGGGGTTGCGGTCAGTGTGTCCCGTGATCTCGACATCTACGATCTGACGCACGAGGTGCCCGCGTTCAATATCTGGGAAGCGTCGCTGCGCCTGGCCCAGGCGGCGGAATACTGGCCGGCCGGAACGGTATTCGTTTCCGTTGTCGACCCCGGCGTCGGCACGGCGCGCAAATCGGTCGTTTTGAAAACGAAGTCCGGTCACTATTTCGTCTCGCCCGACAACGGGAGCCTGACCGCGGTCGCCGAACTGCTCGGCATCGATGCGGTCCGGGAAATCGACGAGGCGGTGAACAGGCTCGCCAACTCGGAGATGTCGTATACGTTCCACGGCCGGGACGTTTACGCGTATACCGGCGCACGGCTGGCGGCCGGCGTCATTTCCTTCGCGGAAGTCGGAGGCGAACTTCCGGCGGAAGTGACGTCGATCCCATACCAGAAGCCGCGCTTCGCCGATGGCCAGCTGTACGGGAACATCGAGATACTCGATCCCCAGTACGGCAACATCTGGACCAACATCGATCGCGAGACGTTCCGGTCCCTGGAGCTTACACCCGGCGACGACGTTCGCGTCGAAATCAGGAATGGAGACAGCGTCGTACTGACACAGACCGTGCCGTATTTCCCGACCTTCGGTCGGGTTGCGGTCGGTGAACCCTTGCTTTATCTGAACAGCCTCAACAAGGTTGCGCTGGCGATCAATCAGGGCAACTACTCCGCAACTCACGGCGTCCGATCCGGCCCCGCCTGGAGCATAAGGATAGAAAAATGAAACGACTCATCACTCTGACGGCCGCGTCGTTCTCAGCGGCTCTGCTGACGGGCGTGAGCGCGCTGGCGCAGGATCTGGACGAAGTGACCGAAGAAGTCGTCGTGGTCGGCACGCGTGGAGAGGCCCGCGACCCGCTCCAGAGCACCGTACCCGTGGACGTGATCACCGTGGGCGACATCGCTGCCACACATTCTTTCGGCGGCGAGCTTGGAGAGCTTCTGCAGGCGCTGGCGCCGTCGTTCAACGTTCCCCGCCAGTCGAATTCGGGTGCGGGCGACCACGTGCGCGCGGCGCAGCTGCGCGGCATGAGTCCGGACCATACGCTGGTTCTGGTCAATGGCAAGCGGCAGCATACCGCGTCGGTGGTCGCGTTGGAGTCGGCGATCGGGCTGGGCACGAATCCGTTCGACTTCAACACGATTCCCCTCAACGCCATCAAACGCATCGAAATTCTGAGAGACGGGGCCGGCGCGCAGTACGGTTCGGACGCGATTGCCGGGGTCATCAACATCGTGCTCAAGGACGGCGCCGAAGGCGGGACCGTATCGGCGTCCTACGGCGCGCACCGGACCGACTTCTCACCCACGAATTCTGATATCACGGACGGTCATACGGTGTCTGCGGCCGCCGACTACGGTTTCGCGATCGGCGACGGCGGCAGCCTGCGGGTAGGTGCGGAATACCGGAGCCGCGACGCGACCAACCGCGCCGGAATAGGCGCGCTTCCGTTCTTCGAGAACCAAACGCCGCCCAACCTGGCGCTGGACCCGGCGCGCGTTTTTGCGCCGGGCGACGGAGGCGCCGACGACGTTTATCTCTTTTATAACGCTACCGTTCCCGCCGGCGACCGCGAGTTCTATTCGTTCGGGCGTTACTCGAACCGCGAATCGGAAGGCACCGGCTTTTTTCGCTACCCGGACGCTTTCGACAGCAACATTGCCGTCCACCCGAACGGTTTCCGACCGATAACCACGGGCGACAACACGGACTTTTCCGTCGCCGCCGGGCTGCGCGGCAACAACTTCGAGTCCGACTGGGATTTGAGCCTGGTCTTCGGCAGGAACGAATTCGACTCCGGCGTCAAGAATTCCGCAAATCCGTCGCTGGGCGCGGCGAGCCCCACGTCCTTCGACCTCGGCGGATTCGAGTTCACGCAAATCACGCTGAACGCCGACGTCGTGCGCGAATTCGATCTCGACGCCGCAAGCAGCCCGCTGACGTTCGCCTACGGCGCGGAATTCCGCTGGGAAGACTACGAGACCAGCGCCGGCGACCCCGCGTCCTTCGAGGCCGGTCCCGTGGTGGCGGCGGTCGGCGCGCAGGCCGGGCCCGGGCTGCCGACTGGCAGCGAAGCCGACGTCGATCGCTCCGTGTTTGCACTGTACGTGGACGTTGCAACGGACCTCACCGACCAGTTCAGCGTCGGTGCGGCCGCGCGCTACGAAGACTATGACGATTTTGGCGACGCGCTGACCGGCAAGCTGTCGGCGAGGTTTCAGTTCACCGACGTCTTCGCGGTACGCGGCGCCGCTGGCACCAGCTTCCGCGCGCCGTCGCTCGCACAGATCGGCTACGAGCGCTCGACCACCAACTTCGGCGATGGCGGCATGCTCGAGCTGTTTCGCTTGTTGCCCGTGTCGGATCCCGACGCCATCGCAAACGGCGCACTGCCGCTGAAGGAGGAAGAGTCGCAGAACTTCAGCATCGGGTTTGTCGCCGACATGGGGGAGATGTTCAGCTTGACCGTCGACTACTTTCAGATCGACGTCGACGATCGCGTGTTTCTGATCAACGCGGCGAACAACATTCAGTATTTCTCGAACCTGGTCGACACCGAGACCACCGGTTTCGACGTCGTGGCCTCCGGCTCCGTCGACCTGGGCGGCGGCAGCGTGGCCTGGAGCGCGTCCTACAACAACTCGGAGACCGACGCCAAGAACCCCGGTGTCGTCGGCGTCGAGGACCTGAACACGATCGAAAGCAAGTCGCCCGAGGACAAGCTGATCCTGTCGGGTAACTGGATCGTCGACCGCTGGTCGGTGCTCCTGCGCCTGACCCAGTTCGGTGACACGCGACGCGTGTTCGATTTCGGCGGCGGTTTCGAGCCGGCGCAGACCTACGATTCGGTCTGGTCGGTGGATGCCGAGATCGCGGCGCAGATTACCGACGATTGGACGGTGGCCATCGGCGCCGACAATCTGACCGACGAATATCCGGATTTGTCGAGCGACGACATCAATTATTTTGGCCATCTTCCGTACGACGTGCTTTCGCCGATCGGTATGAACGGCGCGTATTATTATCTACGCACGCAGTACGATTTTTGACGTGTTGCGGTAGGCTGCTGTCGCCCATCCCGACGGGCGACCCGCCGACCGAATACAAGGGCAGATTCGAGACCGTTTCTAATAGAGTAGCTCGACCCAACGACCTTGCTCGATGAGTTCGCCTTTTCGTTTCGACCAGCCGCCCTCCGTGTCGCACAGCTTGCCGAACAGCTCGTCCAGCGTGTCACGCAGGGGCTTGAGCCCCGCCACGTACACGTAGGTGTGTTCGTCGGAAAGCATTTTCCAGATTTCTTCGGCGCGCTCCTCGATCGCGTAGTCCCAGGCGATCGGATCGGCCCAGTTCGGCCGCGGGCTCAAGGCCTGGATCGCCTCGAAGGTCTCCTCGTCGAGATAGCGCGTGAAATCGTTGCGCTTGTCGTTCATGTACAAGAGCTCCAGCCCGGAGTGTGCGCCGTACAGCAAACGCACTTTGCCCTCCCAGCCGCCCGGGTCTTGGTAAATGTGTTTCACGAGCGCACGGAATGGCGCGATTCCGGTACCCAGTCCAATCAGAAACAGGTTGGCGCTGGTGTCGGCCGGTATCGTGAACGGCATGCCGAACGGCCCGGTGACCGTTACGTCGTCACCGACGTCGCGGTCGCACAGGTAGTTGGAGCTCACGCCCACGTATTCTTCGCCGCTGTAGTCATCGGTGTAATTGCAGCGTCGTACGACGATCGTCACCTTGGGTTTTCCGCGTGTTTCGGCGGGCGGCGCATCCGCGATCGTATAAAGCCGCTGGCGCACGGCGGCGCCGAATTCGTCCGGCCCCTCGATGATCACGCCGATGCTTTGACCGATCTCGAAATCGAAACGGCGTCCCTGGATTTCCAGCACCAGCTCTCGAACTTCGGCCTCCGCGTCGTCGTCGGTGATTCTCTCGGTGCTGATCACCGTCGCGCTGTATCGTGGTTCTGTCGGATAGTTTTCAAGGCGCATGATCTGCACTCCTTCTCGGTAGTTTGTTGTCGGCCGCCGACGCAGTCGCGTCCGGATCCGGTTCGCAGTGACGGAAGCAGCCGATCGAGCGGCAGTCGGTGTCCCCGCGGCCGCCGTGAATCTTCTGCCGCAGGTTATGGCGATCCGTGAACAGGCGTAACACGATCAGCCCGGTGACGAGCGCGGTCGTGAACAGTATCTGAACGGCGAGGTTCATCGCCCGAGCCCCGCAAAACCCATGAAACTCATCGAGAGTATGCCGGCGACGACCAGTGCAGCCGCCGTGCCCTTCACCAGGTCGGGAACGTTTGCGAGGTCGAGCTTTTCGCGCACCCCGGCCATCAGCACGAGGGCCAGCGCGAATCCGGCGCCGGCGCCCAGCGCATAAACGACCGCCTGCGTAAAACCGTAGCCGCGGTTGGTCTGAAACAGAGCGAGACCCAATATGGCGCAGTTCGTCGTGATCAGGGGCAGGAAGATGCCCATGGCGCGAAACGTGGCCGGGCTGAGTTTCCTGATCAGCATTTCGACGAGTTGCACGGTCGAGGCTATGACCAGAATGTACGAAATAATCCTCAGGTACGGCGCATTGACGGCATCGAGCAACAGGTTGATCGAGTACGCGCAAACCGAGGCGACCAGCATGACGAAGCTCACTGCGCCGCCCATGCGAAGCGCGGTTTCGAGTTTTGACGAGACGCCGAAGAAAGGGCATATGCCCAGGAAGTAGGCCAAGACGAAGTTGTTGATCAGCGCCGCATTGACGAAGATCGACCAGTGCGGTGCGTCGCTCATGAACTCACCTCCTGGGCAACTTTGTCTGTGACGGTTTTCCTGTTCTTCAGCCGGTTCACCAGCAACAGCCACACGGCCATCGCAAAAAAGCCGCCGCTCGGCAACACCATGACGGTCCAGGTCTGAAAGTTCGCGGGAAACAGCGCGACGCCAAACAGGGAGCCGCTGCCGAGTACCTCGCGCAAGACGCCTATCCACAGCAGCGCGACCGTGAAACCGATGCCCATGCCGAGGGCATCGAGCACCGAGCGGGTGACCGAGTTCTTCGACGCGAACGCCTCGGCGCGCCCGAGGATCAGGCAGTTCACGACGATCAGCGCGATGAACGCGCCAAGACTGCGGTGCAGTTCCAGGCTGATTGCCTGGATCAGATAGTCAACCGCCGTCACGAAACTTGCGATGATGCAGATGAAACACACGATTCTCGCTTCGCGCGGTATCCATTTGCGCAACGCCGAGACCGATATTCCGGACGTCAGCAGCACGAAGGTTGTGGCCAGGCCCATGGTCAGCGCGTTCATCGCGGTGTTGGACACCGCGAGCGCGGGGCACATGCCGAGCACCTGTACGAACACCGGATTTTCCCGCCAAAGCCCTTTGACGAAATCATCGGTGGCGCTGACTTCCCTGGCCGGCACCTAGGGTTCCGCCGTCGCCGGGTTCAGGGAGAATGCCGGGGCGTCCCTCTCGAGCACCGGCACCCAGGTATTTGCGCTGTCATTCAGTATCGTGCCGATCGCTTCGGCGCTGATCGTCGCGCCGGTGATGCCGTCGATCTGCCACGGCGCGGTCTTCTCGCCCTGTTTGACGGTTTCGATGGGGTGCAGCAAGCTGTTGCCGCCAGTGTCCAGTGCTACGTCCAGCTGCCGGAAGTTGGCCAGAAAATGCGGCTCTTTTTCGATCCTGTCACCGAGCCCCGGCGTTTCCTTGCTCTCCAGCACCTTGAAGCCGACGATTGCGTCGAGGTCCAGCGAGTACGCGTAAAGTATTCTTATGCTGTCCTGATAACCCATCCCCTCGGCGCTTACGACGGCTCCGACCAAGCCGCCGTTTTCGTCGTAACCCAGAAACACCGATCCCGTGTCGGGCGCGGCATGGAGACGGCCCGCGCCGGACAGCGCGACCGCCCGGGTCGACGTTGCCTCCGGCAGAACCTCGGAAATCGCCTGCGCGAGAAAACGCGCCTGGTTCTCCCGTATGCGTGCGGCGGTTGCCTGATAAACCGTCACGACCAACAGTGCACAGAGCGCGGCGATGCCCACGATCGCGCGGTACATGGACCAAGCGGACGTCGGCGACTGCGCGACGGGACCGTTCATCGCACGCCCCTGCCGGTGCCGAATACCCTGGGCTGGATCAGCCGGTCGATATGCGGCGAAACCGCGTTGGCGAGCAGGATCGCGTACATCACGCCCTCGGGCATGCCGCCCCAGAGGCGGATCACCACGACCAGACCGCCTATCAGAAGACCGTACAGCCAGCAGCCCGCGTTGGTGATCGGTGAGGCTACCATGTCGGTGGCCATGAACACCGCGCCGAGCAGGAGACCGCCCGAAAGCAGCATAAACGCGGGTCCCGGGAATGACGTGGGATCGATGAGCGCGAATATCCAACTGAGCAGCGCAACGGTGCCCAGAATCGAGGCGGGTATGCGCCAGTTCATCATGTTGCGCGCCACGAGGTACAGTCCGCCCAACAGGATCAGGACGGCGCAGGTTTCACCGCTGGAACCGGAGGTAAGACCGAATAACAGCTCACGGTTGGCGGTCTGTACACCGTCGAATTTCATTGCCGCAAGTGGCGTTGCCGCCGTCACCGCGTCGTAGGCCGGCCGCGCGAAGGGCAACGCGAGCGTCGATGCAGGCAGCTCGACAAACCGCGAATCCGCAAACGGCGTGTTCCAGTGTGTCATCGCCTGTGGAAACGCCGCCTGCAAGAATGCGCGTCCGACCAGCGCAGGATTGAACGCGTTGCTGCCGAGTCCGCCGAACAGGAATTTGCCCACCGCAACGGCAAAAACGCCACCCACGGCCACCATCCACAGCGGCAGCTGCGGCGGCAGCGTCAGCCCGTACAGCAGGCCGGTAATGGTGACGGACCAGTCACCCACCGTGTTTGCTCGACGGGTCAGTTTGCAGAGCAGCCGTTCGGTTGCCACACAGCTGACGAGCGCGGTCACGAGCACGAGCGCCGCGGCTGCGCCGAACGCGAAAACGGCGTATGCGCAAACAGGCAACATCGCAAGCACGACGTTGCGCATGATCACCTCGACGCTGTCACCCCCGGTGATGTGCGGCGACGAGCCGATTTCCAGGATTTTTCCCGGATCTTTCATTCCGCCGAGGCCATTTTCCTCACCATCTTCTTGGCGAGGCGAAAGTACTGGACGAGAGGGATGTGCGATGGGCAGACATAGGTGCACGCGCCGCACTCAAAACAGTCCAGCAGGTGAAATTCCTCCGCCATCCGCGGATAGTCTTCGACTTTGGCGAGCAGGCCGAGCTGTGACGGGTTCAGAAACAGCGGGCAGGCTTCGACGCAGCGCGCGCAGTGAATGCACGGGTAAACCCGTTTGTGCCCGGTTGCGTCGCCCGTCTCGGCCGTCGTGAACGCGGTGATTCCCGACGTGCCTTTGGTGATCGGAATATCCAGATTGGAAACGGCGGTGCCCATCATCGGTCCGCCCAGGAATACGCGGGACAGGTTTTTTTTCATTCCCGTTTCTTCCAGCGCAAAACGCACGGTGGTGCCGATGGGAATCCGATAGTTGCCCCTGCGTTCGACCCCGGATCCGCCGATGGTGATGACACGTTCCTGGATGCCGCGGCCCTTCGGCAGCAGCCGGCCTATCTCAGCCGCTGTCGCCACGTTTACGCAGATCGCGCCGATCTCGGCGGGCAGGCCTCCGGACGGCACCTCGCGATCGAGCAGCGTTTTGATGAGCAGCTTCTCCGCGCCCTGCGGATACTTCACCGGGACCACGCGTACCTCGAGCGGAAGGTCTCCGGGAAGATGCTGCTCGAGTTTTCTCGCCGCGTCCCGTTTGTTCGATTCCACTGCGATGACGGCCTCGCCTGCGCCGCAGGCGTGGAGCAGGTAGCGAATCCCCTGGAGTATGTCGGCGCTCTGCTCGAGCATGACCCGATGATCCGTGGTTAGATAGGGCTCGCATTCGACGCCGTTGACGATCAGGGTGTCCGGCCGCTTTCCTTCCGGAGCCTCGAGTTTTACGTGGGTTGGGAACGCGGCGCCGCCCAGACCCACGATTCCGGCCTGCTGAATGGCTTTGATGATGTCGTTCGGGGTGGCGGTATCGACGTCACAGGGTTCGCCGTCGTCAACTTCCTGGGACGACGCCGGATGCGGAACCAGGTAGATGCTGCTCGTCATTTGGCCACTGATGCTCGGTGCCAGCGCTATCCTCTTTACAACGCCCGAGGCGGGGGCATGCATGGCGACAGACAAGAACCCGTCCGCTTTCGCGATAGTTTGACCGCGCGTCACTTCCTCCCCTTCCCGGACTATCGGGATCGCGGGTTTGCCGAGATGCTGGCTCAGGGGAACCACGAGCACGGGCGCAAACGGGAAGCGGCGGATGGCCAGATGACGGGTATCCGCTTTATGCTCAGGCGGGTGGATCCCGTGCCGGAACGTGTTCTTGCGCAGCCTGGCTAGCATTGGTTTACTCGTGTCTCCTCGTGGGGGTCGCCCGTCAGGACGGGCTCCCACAGGGTGCGTTGCAGGCGCCCGTCCTGACGGGCGACCTGCCTAATTGAATTTCTCTCCGCGTTTGATCCACTTGTCGATGTCCTTTTCACTACGATCGCGCGGCAGTCCCGGGTGGATGACCTGCGCGGTGCATTTTTCGGCGGCTTTGACCAGGTCGCGGTACGGGCCGGCCTCGGCGGATTTGATGTACGCTTTTTTGTCGTCGTTATAGGCGAACATCTGCGGGTTGATCATGATGCATTCGTCACAGGCCGTGCATTCCTCGGTGTCGACCCAGGGCGCCATGTAGTCTCCGGATTCTCCGGCGGCGCTCGCCGGCTCCGGTACCGGCTCCGCCACGCTGGAGCGCAGCGCCGATGCGATGTCGGACGACGCGTCACCGGCGACGAGCCCCATCAGGCCGGACGTTATTTTCTCCACCACCTCCCGGCGAATCCGCGACTCCAGCTCACTGCCGTCCGCCGAGGGAGTTTCATCCGTTCCGGCCAGGTCTTTGAGCATGCGCCAGAAATCGCGCCGTTCCTCGGCCGACTGGACCATCGATTCGTCGACCAGCAGGCGGCTGAGCTCACGCTTGGCATCCAGCGCCCAGACATAAGGCACTTTGCCGTCGCGCGCGTCGCCGTCCAGATCGAGGTAGTCGCTGACGAGGATCATGTCCTCGTGCCAGGCTTCGCGCGGGACCTTTCTGAAGTGTTTGCGAAAACGGGTTTCGGTTACGGCGAAATCGACGAAGGTCGTCGGCAGCTCCATCTCCTTCTGCCGTCCGCGTTCGACGTAGTCGATCTTGGTGACCGGCCAGTCCTCGCCGGCCGCGGGGTTGCCGTCGAGGTCGATACATTCCGCGATGGTGCCGCCGCGGTCCGGGTCGTAGTTGAACAGCGGGTAGGCGCGAGATTCCACGGCGAGCTTGGCCTGGTGGTGACCCATGTCGTCGCCGATGCCGTGTTCCGGTTGGCAGGACGTGTAGAGGTTGAACAACGCCGGCCGCCGCGAGCGCAAACCCTGCACGAAACCTTCGATCATATGGTTGGAATACGCCATCGTGCTTTGCAAAAAATAGGTGGTGCGATGCGCCATGGCGACGAGGCCGATTTCCTTGCGCACCTCTTCCTTGCCCTTGATCGCCTTGCCGAACTGCGCCATGTCGGAGATCTGCCCGAAAAAACCGGACGTGCACGCCTGGCCGCCGGTATTCGAGTACACCTGCGTGTCGACCACGAGCACCTTGATCGGCTTGCCCGACATCATGGCGCGCGACAGGTTCTGAAAGCCGATGTCGTACATCGCGCCGTCGCCGCCGACGGCGACAACCGGCGGGCAGAGATGGAATTCCTCGTCGCTGAAATCCCGCCAGCCGAAATAGCGGAATTCCTCGGCATGCCGTTCCGGGTCGTATCGCCCTTCGAGCGCCACCTTCGCCAATCGAACGGTTTTGAATCCTTCGGCCATTTTGGCCATGTGTCCCTCGAAAACGCCCATCGCCATCGAGACGCTGTCCTGAAACAGATGGTTCGCCCACGGGAAGGGATACGGGTTGAACGGGAACGTGCTGCCCCAGACCGAGGTGCAGCCGGTCGCGTTCAGCATACCCATGCTGGCGCGCCCCTTGCCCGTGACGCCGTTCTGATAACGCCATTTCAGGTCGTTCAGTTTTGCGATCAGGTCCGTGACGTGCCTAAGCCACGCCCGGTCGATCGGTGCGGTCTCATGCGTTTCCTCGATGCGACCGGCGATCTTGGCCAGCGTCAGGTCGCCGTCTTCATCGTCCAGTATCGCGTGCATGTCCCCCACGTCGCCGAGGTCGATTTCGCCGACGAGTTCAAGCTGCACGTGTCGCTTCAGGCTCGCAATGAGGTCTTCGATCTCCGCCACGTGTTTCGCCACCCGCGGTTGGATGAGCGACTCGACCGTCGCGATAAACAGGTGTATGACCGTTTTCTCGGAGCAGCCCAGACAGGCGCCGTCACCGCTGGCAAACGGCAGGTAGGCGTCCTTGTTCAGAAGAATCGTCTCCAGTGCGCCGATGCCCTCCTCGAGGTCGTCGACGCGTATGTACTTCGCCGGCGTGTTCGGCAAGTCCAGCCAGAAATCCCAGTTCTTCTTCAGGGATTCGACGCTGTCCGCCGTCTGCGTGACCGGGCGCAGCGCGTCGTCGTTGCAGACCTCCACGCATTCCATGCAGCCTTTGCAGGTGTACGGATCGATCGTGATGCTCAGCAGACCGCCGCCGCCCGCCTGCTTTTTCTCCGGCAGCGTGAAATACGGCCGGCACAGCGCAAACTGGAAGTCGCCGAGTTCCTGGCGAAAGTCGTCGAACTCCTCTTTGAGCTGCCGCTTGCCGTCCTCCGCCAGTTCCGCGTCCGCGATCGTCGCTTCGATCGACTCGTCGATCATTGCGCTCACGGAATCGCTTTCGCCGGCCTCGGCGAGCAGTTTGCGCAGCTTCATTTCCATCCGCCGGACGGCGCGCGGCAGTTGCGAGGTGTTTTTGCCGTTCTTTTTCAATCGGTTTACAACGGTATCGAGCACCTGGCCAACCTCGTTGACCAGACCGGGAATGGCGGTGTCCGGACAGATCGTGTAACAGTCGCCGCAGCCGGTACAGTTTTCCGCGATGAACTCGGGGTGCTCGAAGCGAATCGAGGTCATGTCCCGGAAGTGCGAGGAAACGGCCGGCATCAGGCTCATGCTCATGAACGGATCCGCGGGCACGGACTCGCCGGCGCCGCTCGCGTACATACTGCCGGTTTGCGCCCAGAACCGGTGTATGTCCGAGCTGGCCGACGCCGATTCCGGTTCGCGCTTGACCATGACCGGAATGGGCAGGCGGCCGTTGCCCTTGCCGTCGGTTTCGTCGCCGGCGAGGGTTTTGTCGGTGATCTCGTTAACCTGCTCGAACCCTCGCCGCACGACGCGCATGTTGTCCTCGACGACACGCACGCCCTTTGATCCGAACTTTTCCCGGAGCTGATTCTTGATGGCGCCGAGCAGCTTCGTTTCGTCCAGTCCGTGTTTCTCCAGCAGCGTGGACGTTGCAAAAAATGCGCCCTGGAACGCGATGCCCTGCATGCGCAGCTGCAGCTCGGGATCGGTGGCCTCGTCGCGAGCGATTTTGAAGGCGTCGAGGTAAAACACGCGGAGTTTCTTTTCGACGATGGTTTTGCGGTAGCGCAGCGGAATCGATTGCCAGAACTCCTCGGCCGAAGCGGCGTCGCTTTGCATGACCAGCACGCCGCCTTCGTTCAGGCCGGCAACGGCGTTGGTGTGGCTGAACACGTTCGGGTCGGGCGAGAGCACGACGTCGACGAAGTGAAATTCGCAGTTGACACGTATGGGTTCGGGAGCGGCGGACAGGTAATAACTGGTTGGCTGACCCTTCTTCTCCGATCCGTATTTCGGATTCGCCTTGACGTGATAGCCGAGCAGGTCGAACAGCGTCAGCGCCAGGTTCTTGCCGGTCGTTATGGCGCCCCAGCCGCCGATCGAATGCATGCGAACCGTGATGCTGTCCGCCGGCATCAGATTGGGGTTCTCGCTGCCGCGAAGGGCGAGATCCGCGACCTGCGGATAGGCGTCGAGCACCGACTGTTGATAGATCTCCTGTTTGGGCGTCATCATCGAACGGCGGACGAAGTCGATCGACAGGTAAAACATCCGTTTTTGCCCGCCGGTGGGCAGCATGTTTTCCACGGCCGCAATCACGCCCTCCGGTTGCAGGTCGCGGCTGCCGAGGCCGAACGAACCGGAGTAGAGATCCGGCATGTCCTCGATCGACTCGTAGCGGGCGAGTTCCGGGTGCGCCGCGCCGTTTTTCCCGCGGCCGTTTTCGAGGCTCTTGCCGAGCGTGGCGCGGATCTCGCGCATCAGCGGCAGGTCCGACGCCAGGGGTTGATCGACACGCTCCAGAACGGCGATCCCTTTTCTGCCCTTGAATACCCGGCTGAGCAGGTCGCCCGGGAACGGTCGGAACATCAGCAGGTTGACGACACCGACCTTGATGCCGCGTTCCTTGCGCAGGTAGTCGGCGACCGCCTCGGCCGTCGGAATCAGGCTGCCCTGGCCAGCGATCAGGTAGTCGGCGTCGTCGGTGCGATAGGTCATGACGCGCTGATAGCGCCTGCCGGTCAGGCCGTGGAACTCGTCGAACGCCCGGTCGGCAAGCGCTCGTACGTGGTCGAAGAAATACGGGCGCTGCGCGGCCACGCTCTGCATGTAGGAATCCTGGTTCTGCACCACGCCCGCCATGACCGGATCGTCCACGGTCCACAGTTCGGGTATGCGCCTGCGCCGTTCACCGTAGATGATTTTTTGCGCCGGTGTCGGCGTGTCAATCAGGTCGCCGGGCGAGCCCAGGTATTCCGCGATCAGCTCGCGCTCCGGCAGCATCAGCGATTCGATCAGGTGGGTCGTGAGGAAGCCGTCCTGGGCGACGATGCCGGGCGTCAGTGCGAGTTCGGCGATGCGGTGCGTGATGATGTTGAGGTCTGCCACGTGCTGCGCGTTTTTGGCGAACACCTGGAAAAACCCCGTGTCGTCGACGCAGTGGTAGTCGTCGTGACCCGCGTGCACGTTCAGCGTTGCCTTGGTCATTGCGCGACAGCCCATGTTCAACACGTAGGTCAGGCGTTTGCCGACCGCGGCGTACAGCGATTCGTGCATGTAGGCGATACCCTGGCCGGACGAGAAGTTGGCGGCTCGAAGTCCGGTCATCGACAGGCCGGCGGTCACGGCCGCCGCGGCGTGTTCGCCTTCCGGCTCCACGAAAATGAGCGGTCGCTCGGAGACGTTGACGTGTCCCGCCGCCGCGGCTTCGGCCCAGTATTCACCCATCTGCGTCGATGGCGTGATGGGATAGGCGCCGGCGCCGTCGGTCGATTCACGTTCACACATGATTGCAGCCGTGTTGCCGTCCATTGCCGCTCGAACGCCTGAGTATTTGAACGTTCTGCTTTTTTCTTTCATATGTGGAATCACTCGTTCAGGTGGGTGCAACGGGTCGGGCGCTTCGACGTATGACTTTGCGCGCTGCACGGCCGGTGACGACTCCCTGCTCGGGGTCGAACCAGACGATGGCGCCGGTCGGACAGCGCTCGATGGCGTTTCTCGCGTTTTGGGGTTTGGCGTAGTTCACGACCGGCAGGTTGTCGACCATCGTGATCACGCCGGATGGTGCGTCGGCGGCGCATTTACCGCAGGCGTCGCAGGCCACCGCGCATTCGCTCAGGGCCGCGTCGCCCCACTCCAGGTTCTTGCAGGCAACCCAAAGCCGGTGGCTGGTCGGATGCAGGGAAAACAGATCTTTGGGACAGGCTTCGACGCAATCGCCGCAGGCGGTGCAGGCGTCTTCGACAACGACCGGCAGGTCGTGTTGATTCATGACGATCGCGTCGAACTCGCAGACCCGCTCGCAGTCGCCGAGGCCAAGGCAGCCCCAGAAGCAGCCTTTGCCGCCGCCCGCCACCACGGTGGCGGCGCGGCAGGAGCGCAGGCCCGCGTACCGGGCGCGGTTGCGCGCCACGTTCGTACCGCCCGCGCAGGCGAGTCTGGCAACCACTTTTTCCTCGGCGCCCACGTCGACGCCGAGGAACTCCGCGATGATCTGCCGCTGATCGTCGCTGGCAACCGTGCATTTGGCCGGCAGCGCATTTCCGGCAACCAGGGCCTCGGCCAGGCCCAGACAGCCCGGATAGCCGCAGGCGCCGCAGTTCGTCTGCGGCAACAGCTGAAAAGCGGCGTCGATACGCGGATCTTCGTCGACCTTGAGTTTTTTGTGAGCCAGGACGAGCAGGGAGGCGAACAGGAAACTCAGCGCCGCCAGTGTTGTTACGCCAATCACCATGCGTGTGCACCTTGCTTCCGACGGTCGTTCGATTCTATTAGCGGCCCGTCGGGGGCCGCATCGTGGAAAGCCCGTACAGTCTAGCGGCGGCAGGTCCCGAATCGGCCGTCGTTGCCCGTAAGATGGCGCCGTTTCAGGCGTTGCCGGACGGGATGCGGCTCATTGACGCGACCGGTTGAACAATGCGTTGCGAGGAGGCGCGGACGTGTCCCGTCTGACTAATCGGTTCGGCGCGCATATTCCCGTCAGCGTACCGGTATTGCCCCGTGTCGCCCTAAGCCGCCAGCTTGCTGCGATTACGCTCCAGGAAATCGCGAAATTCACTCAGGCCCGCCGCCATGTTCTTGCGGCCAAAACCGATGCGGAAGCGGTCCTTCGGCGCCTCCATGAGTTCAGAGCGGTAGATCGAGGCGGGCAACAGCAGAATCCCGCTTTCGTTCACGAGCGACGTGCAAAAGGCCTCTACGCCGCCGTTGCCCGTGAAGCGCGGGTAGGCGACACAGCCGCCGTCGGCGTGACGCCACTCGAACAGGGAAGGATAGTCGGCAAAAAACTCGTCGAGCATGGAAACGTTTTGGCGCAACAATGCGCGGTTTCTGTCCAGGATTTTTTCGCGGACCCCGAGCGCGACAACCGCCAGACGTTCGCTTGGCGCGGAGTTACAGATCGACAAATAGTGTTTGTAGCCGAGAATCTTCTCGAGCAGGTTCCTGTCCTGCGCGGCAATCCAGCCGATGCGCAGGCCGGGCAAGCCGTAAGCTTTGGACATCACGTTCAGGGACAATCCCTTTTCGTAGACGTCGGCGGCCTGCGGCAGCCGCTTCGCATCGTCGAGTTCGAGAAGCCGGTATACCTCGTCGCTGAACAGATAAAGCCCGTGGTTTCGACAAAGCTCGATCAGCTCGGCGTAGTCGTCGGCCGGCATGACGGCGCCCGTGGGATTGTTGGGGAAGTTGATTGAAACGAGTTTGGTGTTCGGCTGGATGGCCCGGCGGACATCGTCGAGGTCCAGGCGCCAACGATTGTCGGGATCGAGTTCCACGCCGGTAACCGCGCAGATGTCGAGCGGGACGGTCTCCGCGGCCTGATAGTTCGGCACGACGACAATGGCATGGTCGTCCCGGTTCAGGAGAACGCGCATCGCCGCGTAGATGCCTTCCTCGGCGCCGGCGAAACACAGTATCTCTTCGGGCTCGACGCGGTCGTAGGTGGCGGCGATCGCGCGCCGCAGATCCGGCGCGCCCCAGGATTCCGTGTAACCGAGCGATACGTCCATCAAAGGATCGGGCAGGGGTTCGTCCGCGAGCGCAAACAGTTCGCGAACGGTCGTGCTTTCCACGTCCGAAGCGGTCATGTGATGCCTGGCGGTGAACTCCCATTTGGCGAAGTAGGCTTCAAGCTCGAAATTACGCATCGGCTTTACCGGCAACTAGCCGTCTCCTCGTGATTCTCGTTCGTCGGCAGCCTGCTGACGAATACGGACGATCTTCCCGAGTTTATGCATGACTCGAACAAGAAAGCCACGTTTACCGCTGCGCAGCCGTCGTGGACAACTAACCGGCCCCGGAGACGGCAACGTCTTCGGGGCCTTTGTGTGTTTGCTTGCAAGGTCTCGGCACGCCGTCAACGGGTGTCGAATCGCGGGTCAGAAACGCCGCGCGTCCGGATTTTGCAGCGCGACCTCGGGTAGCCGGAACGATCGAACCTCGCGGTTCGGGCGACTGATGGCCCAGATCACGTCCGCGCGGAGCGGGTCGAACGCAAACGCCTGGCCTTCGGCGTCCAGGGCAATCGTCGCGACGTGCAGCAGCGTCGGCCCCATCGCCGGTTTTGCGAGCACGTAGAGCTCCGGCTCGTGATGCCCGAAGACGTAAAGCAGCCGGTCCGGGCCGATCGCGCCGCCCGACGCCGCCTGCGGTGCCATGCGTTCGACGAGTTGGGGCGGCAGACGCCAGCCACCCGTGCGCCGCCAGCTCGCGTCGAAGGTATGCACGCCGGCGTAAGCGTTCGACTTGTACGGTTCGCCGGTGTCGTCGTTGTAATGCGCGAAGCCGGCAATCCAGCCGTCGCCGAGACGGTCGAACCAGGTCAGCGAGCCTTCGTCCATCAGGCCGAGACTGTGGCTGTCCACGTGCGTCATCGACATCGAATCGAACACTTCGACCGAGCTCGCCATCGGCACATCCGGGTGATTCGAGTTTGCGCACCAGAGACGGCCGGACTCGGCTAAGCAGCTATTCAGATGCCCGATCAGTCCGCGCCGCGGTCCCAGCCAGCCGCCGACGCGTTCGCCGGTTTTGCGGTCGTATTTGCCGATCGCGAAGTTCACGACCGCATAGAAATGCCTGTCGTCGACGGCCGCGCCCTGCAGGGCCTCCGCCGCCGGGAAGCGTTGCAGGCTTTCGGCTTCGAGCAAAACGGGCGGCGGCGGCTCGTAGAGAGGGACCGACCGCAGATCCGTTTGGCTGCCCGCCATGAGCGGGGTTACAACGAGCAGCGCGGCCGATAGAGTGCGCATCAACGTCTCCTGTGCTTGTTGGACCGTGTAAACACCGCCCGCGGAGCTTACTTTGCCGTCGCGGTGAGGCCAAGCCAGAACGTGCGGCCGAACTCGGCGTCCTCCTGCAGGAAGCGCCGGCCCGGTCCCGTGAGCTCCCGGCGACCCTGGTCGGTCAGGTTCTGCACTTCGCCGATGACCGTAAAGCGGTCGTTGAGATTGAAGCGTGCCTGCAGATCGACCTGCGAACGCGCCTTCCAATACTCGTCGCTGTCCGGGTTGCCGGCGACCAGCGTATCGAGGAACTCGTCCGTGTAGTTATAGGACGCGCGAAGCTCGAAACTGGGGGTGGCGTAAAAGCCGGTCAGGTTTCCGGTGAAGTCCGGTTGCTGGAAAAAGCTCGTTTTGCGGGTATCTCCGTCGCCCAGCGGTACCGTGAACTCGGTGTCGAGTATCGTCGCATTGGCGATGATACCGAAGCCGTCGAACGGCGCCGGCAGGAAGCTCAACGTTTGCTGGTATTGCAGCTCGACGCCGAAGATCTCCGCGTCGGCGGCGTTTTCCGGCTGCGATACCGAGTCGTACGTGATGCCGTCGATCGTGACCGGGCCCTGAGTCGTCAGAAAAAATATCTCGTCCTCGATGTCCTTGAAGAACACGCCGCCGGCGAGAATGCCGTTGGGTATGTACCATTCGATGCTGAGATCGACGTTCGTCGACACGCGTGGCTGGAGGTCCGGGTTCGACCGGGTGATGGCGTTGTCGGTGAGATCGATGCTTTGGCCGCGGGTGAGTTCGCTCAGGTTCGGACGCCCCAGCGTCTGCGACGCCGCTGCGCGAACCACGATCTCGTCGTTGAGGTCGAAGCGGACGTTGATCGACGGCAGCACGTCGTCGTAGTCGCCGCTGACGGTCTCGCCGGCCAGCGGCGCTCCTTCCCAATCGGTGTTTTCGATACGCAGCCCGCCGACGATGCCCCAGCGCTCGGTATCGAAACGCGCCATTAGATAGCCGGCCGTGACGCTTTCCTCCGCCGACGAGCCGCGGTCGATGTTGAGGACTTCGTCAAACGTATTCGCCGCGAAAAAGTCGTCGGATGCGTCGAGGTCGATGCGATTCTCCAACCGATAGCCGCCCTGCCAGGTGACGTCCGCCAATGAAGAATCGGCGACGTCGGCAAGTGTGTAACCCACACCCGCGTCGGCAACGAAACGGCGGAAATTGAACCCCTCGTCCTTGTCGAGGTCGCGGCGCAGGAAACCGCCTTTCAGCTCGAGGTCGTCGAACGGCGTATTGCTCCAGGTGACGTCCAGACGTATCTCCGTCGTTTCCTCGTCGGTGAAACGGTCGAGGACACCGCGATTGACGTGCCCGTAGTTCGCCGGATCGAAGAACGCCTCGGGATCCAGCGGATCGACGGTGTTGAAAAACTGCGAGGTGTCGTAACGCGCGCCGAACGTCGTATCGGTCTGGAAGGCGTCGGTTACTTCGGGGTTGGACAGCTCCGCCGTCGTTAGCGCCGCACCGGCCTCGACGAGCCATCCTGGCGCAACGTCCCAGTCCGCGCCCGCCCGGATGCTGGTGATGTCCCTGTCGAGCACGAATCGGCCGATGCCGACGATATTGAAACCCGAGTCGGTGATGCCGCTGGTCGCCGTTTGGTTTCTGATGACGGCCGGCTGCGCCACGCTGCCGCTGGTGCCGAGCTCGTAACGCTCTTCGTCCCGTCGTTCGTCGTCGTTGTATTCATTGTAATAACCGGCGAGGTCGAGATAGAGCGTGTCGCTGGCCTGCCACTCCACGCGCCCCGCCGCGCCGATGCGTTCGCGCACATTGTTGTAGAAGAAGATTCGCTGGTTCGTCGGCACGACGATACCGTTGCCGCCGCCCAGACCGACGTTGTTGCCGTCCGCGTCGAACTCCGTGTAGTCGGCGTCGTCGACCTCCACCTGCGGGATCTCGAAATTCCGGATCGAATAGTCGAGACCAAAAACCGCGCCGAACTGTCCGTTGCTGCCGAAACTGCGGCCAGCCGCGAAATTGGCGCGCCAGGGCAGCTCGTCCTCGTCGCCGTCCAGCGTGGTGCCGTCCGCACTCTGCTCGTGGTTGCCGAGAAAAACGCCGCCGAACATGAACGGGTCTTCACTGGCTAACGCCGAGCGCGTGACGAGGTTGATCGTCCCGCCGATCGCGTTGTGATCGAGATCCGGTGTAATGGACTTCTGCACTTCGATGCCGGACAGCAGAAACGCCGGGATCAGGTCGAGCGGAACGGCGCGGGCGATGCCGCCGCGTTCCGGCGAGGCCACGATAGCGCCGTCGATCGTCGTCCGGTTGTAGGTGGCGTTCAGTCCGCGCAGGATCGGGAAGCGCGCCTCGCCCTGATCGTTTTGCACCGCCACGCCCGGAACTCGAAGCACGGCCTGGGCCGTGTTCAGATCGGGCAGGCGGCCGATGTCGTCCTGCGCGACCGCGTCCAGAATCCGATCGGACTGACGTTTCATGTCCAGCGCACGCTCGATGGAGAGCGCCTGCCCGTAAACGGTCACCTCCTCGACGTCGCCGTCCTGTTGTGCGTGCAGCGGCGTGCCGATTGCGGCTCCAAAAACCAAAACGGCCGCGCTCAATACCTTCTGTTCAGTGAATCTGTTCATTTCGCCCTTCAATTTGTTGTCTCAATCACCGCAAATCGGCATGCGTGATCGTCGTGGAGAAATGTGACTGTTTGAGACAAAAATCTTGAAAGATCCATTACGGTTGCGCGGCGGCTCTGTTTCACTTTTGTGTTCCTCGGATTAATGCCGGACCGTAACCGGATCATCGGCGGCTCCACAAAAAACGTTCGTGCTTTGCCGTACCGCGTGTGCGTTTAACCCTGCAGAGGCCCGTGGAACGTTTATGAAACCGGGCGATGTGATCGAGAGCGGCAAACCTTGCCGTCGCGGATCCGCGGCAGTAGTGGTTTCTCTTCAAACGAATCCCCGATTATCCGGACCTGAACGAAAGGAATCGTTATGCGTGTAATCACCTTGTTGTTGGTCGCGGCGGCGTTCTTGGCGAGCTGCGACGATTGTGAGAGCGATGGACTGCTTCAGTGCCTGCGCGAACAGGACCGCAATCGAATCGAGAAGCTCGGCGGCATCTGGCGCGGTACCTTGACGCACACGGAAATCACCGGGTCTCAGCCCGTCGTGGCGGTCATATCAGAGAACGGCGACTTTCGGCTCATTTCCACGAGTGGAATCCAGGCCAGCGGCAGAGTCGAAGGCGGGCGCCGCAGCGCAAGCGGGAGTCTTCGCTTTTTTCCGGCCGAAGGATCGACGTTCAGCGAAGACCGCGAGTCGCTCAACGGCGAGTTCGAGGGGTCCGCCGAAGAAGCAACGACGCTGGACGGCGATTGGGAGGCGTCGGCCGACAGCGACATCAAGAGCGAGTTCAGGCTGACCTACGATGCGATTTATGCAGAAGACAGTTCGCTGACCCGGCTGGCGGGAAACTACTCCGCACAGGACGGCACGGGGTTTTCGCGATCGGTTGTCGTCCAGGGCAACGGCGATATCGAGGGCAGCGATTCCGACGGTTGCAACTATGCCGGCAGCGCCGAAATCATCGATGCGGAGTGGAACGCCTATCGTCTGACGATTGCGGTTAGCGACTGTGACGAACGGGCCGGCGATTATGCCGGTCTCGGATTTTTGGCCGACAATGGCACCGAACTGACCGCCCAGGTGACCGGCGGCAATGCCGTGGTGTCGTTCGTGGTCGACAAATAACCCGAAGCGGTCTGCACCATACCGGTAGTCGGGAAGCCGTGCGCCGGCGGACGACCTGCCTACTGAACTCGAATCGAAACTTCCTGCGCCATTTGCGATCGGAGATTCTACCGATCCGAAAGTAGCGTGGAGTTAAGGATGAAGTACCCTACGGTCGCCGCCATCGTTCTCGGCATTCTGTCCGGAGCGACGGCATGGGGTGACACGGAAAACGCCGCCGAGGCGAAAAACGAATCCCGGCCGGTTCTGACGCGGGGCCTCAATCACGTCGGTCTTACCGTGTCCAACCTGGAAAAGTCGGTCGCTTTTTTTGTGGACACCCTGGACTGGAAGGTGGCTGGAGGTTATCCGGACTACCCGTCGGTATTCGTGACGGACGGCGAAATCTTCGTCACCTTGTGGCAGACGACCGACCCGGAAAAAGCGGTTCCGTTCGACCGCAAGAACAACGTGGGTCTGCACCACCTCGCGCTGACGGTCACCGGTTTCGATGCGCTCGACGAACTGCACGCGAGATTCGAGGAAACCGAGGGCGTGGTCATCGAATTTGCACCCGAGCTGAACAACGGCGGCCCGACCAAACACATGATGATTCGCGAGCCGAGCGGCAACCGCATCGAGTTCGCGTATCGCCCACCCGATTCGTCCGGCGGCAGTTGAGTTTTTTCGAGACCGCGATTCAGTCTCGTCGGCGCCCGGCCGGCAGCCGGGCGCCGTTCACGAAGGCCGTTTAAAAACCGGCGCCGCGTTTCCCGCCCGTCAGTTGCCGAAAAACCAGCGCACGCCGATCGTCAATGTATCCGCATCGCCGCCGAATTCGAGCGTTGCACCGGCGGAGAACTGCGGGTTGAAATAATAGTCGCCGCCGAGCTCGAAAAACGTGTCCGTCTCGTCGACGTTGATGTAGTTGATGGTTGCGCGGCCTTCGAGCTCGGGAGTGATTCGCCCGCGCACGCCGCCGGCGAGCGCTATGCCGGTGTCGTCGTCGTCACCGCCCGTGAAATCCACCTCGGTACGCACGACCTTGCCGTAACCGACGATGTCCATCTTGGGGCTGTAGCGATACACGTAGCCGGCGCCGACTTCCAGAGCCGACGTATCGACGTTGTTGTCGAAATCCAGCGTCGTGAATCCCGCGACGAGCAGCCAGTTGCCGGTGATCTCGAACGACCCGTTGATGCGCAGCCCGTCGCCGTCCTGGCTGCCGATTTCCGTATCGACGAAGCGCAGCTCGGCATACGTGTAGCTGAGATCCGAGGCGTTCGCCGGTGCGCTCAGCGCACCCGAAAAGCCCAGCGCGATTAATGCCCAAACTCGATTTTTCATTCCACTCTCCTTGTCACCCAAGCTGCCGTGGCCGACGAAAACCGCCGCCAATGGCAAATCTGGCCGCGATGGTAATCACAACGAAACGGCCGCGCGAGTTTTTCGACTGCGGATAGGTCCCGATATCCCGTTTTCCAATGTATTTCTCGTGAAATCAAGACATTACCCGTCATTTGCGACCTGTCGCCATTTTGCGTCAGTTGCGGGAACGGCGGCCGTTTTTGCGCGCGGGACGGCGCTATCGGGGCCGAACGGCGATATGGTTTTCCGGACTATCGACGCGGCGCCGAAATCCTGCAAAATCGAATTGCGCCTGCAATCACCGGGCTGGCCGTCAGGTTGGAGTCTCAATGCCAATGAACAGGTGTCTTTCATTTTTCGCTGCCTGCCTGTGTTCGCACTTTGCGAACGCCGAGGGCGTCACCGAATTCTGTCTCGACGGTGAACTCGATCTTGGCGCGCGCTATCAAGGTACGACGCCCGCGCCCGGCGAGTTTTATCCGACGACCTGGTGCGTCGTCACCGAGGTGGATACCCGCAGGGTGCTGTTCTCGGGCGCCGGCAGGTCGAACCCCGACATGGACGGCAGCTGGACCGTCGCGTATCTGCCGCCCGGGACGGTACGTATCGTCAATCGCGACGCGCCGCCGGACGTCGAGTTTCTTGGCGCCGACAGTCTCGAAGAAGCGCTGCGCGTGCGACGGCTCGATCCGCGACGGCTGCTCGAGGAGTTTCACGCAACGCCCGACGCACTGCGCGGCGCGCGCGTTTTGCTTCGAGAGGGACGGCTCGCGTCCGTGCAAACGTCGGCGGCGCTGCCGCTGCGCGGCGAGGTGGACGTCGACTGGAACTGGGACTGGAGCAACGAGGGGAATCCGAAGCTGAGGCTGTTGCTCGACGACACGCTGTTGTTCGAGGCGACCGGCCGCTGGCGCGAGCTGCCGGACGACGAAGCCGCGGCCTTGTGGACCGCAACGCCCGGCGCCGAGCCGGTCGAGGTTGACGGAGACCGCTGGCCGGCCAGCGTCGACATGCAGCTCATCGACCTCGCGGACGGCGTACACCTCGTGCGCGGCGTGCGCACTGGGTTTCAACACCTCGTCGTGGACACGGACGACGGGCTGGTCGTGGCCGATGCGCCCGCGGGCTGGGTCGAGTTTCATCACATACCGCCCTCCGATCTGGTGCCCGGCCTCGGCGTCAGCGGATTGTCGGAGGCGTTCATCGATTTCCTGAACCGGGAATTCCCGGGCCGGCCCGTTCGGGCGGTCGCGCTCACGCACTTTCACGACGATCATTCCGGCGGCGCCCGGGCGTTTGCGGCCGCGGGCGCGGAGATCTACGCGACACAGGAGTCCGCGCGGTTTTTCGAGCGTGCGCTGAATCTGCCGTCGATGCCGGACGATCGTTTGCGGCGAATTGGCGGCTCCGCCTCCGTATCGCCGGTCAGTGAACCGTTGCTCATCGGCGGGGGGACCAATCGTGTACAACTGCTGCCGATTGGGGCCGGGCCGCACGCGTATGCGATGCTGGGTGTGCTCGCCATCGACCGTGGGTATTTTTTCGTGTCCGACGTTCACGTTCCGAACTCCGAGGCGGATTCGCCGCGCGAGGGTCGTGCCGTAACCGAATGCTGGTTTGCCAGGTGGGCCGTAGACCATCTCCCGTCCGAGGTTCGGGTCGTCAACTCCCACAGCAGGCCCGTGACGCCGGTCGCCCGGCTGGCGAACTACCTCGATAGCGACGTTTGTGCGGAAACCGCCTCGCGCTGAGTTTTTTCACCACGATTTTTGTCGGAAGGTGGAGTATCTTTACATCGGGAAAGACGAATAGTCGGGTTTCACGCGTTGTCGGGTGCAAGGATCTGCCCCGGGGGCCGTGCATTCATGGATGCCCGAGATCTGGACGTTGGGGAGAATTGAAGTGAACGAACTGGACAAGTCGCGGCGCGCGTTTTTGAGTCAGGGCGCGGCGCTCGCCGGCGCTTCCTGGGCGAAACTGGTGCTGCCCTCATTGGCGGCCCTCTCACAGGCCGCGTGCACGGCGAGAGACGACAAAACGCCGTTTGTCACGCTGGGTGACGACGAGGCGATGGCGTTCGAGGCGATCGCCGCGCGTATCCTGCCGACGACGGACACGCCGGGGGCGCGTGAAGCCGGCGTCATACATTTTCTCGACCAGACGTTTGCCACGTTCAACGCGCCAATGCTGGTTCCGGCCCGCGGCGGGCTGCAGCAGTTCCAGTCCGGTATCGACGGTGACGCCGGGTTTGCCGCACTATCGGAAACCGACCAGGACGCCTACCTCGAAACGCAGCAGGAAACGCCGTTCTTCGGGATGCTGCGTTTCCTCACGCTTTGCGGCTTCTTCGGCATGAGCAAATACGGCGGCAACAAAAACGACATCGGCTGGAAACTCGTCGGCATGGATCCGCACGCGCACGTTCACGAATCTCCGTTCGGTTATTACGACGCCGAATACCTGAAGGAGAATCCCAATGGCTGATCAAAGCAGCGGCACGCCGACCTTCGACACGCGCGAAGAGGTGGACTTCGTCGTCATCGGCTCCGGTTCCGCGGGTGGGATTCTTGCCAAGGAACTCTCGACCGCGGGTTTCAAGACCGTGGTACTGGAACAGGGGCGCTACCGCAGGCAAGCCGATTTCGAACACGACGAGATCGACGTGATGATCAACGGAGAATTCGGCGGCGGCGGGCCGCGGGTTAGCGGACAGACGTTCCGCGACGACGCAAGCAAGGAAGCGGTGAGCCCGTCGGGCGGCTTCAGTCCCGTTTATTACGCGCAGACCGTCGGCGGCAGCAGCGTGCAGTATTCGGCGCATTTTCTCCGCATGCGGGAAGTCGACTTTCACGAACGCAGCCTGTTCGGTTCCATCGAGGGTACGAATTTCGCCGATTGGCCCATGAGCTACGAAGAGTTGGAGCCGTATTACAGCAAGGTGGACTGGGACATCGGGGTTTCCGGAGCGCCGGGGCATTTCGACGCGCCGCGTTCGCGCCCGTTTCCGATGCCGCCGATGACGATCAATTCCTCGGGCGCCCTGATGGTCAAAGGCGCCAGCGCGCTCGGGTTACACGCGGACGTGCAGCCGCATGCGATTTTGACCCAGGTGCACAACGGACGGGCGCCGTGTACGAAATGCGGCTTCTGTATGTTCTACGGATGCGAAATGGGTGCGAAATCGTCCTCGCTGGCGGCGATGATTCCACTCGCGGAGGCCAGCGGCAACTGCGAAATTCGCGCCGAATGTGCGGCGTTTCGTATTGAAACCAACGCGGACGGCCGCGCGACCGAGGTGTTGTATTACGACCGTGACGGCAACGAACAGGGGCAGCGGACCAAAGCCGTCGTGCTGTCGGCGAACGGCGCGGAAACGCCGCGCCTGCTGCTGATGTCCGCAAGCGAACGGCAGCCGGACGGTCTCGCCAATTCCAGCGGTTTCGTCGGCAGGAACCTGATGTTCAACGGGCACGCGTCGACGGGCGCCATTTTTGACGAGCCGCTCAACGAATACAAAGGCGTGCAGGCGACACGGGTGGTGCAGGATTTCTACGAAACCGATCCGCAGCGCGGGTTCTACGGCGGCGGCGGCATCGACGCCCGCGGGATGTTCGCGGCAACGCCGCTGATGTACGCGCTCGCCGGCGCGCCCCGCGATGTCAAATCCTGGGGAGCGGAGTTCAAGGACGCGATGGCGCACAACTTCAGCCGCCAGATGGGCCTTTTCGTCGGTGGCACGTCGCTGCCGATGGATCGGAACAACATCACGCTCGATCCGACGAATACCGACAACTGGGGACGGCCGTCGATCCGCGTCACCTACAAGGACCATCCCGACGACCTTGCCAACGCCGAGTTCCTGCGGGACAAATCCATGGAGATCCTGGACGCGGCGGGCGCCCGGAAGCTGTGGGCGGATCCGGTGGAACCGGCGACGTTTGGCGTCCACCTGCTTGGCACCTGCCGTATGGGGGACGACCCGGCGACATCGGTAGTGGACAAGTATCATCGCAGTCATGACGTGCCGAACCTCTTTATCTGTGACGGCAGCAGCCTGGTATCGTCAACCCGCGGCCAGCCGACGATGACGATCATGGCGCTTGCGTTCCGGGCGGCGGAACATATCGTTGCGGCGGCCGGTTCGGGAGAGGTTTAGGCGCTTCGCTCTATTTGCGGGCCGGTCCGGACGCTCTGCGTCCTGATGAAGTGTGCAACGGCTTTTCTCACCGAGGCCCTGCGCGTGGTTGAAGCGAACTATTCGAAATATCGGTGTCATTAATTCGATTTTCTCGAAAGGAAAGTCGGGCATATCTGCTGGTCGTCCTTCCGCCAATGAGTACCATTCGACGTCTTCGGAGACAACGAATAGAGGCTCATTGAACAATGAGGGCATTTTGGTGCGCGACCCTGCTGGGTGCTGCGATGGTTGCGCCGCAGGCGGCGTCGGCACAGGTGGACGAAGACCAGCTCGGCGCCTGGTACATGTACTTCTTCAATTCCAGGTTCGACGACAGTCGCTGGGGAGTTCAGGGTGACGCACAATACCGTAACTGGGATCTCGGCGGCGACCTCGAGCAACTGCTGTTGCGCGGCGGCGTAACGTATACGCCGGAATCGCTCGCAGCCACGTTTACGCTCGGCTATGCCAACATTACGACGGGTGAGTTCGGTTCCAGTGACGACACCTTTCGTGAGGACCGTATTTATCAGGAAGCCCTGCTGCCGCACAAACTGGGATCGCGGATGTTTCTCCGCCACCGCTTTCGCTACGAGCAGCGCTGGGTCGACGATCAGGATTTTCGCACCCGGTTTCGTTACGCGCTGTTCGTGGACGTGCCGCTCAACGGGGAAGATCTGAATAAGGGTGCGGTATACCTCGCGTTGTACAACGAGGTATTCATAAACGGCGAACGCGACATCGGCGACGGACGCAGCGTAAATACGTTCGACCGAAACCGCGCGTACGCAGCGTTGGGCTACAGCCTTTCGGATTCGCTACGCCTGCAGGGAGGCTACATGTACCAGGATACCAACGCCGTCGAGAAAGGGCAGATTCAGCTGAGCCTTCATCACGCTTTCTGAGGCTTAACGGGTATCGTTCGCACCGTTTCAACAGGCCCTGGACTTTTGCCCGTTGACGAAAAGGTCGGCGCGCGCCGTTTCGGTGATCAGAACGACCGCCGGGTGTTTTAGACGCCGCTCCGGCGATATGGCGTAAAAGCGCTCGGTGATCGCCGATGTGCGGCCGATGACGCTCGCCCGGTACATCGTGCAGATCTCCCTTTCGATCGCGGAGGGGCCGATAAATACGCCGACCCCGGCCTCTCCAAACGCTTTCATCAGCGCGCTGTCGTCAAATTCTCCGACGATTGCAGGCACGATGTCATTGACGTCGAACCATTCATCAAGGCGCCGGCGTAGCGCCGAGTTGCGGGCGGGCAGAAGTATCGGAGTGTCCGTAAGGCTCGTCGGGAAGCGTGACTTGAGACGCCGGCTCTCGCCTCTGCGGACAAAAAACGACAGCTCGCTCTCTCCAAGATGATGATTGTAGGCGCGCATATGCAGGCCTTGCGGCATCGGCTGATCGGACAAGACCAGATCGAGCCGGTGCGTTGCGAGATCGCCGAGCAGGGGCTCCAAAGAGGACTCGAAGCAACGGATTCGCAGTGAACCCTCGGCGCCGAACGCCGGTGCGATGACGCGTTCGGCGATCAGCTTCGGTATCGAATTGACGATGCCCACGTTGAGTGTCAACGGTCCGCTTGCTTGCTGGCCGCGAACCACGTTCGCAAGCTCGGCGCCGATCGTGAATATCTCATCGGCGTACTTGAATACGGTGTTTCCCAGCTCGGTCAGAATTAACCGCCGGCCCACGCGACGAAACAGCCGCTGACCGAGAGACCCTTCCAGCATTTTGAGCTGTCCGCTGATGGTCTGCGGCGTGATGTGCAGGACGCCTGCGGCGGCAACGATGCTGCCCTCCCGAGCTACCGACCAGAAGTAGTGCAAATGACTATAGTTGAGATGACGCATCTTGACGGCATCGACGCTTTGCGTCGTTGAGCTACCCGGTAGTCCTGTGATCCGTCGGTCAGACTAGGGTGACGGCCAACATTCCGTCAATGTGGATTAACCGGAGAATCAGTTCGGTTTTCTCGAATCCGCCCGGCGTCCCGGACTTCGGTTTTGCCGAAGTGTGAAATCCGATAAATCGTCTTTTTCTGAAACGCGAGTGTCTTCATCATGATGCGTAAAGCTGCGTGTACGGAGTCGAGGAGGCGCGACGATGAAAATACTGAACAGTATTTTGCTGGTCCTGGACGATAATGATCGGAGTCAGCGTGCGCTGAATCATGCACAGTCGCTGGCCGCAGCTCATGACGCCAGATTGACGGTGGTGGACGTAAAACCCTACCTCGATGCCTACACTGAAGCGCTGGCCGACATCATGCCGAAAAAGGAGTTGCGGAAACTGGTGCTGGATCACCGCCGTGACCAGCTGACGCGGGTTTTGGCCCGGCAAAAGTCCGCGCATGGAAAGAACGCCGAGGTAAAGGTGCTCGACGGCGTTCCGTTTATCGAGATTATTCGAGAGGCGTTGCGCGGTAAGCACGACTTGATCGTCAAAGCGGCTGAAGGAAACGCAGGTCCCTCGGAGCGCATCTTCGGAAGCACCGACATGCACCTGATGCGTAAGTCGCCGGTACCGGTTTGGCTGCTGGATCCCGGGCGAACCGCATCGCCTGAACGCGTTCTCGCGGCCATCGACGTGCTGGCCGGCGACGAGGAAGCGATTCAGTTTAATCGTCGCATACTCGGTTTCGCACAGGCTGCCGCCGAGCTGTCGGGTGCGGAGCTGCATCTTTTGAGCTGCTGGCGCCTGGTCGGCGAGGAAACCATGCGGCAAAGCCCCTTCCTCAAGATCGAATCGAAACGTGTCGACGAGCTGCTTGGCCAAACCCAGGACCGGTTGACGCGCCAGCAAAACGAGCTTGCCGACTGGTTCGGGAAAACCAATGCAAACGCGCCACGCCTGACTTGCCACCGCGAAAAAGGGGAAGCACGGGAGGTCATCCGGGACTTCATAAAAGACCGCGGCGTAGACGTCGCAGTGATGGGAACGGTTGGGCGCGCCGGGGTCCCGGGGCTGCTGATCGGCAATACGGCCGAATCGGTGCTAAGCGACGTCAGCTGTTCGGTGATAACGCTCAAACCGGACGGTTTCGAGACACCGGTTTCCGGCCATTCACGTCAAGGCGGCGGGTGAGGGTATTGGCAACCCCTTCAGCGGTGTGTTGAAAACGCATCGGTCGGCGCGATGCAACGTTTCCACGAGTAACGGCATGCGCTCCTGTGCACCGACACGCGCCGCTAGTCGATCGCCGCCGCGGCCGCCGCCAACGTGGCCTTGGCCTCATCGTGACGATCGTGGACCCGTTCGTTGAATCGCTGGATCGCCGCAAGTTCCTCCTGGTCCAGACGTTTTTCAACGAGCCCGAGAAGCGTCGTCAGCTCGATCACGGCCGACTCTGCATTCATCAGCGCCAGAAACTGGGGCGGGGGCAAGGCGAATTCCAGTTTTTCGACAAACGGCCCGGAGTCCGGCCCGCCCGGCGGTAACACGTGCAGCGGCATCGGTTCGCTGGACTCGTCATCAAGGAGGAGGCGGAGCGGGCGATCGTTGTTGGATCCGGTGAACCATCGGCGTGGACCTTCGTGACGCAGCCAGATAACGTAGTCATCGATGACGTCACTTTCGTCGAAGAAAAACGCGCTGAATCCGAGCGTCATCCGGTCGTTTGCGGCAAACCGACTGCCTTCCACCTGCAAATCGGTCAGTGGGTCCGTGCTGATTTGCACGCTGTAAAACGTGACGCCGCGCAGAGGATCCCGGAACTCCGTGAACGCCTGTGCTTCGACACGTAGCGGCAGCGCCGTGACGAACAGCAGCAGCAACGGCGTGGCGATCCTGTTGAGGTACATACTCTTCACTCCATATCCACTTCCTAGTCTACTGGGCGGCTAGCGCAGGAAAAGGCGATTTATTCGACGCCAGACATCGGCTTTTTCGACGGGATCTCAGATCGGTGATATCGATTGCTGCCCTCGGATACTTCGACTGGAATACGGCCGATTCTCACGTACCATTCAAAGCTCATCGGCACGAGAGGAGAGTTGCTCATGGAATTGAATATTCACACACAGGGAGTGTCGCTGACGTCGAGGGTCGAAGAGCATGTCCGCACGCAGGTAAGCGCAGCGTTACGCAGCCATGCCGATCGGGTCACCACTGTCGACGTGCATCTCAAAGACGTGAACGGGCCCAAAGGAGGGGACGACAAGAACGTCCTGATCCGCACTCGGTTGCGCGGCCGCTCGCAGGTGGCGGTCACGGAACGGAGAAACGATCTGTTCTCCGCGATTACCGCGGCTTCCCGACGGACGAAACGCTGGGTGAAGCGCGCGGTTCACAAGCAGCAGCGCTTTGAAAGGGCATCACTACGTCAGTCGAGCCAGGCGATGAGTCTCTACACGGAGGCGACCAGCAGCTAACCGGCGATTGCCACCACGGGCGTATCCTGTAGGAGTCCGCCCTGGCGGACGACAATGCGTGTTGTCTAAGGTGACGTTCACACACGGTCGTCGTCGCCGACGATTGATTCACACGGTGCTCCCGAATTCAGGGCTGCCTGCTCTTGGCGACCTGGCGCAGACGCCTGCGCCATCCGTCGTCGAGGTGCGGAAGCGCGTCCAATGCCGTCGCCGCGTCGCCGGTCCCGCGCTTGGTAACGACGTCGTACAAGCGGCGAACGGTTATGCCGTGTGCGGGCTCGTCGATCAGCGAAAGACTCTGACCCTGCTCGATCGCACCCTCTTTATCGACGCGAACGTAGAACCCGAGCCTGCCCAGCGCCCAGAATCTTTGCGGGAACGTCCTGTCGTTCAGCCTGATACCAAGTTTGAAACAGGGTATCCGCGGCTGCGTTACCGTTAGCTCAACCTCCCCAAGGCGGTATCGCGAACCGATGACGACCTGTTCGTCGGCGCAGCCCGTCACCGAGAGGTTCTCGCCGAACTGAGAATCTTCGAGCTTTTCCATGCCAAGCTCGTTTGCCCAATCGTCATGATAGTCGGTCGAGTAAACGTAAATTGCCTTGTCACGCCCGCCGTGTACCGTCAGGTCTGACTGGCGATCACCCGCAATGTTTTGGGTTCGGACCGCAACTTCTCCCACGACCGGCGATTTGAAAATACTCGTGCGAATCGTCTTGCCGTCGAACTCCACGGTTCTGGGCGTGCCCACGCAAATACGCTCGATTTTCATTGGCGATGTCCTGCCCTGAGTTTCTTGCGCCAGGCCCGGCGCTGAATGACCGCTCCGGTAGCACGCACGTGCTCGACAAAGGCGTTGATGTGATCCTGATCTCGGTCGTGGCCGACGACGGCGCGCCAGCGGCGCGTGAAGCCGCTTTTTGTAACTCGTACGGCGGCCAGCCCGTCGGCGTCACCGATGTCGTCGAGCGCCCAGCCGGCAATGACCGCAATACCCTGTCCTGAGCGTGCGAGCTCGATAATCGCCTCGGTGATCCGAACCTGAATGATCTTCCGGGGGACAATTTCCGCGGGTGTCAGCACGTTCTCCACAATCGCGTGTTTGGCGCCCGTATAAAGTATCAAGGTCTGATCGCCGAAGTGGTCCGGATCGAGATGTGTCTTTTTTGCCAGCTCGTGTGTCTCCGCCATGACCGCAAAGAGTTCGTCGGAAAACAATTCTTGCTCAAAAAACTCGGAATCGGAATCCGGATTGCTGACGAGCGCTACGTCGATCTGATTATCTCGCAAAGCGTCATAGGGAGCGTCGGTAGCTTCCGGCACCACGTCAACGCTGAGCGACGGGAAGTCGTCGCGCATGCCCTTGATGACAAAGGGCAGCCATCGATAACAGGTGTAACACTGCGTCGCGATTCTGAGTTGTTCATCGGCCTGTCTGCTGAGTTTGCGGACGTCACGCATCGTCGCTCTGAGTTCATTGGCCACGACCTTCGACGCCGCTAATACCCGGTCACCGGCGGCGGTAAGGCGCATCAGGCCGTCTCGGCGTTCAATCAGCGTGACGTTCATCCGGGCCTGAAGGTTCGTCAGTCGCTGACTGACCGCCGACTGCGATACGTGCAGCTGTTTTGCCGCGACGGTCAGGGAGCCGGAGCCGGCGACGCAGCGAACCAGTTCGAGGTCTTTGATCGTGAGCATAGAAATTAGAAAATCTAATGATAAATTAAGAAAAAATAAGTGGTTCTAATAAAGTGTATCGCCTAGGATCGCTCGCTTCCAGCTACTCGAGGTGTGCTCGTTATCAGGAGCCTCGTCATGAGATCGATCAACGTCTCGCGCATTACGCGTCTGTGTGTGTTTGCCACGTTTTTCGCGGGCCCGGCGCTCGCGGAAGAACTGACCGTCGAACGGCTCACCTGGGCCGGGGTTAAACTGAGCGCCGGTGAAACCACCGTTTTTATCGATGCGGTCGGAACCGATTTGTGGAACGGCGCCGCACCGGAGGGTTTGGTTCCGGTTACCGCCGACACGTCACGCCGCTATGCGCTGATCACGCACACGCACAACGACCACTTCGACGTCGAAACTCTGAAGGAGGTGCTCGGTAACGTCGGTTACGTCGTGTGTCACGAGTCTCAGGCCGCCTATATCGCGTCGAGGGGTCTGCGCGTCATACCGGCAAGAATGCACGAACCGGTGTTTCGCGGCGGCTTCGCGTTTACCGCCGTACCCGCGGAGGACGGTTTTGGCGCCCACCAGGTCGGTTGGATCGTTTCGGACGGAAAACGGAAGCTGCTGCACGCAGGCGATACGCTGTGGCACGGCCAGTGGGAAAACATCGGTCGTCAATACGGTCCGTTCGACGTCGTGTTCATGCCGATAAACGGGGCGCGAGTGGGTGGAAATCGGACCGTGGAAACGCCGGCCGTGCAGACGCCGCTTCAGGCGGTTGACGCAGCGGGTCTGCTGCGCTCGAAACTGTTGGTGCCGATACACTACGGCCTGAACGATCCGCCGAACTACGTGGAAGTCGCCGAGCCGCTGGACACGATGATGACCATTGCCCGGCGGCGGGGTCAGCCCGCCAGGCATCTGGCCCCCGGCGAGCGGCTGACGTTTTGACAGGTTGCCGCGCCGGATTTTTCAGTTCCGGCGTCGGCCGTCGGACACCGCCCGCCGTTACGCGCAGTAGGCCTTGAGCGGTTCCCAATACATCTTGTGCCAGCCGCCGTCCAGGTGCTCCGTCATGTCTTCCGGAAACCCGGAGTGGTCCAGCGTCACGCAGGTATTGTCGCCGTCCGGGTTCAGCGTGAATCGGACAATGGAGTAGACGCCCCGCGGCCATGCTTTTGCGCGCCAGGCCTGCACGATCATCTCGTTGGCCGTCAATTCCAGCGTCCGCCCGGTTATCTGCCCGTCGAAACACGAAAACGCGCCGCCTTCTTCGCCGTTGATATCGGCGGCAGCGCCGGTCCATTCGCTGAATTGCCGCGAGGAGATCAACGCATCGTAAACCTTTGCCGCGTTACATGCGACGGTAACTTCCTGGTGAATCGACATGTTTTGCCCGCCTTGCCGTTGGTTTTGTAATAGTAAACCATATGGTTTACTATCGGTCCTATGTTGTCAACCACCCCAGGCGCCGACGCCCCGGCGGAGCATCGGCTCGATCTGGTCTTCCGGGCTCTTGGCGACCAAACCCGACGCAAGATGCTGTCGCGGCTGGCCGCGGGGCCGGCAATCGTCAGCGAACTGGCTCAGCCGTTCAGCATGTCGTTGCCCGCGGTTGGCAAGCACCTCAGGGTATTGGAACGGGCGGGTCTGGTCAGGCGCGAAGTGGACGGGCGCATTCACAACTGTTCTCTGAGTCCTTTGCCCTTGCGCGAGGCCGAGCAATGGCTGGACCAATATCGACGGTTCTGGGAGGGGACGCTTGCCGCGCTGTCGGATCATTTCCACGATCCGGCAAACCGTGATTGAACGGCGCGACCGGCGATCGTGTCCGGCGTGAGTCAGCGAGAGTCCGCCGGTGATCCGCTGTCCCTGGATGTCAGGGCCTATGTGCCGGCCACCCCCGCGGAGGTGTTTTGGGCCTGGACAACGCCGTGCGAACTGAAAAAATGGTGGGGTCCCGAGAACGTCCGCTGCGTCGCCGCGGAGATTGATCTGCGGGTTGGCGGCAAGTACCGAATCGCCAACGAACTGCCCGACAAGTCGATCCTATGGATTAGCGGCGTGTTTGAACGGATCGAAAGACCGAAACTGCTGGTTTATACCTGGTCCACGGGTCAGGCCCGGACGGCGACCGAAAAGGTCACGGTGAAATTCAGGCGAAGCGGCATCGGCACGGAAGTCAGTGTGAGGCACGAGCGGATCAGGACACGCGCGCTTTGCGATCAGCACCGGCAGGGCTGGCGCGGCTGCCTCAGCGGTCTGGCCGAACGCCTGAAGTCGCCGGCGCCCTGACTTCCGCTCCTTGGCGCCGGGACGGGTTGGAGGAACACCCGTTGCTCGGAACCGTCTAATTTCACCATTCCGACGGTAGACTTCGTCTCCAGGCACAAACCGTATCCCCGGCGCCGACTATGCTGCAAAGAAACCGACAGTCCGGAACGAGAGGCCGCGATGGCGCAACCCGCATGCCCCGCAACGCGGCGGTTTTCATCGTGACTCTGAGCGCCGTCTCGGTCACGGCCTGCAGCACGTCGCCGCCGACCAACGTCGAGAACATCTGCGCGATATTCGAGGAAAAGCGCGGCTGGTACAAAGCGGCGAAAAAATCCGAAAAGCGTTGGGGAACGCCGATTCACGTGCAGCTGTCCATTATCCGTCAGGAATCGTCGTTTCAGTTCGACGCCAGGCCCCCACGCCGAAAGCTGCTGGGATTCATACCGTGGAAGCGGCCGTCGGACGCCTACGGTTACGCGCAGGCATTGGACAGCACCTGGGATTGGTACCGGAAAGAGACCGGCAGACGATTCGCCGATCGCGACGATTTTGCGGACGCCATCGATTTTGTCGGCTGGTATACGAACACGTCTCACAAATCGGCCGGCATCTCGAAATGGGATCCCTACAACCAGTACCTGGCCTATCACGAAGGGCAAGCCGGCTGGCGGCGCAAGACGTACGACAACAAACGCTGGCTCAAGAAAACGGCGCAACGAGTGGACTATCGCGCGAGGGAGTGGGGTGCGCAGCTGAAGCGCTGCGAAGACGATCTCGACGACGGCTGGTGGATATTCCGGTGACGCCGTTTGCTCGCCGCGGTGATCAGATAGACGTTGAGCGAAGGGCCGTGTCGAGGATCGGAAGCGCCTGTGACGATTCGAGATCCACCCGGTTACGACCTTCCCGCTTGGATCGATAAAGCGCGCGATCCGCACGAACGATGATGTCCGTCAGGCAGGTGTCCTTCCTGGATATCGTCGCAACGCCGAAGCTGGCCGTCATCGGCAGTTTCTCACCATCGAACACCAGGGGCGTCGTTTCCACTCGCTCGCACAATTCCTCCGCGATTCGCATGGCGTCCGCCAAGCCCGCGCCCGGCAGCACGAGCGCGAACTCTTCTCCGCCCACTCTGGCCGTAATGTCCCCCAACCGCCGTCCCGCTTTGAGGGCCGCGGCAAAATGGCAGAGCGCAAGATCGCCGGCCGCGTGGCCATATTTGTCGTTGACGAACTTGAACCGGTCAATGTCCGACATCACGACCGACACCGGCGTCTCCGATTCTACGGACGCCGCGTAGGCTTTCGCGGCGAGTTCGGAAAATCCCCGCCTGTTCAGCAAGCCGGTCAACTGATCGCGGGTCGCCAGCTCCTTCATTTCTTCGGATAAATCGGATGCAATCATGAACAGGACAAAAACGGCCAGGCCGGTGTAACCGGCCGGCAGCGTCAGGAAGTTGATGCTGATGTAAAGGTCGCGGTAAGCGGCATCACCGCCCGCGCCCTGCGCGAATGCCGCCGCGGACGCCGCCAGCTGTGTCAACCCGAACAGAACCATGGTGACGGCGGCGGCCCGTTCCGCGGGTCGCGGGACGTCGCGATGCCTGAGCGTCATCACCGCCGATAGGAACAAAGTAAGCGCCGCGACGCCGGGCACCAGGGCGGTGCTGATTCCAACGTGCCGGTCGATCAGTGTGGTCCAGACAATGCCGAGATAAACCAGCCCCGCATAGGGCCAGAGGTTCGCCGGAAGTATCCGGCATTCGGTGCGCTGACAGTGCCCGCGCAGGCCAAGCGTGATGACGACGAGCGCAAGGCTGTTTACGGTGAGCCAGTACGACTCGAAACTCGGGAAGCCCCCCCTTAAGAGATTGAAGAACCACTGGAACGTGCCTGCCAGAAATGCGACGGCCCAGCTGAGGGCATGCGCCTTTTTACCCAGTGTTTGCCATGCCAGAAAAAACGTGACGGATATCATCGCGTTCGTCAGCGTCAGCGCAACAATGATGTAAAAAACGGGAGAAGTCATTGGGCCACGGCATTGGTGGGAACGGTACAATTGTCGCCGAGCCAGGCGTTGAATGAGTTGACGCAGAGCACGCTTTTGGCGGTCTCCTCAACGATTGAACAACGCGCTTTTTTCGGCTGCGGCGGAGTGATTCGGCTCACACCTGACGGGTGCACTGTCATCGGCTGTTGCGAACACGGCGGCTACCGGCTTTCGCCGCCAAGGACGTCGTGCGGCCCGCCCGTCAGCGACGATCCTCCGCGGTGCGAATTTCCTCGCCCGTACCAAGAGCCGCTTCTACTCGTTCTAACCAAGGGCGCCCCGGCGCCGCGAAAATCGCGCGACAGCCCAGCGCTTCGGCTGCTTGGACGTTATGTAACTGATCGTCGATGAAGAGAATGTCCTGCGCCGACGAAACACCGTGTAGCAACTGACGGAATGCCTCCGGCTCGGGCTTGATGAAGCCCGTGCTATCGGAGATGAGCAGTTTGTCGAAAGCGCCGCCGAGACCGAATGCCTCCAGCTTTGGCAGTAACCATGCGCTTCTGTGATTGGACAAGAGCCAAATCGGCACGGTTTGTGACCAGCTTGTGAGATGTTTGGCGGCGGGACCCGGTTCATAACCCGCACTAAGCTCGAGCATCGTCTCTTTGACGTTTATCTTCCGGTCCGCCAGTCCGCTCCAGAGCTGGTCGTCGCTAATCAGCCCGCGCCACGCGAGTTCACGTATCCGGCCTTCCCATCTCCTTTCCACCTGTTCGTAATCAAGTCGGTTATTCTTCGCGAAAGACGACAGAAACTTCTTGAACGGCGAATTGAACACGACGCCCTGACCGTCGAGCACCAGCAATTTTGTTGTTGTCACCCGTTTCCCTTGTCCAAGGCCTGGTCTACGATTTCTCTGACGATCTCCTGCGTCAGATCCTCGTCGCTACCTACGTCGAACTCGCGTATACCGGCCTTTTGCGAAAGTGCTTGCAGTGTTTCCTGCAAGCTGCGAATCACTTCAAACTTTTTCAGGTGCCGGGTGCCGTCACGCCCGGGTTCGCTCGTTAGCCGGCGGGCCAGCCGGTTGCCGTGCGTCTGCGGGTCGTCCAGCGCCAGCAGCACCTCGACGATAATCGGATTTTCATCCATGCCGGAAAGTTCCTTGGTCATGCTTCCCGGCAGCAAATGAACGCCCTCGAACAACACGTTCTTCTTCTCCCGAACGTAACGCTTCGCGACCGCAGCGCTTGCCGAACCAACCGCCCGCGCCTGGCGATGATAGGTCGATGTCTGTTCCTCCTTCAAATCCGCTTCGATCGCTTCGTAAGAGGAGACATGCAGCTCCGGCAAAACCGACGTCGGAATGACCGTGCGCAGGACCTCGCGAATGGCGTCCGTCGTGACAACTCGGTTGATGCCCAAACGCAGGGCCAGGCGGGTAGCGAGCGTGGACTTTCCGACGCCGCTGGAGCCAAGCAGCGAAATGATCATCGGACGACCGATGCGCCGGGCTTTGCGCCACAGCAGGTAACTCTCGGCCGCCTGATCCGACAGGACCTCGGCTATCTTTTCGGCGCTCAGCAAAGTGAGTTCGTCGGCGCTGATGGTGTTGATCTGATTGTCGTACAGGTACCGTTGGATGTGGTGCGCTACCTCGTAAGCGTGCGGCGTCTCCGCGCCGGTGGCCAGGATGCTGGTTGCCAGTATCCCTTTCGAGAACGGCAGCGCGTTGCCGAAGCGGTCCACGACGGTGAAATGCTCAAAATCCTGTTTTACGCGCAGATCTTTTGGCATGAGATTTCCCGGAAGTGTGTCAAGAGCGGTTTCGTTGTCGCTCCCGTGCTCGCGCGGTTGGCGAGTCCGGGCACCCGCCGCCGCAACCCGGCCGGCTGTCGGTGGTGGTCGACAGCCGGCTGGCGCTTAGCTGCTTGGCGGACAGGCGATGCAGGGGTAAGACAAAGGGTTAAAGGAAGCGAACCTCGCCGGTGCTGATGTCGTACATGGCGCCGACAACTTCGAGCTTGCCCTCTGCCTCCAGGTCTGCGATTACCTGACTCTTTTCGCGTATGTCGCGTATCGTCCGGCGAACGTTTTCCTCCGCAATCTCGTCAACGTGCGGTTTTTGGCAAACGTCTCTCTCCGGGTGTCGCGACTGAACGAGTTCAACGGCAGGCCGGATTTCGGCAAGCAGGTGCGTCAGGCTGCCCAGTTTGGCGTTTTCGCACGCGCCGCCAACCGCGCCGCAAGACGTGTGGCCCATCACAACGAGTAATTTCGTCCCCTCGACGTACTTCGCGAACTCGAAGCTGCCGAGCATGTGAATGTCTTCGATATTGCCGGCGACACGTCCTACAAACAGGTCGCCGATGCCTTGATCGAAAATGATTTCGGGCGGGATGCGGGAATCGAGACAGGACAGTACCGTTGCGTAAGGCGCCTGGTCGAGACTGGTTTTCTCTATCTGTCTCGCAAAATCCTGATTGAGCGGATTGCCTGATACGAATCGTTCGTTGCCGGCGATCAGCGCCGCGAGGGCGTCGTCCGGCGTGGCGATTTTCGATTCATCCACCTCGAAGCCCAGGGCCTCAACACTCGATAGCATTGCGGCCAGAAATATGAGCAAAGTGACCTTCACTTTTGAACCTCCGCGTAGTGTTTTCAGAAACCGACACCGATGCTACGGAGGAGAAATAAACAGAACAACTCGTATTATTGATTCTATTGATTCGGCTTTTTCGATGTGACCCGATCGCCGCATTCGACGATGGACAGATCCTAGATTGCCAGGTATCCGCCGTCGACGGACAGCACCTCGCCGTGCACGAAAGATGCGCGGTCGCTCAACAACCAGGCGGCGGTTTCTCCGACCTCCCTGGTGTTACCTATTCGGCCGAGCGGATGCGCCGCTTTCAACGGCGCTTCTATTTCCGGCATTTCCTCGATCCTTCTTGTCATCAGCGGCGTGTTTATGACGCCGGGAGCCAGGGCGTTAATACGGATGTAATGTTGAGCGTGGTCCAGGGCCGCGGCTCGCGTGATGCCGATGACCCCGTGTTTCGACGCCACGTACGCCGGAAGATTTGCGATGCCGACCTTTCCCAGCGCGGACGACGTATTGACGATTGACCCGCCGCCGGTCTCAATCATTTTTTGTATCTCGTACTTCATGCAAAGCCAGACGCCTTTCAGGTTCACGGCGAGTACGCGATCCCATTCCGCTTCGTCGTAATCGCCGGTCGGGCCGGCGGCGCCCTCGATCCCCGCGTTGTTGAAAGCGCCGTCCAGCGCTCCGAATCGGGAGACGACGGCGTCGACCGTCGCCTCGACCGCCTTTGCGCTGGAGACGTCACACTCGAACACCTCCGCCGATCCGCCGCCGGAAAGAACGGTATCCAGCGTCTTTTCAGCGCCCGCGGCGTCGATATCGCAAATGGCGACCGCGGCGCCCTCATCCGCAAACACCTGGGCAGCCGCTTGTCCGATACCGCTTGCTGCGCCTGTCACGAGGACCGTTTTTCCGTCCAATAGAGCCATGTAGAGTTGTACTCCCGTTATTGGAACCTGTCTCAAATCAGGTTCTAGTCGAATTACCGATGCGTTCGGCCCGCGCCAGCGGCCGCCTTGCTGTCGGTAACGTTTGCGAACAAGTCGGACCGGGCAAGGTCCGTTATCGCGACCACCGATTCGTGTTTCAGCCTGCGTTCCGGGGAAATCGCGTAGAAACTTTCCGCGACGTCGCCGGTTCTGCCGATGACGCTCATCCGATACATGCGGCAAATTTCGTTTTCTATGACCGTTGGCGCCGCGAACAGGCCAGCGCCGGCTTCACCGAAAGCCTTGAGGAGCGCGCTGTCATCGAACTCGCCGACCACGTTCGACGCGATACCGTTGTTCTCGAACCATTCGTCCATGCTTCGGCGCAGCGCGGAGTTTTTCGACGGAAGCAACATCGGCGCATCGTTGAGGCTTTTAGGGAAACGGCTCTTGTACCGTCTTGACTGACCCTTCTGGGCGAAGAACGAGAGGCCGCTTTCGCCGAGCAGGTGGTTGTAGGCGCGCAAACTCAGGCCTTTCGGCATGGGCTGGTCCGACAGCACGATATCGAGTTTGTGCACCGCCAGTTCGCCCAGCAGCTGTTCGAGCGAGGCCTCGTGACAACGGATGCGGATTGGACTGTCACCCAGCATGGCGGGCGCGATGATCCGTTCGACGATGAGTTTCGGCATCGAACTCACTACGCCGACGCTGAGCAGCGCCGGTCCGCTCGCGCGCCGGCCTCTGACGACGTTGCTCAACTCCGCGCCCAGCGAAAATATGTCGTCGGCGTACTCGAAAACGATCCGGCCGATGTCGGAGAGTATCAGTCGGCGACCCGCCCGGTTGAACAGCGGCTGCCCGACGGATTCCTCGAGCAATTTGAGCTGGCCGCTGATTGTCTGCGGCGTCAGATGCAACACTTCGGAGGCCTTGACGATGCTGCCCTCGCGCGCTACTACCCAAAAGTACTGCAGGTGGTTGTAGTTGAGGTGCCGCATGCTAGGAACCGTCCATATATCGTTCGGAAGGCGCATCAGCGCCCGGCGGTGTTTTTGTCGCCGCCTTTTCGCCAGTCGCCAGCCGAAGAACGACGTATCCTACAACGGCCGAGAGCAGCGACCCGGTCAACACGCCGACCCGCGTCGCCGCGAGCTGATCAAAGTCGCCGCGCTCGAAGGCCAGCGAACCGATAAAAATGCTCATCGTAAATCCAATGCCGGTGAGCAGCGAGACACCGTACACCGACAGCCAGTTGGCGCCGCTCGGAAGACGTGCAAGGCCGAGTTTGACCACCATCCATACGACCCCGAAAACGCCAAGCTGTTTGCCGATGAACAGACCCGCGGCGATGCCGACGGATACCGGACCGAACAGCACGTCTGGATTCATCCCGGCGAAGGATACGCCGGCGTTTGCGAACGCGAATATAGGGAGAATTGCGTAGGCGACCCACGGGTGTAGCGAGTGTTCCAGATGTTTCAGAGGAGACCAATTGGGGTTCTTGGTCCGCAGCGGCAGGGCAAACGCAACCGCAAATCCGGCAAGGGTTGCATGAACGCCACTCTGGAGCACACAAACCCAGACAACGATGCCGACAATGGCGTAAGGCGCGATTCTTGTCACGCCAAGACGATTGAACGCCAGCAATAGACCGCCTCCGCCCAGCGCGAGCGTGAGCGCCGTCAACGAGAGATCGTCGGTGTAAAACAATGCGATCACAACGATTGCGGCGACGTCGTCAAAGATCGCAATGGTCGTCAGAAACACCTTGAGCGCCAATGGCACGCGACTGCCCAACAACGACAAGACGCCAAGCGCAAAAGCGATATCCGTCGCCGCCGGTATCGCCCAGCCGTTGAGGGCCGACGGATCCTGCCAGTTCAGGGCCGTGTAGATAGCCGCGGGTACGGCGAAACCGCCCAGACCCGCCGCCGCCGGCAAGAACAGCTGCTCTTTGGACGTCAGCTGCCCTTCGAGAATTTCCCGTTTCACTTCGAGGCCGATGAGCAAAAAGAACACCGCCATCAGCCCGTCGTTTATCCACAGCAGCAGCGGTTTGGCGATGGCCAGCTCGCCCAGCGCGACAACCAGCTGAGTGTCTAGGAAAAGTCGATAGAGGGCCACCAGCGGCGAATTCGAGACCAGCAGGGCGCAGGCGGTCGCAAAAACCAGCAGGACGCCGGCCGTCGACTCGAGCCGAAGGAAATTCAGGAGTGCGTTGATGCGAGCATGCAGAACTCGGTCATTGGTCATCGTCATATCGGTATGAATATACCTCCGTCAAGCCTTCGGCAAAAACGACTTCGTAGGACAGTATAATCGGTTCTCTCGAAGTATTTTCTATACGATTTTTCCGATGTCATGGATCGAATACTTCGACGGATTCGAGCGGTTAGAGGGCCTATGATACTGTCGACAAATTCGCTTGGATAATGAATTCCCCAGTTTTCACGGCGCCGGCTCTGGTTTCAGTGCGTGAGCCGGCCGGTATCTGATTCGTTGGCTCGATACACGATGAATAGACGTACGGCCCTTTCGTGGTATCAGCGCGCCCGAGCAGCCACACAGTCGGTCCTGGAATCACCGGGCTTCGCCGTCACGATAATGGCGGTTATTGCCGTCAATGCGGTAACGCTGGGCCTGGAAACCTGGCCCGCGGTGAACGACGCGGTCGGGCCGCTGCTGACCGCGATCGATAGCATCGCACTTTGGGTGTTTACCCTCGAACTGGCCGCAAAACTCTGGGTGTATCGGCGCAGCTTTTTCAGCGACGGCTGGAACCTATTCGATTTCTCGATCGTGTCGCTTGCCTGGATGTCGTCAACGGGCTCTCTATCGGTGCTGCGCACACTGCGGGTCCTTCGTGTTTTCCGGCTGCTTTCCGCGGTACCGCAAATGCGTACGGTGATTGGCGCGTTGTTGAGCGCCTTGCCCGGAATGGGCTCTATCGTGGCCGTCTTGTTGCTGATCTTTTACGTTGCAGCGGTGATGACGACCAAGCTCTTCGGCGTGAGCTTTCCCGAGTGGTTCGGCAGTGTCGGCGGGTCGATGTACAGCCTGTTTCAGATCATGACGTTGGAAAGCTGGTCGATGGGAATCGTCCGCCCGGTGATGCAGGAATACCCGTTCGCCTGGGTGTTTTTCGTGCCGTTTGTCATTGTGACCAGTTTCGCGGTGCTGAATCTGTTTATCGCGCTCATTGTCAATTCGATGCAGGCGATGCACACGGAGGACCGTGATCGGGCGGAAGCCAACGCCGCGCTTGCCCACGACGAGCGCAACGCGCTCCTGGTCGAGATCGCGGCGCTGAGGGCCGATGTCAAGCGCGTCGAGGAGAGAATCGGCAGAAGCATGGACGAACGCTAGGAACGGCAACGTCGAATCGTGGCGATCTACCAGGGAATTTCGCTGCCGTCGTTGTTGAGGAAAACGCCGGTTGCCGATCCGTCCAGCGACTCTATGACGGAGATCATTCTCGATGCGCTTTCCTTTGGCGTCAGCGCGTCGACGCCGTAGTCGAACTCCGTCGCAACGCTCGCTTCCTCGAGGGACATACCAAACGCTTGGTGCATCATTCGCGTCTGCACGCGACCCGGCATCAGCATTGCAACGACGACTCCCTGATCTTGCAGCCGCATCGCAACGGTCCGCATGGCCATGTTTACAGCCGCCTTGCTGGTGGCCAGCACCGGTAACGCGGTAGGCTGGTTCCTCATGCCGATGGAGCCGATGGTGCTGGAAACGACGACGATCTTCTTTTGATCGCTGGCGGCGACGTGGTCCGAAAACGCCTCGGACACTTTCAGCGGTCCGAACACGTTTACCGCCATGACCTCCGAGAACGTCCGATGATCGATGTTGCCCCATTTCTGTCCTTCGGTGTCGCCGAGAAGGCCGGCGTTGTTGATCAGGAGATCGATCGACGAGCCGCGGTATTTGTCGGCCAGCGCGGCGATCTCGTCCGGGTCCGTCACGTCCAGGGTTTCGATCGTTACGTTCGGGTGCGTTCTGGCGAGCTGCTGAAGGTCAGCGTCGTCGTCCGGTGACCGGCTCGTGGCGATGACGTCCCACCCGTCCGCCGCGTACTGCGTCACGAATTCAAGGCCGATGCCCCGGTTGGAGCCGGTCACCAGCACGGTATCCGCCAGCGCGCCGGGACCGAGGACTAGCAGGCAAAAAACGATTGGGAAACGATTCATGTCGGAGGCTCCGTCCGCTTGCTGGAATGCGGGCAAGTCTATCTGAAACGAATTAGCGCGCAGGGTACGACGTGCGCCTGTAGTGTCGGCAAATCCTAGCGAAAGGCATTGCCTTCGACCAGCGATTTCCTGAGCCAGCCGATCAGTGCGCGCAGCCTTGCCGACGTCAGCCGTCCGCCTGGGTAAACGAGGTTGACCGGCAGCGGCTCACTCTCGAAGTCTTCCAGCACGAGCGCCAAACGCTTCTCCTCGAACAGGTGCTGAACCTGATAAGAGAGAAACTGTCCGAACCCGACGCCGTCCTCGCAGGCGGAAACGGCCGCGGCAATGTGATTGCAGCCGAAACGCCCGTCGATTTTGATGCCGGTGTCGCGCCCGCCGACTCGAAACGGCCACGTGCCCGCCCGGGCAAGATTGTCGAGACGAATACAGGGTCGCCGCGCCAGTTCCCTGGGATGCTTCGGTACGCCGGTTTCGTTCAGCAGCGACGGTTTGGCGCACACCACGCGGCGTACCTCGCCGACCCGTAACGCCACCATCGACGAATCGCCGAGATGGCCGATGCGTAGTGCGAGGTCGATGCCTTCCTCCACAAGGTCGACAATGCGATCGAACAACAGCAGATCGACGCGAACCTGATCGTATCGTTTCAGGAATCCCGGCAGGGCGGGCGCGATATGCAGCTGCCCAAATTGCACCGGCGCCGTCATGCGGAGTTCGCCGCGGGGCTCGCCGTCATCTTGACCGATGGCGCGTTCGGCGTCTTCGACGTCCGCGAGTATCCGGCGGCAGCGTTCCAGATAATCACGTCCCTCCGGCGTCAGCGACATGCGCCGGGTCGTGCGTCGCAGCAGCCGGGTGCCGAGGTGTGTTTCCAGCGCCGCGAGGGTTCGCACGATCGCCGGCTGCGATCGGTTCAACGTGTCGGCGGCCGCGGTCAGGCTGCCGCGATCGACGATCTCGACGAAAACGCGCATCGCGACGAGTCGGTCCATTTCGAGTTATTACTCCATTTACTGCAGCAATATTATCAGAATAGCAGTATTTATCCGATGTATGAAAAACCGCAAACTACCCGCCTTCAATCAATTCCCGCAAACGGAGACGGAACGATGAGCAATACAACCGCTAAAACACAGGGCGCCCATCATGTCGGGCTGACCGTGCCGGAGCTCGGCGCGGCCCGCGCATTTTTCCTCGATGCCCTGGGCTTCGAGCAGGTGGGCGAGCTGCCCGATTACCCGGCCGTTTTCGTCAGTGACGGCGTCATCATGATTACCCTCTGGGAGGCGGAAAATCCGCGCGAGGCGGTGCCTTTCGACAGGCGCAGCAATATCGGGCTGCACCACCTGGCCCTGCGCGTCGGTGACGCATCGGACCTGGAGCGCCTGAGCGAGGAACTCGGCGTGCGTGAGGACCTCGACATCGAATTCGAGCCCAAGGGATTGGGCGACAGCGGGCTTCGCCACATGATGTGCCGCATCCCCGGCAACATTCGTCTCGAACTGATCGCAGCTTGACGTTCGGGTTCAACGACGATGCAGCCGCGCCCAGCAACGAACGACGCCGCCTCTCCGTTCCATCGCGGTGAGCAAGCGGTGCAGTCGCGCTTGGGGGTCAGAGAGCGTATCGAGCCGTGGGCGAAGCAGGTCGTCCGGCCTTTCATGCCCGATCAGCACCGTGAGTTCTACGCCAGACTGCCGTTTGTCGTCGCCGCTGCGCGCGACCCGGCCGGTCGGCCCTGGGCGACGCTTCTGGTTGGCCCGCCCGGCTTTGTGCAGTCGCCGGACGACCGCGGCCTGACGTTCGCCACAGGGATTCTCCCGGGTGATGCGCTTCAGGACTCGCTGTCGGCCGGCGCGGAACTCGGACTGCTCGGGATCGAACTCTCGACCCGGCGCCGCAACCGCGTCAATGGGACCATTACCGAGACGGGTGCGAACGTCATAAAGTTCGAGGTTTCCCAGTCGTTCGGAAACTGCCCGCAGTACATTACCGAGCGCGAATGGCGCTCGGTCGACGTCGCGCCGGGCAGCTCGTCGGCGACGCGCCACCGGCGTCTCGATTCGCGCATGCGGGCCTGGATTGCCTCGGCGGATACCTTTTTTATCGCCAGCGGCTATGGAGGAAGCGAGGACGACCGCGCGACAACCGGCATGGACGCATCTCATCGTGGCGGGGCTCCGGGCTTCGTCGCGGTGCAGAGCGACAGGCGACTGGTGTTCCCCGATTACGCGGGCAACAATCATTTTAATACCCTCGGCAATCTGGTCATGGACCCTCGTGTCGCCCTGTTGTTCGTCGATTTCGACAACGGCAGTCTGTTGCAGATCAGCGGCAAGGCGTCGATTGACTGGGATTCGGACGAGGTCGCCAAATTCGCCGGCGCACAGCGCCTCGTACTGATCGACGTCGAGCAGGTCGTGCAGCTCGACCGGGTTCTACCGCTGCGCTGGAGCGAGCCGAAGGGCTCGGTCCGCTCGCTGAGGGTGTTGGAGAAGAACAAGGAGAGTGAGGACGTCACGTCGTTTGTTTTTGACGCAAGAGACGGCGGCAGACTGGCGAGCTTCGAGGCCGGTCAACACCTGCCGATCGAGCTGCCGGTCGACGGGCACGAGCGACCGGTCAAGAGAACGTATTCCCTGTCCAACGGGCCCGGCGAAACCCGCTATCGCATCAGCGTCAAACGGGAGCCCCGCGGTATCGCCTCCCGTTATCTGCACGACGAGGTCTCCGTCGGCGACATCGTCAACTCCGGAAAACCGGACGGGGATTTCGTGCTGGAGGCCGGTCACAGGCCGGTGGCGCTCGTCAGCGCGGGAATAGGGGTTACGCCCATGGTCAGCATGTTGCATGCATTGGCTGATCAGGCCGGAAATCGTTCCGTGCATTTTATCCACGGAGCGCGCGATGGCGCCCATCATCCTCTGAGCGACGAGATTCGGTCCGTCGTCGCCCGCCGCGACAACCTGAACCTCGAGGTCGTGTACAGTCAACCACGCGAAACCGATCGGAAAGGCTGGGACTACCACCGGCGCGGCCGCGTCACCGGTGATCTGATAGAAGAACTGATTCCCGGCCTGGACGCCGATTTTTACCTGTGCGGTCCAGCGGGTTTTCTCGCGGACGTTGTCGCGGCACTCGTCGGGCGCGGCGTTCGTCCGGAGCGCATTCGCTCCGAGACATTCGGCCCAGCGGCGTGACGGGCCGTTTTCCCCGGATTGACCCGGCAGGTAGAAGGCTTATTCCAGGCGGAAAACCAGACGGGCGGATGTGCGCTGGTTGATCAACCGTCCCCGATACTGGCGTGGCTGAAACGTCCATTGCTCCACCGCCTTGATCGCGGACTCGTCAAAAACGTTCTCGGGCTCCGCCTCGACGACCGCAATGTCGGTCGTTGATCCCATTGGGGTTACCGTGAACACGACGTCAACCCAGCCGGTGATGTTGAGCTGGTTGGCGATGCGCGGGTAGCGGGCCGGCGTCGTGTTAAGGCGAACGAAATTGTTGATCCCGATAACCCTGGCGCCCTCGGCCTCGATGAGCTTTTGCTCGATGACCTCCCGAATTTCGTTGAGACCGGCGGCGTCGGCACGCAGGTCGCTCGCGGCGTTGATGAGCGATTCCGCTTCGACCACGTTTCCCGTTTCCGCATTCTGCTGGCCGGCGGCCATCAACGCCGCGAGAAGTTCATCGGTAAGCGCGTCCTTCGATTCCTTGGGTTCGTCGCGTTCGGCCAGATAGTCGCGGGCGCTGTCGCCTGCCGGCGAGAGAAGCCGGCCCGACTTTATCGCTCCGCGGACTTTCCCGGTCCACTCGATCACCGACAGTTCGGCGGCGAGTCGCTCTGTTTCGATTCTGTCGCGTTCGGCGTCGATACGCGCCTGCCGCGCCGACCCGATCGAATTCCGGGCCGCGGCGACGTATTCGGCGTCAAAGCCGGGCAGTGCCTCGAGGTCGGCCAGCGCGGCGGCGGCGTCATCGTCGTTGCCGTCGCGCGTATGCTGCATCGCCAGGTCGATAAGACGGCCAGCACGATCGTTCAGGCTTGTGCGCAGGGTGCCGACAAGCGGATGCTCCGGTCGATGGCCGGCGACGAGCACGGCCAGACTGTACGCATCGTCGAAGTTGCCGAGCGAGAGATGATCGGAGACGATCAGCGCAACGCGAGCCAGCACCGCGTCGAACTCGCTGTTGGCCTCTGCGTGGTCGGGAACGGTGTCGATGATCCGCCCGTAGAAGTAAAGCGCGTTGCGTTCAGGCGGCGATACCAACATGTCCGCGCCGGCGGCAAGACGCGCTTTGCGCAACTCGGAGTCCACGTCCACCGGAGCGGGGTCCGTGCGGCGTTCCGTCACCGCAAGCGCCGGCGGCGGCAGGAGCACGTCGTCGTCTACGTCGATTGGCGCCAGCCCAACGGATGGGTCGTCGGCTTCGATTGCCGGCGTAAGCACAGCAGCGCCGTTTTCGTGAATGATCGGTTCCGGGGCCGGTGAACCCAAAAAGAACCAGCCGATGGCGGCGCTCAACAAGATGGTGCCGGAGGCCGCCAGCACCAGCGGTAACGAACTGTACTCTTTCGTTTCCGTCATCTGATTCGTTTCGTTTGCCCCGCTTCGGCTCGTCTGATGCGCGTTTCGTCAGATTCAGAAGTTCTCGGTGCCGCGCAGCACCTGATCCAGCGTGTCGGCCGCGCTAGGTCCGGCGATCGGCGCCGCTACCGTGTGGCGTCGCAGCGCCCCCGGGTTGTTCTGCAGTTCGAGGTTCTTGGCGGAAGCGTCTTTTACGGCGGCGCTCAGCTGCTCCGGAGAGACGGGTTTTCGGAGGTACCGAAACACCTGACCGTGATTGATGAGCTCGACCATTTCCGTCGTGTCCCGCGTGTCGCTCACGGCAATCGTTACGAGTTCGGGCCGGACCTGTTTCAGCGCCGAAATGATTCTCTGCAGCCGCGCGCTGTTGCCAGAAATATCGGTAACCAGTATGCCGCAGCGGTGCTGCTCGATTGCCCGCATCACTTTGATCAATGACGTTGCCAGGGTAGTGCTTCGATTCGCGGAAAGCGTGCGAAGAGCGGTTTCGGCAAATAGCGAATCCACGGTGTACAGCACAACCCCTGCTTCCCGGCTGGAAATCTCCGGCTGTGCGGTGCCGGCTGCGTCACGGCGTCGTCCGTACGAATCCCACGCAAACGCAACCTCGCCGATGGACGTTAATCGAGACAGTAGTCCACTGCTCGCCTCATCCCGCATTGCCGGTTTTCCGGTCCGATCAATTTCCGGCGCTCCAGGCGCGGGAACTGCGCCGCTTCCGACAGCGTCAGCCGACGCAGACCGCTGAGGCGCCTGCGGTTCTGCCGGCAGCGGCGCGGCGCTTCTCCACGCGGGTTCCGGCAGCCGCGGTGTGTGGGGATCGCCGTCGAGGACGTCGGGGGACGGACTGGCGGCGGATTTTGCAGACCGGGTGGCGGTCACCGCGAGTTCCAAGGTGTCGCGCAGCACTTTCGGCGGACAGGGTTTACCAAGAAAGCGGAAGACTTCACCGACGTTTATCGAACCTTCGACCGCACTCGGGTCCGCATAACCGGTCAGCAGTATGCGAATGGTATCCGGCGAAAATTCCTTTACCTTTCCCAAGACTTCGATACCGGTCATGCCCGGCATCCGCTGGTCCGCGACAATCACGTCGATGGGCGTTTCCGCCGCGATTTTTACGGCGTCGGCTCCCTCCGTCGTCAAGAACAAATCGAAGTCCCTGCGGAACATCCCCCGCATCGAGTTCAATACTCTTTTTTCATCATCGACAAATAGGACGCGTGCCTTGTTCTTCGCGTTGTTCGTCTGCAATTGACTATCCTTTTTCAACTGAGTATCTGGAGATAAAAGGTCGACGCCAGTGTTGACGGCCTCAGGCGGACATGGCCCTTCGGTCATGTTCCGATGTGCTGTTCAGATTATGGGCCGCGGCGTCGATGTCCGCCGCGGTCCCGCCCGCGTCTTGCTGATATTCTTTGATATCCAGGACTTCATGCTGCGCCGCCGGAAGCACCACGGTGACGGTCGTGCCCTTGCCGGGTTCGGATTCGATGCGCAGTTTGCCGCCGTGTTCGGCAATGATCCGGTCAACGATCGAGAGGCCGAGACCGGTCCCTTTTCCTACTTCTTTCGTGGTGAAAAACGGGTTACGGATTTTGGGCAGCACGTCGGCCGGTATTCCGCAGCCGGTGTCCGTTATGCTGATTTCCACGTTGCCGTGTTGTTCGCAAGTGTGAATGACGATGTCGCCGCGCTCGTCGATCGAGTCCACTGCGTTCGTCAACAGATTGAGAAAAATCTGATTGATCTGAGAAGGGGAGCAGAAGATCTTCGGGACGTCACCGTAGTGTTTGTGGACGGTTGCTTTGTGTTTGATTTTGTTTTTCGCGATCAAAAGGGTTCTGTCCAGCCCGTCGTTGACGTCGAATTCTCCCTGCTGCGCGCGATCCAGCCTGCTGAAGTCCTTCAGGCCCTGGGCGAGGGCAGTCAGGTCGTCCAGTCCGTCGATGCTGTCCTGGACCAGACCCTTCGCCTCGTCGATGTCGTCTCGAATACCCTCATTCATGAGCCGGTCCATCTCGACGAGGCCGCGCCCTACGGTTTCGTTGACGTTTGTCCTGGACCGAGCCGAAGCAACCATACGTTCCGCCACGTCGCACAGCTCGCTGACGACGTCGAGACGTTCGCGGATGACGCTCGAGTTGTTCATCAGGTACCAAAGAGGCGTGTTGATCTCATGGCTGATGCCGGCGACCATTTCTCCGAGGGAGGACATTTTCTCCGCATGGATGAGCTGTACCTGCGACTCCTTGAGATCGTCGTAGGCTTTGGACAACTGCTCCGTCCTGGCGAGCACGCGTTCTTCCAGCTTGACGTTTACCTGGTTCAATTCACGATAGCTGAACTGCAGTCGGGCAATTGCGTAGGCCGCGGAGATCAGCAGCAGCACCGCACAAACGGCCAGGAGAAGTCCGGCGCGCTCGGAGCGGCCTACCGTGTCCTGATTCAGGTTGACGAGAACCCGTTTCAGTTCGGCCAACTCGGCGATCGCCGGGCTGTTCCGGATGGAGACCAGGGCGGCTTCGGCGGCGGCACGCTCGTCCAGCACGGCGTTCGCCGCGTTCGCAAACGCGACCACCCGCTCGGATATCGCGGGTATCGCAAGAGCGTCGTTGCGGAACTCGCCCAACCGAGCGGACATCTGGCCCGATTCGGCGGTGCTGTTACCGGTCGCAAACTCGAATAGCTCGACGGCAAGCGTAAAGGCCCGTTGCGACGGCTCCGCCAAACCCTGATCGCGAAGATGCTTGACGAGGGCGGGGGATTCATTCTGCAGAGTCGAAAGGGATGCGGCCAGCGCGTTTTGCCGTTGCACCAACTCCCGTCCGCCGTCCACAAACTGTCGCAGCGCGGCGTCGAAACTGCCGAGCTGCGCAGAGAGTTCGAGATTGGTGCGCGGGATATCGGAGAGATCCTGCAAAAGCCGGTTGTTCTCCGCAAGCCGGGCGAGGGCCAGGTCGGCCGACAGTGAAACGCCGGCGCCTTCCTCCAAGGCGTTTTCCGCACTCGCCAACACGGCCTCTATATCCGCGGCGGATGTTTCGACGGCTCTCATGCGTTCCGCATGAGACACGTAATAGTCGTCTTTGACCGCTCTCGATTCGATAATCAGGAGCGACAAAACGCCAACGAGCAGGGCGACGGCCAGGACTGCCAGGGATACTTTAACTGTGCGAATATCCATCAACCAAATTGTCAGCGTGCATGTTGAATATCGTTATCGCCAACCGGCCGAACTGTGCGGACCAGGAACCCAAAGAGCATGGACTGCCGTATTTTCCCCACTATTTCAAACGCAACATAATCTAACATGTTTTGGTTTTGCCGATAGACCGCGCAAACGTCGATCCGACCGTGAAACGATTGACCCAACTTGAAGTGCTGCGCTACGTAATCGTCATTAGTTCATCAATTTTCTCGCGTTTTGTTTTTCAGGCGCGGCAAGGAATCCGTTGGTTTGCGGTGACCAATTGCGGCAAATATTTTTTTCAAACAGTTACCTCTAGCAACTGTTTCGGTTTGGAGGTTTACGTTGGAGAGCTTTCTAAAACAACGGGAAAATTGCCAGCTGTGCGCCGCGTATTCGAGACGCGCTGCGACGATCGGTGATCGGGGTTTGCGTGAATCCGCGTCGTCGCGCGCGCTACGCTCAAAATCGCCTCGAAACAAAGCGCCGCGATAGCCTTCCATCGAAGGAAGGGCGTGAGTTGTTACACTACCCCGGCTGAATCCAGAACCATCGTTTCCGGAGGTCCGCCATGATCACTCGTCGTACCTGCCTGGCGGCCGCGCCCGCGGCGCTGCTCGCGCCTGCGGCGTATTCGGCCGCCGACGCCTCCGCGGACGACAAGGCAGCCGAATTTGACGTCAGCTCCCCGCTGCCGCACAAGTCCGCGTTTGCACCGTTCAACAGGACCTACCTGAACAGCGCGAGCCAGCACCCCGTCAGTCTCGGCGCGATACGGGCCGTAGGTCGCTATCTGGACTACAAATCCTATTCGACCGACACCGATTTCTCGAACGTCGGCACTTACCAGAACGTTCTGAACAAGTACGCCAAACTCATCAACGCGGTATCCGATGAGGTCGCTTTCGTACAGAGTACGACGGTGGGCGAGAATCTCGTGTTGAAGGCGCTCGACATCCCCCGTATCGGCGGTCGAATCGTCACGGACGACCTCCACTACGTCGGCTCCCTGCCGACGTATGCCCAGCTTGCCGACCGCGGGATGGACGTCGTTACACTACGTGCGGGCAGCGACGGCCGGATAAGCGCGGAGCAATTCGAGGCAGCGATCAATCGCGATACGCGTCTCGTGAGCATCTCGCTCGTCTCGATGGTCAACGGGTTTCGACACGATCTGGACCGCATTTGTCGGCTCGCGCACGAGCACGGCGCTTACGTTTACGCGGACGTCGTGCACGCGGTTGGCAGCATGCCGTTCGACGTGCGCGCGTCGCGCGTCGATTTTTGTTCGACGGCAAGCTACAAGTGGCTCATGGGAGAGCAGGGCCTTGGTTTTTTGTACGCGAGAAAAGACCGGCTGAAGGACATCGGCCGGCCGTGGTTCGGGCACTATCAGCTGGACAAACGCACAGACCTCGGGTTTCCGGCGCCCGGCGAGGCCGATGCAGTTACCGACTACCGTCACGTCGGGGGTGCGCGAGGGTATTTTGCGATGGGTTCGCAGGCGAACATCGTCGCCGCGCTGCTCGATCACTCGCTCGACTACCTGCTCGCGGTCGGCGCGGACAGGATTCAGGCGTACCGGCAACCGTTGATCGACCGGCTGCAGCGGGCGCTGCCGGCGCTTGGATTCGAGCCGATCACGCCGCACGACGCCGGGACTGCGCTGGTGTCGTTTCGGCATGACGGCGACGTGCAATCGCTGCGCGGCAGAATGCGCGAGGCAAACATAAGCCTGACCGTCGCCCCGTATCATCTACGGATTTCGCCGTCGGTGTTCAACGACGAGGAAGACATCGAGCGTCTGATCGACGCTTTGTCCTGATCAGATTCGTTCGTAATCGGCGGCAAGCAGAAGCTCGGTCAGTACGTGAAACCTGAGGGCGTCCAGGCCGGTCGCATCTTTGACGCGCTGCAGACGCGAGTACACGGTATTCGGATGTACGGACAATGCTTGCGCCGCGCGAATCGTGTTCATGTCGGCGTCGGCATAGGCGCGCAGCGTATCGATCAACGAGCCTTTCGCCTTTTTGTCCGCGGCCAGAAATTCGGCGACCCAGCCGGGTAAGGTGGATTGCATATTGTCCTGTGCCGTTCGCAAAACCATCTGTCGGATGGAGATGTCGGAAATTCGCAGAACGCGATGGCGGATATCGGCGAAATCGAGCGCAAGCCGGGCTTCGTTGAACGCTCGTGGGACGTGAGACGTCGACGGCACGTCGCCGCTCAAGCCGATGGTGGCGTACGGGCCGATTTTCCAGAGCGCCGAGCAGACGCTTTCGGCGAGCGTGGCCTTGGGGGGCGTCCATCCGGAGAGTCGGCGCGTGGCCGAAAACACGGCAACGACAAGGTTTTCCCGAATACCGGTCAGGGTTCGGATCGGCAGCCCGGACACCGACTGGCTAATCGCGTCCGCCAGCCGCTGCGCGCGACCGGGATTGTCCATTTCGGCGGGTTCGGTGGGTTGCGATACCGCGACGCAATACGACTTTCTTTGTTCGAGGTATCCCGCTCGACGCAGAATGCGGGCAACACGACCGTCGGATTCGTCATAACCGCCGAGCAGAACGTTCATCAGTTCAGTGCGCAGATCACCTTCCGCCTCCGCCAGCCGGCGCGTCCGGCTGACGTACTCGGACGTGGCGATCGTGCTGATCGTATTCGTGTATTCGATCGCAAAGTCGGCGACAGCCGCAGTTATCTGCTGGGCCGTCTGCCTGGCATCCGGTTTTTCGTTGAACAAGGCCGCTTCGCGAATCCAGCGGGAAAAAACCTTGTGACCGCAGCGGTAGGCGTGCAGCGTCGCCTCGAGAGGAAACTTTTGTTCGGCGCGTCGCCGCGCGTGCGCCCTGACAAAATCGAATTCGCCGGTGTGCCCGCCGCCGAGCAGTCGTTTTATTTCACGGATATGCATCGCCGCGTGTTCGGCCAGCTGCGGGAGAACGTCCGGGTTGCCGGATTCGGAAAAAGCCGGAATCTCGTCGAGTACGGCCTCCCGAAGCCGCTGTTCGACAAGCGCTGTCCGCGTGTCCAGCACCGGCGCTACGTCCGGGACGACGCCGGCGCGCGCCAGCGCGGCCAGCGATTGCCTCAAGAGGGTTTGTCCGCCCGGGCTAGGCATTGAGACTGTGCAGGTTACACATCATGGGAGCCATGTTATCAGCAATATGCCCACTGTTTATCGCCGGCGATGGAGATACCCTCTACTTCCCGTATCGTATGGGGCTATTCCTGAGAGGAGAAAAACGATGGCGAAATACCTGTTCGTGTACCACGGCGGCGAAAAACCGCAAACCGACGAAGAAGTGGCGAAAGTGATGGACGCCTGGGGGCAGTGGTTCGGCTCCATGGGGGCTGCGGTGATTGACGGCGGCAATCCGGTTGGCGTGTCCAGCACGGTCAACAGCGACCGCTCCGTTACCGACAACGGCGGCTCCAATCCGGCGAGCGGTTATAGCCTGATCGAGGCGTCGGACCTCGACGACGCGCTGGCGAAAGCCAAGGGCTGTCCGATTCTCGACTCGAAAGGGTCCGTGGAAGTCGCCGAAGCGTTCGACATGTAGTGACGACAGCGGGCGACCGGTAATAAGCCCGTCGGCATACCGGTCATCTTGAACGGTGTCGGCGATCAAGTTCCCGAACTCACGGGTCCGGAGCTTGTTCGCCGCTCATTACATTGCCCCGTCCGATTCCGTTTGCGTTCGGCAGGGCCTGCGGGAGCATCGTTCAGCGTGCGAGACAAACGACCGAGCCAACGACCGACTCATCGAACGGCAATGCCGACGGCCAAAACGCGGGCCCGGCATTTCGGATTGAGCCCGAGTGCGCTATTCCTGTTTCTGCTCCTTACCGCCGGAGCCTGCGGTCGTTCCGACGTCGTCGCCGCCGGGGACGCGACGGTTGGGCCCCAGGTTGCCGACGAACCCGCGCTGCTGGGATTGACGGATTCTGATCCGGCGATTCAGCTTCGGGCGATCGGGCGGCTGGATCGTCGATGGGAAAATCATCTGGCGCCCGCGGTGGTGGAATACGTTTCCCTGACGCGAACGCCGATACTGCGACGCCGTAGCATGGAGTTGTTACGAAAACGTACCCGTCAGGACTTCGGGTACGATCTGAACGCCTGGTTTAGCTGGGCCTGGCGGCAGGAATTCGATCATCCACCGTATTACGCCGAATTCAAATCCAGGCTGTACGGCGCAATCGACCCGCGCTTTACGGCCTATTTTTCCGCCGAACACGCGAGCGACATTCGACTCGACGAAATCCGCTGGGGCGGGGTTCGGCAGGACGGTATCCCGCCGTTACGCCGCCCGGAGATGATCGCCGCCGAGGACGCGGGTTACCTGGACGACGACAATGTCGTTTTTGGCCTGGAGGTAAACGGCGACGTGCGGGCGTACCCGAAACGTATTCTCGCCTGGCACGAAATGTTCGTCGATACGGTTGGCGACCTGCCCGTCGTCGGCGTTTACTGCACGTTGTGTGGTTCCATGATTCTTTACGAAACCACGGTCGGCGGCGTTCGGCACGACATGGGCACCAGCGGATTCCTGTTTCGGTCGAACAAGCTGATGTACGACCGGGAAACTCAGTCCTTGTGGAATACGATGTGGGGTAAACCGGTGGTTGGTCCGCTGGTCGGAAAAAACGTTCGCCTGCCGCGTCGAACGGTTGTCACGACCACCTGGGGCGAATGGCGCCGGCGCCATCCGGACACGAAGGTGCTTTCGATCGACACCGGGCATCGGCGCGACTACGCCGAAGGCGCCGCCTACCGAGACTACTTTGCGACAGATCGGCTGATGTTCAACAGTTCGCAGGTCGACAAGCGCCTGGCGAACAAGGAGGACGTATTCGGCCTGGTCTTCAGCGACAGCGAAGAGGCGCCTTTGGCGATTACGACGTCGTACGCAAAGGCGAATCCCCTGTTGCACGAGCGTATTGGGGAGCGTGAATTCGTGGTTGTCACGGACCGCTCCGGCGCGATCCGGGCTTACGAAACAAACGGGCTGCGTTTCAGCGATTGGGACGGCGACGCTGAACTACGCGATTCGCAGGGGATGAAATGGGCGCTGCGCGAGGATCGGCTGGTATCGAGCGCCGGCGCCGAACTTTCCCGATTGCCGTCGCATAACGCGTTCTGGTTCGGCTGGTACGGGGCCTATACGAACACCCGTCTGTTGAAATAGCGGTTTGACGCGTTATCGGCCCGCTCGACTAGAGGTATCCGATTTCAGGATGATACGGATTGGACTCGCTTGCCGCCCTCAACGAATAATCCTCCGATAGAACCCGCCGCATGAACCACTCCGACCATGGTTCGACCGGTTCGTCGAGCGCGTCCAGTTCCGCAAGCGTCATGTATTCGGCGGCGTCCGTTTCCCGATGGTCCGGCGTTGGGCTGCCGTCCCGGTGGTCGCAGTGATACAGAAGCGCTATCCAGCCCTTCCAGGGTTCCGGGAGCTCCTGCACGCCGAGAAGGCCGTTTACGGAAGCCACGATCCCCGATTCCTCCCGAACCTCCCGCAGCACCGCCGCGGCGGGTGATTCCCCGTCCTCCAAACGGCCCCAGGGGACCGTCCACTGACCTTCGAGCGAGTGCCCTGCAGCTTGCCTGACGGCAAGAAGCCTGTCGCCCTTTATCACGGCAGCGCCTATGCATATCACGGTTTGAGGCACAAGCTATTCCTTTGCGATCTTCGCTTCCTTTCTTTCGATCAGCGCTTTGATTCTCTCAACTCGCTGTTCGAGAAAGTCGATATCCGAACGCGCGGCCTCGGTTGTCCGTTCGTCGGTTGTCTCGGCCGCCGCCTCGTGAAGGCTCTTCAGCTGCGCGTGCAGTTCGTCCAGCGTCTCGCGGAGCTTCTCGACCGACTGGGCTTTTTCCGCTTTGTCGAAAACCACGGAATCGGGTGTTTTGGCGCTGGCTCGGGTAGCCGGTAATTCGCCGCCCTTCGCAATGAACGTCTGGTCCTTCTTGAGGGAACGCGTATTCATGAAGGTGGGTGAGACAATTTCGATCTCCGCTTCGTGGAGGGCATCCATCGTTTTACCGCGCAGCTCCCGGCGTTTTTCCAGGAGTCGATTGGATTCCTTTAACACGCCGGATACCCGGTAAGTCACCGAGTAGTCGCCCAGATTCCGTATCTGCACGAACGGACTCTCGAGTCCGGTGTCTTTTGCCGCCTGTACCAGCAGATCTTCAACGCGGTGCCGCGACACGTCGTAGCCCAGAGACAGTTCCACGTACAGCATGGCGCCGGATTTGCGCATGACGCGGACCGGATTGGTAACGAGGTACAAGTTCGGCAGCGTCGTCAGATCGCGTTCTTCGGTTTGTATTTCCGTGTGTAGCAAGTCCATTTCGGAGATTCGCCCGAAGTGCTCGCCGACAGTGATGTAGTTGCCCGGGCGGCAGCTGCCAATGGCCTTGAGCATTATGCCCGCGAGGATATTGCCAACGAGTGTCGTAGAAGACAGGGCGATGGTCGCGCTGACGATGATGCCGTAAAAGCCCAGCAAGTTGCCGCGCAGATCGTCACCCAACGGCATGAGGAGAATTAGCAGCAAGACAACGAACAACGCGCCGCCGATCTGAATGAGCTGCTGGCGAATCTTGAGATGCGGGCGTCCCTCGAAGTACTTTACGAGGCGGCGGTTTCCGTATTTGAGCCCGAACGCGAGCAGCGTGAGAATGACAAAAACTTGTGTGAACGTTACGAGGTATTGCATCGATGCGGGCCTTCTCCCGGGCCGGTATTATCGGCCAGTATAAACGATGCGCTTGCAGGGGTTCGTCGGGCGACGCGCGACCGGCCGCTCAGCGCCCGCTGTCGAATGCCGCAACTGCTCGAAATCTGTGATAGCCGCCCGGAATCGGCGTTGTTTAGATGTTCAAATGGTCAGTCACCGCCGGGGCCGCTATATGCTGTTTTTTCCTTACAAACTCGACCTGAGCCTCAACAGGATTCCGTTTCTGACGATCCTCGTCAGCCTGGTATGCATTGCCATCTACTCGAAACAGTACGCAAACGAGGCGGAGTTCACCAAGAAAACAGAGTGGTTCTGCTCGAAGAGCCGGTCACACGTTGCGATGCTTGCGCTTGAAAAATCGATCGGCGACGCTTCGCCAGCCCGCTGCGTGGAGTTGATGTACGAACTGGGCGTCGCGGACGATCCCGGCAGGATCATTGGCGAGTATGCGGAGAACAGCAAAAGTTTTGCGGGGCTGAGCGAAGAAGACAGCAAGCTGTACATTCGCGATTTCCTGGACGACGAATACCGCACCTACCGCTCCCGGGTGCCCACGCTGACAACCAAGGAACTCTGGTATTCGCCAAAAAGTTGGAATCCGGTGACGATGGTCACCTCGAGTTTTTCTCACGGTAGCTGGGAGCATCTCATCGGCAATTTGCTGTTCTTCTACGCGTTTGCCGCAGCCGTCGAATTGATTGTCGGATCGCTTGCGTTTGCCGGCGTCATCATGGCGATCGTTTTCGGTACGAATATTTCCTATTCGGTGGCGATGATGTCGGTGGAAAACCCGCTGCCAACCGTCGGTTTGTCCGGCGTCGTCATGGGCATGATCGCGATGCTCGCGTTTTTCATGCCCACGGCCAAGGTGCGCTGTTTCTATTGGGTCCTCATCAAGATCGGCACCGTTGCGGTGTCGGCGTGGCTTCTGGCGCTGATCTACATCGGCCTGGACGTTTACACCTTGTTTACCCAGGAAGAAATGGGCGGTATCAATCTGGTGGCGCACATCAGCGGCGCGTTGATCGGTTTTGCCCTGGGCCTCACGTTTTTCCGCAAACACCGGCGTGAAATCACGATCGACTAGCGACCTGCGGAGGCTTCAGCTCAAAACCTGTCTTCCAGATAACGATGCACGACCGCCGCGCCGACCGCGTCGCCCCAGACGTTCGTCGCGGTTCTGAAACGATCCAGGAACCAATCCACCGCCAGCAGCAGGCCGATACCTTCCAGCGGCAGCCCGACCACCTGCAATACGATGATCATCGTGACCAGTCCGGCTTGCGGGATGCCGGCCGCGCCGATGGCCGCGAGCGTCGCGGTGACCACAATAATGGCCTGCTGTCCCAGGCCGAGCTGCAGACCGTACGCCTGTGCGATGAACATAGCCGCGGCGGCTTCGTAGAGTGCCGTGCCGTCCATGTTGACCGTGCTGCCCAGCGGCAGTACAAAACGCCGGGCCCGTTCATCGATGCCGCGCTCTTTTGCGCACTGTATCGTGAGCGGCAGCGTTGCCGTCGAACTCGCGGTCGCGAATGCGGTCACGATCGCCCGCAGCATGCTGAGCAGATAAGCAAACGGCTGTTTGGCAACGAAGAGCAGGATCAGAAGGAGAACGACGAAGTGCACGGCCAGGCCGGAAAGCACCGTAAACACGTGCAAACCGACGGCGTTGATCTTCTCGACAAACGCGTCGGTGCTGCCGGCGGCGCCGAACATGCCGGCAATCAGGCCGAACACGCCAATGGGTGCAAAATACATCACCCAGGACACCAGCAGCATCATGCCTTCGTTGAAACTCTCGAAGAATTTGGCGGCCGGTTTGCCCTTTCCGTCGAGGCTCGCCAACGCGATGCCGAAGGCGACCGACCACAAGATCAGCGGCAGAAGATTCGTCTCGGCGGCGGCGGCAATCAGGTTTGGCGACACCATCGAAAGCAGGATGTCGCCGATGTCGCGTTCCTGCGCCGCGCGGATGACTTCGTCGGGCTGCTCCAGGCCCGCGGTCGACACACCGACGCCGGGCTGAATCAGGTTGACCATGACGAGCCCGATCAGCACGGCGATCACGACGGTAACGAAGTAGTAGGTTATCGTGACGGCGCTGAGCCGGCCGAGATGGCGGACGTCGCCGACGGAAGTGACGCCCGAAATCACGGCGCTGATGAGCAGCGGTATGACCAGCATCGACAGCGTGTTGAGGAACAGCTGACCGAGCCAGGCGACGCCGACCGCAGCGGCGCCCCAATACCAGCCGACGAACAGGCCGGCAATCACGCCGATAATGATAAAGACAAGCAGCCAGATGCTGTTATCTTTACTCATCGGCTATTCGATTCCGCTCAGGTAGAAGAATCCGATCCTCCCACGGCATAGCGGAAGCTCATGCCGAAGATCAACACGTCATCGTCGAAGGGTTCCGCGCCCAGGGTGAGCACGGACGGGATGGTGGCGGGCCCGACGTCCTGGAGCGCCCAGTCCTCGGTCTCCAGGCGCTGGTATCGAAGAGACGCGGCGATTTCGAGCCGTTCGGAGCGTTGATACGCCAACTTCACCCGCAGGTAGTCGAGCGTCGATTCCAGGTCGGGGAAACGGCTCCGTCCGTCGGCGTCCGAAGTCACGACGATTTCCGTGTTGCCGTCGGAGCGCGTGTAGTCGAGCTGCAGGTCGAATTTTTCGGCGATCCGCTGGATTCTGAAACCGCCGCCGAAGGTCGCGAAGCCGTCCTCGTTGTCCACCCGCCAGTCCGCGCCCGCGAAGGACTCGCTGCCGAGCTGCGTGGATTCGATAGTTTCGACGCCGCCAGTCAGGTACAGCAGGCCGTTCTCCGAAAAATTCCAGTTCAGGTCGAGCGCGAAGCGGGATTCATCCGCCGACGTGAGGCCCAGTGACGATTCCGTGTAACTGTCGTCGGCGATAAATCCGCTGAGAGTCACGCTGACCGGCGTCTCCGGCAGGGAAGCGGTCAGCTCGAGTTCGCCGAATTCCCGATAGCGGAAGGCGAGGTTGTATTTGCGGAGGAGCGGATTCTGCCCCAGGGAGACGGCGAAGCTCTCGTTGTAGCGGTCGATATCGCGCCTCGACGCACCGCCTTTGAGGGCGACATCGATAATCCGGTTCGGGCGCCAGCGCAGGCGGCCCCAGCCTGTTTCCTCGGTCTGTTCGGCGACTTCCTGGAAGTCCCGGTCGAAGTCTCTGTAGTCGTAGCCGCCCGAAACGCGCAATGCGTCGAAGAGATCGTAGTCCGCACTTGCACTCAGCGTTGCGCGTTCATAGCCGTAAGGGATGTTCGCTTCGATATCGTCCGAAACAAACGTGTCCGTAATGACCCTGTTCCACAGTTCCTGCGGCGTTTCGTTGTCGCGCTCGTCATAGCGATAACTCAGTCTCAGGCGCGCTTTGTCGATGACTCGCGACGTTACGGAAAACGCAAAGTTGCTGGTGTTGACTTCGCCGTCCAGGCTCGCACGCGGCAGTGGGGCCGTCACCAGGTTTGCGTTGCCGGTATACGGCAGCAGGGTGTCGTCCTGCTCGATTTGTCCGACCGATGCCGAAAAACTCAGGTAGGTGCGGGACTCCACGAAGCGATAGCCGCCGGACAACGACAGCTGCTGGAAACGATTGTCGGGCGGCTGCGCCAGTCCGGTGGATTCGGCGCCCGCCGCGGTGATGAACGGGCTCTGCCAGTCAAACGAGTCGCCGCCGCTCTCGAAGTCCGACAGATACCAGGCCAACGACAAAAAACCGCGGTCCGCGGAGTAACGCACACCGACGTCAACTTCGTCGGTTACGTAATCAAAAGGCATCGGCAGGAGGCTGGCGGTCGTGAAATGCGAACCGCCGAGGATATCCACGCCATCCTGTTCCTGTCTCCGGTAGTTCGCGGTAAAGCTGAACGCGTCGGAAAGGAAATAGCGGCCGCCCAGGTTGACCATGCTGCGGTCACTCTCGATATCGCGAGCGGACAGGTTTGCGTCGAGTTGCGTAAACCCGGCGGTCGATCCGGCCGTAACCCAGTCTACGGGCAGTGACAGGGCGTCGCCGCCGGCGCGTGCAAAAATGCTCTCCGTCGTGATGAATTGCCGGCGCGGAATCTCGCGGTAGCCGAGCTTGTAGTCGAACGCGCCGGGTTTACCGCCGCGGAGTTCGGCGAATCTGGAGTCAAGCCCCAAGTCTTCGGCCGTCCATTCGAGACGGTGGTTTGCGCTCGTGTAGGTCCCTTCGCCGTCGAGGTTTGCGACGACGCCCTCGTCGCCGTAGCCGGTGGCGTCGTCAAAATACGCCGAGTCCTCGCTTACGCTGCTCGCGCCGACGCCGTAGTCGGCGCGGTGGCCAGTCTCGAACGGGCAGAATTCGCAAACCCACTCGCTCGTGTCAACCGTCTGCGCGTCGGCATCGTTCCCGGGTGTTGCCGCGGCGGCGAATCCGACGACCACCAGCACACCGACGAGCGGCGAGCGCGATCGCGGAGTTTTCGCAATGCTCGGATTAGTGTTGGTCATAAGGGGCATTCGCATCACCGCATCAGTTTCGAGCCGGACGGGTGGTTGGAGCCGTGTACCTGGGTGTGACAGTTGAGGCAGTTCTGTCCGAGCAGGAACTGCGACGGCGTGCCCGCAGCGGGTAAGCCGTCGGCGTCAAAAGCGACGCTGGGGTGCCCCGACTGCGAGTGGCAGCCCTGGCACAGCAGCGGTCCGCGCTGAGTCAGCATGCCGGCATGATTCGACCCATGCGGCGCGTGGCACAGCCCGCAGTCTTCACTGACCGGCGCATGCTCCCAGACGAAGGGGCCGCGTTTCTCGGCGTGGCACTGGTAACAGGTGTCGTTCAAGGTCTGCCGGACGAGATCCGTCGCGACGGTATCGCCGTGAGCGCTGTGGCAGGAAGCGCAATCCATCTTGCCCTCGAAAAACGGGTGCGCAAACGCTTTCAGGGTTTCGCTGCGCTCGAGCTGGTGGCAATCGTAGCAAACGGCGGGCTGCGTAGACGTTTGCAACACGGCGTCTCGCGCGGTGTGGCTCGTGTGACAGTCGGCGCAGGCGACGTCATCGTTACCGTGCGCGCCGCCGTGCCATCCGAAACCGACGTCGCCCTCGTGACAACCCAGGCACATGGCGTTCTCGACGGCCGGTGCGTTCGGGTAGAAGTCGCTGAAGCTCAAGATGGCGGGTCGTTCCTGCCCGCGCCGCACCCGGCCCGAATGCGCGTCGCCGGGGCCGTGGCAGGACTCGCATTGCAGCTGACCGTGGCCGAACGGACCGCGCGGGTCGCTCGGTATCGCGTGTTTGCTGCGGAATACCGCGAGCGTTACCTCGTCCTCGTGGCACGAGAGACAGGTATCGGCGCCCCTGCGGCTGTATTCGGCGTCCGAGGCGGTCTGCGAGTTGACCGCCCAGGGCGTCAGCAGACCAACGAAGACGGCAAGCATAGCCTGCAACCGCCGGCCGCGCGCGAGGCGCGGCCGACCGTTTTTGCAGGAATTCAGCACCGCGGCGGTCCCGGCTTCAACTCAGTTGAAGAGGAACGCGCCGACTCCATGCACTTCCCTGACGTCCGACGACCGGCCCGGGCCGTGACAAAGCTGGCAGGTTTCCACGCCCGACGAAATCAGCGAGCTGTCGGCCGCCTTGGCCGCGGCGAAGTCTCCGCCGTTCTGGATCATGTGCTGCTGGGCCAGGTCGGAAACGTGGCAGGTCGAGCACACGGCCGAGTTCGGCGAGATCGCCGTGTCGTCGGTCGGTATCGACGGGTTGGCGCCTACGTCCACCGTCGTGCCCAGTACCGTGGCCGGATCGACGGGATAATACGTGCCCGGGTTGTGGCAGCCCTCGCAGTTGGCGAGTTTTCCGGGATAGGCGAAGTCGTAGACGTGCACGCTGTTGCGGAAACCGCAGACTTCGTACGGCACACCGACGTCCCCGCCCGCGTGTATCGCGTGGATCATGAACTTGAAGTCGATCGATACGTCGTCCGCGCCCAGGACGTTGACACAGTCCGTCGGCGGCATGGTCGGCATGGCGACCGGCACACGCTGCCGGCTGTCGGTTGCGTTCGGGTTGTGACAGGTTGCGCAGACCTGCGGTTCGTCCGTGCGGTTGTTGCCGTGGACCGTAAGCTGGTTGTGGCAGTCTTCGCACTTGTCGATATTGACGATGTCGCGTCGCGGCACGGGCGCCGGATCGGTGATGCTCGCGTATTCGACGACGTTAGTGACCGCGATGCGCTCGAACGTGCCGTCGATCTCGACGGCCGGATGTCCGTCAATAGTGACCGCGAGCGTGCCGCCGGCTTCGGCCGGCAGCGCGACCGGTGAGGTGACGCTGAATACGCCAGCGCCGACGTCGGTCGACGTGCCGCCGCAGGCGGTCAGCGGGTTCATCCCGATCGGCTGCGCCGGATCGTTGCCGCTGCCGGTGTTCGTGTAGTCGTCCGTATCCCAGTTGAGGCTGATCGCAAGCCGGCTTGCGCCGGCGGCGCAGGTGGTGAACGGTGTATCGGTTTGGATGTTGTAGGGTGCGTCGCCGTTGGTCGGATCGGTCACCGAAAACTCGATGATCGGGTTTTCACCGACGGCCGTGTTCGTGATGCTCAGGATGTTGAACTGAAACTTGCCGCTTTCGATCAGCTCCGGAATCGCGTGAGCGGCCGGCGTCTGGACCTCGCCGTTGTTGACCGTGGCGGTCGGTCCGTGGCAATCGAGGCATTGCATGTCGTCGAAGAACGAAACGCCGCCGTGTCCGCCGTTCTCCCAGTCGATGTCGTCGTGACAAGAACCGCAGGCGGTCCGGTTGGCCACCTCGCGCCAGTTGCTGGCTTCTGGTGTGTTCGTGTCCGACTCTTCGTGGCAGGTCTGGCAGTTGCGCACGTCCTGAGGGAACACGACGTCGGAATAGTCGTGTAATGTCCCGCCGAAGCCGACAACGCTGTAGCCGTTGGTGAGTTCCACGCCGTAGTGGAGTTTGTGAATCATCGTCACCATGTCCACCGACCCGCCCCAGGGCTCGTTGACCGTGTCGCCGTCGATCGAGTGCGGGTTGTGACATTGCACGCAGTAACCGATGTCGAAGCGCGCCTCGCCGTGGAATTCGAGGTTGTCGTGACAGGCGTTGCAGGTGTCGTTGTCGACGATCGCGCGGGAGAAGGTCGGCGCGCCGCCCGCAGGGACGAAATCGTAAGGGGCGTTGTTGGCGGGAATGTTCTCGGGCAGGAAGCCGCCGGAATTGGTGCGGATTTCAATGCCGACCCGATGAGTTTTGGTCTCGTCGTAAGTAGGCGCTGCCGTATAAGCGGTCAGGGCCTGCGCAAACGTGTAGGTGTAGCTGCCGTCGCCGTTGTCGACGTAGGTGCCGGCGGTCGCCGTTTCGGTGGTTGCCTGTGCGTTCGGTATACCCGCGCTGTCGCGCGAGATGTAGGACTGCCATTCGCTGGAGCCGCCTTCCGTGCCGGGGGTGAGCTGGGCGACGATGAAACGGATGTTGGCGGCCGGCAAGCCGGTCAGTCCTTGGTTGAGGTCATTGGTGAGCGTGAGCTCCACGGTCGGCGCGCCGCCGCCGGCCGGCACGGTAACGGCGGAAAACTCGACGTTGATGCGCTCCGCCGAAGAAACCGGCACGCCGCCGCTGGGTCCGGGCTGTCCGGGAGGACCGGCCGGGCCCGGGGGACCGGCAGGGCCGGGGGCGCCGTCGGCACCGTTGTCACCGTCACATGCCCATAACAAAGACGCCGCGGCAAGCAGCGTACACAATCGTAAAAGCCTTCCGCCCATGTCGCCCATTCGGTTTTTCCTCTTGTTTTGTCGCCGTGCCCCCATGTCGACACGAGAGGGATTTAGACTGAGTACAACTTTTTACCAGATGCGCGCGTCGTTTCTCACTTCGGCAAATACCTATGCTCCCGAGTGGCCTCTACTCATGTCGAAACAGGCTATGATGAGGAGACAATGCACGTTGAAGATTACGATTTCGTAAACGAATTGGATTGACGATGCCCGCAGGGCAAAGCACGCAGGATTCGCCATGAAACATTTCGAGTTAGGTATTGCCGCAATTGGCTTGATCATTTTCAGCGCGGCTGCCGCGGCCGATATCGATGCCATCGTTGAATCGTGCAACGGGTGTCATGGTGACAACGGCGTCAGCCAGTGGACCGACATGCCCACCATCGCCGGCGTCGACGCGTTTGTGCACTCGGACGCGTTGTACAACTACCGTGACGAAGCCCGGCCCTGTGCGCTGAGCGACTTCCGACAGGGCGACACGAGCCGCGCCGCGACGACGATGTGCGAGATTGCCAAGGCGTTGAGCGACGACGACATCGAGGCGATCGCCGAACACTACGCAGCGCTGCCGTTCGTTCCCGCGCAGCAAGAATTCGATGCCGCGCTCGCGGCGGCGGGAAAGGCCGTGCACGATAGCGAATGCGCCCGCTGCCATACGGACGGCGGCTCGAATCCCGAAGACGAGGCGGGCATACTCGCCGGTCAGTGGATGGGGTATCTCGAGACGACGTTCGAGGAATACGCGTCCGGCGCCCGCGAACAGCCCAAGCGGATGAAAGACAAGATGGATGCGCTGAGCGCGGACGACGTTCAGGCGCTCCTGCACTACTACGCGAGCCAGCAGTAGCCGCTAATGACACAAGACGCGCTCTTGGTCGAACTGTTTGCGGCCATCGACGATATGGACACCGAGCGTTTCGTCGGGTTTCTGACGGAGGACGCGGTGTTCCGTTTCGGTTCGGCGGCGCCGGCCGCCGGCCGCGAAGAAATCAGGCAGGCAGTCAGCGGTTTTTTCGACTCCATCGCCGGCCTGCGGCACACGTTGCATCAGGCGCTTTCAGAGGGAGAAACCCTGGTCTGCGAGGGCGAGGCGACCTATACCCGGCACGACACGAGCGAGATCACGCTGCCGTTCGTCAACGTGTTCGAGTTCGATGGCGGTCTCATCGCCAGGTACAAGATCTACTCCGATATCGGGCCACTGTTTGCGCCCTGACCGACGCTTTGGGATAACGAGTTCCCAACCGTGAACATCGACGCGCTCATTACCAGAATGCTTCGCGGCGTCAACCGGCAGGTGCTGAGCCTCACCGAGTCGCCCACCGGCACCGATTTGCCGGCGCCGGCGTCCGATCGTTCCTATCTGCTGTATCTGCACATCCCATACTGCGTCGTTCTGTGCCCTTTTTGTTCGTTCCATCGGGTTGAATTCAAGCGAAATGCGGCTCAGGAGTACTTCGAGGCGCTACGCCGCGAGATCGAACTCGTCAGCAGCAGAGGGTATCGATTCGACGAGCTCTACGTCGGCGGCGGCACGCCCACCGTGATGCCGGACGAGTTGATCAGGACGCTTGAACTGCTGCGAGACCGGCATGCCCTGGGCAGCCTCTCGGTAGAGACCAATCCCGACGACCTCGAGCACGACGGTCTCATGCGCCTTCGGGATGCCGGTGTCACGCGTCTCTCGGTTGGCGTACAGAGTTTTGATGACGACTTGCTTCGGCAAATGCAGCGTTACGAAAAATACGGCAGCGGTAGTCGTATCCAGAAGCGCCTGCGGCGTGCGGAGGGAGTTTTCGATACGCTGAACGTCGATCTGATCTTTAACTTCCCGAAACAAACGGAAGCCTCGCTGCGCAGGGATCTGGACATCCTGATCGATGAGATCGGCGTGGATCAAGCGTCGTTTTATCCGCTCATGGGTGCACAAAGTACCCGCAAGCGAATGCAGCGAACGGTCGGCATCGTGGACTATTCCCGCGAGCGCCGGCTTTACGAGATTATCGCGGAGCGCATGTTGGGCGCCGGGTACAAACGGGCCTCTGCCTGGTGCTTTTCGCGGAAACCCGGCATGTTCGACGAATACATCGTGGAACGGGAGGAGTACCTCGGCCTGGGGAGCGGCGCATTCAGCTATCTGGATGGCGGACTCTATGCGAGCAGCTTTTCGATCAATCACTACAAACGCCTGATCGAAGCAGGCAAAACCGGAACCGTGTGTCGCCGCGATATGACGGTGCGTGATCAGATGCGGTATTTTCTGCTCATGCAGCTTTTCAGCGGCGCGCTGGACACGGCGACGGCCGACCGACGGTTCCAGGGCCGGTTTCAACGGGGTCTCTGGCCCGAACTCATGGCGCTCCGAACGATCGGGGCCGTTCGCCGCTCGGGCGGGCGTTTGACGCTAACGGAAAGCGGCTGTTACCTGTGGGTCATGATGATGCGCGAGTTTTTTAGCGGCGTTAACACGCTGCGCGAGCAGATGCGCGGCAGGATCGCCGCGGAAAACGCGATCCTTCCTGCGCAGAATGCTAAACCAGCCGATTGCGTGAATCCACGATAGTTTTTTGTTCGGCCGGCGACGACACTGAACGACAGGGAGTTCCGAAATTAGGACACTTGGCGCCGTTCGCGAGCACGCTTTCGGCTTTAGGAGAGTAACAACATGACGGAAGAACAACCGAAGCCGGCGTCCAGGCTGTGGCGTAGACCCGCGTCGAAATGGCTTCTAGGTATTCCGCTTGGCGCATTCATCGCGTTCGCACTTGGGGCTGCCGCCCTCGGGTCGATGAACTATGTCCTGCACGAGACCAGCACGACGGAATTCTGCTACGTGTGTCATTCGCACGATGCTTTCATACGACCCGAATACGAGGCGTCGACTCACTTTCGAAACCTGTCTGGCGTGCGCGCCGAATGTGCCGATTGCCATTTGCCGCACGATAACTGGTTCGATCTCGTCTGGACGAAATTCGTGGTGTCCTTCGACATCATCCCGGAGCTGATGGGCAAGCTCGATACGCAGGAGAAGTACGAATCGCATCGAGCCGAAATGGCCGAGATCGTTTGGCGGGAATACAAGGAAGACGACTCGAAGTTCTGTCGCAGCTGTCATACGCTCGATGCGATGGATCTCGAAGCCCAGGAACGCAGGACGGCCAGGCGTCACAGCCAGGCGGCCGACAACGGCCAGACCTGCATCGACTGTCATTACGGTATCGTGCACAAGCTTCCAGAAGGCAGCGAGGCCATACTCGAGCGCCTCGACGAGGAGTTCTCGGACGATTAGCCGCTGATTCCCTTCAGACAAAGCACGGAATGCCCAGGCGCCAATGAACGCTCTACACCGGGTTGCCGAGGTGCATCACTTGCCGGCGGGTGAGGGCCGTCGTCAGCTTGCGTATGAGATCCTGAGCGGCGCCAGCGGTCTTGGCCTGGCGATTTTCATGTTTGGCCACACGATCCTCGTTGGTTCCATTCTGACCGGAGCGCGGGGATTCGACCGGGTTGCGACCGTCCTGGAGGACTATTACATAGCCCAGCCCACGGTTGTCGTCATTTTCGCCCTGTTCCTGATCCACGCCGCGTTCGCCAGCCGCAAAATTCCCGCGAAGCTGCGCGAGCGCCGACGGATGATTCGACTGGCGAAGCGTCTGCGAACCTCCGGCCGCGGATGGCCAGTCGGGCATGGGAAGATCCCGGCCTATCGACCGCACGGGGATTCGATTCTGTGGATTTGGCAGGTGCGCACCGGAATGATCACGCTGGTGCTCGGCAGCTTTCACCTTGTCTTGATCACCATCGACGTATTTACGCCGCTGTTCGGCGACCGGATCGGCATAGAGGCCCGTACGACGCTCGAGCGCGAGCAGGCAGGTCTCTGGCTGTTATACGCTGTGCTGACGATCTGCGTCGCGTTTCATACGGCTGTGGGACTCTATCGGCTGGCCGTCAAATGGGGCGTCGGATCGCGTCTTTCGCGGCGGACACTTCGAGCGTTCGAGCATGTCGTTCTCTGGTCGATGCTCGGAGTCGGTGCGCTCACGCTGGCCGTGATGGCCGGGCTGATACCGCCGCCGTTGGCCGCGCTCGCTGGAGGAGGGCCGTGAGCGAATCGGTATTGCAGGCGACCGACGTTCTCGTGATCGGCGGCGGCCTTGCGGGAGAACGGTGCGCGATCGAGGCGGCCGCGGCGGGCCATGACGTGCTGATCTTGTCGCTCGTGCCGCCGAGACGCAGTCACAGCTGTGCGGCACAGGGCGGCATGCAGGCGGCGCTCGGCAACTGCGCCGAATCCGAAGGGGACAACCCGACGCTGCACTTTCTCGACACCGTGCGCGGGTCGGATTGGGGCGCAGACCAGGAAGTTGCACAAATATTCGCCGACGAAGCGCCGGTCGCGGTCCGCGAGCTGGCGCATTTCGGTGTGCCGTGGACACGGGTTCGCGGCGGGCGCAATAGCTACTTCATCAAGGGCAGGCGCGTCGAAATCGACGAGCGGGCGGAGAATGACGGCCTGATAATGCACCGCGACTTCGGCGGAACGACAAAATGGCGAGCGTGTTATGCCGCTGCCGGTACCGGTCATGCCGCGCTTTACGCTGTGGATGGCGAGGTCGCCAGGCTCGGCGTCACGGTGCGGGACCGCGCCGAAGCGGTAGAGCTGATCCACGATGGCAACCGATGCTGGGGCGCCGTCGCGCGCTGCCTCAGAACCGGAAAGCACTTTGTGGTCGTGGCTAAAGCCACGGTGATTGCAACCGGCGGTTACGGCCGTATCTACGGCCAGTACTCGACCAATGCGATGATTAACGAGGGCATGGGCGCGGCGATTGCGTTGAATACCGGTGTCGTACCCCTCGGCAACATGGAAGCCGTGCAGTTTCATCCCACGGCGCTTGTGCCGAGCGGCATCCTGATAACCGAGGGAAGTCGCGGCGATGGCGGCTATCTGTTGGACAAGAATCTGGACCGCTTCATGCTCGATGCCGAGCCGGACAAGCAGGAACTCGCCAGCCGCGATGTCGTTTGCCGGCACATGGTTCAGTGTATCCGTGACGGAAAGGGGGTGGACTCGCCAGCCGGGCAGCATCTCTGGCTGGACATCCGGCATCTCGGTGAAAAGCATCTGGCGACCAAGTTGCGCGAGGTGGGCGAACTGTGTCGCGACTTTGCCGGACTGGACCCCGCTCACGACTTGATACCGGTGCGCCCCGAGCAACACTATTCGATGGGCGGCGTGCGGGTGAACAAAGACGGCGAGGCTTACGGCATGGTCGGGCTGTTCGCCGCGGGAGAAGCGGCCTGCTGGGACATGCACGGCTTCAACCGTCTCGGCGGAAACAGCCTCGCGGAGACGCTCGTTGCCGGACGCCTGGTCGGGCGGCGTGTTGCCGCGTTTGCGCGGGCGAGCAGCGTCGATGTGCATACCGGCCTGGCGTTTGAGGCCAAAGCACGCGCGGATCGCCGGGCGCGGGACTGGCTTGATCGGTCCGGGTCCGGCCCGAGCGTTTTCGACATCCGCGACGCCATGGCCAGGTCGATGATAAACAGGGTCGGCATTTTCAGGACCGGCGACGAAATGACGCAGGCCGTGGAGGAACTGTCCGCGCTCCGCGACGACTGCCGCAAGGCCGTGCTGCGCTCGAAAGCACCCGGCATGAATCCCGAACTGTCGTTCGCTTTGAGGCTGGACAACATGTTGCGTCTGGCGCTGGTGACGGCATTGGGTGCCTTGGCGCGAACGGAGAGCCGCGGGGCTCACTATCGAACCGACTACCCTTTGCGCAACGACCGTGAATGGCTGAACCGGACGCTGGTTCGATGGTCCGCCGACGCGGCGGAGCCCGATTTCAGCTACGAGCCGGTAGGTTTGCTCGACCTGCCGCCCGGGTCTCGTGGATACGGCAGCGACAAGCGCATCGAAATGCAAGCATCAATCGCCGAGTACAACGCCCGCGTGCTCGAGCGGCAGATCAGGAGCGGCCGGCGACAGACAAAGGAACCGATGGGCAGCAGAGTACGTCGGGGCGAATGGGCGGATCAGCGGTGAAGTCCGGCGAGTCTCAGGCGGCGCGGCGGTTGTGTTTCGAGATCTTCCGTTACAACCCGGAGGATCCCGATTCGGTACCGCACATGCAGAGTTTCGAGCTCGATGAAACGCCTTACATGACTCTGTATATCGCGCTGAACCAGATCCGGGAGACGCAGGACCCAAGCCTGCAGTTTGATTTTGCGTGCCGGTCGGCCGTGTGCGGCTCCTGCGGCATGATGGTTAACGGGCGCCCCATGCTCGGCTGCCGCAGCTTGACCGCGGACCTGCCGGACGAGATACAGCTGCATCCGTTGCCGGTTTTCAAGCTGGTCGGCGATCTGTCCGTCGATACCGGAACGTGGTTTCGCGAGATGGTCGAAAGAACCGAAGCCTGGATACAGGCGAAACGCGGTTTCGACCCGGCGGCAACGGAAGAACGAATGGACGACGATCTCGCGCAGGCGATCTACGAGGGCGATCGTTGCATCGAGTGCGGGTGTTGCGTCGCATCTTGCGGCGTCGCCAATCTGAACGCCGAGTTTTTCGGTCCGGCGGGGCTGAATCGAATCGCGCGCTTCACGATGGATCCGCGCGACTCGCGCAGCGACGCCGAATGGTTCGAGGTGATTTCCAACGACAACGGCGTATTCGGCTGTCTCGGTTTGATGGCCTGCGAGGACGTTTGCCCGAAAGAACTGCCGCTGCTCGAAGTGCACGCCTATTTGCGGCGCAAGATGCTTGCGGCTGCATTTGCTGCACGCACCGACGGGCCCGATTCGGGCTGACCGGGCGGGCGATGGTCGTCGCAACCGCTGCGGGCGGAACATCGGAGTGGGTTTTCGGTGTCATCCCGCCGCGAGTTTACCCAGCGCGCGAAGCACGTCGCGGCGGCTGATCTGGCCGACCAGGCGGTTGTCCTTCAGGACCGGGTAACGCCTAAAGCCCGAGTCCAGAAACAGCTGTGCAAGGTCGATGATGCTCATGTCGGCGTCAATCGTCTGCGTGTCCGTGGTCATGAAGTCCGCAACCGGGCCGCCCATCTCGCCGTGGTAGCCGGCCGTCAGCGCGATTTTCATGCAATCGAGTTCGGACAACATGCCGATCAGGCTGCCGTGATCGTCAACGACCGGCGCTCCCGCGATGCGGTGCTCGACGAGTTCGTGTATTGCGTCGAGAACGTCGGTCTCCGGACTGAACGTTACCAGGCGGCCCGACATGTAGTCTTTGACCAGCGCCGATTTTAGCGGTGTCATTTTCACTCCCCGGACGGTTCGTCGCCTCGGTTATTGTCTGTCTTCATGCTCTTTTATCGGTTACTTTTTCGGTGTTCTCCCCAGCGCGCTTTTCCCGGCAGTTTCCGCTGCAAAGTTCGCAGCCGCCGTTGTTCAATCCGCCGCAGCTGCCTTTGATGGGCTGGCGGCCGGCCATGACGCCGATGCTCATCGCCGCTATGGCGAGCACGATGATCAAAAAGCTGAACGCCAGGGTAGTAAACAAGGTCATTGGCCGATTTCCGCGTCGAGCCAGCTCGTCTTGAGTTCCGCGATTTCACCGTCATCGCGCAGGAGAAAGTAGGCGGCGATCCGTTCGTGCTCGGCGAACTTCATACCCTCCGCCGGGCCGAGCACCAGCAGGGCCGTGGCGAGTGCGTCCGCAACGGCGGCCGCCTCCGCGACGACCGTTACGGAGGCGAGCTTGTGCGCTACCGGCGCCCCCGTGCGGGGATCGATCGTATGTGAATAACGGACGCCGTCGTAGTCGAAGAAGTTGCGATAGTCGCCGGACGTCGCGAGCGCGGTGTCGCTGAGATTGATAATCGATTGAACGGCTCGCTCCGTCGTCATCGGCTTTTCGACGGCAATGGACCAGTTCCGGCCGCTGGCGTTGATGCCCCGTACGCGCAGCTCGCCGCCGATTTCGACGAGGTAGTTGGGGATGTCCCGTTCATCCAGCAATGCGGCAAGCTGATCGACCGCGTACCCTTTGGCATAGCCCGACAAATCTACGTAAAGGTCCGGCAGTGTCTTGCGAAGTGCGGGCACCGCGCAGTCCGTGTGCAGATGCTCATAACCGACACGCCGCATCGCTTTGTCGATGTCCTTGCCTTCGGGCGGCTCCGACACCGATCCGTCCGGTCCGAATCCCCACAGGTTGACCACCGGGCCGACGGTAACGTCGAAAGTGCCTGCGGTGTACTTGCTTACACTCAGCGCGCCCGCCACGACGTTACATAGCTCCGATGTGGTCTCCAGCCAGTCCGTCGAGCGGCTGTCGTTGAACCGCGTGAGGTCGGAGTCGCTTCGGTACGTGGACATCGACCGGTCGATGGCCGACAGCCGGTCTTCGATTTGGCGTTGCAGGGCGGCTTCGTCGACATGGGGCGGCGCTGCAACCAGTTTGACGCTGTAGGTCGTACCCATGCTCGACCCGGAGAATTCGCGCTGGACCAGCCGATCGCCGTCGCCGCATGCCGCGAGGAAAAGCGATGCGGCGGCGCTCAGCAGGGAAGCGAAAACGACCGGGAAAGCGCGAGCCATCCGTCAGCCGCCGAAATCGTCGAGCAGTATGCGGTCGTGCGTGACGCCCAGGTCTTCGAGCATCTTGATCACGGCCGCGTTCATCATCGGCGGTCCGCAGAGATAATACTCGCAGTCTTCCGGCGCCGGGTGTTCCGCCAGATACGCATCGAGCAGCACTTTGTGGATGAAGCCCGTGGGACCGTCCCACCGGTCCTCGGGCTGCGGCTCCGAAAGCGCCAGATGCCACTCGAAGTTGTCGTTGTCCGCGGCCAGCGCGTCGAACTCGTCGACGTAGAACGCCTCTTTCAGGCTTCTGGCGCCGTACCAGAAACTCATCTTGCGCGTGGTTTCGAGCCGTATCAGCTGGTCGAAGATGTGCGCGCGCATCGGCGCCATGCCGGCGCCGCCGCCGATGAACACCATCTCGTTGTCGGTGTCTTTGGCGAAAAACTCGCCGAACGGACCGGACACCGTCACCTCGTCGCCGGGTTTCAGGCTGAAGATATACGACGAGACGATTCCGGGCGGGACTTTGCCGCCGGATCCCGGCGGCGGCGTTGCAATACGAACGTTGAGCCTGATCGTGCCTTTTTCCAACGGGAAACTCGCCATCGAATACGCCCGCGACGTCGTTTCGCGCACATCGGATTCGTAGCGCCAAAGCCTGAACCGGTCCCACTCGTCTCTGAAGGGCTCGTCGATGTCGAAGTCTTTGAAATGGACCTGATGGGGTGCGCACTCGATCTGGACGTAGCCGCCGGCGCGGTAGTCCATTTCCTCGCCTTCCGGCAATTCCAGCACCAGCTCCTTGATGAAGCTCGCAACATTGCGGTTCGAGAGGACCCTGCACCGGTATTTGCGGACACCAAAAACCTCGTCGGCCACCTGAATACGCATCTCCTGCTTCACCGCAACCTGGCAGGACAGGCGATAGTGATCGGCGGCTTCCCGCTTGCTGATCAACGAGGTTTCGGTCGGCAGGATGGCTCCGCCGCCGGACAGCACGCGCACCGTGCACTGTCCGCAGGTGCCTCCGCCGCCGCACGCGGACGGAACGAAAATGCCGGCGTCCGCCAGGCCCTGCATGAGTTTGCTGCCGACCGGCAGCGACAGGTGCCGGTCGTCGTTGACCAGCACATCGACGTTGCCGATCGAGACGAGCTTCGAGCGGGCCGCGAGGATGACGAACACGAGGACGAGCACGATCGCCGTGAACAAGACGATGCCGAGGCCGATTTCGGTCAGCATTGCGCCGTCGTCGATCAAAGCTGAATCCCCGAAAAGCCCATGAAGCCGAGCGACATGAGGCCGACGATGATGAACGTTATGCCCAATCCCTGCAGGCCGTCCGGGACGTCCGAATAACGGAGTTTTTCGCGGATGCCGGCGAGCGCCACGAGCGCGACGGCCCAGCCGAAACCCGAGCCCAGCCCGAACACGACGCTCTGGCCGAAATCGTACTGCCGCTCGACCATGAACAGGGTGCCGCCGAGGATGGCGCAGTTGACCGTGATCAACGGCAGGAAGATGCCGAGCGCGTTATAGAGTTTCGGGAAATAGCGGTCCAGCGTCATCTCGAGTATCTGCACGAGCGCCGCGATGACGCCGATGTAACAGACGAGGCCCAGAAAGCTCAGGTCGGTGCCGGCCAGTCCCGCCCAGGCGAGCGCGCCGTCCTTCAGCAGGTACTCGAAAATCAGGTAGTTGACCGGCACCGTGATGGTCTGCACGGCGATGACGGCAAGCCCCAGCCCGAATGCCGTCTCGATGCGCTTCGACACCGCGAGGAACGTGCACATGCCCAAAAAAAACGTCAGCGCCAGGTTCTCGACGAACGCCGCCTTGATGAAGAGGTTGACGTAAACGTCCATCAGATCACCTCCGTGCGGTGGACTTCATGGATCTGATAGTCCGGACGTTCCACCTGTTTCGGCCGCGCCGTGCGCACGGCCCAGATCAGGAGACCAACGATGAAAAACGCGCTTGGAGCGAGCAGCATGAGACCGTTGGCTTCATACCAGCCACCTTCGCTCGTCAGCGGAAGGACGCGATAACCGAGCAGGGTGCCCGCGCCGAGCAGCTCGCGCGTCGCCGCGACGATGATCAGGACCGCGCTGTAACCGAGGCCGTTGCCGAGACCGTCGAGAAAGCTCATGCCGACGCCGTTTTTCATGGCGAACGCTTCCGCGCGCCCGAGAATGATGCAATTGGTGATGATCAGGCCGACAAAAACGGAAAGCTGCTTGCTGGTCTCGAAGGCATAGGCCTTGAGCGTCTGGTCGACGACGATGACCAGCGACGCGATGATCGTCATTTGCACGATGATGCGTATGCTGGTCGGAATGTGGTTTCTGATGCTGCTGATTGCCCCGCCGGCGAGCGTGGCCACCGCCGTCATCGCCACGCACATCAGCAGCGCCGGCAGCAGCGACGTCGTTACGGCCAGCGCCGAACATATACCAAGAACCTGGAGCGTTACGGGATTGTTGTCGATCAACGGATCGAGCAATACTTTACGCGCCTCAGTCATCGCCGGCGGCCTCCTCTCTCAGTTTCTCGAGATACGGACCGAAGCCGTGCGGCCCGATCCAGTAACGCAGAAGATTGGTAATACCGCGGCCGGTCAGGGTTGCGCCCGCGAGTCCGTCCACCTGATGGACGGCATCGTCGCCGGGTGGGGCCACGCCGCGCACGACCTCGATCTGCGGGGTGCCGTCGTCGGCGAAAAGCTTTTTGCCCGGCCACTGCGCGCGCCACGCCGCCTTGTCCATCTGATCACCCAGACCGGGCGTTTCCGCGTGCTCGTAAAAGCGCAGGCCGCGCACCGTCTGGCCGTCGCTCTCCAGCGCGAGATAACCGTACAGGGTCGACCACAGCCCGGCGCCGTACACCGGGAGTATGACCTGTTCGACGGTCGTGCCCCGCCCGACCAGGTAAACCGGCGCGTAAATGGCGCGGCGGCGAATGTTCGCGACATCGGCGTCTGCGGGTATCTGCACGCTGAGTTCCGAATCGCTGCTGGCGACGATCGGATCGAAGGTTCGCGCGTCCATCGTAGTGACGTAGTCGCCGCTGGCAAGGTCCACGAGGCGCGCGTCGATGCCGGCAAACAGCGCGCCGACGTCGTCGCCCGGTTCGTACAGTTCCGCCACCTCGAGCACGATTCTCTGCCGGAAAAGCGTCTGGTTGCTTTGCTGTTGCGGGCGCAGCAGGACCGCGGTTGCCGACACGAGGACCGAGCAGGCGAGACTCACGCCGATAGCCACGATCAATACGTTTGCAACGCTGTCGCGGGAGCGGGACGTTTTCGTCTTCGCGTCAGCCATTGCGTTTGGTCCTGCGCTTGATGTTGGCGCGAATGACGAAATAGTCGATGATCGGCGCAAAAATGTTGCCGAACAGTATTGCGAGCATGATGCCCTCGGGGAATGCGGGATTGATGACGCGGATCACGTAGGTCAGCACGCCGATGAGCAGTCCGAAAATCCAGTGGCCAAGCATCGTGTCCGGCGCGCTGACCGGATCGGTCGCCATGAATACCGCGCCGAACGCGAAGCCGCCCAGCGCGATGTGCCAGTACCAGGGCATTGCAAACATCGGATTGCCGCTGTCGATGCCGCTGAACAACATTGCCGGCACGATCAGACCGGCGAACACGCCGGCGATGATGCGCCAGGATGCGATGCCCGAGTAAATCAGTATCGCGGCGCCGAGAAGACAGGCTGCCGCCGACGTTTCACCGAGCGAGCCCTGCATCCGTCCGAGGAACGCGTCTGTCCAGGTCAGGCCGCTGGCGAGTATGCCGGGCATGCCCTCGATGGCGCTGATGCCGAGCGCGGTTGCGCCGCTGAAACCGTCGACGGGCGTCCATACGGCGTCTCCCGAGATCTGTACCGGATACGCGAAATACAGGAACGCCCGCCCGAGCAATGCGGGGTTGAGAAAGTTCTTGCCGGTCCCGCCAAACACTTCCTTGCCGATGACGACGCCGAAGCTGATGCCGATGGCGACCTGCCAGAGCGGGATGGATGCCGGCAGGATGACCGCATAAAGCAGCGAGGTGACAAAAAACCCTTCGTTAACCTCGTGATTGCGCGTGCTGGCGAACAGCACTTCCCAGAAACCGCCGGCCGCCATGGTCACGGCGTATATTGGCAGGAAATACAGAAGGCCGTGCAGCAGGTTGTCGTAAACGCTGGCCGGATCGTAGCCGGCGCCGAGCACGGACAGCGTCGCGCCCCGCCAACCGCTTATGCCGTCAACACCCAGCGCGGCCAGCGCGCTGTTGGCCTGATAACCCGTGTTCCAGATGCCGACCAGCACGCAGGGGGTGGCGGCAAACACCACCAGGATCATGACACGCTTGAGATCGAGCGCATCGCGGACGTGCGGCGAGCCCCGAGTGACGTCCGGCGGCGAGTAGAGTGCCGTGTCCACCATCTCGAATACGGCGTTCAGCTTCTCGAAACGTCCGCCGCGCGTGAACAGCGGTTCCACCCGGTCGAGAAACCGTCTTAATCGCTTCATCAGCCGTTTGCCTCGATCTCTTCGAGGTTCATGCGCAGGAACGGACCGTATTCGTACTTTCCGTTGCAAGCGAACGAGCACAGGGCGAGATCTTCCTCGTCGAGTTCCAGACAGCCGAGCGCCTGCGCGCGGTCGGTGTCCTCGACGAGCAAGGCTTTCAGGAGCGGCGTCGGCAGTATGTCCAGCGGCATGATTTTCTCGAACGTGCCGATAGACACCATCGCGCGTGGACTGCCGTTCTGGCTGGTTGTCATGCTGAAACCGTCGCGTTGCAGCAGGCGGCCGGCGAACGCCCGTTCCGACGAATAGCGCTTACCGCCGGGTTTCGCCCAGGCCAGGAATTCGCGCTCGCCGCCTTCCCGAAGCACGCTGATCTGGTTGTGATAACGCCCGAGCCAGGCGAGCGCGCCGCTTGCCCGGTGCCCCGAGAGCACCGAGCCGCTGATGACGCGCAGCGGCCCGGGTCCCGTTTCATCAGCCAATAGATCGGCGGTGCTCGCGCCCACGCGGGTTCGCAGCAAACGTGGCCGTTTGACTTCCGGGCCGCCGAGCGCGACCACGCGTCGCACCGGCAGTCGCCCCCGGGTAAACAACTCGCCGATCGCGATGGCGTCCTGGTACCCGAGATGCCAGACCGTCTTGCTGGCGCCGACGGGTTCGAGGAAGTGGATGTGCGTGCCGACGAGCCCCGCCGGATGCGGACCGGCGAATTCGCTGTGCCGGAACTGACCGGCGTTGGTTTCGGGCAGCGCGGATTCGATGCCGGAATTCGGCGCGGTACACACGTGCACCGGACCGTCGGTGAGTCGTGCGACAACCTGCAGACCTCGGGCGAACGCCGCGGCCGACTCGGCGGACTCGGTGATAATCACCGCGGGGTCGGCGGCCAGCGGGTTGCTGTCCATCGCGGTGACGAACAGGGCGGCCGGTTGGGTGCCGGGCGACGGGATACGGCTCATCGGTCGGGTACGCAGCGTGGTCCAGAGCCCCGACTCGAGAAGATTCTTCTGCACGGTTCCGCGATCGAGTGTCGGCAACTGCCGGGGTGTAAACGCCTCGAACGTTTCCGCATCGTCGCCGCCCAGACGGATGACGACGGACTGAAGCGCGCGTTTTGCGCCGCGGTTGATCGCAACGATCTCTCCGGCGCCGGGAGCGGTAAAACGCACGTCGGGATTGCGTTTGTCGACAAACAGCGTCTGCCCGAGCCGGACCCGGTCGCCGACCTTGACCGCCATGCCCGGACGCAGGCCATGCACGTCCGTGCCGAGTGCGGCGACCGTTCCGACCCCGGCGGCGTCGGAAATCGCCTGCTCGGGCCGGCCGCGTATCGGTATATCGAGCCCTTTTTTGATGCTTATCCGCATGCGAAAGCCTGATCCCCATACGGGATCAGCTCACCCGTTGCTCCAAAAAGCGACGAAGAGCACGACGCACGTCATCCAGATCGATCCCAGTGTATGGATGCCGAGCGTCGCCTCGATCCCACTCGTCAAACGCTGCCGGTCCTGAACACCGCCGCGGATTGCCGCCGCCGCGCGCGCCGCCAGAAAAAGCAGGCCTATCGGTACCAGCGGCGCCGCGACCGGCAGGGTTCCGGCGACCGTGAGCCACACGACAACCGCCGCGGCCGCGACGTGGATCGCCGCATAAAGCAGGCTGGTCGCCGGTAATCCGAGACGAACGGGCAGCGTCTTCTTGCCGGTCGCGGCGTCCGCCGCGATGTCCGGAACCTCGTTGATCAGCAGAATAGCGGTCACCCAGGCGCTGATCGGTAAGGAGAAGAGTACGGCGTCCACGTCGATTATGCCGCTTTGCAGCCATGCTGCGCCGACGATGGGTATGACACCAAAGGCCATGCCGACGGCTATTTCGCCCAGGCCTATCGAGGAAAGCCGTATCGGGCCGAGGGAATACAGCACGGCCAGCAATACGCCGGCGAGTCCGAACCATAGAATCGTCGGGCCCTTGAGCAACAGAAGGAGCAGTCCTGCAACGGCCGCTACGGCCAGCAAGCTCAAGCCCAAGCGCGCCATGCTTCGGGCCGACATGATCCCAGACTGAATGAATTGAGAGCCGCCGGTATAGGGATATATGCGGTCGTCGTTACACCGGTCCGTACCGCCCGCGTCGTCACCGACGTCGTTCAACACATTGGCGCCGGCGTGAACGCAGAGAGTCGCCACCATCGCGAGCAAAAACGGCAGCGGATCGAAATGCCCGGCCACGCTGAATCCCCAGGCGGTGCCGGCAACCACCGGCAGCACCGAGGCGGGAAAAAACTTTGGCCGCGTCGCGTTGAAGAGCCGCTTTGCGATTTGTGCGGGCGTGTCGCCCGCAAAGTGCCCAGGCGACGGGCCGGCGGTTCTTGCGGTGTCAGACGGCATCGAATCGGCTCCTGCGCGGGTTGCCTACCGCTGTTGCGTGGCGCGTCATTCTTATTTGTTTGTTTATACCCGAAACCGGCGCGCTTTGTTACGCGTCGGCTTTTGGGTTGCGATGCCGGCGCGGGCGGCGGCAGTGCGACTTGTTTGCAGCCTGCCGGGCGAGCAGAAGGCCGCCGGCAATCAGCAAGGTCGTTAACAAAACCGTCATGGGTAAATGATGCAACGCAAAAGCCTGGTGATGCAGCTGTTGAGCGACGGTCTCGTCCGCCGAAAGTGTGTGGGCGCCCGCAACGTTCGCGGCTCCCAAAGTTAGCAGTGCATTGGCGGTCGATCGCATCATCGTTGATTGCACGGTGTTACCTCACAACAGGAAAATGGCGGGAAACCATCGATTTATACGATAGGCACGCACCTGCCATACCGAAATAGGCGTTATTACGTACAGTCTGCCGTTCGAGGCAGCGACTATGATCAGAGGTGTAAACATCAAAAGAGCCGCGCTGGCGTTTGCGCGAGGGGGAAGTGGCAGGTGTGCCTTGCAGTCCCGATGCAGGTGAAAACAATCGACGGCTTCCAATGTGTCTGTGAAGCGCGCGGCATCGAACGGGAAGTCAGTTTGTTCATGCTGCAGCACGAAGACGTCAACCCGGGCGATCATGTCCTCGTGCACGTCGGTTATGCGATCCAAAAAGTGAGCGAGGGCCAGGCCGCCGATACCTGGGAGCTGTTCGACGAGGTGCTGGCGCCCGACGTCTGATCATTCGAGAAAACTTGCCAAAGACGGAGAAGCACGATGTGCGATACCTGTGGTTGTAACGTCACTCCCGGCAACGAGCATCTCGTCGCCGCCGACGGCCACCTTGCACACACGTCTTCGGGCAAGGAATCCGTCGAGGTCTTGAGCGGCTTGCTCGACGCGAACGATCGACGGGCGCGGCACAATCGCGAGCATTTCGATCGGCACGGGGTCCTGGCCATCAATCTGATGTCTTCGCCAGGCGCCGGGAAGACCGCACTGCTGGAGGCAACCGTCGAGGCGCTCGGCGACGACTACCGGATCGCGGTCATCGAAGGCGATCTGGAAACGGAAAACGACGCCGAGCGGATACGCAAGAAAGGCGTGCCGGCCGTGCAGATCAGCACCGGCAGCGCCTGCCATCTGGATGCGTTCATGGTGCATTCGGCGTTGCATGAGCTGGCACTTGATGGTGTGGACGTCGTGTTCATCGAAAACGTCGGCAACCTGGTTTGTCCGGCCGGTTTCGATCTGGGGCAACACCTGAACGTCACCCTTCTTTCGACGCCCGAGGGCGACGACAAACCCGGCAAGTATCCGGTAATGTTCCGCGCGGCCGACCTTGTGTTGATCAGCAAGGCGGACCTGCTCGAAGTCCTGGGCGATTTCGATCCGGCGACCGCGGAATCGTACCTGCGCCAACTCGCCAGCGACGCTCCGCTGTGGCAGCTGTCCGTGAGATCCGGCGTTGGTTTGCCGGCGTGGCTCGAATGGATCAGGGCTCAACACCGCGGCCGGCGTCGCCGGGACGGTGCGAGCCGCAGGGGCCGCGCATGAGCCGCGGCGCCGAATACTGGTTGGAACGGCTGCGGCGCCTCGACGACAAGCGTCCGGTTCGTATCATGAACGTCTGCGGCGGCCACGAGCGCTCCATCTCCCTCGCCGGCCTGCGGACCGCAATTCCGGCGGCGATTGAACTCGTGCCCGGCCCGGGTTGCCCCGTATGTATCTGTCCCGAAGAGGACGTCTTCGAGGCGATCCAACTCGCGCTCAACGAAGACGTCATCCTGCTGGCTTTTGGCGACATGCTGCGGGTGCCCGTCAACGTACCGCGGCGCGAGCCGCGGTCACTCGAACAGGCGCGCGCCGCCGGCGCTGACGTCCGGCCTATTGCATCGCCGACCGAGGCCGCGCGCATCGCGCGCCGGAATCCCGAGCGCCGGGTGGTTTTTTTTGCCGCCGGCTTCGAGACGACGACGGCGCCGGTTGCCGCGATGCTGGCGGAGGGCGCGCCCGAAAACCTGCTGGTGTTGCTGTCGGGCCGGCTGACCTGGCCGGCGGTTGCGATGCTGTTGGAGTCCGGCAAGCCGGGATTCGATGCATTGATCGCACCGGGGCATGTTTCGACGGTCATGGGCCCCGAGGAATGGCGGTTCGTCCCCGAGCGTCACGGCATTCCAGCGGCGGTAGCCGGGTTCAGACCCGACACCCTGCTTGCCGCGATGGTTTCGGTGTTGCGCCAGAGGCAGGACGGCCGCTGCTTTCTGGACAACTGTTATGCGGAGGTCGTCCGTCCCGGCGGAAACGGCGAGGCGCGCCGACAGCTGCGAAACGTCATGCGCGTAACGGACGCCAACTGGCGCGGCATCGGCGTCATTCCCAAATCCGGCTTTGCGCTGCGCGACGAATTTGCCGCCCACGACGCGCGCCTGCAGCTGCGATCGTACGCCGATGACTCCCGCAGGCGCGTCGGCGAGATGCCGCCGGGCTGCGACTGCGCCAGCGTCGTGCTGGGCAAGATTTACCCGAATCAGTGCCGACTGTACGGTCGCGCCTGCACCCCGCGCAAACCGATTGGGCCTTGCATGGTGTCGGACGAAGGCGCGTGCCGAATCTGGTGGTCGGCGGGCTATCGCGACAACGATTGGCAGGGTATGACGAAGAGGCAGGCCGTTGGTTGAAGCGGTCCAGCAACGCGCGAGCAGCCGGCACGCCGCGGCGGCGCAGCCTTTGCGTGTCGTGAGTTACGCCGTAAAAATGACCTTGTCGGGTCACGTGCAGGGCGTTGGTTTTCGTCCGTTCGTATACCGGCTTGCGAAAGCGCACGGCCTGAACGGTTACGTGCAGAATTGTCTCGGCGACGTCGAAATCGTCGCCTGCGGCCGGCCCGCCAAGCTGAAGACGTTTCGGCATGAATTGATCGACCGCGCGCCGCCGCTGTCGCAGCCGAGGATCACCCGGCTTCTGCCGTTCGATACGCTGCCGTTCGACGACTTCGAGATCATTCTGAGCAGCGCCGAGGAGCCCGCGAGAGTTTTCGTCCCGGCCGACTATTTCATGTGTGACGACTGCGACCGGGAATTGCACGACGTCGACGATCGGCGTTATCGCTATCCGTTTATCAATTGCACGCAGTGCGGGCCGCGTTACACGCTGATCGAATCCATGCCTTACGACCGGCCGAACACGAGCATGGCGAGTTTCACGCTCTGTGCGGAGTGCCGCCGGGAATACAGCGATCCGAACGACCGCCGGTTCCGTGCGGAGCCCGTCTCGTGTCCCGCCTGTGGTCCGGTGCTGGAGTTCGAGGAGCCGGGTGCGGAGGATCGTGCCGACGGTGCCGCCGCGCTGGCGGCGGCCGTCGATCGGTTACGCGCGGGGAACATCGTCGCCGTAAAGGGCATCGGAGGTTTTCATTTGATGTGTGATGCGCGCGACGTCGACGCGATCGCGTCGCTCAGGCGGCGCAAGCATCGACCGGACAAGCCGCTCGCCGTCATGTTTCCGGCAGACGGCGCGGACGGACTGGACACGGTGCGGCGTTACGTCAGTCTGCACGGCAACGAATCGGCGGCGCTCAAGAGCCCGCAGCGTCCGATCGTGTTGGCGCAAAAGAGAGTCGGCACGGATTTGGCCGACAACATCGCACCGGGACTGGGTGAACTGGGCGTCTTCCTGCCGTACAGCCCGCTGCATCAGCTTTTGCTCGACGATTTCGCCGGCCCGCTGGTTGCCACGTCGGGCAATATCAGCGGTGAACCGGTGCTCACCGACAACGGGGAGGCCCGGCGTCGTCTGGCCGACGTCGCGGATGCGTTTCTGCACCATGATCGTCCGATCGTGCGTCCGGCGGACGATCCCGTCTATCGCCGGATTGCGCACGGGGTGCGGCCGCTGCGCATCGGCCGCGGTTCCGCGCCGCGCGAACTCGAACTGCCCGGCTGGCAGGACACGCCGGTGCTGGCCGTCGGTGGCCACATGAAAGGCACCGTTGCGCTGAGCTGGGACAACCGCGTCGTCGTTTCCCCGCACATCGGCGAAATGGACAGTCCGCGCAGCCTCGCGGTATTCGAGCAGGTTGCGGAATCGCTTCAGTCGCTGTACGGCGTTCACGCCGAACGCATCGTTTGCGATGCGCATCCGGATTACACGACGCATCGCTGGGCGGACAGACAGTCACTACCCGTGGAAACCGTCTGGCACCATCACGCGCATGCCAGCGCGATCGCGGGCGAACTCAACCTGCCCGGCAATTGGCTGGTGTTCGCATGGGACGGCGTCGGCCTGGGCGAGGACGGTACGCTTTGGGGGGGTGAGGCGCTGTACGGCAAACCCGGCGGCTGGCGCCGGGTCGGCAGCTTGAAGCCGTTCCGCGTACCGGGTGGCGAGCGCGCGGGCAGGGAGCCGTGGCGCAGCGCGGCCGCGCTGCACTGGGAGTGCGGGCGGACCTGGGCGGACTGCCCGGATGAGCAGGGTCTCGCGCGCGCCGCCTGGGATCGCGATTTGAACTGCGCCAAAACCAGCGCGGCCGGGCGGCTGTTCGACGCCGCGGCGGCGCTGATCGCAAACCAGACTCACGTCAGTTTTGAGGCTCAGGGGCCCATGGTCCTCGAAAGCCTGTGTCGCTCTCGGCGGGAACCGGTTTATACCTCGCTACACAGAAACTCCGACGGTATCTGGCGCAGCGACTGGACGCCGCTGCTCGACATGATGACGGACACCAGCCGGTCCGTCGCCTGCCGGGCCGAAGCGTTCCACTCGAGCATGGCGCTGGTGTTGCTGCAGCAGGCGCGGCGGGTCCGCGACGAGTATGAGATCGAGCAGGTCGGCCTGTGCGGCGGCGTCTTTCAGAATCGATTGCTCAGCGAGCTGGCCGTCGACCTTCTGGACAGAAACGGTTTTCGGGTTCACATGCCGAAGAGCCTGCCGAGTAACGACGCTGCGCTCAGCTTCGGGCAGACGGTGGAGATCGCGGCTCGCCTGGGGCCCGCCAACAGGCCCTAGGCGCATGGACGACGACCGGATTTCGCTCGCGCACGGCAACGGAGGCCGCTTTATGCGTGAGTTGATCGACGACGTATTTGCGCGTCACCTTGGACCGTCGGATCTCGACGTGCTGGCGGACGCGGTGCCGATTGATTTGTCGACGCCGCCGGGTGAGGCGATGATCACGACCGATGGCTTCACGGTTCAGCCGCTGGAGTTTCCAGGCGGCGATATCGGTTCGCTTGCGGTGCATGGGACGGTAAACGACCTTGCCGTTGCTGGCGCCCGTCCGATGTACCTGACGTTGAACGCTTTCATTGAAGAAGGGCTGGAAATCGCCACGCTCGACCGCATCGTCGCCAGCCTCGCGGCCGCCGCGGCCGAGGCCAGGGTAAAAGTGAGCGCCGGCGATACGAAAGTCCTGCGCCGGGGAGAGGGAGGGGGGCTGTACCTGGCGACAACCGGTGTCGGTGTTCGCCTCCCCGGAAGCCGCTCGTCGCTGCGGCACATCGAGGACGGCGACGCGATTATCATCAGCGGCTCGGTCGGCGACCACGGCACGGCGGTGATGCTGGCGCGGGAGGACTTCGGATTACGCGGCGATCTGCGTTCGGACGCCGCCCCGGTGATGGCGCTCACCGAAGCGCTGCTCGGTTTTACGGGTTTGCGCTTCATGCGTGACCCAACGCGCGGCGGCATTGCGTCCATTGCACATGAGATGCAACGCGCCACCGGCATGGGCGTGCGCTTCGAGGCGGGGATACCCGTCAAGGAACCGGTACAGGCGGTGTGCGAGATGCTCGGATACGATCCGTTGTATCTCGCCTGCGAAGGTCGTGTTCTGGCGGTCGTCGCCCCCGATCAGCTCGACGACGCGCTGGCGGCCTGGCGCGCTCTGCCGGCCGGCCGGGATGCCGCGCGGATTGGAAGGATCTCCGCCGAGACGCAACGCGTCGTCCTCGAGACGGCATTGGGCGGCGAGCGCTTCCTGGAAGAGCTGGAAGACGATCCGTTGCCGCGTATCTGTTGATGTCGGTATTCGACGGCGCGTCGGTGCACGGAGACCCGGTTGCGCCGGTCATCCTCGGCGTAACGAGTATCCTGGCCTTCGCCGTCATCGGCCGCGTCGTTGCGCGCAGGCTCGGGCAGCCGACCGTTCTCGGCGAGTTGCTGATGGGCATTCTGCTTGGCAACGTCGCCTGGTACCTGGGCTTCGATCTGATCACGGTATTGCGCGAGGGTCCGCGGGTATTCGAGGCCGTTAGTCAAATGCTTGCCGGCGCGCCGATCGATGACGTCGTCGTGGCGATTTTCGGCGCCGAGAAAGGTCCGGAACTTGCGCACATCATCACCGGGCCCGCGGGCGGTCAGGTCATGCAGGTTGCGCAGACGGTTGACGTCTTCTCGCGGTACGGCGTTATCTTTTTGCTGTTCATGGTGGGTCTCGGCACGAATCTCGAGGACCTCAAGAGCGTCGGCGCCGATTCGATCCGGGTCGCGTTGATCGGCATTGTGCTGCCCGTGGCGCTGGGTTTCATCGCGGAGCTGGTGCTGCGGCCGGATCTGTCGTTCAATTCCAGGATGTTCGTCGCCGCGACCCTTGCAGCGACCAGCGTCGGGATAACCGCCAACGTGCTCAAGGAAATGGGCCGCAGCCACTCGAGGGAAGGGCACATCATTCTTGGCGCCGCCATTTGCGACGACGTATTGGGTCTCATTCTGCTTGCGGCGGTATCCGGTGTCGTCGTCAGCGGTAGCGTCGATCTTGCCGAGATTGCCATCGTCGTCGCCATGTCGACCCTGTTCCTGGTTGCCGCGGCCGTGCTGGGGCCGGCCATCGTCCGCGTTTCCGCGAAAGTCATGCTGCGTCTCGATATCGTCGAGGCCAAGATGTTCACCTCCTATCTGTTCGTGATGGTGCTCGCCTGGGTGGCGAATCTGGCCGGTCTTGCGACCATCATCGGCGCGTTTGCGGCGGGTGTGGTGTTGAGCGACAGCTTTTTCCGGGAACATGCGAAATCGCAGAAAGGAAAGGTCGTCGGCATACGGGAGCTCATCATGCCGCTCGAGGTCATCCTGGTGCCGATTTTTTTCATTCTCATGGGTATCCAGGTAAAGCTCGAGTCCTTTTTCTCATGGCCGGTGGTCGTCCTGGCGGGCGGGCTGCTGCTGGCGGCCGTGATCGGCAAGCTGGCGAGCGGTCTGGGCGCGCGGTCGCCGTCAAACAAGCTGGTCATCGGAATCGGCATGTTGCCCCGCGGCGAAGTCGGTCTGGTGTTCGCGGCGATCGGCAGAACGCTGGGCGTCATCGACGACTCGATATTTTCCGCGATCGTGCTGATGGTCATCGTCACGACCCTGGCCGCGCCGCCCTGGCTCAAGGTTGCGCTCGGCCGGCAGATACACAAAGAAGGCGCCGGCGGGGATTACTCGCATAGTGCTGACAGGCCCTAGCAGGGATGCACCGGGCGAACACCTCAAACCTGCGTTTGGACACCGATCTCATCGATGCGCTGATGCATCCGCGGGCGTTCAGTCATCCGGTGGACGAGATCGAGCTCGTCGAGACGCATATTTCGTGGCTGATCCTCGCGGGCGAATGCGTCTACAAGATCAAGAAACCGCTCGTACTCGACTTTCTCGACTTTGGCGATCTCGAAAAGCGCCGCTTCTTCTGCAACGAGGAAATCCGCCTGAACAAACCCTGGGCGCCCGATATTTACGTCGACGTCGTGCCGATCACGCTCGACCGGGGAAAGCCTCGCTTCGGCGGCGATGGCGAGCCGCTCGAGTACGCGGTCAGGATGCGTCGTTTCGATCAGGGGCTGCGCCTGGACCGGCAGCTCGAACGGGGCGAGTTGTCGGTGGAGGACATGCGTGAGCTCGCGGCGAACATCGCGCGCCGACACCGGGAGGCGCCGGCGGTCGGGAAAAAGGACCGGGAGCGTATCGTCGCGCAGACGAAGGCGTTTGTTTGGGACAATTTCGAGTTGCTGGAAGGGGCAATCGACGACCGGGAACTGGGCTTACTGCGCGACTGGACGGAACGCGAACTCGACAAGGTCGACCGGATACTGTGGCAAAGAGTCGACTCGGGCTTCGTGCGTGACTGCCACGGCGACCTGCATCTTGCGAACCTCGTGCGGATGCCGACGGGTATTACGACGTTCGACTGCATCGAGTTTAACGGCGACCTTCGACGTACCGACGTATTCTGTGATATCGGTTTTTTGATCATGGACCTGGTCGCTCGGGGACGGCGCGATCTGGCCGCCCATTTTCTCAACCGTTACCTCGAGTGCACGGGCGACTATCCCGGTGTCGTGCTGCTCGATCTGTATTTCGTCTACCGTTGCCTGGTGCGCGCAAAAGTTGCCGCTCTGTTGTGCCGGGAGCACCAGTCCGCGGAGGACAAAGCGCGCGATCGCGCCGAGGTGCACCGGTATTGCGCAATCGCGATGCGGCAGATAAGAAAGCCGCCGCCGATGCTGATCGTGATGAGCGGGTTGTCGGGGTCCGGCAAGACCTGGGTCTCCGGGCAGCTGATGGCCGCTTTGCCGGCGGTGAGGATTCGATCGGACGCCGAACGAAAGCGTATGCACAATCTGCGGGAGACCGAGGACAGCGAGTCCGACGTCGGCGAGGGCATCTATACGCTGCGGACGACGCGCGAGGTTTACGCGCTTCTCCGCGACAAGGCGGGAACGATCCTCGACGCGGGGCACAACGTGATCCTCGACGCGGCGTTCCTCGAAAGCGAGCAGCGCCGGCGGGCCATTCGTCTGGCGCGGATTCGCGGATGCCCGGTGATTCTGCTTCGGATCGATGCACCGCAAGAGGTTTTGCGGGAGCGGATTCGCGCGCGCGCCGAATCGGCCGGAGACGCGTCGGAAGCGCGTCTCGACGTCCTGCGGTATCAGATCGAGACGGCTGACGCTTTTGCGGGCCGTGAAATGGCGTACACGATCGTCGCCGACAATACCAATGGACTCGACGTGGCGACACTGGTGCGGGACGTACAGCGTTTGGCGGGCGGGCAGGTGAAGCGTCGAGGCCCACGCGCGTGACGAGGAACCGAACGATGCAAATAACGATGATCAGTTTACTTTGGGAGCAAAAGGAATAATGGGTCTAACCATCGATCGAAGCGATTTCACGGAAGAAGAATACGTCGCGGCCGGCGTCAAGCTGCGTGAAAACCTGGCGGCGCTGGCGGTACTGCTGCGGCGGCCGGACTTCGGTCGCGGTGAACCCAGCCTCGGCGCCGAATTGGAGATGTCCATCGTAGACGACGACGCACAGGCCCTGCCGCTCAATCGGCAGGTGCTGGCCGAATCGCTGGATCCGCACCTGCAGCTCGAGCTGGATCGTTTCAATCTGGAATACAATCTGTCGCCCGTGCCCGCGGCCGGCGCGCCGTTCAGCGCGATGCAGGCGGAACTGACGCAGGCGCTGGGCGACCTCGGCCGAGTTGCCGCGAAACACGGCGGGCGCATCGTTCCTATCGGCATATTGCCGACGCTGCGCCTGGAGCAGCTTCAGTCGGATGCGATGACCGACCTGGCCCGCTACCGAGCCCTCTCGGCGGGTATCAAACGCATCCGCCAGGAGGATTTTCATATCCGCATCGAGGGCAAGGAGCCGCTCGCGGCGGATTGCGACAGCGTTTCGATCGAGGGCGCGAACACGTCCTTCCAGATACACCTCCGTGTGAATCCGGAAGACTTTGCCGCGTATTACAACGCCGCTCAGCTGGTGACGCCGATGGCGCTGGCCGTCGGCGCGAACTCGCCGTTTCTGCTGGAGCACAGTCTCTGGGACGAGACGCGTATCGCCCTGTTCAAGCAGGCCGTGGACACGCGCGGCGCAAACGACCACGAATGGCGCAGGGCGGCCCGGGTTCCGTTCGGGCACGGCTGGGTGCGCAAGAGTGCCCTGGAGCTTTTTGCCGAAGCCTGCCATCTCTACCCGAGCATCATTCCACTGTACGGCGACGAAGACGCTATCGGCATTGCGGAAAACGGCGGCATCCCGGAGCTGCTGGAGCTGAGACTGCAGCAGGGCACGATCTGGAACTGGAACCGAGCCGTTTACGACGTATCGGCGGGCGGTCATCTGCGTATCGAATTGCGCGCGTTGCCGTCCGGACCGACACCGGTCGACCTGATGGCGAATGCGGCGTATCTGCTCGGGCTTACGATCGGCCTCGCCGATACGGTGGACGCAATACTGCCGGCGTTCCCGTTCCGCTACGCCGAGTACAACTTTTATCGCGCGGCGCAGCACAGCCTGGACGCGAAGCTGCTCTGGCCGACGCTGGACGGGAATTCCCCGCGGGAAGTCGTCGCCAGGGACCACTGCCGGGAATGTTTGCCGCTGGCGGAGGAGGGGCTCGCGCGGCTCGGCGTCGACGAAAATGAGCGAAAGACGCTGCTTGAGATCATCCGCGACCGGCTGGACAGCGGTACGACGCCCGCCGCATGGCAGCGCCGGACGCTGAGCCGTTTCGGCAATCTGCGGCGTTCCGACGCGCTGGCGCGACTCGTGGAGGAGTATCTGCAGCAGGTAGCGACCGGGCGTCCGGTCACCGAATGGGACTAGCCTCAGGCCGGGGCGCCGTGCTTTCCAGCTCCACTCGCTCGAGGATCATGTCGTCGCCGCTGACCACGCGAGTGCGAAAATCCCCGCACCGGGCGCACAACAGACGGTTTGGCGGCGCGCTCGATTCGTGCCCGCACGTGCGGCAGCTTACGACGACGTCGGCGGCGTTGATGAAAAGCTCGGCGTTCTCCGCGACAGTCCCGGCCGCCGCAATCGGATACGCCTGCCGGAGCTGCGCCGCGTCGATGCCCGACAGAGGACCGACCTTCACCACGACTGCGGCTACCAGTCGTGCGCGGTGTTCGCGCGCAATCCGCTCGACCTCGTCGAGCAACGCAATACAAACGGACAGCTCGTGCATCAGGGCTTCCCGAGACCGGTGAACAGGGCGCGACGGCTGAGAGAATCGCTACCCGGCTTCCGAACCGGCGGGTCGGGTTTTGTCCAGAGACGTCGGAGTATGTCTTCCGCGACGGCCCGCGCGGTTTCCCGGTCCGGAAAATCGGCAACCGTGCGAAACAGGACTGCCGTGAGATAGGTTCCAAGCGCGTCGTCGCGACACACCGTGAAATCATAGCTGCCGTTCGGCAGCGGCAATGCCACGGTCGAACCTCGAGCGAGCCCGGACCACTCGTCGGTGCCGGGCAGGATGAGCAGATTCATAAACCAGGGCGTCAGCAACACTCCGAGCTGGTGTTCTCCGAGGTGGCCGAAGCCGATTGCCTCGACGTCCAGGCGCTTGTTCACGATCGGCAGGCCCTGCATGCGCTCGCGATAAATCTTCTCGAAGTGCCGGACCAGGTCTGCGACGGTAGCTGCCACGTCAGGTGCCGAGCGGCAGGAATTTGTCCGGTCCGGCATCACACCGCGGACAGCGCCAGTGCGCCGGCAGCTTGCGGAACGGCGTGCCGGGAGGGATCTGCTCCTGCGCGTCGCCTTCGGCCGGGTCATACACGTGCCAGCATATCCGGCATTCCAGTTTGCCGTCGTCCGCGAGGCGTGCAAAGCCGTCGATGACTTCGCACCCGCTCACGCGATGCCCGACCAGTAGGGTGCGAGAATCTCGTCGAGCCGGACGCGCGAGTCGGCGAGGTCTTCCGGGGCCGCGGAGACGACCCGCGGCACGTCGACGACTTCCAGCGTGTTCAGAATGAGCGTATTCAGCGAATTGTAGTAGCGAACCCACCAGACGTTCGCCGTAGCGGTGCTGACCACCTGACACTTGCCGTAAGCCCGTGACAGAACGTCGATCGGGCCGCGCCCGAGGCGCTCGTCGAGAAATTCCGCATCCGGCTCCGAGATCGGCAACAACGTCAGGTTGATGGCGGCAGTGATTCCATCTGCCTGGTAGCGCTCCAGGCGAGATTGCAGTTCCACGAGAATGGGCAACGCATTCATGATTTCCGGCGGCACGTCCGCGTCGCTCGTGTCGATGGTTTGCGCGCGCTCGTCCGCCAGGCGTGCGAGCCTCGGCACGTCCGCCACCTCGAGAAAGTCCGCCGACACCCGTCCATCGCCGTCGAAGTAAAACGTTCGCCACACGCCGGCAAGTACCGACTCCTGCGTGCGGGCTTCGCCGTCATCGTGACCGGCGCCGGTATAGGTGACGCTGACCTCGCCTTCGCCGAGAATCTGGTTGACGAGTTCCCGCGACTCCGTATCGAGCGCCGTCAGGTCTGCGAGCATCGGTTCGGCGGTGGTCCCGTAAGCGGCGAGCGCCTGCCGCAGCCAGCGCATCGTCGCATGCGCGCCCTCCAGGTGCAGGACGTCCGCGGGTTCAGGCGTCGGCGGCCGAACGTATTTCGCCATGTCGCCGGGCATGTTCATGTACACCAGACCCTGATCGTCCGGGTCGGCAGGCTGGCTGCCCGGACCAACGACGCTGATTGGAATGCTTTTGATGTCCATCGGTTCCGCTCCCCCGCTACTCGCGGGTTTCCGCGCTGACGACCGGAATCGAGAAGCCCGGCGGACGGCGTGCGGCCGCGGACAGCATGTCGCCGATCTTGTTCAAATAGTCCGCCCAGTCCTGCACCCGTGAGAGGGTGCCGACGTAGTCGCCGCTGCGGACGAAAACCAGCGATGGGTATTCGCGAAATCCGTATCGCATCTTGAGCGTTTTGCCGTCGCCGAAAACGTCGGTGACGACGCCCGGATTCAACCGGCCGTCGAACGCTCCAACCAGTTCCGGCAGGACGACGGCGACGTCGGTTGCATCGCGAACCGTCGCGGGGTCGCCGGGGAAAAACACCACGTTCATACCGTGGCGGCCAACGAAATCATCGTGGTTGTCCAGAGTGATTTGCGGGTAGCCGAACTCCTGCAGCAGGCGTTCGATCAGCGGGTGATTCACGGCACGGCTCCGGGCAGGGGTGGGCGGGAAATCGGGCGTCCCTCTTCGTAGTCCTGCATGTCGAGGGCGGCGGGACCGACGAGATCCGTTTGCGCCGGCGCCCGGGCGCGGACGGTTGGCTGGATTCCCCAGTCGCGCAGCAGTCGGCAGGCGGCGCCGATTGCCGGTTCGATTCTTGCCTTTACGGCAGGCGTCAGGCTGCCGCCGTAGTCGTCGAGGCGCTGCGGCTGAACGCCGATCAATGCCAGAGGGTCGGGCAGCCCGCCGGCGAGTTGCGCCGAAGACAGGACTTCCTGAAAGCCGGTCTGATGCATGCTCATTTTTTTAACGCCCATGAAACGCGGCACGTCGGCGCCGCGGATCAGCTTCAGCGTTGCGGGCGCGAGTCCGAAGTCCACGGCGTCGAAAATCAGCAGACGCTCGGCGCTGCTTACCCAGGGCAGAAGGAAAATGCCCTGGGTGCCGCCGTCCATGACGCGTACGCCGTCCGGGAAGGTAAAACGCTCATTCAGCGTCTCGACCGCGCGGATGCCAAATCCCTCGTCCGCCCACAGGACGTTGCCGATGCCGAGGACAAGCGTGTGAAAGGCGCAGGGATCGGCGTCGGCCTGACTGCAAACCGGTGCGCTCATTGCGGCGAGGCCGGGCCGTCGTCCTTGAACGTGCGCCAGCCGTTGATCATGACGCTGACGCCGTTTTGTCGCGACATCATCTCGGCGCGGATCACCATGTACACGTGGACGATGATGAAAACCAGCATGATCCACATCCCGAACAGGTGCCACATGCGCACCGTCTGCGAGCTGGGCACCAGCACGAATACCCAGCCGAACAGCGTGTCCGCCCAGCTGCCCGCGCCGGTTCCCTGGCTGTAGAGCGCGAAACCCGTGCAGACCATGAACAGCGCGAGCGCGACGTTGATGCCCCACATGAAAATCTGCGCCAGCGGATTGTGGCCCGGGTTTTTGCTCATCTTGCGGGTTACGAGCGCATAGAACTTGATTTCGTGCCAGACGCGCTTCCACCATTCGCCGCGCCACACCGGGACGATCAGCAACTCGCGCGAGTATTCGTTGCCGACGATCGCCCAATAGAAGCGCACGGCGAGACCGATCGCAAAGACGTAGGCGGCGATGAAATGGATGAGTCTCAGCGTGCCCATGACGAAATGGTCGCTCGCCTCACCGCTCAGCGACGGCAGCGGATTGGCGATGAAGTACCCGCTCAAAGCGAGCGTGCTGATTGCGAGCGCGTGAACCCAGTGCCAGACGCGGACCGGCGCCTGGTATACGTAAATCGGTCCGCTAAGGGATTCTTCGTTGCGCAGCGCCTCGCCGGTGGTTGCCATCGTGCTCTCCCGCCGTTTCGTTCAGCGAACCTTGACCTTGGTCAACTCCCGGCCGTCGTGAGAGATGACGTGTGTGGAGCAGGCCAGGCAGGGATCGAAACTGTGGATTGTGCGCAGGATTTCGAGCGGCTGTTCCGCATCGGCCATCGGCGTGCCGAGGAGCGAGGCTTCGTAGGCGCCGATGTTGCCCGCGGGATCGCGCGGTGAAGCGTTCCAGGTGGTCGGCACCACGCACTGGTAGTTTTCGATCTTGCGGTCTTTGATGTGTACCCAATGACCCAGCGCGCCTCGCGGCGCCTCGCCGTAACCCACGCCTTTGACGTCGGTTTCCCAGCTCGCCGGGTCGAATTTGTCCATGTTGGCCGTGCTGGCGTCACCCAGCTTGAGGTTGGCCATGAGTTGGTCGAATACCTCGCGCATCTTGTGCGCGGCCCAGGAGCTTTCGAGGCCGCGGGCGGCGGTGCGGCCCAGCGTCGAAAAAAGCGCTTCGATCGGCAGATCGAGTTCGCCGAGCAGACCGTCAACCTGCTCTTTGACGTCTTCCCGGCCGCGCGCGTAGGCAATCAGATATCGGGCCAGCGGGCCGACTTCCATCGCGTTGCCGCGCCAGCGTGGGGCCTTTATCCAGGAGTATTTGCCGCCTTCGTCGAGCTGTTCGATATTGGTCTTGCTGCCGATCGCGTTCGGGCCGAGCTCGAACTTCGGTTGCGTCACGCCGTCCCAGGGGTGCAGTCCCGCGTCGGGATCCGGATAGTCGTACCAGGAGTGAGTGACGAATTCCTGTACCTGCTCGGGGTCGCGAACGTCCACGTCGTACACCCTCGTCAGATCGCCGTTGAGAATGGCGCCGCCGGGGAGCATGAAGCTGTCGTTCGTGTGGTTGTTGGGATAGGCGGGAAATTCACCGTAAGACAACACGTTGCTGCTGGACAGGCCGCCGCCGTAGTCCCAATCCTTGTAGAAGGAGGCAATTGCCTTGAGGTCGGGCAGGTAAACCTGATCGCAGAACGTGATGGTCTGATCGATGATGTCCGAGACGATGTTCAGCCAGGCCATGTTGATCGCGCCGACCGCACCGGCGTCGTCGAGGTTGATCGAGCATGGCATGCCGCCAACGACCCAGTTCGGATGCGGATTACGGCCGCCGAAGATCGTATGCACTTTGACGACTTCCTTCTGGAAGTCGAGCGCCTCCAGGTAATGCGTCGTGGCCATGAGGTTTGCCTCGGGCGGCAGCTTGTACGCCGGGCTGCCCCAATAGGCGTTTGCAAAAATGCCGAGCTGACCCGACTCGACGAAACGTTTCAGCCTGTTCTGTACGTCGCTGAAGTAGCCGGGCGAGGATTTTGGCCACGGGCTCAGCGACTGCTGCAATTCGGACGTCGCGCGCGGGTCGGCGTCCAGCGCACTGACGACGTCCACCCAGTCGAGCGCATGCAGGTGATAGAAGTGGACGATGTGATCGTGGACGTACTGCGTCAGCATCATCAGGTTCCTGATGTGATTCGCGTTCGTCGGTATATCGATGCCGAGCGCGTCCTCGACCGCGCGCACCGACTGCAACGCGTGCACACCGGTGCATACCCCGCATATGCGTTCGGTGAACGCCCACGCGTCGCGCGGGTCTCTGCCTCTCAGGATCACCTCGAGGCCGCGCCACATGTTGCCGGTGGACACCGCGTTTCGGATCACGTTGTTTTCGTCGAGGTTTACCTCGATGCGCAGGTGCCCTTCGATCCGGCAGACGGGGTCGACGACGACGCGCTGGCCGCCGTCGTCCAGATCGAAGCCGTTTGCCGTCGTCGTCCTAGCCATCGTTCACCTCCTGCGCCGCCTTCGGCGACTTGTCCGTCGCTTTTGCGATGACGCTGCCGACCGCGTGTGCGGCAACGCCGATGGCCGCGGCGCCCGCAAGCAGGCCGCCAATTCGATCGGCGGTGGCCTCGACGTTGCCGGTCACGCCGAGATTGGTGACCGGGCCGTAGAAGCTGCCGTTGTCCCAGAAGTTGTCTTCGGCGCAGCCAAGGCAACCGTGTCCGGACTTCACCGGCCACGACAGGCCGCCGTTCCACTCGAGCGTCGAGCAGGCGTTGTAGGTCGTCGGACCCTTGCAGCCGACCTTGTAGAGGCAATAACCCTTGCGGGCGCCCTCGTCGTCGAATCGTTCCACGAATTGACCGGCGTCGAAATGCGGTCGCCGATAACATTTGTCGTGGAGGCGTTGACCGTAAAACATCTTCGGCCGGCCCTGGCGGTCGAGTTCGGGAAGGCGGTCGAAGGTAATCATGTAGGTGATGACACCGGTCATGACCTCGGCAATGGGAGGGCATCCGGGCACTTTGACGACAGGCTTGTCGAGGATCACTTTGTGAATGGGCGTGGCCCGGGTCGGGTTTGGCCGGGCCGCCTGCACGCAACCCCAGGAAGCGCATGAACCCCAGGCGATGATGGCTTTGCAATGATCGGCCATGTAACGAAGCTTTTCGACGTAGGGTTTGCCGGCCTGGATGCAATACATGCCGTCTTCGTTCAACGGCGGATTGCCTTCACAAGCGAGGATGAACTCACCGTCGTATTGCTCTACGGTTCGTTCGAGCAATTCTTCCGCCTGATGCCCGGCGGCCGCCATCAGCGTGTCGTCGTAGTCCAGCGAAATCATCGACAAAATGACGTCGCCCGCCAGTGGGTTGCCGGAGCGGATGAACGATTCCGTGCAGCAGGTGCATTCAAGTCCGTGTAACCAGATCACCGGTGTGCGCGGCTTGGTCTCGAGTGCATGTGCGATTTTGCCGGCGAATTCCGGGCCCAGGCCCAGCGCCGCCGCCGTCAGGCTACAGAATTTCAGAAAGCTTCGGCGTGTGATGCCGTGACTCCGCATCACCTCGTAGAAGGTTTCGTGCGCAGGCATACAGTGTCTCCCCTGATGGACAAGAGTGCATGCGGGCGCGTCGCCTTTTTATTCGTCCGTCAACTTCCCGTGATTGCGCGTCCCAGCTGGTGGCGACGATAAAGCCACGCACCCAATACATCTTGCTCCCGCGAGGTCGTTCGCGACATCGTGGTTCCTACGTACAGTTAACTGTGCCGTTGGGAGTGAACACCGACGGCGATGGCGCGGTAGGGCGAAAGCCGACCACAATGCACGGCCGTCGCCGTCTATCCCGGCGTTCAAGCGAACCTGGTCACGGAGCTGGCAGTGAGCGACGCATTTCGTTGTTGTGATCAGCGAGGTATTGCTCGCCCGGATTCCCCGGCTGGGGCGGCGCAATGCCGCCGGCGGGTCGGATTTTCGCGAGTTCCCGTCCGATTTTACTTTTCGTCACCGAATCCGCGCGAAAGGCGATGGATTTTTCAAAATCCGTCTACTGGATCACATACCCAAGTGTGACGGGCTTCACGTTTCTGCGTTCGGAACTCCGAATTATGTTCTACGCAGCGGGGTAGCGGAGCTGCTACCGCCTAAATTCCATCCACGACTGGAATGACCAAAGCAAGATCCTCTGCCGACCGAGAACAGCGACTCGTCACCACGATTCGAGGGCATCGTCAGGCAGCACTCTTCGAGGGAACGTGGATGTATCCGAGGTCCGGCTTTTTTCGCACGAACTGGAACGATCGTTTCGAGGCGATCCGGCGCCGCTCCCTGTCATCCATGATTCTGACCAAACACCTTTCAAAAGATTCCGGCGCCGACCGGCGCCGGGTTTTTCTCCGTACGAGCAGGACGGCCGGTGACTCCGCCGTTCAAAAAAATCAGAGGTGACACGATGCAATTACCAAGAACAATCGAACTTACGACATTGAGAATCGTTATCGCTTTCGTCTGCACTATGAGCGTGTCGTTGTCTTTTGCGGGACCTCGGGAACAGGCGAAGCGAATCCACGATCGTCTTACCGGCGTTCCGCCGACCGGCGCCGTCGTCGATTCAATGGCCGCCAAGCTGTCCGGTGGCGACGGCATTGGCGCGGCGTACGAGGCCATGGAAAACCCCGCGTTCTACAACACTACCGTTCGGGAATTGGCGACGCCGTGGACGAATCGCGAACGCTCCGTGTACGTCGACCTGAACGACACGATCGCAACCGTCGTCGGCATGATCCGCGACGACCTGCCGTTCGACCAGGTTCTTTACGAGGACATCGTTTACGTGGGAACCCCGGCGGCGACGGCCGTCGCTTACTCGCAGTCGGACAACGACCACTATCTCGATCTGCAGCTGAATCGCATCGACCTCAGCAATCCGGCAAATCTCGCGCAGCAGCGCCAGTCGGATCTGCCCAATTCACCGCTCGGCATCAACGAGACGGCGGGTGTAATGACGACACGCGGGTTTTCGGAGGCGTTTTTCGTGGCCGGCACCAATCGCGCGCCCTTGAGGTTTGCGACGCTCAATTTCATGTGCATGGACATGGAAGATTTTCGCGACATCACCGCCCACCCCGATCGGGTACGGCAGGACGTTACACGCTCGCCCGGCGGCGATAGCAATATCTTCCAGAACGATTGCCTGACTTGTCACGCTGGATTGGACGGCCTTGCCGGTGCGTTCGCCTATTACGATTTTGACGAGGATCTTCAGCAGACGGTTTATACGGCCGGCGCCGTCCAACCGAAATTCGTCAAGGACGCGGGTACTTTCCGCTTCGGTTATGAAACCGAATCCGACGCGTGGATCAACTACTGGCGCACCGGCCCCAATGCGTATGTCGGCTGGAACGCTCCCGGCGGCGGCGAGGGCGCTGGAGCAAAAAGCCTGGGCATGGAGCTTGCGCAAACCCGCCAGTTCGCGAAGTGCCAGGTTAAACAGGTGTTCGAGAAAGTCTGTTATCGAACGCCCAACGGACCGGCCGACGAACAGGCGGTCGAAACAATCGCCACGAGCTTCGAGACCAACAATCGCAGCATGAAGCGGGTTTTCGCCGAAACCGCACTTTATTGCATGGGCGACTGAACATTTGCCGTCGAATTCTCGAACCAATTACATGGGAGAAGGGTTGTGACCCCAGACAAATCAGAATTCTTTAACAGGTGGACCAAGATTCAACTGTCAGACGTAACGCGATGGTTATGCATCGCGGTGCTCGCATGCACGTTGTCGGCGTGCTCCAGCGGCGACGAACCGCTGACCGACCCGACGCCGCCGGGAGGTGGCGGTGGTGGCGGCGGTGGCGGTGGCGGGGGTGGAGGCGGCGGAAGCCCGCCGCCTCCGCCTCCCCCACCACCGCCGTCGGCGACGGATCAGGAGATATTCGCGGCGACGCTTTATCCGGAGTTGGCCAATCAGGCGAATTTCTGCGTTACCTGTCACGGTGCGACTCAGGATCCGGCCTTCGCCGTCGCCGACGTTGCCACCGCGTACAACGCAGTCGTCAGTCAGCAAAAGGTCAATCTGATGAATCCCGCACTGTCACGGATTTATCTGCGGCCGAAAGACGACCGACACAACTGCGGCGGCGACGCCAGCTGCGATCGGATCGCGACCGATTTCCTCGCCGCGATACAGGATTGGGCGACCCAGGCAATGACCAATAACCCGCCTCCGGGCGGCGGGGCCGAGCCGGTGCTCAGTGCCGTCACCGATTTCGCGAACGCCCAGAGCGGCGGCGCGGCCCGCGTGGACGGTAACGCGATCGCCCTGTTCACCTTCTCCGAGGGTACCGGCGACGTTACCGTGGACAGCAGCGGCGTGGGCACGCCGATCACTCTGCAGATCGAGGGGATGGAGTGGCTCGAAGGCGGCGGCCTGAGAAACGTATCGGGCAAAGCACAGGCCAGCGTGGCGGACAGCGCCAAGCTGTACGACATGATAGCGCCGGTCGGTGAGTTTTCGGTCGAGGCCTGGGTCATCCCTGCGCTCCCGGATCAGCCCGGTCCGACCCGTATCGCAAGTTATTCGCTGAGCCAGAACAATGCCGGCCGAAATTTCGAGATGGACCAGGCCGGGATCTACTGGCGCTTCAGGAACCGCAGCGCCAACGAACCGACGGCCGGCGGCGCTTTCGAGACGGTTGACGCGCCGATAGAAACGGTCCTGCAGCACGTCGTGATGACGTTCGATCCGGCATCAGGGCGAAAAACCTATGTCGATGGACAGCTGCGCCTCGAGGACAATGCCCCCGATACGCTGGCCTGGGTCGAGAATTCGATTTTTGTCATCGGCAACGTGGCCACGAACAACCGGCTGTGGCAGGGCGACATCAAGCTGGTTGCGGTACACAACAAATCGCTGAGCGCCGCCGAGGTTCAGCAAAACTTCGATGCCGGTGCCGGGACCGTGGTCACAATGCGATTCGACGTGTCATCGGTTGTCGGCCAGACCGCATATGTCGACATGCAGGCGTCGCAGATCGACCCGAACGGGTACCTGTTCGCCAAACCCGTTTTCGTGAGCGACGCGACCGACGTTGCGGTCAAGAACATTCGGCTGGTCGTCAACGGCACGACCCCGGTGGCCACGCAGCCTTTCCGGCGCATCGATACGGTCGTGACGCAGTCCGGTACCGAGCTGTCTCCGCTCGGCGGCGTCGTGCCGGTGCAGCTCGGCGCCGATCAGGATCAGTTCCATCTCGAGTTCGAGCAACTCGGCAATCAGATGGGTCTGGCCGAGCCGGTCCCGCCGTCGGCGCCGCCGGCGCCAACGGTCGACGTGCCCGAGCCCGAATTCGGCCTGCGCACGTTCTCGCAGATCAACGACACGATGTCGAGCCTGACCGGAATCGATGCGAACCAGAATGACGTTCAGGCGAGTTACGCCGAACTGCGCGTCTCGTTGCCGCCCGCGGCCAACGCGCTCGGTTTCGCGGCCGCGCAGCAGATCGCGATCCAGCGACTGGCGACGAGCTACTGCGGCGTGCTGGTCGGCAACAACGGCGCCTGCACCGATTTCTTCGGCGCCTGCGCGGTTGACGGCAACGCCAAGGACCAGGTTGCCGACGCGTTGTACAACGGACTGATCGGCGACAACTTTGCGAACCAGCCGCCGCGCGCCGGCGTGACCACCGAGATCGTTCGCATGATCGATGATCTCGGCTGCGCCGCCGGCTGTAACGGCGCGGAGGCGGAGACGGTGTTGCAGGCAACCTGCAGCGCGGTCCTGTCCAGCGGCGCCGTGACCCTGAACTGATTTTGGATGAGGACATAACAATGGCAAAGTACATGGAAGAATATCGACGCAAGGCAGCCGCTCACGAGCGGATGGAACGGCGTATCGAGGAGTCCCGTCGCAAAAGCGGTCACGCTCGCCCGAGGACACGCCGGGACTTTTTGAACTCGGGGCTGATTGCCGGAGTGAGCACCGTTTTTCTGCCCAGCCTGGCGACGCTTCTGAGCCGTGAGGCCGCTGCGCAGGACGCGGCCTGCATCATCGACACCGGTGGTGCGCTGGGCGCCGGCAAGATACCGTTCCTGGCGATCGACCAGGGCGGCGGCGCCAACATCGCCGGGTCGAACGTCATGGTCGGCGGCATGGGAGGGCAGGAAGACTTCCTGGATGCCGAAGGCTACGCAAAGCTCGGGTTGCCCAATGCAATCATTCCGCAAACGGTGGGCGTCGATCGGAGTTTCGGTCTTGCGATGCATCCGAACAGCGCCCTGTTACGCGGCATGCTGGACAAGACCAGCGCGGCTACGCGTGCGAACACCAATGGCATTGTGATACCGGCGCGCTCCGAAAACGACACAGGCAATAATCCGCACAATCCGGTCTACGGTATCGCCCGCGCCGGCGCCAGCGGCGAGTTTGCGGCCACTATCGGCACCCGCAATTCGGAATCGGGCGGCCGGTCTCGTGCGCCGGACTCGATGATTCAGGCGGACCTGAGACCGGTCAGGGTAAGCAACGCCAATCAGGCCATTGGCCTGGGCGGCGGGGCCAACGAAAACGGATTTCCCGATGGCCGCGTCGCCGAGGCGAGCGCCATCATAACGGCGTTGAAGCTGGGCAGTATCGACGAAGCGGCCGCGACGGAGGCCCTGTTGCAATGCGGGTACGACAAGTCCACCGCGACGTTCAATACGACGATAACGCCGCAGGACCTGGACCCCAACGCGGACACCGATCTGCAGGCTATTTTTCCGAACGGCCAGCTGGATCAGGGCGATTTTCGCAAAGCCGCCGCCGCCATGAAGGTGGTCGTGAACGGCTATGGCGGAGCGGGCACGATCGAGTACGGCGGCCGGGATTACCACCAGGACCCGCGGCCGGAGACGGACGGCAAGGACTTCGTCATCGGCCAGGTGATTGGCGGGGCGCTGGAATACGCGGCGCTGAAAGCTCAGCCGCTGATGCTGTACGTGTTCAGCGACGGCGCCGTGTCCGCCGACCGGAACCGGCCCGAGGACGACGGCAACGGTACGACGAAGTTCCGCTGGCGTTCGGACAATTCGCAAACGGCGGCCAGCTTCATCCTGGTATACAGCCCGGTTGCGCAGCCCAGCCTGCGTAACGGCGCCGCGTCGCAGCAAATGGGCCATTTCAGTCCGGAGGGCAACGTCGTGACGTCGTCCAGTCCGTTTGCCAACAGTGTCAACGCGCTCGCGGAAATGGTGGTGCTGAACTACCTGGGCCTGCACGGCGAGGAGGCGATGTTTGGAGCGGTCCTGGATAACCCGGGGCTGGGTACGGGCGCCGCGGTTGCGCCGTACATAGCGTTCGACCCCATAGTCGCCTAGGGCGCCGCATGGAAATGGCAGGGACGCCGCCTTTGGCCGAACACCGGGCCGAGCCGGCCAACGGCGCCGCGGGCCATTCCAAACGGCCCGCGGCGGACGGCTCGGCGGCGCTTCGTGCAAAGCTGAGCTGTCTTGCCTGCGGGGCAAGCGGTCTGCAGTCGTCCGATACGGCGTCGGCGCTGAGCTGCCGGAACTGTGCGGCGCAGTACCCCACGTACGGCGACGCGGCGATACCGTGGCTGTTCGCGGACGCCGACAAGACCCGGCTGCAGTGGAAAGCGAGGTACAACGGCTTTTTGCACTGCAATTCGATGGACCTGGAGCGATTGCGACAGGCACGCAGCGCCTCCAAAGGCAGAAAGCTGGCCCGCAAGCGCATCGACGGGCTGTTGCAGGCGAGAGAGCGCTATCGCAATCAGATCGTCGAACTGCTCGCGCCGCTGGAACTCGAGCGCATCAACTGGCCGGCGGACTCGACCGCGCTGCTGCAGGGTAAGCTGCCGAAGAATCAGGGTTTGTCGAGCTATACGAGCAATATTTTTCGGGACTGGGCCTGGGACAACGGAGAGAACGAGGCGTTGCTCGAGGCCGTTGCGCGGGTCATCGACGCCGATCCGAGGAGCGATATTGGTTCGGTGCTGACGCTCGGAGCGGGCGCCTGCCGGCTCCCGTACGATCTCCACCGGCGTTACGCGCCTGCAAGGTCGGTCGCTCTCGATATGAATCCTCTGCTGCTGCAAATCGCCGTCCGGGTGGTACGGGGCGAGCCGCTGTCGCTTTATGAGTTCCCCATTGCGCCGTTGAATCAGTCCTCCTACGCCGTGCTGCAGGAATGCGCGGCGCCGGTTGCCCTGCCGGGCGACAATTTTCATTTTGTGCTCGCCGACGCGTTGAATCCGCCGTTCGCGAAAGAGAGTTTCGACACGATCGTGACACCGTGGCTGATCGACATCGTTCCCCAGGACCTGCGGGCGTTTTTGCCGCGCATCAACCAGTGTCTGGTGGAGGGCGGTATATGGGTGAATACCGGTTCTCTCGCGTTCTTTCACCGGGACGAGTCCTGGTGTTACAGCGAAGAAGAAGTCGTCGAACTGGCCGAGGAATGCGGCTTCGAGCTGCTGGCCTCGGAACGGCGAACGGTTCCGTATCTGAAGTCGCCGCACAGCGCGCACGGCAGGACCGAAGACGTGTTCAGCTTCAACGCGCGGAAAGTGCGCTCCGTGGAGCCCCCGCGCAGCACGGCCTATCTGCCGGATTGGGTGCTGGACACCTCGCGGCCCGTGCCGGCGTCCAACGAAACGGCCATTCGCTCATCGAATCATCTGCTGACGGCCCAGATTCTTGCCGCAATCGACGGCAAACGCACCATTGCGAGAATCGGCCGCATGCTGGCGCGGCAGTACGGCCTCGGCACGCAGGAGACCGTCCATGCCGTCCGGCAGGTCCTCATCAACGCGTGGGAGGACGCGATGAGCGAGGCGGCGGACCGGGAGAACTGAATACGCCGGGTGAGGCCGGGAGGCACCCTGGCGGCGAAGCAAGACGGGGTCGTGTAGCCCCGGGCGGCGCGGCGCCGACATCCGTGTTTCATTTAGAAATAGTTTGATACGCCGCTGAGATCAAATCGGCCGGGCGGTTTGTCACACTCTCTTTCAGCGTAGAACGATCCGGGGTTTCCGGAATCGCCGAGAGAGGCAAACCATGAAATCGGTACTCGTAAATTTACTGTCGTTCAAAGTCGGTTGGACGGCCTCCGTCGCCGGGGCCGCGGCGAGCGTCCCGGCGCTTGGTGCCGCTGCCGCTTCGGGCGTCGTCCTGTTTCACCTGTCACGCACGAAAGACCGGCGCGCGGAGAGCGTCCTGCTGATCTCGGCGGCTTTGATCGGCCTTGCCTGGGAGTCGGCCCTGGTTGCGGCCGGCCTCATTCGTTACGAGAGCGGGTTTCTCATCCCCGGGCTGGCGCCGTACTGGATTGTCGCCATGTGGGTGCTTTTTGCGACGACGCTGAACGTCGGCATGCGCTGGCTGCGCAAAAATCGGTTGCTCACGGCGGCCGCGGGAGCGATTGGCGGCCCGCTCGCTTTTTTTGCCGGTGAGCGAATGGGCGCCGTGAGCTTCGACGAGCCGCTGGTCTCTTTTGCCGTCATCGGCCTTGGCTGGGCAATCCTTCTGCCGATGCTCGTCAGGCTTGCCGCCCGTTTCGACGGCCACCCGGTACCGGGCGCGTACGCGGAAAAACGTCCGGGAGCCTATTCGTCATGAGCGCCCTCCGTCACCGGGTCGTTTCCCTGGGCATGGTCCTGTCCATGATCGCCGTTTCGCCCGCGTCGGCGATGGAGCCGGATCTCAGCTGGCGGTTCGGCGTTCTGCTCGACGACAAAAGGATAGGATTTCACAATTTCCACGTCAGCCGGGACGGCGACCGTCAGCTTCTGGAGACCGAAGCCGAGTTCGACGTGAAATTCCTGTTCTTCACCGCGTTCCGCTATCGCCATCAGAACGTCGAATCCTGGAACGACGGTTGCCTCTCGAGCATCGACGCGAGCACGAACAGCAACGGCAGGGAACTCGACGTCAGGGGCCGGCGGGCCGCGGATGGTTTCGAGGTGACCGGGAAAGCGGGATCGTCGACACTGCCCGATTGTGTGCGGACGTTCGCCTACTGGAACCCGGACATTCTCGAGGCCGATCGGCTGTTGAATAGCCAGACCGGTGAATACGAAGACGTCTCGGTGGCTTTCGAGAGCGACGACGTGGTCAACGTCGGCGATCGGACGGTCCACGCACTGCGGTATCGGCTTTCGGCGAAAGCCGGCGACATCACGTTATGGTACTCCACCGTGGACCGGCGGTGGCTGGCGCTGGAGGCGCCGGCAAAAGGCGGCCGAACGATTCGGTACGAGCCGATCGCGGTGCCGGAACTTGCCTCGTCGGGACAACGAACGGCGCGGGTGAACTGAGATGCCCCATACACACGACCTATCACGCAGATCGCTGTTGACGGCGCTCACGGCCGCATTGCTGGGTTCGGGCTGCGCAAGCATTCCGATGGACGAGAACATCCGCGTCGAGACGCACGTCGATCTTGAACGTTTCATGGGTGATTGGTACGTGATCGCCAACATCCCGACGTTCATCGAAAAGGATGCGCATAACGCGATGGAACGCTACGAGTTGGACGACGACGGCAGCATCGCCACGACGTTCACGTTTCGCAAGGGGGGCTTTGACGGGCCCAAAAAAACCTACAGGCCGAGGGGTTTTATCCGTGACGAGGAATCCAATGCAATTTGGGGGATGCGGTTTATCTGGCCGTTCAAGGCGGACTACCGCATCGTCTACGTGAACGACGACTATACGCAAACCATCATCGGAAGAAACAAACGCGATTATGTCTGGATCATGGCCCGGACGCCGTCGATATCGAGCGAAGACTACTTTCAGCGCGTGAAGCTGCTTCGCGAGCAGGGTTACGACACCGGCAAGATCCAGCTCGTGCCGCAGCGGTGGGAAGGGTCTGCTCCGGCCGCAGACTGAGCGCCGCCGGTCAGTCCTGCGAGCCTCGAGACAGTTTGTCCTTGAGCCACGCGCGGGAAAAACGGAGTTCGCGGTCGAGTGTGCTTGAGGACAGACCGGTAACCTCTTCCATTTCCCGAAACGTCAAACCGGCGAAGTACTGTAGCTCGACGAGTTCCGCTTTGCGCTTGTCGAGTGCCGCCAGCTGCGTCAGGGCTTCGTCGAGCTCCAGAATTTCAAGGTCATCGTCGGTGCCGGAAATCAGGGATTCGTCCAACGTTACCTTCACCGCGTCGCCGCCGCGTTTAGCGGCTTTGCGCGCGTTGGCGTGATTTACCAGGATTCGTCGCATCATGCGTGCCGACAGTGCAAAAAAGTGTGCGCGGTTCTGCCACGGAACGTCCGCGTCTATCAGATTGGCAAATACCTCGTGCACCAGTGCGGTTGGTTGCAGCGTGTGATTGTTCCGTTCCCTCGTAAACAGGTGCCGGGCCAGCTTGCGAAGCTCGTCGTAGACCAGCGGAGTCAGCCGTTCCAGTGCCGCGTCGCTGCCGTCCGCCCAGTCCTTGAGCAGGCCCGTTATTTCAGGTCCGTCGGCCATGCGCCATGCTAGCACGCGGTATGATCGCGAAGGCCGTCAGCGGAGGCAGATCAATGCGACTCACGACGTTCGTTTTTGACTCTGCGTATCCGCGGCGGGGAAGCGAGCCCAGGCTGCTCACGGATCGCCCGAGACACGCTGTAAAACGATGTCCAGCAGTTCCTGCAGGACGTCCGGGCGGCCGGGATCGACGTGCAGGCCGGTCGTCCAGATCAACTCGGCAATGCCGTTTTCAGCCGCATCAACGAACGGGCGCTGCGCGATGACCGGCACGCGTTCGTCGTCCCGGGCGGCAATGACGATGAGCGGGCGCGGGCGGATTTCCTGAATCCACCGCTCGGTATCAAACGACCTGCCGTAAACGAGAAACAGCAAGCTCGCCGCCGCCATACGCCGTATGTTCTCGTTGCCGATAGTGTTGCGGCTCGCGTGCATCACCCAACTCATATTGTCGGCGCCTCCATGCACCAGCCAGACGCGGCGATAGCGTTCGTCGAGTGCGCCGGCAACCGCCGCAAACGGCACGCCGAGGCTTATGCCGAGGAGCTCGATGCGCGAGGGGTCCACCCATTCCTGATTCAGCAGCCAGTCGATCACGACGGATAGAGACGGCGGCGTGTCGAGAAACGCGCGTTGAAAATCGGGAATTGCCTTTGAGTACTGCCAGACTCCGCGCAGCGATCGACTGCCGTCATACGGATAGTCCAGCGCGACGTAGGCGACGTCGCCGGTGTCGTCAACCAGATCGACGGCGTCCTTGCCGGTTCGGTGTCCACCCAGCATTACCAATACGGGTATCTTTTGCGCGTCGCCCAGCGGGCGACGTACGCGCAGATCGACCTGTAATCCGGTTGACGCCTGCAATCGGACCGTCTCCTGGACGTTTTCGGTGCTCGTGTCTGCAGTCAGTTCTTCACGAACGAGTTCACCGGGCCGTTCGACAAAATAGTCGCGCTGCGGTGTCGCCAGGTCCAGGCAGACAAGGCCAATGGTTGCGGCCATCGCAAACATGATAAACAGGCAGATACGTCGCTTCAGAACGGTCACCTCGTTTTCGTCGATCGGAATTGTCAATTTGCCGGGCTGTCGGCAACCCAGTTTACACGACCGGGTATGACGCGTTGTCCGGCCCACGTCGGCAGGGGCGGTTACCGTAGCGGATTACCACGAGCAGGCAGCCGACACTCATCGTGCCTTGCCTCGCGGCCACTCGCACGGCAACGCGGCTGCGCGCCAGATTGAGACGGGCTCTAGTCGTAGGGACGCAAACGAGCCAGGCTGTGCACGAATATCACCCGGTCTTCAATGGTGATGATGCCTTCGTCCGCCATCGTGCGCAGCAGTCGGGACAAGGTCTCCGGCTGGATGGACAGCCGCGATGCGATGACGTGGCGCGGCAATTCCAGTATGACGGTCGCTTCTTCCTCACCGGCTTCCTGCACGTGGTCGAGCAGGTAACTGGCAAGGCGGCTCCGCGCGTTCTGCACGGTGAGCCTTTCGATCTCACGCACTCTCGCGTGCAGATGGCGGCAGACGTCGCTGATGAGCCGCATGCTGGCATCGGGATTCTTATATAAGAGTTCGACGTAGGCAGCGTTCGGGAATTGGCACAAAGTGGTGTCCATCAACGCTTCCGCGGTGACCGGATACTTTACCTCGCGCATGAACGCCACCGCCTCGGCAAACGTGCGGCCCGGCGATATGACCTCCAGAATTTTTTTCTCGCCGGTGGGGGAGATCAGGCTCAGCTCGATCTGGCCGGTATCGACGAAATAGAAACACGTCGCTCTGTCACCCCGATGGAACAATACCTCGCCTTTGTCCAGCGTCACGAGCGTCACGTGCTTGACGATCGCATCGTATTCTTCCTGATTGAGGCCCGAAAACAGATAGTGTTGGCGGACGTATTCGTACTGTGGGGAGTCTGTCTCCATGGGCGGAGAGTCTAGCACCCCTCTCCGATGCGGTGCGTCCGTGAACATTCATCGACACTCAGGCGTGAATAGGCTCCATCAGCGGCGGGTTATTGCCGACAGCGGGGGTCCGGCGTTCATGCCGCACGGTCCGGCTTTCTTCGGTATTGCAGTCTAGGCCGGCAGCGAGCGGTGTCTTTGACCTAGGTCAAGGCGGAACGCTCGCAGGGAGCCTAACGTGTGCGTATGGAAGCGGGGCCCTCCAGTGATGCGTCTGGAAGACAAACCCTCGATAGAAGGGGCGGATACTATGAAACACTTCTGTCTGGTGATGCGGGACGCGGTCGCCTGCATAGTCTCTTTAACGATGAACGCCAACCGTAGCCCGACGGTGTCAGCGCTCCTGGTGCTCGCCGCCGCCGCGCTGGCGATTCCGCAGGCGGGTGCTGCCGCGAACGACGCAGAGGCGCTTGACGGCCCAGCGAATTCGGAGACGATCGATCAGATCGTCGTCGTCGCGAGCAAGGTCGAACGCTCCATCCGCGAGGTCGCGGCAAACGTCACGGTGCTGTCGCGCGACTCGTTGGACGTGGAGATCGCCAACTCGATGGCGGACGCACTCCGGTACGTCCCCGGGATCGACTCCGAGGGGGCGGGTACCCGGTTCGGCGCCGAGGGCATCAACATCCGCGGCATCGGCGGCAATCGCGTCGCGCTGCTCGTCGACGGCGTGCCACTGAGCGATCAGTTCGATATCGGCGGCTTCTCGAACGCAACCCGGGATTTCGTCAACGCCGGCTTCGTGCGGCGGATCGAAGTGCTGCACGGCCCGGCGTCCGCGCTCTACGGCAGCGCCGCGATCGGCGGCGTCGTCGCGCTGCGCACGCCGGACCCGGCGGACTTGACGGGCGTCAACGCGCAGGGCGGAGCGCTGGCGGCGAACTGGCGTGCGGCGGATGCGAGTCTCAACGGCACGGGTCTGCATGCGTTCAGCGGCGATTCGGTCGGTATTCTGATGGGCGTCGGTTTCAGAGACGGTGAGGAATTCGACGCCGCCGCCGCCCCTGACAGTCTTGACGACAGAGACTACGAACGCCGCTCGGCGCTGCTCAAGCTCGTGGTCGACGACGCGTCCGGCAACAGTTGGAAGCTGGGTTATTACCACCAGGACTCCGACGTTCAATCCGGTCTCCGCTCGATGTTGGGCAGCGGCCGCTTTCGCAGCACGACCGCGCTCGAAGGCGACGACCGGTATCGGATGGACATGCTCAGCGTGGAGTACCAGTTTGGCGATGACGGCGGATGGATCGACAGCGGCCTTGTCCGTGGCTATTACCAACTGGCGGACGTCGAGCAGAAGACGCTGGACGAACGCGGTCGCGCGGCGCGGCCGGTGTCGATCGACCGGCTGTTCTCGTTCGAGCAACGCCTGAGGGGCGTCGAACTCAACCTGCAAAAGGAATTCGTCGGCGACAGCGTGTCTCATCGCTTAGGCTTCGGCATCGAATACCGCGAGCGTCGCACGGAGGAATACCGGGACGGCCTCGAGACGGGTATCGAGGACGGACGGCAAACCAACGTCCTGCTCGGCGAAGTCTTCCCCCTGCGCGACTTTCCGCTCAGTAAGTCCCGGGACTGGGGCGCCTATCTGGAGGACACCGTCTCCTGGGCGGACTGGACCTTGATTGCCGCGCTGAGAGTCGACCGCTACGACCTCGATCCGATCAACGACCCGATCTTCCGGGAGGACTACCCGTTTGCAGAGCCGGTTGCGCTGTCGGAGTCGGAGCCTTCGCCGAAGCTTGGACTGGTCTACCGGGCGGCGCCCGAGATCGACGTTTACCTGCAATACTCACACGGTTTCCGCGCACCGCCCTACGAGGACGCCAACATCGGTCTGGACGTTCCGGTCTTCAATTATCGCGCCATTCCGAATCCCGATCTGCGCTCGGAAAGTTCGGACGGTGTGGACGTCGGCGTTCGCTGGCAGGGCGAGGACAGCAGCGCGCATCTGTCGCTGTTTCGCACCGAATACGAAGACTTCATCGAGAGCAAGGTCAGGATCGGCCTGGACCCGCAGAGCGGGCGGCTGCTGGTTCAGTCGCAGAACATCCAGGCTGCCGTAATCGAGGGTATCGAGGCGGGATGGTCGCTGTCGTTCGACCGTCTTGTGGAAGGTTTGACGTTCGACGGCTCGGTGTACTGGGCGCGGGGCGAGAATCGCGAGTCCGGTGAACCGCTCAATTCCGTGGGGCCCAGCCAGGCCGTGCTGGGAATCAACTGGTCCTCGTTCGACCGTCAATGGCTCGCGCGGCTCCGCGCCACGTTCACCGACGATTGGTCCGATCGGGACGAGTCGGGGGGCGAGCTGTTCGAGCCGCCCGGTTATGCCGTGCTGGATCTCTTCGTCACGCGGCGCGTAAACGATCGCTGGACTCTGCGCGCCGGCGTGCTGAACCTCGCCGATCGCGAGTATTGGGCGTGGTCCGACGTTCGCGGACTCGCCCCGGACGATCCCGTCATTCCCCATCTCTCCCGCGCCGGCAGAAGCCTGACGGTCGGCGTTGACATCAATTGGTAAGCATCTGCTCATAACTACGAGGAGCAACGTCATGAAATGTTCAGCAGAAAAAGCGGCGCCCGGCTTCATCGCCTCTGTTGTGGTCTTTGCGGTGATCGGCTGCTCGCCGTCGCCCAGCAACGGCGCGCCGCAGTCGAGCGGCGCGGATGCCGACACCGCCGTGCATTCGGCGGAAACCGCCAGCGGCGATATGGCGGCGGTCCTGGAACGCGGGGAAGCCGGCTACCTGGCCAACTGTGCCGCCTGCCATCAGGCGGATGGCAGCGGTCTGCGCGGGGCCTTCCCGCCGCTCGCGCAATCCGATTATCTATTACGTGACCGCAAGGAGGTGCTCGCGGCGGCGCTGTTCGGACTGTCCGGTCCGATCACTGTCAATGACGAGGAATACAACAGCGTCATGCCGAGCGCCGGACATCTGAGCGACCAGGTGCTCGCAGATACGCTGACCTACGTATTTTCGTCTTGGGGAAATACGGGCGCCGCGGTCACCGTCGCGGAGGTTGCGGCGCTACGCGTCGAGTTGGGGCAGTCGGATCGTGCCGCGGGCCAGCGTCACACCGGCGCCACCGAAGGCGAGCTCCGCTATCGCGGCACCCCGTCACCGATCGCCCCGGAAGAAACGCGCCAGATGATGAGCGCGGCCGGCCCGGATCTGACGGAAGACGAGTACCAGATGGCGACCCGCGTGTACTTCGAGCGCTGCGCCGGCTGTCACGGCGTGTTGCGCAAAGGCGCCACCGGTAAACCGCTGACGCCCGACATCACGCAGGAACGCGGCACGGACTACCTCAAGGCGCTGATCACCTATGGGTCGCCCGCCGGCATGCCGAACTGGGGAAGCTCGGGCGAGCTGACCGAAGCGCAGATCGACGTAATGGCGCGTTTTCTGCAGCAGGAACCGCCGGCGCCGCCCGAGTTCGGTCTCGACGACATGAAAGCGAGCTGGACCGTGCTGATACCGCCGGACGACCGGCCCGAACGGCCAATGCACGACCGTAACATCGACAACTTCTTTTCGGTGACGCTGCGCGACAGCGGTCAGGTCGCGATCATCGACGGCGATACGAAGGAAATCTTCAGTATCCTGCCGACCGGTTACGCCGTGCACATCTCCCGCCTCTCCGCGTCCGGGCGCTACGTTTACACGATCGGCCGTGACGCCAAGGTCGACATGATCGACCTGTGGATGAACCCGCCGGCCATCGTCGCGGAAATCAAGGTTGGTCTCGAAGCGCGATCCGTGGAAACCTCGAAATACCAGGGTTACGAAGACCGTTATGCGATTGCCGGCTCCTACTGGCCGCCGCAGTATGTGATCATGGACGGGGACACGCTCGAACCGCTGCGCGTGGTATCGACCCGAGGAATGACGGTAGATACTCAGGAATACCATCCCGAGCCGCGGGTGGCCGCGATCGTCGCGTCGCACGAACATCCGGAGTTCATCGTGAACATCAAGGAGACCGGCCACATCCTGCTCGTCAACTACAGCGACATCGACAATCTCACCGTGACCGATATCGGCGCCGCACGTTTCCTGCACGACGGCGGCTGGGACCGGACCAAGCGCTACTTCCTGACGGCGGCAAATCAGTCGGACAAGATCGCCATCGTCGACTCCAGGGACCGCAATCTGGAAGCGCTGGTCGACGTCGAGAAAATCCCCCACCCGGGCCGCGGCGCGAACCTGCTCGACCCGGAATACGGGCCCGTCTGGGTGACCAGCGCGCTGGGCAACGCCAACATCACGTTCCTGGGCACGGACCCCGAAAACCACCCCGACCATGCGTGGAAGGTGGTGCGCGTGTTGCAGGGGCAGGGCGGCGGTTCGCTGTTCGTGAAATCGCATCCGGAATCGACCAACCTGTGGGTCGATGCGCCGCTGAATCCGGATGAGGCCATCAGTCAAAGCATTGCGGTATTCGACATCAATAACCTCGATGCCGGTTACGAAGTGCTGCCGATCGGCGAGTGGGCGGATCTCGGTGAAGGGCCGAAACGAATCGTGCAGCCGGAGTTCAATAAAGCCGGCGACGAGGTCTGGTTCTCGGTCTGGAGCGGTCAGGAAGAGGAGTCCGCAATCGTCGTGGTTGACGACAAGACCCGCGAGCTGAAACACGTTATCAAGGGCCCGGAGGTGATTACGCCGACCGGCAAGTTCAACGTGTTCAACACGGTTGAAGACGTGTACTGATGTCAAGCGGGGCCGGCTTGCCGGCCCCGCCTCTCCGGAGAATACCCATGAACAACAAGGGAAGACTGATGGCGCTTTGGCTGGCGACCATCACGCTGTGCCTGTGCGTGCCCGCGCTGGCCCAGGACGACTCGGACACGAGCGGCGATCTGGCCTCGGCGCTTTCTGCGGGCAACGCGGGTCTGATGCTTCGCTATCGCTACGAATTCGTGGATCAGGACTCGTTCAGCGACGATGCAAACGCCTCTACGCTGCTGCTGCGCCTCAACTACGAGACCGGCGCCTGGAACGACTGGACGGGCTTCGTCGAATTCGATCAGGTCCTGGAGGTCTTGCTGGACGACTACAACAGCGGTGCGGGCACCAGCAGCCCGAACAGGAACCGGTATCCCGTCGTGGCCGATCCCAATGGCGCCGACTTCAATCAGTTCTACCTGCAGTATGCGCCAAACGACGACTGGCGCGCGCGTTTCGGGCGGCAGCGTATCAACCTGGACGATCAGCGTTACGTGGGCGGCGTCGGCTGGCGCCAGAACGAACAGACCTACGATGGCGCTTCGCTGCAGTACGAGGGTTTCCAGGACACGACCATCTTCTATACCTACGTCGGCAACGTGAACCGTATTTTCGGTTCCGGCGTTCCCGCCGGTGACCACGAACAGGACACGCACCTCCTGAATGCGAAGGTTGGTTTGACCGACGATTGGAACGTCGTCGGTTACGCGTATCTGATCGACAATGACGACGCGCCGGCGTTCTCGACCAACACGTTCGGCTTCAGGGTGAACGGTAACGTCGGCGCCGGTGACGGCTCGGTGAGCCTGCTCGGCGAATTTGCGACGCAGTCCGATGCGGGCAATGCGCCGGCGGACTTCGACGCGGACTATTTTCGCCTGCAGGCGGTGTGGACGCGCAATGCGCTGACTGCCGGCTTGGGGCTCGAGTCGCTCGGCAGCGACAACGGCCAGGGGTTCCGGACGCCGCTGGCGACGTTGCACGCCTTCAACGGCTGGGCGGACCTGTTTCTCGCCACGCCGGGAACGGGTCTCGAAGACTTTTACCTGAGGTTCGGCTACAAGATTGCCAAATGGAATTTGCAGCTCATCTACCACGACTTCTCGGCGGATGCCGGCGGCGGCGACTATGGCAGTGAGGTCGATTTGTTGGCGACCCGCCGTCTGGGAGATCGCTACGACCTTATGCTCAAGTTCGCGACCTTCGATTCGGACGACGCCTCGTTCGTCGATACGACAAAGTTCTGGCTGATGGTGACGGCCAGGTACTAGTGCGCGTTGCCGCTGCTCATTCCACGATCGACTGACGGCGAGGTCCGGACTAGGGCATCATTCACCGATGCCTGGTGATGCGTGGAGCACGATGAGATGAACATTGGAAATCGCTGGAAGATCACGATCGGCGGAGCCGGCGCCTGCGCGCTGATTTTTGCGCAGTCCTTCGCGGACGACCAGCCGGAGAACAGCGACACGGCGGAGATTCAGGTTACCGCGGAAACGTTCCGCTGCCTGAACGAGATGACGCCGGTGCGGCATTTTTACGTCGACAATCTCCTGGGCGACCTGGAAGCGACCCTGGCGGTAGCGCACTCCGAGGACGGCGGCACCTACCCGCCCGGCTCCGTGGTCCAGCTCGTTCCCGCCGAGGTCATGGTCAAACACCACGACGGCTGGAACGCGGCCACGCGGGACTGGGAGTTTTTCGAGCTCGAGGTGTCCGAAAACGGCAGCTCGATCCTGAATCGCGGCTTCGTCGACGTCGTCAACAGCTCCGGCGGCAACTGTTTCGGTTGTCATGTAAAAGCAAAGCCGCAGTGGGATCTGATCTGCGAGAAAGACCATGGCTGCGACCCGGTTGGGGTGACGCCGGAGCAGATTCTGAAGATACAGCAGGCCGATCCGCGCTGCGGAGTTTCCGCAGGGGAATAGCGCTCGAATTTCTCATCCCAAAACCGTCGAACTTTTATACATCGGCCGCCGGTAACGCCCGAATGGCGTCCCGACCGGCCGCGGACGGTGGAAAAAGATTGCGGCTCCAAGTCCTTGTTATTCCTGCGGGTAGAGGGAATACGCCGGACCTGAGGCAGAGATGAGCGGTATTTGGTCCGATTCTTGCTTATGCTTGATTGATAACATAATAACAAGAGATCACTCTCAAACCATAGGCAGAAAATAATGAAAAAGAACTTACCAAAACTGCTTACACCGCTTGCAATGAGCGTTCTTCTGATGGCGGGCGTGAATGCCCATGCCGTTCCGGTACTGTTGGATTTCGATTCGCTGAATTCCGCCGACAATAACTTCAATTTCGGCGCTACGTATTCGGAAGACGGGTTTACGTTCACCGATGGGACGGCGAATCTGAGCACGTTCGGTTCAAACGACGGCAGTGGAAGGTGGACGGGCAGCGCGGCGCTGTTCACCAACACACCGAACGCGATCGTGACGCTGACCAACGATGCGGGCGCCGCCTTCTCGCTCAGTTCAATCGATATCAGCGAGCTGAACTTTGCGGGTGGCGTCCGCGTAAGCTTTCTGGGCACGCTGTTGGGCGGCGGAACCGTTGAGCAGATATTCGACACGGACGGTCCATTCGGCCTGCAAACGTTCAACTTCAACGCCGGCTTCACGAACCTCATTTCCGTCCAGTGGGCGCAGGTTAGTCCGTTTCACCAGATTGACAACATCGTGGCAGACGTGCCCGTTGACGTCATCTCGGTCCCGGAACCCGGCACGATTGCGCTGTTCGCTATCGGCCTCGCCGGAATCGGTTTGCAAAGGCGCAAAAAGAAAGTCTGAACTCGTCGCGGAAACAATAAAAGCGTCGCCCGCCGCCGTTGTTCCGCGGCGGCTTCCGTTACGACAGGCCCGTGGACAGTTGCCGTGCACGATCGTCGCCGGAAGCCGCCTGCGAATCGTTCGCGTTTTCGTACGGCCGCCCGAGGCGGGCTCGTCGTGAGTGAAAACCGTTCCGGTGCAGTCATTCCTCGAACGTAAAACCTCGTTGCTCGGCAAGCGCCCTCAAGCCGCGTCGCACGGCATCGTCCAGACCTTCCGCTTCGGATTCGGTCATCGCCGCCCGTTCCTTCGCGATGAAAACGCGGCGTCGTTCATCCAGCCTGCCGATCTCCGCTTTTAGTTCGATTCGTTTTTTTGCCTGCTTTTCGACGAATCGCTCACGTTCGTTCACGTTCATGGTCTGCATGATCGCGGGCAGGTTCTCGTCGCCGATCTCTTCGAGCCGTTTTCCCGACTCGACGGCGTCTACCAGATCCCACTGAGCGGCATCGTAGAGCACTCCTGCCTTTGCGACCGTTCGGCTGGCGGCGGCGGTTGAGCTCATGGCAATCGCGTTGGCGTCCTGTTCGCGCTGATTGTCGCGAAAACGGTCGCCGTCGGCGCCGTAAGCGATGTAGGTCTCGTTCAGTGCCCGATTGAGTTCGACCAGCTCCGAATCCATCGGCGTCGCAATATTGGCGACCGCGGCCGCATTCTGATCGATGCTTGCGAACAGGCCGTTGGTTGCCGTCGCGACGTCGCGCCAACCCGCGGCATATCCGTCGGTTTCCGCGCCGCAGTAAATCGTGTTGACGACGATACCGTCATCCGCCGCGATTGCGGTGGCGTTCCGTACCGTTATCTGCGGATCCTGGGTGGCCGCTTCGTTGCCGGCGACAAAAAGAATCTTCAGCGCATCGGGTCCCGTGGCCCAGGACAATTCTCTCACGGAGGTGGCCACGACGCGCGCGACGTACTCGTCGCCGCCGTTTGTGCCGAAGCCGAACAGCGTCCTGTTTACCGCGTCCAGGTCGCTCGTAAACGGCTGATCGATCCTGACGTAGCCGCTGGCTTCACCGTAAGACGGATCGCCGTAGCTAAGGATCGCCACACGTAGCACCGGCCGCGGTTGAGCGCGCCCGAGTTCGTTGACGATGTCCCAAAGGCGCTGCTTCGCCGAGTCGATGAGCCCCGACATCGAGCCGCTGACGTCGAGCGCGATCACGAGGTCGACCTGCCGGCCGGGCTGGTCAGGGGCCCGCCGGGATTCCGCGTTTGCCTGTCCCGCGATGATGAGTCCGAGCAATAGGCTGCCGATCAATGCTGCCGTGGATGTCCTGAATGGTGCATACATGAGCCGTCTCCCAGGTTTCGTCTCAAAGCGAAATGTCCTGGGTCAATTTGATCGTGTATGCGGGGATGGGCGAAGACGCTGCCCGGTAAAACTTCGCGGCGAAGTTTTACAATAGTTTTACCGTCGCCGGGAGTACGCTTCGCGGAATGCGGAATCAGCGCGTCCGGCGCGTTTACCGGCGGCGTCCGGAGACAGCGGGGCCCCGCCGCTCAGGCGGCTTGAAGGTCCGCCAAAACGACGACGTTATGCCTGATGTTTCGCGGCGGGCGTCAAGATTTCCGCGCCGGGAACATGCTCATAACGTGAAGAGGCGGCCGCATCGAGCCTGCGCATCCGCCATTGCGCCAGCCAGCTGAGGATCGCATTCCATCCCTCGATGTCCTGCTTGGCCCGATGCGCCGGCAGCTCACAGATACCGAGACCCTCGGCGGCCGCGTGAACGTAGTTCTGGCTGTCGCGCAGCTGGGCGATCAAGGGAATCTTGAGGCTGGTCAGGAAGCGCATCAGCATCCGGTAGCTTCGCGTATTCTGCCGGGTGCGGTTGGCAATCACCGCAAGCTGCCGCCCGCGACGGTCGATCTGCGCATTCAGCAACAGGTCGGCAATAAAACGCGACGCTGAATAGACGTCGATGGCCGAGGGCAGCACCGGTATCAGGATACTGTGCGCATCGTACGTGTAGTCGTAGATGTCCTCGGGCGGCAGTGCCGCCGGAAGGTCGACGATGAGCTGCCTGGATTCCGGCCAAGCTCGCAGCGGGGTATCCGGCGTCGCCCCCCGGACCTGGTCGTAAGCAGCGATACCGCGAATCGTCGGGCGTGTCTCTGACCGTCGTTCGAGCCAGCGCAAGCTGTACCCCTGGGGGTCGAAGTCCATCAAAGTGGGAGGAGGGCCAATACTCGCGAAACTGCTGGCGAGGTTCGTGGCGAGCGTTGTTTTGCCTGAGCCGCCTTTGGCGTTGATGATGACGATTTTGTGGAGATCGTCCGGTTCCGGTGTATTCAACATCATACTGTGCGGGTACCCCCTTACAGTTGCGGTTGATTGGCGCGACAAACCGCCGGAACGCCGTCGAGTCCTTTCCACGCCCAAGCGGAAACTCGCGAGTCAGTCGGAGTCTACCCCGCGTCGTTCGCCCTGTCGAGCGTCAAGTGGTTATCAAGGACTGAAAACGGCGCCTACCGGAACGGATGCCGGTCGCTTGTTCGATTATTCCCTTATAAATTGTAACTACCGCAGCTAGTGCGTCATCGCGTACAACACGTAGTTCACGCCAAACCGGTAGGCAAGCGCCGTGTATTCCTCGGGGTACCAGGGCTGGTCCGCCATTTCCCAGGCGTCACCCATGTCGACGTTGAAGTTGATCACCACCATGAGCCGGCCGTCGTCATCGTAAATGCCGCGCCAGGTTGGCGTGTAACCGTCGTGTTCCCAGGTAACGCCGAATCGGAGCGCCATGATTCCCGGGATGGGTTTCGATTTGTCGACGTCGAAGTGCATATTCATCACGGCGTCGTCTTCCTTGATGTCTTCGATCGAGCGGTCTGGAAACACTTTGCGCATCGAGCGCATGAATCCGGACCATTGATAGCTGCCGTGGAAGTCGTCAACCACCAGAAAGCCGCCGCGCAGCAGGTATTCACGCAAATTGTCGGCCTCCGCATCGGACAATCGCCAGGTACCGACTTCCAGTGCGTAAATCCACGGACGGTCGAACAACTGCTCGTCCGTCAGCCGGATCGCGCGACTGCCGTCCTCGATATCGACGGCGGTCAGCCGGCGCACGCCTTTGATGAAATGCATGTCCGACTCGGGCCAGTCGCGCCAGGCCGTGTTGCCCGGTCCCGGCAGCGCCTGAAACCCCGAGTCAAAGATAATCCGCGTGAACGCGAATTCGGCGTAGGAAGCTCTGTCCGTCGACAGCTCACCCTCCCGCTGCCACGTGCGCTGTGCCAGCGCCGCAAACGCGGTCAACAACAGCAGGGCGACGGTGATTGCTCGCAACGGCTAAGGTCCTCTCCGGAAAACCCGGTTTTGTTCGTCCAACTCTAACTTAGTGGAACGACGCTGCACAAAGTTCGGATTGAAACACCGGGCTTGCGGTCGGTCGGCGCGCAGACCGTCAGGCGTTCAGTCATCGAGCAGCCCTCCGACGGCCTGGATTGGCGCCTGCCGATCGGCCGTGGATACCCATGCGGCCACCGCGAGCCTGGACGCCGGACTGCCGGCCTGCGGAAGCTCGAGCTCCGCCGAATACCGGTTCCCGGCCGAGGAGAGCGGTGTCGAAGCGAGTCCCAGAACGACAAAGTCGTGCTTGAGGGTCCGTCCAACGTTCTCGCCCGCGCTCACGCGCGATTCGAGACCCATGCCGAGAATTGCAACATGAACGATCAGCTTCGCATCGTGGTGGCTTTCCGCCTTGTAGCCGACCGATACCTCGTCGCCGGTGATCGCCACGTTCAGCGCGCCGGCGGATGCCGCGTCGCTGCCGGGCAGCTCGCCGCGATACCACCCGCGCCACTCCCGTCCGTTCTGAAACATGCCCGGCGTATAAACGGTGCTGACGCCGCCCTCGCGGGCGTACTGCCGCTGACGATTGCTGTACGTGGCGGAGGCGAAACGATCGCGCCAGCCTATGTAATCCCAATAGTCCACGTGAAATGCTACCGGCACGTAGTCCTTCCAGAGTCTCGCATTCTCCTTGAGACCGCTCAGCCAACGGTCCGCCGGCGGGCAGCTGCTGCAACCTTCGGACGTAAACAATTCGACGAGCGCCACGTTGTTGCCGGCACTCGACAGCCGGACGGTCGCCTCGGCCGCCGCGGCGCCGGAAAAGACGAGGGTGAGCAGTGCAATACGTATCGGCATGGTCATCGTTTACTGGCCGTCCTGTGAGACATTGATACTGAAAGGGACCGCCTCCGAGGCGTCATTGTTACCGTCGAGAAGTCTGCGTGTCGGGCAGTCCTCGTCGTCCTCTCGGTTTCGACCCACAGCTTGCACGCGCCCAGGCGGCGGGGCAGGATACTGAATTACAGCCAAAAAGGCTTTGTGAGTTCATGACTCGATCCGGTTTTCATTTGCGGGTGATTCTCCTTCTCGGCATCGCCGCGGGCGCCGCGCCCGAGCTTGCCGATGCGCAGGCGAACGGGTTCTTGCCCGAGCGCCTCGGGCGCATCGATCGTGCGGTCGAGCAGGCGATCGACAACGGTGAGATTCCGGGCGCCGTGGCCTTGATCGTCAAAGACGGGGAAACGGCCTATCACAAGGCCTTCGGTTACTCGGACATCGCGTCCGGGAAGTCCATGGAGACCGATACGATCTTTCGCATCGCCTCCATGAGCAAAGCGATAACCTCGGTTGGAGCGATGATTCTCTACGAACAGGGGCGTTTCCGGTTGAACGATCCGGTCGAGAAGTATCTGCCGGAGTTCGCCGACATGCGCGTCGTGTCGAGCGTTACGGACGATGGCCTGGTGGCTGAGACAGTGCCGGCAGCGGCTAGTATTCGGATCATCGATTTGTTGACGCATACGTCGGGGATCTCCTATCCGTTTGTCACCAGCAACGTGCAAAAAGCCTACGTACAGGCCGGCGTTATCGACGGCCTGACGGTGGCCAACGTGACGCTCGCGGCGCAGATGGCCCTGCTTGTCGAACAGCCGCTGCTGGCTGAGCCGCGCGGGAAGTTTGTTTACGGTTTGAACACCGACGTGCTCGGCTATCTGATTGAATCGGTGTCCGGCATGCCGCTGGATCGGTTTATTGCGACGCACATCACCGGTCCACTCGGGATGGACGATACGCATTTTTATCTTCCGCCCGGCGAACGCGACCGTTTGGCGACGCTTTACGCATACGTCGAGGGCCGCGGCCTCGTCGAGTCCGACGGGACTGAAAGCGACATCAAACTCGACGATCCGGATTATCCGAGCAAAGGCGCCATGACCTATTTCTCCGGCGGCGCGGGTTTGTCGTCGACGGCTGGCGACTACGCGCGTTTTTGTCTGATGTTGCTGAACGACGGCGCGCTCGACGGAACGCGGATTCTCGGCCGGAAATCGGTCGAACTCATGCGCGCAGCGAGAATCGATTGGGACGACGACCAGGTCCCGGAATTCGGGCTGGGTTTTCACGTCGTCAACGACCTGGGCCGTGAAGGCGAACTTGGATCCGAGGGGACGTTTTCCTGGGGCGGCGCGTTTTATACGTCGTTCTGGATCGACCCCGAGGAGAACCTTGTCGCCGTGTTCATGTCCCAGGTCCGGCCGGCGCGGTCCGATATCGATCAGACATTCAGCACGCTCGTGTATCAGGCCTTGCAATGAACGGGAGTCCGGTTCCCACTTCATTTCGACCGTGTGAACGGCGCCTGAGATTTCGGAGGAAATTTACTTGAGCAACGTCGATCTTTCGTCGTCGAGGTTGGTATACGGATGCATGCGCATCGCGGAGGACGGCGGCGCCAAGGGGGATGCGGCAATCCGGACGGCGCTCGACGCCGGATACGTCCAGTTCGATCATGCGGACATTTACGGCGGCGGGGAGTGCGAGGCCTTGTTCGGGCGGTTTTTGCGCAACAATGCGGGTGTTCGCGACGGGATCGTCATCATTAGCAAATGCGGCATCCGTTTTGCGGGTGATCCCGAGCCGGATAGCCCCAAGCGCTACGATTTTTCCGCGCCGCACATCCTGAAGTCGGTTGACGGTTCGCTCGCGCGGCTGAGCGTCGATCATCTGGACATACTGTTGTTACACAGGCCCGACTACCTCATGCACGCCGATGAAATCGCGCGGGCGTTCGATACGCTGTCGGCGCAGGGTAAGGTGCGCCGCTTCGGCGTCAGTAATTTCTCGACAACCCAGGTCGATCTGCTGCAGTCGCGCCTGCCCGAGCCGCTGTGTGCGAACCAGTTGGAAATAAACATTCGTAATCTATCGGCGCTGACCGACGGTACGCTCGATCAGTGCCAGCAGCGAGGTATGACGCCGCAGGCCTGGTCACCGCTTTCCGGCGTGGTGCACACGGGGTGGGGAGACGCGCTGACGCCGGAAGTGAAAACTCGGGTCGATGCCGAGATAAATCGTCAGGCGTCGAAGTACGCCTGCGCCGATTGGGTGCTCATGCTGGCCTGGCTGCTGTCTCATCCCGCCGGTATTTCGCCTATCGTCGGCTCGACGTCACCGGAGCGCATACGGGCTGCGACGGGCGCACTCAGCATCGACTACCAGCGCGACGACTGGTATCGACTGCTCGAAGCCCGAACCGGATCACCCGTCCCTTAGTCAGGAATCGGCCGGGTCCGTCTCGGTGTGCGCGCCGGTATTCCTGTCCCGGAACTCGCGTTCTTCCCGCTGGCGTTGAACCTGTTTCAGCCAAAACCGATAAGGGTTCGCCGCGAATTTCTCGCTGGTTTTGTTGGCGTGGTCGATATAACAGTACGATTTTTCCTTCTTTTCTGGCATGTCCCCTCTCGCTACCCAACGCGTTAACTGCCTCATCTATTGATAGCGAGAAAATGTGACAAAAATACTCACATGACCAAAAAAAATCCGCCGGGCCGCCTCCGCGGACGGCCGTCGGGCCGCGACCTTCCGGCGTTAATTGGCGAAACGCGCGACGGCTGCGACCTGAACGGGGCTCGCCGTGCCGATATCGGCGGCGGTTGGCGCCGGATTGGTGCAACAACAACACGGCCCCTGCAGGATTTTTGCCACGATGATGGCGATCAGGGCGCCGCCAAAACCGCCGCCCGCCGCCGAAAAGGCGAGCGCCCGCATCTGTGGAGGTCGAATTCCCCTGCCGCCGGTACTGTTCCCCATGATTATTCACCTCTGTTATTGTTAAATGGTTCAAAAGGGAGTGTAGTTGCTTTTGCGATAACAATGCACCTCCAGAGTAGTCTTGTTACCGGATTTGCGGTCTCATATTCGATTTGATATCACCGATGTGGCATGACCGGAGATTCGAGAGCGCCAATGACCTCACCGCCTACTGTAACTGCGCTGCTACGCGAATGGCGATCGGGGGACCGCGATGCGCTCGACCAGCTGGTACCGATGGTCTACGAAGAGCTGCGTCGAATCGCCGGAAACCATATGCGGTCGGAGCGTTCCGGTCATACGCTGCAGGCGACCGCCCTGGTCAACGAAGCGTTCGTCCGCATGGCCGATGCCGAGGTACCGTGGCAGGATCGCGCGCATTTTTTTGCGGTTGCGGCCCGCACGATGCGAAGAATTCTCACCGATCATGCAAGGGCACGTAATAGCGCGAAGCGCGGCGCGGGTATTGCCGCGGTAACGCTTCACGAGGGAATGGTAGCGGGTCGCAGCGACGACAAAGTCATCGAACTGGATGACGCTTTGTCGAAACTGAGTGAAATCGACGAGAGAAAGAGCGATATCCTGGTACTGCATTTTTTCGGCGGCATGACCTATGACGATGCGGCTGAGGCGCTGGGCATCTCTTCGGCAACAGTGCATCGCGAACTGAGGCTGGCGAAAGCGTGGTTAGCCAATGAATTCAAAGACGCTTGAACTAACACCGGACCGCTGGGCCCGCGTCGAATCGCTGTTCGACCGGGCGGTACAGCTGCCACCGGACCGGCGTGAGCAGTTTTTAGCCGACTCCTGTTCCGACGACAACGAGCTTTGCGCCTATGTCATTTCGCTGCTGCAAATAGACGGTGCGGGCGCAAACGATCTCGAAAACACCATTGTCGATGCCCTGCAGTCGGCGATCTCGAGCGCGGTGGAAAGAAAGGAGGAGATGCAGGGTGCGCTCCTTGGGCCCTACAGGATCGTTTCTACGCTCGGCAGCGGGGGCATGGGCGTCGTTTATCTGGCCGAGCGAGCAGACGAACAGTACCAGCAACAGGTGGCGATCAAGCTGGGCCGTCATCGTCTCGTCGATCACAGCGCCGAACAACGGCTTCGTGATGAGCGGCAGATACTCGCCAATCTCGATCATCCTAACATCGCGAGGCTGCTCGACGGTGGCACCGCAGATGACGGTACGCCGTACATCGTCATGGAATACATCGACGGTGTGCGCATCGACACCTACTGCGACCGAAACAGACTCGGTGTTGATGCACGACTGGAGCTTTTCCACACGATCTGCTCCTCAATACACTACGCGCACCAGAACCTGGTCGTTCATCGCGACATAAAACCCTCGAATATACTCGTCACCGACGAAGGCGTTCCCAAGCTGCTCGATTTCGGCATCGCGAAGCTGGTCGATGCCCAGGGTACCGCGACCGACGGCTTGACGCGCGAAGGCACCGTCATGATGACACCGGAGAACGCCGCGCCGGAGCAGGTGCTCGGAAACCCGATCACGACGGCAACGGACACCTACGCCCTGGGACTGTTGCTGTATTCCCTGCTGACGGGCATGCCGGCGTATTCGCTGAAGGACAAACCGGCCGCGGAAATGGCAAGAATCATATGCCAGCAGAAGCCGGAAGCCCCAAGCGTGCGAATAGCCCGCCTCATCGCGCGTGCGCGGCAGCAGAAGTGTGAAATCGAGATCGAGCGAGCGGAGCGCATCGGTCAGGATCGCGGATCAAGCACCGATCGGCTGGCGCGGCGGCTGCGTGGCGATATCGACACGATCGTGCTGAACGCGCTTCGGAAGGAGCCGGAGCGCCGCTATCGATCCGTCAATCAGTTCGCCGAAGACATACGGCTTTACAGGGAATCCCTGCCAATCGTCGCACGGGCGGATTCGTGGAACTATCGCGCCGGCAAGTTCGTTCGTCGTCACTATGCGGGTGTGGCGACTTCAGGGCTTGTCGTGTCTCTGCTCGTGGCATTTGCGGTGGTCACGACGATACAGAACCAGCGAATAGCCGCCGAGCGCGACCTGGCCCGTGAGGTGTCGACGTTCCTCGAGCAGATATTCGAGTCTCCGGATCCGCAGCGCGCGCGCGGCGCGGAAGTCACCGCCAAGGAGATTCTTGACGCTGGCGCCGAGCGCATCTATCGTGAACTGGCGGAGCAGCCGGAAGTCCGTTCCACTTTGATGGCAACGATGGGGCGTGTTTATATGAATCTAGGTGACTATGAGCCGTCGGCGGAGATGCTCGAAGGCTCTCTCAAAGAGCGGAGAAAGATGTACGGTGATCGTCACGAGAGCGTGGCGGAAAGCAAAAACGAGCTTGCGAGGACGCTAACCATGCAGGCTGACTACGCTCGTGCCGAATCACTGTTGGAGGAAGCGCTGGAATTCAACAGGTCTCAGCTGAATACTGACCCGCTGCCCGTCGCTGCCAACCTCTTCAATCTGGCCGAGGTCTATCTGAACACGGGCAAGCTGGACGAGGCGGTGAAATTCGCCCGAGACAGCATCACGATTTTCTCGGACTTCGAGGAAAGCAACGCAATTGATCTGGCCAACGCCAAGAGTTTGTTGGCGAGAAGCTATCAGATGAAAGGCGATCTGGTCGCGACCGAGACGCATTTGCGGGAAGCGATCGACATCGTTCGCCGCTACGGCGGCCCCGATCACCCGCTGATGGCCTATTACCTTCAGAATTTGGGCGCTCTTTTGCAGTCCAAGGGCGAGATTGATGCTGCGGAAGATACGCTTGAGCAAGCGATCGACGTTACACGAAGAGTGTTGGGAGAAAAGCACGATCACCTTGCCACAACACTGGTCAATCAAGCGAATCTGTTGCATGACAAAGGAAAGTTCGAGGAAGCGGAGATTGCGCTGCGCGGTGCGCTTGAGATCGATAAAGAGTCATGGGGGAACGAACACCCGAATATCGGTTACGACATGACAAGCCTCGGCATGCTGTTGCATGACAAAGGCGACTTTGTCGCCGCCGAAAAGGCGCTGCGCGAGGCGCTGCGTATCTACGGCCTATCCCTTGCGGAGGACCACCAGTACGTTGCGTCGACGTTGACTCAGCTTGGTGCGGTGTTGAATGCTTCGGACAGAGCCGAAGAGGCAAATGATCTGCTGCAACGGGCAAGTTCGATTCGGCGAAAGGATTTTCCGGCCGATCACCCGCTGGTCGCGGCAACGAACGTCGAATACGGCAACACGCTGATCAGCCTCGAGCGTTTCGCCGAGGCGGAAGCCCTGCTCCTGGCAAGCCACGAGGTGCTGCGGGATCAGGCTAACCGGCGCTCTCGCCGCGCTCGCGACGCCGTCGTCCGCTTGTACACGGCCTGGGGCAAACCCGAGCAAGCCGCCGAGTATCGCCCGCCCGACTAGCTCACTCCGTGTTCAAGCACCTGCACATCGTTGCCTGCTCGCCACGCAGCGGCACGACCTTGCTGCACGAAGTCATGGTGACCTGTTTCAGGATCGACAAGCACTACGATCACGAGATGCGCTTCAACAGGGCCTGGGCGAACGACGGCCAGATTCTTTTGACGAAGCGACCCAAGGACACGATGTACGCGCCGGCTCTGCTTCGCGACGATCCCGAGTTCTACGTGATCTACGTGCTGCGTGATCCGAGAGACGTCATCGTGAGCCGTCACGGCAAGGACAAAAGCCGGTATTACGCCAACATCCGCTTGTGGCGGGAACTCCACAACACGGCAAAACCGCTTTACGGGCACGAACGGTTCCTTGCGGTCAAATACGAAGACTTCGTCAATCATCCGGACGCTATCCAGGAGCAGATCGCGGCGAAGTTTCCCTGGCTGGAAGCCCTGCATGCGTTTTCGGAATATCATCATTACGCCGAAGTGTCGGAAAAATCGAAACGGGCCATGCACGGCGTGAGGCCGATCGCTCCGACGAGCGTCGGGCTTTGGAAGAAGAACCTGCCGAGAATCAAGGGGCAGCAGGAACGGCACGGGTCGTTGACGCCGGACCTGATCGAATGTGCTTATGAATCGTCCGCGGATTGGGAACTCGAACTCGACTCCGTCGAGGCGGATCTTTCGAGAAGCTACTATCCCGAACGAGTATACTTTCCGCGCCGCGTCATCCGGTATCTGGACGCGCTACGCAAGCTGCGGAGCTATCGTCGCAAACGTGATCGAGTGAAATCAAGCAATGATTCTTAGCCATACACGACGTTTCATCTTCATCAAAACCCGCAAGGTTTCCGGTACCAGCATGGAGATCAGCCTCAGTAAGAACTGCGGCGGAGACGACATCATCACGCCGATATCCTACGAGGACGAGCTTGTGAGGCTCGATGAAGGCGGATGTTTGCCGCAGAATTACGGAGATCCCAGAGAACAGCAGTTTCGCGATCTGATCAGCGCGCGCGACCCAAACGTAAGCAAGGTCCGTCACAAAGGACGGTTTTACAATCACGTACCGGCCGTCGAGGTTCGGGAGTTCGTCGGTAAAGACGTCTGGGAAGAGTACTTTACGTTTTCCATGGAAAGGCACCCGTATGAAAAGGTCGTGTCGCACGTCTATTACCATGCTCGTGGCAAAAACAACTGGGATTTCGACAAAGAACTGAAGCGGGTTCTCAAGAAAGGGTATTACGTCAGTTACCCGATCTATTCCGAGGGAAAAACGCCGATCGTCGATTACATCGTCAACTACGAAAAGCTTGCGGGGGAACTGGAGTTCCTTAGCGACAAACTGGGTTTCGACGTTGCTTCCAACTATCCGAAAACGAAACACAAACACCGTTCGGATCGCCGGCCGGCCCGGGAGCTGTTGAGCGACGCAGCAAAAGAAGAAATTTACGAAAACTGCCGGGTCGAGTTCGACGCGCTGGGTTTCGAGCGCTAGCCGTCCTTCTTCCCGAGATGATCGAACCAGTTCTTCACTTTTCGTGAAAAGCTCGCCTTGTTGGCGTGCGGGAAGGGCTTGTCCGGAACGTCGACGCCGAGGAATCCACAAAGCTCTTTCCAGCCGTGCCCCTTTGGCAGGTCGAGGATGAGTAAATCGTCGGGACGGTTTCTGAAGTATTCGAGAACCTCGCGATTGTGCCGCTCATAACGGGCGACAAAAACCTCCTCGTTCCCCTCCGGGCAGCCGACCCCGTAAATCCACTCCCGCATCGGCGTCTTGCGGAGTCCGAAGTCTTTGACCTGGCTGCGAATCCACGATTCCGAGCTGCGCATCGTCAGGATGAACTTGCTGCCGGGGTATTTTTCGTCCATTTCCCTGTAGAGGACCGGCCACGGATTGTCCTGGAATGCGTCGTTTTTCTCGACGAGCGTAGCCGCCATCGCGTGGACTTTTTTGCTGATGTCCGGGTCCTTGGTTCCGTTCGGTCCGGTGACCCGATAGCCGAGCATGCGCAGGGCCACCGCCAGGCTCGTCGTGCCTGTTTTGTGGAACCCGATGCAAAAGACCTTGGCTTTCATACCCTGGTGCAAACCCCGCGATGATTCATCGCGGGCAATCATACGGCGAATCCGCCGTAAACGCACCGAGACCCGCTGCGTTCGGGCGCGCCGGGCAACCGATGACAGGTTCCCAGCCGCCTCGACGGTTTGCGCTAAAGCCTGAGCGAAACCTGCCGACATAATGTCCTGTGAATCTTACATAAACCGAGCCGCGCCCCGTCGAGTTTCGTCGCCGGGCGTGCACAGCGCGGCTCACGGGAGACTGTTGATGGACGTAAATGGAGTGTTGGCAAACACGCCGCCTGCCGCGGTGACCGCAGGTAATAGGGGCGTTGGCGAAACGGCGAAATCATCGGTTGCCGGCGACGCCGTTCTCGACGGGCGGGCAAAGCCACCTGGCCAAGAGCCCGGCCAGGACAAGGATCGCGCCCTCAAAATTTTTCGGCAGGAGATCAAGACTGCGCTGTCCCTGGCATTCGGCGTTTCGGCGTCGGGCCGGCGGTCGGCGTTCGACGCGCTGAAGGGAGCCCCCTCGTCCAACCAGGTCGCCGCCGAGACCCTGGGCGCCGCATCCCGTCTTGCCGACGAGAATGCCGACGTCAGCAGCTACGCACTGCTCAAGTTCAGACAGCGCGTGCGGGCGGCTGCCGCGTTTACCCGGCAAACCGTCAGCGCCGACGACGACGTCGGCAAAGTGGACGATGCCGTGGGCAAGCTGCAAAAGGGTCTCGATGCCCTGGACAGCGCGGCGGCCCGCAACGTCGAGTCGTCGGCGAGCGTCCTGTCCGTCGAGAGTAAAGAGCGCCAGCGCTCGACCATACGCATCCGCACCCAGGAAGGCGATGTCGTCAGGCTGGACGTAAGACGATCGAACCGGCTGTCCGCGCAGGACGTTGCGGTATCGAACGAGAACGGGTCGGCCTCCAGCACCGAGGTCGCGGTGTCGAGCCGGTCGCGGCTGACATTGAGCGTCAAAGGCGATCTCAACGACGCCGAATTTGCGGCGATTCAGAACGTGTTCGCGCAGGCGGAGTCCATCGCAAACGAGTTCTACGACGGAGACCTGTCGGCCGCATTTTCGCTGGCCTCGAACCTCGAGTTCGACGTCGAGCAGCTCTCCAAGGTCAATCTCCGGTTCAGAAGCCGGGAAGTGACGACGGCGACGTTTGGGCAAATCCGGGAGACGGCGGTGGTACCGCCCGCGCTGGAGCCTCAGCCCGCACCGCCCCCGGCCGCCAAGCCGGTGGAGCCGAGCCAGGCCGCTCCGGGACCGGTCATCCCCACGGTTGCCGCCGACGTAGAACCCCGCGCAGCCGACGACGTCGAGACGGCGGCGCCGACGCCGGCCGAGCCGCCATCCCAGGTTCCGCAAACCACCGATCTGCTGGACGCTCCGTTCCTCGAGTTCTTTGCGCTTCTCACCGACTTTTTGCGCAGCGTTGCCGACGGGTTCGAGCGTGCCGCTGAGCGCCTGAGCGCGGATGCGATCCAACCCGAAACGTCGACGTTCAAGTATCACTATTCGCAGTCGTTCAAGCTGGAAATATTCAAATCGGTTCTCGAGCTCGCGGCGCCCCAAGAGGGTTCCGATGACGCAGGAAACCTTGCCGCCAGGCTGATCGACGGCATTGCGGACGCGGCCACGGTGGACCGCGACGACGACTAGAGCGCGAGTCCCGGTGCCGGCCCCGTGGCCGGCGATAGTCGGCGATAGCCATTCGCTGCGGCGGCCGGCCGCGGTAATCACTCCAGAGCCGCCGGGTGGCGCGGCAATATTGACGCCGGGGCTGCGCAGACCGAATCCGGTTTCCGGCGGCAGGCTGCGTCGATCTCACGCACAGCAATATTCGAGGAGTCCGCTGCGGGGTGGACGCGGTATCATCCTATAATCCACCATCCCCAGCCTAACGTTAAAGACTCCGGAGCCCACTGATGAATAGACCGATTGTTGCCAGCCTGATAGCCGTCCTGTGGAGTGTCCCCGCGGGAGCAAGCTGGACGCTGGACAACGACAGTTCGCGGATCAGTTTCGTTTCAACCAAAGCGGGATCGGCCGCGGAGGTTCACCGATTTTCCGCGCTGGAAGGGCGGGTGGACGACGACGGCAACGTCACCGTCAGCATCGATCTCGACAGCGTGGACACGGCCATCCAGATTCGCGACGAGCGTATGCGCGAAATGCTGTTCGAGACCGGCCGTTATCCGACCGCAACGCTCGTAACGACCGTGGACCTGGAGACCATAAACGCCCTGGAGGCTGGCACCTCGGAGGACATGACGATCGAGGGGCAACTGATGTTGCACGGTGCGACGGTGAGTCTGACGATCGAAACGACGGTGGCGCGCTTGAGCGACTCGCGGCTGATGGCGGTGAGCCAAAAGCCGATGATCGTCAACGCGAGCCAGGTTGGCCTCCTCGAAGGCATCGAGCGCTTGCGCGCAGTTGCCGCCCTGCCGACCATCAGCCCGGCAGTCCCGGTGACGTTCGTGTTGACGTTTGACGCTAAAACCAACTAGAGCCTGTTGACGTTAAGGGTCAACGGGGCCCCTGGCGTCATTCACAGTTTGTCAGGGACGGGACTCGGCGCTATGCGGCTACGAGATTCGACAGCAGCGGATACGGACGTCCTTTTTGGGATCTGGCGGCGCGCCGTGCTGGCGACGCACGACTTCGTGAGCGCAGCCGACCTCGAAACCTTTACGCGCGTCGTACGCGATGATTACCTGCCCAACGCGGTGTTTCGCGTGGCCGTGGACGATGACGACCGTCCGCGTGCGTTCATGGGCATGTCGGAGGGAAATATCGATTCTCTGTTTGTCGATCCGGATCTACACGGCAAGGGGATCGGCCGGCTTTTGGTCGATTATGCGAAACGGGGGCACGCGGGAGGGCTGACCGTCGACGTCAACGAACAAAACGAGCAGGCGCTCGGCTTCTATCGAAAGATGGGGTTTCGCGTAACGCGCCGTTCGCCCGTTGACGATACCGGCAAACCCTATCCGCTGCTGAGTCTGGCCTGGCCCTGACCGGCCGGCGAACAGGTCGTTCCGATTGAGCGAGTAGTGCACGTATCGGAACGTCTGCCCGCGAGTCGGCGGTCTAATACTGCTCGAGCGGACCCAGCTCCCGTTTTTGCGCCTCGACCATCGCCGCGACGTCGGCGAGAAGCTGTTTCGCGTCGTAAACGATGCCATCCTTGATCGTATACTTCACGCCGCCGACGCGTTCGGGCGCTCCGGTTTCGTCGTTCAGGCGCACGGCGCCGGTGCCGTAAAGCACTTTCATATTGGCGATCGGATTTTCGTCCACGATCAGAAGGTCCGCGAGCAGGCCGGGGCGGACGACGCCGAATTCGATTCCGCGCCCCTGCGGATCGTGCAGGGCCTCCGCGCCGTACATCGTGGCCGACCGGATCACTTCGAGCGGGTGAAAACCCGCCTCCTGAAGCATCTCCATTTCGAGGATCGTGCCGAATCCGTACAGTTGATAGATGAAGCCCGAGTCCGAGCCCACCGTCACGCGACCGCCCCTGTTTTTGTAGTCGTTGACGAACTGCATCCAGACCCGGTAGAAGTTTTTCCAGGCCACTTCGTCCGCGGTTGTCCAATAAAACCAGTACGCGCCGTGGCTTTCACGGTTGGGGGTGTAGAAGTCCCACTGCGTGGGCAGCGTATAGGTGTCGTGCCAATCGGCATTCCGCGCGCGCATCACGTCGCGCCCCGCGGAATAGATCGAGAAGGTCGGATCGAGCGTGAAGTCGAGTGCCAGAAATTCCTCCAGCACGGCGTTCCATTTGTCGGATCCGCGCCCGGCAATCAGATTCCACTGTCTCGCAACCTGGCCGAAACGGTGTTGTTCGTTGTTGTAGTTCATGTCGGCGGGCCAGGGCTGTACGTCGTGATTCTCGTACATCGACTCGAACAGGCCGTAATAGTGGGTTACGGTGTCGAGCCCGAGCCGGGCCGAGTCGAGCGCGTTCATCTGTGCAACACCCAGCTGGCCCAGGTGCGCCGTGGTGCCCAGACCCTGCGCTTTGGCCTCGTCGATCAGCGCTTTCATGATCGCCGGCCGGTGCGCGCCGAGCTTCAGGCCGTCGGCGCCCTGGCGCGCGGCATACCGGACCCATTCCCTGGCCTGTTCGGGCGTCAGGACTTTGACGTCTTCGTAACGCTCCCCTGAGCCGAGCCGCTGATACGCGAACATCCTTGGCGCGACAATCTCGTTTCTTGCACTCCGCTCTTTCTCGGAGACCGAAAACTCGAAGCTGCCGCTGGGTACGCCGCGAATGGTCGTGATGCCGTGCCCCATCCAGAGCTTGTAGCTGTATTCGGCCTCGGGCGCCTTGGTCGATCCGCCGGTGTGCGTGTGCATGTCGACGATACCCGGCATGACGTAGGAACCGTGCGCGTCGATCTCCCGGGTGGCGTCCTGCGGGCGTTCCTCCTCGTCGATTGCCAGGCCGGGATAACCGACGGAATCGACGTCGACGATGCGGTTGCCTTCGATAACGATATCTACCGGGCCGATCGGCGGCGCGCCGGTGCCGTCGATCAATGTCGCGCCGCGAATGATCAAACGCTCGAACGGGCCCTCGCCTTCGCCGGGCTGGCGATCGGGCGCGGGAATCATTTTCGGATCGTCGTCCTGCGCCGCGGCAAACGGGCTCGCGCCCAGAATGCAGGTTGCCGTTATTGTCAGCAACGTCCCAATCGTCGAATTCGCTTTCACGGTTTAGCTCCCCCACAGATTTGAAGAACGCCCCAGGACCTGGAGCGCCTGAAGTCAGGCGACTGGACTAAGGTCATCAGGCCTGGTTTTTCTACTTCTTCTTCCAGTTACCCCGTGCGTCCTGATAATAGTTGCCCGGCGCCGTTCGTTGCACGGCCAGTTCGTAGAACCGGTAGCTGACCTGCGCCACCGTTGTATTGGTTTTCCTGGCGGTTTGCTCGAACTGCGCCCTGCGCTTCGAGTTGACGCTGGAAATCAGTGCGCGAACCTCGGCGTTTGCCGGCGCCCGGACGGCAGCCAGATACCCCGTGTTCGCCTCGCCCACCAGGCCCCTAGCCTTGGCTTCGTGAAGATCGATTGCCCATGCTGCCTGCAGTGAAAACAACAACATGAGCGCCAAAACAATCCGTTTCATGCGAATACCCTCAGAATACGTCGCTGTCCTCGTCAAACAGCCCTTCCAGTTCCTTGTCGACCTGTACGCGAATCTCGTGCTCAATTTTTACGTTCAGATTGATTTCAATGGGTTCCTTAGGCGCTTCAACCCGAACGGTGGGGGTGCAGGCGGCTGCGAGTCCGGCCAGCGCAAGACCTATCAGTATTCGTTTCATCACCGCCCAACACCTCAATAACAATTGTCGCATGAGCTTACCCGATGCGTCGTGACGGCGGAACCGCCAGCGACTAATTCTGTGTCCCGCGTTCGAGGACGTCCTCAATCGACCGGATCGCCTGCAGGCTGCGCAGCAACTCCGGGATGTTGTTCTCGACACCGAGGTTGAGATTGATGGGCTGGTTGGCGTCATAGTCGGGATTGACGCCGGTCAGCCGCATCTGCAACGTCAGGTCTCCGTCGGCCGAATAGTTGACGTCCGACGTCAACGAGTCGAACTCGAAATTGGCCAGCGCCGTGGTCGCAATGTCCAGACCGGTTTGCGGCGCCTCCGCTGCGATCGCCGCATCCGAGCGATAACGGATAACGCCGCCTGGCGGGTCGTTTTCGAGCATGCCGTCCGTGATGGTGATGCTCCCGTCCTTCACGGAGACCGGCAGCATTCCCGAGAGGCTGCCGCTCAACTCTATAGTCTCGAATCCTGCCAGGGCCGCCATGAACTGCAGCTGAACGGATCGCGGCCTGACGAGCAACAGGTTCTCCTGCTCTCCGGCGTATCGGAACGGATCGACGGTGATCCGGCCGCCCAGCGCGGACATCGACAGCGCGTCGACGTGCAGCGTGCCGTGGCCGTCAAGGGAGAATCCGGCCGAGATGTTTTCAAGCGGCAGACCGATGTCCAGCAAATCCAGCTCCATCGCCGTGGACGACGCGGTGAAGGAGGCGGGCGAATCGACGTCGATCGTGACGTCGCCGTCGAGGCCGGCAAACGCGACGTCGCCGTAGTTGCCGGCAAGCGCTCGCACCGTGTGTTTCATCGAGCCTCTATAGTCGTCAGTCGTCCCGAGCAGGGTGGCGTCTATCGCCCAGGTTCCCGCAACGACGTCCCAGGTGTATGGCCAGCTTGCGAGGCGAGCGGACAAGCTGCGTTCGTCGAAATTCAGTGTTGCGCCCCTGATTGCGATCTCGAAGTTCCCGATCGACTCATCGTAGCCGGCGCGTATTGTCCCGGTGAGTGAGTCGGTACCGCCCGACAGGTCGAACGCCCCGAGGATTCTGTCGTTGCCGCGAGTCAGCTTGCCCGAGACGCCCGGCATGGGCAGATTGTACGACCGCAGGCCCAACGTGCCCGCGCCGACGGGTATCAAAACGTCCGCCTGAACGGACGCGGCGCTGTCCTCGACCCGCATATCCGTCAAAGAGACGGGACTCGTTACGCGCAGGTTTTCGCCCTCTGTCAATCCGTTTAGCGTCAGCTCGAGCGCCTCCGCGGCAATCGCCCAGGTTCCGTCGCCGACGGTGAATCGTGCACCGGAGAACGCACCCGCCTCGATAGAATCGACGGACATGGCGGCGCTCTTCACCTCGCTCAGACTCAGTACGAGTTCCGGGGCGACGTCGACGACCAGCGGCGGCGCTGTCGGGATTCTGATCGACGCGGCGATATCCGCTCGTCCGACCTCCAGTCCCGGCAGCCGCAAATCAGCCGCCTCGACCTCGAAGTCGGCGCCGCATGCGGAGGTCGAGCGGCATTCGAGTTGTCCAACGCGCAGCGGCAAATTGCCGACCGGGCCGATATTCAGCGCCAGTTCGAGCCGGTTCGCGCTGGCGGACCACTCGAACGACGGCAGCTCGACGTCTACTTGGATGGAATCGGATTCGACAAGCCGCACGTCAACGCCGGGCCCGTCGTTTGCGCGATACCGCAGTTCCGCCTGATCGCCGACCGAAATGCGGGTCTGCGCGGCTATCGGCCCGCTGTTCGGCACCCGTATGGTTGTTGTCCCGGTAAGCGCTGCCTCGGCAAATTCGATACTCACGGGCACAATTTCCAGGGTCTCGAGCGCCGCCAGCAGGGGCGCGATGCGGGCGGTTACGGGGCCGTCGAGCACGATGAGGTCGCCATCGTCCGCCACGTCGAACGCCAGCGTCAGAACGTCGCCGCCGGCCGCGGTGCCGGCCTGTGCCATGAGGCGGTGTTCATCGCCGTCGGAGCGTTCGATCTCGACGAGACCGTTTACCGATGCGACATTGAACGACAGTCTTTGCATACGGTCGGCAACCGCCCAGACGATACCGGTCACCGTCGGCGTGTCCGGAACCGACAGCCGTGCGATGGTGACCGCCGTGCTCGGCAACTCGTCGGGCAGGTTCAGCACGGTTCGTAGCGCCTCTCCGTAGCGGGCCGGTTCGCCGTCATCCGCCGCCGGCCGAATGCGCAGCTCCTCGATGGAAACGTGCTCCGGAGTCACGCTGGGAAAACTCAAAGGGAAAGAGAGGCCGGAGATTTCGATTTCGGCGCCGTCGGCGCTCCGTAACACGATGTTGGAGAACTCGATGCGATCGGTTTGTATGAAGTTGACGGACAAATCGCTAACGGTGACGTCCTGCCCCTCGAGGACGGCGTTCGCGATGTCACGTGCGATCGAATCGCGGCGCAGGTAGGCAACAGCGACCGCGACGATAGCCGCGGCCAGAAGAATCATTGCTGCGACTTTGAGATATTTCAAATCGCGTATCCGCCGTTTTTTCGCTCGCAAAACAAAGGCGCCCAACCGACAGGCGTCTGCCGAATCGGCCTGGTCGGGGGCGCCTTACCGCTTAGTGTCTAGTGGCGGTCGTCGTCTTTCCCGTCCCTCTCGACGAACTTCGATATCGCCGTTTTGACGCGCTCTTCCAGATCTTTGGCCGTTTCCGCGATACTGTCCGTGATCTCCTTGAAAGTGTCGTGCTCCTCGATGAACTCGCTGAGCTTGGCGCTGATCTCCTTCTGCTCTTTTCTCGCGGTCTTGAGGACTTCGTCGATATTCTTCCGCTGCTTGGCGAGTTCCTTGTCGGCGTATTCGCGAACCTCCGCCAGATGGCCGGAGAGGCGCTTGCCGATTTCGTCGTCGACGTAGCGGCGCGCCTCGGCCAGCTGCTTCGTCACCTGATCGAGGTGGACCTCGAGCCGGGCCTCGATCGCGGCCACGCCGGCGCCGGCGCGTTTTTTCTTGGCGGCTTTCTTCCGGGTCGCTTTTTTCTTTTTCGCGGCTTTCTTCTTCTTGGCTACCTTCTTTTTCTTCTTGGCCGCTTTCTTTTTGGCGGCCTTTTTCTTGGTAACCTTCTTCTTTTTGGCTACTTTGCGTTTCGCCGCGGCTTTTTTGGTGGTTTTCCTGCGGGTTTTCGCCGCGGACTTTTTTGCCGTCCGTTTTTTGGTTTTGGCGGCGGTTCTCTTCTTGCGGGTTGTTTTTTTGGCTCCTCTCGTGGCCACTATTTTCTCCTTTTTTCGTTCGCTTTGGGGGCTCGGTCGTTTCTACAGCCAGTGTAGACTAGCAGTTGTTACCAATGGACGATGTATGTAGTTTGCACGCGGATTGCCGGCTCGCGGGAATCGCTGCTCGAGTGACCGGACGCACAAAATCACGGTTATCGGTCGATTGACGCTGATTTGCTCCGATTAACCGCAGCGTAACACGATTGGTTGCCGCTGAAACTCCACAAATGCGATCTATATAGTCACCTCGGCCGCCGGTTCGAGGTAGACTGGGAACTGATGTTCAGAGTGCTGCAATGAACCTGAGCAATTCCATTTTTCTGCGCGAATTTCGCGAAAACTGGCCGATCCTGGCTTCGGCGTTCATGTGCCTGCTGTTTGCGTTCAGCGCGCCGGTTTTCGCTCTGCCGTTCTTGTACGGGCCGATTATCGACGAGTTTGGCTGGTCGCGCGAAGAGGTGACGCTGATCGCATCGGCAAAATATGCCGCCGGCGCCATCGCCGCGATGATCATCGGACGAGTCGTCGACCTGATCGGCGTGCGCACGGGCCTGATCATGCTGTCGGTGCTCGGCGGGATCGCGATGCTCAGTTTTCTCTGGGTGCCGGACCTCGCGGTTTATTATTTCGTCGGCGTGATGTTGGGGGTGTCCGGCACCGGCATCATCGTCTCCGTGAAAGTACTGGTTGCGAGGAATTTTCACGTATCGCAGGGCACCGCCATGAGCGTCGCGATGCTCAGCACCTCACTCGGCGCCACGCTTACGCCGCTGATTATCATGCCGCTGATTTCCGAGTACGGCTGGCGCGCGGCGGCGGCGATCCTGAGCGCCGGAACCTGGTTTGTCGCCTTGCCGCTGCTGTTTTTCTGCACGCGCGATGACCAACTGACGTCCGTCGGCTCAACCGAGACCAAGTCCGCCGAGGCCGCCGTGTCCTGGAAGCTCCTCGCCGAGCTGATGAGCCAAAGCCGTTTCTGGCTCATTGCGCTCGCGGTGTTCAGTGCGGCGGTCGTCGATCAGGCCTTTCTCCAGCACCAGGTCCTGTATCTTCAGCTCGATCTCGGCATGGCGCCGGCGACCGTCGCGGCGGGGATCAGCGCAATGGGCCTGGTCGGCGTTTTTGCCCGCATATTCGTGGGCGGTGTGTTCGACCGGCTGTCGGCGCGCGGCGTATCGCTGATGTACGTCGTGCTGGCGGTTGCGGCGCTGACCGCGCTGTTTGTGGTCAATCCCGTCATTTTCTCCCTTTTTATCGTGCTGCGCGCTGTCGGTCATGCCGGCGTTCTGCTGGATTCCGCCGTGCTGTCGAAACACGTGTTCGGGCTCAGGAACCTCGGCTTCCTGCTCGGCATCTACACGTCGTTCGTGGCGGTCGGCTTTGCGGTCGGGCCCTGGCTGGTCGGTCGTCTGCACGGAGTGACCGGGTCGTACGTGATCCCGTTCGTCGTTTGCGCGGGGCTTGCGTTATTCGCCGCCATCATCCTGCTACCGGTACGCCCCTCGCATTGGCTCGTTACGCGCAGGCGGGGGAAAAAGCTGCCGCAAAAAAAGGCGGCCCGGGCGGAAGCGACCGGCGTGTCCTGATCGCCGGTCTCCACCCCCCACGCGTGCACCCGGACATATCCACATGTGCCCGCGGATAATGGGCCCCAGCGCGTGAACGGGCGCGGAGGAAGCATTCATCGTCCGCTGTGTCCGGACGGGGGGCCGGCTCACGATCTGCCCGGCGGATCTCCCTGCGCGGAGCGAGCGCGTCCGTTTGTGCTCGCTGCGACGATCATCGCCTCGGCGATGGCGTTCATCGACGGATCGATCGTGTCGATTGCTTTGCCGTCCATTCAGCAGGATCTGAACACCGGGTTTGGGGCCCTCCAGTGGGTCGTAAACGGCTACGCGTTGCTCCTCGGCGGTCTGATTCTGGTTGGCGGCGCCGCCGGCGATCGCTTCGGCCGGCGCAAAGTCTTCCTGATCGGACTCGTGGTTTTTGCCGCCGCGTCACTCGGTTGCGCGCTGGCGCCGGACGTCGGGACGCTCATTGCCGCGCGCTGCGCGAAGGGCGTCGGCGCTGCGTTGCTGGTGCCGCAAAGCCTGGCGATCATAGCGGCGTCCTTCCCAAAGGACGTCCGCGGTCGCGCCATCGGCGTCTGGGCCGGCGCGTCGGCAATCACGACGGCGTTAGGACCGCCGCTGGGCGGCATTCTGATCGACGCGTTCGACTGGCGCGCCGTGTTCTGGATCAATTTACCCCTGTCGGCCCTGGCCGTCGGGTTGACGTTCAGCTACGTGCCGGAAAGCCGTGACGAGAACACGTCGGGTAGCCTCGACTGGCTCGGCGGCGGTCTGGCCGTCGGCGCGTTCGGTCTGCTGACCGTGAGCCTGACGCTTTTCGCGGAAGATTCGAGCGCGTTCGCGTTGCCCGCCGCTATGTTGGTCGTCGGTCTGGCCGCTCTGGTCTTGTTCCTGCGGACCGAAGCCGGTCTCGCGGAGCCGTTGATGCCCTTGTCCCTGTTTCGCAATCGCATTTTCTCGGGCGCTAACGTCATGACTCTGTTTCTCTACGGCGCGTTGAGTGCTGCGCTGTTTTTGCTGCCGTTCGAGCTGATCGAGCGGCGCGCGCTGTCAGCGACCGAGGTGGGCCTGGTATTGCTGCCGATCGGTGTGATCATCGGCACGCTGTCGCGATTCGCAGGCGACTGGGCGGACCGGGTCGGTCCACGGCGGCCTTTGGCGTTGGGGTCGTTGGTCACGGCAACGGCGACGGGCATCCTCGCGCTCGGACTTTCCAGCCTGTGGTTCGGTGTCGTGATCCCGATTGTGCTGATGTCGCTCGGTATGGCGATGGTGGTTGCTCCGCTGTCCACCGCGGTCATGAACGCCGCGCCCGACCGGCAGGTTGGGGCGGCGTCCGGCGTCAACAATGCGGCCAGCCGCCTGGCCGGACTGTTCGCCGTCGCCTTAGTCGGCGCCACCGCGAGCGTGCTTTTTGCGAGCGATATCCAGGCCGCCGGATCGATGGCCAACGAGCGATTCGGCGTGCTGCCGGACGTCGGCGATCCGCGGCGCGGCGCGTTTGAGGCGGCATTTCTGCATGCGTACGGCATTTCGATGGGCCTGGCGGCCGTCTGGGCGCTGCTTGCGGCGCTCGTCGCGATGTGGTTTCTTCCGAAAGAGCGTCCTCACGGGGGCGGGCCGGCGTCGGGAATCGGTTCCGATTCCTCGGGCGACTGAGCCCGATTCCGTTACTGAGAGTAAGCGTTGATGGAGCTCGACCCCCGGCAAACGACCATCGCAGCAGTCCTCGTCCTTTTTCTCGGCAAGTACCTGACGGGTAAAATCGCTTTCCTGCGCGAGTTCAACATTCCCGAGCCGGTCTCCGGCGGTCTGATCGCCTCGGCTTTGCTCGGCGCGCTTTATGTGGCAACGGACGTCGAAGTCCGGTTCGCGTTACACCTCCGAGACACCCTGTTGGTGGTGTTTTTCACGACGATTGGCCTTTCGTCCAAGTTCTCCACGCTCCTGCGTGGCGGCAAGCCGCTGCTGATACTCCTGGTTATCGCGATCGCGTATCTTTTCATTCAGAACTTTACCGGCCTCGCGGCCGCGCGGCTTACGGGGCAGCCGCTGGAAATGGGCGTCATCGGCGGCTCGGTTTCGCTGAGTGGAGGGCACGGCACCGCCATCGCCTGGGCGCCGAGATTCGTTTCCGACTACGGCATCAGCAACGCCATGGAGGTCGGCATCGCCTGCGCCACGTTCGGACTGATACTGGGCGGCGTCATCGGCGGGCCGATTGCAAAATTCCTGATCACCCGGCACGGCCTCGAGCCCAGCCTGGACCCCGAACTGACCGTCGGTGTACCGCATGAGCTGAAAATCGCACCGGTGAACTATCAGCACATGCTGAACGCCATTCTCATCATTGCGCTCAGCGTCGGTCTCGGCATCGGTCTCAATCAGCTGATCGCGGGCCTGGGCCTGAATCTCCCCGACTTCGTTACCTGCCTGTTCGCCGGTATTCTGCTCACCAATATCGGGCCGTTGGTACTTCGCCGCGCGCACTGGCCGGACAAGAGCCTGTCGCTGGCGCTGATCTCGGATTTGAGCCTCGGTCTGTTCCTGGCGATGTCGCTCATGAGCCTTCAGCTGTGGACCCTGGTCGGGTTGGGCGGGTCCTTACTGTTGCTGTTGATCGCGCAGGTTATCGTCATCGGTCTGTTCGTCGTGTTCGTGATCTTTCCCCTGATGGGCAGGGACTACGACGCGGCGGTCATGTCGGCCGGATACGCGGGGCTCGCGCTGGGCGCAACGCCGACTGCAATCGCAAACATGACCGCGGTTACCGCGAAGTTCGGCGCCTCGCCGAAAGCGTTTGTCGCGGTGCCGCTGGTCGGCGCGTTTTTCATCGATATCTCCAACGCGCTGATCATTCAGTTCCTGCTCGACGGTCTCTGAACGATGACGACCGCGGTGGATCTATCGGGAAGACGCTCATGACCGGAAAAACCGTGGGAATCGCGCTTGGCGGCGGCGGCGCCAAAGGGCTGGCTCACATCCCGATCCTGAAAGTGCTGGACACTCTGGGCGTTGACGTCGTTGCCGTATCCGGTACGAGCATAGGCGCGATTATCGGCTCACTGTACGCCGCGGGCCGCTCCGGTGAAGAGGTCGAGGACGCGATCAGCTCCATTCTGGCAACGCCGCGCAGTTTGCGCGAAGCCATCGACGCCAAGCGCACGTTCGGCTGGATCGAGCTGTTGGGGGTGGATTTCGGTCGCAGCTACATCCTGGAAGCTGACGGATTCATGGGCGAACTGAGCAGCTACCTCGGCGTCGAGTCCTTCGACGAGCTGAAAATTCCGCTCAAGGTGGTGGCCGCGGATTTCTGGGAGCGCGAGCAGGTTGTGTTTCAGTCGGGGCCGCTGATGCCGGCGATCGCGGCGAGTTTCTGCTTACCCGGCGTCTTCAAGCCGATCATCATCGACGGTCAGGCCCTGGTCGACGGTGGCAGCGTCAATCCCGTGCCTTTCGATCTGATTCGCCACGATTGCGACGTGGTGATCGCCGTTGACGTACTGGGCAGGCGTACGCCGGACGCCGACCTGATTCCCAGCATGACGGATGCGCTGTTCAACACGTTCCAGATCGCGGAGAAAACCATCGCCAACGAGAAGCTGCGATCTCACCGGCCGGATATCTACATCGAACCGGTCATTGAAAACGTCAAGGTGCTCGAATTTCAGAAGGCGGACGAGATATACGAGCAGGTTCGACCCGAGTGCCGGCGATTGGCGGCGGAGCTTACAAAACTGCTGGCCGCCGATTGATCGTTGGATTCGACGGCCCGCCAAACGCCTTGCGCGGCCGGAATCTTGTCTGCCCCCCGGTATTTCCGCACTCGCCGCGGGTTTCAAAAATCGTAGCCGAGCGACGTGTTGATGCCGAAGTCGTTTTCGGCGGCACCCGCTAGCGCAGGCCTGCTGTCGTAGCTGTCGTAGAAGCTCAGTTCCCAGAACAGGTCGTCGATCAATTCCCATTTGAGACTGACGTCCAATTCGCCGCGGATACGACCGGTGTCCGTTAAATTGGGATAGACGATCAGCGACGTCGAAAGATCGACTTCCGGCGAATCGTAGCGGAACCAGTCCCAATTCAGCGAGCCGAACGCTTCGAGCGTGTCCTCCTCGGGTTCGCCGCTGGCGACGTTCTCCCGGCTGACCAGGAGCCCTCCTTCGAGCGACAGGTTGACGGAATTGGATTGACGAAGGATACGGCCCGCACCGGCGCCAATGGACGTCCTGAGATCGATGCCGAGTTCGTCATTCCGATTCAGCATGAAAAATCCGCCGATCAGCCATCGATTCGGGCGCAGGCGTCGCCATTCGAGATCGAGGCTCTGACGCTGGTTTGCGTCGATCGATTCGCTGTCGGACGTCGTGGAGTCGACGTTCAGGCTGATGATTCTGGTTTCCGTGCGGTAGTCCATGTCCAGTCCGAGGTGCAGCTGCGTGATCTCGCTCGCTTTTGCGAAATTGAAACCGGCCGTGACGTCGCCGTCCAGGCGATTGACGCCGCGCTCTTCGATGGGCGTCATCAGGACGATGCGCGAGAGCTCGAGTTCGACCGGTCCGGAGCGCGTTTCGACGATCACGACGCCGCTTTCATCCGTACGTGACAGATGCCCGAGCAGGCGCACCCCGGCTTCGGTTTCCACCTGTATGTTCTGATCGCTGGCCAGATGCCCGACGTCATCCCATTCGATGGAAATCGTATCCGTCGCGTCGGTGTTGAAGCGAAGTCTGCCGCGTTCCAGCGACTTGACTTCGCCGGTCAAACGATCGCCGTTGTCGAAAATGACGACGTCCGTTTTGTCGGCGCCGAAACCCGGTACGCCAGTAAAAAAAAGAAACAAAGACCACCAGCGAGGCAATCGCATAGTTTGGCTCCCGTAGTTTCTGACGAGCGTCCTTTTCTGTTATTGAGCACCAGATTACCGTTTCGCGGCAGCGATACAGCTTGCAACGCGAGGACGCTCTTCCCGAAAGGCGCGACGTTCTCACAGAACGTCATCGGCGACCATCGTGATCCGGGGAGCACGATGGCGATTGAGTAATACTGCTTGGCGTATTAGTCGAGTAGCGGACTCTTTCGGCTAACTTAGCCGGGGAAGGCATTTTGCGTCGGTGCCGGGCCGCGTTTCTTGGCATCGCTGCCGTCCGGATGACTATTCAAAGCTGCCACCCAGCGCCAGGTGCAGATCAACCCGCTGCTGCAGGCGTTGATCGCGAATGCTGAGTAAATCCACGTTTGCGGAGATGACTTGTCCCTGCTGTTGCAGTACGGACAGAAGATCGACCTTGCCGACGTCGAATTGCGCCGTTGCAACTCGGAGTGCTTCCGCGGACTCGGTGACGACTTCACGAAGATAGGTCTCGCGTTCCCTGAGCAGCGTATCGTTCGCGAGACCCTGTTCGACTTCGGAGAACGCGGTGAGAGCGAGCAGGCCGTAATTGGCCATCGCTTCCTGAAATTGGGCCGAGTTGATATCGACCTGTGCGGCGAGCGCACCGCCCGTGAATACCGGTGCCATGAAATTGGCGCCCACCGTCCAGTAGTCGTTATCCAGCGAGATGATATTGCTCAACTCGCTGGAGGTGGTTCCCCCGCCCGCGGTCAAGCTGATGGCTGGCAATCGCGCGGCTTCGGCCGTTTGAACGGACAGGAATCGCGCCGCCACCGCGCGTTCCGCGGCGCGCAAATCGGGTCGCCGCTCCAGGAGTTCCGACGGGATGCCGACGGGTATGGGCGGCGGCGTTGCCACCAAGTCTTCGGCCCCTTCGATTTTGGCGGCCGGGTAACGCCCCAACATGACCTCCAGCGCACGTGATGCCTGCTGCCGCGCACCGCGTGCCTGGCGAATGGTGGCCTTGCCCGTGGCAACGTTCGCGCGGGCCAGTGCCACCTCTCGTGCCGTCACTTGCCCCTGCCGGTATTTGGCATCGACGACTTCCAGGGTACGTTCGTAAAGTCCAAGCGCTTCTTCGGCGAGCTTTAGCTGCAGGTTAGCCTCGGTCACCAAAAACCAGATTTTGGCGGTCTGCGCGGCAATCGACTGGTAGGCCCACTCGAGCTGGTACTGAGCGCCCTCGAATGCGGCCTCGCCCGCCTGTGCCTGCGAACGAACACGGCCCCAAAGATCGAGTTCCCAAGATGCATTCAGTGCGACGCCGCTCGTGGTCAGGGATGGGTCAGCCGACGCGAATCCTTCGCGCGCCGACCCGCTGCCTCCGAGGCCGACAACCGGTGTCATTTCGGCGCCTGCCTGCCTGGCGAACCCTGCCGCAGCATCGACTTTGGCCACCGCAGCCTGCAGATTCAGATTGTTCCGAATCGCCTCGGCGACAATATTTTCGAGTTCCGGATCGCCGAAGGACTTGAGCCAGCCATTGGATACGGCGCCGGTCGCGGTGTTTGCCGCCTCCTCGAAATTCAGCGGTACTTCGGTGGATTCGGGCAATGCCTCGGCGATCTGCTCGTCGATGGAGGCGGGCTGTTTGACGGCGCAGCCGAAAATCGCGATTCCGGCCGATACGACAAATGCTCTCCGAAACATGGCCAAGCTCAAGCCGGATTGACGTAGTTCATGATCGCGGTCATTCGGATCATGACTTTGCGAATGACATGCGCCGCTTTGACATGGCTCGTGTATATCGCGACCGATCCGACCGATCCCGGCGGTAGATTGGCCTCCACCTCCGGATCGTCGAGCCTGAGACGTACGGAAAATGGCCCCGGTGCGGTACTGGTCGGTTGGATCGCCATGCCCGTGGACTGACCTTGTCCCTGCGCGGTGGCAGGTATGAAATACACGACGGTTGCCGGAAACACCTTGCCGGGCATCGTCTTGAACGTCACCTCCGCCGCCTGTCCGGGCTCAATGTAGCGCGTGTAGATTTGATGAATCTGGCCGACCAGCCCGGTCTCGGACGTATCGATGAAAGCCATCGCGCGAAACAAGGGCAAGTTAGCGACTCTTGCGCCGGGCCTTAAGGTTACATTGGTCACATAGCCATCCGCAGGTGCGCGGACGACAGTCTCGCGGAGGTTGTATTCGGCGTTAGCGATCTGCGCGGTGAAACCATCGACCTGCGCCCGATACGCCTGCAACTCGTAAACCGAACCGGCGTCTTGCGCGACCAGCGTTTCGGACTGTTCAAGCCGGGTTTCCGCCAGCTCGAGCTGTGCTCGCAAGCCATCCAATGACGCCTGATACTGTGTCGGATCGATTCTGAAAAGCACGTCCCCTTCCCGGAGCGGGGCGTTTGGCTGCACCGGGACATCGATAACCTCGCCGGTAACGTTGGGTGTAATTGCCACCGAATAGGCAAGCGCCGTGACGGAGCCGGCCGGAGCACCCCATTGCAATGGGATGAAAAAGCCGACGATTAGCACCAGCTCGTAGGGAACGATCGTGAGCCAGGTCTTTTTCGAGTCGGGTACTTTGCCGGTCTTGATTAGCACAAACAGCAAGGCGACGTAAATGAGGGTTAAAAATACAAGCATGAGCTACGCCTCCTCACCCGCGGTCAGCCGGCCCTCGAGTTCGGCAATCCGTTCGCGCAGCCTTGCAAGCTCACGATCGCTGGGTCCATGTGTCCCCGCGGGCGTAGTTCTGGACCAGATCATGGCAAGCACCCAGACGATACCCAGTGTCAGGAGTAAGCCAAGCCAGCCGGCCATGTTGATGGCCTCGGCCTGAGGGTGATTGCGTTCCCTGGCGGTTTTCCCGGGCAGTTGTGCCAGGGCCACGAGAACCACGACGATTGACAGAGCGATAACGACAAACACGATCCACGCAAATACATCCAGTCCACTCATCATGTACCTCCGTCCCTCAACGTTCAGGAATCTTCCGCTGCCCGCGCCTCACCGGCTGTGCCGTTCCGATTCCAACTTTTTTTACTGCTGCGTTGGCCTCTCGTTTGTATTGGCCGTCGCCGGCCGCAAGTCGATGACCGGCAACAGCTGCTTCAAGCCGCCGAACGAATGGCAGCGGTATCCGTAGTCGATGACGTCCGGCCAGGCGCCGGCTCCCCCGATAATCAGCTCGATGCCGCGATCGCTGCAGGCACGGGCGATGTCGCGGTAGCCGCGTGACAGCGAGACTGCGTCCGTTTGCCAGCTGGAGGCCGAAAGCGCGATCAGTTGGCAACGTTGTCCGGACTCCAGGATATGCAGGACCAGTTCGGCAACCGGTATGTTGGTTCCCACCCAGAGCGCGTCTACGTTTGCGGATCGAAGGCAGAGCTGAGTGAGCGCGAGCCCGAGCGTGTGTCGTTCACCGCTCAGCGTCGCCAGCAGGCACACGGGAGCGTCCTCTTTGATGGGCCACGAGTTGGACACCGCGTTGAGGGCATGCGCGAGCTTGGCCGAGGCGATGTGCTCGTCAACGATGGAGAATTCCCCATCGGCCCAGCACTGGCCGAGTGCGCTGGCCACCTGCCCGAAAAAATCGGCGACGGCAAACCAGTCGCCCAATTCGTCGTGTAGCACGATGATGCGGTCCCTGAGGACGGCAACGTCCTGGTGGCGGAGCCAGCGCAGCCATTGGTGTACATCTGGCGCCGTACCGAAATCCGCGGCGTGGTTTCTCATGAAGCGCTCAACGACCGAGCGCCGGAACCGCCGGTGACCGCCGGCGGTGCGAATGAAGGGCAGCCGCTTTTCGTCCGCCCAGCGTTTTACCGTGGTGGAGCCCACGCCCAGGATTCTCATCGCCTTTTTCGTGCTGATCCACTCGCTCATTGCTCGCTACGCTCCCCGACGGTGTGTTCGGTCGTTCGTGATTGAAACCAAAAATCGACTAATACGACTGACCGCGGAGATCACTTCACCGGCCCCGACGCAGCGCCGTCGCTCGGACATGCGGCTGCCGATGTCGGTGTATCGAGAATAACTAATTGTTAATTAGAAAATTATTCTCGATTCTTGTTCAGGGCTAGCTTACTCGGCGGTCGTGTGCCGAATTCTTTCGCACCGCGAGCCGTCGAGCAATAATCCTGTAACTGGACTATTTCGACCGTATCACATAATGTAACTCGGCACGACGCAAAAAAACACGCCGACCGGTGCACGAGGTTCGCGAGCAAGCGCTCAACGGAACCCCTGCCCGCTCCGGCACCATAAATACCAAGCGAGTCGACACGAACGAGTCACCGCTGCCGAACGGGCAGGGTTTGCGTTACCGGCCAAGACATCCGGTCCATCGCCAATCCAAGGACAAGCAAATCGAGGCCGCCTGGGGTGTATCCATAGAAAGCTTGCCTCACTGGCCGGATAAAAAGGGAGACATCAAAATGGGCAAGTTGAAATTCGGGCGCAGCGCGATCTGCGTGTTGCTGTTGGCTGCTGGGTTTGCGCATGCGCAGGACAGGCCCAACATTCTCGTCATCTGGGGCGACGACATCGGCCGCAGCAATATCAGCGCGTACACGATGGGCATGGTGGGTTACCGGACGCCCAACATCGATCGTATTGCCGAGGAGGGGATGATGTTCACCGACTATTACGGTGAGCAGAGCTGCACGGCCGGCCGGTCCTCGTTCATCATGGGCCAAAGCGTTTTTCGCACCGGCTTGTCGAAGGTCGGGCTGCCGGGTGCCGATCTTGGCATGCAGGAGGAAGACCCGACGATTGCCGGCTTGCTGAAGGAATACGGTTACATGACCGGGCAATTCGGCAAGAACCACCTCGGCGACAAGGACGAACATCTGCCGACGAACCACGGTTTCGACGAGTTCTTCGGCAACCTCTATCACCTGAATGCCGAGGAAGAGCCGGAGCTCGAGGACTACCCGAAGGATCCGGCATTCCGCGAGCGATTCGGTCCGCGCGGCGTCATTCGTTCCTCCGCCGACGGCCAGATCGAGGACACGGGTCCCCTCACCAAAAAACGCATGGAAACCGTGGACGACGAAACGGCTGCCGCGGCCTTGGACTTCATCGAACGCGCGAACCGTCAGGGTGCGCCGTTTTTCCTCTGGTGGAGCGGTACGCGCATGCACTTCCGAACGCACGTCAAACCCGAGCTCAGAGGCATATCCGGTCAGGACGAATACGCGGACGGCATGGTCGAGCACGACATGCACATCGGGCTGTTTCTCGACAAACTCGATGAACTGGGCATCGCGGACAACACGATCGTTTTTTATTCCACCGACAACGGACCGCACATGAACACCTGGCCGGACGCGGCCGTCTCGCCGTTCCGCGGCGAGAAGAACACCAACTGGGAAGGCGGGTGGCGCGTGCCGGCGATGGTCCGATGGCCGGGCCGGATCGAGGCCGGGTCGGTCTCCAACGACATCATGCACCATATGGACTGGTTGCCGACGTTCCTGGCGGCCGCCGGTTCGGACGACATCAAGGAACGGCTCATGCGCGGCAACGTGCGAGCCATCGGCCGCCGCTACAAAGTGCACCTTGACGGTTACAACTTCCTTCCGTACCTGACCGGGCAGGTCGACGAAGGCCCGCGACAGGAAATTTTCTATTTTTCCGACGACGGCGACCTGACGGCGCTTCGGTACGGCGACTGGAAGGCCATTTTCATGGAGCAGCGGGTCGAGGCGACCCTGCAGGCGTGGGCGGAACCCTTCGTGCCGCTGCGCGTGCCGTTGCTGTTCAACCTGCGCCGCGATCCTTACGAACGCGCGCAGCTGACGTCCAATACCTATTACGACTGGCTGCTGGACCACGTGTTTTTCTTCGTTCCCGCACAGGCCTACGTCGGCGAGTTCCTGGCGACGTTCGAGGAGTTTCCGCCGCGCCAGAAAGCGGCCAGTTTCAGTCTCGATCAGGTCATGGAGAGGCTCGAGACGTCGGGCGGGTCGAAATAGGCGTAGCGGCGCCGCGGCGGCGGACCTTCGGGTTTGGCCTCCGCGGTGTCGAGTCGTCGGGCGCGATCGAAGACATGCCGATGCCATTCAAACCCGGTGAATTCGCAGCCGTCATTTGTCTCTGTGCGATGTCGGCGGCGGCGTTTGCCGACCCGCTGCCGTCATGGCGCGACGGCGGCGTAAAATCTTCCGTCGTGGAATTCGTGAACGCCGTGACCGACCCGGCCGGCGACGACTTCATACCGGTCGGCGGCCGGATTGCCGTGTTCGACAACGACGGCACGCTCTGGTCGGAGAAACCGTTCTACTTCCAGGTGTTTTTTGCGATGGACGTCGTCGCGGCCCGCGCCGAGACGGATGCGTCGATATTGACCAGCGAGGCGCTCAAAGCCGCCGCTCGCGGCGATCTGCAGGGCGTGCTCGCCGAAGGCGAACACGGCATCCTCGAGGTCGTGAGCGCTTCCCAATTCGGCACGTCCGTGAACGACTTCAAAGCGCAGGCCAGGCGGTGGCTGGAGACGGCGCGTCACCCGACCGCCGGACGGCGGTTTGCGGACATGGTCTACCAGCCGATGCTCGAACTATTGCGGTATCTGCGCGATAGCGGATTCCGAACGTACGTCGTCTCGGGCGGGGGCGTCGACTTTTTGCGCGCATTTGCGGAGGACGTCTACGGCATTCCGCCGTACCAGGTGATCGGCAGCATCGGCAACCACAGTTACGCGATCGTGGACGGCGAGCCGGCGGTGAGAAAGGAGCCCGGCATTTTTTTCGTGGACGACCGCGCCGGCAAACCCGTCGGTATCTCGAGGCATATCGGCGTGCGGCCCGTCTTCGTCGCCGGAAATTCGGACGGGGATTTCGAGATGCTGGAATGGAGTACCTCGGGGCGCGGGCCGCGGCTCGGACTGATCGTTCATCACACGGACGCGGTGAGGGAATGGGCCTACGACCGCGACAGCGCCGTCGGACGCCTGAACCGAGGTCTCGCCGAGGGCCCGGAGCGCGGCTGGCTGATCGTCGACATGAAGCGGGATTGGGCCCGCATTTATCCTTGAGGCGCTACGCATGACGGCGCGCGACGCGATCCGCGAACTCGAGACCCGGATGCGGGAAAGCATCATCGGCCAGGACGCCGTGGTCGAACGGATCGTCATCGGTCTGCTGGCAAACGGCAACCTGCTGGTCGAAGGTCTTCCCGGCCTGGCGAAGACCCGCGCGATCAAGGCGTTGGCCAAGAACATGGAGGCAGATTTCAGCCGCATCCAGTTCACGCCCGATCTGCTGCCGTCGGACGTCACCGGCACCGAGGTTTATTATCAAAAAGACGGCCGGGGCGAGTTCCGTTTCGAGCCGGGGCCGATCTTCGCCAACATCGTGTTGGGTGACGAGATCAACCGCGCCCCGGCGAAGGTGCAGGCGGCCATGCTCGAGGCCATGGAAGAACGCCAGGTCACGGTCGCGGGCACGACGCACGCGATGCCACCGCTGTTCATGGTGATGGCCACGCAGAATCCCGTCGAGCAGGAGGGTACATACCCGTTGCCCGAAGCGCAGATGGATCGCTTCCTGATGCACGTCAACATCGAATACACGCCGGTCGAGGACGAGGTCAGGATCATCGAACTCGTGCGCGGCGAAGAGAACGCGTCAAATCGCGACGAGCCGCCCGACAGCCGGGAAGAGCCTGCTCGCATTCCGCAGGACGCGGTGTTCGAGGCGCGCAGGGAAATCGGCGGCGTTCACGTGTCCGGCGCGATGGCGCGGTACATGGCGGACCTCGTTTATGCGACGCGGACGCCCGCAAAGTACTCCGCGGAGCTGGATCGCTGGATCGACGTCGGCGGCAGTCCGCGGGCGTCGCTCGCGCTGGACAAATGCGGCAGGACGCATGCCTGGCTCAATGGGCGTGACTACGTCGATCCGGAGGATGTGCGCGCAATCGTCAACGACGTTCTGAGGCATCGACTGATGTTGTCCTACGAAGCCCAGGGTGAGGGTGTGTCAGCCGACAAAGTGATCGACACGATGGTCGAACGGGTGGCGCTGCCCTGAACGGCCGATGGACAGCGATCCCCGACTATATGCCTCACTCGCCCATCTCCGCGGGCTGGAGGGCGCGGCGCGCGGGCTGAATTTCCTGCCGCGCCAGGCCTCGGCAAGCGTGCTGAACGGCCGGCACGCGTCCCGGTTGCGCGGCCGGGGGCTCAATTTCGAGGAGATGCGCGACTACCTCCCGGGCGACGACGTCCGTTCGATCGACTGGAAAGCCACGGCGCGAACGGGTTCTCCGCACGTCCGCGTCTTCACCGAGGAACGCGACCGGCCGGCGCTGCTGGTCGTCGACCAGCGAATGTCGATGTTCTTCGGTTCCGAGCTCAACGTGAAATCGGTGACGGCGGCCGAGGCCGCCGCGATTGCGGCATTTCGTGTCCTTGCGGCGGGGGATCGGGTGGGCGGCGTCGTGTTCGACGACGACACGCGGATCGAACTCAAACCGAAACGCAGCAGGCGGGCTGTGCATACGCTGCTGGAATCCATCGCCGGCCTGAATGCCGGCCTGAACGCCGATCGCGCGGCGGTAAGGCGGCCGGGCGAACTCAACGAGGTATTGGGCGGCGTCGCCAAACTCGCGCATCACGATCACCTGGTTCTCGTGCTGAGCGATTTCGACGGTATCGACGAGACGACGCAGCGGCGGCTGAGCGGCATCGCCGCTCACAACGATCTGGTCCTGATGCTGGTTTACGATCCGCTGGCGGTAAAGCTGCACTCCGGTGTACGCGTCGTTGTCGGCGATCACGCCATGCAGGCGGAGATCGATCTCACGTCCAGGGACACCCGCGCCGCCGTGCGGGACTACAGCAGCCGCCGGCTACGGAAAATCGTCGAATGGCAGACCGACATCAATTTATCCGTTTTGCCGTTGAGCGCGGGTGAAGCGACGCTGCCGCAGATCCGCCGCCTGCTCGGTAGAATGGCGGCGAGGAGAAGGGTCCGGTGAACGAGTTCGACGGGCTCAATCTCCCGCAGCTTCTGGCGCTGCTGCACGACATACTGCGGCCGGCGCCCGTCCCCTGGATCCCGCAGACCATCGGCTGGGCGGTCCTAGCCGCCTGGTTTGCCGCCGTCGTCGTGATCGTGGGCTGGAATCGTTACCGCCGCTGGACGGGCAATCGTTATCGCCGCGAAGCGCTTGCGACACTTCGCTCGATCGAGCTCACGGCGACGGACGATCCGGCCGCGTTGGCCGGTGACATCGCCGCGCTGGTGAAGCGGACGGCGTTGGCCGCCTTCCCGCGGTCGACCGTCGCCAGTCTGTACGGTGACGAATGGGCGCGGTTCCTGCGCCGGTCGGCGGATGACGATCCGGCCGTCGCTGCCGCGGCCGATCGGCTTGCGGGCGCTGCGTACCGGGCGGATGCGGATGGGCGAGCGCTTGTCGCGCCGGCCCGCCGCTGGATCGAGGTGCACCGTGCTTGAGTTGGCCCATCCGCTGGCGCTGGCGGCGCTGCCGCTGCCGGTCCTGGTCTGGTGGCTGCTGCCGCCGCATCGCGAGCGCGTCAGCGCGCTGCGCATGCCGTTCTTCCCGGAACTCGTCGAAGCCGCGGGAGCGGAGGCGCAAAGCGGCGCGGTCGTGATGCGCCGGCGCCGGATACAGACGTTCGGCGCCGTCCTCGCCTGGACCCTGCTGATCGTGGCGCTTGCGAAGCCGGAGTGGGTGGGCGATCCCGTCGTGCGCACCGAAGCGGCCCGCGACGTCATGCTGGCCATCGACCTGTCGGGTTCGATGGACTACGGGGACTTTCCGGGTGAAGACGGCGAACTCGTTCGGCGGTTGACCGCCGTGCAGCGCGTGGTCGACCGGTTCGTGGCGGATCGCGAGAGCGATCGCGTGGGCCTCATCGTATTCGGCGACCGAGCGTACCTGCAGCTGCCGTTCACCCGCGATATCGAAACCGCGCGCGAGTTGGTTCGGCTAATGGACGTCGGCATGGCCGGTCCGCGAACCGCCGTGGGCGATGCGATCGGATTGGCGATCAGGTCTTTCGAGGCCAGTGAACTCGACGAGCGGCTGCTGATTCTGCTGACGGACGGCAACGATACGGCAAGCAAGATGACGCCAATCAACGCCGCGGAGATCGCGGCGGTCAACGGCGTCGAGATTTACACGATTGGTGTGGGCGATCCGGCGGCAACCGGGGAGGACCGCGTGGATTTCGATACGCTGCAGGCGATTGCGACGCGAACCGGCGGCGCGTTTTTTGACGCGGCGGACGAAACGACGCTCGAAGAGGTCTACCGGCGAATCGATGCGCTGGCCGTGGCCGACGTCAGGACGACGGCCTGGCGCCCCCGGGAATCGCTGGTGCACTGGCCCGCGGGCAGCGCCGTCATCGTCGCGCTGTTTGCCTACGCATTGTTGCTCCTGGGGGCACGGCGCCGCGGAGCGGCGGCGTGATCGACGTCGATCTCCTGCATTTCATGCGGCCGCTGTGGTTGATCGCGCTGCCGATCACGGCGCTGCTGTGGTGGCTGACCCGACGCGCTGAAACGTCGAAGGCCGGCGTCGGAGATCTGCTGGCGCCGCATCTGCGTGAGCCGCTCACGGTCAATCGGCGGCGGCGGCGAACGCTGCGGCCGGTCGACGGCGTCGCGCTGGGTCTCTTTGCGGCCGTCCTTGCGGCCGCGGGACCGACCTGGAGCAAACAGCAAAGCCCCTGGTTCAGCGAAACGGCGCCGCTGGTCGTTGCGATGGAGGTGTCCGACTCGATGCGCAGCAACGATCTTCAGCCGACGCGCCTGGACCGCGCGAGATTCGAGTTACTCGACCTGATCGAACAACGGACCGGTTCGCGCACCGCTCTGATCGCCTACGCCGGCAGCGCCCATATCGTGATGCCGCCGAGCAAGGACATCGACGTCGTAAAGCCGTTCCTGGAAAGCCTGGACCCCGCAATCATGCCGGTACCGGGCGCGAATGCGGCAACGGTCCTGCCTCTTGCAGAGCTGGTATTCGGCGAGGACGCGGCGATTGGCACGCTGCTTTTCGTCAATGACGGTTTCGACGCGTCCGACGTGCCGGAACTTGCGGAGTACACGAACCGTGACGGAACTGCATCCGTCGTTGCGCTCGTTGTCGGTACCGACGAGGGAGGCGTCGCGTTGATGCCGGACGGATCGGCCGTGATGGATCCGGGCGGCGGCCGGCTGGACACGTCCGTCGATCTCGGGGTGCTGCAGCGCGTTCAGAGTTCGGCACGCATCCCGATTGTCCGCGCCGAGGCCGGTGACGGCGACATCCGTCAGCTGTTGCGGCGCATCGAATCGAATCTGAAGCGGGCCGATGACCCCGACGCGCAGTGGCGGGACCAGGCGTGGTGGTTCGTGTGGCCGTCGGCACTGCTCGCGCTGCTGTGGTTTCGCCGCGGTTGGACAATGCAATGGTGAGCGGAGAAGCGGCATGCGGCTAGGCGCACAGCTGGCGGGCGTGACGATCGTTGCCGTCGCCGCGATCGGCGTGCTCGGGGCACGGGCCGCCAATCCCCTGTCGCTCTGGCTGACGCCCGATCAGCAGGGGCGGCTTGCGTACGAAAACCTCGAATGGGCCAGGGCCGCCGAGCTATTCGAGGACCCGATGTGGAAGGGAACCGCGGCGTATTCGGTGGGACAGTACGAGAGCGCCGCCGAGGTGTTCGGACGGATTCCGACCGCGACGGGTTTCTACAATCGCGGCAACGCGTTCATGAAGTCTTTCGACTACGCCAAGGCCGTCGACGCTTACGAACTTGCCGTCTCCGAGGCGCCGGGTTGGCCGGAGGCGAACGAGAATCTGCGGCTTGCACGCTACGTGCTCGCTTACGTGCAGGATACGCGCGAACAGGAAGACACGGGTGACGAGTCGGAACTCGGCGCGGACGAGTACAAATTCGACAACGCCGAGGAGCGCGGGCGTGAGATGACGATTACGAAACAGAGCACCATCGAGCTCCAATCCGCGGAAAAATGGATGCGTTCGGTCGATACGGAAACACGCGACTTTCTGCGCACGCGTTTTGAGTTGGAGGCGCGCCGGGCGGAGCAGCGATGAGATACGTGTCGTGGACAATTGTACTGTTCCTCCTGGCGCCGACGTCGGCGGCCCAGGACGCGCCGTTCGTGAAAGTCGAGGTGTCTCCCGAGGAGGTTCTCGTCGGTGAACCGGTTCGCCTGCGCGTCACGGTGCTCGGTCCGACCTGGTTCCCGCAGCCGCCGGTCTTTCCTTCGTTCGAGATGCCCAACGCGATGGTGCGCCTGCCGCCGAACAGCTCCCGGCCGACCAGCGAGCGTGTCGGGCGGGAAACCTGGAGCGGCATCATCCGCAACTACCGCGTTTTCCCGTTGGTCGGGGCGTCGTATCGGCTGGACGAACAGACGATGCGAGTGACCTACGCCGACCCGGGGCGGCCACCGATCACCGTCGACGTCGCCGTACCGGCGATCGAGTTTCGGTCGCTTGTACCGGCAGGAGCCGAAACGCTGGATCCCTATATCGCCGGCCGCTCGCTGGCGCTGACGCGCGACGTCGAGAGTGACGTCAACGGACTCGCGGCCGGCGACGCGCTGGTCGTGCGTTACACCGCCGAACTCGACGGAGTGCCGGCCATATTCATCCCGGCGCTGGTCGAAGCCGCGGAAACACCCGGTGCTTCCGTCTACGCGGACCAGCCGGACGTCGAGGACGGCGAGCCGGCGCGCCGCAGCGAGAGACTGACCTACGTGTTCGATGCCGGCGGAGAATTCGCGATCCCGGCGGTGAGCCTCGAATGGTGGAACACGGAGACGTCCAGCATCGAGACGGCGGTGGTCCCCGCGCTGACCGTTTCGGTAGACGGCCCGCCGGCGTCGGCAGGAGCCGCGGAGAACCCGGTTGCAGAGCGTAACTGGTGGTCGCTGGTCGCCGGGCTGCTGGTGTTGGGGCTTGTGCTGCGAATGCTGCCTCGCCTTCGAGCGGAGATTCGGCGGCGTCGGTTGGTGCGTCGGAAAATGCGGCTTGCGTCCGAGGCCCATGCGTTCGGGCGGCTGCGAAAAGCGTTGCGTTCGGGTGATCTGCGGTCCGCGTACGTTGCACTGATTCACTGGCTGGACCGACTGGAGCCCGCCATGGACGCGCAGCGGTTTGCGGAAACGTATGGCGATAAAAGGCTCCGTGAGCAACTCGGGCGGCTGACCCGGGCGCTCTATTCGGGCAAAGATGCGGCGATCAGCGCGACGCGACTCGAAAGGTCGCTGCTGGCTGCGCGCCGAAAACGCGAGCGCGAAGTAAAGAGCCTCACCCGCGCCGAACTGCCGCCCCTGAATCCATGAGATATCTCGTCCATAGACAATCAAGGAGTAACCCGATGACAGTAAGTATGTACCCGCAAATCCGACGCCCACTGTTCAGGGTGTTGCCGGCGATACCGCTGGCGCTGTTGATTTTCGTTGCGCCCTTTTCCGAAGCGCGTGCGCAGGACGGCGACTTACCGGACGTCACGCACGACGGATTGAAGTTGGTGCCCGACTCGAAAGCCGCGATGGCGTACGTGAAGCCGGACGCCGACTTCAGCGTCTACAATCGAATCATGCTCCTGGAGTGTTACGTCGCGTTCAAAAAGAACTGGCAGCGCGATTTCAATCGGGAACAGCCGTCGCTGGGCGGTCGGGTATCCGACCGCGACGTCGAGCGGATAAAGGGCGAAGTGGCCGAACTGTTTCGCGACGTGTTCGTCGAAGAGCTGGAGGAAGGGGACGGGTACGACGTAACGGACACGGCTGCTGCGGACGTGCTGCTCGTCCGGCCCGCGATTATCGACCTCGACGTCACCGCGCCCGATACCCGGTCTGCGACCCGGTCTTACACGTTTGTGGATTCCGCGGGTGCGGCAACGCTTTACGTCGAGTTGTACGACTCCGTGAGCGGTGAAATTCTGGCCCGCGCCGTCGACCGCAAGGCCGGCCGCGACTACGGCAGGATGGAGTGGAGCACGAGTTCGAGCAACCGGGCGGAAGGCCGGCGTATCATGCGTCGCTGGGCCGGCTGGTTGCGCGAAGCGCTCGACGAAGTCCACGGCAAAAACGAGGAATAAGGAACCGAGTTCCTGCAATAGTCGCTACGTTGCCTCGGGCGCCGGCGCGCGGAAGAAAATCGCGTACAGCACGGGCACCACGATCATTGTCAACAGGGTCGCAATCATCAGTCCGAAGATAATCGTGACCGCCATGGACACAAAAAACGCGTCGAGCACCAGCGGGATCATGCCCAGCGCCGTAGTCAGCGCGGCCATCGCCACCGGCCGCAGACGGCTGACTCCCGAGCCGACAATGGCCTCTATAAGGGGCTGCCCGGCGCTTTTCTGCGCTTCGATTTCATCGATCAGGACAATGGCGTTTTTGATCAGCATGCCCGACAGGCTCATGAAACCGAGCAACGCCATGAAGCCGAACGGTTGGTTCGTCACCAACAGGCCCAACGTGACGCCGATCAGGGCCAACGGCACCGTGAGCCAGATGACCAGCGGCTGCCGCAGTGAATTGAACAAGGCGATGACGATCAGGATCATCGTCAGCAGGAACATCGGCAGGCTTGCGGCGATGCCCGACTGCGCCTGCGTGGAGTCGCGGTACTCGCCCCACCATTCGAGTTCGTAGTCGGGACCCAGCTCGATCGCCTCCACCAGCGGGCGTATGCGCTGGAAGACTGTGCTCGCTTCCTCCGATATGGGTTCCGCATACACGGTAATCGTGCGCTTGCGATTCAGGCGGTGGATGATGTCGTCTTCGTAGTCGGTCTCGAATCCGGACACCACCTGCCGCAGGCTGATCGCCTGCATTGCGGCGGGGCTCCATATCTGTATGTTCTGGATGCTGCTGACGTCGCCGCGCTCCTCTTCGGGAGCGCGCATGATGATGGGCAGCAGTTCGTCCACCTCGCGGTAGAGGCCGACGGCTTCGCCGTCGAAAGACGACTTGATGGCGCTCGCGACGTCCGGTCTGCCGATTCCGGCCCTGTTCGCTTCGTCCTCCGCCATGACCGGGCGCAGCAGTTTTACGCGCTGCCGCCAGTCGGTGCGGATCGCCTTGGCGCCCCCGTCCGTGTGCAGGACGTCTTCGATACGTTCGGCGATGCTCCGCAGCTCGTCGAGATCCGGTCCGCTGACCCGCGCCTGGATTTTGGCCGAGCCCGGCCCCAGCAGAAAGCGTTTGGCGTAAACGAGCGCATCGGGAAACCGTTCCATCAGATCGCGTTCGACCTGCGGCAGCAGGTCCACGATCGTCCGATAGTCTTCGACGTCCACGAGGAACTGTACGTAGGCGGAATTCGTCTTTTCAGGTGCGTAGGTCAATATGAAGCGCATCCCGCCCGCGCCCGCCAGCGTGGAAACGTGAGTCGTCTCGTCCAGTCCGAGCAGGTATTGTTCCGCTTCCGCCGCCGCGCGCACCGTATCGTCGATGTGGGTCCCTTGCGGCATCCAGAAGTCGACGGTGAACTGCGGTCGTGTCGAATCCGGGAAAAAACTCTGTTTCACGAAGCCGAAACCGTACATCGAGGCTCCGAAAACGGCGACCACGGCGGACATCGTAAGCCAGCGGGCGCGGATGCAGTTGTTCAAGAGTCCGCGATAGCCCCGATAAAACGGCGTGTCGTACGGGTCGGTTGCCGCTTTATCTTCGTTTTCCTCTTCGGGGGGCTTCAGGAACATCACGCCGAGCACGGGCGTTACGGTAACGGCCGTTACCCAGCTCAGGGAAAGCGAGATCAGCACTACCTGGAACAACGAGCGGCAAAACTCGCCCGTCGAGTCGTCGGACAAACCGATGGCGCCGAACGCCATGATTGCAACCGCCGTGGCGCCAAGCAGCGGTATCGCCGTTTGCCGGACCACCTCGTCGGCCGCGTCTTCGGGTTTCATCCCTTTTTGTATGCGCACCAGCATGCCGTCTACAACGACAATGGCATTGTCGACCAGCATGCCGAGCGCGATGATCAGCGCGCCCAGCGATATGCGTTCGAGCGCGACGTTCCAGGGACCCATGAAGATGAACGTTGCCGATATCGTCAGCGCCAGAATGAAGCCGATCAGCAAACCGCTGCGCATGCCCATGAACAGGAGCAGCACGATGATCACGATGACGACCGCCTGGATGAGACTGCCGACAAAGCCGTCGATTGCCGTTGTCACCGCTTCGGACTGCAGAGAAATTACCCCGAATTCGACACCGAGCGGTATGCGTGGCGCAAGCTCGCGGATACGGGCATCAACGGCTTCACCCATCGTGACGACGTTGCCGCCCTGGACGGTCGATATGCCGAGTCCGATGGCGACCTTGCCATCGAATCTGAGCACGCGATTCTGCGGCTCCAGGTAGCCGCGCCGTACCGTGGCGACGTCGCGCAGGTAGGTCTGCTGGTCGGAGCTGCGGCCGATGATCAACAGGTCCTCGATTTCTTCGACCGAGGAAAACGTGCCGGTCGGGTCGATGGCGATGTATTCGCGGCCGACCTGGACTCGTCCGGAGTCGGCGACAATGTTCTTGTCCTGAAGCGACTGGACGATCTGGCTGGGAATGACGCCGAGCTGGGACATGCGATCGCGCTCGGGTTCGACGTAAACGACTTCGCGCCGCTCGCCCCAAAACTCGATTTTGGCCACGTCCTGCACCAACAGCAGCTCGCGGCGCAGCAGCTTCACGAACTCCTTGAGTTCCGCGAAGCTGTATTCCGGTCCGGTGACTGCAAGAAATATTCCGTAAACGTCGCCAAAATCGTCCACGACCTGCGACGGACCGGCGCCCGGCGGCAGCTGGCCCTGGATGTCGTTGACCTTGCGGCGCAGCTCGTCCCAAACCTGCGGCAGCGAATCCTTGTCGTATTGGTCCTTGATTCTGACCGTCACGGTCGACAGTCCGCGATCCGACTTGGATTCGACTTCGTCCAGCTGGCCGAGCTGCTGCACGGCCTGCTCGATCTCGTCGGTGACTTCTTCCTCGACCTCCGCGGCGCTTGCGCCCGGGTAAGGTGTGACGACCAGCGCTTCCTTGATCGTAAACTCGGGGTCTTCGAGCCAGGACAGGTTGCCGAACGACGAAATGCCGCCCAGGAAAAACACGGCGGTCAGGACGAGGACGGTGGTGCGGTTGCGCAGTGAGTACGCGGCGATGCTCACGGATTGATGTCCTCGTGAAATCTCGAGGCGGGCTCAGTTTTCATAACGCCGGACTTCCATGCCTTCGCGAAGCTGACTCACGCCCGAAACGACGACAAGGTCTCCGGCGTTCAATCCGGACAGGATCTCGACATCACCGGACGACAGATTGCCGAGGGATACGGCGCGGCTCGAGACCTGCATCGTCGCCGGGTCGGCGATCCAGACCCGTGGGTCTCCGCTGCTGTCCGAAAAGGTGGCGTGCGACGGCAGCGTTACCGCGCCTTCGCTCAACGCGTTGTATATTACCCGTGCCGTCATCCCCGGCAGAATGTTCTGGTCCTCGGGAGTGTCGAAGGTCAGGCGCGCCTGGAACGTCCGCGTGGCGGCGTCGGCTGTCGTCGAAAACTCGACGAGGCGCGCGGGGAATTCCAGGCCGGGGAGCGAAGACACCTGCACGCGGGGCCTTATCTGCTGCGTCGTTTCTTCGGGATTGCGGTTCTGATCCGCCTGTGCGACGTCACGCTCTGGCACGGCGACCTCGATCTCCAGGAACGACAGGTCCTGCAGAACCAGTATCGGCTCCTTCGGCTGGACGTTCTGAAAATCCTCGACGAGGCGCCGCGCAACGACGCCGTCGAACGGCGCGCGCAGCACCGTATCCTGCAGCGCTTTTTCGGCTTTGCGCAGGGCGGCCTCGGCAACCTCGAGCGCCTTGCGGTCGCTTTCGATCTTGGTCGTCGAAATGGCGCCTGCGTCCTGCTGGAAGATGCGCTCGCTCCGCGCGAGGTCGGCTTCGGCCTTTCGGAAAGCGGCGTCCGCCTGGTCGAAATCCGCCTGGTAATTGCTTGGGTCGAGGCGCGCCAGTTCGGCGCCCCGGACCACGTCTTCGCCTTCGACTACGAGAAAATCGGTGATGCTGCCGCCCACCTCGAAGCTCATGTCGGCATTTTGCGCAGCGCGGATCGTACCGGGTAATTCGCGCGTCGAGCCGTTCCCGAAGTCTCCGATCTCTATCATTTTCACGGGCCGGACGACGACCGTCTGCTCGACGGCTTCCTCGCCGCAGCCGGCGACGATGAAGCCCAGGGCCGCGGAGATCAGCAATCGTGTTCTGCAACCTGCGTTCATTTGTTCACCTGCTCATTGTCGTTGTTGCCGTGGCGGTCGTTCATTCGAGAACGCCACGCCAGTATTTCGTTCGTTCCAGCATCTCCTGCCTGACGTCTTCAGGTACGTAGCTGTCGCCGAAGTTTTGCCAGCCGCCGCCGAGCGCCCGATACAGGGCGACCAGATTGGCGGCGATGGCACCCTGCGCCTGGGCCAGCTGGTCCTGCTGCTGGATGGCCGATTGCAAAGCGATCACCACCCTGTTGAAGTCGGTTGAGCCTTCCCGATACTGGATGGATGCAAGTTCGACCGACCGGGCCGCCGCCTCGGCGCTGTAGCTCAGGAATTCCGCCTGCTTTTTTGCATTCAGGAACGCGACGATGGCGTTGTCGCTTTCCGCAAGCGCGGTCAGCACCGTGTTCTGGTAGTCGACCAGCAGCTGCTGAAAGCGTGCGTCTTCGATGCGGATGTTGTTCTTGATGCGGCCATAGTTGAGCACGTTCCATGCAACGAACGGTCCCAGAAAGCCATTGGTGCTCTCGCTCTTGAACAAATCGCTCAACTCGGTTTCTCCGGACAGCGGGCTGCCCGCGTCGCTGCTCTGGAAGCCCACCGACCCGGCGAGACCGAATCGTGGGTACAGGTCCGCTGCGGCGACGCCGATGAGCGCACTCTGCGCCGCCAGTTGCCGTTCCGCCGCCTGGATGTCGGGACGGCGGCGCAACAGTTCGGCCGGGATGCCGATCGTGACGTTTGCGGGCGCCGACGGGATGTCCGCGGGATTGTCGACCAAAGAATCGACGGCGCCCGGCGGTTCGCCGAGCAACACCGCCAGTGCGTTCTTGGCTTGCCGCAGACCGGCTTCGAGATTCGGTATGGTCGCCCGCGTCGATCCCAATATCGTTTTGGCCTGCGCCACGTCGAGTTCCGTGGTGGCGCCGTTCTCGAACAACACCGTCGCGATTTCGAGGGCGCGCGCCTGGCTGGCTTCGTTTGCCCTGGCCAGTCTGAGCCGCTCTTCCAGCAGCCGTATCGAGATGTAGGTCTGGGCGGTCTCGGCGGTCAAAAGGACGAGCACGTCGGCATAGTTCGCCATGTCCCTTTCCAGGAACGCCTCGGCGGCTTCAATGCCGCGCCTGAAACGGCCCCAGAAATCGAGTTCCCAGGTCAAATCGAAACTGACCGTTGCGTTGTTGTAACTCTGATCGGCAAGCGACGCATTGGGCGCGTTCTCGCTGATTTCAATGGCGGTGAGCTCACCGTTCACGGCCTGTTGCTGCGGAAATCTCTGACCCCTGGATACGCCGAGCACGGCGCGCGATTCCAGTATGCGCAGACCCGCGACACGAAGACTCAGGTTCTGGCTGCGCGCGCGTTCGATCACGGCGTTGAGCGACGGGTCATCGAACGTCGTCCACCACGCGGAGTTGTCCGCGGCGGCCGTCGATAGCTGAGCGTCGTCGACCAGCTGCCAATCCGCCGGTGTTTCCGCCGTCGGCGCCGCGTAGTCCGGCCCAACGGCGCAGCCGGTGAAAACCGTGCAGATCGCGGCAAAGGTGAAACAACGAAGCTTATCCCTCATGTTGGTTCCGATTATTGATTGTTGCGTCAGGCCCTGCGAGTTTCGGCATTATCGCCCGATCTCCGCGAACGTCCCGTCCGAGCCGCGCTGGCTTCCGGCGCTCTCGCGAAAGAGCGCAGACGGCCATATAGTATATGAACAAGTCATTGCGACGGTTTGGCGGATGAATATGGTTCGTGAGGACAATTTTAACTATCTGTTTTTCGCGCTGCTGTTGCTGCTCTTCGCAACGCCGATCATTACGGATTTGAAGCTGTTTCCGCCCACCGTCGTGCGTACGCTGGGTTTTACCACGGTATTGGCGATCGGTGTTTGGAGCCTAAGGGGCTGTCGCCGAACGTTTTCCATCGGCATGTTTCTGGCGGTTACCGGCATTATCGTCAGTATCGCGGCATCGGCGATCGACTCGGCGGTGTACGGGGTGGCGTCGATGGCTGTTTTCATCGCCTTCCTCGGCATATCGGTTGTCGAGGCGTTGCGGAAGGTCGTGCTAAGCCGCGAGGTCAGTGCAAACCGGTTGGTCGGCGCCGTGTGCGTGTATCTCATGCTCGGTTCGTTATGGGCCGTCGCTTACTCGATGTTGTACGTTCTGTCGCCGGAATCGTTTCGCCTGCCGGAGGGAACCGGCGAAGCTTTTTCCATGGCGCATTGGAACTATTACAGTTTTGTTACGTTGACAACGCTGGGATACGGCGAGATCGTGCCGGTATCGGCGACCGCCAGAACGCTTGCGTTCGCCGAGGCAATATTCGGTCAGCTTTATATCGCGACTCTGGTGGCCGGTCTGGTCAGCGCCTACATCTCGGCGAGGCAAAACAACGAACAACGTTGAAAGACGTTAAATGAAAAGCAGGCGGGTCGTGGACTTAAATTTTTCTTAATTCTCGTCGATGTCGTCAATCAGATGTATACAGGCCCTAGATGGGACCAACCTGCGTGGCCGCCGGCTTTTTTTCATCGTTCTTGACCCGGACCTTTTTGTCGTCACAGCGATAGGTCTGGGTGATTTTGTCGTCCTGCACCGATTCGAGCTTGACGTCGAACTGCCACAGGCGATGAACGTGTTTCATGACTTCTTTGGCGTCGTCTTCATCGAGTGGGATGCGATCGTGCTGCGTGTGGCGTAAGGTTAGTGATCGGTCGCCGCGAAGGTCGACCTCCCAGACCTGAACGTCGGCTTCCTGTTTGCTCAGGTTGTATTGCTCGGCGAGCCCTTCCCGAATGTCCCGGTAACCCGAATCGTCGTGAATCGCGCTGACGCATATAGCATCGTCCCTGTCGTCGTCCACGATGCTGAAAAGTTTGAGGTCACGAATGACTTTTGGCGACAGAAACTGCAGGATAAAGCTCTCGTCCTTGAAGTTTTCCATTGCATGGTGCGCAGTCTCGAGCCAATCGCTGCCGGCGTATTCCGGGAAAAAGCGCTTGTCCTCGTCGCTCGGGTTTTCGCAGATTCTGCGGATGTCGGTGAACATCGCGTAACCCAGGGTGTACGGGTTGATTCCGCTGTAATAGGGTGAATCGAAATCCGGTTGGTAGACGACGTTGGAGTGTGACTGCAGAAATTCGAGGATTGTGCCCTCGGTAACCAGTCCCTCGTCGTACAGATCGTTCATGAGGTTGTAGTGCATGAACGTCGCCCAGCCCTCGTTCATGATCTTGGTTTGACGCTGCGGGTAGAAGTATTGCGCGATCTTGCGGACGATGCGGACTACCTCGCGCTCCCACGGTTCGAGAAGCGGCGCGTTTTTCTCGATGAAATAGAGCAGATTTTCCTGCGGCTCCTCCGGGAACCTCGGCAGCTCGTCTTCGAGTTCCTCCTTTTTCGTCGGGATCGTGCGCCAGAGATCGTTTACCTGTTTTTGCAGATACTCTTCGCGTTCCTGCTGGCGCTGCTGCTCCTTTTCCGCGGAAATCGGTCGCGGGCGGCGGAACCGGTCCACACCCAGGTTCATCAGCGCGTGGCAGGAGTCGAGCAGCGTTTCCACCGTGTCGACGCCGTGCCGTTCCTCGCACTCGGCGATGAATGACTTGGCGAACAGGATGTAGTTCACGATAGCGCTCGCGTCCGTCCAGGTCTTGAACATGTAGTTGTTCTTGAAAAAGGAGTTGTGGCCGAAACAGGCGTGCGCGATCACGAGCGCCTGCAACGTGAGGGTGTTTTCCTCCATCAGGTATGCGATACAGGGGTTCGAGTTGATGACGAGTTCGTAGGCGAGCCCGATATGGCCTTTCAGGTATTTTTGCTCGGTGCTCAGAAACTGTTTGCCGAACGACCAGTGGTGATATCCGACCGGCATGCCGACCGACGAATAGGCATCCATCATCTGATCGGCCGAGATGATCTCGATCTGATTCGGATAGGTGTCCAGACGATATTTATCCACGGCGATGCGTGCGATTTCGTGCTCGAAATCCTCCAGCGCCTCGAAAGTCCACTCCGATCCCTCGGCGATCGGCTTTTTTCGTCCGCTCACGATGACTTCTTCTCGAAGAGATCGCGAAAGACCGGAAAGATCTCGGCGGCGTCCTTGACCTTGCGCATCGCGAAACTGTCCGGGAACTGCTCGGGCACTTCGGCGTAAGCCTGCCAGAGTTCCTGGTCCTGTCCCGGGTTTATTTCCACGTAAGCGTAGTATTGCACCAGCGGCAAAAGGCTTTTTACCAAGAGATCATGACAGCGTGGCGAATCGTCGTGCCAGTTTTCGCCGTCCGAGGCCTGCGCGGCATAGATGTTCCAGCTGTCCGGAGGGTAGCGTTCCTGGACGACTTTTTTCATCAATTCCAGTGCGCTCGACACCACAGTGCCGCCGGTCTCCCTCGAATAGAAGAACTCCTCTTCGTCTACCTCGTCCGCTTTGGTGTGATGACGGATGAATACGACCTCCGTCTTCTCGTAGTGCCGCTTGAGGAACAGGTGCAGCAGAATGAAAAAGCGCTTGGCGAGATCCTTGATATCCTGCGTCATCGAGCCGGACACGTCCATCAGGCAGAACATCACGGCGCTGGTGGTCGGCGTCGGCTCTCTGATCATGTTGTTGTAACGCAAGTCGAAGTCGTCGAGAAACGGGATGTGGTTCAGGCGGCGCTCCAGCCGTTCGAGCGCATGTTTGATTTCGCGCTTGCGTTCCAAGGTGTCGGCATTGTCAGCCAGCCCGGCCAGTTCCTCTTTTAAGGTTTTGATTTCACGTCGAATTGCTCCGCCGAGTGCAATTCGTCGGGCCTGCGCTCCCCGGAGCGATTGCACGACATTCAGCCGGGCGGGGATACCTTCGCGAACATAACCTCCCTGCACGAGCTTGTAGGCGTCCGTGTCTTTCAGCTGCTTGCGCACCAGGTTCGGTAACTCCAGATCCTCGAAAACGAAATCCAGAAATTCCTGCTGGTTCAACTCGAACACGAACTCATCCATGCCCTCGCCGCTGTCGCTGGCTTTGCCTTTGCCGCCGCCCGCGCCGCCGCTTGGGGGACGTTTTATGCGATCGCCGGTGACAAACTCCTTGTTACCCGGCAGCACGCGGCGCTGGCTGCCGCCTTGTCCGTGCCGGAACAAAGGTTCGGAGATGTCCTTGCGAGGGATGCTGATTTCCTCACCGCGATCCATGTCGGTGATACTGCGTTCGCCGACGGCATCGGATACGGCTTTCTTGATGTGTTTACGAAACCGTTTCAGAAAGCGTTGCCGATTTACGGCGCTTTTGTGCTTGCCCTGCTTGCGGCGATCTATGATGAGGAATGCCATGACCTGTTACTGAGATTTGCGAACCCTCAGATACCACTCCGAGAGCAGGCGGACCTGTTTGGTGGTGTAGCCGTATTCCGTCATTCTTTGCACGAAATCCTCATGTTTCTGCTGGTCTTCTTCCGATGCCCGTGGGTTGAACGAGATGACCGGCAGCAGATCTTCGGTGCTCGAGAACATGGTTTTTTCGATGACGAGTCGCAGCTTCTCGTAGCTGGTCCACTTCGGGTTCTTGCCGGAGTTTGCGGCTCGGGCGCGCAACACGAAGTTCACGACCTCATGACGAAAATCCTTCGGATTGCTGATGCCCGCGGCCTTCTCGATTTTTTCGAGCTCGTCGTTTAACGCGCCGTGATCGAGAATCTCGCCGGTCTCCGGGTTGCGGAAGTCCTGATCCTGAATCCACAAATCCGCGTACGTGATGTAGCGGTCGAAGATGTTCTGGCCGTACTGTGAATACGATTCCAGATAGGCGGTCTGGATCTCCTTGCTCAGGAAGTCGATGTAACGCGGCGTCAGGTACTCTTTCAGAAAGTTCATGTACCGGTCGGTCGTCTCGGCCGGGAACTGCTCCTGTTCGATTTGCTTCTCGAGAACGTAAAGCAGATGTACGGGGTTGGCGGCGGTTTCGTCGGAATCGAAGTTGAATACTTTGGAGAGAATCTTGAAAGCGAAGCGCGTGGACAGGCCGTCCATGCCTTCGTCGACGCCGGCGTTGTCACGGTACTCCTGTATCGATTTCGCTTTCGGATCGATGTCCTTGAGGTTTTCGCCGTCGTAAATGCGGAGTTTCGAGTAGATGCTGGAGTTTTCCGGTTCCTTGAGACGGGTCAGGACCGAGAACTGAGCCAACATCTTCAGCGTGTCCGGGGCGCAAGGAGCTTCACTCAGCGAACTGTTCCTGAGTAGTTTCTCGTATATCTGAACTTCCTCGGAAACCTGCAGGCAGTACGGCACCTTGACGATGTACACACGATCTATAAACGCCTCGTTGTTCTTGTTGTTTTTGAAGGACTGCCATTCGGCTTCGTTAGAGTGTGCGAGAACAACGCCCTCGAACGGTATGGAGCCGATGGCTTCAGTGCCGTTGTAGTTTGCTTCCTGCGAGGCGGTGAGCAGCGGATGCAGAACTTTGATCGGCGCCTTGAACATTTCGACGAATTCCAGGATGCCCTGGTTGGCGTGGCACAGGCCGCCCGAGAAGCTGTACGCGTCGGTATCGTTCTGGCGGAATTCCTCCAGCTTCCGGATGTCGACCTTGCCGACGAGCGCCGATATGTCCTGATTGTTTTCGTCGCCGGGTTCCGTTTTGGCGATTGCCAGCTGATTGAGCTGCGACGGATACTGTTTGACGACACGGAACTGACGGATATCGCCGTTGAATTCCTTCAGGCGTTTGGAAGCCCAGGGCGACATGATGTTATGCACGTACCGCTGCGGGATGCCGTATTCCTCTTCGAGGATTCGACCGTCCTCGTGCGGGTTGAAAAGGCCAAGCGGTGACTCCTGAACCGGCGAACCTTTTAATGCATAAAACGGCTGTTTTTCCATCAGTTCCTTGAGTTTCTCGGCAAGCGACGATTTGCCGCCGCCGACCGGGCCCAACAGGTAGAGAATCTGCTTTTTCTCTTCGAGACCCTGGGCTGCGTGACGAAAGAACGACACGATTTGTTCGATACATTCTTCCATTCCGTAGAAGTCGTCGAACTCCGGGTATCGTTTGATGATTTTGTTTGAAAAGATGCGCGAGAGCCGCGGATCTTTGGCGGTATCGACCAGCGTGGGCTCGCCGATGGCTAACAATAACCGCTCAGCCGCGGTTGCATAGGCGGAGGAATCCTTTTTGCAGATCTCCAAATATTCTTCAAGGTTGTATTCTTCTTGTTGTGTATCTTCAAAGCGTGTCTGGTATTGACCGAAGATACTCATAATCTTCCTCCTGCTAACGTAAAGTCGATTTACAACAACAATGCGAACAATGCTCCCTACCGATTTGTTTCTGAATCATTTCATGCTTACAGCCAATCTCGCGCGCCTCAGTGCTGCCATTGCGCCGAGTTAAAGATTACAGAGAGCGCCCGGATGAAAACGTGACACAGCTAACAGTTGTTAACATAAGGCAGCGTTCGCCCATACTATAGACCTTAGGCTTTCCAGAATAATTCCATTATTCACGCACCGGGCTGTACGCATGCTGAATCGGCCGGCGTGTCCCGGAAATGGCGGCGTTGTCGCAGCCAGAGCAGGAGAAACACGCCGCTGATTCCCGAAATCAGGTGTTTTAGCGAGTGCCCGCTGACGATGCCGAGCGCCGCGTGAATTTCCTGATCGAAATGCTCGAAAAACTTGGCCGCGGCGTAACAAAAAACGAGGTAAGCAACTGTTTCCGCATAGGCTGGCGGCCGGCGGTAGAGCCCCAGCATCGTCAGGATCAGGACAATCGGCAGAAACTGGACCAGTCCGTAGGCGCGAAGATCGCCTCGACCGCTGCTCTCCGTCCAGCCCCAGTGGAGGACGCTGCCCACCCCGATGATCAATAGCACGGGCAGGAGCCGACGGGCGGCTTTCGGGCTGCGCAATTCGGCGATGACGGAGGCGAAAAACCCCATGAACAGGATGGTCATCGGCAGTCGGTCCCAAACCAGGGTGTCCCGGGTGGGCGCCCAGTGAAAGTACGCGGAGCCGAACGCCGTCATCATGAAACCGAGGAAGACCACCCGGTAGAACACTCCATGGGCCGTCGGTCCGCCGTCTTTGCCCCAACGGCCAATTTCGATCATACCGAGGGCTCCGACGACGAGGTAGGGCAGGTTGGACAGGACGTTCAGCGCATTCGGTATGCCGAGGAAGACGCGCGAATCGCTCAAACGGAAGTAGCTGGGGTACTGCGGGACCGCGTCAAAGAAGACGTAGACGGTCGCGATCGTGGCCGCGACGATACTCGCAAGAAGCCACTCTCTGTACGTCACGATGGACCGTTCATTGCGGTTCAGGGTTATTCGCGGCTCAGGTCGACAATAAACTCGAGGATATCGCTCGCGATCGAATCGTCGAGCGTGTTGATGTGATAGGTCATTGAATAGTGGTTATGCCCCGCAATCTGCTTGTGGCGCGGGCATTTTCCGTCGCGATCGCAGATCGCGCCCATCAGCGCCACGGCGGACTTCTGCATGATTACCGGGTCGTACTCGGCGTCGATGACGAACAGCGGCACCTTGCGGCCCTCGATTTGCGCCAGCGGCGTGCGCCCGGCCAGGGTCTCGGGATCGTCGCCGAAATAGACGTGGCCGGACGCGCCGACGTTTTCGAGTCCGTATATGCCCGACAACAGGATGGAACCCCGCAATCCGTCGTTGCCGTCTTGCGGCTGCAGTTCCTCCATGAACGTGTAGGACGCTACGTGCACCGCGCCGGCCGAGTGTCCCATCAGAAATATCCTGTCCGGGTCGCCGCCGTGCTTCGCGGCGTTTTCCCGAACCCATGCGACAATGTCACGGACGTCTTCGGCCGCCGCCGGGAACGTGTATTCCGGTGCGAGTCTGTAGGTCGCATTTATTCCCAACACGCCGTGGCGCGTAAAGAAATTCAGGACGTTGTCGAATATCTCTCCGTCGCTCCTGTTGCCGCGGACGAAGCCGCCGCCGTGGACGAAGATCAGTACCGGCATCGCAACGCGGCTCGGCGATTTCGGGCTCAGGACGTCGAGACGCTGTCGCTCGTGCGGGCCGTAGCGCAGGTCGCGCACCGCGTCGGACGTCGCGAAACCGGCGTCCCTGAGGTGCACCTTGTAAATTGCCCGTAGGTCCATGATCCGGTCCGCGGGATACGGTCCGTCGTATTTCTCGATTTCCTCACGTGCTTGCGGCGTGTCGGCCGTTGCGCCGAGCGCAGCGGCCGACACGGCGCATGCCAGTAAGCTGACCATCGTTCGTAGCAGGATCGATCGCACGGCTCGTCTCGCGTTGACGTTTGCAACCGGGTCGAGTATGGCACAAACGGGTCGGTTTCTTCGCGGTCGCCCCGGCGCTAGGTTGCGGCCTGTGTTCCCTCCGGTTCCCCGTTCTTGCGGGGCGTGCTGACGTCGCGCATCGCCAGCATCTCCGGAATCCGCTCCGACGCGCCTTTGTAAAAGCCCTGTTCACTTTGAAATTCTTCCGGGTTGCGGAAGGTGCCGAAGACCATGTCCCAAAGCGGCAGGTCCGAATAGTTGTAGCGATGGATGCCACGCCCGTGGTGGACGCTGTGACTTTCCGGTCGCTGGATGAGGTAACCCAACCAGCGCGGGGTCCGGATGCTCATGTGCTGGAACATCGCGTTAAACGTCAGGAAAAACGCGCCGATGACGCCGGCTTCGACCGTGAGGCCAAGTAGGGGGAAGAACACCAGACTGCCCAGCGTCGTGAACATGAAAGCATCGAACGGGTGCTGGTAAAATGCGCCGAACGCGTCCAGGCTTTCCGCGCTGTGATGCATCTGATGGCCGGCGTACCAAAGCCAGTCAAATTCGTGCGCCGCGCGATGGTACCAATAGTGCAGGAACTGGTAGACGAGGATGCCCAGCGCCGCGCCGCCCCAGGTGCCCAGCCCGCTGCCGTCGAAGAGGTGAAAATCGCCGAGCAGCGTGCCCCATAACACCGCGACGTAACCGGCGAAGTAGAAAATAGCGACCGTAACGACGGTGGCGCGCACGCGCCAGAACCGGGTTGAGTCGTGTTTGCGGCCCCTGATGAGGAGATCGACGACAATCAGCGCCGGTATCAGGCCGATCGTGACCGTTTCGAGATGTTCCAACATGTTTCGTTCCTCCGATAATCGTTGAAATCGGCGCCGCCGGTTCGAGTCGCACCGGCAGCGGCACGGCGGCCACCCGGCCGCTCATGATCCGAGAGGCGTAACTATTGGAGGAACAATGTTCCGCGCCGGGTCACATTGGCGCGTAGCGGCAATAAAGTCCCGTTTTTACGGTGCTTTCCAGGTAACGGCCTGCGCCGGGCAGCTGTTCGTCGATACGCCGGATTGCGTCTTTGACGCGCCGCCGGACGTTGATTCTGGCTCGTTCGGCCGCCGATCCGGCGGCCCGCCGGCGTCCGCCGAGGCCGAAGGCCCGCGACAGCTCGCCGGCGATGAAATCGAGTTCGGCGCGGGCCGCATCGGCCCGGCCCGGGTCGCCGCAGCTCTCCGCCTCTTCGAGTTCGTCTTCGAGTTCGGCGACGCGCCGGCGGTATTCGCTGCGGGCCCGGTCGTCGAGCGCCGGTCCGGCGTCTCCGGTATCCACCGCCGGTTCTTTACCGTCCCCGGTGAGATCGAGCACGTGGATTTCGACGTCGGGCTTTGCGACCAACCGCGCCAGCATGTTCAGGCCCTTTGCGCTGCGGATGAGCGCCGATTTACCGCGAAAGCTGACGCGCCATACGTCGCCGTCGCACTGCAGCGAGAACTCCTCGGCGCCCGTGGCCGCCGGTACGACCGGTTGCGTTTCATCGATCGCGACATTTCTCGTCCGACGAAGACCGAGTTTTCGGAACAGGGCGTCCGCGAGTTGCGAGTGCTTGCGGAAACTCTCCCGGTCACCCCGTTCCCGGGCGAGTGCGGCGATGCTTTCGTGAATCCGCGCGATCGACGGTTCCGCGCGCATGCGGCGGGCGATTTGTAGGGCGTGATCGAAAAACGCGCCTGCCTGTTCGTGCTCGGCGAGCGCCGCGGCGATCTGCCCCAGGGAATACGCCACCGGGCCGCTCCAATGCGTGCCCATCAGGCCCATCGTCGAGCAGTGGTCCCGGTAAGGGAGCAACGCGTCGTAGGCCCGTCTTGCCAGGTCGAGGTCGCCTTTGTCGATGGCAACCTCCGCCAGCCTGGCGACGCAGAAACGATCGTTCCCGGCGAACAGCCGCTCGACGATGTCGCCGTCCAGAATCGACTGTCCCGAGTCCGTTTCGCCCGTCCGGTAAGCAAAACTCGCGAACATCGGCCGCGCATAGGTTTCAGCGTCCGGCAGCATTTTGAACACGGCGGAAAGCTGCTCGTCAATCACTTCGATAGGGGTGGCCATGGGCGAATCCCATTCGTAGAGGATCGCAAAACGCTGGATGGGCAGCGTGAGGCCGGCGCTGGCGTCCCCGGCGGTGCGCGCCAGCTTCTCCGCATCCGCAAGGAGTTTACAGGCCCCGGCGAAGTTTCCCTCGATCGTGGCCTGCATGGCGCGCGCCGACGCGACCCGCCACTGGTAGTGCGGCAGATTGATGCGCGTCGCGATACGCTCGCAGCCGTCGATGAAGTAGTCCATCTCCCTTCGGTCGCCGAGTTCGCTCGCCTCCATCATCAGTCGCAAATAGCTGCGGAACTGATCCGGGACGTTTTTGTACTTACGGGCAAGCTGGCTGACCTCGCCGTTCAGGGCCATCACCTCGTCGACGGGTGCAAAATCCATGAGCGCCGAAACGGCCGATTTTAATACGTCGTAAACGACACGTTCGTCGTCGCTCTTGCGCGCGAGTGCGATAGCCTCTCTGGCCATCTGCATGGGTGTGGTCGGATCGGGCGCCGGTTGCTTCGCGGCGGCCAGCCGGGCGGCAACCCTTGCCCGACTTGCCGTGTCCTCTTCCGGAAGCTGCTGCAGGCATTCCGTCAGCATGGCAACCAGCTCCGCATCGACTTTGGCGACGACAAAAACGCCGCCGTAAGTCAGCGCCGCCGCGGTCATGAGCTGCGGTTCCTCCAACGTCCGGGCAATGTCGAACGCCTCGCGGCAGCGCTGCCGGCCGGCTTCGACGTTGCCTTGCGCCAGCATCGCATCGGCAAGATCCAGCACCAGGCGGCAGCGGTCCTGCGGCACAAAGCGCGGTCCCTGGGCGAAGCTGTCCAGCGCGCGCTCATAGGACTTGATCGCTTCGTCGAACGCAAGCCGCTCCTGCGCACGCCGGCCGGCTTCGCGCCACGCAGCCACGGTGTCGTTGCGCTGGTCTTCACCGGCGGCGCCGAGATGAATCGCGAGTTCCGCCCAGCGATCGGAATCGTCGGCATCGATGCGTCTCCTGAGCTGCCCGGCGCGGCGCCGATGCAGCGTCTCGCGCGTGGCAGGCTCGATACTCTGATACAGCACGTCGCGAAACAGCACGTGTGTGAATTCGAGCCTTTGATCCGACGTTCGCCGTACGAACTCCGTCTCGACGGCGGGTTGGAGGATCTCGGCCAATGCCGGTTGCCCGGTGTCGATCAAATCGGCCAATATGTCGACGCCAAATCGGCGGCCGAGAACCGATGCGCGCGTCAACGCGTCTGCGGTCTCTTCCGGGAGCAGCCGAAGCTGCTGATGGATGACCTGCTGGATGGAATCGGGCATGCGGATCGCCTCGATGTCGGCGTGCGGCTCCCGGGTGAGCAGATCCGTCAATTCGGCAACGAACAGCGGGTTGCCGGAGGTCGTGTTCACCAGCGTATTCACGAACTCGTCGTCGGGCGACGCGATTCCGCGCCGCCGCAGATACTCCTGTATCTGTTCAAGCGTGAGTCTCGAAAGACTCAGGACCTTGGCGTCGCGAACGCTACGCCACAGCGGTTCCGTTCCCGACGACACGCGGGCGTCCGCGTCCCGCAAGGTTCCGCACAGCAGAACCGGCATCCCGCGGACGTGGCGGGCGACGTAATGCAGCATGTGCAGCGTGTCGCTGTCCGCGGCGTGCAGGTCTTCAAAAATCAGCACAATCGGCGATTGGCGGCTAACGTTCGCCAACAGGCCGCGTACCGCTTCCAGGAGCATGAAACGAGCCTGTTCGGGATTGAGATTCAGATCCTCGGAGCCCGCCGGCTGCGGCAGGATCTGTTCCACCTTTTCGACGATTTCCGCGTCGGGTTCGAGACGCCGAACGATGTCGCCGAGAAGCTGAGTCCACGGCCAGTAGGCCGGCGCGCCGTCCGATTCCCAGGCGAAACCCCAAAAGACCGGCAGTCCGCGCCCGTCCGCTGCGTCGGCAACGGCGCGTGCGAGCGTCGTTTTGCCGATGCCGGATTCACCGGTTACGAATATGACCTGACCCTTTCCCTCGAGCAGCGCCGACAGAGCCGACGATACCGCGTCGAGTTCCTGTTCCCGCCCAAGCACGCTCGGCGATGCTGTTCCTTGGCTACTCATGGTTTAATCCGGTTGACGCGGCAGTATAGGCTGAATGCGATAGGTGAGTCTTTTTACTCCGGGATTACCTGCCGTAACGCATCGAATAATCCCAGCAGTCCGAGGAGCGCGTAAACGATTTCGGCCAGTAAGCCTGGCATGCGGTTGCACTGCCCTTCCGTCGGCTGCCGCGCATGTGGTTGGCAATCAACGCATACGCGCCGTCGGGCGGCGCGGCCACCATTTCATCTTGTCCCTACGGCGAATGTGATGGCCTGAGGATGGGTCTGCCGGCCAGCGCACCCGTCGGGACACCGTCGCGGATCGCGAACGTCCCGTTGATCAGTGAGTGGACGACACCTTCCGCGTAGGAACGCGGTTGTTCAAACGTCGCCGTGTCCCGATAGCGGTCCGGGTCGATGACGACGACGTCTGCGGCGTACCCTTCCTTCAGGTAGCCGCGATCGGTGAGGCGATAAAAATCCGCGGCAAGACCGGTGAAACTTCGGATCACGAATTCCGGGGCCAGCACCGGTTCGTCGAACACGAACAGACGCATCTTCATTGGGAAGGCGCCGAACGTTCGCGGGTGCGTAATGCCGCGTCCGGGGTTCGGCGTACGGCCGTCGGTACAGGTCATCATCCACGGCTCCCTGGCGAGACGCCGGGTGTTGTTCATATCGTACAAATCCAGATTCATGACCGCGGCGTTGCCGCCGCGCAGGACGTCCTGCACGGCCGCCTCCGGCGACAGTTCGCGTTCGCCCGCGATCTCGGCCAGGGTCTTGCCGTTGAGTTCCGGGCGCGGGTCCACGAACAGGATCTTCTCGGCGCCCCCGCGAATGCGGAGCATCTCACCCGTTGCCTCGGCGATCTGCGCCGACGTCCGCGCGTCGTCGAAGCGCCGGATCATCGTGTCCTCGCCGCCCGCGGCCGCCCAGTACGGAATCGTGTACGCGCGCAGCGAGCTTTGCGTCGCCGTATAGGGGTGCTGCGCGGCCCAGACGTCGACGCCCCGATCGCGCGCTTCGTTGACGTAGCTTGCGCCGACGTCCGCGCGGCCGTAGTTGTGCGCACCCTGCGGATTGTAGTGACTGAAAATGACCGGCAGCCCGGATTCCTCGCCGATCCGTATCGCTTCCCGGACCGACGCGTCGTAGCCCACCCCCTGATACACGGCGCCGAGGTCGCGGTCGTGCGTGTCGTATATCGCGCCTTCGTATGCGGCCGCGACCCTTGCGAGGTCGATGACCTCCTCGGTGGAGGCAAATGCGCCGGGCACGTAGAAGAGCCCCGTGGACAGGCCAAACGCACCTTCGTCCATGCCCTTGCGCACGAGCGCGCGCATGTCTTCCATCTCCGCGGCGTCGGGTTCACGGTCTTCCATGCCAAGCACCCGTCGGCGGATGGCGCCGTGACCCACGAACAGCATGCCGTTCACGCCGATGCCGGTGCGACGCCACTGGGCGACGCGGTCCTCTATGTCCGGCGTCCCGGAGCCGTCGAGCCCCAACACGACCGACGTGATGCCCTGATGCAAATACGGCAGTGCATCGATGCCGTACTCCCGGTCGAGCACGGCGTGACTGTGCGCATCGATGAATCCCGGTGCAACCCACCGCCCGCGGACGTCAACCGTCTTATCCGACCGCACCCCGGCCGCATTCGCGTCACCGACAAAAACGATCCTGTCGTCGCTGATCCCGACGTCGGCGATTCGAGCCGGTTGTCCGGAGCCGTCGAATACCCGGCCGCCGCTCAGGAGCGTGTCGACCGTCGTCGCCGGAGTGTCCGCCTGTTCTTGCGAGCAGCCGAACAGCGCTGCCGCGATACACAGAAGTACCGCATAGGGGGCATTGGTTTTACTGTGTATCATCGCGGTAGGGGACTCTTGGATTTCCGGCGCTTCGCGCACGCCGTTGGATTATTGCAGAAATGTCGGAAGCAACTCTAATAACGGATGCTTTGCACCGCTGCTCGGATATCAAATGACCGAATCACTCATCCATGCAACGGCGGTTGTCTCGCGAGATGCCGTGGTCGATCCAAGCGTTCGGATTGGGCCGGGCGCCGTCATCGAGGGCGACGTACATATCGGCGCCGGCACCCGGATTGGACCGTATGCGGTGATCCGGCAATTCACCAGGATCGGTAAGAACAACACGATCGACGCTCACGTCGTCATCGGCGGGGAGCCCCAGCACACGTCCTACGACGGTTCGGAAACCTGGGTCCACATCGGCGACAACAACGTCATGCGCGAATTCGTGACCATCAATCGCGGTTATGAACCCGCAGGCGAGACGCGCGTCGGCTCAAACTGTTTTTTCATGACCTGCTCGCATGTCGGTCACGACTGCACGGTGGGTGACAACGTCGTATTGACGAACAACGCTACCTTGGCCGGTCACGTCGAGGTCGGCCGAAACGCCGTCATGGGTGGCATGGCTGCGACTCACCAGTTCACGCGGATCGGATCGTTTTGCATGGTTGCGGCCTATGCCCCGCTGCGCAAAGACGCGCTGCCGTTCATGATGATCGGCGGCACGCCCGTACGCCACTATCGCCTCAATACCTTGGGCCTCAAGCGGAACGGTATCAGCGGCGAGCGTTACAAAGCGCTGGAGACCGCCTTTCGCGCACTGAAGCAGGGTGACAAGTTGCTGTCCGGAGTTCCGGATACCGAAGAAATCATTTATCTGCGCGATTGGCTGGCGGTCAAGACAAAATACGGCCACTACGGATTTCTGACCGGTGGCAGGAAGGGCAAACGGTCCTAGAGCCCGGAACGGGCCTCGGTCAGGGCGGGCGCGCTTTGCTTCAGGCCTGCGCGCGTCGTGTTAACAGTCCTCAAGGAACTTCGATTTGCTCCCCGATGGCGACGGCCGTTTCCAGCGCGTCCATTGCGGTACGCCCGTTTACCAGCGGCGGCGGGCCGCCCGTTACGGATATGAGGAAGGCGTCGGCCTGTTCGAGTAGTGCGTCGCTCGACTCGAACGACGACGCATCGATCGAGATGTCTTCGGGACTCTCGACCGGGCCTTCGATTTTGGCGCGATAGCTTGTCGCCGATTTTGCGAACAAATCGATCGAGTGATACGCGCTGGCCTCGAATATTCGGATTGCCCGTTCGGTCTTGAGGCTGATGCGGCTGCTCGTCACGTTCGCCACGCAGCCGTTGTCGAACGTAATCCGGGCGTTTGCGATGTCGATGTTCTTCGAGAATATGGATGTACCGACGGCGTCGACGTTGACCATTCTCGAGCGCGCGAAGCTGTGAATCAGGTCGATGTCGTGGATCATGAGGTCCAGCACGACACTGACGTCGAGGCCGCGCGGCTTATAGGGCGCAATGCGCAGCGACTCGATGAAACGCGGTTCGGAAACGGTGGGTGCGACGGCCATGACGGCCGGGTTGAAACGTTCCAGATGACCGACCTGCAGGACGACTTTCCTGGCGTCCGCCAGTTCAACCAGCTGCCGGGCTTCGTCGACGGTTGAGGTCAGCGGTTTTTCGACGAGTACGTGCACGCCGTTTTCGAGGAACGTCCCGACAATCTCGAAATGCGACGGGGTCGGCGTTGCAATGCTGACCGCATCGACTTCGCCGATGAGATCGCGATAGTCCGCGACAGCCGTCACGTGCAGTTCGGCGGCGACTGTATTCCGGGTCTCCGCATCGGCATCGACGACGGCAACCAGGGTCGACCGCTCGAGTGCGGCGAATTTATCGGCGTGCCAGCGGCCCTGATGGCCGACGCCGACGACCGCTGTTTTGACGGGGGTCATGAGGTTTCAGATACCGGGATTGTTCGATGTTGCGCCAATTGTGCCACATCGGCCGACTTCAACTCGCGAATTTGCGCGTCCGATTCGTCCAGCAACAGGTAGCAGGGCGCATCCAGCCAGGTGCCGAGATTAACCGACCGGAACGTCCCGGTTGGCGTCTCCACCGTGTGGTCGTCTCTGATATGTACGTGCCCGGAAACCAGGATATCGAACGGCCGTTGTTCGTACGCGCGTCGAGCGTGAGCCCGGATCTTCCGGATTGCGTCGTCGTTCGAGATCGTTTTCGTTTCCGAGGTGTAGCTCCGGCTCGTCCGGCTGGCCCGTTCACCGATGCGGGCGGCCAGATTGCCGGGGAGATGGTGCGTCAGGAATCGCATCGGCGGCGTTCTCAGGAACCAACGCAGGAACCGGTAGCCGCGGTCGTCCGGGTCCATCTGGTCGCCGTGCTCCAAGCGCAGCGTCCGTCCCTCGAGCTCGAGATAGATCGGCCCGCCGTGTACGAAAAAGCCGAGCCGGTCCGCCCAGTACTTTCGCAGGTGCAGGTCATGGTTGCCCTCGAAATAGTGAATTTCGACGCCCTCTTCGTGTAAACGGACGAGCTCGGCGATCACCTCCCGGTACCGGTCGATGAAGTAGGCGTGATCGGCAAGCCACATGTCGAAGATATCGCCCAGTAGAAACAGATGGCTGACGCCCTTCGAGCCGGGCAGGCCGCGCAGGAAACCGAGAAACAACGATGCTTTCGGATCGTCTGCGGAGGAAATGTGCAGATCGGAGACAAAGTACGCGCGTGGCATGGCGCCAAGTCTAACAATTGCCGGACGGAAGAAGTCAGAACCCGTCTCGAAACGGGCCGTAACCGCACGCCTACGCGGATTCGAGGTCCCGCTTGAGTCTGCTGAGCAGATGCGCCGACGGGCTGGCGTAGTCGCCGATCCAGCGGGTGTAAATGCCTTGTATCGGCGCAACGTCCAGATAGTTCCAGCGGCTGCGGCCACGCTTTTTCGTAATGACCAGTTCGGCGGTTTCAAGGACGCCGAGGTGTTGCATCACCGTACAACGATTGAGGTGCGGAAGCTTCTTGCAGATGTCGCCGGTCGTCAAAGGTCCGTCCCGAAGCAGATCCAGAATGTGTCGACGATCCGACCCGGCAAGGGCTTTGAACACCCGATCGTCGCCGTCGTTGTGCGTTTTACGTTTTGTTGCCATTTGACAAACATGTTATAAAAATATAACGTATTTTGCAACACAAAAAGGGAGGAAAGCGCATGTCCAGAAACTACACGGTGAGCATAAAAATCAGGCGTCCGGTCAGCGAGGTATTCGACGCGGTGGTGTCCAGCGATCGGTTGTCGCGATACTTCACGGATAGCAGCAGCGGCGACCTCGTCGCCGGCGAGCGAATCATTTGGAACTGGGAGGCCTGGGGAGATCACCCGGTCACGGTGGAAACCGTCGACACGAACAGCCGCATCGAACTGAAGCTCAATTCCGGAGATTGGCAAAAAACCAGCGGCAACGACTACGACGTAAAAGTGATTTTCGAGTTCGAGGAAACCGACGACGGAAATACGCGCCTGAGTATCAGCGAGGAAGGCTGGCCGACGGACGCAGAAGGTCTCAAGGGTTCTCACGACAATTGCGGCGGCTGGATGCACATGGCCACGTGCCTGAAGGCCTATCTCGAGCACGATATCGATCTGCGTTAGCAACCGCGCAAGCGCCGGCAAAAATCACTTTTTGCCGGCGACACGGCGCGCTTCGCTCCCCGGCAGTTTGGCGCCGAACTGCTATATTTGTAGTGCAACGGTGCGATTTGCGCGCCGTTCCTGCCAGGGAGATAGCGATGACAAAAACAGTCGCCTGGGCGATTTTTTCACTGCTGCTGTTGTTTCCGGTCAGTGCAAACCCACAAACTGAAACGCCGCGCCTCGCCTACGTTTACGTGACCTACTTCGAGTGTAATCCCGCGGCGGAGGCACGAGCGGACGAGATTATCGCGCGGAGCTACGCACCGCACTACAACGCGGCCGTCGAACACGGCGACATCCTGGGCTGGTCGTGGCTGGCGCATTTCGTCGGCGGAAAGTGGCGTCGGGCGCTGGTATTGAACGCCGCCGACATGGACAGCATTCTCGACGCGTCCGGCGCGCTGGGCGAAATCATCGAGGAATCGACGCCGGAAGCGGGGCGCGCGTTCAGCGAGGCCTGTCCGGTTCACGAAGATTACATCTGGCAGGCGACGGACGGGCTCAGCAGCTCCCTCGACGGCAATGCCGCCGGCGCCGTACGATTCTCGATGTACATGCAGTGCGACATGGCCACCGAGGACCGAACGGATGAACTGATGCGGGAATACATTGCGCCCATCTACAACCGGAAAGTTGCCGAAGGAGAGTTGGGCGGATGGGCGATATTGCAGCACAATCTCGGCGGGCAGTGGCGCCGGCTGCTGACGATGTCGGCGGACGACCATCGATCACTGATGAGAACGCGCGCCGCAATCATCGAGGAAGTCGCCGGAGGTCGAACGGAAAGGGCATTGAGGCAGATCAACGAGGCCTGCCCGCACCACCAGGACTATCTGTGGGACGTCCAGATTCAGATTCCTTGAATTCGGACACGCCCTCGCCGGTATTCGGAGTTGCGCAACGACACCGCTAGCGGTTTGACAAGCCGCCGTGAACGCGCTTTGCTCTGGATTTCGAGTCGCGCAAATCGGTGAGACGGACAATGGTGTTGAGGCGCAGGCTGGCGATCGGGTTGTCACTGTTCATGTCCCTGGGGTGTGCCGCGCAGACACCCGGTGTCTGGCTGGGCGAACTCAGCTGGCCCGCGGCGCAGGAGCGACTGGCGACGACGCCAATTGTCATCGTGCCGTTCGGCGCCGGTGCGAAAGAGCACGGACCCCATCTGCCGATGAACGCCGATGCCGTGGTCATGCGGTATCTGCTTGTCAGGGCGATCGAGGCCAGAGACGTCGTCGTCGCGCCGCCGATCCTGCACGGCTGGTTCCCGGCGTTTCGCGACTTTCCCGGCACGGAGGTTTCGGACGCGGCGGTTTTTGCCGACTACGTCCAGGAAGTGGGTATGTCGCTCGTTCGCAGCGGCGCACAACGACTGGTCTTTTTGAACACTGGAATCGGCAACGCCACCGGTTTGCCGATATCGATCGCCGCGAGGGAAATCCGCGTGCAGGCCGGTGTGCCGACACTGGTGGTGTCCTGGGGAGATCTCGAAACGGAGGAGAGCTCGGCGCTTCAGGAGCAGCGGGAAGGCGGCCATTCGGATGAGATCGAAACCTCGATCAACCTGTTCCTGCAGCCCGACAAGGTAAACATGGAACTGGCCGTGCAAGACTACGGCGATCGTGCCCCCAAGGACTACGGGGGTTACCAGCCCGGGGTTTTTTCGGACAATCCGCGCGATCCGAATTATTCGGAGACGGGAATCTACGGCGACGCCACGCTCGCGAGCGCGGAAAAGGGCGAGCGGGCGCTCGCGATAATGACCGGGGAATGGTTGCGGATTCTGGAGGGCTTTGCCGCGGCGCCGACCGAACGCAACGAATGATCGAATTTGCCGCGATCTGCGCTGTTTGGGCCTCAATGAAGAGGTATACGCAGACCGGTGAGCTTGTGGTAAAACCTTGAGTCATGGTGACACGAGCGAAATTCACGGGGTCGCCGGCCGCGAGCGACCTCGGGCGCCGGAAAACAGCTGGTGACGCCGCCGAGCGCGAGCTCGAAAAGCGCAACCGTTTCCAGGCGCGATTCGTGGACATCTCCGACCGCCTGGTGACCGCCGACTACGGTCTGATGGACGCAGTCATCAAGTCGTCGCTGGAGCGTGTCGCCATCGACTACGGTTTCGACCGTGCGTCTTTGTGGCGAATGAACGCCGAGGACGATTGCGCCTACCGTTTCCACGAGTGGGTGGCCAGCGAGGAATTTGCCACCGACATCACCGTTTTTCCATATTCCGACGCGCCCTGGATCAGCAAAAAGGTGCTGGACGGAGATCGCGGGCCGTTCGCCATTCCGCAGTGCCTGCCGAAAGAGGCGCTCGATGATCGCGGCTACTACGAGCGCCGCGGCGTCAAGTCCGGCATCATCGTGCCGATCATGGTCGACGGATTGTTGAACGGGGTCGTCGGCCTCGTGACGCTTAGATACGAACGGTCCTGGAGCGATCAGGAGAAGGTGGAACTCCGTCTTCTGACGCAGCTGATCAGTACGGCATGGATGCGTCGCCACAACGAGCAGGTGTTGAGGCAACGGGAGCAGGATCTGCTCCGCTCGCAGCGCGTTGCAAACGTGGGCAGCTATTCGCTGCAGATGCAGGACGGTTCGCCGCTTGTCATAAAGCGGGCAGTCTTGCGGCATTCCTCGCAGGCAAACGCCGTTTACGGTATCGCCGACGGCAAAGAGAGCTTCGAGTTACTGCAAAAACTGACGCATCCCGACGACTTCGAGCGGACCAAACAACTCATGCTGGACGCCCTCCGTTCCAGCCGGCATCGGATGGAGATGGGCTACCGGGTTATCCGCCCCGACGGAAAAACGGTGTATATCGAAGAGTGCACCGAGTTCGATCGCAATGAAACCGGCCGTATCATGAGGTTGTTCGGCACGGTGCAGGACGTCACCGAGCGGGTGGAGGCCGAGCAGGAACTGAAGCGTGCGTTGGCCGAAATCGGCAAGTTACGCGATCAGCTGCAGGCGGAAAACCTGTTCCTGAAGGAAGAAGTCCGGGCCGCGAAAGGTTTTGAGACGATCATCGGCGACAGCCCGTCGCTCAAAAGCGCCCTGGTCGGGGCGGGTAGGGTTGCGCCGACGGACGTCACCGTGTTGATCCTCGGCGAGACGGGCACCGGTAAAGAACTGGTCGCCCGTTCGATTCACGAGTTGAGTGATCGCAGTTCCGCGCCGCTAATCAGCGTCAACTGCGCGGCATTGTCGTCGGATCTGATTGAAAGCGAGTTGTTCGGTCACGAGCCGGGCGCCTTTACCGGCGCCCAGAAACAGCGCAAGGGCCGTTTTGAACTCGCGCACCGGGGAACGCTGTTTCTCGACGAGATCGGGGATCTGCCGCCGGACGTGCAGGCGAAACTGCTTCGCGTGCTGCAAGCCGGCGAGTTCGAGCGCCTGGGCGGCACCCAGACCTTGCGGGTCGACGTACGCGTAATCGCCGCTACAAACCGGCCGCTGCGCACCCTGGTAGACCGTGGAGAGTTCAGGGCGGACCTGTTCTTTCGCATCAACAGTTTCCCGATCGAACTGCCGCCGCTGCGCGAGCGCCGCGAGGACATTCCTCAGCTCGCGAATCACTTCGTCAGGAAGTACGCGGAGGCCCTGGGCAAGGATATCCATGCCATATCCGCGGCAATGATTCGACAGCTGAGCGAAATGGCGTGGCCCGGCAACGTGCGCGAACTCGAGGGCTACATACAGCGCGCGCTGATTTCGACGTCCGGTTCGCTTCTGGACTTCAAGGAGCCGGAGAGCGGCAGCCGGGAACGCAATATTTCCGATTCGGCGCTTGCATCGGGCGGGGGCGCCGACACTACGAACACTACGAACGGGCAGCCGGACACGCAGGACCTGCGGTCGATGCAGCGAAATCACATCCGGGACGTGCTCGTCCGCTGCAACTGGGTCATCGGCGGCGAGAACGGCGCCGCCGCGATCCTGGGAATCCCGCCAAGTTCACTTCGATCGCGCATGAAACGCCTGGGTATCCGCCGTCCGCATTGAGAGCCGCGGTGGCTGCGCACTGTAAATGCATCCGCGCAACGCTAAAATGCGACGCAACATGCGAGATTTCGTCAGAACAATCGTCATCCTGGCGGCGCTCGCCGCGACGTCCTGCAGCGTTACGCCACGGCACGAAATACTTCCGCGCCCCGACCACATTCGCACCGGGGTCGAGGCCGGCGATACCGTCGAGATTGAAACGAAAGATGGCCGCAAGCTGGAAATGGTGGTCGTCGAAGTCCGCGGCAGCAAAATTGTCGGCAAGACGGACAGTGTCGATTTTGCCGACATCGCCAGCATCGCCAGGCGTTCCTGGACCGAGCCAAAACATCCCTGCGGCGGCGGCAAGCCCGTCGGCTGTTCGGTCCCCGAGGTGGTGCTGCTCCTGAGCGAGGATTTCGAGCGGCAGGCGGAGAAGTTTCGCAAGGCCTGCGTCAGTCACGATTTCTGTTATCGGCACGGATACGTGACTTACGGGGAAAACCGTACGTCCTGCGACGAGGCCTTTTACGAGGACATGAAAGCCTCGTGCCAGACCTTGGGACCCTTGAGCATCCTGGATGCCAAGGAGTTCGGCATCTGCAGGGCCGCCGCCGCGCAGACCTTCGAGGCCGTCAGACGTTACGGCGAACCGCACTTCCAGACCGCCGGCAGCTCCTACTGCGAATACCGCTAGTCCGTCCCGGCGGGCGCAGCCCTCGTCGCTTGCGCCTGTCTCCAACAAACCCCTGACACATCGCGCGCTTTTCCCGGAGTCGCGGTTCGCGCTCCCCGTTCGATAGCGCATCTCGCTACCAAAAAGTATCGATAATCGATACTTTCTACGTAAGTCTTGTTAAACGAAACCTTCCCGCCTACGGTGTTTCGCAAGCGGCGCCGGTTGTGCAGGACCGTCCGCCGACACCCACCCACCTGGAGGAAAGGATCATGAGATCGATAGCAGCAGTAATCGTGGCGGGAACCCTGGCGGCCGGCTGCAGTGCAAGCCAGCATCGCGCCGAGGTTCAGGAGACGTCGGCGGATCGCATCACCGTCGGCACCGTGCAGCGCGAGATCCGTATCGGCATGAGCGGTGCAGACGTCGTCTCGATACTCGGTTCGCCGAACATCGTATCCACGGACGCGAATCGTGACGAAGTCTGGGTGTACGACAAGATCGCCACGGACGTTGCGTACTCGAACAGCGAAGGCGGCGTGCTTGGGCTGATCTTCGGTCCGCTCGGCAGCACCACCGGCGCCGTCGTCGGCGCCGGTACGAGATCGGCCGGCGCGAGTTCCACGTCGCAGAGGACCCTGACGGTTGTCATCAATTTCGATAGTGACCATCGGGTTGACGACTTTGCCTACCACACGTCGAGATTCTAGGCCGATGAACGCCGTCTTCCTGAGCTGCCTGCCGTTCGTGCTTGCCGTGCTCGGCGGCTGTCAGACGCCGATGCCCGAACAGGCGCTCGCGCTGCCGCCGCAGTCCTTGCAGGACCGGCGGCTGCAGACGCGGCGTTTCGACGGCATTGCCGAGGCCGATCTGCTGGCGGCCTGCGCAGGCGTCTTGCAGGACCTGGGATTCAACCTCGACGACAGCGACGCCGATCTCGGTCTGCTGGTGGCGTCCAAAGAACGCGACGCGCGGAACGTCGGGCAAACGGGTCTGGCGACGCTCCTGGATTTCTTTTTCGACGTCGAAATCGACGTCGACAAAGAGCAGCGCATTCGCGCGTCTCTGACGACGGCGCCGGTCACCGGTTCGCCTGGCTCGTATCGGGTCCGGGTCACGTTTCAGCGGACCGTCTGGAACACCGGCAACGAAATCTCGAAGCGTGAGGCGTTGAACGAGCCGCAGCTCTACCAGCAATTCTTCGAGCGCCTGTCGAAGAGCGTATTCCTGGAGGCACATTCGATATGAAAACGAACGACCGGATTGCCGCAACGGTTTTCGTGGCCGCGCTGTTCGCCGTGATTCTCGGCGGCTGTGCATCGAGCCCGCACGCACGGGTGTTCGAGTCGTCGAGCGCCGTGCAGCTGCGCAGCTATCAGACGCGCGCGTTCGAGACGACGGATCGTCAAACCACGCTGCGCGCGGTCATCGCCGCATTGCAGGATCTCGGATTCGTCATCGACCGGGCCGACGCGGCGATCGGAGCGGTCAGCGCAAGCAAGCTCGACGGCTATCAGCTGCGCATTACCGTAACCGTGAGGCCCCGCCGCGAAACTCAGATGCTGGTTCGGGCGAACGCAAGCGCCGGTCGCGCGGCGGTTACGGACCCTGGGCCCTACCAGGACTTTTTCACCGTGCTGGAGAAAGCCCTGTTTCTGCAAGCACGGGAAATCGACTAGGCAGATCCCCCCGGTGTGATGAACGGCGGCACGTGACCGCGTGCCGCAACGGTTCGATCGCGCCGATTTTCGTAAGTTGACAAAGGAGCAATCAGCAATGAAAACACGACGAAACAAGGCAGCGGCAGCGGCCGTGCTCATTACCGGAATAACCGCGGCGGTCCCGGCAACGGCCGCCGGCGATTGGTACGCCGGCGGTGCGCTCGGCCAGGCCTACATCGACGAGAACATCGACGGCGTGGAGATAGACGCCGACAGCACCGCGTTCCGCGTATTTGGCGGCTACGCGTTCAACGATAATTTTGCGCTCGAAGCCTCGTATCTCGACTTCGGCACGTTCAAGGACACCGTGGACGTATCGGGAGTGCCGGTTGACGTTTCCGCGACCACCGACGGATTCAGCCTCGCCGTTCTCGGCGGCCTGCCCGTGTCGGACCGGCTGTCGTTGCGCGGCAAAGCGGGTGTGTTTTTCTCGGACGGACGGTCGACGGTCGATGGAATCCGGGAAAACGACCCCAGTGATGAGAGCGCGTTCGTGGGCGTGGGGCTCGGTTACGATCTGTCTGAAAGGGCCGGCGTGTTCCTCGACGTCGAGTATTACGACCTCGACGACGCCGAACCGTTGCTGGCGAGCCTCGGGTTCGCGTTCCGCTTCTAGCGTCAACGGGGCAGTGCCGGTCACTGCTCCCGCCTCTGAGCACGGCCGCGCAAATTACGGCCGTGCTTGGAGCGCGGGGAGGGGTCGAGGGCGGGTTTTCCACGGGCGGATTGCGCCCGCGGTTCTGGTACGATTCGCGCTCACGGCAAGAATCAGGGACATCCGATGGCTGATCCGTCCGAGCGTATCAACCAGCTCAAAATCGACAGGAGCAGCGAACCCGCGGCAAAAACCGGCTGGCTGTGGCCCGCCGTGGCGACGGTGATCGTTGTCGCAGTTGCGGCCTGGTGGTTTTTTCTGCGTCCCGCGAGCGGCGCCGTGCTCGTGGAGATCGACGTTGCGCGCAGGCCGCCCAGCCTGGCGGCCGCGAACAGCGTACTGGACGCGTCCGGTTACGTGGTTGCGCGACGGCAGGCGACCGTTTCGTCGGAGGTTACCGGAAAAGTGGTCGAAGTCCTCATCGAGGAGGGCATGCGCGTCGAATCCGGACAGGTTGTCGCTCGTCTCGACGATTCCACGCAGCAGGCGCAGCTTGGCCTGGCAAAAGCGCAGGTCGAGTCCGCGCGGGCGGTGCTGGCGGAGATCGAGGCGGAGCTGCGCAACGCGCGCCTGGAGAGAGACCGGCTGCGTGATCTGGCGGCGCGCAACCTCGCCAGCGCGTCGAGTCTCGACGCCGCGGAGGCGACTCACGACGCGCTGGAAGCGCGCCTGGGGACCGGACGCGAGAACGTCAACGTCGCCATGAGCAGCGTCGCGGTCGCCGAGGACTCCCTGTCGAACATGACGATTCGGGCGCCGTTTGCGGGCATGGTCGTCTCCAAGAACGCGCAGCCCGGTGAAATGATCTCGCCGGTATCGGCGGGCGGCGGATTCACGCGCACCGGGATCTGCACGGTCGTGGACATGGACTCTCTGGAAATCGAAGTGGACGTCAACGAGTCCTATATTCAACGGGTCACGGCCGGGCAGAGGGTCAGCGCAACGCTGGACGCCTACCCGGACTGGCAGATTCCCGCCGAGGTCATCGCCATCGTGCCCACGGCGGATCGGCAAAAGGCGACGGTTCGGGTAAGAATCGGTTTTCTCGAGCGCGACGAGCGGATATTGCGCGATATGGGTGCAAAAGTCGCGTTTCTCGGCGTGGAAGCGACCGCCGAACCGCAGCGCGAGGTGACGGGCGTGCTCGTGGCCCGGGAAGCGCTGCGCTCGGACGAAGACGGCGACTTCGTCTGGCGCGTCAGCAATTCGACGGTGGAGCGGCGCAGCGTCACGCTCGGCAGTCCCGCGGACCGGCCACGCGTATTGGTGCTGAACGGACTCGCTGCGGGCGATACAATCGTGCGTTCGTCGGACGCGCCGCTCGTCGCGGGTCAGCGAATAAGAACTGAATAATCAGGAGGCCTCATGGACGAAGTACTTGCACGGCTGAACGGCGTGAGCCGCGTCTACCAAAAAGGCAAAGAGCGTGTCGAGGTGTTGCACGACGTTGACCTCGAAATCCCGAAGGGCGATTTCATGGCCATCATGGGGCCCTCGGGTTCCGGCAAGACGACGCTGCTGAATCTGCTGGGCGGGCTGGATCAGCCGACCGCCGGCAGCGTACTCGTGAGCGGCTCCGAGCTGTCGACGATGTCCAATAGCCAGCTTTCGCGATGGCGCTCGACGCACGTCGGCTTCATCTTTCAGTTCTACAACCTGCTGCCGGTGTTGACGGCGCAGAAGAACGTCGAGCTGCCGCTGCTGCTCACGGACTTCAGCGCCAGGGAACGCGCGCAGCGGGCGCAGATCGCGTTGGAGATCGTCGGTCTGGCCGATCGGGCCAAACATTATCCCCGCGAACTGTCCGGTGGTCAGGAACAGCGCGTCGCAATCGCCCGCGCTATCGTGTCCGATCCGACCCTGCTGCTTTGCGACGAGCCCACCGGCGACCTGGATCGCGAAACCGCCGATGAAATCCTCAAGCTGCTGCAGATACTCAATCGCGAGCACGACAAGACGATCATCATGGTGACCCACGATGCGCAGGCGGCCGAATACGCGAACAGGACGCTTCTTTGCGACAAGGGCAAACTCGAACTCAGGCAAGCGGCATGAAATACCTCGGACTGATCTGGAAGAGCGCCTGGCGCAAAAAGATTCGCACGTCTCTGACGATATTGTCGGTATTCGTGGCTTTCCTTCTGTTTGCGTTGCTCTCCGCAATCGGTTACGCGTTCAAGGGCGGCGCGGATGTGGCGGACGCGGAACGACTCATCGTCATCGACAAAATATCGCTCATCAACCCACTGCCGCTGGCCTACATGAACCGCATCGCGGCGACGCCCGGCGTCGAGTCGGTAACGCATGCGTCCTGGTTCGGCGGCTTCTATCAGGACCCGCGTAATCAGTTCGCGCAGTTTCCAACCGAGCCCCGGGAATACTTCGCGCTGTACCCGGAGCTGAACATGCCGCAGGAGCAGCTGGACGCCTGGGCAAGAAATCGAACCGGAGCGGTCGTCGGACAGGAGCTGGCCGACACCTACGGTTGGAAGCTGGGCGATCGAATCCCCATACAGGCGACCATCTGGACCAAGGCCGACGGCGGGCGTACCTGGGAATTCGATCTGGAAGGCATTTTTTCGAGCGACGATCCGCGCGGCAGCACGGCGTTTATGATGTTTCAATACGACTATTTCGAGGAGGCGCGGGCATTCGCAAAAGGCACCGTCGGCTGGTACATCCTCAGAGTGGCCACGGGCGCAAACCCGATCGAGGTCGCCAACACCATCGATCAGCAATTTGCCAACTCGCCCAACGAAACGGAAACCAGCACCGAACAGGCATTTGCGCAATCGTTTGCGAAGCAGTTCGGCAACATCGCACTGATCGTCACGCTTGTTCTCGGCGCCGTGTTTTTTACGCTGCTTCTCGTGTCCGGCAATACGATGTCGCAGTCCGTTCGTGAGCGTATCTCCGAACTCGCGGTTCTGAAAACGCTCGGCTTCGGCGACCGATCGGTTCTGGCGATCGTTCTTTCGGAGTCGGTGCTGATCATGCTCATCGGCGGCCTGCTCGGAATCGGCGTCGGCTGGGTGGTGGTTCAGGGCGTCGCAAAGGTGGCGGGCGCGTTTTTGCCCGGTGTTTTCCTTTCGCCCGAGTCGATACTCACGGGTATCGGTCTGATGCTCGTGGCCGGCGTCGTTTCAGGCGTTTTTCCGGCCTTGAAAGCGATGCGCCTGTCCATTGTCGACGCGCTGGCACGGGGGTAGTCGAGGGATGCGGGGACTACAACAGATTATTGCCGTTACCTGGCTCAACATTCGCAACCTGCCGCAGCGCGTTGCGACCTCGGTGGTTGCGGTCGTCGGCGTGGCGGCGGTCGTCCTGGTGTTCGCGGCCGTGTTGTCGATGGCGCAGGGCTTCGAGCGAACGATGATTTCGGCGGGTTCGGAGGACACCGCGATCATCATGCGCAGCGGCTCTACGGCCGAACTCAACAGCGGGCTGTCGAACGAGCAGACGCTGATCGTCGCGAACGCGCCGGGGGTTTTGAAAGACGGAGACACGCCGATCATTTCGTCGGAGCTTTATGTTGTCGTCGACGTGAAGAAACGAACGACCGACGCGGACGCCAACGTGCCGTTCCGGGGCGTTCAGCCCGGGGCGTTCGACGTGCGCAGAAACGTTTCCCTGGTCGATGGCAGGATGTTCGAGCCGGGTAAAAACGAGGTCATCGTCGGGCGCGCGGCCCAGCAGGAATTTGTCGGTCTCGAACTTGGTTCCGCGATTCGTTTCGGTCAGACGGAGTGGGACGTCGTCGGCACGTTCGAGGCCGACGGCAGTGTGTCGGAATCGGAACTCTGGACGGACGTCCGCGTGCTTCAGGGGGCGTACCGGCGAGGCAACAGCTTTCAATCGGTGCGTGTAAAGCTCGAAGACGAGGGAAGCCTTACGACCCTGGAAGAAGCGCTTGGCGTCGATCCGCGGATCGATCCGGACGTTATGAGCGAGCGGGACTACTATTCGAGTCAGGCCAAACCGCTGGGCGACTTCATCCGTCTCGTCGGTTATCCGCTGACCGTCCTTATGGCGATCGGCGCCGTTTTCGGCGCATTGAATTCGATGTATTCCTCGGTGTCGGCGCGGGGCAAGGAAATTGCGACTCTGCGGGCCTTGGGTTTTGGCCCGTTTGCGGTGCTGTTTTCGACGATGATCGAGTCGACGTTTCTTGCGCTCGTCGGTGGCCTGATCGGCGGCGCAATTGCCTATCTCGTGTTCAACGGTTTTCAGGTGTCGACGCTCAACGGGGCGAGCTTCAGTCAGGTGGTCTTCGACTTTGCGGTTACGGCCGACCTGCTCCGACAGGGTCTCGTCGCCGCGCTGATCATCGGTGTCGTCGGCGGCTTTTTCCCCGCGCTTCGGGCGGCGCGGTTACCGGTCGCTCAAGCGCTGCGTGAACTCTGAGGTTTCCCGTCACCGGCGCTGCGCGTAAGGCCTTGCCTGAAAATCGTGCGCGAACGTACGGGTCGGTTATCGTCATGGACGGACGATCCGAGCTCATCGATTGAACGGTTCCGCTGCGCCCGGGTCAGCAAGACCCGGGCGCAGCGGAATCACCTGAATCGGTCGTTAACTTTCGTGAATACGCGTTAACGTGTCGTTGTCGATTTCCTTGACCGCTGCCTCCAGAGTCTCGTTGTAACAGCGTTTGGCTTCCGCTACCGCGCGCAACGAACCGGTCACCGTTCGGCTCCGCAGGTTGCAGGCTTTTTTGCTGGCGTGTTTGAGCCGTGCATACAGTGATTGTGCGCCGGCTTCACTCTCGATATTCAGGTCCTTGTAAGAGACTTTTACAGAGGCGTCCTCGAATTGGCTGGGCGCAGCCGCGGATGCGGACAGCGGTAAACCAATAGTTATAACTGCCGCCGCCGAAATGAGGCTTTGAACGATTTTGCGCTGATTCATTAATGTTTTCTCCACGTAGTTATCGCCAGATTTAGCCGCTTCTCGCCGGCAGCCTTGCTCGCGGTGACCCCTTCATCCCAACGATTTACTGCGTTTGCGCCGGGTATGTCCGTTTGATGCGATGGACCGGCACTTGGTTGCTCATGCGATGAATCAATCGGGAATAAGCCGCAGGGTGGAAAAACCGATGGTTGGTGCGTCTACCGTCTGTTATGGTCGTTTTTGTGAACGGAAGCGGTCCAAATCCGGCATGAGATTACCGACGCCTATCGTTCCGCTGTTGGCGGTGGCGGCGAGTCTGCTGAGTACCGTTGTCTACGCCGACGTCCTGAGTGTCGCGGTCGCCAGCAACTTCAGCGTTGCGATGGAGGAGCTTGTCGAACGTTATGAGTCGCGAACCGGACAGGCAGTGCGCGTCAGCCGCGCATCGACCGGCAAGCTGTATGCGCAGGTCGTCAACGGCGCTCCGTTCGACGTTCTGCTGGCGGCGGACGCCGAGCGTCCGGCCCTGCTCGAAGCGTCCGGCCTCGCGGTCGCCGGGAGCCGCTTTACCTATGCCGTCGGAAGGCTGGTGTTATGGTCCCGCGATCCGCGCCTCGCGTCTTCCGATTGTCGGGAGGCGTTGTCGGCGTCCGGCGGCGGCCGGGTTGCCGTCGCCAATCCCGACACCGCACCGTACGGGGCGGCCGCCCGCGAGGCCTTGAACGCGCTCGGGTTTTGGCAGGGCATCCGCGGGCGTCTGGTGATCGGCGAGAGCGTCGGCCAAACGCTCCACTTCGTGGCGTCCGGCAACGCGGCTCTGGGTTTTATCGCCGCGGCCCAGCTCAAATCACCCAATCTGCCCGCGACCGCATGTCAGTGGGCGGTGCCCGCTGCTCTGCATTCACCCATCGAACAACAGGCCGTTTTGCTCCGACCGGCGGAAGGCGACACGGACGCCCTCGCGTTTCTCCGCTTTCTGCGTGGCGCCGAGGCTCGCCGGATCATCGCAGACAACGGCTACGCGCTGCCGGAGTGAAGCTTCCGGGTGACTGACAGGCTCGATTTCATTTTTCCGGGCATGGGGCCGCTGTGGCTGTCCGTTCAGCTCGCCGCGATTACCACGGCCGTTCTGATCGTGATCGGAACGCCGCTGGGATGGTGGCTTGCGCGCACATCGTCCCGCATGAAACCGGTGCTGGAGGCCGCCGTCGCGCTGCCGATCGTCTTACCGCCGACGGTAATGGGTTTTTACCTTCTTATACTGCTCGGTCCCTACGGTACGTTCGGGAGCTGGTGGGTCGAGGTAACGGGCAGCTCGCTGACCTTTTCGTTTGCGGGTCTGGTGATTGCCTCGTGTTTTTACAGCCTGCCGTTTGCCGTTCAGCCCTTGCAGAACGCGTTCGAGTCGCTGGGCAGACGGGATCTGGAGGCTGCCGCGACCTTGGGCGCGAGGCCGATGGACGCCTTCTTTTCCGTTGCCGTTCCCCAGTCGGCCCGCGGGTTCCTCAACGCGATTGTGCTGAGTTTCGCCCACACGCTCGGCGAGTTTGGCGTCGTGCTGATGGTCGGCGGCAATATCCCTGGCGAAACGCGCACTATCTCGATCGCAATTTACGATCAGGTCGAGGCGCTCGACTACGCGAGTGCGCACGTGCTTTCAGCGATGCTGCTGGTTTTTGCGTTCGTCGCGCTGTTCGTGATGTTCCTGATCAACAGTCGATGGCAGCGGCGCCGATGAACACCGACATGATCGAACTCCGTTACGCGCTCGACTACGGCGGCTTCTCGCTGGACGTCGATATCGATCTGCCGATGCGCGGAGTGACCGGCGTATTCGGCGTGTCGGGTTCCGGGAAGACGACCCTGTTGAGATGTATCGCGGGATTGGAAGCCGCGGCCGCCGGCAGGCTGGTCGTCGCCGGAGAGGTCTGGCAGGACGAACGGCAAAACGTTTCCAGGCCGAGCCATCAGCGCGAGATAGGTTACGTGTTCCAGGAGCCGAGGCTTTTCTCCCATCTCGACGTGCGCCGTAATCTCGAGTATGGCGTCAAGCGGCGCCAACCCGGAGCCGCCGCGATCGGTTTCCAGCAGATAGTCGGGCTGCTCGGGTTGGAACACCTTCTCGAACGCCGGTCCGATGATCTTTCCGGCGGAGAAGCGCAGCGGGTTTCCATCGCCCGGGCGCTGCTGCGTGCGCCGCGGTTCGTATTGATGGACGAACCGCTTGCGGCGCTGGACCGCCGACGCAAAGACGAAGTGTTGCCGTTTTTCGATCGCCTGCACGCGCAGCTTGCCGTACCGATTGTCTACGTCAGTCACAGTATCGACGAGATCTGCCGCCTCTGCGATCAGCTTGTCGTAATGCAGGAAGGTCGGGTGGCGGCGAACGGTGAATTGCAGTCCGTGCTGTCGCGGCTGGATCTGCCAATGCTGGTTGGGGAGGAGGCCGGCTCGGTGATTGAAACGACGGTGGTTGACTACGATGCCGACGACGACCTTACGCGCCTCGAGTTTTCGGGCGGTGATTTCTTCGTGGCCGGCCGCGCCGGCGACGCCGGTGAGACCCTGCGACTTCGCATCCGGGCCAACGACGTCAGCCTCTGTCGCGAGCGTCCGCTGCAAACAACGATTTTGAATATCGTTCCCGCCGAGGTCGAAGCGCTTCGCGAGGTGGACGGTTCGATGGTGCTGGTACGGCTCCGCGTCGGTTCGGACCGGCTCGTCGCCAGGATTACACGCCGTTCCTGCCGTGAAATTCAGCTCGAACGCGGCGACAGGCTGCTTGCACAAATCAAATCCGCGGCGATCCGCAGCGCCGCGCAGGCCTGATGCCGCAATCATGCGGCGTTTCTGCAATGCGTAATCCCGCCGATATTCGGCCCGGCAGCCTCTTGAACGTCAAAATGTGATCTGATAAAAAATGCTCCCCCGGCCGGCCCTCGTCCGGCGGAAGGCTCGAATCCGAGCGTGAAAACTAGTGACAGCGACCCGGGTCGGCGACCGCCGATCGGCGATTTGAGAGTAGACGGCAAACGTAAACGATAAAAGTAGATGATAGAAATTGACGGTCTGACAAAAACCTACGGCAGGCACACGGTGGTGGACAATCTGAGCTTTCGCTGTGAAGCCGGCGAGGTGCTGGGTTTCCTTGGCCCAAACGGCGCCGGCAAGTCCACGACGATGAAGATGCTCACGGGATTCGTCACGCCCAGCGGCGGACGAGCGTCGGTTTGCGGACACGACGTGGAGACGGACGCAATCGCGGCGCGGCGAAAAATCGGTTACCTGCCCGAAGGCGCGCCCTGTTACGCTGAGATGACGCCTGCCACTTTTCTGGACTTCATCGGGGACATAAGAGAACTCTCGGATTCCGCACGAAAGGAACGATTGGACGAGGTCGTGCAGAGGCTGCATCTCGGCGAGGTTTTGAATCAGTCGATCGAGACGCTGTCGAAGGGTTTCAAGCGGCGCGTCGGCTTGGCGCAGGCGATTCTGCACGATCCGGACGTTTTGATCCTCGATGAACCGACCGACGGGCTGGATCCGAACCAGAAACATGAAGTGCGCGAGCTGATTCGCTCGATGTCGGCGGACAAGCTGATCATCATCTCCACTCACATTCTCGAGGAGGTCGAGGCGGTTTGCAGCCGGGCGATCATCATCGCGTCGGGGCGGATTCTCGCGGACGATACGCCCGCGAACCTCGCATCGCGCTCCCGTTATCACAATGCAGTGCGTCTGTCGCTGGAGGATGCAAGTGAGTTCGACGGAGCTCAGGCCGCCGTCGAGAAGCTCGCGTCGGTAAGCACGACCGAAGGTGATCGCGATCGGGCGACGATTACCGCCATTCCCGAGAAGAGCGGCGACGGTCGGGCGATCTGGCGGGAGGTGTCGGCGCTGATCGAGGACCGGGGTTGGGCGTTACACGGCCTGCAGCAGGAGAACGGGCACCTCGACGAAGTGTTTCGAGAGATCACGCAGGGAGCGGCGGCATGAATATCGTCGGCGCGTTGTTCAAACGTGAATTCAGGAGTTACTTCGTGACGCCCGTCGCGTACGTGTTTATCGTCATTTTTCTGGTTTTGATGGGCACCTTCACGTTTTATCTCGGTGGCTTTTATGAGCGCGGCCAGGCCGATCTGCGGCCGTTTTTCAATTTCCATCCGTGGCTCTATCTCTTTCTGGTCCCCGCGATAGCGATGCGGCTCTGGGCCGAGGAGCGCAAGAGCGGCAGCGTCGAGTTGCTCATGACTCTGCCCATCACACCCTGGCAGGCGGTGCTCGGCAAGTTCCTGGCGGCCTGGGCGTTTACCGGTATCGCCCTGGCGTTGACCTTCCCGATCTGGATAACGGTCAACTATCTCGGCGAACCCGACAACGGCGCCATTCTCACCGGTTACATTGGCAGCCTGCTCATGGCTGGCGGATTCCTGGCCATTGGCGCCTGCCTGTCGGCGGTGACGCGCAATCAGGTCATCGCGTTCGTCTTTTCGGTGGTCGTGTGTTTCGGCTTCCTGTTGTCGGGTTTCCCGATGGTGCTGGATGCGTTTTCCGGTTGGGCGCCGCAGGTGATCATCGACGGTATTGCGTCGCTGAGTTTCCTGACGCACTTCTCCAATATCTCGCGGGGGGTCATCGATTTTCGCGACCTGCTGTATTTTGCGTTGCTGATAGGCGCGTTCCTTTACGCGAACACGATCGTTCTGCAATGGAAGCAGGCGGATTGAGTCATGAGTACGCAAACACAACAACGACTGAGTGTGTCGAGCCTGTTGATCATCCTGCTCGGGTTTGTCGCGGCGGTGATCGTTTCCAATCAGCTCTTCAAGGGGTTGCGGCTCGATCTGACCGAAAACAATCTGTATACGCTGTCGGACGGCACGAAGCGTATTCTCGCCAATATCGACGAGCCGATTAACCTGTATTTTTATTATTCCGATCAGGCGGCCGCGGGTATCCCGTCGCTGCGCAGTTACGCGGGCCGCGTTCGCGAGATGCTGGAGGAATTTGCCGCTGAGGCGGACGACAAAATCCGCCTCAGCGTCATCGACCCGCTGCCGTTCTCGGAAGAAGAGGACAGGGCTACCCAGTTCGGCCTGCAAGGCGTGCAGATCGGCGCGACGCCGGATCCTGTATACCTTGGCCTGGCCGGTACCGACAGCGTCGATAACGAGGAGACGATCCCGTTTTTCCAGCCGGACAAGGAATCGTTCCTGGAATACGACATCGCAAAACTGGTAACGACACTCTCCGACGCCGACCGCAGCGTTATCGGCCTGATTTCGGGTGTCGAGATGTCCGGTGGGTTCGACCCGCAGACGCAGGGTCTGCGGCCGCCCTGGGTGGTTTACGAACAGGCGCAGCAGCTCTTCGAGTTGCGCAATCTGGGCACCTCGCTCGAGGAAATACCCGCCGAAATCAATCTGCTATGGATCGTGCAGCCCAAGAGTCTGTCGAACGCGACCCTGTATGCGATCGATCAATTCGTCTTGCGCGGCGGTAAAGCGCTGATTTTCGTGGATCCGGTTGCGGACGTGGACCCGGCGCAGGCGGAGGGCATGCCGCAGGGTATGCCGCCGCTCGGACAGGGCTCGGACCTGCCCGCGCTGTTTACGGCATGGGGACTGGAATTCTCCTCCGATGAAGTGGTCGCCGATGCGCAGCTTGCGTTGCCGATTACCGCGGGCGGTTCACCGCGGCCGATTCGTCATTACGGTTACGTCGGCGTCACTCCGGAATGGATGAGTGCGGACGACGTGGTGACGGGTGATCTCAACGTGATCAATTTCGCCACCGTGGGGCGTCTGAGCCTGGCCGAAGACTCGGCGGCAAGCATCGAGCCGCTTTTGACGTCCAGTCCTTCGTCGTCGGCGATGCAGGCCACGCGTTTCAGTTTCCTGCCCGATCCGTCCGTGTTGCAGGCGGGTTTTGCTCCGTCGGGCGAAGAATACGTACTTGCCGCCCGCGTTGGCGGCGTGCTGCCCAGCGCGTTCCCCAACGGACCGCCGGCGACGACGGTCAGCTCCGGCGACGAAGATCCCGAGGACGCGGACGACGAATCGGAAAATGCGCATCTGTCGGAGTCGGTGGAGCCCGCGAATCTCATTGTCGTTGCCGACGTCGACATGCTGGGCAATCAGATGTGGGTCCAGGTACAGAATTTTTTCGGCCAGCAGCTGGCGAATGCGTTTGCGAGCAACGGCGCATTCGTGATCAATGCGCTCGAAAACCTGTCGGGCAGCTCCGATCTGATCGCCGTTCGCAGCCGGGCAAGCTTTACCCGGCCGTTTACACGGGTCGATGCGCTGCGCGTGGAAGCCGAAGCGGAATACCGCGAGACCGAACAACGTCTGCAGAGCGAGCTGGCCGACACCGAACAGCGGTTGCTGGAGCTGCAGTCTACCCGCGAAGACGCCGGCAATATTCTGCTGTCGCCCGAACAGCAGGCCGAGATCGACCGTTTTATCGATCGGCGCGCGACTATCCGCACGGATCTTCGTGCCGTGCAGCGTAACCTGGACAAGAACATCGAGCGGCTCGGGACGTGGTTGAAAGTCATCAATATCGGACTCGTGCCGCTGCTGCTCACCGTTTTTGTCCTGGTGGCCGTGTGGCGTAGAAACCGGGCGGACGCATCATGAACAAGAGCACTGTCAGAAATCTCGCTATCGTCCTGTTCGCGCTCGTTGCGATCGTAATCGGCCTGGAGATGAGTGAGCGCGGCGGAGCCCCGGTCAGCGGCGGCCTTTTGGTGCCCGGCCTGAAAGAACGTATCAACGACGTCGGCAGCGTGACCATTGATGCGCCGGGCGACGAGGCGACGGCGATCAGCGTTGCGTCCGGGACCTGGGCGGTGAGCAGCCGCGCCGACTATCCCGCGGATATCGGCAAAATCCGCGAGTTGCTCCTGGGGCTCGCGGATGCGAGGATTTTGGAAGAAAAAACGTCCGACCCGGAGCGCTACGAGGCCCTTGGGGTCCGTGACCCGGACACCGCGGGGAGCCGAGGCGTACGTCTGACGGTTGCCGGCGACGACTTCGAGTACGCCGTAATCGTCGGCGACACGAACCAGGGCTCTAACCGTTACGTCAGGCTGGCAGGGCAGGCGACGAGCCTGCTCGTGGACCAGCCCCTGACGTTGCCGGACGCGCCCGGCGGCTGGCTGCGCACCGACCTTGTGGATATTGCCGCCGACAAAGTCCGGCGGGCAAGCATCCGTCATGCCGACGGCGAAACCATTGAACTCCTGAAGTCCGCCGAGAACGCCGAATTCGAGGTTCAGGACATTCCCGACGGTCGCGAGCTCAGTTATTCGACGGTGGCCAACGGCATCGGCGGTGCGCTCAGCGGGCTGCGACTGGACGACGTACGCCGCGCGCAAGCCGAGGAGGCCTCGAGCCGCGCCGAATTCGAGACCTTCGACGGGCTGCTGATTTCGGTGCAGGTTTTCGACGCGGCTAACGACGATGAGACCGATGAGGACGTTCCGGTCTGGGTTGCGCTGAACGTGCAGGCGGTCGAAATCCCGGCCGACGAGTCCGGCACCGAAGAAACCGCGGGCGAAGTTACCGAAGAGGCCGCGCCGGCCGACGCCGCCGACTACGACCGCCTTCTCGGATGGCAGTTCCGGATCCCCGACTTCAAGGTAAACCAGCTGGCCCGGCGCTGGGAAGATATCCTGAAGGCCGAAACGGAATAGGGTCGGTTGCCGCCCAGATTGGGTTTTCGGGTTACGCCTGTAGGAGCTCGTCCTGACGAGCGATCGGGATCAGTCACTAAAGATCAATCCGCGGTCTGCGGCACAGTTCTCTCCAATCATACTGGGGATTTGGCTTGGCGTGCTGTCTGGATCAGTCACTAAAGATCAATCCGCGGTCCGCGGGATACGCCGGATTTAGATCGAGGGCGGATTGGGAGGCGTCTTCATGATCACCTCGCGGTGCGGATAGGGGATCGCGATCTCGTGTTCCTTGAAGGCGTCCCACAGCGCCAGCATCACCTTCCCGCGGATGTTCGTCAGACCGTTTTGCGGATCGGCAATCCAGAAGCGCAAGACAAAGTCGAGCGACGAGTCGCCGAAGTTCTTCAGCCAGCAGACCGGCGATTTGCCGGCCGCGACGACGCGATCCACCGAACCGGCCGCCTCGATGGCCAACCGGCTCACCTCGTGCGGGTCCGAATCGTAGGACACGCCAAAGGGCACGTCGAGGCGGACGAGGTCGTCGGTGAACGACCAGTTGACCACCTGGGTGGTGATGAAGTCTTCGTTCGGTATCAGAAATTCCCGGCCGTCCCTGGTTACGACGGAGACGAATCGTGCGCGCAGCTCGCGTATCCAGCCAAAGGTGTCTCCCAGCGAAATCGTATCGCCGGGTTTTATGGACTCGTCCAGCAGGATGATGATGCCCGAGATGAAGTTCGAGACCACTTTTTGCAGGCCGAAGCCGATGCCGACGCCGACCGCGCCCGACAACACCGTAAACGCGGTGAGATCGATGCCGATGCCGGACATCGCCAGCAGGGCGGCCACGACAATCAGGGCGATGCGCAGGACCTTGCCGATCAAAACCCTGAGGGAGGGAGTCAGCTCCTCGGAGCTCTGGATGCGGCGGTCCAGGAAATTGCCGGCGCTGGCGGCCAGCCACAGCAGCACGCCGAGGAACAGTATGGCTTTGAGCAGGCTCAGGATGGACAGCCGGAAGCCGCCGAGCTGAAAGCCGGCCTGATCGAGCAGTTCCGCCACGTCTCCGGTCACGCCGAGGATGGTCGCGGCCACGTACACCCAGGCGACGACCGAAAACACGCGGCCCAACACGCGGCTTCGTATCGTGTGCGAGAAGACGGAAATCAGCAGCCATGCGAGCGCCAGCAGCATGACCGCGTAAATGATGTAGTTACTTGCGGGCCATGCCAGGACGGTTGTCGCGACGTAGGCGATGCCCAGAAACACGACGAAAAACAGCCATTCGAGGCGCCGCAGGAACGCCACGATGACCCGCAGCAGGCCCGGCATCCCCTTTATCTGTCTCGCCCGTTCTTCCAGCTTCGGTTCGACGCGCCACGACAACAGCAGGGCGGGAATGAACAGGGTGCCGATCATGACCGCCTGGATGAGAACCTCCGGGCGTCTCAGAAAGCTCATCGCGAGTGCGCTGAACTCCAACCAAAGCGTGTTGATCTGTTCCAAACCGGATCCCGCCGTTGTCGTTTTGCTTGTTGAGGACCGGGAACGACTATAGCATCCTGCGCCACGGCGCCAATGTCCCGTGATATCGGGCCCGCGCGATGTAGAATCCTGCGACCATGAGTAGTCGAAACGAATTCGCGGTCATGCACGCGGCGCCAAGGGTGATGGCGGCGGCGCTGGTTCTCCTGGCCATGGGCTGCGCCGCGCCGCCGCCCGCGCCGCCCGTCCCGACGGGCATGCCGGCGGGCTTTCCCGCCGAGCGCTATTTGAGCCCGGCCGCCGGTGAGCTCGTTTACGAGGTGGATCCGTCCCGCTCGCTGGTGCAGGTTTACGTCTATCGGGGCGGCACGCTGGCCCGCATGGGGCACGATCACGTCGTTGCCAGCCGCGACGTTTCCGGGTTCGTTTTGTTGCGCGACGGCGATCACGACGATAGCCGGTTCGTCGCCGATCTTTTTGTGGCGCTCGCGGCCATGACCGTGGACGAACCTGCGCTGCGCGCGGAGGCGGGGTTCACGACCGAGCCTTCGGAGTCCGACCGGGAGGGAACGCGCGGCAACATGCTGAAGAGCCTCGAAGCCGCCGACTATCCGTTTGTCACGGTGGCGATCGATTCGGCGTCCGGCACGGTTGCCGACGCCGAGAACGGCGCGCTGCTCGACGTATCGCTGACCTTGCACGGCGTCTCTCGCGAGCTGCGGCTGCCCGTTACGGTTGAACGGCAGGCCGCATCGATCACCGCAAGCGGTTCACTCGAACTGTTGCAAAGCGATTTCGACATTACGCCGTTCAGCGTGCTGGGCGGTGCGCTGGCCGTTCAGGACAAACTCGACGTTCGTTTCGAGATTCATGCCGTGCGCGGTTCCCCGACGGCAATTTCCTCGCTCAGTTCAAACGACTGACGCCGCGGCCGGCCAATCGTGCTGACCGGTATCGACTACGTCATCATCGTTGCGTACCTTCTCGGCGTGGCGGTGCTCGGCATCCGGCTGGCCGGACGCCAGACGAACACGGTCGACTACTTCCTGGGCGGTCGCAACCTGCCCTGGTGGGTGGTCTGTTTCTCGACCGTTGCCACCGAGACCAGTACGCTGACCGTCATCGGCCTGCCGGCGGTCGCCTACGGCGGCGCGCTCACGTTCCTGCAGCTCACCATCGGCTACCTCGCGGGCCGTATCGCGGTGAGCGTATTCTTGTTGCCTCGGTATTACGCCGGCGAGGTGCAAACCACGTACGGGTATCTCGGGCAACGTTACGGCGACGCCATGCGCGCGGCGGCGTCCGTCACGTTTCTCGTGACGCGGCTGCTGGCCGACGGCGTGCGGCTGTTTGCAACCGCGATTCCCATCAAGGTCATCGCAAGCGCCGCCGGTCTGGACGTCGACTACGCCGAGATCGTGCTGGCCCTGGTCGCCGTGACGCTCGTTTACACGTATTTCGGCGGCATCAAAGCCGTAGTGTGGGTCGACACCGTCCAACTCGTCGTGTACCTGGCCGCCGGTGCGGTCGCGATGGTTTTCCTGCTCGGTGAGGTGCCGGCCGGCTGGTGGCGGGACGCGGTGGACGCCGGCAAGACCGTCGTGATCGATCCGGGCGCTTACGGTGCGAACGCAGGATTGATCAATCATTGGCTCACGCAACCCTTCGTGCTCGTTACCGCCGTTCTCGGCGGCGCGGTTTTTTCGATGGCCTCGCACGGCGCCGATCAGCTCATGGTGCAGCGTCTGCTGGCCTGCCGCTCGCTCCGCGACAGCCAAAAAGCGCTGGTCGGTAGTGCGGTGCTGGTCATGCTCCAGTTTGCACTTTTTCTCGTCGTGGGCCTGGCGCTGTGGGCCTATTACGACGGCGCGAGTTTTGCGGCCCTCGGACTGTCGCGCGGCGACGAGATTTTCCCCAGGTTCATCGTCGAGGGTTTACCGGCCGGCGTCTCCGGCCTGCTGCTCGCGGGGATCGTCGCCGCCGCGATGAGTACGCTGTCGTCGTCGGTGAACTCGCTGGCCTCGTCGTCGATGATCGATCTCTACCAGCGCTTCGGCGCTCCGAAAGGAAGGCGCGAGGGTTCGCTGCTGGCGGCGCGCCTTCTGACGCTGTTCTGGGCCGCGGCCCTGACGGTGTTTGCCGGCACGCTGCAAGACTCGGCCGAGACCGTCATTGAACTCGGCCTGAGCATCGCCTCGTTTACCTATGGCGCGCTGCTCGGCGTCTTCCTGTTGGGTATCGTCAACAAACGAAGCACGCAGGCGGATGCGCTGATCGCGTTTGCCCTGACCATCGTCGTGCTCGTCTGCGCGGTATTCGGCGTTTGGTACGGTCCGGACGAAGGGTGGGTGTTCGTGTTTCGTCCGAGTGACGCCGAAGTCGCGAGCCGCGGACTGACCGCTATCGCCTGGCCCTGGTTTCCGGTCATCGGTTCGGCGGTCACGTTGACGAGTGGGTTTGTAACGTCGAGGATTCGCTGAGCGGTCAAAACGTGCGGGCGCCGGTTGCGGAAAGCAAGACCGTGTAGAGCGACGTCGTTGCAGTAATGAACAGGCGGTTGTGCCGCGGGCCTCCGAACACGACGTTGGATACGCCCTCCGGCACGATCACTTTGCCGATCAGGGTTCCGTCCGGTTCGTAACAGTGTACGCCGTCGCCGGCGGCGGCCCACAGGCGCCCGTCCTCGTCGATCCGAAATCCGTCGAACTTGCCGCAGGTGCATTCGGCGAAAACGTCTCCGCCGCTTAGCACGTCGCCGTCCACGTCGAAAACACGGATGTGCCGCGGGTTTTCCGGAAAGCGGATGCCGCCGGAATCGACAATGTAGAGGCTGCGTTCGTCCGGCGAAAACGCCAGGCCGTTGGGTCTGCTGAAATCGTCGGCGACAATCCGGCACTCTCCGGTACGCGGATCCAAACGATAGACGTGATCGGCGCCGATTTCGCTGTCGGCCTTGTGGCCCTCGAAATCCGAGTCGATGCCGTACTGTGGATCCGTGAACCAGATGCTGTCGTCGGACTTCACCACCACGTCGTTGGGGCTGTTGAAGCGTTTACCCTCGAAGCGGTCCGCCAATACCGAAATCTGTCCGTCGTGTTCCGTCCGCACCACGCGCCGTTCGCCCTGCTGGCAGCTCACGAGGCGCCCCTGACGATCCACGGTGTTGCCGTTCGTGAAGCCGGACGGCTCGCGGAACACCGTTGTGGCGCCCGACGTTTCGTCCCAGCGCAGCAGCCGGTCGTTCGGGATGTCGCTCCAGATCAGCGACCGGTGAGCGGGAAAATACGCCGGGCCCTCCGCCCAGATCGTGCCCTCGAACAGGCGCTCGACGCGGGCGCTGGTGCTGACGCAGAATCGGAAGCGTTCTTCGAGCACGTCAAAATCCTGTTCGGCCATCAGTCTTCGCTCCTCATTCGCCGCGCCCAGGACTTGGACCAGCGTCCCAGCGGGACGAGCAGTTTGTAGAGGCTCCGGCCGCTCGGGGTCAGTCGGTAGCCGTCGTCCGAGGTCTCTACGATTTCCGCCGCGCGCAGCTCCTTGAGGCGCGCATTCAGGACCGCCGGCGAAATGGTCTCGCAACGGCGCTGCAGTTCGCGAAACGTGAGCGGACCGCCGCTGAGCGTCCAGACGACGCCCATGGCCCAGCGGCGGCCGAGCAGGTCGAAGATCGCCATGATGGGCGCGCCGGAGCGGGAACCGCGGACGGGTTGGCCGGGTACGGGTATTTTCATTTCATCGGAAACTCTGATTGGATGCTACGGTTATGATAGCGATATTGCTACTAAAAACATAGCAATTTTTCCTTACTTGCACCGTGACCCACGGACTTCCCCGGCCCGCGATAGCGGGCATTCCGCTGCTCCGGTATCAAGGCGAATAATTGAGTAAACTGTTCGCCGAACCCCAGGAGCTAAGCCATGCCAAAATCGATTCCAATAATCGCAGCGCTGCTTTTTTCGTCGGCGACGGCAGCGATCGCGGAGCCGATCGCTCTCATCGGCGGTCAGATCGTGGATGGCAACGGCGGCGTGCCCATACACGACGGGGTCCTGGTCCTGGAGGGCGAAAAAATCCTTGCCGTTGGCTCGGAGGCGGACGTCGTCGTCCCCGACGGCGCCACGGTTATCGACACCAACGGCATGACCGTCATGCCCGGCCTGATCGACATTCACGTGCATTTCGACATTCTTGGGCACAGCAACTACGACAAATGGTTCGGTACTTACGAGAACCGCATGCGCACCGACATCATGCCGGCTTCCGCGAAAGCCATGCTGAACGCCGGCGTGACGACCGTGCGGGACCTCGGCGCGGACGTCGACAACATTTTCTGGCTGCGGGAGCAGGTGAATTCGGGGGCCATACCGGGACCTCGCACGTTCATTGCCGGCCCGTTCCTGCGCAAGAGCCTGACTGCGTTCGTATCGGACGATTACGTTGATGCCTGGGTCATAGAAGACCCGGAGGACGCCCGCCGGAAAGTCCGGAAACTGGCGGAGATGGGCGTCGACGTCATCAAGACCCAGGACGAAGCGCTATCACAGGAAGAGCTGGCCGCCATCTACGACGAAAGTCACAAACTGGGGCTGCGCGTCGCGTCACATATCTATTCGGCGGAGGGCATACGCACGGCGCTGAAAGCCGGCATCGGCGAGTACGACTCGATCGAGCACATCGGTGAATATGCGGACACCGCCTACGACGAGGACATCGTGCGCATGATCGTCGATCAAAACGTGGTCATGGCGCCGACGATCATCGCGCGCGACGGCTTGCGTCAAATCATCGAAAACCCCGAACTCACCGACGATCCGCGCTGGAAACGCGACCTACCCGCCGACCTCTATGAGGAAGTGCGGCGATCCTACCGGGAAACCGATTTGTCCAAGCATCCGCTCTACGACAAGGCGCTGGCGGACAAGGCGGGCCGCGAGGCCAAGCTGCGCCAGCTCGCGGCCGCGGGCGCAATTTTTGCGATTTCCACCGATTCGGGCACCCGCGCGAATCCGCATCACGACGCGATGTGGAAGGAGATGGTGCTTACGCAGCGGGAAACCGGCCTGTCCAACATGGACGTGATCGTCGCCGCCACGCGGACGAACTCTATCGTCATGCAGCAGCAGGACGTCCTCGGCACGCTCGAAGTCGGGAAGTTTGCGGACGTCATCGTCGTTGACGGCAATCCCCTGGAGTTTCTGCCCGATCTTCGCCGTGTCAAACACGTCATCAAAGGCGGAGAGATTGTCCGCTGACGGGACGGACCGTCCGCTTGTCCAAGCGGCAGGTTGTTGCCGAGCGTCAAGCAGCCGGTTCAGCGTTTGACCTCTTCCACAGCGTCCCAGGCGTCCCACTCGACGTCGGTTCCGGGAAACACCGGCGACTCGAACGGCCAGTCATCTTCGAGCCAGGCCCGTACCGTCTCGCGCAGCGCTTCCGGCGTGACGAGATCGGTTTGATCCGACGGGCGCGTCCACAAATAGACGACGGCGTCGTAACCACGCTTCCGCGTCGGGTAGATGTAGACACAGCCGAGGACGCGTTCGTCGTCCAGGTCCGTCACGGTAAACGCGAACGAGCGTCGCCGCTGAAACTCCTTCTGGTGCCAGCCGAGATCGATCAGGTTCTGTTCGATCGTCAGCCCCTCCGGCCACGACACGCCGTCCCAGAGTTCGTTGATGTGAGCCGCGCTGCTCATCACCGCGTCGTAGTCCTTTACCACGTCCGACGTCGTCAGCATCCGGAGCCGGTAGCTGTCCGTTTCGAGCCGCTCGGGAACCTCGAAGTCGGGAGGAACGAACGGATAGTCGGACTGCGCCGCGGCGTTGCCCTGAAAGAGAACGAAACACACACCCGCGGCAATCAGCGCACGGGGCAAACCAGAATTCATGAACGTCATCTCCCACTCTCCAAGTTGGTGAACGTCGGGGCATCGCGGCCGGCGAACGCAGAGGTATTGGTCGCCGCTCAGTCGGTGGCAAACCAGGCCGGCAGTTCCAACCCCTTGGAGGCGAGAAACTCCCGGTTGAACAGCCGCTCCTGGTAGCGGAACGCGTAGTCGCAGAGGACCGACACGATCGTGTGTCCCGGCCCGAGCTCCTGTGCGAGTTTGACGGCGCCGATGAGGTTGATGCCGCTGGAGCCGCCGAGTACCAGTCCCTCGTCGCGGATCAGGTCGAAGACCAGCGGGATGGCGTCGCCGTCGTCGATCTGCCAGCTCAGGTCGATCGGCGAATCCTCGAGGTTTGCCGTGACGCGGCTGTTGCCGATGCCCTCGGTGATCGAGCTGCCCTCGATCTTTATCGCTCCGTTGGCAAAGTAGTTGTGCAGGCCGGAGCCGCCGGGGTCGGAGAGCGCAATCGTGACGCCGGGATTGCGTTCCTTCAGTGCTCTCGACACGCCGGCGAGCGTGCCGCCCGTGCCGACGGCGCAGACGAATCCGTCCACCTGGCCGTCGGTCTGCGCCCAGATTTCCGGTCCCGTGGTCCGTTCGTGAAAGTCCCGGTTGGCGAGGTTGTCGAACTGGTTGGCCCAGAACGCGCCGTTTTCCTCCGACTCGTCCAGTTCCTCGGCGAGCCGCCGCGAGGTATGCACAAAATGATTCGGGTCTTTGTAGGGCACGGCCGGGATGAGCCGTACGTCGGCGCCGTAGGCCCTCAGGGTCGTGATCTTTTCGCGGCTCTGATTGTCCGGCATGACGATGACCGTGCGATAACCGAGCGCGCTGCCGACCATCGCCAGGCCGATGCCCGTATTGCCGGCGGTGCCTTCGACGATCGTGCCGCCCGGGCGAAGTTGTCCGCCGTCGATGCCGGCGCGGATCAGCCCAAGCGCCGCCCGGTCTTTGACCGAGCCGCCCGGGTTGAGGAACTCGGCCTTGCCCAGGATCTCGCAGCCGGTTTGCTCGGACAGTTTGTTCAGCCGCAGCAGCGGTGTGTGGCCGATGCAGTCGAGGATGTTGTCGTAGCGGGGCATCGTGCGTTTCCTGCCTGGGTAGGTTTGGTGCGTTTGCGCTATATACGGTTGATGCGCCGATGGCGCCGGCGTCAAAGTGATCGAGGCGTATTCGAGCATACTCTGAAAGACGCCGCTGTCACCGGAATCGGGTTCGTGATCGGCGCCAGCGGGCGCCTATGATCGCACGATTCGAGGGTCGCCGTCGTCGATCCGGACGGCGGCTAGCGCACGATATGCCAGTTGGTCTGCCGACCGGCAAGATAATGCACGGTCTCACCGTCGAAACAGGCGCTTTGCTCGAGTTTGATCTGCACCCGCTGGCCGTCCCATTCGGGCACCGGTGATTTGATATTGCCCTCAATCGCGTAGCACGTGTTCGCATGCAACGGCCAATCGCCGCGCACCGGCGTACCGTCTTGGTTGTCCCACATGCCGATCGTCGGGCCAGGTGCATGCCCGAAGAAACCGATCGGGTGTGAATACACGCTGCATTCGATCTTCTTCCTGGCGCACTCGGTGCGCGTCGCTGCCGTGATCTCGTTGCCCGTACGGCCAGTGACGAACTCGTCGGTCAACAGGTCCTGCCAGCGGTTGCCGACCTCGAGTGCGTCGGCGAGGCCTTGCGGAATGTCAGTTTCACCGAGTTTTGGCACATAGCCCATCTCCTGCGTGTCGGTGCACAAGCGCAGGTAGCAGATACCCACGTCGGTGTGAATGACGTCGCCGGCCTGGATGATTCCGCTCTCGCCGCAGAACGCGGTGTCGCTGTCACAGGTCTGTCCAGGACGTTGCGCGTTGACATAGGGCATGAACCAGGCTGGCAGGTCGAGTTCCACGAAGCGTTGCCTTATGTACCAGGCGACGTCATCGGTCGTCGTCACGCCGGGGGTGATGACGCGACTGGAAAACGCCTCGGCGATGACGCTGCGTGCGAGGCTCACCGTGTGCGCATACGTTTCCATCTCATTTTGTGTGCGCGTCTCTGCCCACCGTACGACGAGGTCCTCCGCCGGCACCAGACGATCTGCATAGTCTTCAGGCAGCACCTCGAGCAAGCGTTGATGCAGCGCGTGGGTGAGTCCGTCGGCGACCGGCCAGTCGCGAGACACGTTGATGCCGATGCGTGCCGGGTTGCGGGAGACGATGAGCTCGCCCAGCGCCTGCCATTGCGCATCGAGATCGCCTCCCTCCCAGGCGGACTCGTACGGATCGCCCAGCGGATAGCGGTTGACCGTCAAGCGATCCACACCGTCGTTGGTGCGATGAAACACGAGCATCGTCGTGCGGCGCGCTGCGAACGTCGGCTGCGGCACCAGAGAGAAGTAGATGGGGTCCTCTGCGTACTCGCGATTGAGTACGAGCCACATGTCGAGATTGGTCTCCTCCATCAGGGCTGGCAGTAGCGTGTCGAGACGCTCTTCGAGGTGCCGATTCTCTACAGGAGGGCGATCCCTGTATTCCAGCACGGCCCGAGGGCCGGCAACTTCGCGCCCCTGATCCTGGGCTAACGTCGCCTGGGTGGGTAACAGCAGGCAGGTGAGAACGGCGAGCTTACGCATGAAGACACTCCTGAATCTGTGGTGACACCCGGCATACTGAAGGAAAGTGCCGCGCCAGCCAAATCTGCCCAGATCTTGACGTAAAGGAAATAGTCGTCTTGCCTCGGAAAAGGACCAGGCAGTTGCCACAAAGACCACGATTCCCAGCAAAGCCTGGATTACAGGCAGCACTGGCATCCCACTTCACCGGTCATCGTGTCGACGTTGCGCGCTGCGCGCGTCATCGGAGGCGGATCAAGCCTGTTGCTCGGCGTATTGGCGTATCTCGTCGAGGTATGCGGCCCGCGAGTCGGCATCGAGAAATGCGCCCTCGAAACTGTTTCTCGCCAGCACCATGCATTCCTCGGGCGTCAGCGACAGTGCATCATGAACGGCCATGAAATTATCGTTCACGTAGCCGCCGAAATACGCCGGATCGTCCGAGTTGATCGTCACCTTGAGATCCAGCTCCAGCATCTTGCGAACCGGATGGGACCGCATGTCGTCGACGACGCAGAGTCGTAAGTTCGACAGCGGGCAGACGGTCAGCGTCGTGGCGTCGTCGACCAGCCGTCGCACCAGGTCGGGATCTTCGAGCGCCCGATTGCCGTGGTCGATTCTGTCCACGCCCAGTATTTCAACAGCTTCGCGGACGTATTCAGGAGGCCCTTCCTCGCCGGCGTGCGCTACGGTCCTGAGGCCGTCCTGTCTGGCAAGCTGGAACACGCGCGCAAACTTCGACGGTGGATGCCCGAGCTCGGAGGAGTCGAGGCCAATGCCGACAATCTCCTCGAGCCACGGTTCCGCTTCGCTGTAGGTAGCAAAGGCGTCCGATTCCGGCAGGTGCCGTAAAAAACACATGATGAGCTTGGTGGACATCGACAGGCGGGACTCCGCCATCACTCGCGCCCGTGTGATTCCCCGAATCACTTCGCCAAACGATACATCGCGCTCAGTGTGTCCCTGAGGGTCGAAAAACATTTCGACGTGGCGAACGCCGTCGTCGTGCGCGCGTTTGAGATACGCGTAGGTCAAATCAAAAAAGTCTTCCTCGGTCCGCAGTACCGCCATGCCCCGGTAGTAGAGATCGAGAAACTCCTGCAGGTTGTTGAACCGGTACGCTTCCCGCGCGGCCTCTATCGAACGAAACGGCAAGTCGATGTGGTTACGCCTGGCAAGATCAAACATCAGTTCCGGCTCCAGCGTACCTTCCAGATGGACATGCAGTTCCGCTTTGGGCAGACCTCGAATCAACGCCTCGACCTTACCGCTCACTGTCATTTTCTCCGACTCCTTTTCTGAAAGGAGAAGGTATCAGCTTTTAGCTTAAAACATCATGCGCGCGTCGTTAACAGTCATATTCTTGTCGCGAGCGAATTGCCTACCGTTCGTTTTGGACATAGTTTGGCAACTACAAGGCCTCCGCTGGCGGCTTTTCTTGGCGAGAACAGACTGCTGCCGGATAAGTGCCTGGTTGTCTCCCTAACAGACGAATGTCGACCGAAAACGCCCCAGATCTGGTTCTCCAGCCAATTTGTCAACCGGCTCGCCCCGCGTCTACTGAGGACGCTGGGCGAGCCAGAAAGGTCTCTATTTTGGGACGGGACGGACCGAGTCCGGAGCATCAGCTTGATTCCTCTCCACCCGATTGCTTCCTGAGATCGACATACGCGGGAATCAGGTTTGCGTATTGCACTTCGTGCCGATCAAGCTGGTCGCAGGCCTTTTCCAGTTTCTTCTCGATGATCTTCAGGGCCGCTCCGATTTGCATGGCGCGCTTATCACACTCATCGTGAAGCGACGCCAACACGAGCCCGGACAGGTTCAGCGCCTCGCCAACGATTCGCTGTGCAGTGGAAAGGTGTGCTGCATGATCCGCCGCTGCGGCAGGAAGTTCATGCTTCCCGTCGGAGTGCTCATCCTTCAATCGATCCGGGCTGTATACACCCGGATCTTCCCGGACCTGTCGTCCTGCCGTGGCATATCTCGGGAATGTCGCTAGATTCGTGGTATTCATGGTTCTGATCCTCGGGTAGAGGCCAGCTCGGGCACAAAAAAACACGAGGCCCCGTAATGGACAATGGGGCAATCGTGTATTCGTCTGATAGCATGCGCTCAGCCATCGTCAGCACCTCAGTTGCTGGCTGTGGTTAGGGCCGTTGAGGGGCTCCACCCCCTCTTCGGTCCGCCTGTTGTAGCGTATCGCGGTTGCTGTGACGATACTTATCGTCCTCTAATGCAAGCTCGGTTCCAGTCACGCAGGCCGATGATTTCTAGGCTAGCGTAAGTACCTACGAGTTACGTTCCCGGCTGGTCCGTGCTCAGACTGGAGGTATTCGTGCAAACTTCTCGTAGAACTCGAGCACCGCTCTGTGTTCCGTAACGCCTTCGTGTTTGACCCAGCCATCTAATTCATCCCAGTCAATGTTCTCCAACTGGTGGGATGCGACTAGCAGCGCTTGTTCCAAAGATTGGACCTCATTCCACGCAGCAGCGGCAATCAGTCGGTCCATGACGGAATGTGTTGGCGTGATAACTCGCAGGTTCCCGAACGAGGTTTCGACTAGCGCGCAGTGTGACGGATCGATATAGGTTCCACCGAAGCTCAACGGCGCGGGAGGAAATTCGATGTACCACGACGTTGCCGGGTGTTCAAATACCGATAACCGCGGATGTCCCGTGTGCTCGAATCCGAGCGGCTCAAGAACGGCTTTTAGTTCGCCAACCAGTGCAGCCGTAACAAAATCCAGATCCTCGGACTGGTAACGATTCTCGGTATAGATGCATACCGCTGCTCCTCCTGAAAGCGTTGCAACGATCCCTGCGCTCTGAAGCGCCTCGGAAACGATAGCCGCCAGTTCAGTGAGCTTCGTCTTTTCTGTAATCTCTGCCAAAGCTGATCTTTGCGCGTCATTTCGTGTCGAAGTCTTTCTGGTGTAACTCTAGCGTTTTCCCTGGCGTCTTGGCCTTCGCCTTTCACGGTAGTATTTGCGAATTGTCGCGTCGGGGAGGCTATCTAGCATCGCGCGAAGGAACTTGCGCAGCGCATCGGTAATTGGGCCGCGCTTGAAATAGTAAACGCGAGCCGAAGCCTCTTTGCGGCTGACCAGCAATCCCAGTTGCTCAAATTTTTTTAGCTGATTCTGTACCTGACTCAGCGACAAGCCGAACGTCTTCGCAATCTGCGATGCATAGCCTTGCTGATAGTTTTCCAGAAACATGAGCACCTGATAGGCGGCCTTGCTGCCAAAAAGTCCTGTTAGCGGTGCTTCTGAAATAGTCACCTTGCTCATCGTCCGACACCTTGCCGCTGAGTACCTAATATTTAGGTAAATATACCTAAATTTTAGGTTAATTCACCTACCCTTTAGGTGAATTGTTTTCGAGGTTCAAGCCTTGCTCAGCAGGAAATTGTCCTATAGGGTTCATTGAACTACACTCTGGTTCATTGGGTCATAGCTGATGCAGACGCTGGTTCCAATCGGCACCTTCGAGGAGAAGGCCCGGAAGCTGCTTGGCAAGACCGGCTTCGACGAGACGAACGATGGACGACAAACTTTTCAAAGAGCTCGACGCCAATCTGAAAGAGGCGGTGAAAGTCGCCAAGGGCACCACGGCGCCAACGTCCGTTTACGTCGTGCTGACGCCGGCCGAGATCCGTACAATTCGGGCGGGCGTCGGCATGTCACAATCCGTTTTCGCCAACACGTTTCGTCTGAGTCTCGACACACTCAAAGGGTGGGAGCAGGGTAAACGCAAGCCCGATGCCGCCGCGGCGAATTTTCTTCGCATGATCGAGGCGGACCCCGAATTCGTCCGGCGAACGCTGGCCGCTTGACTCGGTTAAATTGGTCTTACGTGAAAGCTGTGTAGTTCACCACGGTTGTTTCAACGTTTCTGGCCATCCCGACAGAATTATTTGCTCTCTAATGGCGTCTTTTAGTTGGCAAGGCCGCGCACTGCACGAGCCGCATTCTCGATTTGTGACGGCTCGAAATGCAGGGAGAAGTGCAGCGTCTGCTCCTCGTCGGAATCCGTGCCGGACTTGGCGGTCAGCGAGCCGAACACGCCGAGATGACCGGTTCTGTCCGTCGAGCGCACGGTGACGTCGAAAGCGCCGGGGAATGCCGAGGAGAAACTCGCCTGACCTTTCCGCGATCCGGCAAGGCCCACTATGTCCCGCGCAAATTTCTTGAAATCGTCCGCTACGACGTGGCCGTCGGCCTGGCCTCGAAAGCCGTACGCCTTTGCTTCTACCGCGACGATGTAGTCGCCATCGAAGCTCCAGCTTATCCTGATTTTGCCGCCGCTGCTTGAAAACTCGATTGTGTCCATCGGCATTACGTTTCGTCTCGAACACGTTGGGATGGCGGCCGCCGATTAGAGTTTGCGGAAATAGCGAGCGACGGGGTATCGCTCGAAACCGGCATTCTCATAGGCGGCACGGGACTGCGCGTGGCCCTCGTCGCCGCCGGTTTCAACCATCACCATCTTCAGGCCTTGTTGACGCAGCCAGTCAAACGCAAATGACAGTAGCGCCGAGCCAATTCCCTGCCGCTGATAGTTCGGGTGAACCGCGATGACGTAAATCTCGCCCATCGAGTCCTCCTCGTGAACGCGGATCCCCATGAAGCCGGTTACGTTGTCGTCGGCCAGTGCAACCCACACGCTCGTTGTATCGTCCCGGCAAATATCCGAAATGTCCGCCAGCTGACGCGTTTTCCAGCCGTCCGGATAAAACGCGTCATAAACGTAATCCGGAATCTCTTTTTTCATGAGCGGAAAAACCGGGGTCCACGCGAGAATCGAAAGATCCAGGACGTCTTTGAAGTGGACTGGGTCGTAAGGGACGATTTCTGCCGTGGTATCTCCCATTTGGTGATTCTGACGTACGGAATTGGAGAAAGAAATACGTCTTCCGCTCCGGGTTGCAGATTCAGCCGACATTCGCGCGCGAATCACCGTCTCGACCTTCTTGGAGTGCAACTGTCAACCCCAAATCCGGGGGTACGAAGCCTACCGGACACCCGACTATTCTGCAGTGGCCAGCCATTGCCGGACAAGGAGCCGTTCAGTGAAAAACGTGTTGGAATATCTGCACAACGCAACCCGGAAGTACGAGAAGCACGATTTTTTTCGCTACCTCGAAAACAGTGAGACCGACGCCCTGGAACAGCTCGCCATCTTCAAGCAGGCGGCCTTTTTCATCATGGCGTTCGGCGACATCAACGCTTTCGGATTGCGGGAACGCTCCAGTCACGACACGTGGCAGAAAATGGTCAATCGACACACGACCGAGGACGACCATCACTGGCCGTGGTATCTCGCCGATATCAAGTCCCTGGGGCTGGACAGCGTCGACAACTTTACGGCAACGCTTACAGATCTCTGGTCCAAGAATACGCTGTCGAGCAGGCTACTGACCTACCGCCTGTGGTCGCTCATCGAACGAACGCGGTCCTTTGAACGCTTTGTCGTGGTGGAGGCCGTGGAGGCCACGGGTTTCGTTTTATTCTCGAGGCTCAATGCCATTGCGCACCGGGTACTTGCAGACAGCCCGGACATCGAGCTGATCTACTTCGGCGATCATCATTTCGAGAAGGAAAAAGGGCACGCGATGGGTGACGGCGAAACGCGAAACGCCATCATCGACACCACGACGCTGAACGACGCGGAGATCGCGCGCGCGTTTCAGCTCGTCGACGAGGTGTTCGCGCTGTTCACCTCGTGGATCGACGGCTTGTCGGAGTTGACCGCCGCTGCGGGCCGTGCCGAGCCAGCGTGCGTTTGACGCGCGCCGAGATCTTTGACGCATCGACCCCCGCGGCCGTAGGAGAGGCTGGAACATCGCGGCAAACTCGTCGCGATGCTCCGTCATCCACCGCCGGAGTGTCTTGGGCTTGCGGCCCGATATGTGTAGAAGTTCAGACCCTGTCTGAACTTCTGCAACTAAGGATTCTGACCTCCGAACGCCTGGTTCGTAGCCAGACTCGCTCTCTATTCTAACTCTCTAAGTGGGTATGGTTTTCTCGTATGGCTTTGAGGAATACTTTTCAGAAAAATCGTCGGTAAACCATTGAGGCATAAGTCTAGACCTAGAGAGTATTTCCCAAAAGCTCTCCTGCGCTATGCCACCAGAATTCGTGGCCGAATCCTGCCCTCCGAAGTCAGGGGTTTCTCGACTACATCACAAATTGCGCGCTGTTGCGCTACCCTGTTCCCCGCATGGATTGCGAGCCGTGGCCCGCATCGAGCTGCCGGTTATGCTGGATAATCTGGACTCGCAGGGCGAAACCATGATCGTAAAGTGAAGCCTCTGTCGGGTGTAGTTTTCGTCAAGCTGTCCGATAATCATTGGCGGCGCCCCGGCACGGCGAACTGAAAGTACGGTCGCGCCAGGGAAACAGGACAATGCACTGCAATGAATATCTCGACAGCATCGAAACCAGGTCCGGTATTCGACGGCGTTAATTGCGCTCAGATGTCGGTTAAGCAGATGCAGACGACCCTCCGTGGCGGCGTGTCTGCGATCAACTATACGGCGATAAGCCCGTTTGCAGGTTTCGACGCGGCTCGCAGACAGTTGGCCGACGCGCTGGCAACGATCGAAGATATGCCCGAACTTGCGCGTGTCGTCACCACTGCCGGAGATATCGAGGCCGCGCATCGCGACGGCGTTGTCGGCGTCGTAATCGGCGCCCAGAACTCGCTGATGGTCGAGACGGATCTCAAGGCGCTCCAGCACTTTTACGGGCTCGGTCTCCGTATCCTTCAGCCGACCTACAACGAGCAGAACGCGTTCGGTTTCGGCGCCTCGTTCACCGATGACGAAGACCAGGGAATCACAGACTACGGGCGCGAGTGGCTAAGAACAGCAGAAGATCTCGGCATCGTCGTCGACCTGTCGCACTGCGGTCATCGGACGACCCTGGAGTTCGCGCTGGCGGCCAATGCGCCGGTTGTCGTCAGCCATGCGAATGCCTACGAGGTTTTGCCGAGTCCGCGCAACAAACCCAGGGAGATCGTCAGGGCAGTGGCCGATACCGGCGGATTGATCGGCGCGGTCATGTACTCCCCTACCGTGAGGTGGGACAAACGTCCGACCATGGCAGACTATCTCGACCACCTCACCCATCACATCGATGTGGCCGGAATTGAGCACGTTGCGTTTGCCAGTGACATCTCGGAACGAATCGTTGAAAACCCCGAGGAATGGAACAACTCCTACGGCCCAAATGGGATGTATCCCAAGATGGTCGGACAAATGGGAAGCTGGTTTAACTACGAGGACCGACATAACCTCGACTACGACTCGCTTGCGCAAACCCCGGGAATCTGGGACGGCATGCGGCGCCGCGGCTATGGCGAAGACGACATTGAAAAGGTCATGTCGGGCAACTGGCTGCGGGTGATGAAGGCGGTTTGCGGTGATTGAAGCGATCATGATTCGGGCGATTCGGGTGTGGGTCGCGCGACTTGCTGTCACGTATTTGATGTTCTCGGCTGCCGCGGTCGCTGACGAACCCGTCCGGCGAGGCGGCACACTGAACATGGTCGCCCCCTACGGCGCCAGCGTGAGCAGCCTCGACCCCCACTCCACCGCCAGGACCCAGGACGAAGTCATCTCACAGGCGCTGCATCGAACGCTGTATCGATGGAACAGCGCCACCAACACGCCCGAACTTGAGCTCGCGGACAACGTGGAGGTGTCGGACGACGGATTGACCTATACGTACGCCTTGCTAACCAACGCATACTTTCACAATGGTCGACAGATGACAGCAGATGACGTCATCTGGTCTTACACCCGCGTCATGGATTCGACGCGTGGCTATCCCGGTGCAGGCAACGTCAGAGTTATCGCCGGGGCGGTCGAGTACGAGAGCGGCAATGCAGATCAGATCAGCGGCCTCGAGAAAATCGACGATTTCACTTTGAGAATTACGATTTCAGACCGGGTCGACCCCGCCTATTATCTGTTCGACGGGACAACGTCGATACTGCCTCGCGAGGAAGTCGAGAACGAAGCTCAGTTCCTGCAGCATCCCGTCGGGCTGGGGCCATTCAGGTTTGTCGAGTACGTGACAGGCTCACGCCTCGTCGCCGAGCGATTCGATCGCTACTACAAACCAGGCCTCCCCTATGTCGATCGCGTTGTTTACTTCATTATGGGTGAACCCCCGGCCAGGGACCTGGCATTTCGCGCACACCAGATCGACTTCAACCTGCTGAACGCGCCGCAGTATCGTGTTTACACCAGAGATCCGCGATTGCGCGACCATCTGATTGAAGTGGCCGAGGCCTACACCCGGCATATTGGATTCAGTCCGGATTTCGAGCCGTTTCAGGACCCGCGGGTCAGACGCGCCTTCAACCATGCGATCGATTCGGACCTGATCGTGCAGCGATTCATCAAGGGCAAAGCTTATACAGCCAGTAGCTGGCTGCCACCGGGCACATTGGGTTTCGATGAAGACCTCGAGCCGTATGCATACGACCCTGAGGAGGCACGTCGCCTGCTCGCGGAGGCAGGCTACCCCGATGGCTTTGAGGTTGAGATCGTCACAACCACGAGTTCGAGTTTCGGGCGGCCGGTGCTCGAAGTGGCGATGACGTTCCTGGCGCGCGTCGGCATCCGCGTCGTCCCCAAAGTTGTCGACAGCGCGGTGTTCCAGCAGCTCGTCTACCAGCAAGGTGCGTTCGACGGGTACATCATGTCGCTCAACTCCGGTCCGGATTCGCTGGCAAGGATGCGCTGCTTTCACTCGTCGACACCTCACCGCGCCTGCAACTACATCGACTACGCCAACCCGGAGTTCGACGAGATTATCGACGCCGCCATGGCGGCAACATCGAGCGACGAACGGGCATCGCATATCCGTCGCGCCAATGCGCTGTTTCTTGAGGATGCCCCGATGTGGTTCTTCAACTACAGCAAGGCCGTGATGGCGTTTCAACCGTGGGTGCACGGCGCGCAAGCCAACGCCGTGGACCTTGCCCTCCAGGATCCGGAAGCTATGTGGATCAGCGCAGAGTCCCCGCGCGCGGACCTGAAATGACGGGCGCCGGGTGAACTGAGGAAGGGACCACGGTGTATCGATACCTGTTAAGGCGACTGGCACAGGCAATTCCGACCCTGTTTGCGGTGATTCTCATCGTCTTCCTGCTGTTCAACCTGGTACCCGGCAACGTCATCGGTGGCGGCGACGCCGACCAGGTGCTGGATCCGCAGGTCGCCGAACGCATTCGCGCCGAACTCATGCTGGACCGGCCGTTGCACGAGCGTTTCTATCACTACATGTCCAATCTCGTTCGCGGCGACCTCGGTAACTCGTTCCGGACCCGGGAGCCGGTGCTCGATATGCTCGGCGCACGTCTCGGACCGTCGCTCGCGCTGGTCGCGGCCGGCATGGCCATCGCTATCTTCATCGGCGTGCCCCTCGGGTTCGCTGCAGCGCTCCGACAGGGCAGCTGGATCGACACCACTGTGATGACGGTTGCCGTTGCCGGCCAGTCGGTGCCGCAATTCTGGTTCGGCCTGCTGCTCATGTTCGTGTTTGGCTTGCAGCTCGCCTGGTTACCGACCTTTGGGTACGGGGACGGCGGCATACAGTACCTGCTGCTACCCGCCTTCACGCTGGGGATCGCCTATATGGCGCTACTCGCGCGCACAACCCGCGCGGCGGTCATCGAGGTGATGGCTTCGGACTTCATCCGGACGGCAAGAGCCAAAGGCCTGAGCGAGTTTCAAATCGTACGACGCCACCTGCTGCGCAATACACTTGTGCTCATCCTGACCACGGCGGGCCTGCAGTTCGGAACGATGATGGGCCAGGCGGTCATCGTCGAGAAACTGTTTGCCTGGCCTGGACTCGGCACGCTGCTGGTCGACTCCGTGTTTCTGCGTGACATCCCGTTGATCCAGGGATGCATCCTCGTATTCGTGTCGTTCTTCCTGGTCATCAATACCACCACTGACCTGCTCTACTCCGCTATCGATCCGAGAATCCGCCACTCGTGACGGTCAGGACTCCACATTCCTGGAGTTTGCTGGCCGGCGCGGGTCTCGTCCTGCTATGCACGATTCCCGCAGTACTGGCCCCGTGGCTGTGGCCCTACGACCCCGTCCTGGACGCCGACCTGATGGTCGCGGAGGAACCGCCGAGCCTGGCCTACCCGTTCGGTACCGACGACCAGGGCCGAGACGTGTTCGTGCGCGTCGTTCATGGCGGCCGCGTCTCCTTACTGATCGGTGTCGTCACCCAGCTCGTGAACACTGTCATCGGCCTGGTCCTGGGCGTTTCAGCGGGATACTTCGGCGGCCGCTGGGATGATGCTGTCAGCTTCCTGACCAACCTGATGCTGGCTATCCCGTCCCTGATTTTTGCGTTGGCCATCATGGCGATACTGGGTCCGGGACTCGGCAGCCTGCTGATTGCGCTCGCGCTGACGAACTGGGCCTATACCTGTCGTATCGCGCGTTCGCAGGCGCTGTCACTCCGCTCCCGCGAGTACGTTCAGGCCGCAAAGGTCCTTGGCTACGGGGACATCCGCATCATGGCAACGCAGGTGCTCCCGAACATGTTGGGTCCGATCGTCGTCATTGGCACCCTGGGGATGGGCTCGGCAATCCTCGGCGAGGCTGCGCTATCCTTCCTCGGGCTCGGCGTACAGCCGCCGCAGGCCAGCTGGGGCAGCATGCTGTCCGACGCCCGGGACAGCCTGTTCTTTGCCCCATGGGCCTCGATTTTCCCCGGGATCGCCATCTTCGTCTGCGTCCTCGGACTGAATCTGCTGGGCGACGGATTGCGCGACCGTTTCGACCCGCGCTCGGTAACCCGGCTGTGAGCGCCCTGCTGGAAGTCTCGGATCTTCAGATCAGCCTGGATTGGGGCAGGCAGAAAGTGGTTGCCGTAGATGAGGTCAGCTTCACACTGGCGTCCGGCGAGATGATGGGCCTGGTTGGCGAATCGGGCTGCGGAAAGAGCCTCACCGCGCTGTCCCTGATGGGGCTGTTGCAGCCACCGCTCGGGGTCACGGGTGGTCGGATCACGTTTCAGGGTCAGGCACTCCACGAGTTTTCCAATCGCCAGTGGCAGCAGATTCGGGGCACCGAGATCGCCATGGTCTTTCAGGAGCCGATGATGGCGCTCAACCCGGTCATGAGTGTCGGCGCGCAGGTCGCCGAGATGTTCCGGCTGCATCGAAACGCCGGCCGTCGGGAAGCGAGGGCCATGGCGATCGACGCACTGGCCGCGGTCAAGATTCCGGCCGCGTCAAAACGGGCCGAGGACTATCCGCATCAACTGTCCGGCGGTATGCGCCAGCGGGTAATGATCGCCATTGCACTGGCATGCCAGCCGAAGCTCCTGATCGCGGACGAGCCGACGACCGCACTGGATATGTCGGTGCAGGCCCAGGTGCTCGACCTGATGGCTGCGCTGTGCGAATCACAAGGCACGGCGCTGCTCCTGATCTCGCATGATCTCGGCCTGGTCGCGCAACGTTGCTCGGAAGTGGCAGTGATGTATGCCGGAAAAATCGTCGAATCGCAGGTAGCGGACCGGCTGTTTAGCGAACCGCAACACCCCTACACCCAGGACCTCCTGAAGTCGCTGCCCCGCCTGGGTAACCGGGCTCGCGTCGGCCAGCAGCCACTGACTGAAATCCCGGGCGTGGTTCCCGGGCTCGGTCAGTTTCCTTCGGGTTGCTCGTTTCGGGATCGCTGTTCTCGCGCACTGGATCGTTGCGACCAGAACACCGTCGCCTCGGACTTGTCGACGGGCGGCTACGTGAGGTGCCACCTGTATGGCTGACACTAACCTCGTCGACGTCCAGGACCTTTCGGTCCACTATTCGGTCAGGTACCGGGGCAGGCGGCGCGCGTTGAAAGCGGTGGAGGGTGTCAGCCTCCACGTGGCGCCGGGGGAATGCTTAGGTCTCGTCGGTGAATCGGGCTGCGGGAAATCAACCTTGAGCCTGGCTATAGCCGGGCTCGTCGCTCCGACCGCCGGCCACATCACCCTGGCGGGTAAATCACATGACGCGCTGCGGCAAGGCCACAAGGGCGCGCTGGCGAGCCATGTGCAGATGGTGTTCCAGGACCCTTATGCGTCCCTCAACCCGAGACATTCCATCCGGCGGGCGCTCGAGGAGCCGCTAAAAATCAACGGCGTGTCGGACAAGGCGGCGAGAGACGCCAAAGTGGCGAAAATCCTGCGTGCGGTCGGCCTGACTGAGGAGCAGGCAGCGCTCTTCCCTCACCAGTTTTCGGGCGGCCAGCGCCAGCGGATCTGCATTGCCCGAGCACTGATCATGGAACCGCAGCTCGTGATCGGCGACGAACCCGTCTCTGCCCTCGACGTGTCGGTACGTGCACAGATCATCAATCTGTTGCTCAAGCTCAAGGAAGAGTTCTCTCTTTCCTACATCATCGTCTCGCATGACCTGACGGTGATAGAACACCTGTGTGACCGGGTCGCCGTGATGTACGTGGGCAAGATCATCGAGTCGGGCAGCTGGGCCGAAGTCTTCGGCGCGCCGATGCACCCGTATACCCGCGCCCTGCTCGCCGCTATACCCGACCCGTTCTCCGGCAAATCGGAGGTGCAAGCCCTGGAAGGTGACGTTCCCAATCCGCTATCACCACCCTCCGGCTGCGCCTTTCGTACACGGTGCCCTATTGCCGGCAGTCGATGTGCTGAAGACGAAACGCTGCTGCATTCCCATTCCGAGCATGGCGAACACAGGGTCGCCTGTCATTTTCCAATCGAACTCTCATCGACCGATTCAACCAGGGGGACAAAATGACCAACCAACAAGAGTCCAATCCGGGCACCTCGCCAACTGAAGCGCAGGGCCTGACACCCACGCAGGCCGCCCTCGTGTTCGATGCGATGGGTGAAGTTCGTGAAGAGTACACCGACGAGCTTTGCCAGGAGATGGTCGATTCCGGGCTCAATGCGATCGCGATTACGTTGTGCGACCCGAAATCTTATGAGCAGCAGGCCTATGAGCTGGCGATGGAAGGCATCGAGCTCTACAACCGTATTATTGAGAACGGCCCGGCTTTCTGGACGATGGCGACCTCCGTGGCCGATATTGACCGGGCGCGCGAGGAGGGCAGGGTTGCGATGTTCTACCTGTTCCAGAACTCGACGCAGTTCGGTCGTGATCTCGACAACGTCGATCGGTTCTACGATCTCGGTGTTCGCTCCAGCCAGATGACCTACAACCACCAGAACTGGGCCGCCGCCGGCTGCAAGGAGCTCAACGACTCCGGGCTCACGAAGTTCGGGCACCAACTCGTGGAAAAAATGAACGACACCGGGATGCTCATTGACCTCTCCCACGCCGGAATGAAGACGATGGCTGACACGATTGCCGCCTCGAAAGACCCGGTCATCGTGTCGCATTCCTGCTGCATGGCGCTGTTCGATCACGAACGGAACACAACGGACGAAAACATCCGCGCGATCGCTGAGAAAGGCGGCCTGTTCGGCGTCACCCAGATGCGACCCTTTATGACGCGCCAGGTCGAAGACGCCGTTCACGTCTACTACGAGCACATTGAACACGCCATCAACGTCGCGGGTATCGAGGGCGTCTGCATCGGATCGGATCGGGACCATCGGCGTCTCGTCCTGACCCAGGAATACCTGGATGAACTCGCTGCCGAGGAAGGCGCCAACTTCAAACGCGAGCATTGGCCACTCTATTTCGAGGAGCTCAATGGCCCTCGCCGCATGGAGACGATCTGGGATGCGCTCGCCAAGCGTGGTATGAGCGAAGGCGATCTCGAAAAGCTGTTCGGCCAGAACATCTACCGTCTCTATACGGAAGTCATCGGCTAATCGAAAGCCCTGGCCGGCCGTGGGCGGATAGTGCGTATAAGGGGCCGTTTAGTTTTTGGCGCCCGGAGAGATTGCTACGCTTGTCGCCCGGCTACGCCGGTCTCGGTACGAACTCCCGACCGCCTGGTTCGTAGCCAGGCCTGCTACGAATCATCCAACAAAAGAATATCCACACGATCGAGCGCGACGTAAGGCACCGCCACCCGCTTCCTTTTCGTGTCGATGCCGATGTCCGCGGGTCTGCCGGGCAGCGTAATGAACGGTCTATCTACGCCGTTGGTCATGAGGTGCAGGCTGCTGTCCTCCTGGCTCGCTGACAAGATTGCACCGTTGACGAACTCGGCGCCGTCGAAGTTGCCGCCGCCGTCGGCTTTGCCGACCAACGTGAACTCGCCGCTCTCGACATTCCACTCGTAAAACTCCAGCGCGCCGCGCCAGGGCATCAGCAGCAGCCGGCCGGTATCGGGGTTCAGCGTGACGCCGTTGGCCGGGACCGGCGTTTTTGCGGCCAGCGACACCGAACCGTCCGCCATTCGGTACAGGCTGTTCGTCCCCGTGTCCGTCACGTACAGTGCACCGTCGTTCGCCATCACGATGTCGTTCAGAAAACCCAGCTCGAATTCGGAGAAGTCGACGAAGTCGAGCTGCTCGCCGCTCCGGCGGTCGAAGAAATGCGCGCCGCCGGCATCCAGCACCCACAGGCCGCGCCCGTCGACGTACATGCCGCGCCCGCCGTGGAACGGCCAGCGTTCGCTGCCCTGCATGAACCTGAGCTCGAGGATCTCGCCGTCCGCGGACACTTTCGACACGAAGCCGTTTGCGTCGCCCGCCGCGTCGCCGTTGAAGTTGGCGACGAAAAAGACGTCCAGCTCGGGATCGTAACGCACGGCTTCGGGACGGCTCAGGCCCTCGACCGTCGCCACGGTTACGGCGCTGCCGTCGATCACCTCGGCGAACGCCGGTGCGGATATCGCGAGTAGTGGAAACACCGTCGAAACAAAAGCCGTGCGAATTCCTTTGTGTTTGATCATTGTTCCCCCGAGTCGTTGACCGCCGGTGGCGGCTTGCAGAATGTCCGGCCGATTAGAGGTGCTGCCTCGGGGCGGGTTCAATCGTCTTTGCGCGGCGTGTTTCGCTGTGAGTAAGTCGGCACGGAAGGGCGGTCGGGCGACGCCGCTTTTGAGGCCTGCCGGGGGGGGGGCCGCGCTCCGCGTGTCCGCGACGTCGCGCCGGGAGGGTCAGGTCTCTTCCGGTGTCAGCCCGGCTTCGTAGGCCGCATCCAGCTCCTCGACAAACCCGAAGTTCCGGAAGTCCTCGATCCGGTCCGGATACAGCACGCCGTCGAGGTGATCGTATTCGTGCTGAAACACCCGTGCGTGGAATCCGTCCACCTCGCGTTCGATCAGCATGCCGACCTCGTCGTAGCCGCGATAGCGGATATGCGCCGGACGCGAGACGATGCCGCGCATACCCGGCACGCTCAGGCAGCCTTCCCAGCCGGCTTCGGGCGTGTCGTCCACAACCTCGAATTCCGGGTTTATCAGCGTGGTCATGGGCACTACCTCGGCATCCGGGTAACGCGGATTCGATTCAATGCCGAAAATCATGACGCGTTGCATCACGCCAATCTGGGTGGCCGCGAGTCCCGCGCCGTCGTACGCGTCCATCGTGTCGCGCATGTCGGCGATCAGGGCGTGCAGCTCCGGCGTGTCGAAATGCGTGACGGGCTCCGCCACCTGGCGCAGCCGCGGGTCGCCCATGCGTAATACCTTCCTAACCGTCATTCTGTGTACCGTCTGTTGGCGCGACGCAGGACAGCCCGTCTTGCCGGCGCTAGGTCCTTCGCTTCACGCGTCAAATCGAGGATCTGGTTATCAAAGATCCCGCTGCCAGTCAAAATGGCGCCCTTGTTCGATTATTCAAGCCGCCACGCCGGCCACCGTGCCGCGTCGTAATCTGCTACCTTGACACCAAAAGTGCGCGGACTCGGCGCGCGCTCAAAGGGGGAGCAGACGTGGGTAAGGTTGTCTATTGGTCGGCCGCGGTTGCCGTCGGCGGGTTCCTGTTCGGCTTCGACACGGCCGTGATTTCCGGCGCCGACCTCGCGTTGCAGTCGCTCTGGCGGAGCGGCGACTTGTTCCACGGCGCCGTGGTCATGTCATCGGCGCTGTGGGGCACCGTGATCGGCGCGCTGGTCGGCAATGTCCCCTGCGATCGCCTCGGCCGTCGGGCTTCGCTGATTCTGTTGGGCACACTGTATCTCCTGTCGGCGCTGGGCTCGGCGCTCGCCACCGATCCCTATTTTTTTGCGGCGATGCGCTTCGTCGGCGGTCTCGGTGTCGGCATGTCGTCGATCGTCGTGCCGGCCTACATCTCCGAGATTGCGCCGCGCGAGCAGCGGGGCCGGCTCGTGGCGCTGTATCAGTTTCAGATCGTCTTCGGCATTCTCGTCGCGTTTCTCTCGAACTATCTGCTGTCGACGTTTTTCGATCTCGGCTGGCGCTGGATGTTGGGCATCGAAGCGCTGCCGGCGCTTGCTTTCCTGCTGATGACCGTAAAGCTGCCGGAAAGCCCGCGCTGGCTTCTGCTGCATAAGCGCGACGAGGCGGCCAGCCGGCGGGTCCTGGACCGCATCAACCCCGACCGCACCGATGCGATCGTGGCCGAGATGCAGCACGCTAGGGACGAGCGTGGTGGAGGGCGCCTGTTCTCGCGCCTGTATGCGTTTCCGGTGATGCTCGCGTTCCTGATCGCGTTGTTCAACCAGCTCTCCGGCATCAACTTCATCATCTATTTTGCGCCGCGCGTGTTCGGTGTGGCGGGGCTCGACGAAAGCGCCGCGCTCCTGTCCACGGCCGGCATCGGCGCCGTCAACCTGACGATGACGTTGCTGGGCATGTACCTGATCGACAAGGCCGGCCGCCGCGCGCTGATGCTGATCGGCTCCGTCGGTTACATCGTTTCGCTGTCCGCCGTGTCCTGGGCGTTTTACACGGACGCAGGCGGCCTGCCGGTCGTCGTATTCGTGTTCCTATTCATCGCGTCTCACGCGGTCGGGCAGGGCGCGGTCATATGGGTGTTCATCGCGGAGATTTTTCCGAACGACGTACGGGCAAAAGGTCAGTCGCTGGGCTGCGGCACGCACTGGGTTGGCGCGGCGACGATTACGCTCTTGATGCCGTATGCTCTGGGCGCATTCAGTCCGGGCGCGATTTTCGCGTTTTTCGCCGCGCTCATGGTGTTGCAGCTTTTGTTCGTGCTGTTCGTGATGCCCGAAACGCGCGGCCGCAGTCTCGAATCGCTGGCGGAAGGCCTGACGAAAAAGACGCCTGTTGCGGCCTGAGCGGCAGGTTTCGTATCCCGGCGTGGGCCGCTATTCGGCGGAGTCGAGCGTCCGGATCGACGAACGGCGCGGCGCCAGCGGCGGCCGGATCAGCTCGCCCGCGGCCGCCTTGACGACCTGATGTTCGATCAGGCGATAGAGGCCGCGGATGTGCGAGCGGCGCCCGGCGCCGGGTTCGCTGCTCGAGGTCGTCACCACGACCAGATCCAGCTCCGGCACGAGCATGATGAACTGCCCGCCGTAACCCCAGGCGTAGGGCGCCTCGAACCCGGCGAGCGTCCGGATCCACCAGCCGTAGCCGTAATAACGGCCGTTTTCGCGCGGCGACTCCACGCGCGGTTCGACCGAACGCACGACCCAGTCGGCCGGCACCACCTGACGGTCGCCGTTGCGGCCGCCGTTCAGATACATCTGGCCGAAAGCGAGCATCTGCCGCGGCGTCAGCTCCATGTTGTTGCCGCCGAAATAAATACCGTTCGGGTCCCGCGGCCACGCCGCCAGCTCGAAGCCCATCGGTTGCCCTAGCGCCCGGCGCGCGAACTGCAGCGTCGACTGGCCGGTCGCTTGCGTGATGATGCCGGAGAGCAGGTGGGTGTTTCCGGTGCTGTAGAGAAGGCGCGTACCGGGCTCGGCCTGGAGCGGCTGTTCCAATGCAAACCGCAGCCAGTCGTCGCTCAGCACCCAGGCGCCGTAGTTGTAAAAGCTGGTTGTCTCCAGACCCGCCTGCATCGACAGCAGGTTGCCGACCGTGATGTTGCGCTTGCGCGGGTCCGGCAGTTCGTAATAGTCGCCGATGCGCTGATCGACGCCCGCGATGTGCCCCTGGTCGATGGCAATGCCGATGAGCGCGGACATGATCGTCTTCGAGACGGATTTGACGTTGGCGGTGTCGTTGCCCCGCTTGCCGTTGAAATACTCCTCGACGATCAGCTCCTCGTCCTGGCTGATCAGCATGCTGTGCAGCCGCGGCATCTGCCGGGCCGCGCCGAGGGCGACGTCGAACGAGCCCGCGTCGAGCGTTGCGCCGTTGGCGGCGGCGGGGCCGGCGGCAATCGCGAGCATCGCGCACAAGAACGGTAAACAACAGCGGGAGCGGCTACGCGGTCGCTTGCGATCAGTGTCGATGAGTTTTTGCATATTGATCGAGTCCGGTGTGGGTGCTGGAAGCGGCTTCGCAACCACCGCTTTTTTTCTTCTGCTTCTTAATAGATCTCGCCGAGCCGGTCGTCGCGCTCGCAGCGGCACTGAACGATCTCCCCGCCGCGCTCGAAACAGACCGGCAGCGTATTGGGCGGGCACTCGATGCGGTTGGCGTAGTCCGTGTTGTCCTGGCGGCGGTCCACCGCGTAATACCGCGAGCCGGTGCAGGCGACGGTCGAGCCGAGCACCAACAGGACGACAGCGTGGCGCAGGTACGTTTTATCGAGAAGGCGATGCATGTCCAATACTCCTTCGCTCGTCGGTCACCCCGGCAGTTCTCATCCGAGACTCGCCCCACGGAGACTCTCGTCAAGGCGGTCGACCTCGACACGCCGCTAGTTCTGATCCGTCGTGTCGGCTTCCCCGAGTTTGCGGTAATAGTTGGCAACCGGTTTCCGGTGTTCGTCCGGTACCGGATCCACGGGATTGCTGCGGACGCTCGCCGTCTGGGACCGCGACGCATTCGCCAGCGCGAGTTCCAGCTGCTCGACCAGGCTGAGCGCCAGCCGGGATTCGCGGGCGAGCACCGCCTCGTTGCCGCTGAAATCGGAGGCCCTGACCTCGGCGGCCAGCCTGCGCAACTCGTCGATGTTCTGCTCCGGGACGCCCGAATCGCGAAGCTGGCGGAACATGTTCAGCAGGTCGTCGGAGAGGTTGTCGATGTCGCGGTCCAGGCCGCGGGTCAGCTCGAGGTCGGGTACCCGAACGCCGGTCGTCCGCTGCAGGTCGTCACGGCCGCGATTGGTGGCGTTGCTGGATTGAGGGTTTATCCGGTTCGCCTCGTTGGCGAGCTCCTGAAGCTGACGGCGCAGCGCCTGCGTGTCCGCCAGCATTTGTCCAAGGCCGGGCCGCTCGCCGTCGCGACCGGGCTCCCCCTGCTCGTCGGCGGCGGTTTCCGCGCGCCGCAGGGATTCGCCGAATTCGCGCAGGGATTCGGTGATTGCGCTTTCGCTGCCGGAGACGTAAACGGCTTCGCCCTGCTCGATGTAGGCCGCCGAAATCGCCAGGCGCGCGTCCACCTCGTCCTCGCGCAGTTCCCTGAGCGCCTGTTCGAGTTCTTCGGCCGCGTCCGGCCGGCTGTCGGTCAGGGATTGCGCGGTGCGTTTGACGTCCTGCTCCAGCCTTTGCAGCTCGGCCTGTAGCTGACGTTTCTCCTGCGCCATCTCGTACTCTTCCTGAAACGTCATGCCGCTGCCCAGCCGGTCGTCGTTTTCATCGCCGGCAAGGACGTCACGAATCGCTTGCTGCAAACGCTCTTCGATGCCCGCTTGTGTATCGTACAGATCGTCGGCGCGCTCGCCGAGTTCCGACAGCGAGGCCTGGATCATCCGGTTGCGCTCCGCGGCCGCCTGCTCGCGCGCGCCTTCCAGCTGCCGTTGCGCCTCTTCGGCCGCGCGCTGCAGCTGCTCGCGGTCGGCGCCCTGACGCATGGCTTCGTCGGCTTCGTTCATCGCGCGGATAGCGCTGTCGAGGCGGCGTCCCAGCTGCTCGGCCTGCCGGCGCCGTTCGTTGTCCGCATCTGTTTCAGCGCCGGAGTCCGGGTCGTTTGGCTCGCCGGTCTGCGACTGCCCCGAGCTGCTCTGGCCCGACGACGGTTGGTTTTGGGCGTTGTTCGCGGCCTGCTGCATTTGCTCAAGGCGCTCGCGCAGCTCTTCCGCCTCACGGCGCAGCAGATCCTGCTGCCAGCGTTCCGCCGGCGTCGCCGCGTTCTCGCGATTCATCCGCTTGGCAAGCTGCTCCTGGCGGCGCGCGAGCTCTTCGAGTTCGTTGCCGATCTCATCGAGCTGCTGCTGGGGCGGATTCGGTGTTGCGCGGCTGCCGGTTTCGTATTGGTTTTTTTCGAGATCCATCTCGAGCTCGAACATGTCCGTGAGATCCCGGCCCGCCCGTCCGCCGCCACCGCCGCCGCGGTTGTTGGCCTGCATGGACACGCTGATATCGGTGAACACGGCCTCCGCTCGCAGCAGGTGCTGCAACGCTTCCTGCTCCGGTAGGATAGCCTCTTCGAGATCGATTTCCGCCAGGCGCTCGGCCGCGGGCACCATCGCGGCGGCCGCTTTGTCGAGGTTCTCGACGAATTCCGCGATCTGAACGTCCGTCGCGGCCAGCTGCCGGGCGCGCGTGCGCTGCGCCAGCGTCTGCGCCTGTTCTTTGAGCGTCGTCTGCAGGCGCGACAACAGCGCCGCGTTGTTCGGTACGTAGGTCACGTCACCGCGCCGGTTTTCCTGCGCTTCGCGAATCAGGTTCCAGGTGGAGACGATGATTTCGCGCTGCCGCTGCGAGATCTCGTCCTGCTGCTGTCCGCCCTGCCCGCCGCCGCCGCCGGACATCTGCGACTGCGAATACCGTTTGTCGAAAGGCTGTACGTCGACAAAAAAGATGTCGGTGCGCGCCGAGTTTTCCCGGTCCGTCGCCACCGCGTAATAGGAAATCAGATCGCCGGGTACCAAGCTTGGCGGAGTCACCGTATCGGGAAAGACTCCACCGGGAATGGCCTCACCGGAAACCACGGTATCGGGAGAATACCCACCGGGAACCACCCGATCCGGAGCGACCCCATCGTCATCGCGTTCACCCGGAATCGCCGCGCCGCCGTCACTCCCGTCCTGCATGAGCGATTCCAGGAAAAACACGTGATCGGCCTCGGCTTCCCGCTCACCAGCCGGCAGCTCGACGGACTGCCACTCGCCGCCGTTGACCGAATAGCGCAACTCGAGCGTCTCGATCAGGAAATCGTCCCTCGCCGAGATCCGGGCGGTGACCTCCTCGATCGAACTGGCGCTCCAGTCCCGGCCCGGCCGGACGAATTCGATCTCCGGCGCCGCGTCGTCGAGGACGCTGATGAAATAGTCGTCGGTCAGCCGGATTCTTTCGCCGCCAACCAGCGCCGCCACGAAGTACTGTCCGTCCTGCTCGACCGTAAACGTTGCGCTGCCGTCGTGCCCGTCGACGTCGAGCGGGATTTCCTGTTCGTCGACGACCAGGACGCTCGGCGTGAGTCGATCCGGTGAGTGGATTGCGACCTCGACCTCGGTGCTGGCGATCGTGCGGACGTCGCCGCCCGGGTCGCGCGTTTCCGGCTCACGGCGCGTCCACTCCGGAAAACGGTAGGTGGTGACGAGGCGGTCGATGCTGGGCAGGTCGACCACGTTGATTCGATAACCCGGGCTGCGTACGTTTGCGGCGGACACGTAATACTCGAGCGGTTCGCGGACCGAAAAAAAGGTGAACTCGAAACCGTCGTCGACGTCCGCCATCGAGACGCGCTGCCACTCGTCGTCGCCGAAGCGCGCATGCACCCAGGCGTCGCTCGGGGCAAAACCCTGCATCCTGGCTTTGACGCGGACCGTGCCGCCTGCGCGGATGCCGTCGTCGCCGGGCAGGACCTCGATGCTTTGCGGGGGCAGGACGCCCGGAAACGCCCAGCCGAACCACAGGTGCCGTACGCCATAGGCGTAGTTGCCGGGGCCGGCGATTGACAGGACGATCAGCGCGGTCAGGCACACGCCGGCGATGGACAGGGCGAACGAAAACTCCTTTTGCGGGATCGACCGTTCCGGCGGGTTTTCGTCGGCGATGGTCAGCGCATCCCCGGCCAACAGTTCGCGCATCGGGTTTCGTTTGTCACCGATGCCGACATAGGTTTCGATCCGGCCGGCAAACTGCGGCGTTCGCTGCTCGACGTTGTCCGAACAGTCTTCCTCGAATCGTCGGTTGGGCCGGAAAATCAAAAAGACAAACAGCGCGACGAGCGTGGCCAGCAGAAACAGTCGCGCGGCGATCATCAGATCGGCCGGAAATCCCTGGCGTATCGCGACGCTGACGGCGAGCAGGGTGATCAGGATCGCGGCCGCCGACATCGCGGCGACGCCGCGTGAGACGGTGAGCTTTTTCAGGCGCAGCCTGAACGCGTTCAGATAACCATCGATGCGTTCGGTCGAAGTCATGACGACGTACTCGTTTTCATCGTTCTCGCCTTCATCGCAATGTGCACGTTGCCCAACGCCGATTCCGCGATCGCAAAGATCGCGAGGAAGAGGAGCAGCCAGGGCCATAATTCGAGCGGTTCGGGGATTGCGGATCCGGTGCCGCTTCCCGTCGTCTCGTCGTTACTGTAGGTGGCGTCCCGCCATCGGTCCAGAACCGCTTGCGGAATCCGCGCCAGGTCGGACTCCAGCGGGTCGATGTTGACGGCGACCAAGGTTTCTTCCTCGGAAGTATAGACCTCATAAATGCCCGGTTTATTCAATCGGATTATCTGTGCCTGCGCCGTATCGGCCAGCGAGAGGACCGTATCGCCATCCGGATCGATCACCTGACCCGACGCGGAGCCGATCAGCGACAGCGGCAGCGTATCCCCGGTCGTGTAGCTGTCGGCGGCGGTGACCTGCCCGGAAAGGTAGTTGGCGGCTTCGATCATAAAACCCACGAATACCGGGTGTACCGGCAGATCGTTCCAGCGATTGTCCACCGCGCTCAACGACAGCAGCAGCCGGCCCTCTCCGCGGTTCTGTTCCAGCAGAAACGGATCGCCGTTGTCGAGGCGCATCAGTACCTCGTCTCTGTCGTCGAGGTCTATGGCCACGGTCCGCGAGACGTTGACCCGGTGCCAGCCCTCCGTCGCCGACAGGACGGGATGCTGGGTGTCGAACTGCCCGATCGACCAAAACGCGTCCATGCCGGTTCCCAGGCTGGCTGCGGCCAGGCGGTGTTCGCTCAGCGGGAGGGTTTCCTGACTGAGCGAACGGTCACCGGCAAATGCGAGCAGATTACCGCCGCGAGCAAGGAATCCCTCCAGCTCTTCGGCGAGCAGCGGGTCGACGGCGCCGATGTCGTCGACGATCGCCCAGCGATACCGGGACAGCACCCGCGGGTCGAAATCGCCGATGACCATGGGCAGTACGTCGAAGCTCGTGTCGCTGAGCGATTCCAGGGCCGCCGAGAGGTAGGTGACCGGCAGGCCGCCCGGGTTGTCCGTCAATATGGGAACGGTCTGGGGCGGCTCTACGCGGACGACGCCGTACCAACGGTTGTCCGCGTCGAGGTCGTCGTCCGTGGCCAGCGTGACCGAAATCCTGTGTTCACCTTCGGTAAACGTGGTGTCGCCGAAGCTCAGCAAGTAACGGCCCTGGCCGGTCGCGCTGCGCACCCCGGCCAGTTCGCCGTTGATGCGCAGCTGGACGTCGACGGTACGGTCGGGCAGGCCCTGGTTCTGCACCGTGACGTCGATACCGTCCGCCGATTGGCGGACCGTTTCAATCGACCAGTTGACCGGTTCGCCGGTGCCCACGGCATGCGGTATCAGGGCCGACACCCCCGTCGGGACGAGATCCGCAAACTGGGTGGGCATGCCGCTGGCCTGGAAATCGCTCACCAGATGCAGCGTGACCGGCGCGGGCAGGGTTTGCGCGAGGCGCTCGACCTCGGCCATCAGCTGGCCAAAATCCAGTCGCAGCGCGCTGACGTCGAGCGTTGCGACGGCGGCGGTCTGCGCCGCCTTGTCGGTTGACGGCGGGCGCGGCAGGCGTATGACGCCGTCGGCCGCGATGAGCTGCAGCATCGCGCCGTCGGGCGCCTCGCCGATCGCGCGCCGGGCCTGCTCGCGCGCCTGCTCGAACACGCCGCTGCGGCCCATGGAAACCGACGTGTCCAGGGCAATCAGCCGGGAGCCCGCGCTTTGGTCCACGACGGCCGCGGGTGCGCGCTCGAGAAACGGTTTCGCGAATGCGAGCGCCAGCAGCAGCAGCAGCGTGATGCGCAAGGCCAGCAGCAGCAGGTATTTGAGTTTCTTTTGCACGTGCACCTGCTGCTCGGTGGTCTCGAGCAGCATCGCCGAGCTGAACGGCTGCCGGTTCGAGCTTTTGGTTTGCAGGCGGTGCAGCCAGACCGGCAACGCCACCGCGAGCGCACCCAACAGAAACAGCGGAGCGAGAAGTCCCATGCCTACTGCCTTCGCTGCCTGAACAGCAGGTAGTTGCGTAACGCCACGTCGAGGCTGTCGGCGGTGTTCACCAGCACATGATCCGCACCGGTGCCCGCTGCCGCGGTGGCTATGCGTTTTACGTGTTCGCGAATGCGTTTCGGATACTCTTCGGCCATGAACGCGGGCGCCACCTCCACGGCCTCGCCGGTTTCGACGTCTTCCAGCAGCACGTTACTTTGAAAATCGGGAGCCAGCTCCTGCTCGTCGAGAACGTGGAACAACACGACGTCCTGACCCTGCCAGGCCAACGGGCGGACCCCGGTCAACAGACTTTCCGCGTCGCAATAGAAATCGGAGATCACGGCGACGAGGCCGCGCCGGGAAACGTGCTCGCGAAACTTCTCGAACGGCCGGCCGTAACGCGTGCCGGTGCCGGGTCTTGCCGCGTCGATGCTGTGCATCACGCCGTGGAGCTTGCCGATGCGCGACGACGGCGGGCGGAAATCGCGGATCTCCTCGTCGAAGATCATGCAGCCGACGGCGTCGTGCTGTCGGGAGGCAAGGTACGCGAGACTCGCGGCGAGGAACTGCCCGTAACGCAGCTTGCTGACCGGCGGGCCGCCGAAGCCCATCGAAGCGCTGGCGTCCAGCAGAATCATCAGGTGCGAGTTGGTGTCGCCGAGAAAACGTTTGATGTAGGTTCGTTCGGTCCGGGCATAAACGTTCCAGTCGATGAAACGCGGATCGTCGCCTTCCTGGTAGGCGCGATATTCGGCGAACTCCTGGCTGAAGCCGAAAAACGGTGAGCGGTGCAGGCCGATGATGAAGCCCTCGACGACCGAGCGGGCAACGAGGTCGAGATTCTTGAGCCCGGCCAGCACTTCCGGCTGCAACAGCCGCCGCGCGTTTTCAGCGCCGGTCTGGAGTCCGGTCACGGGTTCGGGCCTGTCAACACGATGTGCACGATCTTTGGGCGGGGCTCAGGACTGCAGCTCGTCGAGCATGCCGTCGAGCACGTCGTCAACGGTCATGTTCTCGGATTCCGCGAAGTAGTTGCACAGCACCCGGTGCCGGAGCACCGGTTTCGCCATCGCGCGGATATCGTCGTTGCTGACGTGATAGCGGCCCTCTAGCAGCGCCTTGGCCTTGGCGGCGAGGTTCAGGAACATCGTCGCCCGGACGCTCGCGCCAAAATTGACGAAACGCTTGACGACGTCCGGGGATGACGCTTCCGCGGGCCGCGTGCCGCGAACGAGCTTGACGGCGTATCGATTGACGGACTCCGCGACGGGTACCTGGCGCACCAGCCACTGGAACTTGAGAATTTCTTCGGCGTTGGTGCAGGCGGATATCTCCGGGACGTCGACGCGGGTCGTAAACCGGTCCACGACCGCCAGCTCTTCGTCCGCGCCGAGGTAGTCGAGCAGCACGTTGAACAGGAAACGGTCCAACTGCGCCTCCGGAAGCGGGTAGGTGCCTTCGAGCTCGATCGGGTTTTGCGTTGCGAGGACGAGAAACGGCGGTTCGAGCTGATGCATCTCGCCGCGCACGGTAACCGACTTCTCCTGCATGGCTTCCAGCAACGCGGCCTGCGTCTTCGGCGGCGTACGGTTGATCTCGTCGGCGAGCAGAACGTTGGTGAACACCGGACCTTTGACGAAGGTCCAGGAGCGATGGCCCGTCGACATGTCTTCCTCGATGATGTCCGTGCCGGTGACGTCGGTGGGCATCAGGTCGGGGGTGAACTGGATCCGGTTGAACTTGAGTCCGAGCGCGTCGGCCATCGTCCGCACGAGCAGGGTTTTTGCGGTCCCCGGCATGCCGGTGATCAGACAGTGCCCGCCGACCAGCAGCGTGACGAGCAGGTGCTCGACGACGTCGGCCTGGCCGATGATCATTTTGCTGATTTCCGTGCGCAGCGTGCTGCTCACGTTCTGGAACCGGTCGACCAGTGCGCGTACCTCATCGGTGTCGAACGTTTCGGCTGGTTTGTCTGTCATTGGGTTCTGCCTTGGTAGGTTATCGGGGCCTGTCGCCAAGCCTCAGGGTTGCTCGCTGCGGCTCAATTCGAGCAGCAGGCGTTGCGCCGGTCGAAAGCCGGGTGCGAAGTCGAGTGCCATCAGTACGTGATGGCGTGACTGATCGATATTGCCGGCCGCTTTGTGCGCCTCGGCTACACGGAGATAGGCATTGGCCCGATCGTGTGGATTCAGTGCAAGAAGAATCTGGTATTCGCGCAAGGCGCCGCGCGCGTCGTTTTGGTCGAGCATGAGCCGGCCGAGCGTCTCGTGCAATTCCGTGTCCAGGGGCTGCACGAGCGTAACCGTCGTCAGCGCGCCGATTGCCAAATCGGGCTGCCCGTCTTCTTCCAGCCACGACGCGAGTTGTTTCAGCGCGGCGGGATCGTAGCCGCCGCGCCGCCAGAATCGCTGCAGCGCATCGATGGCGAGGTTTCTCGCCCCCAATGCTTCCTGCGCCCGTGCGAGCATCAGGTACGCGCTGTCCGGTTCCACGTAGGCCGGATGCATTTCGATGAGCGTGTGCGCGGTTTCGACGACGCTTGCCCAGTTCCGTTCCGAAACCTGTGCGGCCAGCGTCGCCTGCGCGTCGTGCCAGTCGTCCAGGATTCGCAGTACGGCGCCGTGTTCGGCATCCAGGAATTCCTCGAAGTCGCGGTCGAACTGCGGCGTCGTCACGTTCAGGACGGCCGAGAACGCGGCCGGCGTGTCCAGGCCCTCGGCGTATTTTACGAGCAGTTCGGCCAGCTTGCCGCTGCCGTACCGTGTATCGATGAACTGGCAGACGAGGCCTGCCTGCATGTAGGAAACGATCACCTGGTTGGGATAACTCGGTCGGATGAATCCCTGGTCGAGCGTCGCGACCGGCAAAAATTTTTCGTCCCGCATGGCGGCGTAAACGGGTATCGGAATGCGCACGCCGGGCGTCGGTCCGCTGCGCCACTCCTCATAAACGGAGACGCCCTCGCTGAACCAGCGCGGCACCAGGTGATTGCTGGCCTCCAGCGTGAACACGTGCGCCATTTCGTGCCAGAGGGTCGTGCCCCACTGGAACTGGTCGGTGCTGCGCGCCGACGGAGAATCCATCGCGACCACGTAGCCGAACGTCGCGCCGAGGATGCCGAGTCCCGGCATGCCGGCGGTCCGCACCGCAAAGTCCTCGTGGTCCGGGTACATCTCGATGACGACCGGCTCTTTCAGCGCAAAATCGTAGCGCGCGGTGAATTCCTCGATGCTGCGCCGGGTCAGCTCGATGGCGTAGGGTTTGATCGCCGGCGCCTCGTCGCGATGCAACCGCAGCAGGATGGGGATTTCGCCGTTGCCGGACGGGGTCTCCGGATCCTGGATCAGCGGAAAGTCGTCGAAGGAATCCAGCAGTCGCAGCGTGTTGACCGCCACGGGGCTGAACGGGTCTTCATCGTGCGCCGTCTCGAGATGGCGGCGGGCCCGGTTGATCTGGTTGTCGCGCAGCAGGTTGACGCCCAGTTCCTCGTGCGCCGAGGACAGGCCGGGCTCGACGTCCACCGCCTTCTGGTAGAGGTCGATCGCCTGGCGGTAACGGCGCGAGATCACGTAGAAGTGCGCCGGGATGGCGTAAATCCCGCCGTAGGCGGCATTGTATTCCAGCGACAACTCCGTCCAACGGCCGTCGCTTTTGCCGTTGATCAGGTCGGCGGCCGCGCGCAGCGCGTACGCTTCGAGCGGTGGCCAGCCGTTGCGCTCGATGAGCGCTTCGGCCCTGCCGAGGTTCTCGTCGGCTTCTTCGACATCCTGGTTTTCGAGTGCGATTCTCGCAAGCAGCAGCCAGGCGCCGGTTCGCGCGCCTTCGTGCAGGTCCGCGTTGTCGAGCAGGGGTTCGAGATAGCCGTTGGCTTCGTCGTTGAAGCTGCCGACCAGCAGCCGCGCCGCTCCGAGCAACGCGTGTGCGTGCGTCGAGTCCGCGGCCAGCGCTTCCCGGTAGATGTTCATCGCTTCAGCGTCCTGATGCGTGTCGGCGAACAGGTCTCCCCAGCGCGCCAGGATGGACGCGTTGCCGGGACTACCTGCACTTGCCGCCTGGAACAGGCGGTTGGCGCCGTGCGGGTCTCTCAAGGCCCACGCCGCTTCCGCGCGAATCTCCGCCGCCGCGTCACTTTGTAAAACGCGCTCGTAACAGGGGATGGATTGTGCGGTCCGGCCTCGCCAGTGCAGCTGATCGCACTCTTCCAGCGCGGCGTCGGAGACGGCCCCGTAGTGGATCGGGCGCGCCGCGGACGACGCCGACGCGGTCGCAACGATTGCCGTCAGCGTCATCGCGGCGAATCGGACGGGCCTACTCATCGTCGGACAATTCCCGCTCTCGCCGCTCGATTGCTTCCTCGACCTCCGCGAGGTCCAGCATGACGCCAAGCAGTTCGCTCTGATAGTCCTCCACCGGCATGCCGTCTCTGGCGAGCCGCAAGGTTTCGATACGCTCGCTGATCGCGTCACGCGTGGCGACCAGTTCCCTGAGCCGGGCGTCGTCGTTGGCCGGGCGAGCCGCGCTGAGGCGGGCAAGGCTGAATCGATCCGCCCGCTGGCCGGACAGTCTCGCGTGTTCGGTGGCGAGCTGTCCGTTCGCCTCGAAATAATCGCGGACACCCCGATCCGCGAAGTCGAAGGCTTCTTGCGCGGTAACGATCTGGTTTTTGTCGGTGTCGGCCGCCGCGCTGGCCAGCGCGGCGGCGAAACGGATGCCAAACCGCGTTGCATGCCGCTCCACCCCGCTGCGGGTGGCCGTTATGACCACTCGGTTGTCGCTCTGCCAGAGCTCGGCGCCGGCGCCGCTGGCGCTGCTGGTGTTGACCAGGATCTGATTGTCGCTGGGTACGGCCTGCATGGCGTCGAGGATGTCCGTGTCCGTCAGGTCGGGTCCGGCAATGTTGAATTTGTATTCGTGATCGTCGTAGCTGCCGTGCCCAATCAAATAGACTGTCAGCTGATCGCCGCCCGTCATCGTGTTGGCCAGTGCCGCGAAGTATTCGACGATCGGCTCGCGAGTTGCGGCGCCGGCGCGAAACAGCTGCACGGTCGGAGACGGCGACAGCGTCGCCGCGGCGGCCGCGATTGCCTCGACCTGTTCGGCGAATTCCTGCGTATACCGATCGGTGCCGCCGATGCCCTCGATAATCACCACCGTCGAGGCCGACCGGGCGGGTCCCGCAAAAAACAGGCACATGGCGGCGAGCGCAGCCAGTGCGGGTTTCATATCGTTCCCCAACGTCGTCGCAAAAGCCACTCGCCCGCTTTCAGGAACAGAAGCAGCAGGAAGGCCGCCGGCATGTCCCAGATTGCATGCGACTGAATCTCCGTGACGCCGGCCTTGGAATAACGGAGCAGGTTCGGTAGATCGTCGAGCTGGTCCATGGCCAGCTGCTGGCCGCCGGTGGCTTCCGACAGCCGGCCGAGCTGTGCCGCGTTGCGTCGAATGCCGAAGTGTTCCGCCTGGCCCGCCTCATAGGCCAGGCTTGCGCGCGCGGTGGCGACCGGCGTGTCGTCCCGTTGAGCAAGCGCCTCCACGAAGTACAGGCCCGATGAATCCGGATCGAGTTCGCCGGTAAACACACCGGCTTCATCCGCGGATGGACTCAACGGTACGGTCCAGGATTCGCCGTCCTCGCGGGCGACGACGGCCGAGACGCCGACCCCTTCCAACGGCGCGAACTGCTTGTCGCGGAACTCCGCGCGTAGCTGGATACCGCCGGCGCCGGGGCTCGCCGTGAGCGAAGTGTTCGCCGGCGTGCCGGCCACGAGGGTACGTAAGGTTTGTCGCCAAAACGTCTCGTGCCGTTGGTCCTCGACCGGCAGGCTCATTTGCCAGCGCCAGGTACCGCCGGTAGCCAGAACGAAACTGCGGCCCCGCCCAAACGCCTGTGTCACGAGCAGCGGTTGTACGCCGCGCTCCGTCGTGGTGGTCAGCAAAGCGACGGCCGCGGGTTTGAGCGTGCCCGTCAGCTGGTAATCGGCAATCTCGGGCAGACCGTGCCATGCCTGCCGGTTTTCGTCGTCGGTCGCGGCGAGACGGAGCATCTGGCTGTCGCTGCCCTGCGGGGTCAACGCAACCGGCGCCTGTACACGAAAAAACGACTCGACGTCGGCTTGCGGCAGGCGGGTCGGCAAGGCGTCCGCCACCGGCGACTGGCCCCAGCCGCCGCTGCCCAGCCCGTTGCGCCCGGCGAGCATCAGCAGCGTGCCGCCGCGCTCGCTGACAAAGTCTCGTATCATGATCTGCTGCGCGGCGGTCAACGACGCCGCCTCGACGCTGCCGATCATCAAGGCATCGTAGGCATAGAGCTCCTCGACGGTGCTTGGAAATCCGTCGGCGAGTTGGTCGGCCGAGTCCACGCCCTGCCGATAGAACTTGTTAGGACTGACGCGCAACAGGGAAATGAGCTGCAAATCGTCGTCGTTCTGAATGGCGCGGCGCAGAAACTTGTATTCCCAGCGCGGCTCGCCTTCGTAATAAAGGATTCGATAGGTGTCGTCGATGACCTCGACGAGTCGCACGCGCCGATTGTTGCGCAGTTCCTGCTCACCTTCCTTGCCGTCGACCGTAAACTCCAGCTGGTGGGGGCCGGCTTCGGCGAGTTCGAAATCGACCCAGACGGTGGTGGTGTTGGTATCTGCGCCGAGTTCCGTCGGTATCGAAGCGAGCAAATTGTCACCGTCGTACACCTTGAGCTGCGTCGTGCCGGCGCCGTCGTGGTGGATGGACACGCGCGCCGACAAGCGACTGTCCGGCAACACGCGCGCCGGCAGGAATACGTCGCTGATTTCCAGGTCTTCCGGCATCGCCGCGCGTCCGACCGCAATGGTATGTACCGGAACGCCGAAGCTCGAGATCTCGGCGAGTTCCTCGGCCGTGACGCCCCCGGTAGTGTCGGCGCCGTCGGAGGCGACGATCACCGCCGCCAGCGGCGTCGTCTGCGCCTGACGGAGCACCGTGGTCACGGCGTCGGCGATTGCCGTGCGACCGCCCGCGGGCGCGGAGCCCGCAAACGACTCGACTCTGTTCGCGCCGTCGGCTAACTCGTAACGCTGTACCGGGAGCGCCAGCCCGCCGCCGTCGCCCATCGCGGCTTCCAGCACGTTGCGCGCATCCACCAGGCGCGTGCGTTCCGGTCCGTAAGCCATGCTGGCGGAGCTGTCGAGCAGCATCGCGACGGAGTTTTCGCCGGCTCTCAACTGTTCGGTTTCCAGTGTCGGCAAATGCAGAAGCCACAGGACGACTGCCAGCATCGCCAGCTGCAGCAGTCCGATCGTCGTCAGCTGGAGCGGCTTTGCCAGTGCACGCCGAACGAACAGAAACCAGGCGATCGCTGCAATGCCGATGATCGCGAGTACGATGGGCAGCCAATCCGGCCATAAATCCGCGAAGGTGAGCTCGCTGCGCGCATAAAGGTTGCGCGGATACTTGAAGAGAATCTCGAACAACGTGGATACAGGCCCTAGTGGGTCATCGCGTACACGAGGTAATTGATACCAAAACGGTAGGCGAGAGCGGTCATATTCTCAGGATAATCGGGCCAGTCCGCGTGTTCCCAGGCGTCGCCGATATCCATGTTGTGATTGATGGCGACCATCAGCCGGCCGTCGTCGTCGTAAATTCCGCGCCAGTGGGGCGTGTAACCGTCCTTTTCCCAGGTGACGCCGGAATAGATAAACATCCGCGAGGGGATCTGGATGCGATGGTTCAAGTCATAGACGGCGTGGAAAACCGGATCGTCGTGGCCGATGTCGACGATCGGGCGGTCCGGGAAAACCTTTTCCATCGACGCGACGAACCCTGCCCACTCGAAGCTGCCGTGGAAGTCATCCACCATCAGGAAGCCGCCGCGCAGCAAATAGTCCCGAAGATTATCGGCTTCACGACGGTTGAGACTCCAGTGGCCGACTTCGACCGCGTAAATCCACGGGTAGTCGAAAATGTCTTCGTCCAGCGCGGTCAATATCTGCCCTTCGGCGGCCGCATCGATACGCGTCAGCCGGGATACGCCCTTGCTGAAATGGTGTTCCGCGTCCGGCCAGTCCGTCTGCCACATCTGCCGCCGACCCCAGCCGTAACCGCGATTCTGCGCGTAGGGGTTGGTGTTGTACGCCAGTCGCGCAAACTGAAACTCGCCGGGCGCCTGGCGCCCTCCGACGGGCTCCTGAGCCGTCGCCGGTCTACCCTGCGCCCAGACGACCGCGCCGGTCAGCACGGCGGCGGCGAACGAGGCGGTAATTGCGAGGAGAGCGGTTTTGAGCATGGAGTGCCTGCCGGTGCGGAGTGATCTTTTAGTGAGACTTCGATCCTAACCAAATTATCCGGGAAATTGCCTTATCTTATGAAATTGTGAAATTGCGCCCGTGAGCGCTGGCCGGGGCCGGGCGCATCCATTGCCATTCCTTCCGGCGCCGGGTCTAATTGACAGCATGACCAAATCATCCGGACCCCACGATATCGGCGGCTTGGACGCCGGCCCCGTCGACCTGCGCGAACACGACACAGCCTACTGGGAGTGGCAGATCGACGCGATGATCCGTCTCGCCATGAGCAAGGGGCTGTTCACCGATTTTGCGGAGCTGCGCGACGGCATCGAGCGGCTGGACCCCCGGGACTACGAGCGGTTGACGTATTACGAACGCTGGGCCAAGTCGCTCGCGCATGCCCTGCTCGACAAAGGCGTTTTCACCGACGAACAGCTGACGGCGCGGATCGATCTTATCCGGCGGCGACAGTCCGCCGAGGCGCTGGGTTGAGCGCGGCCCGGTTTTCGATCGGTCAGAAAGTGCGCATTGCCGATCGCATGCCGGCGGTGCACCATCGCGTTCCCGCCTACGCAAAAGGGCATGTCGGCACGATCGAGCGGGTCTGCGGGATGCACGGTCGGCCGGAAACCTACATCCGCGGCGACGGCACGCCGTTGACCCGGCTTTATCGGGTGCGCATCGCACAGGTCGCGCTTTGGCCGGATTATGCGGGGTCCCGCGATGACAAGCTGGACATCGAAATCTTCGAGCACTGGCTGGAGGACGCGCAATGAGTAACGAACACTCGCACAATGGGGATGCGCACGACCACGCGCGGACCTTTCAGCCCGACCATGCGGAGCCGACCAGCGAGGGCGCGCTCGTCGGTCTCGCGCTGCGCGAGCTGCTGATCGATGCCGGGTATTACACACCCGAGGAGGAGCAGGCGGTCATCGCCAAAATGCAGGGCGCGTCGCCGGAAAACGGCGGCCGGTTGGCCGCGCGTGCGTGGACCGACCCCGACTACCGCGAACGTCTGCTCGCCAACGGCGCGGAGGCCATCAAGGAAATGGGCTTCGATCTGTCACCCACCGAATTCACGGTCATGGAGAACACCGATTCGGTGCACAACGTCATCGTTTGCACGCTGTGCTCCTGTTACCCGCGAGCGCTGCTCGGCATGTCGCCGGCCTGGTACAAATCCAAGAATTATCGCGCCAGGCTGGTGCGCGAGCCGCGTGTCGTGCTGAGCGAATTCGGCGTCGACCTGCCGGACGACGTCGAGGTCCGCGTGCACGACTCGACGGCCGAGCTCCGTTACATGGTGTTGCCGCAGCGGCCGGCGGGCACCGAGGACTGGGACGAAACACGGCTCGCGTCCATCGTCACCCGCGACTCGCTGATCGGTACGCAACGCGATCTGAAAATCTGATCCGGGCCGGATTCTCGGCGTCGCTGTCCAAAGCTTGTCAACGACTGCAGGAGCCCCTCAGGACGCGCTCCTACAAGCGCAGACCGTTCCTCCACGGACAAGCCGGGGCGTTCGTGGTACGGTATTGTTTCGTCGGTAATCAACTACACAAAACGGCGACTTGAGGAAAACGGCGGATGCCCGCCGTTGTGACAATTCTCGGGGGAGATATGAACAGGAAACCAGCGATCGTATCTGCGAGTGCGGCCGGGTTGGCTACGCTCTTGTTGACTGCGGGTCCTGCCCGCGCCCAGGAATTGGGCGCACGGCTGCTCGAAGAGATTATCGTGACGGCGCAGTACCGCGAACAGGGCTTGCAGGACGTGCCCGTATCCATATCGGCGGTGACCGGTGACACGCTGACCAAGACGGCGCTGCAGCGTGCGGAAGATATCCAGTTCCTCGTTCCGAACTTCAATTTGACCGAGACCGGCATCGGCACCAACGCGTTCGTGCGCGGTATCGGTTCCGGCATCAACCAGGCCTTCGAGCAGTCCGTCGGCATCTACGTCGACGGGATTTACTTCGGCCGCGCGCAACAGTTTCGATCACCGTTTCTCGATTTGGCCCGCGTCGAAGTATTGCGGGGACCGCAGTCGATCTTGTTCGGCAAGAACTCGGTTGCAGGGGCGTTGAACATCACGACCGCCAGACCGACGGACAGCTTCGAGGGCCGGGTCATGGTGTCCAACGAGTTCGAGGACAACGAAACCATCGTCGAAGCGGTGTTGTCCGGGCCGTTCTCCGATACGGTGCGGGGAAGGGTTGCCGCACGCAGCCGCGACCTCGACGGCTATATCCGCAATGCGACGCTCGACCGCGACGAGCCGAGTCGCGAGGATTGGACCGTGCGCGGCACGCTGGATTGGGACTTCGCGACGAACGCCACCGCGATCCTCAGGGCGGAGATCGGGGAATTCGACGTGACCGGCCGGCACATCGAGATCGTCAACGAACAGCCGGCCGTCGCCGGTCCGTTCGCGGGCCTGCAATACAACCAGATCCTGACGAACGTTTTCATGCAGGACCCTTCGGTATCGAACGTCGGGCAAGACGAGGTTCGTTCCTCGAACGGCGACTTCAGCAACAACGAGTCCGAGACGTTCTCGCTGACTGTCGACTGGGACATCGGCGAGTACAATCTGCGTTCGATCACGGCGCACAGCAATTTCGAGTACGACGAATTGTGCGACTGCGATTTTACCGGTGCGACGGTGTTCAATGCCGCGCTGCAGGAGGAATATTCGCAGTTCAGCCAGGAGTTCAGGCTGTCATCGCCGTTGAACGACACCTATGACTACATCGCCGGCCTGTATTATCAGACCAGCGATCATGATTTTTTCGATCAGATCATCGTGCCGGCCAACTCGATTCTGGTGCCGGCGATCAACGGCCAGTCGCCGGGCGCCGGCAATCTGGTGTCGGCCACGGAAGCGTCGCGCGCGGCGACGGTTGATTCGGACGTCCTTTCCGCGTTTGCCCAATTCAACTGGCACTTCAACGAGTCGTTTACGTTACAGCTCGGCGGGCGCATAACCAATGACGAACGCGAAGGGTTTCGCACGCTGAGCATCGTGGGTCTCGGGGGCGCGCCATTGCCGGCCCCGCAGGCCGGCGCACCGCTGGTATACGCGAACGCGTTCGGCATCTCATCGACAAACCTCGCCGCGCTCGGGCCGCAGGGTGCGTTTTTCATCGGCCAGCTGGGCGCCTTGCCGGTCAGCGGCGATCGGGACACGAACAAATTCTCGCCGGAAGTGAAGCTCATCTGGGACGCGAATGACGCAAGCTTGCTTTACCTGAGCTGGGCGGAGGGCTTCAAATCGGGAAGCTTCGACTTCCGCGCAAACAATCGCTCCTTCTACGCGGATATGGCGACCTCGTTCGAGTTCGACGACGAGGAAGCCTCGAACATCGAGCTCGGCGGGAAGTTCACGCTTGCCGGCGGTTCGTTGGAGTTGAATGCCAGTGCGTTTTTTACCGATTTTTCGGATTTGCAAATATCGATTTTCGACGGCGTGCTCGGCTTTAACGTGGGTAACGCCGCAACGGCCGAGATTTTCGGGTTCGAGCTCGACGGTCGCTGGGCCGCAACCGACTACCTGACGGTGACCGGCGGGTTTGCGATTACCGATTTCGAGTTCACCGATTTCGAGAACGGGCAGTGTTACTTCGGACAAACGCCGGATACGGATCTCGACGGCGACGGCACGCCGGAGCTTTGCGACTACACCGGCAACTCGAATCAGATGGTGTCGGATTTCCAGGGAAACGTCTCGTTCGACTTTCTGTTCCCGGTGTCGTCCGATTACGAATTCACGGCGCTGGTCGACGTGTTCTACACCAGTGAGTACGACGCCTCCGCAACCTTCGATCCCGCGCTGGTACAGGACGCCTATACGAAAGTGAACGCGCGCCTTGGGTTCGGACCGGGTGATGGGCGATGGGAGATTGCGTTACTGGGTCGAAACCTGGGCGACGAGCGCAACCTGACCTTTGGCGGCGACACGCCGCTGGCGGGCAGCACGTTCGGTGCAAAATCGAACTATGCGTTTTACGCTCAGGGGCGAACCGTCACGCTGCAGGGGTCGTTGAACTTCTGATCAGCCGCCCGTAAACATGATCATGATGCCGGCCGCGACCGCCGAGCCGATGACGCCGGCGACGTTCGGGCCCATCGCATGCATGAGCAGGATGTTCTGCGGATTGGCTTCCAGACCGACGGTGTTTGCAACACGGGCGGCCATGGGCACGGCGGACACGCCCGCGGCGCCGATAATGGGATTGACTGCCTGGGAGGACAGGCGGTTCATCAGCTTGGCCATCAGCACGCCGCTCGCGGTCCCGATCGCAAACGCAACCATGCCGAGCGCCAGGATGCCCAGGGTGCTCGGCACGAGGAACTGCTCCGCGCTGAGCTTGGAGCCGACCGCCAGGCCCAGGAATATGGTTACCGTGTTGATCAGCGCGTTCTGCGTGGTCTCCGACAGCCTGTCCACGACGCCGCATTCGCGCATCAGGTTGCCGAAACAGAGCATGCCGAGGAGCGGTGCGGCGGACGGCAAGAGAAGCGCGACCAACAGCAGCAGCAACAGCGGAAACAGAATTCGTTCAGTTTTCGATACTTCCCGAAGCTGAACCATTTCGATGCTACGTTCTCGTTCGCTGGTCAGCGCCTTGATGATCGGCGGTTGAATGATTGGCACCAGCGCCATGTAGGAATAGGCGGCGACCGCAATCGCGCCCAGCAGATGCGGCGCGAGCTGGCTGGAGACGTAAATTGCCGTCGGCCCGTCCGCGCCGCCGATGATGCCGATCGCGGCGGCCTCGCGCAGCGAGAAATCCATCCAGCCCAGCGCGGTCATGCCCAGCGCCCCAAGCAGGGTCGCGAATATTCCGAATTGCGCGGCCGCGCCCAGAAACAGCGTACGCGGGTTGGCGAGCAGCGGACCGAAATCCGTGAGGGCGCCGACACCCATGAAAATGATGAGCGGAAACACGGCCGTTTCGATGCCGACGAGATAAACCAGGTGCAGCAGTCCGTCGCCCGTTGCAATCTCGACGCCCGGGATATTGCTCAGAATACCGCCGAACCCGATCGTCACGAGCAACAGCGGCTCGAATTTTTTGGCGATTCCGAGGTACAGGAGCAGCAGCCCGACGCAGATCATGACGAACTTGCCGAGCGTCATTTGATACAGCCCGGAGCCAAACCAGATCTGTTCGACGAACTCCATCGGCTAAGGACCGTTCACACCCGCGCCGTAATCAATAAACGTGGACATGTTCGAGACCGGCGCTAGGACAAGGACACGAGCGGGTCGCCAACCGCGACCGCGTCGCCCTCGCTGACGCGGACGTCCGCGATCACGCCGGCCCGCGGCGCGCTGATCTGCGTCTCCATTTTCATGGCCTCGATGACGACGAGCGCCTGGCCCTCGGTAACTTCATCGCCCGCGGCGACCAGCACCTTGAAGACGTTGCCGGCCAGCATGGCCGGCACCGGTTCTCCCGTCGCCGGCGGTGGAGCGACGGTCGCCGGTAACGCCTGTACCTGGCCAAGCGCTCCGGATTGGGCCACCTCGACCGTAAAGGGCTTGCCGTTCACCCGGATGTCGTAGACGGCCGGTCCCGGGGACGGGGCGGGCGCCGCCGCGGGCGGCGGGACGTCGGCTGGCGCGTCGTCCGCCTGCGGCGCCGGCTCGAACGCTGACGGGTCCCCGCGGAATTGAAGAAAGTGCGAGCCGACCTGCGGAAACAGCGCGTAGGTCAGCACGTCGTCGATTTTGTCCTCGGCGAAGCCGTAACCGCCTTCCAGCGCGAGCTTCTCGATCTGCGCCGTTTGCGTCTCGATCTCGGGTTCGAGCAAATCCGCGGGCCGGCAGGTGATCGCCTCGGCGCCGTCGAGCACTTTCTTTTGCAGCGCGGCATTCAGCGGCGCCGGCGAGGCGCCGTATTCACCCTTCAATATTCCGGAGGCTTCCTTGGTAATCGTTTGATAGCGCTTGCCGGAGAGGACGTTGATGACGGCCTGGGTGCCGACGATCTGCGAGGTCGGCGTGACCAGGGGGATCATGCCGAGGTCTTCCCGGACGCGCGGTATTTCTTCGAGTACTTCGTCGATCCGGTCGCTGGCGTTCTGTTCGCGAAGCTGGTTTTCGAGGTTGGTCAGCATTCCGCCCGGGACCTGGGCGACCAGAATCCGGGAGTCGACGCCTTTCAGGCTGCCCTCGAAGCGGGCGTACTTCTTGCGGACTTCCTTGAAGTAGGCGGCAATCGCCTCGATTTGAACGATGTCGAGCCCGGTCGGCCGATCGCTATCCTCCATGATCGCGACCAGCGACTCCGTCGGTGAGTGGCCATAGGTCATGCTCATCGAGGACACCGACGTGTCCACCGTATCGATGCCGGCCTCCGCCGCTTTGACGCAGGTCGCCGTGGACAGTCCGGTGGTCGCGTGGCAGTGCAGCTGGAGCGGGATGTCCACCGCCTGTTTCAGGCGCGTGACCAACTCGAACGCCGTGTAGGGCCGCAGCAGGCCGGCCATGTCCTTGATGCAGATGGAATGGGCGCCCATGTCCTCGATCTGCCGGCCGAGGTCCACCCAAAGGTCTATCGTGTGCACCGGGCTCACGGTGTACGAGATCGTTCCCTGTGCATGTTTGCCGACCTCGAGCGTCGCCTTGACGGCCGTTTCCAGATTACGCATGTCGTTCATCGCGTCGAAAATGCGAAAAACGTCTACGCCGTTTGCCGCCGCGCGTTCGACGAACTTTTCGACGACGTCGTCGGCGTAGTGGCGATAACCCAGAATGCTCTGGCCGCGGAAAAGCATCTGCTGCCGGGTTTTCGGCATGGCCTTCTTGAGCTCCCGCATACGCTCCCACGGGTCTTCGCCGAGATAACGTATGCAGGCGTCGAAGGTTGCGCCGCCCCAGGTTTCGAGCGACCAATAGCCAACCTCATCGAGTTTCTCGGCGACCGGCAGCATGTCGTCGATACGCATCCGGGTGGCAAAAAGGCTTTGGTGCCCATCGCGAAGGACCACCTCGGTGATCCCGAGGGGTTTGACGTCGGTCATAGTCGTTTCTCTATCGGGTGGGGGTCGATTGGATCACCTGCGTCGATATTGTGAAATCGCCGCGCTGATCGCCGCAATCTCCTCTGCGCTGGGTTCGCTATTGCCCGTGTACGTCGCCGGCGCTTTTTTCATCGCCAGCGACGACATCAGGGAGGTGGCGGCAACGAGCGCCGTCAGGAATACGAATACCGTGCCCATGCCGACCAGCATCAGCTGAGCGCCCTGGGCTAACAGACTGGATTCCATGGAACCGGTATCCGGCTAGCCGCGTTCGGACAGGGACTCGATGAATGCCAGCATCAGGTCGGTCGTACCGTCCGGTTCTCCGAGCGACTTCGAGGCCAGCGGGCAAATACCGGCCGTGCTGATGTTGCCGTCACGAACGACGCCGATGCCCTGGAAGTCTCCACCGAGGAATTCCGGGCGTTTCTCGAGGTCGACGGCGCTCGCAAACGCATAACGCCTGCCGACAATGCCGCCGGCATGCGCCAGCGTTTCGACCGAGCCGCGTGACGCGGCAATCGGCATGCCCAATTTCACGGCCTGTCGCAGGATGTCGTCGACTTCGTCGGGAACGCCGAAACCGCGGGCCGGGGCCATGCAGGGAAGCACGACGCCGGCGTACCCGGCGATCTCGACGTCGTCCAGGCTTACCGTTGGCGCAATCGTAATGGTATCGGCAACCATCGGCTCTCCCGATGCGGTTGCGATGTCGACGCCGTAGCCCGCGTCCTCGAGCATGTTTTTCATGACGACGATTTCCCGGTTCAGCATGAGATCCAGATCGCGGGAGCCGTCGCGAATGAACATGAAGACCGTCGATTCCTCTTGCGCGTTGACGGTCGCCGGCAGTGTTACCGGAAGCGCGATAACGGCCGTGAACAGGGTGGCGAGCAGTCGGCGCATGGTATGTCCTCTTGAGTCGGTGCGGCTTTCATCGAGCCGCTTTCGTCGAGCCAAGGAAAATAACATCGCCCACCCGGCCGCGCCAGGCGTTTCGGGGGCCGCTCGCGAATTGCTGCTCAGCCGGCCTGCGGCAGCCGGCTTTCGTATTCGGCTTCGAGCGCGGTGTGGCGGGACCAGAACGGCTGCGGTTCGCGGGCGTTCAGGACGTCGATCATGATGTCGAGGTGAGTGTGCCAGCCGCCGCAGATACCGCTCATCATCTCGCGCGTCGTGATGCGCCGGTGCGTGAGCGTCAGCAGAACGTCCCCGCCGCGTTCCTCCAGCTCGTAGGTCACCTCGGACTCCCCCTCTTCGTTTTCGTCGCCGCCGACCCAGGTGTGCGCCAGCAGCCTGGGCGGATCGCAGCGTGTCACCTTGCCGGCGAACGACACTTTTTCCGGCATGTCCCGGTATTTTTCGGGCGGCGCGATGTCCGGGAGGCTGGACAGGCCGGCATTGTGGAAATGCAGTTCAACCTGTCCGCCGACGCGGAGCTCGGTGTCTCCGCCGGCCAGCCATTTGGCGCGTTTGTCCGCCTCGGTCAAATAACGCCAGACGCGCTCGATGGGTCCGGGAAGAAGCCGTATGAAACGGACGGCGTCGGCTCCGATCAGTTCTCCATGGTCATTCATTGTTCTTGTCCTCCTCGCGGAGCACTTGCTCCAGTTGGTTGAGCCGGCCGGCCCAGAATCCGCGGACGGTCGTGAGCCAGTCGGCGACCTCGTGCAAGCCGTTCTCGCGCAAGCGATAAATACGCCGCTGGGCGTCTCGTCGAACGTCGACGACACCCGCGTCGCGGAGCACCTTGAGGTGCTGGGAGACGGCGGGGCGGCTGATGTCGAAACGCTGGGCAATGTCACCGAAGCTGCATTCGCCCCGGCACAGAGACTCGATGATCCGCCGGCGGGTCGGGTCGGCCAAAACGACAAAGGTGTCCATGCACCTATGATAATTTTTTACTTAATTAAGTCAAGAATTAAATAAAAACGCGACCATAAGTGGTCTAATTCCATTGTTGTATTTAGGAGACGCTGCAAGGGATTGACTGTTCGCAAAAAAGTGGCGTAGATTCGGACTTGCGCAACGACATAGGTATTGCTACCTATTCGTTATGCAAGACCGGGGAACGTATAGCAAGGCACTGCGGTGCCACAAAATCCAGGCGCTCTGGCGTCTACTACTAGCTATTTCGGGGGAGAAATCCGCATGTTAGAGAATAAATACAAGGCGACGGCTTTGGCCGCCGCCGTGGCCGCGGCGTTGGGTACCGCGCCGCCGACTCTTTCACAGGAGGAAACGATCGAAGAAGTGATCGTGACCGGCTCGCACATACGGCGTAGCGAGTTCGAGGGCAGGGCGCCGATTCAGATCATCGACGCAGCGACCATCGAGCTGTCGGGTGCGGCCCAGCCGGTTGACGTGCTTCGGGAACTCACCGTCAACAGCGGTTCGCAGTTCTACAACGAGACCAACGATCGTGCCGGCGTCTCTCAGTTCAACATTCGCAATCTGGGTCTGGGCTCCACCCTGACGCTGTTGAACGGCAAGCGCGCCGGTATCGCACCGGTTGCCGACGATTCAGGCACGGACTTTGTCGACATCAACCAGTATCCGATCGCGATGATCCAGCGCATCGAGGTATTGACCGACGGCGCATCCGCGACCTACGGCTCGCAGGCGGTGGCCGGCGTGGCCAACATCATTACCCGCAAGGGCTTCGAGGGCTTCGAGATCTCGGGCGGTTACACGAACGCCGAGATCGATTCGTACAATCTCAATCTCGCGGCGGGCACGCAGTTCGACAGGGGCGGTTTCAACGTTTACGCCAGCTATTACGACCAGGGGCATCGGGAACGTTCCGAATTCGACTGGATGCGGGATCGTCTGATCGGCCAGGGCGTTCTGTCACGATCGCGTTTCCTGTCGTCAACCGGCTCACCGGGCACCTACCGGCGCGCAACCATCGATCCGGCGACGGGCGAGGCCGCCGACGTGCGAATCCCCAATCCGGATTTCGATCCGAACGATATGAGCGACGACGCCGCGCCGGAATTTCTCATTGCTGGCAACAATGCGGACCCGAACTGCGAGGCGGCCGGCGGCGTCATTCTCGATCCGGCTGACACCGGCGAATCCGCCGGCGCCGAGAACATCTGCCGATACCACTTCGTGGACCAGGTGTCGGTCATTTCGGCGGAAGAGCGTTTCCAGGTGTTCTCCGAGTTCGATTGGGAGTTCAACGACTCGGTTCGGTATTACGCCGAGGCAAGCTTCTCGAACAACGTCGTCAGCCGTGACAGCGGCGGCGCGACGCTCAACACGGGACGCGCAAACGGCGGTGGACTAACCATCCCTAGCGATCATCCGTTCAACTTCTACATCGAAGACCCGAACGACCCGCTTGCGCTCGTTTACATCGGCCCGGAAAACTGGGATCCGAACGTCAACACGGCGGCTACGCTGCGGGCAATTGCCCGCCCCCTTGGCGCCGACGTCAACAACAACTCCCTGACCCAGCAGATTCATCGCGAGTTTCAGTACAACCGTATCCTGAACGGGTTTGAGATCGAGCTGCCGAACGACTGGTACGTGGACTTCTCGTACATGTGGGCCAAGTCGATCCTGACGAGCGACGCTCCGCACAACTACCGGTCCAACGAGTTCCAGGACCTGATCCGAGACGGCCAGTGGAACCCGTTCGGCACTCGTCTCTCGAATCCAACGCTCGTCTCTCCGAAAGACGGCACCAGCGTTGCGGGCAACGATCCGATCATCCAGGATCGCTTCGATCAGCGCTCGGTCAGCACGGATCGTGCCGAGGAGAAAGTGGTTGATCTCGTAGTCGCGGGCGAGCTGTTCGATGCCGGTTTCGGTACCATCGCCGGCGCGCTGGGCGCGCAGTACCGCCGCACTGAACTCGATCTGGTGCCGGACTCCCTGAGCGGCGCCGGTGAGGCGAACGAGGAAAGCCTGACCAATACCGTCAAGGGCAGTCAGGACGTCGTCGCATTTTTTGCGGAAGTGATTTTGCCGATCAACGACTTCGCCGAAATCCAGCTCGCGTTGCGCAACGAAGATTACGGCGGCGGGGTCTCGACAACCGATCCCAAGTTCTCGTTCGAGTTCGACGCGACGGACTGGATGGCGTTCCGCGGTTCCTGGGGTACTTCGTTCCAGGCACCGACGGTGCGGCAAACTTCCGAGGCAACCTCGTCCGCCTTCCTGGACGATCCGGCGTCTCCAGGGCCCGGTCCGAACGGCGCCGTGTGCGTCAACGCGGATCTCAACAACAACGTCGCCGTGACGGTGCAGGGCGCCCCGGATCTTCAGCCGCAGGAGTCGGACAACTTCGCCCTGGGCGTGGTGTTCCAGTTCGATCAGTTCAGCGCCAGCGTCGACTACTGGAACTTCGACTACACGGACCTGATCGCGCAGTCGGAGGGACCTCAGGCCATTGTCAACAACGACTGCGCGGACGACGGCATACCCAACGATCCGCGCGTGATCCGGGACGCCGGCGGCCAGCTTCGCGAAATTCTCACGCAGTTCGTCAACATCGGGGCGGTCGAAACCGACGGCATTGACATAAACGCGAACTACACCACGGACGTAGGCAGCGGCTCCCTGAACCTGAATCTGAATGCAACGTTCGTCAACAAGTTCGACGTTGATTCCGACGGTGACGGTTCTGTCGACTTCGACGGCGCGGGTAGCCGCAACTTCAGCAACAGTTTCTCAACGATGCCGGAGTTGCGCGCCAATGTTGGTGGAACCTACTTCCTGGGTGACCATACGTTCAACGTAATGGCGCGTTATATCGACAGCTACAAGAACGACCAGAGCAACGACGGCAACGTGGATTCCTGGACGACGTTCGACGCCCAGTATTCCTACGTGTGGACGGGGCTGATCGGGGATGGCGACACCACCTTTGCCGTTGGCGTCAACAACGTTACGGACGAGGACCCGCCGGCCCTGACCCGCCGGGACGACAACGGAAACGTCATCGAGCGTTTCCGGTCGAACGGTACCTACAACCGCGGTTGGGTCGATCGCCCCGGATACGATGACCGGGCGGGTCACGATTTGCGCGGACGTGTCGTATACTTCAACTTTACCCAGACCTTCTAACGGCATATGTCCGATGCAAGACGATTAGAGGGGCCTCGTGCCCCTCTTTTTATTCCCCTCGTGATGGTTGCGAGCGGTTTCACGGCGGCGCCTCTGCACGCGCAATCCGTGGATCAAAACGATCTGCGGCGCTGCGCCGATATGTCCACCGCCGAGCGCAGGCTCGCCTGTTTCGAGAGTTTGCTCGACGCTCCGCAGCCGCCCGCCGCGGCCGAAGCGCCGGTACCCGCCGCCGCGCCCGCGGCTCAGGCCGCCGCGGACACCGCGATGACGGAGGCGGCTGCGGAGGCCGCTCCAGCGGCGGAACCGGTGGCGACCGCGCAGCCGGGCAGCGACTTCGGGAGTGAGTACGTCAAGGAGGACGATGACGAGGACGACGACCGGCGAGACGTCACGGCCACCGTCAACGAGGTCACACTGGACCGTTACAAACGCCTGCACTTCCAGTTCGCGAACGGCCAGGTGTGGCGGCAGCTCGAAGCCCGCCGTTTCCAGTATCCCAAGAACGAACCGTTCGACGTGGTTATTTCGCGCGGCGTGCTGGGCGACTATCAGCTTCGGGTCGGCGGCGAGGGGCGCATGACCAGGATCAAGCGCGTCAAGTAGGCGGCGTTGCCGGCGTGGACTCCTCGGAAAAAACATCGCCCGGCCGCAAAAGTTCGCTGTCGATGCTGTTCGGCACGCCGTTCGTGTCCTACGAGTGGCCCGATAGCGAGGCGCTGAACGCCGAACTTAGCGAGCTGATACTGAGCAAAGAAGCGTCCAATACCGCGGGCCGCGGAATCCGCTCCAACGCGGGCGGCTGGCAGTCGGCGGGTAATCTGATGACCTGGCCTGAGCCGTGTATCGCGACTTTGAAGCAGCGTGTCGAGACGCTGGTGTTCAACGTCATCGGCGAGCTGGTGCTGAAGGACGGGCGGGAACGGACGTTTACGCTGATGACCGACAGCTGGGCGAACGTTTGCCGCAGGGGCGATTACAACGTCGTGCACTCTCATCCCAACGCGATGTTTTCGCTCGTGTATTACGTGGCCGCCGGGGAGCCGGACAAGTCCGTGCCGTACAGCGGACTGCTGGAGTTGCTCGATCCGCGGGAATCGGCCAACTACATTCAGATTCAGAATACGGTGCTGGACGCGCGCACCTTCATCGAAAACAAGCCCGGCAGGATGGTGCTGTTTCCAAGCTGGGTGAAGCACATGGTGCATCCGTTTGTCGGGGACGGCGTGCGCATCTCGATTGCGAGTAACGTCAGCGTCCTCGAGAACAGGCCGCAAAAACCATAAGCCCATAAATCGTCAATAATTGAGTCGTCACCGAAACGGCCGGGAGTCGTAACATGAAAAATCGTGGTTGGTTGCCGCTGGTAGCGGCGATGGCGCTTGCCGCCTGCGTCCAGGAACAAACGACGGAGACGGGTTCCGCGGCCGCCGTCGAACCGCTGCGATTCGTCGTCGCCAGATTTCAGCATGAAGCCTGCACGTTTTGCCCGGGCGGTGACGTGACGATCGAAGACTGGACCAGAATCCGCCCGCCCGATCGTGGCGACGCCGTGCTGACGGCCGGTTCCTACGTCGGCGGCTTCACGCTGGCCGCAAACGAATATCAGGGGGTCGAATTGATCGGCCTGACGTCGCCCGCCGGCGTCTTCGGAGGCTCGTCGCGCGCCTGGACCACCGAGGACACGTTCAATCATTTCCTCGATACCATGATCGAAGAGCTGCGCGCGGCGATGCCGGTGGATGGCGTTTATCTCGCGCTGCACGGCGCCATGGCGGTGCGTAACGTGCCGAGGCCCGAGGCCGAGATAGCCAGGCGCTTCCGCGAGGTCGTGGGGCCCGACGTGCCGATCGTCGGCAGCTTCGACCTGCACGCCAACGAGGACGCCGAATTCCTGCGTTGGGCGAACATGTCCTTCGTGACCAAACGGTACCCGCATTACGACACGACCATCCAGGGCGCGAGGTCGGCCCGTGCGCTGATACGCCTTGCGCGTGGCACTTACAAAGCGACGACGGCGACGCGCAAACCCGGTGTCATTACACCGACGGTATTGCAGTGGACCGGTCAGTCGCCGTCGATGGACATCATGGAGCGCGCGCGCCGCTGGGAGGCTCGGCATCACGACACGTTCGTCAGCGTGTCCTACGGTTTTCCGTGGTCCGACGTACCGGACGTCGGCGCAACGGTGCAGGTCATGACCAACGACGACCAGGAACTGGCCGACCGCATCGCCGACGACATGTCGGAATACATCTGGCGGGTCCGCGAGGGCCTGTTCGGCGAAGCGCTCCTGCAGCCCGATGTGGCGGTGAGCCGCACGCTGTCCGCTTTCGATTCCGCGGAAACGCCGGTGGTGCTCGCGGACTACAGCGACCGGAACGGCGATTCGACCTTCATATTGCAGCAAATCGTCGACCAACGGGTGAGCAACGTCCTGTATGCCACGCTGCGCGACGAAGCGGCCGTTCAGGCGCTGATCGATGCCGACGCCAAGCCCGGAGACCTGTTCGACCGGGAAGTCGGCGGATTTGCCGCGCCGTCGAGCGGCGAACCCGTGCGCATTCAGGGAACGGTACGTTACTTCGGCGAGGGGCTGGGATTCGATCAATTGGCCATCATCGATTTCGGCGACGGCAACTCGCTCATTCTCACCCCGGCGCTGCGGCAGGTCATCTGGACGGAGCAGCTCGAGTTCGGGCCGCTGGATCCCGACGATTTCGACGTGTTCGTCATCAAGTCGCGAGTCCACTTCAGACGCGGTTTCGACGAGACCGGCTATGCAAAATCCATTTTTGTCGTCGATGCACCGGGGCCGTTCGTCGGCACGACGCGTCTCGACGCGCTGCAGTACGAAAACCTGAACCTGACCGACTATTACCCGTACGGCACGCCGCCCGACCGGCAGTAAAGAGCGCGGGTCGCCCGTCCTGACGGGCGACCCCCACCAACGCCTAAACCTTATTTACGATAGTCCAACGGCGGCGGCCGGTCGCCCAGCAGCGCCTCGTAGTGGAAGTTCTCGCCGATCTTCTCGACGTGTTCGGCGCGCGCCGCCTCGCGAAGCTCCTCGTTCTCGATCAGCTCGATGGCGGCCAATGCCAGCGTCTTGGACGCGTTGTTGGCGCCCTTGAAGCCGATGCTCGTGCCGCTGGCCGCCACCGCCTGCCAGCTGTGCGCAGAGGTGCCCGGAACCCAGGTGGCGGTGTTCAGCCCCACCGTCGGCACCGCAATGGACACGTCGCCGACGTCGGTTGAGCCGTAACCCAGCGTCACTTCGTAGTCCTGCACCTGGGTCTGGGACCCCAGCTCCAGGTCCGGCGCGTTGAGCGTCGCAAAAATCTCCTCCGCAAACTGCTGCTCCTCGGGCGTGTAATCGACGCCGCCCACCGAACGCAGTTTTTCGTCCATCATCTTCGCCAGCGTTTCGTTGACGAGCAGCGGATGGTTGCCGTGGATGATCTCCCATTCCACCTCGGTGCCGGTACCCTGCGCCGCGCCGCGCGCGGCTTCTTCCAGGCGTTCCCAGATCTCGGCGACTTTGGTCGCCTCCGGGTTGCGCACGTAATAAAAGACTTCCGCGAAATCCGGCACGACGTTTGGAGCGAGACCGCCGGCGGTAATGACGTAGTGGATGCGGGTTTCCTGCGGGACGTGCTCGCGCATCAGGTTGACCATGTGATTGAACGCTTCCACGCCGTCCAGCGCGGAACGGGCCTTTTCGGGCGCGCCGGCCGCGTGCGCGGAGATGCCGTGAAACCGGAACTTGGCCGAACGATTGGCAAGCGTCGTCGTCGCCGCGGCCGAGTTCTGGTCGGAGGCGTGCCAGTGCAGTGCGATATCAACGTCGTCGAACAGGCCCTCGCGAACCATGTAAACCTTGCCGCTGCCCCCTTCCTCGGCCGGCGTGCCGTACAGGCGCACGGTGCCGGGCGCTCCGGTCCGGTCCAACCAGTGTTTTACCGCGATGGCGGCGCCGACCGACCCGGCGCCGAAGAGGTTGTGACCGCAGGCGTGGCCCGCGTCTTTTCCTTCTATGGGGCTGCGCACCGCGACGGCGTCCTGATTGATCCCGGGGAGCGCATCAAATTCGGCGAGAATGGCGATGACCGGCCCGGTGTCGCCGTAACTTGCCACGAAAGCCGTCGGTATCCCGGCGACCCCGGCCTCGACGTCGAACCCTTCGGCCGCGAGCGTCGTTTGCAGCAGCGCGCTGCTTTTCTCTTCCTGATAACCCACCTCGGCGTACTCCCACAGCGCCCGCGCGAGTCGCGCAGTCTCCTGGTAACGCAGATCGACGAACGCGGCGACGTTGGCTTCCTGCGCAAGGGCTGCGCCGGGTAAAAAGGTCGCCCACACCGACAATAAGAGGACGCTGGTTTTTCTCATTGATTCTTCTCCACGTTGAACTCGAAGTCCGGGGCACGTGCCCGGACCCGACAGAGTCTATTACAGAGCCGGCCCGATGAGGTCTCATATACCGATAATTTCGTTTGCCGTAACAGCTGCGGCCGATGGACAGCCGAACGAGCGAGCACTAGGATGGATCGGGCGGCTCCAATCACAGGGGGACCAGAAAATGACCATTCGACGACTAAGCGGCTTGTTTTGCGCACTGCTGCTGCCGCTGTCGGTGACCACTGCCGATGAACTCGGCAGCATCGATTTCCCGAACTCGGGCGCGCCGGAGGCGCAGGAGGCGTTCCTGACCGGCGTGAAAGCGCTGCACAGCTTCCAGTTCGACGAGGCGCGGTTTGCCTTCGAGGAGGCGCAGAAGATCGATCCGTCGTTTGCGCTGGCCTATTGGGGGCAGGCGATGAGCGACAATCATCCGCTTTGGGCGCAGCAGGACGCGGACGCGGCGCTGGCGGCCCTGACGCGACTGGCTCCGACCTTCGAGGGCAGGCTTGCAAAAGCGCCGACCGAAAAAGAAAAAGCGTATCTGACGGCGATCGAAACACTGTATTTTTCGTCCGGGGACAAACTCGAACGCGACTACGCGTATTCGGCGCAAATGGCTTCGATGCAGGAACGCTGGCCGAACGATCACGAGATCGCCATTTTTCATTCGCTGTCGCTGCTGGGGACGGTGCGGCCGGGCGACAGGGGGTTTCGCCGGCAGGCGCGCGCGGCGGCGATTGCACAGGCGGTGTTCGCGGAGAACCCGAGCCACCCGGGCGCGGCGCACTTCATCATCCATGCTTTTGACGATCCGGATCACGCAATCCTGGCGCTGCCCGCGGCCAGGGTTTATGCGGACATCGCTCCCGCCTCGGCGCATGCCTTGCACATGCCGTCCCACATATTCCTGCAGCTGGGAATGTGGGAGGGCGTCGTCAACTCGAACATCGACGCCTACGCGGCGGCCGTCGCGACCAATGAGAAATACGGTCTCGCCGAGGGGCGCGAAGACTTTCACACGCTTTCCTGGCTTGCCTACGCCAACCTGATGCTGGGGCATTACGATCGCGCGGAGGAGAACGTGTCGCGCGCGGTCGCCGCGCTCGACCGGAACCCGGACAGCCGGCGCGTGCACGACGGTTACCTCGACATGCGCGGCCGGCACATCCTGGAAACCGGCGATTGGCAGGATCTCGAACTCGCGGCCCGCGGTTCCGTCGAGGGCGATCACGCCAACTGGGTGGCCGTGATCGGGATGAGTGCGGCGCACCGCGGCGAGTTCGACAGGGCGATGTCGGCGGAAGCTCGTCTGCTGGCGCTGGGCGAGGGCGCGGAGGCGGCCGGCAAAGCATACGACGCGAAGATGATTGCCGTGCTGCAGAAGCAGGTTGCCTCGGTGCGATTGCTGAAGAGCGGTGACGTTGACGCGGCGGTGGAAACGGCCAGGACAGCGGCGGACATGGAGGTCAACAATCTCCGCGTGCCGTCGGGGCCGCCCAAACCGATGAAACCCGCTGTCGAACTGTACGCCGACATTCTGCTCGAAAGCGGCCAGGTCCACTCGGCGATGACCGCGTTCCAGCAATCGCTGGAGTGGATTCCGCAGCGCACGCCGTCGATGTACGGCCTCGCGAAAGCGGCGGAGCAGGCGGGCGACGGTGAAACGGCCAGGGAGATGTATGCAAGGCTGCAAACGATGCCGGGTGCGAATCTCAGCGGCCCGATGTTTCGCGCGGCTTCACAGGCAATGAGCAGCGCCGATCGCTAGGCCCTAGGAGGACTCCGCCAAAACGGTTTTGTTTGGCGACTGCACAAAAAAAAGCCGGCCCGCGGGGGGGTTGCGGGCCGGCTGGACCGATCGGTTCAGTTTAGTGATCGGTTTGTAACGAGGTCACCGTCTCTGCAATCATGTTATCGAGACGGGCGAGGTTTTGCGCCGGCGAAGACAGGCCGGCTTCCAGGTTCATCGCTTCCAGAAAGTCCTGTCGGGCATTGGCGTTGTCTCCGGACACCGCGCGCAAGACGCCCCGGTTCGAGAGAGCCATCGCGGTGTATTTGCGCTCGATTCGATCCAGATCCTCCGAATTGAAACCCCTCTCCTGAGCAGCCAGCTCCAGGGCGTCGTTGCAGGCCTTCTCGGCGCTGTCGATGTCATGGGACTTCGTGTACGCGACGCAAAGGTTGTTACTGGCGAAAAACCGCTCCGACGGACGTTTTTTGCGCGCATTGATCTTCAATATGGCCTCGTCGTATTTTCCCGCGGTCACCTTGCCGCCGTACGCGGCGTCACGGATAACCGTCATTACGAAAGCCCCCTGTGGATCGTGGGCGACAGCCGGCGAAACCGCGAACATGGCGACCGCCAGCAGTGCGCTTGATCGAAACGCGGTCATGCCGCGCAAAAAGTTTGCTGTTTGCAACATTGTGCTGTCTCCAGGCGAATGTCTGTTCTCGAAAATACCGGGACGCGTTTTGCATCCCGACGCGAAAACAGTAAGCCGCCCACGCAACTCCGGCAAACGAAAAATCTTGCATCCTCAGGTGAAAAAAAATCATCTTGGATTGTCAAATTCCTGCAACAAGAGCCTATACGGCCCGCGCCCGCGGGCGTTCCGCAAATTTTTCCAGTACCCACTCGCGCAGCACGCGCACGCTTTCTTCGCGGGACCGCTCTTCCTTGCATATCAGGTAATATCCGCCGGCCACGACGAGTTCCTTCTCGAACAGGGGGACGAGGCTGCCCGAGTCGAACCATCCATTGCTCAGCGGGACCGGAATCAACGCTGCGCCCAGACCGCGTTCCGCGGCGCGTGCAATCGCAATCATAGAGTCGAGCCGGATGACCTTGGTGTCTTTGGGAACCTGGATACCCGACTTTTTCGACCACTGCTGCCACGCTTTTGGTCGCGTATCGTGCACGATAATCGGGAAGTCGCTGACGATCTTCTTTCTTTTTACGACCACGCTTTCGTAAAAATCGAGTGAGCCTGCCGGTATGAGTCGCAGCGGAAACAGCAGGTCGGCATTCGCTGCCGGGGGCGGTGAGCTGAACAGACGAATCGATACGTCCGCGTTGGCTGGAATCTTCTCCGACGATTCGTCGCTCGTGTCCACCTGGAGTCCGATGTCCGGGTGCTTCCCGGTGAATTCATTGAGCTGCGGTACGAATAGTTCGCTGGCGAAAAACGGTTGCACCGAAATCCGCAGCGACTTCCGCTGTGCTTTGGCGCTGTGGTTGGCGACGACCGAATCGAGCTGTTGTATCAATGGCTGTGCATCTTCAAACAGCGAGCGGCCAATTTCCGTGAGGCTCAACGAACGGCTGTTCCGCTCGAACAGCAGCAAGCCCAGGTCCTGTTCCAGGCTCTTGATCTGATGACTGACGGCGGACGCGGTCACAAAAAGTTCATCCGCAGCCGTGCGAAAACTTTCGTACTGGGCGGCGATGCAGAACGTACGCAGGCCGCGTAATGACAGTCTTGAAATGTTGGTGCTCACGCCGTTGTTCCATCAACGCAGGAATGTCCGCCGATCGCCCGGCACGCGCGCTGCCCGCCGGCCAGACTGAAGAAACATGCCCGGTGCAGTGCATGTTCTGTGCCAGCTGGCGGTGCCGGGCCGCAAGTGTGCGAACGGACTGATAAAACTGCTCCGCCTGTCTTTCGCGCCACCGGCGTTTGTGCACCGAAGTGATGCGCGTCGCTCGATCAGCGCACTCTCTTGAATCAATAGCCATCCGTGTCACCGAAACTCGAGGCAGCGCAAGCGCTCCCGAGACCGGTGTATTGTTCCAGGCTCGCGTTACTGCGGAATGACAGGCTTGACGGGACCGGGCCCGGCGCTAGACTTCGCAGGATCAGGCCAGCGGGTGACGGAACTGCCGTCGTGAGATATCCCAATCCGGAATCGACGTCCGCGGCGCTATTTGCCCGCGCACAGGGGGTGCTCACCGACGGTGGGTCCCGGAGCACCATCCGAATTGCCCCGTACTCGATTTACGCGCGCGCGGCGCAGGGCAAATACGTGATCGACGTGGACGGCAATCGCCTCTTCGATTTCAACAACAACTATACGTCGATGATCCACGGACACGCGCACCCGACCGTCGTCAGCGCGGCGATCGCGCAGATCGAACGCGGCTCCGGCTACTCCTTCGGCAGCGAGGCGGAATTCGAGCTGGCGGAGCTGCTGTGCGGGCGCTCCGACACGTTCGACAAGATACGATTCATGAATTCAGGCACCGAAGCGGTCATGAAGGCGATAAAGGCGGCGCGCGCCTATACCGGGCGGTCGAAAATCGCGAAATGCGAAAACGCCTATCACGGCTCCTACGACTTCGCCGAGGTGAGCCTGGGCGTCGAGCCGACGGACCTGGCGGCCGGCGATCCGGCGGCCAGGGCCTACGCTCAGGGTACGCCGCAGGGCGTGCTGGACAACGTCGTCGTCATCCCGTTCAACCAGCCGGCGGTCGCGCGTAGGATACTCGACGAACACGCCGATGAGCTCGCGGCCGTGCTCGTCGATCCGCTGGGTATCGGCATGTCGCGGTTCAGGCCCGAAGACGAATTTCTCGCGATGATCGAGAACTTCTGCATCTCGAGTGGAGCGCTGTTCATCGCCGACGAGGTTGTGGCGCTGCGCGCGGGACCGGCGGGCGTGCAGGGCGACAGAGGCCTCAGACCGCAGCTGACCACGCTCGGCAAAATCATCGGCGGCGGCTTTCCGGTTGGCGCGGTGGCGGGAAGCGCGGACGTCATGTCGGTTTTCGAGACCGGCGAGGGTAAGGCCAGGTTGCCCCACGGCGGTACCTACAACGCGAATCCGGTGTCGATGGCCGCCGGCCATGCCGCGATGCGAATGATGACCGGCGAGGCGTTTACGAGGCTCAACGATCTCGGTGCGTCCTTCAGGAAGGGCTGCGCGGAGGTCCTGAGCCTCACGGACACGGAAGGCGACGTGCGCGGCCAGTACTCGATCTTCGCCGTGTCGTTCACGGAGCCGGGATTGAACGACCTGGCCGAGCGGGGGCACGTGTACCGTAGTTCGGGATTGCACCGGTACATGGTGCAGAACGGGTATTGGCTGTCTCCAGGCATGCTCGGCGTCTGTTCGACCGTGATGGACAGCGCCGACGTCGATCCGTTTTGCGAAACACTCATGCGCGGTATCCGCGCACTACGGGGGCGGACAGGCGGTTCCTGAACGGGTGTCCGATACAATCGGTGGGCACGACAACAAGGCCGGGGGTCGCCGCCGATGAAGGTTTTCTACTCTCCGTTTCACGACTTTGTGCACAAAGTGCTGGTTGTTGCCCACGAGGCGGGCCTCGCCGATTCGATAGAACGCGTACCGACGTTTCCATTCCGCGATTGCACAGGGGCGTGGGTGGCGGGCCAATACGACGTTTCCGCCCTGAATCCTCTGGGTAAGGTGCCTTTTCTGACCTTGGACGACGGCACGGCCCTGTATTCCAGCCAGGTGGTTGTGGAATACCTGGACAGCCTGTCGTCGGGGGAGGGACTTTATCCGTCGGCGGGCGGGGCGCGCTTCGATGCGCTGCGTCGGCTTTCCCTGGGCGATTCCGTGTTCGAGTTTGCGGTGCAGCTCGTGATGGAATGCTGGCGCGAGCCGGAAGCACGGCGTGCCGATCTGTTCGACTGGCTTTGGCCGAAGATCGCGCACAGTTACGATCTGCTGGACGGCGAATCGGCAGGTTGGAGCGGTTTCGACATCGGTCACGTTGGCCTGCTTCAAGGCGTGAGTTTTGTCGATATGTTTGCGGCCGGCAACGAATCGCTGCCCGGCAACGCCTGCGCCGAGTGGCGGGAACGTTGGCCGGCGCTGGCCGACTGGTTTGCGCGGACGGTCGAACGACCGTCGGTTGCCTGGCACTACAAGACGCCCTACACGGGCGATATGAGCGCCGAAAATCACGCGGCGGCCGTTGCCGAGGTGCTGTCTCTGCGGGCGGCTGCGCGGTGATCGATTTCTATTACTGGCCGACGCCAAACGGCAAAAAGATTGCCGTCATGCTGGAAGAATGTGGTCTGACGTATGCACTGAAGCCGATAAACATACTGAAGGGTGAGCAGTTTGCCGCCGATTTCCTCGCGGTCAGCCCGAACAACAAGATCCCGGCGATTGTCGATCCCGACGGGCCGGGCGACGAGCCGTTCTCCTTGTTCGAGTCCGGTGCGATCCTTCAATACCTGGCTGACAAAACCGGCGGTTTTCTGCCGCCGGACGGGGTAGCTCGGTATCGCGTCCTCGAATGGCTGAATTTTCAGACGGCCAGCGTCGGGCCGATGTTCGGGCAATGCGGGCATTTCCTCGGGTACGCACCGGAAAAGATCCCGTACGCGATCGATCGGTATCAAAACGAAACCAAACGCCTTTATCGGGTCATGGACGAGCGGCTGCAAGGCAACTCCTACATTGCCGGTGACTACTCGATTGCCGACATGGCCATTTATCCCTGGATCGACGTCCGCTGGCTGCACGAGATCGACATCGAACGATACCCGAACGTCGAACGCTGGTTCGAGTCGGTCGCGGAGCGGCCGGGTGTGCAGCGAGGCATGGCCTTGCTGAAGGACCAGGAGGTCATCGGCAATCCCAGCGACGAAACTCGCGAGGCGTTTTTCGGGAACACACAGCTGACGCGGGGGCAGGTTTAGCCGCCGTGCTCAGGCCGCGGTGATCGCGCTCGCCGACTCACCCTGATAGTTATCGTCATCGGTTTGCGTTCGGAGTCCCTCAACGGAGGGATTCCGTAGCATCGATGTCAATCTCGAAGAGCGGAAGGGAGCGACCGGGGATGCTGTCCGAGTTCCGGCTCCCGATCCGGCGTGCGCCGGCGGCCAGATAGAATTCGGTCGCATGTGGATCTCCCTGTATCAACAGACGGGTGGCGCCCTGTTTGGCGAGAGTATCAAGCGCGTGTTGAATGAGCAGACGTCCGATACCGCGTCCGATGTGATCCGGCTCGACGAACAGCGCCTCCAACTCGAATACGCTTTCGGAGACGGGTTCCACCGCGTAGAAACCCAATATGGAATCGTTTTCCGTTGCGACGAAACACTGGTAGTCGTCATCGCGCAATCGATCTGTTTCGACGGTCAGCTCGGCGCGACAGGCCGCCATGAAATCCTCGGAGTATCCCCAGTAGGCCTTCGATCTCAGCGCGAGTTCCGACAAACATCCGGCCTCGTTCGGGTTGGCCTGGCGAATGATTGGGAACTCCGGCATTCGATTTTCCCGTTCGATTACCAATTGCCAAGCGTGCTGCCGTCCGCAAGTTTCGCGCCGACGAAGCCGCCGGCCTCCGAGCCGTCGCGCATCGGATTGAATTTTATCTCGATGACGTCGCCCGGTTTGAACGAGTTCGGTCGCCAGCCCTTTCGGAACAAGGAGTTCGGACCGCCGCCCTCGATACTCCACTCCTCGAGTTCGCCGTCGTCGTTTTCAATCATCACCTGAATCCAGACGTGCGGGTTGGTCCACTGAAATTCCCGGACGGTTGCCGTTACTTCGCGAACCGTCTGTTTATCGAACATGGCGCTCGAATGATGGGCATGTGCCATGACGCCGGCTAACAGCAATAGTGCGATGGCCGACGAGCCGAGTTCTTTGACGCGATTCATTGGCTTACCTCAGTCGTTCTCGATCACGACGTCGATGGGTTTTCCGTCGGGGCCCAGCGTCAGCGTCTGGCCGGAATCGGTAATCGGATTGCGATTGTTTTCCGCGCACGCGTAGTCGTAGACGCGCGTGCCGGCCGGTAGGCGTCGGAAATGCCGCGTGACCCGCCAGGCTTCCCTCAACGCGAGCGGATCCTCGATGGTCAGTTCCGCGCGCAGGAGTCCCGTGTCGGTCTCGAACAGGCGCGTGCGGATACTCGCCTGCTCGCTCAAAACGAGGCCGCTGCGGTCCAGGATCGTGTGTTTTTCGCCGATCATGCTGACGGTGGTGAAGACCAGCGTACGGTCCTCCCAATGCCCGACTGAATCGCCGGTGAACGTCGGCCAGCGTTCGTCGGCGGGAGGGTGCCCGCGGCCATCGGTGTATATTCGCAGGATGTTCGGCCCATTCTCCGTAACGATCCAGGTTTGCTCCGGCCTGACGATGAATTCGTAAACGTCCGGCAGCGCGAGCAGTCTCGGATAACCCGCCGGCGTGCCGCAGTAGGAGATGGGATCGGGCAGCCGGCCGTTGGCGACCACCTCGAGGGTATCCCGATACTTCTTTTCCCAGGCGTCGGTCAGCGGCGGGTGTTGACGCACGCCCGGGCTGCCCGCGCGGCCTTCGGGCGGTTCGGTCGTCGCGACGTCGAACATTCCCCCGTTGCCCTCGTAACGCTCCCATACGCCGCTCCAGTCCGGCAGTTCGGCGTCATCGGCGGCAGCTGCGTTGAATGACAGTAGCAACACGGCGGCGAGCGCGGCGCAGTAGCTGAAAAAACCGGTTGCGCAAGACGGCGGCATCAACGTCTCCAGCTGTCGGGCATGGCACAAATACTATCGCTACCAGTGGGGCGTTCAAAGTGAACGGCCGCCATCGAGTTCATCAGATGTAACAGGCGCGGGTAGGGAGATCGCGGCTTTTCGGGTTGGACGCTTCTGTATGATTGCCCGATGACGGAAAACGCAAAATGCGCGTGGCTACTTGCCGCCTTCTTGTCCGTGGGCGTGCTGCTGCCGCCAAACACGGCGTTCGCGGACGGCGGGAACGCCGTGCGCGAAGAGGTCGCCGCTGTCCTGCAAGGCGAGGGCCTGGTCGGTGCGGCGTGGACACTGATCCGACCGGGCCTGGCGGGCGAAGTCGGCGCGGCAGGATTCAGCGACAATCTGGAAAAGACACCGTTCACCGCGGGTACGCGTTTTCACGTGGGCTCCGTTTCCAAGGCGGTGCTTGCAACCGGCGTACTGCGTCTCGCCACGCAGGGGACAATTGATCTCGACGAACCGGTGTCGAGCTACCTGCCGAATGTGGCGATCAGCAACCCCTGGCGGGACGATGCACCGGTAACGGTTCGGCACCTGCTCGATCACACGTCCGGGTTGGACGATGCCAGGCTTTGGCAATTGTTCAGCCAGCGCCCGACGCCGGACACGCCGCTGTCGGCTGCCTTTCCGCAAACCGACAATCTCCTGCGGGCTCGCTCACGGCCCGGCAGTCGCTTCTCTTACTCGAACATGGGTTACGGACTTCTCGGCGCGCTGATCGAGGAAGTGACCGGGGAAAGATACGAGTCCTACCTCGACGAAAAACTGCTGATGCCGCTGGGTATGGCCGAAAGCACCTTCGCATTTACCACGCAGGAGGGCAGCGGCGCCGATCCGACGCTCGCCTGGGGACACGTCGACGACGGCGGGCGATTCCCGGCTGCGCCCGTCTTTTTGAGGCCCGCGGCGCAGTTTACGACGACGGCCGCGGACCTCGGCCGTTTCGCCGAATTCCTGATGAGCGACGGTTCCATTGACGGCCGGGAATTCGTCGGCGCCGAACTGATGGCGGCGCGCGGCAGGCCGGTGGGCACCCTGGCCGCTAACGGAGGATTGGTCGCGGGATACGCGCTTGGGTTGGGCAGGCGCGACAGACACGGTGTCGTCGGTTATTGCCACGCCGGAAGCATCGTCGGTTTTTCGGCCATGTTGTGCGTCTACCCGACGGAGAAGAAGGCGTTTGCCTATGCCGTTAACACGGACAGTGAAACCGCGGACTACGGTCGTATCGCGGAAGCGCTCATTGCCGCGCTCGATCTCGAGGTCGCGGATGCGCCGGCGTCGGTTGAGGCGGCGCAGGATCGCGACGCCTGGGAGGGCTTTTACGTGCCGCGTCCGAATCGGTTTTCGGCGTTCGTCTACCTGGATACCCTGTTCGGCGCCAGGCGAGTCGGCGTCGTCGGCGAGAACGTGGTTCTTGCTCCCACCCTGGGGGTCGGTCGTGTGCTCAGGCCGACGGGCCCCCGGCTGTATTCCGCCGACGATCGCGCGACGACGTCGCATGTCCTGCACCGCGGCGATAACGGCGAGTACCTCTACAGCGACGGTTTCGGCAGCTATGAAAGGATTTCGTCGGCGTTTATCGCCCTTCTTTGGCTTGGTTTCGTCGTCGGTTTCGGCGGTGTGGCGTGGCTCCTGTTCGCCGGGGTTGTCCTGCTGGCGCGCGGCCGCCGAAACGCCCTCTCACATCCGGTGATGCCCGCGTTTTTTGCCATAAGCGGACTGTTGGTGCCCGTGCCGCTGTTTTTTTCACAGTCTTTCATGGCGCTGGGTGATCCGACGGCCGGCGCCGTTACGCTTGCGCTGGTGACCGCCGTACTGCCGCTGGCGGCTTGTTGGACTCTGCTGAAAGCGGTTCGTCGCAAAAAAGCGTCGAGGGGATCGGCCGTGCACGGCATCGCTGCGCTGGCAATGCTGCAATGGTGCGTCACCCTGTTCGCGTACGGAATGTTGCCCCTCACGCTTTGGACCTGACCCGCGTCAATGCCGGGCGGCCGTCGGTTTCGGTCAGCGACTTCGTCGCTTGATCGCCGGATTCGGGCGCATTAGCCTTTGCTCACCGATTCCATGCCTTTCCAAGCTGAAGGATCCCCGTGCCCGAACTGACTCTGTTCACCAGCCCGCGCGCCTGTTCGCTGGCCTGTCACATTGCGCTGGAGGAATCGGGGTTGCCGTTCACGGCAAAGATGGTTCGTATACGCAAGGGTGAGCACCGTCTCGGCGACTATCTGGCGATCAATCCGTGGGGAAAAATCCCGGCGCTGAAAATCGGCGACGAAGTGCTGACCGAGACGCAGGCGATTCTTTCCTACATTGCCGACGCCGCGGCGCCGGGCGTCGAGCTGATTCCGCGGGACGATCCGCTGGAGCGCGCACGGGCACACGAATGGATGAACTTCCTGTCGAGTTTCGTGCATCTCGCGTTTCGCCCGTTGTTTCGGCCCGGCTTTTTGATTGCGGACGAGTCGCTTTACCCCAGGGTGCGCGAAACCGGCATTCCGAGACTTCGTGACACGTTGCTCGAAGTCGAGCGTCGTCTCGAGTCCAATACATGGGCGCTCGGCGATACGTACAGCGTCGTTGATCCCTATTTGCTCGTATTCCATATCTGGAGCCAACGCGACGACATCATTCCCCACGTCGCCGATATGCCCAGCTGGATGGCGCACCGCCGACGGATCGATCGACGTCCGGCGACGCAAACGGTGCTCGCCCGGGAGGGCATTACGCCGGAGAACGTCACGCTGCCTTGACCGGTCGGTTTTTCCGTCTTGCTGCAGGACTCGTGCCGACGAGGGATCGGGATCAGTCACTAAAGATCAATCCGCGGTCCGCGGGGTACGGAACCGTGGTCCCAATCATGCAGGAGCGGACGCCGGTGCACTGCCTGGGTCAGTCACTAAAGATCAATCCGCGGTCCGCGGGATACGCCAGATGATCTTCGTAGGCGGATTGGAGCTCACCGTTTTTCGTGATCCTCGTAACCCGCTTCGAGATAGAGCCGGGCGGCTTCCATCGTGCACGGTACTTGAATCACCTCGCGGTCGGCGAGTTTTTTCCAGCGGTGGATGAACGTGACCGGCTCCGCAAGATACACCGGGTCGGTGACGGTAATTTCCGCGAGTAGGTGAATTCCCTCGTCGGCGAGCGAAAACCGTTCAACCAGGCGTTTCTGGTCGCTCGAGTCGATACCCGTGTGAGTGCCCCATTTGTCGGCCGTGAAACTCGTCGTTTCGACCACGAGCTCATCGTCGTCGAAATGCGCCACGGAATGACCGAGCTTGGACGGTTTGCTCTTTTCGTCATCGTGCTCGTGATCGATGTGGATCGTGCGAACTTCTTTCATGAGTTCGCGCTCGAATACGAAGTGATCGTCGTCGGGCCGGGTGATGTTGACGGGATAGGGAACGATCATCGATTTCGGCGGACCCGGATTGCCGCAGCGGACCATGGGGTTGCTGTTCTCGTCGAAATTCTCGACCATCGCCTTGCCGGTGTCGTTCAGCGGCCAGTCCTCGGGAGGACGGTAGTGCGGTTTCCAGCCGCCGATGTCGGAACGCTTCCAGAGCCCCGTGAAATCCGTCGAGGGCGTCACCTCGCCCGGCGCTTCGTCGTCCATCGTGAAACGGACCCCGTCGCGGGCCCTTTCGGCCCAGAGCATGCCGGTGTAGTGACGGTCCGGATCGTGGTCGTGCGGCCCCTCCCAGATGATGACGTCTCCGGGTCTGAAAGACGTCTTGCTCCAGCCTTTCCGGGTCATCGACGGTGGATGGTTCATTTCGATGCTGTATTCGACGATTTTGCCGTCCTCGTCCTGGCCCCTGACCTTCATGAATACGTGCGGCATCGTCCAGCTGTAGCGCGTGACCACGCCCCGGTAGGTGCGCACGTCCTCCTTGTTGAGGCTTGCGTGGGAATGGTGCGCGTTTGCGACGGCGCTGGCTGCTAACACCATTGCAACGACCGGTACGCCGGCTGTTCGTCTGGTTTTCGTGTTCATCGTTTCTTACCTTTTCGCAAGCATGGCCCGGCCCGTCTACATGCCCGGCAGTAATTCGTTGTCGGCGGGCAGGCAGGTTGCTTCGCGGACGTCCGCGCGCAGGATCCTGTCTCGGAATTTTACGTGTCGCCATTCGCCGATCCAGTGTTCCGGATCCGTCATGACGTATTCCATCACCATGGTATTGCCGTCGTTGATGACCGAAATCCTTTCAATGATCTTTAGCTGGTCTCCCGTGAAAACCCCTTGCTGAATCAGATGATTCTCATCGGTAAAACCGGTGGTTTCCACGACCAGCGTGTCGCCTTCCCAGCGTCCGATGGATTCACCGTTCCAGTTGTGATCACGGCTCGCTTCGGGTTCACGCGCTCGGCCGTCCAGCCAGATGGCGCGATATTCGTTGTTCAGTCTCGATACCATGAAGATGGCGGTCGGGTACTGCATCATCATCAGCGAACCGTATCGGGTCATCAGTCGCGGCATTCCCGCGGGATAACACTGCGCGGTCGGTTCGCCGAAGCGGCGGCCCGCCCTGGCGTGACCGAGATACTCCGCATAGGTTTTTTTACCTTTTTCGGTGAACTCCGGATGCGGCTTGAATTCGTAGGAGCCGTAATTCGCGCGGTAGTCTTCTTCGCCGCGAAACGCCCAGGTGCCGGTCAGGTCAAACGGCGCTTTCGGCCACGGTTTCGCCAGATGATCGGGGTCCAGCGCGCCCGGGCCCGTCTGGCGCGGATCCGTGCCTACCACGGGAAGCTGTGCCGGCCGGGTTTTTTTCTCGCGTTGCCGCCAGGTTTCGCCCGCTGGCGGCGGAACCCACTCGACCAGCGAGGGAATCGTCCGGCGCGTTCGCTCCGCGGGCGCCGGTGCGGCGCCCGGACCGGAGCCTGGTTCGTAATCCTCGCTTAGCGCGTGCGTTTCACCGCTTGCAAGCGTGATTGCCTGCAGGAGCCCGCCGGGCCTGCCGCTTTTCAGCGGGTTCACGACCACGGTGATCGTGTCGCCCCGATTGATGGACCCCCGATTGAAACCCTGCCGGCTGAGCACGGTCGTGCCCGGTCCCTCGATTTTCCAAAGCACCTTGTTGCCCGCGTCATCGGTGACTTCCATGTTGATGGCCATGTGCGGATTGCGCCACACGAAGCGTGTGACGTCTCCCGACACCGTCACCGTGCTGGCCTGGTCGAACGCCACGGCGGAGTGGTGTGCGTGCGCGACGTTCGCTGAAATCGCGTGTGCGGCAAAAACGGCGGCCAGCAACGGGAATCTATTCGTCGTTCGGATCAATGTCGTTCCTCCGTTCTGCGTCGTCGATGATCTGCCGCAACACCGGTACGTCGTCGATCTCGGGCGGGTCATCCTGCAATGACACGATGTAGGCGTAAATATCGGACGCCTTGTCGTCGCTGAGCGCACGCACATCGTAGTTGGGCATGCTGTTTTTCGGATTTACCGGATTCTGATCCGCGCGCAGCCGCAAATAGCGAATGAACAAGCCCTCGTCGCTCAGGATTCCACTGGTCTCGCGGGACAGGGGCGTGCGTCCGGTTGCGTTGTAGCCGTGGCAGCTGTAACACGCGAAGTCGTAATAGAGCTCTGCTCCGCGTTCGACGTCGCCGTCCGTCTCTTGCGCGCACAGCGGTTGGCACAGGCCCAGCAGCGCGGTAATTCGTAATACCTTTTTCATCGAAGTACGGTTCATCACCCCATGGGTCGTAACGCTAGCGCGGCTGCGTGAGCACGTCGATCAGGTACGGCCGGCCCTCTTTCACGGCGTTGACGCCGCGTTCGAGGGCGGCAAAAAGCTGCTCCGGGTCGTCGATCGGGCCTTCGCTCTCGACGCCGTAGGCTTCGCCCAGCTTGGCGTAACTGATGAACGGGTCCCTGAACGTCGTGCCGATATGGGCGCGGTCGCCGCCGCGCCCGCGGACTCCGGCTACGTACTGTGCATACATGAGTTCCTGATGGTAGGCGCGGTTGTTGTGCATGATGACGAGCATGGGCAGGCGGTGGTGTGCGGCGGTCCAGAGCGAGCCGGGCACGTAGTTCAGGTCGCCGTCGGTCTGAATGTTGAGCACGATGCGGTCGCGGTGTTTTGCGGCCAGCGCGGCACCCGTGCACGCACCGATGCAGTAACCGAGTCCGCCGGCTCCGTGCATGCCGAGGTGGCTGTAGGGTTTGTTGTGTTCCCAGAATGCGCGATTGTGTCCGCTGGAAAACTGCGTCGGTGAAGCGAGACACCAGTCCTCGTTTTTCACCAGGGACCAGAGTTCGGCGTAAAGCCTGGCGAGACTGATCGGACTGCCGTTCCACCCGCGCCGCCGTTCGGCAAGCGCCGCGCGCAGCGAGGCAACCCGAGCCGCCCTGTTCGCCTCCGTATGCCGTATTTTTCGTGCTTCTATTTGCCGTCGTTTCTGCGGGCTCAGCTGATCCCAAATCGCCGCCATGATCAGCGGGATACTGGCTTCGGCGTCGGCCGTCATGTCGTTTTCGCCCGGTTCGGGCGGTGCATAGGGTCCCCGCAACGGCGTACGGGGCGGCCGGACGAAGCCGTAGCCTATGCCCGTTACGTCGCGCCCTTCGACGGTTCGGCGGTGCGGTCCGATAATCGACGCCTGCGCGCCCCCGGTCTCGAGCCCCAGCGTGAAGTCGTGCTCGCCGTCGGCGCCCGGACCGCACAGTGGATGACCCTGCGGAAAACTCATCGGCTCGATCCACGCGCGCGTCGTGACCGATGCGCCAACCAGGCCGGCAAGCTCGACGGCTCGTTCAATGCCCTCCGGCGTGCGAAACCGGCCAACCGATATTCGCGGATTTCGGGCTTCGATCAGCGAACGGGCGACGGCCGCGGCTTGTTCGGCGCTGATCCCGGCGATACGCGGCGGCCGGTATCGCGGCACCGGCAGATCGCCCGCTTCTGCTTTCTGAAGCTCCGTATCGAGAACGACGACCGCGGGGCCGCAGGGTGGGGTGATCGCTTGCCGATAACACTCCTGGATGGCGTCGAGCGAATCCGCCAGCGTCCGCGGATGTGCATCCCACTTCGTAAACGAGCGAACGATTCCAGCGATGTCGTCGGCGGACTGCGCGCGCAGGAAATTGGTATCGTCGCGCCCGGCGATGATCACCACGGGCGTTTGCGTCTGATAAGCCTGGTAAATGGCCATCGATGCATGCATCAGGCCGATGGTGCCGTGGAGCATTACCGCCATCGGCCGACCCTCGGCCTTCGCATATCCGTGCGCCATGTCAACGGCCGATTCTTCATGCAAAGCCGTGATGAACTCGGGCGTGCGATTCGGCCGGTCGCCGTAGTTGATGATCGACTCTTGAAGGCCCTCGAAACTCGACGCGGGATTGGCCGCGACAAATTCGACGTCCAGGTCGCGAAGGATCTGCACCATGAGATCCGAGCCGGGTCGCCGAACTGCTCGCGGAACGATGTCAGGCGGCGCCGAGTCGCCGCTATCGCGCTCGAGCTGCGCCACGGAAGGCGACGGGGCCGTTACGGCCTGACGCCCGGCGTCGCCGTTTTCCTGCGCGGCCGCCGCGCCGCCCAGAAGAGACGCCGCGCCGGCGCCGGCGGTGCTGCCCAGAAATTCGCGGCGGGTCAGGCCGCCCGATTCCTCAAGCGGCTCCCCGGGCGATTCTTCGGGTATTTCTGATGCATCGGCCATCGCAAAAGCATAGTGCTGAAACACTCACGTTACTGTATTTGTTTACCTTTTCTGTCATGCAGAACGCAACCGAAAACGAGCCCGGCGCGCCCATCGCGACGGGCCCCTGCAGGATTTCGGCCGGGGCCGCGTTTTCGCCGTGATCGCTAGTTGTGGAGCATCAACACCGGGATCTTGGCTTTTTCGAGGATGTGGTGAGAGGTGCCGCCAAACGCGATCTGACGCCACCGACTCTTGCTGTAGGCGCCCATCAGCAACAGGTCCGATTCCGACTTGCGGTAGCTTTCGATCAGCTCTTTCTCGACGTCGCGGCCGCGTGTCGAAACGCGTTCCGAATTCACGCCCCAGTATCTCAGGTAGTTGACCAGCTGCTGTGATTTGGGCCCCAGGCGGTCCTCCGGACCCGCGCTGACGATGGTGACCTGATCGGCGGCCTGCAGAATCGGCATTGCGCTGGCGACCGCCCGCGCCGCCTCGATGCTCTGGTTCCAGGCAATACACACGCGGCGGCCGACTTTCGCGGCGCCGGTCTGCGGGAGAATCAGGACCGGGCGGCCGGATTCCATGAGCGCCGTCAGCATGAATATGCGGGCTATGTCGCCGCCCTTCGTCGACGGGCGCGACACGACAACCAGGTCGGAGACCGGTCCGACGATACGCATCACTTTGTCCGGCGAGCCGACCCTTTCCTGCCAGCCGGAGACGGGCGTGCTTCGCGGGCGTTTGGACACGTCGTAGCCGTTCATGGCGGATATGGACTCGAACAGTTTCCTGGCCGCGACGGACGCTTTCTGCGTTGTCTTGCTGCGCCACGCCGAATCCGTCGCTTTGCTGCCGCCGCCGAAATACTGAGCGCTGAACTCGGACGACAGCGAGACCTTCGAGCTGGTGTGGGCGCGGATATGACAACCGACGATGCTTGCATCGATTCGCTTGCCAAGATGAAACGCCGTGCGCAACGCGCGTGCGCATTCCGGTCTGTCGGCGACCGGTACAAGAATCACTCGCATGGTATTGCTGTCTCCGTTACGGTTCCAAAGAGAAGTGGGCCTGTTACCAGGCCAGACTCTAGCAGATTTACGTCAGGCCGCAGGGTATCAAAGCTGCCTGTGTGTTGCGTTCAGCAAGCGGGTCGCCCGTCAGGATGGGCTGCAACAGGGTTGGCAAGATCGTTGTAGGAGCCCGTCCTGACGGGCGACTCAGGTTGTTCAGTCGTCGCTTGCCCAGGCTTCGTCGCCAAGCAGCGGGACGAAGCGGACGCTCGTCAGATTCTCCATATCGTATCGATCTTCCGTCCTGCGAGTGACTCGGACCAGCCGCTGGACGTCGCGACTCGCGCCGATCGGCATGACCAGCCGTCCGCCTATCGAGAGCTGTCGTTTGAGCGACTCCGGAACGTCGGGGCCGCTGGCGGCGACCACGATGGCGTCGTAGGGCGCTCGGTCCGGCCAGCCTTTCGAGCCATCGCCGTGAACGATCTCGACGTTTTTGCAGCCGAGCTTGTCGAGCGTGGCGCGAGCGGATGCGGCCAGTTCCTCAATGCGCTCGATTGAGACGACCTCGGCGGCGAGCCGCCCGAGGAGCGCGGCCGCGTAACCCGAGCCGGTGCCGATGTCGAGGACCCGCTCCGTTCCTTCGAGCGCCAAGGCGTCGAGCATCAGCGCCACGATGTAAGGTTGCGAGATCGTTTGTCGAGCACCGATCGGCAGTGGCGCGTCGTCGTAGGCGAGCCGCTGCATATCCGCCGGAACGAACGCCTCTCGGGGCACGCTGCCCATTGCGTCCAGGATGGCGGGGCTTCGTACGCCGCGCGCCGCAATTTGCCGGTCGACCATTTTGTTCCGGAGTTTCTCGAAGTCCGTCATCGCCGACGTTGTTTGTTTACCTCGCGGCAAGAAGTTTTTCGATCGTTGACGTGTCGTGACCGACGACTTCCTTGTCAACGGTCGCGTAAGGTTCCGTGTGGGCGGCCGTCGAAACGGCGTCCCGCAGCAGGCCCAGGAAACGCGGCGCGGCGACCAGCGCGATTCCGCGGCAGGTGCCCGCGTGAAGGGCCTTGGCAGCACGTTCTGCGATTTGTTTCGCAAAGGCCGCGGCGGCGTTTTTTCGCAGGTCGGCCTTTTCCTTGACCATCGTGTGGCGGCCCTGCCCGTGGCTGTCGAAGCTGCGTCCGCCGCGATCCGACATCAGCTCCGCGGTCTTTTTTCGAGCAATCTCGTTTTGCAGCGAGAAGAGTTCGTTGAGCGGCGCCCGTTTCGTTTCGCGGGTGTACACGGTGGCGTGAGATTCGTCGGCAACGACGACCCAATAGACTTTGTCGGTGGGCCGGATTGGCTGGGTCATGCGAAAGCCTCCAAATTCGTATTGGAAGCGTAAATATGTGACGCCGCAAAGTCGACAGCAAGGAGTAGTTCTACGTATTGTTTCAAACCGGCGCGATCGGACACTTTAAAGCACCCTCATCGAAACAGTGGGCGGCGGCAGCCGATACCTGGATATGACGTTTCAGATACAGTTTTTTGGTGCGGTCGAACGCGTGACCGGCTCGCTCTACGTCGTGCGGACCCGGCGCTGTACGATACTGCTCGAATGCGGTCTGATTCAGGGCAGTCGCGCTGAAGAAAAGGGAAACGGGGACCCGTTTCCGGTGCCGGTCGAAGAGATCGACGCAGTGGTGCTGAGTCACGCGCATATCGACCATTCGGGACGAATCCCGTTGCTGGTCACGCGGGGTTACGAGGGGCCCATTTACACGCAGAACGCGAGCCGCGAACTGTGCGAAATCATGTTGCCGGACTCCGGTTACATCAACGAAAAAGACGCCGAATGGGAGAACAAGCGGCGAAAAAAGAAAGGCCTTGCTCCGGTAACGGCGTTGTACACGCGGGCCGAGGCCGAGTCATGCCTCGCGCAATTTCGCGGATTGGCGTATGGCGAGCGAACCGAAATCGTGCCAGGACTCGCGGTCACGCTGCACGACGCCGGGCATATTCTCGGTTCCTCGATCGTCGAGCTGACCTGCACCGACGGCGAGGATTCCCGGACGCTGGTGTTCAGCGGAGATCTCGGCTATCGGGACGCACCTGTCATGAATCCGCCCGTCCGCCTGGACAGCGCCGACGTCGTGATGATGGAGAGCACCTACGGCGATCGCCGGCACCGCCCCTTTACCGAGACGATGGAGGAACTGGCGGCCGTTTTTGCGGCGGCCCGTTCCGGGGAGGGCAACATTCTGATACCGGCGTTCACCGTCGGACGAACACAGGATCTTCTCTACCTGATGGCCGAGAATTACGATGAGTGGAGTCTCGACCATTGGCAGATATTTCTCGACAGTCCCATGGGCATCGAGGCAACCGACGCGTATTCGCAATATCGACACCTCTTTGGCGCGCGTCTGTTCGGGCCGAACTCACATCTGCCCAAGCTGCCGAATTTCCATACCACGCGATCAACCGAGGAGTCGATGACGATCAATCACGTCTCTTCCGGCGCGGTCATCATCGCCGGAAGCGGCATGTGCAGCGGGGGTCGAATTCACCACCACCTGAAGAACAATATCTGGCGGCCCGAGTGCCACCTCGTGATCGTCGGTTATCAGGCCGCCGGCACGCTTGGCAGGCGAATCGTCGACGGTGTGGACAAAATCAGACTCTGGGGTAAGCTCTATCCCGTTCGGGCGCGGGTTCACACGATCGGCGGGCTCTCGGCGCATGCCGATCAGGACGGTCTGGTTGACTGGTACGCCGCGTTCGAGGGCAGACCGCCGCTTTATCTGGTGCACGGCGAGGAGCGGTCTCAAGGCCCTCTGGAGGCGAGGTTGCGGTCGCAGCTGAACGCGCCGGTGTCGATTGCCCGCATCGGGCAAACGGTCGATATCGGCTAGGCGACGGAGTTACCCGCTTGGCGTCAACAGGGCTCGGGGACCGTCGATGGTCCGAGGGGGCCGGGCGGGTCGAACGCGATGTCGAGTTCCGCCAGCTCGTCCGCCGAGTCGACGGTCATCGACGAGAAGTCGTACAGCTCGGTGTCGAGCATGTGACTGCGCGTCACGCGCTGCATCGATTTGAAAATGCTCACCACCCGGTTCGGCGTTTCCTTCTCCCACTCCGCCAGCATGTTCTTGATACGTACTCGCTCGAGGTTTGTCTGGGATCCGCACAGGTTGCACGGGATGATCGGGTAATCCCGATACCGCGCAAATTTCGCGATCTCTTTTTCCCGACAATAAATCAAAGGGCGGATCACGATGTTCTTGCGGTCGTCGCTGACGAGCTTCGGCGGCATCGTCTTGAGCCGCGAGCCATGGAACATGTTGAGGAACAGGGTTTCGACGAGATCGTCCATGTGGTGCCCGAGGGCGATTTTCGTGGCGCCGATTTCGCCAGCGGTCCGGTAGAGAATGCCCCGCCGCAGCCGCGAACACAGTGAACACATCGTCTTGCCGGGCCGCAGTTTCTCCTTGACGATCCGGTAGGTGTCCTCCTCGACGATCCGGTATTCGATCCCGAGTGTGCGGAGGTATTCCGGCAAAACGTGCTCGGGGAATCCCGGCTGTTTCTGATCCAGATTGACGGCGAGCAGATCGAAGCGCACGGGCGCGCTTTTCCTTAAGCCCATGAGCAGGTCCAACAAGGTATAGGAGTCCTTGCCGCCGGACAGGCACACCATGACGCGATCACCGTCCTCGATCATGCTGTAGTCCGAAATCGCGTTGCCGGCCTTACGCCGCAGGCGTTTCTGCAGGCGATTGAACTTTTCCGTTTTCATCGCTGCAGGGTCTCCCTAAACGCCGATGTCCTCGTTCCAGAGTTCCGGCTGGTCGCGAATGAAATCCTGCATCAATTGTACGCATTCTGCGTCGTCCATGACCTGCAGTTCGACGCCTCTGGAGCGCAGGTAGTCTTCCGGTCCCCGGAACGACCGGTTTTCGCCGATGACGACGCGGGGAATCTTGTACAACAGCACGGCGCCGCTGCACATGTCGCACGGCGACAGCGTCGAATAGAGGACTGAACGCTGATAGTCTCCCGCGCTCAATCGCCCGGCGTTCTCCAGACAGTCCATCTCGGCGTGCAGCACGGCGCTGCCGCGCTGCACCCGCCGATTGTGTCCGCGGGCGATAATCTTTCCGTCCATCACCAGCACGGAGCCGATCGGGATGCCGCCGGATTCGAGGCCCTCCCGTGCCTGCGCGATGGCGGCCTCGAGAAACTCGTCCACCGCCTACTCCCGATAGGTCCTTACGGGCGGAAGCTCCGCGCCCGTAAGTCCCTCGGGCTTGTCTTCCGCGATCACCGGCATCCGCAGCGTGCCGATGCCGTCGATCGTCGCCGAAATCTCCTCGCCCGGTTGCAGAAAACGCTGTTCACCACGCACCGCCGTTCCCATGCCGACGCCGCCCGAGGTGCCGTTGTTGATAACGTCTCCCGGATAGAGCGTAATAATCGACGAGGCGTATTCGATCAATTCCCACAGCGAGTGGATCATGTCCCCAGCCGTGGCCTCCTGCATCTGTTCGTCGCCGATGCTGAGCGTCTGCCGCAGGATTTCCATCGGGTTGCCGTAGAATTCTCTTGGCACGATCCACGGGCCCTGCGGCGCAAACGTGTCGTGCCCCTTACCGACAAACCAGTCGGACGTAAAGCGCGCGCCGCCTGGCGGGCGGCCGCCCCGATCCGAAATGTCGAGCGTCACCATGTAGCCGAACACGTGGGCCTCCGCGTCATTGGCCGAAACGTATTTGGCCGTGCGGCCAATGACGGCGCCGAGCTCTACTTCCCAGTCGGTCCGGTCGCGCCCGTAGGGGATCACGATGGGCTCGCCGTTGCCGATAACGGCGCCGCGGCTCGGTTTCAGGAACAGGTAGGGAACGCCGCGGGCTTCCTGACGCTGCCTTCTCGCGGCCCGGCGTTCCTGCTCGCTGCCCGCCTCCTCGATGTGGCTGTAGAAGTTCACGGCGGCGTTCAGGATCTTGCCCGGATACAGGATCGGCGCCAGCGTGCGGACGTCGCCGACGTCGTGTACGTAAGCCGGCCGGTTCCGGCCGAGCAGCTCATCGTCGACCACGTGGTTGACGATCTCGTACAACCTGCGCTTGACGCCGTAATCGTAGCGCTCTATGAGTTCCAGCATGTCGGCGGGCACGGGTACGGCCGGATACGCAGCCTGCCGTTCGAGCGCGGCGTTGGCGGCCGCCAGTTCGACGATCAAGCTGTCGCGCAGCACGATGCCTACGCCGGGCGCCCCGCCGATCTCGAACGTGCCCAGCTTGAACGGTTCGGCAACGGCCGGCGCACCCTGGCTGGCCGCCATGGCCGGCAACAGACACGTGACAGACACGATCAACAGCGTTCGTACGTTCATTGAGCTTTCCCCCGGGCCGTTAAACAGACTCTCCTTGGCGGTCGTTTGTACGTCTACTCCGGAGGGCTGTCAATTCAAGCGGACGATCCGGTATCACTCTGCATGAGCACGGCCCGGCGGGCGAAGCCACAACGCTCAGTCTTCGCGTTCGTCGGCGTAAAACAGCAGCTGAGTCACATCGGTCTGTATGGAATCTGCCGTGATCGCGTCGTAGATCCCGCGGGCGTTCAGGTCGATCCGCAGCGGGCCAGCGATCACCGTCTTCGTGCCGGGTAGCGTGTAAATCAGGTCGTAGGTATCCGGTACCGTCTGCTGATAACCCGACGAGCCGGTGTATCCGAGGCTGGATATCGTTGGAGACAGGAGAGCGATGTCGCTGCCCGACGGCACGAGGTAGAAGTCGACCAGGGCCACTCGCTCGGATCCCTGATACAGTCGCAGGAAGGCGTGCGTGCTCAGCCGTCGTGTCCGATCGGTCAGCATTATCCCGTCCAGCTGGCCCGGCAGTCCGCTGAGAAACAGGGTGTGTCTCGCGCCTTTGCTGATGAGGATCGTCTCTTCCGCCAAAAAGGCGCCGGGATTGCCGGCCGGCGTAACGTTCAGATTCAGCTCGCCGTCGGCGATGGTCGACTGCTCGGTGATCGCACCGAATTCGACGTTTACGGCGAACGGCGCGTCGAAATCGTCGCCGATGACCACGTCCAGCGCGTCGGTATTGAACGCCGCGTGCACGACGCGCATCGTGGATTCGGCGTTGATGTCCGTGAGCTCCGTGCCCGTTCCTTCTCCGATCAGCCGCACGCTGTAGGCCGAGATGTCCGAAGCGTCGCTGTCCATCATCACGAGGGCGGTACTGGTTGCGCTCGACAGGAAAAAAGGGTCGGACGCAAAAAGAAACCTCGACGTGTCGCCGCTGTTCGTGACCACGACCTGGTATTCGCCGGCCTCGAGTTCGACGGACTCCCGCAGTTCCCCGAACGACAGCGTCGCCGCCTGATTGCCGGCGACCGGCGCAACGCCGGGTGAATCGACGTAGATGTCGATGTCGCCAAGCGCGCTTGCAAGGTGTCCGTAAGACATGTCGAGGACGGTGATTTCCGTCTCGTTTTCTTCGGCTTCTTCCAGGGCCGCCTCCCAGTCCCTGCGGAACTGTTGCCAGAGAACGATCTCGGGAGCGGCTAGCGAGCCGGTTAACACGAACGTGTATTCGATCTCCTCTTCGACGTCCACTTCCAGGCTGACGAGGCGGGTGGCTTCGACGTCATCAGGAAGCAGGATGTCGAAATTGAACGCGTACGTGAGGTTGTCGAATACCGAGGTGCCGCTCACCTGTTTGAAGTCGATCGTCGCGAGCGTGGTCTCTTCGATCACGAAGCTCACCGGACCGAGGTCAGGGATCGCGTGAATCGCCCGGATCGCTCCTTCTCCGGTTGCTTCTTCCTGGCTGGACGAGGACCCGCTCGAGCAGCCGACGGTCAGTGCGGTGAGTGTCAGAAACAGCACGGGTGTACGAACGGTGGTCCTCATGGACGCTCCTCCGATTGATGGGCGTTTTTCGCTGGCCGGGAATTCAGCGTCCGAACGGTCATTTGTTCGGTTCGGGGTCGAAGCTGAGACGAAAATTGCCGAACCACGACGATTCGTATTCGCCGTAGGTTCCGCCGAAGCCGACCGACAGCGAGTCGTTGAAATACCAGCGCGCTTCGCCCCGGAAGATGAGTTTCGGTCCAGTCAGCGCGATGGGGTTCTCGTAGCCGGTGTAATCGAGGGAGGCGTCGAACTCCCAGTCGCGGAACGGCCGACTCCTGAGTCCGACGGTTCCGCCGAGTCCGTAGTCGTAGGCGCTCCCGGTTTCCAGTTCCGAATCCGCGGCTTCGTAGGCGAGCCCGCCGTAAACGTCGATGTGACTGAAGACGTTGAAGTAATAGCCGAGGCGAACCGAGTACAAGTCTTGTTGCAACTCGAATTCGGGAACGCCGTTGAACAGAAGCTGCGCGTATTCGACGGTCAGCAGGAACCGCTCCCGGTAGTCCTTCGAGAGCGTGAAACTGTAGGTATCGGCGTCGATCCGATCCGCGCCGACGTCGAAATCCGTGCGGCCGGCGCCGACCTCGAGGTAGTCGAAGCTGTTCTGCGCAAATACCGCGGACGAGCCGAGAACGAAACCGAGAACGGCAAAGAGCCGCGTCGAGTCTTGCATCACCATCTCCAGTTCGCGTTGTTGTTTTGGTGCGGACGGAACCGCTGCGAACTGGGTAAACGTTCGACTAATACGCGTGGTTTACGCGAGATGTGTCAAGTTCTGTCAACTTCTGTCAAGGTAGCCGGGCGGGGTTCGGACTAGACGACCGCGGACTCCAGCATGCGGATCGTGCCGGCATCGGCGTCGATTTCGACGTCGATACCGAGTGGGATCGTAAACTGCTGATCGATGTGTCCTATCATGCTGCCGCTGAAGGCGGGCACGTCCAGCCGTCGAATATGCTCCCGCAGCACCTGCTCGAGCGTCAGCGATCCGAAACCCGTTCCCGGCCCGCATTCCGTGCAACGGCCGAAGACGAAACCGCGAATCTTGCTCAATATCCCCGCGAGCGAGAGCTGCGTCAGCATCCGGTCGACCCGGTAAACGGCTTCGTTGACGTCTTCCAGAAAAAGGACGGCATCGTTGAAATCCGGAACGTATTCGGAACCGAGTATTGCCGTCAGTACGGTCAGGTTGCCGCCCAGTATCCGGCCGGTCGCCTTACCGCCGCGGATGGTTTGCAGGCGGTGCTCGGTCTGAACGAGCTTCTGGTCGTCGATCTCCTCGGGGTTTTGCATCGTCTCGGCCTTCCCGTCCATGATGATGCGCTGGAAATAGTCGGCCGAAAACCGGTCCAGGGGACTTGGGCCGTGAAACGTCACGAGGCCGGTCCGCGCGTGGACGGCGTTGATCAATGCCGTCGCGTCGCTGTATCCCAACAGCACTTTCGGATTGGTCGCGATGGCGTCGAAGTCGAGTAGCGGCAGCACTCTTGCGGATCCCCAGCCGCCGCGGGCGAAAATCATGCGAACGTCGGGGTCCCTGAAAAACGAATTGATATCGCTGGCGCGGGCCTCGTCCTCACCGGCGAAATAGCCGTGACGGTCGTAGAAGTTCTCACCCAACACGGGTTCGAGTCCCAGCGACGCCAGCGCTTCCTGCATGATCTCGATGGGCTGCTTCTCGAAGGCGGCGGTCGCCGGACTGACCAGCCCGACTTTGTCTCCCGGGCGAAGCCTGCCGGGCTTGACGAGTCCGCGCTGCGCGAACGCGCTGCCGTGTAAACCTGCGGCCGCGGTGGCGGTCAGGAATTCGCGTCGATTGATCATTTGCCGCCCTCGTATGGCATACCGGGCGATCATACCGGCGCGGTCGCGCCAGCGGGAGTCCGGAGGCTCGGAACCTGTCTCAGACTAGATCATAACCGCGAACTTACCGCGTTCGCGATGGTGGAGTTTCAGGTCGAAACCGATCTTGACGCCGACCAGCGCCAGCAGCATCGCCAGCGGGTTGCCCAGCCACACGACCAGGCCGGCGCCGACGATTATCGTCAGGTGCATGACGACGATCCTGCCGTACGGTCGCTGCATCAGCGCGACCAGGCCGGTCCGTCTGTATTCGCCCTTGCCGAGATAGTTGACGATAAAGGAGAACAGGTGGCTCACAAAGATGAATGCAACGGCAACCCAGAACAGGTATTCGGTCGCCGGCGGTATTCTGTCGAGAAGGTTCTCGCTCAGGCCGGGCCCCGAAAAAATGCCGACCACCGCGGACAGGTGACCGAAACAGAACATCCCGTAGTGAATCATGAAGAACGGGATCATGAACGCCTTCAAGCCGCGGCGCGCCGGCAGCAGCGTGCCAGCGGCCTCGAACATCACGGCGGTCGGTGCTTCGGTGCCGGCCGGGGAAAAGCGCGCCAGGGAAAAGCCCGCCAGCAGGTTCTCGGACTGATTCGCTGCCATGCGCAGGACGTTGATAACACCGATGATGACGCTCTCGGTCCAATACAGTAGCAGGATCTCGTACACCGACCAGTCCAACCAGAGAACGCCGCCTATCGGCGCCAGGTTGGCGATGATCAAAACGAGTGATGAGGGCAATGAGCGCATCGAAGCATCATGCCATCGATAGCGCGGCTTGCCTGTGACGAAACCCTCGAATCGTGTTCAGGCCATGTCGAAAAGCAGCAGCTCGGCGTCTTCCAGGGCCGTGATCTCGATGGTTCCGACGTCCTCGATGGCGGCGCCGTCACCGGCGGCGAGTGTCTCGTCGCCGACGGTTAGCCGGCCGCTCACCAGCTGAATCCACCCGCGCCGCGCCGTACCGAAGAGGTGCGTCAGCTTGCTGCCGGCCGAAAGCAGGCTGGCGTAGAGATCGACGTCCTGGTGGACGGACAGGGACTCGTCCCGGCCTTCGCGCGAGGCCACCAGGCGTAGCTGATCCCGTCTGCGTTCCGGCGCGAAGTTTTTTTCCTCATAACCCGGTTGAAGTCCGTTGCTGTCGGGCAGAATCCAGATCTGCAGGAAATGCACGGGTTTGTCGTCCGAGTGATTGAATTCACTGTGCTGAACGCCCGTGCCCGCCGTCATGCGCTGCACGTCACCCGGGCGGATTACCGAGCCGTTGCCCATGCTGTCTTTGTGCTCGAGGGCCCCGCTTATCACGTAGGAAATAATCTCCATGTTCTCGTGTGAATGCGGTGCAAAGCCCTTGCCCGGCCGCACCCGGTCTTCATTGATGACCCGCAGATTGCCGAATCCCATGTGCTCGGGGTCGTGGTAGTGACCGAACGAAAACGTATGTTTGCTGTCGAGCCATCCCATGCTGACGGCGCCGCGGTCGCTTGCTTTTCGTATTCTCATCATCATCCTTTCACCTTTCCCTATTGTAGATATTCTCCCGGCCGCCAAAGAGGCCGCTCGTCGGGACGAGCTCCTACATCCCGGCTTACGTTCCGGGCTGACCGTAGGAGCCCGTCCTGACGGGCGATTGCGCCGCAGTGTGAATTCGTTCAGCGATCTGAACGCGGGCATCGTCGAGGGCATCTTCGCCGCGACTGATGACGCGATCGGCATTGATGATGTCGACGTTCGCGATGCCGATGAATTGCAATGCATGTCGCAGGTACGGTGTCGCGAAATCGGCGGCGCTGCCGACCGCAACGCCACCGGAGGCCACGACGACGTAGGCGGTTTTGCCCGTCAACAAGCCTTCCGAGCCGCTCTCGGTGTACCGGAACGTCTGCTTTGCGCGCGTGATCATGTCGATCCAGGCTTTGAGCGCGGCGGGTACGCCGAAATTGTAGATCGGCGCGCCGATTACCACGATGTCGGCGTCCATCAGTTCTTCGACCAGCCGATCGGACGGCGCCAGCGTCTCACGCTGCCGGTCCGTGCGCGCTTCCGGTGCCGTGAAGTTTGCATCGATCCAGGCCTCATCCACGAACGGCACGCCGTCGGCAAGGTCACGGCTCTTGACCTGGATACCGCCGTAGCGGATTTCGAGAGCACGAACGACGTCGCCGGTCAGACTTCGGCTGACGGAGTCATGAACCCGGCCGCTCGAATTGACCAGCAGGACTTGCGGATTCTTGGTGTTTGCGGTGGCGTTACTCATGTCCTTGTTCCTCGATGCTTGGTTCGGCTGTCGGTCGACCCCTGCGGTCGCCGTTTTGGAAGACCAGAGATTGCCCGTTCTCGAACAGTCAATAAATATCGCCTACGGAATATGATTGTTCTATAATTAGCAACAATATGGATCGATTCGACGATATGCGGGCGTTTGTCACCGTGGTCGATGCCGGCAGCTTCACCGCGGCCGCCGAGCGACTGGACGTCGCCAAGTCCGCCGTGAGCCGCCGTGTCTCCGCGCTCGAGGAGCGGCTGGGTGTGCAGCTCATCCGGCGCACGACCCGGCGGCTGAGTCTCACCGAGAGCGGCAGCGGCTTTTACGAGCGCTGTACGCGCATTCTTGCCGATCTCGACGAAGCCGAATCCGCCGTCGCTCAGGAGCACGGTGAACTGCGCGGACGTCTGCGGGTTGCGTTACCGCTCTCTTTTGGTATGCGCCACATGCATGAACCGATTTGTGCATTCAGCCGGGAACACCCGCTCGTCGATTTTGATCTCGACCTGAATGACCGGCGCGTCGATCTGGTCGAGGAGGGCATGGACGTCGCCGTCCGGATTGGCCGGCTGCCGGATTCCACGCTGATCGCGCGTAAGCTGTTTGATGCCCGGACCGCGGTTTGCGCCGGACCGGCTTATCTGACGCAGTTCGGGACGCCGGACACGCCGCAGGATTTACGAGACCACACCTGTCTGGTTTACAGCAATCTCGCCGAGCCGGACCGCTGGCGTTACACGGACAAAAACGGGCGTCGGCAACACGTCGTCGTCGGCCGGGGGATGATAGCCAGCAGCGGGGATTTCCTGTGCATGGCCGCGGCGGCAAACCGCGGCGTCATCCTGCAGCCGACCTTCATCACCCACGAGGCGATTGCCACGGGTCGGCTGGTGCCCGTTCTGACGGAGTTTGGCTGGCCCGTGACGCCGGCCTACGCGGTTTATCCGCCGACCCGGCATCTGTCGTACCGGGTGCGTGCGTTTATCGACCACCTGGTCAACTACTTTTCCGGAACCGCGTCCTGGGACCGCGACTGCGCCGACGCCTTGCAGTCGTCGGGTGCACCCGTCGTTTAGTGCGCTACCCGCTCCGCCGCCTGCCGGTCCGCAACCAGAGACTGTACCTGGGCGAACAATTCCTTGCGTAGCCCCAGCAGGCCGAAAACCTCGACGACCACAAAAAACGGCGCCGCCAGATTGGCCTGGATGGGATGGCGCACCAGCACCGGCATGGATTTCTCGACGGCGTGACCGACAAACTGCAGGATATAACCGCCGAAAAACGCGGCGGCGGCGACGCCCCCCGACACAGCCGTGGGAAACGCGCCGATCACGGCCGCGAGCTCGGCAACGACGATACCAAACAACAGAAAAACGGCGGCAAAAACCCTGTCCAGCGTCAGATAAAACAGGAACATGCCGATCACCAGCAGGTGGGCCAGGCTGACGACCACCGCGCCGAGATCGTACGAAACCCAGGTCAGGGGTATCAACACGCCGAACATGATGATCGGGATACCGAGCAGGTGCACGCCAACGTTGAACGGGTGCTGGTGCGCGGCCGCGTATCCAATCAGCATTTCCATCAGTTTTGGGTTTTTGTCCATGCGTTCACCTGCCGTCGATGCCGGGTGCCGACCATTGTAAATCCAGTGCGGGTTTCTCTGTCTGATTTTACGCCTATTCGCGTTGGCGCTCCCGGTCAGTTGACGCTGAGGCGTTTGAACGCATCCAGCGCCCGTTTACGAGAGGCCTTCAGTTCGACGATGGGTAGCGGATAATCCCGGCCCAGTTTTACGCCGGCATCGTGCAGCAACTCCGCGGGCGCATCCCAGGGATTGTGTAAGTGCGAGTCCGGTACCGTCGCGATCTCCGGAACGTAACGCCGTACGTAACGGCCTTCGGGATCGAATTTTTTCCCCTGTGTGACAGGGTTGAAAACCCGGAAATACGGCGCCGCATCGGCGCCGCAGCCGGCAATCCACTGCCATCCGGCGCTGTTGTTGGCGAGGTCCGCGTCGACCAGCGTATCCCAGAACCAGGCCTCGCCGTGGCGCCAGTCCAACAGTAAATTCTTGACCAGGAACGATCCCACGATCATGCGCACGCGGTTGTGCATGTAGCCCGTGCGCCAGAGCTCGCGCATTCCGGCGTCGACGATCGGATAGCCGGTCAGGCCGCGTCGCCAGCGGTCGAGCGCCTCCCCGTCGTTTCGCCACGGGAATCGATCGAACTTCTTTTGCAGATTGACTTCCGGCAGCGTCGGCCAGTAGTAGAGAAGGTAATGCGAGAATTCGCGCCACCCGAGTTCGCTGAGAAAATGGTCGACGTCGTCGGCAATCTCGGCGTTGCCCTCGTATTTTTTGGTTGCGTGCCAGACGGTGTGCGGTGATATTTCGCCGAAGTGAATATGCGGTGACAGGCGCGATACGAAGTCCTGGTCCGGCCGATCCCTCCCCTGTTTATAGGAGGCCAAACCCGATGTAAGAAACGTATCGAGCCGCTCTCTCGCGCCGCTCTCTCCCGGCGTCCATTGCGCCGCCATCTCCTCGTACCAGCGGATCTCGGGGAGCAGGCGGAGGTCTTCGACCGACGTGGCGCTGCCGCTGCGAAAAACCGTGAATTCCGCCGGGGAACCGAACGACTTGCGCGGCGCGGGGCCCGCCTCGAGGCAGCCTTTCCGGTAAAAGGGCGTGAATACCTTGTAGGGCGTTCCGTCCCGTTTCGTGATATGCGGCGGCTCGAACAGCAGCGAGCCGTTGAAACTGCGCACCAGGTGGCCCAGCCTGAGAAGCTTGGCTTTGATGCGCTTGTCGCGCTCGATACGCCAGGGCTCGTAACAGCGGTTCCAGAATACGCCGACGGCTTTGACCTCTTCGGCAAGCTGCGGAATCAGCTGTGATGCGTCACCCCGCAGGCACACCAGGCCTCGATCCAGGCTTTCCCTGAGTGCGTTCAGGCTATGGTGCAACCACCATCGGCTCGCCGCTCCCGCACGGCGTTTGCCGGCGCTGACGTCGTCGAGAACGTAAACCGGCAGAACCGGCGCATCCATCGCGATCGCCGCATCGAATGCGGGGTTGTCCGCCAGACGCAGGTCTTGACGGAACCAGACAATGACGGGGTTTGCTGCGGACATGAAGGTTCAGCGGTTGCGGAGCTTTGGCATCTTAGCGGAAGTATAGGCGCTGTTCTTCCAAAGCAGAGGTTTCTGCGGGTCTCCATTTGTAACAAGGTGTTACATGTCGGCGCGGTGCGACAATGCGGATGCTAATCTACAAAAGTTAAAAACGGAAAGTCAAAACGCGCGTTGCCGATTCCGGTGGAACCGGGGCTGAAAAGGGAAGTAAAACGCGCGTTACGATCTCCGGCGGAACCGGAGCCAATAAAGAGAAATAGATATGCGCGTTGCTATCGTCGGCGGAACCGGCTTTGTTGGTGCCTACCTGGTCGAGGCCCTCCTCGACCGGGGGCATACGCCCGTGGTTCTCGTACGCCCGGGCAGCGAACAGAAAATCCCTCGCACCGCCGACTGCGATCTGATCAGCGGTGACGTCGAAGCGATCGGCGACCTCGTTAAACTCTTGAAAAACTGCGAGGCGTGCATCTACAACATCGGTATTCTGCGCGAACGCCGCAGTCTCGGTATCACTTTCGAGGCGCTTCAGTATCAGGGCGTCGTTCGCGTGATCGAGGCTTCCCGGGCTTGCGGCGTGAAGCGCCTGTTGCTGATGAGTGCGAACGGCGTCAAAGCCGGCGGCACGCCGTATCAGGACACGAAGTTTCGCGCCGAACGTTATGCGCTCGCGAGCGAAATGGACGTTACGGTGTTCCGGCCGTCCGTTATTTTTGGCGAACCGCACGGCACCATGGAGATCGCCACTCAGCTCTACCGCGACATGATTGCGCCACCGCTGCCCGCGGTCGGTTTTTTCAACACCTTCGGTGCGAACCGTGGTGAATTCACGCTGTCTCCGGTGCATGCGACGGACGTTGCCGACGCCTTCGTGACTTCGTTGGACGACGAATCGACGGTCGGCAAGGTTTATACGCTCGCCGGACCCGAAGCGCTGACCTGGCGGGAAATGCTGCGGCGCGTTGCCGAGGCTGCCGGTCGGGACAAATGGATTTTGCCGATGCCCATCGAGTTGATGAGGCTGCTGGCCGCGCTTCTCGACCGCATTCCGGCGTTTCCCGTCACCCGCGATCAGCTCACGATGCTGGCCGAGGGTAACGCCGGCGACGCCTCGGAAATCGCCGCCGTGATCGGCCGTTCGCCGCGCGCCTTCGACGCGGACAACCTGTCCTACCTGGCTCGATAGTTGCCAGTCCAGAACGAATCCCGGCGGGTGTTTGTCCTCCTGGGCAATCAGCTGTTTCCGACGAAATACCTGCGGCCGTATCGAGATGCGGTAATTTTCATGAAGGAAGACCACGGTCTTTGCACGTACGAACGGCATCATCAGCAGAAGATCGTGCTGTTCCTTGCCGCCATGCGCAGATACCGCGATCAACTCCTGCTCGCCGGCTTCGACGTGGCGTATCACGAGCTCGGAGCGGCAGAGGATACCGATTACGAGCGGTCGCTCGAGCGCGTGCTGGACGCGCGAAACTGCGGTGAGTTGTTGCACTTCGAGATCGAAGACAAGCCGATGGAAAGCCGCCTGATCGACCTGGCCAAGCATCGCGGCCTGCCGCGAACGGCTGTCCGAACGCCGATGTTTCTCTGCGATCGGACAGGCTTCGCCGATTACCTGCGGTCGGCGAAGCGCCCGTTCATGGCCGACTTCTACCGACGAGAGCGGCGGCGCCAGGGCATTCTGGTCGATGACGACGGCCATCCCGCCGGCGGGCGCTGGAGTTTCGATACGGAGAACCGAAAAAAACTGCCGCGCGACCGGGTAGTGCCAGCGATCGACCCGCTGCCGGGGAACCAACACGTCGAGGAGGTCATCGACCTGGTGTCGCGGCGCTTTTCCGATCATCCGGGAAACGCGGGTGAATTCTGGTGGCCGACCTGCCGCGACGAGGCTTTGGCATGGTTCGATGCGTTTCTCCGGGACCGTTTTTGCGATTTCGGGCCGTACGAAGACGCCGTCACCCGGCGTTCCGACACCGTCTACCACAGTGTCGTCAGCCCGATGCTCAACCTGGGGCTCGTTACCCCCGACGAGCTCGTCGATCGCGCGCTCGACTATGCGCGCGGCAATAACGTGCCCATACAGAGCGTCGAGGGATTCGTGCGCCAGATTATCGGTTGGCGCGAGTTCGTCCGCGGGATCTATCGGCATTTCAGTGAGCGGCAGGAGACCAGCAACTACTGGTCGCACCGGCGCGGGCTTACCGACGACTGGTACGCCGGCACTACCGGCATCCCGCCACTGGACGACGTCATCGAGACGGCGCAGCGGCTGGGTTGGGCGCACCACATTCCCCGTCTCATGATCGCCGCAAATCTGATGACCCTGTGCGAGATACGCCCACGGGCCGCGCATCGCTGGTTCATGGAGATGTTTGTGGACTCGTCCGAGTGGGTGATGGGGCCGAACGTTTACGGCATGGGGCTGTTCAGCGACGGCGGCATTTTTGCGACCAAGCCCTACATATGCGGCTCGAACTACATGCTCAGGATGAGCGATTACCCCAAGGGAGCGTGGTGCGACGTCGTTGACGGGCTGTACTGGCGCTTCATCGGCAAACACCGCGAGTTCTTTGCCGGCAATCCGCGACTGGCGCTCATGCCGAAGGCGTTGGACCGGCTGCCGGATCAGCGGTTGAATAACATACTGGGGGCGGCCGAGGTGTTTCTGGAGAGATTCACCCAATATCCGCCGGTGGTCGATGATGAGCGCGTTCCGTGTTGACGTCGCTGTTGCGCTCGTTTGACGCTCCGGCGCGCGTTGCGGTGTTCGGCGCTTCCGGGGGCATTGGAGGCGCACTTCTGGAACTCGTCGAAAACGACGAGCGGGTGGGGGAAGTATTCGCGTATTCGCGCACTCCCCAGTCCGTCCGCACCGACCGCGCCAACGTGAGTCCCGTCGATTTTCTCGACGAGTCGTCGATTGTCGCCGCAGCGACAGAGATGTCACGATACGGGCCGGCGGATCTCGTTCTCGTGGCCACCGGCTTTCTGCACGACGGTGACCGCCTGCGCCCGGAAAAGTCTATGCGCGAACTGGATCCCGAGGCATTCATCGAGGTTCTGCACGTCAATGCCGTGGGTCCGGCGCTCATCGGTAAACACTTCCTCCCATTGATGAGACCCGGACGAAGATCCGTGTTTGCCGCGCTGTCCGCCCGGGTCGGCAGCATCAGCGACAACCGACTCGGCGGCTGGACTTCCTACCGGGCATCCAAGGCGGCGCTGAACATGTTGTTGCGCACGTTCGCCATAGAGCATGCACGTCGCTTTCCCGAATCCGTGGTTGTTGCCCTGCATCCCGGAACGGTCGCCACCCGTTTGTCGGAGCCGTTTACGCGCCGTGTACCCGAGCCCCGGCTGTTCTCGGCCGAGAAATCGGCGCGCAATCTGCTGACCGTCGTCAACGGGCTGTCGCCCGATGACACCGGGGGCTTTTTCGCCTGGGACGGTTCGGCGATCGACTACTGAGCGGCCGACGGGTTGGGTCGCCCGTCCTGACGGGCGACCGGCGCCGGGTTTTATTGCGCTTCTATTCGTAACGCAGCGCGAGCACTGGACGCCCGCGCGCCGCGCGGCTCGCCTGCATCGCGATGGTCAGCCAGGCGACCGCAAGCGCGACAACGGCGCTCGCGACGAACAGCCAGGCCCATTCCGCAAGCGGGGCCGCATAGACAAACCGATTCAGCCACTGGCGCATGAAGTAGAACGCCACGGGCCAGGCGATGAGGTTTGCCAGCAGCACGAGTTTCGTGAAGTCGGACGTCAGCAGCAGCACGATGTCGGTGACCGACGCGCCCATAACCTTACGTATGCCGATTTCCTTGGTGCGGCGTTCGGTCGTGAAGGAAGCGAGGCCGAACAGACCGAGTGTTGCGACAAAAATGGCGAACACCGCGAACACGGCAAACATCTGCGCCTGCTTTTGCTCGGCGCGGTAAAGGGCGTCGAAGCGCGCATCCAGAAACTCCCACTGCGGCGGTTCGTTGGGAACGACGCGATTCCAGACGGCTTCAAAATGGTCAATCGCGTCTCGATAGTCGCCCGGTGCGAGTTTGACGGAGATGTTGCGTCCGGAGACCGGGCTCGGTTCGACGTAAACGGTGGCTTTCATCTCGTCGCGAAGCGATGAGAAATGGATATCCGGAATGACGCCGACCACTTCGCGATCGATGAATTGGTTGAGTCTGCGGTTGATCGGTTGACGCACAATTTTTCCGATGGCCTCGTCCGGTGTCCAACCGAAGCGTCGGGCCGCCGATTCGTTGAGGACCGTTGCTCCCCTGCTCACCGGTTGTTCCTCCGACGGCGTCTCGATGCGTCGTTCGTTTTCCCTGAACGCCCGTCCCGCGAGGAACGGCACGTCGTAGTGCTCGAACCATTGATAGTCGACTCTGATGTTCGCAAGCCCCATCACGCTGTCATCGCTGATCTGCTCGCCCTCGGCGATGTAGCCGGAGCCGTCCAGGTTTTGCATGCCGGGCACGCGCGAAGAATAGACGACGGACAAGATATCCGGATGAGTTTCGAGTTCGGTCTTAAGCGGTTCGTAGGTACCCCACAGATCGGCGAAAAACGGCAGGCTGGAAACGATGTTCCGCGACTTGTCATAACCCAGATCGAAGTCGCGGACGTATTGCATCTGTGCTACCACGACCCCGGTCGCAATCAGCAGCCCGACCGACATCGCGAACTGGAAGACGACGAGGCTTTTGCGAAGCATGGACGAGCCGCTGGACGACGCCGCGCCTTTGAGGACCTCCGCGGGGCGGAAGTGTGAGAGGTAAAACGCCGGGTAGCTGCCGGCAAGAAGGCCGACCACCACGACGCCGGCAATCAGCGTCGGCAGTACGGCCGGGTTCGCGAGCGAAAAAGCGAGTGGCTTCTCGAGGAAGGCGGCAACGGGCGGCAGCGAGAGTTCGACGATTGCCACCGCAAGCAACATCGCCATTGCCGTGAGCAAAACGGATTCCCCGAGAAACTGGACGATCAGCTGGCCGCGACGGGCGCCGACCACCTTGCGGACCCCGACCTCCCGCGCCCGCTGCGTGGATCTTGCCGTCGTCAGGTTCATGAAGTTGATGCAGGCGATCAGCAGCACGAGCAGCGCGACGGCCGAGAACGTATAGACGACGGACTCGCTGCCGTTGGCGCGCCACTCCGCGTCGCGGTTCGATTTCAGGTGGATGTCGGTGAGCGGCTGCAGGTTGAGCGCGTTACCGTCGCTACTTCCTTCTCCGCGGTGCTTGTCGAGGAACGCCGGGAAGCGTGCTTCGAGGTCAAGGTAGTCGTAGTCTTCGGGCAAACGGATGTACGTGTAGTAGTTGTTGCTGCCCCAGTTCTCCAATTGATCGGGACCCATCATGACCGGTATCGCCGACATCGACCCCAACAACTCGAAGGCCATATGGGTGTTGTCCGGCAGGTCCTCAATGACGCCGGTCACCGTCACGTCGACTTGCCCGAGCAGGTTCAGCGATTGGCCAATGGGGTTTTCATCGCCGAAATAGCGTTCGGCCGCTCGTTGCGTGATCACCAGATCGGTCGGCCGCGCCAGCGCCGTTTGCGAATCGCCCTCGATGAACTTCAGATTGAAGAACTCGAAAACGTTGCTGTCCGCGATGACCATCGCCTCTTCGCGAAATCGCTGTTCGCCGCGCGACAGCGTGACCTGTCCCGTCGCAAGCAGGCGTGTCACGTCCTCGATTTCACCAAAATCGTCGAGCAGCAACGGAGCGATCGGCGGGGCAACCGCGGCCAGGCGCAGATTGTTCGAGAAAAAGTCGCGCGTTACCCGATAGGTCCGTTCCGCGTTGTCCCAGTGTTTGTCGTACGACAGCTCGTAGCGGACGAACAGCGTGATGATGATGCAGCAGGCGAGGCCGATCGCCAGGCCGATGACGTTGATTGCGCTGAACAGCGGGCTGCCGACAATGTTGCGCCAGGCTATTTTCAGGTAGTTGCTAAACATGCTGCGCTCCGCCTGCGGATTGCATGCCGACGACGTTTTCCGACAGCACGCGGCCGTCGAGCATGTGTATGACGCGACTGGCGTGATCGGCGTGGCTCTGATCGTGAGTCACCATGACGATCGTGGTGCCGTCGCGATTCAGCTGATTCAACAGATCGAGCACTTCTTCGCCGTTTACGGAGTCGAGGTTTCCCGTCGGCTCGTCGGCGAGGATCAGCTTCGGGTTCGTAACCACCGCCCGCGCGACCGCGACGCGCTGCTGCTGCCCGCCCGAAAGCTGCTGCGGGCGATGATCGCCGCGATGCGCGATGTTGATCCGTTCGAGCACGGCCTGCACGCGCTCGTCGCGCTGTTTTGCAGGCACCTTCTGATACAGGAGCGGCAGCATGACGTTTTCGGCGACGGTCAGCTCGTCGACGAGGTTGAAGCTCTGAAAGATGAAGCCGATGTTTTTTTTCCTGACCGAAGCAAGCTGAGCCTCCGGATACCCGGCCACGTTCTCGCCGGCGAACGAGTAGCTGCCGGACGTCGGGGAATCGAGCATGCCCGCGATATTGAGCAACGTCGACTTGCCGCAGCCGGACGGCCCCATGACGGCGATGAACTCCCCTTCGTTTATCTCGATGTTGACGTTGTTCAGCGCCGTGGTCTCGACGTTCGTCGTGCGGTAGACCTTCGTCAGATCGTGCATCTCAATCATTCTTCACTCCCGATTTTGCGTACTTTGTATTGGAATCGTTATTTGTCGATAAACAGACGATCGACCTCGATGAAACTGGCGTAGGACGATATGACGACCCGGTCGCCCGGCAGCAGGCCGCCTTCGACCTCGATCATGTTGGGGTTGCGACGGCCTAGCTGGACGTCGCGGCGGTGCGCAACCTTGCCGTCCTCGGAGAGTACGAACGCCCATGCGCCGCCGGTATCGTTGAAAAACGGTCCGTTGGGCAACAGGGTCGCCTGCTCGGTCGAGTCGCCGAGCACCAGGCGCAGCTGCAGCGTCTGGCCGCGCCGGATGTCGCGAGGGGCCGCACCGGTAAAACGCAGGTCCACCTCGAACTGCGCGGCCTGCACCTCGGGGTAGATCTTGCCGACTTCGAGATCGTAGTCGTTGCCGTTGACCGAGAGCAGCGCGCGCTGGCCCAGCCTGACCCGGTTCAGGTAGAACTCGTTCACGAGCGCGGTGGCCTTGAAGCGGTCGATGTCGTCGATCTGTCCGAGGCGTTCGCCGCGCGCCTTGGATTCGCCCAATTCCGCATTCAGTGAGGTCAGGTTTCCGGCTCGCGGCGCCCGTATCGTCAGGTTGTCGAGATTGGCCCGGGCCAGGACGAGATTCTTCTCGAGCTGCGAAACGGAGCTTCGCAGCTGTTCAATTTGCGCCAGGCGTATCTTTTCGTCCTGCTCCTGACTTTCGCGGGTCACTGCTCGCCGGTTTGTCCAGTAGGCGAGTTCGTCGCGGCTGTCTTCGTATTCGTTCTTCGAGACGAACTGGTTGCCTTCGAGGGCTTCGTAACGTTCGACGAGTCGCGTCAAGCGCACGATCTGATAGTCGATTTCAATCAGATCGCTTTTCAGTTTGAGCCGATTCTGTTCGATGGCGAGTTCGGTGTTGCGCAGGTTGTTGAGCTGCTCGCTGATTTCGGCTTCGCGGGCGATCACGTCGAGCTGCAGCGACGTATTCGAGAGTTCGATGAGCGGCTGGCCGGATTCCACGATGGCGCCTTCCTCGACGAGTACCGCTTCGACCCGGCCGCCCTCGATGGCGTCCAGGTACACGGTTCGCTCGGGTTCGACGCTTGCACGCAGCGGGATGTAATCTTCATAACGGCCGCGCGTAACGTTGGCTATGCGGATGCGCTGGCCGTCGAGCGTGAACGAGGTCGAGGTGTCGATCGAGGCGAACAACAGCCACGCCAGCGCGGCGACGCCAGCCGCGATCCCCGCGGCGATCAGCGGCGTTCGCGGGCGGCGCTCGATCTTGCGATCCATCCCCGATGCGGTCGGTTTTACTGGGCTCATACGCCCATCCCAAGCAATAGGCATGCCAACGGGAGACACCTTTGAAAACAGTGGCTTAGGAACAGCAGGCTGGCGCCGGCCGTTCGTTCGCGCACACAGGTGATCGATTTCGAACACCGCGCGCGTTACAGTCCGGCCATGGCGAAATACGGCACCCTGCTGATTGTTGACGACGACCCCGACGTCCTGACCGCCGCGCGCCTGTTGCTGAGGCCCCTCTTCCGTCGCGTGATTACCCACGAAAGTCCCGAGGAGATCGCCGCGACCGTCGGCCGAGAGTCCGTGGACGTCTTTCTGCTCGACATGAATTTTGCGATCGGCCGCAATACCGGGACCGAGGGGCTCCAATGGCTGAGGCGAATACGCGAAGCGGACGCCGATGCGGTTGTCGTGCTGATGACCGCCTTCGGCGACCTCAACACGGCGGTTGAAGCGATGCGGCTGGGTGCGGCCGACTTCGTTCTGAAGCCTTGGCAGAACGACAAGCTGATCGCGACCCTGAACGTCGCGGCGGAACTCCGCCAATCCCGTGTCACGGTCAGCGCCCTGAGCGCCCCGCCGCCGCGGCCCGGCATGATTGCAGGTTCGGAAGCCATGCGGAAGGTCGTGCGCATGGTCGAACGAGTTGCGCCGACGGACGCGAATGTGTTGATCCGCGGTGAGAACGGCACCGGCAAGGAGTTGATTGCCCAGGCAATCCATCGACAGTCACGGCGTTCACGACGCGTCATGGTTAGCGTCGATCTTGCCGCGGTCGCCGAGAGCCTGTTCGAGAGCGAGCTGTTTGGGCACACGAAAGGCGCGTTTACCGACGCCAACACGGAGCGGGCGGGGCGCTTTCAGGCGGCTCATCACGGCACGCTTTTTCTCGATGAAATCGGCAATTTGCCGCCGTCGTTGCAGTCGAAGCTGCTGCGCGCGCTCGAAAGCCGGGAGGTTGTGCCGTTAGGGACGGATCAGCCAATCGGCGTCGACGTGCGCCTGATAGCCGCGACCAATCAACCCCTGGAAACCCTGGTCGATCGAGGCGAGTTTCGAGAGGATCTCCTCTATCGCATCAACACGATCGAAGTAAACCTGCCGCCGCTGCGCGAGCGGGTCGAGGACATACCGGCGCTTGCCGGGCACTTTGTGGCCCTTTACGCGCGAAGGTACCGCCTGACGGAAAAACCGGTCGACGACTCCGCGCTTGCGGCGCTTTCCGCTTATCAGTGGCCCGGGAACGTCAGGGAGTTGTCGCATACGATCGAACGCGCCCTGATTCTGAGCGAGGGAGACGTCCTCGGGGCCGCCGACCTGGATCTGAGCAGGCCCGGGGGCAACGCGCGGCCGCCGACCTTGAACCTGGACGCGAACGAGCGCCGGCTCGTCTCGCACGCCCTGCAACAGTCGGCCGGCAACATTTCGCACGCCGCCGCCGCCCTGGGAATAACGCGAGCGGCACTGTATCGGCGTATCCAAAAGTTTGGCCTGTGAAACAGCGCTTTCGGGCCCGATTTCGTTTGCTGGTGGTCGCACAGGTGGCGGGCCTGCTCGTGACGGCTTTTCTGCTGGCGTTTGTGACGACGCATTCCGAACACGTTGCGACGCCGATCGTCATCGGCGTGGTGATCGTTCTTCAGGTAGTCGCTCTGCTGCATTCCGTGGAATCGCACGTCGACACGCTGGAGGATTTTTTTGCCGCCATCAACTATGAGGATTTCACGCGTCAATACGTCACCGACGACGTTGACGCCGAGCTGAAGCGGGCGTTCAACCGAATTATCGAACGATTCAGCGCCGCCCGCGCCGAGCGCGAGGTGCAGGCGGCCTACCTGGAAACCGTGGTGCGCCACGTGCCGATTCCGCTGCTGGCTGCCCGGAACGACGGGAGTCTGCGGCTGGTCAACAACCCGGCGAGACGCCTGACGGGAATCGCGCGTTTGGCGCATATCGACGATTTGGCCGGGCTCGATCCGACGCTTCCCGAAATGATGCGGGATATCGAGGCGGGACAGCAGCGGCTCCTGCAGGTACGGTTTCGCGACGTGCCCGTGGAGTTACGCGTGTCGGTATCGCAGATCCGGCTGGAAGGGGACGCCGAGCGCGTCTATTCGATGGAAAACCTGTCCGGAGAGCTGAGCGCGCGGGAGTCGAGTGCGTGGCGCAACCTGATTCGCGTGCTGACGCACGAGATCATGAACACACTGACGCCCGTTGCTTCGCTGGCGCAAACCTCACTCGGCATGATCGACCGGGCGGATGCGCGCGACGAACTCGAGGAAGCGATGAGCACCATCGCGAGACGCAGCCAGGGGCTCATCCATTTCGTCCAGCGGTACCGCGAATTGCTGCAGATGCCGCAGCCTCGGCCCGAGACGCTTGGCGTTGCCTCGGTGCTGCGTGGCGTCGTCCGGCTGATGAGCAACGATCTGAAGCACGTTGCCGTGGAGATCGACGTGAGCCCCGAATCCCTGGAAGTCGAGGCCGATCCGGCGCTGCTGGACCAGGTTCTGGTCAATCTCGTGCGCAATGCCTCAGACGCGATGCTGAACACCGAAGCGCCGCGGCTCGTCCTGAAAGCGAGACTGGAGTTCGGCCGCACCTTGATGCAGATCATCGACAACGGGCCTGGTATTCCGCCGTCGATCCAGGATCAGATCTTCATCCCGTTTTTTACGACGAAGCGCGACGGCAGCGGCATTGGCCTGAGTCTCAGCCGGCAGATCCTGCTGGCGCACGGCGGGCAGCTCGTCGCGTCCAGCGACGAAAACGGCACGGCGATGAGTCTACTGCTCTGACTGCGCGTCCTCGGCGAACAGTTTTTCCATCAACTCGCGGTGATTGTCGTAAAACGCCTGGCGGTCCGCGTAGTAGCTTTCGGCAAATCCGCCCGGCGCGCCCGTCTCCTTATCGTAGGTTGCTCCCCAGGCCGCTACCTCGAGCAGGGTAGGAAGCAGGCTCCGGCCTTTTTCAGTCGCGGTGTAAACGATCTGTCGCTTATCGTCGGGGTCCTGTTCCCGGGTGACGATGCCGGCGTCCTCGAGGCGCTTGAGACGGTCGGACAGAATGTTGGAGGCGATGCCCTCGTCCGAATTCAGAAACTCCCGGTAACGGCATTTGTCCCTCAGAATCAGATCGCGCAGCACCAGCAAGGTCCAGCGGTCGCCGAACACGTCGAGCGAAAAGCTGATCGGGCAACCCGAGCGTTTTCCTGCACATGGCCGGCTCATGGTGGATTTCTAGCATTCTCACTTGCATCTTGCAATCGATCATGATATCACTTGCATAATGCAATTGAAAAATCGAGGGGGAAGCGTCGATGAGCGCAATAGAAGGGGGTTGTCTGTGCGGCGCGGTTCGTTATTCGGCCAGCGCGCACAACGGCGGCGGGCATTGTTTTTGCGTCGATTGCCGGAAATCCAGCGGCACCAGCCATTGTTCGCACATGATGGTGCCGGGCGACGGATTTACCCGGACCGGCGAGCTCAGGTTTTTCGACAAGCCGTCGGACGCGGGCAACACCGTGAGCCGGGGGTTTTGTCCCAACTGCGGGTCCGCGGTGTATTCGACCAATTCCGCGATGCCGGGAGCGGTCTTCGTGCGGGCGTCGAGTCTCGACGATCCTGAAGTTTTCGAGCCGGGCATGGTCGTCTACGATTCAAGGGCCCCGAGCTGGACTACAATGAGTGAGTCACTGCCCCGATTTGCCGAGATGCCGCCGCCCGAACAGGTAGAAGCAGCGCTTTCCTGAAACCCGCAGACGCAAGGAGATGCAAGCGATGTCACATCCGATCGTCGATAACGACGAGTGGCTGGCCGCAAGGCGTGCGCTGCTCGAGAAAGAAAAGGCGTTTCAGAAAGAACAGGACAAGCTGGCGAGACAGCGCCGCGAGCTGCCCTGGCGCAAGGTCGAAAAGAACTACACGTTCGAGGGCGTGGACGGTGCGCGCACGCTCGCCGATTTGTTTGACGGGAGTTCCCAGCTCATCGTCTATCATTTCATGTTTCATCCCGACTGGGAGGAGGGCTGCAAAGCCTGTTCCTTCCTGACGGACAGCTACAACGGCACGATTACCCACCTGAAGGCGCGGGACACGAACCTGGTTGCCGTGTCGCGGGCGCCGCTGGAAAAACTGTTGTCTTACCGACAGCGGCTCGGTTGGACTTTCCCGTGGTATTCGTCGGGGGACAGTGACTTCAACTTCGATTTTGGCGTGTCGTTTACGGCGGCGCAGCTGGAGGCCAAGGACGGCGCCTACAACTATCGCGAGGGGGCGGCGTTCGGAGAGGAGATGCCCGGCATGAGCGTTTTCCTCAAGGAGGACGACGGCACGATTTTTCACACGTATTCCGCCTACGCGCGCGGCCTGGATCCGTTTATCGTGACGTATCGCCTGCTCGACATCGTGCCGAAGGGGCGTGACGAGGACGCGCTGCCGTTTACGATGGCGTGGGTGCGCCGAAACGACGAGTATTAACCGCAAGTCCGCCGGCTCGGTCGCCCGTCCTGACGGGCGACCGCTTGACGGCCGGGAGGGTATCCACACGTCACGTCGAACGCCGCGCGGACGGTCGTATGCCAATTGCGTCGGGTCTTCCCCAGATTGGTCCGGCGTTGAGAGCCGCTTCGGCAGAAGCGGCTCTTTCTTCAGGAGCCGAGACGGTAGCGAAGCTTGACGATAAAAAGCTCGCCGAGCGGATCGTTCCAGGACCTGCGGAACAGCTCGTCGAAGCTCTGCAGGTCGTCTCTGATGCGATCGCCACGCTGGTAAACGACGAATAAATCCGACAGCGGCGCGATCTGCCAACGATAACGAAGCTGCAGATTGAGCTGAGAGACGCTGAAACTGTCGTCGTCACCCGGCGGTTTGGCGCCTTCGATCAAATCGAAGCTGTCCGTGGGCAGCGTGTAGAACCTGTCCTCCTCGGCGCGAATGCCGATCCACTGCAACGAGAACTGTAGCTGCTGCTTCGCGCTCGGAAAAAACTCTACTTTCAGTTCGGGTTCAAACCGCTCGGAAACGAAGGACGTAAAGTCCTGGTCTTCCTGGTGCAGGATCCAGCCGCCCCGCTCCTGATAGGCGGCCTCGAATTCCATGCTGAAATTACTGCTGGGCTGCCACCTGAGGCCCGCCGAGTATTCGAGCTGCCTGCCCTGGATCCATTCGTCCTCATACTCGATTCCCGCCTCGAAGCTCAGCGTTTCGGCTTCGTTGGTTTGATAGCCCAGGCTCAGCCGCCGGCGGGCGTCGATCCGAAACGTGCCGTTGCCAAAGCTGTTCTGATCGTCGAAACGCTGCGGAAAATAGCCGAGGAAGACGTCCACCGAGTCGAGGTTGTTCAGCGTGACGTCCATCGAGGTCGCGTAGGCGCCGGTGACCTGCTTGCTTTCCGTCGTGTTCTCCGCGTAACGATAGAACGGCGACAGGGTGAAATTGCGCACGCGTTTCAGCCCGGATTTTTGCCAATCGATCCGGTACCGCAGATCCTTCAGGTCGTTGCGCTGGTTGAAGCCGAAGTCGTTCACCTCGAGCTGGTCGTCGAAGTAGGCCAGTTGCAGCGTGTGTTTGAAACCCTGCCGCGGCGTGTAGGTGATGTCCGCGAAACCGCCGGCGCCCTGGCCTTCGTCGTCGACGTCCGAGTAAACGGTCTGTCCGTCGACGTTCCAGCGACCGTTGGTCGATAGATAATGAAAATCCACCGCCTGCACCAACGCGTCCGACTCCGGGTGGGTGACCGCCGTGGAAAGAAAACCCAGGCCCCGGTAGGCGGCGCCCTTGCTGTCCTCGTAAATCAGTCTGAGCGCGCCAAAATCGCGCCCTTCCGAGACGTACCGCAATCCGTCCTCGGCGACGAAGTCGGTGTCGTCCTCGACGGAGCCGAGCACGCCGTAGCGAAACGCCCCGATCTGCCCGGTCGCCTTCACGGAGCCGAGCAGATCGGCGATTTTGAGTTCCTCCCGGTCCGACAGCTCGACGTCTTCGGGCAGGTCGGGGCTGCGCGGGCGGCCGCCGATGCGCCGGGTATTGAGCAGCGTAAAAACGTTACCGCCGCCACCGGTCCCCCGCCGCGGCGCGGCGCGCGGCGTTGCATCGAATACCTCTCGACCTTCGAGAAAGAACAGCCGCCGCTCCGGGAAAAAAGTCTCGTTTGCGGTCAGGTTGATGTCGACGTCGTCGTTTTCCGCCGAGCCGAAGTCCGGATTCAGCGTTGCCGTGAGCTGGAAGTTGCTCGACGGCCGCCAGAACACGTCGGCACCCGCCTTGAACTGGGTATCGTCGTCCACCTGGTCGGTCGTGGACGATATATAAGGGAATACGCTCCACTGCTGGCGGGGATTGACGCCTTCGAGCTCTATCGGTTGCAGGGCGCTCATGAACCTCGGCAGCGAGTTCGGCAGGGCGGGCCAGGCCCAGCGTTCGTCGAGATAACCGACGGTACGTGACCCGTAGAAACCCATTCGGCGGACACGGCTCTCGCTGGGCATCGCCATCTGCGACCAGGGCACAAAATACTCCGCCGACCAGCCGGTGTCGGTTATTGCGGTGGCTCCGTACCACGCGCCGTCCCAATCGCGTTTGAACTGCCGCTCCGGGAGGACCGTGCCATCACTCTGGTTGTCGCCGAGTGCGAGGCTCATCCAATACCCGTAACGGCCGCCTCCCGAGGTGTCGAGCGTAAACGAGACGGAATCGCGCCTTGCCTGGGAATTGTCTCGCGCCGTGAAACGCCTGAGCAGGGTATCACGCGGCTGCTCCAGCTCGAAAGACACGTAAACGCCGCGTTCGGTATAAAAAACCCGGATGCTCGTGGCGTGCGGCGGCACGGCGAGCGTGTCCGGCTCGATGACGCGCAGCTCCGTGTGTGGAACCGTCGCCTGCCACGCGGCTTCGTCGAGACGGCCGTCGATGTCGATCGCCGCCTCGGCATGCTCGAAACGCTGCAAACGCAGCGGCTCACGCGAGTCAAAGGCGATCTCCACCGCGTCGATGTCGTCCTGCGCCCACGCCGGGACACACACGAGTGCGGCCTGGGCCGCAATCAGGGCCGGCAGCCGGCGGATGGAACACGAAACGGGCATGCGTGAGATTCTCGATGGAATGCCAACAGACTCTAGCGACTTGAAAATTCAACTACCTGAGGTCCAGGCAGGGCCGAGATTATGCACTCTCCCCGAACGCGCAGCGAAACCGCCTTTCCTGATATGTAACGACAGGTGGAACGGGCCCGCCTCTCAGTCAACGACTGATGTCTTAATAATAGGTTCCGCGAGGTATCTTGTTCTGTGAAACAGAACCGAATTGGTGAATATCTGTCGAAACAACGCCGTTGATCGACGCCAAGCGTTTCCACGGCAACCGTTTTCGGTTAGCGTTGCCGCACGAGAGTTTCCGAGACCCATGACCATGAAAACCCGATTGTTCATCTGCATGCTGGCTTTTACCGTATTCGGCACCGTTGCGAGTTCGGCGGAACGGGTTGCGGTGTTTTCCGGCAAAGGCGGCACCACCACGGCGGAATTCGAGGTGCAGGCGCCATGGATACTCGACTGGCGCGTGAACAGTGAATACCAGAACTCGATGGCGATCGAAGTCCATCTCGTGGACAGCCTCACCGGGTTTCACAAGGGCCTGGTGGTGGAGACCCGATCCGCCCGCAATGGCGTACGCCTTTTCAACGAGAGCGGCCGCTATCGGTTTCGCATCAGCGCAACGCTCGCGAACTGGAACCTGAAGGTCGAAGAACTCACCCGGGAAGAAGCGAAGCTTTACACGCCCCGGCAGTAACTCGAGGCTGCGGGACTCCGCGGCAGACCGTCCCGGCGAGGTTACGTGTCAGGCGGCTTTTGCCACTCCGCTCGCGTACAGTTCGCCGAACACGTCGGCAAACACCTCGAGTTCTTCCAGTTTGCCCATGCTGACCCGCATATGGGTGTGGTACGGATCGTAGGAGCGGCGTATCTGGACGTTGCGCTCGCGCATGTGCGCCGCAAACTCGTTGACGTTTCGGCCGATATCGGCAAATACGAAATTCGTCTGTGACGGCAGCGGCTCTATGCCCTGGTCGCGAAACGCCCTGTTTACGATTGCCCGGCCCTGGACGATCTTTTCAGTGGAAAACCGAATGAAGTCCTTGTCTCCGTAACTAGCGAGCGCGGCGGCCAGACCCACGATGTTGGGCCAGGACGTGATGTGGTTGCGAACCCTGGCCACGAGATCGGGCCGGCCCATGGCGTAACCCACGCGCAACCCGGCCATGCCGAACAGCTTGGAGAACGTGCGCATGACGATCACGTTTTCGCCGTCCCGCGCGAGGTCGACCATCGAGCTGTAGTCGGGTTTTTCCGTCAGCTCGTTGTACGCTTCGTCGACAACGACCGTGGCGCGTTTACCGACGGTCCGGCAGAAATCCCGCAAATCGTCACCGTCCAGCGTCATGCCGGTCGGATTGTTGGGATTGCAGACGTAAACCAGGCTGACCGAGTTGTCGACCGCTGCATCCATTCGGTTGAGGTTGATCGAGAAGTCGTCGTCCAAGGGAACGCGAACCACTTCCGCGCCGATCCTCGATGCAAAACCGAGGTGCAGGTCGTAGGTCAGCGACGGCGCGACGATAGTGCCGTGTTTCGCCCAGCCGGTGGCCGCGGCGCAAAGCGCCTCGTTCGAGCCCGAACTGATCACGACGTTTTCCGTGCCCAGCCCGTGTTTTTTTGCAATTGCCTGCACGAGGTCACCCGCGATGGGACCGGGGTAATAGGCACCGTTGGCGGAGGCTTCCGCCGCCGCTTTCAGGGCCATAGGCCCGGGGCCGTAAGGATTTTCGTTCGACGTGAGGCGGATTTGGCCGGGCGCCGGACCGAACACCTGTGCGATGGCGCCTGGGCTCAACGCGGTGCTTACCGCGCCGGCAACAATGCTTCCGAGAACGGATCGTCGACTGATCGTTTGCGCCATCTCTGGTTTCTCCACCGAGCGTTAACAAATTCTGAATATCGTCAGGCCGATCATCCTACGACCTGCCGCGTGTAACACAAGCGCTTGTCTCACTCTTCGCGAAAAAGGGGTCGGATCCGTTTAACGGGCATCGGCTGGCTGCGCCAATAGGTGAGTGACCGCCACAGCCATTCCACCGGTCCGAACCGATAGCGCTCGAGCCAGGCCGGGCTCAGCCACAGCTGGAACGCGAGAAGCCCGATCACAAAACCCATCTGCCAAAAGCGCGGGATTTCGCCGTACAGCCCCAAACCGTATCCGTAGAAGATTGTCGTCAGAACCAGCGAGTGCATCAGGTAATTGGTGAGCGCCATACGGCCGACGGCCGTGAACCGGGCCATCAGTCCACGGCCGATGCCGTTCTTGACGACGAGCATCACGGCCGCAATATGCCCAAAAGCGACCAGGATGCTGCCGACGTAGTTGGGCACCGTGCCGATGCGGTATTGATAAATGCCGTCCCACTGGTGGGCGTTGAGCGCAACGGCGCTGAACAGCACGATCGGAAGACCGAGCCCGTAACCGAGCAACAACATTTTTCGGTAAAAGCCGGAATCGCGTTTACCCGACAGGACGCCGAGTTTCATCAGCGCCATGCCGAGCAGCATCAAGCCGCCGACCCGCCACAGGATGAAAAAAAACGTCCCCTGCGTTTGCATGATGACAACCATCGGCGCCCGAAATGCCACGATGCCGGCGTAATTTCCGCGATAGGCGTCGAGATCCTCCCGCAGTTCTTTTTCACCCGGCGCCACGAACTGCGCCATTTCGTCCCACTCTTCTTTTACCGCCTTCTGTTCGTCATCGAGTTCCTCGCCCGCTTCCAGCAGTACTTCGATGGCCGCGACCTCGCTCTTCAGTTCTTCCAGATATACCGAAGTACCGAACGACAGCAGCGGCGCGATCGGCAGCATCAGGCAGGCGATGACGATCAGTGTCCTGGGCCGCAGCTCGCGGAAAAGGTAGATGAACATGCCCATCAGGGCGTAATGGAAAAGAATGTCGCCGACCCACAAGAGGTATCCGTGTGCCGCGCCGATCATCAGCAGCCAGAACTGGCGGCGATAATAGAGTCGACCGAAACGGGCGCCACGCGCGAGGGCGCGCTCGTGCATGATGACGAGGCCGCCGCCAAACAGCAGCGAAAAAATGGTCATGAACTTCTGGTCGAAAAACACGTGCGTGGCGAACCACGTGCCCAGGTTGTACCACTCGACCCCGCCGAGCAGGAGCGGGTTGTTGTAGGCCGCGAACGGCATCGCGAACGCGTAGATGTTCATCACGAGAATGCCGAGCACGGCGACGCCACGCAGCGTATCGATCGCCGTTATCCGTTCGCTGCCGGAGACTGGTCCGGCCGGCGCCGGGGATTCGATCGGGTTTACGTCGGTTGAGCGGCTGGTCATCTGGGAGGATGATACCGGTCTATCGGTTCGATGCGTCGTCGTGCACGAAGCAGGGCCGGGCAGATCGCCGAATACGGCGGCGGCCAAACCAGGAGAAATTCATTAGCTTTCCATGAGCCTTCCATAAGGTTCTCGTCCGGGGCCGTGCCTACAATTTCCGCTCCATACTATAAGAAATCGCTATAAGGCGACATCGCAGGCGATTCTGCTCCGGGAGGCGGCAATGGCAACATCAACACACGGAATCGTCGGATTGCTCGTGAGGTCTTTGACGGCGGTTTTTTTCATCCTTCTCACCGCAAACCGCGCCGGCGCGGTGCCGGTTCTGCTGGATACCGAATTGGTGTTTGACGGCATAGCGAGTCAGGACTTCGTCATGGATCCCCGTCTGGCTGAAGATCGCAGCGGTGCTTACGTCGTGTTTCGAGTCCAGCCCGATACGGAGTTCGGCCCGGGGCAAGGCAGCGTGAGCCAGCAGCGTATCGATTTCTCGGGTGCCCCGGTGGGACCGATGCGTATCCTCGGCGATCAGACGCGGCCGGCCGACGGTGGGCCCGACGCCTCCGGGGATTTCGTGGTTTACCGGGTTGACGCGGGGGACGCGCTGCGGCTCAAAGACGTTTCAACCGGCTTCGACGGATTGGTTAGCGAAGCCACGTTCGGCAACATTGAAAGTGCCCGCATTGCCGAGGACGTCATCGTCTGGGAGCAGAACGGCGTAATACTTTTTCAGCGGGTCAGCCTCCTGGGCACCGACACACCGCCGGTCGTCATTCGCGGCCCGGTTCCCGAAACCGGCAATCCCGAGGTCGATACGCGCTTCATCGTCTGGGAGGAGCAGGTCGCCGGCCTTGATTCCGAGGTGCGCGCGCAGGAAATCGGCGGCTCCAGTTTTTTTGTGACCCCGGGCGATCTGGACGACGGGTTTGACGAGATCGACCCGGCGACCTGGGGCAGCCTGATCGCGTTCGGTCGCGTCGATTCCGCCACCGGGCTCGCCGACATCGTCCTTCGCGACTTCCTCGCTGGTACGACGGAGGTATTTGCACTGGGTCTGCGCGGCCTCGAAGCCATCGCCCTGACGCAAAACTTTCTGAGTTTCAACGCGTTCGACGTGAACGGGATCAGTCAGGCGTTTCTTCTGGATATCTTCGACGGCGGTCTGCTGCAACTGACCAGCGGAGCAATCGGCGCCGGCTCGACCGACGTATTCGGGAATTTCGTCGCCTATACAGAGGGCCAGCAACTGTTCGTGTCGCGCTTCGACCGCGGGGTGACGGCGGTTGCCGAGCCTGGAACGCTTCTGTTGGTTTGCATGGGGCTGGCGGGCATGCTTCTGTTGCGGCGGCGCGGCCGCACGGTCCGCTCGTCGGCGCATCTTGCGACCGGTGCGCGTCGCGTCGCTTGAGAGATCGGCTGCTAGTCGTCGAGAACGATATGCACGCGCCGGTTGTGTTTGCCTTTCTTCTCGACTTTGCTCACGCGTACGCCGCCAACCTCCGCGGTCGAACGCAGATGCGTGCCGCCGCAGGGCTGCAGATCGACACCCTCGATTTCGAGTAAACGTACCTTGCCCGCGCCGCTCGGCGGTTTGACCGACATCGTGCGTACGAGGTCCGGCTGCGCGGCGAGTTCGGCGTCCGTTATCCACCGGCAGGAGATCGCGCAGTCTTCGCTTACCAGGCCGCGCATCGCATCGGTGACCGTCTCTTTGTCGACCGGGTCCTGCATGTCGAAATCCAGGCGGCTTTTTTCCGCGCCGATGCTGCCGCCCGTCACTCCGAATCGCAACACGGAGCCGAGCAGATGCAGGGCGGTGTGCATACGCATGTGACGGTAGCGGCGTTCCCAGTCGAGAACCGCGCGGACGGGCGTCCCCACGCCCGGCCGGACGTCGCCGTCCGCCAGTACGTGCCGGATGGCGCCCTGCTCCCCGTAGCGGGTGTCGACAATGGTTGCGCCGCCGCCGTCCCAGTCGAGCCGGCCGGTATCGCCCGGCTGGCCGCCGCCCATCGGATAAAAAACCGTTTTGTCGAGGACAACGGCGCCGTCGTCGGTCGCCAGGACCGTCGCATTGCAGTCCTTAAGGTACGCGTCGTCTCGAAATAGTGCCTCGGTCATTGCGGAAGCCTCTGTTAAGTGTCGGGGTCTGATTGAATGTTTGCCGGGCCAATGTACCTTCGGCGTTTGCGTCGGGCAATCGCGCGCTGCTGACAGACGGCGCGGATGCTGCCATCATCGGACCTCGCAACGCCGCGATGACTGAAAACCATGAATGACGCCGCCGCCAATCCTTCAAAACGTCGTTCCAGTAACCGTTCCAAGCAAACCCTGAACGGACTCTATCCCCGCGGCCGTCCGTTCCTCAAGATGCACGGTTTGAGAAACCATTTTGTGATCGTCGACGGTCGGGAAACGCCGTACCGTCCCGGGCGCTCGGAGATCGTGCGCATCTGCGATCCCGAGATCGGCGTTGGCGGCGACCAGCTGGTCGTGATCGAGCCCGCCGCCGGCGCCGCCGATGCGTTCATGCGTCTGTTCAACGTGGACGGGCGGGAAGTCGAGGCTTGCGGTAACGCAACACGCTGCGTCGCGTGGCTGCTGATGGAAGAGTCAAAGTGCGATGACGTCAACATCGAGACGCTGGCGGGGGTCCTCGAATGCCGCCGTGTCGGCGACCGGCGGGTGAGCTGCGACATGGGAAGGATCAGCATGCGCTGGAACGACGTGCCGCTGGCGGAGGAGCGCGATACGCTGCACCTCGACTTGACGGCAGGGGCGCTGAGCGAGCCCGCGGCCCTGAACGTCGGCAACCCGCACGCGGTGTTTTTCGTGGACGACGTCGATGCCGTCGATCTGGCCTCGGTCGCGCCGGCAATACAGGAAAATCCGCTGTTTCCGGAACAGGTGAATGTCGGTATCGCGCAGCTGATCGATGACAACCACCTGAAATTGATCGTTTACGAACGCGGCGCCGGACTGACGATGGCCTGCGGCAGCGGTGCCTGTGCGGCCGCTTACGCGGCGCTCGCGCGCAAACTGACCGCGTCAAAACGGATTACCGTGACGTTGCCGGCGGGCGACGTCGAGATAACGATTACCGGAGACGACCACGCGATAATGTCCGGCCCGGTCGCTTTCTGCTTTAGCGGTTATCTGTAACGGACGCCCCCGGGTCGGATTTCTATACGATGCTCAAGACGAGGAATCCGAGCGTTGCGACGCTTGCAGCGACCAGCGCATAGGGAAGCTGCGTGCGCACGTGATCGATGTGATCGGTGGCGGACGCCATCGAGGCGACGACGGTGGTGTCGCTGATCGGCGAGGCATGATCGCCGAAGATGGCGCCGGAGATCGCGGCGCCCAGCAGCAGCGGCATCGGCAGGCCCAGCGTCGTCGCGATCGGGATGGCAATCGGAATCATGATGGCAAAGGTTCCCCAACTCGAACCGACGGAGAACGCGATAAACGCGGACACCAGAAACACGAGCGGCGCCAGCATGATTTCCGGAACGGCTGCGCCGGCCACGCCGGCGACGTAGGCGCCGGTGCCGAGCAGACCGGCAACGTCACCGAGCGCAAGCGCCAGCAGCAAGATGGTCGAGATTGGCAGCAGGTTGCCGGCGCCTTTCATGAAAACCGCCATGAGCTGGTTAACCGACGAGTTGCCTCTGACCAATAACATGATCCAGGCGACGAGGATCGCGGCGCCGACCGACCAGAGGATCGCCGTGGAGCCGGACCCTTCGATAATGTTGCCGTCGCCCGTGACGTAGAGGCCGACCGGCATCATCAGGATCATCGTAACGATCGGTAGTCCCATGTACCACGCCGACGGGATGTCTTCGGGCCGTTCGCCTTCGGGCGTTTTCTCGGCGGACGTGTCCACCAACGGGGTGGCGCCGGGCCAGAGGAGGTCGCCGCCTTTCGTGCGTTCCTCGGCGGCGCGCATCGGGCCTATGTTGAGATCCTTCCATATGACGACGAGCGCCAGGAAGATCGCGGTGATCGCATAGAGGTTGTAGGGGATGGACGCGATGAAGGCTTCCAGCGGGTTCTCCACGCCGGCGCCGGCGACGAGGCCGATAATGACGGCTCCCCAGGCGTTCAGCGGGATCATTACGCAGACCGGTGCCGAGGTTGCGTCGATGAGGTAAGCGAGTTTTTCCCGCGAAACTCGGTATCGGTCGAACAGCGGCCGGCTCACCGAACCCGCCACCAGCAGCGTGATGTTCGACTCGATGAAAATGACGAGCCCGGTCACCCAGGCCAGAAGCTGCGCGCGCACGCCGGTGTGCACCCAGCGCCGGGATTCCAGGAAATGCACGAAGCCGCGAACGCCGCCGGAGTATTCTATGGTTGCGATGAGCGAGCCGATCAGCAGCGTGAAAATGAGTACCTTGGTGTCGCCCGCGTCGCCGAACACGTTGATGACGCCGTCGAGACCGGCCGTGACGCCCACGAGCGGATTAAAACCGTTCAGGATCGTGAATCCCATCCAGATGCCGGCGAACAGCGACAGGATGACCTGCTTGCTCCAGATTGCGAGGACGATCGCCAGGACGGGCGGAAGGATCGAATACCAGCTCGGATCTTGCATGAACGCTTCTTTTTATTGTTTGCCGGAATGCCCACTGTAGCCGGATTTCGGGCCGGTTTCGACTTGTCGCGTCATTCCCCGTGACGTTGCATGAATCCTTCCAGGAACGCGCGGAGACTCAGGCCGAGCTGGTCGGAAAGATAGCCGCCTTCCTGCACCAGCACCGTCGGCAGTCCGAGTTCGCCGATGCGCCGTCCGATGCCGGAGAACCCCCCGGTCGTTATCCCGAAGCCGCGCATCGGATCGCTCTCGTGAGCATCGAGTCCCAGCGCGACGACCAGCGCGCCGGCGTCGAAGCGCTCAATGGCGGCCAGCGCTTTGCCGAGCTCGCGCAGGTACTCGCCGTCCGTCGTGCCTCGTGCAAGCGGCAGATTCAGGTTTGCGCCTTGTCCCTCGCCTTCGCCGGTCTCGTCGGCGTACCCCCAGAAGAACGGATAAAAGCGAACCGGATCGGCGTGGATGGACACCGTCAGAACGTCCGGCCGCGCATAAAAAACGTCCTGCGTGCCGTTGCCGTGATGAACGTCGACGTCGAGCACCGCGACTTTTTCGTGCCTGCGGCGTAACACCTCGGCCGCAACGGCGGCGTTGGCGATATAACAAAAGCCCGCCGCGTATTCCCTGCCGGCGTGGTGACCGGGCGGGCGCGACAGTGCGTAACACGCTTTTTGTCCCTCGGCGACCTCAAGCGCCGCGTGCGCGGCGGTGTGTGAGCTCCACAGCGCGCCGGTCCAGGTGTCCGCGCCGACGGGGCTCGATAAATCGATGTGATGAAAACCCGCCTGTCCCGCGGCCGACGCCGGGTAGCCGCTCTCCCGGTCCGGGTCGCGGCGGCCCGGCTGTATGCCCGGAACGACTTCGGCCGCGCTGCCGTCGATGCGCGACCAGCGCGAAAAAATGTGTTGCAGGTAGTCGACGTAACGCCGGCTGTGAACGGTGTGTACGAACTCGAGTCCATGATCCGCCGGCGATTCCGGCAACAGCCCGCTGTCCCGGGCCGCACTCAGGAGCCGGCTTGCCCGCTCCGGTACTTCCGGGTGCGGATGGATCGCGCCGGTAGCGTACATCGTCCGCGGGCGGTGCAGCAGCTGCTCGTTTGCGAACACGACCTTCATTTTGCATCGTCCGCGAGCGCTAGAAACGCGTCGCCGCCGAGGTGATACGTCTCTTCCTCGCCACGATGGTCCATGCCGATACGATCGTAAAAATTTCTGGCCGCGGAGTTTTGCGAATGGACCGAAAGCCGAAGGTGTGATGCCCGTCTGCCGAGACCGTGTGCCGCGGCCGCGCTCAGCAGCCGCCGGCCCAGCCCGCGGCCCCTTTCTTCGTCGCGGACGTACAAGTCCTGGATATAGACTCCGGGTTCACCGAGCCAGGTGGAGAAGCTGAAGAAGAACACACAGAGTCCCACCGGACCGCCGCCGCGTTCGGCGATCAGAGCCTCGAACAGGGCGTCCGCTCCAAACCCGTGGGCGGCAAAGTCCCGTGGAGTGCTCTTCACACGGCGTTTATCGTCGGTGGCGGCCGCCAGCGCCATGATCATCGCGTGAATCGCTTCGGCGTCGCCGCGTTCGGCGAATCGAATCGAATAGGGGTCGCCTTTCAGCATGTCCGGTCGCAGTCGGTGAAAACATCGCGATCATCGCACCGTGCATGCGGACAACGCAAAACCCGCTTCTTGCTCTGATCGGACGCGCCGTCCGGACGGGGTGGTCGTTGCAGAATCGAGCGGGATCGCCCTTCAGGACGGGCTCCTGCAGGATACTGCGGCCGCGGCACGTGGGCGCCGGACCGGACGACGGCGGCTAGGGGTCGAGCGGGGCGCTGCGGATGATCGTCTCGCCGAGGAAAGGCGCCAGCGCCGCCGGTACGTGACTTGGCGCTTCTTCCGGCGCGGGCCCCTGGCCGATGTAACGAATACGATCGCCGATTATCGCGCCGGTTGTCGGTAGCGCGGCATCGTTCGCCATTTCGACGATGCGCGCGCGGAGGACGGCCGTTTTGTCTTCGTTCAAGTGCATCCGCAGGAGCCGCCAGGGTTTGACGCCGTTCTGAATGCCGACGAGATCACCGTCGTGCCAATACAATCCATCGACGCCATACAGCGAGGTATTCTTCGGCGCGTCGAGAAACTGCGCCGTGCCGCTGGCAAGATCGATCGAAGCGATTCCGACCGGATACGAGGAAACGAACAGCGTGCGGCCGCTCGGCTCGGCCGCAATGCCGTTGCTGCCGAACAGCTCCGGCGTCGTTCGCAGCGGTACGAGGCGCTGCTCCTCTTCGTCCAGCACGTGCGGAACGTCGCCGCTGGCGTACAGCTCGCCGCGAGGACCGACGGCAACGTCATTGAGTCCGAAGACGGCGCCTTGGATGGAATATTCGCGTTCGAGTTCGCCGCTCGCGAGGTCGAAACCGAATATCCCCGACAGCGTCGGCGCATCGGCGTCAAAATTCTCCGCCATGTCGAACGTCGTGCCGACCACCCAGAGTAAACCCCGGAATTGGTCCACGGCCATGCCGATCGCGGAACGTTTGCCCTCGCGGTCCACGGTCGCAAACTTCGTCAGCCCGCGGTCCGCGTCCAGAACGAAAATATCGCCGCTGCGCATGCTGCCGAAAAACAGACGGTCCGTCACGGCATCGAACGCGATACCTTCGGGTACGAGATCGAGCTGTTCCAGGCTGTAATACGGCGTGCTGTTGACGACCGGCGCCGTGTTCGCCTCGAGCTCGGCGATCAGATCGCGGAACGCCGGCAGTTGGTGCAGCGATTCCAGGTCGGGATCCTCCGCCATGCCGTAATCGATCCGAGCCGCCACCAGGCCGCGCAGGAGTTCGAGCGCCCGTTCCGGTTTCGCCGTCAGCGCGTATCCGGACGCCAGGTTGTAGCGCGTGGCGAGGCTTGCGGGATTCAGCGCGAGCGCCGTTTCGAGCGACCGTGTAAACGCGGCATAGTCTTTGTCCTCGTACGCCTCGTTGGCCGCGCGAAGATGGTCTTGCGCTTCGGCCGCCGGGTTTTGCGCATTGGCACCGGCCGACAAACACGCCACGGCGGCGAGTACCCATAAAGCCCTGTGTTCCGGAACGATTCGATTGATCACGGCGCGTCTCCCCCGAGCGTGCATAGGACGCTCAGACACAGGATGCCAGCCGTTGTTCCAGGTGCCTCAGCACGGGTTCGGAGGCCCCGCAGCCGATCGCGCGCTCGAAATTGGACATTGCCTCGGCGTCCCGATCGAGCTGACAGAGCACCTCCGCGCGCGCGACAAAATACGGCGCATAATTCTCGAGCACCGGTTCGTCCGCCAGGGAGTCGAGAACGTCCAAGGCCGTTGCCGCGTCGCCGTTCATGGCCCTGGCGACGCAGGCATTGACGGTAACCACCGGCGAGTCCACGATTTGTAGAAGCCGGTCGTAAAAGCTCACGATCGAACCCCAGTCGCAGCTTTGCCACGACGGCGCCGCCGCGTGCGCCGCGGCGATACCGGCTTCGAGGTGATAACGGCTCACCGTGGTGGCCGATTTCGACGCAGCGAGATAGGCGAGCCCGTCGTGGATCATCCGCCCGTTCCATTTTTCCCTGGGCTGATTGCGCAGCAACACGATGGCGCCGTCGGCGTCCTCTCTTACGTCGAGCCTGGACGCCTGGAAACAGAGTAACGCGGCGAGCGCTTTCGCTTCCGGACGATCCGTCGCGCGGTTGTCCGCGATCTCGCGGGCGATGCGGACGGCCTCCAACGCGACGTCGCGCCGGATGGACGTGTCGCCGCTGCGCGGTGCGTAACCCAGGCTGAACATCAGGTACACCACCTTCAGCACCGTGCCGAGTCTCGCGCCGATCTCGAAACGCGACGGCGAGGCATCCAGTCCGTCGTCCGAATTCGCATGCAGCCGCCGCAGCTTGCGTTTTGCGCGTGCGAGACGTTGGGCGATCGCCGTCTCGCTGAGCAGGAACACGCTCGCTATTTCCCGCGCCGTGAATCCGCTGACGACCTTGAGCGTCAGCGCCAACCGGTCCATTTCCCCGACGCCGTCGGTACAGCAGAGGATTATGAGCCGGAGTTCCGGATCCGCAACGCGGGTTGCAAAGAGGTTGCCCGCGTCCGGCGTCTCCCGGCGGTCACGCTCTTCGACGTAGGGCGCCTCCTTGCGCGCGCGGCGAAGGCGGTCAATCGCCTTGTTGCGCGCGACCCGGGCCAGCCAGGCGCCCGGGTTGTCCGGCATGCCGCGGTAGGGCCACGTCGCCATCGCGGCGACCAGTGCGTCCTGAGCGACGTCCTCGGCCAGCGCGATGTTGTTGCCGCCGAGATAAGCGACGAGGTCGGCAACCAGCCGACCCCGCTCGCGGCGCACCAGGAGATCGAGCTGGCGCCGCGTTTCCGCCTCCGTCGAGGGAGATGAGCTCATCTAGTCGACGTTCTCGATCTCGCGAATTTCCAGACTGCGGTTGTGGATCAGGTGCGGGCAGGTTCTTGCGATCTCGGTCGCCTTTTCGTAGTCGTCGGCCTCGATGATCATGAGGCCGCCAAGCACCTCCGAGAGCTCGGCAAACGGGCTCTCGTGAATTTCGATCGAGCCCGCCGAGGAGGTCAGCATCTTTCCGGGCGCCGCCTTGAGCTTGTGGCCACCCTGATAAATGCCGTCCGCGGTCAGTTTCTCGACCCATCCCACGTAGTCTTTGATCATGACCATGTAGTCGTCTTCGCTGATACCCTCGTAACGATCGGGCGTGTGGTTCAGTAACAGGGCAAAAGTCGCCATGTGTCGTCTCCTTCAATCCAGTGTTTCAATCGTGCACGTCGAGTGCGTTCGGAATGATGACGATTGGGGGTTCGCGGAATTGACACGAGGATACGCTTGATTCGCGATGGATGGCAGCCGGCCGATTCTCCGAAGCTAAGTGCTGGTTGAGTATGTCGTCGGAGGATTGCTACCGGGGACCCCTTTAGGGGAATGGCTCCCTTCGGTCCGCTTTATTTCCCCTAAAGGGGTCCCCGGCACCAATCCTCTCCGCATTGCACCCTGGTCGAACAGATGGCGTCCACGAACTTTAGCGGTGGCACAATCGGCCTTGTCGTTGGGGAGCTCTGTGGGGGAAATAAAGCGGACCGAAGGGAGCCATTCCCCCACAGAGCTCCCCAATGGCAAGGCCGGGCACGGTCGTTAAAAGGAGCGGATCGTCCACCAGGACGAGTTCCTACAATGGTGGTCGGGTAACAGTGATCGCGGTCTGCCTTACGTCAGGCGCCGACCACCCCGGCGCGTCCCAGGCTTGCGGTTTTACCGAACATCAGCCGATTCAGCGTGAGCGCGCACGCGACGCAGAAAATCAGCGTGATCAGCATCAGGTGGATGTAGTGGAGCGGCGTCCACCAGAACGTGAACAGGGCGTAAAGTCCGGTGCCGAGAATGACGCTGGCGATCACCGCTCTGGAATCGACGTTGCGAAATACCAGGCCGGTGATAAACGCCGACAGTATCGGCATGCTCAATAGCCCGTTGAGCTGCTGCACGAGATTGATGATGCTGTCCGCGCCGTTGTACACCGGGACGAGAGCGATCGCGGTGATGACGAACGAAATGGAGATGACCGTGTTGAGGCGGTGAACGTTCGGAGTCTCGTCGAGATAGGTTTCGTGCAGGTCGCAGACGTAGAGCGTTGCCGATGAATTCAGGACGCTGTTGAAACTCGTCAGAACGGCCGCGGCCATCATGGCCGCGAACGCACCCGACAACCAGGGAGGCAAAAGGTCGCCGACCAGCTGGCCGTAGGCGGCATCGCCGATGTCACCGTACAGCTTGTAGGCGCAGATGCCCGGAATGACGATGATGGCCGGCACGATGACGAGCCTTATGGCCGCCGCCGTAAACACGCCCTTTTGCGCTTCCCGCACCGTGGGCGCCGCCATGGCCCGCTGAGTGATCGTCTGATTGGTGCTCCAGTAAAAAATCTGAATGAAAATCATGCCGGTCAGCAGGGTGTGCCAGGGGATTGGGGAGTCACTGTCCCCGATCAGTGTCAGGCGTTCCGGAGGGATGCCCGTGAAATCGAAATTGATGGCGGACAGGGCCAGGAAAACCACAAGCAGGGCCATCGAGAGGAGCCCGATACCGCTGTAGGTGTCCGACACGGCGACCGCGCGCAGCCCGCCGAAAATCGCATACGCGGCGCCCACACAGGCGAACGCCGTCGCGATGAGTATTATGGGCGCCGACAAACCGAACATCGATTTCATGAACAGTGAACCGGTGTAGAGCATGATCGGCAGATATATGAAGATGTTGCCCAGCAGGAACAGCGACGCAATGGTCGCGCGGATGTGTTTACTGCCGTAGCGTTTTTCGAGAAGTTCGGTGGTCGTGGTGCATTCGTATCGATAATAGATGGGGATGAATACGGTGCCGAGGATGATCAGACCGACGACGGCGGCGAGCTCCCACCACGCCAGCAGCAGCATCTGATTGCCGTTCATGCCGACGAGCTGATCGGTGCTCAGATTCGTCAGCGTGATCGAGCCCGCGACGAAAAACCAGCTCAGGCCGCCGCTGGCGAGGAAGTATTCCTTGTTTGAATCCGTGCTGCGGTCGCCGCTCGCACGGCACTTGAGATAGGTAATGAGGCCGATCGCAGCGGTCAGGCCGATGAACACCAGCATCTGTGGGAGGTTGGTCATAGGGGTTCCTTCATCGCCGATCCAGCACGAGGCGCAGGGATTCGCAGGCGGCTTCGGGTGTCAAATCGCGCTGCGCCTCGGAGAGCAGCTCGAATCCGACCATGAACTTGCGCACGTCGGCGGAGCGAAGCAGCGGCGGATAAAAATGTCCGTGCAGTCGCCAGGCCGGCAGATCGCTACCGCCCGGCGCGCTGTGCCAACCCATTGAATACGGAAACGGCGTTGCAAACAGGCGGTCGTATGCGCGGCACAGGGATTGCAGAACGTCGGCCAGCTCGTCGCGGTCGGCGTCTTCGAGCTCATGAATGCGTTGCACGGGGCGTCGTGCGATGAGCAGCGTCTCGAACGGCCAGACCGCCCACCAGGGCACGACCACCAGCCACGCGTCCGTTTGCAGCAGCACCCGTCGGCGCTTGCGGACTTCCAGCTCGGCGTAGTCCCCCAGCAGGCTTCGCGAGTGATCGTCAAAGTATTGCTGCTGTTGGCGCAGCTCGCGGTCGGCCTCGACCGGCGTCCGGTCGGTTGCCCAGATCTGGCCGTGCGGGTGCGGGTTCGAGCAGCCCATCGATTGGCCGCGATTCTCGAATATCTGCACCCAGGAAAACCGTTTGCCGAGGCTTCGGTGTTCGGCGGCCCAGGCATCGACCACGCGGCGTATCTGCTGCCGGCTCATTTGCGCCATCGTCTGGTCGTGACGCGGGCTGTAACAGATGACACGGCAGATTCCGTTGACGGGCTGCTGTTTCAGAAGCCCGGGCGATTCGACCGAGCCCTCGCTGGCATGCTCCAGCAACGCGGGAAAATCGTTATCGAAAACGAAAACGTCGGGATAGTCCGGATTCCGCGCCCCCTCCGCGCGTGCGTTGCCAGGGCAGAGGTAACAGTCCGCATCGTAAGCGTCGACGTCCGGCGCCGCACTCTCGCGCTGCCCCTGCCACGGTCGCTGGGTTCGATGCGGCGACACGAGCACCCAGGAGTCGTTGAGCGGGTTGTAGCGGCGGTGCGGTGTCGTTGTTGAGTCACTCAATGTTCCTGCCCTCATGCAGCGTTTGCACGCCTTGCTGCGGGTTGACCCGCATGTGTGAAAGCTCCAGCCCGGTTGCGTCCTGGTAAACCGCGGCAACGCGCCGGGCGATCTCGGCCGACGCGCCGGCGCGAACGAGCGCGATCACGGAACCGCCGAAGCCGCCGCCGGTCATGCGCGCGCCGTAAACGTCGTCGTCCAGCGAGGCGTCGCCCAGTAAATCGACCAGCAGGTCCGTCTCGCGGCAGCTCACTTCATAGTCCCGGGCCAGACTGTCGTGGCTTTCGTACATGCAGATGCCCGCGGTTCGCGCATCGTCTTGTCGCAGCGCCGCCGCGAACCGCTGTACCCGTTCGTTTTCGGTGATTACATGGGTCGCCCGTCGACGGAGCAGAGGATCGTTCAGCTCGGGCGCCTCGTCCAGCTGCTCCAGCGTCGTGTCCCGCAGTCCGCGCTGCAGCGCCGCTTCGACGGCGGCGCATTCCCGGCGTCGGCTGGGATATTCGCTTTGCGCCAGTGCGTGTTTTACGCGGCTGTCCAGAATCATGAGCTCCGCGTCGTCCAGCGCGAACGGGACCTGTTCCGCGGACTCAGCTCTGCTGTCGAACAGCATGACGTGGCCCTCCCGTGCATGCGTAACGCTGAATTGATCAAGCGCGCCGCAAGGCACGCCTGCGTACTCGTGTTCCGCCTGCCTGCAGATTCTTACCATTCTGGCGGGATCGTGCTCTACGCCGGCCGCGGACTCGATCACGCAGCCCATCGCGACTTCGAGCGCCGCACTGCTCGACAGACCGGCTCCGGTCGGGACGCTGCTGTGGCAGAAGACGTCCAGGGGCACGAGCGGTATACCCGCGTCGCGAAAGCCGTTGCTGACGCCGCGCAGATAGCGCGTCCAGTCCCGGTGACCGGCGATCGGCCGGTCGTCCAGGGCAATGATCGCTCCCGGGCCCGCGCTTGAACTGACCGCTCGTATGCCGCGCGTTTCGGCGTCGGCGCCCGGAGACGCGCAAAGCACCGTGTGTCGCTCGATGGCAAACGGCATGGCCAGTCCGCCGCTGTAGTCGGTATGATCGCCGATCAGATTGACGCGCCCCGGCGCAACAACGGTCCAGCGCGGAGGTCGGCCGAAACGGTCCCGGAACCCGTTTCTTGCCCGCTCGACCAAACGCCTGCGCGATTCGGCGCCGTCAGCCACGGTCGCTTCTCCAGATCGCGACGTCCGTGCGCGCGAGTTCGGCCGAACCCGCGAGCAGCGGTCCGGCGTGGTCGGGCAGAGCCGCCGTTCGCGGACCGTAATTGACCGCAAACCTCAGGTCTCCCCGGCGCGCAAGGCGGAGCCCACCGTCAAGCTCGACCGTCGTCAACCCGATGTCGTCGCAAATGTCCGACAACAGCTTGCGCAAAAAACCATCGGAGGTCACCCCGCCGACGTAGTGACAGCGCTCGTTGCGATAATAAACGCCGTGCCCGTCCGCCGTGGTCGCGCGAGGCCGGATGGCGGACTCGATCCGTTCGAGCCAGCAGCCGACGGCGTGGTTTTCGCCCGCGTACTCAAACGGAATCTCGACGCCGTTTCGGATCGAATCCACACTCGTAACGCGCAGTTCGATCAGCTCCCGTAACGGTCCCGGCGGCAGGCCCTCGGAAATCGAGAATTCCTTCGTTTTACTGCCGGAGCGCGGACCGATCAGCAGCGTTGCGCCGCTGGCGGCCAGCCTGCGAGCGTCCGCGTCGTCGAGCGACAGCAGGCCGGGCAACAGGATGAGCCGGTAGTCGTTCAGGTCCTGTCCGATGGACACGATATCCACGTCGAGACCGAGTTGCCTGGCCGCGCTGTAGTAGTCGAACGTCTGGCGGAACGCGGAGTACCCCTCCGACTGCGGCTGAATGCCGGCCATCCAGCAGGAGGGGTAGTCGAATACCAGCGCCACGTCGGCGGACACCGCTTCCCCCGGAGCGATCGCCGCAAGCTCCGTCGCCAAACGGCGGACCTCGTCCTGCACCGCCGCCGGTTCGCCCGTCGGCAGATTCAATCCGGCGTGCATTTGCTCCTGTGCAAACGGCGCCTGCTGCCAGCGAAAAAAGGCGACGAATTCGGCGCCGTGCGCAATCGCCTCCCAGGCCCACAGGCGAACCATGCCCGGCAGAGGGCTCGCGTTGCAGGCCGCCCAGTTCACCGGTCCGGGCTGTTGCTCCATGACCGCAAACCGGCCACGGCCGACGCCCCGGTACAGATCGTGGTGAAACGCCGCCCAGTCCGGATGGCCGGTCTGTCGATAACGCCGTTTCGTGGCTTCATCGAACCAGGATTGATCGAGGAAACCGAGCGGATAACTGTCCCAGCTGGCAAGGTCCAGATCTTCGCCAAGCTCGAAGTGGTCGAAGTCTGAAAAATTGCCCATGAAGTTGTGCGTCAGCCAGGCACTCCTGCCGACACGTCGGCGAATGAGGCTAGTCTGATCGCGCAGAAACCCCCGCACCTCGTCGGACGCAAATCGCCGCAGTGCCAGGGAGTGCGCCGGGTTCGCCTCAGTGACCGTGTTGACCGGAAGCGGTACCGAACGAAATGCATCGTACTCCTGGCTCCAGAAAACCGTTCCCCAGGCGCGATTCAAGGTTTCGATGTCGCCGTAACGTTTTTCGAGCCAGGTTCGGAAACGTCGCGCCGCGTCGGGACCGAAACTCTGCGTCGTGTCGTGGCAGCCGAATTCGTTGTCGATCTGCCAGCCGACGATTTCCCGCCTGTCGGCATAACGATCGAGCAGCTCGGCGACAATTCGCTGGCAGTGTTCGCGGTAAACCTCACTCGAAAAGCTGTAATGCCGACGCGACCCGAACCCACGCATCACACCGACCGGCGTTTGCGGCAGGATCTCAGGGTACCGTTCGACGAGCCACCGGGGCGGACACGCGGTCGGCGTACCGAGTACGACGTCCAGGCCGGCGGCGGCCAGGGTATCCAGCGCGCGGTCCAGCCAATCCCAGTTGAAATGTGCGGGCCGTGGTTCGATTCTGGACCAGGCGAATTCGCCGACGCGAACGAGTTCGATACCGAGTTCCCGCATTGCCGTGGCGTGCCCGGACCAGGACGATTCCGGCCAGTGCTCCGGGTAATAACAAACGCCCAACCGCGATCTGCTCACGACGTTCGCTCCGGCGCTTCAAACAGATAGAGCTGGGCCGAGTCCGGATGTCCCAGCGGCAGCTGCAGGCCGATGGCCTCGAGCGCGGAACCCGCCGCCGACATCGTCGACCGCCTTGTGTAATCCGTGGGGTCGAGCTGTGCGACGTCGTAAGTGACGAGAGGGTCGAGTCCCTTCAACGTGAGGGGAGCGGGAACGGCGTGGGTACATACGTCGAGTTGCGCGACAACCAGTAACGCCCGCCGCCGGTCGGCGGCCACCTGTAACCGGGCGACGATGCAGGCTTCTGCATGATCGACAAAAAAACTTTCGGCATCGTGAAGCCACTTGCGATTGGCCTTGTAAAAGGCGATGGCCGATCGTAGCGTCGCGGTTTCCTCGTCGTCCAGCGCTTGCGGATCGCTTTCCACGCCAAAGTGTCCCACGATGGCGCTCGCGCAGCGAAAACTCATCGAATGCCGGCGGCCGGTGATTTCATCGACTCGATTGCCGATGTGCGCCCCCATGACTTCGGGTGGGAAAAAGAGGCTGAAAGAACGCTGCAGAACCTGCCGCGCGTGCGGGTCGTGTACGTCGGACGGCCAGATGCGGCTGCCGAAACGGAGGGCTCCGTAGTCCGCGCGCGCACCGCCGGAGGCGCAAATCTCTATCTCCGTCTCGGGGTGTCGAGTGGAAACCGTCTCCAGCAGCCGGTAGGCGGCCCCGGTCGTGCGGCGATATCCGGGCCGTCCGCCAACCGTGGCATGCGTGAGATCGCGGTTCATGTCCCATTTGAGATACGTGAGTTCGTAACGCGCGATCAGGCCGCCGATGGTTTCCGCCAAATACTCGAACACCTCGCGCTTGCTGAGGTCGAGTACGTACTGATTCCTGCCGAGCGGCTGGCGGCGGCCTTCTTCACCGAGTACCCAGTCGGGATGCGCGCGGAAGAGATCGCTGTCCGCGTTGACCATCTCCGGCTCGATCCACAGGCCGAATTGCATGCCGCGGTCTTCGATCGCCTGGATGACCGGTTCGAGCCCGCGTGGATACTTGATCGGGCAAACGGACCAGTCGCCAAGTCCCGCGTTGGCGCTGGTGCGCCCCCGAAACCAGCCGTCGTCGAGAACGAACCGTTCGCTTCCGAGCGCGGCTGCCTGCTCGACGAGGGCGAGCGTGCGCGTCTCCGTCTGGGCAAAATAACAGGCCTCCCAGGTGTTGAAGTGCACCGGGCGCTCAATCGACCGCCACTCCCTGCGCAACAGCTTGTTGCGCACGAAGCGGTGTTGTTGCCGCATCGCGCCGTTGAGGCCTTTGTTCGAGTGCGTGAGATAAGCGGGCGGCGTTCGATAGGATCCGCCGGCGTCGAGGACGACCTCCTGGGGCTGCAGCAGCTCACCCATCTGCGCGAACAGGCGCCCGTCACGGGTGCGATCGATGACCAGCCGGTGATTGCCGCTCCAGCCGAGATGCATCCCGATCAGGGTCCCGGCGTTCCACCGGAATCCGTCTTCACCGACAATCATCGAGGGAAAACTGTTGTGTGCCGTGCGGCCGAGACGGTTTTCCTTGCGGATGCTGCCGGTAACCAGAGGCTGCTGTCGCCACTGAAACTCGTTTGCCCAGCGGCCGTCGAACAGGACGATCTGATCGAATGCCGCGGGCAAGGGGATCGTCAGGCTGCTCAGCCAGTCGACGACGAGCGGCGAGTCGCCGGTGTTTTCGATGGTCACCTCGAAGGTGAACACGTCACTGAGCGGGTCCAGGCGGATCGAGAGGTTCACGGCGTATTCACCCAACGCCTCGATCAGTCGAACGGCCAGACGATCATGATGACGTTCAATCGTGTCGAGACGGAGTTGGCTAAGGAACGTCCGGCCCTCGCGATGCGCGACAATCGCGGGATAGGCCGAGAAGCCCGTGCCGGTCTCCGGTATGACGTTGAGGGCTTCGGCGTTGTCCAGACCACCGGGCACCGAGATGTGCTGACGCAGGTCGAGCACGTCGTCCAATGGCAGGCTGTCGGGCAGGCGTGCGCCAAGATAGGCGATTTCCGGAACCCCGCAGGAGGTCGTCAGGACGAGTGACACGGCCTGACCGTCGAGACGAGCGAGGTGTGCGTTGTCTTTTGACATTCTGGCTCTGAAGTCGTCGGGTGCTTTTGGACTGTCCTAACAAGCGGCGAGAACGATTTTGGCGGCGGACCCGTTGGCGGCGGCGAGATCCGTTTCGCATGCCGATAACAGCCCTGCTCGTCAGCGCCGTTCAGCGTGAGAGACGCCTTTGGCGTCCTTCTAATCTACATCTTAATCAATTAAGATGCCGCTACCAAGCCTGCCGGACAAACACAACAAGCGTCGCACAACGCAACCGGCAACGCACGTACGCAAGCGTTAGGGGATCACGGGCCAACGATGACAGCTGATTCAACCTGGTGGCGTGGCGCCGTGATCTACCAGATCTACCCGCGAAGCTTCATGGACTCCAATGGCGACGGGATCGGTGATCTCCAAGGTATTACCTCGAAGCTGGACCATATTGCCGGTCTCGGGGCGGACGCCGTGTGGATATCGCCGTTTTTCACCTCGCCGATGCGGGATTTCGGTTACGACGTTTCCGACTACCGGGGGGTTGACGCGATATTCGGCGATCTCGACGATTTTCGCCGCCTGTTGGATCGTGCCCATGAGCTGGACGTCAAGGTATTGATCGACCAGGTGCTGAGCCACACGTCGGATGAGCATCCGTGGTTCATCGACAGTCGCAGCGACCGCGACAACAAAAAGGGCGACTGGTACGTGTGGGCCGACGCGGGCGAGGCGGGCGGACCGCCAAACAACTGGCTATCGGTGTTCGGCGGCAGCGCGTGGTCCTGGGACCCCGGGCGCCGGCAATACTATCTGCACAATTTCCTGAACAGCCAGCCCGATTTGAATTTCCACAATCCTGCGGTGCGCAGGGCGCAGCTGGACAACGTCCAGTTCTGGTTGGATCTCGGCGTCGACGGGTTTCGGTTTGACGTCGTCAATTTTTATTTCCACAACGCCGCGTTGGCGGACAACCCGGAATCGACCGGATCGGTCCCCGCCAACCCGAGCGCTACCGAGTCCAATCCGTACTTCGGGTTACAACACGTCAACGATATTGATCAGCCCGAAAATATCGAGTTTCTTCGTGAGCTGAGACGATTACTCGACCGTTATCCGGACCGCACGAGCGTCGGCGAGATCAGCTCGGATCGCTCGCTGGACGTGATGGCCGAATACACGGGCGGCGCCGACAAGCTGCACATGGCCTATACCTTCGACCTGCTGAATACCGACAGCAGCCCCGGCTACATTCGCCGGGTCGTTCGGGACCTCGAAGCAAAAATCGGCGACGGCTGGCCGTGCTGGGCCTTGTCGAATCACGACGTCGAACGTTCGGCCAGCCGCTGGGGCGGTACCGAGGACCAGCAGCGGTTCCCCCGGATCGCGTTGGCGCTGTTATTGTCCCTGCGCGGGAGCGTGTGTCTCTACCAGGGCGAGGAACTCGGACTGCCGCAAAGCCAGCTTGCGCGGGAGCAACTCAAGGACCCGTACGGAATAGAGTTCTGGCCGAACTACAAGGGGCGGGACGGCTGCCGCACGCCGATGGTGTGGTCCGCGACCGGGAGCGGCGGTTTTTCCAACGGTGTCCCCTGGTTGCCGGTCGAGGCGGTCCATCTGCCGCTTGCGGTCGATCGCCAGGAGCGTCATGCGGCGAGTATGCTCAATTTTTCCAAGCAGTTGATCCAATGGAGAAAATCACAGCCCGCGCTGGTGGACGGCACGCTCGAGCTGGTCGCCCTCGACGGTGATATGCTGTGCTGGCTAAGACGTTCGACGGAGCAAACCGTCCTCGTCGCGTTGAACATGACCGGTGACACCGTTCGCGCCGCGTTGCCGGTACCCGTTGCGGCCCCATTGGACGGGCACGGTTTCAGCGGACGCATCGAAAACGATGATATCGTTCTACCGCCGTATGAGGCGTTTTTCGCGGCAGTGACAGAGTAAGACCAACGCCGGGGTCGAAAGCCGTGGCGTTTTGGACGGTTGCTGTATCGACACCTTTATCACGGTAATTCATGGTGGTTCGCTCGACTCGCAAACTGACGCTCAAAGACATGGCCGCGCAGCTCGGTGTTTCCACCGCGACCATATCCAACGCCTTCAATCGGCCGGATCAGCTGTCCCGCGAGCTTCGCGAAAAAATCCTGGCGCAGTGTCACGCCCGCGGCTACCACGGTCCCAACGCGGCGGCGCGGAGTCTGCGCACGGGTCGCACCGGCATCATCGGCGTCATGCTGTCGAATTATCTGAGCTACAGTTTTCGCGATCCCGTTGCACAACAGTTTCTGCAGGGCCTGTCCGAGGTTTTCGAGGAGTCTGATTACAGCCTGCTGGTCATGCCTTCCCGCGACCACGTCAGGCAGGCGCAGGGCTACGAGTCGTTCGTCGACGGTTTCATCATTTACGGCCCGCCGCAGCGTGCACCCCTGGAGCATCTCATCCGCCTGCAGAAGTCGATAATTACGGTGGACTTCGAGATCGAAGGCTGCGTATCGGTCAATATCGACAATCGCGCGGCCGCACGGCGGTGCGCCGAACACGCGTTGGCCAACGCCGACGGGCCCGTGACGATACTGGGCATTCGCCTGCTCGAGGCGAATCGCATTTGCCGCATACAGGACAACGAGCTTTTCGATGCCGAGAGCATCATCACGATTCCGCGTTTGCAGGGCTTTCTCGCCGCGGCCGGGTCACACGGCATCGAGGTTCCGACGAATCAGATATTCCATATCCCCGACAACACGCATGAACTGGGGTACCAGGCGGCAAAAGAGGCCCTCACGCGGTCGCCGCGGCCACGCCTGCTGCTGTGCATGAGCGACCGAATCGCACTTGCGGCCATGCAGGCCGCCCGTCACCTCGGTTTACGCGTTCCGGAGGATCTCAAGATCACGGGTTTCGACGACATACCGGAGGCGGCGACGCACCACCCGTCGCTGACCACGGTGCACCAGCAGAGTATCGACAAGGGCCGGATCGCCGCGGAAATCTACCAGGGCAAGCGGGCGGAAAAGAGTCTCGTGCTGCCGACGGAACTTGTCGTCAGGGAAAGTTGCCCCTGACCGTTCGAGGTCCGGCGGAAATTAAGCTCAACTTAAGAATCCAGGACACTTGCCAAGCTTTCGGGCCGCCCGCTATATTCAAACTTAATCGATTCAGAAATCTTCGCACCGCGCAGAAGCAGCGGTCCGTCGCGTTCGATTCGATGGGGTGGGGGAAACAGGCGCAGACTGCGCCCGTTCATTATCGTCGGCCGCCGCAGTTTGCCGACCGCTCTTGATCTGATTTGCCTCCGCCTCGGGACAACAGTTTCCATAGGGGGAATACACCATGCAGTTCAGTTCGACACCCATTCTCCGCGTTGCACTGCTGATCGCCGGTTTCGCCGCGTTTACTCCGGACGCCGCCTACGCTCAATCGAACGAAGCCATCGAGGAAGTGGTCGTAACCGGCATCCGCGCATCCCTTCAGAACTCGGCATCCGTCAAACAGAACTCCGCCGTGGTCATGGACGCAATCTCCGCGGAAGAACTTGGCAAATTCCCCGATACCAACGTTGCGGAGTCGCTGCAGCGGATCACCGGCGTGGCGATTGCGAGAACACGCGGCGGCGAAGGCCGGTTTGTCACCATTCGCGGCCTCGGCGAGGAATTCAACGCCGTTACCTACAACGGCCGACTGTTGGCGACCGAAAACGCGGGCCGCGAATTCAGCTTCGACAACATCGCCTCGGAACTCATTTCCCGCGCCGAGGTTTTCAAGACCTCCCAGACCATTCACGGCGACGGCAGTATCGGCGGCCGGGTCAACCTGATCACCGCAAAACCGTTCGACAGGGAAGGTTTCCGCAGCGCTTTCTCGGTGGCAGGTATCCATGAGGAGCTGGCCAGCGAGAACGGCATACAGGCGTCCGGTATCGTCAGCAACACGTTCATGGACGGAAGGTTTGGCGTGCTGGCATCGGTCAATTACATGGATCGGGACTTTCGCGTCGACGTCGCGCAAAGCATCGACACGTTCCAGCTGGACGTCGACGATGCCGGCAACGGCTACGGGGTAGGCTCCGCACCCGACGGCACCAATATCGTCAATCAGGCGGCGAGGTACACGTCGGTTGCGGTCGGCACGACCACCGAACAACGAGAGCGGGCGGGCGGGACGCTGGTCCTGCAGTGGCTGCCGACCGACACCCTCGACCTCACTTTCGACGCGCTCTTTACGTCATTCGAGAGTCCCGGCATCGGCGTCTGGCAGACAAACTACCCTTGCCCGGCCTGCGGCACGACAAGCAACATTCAGGTCGCGAGCAACAACGTCATCACGCAGTTCGATTCGGCAATCAGCTCCGAATATCTCGCCACGCAGCAGGTGTCGGACACGGATACCGTCCAGTTCGGCCTGAACGCCGACTGGCAGTACAGCGACCTGGCAGTACAGCGACGCCCTGAACATAGAAACCGATCTGTCTTACTCCAAGGCCGACGGCATTCGCGACAACTTCGGCTCGGGCAGCGGCAGCGGTTCGTTTTACGTCATCGGCGTACCGAACAGTCGTTTTGAGTATCGTTACACCGGCGGCGAAGTGCCCAACATCGATTCCTTCGCGCCCGCATTCGATCCCGGTACCGGCGCGGCGGCCGGTCCACCGGTCGACGATACCAACAACGTAGACCCCCGGGTTTTCGGCGCGCATTTCACGCGCGACACCAGCAACGACGTCGAGGACGAGGTCCTGACGTTCAAAATCGCGGCGACGCTCGAATTCCAGGACGATACATCGCTGCAGTTCGGACTGGATTATTACGACCGCAACAAGACGAACCAGTTGTTAAACAATCGCAACACCTGGTGTAATTACTGGTGCGGATTCGAGTTCTCGTTGCGCGGCCTGAATCCGGCGGTTTTCGATTCAGACTTCCTGACGAATTTCCCGGTAAACGACTTCCTCAGGGACGCCGGCGCGGACGTGCCGGACAATTTCATTGCGTTTTCTCCGCAGGCGTTGCGCGACCTCTATGCGTCGGTGACGCCCGGCGCCGCCATCCTCGACTCGAACGGCAATCCTACGACGGCGGACAACAACAACGGCGCCTGCGTCGGCAGTTCGACGACACACGATTTCAGTTGCTTCGACGAGGTGGACACCGGTTCGGACATTCTGCGTCCGCGGCTGCGATTGGACAGCTCAAACGACCTGACGGAAACTGTGTTCGGTGCGTACGCCCAGCTCAATTTTCAGGGCGAGATCGGCGGCATTCCCTGGACCGGCAACGTCGGCGTGCGCGTCGCCTACACGGACCTGGACTCGGAGGGGCATATCAACGAAATTGTCGACATCCAGCCCGCCGCCGGCGCCGATCAGGTGTTTACGTTCTCGCCCGATACCCCGATCGACCTCAGCAACAGCTACACGGACGTCCTTCCGGCATTCAACGTTGCGTTCGATCTGACCGACGAGCTCATCTTTCGAGCGGCCTTTGCGGAGACGATCACTCGTCCGACGCTCACCGATTTGACGACGGCGCAGACCGTGACGGGCACCAACGTCGACGTCGAGGCGATCACGTCGGGCAATCCCGACCTGGGTCCCACGCGCGCCAACAACGCCGACCTGTCGCTCGAATGGTACGGTGAGAACATCACGGCGTCCGCCGCGATTTTCTACAAGGACATCAGCGACTTCATCGCCGACGCGGTGACCGAGGAGTTCATCTTCGATCGATTCTTCCAGGTGACCCGGCCTACGAACGGCGACACCGCCGAGGTCCTCGGCTTCGAGTTGGCGTGGACGCAATACTTCGACAACGGTCTCGGCTTTCTGGTGAACTACACGTTTGCCGACACCGAAGCCACGGCGGCCGACGGCAGCGTCACCGATCTGGAAAACGTTTCGGACAATACGTTCAACGTTTCCGGTTTTTGGGAAACCGATCGCCTGAGCGCGCGTCTCTCCTACAATTTCCGCGACCAGTACGTACGCGCGGCGCAGGGTCTGCAAGGATTCCCGGAGATCGTCGACGATTTCGGTCAGCTCGATTTTACGGCGAGTTATGCCGTTACCGACATGTTCACGGTCTTCGTCGAGGGCGCAAACCTGACGGACGAAGACGAGTTTGTCTATTCCGACCAGCGTAATCTCCTTCGTTACTACGAGGAAAGAGGGGCGCGCTATAGTTTCGGTATCAGAGGTGCCTTCTAGGATCGGCGGCCACTCAATGGCGGCATGTCCTGATACTCCCCCGCAAAGTATGAAGGCACGGAGGCGGTGAGGGTTTACCTCACCGCCTTTTTTGAACGGCTCCGGGAGATAGCGAGTGATCGGCGAAATCAGCTCCATTGATCTCGCGATTATCGTGGCCTATTTTGCGGTCGTGATTGCGATCGGAATATGGGTCGGCATCAGGACCAAGACGGGCGAGGATCTGTTCCTCGGCGGACGCACTCTAACCTGGGGCGTCATCGGCGCATCCCTATTTGCCTCCAACATATCCAGCACGACGCTCATTGGCTTGACCGGTACCGCGTATTCCACCGGTATCGCAGTATCGAACTACGAATGGATGTCGGGGTTGCCGCTCATCGTGATGGCGGCGGTTTTCATACCGATCTACATAAGGGCGCGCATCACAACGGTGCCCGAATACCTGGAACTGCGCTACGACCGCCGCAGCCGCACGGTGTTCTCGCTGATTACGATCGTCATCAGTATCCTGGTCGATACGGCCGGTGGCCTGTACGCCGGGGCCGTCGTGCTGCAGGTGTTTTTTCCGACGATCGAGCTGTGGCACACGACGCTGGTGCTGGCCGTGATCGCCGGTTTTTACACCGCGTTCGGCGGTCTGAAAGCCGTGGTGTATACCGATGCGTTGCAGGCGATCATCCTTCTGCTTGGCTGCGGTATCCTGACGTACATGCTGTTCGCGGAGCTGGATTTCTCGTGGTCCGCCGTGACGGCCGGCGTACCCGAGGGTCACCTGTCCGTCATCAAGCCGCTGAACGATCCCACGCTGCCCTGGCTCGGTACGCTGGTAGGCGTGCCGCTGCTCGGGTTCTGGTACTGGGTGACGAACCAATACGTGACCCAGCGTGTCCTCGGCGCCAAGAACGTCATGCATGCCCGGCTGGGAGCGATGCTTGGCGGGTTTCTGAAACTGGTCCCGCTATTCATCATGGTACTGCCGGGCGCGATGGCGATTTCCATACTGCCGGGGATCGAAAACCCGGATCAGGTATTTCCGACGCTGATCGCGGAGGTGCTTCCCATCGGCGTCGTAGGCCTGGTTCTGGCGGGACTCGTGTCGGCCATCATGTCCAGCGTGGATTCGACCCTCAACTCGGCGTCGACGCTGATCGTGGTCGACTTCGTCAAGCCACGCCGGCCAGACGTCTCTGCCCGACAGGTCGCGAACTACGGCCGCATCACCACCGTGATACTCATGGCCGTCGCGGCGTTATGGGCGCCGATGATTAGCCAGTTCGGCGGCCTGTGGGCCTATCTGCAACAGATGTTCTCGATCATCGTGCCGCCGATCGCGGCTATTTTTCTGCTCGGCGTGTTTTACAGGCGCGGAACGGCAAACGCGGCGTTTGCGACCCTCATGGTCGGCTTCGCGGCCGGGCTCGCGATCTTCGCGCTCGCCCAATTCGGCATGTGGAATCCGCACTTTTCCGTTAATGTCGGCATCATGTTTGCGCTCAGCACGATGGTTTATGTTGCCGTAAGCGCTCGCGAGGCCGCGCCGAGCGACGTCGATCTGCTCGGCCTGGTGTATGAGCGTGGCATGACGAAGCCGGACGTTCCAGGTCCGTGGTACCGGGACTACCGCGTTTATGCCGGCATACTGGCCGTAGCGATGCTCTGGATTCTGATCGCATTTCGCTAGACGCCGGAAGTCCGCACGCGCATAAATCGCGAATCAGCAGCCATGTCGTCGAACCTACGAAACACCAATCTCCGCAAGCTCCGTTCGCAGGTTTTCGACGTCTGTATTGTGGGCGGCGGCATAAACGGGGCGGTGTCCGCCGCCGCGCTGGCCGCACAAGGCGTCAGCGTCGCGCTGATCGACAAGGGCGATTTCGGCGGCTCGACCAGCTCGCAGTCGTCGAACCTCGCTTGGGGCGGTATCAAGTATCTGGAGACCTGGGAATTTCCGCTGGTGTGGCGACTCTGCCGTAGCCGCAATCACCTGGCGCGCAGCTATCCGTCAACGGTAAAGGAGATCCGTTTTCTCACGACGGTTCACCGCGGGTTTCGGTTTCCGCCGCTGATGATTTATCTCGGCGCTCTGCTCTACTGGGCGATGGGGCGGTTCGCGACGCGCCGCCCGCAGTACCTCGGCGCACGTACGCTCGCGAAGCGGGAGCCGAGCATTCGACTCGATCAGGCCAGAGCGGGCATCGAATATTCGGACTGCTATTTCCACGACAACGATGCGCGATTCGTCTTCAATTTCGTCCGTTCCGCAATGGACTACGGCGCCGTGGCCGCGAACTACGTCGAATCCACGGCGGCGGATCGCCACGACGGGCTTTGGACGGTCTCCGCATCGGACGGCGTCAGCGGCGAGGCATTTGCGATACGGGCGGGCGTTCTGATCAACGCCTGCGGGCCGGAGGTGGACAGCTACAATCGAGCGAACGGGCAATCGACCAGACACCGGCACGTCTTCTCCAAAGGCGTGCACCTGATTGTCGAGCGGGTGAGCACGAGCCGGCGTATTTTGGCGTTTTTCGCGAGCGACGGCCGGCTCTTTTTTGTGATTCCGATGGGGCCGAAAACCTGTATCGGCACGACCGATACGCGAGTGGAACGACCCGAAGTGCGGGTCACGGACGCCGATCGGGCCTTCATCCTCTCCAACGCCAATGAGATGCTCGAACTCGAGCGGCCGTTGAGCGAGGCCGACATCATCGCCGAGCGTTGCGGCGTCCGTCCGCTCGCGGTCTCCGGTGAAAACGAGTCGAAGGATTGGGTTGCGTTGTCCCGCAAACACGCCGTCGACGTGGATTTCGACCGCCGGCAGCTGAGTATCTTCGGCGGCAAGCTGACGGACTGCCTCAATCTCGGTGACGAGATCGCCGGGCTGGTTGGGCGCATGGGCGTCGATCGTCCCTTCAGCGATCGAAAATGGTACGGCGAGCCGGACGACAGCGTCCGTGAGGAATTCCTGCATCAGGCGCGCCTGATCGGACTCGACGCGATGGCGGATCCGCGCTCCTGTGAGCCGCTGTCGGAGCGTCTGTGGCGAAGATACGCGGCCTCCGCTTTCGAGATGCTCGAGGCGATACGAGAAAACCCGGAGAACGCGGTTCGTATGATCGACAGCGCCGAATACCTGCGGTGCGAGATCGAGCAGGCCGCACGGCGGGAGATGATTACGAAACTCGACGATTTCCTTCGCCGTCGCTCGAAGATCAGCCTGGTCGTGCCGCAGTCCGACTATATCGATTCCGCGGGACTCCGAGATGCGTGCAAAGTGCTGTTCGGTGCAGAGGCAGAGGAAAGACTTCGGGAATACCGGCGTGATCTGGAACTCGTCGGCCGGTCCGGGCAAGACGTTCGGGCCGCGGTCAGCTAGTGAGGTAGTTCGTTGGAAGATAGACTGCGATTCGGGATTGTAGGCTGTGGCGTCATCACGCAGCGCACCCTGCGTGGGGTCCAGGCGATTCTGGCCGGCGCCGATGTCGAGATATCGGCGCTGTGCGATCCCGAAGCCGGCAACCTGCAGGCGACCGCGTCTCGGCTCGGCGGGGCGCCGCCGGCGACTTTCCACGAATACTATCGGCTGTTGGAAGAGAAGGCTGCCGATGCGCTCCTTCTGGCGACGCCGATCGGCCTGCATTTTGACCAGGTCAAATCGGCGCTCGACGCCGGGTTGCACGTTTATTCGCACAAGACCCTGGCGGAAACGCCGCAGCGCTGTAAAACCCTCGATCACATCGCAAAGCAGCGCGACAAGCGGCTGGCCGCTTCACCCGGCCAAATCCTGCTGCCGCTCTATCGTCGCGCGGCGGAAATCATCCGCGCGGGTGACATAGGCCGCGTCGTGAGCATCGATGCCTGCGCGGAAGCGGCGCCCCATCGTTACGAAGCCGAGCGCGCCGACGAGCGGCCGGCTCCGGGTCAGCGGTTTTCCTGGGAGTGGTATCACAGTGAAGAACGAGGCGGCGGCCCGCTCGACGACATGTTCGTTTATCCGCTGGCGTTTCTGACGGAGGTGTTCGGCGAGGCGACGGCCGCGGCCGTGCAGGGGCGTCTCGTGCAGCCCGTGATCGAGTGGCGGGGCCGGACGGTGGAGGCGACGGCAATGGACAGTTACGCGGGCGTCCTGCAATTCGGCGACGTCCCGGTCACGCTGCGTTCGAGCTTCAGCGCGAACTCTAGCCGTATTCCGTGGGGCACGATTGTCGTACGCGGCAGCGACGCCTGCCTCGAGTTGCTGAAGCTCAACGATCTGGAGTATCGATTGTATTGCACGCGTAACGAGGGTGAACGTTCGGTGGAATCCTACGACGTGTTCGACGAACGAAAGCGCAAGTCACACGGAGACCGGGAGTGTCACGTGCTGACCGATATCGAAGAGTTCGTGGCCGCCATTCGCGAACGAAGAGAGGTTCGTGGCGCAACGGCTTTGAACGCGGCTCGCGTGGCCGCGGCATTGGAATTGATCAAGTGGAGTTCGGTTAACGACGGAGCAAAGGTACTTGCGGATGAATAACGGTATCGTACATTCGGCGTGTGGGTGTCCCGGGGGCGAAGCGGGTCGCTGCCGATGAGGTACGGTATCGTCGGCGCGTCTGGAACCTTGGGGCGCGTAGTGGTGCGTCATCTCTTGAACTGCAACGCCGGCAACAGCGTCAATGCGCTCGTCCGGCGGCCCGATGAACAGCTGGAGGGTTTGGCGCGGTGTCATCTCGCGACCGGCGGCATATTCGACGCCGGCGGTGTCGATGAACTCGCCCGTAACTCCGACGTCGTCGTCAATCTCGCCGCCAGAAACCCGGGTTCTCCGGATGAAGACGATGCAAACCTGCGCGACTTCTACGCAATCAACGCGCTCGGCGCCGGCGTGGTTGCCGCCGCCAGCCGCCGTTGGCGCAGGCCGCTCATCCATTTTTCGTCGGTAGCCGTTTACGAGACGGGCGAGTCGGGCGAGGGCGGCCTCGAAACGGAATCCGCAGTCCTGCCGGGCGATGACACCGGTGCGCGCGACTTTCACGATTCAATGGTCGGCTATCTCGAATCACGGTTGGCGTCGAATCCCGGTGGTGAGAACGTCGGTCCCGAGGTCATCCGGGACTTTCTCGAGGAAACGGAATCCCCGGTCGGCGCGCCCTTGTACGCGTTGTCCAAGCTGGTCGGCGAGACGCTTGTGGCCCGCCTGGCGGACTTGTACTGCGCGATCCGTATGAGCGACGTTTACGGGCCCGGCCACGAATCGAGGGGGGTGGTGACGGATCACCTGAACGCGCTACGCGACGACGCGAGGGTCGTCGTCGATTTCGATTTCAGAAGCAGCGCGTGTTTTGTGTACATCGACGACGTTTGCAGATTCATTGCCGACGCCGCGGCGAAAACGGCGCGCGCCGAGCGGATGCCGAATGTCGTGAATTTCTGCGGTCCACGGCTCGACGAGGCAGGGTTCCGCCAAAGTCTGGCCGATCTGGCTGAACGTCACGGTGTGCCCAAGGCCGTGACGCTGCCGGACCGCGACGGGCCGAAGGCGGATCGGCGTTACGCCACTGAGGTTTTCGGGCGTTGCTTCCCGTCGTTCGTCATGACCGCATTTGCCGACGGGCTGGAGGCAACCTGGCGGGACAGTATGCGCTGAACCGGGGCGCGGAACGCCTTTACCCGATTACCTCGGCCGCCATCCAATCCGGCCGGACGGGTGCTAAAGGCCGTAATTACTTGACCGGGTTCACAAAACGGCGCCCGGGCGGCGCCTCCGGAGGCGTTGTGTGAATTCGTTACGCCTAAGGGAGGCGGCGCTGCCGTATCGTCGTCCGTCGATCGCACATACGCATGGAGAGCGCGCCGTGAACAAGCGATACAGAGTGGCATTCAAAGGGGAGGTTGTGGCCGGCTGTCCGGTTCGCGACGTGAAAGCCTCTTTCTGCGAGCGTTTCAACAAAACCTCGGAGACGGTTGACCGGATCTTCGCCGGCGAGATCAAGACGCTCGCGAAAGACCTCGATTTTCACAAGGCCAATAGCATCGCAAACAGCCTGAAGGCGATGGGCGCCGTGGTGTACGTCGTTGACAACGACGATCCGGTGGTTCCCGAGCGGGCCGGCCGCCTGGTCGCCGCAAACGAACCGGCCGCCGACATCGGGGCTGAGCCGAGCGAGATGTCGGCGACGGCAAAAGTTCGTCATTTGATGCAGATAACGGAGCCGGACCCCACGGGGTCGGAAGCGCCGTCGATCGACGGCGCTCAGCGCATGCGCTATCGATTCGATACTTTCATGGCGCGCGGCGGCGCCTCGATTTTCAAGATGCTGACCGCCATATTCGTCGTTGCGCTCCTGTTGATCGGCGGTGCGCGCGCCGCCGTGCTCTGGCTGGCGCCGGATCTGGCGCTTACGCACGAAGACCTGGGTCTACTCGGCAATCTCTATTTGACGTTTCTGGAGCTGACCGACCCCGGCAACATGGTCCAGGACCTGAACTCGGCGCCCTGGTACAAGGCGTTTGCGGTGACCGCCGGTCTGGTCGGCATCGTCCTGTTGTCGGCGCTCATCGCGTTCATTACCACAAGCCTCGACCAGAAGCTCAGCGAGCTGAAGCGCGGACGATCGAAAGTCATCGAACAGGACCACACGCTCATTCTCGGCTGGAACGAACAGCGAATCGTCGAGATTCTGCAGGAGCTCATACTCGCCAACGAAAGTGAAAAAGATGCCTGCGTCGTGATCCTTGCCGACAAGGACAAGGAGGAGATCGACGACGTGCTTCGTTTGCGGGTGAAAGACCGGAAGTCGACGCGGATCGTGACCCGAAGCGGCGATGTGTCAACCCTCGCCAATCTGGACATGGTATCGGTTGACGACGCCCGCTCGGTGATTGTCCTCGCGGGCTGCGACGACGCGGATTCCGCTGATAAAAAAGCGGTCAGCGACGCGAAAGGCATTCAGACCGTGCTCGCGACGATGGGACGCGCCGCCCACGACGAAGGCTTCAGCGTCGTCGTCGAGATATTCAACCCGACGCACCGTGAGATCGTCCGCTCCAGCTTTCCGGAGCACGTCGTTACGGTCAATACCAGTGACGTGCTTGCAAAACTCCTGGTGCAAACGTCTCGTTCGGAAGGCCTTTCCGTCGTCTACAACGAGATTCTGTCGTTTGACGGCTGCGAGCTCTATTTCTACGAGGCGCCGTGGGACGGCGCCGCGTTTGCCGACATCGCTTTCCGTTTTCCCGACGGCGTGCCGATTGGCGTCCGAACCGCCGACGGCGAGATTCTCATGAACCCCAAGGGTTCACGGCCGATGGCCGATGGCGACGAAGTGCTGATCGTTGCGGACGACGATTCGACCATCGATTTCCTGCCCGACCCGGTCGCCGCGCCCAGGGATCTGTCGCTGTCGTCCGCACGAAACGCGCAGCGCGTCGAGCGCGAATTGATGGTGGGTTGGAACTTCAAGTCGCCGTGTATTCTGCGCGAGTTCGCCGACTACATCATCGACGGCAGCGAGATTCACGTCCTGCTGAAATCGGCGACCGAAGAGCAGCGCAAGGAGATCGAAACGCTGAACGAAGAGCTCGGCAATATCGACGTGCGTCTGATCGAGAAGAATTGTCTGGACCTGAGCGATCTAATGGCGCTGCAGCCGTTCACCTATGACAACATCATCATACTGGCGGGATCGGAAGAGCCGGGGGCGAAGATCGACACGTCACGCGTCGATTCCGAAAACATCGTCACGTTGTTGTTGCTGCGGCGCATTTTCAGTCAGTACCCCGAGGAGAGCAAAAACACCAAGCTGATCACCGAGGTCCTGGACTCTCAGAATCACGCGCTGGTCGCCCGCGCCGGCGTCAAGGACGTCATCATCTCCAACCGGCTGGTCAGCATGATCATGGCGCAGATTTCGGAAAGCCGCGACATCGAAAAGGTCTATGACGACATTTTTCAGGAGGACGGCTCAGAGATCTATCTGAAGCCTGCCCGGCTCTACTTCGACGAGCTGCCCGCCGAGGTCAGCTTTGCGGATATGATCCGGATCGCGCAGAAGCGCGACGAGGTCTGTATCGGCGTCAGGGTAAAAGCCGAGGAGCTGAACAACGCCGCCAATAACGGCGTCACGCTTATCCCGGAGAAAAACGAGGTATTTGAAATCACCGCGGAAGACAGCCTCGTCGTGGTTGCGGAAGACGAGCTTTGAGCGGCGATTGAACGCAGGCACGGCGCTCACCGATGTCACAAACCGCTGTCCTCGATCGTCGTTTGAAGTACAGGCCTCGGTTGGAGGCGACGAGCGAGTAAAACGATGAGTAATACGAAAGCGATAAACTACGAGCGTGTAATCCCCGATGTCCTTACGTTGATGGCTGGCGTTCACAGCCACATGGATGAGCACGGATTCGACCGGACTATCCATCATCTGGTGCAGCTGCGGGCGTCACAAATCAACCGCTGCGGTTTCTGCGTCGAGATGCACACCCGGGAAGCGCGGGAAGACGGTGAAACCAGCGAGCGACTGGATCGCGTTGTCGTCTGGGATCAGGTGACGGATTTCAGCGAGCGGGAGCGGGCGGCCCTGGCCTGGACCGAGGCGTTGACCGTACTCGATGCAAAGACGAATCTCGGCGCGCTTCGGGCGCGTTTGCGCGAGTATTTCACCGACCGGGAAATCGGCCTGCTAACGGCGGCGGTTGCCATGATCAACCTGTGGAACCGCATGAACGTCTCGCGGCACTGATGATTTGAGCGGCGACGCCGCACGGGCACGGAAGCGACCGCGCTAGTCCCCTCCGGAGGGGCTACGCTTAGTTTTAAGCACGGTATGGTCTGACGAGACCGGGTGAGCCTGCGCCGGGACTTGTGATCCGTCGGTACATTTGCGATGTTCATGTACCTTACCTGCCCGTTTTCGGACGGAGCCTATTATGCGCCTTACCAAAGTCAGCCTGGCAAACCCAGCAGCGATCGCCATCGTTGCTGCGGTGATCGTCCTCCTGGGCGTTCTTTCGATGCTGCGGATTCCCGCGCAGCTCCTGCCGCAGATCGAAAAACCGATCGTTACAGTCTTCAATGCCTGGCCGGGAGCGGCGCCGAAGGAGATCGAGTCGGAACTGACGGTGCCGGTCGAGGAGGTCTTGCAGGGCACGCCGGGAATGACCGAAATGGTTTCCTGGAGTATGCCCAATTTCGGTTTCATGCAGCTCGAATTTGCACTCGAAACCGACATGACGCGTACGCTTATCGAGATCATCAGCCGCCTGAATCGCCTGCGCCCGCTGCCCGCCAACGCCGAGCGTCCGCAGGTGAGCCTCGGAGAATGGGGTGACGCCAACGATCAGCTGATCGAGTATTTTGTCGAACAGCTGGAAGGCGATGAAAACCGCCTGGTTGAGAACAAGCGTTTCCTTCGCGAAGTCGTCGTGCCCGAATTGGCGTCGCTCTACGGGGTCGCGCAGGTGGACATGTTCGACACGAGCGGCAACGCCAGCGATCAGCTTCAGATTGTCATCGATCCGTACAAGGCGGCGGAACTCGGAATCGATATCGCGCGCGCCGCCGAGCGCATAGGACGGTCCGCGAACATTTCGTCCGGTGTCGTTGACGTCGGGCGGCGAAGTTATACGCTTCGCATCGAAGGGCGTTATGACGTCGACGACTTCGAGGGCCTGATTCTCGAATGGCGTGGCGGCCTGCCGATCAAACTCGGCGACCTGGCGACCATCGACTACGGCCCGCCCAAGCGCGAAGGTTTCATCTATCACAACGGTCACTCCGCGGCCCGTCTGTCGATCACCAAAACGACGGATGCCAACGTGCTGCAAGCGCTGGAAGGTGTGAAGACACGGATCGACGAACTCAATGCAACCGTCTTCGAGGAGCGTGGCCTGCGGGCGGAATACAGCTTCGACCCCGCGCTGTACATCAACCGGTCAATCAATCTCCTGGCCGGCAATCTGATTGCCGGCGTGATGCTCGCGATCGGCGTGTTGTGGCTGTTCCTGCGCCAGTGGCGCGCTACTTTCATCATCGCGCTGGCGATTCCAATCTCGCTGCTGGCCACGTTCGTGGTGCTGTCGGCGGCGGGACGGTCGCTGAACGTGATCTCCCTCGCCGGGCTCGCGTTTGCGACGGGGATGGTGCTCGACGCCGCGATAGTGGTGCTCGAAAACATTGTACGGTTGCGGGAACGCGGCGAGGCGCCGGCCGCGGCGAGCGATCGCGGCACCAGCCAGGTGTGGGGGGCGTTGCTCGCGTCCACCGCGACCACGGTAGCCATCTTCATCCCGATCATGTTCCTGAAGGACGTCGAAGGACAGATGTTCGCGGATCTGGCGCTGACCATTGCGATCGGCGTTACCGTCTCGCTGGTCGTGGCGATCACGATCCTGCCCACGACCGCGCGTTATTGGATGCGCGAATTGCCGCCCGCGCCGAAAGACGATTCCGCCTGGGATCGTCTGGCCGATACGCTCATTCGGCTCACCAACACGCAATCCCGTCGCCTCGGCTGGGTTGGCGGCTTGATGGCGGGTTCCGTCTTGCTGACGATCGCATTGTGGCCGGAGAGCAACTATCTGCCCCCGGTCAAACGCGACACCGTCGACAGCTTCCTGTTTTTCCCGCCGGGAACCAACGTCGACACCGCGGATCGCGAGATCGCGCAACTCCTGAAACAACGCCTGGAACCGCACCTGAACGGAGAAAAGGAACCGGCGATACGCGACTATTTCCTGTGGTCGTTCCCGGGCGGTTCCGGCGGCTGGCTGGCAATCAATCCCGCGGAAGGCACCGATCTCGAGGCGTTTCAGAACGTCGTTCAAACCGACATAACCGCCGGTGTTCCGGATATGTTCGGCTTCACGTTGCGTCGAAGCCTGTTCGGCGGTTTCGAGGACACCAACAGCGTCGAAATGCGTTTGACGTCGACCGACCTCGACGCCCTGAAACCGGCCGTTGCGCAGGCGATGCAGCTGATACCGGCCACCCTGCCGGGGTCCTCGGCGCAGCCGCAACCCGACCCGTTCGCCGAAGCCAACGAGCTACGGTTCAGGCCCAACGACGTCCGCCTTGCCGAAGTCGGCTGGAACCGCGAAGATCTGACCCGGGTCATTCTGCAGCTTGGCCAGGGTGTGTGGCTCGGCGAATATTTCACCGGCCGTGAGCGGGTGGATATCTATTTGAAGACCACCCGTTTCGATACACCCGAGGCCATGGCCGCGCTGCCGGTCGCCACGCCCGCCGGGGGCGTCGTACCGCTCGGTCACCTCGCCACCATCGACGTTGCGCCATCGCCCGCGATGATGGTGCGGATCAATCGGGCCCGAGCCTACAGCGTCATCGTCAATCCGCCTGCGGGTATGTCGCTGGAAGCCCTGATCGGAGAACTGGAGAGCGTCATCGAGCCGCAGATCGTCGCCTCGATGCCCGCGGACGGAGTGATTCAGTATGCCGGCAGCGTGGAAGACCTCGAGCGAGCGGTCGGCACGCTCGGAATCAATTTTCTGACCGCCATCGGCCTTCTCGTGCTGATCATGGCGGGTCTGTTCCGGTCGCTGAAGGATGCGGTGCTGGTGGTGATCTCCATTCCGCTGGCGGCCGTGGGCGGAGTGCTGGCGATCGCGCTGGTCAATGCGATCAAGTTCCAGCCGCTGGACCTGCTGGGCATGATCGGATTCATCATCCTGCTGGGACTGGTGGTCAACAACGCGATCCTGCTGGTTGCCCAGACGCGCGCGGCGGAGGCCAGGGGGCTGAACCGCAGCGACGCGGTACACCAGGCGTTGCGGTACCGGCTGCGGCCGATCTTCATGAGCACGCTGACCAGCCTGTTCGGCATGCTGCCGCTGCTGATCGTGCCCGGTGCAGGCAGTGATATCTACCGCGGCATGGCGGCGGCCATCGTCGGCGGTATGAGCGTATCGACCCTGTTCACGCTGCTGCTGCTGCCGAGTCTGTTGCAGTTGACCGCGAGATCGCGCGAGGCGGACGTGATTGGAAGCCACGCCGTCGCGGCCAAGTGAAGGAAGGGGGCTTCGCAGTGACTATTGCTTTCATCGGCGGCACCGCATCCAGATGCGGCGCGTGCGCGTCGCGGGGGCGCAGAGCGGGTGCTGCCGCCGTCTGGATGCTGGTTCTCACGACCGCCGCCTATTCTCAGGACGAGATGCCCACAATGCCGCCGGCGAGAGTCGAAGTGGCGACGGCCGAGTTGCGCGAGATGGCGCCGGTCGTCAACGTGTCCGGCACCGTCGTAAGCCTGAACGATTCGCGCATTGCCGCGGAAATCGAGGGCGTGCTGACCTGGCTGGCCGACGTCGGTGACGCCGTCGACACCGGAGCGACCATTGCCCGCATCGATCCGCGCCTGATGGAGGTGGCGCTCAAACGCGCGCGAGCCAACGTGTCGCGACTGGAAGCCGACCATCGCTACCGCGAACGCCAGCTCGAACGAAACGAGGAACTCGCCGCAAACAACAACGCGTCTGCCACCCTGCTCGACGAAGCGAGGGCGCAGCGCGATCAGACGCTGCACCAGCTGGCGGATGCCCGCGCCCAGCTCGAACGCGCCGAAGGGGATTTCGAGCGCACCGAGATCCGCGCCGCGTTTGCCGGCCACGTGACCGAAAGGTTGGCCTCGGTTGGGGAATTCATCGACGTGGGAGAGGACGTTTTACGTCTGGTCGACACCCATCGCACGGAAATCTCCCTGCCCGCGCCCATTGCCCTGACCGCGTTCTTGCGACCGGGTCTCAAAGTGCAGGTCAGAAACGGTAGCGTGGAGCGCCTGCACCCGGTGCGCGCGGTCGTTCCCGTGGGCGACGCGGTGTCGCGCATGGTCGAGATTCGACTGAGTGCGGGCGACGGTGACTGGCTGGTCGGTACGCCGGTGCAGGTGAGTCTGCCCAACGATACCCCGGTGACGACGGTCGCCGTGCCGCGCGACGCGCTCGTGGAGCGGGGCGGTCAATCGTTCATTTACAAGGTCAACGACGAAGGCGCGGCCGAGCAGGTCACGGCGAACATCCGATCGACCGTCGGGCTCTGGGTGGGCGTCGCCGATGGCGTCGAACCCGGCGACCGGGTGATCATCCGCGGCGCCGAACGGCTCGCCCCGGGTCAGCCGGTCGAGATCATTTCGGGAAACGGCGGCAGCTAGTCCTGCCGGACCGGGCTCTCCACGGCGTAATCGTCGCCGTAAAACTTGCTGGTGCTGCGGGTGTGGAAGGTGATCGCCTTGACCGGTTCGTATTTGGGTTCGCCCAATCCCGGCAGAACCTCCAGGACTTCGTCTTCCCAGACGTAAACGGCCATCGGAAACGACATGCGCGGTCTGGATCGGTGCGATCCGTCCAACGGTTTGCCGACGCGATGGGTCGTCGAGGGCAGTCGATCGTTGGTGATACGCTGCATGTAATCGCCGGTGTTGATGATGATCGAGCCGGGCGGCGCTTTAAGCCGCACCCATTTGTTGCTGCGGTGATTCCACACCTGTAAACCCTCGACCCTGGGCGCCGGCAGGATCGTAAACAGGTCGACGTCCTCGTGGCCGAGCAAACGACCGGCTCCCGAGGCGTCCGCGGCCTGATCCAGCGCCGGGTAATAGTTCAGGCGCATGCCGAAATTCGTCCGCTCGAGCTTGTCGTCGTAGAGGTGCGGGTCGCAGCCGAGACCCTGAAACATCGCCTGCGTAATCGGCTTGAACAGTCGTTCGTGCGCGACGGCAAGCTTGCGGAATATCGGTTCGTAGGCGACGTTGGGCCAGTAGTCCTCTAGCCTGAAGGCGGTCTGGCGCGTCTGTGGCAAATCGAATGCGCGCCGGCACCACACCCAGCCCTCGACGAGATCCGGGTGAATGTCGCTGGTCTCGCGAATCGGGAAATAACCCTGGCTCACCGAGCCGTGTCTTGCCGCGCGAAACCTCAGTTTGTCCTCGAGGCTCGTGGTGGTAAACAGCTCTTCGACCCGGTGCTCCATCTCGTCATAGAGGGCGCTGTCCACGCCGTGTCCCGTGATGATCGAGAAACCGATCTCCTGGACCGCGGCGCCAAAGTCTGCCGCAAATCGCGCTTTGTCGCCGGCGTCACCGTGCAGGAATGGCGCGATGTCGAAGACGGGTATCACGTAATCATCGTCGAACTCGTCCGAGGGGTTTTCGGCCAGCCGGTAGGTGTGACTTTTTTCCACCTGATCGTAACGCGTGAACTCCTGATTGTTGGCGCCGACGTTCACCGTATTCATTTTGGCAGGCTCACTTTGCTTGGCTCCGTTCCGCGTTCAGGCCCATGTCGTCCGCTTCGGTCTTCAGTATTTGCCAGAACGTCCACGGGCGGAAGCCGATCATAAGCCCGTAGGCCTTTTTCTTCGAGTTTTGCACATGGATGTCGAGCTCGGTCAGTTCCTCGAAGTCGCGTTCCAGACGGTTGAACATTCGCTCGAGCACGCTGATCGACGCGTCCGATAGCTCGCCGGTCAGGAACCGGAACGACTCGTCTTTTGCGCCGAAAGACGTATCGAAAAACGCCTGCTGGACTTGACGCTGATATTGCCTGCGAATCGGGCCGTCGCGACGCCAGTCGATGCGACGGTGAGTCAGCAGTCGGCCGCTGTTGTTGGGATAGAGTTCAACGAGCTTGAGTCGGCTGAGGCGGACCAGCAGCGTGTTCTGCTGGCTGTCGGTCAGGCCGAATTCGCGGGCAATTTTTTCCGCGGTCCGCCCCGTCAAAAGCAGGTAAAAATAGGTAAGCGCCGGAAGGTCCCTCGCCAAACCTTCTTCCTGTTCCAGCGTCAGCCGCGTTGCCTCGTCTTCCGGCGTCAGACGCGTCATCCGTGCGAGATCGTAAACGGTCATGTCCAGAAAACGACACACCTCCTCGAGACGCCGCAGCGAGAAACTCTGCTCCGAAAACAGGCGTTTGATGCTGGCTTCGCTGAGACTGAGCGCCGCGGCCAGCTCACGGTAGCTGATTCCCTTTGCCTTCAGACATTTTTTCAACGTTCCGAGCAGCTCGGCCGTTTGTGTCACATTTACTCCTTTATATAGGCGTCGCAACGGTATCGTAGCCCGATACCCTGGAACAAGGTATCGAATTATCGCTGCTTGCAACAGACCTTTTTCCCGTAACCTTCGCTTGCTACTCTTCTTCAGTTCAACAACACAGGCCTTCAAGGGGGGCGACAGATGCAGCGGAAATTGATTGGGATGTTAGTGGGTGTCGCGGTGGCGCTTGGCGCGTCATATCCGGTTTTTGCGGATGCCACACCCGAAGATGCAAAGGACTATCGGTCCGCGGTGATGACCTCGCTTCGTGGCCACGTCGGCGCAGCGTCGATGATTGCACGCGGTCTCATAGAAAATAGCGGTCAGCTGCTCGGACACGCCGAAGGTTTATCCAACGCCGCCGCTGAGTTGAAAAACCTGTTTCCCGAGGGTTCGGACGTCAACGAATCCGAAGCGCTCCCCGCGATCTGGGCCGAGCCCGAGAAGTTCGCCGCCGCAATCGATGCCATGGTCGAGGCAACCGGTGAATTCGAGACCGCGGCCGCCGGCGGCGATCCGGCCGCGATCGGCGCAGCCTTCCGTCAGGTCGGCATGTCCTGCCGGGGTTGCCATGACAATTTCCGCAAATCTGACGATTGAGCAAAAACCCCGCAAAATGGCCGCGGTAACAGCCGCGGCCATTTTGCTGTTAGCCGGCGGCGCGTCCGCCGATGACGACGAGCTGATCGCGAGAGGCAACTACCTGCTGCATGCCGGCGGCTGTATCAGTTGTCACAAAGGCGACGAGGACGACGCTCATCCGCTTGCCGGCGGGCATGCGCTGGAATCGCCGTTTGGCACGTTTTATTCGCCGAATATCACGCCCGATCCCGAGACCGGCATCGGCAACTGGACGGACGAAGATTTCCTGACCGCTTTCTGGGAAGGTGAGAACCCCGAGGGCGATCACTACTTCCCGTCTTTTCCCTACACGGCCTATACCGGCATGTCGCGCGAGGACGTTTTGGCGCTGAAGGCCTACCTGTTCAGCGTCGAGCCGGTCAAAAAAGAAAACAGGGAACACGACCTGTGGGCCATCATGTCGTCGCGTTTCGCCGCGGGCGTCTGGAAAGCCCGTTATTTCGACGCGGAGCGTTTCGAGCCGGACCCCCAGCAAAGCGATGAGTGGAATCGCGGCGCCTACCTCGTCCGCCACCTGGGTCATTGCGGCGAATGCCACACGCCGCGTTCGAGCCTCGGTGCGCTGGAGAAGGACCGCGAGTTTGCGGGCAATCCCGAGCTGACCGACGACGAGAGCGCGCCGAACATCACGCCGCATCGCGAAAACGGCATCGGACGTTGGTCCGTCAGCGATATCGAATATTTTCTGGAGATCGGCATGCTGCCCGACGGCGATTTCACGGGCAGCTCGATGGGGCCGGTTATCGAGGACAACACCAGCCAGCTGACCCGGGAGGACCGGCGCGCGATTGCCGTTTATCTGAAATCGGTGCCGCCAATCTAGTCATCCGCGGCGGGGTTCCGGGGGACTCTGAATGAATAAGCTAGCAGCAGTGTTCGCGATAGCCGCGCTCGTGTGGGCCTGTGCACGGGAAGAGCAGCCGGAGCGACCGACCGGCGATCGTGGCCGCGCAATCGAATCGGTGACCGGCGCCGAGATCCGCCGGCACATGGAGGTGCTCGCCGCCGACGACATGCAGGGCCGGGAAGCCGGTACGAAATTCTACGAGCGTGCCGCCGACTACGTTGTGATGCACTACAAGGCGGCCGGGCTCGAACCGCTTGGCGACGACGGCAGCTACTTTCAGTCGATCGACTTTTTCGAGACGCGGCTCGTGCCGGAATCCGCGCGGCTGTCCCTGCACAAGAACGGTGGGTCCATTGCTCTCGTATTCCGCGACGACTTCATTCGCGGCGGCGGTTACGGCGCCGCGGACGAAGAAATCACAGCGGCGCTGGCATTCGTCGGGCACGGCATAATCGCGCCCGAGTTGAACCACGACGACTTCGCGGGCATCGATGTCGGAGGCAAGATTCTCGTTGTCCTGAGCGGCGCGCCACCGGGGTTCGATACCGACCGCCGTGCGTTTTATTCGTCCAGTCGCGGCAAGGCCGAAACCGCCGTTGCGCGCGGCGCCGTCGGCATCATTACCGTGCGGACGCCGGTCGATCAGGCGCGCCGTCCCTGGGCGCGTTCGCTGCCCGGCATCGGCTCCCCGGGTATGCGCTGGATCGACGCGGCGGGCAAACCGTTTCAGGGATTTCCCGAACTCGCCGGTAGCGCCGCCGTAAGCGAGACGGGAGCGGAAAAGCTATTTGCGCTGTCGGGGCGCGATCTCGACGCCATATTCGAGAAGCACGCCGCCGGCAAAACCGGCAGTTTCGACCTGGGAATTTCGGCGACGCTGGCGCGTTCGTCCGTTCAGCGCACCGTGTCCTCGGCGAACGTCATCGCTGTCCTGGAGGGCAGTGACCCGTTGCTCAAAGACGAGTACGTCGTTTATACCGGGCACCTCGATCACATCGGTCTGCGCCCCGGCAAAAACGGTGACGACATTCACAACGGCGCCTACGACAACGCGGCGGGCGTCGGCGCAATTCTCGAGATTTCGCAGGCGATGTCGGGCATGGATACACGGCCGAGACGCTCGGTCGTCTTCGCGATGGTCACCGCGGAAGAAAAAGGCCTGCAGGGCTCGTCGTACTTCGCAAAAAACCCGACCGTCCCCGTCGAACAGCTGGTTGCGAACATCAACATCGACATGCCGTATCTCGGTTTTCCGGTCAACGACGTGCACGCCTTCGGCGCCGAGCATTCGACACTCTACGGACCGGCGGACGAGGCCACCCGGTCTCTCGGTATGCAGCTCACGCCGGATCCGAAACCCGAAGAGGTCCGGTTCATCCGTTCGGACCAGTTTTCGTTCGTGAAGGAGGGAATACCGGCGGTCGCGTTCAAAGCGGGCATGCAGTCGTCGGATCCCGCGATCGACGGCGCTGCGGCGCTCGACGATTTCCTCAAAAACCACTATCACCAGGCGAGCGACGATCTCGATTTGCCGTACAGCTCGGAAGGCGCGGAACGGTTCGCGCGCGCGGGCTTGTTGATGGGACTGATCGTGGCGGACGGCGATGAGCGGCCGCGCTGGGTGGAGAACGATTTTTTTGGGGATAAATTTTCCAGGTAATCAGCCCGCGGTTGTCCGTCGCTCGACAAAATCAATCAGGCACTAAAGATCAATCCGCGGTCCGCGGGATACGCCCATTTCGTGATCGGGGGCGGATTGCATCAGGACGGGCGACCCGGCAATGCCTAGGCTAATACGCCGCGACGCCGCCGTCTTCCGCGCGCGAGTCGGCGGCGCCCGATAACACGCCCGTCTCCGGGTCGCGATAGACTCCCATCGCCGAGCCGATAGACCGGCCCTCGGTGACGACGTGACCGAATTCCTCGTACAAACGCCGCGTGTCCGGCGACAGGCCGTGGCGTTCGACCCTCGTGCGATCCGGCAGCCACTGGTGGTGTATACGCGGAGCTTCGATGGATTCGGCAATCGTCATACCGTGATCGACGACGTTCAGGATTGTTTGCATCGTCGTGTTGATGATGGTTTTTCCGCCCGGGCTGCCCGTGGCGAACAACGGCACGCCGTCCCTGGCGACAATCGTCGGCGTCATGCTCGACAGCATGCGCTGCTGCGGGCGAATCTGATTGGGTTCGGTGCCGATCCTTCCGTTGACGTCGGTGACGCCTGGCTGGGCGTTGAAGTCGCCCATCTCGTTGTTGAGCAGGAAACCGGCGCCTTCGACCACGATGTGCGAGCCGTAACCCCATTCGAGTGTATAGGTGAGCGACACCATGTTCCCGTTTTTGTCGACCACCGAGAAGTGGGTCGTCTGGTCGCTTTCGTAACGCTGGGCAAACAGCGCGGGATCACTCTCCGACTTTGTCGTCATACTGATGCTGCCGCGCAGGTTCGCCGCATGTTCTTTCGATGTCAGCCGGTCGAGCGGCATGTTTTCGTTGAAGTCCGGGTCGCCGAGATAGTTCGCCCGGTCGGCGTAGGCCCGGCGCATGGACTCGGTGAGTAAATGCAGATAAAGCGCGGAGTTGTGGCCGATTTCCTCGAGGTCAAAGCCCTCGAGGATGTTCAGCATCTCGACCAGGATCACGCCGCCGGAACTCGGCGGCGGCATGCTGACGATTTCGTAACCCCGATAATCGCCGCGGACCGGTTCGCGTTCGACCGCCTGATACATCTCGAGGTCTTCCAGCGTGATGATGCCGCCGTTTGCGGCCATGAACTCGGCGATGAGCTGCGCTGTTTTACCTCTATAGAAACCATCGCGGCCGTTTTTCTGGATTCGCTCGAGCGTGTCGGCCAGATCCGGTTGGGCCCAGGTGTCGCCCGGCTGGTAAAAAGAGCCGTCAGCCTTGCTGAAAACCTTTTTTGAACTGGGGTACTTCTCGAAGCGCGGCATGCGGTTTCTGAAATCGTCATGCAGCTTCCAACTCGTCGGTATCCCCTCGCGGGCGAGCCGAATGGCCGGCTCCAACAGTTCTTCCCAGGTCATCGATCCGAAACGCCGATGCGCGAGTTCGAGGCCCGCGACGGTTCCGGGCACGCCCACCGCCAGAATTCCCTCGTGGTTCGAGTTGTCGCGTACATTGCCCTCATCGTCCAGGTACATCGTTTTGGTGGATGCGAGCGGAGCCTTCTCCCGGAAGTCGAAGCTCGTGGCCTGGCCGTCGGCGCCGTGATAGATCATGAATCCGCCGCCGCCGATGTTTCCCGCCGTCGGCCAGGTCACGGCCATCGCGAACGCCGTCGCGATCGCGGCGTCGACCGCGTTACCGCCGTCTTTCATAATCTGCACGCCGACCTCCGACGCGATCGCGGACGAGGACGCGACGATGCCGTTGCTGCCGCGGACGGGTATGCGACCGCTGGCCGGCGCGGTGATCGCGCCGAGCAGGAACAGCGTGCCGAACGCTGCGACCAGAAAAACCCGAAACTTGATTTTGAGCACCACTCACCCCCTGCGATCGGATCCGTGAACCCGGCCGGGCGGCGGGTCAACCGCGTGCATTCTAGCCCAGCACGGTAGAGTCCGCGCGAGCGGCATTTCTCCTAGCGAGACGACCGCCTGGATTGCAAGCCGTTACCACTTGTTACAAAAGCGGGCTTACGCGCCGGCGATCCGGCGGGGATAATCGAATACGAAGCGATGGCGGGTCAAATTGAGTCGAGCGGGCAACGTGCACGCGGCCCCGCCCGCACAGGAGAAGATCATGCGAACAACCGTGGCTGTCGTCCTCGGTCTTTTGAGCACCTCGGCGCTGGCCTGCCAAAGCGCGCTGTTGGACCGGGATTTCCGCAAACTCGCCTCGGACGAGGAGGTGAATTTATGCGCAGCGTATTCGGGTAAGGTCCTGTTGGTCGTCAACACGGCCTCCAAATGCGGCAACACGCCCCAGTACGACGGCTTGGAGAAGTTGTATCAGGAATACGGCGAGGACGGTCTGGTCGTGCTCGGGTTTCCATCGAACGACTTTTTCGGTCAGGAGCCGGGAACCGAGCAGGAGATTCAGGAGTTCTGCCGGCTGACTTACAAGGTCAGATTTCCGATGTTCGAGAAAACGACCGTCCGCGAGGAGAATGCGCATCCGTTTTTTGCGGCTCTTGCGAAAGAGGCCGGCACCTATCCCACCTGGAATTTTCACAAGTTTCTGATCGGTCGCGACGGCGAGCTGATTCGCGACTTCAGCCCGCGCACGAAGCCCTACAACAAGGACGTCGTGAAGGCGATAGAAGACGCGCTGGCGGACTAGGCGTACCGCGAGGAGTCCCCGCAGACCGTGCCCGAGGGACCGGAAATTCGACTGGCGGCCGATCGCATCGCGGAGGTGCTGGTCGGCGAGCGGATCGACGACGTGAGTTTTGCGTTCCCGAAACTGCGGCGGTACGAGCGGGAACTCATCGGTGCGACCGTCACGGCGGTCGATACGCGCGGCAAAGCCATGCTGACGCGCTTTGACAACGGCCTGACGCTCTACAGCCATAACCAGCTCTACGGTCGCTGGTATATCGCGAAGCGCGGCCAGTCGCCGGACACCGCTCGCAGTCTGCGTGTCGCGCTGCACACGGTGACGCACAGCGCATTGCTTTACAGCGCCTCGGACGTCGACGTGCTCGGCGAGGAAGCGCTGGAACGGCACCCGTTTCTGCGGCGAGCCGGTCCCGACATACTCGACGAATCGCTAACGGCGGATGCGATCGCCGAGCGGCTCCGCGAGCCGCGTTTTCACCGCCGTTCGCTGGGCGCGCTGTACCTCGACCAGTCCTTTCTGGCCGGCATCGGCAACTATCTTCGCTCGGAGATCCTTTATACGTCCGGCCTGCATCCGGCGCTGCGGCCCGTTGATCTCGACAAACCCGCGCTGAAGAAACTCGCCCGCGAAACGTTGAAAATCAGCAGGCGCTCCTACAAAACCCGGGGCGTAACCGTAACGCGCGAGTACGCGCGCAGGCTCAAAGCCAAGGGCTTGGGATACGGCCAATATCGCTTCTGGGTGTTCGGCCGCGACGGTTCGCCCTGTTACGCTTGTGACCGGAAAATCGAACGGATGGCCGTGAACAGCCGCGGTTTGTTTTACTGTCCGAGTTGCCAGCCCCTGGAGTGAGTGCGCCCGACCGGAACCGTGTTATCGTCGCGGGCACGCGATGAAGAGCGCCCACCGGCCCGAGTTGTGCCTACGAACATAAGCGATTCCCTGAGCGAACCCGGTTTCCTGTCTCTACTGCCCGTGGCGGCGACCTTGCTCGTGGCGCTGACGGCGCGCAACGTCCTCGTCGGCTTGTTCACGGGCGTCTTCGTCGGGGTGCTGATGGTGGCCGAGGTCGGGCCGCTGCGTTTCCTGCCCACGCTGATAAAGGACTACCTGGTTCCCGAGGTAGCGGATACGTACAACGCCAGCGTTCTGGTGTTGCTGGCCTTTATCGGCGGTTTCGTGAAGCTGATCGAATGGTCCGGCGGCGGGGCGGCGTTCGCCCGGGCCGCTACGCGATTCGTGACGACGAAGGCGCGCGCCCAGCTGGGTGCGTGGTCGGGCGGCATCATGATCTTTTTTTCCGATCTGGGCACGCCGCTGATCGTCGGGCCGGTATTCCGGCCGCTGACGGACAGGCTGCGTGTGTCGCGCCAGAAATTGGCGTTCATTCTCGATTCGACGTCGTCGCCGGTCGCGATACTGATCCCTTTCATAGGCTGGGGGGTCTTCATCATGAGCGTGATCGCGGACGCCTTAGCATCGAACGGTATCGAAATCGGCGAGTGGGACGCGTTCGTCTCCGCGATACCGTTCCAGATTTACGCATGGCTCGCCATCGCGATGGCGCCGATGCTGACGTTCCTGCGATTCGACTACGGTCCAATGCGTCGGGCGGAGCAGGCGATTGATACCGCCGGCGAGGTTGCCGCCGGGCAGATCGACGACGCGGCAGGATCCGGCGACCGCGGGCGCCCGATGCTCGTCTGGTTGCCGCTGCTCGTGCTCGGCGTCACGCTGTTTGCGACGCTGGGCCGGCTGGGATTCCCGTTTGCACAGGTTGCGGGCTCCGATTTTCGCGCCGGCCTGGCGGCGGCCTATTTTCTTGCGGCGGTGACGCTCGTAGCGCTTGTCGTCGGTTTCGGGCTCAAGCGCTTGGTGGACTCGTTTCAGGTCTACATCCAGGGCATGTCCGGAATGTTGCCGATTGCCGCGACGCTTGTCCTCGCCTGGGCGCTCGGCAGCGTCAGTGAGGAGCTGGGCACCGGCGCATACATCGCCGACGTCGCCCGCGCGGGCGTTTCCGGCGGTCTTTTGCCAGTCATCACCTTCCTGCTGGCGGCGCTCATCTCGTTTGCGACGGGTTCTTCCTGGGGCACGATCATCATCATGATGCCCCTGGCGATCCCTGCGTCGCTGGCGACGGACGCCGCGCTGCCGGTCGTCATCGGCGCGGTTTTGTCGGGCGGTCTGTTCGGCGATCATTCTTCACCGGTTTCGGAAACGACCATTCTGTCGTCGACCGGCGCCGGCACGACGCCGCTGCAACACTTCACCACACAGCTGCCCTACGCGCTGACGAACGGCGGCGTCGCGCTCGCAGGTTTCCTGGTCGCGGGATTTACCGAAACCGTCTGGATTGCGGTCGCCGCGGTAGTTGTGCAAGCTGTCACTTTGATTCTGATTCGTCGTTGGTCGCCGTAAGAAGCGCTTCTCGCGCAGGCATTGGCGAGGGTCTGATGAACCGCGAAGGAAGACAATCGATGTCGTATCAACGGGTTTGCGTCGCAATGCTTGCAAGCTGCACGTTTGCCGCGTGCTCACAGGAACCGCCGGCTTTCGATCCCCGCGATTACCGTCTCGTCGATCTTACCCATGAATACGGCGACGACACGGTGTATTGGCCGACCGAGGAATTTGGGTTCACCAAGACGACGCTTTCGGAAGGCGCCGACGAAGCGGGGAATTTTTACGCCGCCTTTGCGGTCGCCACCGCCGAACACGGCGGTACCCACATGGACGCGCCCTATCATTTCGACGCCGATGGCGACAAAAGCGAGGCCGTGCCGCTCGAACGGTTGATGGCGCCCGCGGTGGTGATCGACGTTTCGCGGAAAGCCGCCGCCGATCCGCTTTACCGCCTCACGCCCGAGGACGTTGTCGCGTTCGAGGCCGAGCATGGAGAAATTCCCGCGGGCGCAATCGTTCTCCTGCAAACCGGCTGGAGCCGCTTTTGGCCCGACGGCGCGGCGTATCTCGGCGGGACGGAGCCGGACGGTCTCGCGTTCCCGAGTTTTGGCGCCGACGCCGCGACGCTGCTCGTCGAGGGACGCAGCGTCGCGGCGCTTGGCGTCGACACGGCGTCAACCGATTATGGGCCGTCGCCGGACTTTCCCGTGCATCGGATCATGGGCGCCGCCAACGTTCCGGGCTTCGAGAATCTGACCAATCTCGAGCGCCTGCCGCCGACGGGCGCCGTCGTGATTGCGCTGCCCATGAAAATCGCCGGCGGCTCCGGCGGTCCTCTGCGGGCCGTCGCGCTCCTGCCGCACGGACGCTGACGCGCCGGCCACCGCGACCGGCCGAAGACCCGTGCCGGGTGTCGCCGCGGTCGTCCGCAGCGGTCGTTCTTGCTGGGCAAGACCGACGAGCGACGCCGTATGGCAAAGGTAGGGGCCGTTCGCTACAGTTGGGGCCCGTTTTCATTGAGCTTGGTGACCAACATGAACAGGCGATCTTTTTTTGAGGTGCTCGGAACCGCGTCAATCGCGCTTGGCGTTGCAAGGGCGGCACGGTCCGCCGAATTGCACAATGTGGAGGGCAAACTCGAATCGATGGGGCTTGCGCTGCCGGAGGCGGCACGGCCGGTCGCCGTGTACGTTCCGTATCGAGTCACCGGAAACCAGGTGTTTATCGCGGGTAACATTCCACCCGCCGATCTCGACACGCCGACGTTCGGCAAGGTTGGCAAGGACCTGACCACGGAGGAAGCCTATGTTGCGGCGAAGCACGTCGGCCTGCGTATCCTCGCGCAGCTCAAGGCGGCCTGCGACGGCGACCTCGACCGTGTCGTGAAATGTCTGCAAATCCGCGGTTTCGTGAATTGCACGGCCGACTTCACCGAGCAGTCGAGCGTCATCAACGGTACTTCGGAACTGCTGAGGGACGTATTCGGCGAGGCGGGCATGGGCGCGCGCGCCGCGCTGGGCACCAACTCGCTGCCGCTCAATGCGTCGGTCGAAGTGGAATCTATTTTCGAGATCCGGGTCTGAAGGAAAAGCCCGCACAACCGACCGAAGGGATTCACCGATGAAGCGACCACTGGTTATCGTACTCTGTTTTTTTGGCATGGCCTGCGCGACCGCGGAGGACAACCGTCCGTTCACCGTCCAGGAAGTGGCCGAGTTCGACGAGCCATGGGCCATGGCGTTCCTGCCCGACGGCCGGCTGCTGGTCACCGAAAAGGAAGGCCGCCTTTTCGTGGTTACCCGGGACGGCTCGAAGTCGGGACCCATTTCGGGTGTGCCGGACGTCGAGTACGGCGGGCAGGGAGGTCTGGGCGACGTTGCACTCCATCCGGACTTCGAGAGCAACCGGCTCGTCTACCTGAGTTACGCCGAGGCCGGTAGCGGTCGTACGCGCGGCGCCGCCGTCGCCAGGGCACGGTTGGACCTGACTCCGGACGGCGGCGCGCTGTCGGCATTGGAGGTTATCTGGCGCCAGAATCCCAAGGTGACGGGGCGCGGTCACTATGGGCATAGAATGCTGTTTTCGGACGACGGTTACCTGTACATCTCCTCGGGCGAGCGTCAGAAGTTCGATCCCGCTCAGGACATGCGGGGCAACCTCGGCAAGATCGTACGATTGAACGACGACGGGTCCGTCCCCGAGGACAATCCGTTTTACGGGCGCGGCGGCGTGACCGCCGAGATCTGGTCGCTGGGCCACCGGAATCCCCTGGGGATCGCCTTCGACCTGGAGGGTAAACTTTGGGACGTCGAAATGGGGCCGGCCGGCGGCGACGAGCTGAATCGGGTCATACGTGGTAAAGACTACGGGTACCCGACGGTCTCGAACGGCGATCACTACGACGGCCGCAACATCCCGGATCACGATACGCGTCCCGAGTTCGAGGAACCGAAGCTGTGGTGGACGCCGGTTATTTCGCCGGGCGGGATGATCATCTATACCGGCGAGCTGTTCCCGTCGTGGCGCGGCAACGCGTTCATCCCGGGACTGTCTTCCAGGTCGCTCGTGCGCGTCGCCATCGATGGGGACAGCGCTACGGAAGCCGAGCGCTTCGATATGAACAAACGTATGCGAGGGGTGGCGGAAGGTCCGGACGGGGCAATCTGGCTTCTCGAAGACGGTGCCGGTGGCCGGCTGTTGAAGCTGGTTCCCGGCTCGCCGACCTCGTGATACGTCGTCCACCGAAACCGTTTCTACAATGTTTGTAGATACTCTTTTGGCCGTCAGTAGGCCGCTCGTCAGGACGAACGCCTACGTCCAGGCCTGCGTATGGTGCCGAATCCGTAGGAGCCCGTCCCGACGGGCGACCAGCGCCCAAACCCAAAATTGGAGAACAGGATGACGAATGTCGTCGTCACAGGCTGCAATCGAGGCATCGGCTTCGAGCTGTGCAAACAGCTCAAGGCGCGCGGTGACGCCGTGACCGGTGTCTGCCGGCAATCCAACGAGCAGCTCGACGCGTTGGACATCGAGGTGATCGACGGTGTCGACGTCTCGACCGGCGACGGCGTAACTCGCCTGAAAGAGGCGCTGGGCGACACAGCGGTGGACGTCCTGATTAACAACGCCGGCATCGTCCACCGCGATCGGTTCGAGGAAATGGACTTCGAGGCAATGGCCGAACAATTTCGCGTGAACTCGCTGGGTCCGCTACGCGTTACCCGCGCGTTGATCGACAACCTGCACCCCGGCTCGAAGATTGCGATTGTCACCAGTCGCATGGGTTCCATCGAGGACAATGGCTCCGGAGGCTATTACGGCTACCGTGCGTCGAAAACGGCGGTGAACATGCTCGGCGTGACGCTGGCCCGCGATCTGGAGCCGCGCGGTATCGCCGTTGCGCTGCTGCATCCCGGCATGGTTGCGACCGACATGACGGGTGGGCAGGGCGTCGAGGTCGGCACGGCGGCGAGCGGACTGATCCAACGAGTGGACGAGCTGAGCATGGAAACGAGCGGAGGCTTCTGGCACGCCGAGGGTTACGCATTACCCTGGTAGTCGCAGCCAGGGCCACACTGTCCGCAAAAGGGGGAGCGGCAATGTACAAGGCTTGGCAAATGGCAGGTCTGTTGTTGGCGGCACTACCGGCGATTGCCGGCGCCGACGAGATTCGCCACGAGTTGGCGGCGGACGTCTCCGCCGAGCGACTTCAAAAAGACATCGAAAAACTGGTCGGTTTCGGCACGCGGCACACGCTTTCGGAGACAGAGTCCGAGACGCGCGGCATTGGCGCGGCGCGGCGCTGGATTGCGGCGGAGTTCGAGCGCATCTCGACGGAGTGCGGCGGGTGCCTGGACGTCATTACGGTCGGCGACGTGATATCGGGTGAGCGGCGAATACCCGAGCCGACGGAGGTCGTCAGCGTGCTCGCCATCCAACGCGGAACTCTCGACCCCGGTCGGATGGTGATGATGAGCGGCGACATCGATTCTCGGGTCAGCGATCCGCTCGACGGCGTATCGGATTCGCCGGGCGCCAACGACAACGCCAGCGGTATGGCGGGGGCGATAGAGGCCGCCCGCGTGCTGTCGAAACGCCGGTTCCCCGGGACGATCGTGTATGCGGGACTCTCCGGCGAAGAGCAGGGGCTGTTCGGCGGCCGGATCGTCGCCGCGCACGCGCTCGAGGAAGGCTGGCGTATCAAAGCCGTTCTGAACAACGACATGATCGGCAATATCACCGGGATCGACGGCGTCACCGACAACACGACCGCGCGCGTGTTTTCGGAAGGTACGCGTTATGTCGAGACGCCCGAGGACGCGCGCACCCGCCGCTTCAGCGGCGGTGAGATCGATTCGCCGTCGAGAAACCTGGCCCGCTACATCGACCGCATGGCGGACGCGTTTATTCCCAACCTCGACGTGATGATGGTCTATCGCCTCGATCGTTTCGGGCGCGGCGGCCACCATCGACCGTTCAACGAAGCGGGCATTCCGGGCGTGCGTATCATGGAGACGCACGAACATTATCACCGTCAGCATCAGGATCTGCGCGTCGAGGACGGGATCGAATACGGGGACGTTATCGACGGCGTGGATTTCGACTACGCGCGTAAACTGACCGCCTTGAACGTCGTCTCCCTCGCGGGCATGGCGATGGCGCCGCCGTTTCCCGCCAACGTGGCGATCGAAGGCGCCGTGCAACCGAGCACGACCTTGTCGTGGGATCTCCCGGAAGGCAGAGCGGCGGAGAATCTGGCGGGCTACAAGGTCTATTGGCGGCTGACCACCGAGCCGCAGTGGAGTTTCAGCCGCTTCGTGGGTATGGTGGACAGCCACACGCTTGAGAACATCGTCATCGATAACTACCTTTTCGGGGTTGCCAGCGTGTCCGTCGACGGTTACGAGTCACCGGTGGTGTTCCCCGGAGCAACGGGCTCTTTCGGCGGCTACTAGGGCCCTGGCCGGGACGTCGAAGTCTTCGTCGATCAGCGGCCGGTCAATAAAAAGAAAAAGAGGATTGCCGCAACATGAGTGAACCGAGAGAGCCGACAATCCTCGAATCGCTGATACCTATCGTATCGCTGATCTTGATGCTGGGGCTGTCGGTTTACCTGTTCGGTTCGGATTCCTCGTCGGGGCCCAACCAGATCGTCTTGACGTTGGGCGCCGCGATTGCGGCGATCGTGGCCATCCAAATCGGGCATGCCTGGGAAAACATCCTGGCGGCGATCGTCAACGGTATCGCGACCGCCATGCGCGCCGTCCTGATACTGCTGTCCGTCGGTGGGCTGATCGGCACGTGGCTCATGGCGGGTACGGTGCCGTCGCTGATTTTCTACGGCCTGGAGCTTTTGAACCCTCAGCTCTTTTACGTGGCTACCTGCCTGATTTGCGCCATCGCGGCGCTTTCGACGGGCAGTTCCTGGACCGTTGCCGGAACCCTTGGCGTGGCGCTGATCGGGGTGGCGCTCGGGTTGGGGCTGTCGCCGCCGATCACCGCCGGTGCGATCATTTCGGGCGCGTATTTCGGTGACAAGATGTCGCCGCTGTCGGACACGACGAATCTGGCGCCCGCCGTCGCCGAGACGGATTTGTTTACGCACATTCGTCACATGGCGTGGACAACCACGCCGTCACTGGTCATCGCGTTGATTCTGTTCACGATCATCGGGCTCGGCGCGGACATCGACACGAGCGGTGATTCACTCGCGTTGCTGCAGACGACGCTCGACGGTTCGTTCAACATCACGCCTTTTGCGTTGATCCCGCTGCTGGTCGTCTTTTACATGGCGTTCAAAAAGGTGCCGCCGTTGCCCACAATCCTGTTCGGCGCGCTGCTGGGCGGGTTCGTAGCGATCGTGCTGCAACCGGACGCGGTGCTGGCGTTCGCGGCTTCGCCGGAACTGACGCCGGCCATGGCGATGACCAAAGGGATCTGGCTCGCACTCGCGGACGGCTATGTCTCTTCGACCGGGGTGCAGGAGGTCGACGATCTGCTGTCGCGCGGCGGTATGAGCAGCATGCTCGTGACGATCTGGCTGATCCTGACGGCGATGGCGTTCGGCGCCGTGCTGGAGCACAGCGGCATGCTGATGCGCCTGATCCGCTCGGCGCTCAGGGCCGCAAAGTCGACCGGTTCGCTGATCATGACGGTGGTGCTGTCCTGTATCGGCATCAACATCGTTGCGGCAGATCAGTACATTGCGATCGTTCTGCCGGGCAAGATGTACAGAGCCGAGTTCGAGCGGCGCGGGCTGAAGCCGCAGAACCTGTCACGCGTGATCGAAGACTCGGGCACCATGACCTCGGCGCTCGTGCCCTGGAACACCTGCGGCGCCTACATGGCGGCGACGCTCGGCGTGCCGACCCTGGCCTATCTGCCGTTCGCGTTTTTCAACCTGATCAATCCCCTGATCTCGATCGTCTACGGGTTTACGGGCTTTACGATCAAAAGGATCGACGAGGCGACGGAGCCGGCGACGGCCTGACGACGACCGCGGACGCGGTTCGCGATTCCCGTAAAAGACCGAAGAGTTATATCTTTCCAAACCTGCGGATCTAGCGCCGATAAGCATTTAGGCCCCGATTCTGCCCCGTTCCCGCGGCAAGTTTCGCTTTTCTGCAACAGAAGACGCCGGGACATGGTTGACAAGACCCGCCGTTAGGTTTATCAATCAACCGATTAGGCCGCTTTCGACCGATTTTCCGGGGCCGTGACCCTGCTGTAGCATCAAACCAACAGCCATAAGAATCGGCGAAAAGCGACTACCACAAATCTGCAATTGGAAGGGGTGAACGATGGCACTTAGATATCCTCTTTTGGGGTTGAAGGGCACGTTTTTGTTGGGCGGCCTGGTTGTCGTCGGCTTATCGGCCGGTGACGCAGGGGCACAGAATCAGGAACTCGACGAGTCGCAGCTCGAAGAGATCATTGTCACGGGAAGCCGCATTTCCCGCGCCAACGAGACTCAACCGAATCCGGTTTACGGCGTCGACTCCGAGGACGTCAAGCTGTCCGGGCAGCTGAACATGATCGACATCATGGACGACCTGCCGCAGCTGTTTACCTCGGACAACGCGGCGCAATCCGACTTCTTCACCCAGGACGGGATCGACAATACGCCCGGGCTGGCGCGGCTCAATCTGCGCGGCCTCGGCGCCAACCGTACGCTGGTGCTGGTCGACGGCAAACGGCACGTCAGCGGCCAAGCCGGCAGCGCCGCGGTGGACATCGGCACCATACCCAGCGCGCTCGTGGAGCGCGTCGAGGTACTCACGGGCGGCGCGTCCTCGATTTACGGCGCGGACGCGGTGACCGGCGTCGTCAACTTCATCATGAAAGACAATTTCGAGGGCACCGAAATCGACGTGCAGGGCGGGTTCGGGTCCGACAGCGGCGGCGAGGAGGTGCAGCTCTCGCTAACTCACGGTCAAAACTTCCTGAACGACCGGCTGAACGTTACCGTCAGCGCGACCGCAAGGCGGCGCGAATCGATCCTGACCCGCGATCGCGACTGGGCGATCGACAGCGGAATTTCCGGCCGGCAAAACGCCAACTGGCGACAGGCATTCCAGCAGAATGACACGCTGCCGCCCGGCGCCTCGGTCGGTGACGCGATCACGACCACCGACGAGCAGGGCAATTGCACGGCAAACGTCGCGGGCACGGATCCGGCGCTCGTCGCGCGCTCCTGCAACGCGCGACCGCAGGCGATCGAATCGAATCTGCGATTCGGGCTGACTTCGCCGCTGGGCCTGGTGTCGATCTCCCTCGCGGATGATCCGTTCGACGCGAATCCGGGGCTCGCCGGTTCGTTTCCGGGGTTCCACAACGCCGGTGACGCCGCGGACCTTGCCCCGGGAACGCCGTTCATGGACTTCAACAACAACGGCGTGGACGACTGCGAGGAAAGCCTCGTCGGTGCGAGGGCCGTTGGCGGCTGCGTTGTCGTCGGCTCTGACGGGTCGGTGCGGCCGTTCAATCCGGGGCTGACCGACGGCTCGTTTACGAATTTCGACGCCATCGGCGGCGACGGTTCGCCGCAGAACAATGCGGACAATCAGACGCTCGATCCGAGCTACGAGCAGTACACTCTCAACGCGCTGATCGATTTCGAGGTCACGGAGCGCCTGAACTTTTTCGCGGATCTGAAGTACGCGAAATCAATGACGAGGACCAAGGGCGGCACGATCGCGTTCTTCGATACGATCAATATCTCGCGCGAGAATCCGTTTGTGCCCCAAGAGCTGCAGACGCTGATGAACGACATTCTGGCGCTGAACCCGCAGTTCACGGATACCGCTCAGTTTTTCGTGAGCCGCGATCCCGAAGATATCAACAACGACGGCAAGTTCGATCGGGAAACCTTCCGCATCGTGACCGGTTTGGAAGGCGATTTCGGCGACAACTGGAACTGGGAGCTGGCGTTCAACTACGGCAAAACGGAAGAAGACGCCCGCGACCGTGCGTTGCTCAACGACCGCTGGTTCGCAGCGCTGGACGTCGTGGACGACGGCAACGGCAACCCGGTTTGCCGCTCGGAGGTCGAACCGGGCTGGACGGTCGACGATTTCAACAATGACAGCCTGCGCGGCGATACGGGCGTGAACACCTTCACGCCGGGCGACGGTAGCTGCGTACCGGCGAATCCTTTTGGACTCGGCAACATATCGCGGGAATCTCAGCAGTTTATCGCGCCGTTCCGGACAGTGAACGACGAGATCGAGCAGACCGTCGTCAGCTTCATCGTGACCGGCGACACGGAACAGTGGTTCTCCCTGCCCGGCGGTTCGATTGGACTGGCAGGCGGTCTGGAATACCGCAAGGAAGAAAGCAGTTCGATTCCCGACGCGTTCGAGCAGGCGGGATTTTTCTTCAACTCGCAAACCTCACCGAACACGGGCGACTTCGACGTGTCCGAAATTTTCGTCGAGGCATCGTTGCCGCTGTTGGCGGACGCGCCGCTCGCCCGCGAGCTGACCCTGGACGGCGCCTACCGTTATTCAGACTACAATCTGGCTGTGGGCGACACCAACAGCTGGTCGACGGGTTTGAGCTGGACGCCGGTGGACGATATCCGCTTCCGCGCAACCCTGTCGCGCGCGGTCCGCGCGCCAAACATTTTTGAGCTGTTCAATCCGCAAACCCAGGCGATCTTCAACCTGGACATCGATCCCTGCGATCAGAACGAGATTGACGCGCTGCAGCAGTCCGACCCAACCACTGCGGCGCAGCGCGCCGCGAACTGTGCGGCGGACCCGCTGGTCGGACCGAACTTCCTGAATCCGCTGACCTCGAATTTCCAGGGCATCACCGGCGGCAACCCGGAGCTGATCGAGGAAACTTCGGACACGCTGACCTACGGCTTCGTGCTCGCACCACGCTTCCTTGACGGATTCGTGATGACGTTGGACTACTGGGAGATCGATATCGAGGACGCGATTTCCGAAATCGAGGATGAGGACATCCTGCGCGGCTGTTATGACGGACCGGCGCTCGATCCGACGTTCTGCAGTCTGTTCACCCGTGTGAGCGACCCCAACTCCGGCTTTTTTGGCGGCCTGAACTTCCTGCAGACCGGCCAGGTGAACTTCGCCAAACTCGAAGCGGCCGGTGTCGATGCGGAGATCGTTTACAGCCGCGATCTGTTCGATGGCTCACTCACTCTGCGGGCGAACGCAACCTATCTCGATAAACTCGACGAGTTCCGCAGCGTCATTACTCCTGACGTTGCCGATCCCGAAGCGGGTGAGATACAGCTACCCGAGTGGGCGGGTAATTTCAACGCTCGTTGGGGGCAGGACAGGCTCACGCTGGATTATCAGGCTCGATACGTCGGCAATCAGGCGCTGCGTCTCGTCGAAACGAATACCATCGATTCCATTGACAATTCGCGATCCGGCGTGCTCTGGATTCACGACATCTCGGCGAGTTTCGACGTCAACGACCGCTATTCGCTGTACGGCGGCGTGCAGAACGTCTCCGACGAACGGCCGTTCCTGACGCAGCCGAGTTTCCCGGCCGGCACCCGCGGACGTTACTTCTTCGTCGGCGTCACCGCGACGCTGTGAGCTGAGAAAGGACGAAACTAGAACCAGGCGGAGAATCTGGGGGGGAGAAAAGGCCGGGGCGTAAGCCCCGGCCTTTATTTATCCAGGGGTCGGATCCCATTAAGCGTGCTCGGCTGCCTTCTCAGCCGAGCACGCTTAATGGGATCCGACCCCTAGCACTCAATCGGCGACGTCCCGATCTTCGGGCTTCAGCTGCCGTTCCAGAAATCCCGACAGCGTCCGGTAAAACGCCACCCGGTTGCTGCGTTTACGGATCGAGTGTCCTTCATCGGGAAAGCGCATGTAAACGACGTCGTGACCGCCGGCGCGCACGGCCTTTACAATGCGGTCCGACTCGGTGACCGGGTCGCGCGGATCGTTTGCGCCGTGTGACACCAGGAGCGGCACGTTGATTTTGTCGGCATTGTTGATCGGCGAGTTCTCGGCGTAAAATTTCTGCCAACGTTCTTCGCGGATGTCCCCGTATTCGATGCGGTCGGAGGCTTTCAGCCCCGGCGACGCCTCCTGCAACGCACGCACCCAGTCGGATACACCGACCATCGATACGCCGGCGTCGAAGGTGCCCGGGTAGCTGCCCAATACCGCGTTCACCATGTAGCCGCCGTAGGACCCGCCCATGACCGCGATCTTGTTCGTGTCCAGGCGCTCGTCCTTGCTCAGGAATGCGACCGTGTCCACCAGATCGCGCACCGAGTCGAGGCGTTTTTCCCGATTGTCGAGACGCGCATAGGTTTTGCCGAAGCCGGTAGACCCTCTGACGTTGACCGCGAACACGGCAATACCGTTGTTGACGAGGTACTGCTCGATTGCGCGGAAGTTGGGACGGCTCTGCGAGGACGGCCCGCCATGGACCTGCACGACGACCGGTGGTTCATCGCGATTCTCATCGAGGCCGTCTTTCGCTTTCGGCATGTACAGCAGTCCCTGCAATTCGACGCCGTCGCGCGCCCGGTAGCGGAGCGACTCGGGCGTGACGAAGCTTCCGGCGTCGAGACCGCCCAGCGACGACCGCACCGCCCGGGTAAGCGTGTTGCCGGCAATGTCCCAGACAAGAACGTCGCCGGGCGTCGCCGGCCCGGAGACTCGAATTGTCGCCGCGGCCGCATGATCGGCGAGGTCGACGTCGTAAACGCCGTCGGCAAGCGCAGGCGGCTCCAGGCGGCGGCCCGTCTGCCGGTCCATGCCGTGTAATACCGAATAGCCGTCCTCGTTGGTCGACCAGAGCAAATAGCGGCCGTCACCGCTCAGGCTGACGTTCTCGACGTCGTGCCCGGGCGTCTCTAGGAATTCCAGCGACGCGGTTTCCAGGGAATAAAACGCAAGGCCGCTGAATTCGCGATCCACGTTCGTCGACAGGTAAAAGCCGCTGCCGTCGGGCAGCCATTCGAAATCGCCGTACGCGGCCGCGATCTCCGGCTCGAACAGCGGATTCATTTCGCCGCTCGCGAGATCGAGGACATGCACGTCGTTGGCGTCCTCGCCGCGGGTCTCGGAAACGAGAACGAGATCCCCGCCCGGCTGCCAGGCGGCCGGAAAAAAGCCGAACGTACCTTCGTAAACGCGGCGACTGTCGCCCGACCGGACGTCACCCAGATAGATGTCGAAGTCCCGCCCGTTGCGTTCGGTCGACGAATAAAGAATTTGGCGGCCGTCCGGTGAGAACATGCCGAAACTGCGAAACGCGTCGCTCAGCGGCAAAACCAGGCGTTCCTCGCTGCCGTCCGCCGACAGAAGGTAATAGCCCTCGCGCTCGTTCCCTTCGGCGTCTCGCCCGACGAGCAGGTGACTGCCGTCCGGGGTCCACTCGTAGAACGTAATGCCGCTGCCAAACGTCAGCTGACTCGGAAAGCCGCCGCTACTTTCGACGGTCCACAGTTGCGGTTCGCCGCTGACGCTCCAGCGAAAGGCCACGGTCTTGCCGTCCGGCGAGAGCCTGGCGGAGCTCGCACCCTCAGCGAGAAGATAACGTACGATATCCGCCGGTTCGGCGCCCGCAAGCCCGACAGTGACCGGCCCGGTGACCGGGATATCGTCCGGATTTTCCCACTCCGCGGCGGCCTGCAGCGCCAGTGCGGGTATCAGAGTAAGAAAAAAACTCACTAAGAATCTTGTCTTGAGCATCGGCGTCTCCGAGTATAATCCGGTGATCGAGAGGGCCATCATCGCGCCGCAACAGTGGTTGAGCAAGTCGCCGGTCGGGTTTCGGCAAGACCGAATCAGCCCAAAAAAGAATGACGGGATACATCCATGAACAGACCAACGGCGTCCTGCGCCCTATTCGTAATCTTTTTGGCTGCCGTGACAAACACGGCAAGCGCCAGGGCGACCGTAATCAACGCCGGGCAGCTGCTCGACGTGGTTTCCGGCAGGTTGTTGGCGGACCGGACCGTCGTCGTCGTTGACGATCGAATCGTTTCAGTAGGCCGCCGCGGCTCGGTTGATGCGCCGACGGGCGCCGAAGTGATCGATCTCGGCGACATGACCGTGCTGCCGGGTCTGATCGACATGCACGTACATCTGACCGGCGATCCGGATGCGCAGGGTTACAAGAACCTTGCGGCGTCGGTACCGCGTAACGCGCTGTTCGGCGCCGCCAACGCGATGCGCACGCTGCGCGCCGGTTTCACGAGCGTACGCAACGTCGGCGCCGGCGGATTTGCCGACGTCGCCCTGCGCGACGCGATCAATCACGGCGACGTGCCCGGACCGCGCATGCGCGCGTCCGGCCCGTCGCTCGGCATTACCGGCGGCCACTGCGACAACAACCTGCTGCCACCCAGGTTCGACAGCTACTCGGACGGCGTTGCGGACGGGCCCTGGGAGATCCGCAAGAAGATCCGGGACAACATCAAGTTCGGCGCGGACGTGATCAAATTCTGTGCAACGGGTGGCGTCCTGTCGAAAGGCACAAACGTCGGCGTGCAGCAGTACTCGCTCGAAGAAATGGTCGCCCTGGTGACGGAAGCTCACAACCGGGACCGAAAAGTCGCCGCGCACGCGCATGGGACCGAAGGCATCAAGTCGGCGATCCGGGCCGGCGTCGATTCCGTCGAACACGCGAGCCTGATTGACGACGAGGGCATTCGCCTGGCGCTCGAAAACGACACCTTCCTGGTGATGGACGTTTACGTCAGCACCTATATCCTCGAAATGGGTGAAGGGGCCGGCTTTCTTCCGGAGTCGCTGGAGAAGGAGCGGATCGTCGGGCAAACGCAGCGCAACAACTTCCGCAAAGCGCACGAAGCCGGCGTACGCATGGCGTTCGGCTCCGACGCCGGCGTTTATCCGCACGGCGCCAACGGCAAACAATTCGCCTACATGGTGCAATACGGAATGTCTCCGCTGGAAGCCATCCAGGCGGCCACCATCAACGCCGCGGAGCTGATGGGTTGGTCGACCGACGTTGGCCGCCTGAGCGAGGGGATGTACGCGGACATCATCGCCGTGCGCGGCAATCCCCTGGACGACGTTCGCGAACTCGAAGACGTGCAATTCGTCATGAAGGGCGGCGAAGTCTTCAAGCGCTGAACGGTCGGCGACCTCAGCAAAGGCGTTTCATGCTATCCGCACGCCTGCAGGGAATGGGGCAGACGATCGCGTATCGTATGTCGCGGCGGCGAGTCATCCGGCATCGTCAGAACGCGTGACCGATCTCGGTGACCGGCCCGAATGCTGCGCGTTCGGCGTACCAGACGCCGCCGTCCTTGACGACGATATCGACGCGCGACAACGCGTTGATGTCGGCCAGCGGGTTGCCGTCGATCACGATCAGGTCGGCGAGTTTGCCGGGCTCGACGCTGCCGAGTTCGTCGAATCGGCCGAGAATTTCGGCGTTGGTTTTGGTGGCGGCGGAGATGACCTGTATCGGCGTCATGCCGCTGTCGACGAGCGCTTTCATTTCGTACCACATGGCTTCACTGTGAAAATTCAACGGGCTTGCCGCGTCGGTGCCGACGCCCATGTAGGCGCCGGCGTCGATGAACTGGCTCGCCGATCGCCGGGCGTTGCGGGTTTCCATGCCTATGTCGTGAAAGTAGGACAAGCGGTGGAAGTCGCGGAAAGAATCCATGACTTCGGCGTACACATCGGGCGGCATGTCTTTCGCGTGTACCGGGTCGTGCAGGCGTTCCGGAAAGGCGACGGTTGCCGGGTATACCCAGATGCGATGTGAAATCGTCTGTACGATCGGCACGCCGGCGTGGGCGATGCGTGCGATCAATTCATCGTCGTAGGGTGGGTTTCGGGCCGATCCGGCGTGCTGGAAAACGTCCACTTCGGCGTTCAGCGCGGCGCGCATTGCGTCCGGGTGATACAGGTGAGCATGCACTTTTACGCCCCGCGCGTGCGCTTCCCTGACCACGGCCCGATAGTCGTCTTCCGTCAGGCCCACCCAGGTTTTGATGACGTCGGCGCCGTTTCCGATAAGCTCCCGTGTGCGCGCCGCCGCCTGGCGCGGGCTGTCGATCAGAATCTGATATTCGTCGGGCACCCCTTCCAGATAGACGCGAGTGATCCAGGGACCGGATATCGTCAAACGCGGTCCCGGCAGCTCGCCGCGTCGTATTTGCTCGCGCAGCTCGAGAATCTGAAACGGCGTGCCGAGATCGATCGCGCTGGTTACTCCGGCGCGTAACATCTGCTTGGCGGCGATCGGCATCACGTCGTGCAGGCGTTCTGTTCCGCGCAAGAATCGATAATAACGGTCGTAGTCGCCGTGCCCGATGAGATCTACGTGCACGTGGGCGTCGATGAGTCCGGGCAACAGCGTCTTTCCTCCGATGTCGATGACGGTCGCGCCGGCTGGGACGTCAACCGCGTGACGTTCGCCGGCGGACACGATTCGGCCGTCGTCGATAACCACGGTTGCGTGATGGATCGGCTCCGCCTCGTAACCGTCGAGCAGCATTGCGCCGACAAAGGCGATCGGGCCGTCGGGCCGGCGTGATTCCTGCGCGCAGAGTTCGGTTGGCAGGTACACGAAAGAAACGAGCAACAAAAAGCGATACATGCGGATGCCCCCAAAGGTTTACGGCGAGCATTCTAGCGTGAGATGCAGGAGCCCGTCCTAACGAGCGACCGGAGTCAGTCACTGAAGATCAATCCGCGATCCGTGGGATACGCCAGATAATCATCGTAGGCGGATTGCCATTGTTCTTGTGTGCCGGGGCAATAAGCGCTAGCGTAGCGTTCGACGCGGCCACAGGACGTTTTGGGTGACAAACCGGTGAGTGCCAGCGAAGGCAGGCAGGCGGGAGCAGCGATTAGCGTCGCCGCTGTCGTGGTCGTCATTTACGGGATGCAGGCGGCCAGCGTATTGCTGGTGCCGTTCCTCATGGCGATATTCCTTGCATTGATCAGCGTACGCCCGATGTTGTGGCTGCAGACGCACCACGTGCCTTCGGTCCTGGCGGCGCTGCTGATCGTCGTTGCCATGATGTTGATGCTCGGGCTCGTCGGCATCATTCTCGGTACCTCGATCGCGGACTTTACGGCCGCGCTGCCGGGCTATCAGGCGCGTCTGGACGCGATCATCGACGGTTTTCTCACGTTCGCTGCGCGTTACGTCGACGACGACGGCCAGTCGATCGAGGGCCTTGGAGACCTCATCGATCCCGGTTGGGCGATGTCGCAGGCGGCCTCGCTGCTCAACGCGCTTCGGGACGTTCTGACGAATGCGTTCCTGATCATGTTCACGATGGTGTTCATACTCCTCGAGGCTTCCGGGTTCGGCGTAAAGGTGCGGGCGGCGTTCGGTCAACACACGAGCGCATTCGGGAGAGCGCGACAGTTTTTGAACAACCTCGGGCGTTATCTGGGGATCAAGACGATCGTCAGCATGGCGACGGGCTTTTGTGCCTGGCTCGCGACCTGGTGGATTGGTCTCGATTTTCCGCTGCTCTGGGGGATGCTGGCGTTCCTGTTGAACTATGTGCCGACGATCGGTTCGATCATTGCCGCCGTGCCCGCTGTTTTAATGGCCCTGGTGCAGCTGGGTCCCGCCGAGGCAGCGTCGACGGGGCTGGCGTTTCTCCTGATCAACATCGTTTTCGGCAACTTTCTCGAGCCGAGGTTGATGGGTTACGGTGTCGGTATATCGCCGCTCATCGTATTCATGGGCCTGGTGTTCTGGGGCTGGGTTTTTGGGCCCATCGGAATGCTGCTCTCCGTACCATTGACGATGACACTTAAGATGGCGCTGGAAAGCGACCAGGCGACGCGCTGGATCGCCATCCTGATCGGTTCGGAAAGAGATGCCGAGCACGCGCTCGCGTTGCGCGGCGCGGAAGAAGAAGCCGACAAGCAGGCGGCCTGATTCTCGATCAGCCGAACCAGTCCGGTTCCCGGCCGGGTATCCATTTTATGTTGCAGCCCACGCTCGGGATCTGATCGTCCGGTACCGGCTCTCCGGCCAACAACGTATCGAGCGCGGCACGCAGATCACGGCCGTCAACCGGCGTCGCATTGCCCGGCCGGCTGCCGTCGAGCTGGCCGCGGTACGCGAGTTTTCGATCGGCATCGAACAAGAAGAAATCGGGCGTGCACGCCGCTCGATACGCCTTTGCGACGTCCTGCTCCGCGTCGACGAGGTACGGGAAACCATAACCCCACGCGGCCGACTCTTCTTTCATTTTTTCAGGACTGTCGGCCGGGTAGCTTTTTGCGTCGTTGCTGTTGATGGCGAAAACGGCGACACCGCGTTCCTGGTAGTCGCGGCCCAGCCGCGCGAGTTCCTCTCGAATGTGTTTCACGAACGGGCAGTGATTGCAGATGAACATGACCAGGTAGGCTTTGCTGCCCGCGGCATCGAGCAGAGAAAAAAGCCGGCCGTCCGCGTCGGGCAAGGTAAACGGCGGCGCTTCGGTGCCAAGCGCAAGCATCTGGGAGTTTGTTTCGACCATCTCTGTTCTGCTCGATTCAATACGACAGGCGCAGATTGTACCAGCCGTTCGTGCGCGACTGCGATCTAGTTTGAGACAGGTTCTAGGCGAGCAGTTTTCGCGATCTGTCGACGGCGCGGGTCACACGTTCCACGTGTTCCGCCGTGTTGTAGATGTGCGGCGATAGCCTGAGACCGTTGACGCCCGCCAGGATCACACCGGCGTCGCGCAGAACGTTCTCGAGCAGCTTCGCGCGGTTCTCCCGCGGCGCGGACAGAATGATCACGTTGCTCGTGAACAGAGGGTTACGCGAAGACACGAAGGGAACGTCGATGTCGCTCAGGGCCGCTCGCAACAGATCGGCAATCTCGCCCGCCCGCTGCTCGACGCCCGCCGGCGTGAGGGCGTCATGAAACTCAACCGTTTCCGCCAGCGCGGCGATGGCCGCGTCGTCCCGCTGGCCGAGCGCCTCGAAGCGGCGGGCGCCGGTCACCGACGGTTCGGCGTCGTTTCCCCACGGGATACTGACGACGCCGGGCCAGATCGAACGCTGACGTGCATCGCGCACGTACAGCAGACCCACTTCGCGAGGGCCCATGTACCACTTGTGCGCACTGCCGCTGAACGAGTCGCAGTCCGTGTCCGCCAGGTCGATCTCGGCGACGCCCCAGGTCTGGGCGCCGTCCAGGTGGATATGGACGTCGTTGCTCCTCCGCCTGATCGCGGCGCAGATCTCGCGCGCCGGCAATCGGAAGCCGGTGACGTTGGAGATATGCGTGAACGAAACGACACGGGTCTTGTTCCCGATTGCCGACGTGAACGCGTCGACGACTTCGTCGATCGAGCCGCTGTCGACCGGGACCGACATCCGGCGGACCACGCAGCCCGACCGCTCGGCGCGTACGTCCCAGGATACGCCGTTTGACGGGTGGTTCTGGTCCCAGAGCAGTACCTCGTCGCCAGCCTGCAGATCGATTCCCTGCACGACGACGTTGTTTGCCTCTGACGTGTTTCGGACGATGGCAATCTCGTCTGGCGTAACACCCAGCTGCCTCGCCAGGCCTTCGCGCGCGGAATTCTTGTGTGCTTCGACGCGTCGACGGTTGGGGCCGCTCATATCGATGTCGAGATCATCGCCGAAGCGCGCCACCGCCCGACTGATTGAAATCGGCATTGGGCATAGGTTCGCCGCGTTCATCGGCACCTTGTTGTCGGCGAAACCGAACGCGCGGTCGGGCGAGTCGCGCTCGACGGCGGCAGCAGCGGCGGCGGCCGAGCCGAACAGGCCGGCCGAGACGGACACGCCTCCGGCGGTTTTCAGGAAATCTCGGCGTCGCATAGCCATAGTCTGCTCCCCCAATTAGAATGGTTGCCGCCGACGGCGCCGGGTGTTCTGCATCCGTCTGTCCCGTGTCCAACACAACGTCGGTCGGCCCGGACAATGATGATACATTCAATCAATTCGCATCGGGGGAAGCGAGCCGTTCGTAACACCGTCGAACGCCATCTGAAACATGGATCTATTTGAAGTACCAACACCCAGAGTTCCGGTGGCGGGCAGTGATCAAACGTTTCCGGTCCATCGAATCTACTGTATCGGCAGAAACTATGCGGATCACGTCCGGGAGATGGGCGGCGAGCCGGACCGTACGCCGCCGGTGTACTTTCTGAAACCGGCGGACGCCGTGGTTCCGAACGGCGGCGAGGTCGACTATCCGCCGCGCACGGAAAACCTGCACTACGAGATCGAGCTGGTCGCCGCTATCGGTAAAGGCGGACGGAATATTCACCAGGACGACGTTGACGAGCACGTTTTTGCCTACGCCGTAGGCATCGACCTGACGCGCCGCGATCATCAGGCCGCGGCCAAGGAGAGCGGCGGACCTTGGGACACCGCAAAAAGCTTCGAGCAGGCGGCGCCAATTACGCCGCTGAGGCGCGTCGAGGATATCGGTCATCCGGTCAGCGGCCGGATATGGCTGTCCGTAAACGGCGAGCTTCGTCAGGAGGCCGATCTCGGGGACATGATCTGGAACGTCCGCGAAGCCGTCGCCGATCTCTCGACACTTTATACGCTCACGCCCGGAGACCTTCTTTTCACGGGTACGCCGGCGGGGGTCGGGCCTGTCGGCCCTGGAGACAGGCTCGTGGGCGGCGTCGACGGCGTCGCGGAGATCGCGGTCACGGTTGTCCGGGGCCGGGCCGTCCAATAAAGCGTTCGCAACGATCAATCTTTCCCTGAGGATCAGAGTTCATGCATATGCCAAAAACCGTTTTTACCTTCCTTGTAGTGATGCTGACCGCATCGTGTTCGTCCGAAAGCGAGCGCGCTCTGCAGGAGGAAGGGGCGGATCTGATTTTGACCAACGCGCGCGTCTACACCCTCCGTTGGGACGAGCCTGCGGGGGACGGCACGCTCTCCGCGAATGCGCCAAACGACGGTGAATGGCAGCCGGACGCAGCGGCGGTCGCCGTGAAGGGCGGCGACATCGTGTTTGTTGGCGGAACGCCCGAAGCGCTGAAGCTCCGTGGGGACGCAACCCGCGTCGTCGATCTGGCGGGTGCGACGGTTTTACCGGGGCTCGTCGATTCGCACACGCATGTGTTCGGGCTCGGCGCCGCTCTGGAGCGTGTCGATCTCGTGGACGTCGAGACCGAAGAGGAAGCGGTACGCAGGGTCGTTGAACGCGCAAGGACGACGCCGGAAGGTGAGTGGATCGTCGGACGCGGCTGGGACGAGGGTGCCTGGGCCAACCGGTATCCGGACAAGGTGCTGCTGAGCCAGGCGGTGCCCAACCATCCGGTATTTCTGGGCAGCCTGCACGGCTTTGCCGGCTGGGCCAACCAGATGGCCCTCGACGCGGCGGGCATCGACTCCGGGACCGAGGTCCCGGTCGGCGGCGAGATTCGCCTCGGCGCCGACGGCGAACCGAACGGTCTTTTCCTGAACCGGGCGGTGCCGCTGGTCCGTGACGCCATACCCAAGCCGAGCCCGGAAGCCATGATTGCCAGGGTGATGACCGGTCTCAATCAGATGGCGGAGGACGGTTACACAGCGATACACGATGCCGGACTCGATACCGAGATGATGGCCGCGCTCGAGCAGCTCGAAGCCGAGGGACGTTTGCCGATCCGCGTTTACGCCATGCTGTCGCTGCGCGACGAGGATCTGATGCGGAAGTGGATTGAGAAGGGACCCGATACCGACAACGACAGCATGTTGGTGACCCGGACCGTCAAGGCGTATTACGACGGTGCGCTTGGCTCGCGCGGCGCTCGTCTCCTTTACGACTACAGCGACCAGCCGGGCCATCAGGGGATCAGCGGTTCGGGATACGGCTTCAACGAAGAGCTGATGGCACAAGCGATGCGCAGGGGGTTCCAGATTGCAATCCATGCAATCGGCGACGCCGGCAATCGCGAGGCGCTCGACATTCTGGAAGCGGTGTTTCGTGAAGATCCCGCGACGCGGAATTTGCGGCATCGTATCGAACACGCGCAGATCATTTCTCCCGAGGACATGCCACGCCTCGGCCAGCTCGGCATCATTGCTTCGATGGAGCCGCCGCACGCGGTGGAAGACAAAACCTGGGCGGAAGAACGCGTCGGGCCTGAACGTATCCTCGGCGCCTACGCATGGCGTTCGCTGCGTGAGCACAACACCCGGCTGACCTTCAACGCGGACAATCCGGGATCCGATCACAGCATCTTCTACGGCCTGCATTCCGCGATCACCCGGCAGGACAAGAACTCGCAGCCGGAAGGCGGCTGGTACGCGCACGAAGCGGTCAACGCCGACGAGGCGGTGCGCGGATACACGAGCTGGTCGGCGTATGCGAGTTTTCGCGAGAACCAGACCGGCGTGATCGACGTCGGTCACTGGGCCGATCTCACGGTGATGGACGTCGACCCGTTCGTGCTGGCCGACGAGGTGCCGGCGGACATCCTGCAGGGCCGTATCCTGATGACCGTCGTCGGCGGCAACGTCGTTTATGAACGGTGAGCCGAACTCCTGCAGCGAGGTGCTCGACAGACGGCGCCGCGCCGTCAGCTGCAGTCGGCGTGGCGCGCTTTTTCGGTCGCGCGAATCGTAGCCTCGCCGATAGTCAGGACGACGAGTGCGCCGATCAACACCGGCCATTCGATACCGGTGCCCGGCGTGTAAACGAATAGAACGAGTGCGAGTATCAGCAACAAACCGCAGCTCCACGACAACAGTTTTGCGACGCCGTCGCTGCCGGGGACCCGATAGGGCCGGGGATGGTCAGGATCGGTTTTACGCAGGCGTGCAAACGAGAACACCAGCAATATATACGGAATCAAGAAAATGACGGCGCTAAACGAGAACAGCGACCAGAACAGGTCCGAGTTGGAGCCCGCAATGAACCCGTACAACAGCAGCACGATCGTGCCGACGACACCCATTACGATCGCGGCGCCGATCGGGGTTCCCAGTTTGGGATGCTCGAACGCAAGCAACGCCGGGAATTCCCGCTCGGAAGCGGCCTCGGCCATGGCCCGGTTGCAGCCGAGCGACCAGGTAACGCCGTTCGAGAAGAAGGTGTATAAAGCCGCGATGCCGAGCGCCAGCGCAAAACCGCTACCCAGCGGCGTGTCCCCGAAAAGCAGGTAGAGCGTATCGACCAAACCCTCGACGAGATCAATGTCGCTGGCCGGCAGCGCGGCGAGAATCGCGATCGTTGCACAGGTATACATCACGATGATGATCAGGCCGGAGATCAGAATCGCGCGCGGCACGTCTCGCGCCGGGTTTTTCATCTCCGCGCTTCCGGCGCTGGCGAGCTCGAACCCCAACATGCCGTAGATGATGACCGAGAGGTACTGCACGCTCGTATCCCAGCTCGGTTGCAGGGCCGCAGCCGTAAGCGGGTTGGCCATGCCGTGAGTCCGCGTATAGATCACGGCACCGGCCATTATTGCGAGGATGACGACGATTTTCAGAATCGCACCCAGGTTAGGCACCCACTTGCCGACGTTCAACGTGATTGAATTGACGGCGACCGCGATCCAGGTGAGCGTGATGCCGATTGCGATCTGACTGTCGAGTGAAAGGTCCGGCATGAACAGCTGTCTGAATATCCCGGCGAACAGAATGAAGATGGCGGGAATCCATACCGCGGTGTTTACCCAGTACGCCCAGGTCGCGCGTGACGCCCAGCGGCGCCCGAACGCGTCTCGTACCCACGCGTAAAGACCGCCCTGTTCGGGATACGCGGTTCCCAGCTCCGCGCAGATGAGCGCGTAGGGCACAAAAAATACGAGCCCCAGGAACAGCCACCAGAATACGCTCGAGACGCCGAGGGTGGCGCCGGCGGCCAGGGTGTCCAGCAGCAGGATCGCGGAGACCGTAAACAGCACGATATCCTTCCGCCCGAGGGTCTTGATGTGGGTAATTGTCTGGTTCACGCCCTGAGAGTAACGTTGACGTTACTTCCAGGCTACCGCCGCGAAGATAGATAGGTAGTTTCCTTAACTTGGCGTGCCTCGAGGCGGTGTGAAATACTGCCGGCCGCGCCTCAGAGAAGGAAAGATTTCATGCGCAGCGCTCTCCGTACCCTCTCCTCCGTTACGCTGGCGATTCTGCTGACGATGGTCGCGAACGTCCCTCGGGCGTCGACCGTCGACGCCAAGGAGCTTGTCCGATCCGCGATCGAACATTGGCGCGGGTTATCGTCGTACAGCGAGATGACCATGACGATTCACCGGCCCGACTGGGAACGGAGTATGTCGATGCGGGCATGGACCGAAGGTGAGGACCGGTCGCTGGTGCGGGTCACCGCGCCCGCGCGGGATCGCGGCAACGGCACGCTCATGGACGATAACCGGATGTGGACTTTTTCGCCGAAGGTCAACCGGGTAATCAAGGTGCCGTCGTCGATGATGAACCAGAGCTGGATGGGGTCCGACTTTTCCAACAAGGATGTGTCGCGCGCGGACGACATCATCGACGAATACACGCACACTCTGATCCAGACCGTTGAAGTCGACGGCCAAAGCGTTTACGAGATCGAGGCGGTGCCTCTTGAAGACGCGGCGGTCGTGTGGGGCCGGGAGGTCCTCAAAATACGTGACGACTACGTGGTTCTCGAACACCGCTTCTTCGACCAGGACGATGCCCTCGTCAAAACGCTGGAGTCGCTCGAAATCGGCGAGATGGGCGGGCGCGTCGTCGCGATACGGCAGCGTATGAGCAAGGTCGAAACGGAAAACGAGTGGACCGAAATCCGGATAGACGATATCGAATACGACATCGAAACCGCCGACAGCCTGTTCACGCTGTCCAATCTGCGAAATCCGCGAGATTAATGAGCAGCATCACCCTGCGGCTGGCGTGGCGGAACCTGTGGCGGCACCCTAAACGGACCTGGCTGACCATGGGCGCCATGGTGTTCTCGAACGTGCTTCTCGTTTTCATGATTACCCTGCAGTTCGGCATGTACGGGCTCATGATCGAAAACACGCTGCAAACGCTGACCGGGCACATGCAGGTGCAGGCGATTGGTTACAAGGACGACGTCAAGATGCGTCAGGTCGTGCCGGACATCCAGGCCCTGTCGGCGGAATTGCGCGCTGATTTTTCCCTGGACACGATCAGCCCGAGGGCCGCTGCTTTTGCTCTGGCGTCGAGCGATGAACGCAGTTTCGGCATCCAGGTTCTCGGCGTGGACCCGGTGCACGAGCCACTGGTATCCAACCTGCCCGGGCTCGTCGCAAGAGGGCGCTATCTGAACGACTCCGAAGCCGCCGAAATCGTGATCGGCAGCGTGTTGGCGCGTAATCTCCAGGTCGACGTCGGCGGCGAAGTCACCCTGCTGGGGAGCGGGCGCGACGGCTCGTTTGCCGCGGCTATCGCAACGGTGTCCGGTGTATTCGAGAGCGGCGTCACGGAATTCGATCGCAGCATCGCCGAGGTTCCCCTGTCTTTTTTTCAAGACGTTTTCTACATGGACGGCGCCGGCCATCGGATTGTAATAACGGTGCCGGAGCTTTCGGCGGTCGACACGCTGTTACCGGAGGTGGCCGCAGCTCTGCCGGACAATGAGAATCTGACGGTCCACGATTGGGATGCACTGCAACCGGGTTTGCGGCAGGCGATCCAGGCCGACATGAGCTCGGCCTTTTTCATGTACGGAATTCTAGTCGTGCTGGTGGCGTTCAGCGTATTGAATACGCAGCTGATGTCCGTGCTGGAACGGACACGCGAGTTCGGCATCGTCATGTCACTTGGCGTGTCTCCCGGCAGACTCGGCAAACTGGTCATGCTCGAGACCGGTTTGATGGGCGCTTTGGGTCTGCTGGGCGGAATGGCGTTCGGCGCATTGTTTACGCTGTATTTCACTTACAACGGTTTTTCGTATCCGGGCATGGACGAGATGGCCAGGAATTTCAATCTGCCGGCCGAGGTATACCCGCAAATCACGTCGACGACGCTGACGCTCGGTCCGCTCGCCGTCCTCTTGTTCACCCTGCTGTCCGCCGTTTATCCTGCGCTGCGGCTGCATTGGTTACATCCCGTCGAGGCGATGAGAGCGGCATGAGGCGCGGGCTCCGAACGTTTGGGATTGTCGCAACGCTCGCGTGGCGCAATCTGTGGCGCAACCACCGCCGCACCCTGATCATGATTTCGGCGACGACGATCGCCGTCTGGGCGATGATTTTCATGACCGCGCTGTTGCGCGGCATGGTCAACGAGATGATCAGAGACGGCATCGAGGATCTGCCCGGCCACGTTCAGGTGCATGCTGCCGATTTTCGCGATGACCCGAGCATAAGCAACGTCATCAGCGTCGCGGACAGCCGGATTGAGGCCCTTTTTGCTCCTGCCGGTTTTTCGGCGTGGAGCAGCAGAATCAAGGTGCCGGCGGTCGTCACCAGTGAACGCGCGACCCGCGGCGTTACCCTGTTCGGCGTCGATCCGGAGTTCGACCGCAATGTTACGTTTGTCGCCGACAGCATCGTGGATGGCCGATACCTCGAAGACTCTGCGGACAAAGGATTGATCCTGGGCCGCAAGCTGCTCGATCGACTGGAAACGGATCTTGGCAAACGCGTGGTGCTGATGAGCCAGGACCCGGACAACGAGATTGCCGATCGGGGATTTCGGATTGTCGGCGTGTTCGACGCGAAGCTGGAAGCGCAGGAAGAGACGATGGTGTTCGCGGGCAAGCAGACGGTGCGAGACATGCTCGGTATCGGCGACTACGTCACGGAGATCGCGGTCCTCGGCCCCGACTATCGAAACGTGGAACCGCTGCGGCGGGAGGTAAGCGCCTTGATCGGCTCCGACGCCGAGACCCTGTCGTGGACCGAACTCAACGGTTACCTGGGCTCGATGCTCGCGGTAATGGACGGCTTCGTTCTGATCTGGACGGTGGTCGTTTTTCTCGCGCTGTCATTCGGTCTCGTCAATACTCTGGTCATGGCCGTGTTCGAGCGGGTCCGTGAAATCGGTTTGATGCTCGCGCTAGGGATGCGGCCCGGCAGCATACTTGCGCAGATCGTCATCGAGTCGATGATGCTGCTTGCGATCGGGCTCGCTTTGGGAACCCTGATCGCCTGGTTCACGATCTTGCCGCTGGAAGACGGCATCGATCTTACGATCGTGTCCGAGGGAATGGAGTGGTTCGGCGCATCCAGTGTCCTTTACCCCGAACTGATCCTGTCCGACGTGATTCTGTCGAACGTCGTGGTGCTGGCGCTCGGTTTCCTGGCAAGTCTCTCGCCGGCGTTGCGGGCGTCCCGTTACGAACCCATTGAAGCAATTACCAAGGTTTGAAATGACTGCAGTCAAGTGTGTCGATCTGTGCAAAACCTATCGTCAAGGCGATCAGGACATCAAGGCCCTGGACCACGTGAGCCTGGAAATCGATCGTGGCGGTTTTGTGTGTTTGTCGGCGCCGTCCGGCGGCGGTAAGACAACGTTGTTGAATGCCATCGGCGGATTGGATATCCCGGACAGCGGCGAGGTATGGATTGACGGTCGGCGCATCGACAATTTGAGCAAAACGAAGCTGGCCGGGCTCAGGCTCGAGAAAATTGGTTTCGTGTTCCAGGCCTATAATCTGATCCCGGTCCTGACTGCCCGGGAAAACGTAGAGTTCGTGATGCAGGTGCAGGGAATCGCGGGCGCCGAGCGCGCGACTCGCTCCAGCGAAATTCTCGAGGAGGTTGGTCTCGCGGGCCTCGAGGACCGGCGCCCGGCGGAGATGTCCGGTGGTCAGCAGCAGCGCGTCGCGGTCGCCAGAGCGATCGTATCGCGACCCGCGCTCGTGCTCGCGGACGAGCCGACCGCGAACCTGGATTCGCATACGTCGGACGGTCTCATGGAGCTGTTCGTCACCCTGAACCGGACCCACGAAACCACGTTCGTCATTGCCACTCACGACCAGCGGGTAATGGCGTATGCCCGCCGGCTGGTCAAGATGCTCGACGGACGCATCATCGACGATATCCAGCAGCATGCGGCATGACGCGTTACAGGGCTGCCTTTGGGGTCTCCTGGCGCTGCCGGCCGTTGCGTCTGCGGGGGATGCCGGACTCGAATGGAACGGTCACGTCAAAGTCCGGACGCTGGCGGACGCCTTTCCCAACGGCAGCGTGTTTCGCGAGCTGACCGGCCCGTCCTCACTGGATCTGGAAAGTGACCTGCGCCTCAACCTTGCCGTCGATCGCAATCGCTGGACGGTAAGCGGTGAGTATCAGGCGTTTGCCGTCTTCGGCGACACCCTGGGACTGGCCCGCGATCTCGGCCTGCCGCCCGGGCTCGAGTTCGAGCGCTTGCCGAACGATATCCGGCGAGCGCTGGACTTGACGAAAATCGTCGCAGAGAGCGGCGACACCGCGGTCATGCATCGTCTGGACCGCCTGTGGGTTGGATACGCGAGCGAAAGCGCGGTGTTGCGCGTGGGCCGACAGGCAATCACCTGGGGCGGCGGCCTGTTTTTTTCGCCGCTGGATATCGTCAATCCGTTCGACCCGGCGACGATCGACACCGAATACAAACCGGGCGACGACATGGTTTACGGCCAGTACCTTCGTGATAACGGCGACGACCTCCAGTTTGCCTACGTCGTGCGGCGCGACGTCTTTGGCGGCGACGTCAGCAGCGACGAGGCGACCGTCGCGCTGAAGTATCACGGTATTGCCGGCGACAGCGAATACGATCTGCTGCTGGCCGAAAACTACGACAGGACGACGATCGGCTTCAGTGGCAACCGCGGCATCGGGGGCGCGGTGTTACGCGCCGACGTATTGCTCGGTGACGCCGACGACTGGACGGTCGAGTTCGTCGGTAACCTGAGTTACTCGTGGGTCTGGTGGGGCAAGAACTTCAGCGGTGTCGTCGAATACTATTTCAACGGATACGGCCAAAAGGACGGTCGGTACGACCCGGCGTCGCTGGCGGCGAACCCCGAGTTGTTCAGGCGGCTCGTCCGCGGCGAAACGTTCAGTCTGGCCCGAAATTACATTGCTGTGGGACTCACCATCGAAGTCTCGCCGCTCTGGACGATTACACCAAACCTGTTCGCCAATCTCGACGACAGCAGCGCGTTGCTGCAGGTGGTCGCGCAGCACAGTCTCGGCGACAATCTTACCGTGCTGGCGGCGCTCAATCTGAGCATCGGTCCGGATGGGACCGAATACGGCGGCATCGAAACCGCGCCGCCCGGTCGGTATCTGTCGCGCAGCGGCGGATTGTTCGCACAGATCGCCTGGTACTTCTGAGACGGAGGTCAGTCCGCGTTCAGCGTTTTTTTGATGCCGTCGAGCAGATGTTTGAAACGGCTTTCCGCCGCGTCGCCGAACAACGGGTCCCCTTTGTGGATGAAACCCGAGTCGACGATAAATGCGTGGCCCTTGGCGGCCATCTCCTCGCAGCGATTGAACAGGTCGAGTTCTTCCCACTGCATGTGGTTGCGCAGCGTGTTGACATACCGCAAGGCGTCGGCCACCACCGTCTTGCGCCTGACGAACGACCCCGAGTTGATCGATTCGATGTCCTCACGAAGCTGAAGGCCCTTTTCCGCGATGTTGCGGTGGTCCAACGTGATGCGGTCGAACCCTGCCGCCAGATCCGGACGTACCGATTTGAGCTCGGCATACAGCCGGTCTTCTTTCGGATGATGGACCGCGTCCGGGTAGATCGTCATGTATTGCATGATGTCGTGAATCAACTCGTACTCGGGTTCCTCACCCTCGTAGATACGATTCGACTCGTGCTCCAGCAGATCGAGGAGCAGCGCCATGTTTTTGTGGTCCTGACGCAGTTCGCCCAGGATTTCCATGACGTCATTGGACATACGCGTTGCTCGCGAAGTGGGCTCTTGTTGGTAATGATCCGCGTGCGTCGCACCGGCGGCTATCCGCAAATACACCTACGGCCCCCTGTGTGTGCCAGGCAATTCAATGACTTGCGGGAATCGCCCTGAAGTCCTCGGCCATCTGTCGGTCAAGCAGGATGTCGGCGATCGCAAACAACAAACCCTGATTCGCCATGTACATTTCGCGGTTGACGTTGAGGACGGTCGATATCTCGGTTGCACCCAGCGCCCGGGCCGTCACCTCATCGTAGATGTTTGCGTGCATCTCGGCATGCAATTCGTCGTTTTTCCGACGGAGTTCGATCAGCTTTTCAAACCGAACGGCCGAATGATCGGCATCGCGCAGTTCGTCGATCAATTCGTAAAACTGCCGGGCCATGTTCCTGAACCTGCGCAAATAGGCGTTGAAGCTGTCGTTCAAGGACTCTCTGAACGCATCGAGATCATGGTGCGTGTCGCGCACGCACTTGGCGGCGTGCACCGCGTCCCGAATTGCCGTGAAGACCTGTCCCAGCCGCTTGGATTCTTCAGTTTCCAAAGGCTGCTCTTCCAAACCGAGCGCGAATTCCGTGATGGCGCCTTCCAGTTGCTTGACCGCCAGATAGGCTTTGTCATGGTCGGCGCCGGCCTGGAATACGGCGACGTCTCGCCGGTCATCGGCACTGTGGTAATACGAATGGACGGGTTGCAGGCCGAAACTGAGTTGATTCAGCGCGGCGGCCTGATCAATCAGGCGACGGGTCTCAAGGACGAGATTCTCGACGGCGACTTCCGGCACTTCGATATCGCTGCCGCGTAGATAGCGGGGTAGTTCTTCCGTGTCCGTCATGAACACCGATTCCAGACGGCGGCTCAACCCGCCCGTCAAGGGTAGAAAGATCAGGACGCCGATCAGATTGAACAGGCTGTGAAACGCAACCAGGGAGAACAACGGGTCGCTGATGCCCAGAACCTGAGTGATGAGATACAACAACGGTTTGAGCAGTGTGAACGCGATGATATTGGTGACGACGTTAAACAACACCATGGCGGTTGCGACCCGCTTTTTTGCCGCGGAGCCGGTAATTGCGCCGAGTATTATCGTGACCGTCGTCCCAAGGTCCGCGCCAATCGCCACCGCGGCGGCGGACTCCAGCGGGACGACGCCGGCGTAAAGCGCACTCAGCGTGATCATGATCGTAGCAGAGCTGGACTGAATGATAGCGGTCAGCAGCAGACCTACGACAAGAAAGACGACCAGCGGATAGGCTCGTAGGGCACTCGGGTCGAACAGTTCGGTAGCGGCGCTGGTGCCTGTCTTCATGAACTCGAGTCCGAGCAGAAGCAGGCCGAAGCCGATCGCCATCTGACTGAAAAAGAAGCGGCGCGACCCCTGATTCGACCAAACGGCGCCGATGGCGCCGATGGCAATTATCGGCATGGCCAATTCTTCGATGTCGAGTTTGAAGCCTAGCGTGGCGACCAGCCATCCGGTGACGGTCGTGCCCAGATTGGCGCCGAAAACGATACCGATGGCGCTCGCCAGCGAGAGGATTCCCGCGCCGATGAAGGCAAGCACGATCAGGCCGACGACCGAGCTGCTTTGTAACGCCGCCGTGGTCAGCGCACCGACGAGTACGCCTTTGATGGGCCGCGACGTCTGCTGGCGTAAAAACTGTTTGAACGATCGACCTGCCAGCCGCTGCAACGCGTGCTCGAGCTGTTTCATCCCATAGAGGAACAGTCCGAGACCGGCAACCAGCTTCCAGGTGTCGAAATCTGCCTCCAAATCAGCCTCCTCCCGGGCCGCGGCCAACGGGAATACTACGGTGTCGCCCGTCGATTGTAACGGCCGTCGCTGTCACAAATCCGACATATAAACGTAACCCGGCTGTAAAGGCGGTATGGTCTTTTAGAGAGCCGGCATCGGTTGCAAGAGTGACACGAAGTGGCATCAATTCTCGTAGTGGACGCGGACAATTCGGCAAGAATAGCGGTTGCCAGCGAGCTCCGAGATCTAGGGCATGACGTGAGTGAATCGGAGAATGCCGGCACCGCGTTGCAGGCGGTGCAGCAGCAGCGCCCCGATTTGATGGTGCTCGAGTGGTCGCTTCCGGATCTTGCCGGCCTGGACGTTCTGAGTGACGTCAAGAGCAGCGCCGAACCGAACCCAACCCGCGTCCTGATGACCTCGGCGCGCGGTCAGTCCACCGACGCCGTGGTGGCGCTCGATTCGGGCGCCGATGATTTCATTGGAAAACCGTATGAGATGCCGGAACTGCTGGCGCGGATCGGCGCCTGTCTGCGGCGCCCCGCCAGCACGCACAGCAGCGACGAATTGCGCGCCGGCGGCATCCGGATCGACAACGTGGGGCACCGCGTATTCGTCGACGGCGATATGCTGACCCTGGCGCCACGCGAATACCGTTTGCTCCTGTTCCTGATTGCCAACCGTGATCGCGTGTTTAGCCGGCGGCAGCTCCTGATCCACGTCTGGGACCGCAACGCGAGCGTTGGCGTGCGTACGGTCGACGTACACATACGGCGTTTGCGCGGCCTTCTGGAGCCTTACAAGTATGACGGTTACGTGCAGACCGTGCGCGGCAGCGGCTACCGTTTCTCGCCCGATATGTAGGCAAAAAAGCGAACCGTGCGTGGCGGAATCCCCGGTCAGCGCGTAGAATCCGGGGTCTTTGCCGGGACTCCGGCCGAAGCCAGGGCACGGTAGTTTATGACAGCAGACGCCGATTCGGCATCCCGGTCACGGGGGCGGTGTTCCCGCATCGCATATTTATGCGCCATCCTGTGTGTTTCGATCGTAACCAGCTCCTGTGCGGGTCTCTACGTGGAGCAGCTCGCACAGGTGTCCGCGAGTTCGCGGGATATGCACGTACCCGCCGCGCTCGGTGTCGATGCGTGTCGCAGCTCCCTGCGGAATTCCGCGAGCGACGGCGTGCCCGCGCTCGACCCGAACCGCATTCGACTCGTCAACTGGAACGTGCAGAAGACGAACCGGCCAAGCTGGAAAGACGATTATCGGGTGCTGGCGCGTGGCAGGGACCTCGTGCTGATTCAGGAAGCATCGCTGCGTGAAGACACCATCGGCGACATGGGCGTGAGTAAACACTGGTCCTTCGCACCCGGTTACCGCACCAGCGACCAGATCAGCGGCGTATTGACGCTGTCCCGCATCAAGCCGCTGACGCAATGCAGTTTTGTCACGCTGGAGCCCGTGATTCGCACGCCGAAAGCCACCAGCATCACGGAGTACGCCCTGACCGAAAGTGACGTAACGCTGGTGGTCGTCAACGTACACGCCGTAAATTTTTCGCTCGGGCTGGGTGCGTTCCGCGCACAGTTCGACCAGATTGCAGACACGCTGTCCGAGCATCGCGGACCGCTGATCCTGTCGGGGGATTTCAACACCTGGCGCGCGCGCCGCATGCAGATAGTCGATATGATAGCGGAGAGCCTGGGGCTCACGCCGCTCGAGTTCGAGGAGGATCATCGTGTCCGGGTTCTCGGCAGGTTTCTCGATCACATATACGTCCGTGGATTGTCGGCAATCAGCGCGGACGTCAGTCCGGTAACGACCTCGGACCACAATCCCATGAGTGCCACGCTCAGTATGTGATTGGAACCCGTCTCGAACTGGATCGCAGCCGCGCCGGTAGCTACGATCTGGTTTGAGATAGGTTCTAGTTCTATTCGCGACCGATTCATTCTCGAGGATTCGCGCCATGGCCGCTCGACACAAAACGATTTTTCCGACTCCTGGCTCGCTCGCGCGTCTCGCCGCGCTGGTGAGCGCGATGACCGTACTGATCGCGGGCTGCACAACCGTCTCGTACGACATCTACCGGCCGGTTCAGAACAGCAATGTCGATATCGCCTATGTGGCGGACGGCGTCGACTTCACACGTTATCGGCGTCTGCAGGCCGAGGAAATGGGCATTTTTTATCCGACGGAGGCACCCGCCAGCGAAGAAGACCTGCAGCGGGTACGCAGCGCGTTCCGGCAGGCAGTCCGCGCACAGATCGGCGACTATGAGCTGGTCGACGAGCCCGCCGAGGACGTTCTGAAAATCCGGGCGTCGCTGATCGATCTGCGCGCGGCCGCGGCGGACCAGTTGCCGAACATCGCCGATGACCTCAACCAGATCCTCGAGCCCGGAAAACTCACGTTCGCCATCGAAATGCGTGATTCGGTGAGCGACCGCCTCCTGCTGCGGGCGGCCGACACGCAGGAATCGCCGGACATGGATCTTCCGGACGATGGCAGCATGAGCGACGAGGTGCGCGCCGCGGCCGAATACTGGGCGGAACTCCTGCGGAATTTCCTGGATCAAAACCTTACCGCCGCGGGTTCCTGATGTACGGATGCGGTGGACACACGACCGGGTAGCCGAATGACTGCAGCCAAACGAATCACCGCGATACTTGCCTTGCTCGCCATCGGAACGGCGTGCTCCGTCAATCCCGTCACCGGCAAGCGGGAGATAACGTTCGTGAGCGAGGCGGGCGAGATCCAGATGGGCGAGCAGAACTACCTGCCCATGCAGCAGTCGCAGGGCGGAGTCTACGACGTCGACAAGGACCTGACGGAGTACGTTGACGGAGTTGGACAGCGGCTGGCGGCGGTCAGCGATCGTCCGTTGCCCTACGAGTTCGTCGTCCTGAACAATTCCGTACCCAACGCCTGGGCGTTGCCGGGCGGCAAGATCGCGATCAACCGCGGTCTGCTGACCGAATTGAATTCCGAGGCGGAACTGGCCGCCGTCCTGGGCCATGAAATCGTGCACGCGGCGGCGCGGCATTCCGCGCGACAGATAGAGCGGGGCATTCTGCTGCAGGGCCTCGTCGTGGCCACCGCCGTGGCCACCAGCGACTCGGACTACCAGGGGCTTGCCATGGGCGGCGCCGGCGTCGGCGCGCAGCTCATTACCCAGGCCTACGGGCGGGGCGCGGAACTCGAATCGGACGAATACGGCATGCGGTACATGGCGAAAGCCGGTTACGATCCGCGGGGCGCCGTCACGCTACAGGAGACGTTCGTGCGCCTGAGCGAGGGCCAGCGCACCGACTGGCTGTCGGGGCTGTTCGCAAGCCACCCGCCGTCGCAGGAACGCGTCGAGGCGAACAGGCGCACGGCGCAGAAACTGGGCGCGACCGGCGAACTCGGTATCGAGCGCTACGAGGCGGCGCTTGCCAAAACGCGACGGGTAATGCCGGCTTACGACGCCTACGACGAGGGCCGTAAAGCGCTTGCCGCAAAAGACACGGCGAAGGCGGTCAATCAGGCTGAAATTGCGATCGGTCTATTCCCGGACGAAGCGAACTTTTACGCCTTGCGCGGCGACGCCCGGCTGCTGGACAAAGAGTACGGCATGGCCGTCACCAACTACTCGAACGCGATCCGCCGTCGAGAGGATTTCTTCTACTACCATCTGCAGCGCGGGCTGGCGTACGCGGAACTGGACAACGATACCGAGGCCGTCGCGGATCTCGAGCGCAGCATGGAGCTTCTGCCGACTGCGCCGGCACGTTATGCGTTGGGCAACATCGCCGCGAAAAGGGGTGAGACGGCCAAGGCGATTGCTCATTACCGGGCGGTCGCCGGCGGCCAGGGGGAGATGGCCAATGCGGCGCGCGGCAGCCTCGTGCGTCTCGACGTCGGCAGCAATCCCGCCGATTACGTTTTGCGCCGCTGCGATCCGGACAGGGCCGGCAATCTGGTCGTGTCCGTCAAAAACGATACGTCGGTGACGCTCGGCGGCATCCGGATAGCGATCGACTACACGGACAGCGACGGCCGGTCGCGACGAATCGAGCGCCGTGTCAACCGTAGACTGGCGCCCGGACAGGTTGCCGCCGTGGAAACGGGCCTCGGTCCCTATGTTACGGGCAGCAACTGTCCCGCCACGGTAGTCTCGGCGCGGGTCATCGAATGAACCTCGCGTCCGCGATGCCGGGGATGTTGCTCCTCGCGACGTCCGCTCTCCTGATCGGGACTGCGCGCGCGGACGACGTTACGATGAACTCCGAAATCGACTATCTGCTGGATACCGTCGGTGAGAGCAGCTGCGTGTTCATCCGTAACGGTAAGGAACACGCGGCATCCGCCGCGAGGAATCATCTGCGGACAAAACGCAAGCGAGGCCGCCGCCATTTCGACTCTGCCGACGAGTTCATCGAACGTCTGGCGAGCCGCAGTTCGCTGAGCGGCAAGGAGTATATGATCCGCTGCGGCGACGAGCTGGTGACCGCAAACGCCTGGTTTACCGCGGCGCTCGAGCGGTATCGAAAGAGCAACTTATAGGAGCTCCTACATACCGATGCCCTAGTTCCTTGCCATGCTCTCGCGTTCGGCGAGCAGACGCTCCATTTCGTCCATGATGGCGCCCATCTTTGCGACGATCGCGCGGTACGGACCCGGTTCGGCGAGATCGACGCCGGCGTTCGTCAAGATGTTGTAGGGATAGTCCGAGCTGCCGGCGCGCAGGAGGTTTTTGTAATTCTCGACGCCGGCCTCGCCTTCCTCCTTGATTCTGGCGTACAGCGCCGTGCCGGCGGTTTTCGACGTCGCGTACTGGAATACGTACATGTTGTAGTAGAAGTGGGGGACGAACATCCACTCGTTCGTGTACAGCTCGTCGATGAGCACGACGTTCTCGTCGTGCCCGTGATAGCGTTTCAGGATCTCACCGTAAATCGCCGAAATGCCTTCGCCGGACAAGGCCTCGCCGCGCTCGGCGGCTTCGTAGAGTGCAAGCTCGAACTCCGCAAACATCGTCTGCCGAAAAAAAGTCCCGCGCATGCCCTCGAGCGCGGATCCGAGGTAAAACAATTTTTCGTCGACGGTCTCCGCGTGCTCGGTCATATAGTCCTGCAGAATGAGTTCGAGCGAGGTCGATGGAATCTCCGCCAGGAATATAGCGTAGTTCGACGTTTCGTAAGGCTGCGCCTGTTTCGCGTAAAGCGTATGCATGGCGTGACCCCATTCGTGCGCGAAGGTCGACAAAGACTCGTAGTCGTCGTTGTGATTCAGCAGCACGTAAGGATGTACGTCGTAAGCGCCGGGGTTCATGTAGGCGCCCGACCGTTTGCCGCGCTGCGGATAGACGTGCACCCAGCGCTGACTCATCGCCTCGCGCTGCATGTCGACCCAATCGTCGCCAAGGACCGCCATCGCCTCGAGCGTGATTTTCTGGGTCGTTTCGATATCGAACGTCTTGTCGAGCGAGACGAGCGGCGGATAGATGTCGTAGTAGCGCATTTGTTCCACGCCGAGCATCCGCCCCCGCAGGCGGAAATAACGGTGCAAGGTCGGCAGGGCCTTGTTGACCTCGGCGACGAGCGTCCGGTACACCGCCGGCGGCAGGTTGTCCTGGAACAATTCGCGGTGCAACACGCTGTCGTAGTTGCGCGCGCGCGCCAAAGCAACCTGGGTCTGGATGTGCGAATTCAGGATCGAGCCGACGCTGTTCCGATATTCGAGCCATTTCTCCCAGAACGCATCGAAAACGCGCTTCCGGTCCTCACGGTTCTCGCTGGCGCGCCACCGGCTGTAACCCTGTGAATCGATCCGCTGACGGTCGCCCGTCGAGAGGTCGACTTCCGGCCATGGTATGTCCGAGTTGGCGACGATGCTGTAGATGTTGCTTGCCGAGCCGAAGGTCTGCGAAAAGTAGGCCAGCGTTTCCTCGGCTTCTTCGCCGAGCGTATAAGGCGCATTTCGCAGGGCATCGTCGAGGTCGTGGGCAAACGGGGCCAGGCGGACGTCTTCTTTCAAATACGCTTCGATGACCTCGGCGCCGACGGCCAGGATTTCCGGTTGAACCCAGGCGGTGGCTTCGGAAAAACGGGCGAACATGATCTGCGCGAGCTGGCGCCTTTCCTGAGTCTCCGTGACCCGCAGATCCTCGTCGGCGGAAAGGCTTGCGTACGTAAATACTCTCGACGCGCTTTTTTCGGTGGCTGATATCAACGCAAGCGTCTCGAACAAGGCGTCGGCCGATTCGCCGAGGGTGCCTCGACGGGCCTCGATCGTCTCCAGATCGGCGATCACTTTTTCGCGCGCGGCGTCCCAGTCTTCGCTCGAAGCGAACAGCTGGGTCAGATCCCAGGTGTATTTCGGGTCGATCTCGCCGACGTTCTCCTGCGCCAGGGAAAAATGACAAAACAGCAAGGTTGCGGCGAGAATGAGTTTACTTGGCTCACGGTGCATCGGTGTTCCCCTTTCGAGTATCGTGTGCTTAGACCGTTTCGGGATCGTCGGTTCTCCGATTCGCGCAGCTGCGGTCCGGGCGGATCGGGATTATTGCCCGTCCGCGTCCGGCTTGCACGCGGCGGGTCGGAGGACCGCCGGAACCCTGGCGTCAAAATCCCATCAAACCAGGTAATGCTCCGGGTATGCCCACAATGTCGAAAACGCCGCAGTTCGCGATAGCCGTTGCCGGCAGCCTCGTCGTCGGCTTTGCCGCCGCCAGCTGGATCGTTTCCCGGCCGCCGCCGTCCGCGCCGCCGCTCGTGCAAACGGCGCCGGCATTCGACAGCGCCGCGCCCGTCGAGGAGCGGCTTGCCGCCCTGGAGCAGGCGCTCGGCATCGAACGCCAGGCAAGGCAGCTCTTGCAGGAAGAAGTCCTGTTTCTCAACGACACGATCGAGCGGATGCGTCTGCCGGGCACCTTGCCGACCGAGACCGCCGCGCCCGGTGATCGAGAACCTCGTGTCGAACGGGAACGCCGAACGGAGGACGGGCGCGAGCGCAATGAACGCCGCGCCGATCGATTGGTCGAGGTCGGCTTCACCCCGGCCGAAGCAGAATGGATCACGCGGCGCGAATCGGAGCTCCGGATGGAGGCGCTGCAGACCCGGTACGATGCGCTCAGGGCCGGTGAGCCGGTGAGTTATTCCACTGGCGGAGCGAGACGTCAAACGCTTCGCCAAGAGCTGGGTGACGCCGACTACGAGCGTTATCTGGAGGCGAGAGGCCGTCCGACGCAGGTGTCGATTTCCACGGTACTGGAGGGTTCACCGGCGCTGGCCGCGGGTTTGCAGCCCGGCGATCAAATCCTGAACTACGACGGCCGGCGCGTGTTCAGCATGGACGAGATTACCGCGCTGACGATGGAGGGAGAAGCCGGTCAAAACGTTCTCGTCGACATCAACAGGGACGGGGTGACGATGCAGGTGTCGATACCGCGCGGTCCTCTCGGGGTTACCGGCGGGCGGCGTTTCCGTCGTTAGCCCGTATCCGTCACCGATTCGCGGGCCCTCGCTTGCCCTTTGTCCGCTCAAGAGATTTTCCTCCCTCGGAAATACACCTGGTATTCCGCTCGCTCGGAAAATCTCTTGAGCGGACAAATGGCTGCCCGATCTTCCCGCGAATCGGTGACGGATACGGGCTAGCCCTGTGGGCAGGCTGGCGATAAACCGCCGGCACGGGCAAAATGAGCCCTCAATTAACAAGAGCGGTGATCCTTGGAGCCGCGCCCCTTGCGCGTTTTGGAGCCAATAGCCTGTTGAAACCCGCACTTCGCTACACGATTCCGAACAGCTTTACAGCGGCCAGTCTGTTGCTCGGTCTTGCCTCGATCATCAACAGCCAGCAGGGAAATCTGGAACTCGCCGGTTGGATGATCGTCTGGTGTGGCCTGTTGGACGTTCTGGACGGGCTTGCCGCGCGGCTGCTGAAAGCGACCTCCAGCTTCGGCGCCGAATTCGACTCGATGGCCGATCTCGTGTCCTTCGGTGTCGCGCCGGGGATGCTCGTGCTGCACGCCGGCGTCGATCTGGGAGGCTTGAAGATGGGCTCCGGCGGCTACTGGGTGCTGGTGACGGCGATCAGCGTATTCGTGCTGGCCGGCGCGATGCGGCTGGCGCGCTTCAATCTCACGACCGACAAGCCCCGTAGCGGGTGGTTCGCGGGTATTCCGATCACCGTAGCCGGTGGGGCATTGATATCGACCGCTGTAATCCTGCTGGTTCGTTATCCGGGTGTTGCCGCGTCCATGCCGCTGCATCTTTACCTGCCGATCTTCATGTTCGTGCTCGCGCTGTTGATGATCTCGACGCTGCGATTCCCAAAGATGATGAAGCGCGAGAGCATGTTCATGAACGTGTTCCAGGGCATCAACGTCGTTGCAACGTACTATTGCGGTATCACGCGGAGTTTTCCGGAATTCCTGTTTTTCATGGGTATGTTCCTCTTGATGTCGGGCATCATTGCCGGGCGCATCAGCAGATTCGAGTGATCTCATGCACCGCCCGGGCATCGACGCATGAGCGAACCGCCGACGTCCTACTCGAACTCCAAGGACAGCGCTGAACTCCTTCTGCGCCGCCGCAGGTTGCTCGGCCCGGCCTACCGGCTTTTCTACGAGGAGCCGCTGCACATCGTCAAAGGCGAAGGTGTTTGGCTGACCGACGCCGGCGGCCGGCGTTATCTCGATATGTACAACAACGTGCCGCACGTTGGGCATTGCCACCCGTACGTCGTCGAGGCGATTCGGCGGCAGCTTGCCGTGCTCAATACGCACACCCGATACCTTCACGAAAACGTCGTCGACTATGCCGAACGGCTGCTGGCCAAGCTGCCGGACGCGCTGGACGTTGCGATGTTCAGTTGCAGCGGCTCCGAGGCCAACGAGCTTGGGCTGCGCATCGCTCGCCAGGTGACCGGCGGCACCGGCATTATCGTTATCGAGAACGCGTACCATGGAAACACGCAGGCGACCTTCGAGATTTCGACCGAAGACAATCTCCGCGAAGACTGGCCGGACTACGTTCTAACGGTCCCGGCGCCCGACGTTTATCGCGGGCGGTATCGTGATCACGATGCCGCAGACCGTTATGCGGATCACGTTTTGGAGGCGCTCGAGGTGTTCGCCGCGCGCGGGATACGCCTGGCGGCGTTTGTCATCGACACGATTGCGTCGTCGAGCGGCGTCGTGTCTCCGCCGGAGGGCTACCTCGGCAAGGTTGCCGGGATCGTTCGTGATGCGGGCGGGCTTTTTATCGCTGATGAAGTGCAGCCCGGTTTCGGCCGCACCGGCCGCCATTTCTGGGGTTTCGAGGCGGACGGCCTGGTCCCGGACATCGTCACGATGGGTAAGCCAATGGGCAACGGCCATCCCTTGGCGGCCACCGTGGCCCGGCGATCGCTGGTCGAGCGTTTTTCCGGCAAGTACGGCTACTTCAACACCTTCGGCGGCAATCCCGTATCGGCTGCCGCGGGACTGGCGGTACTCGAGGTCGTCGAGCAGGAGGACCTGCAGCAGAATGCGCTTCACGTCGGTGCACGTTTGCGATCGGGGCTCGAGCAGATCGCAACGGAGAGGGCACTGATTGGCGATGTCCGGGGACATGGTTTGTTTATTGCGATCGAACTGGTCGAGGATCGCGAGACGCGACAACCGGCGACCGCTCATGCCAATCGGATCGTCAACGAGCTCAAAACACGCGGCATACTAAGCAATACGATTGGGCCGGACGGAAACGTCCTGAAATTGCGGCCGCCGCTCGTCCTTACGGCGGAAAATGCCGACTATTTTCTCGAACGATTCGATGAGGTGCTCGCGGGCATCTGACGATTTGAACGCAGGGGGAACTTTATGAGCAAGGCGTTTTTACCGACGCTTCGATCCACGACAGCAACACTCGCCGCCGCACTGATCGTCTCCGCCTGCGGTAGCTCCGCGGGAAGCGGCAACGGCGGCGTCGCGGGTAAGCTCGCGTCGTTCGAGCGGCAGCCCGGGTTGGTCGACATCTATTGGGATGCCACCGGCGGCCGTGTATTTCTCGGCATTCACGAACTCGATGAGCCGGTGCTTTACCAATCGTCCCTGGCGCGTGGCGTCGGGTCGAACGATCTCGGTTTCGATCGCGGGCAGCTGGGTTCCACGAAGATAGTGCAGTTCCGGCGCATTGGCCCGAAGGTGTTGCTCGTCGAACAGAACCTGGGTTTCCGGGCGCGAAGCGACAACCTGGACGAGATACGCGCGGTGCGCGAATCTTTTGCGCCGTCCGTGATTTGGGGGTTCGAGGTGGCCGCCGAACGCGACGGCGTCGTGGTGGTCGACGCTACGGAATTCCTGCTGCGGGATTCGCACGGGATCGCCGCGGATCTGGCGGACGGGCCGACGCCGGAGGGAACCTTCACAGTGGATGCCGGCCGTTCCGCGGTTTACATGCCGCGTACCAAGGCGTTTCCCGACAACGCCGAACTCGAGGCGATGATCACTTTCGTCGGCAGGGCGAGCGGCAAATTTCTGCCAACCGTGGTTGCCGACACCGGCAGTTTTACCGTCAACCTGCACCATTCGTTCATCCGTCTACCGGACGACGACTACGAGCCTCTGCCGTACGAGCCGCGCGCCGGCATCATCGGCCTTGGCTTTGGTGACGATGGTTACCTGGATTATGCGTCGGATATCGGCGACCCGCTGATCGTGGCTTACGGGCGCCGTCATCGGCTGGAAAAAAAGGACCCGGCGGCCGACGTCAGCGAAGCCGTCGAGCCGATTGTCTACTACGTGGACCGCGGCGCTCCGGAGCCGGTGCGTACGGCGTTGATCGAAGGGGCCTCGTGGTGGAACGATGCTTTCGAGGCGGCGGGATACCGTAACGCGTTCCAGGTTCGGCTGATGCCCGAGGGCGCCGACCCGATGGACGTTCGGTACAACGTGATCCAATGGGTGCACCGGTCGACGCGCGGCTGGTCGTACGGGTCGTCCATCGTCGATCCGCGCACCGGTGAAATACTGAAAGGCCACGTGTCGCTCGGATCGCTGCGTGTTCGCCAGGACTACATGATTGCGGAGGGTCTGTTGGCGCCCTACGCCGGTGAGGAGGCGCCGGATGCCATGCTCGAGATGTCCCTGGCGCGCATTCGCCAGCTTTCGGCGCACGAGGTCGGTCATACGATCGGCATGGAGCATAATTTTGCGGCAAGCACGCAGGGCAGGGCGTCGGTCATGGACTATCCTTTTCCGATGGTCCGCCTGGGCGAGGACGGCAATCCGGATCTGAGCGACGCCTATGCCGTGGGCATGGGCGCCTGGGATCTGCGGACGGTCCTGTACGCCTACCAGGATTATCCGGACGGCGTCGACGCCGATGCCGAGCGCGCCAGGGTGATGGCGGAGACCATCGCACTGGGTTTGCGGTACGTGTCCGACGCGGATTCACGTGCGGTCGGCACCGCGCATCCCGACGGCAACCTGTGGGACAACGGCGCGGACGCGCTCGATGAACTCAACAATCTGCTGCAGGTGCGCGCGCGTGCTCTGGCGCAGTTCTCAGAGCGCAACGTCCGTTTTGGCCGACCGCTTGCCACGCTCGAAGAAGTGCTGGTGCCGATGTATCTTCTGCATCGCTATCAACTGCAGGCGGTCGGCAAACTGATCGGCGGGGAGCGCTTCAGTTACGCGCTGCGTGGCGACGGACAGCGTGCTTCCGATCCCGTTGCGGCGGACCGCCAGCGGGCCGCGATCGACGCCGTCATCGCGACGATGAATCCCGGATTGTTGCGCCTGCCGGAAGGCCTGCTCGACAAGATACCGGCCAGGCCGCCCGGCCACAGCCTGACGAGAGAGACGTTTCCACGCACCACCGGCAAAACCTTCGATCCTATAGCGCCGGCGCGCAGCGCGGTGTCCCTGACCCTGGACGTCCTGCTGGATACCAAACGCGCTTCCCGCATGATCGCCGCGCAATCGCGGCAGCCGAACCTGCCGGGTTTTGATGAACTGGTTTCTTCGTTGATGGCGTCGACGTGGTACGCGGGCCGGCAGGACGGCGTTGCTGCGGAGATTCAGCGTGCGACGGGCTCGCAGGTTCTGGTCCGGCTGATGCTGCTGGCGAACGACGCGCAAGCCGATGCCCAGGTTCGTGCAATCGCCCTGGACGCCGTCAACGGCCTGGAAAGCTGGCTCGCGGTTCGCGCGGGTGGTGAGAGCGACTCGGGTTGGCGCGCCCACTATGGCCTGGCGCGATTACGGATCGAGCGAATGCGTCAGGACCCGGCGAGTCTCGAGTCGCTCAAGAAAGTGCCTGCGCCGCCGGGCTCGCCGATCTAGCGTAGACGGGCACCGGCCGGATAGAAAAACAAACGATCGCCTCATCGAATCGGAGTAAGGCTCATGTTCGGATTGCCCCTGGAGACCGGCCTGGTGGTGTTTGGGTTTCCGCTCTTCTGGATCGTTTACACGATCGTTTTTCTGTTACGCAGCAAAGCCTGGGAGGACGGGTCCGAGGTTGATCCGGGTCGTCGGAACGACAGCGCATGAGCGGGACGGTCGTCTTCTTTCTGGTGCTGTATTACGTGGTCGTGCTCGGCATCGGCTATTGGGCAATGCGTCGCGGCGCCGGAAGCGATCTCGAGGGTTATCTGCTCGGCGGCCGTCGGGTCGGCCCGATGACAACCGCGCTCACGCTACAGAGTACTTCGATGAGCGGTTACATGTTTCTCGGCGCGGGCGGCCTGGGTTTCGCGCAGGGTTACTGGGCGCTCTGGTATGCCGTCGGCGACATAGGCGGCGGTGTTCTCAACTTGTCGGTCATCGGCCGGCGCATGCGCAAGCTGTCTCAGATGATGGGCGCGCTGACCGCCATCGAGTATCTGGAAAAACGTTATCCGTCACCCGCCATCCGTCTCGTCGGCGGGATGCTGACGGTATTCCTGCTGGGTTTTTACGTGTTGGCGCAATTCATCGCCGGCGGCAAAGGTATGGCCCTGGTCACCGGCATCGATTATCCGGTCGCGCTGGCGATTGCCGTCTGCGTGATTCTTGTTTACACCTTTATGGGCGGCTACCTGGCGGTTGCCTACACCGACTTTTTTCAGAGTCTGATCATGCTGTTCGGCGTACTCTGGATAGTAATCGCGGCGCTCGACGAGCTCGGCGGTCTGACCGCCGCCAACAATGCCATCGCGGCGATCGATCCAAGCCTGCTGACGATGTGGGGAAGGGGGATGGGCTTCGAGGGGCAGTGGGGCGTCGTCGCCGGCGCGCTGCTGATCTTCTCGGTCGGCTACATGGGCTGGCCGCACGTCGTGACCCGGCACATGGCGATGTCGCGTCCTGCCACTGCGCGGAAGGCGGGTGCCTGGGCGACCGCCTGGAATCTGGTGTTCGTGCCCGCTCCGTATCTCGTCGGCATACTCGCGATCGTGATTTTGCCGAACCTTTCGGATCCCGAAATGGCAATTTTCCAGGTCGCGGGAATGCTGTTGCCCGCGGCGGCGACGGGCCTGGTGATGGCGGCAATCATGGCCGCCATCATGTCGACCGCCGACTCGTTGTTGCTGCAGACCGGATCGATCGCGTCCCGGGATATCTACGAGCGATTCATCAATCCGCAGGCGAGCGAACGGCAAATGGTTGCGGTTTCACGCGGGCTGGTGCTGCTTATCGCCGTGACCGGCTACCTGGTTGCGCTGGTCGAACCGCCGACGGTGTTCGGTGTCGTGGTGTTTGCGACATCGGTGCTGGGCAGTGCGTTCCTGCCGGCCTACGTGTGCGCCGTCTGGTGGCGCAAGGCGAACGCGCCCGGCGCATTGTCGTCGATCATCGCCGGCGCGTCCGTCGCTTTCGTATGGCAATTCGCGGGTTTGGCGGACTCGACGCAGCTTCACCCGATGCTCGTCGGCGTGGTCAGTTCGTCGTTTGTCATGGTGATCGTTAGCCTGGCGACTCAGCGGTCGTCGCCGGTTCCGCCGCGCATCCTCGAGGCGATGACGGAGAGCGATCGGCTTGGTCCCGTACCGGCCAGGTTCTCGGCGGCCGCGGACTTTTCGCTGGCGCCGGCGGCGGACGAGATCGCGGAGGCGCTGCGCGGCGCGCGAGGTGACGGCAATGGATGACCGACGTAAGCTTGCGCTCATCCGTGCCGAAATCGGCGCCGAAGAGGCCATGTCCACCGTTGCGTCTATCGCCGGCATCACGGACGTGGCGGTGGATCGTCAGATCTATTATCCCTATCACTGGTATCGGGCGGCGGGCAGCGCGCCCGGGATTTTTGGCCGCCGGCCGGTCTCGTTGAGCTGCCTGGTCGACGCGTGCAACGGAATCGTCAGCACCGCGGATCCTTTTGCGCTCGATCAGGCGACGGTTTCCGGCGCGGTGTTGATCGCCGCACGCCAGGAAGCCCGCGACGCCGCCCTGGCGGCGCGCAGGTACGTGACGTATGCGCTCGGGCGCGGTCTGCGGACGGTGGCGAACTTCAACGTCGATCTGGATCATTGCGGCGTCGTCCATAAACCGTTCTGGGTGCTCCGCGGCGGCGAATCACGGGTTCTCCTGGACGGTGTGACGGGGCGGCTACATCCGTTGGCGAGCTGAGTAGCGGAGGTCGTCCTGACGAGCGACCGGGGTTAGTCACTAAAGATCAATCTGCGGTCCGCGGGATACGCCAGATAGCTGTCGTAGGCGGATTGCCCGGAAGGGGTGTAACCTTTTCGTGCAATCACGCCTAGAAGGGGTCAAACACCCTGCTCTGACGTAAGGACGGACCATGACCCATCTGCGCATCCTGTTAGCCGCTATTCTTTTGTCGATCCCTTTCCCCGCCGCTGCCGATCTGTCCGCCGGAGACCTGCCGGGCGGCACGGTCTGGTACCTGCACGCCGATCTGGAGCAGATGCGTTCCACGGAATCCGGTCGTGAGCTCTACGGCTGGTTCCAGGGTGAGGTGGTGGTGGAGCTCAACGACCAGCTTGGCTTCGAGCTGGACGACGAGGTGGACCGGGTGACCGCGTTTTCCGATACCGGAGAAGACGCCGTCATCGTTGTCGAGGGGCCGCTGAGCGGCAATACTCGCGAAAAGATCCTCGAGATGGCGAGAAAGGAAGGCGACCTGGAACGACGGCAACACGAGGCTACGACCTACTACCGGTTCCACGAGGGCAAATCGTCCGGGGAAGACGAGGACATCGGATCGCTCGAGGACGGTGGGTATTTTACGCTCGACGTCGACCGAAAATTGATCGTGGCCTCCGACGAGCGCAAGCTCACGGCGCTGATCGACAGCGGCGGTCGCATTACGGGCGCGGGGTCTACCCAGGACGCGCTGTTTGTGCTGACGGCCGACAAGAAATTCGTCCAGGCGGGCATGCGCACCGGTGAATTTACCGACGATGACGACGACTGGGATTCCAATATATTACGCAATACCGAGCAGGCGGCGCTCCTCGTGTCCGATCTCGGGGGCATGCTCGCCGTCGAGGCCAAGCTGGTATCCGCGGACGCGCAGATGACGGAATCGATCGGCAACATCGTCAGCGGCCTGATCAGCCTGCAGGCTTTCAATTCCGAAATGGACCCCGCGATCTCCGGTATTCTTCGCAATACCAAAGTGGACGTTGCGGAAAAAGTTCTGTCGATCAGCACGGTTTTGGATCCGAGCGTGGTTGTCGCGATCCTGGAAGACTGAGCGGTATCGCACGCGGTATGCAGTCCGACGAAGAACTCGTGAACGCCGCACGGCAGGGTTCGGATGCCGCGTTTGCGGAGCTGGTCGGTCGATATCAGGAGCGGCTGCTGCGGTTTCTGTTGACCCGTTGCCGATCCCGCGCCGATGCGGAAGATGCTCTGCAGGACACGTTTGTCAGCGCGTACCGGTATTTACACAGTTTCAATCCGCGCTGGCGATTCAGCACCTGGATCTACCGAATCGGTATTCGCAACGCGATGCACGTACGGAGTCCCCACGCCGGTCTCGCCGAAGAGCCGGCCGACCCGGATGCGGATCCGTTGCGCGAATGCATCGCCGCGTCTGACCGGGAGAATTTGTGGCTGACCGCCAAAACGGTGTTGACGGACCACGCATACGTCGCGCTCTGGCTGCGCTACGTCGAAGATATGTCGATCAAGGAGATTGCGACGGCTACGGAGCGGTCGACGCCCTGGGTGAAAGTGACGTTGATGCGGGCGCGCAAGCGCGTCGGCGCGGCGTTGAACGAAGCGTCCGCGGAAGCGGACAAAGGTGAGGTTTATGGATAACTTGGAACGACGTCTCAAGGAGGATGCGGCAAAAATAGATATTGACGTGCCAGAAGCACTTTCGGCGCGTATCGATGCCTCTCTGCGATCGGTCGAACGGGCTCGCCCCGAAACCCGGACGGACCGTTCCGGCATTCCGGGGTGGTGGCTCAGCGGCCTGACGGGGGCGACCGTCGCGTTGTTGCTGATCGTGCTGTTCAACCGAAGCGACGCCCCCCCGCCGGACTTACCCGATGAGCCGCCGGTTGCCGGCGTCGTTCCCGAATACCGCGGCTGGACGCAATCCGAATTCCCGCTGCACGCGGAGACCGCGGTGTCGACGGAACCCCTCGAAGAAGAACTCGAGAAGCTGAAGACGGACCTCGAAAGAGCCCGCGAAAACCTCGAGGAGGACCTTCGGCGAAGCTTTTAGTTACGTATCCCGTTCGACGGTACGGCGCGCCGCTCTCGGCGCCGGGAGACTCGCCTCCCAACTTCCATACCGATCAAAGACTTGAAGTTACGGTTTCACAGTTTGCAACAAACCTGAAGCGGTGGAAATCGGTGTCTGAACCCGCTATCCTGCGACAAGTCGGCAAAGGACGAAAAAACGTTCTCGGCCGAACGGGTATCAGCACAAACCTACAGCACAAGAGCAATAAAGACTGATATCGAACAGGGGAGCGACAGCTAAGTTCTGCCGCAGGGGATGATTCGAATCGTACCAAGAAGATAAGAAAAGTAGCTCACGTGCTGGACGATAGATCCGTTGACGGCTCGTCCGGAGCCGCTGAAATACACCGCGAACGTCATGAAAGAAGGATGCGATAGGTATGCCTATAGCCGTTTTGTTGATCGTACTGGTTGTCGGGAGCTTGATATTTCACTTCTTGAGCCCGTGGACGTTCACGCCGCTGGCGTCGAACTGGGAACAGATCGACGACACCATCAACATCACCTTCTGGGTAACCGGTTTCGTCTTCGTGGCCGTCAACCTGTTCATGGCGTATTCGATCATCAAGTACCGCCATAAGAAGGGCCAGCGCGCATCCTACGACCCCGAAAACAACAAGCTGGAAACCTGGCTCACGGTATTCACGACGATTGGCGTTGCCGCGATGCTGGCGCCGGGACTGTTCGTCTGGGCAAAGTTCGTCGACGTGCCCGACGATGCCATGGAAGTCGAAGCCGTCGGTCAGCAATGGCATTGGAGTTATCGTCTGCCGGGCGCCGACGGTGAATTCGGCAACGTCGATTCGACGCTGATTTCCCCGGACAATCCGTTTGGCATGGATCCGGACGACCCGTTGGGCCGGGACGACGTTCTGGTCAGCGACGCGGAACTGCATTTGCCGATCGACCGGCCGGTGAAGATCAACCTGCGGTCCAAAGACGTTTTACACAATTTTACGGTCGCACAGTTTCGCGTAAAGATGGACATGGTGCCCGGGATGGTGTCCTACATGTGGTTCACCCCCACTAAGGCCGGGCGTTTCGAGGTGCTCTGCGAAGAGCTCTGCGGCATCGCGCATCACACGATGCGCAGCGCGGTTATCGTCGGCTCTCAGGACGACTATGACACCTGGGTCGCGTCCAATCCTACCTACGCGGAGACGCTGGCCCGCGAGCGGGGCAACGCGTCACTGGGCGCCGCGCAGTACGCCGTATGCGCAGCATGTCACGGCCAACAGGGTGAGGGCCTGCCGGCGCTGAACGCACCCAAGTTGGCGGGGCAGGAAGACTGGTACTTACGCAAGCAGCTCAAGAACTACAAAAACGGCATCCGCGGCGTGCACGAGGATGACATCTACGGCCGTCAGATGGCGCCGATGGCGGCTACTCTGGTGAACGATGCGGCCGTCGAAAACGTGATTGCCCATATCCAGACGCTTCCGGACAACCCGGCGCCGCAAACGGTATCCGGCGACGTCGCCCGCGGCGAACGGACCTATGCGTATTGTGCGTACTGCCATGGCGGGCAGGGAGAAGGCCTGCAGACCATGAACGCACCGCGCATGGCCGGCATGACCGACTGGTACCTCCAGCGACAGCTCGTCAAGTTCCGCGACGGCATCCGCGGTCAGCACCCGCAAGACTATTACGGGAAGCAGATGAGTTTCATGGGTCGGACGCTCAACACCGACCAGAAGATCGACGACGTCATCGCTTACATCAACACCTTGCCGGCGCCGGGCGGGTCGCAGCAAGTCGCAAACCGGAATTGAGAAGTTTGAATTGACGAATTAAGCAGTAAGGGGAACCTGAATGGCCTACGTTGCAATTGCCGATCGCGATCACGAACAAGAGCATCACGATCCGCAAACGTTTATTACCAAGTATATTTGGAGTCAGGACCACAAGGTCATCGCGATCCAGTACGGCGGCATCGCGATATTCGTTGGCGTGATCGCGATGATTCTGTCGGTCATGATGCGTTTGCAGCTCGGTTTTCCGGACAACTTTTCGATCATCAACCCGGAGAGTTATTACCAGTTCGTGACCATGCACGGCATGATCATGGTGATTTACCTGTTGACGGCCCTGTTCCTCGGCGGTTTCGGCAACTACCTCATCCCATTGATGTGCGGCTCGCGGGACATGGTGTTTCCGTACATGAACATGCTCAGCGTGTGGGTGTATTTGCTTTCCGTCATCATCCTGCTCGCCAGCTTTTTTGCGCCCGGCGGCGCCACCGGCGCCGGCTGGACGCTGTATCCGCCGCAGGCAATTACCGACGGCACCCCCGGTAAGGATTGGGGCATCATTCTGATGCTGGCGTCGCTCGGGGTATTTATCGTCGCGTTTACGATGGGCGGCCTGAACTACGTGACCACGGTGCTGCAGGCGCGCTGCCGCGGCATGACGCTGATGCGCATGCCGCTGTCCGTTTGGGGCATATTCATGGCCACCGTGCTGGGCCTGCTGGCCTTCCCGGCGCTGCTGGTCAGCGCCATCATGATGCTGCTGGACGCAACCGTCGGCACGAGTTTTTTCATGCCGGCGATTCTGTCCGGCGGCCAGCAGCTCGACCACACGGGCGGTAGCCCGATTCTGTTCCAGCACCTGTTCTGGTTCTTCGGGCATCCCGAGGTGTACATCGTCGCCCTGCCGGCGTTCGGCATCGTGTCCGACGTGCTGGCGACACACGCGCGCAAGAACATCTTCGGTTATCGCATGATGGTCTGGGCAATCCTCGCGATTGGCGGTCTCAGCTTCATCGTATGGGCGCATCACATGTACGTCAGCGGCATGAACCCGTATTTCGGCTTCTTTTTCGCAACGACGACGCTGATCATCGCCGTGCCGACGGCGCTCAAGGTGTACAACTGGGTTCTGACGTTGTGGCAGGGCGACATCCATCTGCGCGTGCCGATGCTGTTTGCAATCGGCTTCATATTCACGTTCATTCACGGCGGACTGACCGGGATTTTCCTGGGTAACGTGGTGATCGACCTACCGCTGTCGGACACGTATTTTGTCGTCGCGCATTTCCACATGGTCATGGGCGTGTCGCCGGTGCTCGTGGTCTATGCCGCGATTTACCACTGGTTCCCCAAAATGTCCGGCAAGATGTACAACGAAACGCTGGGCAAATGGCACTTCTGGTGCACGTTGATAGGCACCTACATGATTTACCTGCCGATGCACTACCTTGGATTCCAGGGCGTGCCGCGTCGCTATTTCTCGATGGGCAATACCGATTTCCTGCCGGAGTCGGCGCAGACGCTGAACGCCGCCATCACGGTGTCCGCGATCTTCGTGGCGCTGTCGCAGCTGTTCTTCTTCTACAACATGTACATAAGCCTGCGGAAGGGGAAAAAGGCCGATCCGAACCCCTGGGGCGCGACCACCCTCGAATGGCAGACACCCGACACGCCGCCGAAACACGGCAACTGGGGGCACGACCTGCCCGAGGTGCACCGCTGGGCATACGATTACAGCGTGCCCGGCCAGGAACAGGATTTCACGCCCCAAAACGTTCCCGCGAGCGAGGTGCCGGTCGGGCGCGATCACGGAGTGAAGCACTAAGTGCAGGTCACGCTCATATTCATGGCCGTCATCATGGCCTGTATCATCGGCTGGCTTTTGAAGCAGTCGCTGAACACACAGCCGTGGGTGTCCGACGAGGCGGCCGATGCCGCCTCCGGAACGTCGCTCGACATAAACCCCAAGGCGCTCGCATTGGCGTCGTTTCTCGCCGTGGCCATTTCCTTGTTTGCGCTGTTCGCGAGCGCCTATACGCTGCGGATGGAGGAGCCGGACTGGGTTCCGGTCAAGGACCCCGACCTGCTCTGGATAAACACCGGGTTTCTGATACTCGCGAGCATCGCGTATCACTGGACGCGGAATCAGGTCATCAGGGGGCGCAGCAACAACCTGATGGCGGGCCTGATCGCTTCGGGAGCGCTGTCGGTCCTGTTCCTGTTCGGTCAGCTTGCCACCTGGCAGCAGTTGCAGGAAGCGGGCTACTTCGTGTCGAGTAACCCGGCGAACGCGTTCTTTTATCTGCTGACCGCCATACACGGGTTGCACCTGCTCGGCGGTTTATGGGTCTGGGGCCGCTCACTACAGAAAGTGATCACGGGGGCCGAAGCTGACACCGTGAGGCTGAGCGTCGAATTGTGCACAATTTATTGGCATTTCCTGCTGCTGGTGTGGGTGGTGCTGTTTGGTTTGCTTTTGTCCACCTAAGCTCAAGGATCGTGACATATGTCGGAAGCTGTAGTTAGCGGCACGGGAGAGATACTGCAGGACGGGCTCAAGGGGGTCGTTACCGACTTCTCGGCCGACAAGCAGTCGTTCCATACGCCTTGGGGGAAGGCCATGATGTGGATCTTCCTCTTGAGCGATACCTTCATTTTCAGCTGTTTCCTGATTTCGTACATGACCGTGCGGATGTCGGCGGCGGATCCATGGCCGTATCCGAGCGAGGTATTCGCGCTGAGCTTCGGCGGCGATCCGATTCCCCTGATTCTGATTGCGATCATGACGTTCATCCTCATCACGTCGAGCGGCACGATGGCGCTGGCCGTGAACATGGGTTATCGCAAGGACCGGAACAAGACCTTCTGGTTGATGGTGGCGACGGCGGTTCTGGGCGCATCGTTCGTGGGGATGCAGGCGTTCGAGTGGACCAAGCTGATTGTCGACGAAGGTGTGCGGCCCTGGGGCAATCCGATGGGCGCCGCACAGTTCGGCGCCAGTTTTTTCATGATCACCGGTTTTCACGGTTTGCACGTCAGCGCGGGTGTGGTCTATCTGTTGATTGTCGCGTTCCGCGTCAAAAACGGTTTCTATGAACGGCGCGGCGGCAACTATGAAATCGTCGAGATCGCCGGGCTCTACTGGCACTTCGTGGACCTCGTCTGGGTGTTCATTTTTGCGTTCTTTTATCTTTGGTAATCATTTGTAGGGGAAAACGGCATGGCAGGTTCTGAAGGGCAACAGCACCCGTTGGGCATATACCTTTGGGTATGGATATTGCTGTTCGTGGTTAGTTTTTTCTCCTACATGGTCGACTACATGGAATTGCAGGGCGCGCTCCGCTGGACCCTGATCCTGATATTCATGTTCTTGAAGGCAGGTTTCATCATTGCGATTTTCATGCACATGACCTGGGAGCGCCTCGCGCTGCAGTTGGCGATATTGTTGCCGCCGATATTCATTCTCGTGTTTATCGGCATCATGGCGATCGAGGGTGACTATACGTTTTTGACGAGAATCGAGTTCTTCGGTGAAAGCGACTTTGTGCCTCAGGCTCCGCACCACTAAGGCTCGGACCGGAGCAACGCAAAAAGCCCGGCAATAGCCGGGCTTTTTTGTGCCTGAATAAAAACGTTCGACGGTATTCGCCGGGAACCGCCCGTCCGTCCAGCTCGCCTTCAGCTCGCCTCGATCAGATCCCAAAGGTTGCCGTGGAGGTCCTCGAAGACGGCAACGGTCCCGTAGTCTTCGCGTTTCGGTTCCCTGACGAAGTTCACGCCCTTTTCGGCATAGGCCCGGTAGTCCCGCTCAAAATCGTCGGTGTAGAGAAAAAGAAAAACCCGGCCGCCGGTCTGATTGCCGATTCGCGACGTTTGTTCGTCGCCGACGGCGCGCGCCAGCAGTATTCGCGATTCCGTGCTGCCGGGCGGCGCCACCACGACCCAGCGCTTATTCTGTTCCGGTTGCGGGATGTCTTCGACCAGGTCGAATCCGAGGACGTTCGTATAGAAAGCTATTGCTTCGTCGTAATCTCTGACCACAACGGACGTCAATCCAAGATACTGTTTTTTCGTCATTGATCCTGATCCAGCTGTTTCAGCAAGGCCTTGGGGGCTTTCAGCCGCCAAGCGGACTCAAGGAGATCCTGAACGTCAGTCATATCCGCTTTGGACAACAGAACCCGGAGCCCCACGATTCTTTTCCCCCATCTCAGATCCTCGTACGCGTCCGGGTTCATGGCCAGCGCCAGTGCGCGCCGCTCGTCATCGACGAATATGTGTACGAACTCCTCGCCGGGCGGCAGCGTCGCAAAAATCTTGCCTTTGACCCTGAACGAACCGTACGTGTGGTGCGGTTCTTCGGTGACCTCGGGAAGAGAAAGCGCGTATGCGTGCAGGTCGTCGAAAGTCATGATCGCGTTTAGTCGATTGTCCCTATGGGCAGCGCACGCCACTCGTGGCTTGTCACGGCATCGGGTTCGTGTGTGAACAATAGCGCGAGCCCGAACTAAAAAAAGCGTTTTTCACGGGGTTTGGCTATCGGCGCCGCCGTTCTTCAGCTGCTGAACGAGAACGACGGCCAATGCTATCGAGCCTGCGACGTCGGCAACAACCACGGTATGCAGCTCGTCGCCATAGTCTCCCGAAGCAAACGCGAGCAGCACAAACGAAATCATGCTGACCAGGCCGGCCACACACGCCAATAGCCGCAGTGACTGCTCGACGGCCGAATAGATGATGAACACGCCAAGCAAACCAAACAACACCGCGCGGTGGCGCATCAAGATCACCTGGTCCGGTGTCTCTAAGCTCAGTCCGTACAGCTGCGTAATCTGGTCCGCCGACAGGACGCCAATCAGCGGATAGAGGTTAAGAAGACCGACGGCGATGAGACTTGCCGTGCTGACCGTTTTCATAAATGCACCATTGCCATCGTACCCTCTCGTAGCCGCTCGTCCGAGTGCGGACAGGCCGGGCTCTCCGTCCGGTTTTTCGGGTCCGCGGTCACGAGGGCTTCGCAGCCTTCCTCGCGACCTTCTTTTTCGGCTTTTTCGAGCGCACGGCGGCATCGTATGCCCGGGTCGCCCAACGTTCCGCCTCATCCGGATCGTCGTAAATTTCTTCCGGGGCCATGTAATACGACATTTTCATCGTCTTTTCGTTTTTGACGTACTCGAACTGGCCGAGCCCTTTCGCCGTGAAGAACTCGGCCGACTTTTCGTCACCTTTCAGATACAAAACGTCGTCGGCCACCAGGCCAATCATCAGGTCGTTGTGAAACACGCCGTGTCCGCCGAACATGCGGCGTGAGCGTATGGGCCCGATCACACCGAGGACTTCCTTGAGATATTCGACGAATTCACTCATTGGTATACGACCTGTTGTGCAAGCATCGGCTACCGGCTCGCGGGAGGGCGGCTATCGGCCATGATGTGATCCAGCGTTCGCTGCGCCCGCTTGGGGTTGTTCAGGTCTCCGGCCTCGAGCATTTCGCATTCGTCTCTTACCATCTGCTCGATGAGAACGGGGTAGTGTCTGCAGTCTTCCGGGCGGTCACGGTAGATTCGGCAGACGTACCTGTTTTGTCGGGGTAGTTTCCGCAGCCACGGGCACCTTGGCATCTGTTTGCCGGTGACCGGGCTTATCCAGATTTTGCCGTTACGAACATAGGCGAAAATTTCCGGCCGGTGATTTTCCCACCAGTCTATCTCGTCGGCCGATGCGGACAGGTCGCCGCCGCCGTAGCGCGTGCAGCATTTACCGCATTGAGTGCAATCCTTCACCGAACAGCCCGGCCGTCAGTCATCATGCGGCGCATTGTAACCCACGAAGCAGGTACATCGACCGCGGTGTCCGGTTCCTGGACTGACGCCTGGCTTCCGGCGGCAGTGCGCGAACGACGGTATTGTTCGGCGGGAAAATGCGGCATATCATGACCCGGTAAACCCGATCGCCTGAAGGTCATAATCGCATTTGCCCGCGCGACGGGGCCAATTTCGGCAAGGACGGCAAGCAGACCGGGCATGAAATGTTTTCCGGCTCACTTTTCCTGTCAGTGCTTATGTGCCGGCGAATACCCTCTTTCCGTGGATGCATCACCCACCGGGCGGTACGCATCGACACCAACAGGGGTCAATGATGGGACGCGCAATCATTCTGGTAATGGATTCGTTCGGCATCGGCTCAACCGACGATGCCGCTCGGTTCGGCGACGCCGGAGCGAACACACTTGGCAGTATCGCGCGCGAGCGATCGAACTCGAAGCCGCTGAAACTGCCCAATCTGGCGAGACTGGGTTTGCTGCGCGCCGCCAGGGAGAGTGCCGGCGAAATTCCGGCGGGCTGTACAGACGCCGACGAGATCGTCGGCGCATACGGTTACGCCGCCGAACTCTCCAGCGGCAAGGACACGCCCAGCGGCCATTGGGAAATCGCGGGCGTGCCGGTTCTGTTCGACTGGGGGTATTTCGACAAGCCGGTCGACACCTTTCCGCCGGCGCTGCTGGAAAAACTCATCGAGCGGGCCGACCTGCCGGGGGTCCTCGGCAACTGTCATTCGTCCGGCACGACGATTATCGCAGAACTCGGTGAAGAACACGTCAGAACCGGTAAGCCGATCGTATATACGTCTGCGGACAGTGTCTTTCAAATTGCCTGTCACGAAGAGGCGTTCGGATTGGAGCGGCTCTACGAACTGTCGGCAATCGCGCGTGAGTTGGTTGACGAATACAACATTGGTCGGGTCATAGCCAGACCGTTCGTCGGAACGGGCAGCGCAGATTTCAAACGGACCGGAAATCGCCGCGATTTGACGACCCCCCCACCCGCGCCGACCGTGCTTGACAAACTCGTCGACAGCGGCGGTGAAGTAATCAGCATCGGCAAGATAGCGGACATTTATGCGCATCGCGGAATCACAAAAAAAATAAAGGCGACCGGCAATGCCGAGCTTTTCGACGCAACGCTCGAGGCGGTGCGAGCGGCGCCGGACCGTTCCATCGTGTTCACGAACTTCGTGGACTTCGACATGCTCTACGGCCACCGCAGGGACGTCGACGGTTATGCGGAGGCTCTGGAGTACTTCGACGGCCGACTGCCGGAATTGCACGAGCTTTTGCATCCGGACGACCTTCTGCTCATCACTGCGGATCACGGTTGCGATCCGACCTGGGAGGGCACGGATCACACACGTGAGTACATTCCGGTGCTTGCCTGCGGCGCCGGAGTCACGGCGGGGTCTCTCGGCAGGCGCGATACGTTTGCCGACATCGGGCAAAGCCTGGCAAGCTACTTCGGTCTGCCGCCGACCGAGTACGGAAAGAGCTTCGTCAACCGATAGAACCTTAGCCGATGGTTCTATCTGCCACCACGACATTCGGGGCCGAAAGCCGGGTCCTTCTCAGCGCTTTCATCGGGGTCTGACGTCAACCAGCGGTCCGCGGCGTCGACGGAACCGAACGCGGCGACGGCGGCGCCACGGTTGACGGCTACCGTTTCGGCGAACGAGAGGTTGGTGTCCCGTGTCTCGTCCACGTACGCGATGGCGTCGTACTTGCCAGCGGCTTTTTGGCTTGCCTCGGCCACCAACTCGTAAAGCTCGAAGGTCGAAATCGCCGGACCCTCCAGTCGCTGTTCGACGAGTATTCTGGAATAGCCGCGATTCTCGCGTTGCGTGCAGATGTCGGCGTGAAACGCTCGAATCGTCTCGGTGCTTTTCTTTCCGGTAACGACTATGTGCATATAGTCGTCTTTCTGCTCGAAGTTGATTTGATAGCTCATGGGAAATCGGTCGATATTGGTCCGGAGATTCGGCGCGTTTCGGTCGCAAGGAATCGTCCGGGCTCGAGAAAGCGCGGCAGGATAGCTCATTGTGCAGTGCAACACAATGTTTTCCGAATAGAGTCGCGGCACACCAAATTTGGTTTCGTATTCATTACGCGGCTTTTTTTGGGATGTAATTGGGCTGTCGGCTGCGCATTGGATCGTTCAAGTGTTTGAATGCCTGGGTGTTATCGACGGCCTGTCGAAAGCGGCCGCACCGCCCGAATGCCTGCCGGCATTCGGCCGGCCAGATGCGTCGGGGAGCGGGCCCGTCCGGCCCGATCAGCGGTTGCGTTCTTCCAGCGCGGTCTGGATACGGGCTGCAAGCGCGCGCGCTTCCCGCGCGACACGCTCCGTGTCGATGGTCAGTATCTGCCGGTCTCTCATCAGCACGCGGCCGTCGACGACGACCGACCAGACGTCCTGCTCGTCGGTGACGAACACCAGGTGCGACACCACGTCGTACGTGGGAACGTGGTGGACGTCGTCGAACGCAACCTGTATCAAATCGGCTTTCATACCGACTTCCAGCGCGCCGATTTCACCGCCCAGGCCAATTGCCTCGGCGCCGCCGCGGGTCGCCATGGTCAGCACGGTCGGCGCCGAAAGAACTTCCGGATTCATTTGTTCGACTTTCTGCAGGAATGCGGCCAGCCGCATTTCCTCCCACATATCGAGATCGTTGTTGCTGGCGGCGCCGTCGGTGCCGAGACCGATGCGGACGCCGGCGCTCAACATCGCGGAAATAGGCGCGATGCCGGATGCGATTTTCATGTTCGACGTGGGATTGTGAATGACGCCGACTTTACGTTCGACCAGGATCGGGATCTCCTGCTCGGTCGGCCACACGACGTGCGCGCCAATCGTCGGTCCGTCGAGAAAACCGATCGACTCCATCAATTCGATCGTCGTGGTGCCGTAGGTGTCCTTGGAGTACTGCACCTCGAACGGCGATTCCGCCATGTGGATGCTTACCGGAACGCCAGCCTCGTTCGCCGCTTCGCGCGTGGCGGCAAGCTGCTCGGCGTTGAGGGTGTAGTTCGCGTGCGGGCCGAAGATCGGCGTGATCCGGCTGTTGATCCCTTTCCAGCGTTCCGCAAAACGCTTGCCTTTTTCCAGGGAATCGGCGGCGTTTTCGGCGTCGGGGCTGCGTTGGTCGATGACCGTCGCCGATACGAGGGCGCGCATGCCGCAGGCGTCCACGACCTCGGCAATGACGTCCGGATAATAATACATGTCGACGAACGTGGTGGTGCCGCCGCGAATCATCTCCCAGCAGGCGAGCTCCGTGCCGATGCGAACGAACTCGGCGTCCACGAACTCGACCTCCGCCGGGAAGATGTAGTTGTTCAGCCAGTCCATCAGCGCCAAATCGTCCGCCACCCCGCGCAGCAGCGTCATTGCCGCGTGTGAATGACCGTTGACGAGGCCCGGCAGCACGACTTTGCCGGCGCCGTCCAGCCGCTCGACGGCGTGGTAGGCCGAGTCGATTTCGCTTGCCGGGCCGATCGCGACGATCAGGCCCTCGGAAACGGCGACGGCGGCGTCCTCGATCACGGAGCCGTCGGCATCCATCGTAACCGCGTGGTCGCCGGCGACGATCAGGTCGACCGGCGTGCGATTCCCCGCGGGAACCGTCTGATCGTCGACCTGTGGGCGGGCGGCCGAAACCGCTGCGGGGTCCTGCGGGTCCGCGGTGCATCCGCTGAGGGCCAGACCGAGGGCCAGTGAGGTCAAGAAAACTGCGTAGTCAAGGCGATTCATCGAATACATCCGTGGGCTCTGGGAGCGGGCTGCCGCATTTTACCCTGACCGTCCGTCGGCCAGCAGCATTGTTCGGCATGCCGTACCCGCGTGCCGGAAGGGCAGTCGGATGACCGCCCTTCCGGCGCCGCGCCGGGTATCCAGCGTGGGTTTTCGCCGATCGAGATCGCGGATCGGCGTCAGAAACCGGCGAAGCGCTTCGTCAGACGCAGGCCGAATTCGCTGCGGTCATTGCTCAAAACGACGCCGACATAGCCGTTTTGTGCAAGGCGACCCTGGTCATACACCTCGTTGGTGACGTTTTCGCCGTAGACGCCGAGCGTCCAGCTCTGGTCGGATGACGTGTAGTCAACGGAGAAACCGAGCAGGCCGCGAGAGTCGAGCTGCTCCGCCCGGTTGTTGATCGATTGCCCAAACATGTCGTCGCGGAACGAGTAGTCGACCTGCGCGGTGACAGACGCACCGCTGTCGAGCAGGAAAAACCATTGCGGTGCGACAGAGAAGGTCAGGTCCGGCGTAAGCGCGGGAGCGTCGCCCTTGGCGACGCCAATGGTGCCGGGGTCCACTCTCGTGATCTCGGCGTCGAGGAAACCGACCGAAAAATTGATATTCAAGCTGTCCGTCGGCGAAATCACGCCTTCGACTTCGAGGCCGGTGGACCGGGATTCACCGGCGTTGGCGACGATCGTCACAAACCCGCCCCCGGCGAGCGTGTCCGAGAACGGCAACGCGAGATCGTCGTATTCCGTGTAGAACGCCGCGACCAGCAACGTGATGTACTCGTTGACGGTGCCCTTCAGGCCAAGCTCGAAGTTGAGCGCTTCTGTTTCGTCGAACGGCTCGAATTGATCGGGTCCGCCAAAGGGTCGCGGTGGATATCCGCCCGTCTGATAACCTTTTTGGATCTGGCCGTAAACGTTGAGTCCATCGCGCAGCGCAAAACTGGCGTTCAGGTCCCACGTGAACGCGTCCCAACTGTCGCTCAAGAACTTGCGCTCGGGAAACGTCGGGAAGATGGCGTTCGCGTCTTTTTCGTCTCTCGAGTAGCGCGCGCCGGCGCCTACCGAGAACCGGTCCGAGAAGGCGAAGCTGCCGTTCGCATACACGGCCGTGCTCTCCGTCTCTTGCTGCAAGTCGAAAAAGCCGAAGTCGCCGAAGCCCGTGGGCACGCCGAAATTGTCGAGGCCGCCGGGCATGTTGAACGGTGAAAAAGTCCAGGGACCCGACTCGGTGGAGCCTTCTTCCTCGAAGTAGTACAGGCCGCTGACGAAATCGAGCGCGCCGAACTGCCCGTTGAGTTGAAACTCCAGCGAGGTCTGGTCCGCCTCTCCGGCTTCGGGGAACTCCGAAAGATTCAGGGTCGACTCGTCGTCGTCGAGCCCGCCGGTGTACTCGGACGACCGGTAGCTTGCGATGAACTTGGCCGCCAGCTCATCGGAGATCTCGTAGTCCGCCGTGATCGCGACGCCGAGCGCTTCGTCGGACGTGGATTCGAGTCCCGCGACCGTCGTAAACGAGTCGTCGCGGTTCGGCGCAACCAGGCTCGGTTCCAAAAAGGCGAAATCGCCGTTGCAGCAGCCGCCCGTGTCCGGCGGCGGGGTCGGGGTCAATGGGTTGAAGTCGATTTCGTACGGGCTCTGGCCGTTTTCCGACTGCGTGCCGTCGACGGAGAACAGCAGTGAAAACCGCTCGGTTACATCCCAGTTGGCCGTAATGCGGCCGTTGAACGAAAGGATTTCGCCGATTTCGGCTTCGGGGTTATCCAGCAGCAGCGCTTTACCGACCCCGTCACGGCGTGTGAAACCACCGCTGAACGCCACGCCGAAATTGTCGGCCATCGGAAAGTTGGCATACACGTCGACGCCGGCCCGGCCGCGCGTTCCGGCTTTGAGGCTCGCCTCGTACGCTTCCTCGGAGCCCGGCTTCTTGGTGATGATGTTGACCGCGCCACCCAACGTGTTTCTGCCGTAGAGCGTGCCCTGCGGTCCGCGAAGGACTTCGACCCGTTCGATGTTGTTCAGCGACAGGTTCGAGCCCATCTGGCGTCCGAGATAAACGCCGTCCAGGTAAACGCCGACGCCGGGGTCCGTGGTGATGATGTGATCCTGCAAACCGATACCGCGGATGAACACCGCCGCCTGAGCGGTGTTGCCGACGCCGTAACGGGAAATGGTGAGATTTGGCACGTATTTGCCGACGTCATCGAGGTTGCTGATATTGAGGCTGGCGATGGCTTCGCCGCCAATTGCGGTCACCGCCGCGGGAGTTTCATACAACGTCTCCTCACGGCGCCGCGCCGTTACGATGATTTCCTCGAACAAACTGGCGCCGAGGTCGTTCGTGTCGTCTTCGGACTGCGCGTAACCGGTGTGCGGGAGCAGCAACAAACTCGCTGCGAGTCCCCCCAACACGGCTCCTGCCGGTACTGCGGTTCTGCTCTCGAATTCCATGAATTCCCTCCGAATAGCGTTGTTGATGTTGTTTTTCAGCGCGCTTGCTGTTGTATTCACGCAGCGCCAGAAAGACTTGCCTGCTGGAAGTATACTCCTTGCTGACATAATAATACCGGCGAAGTTCTATCCCATTTGGCCGCTGACAAGAAATATTCTTTGTTAATCAACAGGTAACATAGATGGTCGACGACCGCAGCGTGACGTTCAGACGGCTTCGGAGGGCCGGTAACATGCGCCGAACAATTGTTGCCAAAAAGATACAGGATGTGGCGTCGGGGGTTGGCTGCTAGTATCGTGCTGGCACGGCGGTGGGTCGCCGTACCGCGGCCCCAGCGCGCCGTCGAGGTGAAAACAATGGCATCGCAAATTGCACAAGCCGGGCAGCTTCCATCGTTCAAGGCGCCCGTAAACGGCCGGCTCGATGCGGCCATGATCGACGCCTATCGCAAGGCAGGGGTGCTGATACTGGAGGATTTCGCGTCGCTGGAGGCCTGTCAGGCGCTGCGAGCCCGGGCGCTCGAACTCGTTGACGAGTTTGATCCCGGGAATGCAGGCAGCGTGTTCTCCACGACGGCGGAGGAGCAGCTCGACGACCGGTATTTCATAGAGTCCGGCGACAAGATCCGCTTCTTCCTGGAGACCGATGCGTTTGACGCATCGGGCAAACTGCGCGGCCCGAAGGAGAACTACCTCAACAAAATGGGGCATGCGATGCACGACCTCGACCCGGTGTTCGACCGTTTTTCCCGGTCTCCCAGTCTCGCCGAAATTGCCAGGCGATTGGGCAAAAGGAATCCGGTCATCATCCAGTCGATGTACATTTTCAAGCCGCCGCGCATCGGCGGGGAAGTCGTCTGCCACCAGGATTCGACTTACATTTACACCGAGCCCGAGTCCTGCACGGGATTCTGGTTTGCACTGGAGGACGCGACGATCGAAAACGGCTGTATGTGCTTCATTCCCGGCCAGCATCGCGGGCCGTTGAAGCAACGCAACTATCGAAGCGGGGAATACACTCTGAGGACCGAGGTGCTCGACGACACACCGTGGCCGGAGCATCTGACGCGGCCCGCCGAGGCGCGTGCGGGAACGCTGGTAGTCTTCGACGGCAGAACGCCGCACATGAGCGCAGCCAACCGGTCGGAAAATTCGCGGCATGCCTACACGCTGCACGTGATCGACAGCGAGTGTCGTTATCCCGCCGAAAACTGGTTGCAGCGCAGCCCCGATCTGCCGCTTCGCGGACTGGACGCCTAGCGCCTTTGTTATCGCCCCGGACCGAAGAGAGACGCTATGTTATTCGTTGATGTCATTCGCAGGAAGCGCGACGGTCATGCGCTGTCCGATGATGAAATCGCGTTTTTTGTCAACGGGTTGTCGGACGGCAGTATTCCTGCGGAACAGGTGTCCGCACTCGCCATGGCCGTGTTCCTGAATTCAATGACGTTTGCGGAAGCGGGCACGCTGACGCGGCTGATGGCGGCGTCGGGATTGATGCTGGAGTGGAGCGGCGAGGACCTCGGCGGCCCGGTAATCGACAAACACTCGACCGGCGGCATCGGTGACAAAGTGAGTTTTCTGCTTGCGCCGATCGCGGCCGCCTGCGGCTGTTACGTGCCGATGATTTCGGGCAGGGGGCTTGGTCACGGCGGCGGCACGCTCGACAAGATCGGCGCGATCCCCGGTTACGACGCAACACCGGAGCCTGCGCTGTTCCGAAAAGTCGTCAAGGACGTCGGTTGCGCAATCATCGGGCAAACCAGCGATCTGGCGCCGGCCGATCGCCGGCTGTATTCGATCCGGGACATTACGGCGACGGTCGAGTCGGTACCGCTGATAACCGCGTCGATCCTGTCGAAGAAGATGTCAGCGGGTCTGGACGGACTGGTGATGGACGTCAAGTTCGGCACCGGCGCGTTCATGTCCACGGTCGAGGAGGCCAAAACGCTGGCAACCAGCATCATCGGCACAGGCGGCGCATCCGGACTGAAAACCCATGCGCTGATCACCGACATGAACGAAAACCTGGGACTGACGGCGGGCAACGCCGTCGAAGTGCGAGAGTCCGTTCACTACCTCACCGGCGAGACTCGAGAGGCGAGACTCGACGAGGTGACTTTGGGCCTCGTCGCAGAAATGCTGTTGATTGGCGGAATCGAGACCGACCGTCAGCGCGGCAAGGAGCGCGCGGACGAAGCGGTGAACTCGGGCCGGGCCGCCGAGATTTTCGGACAAATGGTTGCGGCCCTTGGCGGTCCCGGTGATTTTGTCGAGAACTGTGACCGGTACCTCCCGGCCGCCGCAGTCCAAAAACCCGTTTTCGCCGACGGCGACGGCGTTCTCGTGCACGTTGACGGACGCCGATTCGGCAATGCGATCATCGAGCTTGGGGGCGGTCGCCGCAAAGTCGACGATGAGCTGGATCTGTCGGTGGGTTTCGTCGACGTCGCGCCGATCGGGTCGAGCATCGGCCGGGACACGCCGTTGGCAACGGTGCATGCGGCCGACGAGCGGACCGCCGAGATCGCGGCGACGATGCTGCGCGAGGCCTGTCGGCTGGGGCGGGAATCGCCGCCGGAACGGCCCGTGATTTACGCGACGCTGGATGCCGAATAAGGTGAAAATCCCATATTTTCCGGTATCCTAGACACTGTTAACGGACCTTGGAATCTCCGGGTCGACACGCGCTCACTTCGTTCACAGGCGCGAATAAGAACAACGCATCGCGCCATCGGGGGACACCATAGTGGATAGACTTGTCGGGCTGTTGGGCATAGCGGCCATACTGGGCATAGCGCTTCTCATCTCCACTAATCGCAAAGCCATCAATCTGCGAATCGTCGGCGCCGCGTTTGCGCTACAGGCCCTGGTTGCGGTGTTCGTGATTTACTCGAATCTCGGCCAAAGGATCATCGAAGCGATGAGCCGGGGCGTGCAGCACGTCATGGGGTATTCACGTGAAGGCATCGAGTTCATATTCGGCGGCCTGGCGACCGAATCGTCGGTTGCCAGCTTCGCAATCAACGTCCTGCCGATCATCATATTCTTTTCCGCGCTGATGTCCGTGCTCTACCACGTCCGCATCATGCAGATTGTCGTCAAGCTGATTGGCGGCGGCCTGCGTTGGGTGATCGGCACGAAAGCCGTCGAGTCGATGAATGCCGCCGCCAACATTTTTATCGGCCAGACCGAGGCGCCCCTCGTCGTACGACCCTATCTGTCCAAGCTGACCGATGCGCAAATGTTCGCCGTAATGGTTTCGGGTCTGGCGTCCGTGGCGGGTACGGTCCTGCTCGCCTATTCGCAAATGGGCGCGGAGCTGCGCTACCTGCTCGCCGCCAGTTTCATGGCGGCGCCGGGCGGGCTGCTGATGGCCAAGATAATCATGCCGGACGAAGACTCCGAGTCTGCGGCGGAGGACGATTCTCATCTCAAGATGGGCAGAAGCCCGCACGAGAACGTGTTCCTGGCCGCGGCGGTCGGCGCCAGCGACGGTGTGAAGCTGGCGGTGAACATCGGTGCGATGTTGGTGGCGTTTGTTGCGCTGATCGCCTTGTTCAACGGCGTTGTCGGCGGCATAGCGGGCCTCGTGGGTATCGAGGATCTTACGCTGCAGAAAATGCTGGGCTGGCTCTTCGCGCCCCTCATGTATTTGGTGAGTGTTCCCTGGGCCGAGGCGCAGGCGGCCGGTGCGCTGTTCGGTGAGAAGGTGATTCTCAATGAATTCGTGGCGTACAGCCATCTGGACGAATACCTGGCCGGTATGAGCGAGCGCACCAAGGCGATCGTCACGTTCTCCTTGTGCGGGTTTGCGAACCTGTCGTCGATCGCGATTCTACTCGGCGGCCTCGGCAGTCTGGTGCCGGAAAAGAAAGAGCTGATCGCGCGTTTCGGCGTCAGGGCGGTTGCGGCGGGGTCGCTGTCGAACCTGATGAGCGCCACGTTGGCGGGACTTTTGTTAACCGTCTAGATAGCGTTTAGCGATGACGAAGGAAAAAATCATCATCGACTGCGATCCCGGACAGGATGACGCGATCAACCTGCTTCTCGCGATGTCCTCGCCGGATGAGCTCGACTTGATCGGGGTCACGACCGTCGCGGGTAACGTGCCGCTGGAGCTGACGGAACGAAACGCAAGACTGATGTGTGACGTCGCGGGCAGAACCGACGTCCCGGTTTATCCGGGTTGTCCGCGACCGATGGTGCGCGATCTGCTGACCGCGGAGAAAGTGCACGGCGACACGGGAATCGACGGCATGGCGATCGTTGAGCCACGTCATCCGTTGGAGGACAAACATGCCGTGGACTTCATCGTTGACACGCTCAGGGCGTCTGCGAAACATTCGGTCACTCTCGTGCCGACCGGTCCGCTGACGAACATCGCGATGGCGATTGTCAAAGACCCCGCGATACTCGACAGCGTCCATCGAATCGTATTGATGGGTGGCGCCATGCGCGAGGCCGGGAATCACTCGGCGTCGGCGGAATTCAACATCCTGGTCGATCCGCACGCCGCTCATGTCGTCCTCGAATGCGGTCGTCCGATTGTCATGATGGGTTTGGACGTCACGCACCAGGTGCTGGCGACCAAAGAGCGAATTGCGGCGATTGCGGCGCTGGACAATCCCGCCGCGGAAGCGACGGCCGGCATGCTCAGCTTTTTCAATCGGCACGATACGACGAAGTACGGCATCCTCGGCGCGCCGCTTCACGATCCTTGTACCGTCGCCTACCTGCTCCAGCCGGGATTGTTCGAGGGAAAAACCTGCAGCGCCACGGTCGAGACCGGGTCCGAGTTGACGTTGGGGCACACCGCCGTCGACTTCTGGGGCGTCTCAAAACGTGCAGCGAACGTTACCTGGATTCATGGCGTCGACGCGGACGGTTTTTATGCGCTGTTGGTCGAGCGGCTGGCCAGGTTTGGGTGATTGAAGATGGCGGCGCCGCACATTCTTGTCGTCGGTTCGGTCAATCTGGATATCGTGGCCAACGCCGAGCGCTTACCCGTCGCCGGCGAGACGGTCACCGACGCGACCCTACAGCGGTTTCCAGGCGGAAAAGGCGCAAACCAGGCGCTGGCGGCGCAGCGCCTGGGCGCGGCGGTCACGCTGCTCGCCTGCGTCGGTGACGATGCGGCTGCGGACGAGGCGCTGCATCTGCTGAGAGAGGGAGGCGTCAACCTCGCTGCGTGCAGGGTCGCCGCGGATCGGCCAACCGGAACGGCGCTGATCGCGGTGTCGGCATCGGGCGAGAATCAAATTGTCGTGGCGCCCGGTGCGAACCGTTCGTTGAACGTCGATTCGCTGCAACTGCCGTCCGCGGAAGCCTTGATCTGCCAGCTGGAAGTGCCGCTGAGCGCCCTGGAGAGCGTCTCCGAGAGATTCGCCGGTTTCCTGTGCATGAATCTGGCGCCGGCGTTGCCCGTTCCACCGGAGCTGTTGGCGCGGGCGGATCTGATTGTCGTCAACGAAACGGAAGCTGCGTATTACGGGGACTCGATTGCAGGTCACGACGGCTTGCTGGTGGTTACCCGGGGCGCCGCCGGCGCAACGCTTCTGCGAGACGGAACGGAAATCGCGCGGTCGAAACCGCCGTCGGTGGACGCCGTGGACACCACGGGTGCGGGTGATGCGTTTACCGCCGCGCTGACGGTGGCGCTGGTGGAGGGTATGGCGCCCGAGACGGCACTCCGATTCGCCTGCGCCGCGGGTGCACTGGCGGCGACCTCGGCGGGCGCGCAGCCGTCGTTACCGCAGCGGCATCAGGTCGACGCGTTCATTGCCGAGCGGTGAACGAGGGATTGGGGGAAATCGTCGCCGGATTCGTCGATATGGGTTGAGCCAGAATTCCTATCACGGGCCGGTTGCTTCAGAGAATGCCGAAAAACGAGAAAATAACAAACGTTTACATGAAGTTACGCAGCCGCCTCGCTCGGGTGGTGCTGGGTATCGCGCCGCCCAAGGAAATCGAGGACATTATCCAGGAGACCTATGTCCGGGCCTGCCAGGCGAACCGGCAGGAAACCATCAAACAGCCGCAGGCGTATCTGTTTCGGATCGCGCGAAATCTTGCGCTGGATCACGTGAAGCGTGCGGAAACCAGACTGGCCGTCAGCGAGAACGACGTGGCCGAAGGGATAGTTGGTGAAACGGCTCAACTGCGGGATACCACGCTCGACAGCGTGGTCTCGAGCAACGATTTTGCGGATTTCTGCGAAGCCGTACGGCGACTTCCGCAACAGCAGCGCCGGGCGTTCGTATTAAAGAAAGTATATGGGTATTCACAGCGGGAGATAGCCGACGAAATGCAGCTAAGCGAGAAGACCGTTGAACGGCATATCTCGCTGGGCATGGAGCGCTGTATGGAGTTCTTGAACGCGTCCGAAGATTCGATAGCCGGGGGGAGATCGAGCACGGCCGGGCGGGTGAAGCGGCGAAACCCAAGGACTGGAGACAACTGATGACGAATGTGTATCACCTTCCCCCCGAAAAGCGGCGGTATCGATTGGCCGCGGAATGGGTCACCAAAGTCGATCGAGGTTTGTCGAAAGACGAAGAAGATCGACTAAAGGACTGGATGGCGGAGCGTTCGGAGAATCGCGAGCTTTTTCTTCGCGTCGCGAAACAGTGGGATCGCTTCAACGAGCTGTCTCGGCTGGCCGACCTCTTCCCGGAGCCCGCTACGCACGACCGCAAACGTTTCCGATTCCGCTGGTACGCAACGGCCGCGTCGATCGTCATTGCGGTGACCGCCGTTTTCCTCGTTGCCGGCAACGAGCTGAACTCACCCGGCGACAAGGAGCCAGCGGGCGGCACGCAGACAACGGCTGTTTACGAAACCGCCGTTGGAGAGCAGTCGACAGTCGCTCTTGCGGACGGCTCCAGGGTGACGCTGAACACGAACAGCCGACTCGACGTCCGATACTCCGATTTTCACAGGGTGCTGACGCTCATAAGGGGAGAAATCCACGTAGACGTAGCGCCGGACAAAGATCGGCCGTTGACCGTGTTTGCGCACGACCGGATGGTCCAGGCGGTGGGTACGTCGTTTGGCGTCGAGATTCGCGACGATCAGGACATCGAGGTAGTCGTTACCGAAGGTAAGGTGCTGGTGTCCGTTCGTCCGAGTTCACCCGCCGGCTCGGTCAGGCCGCAGGTGCCCGTGCTGCCTCCCTCCACACTGACCGTTGCGCGAGGAGAGGAGGTGCGCCTCGGCGGGAATACTCCCACGGAAATACGCGGCGTATCGGACGAGGAGATACGCGTTCGACTTGCATGGCGCGATGGCGATTTGGTTTTTCGCGGCGAGCCTCTCGGCGAGGCGATGGCGGAAGTCGGACGATACACGACCGTGGAATTCGTATTTCTCGACAACCAACTCAAGGAAGAGCGAATCGTTGGCCGCTTCAAGGCGGGCGACGTCGAAGGCTTGCTTGCGGTACTTCGCGAAAACCTGAGTATCACCTACGAAAAGACGACTGACGGTCGAATTCTTCTCGGCAGCCTCTAGTAGACTGCTTGATAAAATCATACGCAAACGTGCATAACAAGGAGGCCAACAGGGCACGCAAATCCTTTGGATGAAAACTAATTGGGGGAAAATCGGTGTTCTCTCGTCACCTTTACACGCGCCCATTTTGTGCGGCGAACGGGGGAAAGTGAGAACACTACAGCTAGTGCTAGTCACGGCGATCTTGTCGTTGTGGTCGGCCCTCGCTTGTGCCCAGAATTCTGCGGCCACACCACGCGTTCTCTTTGACATACCTCAGCAGCCTGCGGAATCGGCGCTTATCGAGTTCGCTGAACAGGCGGATATAACGCTCATCGTTCGGTTTGACGAGGTCAGTGGCAAGCCTGCGAATCCACTCCGGGGCGAGTACACCCTGGAGGAGGGCATTGCCGCCCTGCTTGCCGGTACCGGACTGACGCCCACGTTCAGGAACGAACTCGTTTTGAATATTGAAACAACGATTCCTACGGAGCCTGAGGGGGAAGGTATGAACGGTTCTAACAGAGATATGAACGGCGCCGGGAGAGAGGTGAGCGGCGCCAAAAGGGCTGGGTTTCTTGCGGCGATTGCGGCGGCGTTTGCGGGGTCCGGCGCCAGCGGTCAGGAAACCGAATCTACGAACGCTGAAGCGCTCGAAGAAGTCATCGTCACCGGGTCGCAAATCCGCGGAGCCTCCACGACCGCTGCGCTGCCGGTTTCGGTCATCACACAAGAAGACATACAGGTCACGGGCGCTGCTTCGAGCGATGAGCTGTTCAGGACGTTGCCGGGTGTCGGCGCCGTGGGTTTCGGAGGAAACAATCAGCGCTCCGTCAGCTTCGGCATCAACGGCGCGCGCGGGGACGTTGCCTCGATCAACCTGCGCAGTCTCGGCGAAGGCAATACGCTCGTCCTGATGAACGGTCGTCGACTCGTCGACCATCCCGGCACGCAGACGAATGAGCAGACGGCGCCGGCCGTCACCGTCAACATGAACGCGATTCCGGTCATGGGATTGCAGCGGGTCGAAGTGTTGCGCGACGGTGCTTCGGCGCTCTACGGAACCGATGCCGTTGCGGGCGTCGTGAACACCGTATTGCGAAACGATTTCGAGGGTCTCGAAATTTCCGCGCGTTACGGGAGCGCGATGGAAGACAATCCGGACGAGACGACGATCAGCGTGCTCGGCGGCCTGACGTTCAACAACGACCGGACGAATATCTCCGGTTCGTTTACCTGGCACGACCGATCGGCGCTGTTCGCGCGCGATCGCAGCTACTCTCGAAGCGCCGATATGCGCCCGCTGGTTGCCGGCACCCCGTTCGAGGGTGATCTGCAGTTTCGCAACACGAGCGGTACCACTCCATGGGGAGTATTCCGGCTGCCGTTGCTGAACGGTGGACCCATCACCCAGAACGGTGAGCCGATTACCACGGCGTCGGGCAGTTTCTTCGTATCGCCGACCAGTCTCGGAAACTGTACGGCGGAGCATCCGTCGGGTCCGGCGGACACCTGCCTCGCCGCCAGCACCTTCGTGCCGGAGGAGTTGCGGTTCGACGTCAATCAGCGGAGAACGATGATACCCAGCGTCACGCGAAACAACTTCTTTGGCAACGTCACGCACACCTTCGACAACGACTTCGAGTTGTACGGTGAGTTCGGCCTCTACAAAGCGGAAAGCAAGTTCGACCGCGCTGACGGTATTTTTGGTCCGCTGTCGAGTCAGCCGTTCGACATCCCGGCGTCCAACTACTGGAATCCGTTCGGACCGATCACGTTCTCCGACGGAAGTCCGAATCCGAACCGGCTCCCGGGGCTGGACATCAACCAGGTGCCGGCGGAGGGATTGGGGTATCGCTGGAACTTCGGCACCGGACCCTATCGCATGCTCGATCGCGGCGGTGCGTTCGTCAACGTCGACGACGAAAGCTACCGGGCGCTGCTGGGTTTGCGTGGAAACGTCGGTGATTGGGACTTCGACACGGCGTTCGTTTCCTCGGCGGCCGAGACCCTCGACCGGACCGACAATCGCGCCAGTCTGACGGAGATACAGCGCGTTGCCGGTTTGGAGACGCCCGATGCCTACAACTTCTGGAACGGAGCCGGCGACTACACGGACAACGCGATCGATACGACGCCCAATCCCGCCAACGTGACCGATCCTTTTTACATCAGCGTCGACCGGTTTGCGCGTACGCGCCTGACGCTGGCCGATTTCAAGCTGTCCAACGCGTCCCTGGTCGATCTTCCGGCGGGCGGTCTCGGTGTTGCGGCGGGCGTCGAATACCGGCGCCATACTTACGAGGACGATCGCGATCCTCGCCTTGACGGCACCCGGACGTTCTTCAATACCGTGACGGGCCAGAACGTTCCGAGTGACGTGTCGGGCTCGAGCGATACCCCGGACACGTTCGGTTCACGCAAGGTTTATTCGGTCTTTGCCGAAGTGGCGCTGCCGCTCGTCAGCCCGGACATGGACGTTCCATTGGTCGAAAGCCTGGACGTGCAGATCGCCGGGCGGTTCGAGGACTATGACGACATCGGCGACGTCACCAAGCCTCGCATTGCCGTGTCGTGGTATCCGGCCGAGTGGCTGCAGTTCCGAGGCTCTTACGCCGAGGGATTCCGCGCGCCGAATCTGCCCCAGACCAGCGAACCGGAAATTTCGAGAGTCGTCGCCCGCACCGACTTGTACTTCTGCCAGGCGTTGGTCAATCGGGGAGAGGTTCCGAATCTCGCCGCCTGCGACGGTGACGCCGTCGGCAACGATTTCGACGGGCAAATGGAACGGATCACCTCCGGCTCGGAGGAGCTGGAGCCCGAGGAAAGTGAAAGTGTTTCCTACGGTATCGTGTTGCAGCCGCAGTTTGCGGAAGGACTCACGGTAACGGTCGACTATTGGGAAATCGAGCAAACCGGCATCATCGGAATCTTTTCCACGCCAAACCAGCTTGCGCTGGACTGGGCGTTGCGGATAAACGGCATGGCGCCAAACCCGAATATCATCCGGGACGCGCCGACCGCCGACAACATCGCGTTTTTCGCAGGTTCCGGTCTCGACCCGGTAGGCGCCGCGGTTACGTCGCTGGTGCCTTATTTCAACCTGGAGGACCGGGTTACCGAAGGCATCGACGTTTCCGTACTCTATGAGCTGGATACGGCGAACCTGGGTTCGTTTTCGTTTGGTGTCAACGCGACGAAGTTGACGAAGGCATTCCAATCGGCCGGCGGTCCGTCGGATTTCATCAACGACCAGAACAATCCGGCGGTGACCGTCGAGGCGGCGGGTGACCTGATCGAGCAGGATCAGCGGCCCGAATGGAAGGGGAACGCTTTCGTCCGCTGGAGCGGTGCGAAGTACGGTGCGTCGCTATTCGCCAATCACGTCGGCGCGTTCGACGATACGAGTGTGCGAAACGACGTCACGGCGGAACCCTGGCGCGTCGATAGCTGGACGACGGTGAACATCTCCGGCGAATACCGTTTCAGCGCCGGTATGTTCGACGACAGCGCCGTTCGTGTCGGAATCAACAACCTGTTTGACGAAGATCCGCCGCTGGCTGACGAGAACTTCGGTTATCTGGCGTCACTGCACAGCCCGCAAGGGCAATACGCCTACGTGAACCTGGTGTTGGGGCTGGGCCGCTGAACCCATACGGCGGTTTCGGCGATGAGCGTTCGGCAGCGGGCCTTCCGCTGTCGAACGCACTTTCCACAAACGACTGGGGAGCGCTCACGGCACTCCAGTAAAGCCAAACAGAGCCGCCGCGGGCTGGTTGCGGCGGCGACCCGAGCGAATTCTATGAAGAAACTTCTGACCTGCCTGTTGCTTACGCTACTCGTCGCATGTTCGCAAGATGGGCCTTCCGTCACGGCAATTACCTCCGGCACGGCGATCACAAACGTCACCGTCGTGGACGCGATCAACGGCGCGCGAGAAAACCAAACCGTCGTCTTCGACGGCGATGAGATCGTTTATGTCGGTCCGAACGCCGGGGCCCCAGGCGCTGTCGAGACGATCGACGGAAGAGGGAAGTACCTGATTCCAGGGCTGTGGGACATGCACGTGCACCTTACCTACGACGACCGGTTCACGCCGACAATGCCCGCGGAATTTCTGCACTACGGCGTCACGAGCGTGCGGGATACCGGCGGACTGTTGCGCAATCTGCTCCCGGTTGTCGATGACATGCGGTCGGCCGACACGCTGGCGCCGCGGGTCTATTTCAGCGGACCGTTGCTCGACGGCAATTTTGTCGTTTACGACGGCCAGTCGGTGCCGGAGATCGGCGTGCAAAACGTCGACCCCAAAAAGGCGGGGCAGGTTGTCGCCGACCTCAAGGCGGCGGGGGCCAGTTTCATCAAGATATACGAGATGGTCAGCCCCAATGTGTTCCGGGCATTCGTCGAAGCGGCGGCGGAGCATGAGATGCCCATTGCCGCACACGTTCCGCTCGCAATGACGGCGTCGGAGGTGGGCGGCTCCGTGGGTTCCATGGAGCACATCCGAAACCTCGAGCTGGACTGTGCGTCGAATTCGAGAGAGTTGCACGACGTCCGCAAGGAGCTTCTGAAGAACGAAAGTGCGTTGAGCGGCATCGCGTTGCGGTCTTCCCTGCACAATCTGCAGCGAAATCCGGCCATCCAGGCGTTCGACGAGGATCGGTGTTCGCGGGTGCTGTCGTCGCTCACGGACGTTATCCAGGTTCCAACGGCCGGTCTCAACACGATCATGCTCAACCCGATGTGGGAGCGGGCGGATTGGGGCGAGGCGCTGAGCCGCATGCCGGAAAGCGTGCGGGAGGAATGGCAGGACCCACCCGGATGGCTTCCCGACGACAGATCGCAGTGGGACGTGACGTTTCCGAACTATACGATGAGCATGATCGCAAGAATGAAAGCGGCCGGCGTTCCGATTGGGGCGGGAACGGATACGCCCATCGGGCTCGCCGTTCCCGGCTACAGCCTGCTCAACGAGCTCGAGATTCTGGTTGACGCGGGCCTGACGCCGTTGGAGGCAATTGGCGCGGCGACCGTGCAGCCTGCGGTCTTTTTCTCGATGCTCGACGAAACGGGGACCATCGATGCAGGGAAAAACGCGGACATGGTCCTGCTGGCGAGCGACCCCGTGGAGGACATCCGCAACGTCCGCGACATAGATTTGGTCATTGCCGGAGGTATCGAAGTACCCCGCTAGCGCATGCCCTGAGTGCCCCTACGCTCACCTCCGCATACCGAAGGGTGAGCGCATTGTGCTCCCGGCGGATCCACTCGGCGTTTACCGCGATCAGAATCAATGGAAAAACAACACAGAACGGGCGACATGCCTGAACGACTCCAGTTGTATTGGCGGACCAATCTTCGCCTGTTGTCCGCATGCCTGGGTGTGTGGTTCTTTTGTTCTTACGGGCTGGGCGTTCTGTTCGTCGAAACGATGAACCGCTTTCAGATTGGCGGCGTGCCGCTCGGCTTCTGGTTTGCCCAGCAGGGCTCGATCTATGTTTTCGTCGTACTCATATTCTTCTATGCGTGGCGGATGAACCGTATCGAGCGTGCGCTCGACGTCCACGAAGACTAGGCGTCGCGAATGGACCTGCAGACGCTAACCTATCTTGTCGTTGGCCTGAGCTTCGCACTCTATATCGGCATCGCGATATGGTCGCGAGCGCATTCGACGGGTGATTTCTACATTGCCGGCAAGGGCGTTTCTCCCGTCGCGAACGGCATGGCGACCGCCGCCGACTGGATGAGCGCCGCCTCGTTCATCTCGATGGCCGGGCTGATCGCATTTCTCGGCTACGACGGCTCCGTCTACCTGATGGGCTGGACTGGCGGTTATGTACTGCTCGCGCTGCTGCTTGCGCCGTACCTGCGCAAGTTCGGGAAGTTCACCGTTCCCGAATTCATCGCGGAGCGGTACTACTCGAAGACGGCGCGCATCGTCGCGGTCGTTTGCCTGATCTTCATCTCGTTTACCTACGTCGCCGGGCAGATGCGCGGCGTCGGAATCGTGTTTTCGCGTTTTCTCGAAGTCGACGTGACGACCGGGTTGCTGATCGGCATGGGCGTGGTGTTCGTCTACGCGGTGCTCGGCGGTATGAAGGGGATCACCTATACGCAGGTTGCTCAATACTGCGTGCTGATCTTCGCGTACACCGTGCCCGCGGTTTTTATCGCCATCCAGCTCACGGGCAATCCGATACCGCAGCTCGCGTTTGGCAGCGATGTCGGCGGCAATGGTGTAGCGCTGCTGGAAAAGCTCGACGATGTCGTCACCTCGCTCGGTTTCCATCAGTATACGGCGGGGACCAAGAGCACAGTCGACGTTTTCTGTATCACGCTGGCGCTGATGGTCGGTACGGCGGGATTACCCCACGTCATCGTCCGTTTTTTCACCGTGCCCAAGGTTCGCGATGCACGAATATCGGCCGGATACGCGTTGTTGTTCATCGCCGTCCTCTACACGACGGCGCCGGCCGTCGGTGCGATGGCGAGATACAACCTGATGGAGACCATCCAGCCGGGGGAGGTCGGTGACGCTGACGGAAACCTGGTCTACGCCGATCGGCCCGGCTGGGTCGAGACCTGGGAACGGACCGGTCTCCTACGTTTCGAGGACAAGAACGGGGACGGGCGTATCCAGTATTACAACGACGCCAATCCGGAATTCGACGCCAGGGCCCGATCCTTCGGCTGGCGCGGCAACGAGTTCACGATTGACAACGACGTGATGGTGCTGGCCAATCCCGAGATCGCCGGCCTGCCCGACTGGGTAATCGCGCTGGTCGCGGCCGGCGGCGTTGCGGCGGCATTGTCGACCGCGGCCGGTCTGCTACTGGTCATCTCGGCCGCGGTTTCGCACGATCTGGTCAAAGGCATATTTCTGCCGAACATCAAGGACAAAAACGAACTGCTGGCGGGGCGAATCGCCGCCGCCGTTGCGATAATGATCGCCGGGTATCTCGGATTCGACCCGCCGGGCTGGGTGGCGCAGGTCGTGGCGTTCGCGTTCGGCCTTGCAGCCGCATCGCTTTTCCCGGCCATTTTCCTCGGTATCTTTTTCAAACGCATCAACAAACAGGGCGCCATCGCCGGCATGATTACCGGGCTGGTATTCACTTACGCTTACATAGAGTTCTACAAAGGCCTGTTTCTCAAGTGGGCCGGCTCGCCGTTCGGTGACAATGTAGCCGAAAACTGGCTGTTCGGGATATCGCCCGAGGGGATTGGCGTCATCGGCATGCTCTTGAACATCTCGGTGGCGTTCGTGGTGAGCAGCGTGACACCCGCGCCGCCGCAGCGCATCCAGCGCCTGGTGGAGCAAATACGCGTGCCGCGGCAGATTTCGTGATGCCCTCGCTTGGAGTCGACAGACCCTGAACGGGCTCTAGTGCGATGCGTCCAGACGGAATGCGTGCGGCAGCAGGTCCCGCATCGAGTAGGTGTGCATGTTGCCTGCGTCGTCGCTCATGAAGATGGCGGTTTCGGCGTCCGCGAATTCCAGAATACGCTGGCGGCAGCCCCCGCAGGGCGTGCACGCGCCGACCTCGGACGCAATCGGGTGCTCCGCGGATGCATCGGCGCCGCCCGCGACCGCAATCGCCACGATTCGCCTGCCGCCCGCGGATACCATGGAACCGATGGCGTTGGCTTCTGCGCATATGCCTTCCGGGTAGGAGGCGTTTTCGACATTGCAACCGACGTGCACGGCGCCGGTTTCGTCGAGAACGGCGGCGCCGACCAGATAATTGGAAAAGCGCGCGTGCGCGTTCAGGCGCACCCGTCTTGCAGCGTCCATCAAGGCGCCGGTGTCCATGGCTGCGTTTTCGTTTGTCATCGAGATGTGCCTGCTCTATTTGCGCATCGGGTTGTTCGGGTGCGTCGTCCAGTCGGCCTTGCCCGGTTTGATCGCCTCGCCGGTGCGTGGATCGATGCCTTCGGTAAACGGCTGCATCGTGATACAGCCGTCGACGGGACAGACGCTGACGCAGAGATTGCAGCCGACACACTCGTCGTCGATCACCTCGAACCGCCGTTCGCCGTTGACGGTGTGCGTGATCGCCTGGTGTGACGTGTCTTCGCAGACAATGTGGCAGCGGCCGCATTTTATGCAAAGGTCCTGATCGATCACCGCTTTGTCGACGTGATTCAGGTTCAGGTACTGCCAGTCCGTGACGCTAGGCACGGCCTTGCCGACGAGGTCGCTCACGCGCGTCATGCCTTTTTCGTCGAGAAAACGGCTCAGTCCGTCGGTGAGGTCGTCGATGATCTTGAAACCGTAGACCATCGCGGCCGTGCAGACCTGGACGTTGGACGCGCCGAGCGCCAGGAAGTCGACCGAATCGCGCCAGTCGCCGATGCCGCCGATGCCCGAAATGGGGATCTCGCGGGTTTCCGGATTGCGCGCAATCTCCGCGACCATGTGCAGCGCGATGGGTTTGACTGCCTGGCCGCAGTAGCCGCCGTGTGAGCCCATGCCGTCGGTGGCGGGATACATCGTCAGCGTGTCGTAGTCGACCCGCATGATCGAATTTACCGTGTTGATCAGCGAGACGGCGTCGGCACCGCCGTCGGCCGCGGCTTTGGCCGGCGGCAGGATGTTGGTCACGTTCGGCGTGAGCTTGACGATGACCGGCGCGCGCGCGAAGGCTTTTGCCCACTCCGTGGCCATCTGGATGTATTCGGGCACCTGGCCGACGGCCGCACCCATGCCGCGCTCGGACATGCCGTGCGGGCAGCCGAAGTTCAGCTCGAAGCCGTCGACGCCGGTGTCTTCGATCATCGGCAGGTATTTGGCCCAGGTTTTCTCGTTCATGGGCAGCATCACCGACGCGATCAGCGCCCGGTCGGGCCAGTCCTTTTTGATCTGCCGTATTTCGTCCAGGTTGACGGCGAGCGGCCGGTCCGTGATGAGCTCGATGTTGTTGAAACCGATCACGCGCCGGTCGTTGCTGTGCAGCGCGCCGTAACGCGGTCCGTTTACGTTGACGATCGGCGGATCTTCGCCGAGCGTTTTCCAGACGGCGCCGCCCCAGCCGGCCTCGAACGCGCGGTTGACGTTGTAGGCTTTGTCCGTCGGCGGCGCGGAGGCGAGCCAGAAAGGGTTCGGAGAGCTGATGCCTAGAAAATCCGTGCTGAGGTCCGCCATGTGTCGCCTGCCTCTTGGCTGTCTTATGCGCCGTCGCGCAGCGCGCGATCGATGTCGATCGCGGCGATTTTTCCGTCCTGAACGGCTGACACCGTCAGGTCCTCGTGGCCGTAGACGCAGTCGCCGCCGGCCCAGACGCCGTCGAGCGAGGTGCGGCGACGATCGTCCACTTTGAGCTTGCCGCGTTTGCGCTCCAGGGCGCCGTCGATCGGGTCTCCGGACAGCGTCTGCCCGACCGCCTTGAACACCACGTCGGCCTCGATCGACCAGGTTTCACCGCTGCCGGTCAGCGAGCCGTCGTCCGCCAGCCGGGTGCGCTCGAACTCCACGCCGGTGATGTGTCCGTCCGCCAGTATCTTCACCGGCTGCGCCCAGTGACGGATCGATACGCCGCCGGTTTGTGCGAGTTCCTGCTCGTGGCGGCTCGCACCCATGTGCTCCGCCCCGCGACGGTAAACGATGTCGACAAATTCCGCGCCGAGCCGTTTGCTTTGTACCGCGATGTCGATGGCTGTCATGCCGCCGCCGATGACGACCACGCGCCTGCCGACCGGGAGCTCGTGTTTGTTCACTGCCTGGCGCAGCTCGGCGATGTAGTCGACCGCGTTCAGCACGCCGTCGGCGTTTTCGTTGTCGATGCCGAGCTGGTTGACGCCGCCGAGACCGACGCCGAGGAACACCGCATCATACTCCTTCCGCAGGCCGTCGAGGCTCAGCTCCTTGCCCAGTGACACGCCGGTGCTGACTTCGATGCCGCCGACGGCGAGGATGTAGTCGACCTCGCGCTGGGCAAATTCGTCGACGGTCTTGTACGCCGCAATGCCGTATTCGTTGAGGCCGCCGAGCTTCTCGTCGCGGCAGAATAGCTCGACGCTATGTCCGAGCACCGACAGGCGGTGCGCGCAGGACAGCGCCGCGGGGCCGCCGCCGACGACCGCAACCGTTTTGCCGCTGTCCGCCGCCCTCGGGAATAGCTGCCTGCCCTCGGCCAGCACCGGATCGGTGGCGTAACGTTGCAGCAGGCCGATCCTGACCGGCTGGTCCTCGTGCGTGTTGCGCACGCAGACCTCTTCGCACAGCACTTCGGTGGGACAAACGCGCGCGCACATGCCGCCCATGATGTTTTCGCGCAGGATCGTCTGCGCGGAGCCGGTGACGTTGTCGCTGCGGATTTTCTGGATGAAACCCGGGATGTCGATGTCGGTCGGGCAGGCGGTCGTGCAGGGCGCGTCATAACAGAAGTAACAGCGGTCCGCCTCGATCAGCGCCTCCGAACGCGTCAGCGGCGGGGCGACGTCCTCGAAGTTGCGGTCGATTTCCGCCTTGGGCAAGCGGCCGCTGCGGATATCGCCGCCATTTTCCGGTTTGCCGCTCATCGCCGTCCCGGGCCGGTCCCGCTGTGTCTGTTGGCGTCCACCTTAGCGTTCGACCGCCGTCGGCCGCAGATGCTCCGCGCGCTTTTGCAGGGCGTCGTAATAGGCGGCGAACGGCGGTTTTTCGATGTACAGGCCGGCGCCGCGCTCGACGTCGAGCTCGCCGTCCGCGTACACGAGCTTGCCCCGGCTCAGCGTGTGCGACGGGATGCCGGTGACCTGCATGCCCTCGAAGATGTTGAAGTCGATGTTCTGCCGGTGCGTTTTCGCGGAGATCGTCTTGGTGCCCTCGGGGTCCCAAACCACGATGTCCGCGTCGGCGCCGACCGAGAGGCTGCCCTTGCGCGGATAGATGTTGAAGATCTTGGCCGCGTTGGTGGAGGTGACGGCCACAAACTCGTTTTTCGTCAGGCGCCCGGTGCTGACGCCGTGATGCCACAGCACCTCCATGCGGTTCTCGATGCCGGCGGTGCCGTTCGGGATCAGCCGGAAATCGTCTTTGCCGGCGGCTTTCTGGTCCGCGCAGAAGCAGCAGTGATCGGTGGCCGTCGTCTGCAGGTTGCCCGCTTGCAGGCCCTGCCACAGCGCCGTCTTGTGGCCCTTGGGCCGGAACGGCGGGCTCATGACGTGGCCGGCCGCGAACTCGAAGTCTTCGTGGCGGTAGACCGAGTCGTCGATCAGCAGGTGTCCTGCGAGCACTTCGCCATAGACGCGTTGCCCTTCGTTGCGCGCTCTCGTGATCGCCTCGAGCGACTGCCGGCAGGAGTTGTGCACGAGATAAATCGGCACGCCCAGCACTTCGGCGATGCGGATTGCGCGATTCGCGGCCTCGCCCTCGACCTCCGGCGGCCGCGACAGCGGGTGACCTTCGGGGCCCGTGATCCCCATGTCGAATATCTGCTGCTGCAGGCGGTAAACGAGCTCGCCGTTTTCGGCGTGGCAGGTGACGATGGCGCCGAGTTCGATCGCCTTCGAGAAACTGTTCACGAGGATCTCGTCGTCGGCCATGATCGCGCCCTTGTAGGCCATGAAGTGCTTGAAGCTGTTGATGCCGTGGTTTTTGACGAGATCCTCCATGTCCGCGCTGACCGTCTCGTCCCACCAGGTGATCGCAACGTGGAACGCGTAGTCGGCGACCGCTTTTTCGGACCAGCCGCGCCAGTCGTTGAACGCTTCCATCACGCGCTGCTGCGGGTTCGGAATGACGAAGTCGATGATCATGGTCGTGCCGCCCGCGAGCCCGGCCGCGGTGCCCGTGTAGAAGTCGTCGCTGGCGACCGTGCCCATGAACGGAAGCTGCATGTGCGTGTGCGGATCGATGCCGCCCGGCATTACGTACTGGCCGCCCGCGTCGATGACCGTTGCGCCTGCCGGCGCTTCGATGTCGTCGCCGATTGCGGCGATTTTGCCGTCCTCGCAGAGGACGTCCGCTCGGTAGGTCAGATCCGCCGTCACGACGGTCCCGCCCCGTATGAATGTAGTCATGTCAAACTCCCTGCGTTGTTCGGCTCGGACCGGCTCATCAGATAATAAATCAGCCCGCCGAGGATGGAGCCCGTGAACCAACCGTAAGTATAAAACCAGCTTAGCCGTCCCGTGACGATGGCGACCACCGTCAGCGCAACCGGCACGAGAAAGGCGACGAAACCGGCCGTGTTCCAGGCGGGATAACCGGCGTGATCCTTATAGAGCGCCATGATGTCGTAAGACTGATTTTTGACGGCAAAATAGTCGACGATCATGATGCCGGCGATCGGGCCGAGCAGGCTGGAATAGCCGACCAGCCAGTTTGAATAAAGGCTTTCGACGCTGACGTCCGAGTCCAGCCAGCCGAGCTTCTTCAGCAGCTCCCAGCTCATCAGCAGGATACCGATGAAGCCCGTGAGCAGAACCCCGCGGCTTTCGCTGATGTATTTCGGTGCGACGTTCTGAAAACTGTTCGTGGGTGAGACGATGTTTGCGGCCGTGTTGGTCGAAATTGTCGCCAGGATGATCATCAGCATCGCGACGACCACCCAGCCCGTGCTGTCGATTCGGCCGATCAGGTTGATCGGGTCGGAAATGGTCTCGCCGACCAGATTGACCGAGGCCGCGGTGAGCAGAACGCCAAGACCCGAAAACAGGAACATCGTCAGCGGCAGTCCGATGATCTGCCCCAGTACCTGGCTGCGCTGCGAGTCGGCGTAGCGGCTGAAGTCGGGAATATTGAGCGAGAGCGTGGCCCAGAAACCGACCATCGCCGTGAGCCCCGCCATGAAATAACCGATGAACGGCGCGCCTTCGGGACGGTCGGGCGGTGTCGCAAGCAGCTCGGGGATGGACACCTTGGGAAAGGCCCATACCGTGAGGCCGATCGCGACGGTCAGCAGCAGTGGCGCCGCCAGCGTTTCCAGGTGTTTGATGGACTCCGAGCCGCGGATGACCACCCAGATGTTGGCCGCCCAGAAAATGAAAAAACCGATGACCTCACCGGTGCCGCCGAGGCTCGCCCAGCCGTCGAACAGCGCCGACAGCAGCAAATGAATGGCGATGCCGCCGAACAGCGTCTGCACGCCGAACCAGCCGCAGGCGACGACGGCGCGGATCAGCGCCGGCACGTTCGAGCCGATGATGCCGAACGAAGCGCGCAGGACGACCGGGCAGGGGATGCCGTAACGGGTGCCCGGGTACGCGTTCAGCGTGAGCGGGATCAGCACGACGACGTTGGCCGCGAGTATGGTCCACAGCGCTTCGCTGACCGACAGCCCGAAATAGGAGGTCAGCACGCCGCCCAGCGTGTAGGTGGGGACACAGATGGCCATGCCGACCCAGAGCGAGGCGACGTTCCATTTCGTCCAGGTTCGCTGCGCGGCCCGGGTCGGCGCGATGTCGTCGTTGAAACGCGGGCTTGCGGCAAGGTCGTCGCCGACCTCGAGCTCATAGAGGTCGCCAACCTGGATTACCGCGCTTTCGCTGTTCGATTCGGTCATGCAAGCGTTCCCGCCGGTGTGATTCAGTGATCGGTCAGCCGATCGTAGGTTTCGGGCCTGCGGTCGCGGAAGAACTGCCAGGTGTTGCGCACCTCGCGGACCATGTCCAGGTCGATTTCGTGGACCAGGAGTTCGTCCCGGTCGTAACTCGCCTGGGCTTCGATCTCGCCGCGCGGGTTCACGATGTAGGTTGAGCCGTAAAACTCACCCATGTCTTCCGCCCAGGGTTCCTCGGTGCCGATGCGGTTGATGGCGCCGATGAACACGCCGTTTGCCGCGGCGGACGCGGGCTGTTCGAGTTCCCAAAGGTATTTGCTCAAACCGGCAACCGTCGCCGATGGATTGACGATGTACTCGGCGCCGTTCAGCGCGAGTGCGCGCCAGCCTTCGGGGAAGTGCCGGTCGTAGCAGATGTACACGCCCAGCTTGACGTAGGCCGTGTCGAATACCGGATAACCCAAATCGCCGGGTTTGAAAAAGAACTTTTCGTAAAAACCCGGATCGACCTGGGGGATGTGCGTCTTGCGGTATTTGCCGAGGAACGTGCCGTCGGCGTCAATCACGGCCGCCGTGTTGTAATAGATACCCGGAAGCTCTTCTTCGTAAATGGGCACGACGATCACCATGCGGTGTTTCCTGGCATAGTCCTGCATCAGTTTTGTCGTGTGACCGTCGGGAATCTTTTCGGCCGCGGCATACCACTTGCGGTCCTGGCTCGGACAAAAATAGGGCTGTGTAAAGATCTCCTGGAAACACAAAACCTGCACCCCCTGCCTGCCGGCGTCGTCGATCATAGGGATGTGAGCCTCGATCATGAGGTCCCGGATTTCCTCCGGCCCCATCGAGCGCGGATCTCCTTTGAGACCCATCTGGATCAATCCGCATTTGAGTTTTGCCATAGTGACCTCTCAAGATTCTTTTGTTGTTTACAATCGTTTTCCGGGTCCGTTCGGGCGTGACTTTTGTCGAGTCTATTGCACCGACGTCCACGAACCGTGCATCGGGTTCGGTAACACGTACCAGCCGTTACCCCAGTAGTCACCGTATTCCATTGCGGCCCGGCGCCGATTGGCGATCGTTGCGCCCTCGGTGCACGGCGCAAGCGCGCGCCGCCGCGTGCAGGCTATGAAGTCGCCGAGATCGTCACCGAACAGCATGATGACGCGATGATTGCGGGCAACGGCGTCGCGGCGGATTTTTTTCTCTTTACTCCATTCACGTTTTTCATAGGCGAGCATGACGTGGTCGCGGTCGGTGGTGAATCCTGATTCCTCGATGTCCTGCCGCGTCACGGCGTCGTAGTGACAGGGATCGTCGATGCCGTCGATGCGTTCGCAGCCGCGGTTCGTGACAAAAAACAGCTCGACGCCGTTGCTCTGGGCCAGCGCCGCAAACTCCGCAAATCCGGCAATCGGATCGGCGACGTTGTCGCGGCTCCAGCGATAGAGTTTGATCTCCTGGAAGGGCGGTATCAGCGTGGCCTGAAACTCGACGTTGCTGACGACGGTTTCGTCCACGTCGAAGATGATCGCGGGCGGCAGATCGGCCGCGTCGGTCTGATCGGGCAGCGCGCTCCAGGACGTATCGGCGATTTTCGCATCGAGTTGCCGGGCGGCCGTGCGGTAAGCCTGCAGCGACAGCGCATCGAATTCTGCGGCGGTTTGCACCCAGCGTATGCCCGGGTGCGGGGTGTTGTCTTCCTGGTGGGTGCAGGCGGGGATTAGCGCCAGGCCAAAAAGAAGCACAAGATTGGGGCTGTTGATTCCTGTCATACCGGTCCGTTGTCGCGACGGCTCCGTGGCCGAACGAAGGGTCCAGAGTAGCATGATCGGCACGGTCCGGGCTATTCGAGGGGTCTCTATGTTGCTGATTTAGTTGGGGTTGGGCGAAACAAGAGATGCCCGGGGCGTCGTCGCGGCTTCCCGGAATCGCATCTTGGCCGCCACCTGTGCAGAACTACCCTCCGTTCACGTTCTCGCGAAAAGGCAAAGCATGGCCGTCAGAGCTATTTGCATCTTCGTCGTCCTGATCCTCTCCGGCTGCGGCGTTTTTTTGAAGAGGTCGCCTGTTTCGAGAAAAAAAAGGGCGGCTCGAGGCCGCCCTTAGTCTTCTATCGATGCTTCTTTTTCTTAGAAGTTGTAGTTGAACCCGACGCGAATGGACCACAGCGACGCGCTCGACGAACGGCTCAGGCCCTGCGTGAAGAACTCGTCGAAGGAGTAGACGTCGTCGGAGAAGTCGTCCGGCGTGCCGTTCACGTCCACCAGGCTTGCTTCGACGATCGCCGCGGTGCGCGGGAAGCTGCGTTCCTTCAACACGCCCCAGTCGTCGTTCAACAGGTTCGTGAGGTTGTCGACGATCAGGAAGGCCGTCGCCTTGTGGTCGCTGCCGAAGCCGGGGATCTCCTGGCTGATGCGCAGATCGAACTTCGTCCACCAGTCGCTGTTGAACGCGTTACGCGGCACGATGCGGCCGGCGTACTTGTCGATTCCCCTTCGTGCAGCAAAATCGAAAAACGCCGTCTGATCGAAGTCCGGGCCAAACGTCACCAGCGGATCGTTCGGGCCGTCCGGCATGTAGAGCAGACTGCGGTCGTCGTCCGGATCGAACGGTCCCAGAACGAACATCTCCTGGTCGGAGAACGTGTAGCTGAACGGACGTCCTTCGTTGCTCGCGCCGAACAGCGTAAAGCGCGTCACGTTGTCGCCGAAGAACTCCCGCTGATAGCTCAGGCGCAGGATGAAGCGGTGGGGGATCTCGTAGTTCGACGTCGAGCGGCCGGGGTCGTTCGGATCCGAGACCGCGAGGTTGAAGTAGTTCGATCCCGAGGTCGAGCTCGTCATGGGCGAAACGTCGTCCGATTCCGTGTAGGCGTAACCGAACGTCCAGTCCAGGCCCCAGTCGTGCGTTTTACTGAGCGCAAACGAGAGGCTCAAGGATTCCGCGTCATCCCCTTGAACGTTGGTGAGGATGTATTCGGAGTTGCTGCGGCCGCATGCGCCTGGATCCGCCAGCGGATCCTCGGCGCAGCCCGGAACACTCTTGTCCGTCTCGAAGTAGATCGGTCTGCCGTCCGGAGCCGTTCCGACGTTGACCAGCCGGTCGTCGAAAATGATCGGCGAGTCGTCGGCCCGGCTGTAGATGAGGTCGGCGTTCAGCGTGTATCCGTCGCCGAGGAATCCCGGTGCGTCGAACAGCCAGGTGCTGCCCAGCGAGAATTTCCAGTTCTTTGGAATCTCGAAGTCCGGGTCCAGCGCGTCGACGAAACTGTCGGCCGTACCTCCGGCGACCCCGTTGATCATGGTCTGCGGCGCGTCGAAAATCGGCCGCCCGTTGCCGTCGAGACCCAGGGGAATGGTCTGCAGGCTTTGCGCCGGATCGATGTTCAGATCCTGAACGCCGCCGTCGAATTCCCGGACCTGGACCTGCGTGAAGCCGTCGTTCTGATACACGTTGCCGAGCCAGACGTTGGGGTTGCCGCCGCTGTACAAGCCGGCGCCGCCGCGGAAGCTCAGTGTATCGCTGAACGCCCAGTTGAAGCCCAGGCGGGGCTGCAGCAGCGACTCGCCGTCCAGGTTGTTGCGATTGCTGAATCCCGTGCGCGAGACGAAGTTGCCGTTCTCGTTCGGCAGGTCGTTGCTCTCGTACCAGTCGTAACGCAGTCCTGCCACCAGGGTCAGACGACCGTCGGGAAACGTGAACTCGTCCTGTGCGTAAAGGGTGTTCACCGAGTAACCGAAGTCGGCGGCCGCGTCGTTCGGATCCAGCGTCCCGCCGGCGTTTCCGTAATAAATGTCGTCCGGGCTGAACGCCTCGAACTGGTCGATGCAGCCGCTGGGTCGGGTGGGGTCACAGCCTACCGGATTGCCCAGCAGGTCCGTACGCGACTCGTCGAAGCGGTATTCACCGATCGAATGCTGGACGAACAGGTTGAAGATGTTGACCGTTTCCCGCTCGAAGCCGACGGTGGTGACGTGATCGCCCGAGGCATAGGTGCCGGCGAACTTGAGGTTCAGCGTATCGAACTCGAGTTCGTTCGATTGGCGCGAATCGTCGCCGCCGAGGAAGACGTCCGCGGTCTCGAAGTTGCCGTCGCCGTCGATGTCGGCGTAGGTCTCGATTCTGACCTCGCCGAATCCCTGGTTGTTGAGCGTTTCCACGCGCGGATCGACGTCGGCGAACCCAACGCGAATCTCCGTGCTGAAGTTGTCGGTCCAATCGGAGAAGAGCTGACCTGCCCAGGCTTCCAGCTCGGCGCCTCTTTCGTAGAAGTGATTGCCGAACTCGAACTCGTCGGCGTCCCGGTCTGCGCCGGTGACGCTGAAGCCGTCGTTGTAGTTGTAGGTCAGTGCGGCCCGGTGCTGTTCATTGATGTCCCAATCGAGCCGGAGCAGGTATTTTTCGTCTTCGTTCGGCGCCGTCGTGAGCGTGCCGCCCGGGTCGTAACCGTAGAGGTCTTGCGCAATGGTCGCGATTCGGTCCAACTGAGCGCGCGTGACGCCGAGTACCGGCGTGCCGCAGCTCTCGTCGCCGGCGCAGCGGCTGAAGATGTCGGCCGTTTCCAGTTTTTCGTAGGCGGCGAAAAAGAACAGCTTGTCCCGAAGGATCGGGCCGCCGATGGAAAAGCCGAACCGCTTCTCGTCAAAGTCGTCCGTGTCGATCTTGTCACCTTCGAGCTCGTCGCCGATGAGAGACTGGTCGGTGTAGTCGAACCAGACGCGGCCCGAATACTCGTTGGTGCCCGACGTGGTCACGGCATTCGTATTACACGCTGTAAAGCTGCCGTACTGCACGTCGAACGGCGCCAATTCGACGGCCACGTTCTGGATTGCGTCAAACGGAAACGGCTGCCGCTGCGTGGGGAAGCCGGTTGCGTTCAGTCCGAAGTTGTCGTTCAGCTTGATGCCGTCGACCGTCAGGCTGTTGAAGCGCGGGTTCGCGCCGACGCACTGCACGGCGTCGACGAACGCCTCGTCGACGTAGACGCGGGGATCTACGCGCACGATGTCGCGGATGTCGCGGTTGATGGCCGGCAGGTTCTGCAGGTCGTCGAAACTGAACGTCGCTGACGGACCGACGGCCACCTGAACGGTTTGCAGCGCCGCCGCGGTCACGACGATTTCTTCGATGGTCTGACTGCTAAGCGTCAAATCGAACTGGAAGGTCTCGCCCAGGCCGACCGTGACGTCGGTAACGGTCTGCGGAGTGTAGTTCCCGGCGGACACCGAGATTTCGTAGGGACCGCCGACGTCCAGGTCGCTGACAAAAAACCGTCCCGATTCGTTTGTCGTGGTCACGCGGGACCGGCCGGTGCGGGTATCCGTTACCCGAACCGAGGCGTTGGCCTCGGGGCTGCCGTCAGGCGCAAAAATATTGCCGCGAATCGCGGACGTCGTTTCCTGTGCGAATCCTGCAACAGGTAAGGAAAGCAGCATGAAAGCTGTTAACCACGCCTGGCCGACTTTTTTGAGCACGCTCGTCGACAGGCGTGGGGTTCTACCGTTCATTTTCATGGTTAGTCCCCGCTGGACAAAATGGAAAGACATTCTGTATCAGAAATATGACAGTCTTGTTTCGCATTCACGACCGTCGCAAGATGGGCCAAAAAAGGTCGGGTGTCGGCGACGGAGGAGATACGCTTTTCGGTAAATCTAGCTCAGCGAAAATGTGTGTGCAATAAAGGGCTTAGCGACGAAATCGACGTTGCGACGGAGCGCGCCGAAGACGCCCGTCCACCGCCATAGAAACTGTGTGACGAACGTGTTACAAGGGCTTGTTTCTATTTGGTTTCGATCGTCACTACCAGCGGCCAGTGATCCGACACGCCCGAACCGCCGGGCAACTCGAACCGCGCGGGCGTGCCGTTATCCCGCATTTGCTCCGCCGTTTGATTGGCGACCGCCACCGAATCTGCGCGGATTCTCCATGTTGCATTTATGCTACGGTTGTCCGTGGGCCGGCCTGGCGACCAAAGGATCATATCGAGGAACGACCATTCGTCGGTGGGCGCGTAATAGCTGGTGCCTTTGCAGTCTCCGCAGCCCAGGTCATGCGCGACGGTCCAGTTCGGGCGGGCGAAGCGGTCGAGCATGAACTTCTCGCGATCCTCGGCGGCCGTCGTGTTGAAGTCGCCGGCCGCGAACGCGGGCCGGTCCGGCGGCAAGGCGGCTTGCAGCGCGTTGAGACGAGTATAGGCGGCGACGCGCATTTCGGTCGGGTGAAACGGCGCCGGAAAATGTACCGAGAACCCAGTCAACAAACCGCCGCCGGGCAGTCGAAACGTCGCCTCGAGAATGCCGCGAGTGTCGGCAACGCGGGCCGCATCGCTTCCCTCGAATGGAATTGTGTGCAGCGTCGGATCGGCGGCGAGTTCGAGTTTCGACAGGAACGCGACGTCGATGCCGCGCGCATCGCCTCCTTCGATCAATATCGCCGGCAGGTATCCCGCGTCGGCGAGGTATTCGTTGCGCAGTCGTTCCACTATCGCCTTGTTCTCCACTTCCTGTAATGCGATGACGTCGGCGCCGAGTCCGTCATCGACCTGCAGTATGGCCGCTGCGATGGCGGACAGTTTCGTTGCGACGATGTCGTCGCTCCAGTCCCAGTACAGGCACTGGTTGCGCCAGCGCTCGACCTCGATCGTTTCGCAGGCGGCGATGTGCGTCTCCGACTGTTTGTCTTCGATGGCGAGAAAGGTTTCATCCACTTTGTTTGGATCATCGACGTTGTCGAACAGATTTTCGACGTTGAACGTCATGATCGTGACCGCATTCGTTTCCGCCGGCAGCGCGTCGGCGCCGGCCGGAAACTCCTGTTTTGCGTGGCACGCGCCGAGCAGCGCGGTCATCAACGTCAAGATGGGCAGCGTGGAGCAGAACGGCGTTCGTGTCGGAAGCATAGTGTTAACAAGCCCTAAAGCGCGAAGCGTAACAGCGGCGGGTTTTTGCCTTCCAGGGTAACAAAAATCGCGTTGTCGGCCATGCACATGGACTCGGCGTCATTGATCCCGTCCAAAGTCGCAACCGCCGGTTTGGATTGCAGCGCGTCATACCAGGACTCGCCTTCCCTCCGCGAATAGGTATAGATGGCGCGGTAGGTCAGGATCGTCGCGGACTTGCCGTCCGCCGAAAAGTCCATCGCGGTTGGCTGCCAGCGCCAGACTTGCTCTTCGGTGAGCTGCGTCAGTTCGATTTCCGTCGGCCTCGGCAGGCTGTCAACGGGCCCCAGGTAGCTTGCCGTCGTCGGTCCGGCATCCGGCGGCGCATGCGAAAACGGCACGACGTAGAGCTCGGCAGGCACGGTACGTTTCGACAACACGTAGGCCACGCCGGCGTCCGGGTCGACGGCGATCGCTTCGGCGTCTCGTGGCCCGCCCGGATAGCGGAACGATATCGACCGCGATGCAGTCACGGTGCCGACTGCCATCGTTTTGGGTTCCGGTACGAAATAAAGCACTACGTTGTCACGGCTGGCGTCGTTGTCGCCGATGTCGGCAATCATCAGGTACTGCGCACCGTTCAACTCGAAAGCGGCAAGGTCTTCCCAGTCCGTGTTTTCGGCGTTGGCGATTTGCACGCTGCCCTGTTCGGAGCCGTCTGCGCCGATGGCATGCAGCTCCGCCGGCGAACCACCGTCATTGATTACCCACAGTCGATCGGCGCGCAGGTTGGAGCGAGCCAGTCCGCTGGCTTCCACGATGGTTTCGCTGACGATGGCGCCTGTCCGTTGCAGGCCGTGCGGCTGCGGGGTCGCCGGTGATTCAGTCCCGCAGGAGGAGCAGCTGAGCAGAACCGCGAGCACCGAGGGCATGACGGAAAAGCGGTTTGTTCGTGTGCTCGGCATAGGTCCGAAACGATATCAAATGTCGATTGCGGATCGAAAAAAAAGCCCGGCGGATGCCGGGCTTTTTCCGAGGTCGATTTGTCGTCAATTGCCGAATCCGATGCGGCCCTCGATACCAAAAACGGCGGGTTCGTTGACGAAACCGGTGTTGTTGCTGAAATCCACGAAGCCTCTGACGTTGTCTTCGTCCGTGATGTTTCGCCCGAAGGCCGCGACTTCCCAGTCGTTTTCCAGATTACGGTACCCGGCCCGGAAGCCGAGTTCCCACTGGTTTTCAGTCACGAACTCGAGAGACTCGTAAAGCGGCATGTTGATCTCGCCCTGCATCGACCAGTCGCCGAACAGGAAGATTTCACCGGCATTGCCCACCGGAATACCGTAGCTCGCGGTCAGGTTGTAACTGGTCTCGGGAGCGCGCGGGAACGGGTTTCCGTCCAGCGAAACCTGTGAAGGGTCGTCCGGGTTTACCGGATCGGTCGGCGTGCAGAGCCCGGAGCCGCAGGGTACGGTAAACAGATTCGGATCATCGATCTCCGTGTCGTTGAAGCCGATACCCGCCGTGATGACAAAATTCTCGGTGATCAATGCCTGCAGATCGACCTCAAAGCCGAATGCGGAACCTTCGTCCGCGTTGATGACCTGGTTGGTATTGGTGGCGCCGCCGATGACGGAGAGTTGCATGTCGTCCACCGTGTATTGGAATACGCCGATGTTCAAGCGCAGGCGGTTGTCCAGCAGGTCAGCCTTGTAGCCGGCCTCGAACGACAGGATGGTTTCCGAGTCGGCGACCGTCGGTGTTTCGAGGAACGCCACGTCACGGCCCTGTATGGTCTGTGCGCGAAAACCGCTGGAGACGCGCCCGTAAATCGATGATCTCTCGGACGTCGCGTAGTTGGCGCTCAGCTCCCAGCTGATTTCGTCATCGGACTGGTTGATCGGGTCAGCCAGGAACGTCGGAATGCCCAGGTCGAGCCAGAGCTGGCCGAACTGCAGGACCTGAAAATCCTTCTCGTCGTCCGTGTAACGAAGGCCGCCGGTCAGTGTAAGTTCGTCGGTGACGTCGTAGGCGAGCTGGCCGAAGACCGCCCAGGTGGTGTTCTCCTGTTCGATGATCGTGTTTTGCACGTCAACGAAGCCGAAGGATGCAAACGAGTCGGTTTCGACGTCGAGTGTCGAGTCGAAAAAGAACGCGCCGACCTGCCAGCGGACCTCACGATCACCCGGGCTTGCGAGCCGGAATTCCTGCGTGAACTGCTCTATGTCGGCGCCGTCCTGGGTAACCGAGGGGACCGTGATGGTTCCCGGGAAAGTCAACGCCGTGCCATCGAAAACGGGCGCCGCCGGGTCGAACGTGATGCCGGGCGGGACCGTCGCCGTGCCGGAAAAGTCGACGACACCGCCGTCAATGTCGCCGCGGCTAAATCCATCGGCCTCCTGTTGAGACGTTATCGACGTCAGTGTCAGGTCACCGATTTCCCAATCGAGCGTCAGAGTAATGCCGAGCCCGTCATATTCCTGCGGGTTGTTGTCGCCGCCGTCGTAATAAACCGTGTCCCGGTCGTAGTTCTGATTCAGACTGTCGCTGCCGGTGTCGAAGATATTGGCGCGGAATATCGAAGACGTGCCTTCGAGGTTGCGCGCCTGAATACTCAGCAGCGCGCCAAAATCATCGGTCGGTGTCCAGTCGAACTGCAATCGTCCGGCGGTTTCCGTGTACTCGCCCATCACGTCGTTTTCGCCCGTGAAGCCGTTGTCGATCCAGTTGCTGCGGTCGCGGTAAAGAAACGAGGCGCGCGCACGGAAAACGTTGTCCACGAGTGCGCCGCCGACTGCGCCTTCGAGATTGATCGTGTCGAAGGTGCCGTAAGAGCCCTGAACGTAAGCTTCGACTTCTTCGGTAGGCCGGCGTGTGTTGAATTTGATGATGCCCGCCGTCGTGTTGCGACCGAAAAGCGTGCCCTGCGGTCCGCGAATCACTTCCACCTGATCCATGTCGAAAAGCGGAAAACCCTTGAGCACGACGTTTTCCATTACGACCTCGTCCATGATGATGGACACGGGTTGCGATGCTGCAAGATCAAAATCGATATTGCCGAGACCGCGCATGTAAAAACGAGGCGCCGAGCGGCCGTTGGATGATTCCGCGTACAGGCCCGGCACGCGGCCGGACAACGCCAGGATGTCTTCACCGCCGGTAAACATCGCTTCGTAAGACTCCCCGGACAGAGTCGCTACGGAAATAGGTACTTCCTGTAACGTCTCCTCGCGGCGTTGAGCGGTGACGGTTATCTCTTCGAGAATGACGGTACCCGTGTCTTGTGCGGCGGCGTCGGCTGAAAAACCGATCGCGGCTGCCAGCGCCGCGGAGACCGCGAGCGGCCGAGCGGGCATTCGTGTTGTATTGTTACGACGCATGGTGCTCTCCTGAATTGCAATCGCGGAAGTATAGCGCTGTTGACCCTGGGAATCGTCAGAAGATCCGTTGACGACGACGGTAAATCCACGTACGGGCAGGTGTGGCTTTATCGCCACAATTCTGGGAAATATTAGGGTGGGCTTAGTACCGGATCATTCCAGCGATTCGTAGCAGTCGGGCGTAAATCTCGGCAGGCAGAGGCATTGGAATACCAGGTCGGATTCCGCGCAGTTGGTAATCCTTTGCGCCGCACCCGCGGGGACCACCACCGTGTCTCCCGGGCCAACCTCGAACGGCGTGCCGCGGTCGAGCTCCATCAGCCCCCGGCCGCTTTTTATCAGATACCACTCGGCAACCGACAGTCGGTGCAGTTCGGTGGTCACGCCCGCCTCGACGCGCGCTTCGGCGAGTGAGGTTTCCGGCGCGCGCGGGTCGTTGAGGATTTCGCGGATGAAACACCGCTCGCTGGTCCAGAGTTCCTCTTTATCCGGCCGGGCCGGGATCAACGCTTGATGCATGTCGTCAACTACCTGGAATGATCACTGAACGATGATAGGTTGGTATTGTATGGGTCCGGTACGATTTCGCCATACGAAGAGCGGGGTCGCCCACCCCACGGAGAGCGGTATGTCTACGACAGGTTCCATTCCCGAGTCCCGGCCAGCAGTGGCAAAGCTGCTGGACCTGAGCGGCCAGTGCGCGCTGGTCACTGGCGCAAGCGGCAACATTGGCCGCGGCATTGCACTTCGCCTTGCCAACGCCGGGGCTGCCGTTGTCGCGCACTACCGAAGCGACGAGGTGCGCGTTGCGGCGCTTGCCGAGGAAATCGAGGCGGCTGGTGGTCAATGCCATCCGGTAAAAGCCGATTTATCGTCGGCAGACGGAGTCGGCGCGATGTTCGACTGGCTGGCCACCGAGAGCATCCGCTGCGGGCTCGTGGTCAACAACGCCGCCGAACAGCCCGTAGCGGCGTTTCGTGAGATTACTTGCCAGGACTGGCGGCGGATGTTGGCCGCAAACCTCGACAGCGCGTTCCTGGTCACGCAGCTGGCGGCCAAGGCGCTCAGCGAGCGCGGTGAACCGGGGGCGATCGTCAATATCGCCTCGATCGAAGGCCTGGATCCGGCTGTCGGGCATAGCCACTACGCGACGTCCAAGGCCGGCCTTACGATGCTGACCAGAGCGGCGGCGCTGGAACTCGGCGGCGACGGCATCCGGGTCAATGCCGTGTCGCCCGGACTGATCGATCACGACGGCCTGCGGGAAGACTGGCCCGACGGCGTTCGACGCTGGCTTGACAATGCACCATTGAACAGGCTCGGCAGCGCGGCCGACGTTGCCGACGCGGTGCTTTTCCTGCTGAGCCCGGCTGCCCGCTGGATTAGCGGTGCCAACCTGATTGTCGATGGCGGGATGTCGACGGTGTCGCGGTGGTAGACTAAGAAATCCCCCGGAAGCAAGGTGTCGCCGCCCGGCTGTCCGGCGCGCCGAACCCGACAAGCGACGTTTTAGTCGACAGCAGTGAGAACGCATGGCAACCAAACACATGAACGCGGCGCCCGGCGATTTCGCCGAGACGGTCCTGATGCCCGGCGACCCGTTACGCGCTCAATACATCGCCGAAACCTACCTGGACCGCGCGCGCCGTGTCACCGACGTCCGCAACATGTGGGGATTCACCGGGGAATACAAGGGCATGCCGGTGTCGGTGATGGCGCACGGCATGGGAATACCGTCAGTGTCGATATATTGCACGGAGCTGATTACCGAGTACGGGGCCAAGCGACTGGTCCGGGTTGGCAGCTGCGGCACGTCCCATCCCGACGTCAAGCTGCGCGACGTCCTGATCGCGATGGGCGCCTGCACGGACTCCAGCGTGAACAGGATGCGTTTCGGCGGCTACGATCTTGCGCCGATCGCGACGTTTTCGCTGGTGCAAAACGCGGTCGAGGCGGCGGAGGCAAACAACGTTCGTTATCACGTCGGCAATATTTTTTCGGCCGATTTGTTTTATACGCCCGATCCGGACATGTTCGAGACGATGGCGAAGTACAACGTGCTCGGCGTCGAAATGGAAGCGGCCGGCATTTATCCGCTGGCGGCGGAACACGGTGTGGAGGCCCTGGCGGTATGCACCGTGAGTGACGACATACGTACGGGCGACGCGCTGTCTTCCGAGGAACGCCAAACGACGTTCGACGAAATGATTCTGGTGGCGCTCGACGCCGTGCGTTCGTGTGAGTAACCGGCGATGAGTGCTTCCGCCGCAAGACCGCACAGTCCGATGCCCGACCTGAGCCGCGTCAGGCGCGTGGACGAGGTTGGCGTCAACGAACGGGTCGCCCGATTCCAGACCCGCAGCATCAAAAAGGAATCCAAGGTCCAGGGACTCAAGCTGGCGCTCAGCATGATCGACCTGACCACGCTGGAGGGTCAGGACACGCCCGGCAAAGTACGCCAGCTCTGTCAGAAGGCGGTCCACCTGCACGACTCGCTGCCGGGACTGCCGCACGTCGCGGCCGTCTGCGTGTATCCGACGATGGTCGGCGTCGCCAAGAAGGCGCTCGGCGACGTCGATATCAACGTTGCCTCGGTGGCGACGGCGTTCCCCAGCGGGATGTCCGCCCTGACGGTGAAGCTCGACGACACGCGCATGGCCGTCGACGAGGGCGCCGACGAAATCGACATGGTCATTTCGCGGGGCGCGTTCCTGCAGGGAGAATACGCATTCGTGTTTGACGAAATCGCGGCGATCAAAGAGGCCTGCGGCGACGCGCATCTCAAGGTGATCCTGGAAACGGGTGAGCTCGGAACGCTCGATCGCGTGCGCCGCGCCAGCGTTCTTGCGATGCACGCCGGCGCCGATTTCATCAAGACGTCCACCGGTAAAATCCAGCCGGCTGCGACGATGCCCGTGACCCTGGTCATGCTGCAGGCTATCAAAGACTATCATTCGGGCACCGGGCGTATGGTCGGCATGAAGCCGGCCGGCGGAATCTCGAAGTCCAAACTGGCGTTGCACTATCTCGTTATGCTGCGGGAAACGCTCGGCAACGCGTGGATGACGCCGGAATGGTTTCGTTTCGGTGCAAGTTCACTGGCTAACGACGTCCTGATGCAGCTGCAAAAACAGGCGACCGGCGTGTACCAGTCCGCCGACTATTTTTCCATCGACTGAGCTAGTGTTAACAGGCTCTAGAGAACGAACGTGGACACACAAACAAACAATCTCGCATTCGACGGCGGCTGGCAGTATTCGCCGGCGCCGGAAAGCACCGATCACATTCGGATCGACGATAAATACGATCTGTTCATCGGCGGTGAATTCGTCGCGCCCGAAGAAGGCCGTTATTTCGAGACCGTCAACCCGGCCACGGAGGAGACGCTGAGTTCGGTAGCGTTGGCGGGCGCCGCCGACGTGGATGCCGCGGTCGCGGCAGCGCGCAAGGCGCATCGCGCCTGGTCGAAAATGAAGGCCGCCGAACGTGGCAAATACATTTACCGCGTCGCGCGCATGCTGCAGGAACGGGCGCGCGAATTCGCCGCCATCGAGTCGCTCGACGGCGGCAAACCCATCCGCGAGTCGCGCGACATCGACGTGCCGTTGGCGGCCGCGCACTTCTTCTATTACGCCGGCTGGGCCGACAAGCTCGACTACGCATTTCCCGGTCGCCGGGCGAAAGCGCTCGGGGTCGCCGGGCAGATAATCCCGTGGAATTTTCCGCTGCTGATGGCGGCTTGGAAAATCGCGCCGGCGCTTGCCTGCGGCAACACCGTCGTGCTGAAGCCGGCCGAAACGACGCCACTGACCGCAATGAAACTGTCGGAGCTGATCCGCGACGCCGGCGTTCCGCCGGGCGTGGTCAATATCATTACCGGGGCCGGCGAGACCGGCGCCGCGCTGGTCAACCACGGTGACGTCGACAAGCTTGCGTTTACCGGATCGACAGCGGTCGGTCGTCTAATCCAGAAATCCCTCGCGGGTACGAGCAAAAAGTACACGCTGGAACTCGGCGGCAAGGCCGCCAACATCATCTTCGAGGACGCGGCCGTCGATCAGGCCGTCGAGGGCATCGTCAACGGCATATTTTTCAATCAGGGGCACGTCTGCTGCGCGGGGTCCCGGCTTTTTGTCCAGGAGTCCGTCGCCGAAGAGGTGATCGCAAAACTTCGCGACCGGATGGACACGCTCATCGTCGGCGACCCGATGGACAAGAACACGGACATCGGAGCGATCAATTCGGCTCAGCAGCTCGAGACGATAGAGTCGTATTTGCGTCTCGGCCGCGACGAAGGCGCTGAAATGTACCAAAGCGCCTGCCCGTTGCCGGACCGAGGCTACTGGTGCCGTCCGACAATTTTCACCGGTGTGTCCCAGTCGAATCGTGTCGTTCAGGAGGAGATTTTTGGGCCGGTGCTGGCCGTGCAGACGTTCCGCACCCTGGAGGAAGGTCTGACGAAAGCGAACAACACGCCCTACGGATTGTCGGGCGGGGTATGGACCGACAAAGGCGCCAAGATTTTCAAGATGACCCGGGGCGTGCGCGCCGGCGTCATATGGGCCAACACGTTCAACAAATTCGATCCGACATCCCCGTTCGGCGGCTACAAGGAGAGCGGCGTTGGCCGCGAAGGCGGCCTGCACGGCCTGGATGCCTACGTGAGTCTGGAGGCGTAATCATGGCGCGAGCGGCTGAGCGGGTCCCGGTCGAGAAGACCTACAAAATCTACATCGACGGCAAGTTTCCACGCACCGAATCCGGTCGCTATTTTGCGCTGCAGAGTCCGGACGGTGAGCATATCGCCAACGTCTGCCGCGGCAGCCGCAAGGACTTTCGCAATGCCGTGGTCGCGGCGCGCAATGCGCTGCCTTCGTGGTCGGCGGCCAGCGCCTACCTGCGCGGCCAGATACTCTACCGCATCGCGGAGATGCTCGAGGGCCGGCATGCGCAGTTCGTCGGCGAACTGGTGCAGCAAGGGGAATCGAAACGCGCCGCAACCGCCGAGGTCGATCGGTCGATCGACCGGCTGATTTACTACGCGGGTTGGTCGGATAAATTCCAGCAGGTATTCAGCGCCGTGAATCCGGTCAGCTCGTCGCACTTCAACTTTTCGGTGCTCGAGCCGACCGGCGTCGTTGCCGTGCTGGCGCCGGAAAGCAGCGGCCTGCTCGGACTGGTGTCGAACGTCGGCCCTGCCATCGTCGGCGGGAATACCTGCGTCGCACTCGCTTCCGAGTCGAAGCCGCTCAGCGCGATCAGTTTGGCCGAGGTGTTACACGCCTCCGACGTGCCGGGCGGCGTCGTCAATGTCCTTACGGGCTTCCGTGACGAGCTGCGGGAACACTTTGCTTCACACATGGACATCAATGCCGTCGTGTATTGCGATGGTGACGAGTCCGTGGCCAAAGGGATTCAGATCGGCGCGGCCGGCAACGTCAAGCGCGTGGTCGCGCGCGTCGGCAGGGACTGGTCGTCGAACGACGCACAGAGTCCGTACCTGATCAAAGACACGCAGGAGGTCAAAACGACCTGGCACCCGATTGGGAAATGAGCCCGGTCGCCGGTCACTCGGCCGTTGGAATGTCCCGGCTTTCACCGGGCTCGGTAAACAAATCGTATCCCTGCAGGTCGGCCGGCCGGTCCGCCGGATCGTCCGGCATTCGTTCGGGCACGTGAACGCCCACGGCAAAGCCGGGCTTTATTTCCTCGGCCAGAACCGCCTCGCCCTCATCGGACAGGAAAAACCAGTAGGGCGGCAGCGCCAGATCCGTCTGCCGTCGCCGCCAATAATCCGATTGCCGCCGGAAGTGTTCGAGCGATGGGTCGGCGTCTCCCAGGTGCACGACGGTGATTTTGTCGTCGAGCGTCACGCGAAAAGCGAGGTTCTCGATATCGGTCATGCGATTCGGCCAGCCGGAGTGAGGGATCCGGACCGCGTTGATCGATATTCCGTTGTTCTCGAGCTCGATGGCCGGGTCGCCGACGTCGATTGCAAGCCCGACGACCCTGTCGAAGATGCTCGCGTCTCCGTTTTTGCTTTCACGGCGTAATGCGCTTACCGCCTGCATCGGTGCATACAGCATGACGCCGGTCTGTGCGCGAAGATAGGAAAGCATCAGCGCGGACGAAAAATGATCCCCGTGCGCGTGGCTGACGAACACGGCGTCAATCCCGTCGAACGGTGCATCGCCGGCGAACAGCTTTTTTTCCATGTCCCGCGGCAGCAGCTGGTACTGGCCGAACGCGTTGTCGAACAGCGGATCGAACAGGATCTTGGCGTCGCCTCGCGCGATCAGCACGCCCTCGTTCGCGAGGTAGGTCGCCCGGGCGTCCCCGTCCGCGGCGGACGAGATCGCCGGAGCCAGCAGTGCTGCAAAAAGCAGTGAGACCAACGGTTTGTTGCCGGGCATGGTTGACTCCTCAGGGGTTTGCGTGCGGGTATTCGTTCAATACACCCTGTTCGAGACGTGCGCCCACCTGTTGAATGATCTGGGTGGCGCACCAGGTGCCGAGCCGCGCGCACTCGTCGAGCGGTTTCTCCGACGCCAGGCCGTACAGGAACGCCGCCGTGTAGGCGTCACCGGCACCGGTCGTGTCGACAACCGTTTCTACCCGCAGGGCGTCCTGAGTGACGGTGTCGCTGCCGTGCACGACAACCGATCCCTTTTCCGATCGCGTCATGACAAACAGGTTGTCGAAGCCGTCGATGGCAGTCAGGACCTCCTCGAACGTCGCGACTTCGTACAGCGCCATCACCTCGTCTTCATCGGCAAACACGATGTCGACGCCGTTCCTGACCGCGGCCATGAACGCGTCGCGATGGCGCTCTACGCAGAAGGAGTCCGAGAGGGACAAGCTTACTCTCGCGCCGGTCTCTTTTGCGATGCGCATGGCTTCGTCCGCGAGCGCCGGTCCTTCCGGAATATCCCAGACATACCCCTCGAGCAGGATGATGTTCGCCTGTCCCACCGTCTCGGCCGTGACGTCGGCGACGCCCAGTTCGGTGCACGCGCCCAGATAGGTCTGCATCGTCCGCTGGCCGTCGTCGCTGATCAGAATGAGGCTGCGGGCGGTCGGCGCGCCGTCCGGCGCCGGCGACAGACGAATGTCGACGCCCAGCGAACGCATATCGTGGTCGAAAATCTCGCCGAGCTGGTCGTCTTTGACGCGTCCGATGTAGGCGGCCATCCCGCCGAGGTTGGCGAATCCCGCAACGGTGTTTGCAACCGAGCCGCCCGACATCTCGGTCGCCGGTCCCATTTTCGAGTAAATCGCACGCGCCTGGGCTTCATCGATCAGGGTCATCGAACCGCGCGGAGCGCCGATACTTTCGAGAAATTCATCGTCGACGTGCGCGAGTATGTCGACAATGGCGTTGCTGATGCCGACTAGCTGTACTTCGTTGGACATTCGAGTGATTCATCCGCTGGGCCAAAAACGCGCATAGCGTATCATTAGCCGATCGGGCATGCCCGTTACGTTGGATGCCCGTTGCGATAGAATTGGACCGCCACCGTCGCACAATCTGGGTTGGGACCATGCGCAAGTCCGCAAACTTCTTCATTCCGGTATCGCTGATCACGGCTTATTACGCCGTCTGGATCGGTGGCATGACGCTCCTTTTGATCCAGTTTCCGGTGTTACGCGATCTGTTTCCCGTGGGCGGCGTCGGCGATCTTGCCGACCGCAACCTCGACGACTTCGAGCCGATTTATTCGACGGTGGAGGACACGGTGCTCGCGCAAAACGGCCCCATCCGCCTCGCTTTCGCCTGCATGGGTGCGGCGGCCCTGATCGTGCCGGTGTCCTGGGTCTATTTCATCACCAGCCGGGCCAAGGAGCTCGATCAGTCGTTTGCGCAGACGATCATCCTGATGCCGATCGTTGTCACCGGCATCGCGATGATTGTCCTCAACAGTCTCGCGCTTGCCTTCAGCCTCGCCGGCATCGTCGCCGCCGTCCGCTTCCGATTTTCGTTGCGCAACCCGGCGCATGCGATCTACATTTTTGTCGCAATCGGCGTGGGCCTGGGTTCGGGTATTGGCGCCCTTGGCGTCGCCACCGTGATTTCGATGGCGTTCGTTTACGCCAACCTGATCATCTGGAAGCTCGAGTACGGCAAGACCTTGTCGGGGCCGTTTCTCTCGAAGCTCACGCGTCGTGATCGGGCCGAGGAAGACTTCTGACCGCATCGACGGCAAACCGGCCGGTGGCACTTCTCGCGCTGCTTTTGGCGATGGTTGTCGCTCCCTCGGCGGCCGGCGAAAAATCGATACTTGCCAACCTGAATCTGAAGGAGGGAGCGTTAGCGGAGTGGCGGTTGCCGTCTCGCCTGCGCGAGATATCGGGGCTTGCGATGACGCCGGAGCAGCGGCTGCTGGCGATGGACGACGAAAAAGCGATCGTCTATCAAATAGACTACCTGAACGGCCGATTCGTCAAGGCGTTTGCGTTCGGTAAGCCGGTGTTGCGCGGAGATTTCGAGGGCCTGGCGGTCGTTGGCGATACGGTTTATCTGTTGACCAGCACCGGCGTACTTTATTCGGCGGTGGAAGGCGATGACGGAGACCGGGTCGATTACGAGATCTTCGACACCGGGCTCGAGGAACAGTGCGAGTTCGAGGGCCTTGCTCGCGATCGCTCCGGCGCCAATCTGCTGCTGCTTTGCAAGGCCGTTCTCGACTCGGCAAACATTGACGCTTTGTCGGTTTTTCCGTGGAACTTAAAGGATCGTGAGGTCGTCTATGACCAGCGTATCGAGCTGCCGCTCGCGGCGATCTCGAGCCGGCTGGGCGTGCGCGGGCTGCATCCGTCCGGGATCGTCGCTCACCCCGACGAAGAGTCGCTGCTGATCGTTGCCGCGCGCGAGCGTGCGTTGGTGGAAATCGATACGGAGGGCGCCCTTCTCGACGCCGTGGTTTTGCCCGACGAGCGGCGCCACCCCCAGGCCGAAGGCATAGAGCTTATCGGCGATGGACGGCTCGTTATTGCGGATGAAGGAGGAAAGGGCCGGGCGCGGCTGACCGTGTACACTATCGGCGGGGCGGCTCGAATTCGGGCTGACAGGCCCTGACAGACTAGAACCTATCTCAAACTAGCTCGTAGCCGCGTTGCGGTGCGAATGGCCGCGAGGCAAGGCACGAGGAGCGCGGTTTGGTGACTCCAAATAAGCGACGAGCAACGCCGCCTCGCGGCCATTCGCGCCGCAACCCTTTGGGCCAGTGGCTATTTTTCCGCAATCCGGCGTTGCAGCTCGCTGATGTAGCGGTGCTACACTGCGCTCGCTGCGCCTTGGCTTGCGAAAAAATCGCCGCCGGCGCGGCTACGAGCTAGTTTGAGATAGGTTCGAGGTAATGAAAGACGCAACTCACATCAGCGGCAGCGGCGACCGAACGATCATTTTCGTTCACGGCCGGGGATTCAAGCCGCCGCCCGGCGAATACCTCGACGTCGTCATCGCGGCGCTGGCCGCCGGGCTGGAGAAGGACCGGCCGGATCTGCTCGACACGTTTACCTCGGTGAACAAGCATCTCGGGTTCTACGGCGATCTGAACAACGACTACCTGGCGGCCGACGGCGAGGTTTTCGACGAAAGACTCGACGTCAGCGATCGGCACGATACCCTGCATCACCTCAAATCGATCGACAGAAAAAAAGGCTTCAGCGTAAAGAACTACGACAAGCTGCCCGGAAAGTCCGCTTTTGGCGAGTTCGCGGCCAGCACGCTTGCTCTCGTCTTATCGGCCGTTGGCGCGCAAAAAAGCGTCGTTGCGCGCCTGAACAAGGACCTGGGCGAATACTGGAAACCCGGCAGCGCGTTCCGCGGGTCGGTGCTGGAACGAGTGCGCACCACCATATGCGCCGCTCTCGAGCGAAACGAGCACGTCATGCTCGTTTCGCACAGCACCGGCAATATCGTGACCTACGATGCGTTGTGGCAGCTGTCGCACGATCCGGCCTATTGCGAGGCGTTCAAGGACGCCAAGATCGATGTGTGGCTGACGCTCGGCTCGCCGCTCGGGGATTCGATGGTGCAGAAGGCGCTCCTCGGCGCCGATCGTCGCGGCCGCGAGCGATATCCGACCAATATACTGGCCTGGCACAACGTGTCCGCGGAAGACGACTTCGTCGCGCACGATCGCACCGTCGCCGACGATTTCAAGGCGATGATGAAACAGCGGCAGGTGAGCAGTATCCGCGACTACCGGATATACAACATGGCCGTCCGCTACGGGCGTTCGGACCCGCACTGCTCAATCGGTTACCTCTGCCACCCGCGTGTCTCGAAAATCCTTTCGGATTGGATTACCAAAACCCACGGACGACCCCTGCCCAGGGTTCTCTGAGCGTTGCCGGGCAGCTCGAATTGGTGTTGACAGGCCCTAGGAGCATTCCTTGACGAACGTTCGCTGCACGTGGCGCGGGTTCGAGATGTCTCTGTAGAATTTCCTCACGAACGCGCGCACGCTGCCCCGAGTGCTTCTGGATAAGCCTTCCTGATCTTCGATCAACTGCATGACCGCGGGCTGCTTCTCGAGGAACAGCGCGATCGAGTCCTCCGCTTCGTCGCTGAGCCGGCAGTTTCCCCGGTAGAGTCGCGTCGTGACCTCGCTGATGCTGAAGCGCGGATTCGGAGAGGCGTAAGGGGCGTCGACAATACCGGAGAAATCGAAATCGTAGGGAATGGGGATGTGCGTTTCGCCGTCCTTGGTGAGCAGGATGCTGTTATGGCAGCAGCTGTCGTCGGGCGGACCCTTGATCATGGAATAGTCGGTATTGCCGATCAGGTACTGGAATATCGAGGCGATGCTGGCCTGACGGTGGTCGAGCTGATCGTAAGACGTACTCTCGACCTCCGCCACCTCGGCGCCGAGTCGTGCAGCCAGCCCGTTTTTGTGTTCGATGACAAAACCGTATTTTTCGTCGACCTTGTTGTTGTCGTCGGTGTCGATCCAGGAAATTTTCATGAGCCGCGTGCGGAAGCTGAAGTCGGTGTGCTGCTCGAATATCTTGTAGGCGAGATATTCCTTGAGCACCAACCGCTCGTAAATGTGGCTTTTCGGCCGGCAATGCGTGACGAGCTTCAGGGCGTTCTGGCCCTCCAACTCGCTGTCGGCAAGGGCCTTTCTCTTGAAGTTCAGGCGAACGGGCGGGAAGCGGCAGTTCTCGCGCTGGCGCCGGAAGTTTCCCCGCGCCCGGAACTTGAGCTCGAATTCGCGTTCGACCCCGTCCTCGTCCGCGTAGCGAAATTTGCCCTCGTAATAGTCCGTGTCGCTGCGTTCCCGCAGCAGCGTGGAAATCGGCCCCTCGATCTGGACTCGCAGCGTGTCCGTATTCTCGAACAGTGGCGGCAGCGCGGGCGGGTCCGCGGCGAATGCCGAGGCCGCGACCGCCAGGCTGAGTGCGAGCCCGCTGCGGGTGCCTGCCATTATTCGGTGTCTCATTCGAGTGGTGACGTGTAAAAAATGGCGTTCAAGTCTAACACGCGTGTACACCGCCGCCCGGTCTCCACGGTAGGAACTCGTCAGGACGAGCTCCTACCGATCATATCGGCGGTTGTCGGCGTGATTGAGTATCGGCCACCGAGATAGTGCAACCCGGCCGGCTGTGAACGGATTTCGATAACGGTAGACTAATCTTCATTCATGCGGCATTCGTCACCGTTCGTGTGGCGCCGCGACGGAACGTGGTAATGTCGAGGCCATGGCAACGGCGACAGCAAATAAATCCCGCAATTTCAAAGGCTGGCAAGTACTTGCCGTTATCTCTATCGCAGCTTTGCTTGCGAATTCTCCGCCGGCGGCGGCCGATTGGCGGTTCGATGACGTCGACCGGGTCGTTGCGATCAGCGACGTACACGGCGATTTCGACGCGATGGTTTCGACGCTCCGCAACGCCGGCGTCGTGAACGACGAACTGCAGTGGTCGGCGGGAGAAAACCATCTCGTGATCACCGGCGACCTGCTCGACCGCGGGCCGGACTCGCGTCAGGTCATGGATCTGGTCCGAGCACTCGAACCGATGGCGGCGGCTGCGGGCGGCGCGGTGCATCTGCTGTTGGGCAATCACGAGGTAATGAATCTCGTGGGCGATCTTCGGTACGTAGCGGCTGCGGAATACGCGGCGTTCGCCGACGACGAACTCCCGGAAGAGCGCGAGCGATGGTATCGGAATCATCGCGAGCGACAGGCGCCGATCGTCGACGAGGAGGCGGTGCGCCGTGCGTGGGAGGAAAATCATCCGCCGGGCTTCTTCGGCCACCGACGCGCCTTTCGTAGCGACGGCGAATACGGCCGGTGGTTGCTGGAGAAGCCGCTCATCGTCGTCATCAACGGCACGGCGTTCGTGCACGGGGGCTTGAGCCCGAAAGTCGCGGATCTCGGACTGGACGGCGTGAACGTCCGCCTCAAAAACGAACTCGTCGACTACGTGAAGCAGGTCGAGGTGCTGAACGACGCCGGGGTTTTGCAGCCGTCGGCAAACTTTCACCGCCATCCCGCGATGCTCCGGGCGCTTCCGCTCGATTTCAACCGATCCGCATCCGTGACGGCGGCGATCGAGGCGCTCGTCCGGCTGAACGCTTCGGACATTCACGAGCCGGATTCTCCGCTCTGGTACCGGGGAAACGTGGGCTGCGGTCCGCTGATCGAAATCGATCGAATCTCGGCGGCGCTGGACGCGCTCGGCGCAACCCGCGTTGTGGTGGGTCACACACCAACGCTGACTCGGCAGGTAATGTCCCGACTCGGAGGCCGGGTCGTCGAGATCGACACTGGCATGCTCAACGCGTATTACGACGGCAGCGGCAATGCCCTGATCATCGAGGGTGATTCGCTGGGTGTCGTTGGCGAAGCTGACGACGACGTCAGCGCCGTGGAGCGGCATCCGCGCCGGGTCGGCCGTCGTCAGGCCTCGATCGGCGCCGAACGCCTGCAGGAAATTCTTGCGTCAGGTGAGCTTAAGCTGCTTACGCAGACGACTCTCGGCGCCACGATCGTGTCAGCTCAGTTGGGGAACGACAGCGTCAACGCGGTTTTTTTGCGAACCCCCCGCGGCCGCGGGTTCGTGCCCGAACTGGCTGCGTATCGCCTCGACCGGTTCCTCGAACTCGGCATGGTGCCCGTGACGGTCAGCCGCGAGTTCGACGGCCGGGCCGGCGTCGTTCAGTTCCTTCCGGACGCGACGATGAACGAAGTCGAGCGTAACGAAGCACGACGCGGCGGGTCCGCGTGGTGCCCCCTGGCGCATCAATGGAACGCAATGTACGTCTTCGACGCGCTGATTCACAATCCGGGCCGCGCGCAGGAGCAAATGGTTTACAGCCAGGACAACTGGCAGCTCATGCTGACCGGGCACGGGCGCACGTTCGAGACCAAACGCGCGATACCCGCGTACTTGCAGAACGTGCCGTTGAGCATCGGCAGTTATTGGCGGGAAAAACTGAACGCGTTGACGGAAGACGTGATCAACGAGCAATTTGCCGACGTCCTCGACAAACGCCGCCGCCGCGCGCTCGGCCAGCGGCGCGACCTGTTACTCACGCTCACGGAGAATCCGTAGCGCCGGCAACGGGCGACCGCCGCGGTTGGGCGCCTGCGATCTCCGAGCCGCCCGTCGGGACGGGCTCCAACACGGTTTTTTCAATGCCGCCGTCGGGGCCGGCGACAGGATTCCTGTTGGAGCCCGTCCCGACGGGCGACCGCTCTGATCGTCATCGTGTTTCTCCCGGCGTCTCGACCGCGGCGACGGAAACGGTCGGTCGTAGTCCCGCTCAGCGCAAGCCGAGAGTGATACGCTTCCCGAGGTTTAATTAGACTAAGTCTAAGTTAGACTGAATCTAAATAATCGGAAGACATAAGTCAAACCCGAGTCATGGGAGTGTGTTTGTTGTGTCGGCGCCGGTCGGCGGTGACAGCGGATGCCGCTTGGGGTGAGCGTTCAGTCGACGACGGCGATGCACTCGATCTCGACTCTTGCACCGAGCGCCAGACCGCTGGCGCCGAGCGCGCTGCGCGCCGGCGGATGGGTGAAATAGCTCCGATAAACTTCGTTCATCGCCGGCCACTCGTCCATGTCGGCCAAGAACACCGTGCACTTGACGATCTTGTCCATCGACGAACCGAACTGTTCGGCGACCGCCTTGATGTTCTCCATGGTTTGCCGCGTTTCCGCCTCGATCCCGCCGGGCACCAGTTCGTTTTTGCCGGGTACGTTGCCGAGATTGCCGGACAAATACAGCGTGTTGTCGACCTGCACGGCGGATGAGAACGGCAGGCCCAGGTTCTCCGTGCCCGGCATGTTGTGATGAGTGATGGTTGTCACGGTGTCCTCCGTCGTTGGCGAATCGCAGCCCGAGAGGCTCAGGCCAAAAACCGTCATCGCCGCGACGAACGCCAGCGGCGAACGCGTTTGGCGGCCGGTCATACTTCGTTCCTGTTGGCGGCTGCCGCGATATGCTCGGCGGCTCTGAACGCCAGCGCCATGATGGTCATCGTCGGCTGTCCGCGTCCCGACGTCACCATGCTCGAGCCGTCGCAAATGAACAGATTCGCGACGTCGTGACTGCGGTGGTAACGATCGACGACGGACGTTTCGGGATCGTCGCCCATCCGGCAGGTGCCGAGCAGGTGAGCGCCGCCGGCTTGCGGCTCGACCGGCGGGCTCCACTGTTCCACGGCGCCGGCCGCTTCGGCCATCTGTTCGGCAAATCCCTGCATGTAAAGCGCGTTCGCCAGGTCGTCGTCGTGGTCCCTGTAGGTCATGCGCAATGACGGCCGCCCGTACTTGTCCTTGTGCGTCGGGTCGAGCGTGATGTTGTTGCGGTCGAGCGGCAGCGAGGTGGCGTTGCAGAGGATCGCCATCTGGCGCGTGAAATTGTGCGCCAGGCGGTCCTTGAATTCGGCGCCCCACTGCGGTCCGTCGGACCGCTGTGCGCCAAGGGAATACAGTATGGGTGTCGCCGCCATGAACGGTCTGGCGTCGAATCCGCCGCCGCCGTAGAAACCGCGTTTCGGATCCGACTCGTAAAGGTCGTGCACGATCCGCGTGACCTGTACGCCCTTGTAATCGTTCAGCGGGTGCTCGAACACCGCATGCACCATCGCATGGGCGTTCATCATCAGGTTCCTGCCGACGTAACCGCTCGAGTTGGCAAGGCCGTCGGGGTGCCTGGCGCTTGCCGACAGCAACAAAAGCCTGGAGGTCTCGGCGCCGTTGGCCGACAGCACGACGGCGCGTGCCTTCTGGCCATGCTGTTTACCTTCCCGGTCGATGTACTGAACTTCGCTGATCCTGCCGTCGGGGCCGGTCTCGAGATTGTAGACCGCGCATTCGGCGCGAATCTCGCAATTGCCGCTGGCCATCGCCTGCGGAATCATCGCCGCAAGCGTCGAGGATTTTGCGCCCACTTCACAGCCGTAACCCATGCAGTAGCCGCAGTGGATGCACGCCGGCCGTCCGTTGTGAGGCTGCGACAGAATCGCCAGCGGCGCGGGCTGTGCGTTGAAACCAATGGCTTTGGCGCCTTTCTCCAGCAACACGCCCGAGGATTTCACGGGCATCGGCGGCATCGGGAACGGCTTCGAGCGCGGCGAATCGAACGGGCCCGGCGCGCCGGATACGCCGATTTCCCAATCCACCCGCGTGTAATACGGCTCGAGTTCCTCGTAGCTGATCGGCCAGTCGGCGAAATTGGTGCCTTCAATCGAGCCCAATACGCTGCGTTCGTTGAAATCGATTTCGCGAAGCCGCCAGAAGTTCGCCGTGAAATGCACGCTGGCGCCGCCGACGCCTTCGTAGTACCAGGCCGGATTGCGGCCGAACAGTATCTCGGCAACTTCGCTTTCGTCGTGCCTGAAGGTCTGTGGGTTTTCGGCCGGCGTGCCGCCCGTGAGACCGCCGCTGATGACCACCTCGAATTCGTCGTGCGTGAAGTCCTTTGCTTCCCGGAACGGACCCTGCTCCAACACCACGACGCTGAAGCCGTTGGTCGAGAGCTCCCTGGCCAGGATGCCGCCGGCGGAGCCGGAACCGACAACGACGAAATCGACCGCGTCGTCGAGCGCATATTCCGTCTGGTTCTCAGTCGCCATTGGGGTTCTCCTCGATGTATTGCGCGTCGTAATACCCGAAGGGCGGCTGCGTGGCCGCGTGGCCCTCGAAGCCGATCAGGTCCCAGGAGAGATGATCTTTGTTTCCGCCGTGTTTACTCATCGCGAAGAAGCCGATCAGTGTCAGCGTACGAACGAGGTTGAACAGCGGCGTGCGCTCGTTTTCGGCGAGCCAGGCGTCCTGATCGTCCTCACCGAGGTCGGAAAACCGTTCCGCACCGGCGAACCTGTCGGTAACCCCCTGCTGAAACCCGGGCAGGGAGCCGCGAATGGCGCCCAGCATCCCCGCCATTGGCCCGCCGAGCACGTTGTCGAAAAAGTGGATGACGCCGGCCTCGCGAGCGCCCGGCGTGGTCGTCGTGGGAAGGATGCGGGCCGCCATTGCTTCCAGCTCGAGCGCCTCCGTTGCGCTCAGGACCTTGTAAGCGGCGCCCTCGTCCCTGGCCGAACAGGCCGCCTGCGCCGCGGCCGCCAACACGGGTGCGCTCAGTCTTAACAGGGAACTGCCCGCCATCGCGCTCGATCCCTGCATGAAGTGCCGCCGGCTGATACTGTGGCTGCTCATCACGTTCTCCCCCGATCCCGTTGACTGAACCGTCAACGCTAGCACAGCGGGGCGATCCTGTGGCTATACAGTTTGGGGCCTTTGTAGGCTCATGAGCTGGTATATCATGGTAAGTCGCCGGGTCCATCGCGACCGCAAAAAACGAGAACCATGGGACGATTGACAACGCACGTACTGGATACCGCTCGAGGACGGCCGGGGAGCGGGATTCCCGTGCGCCTTTATTCGCTCGAGGGCGAACGCAAACTGGTTGCCAGTTCGGTAACCAACGCCGACGGTCGCACCGACGAACCTTTGCTGGATGCCGAGTCGAGCGGGGCGGGTAAATACGAACTCGAGTTCGACGTCGGCACCTACTTCGCGGCGCACGACGCCGTGCCCACTCCGACACCGTTTCTGCAGGACGTGGTCATCCGCTTCCAGATCGCGGACGACGAGCACTATCACGTGCCGTTGCTCGTCTCGCCGTGGAGCTATTCCACCTACCGGGGCAGCTGAGGGCCGCGCCTTCCGAGATGAATTCGACGCCGCAAAACCGGTCGACCGAGCACACGATCAGATTCATTCTGGACGGTGAGGTCATCGAGCTCCGCGACGTCGAACCGACGCGCACCGTCCTGCAATTCCTGCGCGAAGATCTTGGCCGAACCGGCACGAAGGAGGGCTGCGCGGAGGGCGACTGTGGCGCCTGCACCGTAGTGTTGGTGGAGCTGGATGAAGCGGGCTCGCTCAAGACGCGCGCGGTCAATTCCTGTATTCAGTTTTTACCGACGCTGGACGGCAGGGAACTGTTCACGGTGGAAAGCCTGAAAAGTCCCGACGGGCGTTTGCACCCGGTGCAGCAGGCGCTGGTTGATTGCCACGGTTCGCAGTGCGGTTTTTGCACACCCGGTTTCGTGATGTCCATGTTCGCACTGTTCAAGAGCAATTCGCGGCCGACTCGCGTCGAGATCGACGATGCGCTGGCGGGCAATCTCTGCCGCTGCACCGGCTACCGGCCCATCGTCGATGCGGCGGAGCGTATGTACGGTGACGCCGGTCCAGCGGAGGTAGCCGACGACTGGCGGTTTGCCGTCTGCGGCGCCGAAAAAAGCGCGGCGTTGACCGAAAAATCCGATGCGATTAAACGGCTTCAGCGCGACGACAGTCTGTCGACTGGCGCGGGACCGCGGGCGTTTTACGCGCCACGCTCGGCGGCGGAATTGGCCGGCCTGCTGGACGCGCTGCCGGACGCGACGATTCTGGCTGGCGGCACCGATATCGGCCTTTGGGTGACGAAGCAGCACCGCGAGCTCGGACCCATCGTTTACACGGGCAGAGTCGCGGAACTGCGTACTGTAGACGTGACGAACTCGCACATCGATATCGGCGCCGCGGTCACCCTGAGCGATGTTATGGACGTATTGGTCGAGCACTACCCCGCGCTCGAAGAGCTGTTTCTCCGATACGGGTCTCCGCCGATACGCAATGCCGGAACTCTGGGTGGGAATATCGCAAACGGTTCGCCCATCGGCGATTCAATGCCCGCATTAATGGCGCTGGCGGCGCGCTTGACGTTACGCCGCGGCGACCGCGAGCGGGTGGTCCCGCTGGACGAGTTTTATCTGGGTTATCAGCAGACCGCGCTGGCGGCGGGCGAATTCGTGAAGACGATCCACGTACCCTTGCCGTCGGACGACCTGCGCTTTCGAGCGTACAAGGTCTCGAAACGTTTCGACCAGGACATCTCCGCGGTGTGCGCCGCGTTCTCGCTGACGCTCGACGGCAACAACGTCAAGGCGGCGCGTATCGCGTTCGGCGGCATGGCCGCCGTGCCTTCCCGGGCCAGCCATTGTGAGATGGCGCTCGCCGGCAAAACGCTGTCTGCCGATACGATCGCGGCGGCTGCGGACGAACTCGCGAAAGACTTCCAAGCGATCACCGACGCCCGCGCAAGTGCGGACTACCGGATGCAGATTTGCCGGAATCTGCTGCGGCGGTTTTACGTCGAGGTCGCCGAGAACAAGAGGCTGGGGGTGTATGCGTACGGGCGCGCGTAGCGGGGCGGTGACCGGGGTCGCCGGGTCGGTGGGCTCCGCGACGCCGCACGACAGTGCGCGTCTGCACGTCAGCGGCGAGGCGACGTACACCGATGACATCGTGGAGCCCAACGGGCTGTTGCATCTCGCGGTCGGCATGAGCACACGGCCGCATGCCGTCATCCGCTCGATCGACCTTCAGCCGGTCCTCGCCGCGGCGGGTGTCGTCGACGTCATGTCCGCCGACGACATACCGGGTGACAACAACTGCGGTCCGGTCGTCCCGGACGATCCGATTCTCGCGCCCGGTCTGGTGCAGTACGCCGGCCAGGCGGTGTTCGCCGTCGCGGCGAGGACCGTCGATCAGGCGCGGAAGGCTGCGCGGCTTGCCGTCATCGACTACGAGGACCGCGAGCCGATCCTCGATGCCGAGACGGCGGTCGAGAAAAAATCGTTTGTGCTGCCGAGCGAGACCCTCAGCAGGGGGGACAGCCGGTCGGCGCTCGAAGCGTCGCAGCACCGGCTGAGAGGACGGACCCGGGTCGGCGGCCAGGACCAGTTTTATCTCGAGGGCCAGATTGCCATGGCGCTGCCGCGCGAAGACGGCGACATGTTCGTCTACAGTTCGACACAGCACCCCGGCGAAGTGCAGCATCTCGTCGCGGGCGCAATCGGGAAAGCATCCAAGGACGTTGTTGTCGAGTGCCGCCGCATGGGCGGTGCGTTCGGCGGCAAGGAAAGTCAGCCGGCGTTGATCGCCTGCCTGGCCGCTCTGATGGCGCAAAAAACGGGTAAGCCGTGCAAGCTGCGTCTCGATCGCGACGTCGATATGTTGATGACCGGCAAGCGTCACGATTTTGTCATCGACTACGACGTCGGTTTTGATGACAGCGGCAGAATCACGGGGATCGAATTCAGGTTCGCGTCCCGTTGCGGCATGTCCGCCGATCTGTCCGGCGCGATTAACGACCGCACGATGTTCCACTGCGACAACGCCTATTTCTTGCCGCACGTCACCGTCGTCTCGCATCGCTGCAAGACCCACACGGTATCGAATACCGCGTTTCGCGGTTTCGGCGGGCCGCAGGGGATGTTCGGTATCGAGTACGTGATGGACGATATCGCGCGTCATCTCGGCAAAGACGGACTCGATGTACGGCGCCGTAATCTGTACGGTGTCGGCGAGCGTGACGTGACGCCGTACCGTCAGAAAGTCGAAGACAATATCATCGAGGAAATCGTCGGGCGGTTGGAGGCCAGCGCCGGATACCGGAAGCGGGTCGAGAAGATCCGTGATTTCAATGCGCGAAGCACGATTCTGAAACGCGGTATTGCGCTGACACCGGTAAAATTCGGAATCTCCTTCACCGCGACCCATCTCAATCAGGCCGGCGCGTTGCTGCACGTTTACACCGATGGCACGGTCCACCTGAATCACGGTGGAACGGAGATGGGGCAAGGGCTGTTCACGAAGGTCGCGCAGGTCGTTGCCGAGGAGCTGCAGATCGACATCGACCGCATCAAGATCACCGCGTCGGACACCAGCAAAGTCCCCAATGCGTCGGCGACGGCGGCCTCCAGCGGCTCGGATCTGAACGGCAAGGCCGCGCAAAAAGCGGCGCGCAGAATAAAGAAGCGGCTGCGGCGTTTTGCCGCCGAACACTTCGCCGTGGCTGAGAAAGACGTGGTTTTCCGCGACAACCGCGTGAACGTCGGCGATCAGTCGGTCGAGTTCGCGGAGCTGGTGCGGCTCGCCTGGTTCGCCAGGACCTCGTTGTCGGCAACCGGTTTTTACCGCACCCCGAAAATAAACTACGACCGTTCGACGTTCAGCGGCCGCCCGTTTTACTATTTTGCGTATGGCGCCGCGGTTACCGAAGTCGTTGTTGACACCCTGACGGGAGAACACCGGACGCTGCGAGTCGATATATTGCACGACTGCGGCCGGTCGCTGAACCCGGCCATCGACATGGGGCAAATCGAGGGCGGTTTCGTCCAGGGCATGGGCTGGCTGACCTCGGAGGAACTGTGGTGGGACGAGCGCGGAGAACTCGGCACCCATGCCCCGTCCACCTACAAAATACCGACCAGCTCGGATGTCCCAGCGGACCTTCGTGTGGAGATACTGGAGTCGGCCGCGAACGAGGAGAAAACGATCTTTCGCTCCAAAGCGGTCGGCGAGCCGCCGTTGATGCTGGCACTGTCGGTGTTTTTTGCGATTCGCGACGCCGTAGCGTCCGCGGGTGCGGACGGGGCCTTGCCGCCGTTGGAGGCGCCGGCGACGCCGGAGGCGGTATTGCGAGCGCTTAACGCGTCGGAGTCCGTTGACCGGCCCCCGGGGCAGCCGGCATGAACCGATGGTTGGACAAGGCGGCGGCGCTCGTTAACGCGGGTGAGCCTGCAACGCTGGTGACGGTTGCCGGCGTGCGCGGATCGGCGCCGCGCGAGATCGGCGCCCGCATGTTGGTCACTCGTGATGAGACGATCGGCACGATCGGCGGCGGCCAGCTCGAGTATCAGTGTACGCGCATCGGCTGGGAGCTGCTGCATGCCGCCGGCGAAGGCCCCATGGAGTCTCTGCGAAGATTTCCGCTGGGCGCCGACTGCGGTCAGTGTTGTGGCGGCGTCGTCGACGTAATGTTCGAGAAGCTCACTTCCGCATCGAGCTGGATTCATGAATTGCGGCATGCAGGCGGTTGCGGCGAGCCGGCGGTTTTGATCAGCTGGCCGCGGGAAAGCGGCGGTTTTCGACGATTGGTGATAACCGGGGCAGCTCCCCTGCCGGAAGCCCTCCAGGCAGATCCGGCGGTGGCTGACGTCGTCGGTCGCGCCGCGGCGGACGGTAAGGCGCGGCGCCTGGGTGATCGGACGGCCAAACTGGTGCTGGTGGAACCCATCGTCTCCAGTGATTTCAATATCGCGGTATTCGGCGCCGGCCACGTCGGCACCGCGACGGTTGCGATGCTCGCGACGCTCGACGCCAACATTCGCTGGATCGATAGCCGCCCGGGGTTTCTCCCCGAACAGGTGCCGGGGAACGTTCAAACGCTACGGAGCAGCGCGCCGGCGCGCGAAGTTGCCGCACTGCCCGGAAACGGCTATTTCGTCGTGCTGACGCACAGTCACCCGCTCGATTACGAAATTTGCAGAGCGGTGTTGGCGCGCGGCGATTTTGCGTATCTCGGTCTAATCGGTTCGCGCTCGAAGCGCCGCCGGTTCGAGAAAAGATTCGCTCAGGAAGGCGTGACGGGCGTCGACCGCTTACGCTGTCCCATCGGCATCGCGGGCATCAGCGGTAAAAAGCCCGCCGAGATTGCACTGGCTGTCGCCGCGGAGCTTTTGCAACTGCGCGACGCGTCGGCCGCCGCGGTCAATCCGGGCAACGTACATCGCTTGAGCAGCCACTCCGGGTAGGACCGTGGAAGCGTACTTTGTCGAATGGCTCAATTTGTTCGCCCGCTGGGTGCACTTCATTACGGGTATCGCCTGGATCGGTTCGTCTTTTTATTTCATCTGGCTGGACAACCATCTCGAAGCGCCGAAGCTGCAGGCCGACGAGGACAAGGGGGTTGGCGGAGAGTTGTGGTCGGTGCACGGCGGCGGCTTTTACCACGCCCAGAAATACAAAGTGGCGCCGCAGGTTCTGCCGCAGACGCTGCACTGGTTCAAGTGGGAAGCCTATACGACCTGGTTGTCGGGCATGTTCCTGCTGCTGCTGGTCTACTGGTACGGCGCCGAGGTTTACCTGATCGACCCTTCCGTGGCCGACCTGTCGGCACCCTACGCCGTCGGTCTGGCCGCCGCTTTTATCGTGGGCGGCTGGTTCGTATACGATTTGCTGTGCAGATCGCCGCTCGGTAAGAACGCGACGGCGTTCGCGCTGGTCCTGCTCGTTCTGACGGCGGCGCTTGCGTGGGGACTCTGTCAGTTGTTCAGTGGACGGGCGGCCTACATTCATTTTGGCGTGGTATTGGGCACGATCATGGTGGCGAACGTTTTTTTTGTCATCATCCCGGGTCAGCGTCGTATGGTTGAAGCCGCATCCCGCGGTGAGATGCCCGATCCGATACACGGCATCCGCGGTAAGCAGCGTTCCGTTCACAACACCTATTTCACCTTGCCGGTGCTGTTCGTCATGACCAGCAATCACTATGCGATGACGTACGGGCACGAATACAACTGGCTCATATTGATCGCTATTTCCCTGGCCGGTGCGTTGATCCGCGTCTTTTTCGTCACGCGCCACGCCGGCCAGGCGTCGCCGTTGCCGATGATCCTCGCGCTGCTCCTGCTGCTGAGCGTCGCGGCGGCGATTGCGCCGCGGGCGGGCGACGCGACCGCGGCGTCGGTAACGCTGGACGACGTTCGCCCGGTCATTGAACACCGCTGCGTCACCTGCCATGCGGCCCGGCCGTCCCATGCGGCGTTTCCGGCGCCGCCCGCCGGTGTGGCGTTCGACAACGACGAGCAGATCGTCGCGGACGCCGAGCGGATCTATCAGCAGACGGTCGTTACCCGGGCGATGCCGATCGGCAATCTGACCGGCATCAGCGAGGACGAGCGCGTATTGATCGATGCCTGGTATCGGGGGATGTTGCGTGGCGCAAACTAGAACCTATCTCAAAATTGTTCGTGGCCGCGTTGCCGTGCCAGATGCCGCGAGGCAAGGCGCGAGGAGTGAAGTTTGGTGACTCCAAATAAGCGACGAGCAACGCGGCCTCGCGGCATCTGGGACGGCAACCCGTTGGGACGGCAGCCATTTTTCCGCCAGGCCGCGTTACCGCTCGCTGATGTAGCCGGGCTACACGGCGCTCGCGTCGCCTTGCCTGGCGAAAAAATGGCTACCGGCGCGGCCACGAACAATTATGAGATAGGTTCTAGAACCTGTCTCAAAACAGACCGTAGCCATGACGCGTGAGGAGTTCGTCGCCCGCTATGGCGGCGTTTACGAGCACTCGGCCTGGGTGGCCGAGCAGGCGTTTCCGAGTGTCGCCGCGGAATCGGGAGTAGAGGACATCGAAACAGCGCTGGCGGCCTGCGTGGACGCGGCCGATCGTGAAACCAAACTCGCGCTGATTCGCGCGCATCCGGACCTTGCCGGGAAGGCGGCGGTGCGCGGCGAACTGACCGGAGACTCGACACACGAACAAAAGAGTGCGGGCATCGACCAGTGTTCCACGCAGGAGTTCGAGTCCTTCCAGACGCTGAACGCCAGCTACAAGACGAAATTCGGTTTTCCTTTCGTGATGGCCGTGCGCGATCGAAATCGACAGGACATTCTGAACGCGTTCGCGGAGCGTCTGGAAAACGACGCGTCCACGGAGTTCGATACGGCCATTCGCGAGATTCACGAGATCGCGCGGCTGAGGCTGCGGGTTATCCATTCAAGTGACCGATCCGAGGGGCCGGACGATGACGGCGCGTGAGGACAATCCTTTTCACGAGTGGGTGCAGCTCGAACAGCCGCGCCTGGGCACGCGTGTGGTTTATGCAAGCGACGAATTTTTTGCGGCAAAGGAGCGGCTGATCGAGCCCGCCGATCCCGTATTCATCGACGGTAAATACGACGACCACGGGAAATGGATGGACGGCTGGGAAAGCCGTCGCAAGCGCGTTCCGGGACACGACTACTGTGTGATTCGATTGGGCATACCGGGCGTCGTTCGCGGATTTGACATCGACACCAGTCACTTTACCGGCAACTTTCCACCGGCGGCGTCGATAGAAGCCTGCGTGAGCGGAGCGGAGGTTCCCGCAGACGACGAATGGCGGCCGCTGGTCGAGCGCGTCGAGCTGAAGGGTGACGCGCATCACTATGTCCCCGCCATGAGCGGCGACGTGATCACGCATGTACGGCTGCACATTTATCCGGACGGCGGTGTTGCGCGTCTCCGGGTTTACGGGGAGGTTCGGCCCGAGTTTGCCGGCCGCGACGGCGCGCGGATCGATCTCGTTGCGCTGCAGAACGGCGGGCGATCTCTGATCTGCAGTGACGAACATTACGGCTCGATGCACAACCTCAATCTCGACGGCCGTGGGGTGAACATGGGTGACGGCTGGGAAACCGCGCGCCGCCGCGGCCCCGGCAACGACTGGGTGGTGCTGGCGCTGGGTCATCGCGGCGTGATCGACCAGGTGCTGATCGATACGGGGCATTTCAAAGGCAACTACCCCGACCGCGCGATGCTTCAGGCCACAGCCGTGGCCGGCGATGCGCCGCCTTCGTCACTGGCCGGGCAAAGCGTTGACTGGCCGATTTTGCTGCCGGAGCAAAAACTGTCTGCGGATGCCGAGCATTCGTTCTCGGAGGAAGTGGCGGACCTGGGTACCGTTACCCACGTTCGCCTGTCGATTTTTCCGGACGGCGGTGTGAGCCGGCTGCGTCTGTTCGGCCGTCTGAAGGAGGCGCCATGACGGAGGATATCCTGCGTGCGATGCCGATCACGGCGGAACGTTTCGCCGCGTTCGGCGACGTCATCGCCGCGTTCGCCGATCGCAAAGAGACCATGAACGCCGCCCGTTTCGATCGATTCGACGATCTCGCCGCGGTAGAGGTCGCGGCAGGCGAGGGCGCCCGCGCCACGATCAGTATTGCGCGATCGCGCGCGGCAACCACGCTGCCGTACACCTTCGACCTGGTGGAACGGCATCCGCTGGGCAGCCAGGCATTCATTCCGCTGGCGCCCTTTCGTTTTGTCGTCGTGGTTGCGCCGCCCGCCGAAACCGTTGGCGTGTCGGATCTGCGCGCCTTCGTCACAAGCGGCCATCAGGGTATCAACTACCGTCGCGGCGTCTGGCACATGCCGTTGATCGCGCTCGAGTCCGGACAGGATTTCCTGGTCGTCGATCGGGCCGGAGGCGCCGAGAACAACTGCGAGGAGCGGATTCTCGAGCGGCCCGTTACGCTGGCAGTCGAGTAACGCTCGTGTCCGATATCCGCGCCTACCGTTCATCCGTCTTGCACTGCCTCGGTGATCCCGGCGTCTCGGACGACGCGCGCGACGTCGAATACTTTGCCGACGGCCTGCTGATCGTTGAAGGCGGCCGCGTGAGCCAACTGGGCCCTGCCGAGGCCTTGCTCGGCGCCGTCGGTGACTCGGTGCCGGTAACCGACCTCAGGGACTTTTTGCTGATTCCGGGGATGATCGACTGCCACGTGCACTATCCTCAGATCGACATGATTGCATCGTATGGCGCCCAGCTGCTCGATTGGCTCAATCGTTACGCGTACCCGGAAGAAGAGAAGTTCCGGAACGCCGCTCATGCTCACGAGGTCGCCGAATATTTTGCCGGCGAGCTTCTGAAAAACGGCACCACGTCCGCGTTGGTGTTCCCAACGGTACATCGAGCGTCGGTAGACGCGATGTTCGAGGCGGCGCGGACTCGCAACATGCGCCTGCTGACCGGGAAGGTGCTGATGGATGCGGGCTGTCCCGAAGCGCTGCGCGACACGGCCGATCTGGCGTACCGCGAGAGCCGGGAGCTGATCGAAAAATGGCACGGCCTGGACCGGCTCGGGTACGCCATTACGCCGCGTTTCGCGCTCACCTCGACGGCGGCGCAGCTCGAGGCGGCGGGGAAACTCGCGGGCGAGTTTCCGGACGTGCACGTTCATACACATCTCGCCGAAAACCACGGCGAGGTCGCCGCCGTCGCCCGGCGCTTTCCGGAGAGCCGCAGTTACCTGGACGTTTATCGGCAATACGGGTTGTTGCGCCATCGCTCGGTGTTTGCGCATTGCCTGCATCTGGACGACACCGATCGGCGGCACATGTCGGACCACGGCGGCGCGATCGCGTTCTGTCCGTCCTCGAACCTGTTTTTGGGCAGCGGATTGTTCGATCTGAAATCCGCGGACGATGCCGGTATTGCAACGGGCATCGGCACCGACGTCGGCGGTGGTACGAGTCTGAGCATGCTGCGAACCCTGGGCGACGCCTACAAAGTGCTGCAGCTGCGAGGCCAGTCGCTGCCCGCTTACAAAGCGCTTTATCTGGCGACGCTGGGCGCGGCGAAGGCGCTGGACCTGGACGATCGCATCGGCAATTTCGCCAGCGGGAAAGAGGCGGATTTTGTCGTGCTCGATCCAGCAGCCACGGCGATGACGGCCAGGCGCACGTCGAACGCCGAACACCCGGCGGAACGCCTCTTCGCGTTAATGACGTTGGGTGACGACCGCCAGGTGTATGCGACGTACGTGATGGGTCAGCCTGTCCATCAGCGTTGAGCAGCGTCGAGAGGCGGCCTCCAACAGCGCGAGGGGATCGTTGTAGGAGCCCGTCCGGACGGGCGACCCGCATACTGAACGCAACACGCGGGCCTCAGGCCGAACTGCCGTCCTTCAGCGCGCGCAGCTGGTCGACGATCGGCGCCAGTTCCGGCTTGTGCGTTTGCAGCTCGTCCAGCGAGAGTCCGGCCAATTCGTACGGGAGCACCAGCCAGTTCTGCGTCTGGTGGACGTAAAAATCCGGTTCCCGAACGCTGCGGTCCGATGGACGGTACCAGACGGTTGCGATGCGGATATCGTGAGGCAAATTGCGTCGCGTTTTCCGCGCGAGCTGGTCGATAACGGCTTTGACGCTGGAGCCCGTGCTGTAAACGTCGTCGACGATCAACAGTGAATGTTCGCCGCACAGGTTCTCGAGCAGGTATTGCAGGCCGTGCACACGGATCGCGTCGGCCTTGTCGACCATCTCGGCGTAGTTGGCCTGGCCGCTGTACGAGGTGCGGATCGCGATGTGATCGGTCGGTATGCCGAAGTGGTCGAGCCCTTCCTGCACGGCAATGCCCACGGCGCTGCCGCCGCGCCACAGGCCGACGAGAAAGTCCGGTCGGAAGCCCGATTCGTGAATCCTGGCGGCGAGCCTGAAGGAATCGAGCAGAAGATCGTCGGCCGCAATGTAGTTTTTTTGCATGAGCTTTTTCGTTGTCGTCAGACTGAGGTAGTATAGACGCCATCCGCACGCCCAGCGCAAAAACACAAAAAAAGTGCCCGGTCGAACACCAATCAGCGAAAAAGGTGACCATGGATAAGACCGTCTTGACGGCGCAGAACCTGCTGGAGGACTCGTTCCGCCTCGGCGTGAAGATTCTGGAAAGCGGGTTCAGGCCGACGATGATCATTGCCATCTGGCGCGGCGGCACGCCGGTCGGCATGGCGGTCCAGGAAATACTTTCCTACTGCGGCGTAGAGTCCGACCACATTGCCATACGCACCTCGTCCTACGAAGGCGTCGACCGGCGGAGTCGGGTGGCCGTGCACGGGCTCAACTACATCGTCAAGAAGATCTGTCACGACGATCGTTTGCTGATCGTCGATGACGTGTTCGATACGGGAAATACGTTTGCGGCCGTGCTCGCCGAACTCAAGCGGCGCGCTCGAGCCAATACGCCGGAAGACATCCGGATTGCCGCTCCCTGGTACAAGCCAAGCCGCAACGAGACGGACCTGATACCGGACTATTTCCTGCACGAGACGGCCGAGTGGCTGGTGTTCCCCCACGAGCTCGACGCATTGACGCCGGAAGAGATGCGGGAGCGCCGCCCGGAGCTTGCGGCCATCGTCTATCCGGGCGCCGCCTAGAGGCATCTTTCGTTGAAGAGGATCTGCGTGTATTGCGGGTCGAGCCCCGGAGAACGGCCCGACTACAAAGATGCCGCGATCGGTTTCGCCGCCGAACTCGTCGCGCGCGATCTGGAGCTCGTGTACGGGGGTGCGCGCAAGGGCATCATGGGAGTGCTGGCGGACGCGGTGCTCGAACGGGGCGGCCGCGTTTGCGGCGTCATGCCGCATTCCCTGGTGCGCAAAGAGATCGCGCACGGAGGCCTGACCGAGTTGCACGTCACCGATACCATGCACGAGCGCAAGGCGATGATGGCCGAAATGGCCGACGGGTTTGTCGCCCTGCCCGGCGGGTTCGGCACCCTGGAGGAGATCGTCGAAGTGCTCACCTGGGGGCAGCTGGGTTTTCATCGCAAACCCAGCGGCGTGCTGAACGTGGCCGGTTATTACGATCGGCTCGAAAGCTTCATGGAGCATGCGGAACGCGAGGGTTTTATCAGGCCTGCGCACCGGGCAATGCTGCTCTTCGCCGGCGACGCGTCGTCGCTGCTGGATCGTTTTAGTGAGTACGATCCGCCCACCGTCGCAAAATGGCGGGACTGAGGCGCGGGGCGTCCCGCGTTCGGCAATGACGTCCGACGATCGCGACAACGACCCGTTTAGTGCGATCGCGGCCGTTCCCCCGCGTCTGAGCGCGGCGGATGCCGTTACAATCGCGCGCGAGCATTACGGTTTGAGCGTCGACGCGCAGCCGATAGTGAGTGAGCGCGATCAGAATTTCCTGCTACGCAACCCGGACGGTCGGCGGTTCGTTCTGAAGATCGCAAATGCGCTCGAAGACCCGCTCGTCACCGATTTTCAGATTCGCGCGCTGCAACACATCGCGTCGAAAAAGGATTCCTCGATCGCCGCGCCGACGATCGTCGAAACGAAGGAGGGCCTCAGCCATATCGTCGTCGAGCACGGCGACGCCAGGCACGTAACCCGCGTGGTCAGTTACCTGCCGGGCCGGCCGCTGGCCGACGTTCCGCTCACACCGGCGTTATGCCGCGATCTCGGCGCCTGTCTGGCGAGGCTCGACGGAGCGCTGGCCGATTTTTCGCATCCCGGCGCCGATCAGAGCCTGCTTTGGGACATGAAACGCGCGACGCGGATTCGCGAGTTGCTGCCTCATGTCGAGGACCCCGATACCCGTGGTTTGTTGCAGCAAACACTGGATGATTTCGAGAGAGACGCGTTACCGCGGTTCGCCGCGCTGCGCCGTCAGGTCATACATAACGACGCAAACCCCGGTAACGTGCTGGTGTCCGCCGACGGCCGGCGAGTCGCCGGCCTCATAGACTTCGGTGACATGCTCAGCTCGCCGTTGATCGTCGACGTTGCCGTCGCCGCGGCGTATCTGCGGGTGCCGCAGGGAAACCCTCTCACCTTGATCACTGAGCTGGTCGCCGGCTTTCATTCGGTGACGGCGTTGACCCGCCCGGAGACCGACGTCCTGCACGAATTGATCAAGACGCGTCTGGCGACGACCGTCGCGATTCTCGCCTGGCGCGAGTCGTTGCGCGGTGAGGACGACGCCTATTTGCAGGACGCCGCCGCCGCGGAACAGACGGCGCTCCCGTTTCTCCGGCTGATGGCGGCGGTACCCCGGGCAAACGCCCGGCAGATCTACTCGCAGGTTTGCGCGTCGATCACAAACGAAAGGCCGGTGACGTAGATGGACGCCGTGTTCGATCTGGGTAACGTCGTTTTGAATTGGAACGTCGATGAGATTCTGGAATCTCTCGACAACGCCGCAAAGGAAAAAAGCCAGCTCAGGCTGCAATTGTTCGAGCACCCGGACTGGCTGGACATGGATCGCGGGCTGCGGTCCGAATCGTCGGTCGTCGCCCGGGCGGTGGAGCGATCGGACCTCCGAAGCGGTGACGTGACGCGGGCCCTGCTGGCAGCCAAACGGTCGCTCGTGCCCATTCCCGAGAGTGTTCGGCTTCTCGAGGACGTCTACGCGGCCGGGATCGATATGTACTGCCTGTCGAACATGTCGGTGGAGACCTTCGGGTTTATCGAGCATCAGGCGTTTTTCGGTATGTTCAAGGGGGTCGTGATCTCCGGAAAGGAGCGTTGCGCGAAGCCCGATATCGGGATATTCCGCTTACTCATCGATCGGTACGGGCTACGGCCTGCCGATACCCTGTTCATCGACGATTCCGCTCCGAACGTCCGTGCGGCACGAGACGTCGGGATGCAGGCTTTTCATTTCAAACGCAGCGAACGCTGCTATTCGAGAATTCGGGAGCTGCTGCTGTAATCCAGCCGGCGCGGTCTTCAGGCCGCCCGCGATTGCTATTCGACAAATCTCTGACTATAGTCAGAGAATGACCGGTAGCGAAACCGAGCAGGTCCGCAGCTTCAATCGGACGATCACCCAGCGAATTGGTGTCCTCCACCAGAGCTTTCTTGGCCGCGGACGCCCGCTGGGCGAGGCGCGGCTGTTGTACGAGATTGGCCAGGAGGGTGCGGACCTTCGCGAGCTGCGGACGAGGCTGTCACTCGACTCCGGGTACCTCAGCCGTCTGGTGACGTCTCTGGAAAAACAAAAACTCGTTAAATCAAGAGTTTCGAACGAGGACGGTCGCGTCAGGCGCGCAGCCCTGACCGCCAAGGGCCGGCGCGAGCTCGCGGTACTCGACCGGCGCTCGGATGCGTTTACCGAAACGCTGCTGGAGCCGTTGAGTCGCCGTCAAAAAACCCGCCTGGTCGCCGCAATGAGCGCGGTAGAGCGTTTGATGCACGCGTCCGCGGTGGAAATATCGGTCGAAGACCCCGGCAGCGTCGACGCGTTGTGGTGCCTGGAGGAATATTTTGCCGAGTTGTCCGAAAGGTTCGCCGCCGGATTCGACCCGGCGGTCAGCATTCCTGCGAATCGCGACGCATTGACGCCGCCGAACGGCATTTTCCTGATTGCACGCCTGCACGGCGCGCCTATCGGCTGCGGCGCGCTCAAGGGGCAAAAGAACGGCGTCGGCGAAATCAAGCGAATGTGGGTGTCGTCCGCCCACCGGGGTCTCGGTATCGCGCGCCGCATGCTCGAACAGTTGGAGGAACATGCCCGTAAAACAGGCATTCGGGTCCTGAGGTTGGAAACCAACGAGTCGCTGAAAGAAGCGCAAGCGTTTTACCGGCGTTACGGGTACAGGGAGGTTGAGGCGTTCAACGAAGAGCCGTACGCGCACCACTGGTTCGAGAAGGCCGGCCTTCAGGACAGAAAAGACGATGCGGCGTCGGCCGGGCTTCCCGATTCAGTCGTTTTGCGCCCGCATCGACCCGGGGACATCGGCTGGGTCGTGCATCGCCATGGCGTTTTGTACGCGCGCGAATACGGTTGGGACCAAAGCTTCGAGGCGCTGGTCGCTGAGATCACCGCGAAATTCATCCGAACCTTCGACACTGATCGCGAACGCTGCTGGATTGCGGAAAGGGACGGAGAGAACGTCGGCTGCGTTTTTCTGGTGCGTGAATCGAATGACGTCGCGAAACTCCGTCTCCTGTTGATCGAGCCGAACGCGAGAGGGCTCGGCATTGGCAAACGACTGGTGTCTGAGTGCGTCCAGTTTGCAAGGCGGAAGGGATACCGAAGACTCACCCTGTGGACAAACGATGTCCTGGTTGCGGCACGCGGCATCTACGAGGCGGAAGGGTTCGAGCTTATCAAGGAAGAGCCTCATCGCAGCTTCGGTCACGATCTCGTGGGACAGTACTTCAGGCTCGAGCTGTAACCCGTTCAATCCGCCTGGGGTCGCGGCAGTGTATTCGGCGGTCTGAGCCGGACGATTCGACGCGGATTCCCGCCGCTCAACCGGTGTTGTAGGGATCGAAACCGCCGCCGGTGTCCAGCTCCTCGGGGATATCGTCATCGTCCGTGTCGGCGCCGATGATTTTGCGCAAGGCCTGGGTGCTCACGAGGGACAGGCTCTCATCGTCGCCGCCGGTCTCGATCGGTTCGAGGGTCACGTCGGCAGGCCGGGTGTGTTTGGGCAGGCCAAAGTCGTTGTCGATCAGCGCCCGCAGATCCGTATCGTCAATGATCTCGAACATCCCCGTCTCCGCGTTGCGCGCCAGCACGCCGTCGTCGGTGGTTGCGGCCGCGTCTTCGATGGATCGGACGCTCTGTTCGTCGTCGGATTCCAGAATCACTCGCAACTCCTGTGTCGACACCAGCTCGAATTTGGCCGTCGCCACCGGATCGGCCCACACCGAGCGTCCACGACCGTCCGTGCGAATTTTGGTCGGCTTTAGTGTCGGCCTCGCCGATTTTTTCTCGTCGGACATTGTTTCGCCTCCCAGCTGCGGGACCTTCTTCGATGCGCCGCAGCCCGGCGTCGGAACCCGGTTTGCGGCCATTTGCATCAGCTCCGACATAGTACGCGTTCCAACGTTGCTAAAGCTGTGGATTAGGTCGCAGAATCAACGAATTACCGGTATTACCATGCCCGCTGTTCGCCGACTTCGAGAACGGAATCTTCGTCATGGATCTGCTGATCGTACTTGCGGTCCTGCTGTGCTTCAGCGGTATTTGCTACCTGCTGCTGGGCGCGCGGCTGATCGGCGGCAACCGGGAACCCGGCAACCTGCCCATCGGCCTGACCGCGTTCATCGTCGGTCTGTGGGTGCTTGGCGGTGCGCTCGAGATGGTGGCGTCCAGCTATGTGGTCTTTTCCATCGGCCGCATGGGGCATTTTGTGGGCACCGCGCTTGCCCCGGTCAGCCTGCTCGTTTGTTTTCGCGAGTACACTGGTGCGCCGACGTCGCGATCGCTGATTGCCGTTTTCCTGATCGTTCCGATCTGCTCGATCCTCGTTGCCGCGACGAACCCGTGGCACGAGTTCATGTGGTATCTACCCGCGGTAAACGAATCCGGGGAGTTTCTGACGCGTCCGGTGCAATGGGGGCCTTGGTACCTGCTGCTGCACGCGCCGTACGGGTACGCGATGGTTCTGGCGGCGATCGTCAAGCTCGTCCTGCACAGCACGGCCGTCGGACAGGCGCATCGACGTGGCTTGTTCATGCTGGCCGCCGCGACCTTTCTGCCGGTGATCGCGGTCGTCATGTACGATTTCGGGGTCGGGCCCGCGACGATGTCGCTCGTACCTCCGGTGCTGGCCGCGATGTTACCCGTATACGCGTGGCTGATCATCGGCGAGCAGATTATCGAGTTTTCGCCGATCGCCTACGAGACCGTGTTCCAGAACATGCAGGACCCGGTTGTCGTGCTCGACGACCAGAGCCGTGTGATCGGCCTGAATCGCGGCGCCGAAGCGCTGCTCAAGCTGAACGAGACCGAGGCGCTCAAGGAATCCCTGGAGTCGCTCTTTGGCGAGGAAGCGCCCGAGGTTTACGAAGCGCTGAGTACCGGTGAGCCGCGGAAGATGATGACCAGAACCGGCCGGTTCCTGCACGTTCAGGTTTCGCCCATAGAGAGTAGCAAGGCCGTGGCGCGATCCGGGCGGGTGCTGATGTTCCGTGACGTCAGCGACGTCGAGAAGGCGCAGCAAGAGGTGCGTAACAGCGAGCGGTTATTGCGCACGCTCGTCGACCATTCGGTCAACGGGATCATCCGCATGCGGTGGCAAACGGACGTCGTCGGCCGGCGTTCGCTGCGCTGCGTGTTTGCCAACGGCGCTGCGGCGGGTTTCCTGGAAGTGCCGGTCGAGGACATGCTCGATCGTACGATTGACGAACTGGCTGCGATGGCGTCCGGCGGTATGGAACTGAACGACGCGTCCCCCGTTCTGGAGAAATTTCGGACGGCCGTGGAAGGCGGCGACGTCGTGGACGTCGACGTCCGGGTCGGCAATCGGACGAAAGAACGATGGTTGCACGTGATTGGCGAGCCGGTTGGCGACGAGGTGGCCGTGACCTTCGTCGATATCACCGACAAAAAGGCGAAGGAAATCCAGATGGAATCCATTGCCTGGACCGATCCGCTGACCGGGGTCTTGAACCGGCGCGGATTCGAGCGCGACGCCGCCCGGCGTCTGACGGACAGCGCGGACGACGCGACCGGCGCGCTGCTGTTCATCGATCTCAACCGGTTCAAACAGATCAACGATCGCTGCGGTCATGAAATCGGGGACGAAGTCCTGACGATCGCCGCTGAGCGACTGCGAACCGGGCTGCGGCCCTGCGACATCATCGGCCGTCCCGGCGGCGACGAGTTCGTCGCCCTCGTGCCCGACGTCGAAAGCGAGATTGCGGAGAACCTGGCCGAGCGGCTGACCGTTGCGTTGGAACAGCCGTACGTCATCGGTAAGAATACGCTGCACTGTTCGGCGAGTATCGGTCTCGCCCTTTACCCCAAGAACGCGAACACGCTCACCGGCTTGTTGCGTGCAGCGGATCAGGCCATGTATCGCGCCAAGAGGCGCGCGCAGGACGTGACGGAAATCGGGCAGCCGCGACTGCTCGAAAAAGCCGTGTGAAATCGCGATTGCGCCGGTCGTGAGCCGGGGCGTCGCACCGTCCTTGACAATTCTTTACGCAGATATCGGGCATTCGGGCGGCCGTTGCAGATCTAATCGCTCATAATCGACTGCCGGGGTACGATCCTGGGTCGCACCCAAACAGATCTTCAATTGTCATGACGTCGGCTGTGCAAATCGATCCGGACGAAAACGCGGTAATCCGCCTGGAACGTATCCAGCGCAATTATCGGATGGGCGACGAGACCATTCACGCGTTACGCGACGTGACGCTGACGATTGCCCACAACGAATACACGGCCATCATGGGCCAGTCGGGCTCCGGAAAATCGACGCTGATGAACGTCATCGGCTGTCTCGACTCGCCGACCGCCGGCGACTACTGGCTGAACGGGCAGCAGGTCTCGAAAATGGGTGATCGCCAGCTCGCGCGTGCGCGCAACGGCGAAATAGGTTTTGTATTCCAGACCTTCAATCTTTTGTCCCGGTTGACGGCGCTCAGCAACGTCGAAGTGCCGTTGATTTACGCGGGCGTAAAGCGCCGGGAACGGCACGAGCGCGCTCGCCATTCCCTGGAGCGGGTTGGACTCGCGGATCGCATGTTACACCGTCCTTCGGAGATGTCCGGCGGTCAGCGGCAGCGGGTCGCCATTGCCCGGGCGCTGGTCACCAACCCGAGTATTCTGCTGGCGGACGAGCCGACGGGGAACCTCGATTCGAGCACGGGTGTCGAAATAATGGGCTTGTTTGATGAACTGCACGCGTCGGGCAATACGCTCGTAGTCGTTACCCACGAGCAGAGCATAGCCGATCATGCCTGGCGCACCATCCGGCTCAGCGACGGTGAGGTTGTAGACGATCGACGGTCGGGAGGCCCGGAATGACGGTTACGCGCTTGATGTTCATTGTTTTGGCACTCGCCGCCTGCGCGGAAGAGCAGACGAACGCGCCAATTTACGACACGGCCGGCGTCGAACGAAAATCGATCGAAGTCATGGTCGGGTCGGCGGGCATCGTAGAACCTCTCGCCACCGTCGAGGTGAAATCCCAGGCGTCCGGCGAAGTGCTGGAACTCATGGTGGAAACCGGTGATCACGTCAGCAGCGGCGATTTGATGGTCCGCATCGATCCGCGCACCGTGAGCAATCGACTGGCCCAGTCGGAAGCGGAGCTCAAGGCCGCGCTGTCGCGCCGGACGATTTCGGAGTCGCAGATGAGGCGCGCCGAACTGCTGGTGGAGCAGGGAACGTTTACCGAAGCGGACTTCGAGCAGGCCGCGCTCGAGCTGGCCAACGCGGAGGCGCTGGTCGTGAGCGCCGAGGTCGCCGTCGAAAACGCGCGGATCGCAGTGGACGATACCGAGATCCGGGCGCCCGTCAGCGGTGCGATCATCGAAAAACCGGTCGAAAAAGGACAGGTGATTTCGTCGCCGACCCAGGACTTCGGCGGCGGAACGCTGCTGTTGAAAATGGCGGATCTGAGTGCGGTGCAGGTGCGTGCGCTGATCGACGAAACCGATATCGGCAAAGTGAAGGCGGGGATGGCCGCGGAGGTGACCGTCGCCGCCTACCCCAACCAGCCGTTTTCGGGCGACGTCCTGAAAATCGAGCCTCAGGCGGTGGTCGATCAAAACGTGACGATGTTTGCCGTCATCATCTCGATCCAGAATCCCGACGGTCTGCTGCTGCCGGGGATGAACGCCGAAGTCGATATTTCGATTGCGAGCCGCCGCGACGTTCTGACGATTCCCGTGATGGCCTTGCGGACGGAACGCGACGTGTCCGCAACGGCCGGGATACTCGGCATCGACGTCGCCGACCTGCGTCGGCAAATCTCCGGTGGCGGCAACAAGCCGGCCGACGTTCCTCCTGAAGAGGGGGCGCCGCAGACGGTAAGTCTGCGCGGGCGGACGATCGAATTGCCGCCCGGCGTCGACGCCGATACCGTGCGCGCGACCCTGCAAAAGCGCCGCGCCGGCGGAACTTTGAACGCGGAAGAACAGGGGCTGATGCGCCGCGTTTTCGCGGGCATGAACCGCGGCGGCGGCGAACGCCGTCGACCGGAAGCGGACTATCGATTCGGCGGCGAATTCTGGGTGGTCGTTCAGGACGCCGACGCATCGAGAATCGCCACCGTCCGGACCGGTATCACCGACCTGGACAGCGTCGAAATCGTTTCGGGGCTCGACGAGTCCGACCGCGTGCTCATATTGCCGAGCGCGCACCTCGTGGAAACCCAGGAACGCCTGCAGCAGTTCATCAATCGACGCGTTGGAACGCTGCCCGGCATGGGTTCGCAATAATCATGAGCGGGCGATAATGCTCATCGGCGAGACCGTACGCATTGCCTTGCAGTCGATTCGCGGCAACCTGTTCCGCGCCGCGCTGACGATGCTCGGTATCGTCATCGGCGTCGGCGCGGTCATAACGATGGTCGCGCTGGGCACCGGCGCGCAGCGGGCGATCGACCAGCAGATGGAAGCGTTGGGCGGCGACATCCTGTCGGTCGGCAACGCAAACCGTTTCAGTCGCGGCGTGGCCCGCGAGCAGGGCACGCTCAATACCGACGACGCCGCAGCGCTCGCGCGCGGGTCGGACTATTTCGACGGCGTCGTGCCCGAGATCAACGCCCGCTTCCAGATCAAATACGGCAACCGCAATCTCAACGTCTCCGTGCTGGGCACGACGCCCAACTACATCGACGTGCACGGCTTCGAGATCGCTTCGGGCCGCATGTTCTCCAGCGCGGACGATTCCAGCCGCCGAAGGGTGGCAGTGCTCGGCGCCGAGATCCCGGAAATGCTGGACGTGGACGCCACCAGCCTGGTCGGGCGTACCCTTCAGATCCGCTCCATCGGGTTCGAGGTCATCGGCGTACTCGCACCCAAGGGTTCGTCGGGATGGCGCAATCCCGACGACGACGTCTGGGTGCCGCTGAGCACTGCTCAATTCCGTGTGACCGGCGACGATCAGGTGGGATCGATCAGCGTCAAGGTCCGGGAGGGCGCGTCGATCGAACAGGCCATGGTCGACGTCGAACGTATTCTCCGGCGCGAGCACGGCATCCTGCCGGGGAAAGACAACGATTTTTCGATCATGAACCGAAAACAGTTCCTCGATTCCCGTCAGGAAGCGACCGAGGTGTTCACCTATCTTCTGGCCGGCATTGCCGCCGTCAGCCTGGTGGTCGGCGGCATCGGCATCATGAACATCATGCTGGTGACCGTGACCGAGAGGACGCGCGAGATCGGTATTCGCAAGGCGCTGGGAGCGACCAAGGGCAATATACTGCTGCAGTTTCTAGTCGAATCGATGACCCTGTGCCTGATCGGCGGCCTCCTCGGCCTGGCGTTGGGCGCCGGAGCGGCCTATCTCGCGGCCGAGTTCGCCGGCTGGCAGACCGTGGTCACGGGCGGGTCGATCGCCACCGCGTTTGCGTTCAGTGCCGGGGTCGGGCTGTTCTTCGGAATCTGGCCCGCACAGCGCGCGGCCGGCCTCGACCCGATCGACGCGCTGCGTTACGAATAAAAAAATTACCCGCGACGTAATAAAAACGATAACCGGCCGGTCTGTAGAGACGTCACCACGAGGGGATTTCTCATGCATTTTGGTCGAAACCTGCTGTACATTTCGTTTGTAACACTCTTTGTTGCCGCATTTTTTTGCGGGCATACAATGCGTGTCGCCGCCGCCGACTATGCGGCCCTGCCCGCCAAGGCGGAAGACACCACGCCGCTCGAGGCCGGCGATCGGGCGCCGGAATTTACCGTGCGCACGGTGGACGACGAGGCGTTCACGTTCGATCCGGCGAATCTCGAGCGCCCGGCCATCCTGATTTCGTTCCGCGGCGGCTGGTGCCCGTACTGCAACCTGCACCTGTCGGAACTCCGCACCGTCATACCCGATCTCAAGGCGAGCGGCTACGACGTCCTGTTCCTGTCCGGAGACGCGCCCGAGCAGCTCTACGCCGGCCTGCAACAGGAAACGCAGGAAGATATCGAGGGCCTGGACTACACGATTCTGTCCGACTCGTCGATCAGCGCGGCCCTCGCCTTCGGCACCGCGTTCCGCACGGGGCAGGGGCTGAACGATTACCTGGAGCGGAAAAACTACGAGTACGCCGACTCGTCGATCGGCCGGCACAACGCACTGTCCGTGCCCTTCGTTTACGTCGTCGACACGAACGGCAAGATTGTCTACGACTTTGTCGAGGCCGACTACAAAGTCCGCCTGCCGGCAGACGAGCTTCTGGCGATCGCTAAAGACGCTCTGTAACGACGAGCGCCACCCGATTGCATCTGACGCGGGCCATGGGCCCGCGTTTTTTTTGGCGGGATTGCTCGCCTTGGATAGCGGAACGTCCGGCTGTGCGGCCGCTCGATCTGTGGCAATCTCTGGCCTGGAAATCGCCGAAGGGCGATGGCTTGGCGGAGTGCAGCATGACGGAAAAGAATAACGGACCGATAGCCAGAATCTTGAAGGCCGCGGCCAAGGTCGAGCCGAACGAGATCAGGGCGACGGTGCTGTCGTTCACGATGGTATTCGTTCTGATGGCCGCGTATTTCATGTTGCGGCCCGTCCGCGACGCGATGGCGAGCGACTGGAGCCGGGAGGAGGTCGGGGTGTTGTGGACCCTGACTTTTTTCCTGAGTCTCGTCGCAGTGATCGTCTACGGCGGCGTAATTTCGCGCATTCCCTTCCATCGCGTCGTGCCCAGCGTTTACGCGTTCTTCTCGGTGACGTTCCTGGCCTTTTACGCCAATACGGTGATTGGCAGCGATGCCGAAGTCGTCAGGCAGGCGTTTTACGTGTGGGTGAGCCTGTTCGCCCTGTTCAATACCTCGGTGTTCTGGAGTTTCATGTCCGGGCTGTTTAACAGGGAGCAAGCCCCGAGGTTGTTCAGCATCGTCGCGGTAGGCGCCAGCCTGGGCGCGGTCGCCGGGCCCATCGTGGCGACGTTTTTTGGCGACAACATCGGCGCAATCAACCTGATGCCCATCTCGGCGCTGATGCTTCTGGTCCCACTGCCGATCATCGCGCGGCTCGAGAAACTGAAGGTCACCGAGCTCGGCAACAGAGAGCTTCAGGCCGACCTGTCCTATCACCAGAAGCTCGGCAAAAACCCGTTTTCCGGCATCGGCCTGTTTTTTGCGAACCCGTACCTGCTGGCGATAGGCCTCTTCATTTTCCTGTACGTGCTGATGGGCACGATTTTTTATCAGGAACTGCGGGAGGCGCTGCGGGTATTCGATTTGGATCAGCGCACCCAGATTCAGAGCGGTATGGATCTGGCGGTAAACACGATTGCGGTCCTGACCGCGGTGTTTGTGACTGGCCGCATCACGACGCGGCTCGGCATGGCGACGACGCTGGCGCTGGTTCCGCTGTTATTGACCGGCGGTTGGCTCATCGTGGCCGCCGCCCCGTTATTGCCCGTGCTGATCGGCCTTCAGGTTGCGCGCCGTGCCGGCAACTATTCGGTGACCCGACCCGGCCGTGAGATGTTGTTCACGATCGTCGATCCGGAAACCCGTTACAAGGCGAAACCGGTGGTCGACGTCGTCGTTTATCGGGGCGGCGACGTCGTCAACGTCTGGTTTTACAATTTCCTGACGGCGACCTGGGGTCTCGGGCTGGGCCTGTCGGGCGTGGCGGCAATTGCCGCCTTGCTGTCGGTGGTGTGGGCGCTCACGGGCGTCTATCTGGGCAGGCTTTATAATGGCAAGGACAAATCACACGCCGCGGAGCCCGCGGCGGCCAAAAACTAAACGAGAAAATCATGCCTGATGCTTGGATCTGCGACGCCGTGCGCACCCCGATCGGCCGCTACGGCGGCGCGCTGTCCTCCGTGCGCACCGACGATCTGGGCGCCATACCGATCGCCGCGCTGATCGATCGAAATCCCTCGCTCGATCCGGCCGCGATCGACGACCTGGTGTACGGCTGCGCGAACCAGGCGGGCGAGGACAATCGGAACGTCGCGCGGATGTCGGCGCTGCTCGCCGGGCTGCCGGTATCGGTGCCGGCCGCGACGATCAATCGCCTCTGCGGCTCGGGGATGAACGCGGTCGGCAACGCCGCGCACGCAATCGTGGCCGGCGACGCCGACCTCATTGTCGCTGGCGGCGTCGAATCCATGTCGCGCGCGCCGTTCGTGTTCGCAAAATCTCCAACCGCGTTCGGCCGCAACGCGGAAATGTACGATACGACGCTCGGCTGGCGATTCGTCAACCGTAAATTGGAGGAACAGTACGGCATCGACTCGATGGCGGAGACGGCGGAGAACGTGGCGGAGGAGTTTGGCGTTGCGCGGGAAGATCAGGACGCGTTTGCGCTCGCCAGTCAGCGGAAAGCGGCGGCCGCGATCGAAGCGGGGCGGCTGGCGGCCGAAATCGTGCCGGTGTCGATACCGCAGCGTCGCGGCGAGCCTGTCGTCGTGGACACCGACGAGCATCCGCGGCCGGGATCGAATGCGGAGAGTATGGCCAAACTCAAACCGATTGTGCGAAGCGGCGGCACGGTGACCGCGGGCAACGCTTCGGGGATCAACGACGGCGCCGGTGCGCTGCTGATCGCTTCCTCCGAAGCCGCTCGGGATCACGCGCTGACGCCGCTGGCCAGAATCGTGACCTGGGCCGTCGCCGGCGTCGAGCCCCGGGTCATGGGAATCGGGCCGGCGCCGGCATCACGGAAAGCGCTGCACCGAGCCGGGCTTTCGATCGACGACATGGACGTGATCGAACTGAACGAGGCGTTTGCGGCGCAGGGCCTGGCGGTTCTGCGTGAACTGGGCGTCGCGGACGACGCCGAACACGTCAATCCGAACGGCGGTGCCATCGCGCTGGGGCACCCACTGGGGATGTCCGGTGCGCGGCTCGTGACGACTGCCGTGCGCGAGTTGCACCGGCGCGAAGGGCGGTATGCCCTTTGTACGATGTGTATCGGCGTGGGGCAGGGCATCTCGATGATTCTGGAGTGCGCCGCGTGAGCAACGTACCGACGACGGAATTCAAAAAGTCCCTGCAGCATCTCGCCGAGCGGATCCGCGCCCGCCGAACGGTCAAGCTGTTTCTGAACCAGCCCGTCAGCAAGCAACTCGTGCTGGATGCAATCGAGGTGGCGCGCTGGGCGCCCAACCATCATGTGACCGAGCCCTGGCACTTCTATTTGCTCGGCGAGGAGGCGATCAAGAAGAGTGTCGATCTGACCCGTGTCGTCGTGACCGAACGCAAAGGCGCCGACATGGGTGAGTTCAAGGCCAAAGACGCTGCCTCGAGGCCGGGATGGCTGGTCGTGACCTGTTCGCGCTCGGACGAGGAACTGCTACAGCAGGAAGACTACGCGAGCGTCTGCTGCGCGATCCAGAATCTGAGCCTTTATCTGTCGGAGGCGGGCGTGGCCTCGAAATGGTCGACGGGACCGATCACGCGTGACGACCGGTTTTACGAACTGCTCGGCATCGACCGCGACGGCGAATTCATCGTTGGTCTGATCTGGTACGGGTATCCGAAGATAACGCCGACTCAGCAGCGCAAGAGCGTCGAAGAGATCGTCACCGAGCTGGACTGACGCGTTTCACTCCGTGGCGGAGTGCAGCGGCTCGCCGCGCAGGATGAGCCGGCGCAGCAGGAACGTAGCCAGCGTCACCAGCCCGAAAATGCCCATCGGCATGACGGCGGTCGGCATCGTGCCGTCGTAAATGAAACCCGTGGCGATCGCGCCCGACGATGCAAACAGATTCTGCGTCGTGCCGACGATGGACGCCGCGGCGCCGGCGACCTGCGGCACCGGATCCAGCGCGATGGCGGTTGCGTTCGCCATCAGGAAACTGACGCCGCACATATAGAGACAGACGTTACCCCAGACCCACCAGAAATTCGCCGCGCCCAGCCAGGCCATCAGCATGAGCTGTGCCGCCGCGGCGCCGATGAGAACGGCGCCGAGTCCGGCCAGCTGCATGGTGTTGAAGCGCACCAGCAGCTGCCGGTTGAGGACCGAGCCGACGAGAATGGCGACGCCGGCAAGGGCAAATATGAAACCGAACTGTTCGGCCGAATACCCGTAAATTTCCATGATCAGGGCCGACGAGCCGGTGATCACCGAGATGAAACCCATGGCAGGCAACACGACGAGCAGTAGGCCGAGTACGCTTTGCCGGTGGCTGAAGAACTCGCGTGCGCTCATCAAGAGCTGGCGCAGGATGTGGTGATCGCGGTTTGGCCGCCGGGTTTCGTGTAAACCGCGGGTTACGGCCAAAAAGATGATGGCGCCGAACACGACGACCGCTACGAACGGGGCGCGCCAGCCCAGCGTGGACACGAGATAGCCGCCGGTAATCGGCGCCAGCATCGGCGCCGCCGTGAAGATCATGACCATGACGGACAGGATACGCGCGGCCTGCACGCCGCTGGAGATGTCTCTGACAATCGCGCGCGAAACCACCACACCGACGGACGCCCCCAGCCCCTGGACGAAGCGCGCGAGCAGCATGGTTTCCATGTTGCCCGCAATGCTCGTAATGACGCCGCCCACGGTGAACACGGCGATACCGGTGACCAGCACCGGGATTCGGCCGACCCGGTCCGACATAAGGCCGGCCGGCAGCTGGCCGAGTGCGATGCCGAGAATGAATACGCCGACGATCTGCTGGCCGACCGAGATCGTGCTGCCGAGATCGGCGACCATCAGTGGGATGGACGGCAGGCTGATGTCTACCGTCACGGCACCGATGCCCGTCAGGCAGCCGAGCACGAGCACGAAGCGGCGCTTTGTTGCGAGGTCCAGGTTCACCGAAAATGGGATAAGCTGAGGGTCACTACGTAAGGGCAGCATAGCCCGAAGCGGACGGGGATGACAGCCCCGGAGGGGTGGATGAACGACTGGCTGAAAGTAGCGACGCGAAACGACGTGGTCCGGCGGGGCCTCAAGGTGGGGCTGGTCGTCGGCACGATCCTGGCGGTGATCAATCAGGGGAACCGAATTCTGGTCGGTGAGTGGTCTATGGAGATCCTGCTGAAAATTGCGATGACCTACTTGGTGCCTTACTGCGTGTCGACCTACGCGAGCGTTTCGGCGATTCTTGCAAAGCAGTCGGTCGGGAAGTGATAGATTATTGAGTGATCACGGGGATTCACTTGCGGAACTCGTGAGCATTCCGTTTTGAAGGATTTCTGTAGTACGACAATCGTCGGGTATTGCGGAGAGTGCAGGTGATTCGCTTGAATCGGACGTACATTGCCGAACCGCTGTGCGAGCTTGTCGAGTATACCATGGCCCCTATGCGAAGCGTGCCAGTTGTAGCAGATTTCAAATACTATGCAGACTAAATTCACCCTTATCGCGTGTTTACTTGGTTGTGCACTTTGGCCGGTGTCGGCGTTTGCGGCAGATCCGCCTTATGACGCCAAGCGAATCTATGAACGGGATGAAATGGAGATGATCCCGCTGCAAATTCTGCGCATCGCTCCAAAGATTGAACGGGAATGCGTAAGCGGGTTCGTAGAAGTTGGGTACGAGGTAAAGAAAGACGGAAAGGTTCGCCGGGTGAAGGTACTGTCCTCTGGTCCGACGAAAAAGAATGATAGAGCAGTTGTTCGAGCCGCGAAAAAGAGCATCTGGAAGCCGGGTGTCATCGAGGGGAAGCCTGTTGCAACGAAGGGCCACAAAGTCAGAGTTATCATTGACTGCGAAAACCGTAAAGTTCGCCATGAAGAACTGTGACCGGGCGAGTGCCCGGCATACGATATCGACGGCCGTAAGAGATGCGCGCGATGTTTCGACTCATGAATAAAGTGACATCATCCTGGCCAAACGGCCGCCGCCCATCGTCGGAGGCCGGGAAGCGTAGGTGCCGGACATCGTTGAGCTACCTGATCTGCCTGGCGTTTGCTGCGCTGATGGCACTGTCCGCCTGCGGCTCAACCCCCATGGACACTCAACCGGCGTCGTGTTCGGCGGTCGACGGTCAGCTTTATGCACGGGGGGTTCATGCTGCGATTACCCGTAACTGGCTGCCTCCCACCGACCTCGCGGTTGCCTGCACCGTTGACATCCGCCAGGGCGTCGATGGAACAATCCTGGATTTCAGGTTTGCCGATTGTAACGACGACGCGTCCATCCAGCGGTCCGTGAGCGCGGCTGTACAAAAATCATCGCCGCTTCCGCTGCCGGCCAACGCGGTGTGTTTCGAGCGCAACATCCGGCTGGTTTTCGAGTACAACCCGTCAACTCGCCCGTGACGGCGAACGTCCAGTGGGCTCAATAAAGCGATACGAGTTGCAATAGGCGGGCCGAGCGCCCGATACTGCGCGCCGGAGAGCCTGTGCTCCCACCGTCCATTCGAGATTGTCGATGACCACAATCCGTCACGCAAACAGTTCCGACGTCGACCGCATTTACGATTTGATTCTCGCGATCGCCGATCACCACGACCAGACGCAGCACGTGCGGACGAATCCGGCGGAGCTGCTCGCGGCCGGTTTTGGCGACGATCCGAGGTTCGGCGTGCTGCTGGCCGAGCACGACGGTGCGGTCGTCGGCTACATTTCCTACACCGTCAATTACTCGATCTGGCTCGGCCGCCGGTACATGAATATCGACGACGTGTACGTGGACGAGCGTGTTCGGGGTCGCGGGATTGGTGAAGCCCTGATGCAGGGCGCGAAAAATCACTGCGACGGGCAGGGTATCGGCCGAATACGCTGGGAGGTACAGACGGACAATCGCGACGCGATACGTTTTTACGAGCGCCTCGGCGCGAAGTACAGGGAAAAAGGCGTTTTCAGCTGGGATTTTTCCGAATGACCCCGATAACCGCGAATCTGACCGCCAACCTCGAGGGATGTCGATGCCTGTAAAAAAACACAATCCGAAAGACCTGTTCCCTCAATACAACAACTACAGTCACGCAGTGGAGGTGAGAGGAGAGTCGAGAATCCTGTTCATCAGCGGGCTCAACGGGTACATGCCTGACGGGATCGCCATGCCGGATTCCTTCGAGGAACAGGCGCGACTGATCTGGACGTATATCGGTTCGATCCTGGAGTCGGCCGACATGCGCTACGAGAACATTGTCTCTCTCCGCACTTATCTGGCGGGTCCAGAGTTCGACGAACCCAATATTGCAATGAGGAAAGAATTCCTGGGCGACAACGAGCCTGCATCGACGGTGGTTTGCTGTCAGCTGCTGGAGTCGAATTGGAAATTGGAAATCGAAGCGGTTGCCGCTACCTAGGAAAGTACTAGCTCGTCCGCTCGGGGAGGCCCGCGTGCTGGTTGTCGAGCGGGAAGGCAGCGTATAGTGAGAACTCGCAATCCGCGCATAAGGAGCAGTCTCGATGTCCGACAGCATCACAAACTGGGCCAGTCGCCTGAACAACGAAGATATCGTGCTGCTCGGCAATGCTCTGCACGAGATTCTCGACGGCGCCGGTGCGATTGACGAAGCGGAATTCGAGTTTCGGCTTGGCGTGACTCGGGAAAGAGCGCTGGCGCTACTGCGTGAGCTGGCCGATATCCGTAGAGACTTCAGTCAGTGAGGTTTGGGTCCGACCCTTGAGGTGCCGTTGACGACCTCGCGGCCGGCCGCCCGTCAGGACGAGTTGCTACACCTGCGTTTCGCCGCTCACGATGAGCGATTCGAGCGGATTCAGGCCCAGCCAGTACGACAGCTCGGCAGGGTGGTCGATGTTCCAGATCGCCAGGTCCGCCCGCTTGCCGGCTTCCAGCGTGCCGCGGTCCTCCGACAGTCCAAGCGCCCTGGCCGCCTCGCGGGTCACGCCCGCCAGGCATTCCTCCGGTGTGAGCCGGAACAGCGTTGCTGCAAGATTCATCGCGGCTTGCAGCGAGCACAGGGGCGAGGTGCCCGGATTGCAGTCGCTTGCGACGGCGATGCCGACGCCGTGATCTCGCAGCGCTTCGATCGGCGGTTTTTGCGTCTCCCGCAGCGTCAGGAACGCGCCGGGTAGGAGGACCGCAACCGAGCCCGCCCGGGCCAGCGCGCGCACTCCCTCCTCGGAGGTGTATTCGAGATGATCGGCCGATAGCGCACCGAAGCTTGCCGCGAGTTCCGCGCCACCCGTGTCGCTGAGCTGATCGGCGTGCAGCTTGACCGGCAGACCGTTTTCCCCGGCATGCTCGAACAGCGTCGTGATCTGCGGCACCGAGAACGCGATGCCTTCGCAATAGGCGTCTACCGCATCGACGAGGCCGCGATCACCTGCGGCGGGCAGCACCTCGTCAATCAGAAAACGGATGTAGTCGTCGTTTCGATTGCGAAACTCGGGGGGTGTCGCGTGTGCGCCGAGAAAGGTCGCGGCAACGCTCATCCGATGTACCTCGCCGAGATTTCTCGCAACCTCGAGCATCCTGAGTTCCGTGTTGAGATCGAGGCCGTAACCGGACTTGATTTCCACAGTCGCGACGCCTTCGTTGCGCAGCGAAAGCAGGCGCTCGCCCGACGCCGCGCTCAGGGCGTCGATATCGGCGCCGCGCGTCGCGCGCACGGTTGAAAGAATACCCCCACCCGCGGCGGCGATTTCTTCGTACGTGGCGCCCTTCAGGCGCTGCTCGAATTCAGCCGCGCGATTGCCCGCGAAGACCAGGTGCGTGTGGCAGTCGATCAGCGCGGGAGTCACCCAGCGGCCTTCGAGCGAACGTTGATTTGCCGCCGGCGTTTCGGGCAGGTCGTCGGAGCGCCCAACCCAGGCAATCCGTCCATCGGCGATCGCCAGCGCGCCGTCGGCGACGGCGCCGTAGGCGGCGCCGCCCTCGCGCATCGACGCGATGCGGGCATCGGTCAGCAGTAAATCCCAGTGTGGCATGGCGTAGAACACCAAATCGCGGAACCCGGTTGCATTACACGTTAGCATGGTCTAAGTTGTATATACAACCTGAGGCACAGGCGTATGATGCATCTATTTGCCCGTAAGGCCCTGCTGTCGGGGGGCTGGGCCGACAAGGTTCGATTCGTCATCGACGCCGGGCAAATCGCGTGTATCGAATCGGATACCGTTGCGGAGCCGGGCGACGAGCTGGCGGGGATCGTGATACCGGGACTGTGTAATGCCCACAGTCACGCGTTTCAGCGCGCGCTCGTCGGCCGCACCGAGGTTCGCGGCCCCGAAAAGCACGATACGTTCTGGACCTGGCGGCGTCTGATGTACGCCCTTTCGGCACAGCTCACGCCGGCCACCATGACGGCGATCGCCAGACAGGCCTATACCGAGATGCTCGCGAGCGGCTTTACGTCGGTCGTCGAGTTCCACTACCTGCACGGTGCAACGGATGGGCGGACGGCCTCGACGGACATGGTGGCCGCGCTTCTGCATGCGGCGGACGACAGCGGCATCCGCATGACGTACGTACCGATCCTGTACGAACGCGGGGACTTCGACGACGCGGCGCTCACGGCGGAGCAGCAGCGGTTTGCGCTTTCGATCGAAGGTTTTCTCGACCACTACCGCCAGGCGAGCGGTTTGGTAGCGACGCCGCATTCGATGGGCATCGGCGCGCACAGCCTGCGGGCGGTCTCCGGCGACTCGTTGGACGTCATTGCGCGCCAGGCGGTCGCCGATGACGTGCCGATGCACCTCCATATCGCCGAGCAGCAGCGCGAGGTTGATCGCTGTCTCACGAGTTACCGCGCAAGGCCCGTTCGCTGGCTGCTCGATCGGTTCGCGGTTGACGCCAGATGGACGCTGGTTCACGCGACGCACATGGATGCCGAGGAAGTCGTGTTACTGGCGCAGTCGGGAGCGGTCGCCTGCCTTTGTCCGAGCACCGAAGCGAATCTCGGCGACGGTTTTTTCCGGCTCGGCGAATACCTGGAAAGCGGCGGCAAGATCGCCATCGGCTCCGACAGTCACGTCACGATCAATCCGTTCGAGGAACTGCGCTGGCTCGAATACGGTCAGCGCCTGCTCGCACAAAAACGCAACGTCGCCGCGATCGGCCGGACGGGTAGCGGCAGTCGCCTCTTTGCGAGCGCCCTCGAGGGCGGTGCGCAATCCGCCGGCAGGGCGTCAGGCGCGCTACGGGAACACGGGCCTGCAGATCTGATTGCGCTTGACGGCGACAGCCCGTTGTTCGCCGGCCACGACGCAGGATCGGTCCTGGATGCACTGGTCTTCTCGGGTTTGCCGCTGCCAATCGATCGCGTGATGGTAAACGGCGTTTGGTGTGTCGCGAACGGCCTGCACCGGCAGGCGTCCGAGGCAGCCGAAGCGTACGCACATGCCATCGCCGGCATCAATCTGGACATGAGGTGAAGGTGAAATGAGCGCGCAAAACAAACCGCGTTATCAGCAGCTCAAAGACTTGATCGTCGAACAGATATCGAGCGGCAGCCTGCGCCCGAAAGACCGCGTACCGTCGGAGAACGAACTGGTCGAAACGGCGGGCGTCTCGCGCATGACGGCCAATCGTGCACTGCGTGAGTTGACGGACGAGGGTTACGTGGAGCGCGTCGCCGGCAGCGGCACGTTCGTGGCGGACCTGAAGGCGACGTCACACCTCCTCGAAGTGCGTAACATCGCGGAAGAGGTTGCTCATCGCGGTCACCGGCATTCGGCGCGCGTCATCCGTCAGGGAGAAGTTGCCGCGGATGCGGCGACGGCAGCGGCCCTCGAGCTCGATACCGGCAGCCGGGTCTGTCACGTGCTGCTGGTGCACTACGAGGACGGCATGCCGATCCAGATCGAGGACCGATATGTGGTCACCGACTTCGCGCCCGAGTTCCTCTCACAGGATTTTTCCGAAACGACGCCGAGCGCCTATCTCTCCGACATCTCTCCCCTGCAGGAAGCGGAACACGTCGTGCGTGCGGAGATACCGGCCCCGGAAGTCCGGAAGCACCTGCAAATGTCGCCGGAGGAACCCTGTCTGGTCGTGCTCCGCCGAACCTGGGGCCGCGGACGCCCGGTGACCTTTGGCCGCCTGCACCATCCGGGGGAGCGTTTCGAGTTGACGGGCCACTACACACCGCCGGGCCGGCAGAGCGCGCGCCCGCCGCGGCCACAGACAATCAAGGCAGGACGACGATGAACGGAAAACGAACGATCAAGGCGCCGACCGGTACCGAGCGGACCGCCGGGAGCTGGCTGACCGAGGCGCCGCTGCGCATGTTGATGAACAACCTGGACCCCGACGTCGCCGAGCGTCCGGGCGATCTGGTCGTTTACGGCGGCATCGGCAAGGCGGCGCGCAACTGGGATTGTTATGACGCCATTGTCGCGACCCTCCGGAAGCTGGAGGACGACGAAACGCTCCTGGTGCAGTCGGGCAAGCCGGTTGGCGTGTTTCGGACACACGCGGACGCCCCGCGCGTACTGATCGCCAACTCGAACCTGGTGCCCGCCTGGGCGAACTGGCGGCACTTCCGCGAGCTCGATCGAAAAGGCCTGATGATGTTCGGGCAGATGACCGCCGGTTCCTGGATTTACATCGGCAGCCAGGGGATCGTCCAGGGAACGTACGAGACCTTTGTCGAGATGGGGCGGCAGCACTACGAGGGCGATCTTGCGGGCCGCTGGATCCTGACCGCCGGCCTGGGCGGAATGGGCGGAGCGCAGCCGCTCGCCGCGACGATGGCCGGCGCGTCCTTGCTGGCGGTCGAGTGTCAGGCCGATCGCATCGAAAAGCGCTTGCAGACGGGTTATCTGGATCAGCGCACCGAGTCCCTGGATGAAGCGCTCGCACTCATCGACCGGTCCGTGGACGAGCGCAAACCCGTGTCCGTTGGGCTGCTCGGAAACGCGGCCGAAGTGCTGCCGGAGCTGCTGCGACGGGGTGTGAAACCCGACGCGGTCACCGATCAGACCTCCGCGCACGATCCCGCAAACGGCTACCTACCGATCGGCTGGTCCGTGGAACAGTGGTTGGAACGTCGCGTCTCGGACCCGGACGAGGTCGCCGCCGCCGCGGTCGAATCGATGGCCACGCACGTTCGCGCGATGCTCGAGTTCCATCGCGCCGGCGTTCCGACCTTCGACTACGGCAACAACATCCGCCAGGTTGCGCTGGACCAGGGCGTCGAGGACGCGTTCGCGTTTCCCGGATTCGTGCCCGCCTACGTGAGGCCGCTGTTTTGTCGCGGCGTCGGTCCGTTCCGCTGGGCCGCACTGTCCGGAGATCCGGAAGACATCTACCGGACCGATGCGAAAGTCAAAGAACTGATTCCGGACGATCCGCATCTGCACCGCTGGCTGGATGCCGCCGCCGAGCGCATCCAGTTCCAGGGACTGCCCGCGCGCATCTGCTGGGTCGGTTTGGGACAGCGTGACCGGCTCGGCCTGGCGTTCAACGAGATGGTGCGCAGCGGGGAGCTCAAGGCGCCCGTGGTCATCGGCCGCGATCATCTCGACAGTGGTTCGGTCGCGAGTCCCAATCGCGAAACGGAGAGCATGCGCGACGGTTCCGACGCGGTTTCCGACTGGCCGTTGCTCAACGCCTTGCTGAGCACCGCGAGCGGCGCGACCTGGGTGTCGCTGCATCACGGCGGAGGCGTCGGCATGGGGTACTCGCAGCACGCGGGTCTGGTGATTGTCTGCGACGGTAGCGCGGAGGCGGAACGGCGCATCGCGCGAGTGCTGTGGAACGACCCCGCGAGCGGCGTCATGCGTCACGCCGACGCGGGTTACGACGAGGCAGTCGCCTGTGCGAGCGAACACGGGCTCAATCTGCCGATGATCCGAAAGTAGGTGACCAACATGCAACTGAACATCGATGCTCAATTCCTGAGCCTCGCCGATCTGCGCGAGGTGTGGACCGACGACGTCCGCGTTGCGATCGGACCGGAGGCCGAAAAACGGATCGCGGACTCCGCCGCGATGATTACCGATGTGCTGGCGAGCGGCGACCAGGTTTACGGGGTGAACACCGGTTTCGGACAGCTTGCCCACGTGCGCATCAGCGACCGCGAACTCCGGCACCTGCAGGAGAATCTGGTGCACTCGCACGCGGGCGGCGTTGGCCCACTGCTTCCCGACGCCGTTGTGCGACTCACGATGGTGTTGAAAACGGCAACGCTTGCGCAAGGCTATTCCGGCGTGAGTCCCCGTCTGGTGCACAACTTTGTCGCGTTGCTGAACCATGGGATCTACCCCTGCATACCCGGCAAGGGATCGGTGGGTGCCAGCGGAGACCTGGCTCCGCTCGCGCACATGGCCGGCGCATTGCTGGGCGCCGGCGAGGTTCGGGTGAATGGCGAGCGCCGGCAGGCCGGCGAGGCGCTTGCCGATGCGGGAATTGCGGCGCACGAGCTGGCGCCAAAAGAAGGTCTGGCGCTGGTGAACGGCACGCAGATTTCCACGTCCCTCGCGTTGGCTGCCCTGTTCCGCGCCGAGCGCGTGCTGGCGGCCGCGCTGATCGCAGGCGCGATGTCGGCGGACGCGATCAAGGGCAGCGACACGCCCTTCGATGAGCGTATCCAACACGCGCGCGGCCATGCCGGTCAGACCGCGGTCGCCGCCACGTTGCGCCGGTTGATGCGCGGTAGCGAGATCCGCGCGTCGCACGTCGAGTGTACCCGTGTCCAGGATCCGTATTCGATCCGTTGCCAGCCGCAGGTTGTCGGCGCCTGTCTCGACGTGCTCCGTCACGTTGCCGAGGTGCTGACCACCGAAGCGAATGCCGTCACCGACAACCCGCTCGTGTTCGTGGACTCGGGCGAGGTGCTGTCCGGCGGAAATTTCCATGCGGAACCCGTTGCACTCGCGGCGGACTACCTCGCATTGGCCATTGCCGAGATCGGCGCGCTTGCCGAGCGCCGGATTGCGCTGCTGATCGATCCTCACCTGAGCGGCCTGCCGGCGTTTCTCGTCGAGGACAGCGGCCTGAATTCCGGTTTCATGCTGCCGCAGGTGACGGCGGCGGCGCTGGCCTCCGAAAACAAGTCGCTTGCCCATCCGGCCAGCGTCGACAGTATCCCGACCTCGGCGAATCAGGAGGATCACGTCAGCATGGCGACGTTCGCAGCGAACCGCCTGCATACGATGCTGGAAAACGTCGCCGCCATTGTGGCGATCGAGATGCTGGCTGCGGCGCAGGGTATCGGTTTCCATCATCCGCAAAAAAGCTCGGCGGCGCTGGAGGCCGCGTTGCAGGAGATACGCAGAGTGTCGCCGGCGTACGAGAGCGATCGCGGTTTGTCGGCCGACGTCGAGGCGTTGAGCCGACTGATTCTGGACGGCGCGTTTACCGGCGCCGTCGAGGACATTCTGCCGAGCTTCGGCGGATGACGGCCAACCGCAACGGCGACGTCTTCGACTTCCATGAGGGTACGCTGCCGCTTCTGATTTCCGTGCCGCACGACGGTCGCGGACTGCCCCCCGCGATCGAAGCCACGATGACCGCCGAGGCGAGGTCGCTGCCCGACACCGACTGGCACGTCGCCCGGCTTTACGAATTCGCCCGCGAGCTCGGCGCCAGCCTCATCGTTGCAAACTTTTCCCGGTACGTCGTCGACCTGAATCGCCCGCCGTCCGATGAAGACCTTTACCCCGGCCGTCTTTCCACCGGCTTGTGTCCCGAACGAACCTTTGCGGGTGAGCCGCTTTATGAAGGTGGGTCACCGATCGACGCGGCCGAACGGGAACGCCGCGTCCGGACGTACTGGCAGCCGTATCACGATCGTCTGCGCCGCTGGCTCGAACGAACGAACACGCGCCACGGCCATGCGCTCTTGTGGGATGCGCACTCCATCGCAAGCTGTGTGCCGAGCCTGTTCGACGGCGAGCTGCCGGCGCTCAACATAGGCACCAACGGCGGCGGCAGCTGTCCGTCCGCGGTCGAGACCGCCGTGCGGCGGGTTGCCGAGGACTCCGCGTATTCGACCGTCGTCAACGGGCGCTTTCGCGGCGGTTACATCACGCGCCGCTACGGGTCACCGGACGCCGGCTGTTACGCGATCCAACTCGAACTCGCGCAACGTTGTTACATGGACGAGGGCACACTACGTTATGATCCGGAGCGCGCCGCGAGGCTGATCGAAACCCTACGCGGCATGTTGCAAGCATTCGTTGAAACGGCCGTAACCGGACGAGGAGCTCGGGATGAAAAAGAACGTTGGACTTCATGAGCTCTACGCCAAGGATCCGGTTGCTGCGGACCGGCTGCTCTGGGGGCGCGAGGCGGACCCGGTAACGCGGCGCGGCTTTTTGCGCGGCAGCGGGTTGGCGGCGATGGGCGCGGCGTTGGGCGGCGTCATCCCGTTCGCCGAGTTTCTGCCCCAGGGGTTGATACCCGCGGCGCTGGCCCAGAGTGACGCCGCGTTTGCCTTGCCCGGCAAGGACGGCCTCACGGTCCTCAACGATCGACCGATCAACGCGGAGACGCCGGCGCATCTCCTGGACGATCGGGTAACGCCGGCGTCCCGACTGTTCGTCCGCAACAACGGTGTCCCGCCCAGCCCCGAGGAAGCCAATGCCGACAACTGGTTGCTGTCGGTCGACGGCGAATCCTGCCGGCGGCCGACGACTTTTAGCATTGCCGATCTCAAAACCCGTTTCAAACACCACACGCTTCAGCTGCAGCTCGAATGCGGCGGCAACGGGCGTTCCGAATATTATCCGCCCGCGCGCGGCAATCAGTGGACCACCGGCGCGGTCGGGTGCCCGGAGTGGACCGGCATCAGGTTGCGGGACGTGTTGGAAGCCTGCGGCGTCGCCGACGACGCGGTGTACGTCGCGTACGAGGGCGCCGACCGGCACCTGTCCGGCGATCCGACCAAACGACCGATTTCCCGCGGGGTGCCGCTTGCAAAGGCGCTCGAAAACGAGTCCCTGATCGTCTGGGCCATGAACGGAGAGCCGCTGCCGCTGTTACACGGCGCGCCGCTGCGCATGCTGTGCGCGGGTTGGCCGGCGTCGGTCAGCGGCAAATGGCTGACCAGGATTCTGATCCGGGACCGCGTGCACGACGGTGAAAAGATGACCGGGCAGTCCTATCGGGTGCCGTGTAAGCCGGTGGCGCCGGGGACGGCGGTTGCGGACGAGGACATGTGCATCATCGAGTCCATGCCGGTCAAATCGCTGATCACGTTTCCACGCTCGGGTGTAACGGTCGAGCGGGGCGTGCGCCTGGCGGTTCGCGGTCACGCCTGGGCCGGTGACCGTTCCGTGCGGCGCGTGCGTACGTCGATCGACTTCGGCGCAAGCTGGCAGCGGGCGCGGCTGGAGCGCCCGGCGAATCGCCTCGCATGGCAGCACTGGGCGGCCGACGTCGAATTCCCCGGCAGCGGTTATTACGAGATCTGGGCGCGGGCCGAGGACGAAAATCGTCGAGAACAGCCGATGGTATTGCCCGGCTGGAATCCGCGCGGTTACCTGAACAACGCCTGCCATCGTATTGCCGTCAGCGTCGAGGCGTGAACGCCGTGTTGACGTATAGGACACTGGCGCTGGCGTTCATTCTGGTTGCGACGAACGCAGCGGCCGCCGAAGTCGACGAAGCGACCGGACTCGCCGTTGCGCCCGGCTGGGAACTGGTTCGCATCCACTGCGGCGGCTGCCATTCACACAAACTCGTCACGGGACAGCGGGCGGATCGTCAGACCTGGCTCGACATCATTCGCTGGATGCAGGCGACGCAAAACCTCTGGCAGTTCGACGACCGGACCGAGGCGGGGATTCTGGACTATCTCGCGGAGAACTATCCGCCGCAGCCCAACCGCCGGCGCGCGCCGATCCCGCCCAGCCTGATGCCGCCGAACACGAGCGCGGACGGCGCCGAACGCCGCTAGACGGGGCATGGGGCCGTTCAGGCGGGCTTCAGCCTGGCCGGTTAATACTCGGCGCTGACACGCCCTGCGCATCGGCGGAATTCTGCGGGTGTTGGCGGGTCTATGGCTAAGCTATCATATTGAATCGACAAACCATTTCTTGCTTCGGGAAACTAGGGATATGACGACGTTAAATCGCTGCTTCAGCATGCTGGCCGCCATTGCGGTTTTTGCCCTGCCCACCGCCGGATTCGCCGACACGGCCGAGGAGATCGACGCCGCGGTCGACGAGTCCATCCGCACGTTCAGGATGGACGTCAACGGCGCCGAAGTATTTCTGAACCAGGCCGCCGGTTACCTGGTGTTTCCGCGCGTCATCAAAGTGGGTATCGGTATCGGCGGCGAGACGGGCGAGGGGGCGCTGCGCGTCGGCGGCTCCACCGTCGACTATTACCGCACGACCGCCGGTTCGATCGGCTTTCAGCTTGGCGCGCAGGCCAAGGCGATCGTCATTGCGTTCATGACCAAGGAGTCTCTGGACAAATTTCGCAACAGCTCCGGCTGGAAAGTCGGCGTGGACGGCTCGGTGGCGATCATCGACATCGGCGCGGGAAAAACGATCGACTCCAACAATGTCAAAGACCCCGTCGTCGGCTTTATCTTCGACTCGAAGGGCTTGATGTACAACCTGACGCTGGAAGGCTCCAGGTTTACTAAACTGAAGAGATAATCGAGCATAGATTGCGGCCATCGGGACTTGGCCGCAGAGGCCGGTCTAAAAAATCGATTCAGCGCAAGAAAAGCCGAAGGGAAAACGGCGCAAAAAAAAGCAGAGGGAGTCGCTCACCCAGCGCGTCAACCGCCGGGTCAAGGACACCGCACGCCTGACGTCGATCCTGTTCAACGAACCGCGCGCGTTTCCTGGCGCGCTGTCGGTGCAGCTCAAACGCGCGTTTCGCGCCGTCTGGGCTGCCCGCGGCGGCGGCCTTTACGCCTGCGGCTTTGTGCTCACGTTTCTCTGGCTGGAAGTCACGACGTTTTTCAGCGAAGTGGCCGCGGCGAACAGCGTCGGCGAATTCGTCACGGAACAGCTCTTCGAGTTTGTGATCCGCTTTACGGTACAGTCGATCCAGAACACGGTGGCTGCGTTCATGTGGCCGCTTGCGATCATCCAGTGGTCGCCAGCCTGGGGCGGTTTGATTCTCGGCGGGATGTATGTCGTGTTTCCGAGATTCATCAAACCCAGGCTCGAGGGCTGGCTGTTCGACGACGAACCCGAAGCGCAAGGAAAGCGGCAATGAAGCCTAGAAGAAGGCCCGCATCGAGACTGAAGGTTCTACTGCTGATTACGACCGGCATAGGCGCGGCGACGGCCGCCGAACGGGATTTTCCGGTGCACGAAGCGTCCATCACCGGCATTCATGCCGCCATGCGCGCGGGAGACGTCACGGCGCGGGAACTGGTCGAACGCTCGCTGGAACGCATTAACGCCTACGACAAACGCGGCCCGGCGATCAACGCAATCATCACCGTGAACCCGAACGCGCTGGCGCGGGCCGACGAGCTGGACCGGGCGTTTGCCCGCAGCGGCCTGGGCGGACCGCTGCACGGCATACCGATCATCGTCAAAGACAACTACGACACCCACGACCTGCCGACCAGCGCGGGATCGCTGTCGCTGAAACACTCCCGGCCGCCCGATGATGCGTATCAGGTGCAAAAGCTCCGCGAAGCGGGCGCCATTGTTATTGCAAAATCCAACATGTACGAGTTTGCGTTTTCGCCCTACGAAACCGTGGGTTCGGCCCTGCCCGGCCATACCCGCAACCCGTATGCGCTCAATCGGGTGCCGGCCGGTTCCAGCGGAGGCACGGGAGCGTCGGTTGCCGCAAGCTTCGCCGTTGCGGGTCTCGGCACGGATACCGGGAATTCGATTCGCGGTCCGTCGTCGCACGCGGCGCTCGTGGGTATCCGCCCGACGATGGGTCTTGCCAGCCGCGACGGCATCGTGCCTTTGTACCTCGATCATGACGTCGGTGGACCGATGGCGCGTTCGGTCACGGACGCGGCGATCCTGCTCGGCGTCATCGCGGGTCCGGACCCGGCGGACCCGGTAACCGCCGCCGCGCGAGACCTGGATCACGGTGACTACACGCAGTATCTGGATGCCGGAGCGCTTCGCGGTGCGCGTATCGGCGTGCTGCGTCAGCTTGCCGAACGGCAGGGCGCGGACGCAGAGGTGTTACTTCGTTTCGACGAGGCGCTCAGCGACTTGCGAGCGGCCGGCGCGACCGTCGTCGACCCGCTGATTCTGCCGGAACTGGACAAACTCGTGCCACCCGTCGAGGGCGATTCGCTGACGGTATGGTGTCCGAGATTTCGCTACGATCTCGAGCGCTACCTCGCGTCTTTAGGCGACGATGCGCCGGTGATAAGCCTGCAGGAGATCATAGAGTCCGAGAAGTATCATCCGAATCTGGAGGCCGCTCTCGACTATTTTCAGAACCAGACCGCGCCCGCGGTCAACGAGGACTGCCGACGTTCCGTTGTGGGCCGCGCCAAGTTGACGGCGAGCGTCGACGAACTGATGACTGAACATAATCTCGACGCACTCGCCTACCCGACCTGGAGCAATCCACCGCGTTTGATCGGGGACCTGAACTCGCCGCACGGCGACAACAGCCAGCACATCGCGCCGCACACGGGCTTTCCCGCCATCACGGTGCCCATGGGTTATGTAAAAGAAAATCTGCCCGTGGGCCTGCAGCTGGTCGGCAGGGCGTTCGCCGAGCCGACGCTGATTCGGCTTGGCTTTGCGTACGAGCAGGCGACCGGGCACCGGCGCCCGCCGAACAGCACGCCGCCACTGGACTAGCGCGCGGGTGATCGCGCGAACGGCCGTTGAAATGACGTCCCTGGCCCGGTGGGCCGACGAGCGGTCGATCTTCACCGACGAACGGTAGTCGACCGACGAACGGTACCTTCTTCATGACCGGTGGCATTACGCTCCGTACCGCCCCGATTCATCATTGGCCCGGCAACCACGATCGAGAGTGAAGGACAATGGCTACCCCAAAAACGGACACGCGCGAACAGCCGCGCCCACAGCCGGTTCGATCCAAGTCGGACGCGCCAAACAAGGCGGACGCGGAGGTCGTGCATTCGCGGCTCGAGCCCAAGGACAAGCCGCTCACGCTGGACGATGGCGACTTTGGCGGCGATCCCTACAACAGCACCGGTCGGTTCACGGCACTGGATCCGGACGACGTTCGCTAGAACCGGTCTCAAGCCAGATTGAGACCGGTTCCAGACTGGACGGGCAACCGCGTCCCGGCCGGTATGCGGATAGTTGTAAGTGATTCGCATTCAGATAATCCCCTAGCGGAGGGATGCTGAATGACCGGCATGCTTGCGAGCTTGCGATAGCCGCGAAATCGGGTAACCCGGTATATGTGAAGCCAATCGCAGCAAATTCCCCCGACTTCGCCGACAGTGGGTCATGGGTTTGTCAGCGGCGTTTTCGGGAGTGGCATGATGCAGGACGTTTTCTGGGGCATAGTCATCATCGGTATCGGACTGGTGATGGGCAGTTCCGTATTCTTCGGCGAATTTACGTTGTTCAATGTCTTTTTCGACGGCTTGGGCGTCTTTTTCATCGGGAAAGGCGTGATGAGCATGGTGGGCCAGAATTCGGAACAATAACTGAGGCACAGCAGTTCGCTCGAACACCCACGCGGTCCGAATGCAGTTGCTGCAGGTTGGGCAGTGCGACTCTAGTGCAGTATCAGGTGTTCACTCAGATCGGTGAAATCGACGAAGCGATCAATTGATCGTAGCAGATAATCGTCCGGTACCACTTCTTTGAGATTAAACGAGTAGAAGAACTCGATTGCTGTAATCTAAACAACTCTCTGGGGGCACTAACCGAACTCTGATTGTAAGAACAATGTTTGTTGGACGGTTGCCCACTAATGCAGATCTCAAGGCGATCCGGCCGCGCGTCTCGAACTAGAACTAGATTCAACGGCGCACTTCGTAAATGCTGTCGAAACTTCAGTCAAGAATAATCAAGGAAGCGGTATGGCGAACTACGAATTCGATACGTCGCCGCAAATCTACGCAAGAGTCGCGGGAGCGCTGTTGCTTGTCCCGATCGTGGCAGGCGGAATTGGCGAAGCCTACATTCCAGCTACACTCATCGTGTCCGGCGACGCTGCGGCTACGGCACACAGTATCCAGACATCTGGCTTGCTGTTTCGTGTCGGCTTTGCTTTCTACCTCGTGGAAGCGGTATGCGATATTGCGCTGGCGTTGCTCTTCTATGTATTGCTGAGTCCGGTTCGCAGAGATTTAGCCTTACTCGCCGTGCTCTTCCGGCTCGTATCTACATCCACTTTTGCCTTAGCCATGCTTTTCTATTTTGCCTCGTCGATTATTCTGAGTGACAGCGGGTATTTGGAGGCCTTTTCCGCCGATCAAATCAAGTCTCTCGCGATGCTGTCCATCAGGATTTACGGATACGGTGGCGGGATATACATGTTGTTTCACGGAATCGCTTCGATACTGTTCGGGTATTTGATCTTTCGATCGGGCTACCTGCCTCGCATTACTGGTGCACTCCTGGCACTTGGCGGGTTTGGCTTTGTGACCAGAAACTTTCTGCTGGTATTGGCGCCGTCGTACGCGTCGAATCTTCTTTTATTGCCGGCGGTTCTCGCTGGGCTGGTTCTGACGTTCTGGCTAATCGTGAAAGGCGTCGACGTCAGAAAGTGGGAAGAGGTAGTAACAACTCGGGCGGTAGTAGAGCCTGGGCAATAACCGCGGCTAATTGTTGATCGATGGGGCGGCACGTTTGTCGATCTGTTTTGGTTCCTATGATTTGAATTGCCATTGAAAAGGTGCTGGAATTGAATTGTACTTACTTGAGCTTTTCCAGCCGCGTAAGCGATGGTGGGGCATGTAGGTCAGCCGCGGGCGCCTGGGCTGCATCTGGTCGATTACGATTTGTCGCACGGATCATGGATGTAAGCTCTCAAGCCCTCGCCATCCATGGTTCCGACACTGCTGATATGCAGCGTCATTTTGAGTTTTTTCTTTCGGGCGGCTCTGCACCGGGGAACGTCACCGAAAGGAATATCGATGTAGAAGTACGAACCGACAATGCCTGCGTCATTTATCACCCTAATTCTACCGAGGTCAGGGTCACGCACCTTTTCCAGTAAGTCGGCGGCGATGGTGATACTGGCGTCGTAGATCCTTACCGACAACTCTCGTAGCGTTGTTTGCTTCTCGTTATACCCGACAACGGCATGCATCTGGTACGCGCTTTCGCCATACCTGTCACTACCCGAAATAACATATTCTGTCGGTGGAGTGAGGAACGTTTCGTTTGCGGCAGCGTAGCTCGTCAAGCCGAGGAGAATGAGAAGAAAAGACTGTTTTTGCATGGGCGAGGTTCCAATGTGCGATGTCAGCTCTTTAGAAGACTTGGCGCAGTTTGTCTCAAGCCGGTCAGCAAAGGGCTGAACACCAGCCAGGATTCAGCCAATCCTAGCGCAATGAAATTGGTATTCCGGCGACCGGCTTGACGATTGCCATTTTTCGTCCGACCGTCCGTTCTCGACTATGTTGAGTTCTGGCGCGTTCTGACGGGGTGTCGGTTCAATCAGCGCATGCCGGGATCAGCTTTCCTCCAAAACCCGACTCTGCTCCCTGGCCCGCACCTCGAATTCCTGCTGCCACTTCGAGGGCCGTATAGCCGGCGCCACCTGCACCGCCGTGACTTTGTATTCCGGGCACTCGGTTGCCCAGTCGCTGTATTCGGTCGTGACGACGTTGGCGCCGGTTTCCGGGTTGTGGAAGGTCGTGTAAACGACGCCCGGCGGCACGCGTTCGGTGATATTCGCGGTCAGCGTGATTTCGCCTTTGCGGCTCTTCAGCGACACGCGCTTGCCGTCGATGATGCCGCGCGTTTCGGCGTCATGCGGATGAATTTCGAGGACGTCTTCGTCGTGCCACACGACGTTGTCCGTGCGGCGGGTCTGTGCGCCGACGTTGTATTGCGTCAGTATCCGTCCGGTTGTCAACAGCAGCGGGAATTTTCTGCTGGTCCGCTCATCGGTCGGTACGTAGTCGGTTTCCACGAACAGGCCTTTGCCGCGCACGAAGTTCTCCACGTGCATGATCGGCGTTCCCATCGGCATCTGTTCGTTGCACGGCCACTGCACGCTGCCGACCCGGTCCAGGAACTCGAACGAAACGCCGCTGAACGTCGGCGTCAGCGCCGCAATCTCGTCCATGATTTCGGCCTCGCTGGCGAAATCCATCGGATACCCGAGCGCCTGCGCCAACTCCTGCGTAATCAGCCACTCGGCTTTGCCCTGCCGGGGTTTCATCACCGGTCGGACGCGATTGATGCGTCGCTCGGCGTTGATGAACGTGCCGTCCTTTTCCAGGAACGAAGTACCCGGAAGGAATATGTGCGCGAATTTTGCGGTTTCGTTGAGGAACAGGTCCTGGACGACGACACACTCCATGCTGCCGAGCGCTTTTTCGACGTGCAGGGTATTCGGGTCCGACTGAGCGAGGTCCTCGCCCTGTATGTACATGCCTTTGAATTGGCCGGCAACGGCGGCGTCGAACATGTTCGGGATACGCAGGCCGGGCACCGCGTCCAGTTGGACGTTCCAGCGTTGCTCGAACGTGCCGCGCACGGCGTCGTCCGCGACGGGCCGGTAGCCGGCGAGTTCGTGCGGGAACGAGCCCATGTCGCAGGAGCCCTGCACGTTGTTCTGGCCGCGCAGCGGATTGACGCCGCAGCCGCTGAAGCCCAGGTTTCCGGTTGCCATCGCAAGATTGGCCATGCCCATGACCATGGTCGATCCCTGACTGTGTTCCGACACGCCGAGGCCGTAATAGATGGCCGCGCGCTCGGCGCCGCCGTAAAGCCTCCCGGCGGCGCGTATGGTTTCGGCCGGCACGCCCGAGATCTCGGCAACCGCCTCGGGCGAGTTTTCGGGTTTCAGGATGGACTGCCGCCACGCCTCGAAGGATTGGATGTCGCAGCGTTCGTTGATGTAGTCCTCGTCGGCCATGCCCTCGTTCAGGACGACCTGCGCGATCGCGTTGATCATCGGCACGTTCGTACCGGGCAGCAGCGGCAGGTGGAAGTCCGCCTCGATCCGGGGCGAACGCACGAGGCCGATTTTTCGCGGGTCGATCACGATGAGCTTCGCGCCTTCGCGCAGGCGCCGTTTCATCTGTGATGCGAACACCGGATGTCCCTCGGTGGGGTTGGCGCCGATGACCATGATGACGTCGGCGTCCATCACGCTGTCGAACGGTTGCGTTCCGGCCGACGTGCCCAGGGTTTTTTTGAGCCCGTAGCCGGTCGGTGAATGGCACACGCGCGCGCAGGTGTCGACGTTGTTGTTGCCGAACGCCGCCCGCACCAGTTTCTGGACCAGCCATACCTCTTCGTTGGTGCAGCGGGACGACGTGATGCCGCCGACCGACTTGCGGCCGTATTTGTCCTGGATGTCCTTGAACCGCCCGGCGGCCGTGCGGAGCGCCTCGTCCCAGCCGACTTCCCGCCAGGGGTCGTGAATGCTGTCGCGCACCATCGGACTTAAGATCCGATCCTTGTGGGTGGAATAACCCCAGGCGAAACGGCCTTTCACGCAGCTGTGGCCGTGGTTGGCCTGCCCGTTTTTCGACGGCGTCATGCGCACGACCTGGTCACCCTTCATCTCCGCCCGGAAGGAGCAGCCGACGCCGCAATACGCGCAGGTTGTTTCGACGCTGTGCTCGGGCTGCCCGTGATCGATGATCGACTTCTCCATCAGCGTCGCCGTAGGACAGGCCTGAACGCACGCGCCGCAGGAGACGCATTCCGATTCGAGGAAGGTTTCGTTCATGCTCGCGGCAACTTTCGAGTCGAAGCCGCGGCCCTCGATCGTCAGCGCGAAGGTGCCCTGGACTTCGTCGCAGGCGCGCACGCAGCGGGAGCAGACGATGCATTTGCTCGGGTCGAACGCAAAATACGGATTGCTGTCATCGACGGCCGCGTCCAGGTGATTCTCGCCATCGTAACCGTAACGCACTTCGCGCAGACCCACCGCGCCCGCCATGTCCTGCAGCTCGCAGTCACCGTTTGCCGAACAGGTCAGGCAGTCGAGTGGATGATCCGAGATGTACAGCTCCATGACGTTTCGGCGCAGTTTTGCAAGCGCCGGCGTCTGGGTGCGGATTTGCATGCCTTCCGTTACCCGGGTGGTACACGAGGCGGGATACCCCTTTTGACCCTCGACCTCGACGACGCACAGGCGGCAGGAGCCAAACGGCTCGAGATTGTCGCTCGCGCAGAGCTTGGGGATGTCGATGCCGGACTCGCGCGCGGCGCGCAGGACGGTTGTGCCGGCCCTTACGGTGGCGGGCAGGCCGTCGATTTCGATGGCGACCGTGTTTTCGTTTTTGCTCTCCGGCGTGCCAAGGTCGGCTTCTCGTACAGGGTTCATGAACGTGCTCCAACCGAAGGCGCAAAGTCCTCGGGGAAGTATTTTAGCGCACTCTGCACCGGGTAGGGCGTCAAACCGCCCATGGCGCAGAGCGAGCCGTCAATCATCGTCTCACACAAATCGCCGAGCAGTTCGAGATTTGCGTCGCGATTCTGGTCGGCGATGATCCGGTCGATGACTTCGACACCGCGGACCGAGCCGATGCGGCACGGCGTGCACTTACCGCAGGACTCGATCGCGCAGAATTCCATCGCGAATCGCGCCTGCTGCGCCATATCGACGGTATCGTCGAAAACGACGATTCCGCCGTGACCGAGCATGCCGCGCAGTTCGGCAAAGGCCTCGTACGCGAGGGGCGTATCGAGCAGCGATGCCGGAAAATACGCGCCCAGCGGGCCGCCGACCTGTACCGCGCGAACGGGTCGTCCCGACGCGGTGCCGCCGCCCCAGTCCTCGATCAGCTCGCGCAGCGTTCGCCCGAACGCCAGCTCCACCAGGCCGCCGCGTTTCACGTTGCCGGCGAGCTGAAAGGCGAGAGTGCCGCGTGAACGCTCGACGCCGAAATCCGCGTACGCGGCATGTCCCAACGCCAGAATATTCGTGACCGAGCCCAGCGTCACGACGTTGTTGACGACGGTGGGCCTGCCGAACAGGCCCTCAAGCGCGGGTAGCGGCGGCTTGAAGCGAACGAGTCCGGCTTTTCCCTCCAGGCTCTCGAGCATGGACGTTTCCTCGCCGCACACGTAGGAGCCGCCGCCAATGTGCAGCTCGATGTCAAAATCGAATCCGGCTCCGGCAACGTTCTCGCCGAGCCAGCCGGCTTTCCGCGCCCTGACGAGTGCTTTGTTGAGTACGCTGCGCGCCAGGGGATATTCCGAGCGCAGATAGATGTAGCCTCGGTTGGCGCCGACCGCGAAGCCGGCGATGAGCATGCCCTCGATCAGCGTGAACGGATCGCTTTCCATCAGAATTCGATCCGAAAACGTACCGCTGTCGCCTTCGTCGGCGTTACATGCGACGTACTTCCGGTCCGCATCGGCGGCCGCAACGGTCTGCCACTTGATCCCGGTCGGAAACCCCGCGCCGCCGCGGCCGCGCAGCCCGGAACGCCTGATCTCGTCGACGACCTGGGCGGGGCCGATGTCCAGCGCCCGCTTCAACCCCGTAAAACCGCCGTGTTTGCAATAGTCGTCGATGGACAGCGGGTCGATGAGCCCGCAGCGGCTGAACGTCCAGCGCTGCTGCTTATTCAGGTAAGGAATATCGGCGGTCGGGCCGAGCGAGAGGCGGTGTTTTTTGCCGAGCAGCATCCCGTCGTCGATCAGCGGCTGGACATCGGGCGCGGACACCGGGCCATAGGCCAAACGCTCGCCCGACGTCTCCACCTCGACAAGCGGCTCCAGCCAGCTCATGCCCCAGGAGCCGTTTCTGACGAGTTCGATGTCTGCGTCGACCTTCTCCGCGTATTTGCGGATCGCGGTCGCAACGTCGTCGGCGCCAAGTGACAGCGCCGCCGTCTCGCGCGGGACGTAAACTCGGCACGCGTCGCTCATGGCAATTCCGCCTTTGCCTGCTTGAGCACCGCGTCAAAACGATCCGCGTCGACCCGCCCGTAGACGCGCTTGCCGATCATCACCGCGGGCGAACACGCGCAGTTACCCAGGCAATAAACCGGTTCCAGCGTATGGCTGCCGTCCGCCGCCGTTTCGTGCATCTTGATGCCGAGCACCCGCTCGGCGTGTTCGGTCAATTCCCGGCTGCCCATGGCCTGACAGGACTCGGCCTGACAAATTTTGACGACCGTGCGGCCGGCCGGTTCGGCTCGAAAATCGTGATAGAAGCTCACGACGCCGTGTACGTCGGCGCGGGAGATGTTCAGTTCTTCCGCTATTTGCCGTACCGCCTCGGCGCTGACGTAGGAATACCGCTCGACGAACGCGTTGAGTATCTGCACCAGCATTTCCGGGCGCGCGTCGTAAGCGGCGATGATCTCGGAGGCGATTGCGTTGTCGTGTTTTATTGCCATTGTTAGATTACGCGTGTTGCGCCACTGTAGATGTTGAAGTCTGCGCCGCGGAGAAACCCGACCAGTGCAAGGTCGAATTCGCGCGCCAGGCGTACGGCCAGGCTCGACGGTGCGCCAACCGCGGCCAGCATCGGCATGCCGGCCACGAGGGTTTTTTGCATCAACTCGAAACTCGCCCGTCCGGACACCAGCAAGCCCAGCTCGGCGGCGGGCAGGGCGCCACGGGCAAACAGGGCGCCGACCACTTTGTCCACGGCGTTGTGGCGCCCGACGTCCTCCCGGACCACAATCAATTCGCCCCCTGAATCGAATGCAGCGGCCGCATGCAGGCCGCCGGTTTTACCGAAGACGCGTTGCTCTCGGCGCAGTTTGTCGGGGAGGTCAATCAGGGTTTCCCGGTTGAGGGCGAACGCGCTCTTGCCTGCCTGCGGAGCTACGACGCGCAGTGCGGCTAACGATGTTTTACCGCACACGCCGCAGCTTGACGTGGTGTAGAAGTGGCGCTCCAGCCGAGCGAAATCGACGTCGACGTCGGGCTTGAGCTGGATCCGGACCGTATTCCGCAAATTCGTATCCGCGTCCGCCGCACCGACGTGCTCAGCGGATTCGACGTCACCGGTACCACTGATGATCGACTCGCTCAGCAGAAAGCCGAGCGCCAGCTCGACGTCGTTGCCGGGCGTGCGCATCGTAACGGAGATGCTTTTTGCGGCGGAGCCGCCGGCGGATTCGGCGCCTATCTGGATTTCGAGCGGCTCCTCGACGGCGACGCTGTCCTCCTGCGAGACGCGCGCACCGCCGCTGATTTTGTCGATATCAATTGCCAGACTCGAGCTGGACATAACGCTTTTCGCCAGATTTACCGGCCAGTCAGTATAGCTTAGCCGGCGCATGACGCGTTCCCGCCGGCAGCCGCTGCAAACGAAACGGGCCCTAGTCCCCGGCCAGCCGCCGCCGCCAGGCCGCCGTTTCGGGATGGACCCGGGTGATCGTGGCGCGTAGCGCCGCGAGTTCGGCGTTTTGCCGGAACCGAACGCCGTCGTTACCGACCTCCACCCCGAGACGCTCGAAAACCTCCGACGTGTCCGGAAAACCGGTCGCGTCCGCATGGCGCCGGTAGAGCGGCATGAACACGGGTTCGTCAATCAGCGTATCGAGCTTGCTGAACAGCTCCGGACCGGACCAGACACGCTCCGACGGCAGGCAGCAGGCCTGCAAACGGTCCAGGACGTCGTCGAGCGACTCCCGGTTTCCGGAGCGCTCCCGCAACCGTATGTCCGCCATCAGTGCGATCGCGGCGCCGGTCCAATAAATCTTCATGCGTGCGCCCCGCACCCCGCGTGCCGCCGCCTGATTGGGCGACAGCTCGGGTCTTGACGCATTGCCTCTGGCGAGTCCGCTGTGAATCTTCTGCCAGGCCCGGGCCTGATCGTAAGCGCCGGACCGCGCCATCAGTACGTTCTGGTAATACTGCGCAAAACCCTCGGATATCCACTTATGCCGACGGTCGACGTAAGGAAGCATCAGATGGCTGAACTCGTGCGTCGCCGTCCAGCTGCCCAGAAAGTCCTCAATCGGTTTGTCTCTGTTGACGAACAGTTCGATGACCTCACCGCCGTCGCGAATGACACGGCCAAACGGCACGGCACCGCGGCTCGACCACCGGCCGCCGCTGATCGGTATGACGACGATTTTCGGCGACGGATTCGGGAACCGTCCGTAGGTCAGCGTAACGTCGGTTGCGGCCGCGCGCAGCCAATCCATGATCAGCGAGCTGTCCAGGGACGGTTCGCTTTGCGGCACGCTGACGCGCAGCGTCGCGCCCGGCACTTCAATCTCGTTTGACGTAAACGTGCCGAACAGCACCGGCGCGTTCGCGCTCTCCGGCGACGGACCCAAGAGATATTCATCGGCGGCGTCGCCGATCGGCTGCCACGGAACGGCTACCTGTACGTTATCCGGTAGCTCGAAACGAACGCGTATTTTTGTGTCGCCGGACAACGCCGGGCGCCACAGCCAGCGCGAAGGCGACACCAGGACGTTGTCGTCGGACAGACTGAGATTGCGGCGTTCCGCGCCCGCGGCTTGCTCGAGATCGACGGTGTAGTTCATGCAGCGGATGCCGTCCGCGGGCAAACTCAGACGACGGTTGCGAACACGCAGCCGCTCACCGGAATCGCAATCCTGAATGACTACGAGCCAGTCACCCGCGTCGCGGGCACGCGCCGCGACGTTGGTAATCGGTCGATCAAAACGCGCCTCGACCCGCAGCTGCTGCAGCGCGTCGTCAACGATGACCGAGTAGTCGTGGATGATTTCCGCGGACGCGGCACGGTGGCCGAGCAGCACGAGCAACGCGGCGTTGAAGATTGGCAGGAGGCGCGCTACCGGCGCGCGCACTTTCTTGCTGAAGATTTTGCTGACGATTTTCGGTACACGGTGTTTGCCGGCGTTGATGCTCGTTCGTTTCCCGGATATCTGCGGACTCCACGTCATGTGTCGCATGCCGTTTCGTCCGTTTGTCCGCTTCGCTGCGTACGCATCGACCCATTATGCAAACCTGGGCGCAACGTGGAAACGAAGGGTTCCTGATTGTGAGACAGGTCACGATTTACGGTGTTCCGCTCGATCCCCGATACCGGATTAGGCCGTCGCGACGAAGGCCGTTTAGCTGCCGTTCAGGGAGCCCAGTTACACTGCCCGGCGGATCCGGCCAGGGAACTGTAAGTCGGAAATGCGAACCATTCGCAACCACCGAATGGCGGGAAATATGGTTTACCATACGCGTCCCCCACAGGGGCGGGTTGACACAAACAGTAAAGGAGAGACCGTTGAGCAAGATTGCAAGACGCCAGTTTTTACAACTTTCGGCCGTTGCGGCGGCGGGCTGCGTGATTCGCCCCGACTCCGAAGCGATGGCACAAGACATGCCCAGGCTGACCGAGGACGATCCCGTTGCCGCGTCGATGCGTTACGTGCACGATGCGAGCACCGTCGATCCCGCGTCACGGGCGAATCCGGCGCCGGATCAGACCTGCGCAAATTGCGCCTTGATACAGGGCGAGGACGGCGAAGAGTGGCGGCCGTGTCAGATTTTCCCGGGTAAACTCGTCGCTGCCGGTGGCTGGTGCGCCGTATGGGCGCCGAAACCCTGAGAACACGCCCGGGCACGCCGACGGCCGTGCCGCTTGCCGGTTCGTAACGAACAGATTACGCGCCACCGGCGTTCGGGATTATCGTCTGCAACGCGGCCCTCGCGGCCGCGTTTGTATTTTATCGAAGCCCGACAACAATGAAGCCTCCTGCTCGAGCGTACTGCCGGGTCTGTTGCAGAGCGGGTTCCCGCAACTCCCTTATTGTGTCCGCGAGCGCTTGCGCGTCATTCACGTTCCGTGTGTACTAGCGCCTGTTAACAATTGATGGAGCCGGCCGTGACGGGCCGGCCACCGAGCATGGAGAGTTCCGTTGTTTGAGACCCTGGGCGAGTTACCCGCCGATGCAATCCTGAAGATCATTGCCGAGTACAAAAACGATCCCCGCGACGACAAGGTCGATCTGGGCGTCGGCGTCTACCGCAATGAGCGGGGGGAAACGCCGATTCCGACCGCGGTCAAGAAGGCGGAGCAATATCTGGTAGATCACCAGGAAACCAAAGCCTATCTCGGTTCCGCGGGCGACGAGCGTTTTAACGCCGCGATGCAGCGGCTCACGCTGGGCGAGCAGTGGGACGACAGCGATCGCCTGTCCACGCTGCAGACGCCGGGCGGATCCGGCTCGCTGCGCATCGCCGCGGGGCTGCTGTTGCGCGCGCGGCCGGATGCGGCCGTGTGGGTGAGCGACCCGACCTGGAACAATCATGTGCCGCTGCTGGGCGGCGCCGGGCTCAAGCTCGAGGCCTATCCCTATTACGATGCCGCGACGAATCGGCTGCGGTTCGAGGAGCTGATGGCGACGCTGAAGAAAGTACCCGGGGGCGACGTCGTGCTGTTCCACGGTTGCTGCCACAACCCCACCGGCGTCGATCCGAGTCCCGAACAGTGGCGTGAGATCGCCGCGGTTGTGGCGGATCGCGGCCTGCTGCCGTTTATCGACATCGCCTACCAGGGACTCGCAAACGGTCTGGAGGAAGACCGGCTGGCGATTGAGCTGATGTCGGCGCAGGCAGAGGAAATGATCGTATCGAGTTCCTGTTCCAAGAACTTCGCGCTGTACCGCGACCGCGTCGGCACGCTGTCGCTGATATCGAAGGACGCCGGCGTCAACGCGATCGTGCGCAGCCAGGCGCTGCAAATCGTGCGCACGATGTACTCGGTGCCGCCGGACCACGGCGCCGCGTTGGTCAGTCACATCCTGCGGCACGACGAGCTGCGCGCCGAGTGGCTCGATGAGCTGGGCGTCATGCGCGAGCGGCTGCGCTCGGTTCGCCTGATGCTGGTGAATGCCTTGAAAGAGCGTGCGCCCGCGCACGACTTTTCGCACATTACTGCCGCGAACGGCATGTTTTCGTTTCTGGGCGTCAGCGCCGAACAGGTTGAGCGCCTGAAAACGGAGTCGGGAATCTATATGGTGAGTTCGGGCCGCATCAACGTCGCCGGGATCACGTCCGAGAACGTCGACTACCTGGCCGACTCGATAGCAAAGGTTCTTTAGAGGCCATCCCGAACTGGATCGTAACCGCCTTGCGGTGCGGCCAGACATACACGGCCGGTGACGGCGGCGGTCATCGATCGCCGCTCCAGTCTACACGTCCCGAAAACTCGAAATCCTTGAACGTGACGCCGCCGGCGCCGTTTAGTTCGGCCAGCGGCGATACACAGTAGACGATGCCGCGGATGCCGTATTCGTCGTTGGCGATCAGGGTTTGCTCGGAGATATCGCTCCAGCACACGGGCGCTTCCGCCGTGCTGAAAAACCGCCCGCTGTTCTCCTCGATCAGGGTGACGATTGCCGGCGTTTCACGCACGGTGGCTGCCCGTTCGAGTTCGGGCAAGCCGATGATGAAGGCGAGCCTGCGAGGCTCGCTGTCGCGGTCGACCGTGCCGGCAAAATGCAGCCTGGCGCCCGCGCCCTTCGGTCGCGGCATGCCGCTGCACTCGAGGTTTTCCGCCGTCCAGTTCAGATTACGGCGGATGCCTCCGAAGATCGCTACGCTAAGCGAGCCATCCGGTGCGCACAGCCCTTGAGCGGCCGGAGCCTCTGTGGGACCGTCGCCGCAGGCGGCCGTGGCCGACATAACAAAAAATGCGACCGTCAACACCGTGAGCCGCCGACAAAATATTCGATGCAATCTATTTCGCTCTGCGTGGTCGTATCGAAGTCATTCGCGAAGACTACCAAGGTCGGCAGACCCTAGAAAGGACGCCTCTGTGACATACAGGACTCGATTGACGGCCGTCTCGGCCCGCAGGCCAATTGGCTGCGACCGGTTGGCCTGCCCCTGCATCATCTCTACAATGGCACGCCATTTTGGCCGACGGAGTCATCGATGAGCGTATCAGAACAATTCCAACAGCTCGAAGCCCATGCCAGCAACCTGATCATCGGCCAGGCGCATCTCATCAACCGTATGTTGATTGCGCTCCTCTGTGACGGTCATCTGTTGGTAGAGGGTGCGCCGGGGCTGGCGAAGACGCGCGCCATCAAGGTCCTGGCCGAAAGTATCGAGGGGAATTTTCACCGGCTGCAGTTCACGCCGGATCTGCTGCCGGCCGATCTGACCGGCACCGAGATTTACCGCCCGCAGGAAGGCACCTTCGAGTTTCGCGAGGGCCCGCTGTTTCACAATCTGATCCTGGCCGACGAAATCAACCGCGCGCCGGCAAAAGTGCAGTCGGCGCTCCTCGAAGCCATGGAGGAGCGGCAGATTACGGTCGGCGAAAAGAGTTACAAACTGCCCGGTCTTTTTATGGTCATGGCGACCCAGAACCCGATCGAGCAGGAGGGCACCTACCCGCTGCCGGAGGCGCAGCTCGACCGCTTCCTGCTGCACGTGGAGGTTGGTTATCCGAGCGTCGACGACGAGCGGCGTATATTGGTATTGAATCGCGACGAAGCGCGCGCCGGAGAGCGCGACGCGTTTGCGCCTCCCGAACTTCTGTCCGAAGCGGCGGTGATGGCGGCACGTCAGGAAATACTCGGCCTGTACCTGTCCGACGAGTTGGAGCAATACATCGTCAACGTCGTGGTTGCCACGCGCGACCCCGGACGGGTCGATGAATCGTTGAACGGCCAGGTCATGTACGGCGCGAGCCCGCGTGCCTGCATGGGCATCGATCGCGCGGCCCGCGCCCGCGCCTGGCTGGAGGGTCGCGACTACGTCGGGCCCGAGGACATACAGGCCGTGGCTCCGGACATATTGCGGCACCGATTGGTGCTGAGCTTCGAGGCCGAAGCCGACGGGGTGAGTCCAAACTCGGTCATCGAGCGGGTGTTGGACGGCGTGGGTGTGCCCTAGGGCCTGCGAACGTGACGCGTCATGACAAAACGCCTGCCGATGCGTCGCCGGTCAGCGTCAGTCAAAAAGGTCTGATCCGGCTGTCCGGGCCTGCGCGCGCCATCCCGCTGGACGTCTTGCACGTAAGCTCGCTGCAGGCGGGCGCGTACGTGTCGCATTTCAAGGGTCGCGGTATGGAATTCGACGAGTCGCGGCCCTACCAGCCCGGCGACGATCCCCGAAACATCGATTGGCGGGTTACGGCGCGCAGCACCCAAGCTTACACGAAGCTGTTTCGCGAGGAGCGTGAGCGGCCGGTGCTCGTCATGCTCGATCTGCGCAGCAGCATGCACTTCGCCACCCAGGGCTGTTTCAAATCCGTCGCCGCCACCCGAGCCGCGGCGCTGGTCGCCTGGGCCGCGCATCATCGTGGCGATCGGCTCGGCGGCATCGTTTTCGGCGATACGGCGCACCGCGAAATCAAGCCGCGCCTCGGACGACGCGCGGCGTTGCGTTTTCTCCACGAGCTGGTCGAGCACCCCGATTGGAACAAAACCGTACAATCGAAGGACCAAGAATCGGGAGAACCCTTGACACAGGCGATGGCCGCGCTGCGGCGGGTTACGCGACCCGGCAGCCTGATTGTGATCATCAGCGATTTCATCGGCATCTCGAAATTGACGCGCTCGTACCTGGCCGGTGTTGCGCGCCACAACGAGGTTCTTGCGGTGTTCGTGAACGACCCGTTGGAAAGACGTCTGCCGCCGCCGGGGCGCTATCGCCTGGTCAGCGACGACGCGGAGATGATGATAGACACGTTCGCGCGCGGAGCCCGCACGGACTACCGGCACGAGTTCGAGCAGCGCCAGGCAATGCTGGACAAGTTCTGTCAACGGTACGGCATTCACCTGATGTCGCTGTCAACCGACGACGACCCGGTGGCGGCCATGCAACGCGCGCTCGGAAGACGGACGCACTAATGGATCCCGAACAGATACCGCTACGCGACCTGCATCTGCCCGCCGATATCGGCTGGTGGCCGCTGGCGCCCGGCTGGTGGTTCCTCGCGGCCGCCGCGGCGGCCGGCGCCTGCTGGCTCTTGTACCGGGCGTTCCTCAACTGGCGGGCCAATCGGGCGCGCCGCGCGGCGCTCAGGCAGCTTGACCTGATTGCGCGGGAGTTTGCCCACGACAACAATCTGGCGACGCTCGCCAGGCAGCTCTCGGAGCTGCTGCGTCGCGCTGTGCTCGCTTACGCACCGCGCACCGAGGTGGCCGGCCTGACCGGCGAATCGTGGTTGCAATGGTTGGATCGAGGACTGGACCCGCCGCTTTTTGCCGACGGACCCGGTCGGTGCATCCATTCGCTGCCGTATCGGAATCTCGAAACCGTCGCCGGAGACGTTGACGTGGATGCGTTGATCGACGCCGTCAAGCGGCGGCTGCAAACGCCGCTGCCGGAGGCTGTTCTCTGATGTGGTCGTTTGCCTGGCCGTGGATGTTTGCCGCGCTGCCGCTGCCGATTCTCGTGCGGCGACTGCTGCCGGCGGTTTCGGCGGCGCAGGACGCTGGCCTCAAGGTCCCGAGTTTTCGCGGTTTTTCCGTGTTATCGGACCGTTCCCAGGTGGAACAGCTGCTCAACTGGCGATTCTGGCTGTCGGTGGTCGCCTGGGTGCTGCTGGTGATTGCGAGCGCGAGGCCGGAGTTCATCGGCGACGAACTCGACGTACCCGTGTCGGGTCGAAACCTGATGTTGGCGGTAGATCTGTCGGGCAGTATGGACGCCAAGGACTTCGAGCTTGCCGGGCGCCGGGTCGACCGGCTGACCGCAACCAAAGCGGTCGCGAGCGATTTCATCGGTCGGCGCGAAGGTGATCGCATTGGCCTTATTTTGTTCGGTGAACGCGCTTACCTGCAGGTCCCGTTGACGCTCGACCGGGAAACGGTGCGGACCCTGCTGCTGGAGGCGTTTATCGGCCTCGCCGGCGAGAAGACCGCGATCGGCGATGCCATCACGCTCGCCGTCAAGCGCATCCACGATCAGGGCGCCGAAGGCGCCGAGCAGATTTTGGTTTTGCTGACGGACGGCGCGAATACCGCGGGTGAGATTGATCCCCTGAAGGCCGCCGAACTGGCCGAACAGATCGGTCTGCGCATATACACCATCGGCATCGGCGCCGAGCAGATGGTCGTGTCGTCGATCACGGGCGGCATGCGGCGCGTCAATCCGTCCGCCGATCTGGACGAAGAGACGCTCACGTCGATTGCCGAAATGACCGGTGGTCGTTATTTCCGCGCCAAGGACACCGCAACCTTGCAGGACATCTACCGTTTACTGGATGAGATGGAGCCGGTCGCAGAGCCCGAGGCCGGTTTCCGGCCCGTGAAGTCGCTGTACTACTGGCCGCTCGGCGGCGCGTTTGCGCTGGTCCTGCTGATGGCGATCATCAACGGGCTCGCCGGCCTGGAAGTGTCCAGACGCTGGGCCGCGTTGCGGTCGGATCGGGCCAATGCCGGCTGAGTTTCATTTCCTGCGTCCGGACTGGCTGTGGGCCTTGCCCGCGGTCGTCCTGCTGACGGTTGCGCTGGCGCGCCGCCAGCTCGCGCCCGGCAGCTGGCAACGCATCGTCGATCCGGCGCTGATTCCGTTTGTCCTGTCGCGTCGGCAAATGAAAGGCATGAGTCGCCGCTGGTGGCTCGTGGCGCTCGGGGGCGTGCTCGCGACCCTGGCGCTCGCCGGGCCGAGTTGGAACCGGGTCGAACAGCCCGTCTTTCGTTCCGAACAGGCCATTGTCGTGGCGCTCGACATGTCGCGATCGATGGATGCGCAGGACTTGAGCCCCAGCCGTCTGCTGCGTGCGAAACTCAAAATCCTGGACATTCTGGAAGCAAGGAGCAGCGGTCAGACGGCGCTCATCGTCTATTCGGCGAATGCGTTTACCGTGACGCCTCTAACGACCGATGCGGATACCGTGGCGGCGTTGGTGAACAGCCTGGCAACGGACATCATGCCGAGCCGCGGCAGCTATCCATTGGCCGCCATCAGCAAAGGTCGGCAGCTTCTCGAGCAGGCGGGCGTGCTGTTCGGCGAGGTCGTGCTGATTACCGATGGCGGGGCGTCACCGCAGGCTATCGACGCGGCCGAAGAGCTGCGCGGCGCCGGATATACGCTGTCGGTGTTGGGTGTCGGCACGCTGGACGGTGCGCCGATTCCCCGCGCGGGGGGCGGATTTGTCACCGACCGCAGCGGAAAGATCGTGATCCCCAGGCTCGAGTCGGACGGTCTGAGGGAGTTGGCCGCCGCCGGCGGCGGGCGTTACGCGACGCTGTCCGCCGACGATCGGGACATCGATTTGCTGTTGTCCGGTGAGGTGGGCTCCGGTGCGGCCAGCGACCAGTCGCTCGCGACCGATCAATGGCAGGAGGAAGGACCGTGGTTGTTGTTGCTGCTCGTGCCGCTGGCCTCGCTCGCGTTCCGCCGCGGCTGGGTGTTGATGCTGTTTGTTTTCGTATTGCCGGTGTCCGAGCCGGCATACGCCTTCGGTTGGGACGACCTCTGGCAAACAAAAGATCAGCAGGGCCGCGAACAGCTGAACGACGGCAACGCGGCCGATGCGGCCAGCCTGTTCGAGGACCCGCTGTGGAAAGCGGTCGCCCGCTACCGTTCCGGCGACTATCCCGACAGCGCGGCGGGATTCGCGGAGCATGAAGACGCGGACAATTTGTACAATTTCGGCAATGCGCTTGCGCGCATGGGTGAGTTCGAGTCGGCGGTCGCCGCGTATGAGCGCGCGCTGGAGATCGACCCGGCCGCCGAGGACGCGGCCTACAATCGCGACCTGATCAAAGAGCTGATGGAGCAGCAGGACTCGCAAAGCGGGGAGCAGGGTGACGAACAGCAGTCGTCCGAAGAGGGCGGCGGTGCGCAACAGTCCGAGGGTGACAGCGAGTCGGACGACGCCAGTCAGGAGGGCGCTAGCGGCGACCCCGGTAACGAATCTCCCGAAAGCGAATCCTCGGCGCGTGAACAGGAAATGAGTGACGAAGATCTCGAGGCGCTCGAACGCGAACTCGAACGCGCCGCGCAGGAGGCGGAACAGCAGCAGACCGAAGCCGATCAGGAGCTCAGCCAGGCGCAGGCCGAGGCGCAGCGACGCGAGCAGGAGCAGCAGCAGGCCATGGAGCAGTGGCTGCGTCGGATTCCCGACGATCCGGGCGGTCTTCTGCGGCGCAAGTTCAGGTATCAGTATCAACGACAGGGCCGCGATCAGGACGGCAACAATCTCTGGCCCGATGACGAGGTTCAACCATGGTAGCGGTAGGAAGGATGGCACGAAGACTGGGGCACGGCGTCGGACGACTGCGATTCCTGCTGGCGGTGATTGTCCTTGGCGTGCCGTTCGCAGCGGCCGACGCCGCGGTCATCGCCAGCGTCGACCGGGGACGAATCGACCTGAACGAGTCGTTTACCCTCAAGGTCACCGTGGATACGGCGATCGACGTCGAGCCCAATGCGAGCGCGCTGGAGGAAGATTTTTACGTGGGATCGCGAAGCCAGCTGAGTAACACGACGATCGTCAACGGTCAGATCACCCGCAGTCGCACCTGGTCCTACGTGCTGATGGCGAAACGCGCCGGCGATTTGCTCATCCCGCCGGTCGTCATCGGCAACGAACAAAGCGAAGCGGTGCCGATTATGGTGTCACCGCCGTCGAACGCCGCCCCCGGGGAAGCCGACATTTTTGTCGTGACCGAAGCCGATTTCGAGGAAGGCTACGTGCAGGCGCAGATCCTCTACACGGTAAAAGTCTATCGTGCCGTCGCGACCCGTCAGCCGCGCCTGTCGGAACCGGAGATCAGCGGTGTCGATGCACTGGTGGAAGTTGCTGGCGAGGAACGCAGCTACGAATCGATCCTGAACGGCAAAAGTTACAACGTGGTCGAACGCATCTATGCGCTGTTTCCGCAGGAAAGCGGTGAGGTCCGGATTTCGCCGGCGCGGTTCGAGGCCCGGGTTTTGCGCAACGGGCGCATTTCCGGTCGCAAGGTTTTTCAATCCGAGCCCATCGTCATCAACGTAAAGCCCATTCCGCCGCCGCCTGCCGGTCACGAGGACGCGGCCTGGCTGCCGGCAAAATCCGTCACCCTCGGCGAGGAGTGGTCGCGCGAGCCGGACAGCCTTCCCGCAGGCGAGCCGATCACGCGCCGTGTCACGATCAGTGCGCTCGGGCAGTTGTCGACACAGATCCCGGTGATAGAGCAGAAGGTGTCCGACAGCGTGAAGGTCTACCCGGACAAGCCCGAGCTGCGTGTCAGCGCCGAACCGGCCGGCATACTGGCGTCTCGGACGGACCAATACGCCATGATCGGCGTGCGAGCCGGCAGCGTCACCATGGCCGACCTGGAGCTGCCGTGGTGGGACATTGGCGAGGGTGCGTGGAAGATTGCCCGCCTGCCGGGCCGGTCAATAGAGATCCTGCCGTCCGCCGACGCCCTTTTGCCGCAGGTCGTTCCGGACGCCGCTGCCGCAGCCGCGAACGACGACGGGGCTACCGTGGTCGTGCACAGCGATTTCTGGCGGCACGTCGCCGAGGTTCTCGCGGGCGTCTGGGCGTTGACACTGGTTGCCTGGTGGTGGTCCGGCCGGCCGAAAAAACCGCGGATGCGCGTTGCCGACGAACCGCCGATTCACAAGCAGCAGTCGCGGTTGTTGCGCGAGGCGCGTAAAGCCGCGATGGACAACAGAAGCGCGTCGGTCAAGGCCGCGCTGCTGAACTGGGGCCGCCTGGAATGGCCCGCAAATCCACCGCGCAGCATCGGCGATTTAGCGGAGCGGGTGACCGAGCCCGCCGCCACGGAGCTGCGGCGCCTTTGCCGGGAAACCTACGGTCCCTCGGCGGACGCGGGGTGGAACGGAGAGGCCCTTGCAAAAGCGCTGCGGACGATCGCGGTGCGTGCGGAGGTGCAGGAACCGTCCATTGTCGACGCGCTGCCGCCCCTGATGCCCAGCCGGCCCGCGTAGGCCACCGCGGCTCTCCCGCCAGGAGCCCGTCCTGACGGGCTCCTACCGGCGTTTACCACTGCCCGCTGTTTGCCATCGACGCCCAGGGTTCCGCCGGCGGCAGCGCATCACCGCGCTGCAGAAGCTCGATGGAGATGTTGTCCGGCGACCTCACAAATGCCATATGGCCGTCACGCGGCGGGCGATTGATCGTCACGCCGCCGTCCATCAAGCGCTGACAGACCGCGTAGATGTCGTCCACGAGGTAGGCCAGGTGACCGAAATTGCGGCCCTCGCCGTATTCCTCCGGATCCCAGTTGTACGTCAGCTCGACCTGCGCGTCTTCATCGCCGGGCGCCGCCAGAAAGACCAGCGTGAAACGGCCCTGTTCGTTGTCCCGGCGGCGGATTTCCCGAAGACCCAGCAAACTGCAGTAGAAGTTGAGTGATGCGTCGATGTCCGTAACTCGCACCATGGTGTGTAGATATTTCATTGTGTTTGTCCGCTCCGATCGGTGTCGACCCCCGTCGACGATGGGCTGAGTTGAATCTCGCCATAGTATAAGACGACAATGTGCCCCCCCAAGGGCCTGTTAGCCCTGAATTACGGAACGTCGATTTTGCATCAAATCCGCGCAATCACACTCGATCTGGACGATACCCTGTGGGAGGTTGGGCCGGTTATCCGCAGGGCCGAGTCCGAACTCTGGGACTGGCTCGGCGAGCACTATCCGGCCATCGTCGAGCGCTATACGCCCGAGTCTATGATCGAGTTGCGAAACCAGGTCTTTGAGGCGTACCAGGATCGGAACCACGATTTCCGGTTTCTGCGCAAGAAGGTGCTGGCAGACATGGCTGCCGGTTCCGGATACAGCGACGATCTGGTCGAAGACGCCTTTGCCGTTTTCGACGCCGCCCGAAACCGGGTGGAGCTATTTCCGGACGTCGAGCCCGCCCTGTCGATGCTGGCGGAACGATACAAGGTGATTGCGGTGACGAACGGCAACGCAAACCTCGAAACGATTGGCATACGTCATCTGTTCGATGACGTCGTCACCGCTGCGGATACCGGCGTCGCCAAGCCGGCACGGGCAATATTCGCCGAAGCGGTAAAACGCGCGGGCGTTGCGTTCGAGGAGGCGCTGCACGTTGGCGATCATCCGGAAATCGACGTCGTGGGGGCATCCGCGGCCGGTCTGAAAACGGCATGGATGAATCGAGCCGACGCGGAGTGGCCGGAACATCTTTCACCGCCGAATGCGACCGTCAGTACGGTCACGGAAATCCATAAGCTACTCTCCGACGCGATGCATCGACGCCCGTAAGCTTCATCGCCGCCGTGAACCGAGATCCGCTCATCATTTATATCCCGGGCCTTTTGCCGAAGCCCGAGCCGGTGGCGCATCGCGAGCAGCTTCTGCGCTGCTTGCTCGAGGGCATCCGACGGCTCGATGCCGACGTGGCGGCGGACGTCGAATTGCATGAACGCTCTTTCGATATCGTCAGTTGGACGTACGACTTCTATGGTGAACACCGCGACATCGCGCTCGACATGGCCGACATCGAACGTTTGCTGCAGCAGCCGCGTGCGTCGGAGCGGGACATCGCCGAAGCCGTCTCCTGGAAACGTCGCATCGCGGTTGCGATTTACAAAACCGGCGATCTGTTCCCGTTTCTGATCCCGAAGCTCGCGAACGAAAAACTCGAAGTGCATTTGCGGGATCTGTGGCGCTATACGCGCAACAACAACGACATTGCGCAGAACGTTCGCCGCCTGTTGAAAGTGCCGGTGGAAGCGGCGGCCGCCGCGCGGCGGCCGATCCTGCTGATCGCGCACAGCATGGGTTCCGTCATCTCCTTCGACGCTTTGTGGCAGATGTCCCGCCGCGAAGATCGAGACATTTCGATCGATCTGTGGCTCACGATGGGGAGCCCGCTTGGGCAGAAGTACATTCAGAACCACCTGCTCGGCCGGGAAGAATCGGGCGCGCGGCGTTTTCCCGACAACGTCCGCCGCTGGGCCAACGTCTCCGCGTTCGGCGATATGACGTCGCTCGAGCGAAGCTTCGGCAACGACTTCGGCGGCATGTTGAGCTTGGGTTTGGTTGACGAAATTACCGACTACGAGGTTTTCAACTTCTTTCGCTCGGGAGGCGCGCTAAACGTGCACGCCGAATACGGTTACCTCATCAACGAGGCAACCGCCCGACTGGTCCGCGATTGGTGGTGCGCGCAACGCGGGTGAGAAAGAGATCGGAACGGTCCCGGTCGCCCGTCGGGACAGGCTCCTACAGCTTTAGTTGAGCTTTGTGGGAGCCTGTCCTGACGAGCGACCTGCGTAACGACTGCGAGGTTTTCCGAGACCGGCTCTAGTTTCTCGCGCTGGACTGCTGCGGATCGGGGTCGAGATTCGGCTTGATCACGACGTCGATGCGCCTGTTCTTGGCGCGACCGGATTCCGTTTCATTGTTTGCCACCGGATTGGTCTCGCCGTAACCGATGGCGATGAGCCGGTAACTCGGTATACGCATCGCGTTGATCATGTACTGCTGAATCGACTCGGCCCGGTCCTGCGAAAGGCGCTGATTCGACTCGTCGCCGCCGTAGGAATCGGTATGACCCTCGACGATGAGCTCGCTGCGCGGGAACACGTCGATCGCTTTTTCCACCTTTGCCAGTAAATCGAAACTGTCCTGTCGAAGATTCGATTTGCCGCTGTCAAATCCCAAGCCCACCAAACGCAGGATCACGTTGTTGCCCTCGCGGAACACGCGAGCCTCGTCGCGCGTGAACATCCGTTCGACCTGCTCGAACTGTTCTTTGATGCGCGCCTGTGCTTCGAGACGCTGGACCAGGGCCGCCCGTTCGGCGGTTGCGCCGCCCAGCCGTTCGTCGAGTGCGCGGATCTCGTCTTCCATGTCGGCGAGCCTTGTCAGGTTGTCCTCTTTTTCCTGCTCAAGGCTTTGATTCCGGTTGCGGACGTTTTCGATGAAGGTGACCAGTTCCGCCGCCAGGGTTTCATGACCATCGGCCATCTCGGGTAGAACGTCGGCGGCGCCGGCAATCTGTCGTAGCGGCTCCTCCCACTGCAGCACCAGCTCTTCAACCGTCAGATCTTTGTCGCGCACGTCGCGGACGACTTCCGACAGATAAATCGCGTGTTTGGCTTCGTAGTTCGCCTGCTTGGCTAGACTGCGCGGCCGGTCGGCGTCGTAACGATTTTCGTTCAGTTCGGTTTCCGCCTCGGCCAGCAGGCTCTGTGCCTTGGCCAGCGTGATCGGCGCATAACGATCGACGCGCGCCCGTTCCGCGTCTGCGATGAGACGTCGGGTTTCGCTCAGGTATTGCGCCTTGATGGCAACCAGTTCGGCGTCGCGGTACAAGCTGGTTGCCTCGATGTCGAGGCGCTTGGCGCGCTTCAGGTCGCCGCGTTCCAGGTATCGGATGGCCGAGCCAAACTCCCGCTGCGCTTTCTCCCAAAGGTCCGCCGATAGTTCGGGAGCGCGTGCGTTCGCGGCGTCCTGGCGGCTTTTCATCACCTGTGCCAATACGGTTTTCGCGAGCGACGCGGCTTTGGCCGCAGCGGTGAAGTATTGCTGCGCTTCGGACGCTTTGTCGCGCACGTATTCGATGTTGCGTCCGCGAGTCAGGCCGTTATCGGCGTCCCCGTATGCCTTCGCGGCCCGTTCGTAATTCCTCGGCGCCAGTAATTTAGCGTCGACCGCGTCGGCGGATGCGAGTGCGGCGTCGGCGTCCTTGAAAAAGGTCTGTCGCAATTCGTCCTGCGCAACGGCCAAATTGGCGCCCAAAACGCATGATGCGACCACGACGAACCTGACAAAACTGGATTTAATGACCATTCTGTAGTTCCAATTTGTATACCAAACAATCGGTTATACGTGCGACCGGCGATTACCACGATGTTAACGGGGACACCAGGCCAAATCTGTGTTGTGTATCTCTTTCTGGCGCAGCATTTGACGTAAGCGGCGATTTTACCCTGCGATTACAAAAGTCGCTAACCGCGACAAGCACTTACGCCCATTCCAAGTCGTGGCTTGCCGCGACCCCGGCCCTGCACGGCAGCCACTGTGACCTTAGTCACTTTTCCGGGCATTTTCGTTCCATGGCCGAGATTCTGTGGCGTGGCTCACAGACCGAAATTGGGGCGGCCCGTATTCTTGCGCCATGTCTGCGAAGTACTACACCCAGTTCAGGCTGAACGACGCGAACTACCGTGGCGGCAACGAGTTCAGCGGTGTGATCGAGCTCAATCGGCCGATCGACAAGGATTGGGACAACGCGGACATCGAGGCCGTGCTGGCCCGTAATTTCGATTTGCAGCAGAGCGCGGTTACGCTCCTGAGCTGGTCGAGACTGCATTAGGTATTGGATTTCTTCTGGCGCAATTTTTCTGTCTTCCCCCTGATTTTCCCGACCGTAGCGTCGGGATTTTTTTGTCCGGTAAGACTTTGGTTCGGCGCTTATTTTGGGCTGTGCACTAAAGATCAATCCGCGGCGGCCCATGCCGCGGTGTTTGATGGAGGTGGGCGGATTGCCCTGATTTTCCCGACCGTAGCGTCGGGATTTTTTTGTCCGGTAAGACTTTGGTTCGGCGCTTATTTTTGGCTGTGCACTAAAGATCAATCCGCGTTCGCCACCGTCGCGGTGTTCGATAGGGAGTGGGCGGATTGCCAGTGCAATAGTCAGAAAGAAGCGAATCGTGCGACAATGGTCGGTCCAAGGCCCCTCCACGACAACTCACTACATGAGCAAAACCAGCAAGCAGTTTCGCGGCATCCCCATCGTGCCGACGGGCAGCAAATACGAGACGAGCGCCGGATTCACGGCGATCAAGAACGGCATCAAGAATCGGCGCGATACGGCCGAATCTCCCGTTGGCCGGAAACCGTCGTGGCTGCGCGCAAAAATGCCCTCCGGCGCCGGCTTTTCGACGGTTCGGCAAACGGTTCGCGAGCATCGTCTGAGCACGGTCTGCGAAGAGTCGATGTGTCCCAACATCGGTGAATGCTGGAATCAGGGGACGGCGACGATCATGGTGATGGGGTCGGTGTGCACACGCGCCTGCCGATTCTGCGCCGTGGACACCGGCAACCCGCGCGGCTGGCTGGACCCCGAAGAGCCGCAGAATACCGCTCGCGCCGTTCAGCTCATGAAGCTGAACTACGTCGTAATCACCTCGGTCGATCGCGACGATCTCGCGGACGGGGGCGCCGGACACTACGCGGCCTGTGTTCGTTCGATCAAGGCGCTGACTCCGCACACGACCGTCGAAGCGCTCACGCCGGACTTCAACGGCGTAAGGACCGACATCGAGGTCGTACTCGATTCCGGGTTGGAGGTTTTTGCTCAGAACGTGGAAACGGTGCGTCGCCTGACGCATCCGGTCCGCGATCCTCGCGCAAGTTACGAACAAACGATCGAAGTTCTCCGTTACGCGAAGGAATACCGTCCGGACGTCCTGACCAAAACCAGTCTGATGTTGGGCCTGGGTGAACGCGATCCCGAAATCTTGCAGACGATGGACGATCTCCGTGCAGCCAACGTCGACATACTCACGCTTGGTCAATACCTGCGGCCGACCCCCAATCACCTGGCGGTCGAGCGGTACGTGACGCCCGAGCAGTTCGACGCTTACCGCAAAGAGGGTCTCGAAAAAGGGTTCGTGGAAGTGGTGGCCGGGCCGCTGGTGCGTTCGAGCTATCGTGCCGAGCAGGTGCTGCAAAAGAACAATGTTGGCCTGGCGGTCTGAGTGACGGCCGGCAAGAACCGAGCAAAATCTCCAGAAGCTGAAGCATGAGCGCATTTTTCGCCGAGTACGGCCTGTTCCTCTTGAAAACCGTCACGCTGGTCGCGGCCGTTGTCGTGATTATCGGTGCGGGGGCGGCCGCCAGCCGCAAGGCCAGCCACCAGGAAGGCCTCGAAGTCGAACATCTCAACAGGAAGTATCAGAAGCTCGCCGCCGGATTACGCAAGGCGATCATGCGTAAGGACGAGTGGAAGGCGCAGGCCAAAGCGGACAAGGAGCGGCAGAAATCTGAATCGAAAGCGCAACGTCCAAGGACGTTCGTGATCGATTTCAAAGGCGACCTCAAGGCCAGCGCGGTTTCTTCGCTGCGTGAGGAAGTCACTGCGATTCTCGACGTCGCTCAGGATGGCGACGACGTCGTCGTCCGTCTGGACAATCACGGTGGCGTCGTTCACGAACATGGGCTGGCGGCTTCGCAGCTGGTGCGCATCCGTAACCGCGGCGTTCCGCTGGCCGTTGCCGTCGACAAGGTAGCTGCGAGCGGCGGTTACCTCATGGCCTGTGTCGCAGACAGGGTTTATTCGGCGCCGTTTGCGATTCTCGGGTCCATCGGCGTGATCGCGCAACTGCCCAACTTCAATCGTCTGCTCGATACGCACGGCGTCGACTTCGAGCAAGTCACGGCCGGTGACTACAAGCGCAATGTGACGATGTTCGGCAAGAACACCGACGAAGACCGGGCGAAGCTCAAGGAACAGCTGGAGGACGTGCACGCGCTGTTCAAAGACGTCGTCACCGAGTATCGCCCGGCCCTGGACCTTGCCAAAGTTGCGACGGGTGAACATTGGTACGGTAAACACGCGCTGGCGCTGGGATTGGCCGACGAGATCAAAACCAGCGACGAATTGCTGGCGGAACTGTCGGCCGAGCGGGATCTCTACCGGGTCGATTACCGCATCAAACAGCCCTTGCAGAAGCGATTGCTGGCGGGTGTCGACAACGCCATGGAACGGCTGGATCAGGCGAGCTGGCGTCGCCGTTTCGAGTCGCGCCTGCCGCGCTGAGACCCGCGCCCGGCGGGAACCCGAGGCAACGGCCGGGGTCTTAATAGGGAGAATTGCCGCGACGGCCGGAGAGACCGCCGCCGCCAGCAGGCCGACGTCCGTTATAATGGCTGTCCAATTCGAGGAATTTTCAATGCGAATCAGAATCTTGCAACGTGCTTTTTGTGTGCTCGTCGCGGCCGGCGTGCTCGCGGCCTGCGTGAGCTCGGAACAGCTCAGGCAGCAGGGCGGCCGGGAGTTCGAGCAAATCCGCGAGCAGGCGGCGCTGGTGAAGGATCGCGCGACCATCGACTACGTTGCGTGTGTCGCCAACGCGATCGTGGCCGAGCTCGAGCCGCCCGATTCGGACATGTATTGGGAATTGGCGATCGTCGACAATCCCACCATCAACGCGTTTGTCCTCCCGGGCGGCAAGATCGTGGTTTTTTCCGGGATTTTGGGCGTTGCGCAGAACCAGCATCAGCTGGCGGCCGTAATGGGACACGAGGTCGCGCACGTCACCGCCGGCCACCCGGAGACGCGGCAGAATCAGCGGGAGATGACCTCCTTCGGTGTCGACACGCTTGCGCTGATACTGGGCGGTGGGTACAGAACGCAGACCCAGGCGGCACAGAGTTCCTTGTCCACGCTGGGTACGCTGGGGCTTCTCAACCCGTTCAGCCGCGGGCAGGAATCCGAGGCCGATCTCATCGGGCTGGAATACATGGCCAAGGCTGGCTTCGACCCCCGTGAAAGTGTCGAGCTTTGGAAAATCATGAATGAAAAGAACGAAACGAGTATCCCGGAGTACATGTCGACGCATCCTTCGGGCGAGACCCGAATCGACGACCTGATCGGCCACTATCCGACAGCGCTGGTTTTGTACAACGAGGCGAAAGCGCAGGGCAAAGCGCCGAATTGCGAAAGGTAGTTCCGCCGCGTTGAAGACACAGGTCACGAAACGGCCGCCGTTCTGAGGCGGCCGTTTTTTATTTGGGGCTCAACAGGGATCACTCGTATAGTGTTAACAGGCCCTAGCCAAACATTCCCGGTGGCCCGATGTCAGACACAACACAACCGTCGTTCAAAGATCACTTCTCGGGGCACGCCGCGAGTTACGCGGCTTCGCGGCCGCGCTACCCGGCGGAGCTTTTTTCCGAATTGGCCGGTCTGTGCGCCGCGCGCGAATGCGCTTGGGATTGTGCAACCGGCAACGGTCAGGCCGCGCGCTCGCTGAGCGCGCATTTCGAGCGCGTCATTGCGACCGATGCGAGCGCCAAACAGATCGAGTCGGCGGAGCCGCATACGCGCATCGAATATCGGGTCGTTGCGGCCGAAAATCCCGGCCTCGCTTCGGCATCCATCGATTTGATTACGGTCGCGCAGGCCCTGCACTGGTTCGACGTTGAGCGGTTTTTCGCGGCGACCAAGAACGTCCTGCGGCCGGGCGGCATTCTCGCGTACTGGTGTTACGGATTCTGCTCGGTTGAGCAGCGCTGCGAGGAAGTCATTCGATCCCTCTACGAGTTCGTCGGCGACTACTGGCCGCCGGAGCGGGTGATCGTCGAAAACGGCTACCGGGATATCGAGCCGCCGCTGCCGGTCATCGATACCGGCGAACACCACATGCAGGTCGAGTGGAGCGCGGATCAGATGATCGACTATATGCAGACCTGGTCGGCGTGCCAGCGCTACCGGTCGGCGACCGGCAAGGATCCGCTGGACGGGTTTGCGCAGGCGCTCAAGGGTCACTGGGGTCCGGGCTCACGCATCGTGCGTTGGCCGCTGAGGCTGACGGTCGGACGGGCGCCGGGGCCCGTTAACGCCGGATAGAGTATTGCCGGCATTTCTGCCAGAATTCCAAGGCAAACCGCTTCGACAGGCCGCCCACGTGTACGAATCCAAAGCACTTCGCATCGTCCTGATTGTTGCACCGCTCGCGGTGCTGTTGTCCGGCTGCTCGACCTTGAAGGACTTTATGGCGACACGGCAGTCGCCTGTTGCGGCGCCGGCGGTGCCGCTGATCGAGCGGGCCCGGCTGGAGCCGATCAGCCGCAATTTTTTTGAGCTCGAAGACGAGACGCAGTCCGTTGTCGGTGAAGTGCAGATCGTCTTCACTCGAAGCACGGATACGTTCTCCAGCATCGCGCGTGAGTACGGTCTCGGATACGACGAGTTGGTCGATGCAAATCCGGACATCGACCCCTGGTTGCCGGGCGAGGGTACGCCGGTGATTCTGCCGACGCAGTACGTTTTGCCGGACGCGCCCAAGCGCGGGATCGTTCTGAACATCGCGTCGAAACGGCTGTACTACTTTCCTGAAGTCGGCGAAGACGAAGCGGCGACCGTCATGACGTTTCCGATCGGTATCGGTCGGGTCGGATGGGAAACGCCGCTCGGTGAAGCAGCCGTCATCAGCAAGGCTCGCGATCCACACTGGTACGTGCCCGCGTCCGTGCGCAAGGAGCACGCGGCCATTGGCGACCCATTGCCCGCGGTCGTCCCGCCGGGCCCGGACAATCCGCTCGGCCGGTTTGTTCTCAAGCTCGACATGCCGGGCTACCTCATCCACGGTACGAATCAGCCCTACGGCGTCGGCATGCGCGTGAGTCACGGATGTGTCCGCCTGTATCCGGAGAACATCGAACTGCTCTACTCGCTGATCGAACTCGGCGAGGACGTACTGATCGTCAATCAGCCGTATCTGATGGGCTCATTGGATGGCGAGCCGTATTTCGAGGGGCACCGTCCGCTCGAGGACGATGCGGTGGCGCCGGACGATCACCTTGCACGGGCGCTGGAAGCGCTAGACGTTCCTTTCGATGAGACACGGCTGGCCGCGGTGCGCGCGCAGGCTGCGTCGATCGCTGCGGACGGTTACGGCGTGCCGGTCCGAGTGTTGCACAACGACGTCGACGAGGTTCTCGAACGCGCCAGGCTGGTGCGCAACACCGTAGAGCCCGATCCGGACGTGCCGACGCTGGCCGAAGTCAGAGCGATCCTCGATACGCCGCTCGAAGAGCTGGCTTCGGAAACCGAATCGGAGAACGAAGTAGAAACCGAGACCGAGGTCGAAGCCGGGACCGACAACGACGAGCCCGCCGGTGAGTGAATGGCTCGATCTGATGCTCGAAGAAATCGAGCGCAAAAAACAAGAAAGCGCGGAGGCTCGGAAAGAAGCGGCCCGGCGCTCCGGCAGCGACCGCAGGTCATCGGACGACGCGGGCGACGGCGACTCAGCAGAAGTAGCTTAAGAACTCGTCCGACAGGTCGCCGACGTCGGCCGGTTTCGTCAATTCGGTCGGCAGCGGCGCCGAGTTGTAGCTGTTCCAGAATAAAACGATTTCGCCGCGCGCCGTGCAGTCGCGCAGGTCGTCCAGCAGCGCCGCCAGCGCCTTGCCGGTATACGTCGACTCCAGCGTGATGCCCGCCTGATCGGCCGCCAGGCGAACGGCCGCGTCGGTCTTCTCGTTGCTTTTCGCGTAGCCCGGTGCGAAATAATCGTGGCGAAGCGTGACGCGGGCGCGTTCGGCGAGTCCCGCCGGAAAAGATGGCGCCAGGCGGTGCAACATGTGCGCGGTCTTTCGCATCAAGCGTCGCAACACGAGTTCGTTGGTGATCGCGGCAGGCGATACGCGCACCGCATGCACGTCGGTCGGCAGGCCGGCCAGCGCGAGACCCAGCGCCAGACCGGCGGCCGTGCCCATCGTACCGGTTGCAATGTAGACGCGACCGGGAGCGGGTAGCTCGCCCGCCGTGATCTGTTCGGCGAGTTCCAATCCGGCGTTGACGAATCCGACGGTGCCGAGCCACGATGAGCCGCCCATCGGGATGACGGCGGCGCCCCGATTCCACAGATGCCTGCGAAGCGTTTTGACTCGCTCGGCGTACGATCCACCGAAGGCGACGATTTCACTCTTATTGGCGAGGTGCATGTTCAGGCTCAGCGCCGCCGCCGGTGTTTTTGTCTGATGCGACAGAAAGCAGATGGGATCTATCTGCAGTTTGCGCGCATACAGTGCGGTCGCGAGCGCGTGATTGGAACTCACCGCACCGAAGGTCGCGACGCGCGGGCAGTTTTTTTGTCGCACACGGCTGAACAGGTATTCGAGTTTCCTGACTTTGTTGCCGCCGTAAATCTTGCCGGTGAGGTTGTCCTGTTTGAACCAGACGTCAAGACGCTGTCCGCGGCACGACAACGAATGACGTTGCACCGGGGTCGGCAGCGCCGCCAACGCAATTTTGTTCAGGCGCCGGCCGAGTTCCGGGAAACTCGATCCAAGGGTGTCTGCGCGGGTCATTCCGTGGTGACCGATGCCAAGGCTCCGATAGGGTGGATCAACCATAGCATCTGCGGCGTACAATAATTAGAATGCAGCTACGGAAATCTGGCTCGATTCCGCGGAGATAGGATTGTCGGATGCGCTAGACCAGGGTATTACGGTCACCAAAATCCAGGCGATGGACGAACCCGTCGACGTCGTCACTCACACCACGGCCGCGTTTGTCGGCCGTGCGCTTCGCGGCCCCCTCAACACTCCGGTTTTGATCGAAAGTTTTGCGGCATTTGCGCATCGCTTCGGAGGCGTGTGGCGACGCAGTAGCCTGGGGCCGGCCGTCCAACAGTTTTTTGAACACGGCGGAAAACGCGTTTACGTCGTGCGCGTTGCGAACAACGCTCGCGGCGCAATGATTTGTTTGCCCGCCGATCATGGCGTGTTGGTCCTGAACGCGCTGGAGCCGGGCTCCACCGAAAACGTGCGCGCCGCCGTCGACTACGACGGGTTCGACGAGGATGACACGAAGCATTTCAATCTGACCGTCCAGCGGGTTGCGCCCGTGACCGGACTCGTGGTCGACCAGGAAATCTACAGGCGGCTCAGCTGTGATCCCGGCTCGAAACGATACATCGCAGACGTGCTGCTCGATTCGTCGCTGATTCGGGTACAGTTGCCGACGCCACCGGGGCGTCCGGTCGCCACCGGCGGCGCGGGACTCGATTCCCGGGCCGAATACGTGGGTCACGCGCAACGGGGCAGCGATGGCGACGAACTCTCGGACTATGATCTGGTGGGTTCCTCCAAAGACGGCACCGGCCTGTTTTCGCTCAACGACGTCGAGAACCTCGACCTTCTGTATCTGCCGCCCTGCGGCCGGCATCGCGATCTCGGTCCAGCCGCCGTCCTGGCCGCGGAACTCTATTGCCGGAAACGCGGCGCCATGCTGATTCTCGATCCGCCGGCAGAGTGGTCGACGGTCGAGGACGCCGTCGACGGCGTCCGTGCCGCTGGTTATGCCAGCTCTAACATCGTGTCGTACTTTCCGCGCATGAACCTGCGCAGCGACGCTTCGGCGCCGCCCCGAGTGGTTGGTGGAGCGATGGCCGGTCTTCTCAGCAAGCTCGATATCTATCGCGGACCCTGGCAGGATCTCGACCAGCCGGGCTTCGGACTGCAACGCCAGTTGACGCCCGCCGTCGAGGTTTCGCCCGAGGAAGGCGCGATGCTGGTACGCGAGGGACTCAACGTGGTCGCCGGCCGTCGTGCCGGACGCGCCGCGTTTTGCGGTTCGGTGACGCTGGCGCGCACGAGTGAGATGGAACGCCAGTTTGCAAGCCTGACCACGCGCAGGCTGTGCCTGCAGATGACCGGCGCCATCGGACAGGCGACCCGATGGGCGGTTTTCGAGGCGGGCGGATCGCGCGTCGCCGAACGCGTACATGCCCAGGTTCACGCGTATCTCAGCGGGCTTGCCGATCGCGGCGCGTTCACGGACGGCAATTTCGACGTTCAGTGTGAATCGGGCCTGCACGTCAGCCCGCTCGATCCGCAGCGCGGCGTGACGATCCTGCTGGCGTTTCAGCCGGCGGGCAGCAACGAATTCATATGGCTGACGCTACACCAGACGGTGCAAGGGTGTAGAGTGGCGTCAACGGCGTTTGCGCCGGTCACCGCGGAGTGCGCATGAAAGCGATATGGAACGGGAAAACCCTCGCCGAAAGTAACGACACGGTTGTGGTCGAAGGCAATCACTACTTTCCGCCGGACGCGATCGCGTCGGAGTTTTTCGAGCCCAGCGACCAGCAGTCGGTGTGCCCGTGGAAGGGCACGGCCCATTATTACGACGTCGTCGTCGACGGTGATCGTAATGCCGGCGCCGCCTGGTTTTATCCCGAAACGAAAGAGGCCGCTAACAACATTCGCGGTTACGTGGCGTTTTGGAAGGGTGTCGAGGTGGTCGGCTAGTTAGATTGCTGAGTTCCGCTCGCCGTCTACAGTTTGTGTCAGCCGACGTCGCGATACTTGCCGGAAAGGCCATCGCGGTCGTTCCGTATAGTGAAGCATCGTTGCCGCGGGTTTCGGGACCCTGCCGACCATCATCGGTGATGTAGACACTCAGTCAGGAAAATCCACAAGTTCATTGTTTACACGGATAACGGCTATGGAAACCCAGCAACTGCATCGTGGCCGCCTCATCGACCACCTCCAGCTCGTGGTACGCGACCTCGATGCCAGCCAGGACTTCTACACGGCTGTTTTGGCCGTGCTGGACATTCCCATCGTCGGCACAAGCGACAACTATTTCTGGGCGGACGAACTTGTCGTGTCCTCGGCAGAAAGCCCGGCGGCGTTGGGTGCGCTGACGGGGCGCCACCACCTGGCCTTCCAGGCCAGAGACCGCGCGACGGTGGATGCCTTCTACCGCGCGGCGCTGGACCATGGCGGGCGCGATAACGGCGCGCCCGGCGAGCGGGCTTATCACCCTGGGTACTATGCGGCTTTCGTGCTCGACCCCGATGGCAACAACATCGAGGCCGTGTACCATGGCGAGGCACGGCGCAGCGCGCCGTCGGTGACGATCGAGTTTTAGGGTTCGGGCGGCGGCGGAATCATTTGAATCCCGAACGACGAAAAATTCTTGCGTTTATCGGCGCTGCGTCGATAAACGCGGCGGTGACGGCTTGTGCAAGCGAAACTGGAGAAACGAATATGTATGGCCTGATTAGCAAGATTACGGCGACTCCCGGAGAACGCGACGCGTTGACAGGTATTCTGGTCGAGGGTGTCGCCGGCATGCCCGGTTGTTTGAGCTACGTCGTTGCGAACGACGCCACCGATGCCGATGCGATATGGGTTACCGAAGTTTGGGACGAACAGTCTAGCCACCAGGCATCGCTGTCTCTACCGTCCGTCCAGGACGCGATTTCTCGCGGAAGGCCGCTCATTGCCGGGTTTGACGAACGGATCGAGACCCGGCCGGTCGGGGGGCACGGTCTTGAGGTCTGACGCCGGCGCGTCAGGTGTCGCTGAACGTGGGGCGGCACTCGATGCAAATGTGGGCGGCCGATGAATCTGGAGTTCTGGTTCGAGTTCGGCAGCACGTACTCCTACCCGGCCGCCGCCCGCATAACGTCGCTTGCGTCCGAACGCGGAGTGACGCTGTCGTGGCGGGCGTTTCTGCTGGGCCCGATTTTCCGGGAGCAGGGGTGGAACGATTCGCCGTTCAATCTCTACCCGGCAAAGGGTCGTTACATGTGGCGGGACCTCCAGCGAATCTGTGACGCCCAGGGGATTCCGCTGCGCCGGCCTTCGGTGTTTCCCCGCAACGGTCTGTTGGCGGCGCGGATCGCCTGCCGATTCGCGGAGGCGTCCTGGCTGCCGGAGTTCGTCCGCGCCGTTTATACGGCAAACTTTGCCGAAGATCGCGACATCTCGGATCCCGAGGTCGTCAAGGCCTGCCTCGCCGCGTCGGGTGAAGACCCGGCCCGGTTGTTGGAACAGGCCGAAAGCGCCGATGCCAAAAGCCGCCTTCGCGAACAAACGGAGCAGGCGGTGAGCCTGGGTATCTTCGGAGCACCGTCCTTTATGGTGGCGGGCGAACTGTTCTGGGGTAACGACCGGCTCGAGCAGGCGCTGGAGGCCGCGGCGAAAGGTGATGCTTGACCGCGCCGTGCGCGTGAGCGCGTATCACGATTCTTGCAATGCAGCCGGGCGCGCCAGATACTGGCCGATACTCAGTCGAACCGTGCAAACGCAAAGGATTCGCCGTGGAGGAACTCGTTTTTCTCGTAAAAGGCTCGTCGTCGAGCCCGTACGAAGTGACGTTCATCAAGGACGAGGCCAGCCTGACCGCGCTGTGCACCTGCCCCGCGGGACAGTTCGGAAATTTCTGCAAGCACCGCGTGACGATCCTGGACGGGAACTTCGAGTCGATTACGAGCGACAACGCGGATCGTGCGCCGACGGTCACGGAGTGGCTCGTGGGAACCGACGTCGAGGCGGCGCTTGCGGCATTGCGCGAGGCGGAGAAGGCCAAAGGGACTGCAAAAAAAGACCTGGCGGCGCTGAAGAGAACGCTTGCCAGGGCGATGAACAGCTGAACGCATTGCGCGTCTGCAACGCTCGTCAGAACGAGCTTCAAACCGTCTCAGAATTCGTCGCGTGAACTGCCGTAGCCGCCGCCTCCCGGCGTTTCGATGACCAGCCGGTCGCCCGGGCCGAGTTTCAGGTTGGCCGTTCCGGCGACGTCTTCCGTGCGTCCATCGGAACGGAGAAGGCGATTGCGGCCCTTGCTGGCGGAGCGGCCTCCCTCCAAGCCGAAAGGCGCGATGCGTCGGTGGTTCGAGAGAATCGACGCCTCGACCGCTTCCAGGAAACGAATCTCGCGCACGACGCCGTCACCGCCGCGCCACCGGCCGGCACCGCCGGATCCCCTGCGCACGGCAAACGATTCCAGCCGTACCGGAAACGTAACCTCCAGTACTTCAGGGTCCGTCAATCGGGAATTGGTCATGTGAGTGTGCACGGCGTCGGCCCCGTCCCAGCCCGGCCCCGCGCCGGCGCCGCCCGCGATGGTTTCGTAATACTGAAAGTTCTCGTTGCCGAAGCTCAGGTTGTTCATCGTGCCCTGCGACGCCGCGAGCGCGCCGAGCGCTCCGTAAAGTGCGTCCGTCACGCATTGCGACGTCTCGACGTTGCCGGCCACGACCGCCGCCGGATACTCCGGACTCAGCAGGCTGCCGCTGGGAATGACGATATCGATTGGCTCCAGACAGCCTTCGTTGAGCGGGATGTCCTCACTGATCAGGCTGCGGAACACGTAGAGGACGGCGGCGCGCGCAACCGCCTCCGGTGCGTTGAAGTTGCTCTCGGACTGATCGCTCGTGCCGCTGAAGTCGACGCGCGCCCCGCGCCGTTCATGATCGACGGCGATCCGGACGGCGATTCGTTCACCGGAATCGAGTTCGTACTCGAACGATCCATCGTGCAGGCTGCCGATCAGCCTGCGCACGCTGGCGGCCGCGTTTTCGCGCACGAATCGCAAATACGCCTGCACCGTATCGAGGCCATAGCGATTGATCGCTTTTTCGAGCTGACGTGCGCCTTGCCGATTCGCTGCGAGCTGCGCTTTGAGGTCTGCCAGGTTCTGGTCGACGTTGCGCGCCGGGTGTTTGGCCTCAAGCAGCAGGTCGCGGGTCGCCCGGAGCCTCAGTTCACCCGCCTTGACCAGAAAGACGTTGTCGATCAGGACGCCTTCCTCATCGATATGCCGGCTGTCGGCGGGCATCGAGCCCGGCGAGACGCCGCCGATGTCGGCGTGGTGCGCGCGCGAGGCCAGAAAAAACTGCGGATGCGCCGAACCGCCGAACCACGGCGTCACCACCGTAATGTCGGGAAGGTGCGTGCCGCCGTTGTAAGGCGAATTCAGCATGACGGCGTCGCCGTCTTCGAGCTCGCCCGCCTTGTCCGTCATCACGCTTCTGACGCTTTCGCCCATCGAGCCCAGGTGTACCGGCATGTGCGGCGCGTTCGACACCAGGCGGCCCTCGGCGTCGAAAAGCGCGCAGGAAAAATCCAGTCGCTCGCGAATGTTTACCGACACGGCGGTGTTTTGCAGGACGACACCCATCTGTTCGGCGATATGCATGAACAGGCGGTTGAAAACCTCCAGTCGAACCGGATCGGGTTTGCCGTCGGAATCTTCGGCGTTTGCTGTCGGCGGCGACAGGTCTGTGCCGGTCGATTCCTTCGTCAGCAGCAGGTGCCCGGTGGCGCCGACGACGCCTCGCCATCCGGCCTCGATGACCGTCGTTGCATTCGGCTCGATGACGATTGCCGGACCATGGAGCCCCGCGCCCGCGCCCAAGCGTTCACGCAGGTGAACCGGGACGTTCCGCCATTCCCCGTCAACCCACATCCGCGAGCTGGTAACGGGATCTGCTTCCGCCGCGGCGTCGAGCGTCGGTTCCGCGAAACGTTCTTCCCGGCCGTTTGCGGCGACGCGAACCGTGGCGATCAGCAGATCGTCGGACCGCAACACCGCACCGAATCGATCTTCGTAGGCTTTCGCAAACGCCTGAGAAACCTCTTCCGCCGTACCCGCGCAGACCGGCAAAATCGTGTCGGTGCCACGCACGCGCACGCCGAAACTCACGTCGATATGCCGATTCTCCGGAGGCACGTTTTGCGCCGCAAGTTCGCCGTCGCATTCAGCGGAGAGCGTCGCAACGAGATCCGCGAGCTCATCGATCCGCTTGTCGTTCAACGGCAGGTCCGTGGACCGCTGCCGCTCGACGCGAAGATCGGCGAGACCCATGCCGTAAGCGGACAACACGCCGGCCAGCGGGTGTAGCCAGATTCGCCGCATGTCCAAGACGTCGGCAACCTTGCAGGCGTGCTGGCCGCCCGCGCCGCCGAAGCAGCAGAGCGTAAAATCGCGCACGTCCTCGCCGCGTTCGATCGTGATCTTGCGGATCGCGTTTGCCATGTTTTCCACGGCAACCGACAGGAAACCGGCCGCGACCCCTTCGGGGCTCACGGCCGTTGCGCCGTCTGCGGCAATCTCCGTGGCCAGGGTCTCGAACCCGGTGCGGGCTATGGCGTCACCCAGCGCCTCGTTCGCACCGGGACCGAACACCTTGGGGAAATAGTCGGGCAGCAGTCGGCCCAAAAGGACGTTTGCGTCGGTCACGGTCAGCGGCCCGTTCCGGCGATAGCAGGCGGGTCCGGGGTCGGCGCCGGCCGATGCCGGTCCAACCTGGTAGCGGCCGTCCGCGTATCGCAGGATTGAGCCGCCGCCCGCCGCGATCGTATGAATACGCATCATCGGCGCGCGCAGCCGGATTCCCGCCACCTCGGAATCGACGGATCGTTCGTAGGCGCCGCTATAGGCGGATACGTCGGTCGACGTACCACCCATGTCGAAACCGACCAGCTTCTCGAGCCCGGCCGCCCCCGCGGCCTGCGCCATGCCGACGACGCCGCCGGCGGGGCCGGACAGAACGCTGTCCTTGCCGCGGAACCGGTCTGCATCGATCAGGCCGCCGTTGCTCTGCATGAACATCAGCCGTCGAGTGTCGCCGACGGGCCGCAGGGCGGTCCGCAGGCGATTGACGTAGCGGCGTAGCGTCGGAGTCAGGTACGCATCGGCAAGCGTCGTCTCGGCCCGCCCGACGAATTTGATCAGCGGCTCGACGTCGTGGGACACGGAAACCTGCTCGAAGTCCAACTCTTCGGCGATTCGTCGAAGCTCGGCCTCGTGCCCGTTGAACCGATAGCCGTGCATAAGGCAGATCGCAACCGAACGGATACCGTCCGCTTTGCACGCGTTCAGCAGCGCACGCGCCTCCGACGGGTCCAGCGGTCGCAGAACGCTGCCGTCCGCGGCAATCCGTTCATCGATCTCGACGACCCGGTGGTAGAGGGGCTCGGGCTTGTCGATGTTCAGCGCGAAGATGTTGGGCCGGTTTTGATAGCCTATGCGCAGAGCGTCGGCGAAACCGGCGCTGACGACCAGTGCGGTTGGCGTTCCCTGGCGTTCCAGCAGCGCGTTGGTGGCGACCGTGGTGCCCATCTTGACGGCGTCGATGACGGGCTCTCCGGCGCGAAAACCATCGTGTTCGGCAAGCAGCCGCCGGATGCCTTCAGCGGCGGCGTCCACGTACTGTTCCGCGTTTTCGGACAGAAGTTTTGCCGTCCTCAAACTACCGTCCGGGCGGCGCGCGACGATATCCGTGAAGGTGCCGCCGCGATCAACCCAGAATTGCCATCCGTGCTCCGAATCCATCGCTACAAAATAGCGGAAAAGCCGTCGGCATACACGGATTGCCGCTATTATTGTCGGCATGGGAGGGATGACCATGCTAAACGACATCAAACCGATCTCGCTGCTGATCTGCCTGGCCATGTTGCTGGGTTATTCGGCCGCCGAGTCACAGGACGATGCAGACGAATTCGAACCCGTGGACCTGCCGCCGTCGATCGCCGAAAAAGTCGACGGCTTGCCGAAGGAGAAAACCGATTTTCTGCGTGGCGACGGAATTTTCGGTTTTGCGGAGCGCCACGACATTCTGTTCGAGCGGCTCGACCGTAAGTCGCCGGAGGAGATCGAGGCCTACATCGATGCGATGATGAGGGTCAACGAACTCATGAAGTTCAATCCGGAAACGGACGCGGCATCGATTCCGCTGAACACCGAGGGTGACGGCTTCAATGGCTGGAAGACCCGGCGGCCCGCCGCGTTCGACACGCCGAGAGAGCCGGGGCCGATCAACATCAATCGCTATTTGCGCGCGGGTCCCAAAAACGGTATTCCGAGTTTCTTCGGATTGCCCGTGGCCCTGACGCCCGAAGATCTCCTGGCCGGCGAGGTGGACGTGGCGATCATGGGCGCGGGTCTCGACATGGGAACCGGCTTTCGCGGCGCGGCCTACGGCCCGCGCGCCGTGCGGACCGGTACCGTGTACGGCGGCACCGGCATGTCGGATCCGCAGCACATGCACACGATGGTTTCCGCGTTCAACGAGCTCGTCATCGTCGACTACGGTGACATCGCGGTGGACAGCCTGAGCACCGAACGCAGCGTGGAGCACATCCGTGAGGTCGTGAGGGAAGTTGCCACGACGGGAACGATTCCGTTTATCGTGGGCGGCGATCATTCGCTCATGTATCCCGACGTGGCGGGCGTCGTCGACGTGTACGGGGTCGGCGCGGTTGGCGTCGTGCATTTCGACGCTCACTACGACGCGGGTGTCGGCTACGGCGCTCACATGATCTCGCACGGTCAACCGGTGCGCCGTTTGTTCAACGAAGAGCTCGTGCCGGGCGAGAATTTCATTCAGGTCGGATTACGGGGCTCCTGGCCAAGCGATCGCGGCTTCGAGTGGATGCGTGAGAACGGTCTGCGCTATCACACGATGGCCGAGATCGAACGCAACGGCTGGGACGCGACCATGAGCCGCGTGCTGGACGAAGCGCTGGACGGTCCCGAGTACCTGTTCATATCCTTCGACATCGACGTGCTGGATCCGGCGTACATGCCCGGCACGGGCACGCCCGAGCCGGGCGGACTGACGACCCGCGAGGTGTTCCCGATTGTCAGAAATCTGTGTTCGATGAATCAGGTGGTCGGTTTCGAGCTCGTCGAACTCAATCCCTTGGTGGACCCCGGTTACACCACGGCCTTGAACTCCACCCGGGTTATCCAGGAGTGCCTGACCGGTATTGCGATGCGGAAGCGCGGCATCACCGAGAAATTCTATCTGAGCCCCCTCACCGTCGAGCACGGACAGGACGGAGACGGAGAATAAGGCCGGGCGCGTCGGCGGCGCTGGTTGCCGATTTGACATATGTCCAGCGGGCAGGGGCATTTTCAGGGTCAACGGGCATCTGACAGGGAACGTTATCGTGCGTAAAGGAATCCTAATGTCGGTACGTGCCGTTTCGACCCTGACGGATACCGGAAACGGACGGTGCGCGGGAGTGCGGGACAGGTCTCGGCGATAGGCGCCGCTGACACGCTACAGTGAGCAGATGGTAGGCAAGTTGTTAACAGGACTTAAAATACAGCCGGCAACGGTCGTTCTGTCGTTGTTGCTCTCGCTGGCGGGCTGCGGCGGATCGTCCGACGGCGGCAGTCCGCCAGCGCCGCCGCCAGCACCCCCGCCGCCGCCGATATCGACGGCGGAGGCGTTTCAGCTACTCAATCAGAGCACCTTCGGCGCGACGGGCGCCGACGTCGATCAGGTGGTGAACCTGGGTTTGGAGGCCTGGATTGACCGCGAGATTGCGAAGCCGGCGTCGTTGCAGCTGCCGCATCTGCAAGCACTTCCGCCGCCGCAGTTCCCGTTTCAGCTGCAACCCGATCGCGTGGACATCTGGCTGCGTAACGCGGTCAACGGCGACGACCAGCTGCGCCAGCGAGTGGCGTTTGCGTTGTCCGAGGTCCTCGTAGTGTCGCAGCTCGGGGCGCTCGGCAATTATCCGTATGCGTTGGCGGATTTCTACGACCTGCTGTCGACCAACGCTTTCGGTAATTATCGTGCGCTGTTGCAGGAGGTCACCCTGCATCCGGCGATGGGCATCTACCTCAGTATGCTCGGCAACGAAAAGCCGAATCCGACGTTGAATATCCGCCCCGATGAAAACTACGCCAGGGAATTGATGCAGCTGTTCACGATCGGCCTGATCGAGCTGAATATCGACGGCACCGCGGTGCTGGATGCGCAGGACCGGCCGATACCCACCTACGATCAGGCCGTCATCGAGGGCTTCGCGCAGGTTTTCACGGGCTGGCATTTCGCCGGCGCGCCCAGTTTCGAGCAGGCGCGGCCGACCGCGACCAATCGCACGCTGCCGATGGAGCTCTATCCCGATTTTCACGACGATGGTCAGAAGCTTTTGCTCAACGGCGTGGTGCTGCCGGCGGGGCAGTCCGGTGAGCAGGATCTCACGGATGCGCTGGACAACGTGTTCAATCATCCGAACGTTGCTCCGTTCGTGTCCATACGACTGATTCAGCGCCTCGTGACGAGTAATCCGTCGCCTTCGTACGTGGCGCGCGTTGCAACCGTGTTCAACGACAACGGGCAGGGTGTTCGCGGCGATCTCGGCGCCGTGGTCAAGGCGATCCTGCTCGACGAGGAGGCGCGGCCGGAATTGCCGATGGAGCTGGACGGCAAGATCAAGGAGCCGTTGCTGCGTCTGACGCAGCTTTGGCGCGCCTACGACGGGCGATCCGCCAGCGGCCGGTATCAGCTCCTCCAGGGGCTGCAACCCTTCGTTTTCCTGGGACAGGGTCCGTTGCAGGCGCCGTCGGTTTTCAATTTTTTCAGTCCGTTTTACGCGCCGCCCGGCGAAATTCGCGACAGCAATCTGCTAGCGCCGGAGCTGGAGATTGCGACGGAGTATCAGAACACACTGATGACGAACTACCTGTTCTATCAGGCGTTCGGCGCGAATTCGGTCAGTGCGGAAGACCCGAATTTCAGTGCCGACGACGTGTATATCGACATCACCGACGAGCTTGCGATCGCGGACAATGCCGAAGCGCTCATCGACATGGTGGCGGACAAGCTGTTGGCCGGGAACATTTCCCAGACCTTGCGGGACGAAATCAGCGGCATGCTCACGCTGATCGTCGGACCGGGCTCGGAGGCCTTGCGCGTCGCCGAAGTCATTTACCTGGTTGCGTCGTCGCCGGAATACGCGTACCAACGTTAGGGTTCGGAAAGAGAGAATGGCAGCCTTCGATCGTCGACAGTTTCTGAAAGCAGGCAGCGCGGCCGCGGCGTTCGCCGGCACGCCCGGACTGACGTTTGCGCAGGGCGTCTCTACCGCCGCGCCGTTTTCCGACTACCGGGCGCTGGTTTGTGTGTTCCTGTTCGGCGGTAACGACTCCTTCAACATGCTGGTGCCGCGCAGCGCCGCCGAATACGACGTCTACGCGCAGTCGCGGCAGAATCTTGCGATCGATCGGGACCTGCTGCTGCCGATTACGGCGGCGTCCGCGGGCGGCGTCGATTACGGCCTGCATTTCTCGATGGGCGGGATCAAAACACTGTTCGATGCCGGGCGCGCGGCGTTCGTCAGCAATGTGGGTCCGCTGATCGAGCCGACAACCAAGGATCAGTATTTCAACCGGTCCGTCGCGCTGCCGCCGCAACTGTTCTCGCACAACGATCAGCAGGATCAGTGGTTCTCTCTAAAAGGCGACGCCGTCAGCAAAACCGGTTGGGCGGGCCGGATCGCCGATCTGATACGGTCGAGCGTAACGAACCAGCGGATGGCCACCAACGCGTCGCTGTTCGGCAACTCGCTGTTTCAGTCCGCCGAAGAGACCATCGCCTACGTCATGGGGCCGCGGGGGCCGATTCCGTTCGAGGCGTTCGGCGACACAACCCCGTTTCTCGAACAGCGGCAGGCCTTCGAGAGAATCCTTGCCGCCAACTACGGCTCGATTTACGAGCGGGCGTTCGCCGAAATCCAGCAGCGCGCGGTCGAGGCGGCCGATCTCGTGAGCAGCACGATCGCACCCCCGCCGGGGTTCAGCACCGAGTTTCCGGCGTCGCAGCTGGGCGATCAGCTGCGAACGGTCGCGCGATTGATTGAAAGGCGCGAGCAACTCGATATGCAGCGGCAGATATTTTTTGTTGCAGCCGGCGGCTTCGATTCGCACGACGATCAGGTGCTCAGCCAGCCCGCGCTCCTCGGCGGAATCAGCGAAGCGATTAGCGCGTTTTACGCCGCAACGGTCGAAATCGGCGTGGCGGACAGCGTGACGACGTTCACTCAATCCGATTTCGGGCGCACGTTGACCTCGAACGGCGACGGTTCCGATCACGCCTGGGGCGGCGTGCAGCTCGTCGTCGGCGACAGCGTATTGGGCGACATGTACGGCAGCTACCCGCTTCTCGAAATCGGCGGCGCCGACGACGTCGGCGGAGGACGCATGATTCCAACGACCTCCGCCGATCAATACGCGGCGACCCTGGCGAAATGGTTCGGCATCGACGATCTCGATCTCGGGGCCGTTGCACCCAACCTCGACAATTTCGTCGAGCGCGACCTTGGCTTCATGCTGTAGGAGCTTGTCCCGGTCTCTCGCGTATGGCGTCGGCCCGGCCGCTTTATTTCTTTCACAATCCCCGGATTTCGGGCAGTCTTCTGCCCCATGAAGCTGGATCGCTTTATCAGGCTGGCGATTGGTGCAGCGCTGGCGCTGGTGTTCGTCATCGCAATCGCCGCCCTGATCTTCATCACCGAGTCCGCGTTGAACGTATGGGACCGCCTGCGCGCCGGTCCGCCGATCGTCTTGTACGCGTACGTCGGCGTGCTGCTGTTGCTGATTGCCGCAGCAATCTGGCTGTTGCTGCGCCTCCTCGTGCGGCGCATCCCGCGCAGCGCGAAGACGGAATCGCCGATTTTGAGTCGAGATGACATCGAGGAACGCCTGCGAACCGCGGATCAGAGCGGAGTGGACGTTGAAGCGGCGCAGGCGGAGCTGGCCGAGCTCGCGGCACGACAGTCTCAACGGGCCATCCATCTTTGCTTTTTCGGCGAAATCAGCACCGGCAAGAGTTCGCTGATCAAGGCGCTGGTTCCCGCCGCCGACGTGGCCATCGACGTCGTCGGCGGTTCCACGGCCGACATACGGCACTATCGGTGGCGGGACGACGAGGGCACGCGGATCCTGTTGACCGACGTGCCCGGCACCGCCGGTCTCGACGGCGATCTCGGCGCGATGGCGGAGGAGGAGGCGCGGCGTGCGCAGATTGTGCTGTACGTCTGTGACGGCGACCTCACGCGGGCCGAGAAAGCGGCGCTGGACTCGTTGTTGGCGCTTGGTAAGCCATTGATTTTAGTCATGAATAAGTCAGATCGTTACAGCGCCGCCGAGCAGGCGCTGTTGCTGGAACGCCTGTTGGACCACCTGAGCGACGCCGGTGACGACCTGGCGCGGGAGCGGGTGGTGGCGGTCTCCGCCGGCGGTGAGACGGAGGTGATCGAACGTTGCGAAGACGGCCGCGAGCAGACCTCCAGGCGGCAGCGGTCGGCGGATATCGGCGTTCTGGTCGTCGCCATCAACCGGCTGCTGCTCAGCGATCGAAAGGCATTGGACGTGCGCAGGGACCGCGCCGTGTTCGCTTTGGCCGCCGAAAAACTGGCCCTGGCGGAATCCCGCTATCGCGAACAGCGTTCGGCGCAGATATTGCGCAGTTCGACGCGCAAGGCGGTGCTCGGCGCGCTCGCGGCGATCAGCCCGGGGACGGACGTTGTCATCCAGGGTTATATTGCAACGACGATGACCCGTGAGTTGTGCAAGCTTTATGGGGTGGCGCCCAGGGATCTGGACATCGAGCAGTTTCTGACCTTGAGCGAGAGCCGCGCCGGCAAGGCGCTGCCGCTTGCGCTTGCCGTGGCGGGTAACGGGCTGAAAGCGTTCCCGGGAGTGGGCACGGTTGCCGGGGGACTGGTACACGCGGTGGCTTACGGGTTGATATTCGATGCCCTGGGACGAAGTCTCCTGCGCACGCTCGACAAACACGGAGAACTGATTCCAGAGGTCGCGGCGGAAGAGTTCGAGGAGTCGATCGGTGAACATATTGAAGCGGGCGTTCGGCAGGTGGCCAAAATGGCCGTGGCCGAAACGGCCGATCGAAGCTGAAGGCACCGACGACGGCGGCTCCGCGCACCTCGCACTTGCGCGCGAGAGCCTGCGCGATCTGATCAGCGATACGCGTTTGCCCGCGGGCGTGCGGGAATCGCTCGAGCACGATTATGCGGCCGTCGAGAGCATGCTCGACAAACTCCAGCACGGCCATCTGCATATCGCCGTCTTCGGCCGCGTGAGCACCGGCAAGTCCTCGCTGTTGAACGCGCTGATCGGCGAACAAACCTTTACGGTCAGCCCGCTGCACGGCGAGACCCGTCACTCGACAATGCAGCGCTGGTCCGAAGTCGACGCCGGCGGCGTTTATCTCATCGACACTCCCGGCCTGGACGAGGCGGGCGGCGAACGGCGCGAGGAGCTGGCGACCGAGGTCGCCCATCGATCGGATCTCGTCATGTTCGTGCTCGACAGCGACATCACCGAGTCGGAACGCGACGCGTTGAAGACGCTTCTGGCTCAGGGGCGTCCCGTCATCGTGGTGTTGAACAAACGCGATCTGTATACGGACCGGGAACTCGAGTCGCTGCTCGCCTCGATTCGCGAGAAGACGAAGGGCCTGGTACAGCCGCATGACGTGCTGGCCGTGTCGGCCGAACCGAGATCGCAAACCGTCGTGACCATCGGCGCCGACGGGCGCGAGCTGACGACCGAGCGCGAGCGCGGAGCAATGATCGACGAGTTGAAACTTCGCCTTTGGGACATTCTCGAATCGGAAGGAAAGACGCTGGCGGCGCTCAACGCAAGCCTGTTTGCCGCCGATCTCAGCGATCAGGTCGGTAAACGCATACTCGATGCGAGGCGTAAACTCGGGGACCGCCTTGTCCGCACGTACTGCATCGCGAAAGGGGTTGCGGTCGGGCTCAATCCGGTGCCGGTCGCCGACCTGTTTGCGGCGGCGTTCATCGACGTCGGCATGGTGGTCCATCTCTCCCGCGTTTACGGTTTGCCGCTCAGCCGCAAGGAGGCCGGCTCCTTGATCAACGTCATCGCGGTCGAAGCGGCCGCGCTGATGGGCACGGTCTGGGCGCTCAACGTCGTATCCAGCGCACTCAAGGTGGGTACGCTCGGCTTGTCGACGATTCTCACGGCGGGCGCGCAGGGGGCGATTGCGTATTACAGTACCTATGTGGTGGGCGAGGTCGCCGCCAGGTATCTGTCGCAGGGCAAGTCGTGGGGCGCAAGCGGTCCGAAACAGGTGGTAGCCGAGATCCTCGACAGCCTCGACAAAGAGACCGTGCTGCGCGATGCGCGACGCGAGATTCGCGCGCGGCTCGGGTTGGGCTAGTGGGTCGCTTGATAAATTCCTACACTTTCCACCGTGGACAGACGGCGTAGGAATTTGTCGGGCAAGCACTAGGACAGGATTGGGCGGTTCATGGCATCGAAACCTCAAAAACTGAGCCGAAGGCAACGAATGGAGCGAATCTGGTCTACGATCGCCGATATTCCGGCCGGCACCGTAGCCAGTTACGGCCAGATCGCCGAGATTGCCGGCATTCCTCGCGGCGCCCGACAGGTTGGCTACGCGCTGCGTCATACGCCGGACGGTTTGCGGCTGCCGTGGCATCGTGTTTTGCAGGCCGCGGGCACCAGCGCGTTCGACAAGGACAGCGCGCCGTTCCGCGAGCAACGTAAAAGACTGTCGGAAGAAGGTGTTCCGCTGCTGAACGGCAAAGTCGACATGCAACGGTACCGCTGGCAACCCGATCTCGACGAGTTGCTGTGGAAACCCAGCGCCGCGTGGGACGAGTAGTGAATTTTGAAGCGCGGTTGCCGTCGCCGGTTGGCTGCCGCAACGTCGAAGGGAGACGGGTATGAGCAAGCCGACCGTGGTTTTTTCGCACGGGCAGGAAAGCGGTCCCTGGGGCAGCAAGATTCAAGCGATGGCCGCCATGGTGCGCGAGCGGGGCGCTCGCGCCGAAAGCGTCGATTACCGGGGAATCGCCGATCCGACGGATCGGGTCGAAACGCTCATCAAAGCCTGCGGCGCCTTTGATGCTCCGCTGGTCCTGGTCGGTTCGAGCATGGGCGGTCACGTTGCGACGGCCGCGGCCGAGGCGGTTGGCGCCATTGGCCTGTTCGTACTCGCACCGGCCTATTACATGCCCGGTTTCGAGGCTTTGACACCCGCCGCGCCTGAGATTCCCATCGTCATCGTCCACGGCTGGCGCGATGACGTCGTTCCGGTCGACAACAGTATCCGCTTCGCGCGGGAGTGTGCGGCGACCCTGCACGTGGTTGACGGCGATCATCGTCTGACCGCGAATATTGCGGAGATCAACCACTACCTGGACCGGTTTCTGTCTGATCTCGAATGAGGAAAGCCGATGCAGCGCATACCGTACGTTTGGATTCTGCTCGTCAGCAGCGTTTTGCCGGGCTGCGGATCACCTGAGGACACGACGGATGACACGGATCGCGAAACGGTTTTCGATCCCCTGACGGAGACGCTGGACGAGGCCGGACAGGTCGAGGACGTCGTTCGGCAGCAAAAACGGCAGATGGACGAGGCGCTGCGCAGGATGGAAGGCGACGAGGACGAACCCGAAGCCTGACGCATCACGGGCGTGGCGTAAAAAACACAGCCGCCGATACGCAAAAAATTGGAAAAATCAACGGTTTAGTACGTCCCTCTTTTCTGTAAGATTGGGCGGCAATGGATTTCGGGCGGCTACTCATCCGGCCCCTTCACTGGCTGGCCGGCAAGATCTTCGCCACTTGGGCGCGGCCTACCGTTGTGCCGGATCGGCCCTCCGAGCTGTTCCCCGATTCGGGCGTCCCCATCTGTTACGTTCTCGAAGACGGCGGTCTCGCCGATTCCCTCGCCCTCGAGCGTCAATGCGCGCTGCACGGGCTGACGTCACCGACGGAGCCGCTCAGCTTCGCGGGCGTGCGCGAGCGGCGCCGGATCGTCGTGCTGCGGCGCAAGCAGGGTTTTTTTTTCAGGCGACGGAGGAAACGCGGGTCCACGCGACTGAAACGTTTTATCGATGCGAGCATCGAGTCGGGTGGCCAGGAATTGCTGCTGGTGCCGGTGGCGATTTATTGGGGACGGTCGCCGGACAAGGAAGGCTCCTGGCTCAAGCTCCTGTTTACGGAAAACTGGGACGTGGGCGGACGCACGCGCAAACTTTTCCTGACGATCTTTCAGGGCCGCAACACGCTGCTGCGTTTCAGTCACCCGTTGTCGCTCAGCGCAATCACCAGGGACGGACCCGATCACGAAATCGCTTACCGCAAAATCTCCCGAATCCTGCGCGTGCATTTCCGGCAACGCCGTATCGCGACGCTGGGCCCCGACCTGTCGCACCGGCGCACGCTGGCCAACGCGGTCGTGGCGAACCCGGCGGTGCAGCGCGCAATCGCAAACGAAATTGTCGACGATGCGGGATCGCGCGCCGAAAAAATCCAGGAAGCCTACGATTACACTGGCGAGATCGCGGCGCATATTTCCTATTCGACGGTGCGGGTCGTGGAGCGACTGCTCGGTTGGGTCTGGAACCGGATTTATGACGGCATCGAACTCAATCACGTGGATCGTCTGCACGAGCTCGCGACCGACAAGGAAATCGTTTACGTACCCTGCCACCGGAGTCATTTCGACTACTTGCTCCTGAGCTATATCGTCTACCATCAGGGCCTCAGCCTGCCGCACGTCGCCGCCGGCATTAACCTCAATATCCCCTTTGTTGGCGGTATCCTGCGCCGCGGAGGTGCGTTCTTTCTACGCCGCAGTTTCAAGGGCAATCGGCTGTATGCCGCCGTGTTCAGCGCTTACCTGCACGAGATACTCGTCCGCGGCCATTCGATCGAATATTTTGTCGAAGGTGGCCGCAGCAGGACCGGCAGGCTGCTGACTCCAAAAGCCGGCATGCTGGCAATGACCGTCAACTCCTATCTGCACGATCCCCGCCGCCCGATCGTTTTCGTGCCGGTCTATTTCGGCTACGAAAAACTGATCGAAGGTGATTCGTTCATCCGCGAGTTGAGCGGCGCCGCAAAGCGCAAGGAATCGCTGATGGGCCTGGTTCGCTCCATCCGGTCCCTCCGGGATCGTTTCGGCAAGGTATATGTCAACGTGGGGCAGCCGATCTACATCGAACAGGTACTGGATCAAACCAAACCGGACTGGCGCGACGCGGCGCGCGAAGCCGACGATCGTCCACCCTGGACCAACGAGGTGATCAACGATCTCGGCCAGCGTATCATGGCTGAAATCAACGCGGCCGCCGCGGTGACGCCGATCAGCCTGTTGGGCATGGTGCTGCTCGCAACACCCAAGCAGACGATGGGCGCCCTCGAGCTGCATCGCCAGCTCCAACTTTGCCTGGATCTGTTGCGCCGGTTTGTCTATTCCGACTCGGTAACGATCCCGGACTGGTCCCCCGAGGACATCGTTCGACACGGTGTCGATCTCGGTGTCATCGTGAGCACGGCGCATCCGCTGGGCGACGTTGTGCACATGTCCCAGCACAACGCGGTGCTGATGACCTATTTCCGCAACAATATCCTGCACCTGTTCTCCATACCCGCCGCCATCGCCTGTTGCTTCATACAGGGGCGGCAGTTGGAGCACAGTGAATTGCAGCGCCTGGTGCGCCTGATTTATCCGTTCATGAAAAAGGAGCTCTGCCTGCAGTGGGGCATCGAGCGTATCGACGAGATAACCACCGAAGCCATCGAGGCCCTGCTGGACATGGGTATTCTGACGCGCGGGCGCAGCAAGAAGATACTGATCAGGCCGCCGGCGGGCTCCGCGATGGCTTACCAGCTTCTGATGCTCGGACAGTCGATGGTGCCGATGCTGCAACGCTTTTACCTGGTTATCGCGCAGCTCGTCAAAAACGGCTCGGGTACGCTGTCGCGCACGGCGCTCGAGCAGCTCTGCCAACAGAGCGCGGAGCGCCTTTCGATGATTTACGGCCTGCATTCACCGGATTTTTTCGATCGCGCGTTGTTCCACGATTTCATTACCGAACTGCGCGAGCTGGAAGTCCTGCGTCGCAACGACCACGGCAACCTGGAGTTTGATGACAACATCACCAGGATCGGCGAAGATGCGCGGCTCGTACTTGGCGAAGAGATTCGGCATAGTATTTTATCGCTGACTTTTGCCGACACCGCGGACAACGTATGAGCAAGCTGAACGTCGTTTCTTTTTATCGGTTTGTCGATATTGCGGATTCGCGCGCGCTTCGCACGCGGCTCGAGCCGCTATGCAACGAGCGCAAACTGCTTGGCACGATTCTGGTGGCGAACGAAGGCATCAACGGCACGCTGGCGGGTGCCGCTGACGATATTCGAGCGGTGTTCGCGTGGCTACGGCGGTACCTGGATCTCGATCGGGACGTGGACGGTCGCTGGACGGAAGCGGACACGGCTCCGTTCAGGCGGATGCGCGTTCGCGAAAAAAAGGAAATCGTCGCACTGGGCCGGCCGGATATCCGACCGCAGGACGGCACCGGCAGGCACGTTTCGCCGGATGCGTGGAACGCGCTGATCGAGAATCCGGAGACGATTGTGATCGATACCCGCAATCGTTACGAAATCGAAGTAGGGAGCTTTCCCGGGGCAATTGACCCGGACACGGGCAGCTTTCGGGATTTTGAGCGGTTCGCCAGACGGCTGGTGGATGGCAACGTCGGCGCGGAGGTGCACGGCAACGTGCTCGATCGGCCGCTGGCGATGTTCTGCACCGGCGGCATACGCTGCGAAAAGGCGACGGCGTTGATGCTGGAACTCGGCTTTAGCGACGTGAATCAGCTGGACGGCGGTATCCTGAATTATCTGGAAACCGTGGGCGCCGACGAAAACCGCTGGCAGGGAGAGTGTTTCGTTTTCGACACGCGGGTGGCGGTCGATCGCGACCTGGCCGAAGGCGGTTATACGCAGTGTCACGCCTGCCGCCGGCCCCTGAGCCGGGAAGATCTGGAATCCGCCGACTACCGCGAGGGCGTTTCCTGTCCGAACTGTATCGGCGATCTCGATCCGGCGCGCGCCGCGCGCCTGGAGGAGCGTCGCCGGCAGGTGCGGCTGGCGCGCGAGCGGGGCGGAGAACACATCGGTGCCAGCCTGTCGCTCGCCGACAAAGCGTGATGCGGGTGTATCGGTCAGTGATCGCGGTCGTTGTGGGGCTAGATGAGAATCGTTATCATTCTTTTTTGACCCACGGTATCAGGGCCTGGCAACGATGACACTGGCCGAACTCGAAAAAGGCGATCACCGTCTGTACCGCATCGAATCCGTTGATTGCACGGACCCGGCCGTGCAGCGCCTGATGGTCATGGGTCTCGTCGAAGGCGCGGAAATCGGCCTGGCGAGTTCCGCAATCGGCGGTGATCCGATCGAATTCAAGCTGTTCGGCACCGCGATCTCGCTTCGCCGCGAACATGCCCTCCGTTTCGGCGTAACGCCTATCATCTAGGGCCTGTTAACACTAAGTGAATGATCGCTGTTGAGCCCCAACACGCGCCAATCAAGGCGCGAGGAGCGTAGTTTGGTGACTCCAAATGAGCGACGAGCAACGCCGAGTGGCGCGTGTTGGGGCTCAACCCAAAGGGCTGTTGCTCTGTTGCCGCCCAGCCGCGTTGTCAGTCGCTTATGTAGACTGACTACACGGCGCTCCTTCCGCCTTGCTGGGCGGCAACAGAGCAACAGCAGCGATTATTCACTTGGTGTTAACAGGCCCTAGCTTGTCCAAGTCAACCGTAAGCCGAGTTGCGGCGGACCAAATCAAAGTCCGCCGGCATGCCTTGACCTCGATCGCCGTCGTCGGCAATCCGAACAGCGGCAAGAGCACCGTGTTCAATCGATTGACGGGGCTGCGACAAAAAACCGGCAACTATCCCGGCGTCACGGTCGAAAGACATACCGGCACGGCCTACCTCGACGACGAGGCGCTTGAATTCATCGACTTACCGGGGACGTTTTCGCTGAGCGCGCACTCGCTGGAGGAGCGAATCTCCATCGACGTCGTGCTCGGCAGGATGCAAGGTACGCCCATGCCCGCCGGCATCCTTGCCGTCGTCAGCGCAACCCATCTGTATCAGGGGCTCTATCTGGCGCAACAGCTGATGGGGCTCGGCTTACCCATCGTTGTCGCGCTGACGATGGTCGACGCCGCCGAGTCGGCCGGCGTTCGGGTCGATTGTGAAGCGCTCGAGCGACGCCTCGGTGGTGTGAGGGTGTGTCCGGTCGTGGCAACCACCGGCCAGGGCATGGGCGTGCTGAAGGCTGCTCTGGCGACGTTGCCGGGTGCACCAGCGCCGAACTTCGAGGCATTCTGGCCGCCGCTCGCCGCGGCTGCGGGCGCGCTTGCGGCGGATCTGCCCGAGGACGTCACCCGGACGGAAATCGAGCGCGCATTGATTGACGTCTCGGGTGATATCGAGCGGCGTGTTGTCGCGCTGCTGGGCGAAAACGGCAGGCAGCGCCTCGAAACGCTGCGGACCGAACTGTTCGGCGGGCAGCCGCCGCTCGCCGAGGAAGCCCGACAGCGTTATGCGTGGGTTCGAGACGTGCTCGCCGAGGTGCGCTCGACGGCACCGGTTCTCACGACCTGGCTGTCGCGCGTCGGTAGCTGGGTCAATCGGCCGGTGCCCGGCACGCTCGGCCTGTTTCTGGTCATGGGCCTGGTTTTTCAGGCGGTATTCGCCTGGGCGACACCGCTCATGGACGCCATCGACGGCGCTGCCGCGTCGCTGGGTTCGCTGGTTCAGAACGCCCTGCCGGAAGGCGTGTTATCGAGCCTGCTCACCGATGGCGTCATCGCCGGCGTCGGCAGCGTCGTGATATTTTTGCCGCAAATCCTGATCCTGTTTTTGTTCATTATCGTTCTGGAGGACTCCGGTTATCTGGCAAGAGCAGCGTATCTGATGGACCGGGTGATGCGTTCGGTGGGCCTGTCCGGTCAGTCCGTCATTCCGATGATTTCGAGTTTCGCCTGCGCGGTGCCGGGTATCATGGCCACGCGCGTCATCCCGAACCGGCGCGATCGTATCGCCACAATCCTGGCGGCACCGTTCATGACCTGTTCGGCCAGGCTGCCGGTTTACGCCCTGTTGATTGCGGCGTTTGTGCCGGACGAACTCGTCGGCCCGTTCAATCTGCAGGGTCTTGTGCTGTTGGGACTGTATCTGCTGGGCATTCTTGCGGGCCTGCTGACCGCGCTGATGCTGCGTCAAACCGCGTTGCGCGGCCCGAAACCGTCGTTTGCACTGATGCTGCCGGAGTTTCGTCGCCCCAACCTGCAGACGGTTGCAATGCAGCTCCTGGCCCGCGCCAAGGTATTTCTGTATCGCGCCGGCACGGTCATCTTCGCAGTCGCGATCGTCGTCTGGGCGCTTGCGTATTTTCCGCACTCCGAGCAAATCGCCGCCGAAATGAGTGGGCGCCAGGCGCAGCTCGAACAGAGCCTGACGGGCGAAGAACTCGAGGCGGCGGCCGCAGAGCTGCAAAATACGGCCGCGGCGCGCCAGCTCGAGCAAAGCTGGCTCGGCCGCATGGGCAAAGTCGTCGAGCCGGTATTCCGGCCGTTAGGCTGGGATTGGAAAGTGTCCGCGGCGGTGATCGCCGGTTTTCCGGCGCGCGAGGTCGTCGTGGCCGTGTTGGGAACGATTTACGCGGTGGGTGACGAGGCGGACGAGGAGTCCCTGACGGCACGCCTGCAATCCGCGACGTGGCCGGACGGCCGCGCCGTTTTCACGTTACCGATGGTTATCGGCTTGCTGATTTTTTACGCCTGCTGTCTGCAGTGCGCGGCGACGATTGCGGTGATTCGCCGGGAAACCAACGGCTGGGGTTGGCCCGTTTTCGCCTGGTTCTACATGACCTCACTCGGTTACGTCGGCGCGCTGCTGGCATTCCAGCTCGGGACTTGACGGGCCCCGAATCCTAAGCGTCCAAATCCGGGATCAGCTCACTCTCGAGACTGGCAATCATGTCTTTGAGGATGAGACGCCGCTTCTTGAGGCGGCGAATGCGCAGCTGATCGACCAGAGGGTCTTCGGACAGTCTGTCGATTAGGTCATCGAGGTCGCGATGACTCATACGCAGATCCTTGAGCCGTGTCAGGTTTTTGAAACACTCGGTATCGATTTTATCGTTCATGGTCGCGGATGCTTATGCCCCCGGAGAAAATCGAACGTCACTTTCTATAATAGCAGCCGTTTGTTGCAACGGTGCTCAAACCAGGCCCTGCGCGATGCCCAGCCAGTCGTGGTCCTGCGGTCCGGTGACCAGAAAGTGGGCGTTCAGGATACTGTCTTTTTTGTTGTAGGCCAGCGGCTTACCGTCGAACACGAGCACCTGGCCGCCAGCCTGTTCGACCACCGCCTGCGCGGCGGCCGTATCCCACTCGGAGGTGGGTCCAAAGCGCGGATAAACGTCCGCGGACCCCTCGGCTACGTAGCAGAACTTGAGCGAGCTGCCGACGGGATGCAGCTCGAAATCGCCGATTTGTTCGAGATAGGCGTTCAGGCTGTCGCCGCGGTGTGAGCGGCTGCCGACGACGCGCACCGGGGTCCGGCTTTCGACCGAGACCGATATGCGCTCGGCCGAGCCGTCCGGATTACGACGTTCCGCGCCATAACCTTCGCAGCCGACGTAGGTCTTCCGCGTGACCGGGACGTGCACGACGCCGAGCACCGGCCTGTCGCCCTGGATCAGCGCGACGTTGACGGTGAACTCGCCGTTGCGATTGACGAATTCCTTCGTACCGTCGAGCGGGTCGATCAACCAGTAGGAGTCCCAGCGACTGCGCTCCGCGAACGCCGGCAGACCGGATTCCTCGGAGATCATCGGCAAGTCGGCCGTGAGTTCGGCCAGTCCTGCGGTAATCACGCGGTGGGCCGCCAAATCGGCTTTGGTCAACGGCGACCGGTCGTCTTTGTGTTGAACGTCGAAGTCCGTCTCGTACACGTCGAGGATTACGGTGCCGGCCTGACGGCAGAGTTCCACCACGGGGTCGATCAGCTGTACTGCATCCACGTTTGTCCGTTCTCCGGTTTGGGTTGGGCACGCAGTATAAGGTAATTGCCAATTGTATTGATAAGAGTAAGCTTTTGTTTCGAGTCGCCCGTCGGGACGCAATCCGCCCTCGGTAATCGTAGCGGGCATCCCGGTCGGTGCGGATTGATCTCTAGCGAGAGGCTCGTGTTGTCCGCTCCGACGAGCAATCCATAACCAGAGTAAGGAACGTGCCGGATGTCCACCTACTCGAAAGACAGGCTCGAACGCTGCCGTACCCTGATGCTGGACATGGACGGCACGCTGCTGGATCTTGCCTACGACAACTACCTGTGGCTTACCCTGGTCCCGCAGGCGTATGCCGCGCGGCATAGGCTGCCCGGCGACGAGGCTCGCCAGCAGCTTTACAGCGTGTACAAGGAGCTCGAGGGGACGCTGGACTGGTATTGCCTCGATCACTGGAGCGAGCGCCTGAGCATCGACGTCATGTCCCTTCATCGCGAACACCGGGAGAAAATCGATTATCTTCCCGGTGCGAAACGTTTTCTGGAAACCGTCGCGGCGAGTCGTATTCGAGTGCTGCTGGTGACCAACAGCCATCAGGACACGCTGTCGCTGAAAGCCGAGGTCACCGGCCTCGACGTTTACTTCGACCGGATTTATTCGTCACACGGCGTCGGCCATGCCAAAGAAGAACAGTCCTTCTGGCAGGCCATCGAAGACGCAGAAACCTTCGATCCCGAGACCACGCTGTTCGTGGACGACAATGTGTCGGTTCTGCGTAGCGCGGAAATTTTTGGCCTGCAAAACCTGTTGCAGGTGACGCGGCCCGATACCGGTCGGCCGGAAAAAAGGGATCCGGAATACCCCGGTATCGAATCGGTCGCGGAGCTGGTGCCAGGCGCGGCTACGAGCTAGTTCGGGACTCAACAGGCCTCACTGGCGTAGTGTTAACAGGCCCTAGGATCGGCGGCCGCGTTCCCGGTCCGATCGTTTCGGTCGCCGTCCGCCGCCGCGTCGCTGTTGCGTCGACGAAGCGGATCTTTTCCGGGGTTTCGGCTTGATCAATTCCGGCAAGAGATCCGGGTCGTATTTGGCGACCGGAATCTTGTGGCCGATGAAGTCCTCGATGTCCGGAAGCGAGATGGCATACGTTTCGCAACCGAAGCTGATCGCATCGCCGGAGGCGCCGGCTCGCGCGGTGCGGCCGATGCGATGTACGTAATCTTCCGAGTCCTGAGGCAAATCGTAATTCACCACGTACTGGACGTCCGGAATGTGCAGGCCTCGGGAGGCGACGTCGGTCCCGATCAGGACCGGCAGTTCACCGCTTTGAAAACGCATTAACATGCCCAGGCGTTTCTTTTGCGGAACGTCGCCCGAGATTGCCCGGGCGTCAATACCGTTCGCCTGAAGATAATCCTGAATCCTCTCGGCCTCGCGTTTGGTATTGACGAACACCATGATGCGACTCTGTCCCATTTCGCGGATGAGCCCGACGAGCAGCGGGAGTTTGTCCTGATTGGACGGGAAAAATATGGCCTGGCGAACGCGATCGGCGGTTACCTTGTCGGGTTCGATGCGAATGAGCTCCGGTTCGTTCATATGCTCATAGGCAAGTTCCATCACCCGATGAGACAACGTTGCCGAGAACAGCATGTTCAGTCGTTCGTCCGGTGGCGGCAGTCGCCGTAGAAGGTAGCGAATGTCTTTTATGAATCCCAGGTCGAACATGCGATCGGCTTCATCGAGGATTGCCACCTGCACCCGATCGAGTTTGAAGACGCCCTGTTTGAAATAGTCGATGATCCGTCCGGGGGTGCCGATCAGAAGATCCACGCCGTCTTCGAGCGTGCGGCGCTGCTTCTCGTAGTCGGTGCCGCCAAAGGCAAGCCCGATTTTCAGGCCAGTGTGTTTGCCGAGCGTTTCGGCGTCCTTGGCGATCTGCACGGCGAGTTCGCGCGTCGGCGCGAGGGCAAAAACGCGCGGCTGCCTTTTTTTGTCGGCGGAATCGCCGGAATCCTCGGGTTCCGCGTTCAGAAGCCGTTGGTAGGCGGCGATCAGGAAGGCCGCGGTTTTGCCGGTACCGGTCTGCGCCTGGCCCGCGACGTCCCGCTGGGACAGCGCAATGGGCAGCGTGCTGGCCTGGATCGGGGTGCAAAACTCGAAACCCGCGTCGCGGATGCCGGCACGCAGGTATTCGTGCAGCTCAAGGGCGTCGAATCTGAGGTCGCTCAGGTGGTTGTCAGTCATGGATTTGCTACGAAAATGTGGGTAAGAAAGCTTGCAAAATCCGTCGCGAACGGGTCAAATTAGGCCATACCGACGCGACTTTCGTCGCACCTGCCAATTTCGCCATCTACGAATTCCACGAGAAGCCGCGATAAAGCTGCGACATATTGCCTGATTGAAGAGGCAGCGTCATCCATTTTGCAACGTTCGTTCGGTCGGGGGACCGCAACGGGCGACGCCAAACCCAATGATCAAACTGATTCAATTCGGAGGTAACGGCCGGTGAGCGAGAATATCGTCTACACCAATGATGACAATTTTGAAGCGGACGTTCTGCAGTCCGGGAAACCCGTGCTGTTGGACTTCTGGGCGGAGTGGTGCGGGCCCTGCAAGATGATCGCGCCGCTGCTCGACGAGGTTGCGGAGCAATACGGTGATCGTATGACCGTGGCCAAGCTGAACATCGACGAAAATCCGAATACGCCGCCAAAGTACGGCATCCGCAGTATTCCGACGTTGATGTTGTTTAAGGACGGCGCCGTGCAGGCGCAGAAATTGGGCGCTATGTCCAAATCTCAATTAACCGAGTTCTTGGAATCTAATCTGTGAGAGGGTACTTGGGTAATCAAACCAGAAGCCGGCCAAAGCAGTCGGCTAAGTCAAAAAATTCCGGCGGCCAGGGCGGCCGGCGGCGTCGGCGTAAGCCTCAATCGGACGAGTATCCGGATGACGATGGCAATCTCGAGGTTATCTCGCCGGACCAGTTAGAGCTCAGCAAGAACGCCATGAATCTGACGGACTTGAAATACAAGCCCGCCTCGGAGCTGGTTCAACTCGGTGAGAAAATGGGCATCGAGAATCTTGGGCGCTCGCGCAAGCAGGACATCATATTTTCGATCCTGAAGGAGCATGCGAAAGCCGGCGAAAACATCTACGGCGACGGGGTGCTCGAGATTTTGCAGGACGGATTCGGTTTCCTGCGATCAGCGGACGGTTCGTATCTGGCCGGGCCCGACGACATCTACGTGTCGCCAAGCCAGATTCGCCGTTTTAATCTGCGCACCGGCGACACCGTTTCTGGGTTGATCCGCCCACCCAAAGACGGTGAGCGTTATTTTGCGCTGCTGAAGGTGGGCGAGATCAATTTCGATGCGCCCGAGAACGCGCGCAACAAGGTCCTGTTCGAGAATCTGACGCCGCTGCACCCGAGAGACCGTCTCGTCCTGGAGCAGGGTAACGGCAGTACCGAGGACCTGACCGCGCGTATCATCGACATGGTGGCGCCGATCGGCAAGGGGCAGCGCGGGTTGATCGTGTCGCCGCCGAAAGCCGGTAAAACGATGTTGCTGCAGAACATCGCTTCGGCGATGCAGGCGAACAATCCCGACGTGAAGTTGATCGTTCTGCTGATCGACGAGCGACCCGAAGAAGTGACCGAGATGGCGCGTACCGTGCGCGGCGAAGTCGTGTCGTCGACCTTCGACGAGCCTGCGAGCCGGCACGTGCAGGTTGCCGAGATGGTGATTGAAAAAGCCAAACGCCTCGTCGAGCACAAGAAAGACGTCGTCATTTTGCTGGACTCGATTACGCGTCTGGCTCGCGCCTACAATACCGTCGTGCCGTCATCGGGCAAGGTATTGACCGGCGGCGTCGATGCGAACGCCCTGCATCGACCGAAACGCTTTTTCGGCGCGGCCCGAAACATCGAGGAGGGCGGCAGCCTGACCATTCTGGCGACGGCGCTCGTCGACACCGGCTCGAAAATGGACGAAGTGATCTACGAGGAATTCAAGGGCACCGGCAATATGGAGATCCATCTGGATCGCCGTATCTCCGAGAAGCGCGTATTCCCCGCGATCAACATCAATCGATCCGGAACGCGCAAGGAAGAACTTCTGACGGAGCCGGAGGAACTGCAGAAACTGTGGGTTCTGCGTAAGGTCCTGCACCCGATGGACGAGCTCGCCGCGGTGGAATTCCTGATCAACAAGATGCAGGACACGAAGACAAACGCGCAGTTCTTCCAGGCCATGAAGCGCTGACAACGCCAAAGCATCGCTCACCGATGCGCGGCAGCTCCTGGGAAAAGCCCCATCGCAATGCTGCGGCTGTAGGGCCCGTCCTGACGGGCGACCTCGTCGCCACACGGTTGCCGTGCGACGGCGTCAGTTTCCGCCTAGCCGCGGCTGGCGTCGATACTCCAGATCCCGCTGCCTTTCGATGACAGGTAGAGGAAAATGAAGCAGTAGAGCACGGCGGCGTCTCCCCGATTCAGGATCGGCAACCAGTTTTCGATGCTGAAATGCGCCATCCAATAGGCCGCCGCCATGAGGCCGGACGCGAGAAAGGCGGCGGGCGCGGTAAACAGGCCGATCATGATCATTGCGCCGCCAATCAATTCGATGCCACCCGCGATGTATTGAATATGCCAGGGCGCCTCGAAGCTGGCCGGCGGATAGCCAAGCAGCTTCTGACTGCCGTGCCAGAAGAACAAGAAGCCGGCGACGATGCGCAGCAACGCATAGGTTTGTTCCGCATACGGTTTCATGAAGTTCATGGTGTTGGACACTCCCATTATTCTTGTTGGCCGGCCCTTTTGAGCGAATGGGCCGGCCATTGGTTTTTGAGTTCCATGTAGCAACAAGGGTAGCACTGTCGGACCGTTTATGCGCGCGATCGGCGTATTTTCTTGCCGGCCTGCCGGCGCAAAAGAACGTCGTCCGTCCGGCGGCGGGGCCGACTGTACGCAGCCCGATTCACGGGAACTGGCTATTGGTCCGGTGACTGGCGGCCGGTAAATTCGATCCTGATTGGCAATTCCGGGAGAAAAACGGTGGGCGGAAATCTCGTAAAAACGGACAGGACGTCGATTAGCCGGCATTCCGAGCGCGCAAGCTACAATCGCGACGAGGCGTTTTCGATCCTGGATGAAGCGCTTGTCGCGCACGTCGGCCTCGATACGGGTGAGGGCGTCATGGTCATTCCGATGACTTACGCACGCATCGGAGACGAACTCATACTGCACGGCGCCGTTGCCAGTCGCTGGTTGAGCAGCTTCGAGGCAGGCCGCGACGTCTGCGTGAGCGTGACGCTGCTGGACGGTCTGGTGCTCGCGCGATCGGCATTTTCGCATTCCATGAACTATCGTTCGCTGGTCGCATTCGGCAGGGCGACACTCGTGGTCGATGACGACGAGAAGCAGCGGGCTTTCAAGGCGCTGCTGGACCATCTTCTACCGGGACGGTGGGACGATAGCCGTCAGCCGAACAGAAAGGAGGTCGGGGCCACAACGGTGTTGAAAATGCGCATCGACGAAGCCAGCGTCAAGATTCGCGCCGGCGCGCCGGTCGATGCCGAAAAAGACCATGACCTCGACTATTGGGCCGGCGTGATCCCGCTGTCTCTGGAGGCCGGTGTCGCCATCCCGGACCCGGGGATGCCCGCCGGGCGCCCGGCGCCGAGTTATCTGGCGGACTATCGGCGCGGCGGGAGCTAACGGTCCCGCCGGATCACGGCGCGTCCCAGGGATGGTAGGGGACAGCGCTGCCCGCCGCGAAATCCTGCTGATCGGCCGCGAGCTCGACGTAGCCGTCCGTCCCGCCGAGCGCCGTAAAATCGCCCGAGGTATTGGTTGGGACCGGCGAGGCCGTCAGGCGCCCGCTTTTGCTGCTGTGAACTCGAACCGGCAGGAAGCAGGTCAGCGACGGTTTGAAGCTGACGTCCTCGTCCAGAGACGCGAAACAGGCGGCGCGCTTGTCGCGCCCGCAGGCGGCGAACAGGGCAGGTAATACGTACTGGCGGCAGCAGACGATCGAGGAGACCGGATTGCCCGGCAGCGCAAACACCGCCTGGCCGTCCGGTCCGGTTCCGAACCACATCGGCTTCCCCGGCCGCTGGCTGATCCGGTGAAAGCTGCGTTTCACGCCGAGTTTTTCCAGCACCTGGGGCACGAAGTCGGCCTTGCCCATGGATACGCCGCCGCTCAAAACGAGCACGTCGGCAGCCTGCAGGTGCGCCGCTATGCGGTCTTCGAGCAATGCGGGTTCGTCCACCAGATGGTCGTGTTTGCTGTCATGAAAGCCTTGCTGCTCGAGCATCGCCTTGAGCGCGGGTCCGTTGGACAGTCGTATCTGGTGAGGGCTTATCGCGGCTCCGGCGGGCACGAGTTCGTTACCCGTCGAAATCACCCGCACGGCGGGCATTCGCGCGACGCTGAGTTCCGCAAGTCCGCAAGAGGCGAGGATGGCGACGTCCATCGCGGTGATGGTCGTACCCGGCGTCAGCACGTTGATGCCCGCCCGATGATCCGATCCCTGTCGGTGGATGAATTGGCCGGCCGCGGGTTCGTAGTCCGCGTCGAGCGTGGCGACCCCGTTCGAGACGCTCAAACGCTCCACAGGGACGACGGTGTCGGCGCCGTCCGGCAAGACGCTCCCGGTCATGACCTCGGCGCACCGTCCGGGATCGTCGAGCGGCCGCATCGGATCGCCGGCGTGTTGCGTCGAGGCAATCGGAAACTGGCGGCGCCCATCGGCGAAGCTGGCGAAGTGAATTGCGACGCCGTCCATCGTGACCCGGTCGAAGGGCGGCTGGTCGCGCTCGGCGCGGACCGTCTGGCGGAGCACGCGGCCCACCGCCGCCGAGAGCGATACGCGCTCCGTCTCGAAGAGCGGCATGGATTCTGCGATCAATCTGCCGGCGTCATTCGGAGTCAGCATTTGCCTTACTCCCGTGCAACCGCCCGGTAACCGATGTCGTCGCGGTGAAACTCGCCGGTCCAGCTGATCTTCGCGAGCGCCTCGTACGCGTTTTTCTGCGCTTGCGACACGCCGTCGCCGAGCGCGACGACACAGAGCACCCGGCCGCCGTTTGTGAGCACCGTATCGCCGTCGAGCGCCGTTCCCGCGTGGAAAACTTTGCTGGTCTCGCTACCGACGCTGTCCAGTCCGTGGATCACCTGGCCCTTTTCGTAAGACGACGGATAGCCGCCGGCCGCCATTACGACGCCGAGAGCGGCGCGCGAATCCCATTTCGCGTCCTGCTCGGCGAGCGTCCCGTCCAGCGCCGACTGGCACAGGGCGACAAGATCGGAGTTCAGGCGCAGCATGATCGGCTGCGTCTCCGGATCGCCGAAGCGGCAGTTGTATTCGAGCACGCTCGGCGAGCCGTCCGCCGCGATCATCAGCCCGGCGTACAAGAAACCGCGGTAAGGCATACCCTCGGCCGCGAGGCCGTCCAGCGTGGGGTGGATGATTTCGCTCATGATGCGCCGTTCGAGATCAGCGCTTACCACCGGCGCCGGCGAATAGGCGCCCATGCCGCCGGTATTGGGCCCCTTGTCGCCATTGTCTCTCGCCTTGTGGTCCTGCGAGGTCGCGAGCGGCAATACGGACCGACCGTCAGTCATGACGATGAAACTGGCCTCCTCGCCCTCGAGGTATTCCTCGATGACGACACGGCGGCCGGCGTCGCCGAACTGGCCGGCGCCGAGCATGTCCTGAACCGCGTTGACGGCCTGATCGATCGTTGTTGCGACGACAACGCCTTTTCCGGCGGCGAGACCGTCCGCCTTGACCACAATCGGCGCGCCAAGGTCGTTCACGTACTGAATTGCCGCAGCGACGTCGGTGAAACTCCGGAAGCCGGCGGTCGGGATATTGTGCCGCTCGAGGAAGCGTTTACTGAAGTCTTTTGACCCTTCGAGCCGCGCCGCGGCGGCGCTGGGACCGAAACAGGCCAGACCGGCCGCCTCGAAACGATCGACGATACCCGCGACCAGAGGCGCCTCCGGCCCGACGATGGTCAGGTCTATGTTTTCTCCCGCGGCGAACGCAATCAATCCGTCGATATCGTCAGCGGCAACGTCGACGTTGCGCACGCGGTCTTCCAGGGCCGTTCCGGCGTTGCCCGGCGCGACCAGCACCTCGCGGACGGCATCGGACTGCGCGCACTTCCAGGCCAGCGCGTGTTCGCGACCTCCGCCCCCAACAATCAGTACTTTCAACGGTCTCAATCCTCAAGGGTTGTCGGCCGGCCGCGACGCCGGCCGACGGGCTCCGAACCTATTTTAGGATAGGTTCTAGTGTCGGAAATGTCGCATCCCGGTGAAGACCATCGCAAGGCCGTGCTCGTTCGCGGCCGCAATGACCTCGTCGTCTCGCATCGAACCGCCGGGTTGGATGATCGCTGCAATATCGTGTTCGGCGGCGGCGTCGATGCCGTCGCGGAACGGAAAAAACGCGTCTGACGCCATGACGGAATTTTTCACGGAAAGCCCCTCGTCCGCGGCTTTGATGGCGGCAATTCGGGTGCTGTAAACACGACTCATCTGGCCGGCTCCAATGCCGATCGTCATGCGGTCCTTGCAGAATACGATGGCGTTCGACTTAACGTATTTCACCACCTGCCAGGCGAACAGCAGGTCTCTGATCTGCCCGGCGTCCGGCGTTTTTTCGGTGACGACCGTGAGGTCGCTCTCTGCGATTCGACCGGTGTCCGTCGTCTGCACCAACAGCCCGCCGGTGATTTTCTTGAAATCGTAACGCGCGGAGTGCTGTACGCCAGCTGCGCCGGTACGCAGGACGCGTAGATTCTTCTTTGCACTCAACGCGGACAGCGCACCGTCGTCAAAGTCCGGCGCGATAATCACTTCGACGAACTGACGGTCGACGATGGCCTGTGCCGTCGGTCCGTCAAGCGTTTCGTTGAATGCGATGATACCGCCAAATGCCGAGGTTGGGTCGGTGCTGTACGCCCGGTCATAGGCATTCAGGACGTTGTCGCTTACCGCCACGCCGCAAGGGTTTGCGTGTTTGACGATGACGCAGGCCGGTTCGGCAAATTGCCGCACACACTCGAGGGCGGCATCACCGTCCGCGATATTGTTGTAGGACAGTTCTTTGCCCTGCAGCTGGCGGGCGCCGGCAAGCGAGCCGCTGACCGGCGTCTGATCGCGATAAAATGCCGCCTCCTGATGCGGGTTTTCGCCATAACGCAACGAATCGACCTGGCTGCCCGCGTACAAAAAGCGATCACCGAGTTTGTCGTTCTTGTCCGGGTTGGACAGGTAGCGGGTGATCGCCGTGTCGTAACTCGCCGTATGGGCGAAGGCCTTGGCGGCCAGCGTACGCCGATACTCGATAGTGAGTTCGTCGCGCGTCATCTTTGCCAGGATTTCGTCGTAATCGGCCGGATCGACGACGACCGCGACGCCGTCGTGGTTTTTCGACGCGGCGCGAATCATCGCCGGGCCGCCGATGTCGATATTCTCGATGGCGTCGGACAAACTTGCATCGGGACGATCGATCGTCTCCTCGAACGGGTACAGATTCACGGCAAGCAGGTCGATCGGTTCTATACCGTGTTCGGCCATGACATCTTCGTCCTGGCCGCGGCGCCCCAGCAGTCCGCCGTGGATGACCGGGTGCAAGGTCTTGACGCGGCCACCCATGATTTCGGGAAAACCGGTTTTCGACGCAACCTCGACCGCCGGGATGCCGGCGTCCCGTATTTGTTTACAGGTACCGCCGGTGGACAGTATTTCCACGCCGCGTTCGTGCAGCCCGCTGGCAAAAGGGATCAGCCCGCGCTTATCAGAAACGCTGATGAGCGCTCTACGTACCTCGAACATGTAAGGCCCTTAGGTTACGATCATTGAATGATCGAGTAGGTTTTGAGTTTCTTCCGCAGCGTACCCCGGTTGATTCCGAGAATGCCGGCCGCCCGGCTTTGATTCCCCTGCGTGTAGTCCATTACCGCGCGGAACAGCGGTTCTTCCACTTCACCAAGCACGAGATCGTACAGATCGCCCGGACGATCGCCGTTTAGGGTAGTGAAATATTGTTGCAGCGCATCCTCGGTGTGTTTCCGGAGCGGCTTGCTGTTTCGAAGGGCCTTTGTGTCTTTCTTTCTTTTCGATTTTGTTTTTGCCACGTTGTCAGAAATCCTGCAGAGCTGCCGTTCTTGCGTCGACTTGGGGCACGTCGCCGCAATGTTAAGGCGCAACTGATTCTTAGCTTACGCGGCCAAATTGTCCGTCCCTCTCCGACGATCAAAATAGTCCCGTGTAAGACGTATCTGCTCGCTAGCGCTTTCTGTACGCACCGCCTGGGCGCGAAAAGAACCTGAATCGCTCAGCCCGGCGCAATACCAGCTTAAGTGTTTGCGAGCCACCCGAACCCCGGTTATCTCCCCATAAAACCGGTATAGGTCGCGAAGGTGGTCGAGCATAATATCACGGACTTCATTTTTATCTAGCGGCGAGATTGGTTTACCGGTCTCGACATAGTGATTCAACTCTCGGAAAATCCATGGGCGTCCCTGCGCACCCCGGCCAATCATTACCGCATCCGCTGAGCTTACGCGAAGAACCTCAAGCGACTTCTCCAAAGTCGAGATATCTCCGTTTGCGATAACGGGGATGGTGACGGCGTTCTTGATGCGTGCGATCGTCTCGTACTCCGCGTCACCTCTGAACGCACACGCGCGCGTGCGCCCGTGCACGGCCACGGCCTGGACGCCGCTGGCTTGTGCGATGCGCGCGATCTCGACGCCGTTGCGATGTTCGGCATCCCAGCCCGTGCGCATCTTCAACGTGACCGGCACGTCGACGGCGGCAACAACCGCGTCGAGTATCGATTCAACCAAATCCTCGTCTTTCATTAACGCCGATCCCGCCAGTTTGCGGCAGACTTTTTTCGCCGGGCAGCCCATGTTGATATCGATGATCTGCGCGCCGCGGTCTACGCAGGCGCGCGCGGCGAGCGCCATCTGCCCGGGCTCGGAGCCCGCGATCTGGACGACTCTGGGTTCGGCGTCGCTGTCGATGTTCAGGCGCCGACGCGATTTGGCGGTTTGCCACAGCCGGGTATCCGCCGTCGTCATCTCGGACGTTGTCATGCCGGCTCCGAAACGACGGCACAGGCGGCGAAAGGGCGCGTCCGTGATGCCGGCCATGGGCGCCAGCAGAAACGGGCTACGGATCGTATACGGTCCAATTTTCACGGCGCTTTGAAGTCTTCGATTGCACAGCGGACCCGGCCGGGGGTAACCCGGTAGCAGACGTTCAGCTTGAAGCCGGTGGCTTCCGGTGACGGTGACGCGACCGTGATCACCGCCGTAAAATTGTCCCCGGCGGCTACCGGGCGGCTCGGATCGACGTCGCCCGCGAGGTATTCGTTGGGTTCGAGAACGCGGCTGCCGACGATTTCTTCGTAGCGGTCCGTCAGCGAAACGTGCACGAGCGGGTAGGGCAGCTGCTGCTGCGCCCGGTTCGAGATTCGCGAATATATCGTGAGCAGACTGTTGTCTTCGCTTGTGCTGCCGTTCGTCGCCTCGAACTGCCAGCCCTTGATGTCCCAGGTTGGCGTTACTGGATTGCCGAACATTCGATACAGCGGGGCGAGTGTCTGGTTGAACGCACCGAACGTCGCGAGGGATTCACGTGAGTTGTGCACAAACTGGCCGATCAGCAACAGAATCAACACGATGATTCCGACGACGGCGCGCTTGCCGGAAAACGGGCCGCCGCGACCGTCTTCGTTGCGGTTGAACATGTAGGTGTCGACCAGCGACCCCGGATCCTGGACATCGAGCGGCGCCGCTTTTTCTTCGGCCCTGGAACCTTCGTCGGTGTCGAGCTCGACCGCGCCCCTGACGAAGTCGCCTTCCATGACGATGGTTTCGACGATCGGCGAACCGTCTTCGTCCACCATCGCGGCGGCCAGATCTTCGTCTTTCATTGCGCGCAACAGGTTGGCGTCGATTTTCAGGTTGCCGGTCATTGCCGCGATTTCATCGTCCAGGTCGTCGTCGTCGCCCGTTCCGGCTGAACTCCGTTCGGGAACGTCGTTCTCGGGGTCGCTCTTCCGCTCCCCGTCCGCCGCAACGTCTTCGTCGGTTTCCCCGGACTGGTCGTTTATTCCGGGGCCGAGACTCCCCTGAATTTCGTCGACGCCGTCCCCGGAAGCCTCGGTTTCGAGCGGCGCACCTTCATTGCCCGTTTCAGCCAGTTCGGCGCGTATCGCCCCCTCCGCTTTGGCTATCGCGCGCTCGAATTCCCCGGTCGTTTCCTCATAGACGACGGCATCACCGTCGGGGTCGGCCGCATCCGCGGTTTCGACGTCGGCGGGTGGTTCCTCGGTTTGGCTCTCCGCGTCGTCCGTGGCTGCTTCGTCGTCGATGGCGCCTGCTTCGGCGGGAACGGCCTCGTTGTCCGTCTGCTCTCCGGTTGCCGCCGTTTCGTCGGCCGCCGCCGCCTCGTCCGCCGCTTCTTCGACGATGGTTTCTTCGACCAGGCTGAGCACCTCGTCGCTGAGCTCGATATCGTCGGTCTCGGCGGGCGCTTCCGCGGTGTCCTTCTGCTCCCCGGCATCCGCCGTTTCGTCCATGGCTTCTTCGACGATGGTCTCTTCGACCAGGCTGAGCACCTCGTCGCTGAGTTCGATATCGCCGTTATCCGCAGGCGCTTCCGTGACGCCACCCGAGGCGCGGAATTTATTGGTGCCCATGGCTTCCAGAAGATCGTCGAGTTGGGAAGCCACCACGGCCGCTTCGGATTCCGGTCCCATCGCCGGCGCCGTTTCGTCGTCCAGGCTCAAGTCCAAATCGTCGTCGTCGAGCGGCAACGCATCGGCCGCGGACTGGCTCCCGGCGGCGGGCATTGACGAAAGTTCGCCGTGGATGGCCGCGAGTTCTTCCTCGACGTCGAGCGGCAGATCGCCGGCTTTCGACAATCGATCATCCGTTTCGGGTTCCGTAGCCGTCTCCGGGGTGACGCCCACGTCAACGGAAGGGGCGGCGGCGACTTCGTCGAGAAGATCTGTCCACTCGTCCGGTTCGCTGAGTTCGAGTGCGGCCTCCGGCTCGTCCGCCTGCTGATCCGTCGAATGAGCCTGCGACGCGTCCTGCGGCGCATCGTCCGGAACGTCGGGGGGCGTGAAACTGTGTTGTTCCTCGAAGTCGTCGGGCAGTGGCGTGTTATCGTCGTAACGCGGTTCGTCGGACTGGGCGGCGTATTCGAGCACGGCCTGCTCGTCGAGCACCAATTGCTCGCTTGTTTCGGCGGTTTCCAGATCGCCGTCGGTTGCGATCGGATCCGAGACTTCCGGAACCGCCGAATCGTCGGCGACGTCGTCCTCCGATCCCTCCAGGATCCAACGCATCGATCCGGTGGCCTCCGGGTCCCGCGGCCGGCTGTCGGCTTCCGTCGCTGCGTCGTCTTCGTCGACCACCAGCCACTCCACGCCCGTGTCCTCGATACGGATGTCGTCCGGACCGGCCAGTCGATCGAGCGTCTTCAGCAGGGCCTGACTGCGGTTGTCGTCGGTATCTGCGTCAACGTCGGGAGCGTTCGAGGGCGGGGAAACAACGGCCGGCGGTTCTTCGGAAAGGTGGTCGAGCGCGTTGAACGCGTGGTTGCAGCTGCCGCAGCGGACCTGGCCGCGCGCCTGCTGCAACACTTCGGCCGTGATCCGGAACGCGGCATCGCACTGTGGGCACTGGGTAAACACGCGGCTTGCTCAGCGCCTCGCGCCCGTGAGAAGGGCCCAGCCCTCGAGGACGACCGGCGGCTCGAAGCTCACCCAGTCCCGGTAGGCGTTCGAGACCGCGTCAGCCTGTTCGGCGAGAATCCCGGAAAGCACCAGCTGGCCGCCTGGACGACAGTGCCGCGCGAGGACGGGCGCCAGGTCGATGAGCGGCTTCGCGAGAATGTTGGCAACCACAACGTCAAACTTGCCGCTTAAGGCGTCGGTCGACATACCGGTCGTCAGGCGATCCGCGACTCCGTTGGCCGTGGCATTCCGCCGCGTTGCCGTGATCGCCTGATGATCGATATCGAGCGCGGTTGCATCGCCTGCACCTAGTAGCAACGCGGCGATTGCGAGAACGCCCGAGCCGCAGCCGACATCCAGAACGCGCGCAGTGGACAGATCGGCCGAATCGAGCCACCGGAGGCACAGCCCGGTGGTTGCGTGTGTGCCTGTGCCGAATGCCAACCCGGGATCGAGCCGGACAACGGTGGCGTTGTCGGCGGGTACGTCGCAGCCGTGCGGGCTTACCCACAGGCGCGCGCCGAAGCGCATGGGCCGGAATTCTTTGAGCCACTCCCGTTCCCAGGGACGGTCCGCGAGCGACTCGATGCGCGACGGCGGCAGCTTTTCGAGATCGAAGGTCCGGCGCAGGTCCGACTTGAGCGCGTCGAGGTCCCGGTCGGCGTCAAACAGGCCGGTAATGCGGGTCTTGTTCCAAAGCGGCGTTTCTCCCGGCGCGGGCTCGAGCACCGGATCGTCGCCGCCGTCACTCAGCGTGACCGCCAGCGCACCGTGTCGCGAGAACAGCTCCTCTACGCGTGTCGGCTCAAGTGATTCGAGGTCCATGACAAACTGACGCCAACCCATCTGATTAGTGAGGCGCACGTCTCCTCGAGACGGGGCCTAAAGTCCAAGCCTTTTCTCCAGGTAGTGGATATCGGTTCCACCGGCCTGGAACGCCGCATGTTGGAATATCTCCTGATGCAGGGGAACGTTTGTCCGGATGCCCTCGATGACAACTTCGGACAACGCATTCCTCATGCGCGCGATCGCCGTTGCGCGGTCGCTGCCATGGGCAATAATCTTGCCGATCATCGAGTCGTAAAATGGCGGAACCCGGTAGCCGCTGTAGATGTGGCTTTCGACGCGAACGCCGGGCCCGCCTGGCGCGTGCCATAGCTGCACAAGGCCGGGCGAGGGCATGAACGTTTTCGGGTCTTCGGCGTTGATGCGGCACTCGACCGCGTGACCGTGAACCGATATGTCGTCCTGGGTGACGCTCAGTTTTTCGCCGTTGGCAATGCGTAGCTGCTCCCTGACGATGTCGACACCCGTGATCATCTCGGTTACCGGATGTTCGACCTGAAGCCGGGTATTCATCTCGATGAAATAGAATTCGTTGTCCTGATAGAGAAACTCGAACGTGCCGGCGCTGCGATAACCCATTTCCTGGCAAGCGCGGACGCAGCGGGCGCCAATCTTCTGACGTTGTTCCTCGGAGAGCCCGGGAGCCGGCGCTTCTTCGATGACCTTCTGATGGCGCCGTTGCATGGAGCAGTCACGTTCGGCGAGATGAACGGCGTTACCGTGATTGTCCGCGAGCACCTGTATCTCGATGTGGCGCGGCGTTTCCAGGAATTTTTCCATGTAGACGACGTCGTTGCCGAACGCCGCAAGCGCTTCCGACTGGGTCACCGTGATCGCGCTGGTCAGGGACGCTTCCGTCTGCACTACCCGCATGCCGCGACCGCCGCCGCCGCCCGCGGCCTTGATGATGATCGGGTAACCGATGTCCCGGGCGAGCCGCAGATTCTCCTCGGCATTGTCGCCGAGCGGGCCGTCCGACCCCGGCACTGTCGGCACGCCGGCTTCTTTCATTGCACGAATGGCCGATACCTTGTCACCCATGAGTCTGATCGACTGAGCCGGCGGACCGATGAAGATGTAACCGGAAGATTCGACGCGTTCCGCGAAGTCCGCGTTTTCGGACAAAAAGCCGTAGCCGGGGTGGACTGCAACCGCGTCGGTGACTTCAGCGGCGCTGACGATGGCAGGCATGTTCAGATAGCTGTCGGCAGAGGGGGGCGGACCGATACAGACGGTCTCATCGGCGAGCAGCACGTGTTTCAAATTCGTGTCGGCGGTCGAATGCACGGCAACCGTCTTGATGCCCATCTCGCGACATGCACGAAGAATACGCAACGCAATTTCACCGCGGTTGGCAATGAGTACTTTATCGAGCATGGCGATATCTACCGCTCAGTCCGCAGCGCGCTGGTCGATGACAAACAGGATCTGCCCGTACTCGACGGGCTCGCCGTTCTGGACGCGTATCGACTTGATCGTGCCAGCCACATCGGACTCGATCTGATTCATCATTTTCATCGCCTCGACGATGCACAGCGTGTCGCCTTCCTCGACGCGATCGCCGACCTGGACATAGGCCGGGCCGCCCGGTGTGGGCGAAGAATAATACGTACCGACCATCGGCGCTGTGATCGCGTAGCCTTCCTCCTCCGCGTCGCTCGGCGCTGCTGCCGGAGCGGGCGCCGCCTGAACCGCGGCGGTCTCGGCCGTCGGCGGCGCCGGTGACGGTGGTGGGGTTGGCGGTTGCGCAACGGGATAGGCGGCCGGGGCCGAGTTCTGGGAGTAGCGCGATATGCGCACGGAATCGTCGCCTTCCGAAATTTCGATCTCGGCGATGCCGGACTCGTCCAGCAGTTCGATGAGTTTTTTTACTTTTCGTATGTCCATTAGCGTTCCTCACCACGCGTTTGCTGCACGGGTTGTGCAAGTTGCGCATCAGCAGCACGAAGCGCAAGCTCGTATCCGTACGCGCCAAGCCCGATCAGGCAGCCTGCCGCGATGTCGCTGAAATAACTCTTGTGCCTGAACGTCTCTCGTGCAAACACGTTGCTCAGGTGGATCTCGAAAAACGGAATGGCAACCGCCAGCAATGCGTCCCGGATCGCGATGCTGGTGTGTGTAAACGCGCCGGGGTTCATAAGGATTGTCTTGACGCCCTCGCGCGACGCCTGCTGAATCCGGTCCACGATCTCGTGTTCGGCGTTGCTCTGAAACGTTGCCAGCGAATGCCCCAGATCCGCGGCGAGTTTTGTGAGCCTGTCTTCGATATCACCGAGCTCGGTATCGCCATAAACACCCGGTTCGCGGCTGCCGAGCAGATTCAGGTTGGGCCCGTTGATCAGAAGCAAATCTGGCATGCGGGGTGCATCTTGGGAGTTGACCGACGATGGCGGCAAGTTTAACCCTTTTCAGGCCATTTAGCGCAACAAGACTCAAACTTGCGACACAGGTCGCAGTTGTCGGATTGGCCCGAAGAGGGTTCTGGCGCGCGTCTGCGCGCGGCGACAGCGGTTTTGGCGCGGTCCGCCTATAAACTCCGCAATTCCGCGCGAGCGCCCTCGAGGTCGAGTTCTCCGCGTTCCATCTGCGCAAGAACCGCGGTAATGCGCTCGATGTGCTCCTCGACGATTTCGCCGATATGCGTTTTTATCAGTTCGCCGGACGGTCCAACGACCATCGTGAACGGCAGCCCGATGAACTCGACGCCGGACGTTTCCGCCACGGCCATGGCGTCTTCCTGGCCAACGAGCACCGGGTAATTGAATTCGGCTTCCTCGGCGTACGCGACCACGTCTTCTTTGAAGTCGACCGCGATGCCGATGACCTGCAGATCCAGATCGGCGTAGTCGATTTGAGTTTGTTTCAGCAGCGGAATCTCGCGTCGGCAGGGCGCGCACCACGTCGCCCAGAAGTTCAGCAGCTTCGGTTGGCCGTCCCACTCCGACGATTGGCGGACCTTGCCGTTCATGTCGGGTAGCTCGAAGCTGACGGCCGTGCCGTTACCGGGGATAGTGGCATTGGCCGCTTCGATGGCGGGACCGAGGGTATTCGACTCCTGGCTGCTGTTGCAGCCGGCGGCGGTCATTGCCGCTACGGCCGTGAGCACGGCCGTTAAACGTGAGAACTTCATTGTGGGCCTTTTTATCGTAGTGCGGTTATCGTGGTTGTGTCACTGAATGCCCGTTGCACATGCGCGGCGAAATCCTCGGCGTCCATCTCGCCTACAACGTCATAGCCGTCCCTAGCTTTGCCGTCCGTGCCGAAGAAAATGATTGTTGGAGGTCCATAAACACCGAAGTGTTTCAGGAGTTCCTGGTCCTTTTCATCGTTTACGGTCACGTCGGCCTGCAGTAGAACCGTATTGTCGAGCGCCTCGTGAACCGACGGATCCGTGAACGTGTATTTTTCCATTTCCTTACAGGCCACGCACCAGTCGGCGTAGAAGTCCAGCATGGCCGTCTTGCCCTGCGCCGCCGCGGCTGCAACTTCGCGATTGACGTCTTCGACCGTTTTGATGCGCACGAATTCCAAATGCCGTTCTTCGCTCGCCGCGCCGGGTCCGGCGACCGTGATCGTCGCCAACGGCCGCAGCGGGTCGCTGCCGCCCGCCATCGAACCCAACAGCATCACGGCGCCGTAAAACACGGCAATGAGACCGAAACCTTTGCCCAGTTTCTGTGTGCCGGCGGAGTCGGGGGTCAACGTGGTCAGGCCCCCGAGGAAAACGCCCGCCATGAACACGAGCAGTCCCCAAAGCGCCAGGGTTACGGTTTCCGGCAAAATCCGCGACAACATCCAGATGGCGAGACCCAGCATCATGAAACCGAAGGCGTTCTTGACGGCCACCATCCAGGCGCCCGCTTTCGGCAGCAGTTTCCCGGCCGATGCGCCAACCAGCAGCAGCGGGGCGCCCATGCCGATGCTCATCGCAAACAGCGCGGCTCCACCCCTGACCATGTCTCCGGTCTGGCCGATGACCGTGAGCGCCGCGACCAGCGGCGGCGCGACGCAGGCGGTAACGATCAGCGAGGACAGCGCCCCCATGACAAAGGCGCCGATCATCGTGCCGCTTTTCTGTTTGCCGCTGACGGCCGCCAGACGGCTTTGGATGCCCGAGGGCATCTGCAGATCGAACAGGCCGAACATGCCGAGCGCGAGAACGACGAACAGTCCGGCAAACACCGTCAGCACCCAGGGTGCATTGAAAACGGCCTGCAACTGCACGCCGACGGCCGCAGCGGCAATCCCGGCGGCGGTGTAGACGATCGCCATGCCCATGACGTAACTCAGGGCGAGCGAGAAGCCCCGGCCCGAGCTCACGTCGTCGCCTTCTCCGGCAATGATGCCCGACAGGATTGGAATCATGGGCAGCACACAGGGCGTCAGCGCGAGGCCTAAGCCCGCGACGAAAAAGATGCCCGCCATCGCCCAAACGCCGCTCTCGGTGATGACCTGCGCGAGCCAGCCCTGCTCGGAGACGGGAGCGGCCGCGGCGACCGCCGACAGCGCGCCGACGGCGGTCGCCTCGGGCAGGGAGACCGTAAACGTGCGCACCTGCGGCGGATAACAAAGCCCGGCGTCCGCGCAGCCCTGATAGCCGACGGACAACTCGAGGTCCATTGCCTCGGGCGTCGCCCGCGCCACCGGCACTGTCGCGAACACGTCGTCGTGATACACCTCCATCTCGCCGAAGTACTCGTCGGTTTTCATTTTCCCGGCCGGCAGGCCGAGCTGGCCGGTGCGGGCCACTTCGGAGCTGGTCGAAACGGATATTTTGTCTTTATAGAGGTAATGCCCTGGCGTGACCTGGAAACCGACCTCGGCGGTGTTGCCGTCGATTGCCGATACGTACAGTTTGAAGGCTTCGTCAACCGGCAGGAATTCCGACCCGCCGAGCGGATTGCTCAGGGTCAGATTCTGCGCCGGCGGGGTTTTGGCCACCAGCGGTACCGACGTCGTCCAGGTCTGCGGCGGGTAACAGATGCCCAGATCCGCGCAGCCCTGCGATTTTACGACGAATTCGAGGGATTCGGGCCGCTCCCCGATGCTTTCATAGGGGATCGTGACGAAAAAGCGATTGCGGTAGACCTGCTGAACGCCGAAGAACTCGTCTTCGTGGTGCAGTCCCGTGGGTAGCTCGACGTCCGCAAAACGAATCGCCGCGGTGTTGCTGCCGAACGAGAGCTTCTCTTTATAAAGGTAATAACCGTCTTCGAGCGCCCAGTCGACTTCGATGGCGGTGCCGGTGTCGACCGCGGCATAGCGGAAGGCCTCCGCGGGCCGAAGCGGCACGTCGTCTTGCGCGAGGGCGGGGTAAGCCGCCAGCGCGGTCAGCAGAAGAAGTCGGGGCAGCGAGGTCAATTTAAGCATCAAATTCAATCTACACAGGAGTCGAGGGTGCTTTGGGGCCATCACTACCCTAGGACCGCAAAAACCACCGGTTTGTTACCCGGGGTCGGTCGATACACCCAAAAAAATTATGTGAACAGCGACGCCGCCCGGTGCCAAAGAATACCTGCGGTCCGGCCGGCTGTCATTGAACCAGCACCCAAAAACCGGGGCCCTGACCGGGTGTTTGCCCGCGCCAGCGGGCGGCGTCGGGGGGCGGCTCTTGAAATTTACGCCCCGGTCCCTATCATTGGCACTCCTTGCGACCGAGTGCTAACAACGCGTTGTGTCTCGGGCCGAAAAAGAAAGTTTGAAATCAATACCTTACAGGAGATTCAACCAATGAAGATTCGTCCGCTACACGATCGAGTCATCGTAAAGCGCATGGAAGAGGAACGCACGTCGCCCGGCGGTATCGTCATTCCTGACGCGGCGACCGAAAAACCCGTCAAAGGCGAGGTCATCGCTGTCGGTAACGGCAAACTGCTGGATTCCGGCGAAACTCGGGCTCTGGACGTAAAAGCCGGCGATAAAGTGCTGTTCGGCAAGTACAGCGGCACCGAAGTCAAGGTTGACGGCGAAGAGCTTCTGGTAATGAAGGAAGACGACATCATGGCGGTCATCGAAGGCTGATGTCCCGCTCGTTACCTGTCCCAACGAATTAGAGATCAAAGAGGAAAGATAAATGTCTGCTAAAGAAGTTCGCTTCAGCGACGACGCGCGGCAAAAGATGTTTGCCGGTGTGAACGTCCTGGCCAATGCGGTGAGAGTGACATTGGGTCCGAAGGGCCGCAACGTAGTACTCGACAAGAGTTTTGGCGCACCGACCGTCACCAAGGACGGCGTATCCGTCGCCAAGGAGATTGAACTCGACGACAAGTTCGAGAACATGGGCGCGCAGATGGTCAAGGAAGTTGCTTCCCAGACCTCCGACATCGCCGGCGACGGCACCACCACCGCAACCGTGCTTGCTCAGGCGGTGTTGCGTGAGGGTTTGAAATCGGTTGCTGCCGGCATGAACCCGATGGACCTGAAGCGCGGTATCGACAAAGCCACCCAGGCAATCATCGAACAGCTGAAAGGCCTGTCCAAGCCTTGCGAGGACGACACGGCGATCGCACAGGTTGGATCCATCTCCGCAAACTCGGACACCGAGATCGGTGCGATCATCTCCGAGGCGATGCAGAAAGTCGGTAAGGAAGGCGTTATTACCGTGGAAGAAGGTTCGGGACTTGCGAACGAACTCGACGTCGTCGAGGGTATGCAGTTCGACCGCGGTTATCTCTCGCCGTATTTCATCAACAACCAGTCCGGTCAGAACGTCGAGTTGGAAAACCCGATCATTCTCCTGCACGACAAGAAGATCTCGAACATCCGTGATCTCCTTCCCGTCCTGGAAGGGGTGGCAAAAGCCAGCCGTCCGCTTCTGATCATCGCCGAAGACGTCGAAGGCGAGGCGCTCGCCACGCTGGTGGTCAACAACATCCGCGGTATCGTCAAGGTTGCGGCCGTGAAGGCGCCCGGTTTCGGCGACCGTCGCAAAGCCATGCTGCAGGACATCGCGGTCCTGACGGGTGGCAACGTGATCTCCGAGGAAGTTGGCTTGTCGCTCGAGAAGACGACGCTGGACGATCTTGGAGAGGCGAAGAAAGTTCAGATCACCAAGGAAAACACCACGATCATCGACGGTGCCGGACGCGCGCAGGACATCACGGGGCGCGTCGAGCAAATCAACAAGGAGATCGAGGAATCGAGCTCGGATTACGACAAGGAAAAGCTGCAGGAGCGCGTTGCCAAACTCGCCGGCGGCGTTGCCGTGATCAAGGTTGGTGCCGCCACCGAAGTCGAAATGAAAGAGAAAAAGGCACGCGTCGAAGACGCGCTGCACGCCACGCGTGCCGCCGTCGAGGAAGGCGTGGTGCCCGGCGGTGGCGTTGCCCTGATTCGCGCGGTCAAGGCCATTGAGAAGTTCAAAGGCGACAACGACGATCAGAACGTCGGTATCAACATTCTGCGCCGCGCCTGCGAAGAGCCGCTGCGACAGATTGTGAACAACGCCGGCGGCGACCCAAGCGTCGTGCTGAACGCCGTAGCGGAAGGCAAGGGCAACTACGGCTACAACGCGGCAACCGACGAGTACGGCGACATGATCGAAGCCGGTATCCTGGATCCGACCAAGGTTACGCGTCACGCGTTGCAGAACGCCGCGTCGGTTTCCGGCTTGTTGCTGACGACCGAAGCCATGGTGGCGGACGCGCCGCAGGATGAAGCGCCTGCCGCGCCGATGCCGGACATGGGCGGTATGGGGGGCATGGGCGGCATGATGTAAGCTGCTTCGCCTTCGGAAAAACAAAAAGCCCTGCTTCGGCAGGGCTTTTTTGTTGAGCGGCCGACGGTTCCAGGGCATTTCCGGCAGGCGTGGCGGCGCTTCCAAATCACACAATTTGTTACCGAATCGCACAATTCGCTACAGAAATGCCAGAATCGACTTCGTACCATGTGGGTGGTGGTTATTGAAGGGTGCGGTGCTGCCGATTGTCACTGGAGTTCCGGCGGCCGATCTTGCGGTAGAGTTACGTCGGGGCGGCCGTTGATCCGAAAGACGTTGCGTTCGGTCCTCCATTCTGCAGTATCTCGACGGTATCTCAATGGCAGGAGCAGCGATGTTCAATTTTCGTAAGGGCGCAATCGGCGGTCGACGCCGCAACCGCACGGTCACCGACGAACCGCAATGGCGTCTCGAGCTGAAACCGGTGCAGGTCGACAATTACCACAATCTACATGCGATTTATCACCGCCAGGACGGTAGCACGACCAGCGAACTGCTGATGACCCAGCTTTCCAAGTCCCAGGTTCAGGCCGTGCTCACGGCCGCGCTGTCGGCACTCAGGAATCACTTTGATGAAAAGACCGACAACACGCGCTACGACGGTGTCGAGTTGAGCGTTTGATCTACGCGGGCATCATTCTGGCGGCCTATGCCGCAATTCTCGTCGGCCTCGTGCTGCTAATGCTGGTCGTCAACACCGTGGAGAAGTGGCAGCTCGAAAAAAAACACGACAAAGGCGCCCCCCTAACGCCGTATGTCCGCCACCGCCAGGATTCCGGCGAACCCGATGAACGCGCCGCCCGAAATTCGACGCTGCCAGGCGCGGAATCCCTGCGACGCCCTGAAGCGATCTCCGACCTTCGCAAACAGCAGCGCAAGAAAGGCGCACCACAGAATCGAACCGATGGAAAACACAAAACCGAGCGTTGCCAGCTGAAGCAGCACCTCGCCCCGGCCCGGATCGACGAATTGCGGTAGGAAAGCGACAAAAAACAAGGCGATCTTGGGGTTCAGCAGGTTGATCGTCGTCCCCTTTAGCAGGGTTGCCCATCGTGACCAGCTCGTCGTCGACCGCGACCATCGGATGTCGTCCCTCGAGACGAGCAGGCGAACCCCAAGGTATGCCAGGTACGCAACGCCGGTCCAACGGATGACCTCAAAAACGACCGGTGACGCGGCAAATATCGCGGTGATACCCAACGCCGCGGCCAGGGCCTGAGCGGATACTCCGGTAACCGTGCCGGCGGCGGCCCAGAGCCCGCCGCGTGCGCCGTGATTGACGCTGTTTGACGCGATGTAGGCCATGTCCACGCCCGGCGTGACGTAAACGGCCAAGCAGGCTAGTGCAAACGTGAACAAGGTTGCGGATTCGATGGCCATGAGGCGACTCCGTCGAACTGAAGGTCCTGATCGCAGTGTACGCCATCAAGCGGCGGAAACGGTCCCGCGAACTCCCTTTCTTCGACAGAACGTCACCGCGTGGCGAGGGAGGCGGGTCGCGATCGCGTGTGGGCGTTCAGACGCTTGCGCACGATGCGATAGCCGAGCAGAACGGCCAGGATCGCCGCGTAAACCAGCGGTTCGCGGATGTCCTGTTTCACCTGCCACCAGTAGTGCCAGACGCCGAGGATTCCAACGACGTAGGCGCCGTAGTGGAGCTGTTGCCAGCGCGCGCCCAGGCGTCGCCGCATGCCGGCTGTCGAGGTAGCGGCCATGACGAGCAGCAACAGCAGCGCCGCGAACCCGATCGTAATGAACGGGCGCTTGATGACGTCCTCCGCGATAGCCGACAACAGCAGTCCCTGGTCGAGGATCAGCCAAACGAGAAAATGCAGCAGCACGTAAAAGAACGCGAACAGGCCGAGCATGCGGCGGAAGCGGGTGAGCCACGCGCGCCCGCTCAACTGCCGCAGCGGCGTCACCGCCAGTGCAATCATCATGAAACGCAATCCCCATTGGCCGAACCGGTCCTGGATTTCCTCGATGGGATTGGCGCCGAGCCGGCCGCTGATCTCGAACGCGTCGCCGACGACCAGCAGGGCGGGCGCCAGACAAGCGAGGAAAACGATCGGCTTCCAGATGAAGCGAATCTGCGTCAGCGTGTTCACGGAAACTCGAAGATCAGGGCCTGTCAACCCTAGTAGTTACGGCGCAGATCGAGTCCGTCGTACAAATGTGCAACCTGCTCTGCGTAGCCGTTGAACATCAGCGTCGGCTGCTTCTCGGCGAAAAACCCCGCGCCGATGCGCCGCTCGCGCGCCTGGCTCCAGCGCGGGTGATCGACTTCGGGATTGACGTTTGCGTAAAAGCCGTATTCGCGCGAGTTCGCCATCTCCCAGCTCGTCGGCGGCTGGCGCTCCACGAAACTCATTTTTACGATGCTCTTGATGCCCTTGAAACCGTACTTCCACGGCACGACCAGCCGGAGCGGCGCGCCGTTTTGGTTGGGCAGCACCTCGCCGTAGAGACCAACCGCCATGATCGTCAGAGGATTCATCGCCTCGGCGATGGTCAATCCTTCGCGATACGGCCAGTCCAGCACGCGAGCCCGTTGTCCGGGCATTCGTTTCGGGTCGTGAAGCGTCTCGAAGCTCACGTATTTTGCGTTCGAGGTGGGTTTGAAACGCGTGATGATGTCGGCCAGCGGTATACCGACCCAGGGTATGACCATCGACCAGGCCTCGACGCAGCGCATCCGATAAATGCGTTCCTCGAGGGTGTGCGGCTTCACGAAGTCTTCGAGATCGAACGTACCGGTCAACTCCGCGTGGCCGTCAACCTCGATCGACCACGGTCGCGGCTCGAAATCCCGCGCGTTCCGCGACGGGTCTTCCTTGCGCGTGCCAAACTCGTAAAAGTTGTTGTAAGTCGTGATGTCGTCGTAACTGTTCATCGGCTCGTCGGTGCTGAACTCGCTGGGTTCGACGTTCGGCAGCTTCGCAAGCTCACCTTCCGGTATGACCGCGCCCCGCGAGCGCCCGGCGATCAACGAGCCGCCTGCCACCGCCCCGAACATCGCGCTGGAGCGCAAGAACTGCCGCCGGTTGACGTAGTTGGATCGGCTCGTGATTTCGGAAGGAAGGATTTCGGCTTTTTTGCGGATGATCACGCAAGTTCTCCTGAGAATGGTGTTCAATTAGACCGAAAGACGCGGGCGAATATTGCAACAAATTGTAACTCCGCGCGATTGGGATACGTCATCGGGCCGGTATGATCATGCAGCAGCGCAGCGCTACCCAGTGGCTTTTCGCCGCCTATTATGCGGGAACCCTTGGGTTTGCGGTGCTCGACTATCAGTTCTCGTTCAACGTCCGCCTGTCGTTTCTCGACGCCTGGCCGTTCTGGCGCGCCGCGTATTATGTATTCTGTTTTGCCTGTTTCCTCTTCATCTGGCGCCGTCCGGAGTGGTCCAATGTGACCGCAGCTGCCGAGTCTCTGGTCAACGTGTCGGCGTTGATCCTCAGCATGGCGCTCAAAGTCACGGTCCTGACCGACGAAATGGTGGAGCAAGGGCGGGGCGCGGTAACGGTCGGTGAAATGTTGAATTTCCTGATATCGGGCAGCATTGCGTATCTGGCGCTGGTCGTGCACGGCCGCGCCGCGCACGCGGAGCTGAGCGGCGGCCGCGATCACCGTAATTTCCGAGGCTCCGGTTTGTCGGCTATCCCTGGTGAAACAGATCCAAAAATGCGCAAAAAACGCCGTATTGCGTCAAAAATGTCAAATCGGCGAGCGCAGCGAGATTAAACTTTGCAGCGGCGGATGAATCCAATATCGTAACGACGGCAGGATCATGTCCTTGCCTTGAATTTCAAGGTATCGACCGCACTTCATAGGCGTCGTAAGCCCTTCAACCGGTACTGGAGTCAGGAATACGCACATGATCGATCCCGGCATTACAACACTCTCGCGGTCACGCGACAGCCAGTCCCTGGCGACGCTGCGGGTGGACGTGATTGCCGATCTGATCTGCCCCTGGTGTTATCTCGGCAAACGCCGGCTCGATGACGCGCTGGCCGCGGTTCACGGTCCGTCTACGGTCAGCTGGTATCCGTTTCAACTGAACCCGACGATGCCCGTCGACGGCATGGATTTCGACGAATACCTTTCCAGCAAGTTCGGAGACGCCAGCGTGGTTCAACCCGGACTCGATCATCTTATCCATGCGGGGCGCCGCGAAGGCATCCATTTCCGTTTCGACCGGATCAAACGGGTCCCGAACACGCTGGATGCGCATCGGGTCATGCAGCTCGCGGAACGGCGGGGCAGGGACGCGTCGCAGCTCGCGGACAACATCATGAAACGCTTTTTCGAGGACGGCGAGGACATTTCGGATCGCGACGTGCTCGTGTCCCAGGGTGAAATCAGCGGACTCAAGGCCGCAGACATCCACAAGGTCCTCGACGACGAGTCCACTCGTCAAATGGTGCTGAGCCAGGAGGCGCAGGTGCGTAAAGGCGGCGTCACCGGCGTGCCCGATTTTCTGATCAACAAACGGCTTTTCGTCACGGGCGCGCAGTCTACCGGGGTTCTCGTGAACGTGTTCGATCGGGCGATGTTCGGAGAGGAGAGCGAACAGCCCGTTTCAACGGTGGTTCACTAGACACCGATCTGGTTTGAGATCGGTTCTAGGCCCAGGCCTCCACCCGATACACCACGTCGCCGCCGGCGCGAAGGCGCCAGCCGGTAATCGGGTTGCCGTGGTACGGGATCGCGCCGGCGCCGCGTGCGGCGAGGAACGCTTCCCGGGTCGGCTGTACGTATCCGGACTCGTCGATCGCTCGACTCATGATCACCGTTTCCCTGCCGTCCCAGTTGAACAGATGACGGAAGCGCGTGTGCGCCTTCGGAAGGACGGGTTCCTGTAATTCCGATGCGGACCAGGTCTTGCCGTTGTCGGTGCTGACCTCCGCTCTCGTGATGCGCCCCCTTCCGCTCCAGGCGATTCCCTGAATTTCGATCCAGCCTTTCTCGACGCTGTCCGGATAGGACGGATAGGTGATGACGGAGCGGGCGTCCATGACGAGACTGAATTGACGTGCTCCACCGCTCTTCAGCGGTTCGGTGTACTTCGAGGTCTCCTCCCGGGTCATGAACGGACCGTCGGAAAACTCGATTCGGCGCAGCCATTTGACCGAGCTGTTGCCTTCGCAGCCCGGATTCAGAAAGCGGATCGGGTAGCCGTTGGACGGTCGCACGGCCTCGCCGTTCTGAGCGTACGCAATCATCGCTTCGTCCCACAGCGAGCGCGGGATGCTGCGTGTGAGCACCGCGGCGTCGGCGCCTTCGGCGAGCAGCCAGCTCGATCTGGGGTCCACCTTGAGCTCCCGCATCAGCGTAGACAACATGACGCCGGTCCATTCGCTCTGACTGGTCAGTCCGCAAAGCATCTGCGGCGTCGTTTCCTCGCCGGCCTCGCGTGCAAGGTTGCCCGAGCACTCGATAAAACAGATTCGGCTCACCGACGGGAAGCGTTTGAGGTCGTCGATCGTAAACGTCATCGGCCGTTCGACCATACCGTGGACGACCAGTTTGTGACGGGCCGGATCGATCAGCGGCACGCCGGCGTGGTGCCGCTCGAAGTGCAGGTCGGCCGGCGTAATCGTGCCGTGCAGCGCCTGATGCGGCGTGCGTGATGCGGTTGACGCAAACGTCACTTCGCGGCGGGCGGTCTCGAACGGCGACCGCTCGCCGTAGGGGCTTGCCCACTCGCCAAGCGACTTTGTGGGGTCCTCCGGGACCCACGGCCGGTCACCCGACACCTGGATCTCCTGACCGGCGCCGCCGCGAGCCAGCAGGGTTCCCGCCGCGCCGGCCATGCCGGCCAGCGCGGCACGACGTGTGACGTTTGCTTTCTCCGGGCTTTTTTGGTCGCTCATCAGTGCACCTCACGGTAGTCAAGGCGGTCGTCCGGATGGAACTGGTCGCGCGCCGGCATTTCGACGTTCGCCAGGGATTTCGCGTCGATGCGTTCGTCGGCGGCAATGATGCCGTTTCGCCAAAGCAGGTAGGCGGTGAGCGCGTAAACTTCGTCGGGCTGCAGGGAGCCGGGCATGTTCTGCGGCATGCTCCTCAACACGTAATCGAAGACGGTCGTGGCGTAAGGCCAATAGTTGCCGATGGTTCTGCCGGTCCAGGAGTCCGCGCTGTCGCCGTCGGGAAATCCCTCGCCGGGTCGTCGCACGAGACGATCGTTGGGTCCTTCCACGCCGGTTTCGCCGTGGCAGACGGCGCATTTTGCGGCGTATATCGACTCGCCTTCTGCAACGGTCCCGCTGCCGGCGGGCAAGCCCGCGCCGTCCGGACGGACGTCGATGTCCCACGCGGCGATTTCGGCATCGGTGGCGCTGCGTCCGAACCCGAAACTCGCGGGCCAGCCGTCGCCCGGCTGCTCGGCCGTGTCGGGTGCACAGGAAGCGCTGGTGATCAGCGCGCAAATGCTTGCGATCAGCAGGCCCGGAGCCCCCGTTCTCGCACGTTGCCGGTTGTTCATTCGGTTCTCCCCCGACGCACGGTGGGCAGGCCGACCGGGCGTCGGTAAGGATAGTCTCAGGCATGAGGGCGGCGGGCAAGCGATTCGCGGACGCCCGTCCCGCGCTGGCGACCAAACCCTTGTATTTTTCCTTTACCGGCGCTAGTTTTCCGGACTGAAGACGTAGATAGGGACGAGTAGGCGATTCGCTTCGAGCCAAGCGACCGGGGGAGGGTGTAAGCCCCGGATCGGAGACCGCCGAATATCACCCTGGAGTCGCTGCCCGAAACGCGAGCCCGGCACACCGGTTTCGCGGAGTAGACGCAGCCGGCCTGCCCCCGAGACAAGGCATTACGAGGCGGGCGCCGAACTGGCGTCCGTAAAACCGGGTGGTACCGCGCAAGAGAACACTTGTCGCCCCGGACGCATTGGCGTTCGGGGCGTTTTTCGTTTTGAGTGAATGATTATGGTTTTTAAGGAAGTGACGAGCCGTTACGACGGCCCCCGGCTCGAACGGGAGATTCTCGACTTCTGGCGCGAGCACGAGGTGTTCGCCGGAACGCTGGAACAGTCCGCGGATCGGCCCTTGTTCACGTTCAACGACGGGCCGCCCACGGCAAACGGCAAGCCCGGAATCCACCACGTGCTCGCGCGCGCGTTCAAAGACGCGTTTCCGCGCTACAAGACGATGCGCGGCTTCCACGTGCCGCGGAAGGCGGGTTGGGACACCCACGGCCTGCCGGTGGAACACGAGATCGAAAAGGAACTCGGCATTTTCGACAAGCAGGAGATTGTCGACAAGATCGGCATCGCGGAGTTTACGCGGCGCTGCCGGGAGTCGGTCATGCGTTACATCGAAGACTGGGAAAAGATGACCGACCGCATGGGTTTCTGGGTGAACATGGACGAGGCGTACTACACGCTGGACAACGACTACATCGAGAGCGTGTGGTATCTGCTCAAGGAGATCTGGAACAAGGGTCTCATCTACCGCGGCTACAAGGTCGTGCCTTACGATCCGCGCATCGGCGCAACGCTCTCGTCCCACGAGCTCGCGCAGGGTTATCGTGAAGTCGAGGACCCGTCGATTTACGTGCGCTTTCGCGTGGCCGGTGAAGACGGCCTGTCCTTCCTGGTGTGGACGACAACGCCCTGGACCTTGCCGTCCAACCTGATGCTGGCCGTGCACCCGGACATCGATTACGTCTACGCCGAAACGGACGGTGAAACGTTTATCCTCGCCGAGGCGCTGCTCGATGCCGTGCTGCGCGATCAGCCGCACAAGGTCGTGAAGCGCGTGAAGGGTTCGGACCTCGTCGGTACGCGTTATGAACGCCTGTTCGACTACCTCGATGTGGAGGCCGACGCGTTCCAGGTGTTGCCGGCGGAGTTCGTCAGCACTGAGGACGGCACCGGCATCGTACATTGTGCACCCGCCTACGGCGTCGACGACCTGGCCCTGGGCCAGGAACACGGATTGCCGGTGGTGCACGGCGTCGGGCAGGACGGCCATTTCGTCGACGCCGTCGAGCCGGTCGCCGGCCTGTTTTTCAAAGATGCCGACAAACCGCTCATCCGGATTATGAAGGAACGCGGGCTGATGTTCCGTTCCGAGCGCTACCTGCACAACTATCCGTTCGGCTGGCGCACCGGCGATCCGATCATCTACTACGCCAAGAACGCCTGGTACATCCGCACCTCGGATTTACGCGACCGCATGGTCGAGCTGAACAAGACGATCAACTGGGTGCCGGAGCATATTCGCGACGGCCGATTCGGCAAATGGCTCGAGAACAACATCGACTGGGCGCTGTCCCGCGAGCGCTTCTGGGGCACGCCTCTTCCGGTCTGGACCGACGGGCAAGGTGAGTACGTCTGTTTCGGCTCGGTGGCCGAACTCGAAGAGGCCGTCGGCAGGTCGCTCTCCGAGCTGGACCTGCACCGGCCCGCGGTCGACGACGTCACGTTCGAGAAAGACGGCAAGACCTGGCGACGCGTGCCCGAAGTGATCGACTGCTGGTTCGATTCGGGCGCGATGTCCTACGCACAGTGGCACTATCCGTTCGAGAACGAAGACACTTTCGATACGCACTTTCCCGCGGACTACATCTGCGAGGCAATCGATCAGACGCGTGGCTGGTTCTACACGCTGCACGCTATCGCGACGCTGGTATCGGACAGCATCGCGTACCGAAACGTCATCTGCCTGAGCCATATCGTCGATAAGGACGGCAAGAAGATGTCGAAGTCGCTCGGCAACATCGTCGATCCCTACGACGTATTCGACACGGTCGGCGCGGATGCGCTGCGCTGGTACTTTTTGGCGCGACTTTCGCCGGACGTGCAAAAGCGTATTTCCGTCGAAATCGTCTCCGACGTCGCCAGTTCCTTTATGAACACGTTTTGGAACACCTACGGCTTTTTTGTGCTGTACGCGCGACTCGACGACGTGGATTTCAGTGACGATTTGCCCGTGTCCCGGCGGCCGGAGATCGATCGCTGGGCGCTGGCGCTGCTCAACAAGACGGTAAGGGACTGTACGGACGCCATGGACCGTTTCGACGCAAAAGCGGCGGGCGACGCCATCGAGTCGTTCGTGGATCAGCTGAGTAACTGGTACGTGCGACGTAATCGGCGTCGCTTCTGGAAGTCGACCGATCCGGAGGACAAACGGTCGGCCTATCTGACGCTCTATGAGTGTCTCGACGCCGCGCACCGTCTGATGGCGCCGTTTGTACCGTTCCTTGCCGAGAACGTCTATCAGAACCTGGTCAGGAACGTTCAGGCCGACGCGCCGAAAAGCGTGCACATGACCGAATGGCCGGCGGCGCATCCGGATTGGGACGACGACGAGTTGTTGTATGCCGTCGGCGTCGTGCAAAAGGTCGTCGGATTGGCGCGCGCGGCGCGCGGCCAGTCGGGCGTGCGCACGCGGCAACCGCTGAAACGCCTTCTGGTCAGAGCGCCGGACGATCGTGCCGCGCGGGCGCTTGCCGAGCACCAGGAACAGATTCTCGAGGAGCTCAACGTAAAGGCGATCGAATTCATCGCGCGCGACGCGGGTCTGGTCAGCTATCGGATCAAGCCGAATTTGCCGCGGATTGGCAAGCGTTATGGAAAACTCGTCCCGGAGATACGCAAGGCGCTGAAGGACGCTGACGGCGCGGCAATTGCCGGCACGGTGTCGAGAGGCGAGTCGTTCGAGCTCGCGCTGGGGACGCAGGCGGACGCTCAGACAATCACGCTCGGTCACGAAGACGTTCTGGTCGAGACGAGTTCCGCGGAGGGTTATGCCTGCGGCGAGGACGGCGGTTATCTCACCGCGCTGGATACGAGCCTCGACGAAGACCTGCTTCGCGAGGGTTTCGCGCGTGAACTCGTGCGGACGGTTCAGGAAGCACGCAAAAAAGCCGGACTCGAGGTCTCGGACCGCATCGTGCTCGGCGTGTCCGGCAGCCCGGCGGTTGCGGCGGCGCTTGCCGTCTATCGCGAGCTTTTGATGTCCGAGACGCTCGCGACCGACTGGCAGGTCGATCAGGACGGCGCCCTGTACACCGAAGAGCGGACGCTCGAGGGGGAGCGTTGGCGCATAGAGATCAGCAAGGTGTAGCGCAGGGTTAACAGGCCCTGGTCTCCCGGCAGACTTGCGCGCGATTCGGATGTTCTGATATAAAAAAGCGACGCAGGTCGTTGATAGACCGAAGGACCTCAAACGGATTTGACGGACTCGCGCCGGGCAATAGGAGGCCGCCGGCCGGAAAGCGTAACGAAGCCGCTCTGAGAGGATAAAAGCGGCCATCAACAAAAAAATACGCTGGAGTGGAGATGTCCCACCACCTCGAATGTTTTCGCGCCGCGCTGTCGGTGCTCGCCGGTCATGGTCATATAAAACAACGACTTATTGACGCCTTCGACAATAATCTTAACGATATCGACACGGCGACGCTGCCGCTGACGATCCGCGAATCGTTTGCGGATCTGCGCCTGAAACTAACCCAGGTCGCACCGCTGAACGGAGAAGGGCCGATTTGTGCGTCAGTGCGCAAGATGTCGATCGAAGAAGCCGATGCCTGCGGACGGCAGCTGGCAGAGCTGTATGTCGACGTGATTCGCGCCGCCGGCGACACTCAGGAAACACTGCCTTTGTCGCCGGTCGAGGACGCGCCGGCCGTGCCGGCGATGCTCCTGAAGTCCGTTTGACGATCGTCCCCGAACGTCGAATCTTCGATGGCAGTCGGAAGCCCGAATCAGCCTTCGGGTTGGATCGGATAATAGACGTAGGTCAGTAACTCGTCCGTTGACGTTCGCGTCGGATCGCTGACGTAAGACTCCCAGGCATCGCCGTTGCGCGCCAGGCCCAGGGCGGCGAGATAGGCGGCGATTTTGTCGTGCGTGCGACCCAGGGTGAGGTAGGAACCCCGGTGGGTGATGCGGATGACCGGTCCGCCGTAACTCTTGCCCAAACGGACCGACTCCCATTGCGCGGGTGTGTCCGCGGCGATACCGCGTACCGGGACGGCGGCATCGAAGCGGAGTTCAGCGCCGCTGAAGGCCCGGCTGATCGAGATTGGCGCGCCGGCCTCCGTCAGGTCGTGCTCGTCGATGAAGCTCAATATTCTGAAGTAGGCGTCGCCAAGCGCCTCGGATATCGCCTGCGCCAGCGGTTCGCTGGAACTCGGTATATAGGCGATGTCGGCCGACTCCACGGTCATGTGCTCGATTTCCAGATCGCTGAAGTCGCTGGCTGGCAGGCTTTCGGCCAGGGTCCTGAGACCGGCGAGCCCCTCCTCGTAGTCCTTGCCGACGATGCCGTCCAGCAACAGCCCAAAATACCGCCCAAAAACGTTGCGCCCGAAATCCCGCTCGAATACCCAGCTGACGGACGTGCCGAACTCCGTTGCCTCGAGCTTGAAACTCGCGCGCGCCTCGCGGTTGCCGTCCAGCAGGACGCGGCTGACGACGCGCTCGAACGGAACGCTGACCACGATCGTCTGCGAGCCTTCGCCGACGATGCGGCCGCTCCAGGACAGGCTTGCACCGACGCCTCGGCGGGGGCCTTCGATCTCGAATCGCGCGTTCGGATCGACGGCCAGCCAGGGTGACCACTTGTTGATTTGATGGAAGTCGTTGACCAGCGCATAGACGGTGGCGGGGGGCGCGTCGATCGTTACGCGACGTTCGACGCGCGCGGTAGACGGCAGAAACACGCCGATCGCGAACGTCAGCAGCAGCAGGCCTCCGAGGCCGAACAGCGCTTTTTTTGCCAGATCCATCGTGACCATTGGACAAGTCCTGCGGCGTTCAAGTTTCGCACCGGTCCCGTGCGTAAGCCAGCGCCGCAGGTTGCTGCCGCGTCGTGCGCCGGTAACCCCGTTCCAGCAGCCCTGTGCGGGTGGTCCTATGCGATAATCTCGGGCTGCCGAACGACCGCCTGGAGACGTCCCGTGAACCTGAACCCCGTTATTCGCTGCGCAGCCGGCGCATGTCTTTTGAGCGTGGTGTTGACCGCTTGCAGCCGCGACCCGGCGACAGACTCGACGGCCCAACCCGATCCGACGGCGGAGCAGGCCGAAGGCGCGCAGCCGGCGCTGGTCGCGGCGCGCCCGGACGTTTACGCCGAGTTCACTCTGACCGCCGATTTGTCCGCGCTGTCCCCGGCTCAGCGGGAGATGCTGAAACTGCTGTTCGAGGCATCGCAGATCATGGACGAGCTTTTCTGGCGGCAGGCGTATGGTGACGGCTACGAACAATGGCTGGACGGTATCGGTGTCGACGCGGTGCGCCGTTTTGCAGAGCTGAACTACGGTCCATGGGACCGGCTGAACGATGACAGGCCGTTTATCGACGGCGTCGGCGAAAAGCCGCTCGGTGCGAGGTTTTATCCGGCGGACATGAGCAAGGAAGAATTCGAGGCGGCCGATCTCGAGGGCAAGCGCGGACTGTATTCGTTTGTGCGGCGCACTGCCGACGGCGGCCTGACTCTCGTTCCCTATCACGTCGAATATTCGACGGAGCTCGCGGCGGCCGCCGATCTTCTGCGGCGCGCGGCGGAACTCGCCGAGCACCCCGGTTTCGCGGACTACCTTCGCCTGCGCGCGGCCGCGCTCGTCAGCGACGATTTTCAGGAAAGTGATCTGGCGTGGATGGATGTCAAAGGCAATCCCGTCGAGTTGGTCATCGGTCCGATCGAGACGTACGAAGACCGCTTGTACGGCTATCGAACGGCGTACGAGTCCTATGTCTTGATAAAAGACATGGCCTGGAGCGAGCGACTGTCGCGGTTTGCGGGGTTCCTGCCTGAGCTGCAGCGCGGTCTGCCCGTGCCGGACGTCTACAAGGCCGAGACGCCGGGCACCGACTCGGATCTCAATGCTTACGACGTCATCTATTACGCCGGCCACAGCAATGCCGGATCCAAGACCATTGCCATCAACCTGCCGAACGACGAGGAGGTTCAGCTGCAGAAGGGAACACGGCGGCTGCAGCTGAAGAATGCAATGCAGGCGAAGTTCGAGAAGATCCTGGAACCGATCGCCGGCGTGTTGATTGAGGAAACGCAGCGGCAGCACGTGACGTTCGACGCATTCTTCTCGAACACGATGTTTCACGAAGTAGCGCACGGGCTCGGCGTGAAAAACACGATCAACGGTTCCGGCACCGTGCGCGAAGCGCTCAAAGACGTTGCGTCGAGTATGGAGGAGGGTAAAGCGGACATCCTCGGGCTTTACATGATCAGCGAACTGCACAAAGCGGGTGAACTCGGAGAGGCCGACATGCGCGACTACTACGTGACGTTCATGGCAAGCGTGTTCCGGTCAATCCGCTTCGGCGCCAGCAGCGCCCACGGGAAAGCGAACATGGTTCGCTTCAACTTTTTCGCCGAACACGGCGCGTTCGTCTGGAACGCCGAGCGCGGCACCTACAGCGTCGATTTCGAGCGTATGCAGGAGGCAATGGCGGCGCTGTCGGAGCTACTGCTGACGCTTCAGGGTGACGGCGATTATGAAGGCGCCCGAACGCTCACGGATGAAAAAGGCGTGATCGGTGCGCAGTTGCAGGACGATCTCGATCGGCTGACGGCAGCTGACATACCGGTCGACATCGTGTTTCGGCAGGGCGTTGCGGAGGCCGGCCTGGATCCGTAAGTCCGCAGAATCTATGGAAACGGCAGTTCGGACCGGGGCAGATACGCGATACGGTCGCCGAAGAGCGAGGACAGGTAGAGATTGTCGGGGGCCTCGAACGCGCCGGTCACCATCGGGAAGCCGGCGGCGCTGTCCTGCAGGTTCATCAGCACCTGACCGTTACCGTCGATGGCGATCAGATGGGTGGACCGTTCCGCGGTAGGTCTCAGCGCGGCGGGCAGTCGCTGCACGACGCTGCGTAGAAAAGGTTTGTCCGCGAGCCGGTCGATCAAAGCGTTCCTCGGCGCCACGAGTCCAATCCAAAACCGGCCGTCGAATCCTCGATTTACGTTGTCGGGGAAGCCGGGCAGATTTTCGATCACGGCTTCCACGGTACCGGCATTTTCGCCGTCCAGCCAGTAGCGCAAGATGCGATAGTGGCCGGTTTCCGCAATCAGCAGGTAACGCTGATCGGCGCTGATGGCGACCCCGTTCGCGAAGTTTATGCCGACCAACAGAAGCCTTGCCGTGCCGGTGGCCGGATCGTACTCGTAGAGTCGGCCGCGTCCGCCGTGTTCGAGGATGTCCAGCACGCTCGCCGCAAACGTGCCGCCGGCCGCGGCGGCGCCGAACTTGGTGCTGGAGTCGGTTACGTACACCTTGCCGTTGTTCGCTATCGCCAGATCATTGACGTATACCAGTGCGACGCCATCGAACTCGTCAAACAGCGTTTCGATTTCGCCCCGTGGGTCAACTCGCTGCAGTCCGAGGACCGCGTTGGCAACGAGCAGATTGCCTTCAGAATCGAATTCGATACCCAGCGGACGCCCGCCGACCGACGCGAATTCCCGCAGGCCCAACCCGTCCTGCTGAAAACGGACGATGCTGCCGTTTTCGGTCGACGCATAAATCCGTTGATCCGGCCCGCCCGCAATGTCCTCCGGTCCGCCGAACGCTCCGAGCCGGATTGTTTGCATGCCGGCCAGCGCCTCGTTCGGCGCGAAAGGGGCGACCAGTCCGAGGTTGCGCGGAGCCTCCCAGGCGACCGGCGCAATGGGCACCGGCCAAAGAACCAGGTAGCCGACGACCGTGAGCAACGCCACAGTAAGCAAGAACTTGGGAGAAGGTCGTCGCGTCACGGCCGCTAACCGGTCCCGCGAGTCGGCTAGGATTCGGTGCCGATGATGCGCAGGAATTCCGAGCGCGTGCGCGCGTCCTTGCGGAATGCGCCCAACATCTGGCTGGTCACCATGGAGACGTTCGTCTTGTGGATGCCCCGTGTGGTCATGCATTGGTGAGTTGCGTTTACGATGACGCCGCAGCCCTTCGGTTTCAGCACGTCCTGGATGCAGTGCGCGATTTGCGCGGTGAGCTTCTCCTGAACCTGTAAACGGCGCGCAAACGCCTCGACGACTCTGGCGAGCTTGCTGATCCCGACAACCTTGTTGTTCGGCAGGTAACCGACATGCGCCTTGCCGATGATCGGCGCCATGTGATGTTCACAATGAGACTCGAACGAGATGTCGCGGAGCACAATCATTTCATCGTAGCCGTCGACTTCCTCGAAGGTGCGCTTCAAATAACGAACGGGGTCCTGTTTGTATCCGCCAAACCAGTCCTCGTAGGCTTGCGCCACGCGTTTGGGGGTGTCGTGCAAACCCTCGCGGTCCGGATCGTCGCCGGCCCACAGCAACAGCGTTCGCACTGCCTCTTCCGCCTGTCGCCGTCCCGGCCGGCGCGCTTTCTTTTTGGTTTTTTTCTGGGCCAAGTTTTTGTCTCGTCAAGGAAATCGCGGGCGCCAATGTTACCGCCAAACAATCTTCCGTGCACAGCGGCGTGCTCACTTACCGTCAAAAGGCCTTTGACCAGCCATCCTTGAGCAGTCGCGAAAGCGACCGGTCCGCCAACCGTTTGCCGCCCGTCTGGCAGGTAGCGCAATAGTTGGTCTCCCGGCTCTTGTAGCGAATTCGCTGGACCGGGCTTTTGCACACCGGGCAGGGCTTGCCGTATCGGCCGTGGACCGCCATCGTCGATTTGAACGCGGTAACTTTGCCGGGAAAACCGCCGCCGGCCTCGGCGACGAGCTGCTCCGACCAATAGCTGAGCGTGTTTCGGGTCGCCTCGAACAGCGCTCTCTTTTCCGCGTCGGTCAGCCGCGCGGTCAGTTTTGCGGGGGACAGCCTCGCCGCGTGGAGTATCTCGTCTGAGTAGGCGTTGCCTATTCCGCTGAATCGCCGCGGATCCGTCAGCACCCGTTTCAACGTGCGGTTTTCCAGTTCCAGTTGTTCAACGAATTCGGCGAAACTGCATTGCAGAGTCTCTATGCCTCCGGGGTCGTGACTCTTGAGCGCTTCGGCGCCGCGGGCAAAATAAAGCGATGCACGCTTCTTGGTTCCTGCTTCGGTCAGCAACAGGCTACCGTGATCGAAGTCGAAAGAAGCCAGCCGCAATCGCGACCCCAGCGCGGGCCGCTTTTCCTGCCACTGCAGTCTGCCCGCGATCATCAGGTGCAATATCAGCCAGTAATCCGGCGCAAGCCCAATCGCAATGCGTTTGCCGATGCGCCTGATTGCGACGACCCTGCGTCCCGTCGCCGCCGAAATCGGCGGCTCCACGCTGCGCAGCAGAAACGGGTTGGCAAGCCTGAGCTCACGCAACGTATGACCGCGGATGCGTTCATCGAGGGCATGAATGTAAAGCTCGATGTCCGGAAGTTCCGGCACGGTAGTGCTGGGCTAGGCTTCCACGGATACGCCGACCGGGCAGGCGACACCGGTGCCGCCGATGCCGCAATAACCGTCCGGGTTCTTGGCGAGGTATTGCTGGTGATAGTCTTCGGCGTAATAAAAGGTGTCGAGCCGCTCGATCTCGGTGGTGATACGCGCGTAACCCGCGCGCTCGAGCTCGGCTTGGTAAGCGTGGCGGGAGGCTTCCGCCAGGCGGGTCTGTTCGCTCGAATTGGTGAAAATCGCCGAACGGTACTGGGTGCCGACGTCGTTGCCTTGACGCATGCCCTGTGTGGGATCGTGCGATTCCCAGAACAGCGTAAGCAGTTGTTGAAAAGCGATTTTGTCGGGGTCGAACACGACGAGCACGACTTCGGCGTGTCCCGTGCCGCCTGAACAGACTTCACGATAGTCGGGATTTGGCGAAATACCGCCGGCGTAACCGACCGCGGTGGTGAACACGCCCGGCGTCTCCCAGAAAACGCGTTCCGCACCCCAAAAACAGCCCAGGCCGAACACGACCTGCTCCATGTTGTCGGGGAACGGCGGTTTCAACGGATTGCCGTTGACGAAATGCCGCTCGGGAACGGGCATATTCTCCGCGCGTCCGGCGAGCGCGTTTTCAGCGTTCGGCAGGTCGAGTTTCTTCGGTTGTCTGAACACGGCCGTTCGGCTCATTCCGTGGTGTAATGATTCGAGGTGCGCAGGTTGTCGCTACGCGCGTGCTGGATCGCGACCGCCTGATATCGGCCGCCGCGGCGCGGGCGGTCGATAATGCCGTCCGCACTGCTAAAACGCACGGGGATCGACTGTGTGTTGCCCCATTCGACGGCCCGGTATACGGCAAAATGCAAATGGGCAACCGTCGTATGTCCCGTGTTGCCCGACAGGGCTATTTTTTGGCCCGCAATCACCCGCTCGCCGACGTCGACCAAAACGCCGTCCTTGAGCAGGTGGTAATACTCGCCGGTCGTCCCATCGTCGTGCAATACGACGACATAGTTCGCGTACCGGCCGCAGCCGTCCTTCCAGCAGCCGATGGAATTCGATTCCTCCAGCCGCGCAACGACGCCGCCGCGCGCCGCGTGTACCGGGGTGCCTTCTTCCATCAGGAAATCGATGGCGAACTGCTCCAGGCCGGTATGGCTGAAGCGGGAACCAAAGCCCTGTATCACCCGATAGCTTTTGCCGCTTTCGTACGGCAGTCGATAAACGTAGTCGTCGTCATGAATTGCATTCCGGTCGCCGACGGTCCAGTCGTAGGAAAATCGATACTCGCTGCCCGGGTCCGCCGCGGTCCGCAGCAGCGATACCGCCACCTCGGAATCGCGGCCCGGTAGCGTGCGTGTTACCGTGCGCGGGCCCGTGGTTTGCAGATCCCGTGAGCGAACTCGCACCGTGTAGGTAATCGGAAACTCGCTCCGATTTTCGGCGCGCAGCTGGATCTGGTCGTCCAGCCGGTCTTCGTGAATGCAAATGAAATCGCTGTCACAGCCTGCTTGGGCCGTGCCGATCAGGGCGGCCGAGCCGAGGGCGAGCAGACTGACGAGTAGCCGATGAGTGAGCGTCTTGCCGATCATGCCTAATTGTCTGAACCCGCTTCGTCGTTGGCCTGCAGGTTCGGCTGTTCCGAGGCGGGGAGGTCGGCTTGCCGGTACTGGAACGAATGGCTGTACGTCACGTTATCGGTCTGCACGGGCGCGCCGTCAACCAGCCGCGGGCGATGTATCAGTCTGCGCATTTGCCGACCGACGGTCTGGTGCATGTCGCTAAGCTCCGGAGGATCGGCATCGATCATTCGGATGTTCGTGGAACGGCCTCGAGTGGACACGGAGTACTGGAAGACGACCTTACCCATGTCGAAGCCCGGCAGTTCCCTTGTGACCGGCACCGACGGATCGCCGCCGTACATCTTCGGCGGATCGATGTCGTGTAGCAACACCACCTGCTCCAATCTCGACGCGCGGGCTGCCAGCCTCGATTCGTCCTCGGACAACAGATTCCAGACTTCCCGGTAGACGCGATGGCCGCGATTCGGACGGTCGCTCAACAGGTAGTAATCACCAAGTTGCAGCATGGTCGTCGTAAGAACTTCCCAGCCCGCCTCCGGGTTCCTTTCGGCGATGCGGACCGCGCGCTTCAAATAAATCTCGCCGGACGTAACCGAGACCGGCTGCGTATAGGGTGCGTCGGAATACCCGATGAACAGGAACGAATTGCCGAGTTCCGTCAGGGGGTCGATCAGCTCGAGGCTGTTCTTGCCTTTATTGTCCTCGATCACGCTGATGATTCTGCGCAGGGTAAACCGTTCTTGCTCGTAGAGTTGGACCCTGTGTTGCCATCTTGCGCGGGTTTTCAACGCCGGGATGATTTCAATGCTCCTGGCATCGATGTTGCGCGCCTGCAGGTAGTAGATGCGTTTCTGAACGTCAATCGCATCGTCGAATTCCCCCACCGCCAGGTAGGTTTCGGCTAGCGACTGCAGGGTTTCGATCTGACCGAGGTTATGCGGGCCATTGTTGACGTGGCTCACGTGCACGGCGCGATCGAAGGTGTCTCTGGCGAGGTCCGGCCGGCCCGACGCGAGCTGCGCGGCGCCGAGACCGCGTAGCGGATTGATCAACTCGCTGTCCAGGCGATCGGTAATGCGTTCGATGATGCCGATGGCGGCGTCGTAGTTGAGGATCGCGGATTCGTAGTCTTCGATGCCGTGTTGCGCAATGGCCAGATTGGTGAGCGCCTTCGCAGACTCGTGACTGTCGAGACCGTGGATCTGTATCGTCAATTCGACGATCTGTTTGGCAAGGCTGTCCGCTTCGTCGAACTGCTTGTCCGATATCGCATCCATGTAAATGACAAACAGCCGCCGCAAGCGCTGCGGGTCCGATTCCGGTAGCGGTCCGGCGTCGAGCGTTTGTTCATCCACTTCCTCGACGTAAACCTCGTCCTCGAACATCGCCTGTCTCGGGAGGACAATCTCTTCAAGCGCTTCGTCTTCCGCCGGTTGTTCCGCCTGCTCTGCAACGTCTTGCTCTTCGGCGAGCACCGAGCGAATCTCCTGCAGTTCCTCGTCGCCCTCGGGTGTTGGGTCGTCCTGCGCAACGGCCGCAGCGCCGCCGCCGGCAAGACAGGACACGGCCAGCGTGCGGACCAGCATTCGGCTTTTTGCGTTCTCGAGACAGCGTTTCATCGTTACCGACATTCTAGCGTCGAACCGGGGCCTGTTAACACTAAATGGGTGATCAGTGATTCTGACTGCGCGATACCTGAATAGTTCTTATGTCACTACCGCGTCCGAGCCTTCCCCCACGACTATACCGCCTCGCCAGAAGCTCAGGAAGTTGTCACCCGGGCCGACCCCGATCGCGCGTTCAGAAGTCGAGTGCGATCTGTTTGTCGCCCGGCGACCTAAATTGAGTGCAATCAAGCGTTTGCAGGTTGTCCGAGGTGTGGACGCCGTATTTGGCGCAGGCTTTGGCGAAGCGCTGCGCGAGCATGCTCGCGTAGACTCCCGTCCCCGTCTGACGGATACCGTATCGGTTGTCATAATCCTTGCCGCCGCTGGATTGGCGAATCAGGCTCATGACGTGAGCCGCGCGATCGGGAAAGTGCTGCGCCAGCCATTCGGTGAAGATCGCCTTCACCTCGTGTGGAAGGCGCAAGAGGATCCAGGCCGCGTGGTGGACGCCCCGGGCCGCGCCTCGACCGACGATGTTTTCGATTTCGCGGTCGTTCAGCGCCGGGATGATGGGGGCCATCAGAAGACTGACGGGTACGCCGGCGTCCCGCAAATCGGCGATCAGCCCAAACCGCGCCTCGGCGGAGGGTACTCTGGGTTCGAGTATCCGTTTCAAGGACTTATCGGCGGTGGGAATGCTGACGGCGACCGCGGCCAGGCGTCGCGAGGCGAGCGCTGCCAGGAGATCGAGGTCGCGGTGCATGAGCGTGCCCTTGGTAATCAGCCGGACCGGATGCCGGTATTCCAGGAACGCCTCGAGCAGTGCGCGCGTAATTCCCAACTTTTTTTCCGCGGGCTGGTAGGGGTCGGTGTTTGCGCCGATCGTAATCGTTTTGACGACATAAGCCGGTTTTTCCCAGGTTTCCAGGAGCCGTGCAGCGGCGTTCGGCTTGTAGAAAATTCGGGTCTCGAAGTCGAGTCCGGGCGAAAGATCGAGATAACTATGGCTCGGTCGCGCATAACAATAGACGCAGCCGTGTTCACAGCCCTGGTAGGGGTTGATCGAACGCTCGAACGGAATGTCCGGCGATTGATTGGTACTGACGATGCGCCCCGCCGGCATCGCGCTGATGCGCGTTGCCGGCGCCGAGGCCGCAAGGTCTGCCTCGGTCGTCGGGTCCACGTCGACCGAGCGGACCTCGAAACGGCCTCGTGTCCGCGAGATGGCGCCTCGACCTTTGATGGCTTGCGGGGGCATTCGACGACTCTGGAAACTGTATATTTATACAGTATCTCCATCCGCCCGCGCCGGTCAATAGCACGATGCCGAAGATCGCGCGATCAGGGGGCGGCGCACCCGGAACCGGACGCCGTGCGCCGCGCAGGCCCGGCCAGGCGACCCGATCGCGCGTTAGTTCAGGACGCGATAGCCGCGGCCTCGGAGGCAGCGCTTGAACACCATCTGTTTCTCGCGGTCCGCGTCGAGGCCCGAGCGCGTTGCCCCGTAGATGGCGCCGTAACCGGCGCCCGGACCGGCGTCGCCGCTGATCGCGCCGGTCGCCGCGCCGATGACGGCGCCGGTCGCCGCGCCTCGCGCCGCGCCTTGCTCGATGCGGATCTGTTCGGAATAGGCTTCGCATTCCTCCCAGTCCGTCGCCAGTCGCGTTTCGTTGACACCCTGCATGTCGACGATCGGGTCGGGGTGAGCCGCGCAGCCGGCCAGCGCGGCAAAAACGGCAATGCCGACGGTGTTTTTGAATCCCTTGCGCATCGTTTTTCCTTCGAGTCAGCCGATTGGGGTATTTTGGCGGCGCACGATGAATCTACGCTGAACGGCCGCCTCGTTTCGGGCCCGCACACCATGATAAACGGCTATGACGTCGTTTGGTTGACCGTTGCTTCGATGAATTCCCGGGGCCTACGCGTCAGCCTGTCTATAAAGGTGGACGTCCTGCTGCGGAAACGGAAACGAAATTCCTTCCTGGTCGAAACGTTTCTTGATGGCTTCCGTAAGGTCGAAAAAGACGCCCCAATAGTCCGCCGTTTTGACCCAGGGTCGTACGGTGAAATTCACGCTCGAGTCCCCGAGCTCAGCGACGGCGATCAGGCATTCCGGGTCTTTGAGAATGCGGTCGTCCGCGTCGACGAGCTCGCGGATCGTTGCCCTCACTTTGTCGAGATCGTCGTCGTAGCTGACGCCGACGGTAAGGTCGACGCGCCGCGTTTCGTTGGCGGAATAGTTTGTGATAATGCTGCCCATGATGGCGGAATTGGGAACGACGATCTGTTTGTTGTCGCCGGTTTTCAGGATCGTCGTCAGTATCTGTACCTGTACGACGGAACCGGAAATCCCGGCGGCCTCAACCCAGTCACCGACTTTGTAGGGACGAAACATCACGATCAGGACGCCGGCCGCGAAGTTCGACAGCGATCCTTGCAGCGACAAACCGATGGCCAGACCCGCAGCGCCCATGATTGCGATTAACGAGGTCGTTTGGACACCGAGCTGATTGATCGTCGCGATAATGACGAACGTCATCAGCGCCCAGTAGAGCAGGTTGGATACGAACGACTCCAGAATCTTGTCGACTTCCTGGGACTGCATCAGCTTGCGCACGCCGTTGCTGGCCATGCGGGCGATGAAGCGGCCGACGTAGAAGATGAGAATGGCGACTGCCGCCTTGATGCCGAAATCGACGCCGAGTTCTTGTGCCCTGCCGAGCAGGCCGACCCACCAATCGACGTTCGCCACGTCGATCGTCTCCGCCGCCGCCCCGCCACCGGCTTCCTCCTGGACGATGCCGACGAATTCACGCCAGTCGACGCTCACGAGGTCGTCAAGATGATTGCTTTCCATTTTATTCCCCTTGCCTTTGGTTTCTAACGGTTTTTGTTGTCGCGTCGTGCCGGCGCCCTGCTCAGCGCCAGCCAGTTGCCGCTTAGAATCAGCGCCACCCCGACGATGGCGACGGCGGTCCAACGATAGCCCTCGAACAGCGTCGAAATGCCCAGCGCGATGATCGGGAACAGCACCGAGGCGTAGGATGCCCGCGCCGAGCCTATTTGCCGGATCAGCGCCAAAAAACACCCGAAGGCGATCGACGATCCGAAGATCGCCAGAAACAGCAGCGACAATACGTATCCGGGATCGAGCGAAAATGTGAACGGCCGTCCCAGGACAATAGCAGCGAGAAACGAGGTCGCGGTGCCCCAGGCCATGGCATGGGCGTTTACTACCACAATTGGCCAGCCATGTCGCGTGTTGCTGATTGCCGCCATGTTTCCCAGGGCAGCGACGAACACCGATGCAATTGTCCAGGTGATGCCGATCAGCGCCTGGTCGCCGATAGCCAGGTCCGAGACCTCCGGCCAGAAAACGAGCGCCGTGCCGGAGAGGCCGACCGCCGACGCCGCAATCAAGCGGCGATCGATCGCGGTCCCGTAAAAGACGCGTTCAAGCACACCGTTGAAGATCACGATCAGGCTGTACAGGACCGCAACCAGCCCGGTTGCGATGTAGGCGCTACCGACATAAACGAGAATGTAACTGATCGAAAACATGAGGACGCCCATGACGGCCACGAGACCGTAGTCGGACAGCGGCAGCCGTAAGGGCCGGCCGGTCATTCGGGCGTACACAAACAGGCAGATCGACGCCAACCCGAAGCGATAGGCGACCGACAGTTCGATCGCGACCTCGCCCAGCTGGAACGAAATGGCGAACCAGGTCGATCCCCAAATCAGAACGACGATCGAGTACAGCAGGACGACCGGCAAAATGGTTTCCCCCCGAACAGGGGCTTATTGGCCGGGGACGCCGGCGTATCCCGGCTGAAAGCGGAATACGCGGTAGGGACCCTGTTGAGCGATGTGTTCCGACGTCTGCAATACCAGGTCGGGGATTGCGCTGTCGGCCAGGTACAACCACCCGTCGGGTCCGAATGACAGGGCGTCCGCCCAACGAACGCGCGGCGATTTCACCAGAGTCTTCAGGGTTCCTTCACGGTCGGCGAACAGCACGGCGCCGTGCTCGACGTCGGTGATGTACACGTTGCCGTCGAGGTCCGTGCTCAGTCCGTCACTCAACGGCTTGTCGGCGTGGCGTTCGATGCGATTCACGAGCTGCCGGTCCGGCAACTGCGGATTCGTCAGGTCTTCGACCGGAATCCGATAGAGGCCGCTTTGATTGATGGCCGCGTAATACAGCCAGTCGTTCTCCGGGTCGAGCGCAATCCCGTCGACGCCGGCCTTCAACGACAGCAGCCCGCCGAGGTAACTCATGTCGCGCGTGGCAGTGCGGATGAGATAGTCCTCGGCCGATACCGACGGGTGCGACTCCAACACCCTACGCGCTGTGCGCGTCTCTGTCTCGTAAACGAGCAGCGCCGGCGATTTGCGCCAAATGCTGGCATCGGCGATGAATACGATTTTGCCGTCTGCGCTCACCTGCAGATCCTGCAGCATGGATCCGGCCGGAGCGTCGGCGGCGCGGAACTCATGATCGTGTACGACGTCGCCGGTCGTCAGGTCGAACGCGATGAGGCGCGCCGTGCGAAACCCGTGATTGCCGTGATCGATCGTCCAGAGCCGATTCTGGCGGTCCACCACCAAACCGAGAACCGTGTCGAACAAACGTGGCTGGGCGGCGCCGTTGGGAAAAGGTTCGGCGGCTCCCTCGACCCATTCCAGCAGCTTGTTGCCGGTTGGCCGCGACTCCGGATGCACCGTGAAAAACAGGCGTCCGTCGGCGCTAACGGTAACGTTGCCGATGGGTTCCGGGTATTCCAATACCTGTTCGAGCGCGCCCTCGTCGAGCAACGGGGTCGAACTCAGGTCGGGATACGGCGCGCCGGCGCCATAACGCACGCGCAGGGTCACGGCTCCGGCGATGCCGACGAGCAGCAGGAACAAAAACAGTTTTTTCAAGCTTGCGACGCTCCCCAAACCACGTCGAACGGTGGTGGAAGGATTTTAACTCCTGATTTCCCGCAAAAGGTACCCACCGGGACCGTTGGCTGCGCGCATTCAGCCGAGCGCAATCATCCAGCTGCCGGCAATCAGCGCGATGGCGAACGCGGCGGACAGGCTCTGGACGCGGTCGTTGTCGAGCAGCGGCGCGGCGCGGATCAGCAGGACGCCGGCACCGAAGCCGCACACGAAACCGGCGAGGTGCGCGCCCACATCGGTGTTTTCAGTGCCGGTGCCGGTAAACGCCAGCAGCGCGATGCCGCCGACGATGGGTCCCAGTCGGTACGGCCAGCGGTCCTGCGCCATCAGTTTTCCGCGCCAGACGAAGCCGGACACCAGGCCGAGCGCGGCGAAGACCGCCGTCGAGGCGCCGATCGACCGGTGGCTGACGTCGAGGAGCATCGTATTGAGCCCGTTGGCCAGCGCGGCGGCCAGGACAATCGTCAGCCAGGCGATGCCGTTGCCGGCCAAACGGCCGGCGAAAAAACCGAACAGGGCGCCGAAACCCATGTTGCCCAGCAGGTGTTTCAGGTTCAGGTGCAGCGTCAAGGCTGTGAACGTCCGCCACAGCTCGCCCGCGCGCAGCTGCACGCCGTCGATCCGCCCGGCGGCTAGCCAGTCCCGGCCGAACGCTGCCTCGCCGGCAAGCCAGGCAAACAGGCCAATCGTGCCGATGTAAAAGAGCACACCGGGCGTAGCATCGTGATAACGCAGGCTCACCGGCGCCCGAGCCGGCTTCGGTGGACGGTTCTCTTCCGCGTACTGCCACAGCTCGAATTTCGCCCGCTCGGCGAAGTCGTCGGGCACGACGATCAGAAACCCCGACTCGCTTTGCAGAATCCGATGCGGTATGTCCAATGAAGTCAGCACGAGCGCGCGCTCCGAACACTCGGCGTGCGAGGGATGTTCGAACACGACCGTGCCGTCCGCGGACATACCGGCTCAGCCCACCCCGACGGTCATCAAACCGAAAGGCACGCCGCCGCGCCCGCCAGCAGGGCGCCGCAGTCGCCCGCAAAACGACTGGCGGCAATGTCGTCCGCGCGTGTCCGGCCGCGATTGACGATCGCGATCGGCTTGCCGGCGGCATTCGCCTGGCGCGCAAAGCGGAACCCCGAATAGACCATGAGCGACGATCCGACCACCAGGAGAGCGTCCGATCGCCGCAGGCTCTCGCTGCACTCGTTCACACGGTCGCGTGGAACGTTCTCGCCGAAAAAAACGACGTCCGGCTTCAGGATGCCGCCGCAACGGGTGCAGTCCGGCACGTCGAAACCGCTGACGTCATTTTGTCCGACATTGGCGTCGCCGTCCGGCGCGTACCCGGTTGCGCTACCGTCCCACCCGGCGTTGCGCCTTGCAAGCTCGTCCTGGAGTTCGACACGGTCGGTTATGCCGCCGCAGCCAAGACAGCGAACGACACGCAAGACGCCGTGCAGATCGACGACCTTTCGACTACCGGCCAGCCGATGAAGGCCGTCGACGTTTTGCGTAATCAGCCGTTCGATGTAACCCGACTGTTCCAGGCGCGCGAGTGCGTAATGCGCCTGATTCGGCGCGGCGCTCGAGATGCGCGCCCAGCCCAGGTAACTCCGTGCCCAGTATCGCCGCCTTACGGCGGCGGAGCCGACGAAATCCGCGAACTGCACGGGCCGGGCGTGTTTCCATTCACCGGATTCGTCGCGGTAGTCCGGGATTCCGGATGCCGTGCTGCAGCCGGCGCCGCTCAGCACCGTCAGTCGCGGGTGCCGGGTGAAAAAACGGGCGAGTTCGAGTGCGTCGCTGGCTGGCATGGGCTGTTTTGCCTACTCGTGAGGGATCGTGTTCGGTAACCCCGACACAGAAAATATAACTAATAAAAACAGTGCAGTACGTGTTTCCCCGGGTTGCTCCAATGAGCGCTTCAGCCGCGGTTCAGCTGCGCCCGACGATACTGTCCGCCAACGTTAGCAGACGGTGTGTATGGAATCATGACCCTGTTCCGAAAGCTCTACTTCGGCTTCGCGCTCATCTGCGCCGTATTCCTTCTGGAGTCCCTTCTGCCGATCCAACTCCTCTGAGGTGTTCGCGGGCTTCGCGTTTCCCGCACCATCCGCTAAGCTGCACGGTCGCGAGGAGACTCTGTGGCCGTGAACCACGGCCTCAAGTACTCTGGGCGAATCCGCCGGAATCAATGGTGCGCCGAGAATGCGTCGAATAACGGTCAACGTAGCAATCATCCAGGTTTGCCTGTTGCTCGCACCCGCCGTCGAGGGGGAGGTCGTCGACGCCAATGCCTTCGGCTTTTCGACGCGTCACAGCGTTGCCGTAGCGGCGCCCAGGATGGAGGTGTACCAGGCGCTGGTCACCGATGTCGGCCGCTGGTGGAACGCCGATCATACCGTCTCCGGGAACGCGGCCAGCCTGTACATCGAGCCACGGGTTCAAGGGTGTTTCTGCGAGGCGCTCGCAGCGGAATCGGGACTCGTCCACATGACGGTTACCTTCATCAATCCCGGCGTCATGCTGCGTTTGACGGGCGGGCTGGGTCCGCTCGGTCTGATGGGCGTCGCGGGCAACATGACGTTCGAGTTCGACGAGACGGACGGCGTCACCCGCGTTACGCTGCAATACGCGGTGGGCGGTTATCGGCCGGACGGACTGGACGCGCTCGCACCTGCCGTTGACAGCGTGCTGGTCGACGCCATCGAGCGCTTGAAAAGCTACGTAGAACACGGCGATCCCCAAGCGGGTCGATGATCGCGGATGTCGATGACAAATCCGGCGAATTCCGTAAGTAGACCGTTGCCCTCGGCAACGATTGCGTTGCTGCGCGATACCGGCGCCGGTCCGGAGCTCCTGCTGGTATTGCGTCACGCGAAAACCGCGTTCGGAGCGACTTACGTTTTCCCCGGCGGCGTGCTGGGCCCGGAGGACGCCATCGTGGCCGACCGCTGCGCCGGGCTGAGCGAAGCAAACGCGAACGCGACACTTGGGCTCGAGAGCGGCGGCCTCGCGTATTACAGTGCGGCGATACGCGAGTCCTTCGAGGAGGCGGGTGTGTTACTGGCGCGGACGTCGGCGGGAGAGTGGGCGGACGCGCGTTCGCTGGCGCACTACCGCGTCCCGCTCAACGACGGCCGCGAGTCCTGGCTCGGCTTCCTTCAGAGATACGATCTCCTTCTGGCTTGTGACGCGCTGCACTACTTTTCGTTCTGGATCACGCCGCGAGAACTCGCCAAGCGATTCAGCACGCGCTTTTTCGCCGCCGCCCTTCCCGACGGTCAGGTGGCGACGCACTGCGGTACCGAGTTGACCGACAGCCGCTGGCTGCCGGCGCGGGTGGCGCTCGCCGACTATGAAAAAGGCCGCTTCGAGCTGCCGCATCCCACCGTCGTCACCCTGCGGGATCTGAGTCGATTTGACGACGTAAGCACGTTGCTCGAATGGGCGGACGAACGCAGCCGCGGCGGTGTTGAGTGCTTGCTGCCCGCTGCGGTCGTCATCAACGGTGAACGGCGTGTGCTGATGCCGGGAGACGCCGGTTACCCGGACCACGAGGGCGACCAATGAGCACCGCACCGGTTGCGGGCGAGCTGATCGAATTAATGCCCGGTGTCCGTCGCCTTACCGCGCCGAACGCCGGGCTGATGACGGGGCCAGGCACCAATACCTACCTGCTGGGTAAACGCGAGGTTGCGGTCATCGACCCCGGACCCGGAATCGGGAGCCACGTCGACCGGATCCTGGCCGAGGCCGGGGCGCCGATCCGCTGGATACTGGTTACGCATACACACCCCGACCATTCGCCCGCCGCCAGAGTCCTGGCCGAGCGCAGCGGCGCTGAACGGTTGGGGATCGCCGCGCCGGAGGGTCCGCATCAGGACAAGACGTTTGTTCCGGACCGGCCGCTCGGCGAGGGCGCCGCGTTGCGTACCGGCGAGTTCGAGCTGAGCGTGCTGCATACGCCGGGGCACGCCTCGAATCATCTTTGTTTCCTGCACGTCGGTCACCGCTGTCTGTTTACCGGCGATCACATCATCAACGGTTCCACGGTGGTGATCGATCCGCCCGACGGAAACATGTCGCGGTATCTGGAATCCCTCGTTCGGCTGAAGGATGAAACGATAACCAGCATCGCGCCCGGGCACGGCGCTCTGATCGACGAACCCCATGCCGCGATCGACTGGCTGATCGCGCACCGCCTGGAGCGGGAGGCGAAGGTTCTCGCCCAACTGCGGGAGCACCCGGACACGAACCTCGCCGAGCTGGTGGCTCACGCCTACGACGAGATCGACCCGGCCATTCATCGCCTCGCGGAACGATCGCTTCTGGCGCATTTGCTCAAGCTCGAGGAAGACGGGCTTGCACAAAGAAGCGGTGAACGCTGGCGGAGCCGTTAACCCGATTCGCGGACGTAGTCGGCAAACGACGTATTGTCGCGGGCCAGCGATTTCAACAGGTCCGGCGGTTCCCAGTACATCGGTCCAAAGCGCTCGCGGAATTCGCAAACCTTCCTATAAACCGCGTCCAACCCGACGTGATCGGCATAATGCATCGGTCCGCCACGGTGGCGCGGAAAGCCGTAGCCGTTGATCCAGATGACGTCGATGTCGCCAGAGCTCAGCGCGATACCTTCTTCCAGGATCCGCGCGCCCTCGACGATCAGCGCGTAGATGCAGCGCTCGACAATTTCCGCGGGCTGGATGTCCCGTTGTTCGATTCCCTGGCGCCGCGCCTCGTTCCGGATCAGCTCGCGAACTTCCGGGTCGGGAATCGGCGTCCTCGAGCCGGGTTCGTACAGGTACATGCCGCGACCGGTTTTCTGTCCGTACCGTCCCTGTTCTGCGAGCAGATCGGCGACACGATAAAAGCGCGGGTCGTCGGGGAGGTCGCTGCGTTCCTGACGGACTTTGTAACCCACGTCGAGACCGGCGAGATCGCCGACCGCGTTGGGTCCCATCGCCATGCCCCAGTCGTACAGCGTACGGTCGATCGTTTCGGGCGCCGCGCCTTCGAGTAGCAGCAGCTGATTCTCCCGACCGTAGCCGTACAACATGCGATTGCCGACAAAGCCGAAACAGTTGCCGACCAGTACGCCGACTTTGCCCAGGCGCTTGGCCAGTGACATGGCCGTCGCAATGATTTCCCCGCCGGTCGCTTGACCGCGGACGATCTCGAGCAGGCGCATGATGTGCGCGGGACTGAAAAAGTGCAGGCCGATCACGTCGCTTGCCCGATTCGTGGCGCCGGCGATTTCATCGATGTCGAGCGTCGAGGTGTTGGTTGCGAGGATCGCGCCGGGTTTGCACACGGCGTCCAGTTTGGTGAACACGTCTTTTTTGACGGCCATGCTCTCGAATACGGCCTCGATGACCAGATCGGCGTCCGCGAGCGCCGCGTAGTCCGTGCTTTCGGTCAGTCGCGCAAGTCCTTCGCCAGCCGCACTGGCGTCGATCTTGCCGCGCTGGATCGCGTAGTCGTAACAACTTTCGATCGTGGCCCGCCCGCGTTGCAGGCCGGCTTCGTCGTTGTCCAGCAGGTGTACGGCAAATCCGGCGCCGAGGCAGTTGTACGCAATACCGGCGCCCATCGTACCGGCGCCCAATACCGCAATTTTCTCGATCGGCCGGAGCTGCGAATCCCGGCGGATGCCGGGGATTTTTCCGGCGTTGCGCTCCGCAAAAAACGCGTGCCGCAGGCCCTGCGATTGGGGCGACGCTTTGCATTCGAGGAACAGTTTGCGTTCGAGTTCGCAGCCGGCATCGTAGTCGAGCGTAACGGCCGCCTCGACGCATTGAACGATCATTTCCGGCGACAGTAGACCTCGGGTCTTAGCCGCGATTTCCCGGCGCCGCCGGTCGAACAGTTGCGGGTCCGCCGCGGGCGCGGGCAGATCACGGACCCGAACCGGGCCGTCCGCCGTCGTCTCCGCCGCAAACTTGATTGCGGCGGGCAGGAGATCCTCCGCTTCGACGACCGTGTCGATAATGCCGAGCGCGCCGGCGTCCGCGGCGCTCACCGGATTGCCCGACAACATGATGTCCAATGCGGCCTCGGGTCCCGCAAGTCTGGTCAGGCGCTGGGTGCCGGTCGCTCCGGGCAGCAGCCCGAGCTTCACTTCAGGCAGCCCAACGCTGGCCGTTGTCGCGGCGAGCCGATAGTGGCAGCCCATGGCGATTTCCAGGCCGCCGCCGAGGGCCGTGCCGTGAATGGCGGCGACGACCGGTTTGCCGGCGTTTTCGATCCGCTCGACGACCTCGGGAAGATGCGGACGCTCGGGCGGCTTGCCGAATTCGCGAATGTCGGCGCCCGCGATAAACGTCCGGCCCGCGCATGCGAGAACGATCGCGTTGCAGTCGTCGTCCGCTTCGGCCTCGCAAAGCCGGTCGACGATGCCCTGGCGCACGCTCTGCGAAAGCGCGTTTACCGGCGGATTGTCCACGCTGATCACGGCGACCGATCCATGTCTCTCAAGACTTACAGTGCTCATCGTGTGTGTCCTTATTGGGGTCTTCGGCGGGATGCGGGCTGGAGCTGCGATATTGTCGCGAAAGAGGCAGGTATTTTCGAGTTCTTTCCCCCTGTCACGGGCTTGATATGCTGACGGACATCGAATAGCGTAAGCGCGCCCTTTTTCTGTACCGGTACGTCCGCATGACCTTTGTTGTCACCGAATCCTGCATCAAATGCAAATACACCGATTGCGTGGAAGTTTGCCCGGTGGACTGTTTCCACGAGGGGCCCAACTTTTTGGTCATCGATCCCGATGAGTGCATCGACTGTACGCTGTGCGAACCGGAGTGCCCGGTCGAGGCGATTTATTCCGAAGACGAGCTGCCCGCGGAACAGGCGCACTTCCTGGAATTGAACGCGGAACTGTCGCAAAACTGGCCGGTCATCACCGAGATGAAGGACGCGCCGGAGGATGCGGACGAATGGAAAGAGGTCAAGGAGAAACTTCAGTATCTGGAGCGATAAACCTTAAGACTTTGATTTAAAAAGACTTTTTACAGTCGCGAACAAAATCGATAACCACCTGAGCCAGCTCCGGGCCTTTTTCCTCCTGCAAGAAGTGGCCGGCGTTTCTGATCGTCGTGTGCGCTTGCCCGCGGCAGCCGGGTACGCGTTTGTGGAACGGTTTCTCGCCGCCGCGGGTAATCGGGTCGCGGTTGCTGAACGCGGTCAAGAACGGTTTTTCCCAGGACTCGAACACCTGCCACGCCGCGCGGTTGGCGTCGCTCGCGGGATCGTCGGGCACGGTAGGTACGAGATTGGGAAATGCGCGGGCTCCCGCTTTGTAAGCCGATGACGGAAACGGTGCGTCGTAGGCGGCAATGACGTCAGCTGCGAGGGTTTTCACCGTGCCGGAATCGATGATGCGGCCGATGGGAAACCAGGGGCTGTAACTGGCGAATGCGCGCCAGTAGAGAAACGGCTTGGGCATTTGCTGATCGCCGGTAGGCAGTCCTCCGTTGGCGAGCACGATTCGGGCAAATCGTTCGGGGTGCTCGGCTGCCGTGCGCAGGCCAATCAGTGAACCCCAATCCTGACAGACGAGCGTAAGGTCGTGGAGCCCGGTCTGTTCCAGGAAGCGGCGCATCCAGTCAACGTGACCGGCATAACTGTAGTCGGCCTTGCTGGCCGGCTTGTCCGATTTGCCGAAACCCGGTAGATCCGGCGCGACTGCCCGGTAGCCCGCGGCCACGAGCGGCGGGATCATGTGCCGGTACAGAAACGACCAGCTCGGCTCGCCATGCAGCAGCAACACCGGCGGTGCGTCGGCTTCACCTTCGTCGACGTAGTGCATGCGCAGGCCGTCGATCTCGACGTAGTTAGGTGCAAACGGATAGTCGGGCAAATTGTCGAACCGTTCGTCCGGTGTGCGCAGCAGTTTCATGGTTTATGCCGCCAGGCTTCGGCCGACGAACCAGAACACGCCGATGCCACAGAGCCCGGCGGCGGCTACCGGCGCAAGGCGGTGGAAGTTCGTGCCGCGCAATACACGGGCAGCGGCAAACGCCAGCGTGAGCAACGCAAGCTGCCCAATTTCGACGCCAACGTTGAAACCGAGCAGGGGCCGGACGAGTGAATCGCCGCGTATGCCGGTGTCCATGAGAAACCCGGCGAAGCCGAAACCATGGATGAGCCCGAACGCGGTGGTTGCAGCGAATAGCACGATACCGCCGAGGCGATAGCCCCGCGCGGGAATTCGGCTGGCGGCAATCAGATAACAGAACGCAAAAATTCCGAAACCCAGATACGCCGCCACGGACGCGGCCGGAATGAGGTTTGCACCAACTGCGACGGCGCCGATGGTCCAGGCGCACAACATCGCCGTTGCCGCCAGGCCGGTCGACGAGGGCCTGCGCATCAGGAAATACTCGATGGCCACCAGCGCGACGGTGAAGCCTATGAACGCTTCGACGAGCCGTCCGTCTGCCTGCAGGTAACCGAGCACGGCGGCGCCGAGGCTTATGCTGTGCCCAAGGGTAAATCCGGTTACCGCCGCTACACTGCGCGCAAACGTGCCGGCCACGAGTAACATGCCCAGCAGGAAGGCGATGTGATCGACGCCGCTCAGGATGTGACGAACGCCCAGTTCCAAAAACGCCGCAACCGAATGTTCGCGCAGATCGGTCGCGTCGTTGGACCAATTGTCCGAATGTTCCGTAAACAGGGTCTCCGCGAGGAGCGCGTCGCGGTCATAGATCCTTGCGAAGTGGACGTGCGCGGGGAGTTCGTCGAACAAGGCGCGGTAGCGCAGCAGGGTTGGTGCGCCGCTTTCGCAACTGAATCGTATCTCGATGCGCAGGAAACCGCGTGCGGCGCTTAGTATCGTCGGCTCCGCCGACGGGCAGGCGCCGGACTCGCTGCTGACGCTCACCGACTCCGCGAGATGGGCGGCAAAGAGCTTCTCCAGCGTTGCGGCATTGCCGAGCTCAACCAGCGTCATGACTTCGCCTGCCGACACGGTGACCACGCCGGTCACGGTGCCGTCGACGATCCGCCAGCTGGAATAACTCTCGCTGCGTGCGTGCGCGCCGGCGTCCTGCTGAACGAACAGGAGACAGGCGACAAACGCCAGCCGGATGAGGGCGTTCATGGCTCGGCGGATGCTTCGACGTCGGCCTGATCGAGCAGATCGTCCAGGTATTCGCGAAGCGTCGCGTCGGCAAGCTCGCGACGATAGTCGACCAGCACCTGGGAGCGGACCGCGTCGAGTTCCGCAAGCGCCGATTTCTCGTGGCTGTTGACGCGTACGACGTACCAGCGGCCCTGTCGTGCATACACCGCGCTGCTGCCCGCGGGCATGTTGACGGCGGTAGCGGCGATTGCGGGCCCCACGAACATGCGCAGCCGTTCCAGCGGCAACGGTCCTGTGGGCAGTCCCGGCACCCGGCGAACGTTTTCCTCCTCACCCGCTTCGGTCGCCGCCTCGGTTCGCAGCCGGGCGACGAAGTTTTTTGCGAGCCATTCGTCATCCGCGATCCAGGCATCGACTGCGAGCGCCGACGCGTAGGTGTAGCGCTCCGCGTTGTCGTCGAGGTATTGCTGCAGTTCGCGGTCGGAAGGGTCCGCGGCGTCCGCTTCGGCCGTGACCGACGCGATCAGCGATTGGACGATCGCGCTGCGCACCGTTGTCTCGGATTCCGCCATGCCGAGATCGATGCCACGCTGCACGAGAAGCTCTTCGTCAATCAGGCGCCTGAGAACCTCGTCGCGATCCTGTCCATCGACGTCGCGGCCGAGGCTGGCGGCAAGCGCGTCGATTGTGCGCTCATAACGATCCCTGCCGATGTGCATGCCGTTGACACGTGCAACCGCGTCGTCCGCCGGCGGCGCGCTGACGGTCGAACGTTCCAGAAGGCCGTACGCGGCGGCCAGCAGGCCGGCCACGGCGCCGACCGCAAGCCAGCGCATCGCCGGTAATTCGCGGTTTGAGGGTAGGTCGCCACGGTCGGTCATCGGCTTGCCAGAGTCTCTGTTATTCGGCGCGGACCGCGTTCCGGTTTTTCGTCGCCATGAATATCGTTGGTGTTGATCGAACGCCTGGGTATGCTACCCCGACACGGGCAAAACTTCAGTGGGCAGAGGAAACCGTCCCGGCCGATTGCGTTATCGCAGGTGTCGTTTGTCGGGACGAGCTCCTACAATGTCCTTGGAAAGTTTGGGCCTTGTTGTAGGAGCCCGTCCCGACGGGCGACGGCCCCGGCGAATCGCCGATGGCGCTCGCCACCCCGAATTCGCAGGTGTCCGGGAGCATTGATGGCCCGTTCGCAGGAGCCGCCCGACGATGATCAGTTTCAGAGCCAGAATAATCCGGCTGTTTTCCAAACAGATGTTCAAGAAAATCACCGGCGAAACCGATGTCGTGACCCTTCGCAAGGCATGGGAAGACCTTGCCTCGCGCTCGCGACCCGCAAAAGGGACGCGCGTCAGGCACGCGACGATCGCGGGCATCGAATGCGATTGGCTGGTTCCAGAGCGTTGCGACGATGCGCCGGTGATTCTCTACCTGCACGGCGGCGCCTACGTGACGGGCAGCAGCAAAACCCACCGGACGATGGTGAGTCACATCGCGCGCAAGGCCGGCATGCGGGCGTTGTTACCGAACTATCGCCTGGCGCCCGAACACCCCTTTCCGGCCGGGCTCGAGGACTGCGTGGCGGTCTACCGCGACATGCTGGCAACCGGCGTCGAACCGGAGCGGATCGTGATCGCCGGGGATTCGGCGGGCGGTGGAATGACGATGGCCGTCATGCTGGCGCTCCGCGACGCCGGTGACCCGCTGCCGGCCGCCGCCTGCCTGCTGTCGCCCTGGCTGGACCTCGCCGGTGACGGCGAATCCATCGAGACGCGCGCCAACGAGGATCCGTGGTTTCGCGGCGAGCACATGCCGCAAACGGTCGCGCACTATTGCCGCGAGGACCAGGTCAGGAACCCGTTGGTTTCACCGGTTCATGCCGACGTCCACGGATTGCCGCCCATGCTGATCCAGGTCGGCGATCATGAGATTTTGCTCAGCGACGCAACCCGCATGGCCGACAAGTTATCCGCGGCCGGCGTCGAGGTGACGCTGCAGGTGTGGCCGGACATGTGGCACGTCTTCCAGTACTTCATTGGCAAGATGCCGGAGAGCAAGCGCGCCATCCGCGATATCGGACGATTCCTCAAAAAACGGTTCGGCGTCGCATCTACTGCCGATCTGTCGACAGGCAGGGCAGCTTAATTAGGAGGTCGATCGTTGCGCGAAATCACCAGAATTACGGCGGCCGCGTTGTGCGCGGTGCTGATGCCCTTTGTCAATGCGACGTCCGCGGAGCCCGAGATTGTGGAAGACCTGATCGAAATGCTGGACAAGTCTATTGAGGACGGGACGGTTCGCGCCGCCGCCGTCGGAGCTTATGACAATGGAGAACGTCGCATCGTTGGTCTTGGCCGGCTCGCGTCCGATGACGCCCGGGTTCCGGCCGGCGACACCGTGTTCGAGATCGGTTCGATCAGCAAAGTGTTCACGGCGCTGTTGATACAGGTTCAGGTCGATGCCGGCAGGATGACCTGGGACGATACGATCGAACGTCACCTGCCCGGGCTGCAATTCGCCAGTGACGCGGTTGCATCAATCACGTTGCGGGAGCTGGCCACCCACTCCTCGGGTCTGCCGCGATTGCCGCCGAACATGCCGCTCGAGGACGTGCTCGATCCCTATGCCGGTTACGATCGTGTCCGGCTCCTGGATTTCTTGACCGCTTACGATCCTGACCAACTTGCCAAGCGTTACGATTACTCGAATCTGGGCGCGGGACTGCTCGGCCTGCTGGCAGGCGACGCTGCGAAGACGGGTTATGCGGACGCCATGGCCAGTGACGTACTCGAGCCTCTGGGGATGCACCGGACCTCCGTAGGCATCGATGAACGGCAACGGGCGCGATTGGCGCGCGGCTTCAACGGCATGGAGGACGTGCCGAATTGGTCCGGCTTCGACGCGCTGGCGGGGGCGGGAGCGCTGTTGTCGTCGATTGACGACCTGTTGAGGTTCGTCCATTTAAATCTCGAGCCCGGGGCGCTTGCCGGCGCGCTGACGGCCATACGGCTTCCTCAGTATTCGGGCGCCACCGGACTCGGCTGGCACATTCATGCGATTGACGAAGATGATCCCGTGTTTTGGCACAACGGCGGCACCGGCGGTTACGCAAGTTTCCTGGCGATTCGGCCGAAACTGCGAACCGGTGTCGTGGTGCTGACCGCTTCGATCGATTTCGATCTCGTGACCGAGCTCGGGTTCACGCAGATTAACGGCGTGGCAGGTACGGCGCCGTCGACTCAGGACCTCACTCCCTACGTCGGGGCTTATCGGCTGAGTGACGATTTCGTACTGACGGTCTATCGGCACGACGATGAGCTGTTTGCACAGGCGACCGGGCAGGGCGCGTTCCGGCTGCGCAATATCGGGGAGCGCGTGTTCGAGTTTCTACCGGCGGACATCCGCGTCACTTTCGACGCGCCGGCGGACGGTTTGACGAAGCGCCTGGAACTGCAACAAGGCGAGACGATCACGCCGGCGCCGAGGGTCAGCGATGCGCAGTCGGATCCGGTCCGCGAAATCGTCCGGCTGGACGCCGCCGTTTTGGACGACTACGTCGGGCAGTATGCACTTGCTCCGGGCGTGTTGATTACCGTCGTGCGCAGGGACGAACAGCTCCACGCCCAGCTGACCGGTCAGGCTTCGTACCCCGTGTTCGCCTATCGGGCGGATCGTTTCCTCTACAAAGTCGTTGACGCGAGGCTGGAATTCGAACGAGACGAGTCGGGTTCGGTGGTCGCCGTCGTTCTGCATCAAGACGGCCGCCAGCGTGCGCCGCGGATGGCTGGCGATTGAGCGGGCGACCCAGGTCTAGTAACTCGAGTTGCGCTGGCTGTCCTCGTACATCCGCGTCAGGAAGCCGCGGATTGCCGGGACGGCTTCTTCTTTGGGCATGAGTTTCTGCTGCTCGAAGATGTCGGCCATGTCTTCGATCGTCCGCTTGCCGTCGATCAATGACATGACGAATGCGTAAACGCGCGTGCTCATCGCCTGAGCGTTAAACGACTGCGTCAGCGGCACCGCCTCCTTGCCGAGCACGATCCAGTCCGGCAGCGCTTTGTGCCGTGCCGGATTCTTGACGTCGTCGCGCTTGACCGCCGCAAACGTGAATGCGTTCTCCCGGCGGCCGTGCCGGCTGTGCGGCGAACACATGTAGGGAATGGTTGTTTCGCGCGGTTCCGGCCTGGCGAACCCGGCAGCCGCGACAAAGTCGAGGGCTTCTTCGGGGCTGTAGCGCCGCGCCCGCTCGGGATGGTCGAATGCGAGCGAGCCGAAGTTGATCCAGCGTCCACCCGGTTTCAAGAGGCGATTGACGCGGGCGGCAAACACCGGCAGGTCTTCGCTGATTATGTCGATCAGCCACGGAGTTACCACGGTGTCGGCGCAGCCGGCCGCGAAGGGCGGGCGTAACACGTCCGCCAGCACGAGATGCAATCCGTCGCCTGCGGGTTCGGGTGCGCAAAGGGATTGCTGCACGGCATAACAGTCCAGCGACTTCGGCGCAATCGGAAACTCGAAGAGTTCGAGCGGTTCACCGGCCATGACGCGCTGCGCGATGAGCAGAAGTAGCGGGTTGAAGTCCACGGCGACGGTTCGGTTGGAACCCGGGCGCCGATGCAGGTCGAACGCCAGCCTGCAGGCGCCCGCACCCAGGACGACAGCGTCCCCGGTTTCGCCTCCGCCGCTTGCGGCCAGCGCTTCGGCAATCTGATCGACCGATGCGGCGTTTTCCTCGTCCCCCCACACCCAATCCCGATGGACGTTTGCGTAGTAGGTATTGAGCCCCTGGTCGCTCGGCAGCCGCGTGCGCAGCGCCAGGTGGGATGCATAATCCGCTTGCATCGACTGAACGTCGACGGGCATCAACAGCTCTCGCAGCGACGTTCTGTGCTGATCGTTGGCGGTACGCTGTTGCTCCAGGCGTTGGCGCGTCAGTTCACTCAAGCCGGCCTTCTTGAGTTCACCGCCGATCCGCTGCGATTCCTGCGACAGTTGTTGCAGCGCAAACTGTAAGCGGTTGCGCCATTCGGCCAGCGTTGCGTCGGGTTCCGCGAACAGCCAGGGTATGGCGTTCACGGACGGAAAGCGGGTCTTGCAGCCCTTACATCGAAGCACGCCGTCCGTCTCGGCAAGCGGCGCCTGGTCGCAGCGCGGGCAGGCGAGGAGGTCGTGGATCTGTGTGCGTTCGGTCTTCATGCGGGTTTCAGCCGGGTACGGACGGTGGATTGTCGCCTATCGGGCGGTTCGTCGCCCGACGTGGGTCACTGTTCTCGCGAAACGACGGCCGGTCGATACCGACGCCGGCTCTCGCGTAACGCCCCTCAAATACCGGCGGCGCATCGCGGATAGTTCTCGAACATTCTCTGTCGTCCGGTATGAAGGCAACAAGTATAGGGCAAAACTATCACGCAAAAAAAAGCGGCCAGCCGGGGGAAGTGGCTGGCCGCAGTATCAACGCTCCCTGTATCAAATAGGGTTCAGCGGTCCGATCTGACCGTTCACGATTCCCGGCAGGGTCTCGAAAGCCGTCATGCGATCGCGCGAGGCAACGTCGCCAAGGCCGTGGTTCGGGAACACGTTCGCGAACGCCCCTTGCTCACCGTGGAGCGCCATGTAGTTGAGGAGCACCGTGTTCACCAGCAGGTTGACGTTGTTTGCCGCCGGCGTGGCGGTGCGAACGACCGACGCGCCGGCGTCGAAGCGGCCGATCTGCTGGTGCTGCGCCTGCTCTTCCGGTGTTGCTCCAATCAACTGGGCGCGTCCGTACGGGTTGTAGACCATGAAGAATGACGCCGCGGTCGACGAGTTGTCCGAACTCCACTCGCCTTTACCGCGCCCGTCGACCGAATTGTCGATCGTGCCGTTACTCGAGAGCGAACCGTCACTGAAGACGTACATCATCAGGGGCGTGCCTATGCGTGCCGCGTAATCGATGCACGCGCCCATGCAGCGGCCTGCGCGGAAGTCTTTCACTTCGCCTTCGGCGCGCGCACCGCCGTGATAGTCGTAGCCGCCCATCTCGATGACGGCCGCGCCGGCAAATCCGTTCATGACGAGTTTCATGACCGACGCCGTCTTGCGGAATTCGCGCCCGTCGCGCCCGCCGTCGTTGAACTCTGCCTCCCTGAAAATGCCCGGCGGTTCTCCGGGTTGGTCGACGATCATCGGATCGAGACCCGGATCCAGCGGCGTTGCGCCGAAGCGATCGGCAATGTCGGCCGCCTTCACGTAGCCGCAGGCCATCAGGTCCTTGACGACGTCGTCGGCGGTAATGACGCCCATTTTCTGCGACGTGAGGCGGTAGACGGATTCCATGACGGCCGTCGCGTCCGCCGGGCCGAGGATGCCGACCAGTTCTCCGGTGTCGACGAGGCTCACGACGTCGCTCGGGCGATCGACCTTGGTGGGCTGCAGCTCGGGATCCGCCATCATCGCGGGGATCATCGAGTTGCCGCCGGACATCGAGTTTTCCGTACCCGCCAGCGTCAGGATCGAACCTTTGGCGCCGAGTCCGCCGGTGCCGGCCCTGGCGATGCCGTAGAGCGGGTTGTGCGGGTTGTTGCCCGTGTCGTTGTCCGAGCGGGCGGGAATGACCGCGCCGGTCAGGTTTGCCTCGATACCCAGTCCGGGCCGGATGCTGGCCAGCATGCCGCGCCGGAACGCGCTGTCCAGATGGAATGCGAGGCCGAGGTCGGTGTTGGCATAGGGCAAACCGGAGATCGGATCGTTCAGGCCGGGCACCATGTCGCCCGGCAGGCCGCATTTCTCGAAGCCGGCCGTGGACACGAAGTCCATCTGGCCGCCTTCCTTGCCGATCAGGACGTTCGAGTTGGCGATGTTTGCGCCGCCGGCGAGATCAAAGGCGATGAACGGGATTTTGCCGGCGCCGCCAATCGAAATACCGCACGGGCTGAGCTGGTTTACCAGGTCCTGGGACAGCGCGGCCTGCGCCGCGCGCGGATTCGAGAACAGGCTCAAAACCCCGCCGCCCATCGCCAATGCCGATCCGGAAATGAACCCCTGCGATACGAAGTCCCTTCGCGTTACCGGACGTTTGTGATCGGCATGACGCAGCGGATCGTCGTAATTCCGGTTGTTTTGTTTTGTAGCCATAACTAGTGCCTCTAATCCTTACTCAATCTGTCTACTGAACCAGCATGATGCCGCTGCCCAGAACTGCCGCGCAGGCGCCTTTGGCGATGGCGGCCGTGCTCGGGTTGTCGGGGCTGTCGATTAACCGGTCGATCAGGTTGTCCGGCCGCACGCCGTCGGTCGTGAAGTAGCCGAGTTCATCCCGAACGGTCGTGAAGTCGGGCTGAGTCATCACGGCGATGCCCATGATATTGTCGATCAACGGATCGATGACGTCATTGCGCGCGGCGCCGTTGTAGGCATTCGCCGGAGACGGGTTGCCGAAGTCGAAGCCGCCGAAATACGTTCCCGGGTTGTCCACTAGCGCATTGCAATACTCGATAGCAAGCTGTGCAATCGCCACCTGATGCGAGGACAGGAACGCCTGCGGGTTCGCTATTGTCGGCAACGACTGGCGTAGACTCTGGTAGGTGATGTCCACCGCCGTCGTTTCCGGATCGACGCCGGTCACCGCCGCCATCGTCGCGTTGATTTCGTCGAAGGTCCGCACGCCGATACGCTGAGCGCGCTGGTCGAGCGGCACGTCCTCTTCGACGATCACGAGCGAGGGGTCGCCGACGCGAACGAAAGACTGCGGGCCCAAGCGATCGAAGGTCAGGAAAAACTCGTCATCCGCCGGTCCTTTCTCGAGTGGCAGTACCGCGCCGAGCTGGGACAGCGGCTGGCCCAGCGGGCCGGCCTGGCCGGTCTCGAGCGAGCTCACCATGTTGCCGTAGGTCTGACCCACGGGCGCCTCCGCGCCGTTGATGCCGACCCGCATACCTTCGATCGGAACGCCGGTTACGGTCTGGCCGGCCCCCAGGATGATGAAGTGCGGCTGTGTAAACAGGTACGAGCTGGTATCGAATTGCGCAACCTCGAACAGGATGTAGGCATCCGGAACGCTGATCACGTCGGAAATGCTGAACAGGAGGAAAAACTTCTCGCCGACGCCGACGTCGAAGTTCTGGAAGATCTGTTCCGGCGTCAGCACGCGGTTGTGGATCGCGACGAGCCGCAGCGTACCCTGCCAGAGCGCATCGCTCGAGACTTCGTTACCCAGCACGAGTGCAAACGTGTCCTGCCAGTCGACCAGGGACCCCGGTGCGACCGGATCCGCCGCGGAGACGAGTGCGCCGTTGACGTAAATCGCTCGTCCGTCCACCGGGCTCGACGTGACGACAACGTGCTGCAGCGTTGCCTGCAGAACTTCGTCGGCGTCGGGCGTCGACAATGCCGGGTCGCCGTTTAGACCGGTTTCCGTGCTGCGATGGCGGAAGTCGTAGTTGTAGAGCGTCTGCTGGAGCGTGAAGTTGCGAGCGTTTTCACCGCCGGAGTAGCTTACGATGCGAGCCATCTCCTGTGTCACGTTGGCGGGGACTACCCAGGCCTCGATGGAGTACTCACCGGTCGCGAGGATCTGATCATGAAGTTTTTCGCTCGCCGCCGTGGAGCCTTGCAGCTTGCCGTCGTTAATCGTGACGCCCCAGCCGCCGAACCACTGGACGTCGCCGGAGAAAGTCAGATCAATGGCCGGCTCGACGCCGCTGGTATCAAAGGCCGTGGTTCCGCTGCCGGTCTTGAATTCCCAGACGGCAATCTGCGCCGCCTCGTAGCGGTTGCCGCCCGAGGCGACCGTGCCGTCGACGATACGCAGCGCCTTACTGGTGACCAGCGCCGGGTCGACCTGGGTCGGGTCCACGGTGGCCGCAAGCGCCGTGATCGCCGCCTCCATCTGGTTTGCGGCCGTCGCGCAATCGTTGTTCCAGCAGTTGTGGAATTCGCTGCGCAGACGAATCACGAAACGCGATGCGGCCGGATCGTCGAGATCGATTTTCGACTTGGCCGCCTCCAGCGCCACGCTTGCATCGGATTCACCGATGTAAGGCTGTTGCGAGGTCGGCGCCGACGAGGTGTGGCAGCCGTCGCAGTACGTCGTCAGAATCGGGCCGTGCAGCAGCGCCTGGAAATCGGCCAGATCGATGTTGGACACGCTACGGCTGTCGCCGGGATCCGCCAGCGGCGGCGCTTCGAGAACGATTTCCCGGCCGCCGCCGCCGAATGCGCCGCCCCAGTTGGTGATCCAGGTCGTCATGATGTCGGCACAGGCCGCTGCATCGGTAAGCCAACAGTTGTGACCGGCGCCGACTTTGGACACCAGCCGCGAGTTGTTCGGCTGACCCAGGTCGACAACCGTATTGGCGGCTTCGTAGGCCAGGTTGACGTCATCGTGGCGTGCGAACATCGGTAGCTGGCCAACCTGATCGTTGTGGCATCCGCCGCAGCGACTACCCATCTGCACATTGTCCCAGACGTTCAGTTTGAACGCCTGCACGTCGGCGGTTGCCGGCGGCGGGCCCGTGTAGTTTGCAGGCGGCGTGATGCTCGTAATCGGATTGTCGGTCGTTTCCGCGCCGCCGCCGCAGGCGGCCAGCAGCGCGCCCGAGAGGCAGGCGATCAGCGTCGCGCGAAGCGCGGCGCCGCGTTCTTTGAGCGCAAGGGCGAAAGCAATTCCAGTTGCGGTTTTCATGGTCATGTCTCCCTAGTCGCCCATGCAGTAGACGGCCGCTTCAGCAAACGTCTGCCTCAGGCGGTAGCCGCTTTGAAACGATGTCATCATCGTTTGAACTTGAGCCCGATCGGCGGCGTCCTCCGGCTCGCGGAAGCAGACCGCCGCAAACACCTTGCGAACCTGACAGGCCGCAAACGCAGTGGAGGCGGCGAGTTCCCGGCCCATCGACTGCGCGCCGTTGCCGCTGCTCGGCAGCGCCGGATCCCAGCCGAGGAACTGGTTCTGGCCCTCACGCCAGTAGTTCATCCAGCTGTCATCGGTCGTGCGGTAACCGAACGGAAAGTTCACGTCGTTATTGAAGTATTTCGATTGGACGACACCCGGCGTGTACTCGATGCTGCCCGTGTCCTCGTTGAAGTTGTAATACGCGAATGCGCCGGCCAACGGATCCATACCGTTGTGGCAGCCGATGCAGTTGTTCAGGAACAAGCGGCTGTCGCCGCCTGGACTGCGGCTCACGTCCTGGCGGATGCGATCGGGGACCAGTTTGGTGTCGTGCACCTGCTCCAGGTCGTTACACATGTGGTTGAGCAGCGTAAAGCGGAACATTGCGCGGTTGGTGCCCGCAACGAAGAAGGCTTCCGCCGCGGCGCGAGTGGTCATGACGCCGGCCGTTGCGTTCGGCGGGAGTCCCGTGACGCTCGACTGCGTCCGACGTTCCAGTCCGGTCATCATGTCGAGACCGCGGTTTTCCAATTCCTCGTAGTGATTGTTGTTGACGTTCGAGTATGGCGGCAGATTCAAGCTTGCATTGCCGACATAGATGATGTCGCCGTAAAGAATCTCATCGAAGCCAACCTGGTCGTCGTCACGCACCATGCCGACTACCGTCGCAATGTAGTCGTTCAGGGGCACGAAAACGGTCTGGGCACGATTGGTCCACGGTGCGGCAAAGTTCTTCAACGTCACGTTGTAGAAGTTCGGGTTGCCCATCGCGCGATAAGCGGCGTCGATCGCTGTCCCGGCTTGACCTGGATCGACCTCGGCCTCCATCGCCTGCAGCACCGCTTCCGTCGGCGGCACGCCGGCCAGGCGATCGTGAATGCGCTTGGCCTGTTCGCGCGGACCTGCCTGCGCAACGGAAACCAGCCCAAGGCCGAGCAGACCTACGGTGAACCAGCGCATGAATCGCCCGGTTTTACCGTCGGCGTGTTTGAAGTTTTTCCACGTCCTGTATTTCATAACATTCCTGCTCATCACTAAACGACCCAAACTGCGGTCGGAAACCGAGACCCGAAGTATCTTCATGCACTAACCGCCGGAAGATGCGCCAAGCCAGTTTCGGAGTTTTCAGGTAAGGGAACGCAACGCCGCAATGAAACGTCGTGTCCGCCTTTTATCCTGGCAGCCCCGCTGTTCTCAAACCGAAGACTAAAAAAACCGTCCCCGTCGATCGGTAGCTTTGCCGTGCGGCGACAGTCCATTCGCCGACCAACTATCTCTAAAGTCCCTACTCGTTAAAGCATCATCCCTGAACGATGTTTGTTATCAGGCGGACTTCGTTGGACTAATCAGTCTGCCTGAGATTTTTAAGGATCACCGTGAATACATTCACAATCCCCGGCTGATCCGAATCCCCAAGCAGGCGTTCATCCCGATCTGTCATGGATAAAGCAAGTGCTGTGCCAGGATGACCAAAAGGCCCGTGATACCCAAAAAATATCAATATAAACAGTTTCTTACGATGCAATGATGCGCTTCGTTTTTGGGTGGTATATGTCAAGCGTTTGTCGTTGCTTGCGCACGGCCGTGGCGACGGAAATAGCTAAGCTACTGATTGTGAACGGTCTGTATTCTGTCGCGAAATGCAGACAGTGGTGACATCGAAATCGCACGCGAAGATTTTTTTTTGGTGACCAAATTCGCAACAGCTCGAAGCAGGCAGAACTCGAATACCGCAAGTACAAACGTATCGCATCGCGCGCTACCGGAACTTTTTCTGTCGCAAAAACGTGAACGTTTGAGGACGGAAGAACATTACGGCGATTTTGTTGCGGACAAATTGCCGACGACGTTTGTTAAAAGTCTGTTTGACTTTGCTCTTTGTCGTTCTTTCGAGACATTACATTGACTCATTCGGTTTCCTATACTGCGATCGGAAAATTGTAAAGGACAGCGTTATTTTTGACACAGCCGGACTACGTTCGATATCGACGACCGGATCGAACAAACAAAGCTTTTTGCCGACGGGCGACCGCCTGGCGCGGGCCTTTTGTGATCGCGTTAACGGTATACCGGGCGTAACGAGTTCAGTATTGAAAAGCTTTGATGATGGGTCAGTGCGCGTGAATTCCGTGACGGTATTTGTCAAGACAGGGCGTGAAGCAAGGATGCTCGCCGCCGTTTGCTCAGGAGGTCGACGTACCGTGCAACGAGACTGGGCAAGCTCGCACCTTTAGGGACTTAGGTGGCTTTATGAAAGTTATGACGCAGAAGTTTGAAAACAGGATCGGAACGCTCGCCGGGGAAATCGTAAAACGGTCATCGGCGGTTCTGTGCGTTTCGGTTCTGATTGCAGCGTGCAGCAGCGGCGACGGCGTCAGCATCGGTGACGGCCAGGACTCCGATCCGGTAGTCATCGACTTTCCGATCGCCTACGTCAGGGCCCCCCTGCCTGTCGATGATGACGGTGAGTTCGAGCAGTCCGATCTTCGCGACATGATCACGTTTCAATTTGGGGCGGACCTGTACTTTCGTGACCGCGCGTCGCCCAGCACCGAAGCGGTGAATATCACCGGTGATCTCACGCAGGGTCAATACGCGGTCCGCGACGTCGAAATTTCCTACGACGGTTCGACGATTCTGTTTGCCATGCGCGGTCCGGTCGACATGGGCCTGGACCTGGACGACGAAGACCAACCCACGTGGAACATCTGGGAATACGTCATCGAGGACTCCAACCTCCGGCGCGTCATCGCGTCCGACCTGACGTCGGAAATCGGCCACGACGTGTCGCCGCACTACCTGCCGGACGGCCGTATCCTGTTCAGCTCGACGCGCCAGATTCGCTCGAAAGCGGTATTGCTCGATGAAGGCAAGCCGCAGTACTCCGCACAGGATGAAAACGACAACGAGCCGGCCTTCGTCCTGCACGTGATGAATTCGGACGGCACCGGCGTCGAACAGGTGTCGTACAACCAAAGCCACGATTTCGATCCGTCGGTGCTCTCGAACGGCCAGGTCGTATTCAGCCGTTGGGACAATGCCCCAGGAAACAACGCGGTCAACCTGTATCGGATGAATCCCGACGGCTCCTCGCTGGAGCTGCTTTACGGCAACGAAAGTCACGATACCGGCACCAACGGTGAAACCGTCCAGTTCATGCAGCCGCGCGAGCTCGAAGACGGCCGGATCATGGCGCTCGTGCGGCCATTCACCGACACGGACGGCGGTGGCGACCTCATCGTCATCGACACGCCCACCTACGTCGAAAACACGCAGCCGACGCGGGACAATCCGGGCATGACGGGCCCGGCGCAAAGCGCCGCTACCGTCAATCCGGTGTCGACCGAGGCGGACGCCCCGTCCCCGGGCGGCAGGTACGCGTCCGTTTATCCGATTCAGGACGGCACGGGACGACTGCTTGTAAGCTGGAGCCAATGCCGCCTCACGGACATCCCGGATCCCGCGGTCGATCCGGCGACGGCGCCGCCCGCGGTCTTCTATCCCTGCACCACGGAGAACCTGGCCAATCCGCTGTACGAGCCGGCCGATCCGATCTACGGCATCTGGATGTACGATCCGCGTGACGATACGCAGGCGCCGGTCGTGCCGCCGGAAGACGGATTCATGTTCACCGAGGTCGTTTCGGCCGATCCGCGGCCGGCGCCGCCCGTGATACTCGACAGCGTCAACAATTTTGCCGCGGACCCCGATCTCGTCAGCGAATCGGCGGGCGTGATCAGCATTCGCAGCGTGTATGACTTTGACGGCGGCGCGGTTGCGGATATCAACGCACTTGCCGATCCGTCCGTGACGGCCGCCGACGCTCGCCCGGCCAGATTCCTCCGAATCGTCAAGCCGGTGTCGATGCCCGATGAGGATACGCTGGACATCGACGACACCGCTTTCGGCGTAAGCACGGCGCAGGGCATGCGCGAGATTCTCGGCTACGTGCCAATCGAACCGGACGGTTCGGTGATGGTGAAAGTGCCCGCCAACGTCGCGTTCGGCATCAGTATTCTGGACGCCGACGGTCGCCGCATTTCGGCGCGGCACCAAAACTGGCTGCAGGTGCGCCCCGGGCAATTGCTGGAGTGTAGCGGCTGCCATGTCGGCAACTCGGGCTTGTCGCACGGGCGTTACGACGCGTTCGATTCAGCATGGACGGGAGCGGCGACCGCGGGCGTTTCCTTTTATCCGAGCACGGTCGACGCGTTGTTCGTCGGAGAAGTCGGCGAAACGATGGCCGAGGTGCGCGCTCGCATCAGCTGCGGTACCGACAATTGCTCCTCGATTGAACCGTCGGTAAACCTTCGTTTCACCGACGTCTGGACCGACGAGACAAAAGCCGGCCGCGCGCCGGATGCGCCGTTCCAATACGATTACGTCGGTCTCGACGGGCTGCAAACCGTACCGCCGACCGCAACGACGTGCATCCCCCCGACCGGTCAGTGGTCGGCAAACTGCCGCATAGTGATCAACTACGAAACGATCATTCACCCGCTCTGGGCAAGCCCGCGGCCGGTGCTGGATGCATTCGGTATGCCAGTTCTTGATCAAAATGGGCAGCCCGTCACAAACACTTGCACCAATTGTCATAATACTGTGGATCTGGCCGGCGCGACGATCGTGCCGGCGGGACAGCTCGACCTGACCGACGGCATTTCCGATTTAGAGCCTGATCATTTCAACTCTTATCAGGAACTTATGTCCGGCGACGAGGCGCTAACCCTCGATGCCAACGGGAATCTGATTACGCTGACGGAGGAGGTTGGGATCGATCCGGTAACCGGGTTGCCGATCATCCAGCCGGTACAGGTCGGGCCGTCAATGAGTACGGCTGGGGCAAACGCCTCGAATCGGTTCTTCTCCGGATTCGAGGCCGGTCAAAGTCACGACGGGTATTTATCAGACGCGGAGAAACGCTTGATTGCGGAATGGCTGGATGTCGGAGCGCAGTATTACAACAACCCCTTCGACGCCCCGATCAATTAGTTTTGGTCGGTTTATCGCCCTATGGCTTGGTTTGAGCCTGGCGATATCCGCACCATCTGCGTTCGCCGCCGAGCGATACGTGACCGTCTCGGTGGCGGATCCGTATCTGGAGATGCGGACCGGGCCAGGGATCGGCTATCCGAAGTTCTACGTTGTCGACCGGGGTGAAACGGTCGACATCCTGAAGCGCAGGACCGATTGGTTTCTGGTGCGGACGCCCAACGGCAAGGAAGGCTGGGTCGACCGTGATCAGATGGAGAACACGCTGCAACCGGATGGTCAGAATATCGACTTCGAGGCCGCGAATCAGAGCGATTTCACGAACTCCCGCTGGGAGCTCGGTGTTTTGGCTGGCGATTTCGGCGGTGCAAACATCGTTTCGGTGTACGGAGCGTACTCCCTCAACCCCAATGTCGGCGTCGAGCTTTGGGGTTCACAAATACTCGGTAACTTCTCGAACGGTTGGATGGGCAGCGTCAACGTCATCCACGAGACCTGGCCGGATTGGCGTATTTCACCGTTTTTTACCCTGGGTGCCGGAGTTATCCGCACGGAACCCAAATCAACCATTGTTCAGGGTGAGGACCGCACCGATCAGATTGCCCACGCGGGCGGCGGTTTTCGGTTTTATGCAACGCGGCGTTTCATCTTGAGAGCCGAATACAAGAGTTACGTGGTATTCACCAGTCGCGACGACAACGAGGAAGTAGAGGAATGGAAAGTCGGTTTCGCATTCTTTTTCTAGCATTGCCAATCATGGCCTTTGGGCTTTCCGGCTGCGCTGCGACCAAAAATCTGTTTGGCTTCGGGCAGGAATCCACGGCGCCCCCGTCCGCCGAGGATCCGGGGCAGGTCATCGAGCCGGAGGTGGAGCGGCGTGAGATCAAGGAGCCCGAGATCGATACCGAGGACTTCGAGATCGGCCTGTTCGGCGGGATCATGAGCATCGAAGACTTCGAGTCCGAGGTCGTCTACGGGGTTCGGCTCGCGTACCACGTTACCGAGGGTTTTTTCGTCGAAGGCACGGCCGGCCAATCCGAGGCTGGCCTGACGAGCTTCGAGCGCCTGAGCGGCGGCGCTCCAATTCTTTCCGACGACGACCGGACGTTCACGTATTACAACCTGAGCCTGGGCTACAATATCCTGCCCGGCGAGGTTTTTTTTGGGGAAGGCCGCGCGTTCAATACCAACCTTTATCTCATCGCCGGCCTTGGTTCGACCACGTTTGCGGGCGATGACCGTTTCACCGTCAATTTTGGGGCCGGTTATCGATTTTTGTTGACGGATTCGCTGGCGATCCATCTGGACGTGCGCGACCACCTGTTTGACATCGACATCCTCGGTGAGGACAAGACCACGCACAACATGGAAGGGCATCTCGGCTTCACGATGTTCTTCTGAGGCAGGGGTCACGGTTCGAGACAGGGGTGTCGAATAAGCTTGGAGTATGGATATGACGATTGATCGATTTACCAGAGTCGTACTGGCCCTGGCGTTCCTCGGCGGGCTGTCCGCCTGCGGTAGCGTCGAGCCATGGGTAAAGCCTTACGAACGTGACAGGCTGGCGGATCCCATCATGTTTCTCGACGCCCACCCGGTGTCTACCGCTTACCTGTACCACGTCTATGAGGCTCGGGAAGGCGCTCGCGGCGGTGAGGGCGCGGCCGGCGGCGGCTGCGGCTGCAACTGATCGGTCGCCGTACGAACGGCTCGGGATGGCGAACGCATGATGTTGCGACGACAACTGGTCCTTCTGTTCACCGCGGCGTTGCTGGCGTCCGGTCAGACGGCCTCGGCCGGCGTGTTGCCGGACGATCGCACCGACGTGCTGTACCACCTCTACGAAGGGGGCGGCGTTCAGATCGACGGTCCGTCGCTGCTGGTCCGCAAGCAAGTCGGCAAAAGCACCTCGTTCGTCGGCAATTATTACGTCGACATGGTCAGCTCGGCGTCGATCGACGTGGTGACGACGGCAAGTCCCTACACCGAGGAGCGCACACAATGGTCGTTGGGCATGGATTACCTACGCGGCAATACGACCATCACGACGAACTACACGAGCAGCGTCGAAAGCGATTTTGACGCGACGACCTACAGTTTCGCAGTCAGCCAGGACATGTTCGGTGACTTGACCACCCTGTCGCTGTCTTACGCCTACGGCGACGACGTTGTCGGCAGATCCGACGACCCCGGGTTCGAGCGCGAAAACAGGCGCCAGCACTACGGTCTCGGGCTGACGCAGATTTTCACGCGCAATCTGATCACGAGCCTGAATTTCGAGACGATTACCGACGAGGGCTTCCTGAACAACCCGTATCGTTCGGTGCGTTACGCGGACGCGGGTCAGCCGCGAGGTTATGCCTACGAACCGGAGCTGTATCCGAGCACACGTACGTCAAACGCGCTCGGCGTTCGCGCGCGCTACTTTTTGCCGTACCGCGCCGCCGTTCAGGGTGAATATCGCTTTTATACCGATACCTGGGACATCGTTTCGCACACGGCGTCGCTCACCTATATACATCCGTGGAGAGACTGGACGTTCGAGGCCAAATACCGATTTCACGATCAGACCGGCGCGCATTTTTTCCGCGACATCTTTTCCCGGTCCGAGGCAACCAATTTCCGCGGTCGCGACAAAGAGCTCAGCCCGCTGACCAGCAGCACCGTCAAGTTAATGGCGACGTACGAGTTTCTCGACAACGGCTGGAACTTCATCGACAGGGGTTCCGTCACCTTCTCGTACGACTTTCTGACGATCGACTACGAGGAGTTTCGTGATCTGACTCTCGGCGGGCCCGTTGGCGAAGAGCCGCTTTTCTCGATGGACAGCAACGTGATCCAGGTGTTCATTTCCTTCTGGTACTGAAGTCAGCGCGTCACCCGCGGACCGCGGATTGGCCTTGATTGTCTGATCCCGGTCGCTCGTCGGGACGAGCTCCTGGAAAAACCAGTGGCGACGTTCCGGAGTGGGCTCCGCAACGCGGTAGGAGCCCGTGCTGACGGGCGGTACCCATCAACCGATACCGCAGCGTTCGCGGAATTGATTCGCATCCTTCGCTACAATGCGCCGTCCACCGTTTCTTCGGAGTCATCATGGGAAAACTCACCGGAATCGCAAGGCGCGAAACGACGCGCGCTCCAATGGAGTTGCTCGACACGGTGGCGATCAGCGAAGACGCCGGGGTTTCGAGAGATTTCCGCGGCCGGTCCAGGAAACGTCAGGTGACGCTGATTTCCTCCGACGTGTGGGACGAGGTGTGTGCGGAAGTCGGTGAAAAGCTGCTGTGGACGACGCGGCGGGCAAACTTGCTTGTCGAAGGCGTCGATCTGCCGAGGGTCGCGGGCAGCGTCATTCAGATTGGCGACGTAACCCTGAGAGTTGAAGTCGAAACGGCGCCGTGTTCACGAATGGACGAGCAGCACACCGGCCTCAAGCAGGCGCTGACGCCCGATTGGCGCGGCGGCGTCTGCTGTACCGTGCTCCGCGGCGGCGAGGTCTCGATAGGCGACGACGTCAGCATACGTCCCGGCGCGGACTAAAACGTCGCACAGGCGCTTGCTCGTGATCTGGTTTGTCGCGTTCCTGACGCTGATCGCGGTGCTGATCGCCGTCGCCTACAACCGCCTGATCCGTGCCCGTAACCGTGTCGACGGAGCCTGGAGCGACATCGACGTCCAGCTGCAACGGCGTCACGACCTGATCCCGCAGCTCGTCAAAGTGGTCGATCAGTACGCCGACTACGAGCGCGCCACGATCGAAACGATAACGACACTGCGCGCCGAGGCGATGCGGGTCACGTCCGTCGGCAGACTCGGTGAAGCAGAGGCGAGCCTTAGTGAGGGCATCAATCGCCTAATCGCATTGGCGGAGCAGTATCCCGATCTCAAGGCAAACGAGAATTTTCTCAATCTTCAGGCCGAGCTGGTCGAGACCGAGGACTACCTGCAGTTCGCCCGCCGTTACTACAACGGATCGGTGCGTGAATTGAACACCCGTATCGAGACGGTGCCGAACAACATCGTTGCGAATTGGTTCGGCTTCGAGCCGCGTGAGTACTTTCAGAAGTCGTCGGACGACGTTGCCGCGGTGCCTCTGGTGAATCTCGGAGGCGTCGAATGAGGCGGCTCTTGCTCGGGGTTGTGCTTTTATTATCGGTTTCTGCCGTGGCCGACGAGCGCATACTGGAGTTCCAGAGCGACGTCAAAGTGGCCCGGGCCGGTTGGATCGAAGTCACCGAGACCATCACGGTTCGGTCGGAAGGCCGGCAGATTCGGCGCGGCATCTATCGGGATTTTCCAACCCGCTACAGCGATGCCTACGGCAATACCGTAGAGGTCGTCTACGAGCCCCTGTCGGTATTGCGTAACGGATCGGCCGAGGACTACTTTTCCGAGAAAAACCGGAACGGGGTACGCACGTATTTCGGCAGCGCCGACCGGTTGCTGCCGGACGGCGTTCATACCTATGTGTTTCGCTATCGCGCGGATCGGATGCTGGGCTACTTTGAAGGTCACGACGAGTTGTACTGGAACGTGACCGGTCACGATTGGGCTTTCCCGATCGACGACGCCGGGGCAACCGTTGAACTGGACTTCGACGGTGACCCCGAGATCCTCGAAGCAGCCGCATACACCGGCCTGATGGGACAGCAAGGCAAGAAGGTCGTCAGCGGTTCCGAGGGTCGGCGCGCAACGTTTCGATCGACGTCCGCGCTGAACCCGCACGAGGGCCTCACGATCGTCGTGGCCTGGCCCAAGGGGTTCGTCGCGGAGCCCGATCGTTTGCAAAAGCTGCTCTGGTTGCTGTCGGACAACCTCAATCTCATTGCGGTATTGGCGGGGATCGCGGGCATGCTTCTCTACCTCGTGCCTGCGTGGCGCGTGTTCGGTAAAGACCCCGAAGAGGGGCTCATCGTTACTCGTTACGAGCCGCCGCAGGGATTCTCTCCGGCGTCTCTGCGTTTTATCCATCAGATGTATTACGACAGCAAGGTGATGACCGCGGCGGTGGTGAACCTTGCCGTAAAAGGCTATTTGCGCATCCGCGAATCCGGCGACCTATACACTCTGAAGAAAACCGATCCGGGCGATCATCCGCCGTCGTTGGCAACGGGAGAGAAGGAACTCCATGAGGCCTTGTTCGAGGAAAACAGCCTGCTCATCCTCGACAATGAGTATCACGATCGCATCCGCCGTGCGCGCAGCGCCCACCGCAAATCGCTTCGTCGCGACTATCGAGGGCGTTATTTTCGCAGTAACGGAATCGTCAGCCTGCCGGCGCTCGTCATCGGCGTCGTGTCTTCCGTTCTTGCGCTCAACGTCGGCTCGGGGCCGACGATTCCGGTGGTTGCCGGCATCGTCCTCATGGTCGCTCTGTTCTTCGTATTCGCGGCGCTGATGAAACGACCGACGATTCTGGGCCGCAAGGTGCTGGACGAAATGCTCGGTTTCAGGGATTACATGGACATCGCCGAGAAGGACGAGATGAATCTGCGTAATCCGCCGGAGAAGACACCGCAGCTTTTCGAGGCCTACCTGCCGTTTGCGCTGGCGATGGGCGTCGAGCAGCGCTGGGCGGAGCGGTTTGCGTCGATATTCGCCGGACTGCGCGGCCCCAACGATACTGCGTATCATCCGGCCTGGTACAACGGTTCCTGGGACAGTTTCGACATGAGCGGAACGACTTCGGGTATCTCGAGCAGTCTGAACTCCGCGATCAGTTCATCGGCGACCCCGCCCGGTTCGTCGTCCGGCGGCGGTGGCGGCGGCTTTTCGGGCGGCGGAGGTGGCGGCGGCGGAGGCGGCGGCTGGTGACGAACAACGGGGCCGGAATTGCCGTAGAATCGACGTCTCGCAAACGTCCCCCAGGTGGAAACTCGTGAACCAGCGCTATCAGCCGCGCCGGCCGGCAGGGAGCGGTGCTATCCCTGACGTCATCTTCATACTGTTGATTGTCAACGGCGCGGTGTTTGCCGCCCAAAACCTGCTTGACGGTCCGGGTATCGTAAGCGGTCCGGTCGGCACCTATTTCGCCCTGTGGCCGTGGGGAAGCGGCTTTCGCGATTTCTACCCGTGGCAGCTCGTGACCTACGGATTCCTGCACGGCAACATCACGCACATCCTCCTCAACATGGTCATGCTGTGGATGTTCGGTCGCGAACTCGAATTGCTCATGGGACAGCAGCGGTTTCTTACCTATTACCTGGTCTGTGTGGCCGGTGCCGGACTCGTGCAGTTGATTGTCGCGGGCGCTCAGGGCGGCCAGTATGCGACGGTCGGAGCGTCGGGCGGGGTGTTCGGCGTGCTGCTCGCCTACGGCATGGCGTTTCCGAACCGGATGATACTGCTGCTGATACCTCCGATCCCGATGAAGGCGAAGTATCTCGTTATTCTGGCGGGTCTCATGCAACTGTATTACGGGATTTCGGGGCGAGAACCGGGTATCGCCAACTTCGCGCACCTTGGCGGAATGCTGTTCGGCTTTCTGCTGCTGATGTACTGGAAACGCAACGCGCGGCGATAGGTCCGGAGATGCAACGACGAAAGTTCCTTCGTAACGCGATGCTTGGCGGCGCCGTCGTAACAATGCCGGCGTTTCTGCACGGCTGCTCGCTGGCTCGGCCGGCGCTGGTGGCGGAACCGCTTCCCGAAGACCCGTTTCTCGATTGGTTCGCCATTGACCGTCACGTCCTCGGCCGCGTTATGGCTGAACTCAGCGCGAACGGCGCGGATACGGCCGAACTCTACTTTCAGCACCGCCGTCGGAGCAGCCTCAGGATGCAGGGGGGCGCCGTCGGCGGCGCACGTACCGATATTCTCCAGGGTGTCGGTCTGCGCGTGATACGCGGGGAGACGGTTGCGTTTGCGCATACGGAAGATTTGACGGAGGAGGGTATGCTTGCGGCCGCGCGGCGTGCGGCAAGCGGGCCGGTTGGCGCCGCAGCGCCGGCCGATATTGCCTTTGTCGCGCACCAGCCCGAACAGCACTACCGCACCGAACTCGCCTGGAGCGACGTGGGCGTCGATCGGAAGTTGCCGATTCTGGAGAAAGTCGACGCTCTCGCGCGCGCGGCCGACGCGTCGGTGTCGGACGTCGAGATCGCCTGGTCGGACACGGACGAGCGAGTGCTCGTGGCGACCCTGGATGGACGGTTGATCCTGGATCATCGACCAATGACGCGGCTGAGTACTCAGCTTACCCTGCGAAGGAACGGGCTTTCGCACTCCGGTTTCGCCAACGTCGCGGCGCGCGACGAGCTGTCGTGGTACACGGACGAGCGCCTTGCTGAAATGGTGACGCGGGCCGTCGATCGGACGCAGGTGCTGTTCGATGCCCGGCGTCCACCGTCGGGTGAGATGCCGATCGTACTGGCCGCCGGCACGAGCGGCGTCGTTCTTCACGAGGCGATCGGGCACGCGCTGGAAGCCGACTTCGTGCGCGACCGTGTGAGCCCCTACCACGGTGCGTTGAACGAGCGGGTTGCAAACGATTCGGTGACCATCGTCGATCAGGGCACGCTGCCGAACGAGCGCGGCGCGTTGAACGTCGATGACGAGGGCAGTGTTTGCGGACGGCGCGTGCTGGTGGAAAACGGCATTCTGCGCAGCTACCTCCACGACCGGGTAACCGCCAGGCAGTTCGGTACGGAGACGACCGCGTCAGGGCGCCGGGAGTCGTTCCGTCACCAGCCGATGCCGCGGATGACCTGCACGTTCATGGAAAACGGGCCGTACGAATATGATGAGCTGGTCGCGGCCATGGGCCGGGGAATCGTCGCGGAGACGTTTACCGGCGGCAACGTGTCACTGGGCGACGGCGAGTTCGAGTTTACCGTCAAGAACGGCTGGCTGGTCGAGAACGGCAAAATTCTGATGCCGGTGCGCGACTTCACGCTGTCCGGCAACGGCCCGGAGATGCTTGCCGGGCTGTCCATGGTCGCAAACGATACCCGGCTCGATGGCGGCGGCTGGACCTGCGGCAAATACGGGCAAAATGTGCCGGTTTCGCAAGGTATGCCGTCGGTGTTAGCGCCGTCGCTGACGGTGCGATCCTTGTCCTGAGCGCAGGCCGCCGCGGGGGGGTTGCGGTGACGCTCCGGTCGGCAAAGACGGACGTCGCAAAACTGTCGACTGTATCCCGCGTTTTGGCGCCGGGTCCTTTATCCTTGGGCCACGTCGGGCGGGAGGGCGTTGTCCAATGGACGTCATTTTTTCCGTTATCAGATACATGCTGTACGGTTTTGTCGGCTTCATCGGCCTGCTGTTCTTGCTTGCGCTCCTGTTCGGCAAACGAATGGTCAGGAAGTGGGACTATGAGGCGGAGTTCAAAGACGCCTCGGGCCGGGAGTTCGGCGAACTGGACATCGAAATGTCGCGCATCGAGAAAGAAGAGCCGAATTTTTCGTTGAAGGCCAGGTTCAAGATGCGCCACGCCTCCTTCCAGTTGCACCAGACCGTGCAGGTTTACATTGACGACGTCCTGCTGCTCGAGGGCATGGTGAAGTCCGCCGGCCGGGTTCGCCTGACCCACGAGGAAAACTTGCAGAACGAAATCACCGACGCCAAGGCGGGGCAGATGTGCCGCGTCGTTTGCGGCGGCCGGGAGCTGTTTGCGGAGGCGCTGCTGCCGGACTGAGGGGAAAACCGGACGGTTTTCGCTACTACGTGTAGATCCACGATAGGGCTGAAACCAGATGGACATCCAGAATTCGCTGAAAGTGCCTTTCCGTCACATGGCGGCGGATGAGCTTGCCAATCAACCCGTGAGCATCCTGCACGGCGTCTCGGATGCGGCGGTCTCGACGCTCCGATCGTTCGGTATCGAAACCGTATTCGAGCTGGGTGTTTCGCAGCTGTTCCAGACGGCGCTGCTTCTGACAGGCATGGTTTCCGATCGGTTCGGTCCGATTGCGCGGTTTCAGCAGGTACCGTCGGAATTGCTGGATGCGGACTCCGACGTCACGACCCTCGAAGAACTCGCGCAGATTCCGATAGCGAAGCTCAGAAACGTCAGCAGGCCCGCGGCCGAGGCGCTGGAAAACAGCCTGGGTGTCACAAATCTGGATGAACTGGGCCGATGGGCGCCGTTCCTCGCCGCCAGGCGCATCATCCACGGTGACGCGATGGAATCCGAGCTGGTCGTGGATCCGGAGATTCCGCAGGAGCTGGTGCCCAAGTTCAACGAATACCCCACCGAAAAGTTCTTTTACTCCGTGTACACGATCGACAGCGCGCAAAACAACGCGCCGTCAAAACCGATAAGCGGCGCGATCGATCTGGCGGAGCTCGAGAAAAAAGAGCAGTTCCTCAAGGTCCGAACCGGCGCAATCGTGCGTTACGAACAGGCCTGGATGCCGGTCGGTCTCGCTCTGGGCAATCTGCTGCACTCGCTGGCTCTCGCCCCCGGAGAATCCACGCGAATCGCGATGATCGACTGGTCCCGCCGTCAGGGTGTACGCACCAGCGAAGACGTCAGTCAAACCGAGTCGCTGGCAAACAGCACGATGCACACGCGTTCGATCAACGAAGTGACGCGCGCGGTGGCGAATGAAGCGCAGGGCGGCTTCTCGCAGATGAACGCCAATTCCACCGTCTCCAACACCGCCGATTCGGGGTTTGGACTGAACAATTCGGGTGAGGCGCTTGCGGCGGCCGGGGCGGGCGCGAGCGTTGGGGCGGTGGCGGGCGCCGGACTCGGCGGCGTCGGTGGCGCCGGAGTAGGCGCCGTGGCCGGACTTGCCGGCGCGGGTTTTGGCGCGATTCCCGGCGCCATCGGCGGGGGTCTGATTGGCGCGGGCGCCGGCGGTCTCGTCGGTGCGGGGGCAGGCGGCGCCATCGGTTTTCTTGGCGCCGCGGATTTCGGCGCCGGTTCGAGCAGCCAATCCGACACCGCGACCGAAGTCGTTACCACCACGTCCTCCAGCGGAAGTCGCGAGATCGCCGCCAGCATGTCGCAGAACATCGCCGACAGAACGCAACAGCACTCGAGTTCGGCGCGCAACCGTCGCGCAACGATTGTGCAGGAAGTCTGGCAGAGCGAATCCGAGGAGGTCACTACCCGCGCGGTCACCAACTACAACCACATGCACGCGCTGACCGTTCAGTACTTCGAGGTTGTGCAAATGTACCGCCTGGTTACTGGCGTGAACCATCTGCAGCGCGCGCTCTATATTCCGATGAAGTCCATCCGCTGGAACAAACAGAACGTCGAACGCTACCGCGCCATCGTGCTGAGCCATGCGCTGGACCTGCGGGTTGTTACGGCCATGGCCATGCCTCCCAAAACCACCGCGTTTACGTTTGCGCAACTGAATTCCATCGACACCGCGACGGCGACCGCTTTCCTGCGCGGACAGGAGCCGCACTGGGGCCTCGAAGGCGCAAAAACCATCACGGACGGCCCGGTCGCAAATACGCCGTTGGAACCCTGGGTGCTGCCGCGCGGCTGCGTCCTGCTGGATTACCACGTCGGGCGATACATGCGGTCGAATTCGCAGACCTCGGTGTTTCAGGAATTCGAGCCGCTTGGTGCGAGAATCGACGACAGCGCAATCGATCAGCCGCTGAGCGCCATACGGCAGTTGAATTGGCGGCTGCCGGCGCGAGACGATGACAACGCCACCGACGTCACCCTGGACGTAATTTTCAAATTCAGCTACAAAGGCTCGCGATTCTATGCGGTGTACCCGCTGGTCTTGACGCTCAACACCTATCCCGCGGTTACCGACGCCGTCACCCTGCCGCTGGCCGTTCTCGATCATGCCCCCGAGGAACAGTGGCTGATCGATCATCTCAACATGTTCAACAAGCATTATTCGCGCGCGGTCTGGCGTTCGGTCGACGAAGCGGACATCACCACGCTGCTGTCCGATTACACGTTTGAAGGCAAGCCGGTCGTCGACAACATCGATCGAAAACCGGTCGCTATTTCGGGGCAATACCTGGTGTTTGCCTATCACAACGAAAACACCAAATCCTGGGAAGAGTGGCGGCGCGTCCACGGTTTTCTGGCGCCCAACACGTCGTCCGTCGAGCTATTGCCGATGCCGACCGGCGGCGTTTTTGCCGAGGCGGTTCTGGGTCGGGCGAATTCGGCGGAGAAACTCGACCTCACGCGGTTCTGGAATTGGCAGGACTCGCCGATACCGATTTCCGCGCCCGATATTGCCGCTGTTCAGGCCGGCTCGAGAGCTGAAAGCGCCGACGTGAGGCCCGGTCAACTCGACGCGCCGCTGGTGGCCAACCAGGCGCCGTCCGCGCTGCCCGATCCACAAGGCATGGCGTCGGTCCTGAACGCCATCACCACCGCGAATATGTTCCGCGACATGAGCGGAATCTCGGAGGCCCGCCAACTGGCGAGTCAGGCGCTGCAGCAGGCGCAGGCGGGCGCCACGGCGGCCGGCGACCAGGCATCCGCGAACCTTGCCAGCGGCATGCAGCTCCACGGTCAGGTCATGGACAAGGTTCTTTCGATGATCGGCGATCTTTCAACGCAAATCGCGGGCGCGGGTTTTGGCGCACTGACCGGGGCCGCCACAAGCGTCGGGGCCAAGGACATCTCCTCGGCCGGCGCTATCGTAAACGAGGCGGCGAAACGGGACGCCGAAAAGGCGCAGGGTCCGACCGGTTCGCCCTCGACGCCGGGAGCGTCAACCGGAAACGCCGACGGCATCCCGGGCGCGTCGTCAGGTGCTGCGTCCGGTTCGATCGACGCGCCGTCGGGGCAGAGCGTACCGCATGCGAGCTCGTTGGAAGACGATGCCATACAGGCGCTCATTGGCGGCGGATCGGCGCGGCCCCTGCCGTCGCCGGCCGGCGGCGGCGTCGAGTTCGCGAGCACGGGCGGGAGTTCCGCCGCCACGCTCATCGAGTCCGGACCGGCCGTCGTAAGCAGGATGACCGAGCTGATGAAGAAGGCGAAGCCAGGCAAATGGTACGTCAACGGAGAGCTGAAACGAGAGGTCACCCGGGGCCAGGTGTTTGGTTCGCTGATGGTCGTTTACCCGATGTCGGGCAGTCTGGTCTATTACGATGAGGGGGTCAGAGCCCTCTACTACACGAGCTACAGCACCTTTTTCAGAAGCCTGGTACCGATAAGCGCGTTTGCGGAGGGCGGCGCTCGCGCGCTCTGGCTGGAGACGATAGCGCTGATCGAGTTCGAGGTCATGATCGGCGCTATTTTCGGCATTCCGGAGATCATCGCAATACGCGCATTGCAATTCGTGCAGTACCTCAACACGCACCAGCGCGAGGCGGCGATATTGCAGGAAGAGCTTCCGGCGATCATGGCCGAGCTGCAATGGTTCCACCAGAACTTTCCGCAGGCATCCGACTGCCTGCTCAAGGACGTCGCCTTCGGAATATTCAAGAATCTCCCGAACGCCGCGACAACGCTCGGGCCCGAGAAGTGGGCGTACTTCCTGGCAAGGTTGTTGAACGGCGGAATCGCCTCAGAGGCGGCCAAAAATCTGTTGCTTTACGTCACCGTTGCCTTCGGGCTGACGGTTGCCGCGTTCACCGTTCTCACGGTACTTCCCGCATCGGCGGTGGACGAGTTCGAGCAGGAAGTCCAAAAACTCAAGAACGGATTCGCCTCGGAAGGGCTCGAACTCTCGGAGGAGTGCGCCCATGTCTCTTTGCTGGAACTGCTGAATCATCCCGACCCGAACGAGCTCAAGCAAAAAATGCAAAAACTCGAGCGCTCGGCCGATCGGCTGTTGCCGGTGTTGAAGAACCTCGTTAGCGAAGCGGGGATCACGATCTGACCGGTTTCCACAGCATACGCAAGCTTCCGATACTGATCGTCAACAAAGTGTTTCCCCAGTAAGGCCGCACGAACGACCGGCGCGCTTGTATCCTATGCGGCCCGATGCGGCGGCCACCGCCGCAGACGACAATCGCCGCACGCCCGCGGTGGATCTTGAGCACGAGGAAATCTTGAGACGATGAAACCGATACGCGGGCGATTCGCCCGGCACCTTGTTTTGTGTGCGGCCGGTAGCAGCGCCGTTCTTGGGCCGCATTCTGCGGCCCTGGCTGAGTCGGACGACGATCCGGCGGCTGATCGGGCCGATATTCCGACGATTACGGTCAAAGCGCAGCGCGTTGCCAACGACGAACCGGCGAACCTGTTCGCGACAATCGCAACCAGGCTCCGCTACGATCCGGAAATCGATCTTCAGTTCCGCGGCTCCGCGGAAGCGCAAGCCGACATATCGATAAGAGGCGGCGTTTTCGAGAATACCGGTGTTGCGGTTGGCGCCATTGCCGTTTTTGATCCGCAGACGGGCCACTACACCGCAGGCTTGCCCATTGACCCCGCTGTCCTGTCGATGCCGAATCCGTTAACGGACTCGGCGCACGCGATGGCCGGATTCAATTCCACTGTCGCCACGCTCGCGTACGCGTGGCGACCCATGCTTGGATATCGTGAAATCACGCTTGGCGGCGGTACGGATGCGCTGCGGTCCGGCGCCTTCGGCGCGGCGGGCCTCGTCACGCATGACGATCTCGGCGCGACCGGGATCGAAGCGCGTTACGCGCTTTCCGAGGGCGACGGCAGTCGTGACAACGGTGATCACCGATTCGAGCGAGCGCTTCTGCGCGTACAACACCGGCGCAATCGTTCGCAAACGGATCTGGCGATCGCCTACCAGGACAGTTTTTTCGGCTGGCCGGGCGCCTACACGGGTTTCGCGGCCCTGCCGGAGACGGACCACACGAAAACCGCCCTGCTCATCGCAAACCATCGCATGGAGTATCAGCAGGATGAGCGAGGCGCCGCGTTCGTCGAACTCGCGGCCTATTACCGGGACGTGGAGGACGACTATGATTTCGACCGTCGCAGCAGAGAATCGGACGTACCCGGTTCCTTTGATCATCGCACGCGCAGTTACGCCGTTGGCCTCCAGGGCCGTCACGCGGTTTCACCGTGGGCGCTGCGCTACGGCTTGCAGCTCAGCGGCGACGAACTGGTCCGTTCCACGGACCTGACGTTCGGCGACTTCGACAGCCGCCGATATCTGAAAGCCACCGTCGCGCCGGAATACCGATGGACGCCGAAGGCCGGCGTCGGCGTGTCGCTGCAATTCGGCGCGACCTTTGACGCCTCGAATCGGGACGGGGACGAACTCCTGCCAATGGCGAGTGTGTCGATGCTTCGCACGCATCCGTCCGGCAGCGATGAATGGGCGGTGAGTTACGTCGCCACCTCGCAGGTACCGGGCTATACGGCATTGAATTCAGCGCCACAGGGACTCTTCGGCGGCAATTCGGCGCTCGGGCGAGAGCGCGCAGAGAGCCTGGTGCTCCGCTACGGGCGTGACCGCTCGAACTGGCGTGCCGAGCTGCTGGCGTTCCGGCGAATCGATGATCAACTGGTCGACTGGACGTTCCTGAGCGGAGCGCCGTTTGTCCGCCAGGCCAATGCAGTGGATCTCGACGTGACGGGGTTCGAGGCTCTGCTCGTGCGAGAGTGGTCGGCCGCCGGTCTCACGGTGAGCTACGCATACCTCGACAAAGACGCAAACTACGGCCCGGTGCCCGTGGATGCCAGCTACTATGCGTTGAACTATGCCCGGCATCGCGTAACCGCGGCATTACGGTATCACCTGGGGGCAAGCGTCACGGTTCACGTTGACAACGAATACCGCCGCCAGATCCGCAATCCGCTCCGGACGAACGGCGGGGATGCGTATGTCGGGTCCCTCGCGATCGAGTGGCGGTCGCTGTCCATTCAACGACTGGGGCTGACTCTGGTCGTGGACAACCTGACCAACAATGATTTCGAGGAGTTTCCCGGAACGCCTGCACCGCGTCGGCAGGCAAGTCTCAAGCTGCGGTATCGCTGGTGACGGACCGGCCTCGCGGTCCCGGTGCGCCGTGGTTGCGATGCCGAGTTTGACCGGTGTTTCGCCTCGGTGCCCGGGCATGAAGTGATGAGAACATCCGAGATTAAAAAGACAGTCCTTCGGGATTCGGCGACCGCCGGCTATCTGCTCTTCGAGCGCCCGAGCGCCACGCTGGTCGCGACGGAAGTGTCCGATGTGTTGGACGTGCTGCACGAGGTGGAGGATGCGGTCGTCAGCAGGGGGCTTTACGCTGCCGGCTATGTGGGTTATGAGGCGGCGGCCGGGTTCGACTCGGCCTATGTTTCGTGCGACCGCTCCAAGCGTCGTCTGCCGTTGGTCTGTATGGGCTTGTTTCCGCCGCCGACGCGGCTTTCCTCGATCGACGGCGCCTCCTCGTCACCGTTGCCTCTGTGGCGACTATCGTCCTCGCGGGAAGCCTACCTTGCGAACGCCCGGTACCTTCTCGAGCAGATCGCCGCCGGCAATTGTTACCAGGTCAACCACGCGATCAGGCTGACAGGCGACGGCCGTGTGGATTCGAGCAGCCTATTCCGGCGCATGGCGGCGGGCGCCCGCTACGCGGCATGGGTGGAGTGCAGCGATCACGCCGTCGTCTCGGGATCGCCGGAACTGTTCTTCCGTCTGAACGGTTCGGACGTTCTCTGCCAGCCGATGAAAGGCACCTGCGGTCGCGGCCGGACGCTCGCGGAAGACCGCGCGGCCGCCGCGTGGCTGCATCGATCCGAAAAGAACCGGGCCGAGAACGTCATGATCACCGACATGATTCGGAACGACCTGGGCCGCGTCGCAACGCCCGGCTCGGTGGTCGTCCGGTCGCTGTTCGATATCGTGAAACTCCCGACGCTCTGGCAGATGACGTCGACGGTCTCGGCGAAGAGCAGAGCGCCGGTGAGCGAAATTTTCTCCGCGCTTTTCCCCTGTGCGTCGGTCACCGGGGCGCCCAAAGCGGCGAGCGTGCAGCTGATTGCAGCCACCGAAGACGCGCCGCGCGAAGTTTATACGGGAGCGATCGGATACGTCGGGCCGGGGCGGCAGGCCGAGTTCAACGTGGCCATCCGTACGGCCTGGATCGACAAGGAGACGGGAAAGTCGGTCTATGGGATTGGCAGCGGGATAGTGGCGGACTCCCTGCCCGCGGACGAATTCGACGAGTGCCTGCTCAAGGCGCGGGCACTCACGAACGAGCGGGCCGCCGCCGGTTTCGAGCTTTTGGAGACTCTGCGCTGGACGTCGGGTTCCGGCTACTTCCTGCTGAAGCACCATCTCGAGCGACTGCGGCGATCCGCCGAGTACTTCGAGTTTCCGTTCGATCGTGCCGCGGTTGATGAGCGTCTGGCGAAACTGGCCGAGAGCCTTGGGGACGGAGACTACCGTGTTCGTCTGCTGCTGGCGTCGGACGGCCAGATGCAGGTGACATGGTCGCCCATCGACGAAAAGCGTCAGGTAGAGGAACAACCCTTGCGGTTGGCTACGCGGCCGGTCGATCGGGACGATCCGTTCCTCTATCACAAAACGACGCGACGAGACGTCTATCAGGAGGCTGTGCGACAAGCGGGAGGTGCGTACGACGTATTGCTTTGGAACGGCGACGGCTTCGTGACCGAGTCGACCGTCGCCAACGTCCTCATTCGGACGGGCGGCGATCTCGTGACGCCGCCAATCAGCTGCGGCTTGCTGGCCGGAACTTACCGGCAGTGGTTGTTGGAGGAAGGGAAAATCGAAGAGCGGCCGGTGCACGTCGACGAGCTGGCCGGCGTCGATGCACTCTATTTGACCAACTCAGTACGAGGCTGTTACCGCGCATCGCTGATTCGGGGCGATCGCCCACCGGCAAGAGACCTTGGGCCGGTCTGATCCTATTGTTGAATTGCTGGTAAGCCGCAGCGACTTTGTGCGAAGGAAAACGTGCGTGGAGGTATGGTGGGCCCGCCAGGGTGAGCCGATAGCAACGAAGCATCGCTTCGTTGCGGCGAACGCCCAAGGCCGTTAGGCCTTGGGCCGGCATAGTCCTGTTGTCGGGTTCCTGGTAAGCCGCAGCGACGTCGGCCAAGCAAAACATGCGCGTATATATGGTGGGCCCGCCAGGACTCGAACCTGGGACCAAGGGATTCACTTGTCCCATTCGTTTCCGAATGGAGCGGACTATCTCATCACCCTCAACCGAATTGTTAGGGGCGGGACGCTCTAGCCTGTTATCAAGAACGCTGAAGTTCTCAGGTAGTCTCTGCACCGTCCGGGGGTGTACCCCCGGCTTGGCTCAGGATTGCCATCAGCCGAACTGTTAAGGTTTCCCTGAATTCATCCCGTTCGTATCGCGTCTTTCGACGCGACAGCACCATTTTGATGAGTCCCCTGCTCTAACCAACTGAGCTACAGGCCCACTGTGGGAGCGGCATTCTATCAGATTGGCGGCGGTTTTAGCGATGCAAATGTTCTTGCGATGATGACTCGTCAGGACGGGCTCCAACAGTCGGGGTTACCGCGCCCGCAAGAAAAAAGCCGGGCAACGCCCGGCTTTTTCAGTCCAACAGTGGCGGTGCCGCTAATCCTCCAGCAGAAAGCTCCTGAGCTGATCCGAACGCGTCGGATGCCGGAGCTTACGCAGCGCTTTCGCCTCGATCTGACGAATCCGCTCACGCGTGACGTCGAACTGTTTGCCGACTTCTTCCAGCGTGTGGTCGGTGTTCATATCGATGCCGAAGCGCATGCGCAGCACCTTCGCCTCGCGCGGCGTCAGGCCTGCCAACACCGAATGCGTGGTTTCTTTCAAACCCTCGGTCGTGGCGGATTCGATCGGCGAACGCACGGTTGCGTCTTCGATGAAGTCGCCGAGGTGCGAGTCCTCGTCGTCGCCGATCGGCGTTTCCATCGAGATCGGTTCCTTTGCGATCTTCAGGACCTTGCGAACCTTGTCTTCGGGCATGTCCATGCGTTCGGCCAGCTCGTCGGGCAGCGGCTCGCGGCCCATCTCCTGCAACATCTGCCGTGAAATACGGTTCAGCTTGTTGATCGTTTCGATCATGTGGACCGGAATACGGATCGTGCGTGCCTGATCCGCGATCGAGCGCGTGATCGCCTGACGAATCCACCAGGTCGCATAGGTCGAGAACTTGTAGCCGCGCCGGTACTCGAACTTGTCGACGGCCTTCATGAGTCCGATATTGCCTTCCTGGATCAGGTCCAGGAACTGCAGGCCGCGGTTGGTGTATTTCTTGGCGATGGAGATGACCAGGCGCAGATTCGCCTCGACCATTTCCTTTTTCGCGCGCCGTGCCTTCGCCTCACCGATCGACATCTGCCGGTTGATCTCTTTGATTTCGGCAATCTTGAGATTGGTCAGCGTCTCGATCGCCATCAGCTTCCGCTGCGACCGCAACACGTCGTCTTTGCGTTTTGCAATCGACGAGGAGTGTTTGCGTTTTGCGCGTATGTGTTTGTCGATCCAGTTCAGATTGGTTTCGCTTTTCGGGAAGCTCGCGATGAAGTCCTTGCGCGGCATGCCGCAGTCGCGAACGCAGATCTGCATCACCTGGCGCTCCTGCGTGCGGATGACCGCCACGGAGTCCCGCAGGTTACGCACCAGCATGTCCGTGAGCTTCGGCGCAAGCTTCAGTTCCATCAGCTGCTGTGCGAGCTCGGTGCGAATCTTTACGGTGCGCTTGTCCGCGCTGCCGTGTTTGTCGAGCGCCGTCAGCGTGCGATTGAACAGCCGCCGAATCACTTTGATGCGCGCGGCAACTTCCTCGGGATCTGGGCCGGTGTCGATGACTTCGTCTTCATCCTCTTCACTCGAGTCCTGATCCGCCTTGTTGACCGGCGACTTGATCTCGTCGGGTGCGTTCGGATCGATGAAGCCGACGACAAAATCCTGCAGGCGCGTGTCGCCGGCGACGACCGCGTCATACACTTCCAGAAGCCGCTCGATCGTGGGCGGGAAGTGCGCCATGTGCATCTTGACCTGATTGAGGCCGTCTTCGATACGCTTGGCAATCTCGATTTCACCCTGACGCGTCAGGAGCTCTACCGTGCCCATCTCGCGCATGTACATACGCACCGGGTCGGTCGTGCGTCCGAACTCGGCATCCACGCTGGCCAGCGCCGCTTCCGCGGCTTCGGCGGCGTCTTCGTCGTTCGACACGGCTGCGTCGGACAGCAGCAAGGACTCGGCATCCGGTGCTTTTTCGTGCACCGCGATACCCATGTCGTTGATCATGTTGACGATGTCTTCGATCTGTTCCGGGTCGACAATATCGTTGGGCAGGTGATCGTTGACTTCCGTGTAGGTCAGGTACCCCTGTTCCTTGCCACGGGCGATCAGGTCTTTCAGTTGCTGGGCCTGCGTATTGCCAGCGATTTTTGCACGTTTCTCGCTCAAGACGGTTGGACCTCTGGGTAAAAAATGCAAACAGCCAAGTGTACTGTTATGACAATGGTTAATCTAGGACTATCCGTTATTTTCACGGCTAGCCGCGGTTTTTTTGCTCAACCCCCGGGAGCTGCCATTTTTCGGCATCCGAGAGCGAGCTATGTTTTTGTTTTTCAATGAGAAAATTGATCTTTTCCCGATTGCCGTCCAACGCCAGCCGGCGCAGACACTCGGCCAGCTCGGGGGCAGGGTCGAATTCCTCGTCGGGCGGTATCTCGGCGCTGGCCAAACGGCCCAGGTGACGGCCTTCTTCGTGGGTCCGGAAGCGCTCCAGCAACCCGGCTGTCGTGATATTGGGTTCGCGGCGCACCGTTTCAACGAGTTCTCGCAATAATTCGATACCCGGACGGTCGAGCTCCCGTATGGATTCGAGATCGAGGCCCAGCCCGGCCTTCGGTTGGTGCAGCAACAGCGTGATCGCCCGCCTGACCAGCGAGGGCTTGCCGGCGGTACGGCGGCCCGTACCGCCGCGTATCCGGGTTGCGGTCGGGTTTCCGGCGTTTCCGGCCCCGTCCTTACCCTTCAGAAGCAGGGACTTGAGTTTTGCCTCCGAAAGTTCGACCCGTTTGGCGAGGCCGCGGATCAACAGTTCGCGATAGACCCCCTGAGGGACACGGCGCAGCAGCGGCGCCGCGCGTTCCGCGAGCCGGGCTTGACCGTCCACCGACGCGAGATCCACGTCCGCCGCCAATTCCTCGATGAGGAACTCCGACAGCGGCAGACCCGCTTCCAGCAGCTCCTCGAAGGCGTTTGCGCCCTTGGCCTTCACAAACGAATCCGGGTCCTGTTTTTCCGGTAGAAACACAAAACGAATCTGCCGGCCCTCGCGGAGCTGTGGCAGCGCGTTCTCCAACGCGCGCCACGCCGCCTTGCGGCCCGCCGCGTCGCCGTCGAAGGCAAAATACACGTTTTCGGTCAGTCGAAAGAGTCGGTTCAGATGATCCGCGGTGGTCGCGGTTCCGAGCGTCGCCACCGAGAAATCGATGCCGTGGCGGGCCAGCCCGACGACGTCCATGTAACCTTCGACGACGACCAGCCGCTCGATGTGCCGCAATGCCCGGCGGGCCTCGAACAAACCGTAGAGCTCGCGGCCCTTGTGAAAAAGAACCGTTTCGGGCGAGTTGAGATACTTCGGCTCGTCGTCGCCCATGACGCGGCCGCCGAAACCGATTGTGCGCCCGCGGCTGTCGCGAATCGGAAACATGATGCGCTTACGAAATCGATCGTAATGGCTGCCGTTGTCCTTGCGGATGATCATGCCGACGGCGAGTAAACGTTCGATGGCTTCCCTCGAGGTGCCGAATTTGTCCAGGACGTGGCTCCAACCCTCCGCGGCATACCCGATCCCGAAACGTTTGGCCGTCGCGCCATCGATGCCGCGTCCTTGCAGATAGGCAATGGCTTGCCGGTCGTCCTTGAGCGTCTGTTGGAAGTGGAGTTCCACGCGCCGCATCAGCTCGAACAGCTCGTCGTAGCGCTGCGCCGGCCGTTCCGTTTCCTCGCGCGGCACCTCGATACCCAGCATTCCGGCAAGGGTTTCGACGGCCTCGACAAAGGTCATGTGATCGTATTCCATCAGGAAGCCGATGGCCGTGCCGTGCGCGCCGCAGCCGAAGCAGTGGTAAAAGCCCTTGGTCGGACTGACCGTAAAAGAGGGTGTTTTCTCGTCGTGGAACGGGCAGTTTGCCTTGAACTCCCGGCCGGCCTTCTTCAGCTGAACGTGCCGCCCGACCACCTCCGTGATGTCGGCGCGGGCGATCAGATCATCAATGAAGTGCTGGGGAATCATCCGGCTACTCATACGATTTGAAACGTTACGACGGGCGAATCCGGTTCAGACGGCCCCAAAAAATCAAGCGTGTTGTTCTTATTTTGTCCGGCGTGAGCCAGTGCCGACGCCATCTACCACCAAGGATAGCCAAAAGACCGCGTCGCGCCAGCCGGAATTACGCTGCGTTGATCGTATTGCGGTCGTCCGGCTCGATCTACCGGCCCAGCTCGGCCTTGACGCGGCTGCTGACGGCCCCGAGGTCGGCGCGTCCTTCCGCCTTTTGTTTGACAATCGCCATGACCTTGCCCATGTCACGCAGGCTCTCCGCTCCGGTAGCGGAAATCGCCTCCCGGATCAGCTGGTCGACGTCTTCGTCGGATAGCTGGGCGGGCAAATAGTGCTCGAGTATGCCGATCTCGTCTTGCTCGATCGCCGCCAGATCTTCACGGCCACCGTCGCGAAATTGCGTGACCGAATCACGGCGCTGCTTGACCATCTTGTTGAGGACCGAGAGGACGTCGCTATCCTCGAGTTCGACTCGCCGGTCCACTTCCTGCTGTTTTATCGCCGCCAGGATCAGCCGCAGCACCTTGAGCCGGTCTTTGTCACCGGCCTTCATGGCGGTCTTCGTGTCGTCCTGGATTTGGCTTTTGAGGGTCATTGGGTTTCGCAATGGGAGTGCTGTTGGCGCGGCTGCGGCCATTCCCTGACCCGTTTTCTGCTGCTGCGCCGGCCGTGACGGCGGACGGCGCGGAAAGGCGGGTCAGTAGAGGCGTTTCCGGCGAGCGGCTTCGCGCGACATGCGTTTCAGATGCCGCTTCACGGCGGCCGCCTTTTTGCGTTTACGCTCCTGGGTCGGCTTCTCGTAGAACTCGCGACGACGGAGTTCGGTCAGGATGCCGGCTTTTTCGCAGGCACGCTTGAAGCGTCGCAGTGCGGCGTCAAAAACCTCATTTTCCTTAACGCGTACGTGTGGCATGGGTTTTGTCTATCTTCCGTCCAAATACAAATAAACCCGGCGCAAGGGCCGGGACAAGACCGCGCATAATATCGGCATTTACCGGTCATTGCAAAGCCCCGATCCGGGGAATTTTCAGGGTATAGATCCAATTTGGCGGGTTTCCTCAGGTATCATGCGCCGCCTATGCAAGTACTCGGTATTGAAACCAGCTGTGACGAGACCGGCGCCGCCGTTTACGACACGGAGCGCGGGTTACTGGCCCAGGCGCTGCACAGCCAGGTCGATCTGCACGCGGTGTACGGCGGCGTCGTCCCGGAAATCGCGTCGCGCGACCACATCAGGCGGCTGCTGCCGATGGTTCGACAGGTTCTGCAAGAAGCCGGCGTCGATCGCCCGGACGCGGTGGCGTACACCGCCGGTCCCGGTCTGGTGGGCGCCCTGATGGTGGGCAGCGGGCTGGCCAGCGGACTGGCGCTCGCCTGGGCGTGCCCGGTGATCCCCGTTCATCACATGGAAGGCCACCTGATGGCGCTGATGCTGGAGGAGGAGCCGCCCGCTTACCCGTTTGTGGCGCTGCTGGTGTCCGGCGGGCATACGATGCTGGTTGACGTTCAGGGCCTGGGCCGTTATCACATCCTGGGCAGCACGCTGGACGACGCGGCCGGAGAGGCGTTCGACAAGACCGCAAAGCTTTTGGGTCTCGGCTACCCGGGCGGTCCCGCGCTCGCGAAGCTTGCCGAGGAGGGCGACGATACCGCGTTCAGCCTGCCGCGGCCGATGCTGGACCGGCCGGGCGCCGACTTCAGTTTCAGCGGTCTCAAGACCGCCGTGATGCTGCTCGTGCGTGACGCCGAGAAGCGCGGCGATCTGGAAGCGGTAAAGGCGGACATCGCCGCGTCGTTTCAGCGCGCGGTCGTGGACACGCTGGTCACGCGCACGGTCCGTGCGGCGCAGTCCGTTGACGCGTCGCGGGTGGTGGTCGCCGGCGGCGTTGGCGCCAATCGCCTGTTGCGCCGCGAGCTTGCCGAACGCTTCGGCGGGCGCGTCCACTATCCGAGACTCGAACTGTGCACCGACAACGGGGCCATGATCGCGGTTGCCGGCGCGCTGCGCCTTGGCGACGGTCGGGATCCCGCGCACATGCAGGCAATCGCGCGCTGGTCGCTGGAGTCTCTGCAACCACCGGCCGCGTGAGCGCCGTCAAATTTGGAACCGGCAGCAATGGATAAACTCTTCTTAACGGGGCTCGAAGTCGAGACGATCGTGGGCATCTGGGACTGGGAGCGAAAGATCCCCCAGACCGTGGTGATCGATCTGGAGATGGCGGCCGACATCCGCAAGGCTGCGGTCAGCGACAGCATCGACGACACTCTCAATTACAAACTGGTGGCCAAGCGCGTGCAGGAACTGGTTCTGGAATCGGAGTTCAAGCTGGTCGAGACCATGGCCGAGAAAATTGCCGAAACGGTGCTCGGCGAGTTCCAGGTGCCCTGGATAAAGGTCCGCGTCAACAAACCCGCGGCGATCCGGGGGGCGCGCGACGTCGGTATCGTCATCGAACGCAAAAACGCCGACAGTGAGTAAGGCGGCGTGCGCAAAAGTGCCCGTTTATCTCAGTCTCGGCAGCAATATCGAGGCCGAGAAACACCTGCGGCTGGCGATAAGCGAACTGCACCGGCGTTACGGGGAACTCCGTCTGTCCCCGGTGTATCGAAACAAGGCGGTTGGCTTCGACGGCGACGATTTCCTGAACATGGTGGTGGGCGTAGACGTCGGCAGCGATGTCGAAACGATGCTCGAAGAGATCGAGGTCATCCACGGCCTGGCGGGTCGCAGGCGGGGCAATTCCCGGTTCTCGTCCCGGCCGCTGGACATTGACATCCTGCTTTACGGGCAGCGCGTGTCGAAGGCGCCACCGGTCACGATACCGCGCCCCGACGTGCTGCTTTACCCCTTCGTTCTGAAGCCGCTCTGCGACGTTGCGCCCGACGACGTGCACCCCGAGACCGGGCGTTCCTTTGCCGAGCACTGGAAGGCGATGAAGCAGGGTGGCCACGATTTGCAGCGGCTGGACATCGAACTCCGGTAGCGCGGGGATTGCGCTGCGCCGTCCGGCTCACCAACCCAGGCTACGGCCGCCGTCAACCGCGACGATCTGCCCCGTCACATAGTGCGCGTCCCGCGTCAGGTACAGCACGCAACCGGCGATGTCGTCCGGAGTTCCGGCGCGTTTCAGGGGAATCTGCTCGAGGATGCTCTGTTGAGCCGATTCCGTCATACCGGCTTCGGGCCACAGAATGGCGCCCGGGGCGATGCCGTTGACGCGCACTTCCGGCGCGAGATCCTTGGCCAGCGACCGCGTGAGCATCTCGAGACCCGCCTTTGCGGCGCCGTACACGGGGTGGTCCTTCAACGGCCGCCGCGCATGGATATCCACGATGTTGACGATGCTGCCGTTGGCGTCTTTCAGGTGGGGACGGGCGGCTTGCGACAGAAACAGCGGCGCCTTCAGGTTACTGCCGATCAACTCCTCCCATTGCGCTTCCGTCACCGTCCCGATCGGCGTCGGATAAAAACTCGAGGCATTGTTGACGAGGATCTGCAGGCCTCCGCTCCAGCCCACGAAAGCGTCGATCAGCTCCCGCGACGCGTCCGTGTTCAACAGATCGGCGGAGAACGTCTCGGCCGATTCTTCACGGTCGGCATTCAATTCGTCGCGCAAGGCCGTCGCGTCAGCGGCAGAGCCGCGGTAGTGGATTCCGACGCGTGCGCCCGCGGCATGCAATCGACGCGCGATCGCCGCGCCGATGCGTCGTGACGCACCGGTCACGAGCGCGCTGTGGCCCCGCAGGTCTCTGTCCGTTGTCATGCCGCTATCTCCGTGGCTCCCTCAGGCGAACGGCGCGTGCGAATGGCAATTGGCCGCAAAGCGAAATACATTGTCGCCATTGTTGGACACTGAACCACGCCATGCAACCGGAACCCATCATCCCCGCCGGGCTGCCGAGCCCGGGCCCGGATGCCTTGCGGCACAGCGCGCGCGTCGCCGATTTTATCCGTCTGCAAATCGAAACGGCGGGTGGCCGCATCAGTTTCGGGGACTACATGCGGCACGCGCTTTACGCACCAGGACTGGGCTATTACGCCGCGGGTGCGATCAAATTCGGCGCGCACGGCGATTTTGTGACCGCTCCGGAAGTGTCGCCGCTGTTCGGGCGAGTGCTGGCGCGTCAATGTGCACCGACGCTGGACGCGCTCGCCGACGGTGTCGTCCTGGAACTGGGCGCGGGCAGCGGCGCGCTTGCCGTTTCACTGCTGAGCCGGCTGGCGGAACTGGACTCACTGCCTGCCCGTTACCTGATTCTCGACGTTTCAGCCGAACTGATCGAACGACAGCAGCGGAGGATAGCCGCGTCACTGCCGGATATTCCGACGTCGGTCGAATGGGTTGACGCGCTGCCGAAGCGTTTTGACGGCGTCGTCGTCGCGAACGAGGTTGCGGATGCGCTGCCGGTCGAGCGCTTCGAGCGCAACGCCGAACAGGTCCTGCAGCAGTTCGTAGTGAACGCCGATAGCGGGTTTCGTTACGAGTGGCGGGAGGCCGGCAGCGCGGTCGCGGCCGAGGTCGACAAGATAGAAGCCGCCCTCGGACGAAGCCTGTCCGCCGGGTTTCGCTCGGAGGTGTCGCTCGGTCTGGCCGGCTGGATTCAGGACGTTCTGGGTTCGTTGAACAAAGGGATCGTGTTTCTGTTCGACTACGGTCTGCCACGCCGCCAGTATTACGCGCGGGAACGGGGCGAGGGGTGGCTGCGCTGCCATTTTCGCCATCGGGTGCACAACGAAGCGCTGATTTACCCCGGCATCCAGGACATTACGGCTTGGGTCGATTTTTCCGCGGCGGCCCTCGCGGCGAGCCAATGTGGCGCTGCGGTCGACGGTTTTGTGACTCAGGCAATGTTTCTATTGAACGGCGGGCTGGACAATGAGTTTGCGGAGTTCGGCTTTCGGTCCACCGCGGAGCAGCTGGAGACGGCGCGCCAGGTGAAGCTGCTGACGCTGCCCACGGAGATGGGCGAGAACTTCAAGTGTTTGGGTTTGAGTAAAGGTGACGTGCTGACGCCGGACACGTTCACCCACGCAGACAGGGCGCATACGCTGTGATAGGAATTCTGATACACCCGCTAGGCGGAAAACGGGCCCCGGCGGGGCGTTTCAGTCTCGTGTTGGCGGTTCGCGGCAAGCTGGCGGGCCGATGAGCTGGCTGCAAATCATAGTGCTCGCGATCGTGCAGGGGCTCACCGAGTTTTTGCCGATCTCCAGTTCGGGTCATCTGGTCCTGGTGCCGAACGTCGTCGGCTGGACGGATCAGGGCCTCGCGTTCGACGTCGCCGTGCACTTCGGCTCTCTGGCCGCGGTTGCCGTGTATTTTCGCGGAGACCTTGCAGGGCTGATTCGAGGCGGTGTCGGTCTGCTCGCCAATCGCGCGGTCACGAGCCTGGAATCGAGGTTGGCTCTGGGGATAGGGCTGGGTACGGTTCCGGCGGCCATCGCGGGCCTCGCGTTTGCCGGCTGGATCGAGACGAATCTGCGCAGCCCGGCCGTTGTTGTGGTCACCCTCGCGTTTTACGGCGTCCTGATGGCGCTTGCGGACCGCTTTGGCCCGCGGCAACGAACGATCGCGGAGGTGAGCGTCCGCGACGCCGTGTTCATCGGTCTCGCCCAGGCGCTTGCCCTGGTTCCGGGGACGTCGCGCTCGGGCGTGACGATCACGGCGGGTCGTCTGCTGGGTCTGCAGCGCCGGGACGCCGCGCGATTCTCGTTTCTGCTGTCGGCGCCGGTGATCCTGCTGGCGGCCTGTTACGAATTACTCTCAATGCTGCTGTCCGACGAAGCGATCGCGTGGGCGGAGCTTGCCGTTGCGGCGGTCGTTTCGGCCATCGTCGCCTACGTCTGCATCGATCTCATGATGCGATTCGTGAGTAGAATCGGGCTTCTGCCGTTTGCCGTTTATCGTCTGCTCCTGGCGGGCGTCATTGTTTATGTCGTGCTCTAGTCGCAGTTGGTTTTTCGCGACGACCGTCGCCGCGGTGTTTGCCGCGCTCGATCCGGCGGCGGCGAACCCACTGATCGTCGGTCTCGGGGCGGAGGTGGACGATGCCGACAACCGGGCGTACTCGCTGTTCGCGGACGTCGGGCTGCTCGACGAGACCTGGTTGTCGGCGTCTTTGGCCAGGACCGAATCCGACCGGGGGTCGTTCGACCTGTCGACGCTGTACGCGGACATCGGCATCGATCATCATTTCAAACCCCTGGGCGTGCGCCTTGGCGCCGCGTACTGGGGCGACGACGATCTTCTCGATTCCAGGGACCTCCGCGGTTCCCTGTATCTGCGCGGCGAAGCGGGTTCGGTGTCCGTCGACTACCAGCGGCGGAACTTCGATTTGACGATCGGCGACGGAAACCGGCGCGAACGCGCCACCGTCGATTTCAGCGCGGACGGCATCGGCGTATCGGCGTCGATGCCCCTGAACGAACGATTTCGTATCTACGCCAGCGGTATGGACTACGACTATTCGCGAAACATCCGTATTCAGCCAAACGTCGACACCCTGCGTTTTTTCGGTCGCTCGCGCTTGAGCCTGGTGAACAGCCTGGTCGACTTTCGCGCCAGCGCCGGTTTGGAGATCGCGTTCGGTTTGCGAAGACTGGATTTTCGTTTTGCTCGCTGGCGTACCGAAGTCGATCGGGGGGACATCGATTCGTACGGTATCGGCTTCCTGACGCCCGCCGGGGACGCGGCCGACATCGAGTTGCGCCTGGCTTATGACGACTCCGAAAATTTCGGCGGTGCAACGGTTTTCTCGTTCTTTTTGTACCTGTTCCACGAATGACCCGGTCGATCGTCGTCCGGCCGGGTATTGCGCCGAGCGCTTCTACCGAGCGGCCTTGAAGTCGGTTATGGCGCGGATGCGCTCGCGCCGAATGACCTCGGCGATCTTTCGACCGTCGTCCTCGTTGGCGGCGATCTCGCCGACGCGCACGGCGCGGGCCGCGGCCAGGGCGCCGGCGAGATACGCGGCTTGCGGGTAGGTCCTGTTCTCGAAGTTCGTCCGACCGCGCGCGTCCGCCTCGCAGGCCAGGAGGAAATCATCGAATCGCTCCGGACGGCGAAACGCGTCGCTGCGCTCGAGCACCTTGAGAACCGTTGACGGTTTCAGTTCGAGTGCGCGGTGAGCGTGGCCGTGGAACTCCGCGACGATCAGTGCGAGTTCGCGGCATGCGACGGGAATCGGCAGCCGCCCGGCCAAACGCCGAATGATCGCCAAGCTGCGTTTTTCGTGTCCGGGGTGCGCGGGCAGCTGATCGGCCGGCGTCTCCGCCTTGCCCAGATCGTGCGTCAGCGCCGCGAATCGGACGGCCGGCGAGTCGCTCAGCGCCGCCGCCTGACGGACCACCATCATCGCATGCACTCCGCAGTCGATTTCGGGATGCCATTTCGGAGGTTGCGGTACGCCGAACAGGGCGTCGATTTCCGGGTAGATGCGGGCAAGCGCGCCGCAGCGGCGCAGAATCTCGAAAAACACCTGCGGGTCCGGTCCGGCGAGGGCGGTTTCGGTCTCTTTCCAAACCCGGTCCGGCACGAGTGCGTCGACCTCACCGTCCTCGACCATCGCGGACATGAGCCGCATCGTCTCGTCCGCAACCTCGAAGCCGAGCCCGGCAAAACGCGCCGCGAATCTGGCCGTGCGCAGCACGCGGACCGGGTCCTCACGAAAAGCCGCCGAGACGTGACGCAGTCGTTTTGCCGCGAGGTCCGCGGCGCCGCCGTGAGGGTCGATCAGCGCGCCCTCGGCATCCCGGGCCATTGCGTTGACGGTCAGATCGCGCCGCGTCAGATCGTCCTCGATCGAAATGTCCGGGGACGTGTTGAACGCAAAGCCGCGGTACCCGGGGCCGGTCTTGCGTTCCGTTCGCGCCAGCGCATACTCCTCGCCGGTGTCGGGGTGCAGGAAAACAGGGAAGTCCTTGCCGACCGGACGATAACCCGCGTTCACCATGTCCTCGGGAGTGGCGCCCACGACGCACCAGTCCCGCTCCGTCACCGAAATGCCAAGCTGTTCGTCTCGAACAGCGCCACCTACCAGGTACACTTGCATGCGCCGATAGTATCGTTTCCGCGCGGGCGGGCCGAGCTATTTGCGCAGATTTGTCACCGGAAGAACACGGAGTTATGCAACAGCTTTTGAAACGAGCCAGGAAGCGTGCGTCGTGGGCCGCGATCGTCGTCGTTGCCGCTGTCGCGGCATTGCAGATGGGAGGCTGTTATTACATGCAGGCCGTCAACGGCCAGCTGGAAGTCTTGCGCAAGCGCGAGCCGATCGCCGAACTGCTGCAGGACCCGACGCTGCCGGAGGCGACGCGGCAGCGGCTTGTCACGGTGCTGGATGCGCGCCGTTTTGCCGTCGAAACCCTTCTGCTGCCCGAAAACGACAGTTACCGGACGTATACCGATCTCGAGCGCGACTACGTCGTGTGGAACGTTTTTGCGGCGCCCGAATTTTCCCTCGAACCGAAAACCTGGTGTTTTCCGGTGGTGGGCTGTGTCGCCTATCGCGGCTATTTCTCGCAGGCGTCGGCCGAACGCCGGGCGCGGAAACTCAGCAGGCAGGGTTACGACGTGTACGTCGGCGGCGTGCCGGCCTATTCGACCCTGGGCAGATTCGACGATCCGGTTCTGAACACGATGTTGCGCTGGTCGGACGTGGACCTCGTATCGACGCTGTTTCACGAGCTTGCGCACCAACGGCTTTTCATCAAGGGCGATACCGGCTTCAACGAATCGTTTGCGACCGCGGTGGCCGAGTTTGGCCTGGAGCGCTGGCTGAGCGCGAAGGGCAGGGACGCCGAACTGGACCGGTACCGGGCACGCGACGAGCTTCGCCGGCAGCTGACGACGAGCGCCGACGCCGCCAAGCTCGAACTCAATGCGCTTTACGCGCAGGATATTGACGATGACCTGAAGCGTGCGCGCAAGCAGCGTCTCATCGACGCGCTGATCGCACAAGCGGCCGAGGACGCGAAACGGCTCGGCTTCGAGGGACCAGGATGGTTGCGGCCGCCGTTGAACAACGCCCGGCTCGCGTCGCTGGCGCTTTATCGCGGCCAGCTCGACGCATTTCGCCGTATTCTCGTGGACTGCGGCAGCGATATCGCGTGTTTTTACGCGGAGGCCGAACGGCTCGGCGACCTGCCGCCCGCCGATCGCCGGCAGGCCCTCGACGGTCTGGTGCGATCGGCGGAGGCCGAACGCCCAGGACGTTCGGCCGATCTCGATCGCCCGGATGCGATCAAGGGCTTATTTCCGGCAGGTAATTAGACAGGCGACTGGTGTGCCCCGTGAGGCGCCAATGAAAGATCACGTCTGACGCCAGTACCCGGCGCACATAGCTTCGGGTTTCATTAAAAGGAATCGTCTCCACCCAAATGCGCGCGTCCACCGCTTTGTTTCCGGACAGCCACTTCGACACGCGCTGCGGGCCCGCGTTGTAGGCGGCGGTCGCCAGCGCCGGATGCCGGTCGAAGCGGTCGTGCATCTTGCCGAGGTAACGCGTGCCGAGGCGTATGTTGCTGGCCGGATCGACCAGCGTGTTGCGCCCTTTGTAAGGATATTTGATTTCTTTGGCGGTGCTTCTTCCGGTGGCCGGCATCAGCTGCATTACGCCGATCGCGCCGGCGCTCGAGCGTATGTCCCGCATGAACAGGCTTTCGCTGCGCGCGACGCCGTAAGCCCAGCTTTCCCGCACACCCGCCTCGTTGGCGGAGCGCTGGAAGGCTTCGCGATGCGGCAATGGATAACGCAGACTCAGGTCGTCGAATTCACCCGCCTGCGCCGCAACCGAAATGGCGCGGGAATGCCAGTTCCAACGGTGCGCAAGCAGCGCCGCCTGCGTCTTTTCATGGTCGCCCAGCAATCTCATGGCCGCGTCCCACTCGGACCGCGCGCGTCCGTCCAGGCCGACGCGATACAGTTCGCGTGCGCGAACGATATCCGGCCGCGCGGCGAGGCGGGCAATCGTGGTTTCGTCGGCGGCCACTTTCGATTCGTCAAGTGCGTAGTCGACGCCGAGATAATCCGCCGCCAAAAAACCGTAATAGCTGCGTTTCTCGGCAAGCCCGCTGAGAATCAGCATGGACTCGGCTTCCGATCCGGATCGCTGCAGCGCGATCGCTCGCCAGTACCGCCATTCTTCACGCTGCTTCTCGCCCGCCGACAGCGCATCACCCAGTTCGACGACCCGGTTCCAGTCCTGATCCCGGAGCGCACTGCGAATCTGCCAGCGACGTACCTCGTTGTCGATGGCCCCGCCGTCGAGCGAATCGAGCAGTGTTCTGGCGTCGTGGAGATTCAGCCGTGCGGCCCACAGTGCGGCCTGTCGGTTCACGCGGTCGCTCAGTTCGGCGTCGAAACGCATGTCCTTCTCGAGGCGGCGCCAGTGCCGCAGCGCCCTGTGGGGGTCGCCATAGGCCAGTCTCTGGGCCGCGTACGCGAGCTGTTCGTGGAAGACCCGGTTGCCGTCGCTGACGTCGGCGATACGCAGAAAGCGATCGGGGTTGCCGTGTGCACGAAGCCAGCGATTCGCCTCGGCAAGCGCCGCGTCGTCGATCGAGCGCGCAAGATAGCGCGCAAGCATGAACTGTTTTTGCTCGACGGCGAGCGTGAACCGCTGGCGGAGAAGTTGCGGGGTGAGCATCCCGGCCCTCCGCAGCGCCGCGAACACGGGATCGCACTGGTCAACCTGGCTCCTGCCGACGAGCCAGAGTTTTTTCGCGAGCGGCGCGGCCGCTTCGGGGCGCCCGAGCGCAAAGTTCGCATGTGCCGCGATGCAGTCGAGGGACGGTTCCCCCAGGTCGGTGTAATATTTGCCGTACACCCGCAGAAATTCGGCGTGGCGGGCGTTTTTCGCGAGGTGCAGCGCATAACGATAGCGCAGTTCGCGCGCCGGCTTCAGGGTTTCGTAACGGCCCAGGAAGTCACGAATACGGTCGTCGTTCCGGCCCAGCCGCGTGCGCAGATACGCGGCCCTCAGGTCCGGCCACAGGACATAATCCTCGAGCGTCCCGGCGTGTTTCTCCGCCGGTTTCCAGTCACCGCGTTCCGCGGCTGGATATACCTTGCGAAAGACATCGCGTTGTTCTTCCAAAGACGCGGAAACGCCCAAGGTCGGGATCAGAAAGCCACAGGCTAGAAACCACGGATTACAAAGTGTTCGGCGCATCCGCCGCATCGGCTGTCCCTGCTGACCGGTTATTCCGGAGTTAACGATACTGAGGCTTTTGACCTGCCGCAATCGACCGGGTTCGGAAAAGCAACGGCGCAAAAGAAAAGCCCGATACGGGTGATCGGGCTTCGGCATATTGCGGATTCGAGCGGGGCCTAACGGATTTGCAGCATCAGTGCGCGATCGCCGCGCTGCACCAGCAGGAAGAGTATGTTGCTGTTGGCGGCTATTTCGCGAAGCTGATCGAGGTTTTGGACGGAGCGCCGATTGACGGCCGTGATTACGTCTCCGGCTCGAAGCCCGCGCTGCGCGGCCGGCGATCCCGCCTCGACGTCGGTCACCTCGATGCCGCGGGTGGCGGTTGTCGCATTGGCCGCAAACTGTGCGCCGAGCAATCCCGGGTGGAGCTCCTCACCGCTGGAGCGCGACACGCGCTGCTGGTCGAGTTCGGCGGTCACGTGGCGTCTCTTGCCGTCCCTGACGAACTCGATTTCCACCTGCTCGCCGGAACCCTTGAGACCGATTGCGTTGGCCAGCTCGCGGCTGTTGTCGATTCGCTCGTCGTTGACGCTGATAATAATGTCGTCAACCTGGATACCGGCTTTTTCCGCCGCTGAACCGGCAACCACTGAGGAGACCAGGGCGCCGCTTTCGACTTCGGCGCCGAGCGCCTTCGCGCTTTCCGCATCGATGGTTTGGATAGAGACGCCCAGCAGGCCTCGTCGGACTTCCCCGTAGTCGAGAAGCTGGCGCATGATGGAGCGCGCAAGTTCGGACGGAACCGCGAAGCCGATGCCGACGTTGCCGCCGGTTCGGCTGATGATTGCCGAATTGATGCCGACGAGTTCGCCGCGCATGTTGACCAGTGCGCCGCCGGAGTTGCCCGGGTTGATGGACGCGTCGGTTTGAATGAAGTCTTCGTAGCCGTTTCGGCTGATGCCCGTGCGACCGAGTGCGCTGACGATGCCGGACGTGACCGTGTGTCCGAGGCCGAAGGGGTTGCCGATCGCGATGACAAAATCACCCACTTCCACGGCTTCGGAATCTCCGATGGCAATGTCGACGAGACTGCCCGGATCGACGCGAATGACGGCGATGTCGGTTTCGGCGTCCGATCCGACAACCTCGGCCTCGAGGGTGTCCTCGTTCAGCAGGGTAATCAGGATCTTGTCGGCGCCTTCGACGACGTGATGATTCGTCAGGATGTAGCCTTCCTCGGCGTCGACGATAACACCGGAACCCGCGCTCTGAACCTCGCGTGAGCCGCCGCCGCCCTCGGGCAGGCCGAAAAAGCGGCGGAACATGTCATCGGCGTACGGTGATCGGGCTTCGACGGTTTGGCTGACGCGAATGTTGACGACGGCGGGTGCGACCCGTTTGACGAGCGGTGCAAGGCTCGGCATGGGTTCTCCATTCAGGCTGTCCGGCAGCGCGGCATGGCTGCTCATGGCCATCGCGACGAGCAGGAGGGTCGAAACCACTTGAGTGCCAATCTTCATCGAAAATACTTCCTTAATTCAGTTCGTCCGGGCGACGCTGGCGTCCGGAATGTCGATCTCTACAACTATCATAGCCACTTTAAACCGGGACCACGATGCCGACGGGAAAGTTCCGCGGGTCCCCGTTTATCGGGTGGACCGGCATCCGATTAGGATGCCGGTCATCGGCATAGGGTCGCAGCCGACGGCCGCGTCAGGCCGCTTCCACCGTGATGCGCCGAGGCTGCGCCTCGGGCTGTTTCGGGATGCTCACTTCGAGGATGCCGTTGGCGCTGCGCGCGGTGATCTGCTCTGCGTCGGCCGATTCCGGCAGTGAGAAACGACGCAAAAAGCGTCCACTCAATCGCTCGAAGCGGCGTACGCCGTCGATTTCCTCGTCCGTCTCGCGCTTGCGCTCGCCGGACAGGGTCAACACACCGTCTTCCATCCTGACGTCGATGGCGTCGACGTCCACGCCCGGCAGGTCGGCGCGGAGAACAAAGCGGTCTTTTTGCTCCAGGATGTCGACGGCCGGCGTCCAGTCGGCGACGCCGTGGTTGTCGCCGGCGGTCCGGTCGCCGCGGCGCGCGGCCAGGCGATCCAGGTCGCGGTTCAGCAGTTTGATCAGCCTGAAAGGCTCATATCGGGTAATGGTCATGTCGTTGTGCTCCGTATTCAATGGGGTCGAGTCCGGGCCTGCTTCCGGCCTTCGGCAGGATGACTCGATCAAGCGTTAACAGGCCCTCGTTGAGCGCATAAATTGGGCCGTGGCAGGTCATTTCAAGACAGGAAATATGGGTCGTGTAGAGCAGATTCGGCGTCGTCGTCGCGTCGAGGCGAAGCCGGGAAACAGCCACTAGATGTTGTGGCTGGGTGTTTTCACAAAAGTGTCATTTTTTTTTCCTTTCTTTTAAAGCAGTTACTTCGGAAGGATTTTTAACTATTTGTTTTTAATAAGTTTTAAACCCTTGATAAAAAACGAATGAGGCCTTGACAGTCGTCTCTTACGGGCATAATCTTGTGCTCATTCAGACACAACATCTTGTGTCTGTACCAACGACGAACTAACGCCGAATGGGGTCTCGCCGCTGAAAAATGTGCATGCGGCGAGCGGGGGATTATTCGCTCTGAAAAGAGCGGATCAATCAGGGAATTGGGGAAACCGTAACGGAGATCTTGGGTAGCGCGGCACCGGATTGACGGCTTTGACGAGCCGTCTTGGGCAGCAGGAACGAATCCGGTATGCGTATCCCGGAACGAGGGTTGGGGCGGTCCGGGCACCGTTTTGACGATCTCGTGCGTACGAAATTTAGGGAGAATGGGGCCACATGAAGTCCGCTGTTAATCTAGAAACCAACACCATGGGCGAAGACCTGCTTCAACCGGCGTCGCTCGATATTTGGGACGCCAAGTATCGGCTGATGGCCAAGGACGGATCGGTCATCGATGCCAGCATCGATGATACGTACCGTCGCGTTGCGCGCGCCCTTGCCGATGTCGAGGAAGAGTCGGAGCGCGAGAAGTATTTCGAGGAATTCGTTTGGGCCTTGCGCAGCGGCGCCATTCCCGCCGGGCGGATCATGTCGAACGCCGGCGCGCAGGACCACAAACCGGCGACGTCGACCATCAATTGTACCGTGTCCGGCACGGTCGGCGATTCGATGGACAACATTCTGAACAAAGTCCACGAAGCCGGGCTGACGCTCAAGGCGGGTTGCGGCATTGGTTACGAGTTTTCGACGCTGCGCCCGAAAGGTGCGTACGTCACCGGCGCGGGCGCTTTTACGTCCGGGCCGCTCTCGTTCATGGATATCTACGATCGGATGTGTTTTACGGTGTCGTCCGCCGGCGGCCGGCGCGGGGCGCAAATGGGCACGTTCGACGTCGGCCATCCGGATGCGATCGACTTCATACGGGCGAAACGCGAGGACGGCCGCTTGCGTCAGTTCAACCTGTCCCTGCTCATCACGGACGAGTTCATGCAGGCTGTCAAGAACGACGGCGATTGGCAGCTCGCGTTTCCGGTCACCGAAAAAGAGGTCGAACAGGACGGCATGGACCTCGGCGACGGGTCGCAATTCGTTTGGCGCGAATGGCCGGAGCCGGGGGACTATGCGCGTAGCGACGACGGGTTGGTGGCCTGCAAGATCTACCGCACGTTGCCGGCTCGTCGGGTGTGGGATCTGATCATGGCGTCGACCTACGATTTTGCGGAGCCGGGCTTCGTACTGATCGACAAGGTCAACGAGATGAACAATAACTGGTTTACGGAAAACATTCGCGCCACGAATCCCTGCGGCGAGCAACCGCTGCCGCCCTACGGCTCCTGTCTGCTCGGTTCCGTCAATCTGACGAAGTTTGTCGTAGACCCGTTCACCGAGAACGCGCGCTTCGACTGGGATTCCTTCAGAAAGGTCGTGCGTGTGTTTACCCGCATGTTGGACAACGTCGTGGAGATAAACGGGCTCCCGTTGCCGAGGCAGCGGGAGGAAATCACGCGCAAGCGGCGACACGGCATGGGCTTTTTGGGCCTGGGTTCCACGATCACGATGCTGCGGATGAAATACGGCTCGAAGAATTCGGTCGCGTTCACCGAAGAGGTGGCGAAACAGCTGGCGCTGGCCGGCTGGGAGACGGCGCTCGAGCTGGCCGTCGAAAAAGGGCCGGCGCCGATCATGAACGAGGAGTTCGACGTCACGCAGGCGATGTTGGCGAAACGGCCGGAGATGGTCAGAGACGGTTACAAGGTTGGCGACAAGGTGCTGGGGCGGGTGCTGCACAGCCGCTATAGCCGTTACATGCAAAAGATCGCCGAGGAAAATCCGGCGTTGGTCAAACGGCTGTCGGAAGTCGGCGCGCGCTTCACGCATCACAGCTCGATTGCGCCGACGGGCACTATCTCTCTGTCGCTGGCCAACAATGCCAGTAACGGGATCGAGCCCAGTTTTGCGCACCACTATTTCAGGAACGTCATTCGGCAGGGAAAGAAAACGAAGGAGAAGGTCGACGTTTTTTCCTACGAGCTATTGCGGTATCGCGACGTGGTGAATGCCAACGCGATGCCGGAAAGCGGCGGCGACGAGGTGGCGGCGGAAAACCGGCTGCCGGGCTATTTCGTGACCGCGGAAGACATTACGCCTACCGAACACGTGGACATACAGGCGGCCGCGCAACGTTGGATCGACTCTTCCATTTCCAAAACGGCAAACGTGCCCACGGAATACCCCTATGAAGATTTCAAGGATATTTACATGTATGCGTATGACCAGGGCTTGAAAGGTTGTACGACGTTCCGTTTCAACCCCGAGGCGTTCCAGGGGGTGCTGGTCAAAGAGCAGGACCTCAAGAACACGACGTACACGTTTACGCTCGAAGACGGTTCCGAGCTGGAGCTGCGCGGCGACGAAGACGTCGAATACGACGGCGAAGTTCATACCGCGGCAAATCTCTTCGATGCGTTAAAAGAAGGTTATTACGGAAAATTCTGACGGCTGACGGTCGATCGTAACGACCTGCCGAGACGATAGGACTACCGAAAACGATGAACAAGATAGACAAGAAGATTGTGGGTTATTCGGTCAAACAGCCCGAGGAAAACAAGAAAAAGGCGGGGAAACCCGACTACGTGAGAGAAGAGGCTGAAGACGGCCGTGCCGAAGTTATTCGCATGCACGAAAAGCTGGAGCGCCCGGAAATGCTGGTGGGCTCCACGTACAAGGTCAAGACGCCGATTTCGGATCATGCGATGTACGTGACGATCAACGACATCATCTTGAACGAGGGCACCGAGTTCGAGAAACGGCGGCCGTTCGAGATTTTCATCAACTCGAAGAACCTTGATCACTACCAGTGGATCGTGGCACTGACGCGGATCATTTCAGCCGTATTCCGAAAAGGGGGCGACGTTACGTTCCTGGTCGACGAGCTCAAGGCGGTTTTCGATCCTCGCGGCGGTTACTGGCAGCCCGGCGGCAAGTTCATGCCGTCGATCATCGCCGAACTCGGCTACATCGTCGAGAAGCACCTGATTTCGATCGGTCTGATGGCCAAGCCCGAACTGGACGACGGCCAGCAGAAGCTGATCGCCGAGAAGCGTGCGGAGTTCGAGGCCCAGGGGAAACAGCAGGATGCATTTTCCGACAACGATTATCCGGAGGGCGCTCAGCTCTGCAGCAAATGCAGTACGGCCGCGGTGGTGATGATGGACGGGTGCATGACCTGTCTCGCCTGCGGCGACTCCAAGTGCGGATAGCGGCGGCGGCCATTGTGGGAGTGCGCATAAGCCGTTATTTGGACCCCATAAGTAGCCATAGATCAACGGCATAAGCTGCGCTCGAGTGGTTTGATTGCCTGGAAGTATCGCGACGATGCTTAGTGGGCGATAAGAGCAGCAACAATAGAGGGCGGAACGCACACCGCGAACAGCCCCGATAGCTATCGGCTCGGGATAGTGTGGCTTTTCAATCGAGAATAACCGCGATCCGTGACCTGGTTGTTATCAATACGGCGGCATACTTAAGGGCAATACAGGGGAAGTCTTCGACCGAGGACCGTGAGACGAAGGTCGCTCCCTGTGCCTAAAAGTCACCCCAGTAGGTTCTCGCGCCGTCGATGGTAATGCTGCGCCCGACTTTGCCGAATTCCTCCATAACGTCCGCCCGGGCACGAACCGCGTCCCCACGCTGCTCCAGCTCCGCCAGAAACGGCGCCATCGTCGACGGGCGCGAAGTCTGGCTGAACGACAGAATCACACTTGTCCGATTCGTTGCGTCCTGCAAACGATTGATCAGCAACTCCGCCGCTCTGTCCGTCTCGTCGAGGCAAAGCAGCGTCTTGGTGTAGGCGCCTTTGTTCTTGTCGGAAATCGGTTCAATGGAATCGGTCAGCACCGCCATGGCGTCTTCCCTCCGGCCGAGCTGGTGCAGGGAACAAGCCTTGGCATCGAATATCCACATTCGCCCGTAGTCGGTGGCGTAGTTATCCGCTAGCGCCTCCAGGGTCTCGACCGCTTCGAGCGTCGCCTCGAACTCGCCCCAGTGCATCAACATCTGTGCCCGGTTGATTGCCATCGAAATCAGGCTCGCGTTCTCTTCGACGTCCAGGTCGACCAGCCGGTCCATCAGTTCGAGCGCCTCGTCAGGTTTGCCGGCGTCGGACAACGCGTACGCCGTTTCGTTGACAAACCAGTAGGCATGCTCGCCAACGGCTTCTATCCGCGGCCAGTTTTCGATGTAGCGATCAGCGATCTGCGTGGCCTCCTCGTATTCCTCTGCCATGCGCAGCGCCTGAATATGTCGGGTAAGGACCTGGAAATCACTGGGAGCGAGGTTGACCGATAGCCATGTACGTTTGACGTAGTCCTTGATCGCTCTTGAGAGGTCGTTGCCGGTATGCTCTTCGACCGCCTCCCAGATTGCCTGGCTCTTCTTCTGTGTCAATAACGATGCAAACGCCACGGGATCTTTCAAGTTTTCGAGGTATTCCATCGCCTCTTTTTCGTTGCCGTTCTGGCTGAGGGTTTCGACGGTCTCGGTAATGAAAAAAGAGAATTCATCGACGTTGTCTACGTTGTGCTTGTGGACGGCGCGCGCCAATATCAGTGACATGTCGTCCTGGGCCGACCTCAGATCTTCGCCGTCCAGCATTTGCCACAATCCTGAAATCCACTGCATGTTGAGACTCGCGACAGCCTCGGGATGTTTGTCGAAGAGCTCGCCCATCACTTCGACCGTGCGTTCGTATTCGCCGCTATCGCGCAGCACGTTGAGGTATTTGAAATACCCGTCCGGTCGAGGCGGCTGATACAGCTCGAAAGCCTCGTTGAACGGCCTAATTGCCGCTCGCTTTCTGCCGAGCTCGACGAGCACCAGCGCCTTCTGAAGCTGGAGGTACCCACGTACGTCCGTACGGTCGGTTTCGCTGCCGAGCAAGGAGTTCAGGTAGGTCAGTGCATCGACGTAGTCTTTGTCGTCGACTTTTTGCTGAATCAGTTCGATCGAGAAAATCGTGGCAGGATCGAGTTCCTCTTGGAAGCCGAGTCGACGGACGGGAGTCGGCATCGCGGAATTCAGACGGATAACGAGTTCGGTGTCGTCCGCTATCTCGTCGGCCAGGTCTAGCACGGGTTTGACGGAAGCCAGGTCGATCACTTCCTGGCCAATCAACAGCGAATAGTCCATGACCAGCGTATCGCCGAGCTGCTCGAAGGTTCGCGAGTAGGAAACGCCACTTGCGATCCTCGACTTGTCTTCCGGAAGATTCAGCCTTTTCCCCGGCAGAACGATGCGAATGATGTGGCGAAAGTTCGCGCCGTAGTTCAGTCGCAACGGGGCCAACCGATTGGCCTCTATCGTGCTAGGCAGTTCCCGCTGTAAGGCAGTCGCGTAGATTGGCAGCTCATTTCGATAGTTCGTCCGCGCGAGCGCCTCGGCGTCGATCATGTAATGGGCAGTGACGACAATGACGTTGGCATCGAGGTCATCCGAGATTTCTAGTGGCTGCTCTTCAATGAGTTCGTCGTAGTACGCTGCGTAGAAATCGAGATAACCGAGTGCCAGGCTATCCGACCCCGAGTTGACGAGCCGTAGTCGTTGATAATCGGCCCAGCTTCCCCGATACGTGTGTTCGATACGGATTCTCAGGCCGAGGTCGTCCGCTTCGGAAAAGTCGAAAGTTTCGGCAAACTCGAGCGTTGCCGATGACGGCACCCGCACCTCCATCTCGACGAGTTCGGTCTGATCAGGACGAATTGGCAACACATACCCATAGTTCAGGCTTGTGAGATCTTCGGCAACGCCGCCCTGATGCGTCAGTGTCGGGTCGGCCCAGAACTTCTTTCCTTCTATGTCGAACTCGACAATCACATGGTCGAAGCTTCCGATCGATGGCGGGAGTTGCGGGAGGGTGCCGCCGCTCGCAATCGAAGCAAGGGCCGGAACGGCATCGATACCGAGGTATTCCAGCGCCGACACCAACAGAACCGACTTGTCCTTGCAATCGCCGTATCCACGCTTGAGCGTGACGCCCGGCGCGCGCGGCACATGCGAACCCAGCCCGATCTCGAGCCCCAGATACCGAATCTGATCCTGAACCAGTCGCAACGCATGGGTAGCGCGCTCGCCGGGTGTCGAATAGTTGGCCGCAATTTCGTCGAGCTGAGCGACAAAGTCTTCGGGTAACGCTTCGTCGAACGTAAACAGAGGCTCCGCCCAATCGACAACGTCCGACCACTCGTCCATCGTCGTAAAGGCAACGAGCCCGAATGAGACGTAGTCGTTCGGCAGGTTGTCTTCCAACCGCACCGGTTTAGGATCGTGGACGTGCAGCTTGTAGCTGGTCCAGCCGTCTTGCCGGACGACCTCAGGCTCGAGGTCTGTCGATACGCTCCGATAGCTGACGGTCAGTTCTTCCGGCACGGACAGCTTGAAGTGCATTTGTGCCAGAGGCACCTGCCACTCGACCTGGGCCATCCAGAACAACTCGTCGGGCCAGAGCTCCTGCTCAACGACGCCACTGAGCGCATACTCGATCACGTCGCCGACGCGGACGTCCTCGAGTTGGACCAGTGCCGTGAGATCACCGTCGATCAGGCTGTTCTCGAGGTCCTCCTCCTGTCGCAAGACGGTAACCTCTGCATCGGCTAGTCGATTGATCTCGGCTCCGTCACGCTGGATTCGTATGGCATTGAAGCTCACAGTTTCGCGCGTCGGGTCGAACGAGTAGGTAATTCGCGCAGCGTCTTCGAGGCCGGTCCGGTCAACGACCTCATACGCAAACCGATGGAAATACTCGAATCCGGTCACGGTCTTGCGAACCTGCCGGTCGCTCAGGAGAAAGGCAATCCCGCCTCGAATCTGCCCGGAGCGATCGGAGGCGAATCCGCCCAACGGCACGTCTTCCACCCATTCGGGCGCGTCCGCCGTTCCCACTTCCGCACTCGCAAGCGCGCAAATCGGAACGGCAATGCAGATGACCAAAAATAGAAGCGCTCGCAGTGCCAAGTCGCCGCACTCAATCGTCGCGAAAACGGCAGAATAGCATCGAGTTTCAACAATGGAAGACCCAGCCCACCCGAACAACGAAGTATCTGTGCAAGGCGTTGAGCCGGGGATGCGGCTACAGGCAAGGTTCTGCCGTTCCGAATGCCGCGCATACTCGAGTCCGACGACGAAAGGCGTCGCATGACGCACGATCTCGGCAGCGAAAATGGCGACTTATGGGTGTTTTGGTGTGCGAAAATCGCAGCTCATGATGCCGATGCGTTTCCCGATCTCAGCGTCGGCCGAGACGCAGAGATAGTCAAACCTGCTCGCGTTGTAACAGCGGATCAGACCCGCCATCTGCTTAAAGTCGGCGGGAGCGAATTCCATCGACGTTTCGGCATCCAAAACGGCTTCGGTCTAACGGCGCGCGCTCTGGGCGTCGATGTACCGGATATTCTGCTCGACCGTGCCCGTGCGCCGACTGAATGGTTGGTGTAAACGTTTACAACATCAATAAATCGTCCGATACGGGAATCGATCGGCAACCCGGTTCGATATCGATCGATCGGAAAGGGTGTATGGGGACAATACGAAAACGATTACACCCTACACCGACCGCGTTATCTGACCCAGTACAGGACCCGAAACGGCCGCAGGCGGCTTGCCGGGACCGTCTTTTTGTCGCTTCTCGAACCGCCGTTGTATCGCCGAGCGCAAAACCAGAATCTAACTGATTGATTCAAGTCAGAATTCATTATCACTATTTACCTATTGACAAAAAAAGCAATTACCGCAAAGATGTGTAAATGTTTACATTCACTGGTTCACGAGCAATTAGCGATGCCAGCTTGGGGGGAATTCAGGATGCAACGTGCCGGGATAAGGCTGTCGGACATATTCGGCGTGCGGATCAACGATTCCTGCTGCCGCCGGGATTTCACCGACAACGAAGAGCACCACGACGGCTGGCGGCGGCTCACTCCATTCGACAATACAAACGAGTTCACGAGCCTGTCGAACGGCGCCGATCTGACCGGGCATACCCGGCTCTACCGACCGATCACCAACGTATGACCGAGTCTGGAAACAGAATTGTCAACGCGTTCCTGACTTATAAGGAGGTGCTGGTCAGGGCCCTGCTCCGACTCTCCGTCCAGCCGGCGGATGTCGATGACATCCTGCACGAATCCCTGATGCGAGCCCTCCTGGCCGATAAAAAAAGGCAGATCAAATTTCCCAAGAGCTATCTCTATGTGGTCTCGCGCAACATCGTTCTCGAAGAGAGTGAGCGCCGATCACGCGAAGTCCAATGGGAGATCGATGAGGCCGTCCTCGAAGCCAACGCCGCGCGGATTGATGATGCCGTGCATTACGAACAAATGCTGGAGGTATTTTGCGAGGCGATGGGCATTTTGCCCAAAGCGCACCAGCGCGCGATTCTGTTGCGCCGCGTCGACGGCCTCTCGCACAAGGAAATTGCGCAGAAGAAGGGTGTATCGATCAGTTCCGTGGAGAAATATTTTGCGCAAGGGATAAGGCGCTGCCAGGACATCATGTCCAGGCGAGGCTACGGCGGCGAGTACAGGCACGGGGTGGCCGCGGACAGGGGTGCCGCTTACTTGACGCACCAGAATACCGGCGAGAGGGGTTCGCTCTCATGACTGACGAAATCAACGTCATGAGAAAGGGGTGCTCACGCCAGTTGAACAAGATTCATAGGTCGTAACGGAAATCAAAAGGTCGTAACCGAAAGAAGCATCTAAAACGGCGACCGGGGGGAAAAAGATATGCAAAAAACTAAATTGGCTACCGCTATATCGGCAGCTTTGTCCATTGCCACCGGCCAGGCGAGTGCGCAGACCAGTGCTCCCCTGGAGGAGGTTGTGGTCACCGGTATTCGCGGCAGTTTGACGGCGGCCCTGGATCAAAAGCGTGAGAGTTCAGGCGTGATGGACGCCATTTCCGCGGAAGATATCGGTAAGTTTCCCGATACCAACCTGGCGGAATCGCTGCAGCGCATTACCGGCGTGTCCGTTAACCGCGTCGAGGGCGAAGGTTCCGAGGTTACGATTCGCGGCTTCGGCGGCCAATTTAACCTGGTGACCCTGAACGGCCGCCAGATGCCCGCAACCGACGCCCGGGCCCTGTTTTTTGGTATTAACGCCAACAGGAATTCCGGGGATTCGCGCTCCTTCGACTTCTCGAACATTGCGTCCGAGGGCGTATCGGGCTTGCAAGTGTACAAAACGGGCAGGGCCTCAGCCCCGTCCGGCGGTATTGGCGGCACGATCAATGTTCAAACCATCAGACCTCTGGACACCGGTACTCAGTTCACCGTGGGCGCCAAAGCCGTTGACGACGCCGGTGGCGACAGCGTTACGCCGGAGCTTAGCGGTCTTGGTAGCTGGACGAATGATGATAATACCTTCGGCGTGACCGCCTTTGCTTCCTTTCAGGAGCGCGACTACACGAATCGCACGGCGCTTGGGGGAGGCTTCTTTGTCTGGCAGACGCCTTTCGATCCGACCATCCCGGCCTTCGCGAACGCCACCATCGTCAATCCACCGGGCCCCGATCAACTGGCCGGCTTTATACCCAATGCCTCTATGACGTTCACCGAGGGTGAGCGCGAGCGCACGAACGCTTCGCTGACCATGCAGTTCGCACCGAACGACGACGTGACCATTACCGTGGACGGGATGTGGGCGCAGAATGATCAGGACCAAAGGGCTGTGGGTGATCTACCCTTCTATGTTCGCCAGTTCGATTTCGCCCTTTTTGATGACAACCCTGTCCAATCTGTTCCTCTTCTCCTGGGCGAGCCGCTCGTGGCCGGTGCCGGCAGTGACTTCAGCCAGGCGGGCAAGGAGCTCCCTTTCCGGAATACGCTCATCAATACCCGGGACGAGTTGACTGGTTTCGGCGCCAATCTCGACTATAGGCTCAATGAGTCGTGGACGCTGAACGTCGACCTGTCTACTTTCGAGTCAAAAGCCGGTGGCAATGGCAATGATGGCGCCATTTATGAAGCAATCTCCATTGGCGGTCAGGCTGTCGCCATGCAATGGATGGACTTCCGAACCGACATCACACAATCCGTCCAGGCCATCGCGGACGGCTCGGGACCGACCAGCACGATGGTCGGCGGTGAGATGGTTAACTTTCCCGGCGGCAACGCAAATGGCATCTTCGAGAAGTCGGACCTTGGTTCCCAGTGGATCCTCAAAGATTGGGGGGACCAGGAAAGCACCATCGACCAACTCAATTTGAAAGCCAGCTGGGACAACGGCGGCTCGATCAAGGCTAATTTCGGCCTGGGCTATTACGACAATGAGATTATTCAGCAAAATGTCAGCACCCGGGAGGAACTCGGCGGCTGGAACACGGGCTTCATTGGCGACATCGTGACGCTGATGGGAGAAGATGCTATCGAAACCGTCTGCATCTCCTGCAAGTTTAACGACAATGACAATCTCATCCTGTCGCAGGAGGAACTTGTCGCGGATTACGTCGCGGCTGGCGGAATCGTGGCCCCGGGCGCGAGCTTCCGGGTTGTGGGCGAGGAAGCGTTTTTTGTCGACCCGATAGCGTTTGCCGAGGCCTTTAACGGCTTCACCAGCGGTGGCGGGGCGGTGTTCGACATCAACAACCGCGCGGTAACGGGCACTAACGACCGTACCATCAAGGAAGAAGCCCTGTCGGCTTTCGCCGAGGTTGTCCTGGACGGCGAAGTCGCCGACATGCCGATGCAGATGGTGGTCGGGTTGCGCTACGAGGAAACGGACGTCGTATCCTCATCGGTGCAGTCGATCCCAATAGCCAAGGACTGGGCGTCGGACAACGACTTCAACACGATTTTCGGCCCGACAGCGGCGGTGACGCAGAAACACAGCTATGACAACATACTGCCGAACCTCGACTTCTCGTTGGATGTCACCGACAATATAAAAGTGCGCGCTTCTATGAGCACAACCATCGCGCGTCCGGAGTTGGGCGCTATGTTCGTCGATACCAATGCCGGTAATCCGGGCACGGCCACGGCACTGGGTGGCCAGTGGACTGGTAGCAGCGGCAACGCGCAACTGGATCCGCTGGAGTCCGATAACCTCGACTTGTCGTTCGAGTACTACTACGGAGAAGGCAGTGCCGTCACGGTCGCCTACTTTGACAAGTCGATATCGAACTTTATCGGCAACGAGCAGGTAACGAGAAACCTGTTCGGTCTTACCGATGTCGCCAGCGGCCAGCCGGGTACGGTCTCGGGCGATGCGCTCGCGGCATTGACGGCGCTAGGTTGGCAGGCGACCGAGACAAACCTCTTCACGATGACGGCGATTCTCGCTAATCCGCAGGATTTCCCAGGTGGTGCCGATGAGTTCATCGACCCCAGTCAGCCGGGCGGTGCGCAGCAGTCATCCGATATTGCCACCAACTACGACATACCCCCTCAGCCAGGCGATCCATTGGCCCAATTTCTCGTGCAACAACCCACGAACGCGGAGAATGCCAATATCGATGGCTGGGAATTGAACTGGGTGCACTTCTTCACCGGTCGCTTGGAAGGCTTCGGCTTCCAGGCCAACGCGACCTTTGTCGACGGTGACGTCTCATACGACAATTCCCTTCCTGAGTCTGAGGATCAGTTTGCCCTGACGGGCTTGTCGGACTCGTATAATCTCATCGCCTTTTACGAGAACGAGAGGTTTAGTGCACGTGTTCTCTTCAACCACCGCGATGATTTCCTGGCGAACACTAACGCCTTTAACCGCATGCCACGGTATGTTGAAGAGTTCCAGCAGCTTGACTTCAATGTCGGCTATCGTGCCACCGATAGTCTGGTCTTTACTCTGGAAGGCATCAACATGCTGGAAGAACCGACTGTCTTCTACGGCCGCACGAGAAACCAAGTACACGCCTACATTGAAGGCGACCGACGCCTGATGCTGGGTGCGCGGTACAATTTCCAATAGAGGTAGAAGTCGGCAAATTGGCAACAGGGATCTGGGAGTACCCACCGGCATGCCGGTGGGTACTAACCCTCCATCATTTGAATACAGCCCAATGTCAAAGCTCTCTTGACGAAGGAAGAGCGCCAGGCTTTGGAAGCGGGAGAACTGGTCGTACACACGGCAGGCAAAGCGGAAGAGGAGATGCCAGATCGTGAAATGTGCCCGGAGTACGCGCATTTATTGCCTGATCGGCGAATATCACTTGCGTCGGCGTGGTGGCCCACGAGTCCGCGATGAATAATGGCGTCGAAATGGCGTTGCCCGCTACTACGCTCGGAGGCGACAAATGAGCACTGCGCAAAGAACGGTCTCGGAATTTAGCGAGGCTGAAAAACGTTGGTTGTTTATTGGCTGTTTTGTCGCATTGACTGCAACCTCGTTCGGCTTCGTTGTTCGTACGCAGCTCATCGGCGAATGGGGCGTTGAATTTAGCTTGACCGAAGTACAGAAGGGCGAAATTTTCGGCGTAGGATTGTGGCCATTCGCCATCAGCATCATTTTATTTAGCCTGGTCATTGACAAGATTGGCTACGGCAAGGCGATGGTGTTCGCGTTTGCATGTCACGTCACGTCGGTCGTTCTGACGATTTACGCGACTGGGTATTGGTCCTTGTACATCGCTACCTTCATCGCGGCCCTTGGCGCCGGAACGGTCGAGGCAGCGATCAATCCCGCTGTCGCAACGATGTATCCAAAAGATAAAACCAAGTGGCTGATCATTTTGCACGCGGGTTGGCCTGCCGGTCTTGTGTTGGGCGGCATATTGGCGATCGGGATGGGTTCTGCGGCCTGGGAATGGAAAGCAGCGCTTATATTGATTCCCACCTTAACTTACGGCGCGATGCTGTTCAGGCATCCATTTCCCGTCAATGAGCGCGTCGCGAGCGGCGTGTCGTACAACGCGATGCTTAAAGAGACCGGTGGTCTCGGTGCCTTGATCGTCCTGTACCTGATAATCAGCGAGATCGGCCGGGTCTTCGACGTGGATCCTTGGGTCAGCACCGGAATCGCAGTAGCAATGGCGGCGGCGTTCGGTTTTTACGTCAAGTCACTGGGTCGTCCGATCTTCGTGATCTTATTGCTTCTCATGATTCCACTTGCGACGACCGAACTCGGAACGGACGCGTGGATTACGCCGCTGATGGTGACCGAGATGGCCGCGCTGGACCTGCATCCCGGGTGGGTGCTTATTTACACGTCGGCCATCATGTTGGTGTTGAGGTTATTCGGCGGGCCAATCGTACATAAATTGTCACCGCTGGGATTATTGATGGCGAGCAGTGCGGTGGCTGCAGTGGGTCTTGTCGCGTTGTCGTCAACAGCAGGCATGATGATATTTGTGGCCGCGACGATCTACGGTCTTGGTAAAACGTTCTTTTGGCCAACCATGCTAGGCATTGTTGCGGAACAGTATCCCAAAGGGGGTGCGTTGACGCTGAACGCGACCGGCGGTGTGGGCATGCTGGGTGTCGGCGTGGTCGGCGCGGTGTTTCTGGGCTTGATTCAGGACCAATCGATCGAAACGCAGCTAGCCGATGAGAATCCGGCGATTCACGCGCAGGTCGTCTCGACCAAGAACAGCGTCTTTGGTGAATACGACGCGGTAGACCCGGCGTTGCGTTCCAACGTATCAGACGCGGAGAATGCGATCATCGACCGGACCATCGAGGAAGCGACAAAAGGCGCACTCACTACAGTGGCAATCTTTCCGGTTTTGATGTTTTTGTCGTATCTCGGATTGATGCTGTTTTATCGATCGCGGGGTGGCTATCGACCCAAAGTGTTGGCGGACGAGAGCGGGGGAGCATAACATGAGTCGTACACTATTCACCGGTGATACCAGGTAGCACCCGTCGTTGTGCGTCCTCGTATCAATCGCCTGAAGTCGAGAACGAAACAGCGAAACAGTGCGAGGAATCGTATCGGTAGGACTAAGCTTGTTTCGAGCCTCCTCGCGCAACCGAACACGTCGCCTGGACGGCGGCCGCGGCCGTTGACTACGGCGACAACGATCGATAAGGAAGTGCTCTCAACGAACCTGCGTTTTTCCCTAATACGCACCGCCGTGAACTCAGGCTTGCTCGTTGTTTACAATGAATTCGATGAGCAATATCCGGGAGCGCCTCCACCCGGTCGGAATGCCCTTTGCATTTTTGAATCAATGACACGGTCAAAAATTTAGAACTAGGAAACGTTATGAACGAACCTAAAGTGAATATTGCAATCGTAGGTTTAGGATTTGGAGCTGAGTTCATTCCGATTTATCAAAAGCACCCTCATGCGAATATGTATGCAATCTGCCAGCGTTCGGAATCGGAGCTCAACAAAGTAGGCGATGCTTTCAACTTCGATCCAGATCGTCGTTACAGCTCGTATGAGAAGCTTCTGGAAAATCCTGAGATCGATGCCGTGCATATTAATACACCCATACAGCTGCATGCGGAGCACACCCTAATGGCGCTGCGTGCGGGCAAGCATGTTGCATGTACAGTGCCGATGGCAACGAGTATCGAGGATTGCAAGGAAATCGTAGAGACGGTCGCGGAAACGGGACTGAAATACACAATGGCAGAGACGGTTGTGTACAGCCGCGAATATCTGTTTGTAAAAGAGCTTTACGAAAAAGGGGAACTAGGAAAAATCCAGTATCTGCAAGCCAGTCATCCCCAGGATATGGAGGGGTGGCCCGACTATTGGCAGTACATGAAACCCATGCATTACGCAACTCATGTTGTCAGCCCTGTTCTTGGACTTACTGACAAAGAAGCAGAATACGTATCGTGTTTCGGTTCGGGAACGATCAGCGATGACCTTATCGAAAAGTCAGGTTCTCCGTTTGCGGTTGAAACATGCCATATCAAGTTGAGGAATTCCGACTTGTCCGCGCACATTTATCGCTCGTTGTTTGATACGGCGCGTCAGTATCGAGAAAGCTTTGACGTTTACGGATCCAAAAAGTCCATTGAATGGCCGCTTATTGAAGGGGAGGGCCCCGTTCTTCATACGGCAAAGAAACCCGAGCCGGAGATACCCGAACGTATAGAGGTGCCGGATTATGGGCATCTTTTGCCGGAAGAGATTCGCGAGTTCACATTGGAAGGAGTGTATGACGCAGATGAACATGCTCACTTGTCCTTTGTCCAGGGGGGTGGCCACGGAGGTTCTCACCCACACTTAGCACATGAATTTGTGGACTCTATTGTTAACGATCGTGATCCCTATCCCAACGCTGTCCAATCTGCAAACTGGACCTGTGTTGGCTTGCTGGCGCATGAGTCAGCAATGGAGGGTGGAGTCATTAAACGACTACCCGACTTCACATTATCAGCAACATAGGAAGATAGGAATATCTTTAGACTCGAATGTAAACGGAACGAGGCCGCGAACCGATGAAAAAACAACGCTACCTATTCTCTCCCCTGATCTTCCTTTCTTTGCTGATAACGTTCGGCTGCGAAAGTAGTGATACGTCGGACCAAACGAGCGCCGCTGTTCAGGAAAGCGCGAGTTCCACTGTTCAGAGGACTGTTCAGAAAACTGGTGAGAGAAACAGACTGAATAACTTCGTCGATTGGGCGACTTATCGTGGCGATCAGGAAGGAACCGCATATTCTACTCTAAGCCAAATTACGCCCGAAAACGTTCAGTTGCTGGAAGAGGTCTGGACGTACGACACAAGGGAGCTTGTCGGGCCGGGTATGGAGTCGAACCCGATTATCATTGAAGGAGTGATGTATTTTGCTGACCCTGAATTGAACCTGGTAGCGCTGAATGCCGTAACCGGTGAGGAGCTTTGGTTGTTTGATCCTTCTGAGCATGATCGCCGGGGAGACGACTTCCCTTCAGGAATTCAGCGGGCTGAGGTGTATTGGGAAGATGAAAATGGCGAGAATGCCAGGATTTTTCATTTGGCAAAAGACGTCATTTGGGCCGTTAACCCGGATGACGGAACGCTTATCGAGTCGTTTGCCGATGGCGGAGGTCTTGATCTAGCGGAAAATCATGTTTGGCCTGCTCATTTGGTGCGTGACAAACTGACCAACAACTCGCCTCCTGTAACGTACAAGAACTTCCTAATTGTAGATTCCAACGTATTCGAAAACAGAGAAGAGCCTCCCGGCAATATCCGTGCGTTTGACGCATTGACCGGGGAATTCAAATGGCGATTTCACACCATTCCTCTGAAAGGCCAGCCCGGGTATGAGACCACGGAGTGGGAAGAGAATATGCATTATGGTGGCGCCAACTCGTGGGGCGGATTCACCGTAGATGAAGAAAGAGGCTGGGTATTTGGCGCTACGGGTGCAGTCACCGGAGGGATCCACGGTAATGGGGGAACCAGACCTGGTAGGAATCTCTATTCCAATTCCGTGTTGGCCATTGATGCAACGACAGGAGAGTTGCAGTGGTATTTTCAAACCATTCACCACGATATTTGGGATTATGATATCGCTCCTGCACCGATGTTAGCGACGATTACCAAGGAAAACGGGACAGAACAGGATGTGGTCGTCCAAACGGGCAAGCAGGGTAAAGTCTTTATATTTGACCGGGATACGGGCGATTCGCTGTTCCCCATCGTCGAGAAACCGGTACCGACGGATGCCGCACCCGGTGAAGTTCCATATCCAACACAACCGTGGCCGTTAAAACCAGATCCTCTGGTACGTACGTCATTCTATGAGTCTGATTTAACGACCATCACACCTGAGTCTCATGCATCCGCCCTGGAGCAGTTTAAGAAGCTAAAACCAGGACCGATGTATACGCCTCCAAGTATAGAAGGAACCATTGTCCAGCCGGGCATTCATGGAGGAAGTGAATGGGGGGGTCCGGCTTTCGATCCGGAGACGAATATAGCCTACGTAAACGTGAATGACTTTCCGTTTATTTTGACGCTGGTCCCGATGCAACCTGATCAATTTGTCGATATGTCGGATCTGCAGCGAGGCAAAACAATATACAACGGGCAATGTGCAGCTTGTCACGGAGCTGAAAGACAAGGCGCAACCGGCGTGGCTCTGGACAACATGGCGTATAGCGACGACGCTCTGAAAGAGATCATCACTCAGGGTAGAAATGCGATGCCGGCATTCCAGTACTTTCAAGACGATGAATTGGATTACCTGGTCGCGTTTCTTCAAAGTGAGCCTGGTGAAGCTGCATCTACCTCAGAAATCGATCTAAGCGATGAGACTTTGACGTGGAGCGGCGGAGAGGGCGAGCTTGCCTGGTCCACATCCACACCGCAGTACATTGCTGCGTTGGACTATTTTACAGACCATATGGGATATCACGCGATTAAGCCGCCATGGGGGAAACTCGTTGCGGTAGATGTTGCGAAGGGTGACATTCTGTGGTCGGTCCCACTCGGAGAATATCCCGGACTGGTAGAAATGGGCATTCGAAACACCGGTGTTGAAAACTTTGGCGGAATGGCTGTTACCAAAGGCGGTGTGATTTTCATAGGGGCAACAGAAGATAGCCGGTTCAGAGCATTTGATAAAACCAACGGCGAGCTCTTGTGGGAATTCGAAATGGATGCCCCTGGCTTTTCGAGTCCCTCCACTTACGAGATTGATGGAAGACAATATGTTGCGATTGTAGCAGGCGGCGGCGGCGGTCGTTTTCGTTCGCCTGTAACAGGGCCTATTGGAAGGACGCTTCATGTATTTGCTCTGCCAGAATCAGAAATTCAATAAAAGTAAGCGGGATTTTCAAATACTGACAATCAAGTCGCGGCAGTAAAAAGTACGCTGGCCGGCTCATTGGGTTTCGGTTCAGTTGCAGCAGTGTCGGCCTGATGTGGCTCAATCTGCGAGACAAAAATCGTGCATCTAATCAAAGGATACGATTATGAGTGTAACTAGAAAAATACTCCTCTCTGTTTCAGTACTCCTTGCTGTTTTGACGTTACTTTTTTCTGGCAGCCTGTCTCAGTACGCCGGAGCGCAGAACGCAGATCCATTGAAGATCCTGATGATCACCGGCGGAGGACCCTGGCACGATTACGCAACGCAAAAAGACCAGATCGAGAAGGGTCTACGCGAACGACTTTCGAACGTTGAGATTACAACGGACTACGAAGGCGCGGATACGCTTACCATGGAATCAACCGATTTCTTCTTCTCCCGTCATTTGGAGGAAGACTGGGCGGCTGAGTTCGACGTTGTCATCTACAACCACTGCAATCTTCAAGTAAAGGACGAAGCCTATGTAAGAGGAATCATCGCCGAGCACGTCAAGCATCAGCTGCCTGCCGTCATGCTTCACTGCCCTATCCATCTCTATCAATATGCAAGGGGAGGTGCAGCGGATGCCTGGTGGGAATTCACCGGCGCTGTTTCATACGTTCACGAGAAGGAAGATCATCCCAATACGTCGCCCTACACGATCGAGGTTCTGGAACCGAATCACCCGATCATGACGAACTATCCTCGCTCCTGGCGGACGCCGGCAGGCGAGTTATACCTGATCGTTGATTTACAAGATGACGTCACGCCGCTGTCTTACGCCTACTCGGTGGAGACAAACTCCTATTCCGAGACGGCCTGGATTCACGAATACGAGGGCGTCCGGGTTTTCAGCAGTTCACTGGGACACCACAACGATTCGATGGGCTCGGATGCGAATTTGAATCTTGTTGCATCGGGCGTGCTCTGGGCAGCAGGAAAACTCGAAGAAGATGGTTCGCCAGCCCCGGGATACGAAGGAGAACGTGGTCTTGGATGGATCTCTCTCATGGACGATACGCTCAACGGTTGGATCGAAAGCGGCGGCGCCGTGGATTGGAGGTCTCGTACCTGGTACGGCAGGCAAATGACCTGGCCGACCATCGACAACCGAACGGCCGGAGAATCCTTCCGAATTGACGACGACACCCTGGTCGTCGAGGGAGATCGTAGAAATCTGTTCTATGACGGTGAGATCGCTGGCGGATACTTCAGGAATTTTGAATTCAAGGTTGACGTCTATACCGACCCTGGGTCGGCTTCAGGGATTTTCTTCCATACCCGTTACGAAGAAGACGGGACTCCTGCTTACGGATATGAAGCACAGATAAACGCCAGCCGCACCGGTGAGGGCAGGACCGGCAGCCTGGTTGGGGCGAGCGAGGTGCGGACCGCTGCACACGCCGATGAGGAATGGTTCAACTATCACATCAAGGTTGACGGGAAAAAAGTCACGGTAAAAGTGAACGGTGAGACCGTCAACGAATTCACCGAACCCGCGGATGTACGTGGATCGGGCAGACTCAACCGGGGCACCATCGGCCTGGAATCGGTGGGCTCCGACAGCCGTGTTTACTTCCGGAATCCGATGATTCGTCTTTTGCCGGATTAACAATTAGAGAGGTGAATCGTCGACCGCCAACCGAACCACCAGGCGAATCCGCAGGCGCAGCCAAAAACGCATACCGCGTTGACATGAGCTACGCACAGCGGCTGCCTGTTTGGCCTCTGCATCAGAGTCTAAAGGCCTTTTTTCGTTCTCCAGGATTCAAACGACGCGATGAAATTTCCTATCCGTCGGCCAGCGTAAAGCCGGCACCAATTGCTAGTTGCGCCTCAGGATGGCGTGCAGCCTGGATCGGGAGACCTGGTAATTGATGTAGTTATGATGAAGATCTTTCTACTTAATCATTAATTCAAACACAGAAACCTACCACTATGAACACCACACTTAGCAAAAGTGACTTATTCGTAGTCTCATCGTTGGTATTAGTCATCGCTTCTGTTCCAGCTTATGCAGAAACTCTAAGCGCCGGCGAGAATCACACTTGCATACTAAAACCCACTGGAGAGGCTTATTGTTGGGGAGACAATTCGGTAGGTCAGCTGGGGAACGATTCTACAGCGTCCAGCATGATTCCCGTTGCCGTTTCCGGAGATCATAAATTCACGTCAATCAGTGTTGGTTGGGATCATACCTGTGGAGTTACAGTTGACAACGATGCTTATTGTTGGGGGCGGGGCAGATATGGAAGGCTCGGAAACGGCTCTTCTGAAAACAGCATTATTCCAACAGCGGTATCCGGTGGCTTATCTTTTGAATCGGTCAATTCCGGGCTAGCTCATACCTGTGGGCTAACTACCGATGGGGACGCTTTCTGCTGGGGAAGAGGAGAGGATGGAATTCTCGGGAATAATTCAACCGATAGTTCTCCGGTACCTGTATCCGTTTCTGGTGGACTTGCATTTAGCTCAATAGACGCCGGATCGGCAACCACATGTGGCATAACGACAAATGGGGATGCCTATTGTTGGGGGGCAAGTGATTTTGGCAATTTATTGGGGCAGGGAGAGGTCAAACTTTGGAGAAAGCTCACTCCAGGGCTTGTGGCCGGTGAGTTTAGTTTTAAACCAAACTCAATCAGCGTTGGCCTTGATCATGTTTGTGCCATAAGTAAGACGGGTAAAGCGGTCTGTTGGGGGCGCGGCAGATACGGCAAATTAGGTATCGGTTCTACAGATAGTTTAGGAGTTATTGAGAATCTGAAGACACCAAGAGAAGTAAAAGGGAATATCTCTTTTTCGTCAATTGCTACTGGGGTTTTTCAAACCTGTGGGATTGCAACTGATGGTAAGGCGTATTGTTGGGGAAGAAATGGATCAGGGCAATTGGGCGATGGTACAACGACAATGCGAGTCGAACCTACAGCTGTATCAACTGACCGGAGTTTTAGAGAATTAACGATCGGCAATGATCATACATGTGGAATTTCTTCAAACGATGAACTTTACTGTTGGGGAGATGGCAACGCAGGAAAGCTTGGAACACGATCATCCGATAATAAACTGACTCCAACCGAATTTGTGCTGGACTAAACTATTATGATGATTCAAAAGAAATTGATCGAAAAAGCCATGTCCGAAAGAGTAACGGCTATTCTGATTGGGTTATTTCTAATCGTTAGCGCCAATTCGTACGCACAACGTTTGCAGCAGAATCAGGAACAGTTCCAGGTTCTTTTGTTTACGAAATCTCTGGACTATCAGCACCTTTCAGTCCCGAGTGGAGTGCAGATGTTCAAGGAGTTAAGCCAGGACAATCACTTTGGTCTGACCTGGACGGAACAGTCTGACTTCTTTGACGATCAAGAACAGCTTAATAGGATGGATGTAATTGTATTCATGAATACATCCGGAGATATTCTCAATGATAGTCAAAGAAGAGCGCTACAAGCTTACATTCATCAAGGAGGAAATTTTGTAGCGATTCACTCAGCCTCGTTCACAATGATGGAATGGCCATGGTACGTAAAACTGGTTGGTGGTGTGTGGAACCGTCATCCCAATCCAGGCATTTGGACGGCGATTGTCAATAATGAAAAGCCGAATCATCCAGCAACCTCCCATATACCGAAGAGATGGGTCGTTACTGAAGAGTGGTACAACTATTTAGAACTCTCAGACAATATTGAAGTTGCTTTGGCTGTTGATGAAACCACCTTTCCCGGTGGGAAAATGCCAGACTATCATCCAATCGCCTGGTATCAGGAAGACTTTGAGGGTGGGCGGTCTTTTCATACGGGATTGGGACATCCAGAAGGATCGTATGATGAGCCTTGGTATAGACAACATATTTTGGGCGCCGTGTGGTGGGCTGCAACCGGCGGTAAAGCTTTCGAATAGTTAAGGGAGTGTCCACAGTCAAACAGGTCAGTTGATTAACAATAGAACCGAACGGTGAATCGCTTTGCAGACGGCATGCCGCACCCGGGTAACGGGCCCGGACGAAGCCCTGAGCATCTCGTGAGCGGGCATCGTAATCTGTACAGGTACCTCCGATGACGCGGCGAAATCCAGACCGTCGCGCACAGCGCGCCAGCTGTGCTGCCTGCAGCGAATCGCGGCACCCGGTAATCGACACGATAGCGGCGGACAGCCTGGCAGAGCGGGTACTGCAAAATGCCCGCGGCGACCGCGTCACGCTGCTGAATTTCGGCGCTCGGTTGACACGCATCGAACTGCAGCTGCCGGACGGCATACGCAACGTGATTCTCGGTTATGAAGATTGCGCGGGTTACCTGACCGACCCTTACTTCATGGGCGCGACCGTCGGGCGTACCTGCAACCGCATTGCCTGTGCACACTTCAACCTCGGTGGTGTTGACTATCCGCTCGATGCCAACGAGGGGGAAAACCACCTGCACGGCGGTGCGGGCGGCTTTCACCACAGGCTCTGGTCAATCGATGCGGCGGTCCCGGACGATACGGGGCGGTTTCGGTTGCGGTCAGCGGATGGCGACCAGGGCTACCCCGGAACGCTCGAGGCGATCGTTACATACCGCTGGACGGATGAACGCGAGCTCGTGATCCGGCTGGAAGCTGAAACCGACCGGCCGACACACGTAAACATGACCAACCACGCCTATTTCAATCTCGCGGCTGGCGGTGCCGACGTGCTCGGACATCGCTTGCAGGTTGCCAGTCGGCAAATCCTGCAGGTCAACGACGAATTGCTGCCGACCGGCGATTTCCTCGATGTCACCGGATCCGGACTGGATCTGCGCCAGCCAGCGGCGCTGCGTGACGTCATCGGGTCGCGGCACCCGCTTGTCGTGCGCACCGGCGGTATGGACTTCAACTACGTTCTGGGCGAATCCGGCGGTCGTGCCGAGCTTGAGAGCCCGAACGGCGATCTTTGCCTGCGGATGACGACAAGCTGCCCCGGCCTTCAGGTATACGGCGGGCAGAAACTTGGCCCGCCGTTCGCGCCGCATCGCGGCCTGTGCCTCGAGCCCCAGCATTTTCCCGATACACCCAATCAACCCGCCTTTCCCGGCACGCTGCTTGCGCCGGGCGAGCGCTATTCGCAGACGACGCGCTACCGCTTTATAGCGGCCGGCTGAGCGTCACTGCGACACTGGAGAGGTACCGGCAATAATCGACGGAACCGTCACCTGCCTGAAAAGGTTTTAATATGAAACTTAAACAAACACTGTTTACAGCGACGATCGCAAGCCTGGTCCTGTTTTCGATGGCAACAACGGCTGCAGAAAAAGCCGACTTGATGATTACCGATGGGATGGTGTTGACCATGAACCAAGATAAAATGGTTTATGACGACGGCACCATCGTGGTGAAAGATAACAAAATCATTGCGGTTGGTGATGCTACTTTAGCGGATGAATACCAGGCCGCAAAAATTCTTGACGCCGATGGCGATATCGTCATGCCCGGCCTAATCAATACTCACACTCATGTATCAATGACGGTGTTTCGCTCACTCGCAGATGATGTGCCAGACCGCTTACACCGCTATATTTTCCCATTAGAAGCCAAACTCGTTTCACGGGATATGGTGCGTATTGGAGCCAACTTGGGCAATGTTGAAATGGTAAAGGGCGGCGTAACCACTTATGCGGATATGTACTACTTTGAAGATGAGGTCGCAAAAACGGTTGATGCTATTGGGATGCGCGCAGTACTTGGGCAGACTGTAATTAAGTTCCCTGTAGCGGATGCTGCAAACGCAGAGGAAGGCATAAAATACGCATTAAGTTTCATTGGCGAGTATAAAGATCACCCTCGAATTACACCGGCATTTGCCCCTCATGCCCCTTATACCAATACTACTGAAACCCTTAAAAAGCTGGCGAAACTATCGCTTGAGAATGACGTTCCCGTGATGATTCACCTTGCGGAGTCTTATCGCGAAGAACAAGAAATTGCGGAACGTTCCGGCGGACTTTCACCCGTGGCCTATATGGCCAGCATTGGCGCACTAAATAGAAACTTAGTCGGCGCTCACATGATATTGGTCGATGATGCAGACATTGAACTGGTCAAGAAATCCGATATGGGCGTCGCGCACAACATGAGTGCGAATATCAAGTCTGCAAAAGGAGTATCACCCGCCCTTGAGATGTATGACCAAGATGTCCGCATCGGTTTAGGCACTGACGGTCCAATGTCGGGTAACACATTAAGTACCATCGATGAATTCAACCAGGTCGCTAAGGTCCATAAACTCGTGAACAAAGACCGTGCTGCAATGCCACCAATTAAAGTCATAGATATGGCGACAATGGGCGCGGCTAAAGCACTGCATATGGAAGACGAAATCGGTTCATTAGAAGCCGGCAAATTGGCTGATATCATTGTTATCGACACTAAAGCACCGAATATGGTCCCGGTTTACAATCCTTATTCTGCACTTGTCTACTCGGCAAACTCAGCTAACGTTCGCCACTCGATTGTTGCCGGCAGAGTCATCATGGAAGACAGGGAATTGCTCACGGTCGATGAAACAAAGATCCGAGAGGAAGCATTAGCCTTTACTGAAGTCGTGCGTAAGGCAGTCATCGAATCAGGCGAAATGGTTCAATAGATTCCTGGCGTTTTCAGTCAGAAAAGAGACAAACAGCCCCATCTCACTGTGGCTGCTTTCCGGCTATAATGGCGGTCTAAGACTGATCCAAACCGGACGGTCGCAGAAAACGGCCTCGCAGAGAAGAAATGGAAAGTTCCAGCGTATCCTCACGTCTCGAATTTATTCGCCAGGCAGAGAGACTCAAGGATACTCTTCGTAGCGCCTACACGACGAGCGGTCGCACCGAAAGCGTTGCCGAGCACACATGGCGGCTGACGCTTCTGGTCGTTACCTTCGCCGATGCACTTCCCGACGTAGATTTACTGAAGTTGTTGAAGATTTGCATTCTGCACGACCTGGGCGAGGCCGTTGACGGTGACATACCGGCTCCTCTACAAAGCCCCACAGCCTCCAAGTCCGCGAAGGAGCGTGAGGACTTTCTCTCCCTGGTAGATCCGCTTCCCGACAAGGTCAAGTCGGAGTTCGTTTCGCTTTGGGACGAGTACGAGGACGGGAGTTCACCTGAAGCACGTGTTGCCAAGGCGCTGGACAAGCTCGAGACAATCTTGCAACACATTCAAGGCCGGAATCCCGAAGATTTCGATTATGAGTTCAACATTGAGTATGGGAGGACGCACACGAATAGAGTGCCGATTGCGGCGACGATTCGCGATCTGCTCGATGTCGAAACCAAGGCTAGAGCTAGCCGGAGAGCGCGCCAAGCTTAGTACGCTCGTCTTTCTTTAACGGGACAAACGGGGCAGTTACCGGTCTCCGATATCCTGGATGCGGACGGGCTGAGCTTTTTCCCATTCCTTCCGGTCGACACTTCGAGTCTTCTGGATAAAGACAAAGGCCCCAAGCTTGTTGCCGACTACCAGATCGAGCAGTCCGTCGCCGTTGAGGTCTCCGCTGACCAATTGCCGTCCGATGCCGGCCTCGTCGTCGATTTGGTGAGGAATGTATTCGACCTGGCCATCCTGGCGCGTGAGCCTGAAATAATAGACCACGGGGTCCTGCCGGGCGCCGGGGTCGATGAAGTCGTGAGCCCGGTAGGTCTTTCCAGTCACAATGTCCTTGAGGCCGTCGCCATCCATGTCGGCAAGCTCTACGGCGTGGAGCTGGGAGAACTGAACCCCATAGGGGTTGTCCGTATTTTCCTCCTGCTTGCTCATAATGGCGTGTTCCCGGAAGGTGATTCTGTCACCCGTTCGGACCTGCTCGAACCAGCTCAGGCCCCAACCGTGAGAATCCAGGCTGGTGATGACATCGTTTAGCCCGTCGCCATTCACGTCATAGGCGAACATGTTGGAGCCCCCCTTCAACATGATATCCCACATATCGGTTCCCGACCGATCGATGAATGGGAAGGGGTGAAACTCCCAATCCGGATCGTTTTCCAGTGAGGCGGGTTGTTGCAACCAGCCATTGCTGTGCATCACATCCATGCGTCCGTCGCCGTCGACATCCCCATAGCCCAGGCCGTGGGTGTAGTGATGAACCACGTCTTCCTCGGTCGATATCTTGTGAAAGATCCAGGGAAGCGTCGGAGCGACAGGGTTCGGCGAGACATAGCCGTAGTGTTTGCTGTAGGCCATCAACAGTTCAGGCACACCATCGCCGGTAATGTCTGCAAACGTAGGGGCTTCGTTCTTCACACGGTCGATGACGAAATGACGCTCCCAGTGCACCGGCCGCTCCGGGGGTTCACCGCCAAAAGCCTCGCCCGGGTTCTGGTACCAGTAAGCCGGGGTGTTGGGGAGCCCCGCCGTCAGGACATCCGGCCAGCCGTCTGCATTGAAGTCGTAGACGAACGAAAAGAAATTGTCGTTCGAGTAGATTCCGAAGTCGTATGGCAAGCGCTTGGTCGGCGCCACCGCCGGATAGAATTCGTAACGGTGCTTGAAGTCGGGTCCCAGCCACATGTGCGGTCCACTGACGACATCGTGGTGGCCATCTTGATTAAAGTCGCCGAAATTGGCGCCCTCCGACCAATACACGGGAGTCAGTTGCTGTTTTTCAAATTCACGGACAACAAGGTCGTTGGCCTGAGCGCCGACCGTCAAGCATAAGTAGGTGAATGCCAATGCCGCGACGCGCTGAATTCTGTTCATCTCAGTTCCTCATCCCGGTCGTCCCGGCTTTACACCCTGGTGTCATCAAGCCCGACCGTCATGACTTCATGTGACGCCGCCACTATTGGTCGAGCAGCGCCACCTATGGTCCGAACAACGCCACGTCATTGATCCCCCGGTCGCTGCTTTAATGGCTTCTTTCCGTTATGACCTTCCTATGAGAGGGTTGGGCTCGAAAAACCCGCAAAGATTTTTTGAATATTGTTCGACCGGAGTGAGCGTCCGTTTCTCAGCTTTACCCAGCGCTGTGCAGATGATCGATGTGCACGTGCCGCTTATCTTCGCTCAGTGTCACTCAGGTCTGCGCCGGGCAATACTGCTTGAGAAAGTCATGGTGATCAGGCAGCTTGGCAAGATTGTGATTTACAAAAGCGCTCAGCTTTTCAAGCTCTAGCTTTAATGCCTCCGGCGGCAATACACGACCTGCACCGTGACGATGTTTAGGGAACAAACCCTGCCCAATCATCACCTGAACCCAAGAGTGCGCGCGAAACAAATTCACCGAATCCGGCCACACATAGCCGTTTTCCTTAAAGAGTTCCATGTGGTGAGCGAGGCTTTCCGGGATATCCATAGTGCGATAATAATTCCAGTACTCACTGTCGTCCCGTTGCGTCTGCTTGTAATGCAGGATGATAAAATCGCGCACCGCCTCCCATTCGATTTGGGTTTCACGGTTAAAGCGCTCGGCCAGCGGCGCCATTGCGCCTGAAAACGGGAAGAGCTTCATCAGGCTTATCAGCGCAGTGGTAATCAAGTGTATGCTGGTCGATTCAAGTGGCTCGAGAAAGCCGCTCGACAAACCTATCGCAACACAGTTTTTGTGCCACGCTTTTATTCGGCGACCGGTTTTAAATCTCAGGAGGCGGGGCTCAGTGATGGTCTTTCCGGTGATATTGCCGAGCAAAGTCGCGCGGGCATCGTCGTCGGAACAAAACCGGCTGCTGTAAACAAGGCCATTGCCGGTACGGCTTTGCAGGGGAATACGCCACTGCCACCCGGAGGAATGTGCAATGGCGCGCGTATAGGGGGGAGGCGGCTCGGTACTTTCCGTCTGTACTGCCAGAGCGCGGTCGGAGGCCAGCCAATGGCTCCAGTCCTCGTATTCAACATCCAATGCACCGCCGAGCAGCAGGCTTCTGAAGCCGGTGCAATCAATAAAGAAATCACCGGCGACCTGTCTGTCTTGCTCCAGCTCCAGCGATTGGATGTTACCCGTCACCGGATCAACGGTGATCTCGCTGATCTTGCCTTCGACTCGCCGGACGCCGAGTGATTCGCTTTTTTGCCGCAGAAATCCGGCGTAGGCCGTGGCGTCCAGGTGAAAGGCGTACGCCAGTGGCGTCTCACCGACGTTTACCGCGAATTTGCCGGCCTTCGCCGCCTTCAATTCGAGGCAATAGTCCTCCAGGTTGCCGCCAAAGCCATTGGCATGCGCTTCCAGCCAGTACTGGTGGAATTCCGCCATCCAGGTCCTTTGCCCGATATCACCGAACGAGTGAACGTAGCTATCGCCCGGCGCGCCCCAGTTGTCGAAGACGATGCCGAGCTTGAAGGTTGCCTGGGTCGCGCGCATAAACTCGCGTTCGTCGATTTCGAAAAACTGGTGAAATCGGCGCATGGTGGGAACGGTCGCCTCGCCCACACCCACGGTTCCGATCTGCTCGGATTCGACCAGGGTGATTTCGAGCAAGTTACTCAGCCGCTTGACCAGGCTGTAAGCCGTCAACCAACCAGCCGTTCCGCCACCGGCGACGATTACGCGAATTTTCTCCTCCATCAATGGTTCTCCGGAGAGTCAACGATTCAGGTTATGCTGCAACGGCGCGCAGCCTGCGCGCCGTCAATTAATCCATGTTCGGCAAAGGTCCGAGACGGAGCGAGCATATCACGCAGGCAGGGGCGCACGTTGCGCGGCGCCGCTGGGCATGTGCGTGCGCAACATCAGCATCCTGGACGAGGTCGACCAGGCGCAGCTCAGGGGTACCTGGGACTTCGGCGCTCCAGTTTTCGCTCGCCGCAACTGGACTTGCCGCGTGACGGCCCGTACCGTTGCGCGATGCGCACCGTCTACGCGATTCTGACGTACCTGGCCTTGCCTCTGTACGCCCTTTATTGGGTGCTGCGCGGGCTGGCCAACCGGTCCTACTGGGACCGGGTCTGGCAGCGCTTCGGCTGCGGTTTTCCCAAGCTCCCGGAAGGCAGCATTTGGGTGCATGCCGTTTCGGTCGGCGAGGTCCAGGCCTCCGCGCCACTGGTGCAGGCCCTGCGTCGACGGTTTCCCGAACGTGAAATCCTGGTGACGACGATGACGCCGACCGGCGCAGAGCGGGTGAGGAGTCTGTTCGGCAGCGCCGTGCACCATTGTTATCTGCCGTTCGAGACGCCGAGCGCCGTGAACAGTTTTTTCGATTCGACGAATCCCGCACTTGCCCTGGTCATGGAAACCGAGATTTGGCCGAATCTCTATCACACCTGCGGACAGCGGCGCGTTCCGCTGGTATTGGTCAGCGCGCGTATTTCGCCGAAATCGGTAGGCCGGTATCGCCGTCTGCTGCCGATGTTTCGGGAGGCGCTGTCGCACGGTATTCTGATTGCGGCCCAGGGCGAGTCGGATGCCAACCGGTTTTTGGCCCTGGGCGCCAATCCGGAGCGCACGTGGATAATGGGTAACATCAAATTCGACTACGAAGTGCCCGTCGATTTGAAAAAACGCGGGCTGGAGTTTCGCGATACGTACATCGGTGAGCGGCCCGTCTGGATTGCGGCAAGCACGCACGACAAAGAGGAGGAGCAGGTACTGGAGGCGCATCGCAAGGTCCTGGCCAACCTTCCCAACGCGATGCTGATCCTCGTACCGCGACACCCGGAACGATTCGCGGCGGTGGCTGCGCTGTTGAAAAAAAAGAAATTCAGTTACGTCTCGCGCACGGGCGGACAGGTCTGCTCCCCGTCCACCCAGGTATTTCTCGGCGACACCATGGGGGAGTTACCGATGTTCTACGCCGGCAGCGACGTTGCGTTCGTCGGCGGCACGCTGGTGCCAACGGGCGGGCACAATCTGCTGGAACCGGGCGCGTTGGGCCTGCCGGTCATCACCGGCCCGCATCTATTCAACACCCAGGACATCGCCGATCTGTTCGAGGACATCGGCGCATCCACTATCGTCCGCGATGCAGACGCACTGGCGGCGGCCGTGCTGCCGCTACTGTCCGACCCGGAAGCCGCCCTCCGGATGGGCAAAAAAGGCTGTCGGATCGTCGAGACGAATCGCGGCGCGCTGCAGCGGCTCATGGTATTGCTGAATCCGTTGGTCGACCAGGTGAAGCGGCGCTAGTATTTTTTGGGCGCTGCCGGAAGCAGACCAAAAAATGCCGGTGGTTGCCAAGTCCTGCGGGGGCGACCCGCAGGCAGAACGCAAGCCCCGGAAGTTCTTGAGACTGCTGCTAGTTACCCGCCGCCTCGGCGGCTTCTTCTTCCGCGATGACTTCCTCGGGCGGCCGGCGCTCTTTCAGCCAGCGGTCGATGTCTTCGAGGTCCTGTATCCGCAGGGTGCCGGCGGCCTGTTTGAGCGCCAGCGCGTTGCCGATGTAGTCGTAGCGGCTCTGGTAGTAGTTGGTGATTGCGGCGTACAGCGCGAACTGTGAATTCAGGACGTCGACGATCGTGCGCGTGCCGACGTCGAAACCGGCCTGCGTGGCTTCGAGCGCGGTGCGGCTGGAGGCGACCGACTGTTGGAGCGCCTGGACGCGGCTTATCTCGGAAAGGACCCCCAGATACGCGTCTCTCGCGCCACGCTCGGTTTCGCGGGCAACCCGCTGCAACTGTTCGCGCGAGGCGCGATGCAGGTAGACCGCTTCCTTGACACGGGAACTCGTCCCCCCGCCCGCGAACAGCGGCAGCGTGAACTGCAGTCGGATGGTGTCGTCCTCGAAATCGGCATCGGCCGGAAAGGGCGAGCCGGAACCGATCGTCCGGTCGCCGCCGATGTCGGTACTGCTGTGGGTGGCAATCAGGTCCAAGGTCGGATAATGGCCGGTACGACGGAACGCGATCTCATCGCGCGCGATCCGTTCGTCGAAACGGCTGGCGACCAGCGCCAGGTTTTGCGCCAGCGCGAGGTCGACCCAGCTCGCCTCGTCGGACGGGCTCGGCGGCGTCAGCGGAAAATCGTCGCCGGGCGCGGACAGCGCCGGTACGTACTCGCCGGTAATTTCGCGCAAAAGCTCGCGCGTGGTTGCGAGGTCGCGTTTTGCGGCGATTTCGTTGGCGATTGCCTGGTCGTAGGCCGCCTGCGATTCCTGCACGTCGGTAATGGCGATCAGGCCCACGTCGAAGCGCTGTTTGGCCTGCTCGAGCTGCCGCGCGATGGCGAGCCGGTCGGCATGGATCGATGTGAGCCGGTCTTCGGCGGCGAGAACCTGGAAATAGCGGGTCACGACGCGGATGATCAGATCCTGCTGGGCCAGTTCGTAGTTCACTTCCGCCTGTGCGACACGTTTGTCGGCCTGACGCAGACCGACCCATTGATCCCAGCGGAACAGGCTTTGCCGGAGTTCCACGCTCCACCTCGTTGTGTCGGTGTCCGAGGCGCTGTCGACGGGCAGAAACTGACCGGGGTCGTCGGGACCGGTACTGACGAATTGCAGGCGTGTACCGGAATCGTCGGTGGTTTCCCAGGAGCCGTTGGCCGTGATCTGCGGCAGCAAAGCGCTGCGCGCCTGCGGGTTTGCCTCGAGCGCCGCCAGGCGCCGCGACTCGGCCTCGTGGATCAGCGGGTCGCTTTGCAGGGCCTGCTGGTAGACCTCCAGCAACGAGGCCGCGGACGCCGGCGCGGGCAGCACCCCGATCAGCAGGGGAATAATTAACTTATTGAAAAATAATTTTTTTTTCATCTTGTTGGCGTCCAAGTCTATGCTGAATCAAAATCAGGTGTTATAGTCTTCTATATCACCAATACAGTCAAGCCGCGCCACCCGGGCGGCGTCAGTAGCGCGGCACCGAATCGTCCACCTGCAACGACCAGGCGTCGATACCGCCCGTCACGTTGACGGCCCGGTCGAAACCGTTCTGCGCCAGATACGCTGCTACCCTTGCGCTCCGAACGCCGGAGTGGCAAATGACGGCCACCGGCCGCTCGCGATCCAGTTCCCGGTGCCGGCGCGTTATCTCCGCCATCGGGATGTGTTTCGCTTCCGCGATGCTTGCGAGTTCGAGTTCCCAGAGTTCTCGGACGTCGAGCAGCTGCCAATGTTCGCCGGACTCGCGCCGCTGATTCAACACGAAAGGCGACATCTCTTCAATCATGGCGGCCGGTTTTGCAGCCCAACCGCTGCACGCGTTTCATCGGTACATCAAACCTTAGATGCGCGAACTCCCAATCCGGTTTCATTCGCCGTCAGAACGTAAAGCCGCTGTCACGTTCGGCGTGCACCAGCGGGCGGATGCTGGTCTCAAAGAGCACCTCGGTCGATAGGCTGCCCTCGGCCTGCCGCGTAATCAGCCGCGCCTGCATGAGCGGCGCGTCTCCGACAATGACGAACAGGCGACCACCCGCACTCAGAAGGTCCGAAAAACGTGAATCCAACTCCGCGACCGAGCCGGTAACGGCGACGGCGTCGAACGGTCCCTCCGGCAGCTCGGTCATTGCATCCATTACCAGAAGCTCCGCGTTGCGGATGCCGGCGTCCTCGAGATTCTCCGCGGCCGCGCTGGACAAATCGTCAAAAATGTCGATGCTCACGACGGAATCCGCAAGCTTCGCCAGACAGGCGGTCAGGAATCCGTAACCGGTGCCGATTTCGAGGACGCGATCGGCGATGCCGAGCCCAAGCGCCTGCAACAGACGCCCTTCGACGATCGGTGTCATCATCACCTGGCCGTGCGGCAGCGGAATCTGCGTGTCGGCGTAGGCGAGTTCGGCGTAGCCTTCCGGCACGAATTCGTCCCGACGCAGCTCGTTCAGAAGGTCGAGCGTGTCGTCGTCAAATACCTCCGCGGTGCGCACCTGTTGGCGCACCATCTGGCGTCGAGCAAAGGCCGTATCCATGTTGCTTGTATCCAATAAGTTACTGAAATGAGGGGTTTTATCTGTTATCCGGACGTTCCGGCTGCGTTCCTCGGGCGAACTACCCGTAACATGCGTCCGGAGTTATGGTGAATTAGGTCAAGTCCCATGCAGCGACTGAGATATGCTTGCTTATGATCAATTCCACGCGCTCCGAATCATCGCGATGTTCCAGTCACGGAACCACGCGGCCAGCACATAATAATAACAAATGATCAATTCATGGCATCACTCTTACGAAATCGCGGGCCAACAGCCTGAGCCGCGAGGCCCGGACTCGAGCGGCGCCCGACGCCGCACGGGTGGCGGCGGCTGAAGTGAGCCTGACTCCGATTGTCATTTTCCTGGTCGCCGCTCTCGGCGTTGTGCTGGTTTTGCTCGTGTGGTCATTTCTCGGCAGAAAACGCCTGCGCGTCCGGCTTCAGGAACTGCGCAGGGAGCTCGTCGAAGTGGCGGCGGATTCGTCCGTTGGTCGCCGCTTGTCGACAAGCGACCGCGGAGAAGTCTCCGATCTCGCGGGCATCATCAACCAGCTCTTCGACGCGCTCGGCGAGCGCGACGAAGAGATTCAGGGGCGTGACCGGCTGTTCGCCGATTTTTCGCGCACGCTGCCCGAGATTGTCGTCGTGCACGATGAGCGGATACTGTTGGCAAACGACAGGGCCGCTTCTCTCGTGGGTTTGGCGCCGGAGCAGATCGTCGGCAGGGACGTTGCAGATCTGGTAAAGCCGGCCTACCGGGCGCTGTTTCGCAAGACCATGGCGAAACGCATCGCCGGCGACAAGGTGCCGCGCCAGCTCGAAATTCAGCTGATCGACGGCAAGGAGCAGGGGCTCTGGGTCGAGGCGCAAAGCTCGTCAATCGAGTTTCGCGGCACGCCGGCGATACTGACGATCGCGCGCGACGTCAGCTACCGCAAAAGCCTGGAGGTATCGCTCAGCCGCAGCCGTCGCCAGGCGCAGTACACGCTGGAATCCATCTCCGAAGGCGTCATCACGACCGACAACGAAGGCAGGGTGGACTACCTGAATCGAGCGGCGGAGGCGATGACGGGTTCGAGTCGCGACGAGGCCATGGGCCGCAAGATTCCCGATCTGTTTAGTCTGATCGACGAGACCGATCGTCGTCATCTCGGCGATCCGGTGGAGCGTTGTCTCGCGATGCGCCGGCGCGTGAACATGGGCCGGCGCGCACTGCTGGTCAGCGCGGACGGCGAGCACGAACATTCCGTGGAGATTACCGCCTCGCCCATCCGCGGCCCTGGCAATACGATCTCCGGTACCGTGGTCGTGTTTCACGATGTGAGCGAGATTCGCGGTTTGACCCGCCAGATGAGTTATCAGGCGACGCACGACCCGCTGACCGGGCTGATCAACCGCCGCGAGTTCGAGCGGCGCCTGCAGGAATCGATGGATTCGGCGCACGCCGAAGAATCGGTACACATGCTTTTTTACATGGATCTGGACAGGTTCAAAGCGGTGAATGACAGCTGCGGTCACCTGGCCGGGGACAACCTCCTGCGTGAGGTGGCGACCCTGATCAAGGATCAGGTGCGAGACTCGGATTTTGTCGGCCGCCTCGGCGGAGACGAGTTTGGAACCCTGCTTGTCGGCTGCCCGATCGACAAAGCCCGGCAGATTGCTTCCGATATCTGCAACGCCGTCGGCGATTATCGTTTCGTTTGGAAAGACAAAATCTTCAACATCGGGATTTCGATCGGACTCGTCGAAATCACCCACGCCAGCGGCACGTTGCAGGACGTCATCAGCGCCGCGGATTCGGCTTGTTACGTCGCAAAACAACGCGGTCGCGGTCAGGTTCACGTTTATTCGGCGAGAGACGAGGCGATCGCGCGGGAACGCGGTGATATCCAGTGGCTGCGGCAGATGCAGGCCGCGCTGCACGAGGATCTCTTCGAGCTTGCGGTGCAGCCGATCATTGCGACCGCCGGAGCCGCCGCGACCGGGCCCGCCGTCGAAGTTTTTTTGCGCCTGCCGGATGAGCACGGCCGGACCGCCAATACCGCTGAATTCTTGCGGCCGGCCGAGCGCTACCAGCTCATGCCGCAGATCGATCGTTGGGTCCTGAACGCAACCTTGACCGCCATTGGCGCCGGCAAAATAAAAGTACCGGAGGGGCGCAACTGCATGGTCAACATTTCCACGCAGACGATCAGCGATGAGGGTTTCCTCGGGTTTGTCGTGGAGGCGCTGGATCGCAGCGGTGTCGCGCCTGCGATGATTTGCCTCGAATTGAATGAAGCGGCGATTACGACGGACATTCAATACGTGCGCAGGTTCATCGAAGTATTACACGGCATCGGCTGTGAATTCGCGTTGGACGATTTCGGGAGCGGCCTTGGCGCCTTCTCGAGCCTCAAACGGCTTCCGGTGGATTACCTGAAAATCGACGGCACCTATACGCGAAATCTCGCCGCCGACGATATCAATCAGGAAATGGTGACCGCGATGATCAAGCTGGCGCGGACGATGGAGTTCCGCATCGTCGCAGAACAGGTGGAACAGCAGGACGATTTCGACTGGCTGAGGGACATCGGCGTCGATTTCGTACAAGGCAACTTCGTGGAGCCGCCGGCCATGTTGGGCGGCGGGCAAACCGGAACGTTTCGCGCGTTGACGCCTTGAGAACGAAAGCGCGTTGCGGTCGTTATGCGATCGCGCGGACGACGTCCGGGCCCCCTCTGTAGGAGCCCGTCCTGACGGGCTCCTACAAGTAAAAAAAAAGCCCGGCCATGCCGGGCTTTTTATTCGCGATGGAGCGACGTTTAGACCGCAAGCAGCGGCACGATCAGGAGCGCAACGATGTTGATGATCTTGATCAGTGGGTTGATTGCCGGGCCGGCCGTGTCCTTGTAGGGATCGCCGACCGTGTCGCCGGTGACCGCCGCTTTGTGCGCGTCCGAGCCTTTGCCGCCGCAGTTGCCGTCTTCGATGTATTTTTTGGCGTTGTCCCAGGCGCCGCCGCCGGTGGTCATCGAGATGGCGACGAACAGGCCGGTGATGATGGTGCCCAGCAGCAGTCCGCCGAGCGCTTTCGGGCCGAGCAGCACGCCGACCAGGATCGGAACCAGAATCGGCAGGAGGCTCGGAACGATCATTTCCTTGATGGCGGCTTTGGTCAACAAGTCAACGGCGCGGCCGTAATCGGGTTTGCCGGTTCCCTCCATGATGCCCTCGATCTCGCGGAACTGACGGCGGACCTCGTTGACCACGGAACCGGCGGCGCGCCCGACGGCCTCCATCGCCATCGAGCCGAACAGGAATGGCACCAGGCCGCCGATGAAAAGTCCGATGATGACCAGATGATCGGAGAGGTCGAAGTCGACGACGATGTTGTTCTGCGCCAGCGCGTTCGTGTAATCGGCGAACAGGACGAGCGCAGCCAGGCCGGCGGAGCCGATGGCGTAACCTTTCGTAACGGCCTTGGTCGTGTTGCCGACCGCGTCCAGCTGATCGGTAATCGTGCGGATTTCCGGGGGCAGCTCCGCCATTTCGGCGATGCCGCCGGCGTTATCGGTGATCGGCCCGAATGCGTCGAGGGCGACCACGACACCGGTCATCGACAACATCGTCGTTGCCGCGATCGCGATGTTGTAAAGGCCCGCCATCGCATCGCCATCGGGAGCCAGCTCGAACGCGCCCCAAATGCTCAGGCAGACCGCCAGAACGGGCAGGGCGGTGGCTTTCATCGATATGCCGAGCCCCGCGATGATATTCGTTGCATCTCCGGTCTTGGACGCTTCCGCGATCGTTTTGACCGGCTTGAATTCGGTGCCGGTGTAGTACTCCGTAATCACTACCATCGCCGCGGTCAGCGCGAGGCCGATGAGCGCGGAGCCGAAGATGCCGATCGCATTGCCGGAGTTCGCCATCATCATGTTGGTGATCGGATAAAACGCGACGGCGGCGAGGACACCCGCGACGATCATGCCTTTGTACAACGCGCCCATGACCTTGCCGCCATCCGACGTGCGTACGAAAAACGTGCCGATGATCGATGCGACGATCGAAACGGCGCCGAGCACCAGCGGGTAGAGCACGGCCTCGTTACCGAACGAGGACGCCACCAGGCTGCCGAGCAACATCGTGGCGATGATGGTTACCGCGTAGGTCTCGAACAGATCCGCCGCCATGCCGGCACAGTCGCCGACGTTGTCGCCGACGTTGTCCGCGATGACGCCCGGATTTCGCGGATCGTCTTCGGGTATGCCGGCCTCGACCTTGCCGACCAGGTCGGCGCCGACGTCGGCGCCCTTCGTGAAAATGCCGCCGCCGAGACGGGCGAATATCGAAATTAGCGATCCGCCGAACGCCAGACCCACCAGCGCGTGAATCGCATCGTCAACCGTTTTGCCGATGGCGACCAGGAGGTAGTAGTAGCCGGCAACGCCGATCAGACCAAGCCCGACGACCAGCAGGCCCGTGATCGCACCGCCGCGAAACGCAACGTTCAGCGCCGGGTTCACGCCCTGTTTGGCCGCTTCGGCGGTACGGACGTTGGCGCGCACGGAAACGAACATTCCTATGTAACCGGCGAGCCCGCTGAATATCGCGCCGATGGCGAAGCCGATGGCGCTGAACCAATCGAGCACAATACCGAGCACCAGAAACAGCACGACGCCGACGGCGCCGATGGTCGTGTACTGCCGGTTCATGTAGGCGGCCGCGCCCTCCTGGATTGCCAGAGCGATTCCCTGCATGCGTTCGCTGCCGGCGGCTTGCTTTACGATCCACTGCGCGGAGATAACTCCGTAAAGCACCGCAAGCCCACCCGCTCCTATGGAAAGCCACAGAGCAAACTCAGTTGTCATTAGATTGTCTCCCGATCATGTAAAGCGCCTCGGTGCCCGGGCTACCGAGGCGAGAATTAAAGAGTTAATGCTCGACGGATCGGCACGACGAGGCCGTGCCGATCCGTCTATCGAATGCGCAGCAAACGAAGGCGCCGACCACCGGTTGCCGTCGTCGTCTGTCGGTTACGCGTGGATTTCCCCCACTGAGCCATTTATTGTTTGTCGAGTTTCGCCGCTGGCGCTCCCGGACCGGCTGGCCCCACCCGCGACAGGCCGCGCATCATACCACAAAATCGCTGTCCAACCGCTTTGGAACGGGCACACCCTTGACCGTGACGTACTTCGGTAAGCCTTTGAAATACGGTGGATAATCCTCGCCGCGGATGAGCGGCTCCAGGTAGCGGCGGCAGGCGTCGGTGATCGCGAAGCCGTCTTTGGAGATGAACCGACGCGGCAGCATTTTTTCCTTGTTGGCGACGCGGGCCAGCGCCGCCTTCTCGATCTTCCAACGGTACGGTCGATCCGATACTCGCTTGATGACCGGCATGACCGCGGTATCGCCGGCGAGCGCCATCTTGACGGCCGCACTGCCAACGGCGTAGGCCTGCTTCACGTCGGTCGCCGACGCGATGTGCCGTGCCGAGCGCTGCAGGTAATCCGCGACCGCGTAGTGATACTTGTAGCCCAGGTTTTCGCGGACCATGCCGGCGACGACCGGCGCGACCCCGCCGAGCTGAGCGTGCCCAAACGCATCGCGGGTGCCCGCTTCGGCGAGAAAGCGGCCGTCGGCATAACTCGCGCCCTCGCTGACTGCGATCACGCAGTAGTCGTACTTTTCCACGCAGAACTTGACGCGTTTGAGGAATGCGGCCTGATCGAACGGGATTTCCGGGAACAGAATGATGTGGGGGGCATCGGCCGGTTCTGTGCCGGCCAGGCCGGCCGCCGCGGCGATCCAGCCGGCGTGTCGCCCCATGACCTCGAGAATGAACACCTTGGTTGACGTTTTTGCCATCGAAAGCACGTCGAGGGCGGCTTCCCGGGTCGATACGGCGACGTACTTCGCCACCGAGCCGAATCCAGGGCAATTGTCGGTAACTGGCAGGTCGTTGTCGACGGTTTTCGGTATGCCCAGGCAGCTTACCGGATAGCCGAGGCGCCTGCTGATCTGCGACACCTTGTGTGCCGTGTCCATCGAATCGTTGCCGCCATTGTAAAAGAAGTAACCGATATCGTGTGCGCGGAACACCTCGATGAGTCGCTCGTACTCGGCGCGGTTTTCTTCGATGCTTTTGAGCTTGTAACGCGCCGACCCGAACGCGCCGCCCGGCGTGTGCCGCAGCGCCGCGATCGTCTTCACCGATTCCCGGTTCGTATCGATCATGTCTTCGGTCAGCGCGCCGATGATGCCGTTCCGCCCGGCATACACGTTCCTGATGCGACTCTTGTGTTTACGTGCGGTCTCGATCACGCCGCAGGCGGTGGCGTTGATGACGGCCGTCACGCCGCCGGACTGAGCATAAAACGCATTTTTTGCTGGCATTGTTCTGAGTATCCGCTTTGCTGGCAACGATGCGAAGCATAACGGAAAGTTCGCGCAGCTTCAGCGCGGCTGCGCGGACGCGCTCATTGACCTGTTCGAGTATTGCCGGTAGCTTTGCCAGCCTCCCGCGCGTGGCGGGAAACGCATATTTTTTGGCGGCGAAGAGAGTCAGCGCATGCGAATTGTCTTATTGGGCGCGCCTGGGTCCGGAAAGGGCACACAGGCAAAAAAACTGATGCAAGAGCGGTCTATTCCGCACATCTCGACCGGCGACATGTTGCGCGCCGCGGTCGCCGCCGGGTCCCGCTTCGGGCAGCAGGCGAAAGAGATCATGGAGGCCGGTCAACTCGTTTCCGATGAGATCATGCTCGGCATCATCAGCGAGCGGCTCACCGAGGCCGATGCGGCGGACGGCTTTATCCTGGACGGGTTTCCGCGCACGAAACAGCAGGCGTTCGATCTCGCTGAATTACTCGATCAGCTCGGCCAGCCGCTGGATGCGGCCATCCTGATGGACGTCGATTTCGACATACTGATGAAGCGGCTCACCGGGCGGCGGACCTGCTCAAAGACCGGAAAGTTACTGAACGTCTATTATTCCCCACAGGAAGAGCTGGACGCCGTAACGGCCGCCGGCGGCGAACTCGTGCAGCGGGAGGACGACAACGAAGACACTATTCGCCAGCGTCTCGACGTCTATCGCGAGCAGACCGAACCGGTAATCAGTTTTTACGCAAAACGCGGCAAGCTGAAAACGGTGGCCGCCGAGGGCGACGTCGACGAGGTGTACCGGCGGCTGTTGGAAGCCCTTTAGCGGCCGGCGCGGTCGCGAGCCGGGTTGAGACAGGTTCTACTCGAGCAGCTCGAGCAGCCGGTCACCGATAATCTGCCGACGCCAGCCCCGGAAAACCCGGCCGCGACGCTCGCCGGTCAGCGCAGCCGCGAGTTCCTTGCGAGGCGCGACGATCTCGGCCGCGACGCCCAGTTCGTCGGCTATTCCCGATGTTTCCTTCTGCATCTTCTTCAGCAGGGACTTCTGGCCCTCGCTGGGTGCAGCGGGCGGCACGTAGCTATCGCTGCCGTTTGCGGCCTCGTCGAGAATTCGTAGCAGGTCGGCTCCGGACCGCCTTACCGTCGTCGCGGGCATGCCGTCGACCGCCGCAAGTTCGCGTTCGTTGCGGGGGTTCAGTTGCGCGACCGCCAGCAAAACCGGGTCCTTTAGAATCCACCGCCGCGGCCGATCGCTCGTCAATGCGCGCCGCTCCCGCCAGCTCGCCAGACCGACCGCCGCGCGGCGCGCTCGACCGCGCAGATTGCGCGCCGCTTTCAGCCTGTCAATGGCCCGATCGGGATCAACGGTGTAGAGCGACGGGTCCAGCAGCGCCATCGAATCTTCCGCGGCCCATTCGGCGCGTTCGAGCCGGTCCAGCCGTTCAGTGAGGACGTCACGCGCCTCCAGAAGGTATTCCACGTCGTCCGCGGCATAATGCAGCATTGCCTCGGGCAGGGGGCGCCGGGTCCAATCGGCACGGGTGTGGCTCTTGGGAAGCTCTTTGCCGAACAACTCACGAACGAGACCGGCGTAGCCGATCTGCGGCGCAAACCCGATTAACGCCGCGGCCACCTGAGTGTCGAACAGGCTTGCCGGCATGCGTTCGGTCGCCTGATAGATAACCTCGATGTCCTGCCGGCAGGAGTGCAGGACCCAGGCACAACGCATCATTGCGCGCCAGAAGGCGTCGAGATCCCCGCCGGCCAGCGGGTCTTCGCAGAAAATCCCGGCCGGCGTCGCGACCTGGACCAGGCACAGCTTCGCGAAATACGTGCTCTCGCGCATGAATTCGGTGTCCACCGCGATACGTTCCTGTTCGCCCAGCGCGGCGAGCAATTCCTGGTCCTTGCCGGGCGTAACGAGTCTGATCATTGGCATTGCGACGTTTGTGGGTCAAGCTGCGGATCGGAAGCCTATCATGCCGCGGCCGTCCGATGCTTTTCCGGCGGCGGCGCCGATGACCGATTGAAGGATGATCGGCCGGTTCATTGGTGAGATCATTGGCGCTAAATCGAGAGCAGGAATATTCCGTTACGTGTTCGTTTTATTCAAAACATACCTGGAGATGATCGCGCTGCGCAAAGGGCCGGATGCGGTACCGGCCTCGTGGTTGGTTTTCTACCTGTCGGTCGCCTTGTTGGGAGTCGCCTGGACCGTGCAAATCGCCATGTTGGACAATCTTGGCCAGGGTCGATTATGGCCGGCCTTCGCCGGCTACCTGCTGGCGTTGTCCTTTTACGCCGCGGTGGTCTTCGTTTTTGGTTACCCGAGTCGCCTGCTGCAGACCTTGTCGTCGATAATCGCCTGCGGCTCGATACTGGCGCTGATCTCGGTCGTCGAATACGTCGCGATGTCGCCGCTCCTGGGCGCCGACGTTGCGGGGACCCTGAGTACGCTCATCTGGTTCTGGTCCGTGCCGGTAAAAGGCCACGTGATCGCGCATGCGATTCAGCAGCATTGGTTCGTCGGTGTCACGATCGCCGTCGCGGCGTTTATCATGCGGTTTGGCGTTGAAATGGCGTTTACGCCCGTCTGAGGAGCGGCAGGTTCGTGCATATTCACATCCTTGGAATCTGCGGGACGTTCATGGCGGGTGTTGCCGCCCTGGCGAAAGGAGCGGGGCATACGGTCACCGGCAGCGACGCCAACGTCTATCCGCCGATGAGCACGCAGCTCAAGCGGCTCGGCATCGAGTTGACGGAAGGGTATGACGCCGCGCAGCTGACGCCGGCGCCGGACTGCGTCGTCGTCGGCAATGCGATGAGCCGCGGTAACGCCGCGGTCGAGGCGATGCTCGATCTCGGCATCCCGTACACGTCCGGACCGCAGTGGCTGGCCGAACACGTCCTGCGGGGGCGGCACGTGATCGCCGTCGCGGGGACGCACGGCAAGACGAGCACGGCCAGTATGCTCGCGTGGATTCTCGAGGACGCGGGTCTGAATCCCGGTTTTCTGATCGGTGGCGTGCCCGCGAATTTCGAGCATACGGCGCGGGTCGGCGGGTCCGAGTTTTTTGTCGTCGAGGCGGACGAGTACGACACCGCGTTTTTCGATAAGCGGGCGAAGTTCGTCCATTATCGGCCAAGAACCGTCATTCTCAACAATCTGGAGTTTGATCACGCGGATATCTACAAAGACGTCGACGCCATTTTGTGGCAGTTCCATCAGCTGCTGCGCACCGTCCCGGCGAGCGGCCGCATTGTCATGAACGGTGCGGACGAAAGGCTGAAGGCGGCGGTGGACATGGGCTGTTGGACGCCCGTCGAGTCGTTCGGCATCGGCGACCGTGAGGAATGGCGGGGAGAATTCGTCGATGCCGGCGAACGGCACATCCGTATTTCACGGCGCGGCGAAGAAGCCGACGAAGCGCTCTGGAAACTCGCTGGCGCACACAATCTCGAAAACGCGCTGGCGGCCGTCGCTGCCTCGCGATCGGCCGGTGTAAGCGTTGCGCAGGCGGTCAGCGCGCTGTCGCGCTTCGAGGGTGTGAAGCGGCGTCTCGAACGGACGGCGACCGTCTCGGATATCGCGATATACGACGATTTTGCACACCACCCGACCGCCATTACGCGCACCGTCGAGGCGCTGCGCAAGCGGCACCCCAATCGACGGATCGTGATCGCGCTCGAGCCGCGGTCCAACACGATGAAGATGGGCGTGCACAACGACACGCTGGCCGGCGCTCTCGCCGCCGCCGACTACGTCGCCGTTTATCGCCCCCCGGGTTTCGACGCGGCGTTCGATCGGGCGCTCGAGGTGCTTGGCTCGAAAGTGCAGCTCTTCGCCGACTACGACGATCTCGTGACCGCGCTCGGGATGGAACTTCGGTCCGGAGACCAGATGGTTTTCATGAGCAACGGGGGTTTCGGCGCGGTGCGCCAGAAGCTGACGATGAATCTGCAGCGTCGCGCGGCGCCGAGCCCCGACGTCCGATAGGAGTCCGTCCTGACGAGCGCTCGGGATCAGCCGCTAAAGATCAATCCGCGGTCCGCGGGATACGGAACTGTGACTCCGATCCTGCAGAGGCGGGCGGCGGCGCATTGTTGAGGTTGGTCACTAAAGATCAATCCGCGGTCCGCGGGATACGGAACTGTGACTCCGATCCTGCAGGGGCGGGTGGCGGCGCATTGTTGAGGTTGGTCACTAAAGATCAATCCGCGGTCCGCGGGATACGGAACTGTGACTCCGATCCTGCAGAGGCGGGCGGCGGCGCATTGTTGAGGTTGGTCACTAAAGATCAATCCGCGGTCCGCGGGATACGCTGGTCTTGACATCGAGGGCGGATTGCCAACAAAACGAACTCTGTCGCGTTCCCATGCTCTATAGTTAGAGCAGGTCATGAGACACCCCCCTTGATCCGGAGCCGCTGTTGAAAGTCCCGCTTTTTCCGTTGCGCACGGTCCTCTATCCCGGCGGGCCGTTGCCCCTGAGGATATTCGAGCCGCGTTATCTCGACATGATCAGCAGTTGCCTGAAAACGGAGACGCCGTTTGGCGTCGTCTTGATACGCGAGGGTTACGAAACCGGACCGGTGACCACCTACGACGTTGGGACCTTGGCGCGAATTACCGATTGGTATCAGGGCAGCGACGGCCTGCTCGGGATTACGGCGGTCGGTGAGAACCGATTTCGCCTGCTGTCGTTGGATTGCCAGGACGACGGCCTGAATGTCGGCGACGTCGAACTGATGGACGAGGAGCGCACCGCGGACTTACCCGCGGAGTATCAGTCGATGGCGCAGATCCTCGCCGGCGTGTTGGGCAATCTGGGCAGGCTGTACGAACCGCTCGACAAGAATTACACCGACGCCGGCTGGGTGAGCTACCGTTTCGCGGAAATCCTGCCGATCCGTCCCGAAGAAAAACAGTCGTGCCTGGAGATAGAAGATCCCATTGAGCGCCTGAACATGGTCAAGAACGTGCTCCGCGACGTGCGCAGCAGCGAGTCTCAGGAATAGAACCTATCTCATCATTGTTCGAGGCCACGAACAGTGATGAGATAGGTTCTAGCGTCCCAGGCTCGCGAAGACCGTTTCCGCCGCTTCCAGTGTTTTGTCGATTTCGCCGTCTCCGTGCGCCGCCGAGACGAACCCTGCTTCATACGCCGACGGGGCCAGGTAGACGCCGTTTTCGAGCATGCCGTGGAAGAACGCCCGGAAAAGATCAAGATCCGCGCCGGTGACCTGTTTGAACGAGCGGATCGGTCCGTCCGGTGCAAAGACGAAACCGAACATGCCGCCGAGAGTTTCGGTCTGCACAGCCACGCCGTGCTTTTCGGCGCTGGTCTTCAGTCCCGTGAGCAGGCGTTCGGTCGCGGCCGAGAGCGACGGGTAAAACCCGGGGGTTTCGAGTTCGTTCAGCGTCGCCAGTCCGGCTGCCATCGCAAGCGGATTGCCGGACAGGGTGCCGGCCTGATACACCGGTCCATCCGGTGCGATCGACGCCATGATCTCGGCGCTGCCGCCGAAGGCCGCGGCGGGCAGGCCGCCGCCGAGAATCTTGCCCAGCGTCGTCAGGTCGGGCCGCACCGAAAAAATCTCCTGAGCACCGCCTTTGGCGACGCGAAAGCCGGTCATGACTTCATCGAAGATCAGCACGGCTCCACTGTCGCTGCAGCGCTCGCGCAGCGTTTCGAGAAACCCGGGCCCGGGTGGCACCAGGTTCATGTTTCCCGCGACCGGCTCGACGATCACGCACGCGATCTGCTCGCCGAGTTCCGCGAATGCGGCGTCAACGGCGTCCACATTGTTGAATTCCAATGTAATCGTGTGGTCCGAGAGACCTGCCGGCACGCCGGGCGAGCTGGGCACGCCGAGCGTTAGCGCGCCGGACCCGGCTTTGACCAACAGCGAGTCTGAATGACCGTGATAACAGCCCTCGAACTTCAGGATTTTGTCGCGGCCCGTGTGGCCGCGCGCGAGGCGGATGGCGCTCATCGTCGCCTCGGTGCCGGAGCTGACCATGCGCAGGCGATCGATCGACGGCATGAACTCACAGACTTTCTCGGCGAGTTTGGTTTCGATCACGGTCGGCGCGCCAAAACTCATCCCGGCGCGCGCGGCTGCGCAGACCGCTTCCACGACGGCCGGGTGTCCGTGGCCGAGGATCATCGGCCCCCAGGAGCCGACGTAGTCGATCAGCCGTTTGCCGTCCTCCGTTTCCAGCCAGGCGCCCTGGGCGCCTCGAATGAAGACGGGCTCCCCGCCGACGCCCGCAAAAGCGCGTACCGGTGAATTGACTCCGCCGGCGATGAACCGTCTGGCTTCCGAGAAAAGACTCACGTCGAACCTCCTGGGGTAGGGGCCTGTTAACGGACCCCGAGCAGACGTGCATGCTACCGAAGGGCTTGCGGCTCGGGAAGGCTGGGCCAGCCAAAAGACAAAAGAATTGACAGCCGCTGGCGTTCGTCACAAGGTGCGCGCATGAAAGCCTATATGTGTCTCATTTGCGGGTACATCTACAGCGAGGAGGAGGGCGACCCGGAAGCGGGTATTGCGCCGGGCACGCGCTGGGACGACGTGCCTCTGTCATGGCGCTGTCCGGACTGCGGCGCCGGCAAGGAAGATTTCGAGATGGTGGAAATCTGAAGCCTGGTCCTCGAAGCGCACATGTTCAGTCCGCCTGCCTCATTTGAGCAACTTCTCTACCGTTGCGTCGCAGCATCGACGGTACGCTGTCCTCGCCCACCAGGTGCAGGGCGCCAACGACAATCAGGTAGTTCTGATCGTCGTCCAGCAGCGCCTCGATCTGGTTCGTCCAGTCGCGGTTGCGCGTGACGACCAACGCCTCGTAGAGTTCGGGATAACTCTGCATCTCCGCGAGCATCTCCGACTCGAGGAAACCGATATCACCTTGACGCCAGGCGTCGATCAAACCGTCCATCATCGGTTCGATGTCTTTGGCCTCGCTGAGCGTCTGCATCAGCAGCGAACGCTGCGCGTCGATCGAGAGTGTATCCAGGTAGCCGAGCTGTTGCGCGAATTCCTCCAGCCCCAGTATCTCCTTGCCGTCGGTCGCCGCTTTGCCCATCAGGTGCGTTTCGATCCCGAGATTCGGGTTGAAGCCGACACGGGTGAGCATGAGCTGTTCTACCGTGATCGCCGCGAGCCAAGGTTCCGATTGGGCAAACATGGGCAGCGGTATGTTGATTTCGGCGGCGATTTCCTCGGCTCGTGCGTAGAGGTCGTCGCCCATGACGTCCATGAGCGTCCGTCCATCCTCGATGAGGCCGAGCTCGCTGACGAGTGCCTGCGTCATGGCCGGGTCCAGATCGTCCATGTCCAGCTCCATGATCAAGGTGTCGGCGTCCTGGTACGCCGTGTATATCGTCGACGGGATCGGATAGTCCTGCTCGCGCAGCAGGTGTACGGAACCGAGGAGGTAAATTCGATTGCTGGCGCCGTTCAATTGCCACATCGGCAGCGGATGATTCTCCGCGACGGCGCCGGCGGATGCGAGCATCAGCAAGGCGAGGATCAGTCTTCGCATTAGTCGGGTCCCTTCGGGTTCGGAGCCGGGGTCAATCGGCCAGCCATATCAGCTCCCATTCTACGGTGCCGTCGGGATGCAGTTCCATGCGTCGATAAGCGGGTGGTCGATCGTCCAACGCAAACTCGTCGCTGCCAATCTTGAATTGTCGGCAGGTCGATGGTGTTCCTATGATCTCGATGGCTGCCGCGGGCGCGTCGAACGTGGCCTCGAACCGCTGGTGCACGTGACCGAAAATCGCGGCGCGGACTTTGCCCGATTCGCCAATCGCGTCCAGAAATTCCCGGCCGTTCTCGAGGCCAACCGTATCGAGCCATCGACTGCCGACCGGCAGCGGCGGATGATGCAGGCAGACGAGGACGTGCCACGCGGTTGTCGCTTCGATTTCAGTGCGCAGCCGGAGGAGTTCGTCCTCGGTTACGCGGCCGCCGGCGGACGCCGTCACGCCGCTGTCGATGCCGATAATCAGCCAGCGGTCCCGCAACAGCGAACCGCAGTAGTGAAACGTCGGTTCGCGTAGCGCCGCCTGCATGAGTTCGCGGACGTCGTGGTTGCCGGGCACGGTCAGAACCGGCAGGCCCAGCGTTTCCATCGAAGTGACGATGTGGCCGTACGCGGCCTCGCTGTCGTCCTGGATCAGGTCGCCCGTCAGGGCAACCAGGTCGGCCGGCCACCGCGAATCCCCGATGTGGTCGAGCACGCGGTGTAAGGACGAATAGGTGACCGTGCCGCGCAGACTTTCGCTTCGATCTGCGAACAAATGCGGGTCCGTGATATGTAACACCCGAACCGGTACCGGCGATTTAGAGATGGCGATTCGACTCGCTTATCTGACCCTGGGCCCAGGGTCAGATAATAGCGGCTTCGTTACCGGCAGGCCAATGAGTCGATCCCGTCGTCGCGGGCCGTTGAATCAGGTCGCCGGTCGGGACGAGCTCCTACGCCCAGGGCCGACGACGCACCTGCAGGAGCCCGTCCCGACGGGCGACCGGTCCGGCGTTCAGGCCGGCCGGGAGCGTTCGTCCAGGCCGGCCTCGACTCGTCAGTAGCGGTACTGCTCGGGCTTGAATGGCCCTTCCTTGGAGACGCCGATGTAATCCGCCTGCTCGTCGGTGAGTACCGTCAGCTTGGCGCCGACTTTCTCGAGGTGCAGCCGGGCGACTTTTTCGTCAAGGTGTTTCGGCAGAACGTACACCTCGTTCTCGTACTGGTCGCCGTTGTTCCACAGTTCGATTTGCGCGAGAACCTGGTTGGTGAACGACGCCGACATCACGAAGCTCGGATGGCCGGTTCCGCAGCCCAGGTTGATCAAGCGGCCCTCGGCCAACAGGATGATCCGCTTGCCGTCGGGGAAGATGACGTGATCGACCTGCGGTTTGATGTTTTCCCACTCGTATTGCTTGAGGTAGGCGACGTCAATCTCGTTGTCGAAATGACCGATGTTGCAAACAATCGTCTGGTCTTTCATCCGTTCCATCTGTTCACCGGTCACGATCTGCATGTTGCCGGTTGCGCTGACGACGATATCGACCTGGTCGCAGACGTCGTTGAAATCGACGACGCGGTAGCCTTCCATCGCCGCCTGCAACGCGCAAATCGGATCGATTTCAGTGACCCAGACAATCGCGCCCAGCGCTCGCAACGACTGTGCCGACCCCTTGCCCACGTCACCGTAGCCGCAGACTACGGCTACCTTGCCGGCGACCATGACGTCGGTCGCGCGTTTGATGCCGTCAACCAACGACTCGCGGCAGCCGTACAGGTTGTCGAATTTCGACTTCGTGACCGAGTCGTTGACGTTGAACGCCGGGCACCGAAGGCTGCCTTCCTGCATCATCTCGTAAAGACGCTTGACGCCGGTGGTCGTCTCCTCGGACAGGCCGCGGACGTCTTTGAGCAGCTCCGGGTACTTGTCGTGCATCAGCTGCGTCAAATCGCCGCCGTCGTCCAGGATCATATTGGGGTGCCAGCCGTCGGGACCGTTGATCGTCTGCTCGACGCACCACCAGTATTCGTCTTCGGTTTCGCCCTTCCAGGCGAAAACCGGGACGCCGGATGCCGCAATGGCCGCGGCGGCGTGATCCTGCGTCGAGAAAATGTTGCACGACGACCAGCGCACCTCGGCGCCGAGGGCCACCAGCGTCTCGATGAGAACGGCGGTCTGAATGGTCATGTGCAGGCAACCGGTAATGCGCGCGCCTTTAAGCGGCTGCTGACCCGCATACTCCTTGCGCACCGAGATGAGCCCCGGCATTTCCGTTTCCGCAATCGCGATTTCCTTGCGACCCCACTCGGCCAGAGAAATGTCGGCGACCTTGTAGTCCTGGTCTTGTAAGGCAACGGCTTCGCCGCTCATGGTTTGCTCCTTAAAATGCGTGAGAATCCGAAAGGATCCGTTAAAACCGGAATGTGTTGGCAGGCTCTAGTGATACATCGGCCGCACGTCGAAAAACTTGTGCGCCCGAAGACCGGTCAGGCGGCTGCGGCACCGCGTAGCGCGTCGGCTTTGTCGGTGCGTTCCCAACTCAGGTCGATGTCTTCGCGCCCGAAATGCCCATACGCGGCGGTCTGTTTGTAAATCGGCCTGATCAGATCGAGCATCTTGAGGATGCCGTAGGGTCGAAGATCGAAGTGCTGTCGAACCAGATCCGTCAGCCGCTCCTCGTCCAGCTTGCCCGTGCCGAAAGTATACGCGCTGATGGACGTCGGTTCCGCGACGCCGATCGCATACGACACCTGAATTTCGCAGCGGTCCGCCAGACCCGCCGCGACGATGTTTTTGGCCACGTAGCGGCATGCATAGGCGGCCGAACGATCGACCTTGGACGGATCCTTGCCGGAAAACGCGCCGCCGCCGTGGCGCGCCGCGCCGCCGTAGGTGTCAACGATGATCTTTCGGCCGGTGAGTCCGCAGTCTCCCATCGGCCCGCCAATCTCGAAACGGCCCGTCGGGTTGATGTGAAACTGGGTTTGTTTGCTCAGCCACTCGGCGGGCAGAACCGGTTTGATGATTTCTTCCATGACGCCTTCTTCGAGATCCGCCATGGACACGTCCGGCCGATGCTGCGTCGAGAGCACCACCGCGTCGATCGCAACCGGCTTGTAGTCGTCATAAACAAACGTCACCTGGCTCTTGGCGTCGGGCCGCAGCCACGGCAGGCGCCCCGTCTTGCGGACCTCGGCCTGTTTGCGAACCAGATGGTGCGAGTAGGTGATCGGCGCGGGCATCAGAACGTCGGTCTCGTTGGACGCGTAGCCGAACATCATGCCCTGATCCCCGGCGCCCTGGGCTTCCGGTGCGGCGCGGTCGACGCCCTGTGCGATGTCGGGTGACTGTTTGCCCAGCGCGTTCAGCACCGCGCAGGAAGCGCCGTCGAACCCTATCTCAGAGTCCGTATAGCCGATTTCGATAACGGTGTCCCTGACGATCTTTTCGATGTCTACCCATGCGCTGGTGGTCACTTCGCCGGCGACCAGCGCCATGCCGGTCTTGACGAGCGTCTCGCAGGCGACCCGGGCGGACGTGTCCTGCTCGAGTATCGCGTCGAGCACGGCGTCGGAAATCTGGTCGGAAACTTTGTCGGGGTGGCCCTCGGAGACGGATTCCGAGGTGAACAGGAAGGAATGGGACATAAAATTGGCTGGCCGGTTTGCGATTAATCGGAAATTGTACCCCAAGGCCTGCGTGCTTCACCATGCCAGGATGTAACGAGGTGTAACCTCGGCGACATTGGGTCGTTTGGACCAGCGGGCCGCGGCGGGATTCCGGCTTGCGGCACCGCAGGTAAACAGGGACAATGCGCCAGCGTGAGAGTGCCCGAATTCGCGCACGATTTCCGCGTAAACAGACCTCACACACACGACAAGAACGACCGCAAAGGTCCATATTAATCCGATGTCAAAAGAGACCAGCCGATCGAATACGGACGGCGCGCCAAGCCGTCGTGAACTCGCCAACGCAATCCGTGCCCTGAGTATGGATGCGGTTCAGGCCGCCAACTCGGGCCATCCCGGCATGCCGATGGGCATGGCGGACATCGCCGAAGTGCTCTGGAACGACTTTTTAAAGCACAATCCGGGCAACCCGGAATGGTTCGATCGGGATCGTTTTGTGCTCTCGAACGGGCACGGCTCGATGCTGCTTTACAGCCTTCTGCATCTGAGCGGCTATCCGCTGACCCTGGACGAAATCAGGAATTTCCGCCAGTTCGGGTATCGGACGGCCGGCCATCCCGAGCGCGAGCCCGATCTCGGCATCGAGACCACCACCGGGCCGTTGGGTCAGGGCATAAGCAACGCGGTGGGCATGGCGCTTTGCGAAAAGATGCTCGCCGCCACGTTCAATCGTCCCGGCTTTCCGATCGTGGATCACCGGACCTGGGTGTTTACGGGCGACGGCTGCCTGATGGAAGGTATATCGCACGAAGCCTGCTCGCTGGCCGGAACCTTGAAACTCGGTAAGCTGATCTGTCTGTACGACGACAACGGTATTTCCATCGACGGCGAGGTCGGCGGGTGGTTTACCGACGATACGGCGAAACGCTTCGAGTCCTACGGCTGGCAGGTGATCGCCGATGTGGACGGGCACGACAGCGCCGCCATTGCCGGCGCGATCGACCGGGCGCTCAGCGACACGGAGCGGCCCAGCCTGATCTGTTGCAAGACCGTAATCGGTTTCGGCTCGCCGAACCGGCAGGGCACCGCCAGCACGCACGGCGCGCCGCTGGGCGCCGACGAGGTCGCGGCGACGCGCAAGGAACTCGGCTGGAACCATCCGCCGTTCGAGATTCCGGAGGCCATCACCGGCGCCTGGGACGCGCACGAACGCGGCCAGGCGCGAGAAGCCGCCTGGTCGGAAACCTACACCCGTTACCGCGCCGAGCATCCGGAACTGGCGGCCGAATTCGAGCGGCGCATGCATAGGGCGTTGCCCGAGGGCTGGGCTGCCGGCGCCGACCGCGCGATTGCCGACATCGATGCGGCGGCCGCGGACATGGCGACCCGCAAGGCGTCTCTCGTTGCGCTGAATGCGTTTGCGCCGGCGCTGCCGGAACTCGTCGGCGGATCGGCGGATCTGACGGGATCGAATCTGACCAAACACGAGGGCTCCGTGGCGGTCACCGGCGACGACGCCTGCGGCAACTACGTATACTTCGGCGTCCGCGAGTTCGGTATGTCTGCTGTCTGTAACGGTCTTGGTTTGCACGGCGGCGTCATTCCATACTCCGGTACCTTCCTCACGTTCTCCGATTACGCGCGTAACGCGCTGCGGATGGCGGCGTTGATGGAGTTGCAGAACGTTTTCGTATACACGCACGACTCGATTGGTCTGGGCGAGGACGGCCCGACCCATCAGCCGGTCGAACACGTCGCAAGCCTGCGCATCATGCCCAATATGAGCGTTTGGCGCCCGTGCGACACGGTCGAGACGGCGGTTGCCTGGCGTGCTGCGATCGAACGGCAGGACGGACCGACGAGTCTCGTGTTGACGCGCCAGGGTTTACCGCATCAGGCGCGCAGCGAAGAACAAATTCGTGATATCGCAAAAGGCGGTTATACGCTCGTCGACACGAGCGGAACGCCGGAGATTATTCTCATTGCGACCGGATCCGAAGTTGCGCTGGCCGTCGCGGCGGCCGAGCGCTTGTCGAAGGAAGGCGTTGCCGCTCGCGTCGTGTCGATGCCGTCCACGGACGTATTCGACGCGCAGAGTGACGAGTACCGGCATTCGGTGCTGACGCCGGACGTTCGCGCCAGGGTGGCCGTCGAGGCCGGAGTGACCGACGGTTGGTGGCGATACGTGGGGGCGCAGGGGCAGGTGCTGGGGCTGGATCGCTTCGGGCTGTCGGCGCCGGCGGCGGCATTGTTCGAGCATTTCGGGTTCTCGGTTGACAATGTGTTGAACGCCGCCCGGGCGGTCCTCGAAAAACAGTGACTGTCGGTGTCCCGGCGCTCGCCGGGGAACCGCTTGGCTTTTGGACTTAGGAGATTGGGATGACCATCAAACTCGGCATTAACGGCTACGGCCGCATCGGCCGCAACATGTTGCGCGCACTTTACGAAGGTGACAAAGGGTCGGAACTCGAGATCGTCGCCGTCAACGATCTTGGCGATGCCAACACCAATGCCCATCTCACCCGACACGATACGGCGCACGGACGTTTCCCTGGCACCGTCGAAGTCGATGGCGACAACATGATCGTCAATGGCGACAAGATTCGTGTCCTGGCCGAGCGGGATCCCGCCAAGCTGCCTTGGGGGGATCTCGGTGTGGACATCGTGCTCGAGTCGACCGGCTTCTTTCGGACGCGCGAAGCGGCGTCGAAACACCTGGCCGGCGGCGCAAAAAAAGTCATCATTTCGGCGCCGGGCGGCGCCGACGTCGACGCAACGGTGGTTTACGGCGTCAATCACGACATCCTGAAAAAAGAACACGAGATCATCTCGAACGCATCCTGTACCACGAACTGCCTGGCGCCGCTGGTCAAACCGCTTCATGAAAAGATCGGTGTCCGGCACGGCATCATGACGACGATACATGCCTACACGAACGACCAGGTGCTGACGGACGTGTTCCACAAGGATCTGCGTCGCGCCCGGTCCGCCACGATGTCGCAGATACCGACAAAAACCGGCGCCGCGGCGGCGGTCGGGCTCGTGTTGCCGGAGTTGAACGGTCGTCTGGACGGATTTTCAATGCGCGTGCCGACGATCAACGTGTCCGCGGTCGATCTGAGTTTCGTCGCCGAGCGCGACACCAGCGTGGACGAGATCAACGACATCATGCGCGCCGCAAGCGAGGGATCGCTCAAAGGCGTGCTTGCCTATAACGATGCGCCGCTCGTCTCGATCGACTTCAATCACGATCCCGCGTCATCGACGTACGACGCCTCGCTGACCAAGGTGATGGAAGGCACGCTCGTCAAGGTGATTGCCTGGTACGACAACGAGTGGGGCTTCTCCTGCCGGATGCTCGATACGGCGATTGCGCTCTTCAACGCCGAGTAGGAAGTGCATCATGCTGTTGATGCGGGATCTCGACCTTGCCGGCAAGCGGGTGCTGATCCGTGAGGACCTGAACGTCCCGCTGCGCGACGGCGTCATTACGAGCGACGCGCGAATTCGCGCGGCGTTGCCGACCGTCCGGGCGGCGCTCGAGGCCGGCGCAGCGGTCCTGTTGATGTCGCACCTGGGCCGGCCCACCGAAGGGGAATCCGATCCGGCGTTCAGTCTCGGGCCGGTCGCGGATCACCTCGCTTCGCTGTTGGAACAGGACGTCGCTCTGGCCCCGAACTGGATCGACGGCGTCGACGTTGCGCCCGGCGGCGTCGTGCTGCTGGAGAACGTCCGTTTCCTCGTAGGAGAGAAAGCGGACGACGAACAGCTCGCCAGGAAGATGGCCGCGCTTTGCGACGTGTTCGTGATGGACGCCTTCGGCACGGCGCACCGCGCGCAGGCGAGCACTCACGGTGTCGCGCGGTTTGCGCCGCAGGCGTGCGCCGGGCCGCTGCTGTCCGCGGAGCTGGCGGCGCTCGGCAAAGCGCTTTCCGAGCCGCGCCGGCCGGTCGTGGCGATCGTCGGCGGCTCAAAGGTGTCAACCAAGCTGACGGTGCTCGAAGCGCTGGCGGATCGGGTCGATCAGCTCATTGTGGGCGGCGGCATTGCCAACACCTTTATTGCCGCGGCCGGTCACGCCGTCGGCAAATCCCTGCATGAGCCGGACATGCTCGATATCGCTGCGCGCCTCGCTTCGCGCAAAGACGACCGGGCGGAGATCCCGGTGCCGGACGACGTCGTCGTCGCCTCGCGGTTCGCCGAGGACGCCGAGGCGACGGTCAAGGCCGTCAGTGAGGTGGCCGAAGACGAGTTGATACTGGACATCGGGCCGGAGACGGCCGAACGTTTCGCGGCGCTGATCGCGGATGCCGGCACCGTGATCTGGAACGGTCCGGTCGGCGTATTCGAGTTCGGTGGGTTTGGCGGCGGCACGCGGACGATCGCCGAAGCCATCGCGGCCAGCGACGCGTTTTCCGTGGCCGGCGGCGGCGATACCCTTGCGGCGATCGACAAATACGGGGTCTCCGACGGCGTCTCCTACATCTCCACGGGCGGCGGGGCGTTCCTCGAGTTCGTGGAAGGAAAAACGCTGCCGGCGGTGGCGGTGCTGGAGGAACGCGCCTCCGGGTCCTAGGTGCGGGTCGCCGGAGTCAGCTTATCCAGGGCCCGGTGATTGCCAGCGTCAGGCCGCGGTCCTGAATATTCACGAACAGGATCTTGCCGTCCGGTGAAAAACACACGCCGGCCAGCTCCGAACTCGTGTAGGGATTGTCGGCGATAACGTACTCCCTACCGGACGGCGTCATGCCGATCAACCCGCAGTGGAATGCGGTGTCCTCGCAGATGACCAGGTCGCCCCACGGACTCATCGTCAGGTTGTCGGCGTTGAACAGCAGGCCGTCGTGCTTGGCCTCGGCGAGCAGCCGCAGCTCTCCTTCGCTCCTCCCCGCCGGCGCGTGGTCGGCCCCGCCGATCCGGTACTCGAAGACCTGTCCGAGCCGCTCCGCGCCGCCGATGGTCGCGGTCATGAAGATGCTGCCGTCCGCGTAACACAAGCCCTCGCCGCGCGCAAAGCGCGCGGCGCCCGCCGCGAACCCCCGCAACCGGAGGTCGTCCTCGTCCGGATCGACGTCGTCGAGATCGATCCAACGCGCCGTCCGCCACTCTCTCAAGCGCATGCCGCCCGGATTGTCCCAGTTGCGGGTATCGAACGACGGGTGATCCACGATCGCCAGGGCCTGCAGGCGTCCGCCGCGCTGAAGCTGGCCGGCGACGTTCGGGATAAATCGGTAGAGCAGGCTGCGATGCCTGTCTTCACTCAGGTAAACGATGCCGGACGCGGGATCGACCGCCGCCGCTTCGTGCTCGAAGCGGCCCATGTCGCGGAGCGGTATCGGGGTCGACACGGTCACGGCGTTTGCGGGAACCTCGAATACGTAGCCGTGCCGGCGTTCGCGCGTGATGCTCGTCCGCCGTTCATTGCTGACTCCGGGGCGCTCGAAACATTCCTCGCAGCTCAACCAGCTGCCCCAGGGCGTTGGCCCTCCCGCGCAATTGATTTCGGTGCCGGCGAGGCTCAGATGCCGTCGCAGGGTTCTGCGCGCGCGCGGATCGTAGACAATCGTCGTGGTGCCGCCCGTGCCCGGCGTAAGGCCCGCGCCGCGATCGTAGATCTTCTCGGCGTCGATTCGCCCGAGCCGCTCGTTGTCCGGGCCAAACGGCCCGCCGCCGCTCGGGTGATTTTCGTGATTGCAGACCAGGGTCACGTTGCCGTCTCCGGTGTCGAACGCGGCCATGCCGTCCGCTCGCGCCGGCACCAGCAGGCCGTCTTCCATTTCGTCGCCGTGTCGGGAAACAATTCGGTAATCAAAGCCCTCGGGAAGGTCGATTATTTCGTGGGGGTCACTGCGCAACGCGCCGAATCGAGCGGCCGTCGAGTCCGCGGCGGTAATCCGCGGCGCGGCGGCCGCAGCCGCGAGGGTTTGCACAAAACGTCGCCTGGAGATCATCGATCGTGTTTCCCGTAGTTGAGGTTTGTCGACCCTTGATTCGCTTAGATTACCGCGCCCGAGCCGCCGCATACACCTAGTAATAACCACAACCGGTCGTGGGTCGTTGTGCAATAATCGCCGACATGCAGCGTAGAACCAAGATCGTCGCCACCCTCGGGCCGGCGACCGATGACCCAGAGATCATGCGCCGGATCATTCTGGCCGGTCTCGACGTGGCCCGTATCAACTTTTCGCACGGCAATCGCGACGATCAGCGTCAGCGGGTGGAACTGCTGCGCAGAGTGTCCGCCGACTGCGGCAAAGACGTGGGCGTCATGGGCGATTTGCAGGGACCGAAAATTCGCGTCAAGCGGTTTGCGGCGGCCAGCGCCCAGCTGCTCGACGGCGCCCGCTTTTTTGTCGATCCGGCGCTTGGCGACATGGAGGGGAACGAGGACGGCGTCGGCGTTGCCTACGACAAGCTGCACGAGGACGTCAAAGCCGGCGACGTGCTGCTCCTGAACGACGGTCAGATCACGCTGTCCGTGGTGGAGGTCGACGGCACCCGGGTGCACACGACCGTCGTCAACGGCGGTGTGCTGTCGGACCACAAAGGTATCAACCTGAAAGGGGGCGGTCTGTCGGCGCCGGCGCTGACGGAAAAAGACAGGCAGGACATCCGTTTCGCCGCGGAACTCGGAATGGATTTCTTGGCCGTGTCCTTCGTGCGCACGGCGGACGACGTCCATCAGGCGAGGGATCTGTCCAATGACGCGGGTGGTGACAGCCTCGTCGTCGCGAAAATCGAGCGTGCCGAGGCGGTAGAGTGTATCGACTCCATCATCGCCGCAACGGATGCGATCATGGTCGCGCGCGGCGACCTGGGCGTCGAGATGGGATACGCGGAGCTGACCGGCATACAGAAGCAGATCCTGCGTAAGACGCGCAAACGCAATAAAGTCACCATCACCGCCACGCAAATGATGGAGTCGATGATCTTGAGCCCGATTCCGACGCGCGCGGAGGTGTCCGACGTCGCCAATGCCGTGATGGATGGAACCGACGCGGTCATGCTGTCGGCGGAAACTGCGGTCGGCAACTACCCCGTCGAAGTGATCGAGGCGATGAGCGACGTATGTCAGGGCGCCGAAAAACACACGTTGCGCAAGGGGCGCACGACGCATCGACTGGAAGACCGGTTTCAGGCGGTTGACGAGGCCGTCGCAATGGCGGTGATGTACACGGCGAATCACATGGACGTCAAGGCCATCATCGCGCTGACCGAGTCCGGCTCGACGACGCTCTGGATGTCGCGCATACGATCGGACATTCCGATTTACGCGTTTACACAGCATGAGGCGACCCGCCGGCGGGTGACGCTTTATCGGGGCGTGGACCCGGTTGCCTTCGTCCCGCAGCCGACCAACATGACGGACCTGTATCGCGACGTTTTTTCCACGTTGCTCAACAAGAAACTGGTTGAGGTCGGCGATCTCGTGCTGCTGACAAAAGGCGATCTGGCCGGCGTGTCCGGCGGCACGAATTCCATGAAAATAGTCAAAGTCAGCAACGACCTTTAGGGTCTGTCAACGTTTGAGTCCCACGATGAGCCGCTTGGGAAAACGACTGCTCGCGGGGTTGTTGGCGCTGAGCGTTCTTGCCGCGACCGCCGCGTTTCTCATTCTGCGCGCGAGCCTGCCGCCGCTCGACGGCGAGCTGCGTGTTGCGGGTCTGGCGGCGGCGGTGGACATCGAGCGGGACGCCATCGGAATCCCCACGATTACGGCGTCGAACCGCGCGGATCTCGCGTTCGGCACCGGCTTCGTGCACGGGCAGGACCGGTTTTTTCAGATGGATCTGACGCGCCGCAAGGCGGCGGGCGAGCTGGCGGCGCTCGTCGGCTCGGCGGCGCTGCCCGTGGATCGGCGGAGCCGCCTGCACCGCTTTCGCGCGCGCGCGGGCGACGCGCTGACGGAAATGAACGACCGCGAACGCGGGCTGATGCGTGCCTACGTGGCGGGCGTGAACGCGGGGCTTGCCAGCCTGTCCGCCAAACCCTTCGAGTACTTTGTGCTGCGGGCCGAGCCGGAGCCATGGGTGGCGGAGGACACGCTGCTGGCGGTTTATGCGATGTACATGGAACTCAACGACGAACGTGCCTCACGTGACGTGCAGCGCGGCTTCGCGCACAGGGTTTTGCCCGCGGCGGTGTTCAACTGGATGTACCCGAGCGGAACGTCATGGGATGCACCGCTCTCGGGCGATCCGACGCCGACGGGGGCGATACCGTCCGCGAGCGTCATGGATCTCAGCGGGACGCACACGGCGTCCGGCCGCGGAGCGGTCGTCGATGCCGAAGGCCTGCTGCCCGGCAGCAACAACTGGGTCGTCGGCGGCGACCTGACCGCAAGCGGTCGCGCGATCGTCGCCAACGACATGCACCTCGGCATCACCACGCCAAACGTCTTTTATCGCGCTCGGCTCATCCAGACCGGCGCCGCGTCCCGTGACGTGAGCGGCGTCACGCTGCCGGGCGCCCCGGTCGTGGTCGCCGGCAGCAACGGCCGCATCGCGTGGGGATTCACGAACAGTTACGGCGATTGGTCGGACGCGGTGCTGCTGACGCCGGGCGACGCAACGGACAGTTACCGCACGCCGGAGGGCAGCCGGAAATTCGACGTTCATCGTGAACGACTCGAGAGCAAAGGTGACCCCGCGCAAGAGCTGCTGGTGCGGGAAACGATATGGGGGCCGGTGCTCGACGACGTCGATTATCCGGACGGCGAGATCGCCGTCAGCTGGGTTGCCCACGCGCGCGCCGGCGTCAACCTGGTCCAGCTCGAACTGGAAACGGCGGCGTCCGCGAACGAGGCCGTGGACATCGCGAACCGGCTGGCCATCCCGCCGCAGAATTTCGTGGTTGGCGACGCGGCGGGAAACATAGCCTGGACCCTCGCAGGCCGGATTCCCAGAAGGAACGGCGCGGAAACGCGCTTACCGGCGGACTGGAGCGGCGGAGGCGGATGGAACGGCTGGCTCGAGCCCGCGCAGTACCCGCGTATCGTCAATCCCGCGGCCGGGCGGATCTGGACGGCCAACACGAGGGTCGTCGACGGAGCCGAACTGGAAAAGATCGGCGACGGCGGTTACGACCTTGGCGCAAGAGCCGGTCAGATTCGCGACGGTCTGTTTGCGCGCGATGCGTTTGCGCCGCAAGACATGCTCGAGATCCAACTCGACGATCGCGCCATATTTCTCATGCGCTGGCGGGATCTGCTGCTCGACGTGCTGGATGCGGACGCCGCCCGTGAGCATCCCTCGCGCGCCGAGTACCGGCGCCTGGTCGAAAACTGGATACCGCGCGCGTCGGCGGACTCGGTCGGCTACCGGCTCGTCAAAGCGTTCCGCGCGGAGGTTCGGGCGCGCGCGTTCCATATGCTGATGGCGCCGGTGCGCGCGCAGTACGGAGACGACGTCAAGCTGCGCGTCAGCAACCAGTTCGAGGGTCCGCTTTGGCAGCTGATCACCACGCGGCCTCCGCACCTGCTGTCGGCGGACTACTCCGGCTGGGACGCTTTTTTGCTCGAAGCGGTTGACCACAACATCGCCTATTACGAAAAAAACTTCGGCGCGCGGCTGTCCGACCGCACCTGGGGAGAGGTCAACACGGCGGCCATCCGGCATCCCTTGAGTCGGGCCCTGCCGGCGTTGTCCGCTTGGCTCGACATGCCCGCCGAACCCTTGAACGGTGACGGCAACATGCCGCGAGTCCAGAGTCCTTCGTTCGGCGCTTCGGAGCGTTTTGCGGTGTCGCCCGGGGACGAGCGGAACAGTTATCTGCACATGCCGGCCGGGCAGAGCGGCCATCCGTTGTCCGATTACTACAGAAGCGGTCATGCGGACTGGGTCCAGGGTCGTCCCACCCCGTTTTTGCCGGGCGCGGCCCGGCACCGGCTCAGTCTGGTCCCCGCCACTTGACATATAGCGCTTCACCTCGCGCTTGTGCGCCTGCGGGGTAGAGGGGATACTGATTACATCTCGAACCACTGTAGCGAACTATGTCCGAACAACGATTTTCCGGCACCAACACGTACGTAGCCACCGACGATTTGATGATGGCCGTGAACGCCGCCATCACGCTCGAACGGCCGATCCTGATCAAAGGCGAGCCCGGGACCGGCAAAACGCAGCTGGCCACGGAGGTTGCCGCGTCGCTTTCGCGGCCGCTGTATGAATGGCATATCAAATCGACTACCAAGGCACAGCAGGGATTGTACGACTACGACGCCGTTGCGCGGCTGCGCGATTCGCAGCTGGGTGACGAGCGTGTCAACGACATCGCCAACTACATCGTGCGCGGCAAGATTTGGGAGGCGTTTCAATCGGATGCGCAGCCCGTGCTGCTGATCGACGAGATCGACAAGGCGGACATTGAATTTCCCAACGACCTGCTGCAAGAACTGGACCGCATGGAGTTCTACGTCTACGAAACGAAGCAGCTCATCAAGGCCCGTCATCGGCCGATTGTCATCATTACCAGCAACAACGAAAAAGAGCTGCCGGACGCGTTTCTGCGGCGCTGCTTTTTCCATTACATTAAATTTCCGGACAGTGAGACGATGCACAGCATTGTCGACGTGCATTTCCCCGGTCTAAAAAAGACCCTCCTGAAAGAAGCGCTCGAAGTCTTCTATCAGGTGCGTGAGGTCCCGGGGCTCAAGAAAAAGCCGTCGACGTCGGAATTGCTGGACTGGATCAAGCTGCTGCTGGCCGAGGACATACCGGCATCGGCGCTGCGCGAGAAGGACTCTCGCAAGAGCATTCCGCCGCTGCACGGGGCGCTGCTCAAAAACGAGCAGGACGTCCATCTTTTCGAGCAGCTGGTATTTCTGGACCGGCGCTCGCGCACGCAGTAGCTCTGGTCGCGGACGATGCTCATCAAGTTTTTTTTCATGCTGCGAGAGGGCGGCCTCAACGTTTCGCTCACCGAGCTCTTGACGCTCTTGAAAGCCCTGCAAAGCGGCGTCGCCGGACACAGCGTCAACGATTTCTATTACCTGGCACGCGCGTCTCTGATCAAGGACGAGAGTCAGTTCGACCGCTTCGATCGTGTTTTCGCCGCGCACTTCGCGGGCGTGGAAGACCTGTTTCTCGATCCGGGCGCCGACGTCCCGGACGACTGGTTGCGCCGTGAGGTCGAGCTAATGTTGAGCGAAGAAGAGCGCGCCGAGATCGAGGCGATGGGCGGTTTCGACGAACTCATGCAGGCTCTGCGCGATCGTCTTGCGGAGCAGGACGAGCGGCACGAGGGCGGCAAGAAGTGGATCGGCACCGCCGGAACTTCGCCGTTCGGCGCCTACGGATTCAATCCCGAGGGGGTGCGCATCGGCCAGCAGGGTTCCGGGCACCGGCGCGGCGTCAAAGTCTGGGACAAGCGCGAGTTTCGCAATCTCGACGACTCGGTCGAGCTGGGTACCCGCAACATCAAGATCGCGCTGCGTAAACTGCGCAAGTTCGCTCGGGAAGGCGCCGCGGATCAGCTCGATCTGGACGATACGATCGACAAGACGGCGCGCAACGCCGGGCTGCTGGACATTCGCATGGTTCCCGAGCGCCACAATGCGGTCAAGGTGCTTCTATGTCTCGACGTCGGTGGTTCGATGGACGATCACGTGAAGGTCTGCGAAGAGATGTTCTCGGCCGCACGCAGTGAATTCAAACATCTGGAATACTTCTATTTTCACAACTTCATTTACGAGAGCCTGTGGAAGGACAATCGTCGTCGGCATGCCGAACGAATCCCGGTTGGGGAGATTACGCACAAGTATGGACCCGACTATAAACTGGTGTTCGTCGGCGATGCGACGATGAGTCCCTATGAGATCGCCTACGCGGGCGGGAGCGTCGAGCATTGGAACGAGGAACCCGGCGCCGTCTGGATAAAACGCCTCCTGAAGTCCTATCCAAAAGCCGTCTGGCTGAATCCCGAACCCGAAGCGCGCTGGGAATACACGCCGTCGGTCAAACTTACACGGGAACTGATGGACGAACGGATGTACCCGTTGACAATCGCGGGCCTCGATCGGGGCATCAAATCCCTACATTGATCTCATTTCATTCGATCGGCTTGCCGGTCAGCACGGACAGATCGGCGAGCACCTCCGCCGAATGGGTGTCGGGATCGACGTCCGGGTAGTGTTTCGCGATCCTGCCCTCGGGGTCGATCAAGAACGTGTGCCGCTTGGCAATCGACATGCCGAACATGCGGGTTTTGACGCCGTAAGCGTCCGCGGTCGTGCCCTCGGTGTCGGCCAGCAGTGGAAATGGCAGCCCGTGTTTCTCCGCAAACTCCCTGTGCGACTCTTCGTCGTCGAGGCTCACTCCGAGCACCTGGCAACCCATGCGGCGGTACTTGAATATGTCGTCCCGGAACCCGCAGGCCTGGGTCGTACAGCCCGGCGTGTCGTCTTTCGGATAGAAGTACAGCGCCACCCATCCGTCGCGATAGTCTTCCAGCGAACGCTGCTCTCCGTTCTGGTCGGTCAACGAGAAATCGGGCGCGGCATCGCCGATCCGCGGGTTGTCGGCGAACACGACTGTGCTAGCCCCGAGCGAGTAGAGCAGGACGACGACGGCGAATAGGGCGCGTTTCATGATGGTGGACCTCGTCAGGCAGTGGCGGGATGCGGCGTGAAACCACTAAGACAGACGTCATCGCCAGCGGTTCCCCGAGGCTCCGGCACGGCGGCTCCCGCGGGTGTTTAATGGAATCCGGCAACTATAATACGCTCCGAGCCATGGATATACAGTCGAGCACTCTCAGAACGGGACTGGTGCTGCCGGGCGGGGGCGCGCGCGGCGCGTTCCAGGTCGGTGTGCTCCGCGCCATCGCCGATCTGCTGCCCCACGGAAGCACGAATCCGTTTGCCGTCATCAGCGGGACCTCGGCCGGGGCGATCAACTCCGTGGTGCTCGCGAGCCGCGCGCGCCGTTTTCGGGTCGCCGTCGCGGAGTTGAATCGGGTTTGGGGGCATTTCGAGAGCAGCCACGTCTTCCGGACCGATAGCTGGACGATGTTGAAGAGCAGCTTGCACTGGCTGACCGCGATCGTGCTTGGCGGTAATCTGGTGGGGATGCCGCCGTCGCTGCTCGACAACTCGCCCCTGCGGGCGCTGCTGGCGCGGAACGTGCGGTTCCCGCGAATCCAGGACGCGATAGACCACGGTTATCTGGAGGCGGTCGCGGTCACCGCGGCAGGCTACACGTCGGCCCGCTCGACGTCGTTTTTCCAGGCGGCGTCCGATACGCGGCAGTGGTCGCGCACGCGACGCGTGGGCGTCCAGCGCACACTGAGTCTCGATCATTTGATGGCCAGTATTGCGGTACCCATGATTTTCCCGCCGGTGCGCATCGAGGGTGAGTATTTTGGCGACGGGGCGATGCGTCAGGCGACGCCGCTGAGCTCGGCGATCCATCTGGGCGCGGACCGGATACTGGTTATCGGCGTGCGCAACGAAACCGGCAACGCAGAGGACGAAACGGCCGAAGAGGGCGATGCGACGACGCCGCCGTCGTTTGCGCAGATCGCCGGTTACATGCTCGATACCCTGTTCATGGACGGTCTCTACTCCGATCTCGAGCGTATGACACGGATAAACCAGTTGATCGATTCGATTGCGCCCGAACACAGGGCCGGGTCGTTCAGCCGCATGCGGCCAATAGACACGATGATCGTCGTGCCCAGCAAGGATCTGCGCAAAATTGCGCACGAGCACGTGATGGAGATGCCGGCCTCCGTACGCGCGCTCCTGCGCGGCGTCGGCGGCAAGTCGGACCAGGGCGCAAACCGGTTGATCAGCTTCCTGTTGTTCGAGCAGGGATACACCCAGGCGCTCATTAAACTCGGCTATGACGATGCCATGGCCGTCAAAGACCAGCTGATGGAATTCGTGACCGGTATGCCCGTGCCGAGACTGTTTGCGCCCAGCTGGGTCAGCACGGACCTGAGCATCCCAATCAACGGGCCGCCCGCTCAGAGCAGAATAACGGCTCCGAGTCCCAGGAACGACAGGTAGCCCACCACGTCGGTGACGGTCGTAAGGACGACGCCGCCCGCCAGCGCGGGATCAATGCCGATGCGTTTCAGCATCAGCGGGATCGCAAAACCCGCGCCCGCGGCGACCACCAGATTGATGGCCATGGCGCCCGCGATGACGGCGCCGACGTGCCAATCGCGAAACCACAGGAGCGCCACCAGCGCGACGACAAATGCCCACAACAAGCCGTTCAGGATGCCCACGAGAACCTCTTTGCGAAAGATGCCGAGGGCGTTGGCGCGGTCGATCTGCCCCAATGCGATCGCACGCGTCATGATCGTCAGGGATTGGGTGCCCGCGACGCCGCCCATGCTGGGCACCACCGGCATGAGAACGGCAAGGAGCACGAATTTGTCGATGGTCGTCTGAAACTGGTCGACCACGGACGCGGCAACGAAGGCCGTCGCCAGGTTGATGCCCAGCCAAAGCGCCCGGCGTCCCGCGCTTTGCACGGCCGGCGCAAACATGTCGTCCTCTTCGTCGAGGCCCGCCGCGCCCATTAGAGAATGCTCAGCCTCGTCACGAATGACGTCGACGACGTCGTCGATCGTGATGCGGCCCACGACCCGGCCGTTCGCGTCGGTTACCGGCGCTGACAGCAGGTCGCGGTTCTCGAATTCCCAGACGACGTTCTCGGACGCCGTGTCGGCCGGAATCGGCACGACGTCGGTGGACATGACGTCTGCGACCAGCAGTTCCGGGTCTTTGGTGATCAATCGGGACAGCAGCAGGGCGCCCCGATAACTGTTGTCGCGGTCGACGACAAAAATGGAGTCCGTGCCGTCCGGCATTTCGCCGCGTGCGCGCAAATAGCGCGAGACGACTTCCAGCGTCACGTCAGGTCGGACCGTGATGATGTCTACGTTCATCAGGCCGCCGGCGCTGTCCTCGTCGTAGGCGAGGACCTGATCCAGCCGCTCGCGGTCCTGCTGGTCGAGTGAGCGTAAAACCTCCCGCGTCAGCGTTTCCGGAAGATCCGCGACCAGATCGGCGAGGTCGTCGACCTCCATGCCGTCGATCGCGGCAATCAGTTCCTCGGTCTGCATGTCCTCGATCAGCCGGTCGCGGACTTCCTCCGAGACTTCGACGAGCACGTCACCCCCGAGCTCCGAGTCGACCATTTCCCAGACGACCGCGCGCTCTTCGAGCGGCAGCGATTCGAGCAGGCGGGCGAGTTCGGAAGGATGCAGGCTGCTTACCAGCGAGCGCACACCCCGCATTTCGCCGCTGTCGAGGCGGCGGCGGAGCTTTTTCAGATTTGACAGCTTGTGATCGCTCGCTTCCATGTTTTTCTCATCCCGCGCGGAGGGCCGGGCCGCGGTCGTGCGGAAGTGTAGCTTTCTTCGGGTGCGAGGGCACGCCCGGCGGCCGTTCGGGCAGGGTGGGGCCCGGCCTGTCGGCTACGTCGATTCGGCGTTGCGGGGAACGAGCTCGCTATGACGGGTCAACACGGGTTCGTGGGATTGCCTGAGCGCATCCGCCAGTTTCTCGGTCATGTACACGGAGCGGTGCTGGCCACCCGTGCAGCCGATGCCGATGGTCAAATAGCCGCGGTCGAAGCTGACGTATTCCGGAATCCAGGTGGTCAGGAAAGCGAGGATGTCCTCGAACATCCGATTGAAGAGTTCATTCGAGCTCAAGAATTCGGCGACGGCGGTGTCGAGTCCGGTCAGCGGCCGCAGCTCCGGCTGCCAGTACGGGTTTGGCAGGCAGCGGAGATCGAACACGAAATCGGCGTCTGCGGGAATGCCGTGTTTGAAGCCGAACGATTCGATCAACACGGACAAGGTGTTTGCGCTGCGCCGGTCCACGCGGTCGCGTATCAAATCACCGAGTTCGTACACACTGGTGCGCGTGGTGTCGATGGTCAGGTTGGCGGAATTGATGATCTGACCGAGCAGCTCGCGCTCCTTGGCAATGGCCGCGCGCAACTCCAGGCCGGCGTCCGACAGGGGGTGGCGCCGGCGACTTTCGCTGTACCGTTTGAGCAGGACGTCGTCATCTGCCTGCAGAAACAGCACCTCCGTCTGCACCTTGTTGTCACGCAGTTCGCTGATGAGCGCCGGTAGGGCCTCGATGTCCCGCTGCGGATTGCGCGCATCCATGCCGACTGCGACCCGGTCGATCATCGTCTCCTCACTGGCGGTCAATTCGTCGAGCAGTGATTTGAGCAGCGCCGCCGGCAAATTGTCGATGCAGTAGTAACCGAGGTCTTCGAGAACGTGCAGCGCTACCGACTTCCCGGAGCCGGACAGTCCGCTGACGATAATGAGGCGCATGTCGTAGGGCACGGCGGACGTTCTCTCGGCTACCCGTGCAGCGCGTTTTTGAGTTCTTCGCTGCGGGACGGTCCCGCGATGAGCGCCTCGTAAAGATCGCTGCTCGTGTTCGCGCTTCGCAGCCGGCCACACAGAGCCGCGTCGCCCAGCACGTCGGTAATCAGCCTGACGTCGGCATAGTGGCTTTCGTCCAGGTTGGCGGGGACCGTCAGTCCGATGACCAGGTCCACGAGTTCGCCGTCAGCGGAATCGAAGTCGACTGCCGAGGACAGCCTGATCAGCGCGCCGCTGCTGTGCTCGATACCTTCAATCCGGCAATGCGGGAAAGCGGTGCCCCTCTCGAGGCCGGTGCAGCCAAGACGTTCCCGTTCGACGAGCTTGGAGAATATTTCCTCGTTGGGAATATCGGGATTTGCGCGCGACAGCAGTTCGCTGAGAATCTCCAGGCAGTGTTTCTTGCTTCGTGCCTGCGCATTGCAGAGCACGCTTTCGGGTTTGATGAGTTCTTCGAGGGTCATAACCTTTGACCACAGCCGTCGGGCGGTGCCGTTGAGCCAGCTGCATGATTGAGTAGTTCGGGGTCACCCGGGGTCCGTTAACCGCCCCTTAGGTGGTGACCCCAATGAGAACAAAACGTTCAGCCGAAGTTTCTTTTTTTGGAGTCCCTCGCGTGATGATCGACAAGTTTTTCCTTGTACTTCCTTACCTGTCTGTCCAGCTTGTCAGCCAGGCCGTCAATGGCGGCGTACATGTCTTCCTCGGTCGCGTCGGCGTAAATCTTACCGCCGTTCACGCTGACGGTGGCCTCGGCCTTGTGCCTCAATTTCTCGACGGTCAGTATGCAATGCGCGTCGGTAACGAGATCAAAATGACGCGAGACCTTTTCAAGCTTGCTGACTACGTACTGCCGCAGTGCCGGTGTGATTTCGACGTGATGCCCAGTGACGTCTAACTGCATTGTGTTCTCCTGTCTGAATATTCGGCGATCGATTCGAGGACTCCTCTCTCGTTGCCATGCCGGCAAGTTTCCCCGGTCTTTCGCCAGTTTTGGTATCCAAGGCTTTTTCCAAATCTCCCAATCCGGGTTCCTGCTATTTCGGCGCGCGCACCTTGCGCTCGCTCGACGACGCGATCTTCATGCTTTCCCGATACTTGGCGACGGTGCGTCGCGCGACGTTGATGCCTTCCTCGGCCAGGGTGTTTGCGATCTTGCTGTCACTCAGAGGTTTCGCCGGGTTTTCGGCGCCGATGAGTTTGCGAATCTTGGCGCGCACGGACGTCGAGGACTGGTCTTTACCGTCAACCGTCGACAGGTGACTGGAGAAGAAGTACTTGAACTCGAATACACCGCGCGGCGTATGCATGTACTTGTTGGTCGTAACGCGTGACACCGTCGATTCGTGCATTTCGATAGCTTCAGCGACATCTCTCAATACCAGCGGCTTCATCGATTCGTCGCCGTGTTCGAGAAATTCCTGCTGGCGGGAGACGATGCTGCTTGCCACTTTCAGTAAGGTCTCGTTACGAATTTCCAGGCTGCGGACCAGCCAGCGCGCTTCCTGCAGCTGCGAGCGTAGCGCGGCATGATCGGCGTTGCCGCGAAGCAGTTCCGCGTATTTTTGGTTGACCGAAAGGCGCGGTACGCCCGTCGAGCTGATCTCCACCTGCCAGCGATTGTCTACTTTGCGGACAAACACGTCGGGAACGACGTACTCCGTCGACGCGGCGCTGACCGCGAGACCGGGTTTCGGATGGCAGCTCCTGACCAGAGCGAGCGCGTCTTCGAGTTCCTCCTCGGAGGCGCGATGGTTTCTGCGCAGTTCGGCGTACTGCTGGTCCGCAATCAAATCGAGATGATCGCGCGCCAACTCCTTGGCCAGTTTCAGATTCGGCGTTTCGGGATCGAGCTGGCGGAGCTGCAAAAGCAGGCACTCCGACAACGTCCGCGCGCCGACACCGGCCGGATCCAATCGCTGTACCTTACCGAGGGTCGCTTCGACCTCGTCAATCGTGACCGCCGCGTCGCTGTCGATGCTTTCCAGGATTTCGTCGAAGTCGGCGCAAAGGTAACCGTCGTCGTTGATGGAATCGATCAGCGCCTCACCGATCACGGCTTCGCGCGGAGTGAAGTTTTCCAGTTCCAGCTGCCAAAACAGGTGTTCTCTGAGCGTCTGGCCGCTCTGATCGGCGTATTCCGCGATCGGTCGGCCCTCGCCGTTCCAGCTGTTGTCCTGGCCGCGTTCCATGGAATTGGACTGCCAGCTGTCCTCGGCCTTGATGACCTCGACCTCGGCCGTGCTTTCGGCATTGGTCCGCGGCACGTCCGGGAGGTCTTCCATCTCCAGCATGATGTTTTCTTCGAGCGCGTCCTGGATTTGCGCGCTCAGATCCAGGACGGGCAACTGCAACAAGCGAATTGCCTGCTGTAGCTGCGGCGTCATCGTCAGCGTCTGACCGAGTTTTAGTTGCAGAGTCGGCTTCAGCACGGTTCGTAACCCGCCGGGTAGCCCGACTTTTCGATGCGGTCCTTCAGAGCTTGAACTCCTGTCCCAGATATACCTCGCGGACGTGCTGATTTTGCAGGATGTCGTCCGGCGTGCCGGACGCGATCAGGTTTCCATCGTTCAGTATATAGGCTCTGCTGCAGATTCCGAGGGTCTCCCGCACATTATGATCAGTGATCAGCACGCCAATGTCCCTGCCGCACAAGTGCCTGATAATACGTTGGATATCGAGCACGGAGATTGGATCCACGCCGGCAAATGGTTCATCAAGCAAGACAAACCGGGGGTTCGCGGCCAGGGCGCGGGCAATCTCGACCCGCCGCCGTTCGCCGCCGGACAGGCTGATTCCCAGGCTGGTCCTGACGTGGCCAACGTGAAGTTCGTCGAGCAGCTGGTCAAGTTCCTGTTCGCGACCGGCGCGATCGAGGTCTTTGCGGTTTTCGAGAATGGCCATGACGTTCTGCTCGACCGTGAGCTTCCGGAAGATGGACGCTTCCTGCGGAAGATAGCCAAGCCCCAGGCTGGCGCGCTTGTGCATCGGCAGCGCCGTAACTTCCTTGCCGTCGAGGAGGATACGGCCCTTGTCGGCGGCGACCAGTCCCACGATCATGTAAAACGCCGTGGTCTTGCCGGCGCCGTTCGGGCCCAACAGGCCGACGACCTCGCCGCTTCGTATCTCTACCGAAATACTCTTTACGACGTCGCGGAACTTGTAGCGTTTTGACACATCCTGAACGCTTAGGATGCTCATTGCGCGCCGGCTCCGGGATCGCGGGGCGGGTCCTCCTCCGGTCGCGGCTCGTCTGCGGCCGTTTCCGCCGGGTCGTCGCCGGTCGCGTCCGGATTGGGGACCGGCGTTTCGTCCGTGGCCCTCGGCGTATACGTGATCTTGACGCGCGGCTCACCCTCGCCGGCGGACTGCGCGTTGATACGCTGTTCTTTGATGTTGTAAACGAGATAGTTGCTCGATATCTGATTGCCGCCTTCGGTGATTACCGCGTCGCCGGAGAACTCGATAACGCCGGCGGCAAAGTCGTAGTCCAGCTGGCCGGCCTCGGCGTAGGTGGTTTCTTCGCTGCCCAGTCTTTGCAGCTCGAAGGTCGCCGGTGATCCCGAAATACTCGCAATCGCGAGCTGGTGGCCGGAGAATTTGAGATCGGCGGTTTCGCATTCGATGCGGCCGTTCTCGGTGTCGATGACGACGTTGCCGGAAAACTGCCAGACGCTGTCCTCGAAATCGAGTTTGCTCGCCAGTCCGCGGTCGGCCTGCACGCCGATGTTACCCTGCGTCAAACGCAGTCCCTCGAACAGCAGCATCGAGTTCTTGCCGTCATAATCCGTCGAATCGGCGTCGAGCGAAATCGGCAGACGCAAATTGTTGATCTGCGCGTGACTCGACGGCGCCGCGAGCGCCGCGGCTATGAGCAGCAGGGCGCCGAGCGTTCGCCCGATGGCGGAGTTCATTGGCGTCTCATTCATGCTTACAAGTCTGGTGCGCGTGGCGGTTTCAAGCGGTCAACTCAGGGTACGAACTTTCCGCTGACGTTGGATTTCAAGATCACCCGGTTTTCCTGCAGCGATGCTAGCATGCCGGTTGCGGTAAGACTGCGTGAGCCGATGCGCACCTGCACGCGGTTTTCGGTTTCCGCCCGGTGTTTGTCGGGCTCGAGTTTGAGACGTGGCGTGCGTATTTCCGTTTCGCGGCCCCCCAGGCCTTCGGTTGTCGTCGCGACGACGTGGCCGTCCAGCACGAGCAGGCGCTGGTCCTCGGTAATCGTCGCGGAGTCCGCCGCCAATCGCCATGGCACACCGGAATCCGGAGAATAAACAACGCGCACGTTTTGTAATTCGATCAGATTGTCGCCGCGTTGTTCCGCGTATTCGGCTTCAAGTTCGTACAGGGGTCGGCCGTCCGCGCCGGTGCCCAGTATGCGCGCGGCGCGCAGGTAAAAACCGCTCTGAATCGCTGGCGCCGAATCGGCTTCGTCCTCGCCGTTCTTTAACGATTGCGCGAGATAAAAACTGCCGCCGGCGGCGGCGACCAAGAACACGAATCCCGTCACCCCTTTGATATTCATGGATCGCCGTTGCGCGCTTGCAGGACGGCGTCACACACCTCTCGCACGGCGCCGTTGCCCCCGGCCGCGTCCGTCGTCCAGTCGCAGAACCGGCGAACGTCCTCGTGTGCGTTGGCTACCGCGATTGCGATTCCGGCCGCGCGAAGAATCGGCATGTCGGGAAGGTCGTCGCCCACGTAGGCGCTCTGTTCGGCCGCGATCTCGAGATTGGTCAGGAGTTCGTCGAACGCGCGGGCCTTGTCCCGGCAGCCGAGAACCACGTGGCGCACGCCCAATTCGGCCATCCGTCGTTCGACGGCGCCGGAGCGACGTCCGCTGATCACCGCGACGTCGAGGCCCGCCTCCAGTACGCGCCGGATACCGTAACCGTCCTGTGTATTGAAGGCCTTGGTTTCCACGCCGTCGTCGGACAAATAAAAACGCCCGTCGGTAAAAACGCCGTCCACGTCGAACGCGATCAGTGCGATCTTTCCGAGCTTTGCGCCAAGCGCTGGGCTGGTCACGTCAGTCCCACCCGCGGTCGGCAGCCGTTTTGTGGCCCCGGGGCCGTCACATGACACCTGCACGGAAAAGGTCGTGGATGTTCAGCGCGCCGATCAGTCTGGTGTTCCTGTCGGTAATCAGAAGCGACGTGATCTTGTGCTCCTCCAGCAGGTGCACGGCCTCCGCCGCGAGCATGTCTTTGGCGCCGACGATACAGCCTTTGTGCATGACGTCGGCCATGCACGTGCTGTGGACGTCGATGCCGCTGTCCAGCGCGCGTCGCAGGTCGCCGTCGGTGAACACACCCAGGAGGCGACGATCGCCGTCAACGATCGCCGTCATGCCGAGACCCTTGCGTGTCATTTCGACGAGACCCTGGCTCAGCGTTACGCTTTGTTCAACGGCGGGTACGTCCTCACCGGTGTGCATGACGTCTGCGACGCGAAGCAGCAGCCGTTTTCCCAGACTGCCGCTGGGATGCGACAGCGCAAAATCCTCCGCCGTGAACCCGCGGTACTCCAGCAACGCCACCGCCAGCGCGTCGCCCATCGCGAGCGTCGCGGTCGTACTTGCCGTCGGCGCAAGGTTCAGCGGGCAGGCCTCTTCGTCGACGCTGACGTCGAGATGCACGTTTGCGGCTTTTGCGAGCGTGGAATTAGGCTTGCCGGTCATCGATATCAGGCTTGCGCCGATGCGTTTGATCAGGGGCAGTATCGTAATGACTTCGTCGGTCTCGCCGGAAAAGGACACCGCCAATACCAGGTCTTGTGCGGTGATCATGCCGAGATCGCCATGGCTGGCCTCGCCCGGATGGACAAAAAACGACGGTGTTCCGGTACTCGCCAGCGTCGCGGCGATCTTGCCGCCGATGTGACCGGATTTGCCCATGCCGGTGACGACGACGCGGCCGGACGTGTCGAGACAGAGCTCGCAGGCGGCGGCAAAGGAGTCGTCGAGGCGCTCGCGCAGGCGGCTCACCGCGCGCGACTCGATGTCCAGTACGTTGCCGGCCAGTTCCTTGAGCTGCTGCGATGTCAGTTTTTTGGACATAAAGAACGCAGTTTAGATGTTTTGGGCGACGACGTAGCTGACGTAACCCACAAACGCCAGAAACAGCGCCGCACCCTCTAGCCGGCTGATGCGCCCCTGCCCGTCGTATTCGTAGGTCATCGCGAACAGCACCAGCGTAAACGCGGCCATCACGAAGATGTGCAGCGACAGTACGCTCGGCGCCATTGCCGCGGGCTGAATCGTCGCCGCGACACCGATCACCGCCAACAGATTGAATATGTTGGAACCCACGACGTTGCCGATTGCCAGTCCGTATTCCCCCTTGATCGCGCTGACCACGGACACGGCGAGCTCCGGAATGCTGGTGCCGAGCGCCACCAGGGTTACCCCGATCACGATTTCGGTAACGCCCAGCTCGCGTGCGATATCGACGGCGGCGTCAACCAGTAAATCCGCGCCGACCAGCAGCATGGCCAGGCCGACGGCCAGCCAAATCAAGGCGGCTTGCGTTGACACGTCTTTTGGTATTTCGGCTTCGTAGTCAGCCAGCATCGGATCGGTCGAGGGCGTTCGCAGGCCCAGGCGCGTGAGCCACACCATGACGATAACGAGACCGGTCAACAAGACGAGGCCGTCGATACGGCTCAGATAAGTGTCGAGAAACAGCGTTACCGTGAGTAAGGACACCGACAGGAGCGCCGGCATCTCGCGGCGCAGCGTCGCCGACGTCAATGCAATGGGCCTGAGCATTGCGACGCCGCCGAGGACCAGACCGATGTTTGCCGTGTTCGAGCCGATTGCGTTGCCGATTGCAAGGTCCGATTCGCCGCGTGAGGCGGCGATGACGGAAACCACTATCTCCGGCGCCGAGGTGGCGAAGGCAACGATGGTCAGACCGATCAACAAGGGGGCAACGCCGAGGTTACGCGCCAGGGAGGCTGAGCCGTGAACGAAGCGATCTGCTCCCCAGACTAAGAGGAGCAGGCCGGCAACGATTTCAAGAAGATTGCCAAGCATAGAGAACAAACAAGTGGTTGGTCGGACGCCATACGGCACCGGCGACGTATCGCCAGGCGAAAACCGACCCGGGACGCCAATCATACACAAACGGCGCAGCCCGTTGGACTGCGGGGGGTTTTTGTTACACTGGGCGGCTCTCAAACCTGGCCTGGAGCCAAGTCCGCATGAATCCGAACGAGATCAGCCAACTGATCGAGGCCGGCCTGCCCGGCGCCGACGTCGTCGTGCGTAGTGACGACAATACCCACTTCGAGGCACTGGTTATCGCCGAGGCGTTTGCGGGCAAGCGTCCGCTTGCGCGCCACCAGCTCGTTTACGCTTGCCTGGGCGAACGCATGGGTAACGAGATTCACGCGATGTCGATCCGTGCGCATACGCCGGACGAGTGGCGCGAACTGGCGCCGGAATCTCGGGCCTGATCGGGTTTTGGACAAACTCGTTATTTCCGGCGGTGCGCCCCTTTCCGGCGACGTGACCATTTCCGGCGCGAAAAACGCCGCGCTGCCGATTCTCGCCGGGACGCTGCTCGCCTCCGAGCCGGTCACCGTCAGCAACGTGCCGCACCTGAAGGACGTGGCGACAACCTTTACGCTGTTGCAGAGCATGGGCGCCGAAGTCACCTTCGACGATTCACTGGCGGTGGAGGTCGATACCGCCAGGCTGAACGAGTATCGCGCGCCGTACGAACTCGTAAAAACCATGCGCGCGTCGATCCTGGTTCTTGGTCCGCTGCTGGCGCGCCATGGCGCGGCGGACGTGTCGCTGCCGGGCGGCTGCGCAATCGGCGCGCGGCCGGTCAATCTGCACGTGCAGGGCTTGCAGGCAATGGGCGCCGACGTGTCGGTCCAAAACGGCTATATCCGCGCGCGCGCGGACCGGCTGCGTGCCGCCCACATCGTCATGGATACCGTGACCGTCACCGGCACCGAGAATCTGATGATGGCGGCGACCCTCGCCGATGGCGAAACCGTGCTCGAGAATGCCGCCTGTGAGCCCGAAGTCGGTGATTTGGCGGCGTTTCTGAACGCCATGGGCGCGGATATCCGCGGCGCCGGGACCGGCACGATCAGAGTCCGCGGCGTCGACGCCCTCGGCGGAACGTCCTACACGGTGTCGCCGGATCGAATCGAAACCGGTACCTACCTGGTTGCGGCGGCGATGACCGGCGGCCAGGTCCGAGCACGCCGGACCGATCCCGGCATTCTCGAATCCGTGCTGTTCAAGCTGCAGGAGGCCGGCGCGGCCATCGAAACCGGCGACGACTGGATTACGCTCGACATGGGCGGGCGGCGTCCTCGGGCGGTTGACCTCCGGACAATGCCTTATCCCGGTTTCCCGACCGATATGCAGGCGCAGTTCTGCGCGATGAACGCGGTGGCGGAGGGCGTCGGGACCGTGACGGAGACGATATTCGAGAATCGCTTCCAGCACGTCTCGGAGCTTCGGCGCATGGGCGCCGACATACGCCTGGAGGGTAACACCGCGATTTGCGCGGGCGTCGAGCGCCTGACGGCTGCGCCGGTGATGGCGACGGACCTTCGCGCGTCGGCGGGGCTGGTGCTTGCCGGTCTCGCGGCGGACGGCGAGACGCTGGTCGATCGCATTTATCACGTCGACCGGGGTTACGAACGTATCGAGGAAAAGCTGCGCCAGTTGGGCGCCGAGATCCGCCGGGCGCCTCGCTAGCCCGTATCCGCCACCGATTCGCGGGCCCGCGAATCGGTGGCGGATACGGGCTAGCGGCTACGTGGCGGCGGCGTCGGAACGCGCTCCGCCACGGTCAGCGTCGCCCGATATCGCTGTCCGGCCCGCCAGCCGTTGAGCTCAACGAGGTCTCCGGGTTCGAGCGCGGCAACGATCAACAACGCCTGCTGACGGGTGCGCACGGCCTCGCCGTTGATCGACAGGATGATGTCGCCGCGCCTGAGTCCCGCGTCCGCGGCCGGACCGCCGGGAATGACGTGGGTCAGCAGGATGCCGATGTTCGGGTCGAGCCCCAGGCTTTCGGATTCGTTCGGGCCCAACTCGTCGGTCTCGAGACCCACCCAACCTCGGATCACGCGGCCGTCCCGTTTGATGGCGTCCACGACGCCGCGAACCAGGTCAACCGGGATCGCGAAGCTGATTCCCTCGGTGCCCGCGTCCTGCGCCAGCACCGCGGTGTTGATGCCGACCAGCTGACCCAGGGTGTTTACCAGCGCGCCGCCCGAATTGCCTTCGTTGATGGCGGCGTCGGTCTGGATAAAATTCTCGAAGGTCATGAGCTGCAGCAGGCCGCGACCCGTCGCGCTGACGATGCCCTGAGTCACCGTCTTGGTCAGTCCGTACGGGTTGCCGATTGCCAGCACGACGTCGCCAATGCGCAATTGGTCGGAGCGCCCGAGCGGGATCACCGGAACGGGCCCGAGATCGACCTTGAGCAAGGCCAGATCGGTTTCCGCGTCGTAGCCGACCACGTCCGGGTCCGCGATACGGCCGTCGGCGAGCTGGACGCGAATCTCGGTCGCGTCGGCAACGACGTGATAATTGGTCACCAGATAACCCTCGGCGTCGATGATGACGGCCGATCCCAAGCTGGTATTCAGCCTCAGCCGCCCGGCCGCGGCCGGCGATCCGTTGGCCTGGACGACCCGCCGCGTATAAACGCTCGCGACCGCGGGCGCGCTGCGGCTGACGGCATCGGCGTAACTCACGGCCTGACCGGCCATCGGGGCCGGGCTGAGCACGGGCAGCAGCTCGGGCCGCAGGAGCACGACCAGGAACGCGACCGCCAATCCGACGACGATCGATTGCGCTAAAAACACTATGACGGGCTTTATGCTTGCCACCGTGATTTCCCGGGTTCCTGACGGCCTCGATATCGGTGAGCGGTGACGGCGTCTACAAATTCACTAGCGCCTAGCCAAGTTCCAGAGGCCCCGTGTATAATGCGTCGCTGATTTCGCACCCGCTTCCGAACGGTCATCCTGACGGTAAACCGGTGCAGCTGCAAATCTAATAGTTTCTATTCGTAGCCGACAACAGCAATAAGCCATCCACAAACCGAGGTAGGCCAGCACGGACCAGGGAATACCGGGGCAAGAAAAGGCGGGCGCCAGGCCGATTGACCGGTGTAATCCGAACAGGCAGCCACTAACTCTCGACCCGAAAGCCTCTGACCGCTTGCTGACCACCGTCAAGCCTGGGCGGCGTATTGGAGTGCCAAATGTCAGATGAAGACGTTCTCGATCGCAATCGACGTCATTTTTTAACGGTCGCAACCGCCGTCACGGGCGGCGCCGGAATCGCGCTGGCCGCGATCCCTTTTCTTTCATCGCTGAAACCCAGCGCGCGCGCGCAGGCCCTTGGAGCCCCGGTCGAAGTACCCCTGGGCTCCCTGGAACCCGGCGAGATGGTCCGAGTGGTCTGGCGCGGGAAACTGGTCTTTGTGCTGCGTCGCGACGAGGAGATGCTCGCGAGCCTCGAGAAGACGACGGACCTGCTCAGGGATCCGAATTCCGAAGTGGTGGAACAGCAGCCCGAATACGCGGTCAATGCCGCGCGATCCATCAAACCCGAATATCTGGTGGTCGAGGGGTCCTGCACGCATCTCGGTTGCGCGCCGCTCGCGCAGTTCGAGGTGGGTCCCAGTCCCGACTGGTTCGGGGGCTTCTTCTGCCCGTGTCACGGTTCGCGTTTCGACCTGTCCGGCCGCGTCTACAAAGGAGTGCCCGCGCCGACGAACCTGCGCGTTCCGCCGTACCGGTTTATTCAAGACGACGTCATCATGATCGGCGCCGAGAGCGGGGTTTCTTAAATGGCACGAATCGAGTCCGAAATCGGCACCCCGCAGGGCGGATTCATGAAGTGGATCGACGATCGTTTTCCGTTCACGAAAACGATGAAGTACCACGTCACCGAGTACTACGCGTCCAAGAATTTCAACGTCTGGTACGTATTCGGTGTGCTGTCGATGGTGGTGCTGGTGATGCAGATCGTCACCGGCATTTTCCTGACGATGAATTACAAACCCTCCGCGGCGGAAGCGTTTGCGTCGGTGGAATACATCATGCGCGACGTCGAATGGGGCTGGCTCATCCGGTACATGCACTCGACGGGCGCGTCGTTCTTTTTCATCGTGGTTTACCTGCACATGTTCCGTGCAATGCTCTACGGATCCTACAAAAAGCCGCGTGAGCTGATCTGGATCATCGGCATGCTGATCTTTTTCGCGCTCATGGCCGAGGCGTTTGCGGGTTACCTGCTGCCCTGGGGGCAGATGTCGTACTGGGGTGCGCAGGTCATCATCTCGCTGTTCGGCGCAATTCCTTTTGTCGGCGAAGCGCTGGTCGAGATCATCCGCGGCGACTACTCGATATCCGACATCACGCTGAATCGCTTCTTCGCCCTGCACGTCGTCCTGCTGCCGCTGGCGATTATCGCCCTGGTGTTCGTGCACATCGTTGCGCTGCATGAAGTCGGCTCGAACAATCCCGATGGCATCGAGATCAAGGAAAAGAAAGATGCGAACGGCGTGCCGCTGGACGGCGTCGCTTTCCACCCATACCACACCAGCAAAGACCTCGTGGCGATTATCGTCTTTTTGATGATTTTTTCGGCGGTGATGTTTTTTGCGCCGGAAATGGGGGGGTATTTCCTGGAGTATGCGAACTTCGAGCCGGCGAATACCACGGCGACGCCGGAACACATCGCCCCGGTCTGGTACTTCACGCCGTTCTACGCGATTCTGCGTGCGGTGCCGAATAAATTGTGGGGCGCCATTTTGATGGCGCTGGCGGTATTGTTACCCCTGTTTTTGCCGTGGCTGGATCGCGGCAGGGTCAAGTCGATTCGCTATCGTGGCTGGATCTACAAGCTCGCCCTCACGCTGTTCGTGATCAGCTTCGTGACGCTGGGCTGGCTGGGCGTGCAACCGGCCGAGGGCATTTACGTGCTGATGGCGAGGATATTCTCGATCATTTATTTCGCGTTTTTCATATTTATGCCGTATTACACACAGATAGACAAAACGAAGCCCGTGCCGGACAGGGTCGTCTATCATGGATAAAGCGATGGATGAAGCGGTGGGTACGACGGTGTACAAAACGGCAAACCCGTCCAAGAGGGCCCTGACAGCGCTGATGGTGCTGTTCGTTTTCGCCGCCAGCGCCGGCGCGTACGCGGCCGGCGGCCTCGAACCCGAAGAAGCGGGTAACGACCCCGACAACAAGGAATCCCTGCAGCGGGGCGCGCGCAACTTCATGAACTACTGTTCCGGCTGCCATTCCGCGAAATACGTCCGCTACAACACCATCGCGCGGGGTCTCGAGCTCAGCGAGGATCAGGTGATCGAGTACCTGATGTTCAATGCCGAGAGGACCTTCGAGACGATCCAGGCGACGATGCCGCTGGACGATGCCGCGCGTTGGTTCGGCCAGGCGCCACCCGATCTTTCCCTGATCGCGCGAGCGAAAACCACGGATTACGTGTACAGCTTCCTGAAGGGGTTTTACGTCGAGCCTGGAAGTCCCACCGGCGTGAACAATCTTTATCTTGCCGGTACCAGCATGCCGCACGTGCTGTGGGAGTTACAGGGTTTCCAGAATGCCGTTTTCGTGGAAGGCGAGCCGAACGCCGAGGGCATCGCGCCACAGGTTTTCGAGCGTTTCGAGACCGCCACGACGGGCTCCATGTCCGCGGACGAGTACGATGCTTTCGTCCGCGACACGGTAAACTTCCTAGAATACATTGGTGAGCCGATCCGCAGCACGAGACGTGTATTAGGCGTGTGGGTGCTGATGTTCCTCGGGTTTTTCCTGATCATCGCAATGATGTTGAAAAAACAGATCTGGAAAGACGTGCCAAAGTCGTAGGTGCCGTTACCCGCGCAAGCACTCAGTATGCCGCTACACACTTCAGAAAGTTCCAGGGGGACTGCTCCATGGCAGTAATCGCGAACCGCCGATCCGTCATGACTTTGTTTTCAAAGCCAACGTGTATCCACAGCCATCGCACGCGTATCGTGCTGGCCGAAAAAAACATCAATATCGACATCGTCAACGTCGACGGCCCGGATCTGCCGGAAGACTTGATGGATCTGAATCCGTACCACACGGTACCGACCCTCGTTGACCGGGACCTGGTGCTGTACGACTCTCGGGTCATCGTCGAATACCTCGACGAGCGGTTTCCGCATCCGCCGCTGATGCCCGTGGACCCGGTGACCCGGGCGCAGTTCAGGCTGGCGCTGTTCCGCATCGAAACGGACTGGTATCAACTCGCCGAGCAGTTCGAGGTGGAGGGTGAGCGCCGAATAGCGTCGAAGTCCCGCAAGATGTTACGTGAGAGTATCCTGGCCAGCGTCGAGCTGTTTGCCGCCGAGCGGTATTTCCTCAGTGAGGATTTTTCGCTGGTCGACTGCAGCATCGCACCGGTTCTCTGGCGACTGCCCGCGTACGGGATCGAACTGGGTTCGCAAGCGGAAGCGATCGAGAGTTACATGAAACGCGTGTTCGAGCGGCCATCGTTTCAGGAGAGCCTGACCGAGCTCGAGCAGGAAATGCGCCTTTGAGATAGGACCGATAGGCGCGACGATCATTATGTCGTGTCTGCCGCTGCAATAGCCGGACGATGCCGGGCAACTCTGGTATTCTGGACGGCGTAATTTGCCGCGACTGCGGCGCCTGGCGTCACCAAGCGATATGGGGTTTTGGCATGTCCGGAGGCTCTTCCAAATCGAGCCGGTCGAAACGGCCCTATCTTGTTCGTGCGATGCACGAGTGGATGGGGGATAACGATCATACACCCTACATTGTCGTCGACACGTCCGTAGAAGGCGTTGCCGTTCCCGACGAGCACGTGAAGGAAGGCAAAATCATCCTCAACATCAGTCATGCGGCCGCGCACAACCTGAAATTGAACAACACCGCGGTGAGTTTTCGCGCGAGATTCGGTGGCGTCCCATTTGACGTCTGGGTGCCGATCGGCGCCGTTCTCGGTATATATGCGAAGGAAACCGGCCAGGGCATGATTTTCTCGCACGGTGCGGGTAATCCGGAACCCCCCGATCCCAAGGACGAAACCGAAGCGACGCGCAGCCGTGCGCACCTGAAGGTCGTCAAATAAAGCGCGCCGTCGCGTCAACCATCCGGTCGAAACGCGTCCCTGATCCACTCGATCGTCGGGGTTGAGCCGCGGTCCCTGTCGATGGCGACAACGTCGAAGCGTATCGGCGCATTGACATAACGGCGTTTCCGGCGCAAGAAGAACGCAGCGGCCAGGGCAAGCTTCCGCTGTTTGCGTGCGTCTACCGATACCGCCGCCGACGCAAACGCGCCCGATCTGCGGTAACGCACCTCGACGAATACGAGGCATTCCCGGTCCTGCATGACGAGATCGATCTCCCCGAAGCGGCATCGATAGTTGCGGGCAACGAGCTTCAGCCGTCTTGCGCGCAGATGGTCGAGCGCCGACTGCTCGGCCGCGTTGCCTAGAGCCCGAGCGGTGGGAATGCCGATTCGCCGGTTCGCTCGGACGGGCTGTCCAGCGGATAATCGTCGCCGCGAATGGGTTGCCGCAACCGATTCGGATGGTCGGGATCCGGCAGCGAAACCGCCTCACCGCGCTGAAATTCGGCCCAAGGCAGCCGCCGGTGCACACGACCGACCTCGTCGAGGTAAAGCAGTCCGGATGCGCCGTTGACCGTCGGCATCCGCCCTGAACGCGCTGCAAACAGTTCGCCGAGCAGCAGGTATGCGTCGTATCCCATGGCGTGTAGCCTGCCGAGCCCACGTTCGTTCGGCCAGTATTCCCGATACAACGCCGGCAGTTCCGCAATCCATGGCTGCGGTGCGATGACCCACGGCGTGTCGGCGAACATGACGCCGTTCAGATCGGCGTTCGAGCGCCCGTCCATGGCGTAAATCCGGGACGTCGAATAAACCGGCAGGTCTCCCGAATAATGGAACTTGAGCTGAGACTTTATCAGGCGGCCAACCGGCGCCGCCGCCGCCAGGAAAACGAACTCGGCATCCTCGCGCCGTCGTGGATCGAACTCCAGCGCGCCGCCGATGTTGGCCCGCAGTCGCTGATACCGCTGTCGGCTCAACGACAGCCCCATCAGGTTCTGGATCTCAAACGAAAAGTCCTGGTCGCTGGGCTGGTAAAAGCGATATTCGAGCAGGGTTCCGCCGAGGGCCTCGAATTCGCCGGTGAAACTCGCCAGCAGCCGCCGGCCCCAGTCGTTGTTGGGTACGAGCGCAAGCCCTCTGGTTTTGCCGTCGAGCAGCGCCCGCCTCGCCGCGGCCACCGCTTCGTCCTCGGGCGCTAGCGCGAACTGGTACATCCCCGGAGGCGCGAGCATGTTCTCCTGAAGATAGTTCAGCGTCAGCATGGGCACGGGCAGTACGTCGGCCGACGCCAGGTCGTTGACCGAGTTTCTGAGCAGCGGGCCGACCACGAATTCCGCGCCGTCCCGAACCGCCTGGTCGTAGGCGCCACGCGCGCCGCCGTGCGCGACAACGTCATACACCCGAATCTGCTGGGCGTCGCCCAGGCCCGCGGTCGCCCCGTAATAGGCGCCAAAAAACCCGTTCTGCACCGCGTTGCCGGCGGACGCGTTACGGCCGCTGAGCGGCAACAGCAACGCCACCTGACGCGGGTATTCGAGCATGCCGGCATCCGGCAACTGCGTATCGTTCAGCAGGCTCAGCGCCGGGTGATCCGCATTCGCCGCCTGCCAGCGGACGACGCCGTTGGTCCAGCCGATACCCTGCTGTCCGGTTGACGCGGCCAGCGCGCCCAGCGACAGCCAGCCCCTGGCGACGGGGTCCGCGGTGAAATCGCTCATCGAACGCAGTGTTTGCACGTTGCTGACCAGCAGTCCGGCCCAGAGCCGCTCGCGATTCAGGCGCAGGCTTTGGCTATCGGTCAGCCACCGCTCGCGTTCCATGTACAGGCCAATCGCGCGCAGCGGATCGTTTTTCTGGAACCAGGCGTCTCCGCGCAGGGCCTGCACGCGGCTGCGATTTGCCGCGGGCAGCGGTTCCGCGTTCATCGGTTCGAGGATGTTCAGTGCGCCGTCCGGCCGCCCCTCCCAGAGTTCGAGCGCGGCGCGATTGGTGTTCCATAGCCAGCGCAGATCCCCGCCCGCGGGCGCGGCAACGTCGGCCATTGCGGTGCGTGCCCGCCGACCGTCACCCGCATCCAGCCATTGCTCGACCGCCAGGAGCGTCAGGCGATCGCGTTCGACGCCGGACGCGGCGCTCGCGAGCCCGATATAGGTGCCGGCCGCTTCCGCATGGCGGCCTTCTCTGCCGAGCATCTCGGCGCGCCGCTCCGCCTGCGAGCCCGACCGGCCGGGAAAATCGCCGGTTGCGCATCCGGACAGGAGAACGCCGGCCGCGGCGGCCGCCATTACCCAGCGTGACAGTGTTTTCAAGTTCCGTATCATGCGCCTTGCAGTCTCGGTTGAACCTCGCAACGCTCCGCAACGTAAGGGGATGGTTTTTCGTGGATAAAGGCACATTATTCGTGGTTGCGACGCCCATCGGCAACCGCGACGACCTGTCTCCACGTGCCCGACGGATCTTGCGCGAAGTCGATCTGATTGCGGCCGAGGATACTCGGCATACCGGCCGATTGCTATCGCATTTCGGCGTCAAAACACCCCAAATAGCCCTCCACGAGCATAACGAGGAGCGCGTCAGCCGGGAACTCGTGGAGCGCCTGAGCGCCGGTTCGTCGGTGGCGCTGGTCAGCGACGCCGGCACGCCGCTGATCAGCGATCCGGGATTTCGCCTGGTGGCGGCGGCACATGCGGCGGCCGTGCCGGTCTCGCCGGTCCCGGGACCCAGCGCCCTGCTGGGCGCCGTTTCCGCGGCCGGGCTGGCCAGTGACCGGTTTTGCTTCGAGGGTTTCCTGCCGGCGAAAGCACAGGCGCGGCGCGGCGCGTTGGAGGCGCTGAAAAACGAGACCCGTACGATGGTGTTTCTGGAGTCGGTGCATCGGGTGGCGCTTGCGCTCCCCGACTTCGTCGCGGTTTTCGGCGCCGGGAGAATGGCCTTTATCGGCCGTGAAATGACGAAGATGCACGAGCAGTGCGTGCGTGCGCCGCTCGGCGAGCTGGCCGCCATGCTGCAAGACGGCCGGATACCGGCCAAGGGCGAATTCGTCCTGGCGGTTGCCGGCGGCGAGGCATCCGACGGCGACGGCAGCGTGGTCTCGACCCGCGAGCTCCTGACCGAACTGGCGGGCGTCTTGCCCGGCAGCCAGGCGGTGGACCTGGTTTCGCGCCTGAGCGGCCGCCGCCGCAACGAGGTGTACCGGCTGATGCTGGAGATTAAACAGTCGCAGGAGGACGCCTGAGACGGCGCCGCCGCGATCGTATTGATCGTTATAAGATATATTGATATGTTGTTATAGCTAAAAAGTCAATTACGCCTGTATAAAGGCGCACAATGAACGAACACAAAACGCCCAAGGGCCCGCTGACCGACATCCGTCTGGTCGAGCTGGGACAACTCATCGCCGGACCTTTCTGCGGCCAGCTCATGGCCGACATGGGGGCGGACGTGATCAAGGTCGAGCCGCCGGGCAAGGGCGACCCGATGCGGGTGTGGGGCAGAGGCGACTATCCGCTGTGGTGGGCGGTTTGCGCGCGTAATAAACGCTGCGTCACCGCGAACCTGCGCGAGGCGGAAGGCCAGGCGCTGGTCCGGCGGCTGATCGCGAAGTCCGACATGGTGCTGGAGAATTTCCGTCCCGGCACGCTGGAGCGGTGGGGCTTGAGTTACGAGACGCTCGCCGCCGACAATCCCGGCCTGATCATGATTCGCGTCTCCGGTTACGGGCAGACCGGCCCGTACTCGGCGAGGGCCGGTTATGCGGCCGTCGGCGAGGCCATGGGCGGCATGCGCTACCTGTGCGGCGATCCGGATCACCAGCCCAGCCGTGCCGGCCTGTCGATCGGCGATTCGCTGGCCGGCACTTTCGCCTGCAACGCCGCGCTGGCGGCGCTGCACCACCGTGAACGGACCGGCGAGGGCCAGGTGATCGACGCCTCGATCTACGAATCCGTGTTGAATCTCATGGAGGCGACCATCCCCGAATACACGGTCAGCAACTACATTCGCGAACGCTCGGGTTCCTCCCTGCCGAACGTGGCGCCGTCGAACATTTACGACTGCAAGGACGGCATATTCCTGATCGCCGCCAATCAGGACACGGTTTTCAAGCGCCTCAGCGAAGCAATGGGACAACCGGAGCTTGCCGAGGACGAGCGTTTCGCGACGCACACCGCGCGCGGCGCCAACCAGAAGATTCTGGACGGCATCATCAACGACTGGTCCAGTCAATTGGCGGTTGACGAGGTCGAGGCGCTGATGCTGGAGCACGGCGTCCCGTCCGGTAAGATCTACCGCGCGCCGGAGATGCTCGAGGATCCGCATTTTGCGGCCCGCGAGGCCATCGTCGATACGCCGACGAAAAAATGGCCCAATCTGAAAATGCAAAACATCTTTCCGCGCATGTCGCGCACCCAGGGCGAAATCCGCTGGCCGGGCGTCGAAGAGCTCGGCGCGCACAACAAAGAGGTTTACGGCGAACTGCTCGGACTCGGCGACGACGCGCTCGCCGACCTGAAACGGAAAGCGATTATCTAGAGGTGGTTTCGAGACTACGCGCGGCCCGCGTCCGGAACACAGTTCTTGAATATTTTGAAGAGGAACAAGAAAAATGACCTATCGTCTCGGAGTTGACGTCGGCGGCACCTTTACCGATCTCCTGCTGGTCGACGAGTCGTCGGGGAAGACCTTCATGGCGAAGGTCCCGTCGACGCCCGACGACTCTTCCGTCGGTGTCCTGAACGGCATCAACAGGATTTGCGAGCAGTCGAGCATCGATCCGGCCAAGGTCGCGCAGGTCATGCACGGCACGACGGTCGCCACCAACGCAATCCTGACGCGCAAGGGCGCGAGGGTCGGGCTGGTCACGACCAAGGGTTACCGACACACGCTGCAGGTCGCGCGGTCGTTTTGCCCCGGCGGTCTCGGCGGCTGGGTCAGTTACATGAAGGCGCCGCTGCTGGCGCCGCTGGAGCTGACCATCGAGGCCGACGAACGGCTGGACGCCTCCGGAGCGGTCGTATCGGCGCTGGACGAGGACGCCCTGAAACGCGACCTCGAGGCGCTGAAGGCCACGGGTGAGGTCGAAGCGCTGACCATTTGTTTTTTGAACTCCTACGTGAGCGGCGCTCACGAAGTGCAGGCCCGCAAAATCGCCGAAGGCGTATTCGGCGACGTGCCGATCTCGATCAGTTCGGAGGTGGTGCCGGAAATGCAGGAGTACGAACGCACCGAGACGACCGTGATCAATTCCTACGTCCGGCCGCAGGTGTCGACCTACGTGAAGAACATGCAGAGTTCGCTCGAGGCCCTGATGGGCGACGACGTCAATCTGGCGATCCTGCGTTCCGACGGCGGCCTGGCGTCGGCGCGGGCCGCGGCGGAATCGCCCGTGAACCTGCTGCTTTCGGGCCCGGCCGGGGGCGTCGCCGGCGCGATGTATTTCTGCGAGCGCGGCGGTTTCAAGGATATCCTGACCTTCGACATGGGCGGCACGTCCACCGACGTCGCGCTGATCCAGAACGGCCAGGCGCGCATCCGCCGCGAGACGCGCGTGGGCGACGTCACGGTGCGTGCGCCGTCGGTGGACGTGCGCACGATCGGTGCCGGCGGCGGCTCGATCGCGTTCGTTCCCGAACTCACCAAGGCGCTGCGCGTCGGTCCGGAGTCGGCGGGCGCGGAACCCGGTCCCGCCGCTTACGACAAGGGCGGCGACAGGCCGACCGTGTGCGACGCCAACGTCGTGCTCGGCTATCTGCCCTCGGACATCAAGCTCGGCGGCGCGATGGACATTTCCCGCGACAAAGCCGAGGCCGCGGTGCAGACGGTCGCCGATGCGATGGGCATCGAACTCATGGCGACGGCGGAGGGCATCATCAAGATCGTCAACGAATCGATGCTCGGCGCGCTTCGGCTGGTGTCGGTCGAGCAGGGTTACGATCCGCGCGATTTTGCGTTGGTCGGCTTCGGCGGCGCCGGCCCCCTGCACGCCAACGCGCTTGGCGTGCTGACCGGCTCCTGGCCGGTGATCGTACCGCCGGGCCCGGGCGTGTTGTGCGCCTACGGGGATGCGACGACGCAGGTGAGAGACGAGGCTTCGCGGACCTACGTTCGCAGGGTCGATGAGATCACCGTGGACGAGTTCATCAAGGAGATCGACGACCTGCGCGCCCGCGCCAGCGTCTCGTTCGAGGCGGACGGTATTCCGGCGGACCACCAGGAGGTCGCTTACCAGGCGGATATCCGCTACGCGGGCCAGGCATTTCAGCTGTCGCTCGAAACCACGGCCGAGGAAATTCGCGAGAAGGGCCTGGCGGTATTGACCGACGAGTTCGACCGGCAGCACGAACAGCTGTTTACGTTCGCGCACGGCAAGGACCATGAGATCGTGATGCTGCGCGCCGTCGTGCGCGCCAGGCGCATCGGCATGGCGGACATCAGCATCGGCAGGACCGGCGCTTCGCTGGCCGAGGCCAAAATTCACGATACGAAGTTCTATTACGAGGGCGATTGGCACGAGGCCGTCATTTACGATCGCGAAAAACTCGGCGCCGGCACCACGGTGCCGGGACCGGCTATCGTGCAGGAGATGGATTCGACCACGCTGATTCTTCCGGGGCATTCCGCCGTCGTTGACGACATCGGCAACCTGCTCATCAACCCGAACGACTAAGAGGAGTTCGACATGACCGCCACGATCGTTGAAACAAACTCCACGCCGTTCCAGCGGGTTGACGTCGATACGGTAACGGTCGACATCATCGAAAACGCGCTCCGTAACGTGCGCGTCGAGATGGACGCCGTGCTTTTCCGAACCGCCATGAGCCCCGGCATCCGCGAACAGGGTGACTGTTTCCCGATGGTCGCGAACAAAGACGGCAAAATGGTCGTCGGCCAGTTCGGTTCGTTCATCCACGGCTTCATGGAGGCTTACGACGACGAGATCGAGGAGGGTGACATCATCCTCACGAACGATCCGTACCTGTGTAACGCCGCGGTGTCGCATCTGCCGGACTGGATCGTCCTCGTGCCGATTTTCAAGGACGGCCGGCACATGGCCTGGAGCGCGATGTTCGGGCACATGTCCGACAACGGCGGCATGGTGCCCGGCTCGATTCCCATCAAGGCGGAAACGATTTACCAGGAAGGCATCCGCATCCCGCCGACGAAGCTCTATAAAAAGGGTGAGCTGCAGGGCGACATCCTGGAGCTGATCCTGCACAACGTGCGCACGACCGAATGGAACCGCTTCGACCTGAACGCGCTCGTGGCGGCCTGCCGCACGGCGGGGCGGCGCTGCGTCGAAATCGCGGAGCGTTTCGGCGACGACGTGTTTTACACCACGATGGAAATCATGCTCGAACGCAACTACATGGCGATCGAGCAGATCATCCAGATGGTCGTGCCCGAGGAGCCGGCGTACTTCGAGGACTACGTCTGCGACGACGGCGTCGGCAAGGGGCCCTATAAAATCGCCTGCAAGCTCTGGCGCGAGGGTAACAAGGCGATTTTCGATTTCACCGGCACCGACCCGCAGGCGCAGAGTTCGATCAATTTCTACATGAACGAAGAGATGTTCAAAATGTTCTTCGGTTCGTTCACGATCAACCTGTTCGACCCGCACATCCTGTTCAACGACGGTTTCTACGATCTCGTCGACGTGCGCATTCCGGAGGGCAGCCTTCTGAAACCGAAGTTCCCGGCGGCGCTCTCCGGTCGCACGCACGCGCTGGGCCGAATTTTCGACGTCATGGGCGGCGTGCTGGGGCAGGGCGCGCCGGACGCGATGAACGCCGCGGGATTCTCCGACAGCCCGCACCTGTTTTATTCGGGTTACGACAAGAACGGCGAGTACTTCCAGCTTTTCCAGATCGGTTTCGGCGGCATCCCGGGCCGGCCGGTCGGCGACGGTCCGGACGGTCATTCGCTCTGGCCCGGTTTCACGAACGTGCCGAACGAGTTCATCGAGGCGTATTTCCCGCTGCGAATCGTGAGGTACGAAACCATCCCCGACTCGGGCGGTGCCGGTCTGCATCGCGGCGGCAACGGGCTTTCGGTGGCCTACGAGTTTCTCGCCGACGGACAGATCGCGATCCACGACGAACGCTGGCTGACCTACCCGTGGGGCGTTCGCGGCGGCGATCCCGGCATGCGGTCGACCAAGCGCATCGTCCGCACCGACGGTTCCGAGGAATGGCTGCCGGCGAAATGCGACGGTATCCGGGTGAAAGCCGGCGACGTTCTCTATTTCAACACCTGGGGCGGCGGCGGCTGGGGCAGCCCGCTGGAGCGCGATCCGGCCGAGGTCCTGGCGGACGTGAACCGGGGCCTGGTGTCGGTGGAAGGCGCGAAACGCTACGGAGTGGTGCTGGCGGACGGGGCCGTCGATGCGGCGGCTACCGAGGCCTTGCGCGCGGACATGCAGGGCGCCCGCGCGGAGATGGGCCTGTTCAGCCGAGGTGGGACGATCGAGGAAATAAAGGCCAGGGCACTTGAAGAGACGCATCTGCCTGCGCCAGAATCCCCGCATGTCTGAGGGGAGGCCGATGAGCGACATTCTCGTATCACTGAAGTCGGATTGGGATCTGAGCCAGCGCGGCGCGATGTCGCGCGTGCCGCTTTACCATCAGCTCTATTCGGTGCTGAAGTCGTCGATCCTCGACGGCACGATCCCCTACGATTCGCAGATGCCCACCGAGCAGCAGCTTGCGTCCACCTTCGACGTCTCACGCATCACCGCCAAACGCGCGATGGACGAGCTGGCGTCGGAGAGCCTGATTGCGCGTTATCGCGGCAAGGGCTCGCACGTCACCTATCAATACGAGCCCAAACCCGTGCAGGCGCCGCTGGTCGGGATGCTCGAGAACCTGATCGAGATGGGCAAACACAGCATCGTGCGCGTCATTTCGATCGAAAAAGTCGTGCCGCCGGCCGACATTCGCGAGATCCTGGATGTGGACGAGAATGAGCTGATCCACCAGGTCGTGCGCGTACGCAGCAACGAAGAGGGCGAGCCGTACGCGTATTACGTGAGTTACACGGCCGGGATTACCAAGGGTTTCACCAAACGCAATATCGAAAAGACCCCCCGGCTCGACGTGCTGAAGCAAAACGGCATCGAGCTGACCAAGGTCGAACAGACGCTCAGCGCGGAGAACGCGTCGCTCGCGATCGCCGGGGAACTGGGGACCGAACCCGGCGCCGCGTTACTGTCCATCGTGCGGCATTCCTACGACAAAAACGGAAAGGTCGTCGACGTTCTGGACTGCCTCTACAATCCAAAGCGCTTCACCTACCGGATGGTGCTGAGCCTGGACTGAGTTCACACTTTTTTATGTCAAAAGCCGATACTCTTCAGTTTGTCGAAGAGCGGACGACATAAATTTCATGGACAAAGAGCGAAAAGACCAATCCGAGCCGGCGGAACCGGCAAACCCTATAGGCCAAATCGGCGACACCGTTCGTATCCGGCGCCCGCCCAGGGTATTCACGACCGTGCTCGGTCAAAACATCTGGATGGGGGAGGTCGAGCCCTGCGAGCTGGAACTGGAACAGAGGGTCAGCAGCAACCCCTACGACAGCACGGCCATCGACGATCCCTGGACGCACGTCAAACCGTAGCCGTCGTTCGTCTCTAAGGCAGTGCTTCGTCCATGCCGAGAATCGTCCGCAGCAACACGTTCGCGCCATTCGCGATGTCCCGTTCGCTCGTGAACTCGTCCGGGGCGTGGCTGATGCCGTCGACGCTGGGCACGAAGATCATTCCAATCGGCCCGATGGGCGCGAGACTCTGAGCGTCGTGGCCGGCGCCGCTCGGCATGTGTATTGAGCTGAGCCCGAGCGCATCCGCGCTTTTCTCGACCATTGTGCTGATGCGTGTGTCCGTAATCGCGGCCGGCGATTCGTAGAACTGCACGAAGCTGATGGTCGTATCCGTTTCCCCGGCCAGGCGCTCCGCCGTCTCGGCGATGCGGGAATGAAGAACGTCGATTTTCTGCATGCTGAGATCGCGAATCTCCAGGCTGAACACCGCGCGGCCGGGCACGACGTTCGGCGCGCCGGGCAGCGCCCGCACACGGCCGACGGTGCCGACTTGTCTGCCCGGTTCCGCGGTGATGATCTCGCGAATCGACGCGATCAGCCTGGCCGCCGCGTACAGCGCATCCTGCCGCTGATCCATCGGCGTCGTGCCGGCATGGTTGGCGAAACCGTTCACGGTGACGTTCCAGCGTTTGATGCCCACGATGCCGTCAACGACGCCGATCTGCACGCCTTCCCGGTCCAGGATCGCACCCTGTTCGATGTGCAGCTCGACGTAGCCCGCGATGGCCCCCGGCTCCCGAACCACCTCACCGAGCCGCTGCGGATCGCCGCCCAGAAAGCGCATGCCGACACCGAGCGTCTTGTCGCCGAGGCTCGGCAAATCAAACTCGAATGGCCGCACCGAGCCGTTGAACGCGCGGCTTCCGGTTTTGCCGCCTTCCTCGTTGCTCCACACGATGATTTCCAGGGGGTGCCGCAAGCTGTGGCCGGCATCGTGCAGGCTGCGCGCGACCTCGATGGCCGACATCACGCCGACGATGCCGTCGTAATGCCCGCCGTTCGGCACCGTGTCGACGTGCGAGCCGGAGACGATCGGCGCGAGGTCGGCTTCGCTGCCCGCCTTGCGACCGATGAGGTTACCGGCAAAGTCGATGCGAGTCTCGAGCCCCGCGTTGGACATGAGGCCGGCCAGGTAGTCGAGCGCCTGCCGGTTTTCTTCGCTGTATGCCACGCGCACGGAGCCGCCGCCCTCCGTGCCGCCGAAGGTTTTCATGGCGGTCATGGTCTCGTTCAGGCGGGCACCGTCGATTCGGGAGGGAGGCTGAGCGATGGCGGAAAGCGTCACGGGCAGAAACGCGATGACGAGAATAAGCTGACGCCGTGACGGCAATGGTGGTTGGCTTCTAATCACGGATTGGCTTCCCCCGGTCCAAAGGCCTACAACAATGCCTCAACCGTCGTGTCGTAGTCCAACTGTCGCCTCTCGGAACGGGTTCCTAATGTTGCTGCTCAAGCGATAGCTGCACGCCGTTTGCCAGATTGCGTTGAGCCTGGCAAAGCTCATAGTTATTGCCCTTGGTCGCGACGAGAACGTTGAGCATGGATTGAAAGTCCGGATCGCTGGACATGGCAATCAAATCATAGTCGTGTATCGAAGAAATACGTCTTTTTTCCAGATCAACGCTCAGTTTGATGTTGTCGTAGAGCGGCCGGCCATACGCAATTGCTTCTTCTCGAGTCGATCGCCAGACTTCGCGGCTGATCTGCGCGCGCTCGTCGTAGGCGACCAGCGCATCGCGCAGTGTCGCATCCCGCAGGATGCTCAAGTCACCAATGGAGAGCATTTCTATGAATGTCGCTGACCGACCGGCGGGAATTGCGCCCGCAGTCATACGAATCAGAGCGGTCGATATCGTATCGCGATCTGCGTTCGAGTTCGGGCCTGATGCCGCCTGATCTTCAACAACCTGTGAGATCAGATTGATCGCAGCGATGCTGTCGCTATAGACCGAAAGGCAGTGCTGAAGATCCCGATCGATAGTGGCAAAGTCTGCGGACAGGCGTTCCAGATAAGCCAGTTCGTTGCCGCGATCCGTACGCTGCTGATTCCACTCTTGAACCTGCAAGCCCATGAAAACGCCGATGACTACGATCAGAAAATCAATCGCGACGGCGAACCAGTTCTGCGTCTTGACGTGCTCCACGACACGACGTAACAACACGATTTCCCCTCCATACGGATAGTCACGATGCGCCGATCCCAGGAGCACCGTGAGCTACAACAATGCCTCAACCGCCATGCCGTAGTCCAACCGTTCGCCCGCCCACAGCGAGCGGCAGGTTTCCGAATCGATATCGAGGTCGGGCGACCGGGACTCGAACCAGCGGATCGGATCCTCGACCTGTGGAGGGGGCTGGGGGAGATAAAACCCGGCGAGGACCTCACCGGTTGGATCTTTGAAAACCAAGCGGCCGTCCGGCAGGCGTTCGCAGGAAAAGCCGCCCTCGTGAACCAGGCGGTGATGATGCCGGCAAAGCTGCACGAGGTTGTCGAGGCCGGTTTCTCCGCCGTCCGCCCAATGCCGAATGTGGTGGCCGTCGACGAAACGGCTGCGGGTGCAGCCCGGAAACCGACAACCTCTGTCCCGCGCGCTCAACGCGCGGCGCATCGGCGGCGGAATGGAACGCGATTTGCGGCCGATGGACAGGGGCTGGCCGTGATTGTCTTCCGTTAGCGTCACGGTCGAGCAGTCGCAGGCAATCCGCCGGGACGTTTCCGCGGTAACGCGGGGTCCGTTCTCGATATGGGAGCGGTCGTTATCGGTGTCGGCTGACGTTACCGCGGTAACGCCGGGTTCTTCCCGTAGGCTGTCCGCCGCAACGTGAACGACGACCTGATACCGGTCTGCCGTGGATGCGGCGCTCGGTTCCGCGTTGAGATAGATCTCAGCCAGCTCGACCAGTGCGTCGGCGCGGCGGGTCGAAACGGGTTCGCGCGTTACCGCGGTAAGGTCGGGATTGTCGGGGCCTTCCGAAGGTCGCCCGTCGGGACGGGCTCCGACAGCGGCGTCGTCCTCACGGGTGACTTCGGCGTGATCCCGCTCCATCGCCATTTCCAACGCTTTCACGAACAGGGCACCCTGTTCCGCGGGCAGCCGCGCGTTGATGACTAGCGAACCGTCCTCGTCGTAGTGACAGCTCAGCGCGCGCTGTGCGTGCTGCTCGTTCGCGGATTCGACGTCCGCCAGCCGGGTGGCGCGACGGCATTGGGAGACGAGCTTCTCGACGTGGTGGGCCGTGCCGTGACGAGCGATCATCAGCAGATAGTCTTCGTTGTCCGCGTTGGCGACGCGGGTCATGGCGCGCACTTTGGAATAACTCAGCTCGCCCTTGCGGAACGCAGCGCTGATCTTCGGCAGGCCGGCCAGCGCGTGCGCGACTCGCACTTTCTCGCGGGCGGCGTTCAGGCCGATGCCGCATTGGAAATTCAGCCAGTGCGCGCAGGAAACCAGGCCGGGCAGCTGCCAGTGACCGGCGTCGTCGAACCGCCGGATGAGTTCGAGCAGACGGTAGGTGGCGGCATACATGTAGGCGCAGAGTTCGCTGATTTCGGCGCCCAGCCGTTCACCCGCGGCGTAGCGGGGATGCTGTTCAAGCCTGGGAGCGGCCGTGCTGCTGGCCATGGTGTCTACATGCCTTGATACTGTTTGTCGATACAGTAATTTAGCGCCAAGTACCTGGTACATCGATTACTGAAACTCGACTTTTCGTGCAGATACAAAACCGCCGTCGCCGTTCGAACGACACGATCACGCCCTTTTCCGTGTCGATTTTGGCCGTCCTGTTTCGTCAGTAAACCAAGGCGTCGCCTTCAGGCGGTGGCAGTACATGACAGCAACAAACAAGGAGAACAAGATGGCGCAGGCAACGGTTGGTATCAACTGGTTCGAGATCCCCGTGACGGACCTGGAGCGGGCGGTCAGCTTCTACGGCACGGTGCTCGACACTGAACTCGGCGAAATCCCTGGGCCGCAAGGCACGCCGCTCAGGGTGTTCATGGGCGCGCAAGGGCCCAGCGGTGCGCTGATGGCGGGAGACGGGTATACACCGAGCGTTAATGGGCCGCTAATGTATCTCGGCTGCGACGACATCAACGCCGTGCTCGGGCGCGTTGCCGGGGCGGGCGGCGAAGTGCTGCAGGAGCACATGCCCATCGGCGAATACGGCGCGATCGGCCTGTTCGTTGACAGCGAAGGCAACCGGGTTGCGCTGCACGCGGAAAAGTAGACCTACGATCAAGGTCCGGATGCCCTGATCGAGGGGCCGGGTCCGGCGTCGCGCGAAGAAAACCGCGGACAAACGAACCGGGTCGACGCTCTGTACGGAACGACGCGGCGATTCAGTGCGCCCTCGCGCGACGTCGGCAGCTTGACGGCGCGGCGGGCGCGAGCGGACACTTCGCGAATGGCCAAATTTGCCGCCCATCCACTGGTTCCCGATCGCTGGGAGGATCTCGTCACCGTCTTCGGCGGCGGCGATGGGAAAGGCGATTGCGGGCGCTGCTGGTGCATGTGGTGGCGGCTGCCGCGTCCGGACATTGTTGGGGGGTTGGGTAAGCAGAACAAGGCGCTGTTCAGGAAGCGCGTCGATGCCGGTCCGCCGCCGGGGCTGGTCGGCTACGACGACGCGGGCGTGGCGGTCGGCTGGGTTCAGGTCGGGCCGCGGGCGGACGTGCCCAATTGGAACGGGTCCCGGCGGCTCACGGCGCCGCTCGAACCCGACGACGCCTCGGATCCGCGCGTTTGGGGGATCAGCTGTTTTGTCGTGCGCGCCGGATTCCGCCGGCGGGGGCATTTCGCCGCGCTGCTGGATGCCGCGATCGACTGGGCGCGGGAGAACGGCGCACGGGCGGTCGATGCCTGCCCGGTAGATTCACGGGAGCGCCGGCCGGCCTCGGGGCTGTATCACGGGCTTGCCCCGGCGTTTCGCAAACGCGGTTTCGTGGAGCTGACGCGCCGGCGTCCGGATCGGCCGTTGATGCGTCTGGAACTCGCGGCCGGAACGCCGACGCCGAATTAACGTCATGTCCAAGGAACTGAAGAAGCGCTTGCTGGCGCTGGCTGTTGGTCTACGTTTTGCGTGACATCGTGTTCGCCTAGCAGGGCAGACAGCGCCGTCGGACCAGTAAACTGTCCCATTACTCTCCCGACAGATCGAACGATGCAGGCAAATCGCATTCTCATTTTGACCTTCGGTTCGCGCGGCGATGTCGAGCCGTTCATTGCACTGGCGCTCGGCCTGATTGACCGAGGCTTCGACGTGAGCCTGTGCACGGCTTCGCGTTACCGTGAATGGGTGGAGCGCTACGGCGTCGACTTTCGGCCGATGACCGGCGAGCTGCTGGAGATCATGGACACGGACGAAGGACGCGCGGTGCTGGAAGGTTCCGCGGGCGCGATCGGTGCGATCCGCACGGGCATGAAGCTGGCCGCGTTCGCCAAGCCGATCAACGTCCGGATGATGCACGACGCACGGGCGGCGGCCGACGTCGTGCAGCCCAACCTGATCGTTTACCATCCGAAAGTGCTGGCCGCGCCGCACATCGCGGAAAAGCTCCGCGTCCCTGCGGTCATGGCGGCGCTGCAGCCGATGATGGTGCCCACGCGGGATTTTCCGGCCGCCGGCATGCCGCTTTTGCCAGTTCCGGGTTACAACCGTTTGTCCTACAAGGCGATCAGCGCGGGTTACGGCACCTACCGCAAACCCGTGAACGCGTTTCGCGCCGCGGAGCTCGGACTCGGGCCCATACGAAACGCAGCCGAGGTCATCGAGCCCGACGCGCTGGGAGAGATCCCGGTGCTGCATGCGATCAGTAGCCACGTCGTTCCGAGGCCGGGCGACTGGCCCGCGCGCGCGCATATGACCGGCTATTGGCGCCTCGCGCCGGACGACGCTTACGAACCGCCCAAAGCGCTGCGCGATTTTCTGGGCGACCGGGCACGTCCCGTATACGTCGGTTTCGGCAGCATGCCGACGAAGGATCCGAAGGGTCTGGGCGAACTGGTCCGGGAAGCGCTGACGCTCGCGGGAGTGCGCGGCATCGTGTCTTCCGGGTGGGGCGGTCTCGCGCTGGAAGGCCGCTCCGAGGACGTGATGTCGATCGGAGACGTACCCCACGGCTGGTTGTTCCCGAAAATGGCGGCCGTGGTTCACCACGGCGGGGCGGGCACGGCCGCGAGCGCGTACGTTGCCGGTACGCCAAGCGTCGTTTGCCCGTTTACGGGCGACCAGCCTTTTTGGGCAAGACGCAGCGTCGAGCTTGGGGTTGGCGCCGCTCCCGTTCCGCGCAAGAAGCTGACGGCCGAACGGCTCGCGCGCTCGATCCGGGAAGCGGTGGATGACGATGCGATTCGGACGAACGCGGCCGAGCTCGGGCGACGGCTGCGGGAAGAGGGCGGGGTGGGGAATGCGGTCGAGCTGATCCTCCGATCGTAGAATCGTTCCGGGTTCTTAGTGAACAGGCCGGAAGCGGCCGATCGATATGGATATTCATTTGGCCTCTGCAAAGGCCACCCGCGGTCGATTGACCCTTCACAAATCAGCAAATCGGCGGCGGGATTGCAGATCAGCGTTCCACTTGCCGTTTCGAACCCGCCATAATGGCGACGACGGCCTGCTTCGCAGGCTCGTGAAGCTCACCCGCGGGGGCTGACAATCGATGAAAATGCGCATCGTCATGATCGTGTTCGCGGCGGCGCTCGCTGCGCTGGTGATCGCGCTGGTGCGCGCGCCGCCGACCGAGCCGCGCGTGGCGGACGACGCGGTGGGCGATTCGAGTCTTGCCGAGGCGCATCGCGAGCGGACGGACGAGCCACCGCCGGCACGGGCCTCGGCCGAAGACGCCGGATCAGCGGCAGCGCCTGCCACAACCTCGACAGTCCCCAATCGTTTCGAGGAACTTACCCTGGCCGAACTACGAGCGCCCTGTGAATGCGCCAATGCATGGCATCGGCGCCGTCAGCAACGTGAAGTGGACATGCGCAATGCCGAGACCAAGGACGTTTTCTGGTCCTATGAAACGGAACAGCTGCTCGAGCAGTACATCGCGGCGCACCCGCGAGCCACGGCGCTGAATATTTCGAGCATCGATTGCCGCACGAGCTTTTGCGAAATCCGCGGTGACAGCCCGCCCGAGAGCGTGGAATCGTTTCAGGTAATCATCGACGAGGCGGCCGAGCAACCCTGGAGCACGCTGGAATTCCGGCGGGCCGGGGGGACTTACCACCGGCCCGACCGGTCGGATTTACGGGCCCTGCTGAGTCGGACCTCCGTTCCGGAAGGGGCGGAGTTACCGACCCTGCCGCCGCTCAATGTCGAGGAGGAGTGCCCCTGCGCATCCGACGCCTGGCAGGATCGCCTGGCATTGCTCGAACACGAGGCGCGGGCCAGAGAAGCCAAAGACGTCTACTGGGCCTATGGCATGGAACAGCGCCTCAACACGTTCATCGCCGCGCATCCGGAGGTTCTGGTGCTCGAATCCTGGACGATCGATTGTCGCGAGACCTTCTGCGAGATTCGGGCGACACCGGTGAGCGTGCCGAATCCGGGGAGTGTGGCAAGTGCGGCGAATGAAGAAGCCTACGTCCTATTCGGTGACATCCTCCATGAGGCCATCGACGATAGCGACTTTGGGCTCGGTCAGCGACTGGAGACCGGTATGAGCATCACCGGAGGAGTGGTCGAACTCGATGCCATCGTTACGCGTCGGCGCTGACGCGCTCTGATTTCTGGCGAATGTCCGTCTCGCGTTACCGCGGTAATGCGCCGCGACGGACAAATCGTTTGAACCGTCCGCATCAAGCGGCGATTCGAGATCTGACCGGCCAGGTTATTTCAACGTGCGCGTTGGTGAATTCCTGTTCGATTTCTTTTCCTGGTAACGTGGGTTTTGTGAATCACTCGGTTTGCCGCTAATTTCCATCATATGCCCAATCATCCATCCAGCGTGCAGCTTCTGACATTCGACGTCCGTCAACACCTGCCCATGCTGCGCATTTGGCTCGAGCGGCCCCACGTGGCTCGCTGGTGGGGCGACGCCGATGAGGCGCTGGCGGTCGTCCGAGAACATCCGCCAGCCCGTCAAGCTCTGATTGTCGTGGATGGCCGGCCGGTTGGATACCTCTGCTGGCAGGACCCTGATCCGAAGGAGCTCGCCGCGGCGGGGCTCGCCGGCTTGCCGGCCGGCATCGTAGACGTGGATATCCTCATTGGTGAGCCGGATTTCGTGGGCAGGGGCGTTGGGCCAAGGGTCCTGCGTCTATTGATAAACCGTCTCCGGAACGATGGCGCGGCCTGCGTTGGCCTGGCCGCCGGAGCGGAGAATCCGCGCGCCCTTCGAGCGTATGCGAAAGCGGGCTTCACGCTGTACAAGCGGTTTCACGAAGCGGGTGACGACATGTGCTATTTCATTCATACCTTGGATTGAAACAACACAGCGGGCGAACTGGAGTTTTCCCTTGGCGCTGAAAAAGAACTGGGGCGTATCGTCGGAACCCGTTCAGGCCGCGGCGTCAAGCGGTGACCGCGTGGCCGCGTTCACATTCTAACCGCGGCGGTCGAGGCTTGCCTGCGCAGTACATCGGTTCGCTCGTGGATGGGAGAAATGTCGGTGTGGCGACACTATGGGGAACGTAGTCTGGGAAATGACGCATAACAGCTAGAGCCGCGCACGCACCCGGAACGTCATCCAGACGCCCAACGTTGGACACAAAAACAATCCGGGCCAATCCGACTTCGCTGGATTAGGGGGTAACGATGTCAAGTCCCAAGATTTTCATCAGTCACCGGCAAGACGACGTAAAGATCGCCAACGTGGTCAGCAATCACCTGAGGGAGTGGGGCGTTGCCGACGACGCCATATTTCAGTCCACCGACCCCCGCCGCGGTCTCACGCCCGGTGACGGCGTAAAAGACGAGCTGCAGCGTCGGCTCGAAGAAGTGAACATGCTCATCCTCGTTTACACCTACGCGGAGGAGGACTGGTCGTTCTGTATGTGGGAGTGCGGCATCGCACAGGGCCAGTCGACGATGAAGACCCGAACGATAGTGCTCCAGTGCACCGAGGATGAACCGACGGTTTTCAAGAACGAGATGCGTGTCAGGGTCCAGCCTCAGGAGATACGGCGCTTTGCCGAAGACTTCCACAAGAAGCCGGGTTTCTTTCCATCCAGCGATTCGAGTCTTTCGGAACCGTTTGCCAAGGACACGTCGGCCGAGGTGATTACGACGCGAGGCGAGAGGCTGTTTTCCGATCTGGAGGCGGCGATTCCTTCAGGTAGTGCGACGAGCAAGCACCTCTGGGACTTCATCCGGCTGCGCCTGGGGTCGAGGTTGATGAAAAAAGTCGCGGAGCTCGACGACGAGGACGCCATCAAGCGCATCATCGAGGAAAACCTGGAATTGCGCCGGCCGCGTTACGTCGGAATCGGGAATTCGGTGGACACGGCGGTGCGCCAGTTCGGCTTCGGCTCGTATGAGGAAGGATTGAAGCTGAGCGACCTCATTGCGCGTTGGACGAAAATGGATTCGACGAAGGATTCCCAATGGGCGGATGAGCTTTATGAAGCGATCTACCGGGCCGTGACCAACTCACAGTCGGCGGCGGCGGCGAGCCGGTTCAGAAGCGTTCGCGAAGATGCCGACTGGTGGTTTCTGCCGGCAGTGACGCGGATGCGGGGACTGCGCGATCTGAGTGTGGAGTTTGACGTTTACCTGGTCCGTGTTCCCGAAAAACCTACCAAACCGACGAGAGCGCGTAAGATCGTGAAGAAGTCGAGCGCCAAGAAGAAGGCCAAGCCGCGTCCGAGAAAAAAGGCGTGAAGAATCGAAGACCAATCGATTGAGTAGTAGTCGTCAACGACTACAGCAGGAAATCACTCAACTCCAAGGTCTCTATGACGCTGAACTCCAACGGGTCATTTCCTTTGTACACCCATCCAAACTCGTCGCCGCCACAGGACCACTCGAGCTCATAGGGGCCAATCTGCATTTTCAGTTGCCCGCCGACGTCCGTGACGATGTTATTGCCGTACAGACTCGCATAGTGCTCGAACAGGTTGCCTTTCCCGCCGGTTTCGACGGAAGAAACCGCAGATTTGAATCTCCACTCGTAGTACGCCTGGCAATTGGTCTGATTCTCCACGCTCAGTATTGCCTTGCCTTCCGGGCCTTGGATGGCGAGCAAGTCTGAGTTATTCAATCGGAATGCGTGGCTCGACGGGTTCTGTACAGCGTCGGGAGTTTCCGGATCGATTTCATGCGTTGCATCGCAATAGGCCATCTTCCTGTCCGGGTCCGAGCACTGACAGATGGGCGTCGACGCTGCCGTGCAGCTCACAACGACACTCATACCTGGATATGCCGAATCCGTCGGACACGAAATTGCGCATGAGTTTGGACCAAGGTTTTCGGCAGCGAAGGGTTGATCCCGGTTTTGCGCGCCCGCGTGCGTTGCGGCCAGAGAGACGACAATCAGAACGGCAATTCGAGATCGGTGACTTTTCATGACAGCTCTTCTCTGCCGAGCCGGAGTTTTCCGTTGATTCCGAGGAAGTTGCGGCGGGTCGGGAAGACCTCGGCGGTCATCGGGTATTCGCGTTACCACGGTAACGCCGTACGGCGTGGTGGACAATCGTATTTAAGGATTCGGAACAAATTGATGTCAGATATGTTTACCTTATGGGAAACTAACTCAGGACGATACATGCACGACGTTTTGTCATGTAACGGCCGGTCGAGTGTGCGACCTTATCCGTACATCGGGCATCCCATGAACAAGTGCCGGACTCGTCGATACCCAAGGAGAATCCCCAATGATCATGAAGATCGTTTGCCGCCTTGCACCCGCCATCTGCCTCGCGCTGCCGGCGATGGCCCTCGGAGACACCTTCGACTTCGAGGTGGGGACGTCCTATGACAGAATCAGCACCTCGTCCGAGGGAACCGGCCTTCTTGGGTTTCCGCAGCCGAGCATCCCCTTCACATCGACGTCGGACGGCGATGACGACGACATCACGGTCTTCGGCACCTGGTTCTTCGACGGCGTGTCGGCGCCGGACGGGCCGAGGAGCCGTGCCGCGTTTCTCAGCCGCGCGTCATCCGTATCGCTGAGCTACCGCTACGGCGACAGCGACACGAGTTCCTCGTTGACGAGCCCCGATCCGTCGTTCTCGCCGGTAATGGGCTGGGAAAGCTGGAGTTCGGACGCCATATCCGCAAATCTGCGCTACGTGTGGCCGGAAAGCGGCTGGTACGGTCTCGCCGGCGTGTCGACATTGGACGAAGAGTTCGATAGCAGCTTCGGGTCGTTCAACTCCGATGTCGAGACCTACAGTCTCGGTATCGGAAAATACATCGGATCACAGACCAGCGTCGACCTGCGAGTGAGCAGGTTGGAGGGCGAGACGGCCGGCAGCAACATTGGCGTCACCGAGACCGCGCTGACCCTTTCGCACATCGGCGGCCTGGGCGAAACCTGGCAGTACGGCGCCGACGTTGCCCTGACGACAACCGACGTCAGCCGAGCCGACGAGTTGTTTGATTTGCGGCTGTCCCTTTATCCGACAAGATCCCTCGCGTTCGGTCTGGAGACCAGCGGCAGCGTTCAGGACGCGTTTGACGAAGGGACGAGGTACGGCCTGTTTGCGAGCTGGTTTGCGCGGGAGAACATCGAACTCGAAGCGAGCTACAGGTACGTCGATACCGAATCGTTTCCCAACTTCGACCAGGACGAGGACGGGTTCGGTGTGGGGGTCAGGGTTCGTTTCTAGCGAGTCTGGACGAGAGGTCGGATTCAATTCGAGTTACCGCGGTAACGCGCTGCTAATCACCATCGATTCAGGCGTTGTCGTGTTTGTCGGCATACTCCGGATAAGCGTGATCGACGCAAAAGACCATACCCTTCAGCACCTTCTTTTCGCAGCTCGCCTGCAGGCAGTCTTCCGAACCCAGTCCGCCATGGTTTTCGATCAGGAGGCTTCGCCGGTAGGGTTTCTCGTCAAACTTCGTGAAGTCGTTGACCGATGCCGCGCGAACGGCCAGGGGACCGCGACTAAGATCATCGACTATCCAAAGGGTGTCGCATTCGGGGCAGCGGTACAGCCCGTGCCCGGCTTCGTGTCGATCTCCCTCTTGCACCAGATTGTCGAGAAAGTCCGGCAGAGCCTCGTCGGGATGAAGGTCAAAGAATTCTGGTCTGTCGTTACATGAACACATCTCGAATAGTCGGCCTCGTTAGCCATTGCGTGCGAGAACGTGCGGGCTCTGCGCGTTTGGGCACATTCCAGTTAAGGGTTGGATCCAATTTTCTGCCTAGAGTGGATCCGACCCCTTTCCCCCGTTATCCGCATTCCCATTTCCGTGCAAATGCTGTTTGCCTATTTCCCTTTGGGTTCCACAGGGTAAGGATCAAGCTCCGGGAACTCGCGAATTATGATTCCCATTACCTCTGAATATAGATCATGTGAGGCCTCCGCCACAGCTCTACGAAACTTCATTCTTAGCTTTTCGTCTTCTATATCCCTCGCCATCTTTTCAACTGTGTCCAGCGACTTTGAGCAATTCAGTAATTCTCCTAGCAAATTTTCTGCGATTAGTTTGTTCATGGAAACAATGTTCTGTCTTGGAACGGGCTACATCCCATATTCAGCTTACATCGATTGCTGCACTTTCACACGTAGTCCCGAATCATCGCCCCCGTGGCGTCGTGTTCGGCAAGCAGGTTGCCGGCGAGGTCGTAGAGATAAATGACGTCGTTCGCGCCCACGGTTTTCTTCGTACGCTGCCCCAATGCGTTGTGGACGTAGGTGGCCGTGGTGAGACCGCCGTCGAGTACCGCGGAGAGTCGGTTGGCGTTGTTGTAGGCGTAGGTGCGCGTACCGCCGACGTCGGCGATGCGGTTGCCGGACAGGTCGCGTTGCACGGGCGCCGCGTCGATCGATATCAGCTGGTTGGAGACCGTCCCTAATTTTTCCTGGGTTAAAGAAACTTCGGTTCGACCCCTAACTTTCCCTAACTTTCTTTGGAGGTCAGCTTCGCTCTATTTCTTGCCGCCGTTCTTGCGCTCTCAATCTGTTCGATCAATTCCGAATTCGAGTATTGGTCAACTATGCTCTCGAATCTATCGTAAATATCGGTTGCTCGCACGAACTCGCCTTTGTCGATGGCGTCGCCCAACAGATACATTACAAACATTGGCCGAGCATAGTCGGCTGACTCTACATCAACTATACGTCTGTAAAGCCATTCCCAGAATCCTTCAGACCTGTCCGACTGGAATTTGTACAGAGTGGCCCTGCTAACAATCAGCCAATACTTGTATAGAACCATCAGACTCTCTGAAAACTCTGCAACCGCACTTAGATCTCGCAGCTTCCGCAACTCTGCTCGACGTGATTCAAAACCTGCTCATTGATTATAGCTGCTACTTCTGCCGCGGTGAGCGAACGAAGAATCGCATGATGGTCTTCGCTTAGGCCGGGATTACTTCCGGTCGCGCCAGCTGCGCTCATGCCCATTTGGTTGAGTTTCTGGATCAGCCGAGCGACGACGCCAAACCACGTATCTTTTGGTGGCACCGGCTTAGGGTGAACCGCTTCAGGTACCTGGGTGTTAGGAATCATCTGGTCCGGTCTAAGTCTGGGTTTCATTCCTAAGTCTTGCGTTAGTCGCTGCGCCTGTGCTGGAAGTGGGCTGCCGTTGCGACACATCAACGCCTGCTTGACCGCTTCACTAACAGGACTAACTCTTGGCACGAGCCCTGGTTTCGGGTTCCCCGTGACTCTAGATAGACCGACCAACATTCCACTTTCACCGGTAGGATCGATGTATTTGGTGGCATTTTGGTTAGCGTATCCGTAAGTATTCAGCCCTCCATACAACCCAATCGGATCAGATTCCACATACCTACCGATGGAAGGGTCGTACGTCCTGAAATAGTTGTAATGAAACCCCGTCTCTTGATCAAAATATTGCCCCGGAAACCTTAAGTTAACCGTCGTCGCGCTGAGATCCCCATCCGGATCCTCATCCGCCAACGTCGTCCCGAACGCATCCGAGTCCCAACGCCACACCACCGTCTGAGCGTCGTCCGTCGCCAGCCTCGGCGTGTTCAGGTGATCGAAGTGCAGATACCGGAACGCTTCACCTGAGTCGATCTGCGCCACCGGCGCATCGTTCATCCACACGTAGTCCCGAATCATCGCCCCCGTGGCGTCGTGTTCGGCAAGCAGGTTGCCGGCGAGGTCGTAGAGATAGATCACGTCGGATGTGCCCACCGTCTTCTTCGTCCGCTGCCCCAGCGCGTTGTGGACGTAGGTGGCCGTCGTCAGTCCGCCGTCGAGCACTGCGGCGAGCCGGTTGGCGTTGTTGTAGGTGTAGGTGCGCGTGCCGCCGACGTCGGCAATGCGGTTGCCGGACAGGTCGCGTTGGATCGGTGCTGCGTCGATCGATATCAGCCGGTTGGAGACCGCCTGGTAGCCGTAGCTCGTGACTGTCGTGCCGTCATCCAATGAGGTCCGGTTGCCGTTGGCGTCGTAGCCGAAGTCGTTTGTTGTCGCCGGGCCGGAGCCGACCGGCAGCGTGCGGTTGGCGAACGTTTAAGCACGCAAAGTTGCGCTGGTTTTCGTAGGGTTAATGATGTAAGCAACGAGTATCCGAGTGGTAAAGCCCAATTGCGTGAAAGCTTACTGAGATCCGATCCTTCCTTTCGCCAAATTGCATCCGGTCCCCTATTTGTCTCACAACATGTAAGAATAGCGCTTTGGAAGGGAAAAGGCGGACTTGATGATTAAAAGAAGCATCGCCCTTTCAGTTGTAGTTGGATGCGCGCTTGTGTCCTGTATGACTACTGAATACGTCGCTGTCAATCGTTGGTATTATCCAGACCAAAGTGAACCGCTGGTGTCAGTCGCAATCCATCGGTCCCTTGAAAGGTGCATCGAGTCGACAACGACAACGGTAGTCAGCATCCAATCCAAATGGGAGAATAGTAAGAACGATATCGGCTACGAATTTAGCTCTCATTCGTGCATGGTTAGTGATGATGCTAATGCCGCGGGGCTAGTCGAGCCATGGACTCCGAGCTTCGAGATTCACTGGTTGAATCCGGACTACGCATATGCAGAGTGCATGCGAAACACCGATAGCGAATCTACCTGTTCTGATCTAAAGAATCGCTACATCAATCAGAATAGAAGCGGGAATGCTACACCCGGGTTTGATCCCACAAAACTGGTCAACTAAGGTTTCCCAATCGGACCTTGATTCTAGATCGCGTAGATCGTAGTAAGCACGTCTCGACCTTGTACGCCGGACGGTTGTGCTTAATGTAGTTCTAGTTTCTGCGTTCGCGGATGGCTTCTCCTACCCACCACCCTCCCCAGATTGCCGCGACCAGTGCGAGATAAAAGTACTTCGTACCAGAATAGAACGATACGCCGTAGAGTCCGATAAGCAATAGACAAACCGCGACAACTAATTTGATCTTCATTTCGAACTTTGATCCTCCGTATGATCTAACACCTCTTTTGTAACTATACCTACTGGACCGCCGACTTGTGGAGGCATTTTACTCGTCAATGCATCGACGGCTGCATTACGAACAGTTTGGGAAAGATTCGGGCGAAGGTATTGCACGGCAGCATCGGAAACTGCCGACATGGTGCCGAATAGGATAACGCCCTCTGGTTGGCCGGCGATCGCGCATGCGATACCAGCATAAGCTGATTGTTCTGATAGCTCTTCAAAGAAATCTGCCGCTTCATCAGCCGTCGGTTTTGCATCTTCTATTGATTTCACCGCATGATCATGTGCGTCCATCGCTTTTTGAGCTATCGCATACGTATCCCGGTATACAAGATCTCTAACGAACTGACGACGGTCGAGTAGAGAAGCGTCGGGGCCGGGAAACGTTTGCAAACCAAGTGGATCAATCCTTGCTATTGGGTTTTGGTCGGTATAGTTAAAAGAGTTCAATCCGCCTCTCCACCCAATAGGATCGGATTCCACATACCTCCCAGTGGACGGATCATAGGTCCTAAAATAGTTGTAATGAAACCCCGTCTCAGCATCAAAATACTGCCCCGGAAACCGCAGATTGACGGTGGTCGCACTCAAATCCCCATCCGGATCCTCATCCGCCAACGTCGTCCCGAACGCATCGCTATCCCAGCGCCACACCACCGTCTGAGCGTCGTCCGTCGCCAGCCTCGGCGTGTTCAGATGATCGAAGTGCAGATACCGGAACGCTTCGCCTGAATCGATCTGCGCCACCGGCGCCTCGTTCATCCACACGTAGTCCCGAATCATCGCCCCCGTGGCGTCGTGTTCGGCGAGCAGCTTGCCGGCGAGGTCGTAGAGATAGATCACGTCGGATGCGCCCACCGTCTTCTTCGTCCGCTGCCCCAGCGCGTTGTGGACGTAGGTGGCCGTGGTAAGGCCGCCGTCGAGCACCGCGGCGAGCCGGTTGGCGTTGTTGTAGGTGTAGGTGCGGGTGCCGCCGACGTCGGCGATGCGGTTGCCGGACAGGTCGCGTTGCACAGGTGCTGCGTCGATCGATATCAGCCGGTTGGAGACCGCCTGGTAGCCGTAGCTCGTGACGGTCGTGCCGTCGTCGAGCGAGGTTCGATTGCCGTTGGCGTCGTAGCCGAAGTCGTTCGTTACTGTTGGCCCCGAGCCGACAGGCAGCGTGCGGTTGGCGAACGTGGAGGCGTCGAGGGGTGTGCTGTAAGCGGCAACCTCATCCTCTTTTTGAATAAGGGGTTGGATTCAATTTAGGCGGGAAATTGGATCCAACCCCTTTTCCTGAGTCGACCGTTATCAACTGGTCGTTTCTCTACTCTCATGATCTCTAGCAAACTGCATCGACTCTCGAAGTAGTGGTTCGTACTTAGCGCCGAGCGATTTGTCAATCATCGGTTTGAATTTCTCATAGATCGCAACTGCTCTAAGATGTTCTTTTTCTTTCAAGGCATCAACAAACAGCAGCCAAACAAGTATCTTATTGCCATAATCTCTCGATTGTCGATCAGCTACCCTCGTGTACAGCCACCCCCAGAAATCGTTCGGCATATCATGTTGCAAACTATGAATGACAAAGCGGCTAGCAATTAACCAATATCCACGTATTTTCATTTCGCAGTATCACGTCGCTAAGTTATGCGCACCAGCCAATTCTATAGCATTCTTCGAGTTCCTTTTCTGTCATAGCTGGGGTCGTCGTAGCGTTTTCTGGCCAAAGTCGATTTGTCGGCCGCAATTGAAGCGGTATCGGCGTATGCTCCAACGTCCCGTCTCGCGCGAGTTCATTTAGTGTTTTCACCAATCGCTCGGCAACACGTAACCCTGATGCCCACGGATTCGTTCCAGGCGGGTTTAGCCTCGGCGGCACAGGGCACGAATCAACTGTTTCGATCATCTGCTCAAACCGTAATCTTGGTGGAAGGCCGTTCTGCTGCATCAGTTTTTCTAGCTGAGATCGTGATGGCGTACGTCCCGCTTGCTCTAGTGCATTACGTACTCCTCGAGCAATCGGGCTAAGTCGAGGTACTAATCCTCCTGCTACCTGCAAACCAAAAGGATCCACATTCTCTATGGGCTTCCCATCGACGTACGCATAGGTATTCGGACCTCCCCTTAATCCTATGGGGTCAGATTCAAAATACCTCCCGGTGCTCGGGTCATAGGTCCTGAAATAGTTGTAATGAAACCCCGTCTCTTGATCAAAATACTGCCCCGGAAATCGTAAGTTAACCGTGGTCGCACTCAAATCCCCATCCGGATCCTCGTCCGCCAACGTCGTCCCGAACGCATCCGAGTCCCAGCGCCACACCACCGTCTGAGCGTCGTTCGTCGCCAGCCTCGGCGTGTTCAGGTGATCGACGTGCAGGTAATGGAACACCTCCCCCTGATCGATCTGCGCCACCGGCGCATCGTTCATCCAGACGTAGTCCCGAATCATCGCCCCCGTGGCGTCGTGTTCGGCGAGCAGGTTGCCGGCGAGGTCGTAGAGATAAATGACGTCGGTCGCGCCCACCGTTTTCGTCGTGCGCTGGCCCAGCGCGTTGTGGACGTAGGTGGCCGTGGTGAGACCGCCGTCGAGTACCGCGGACAGGCGGTTGGCGTTGTTGTAGGTGTAGGTGCGCGTGCCGCCGACGTCGGCGATGCGGTTGCCGGACAGGTCGCGTTGCACGGGCGCCGCATCGATCGTGATCAGCCGGTTGGAGACCGCCTGGTAGCCGTAGTTCGTGACCGTGCTGCCGTCGTCGAGCGAGGTTCGGTTGCCGTTGGCGTCGTAGCCGAAGTCGTTTGTTGTCGCCGGGCCGGAGCCGACCGGCAGCGTGCGGTTGGCGAACGTGGAGGAGTTGACCGGGACAAAGCAAACCGGCGAAATTGCGCTGATATTCGTCGGATTAACGCTGTGAGAATAGGGTATCTAGGCCAAAAAAATCAGCGAGATAATTGTTTACGTAGGTCCGATCCCTTCATTTCCCCTTCATTTTTGGCGTCGGACGGCGCTAGGTTCCTCTGTTTACGAGACCGTCCGGGAAAAGGAGTCGGATCCAATTTCTGGTCGACCCCTTTTCCGACGTTTTTCGCTGGCGCTAGTGAGGAAATGACTTACCGAGAAAAACCCGATTCGTGCCATATTTCTTCTCCACTTTGTCTATACAAACGCCGATTTGTTGCTATTGATATCGGACGGTATCGTTCGTCCCATATCGTGAGTCCACGGAACAGATACATCCAGTGATGTCAGACCCGACTTTGATTTAAGTGTTAGTTGAGCAACTGTCGTTTTGGATGACTTTTGCGAGATGTAGACTTGATTCACTCTTGGCCAACCGAATGCCGCTATTAGTTCTCCCCTTTGCCAAAAACAGACACCAAAATAGTCTGACGACACTGTAACTGGACCGAACAGGCGACGGTCGATCTCGACCCCGCCGGCCGCAAATCGACTGCTGGCATTTAGTCCATCGTACGCGGAGAGTGGATCCGACTGGCAGGTCAAGTGTTCTAATATTTGACTACGTTGCCTGATGCTATACCGCTGATGAGCCAACGCTATCGCGAGGACTATACCAATGACGTACCAACGTTCAATGAGCCAATCAACGAAGTTGATTTGGAACAGCAAGAACTCAAGCAACCATGCTAAAAACCCGATCACTAATGCCTTTGCCGCAAAACCAATAGTCAGAAGAGTTCTCGTGTAGCCACGAGCTAATTGTTCGTGAAGCAGAGTTTCCCGGCCATATTTTGTGAACCCACTATTGGTCAAAAATTGTTGCTCCGATGGTCATCACGATCGAATGTTACTTGTTCTTTGGGCTCTTTTTCGGATAGTCACTATATCGGGGACCCGGAGCATCCACTGGTGCTGGCTGTGGGTAGGGTGGGTTAATTGGGTCGTTGTGTCCTTCAGGGTCAAATCCAGTTACTAGCTTATGCATAACGGCTGCTGCCTTTCGCGTTTGTTCTGGATCCAATCCGCATTCTAGTAAAGCGGCATCCAAAGCAACCGACAACATTCCAAGTGCTGCGTAACCCACGGCCGATGTCACTAGTGCGGATTCTACCTCAACGACGGTTTGAATCGGGTCGCGAGGCACCGACCTCCAAATGTCGACTCTTGGATGAGGGTTAGGAACTGGGAATTCGACGCCGGTTGAGATGTTTCCATCCTCATCCACCCGAGGATCTTTGGGCAACGGGTTCAACGGCCAGAGTTTGGCGTCCAATCCATACTGATCCACGAAACCGAGTGGATTCATGTGAGCGTAAACGTACGTATTCAACCCACCTTGCAACCCAATTGGATCAGATTCCACGTACTGCCCGGTAGACGGGTCGTACGTCCTGAAATAGTTGTAATGAAACCCTGTCTCTTGATCAAAATACTGCCCCGGAAACCGTAAGTTAACCGTCGTCGCGCTGAGATCCCCATCCGGATCCTCATCCGCCAACGTCGTCCCGAACGCATCCGAGTCCCAGCGCCACACCACCGTCTGAGCGTCGTCCGTCGCCAGCCTGGGCGTGTTCAGGTGATCGAAGTGCAGGTACCGGAACGCCTCCCCTGAATCGATCTGCGCCACCGGCGCATCGTTCATCCACACGTAGTCCCGAATCATCGCCCCCGTGGCGTCGTGTTCGGCAAGCAGGTTGCCGGCGAGGTCGTAGAGATAAATGACGTCGGTCGCGCCCACCGTTTTCGTCGTGCGCTGGCCCAGCGCGTTGTGGACGTAGGTGGCCGTGGTGAGACCGCCGTCGAGTACCGCGGACAGGCGGTTGGCGTTGTTGTAGGTGTAGGTGCGCGTGCCGCCGACGTCGGCGATGCGGTTGCCGGACAGGTCGCGTTGCACGGGCGCCGCATCGATCGTGATCAGCCGGTTGGAGACCGCCTGGTAGCCGTAGTTCGTGACCGTGCTGCCGTCGTCGAGCGAGGTTCGGTTGCCGTTGGCGTCGTAGCCGAAGTCGTTTGTTGTCGCCGGGCCGGAGCCGACCGGCAGCGTGCGGTTGGCGAACGTGGATGCGTAGACGGGCGTGTTGTAGACCGCGACCTCGTCGATTTCGCCCAGATAGTCAGGGTAGTAGGTCGAGAACCACATGTACCCTGCCATGACGATCGTCGGGTCCACGACTCCGAGCGCGTTGCCTGTAAACGTGCTCTGTTGAACCACCCCGTCGATCATCAGATGCGTGAGATCCGCGGAAGCGTCGTACCAAACCGCGACGTGGTGCGGTACGCCGGTCGAAAGTACATTGTCGGATATCATGTTGCTGCTGCCACCGCGGGTGATATGCAGGTATCCGTCGGTACCGTGCCACACACCGAAGCGATCGTTGTTTGCGGTGCGATGTAGTCTGAATATGTGCCGATTGGCCGTCACAGAGTCGGTCTGGAACCAGAACTCTACCGCAGTAACGTTCGCTCCCGTCATCGTCGGGCCTTTGACGTAGCCGGCGCCGGCGGTGTTAATCCGTATCGATGTATCTGGTCCCGGCGCCAGACCCGTTTGTCCGAGGACGACAGTCCCCGAGTAGGTGCTGTCATTGCCGTATGTGCTCGAGTCTACTGCGACCGAGCCGCTGGTTTCACCCAGGCGCCAGTACCCCAGGGGATTGTCCGCCAGTACCCGGTCCGCGTAACCGGTCAGCCCGGAATCCGAGACCAGCCGGTCGAGCGCATCGTAGTCGTAGGTGCGGCTGAGATCCGCATTCAGTCCCTCATCGATAACCGTCACGTTCCCGGCAAAATCGTAACTGTAGGTTTTGTCGCTGATCCCCGCCGATGCGATTGCCGTGGTCCGGTAATCGGTGCGATACGAGTAGTCGAACGCAACGCCGTTGCCGTAGGTCAGACCGGCCAGCGGCCCGAACGGCTCGTAGGATGCGCTGGTCACGATCGGCTTGACGATGCCGCCCTTGGTGCTTGTGACCGAGGTCACGCGGCCCACTGCATCGCGAACGTAGTCGACCACCCGACCGCTCGGGTAGGTGATCAACGATACGTTGCCCGCAGCGTCGTAGTCGTAGGACGTCGTGTACGTGAAACTCGAAATCTGCCGCTGGTCGGTCACCACCTCGCCGAAGTCGTTGTAGGCATACGTGATCGAGCCGCTCTGGTCGCTGATCGACCGCAGCCGGCCGATGCCGTTCGAGGCCGCGTCGTCGTAAGTGAACGTGACGTTTTCCGCCGCGTTCGGGTAGGTGATGGACACCGGCCGGTTCAATGCGTCGTAGGCGTAGGTGCCCGTGACGCTGCGTGCATCCGTTTCCGTCAGGCGGTTGCCGGCGTCGTCGTAGGTGTAGGCGATCAGGCCGCGGTCGGGGCTCGTTTCCGAAAGCAGGTTGTCGAGCTGGTCGTAGGCAAACGTCGTCACGGCGCCGTTTGGCGCCGACACCTGTGTGAGGTTGTCGTGATCGTCGTAGTCGTAGCTGGTCAGGCCGAGCAGTGCGTCGGTGGTCGTGTCCAGCCGGTTCAGCGCGTCGTAGCCGTGCTGCGTCAGCGCATTGTTCGGATTGGTCGAGTCCGTCAGGTTGCCCATGAGGTCGAAGCTCAGGTCCGTCGTGAACCCGCCGTCCGTGATCGTGTCCAGGCGGTAGTTCTTGTCGTGCACGTAGTCCATCGTGCGCTTGAGTGCGCTCAGCGGATCGAACGTGTCCTCGTCCGTGAGATTGCCCATCGCGTCATAGTCGTAGCTGATCGAGTTGCCGAGATTGTCGGTCACCGATTCCAGGTAGTGCGCGGCGGTATAGGTATAGGTCAGCGCGCTGCCGTTCGGCAGGGTGTAGGTGGCGAGCTGACCCGCGTTGTCGTAGGTCATCGTCGTGACGCGGGCGGCGCCGACCTGCGGCGTTTCGGTGGTCGTCAGCAGTCGTCCGCGATCGTCGTAGGTGAACGACACCTGGAGGCCGTTCGGTCCGGTCATCTGCGTCAGGCGGCCCGCGGCGTCGTAGGTATCGTAATTGGTCACCTGGCTCAACGCGTTGGTGACCTTCTTGAGCTGGCCGCACTCGTTGCCGGTCGTGCAGGTGTAATACTCCAGCGTCGTCACGTCGGTGACGTCGGTTCTCGGACCGTCGATCGTCAGCGGCTGCCCGCCGGCGTTGTAGGTGAACGTCCATGTTCGGGTCTTGCCGCCACCGGAGACGGTGACGGTCAAGACGTTTCCGTTAGTGTCGTGGGTGTAGTCGGTGACGTTGCGCGGTGACGTCACCTGCGTCGGCAGGCGGTAGTTGGCGTGCCACACGGCGGACGTCACGCGTTCGTCCAGCGAGCCGAAGGCTTCGGTCAGCGTTTCGACGAGACCGCGCGCGTTGCGCGCCGTTTTCGTGACGTTGTTGTTCCAATCCGTCAGTTCGGCGATGAACCCGTTGGCATCGTAGCTGCGTGACTTGACGTTGCCGTTCGCGCAGGTGCTGCACACGTCGCCCGTCAGCGACGTGAGGCGGCGTTGGCCCTGTTCAGTCGTGTACGTATAGGTGCGCACGGCGCCGTTGGCCATCGTGAGCGTGGTCGTGCCGTTGGTGTTGTAGGCGAGTTGGACCCGTTCCTTGCCGCCCGCGCGTTCGGAAAGAATGGCGCGGCCGGCAAGGTCGTATCTCCAGGTGGCGAAGCGGTCGTTGTTTTCGTCGATGATGCCGGTCAGGTGGCTATAGAGGTCGGGTTCCTCATAAACGTACTGTCGCGTGGTCGTATCCGGGTAGGTCACGGTCGATAGGTTGCCGAAGCCGTCATAGGCGTACTGGACGGCGCCGTCCGGGGTCGTCACGCTGCTAAGGACGCCGTTGACGCCATAGGCGAACGTGAGCGTGTGGCCGAAAGGACCGGTCACTTTGTCGAGCGTGGACGAGTCGCCGTCGCCGCCCTGGGGCACGGTCAGGTCGTAGGTCAGCGTTTCCGTCTGTCCGTTACGGTAGGTGATCGATATGAGTTTGCCGGAAGAATCGAAAGTTTCCTTCGTGTCGTTCGCGTCGGTGAAAATCCAGTTGTTGCCCGACGCTTCGAGTTCAAGCGAAGGATTGAGTTCGTTGACCCAGTTCGAGGCAATCAGCTCGAATTTGATGCTCGCGCCGTTCGGCCGCGTCACCGTCTTGACGGTGGCCGGCCCGGAAAAGACGGGCCAGCCCACGGCTGAGCGAACCGGGAAATACGCCGCGGTCGAACCGCCGGAGGATATCTTGCAGACGTTGCCGCCCGAGAAGGTCGCCGTGGCGTTCGCCAGATCACCCGACCAAACGGCGGTTTTAATGTCGTTCCAGCCGGTCGTGCAGGCGTCGGCGGCCGTGGCGTAAAAGCCGGACTGATTCGCCGGGGCAAAATAAACGGTCTTGGGTTCGCGGTCCGGCACCTCGTCGATCGCGCGCGAGTAGGTGTGCCGCCAGCCCGGCGCGAGGTTCGCGGCCGTTTTGTAGGCACCCGTGCTGTTGTAGTGACGGGCGAAGCTCAGGCCGCCCGCAGCCGGGGACGCGTAGTCGACCTCGATCTGGTATTTGTTGCCGTTGGCGGGGTTACAGGGATTGGTTTCGTCGTTCCCGTTGCCCGTGCATTCCTGCTCCGGCGCTTCGAGCGTGAACTCGGGGCCTTCGTAAGGGCATTGCGGCGGGTTGTCGCCGTTGTCGCATTCTGGGGGGATGTCCGAGATGGTCCAGGTGAAGGTGGCAGCGCCGTTTATTCCGGCCGGTACGCCACCGATCAGACACTGCACGTGGGTGCGGATCCACCACCTTGACAACCCCTGTTTGACCGGGCCCAGGGTCTGGTTCTTGTGCGTACCTTCCGGGCATCCGCCGGAGCCGGGCGGCAGGCTAGCAAGATGCTGCGCCTGTTTATCGTGGCACTCCGCGACCGTTTTGCAGGTCAGAAGTGTCCCGATGCTGGTATGCATATGGTAGCTGTCGGTGTAGTGACTCGAGTCCGCCGAAGCGTCGCTGGAGACGCCGATACCGAAAAGTACCGCGGCCAAAAACAATATCCAGTTTCGGTGCCGGAAGCTGTGGATTGACGACTGTAAACCGTTTACGGAGGTCCCGACTGCGATGTGTGCCTGATGCATCCCTGCTTCTCCCGCGTGGTTAGGACGGCGATCCGGGCGCGCACCAAATCGCCTACTGTTCAGTGCCGCGATAGATAACGGAGAGTTTACATTTAGTCAACCTAGTTCATATACGTATTTCGATTTAAAGAAGGATATAGATTGTTCGGGCGAGCGCATTTTTTACGGACGATTTCGCGAGCAAATCGAGCTTGTGTGTCTAAACACCTGTTCCGGCGGCTGTCGGCGCTGCCAGGTTCGGGCCCGTTTGTTTTCCGAAAACGCCCGGGCGATAGTGTCGTGTCAACTCGAGTGCTTGGCTTTCATCCGGAGAACCGCTTAACGCGGTTCAGAACGATGGCAACGTTAACGAAGCGGCAAAGAAGCCGGGGCGATTCGCGTTACCGTTTGCGCAACCGCGACGATTTCGCTGTGCGGAAATCGACTCGCTTTCGCCCCGCCGCGTCTTGTCTTAAACGCTAAAAAGCACTAAAGTTATAACAATAAGCACATTTATAAACTCCGTGGTTCTGCAACATGGCTCTGGACACCCTCATCAAAAACGTTCGGATCGTCCGTCCGGACGGTTCCGGGGCTGAAAACCTCGACGTCGGCATTGCCGACGGGCGGTTCGCGAAAATCGCCCCGGACATTGACGCGGCGGAGGCAAGAGAGGTCGTCGATGGCGGCAACCGGCTCGCGTTTCCGGGTCTCGTCGACGTGCACACCCACGTCGGCATCTATGCGCCGCTTGCCGAGGACGCCGCCACCGAAAGCAAGGCCGCCGCGATGGGCGGCGTCACCTCGACGATCACCTATTTCAGAACCGGGCAGTATTACCTGAACAAGGGCGGGCCCTACGCCGAGTTTTATCCCGAGGTGCTGGAGATTTCCAAGGGCAACTACTGGGTCGACTACGCTTATCATCTCGCGCCGATTTCCTCCGCGCACATCGACGAGATGGAGTCGCTGCTGATCGACCACGGCGTCTGTTCGTTCAAGATTTTCATGTTCTACGGCGGCTACGGTCTGCACGGCAAAACCGACAAGGACGCGCAGAAGCAGTTCCTGATGATCGGCGACGACGATAGTTACGACATTGCGCATTTCGAGTTCATCATGCGCTCCGCGTCGAAGCTCATGAAAAAGTATCCGGAACACGCCGACCAGATCAGCGTGAGCCTGCACTGCGAGCTGGCGGACATCTTGAACGCCTATACCAAAATCGTGCAGGCCGACAAGTCGCTCACCGGGCTGCGCGCCTACAGCGCGGCGCGTCCGCCGCACTCGGAAGGACTCGCGATCTGGATTGCATCGTATCTCGCTTACGAGACGGAGTGCCTGAACATCAACCTGCTGCACCTCACGTCGCGTAAGGCGGTCGAGGCCGCGCTGATGATGCAGAACGTGTTCCCGCACATCAATTTCCGCCGCGAGGTGACGGTCGGGCATCTGCTGCTCGACTACGACGCGCCGAGCGCCTGCCACGCCAAGGTGAACCCGCCGATCCGCTCGCGCGACGACGTCGAATTCCTGTGGGAGGCGCTGCTCGACGACAAACTGGACTGGGTTTGCAGCGACCACGCCTGCTGTTCGCAGGAGCTGAAAACGGACGGCAAGGATCACACCGACGACGGCAACATCTGGGTGTCGAAATCCGGCTTCGGCGGCACCGAATACCTGTTGTCGGGGCTGCACAGCGAAGGCTCGAAACGCGGCATGTCGCTGAACCACATGGCGCGGCTGGTATGCAAGAACCCGGCGGAACGGTACGGCCTGCACACGAAGGGCGACATCGCAGAAGGGTACGACGCCGACCTCGTGCTGTTCGATCCCGACGAGTCGTTTGTCGTCCGCGCCGAGGAATCCGAATCCTCTCAAGGGTATACGCCGTTCGAGGGCATGGAACTGAACGGCCGGGTCAAGTCGACCTATCTGCGCGGGCAGCGCGTTTACGACGACGGCAACGTGGTCGGCCCCGCGTCCGGCCAATACCTGTCGCGGCCTACGCCGCGGGTGACGTGACGCGTTCCGATGATTGACGAGGCGAACATACTGCTCCTTACCGCCGCGTCGATCGGCTTCGTGCACACGATCCTCGGCCCGGATCATTATCTCGTTTTTGTCGCGATGGCCAAGGCGCGCGGCTGGTCGATCGCAAAGACGTTGAGGGTCACCGCGATCTGCGGCATCGGCCACGTGCTGAGTTCGGTCGCCATCGGCGCGGTCGGCATCTGGTTGGGCGCCGAGCTGACGCGCCTCGTCGCGATCGAAGACGGCCGCGGCAGCCTGGCCGGCTGGGCGCTGCTGGCGTTCGGGCTCGTTTACTTAGCCTGGGGCATCAAGCAGATCGGCCGCGGCCACCGCCACACGCACATGCACAGTCACGGCGATCTCGTGCACAGCCACGAACACGATCACCGGCACGAACACGCGCACCCGCACCTGCAAAAAGGCGGCACCGGCGTGACGCCCTGGGCGCTGTTCGTGATTTTCGTGCTGGGCCCCTGCGAGGCGCTCATCCCGCTGCTGATGTATCCGGCCGCGCAGCAGAGCGGCGCGCTGGTCATGAGCGTGGCCGTGGTGTTCGGCACGGTGACGATCCTGACGATGCTCGGCGCGGTCGGGCTGGCGATGGCCGGTCTGAATCGATTCAAATTCAACGGTATCGAACGTTATGGGCACGCGATTGCCGGCGCGTCGATTGTCGCCTGCGGCAGCGCGATCAATTTTGCCGGCCTGTAGCGGCCGGAAACGGGTTTGACGAGGGACGGAGGTCGAGAATGTCGTTCAAAGACACTTTAATAGAGTACGAACGGTCTGCCGAAGCGAGCCGCTGGCTCGAAGAGGAGATCGCCGAGCAGCAGGCGCGCTACGAGAAGATCGTGGCCGACATGGAAGCCATCAACGAGCTGCGCGAGCAGTGGTACGCCGAGTTCCTCGAACGTATCCAGACGGTCGGCTTCAACGAGGACGGCGATCGCCGGGTGAAAATCAAACCCGAGGACGTCCCGGTCCGGCCCGACGCGCCGCACAAAGTCGTTTACTGAACGGTAACGACACACCCGTAGAATTCGGAGAATACCCATGGCAAGACCGCATATCGAACCGTTTGTCGACGCGGACGTCGACTTCAAGAACTTGGTACTGCCCGGCTTCGGCCGCGGTTACCGTTACAAGGTGCTGAGCCTCGACACCGACTCGGGCGCGAACACGATGACGGTGCAGTTCGACGCCGGCTATTCGCAGCCGCCGGGCTTCAGTTACTCGGAACAGGAGATCGTCGTCATCGAGGGCGAGATCACGGTCGGTGACAAAGTCTGCCGGCGCGGGCACTACTTTTTCGTGCCCGCCGGATATGCGCTGCCGGCGATCAAAAGCGAGTCCGGGGCGCTGCTGTTGATGATGTACAACACGGCCGAGCCGAGTCACGTCGAGAGCGACAGCCATCACCCCCTGAGCCGGACCGAGCTTTATCACGACGTGGATTCGTTCATGGACATCGTCTGGGCGCCGGGCAACGTCGTCAGTCCCTCGGTCGCGGCCGGCTGCATGATCAAGCTGCTGAACTTCAATCCGATCAGCCACGCGATGAGCTTCCTGTACTGCATGACGGCGGATTTCCACCAGGACAACATCTCCTACCACGACTGCGCGGAAGAGGGCTATCACCTGTGGGGCACCTCGTGGATGATGCAGTTCGGCGAACTGCCGACCGGCGGCTATTTCTGGCGGCCGGCTTACATCAATCACGGCGCGTTTGCGAGCCACAACGGCTGTATCGCCTTCGGCCGCACGGACTCGAAGCTGTTCAATCACTTCCACTACAACCCGTGGAGCACGCTGGAGGAAAACCAGCTGCGGTCGGCCGCGCGGCTGTCCCGTCGCGACCCGCAGCTCTACAAGTGGTGTATTCAGCACGGGCACAACCACCCGCACGGGCCGGAAGACTTCGAGGACACGATGCCGCGGAAAGGACACACGCACGCGGACGGCACACATCATCACCACGATCACGGTGATCACGACCACGAGCACTAAAGGCGTTTGTTATTCGGCGCTCTCGAGTTCTTTCGAGAGCGCCTTCTTGTCGATTTTTCCGGAATTGCTTTTCGGCAGGGCGTCGAAGCTGAGGAAGCGGCTCGGAATCTTGTAAGGCGCCAGCCGTTCTTTGCAGTGCAATTCAAGTGCCGTATCGTCGAGGTCTCCATCGACGACGATGCAGGCGATAACGAGCTGGCCGCGCTCTTTGTCGTCGTGGCCGAAGACGGCGCATTCGCTGATTGCGTCGACCTGCTGCAGCACGGACTCGATCTCCGCCGGGTACACGTTGACGCCGCCGCGGATGATGACGTCCTTGTCGCGGCCGCGCAGCGCGATATGGCCCGTCGGGAGTCTTTCGGCGAGGTCGCCCGGGTAAAACCAGCCGTCGGGGCTGGCGTTCCGTTCGCCGCCGTCGCTGTCGAGGAAGCGGGTGGCGACACCCGGTCCCCGGTAGCGCAGCCGTCCCACCGCGCCTTCGCCGAGGGCGTTGCCCTCGGCGTCGACGATCTCGACTTCGGTGCGGAACGTCGGTATGCCCACCGTGGCCGCGTGTTCCGCGAAGTCGGCGGACGTCAGCACGGAGATGCCGCCGCCTTCGCTCGACGCGTAATAGCCGACCAGGTTGCTGCAGATTTTTTCCCGGCACGCCGCGGCCTCGCTGGCGTAAAGCGGTTCGCCGCTGACCAGCAGGTATTGCAGGTTGCCGAGCAGCGGCTCGCCACCGGCTTCGTGCAGGGGCAGGAGTCTGCGCAGAAGGGTTGGCGGTAAAAACGTCGCCGTGACTTCCGGCGCCCGCAGCTCGGCCAGGATCTGCTCCGGCTTGAGCGGCGGCGGGGCGAGGCGCACGGCGCCGCCGGCGGCCAGGAGGCTCATGCCGAAACTGCGGCCCGCGCCGAAATAAAGCGGCGTCAGCAGCGCAAAACAATCGCGTGAATCGAAGCCGATGGCCGCCCATTGACTGACGAAACGCTCATAGAGGTTGCCGTGCGTCACGAGCGCGCCTTTCGGTTTGCCGGTCGTGCCGGAGGACAGCGAAATCAGCAGCGGCCGGTTGCGGTCCTCGTCGGCCGGCGGCAGCGCGGCGACGTCGGCGGGCTCGGCGTCATCGCTCGGGGTGAGCGTTGTCGTGCCCGCGATGCGGTCCCCGTCGGTGAGCACGAGCTTTGCGGCAAACGTGTCCGCCGCGGCGGCCTTTTCGGCCTCCGTCCAGCGATGGTCCATCGGCAGAATCACGGCGCCCAGGCGGGCAAGCGCGTAGTGCGCGAGCAGGTGCAGCGGATGGTCTTTCATCGCGAGGCCGACGCGATCTTCGGGGCGCACCCCTTCGCGGAACAGCCCGGCGGCGATGCGTTCGATCGAGCGCCAGGCCTCGGCATAACTGATCGTGGCCTCGCCGAACAGGATGGCGGTTTTTCGGCCGTGGTTGGCCGCGTTGAGGCGAACGACGCTGGCGAGGTTCATCGACGCTAACCGAGCTTATAGATGCGCCGAACGTTTTCCCGCAGCAGTTTCTTCAGCACGGCCGGCTTGAATCCGAGTCCGTGGATTTCGCCGATGGTGCGTTTGAAATCGAGCACTGGAAAGTCCGTGCCGAAAATCACCTTGTCCTGACCGTAACTGTTGATGTAGTGGACAAAACTCTCCGGCCAGTATTTCGGGCTGTGCGCGTCGCAGCCGATGAACACGTTTTCGTGTTTCCAGGCCATCGCGATCATCTCGTCCGTCCACGGGATGCCGACGTGAATGCCGATCAGTTTGAGCTCGGGGAAATCGCAGGCGACCGCGTCCAGCGCGATCGGCCGGCCGACGCTGCGGCACGGAAAGTCTTTCGAGTAAACCAGGGATTGCCCGACCTGCAGCTGGACGGGGATGTCCAGCTCGCAGCATTTGGCGTAAAACGGATAATACTTCGCGTGATCGGGCGCGAGCTCGAACCAGTGCGGGTAGAGGTGCGCGCCGATGAAACCCAGCTCCCTGACGGCGTGCTCGAGTTCCCGCACGCCGGCCATGCCGGTGAACGGGTCGATGCCGATGAGTCCGGAGAAATTGTCCGGGTAGCGGCTGACCGCATCGGCCACGACGGCCGGCGGCATGTGGTAGCAGCCCGGGAGACCCAGGCGCCCGGATTTGGGGGCAATCAGGAAACCGTGCTCGACGTCGGCCGCGGCCATGCGCTCGATCATCTGTTCGAGCGAAAGCCCGGCCATCAACTTGTCTTCGGCTTTGACCTTGCCGACGAAAAACCGGTCGCGCCAGTCCGGCCGGTGCGACAACGCTTCCTCGGTCCAGATGTTTACGACGGCGTCGATGGCTTTGATTGGATCGGCTTTGCTCATTGCTTGAATCCCAGGGGCAGGCCGGCGTCGGGCGTGAATCCGTACAGCGGCTCACCGGGCAGCGCTTCGGTGAGTATTGTACGCAGCGCGATGAGTTTCGCGATGTCGACGCCGGTGTCCAGGCCCATCGATTCGAGCATGAACACCAGATCCTCGGTAACGATGTTGCCGCTTGCGCCCGGCGCGGCGGGACAACCGCCGAGCCCGCCCAGCGAGCTATCGACGGTGGTAATCCCTTCCTCGATCGCCGTCAGCGCGTTCGCAAGGCCGAGGCCACGCGTGTTGTGCAGATGGACGCCGGTCAGCCTGTCGTCCCCGACCGCCGCCCGGACCGCGCGGACGAGCCGTTTGACCTGGCCGGGGTTGGCGTAGCCGGTCGTGTCCGAAAGGCCGACTTCATCGCAGCCGCATTCGATCAGTCGCTCGGCGGAGCGCACCACGAGGTCTTCCGGTATCTCGCCCTCGATCGTACAGCCGAAGGCCGTGGACAGGCTTGCCTCGAAGTGCGGTCGCTCGGCTGAGTCGACGCTTGCCACGCGCTCTGCGATCTTTTGCACCTCGGCAAACATTTGCTCGTGATCGCGGCGTACGTTTCTCAGGCTGTGGGTCTCGCTGACGGAAAACGGGATCGACATTTTGTGGGCGCCGGCCGCGATCGCGTTCTCCGCGCCTTTGAGGTTCGGCACGAGCACGGCCACGGTCAGGCCGGGGATGCCGCGCGCGAATTCGACGATCTCCGCGGTGTCGGCAAGCTGGGGCAGGACGCGCGCCGGGACGAAGGAGCCCACCTCGATTTCGCGACAGCCGGCCTCGGCCTCGGCTTCGATCCAGCGTTTTTTCGCGGCGGTCGGCATGATCGTGGCGATGCTCTGGAGGCCGTCGCGCGGGCCCACCTCGCTGACCAGTATTTGCGATTCTTGCATGTGATTGGGTCCCCGCGTTTGAATGCGCACGCGGCTGCTTTTCTGAAAGATGAATTAAAGATATAATGATATACCAAAAATAAAACCCGAGGTAGCCGCGGGAACTCCAATATACTCCGCGCGGCCACCCATACGCGCGGCGATCGACGACGAGGCGCCCGGAGACAGCATGCCAAGCGATACAGTAGCGCCTTTAAAGGGTCTGAAGGTCATCGAGTTCTCGCACATGGTCATGGGGCCTTCCGCCGGCCTGATGCTCGGCGACCTCGGCGCCGACGTCATCAAGGTCGAGCCGATCACGGGCGACAAGACGCGGGAGCTGGGCGGTTCCGGCGCCGGCTATTTTGCGATGTACAACCGCAACAAGCGCAGCATCCGCCTCAACCTCAAATCCGCAAAAGGCCTGGCGATTGCCCGGGAGCTGCTCGCCGGCGCGGACGTCCTGATCGAAAACTTCCGGCCGGGGACCATGGACAGGCTCGGTCTGGATTACGAGGGTCTTGCGGAGATGAATCCCAGATTGATCTACTGCTCGACGCGCGGTTTTCTCGCGGGACCTTACGAAAACCGCGTGGCGCTGGACGAGGTGGCGCAGATGATGGGCGGTCTGGCCTACATGACCGGCCCGCCGGGCCGCCCGCTGCGCGCCGGTGCGTCCGTGATCGACGTTACCGGCGGCATGTTCGGCGTCATCGCCATTCTTGCGGCCGTCGAAGAGCGTCACCGCAGCGGCAAGGGTCAGCAGCTCAAGAGCTCCCTGTTCGAGACCACGGCGTTCATGATGGGCCAGCACATGGCGCAATACGCCGTGACGGGCACCCCGGCCGCGCCGATGCCGAACCGGATTTCGGCCTGGGCAATCTACGACGTTTTCGAGACCGCCGACGATCAGATGGTGTTTGTCGGCGTTGTCAGTGATTCACAGTGGCGGAGTTTCTGCAAAACGTTCGATCTGCGAACGCTGGCAGACGACGACAGCCTCAGACACAACGGGGACCGGGTCGAGGCGCGGGACCGGATCATCCCGGTGGTGCGTAAACTGTTCGCGCGGATAACGCGCACCGATCTCATGGAAAAACTGGAGGCCTGCGGCTTGCCCTACGCGCACATCGCGCGACCGGAGGATCTGTTCGACGATCCGCACCTGACGGGGTCGGGTGCGCTGCTACCCGTTACCTTGCCGGACGGTTCGAGGGCGTCGTTTCCCACCACGCCAATCGAGATGAACGGACGGAAACCGGGTCTGAGCCGCGATCTGCCCGCCTCGGGACAACACACGGCCGAGGTGCTTCGAGAAATCGGTTACGATGCCGCAGCGCTGGACGAACTCGAAGCCGACGACGTCATTTCCTTCGGCGAGGACGGCGTCAAAGATATGCCCAGGACCGGCTGAGGCGGTCCCGCTCCAGGAAGGTGTCGACGTCGTTCGCGTATTGCAGCGTATAGTCGATGTAGTCCAGGCCTTTCAACAACATCCCGCGATCGAATTCGTCCATCTCGAAGCCGATTTCGCGGCCGTCCGGCAGGGCGATTCTGCAGCGCTCCAGGTCGACGCGCAGTGTTCGGGACTGCGGATCGGTTTCGGTGGCGGTTGCGATAACATCGATTTCGGCGGCCGTGAGCTTGACCGCGAGCAGCCGGTTACGCGCACAGTTGTTGCGGAAAATGCGTCCGAAGCTCTCCGCGAGGATCACGCGAATGCCGTAATCGCGGAGCGCCCACACGGCGTGCTCGCGTGACGAGCCGCAGCCGAAGTTCTTGCCGCCGAGCAGTATCGACGCGTTTTCATAGGCCGGCTGGTTGAGGACAAAATCCGCTCGCGGCGCAGTCTTCTTCGTGCCGTCGTACTCGTAGCGCCAGCCCGCGAACAGGCCCTCGCCAAGCCCGAGCTTGCTGACCTTTTTCATCTCGCGCGACGGGATGATCTGGTCGGTGTCGACGTTGTCCTGCCGAATCGGCGCGCACACGCCGACGTGCATCCTGAAGCCGGCGGCCGACCCGCTCATGAGACAGGGAACTCGCGGACGTCGACGATCCGGCCCGCCACCGCGGCCGCCGCGACCGACGCCGGACTTGCCAGGTGCGAGCGCACGAGCGGACCCTGCCGGCCGCGAAAATTGCGGTTGGTGCTGGTCATGACCCGCTCGCCCGGCCCGAAGCCCTCGCCGCCGGCGTGGAAGCAGAGCGAACAACCCGGCTCGCGCCACTCGAACCCGGCGGCCGTGAACACGCAGTCGAGTCCCTCCGCCTCGGCCTGCCGTTTGACCTCGGCGGAGCCGGGCGAACAGATGGCGCGGATGCCGTCGGCGACCTTGTTGCCGTCCAGAATGCTCGCCGCCGCGCGCAGGTCGCCGAGCCGGGAATTGGTGCACGAACCGATGAATGCCGCATCAATCGGCAGGCCGCTGATCGCCTGGCCCGGCGCGACCCCCATGTAGTCCATCGCCAGGCGCATCTGGTCGCGCTCGTCTTTGTCGGCAGCCTCGTCCAGCGACGGTATGCAGCCGTTCACCGGTATCGCGTGCTGCGGGCTGATTCCCCAGGTCACGGTCGGCGCAACGTCGGTGCAGTCGATCTCGAGTTCGCGGTCGAACACGGCGTCGGCATCCGAGCCGAGTTGCCGCCAATCGTCGACCGCGGCGTCCCAGTTGCCGGCTCCGGGGGCGTATGCGCCGCCGCGCAAAAAATCGATCACCTTTTCGTCCGGCGCAACGATGCCGGTAAACGCCGAGAATTCGACCGCCATGTTGCAAAGCGTAAAGCGCGATTCCAGCGTCATCGCGTCAACCGCTTCGCCGCAGAACTCGATCGCGTGGCCGGCGCCGCCCGATGCGGAATGTGTGCCGATCAAATGCAGCACCAGGTCCTTGGCGGTCACGCCGGCGCCGGGTCTCCCCGAAAAACGGATGCGCATCTGCGCAGGCTTTACGCCGCGGAGCGTCTCCGTCGCCAGAGCGTGTTCGCAGTCGCTGGAGCCGATGCCCCAGCCGAGCGCGCCGAGCGCGCCCAGGGTGCAGGTGTGACTGTCGGGACAGGCGACGATCAGGCCCGGCAGCGTGATCGCCTGCTCGGCTGAAATGAGATGCGAGATGCCGTGCCGGGGATCGTCGATGTCGAACAGGGTTATCGCGGCGTCGCTCGCGGCGCGGCGCATGGTTTGAATGAACGCCTCGCCGCCCGGCACCAGCGTCTTGTCGGTCCGGCCCGGGAACGTATCGACGATATGATCCATCGTCGCAAATACGTGCTTCGGATTGCGCACCCGGCGACCGTCCGCCTCGAGGCTGGTCAGTGCGACGCTGCCGGTGCGTTCGTGCAGGAACAGGCGGTCGACGTACAGCAGCGACGAACCGTCGTCGAGTTGACGTACGGTATGGGCGTCCCAGATTTTGTCGAACAGGGTTTTAGGCATCGGAACAAGCGAGCCCGCCGGGGCTGGCGGACTCGCCGCGTGTATAAACGTTATATTAGTATATCATTATGCGCGTGGTCCGCGGGCCGGGCAAAAACGGTGGCGCAATCCTGATGAATCCTTACAACTGCAAAAGTCTTCTTGCCGCGGCAATGCTGGTACTGACGGCGTTCGCCGAAGTGCGCGCGCAGTCGGCGACACCCGTTACCGGGCGGGCCTGGCAGGAGGCCATCGTCAGCGTTCACGATCTCGACCGCAGCGCGCGGTTTTTTGTCGACATCGGCGGTTACGAACTCAAGTGGCGCGGCCCGCTGGCCAGCGACGCGATCGCGGCGTGGGGACTGGCCGGCGACGCCGGCGGCGAGGCGATGCTGATCGGCCCGCCCGGCTACGAGAGCGGCCTCGTCCGGCTGGTCCGTTTCGACGGCGCCGGACGCAAGGAACCGATGCGCCCCGGCGCCCGCGCGTGGGATACCGGCTGTTATTTCAGTCTGATGGTACGTATGCGGGACATGCAGTCGATTTACGACGACGCGATTCGGCTTGGCTGGTGGACGGAAACGCCGATCACGTTTCTGGAGTTCGGTGAGTCGCGCCTGAACGTCGTGATTTACCGGGGCCCGGACGGCGTGCAGGTGCAGGGTTACGAGCGGCTCTCGCCCCCGCTGCCCGAGGCTATCCCCGCATTCGAGCGCATGACCGGCCCGTTCAACGTGATGCAGATGGTGCGCGATCGCGATGCGGCCTACGCGTTTTTCAGCGAGGTCCTGGGCTTCGACACGTTTTATCTCGGTGAGCCGTTCACGGCCGCAACGCCGACCCCAACGCCGATCGGCATCCCCGTCAATCTGACCACCACGATTCCCTACCGGGCCGGCATTGTTTTTCCGAAAAAAGGTGAATTCGGCCGCATGGAAATGATCGAGATCATGGGGCTGGACGGCAACGACTACGCCGATCGCTGTCACGCGCCGAACCTCGGGATTCTGGCGGTGCGCTTTCCGGTGGACGACGTGGGCGGGGCAAAATCGCTGATCGAGTCGCGCGGCTGGCCGGCCGGTGAAACGCGACGTCTGAGCGTCGCGCCGTACGGCACGATCGACGCGTTCGACGTGCGGACGCCGGACGGTGCAATCGTGCAGTTTTTTCAGGTAGTCGGCGATCGACAATGAGCGTGGCCGGACGGCGCCGGCGTCTAGTGTTTCGCCAGGAAGCGGTCCAGGCTGTTGCCGAATGCCTGCCGGTCGCTCTGGCTGATTGCCGCGGGACCGCCTGTGTTGATGCCGCTTGCGCGCAGCGTGTCCATGAAATCCCGCATGTTCAGTCGGGCGCGGATCGTTTCTTTCGAGTAAAGCTCGCCACGGGGATTCAACGCGTGGCCGCCTTTTTCGATGACTTCGGCAGCCAGCGGGATGTCCGCGGTAATCACGAGGTCACCGGCAGCCAGCCGTTTTACGATTTCATTGTCGGCGACGTCGAATCCGGAGGACACCTGAAGCGTTTTGATGAATTCCGATCTGGGCACACTGACCGGCTGATTGGCGACCAGCGTCATGTGGGTTTCGGTTCTCCTTGCCGCGCGAAAGAGGATCTCCTTGATCACGACGGGGCAGGCGTCTGCGTCGACCCAGATTTTCATTGCGTTTAGTTCACCTTGTTGGGCCGCTACGGCGACCAGATACCCGCGTCTGCGATCCTGCCTCCCGGCAGCGGCGGTCCGGAAACGGATCGGTCACCGGACCCGTCCGGCGCCACGATGAACAGTTCCTCGGTCAATACGTTCGGAGGAGACACCTCGATGCGCACGTAGCTGATGCGGGACCCGTCGGCGGACCAGCGGGCACCGCCGCCAGCGCCACCCGCTTGCGGGGGCGGCAGCGGCAGCGTGACTTGCGTGCTGACCAGGCTGGCGGCATTGGCGACGTAGAGTTCGCCGCTCTGGTAAACGAGACGGGTGGAATCGGGCGACCAGAGCTCATTGTCGAAGCTGTTGATCTGGGCATCGAACCCGGCCGGCAGTAATCCGCTCACCTTGTCGTTTACCGTTCCGTCTGCGCTGGAGACATAGAGCTCGAACAGCTCGTCCGTGTCCTGATCCGCGGTGTAGGCGATCCGTGAGCCGTCGGGCGACCACCCGATATCGTCGACCGCGCGACCCGCGCCAAGGGTTCCGCTCACTTTGACGTTTTCCCGGCCATCGGGCAGCGCCGTATACAGCTCGAACACCTCATCCACGTCGATATCCGCGATATAGGCGATGCGAGATCCGTCGGGCGCCCACGAAAAATCGGTGATGTTGCGGTTTGCCGACAACGGCTCGTTGATCTTCGTATTGTCACTGCCGTCCGCCTGGGCGGTATAGAGATCGAATTCGCCCAGATTCGTGTCGTCGCTCCAATAAGCGACCCGGTCGCCGGCAGGTGAAAACGCAAAGCCGATGACGATGCCGCGGTTGGGTCCGACGTTGCTGACGTGGACCTGGCCGCTGCCGTCCGGCAGAGACGTAAAAAGTTGGGGGCTGTCGAACGGCGGCTCAAGTGAGAAATAGCCAATGCGTGAACTGTCCGCGGACCACACCGGAAATATGATTCCGTCGAACGTGGCGGCCGGCGTTACGCGCGCGTTGTTCGGCGTACCCAACGAGGTATCGTGTATGTCCGCGGCGAAACCGGAAAGCAGGTCCGTCACAACGAGTTGCTGGACGACGTAACGGCCGTCCGGTGACCAGCGGACGTCGTAAATCCGATGGGCTCCCAGGGTGTCTTCGCTTATTTTCCGATGATCGGCGCCGTCCGGCCCGACGATGTAGGCCTCGGTAATCCCATCCACGTCGGCGTCTGCAACGTAGGCGATCGACAGCCCGTCGGGCGACCATGTGAATGCGTCGACCGATCCGTCGGCGTTGGCCATGGGCGCACTAACCCTTTCATTGCTGCTGCCGTCAACCGATGCCACATAAAGGTGAAATCGACCCGCAACGTCCCGGTCGGCCAGATAGGCCACGGACTGGCCGTCGGGTGAGATCGCAACGCCCTGAACCGTACTTTGCGGCGCCGGTGTCCCGGAGAGTTTTTGCACCGACTCGGTTCGCGCGTCGTATTTATAGAGTTCGATCACTGACAGGACGTCTCTGTCCGCGGTGAACAGCAGATAGTCGTTCGAGTCCACCGTGAGCGTCAGCTGGTCGCTTGCGCTTGCGCCGCGCGCGTCGGTGGCGGTCATTTCGAGCACAATGGACGCGGTCGCGCCGATTGCCACGGCGGGCAGCTCGACCGTGGCGTTCAGGCTCGTGGCGGAGTTGATGACGACCGCCGGGCCGCTGAGCTGCGACCACTCGACACTCACGGTGTCGCCGTCGGGATCGGTCGCCTGGCCCGCGAGCTGCACGGTCGTGTTTTCGACCGCCGCCTGGTCGCTGCCTGCATCGGCCGTCGGCGGGTTGTTCGTAGGTGGCGGCGGTGGCGGTGGCGGCGGCGGGTTGTTGTTGTTGTTGGAGGAGCCGCCGCCGCAAGCACTCAGAATGAAACTTGCGGTGATGATTGCGGATACTACGGTTAGCTGTCTTAGCATACCAAGCCTTCCCTTGCGTGGCGTCCGGTCTATGGACGGGTTACATAACGTGCCGAGCTGCGTCGTCGATCGCGATTCGCCGAACGCGTGAGCACTTTCTTCGATTATTCATACCGTGGCTATTGGTATTATGCCGTATGCAGCAGGTCTTGCCGTGACGACCGCCGTACTTCAACGCAGTGTTTCTAAGAACATTCGATCTCTTATCCGCGTGCGGTGTTTTACATTATGCTGGCGGCAGGAAACCGTGGGGGGAGTGCCCGGATGACGATGGCGCGTCGGTGTACCGGCTTCTTGCAGGCCGTGACGGTTTTGGCGTCAACACTGTCGATGCACGCACAGCCTGGAAATGCGATGGAAAACACGGATCTGTCATCCTGGACCGCGGTGACTGTCGGCGTTGCCGACCTCGACGAGGCGCTTGGCCTGTGGGTCGGCGATTTCGGGTTTGTCGTTGCCGAGCGCCGCTCGGGTCCCGACGCAGCGCTTGCGTCGCTTTGGTCGATCGATGCCGCCGACATCGCACGGCAGGCGTTGGTGCGCACATCGGGCTCGACCCTGGGCATGCTGCACTTCGTGGAGTTCGTCGATCCGGATCCGCCGGTCAGGGCGGGCGCGCGCGTTTTCGATTCCGTGCCCAAAAACCTCGACGTTTACGTGACCGACATGCCGGCGCGGCTGGAAGCGCTGGCGGCGGGCGGCCGCGGGTTCCGCAACGAGCGTTACAGCGAAATGACCGCGCCCAACGGCGTCACGTTCCGCGAAATGCACATGCGCGGGCACGACCGGATCAACGTCGTGCTGCTCGAGATTCTCGGCGGCGACATGACCGTTCCGGGCGGCGAATTCGCGGGCGTCGGTCCGCTGATCCTGATTGTCGACGACGCGGCGGCCGAAAAGGCGTTCTACCGGGACATCATCGGCCTGGACCTGCTGAGCGACAATCTCCTCGAAGGGTCGGAGGTCGAGCGAATGATCGGCTTGCCGCCCGGCGCGGCGCTCGACGTCAGCATCTGGGGCCGGAAAGGGCGCCCGTTCGGGCAGATCGAGATCATCGACTATCGCGGTGTGGAGGGCGGCAACCTGTATCCGCGTGCGCAACCGAAGTCGCTCGGCATCCTGCACGTCGCCTATGAAACTCGCAATCTTGCGCCGCTGCGCCGGCGCCTCGACGACCGCCGTATCGAGTTCAGCGAGCACCTGTCGGTCTCGACCCTGCTGGGTAAGGGACCTGCCATCTCTTTCGCCTCTCCGGCCGGTTTTCGTATCGAAATCCACGAACGGGCGCCGGACTGAGCGCAGCGGGCGCGTCGCCGGCGCGACCGCGTTCCTCGATGTGGCGTTCTGGGCCCATGAATCGACGGCGTTCATGCGCTTCACCGGGATGTGCTTGGGAATAGCGGTTTGAAATGCTATATTAATATATCATTGAGCTAATATATTAATATAGCATCCTAAGGGCTCGTACGCGTGTCCGAGGCCTTAGTTGAAACCATCGTCTGAATTGAGCCGTCAGGCCGGGCGAAAACCACGGGGGTAAATTCCATGGAGTCCCATTTTTCGAGACTGGTCGTCGTGGCGGTCGCAACCGCCGCTACGTTTCTGTCCCTGCCCGTCTCTGCGCAACTCGAAGAGATTGTCGTTACGGCGCAGCGCCGCAGTGAATCGCTGCAGGAAGTCCCGGTATCGGTCACGGCAATTTCCGCCGAGGACCTGGAGACGAAACAGGTCATCAACGTCCGTGAGCTGCAGTATCAGGTGCCTAACCTCAACATCGCCACCAACACCGGCACGGCCAGCGCGGCGCGGATTTTTCTTCGCGGCATCGGCGAGGACGAGTCGCGAGGGGCGGTTGACCAGGCCGTGGGGATCTACGTAGACGACGTGTTCATCGGCCGTTCGGTCGGCTCGCTGCTGGACCTGGTGGACCTCGAGCGTGTCGAAGTATTGCGCGGCCCGCAGGGCACGCTGTACGGCCGTAACTCGAACGGCGGCGCAATCCGTCTGGTGAGCAAAAAACCCAACACGCAGGAAAACATGCTGGAGATCGGCGGAACGGCCGGCAGTGACGGCCGCTTCGACGGTAAGCTGAACGCGAACTGGGCCATTTCGGACGCGACGGCGATTCGCGCCTCGTTCCTGTCACGCAACCGGGACGGCTTTCACCGGCTGAACCCGAACGGCGAACTGGCCGGCCAGAGTCGCGAGGTCGGCGAGATCTCCACCAACGCGTTCCGTGTCGCTTTGCAGCACTCCTTCGGCGAGAGCTGGACGCTGAACCTGTCGCTAGACCGCACCGACGACGACTCGGATCCGATTCCGGACAGCGCGGTGCCGCCGAACGATGCGGACGGGGACCTGTTCACCATCGAGCCGTTGCCGGGTGCGGACCCTTGCGTCGCCGCGACGCCGGTGCCGTTTCAATCCATGGGCTGTTTCACCGGTTATTCGAGTTCCGTAGAGGCGCAGGGCGTGGGCCTCAACATCACCGGCGACATCGGCGAGTTCACGTTCAAATCGCTGACCGGCTACCGGGAGATGGAAGACTCGCTTGCCAGCCGCATCGGCTTCGTGTACCTGCAGGCGACCGATCAGGATCAGTTCAGTCAGGAATTTTCGATCGCCTCGAATTATGACGGCGCCTTCAATTTTGTCGGCGGCCTTTATCTGTTCAGCGAGGAAGTGCAGCTCGACAGCACGTTTTTTAACGTATTCAGCGTCAACGTCGACACCGACGCCTGGGCGGCGTTCCTGCACGGGACCTACGATTTTACCGACGCGCTGACGCTGACCGCGGGCTTGCGTTACACGGACGAAGAGCGTGACGTCGTGGCCGCGAACGTATCCCAGGCCGGCAACGATGCCTTTACCGCCGATCGCGCGCTGGAGTACAGCAAGACCACGTACAACGTGGCGCTCGACTATCGGTTCACGGACTCAGTGATGGCTTACACGTCGTTTTCCACGGGCTTCAAGTCCGGCGGCGCATCGCCGGACTGCTTCTCGCCGGCGTCCTGTTTCCTACCGGTCGATGAAGAGGAGGTGGAAACGTTCGAGATCGGGCTGCGCAGCGACCTGCTGGACGACCGCCTGCGCCTGAACCTGACCTACTTCTTCAACACCTACGAAGGTCTTCAGATCGGCGCCACGGTGCCGGGCGTCGGCTTCACGCGTTTCAACGTGGACGAAACCGAAATCCAGGGCATCGAGGCAGAGGCGGTCCTGCACGTCAGCGAGAATCTGACGTTCAACGCGGTACTCGGCTGGCTGGACGGCGAGTACACCGAAGTGACCGACACGCAGGCCGGCGGCCTCACCAACGACGGCGTACCCTGCGCACCCGGGCAGGACCTCGTCGACTGTGCGCTGGGACTGGAACTCAAGAACGCGCCGGAGTTCAAGGGCACGCTTGGCGTGCAGTACACGATGCCGGTGCGCGCGGGACGCCTGGACTTCGGCGTGGACGCGGCGTTCGAGGACGAATCCTGGGCGCTCGTGGCGAACTCGCCGGACCACGCGCTGATCGACATCGACACCCTGGTCAATGCGCGTGTGGCGTTTACCCACAGCGACGACACCTGGCAGGTGGCGCTGTGGGGCAAAAACCTGACCGACGAAGAGTACGCGCGCGCGGCCACGGCGCAGGCGTTCACGCAGTATGCGTCCCCGCCGCTGACCTGGGGCGTGGATGCCCGCTACCGCTTCAAATAGGCTGTCGCGGAGCGACGCGCGCTAGCCGTGTCGAGGATTGCGCCCGCGTCGGTCGACGAACTCGGCCCGGCCGAGCGCCGGGCCGTCGAACGGGCCGAGTCGATGATGGGCTTCACCGCCAACGACGTTCTGGTCATGGCGCGAAGCCCGGCGCTGATGCACGCGTTCGAGAGACTCGTGCAGGCGGTGTACGCGCCCGGACGCGTCGACGATGCCCTGAAACGAATGCTGGCGCTGATGACCAGCACCGCCGCGGGCTGCCGGTACTGCATGGGCCACACGGCCATGAGCAGCTCGGAGCTCGGGGTTTCCGACGACAAGCTGGCGGCGATCTGGACGTTCGAGACGAGCGAGTTGTTCACGCCGGCGGAAAAGGCGGCGCTGCGCGTCGCGCTGCACGCCGGTCAGTCCCCGAGCGGCGTCAGCGATGCGATGTTCGGCGAGCTTCGGGAGCATTTCGACGACGGACAGCAGCTCGAAATCGTTGCGGTCATTTCGCTGTTCGGTTTCCTCAACCGATGGAACGCGACGCTCGCGACCGAGCTCGAAGCGCTGCCGGCGCGGGCGTTGAACAAGGCGGAAGCGGTGTCGCGCAATGGGTAACCGAAAGCAGCTCGAAAAATCGATGCCCTCGTTATTGCTGCACGAGGGCGTCTGGACGGGCCGCTATCGAACCGTCGACCTGAACGGCGGGACGGTTGACGAGCACGAAAGCCGGGTGGAATGCCTGTTCCCCGACAACGGGCGCTACCACTACGTGCAGCGCAACGCGTTCCGCTGGGCGGACGGCCGCACGCGCGAAGTCGAATTCGGCGGCGTGCTTCGCGACGACCGCATCTTCTGGGATACTGACACCTTCGCGGGGTACGGCTGGACGACCCGGGACGACGTCGTGATGCTGACGCTGGACCGCAAGGACGTGGCCAACGCGAGCTTCACCGAAATCATCGTGCTCGGCGGCGACCGCAACAACCGGGCCCGAACCTGGCACTGGTTCAAAGACGGCGTTCTTTACCAACGCACGCTTTGCGACGAGTGGCGGGAGTCCGGGCACTGACGAGCCGGCGTCCGGTCCTTTGTGGCCGACCCTCGATTACCGGTTCTATCGACGTTGGTGACGAAGTCTCCTATTTCGTCAGCCGCAAAAATGTCGAACAGACAAATCATTGTAATAGTTGACGACGCTGATAGATTGTGACGTGTACTGCAAGATGCAGTACACGATGCTCGAGTTGAGAGGAGGACTATTTGCCAATAGTCACGATCATCGAAAGAACCCGTCATAAACCGATAAGGACATTCCATGTTTAGGAAAATCAGTATTGTCGTTCTTTTCTGCCTACCGATAGGTGCTCATGCCGGATTCGCATGTACAGGTGCGGTATCAGGAGTAGCGTTGAGCCCACAAGGTGCGCTGGTTGTAGCGAACCTTAAAGATTGGAGTTACCAAACTATCTGTAATGTAAGCAACCAATCAAACGGCGTTACCCCGGAAGCGTGTAAAGCAATATATTCTCTTTTGCTTACTGCTCAAACAACCAACAAAACCGTTACTTTCTGGTTTGATGCCGGTGATTGCACGGCTGCAAGTCAACCTAGCTGGTCTGCGCTCGCTAATTGGTACTTCGGCCCGCAGATCAACGATTAGGAAGAAGCAAAGGATTTGAGCTGGGTTGTTTTCACTACGAACGAGTGCGTGAGTTAGATAGTCATCGATAGCTGATCTTCCTCACTGATGGTGGCGACGAAGGTATTCGTCGAGCGCTCGCACGCCCCAGCCCGAGTATCCCTTGGGAATCGTCGGCCGGTCCTCCTCCAGGTAGTCCACGCCTGCGATGTCGAAGTGCGCCCAGACCTGGTTTTCGTCGACAAATGAACCGATGAAGGCCGCGCCGACGCTGGCGCCGGGGTTGCCGACGCCGCTGTTGACGATATCGGCGAACTGCGATTCGATCTGTTTGAAGTGCGAGTCGTCCAGCGGCAGTCGCCAGACCGGCTCGCCCGCGGCGTCGGACGCCGCTGAGAGCTGTTCGATCAGCGGGTCGTGACGCCCGAAGATGCCGGCGTATTCGTCGCCCAGCGCCCGTCCGACGGAGCCGGTCAGGGTTGCGACGTCGATCAGGACGCTCGGCTCGTAGGTGACCTGACCGTAATGCACGGCATCGGCAAGGACGAGCCGTCCCTCGGCGTCGGTGGAGCTGATCTCGATGGTGATGCCGGACATGGACGTCAATATGTCCCCGGGACGGGTTGCGGTGCCCGAAGGCATGTTTTCGGCGAGCGACGCCAGCGCGACGACGTTGATCGGCGCGCCGCGGCGGGCGGCAGCGAGGACGGTCCCGGTAACGACGCCCGCACCGCCCAGATCGCCCTTCATCAGCCACATGCCGTCATTGTCCTTCAGGGAAATGCCGCCGGTGTCGAAGGTGATGCCCTTGCCGGCGAGGACGACCGGCGCCCGGTTGCCGCCGGCCATGTACTCGATGATCAGCAGGCGCGGCGGCCGCGACGAACCCTTGCCGACGCCCCAATGGGCGCCCATTCCAAGGCGCTGCAGGTCTTCCTCGTCCAGCACCTCGATATCGACGTTGTCCAGCCCGTCGAACTGCGCCTCGACGCGTTCGACGAACGATTGCGGGTAAATGATGTTGGCGGGCTCGGAACTCATGTCCCTTGCCAGGTAAACCCCGTCGGCAAGATGCGTGAGATCGTTCGCGAAGGTGTCTCCCGACGCGTCATCGCTCAACAGGTGCACGACCGGCAGCTTGTCCCTGTCCACCTGCTCCGCCTGGTGCCGATCGAAGCGGTAGCTACGAAGACGATAGCCAAAGGCGACACGCGCGGCCGTCGCCGTCGCGTCCGCGTTTTCGCCGGACCAGAGGATTTGCACCGTTCCGCCCTCGGTGTCGGCCAGCAACGCCGATGCGGTCCCGCCAAAATTCTCGGCCGCAACGCGTCCGACGCGTTCCGCGCCGACGCCGACCAGGTCTATGCGCGAGTACGGAGGCGTTCCATAAAGCGTCAGCGTCGAATCGGCGGCGCCGGTAAACGCCGCTTCGGTCGCCGCAACCGTCAGCGCACCGTTGGTGCGCCGGTCGATCGTTGCGGCAACGCCGCTTAGCGAATCGCCCTCGACGACCGGTACGACAATCCGCCCGCTCGGCGGAATCTCGAACGATGCAAACTCGAAGCGCTGGTCCGCGCCCGCCGACGCGGCGAACCCGAGGAACGCGGCCACTACTGCTATTTTTTTCAAGATACTTTACTCCCATCGGAACGACGGCGGACAGGGCGCCATCAACGCGACGAAGGAGTATAAATCAACCCGATTTGAACCGCTGTTCGCCTGGTTCGTATCGTGATAGCCGCTTGAGTCGCGACATCCGCGCGGTCTCCAACCGCGATGCGAAACCTGCTGAAGTACAGATCGCCATAGACGCGGCGTCTTCCGCCTCTTAAGTCTTCCACGTTCCGGCGGAGCGTCCCCGGCTGCCCGAATCCGAAACGCGAATGATTTTGCTGATTGTTTCCAAACTCATGATCCGTATAAGTTTTTTTGAACCAACCGGAACTTGGTGTTACCGTCCTGAACGGGTTCAGGAATCTGTGGGCAGGGCAATGAAAGGAAATCAACGCGTCATAAACGTCATGAACGAGTTGTTGGCGGGCGAGCTCGCCGCGATGGATCAGTATTTCATTCACTCGAGGATGTACGCGGACTGGGGCCTCACGAAACTCCACGACCGCATCGCCCACGAATTCGACGACGAAAAAGCCCACGCCGCCGCGCTGATCGAGCGCATCCTGTTTCTCGAAGGCACGCCGGACCTGTCCACGCGCGAGGCGATCAAGGTCGGCAAGGACGTGCCGGCGATGCTGAAAAACGATCTGGACCTGGAGTACGCCGTGGTCGGTGCGTTACGAGACGCGATCGAACTCTGTGAAAAGGAACAGGACTATCAAAGCCGGAAGATCCTCGTCGTGATGCTCGAAGACACCGAAACCGATCACGCGTATTGGCTGGAGCAGCAGCTGGGCCTGATCGAACGGGTGGGGCTCGAGAACTACCTGCAGTCGCAAATGGACGGTTGATCTCGTCAGGGCGCGGCTTCGCGGTCCCGATCGCTTCTCGAATCGGTCCGCGATTACAATGCCGCCAGTATCGCCGCCACAATAATCGCAATCAGAATTTGCCAGCTCGTTGGTTGCGGTTGTTCGTCGACACGGATTGTTTCGCCCGGCCCGAGTTCCAGCGTTTCACCCGACATCTGGATCGCGAGCGTCGCCTGGTTGGCGTCGGGCGCGCTGAACGCCCCTGTCTGCTGATCGAAGCCGATCTGGTGGCCCGCTGGCAATCGCGTCTGCGCGAAACTGCCGTCACTGAGCTTGAATATCGCCTTGATTCGCCCGCGTTCGGACTGGACATGGCCGCTGGCACAAAACAGGTTTGCAATCTGCCAGCGATACACGGAAATAGCCATCGTTCCGCCGCAGGCTTCGATGGTCGCCGGCTGCGGTCCGCCAACGTCGCCGTCGTGCACTGGCCATACGAAGCGGCCGTCACTCTTGTCAAAAGTCTCCTGCATGCCGCTGCCGAAACTGAAGGCGAACCTCTGACTGGAACCGGGTGCGACGAAATCCTCGGCGATCCAGTAGAAATCGTCCTTGACGTTGCGAAACGGTTCGCTGTTGCCGGGACCGACGCCGGGGATGCGCCCCCACAGGCGGTCGAGCTGGACGCTGTACAAATAGCCGACCTCGCCGCCGTCACATCCCAGGCCGGCGCCACAGAAACCATTCGTCCCGGGCAAACGCCAGTCGGTTCCGCCGCAACCAATGGCGCTCTGCGACAGCATGTCCATGAAATCGTCCGAACCCGGAAGGCTTGCCGGCGGCGGTACACAGGGCCCTTCGCCGCATCCCGCTGCTTCCTCGAAAGTGAGCCGGCCTTCCGAATGAACGGTGTTTGCCGCGTTGTTGTATCCCAGTTCGTCAACCAGGCTCGCGCTGCGTTGCCAGGTCACATCGCGGTCGGCATCGTAGACCAGGCCGGGGCCGCGGCGCTGTAGACCGGACGGAAACGTCGACAGCTCATTGCCGATGGCAAAAGCGCCGCTGCGGACCCGGATCACCGGCTGCGAGCCCAGCATTCCGGTCGTGAGGCTCAGCCGCTGTCCGCCGCGAGACGTGATCACACCGGAATTTGCGCCGCTGGAGAACTGGTCGGAAAAGATCATCGGGTCGTCATCGACGTCGTCGGCAATCATGTCGTTGTCGGCGTCGGGCGGAATGGGCTCCCCGCCGCTTTGATTCAGGTCGCCGTCATGGACCAACATGACGTACCGTCTGAGCGTTTCGTCGGTATCCATCGATTCGCCGTTGAACCACCACACGGAACGCCCCATGGCCGGATTGAGCAGTCCGTCTTCGCCGAGCCAATACGGTGCGTTCGACGACAGGTCCGCAAACGGATAACGGTTGTCGAGGAACGGTTCCTCGTGAACGTCGATTTCGACCACTTTCGGATCGTCGAGCAGGTTTCTGAGCACGCTGAACGCGAGGTCCTTGCGGAAGGTCCTGGGGGAAACCCATTCCTGGTCGTCGACGGCGACGGGTTCGTAACCGTTCTCGCTTACGTCCACCGAGGCGTTGAACACACGATTGCTGCTCGACGCCGACACGATGTTTCCCATGGCGCGGTAGAGATCCGAGAGTTCGTTGTCTTCACGGCACGCGGAGTCAGGCGTGCCCGGCAAGCGCCAGTTATTCCCGGGCAACCCCGTGCTGTTGATGTAGTTGGCGAAGCCTTCCGCCTCGGCACGGGTCAGCAACCCCCTGGGCGGCGTCGGAATCGGATTACCGCCCGGGTCGATACCGATGACGCCGCCGTTTCGCGGTGCATTTGCGTCGATCAGCCAGGTTTGATGACGGCCGCGATCGTAAACCGTCAGTCCGCCGCGTCGCTCGAGCACATTGGCATTGCGGACCCGCAGATTATCGAACGCCATGCGGACACCGGCTTGCGAACCGCCATCGACGCGTAACAGAATGCTGTCCGGCAAGGACGCCGCAACGGCGCCCAGGTTCCACTGCGACGGCGCATGGCTGCCGCGCGCGCCGTTGTCCAGGCGCAAAAAACTCACCTCGTCGACCCGATTGCGGTCGAAGTCCACCGTCGTTGTAACCCGATACCACCGTTCAGCGACGAGGTTCTGCCAATCGGGGCCCGGTGGAACCACGTCGATCGCCGTACCGGCTGCGTCCACAACCTTCCACGCCAGTCGGAATTCGGTGGGGGTCGCCGGGTCGACCCAGCGCACCTCCACCTCAAAGCCTTTTGCGCTGGCAGGTCTCGTGCCGACGCTGCCGATGCGCACTGCATCCGGCGTGCCGCTCGAAGGCTGCACTACGAGTAGGTCGAACGCCAGTCGCCAGCGGCCGCCGAACTGAAAATCGAGATTGCGTTCGGACGCGGCAATGGAACCACCGCCAGGGTGTTCGCCGATGACGAGGCGATCCAGGCCGCCGGGATTCACCGCGTTCATCGGCACGACCGAGTACCCCTGCACCTCGAAGGCGGCGGAGACCGGCAGCCCTCCCGGGAGTGCATATCCGTCTTGCCCCGTGAGCGGCCCGGTATTCAGATCCTCATAGTCGGTTCTGTAGTCCGCGTGACTCAACGGGGAGAGAACGGCGGCAAAAAAGGCAATGCCGGCAATGAGGGTTCGACAGTGCATTGGCGTTTCTCCGTTCGCTTCTCGAAAGGGCCGCAAATGCGCCCCGGATTTTCTTGTTCATTGTCGGCCTGACAAGGCGGCACTCACTCCGGCGTACCCAGCAGCCGCTCCAACGACGCTCGAGCGGCGTTCACGACGTTGTCGTTCGGGTCGTCCAGCAGTTCGCGAAGTCTCGGCACCATTGGGAGCGCGGCGGCGCCCATGTAACCGATTGCGTCGGCCGCGGCCGCCCGCTCGGCCGAACGGGCGCCCGACGTCGACCGCACCAGGCGCGGAAGAAGCCGATCCGCCGCGGCGCCGATGTTTGCAACCTGACCCAACGCCTGCACTCGACGAAGCACGTCCGCGGAATCGAGGCCAAGCTGAGCACGTTCAATCTGGCGTTGTACGCGCTGCTCGGGATTTTGCGGAACAGCGCCGGGTGTCGCGGCGCGCATCAGCGGCCCCAGATCGAGCAATCCCTCGAAGTTGGGCGGCTCGAGATCGGGATTGATCACAACCCGCCGGCCGGGCGACCTCAACTCTCGCGTCCGCGGCCCGCACAAGTTGAACAAACGCGGCAGGAACCAGCAGGATCGCCTGCCGTCCCGCTCGTCCACCACCGTCATCCGAATCGAATCGGCGGCCAAGCCGTCGATTCCGAAACGCGTTCTTATTCGCGTGACCTCGTCCATGGCGCGGAGTTGAATCCTGATCGAACACGATTCCTGCGGCGCCAGGGCAATGCGCAGGCGACCGTCGGCCGGTATCGCTCCGGACAGCGTGTTCGAGCAGCCGGACGTGGAAAACGCTCCGCCGGGAAATCTCCCGCCGTCCTCGCGACTCAGCCAGACGTGTGTCACCAGCGGCTCGGGTGCGGGGTTGATGAGGCGGAACTGTCGTATGAGCTCTTCCAGGCGTGCGGACCAGCGGAAGTACGAGCGGTATTTCAACAGTCCGGGGGCGTCCAGCAGGTCTCTCGGATTCGTCCCGGACTGCTCCTCCGCCTCGTCACTGGTACCGTCGCCATCGGAGTCCCGTCCGACGGAGAACACCACCGAGGCTTCGGACGTCAACCCGCCGCTGTCCGTGGCTCTCGCCGTGAGCGTGTGCAAGCCGAGGGGCAGCACACGAGACAGCTCGCCGACGCCGGTCGATATGAGAATATCGTCGATTCGGCACTCCGTTCCGTAACACGCGGAAATCCGATCGTCGAGAAACCACTCGATCGAGTTGCCGGAAAGCACGCCGTCTTCTTTGTCGGTCACGTGCACTTGCGCCCGTATCGGAACTCCCTGGGCCAGCAGCCGCCTGTCGCGCGGCGTCAGCATGTGGACTTTTGGCGCCTTGTTGCCGATCTGAAAAACCGGTGAGATCACGGCGACACGATGGAATCCGTCGGAGGCGGTGATTTTCAGCCGGGCATTCGTGCTGCCGGGCAAGGCGGTATACGGGATGGTGCGTTCGCTGATCGTGTTGTCGAACAAGGCCAGTACGCGATAGTTGCTACCGCCGTCCGTGGAGTAGTCCAGACGGTAAGTCAGATCGCCGCGCTGCGAATGGACGCCACGCCAGCGCAGCGTGACGCCGCTCGGTCCGGCCTCGAACGATTCGAGCGTCAGTGTCGGCGGATTGGTGGGCACCGTTTTCGCCCCAATTTCCCTGCCGTTTAGCTGCAGTGCGATACGTCGTGTTTGGGCGATGAATGGCAACGTCACGCGGAACGAGGTTCGCGGTTGCGCGGACGTTCCCGACTGTTCCGTGGAAAGGTGCACGGGCCAACGGCCCACTACCGTGCCTTCGGCATCAAACTGGACGAGTTCGTACTTCGACGGGACGTTTGGCGTAACGGGCGTGTCCGGCCGTCCGACCTGCACGTATGAAAACGACGCCGACGAATCGCCGACGCGCCCGATAATCGTGAGGTTGGTGGGGCTGTTGAACGGACGCTCGTTCCCGGGGAGAGCGGCTTCGATGTAGTGGCCACCCGCCGGGTGCGGGTTGGCGAACACGTCAAAAAGATGCCCCCAATCTCCGTCGTCCGTCACACCGTTCCTGTCGACGACGGGCCCCTCGAACAATGCGTTGAAGTCAACGTCGGCGCCGTCCATGATCGACTGCGGTGAGCTGATGAACGTCCAGCTTCGCGTGTCCCAACCGGTGTGCTCGGTTTGCACGGTGTCGAAGATGCTGTGCGCCATTGGCGTCTGCCGCGGCCCGGCGGGAACGGCGCCGTTGATGTGCCCAACCTCGTGAGCGAACACCATGCCGATATCTTGTCGCGTGTTCGTCGGATCGAAGTCGTCGTTGCCAATCGTGACGAGGCCAGTCCGTACGGGGTTGTCGAAAACGGCTTTGCCTCGCCACAATACGCCGTCGTCGGGATCGACAAACTGGCGATCGAATAAACCGACAAGGGCCTCGAAGTCGTTCCCATCCTGGTTCAACGTGATCCTGATGCCTTCCAGCCAGTCGAATATGTCGCTCGCATTGGCGTCGGTGACGCCGTCCGAAATGCCGGGTGTCGGCATCGCACCGAGATAAGCGACATCGCTCAGCCTCGTCGGCACCGGGTAATAACGATTGAAATTCAGAAATCCGCGAAACATCTCGGTTTGATCGAACCACGACACCAGGACGTCGTCGTCTCTCGGTATCGGGAACAACAGTTGCAGCACCGGGTCGCCAAGCCCGGTGCTGCCGTCCAGTCGCCGGTGCGATAGAACGATGGCGCCAATACTGGGCGATCGGCGCCGTGTCACCGGCCGCGTCGACGAATCGCTGAAGTCGAGCTCGCCTTCGCGCGAAACCGAAACGTCGAATCGGTAGTCGCCGGGCGTCGCAATGACCGCCGGCGGGACTTCGGCAACCAGCATGAAACTGTTCGTGATTGCGCCACCGCGGATGGCGTCGACCTCGAAATCCGACGTTCTCAAAACCTCCACGCCGGCGCGACTGACGACCAGTTCGACGGCATCGGTGACCGGACTTCCAAATGTGTCCGTTTGAAAACTGGCCGGGTCGGGATTTGCCGGCGCTGAAAGCTCGACGATGACGGCCGTTTTTTTGTCGGCCACGAGCGGGTACTCGTCAATTCCCTGGTTTACCGACCAGCCGGTAACGTTGAGGGGGCTCTGTTCCAGCACGATAAAAAAGAAGACAGAACTGCCGCTGGCGGTCTGTACTTCGACATTGCCCGTGACGGCGCCCTCGGGGACCCGGACCCAGAGCTCCTGGGCGTCGCTCGGCGCCCACCTCGACACGTGGCCCTCGAACAGACTCGAGTCGACGACGAGCACGTTACCGTCGCCGGTCACCGCTAGGTCCCGAGGATGTTCAAGTGCCTCCGGGGGCAATTGCTCGAGCGGATCGCCGCTGTCGGTGTAACCGAATCTGGACAGGAATTCTCCGGAGGGATCGAATTTCTTGACCCAGCGACCGTCGATGACGTAAACGAAGCCATCCGAGTCGACGTCGACGCCGACGGGATGGTTCAGGTCGGCATCGGCAAAGACCTCCAGGAACTCGCCTGTCCTCGCGTCGTAACGCAGCAATCTGCCTTGCTGCCGGTCGGTTGCGTACAAAATGCCTGACGAGTGAACCGCAACGCGCTCGATCGGTCCCGCGCCCGCCGGAGCGGCCATTACCGTGAAATCGGAGCCGTCATCCAGAGTGCGAACGACGCGATTGTTGCCGGTATCCGCGACAAAAACGAAATTCGCGCCATCGAGCCGGACGACGTCAACGCCGCGTGGTTCGTTGAATTGATTGGCGCCGGAGCCCTGCGTCCCCCAGGTCGTTTCGTTGGAATTCGTGTTCAGATTGCCGGTGTAGGTCTCAACGCGGTGCAACAGGCGGTTGGTGACATAGATTCGACCGTCGTCATCGACGGCGATGCCGGTCGGCCGGTCGAACGTGTGTGGCGGGTAGGCCGAGAACTGCAGCATCGTCCACCAGTTGAATCCGCCGATGGGATACTTGACGGTTCCGAGCGTACCGATCGCGGCCGCGGACGTTTGCAGCGTGGGGAACGTTGCGTAGAACCGGTCGCCGACGGATTCTCTCCAGACGGCAATGCCCTCGGACCGCTGGAACCCCTCGACATACTGTCCAAGCGGGTCGGCGAAGTTGGCGGAGTCGTCGAGAATTCCCGCGGGTGAATAATGCAGGGCGCTGGGCGACGCCCAGACTACGGACGCCGGCACGCGCGTGCCGTTCGGGCCCTCGAACGTCACCTGATTTTGCGAGGGATCGGCGTGAAAATTTCGCCCTTCGATAACGATTTGCGTGCCGGGGACTGCCGTACCGTCGGCACGCGTGCCGCCGGGCCAGCCGGCGCCCGGACTGATGGAATCAATTTGGGGCGGCGGAATTTGCGCCTCGGCGATCATGACGACGAAGAAAGACGTGACAAAGACGGTCGGCGTGCACCGCTTGAGGAAACTGAATGGATGCAAGACCATTGGCGTTCTCCCTGCGGGTTTTTTTGACATCATACTCCGTTTTTGGTCGTGATTTCACAGGGAGTAGGGGGCGTGGCCGGCCAATACGTTGAGAGGGGAACGGACGCCGCTTATCGTCGTCGCTTGCGCCGCAAGCCCGTCAACGTGGCATCCAGCCGATCCAATGGAATGCTGAGGCGGATGTCTCGAATGAGCGCAGCGCGGATTCTGCGTTAGGAGGCCGTGTGCGCCCGCGGGTCGAGCTTGGCGAATTCGTCCGCAGCCCGTCTACAAACCATCACTCTTGAGCTGTCTGAGGTTTTTTCATCGCATGTGCCCGCTTCTGTGCGAGAAACACGATTTGTCACTATAGCTCAGGATAACTCCCTGGAGGATAAACCGGCTGCCTGGATCGGTCTGAATTGCGTTGAATGCCAAAACCATTGATCATCTGTTTGCAGCGCGTGTAACAGTTCCCGGCAGGCTAATCTCCCAGCCCTATCTGTGCCGTACGGTCGACGGGAATCCTCCGAGACACGATTGTCCGCGAGCCCCCAGGCGTAAAGACGTTCACAGTGACGTCACGGTAATCGGGTGCGTCGAGATATTCGCCTTGCGCGGCCTCAATCGTCAATTCCCTCTTGTCGTCGTCGTAGCGCAGCCAGGTGATTCTGCGTTCGCCATTGCGGAACGCTTCGGTACGATCGTCGTCCTCGACGAGGCGAAATTCGCCGTCGGCGCCCGTGTAGACGTCGATGACGAGTCGTGTCTTGTCGATGAAGGCGGTGCTCTGCACGTATTCGCGCTTGGGGACAATCGCACCCGCGCGAGCCAGCACCGGCATCACACTCGCATCGTCATGCAGGTCGAGGACCTGGTCGCCGGGGTAGTGACGCCCGTCCCAGATCGAATACCAGCCGCCTTGGGGCAGCCAGCCGCGCGTCTCGGCATCGTTTACCGGCGGAACGACCAGCAAGTCCGGCCCGAAAAAATACTGCAGATCGTAATGCCAGGCTTCGTCGAGGTGCGGGTATTCGAGCAACATGGGCCTTGCCATCGGCACGCCCGTGTCGGCAGCCTCGTGCGCCGCCGAGTAGAGGTAGGGCATCAGCTCGTACCGCTGGCGCGAGAACGTCAAAGCCGTAGCCAGGCTTTCCGGGCTGCGATCGAGTGGCCAGCGCGACTCACCCATGCCGTGCGGTTTCCAGATGGGCGCAAAACTCCCGAATGCCATCGCCCAGCGCCTGTACAGTGACTCATCGGGACCGACGCCTTCGTCCCAATCGAAAAAACCGCCCGCGTCGTGTCCCCAATACGGAAACGCGGCCAGCCCGGCCAGCTGCATCGCGCGCACCTGCGCGGCCATGTCCTCCTCGTTTGGTTTGATGTCTCCGCTCCAGAGTGTGGCATAGCGCTGTGCGCCGGCGGTCATGCCGCGCACCCAGACGAATGGCCGGTTCACGATGTCCGATTTGTCCCAGCCTTCTGCGACGAGCGCTTTTGCAATGAGGAAGAACCAGTAGTTGCGCATCTCGGCCGAGCTGCGACCGTTGGCGAGCAGGATGTCCTTTGGCGCTGCACCTTGTTCGTCGAACTCGTCAATCCAGAGAGCGTCGCCCGGGTAAGCGAGTGCCGGATCGAGCGATTTTTCGTAGAAGATCCGCCAGAACCAGTGGCGGAACTCGGCGCTGGTCAGGTCGGGCGCGCTGTCCGCGAATTCGATGTTGTCGATCGGCGGCAGATTGAACGCCGGTTGCCAGCCGTCCGAGAACCGGGCAATACAGCGATTGAAGTCGAGCGTTGTAACGAGCCCCTGCTTGTCGAGCCATTGCTTCCAACCGGCCGGTTCCGGGTAGCGTTCATTGTCCCATTCGATCTTCGATTCACATCGCTTACCGCCCGCGGCGCGCCAGCGGTTGTCGTTAACGACGTGGTCGAGGGGCAGACCGGACTCACGGTGCGCCGTGACCTTGCTCCTCCACCACTGTTCGTCGGAGGGCGTTGCAGAGTTGTGGTCGTGGCCTTTGTCCGACAGCTGCAAACCAAACATGGCTTTCATCGGCAGCCTCGGCCGACCTGTAAGTTGCGTATAACGATCGAGGACGTCCGCCAGCTTCGGACCGACGATGAAAAAGTAGTCCATCTGGCCGTCGAAACCGTGTGTATCGAACGCAATGCTGTAGTCGCCATCGGCATTCATGGCGAAGCGATTTGGGAACGTGCTGTTGAGGAACACGCCATATCCAGCGCTGGAGAGGTAGAACGGGACGATAAGCGGCGCCTGCTCGATCGGTTCGCTGCCGTAATTTCGCTCAATGACGTTGCCGGTCAGCTCGAGGCTCTCAGACCGCGCAAAGTAGCCGTGACCGAGGCCCGTGAAACGCTCCCCGCCCCGTGGCTCGAAGCGGACGATGCGCAGGTCGCCTTCGCGGCGAGCGCCGGCCTGTTCCTGCAACAACGGCGTAGCGTCGCCGTGCGGATAAAAGCCCGCGGTGAGTGTATTGCGATCGATTACGACGTCGATTTGCGACGACCCGATGATGACGTGCCTGTCGGTGATCTCGGCACTGACGTCGTTAGGCCAGTCATGCAACTCGACCATTTCATAATGATTGTCGGGCAGGAAAGGCTCACCGTCGTGCGCGGTCTGCAAGCGTACCATCGCGTCGCCGTACCAGGATATTCGCAGTGTCCGTGATCCGTCGGGCGACTCGATATAATAAGCGCGATCATCTGCACGATACGCGCGCAACTCGCAGGACGCCGTCATCGAGAGGGCGAGCAAAGCCAGGACTAAAGATCGAACTACGGGCGTCAATTGAGGTCGGCGGTCACGTGCGACGAGGCAGTCTTTCACTTGCCGGTGCCAAACGCAACCATGCTGCTGCAACTCGGGCGGCCTTCGTTTCACCGACTTCTTAGTACTCTACAGCCACAACGGGCGGTGGAAGATCAGCGGCAAGGTCTACGACTCTCACGCAAACAACTAGTTATTGGATCTTTTTATGGGAACGGAGCGAAAGGTCTTATCGAACTACACGAATCATATTGCGAAGACACCGTTTGAATGAATACGAATTCATTTATGCGACGTCGGGCGGCACGGCGCTGGTCGAAAACCATCTCGGTAGCGGCAAAAGCGTCTACATGAATACTCTGGGGGCTTGCGCTCGATTGCCAGCACCCGCTTCGGGCGAATCAAAACAAGCTAATCAGCGCAATCGCCCAGCGCCATGCCTCGTTTCACCGCCGGCCGCGAACCGACTTCTGCGGACCAACGCTTGAGACCCGGGTAGTCGTCTAACTCCAGCGTGGTCCACTCACTGACGTCGATCCACGGGTAAGCAGCCATGTCCGCGATGGAATAACTGCCCGCAAGCCAGGTGTTCTGCCGCAGCCGCTCGTCGAGCAGGCGGTACACACGTGCGGCCACGCTGACGTGATGCTCGAGTGCCTGCGGCGATTTTTTGCTCGTCAATGCGCTCCAGTGGTGCGCGTAGGCGCTGTGCGGCCCCAGTGCCGTCAACACCACCATTAACCACGCGAGCGTTTCGGCGCGCTCGGGGCCGTCCGCAGGGAGAAACCGTCCGGCGGTTTCCGCGAAGTACGTGAGTATTGCGCCGGACTCGAACAGCACGCGCTGCTTGTCGTTCTCCTGCCAGACGACGATCGGAACTTTGCCGAACGGATTCAGCCCAAGGATTTCCGGAGCAAATTGTTCGTTTTCGCGGATATTGACGGATCGGGTCGCGAATTCGAGACCGAGTTCCTCGAACAGAATCGACACCCGTCGCGAGTTGGGACTGCCCCACATGTACAGCGTAATGTCATCCATATCGAGCAGACCTGGCGTTGCGATGTGCTTCATTGTCGCGCGCGGTCGCGGCGCGGATCACTACCCAAATGGGTGGAAATCGACAAACCACCCCTTCGGGTGGTCTTAGCGGTGTTGCCAACGGCTATCTTTATTTCATCAGGTCATCGATCGGGCTTGTCCGCACGTGGCCGGCGCGTCAGTTACACGAGAAACACATACGTTCAGGCGAGGGAGCAACGATGAAATCTGAAATAGTCCCAACAAAACCTTTGTTGTCAGCGGTTTCCGTGGCGGTAGCGGTGGCATGCCTGGCACCCGGCACTGCGATGGCGCAAGCCGACGACGAGGCCATAGAAGAAATCGTGATTACCGGCTCTCGCATCCGGACCGGGCGACAGGCGCCGTCCATTCCCATCGATACGGTATCGGCAGACGATCTCAGGCTCTCCGGCTTTCAAAACGTCGAGCAAGTGCTGAACAACATGCCCCAGTTCGTGCCGGAACGCACCGCGTCGACCAATTCGACGGCCGACCCGACGGCGACGGGTGCGGCGACACTCAATCTTCGAGGACTCGGTGGGCAGCGTAGTCTCGTGCTCGTAAACGGCCGCCGATACACGTTCTTCGATGCGAGTCAGCGTACCGATATCAACAACATTCCCACGTCGCTGATCGAGCGTGTCGAGGTCGTAACGGGCGGTGCATCCGCCGTTTACGGATCCGACGCCGTCGGCGGAGTGGTCAACTTCATCCTGAAAGACGATTTCGAGGGCGTGGAGTTGCGCACACAACTCAATCAGACGACTGAGGGTGATGGCGAGATAACCGACGTGTCGATAACGCTGGGCAGCAATTTCGCCGACGATAAGGGCAACGCGGTCATCGTCTTCAACTACCTCGATCGGCGGTCGATCATGACCACCGATCGTAGCTTCTCGGCCAGCGTTCTGACGGACGTCACCGACGCCAACGGCAATCGTGTGCTCGGTCCCGGTGGCAGCAGCTTCGTGCCGAATGGGCGTTTTCAAGGCGTGCCGTCTGCAGCCGAGGACATTGCCGCGGTGCCCGGCCTGGATGCGGCGCTGGCTGCGGCCGGTTTGACGGGCATTGGCAACGACGGCTTTATTCCGAGCGACGACGGCAGCACGCAGCGGCCGTTCTCCCGACCGGGCGATCTCTTCAATTACACGCTGGACAATTTCCTGCGCGTACCGCAGGAGCGTTACGCGATAACAACGCTGCTCGATTACGACGTCAGTGACAATGCCACCGTCTATTTCGAGGGCGCGTTTTCACACAACGAAACGACGACGGGCTTCGCCTCGAGTTTCATCAATCAGGCCTTCGATGTCGAAATCGACAACCCATTCATCAGTCCCGAGCTCAGCGACGTGCTGCGACTGATGGATGAGAACGGTATTCGTGGTCCGGCCAATGACGGCCTCGTCAGTCTCACCATCAACCGGCGGCTGGTCGAACTTGGCCCGCGGCGCAACAAAGACACGCGCAATGCGTTCCGGGCGCTAATAGGTATCGAAGGTTCGTTCGCCGATGTGGACTACAACGCCTACTATTCGCACACGCGTTCCGACAACACCCAGGTGCAGATCGGCAATGCGTCGCGTTCCGCGTTCGCGGAGGGAATATTGTCCTCGGGTGGCGCCGCGCCGGTGCTCAACCCGTTCGGGCCGAATCTATCGGCGGAGGGTGTCGAGTTTCTGAACATCGCGACGACGAATACGGAAGCCACCGAACTCGACGTCATAGGCGCGACTCTGAACGGCGAACTGTTCGAGCTGCCGGCCGGGCCGATCGCCGCGTTGATCGGCACCGAGTGGCGTTCGAGTTCCGTCGATTTCGACCCGGACGAGTCTTTGCGCACCGGTGATGTCGCGGGGTTCAACGCGATTACGCCGGCCGTGGGCGAGATCGACGTCTGGGAACTGTTTGGCGAGGTTCGCCTGCCGCTGATCACCGACAGAGCCGGAGTGCAAGCCTTCGACGCGACGGTCGCGTACCGCTACTCGGACTACGACCTGGACCAGACCGGCGGCGTGAACACCTTCCTCGGCGGCCTCGACTGGCAGATCAACGACAGCATCGCGTTCGGCACGCAGTTCCAGCGGGCGATCCGCGCGCCCAGCGTTGGCGAGGCCTTCGGCGGGCAGCGCTTGTTCCCCGTCAGCGCCACGGATCCGTGCGCCGTGCCGGGCGCGGAAAACGACGCCACGCTGCAAAGCCTCTGTGTCGCGAAGGGTGTGCCCGCCAATCTGGTCGGCGATCCGAGCATACAGCCCAACACGGAAATCCCGGGATTGTTCGGCGGCAATCCGGATCTGAATGAAGAAGAATCCGACACGTTTACGCTGAGCGCGGTCATTACGCCCGAAGCGTTGCCCGAGTTGAGAATATCGATCGACTACTTCAATATCGAGATCGACGACACTATCGGCGTATCGGGCGGATCCGTCAGCAACGTGCTGGACCTGTGCTTCAATCAAATCCAGGACCTCAACAGCGGCGCGTGTCAGGCGGCCGGCCGCAACAGTACGACCGGCGTCATCGACACGCAGAACCCCGTCGGTGTCATCACGGCCAATGTCGGCGAACTGGAAACCTCCGGTATCGATCTCATGATTTCCTACGCCTGGGATCTCGGTTTCGGCATCGGCGGCAATACCAGCGAACTGAGCGTATTGTTCAATGCGACGTTCCTCGACGAATTGAACCTCACACCGATTGCCGGGCTCGATACCGTGAATGAGTGTGCGGGCGCCTACGGGCGTACCTGCGGCGAACCCAAGCCGGAAACCAAGACGAACACGATGATCAACTGGACGTCCGGCGCGCTGACGCTCGGACTGCGCCATCGCTGGGCCGAGGAAACGCGTCTCGACGAAGTCGTGTTCGGCCAGCGTACGGCGGATTCGGTGGCGTCGCTGGATATTGGCGGCGACGGTTACGTCGACCTATCGTTCAACTACGACGTGAACGATGGCATTGCCATCTGGGGTGGCATTATTAACGCGTTCGACGAGGATCCGCCGCTGCTGGGGCGCCGCCAGGTTCGCGCTAACACGAGTCCGGACACGTTCAGTCCGACCGGCGCCGAGCTCTTCCTCGGCGGGTCCGTCCGGTTCTGACGTAGCGGGGCATGCGCGGGCAGGGCGACGCCCATTGGGAGTGGAGTGTCTTCTGGCGCTCCGATCAGCTGCGGTCCTGCGTCTGCGAAGCCGGCGGGGCCGCGGACGATTCGATTGCCGCAGCCTGGCGCGCGTTTTTTGACGCGCTCCCGGCCGCGGCTCGAATTCTGGACCTTGCAACCGGGAACGGCGTTCTCGCAACGCTTGCCGCCGGCGTGTCTCAGTCCCGCGGCGACCGCTTCGATATTCACGGCGTGGACGCGGCCGACGTCGATCCCGCTCGTTTCGTGCCGTCCGCCGCGAACCTTTTGAACGACGTCTGCTTTCATCCGAAAACGCAGCTTGAACGGCTGCCGTTCGCCGACGACACATTCGATGCGGTTGTCAGCCAGTACGGCATCGAATACTCGGACCGTTCGCGAAGTCTTGCCGAGGCGAGCCGGGTACTGAAACCGGGCGGGCAATTCCGGTTGCTGGTGCACGCCGCCGACAGTGTGCTGGCCGAGCGCTGCGAGCTGCAGCACCGGCAGGCCACGACGATTCTGGGGAGCGAACTGTTCCCCTCGCTGGCGCGCATGCTGCTCGATATCGCCAGTGCGGAAAGCAGCAATTCGCCCGCCGAAACGGCTGCGGCACAGCAATCGATTGGCAAGCTTGGCTCCCTGGTCACACACCTGGAAACCGGCTTTTCCACCGACGCCGATCACAGCCTCGTTGACAGAGTATTGGCCGCGGTGCGCAGCCTGCCGGAGCTGCGTAAAAGCAACGACCCCGCTATGCTTCTGAATATGGCAGGCAATATTCGTACATTGCTCGATGCGCAAGCGCGTCGTCTGCATGCCATGAAACGCTCCGCCTTGTCTGAACAGGACGCACTCGTGATAGTGAGTGAGCTGAGCCGCTTGACCGGCTCCGAAGCACGCCGTGATATAGCGACCGGTGGCGAGTCCGGACATTGCGTGGGCTACTGGATTTCGGGCGAAAAGTCGCGGCGGGGAGGAGGGTCGGCGGTTACATGAGGAGGCGCGAATTTCTCGCCGGAAGCGCCTCGTTGGGGGGGCTGCTGCTGTCCGGCTGCACACCGCTCGAGGACAGCAGTGTCCTGCGCGCGGTTCTGCACGCCGATTTGCAGTCCGTCGATCCGATAGTGACCACGGTGGGCATCGTGCAGCGGCACGCGCTGATGGTTTACGACTTCCTGTTCGGGCGCGATGCAATGGGTACGCCCCAGCCACAGATGATCGATCGTTATGCGGTCAGTGCCGACGGGCTGGACTGGGAGTTTTCGCTGCGCGAAGGTCTGACGTTTCACGACGGTGCGGCGGTTACGGCGAAGGACGTCGTAACGTCGTTGCGGCGCTGGGGTGCGCGCGACGCTTACGGTCGGCAGATATTCGGCGTCACCGAAAGTCTCGAGTCCGCGGACGGGCGACGATTCGTCTGGCGACTGTCCCGCCCGTACGGCCTGCTGCTGCACGCGTTGTCGAAGACGGGCGGCCCGGTCGCCGCCATCATGCCGGAACGAATTGCCCGCACCAGTGCGAGTAACGCCATCGAAGACAGCGTTGGCTCCGGACCCTATCGATTCATGCGTGACGAGTGGATTCCGGGCGCGAAAGTCGTTTACCGCCGCAACGAGCACTATGTGCCGCGCGCGGAAGCGCCGAATGGAACCGCGGGCGGCAAGCACGTCCATGTTGACGACGTCGAGTGGATCAACATACGCGACCCGCAGTCCGCAGTACTCGCGCTGGCAAACGGCGAGATTGATTTCGTCGAAAGTCCCGCACCGGAATTTCTGCCATTGCTGCGTGATGCGGGTATCTCCATCCGTCGCACGGATACGCTCGGTTTCCAGGGCATGCTGCGCATGAACCACTTGCATCCCCCGTTTGACGACCCGCGAGCACGACAGGCGTTGCTGTTTCTCATCGATCAGGAGCGCTACCTGCAGGCCATGTTCGGCGACCCCGAAGTTACCTCGGTCTGCCATTCGTTCTTCGTTTGCGGTTCGCCGCTTGCAAGCGAAGCGGGCGTCCCTATCGGAATCGGCAAGGACGTCGACAAGGCGCGGCAACTCATGCAGGCGTCAGGTTACGATGGCCGGCCGCTCGTTATCCTGCATCCCACCGATATCCAGTTTATGAATCTCGCCACGCTCGTCATGGCGGAGGACCTCAAGTCCATTGGTGTCAATGTCGATCTGCAGGCCATGGACTTCGGTGCGATGGGAGCGCGGCGCGTCAATCGCGCGGCACCCGGCGCGGGCGGCTGGGACATCGGCCTGACCTACTGGCCGGGCGGTAACGTGTCCGACCCCGTCGGCAACGTGCCGATGCAGGCAAACTGCGATCAGGCATGGCCTGGCTGGCCCTGCGATGCAGATCATCAGGCGCTGATCGATGCGTACCCGTTTGCAATCGGGGAAACTGAGCGACAGACGCTTGTGGACCGCATTCAGGCCAGCGCCTACGATCTCGTACCGTACGTGCCGATTGGTCAGTGGTTTTCGCCGGTTGCCTACAGTCCGCGCGTAAGCGGCGTTCTCGACGTGCCCGGCACCACCGTTCTCTGGAACGTTGAGAAGGGCCCGTACCGCCCGCCGTAGGGTCCAACAAGACGGTCTGACCGGGCGTTAGTCGCGATTTGCGAAATGGCAGGCGCTGTAGTGACCGGCACCTTGTTCTGCGAGCGGCGGATCGATCGTGGCGCAGACATCTGCTGCGATCGGACAACGCGAGCGAAAACGGCACCCGGTAATGACTTTGCTAAGGCTGGGGATATCGCCCTGCAGGACGATGCGCTTGCTGGCCATCGACGGGTCGGTGCTGGGAACCGCCGATAACAACGCTTTCGTATAGGGATGCCGTGGGCGCCGGAACAAACTCTTCTTTTCCGCAATCTCCACGATCTTGCCGAGGTACATGACGGCAACGCGCGTGGAGATGTGCTCGACGACGGCCAGGTCGTGAGCGATGAACAGGTACGCAACGCCGAGTTGCTGCTGCAGGTCGACCAGCAGGTTGATGACCTGGGCCTGCACCGAAACGTCGAGCGCTGAAACGGGCTCATCGAGCACGATGAGTTTAGGGCGGCTGCCGAGTGCGCGTGCGATGCCAATGCGTTGCCGCTGCCCGCCGGAAAACTCGTGCGGGTAGCGATCGACCTGATCCGCACGCAGCCCGACACGCGCGAACAATTCCTCCACCTGGGTACGGGCACTGCCGTTTTTCGCGAGCTTGTAGTTGACGATAGGTTCGGCCACCGACTGACCCACCGTGCGGCGCGGATTCAGCGATGAAAAGGGGTCCTGAAATACGACCTGAAGATGCTGACGCAAGGGCCGCAAGGCCGCGGAAGAGAGTTTTGTGATGTCCCGGCCCTGCAAAGCGATCGCACCGGCCGTCGGATCGAGAAGGCGAAGAATCGCGCGGCCGACCGTTGACTTTCCACAGCCGCTCTCGCCGACGAGACCGAGGGTTTCACCCGCCGCGATTTCGAGGCTCACGCCGTCGACTGCCCGCACGATCTGCGGTGTCTTGCCCATCACCCTGTCCAGCAGCCCGTACTGCAGTGGGAAGTGCTTGACGAGATCCGTCACTCTGAGAAGTTCGCTCACGACGCGGACCCCACGTCGTCGCTGCGCCAGCATGCGGCGTAGTGTTCTGTGCTGCCGTGCCGTTCCAGCGGCGGTGCGTGTTGGCGGCATTTGTCACCGGCCAAGGGGCACCGTGCGGCGAAGGCGCAGCCGACAATCGATTCCAGCAACGAAGGCACCGTGCCGGGAATTTCCGTCAGCCGGTTCCGTTGCCCGCCGTTGCCAAGGCGCGGCATCGCACCCAGTAGCCCAAGTGTGTAAGGATGCCGCGGGGTGTCGAGCAGCTCGCGAACCGGCGCTTCCTCGACTTTGCGACCGGCATAGACGACCAGAACCCGGTCGGCCATCTCAGCGACCACGCCGAGATCGTGGGTGATGAGGAGTATCGCAGTCCCCAATCGTTCTTTGATATCGCGCATCAGGTCGAGAATCTGCGCCTGTATCGTGACGTCGAGCGCCGTTGTCGGTTCGTCGGCAATCAGGATGGACGGCGTGCAGGCAAGCGCCATGGCAATCATGACGCGTTGGCACATACCGCCCGACAATTCATGCGGGTACTGGTCGAGGCGTCGCTCAGGTTCGGTGAGCTGCACGAGTCGCAGCATTTCGAGCGCCCGGGCACGAGCTCTTGTCTTGTCGAAACCCTGATGCAGCTGTACCGCTTCCATGATTTGCTCAGCGATGGTGAGCACCGGGTTGAGACTGGTCATCGGTTCCTGAAAAATCATCGCGATGTCGTTGCCGCGGATCTTTTGCATTTGATTCTCGTCGAGTTGCAGCAAGCGCCGCCCGTCGAAGAGGATTTCGCCACTCGTAATACGGCCCGGTGGATTCGGAATGAGCTGCATGACCGCCAGCGCGCCGACACTTTTACCGGACCCGGACTCGCCGACGATAGCCAGCGTCTCACCCGCTCTGAGCACGTAGGAAAAATCGCTGACGGCGGCAACGACGCCGCGATCGGTGTCGAAAGTCACGCTGAGATCGTCAACGCTCAACAAAGCCGATTCGCCGTTCACTTTCGACTCACGAAGCGCGGGTCGAAAGTGTCGCGCAGCCCGTCGCCGAGAAGGTTGACGCCGAGAACCGTAAACGATAGAGCAAGACCCGGAAACAGGACGATGTGCGGCGCAATGGAAAACACCGTGCGGCCCTCGGCAATGATATTGCCCCAGCTCGGTGTCGACGGCGGCGTGCCGGCTCCGATGAAACTCAGGATCGCTTCGGTCAGTACCGCGGACGCGAAGATATAGGTTCCCTGGACGAGGAGGGGCGCAACGGTATTGGGCAAAATGTGTCGCCAAAGTATCAACAGGAACGACGTGCCTGATGCGATCGCCGCTTCCACATACGGCAGTTCCTTGAGCGATAGCACGACGCTGCGTACCAGCCGGGCCACGCGCGGCACCTCGGCGATGGATATCGCGATGACGATGTTCCTGAGGCTGGCGCCGGTCAGAGAGATCAGCGCGACCGCGAGCAGGATTGACGGGATGGCCATCAGACCATCCATCACCCGCATCAGAATCTGATCGATCCAGCGCACGAAACCGCTGAGTAATCCGACCACGAGGCCCAGTGAGAGGCCGCCGATGACCACGCCGACACCGACGGCGAGCGATACGCGCGCACCGAATATCGTGCGGCTGTAAACGTCGCGGCCAACGAGATCGCCGCCGAACCAGAAGCTTGTATCAGGTTCCCGCAGGCGGTCGAAAGGCGATATGGCCTGCGGGTCGATCGTGCCGAGCCAGGGTGCAGCGACTGCAGCCAGTATTGCCGTCGCCAACATTGCAGCGCCAATAACGAGGTTGGGATGTTTGCGCCAGGTTCGCGCCAGCCCGCTCGGCTGCGCGGCGGAAATACTCGTCTCCACAGCGCTCAATGCTGAATCCTCGGGTCGAACAACCGGTAACTGAGGTCAACGACGAGATTGACGATGACGTAAGTCGCGGAGAACACGAGGATGACGCCCTGGATAACCGGATAGTCGCGGCGCAGTATGGCGTCGACCGTCAACCGTCCGAGGCCCGGGATGTTGAACACGGTTTCCGTCACGACCACGCCGCTGATCAACAGCGCGAAACTGATGCCGATGACGGTCACGATCGGCACGGCCGCGTTTTTCAGCGCATGCCGGACGAGTACGCGGCGCACCGAAAGGCCTTTCGCGCGTGCCGCTCGAATGTAGTCCTGATTCAGTACCTCGAGCATGGTGGTGCGGGTAATGCGCGCGATAAGCGCCGCATTGATGATGCCAAGCGACAGCGCGGGCAGAATGAGGTGCCGAGCAAACGGCCCGAGGCCGTAGGCAATCGGCACGTAGCCCTGCACCGGCAGCCATTTCAGTTCCACCGAGACCAGTGCGATCAGGAGGTACGACAGCACGAACACCGGGATCGAAAATCCAAGCACCGCGAAACTCATCGCCAGGCGGTCGACGATGCCGCCCGAGCGCCAGGCGGCAATCACACCGAGCGGTATGGCGATCGTTATCGCGATCAGCAACGACGCGATCGTCAGCGCGATCGTCGGCTCCAGACGTTGCACGATCAGGTCCATCACGGGCCGCCGCGAAAATATCGATGTGCCGAGGTCGCCTTGCAGCACGCCGCCTATCCATTGCCCGAAGCGAACCAGATAGGGCTCATCGAGCCCGAGTGACGTTCGTATACGCTCAATATCTTCCGCCGTCGCCTGTTCACCCGCGAGGACCGCGGCGGGATCGCCCGGTGTCAGGTACAGCAAAGAGAACACGATAATCGCGACGACCGCCATTACTGGAATCGTCGCGAGCAATCGGCGGATGACAACCGCTAGCATCGAGGATCGGCCGGGTGGTGAAGGGGGTTATTGCTCAGCATCGACATAGTGCGTTCGCAAATCGAGTCCAATTTCATTGTGTCTGTCGGCCCGGTGTGACGCAACCACACTTTGGGGTGGTTCGCGGTCGTCGATTACTACCTATTCTGAACGGTCCAAAGTCCCGCAGTTCTTCTTGCAACAATCAGGATAATTCACCATGTGCCGTTGGCTGACCTACATCGGGGAACCCCGGCTGATCGAGCAGTTTCTCTACGAAGGCCCACACTCTCTTTGCGAACAGGCTCAACACTCGCACAAAGCCAAGCTCGGTGTGCATGGAGACGGCGGCGGACTCGGCTGGTACGGCAACGCCGCGGAACCCGCTCTCTATCGCGACGCCGGTCCGGCGTGGGCCGATCCGAATCTGCGCGAACTGACGCGCGTCATCGAAAGTCGTGTTTTTTTCGCGCACGTGCGTGCGTCGACCGGAGCTCCGAATCTGCACGTGAATTGCCATCCGTTTCGCTCCGGCGAGTGGCTGTTCATGCACAACGGACAGATCGGCGGGTTCAGCGAGTTGCGACGGACCTTGTACGATAGACTGACGGACGAATGTTTCGACGCGATGGTCGGTGGCACGGACAGCGAGCTGATGTTTCAGCTCATGATTGCGCACGGGTTGCGCACGGAACCGCGCGCGGCGATCCGGAAAACGGTTAGTGAAATCAATGCACTGCGACTAAAACGCGGTGTTTCGGCGGCGTTCCGTGCAACGCTGGCCGTGACCGACGGCCGCGCGGTGCACGCCGTGCGCTGGGCATCCGACAACCACACGCCGTCGCTGTATCTGAGCGGAACGGACGGCGGTACGCTGCTGGTTTCCGAGCCGCTCGATGAAGACATCTCGAACTGGAAGGCGATACCGGCAAACAGCTACGTTCGGTTTGAACTACAAGGTGACGGCACGATCGATACTCACATGGAATCCTTCCTGGTGCAAAATGACTAGCTAATATAGTCCACATAGCGTTTCGTATGAAAACGAAGTTCATACCGCCGATAGCCCGCTCAAAGATGATTTCGCGCCGTCGGTTGCTGGTTTCCGGCAACGCGCGGCGGCCGCCGATGCTCACTCTCGTGGCGGCGCCCGCCGGATTTGGCAAGACAACCCTGCTGATCCAGCTGCGCGAAGCGCTGCTGGCCGACGCATACGCGGTGCCATGGTTGTCGCTGGGCACCGACGATCACAGCCTGGCGGAGATGCTGCGTGACATCGTCGAGGCGATTCGTTACGAGGTGCCGAGCTTCGGGTCGCGAACGGGAAGAATTGTCGGCGGCAACACGCGCCTGGACATTACGCGGACCCTGAACGACCTGGTTCAGGATATCAACGAAGCGGACACGCGGGTCAACCTGTTCCTCGACGATTACCATTGCGTCAGCATCGGTGAAACGGACGAGTTGATCGAGTTGTTGCTCAATCTGGCGCCGGATAATTTTCAGATGACCGTCGCGTCGAGAACACGCCCGCAGTTCGGGCTCGCGGCACTGCGCGTCCGGGACGAGCTGCGTGAGATCACTTCGGCACAACTGCGCTTCGACCTGTCTGAAGCCACGGAGTTTCTTACCGAGGTTCGCAAGCTCGGACTGAGCAACCAGCAGGTCGAGAAGATTCACGAGCACAGCGAAGGCTGGGTAGCGGGGCTACAGCTGGCCTCTCTGTCACTCCGCGATCCCGACAGGCGCGATGGCTTTATTGATTCCTTCTCGGGCAGTCTCAAGGACATCGCCGATTACATGGCAACTGACGTATTGAATCAACAGCCCGAGGCGATTCAGGAGTTTCTACTGCGAACGTCGGTAGCGGAGCGACTCAATGGCGAATTGGCGGCGGCGCTGACGGGGCTCGACAACGCACACCAATTGCTGGAGGAGATCGAGCGCGACGGGCTGTTCGTTACACCGCTGGATCAGGAGCATATCTGGTATCGCTACCACCAACTGTTTCATGAGTTTCTGCTGACAGAGTTGCGACGTAAGTATCCAGGCGAACTGGTCGGCCTGTATCGCAAAGCTGCGGAGTGGTGCGAGCGCGAAAACCTGTCGCGCGAGGCGGTGGAATACGGGTTGCTGGCCGGCGATTTTCCAACGGTGACCACGCTGGTGGAGCGGCAGTCCTGGATCGAGTTGAGGGCGGGCCGTATGCCGCGCGTAATTGCGTGGATCCGTCGCATACCCGAGCACGTCAGGAACGAAAACCCGAAGCTGCTCTATCTGTTGGGGACCGCGCTGTATCACGCAAACAGCGCCGACGAGAGCGAGGAAATTCTGTCCAGGCTCACGACTCTCGTCGAGAACTGTGAATCGAGATTTGCGGCCGATGAATGCGACTATCTCAAAGAACAGGTGAAACTGTTGGCGGCCGGCATCGCGATCGCGCGTGACGACCCCGGTGCAATCATCAAACTGCTCGCGACGGACTTTCACTATCTCAATGACTTCGAGCGTGGTCTCGCCTGTAATTTTCTCGGATATGCGTATGCGGAACTGGCGGAATTCGATCGCGCCGCCAAAGTCCTCTCGGAGGCGCGCCACTTTCATCTGCTGGCTCGCTCGGAGTTTGGTGCGATCTACTCGGAGTGCTTCCTGGCATTGACGGATTTTGCCAACGGAAACCTCGATCATTGTTTCGCCAGGTTCGCGCCCGAAAGCACGAGCTTCTCGGAGGAGAAGTATGTGGCGCCGGTTCCCCAGGTCATTCAGGGCATCGTTCTTTACCAGTGGAATCGTATCGACGAAGCGCTCGAGCGACTGCAGCCGAATCTTCCGTTGATAGGCGAAGTCGGTTTTACGAAGCTGCTGGTGTTCGGGTATACCGCGCTGGCTCGTATCAGCGGTTTGCGCGGCGATCATCGTGCCGCAATGCGTTGTTACGATCTGACCGCGGCGCTTGGCGCGCGTTGGGGGACGCCGTACGAACGGCACCGATCGCTGGTGGAAGGGGGGCGCATTGCCTATCTATTGCAGTCGGGTCGATTGAACGAGGCCATCGATCATGCGGTGAGCAGTGGCATCGACGTCGACGCCGATACCGTGCCGATACCTTCGGAGTGGGAGCGGGTAGCCTGCCGCAAAGCGCTGACCTGGGCACGACTGCAGATTGCCACCGGGCGGCCCGAGGTGACTTTGTCGGTGCTGGCGCGGCTGCGCGAACTTGCAACGGGCTCTCGCAGAGGAATGCGCGTGCTCGAATGTTACGTCCTGGAGGCTCGGGCACGATTTGCCGACGACAAGGGTAAAGCGCTGGGCCTAATCGACGAAGCGCTGGACGTTGCGGCGCCGAACCGGTCGGTGCGTTGCTTTATCGACGAAGGACAGGAGATTGACGCGCTGTTGCTAGATTCGCTTGATCGCGATATCGGGGACTGGCCGCAGTCTAAACGACGATTTCTCGAAGCGATCACCGTCCTCATCGCCGCGGAATCCGATAAGGCGGGCCGGGAACCCTCTGGACAGGACGGCGCCGCCCAGGGATTGATTGAGCCGTTGAGCGACCGCGAGAGAAAGATTTTGAACCTGATTGCATCGGGTAGTACCAACAACACGATTTCTGCGTCGTTGTTTATCAGCCTTAACACCGTCAAGTGGCACCTCAAGAACATTTTCGCCAAGTTGGGCGTCGGTAATCGAACGTCCGCGGTTGCAGTGGCAAGGCAACTGAATCTGATTCCATAAAAAAGATCAACGCGGCTTTCGCCGATCACCCTGTCGGTATTGCGTCACTGATCCGTGCTCGCCTAGCCCAGGCTATCGGGCTCGATGCCGACGGTGAAGCATCGCACGGTGCTGCATCCGATTGACGATCAGCGACACCGTCGAACTGCCGGGTGCGATCAGCCGTGCGTTCACCCCGCGCCGACCGGCGTTCCTTAACTGAAAATAAACTGAGCACGAACAGGCAATTACAACAATTGAGTCACTTCGATCCCGCCCCTAGGATCACTGCCGTCGGACACAATCGTGTTTGGACCCCGGTCGTTCGACAGTCAGCAATACACGCACGTTTCCTCGCTCCATGACAGCAGGACATCCGCCGCGTTGCGGTCGGTGTTCGTCTCGAGTGTTGTGCAAGCCCAGGCGCCGCCTTGCCTAGATCAAGCTGCTATGCCGGAGACGTGTTGAAAAAGGCAAACCTGCTGAGAGGCAAATGGGAACACAACTCAACCGAATGCGTTTGATCGCCACCTGGTTCACGATTGCTATCGCCCTGAACGGCTGTCTGACGAACGGCGACGCGGAAGAAGCGTCGTCCCCGAATCCGCCGCCCGCGGAGAATCAACCACCGGTCATCGCCGGCGCCCCGCCGCAGGTGGTCAAGGTCGGAGCGGACTATTCATTTTCGCCCGCGGCCTCGGATCCGGACAACGACGTACTCGAGTTCTCGATCGCGAACCGGCCCGACTGGGCCAACTTCGACGCGCGGACCGGCAGGCTCTCCGGAATCCCGTCTCCGGGTTCGGAAGGCGTTTATCTCGATATCGTAATTACCGTTAGCGACGGTTCGACGTCGACGGCGTTGCCGGCGTTCATGATCTCGGTCGAGCCGGCCACGGCGCCCAACATGCCGCCGGAAATCTCGGGTGTACCCCCGACCAGCGTGACGCTTGGCGGCACGTACTCGTTCGCACCGAGCGCTTTCGATCCCGACGGCGATCCGTTGACGTTCAGCATTCAGAACCGTCCGGTCTGGGCGATTTTCGACGCAGGGACCGGCGGACTGGCGGGTACGCCGCAGGGCGGCGACATCGGTGACTACGACAACATCGCGATCACGGTGAGCGACGGGAGGTCGAGCGCCTCCATTCCGGCGTTTTCGATCTCGGTTGTTGCGACCAACGAGGCTCCGACCATCAGCGGCACACCGCCCACCAAGGTGGACGTGGGGCAGGTATACGCATTTGCGCCGACGGCCGCGGATCCCAATGGCGACCCGCTCACGTTCAGCATTCAGAACCGTCCGGCCTGGGCGAGTTTCGACGCGGCGACCGGCGTATTGACCGGCGCGCCGTCCGCGGGCGACGTCGGTACGTACTCCGCCATTGTGATCACCGTGAGCGACGGCGCGTCGAGCGCATCCATTCCCGCGTTCTCGATCTCGGTCGAGATGAACGCGGTGCCCAACCTGCCGCCCGAAATCTCGGGTGTACCGCCGACCGGCGCGACGATTGGCAACACGTATGCGTTCACGCCCAGCGCCTCCGACCCCGATGGCGATCCACTGACGTTCAGCATTCAGAACCGGCCCGCCTGGGCGAGATTCGACGCGGCGACCGGTGCATTGACCGGCACGCCGTCCGCCAGTGACACCGGTACGTATTCAAGCGTTGTGATCACCGTGAGCGACGGCACGTTGAACGCCTCGCTTCCGGCGTTCTCGATCTCGGTCGTGGCGACTAACGGGGCTCCCACCATCGGCGGCACACCGTCCACTCAGGTCAACGTGGGGCAGGCGTACGCGTTTACGCCGACGGCGGCCGACCCCGATGGCGATCCGCTGACGTTCAGCATTCAGAACCGGCCCGCCTGGGCGAGTTTCGACGCGGCGACCGGCGCATTGACCGGAACACCGTCCGAGGGCGATGCCGGTACGTATTCAAGCATTGTGATCACGGTGAGCGATGCCGGCTCGAGCAGTTTGCTGCCGGCTTTCGACATCGTCGTAAACCAGGCCAGCATGGGGTCCGCGACGCTCACCTGGACGCCGCCGACGCAGAATACCGACGGCAGTCCGCTAGTCGATCTGGCGTCGTATCGCGTCTACTACGGTACGAACTCGAACCAACTGAACGTGCGAGTAGACCTGCTCAACCCCGGGTTGTCGTCCTACACGGTCGAGAACCTGGCGCCGGCGACTTACTTTTTCATCGTCACCGCGGTCAACGGTGCCGGTCTCGAAAGTGACGCGTCGAACATGGCGAGCACGACGATCGACTAGAAGGGGTTGCGGAGTTCGGTGGTTTCGCAAGGGTGTACGACCGGGTTTCGCGCGATTCTATGGCAATGGCGGGCAAGGGAAGGAGGACGAAGCTACCGCGCCGCCATGAGACTCACAGGCAGCGATCGGACGCCGTTTATCGTCGTCGCGCGCGCCGCAAGCCCGTCAACACGGCATCCAGCAGATCCAATGGAATGCTGAAGCGGATGTACCGAATGAGCGCCGCGCGGATTCTGCGTTTGGAAGCCGTGTGCGCCCGCGGATCGAGCTTCTCAAATTGTTCCGCGCAGGCCTGGGCCCGGGAAATCAGGTCGCCGGGTTCGACCAGTTCGTCGAAGAATCCGGCGCGTAACGCGGATTCGACGTCGAAGTAGTGGGATAAGGCCACTGCGCGTTGGAAGGCGGCGGGGTCGAGTCGATGGCGTAACATCGCCGCGGCGACGCGCGGCATGGTCAGGCCGATCGCCACTTCGTTGGCCGCGATTCTGAAATCGCCGCGGCTGCCGATGACGTAGTCCGCCGACAGCATCAGGAAGACCCCCATCGCCAGTGAATGACCGTTGCAGGCGGCGATGACTGGATAGGGATACGCCATCACGCGAGCCGTCAAGGCGTAACCCGCACGCAGCATTCCGAGCGCGTCGATACCGCCGCGCTTCATCACGTTGAGATCGAAGCCCGCCGAGAAGACGGAGTCGCGCCCGGTCATTATGACGAGCGCCCGATCGGCTTCGGCCCGATCGAGCGCCGCATAAATCTCCCGAAGGACTTGCGGTGACAGGGCGTTGCGCTTGCCGTCGTCGATGCGAAGGGTCGCGACGCGGCCTTGCAGGTTGTACTGGACGGATTCGGTCGGCATGGGTCCTGGTATCGACGGGGGGTGTAAATCATGCCTCCTGTCGCCGGAAATCACCACACCGGGACTCGCGCGCTTGCCGTCGATAACTCAAGTGAATTGCCGTCGAAAATCACGTTCGGTAACAATCGCCTTGTTTCTCCAGTCTAACCAATAAACGCCGCGGACCGGATGGCTTGGAGCGCGGCGGGAACGCTGTTGGAGTCGGGAGAGCAAAATGCGCAGGATCGATAGGAAGTGGGTTGTGGTTGGCGTCCTGAGTTTGGGTTTGTCCGCAGTACCGGCGTTTGCCGAGAAAGAATCGACTCCCACGGCCTACCCGGACCGACGGGCGTTTTTCGAGACGTTGATAGAAACGCTCCCCGGACAATGGGACGCACAATACGCGGACGGCAGCTACGACAACCCCACCAGTGAATGGCGGCCGACGCGCGTCGATTATTACGTAACGTCGGGCGGCACGGCGCTGGTCGAAAACTATGTCGGCAGCGATGAGAGCGTCTACATGACCACGGTGTATCACCTGGACAACAACGACATTCGCGCCACGCACTACTGCGGCGCAAGAAACCACCCGAGCATGGTGAGCCGTGGTTTCGATGCGGATACGCGCACGCTGTCGCTCGCCTTCGTCGGCGTCTCCAACCTCGAATCACCCGATGCCTATCATTCGCGCGACATTGAGTTGTCACTGGTCGACGAGGATAACGTGCACGTCACCTTTTTCGGTCTTCAGGACGGAAAGGAGAATTCGCGCGTATTCGCGCTGAAACGCGTGTCCAAGTAGGATCGTTTGCTGAACTCTCAGGTGCTCCCAGGCTGGCGGGGTGCGCGAAAGAGCGGCCGTGGCCGCGGCAGTTAGCACGGGCAGGATTCAGCCAATAGACACGCTGCATCGATTGGCACTCAGGCGACGATAACAGAGCCTGTCGTCTGGGCAGTACATCTATGTTAATTGACGCCCACAACGGAATTCGCTACTTTCATATACAGTCCTGATGACTCGGGATGCGTAGCAGCCGCGGATGGGCGCGGCGGGGGTGACTATAAGAACGACAAAGCGCAGAGGGGCTTATTGGGGAATTCGTGAGGAACCGAGGACTCATTCTCGCGGTTATCGCGGTTGTATTTGTCGCCGCGGGCGTTGTGTTGTACCGAACGGGACCAGAGGTCGGACCACCTCCCGAACCGGCGATCGAACAATCAATCGATCAATCGGGTGACGAGCCCGCCCCCGCGGAGTCGGCGCCGGTAGCCGACGCGGGCGTCGAGCAACCGCAATCCGCCCCGGACTCAACCCAGGGCGCAACCGCTACCGGCACATCGGTCTTCGGCAGTAACGTGCCACCCGACCTGGTTGCCGAGATCGAGGCGTTCAACGACTGGGAGAACCCAGGTGCAGCCGCCGCGCGCCAGAGCATCATCGAGCGGGGCAGCGCCGCGGCTCCCGGCGTGCTGGCCGCGCTGGAGGACGTCGTCGGCGCTCTCGCCGCTTACGATCCTGCGAACCTGGGCGATGATGCCGACGAATACCAGGCGCTGGTGATGAAGCTCAATCACCTGCTCGGTGTGATCGGTTCGATCGGTGACGAGTCACACGCGGAACGCCTGATCGCCATCGGTCGCAGGCTGAATCCGGACAATATGGTGACGGGGTCCTTCTACGACGCGCTCGACGCCGTTGGATCGCCGGAGCGAAGCGCCGAGTTCGCGGCCGAGGTCATCGAAAATCCATCGAGCAGCCGACTGCAGCTCACGCTCGCGATGTCACGCTATTGGCTCAGCACGCCTCCCGAGATTGCGGAGAGTGCCCTGCAACATGTCGACGACGACATGTTGTTGAATCGTGCCGCGGCGTACAGGCTCGCGATCAACGCCGGCCGCGGAGACGAGATACGGCAGCAGCTCATGGCGGACGTCAACAGTCTCGAGTACACGCGAACCGGCAACAAACAGCTGTTGTACGCGTACGCTCTGATCGATGAACCCACGGCTTTCGCTGCACAGATCGAACCGTTTCGCCTGCGGCGAAAGGTCGAGCGTTCGGCGACAAAATTCAACCGGTTCTTCTGGTCGACGCCGGACGAAAGGATCGAACAGTTGCCGGAGATGCTGTCCGAAAACGATTCAGAACTGCACGCAGCCGCGATCCAGTTCTTGCTGGAAGAGGGCCGCGGAGACCTCCTCGAACAGTACCGTCTCGCCAGACCCCTTCGGCCCTTTGACATGTATGAGAGCATTGTTCCCGGGATAGGGAACATGACTCACGAGCAGCGTTCGCAGTACATCGACGAACCGCTGCTCACAGAACTCGAAGCAATCGAAGCGGAGCCGACGGTCGTGATCATGTCGAGAACGACGTCCAAAGTAACGAGGTTGCTCGGCTACGAGCTCGAGTACGACGGTAATCGCGTGACGGTGCGACGACGGTGAAGTTGTTTCGATACACGGTCGTTTTTGGATTCGCCGTCGCGCTGGGGACGATCGCATCGGCGCACGACGACAATGTCACGCATTCGCGCATCACCGAAGCTGCGCTGGCAGTCATCGAGGAGGCGGCCAGGACGGACGGCGATGAACGCGAGCGCTTTGCCTATGTCGAGCTGTCGACGAACGGCCGCGAGTATTGGGGCAAAGACCGTCGCTACAACGAGGAGGAGGACGATCGCCTCGGGAGCCGGCAGTACCTCAATGGCGGTCTCAGTGTCGTCAACGGATCGGTCGCCGAGGACGCGCCGGTATCTCGAGTCGGATCGCATTTCCGCAACGCCTACACCGGAGACCGATCGTCGGTCGCCGTGGCGCTCGGCGATCCGTTCGATTCGGGTTACGTTGGGCATCGTTACTTCGATCAGGCTGTCGAGGTGTTCGGCTACCAGGAAGAACTCACCCGGCGCACCGTGAGCATGGTGGATCCCGACTCGCTCTCGACGGGGATGGAGATCGTAATCACTCAAACTGGCCAGCCCGCTAAACAGATGGGTTTCTTCCTGCTTGGCCACTCATTGCACCATGTCCAGGATTCCAGCTCGGTCGCTCATGCGCACAACGACCTCCATCTGACCTTGGGTCCGGTCGATGCGGTCTTCGAGTACATCAATGCCTTGAGTGAGGACGGCGTTTTTGATGAGAAGGACGACTACGAGGCGAGCGTGATACCGACGCTGCTCTGGGATCTGAATGACAACGAGAAGAACAATACCCCATTGCGATGGGGCACCGAATCCTCGGATCTTGCGGAAGACCTGCCGGCTCTGCATGTCCCCACTCCGGATGAACCCATTCCGGCTGACCCCACTGAGATGCGGCCGGCAGCCGTCAGGGATTTCACGGACGTTTGGGGAGTGCCCAGACAGGGCGGCGACCTCGTACTGGGCCCGGGCGGTGCGCTTGTCCACCCCGTCGCCGGGCTGAATCGATCGGTCTACAACCTCGCGGTGATGCAAGGCGAGCTCGACGTGTTTGCGTTGATGCCGCCTTACGGCTGTGCCGAGGATGCGGCTTCCGGCGAGATTGCAGAGACCTTCAATCGCGACGGGAATCTGAGCTGCACGATCGAGTTCGATTTCAACGTGATCGACGGGCACGCCGCGTGGTGTATCGACGGCGAAGACCTGTTCCTCGACGATGGGACGGGTACCGGGACGTCCGAGCGTACGGAAGTGCCTGGCCCCGGTTGCTGGGCGCAGTTCAGGATCACCGATCCAACGCTCGGGATCCGGGGAGCACCTGACAGGGTAACCAGACTTCGTGGAATGTTGTGGGCCGAGATCGCCGCGAAGGCCGTCGAGTTTCTGCTCGAGCTGGCCGAAGAGGGTTGGTGGCCGACCAGCCGCGACGGCGGCCCCAGCCCTGCAGGCGGAGGCAATTACTTTTACATCGAACAGCTGATGCAGGGTTTCGCGGGTGGCGGTGACTTCGATCATCGCGAGCTGGTCCGCCCGCCCGGCCGCCGGCAGTTCTTCGACCGGCTCTACGACCCAATCGATAATCCGGTCGTCGGCAACGCGACCGATCCGGACAGCGGGAGTTTCGGCGGGAACAACCCGCTGTCGCTGGCGGAGCAGTACCTGTCGCGTCTGTTGCCGCTGTCCGTCGAATACTCTGCCGGCTATTCCCGGCTCTGGTACGACATCGTCAATCTGCCGCCGTATCTCAAAAAGGTGCAAGTCAAGCAAGACACGCAGCAAGAGCCGCTTCGCTACGAGGCCGAGTGGATCGATCAGACGCGGATACGCGACTTCTCGTTCATCAACGAAAGACTTGGAGCAAACGTGGTAAAGCAGTTCACCTACGTCTACGAGCGAAATCTCACCGTCACGACCCTGCGTCACATCGATCCGTCCGAACCGTTTACGCTGATCGTCGAGTTCAATGAACCCGTCAACGAACCCGATCCCGATCCGGCCGAGCTGGGCATCGAGATCCGGCTGAACGGCACGGTGATAACGCCGGATCCGGACGGCGTGAAGCGAGTCCCGCCGCCCGTGCAGGACCCGTGGCTCGAGAACCGCGAATGGGAGCTCGCGTTCGCCAGTATCGACGCGGCGTTTCCCGGCGGTTTGCCGGAAGGTGAGGTGCAGCTCACGGTGCAGGCCTGGGATCGGAATTTCCATCGCAACAACGATGACGGCGCGCGCGAATACGGCGCGATGCTGGATCAGCAGCCCGGAACGCCGGCCCGACGCCAGCGCATCCGGCCCGACGAAGAGCGCGCCGACCGCATCGACAATGAGCCCAACGTCAGCGCTCCCTGGGGGGCATCCGCGTGGATCGACTACCCCTGGCACGATGCCGACAGCGTGGACGTGAACTTCCCGGAGATGGAAAACGGCGACTTCGAGTACGACATGGATGGCCCCGGCGACAACACCCACGTGCTGCTGTTCGACGACACGCCGCCAGAGGCTAGCTTCGAGGTGCTGACACCGTGAACGGCCGCCCGGCGTCGATGCTGACGAAGGTCGCATTGGCCGGGCTGATCGGTTTCGCCGGGCTTGCACAGGCGGCCCTCACGCTCGTCGCGGAGTCCGACGTCGCGTCGCGTTCGCTTAGCATCGTCGCCGTCTCGGATCGGCCCGTTACCGCGGTCGTGCTGCAGATCTTCGACGATGCAGCCGGCACGTCGCCCGTGACCACCGCGACGACCGTCGTCGATTCGGCCGGCGTGCTTCAGGCGCACGCGAACGGTGTCGTCAAAGCGACGATCAGCAACCTGTTGCCGGAGACGACCTACTATTTGCGCCTCACCGTAACGGCGAGCGACGGGGACAGCGTGTTTCCGGATGCCGGGCAGCTATATGGCGTCACGACCGCGAACACGCCCGCTGCACTCGTTACCGGCGCGAATCTCGCGATTAGCGAGCTTTTGAGTTTTCGTCCGTATGTTCCGTCGACGGCAACGGATCCGCGCAGCGTGCTCGTGTTGCTCGACGTGCCGATCTTGTCGCCGACCCCGATCTCAGCGTTCGTCGACACCGCTGCCCCGGTCGCGAGCGTCTATTTCGACGGCAACAATCTTCTGGATCTGAACGGCGCGCGGTTGCCGGTCGTCGAGAACGTCGACGTTCGACTCCGCGAGATCCGCGGTCTCGCCTGCCCGCAGGCGGAGCGCGTTCGATTCCGTCGTACGCCGGCGCTGACCGCGGTCGGCGAGCCGCTTGCCTTCACGGCTCTGGCCAGCTGTTTCTTCGCGGATACCGTCTGCGACGACACGGTCGACGTGCTCGACTTCCAGTTCCTTCTCAACAGCTTCGGCTCCACGACCGGCGAGTGCAGGTTCAGCCCGGACCTCGACATCGTGGTAGACGACACGATCGATGTGCTGGACATGCAGTCGATCCTCAACCGGTTCGGTGAAAGTGCGCCGTTCAACTGACAGGCGCAAAATTGCGAGTCGCGCGGCCTGGCTCGCGCTGCTCGTCGCGTGTCTCGGCGCCGCCACGGCGTCGCGCGCGCAGTCGATCGACTTCTCGCCTGTGAATCTGGCGATGCCGGTCGGCGAGAGCCGCCTGGTTGCGGTCACGGTGAGTGGCCTCGATCCCGAATCGCTGAGTGCCTACCAGATCTCTCTGACGTTCGACCCGTCGGTCATCCGTGTGGTCAATCCGAACGAAGCGTTCCGCGGCACGGTCCCGCCGTTCGCGCCACTCGGTGGCAACGCACTCTGTGAGACCGTCCGCGGCGAGGCACCGTGTCCCGATCCCGTCTGGCAGTTGACGGAGACGGGCCGGACGGCGATGCAGGGTCCCGAGCTGATCGACAATGTTGTCGGCAGCGTGCAGATCGTCTACGGCACGCGCGGTGCAGACGCCCCGGCGACCGGTGGCGGTGCGATCGCCCTGCTCGAGATAGTCGCGCAGCAGGAAGGGGACGCGACGATTACGATCAGCAACTCGGTGCTGGCGAATAGCGACGATCCGCCGGCACCGATCGGTCATGGAGCAGTCACGTTGCCCGTCACCGTCACGGGTGGCGCCGGCAATCTCCCTCCCGTGCTTGCGGCGATCGGCGCACGGTCCGTCGCCGAAGGTGCGATACTCGATGTCCCGATATCGGCAACCGATCCGGACGGCGATCCGCTGACGCTGTCGGCAACCGGCCTGCCGGCGTTCGCCGGCCTGGTCGACAACGGTGACGGCACCGGCACGATCACGGCAACACCCGGCTTCCTCGATGCCGGTGTGTACCCGATCACGGTTACGGCGTTCGACAGCCAACTGACCACCGACGAAGTGTTCTCGCTGACTGTGATCAACACGAACCGGCCTCCGGCTGTCACGAATCCCGGTGACCAGACAAACCGCGAGGGAGATCCGGTAAGCCTGGCGATCGTCGCGAACGATCCGGACGGTGACGTCCTGACCCTCGGCGCTACCGGCCTGCCGCCCGGCGTCGACATCGACGCGGCAAGTGGCCTCATCAGTGGCACGCTGAGCTTCGACTCGGAAGGCACTTACGCCGTCCAGGTTACGGCGAACGACGGTAACGATACGGCGATTGTCGGCTTCACCTGGATTGTTACCGCGACCAACCGGACGCCAACGCTCAATTTGCCGTCCGACCAGATCGACGACGAGGGCGACGTCGTCGCGCTGACCCTGACCGGCAGCGACGCCGACGGTGACACGCTGACCTTCGGCGCGACCGGATTGCCGCCCGGTCTCGGCATCGACGCTGCCAGTGGACTGATCTCCGGCACGCTGGGCTTCGACGCGGCCGGCGTTTACGTCGTCAACGCGACCGTATCGGACGGCACCGACACCGATGCGGCTAGCTTCAACTGGACCGTTAACGATGTGAACCGATCGCCGGTGCTGACCAATCCCGGCGACCAACTCGACGACGAAGGCGATGCGGTCAATCTGCTGCTGGCGGCGACCGATGCTGACGGCGATACGCTTACTTTCGGTGCGTCCGGCCTGCCGCCGGGCCTCGGCATCGATCCCGCAACCGGCGCTATCACTGGCACACTGGACTTCGAGGCGGCCGGTATCTATCCAGTCATTGTCAACGTCACGGACGGAACCGACACGGACAACGCCAGCTTCAACTGGACGGTCAACGAGACCAATCGCGCTCCGGTCATCACAACGCCCGCCGATCAGATCAACGACGAAGGCGACGCCGTCAATCTTCCGATCGTCGCAACGGATGACGACGGCGACACCCTGACCTGGGGCGCAACGGGCCTGCCGCCCGGCCTGGCGATCGATCCGGCCTCGGGCACGATCACCGGCACGCTGCCGTTCGATTCGGCGGGCAACTACACGGTCGAGGTGAGCGCAGCGGACGGAACCGACACGGGAACGGCTCAATTCAACTGGACCGTCGGCGACGTCAATCAGACACCGGCCCTCACTTCCCCGGGCGCGCAGGTCAACGATGAAGGCGACGTCATCAGTCTGGGCATCGTCGCCAACGATGCCGATGGCGACGTCCTGACTTTCGGCGCGACCGGCCTGCCGCCGGGCCTCGCGATCGATACGGCCAGCGGTGTGATCGCCGGGACGCTCGGCTTCGATGCGGCCGGAGCCTATATCGTCAACGTGAACGTCACGGACGGCACCGATACGGACGACGTCACTTTCGACTGGACCGTCAACGACGTCAACCGTGCGCCGACACTCACCTCGCCAGGCGATCAGTTCAATGACGAAGGTGACGTCGTCGGTCTCGGACTCGCGGCGACTGACCCGGATGGCGATACGCTGACCTACGGTGCGACCGGCTTGCCGACGGGCCTGGCGATCGATTCAGCGACGGGGACCGTCAGCGGTACCCTGGGTTTCGACGCCGCCGGGACGTACCCCGTCACGTTCACGGTCGGTGACGGCACCGATACCGCGACGGCGAACATCACCTGGACCGTCAACGATCAGAATCAGGCGCCGGTACTTACGCCGCCAGCGGACCAGACCAGCGATGAGGGCGACACGATTAATCTCGTCGTGGTCGCCAGTGATGCGGACGGCGATACGCTCACGTTCGGCGCGACCGGTCTGCCGCCGGGTCTCGGCATCGATCCGGCGAACGGCGCGGTCATCGGCACGCTCGGCTTCGATGCGGCCGGCGTTTACATCGTGCAGGTCAGCGTGAGCGATGGCACGGTCGCGGACAATGCGAGTTTCAACTGGACCGTCAACGACGTGAACCGGGCACCCACGCTCGCGTCGCCGGGTGACCAGCAGGATGACGAGGGCGACACCGTGAATCTCGTGCTGGCCGGCGCGGATGCGGATGGCGACACGCTGACCTTCAGTGCGACCGGTCTGCCGCCGGGTCTGGGGATCGATCCGGCGAGCGGCGCAATCACCGGCACGCTGGACTTCGACAGCGCCGGCGTCTACCCGGTCAATGCGAGCGTGACGGACGGTGCCGAGACTGCGAACGTCGGCTTCACATGGACCGTTACCGCCGTGAATCAGGCGCCGACGCTCGCGTCGCCCGGCGACCAGACGAACGACGAGGGCGATACGGTGAATCTTGCGCTCGTCGGTGCGGACGCCGACGGCGATACGCTGACCTATGGAGCGGCCGGCTTGCCACCTGGCCTGGCGATCGATCCAGCGTCCGGCGTCATCGCCGGCAATCTCGGCTTCGATGCGGCCGGCGGCTACGCCGCCACCGCGACGGTCACCGACGGCACGGACACCGCGACGGTGAATTTCGCCTGGACCGTCGCGAACCAGAACCGCGCCCCGGTACTCGCATCTCCCGGCGCTCAGCAGAGTGATGAGGGTGAGGTGGTGTCTCTGGCCGTATCGGCCAATGACCCGGACGGCGATACGCTGACCTACGCTGCCACCGGCCTGCCGCCGGGACTCGGGATCGACTCGGTTTCCGGTGTGATAAGCGGTACCCTCGACTTCGCATCGGCCGGGACCTACGACGTGATGCTGACCGTGAGCGACGGCGACCTCGACGACTCGGCAGCGTTTGTCTGGACCGTTGGCGGTGTCAATCAGGCGCCGACGCTCGACAATCCCGGCACGCAGACGAATGACGAGGGCGACAACGTCGATCTGCAACTGGTCGGTGCGGACGGCGATGGCGAACCGCTCACCTACGCAGCCGCCGGCCTGCCGCCCGGAATTGGCATCGACACCGCGAACGGCCGCATCACCGGCTCGCTCGGTTTCGACGCCGCCGGCAATTACCCGGTCCAGGCCAGCGCCACCGACGGTGTCGATACGGCCACCGTCGCCTTCGACTGGATCGTCGCCGACGTCAATCGAGCGCCGGACCTGACGACGCCCGCCGCACAGGTCAACGACGAGGGTGACGTTGTGAACCTGCCGGTAGCCGCCAGCGATCCCGATGGCGATACGCTGACCTTCGGTGCAACCGGATTGCCGCCGGGGCTTGGCATCGATGCCGTCGGCGGCGCGATCACCGGTACCGTGGACTTCGATGCCGCCGGCGCCTACGTCGTCAACCTCAGCGTGTCGGACGGCGGTGACACGACGAACGGCAGCTTCAACTGGACGGTGAACGACGTCAATCGTGCACCGAGCCTGACGTCGCCAGGCGACCAGACGAGCGACGAGGGCGAGATCGTGAACTTGCTGCTTGCTGGCAACGACCCGGACGGCGACACGCTGAACTACGGCGCCACCGGCCTGCCGCCGGGCCTGGCCATCGATCCTGCCAGCGGCGCGATCACCGGCACGCTGGGCTTCGATGCGGCCGGCGTCTATGCCGTGCAGGCGACCGTCTCCGACGGGACAGAGACCGTAAACGTTGGTTTCGGCTGGACCGTCAATGAGGTCAATCGTGCGCCCGACGTCACTAACCCGGGCAGCCAGCTGAACGACGAAGGCGATACGGTCGATCTGACTATTGTCGCCAGCGACCCGGATGGCGACACGCTGACCTACGCCGCCGTCGATCTCCCGCCTGGCCTGGCGATCGATCCTGCGAGCGGTGCGATCGCGGGCGCGATCGGCTTCGATGCGGCCGGCGCCTACAACACGCGCGTCACCGTCGCCGACGGTACCGACACGACCGAGACCCAGTTCGCCTGGACGGTCACCGAAGTCAATCGCGCGCCGGAGCTGACCGTCCCTGCCGAACAATTTGCCGAAGAAGGCGACACGATCAATTTGTCGGCGACCGCCACTGACGCCGATGGCGACACGCTCACCTTCGGCGCCACTGGCCTGCCAGCGGGTCTTGCGATTGCAGCGACGACCGGCGACATCGCGGGCGTGCTTGGCTTCGATACGGTCGGCACCTACACCGTGCAGGTGAGCGTCGACGACGGCACCGACACGGCCACAGCGAGCTTCGTGATCAATGTCGCCGATGTGAACCGTGCGCCGACATTGACGGCACCGGCAGATCAAAGCAGCGACGAAGGCGACACCATCGGCGTCGCGCTGATAGCCAGCGATCCGGATGGCGATGCATTGACGTACGGCGCCACCGGGCTGCCACCGGGCCTGGCGATCGATCCGGTCAGCGGTCTTATCTCCGGCACTCTCGGCTTCGACAGCGCCGGCGGCTACGCCGTGCAGGTGAACGTGACGGATGGCGCCGACACGGCCGTCGCGAACTTCAACTGGACCGTCGCAGACGTCAATCGCCCGCCGGAGATCGTGCCGCCGGGTCCGCAGCAGGACGACGAAGGCGAGGCGGTCAGTCTGCAGATCGTTGCAACCGACGAGGACGGTGACACACTGACCTACGGTGCCGTCGGACTGCCGCCGGGTCTCGGCATCGATGCCGTCAGCGGTCTGATCTCCGGCACCCTGAGCTTCGCTGCGGCCGGCAGCTACAACGTGTCGGTGAACGTGGGCGATGGCAGTGTGAGCGTTGCCTCTAACTTCACCTGGACGGTGGGGGGCGTGAATCGTTCGCCCGAGTTGACGTCGCCGGGTGACCAGTTCAGTGCCGAAGGCGACGTCGTCAATCTGCCGGTGGTGGCTAACGATCCCGACGGCGATACGCTGACATTCTCCGCGACCGGACTGCCGCCGGGACTGGCCATTGATCCGGCGGGCGGCGTCATCGGCGGCGCGCTCGACTTTGACGCGGCGGGGACGTACACAACGCTGATCAACGTCACCGATGGGGTCGATACCGCCGGCACGACGATCAACTGGACCGTCAATGACGTGAATCGGGCGCCGACCGTCACGTCGCCGGGTCCGCAGTCGAACGCCGAGGGCGACATCGTCAATCTGCCGATCGTTGCGGCCGACGAGGATGGCGATACGCTGACATTCTCGGCAACAGGCCTGCCACCCGGTCTGGGCATCGATGCGGTGACCGGACTGATCGCCGGCGAGATCGATACGGGTGCAGCCGGCAGTTACACCGCGGCCGTGACCGCGAGCGATGCCGCCGAATCGACCACCGTCGGTTTCGACTGGCTAGTGGTGGCGGGCAACGCCGCACCTGTCCTGACGGTGCCCGGTCCGCAAACCAATGCCGAGGGTGACACCGTCTCACTGCAGGTGATCGCGTCCGACGCAGACGCTGATCCATTGACCTATGCGGCGACCGGTCTGCCAACCGGTCTCGCGATCGCGCCGTCGACGGGCCTGATCACCGGGCTGCTCGATTTCGACGCCGCGGGGACCTACGCGGTGACGGTAAACGTCAGCGACGGCGTGCTGTCCGATAGCGGCGGATTCTCCTGGCTGGTTAACAATACGAATCGTGCGCCGGCAGTGACCCCACCCGCTGCCCAGACGAACGACGAAGGCGACATCGTCAGCCTGGCAGTGACCGGCACGGACGAAGATGGTGATACGCTGACCTACGGCGCGGTCGGGCTGCCGCCGGGGATCGCAATCGATCCGGCCACCGGCAATATCAGCGGGACGCTCGGCTTCGATGCGGCTGGCACCTACGCGATCACCGTGTCCGTGAACGATGGCACCGATTCGACGACTGCCGGTTTCGCCTGGACGGTTGCGGACGTCAACCGCAGCCCGAGCCTGACGCCCGTCACCGATCAGACCGGACAGGTCGGCGACACGGTCCTGCTGCAGGTCATCGCCAGCGACCCGGACGGCGACCCACTCACGTTCTCTGCCGTTGGCCTGCCGCCCGATCTGGTCATCGACCCCGCCAGCGGCGCAGTGGGTGGCACACTCGCCGATGCGCCCGGTGCCTACGCGGTGACCGTGACGGTAACCGACGGCGCCGACGACGCGACGACCGCGTTCGAGTGGCTCGTCGAGTCGGCCGCGAACACGCCGCCAGACGTCACGAATCCGGGGAACCAGACCAATGAAGAGGGCGACGACGTCGATCTTCAGATCGTTGCGAGCGACGCCGACGGTGACACGCTGAGCTTCACAGCGGACGGTCTGCCGCCGGGTCTCGCGATCGATGCGCAGACCGGCGCGATCACCGGCACGATCGAGGCGGCGTCCGTCGGCAGTTATGCGGCGACGGTCAGCGTCAGTGACGGCACCGATACTGTGACCGTGTCCTTCGACTGGACCGTGCAGGAACCGGCACCGATCGTCACGCTGACGATCCCGATCAAGCGCAATCCGGACGACGCGGAAGAGAGCCTCGATGATCAGTCCGTCATCCGCAACACGGCCCTCGATCTGGTGACGCGTAGTGATGGCGTCGGACAGCTGGTCGGGCTGCGCTTCCGCAACGTGCAGATCCCGCGCGGCGCTACGGTCGCGAATGCATGGATCCAGCTGACGGCGCGCGAGCCTGGCAGCGAGTCGACCGATCTTGAGCTCCGCGGTGAGGCGAGCGGCGATGCGGCGGTGTTCAAGGCGACCGGCGCCAATCTGTCCAGCCGCGAGCAGACAGTCGCCTCTGTCGACTGGACGGTCGCCGAGTGGCTGAGTGCCGGTGACGCGGGGCCCGAGCAGCAGTCGCCGGATCTCGCGCCGATCCTGCAAGAGATCACGTTGCGACCCGACTGGCAGGCCGGTAACTCGGTCGCGATCCTGATCGGCGGCAGCGGCCGCCGCGTTGCCGAGTCGAAAAACTCGAAGAGCGTCGCAGCGGCTGTCCTTACCGTTGAATTCAACCCACCGCCACCGAACCAGCCGCCGGTCGTCGACAATCCGGGGGATCAGCTATCGCGGACCGGCGACGTCGTCAGCCTGCCGATCATGGCGACGGACCCGGACGGCAACGCGCTGACATACACGGCCAAGGGACTGCCACCGGGTCTCACGATCGATCCCGCGACCGGCGTGATCGCCGGCACGGTCGCGTCTGACTCTGTCGGTAACTACTCGGTGCGGATCGGCGTCGACGACGGTATCGAGATTACCGACGTGCCGTTCGACTGGGCCGTCTGGCCGGAACCGGGCTTCGTCGGCACGGTGGAAGTCGCGATCGCGGCCGCGCGCGACGACGCTGAGGAAGACGTCGTGACCGGTGAGGTCGTCCGTTTCGGACCGCTCGACATCGGTGCGCGGGGGAACGGCGCTCTGCAGCTGGTGGGCCTGCGTTTCACCAATGTGATACTGCCGAGCGACGCCATCGTCCGCGGTGCCTGGGTGCAGTTCACCACCAAGAAGGCTACGGATGACGCGGCCATGGTCACAGTACGCGGCGAAGCAACGCCCGAACCGGGATTCTTCCGGAGGGTCCACGGTGATCTGAGCGGCCGACCGATGACCGCGGCCACGGTCGATTGGACGGTGGTGCCATGGATCGCGGTCGGTGATGCCGGCGACGCCCAGCGCACCCCGGACCTGAGTCCGATCATTCAGGAGCTGCTGCTCCTGCCGCGCAGCGTCATCGAACAGGATATTGTGCTCCTGATCGAAGGCAGTGGCCGACGCGTGGCCAACTCTTTCAACACTGCCTCGGCACTGGCGCCGCGGCTCGTCATCGAGTACGAGTTACCATGAGACGATCAAGCCTGACGATTGCATTCATCGCCGCCGTGCTGATCGGCTCGCCGGCCGCTCGCGCCGAGATCGGCCGATCCCTGACGCTCAATGAAAAAGTGGGCGCCGCCGACGAGATCCTGCACGCACAGGTGACGGCGACGCGGACCGAGTGGCGCAACGGCAAGGTATTCACCACCTCGAGCTTCGATGTCATCGAGGACCTGACGGGCGGCAGTACCCGGTCCGTCGAAGTGCTGGTCGCAGGCGGTACGGCGATCCATCCGGTGCTCAAGGTGCCTGTGACGACGCGCCTGTCCAATGGCGTGCAGATACGCTCGGACGACGAGGTCATCCTGTTCGCACGTCGCGATGAGTCCGGCCAGCTGCGACTGGTTGCCGGCAAGCAGACCTACATGCGGATGGAGCCGGATGCCCAAGGTGCCAAGCGCGTCTATGCCGACGAACGTCGCGTGTCGGCGAAACCCGGTCAGAGTTCGACGCAGGCGGCAGACAGCGCCACCGATCTGGAAACGGAGACCTGGGTGCTCGATGACTTCAAGTCGCGTATCCGCCAGGAGGTGGCCGCGATGCGCGCCGCAGAGGAGGCGAGACCATGAGACTATTAGCCGGCTTCGTACTGATCTTGTGCGTCATTCCGGCGCTGGCCAACGAGCCGACGGCGCCGCAGGCGGTCGATCAGGAATCACTGACTGTAGAGCAGGTCACCACGACCGAATCCGTCGTGATCGACATCGCGGACAAGGACATGGCGCTGTTACGGCGGGCCGTGCCGCAGGCGGAGGTCGAGACTTCGCCGCCGGTCGCGGGTCCGACGACCGAACGCATCGAATTCGACACGCCTCCTGTAAACATCGTCAATACGACCCGGCATTTCCGCATCATCGCGCTCAAGAACCCCGAGCCCGCCGCTGCGGAAACATCCGTCCCGGAAAACCAAGAGTAGCTTGCAAAGCATGAAGACGGTCCGAACCAATGTGCTGAACCGGATACCGCGTATCTGGCTAGGTGGCGTTCTGGTCGTTCTCGCGGGCGGCGTATTCGCGGGCGGCTCGCTGTTCGTCTACGACGATAATGGTCAGCCGATCCCGATCCGCTGGGACGATCGCATGCAACCAGTCCGGTACGTGTTGAGCAGCGACGGCTACCCGACATCCACGATCACGAATGCCGAGCTCGCGGCGGAATTCGGCGCCGCCATCGCGCAATACAATGCCCTGCCTGAATCGGACCTGCAGCTCGCGTTCGACGGCGAGATCGACAACAACAATTCGGGGGGTGAATCCCGACTCGGCGCGGGCGTCGATGGCATCAATCTCATCACGTTCAACGACCCGGACCTGAGTTTTGGCCCCGGCGTCGGCGCCGTCTGCGCTCAGACGGTTATCGCCAGCGAGCTGGTCGTCGACGACAGCAATAACGACCTCAATGGCGATGGAACGCCCGACCTGCCGAACGGCACCTACCCGGCGGGCACGATCCTCGATGCCGACATTGTATTCGACGGCAATCTGACGCTGGAGAATTCAGGCGCCGACGGCACCGCTGACATCCGCGCACTGGCGCTGCATGAGATCGGACACTGCGTGGGCCTGTCGCACTCATCGGTCCGGGACGCGGTCATGTTTCCGTTCCAGTCCAGCGACGTCGCGAGTGCGCGCATCCTCAAGGAGGACGATGCTGCGCATCTGTCGGACAAGTATCCGCTCATCCCCGACTTCGGTCAGCAGTTTGGCAGCATCGAGGGCCGCGTGATATCCGGCGTGACCGGCCGCCCGGTCGCCGGCGCGCATGTTTACGCCGCGGACACGACGACACGCGAGCAGATCGTAGGCGCGTACACGGGGTTGGACGGATCGTACCGGATACCTGTCCGCGCGGGCAGCTATCTGGTCGGCATCGAACCGCTGGACGGCGACCCGGTCGGACTCGATCCCGAGCGGATCAATCGGGTCATCGCCGATACGACAGACGTGTTCTTCCCGGAGGAGTTCTTCGATAGCGCCGAGAGCAGTACCGACGCGCCCGATGATGCCGCCGTCGTGTCGGTCGCAGCCAGTGTGGCGACCGCCGGCACCGACATCGTGACGAACACGCTCGACGTACTGTCCAGCTCACTGTTGCTCGAACGCGGTATCAATTACATGTCCTATCCCGTCTCGGTGCCGCTCGGTATCACCGCGTTCGACCTGCTGACGCAGCTGTCAGTCAACACGCAGGTACAGAGCATCCAGCGGCTGAATCCGCAGACCGGTCAGTTCGAGACGGCGCACCTGGTCGACGGCGTCGCGCGCGGCTTCGATTTCCCGATCAGCCGTGCCACCGGCCTGATCGTGCACACGACGGCCAACGATCAGCTCAACTTCAGCGGCAGTCCCGACTGCCCGGCCTTCGATCTCTTCGCGGGTACGAACCTGATCGGCGCGCCCTGCGCCCCGGCCGGCTACAGTGCCTACGACCTGCTGGACGATCTCGGCACCGAGCTCGATGTCATCAGCGTGCAGGGCTGGGATCCCGCGAGCGGTGCGTGGCAGCTGGCGCAATACGCCGGTGCCGATCCCGCCGGCGTCGATTTCCCGATCGTCGACGGTGGCGCCTACCTCGTCGACATGCGCGTGCCGCTACTCGGCTTCCGCGTGGCGTCGAGCGGCACCGATTTCCCGCCCGTGCTGTTGTCCATCAGCCCCGGCCAGTCGATCCCGGGCGGGATCGTAACTCTCAAGGGCACGGGCTTCGCCGAAGATCCGGCACAGAACGTCGTCGTGTTCAACGACGTTTCTGCGGAGATCCTGAGCAGTACCACGCAGCAGCTTGTCGTGAGTGTACCCGCCAGCGCAGTGTCAGGTACCGTGCAGGTCATCAGCCTTGGGCTGGCGGGGAATGCGCTGCCGTTCACGGTGCTGCCGGCGACGGCCACGGAAGTCGAAGGCGTAATCAACGATATCGCGTCCGGTCAGACGTTCGCCGGCGAACTGTCGAGCCCAAGCGACGTCGACGACTATCGTTTCCTCGCGATCGAGGGCAATCGTATTACCGTTACGGTCCGCACGCCGACGCCGGGCGTTCCCGAGCTCGCCGTGCGTCTTCTGAACCCGCGCGGCGGCGAGCTTCGGCTGGTCTCCAACGGCACGGGCACGACGGCTGTGATCCGCGACCAGATCGCAGCCGAGACCGGTTTCTACACGATCAACATCAGTTCGCTGGCGGGCAGCGGCCCGTACACGGTCGAACTCCGGCTCGAAGGCGTGCCGGGCGAGCCGCGGCTCGTGGCGATATCCGGCGACTACCAGACCGGTGTCGCGGGGACCGAGCTGCCGGTTCCGCTCTCGATCGTTGCGGTCGACGAGACCGGTCTGCCCGCGTCCGGTGTGCCGCTGTCGTTCGCCGTGCAGCCGGTCGGTCAGCAGTCTGCTGCTGGTGTACGCGGCACGGAGGCCGGTATCGACGCCACTCGTGCGATGACGGCGGGCGATATGGCTACGCTACCCTCGGGCCTGTTCACTGCGACGGTGCAACTCCCCGACCAGACAACCGGCGACTTCGAGATCGTCGTAACCGCGCCGTCCCGCACGTCGCGACCCATCGAACTGCTGGTATCGGCCATCGCGCGACCCATCGCGTCGGTGGACATTACGCCGGCTACCGAGTACGCGTGCGCCGACGGCACCGGCTGTCCGGTTGATGAGGTCGTCGACATACCTTATGAAATGACGTTCCTCGACAGCGATGGTGAGCCGATCGAGGACGTGCTCGTCGAGTTCGCGGTGTCTTCCGGTGGCGGTACCGTGAGGGAAACGGAAGGGGGTGCGGACGAGCAAATCGTCCGCGATCGGAGTGACGGCAACGGTCGGGTCGAGGTGTTCCACCGTCTTGGAGAGCGCCTGTACTACGACGACTTCGTGCCCAACAACGATCCGACGAGCAGCTCCTTTAACCCATTCGAGCCGAAGTTGCGTATCCCGCAGCAGGTTGTGGCGACCGTACCCGGACAACCGATACCGGCGAGCTTCCTCGCCCGAGCGAGGCCTGGGGAGCCCAGCATCATCAAGTCGCTGCGTTCGCGCAATCAGCGAGTATCGGTCGGTTCCGTCAAGCTGGGGGCGGTCACGTTCCTCGTCGCCGATCAGTACGGCAATCCGGTCGAGGGCGCCCAGGTGTCGGGCGGCCCGACGACCCCGGGCGTTATAACGGGCGCCGGATTCGTCAATGGCGAGGTGTTCCTGGGCGACCGGACGAATGCGGACGGCATCTGGAGCGGCGGCCTCGGCGCGAACACCGACGGCTCACTCGAAATGCCGACGATCAACGAGTTCGGTGAAGAGCTGTCGGGGCCGTTCACGGTCGTCTACGACGTAGCGGGGCTGCCGGTCCCGTACTTCCTGGATGTCGATATGGGTCCGAACGTGATCGCCATAGGCATCGGCACTGCCGCTCTCATCGGGAATACGCTCCCCGGCAGCGTCGGCATACAGGCGCGTCGATTCCAGCGCGTGTCCGATGACGACCCGGCCGTGGACAACGGCAACTGGGAGGACGACGACTACTCGGTCCTGGCCGAATGGCAGCTTGGCTTTCTCGAGTTCTCGGTTACCACCAGTCGCGCCGACGGCCGAACGGCGCAGATGCGGCAGATAGGCATTCCGGTAACGACCATCGACGGCGAGGAGACTCTGCAGAGTCAGCTGAACTCCATCGGAGAACGATTTTTCGACGACGTCGTCGTCGGCGGCGTGGGCGGCGGCATCAGTATCCTGTCCGATTTTGGCACAAGGCTGTTGCCCTTCTTCCGTGACGGCCAGGTCATGATCCCCTATCGCAGCGAAATCTTTACGTTCGAGCAGTCGGTGCTGCCGATCCGGGCTCGACCGATCATCGTGACGGTCGACCTCGAAGATCCGCTGCCGTCCGATCCCGACGCGCCGCGGCGTTATCCGGGTGTCGGTCTCTCGAGCGGCATCGATGCAAGCCGACTCAGATTGCGCTTCAACAACGAGGACATCGCCATCCTCGCCGTGCCTGATTTCCCGTACTTCGGCCGCCAGAGTTACGACGGTCAGGATGTCAGTCTGCTCAGCGGTGAGCGTGAACGGCTGAGGCCGGGCACCGTGCAGATCGAATTCCGCCCGAGTAGCAATCTCCTGAATAATGGTGAACCCAATCAGATCGTGATTACAAACCTGATCGATGACCTCGGGCACGTGGGCGAGGCCGCGGATCCTGCCGAGGACACCGACCAGTCGCCCGACACCATAACCTTCGAGTTCGATACGCCGAGATGAGCAGATACGCGATCCACAATGCAGTAACGAAGGCCTACGCCGGCGTCTGGCGGTGTCTGCTCGCAGCGTCGATGATCCTGCTCGCGGCGCCGGCATCGGCTAACGTGCCCGGCGAGATCCGCGTGACGGACGTTTCGCCGACGTCGTTCGCGATCGTCTATCGCGATGACGAAGCCGTGGACGTCGTGCTCGAGGTCTTTGCCGATGTACAGGGCACGATCCCTGTGGCGAGCGTGACCATCGAGAATCCCTACGTCGTGAGCGGTGACGCGGTGCTGGCGACGGCGCTGCGGGATGCGGGGCTCGCCCGCCTGCGTGTCACCGGCCTCACTCCCGATAGCGCCTACTTCTTCCGGCTTTCGGTAACGCCGGCCGCGGGCGGCGGCACGACGGTCCTGCCCGCCGCCGCACCGTATCCTTCCGTGCGGACAATGTTGCGCACGCAGCCGCCGAACAACCCGCTCGCCGGTGCACGCGTGGATGACGGCACCGGACAGCCCGTCACCGGCGCGATCCTGCTGGTCCGCGCGACCGGCGCGCAGTACCCGTTGTCCCATGTCAGCGGAGACAACTACTCGAGCGGATTCGCCGCGGTACAGCTCTCCAATCTCTACGATCCGGCGAGCCGGGAGAATCTGCCGATCGCCGATGGCGTAAGCGTCGAACTCGAGGTGCTGGCAGGGCTCGCCGGACAGGCCGGCGCAGGGGAATCGCTGGCTGCCGGGGAGAACGTCGGCGAGACCTGGATCCCGACCGCGTCGCCGTTCGTGCTGCAGAACTTCGCGGACAGCGACGGCGACGGCATGCCGGACGACTTCGAGCGGCGCTTCGGTCTCGATCCGGCGATCGATGACAGTGCTGCGGACCCCGACGGTGACGGTCTAAGCAACATCGAGGAATACGAGCGGGGTACGGATCCCGGCAACGCCGACTCGGATGGCGATGGGCTTTCCGATGGCGAGGAGGTCAATACCATCGGCACGCTGCCGACTCAGGACGACAGCGACCAGGATGGCATCACCGACAGTGAGGAAATCGGTGTTTCGGGCACGGATCCGCTGAACGCCGACAGTGACGGGGACGGCGCGAGCGATGGCGACGAAGTCGACTTCGGCACCGATCCGAACAACGACGCCAGCGTACCGCTGTTCGACCTCGACGGTGACGGCGTAGCGGACGACGTCGACGTCTGCCCGGCGCGAGCCGATCCGCTGCAGATCGATACCGACGGTGATGGCGACGGCGATGCTTGTGACGACGACGACGATAACGACGGTATCGACGACGTCGCCGACAATGCCCCGCTCGTGCCGAACCCGACGCAGGATGACGGCGACCGGGACGGCGTCGGCGACGCGGCGGACAATTGCGTGGCCACCTTCAATCCGGACCAGGCGAACAACGATTCGGATGCGAACGGCGATGCCTGCGACGCTGATGACGACGACGACGGCGTACCCGATTTTGGCACAGCGAATCCGCCGTCGGTCTACGCGAAGATCGTCTTCTCCGTAACGGGTGTGTCCGATACTACGATACCGCTGCAGAGTAACGCTGACGCCGGTGTCTGGATGTACAAGTACGACGTCGGAAACGATGTACTCATCCGGCTCGGACGCTACAGCCTCGCCAGCCGGGAGTGGTTCCCGGAAGATCTGAGCGTCGAGGAGTCGAGCATCAGCGGACCGCTGGTCTACGCCCAGACCAGTTGTGATTGCGCCGCGTTTGGGCCCGGCGAACGGATCACCGTGCAGACGGACGACGGCGACGTCGCCACCGTATTGCCGCAAAGCAGCGATCTGCCGGCGCTGGCGGCACGGTTTGTGGCGTTGGACGGCTCCTCGTACACGTCGCGCGTGTTGTTCGCCGTCCCGGTGCGACTGGCGAATCTGGTCTCGGACGGCAACGTCGCGCCGCCGCTCGACAACTGCCGCATCACGCCGAATCCGACGCAGCTCGACAGCGACGGCGATGGTCTCGGCGACGCCTGCGACATCACGGCGGACGACCTGGACGGCGACGGCGTCGCCAATGCCGACGACAACTGTCCACTTGTGAACAATCCGGGTCAGCTCGACGCCGACGGCGACGGTGACGGGAACCTCTGCGATGCCGATGCAGACAACGATGGTATCGACAACGTGACCGAGACCACCTTGCTCGGCACGGACCCGCTGCGGGCCGACACCAACGAAGACGGTATCTCGGACGCCAACGAGGACTTCGACTTCGATGGCATCTCGAACGCCGACGAGCTGGCTCGCGGCCTGTCGCCGGATGCTCCCGACACGGACCTCGAGCCCGGACTCAATCTGGTGTTCTTCCCGTTCGAGTTGCCGAACGACTACAGTGCCTTCGACCTGCTGGTCGAACTGGGCGGCCCGACATCTGTCGAGCGGATCGATGCACTGTCATCCGATACCGAAGAGATCACCTCGGCGTTCTACGATGCCGGCACGCCCTCGGGTGAGGACTTCCTGGTGTCGCCGGAGCGGGCCTACATGGTGACCATGCTGGTCGCACGGACGCAGTCCTGGAGCGGCAGGCCGCTGTGCCGTTCGATCGCGTTCCTACCGGGCAAGCAGATCGTCGGTTTCGGCTGTGTGCCCAAGGGACTGACGTCGACGCAGCTGCTCGACGAATTGGGCGCCGTCTCGATCGAAAGCCTGCAGTCCTTCGATGCGGCGACAGGGCGGTTCCGCGCGGCCGGGTTCGATCAGGGCGTCGCGGTCGGCGACGATTTTCTGCTGACCGGCGTGGAGGGTTACATCGCGAACATGCAGACGCCGTTCGTCACGGACCTGTTCAATCTCGTCAATCCGCCGTTGGTGCTCGACGACCAGCTGGACGGTCAGATCGTCTTCGACGGCAACCTCAACCTCGGTGGCGTCGTCGGCGACCCGAACGCGCAGATCACGATCAACGGCGTCGCGCCGGATACGACCATCAACGATGATAACGTACGGTTCAATACGATCGTGGAGCTCACGGAGGGCGAGAACACGATCGTGATCCTGGTGCGCGGCGCCGACAACCAGCTCGTCGAGCGGACCATCACTCTGACTTACCTGCCGCCCCCGGATCTCGAGATCCAGTCGCACTTCGATGGCCAGACGACACCGGCCTCGCTGACGACGATCCTCGGTACCGTCAGCGCGGACGCCGCGCTGGTTACGGTCAACGGCTTGCAGGTGCCGATCGTCGGCGGCGAATTCCGACTGGAAAACGTCGTCCTGCAAGAAGGTCCGAATGCGATCACCGTAACGGTGACGGGCACGAACGGGGGTATCCGGGAAGAGCGGATCACCGTGACGTCAGAGCCGATCTTCATGGTGCTCACGACGCCGGCCGCGACAGCACCCGGTTCCAACACCGATCGGCGGGTCGCGCCGTTCGAGATACCGCTGCCGCCGTCCGTGTTCGCGGAGGCCACACTGCTCGATGTCTCGCAGGTCGATCGTCCGTCCTACGTGAGCCTCTTCCAAAGTCGCTGGGAGCTGATTCCGCCGAACATCGCACAGCCGTTCTATTCGGTACGCGTGCTCGAAGACGACGCGTTCATCGGCGAGACCGACATCATCTACGAGTATCGGTTCCTCGACGCCTCGAGCCAGACGATCTGGGTCGAGGAGATGCGCTTCCGCGTGGCGATCGTCGATGAGGAGAACATCGCGCTCGTGTTCGACGAAGCCTACGACGCGCGCAAGGTTACCGAAGACACCATCACAATCACCGGGCGGGTGATCGGTACGGTCGACGAAGTCACCGTCGACGGGCTGCAGGCGACGCTGGGCGAGAGCGGCGCCGGCTTCAGCAATACGCCGTTCAGCATCGACGTACCGCTGCTGCCCGGCGAGAACTACCTCGACGTGGTGGCGACCAATGGTGTCGGTAGCGATAGCCGTGAATTCCTGATCGACTTCTCTACGGACAACGGGCTCGATGTCCTGATTACGTCGCCGCGCTCGAAGGCGGTGCTCACCGGGCCGGACGTTGTCGTCACCGGTGAGGTCACCAGCGCCGACGCGACGGTGACCGTCAACGGGGTAGCGGCGGTCGTAACGCCAGACCCTGGCGGGGGCGCCACATTCGCCGCCACGATAACGATCGGTCCCGGGGACACTGATATACGCGCGATCGCGAGTATCGGCACCCGGGAGGCCGGCAGCAACGTCCGGGTCACCCAGGGGCCGTTCGAGCTTCAACTCACCACGGTCGTCGATCGCGGTTCCTACCGCAGCCGGCGGCCGGTGATCGAGGGCATCGCGTCGGTCGATCTGCAGAGCGTGATATTCAACGGCATCTCGCAGTCCTTCACCGGCAACACGTTCACGGTTGTCTGGCGCAGCTTCCAGGACCTCGACCCTGATGACACCTCGTTGATCACAATCGAGGCGACGTCAGTCGACGGCGACACGGTGACGATCGAGATGCGGCTGCAGTACACGCCATTCCGCTTCACGAACAACAACCCCGGCCGCACGCAGATCGAGATGGAAATCGATCTGCCTGAAGAGCTTGTCCCTGATATCGTCGATTGGATCATCCCGACGTTAGCCGATAACAATCCCGCCGGCATCTCGAACAATCCCACCGAGGGCATGTACGAGCTTGTGCCCGGCGTGGATATCGTCGACGAGAACTCCGTCTCGGTGCGCATGGACATCGAGTTCCACGGCAGTGACAGCGCCGTCGATCGGGGGATCTGGTTCATCGATTTCCTCGACGCCAGCGGTTCCGTCATCCACACTGAGCGCGTGGACTGGAACTGGACCTTCATCGACGTGACCGAACCGTCGGTGTTCATTACCTCGGTCAGCGAGAACTACGTGACCGATCACACGCCGTTCGAGGTGTTCGGCCGCCTGGTCGATATGACCGGCGCGTCGATCAGAGTCAACGGGCAGGATATCCCTGTCGCCGATGACTGGGTCACCGAGCTGGATCTCGTCGTGGGCGACAATCCGATCGTGGTCGAGGTGACGGACACGAACGGACAGACCTACGTCGAGAGTAAGAATCTTATCCTGGCGCCGCCGCGGCAGTTCGACCTTCGCGTTGGCGAAGTGGCGCGGCCGATTCTGGTCACGCACCAACTGGATCCGCGCTCCAGCTTTTACAATCCCATCACGCGAGGTCGGCCGTCGTGGCTGCGTTACCAGGACCCGGACAACTCGTTCTCCCGCGTGAACCCGGCGTATCCGCGGGCTTTCGGATTCCCGGACTACTGGGTGAACGACCTGACCCCTATCCTGACGGCCAATCCGCCGTCGGATCCTTCCGACTACGGTATCTGGGAGTTCTCGATCAACATCAACGGCAGCGCCTCGGGGGATCGCGAGCGGAACTTCTCGTTCTGGATGAATCTCGTCGATCCCAGTATCGATACGGGCCCGATCATCGAGCTCCTGTCGCACACTGATGGCCAGACCGTGACGAACGACATCGTGACGTTCACGGTTGGCGTGTCGAACGACCCGAATGCAACCGTCGAGATCAATGACATGCCGATTGAGCCGACTTACGTCCCGCGGCCGTTGACATCATTCCGTCTCCGTATCGACGTCGAGCACACGATCGAGCTGCCGCTCGTGCCTGGGCCAAATGTAATCTCGGTGACCGCCCGTTCGGAGAGCGGTCTCGAGGCCACTACGTCCTTCACCTTGAATTACACTCCCTGAGGGCGCCGTGCTGCGTAGAGTGGCATTCGGTCTGGTGGTCCTGCTGGCGGGCGCCGCATTCCTTTGGGCGCAGTTATTCAAGGACCGCATTACGGTCGCGCTCGACGTGCCGGATGGTTTTGCCCGAGGCGCGCTGGTCCAAGTCACGGGGTTCTACGAGCGGGACGGGCGTCTCGACGCCGTGCAGCATTTCCGTGGCTTCCTGACGGACGATACGGATCTCGATGTGGAGCTCGCGGCGGTGGCACCTTGGCAATTCCGCCAACTCCGGGTCGACAGCGGCCATCCGGCCTATCGCTCGGCATCGACTACGATTGCCGACAATCCGCACTGGTTCCGGCGGACGGTGACCGTCTCACCCGAGCCATGGGGAGCGGATTTCGGCAAGACCTATGTGCAGCCCGAGGAAGCGAAGACGGCGGCCGCACTCGAACACCTGCGCTGGATCAGCGGCGAATACAATCGGGACGCGGACGACTTGCTTGCCAACGAGGTGCTGCTGGCGGCGAGGATGATGCTCGGGTCACTGGCCTACGCAGGCGGCAGCAAGGAACCTGGCTGGGAAGCCATGCGCCAGCAAACAATCGCGGAGTTCACAAGATTCGATGCGGACCTAAACGAGCGCGTCGATGGGCCGTGCCCCGAAGGGTACAGTCCAGAGCCCTCGGCACTGGCGCCGTGCGGTCGAGGATCGTCGTCGGTCATCTGGCCGGAGTAGCTCCAGGGCATTAGGCCGTAGATCGACGGTGCGATGGCAGCGCATTTCAGGCCGAGACGATTCTCAGCAAGAGAGCGTCGACATGACCACGGTGTATCACCTGGACAACAACGGCATCCGCTCGGTGAGGACAACGTGCGCGTCACCTTTTTCGGTCTTCAGGACGGTGAGGAGAACTCGCGCGTGTTCGCGTTGAAACGGGCGTCCAGGTAGGGTCGTTTGCCGAAGTTTCAGATGTTACCAAGCGCGTCGTAGCGAGGCCGGTGGCCGGCGAGCCCTCTCTCCGCTTCCCCGCGAACCATTGGCCGTCGGAGGGGTCCCATTCCCTGGGGCGCCCAAACGGGCATGCTGGCCAATCCTGGCGGGATCGAGAGGCACAGCGGGTGAGATGCAGCATCAAAACTTAAGGCGGGGCTTTCGCATCGACGACATCGTCGTCGAGCCCCTCAATAATTCGCTAACGCTTCCGGACGGGAGGACCAGCCATCTCGAACCCAAGGTGATGGAAGTCCTGTTGAGCCTGGCGAAACAAGGCAACCAGACGGTCGCCAGGGCCGAAATACTGGACACCGTGTGGGACGGTCAGGTCGCGGCGGACGAACTGCTGACTCGCGCGGTCAGCGAGATCCGGCGGGCGCTCGGCGACGACCCGCGTAATCCGACCTACATTCGCACGATTCCCAAGCGCGGCTATCGGCTAATCGGCAAGGTCCGGCCCCGCATCGAAGCGCCGCGGCGACAAGCGGGGCGACGCAACGTTTATTGGCGTATCGCTCAGGCACCGGGCGTTATCGCAATCGCGGCGGCAATCCTGGCCGTTGCCTACTTCGCCGTCAGCGGCGTGCCGAGCAATTCGCCGGCAGTTTCCGGTGTCGAAGACGGCGCCGAAGCCGCCCGGCCGTCGATGGCGGGTCGCCCGATACCGCTGACCAGCACCGAAGGCACCGAATGGGGACCGGCCCTCTCGCCGGACGGCAATTACGCGGCGTTTGTCGCCGGGCCGGCCGGTAATTTCAAGCTCAGCGATATCCACGTCGTCGAAGTCGGCACCGCAATGCCGGTCCCGTTGACGGCCGATGCGGAAGCCAACAACCGGGCGCCTACCTGGTCGCCGGATGGCACGCGGATCGCGTTTGCGCGGTCGCTCGATGACGGGCGGACCGAAATCGTCATCAAGCCGGTCTTGAGGGATCTCGAAACACACCTGGCGACGGTCGATGTTTTCTGGGGCCACGACTGGTCGCCGGGGGGCGATCACATTGCCGTCGCCATCGGCGAGAAACACGAGCGTCCGCCCCGCATCCACCTGCTTTCCGTCAGCGACGGCTCGCTGGTCGAACTCACCAAGCCCGTCAGCCCGAAAGGAGACCATGAGCCGCGATTTTCCCCCGATGGCAAAACGGTGGCGTTTGCTCGTTGGGGCATGGACGGCTCGGGCGCGGAACTCTGCCTCAAGCCGCTGGACGGCTCGCCGGTCAATTGCATCACGCCCGCGGACAAGAAATGGCCCATCCGCGACTTCGCCTGGTCGCCGAACGGCGAGAGCCTGATCGTGTCGGTCGACGGTCTCGTCCGCGTGCCGTTGTCCGGAGCGCCGATCGAGTCGCTGCCCTTCGGCAGCGACGCCTACAATGTGGCGACAGCCCGTCACAGTAACCGCCTGGTCTACGAAAGCTTCACCGAGGACACCAACCTGTGGCGCGTGCCGGGGCCCGCGGCCAGCTCGCGCGGCGCGCCGGAGCGCCTCATTGCATCGACGCAGGCGGAACTTCTGCCGCGGTATTCCCCCGACGGTTCGAGGATAGCGTTCGTGTCCGGGCGCACCGGCGGCTGGGAAGTCTGGGTTGCCGGCAACGACGGATCGGGCCCGCGGCGCCTGACCGAGTGGGGTTATGCAGCTTACCCTGACTGGTCTCCCGACGGCCGCCTGATCGCGTTCAGCTCGGGACGCTACGCCGTAGGACGCGGCGAGCAGGCCGTGGACGAGGTGGGCTTCGATCCGGACGAAGCGTTTTCGGTGGAGGCCTCCGGCGGCGTGCCGCGGATGATCTCCGACGGTGATCGCGGGGCCAAGGCGCCGAGCTGGTCGGCGGACGGTCAATACGTTTTTTTCACGCGCGGCAACCACGACTGCGGCAGTGAAGAGCTGTGGCGCCGGCACGTCGATTCCGGCGAGGAAACGCGGCTTTCGGTTTGCGCGTGGCGCCCGCTGGCCAGCAGCGACGGCCGGGTTTATTTCTTCAGCAAGGCCGCGCGAGGGATCAGCAGCGTGTCGACCGGCGGCGGCGATGAGCGCTTGGAATTGGCGCTCGGCGCCGACTGCCACTCGCTGACCAATGCGTGGACGGTCTGGGACTCGAATCTCGTCTACGTAGACTGTCGGGACCGGGCGATAAAAATGCTCGACCTGGAGTCGCGGCAAACGACGGAACTGGCCGAGCCGCTTGCGAAAGAGCAGCTGTTCGACAACCTGAGTCTCGACGTCTCGCCCGACGGCCAGTGGATTCTGTTCAGCCGCATCGACAGGGCGGGCAGCGATCTGATTCTGATCGAGCCGTTTCAATAAGTTACGAACCATTCCGGTTCGTCCACAGGTTTTCTCCACAAAAACTCCGCCCGCACCTCAGGTGTTCAGGGCGTCTTTGCGGAAGTCTCTGCAGACAGTTCGCTAATGCGCCGACAACGGGTTGTCTCCGATCCGTTCGGTCGCGGAGGTCCAAATCAATGAGAATCGTATGGCTGGCGACCGTTTTTGTCGTCCTGGTCGGATGTTCGTCCATGGACTACATGGCCTACCGTGACGAGCCCGAGGCGTTTGGCAACCCCGCGCTGCTGAATTGCACCGCCAAGGAAGTGCCGGTATGCCAGATCGAGGGTGGCCGAACGCGCCAGCGCTACTCCAACTGCGCTTGCCGATAGACTCGGTCCAATGAGGCCCCACACGGGGCCTCGCCGTTAGATCAGGATGCGCGTTCCGCGCGGATGCCCTTGTGTGAGAGCGAAAACGACGCGGACTTACAGGGGCCCGACGGTGGCGGTCAGTGGCAATCGACTACTGCCAGCCGGCACGATCGAACACCATGATCGCTTCAGCCTGATGCTCGCCAAGTAGCGATGCGTTCAGGTCGTCCTCGCTGAACTGGCCGAGCGCCTCGACCGCGGACGACGCGTCGACGCCGCTCACCGCCGGGTACTCGTTGTTGCCGTTGGCGAAGTACGCCTGAGCCTCGGCGCCCGTCAGATACTCGAGGAAACGTATCGCGTGGTCGCGGTTGGGCGACGTCGCGACGACGCCCGCCCCGCTGATGTTGACGTGCGCGCCGCTACTGTCCTGGTTCGGGAACACGATGCCGACCGCCTCGGCAACCTCACGTTCCGCGGCATCTTCCGACGCCGCGAGCCGCGCCAGGTAATACGTGTTGACGACGGCAATCCCGCACTCGCCGCTGGCGACGGCGCGGATCTGGCCGGTGTCGTTGCTTTGCGGCGGCCGCGCGAAGTTCTCGACCACGCCGCGCGCCCAGTCCTCCGCCGCTTCGGCGCCGGAGCGTGCGACGATGCCGGCAAGCAGCGAAATGTTGTAGATGTTGCCCGACGAACGTATGCACACTTTTCCTCGGTGGGCCGGGTCGGCAAGGTCTTCGTAAGTGGCGAGCGGTTCCGGCAGGCCGGCTTCGCGGTTGTAGATGATGACGCGCGCGCGCTTCGACAGGCCGTACCACAATCCGTCGGGGTGACGCAGGTTGTCCGGTATGCGCTCGTTCAGGATCGCCGAGTCGACCGGCTGCAGCACGCCCGCCTGCTCGGCCCGCCACAGGCGCCCGGCATCGACCGTGATCAGCACGTCGGCCGGACTGGATTCGCCTTCGCTCTGAATGCGTTCGATCAACTCGTCCGCGCCGGCCTCGATCAGGTTGACCTCGATGCCGGTTTCCGCCGTGAAGTTGTCGTACATCGCGAGGTCGGTGTCGTAGTGGCGCGAGGAATAAAGATTGACCTCGCCGGCCGCTTCTTCGACGGCCGCCGGTGGAGTGTCTTCGCCGCCGCAAGCGCTGAGCATGGCGGCGGCAGCGAATGCGCTTACCGTTTTTAGAATCCGCATTGGAACAAGTCTCGGGAAAAGTGACGGGGCTCACTCTAATGAGAGCCATTCTCATTTGCAAGCGGGTCGCTGCCGGCGGCAAACACGGTGCCCGCGTCCGGCTGAATCCGCACGAACGCGCCGACGTCGGGAGACGCGCCGGGCTTGCGCGGACGCTCGATGACGAGCCGGCTGTCCGGAAGGGAACCTTGCACCATCAGGCGATCGCGCGCGCCGGCCGGTCGTATTTCCTGGATGCGCGCACCGTTCGTCGCCGGCTCGAGGCTCAGCCGATGCGGGTGCAGGACGACAGTGACGGCTCCGTCGGCCACTCCGGGATCGACGAGACATTCGCGATCCCAGGTACCGAACGGCGTCGTCAGGCCGCGCTCGTCGAGCGTCCCGGCGAGCGTCTGTGAATCGCCGAAAAGCTGCGCGACATACAGCGACTCGGGCGCATCGTACAGCGATTGCGGTTCGCCCTGCTGTACGATGCGCCCGTGATCGAGAACGACGACATGATCGGCAATGGCCATGACCTCTTCGGGATCGTGCGTAACGAACACGCCGACCGTCCCGGTGTCGCGAATCATGCGGCGCGCGTCTTCGCGCAAGCTCCGGCGCCGCTGGACGTCGAGGTTGGCGTAGGGCTCATCGAACAACAATGCGCGGGGAGCCGGCGCGAGCGCGCGAGCGAGCGCCACCCGCTGGCGCTGCCCGCCCGAGAGCGAGTCCGGATAGCGATCGGCGAAGCCTGCAAGATCAACCTGTTCGAGCAACTCCGAGACGCGGGCGTCGCGGCCGTCCCCCGACAGGCCGAAGCCGACGTTGCCGGCCACGGTCATGTGCGGAAACAGCGCGCCCTCCTGGAACACCATGCCGACCGGGCGCTGCTCCGGCGGCAGCCCGCCGTCCGGCCCCGCCAGCCGCTTGCCGTCGAGATCGATGCTTCCCGACTGCAGCTCGAGCAAGCCCGCGGTGAGACGCAGCAGCGTGGTTTTGCCGCAGCCGGACGGACCAATCAGGCAGGTAATGAGGCCGCCGGCGCAGTTGAAGGAAACGTCGGCAAGGGCGCATTGCCGATCGTAGTTATGGGAAACATGGTCGATAATAAGCACGTGGTGGGACGCCGATGAACAAGACAGAACGACGGGCGCCAGTGTATGCGTAACCCGGCGGCTCGATCCAGCCTGTTCTGGACGACGCCGTCGCTCCTGATGGCGATCGTGCTCGCGGTGCCGCTTGCCGCCGTGCTGTTTGCGCTCGCGCTGCCGGCGGGTCCGGCGTGGACACATCTCAAATCGACGGTGTTGAGCGGCTACGTCGTCAATTCCCTGACGCTGATGATGCTCACCGGCGGGCTTGCGCTGCTGTTCGGCGTATCCACGGCCTGGTTGACCGGCGCCTGCGCGTTTCGCGGCCGCGATACGCTGAGCTGGCTGCTCATGCTGCCGCTCGCGGCGCCGGCCTACGTCGTTGCTTACGTGTATACCGATCTCCTGGAAGTGTCGGGACCCGTGCAAACGGCGCTGCGCGGCTGGCTTTCGCTCGCCCCCGGCGAGCTGCCGCTGCCGCCGGTGCGCACACTGCCGGGCGCCGCGCTGCTGCTTGCCCTGGTGTTGTACCCCTACGTGTATCTGCTGGCGCGCAACAGTTTCGCTGGGCGTTCGGGCGTGCAGTTCGATGCGGCGCGCGTGCTGGGTCACGGTCCTTACAGCGCATTTTTCCGGGTCGCCTTGCCGGCCGCGCGCCCGGCCATCGCCGGCGGTCTCGCTCTGGTGCTGATGGAGACGCTGGCGGATTTCGGCGTCGTCGACTATTTTTCAGTGCAAACCTTTTCCACCGGCATCTATCGCACCTGGATCGGGCTCGGGGAAAAGACCGCGGCGCTCAAGCTCGCCGCGCTGATGCTGCTGTTCGTGTTCGCGCTGGTGGCGTTCGAGAACTCGAGCCGCCGCGGCGCCGTCGATCGTGGCGACGTGTCGCGAGCCACGCCCTTGAAGCTCACGGGCGCCAAGGCGTGGCTCGCGTTCGCCGTCTGCCTCACGCCCGTGCTGCTCGGCTTCGCCGTACCGGCAGCCGTGCTGATTACCTACGCCATGACCGACGGTGATCAGCTTCTGGGCCGCAGCTTCAGCCGCTACGTTGTCAATAGCTGCAGCGTGGCGGTGGCCGCGGCGCTAATGGCCACCGGCATTGCGTTGCTGCTGAGTTATGCGCAGCGGCTCGACATGAGCCGGCTGAATCGCTCGCTCATTCGGCTATCGACGCTGGGCTATGCATTGCCCGGAATCCTGCTGGCGATTGCGCTGCTGGAGCCGCTCGCGGCGCTCGACCGCTGGCTCACCGCGTGGTGGCCGGCCGGGCCGCGCAACGGCCTGCTGCTTTCCGGGACGGTGTTCGCGCTGCTGTATGCTTATGTATGCCGCTTCCTGACCGTTGCGTTTCAATCGGTCGATGCCGGCTTGAGCAGCATCTCGCGTGACGTCGATGCTGCGGCGCGGACGCTGGGCGCAACACCCGGCGCCGTGATGCGGCGCATTCATTTACCGCTGCTGCGTCCGAGCCTGTTTGCCGCGGGCCTCTTAGTGTTCGTCGATGTGATGCGCGAACTGCCGGCAACGCTGATCTTGCGCCCGTTCAACTTCGACACGCTGGCGACGCGCGTTTACCGGCTGGCGAGCGACGAGCGCCTGAGCGAGGCGTCGACCGCCGCACTCTGTATCGTGCTGGTCGGTATCGTACCGGTGCTGCTGCTCAACCGAATCGGCGCCGGCGCACGGCGCAACTAGCGCTGTGAAGAACGCGTTCGCCGGGTGAGCCGAGGCCGTGGCGACTTCCGTCGCCACGGCCAGGATGGGCGTCAGACCTGCAGGTCGAACCGGTCTGCATTCATTACTTTTGTCCAGGCTTCGACAAAATCACGTACGAACTTCTCCTTGTTGTCGTCTTGCGCGTAGACCTCCGCGTAAGAACGCAGGATGGAGTTCGAGCCGAACACGAGGTCCGCGCTCGTGGCGGTGAATTTCAGGTCGCCGCTTCGACGGTCGCGGATCTCGTATTTGCCATCACCGGCGACGTGCCAGCTAAACGCCATGTCCGTCAGGTTGACGAAGAAGTCGGTTGTCAGCGCGCCGACGTTGTCGGTGAACACGCCGTGTTCCGAACCTTCATGGTTGACGCCCAGCACGCGCAGTCCACCGACGAGAACCGTCATTTCACGGGCGGTGAGGCCCAGGAGCTGCGCGCGGTCGAGCATCATCTCTTCAGCGCTTACCGCATAGTCTTGTTTCTGGTAGTTGCGGAAACCATCGGCCAGCGGTTCCAGGACGTCGAAGGATGCGGCGTCGGTTTGCTCGGCGGACGCGTCGCCGCGACCCGGGCTGAACGGCACGGTCGTCGAGAAACCGGCCGCCTTAATGGCTTGTTCGACGCCTGAGTTTCCACCCAGAACGATCACGTCCGCGACCGAGGCGCCGGTCTCGGCGGCAATCGGCTCGAGCTTGGCAAGCACCTTGTTCAGGCGTTGCGGCTCGTTGCCTTCCCAACTCCGCTGCGGTTCGAGGCGGATACGTGCGCCGTTTGCGCCGCCGCGCTTGTCGGAGCCGCGGAAGGTGCGGGCGCTGTCCCAGGCGGTCGCGATCAGCTCGGCGCCGGTAAGGCCCGTGGCGGCGATTTTCGCTTTGACCGCATCGGCGTCGTAGTTGACACTGCCGGCCGGGACGGGGTCCTGCCAGATCAGGTCTTCGGCGGGGACGTCGGGGCCGATATAGTTGGCCCTCGGACCCATGTCGCGGTGCGTCAGCTTGAACCAGGCGCGGGCAAAGGTGTCGCGGAAGTAGTCTTCGTCGGCCATGAAACGCTCGCAGATCTCGCGATAGGCCGGATCGACCTTCATCGCCATGTCGGCGTCGGTCATGATCGGATTGTGGCGGATGGAAGGGTCGGTGGCGTCGACCGGTTTGTCGTCTTCCTTGATGTCGACGGGCTCCCACTGCCAAGCGCCGGCCGGCGATTTCTTGAGTTCCCATTCGTAACCGAAGAGCAGTTCGAAATAGCCCATGTCGAATTTCAGCGGTTCTTTGGTCCAGGCGCCTTCGATGCCGGAGGTAAAGGCCTGGTTGGCTTTACCTTGTTGTCCTTCGTTGGCCCAGCCGAAGCCCTGCGCTTCGACACCGGCGGCTTCGGGTTCGGGGCCGATGTCGTCCGCCTGGCCGATACCGTGCGCTTTGCCGACCGTGTGGCCGCCGCAGGTCAGTGCGGCCGTTTCCTCGTCGTCCATCGCCATGCGGGCGAAGGTCTCGCGGACGTGCCTGGCGGTGCGCGCCGGATCCGGCTGGCCGTTGACGCCTTCGGGATTGACGTAGATCAGCCCCATGTGCGTTGCGGCGAGCGGGTTTTCCAGCGTGGACGCCTCGTCGAGGTCGCCATAGCGGTTCTCGCTGGGTGCGAGGAACTCTCCTTCCGCGCCCCAGTAGACGTCGGTTTCCGGGCCCCAGATGTCTTCCCGGCCAAAGCCGAAGCCGAAGGTTTTCAAACCCATGGATTCGTAGGCGATGGTGCCGGACAGAACGATCAGGTCCGCCCAGGAAAGGGCGTTGCCGTATTTCTTCTTGATCGGCCACAGAAGGCGGCGCGCTTTGTCCAGGCTGGCGTTGTCCGGCCAGGAGTTCAGCGGCGCGAAGCGGATGTTGCCGGCGCCACCGCCGCCGCGGCCGTCCTGCACTCGGTAGGAGCCGGCCGAATGCCATGCGAGCCGGATCATGAGCCCGCCGTAGTGGCCCCAGTCCGCCGGCCACCATTCCTGGCTGTCGGTCATCAGGGAGTGCATGTCGGCTTTGACGGCGTCGAAGTCGAGGTTCTTGACTGCGTCGCGGTAATTGAAATCGGCGTCCATCGGGTCCGTGCGGGCGCCTTTTTGATGGAGGATGTCGAGATTCAGTGCGTTTGGCCACCACTTGGTGACGGGTTCGTCGTTGGATGTATTCCCGCCGTGCATGACGGGGCATTTGCTGGCTTGGCTCATTGGTCAGCTCCTTTTGGCGGGTGATGGGAGCATTACACACGTACGCGAATCATTCGTCTAATTTCTTGTTTTTCTCATAACAATCGATTTTTTAGATGATTGATTGCCCACCGATGCGCGTTCGCAGACGTGTCTTTCAATTGCGTTTTTCTGATCTGACAGCAGGGGGCGCGGACAATGCTTCAGGGCGGTTCTCGACTGCGATCGACTGAACTCGACTCCACTCTAATCCGATTTCAGTGCGTATAGACAAAGCCACCGTAAAGGTATTTGCTCGCCTCCGCCCCCAGAATCAATACGCGCTGCCCTGGCTCGAGTTCCCCCGACCGACGCAGCTCGTCGAAACTCACCCAGATTGCCGCTGAGCCGAGGTTGCCCAGCCGGTCGGCCGTCGCGAATACCTTTCCTGCGGTTTCCGGAAACCGCTCGGCGAACAGCTCGGCGATGTGACCGTTGGCCTGGTGCGGGATGATCCAATCGAACTCGCCGAGCGAGTAGCCTCGCGACCCAATGGCTGCGATCCCCGCCGCCAGCAGTTTTTCGCCGTTCCTGCGAACGTCTCTCGCGCGATGATCGAAAAAGGGCAGCCCGTATCTGCAATTCGGATCGGCCGATCCACCGCCCTCGATGCTGATGCCGGGCTGCATGCCGAGTCCGGTCTGGCCGACGAATACGTCCGACACGATCGCCCGTCCACTCCCATCATCCGCGCCCAGCAGTACAGCGCCGGCGCCGTCGCCCATTTGCACAAAATTGACGAGCTGCTCCCGGTTCGCGAAATCCTCCGAAATGTCGAAGTAAGGTGATCCGTTCTCGCTGCCGACGATACCGATTTCCGCTTTGCCGTCTTCCGCAATCATGGCTGCCGCGACGGCGAGAGCGTTTGCAAAGCCGGTGCATGCCTGACGCAATTCCAGGTAAGGGCCCGCATAGCGAAGTCCGTCGGCCACCCAGGCGATGTTCGGGGGCAGCAAGGTATGCGGCGTCGACGTGTGGCCAATCAGGTAAGTCATCGCCGCATGTCCCGCTGCGGCAGTGACTGCGTCCCGACAAAGTGCCGGTGCGTCAAAGCCTTCTCGCGCACCGCTTTTCGCTTTGCCGAGGTCGCGACTGACGTGCCGCGAACGGATGCCGAGCCGGTCCGCGTACTTCCGGGCCAGTCTGGCCTTGCCCCTGCCGCAGTGTGCCGCCAGCGCGGCCAGCAGTTCGTCGTTGTCGACGGGATCGCCCGGCAGCGCGCGGCCGGAGCCCAGGAGCTTGAGCCGGGTGTCCGAGAAACGTGTGCTCACGGCAGTTTGCTCTTTTGAATGCTCGCGAACAGCCGGTCGCTGTCCACGCCAACGGTCTCGAACGCCTCCGTGAGCGGATCGAGCATGTCGATCATGCGTTCGGTAACGCGCATGCGGTCGTCTTCCCGTCTCTTTGCCGCGAGGCCCAGTGACGCCGCATACCGGCGACTCACCCCCACATGACGGGCTTCGTCCCGCTTGATCTGTGTGGCAATCAGGCGCAGCGGGCTCGCCCTGTCGACCGCGCTCCGTTCGATGTGCCACATGATCTTGCACACGATGCTGTCGAGATGCGAGATCTGGCCGAAGTGCCGCGCCATGTCGTCGATACGGCCGAGCTCGGCGAAGAAACGCTGAGCGCGCCGTTTCAGCGCGTGCAGTCCGTCGGGCTTCGGCAAGTACTCGCAGAAATCGACCAGGGCGCATTCATGCAGGTGCTCGTCCCGTTCGATCGCGTGCAGCGCGCTCAGCGCTTCGGCAGGCGCCCGGCCGCGCCGGACTTCCGCGGAGAAAATCCGGACCGCCGACTGTTCGCCGCACAGGAGCACGGTTGCGAGGCGGGCGCTGGCCTCCATCTGCTTGTTCGACAGCCGTGGCCCTGCCGCTCGAAGCTCGAGGCGCCAGTCCCTGTACCATTCCGGTGTCACGTTGCGGCTCCCGCGGGTCGGGCCGCCGGCAGCAGCGCCGGAAGCAGCAACAGGTCCACGACGAGCGCGGCGCCGATGGTCGCGACCGACAACAGGCTCATGCTCCAGATCGGGCCAAAATCGGACAGCAGGCCCAGGCTCAGGCCCGAAACCAGGGTGAGCGTCGTCACGACCAGCGCCGGCCCGACGCGGCGGAGCGCGTATCCCGTCGGATCGACGAGTTTGCGCCCAAGACCACGACGGTACGTCGCCAGCAGGTAGATCGTATCGTCGAGGACGATACCCAGCACCATACCCATCACAACGGCAGCCCCAATGCTGATGCGGCCGTTGACGACGGCCCACACCGAAAAGACCAGCAGAACCGGCAGCAGGTTACAGATCAGTCCAATCCCGGCGACGCGGCCGGAGCGAAACACCGCGCCCAGAATCAGCGCCGCGGCGAACAGCGCGACGGTCAGAGCGGTCAACATGCTGCGGATGTTCTGTTCGCCGAGCTTGGCGAACATGAGCGCTGGACCGCCGCTCCTGACCGCGTAGTCGTCCAGATTGTCCGCCGCCCATGCGTGCACGCTTCGATCGAATGCGATGAGGCGCGCTGAATCCAGTGGCTGCAGATACGCGGTGACCACCGACGACGAGTAGTCGTCGGAGACTTCCAATGCCACGAGGGGGTTGCTATCGGCGAACCTGTCGATGCGATCCCTGAAGAAGTCCAGCCTCTGCTGCAGTCGGCCCTCCCGTCTTGCCTCCCTGAGCAAAGCCGCATCGGCGATCGATACCACGCGATTGACCTCCGGCTGCTCACCCAGCCACGTCGAAAATCCGTCCAGTGCCTCGACGGCATCGGCGCTGAAGAAGCCGAAATCCTCTCCCGAGTCGATCGAGTACAGTACTTCGCTTACACCGCTGAACTGATCTTCCACGAGCTGCGTGTCCCGGTGAAACGCGTGTGACGGCACGAAGTACTCGAGCACGTTGTCGCTGATGACGTTGTGCGATGCGAACCATGCGGCCGGCAACGACAGGAGCGCAAACAGGGCAACGATAACCGCGCGTCGCCTGTTCACCGCGTTCACGAGCCAATCCAGGTGTACGGGGTGGGTTTCAGCGGCGCGTTTCCACGGATCGAATCTGGCCTGCAGAAGCGGTAATAGCGTCATACACAGGACGAACGCGACGGCGATGCCCGCGGCGACGACGTAGCCGAAGACCCGAATGGGTGGAGACGGGCTGAGCGCTAGACCGAGAAAACCCAGCGCCGTCGTGGCGTTGGCCAGCGACATTGGCAGCAGGTTGTATCGGGCCGCCCTCATCGCGGCGTCCTCCGCAGGCGCCCCGCCGGCCCGGTAACGATTATAGGAAAGCGCCATGTGCACACAGCCGGCCAGGCTGATGCTGAGGACAATGATTGGTGCGAACGAGTGTATCGCCGCCAGCTCTGCGCCGAAGAGGCCGACGACACCGAACGACGCGAAGACCGCACCGATCCCAACCGGCAGCAGGGTAAGCACCGCCCGCCAGCTTCGCAGCAGCCACCCCAGGACGGCCATCATCACCATCAGCAGCAGCGGCACGATGCGGGTCAGGTCGTGTTTCACGACCTCGATATAGGCCTCGTTGAGCGCAAGCGTGCCGGTGTAGTGCGCCGATATCGGCTGCCCGGTAATCGCGGAGTCGACGGTCTCGCGGAGGGTACCTACGATATCGAGTACCGTGCGCGAGTGCTTGTCCGGTAGCTCGATCTGAACCCATATTCCCGCGAGCCGCTGGTTTTCCGACAGCAACAGGCCCATCGCGCGGCGCTCGTCCGTCAGCTGCTCGAGGCTGGGTACGAAATCACCGTTCTCCGCGAGTGTGTCACCGACGATACCGAGCTCCGTGACGGACATGGCGTGACTGACAAACGGCAGGCGGCTCAAGAGCGCCGTTACGTCTTCCAGCAACCGGTAGTTCGCGCCGCTGAGAAAACTGTCCGTCGACTGCAACACGACGAAGACGGCGTCCCGCCGGTCGTAAAGCGTCGATATCTCCCGGTGAGCGATCAACAGCGGGTCGTCGCCATCGAAATAGGCCGTGTAGTGACTGTTGAGTTCGAGTCTGCCGACACCCGCCACCGTCACGGCGGTTATCGCAACAAGCACCACAACCGCAATGCGTTGCAAGACGGTAAGCGATATCGACATACGACGCTACCCGGACGCTGCGTCGCGCTACAGCTTGTCTTGCCAGTGCCTGTCGGCACGGTCGATGTTACCCGGGACGTCCTTTAGCCACGTCCTGCGTACGCCGAGGCTGTGGTTGAGATACAGCTTGCCGTTTTCGATGGTCCACGCATTGGGGTCTGTCGACACGACAAAGCCTCTGCTCATCCCATAGGCGCAGTAGCCGCCGTACTCGGGCGCGTAGCGCTCCGGATTCCCGCGGAACGCGTCGAGATTCTCCTGCGAGGAAAACAGCCAGGTGGAATCGTTGTACCGGTACGTGTACGCCGGATCGCCTTTTACCGGCTTGCTCTCGAGGTGATAGGCAACCGGATCGTAACCACGGATGGCGCCGGCGTCGTCGGAAAACGTGGGCGAGTTCAGAGTTCCACAGGCGGACAGTGTTAGCAGCACGCCCGGTATCATCAGCAGTCGCGGCAGACGCATGATCGATGTCCTTATGCAGTTGTTGGTCACGGCAAAAGGGACCGGACGGCGCGTTCGATTGTTGCAGCCGTGATACTTTTGTGAAGTTTGTGAGGATACCGCGAGTAAGTTCTGGTACGAACGGCCCGGCGATTCGTGCGCGCGTTCGCCCGCAACATCAATCGGCCGAGTGAAGGCTTCGATATCGGTCGGAATAGCGCAGGAATGAAAACGACCCGGGCCCATCGAGGCGCCCGGGTCGTCGTCACGATACCACGCAGTTCCTTGCGTACGAGTTCACTCCGTTCGCGTAATCGTGATACGCGTGGTCGGGTTGTCGAAGCGATGGCGCTCAACCAGGCTGGACGTTGCAAGTCCGGACTCTACGCTGGTGCTCGTAACGACACCCTGGTGGAAGCGGACTCGATCGATGCGATCGTCGCGCGCGGCGTTGAAGCCCTCGCCGCCGAAGTCCGGCCCGGGGATGCTGATGCCGAGTTCGTCGTTCACCTCCGTCCCGGCGTCCCAGGTCGGGCCCGTAAACGTGACGGAGTCGCCAACCTCCATGTCGCTCACGTCGTTCGCGTTGGCGCCCGAGAAAGCATCGTTCGTATGCACGAGCATCGTAACGACGCTGAGACGCACGTCATCGAGCTGGTCGCTCGGGAATGACAGGGAAACGACGTCGCTCGCGGACAACGGAGGCACGGGGCCGGCCGTTGAACCGGAAGCCAGATGCTCGGCTGCCGCGGCAACTTCTCCCAACACGTCGGTGTTGTCGCCTTCCTCGGCCATCAGCTCCAGCGCGAGGCTCGCCGTTTCGCCGTCGATAAAGCTGTTGAAACCGGCGCGATGCAGCATAACGGCAACCGGTGACAGCGGCTGGGCCAGCGTCAGGTTCGTTACGCTCACCTCGAAGGTCGCATCGGCGACCGGCGGCGGTGGCGGCGGCGGTGGCGGGGGGACCGCGGCTTGCCCGTTGTTGTTGTTCGAGCTGCCGCAGGCGGCGAGCACGAGTAGAGCCATCAATGGCGCCGTGGTTCGCAGGTTCAGTAGATTTCTCATGACGTTCTCCTAATTCACGGACCGGATCAGTTGACGGTAATCGTCATCCGCGCAACCGGGTTCAGCCAGCGGTGAACACGCGAGTCGAGATCGCTGATGCCGCCGTTGGGATCGGTGTCGCCGACAACGTTACGGTGAATGTGAACGGCCCCTTCGCCGCCGTCGTCGACCAGCGTGCCGTTGTCGATCTGAATGGCGACGCCCGTACCGCCAGTGCCGACGTCGGTTGCGTTCGGATTGCCGGAGCCGGCCATGCCCGGAACCGCGTAGCCGCCCAACGGCAGGCCCGTGACCGCTTCGGTAACGTCCGTGCGCAGGCTGCTGATCTCGTCGTTCGCCTCCGTGCCGGAGTCGTAGGCGTTCAGCGTCACGGTGTAGGTGCCGGGCTCGGTCGGGATGCGCCAGCTGTCGAGACCCGCGAACGCGTCGTTCGTCGGAATCAGCATGGTCACGAGCGACAGGTACTCGAAGTCTTCAGAATCGAACGTGTAGTCGGCAGACGTGGTTGCCGGGGGCAGCGGAGGGCCACCCAGGCCGAAAGCCTGCCAGGTGTTGTTGTCCGCGTTGTCCGCGCGCTCCAGCAGGTACTCGAAGTTGCTGCCGGCGCTTGCCGCATTCTGCGCGTCCACGATGACGCCGGCTTCCGCAACCCATGCGAGCGGCCGGCTCGATGGTGTGCCGGGCTCGAAGAGGTCGATGTTTTCGTTGTGGGCCACCAGAAGACGCGGCGTGAACGACATGCCCTGCGTCAGGTTCGTGATACTGACGGTGAGTTCGGCTGCTGCCGCGTTGCCGGAAAGGGCGGCAAGCATCGCAACGCTCAAAATTTTCCTGTTGATCATGATGAGTTCCTCAAAGTAGTTGAACGGGCGGTGTTGCCACCGCGACGATGATTGATTGCGACCGGTAGGAACGAGGCTCGCCGGATACGGTTCAATGCCTGCGCAAAAAAATTTTCGATTCCCGGAGGAGGGGTTTTCGACGGCCTGTAATATTCGCTGGATTCGCGCGGTCTGGATTTGCGGACGCCGGGATCTCCCGGCTGCACGCCAGTGTGAAAAAAAACGGTCTGGATTGAACCGAACAGGGCTGGACTACCTCTTACCGGATGAACCGCATGGCAATGGCAAGGATTTCTGGGTCTGAATCGGACGCCGCCGAATCTGCGCCGCGACAACGGACCGATGAGGAAGAGGTAGTGCTGTTACGACGCATCGCAGACAACGAAGACACGCAGGCTTTGGAAGCCCTCTACACGGCCTACCGTCCGAGGCTGGCGGGCTTTCTGCGTCGGGTAACCGACGATCAGGAGCTCATCTCGGAGAGTGTGAACGAGGTGATGTATCGTGTCTGGAAGCACGCCGGCCAGTTCAACGGCGCCTCCAAGGTATCCAGCTGGATATTTTCGATTGCCTACCGGGAATGTCGTCGCATCGTCGACAAGGAAAGGAAGCACGCAAACATCGCCGACGCCTTGACCGCCGAGCGGGATTTGCAGGAGGTTGCGACATGCAGCGCCGCCGCCGATGATCGCGAGTTGATTCAGACCGCGTTGACGCAGCTGTCCGCCGAACAGCGACTGGCGATTGAAATGAGCTATTTTCTGGGTAAGTCGGTGAAGGACATCGCGGAGATTGCCAACTGCCCCGAAAACACGGTCAAGACGCGCATGCATCATGCGCGCCGCAAATTGCGGGAGCTGATACCCGCGCTGACAGCCGCCTGACGGTGCACGTGGTGAGATGAACATGACAGCCTATTCCCGCCAAGAGCTCGAGAACGCGCTGCCCGACTACCTGTTTGGCGTTGCGTCGCCGGCGGTTGCAGAAGCGATAGAAGCGCTGGCGGAAACCGACGCGGACTTCGCAAGCGTATTGGCCGCCGAGCGACGCATTGCCGCCGCGCTGGATGAGCCGCGTGAGTTCGAGCTCGACCGCGCGGCTGAGCACGACTTCACGCGCCTCAAAGCACGGATTCGGAGCGAATCGCTACCGCGGTGGCGCGGATGGCTGCAGAACGTTGTGCAGCCGCTGCCGGCGCTGGCTGCCGCGGTGGTCGTTGCGATCGGGCTGCTGGCTCTGCCGAATGAAGATGACGGTTTTCGAACCCTCTCGGACAGTGCGGGCCCATCGGTAGGCCAGATTCGAGTGATTTTTCGTGAGCCGCCGTCAGCGGGCGAGGTGGAGCAATTCGAGCGCCGCTATTCGCTGCGGCAGGAAGCGGGGCCGGACATGGCGGGCTCGTACGTGTTTTCCGTCGACGATACGCGGGCGCTGAGCGAGGTGATCGAGGTGCTCCGGGAAGATGCTTCCCTGTCCTTCGTCGGTGAACGGGAGTGAAGGCGCATCGTCGTCTCGTCGGCGGAATCGCCGTCGCGCTGTTGAGCGGCTGTGTTCAGCTGCCTACTACCGGTCCGCTGCCGGAAACCTTCGATCGACGTTCCGTGCTGGTGGTGATCGACGACCCGCGGCCGCAACGCCGACGTAACGCGCTGCTGGGTCCCGGCTACCAGAGCCGCCGGAATTACGACGTGGATCCGCTGCTGATGCAGGCGGCAAGGTCCATTGCCGATAGCTACGGCGCGATCATCGAGTATCAATGGCCAATCGAGTCAATCGATGCTCACTGTTTCGTGCTGCGGGCCGACGAGCCGTCGAAGCTGATCGCGCGGCTCAATGCCGACGATCGTGTGCGCTACGCACAGGCTGTCAACGAGTTCAAGAGCAAGAGCAATCCGGCAGGTGGTTCGGGCGCTGCGCTCGACAAGCCCTCAACGGACGAGGCCGTCGCTTTCGCCGGTCGCGGGCAACGGATCGCCATCGTGGATACGCTCGCCGACGTCGAGCATCCGGACCTGCCGCACGACCGGGTGGCCCAGTGGGATCTTGTCGGCCCGGGTCGCGGTCTGCCCAAGGAGCGGCACGGCACGGCCGTACTTGGCCTGCTTGCCGCGACGCCAATGAACGGGATCGGCATCGACGGCGCCGCGCCGCAGGCAAACTTCGGCATGTTCCGCGGCTGCTGGCAGTTGAGCGATGCCTCCGCAGAGGCGACCTGCGACTCCGTGTCGCTATCGTTGGCGCTGCAAACGGCGCATGAGTGGAAGCCGGATGTCGTCAATCTGAGTTTGACGGGACCACGGGATCGTTTGCTCGAAGAGATTGTGTCGGCGATGCTCGCGCGGGGTACCGTTGTCGTTGCGGCGTTCGATGAAGATCGGGACAAGAGTGACCGGTTTCCGCTGTTGAGACCGGGCGTGGTCTACGCCTACGGAATCGGCCTGCAGAGTGCGGCGACGCGAGATACCGGCACGGTCGCCATCGCCGCTCGGGACGCTTTCACGCTGCAGCCTGACGCCGGTTACAACGTGTTGTCGGGTCACTCGATGGCGGCGCCCGTCGTCTCCGCCCGGGTAGCGTTATTCCGGGAATCGATGCCGAATGCAGATATCGATGCGCTGCAGGACGCGCTGCGGAAGCTGGAAACCCTGGCCAGTCGGACCGCGTATGAGGCTAGCGAACGAGGTAACTGAGTTCGAGCAACAAATCAGGTGTTTCCAGCGGCACTCCGAAGAGGTTCCGGCCCTCGTTGGTTGCCTGCGTATGCGACAACTCGGCAACCCAGCGATCGTGCCGAAAGCCGATGGCTACCGATCCGTACCGATAGTCGGTGATATCCCGCCAGGTCAGATCCACGGTGCCCAACTCCGCGCTCATGTAGAACGATCGGGAGAGGGGTTGAAAACCGCGGATCGCCACCGCGAACGATTCGGTATCGTGGTCGTAATAATCCGGCGACCAGGCCAGCTCCAGGCTGAGTCTGTCCCTCCAGCCTATCGCCGCCTGGTATTCGACGAAGTCCCATTCCTTCGTCGACTCGGGAAACGCGCGGTAGCCAATCGACGTGCCGGCAACCCAGTCTTCGGCAAACTCGGTTTGCCATCCGAGGTAGAGGTTAAGCGAGCGTTCGCGTTGCCGCTCTGTCGGCGCGTCGCCTTCGAGAAAGGAAAGGCCGGCATGCACGTTGTTCATCCCGGCCCACTCGATGTTGAGACCAACCGCAGGGCGACCGAAGGTCTCGGAGACGCCGCGATAGGCGACTTCGCTGACGGCCATTGCCTCGATCGCCAGAGAATCCGCGGCTGCGGTGCCCGGCGCCAGGCCGACGACGCCGAGAAGCAGGACCGGCAGCACCCGCGTCCCCTCCGCGGGAACGTCGGTTTCGATGTCGATGTGTTGCTCGAACAAGGCTAACCCCCGGATTCTTGCGCAGTATGGGTTCGTGGCCGAACGGCGTTTTGCCGCCAATTGAACAGTAGACCGCATTTCCGGTTCGCTTGTTTCAAGGAGCGGCAGGTCATCGTCGAACCACGCCGTCCGATGGCGTAACGAGCAGGTCACTCCAGCGATACGATCTTCATGCCCCTTCGCTACCCAAAACGGGAACGTCCCTGTTCCCGGCGGATGCCCGGCCTACCCCGTAGCAACCTGTTTAGAAGGCTCCGCTAAGCTGCACTTCACCGGAAAGCATACAACTCTCGGACTCAGGGCCGGTTAACCCCCGATTCGCCGATGATTTGGACTGCGGTCGAGGAATCGTTCTCAGGGAACAGCTGGCCGCGCAGCTCGCCGTTCGGATTTCCCAGGGTGACGATGCTGACATAGAAGCGACCGTCCTCCAGCGCGCCCGCCTGCTGTGTACTGAGTTCGGTCGGCGGCAGCAGCCAGTTCCCGGCCAGGACGACGTTTGGTGTCAGCGAGAAAACGAGGCTGCCGTTCTCGCCCGGCGCGCCCTCGTATACGCCGACGCCGAGCGCATCCGGGATGTCGGTATTGACGGCCACGCCCAGGCGCGACAGCGAACCCAGCCAGGTTACGGTGGCGCGACCCGTGGCGCCGGAGACGACCGGCGGTCCGCCAGTGACCACTTGGGATGACGTCATCTCGGTCTCGAACACGTTGATCGACTCGTCAATGATCTGTCCGCGCAGTGCGCCGTTGGCGTACGACGCGGTTTCGATGCTGAAGTACAGTTCGCCGTTCACCAACAGGTCGATACCGGCCGGTGTGAGTAAATCGCTCGCGTCGACGTTGTTGATGTCGCGCGAACCCCAGACGCCTGCCGTCGTCATCGATTCCTCGAGCGGCGCCACGAGGTCGCCGACGGCCCCGGCAATGGCGCGGCGAATACCCGCGCCGACAACGTCGCCGATACCGGTGACGGTGACCCGCGCCTGATACGTTCCCCAGGCAGGGTGTATCGCAAAACCCGCCTTCGCGGTACCCGTCGAAGACGAGTCCGGGACGACGCTCGATGCGTCGAGTTCGAGCGTTACCACACCCCATCCCGGCGGCAGTATCTGGCCGCGCAGGTCGCCGTCGGCGGATCGGATCAGAACGTAATACCCCGTTGCATCCAGTCGTCGGAACTCCGCGAGGTCGAGTTCGGTACCGTTGGGGATCTCCCATCTTCCGCTGCCCGCATCAACCAGCGGGACGGCGACCGGGCCATTTTCCCCTGCGTAGCCGACATTGATCGTTACGGCCGTGGCGTCCGTCCCGGTGACGGTCACGCTGCCGCTGGCCAGGATGTCCTCCCCGCTCTCGGTGGAAAGCGCGGCGGACGCCGATACGGTGTCGGGCGCCGCCGGGGCGCCGATGACGTGGGTCGAGGAAAAGTCGACCGCGTAATTGGTGGTCGTTACGGGTATCGGCGGACCGTCGTCGTCCTCGCCGCCGCCACCGCCACAGGCACCGAGCAAAAACAGGAAAACGACCCCTGAGAACCTGAATATCTTTTTGATTTGCATCCGATTATCTCCTCGGTTAGGCCCGCTTCCCGCAGGCATGGTTGGATGCAAAACAGCCTCTCAACCACGGTAGGGAGATACTTACGGATTGGTTTGGGATTCGCTGATTCTTTTCTTCGGGCGGTCGGAAATCAGCGCAGGTCGGGCAGGGGCGCGACGTCGACGAGGGAATACCAGTTGCCTTCCTGCGCCGCGCGAGCCACGCGCTTGCGCGCAGTCTCGATGTCTTCGCGCATGTTGGCGAGCAGCCGCTGCAAGCGCTCGTCGTCCCGGAATTGCGCCATGACCAGGTCACGGGCGAGGAAATCGGGCGTCCGCAGACCCTCGGCGTAGGCGGCTTCGAGGGTGTCGAGCGCGGCATCTCGATTGCCTTCGAGGGCGAAGACCGTCGCGGCGACGTAGCGTTCTATCTTCGTCACCATGCCGTTTTCCTCCGATCGGCGCACGTAGTCACGCGCGTATGCAATGTGCTCGTTCGCCTCGTCCCGCATGCCGAGACGGCTGTAACAATAGGCGAGCGTGCAGTCGCCGGCCGGCTGGCGCACACGTTCCGCTTCCATGTCCATCTGCGCCGTCAGGTCGAACAGTCGCTCGCACTGGCCGGTGTTGCCGAGAAAGAACACGGCGAGACTCTGCACGTAGTCCAGGGGAATAGCGGACTCCTCGTCGGTGCTTTCGAGCATCGCGGTGACTTCGCTGACGAGACGGTCGTCGTCCCCGGTCAGCAGCAGCATGTCCCAATAGACGAACAGTGTTTCACCGTCATACGGTCGCTCGATCTCGGCCAGCCAGCGTTGCGCCGACGCATAGTCCTGGATGAGCAAATACGAATGTGCCAGATAGGTGGTGTAGAGACCGACGTCCTCACCGGCATGCTCGCGCGCAAGATGGAAGTAGGCGACGGCCTTGTCGAACCGTTCGTTGTCGTAGTGCAGGAAGGCCAGTGCACCAAGGGCGCGCGCCGCTTCGCCGCGCGTCGTCGAAAGTCGATAGGCGTCGCGCAACAGGCGGTCGGCCGTATCGTGGGCCCCGGAGAGCCGGGCAATTCGGGCAAGACTGTTCTTCAGCCGTAGATTGAGCGGGTCCAGGCGTTCGGCACGATCCGCCAACTCGAGCGCGCGCTCGAGGTAGTCCTTGTTCAGCTCCAGCCAGGCCCGGCCGACGAGATTCTCGAGGTAACGGACGTGCGCGTCGACAAACGAGTTATCGATGGCAATCGCCTGCTCGTAGGCGGTATCCGCGAGGGCATTGTCCCCCTCGATGCTGGCGAGCAGAATTCTCGCTGCATAGGGTTCAGGGCGATCCGGCGAGAGCTCGACGGCTCTGTTGATGGCGTCGCGCGCATTCTGCAGCGCGGCTGAACGCTCGATTTCCTGTGAATTGAAGTTGAATCCTTCCAGCAAGGTATCGGCAAGGCCTACGTAGGCCAGCCCGAATTCCGGGTCGCTATCGATCGCTTCGCGGAACAGTTCGAGCGCGTCGGGTGCCTGCAGGTTTGACACCTTGTAGCGGCCCAACAAGTACATCTCGTATGCATCGAGTTGGGGCTGATCATTTACAGTGGGCGCGATCGTCGCCTCCGGCGCCGACGGCATCAGTTCCTCGATGACGGTCGATGCAATGTCGTCCTGCACGGCGAACAGATCGTCGTCCGGTACGTCGAAGAGTTTCGACCAGACGTGACTGCCGGTTTCGGTGTCGATTAGCTGTGCCGCTATGCGCAGCTTTCCATCGCCTCGTTGAATGCTGCCTTCGACCACGCTGGTCGCACCCAGTGTTTCGCCGACATCGCGAATATCGACATTGCGACCCTTGTACGTGAACGACGAGGTCCGGGCGATGACCTGCAGTCCATCGACCTGCGATAGCCGATGGATCAACACCTCGGCAATTCCGTCGCCGAGAAATTCGTCATTGCCGTCACCGGACAGGTCCTCGAACGGCAGGACGGCGATCGTTTGCGGAATGGATCGGGCGGTGCGTTCGCCGACGAGCCCGTACGCGAAGACGGCGACGACGGCGAGCAACGCGATCGAGAGCGCGGCGAGGCCGAATCTGTTCGTCGCGCGGCCGGATTGGACCTCGTGTCCGCTGACGTCGCTTTGCGCCGGGCGGGTTTCCGCAACCAGTTTGTAACCACGCTTGCGGATGGTCTCGATGTATCGTGGATGCTGCGCGTCGTCGCCCAGAGCCCGGCGCAGCTCGGCGATAATCCGGTACACCGGGCTGTCGCCGACAAACTTTCTTGGCCATAACGCTTCGATGAGTTCGTCAGTGCTGACGACCTCGCCAGGCCTTGCCGCCAGGAACTCGAGGACCCGCGCGGGCAGCGGCTCCAGGTCGACCTTTTGGTTTTCACGAAACAAACGGTTGCTGCTGGCATCGAACTGCCAGTCGCCGATGTGGATTGTCCCGCCCGCCGCCATGTGCAGATACTAATCCCTGCTTGCAGGATTGCCAGTGGCCAGCTTGGCGCGATTGTTGCGCGGAGCGGTTGTGTACAGTCGTAGCCGCTCAGGGCCCCAGCAATGTCGCCGTGTACAACACGGGTCCGGTCGGCGTCGCTTGCGGAGAGCCGCCCAGCGGTTCGAGACTGACGGCAAGCAGCTCGCCGTTTTCGACGGCGGCCACGGCATCCGGCGTCAGGTTAAGCCGGCGCTCTCCAGATTGCGGCAGCAAGCCCAGGGAAACCGGTGTGCCGTCACTGCCCAGCACCCAGAGCTGGTAGTCGTTCGCCGTCTGCACCTCAGGCGCGGTGGACACCGTCACATCGGCGCGACTGAGCGCGGTGTAGATTCGCGCGACCCATAGCGCGTTGCCGCCGGTATCGGCCACCACGCCGACGGCGGGTTCGAGCGGCACGGCTTGCGTCACGGTCTCCACAACGCGCTCCGGCGGCCGGCTCCACTCCTGCCACCAGGCGGCCGTGCCGACGAGCAGACCCAGCATCAACGCGGCCGCGATCGACCGCCATTGGCGCGAATCCGGAGTCCGTCGTGCCTCGCCAAGATGGGCCTGTCGGGCTATGCGCTGCCAGACGAGCTCCGACGGCATCACCGGATTCAGCGCCCACGCCAGGCCGAGCATTTGCGCCTCGACGGCATGAACCGCGGCCGCCACGGTTTCGTCGTCATCCATGAGGCGTCCAAAACGCCGCCTTGCCCGTCGCGACATCGTGCCGAGCACGTACTCCCTCGCCAGCGAAGCCAGCCTGTCCGGATCGCGATAATTCATGTCCGCATGCACCGCTGTAGCTTTGCCACGCCGCGGCGTATCCAACTCTTGACCGTGCCAAGCGATCGATCGACGCGCGCGGCGATCTCCGTGAACGTCAGGCCATCGAGATAGGCGAACTGAATGCAGGTTGCGGCATCGTCGTTCAGTTCACCGAAGCAGAATACCAGGCGGCGTTCGGTCGCGGCGGATTCCGGTGAATCCGGCAATGCGGCTTCGGATTGGCGGAGCGCGTCGCGAATGTCCGCTGCGCTGTCCTGCATCAACTCATCGCGACGCTTGCGGCTGCGCAAAAGGTCGAGCGCTCTGCGCCGGGCGATGGTCGTAACCCAGGTCCGGGCTCCCGCCTTGTCGGGATCGAAGTCGGTCGCCTTGTTCCAGGCGATGACCATCGCATCCTGGAGCACGTCCTCGGCCTGAAACCGGTCTTTGAGCATGCGCATGAGAATTGCGAGCAGCACCGGGGCCGTAAGATCGTAAAAACGCCGGAACGCCGCCTCGTCACCGCCGCCGGCGCGCAACAGCATCCTGTCGATTTCGTTGGCGTCGCGCCGGGCCATCTGCATTCCCCCGAGGTGTTTGGCAATACTCCCTTTAATATACGAATCCGAAGCCGCTTCGGATGCAGCCGGCGCGCCGGCCATCGCCGGTATGGCGTCTCGTCGCGGTCCAGCTTTCCAATACGCCGTTTTACCAGGTAAACGTAAACCGCAGCGACACGTTGGGCTCGTCCCAACTGTCGTCCTCGAAACCGCTGAGTTCGTCGGCAAGCCAGGTATCGCCGTCAAGGGACAAGCCAATCGCCGTTTCGGTTTGGGGGAGTGCCAGCGGGTTTACGAAGGAGAGCCGCAGCTCGGTTCGCCCATGTTGTAAGGACAGCGCGGCGGTCAGCGAATCCCGATCGTAGTCAAAACGCGCCGGCACCGGCTGCGTCCAAGGGCTCAGCAAGCCGGCGCCGGCGGGTGCGCGGTAGTCCGATGCGTGCGCGGTTGCGGATGCGCCCAGCGTCGCCACGCACAGCGCAATCGCTAATCGTTGCACGACGCGCATCGTTCGACGCGCCTGGCGAGCAGCAGGTCTTCGGGCTCCCGCTGCAGTGTCAGATTACGCTCCGCGAGCCGCCGCGCCAGCGCCGGGCGCGGTAGTACGTCGAGGTAGAAGCGCGCCATCTCGCGCGCATGCAGCCAGTCTTCGTCTCCAATCCAGCGCTGGAAACGGCTGTCCGTGTCGGCAATCTCACGCGCAAGCTCCGCCTCGCGACCTTCGCGCTTGGCGACGATCATCCGGCGCACGGCCAGCGGGAGAGCGCCGGAGCCCGAGTCCAGCGCGGCTCTTGCCCGGTCGATCTGGCCGGCGCGCAGCAATACGTCGACGAGCGCCGCCCGGACCTGTGTGCTCTCGGCGTAGGTGAGTGAGTTGTCATAGAGCGACGCCGCCCGCAGCGGATCAAGCGTTGCGGCGGCGTCGCCGGCAACGCTGAAAGACCAGGCCAGCCGATCCGTCCCGGCTTCTTCTTCATGCACGTGCGCGAGCACGGCCGTCATCTGCCGCAGCGCTTTCTCGTCCTCGCCGCGGGCGATCGAAACACGCGCGCGGCAGGTTACGGCAACGATCGCGGGCACCCGCCGCAGCCGGCGGCAAGCGTCGAGCGCGTTGTCGACCTCACCCAGAACCAGCGCGACAGAGGCGCGCAGCAACCAGGCCTGGTCCATGTACGGATTCTCGCCGAGCGCCCTGTCGATCAGTTCGAGTGCAAGCATGAAATCATGGCGCGATTGCGCCACCGTTGCGGCGTCGATCAGTACGGCAGTGTCCGTGTCGTGATCACCAAGTCGCGGTTGTATCAACGACCATGCAGCGTCGAGGTGTGCGTCGTCGCCGCTCTGCCGAAAAGCCCGGACAAGCGTTCGGACCCCATCGAGCGTTTCGGCCGGTGCCGCGTGCTCGTCGTCTGCGTGGTGTGCGCCGGGGTGTTCGTCGTAAATCTTGTGGGCCTGCGCCGTGACGGCAAGCAACGCGGCCGTAAATCCGGCTATCAGGGCAGTGCGTGCCGAGCGCGCTCGGCGGATGTTCCTGGGGGGCATGTTCCTGGTCTCCTGGAAAAAGGGCGCCCCGGGGCTTCGCCCCGGGGCAGAGGCGCTTACTGCGCCAGAAGGTCCGCGAAGTCGTCGGCCTCCGCGTCCTCGGCAAACTCGACGGCGTTGATCAACACCGGTTCACCGTCTTCGCCGGCCGCGAACGCGTCGCGGGCGAATTGCTGCATCGACTTCCGCTCGGGCAGCACCGTCAGCAGGAACGAGGCGCTAGCCGACAGCCCCTGCCTGTCCGAGACCACAACCGTGATGAACGCGTCTCCGGTTTCGTCGAGCTCGGGTGTCACGGTCAGTGACCGCGCCGACCCGCTGCCGGCAAGTGCGATGCCGGTGTCCGGCACGAGCCGCTGCCGGTCGGAGGACACGGTGATTGCCACTCCGTCGACGTCTTCATCGGCGATCGAAAAAGCGATAGGCTGGCTCGTGCCGTTGGCCGTTGTGCTCCGGGCGGCGATCACGTCGATCTGCGGCGCCAGGTTGACCGCCGGCCGGTCGCCGCCGGATCCGCCGCAGGCGGCGAGCAGCGTGCTGACAGCCGCCAGACTCAAATACCGTCGTTTCATGTCTGTCTCCTACTCATGCGGTTGATTAGTCGGTCGGCTGCGGCAGCGGGGCGCCTACCGGCGAACCGGGGTACGGCGTCAGCAGGTAGGGGAAACGGTTGTTCAGTTCCGTCGCACTGAGCGGTGCGCCGTCCGTGAACGCCACGTTGCCAACCGCGGCATCCGCCGGACTGCAAAGCCCCAGGTTCACGCCGGCGCCGTTTTCGCCGAGCGGCAGGTCGTGGCACAACGCTCCCATGACGACGCGCAGGGCGATGTCGACGCTGTCGTCACCGGGTCGCCGCCCGTTCGGGAAACCGGCCAGGTCGCCCGCGGCGACACCGAGGGGTTGCTGCGCTTCGCGCGGCGTCGGAGCGATGGCCGTATTCAGGCGAAGCATCTCTCCGGGTACGACGTTGGCGGGCTGGTTCAATCCCGGGAATCCCGTCAGGAATGCCGCGACAAGGTCGTTGCGCGGAAAGTTGTCCGGCGCAATGTTGTCGAACGGCTCGAAATCGGGATCGATTTCCCCGAGGGTCTTGTTCACCGGCTCGCGGAACAGCAGGTCGAGTATCAGCGGCAGACCCGGGTTGGTGACGAACGTGAGGAACTGCCCGTCGTCTTTCGGCTCACTTGAATTGAACCGGTCCTTGCTCTCGAATCCGATGACCAGTTCGTTGACGAGCGGCGCCGACAGCCGTGACACCTGCGTCCAGCGACCCCCGCTCACTTCGGGCTTTAAGAAAGTCGGGCGCGGATTCAGGATGTTGAGCTGCTTGAGGCTCGACGTCGTCCAGGCGCCGATCACCGGCTCGTCGCCCCGGGTGAGGCAGTCCTGATGGATTTCGAGCGCAATCGACGTGACGTTGTTGCGTGCGAGGATATTGCGCTCGGGGTCCTGCGTGACTCCGTTCGGAAAGCCGCCGCCGTCGCCCGCGCCGGGAGCGCTGTCACCCTCGATTGGCACGAAGTTGACGAGATCGAACACCTCGCCGAGGCTCAGCTTGAATGCCTCGTTGCGCTGGCCGACAAACACCCGTCCCGGCGCGCTGCAGCCCGGAATACCGATGTCGTGAATGAAGCTGTTTGCGTAGGTCGTGTAGTTGCCGGGACCGCCGAAGGTCTTGGTGCCGGCGTAGTCGAACGGCTTCGCAAAGTCCGAATCGCCCGTCGCGATGTTGGTTGCCCGGCTGCGGCTGCCGCGGCGGCGATCGCCGTCGACCACCGATACGGTATAGGACTCAATGTGGTTCAGGCCAGTCTCGTCTTCGGCGCTGAGCACGCCAATGTTACGCAGAACGCTCGAGATCTCTTCGCCGCCGACGTTGAGCCGCACGGGACCGCCGGCGGGAAACGAATCCTCGAATCGAAACTGGAACGTGAGGTCCTCGACGCTGTCGCCGTCGTTGTCGACGTGAATTTCATAGAGTGCCTGACTGTCGAGCGGAAAATAGTTCGGGCCGCCGTACGCCGCCTGCACCGGGATGTAGTTTGCAATCATCGTCACGTAGTCTTCACGACCCGGTTCGTAACTCTTGAACAGATAGAAGTCGGTGCCGTCGGACTGCGGGTACTTGCCGATAAAAGGCGCCTCGCGGTGACTGGACGCGAGCGCATCTCCGGTCATGAGCAACGCCAATGCGATACCGGCGCTGGTGAGTGAATATTTCATGGAAGTTTCTCCTGGGAGCTGAAAGTTGTTGTTGCACCTCCGTATACGCACGCCGCGAAGCAACGGATGCGCTCACGACAAAGAAAAGTCGAAAAAAAGTAAAAGCGGAAAAAAAACTGCCGAACATTGCGTCCAGGCGAGGCCACCTTGCGTATATACAGGTAGAGGCGGAAATCAACACGGCCCATTTGATATAGTTCGCAAATGGTGTCCGATCCTCAGACAGACTTGGCGCACGCTTCGAGAGAAGAGTTCGACGCCCGCTGTGCGCAGTGGATCGAACAGATGGCAATGGGTGACGAACAGGCGCTGAGTGACTTGTACGACGCCACGCTCAACAAGGTGTACGGTGCCGCTTATCGGATTGTCGGTGACGCCATGCTTGCCGAAGACGTCGTCACCGGCGTTTTCCTGGACGTCTGGAACAACGCCGGGCGATACGATCGGACGCGCGGGCGGCCCATCACTTGGCTCCTGGGTATTTGTCGCAACCGCGCGCTCGATGAATACCGGCGCGAGAGTTCGGCGGCGCGGAAGATCGAGGCCGCCGCCGTCAGCGAATCACCGGAGACCGTCGACGAGCCCGATGCGTTACTGGAATCGGTGGAGGCGGGCCACGCCGTGCACGCGTTGCTGGCCACGATCTCGACCGAAGACCGCCAGCTGGTTGCGTTGGCGTTTTTCCGGGGATTGAGCCACCAGCAGATTGCGGACGTCACGCAAATGCCGCTGGGTACGGTCAAATCCCGTATCCGGCGGGCGCTGAACACGCTCGGTGATTCGATGCCGACGGAATTGGGCACATATTGAGGGCAACGTGAGCAGCGACGACGACACTTTAATCCCCGAAACGGCCGCCGCCATCTTGCTCGATGCCGGCGCGCCCGTCGACCCGGGCCCGGACGCGCGCGCGCGCATGAAGAACCGCTTGCTCGAACGCGTGCGCGAGGCCGCGCCCGCGGAGTTCGTCACGGTGCGGGAGGCGAGCAGCGAATGGATCGAAACCAGTCCCGGCAACACGATCAAGATACTGCGTAGCGATGAGCAGACGATGTCGATACTCGTGCGCCTGGAGCCGGGCACGACCTTTCCCCAACACTACCACCCCGCCGACGAAGAGACCTACGTTGTGGAAGGTGAAACCTGGTTCGGCGACATTCACCTGGTGGCCGGTGACTACCACCTCGCTCCGGAGGGCACGACGCACGGCGAGGTTCGCACCGAAACGGGCTGTGTTCTGCTGATCCGTAAAGCCAGCGAGTAGCTTGTACTCCCTAAGCGCGCAGCGTTAGTTGCAGCCGCTCAGACCGTCGATCCACGCACTGATGCGAGCGACGTTGAACGTGTCGATGACGTTGGATCCGAGCGGCGGCATGCCGTGGATGTCGCGGCGCTGCATCCGGTTGACGGTCAGTGACGCCGCCGAGTTGCCGGGCGCGATCAGGCGTGCGTTCGGAACACCGAGATCGCCCTCGAGCGGTTGCGCATCGCAGGCGTCGGTGTCGGTAAGCGCTGTCGAATAACGAAGGTCCATCGTCGACGGTGTCGGACCGTTGGGCCGGTGACATTGCGCGCAGTTCGTGTGCAGGTAGGCCCGGGCGCGCGGTTCCAGCGGCGCGGCGGTATCCTCGGGGTCGATGAGCACGTCCAGCGTGCTTGCGGGGGCGGGCAACGGCGCCGTGAACATCATGACGTGCTCGATCGTTTCCAGCTGGTTGGCGAGTCGTCCCGTCGACGTGTAGGTGACGTCCCTGTTGAGCTGCGCGATCTCGGGCCCGAGCGCGAAGCCGGCCGCGCCCGTGTGGCATTCCATGCACTGGCCTTCGGACGGATAGATCCAGCTCTGACCGTTGACATCGACAGTCTTGCCGCCGCGAACCCGCGTCGCTTCGGTCTGCGCGGAGTTCCATTCGTAAGTGTAGCCCGCCCACTCGCCGTCGGGGTGACGCATCAGGTGTCGCGTCTCGACGAGGTCACCGCCGAGCCGGAAGTTCTTGACGATCACGGTGCCGTTCGGGAATTCAAAGTCGCCATCCGCATTGATGCCGATCGTCGTGCCGTTCGGCAGCCCGATGTAGCGATCCTTGTCGGCGCCGTCGGACCAGAACGGCGCGTTCAGTTCGTAGGGCAGCAGTCCTTCGTAAGCTTGCGTTACGTCGTTCGGATCGACGCATCCCGTTGCCGACAGAAGCTCCGGGATCGTGTCGGGCGTCGGGTTGGCGGGCGGATCGATGCGCCGCACACGTCCGAGACCGTTGTTGCCGTTGATGTCGACGAAATAGAGTTCGCCGTCCGGCCCGACGCCGAAAGCCGTGGGCTGTATATTGGTATCGATCAGCTCGTCGTTGCCGTAACCGCCCTGGCCGTCCGGCCGCGCCGCCCAGAAGCGCCCGGAACCGTAGTCGGCAAAGACATAAAGACCTTCGAGTTCGGGAATCGCGCTCCCCCGGTAGACGTAACCGCCGGTGATCGAATTGCCGACACTGTGGCTGTATTCCGTCACCGGATCGATCAGGCCGCCGCCGGTGCAGTCCGGTGCATTGATCGTGTCATGGGCGCCTTCGCGGCAACGCCAGCCGTAATTGCCGCCCAGCTCGATCAGATCGACTTCCTCCCAGGCGCCCTGGCCGACGTCGGCCAGCCAAAGCTGGCCCGTGTCGGGATCGAAACTCCAGCGCCAGGGGTTGCGCAAACCCCAGGCGTAAATTTCCGGACAGTTGTCGGCGTTGGCGCCGGGACCGCACTTGGCGTTCGAGGCGAACGGGTTGTCCGCCGGTATGTCGTACCCCGCGCCGGTGCCCCTTACATCGATCCGCAACATTGAGCCCAGCAACCGCGTCGTGTTCTGTGCGCGCCGGAGAGGGTCGTTGGCGTCGCCGCCGTCGCCCAGGCCGAAGTAGAGATAGCCGTCCGGTCCGAAAGCGATATCCCCGCCGTTGTGATTGTCGAAGTCCTGGTCGACCTCGAGGATGACCTGCTCGACCGTCCCGGCGCCCGGGCTGTTCACGTCGTCGAGCACCATGCGGGAAAGCACGTGGCGCATGTCCGGGTTCGGATGCTGGATCGTGTAGGACAGGAAAATCTCCGGCGTCGACGGGTAGTCGGGATGGAACGCCATGCCCAGCAAACCGCCTTCCGAATTCGTACGAATCGAACGGCCGTCGGTCAGGTCCATGTACTCCGTGACGCTGTTCGGGTTGTTCGCCGGGAACGTCACGATCTGACCGCCCTTTTGCAACACGAACCAGCGGCCGTCCGTAACGGGCTCCAGCAGGATCTTGGTCGGCTGTACGAGGTTCGGTAACGACGGGTACGGGTCCGTCACGGAAACGGACGAGTTCGCGGTTGGCCGCGGCGGCGCCACGCAGGTCAGGTTGTCGGGCCGGCTGTCGAGCCCGGATGCGCCCGTGGCCGAATCGTCGTCGCGAATGGTGCCGGTCGCGGTCGCCTGCGAGATCGTGGCGTTGATTGGCGAAGACAGCGTCACGGTAAAGGTTTCGTCGGTCTCGACGTCGGCGTCTCCGACGACTTCGACGTCGATCGTGACCTGGCTCGTGCCGCCCGGAATCTGGACGGTGTCGCTCGCGGCCTGGTAGTCGACCCCTTCGGTGGCGGTGCCCGCGGAGGTCGAATAGTCGACGCTGGCAGATGCAATAGTCGCTCCAGCTGGAGCGATGACCGACGCCTGCACCGTGAACCTCAAGGCCACGGTGCCGGCGTCGCCCTCGGTGACAACGGCATCGCTGATTGAGAGGGAAGGATTCACCGTTGTCGGTGGTGGTGGCGGAGGTGGGGGCGGCGGGGACGTCGTGCCGCCATTGCCCCCTCCGCCGCCGCAGGCGGTGACGACGAACGCTATCATTAGCGCGCCCAAACGTCGCGCCATACGTAGACCTTGCGGAGTCGATTCAACGAGCATCATCAGCACCCAAGCCAGCTCATCTGAGCGCATTATTGCATGCGGGTTGGGGAGTCGGTGCCGCTTGTTACAGAATCACGAGGTCGTCGCCGATCGGCGACAGTGTGCCGCGCGGTGCAGTGTCCTTTGCTTGAAGACCGCTTCGAGTAGATATTGCCTGTGTCTGAACGACTTACAGCCGCTTGCAGGCACGCAGCTGCTGCGTCAGCTCGAGCAGCTCCGCGAGGTATCGCCGGCGCTCTTCCTTCGTGGAGCCCTTGCGCATCTCGAGATCGATCGCGTCGATCGCGTCGCGCGCCGTTTTTTCGCACTCGGCGCGGTCCCGTGACGCCGGCGACGGCGGCGCGGGTTCCGCGGGCGCCGGCGGTTCTTCGGGTTCGTCGAAGGGATTGTCGAAATCGAAAAAGTCGTCCGCCGGTTCGGGCGCGTCGCCGTCGCTTTGATCCTCACCATCACTGTCGTCGTCTTCCGGCGGCGCCGGGCACGGCATTTCCTGAAAAGCGACGGTGCCGTCCTCCTGCGTGCAGCGGTGGATCTCGGGCTGTGCTCCGGCGCTCGCACTCAGCGATACAAGAAGCGTCGGCAAGAAGCCTCGCATGAGCAAATAAGCGGGTTGTCGAGGTGATCGATTTGCCACGGCTTGATCGGCCCTTTCTTCCAGTATGAGGTACACCGCTGATGGGGGTCAGACGGAGATTACTGCACCCAACGTCGCGATCGCCAGGCGACCGGGCCGGAACAAACAAACAACGCCTGTTACAGGTAATCGTATCCGGCCCTTGGACGTCGTACCAGAAAGAGTTAGCGTTGGTGCCCGAAGCGGACGGCGTGACGATCGAACGAGGAACCGGTATGAGACGAACCCTACTCGCATTTGCGTTGATCGTGGCCTGCGTAAATTCGTAGACGAGGCCGCCGTCGGCGGGTATCAGGGAATACTGTTTACCCAGGACCCGTCGCTCCCGGCGCCGGACTACGATGCCGAAAGCGTCGCCGAAGACCGTCCGGTCAACGGCGTTTACCGGGCCGGCTCGGACCATCGGAAAGACGGTCAGGCGGTCGGGTGGTAGCGATCAATCCGTCGGGGAATTCATGATGTTTGGAGTAATCCGTAAATCCTTCGTTTTCGCCTGCCTGCTCGCCTAAGCGTACGGACTGGGTGAACGGACGGGCGTCGTCGAGGCGGGGCTGGAGGCGGACCTGCTGGTTTATACCGGCGTCCGTTACAACAGCCCTCGGTGTTGCACAATCCATTGACGGTCATTAGCAACGATCGGGTCGGGCTCAACCGGCACGCGGGTGAAGCGAAGATACTGCCTAATCGCTAAACCGACCGATCTCCGGTCGAAACGCCTCGACGGCGACAAGCCGGTCCGCTCCTCGGAACGGACCGGTTGATACATCGTGCTCGCCGGTCAGTCGTCGTCGCGGTAACGGCGCCGATGCTTGGGACGGCGTTCGCGATGCTCGTAATCTCGCCAGTAACGCCGGTCCCGGTCGTAGTGGCGCGCGCGGTAGTAACGGCGTTCCCATCGGTATTCGTCGTACAGCTGCCACCAGGCCAGACGATAGTCGAATCGGAGCGACGATCGACGGTACCAGTTGCGGAACCCCGGTTTTCTCCACAGCCATCGGGGCATGTACCGGCTGCGATGAAACGCGCGGTGGTGGTGGGCCGAAGACTCGTAGCGGTGGTAACCGTTACCGTGCGCCTCGGCGGTCTGACCCGCTGCGAGCAGCAGGGCCGCTACTGCCATTGAACTGCTTAAGATCCTGAACATGTTGGTCTCCATTGGTTGCCATGTTCGAGATCAGCTTAGGGCGCGGCTCATGAACCCCGCCTTAACGCAAGCATCTGTTTTTGAGAAATAAAATGAACGGCGGCTGAATAGGGGCGAGCGCCGTGGTTCGAGCTATCGCTCCGGCGGCAAAGGTCGCGACAGGATGAAGAATGCGCAGATGCCCAGAACCACCGCCTGCACGAGCAGCACCGAAACAGGAACGCCGAACAGCAGGGAGACGACGAGCACGGCGGCCATCGACAGTACGCTCGCGACTTTCGCCGACCGACTGATTGCGCCATGGCGCCGCCAGTTGACGATCAGCGCACCGAAAATGTTGTGATCGACCAGCCAGGCATGCAGCCGCTCCGACGAGTTCGCGAACGCGAACGCAGCAACGAGGACAAACGGCGTTGTCGGCAGCAGCGGCAGCACGACGCCCAGCGCGCCCAGTGCGATTGCCGCGATCCCGACCAAGAGCCAGGTCAGGCGGGCGGCGTGTGCCGTCATCCTTTTCATGGGAGCGAACACTACTACGAACGGCCCGCCAAAACCTCCCGGGGCCGGTCTCAGTCGTTACCTCTGTCCGCGCTGTCCACGGGCTGGCAAGCCGGTTCGTCGTCACCTTCGACGGCACACAGATTCAGCTCGTCAAAAAAGACGCCCTGGAAAGTATTGGCGCCGGAGTAGTCGACATACAGCGTGAATGCCTGGACGGTTGCGGCGTCCTCGGGCGCGGTTGCAACGTCGGTGTCCAGGAAGATCCACTCGCCGACGGGCGACTTGCTGTTCACCTCGTTCGAGAGTTTTGCCGGGGCCGAGGCGCTGTCAGCAGTCTCAACCGTTCCCAAATCGTTGCCGTCGGCGTCGAAGAATGAAATCTGAACGATTCCGAAAGCCGGTGCGCCCGAGAGTGCCGTGCGCGTCAGGCCATACCCGGTCAATCGCCACTGCGAACCCGGTGCAGCGGGAAACTCCTGAAAACTGCCCGAGACAATCCCGACGAGAAACGGTGGATACGGGATGCGCCGACTGGACCCCCCATTGAACATGGATTGACTGCCGCGGAGGGCCTCATCCGACGATAACCGACTACGGCCGAACAACTCCCAGCCGCCTTGATCGGACGGCAGCTCGGACTCGAAACTCGCGTCCGTCAGTTTGTTGCCGTCGTCCGCACGGACGGCCCCGGGCGCCGTGACGCTCGAAACACCCATCAAAGCGGTACAAAATACTAAGCTTATTTTCTTCAAAAGCCGACCACCCAAGAAAAAACTTTCACCAGTGCATCGGATCCGTAAAGCACTCTTACGATATCCGGTTCGTCCGACAAAGTCGATCGCGGTCGCTCGTCGGTTTGCGCAATGACCACGTTTCGGGCAAGGATTGTGTTAGTGACGGCCGCACGGTAGCTTGCTATTCTCTGTTTACGTCTCGGCCTTGCAAACGAGAATCGACATGCACGACACCAAAATCAAACAGTTTCTTTCCACCGTCTCTATCGCGGTGCTTCTGACGGCGTGTGCCGGGCCAAGTCAGGTCACGCTCGCTGACGGGACCATGGCTTATCGCATCGATTGCGACGGGACCGCTGCCGGCATGAATTATTGTTTCGAGCGGGCTGGCAAGTCCTGCGGCGCGGATGGCTACACGGTCGTCGATTCGGACGGGAGGACGATCTCCACGAGCGCCGTCGCCGACCAGGACGCGACAGCTCTCGTCAGATCTTACAGCACCGATCAGAACAGCATGCTGGTCAAGTGCGGGACCTGAAGCGATACGGGGTGCAGGCATCTACTCCGTCCCAGCTTCGTCGATTAACGCTTTCAATTTTGCGCAACGCATAGCAACATCTTCTTCAAGCTGATGCAGCTCATCCAGCATCGTTTGGGCGTTGTCCCGAGTGCTTCTTCTCGCTTCCACAATGTTCTGCAATTCGCCAACGGCCTCGCGAAACGCCGGGCTGCTCTGCATGACGACGCCCCCCTTACTGGGTCCAGCCGCTTTCGCCGTCGTTTGAACGCGCGGAAACTTATACGTTCTGCTGAAGGCTAACAGTGAGCCCTTCGGCCGGTCGTATGTGATCCGGAGATAATCGCTGTAGTCGATGCTGTTGACCGAAAAGCCCGCAATATGTTGAGGGTTTGCGACACCCATTTCAGACAAGCGTGGATAGGTTTTCATTCGGCCGTCACGCGGCGCCGCGCCGCGCCTCCAGTTGCATGCGCACATCGTGCGCTTTTTCCTCGGTAATGGAGTAGCTCGCGATTGCCCAGATCGCGATACCCGATGCGAGACAGGGAACAAAAGCGTCGAACATACGCATCAGATAAACCGTATTCGGCGACTGGCTGCCGCCGAGCTGCACGTCGAAACCGGTTGCAACGAGCAGGAGGCCGCCGCCGAATATCGCGACCGACTGTCCGAGCTTCACGACCCACCAGAAAATGGACCCGTACATGCCCTCGCGGCGTTCGTGCGTATCGAGTTCGTCGCAGTCGACGACGTCGCAGATCATCGACGGCATCAGCGTGAACAGCCCTGCGAGACCAAACGCCATGAGCGGCGCCGGGATCAGCACTAGCCAGGGGTTGTCCGGCGTGTAGCATACCCACTTCAGCGCGTAGCCGACCATGGAGACGCCGGTCGATACGAAAAACGCCCGCCGTTTGCCGATCTTCGTCGCGATCCAGGTAACGAATGCGATCACGCCGAGTCCGGTGACGGCCTGCAACAAGCCCGAATGACCGACGAACGCCGAACCTTGTTCGGCGTCTCCGCCGAAGACGTAATAGATGATTACGTAGGACTGGAATGAGGCAATCAGGATGAAGCCGTTGAACACGAGGAACGTGGCGATGCAAAGTTTGAGAAACGGCTTGAACTTCAGCGTCAACAGGAAACCGTGCAGGAACGACTTCAAATTCCTCAAGATTGCGCTGCCCATCGATTCGCCACGGCCTTCGACGTCGTCTGCACTCGGCGCGGCAACGTCCTTGAAGCGTTCCCTGAGAAAGATGGCGGGCAAGATGCCCAGTGTGACAACGATTACGGCAATACCAAGTGCGAGATAGGATGCACCCTCTACCTCGTTGGTGAACATGGGTGCATACATGATTGCGAGGAAGTAGGGCGAGATCATGTACGCAATGTTGCCGATGAAATTCTGAACGCCCATCAGGCGCGTTCTCTCGTGGTAATCCGGGGTGAGCTCGTAGCCGAGCGCGACCCAGGGCGTCGCGTAGATCGTGTAAGCAAGATAAAAAATCAGCGAGCCGCCGAGGAAGTACCAGAAATACCAGGCATCGCTCTTGCCCAGCGGCAGTTGCCAGAGTATTGCGAACACGAGGCCAACGGCGATTGCCCCGACGAACATGTAGGGGCGGCGTCTACCGTATCGTGACTTGGTGTTGTCGGAGATATAACCCATCAGCGGGTCGGTGATCGCGTCCGTCAGCCGCGGCAGGGCGCCGAGTGTGCCGACCAGCGCGGGGCTGAGCCCGAGGCCGAGGTTCAGCACGATGATCATGCCGCCGATCGCCGCGGCCAGCGTGTTGTTGACGAAGGCGCCGAGGCCATAGACAAGCTTCAGATGAAACGGAATTCGGTCCGCGGCCGCAGTCTCATAATGCGTGGCTGCGCTCATTGTTTTTGTAGGCTTTGTTCCCCCCGGAGGCTCAGACTATCATCCAGCAAATTGACAGCGCTGTCAAACGTTGGTACAACCGGGACAAACCGGTTCGATGCCGATGACGCAAACGATAGGGTCACCGGGTGGCCGGTGCGTTGACGAGATCGACTGCCCGCGTTGCAATCTGCCTCCTGAAGCTGGGGACGTTTATGAACAGCACTGTGGTCGATCAGCCGTCCACGCCCGATGCCATCGAACAGCGCGTCGCCGACCTCCTGCGCCGCATGACCCTGGCCGACAAGATCGGCCAGATGAGCCAGGTGAACGTGGGCGACAGTTATATCCACGACTACCTCGCCGAGGCATTGCGATCGGGTCGTGTCGGTTCGGTCCTGAATGAGGTCAACGTCGAAGTCGTCAACGAACTGCAGCGCATCGCCATCGAGGAAAGCCGGCTCGGGATACCGCTGCTGGTCGGCCGCGACGTGATCCACGGCTTCAAGACGATCCTGCCCATCCCGCTCGGCCAGGCGGCGACCTGGAATCCCGAACTGGTGCGCGCCGGTGCGGCGATCGCGGCGCGGGAGGCCGCGAGGTCCGGGGTCAACTGGACATTTGCACCCATGATCGACGTTTCGCGAGATCCGCGCTGGGGACGGATAGCCGAGAGCCTCGGCGAAGATCCGTATCTCACCGGCGTGCTGGGCGGCGCAATGGTTCGAGGTTTCCAGGGTGACGACCTGTCGAGGCCGGATACGATTGCCGCCTGCGCGAAACATTTTGCGGGTTATGGCGCGGCCGAGAGCGGCCGCGATTACGCGACGACGAACGTGCCCGAGAACGAGTTGCGTAACGTCTATCTGCCGCCGTTCAAGGCCGCCGTCGAGGCCGGTGTCCAGACCCTGATGACGTCGTTCAGCGATATCGACGGCGTGCCCGCTACCGCCAACGAATTCCTGGTCCGCGACGTCCTGCGCGGAGAATGGAGCTTCGACGGTTTCGTCGTCAGCGACTGGGATTCGGTGCGGCAGCTCGCCATTCACGGCCTCACCGCCAACGACGAAGAGTCAGCTCGCGAAGCTGCGCTGGCCGGTGTTGACATGGAAATGCACGGCGACGCCTACCTCAAACACCTCGAGCGGCTGGTCGAGATCGGGCACATCGATCCCGCGATCATCGACGGGGCCGTAGGCAACATTTTGCGCGTGAAGTTTCGTCTCGGCCTGTTCGAGAATCCGTACACCGATCCCGGCGGACTGCCGCCGATCGGGAACGACGAGGCGCTCTCCCTGGCGAGGCAGGCCGCGTTGCAGAGCGTGGTGATGCTGAAGAACGATCATCACGTGCTGCCGCTGGCCGCGGATACGCTCGAATCGCTGGCGGTGATCGGTCCGCTGGCCGACGCGCCCGGCGAGCAGCTGGGCACCTGGATCTTCGACGGACAGCCGGACTTGAGCATCACTCCGCTACAGGCGATCCGCGGTTTGCTCGGCAGTCGGGTCGCGGTCCGGTATTCCCGGGCCCTCGAAACGACGCGCAGCAGGGACACCAACGGGTTCGACGAGGCCGTGACCGTGGCCGCGCACACGGATGCCGCCGTGCTGTTCCTCGGTGAGGAAGCGATACTGTCGGGTGAGGCGCATTCGCGCGCGGACATCAGCCTACCGGGTGTCCAGGCGGAACTCGTGCGCCGGATCCGCAAGGCGGGCAAGCCGGTGGTGGTCGTCATCATGGCCGGCCGGCCGCTGACGCTGACGGACATTGTCGATCACGTCGACGCCATACTTTTTGCCTGGCATCCCGGAACGATGGCCGGGCCGGCGATCGCGGACCTGTTGTTCGGCCTCGAATCACCGTCGGGCAAGCTCCCCGCCACGTTCCCGCGCATGGTCGGGCAGGTTCCGATCTACTACAGTCAGAAAAATACCGGTAAGCCGCCGTCGCCCGAGTCAGTGGTGCTAATCGACGATATCGACCCGAATGCCGAGCAGCTGTCGACGGGCATGACCGCCTACCATCTTGATGCGGGTTATCGACCGCTGTTCCCGTTTGGCTTCGGGCTTTCCTACGCGTCGTTCGACTACGGAAATCTTCGCGCGAGCGCGAGGGACGTACGGCTTGGCGATTCGCTGACCATCAGTGTCGATGTGACCAACACGGGCGACGTGGCCGCGGACGAGGTGGTGCAGCTGTACGTCCGGGATCTCGTCGGCAGCGTGACCCGGCCGGTCCGGGAGCTCCGGGGATTTCGGCGGCTGCGCCTCGCGCCGCGCGAGCAGGCGACGGTCGAGTTCCGACTGCACACCGACGAGCTCGCGTTTTTCGGTCGCGACAACCGGCAACGGACCGAACCGGGCGAATTCCATGTTTGGATCGGCGGCAGCTCGGAGACCGAGCTCGGCACCGAATTCAAGCTTGTCCGCGAGGATTGAAATGAAAAAACTAACTTCGCTAATCCTGATTCTCGCGATCGCGGGTTGTTCCAGGCAGGACGCACCGGCGCCTCTCAGCCAGTCGCCGGCCGACCTCATCGCCGGCGAGGTCATGGCCGTCGCCTATTCCGGTTATCGCGAGGGGCAGCATCCCGATCGCGGCGCCGGCGCGGTCAATCCGAGTGAGGCCGAGATCCTGGAAGACCTCGAGATACTGGCTGCCCACGATTTTCGGTTGATTCGTGTCTACGACACCGGCGAAAACACGGCGGCGACGCTTCGCCTGATTCGCGAGCACGACTTGCCCATTCGGGTGCTTCTCGGCATCTGGTTGCGCGCCGAAGTCAGCAATCACGAGGGATGTCCTTGGCTCGACGAGCCGATCCCGGAAGCGGAACTCGCCGCCAACACGCTCCTGAACGCCGCCGAAATCGCGCGAGGCATCGAGATGGCCCGGCAATTCGAGGACATCGTCGTCGCGGTGAACGTTGGTAACGAAGCGTTGGTCGAGTGGAACGATCATATGGTGCCGCTCGACAGGGTCATCGACTATGTGCGGCAGGTGAAGCGCGCCGTCGACCAGCCGGTAACGGTTGCCGACAACTACGAATGGTGGATCAGCGACGGCGCGCCGCTTGCTGCCGAGGTCGATTTCATCGGCGTTCACACCTACCCGGCGTGGGAAGAAAAGACGATCGACGAAGGCCTCAGTTATACGATCGAAAACCTCGAAGGGGTCCGTGCGGCATTGCCGGGCAGGCCGATCGCAGTCCTCGAGGCGGGCTGGGCGACCGAGGCATCCGAGTTCGCCGACCGCGCGGGCGAAGCGGAGCAGACCCGCTACTATCGCGAGCTCTACGAGTGGGCAACCGGCGCCAATGTGACGGTGTTCTTCTTTGAAGCCTTCGACGAGCCTTGGAAAGGTAATCCCGACAATCCTGCAGGCGCCGAGAAGCACTGGGGTCTGTTCTACGTCGACCGAACGCCCAAGCCGGTGATGCTTCGTTAGGCCACGTTTCCGGCGAACTCCGGCTCGCGGGTTCCGCCGGCGCGGCTTGAGTTTTTTTCATCCGAATCATGAATTTTCTTCTTTTGTGAAACGCCCGGTGCGACCCTATATTTGGTGCGTCAGTCGGGCGGAACCGGCTGGCGGAAGGCTACTACTTGTCAACTATGGAGAGTAACAATGCCTGCAAAAGCCAATACCGCGCGTGATGTGTTCACGTTCAGCCTGGGCGGGACGGCGTCGATAAACTCGCACGCCTTCGTGCCGGCTATCGCTGATGACGTATTGAACAAAACCTGGGACAGGCGCCTCCGCCGCGACCCCGGGAGCCGGCGCGACGTCGCGCGCAAGATCGAGGATTTCCTCGCGCGCTTTTTTGCACCCGGCTGCCGCGAGCCGGTGTAGATACCGACCCGTCCGTAAGACGACGCCGACCGCAGCAGCTCGCTCGGCCGGTCGCGCTCACTTCCCCCCAGCGCCGGCTCTCACGCGTTCGCAAACCGCAAGCCGAACGCCTCTGCTGGAAGGCTTGCCCACGGCTCGACAAGCCGTGTTATGGCTCGATAATTGACAACGCTGTCATTTTCTGACACCTTCCACTGACAACAAGAAGTCAATGCTTCGTTGATTTGGTGCGTTGAGGGGGGATTTGCATGCTTCGTACACGAAGTGCCATGCGTTTTGCGGTCGCGATCGGCGCGGCCTTGCTGGCGTCCGCTTGCGTCGATAACGGCCGTGAGCCGCGTTTGTCGCAGACCGATACGATCCCGCCCGCGCCGACGCCGACGACGTCGAACCAGAACATCACCAATCCCTCGCTGACCACCGCCGCCAACGATCCGGTCGATCCCGGCGACGTGCTGACCCTGGTCTGGAGCGACGAGTTCGATGGCTCTGCGCTGGATCCGGAGGTCTGGTTCTTTGCGACGGGCCGCGGCGAAGAGGCCGGGCTGCCGCCGGGTTGGGGCAACAACGAATTGCAGTATTACCTGCCCGACAGCGCCCAGGTGGAAAACGGCGTCCTCAAGATTACCGCCCGCCGGGAGAGCTTCGGCGGGCAGCCGTACACTTCGGCGCGCATCAACACCGAGGATCGGTTCGCGTTCCGCTACGGTCGCATCGAAGCCAGCATCAAGCTCCCCGGAGGGCAGGGCCTGTGGCCCGCGTTCTGGATGCTTTCGCAAGACAGTCCGTACGGGATCTGGGCGGCAACCGGCGAGATCGACATCGTAGAGGCCGTCAACCTCGGCGGCGTTCCACGTCCCGACAATCCGAATGCGGAGGGCGGCGGCAACGAGATCTTCGGGACGATCTTCTTCGGCGGCGAGTTTCCGAACCAGCAAAGCAGTTCCGAATCGTACGTACCGTCCGTCAACGTCACGGAAGACTTTCACACCTACGCCGTAGAGTGGGACGTCGACGAGATTCGCTGGTACTTCGACGACACGCTTTACGCGACGCAGAATTCCTGGTTCTCGACCGCCGCGCCTTTCCCGGCGCCGTTCGACCAGCCGTTCTACATTCTTCTCAACGTCGCCGTGGGCGGCAATTTTCCCGGTTTCCCTGACGCGGATACCGTTTTCCCGGCAACCATGGAAGTCGACTGGGTGCGGGTCTACGAGGGCGAAGCGCCGTTCGTGCCGGCCGACCCGGGTATTACGCCCGATAACGTCGTCTACGCCAGCGATCCGAACGTAACCGAGGATCTCGCTCCGCCCGCCGTCGAGAGTTTCGGCTCCGCGGCAGTTTTCGATTTCAGCTTCACGGGCGATCCGGATTTCGACCCGGCGATCCAGGTCACGAGCGGCGAGGGATTCGGCGCCGGCAACCACGTCGGTTTCGTGGCCTTCAACGGCTACGCGGCAGGCTTTGCGGCCGCTTATGAGAACTTCGTGTTCAAGGTCAAAGCGGACGCCGCAAACATCGGTGCCTGGGAGGTGAAGTTCATCAACGGCGGCGACACGTCGGTGACCTACGACCTGACGACGTACCCGGGGGTTGCCGATCTCGGCAACGGCTGGCTACAGGTCGTAATCCCGATGAGCGACTTCGCGGCGACGGTCGGCGTCAACAGCGGCTTCCTGCTCGGTCCGCTAGGGGGACAGCCGGCGGCATTCACCTATCTGATGACCGACATCGGCTTCACCGGGAGTACCAGCATCACGCCCGACAACGTCGTGTACGCGACCGATCCGGCCATAACGGAGGACTTGACGCCGCCCGCCGTCGACAACTTCGGTTCGGCCGCGGTGTTCGACTTCAACTTTGCCGGTGATGCCGATTTCAACCCGGCGATCCAGGTCACCAGCGGTGAAGGGTTCGGCGCCGGCGTGCACGTGGGTTTTGTCGCCTTCAACGGCTACGCGGCCGGCTTTGCGTCGAGCTTCCAGGATTTCGTATTCAAGGTCAAAGCGGATGCGGCGAACGTCGGCGCCTGGGAAGTGAAGTTCATCAACGGCGGCGACACCAGCATGGTGTACGACCTGACGAACTACCCGGGCGTCACTCCTCTGGCCAATGGCTGGTTGCAGGTGTCGATTCCGATGAGCGACTTCGCAGCGACGGTCGGCGTCAACAGCGGTTTCCTGCTCGGTCCGCTGGGGGGACAGCCGGCGGCGTTCACCTATCTGATGACCGACATCGGCTTCACCGTCCCATAGCGAGCTGACGCGCAGACGGTTGGCGGCACGGACAGTTACGGCGACCAGGCCAGGGATCTGTCCAGCTGGCCGTCAGCACAAGAAAACATTAACGACATGTAGATAATTATTCAGAGACTTCGATCATGCACGCACCAGCTTTCCCGCGCCTGTCACGCCTGTTGGCGTCCTTCCTTCCCGTGCTGATTCTCGCAGGCTGCGGCCAGGGCGACGGCCCCGAGCCGATTATCAACCGGCCGGCGACCCCGTTGCCGCCGATACCGGCCGGTTTCTGCGACCCGATCAACTTCGAGATACTTTGCGATCCGGTCGACATCGTCAACTTCAACGGCGGCGCGACGACGGTCGAGGACAACCCGGACCCCAGCAGTATCAACACGAGCGAACGCGTCGCGCGGATGCAGAAGTTCCCGGACGAGGTTTTCGGCGGCACCCGGCTGGACCTCGACGGACCGATCGATTTCGCGGACGGCGAGGCATTCACAGTCAAGGTGTGGTCCGCGCGCCCGGTGCCGTTGACGTTCAAGCTCGAGCAACAGAACAAGGAACGTGTGCTGAGCCATACGGGCAGCGGCACGTGGGAAGAACTTTGCGCCGATTTCTCCGGCGATACCGCAGGCGCCCCGAACCCGTCCCTGACCGTGATCTTCGACATCACGGTGCTGGGAATGGCGGATACCGACCCGACAAACTGGACGTTCTATTACGACGACATCACGCAGGTCGAGAGCTGCCCGAGCGGCGGCCTGCCAGCGAACTTCAGCGCGATTACGTTCGATGACATGGCGCTGACGTATACCCTGACGGGGTTCGGAGGCGCCGAAGACTCGACCGTCGTCGCCGATCCCGACGACGCGATGAACCAGGTTGCGCGGGTCAATCGAGCCGATGCCGCCGAGGACTTCGCCGGCACCACGGTATCGCTCGGGCCCAACCAGGCGGTGCCGACGATTCCGCTGGACGCGATGAACACCGAGATGAACGCGCGGGTCCGGGCGCCCGGGCCGAACATCCCGGTTCGCCTGAAAATCGAAAACGCCGCGAACTCCGGTGTGTCCGTGGAAACGGAGGCGCTGACGACGGCGACCGATACCTGGGAAACGCTGACGTTCGATTTTTCCATGCAGGCGATGGGCACGGCAGCTTTTGATCCGGCGGCGACGTACAACAAGATCTCCATCTTTTTCAATTTCGGCACAGACGGCGCAACCGCCGGCGCGCAGACCTTCTACTTCGACGACATCGACGTCGGTGCCGGCGGAGGTGGCGGCGGCGGTGCCGGTACGGGCATCGTCCCGCAGAACGTCGTTTACGCAACGGACCCGGGCGTCACCGAGGATCTGGCGCCGGCAGGTCTCGACAATTTCGGTTCCGGCGCCGTGTTCGACACGATGTTCGCGGCCGACGCCGACTTCAATCCGGCGATCCAGGTCACGAGCGGCACCGACTTCGGCGGCGCCCATGTCGGCTTCATCGCGTTTACGGGCTATGCGGGCGGGTTTGCGGCGACGTTCGACAACTTCGTGTTCAAAGTGAAGGCCGATGCGGCGAACCTGACGGCCTGGGAGGTCAAGTTCATCGGCCCGTCCCCGGCCGAAGACGTCAGCATGACCTACGACCTGACGACCTTCTCGGGCGCGACCGATCTCGGTGCCGGCTGGCTGCAGGTCGAGGTGCCGATGTCGGATTTTGCGGCGAACGTCGGCGTGAACAACGGTTTCCTGGTCGGTCCGGTGGGCGATCAGGGAGCACCCTTCAGCTATCTGCTGACCGACATCGGTTTTACTACCGGCGGGGGCGGTGGCGGCGGAGGCGGCGGCCCGGGAGAACAGACCGTCAACGGCGACGTCGAAGCCGGCGACCTGAGCGGGTTCGAGATCTTCCCGAACGGCGGGACGGTGACGGCGGACAACACCGAGAACAACACCACGGGCGGCACCTGGTCGATACGCGTCGTCGCCGGCCCGGGCAACAATCCGGTGATCAAGCAGGAGCGTCGCGGCGCCGGGACGGTGACGGGCGGCCAGACGGTCACGCTGTCCTTCGACATGAGAGGCACCGCGGCAGCCGGGGGAGTGATTTTCCCCGAACTCATTTCCGAGGACGCCGGCGGCGCCACGTCGAGCGGACCGCTGGAGACGATCGCGGCTCCGACGGCCGGCTGGACGACCTACACGTACACGCCGGCCGCCGCTGCTAACGTCTCCGAAGGCGTTACGTTCCAGATCGGCGTGGTGTGTGGCGGCGATCCCTCGTGTTCGGCGGACGTTTTCATCGACAACGTCTCTATCGTGGTGAACTGACATGCGCTCAGCCGACGAACTTCGACACAACCAAATCAAGAAAAGAGTAGTCGCTATGGTGGAATCTCGCCTAATCAGAAGTATGAAAAGAATTGGTGGTCTCGTAGCGATCACGCTTTTCTTGTGCGCTCCGGCTGTCCACGCTCAGGTGGACAGGGTCGAAACCTACAAGGATGAGAACGGCTGGAAGCTCAAGGTCAACGGAGAGGACTACTACATCAAGGGGATGGTGTGGAGTTACTCGCCGCGAGGCCAGAACTATACCTATAACCTCTTCGGCCAGTCGGATGATTTCATCCGCAAGGTGCTCGACTACGACTTCGGGCTTATGAAGGCCGCCGGCATCAATACGATTCGCAGTTTTACCATGCTTCCGCCGGAGTGGGTCGAGTATGTCTACCGCGAGCACGGCATCATGACGGTGATCAACCCGTTGATGGGTCGCTACGGTTACACCGTAGGCGGCAAGTGGGTGCCATTCACCGACTACTCGGATCCGCTGACGCGCGAGACGTTGAAGCGGGACATGGCGGACTTCGTGCGCCGCTACAAGGACACGCCGGGCGTGCTCATGTTCGCCTTCGGCAACGAGAGCAACTACGGTCTGTCATGGTCGAGTTTCGAGATCGAGAACCTGCCGGTAGGCGAGCAGAACACGGCCAAGGCGCGCTTTCTTTACAGCCTGTTCGAGGAAGTGATCGCCGAGGGCAAGCGCATCGCCCCCGATCACCTGTTCACGATCGTCAACGGTGATATTCAGTACATTGATCTGATCGAGGAACTGATGCCGTCCCTCGACATTCTCGGCAGCAATGTGTATCGCGGCCCGAGCTTCACCGATCTTTGGGCCCGGGTCGACCAGATCCTCGATATGCCGGTTGTATTTTTCGAGTTCGGCAGCGATGCGTTCAACGCCCGGGAATTCCAGGAGGACCAGTACTCCCAGGCCGTGATCCTGAAGGATCAGTGGCAGGAGATGTACCACAAATCGGCCGGCAACGGCGAGGAGGGCAACGCGATTGGCGCGTTCGTCTTCGAGTGGCGCGACGAATGGTGGAAGTACCTGCAAATCGAGAGGCTGGATATACAGGACACCAACGCTTCCTGGTCGAACCAGGCGTACTTATTCGACTGGGCCGAAGGCGAGAACAACATGAACGAGGAGTGGTTTGGTGTCATGGCGCTGGGCCTGGCGAACTCCGACGGTGTGTATACCGCCCGGCCCCGCATGGCCTACGACGTGCTCACCGAAGTCTTCAGCATCGACCCATATACGGCGAATAAAGGCGAGATCGACGTCGCGTTCGCGAGCATGGACCTGCCGTTCCTCGCGCTCAAAGGTGACGTCGAGAAGCTGAAGGCGGACAGTAACGAGCAAAGCAAAAAACTCTATTTCACCGGTGGCCGTTTCGAGGCCGAGTTCGCCCTCCGCGGGCTCGAGCAGGACATCGACGAGTTCGGGGAAGACGGCGTCGAGTTCTCCGACGGGCAGAGAGTGTTCCTCGATTTCGGCTTTCAGCCGACCGACAGCCTCCAAGGTCAAATGAGCCTGAACATTCTGGGCAACGTGGCCAGGAAACGTCCTCTTGAATTCAGTTATGGCGACCGGGGTCTGCCGCTGACGATCCGCACGGAGACGGAGACGCCGATCTTCGGCGGCGATGTCGAGGTGCTCGAGCAGGCGGTGACGCTCGAGGATCGCGAGCGTGTCGAAATTTACGACTTCGAGGCAACGTATCAGGGCGAAAGCTTCGACATCACGGGCTTCTATCACACGCCGCGCTTCCACTGGGGCTTCGAGGGCGACTTCTTCGGTTTGGTCCGGGAGGCGACCGACATCATCGGCATCGACGTATGGGACGCCAAGGCGCCGCAGGGCGTGGAGTTCGAGGGAAAGGGCAAGTGGGCGGGCCTGAAGATCCTCGCGGGCCCCGAAGTCTACTGGGGCGCCAACCCGAAGTTCATCATCAAGTATGATTTCCGGCTCGGCAAGATCGACTGGACGTTCATTCATTCCGAAGACGTTTCCCGGCTGGGACAGGGCGCAAACTTCACCCAGGCGACGCTTCGCCAGTCCAGACAGACGACACTGTATGCGAACAAGGAGTTCGCCAACGGCTGGGAGCTCGAGCTTGGCGGCATCATCTCGGCGCCCGAGCGAATCGACGAGACCTTCGACCGTGTTGACAGGGAGGGCAATATCTTCCTCGACGAAATCGGATTCGAGGACACTCTGGGCATCAAGGCCAAACTGTCTTTCCCGCTATTCGGCGCACAGACGTATCTCGCCGCACAGCACGCCGGTCTCGTTGCCGAAGGCGGCCAGCACCACACGGTTTACGGTGTCACCGATCCCAGCCGCCTGCCGTATTCAGGCCTGGGCAACCGGCGCGAGTACGAACTCGGCATGCAGATGTTCTTCGGCAACCTGATGATCTTTCCGCGGCTGCTGTATCGCGACAATCTCGTGCATGCCAATCCGTTCATCGAGCCAGAGATCGTCGGCGGCGTTCTGAATCCCGGTGTCGATCCGAGGAACCGGGACGACGATCCGTTCGCGGTGCTCGACAATCGCGAAGCTCGCTCGGCGGAACTGTATTTCACCTGGGACCCGACTGGCGCGACGCCGTTTTACGATTGGGACAACGACTGGCGGGAGGACGCGAGCTTTGCGTTCAACATTGGCGGTACCTACACGGAGTTTCCGACGTCCACGGACTCGAACCTGTTCTTCTTCGAGCCCATCAGCGCCAATGCCCCGTTCGGTGTGGGACTGCCGGCCGAGGACATCTGGTCGTTGTCCAGCCGGATGGTCTGGAATACCCGGAACAACAACCGGTACATCTTCAGGGTGACTCGCGGTTTTGACCAGTCGACGGGTGATCCGGCCGGCGGAACCCGCAAGTTCTGGCAGCTGAACGGCCGGGCCATCTGGGGCGACGGGCGGCACACGCTCACCGGTTACTATTTCCAGGATGCCTGGGCGCCCTACGACTTCTTCCGTCAGTTCAACATTACCTATCCGGAACAGGTACAGCTCGATTATTCGTATTGGCTGGGTGAGGGCTTCGGAATCGTCTCGAACGCGGTTGCAGAGCAGACGGCAACGCGCATCGGTATTCGGACGACCTACCGGACGAGCGACGAGAACTCGCTTGACGTCGAGTTTCAGGATGGGGAAAACGACTACACGTTCCTGACGCTCGTTTACTTCACCTACAATTTCTAGGGCGAAGCAAGCCTAGCCGAGGTTAAGACTATGAGAATCAAGAATCGATATACGGCTCAGCCGGCTTTGACCAGAGGTCTCGTTGGCGCGCTGCTCGGCGCCGCTCTTATGCTGTATGGCTGTGAGGCGAGCGAGGAGCGCGATGCGAATGACGGTGAGCTGATCAGCACTATCGTGTTGCCGACGGACGTCGTGCTGAATTTGCATTGCGCCGATGTTGGCATCAATCAGGAGACCTGCGTCCTCGACGATCCGGAAAATCCGTTCGCGACGACGACGATCATCGAATTCGACGAGAACAATCCGGATGGGGAGAACAAGTTCGAGCTGTTCAACTCGATTCCTCCGGGACCGCAGGGCGCAAAGGCGCGATTCTATTTCTGGGCGACGGCGCTGGCGCGACGGCCTACGGGAGAAAATCAGTTCAACACGGCGCTTGCACTGCACGAACTGTTCGACGCCAATAGCAATGTTCTGTCGACAGACGAGATTGTGCGCGAGCAGGCGCTCCGCGCTTACCGCTCCGTGCTGGATAACTTTTTTGGTTCGGTAACGGTGTTCACCTGCTGTCCCGCGGCCAGCCCCGACGGGATACCGGTTCCGTTCCCGGTCCCGCTCAACGAGCTGACCGCCGACAATCTCTATCGAACGGACGCGACCGGCTTCCTGCGGCTCGTAGAAGGCGACCCCATTCTCGTGCTCGGCGTTTTACTCGATTGGGGATACACTTACCAGCCCGCCAATCCGCCCAATTTCGACGATGGCGTGGTATCCGTTATCGAGTGATGGTCGCCAAATCCGGTCTTTTCTTTGTTTCCAGACTCGTCAGGGCCCTGCTCGTTGCAGGGCCCTTGCTATTCAGCGACGCCGTGATGTCACAGGCCATACCCGTCGAACTCGAGAAGACGGAACAGGGTTGGCGGCTGCTTCGTGGCGGCGAGCCGTATTTTATCCGCGGCGCCGGCGGCACCCATTCACTGGAACAGCTTGCCGCGGCCGGGGCGAACTCGATCCGCACCTGGGATGCCGAAAACGTTCGCGGCGCCGATGACGTTGGCACGATTCTCGACGAGGCTCATGCGCTGGGCATGACCGTGACCGTCGGCATATGGCTCGGGCACGAGCGCCACGGCTTCGACTACGACGATCCGGGACAGGTCGCCGCGCAACTCGATAGGGCGCGCGGCATCGTAGAGCGCTACAAGGACCATCCTGCGTTGTTGCTGTGGGGCGTCGGCAACGAGATGGAGGGTTTCGACGAAGGCGGCAACCCGGCAATCTGGCGCGCGGTCAACGACATCGCGGCCATGGTTAAGGAACTTGACTCGAATCACCCGACGATGACGGTGACCACCTTCGTACATGGCGAGCGTATCGATTTCGTGCACCGGCGCAGCCCGGCCATCGACATACACGGCGTCAACGCGTACGGCGGCGCGCCCATCGTGCACGAGCGGCTGCGCGCCGGCGGTGCAACGAAGCCCTTCATCATCACCGAGTTCGGGCCGGTCGGGCCCTGGGAAACCGGGGCGACCGAGTGGGGCGCGCCCTACGAACAGACCAGCACCCAGAAAGCCGAGTTCTACCGCAAAGCTACCGGCAGGGCATCCTTGACCAGTCCGACATTGCGCTGGGCTCGTATGCGTTTCTGTGGGGCCACAAGATGGAGGCAACCTCGACCTGGTTCGGGATGTGGCTGGACGACGGCGCTCGGCTGGGCGCCGTGGATGCAATGACGGAGCTCTGGTCGGGCAGTCCGCCCAAAAATTTGGTGCCCGTCGTCGAACCGCTCGACGTCGAGGGTGCGGTCCGCGGGGAGCCCGGCGGCGAAATACGCGTCCGCGCTGCTGCAAGGGATCCGGAGGGCGGCTCGCTCAGAGCACGATGGGTGCTGCGGCCGGAGTCCGCCGAATACCTGACGGGCGGGGATTTCAGGCCCGAGCTGCCGTCGGTGGAAGGCGCCATATTCAGTGAACGCGTCGACGGCGCAGGAATCCGAATGCCGGATCAGCCGGGCCCCTACCGACTCTTTTATTATGTGTACGACGAGGCCGGCAACGCGGCTACCGCCAACATACCGCTCCTCGTCGAGGGTGAGCGCCGGACGCCGTTGCCGTTTCCGGTATACGACGACGGGTTCGACGGCATGCCTTGGGCGCCGTCGGGATGGATGGGCGCGACGGAGCATCTGGCGCTCGACGGCACGTCGACGGAGCAGGTGTACTCGGGAAACAACAGCATCCGATTGCGCTATGAAGGTACGTTCGGCTGGGTCGGCGTGGCCTGGCAGCATCCACCGAACAACTGGGGCGAACAGGACGGCGGATACGACCTGACCGGGGCGTCCGCACTCGAACTCTGGGCGCGCGGCCAGTACGGTGGCGAGAAAGTAAGCTTCGGCGTCGGATTGCTGGAGGACGATACGCCCTACCGGGATTCGGCGGTCGCCAAGCTCGAGGGAATCGAGCTGGCTCGCGCCTGGCGGCGCTACCGGATTCCCCTGAAGCGACTCGATCTGTCTTCCATCAAGACGGGTTTTGTCGTCACGCTGACCGGTCGCCGCACGCCGGTTACGATCTACATCGACCGGATTCGTTACGTGCGCTGAAATTCAGCGCTGCGTGACTGCTCCGATCTTCCCGGGGTGACGCGCGCCCGCGACGCTGATCGTCAATCGAGGCTCAGGTCGGAATACAGGTCCCGCATGACGAGTTTCGGCGTGCGGTCGACGTTGAACAAGCCCCAGTGTTTCTCCGGTTCCAACGGGTCGGGCGAACCTTTCCAGGGCTCGTCGAACGCCTCGAAAACGAAGGTGAGGATTCTCTCGGCTGTCGTCCATTCGATCAGCTGCTCGTAATATTGAGCCTGCAGTTCCGGCGATGCATTGTGGGGCTCGATACCGCGCCCGTTGGCGGCTGTCGTCCATCCGGCTTCGGTAATGACGACGGGTTTTCCAGGATACCGATCGACCACCGAGCGGTAGTTCTCCTTGGTGTATTCGAGAGCGTCGTGAATGGAGCGGTATTCCCACGCCGGGTAGGTGTGCACGGCGATGAAGTCCAGTTCGTCGGCGAGCGCGGCGAGCTTGTAGGTCCAGGGCACGTAGTTTTCGCAAAAGGTGACGGGCTGGTCGATCTCCCGCTTCACGTCTCGCACGTACCCGATCAGGCTTTCGACCGGTACCATGTGATCCGTCCATTCGACGGTGGCCTCGTTGCCGACGGACACCGAAAACACGATGTCGTCGAATTCTCCGGCAAGGGCGACCAGCCGGCGCGCTTCCGCTCCGTTGGCCTGACGGTTTGCGTACAAGACCTCGTCGCTGAAATTGGCGCCCCACGGGCAGTGCGGATTGCTCATTTCCGCCGCCATGTCGAGGCCCAGCATCACCTTGAAATCCAGACTTTCTCTGCGGATCACGTCGAGGACGGTTTCAGCATGCGGGCCGCAGTCGTAGAGACGGAGGTATTGCCAGTTCCTGGCAAGTATCAGCAGGTCCTCGCGAACCTCCCCGTAGGACGGGTAGCTCTGTGCATGCGGGCTCTGGCCGTCGCGGTAGCCGGAGTAACAAATGGCGTTGCCGTGTTCGATGTGCATGGCGGGCGATGCTCGGTTTCCAGGTCTTCGGATCCGTCAGAAGTACTTGGGATTGCCGTCCTTGTCCCAGAGGCCCCAGTAGGCGCCGACGTCGCCCTCCCGGTCGACCTTCCAGGCTTCGTCGAACGACGAGAACCAGAAGATCTCGACGCCTTCTTCCTCCGCCCAGCGATAGGTATCGACAAAATACTTGATCGCATTCTCGACGGACGGAACGGCCCCGCCTTCGGGCGTGCCGATGTTCGGCCATCCGGTCTCGCTGACAATCACCTTCTTGCCGTTGGCGGCGTGCTGCGCCCGCCGGTACATTTCCTTCATGTAAAGAAGCGCGTGCTCGGCGGGGCAGCCTTCCCAGAACGGATAACAGTTGGCCAGAATGACGTCGCAGGCGTCGGCAATCCGGGGATGGTCGTTGAACTCGAAATACGCATCCACATAGCCGACCGGCACGTCCGGCGCCCCGTGCTTCGCTCGCCGGATGTAGTCGAGGATCTCGTCTTCGGTCAGGTCGCCCCGCAGGAGCACCTCGTTGCCGACGCCGAGGACATCGGCGTGACCGGCCCTTGCGATCTCGATGGCGTTGGCCAGCTCGGTCTCGTTCTGCTCGCGGTTGTCGTCCAGCCAGACGCCGACCATCGTCCCGAGCCCCGCGCGCTTGGCAATCGCCGGGATCAGCTCGTTGCCCTCACTGCAGGAAAACGTGCGAATCCACTGCGCACAGGGTCGGATCACGGCCAGTCTGTCGGCAATTTGTTCCGCCCCGATCCGGGTTCCGGGCCCCTGGCCTTCGACATAGGGGCTGAACGAGATTCCGTGGATCTTCGCGTCGAGCATCTGCCTGACGAGCGAACGGAGGTCCTCGAGCGACATATCCGCGGCATTGATACCGGAGAGCGACAGGCGCCGTTGATAGAGGTTCGACATTGCAGGTCCTTCAGCGGGGCTGATCGGTGAATAACATGTCCGCCGGAATCCGGACGTTCAGGCGGCGAACGTCGCCGTTTCGCTCGAAGATGGCGGCGCTCCGTTCCGGCGGCAGCTCGAGCGTCTCGAAGGTCAGCGTCTCACGATCGGCCATCGTCGCGACGATTTCCGGTGCGTCTCCGGCGCCGAGCGTGTAGACGATCGGGACCTGGCACCAGGTGAATCCGAGACCGCGGTCCGGCACCTCCGCGGTGGCCCAGTTGTTGTCGACGTCGACGTAGCGCAGCGGCTGCGAGCGCGCCACGAACTCCTGCGGCCTCAACAGGCGTGGGACGAATCGGATCCCGCCGTCCGAGACGCGCACACCGAGTTCTCCGAATCGGGTCAGGATCTCTTCCTTGACCTGGCCGGTCATGCCGGGCTGCCGGGCGCCCGAGTGCTTCGGCGAGTGCGAATAGGGGTCGGTCGGGAATGCCCCGAACTCGGCCGGCGTTTTGTTGAAGCCGATGCCCTGCCGCACGCGATAGTACAGACTGCCAAGGCGCCCGAGTGTCGTTGTGTCGAGCCCGCGATCCACGGCAATAAAAAAATTCTCCTGCACGGCAAGCAGCAGCTTCGCGACCATATGCCAGTACACGCAGCCCAGGCCCTCGAAGCCGAACATCGTGCCGGACCGGCCGGTAAACGCCTGGTGGTTGAAGACTTTCTCGTAAAGATCGGCCAGCGGTCGTCGCGCCGACTCGACGGCGTCGCCGTACACTGTGACAAGCTCATCCAGCGCCGCGCTGAGCTTTCTGCCGCTGACCAAATCAGCGTTGAAGCGATAGCTGCCGTCCGCGTCCCTCATCACGATTCTGCCGTCGCCCGCATCGAGGAGGCGCCCGAGCAGCGGGACCGCTTCCAGGTCATCGGGCGGTATTCGATTCTTTTCCAGGAACGTCGGCAGTTCCCTGTCGGGATAGAGCATGAAGCTGTCCTGATCGGGGCGATAAACGTCGCTCTGAAACAGCGCCTCGAGCACCGCGACCGCCTCGTCCGGCGCAATCGATCCTGCGCTCAGCGCAGAGACCTGGCCCTCCAGCATCGGGTAGAGCCTTTCCAGGTGAATCCCATCCGCTTTGAGGTCCAGCAGATTGTAGGCATGATAAAGCTCGTCGTCCCGGCGATTCGTGCCGATGCTGTGGTCGATCGCCGCCAGCGCATCGACGAGCATGGACCGTATCTCCGCCGTCGGCCGGTCGACCTTGTCCGAGTAGCCTTCCTGATCGTAGACAGTCTGACGATAGCGGCCCGCGGCCTCGCCGAGCCGTGTAAGGGCCTCTAGGCGTAGCGCCGGACTGACGGGTCCGGCGCCGAGAGATGGTGCGACATTCCGGAGCACGGCCGCGGTCTCTGCGAGCCATCGCGCCACTTCGGCCGATAGTTCCGTACCGACCTCCGCGGCCAGCAGCCCATCGACAAAACAAACGTAACGTCTCAGATAATAGAGCGTAACCATCGACAGGCCCTGACCGACGAGGGCGTTGTTGGCGTCGTTCCACTCCGGCCGCTGCGTGTTCATCCAGATGCCGCCGTCGATGACGAGGTTGCCGAGCTTGGAGAGCAACGGTACCAGCAGTTTCTCGAGGAGGTTGACCTGGTACACACGGTCGTTCGATTCGAGGAGCAGCTTGCCGTCCGCCCCGATGGCGGCAACGCGTTGCTCGATGCGCTTCGCCAGCGCCTCGTCGTAGTCGACGGTGGCCTTCGGATCGTCGAGCAGCGCCTCGAACGGGCGGATGCGATACGGGACGTTTGCATAACAGAAGAGGGGCTGATGCAGGAGCTCCCCGAGGCGCTGCGGATGGAAATTTCGGGACAGCTCCAGGAGCTTCAGCAGGTAGATGATCTGATGATCGCCCCAGTAGCCGATGTAGCTCCACGGATCTTCGGGGTCCTCGACCTCCCAGTCGATACCGTCCTTGGTGATCCGATACGGGTTGTAGCCGTCGACGGTCGAGGCGTTGACGAACTTGGCGACCATGCTCTCGATGAACTCGGGGAAGCTCAAGGCGAGCGCTTCCCAATTCTGAAAGATGTCGCGCCAGTTGCCTTCGTAGGACAGCAGCGGATCCCCACGCCCGTCGCGTAAACGGATCGCGAACTGATTCCAGGGCCGGCTCGGGTCGCCGTGACGGCGGCCGAACGTGATCGGCAGGTATTCGTAGCACAGTCGTTGCAGCTGGGGGTCTCCGGCCCGGCGCGTGAATTCGAGAAGCTCCGCCGTCGTCAGCCGGTCCGGCATACCCTCGAGCAGATCCCGGTTGTTTTCGTACACGCCGCGGTTGAACACTTTGATCGTGTGACGCAGATCGTGCGCGCCGACGTGGTGCTGATCGGCGAACACGCCGCCACGCAGGACGTTGAACTGTACGTTGGCGTAGTGATGAGCAGCAACGGTTTCCTCCGCCGTCACCTGGAAGGCGTCACCGCTCGCCATGATGCGCGCAAGCGTGTCGGAACCCCTGTCGATCGATTCGCGTATCGCTATTGCGAGAGACTCGGGCTTGGCGAGTTCGTGCCGCAGATCGACGACCTGCCCCTGGGTCTGCTCGGTGTTGGCGACGATCTGCCATCGTCGGGCGGAGCCGGGTTCGAGAATCAATTCCGTATTGACGATGAACGCCCCGCGGATGCCGCGCTTCAGGGTCTCTTCGGCCGGTTCCTCACCGCTCCTGAATCGCTGTAGCTGCTCGGACGAAATCAGCACCGTCGGCTTGTCCAGACCCAGGCAGTACGCCACGTTGGCCCGCAGGGATTCACGCGGTTCGGCGCGGTCCGTAATCCCCGAATAGAGCGTAAACAGCGCGAGACCCGAGGTCTTGTCGAGCTCCGTCCACTTGTACGCGTCCACCAGGTTGCTCGAATTGGTCTGCGTAAATCGAGGCGTTCCAGCGGGCAGGATGTTCTGCAGGCCATCCGCCACGTCGATCTGCACGGCGCGCTCGCCCAGGTTGTGAAGTTCACACTGCCGGACAAACCCGTATTGATCGCTGGTAAGCCAGGTGTACCGGAATGCGAGTGCGAGACCGTGGTTGATCTCCTCGAAACAAAGTTTGTTGCCGAGCGTGTTTTTGTAGAGGTTTCGACTTCTTGCGTGGCGTCCGTTTTGTGCGGCAGTGAACGGGTGCCAGTCGTGCCATTCGTCGCCGATGCGGACCCGGAGCATCGTGAGGCTGCCGGTATGTGTCGTCGAATCGTGAATCTTGTCGACCGTGACGTAGGGAAACAACACGGTCTCCGGTGACACACGGCCCGCCGAAAGGCCGCCGGTCGACGAGACGAACAGCCAGTGATCGTCGCTCGAGATGACGCTGACAAAGAACGGCGGCATCCTGTCGACGTTTCTGATCGAATAGTAGCGCTCGCCGGAAAGATCGACGAATCCTCCGGTCACTTGTGCATGCTCGTCGGGAGCGCCCCGATCGGTCGGGTGTTTCGCGGCCATGAGTGTCACTCGGTAAGAATCAGTGTTCCGAACAGGCCGGCATCGATCCATCCGCGGTCTTTCGGGCCGACGGGAACGGCCTCGGACCCGATGAAATTTTCTCGCAGATCGCTACCGTCATTGTCGCAATAGGCGACCATCAGGCCCATGATCTTGCCTGGCGTGAGTTCGACAGGGCGATTGTCGTCGGCGCCGTCGACGTAATCGTCGGCATAAACGTCGATGGAGACCTCCCAGACTACACGGTCGCCTTCCTGGCGCCAGCGGCTGTCGACATGATGCGAGTAGTCACGCGGCTTTTCATCGGTACCGATGTCGATGGCCCGGTTGTCCAGCGAAAAATGATAGGCGAAGGCGTTGTGATTGAACTGATGCTCTCCGCCGGAATGATCTTCATCGAGAAAGATCTCCAGGCAGTCGTCGTCCCAGTACTGGACGAGCGGATCGCGGTGGCTGTCGAACAGGACGTCGTCGACGAACTCGGCGAGGAGGTAGATCCTGTCCCGGGTCCAGACGACCTTGTAACGACCGTCAAAATCTTCGGGCGAATATTCAGGCCCGAGCCATCGATGGCGGATGTCCTGCCAGCGGGCCCGTTCCCAGACCGCTTCGCTCGCAAGACCGTCGATCACCGGCGGCCTGGCCGCGAGCGGAGCGCTGTATTCGGTTCGGCCGTCGAGATGCGGCGAATCGGCAAAAGCCGCGATTGGCAGTAACCCCAGCAGGACGACAGCGGCCGCGCCGATCAGACAGCCGGATACCCGGCATTCCCAAGTAGTTTCAGGATCCACGATTACAGTCGCCAATTTCCCCGAGGCGCCGTGCAAATATTCTTGCCGATTATCAATTGACAGCGCTGCTAGTTAGGCTTATAAATCTATATGACAGCGCTGTCAGAATCAAGTGAAACGCGCCTGTTTCGGGAAGATAAAAGGTTGGGAAAATCAACAATCGTGGAGAGCATCCAAGTCTGATACTGGCCGCGCTGCTGCTGACGGCCACGGGCTGTCAGTCCGACGGCAAAACCGCCGTTTCCGAAGGGGCCGAATCTCCCGGCGCCGATCGGGTATTTGCGGTGAACGTCGGCGGCCCTGCATACACCGGAATTGACGGTACCGTTTATGCGGCCGAGTCGTTCGTCTCCGGCGGAATCGTGGGGCAGATGGATCTCGTCAAGGGATCACAGGACGCCGCCCTCTACAGGAGTTACCGTGAAGGCGATGTCGAGATCGCGTACCCGATTGCGAACGGCAGCTACGACGTAACGTTCCACTTCGCCGAGCCTCGAGACTACGCTGCCGGAGAACGTGTATTCGATGCCTACGCGGAAGGCCGGCGGGTGATCGACGACCTGGACGTCATGTTGTTTCGCGACGGCAAGATCGAGTCGGCCCTTACGGTCACCGTGCCTGATGTCATCGTGGGTGACGGCGAGCTGAGCATCGGCTTCGAGGCTTCCGCGGGGGAGCCGACGCTGAGCGCGCTCGTCGTGCACGCAAAGGAGCCGGGCGACGATACATGGCGGCTCGTCTGGCGCGATGAATTCGACGACGAGACGCTGGATACGACGAAGTGGAGCGCGAACGTCTGGCCGCCGCGAAAAGTCAATGACGAAGATCAGGCATATACCTCCCGGCCGAAGAATCTTCGTATCGAAAACGGCATGCTCGTCATCGAGGCGCACAAGGAGGGGTTTGACGGTGCGTCCTATACGTCGGGACGGGTGCATACGGCCGGAAAAGGCGATTTCCTCTACGGCCGCATCGAGGTCCGGGCAAAGTTGCCGCGCGGGCAGGGGACCTGGCCTGCAATCTGGATGCTGCCGAGCGATCCGTACAGGTATTCGACGACCTGCGAGGACGGCGAAGACTGGCAGGGCAGCGCCACCTGCGATGCCTGGCCCAATTCCGGAGAGATCGACATCATGGAGCACGTCGGCTACCAGATGGGCCATGTCCACGGCACCGTGCACAATGAGGCGTATTACTGGCTGAAGTGGGAACAACGAAAGGGCCGGATTCTGCTCGACGACGTCCACGAGACCTTCCACGTTTATGCGCTCGAGTGGTCGCCTGAACGCATCGACGTATTCGCTGACGATACGCGGTACTTTAGCTACGTGAACGAGGGCACCGGCTGGAACGCATGGCCCTACGATCATCCCTTTCATCTGGTTTTGAATATTGCAGTCGGGGGCGCCTGGGGACGTGCCGGCGGACCGATCGACGATTCGGTCTTTCCGCAACGCATGTTCATCGACTACGTGCGGGTCTTCAGTCGGGACGACTAGCTCGGACCTCCCGGCTGCCGCGCACGGGGCCCGTACACCGGCTGTCCGAACGTGCTGCGGGTCAGGGGTCGCTGTCCAGGATTCTGCGTTTGATCCGCTCGAACTCTTCGTCGTTGACGTAGCCCGCGTCCCAGAGTTCTCCCAGTGTTCTCAACTGTTCCAGTCTTCGGGAAAGATCCGCGGCGGCTTCCTCCTTGGCGCCGGCCCGCATTCCGTCTGCGCTTACCTTCGGAACGGCCGTCGGGAGCAGGGGGTCGGTCGGTTGCCGGACTTCGGCTTGAACCGGCGCGATCGAGCGGTTCTCGGTTGTTTCGTCCGCGAGCCGCGGTTGCGTCTCGGCGTCGAGGCGTTGTTGCCGTTCGAGTTCGCGGGCCAGGCGCTCCGACTCCGCGTGTATACGCTGATTGGCGAGGCGGGCGCGTTCGGCCGCGGCGCTGTCGTCCTGTGCGGAGGCAGGCTGTGACGCCACCGTCAGCGAACAGGCCAGGAAAATAGTGAGACTTCGCCGCATAAGTTCGTCCTTACGAGTTGCGGCTTCGGGTGACCGAGGGCCGAAGCGTTTTCGCGAGCCCCGATTCTAAGACGCCGCCGGCGGTTGCGCCAAGCGGGCGCTCGCCATCGTCTCGATTCCGGCCGTTGGTCGGGCCGCGCGATCTTATCGCCAAGAAACCGGAATCCATTCTTTTACACTTTGACGATCGCCTTGCCGTGGTTTTTGCCCTGCATGAGACGCGAGAACGCCTCGGGCGCGTTTTCGATGCCTTCGGTGACGTCCTCCAGGTACCGTATTCGGCCTTCCTTCAGCCAGTTGGATGCGTCCTCGACGAACTGCCCGCGCAGGTCCTCGTGATCGTAAACCACCATGCCGCGCACCGTTGCGCGGGCTTTGATGATGAACGCGGGGTTCGGCCCGGGCGGCATCTCGGTCGTATTGTACTGCGACATCAGCCCGCACAGCACCACGCGCGCGCCGATGGCGAGCTGCTCCATGACCGCCTGCAGCATGTCGCCGCCGACGTTGTCGAAATAAACGTCGATGCCGTTCGGGCAGTCGCGTTTGAGCGCCTCGCGCAGGTCCTCGGTCTTGTAGTTGATGCAGCGGTCCATTCCCGCGACGTCCGTGACCCACGCGCATTTGTCCGGCGAGCCGGCGACGCCGACCACGGTGCAGCCTTTGATCTTCGCAATCTGTCCGACCATGGAGCCGACCGCGCCGGAGGCCGCCGAGACCACGACAACGTCGCCTTCCCCGGGTTCGCCGAGCCGCAGCAGTCCCGCGTAGGCGGTTAATCCGGGCATGCCGAGAATGCCGAGGTAAAGCGAGGCGGGTTCCACCGAGGGGTCCAGCTTGCGCGCGTCCGCCGCGTTGACGATCGGGTGTGTCTGCCAGCCCGAATGAGCTGCAATCAAATCTCCCGGCGCGAACGCGCTGTCGTTCGAGGAAACGACGCGGCTGACGGCTTCGCCCGCCATGAGCTGTCCCGGCAGGATCGCGCCCGAGAGATGGCGGCCGCTGATTTTGCCGCGCAGATAGGGGTCCAGCGACAGGTACGCGGTTTCGCACAGCATCTCGCCAGGACCCGGTTCGGCGAGCGGCTCCCGGTGGCACTGGAAATCGTCGGGTGAGGGGATGCCTTCACACTGGCGTTTCAGCAGAATCTGCGTGTTGTCAGTCATGTCGCTAGCTCGTAAGGTAAAGAGGAAGACCGGGTGGTGTTATAATGATATATTAATAATACAACTCTGTCAGAACACCCAACGCGGGAGAATTCGATGTCCCTGGCCAGCAGCCGGCCGGCGTCCCTGCTCGAAGAGCTGGCCGCCATCGTCGGCAAGCAGTTTCTGCTCACCGACGAGCACAGCGTAACGCTTTACGCGCAGGACGTGCACACCAAGGGGCTGCCCGCGCTGGCCGTCGTGCAGCCGGCCAGTACCGGGGAGCTGGCCGACATCGTGACCGCCGTGGTCCGCGCCGGACACGCCGTCATCGCGCGCGGCGGCGGCATGTCGTATACGAGCGGCTACGTGCCCAGGGAAGAGGGCAGCGTCGTCATCGACACGCGGCGCATGGATCAGGTGCTCGAGATCAACGCCGAGGACATGTACGTGACCGTGCAGTGCGGCTGCACCTGGGACGACCTGCACAATGCGTTGGCCGGCACCGGTTTGCGCACGCCGTATTGGGGCACCTTGTCCGGAATCCGCGCGACGGTGGGCGGTGGGCTTTCACAGAACAGTATTTTCTGGGGTTCCGCGCGTTACGGCACTGCGGCGGACTCCGTCATTGGCATGGAAGTCGTGCTTGCCGACGGCAGCATCGTCCGGACCGGCGCGGGCGCGCAGAAAAACGCCTCGCCGTTTTTCCGGCATTTCGGGCCGGACCTCACGGGTCTTTTCACCTGCGACAACGGAGCTTTCGGGTTCAAAGCCACGGCGACCCTGCGACTGATTCCCGAGTGTACGGCCCGCAGCTTCGCCTCATTCGACTTCGCCGACGAGAGCGCCATCGTGAACGCGATGAGCGCCATCGGCCGCGCGAATGTCGCCGCCGAGTGTTTTGCGTTCGATCCGTATTTGCAGCAGGTGAGGATGCAGCGCGAGAGCATCATGAGCGACGTCAAGAAGCTGGCCGGGGTCGTCAAAGCGAGCGGCAGCGTGCTCGGCGCGATCAAGGACTCTGCAAAACTCGCGATCGCGGGTCGCAGTTACATGAAAGACGTGCAGTATTCGCTGCACGTCATGATCGAGGAGCAGTCGACGGGGGCTGCCGAACACGGACTGGCGGAGGCGCGAAAAATTTGTACTGCGCATGGCGGGAAGGAGATCGAGGACAGCATCCCCAAGATACTTCGCGCCAACCCGTTTACGCCCTTGAACAACGTCGTCGGTCCGCGCGGCGAACGCTGGGTGCCGATCCACACGATCGTACCGCACTCGAAAGCCGGCTCGACGCTCGCGTCGATCAACGCGATATTCGAGAATCATCGGGACGAGATCGACGAACACGGCATCGGCGTCGGGTTCTTGCTGGCGCTGATTTCCACGAACGGATTTGTCATCGAGCCCGTGTTTTTCACCCCCGATGCGATGACCGAGATTCATGAGGACACGGTCGAGGACAACGTGCTCCGCTCCATGCCCGGATTCGCGGAAAACGAAGCGGCGCGCGCCGTGACCGAAACCTTGCGCAGGGAGATCATCGCGCTTTTTTCCGAGGCGGGCGGCGTTCACATGCAAATCGGCAAAACGTATCCGTACCGCGAGGGACTGCGGCCCGAATCGTGGCGCCTGATCGAGGACGTCAAAAAAGCGCTCGATCCCGAGACGCGCGTCAATCCCGGCTCACTCGGCCTGGACTGACTGCCGATGTCTTTACGGAAAGCGATGCCGCTGCTGGCTCGCCACGAAGGCGTCTGGGAAGGGTACTACCGGTATTACGACGCGGCCGGCAACAAGACGGATGAGCACAAGTCGCGTCTGCTCTGCCGGATCCGCGGCGACCGCGAATACCATCAGACCAATCTCTACCGCTGGTCCGACGGACGGACCGACACGCGCGATTTCCCCGCCGAGATCAGGGGCGGCCGGCTCTACTTCGACACCGACATCGACGGGTGGGCTGCCGCCGTCGATCTCGACGAGCACCAGCGCACGATGATGCTGCACTGGACGCGCGTGGGCGAGCCGGACCTCTATCTCTACGAGATGATACAGATCAGCGACGACGGTCAGGCGAGGGCGCGTGTCTGGCATTGGTTCAGGAACGACCGCCTTTTTCAACGCACGCTGGTTGACGAATTTTGCGTCTCGACGGACTGGGCGGCGTATGAAGAGCTGGACCCGGCCTACGCCGACATTCGCGATTGAGTCCGACGCTTATATAAGGTTTTTTTTGACGAGTTCGTCGATCGCCCGGCGCTGCGTTTCGACGAAGTGAGAGCGTTCGGGCACAACGTGCTCGCCGGCGTCGTCGAGCAACGTGTTGCCCGGATAAATCGTATTTTTGGCATACGCTTCCGCGAACAGCTCGAGGCGCTGCCGCGCCAGCACGTTCGGCATGCCGGGCCGGCGCCGGTAACGCCGCAGCGCGGCGAGATCCAGTTCGGCATTGGCGACCATGCTCTCGCCGATCGTCGCGGCGGCCAGCACGTGGCCGTGAAAATCCACGATTTTCGACATGCTGTCGACCGAATTCGCCGGGATCGGCGAGTCTGCGATGCCGCCGCTGTTGCAGGACACGACGTAGACGATGTTTTCGATCGCGCGCGCCCGCTTGGCGACGTCCTTTGGGGTGAGCCCCGTGCTGGCGACTTCGCTGCTCGAGTGCAGTATGACCTCCGCGCCGCGGATGGCGTGCGCGCGGCATATCTCCGGATACAGGATCTCTTCCGACGCGCAGCAGGCGAGGCGGCCGATCTCGGTGTCGGCCACCGGGAAAACGGCGTCGATGCCGTAGATGTCCAGGTATTTGTCCCACACGTCGTGCGGTGTCGGTGCGAACATGGAGACGAGCCGGCGGTAGCGCAAAACCGTCGTGCCGGAAGGGTCTATGAGGAAAGAGGTCTGGAAGTAAATGTCCGGAAAGTGTTCGTCCGTTTCGTAAACGTTGCCTGACAGGAATACGTTGCCGTCCTGGGCAACTTTGGCGAGCGCGTCGTATTCGGGCCCGTCCGGCGCGATGGCGGCTTTTTCGGCCCAGCCGGGAATCGTTTCGCCGAGCGGATAGCCGGTCATGAAATACTCCGGAAGGACGACAAGCCTTACGTCCGGACCAACCAGCGCCTTACTGCCGTTCAGGTGGTAACCGACACGTTCGATCGTTTGCAGCATGGCCTGACGCGTCTCGTCGTTCGACAGTTTGTTGACGGTCGGGCAGGTAAGCTGGAGCGCCAGCGCAACGTAGTGCGGATCGGTGTCGGTCATAGCGTTAACAGGCCCTATTGATCAGTCGGCAGTGATTTCGCAAAGATAAACGCTAACGTCGGCCGCGCCCTCGCGCAACTTCTTCAGTTCGGCGTAGGCGTCCGAATTCCAGAACGCCCGCGCCGCGTCCATCGACGGCCACTCGGAGATGACGATTTTACGATCGTCAGCCGGGCCTTCGAGCAGTTCGAGTTCGCCGCGCATGCAACGATAGCGTCCGCCGTATTCGGCAACGACCGCCGGCGTGCGCATCGCGTACTCCCTGAACCGCTCGGGGTTCGTGATGTCGGCTTGAATGATCATGAATGCGCCCATGGGAGTTCTCCGGGAGTCCAATGTCAAAAGAGATGCAGGCCGAGCGCCGTGTTGACGAGAAGTCCCGCCCAGATCGCAACGACAAACGGCCGCGTGCGCGCCAGGCTGCCGCGGATCGCCGCGTTATCCTCGTCGCCTGCCCGGCCCTGGACCAGCGCCGTGAATGCCGGCCCGAACGGCCGGAGACCGCGACGCACCATCAGGCCGCAAGCGACGAGGCCCGCGAAAACGAGCAGCTTCACGGCGAGCCACGTCGTCACGTGCCCGCCTGCCAGCGCGTATGTGGCGTATGCGGACAGTACGGCGACGACGGCGACTCGAAACCAGTAGTCGAACGTGGTGAGCCCTTTGGCGTTCTGCCCGCGAACGTGCAGTGTCAGGACCATGGCAAGCCAGCCCAGGCAGATGAGCCAGGCCGCGGCAACGGCAACAGCGGGGAGGTTCCACATGCCCAGCCGATAGGCGAGGTGCACGCCGAAGGCCAGGATCAGCGGCATGCAGATGCGCGGCGCCTGGTCGAGCGCAAAGAGAATTCTTGCCGTCGTTACGCGGGTCTCGGTCGAGAGCTTCTCGTCGGTCACGAAATAGCTCGAATAAAAGACGCCGAGATCGGCGCCGAGCCAGTAAACGAGGCACAGCAGGTGGCCGAGCTTGAGCAGGCCGATCTCAAGCATCGTTCAGGATCTTGCGTACGTGGCCGGCAATGGTCTCGGCGCCCTGCTCGAATACGGCGGTCGTAATGGCCGATTCTACGACGAGTGTGGCATGTTCAACGGCTTTTGCCGCCGCGCGCGTGGGTTCCAGCAGCGGTGACTGTGTGGCGATGACGGTGCAGGGGTTCGTAATCCGGGCGAAGCGGTCCAGGCAGTCGTAGGTGAAGGCCGCGTGGAAACAGAAGTAGTCGCGCGGTCCCGTGCTGACTTGATCGACGAACAGATCGAACGCGCGGTCCAGCGGCACGATGCCCTCACGGCTCGCAACGTTGAAATCCCAGGCTTTCCGCAGGCAATCGAGATCGCGAGAGAGGTCGAGGGGTTTCGCGACCTGGCCGTGGAATTTTCGCTGCGTCTCCGGATCGAAGAACGGGACGTCGATCAGCACGAGCCGCCGAACCCGCTCCGGGGCGAGTATCGCCATCTCGGCGGCGACCAGGCAGCCGCTGTGAAAGCCCAGCAGATCGACCCGGTCGTCGTCGATCGCGGCCAACATCGCCGCGGCATAGTCGCCGATCGACGGCGGCTCGGTCAGCGTGTACGAGCCGCCATAACCGGGGTAGTCGGGCGCGATCACCGCGCGGCCGCCGTTCAGCATCGGCATCACGGTCGTGAAATAGGCGCCGCTGTACGGCGCGGGGTGCAGACAGACCAGCGCCGGATGGCGCGCACCGCCGTCGCTTTCGAGCCGGCGCCGGTGGATCTGTCCGTCCGGCGCGTCGACGTAGTCGTTGCGGGTCGCGGTCATGCAGTTTGTTCCTGATCCTGCTTGGCGAGCTCGGCGTTGTACACGCGGATCGCGTAGGCGGCGAACGGCAGGACCAGCACACCGACGAGTGCCGGGACCGTTGCGATCGCGTAGTTGAGCTGCTCGTTGCCGAACACCCGGTCCGAGAGCTGGCCCACCATCCACGGTCCGATCGCGCCGGCCAGGCTGATGGTCAGATAATAGAGAGCGACCGTGAGGCCGCGGATGTGACCGGGCGTGATCTGCAGCAGCGCGGTCACGCCCGTCGCGGACGTGGCGGCGATGCCGACCGTGTTGATCGCCAGCACCGTGAACGCGAGTTCGGGGGTCGGCATCAACGGCGCGATGATTCCAGTCGGCGTAAAGATGAACGCGCCACCGATGACGATGAGCAGGGGCGCGTCACGACGGCCCTGCGACACGAGCCGATCGGAGAGCCAGCCGGCCAGGTTCACCGTCACCGGCCCGATCGCAAGTAGTATCAAACCGTTCACGAGCGCGTAGTCCCGCGCCGCCCAGTCCCAGGTTCGCGCAAACATGGCCGCGAACCAGCCTTGGCTGTAAGCCGAGATTGTCATGATGCAGACGAAGATCACGAAGCTGCCGTAGATCTTCCAGCGCTTGCCGACGTGGTCGAACATCGCGCTAAACCCCTCGTCGGCGCCGGCGCCGGTCGCCGTTCGACCGATTCTCGCGGGTTCACGCATGAAAAAGAAAACGACGGCGACCAGCAGACCGGGCAGACCGACGATGAAGAACGTCGCTTGCCAGGGTGCCACGGTTCCGACGAGGGGAACCGAGACCTCCGGTACCGAGTTCGCCCAGGTGAGCACGCCCGCGCTGATGATGGACGCGATACCCGCGCCCAGGGACAGGGCCGCCGTATAAAACGCGATCGGTTTGCCCCGTCGCTCCGGCGGGAAGCTGTCCGAGATCATCGACATCGCGCAGGGACTCAGCGTGGCCTCGCCGACGCCGACGCTGAAACGCGCGAGAGCCAGGTGCCAGAAGTTCTTTGCCAGCCCCGAGGCGGCGGTCGCGGCCGACCACAGCGCAATGCCGGCGGCGACCAGCCAGGTGCGCCGCGTACGGTCGGCGAGATAGCCGAGCGGCAATCCCATGATTGCGTAGAACAGCAGGAAGTAGATGCCGAGCAGCAGGCCCATGTCCGAATCGGAGATGCCGAGATCGGCTTTGATCGGCTCGACGAGCAGGCCGAGGATGTAACGGTCGACGAACGACAGGACGTACGCGACCGTCAGCATCGCCACCATGTACCACGCGTACCTGGGGTTCGGGTACGGATTGTCGGCTGCGCCGGCTGACGGAGTCTGTTCTGAGGGATGGTCCATGAGCGCTCCCCTACGCCTGTGGGATGTGATAGATGACGGTCAGGTTGCCGTCGTGATCGACGAAGCCGACTTCGCGGCCAACGCGTCCGTCATGGGTGATCAGCTCGTCTTCGCGGTAGACGTGGCAACCCGCCTCGGTTGCGGCGGCAACGACGCCGTCAACGTCGCCGACTTCCAGCACGATAGCGCTGCGGCGCGGATTCGGTACGGCGTCGAGCGTCGCGCCGGGCAGCTCGGTCAAGGCCAGGACCCGCACCTGCGTTTCCGTGCTGAGCACCGCGAAACGTATCGGCTGGGACGGCCCGATCTCGAACACGTCGTAAGAATAGGAGTCGTCCGGCGAGTCCTTGACGAAGTCGAGCTTGAGGCCCAGCGCGTCGCGGTAGAATCTCAGCGCCCGGTCGAGGTCGGTGACGACGAAGTTGGCGCGCTGGAAACGCACGTAGTCGGTTGCTTGATCGCTCATGATGTCCCCCAGATTCGGCCGTCTATTGCGGCCTGTTGTCATCCATCGTCGTACGGGCCGCGGCGAACGCGGCACAGCGTCACGCCGACGTTCAATCCGTCGTAAAGACTGGCCAGCGCTTGCGGCATACGCTCAAAACCGTCGAACGTGAATTCGACCGGGTCGAGTTTGCCCTCGGCGACCCACCGGCCGAGATCCGCTTCGGCGCGGTCGAAGTCGTCGACATGGTTATAAATGAAAAATCCCTGCATCGTCGAGTTGGTGCGACGCAGCTTGGTGTAGTTGGTGAGTCCGAACGGCTCGTCGAGCAGGTATTCGGAGATCGAACCGCAAAGGACGATCCGTGAGTTCATTGCCAGATTGTCCAGGCAGGCGGACAGGGTTTCGCCGCCGACGTTGTCGAAGTACAGGTCGATGCCGTCCGGACACGCGTCCGCTATTTGCGCCGCGATGTCGCCTTTCTTGTAATCCAGCGCGGCGTCGCAGCCCAGCGATTCGATGAAGCGGCACTTTTTTCCGCCGCCGGCGATACCGACAACGCGCTTGCAACGTATTTTCGCAAGCTGCACGACGTGCGAACCGACGCCGCCCGCGGCGCCGGAAACCACGACGACGTCGGCAGCCTGCGGCTTGCCGCAGTCCAGAAAACCGAAGTAGGCCGAAAAGCCGGTCATGCCGAAGGTCGACAGCCCGATCGAATACGGCACGCCGCGGTCCGGGATTTTGCGGAACTTCTCCTGTACGCTGCCGGCGGACACCTTGTAGGTTTGCCACCCCGTCTGGCCTTGCACGATGTCGCCGACCGAAAAGCCGGGATGTTTCGACTCGATGACTTCGGCGACGCCGCGACCGTGAATGACGTCACCGACGTCCAACGCCGTTTCGCCCGCGACGGACTCGCCGGACATGTACATACGCATGACGGGCGCAAGGTTCAGGTAGAGCGTTTTCAGCAAAAACTGACCGTCGGCGGGCTGGGGTATCGCCGTCTCGCGATACTCGAAATCTTCCGCGACGACGTTGCCCGACGGCCGCCTGGCAACGAGCCACTGGCAGTTTTTGTCCTCATTCATCCGTCTGCCTGGCCGCTGGACATGAGGTCGACAGGCCTAGTCGCTTTCCCGTAAAAGCTGGTTGACCTCGTAAAAATAGCCGTCCGGATCGAACAGGGACAGGCCGAGAAAGTGTTTCATCTTGCCGTTCTGGCCGCGGATAGACCATTCGCGCGGGGCCGAGTGGACGTGCGTGCCGAGTTCGCTCGCGCGCTCGAACATCGTCGTTACGTCATCGGAGCCGACGACAAACGTCGGGTTGCCGTAGGTGACCGATTTCGGGATTTCCTCGGGCGCCGGCAGCGGCGGATCGATCCATTGGAGCAGGCCGATCATACCGATCGCCGGGTCTTCACACTTCAGTATGATCAGGTGTGTGACGTCCCCGGCCTTGCCGGCGGCCATTCCCGTGCCCGACAGCGTAACCTCCGTGTCCATCCAGACCGTCATGCCCATTACGTGCTCGTACCAGTGCTTCGATGCCTGCATATCGCGCACGATCAGCGTGGTTCGTTTGACGATGTTTTTCAACGCATCGGTTCCAACGATCAGTTTCTGACGGGCGCCTTGCGTTCGCCGTCGCGCACTTTCTTGTAGTAAATCCAGCTCGTTTCATTGCGGCGTTCGTCGTCCAGCGGCGGCGGGCCGACGTAGTCCGGATAATGCGTTCGGATCTCGTTTTTCATGACATCGGACATGTCGTCCCAGGACTCGAGTTTTCTGCCCGCCGTATGCATGTAAATGACGCCGTCGCGTCCGCCCATTTTCATCCAGGGCAGCCAGTCGGACATGCGCACCCAGCCCACCTGGACGTTGGCATTATCCTGGCTGCCGTCGAGCACGCTGTCGAGATCACCCATGAAGTTGAACATCTCGGTCGCGTGGTAGGTACCGCCGATTTCGGGCTGATAGGCGCCGGCAAGCGGGTTGGGGTAAAAAAGCGGCACGGTCGTGGTCTGCCACCAACGGCCGTCCAGCGTCGTCGCGCCCCAGGTGATGGGTTTGCCGTCACGTCCGGTTTCGTACATCGTGAAATTCACCGGGTCGTTCGCGACGTGCAGCACGTCCACGGTCTCGCCCGTCCACGGGTTTTCCCAGGTGGCCAGAACCTCGCCGGACTGCGGGTCCTTATAAAGCAGGATTTCACGGGAAACGAGTTTGAATCCTTCACCTTTAGCGGCGTCGCTGACGGCCGTGCAGGCCCGAACGTTCATGCCTTCCACCAGGAACAGGAGCTTGTCGCGTTCGCCCATGCGCCGCGAAAACGCCTCACCGTGCCACCAGTAGGTCACGGCTTCACCGTCGTTCGTCGAACACATGACCTTACGGTTGATCTGCAAGACGTCCTTGGAGTTGTTCGGGTCGAGCTGCTGTCCCGCGGCGGCGCCGGCTAGGGGCAGTAGGCTGGCAACCAAAAGGGTTTGAACGGCGCGTGGAATCGCATTCACGATGAGTCCTCCGGATCGGCTGTCTGGGCTGTCGCAGTATTGGATATATTGTTATATGTTTGTGACATTATGCCGGTCCGGCCGGGATCGCGCAATAAAATCGGCGTGACGGGTATTGCGTTCTGCGATTCCGTTCAGCGCACGCGCGCCCGGCGAGCGGGTCGCGACTGGCACGACGTCGATAGAATGAGCGAATCGTGAAGGAAAACCGCAAGATCGTTATTCACCGCCTCGGAGAGTCCTTCAGGGACTGTACGCGCGTCGTCGTCGAACGGGTCCGCGCACCGGGGCCGCAAGAGGTGGTGGTGCGCCATCATTTTGCGGGCGTCAACGGCGTCTACGATCAAATGATGTGCGCCAACAAAGTCGTACACACGCCGGTTGCGCCGCCCGCCGACGCGGGCGTCGAGGCCATCGGCGTCATCGAGGCGCTGGGCGCGGAGGTGCAAGGGCTTTCGATTGGGGATGCCGTCGTCACGGTCGGCGCCGGAGGTGGCTATCGTCGGTTCAAGATTTGCGCGGCCGCGGACGTGATTCCGGTCCCGGAAGTCAGCCGGGAGATCCTCGCGCTGATCCCGAGCGGGGTTTCGGCGATGCTGGCCCTGGAGCGCGTGGGGGAAATGTCCTCCGGGGAAACGGTCTGCATCACGGCCGCGGCCGGCGGGCTCGGTAACATCGCGGTGCAGCTGGCGGTTCGTGCGGGCAACCACGTGATTGCCGTGTGCGGGACCGGCGAAAAGGCGGATTGGCTCAAACGCGTCGGCGTGTCGCGGGTCGTCCAGTACAACGAGGAATCCCTGGCCGAAACGCTGGCGAGGGAATACCCGGAACGCATCGACCTGGCGATGGACTCCGTGGGCGGAGAGACGTTTGATGCGTTGCTCGAAAACCTGGCGCCGCATGGGCGGCTCGTCGTCTGCGGCGCAACCACGGACCGGCTGCCGCCGGTCAGGGTGACGCAGGAACGGGTTTATACGCGGCTCTACTGGAAAGCGGCCTCGGTGCGTGGATTCATGAACTATCGGTTTGCCGCACATGCCGCGGATGCGCGGCGTCGTCTGCTCGGCATGCTCGCGAACGGCGCAATTCGGCCGTTGATCGACGAGACGCCGTTTGTGGGGCTCTCCGCGGTCGCGGACGCCGTCGAGCATTTGCTGAACGGCAGGAACCGCGGCAAGGTTACCGTAGACCTGAGGACGGAACGTGAAATCACTTGAAGAAATTACAAAGGCGCAGCAACAATATCGCCCGCGCTATTACGACGATGCGCAAAAGGACCGGATGCTGGCGCTCGTCCTGGAACTTGCAGAGCAGGTCTGCGTCTTGCGGGACAGTCTGGATACTCGCGACCGTCTGGCTGCCGGCGGCGTCGTGGCGACGTCGGACGCGGTGGACGATTATGAGATAAGCGACGAGGTGGTTGCAGAGCGGCTCGAACGCCATCAGGCGTTTTTCGAGGAGACGCTGCGGCGCCTGACGGTCTGATGGAACGCGTCAGCCCGGTTTGAACGCGGTTACGACGTACCAGGGAATCGGTCCGTCTATCGCCGTCAGATAGTCATCCGTTACGTTTGCCGCATCGAAGCCGGCCCCGATCATCAGTGCGGGCAGGTCGGCGTTGGCATAGTCCAGCCAGTAGGGTTCGTCATTGTTGTCCTTTTGCCATTCGGACAGGAAGCGGGTGAACGCATCCAGGCGGCGTGTCTGCGTCGGTACGTCCTGGTGAATGCACACGCCGTCCGGCGCCAACAGCCGATGACATTCCCGCATGATGGCCGGCATGTGCTCCGCTGCCACCTCGTGAAAGAGGTTGTGGCTGACGATCAGGTCGAACCAGGCGTCGGGGAACCGGGTTGCCGCCGCGTCCATCTGGTGGAATTGGACGTTGGAGCCCAGCGCCGCCGCTCGCGCGTGCGCAAATCGCAGCATTCCGGGCGACAGGTCGATGGCGTGGACTTCCGCGTCGGGGAACGCGGCCGGGTAGTCGGCCGACTGACCGCCGGCGGCGCAGCCGGCTTCCAGGATGCGCAGGGGCTTCAGTGTCGGGAATCGCGCGCGCAGCAACTGAATCAGTCGCTGGCCCTTGGAGTCTTTTTGACCGATGCCCTGGCCGAGCGCGTACAGGTTTCCGCCGGCCTCGTACAGCACACCCGCCGCCAGATCATCATCGCCGCGTTCGAGCATGTAACCGCCCGGCTGGCCGTGCACCGTGTGCGCCGTCTGATAGGCCGGGACGTCCGTGTCGTTCGCGATGTCCAGGCCGCCCGGGGCGTTTTGGATGAGCTGCGTCGCCCGTTCGGCGATTCTCGGATAGTCCGCGTCGATCTGCGCCGCGAGTACTCGCCACATGCGATCCTGACTCGCGCGGCTCGCGCTGGCCCACAGCTTGTAGCTGTCGAGGCCTTCCAGCTCCGCCGCAAGCTCCGCGGCGTCCGCGGGCTCGCGCCGTGCGGCAACGGTGTCCCGGTAGTCTTCCCGCAGCCGCTTTTCGAGCACACCGCGGATCGCGCGTTTGCAGGCGAGCACGGCGAGCCGCCGACTCATGCCCTCGTGATCGGCGCGGGGCTGCAATTCGTGGATCGTGCTGCGCGACATGGTAATTCCCGGTGCTTTACATATAATGCTATATCCTTATAGCAAATATAAGAACACCGTCATAGTGTCGCAGCGTTTGGGGAATGCGGGAGCGTCAGCGCTTCCTTATCGAATCGTTTTCGGCTGGGGCTTGGGCTCGCTCGGTCTGTCGACGATACTGAATACGCTCAACGTGCTGTTGCTCGCGTATCTCACGGTTGTCGTCGGGATCGAGCCCGCGCTTGCGGGCGCTCTCATTCTGTTTGCCAAGCTGTATGACGTCGTGACCGACCTGCCGATGGGTTGGATCACCGACCGGACGCGGTCCCGCTGGGGCGGCCGGCGGCCGTATCTGCTCGCGGCGGCGATCATCACGCCGCCGTCCATGATCATGCTGTTCAGCGCGCCCGACGTGAACGCGGTGTTTTACGTCGTCGCATCGCTGGTCCTGTACACGACCGGTTATACACTCTTCAACGTTCCGTATTTGTCGATGCCCGCGGAGATCGCAGACGACACGCATGTGCGTACGTCCATGGTCGCGCATCGATCCGCTTTTATTGCCGCCGGCACGTTTTTCGGGGTGGCGGCGGCGCCTTACCTGGTCGGCGCCGCGGGCGGCGGGGTCGAGGGTTATGCGCTGCTCGGCAAGATCATGGCGGTGCTCGTTCTTGCCGGCTTCATCGGCTGTTTTTTCTTGACGGCGTCCGGAGAGCCCCATTATCCGACCGGCTACCTGCCGTTCCGCGACCAACTCGCGACCATCGCCGGCAACCGCCATTTTCGCGCACTGATGCTGATCAAGATTACGCACCTGCTGGCGCTTGCGGTGGGCGCGGGCAGCCTGTTCTTTTTCTTTCGATATGCGCTCGGTTACGACCTGCGGATGCTCGGCGCGTACGGTGCGGTGACGACGGCGGCGTGGGCGCTTTCGATGCCGTTCTGGTCGCAATTGACTCGGCGGAAGGGTAAACGGTTCGGGTATTTCGTGGCCACGTCCGCCTACGCCGCCGTCGGCATCAGCTGGTTGCTGGCGGACGATGGGGAGCCGTTTGCGCTGATCGCCGCCCGCGCGGTCTGCCTGGGCGTTGTTTCCGGCGGGATGCTGCTCATGGGCAACGCCATGTTACAGGACGTGATGGATAGCGATTTTCGCGATACCGGCGTCCGCAAGAACGGCCTCTTTGCGGGCACGTACAGTCTCGTCGAAAAAATCACGTCCGGCGTCGGCGCGCAGATTCTGGGCCTCGTGCTGTCGACGACCGGCTTCGATCGCGCGCTCACCGTGCAGTCCGCCGACGCCGTGCGGGGCGTTTATCTCACCGCGGCGGTGATCCCGGCCGTCCTGATGGTACTGAGCCTCTATGCGATCCACCGCTATCGGCTCGACGAGTCGCGGCTCACCGCGCAGCGGGTGTGAGCGTTTCGCCACGTTTGTGAAAAGGAGACTACGATGAAGAGGAATCGCCGCGATTTTCTGAAATCGGCCGCGCTCGCGGGCGCCGCCGGACTGGGCGCCGCCGGTTTGGGGGCAACGACTGCTCGCGCCGCGATGGGCAAGGGCCCCGACGAAATATCGGTGGGTGAGAACGGCCGTTATGCGGCCGTGGACCTCGCCAAGGACAGCGTGCGGCTGGGCGTGGTGCAGTCGCGTGTCCGTGGCGTCCGGGTCTCGAATCACCGGCAGGATATCCGCGCGAATCTCGCACACATGCTGGAACTCATCGACAACGCGTTCCATTTCGTCAATTCGGCGGACATTCTGTTTTTTCACGAATTCCCGGTCACCGGCTGGAACACATGGACCCGGCAGGAGATCCTGAAGTTTGCGCTGGAGATTCCCGGCGAAGAGACCGAGGAGATCGGCAAGAAAGCGCGCGAACACGGATGTTATGTCGTCTTCGGCTCCTACGCGAGAGACCAGAACTGGCCGAACCACGTGCTGAGCATCACGACCGTGATCGGTCCCGACGGCGAGATCGTCGACAAGCACTGGAAAGCGCGCAACATCAAGGGCGCGTTCCCGGGTGTGGAGCTTTTTACGACCTCGATTTACGACGTCCTCGACGAATACGTCGAGATGTACGGGGCGGACGCGGTTTTGCCGGTGACGCGAACCCCCTACGGCAACATCGCCACGTCTTCGGTCCAGCGTGAGCCGGAGATTTTTCGGGCGTTTGCGATCAAGGGAGCCGAAATCGTGTTACGCACCGCAACCGGCGGTTTCACCCCGGAGGACATGCAGGCGACGTCGATGTACAACGGCGTGTACACGGCCGTTTGCAACAACGCCGTGTCCCCCGATAATCCCGGGTTTTATGACAACGCGGGCGGAGGCGGCTCGACAATTTACGATCCGCGCGGCAGAGTCCTGGCTCAGGCGGACAACGCGTTCGAGCAAATGGTGGCGGCGACTATTCCGATTGCCCAGTACCGGCGGCGCAACCGGCAGCCGACGATGCACAGCGAGCTCTACATGCCCGTGCTGGAGGCCTATCGCAATCCCTACGGCCCGAACCTTTTTGTCGACTATCAGCCCACGGATCTGGACGACGCGAGGCGTTACCTTGAGGACAAATCGCGCTGGAAATAGCGCACAGGAGAAGACTATGCGAAAGCGAATACTGGGTGCGGTCCTGGTCGCGCTTGCTCCCGGCTCCGCCACGGCGGACGACGCGGCTATTCTCGACAAGGATTTTCGCGTTTTGATGGATTGGTTTCCCGGTGTCTACGACAATCAGGAGCAGGTCTACTTCGAGGAAGAGCTGGAAGTCGCCGAGGATCTGCGCCACGAACGTATCCACCATGTTTTCAAGAAAGTCGAATTGCCCGCGTTCGGTGACAACGTGCTCTACGTGCAGCAGCATCTGAACGACGACCCGGAGCAGATATACCGGCAGCGGCTCTACGTGTTTACACCGGACTACGACGAAAATGCGGTGCGGCTGACCATCCACGCCCCGAAGAACACGGAAGCGTTGGTGGACGCGCACCTGGATCCGGGCAAGCTGTCCGGCTTGACGCTCGACGACACGGTCATCCGGCCGGGCTGCGAGGTGTATTGGAAGCGTCAGGCGAACCAGTTCGTGGGTTACATGCACGACGGCGCCTGTTCGTTTCATTCGCAGAGAAGCGGCAAACGCATCGTCATAGACGACGATCTGGTGTTGACCGAATCGGAACTGTGGATCAGCGATCGCGCCGAGGACGAAGACGGTAACTACGTGTTCGGCCACAAGGCGGGCGTCCCCCACAAGAACCGCAAGGCGCGGCGCTTCGAGTGTTGGGTTGCCGTTCAGCAGGCGGACGAGGACTGGACCTTCAAACAAGGCCTCGAAATTTACGATCAGGGCGGCTTCGTCTGGATAGAAACCGAAGAGGAGGCGCCCAAGAGAATCGGCATCAAGCTGCGTAACGTCGAATGGCCCTACGGCAACAACCGGCCGTCGCTGGTGTTGTACGCCTATCGGGAAACCGCCGACCGGGCCGTGTCCTATGCCTGGGCCGAACCGACGGCCGAACGCATCGGATTGAATCTTCGCTGGATGCAGGGTAGCTGCACCCACACACCATAAAAAAGGCGGAGACTCGCATCTCCGCCTTTGATGGACACCGGTCTCGACCGTCGATCCGAGGTGTCAGTCGCCGAAGTTGACGGACACCGTCACGCCGTAGTGCGTTTCGCGGCGAAGCGTGCCGACGAACGAGCGTTTGAAGCTGTCGGCGCCGTCGGCGTAACGCAGAACCAGCGGCGTCGAGTCCTCGTCGGTCAGGTTCTTGCCCCAGAGGTTGACCGCGACCCTGTCGTTGGAGAAACCCAGGCGCGCATTGACGATCGTGGCGTCGCCGGTTTCGGCCAGGTTATGCACCTGCGCGAACTTGCTCGATTCGTAAGACAGGTTGGCGCCGATGAACCACTCCCAGTCGCCTGCGCCCAGCGGGCGGCGGAGGTCGATGTCGGTAAACAGCTGGTGCTCGGCGGTGCGCGGGATCCGATTGCCTTCAATGGAGCCGAACAGCGAAGCGTTGCAGCTTCCGGTGGGGTCGTTCGGGTCGTCCGGAAACTCGTCGCCGATTGAACAATCGATCAAACCGTTGTCCGCGGCGTCGTTGAGCACACCCTGATTCTCGTCCCGGCCTTCGATGAACTCGGCATCGGTGTACGCATAGTTGAGCGTGATCGTCAGCCCTTCGACCGCCTCGGGCCGCGCGGTCAGCTCCGCCTCGAAACCGAACACGTCCGCGTCGCCGGCGTTGACCGTTGCGGACACGGTGTTCGTATTGTCTTCGGAGCGCACGTTCTGGGTCAGCTGGTAACCCTCGATCTGGTTGAAAAACGCCGCGAAGTTCGCGACGAGCTGGCCGTCGGCAAACACGTTCTTGGAGCCGACCTCGAACGATACGATGTCTTCCTCGTCGAACGAGAGCACGCCTTCCTCGATGGCCACGGTGCCGTTGAAACCGCCGGGCTTGGTGCCCGTGCCGACAACGCCGTAAGCCATGCTGCTGTCGCTGATCGTCCATTGCAAGGTCGCGCGCGGGCTGAACGAGTCGAACGTCTCGCTGGAGATCACCGGCGGATCGGCCTCCTCGCCGAGATTTTGCACGATAGCGACCCGAGAAATCTCCTCTTCCTGGTAGCGGCCCTCGAGCGTCACGCTCAGCGTGTCCGACAGGTCGAAATCCACCAGGCCGTAAACCGCGACGTTTTCGAGTTCGCTGTCGTTGCGGTCTCTGGGGACGACGATGTCGCCCACCAGGGGAATGACGAAGAAGCAGCCCGGAATCTCGGCGCAGACCGGCGCCATCCGGCCGAGTTCGGCGCCGAGGTTCGCGCCGCGTATCGCGGCGGCGTTCGGCGGTATCTCTCGGATATCGCGGCTGTTGGTGGATGCGTCGAGGTAATAGGCGCCGAACAGGCCGGAAACCCGATCACCCTCGTACTCGAAACGCAGTTCCTGCGAGAAGTCGTCGTACTGCGTCCAGTTCGCGAACGTGAAGTCGACCGTCGACCCGAAAAAGGCGCGGCCGCCCGGCGCGGGAAACGGAGGCATCCTGAGCTCCGGCGTGAAGTTCGCGATCTGGAAGGAGGTCGGCTGGTAGTCGCCGTCGGTGACCTGGACGTCGTCGCGATCGTTGTAGCCCGTGATCGACGTCAAGCTCCACGCATCGTTGATTTCGTAGCCGATGGACAGACTGGTCTGAAGTGACTGCACTTCTTCGCGCGTGTCCGGTGCGGACACCGTGTAGTCCGTATTGATTTCCCCGGGACGCACGCGGCCGCAGAAATACCGGCCCAGGCCGGCGTAGAGATTGCCGTTGTCCTCCAGGCAGTTGTTCTCCGACGCGGACTGGTGGAACAGCGCCGGCTGCCCGTCGTCGCGCTCGTTGTAATAAGCGCGCAGCCGGACGTCGAGGCGATCCGTCGGCGTGTACTGCAAAACGCCAGAGACGGACTCCGATTCCTGGAAGCCGATGTCCGAACCGTCGAATTCGTTGGTCCAGGGCCCGTCCAGCTCGAATCGGCGGATCGTCAGGCCGCCCGCCAGCGTATCCGCGACGATCGGGCCGCGTACCGACGCGCTGATTTCCTCTTCGCCGTCGTCGGTTACGCTGAATCGTACGTCGCTGGAAAACGCGTCGCCGGGCGATTTCGTGACGATGTTGATGGCGCCCGAATAGGTGTTACGGCCGTAAAGCGCGCTTTGCGGCCCCTTGACGACTTCGATCCGTTCGATGTCGTTCAGATCGTAGTCGGCGATCGAGCCGTTGATGTACACCCCGTCGATGAAATAGGAGACGCCGGAGTCGCCGAGGATGTTGGCCTGGCCGCGAATGACCGGACGATCCGACCCGCGGCCGAATTCGTCGTCAAACACGAGTCCTGCGGTCAGCTTCGAGATCTCGGCCAGGCCCTGAATATCGAGGTCGTCGATCTGAGTCGACGTGATCGCGGTCACCGCCACCGGGATCTCTTGGATGTTCTCTGCCCGCTTGCGCGCGGTAACGATGATTTCCTCGAGCGTCAGCGCGCTGTTGTCTTGCGCATACACTTTTCCGCTGGTGCCGGTTACCGCGATTGCCGCGAGCGATATTGCGAGCAGTCCGCCTGTAACGGTATTGCCACTGAATGCCATGATGGGTCTCCCGGGAGTGCTTTTGATCTAGTTATTTCGGCCGGAAGAGGACGCCTGGCGACCTGCCGACCGTCGCTCTTAATTATATTGTTATATACATATATCAAAAGTACAAGTCCAGCGGTCGCGGCCGCGCGTTCGGTCGTGGTTGCGTTCAGGCAACAGGCGGGCCGCTCAGCGGCGTCGAACGATCGTGCGCCGCCGCGAGCGGCTTGGGGGGCGTTCTTCGTGGCGCGTCTGCGCTGGGCGTCGGGCGCCTAGCGTTCCGCCAGGACATCGATCGGCATGACGTCTCCGCGATTCAGAAACAGCGCCTTCTGGCGGAAGAACCGCAGCATGCCGCTGGCGCCCATGCGCGACGGCCCCATGCCGGATTGATGAAAGGCGCTTTTCTGCGCCTCGAAAATCATCGTCGTCAGGCCGGCGTCGTTGACGCTGATCCCTCCCGCGTCGATGCGTTCGGCGACGCGCAGCGCGTCCGCCTCGGTCGGCCCGAACACGGCGGCCGACAGACCGTAGTCGCTGTCGTTGGCCAGGCGCACGGCGTCGTCCTCGGTGTCGAAGGCCATGACCGGCATGATCGGGCCGAACGTTTCCTCCCGCATGACGCGCATGCCGTGATCGACGTTGCTCAGCACGGTCGGCTCGATCCACAGCCCACCGTCGAGCTTCTTGATCTCCCCGCCGGTTTCGATGCGTGCGCCCTTGTCGACCGCGTCCTGCAGATGCGAGCCGATGATGTCGGCTTGCCGCGCGAATATCAGAGGGCCGATGATGCCGCGATGCGGATCGGGATGGCTCAGTTTGGTGTTCGCCGCTTTCTTGCTCAGCAGCGTTACGAACTCGTCGTGCTGACTGCGGTGTACGTAAACGCGCTCCAACGATTGGCAGGCCTGACCGGTCGCGGCAACCGATGCACGCAGGATGGCGGTTGCCGCGCGCTCCAGGTCCGAGTCTTCGAGAACGATTGCGGGATCCTTTCCGCCCAGTTCGAGAAACGCCGGAATGAACGCCGCGGCGGCGGCGGCCGCCACCTTGCGGCCCGTGGCGACGCTGCCGGTAAACGCGACTGCGTCGACATGCTCGATCAGCGCCGCACCCGTCGGGCCGTCGCCAACCGCGAATCTCAACACCGCGTGCAGCTCCGGAATCCGGGCAACGGCCTCGGCGACCGGCGCCGCGAAGCGCGGCGTTACCTCGCTCGGTTTGATGATTACCGCACAGCCCGCCAGCAGCGCCGGCGTGGCGTCGATGAAGGACAGAAGCAGCGGAAAATTCCACGGGCTGATGGCGCCGACCAACGGGTAGGGCTCGTGCCGCTGCCGGATTGCGACCTGCGGCAGCGTGACGGAGGGCCGCTCATCTTCCCGCACGATTCGCGGGGCCTCGGCGCACCAGCGGTCGATGCTGCGCCCGAGCCCTTCGAGTTCCTGGCGCGCGATGGCGTGCCGGCCGGTGTCCGCGCTGAGCGCGGAGACGATGGCCTCGGCGTGTTCGCCCAGCGCCGTTTTGAAGCGCTCGAGCACGGCAATACGGGCATCCAGCCCGACGTTGCGCCAGGCCGGCTGCGCGCGCCGCAGATCGGCGGCAACGGCCGCGAGTTGCTCACCGGTGGCCGGTCGGATTTCGTAGTCCGCCTTCCCGGTGCGAGGGTTGCGGACGGCCATTGTCTCGCTCACGTGTTTTCCGCCTCCGTCAGAAAGTCGAGCATTTCTCTTGCGGCCGCCTGCGGATACGCGTTCAGGAAGCCGTGCGCCCAGTCGGGATAGTCGATGCGCTTGCCGTTTTTGATGTGCGGGTCGATACGCTGCGTCTGCTCGTACGTGTCGTCTTTCGGGTTCATCACGAGTATCGGCTGTTCGGTGGCTGCGAACTTCTCGACGAATTGCGGTGCGTAGGCAAACGCCGCTTCGTGGCCCCATTCGTAGGCGTCGCCGGCGCGCAGGTTTTCGGCCATCGAATCGGCGGCCATTTCGAGCGTCATGCCCGGACCGCGATGGTAAATGATGCGTTCCCACATGATGCGAAAGCGCGTGCCTTCCTCGTCGATCGGGATCGGCCGGAAATAGTCTTCCATCGCGGCGAGTTCGTCGATCGTAAAAACGGGCGCGGCAATCGTGACGATACCGAGCACGCGATCCGGGCGCTGGCGCGCGGCTTCGATCGCCACCATCGACCCCGTGTGATGACCGACCAGATGCACGGGTCCGTCACCGAGGCGGTCGTCGATGACCTGCCAGGTCGTTTCGGCAAAGTCCTCCACGGTAACGTGCGGTTTCGCGGGTGGCAGGTCCGACTCGCCGTGGCCCGGGTAATCCGGCGCAATCGCGGCTCTCTGCTCGGCGAGGCAGGGCAGGAGTTCATGATAGATACGTCCGGACTTGGGGCTCATGTGCAGGCAAACGACCGGCGGCCTCGCGGCGTTCTCGGGGTAGACGCCGCGGCAGTGCAGCTGGCCGTATTTGCCGTCGGTATAACTCTTGCGGATGCGGGTCGTGTTGGCCATCTCAGTGCAGCTCTTCCATCAGTTGATTGAGTTCGACGGGAAACCCGTCGGGGTCGGTGGGTACGCTCACGTTGACCGAAATGCTACCGCTGCCATCGTAGGATGGGTACTTCGTCAACGAAGCTTCGCTCAACACGCGCGTTTTCATTGCGTGTAACCCTCCAATTTCTGCAATGCTGCGAGAAAGGATATTTTGATATAACATTATGCCATCTTACCGCAATTCCCGAGGGGAGGGACGCCGATATGGCGAAATACGCGCCAACCGTTGATCGCATCACGGAACGCACGTTTCTGGTCGTCGCACTGGACGGGGAGGGCAGCGCGGTCGTCCGCGATCGCGAACTCGACGGCCATCTGGAATACGTCGAAAAACACTGCGAGCGTTATCTCGCCTGCGGCCCGATGAACAACCCCGGCGATCCCGAACTCGTCGGCAGTTTTTTTCTGGTAACGGCGGAGGACGAACGCGACGCCCGCGATTTTCTTGCCGGTGATCCCTACCTCAGCAGCGGCATGTACCGGTCCGTAACGGTCCACGAGGTGACGCCGGCCGGCGGACGTTGGATGGGTGGCGTCATCTGGGAATCCGCCGACGCCGTCCGGGCCCGTGCCTCGTAAGCCCGCGGCGACGATCGGCGCGCTGGCGCTGGTCTTTTTCGCGGCGGCCGCGGGCGCCGACGACGCTCGGCATCCCTACGTCAGCGGCGGATACGACGAAGCCGTGTTCGTGGTTTCCAGGCTCGACGCACAGGTGGATTTTTATCGCTCGGTGGCGGGCTGGGAGGTCCTCCACCGCGGTCCGTCGCCCGCCGCGCTGCTGGCCGCCTACCGACTGAACGAAGATGTCACGGGGACCGAGGTGGTGTTGGGCAATCCCGGCACCGAGCGCGGCTTCCTGCGCCTGATCCACTTCGACGGCGTCGAGCAGCGGCAGATTCGTTCGAGCGCGCAGTCCTGGGATACCGGCGGTATTTTCGACGTGAACAGCCGCGTGCTCGACATGCAGCGGAAATTCGCCGAGTTCCAGGCGCGCGACTGGCAGGCGGTCAGCGATCCGGTGCAGTTTACGTTCGGGCCGTTTGTCGTCAACGAATGGCTGACGCGCGGTCCGGACGGCGTGGTGCTCGCGCTGATCGAGCGGGTCCAGCCGCCGCTCGAGGGATGGCCGCATCTGCGTGAGCTCAGCCGCTTGTTCAATGCCACGCAGGTGGTCGCCGATGCAGAGGCCGCGAAGCACTTTTACGTGGAAAAGCTCGGCTTTGCGGTGTACCTGGAGCACACGGCCGCCAGCGAGGCGCCGGAGCAGAACGTGCTTGGCCTTCCGCACAATTTCGCCACCGACGTTCCGCGCATCGTATACATCGTCCACCCGAACGGCACGAACGAGGGCTCCGTCGAAATCCTGGCGTTCGACGGCGCGAAGGGCGCCGACTTTTCCGCGCGTGCGCGGCCGCCGAATCTGGGCATCCTGACGCTGCGTTTTCCGCTGTCGGACATCGACGGGTTTGCTGAGCACGTCGAGGCCCAGGACATCGAGGTGCTCGTGGCGCCGACGCCGATGCATCTTGCACCTTACGGCGACGTGATATTGATGGCCATTCGCGGACCGGGCGGCGTCTGGCTGGAGTTTTACGAGGCGGTCTGACGGGGCGCGTCAGGACCGCCCGTGCATGTCCCGCATAACGAATACAACGAGGGGATAACCATCATGACGACTTACCTGTTCCTCAAATGGGCGCACATTATCGCGATGGCTTACTGGCTCGGCGGCGAGTGGGGCGTGTTCAACGCGTCGCGTCCGATTACCGACCCGTCGCTGAGTCTGGAGGAGCGCAAGCGGCACATGGAGACGGCCTACCGCATCGACATTCTGCCGCGCACGGGCATCATCCTGTTGCTGCCGCTCGGCCTGCACATGGGTGCGATTCTGCAGACGCAACCGCTCGGCGGCGGCTGGATCGTGGCGATGTGGGTTTTCGTCGCCATCTGGCTGTCGATTACGTATTCGGCGTTCTTCAAGCGTGGCACGGACGCCGGCCTGACGCTGACCAAAATCGACGAGGCCATCCGCTACGTCGTGATACCGCTGCTGCTCGGGTTTGGCGTGTATTCGTTTTTTACGAACTGGCCGTTCCTGTTTCCGTGGTACGCCGCGAAGGTCACGATTTACGGCCTGCTGCTCGTGATCGGTTTGTTGCTGCGCTTCATCATGCGCGACTGGGTGATCCAATTCCGCAAGCTCGCGGCGGACGGCTCAACGCCGGAGGTCGAGGAGCACCTGTCCAAATCGCTGGCGTTCGGTCGAGGTCTCGCGTACGTTTATTGGATCGGTATCGCGTCCGTCGCCTGGTTCGGCGTCGTCAAACCGTTCTTTTGAGGTGGACGGCTCTAGTGAACGTTTAGGGCTCGCGGCTTAACGCCGGGTATCCCGTCGGCGAAAAAAACAATAAAGGATCCGGACCTATGGCATCGCGTTTCGCAGAATTCCGCTTCGGCTGGCAGGTGGTTGCCACGTCCGCGCTCGGCATCGGGCTGGGTCTCTCGCCGCTGCCGTTCTACACGATCGGCGTGTTTGTTGCGCCGCTTTCCGCGGATCTGGGCTGGAGCGTTGGCCAGATTTTGTCGGGCCTCGCGGTGCTGACCGCCGGCGCACTGATCATGAGCCCGGTGATCGGCCTGATGACCGACAGGTTCGGTGTGCGCAAGGTCGTGCTGACGTCCATCGTGTGTTTTTCCTGCACGATGATGGCGTTTTCGCTCAACAACGGGTCGTTGCTGTATTACCGCTTTCTCTGGCTGATGCTGGCGGTGACCGGCGCGGGAACGCTGCCCATCACCTGGACGCGCGCCGTCAACGGCTGGTTCCACGAGCGCCGCGGGCTCGCGCTGGGCATGTCGCTGGTCGGCACCGGTCTGTTCGGCGCGTTGTCCAAGCTGATTGCGGCCGCGCTGATCGAAGAGATCGGTTGGCGCCTCGCCTACGTCGGAATTGGTTTATTGCCCCTGGTCATCGCGTTCCCGGCCGCCTATTTCATGCTGCACGAAGCCAACGATCCGCGCGTCAAACACAAGGTTGCGGTCGCACAAGCGGAGATTGGTTTCGATAGCGGGCGCGCGCTCGGCGGCATGTCGCTGCGCAACGCGTTGCGCGACTGGCGTTTCTGGCTGCTCGCTTACGCGTTCGTGCCCATCTCGTTCGCCGTCGGCGGACCGATTCCGAATCTCGAAACCATGATGGGCCAGAAAGGGTTCGACACCGGCGACGCGGTCGTGCTCGCGAGCCTGATCGGGTATTCGGTCGTTTTCGGCAGGCTCGCCGGCGGCTACCTGCTCGATCACTTCTGGGCGCCGGGCGTCGCCGCGATCATTCTGAGCTTGCCGGCGGGCGCCGCGTTGTTGCTCGCGCAGCCGGAGCTGACGTTCGGCATGGCGGCCGTGGCGATTTGCGTGCTGGGCATGGCCGCCGGCGTCGAGTACGACCTGATGGCCTACATCGTCTCCAAATATTTCGGCATGGCGAACTACGCGTCGATCTACGGTTTCCTGTACGGTTTTTTTGCGCTCGGCGCGGGCCTCGCGCCGCCCATTTTCGGTTGGGCGTTCGACACGATGGGCAACTACGACGGCATTCTAAGAATTGGCGCGGTGCTGTTTCTCGCCGGCGCGCTGCCGCTGCTGCTGCTCGGCAAGTACCGGGATTTCGAGGGCGCCCGGATCGTGTCCGAGGAAGAAGGACCGCACGCCTAGCGATTTACGCCTCGACGATTTCCACCAGCGCGCCGTCGGGCGCGCGGACCGTGCCGGCGCGCGCGCCGCCGTACACTGCGCCTTTGCGAACCGTGGGCGGCCTGATCCACAGCTCCCGGCACTTCGCGTCGACCGCATCGAAGTCGGGGTGCCAGAAGCTGCCGATTGCGACGCCCTGCGGCAGCGTGTCCGGACGGCCCGGGCGCGGCGTGGCAATGTCGGGCATCTGGTCGAGTTCGAGAAATACGTCGCGGTCGTGCACCATCGTCGAGATTGCATGGAGGTCTTCTTCCGGCAAATCGAACGCCTTGGCGAGCATCGTGTAAACGATTTCCATCCTGCGCCTGCCGACGCCGAAGCCCAGGTGTTCTTCGAGCCAGTCGAGTGATGCGTTCATGTCGGAACAGGCGAGCACCAGGATGAACAGTCGATCGATCGGCGCTTCGGCGCGCGGCAGATCGAACGCGGGCAGATCGTCGCGGATCTGCGTGAAGTACACGATCTCTCCGTCCGGACCTTTCACCTGCATCGGGTAGATCGCGTCGAGGCCCTCGATCTCGCGCGGTGGCCCGATGATCTCGAACGGCGAGTTCAGCATCCGCTCGTTGACCTGCAACACGTCCTGGACGCAGATTTCGATCGCGGCCCAGCCGAAGCTGCGTAACGGCACGAACGCGGGATGCGGCTCGTTCTCGACCAGGCGGATAAAAATGTTGCGTCCGGAAGCGGGCCGCAGTACGGCAGATCGCCGGCCTTCGGTGGCCGGGCAGCCCCAGCTCGCGGCGAGGCCGTGGTCGACCTCCCCGCGTTCCTCGACGCTGTAGTCGAGCCACTGCGTGTAAAGGTCGACCGATCGATCGAGATCCGCGACCGATAGCGTTGCTGCGCGCATGAGTTTCACGTTGATTTCTCCTTCTTTCCGGCCCCCGGCCAGAGAAACACCAGCAAGAGCGGCGGTATGAACGGGATGAAGCGCTCGTAGGGGTCGCCCGGCAAATGCGCGAGTTCCGCGAGCCAGCGGGTAACGCCGGCGGCGTCGTCGACGGCCACGGTGCCGTACGAATAAAACAACACCGTGAGCCCAAAGCCCGTAACGATGCTCCAGAATCGCGCGGCCGCCGGCGGCTCGCGCCGCATGACGCGCGCGATGATCAGTGGACCGAACGCCGCGCCGAGCGCGTTCCAGGCAAACAGGACGCGGTTGAAAATCGTTTCCGGGAGGAACAGCGCCAAAACGACCGCGGCGACGACAATGCCGGTCATGACGATGCGTGACATCCAGAGTTCGCTGAGATTGAAGCGCCTTGGAAGCTGCAGATCGTGGGACACCGCCGCCGAGGCGGCCAGCAGCAGCGAGTCCACGGTCGACATGACGGCGGACAGGATGGCGGCGACAACGATCCCGGCGAGCACCGGGGGCAGCAGGCGTTCCGCCAGGAGGTAAAAAATCTGTTCGCCCGAGCCCGGTTCCAGCGCCATGCTGCGCGCCGCCAGAGCCATCCAGGACATGCCGATGTAGACGATGATGCCCCAGCCGAAAGCGACCGCGAAGCCCTGTTTACGTTCGCGTTCGCCCTTGACCGCCATGAGGCGCGCCAGGAGCTGCGGCTGGCCCAGCGTGCCGAGACCGATACCGGCGAGTCCCAGCACGAATCCCAGGAATACGAATCCGCCGTGCCCTCCCGTCCAGTCCGTGAACTGCGGATCGATGCGTGCGAGCGTGGACACGATCTGCGCCGGTCCGCCGGCGTCCCAGACGGCCAGCGCGGGCACGAGCATGGCCGCGAGCATCATGACCACGCCTTGCAGCGTGTCGGTGATGCTCGCGGCCCAGAATCCGCCGAGCAGACAGTAGATCAGGATGATGCCGGCGCCCAGCAGCAGGCTGCTGGCCGTGTCCATGCCGAAGTTGCTCACGAACGCCGTTGCCGCCGCGTCGAACTGCGCCGCGATGTAGAAGATGAAACAAAAGGCGATCAGCAGCGTCGCCAGCGCGGCGATGCGCAGCTGCGAACGTTCGTCGACGTTGGCGCACAAAAACTCGGTTGGGGTGAGCCAGCGGTTGTCGCTGGACTCGGCGCGAATCCGCGGACCGAACCAGACCCACATCGCAATGTAACCGCCCCAGATACCGGGCACCATCCACAGCGCCGAAACGCCAAACGCGAAGACAAATCCGGAAAAGCCGAGCAGCACCCAGGCGGACGAGGTGCTCGCCGCGTAGGACAGGCCGGCGACCCAGGGTCCGAGGTTACGGCCGCCCAGCAGGAAATCCGCTTCGTCGTGCACGCGCCGCGACGCCCACCAGCCGATCCCGATCAGGACCAGCTTGTAGACGATCAGGGAGATCAGGATGACGGTGGTCTGATCGGAAATGGTGCTTTTCCTCGGCTGCCGCGTCCCGTTCAACGCGAGACGTGCTAAAATGATCTAATGTTAGGTGTTTATATCTTTTTTGGGCAATGCTGTCGATTGGGGCGCCGATGCAAGGGTATAAGAATAACGTACTGAATCGAAGGCAGTTTGTGGCGCGGCTTGGCGGAACGCTGGCGGCGGCGCCGTTCCTGTCCGCCTGCGAAAGCGGCCGGGATCGAGTCGCGGTGGTTGGCGCCGGCCTGTCCGGCCTGGTCGCCGCCCACGAACTGAAGCAGGCCGGAATCGATGTCCGGGTGTTCGAGCAGTCGAATCGTCCCGGCGGCCGGATCTGGACGGTTCGCGATCGGATGGACGATGGTGCCTGGCTGGACACCGGCGCGATGGGCGCGGGCCAGAGTTACGCGAACTGGCGCCGCTACTGCGAGACCTTCGGCCAAGCCCTGGAGACGCCGGAATCGCCGTCGCCGCGGCCCGATACGCTCATGCTGCTTGGCGGGGAGATGTACCGCGGTTCAGGGCTGCGCGCGGACCCGGCGGCCTGGCCCGTGGGTCTCAGCGACGAGGAAAAACCGCTAGCGCCGTTTCGCCTGCTCAGCGCGCATTTGCGGCCCGTTGCCGAGGAGATCGGCGAGGTCGCGAACGTACTGAATCCGCAATTTGCCCGCTACGACGGCATGTCGTTGCTCGAGTTCCTGCAAGAGCGGGAGGCATCCGCGGCCGCGATCGCAATGATCGAGCGCGGGCTCAACTACAACAGTCTGGCAACGGTCTCCGCGCTGAGCGCGTTGCGCGACGCCACGCGGCTCCTCGGCGCCGCGGGTCCTTCACTGCGCGTTGCCGGCGGTCATTCGGGGCTGCCCGAGGCGATGTCGGCGAGTCTTCGCGACGAAATCGCCTATCGTCGCGAGCTGATCGCCGTCAACACCGAGGGTGACGGCGCCCGTCTGACCCTGCGCGGACCGAACGGCACCGAAACCTTCGACGCCTCGCGCGTGATCGTGAGCGTTCCGTTCACGGCCTTGCGCAAGGTGGAATTCGAGCCCCGACTGCCGAGCGACCGGCAGCGCATGATCGACGAGCTGCCGTACACTCAGATCGCAAAAACCTTCGTGCAGACGAAAACGCGGTTCTGGCAGAAGGACGCGGACTTCTCGCTGCTGTTCAGCGACACGCGTTACGAACGCGTTTTCAATCTGTCCAATCAGATGGACGGCGCGCGTGGCTTGCTGATGAACTGGATCAACGGCGTCGGTCTGGAACCGTTTGCAAATCTGGACGAGGAGGCGCACTCGGCGGCGGTGATCGATTGGCTGAGCGCCGTGTGGCCCGCGGCGGCCGGTCAGCTCGAGAAGGCCTTGACCGTGAACTGGGGTAACACCTATGCAGGCGGCGCCTATGCGCACTACGCACCCGGACAGCTTAAGGCTTTCGCCACCGAGATACCGAAGCCCATCGGGCCCGTGCATTTTGCCGGGGAACACACCGAGCTCGTGGCGCCCGGCCTGGAGGGCGCCGTGGTCTCGGGGATGCGGGCGGCGGCGGAAGTGATCGACGCGTTCGTCTGACGTCCGCCGGGCGCGGCGCGAAGCCGCGGCTGCACGGTTACAAACAGATACACCTTGGCGTGACGGGCCGTTAAGTGTGTTTGTTATAGTTTTATAACAAAAATGAAACGGGATTCAGCGTTATGCAGAAGAAACTGAGTTTGGCGGTCGCGGCGATCTGCGGCGGTCCGCTGGCGGGCGGCAGCGCGCCGGCGCTTGGCCAGGAGGGGGCGGTCGCCATTGACGAGATCGTCGTGTCGGCGCGGAAGCGCCAGGAAAGCCTGCAGGAAGTGCCGATCGCAATTACGGCGTTTACCGAGGAGACGATCGAAAGGGCCGGGATCGCGCGGCCGGCGGATTTCATCAGCCTGATGCCCAACGTGACGCTCGTCGACACGGCGAACGTAGGCGACACGCAGGTCAGCATTCGCGGCATCGTCTCTACACGCGACGCCGAGTCGACCTTTGCCTACGTCGTCGACGGCATCCTGAGCACCAATCCGAACAGCTTCAACGAAGAGTTGGTCGACGTGCAGCAGATCGAGGTGCTCAAGGGCCCGCAGGGCGCCTTGTACGGTCGCAACGCGGTGGCCGGGGCGATTCTGGTCACGACCCGGCAGCCCGGCGAGACGTTCGAGGGCGAGCTGCGGGTGGGCGGCGGCAACGCCGATCTGAAGAGGGCGTCGCTGAGACTCAGCGGTCCGCTCGGCGATTCGCTGCGCGGCACGCTCGCGGCTAGCTATCGGGACATGGAGGGGTTCTACGACAACATCTTCGAGGGCGCGGGTTCGGACGTCGATTACCTCGAGGACACGACCGTTCGCGGGCGGCTCATCTGGGACATCAACGATCGAGCGACCTTGGATCTGCGCGCCTCCAATTCGCAGGTCGACGGCGGTGCGATCAACTTCAACGCCGCGTTTGCGCTCCCCGCGTTTGCCGCCAACTTCGGCAGCGACACCTATTTTCAGGACGTCAACGATCTCGATTTTCGCTACACGTTCAACGTTCCGGGTGAGAACGAGCAGGATACGACGGAGTTGGCGGCAAAGCTCGATTACGCAACGGATTTTGGCGACCTGAGCGTCATCGCTTCCTACAACGATCTGGATGAGTATCTGCTGTCGGACGGCACCAGCGCGACCTTCTACGGTTACGAGCTGACACCGGCCTGCCAGTCGGATCGCGCAACGCTGAACAACGCGCCCGGTGCAATCGGCGGGGCGGACCGGGTGGATTTGTTCGGGCCGTTCTTCCAGCCTTTCGGCGTGTTTCCGTCCAGCGGCAATCCGCCGGATCCGATTGTCGATTTTCAGGGGGTCTACGGGCCCTACACCGCAACCTCCTGCGACGGTTATCAGTACCAGGAGCGGAACCAACAGGACACCAGTCTCGAGGTGCGTCTGACCTCGCCGCAGGACCAGCCGCTGCGCTGGATTGCGGGCGCTTACTTCACGGACATCGAGCGTGAGGTGGTGGTTGCGTATGGCGCCGATCAGGGTTTGGGTTTCGAGCGCCGCCCGTACGTGCCGCCGACCGGCCTGAATCCGACCGACCTGCTGTTCTGGGACGAATTCGAGACTACGGTGTTTGCGGTCTACGGCGAGCTGAGTTTCGATTTGGGTGAAACGATGGAGCTGTCGCTGGCGCTGCGTTACGACAACGAGGACCGCAACGTTACGAACCTGGTGCCCGCCGTGTCGGCGTCCGGATTGAACCTGAACACACTGGACCCGACGTTTGCACCGCGCCCGATCAACCCGGCGTTCAACTCGAGTTTCGACCCGATTCCCAACCGCAGCGAAGACTTCGATCAGCTGCAGCCCAAAATTACCTGGCGCTGGAGCGCGACCGACAATGTCAATACTTATGCGAGCTGGGGCATCGGTTTTCGCAGCGGCGGCTTCAATTCCATTGGCAGCGAGGCGTTACTGAACTTCTGGTTCAACTCGACCGGTGCCGGCTGTCCGGCCAATCCACTCGACGCTCCGGGTGAATGCGTTGGAGCCGGTTTGACGATCGAGGACGAATACGACAAAGAGGTGTCGAGCGCGTTCGAGCTTGGCGTCAAAACCGAATGGCTGGATCGGCGTCTCAGGGTCAACGCGGCGGTTTTCCGTACAGACGTCGAGGACAATCAGTTTTTCGAGTTTTTTGCCGGCCCGTTCGGATTGCTTCGGGTGGTGACGACGATCGACGAAAGCCGGATCCAGGGTTTCGAGGCCGATTTCAACTGGCTCGCAACCGACAACTGGTCGGTTTACGGCGGGCTCGGGCTGCTCGACTCGGAGATCGAACGCAACGACAACCGGCCGCTTTCGGAGGGTAACGATGTGCCGCAGGCGCCGGACTTGACGTGGAATCTCGGCAGTCAGGTCGTCGTGCCGTTCGGCAGCGACAGGGAGTTTTTTGTTCGTGCCGATTATCAACACGTTGGTGAAACCTGGTTCCATACGCTGCAGGGCGAACAGACGCCGTCTATCTGGCAGGTGTTCTTCCCGGGTAGTATTACGAGCGACTTATCTCGGTCGCAACGCGACGACTACGGTACCCTGAATCTGCGTATCGGGCTCGAAGCGGAGAACTGGAGCCTCGCCGTCTGGGGCCGCAACATCACCGACGAGGAATATCTCGAAGAGATCATTCCGGCGCCGGAGTTCGGCGGTTCCTTCAATCACCAGGCGCCGGCGGACGCCTACGGTGCGGAGTTTACGTATCGGTTCTGACGTTACGGCTACAACTCAGGGAGATGACGAGTGGGTGACAAGCTCGCCGACAACTATACACGAGCGTACGACAATCAACTGGGGTTCGGCGCCCGGCCCGCGTTGGTCCTGGTTGATTTCGTGCGCGCTTATTTCGATGAAAGCTGCGCGCTGTTCGCGGACGTCGATGACGCATTGGCCTCGGCGCTGCGCGTTCGCGAAGCAGCGCGCACTGCCGGCCTGCCGATCGTATACACGAACGTCGTGTACCATGCGGGCGGCACGGATGGCGGCGTCTTCTTCCGAAAAGCGCCCGTCCTCAAGAATTTTGTCGTGGGTAATCCGATGGCGGCCTGGGTCGATGGGCTGGCGCCGGCCGCCGACGAACTCGTCATCTCAAAACAATACCCGAGTGCTTTCTTCGGCACTTCGCTGGCGTCTACCCTCCACTCGATGAACGTCGATTCGCTGATCATCACCGGTCTAACGACCAGCGGCTGCGTGCGCGCGACCTGTGTCGACGGCATGTGCCACGGTTTTGTTCCGATCGTCGTGGCCGACGCCTGCGGCGATCGCCACGCGGCGCCGCACGATGCGAATCTGTTCGACATGAACGCCAAATACGGCGACGTCGTCAGCGAAGCGGAGATGCTTGAGCATCTCGCGGAACGCGCATGAACGGCGCGGGAAACGCGCGCGGCAGGCGCATCGACATTGTCGAGGTCGGCCCCCGGGACGGTCTGCAGAGCGAGCCGGAAATATTGCCGACCGCCAGCAAGGTCCGCTTCATCGAGTTGGCGATCGACGCCGGCCTGCGGCGCCTGGAGGTTGCGAGTTTCGTGCATCCCAAACGCGTGCCGCAAATGGCGGATGCCGAAGACCTGATTGCCGCGTTGCCGGACGAGGAAGGCGTTTCTTACATCGGCCTGCTCATGAACGAACGGGGTCTCGATCGCGCGCTGGCCACCAAGGTGCACGAGATCGGCATGGTGGTCGTTGCGAGCGACACCTACAACGAACGCAATCAGGGAGTGCCGACGCAGGATTCCATCGACGCGTGGCTCGGTATCGCCCGGCGCGCGAAAGAGAACGGCAAAATCGCGAACGTGATGATCTCGTCCGCGTTCGGCTGTCCTTATGAAGGCGAGGTGCCGGTGGCGCGCGTGCTCGATATCGCGCGCCAGGTCATGGAGGCGGAGCCCGCCGAGCTGGGCATCGCCGACAGCATCGGCGTCGCGGTTCCCGCACAAATCACCGATCTGGTCGGGGCGCTACGCGAGGCGCTGGGCGACGACATTCCGCTTCGCTTTCATTTGCACAACACGCGCAACACGGGCCTCGCCAACGCCCAGGCGGCGGTTGACGCCGGTGCGGTATCGATTGACGCCAGCATCGGCGGGATTGGCGGCTGCCCGTTTGCGCCGGCCGCGACGGGCAATATCCCCACCGACGATCTCCTGTATCTGCTCTCGCGCTCCGGCATCGAAACCGGCGTCTCGCTGGACAAAGTCATTGATGCCAGTCGCTGGCTGGAAGCCGAACTCGGTCGCGGCGTGCCGGCCTTGCTGCCCAAGGCCGGGCCGTTTCCGTCTCCCGCATGAGCGGCCCGACGCGCATCCATCACATCAACTTCCTGTTCGAGGACCTCGACGCGGCCGTCGCCCGTTTTGAGGTCCTTTTCGGCGCCGGCTCGTTCCACTACGAAAACCTCGAATCGCGCGGCGTGCGCACCGCTCGCACGAAAGTCGGAGAAACCTGGTTCGTGCTGGTTTCGCCCACCGGGACCGATTCCCTTCCGGCCAGGCACCTGCGAACGCGGGGTGAGGGCTTTTTTCTCATCTCTTTCGGCGTTGACGATCTCGAGCGCGCCATCGACGCGCTCGCCGAAGGCGGCGAGGCGTTGCCGGTCTCTCCGATTCGCAGCGGCCTGGATCGCTGGCGCATCGCCGATCTGCCCGCCGACCGCACGCTGGGGGTTCAGGTACAGCTCACCGAAGACCCGGATTAGGGCCTGCAAACGGATCGCCGTCGGACCGTTTACTCCGCCGCCCCCGGAATTTCCTGTATCCTTCGCGGTCCGAGACGGTAAGAGTCGGCCAGGCAATCGCCGGCGCGCACGACGCGTCGGAGGAAAGTCCGGGCTCCATCGGGCAGGGTGCCAGGTAACGCCTGGGGGGCGTGAGCCCACGGAAAGTGCCACAGAAAATACACCGCCTAAGCGCTTCGGCGCCGGTAAGGGTGAAAAGGTGCGGTAAGAGCGCACCGCGCGGGTGGCAACATACCGCGGCAGGGTAAACCCCACCTGGAGCAAGACCAAATAGGGGAGTGGGCGGCTTCGTACCGCACCGTCGGCATCGAACGGACTCCCGGGTAGGTCGCTAGAGGCAGTCGGCGACGGCTGTCCCAGATGAATGATTGTCCTCGACAGAACCCGGCTTACGGCCGGCTCTTGCCAGCTCGGATTCCTCCCGCGGCGGCGGCGGTCGCGGTCGGAGCGGTCCTTGCGCGGATTCGCGCCGGGCTCTCGTTGAAAAATATAAAATAATCAACGAGTTACCGAATATTGTTGAGTGTGGACATGGAAATTCGCGCAGACTCGGCGAAGTCCCGCCTCGGAACACCCAAAACCTGCCCTGTCGCCGTCTGGCGACCATTTCTTTGGGTCTCGTCGAAGAAAACGCTTTAACTAATTGATTTGCCGTTCCAATTCACTGCCACAATTCGCCCGAATTGGGCCATCGCGCGGCCTCTAAGTCCCTGTAGAACAACACATATTTGAAGCCCTCGGTTGACGCTGTCGGAGGCCACGAATATAGTGCAAAAAAGTGGAAAAATGTGGGAGGGGATGGGCCAGCAGTGTTTTCACGCGGTAGGTCCATCACACAACAGTCATGTTTCGTGGGGCTACCAAAGTCACTTTGGACGCCAAAGGGCGTCTGGCAATCCCGACTCGTCATCGGGAACGACTGGCGTCGCGCTGCGACGGCCAGCTGGTGGCGACGGTAGACCGCGATTATTGCCTCCTTATTTATCCGTTTCCCGATTGGGAAGAAATTGAGCGCAAGCTCGTGCGTCTGCCCAGTTTAAACAAACAGGCGAGGCGACTACAGCGCCTGATGGTTGGTTACGCAACGGAATTGGACATAGACGGACACGGTCGAATTCTGTTGCCAAAAGAACTCCGTGAATTTGCCGGCCTGAACAGGCAGGCAATGCTGATCGGACAAGGCAACAAATTCGAGCTTTGGGACGAAGACAGCTGGAACGAGAAACGAGATTCATGGCTGGGCGACGACGACGTCGGCTTACCGGCGGAACTCGAGTCTCTGTCGCTTTAGAAACGTTGAGCCGGTGAGCTCGAATCGAAGCGGCGCAAAAAAACACCTGCCGGTGCTGCTCAAGCCCGTGTTGGACGGGCTCGCAATCAAGCCGGACGGAAACTACATCGACGGTACGGTCGGTCGCGGAGGTCATAGCAGGGCAATTCTGGAACATCTCGGATCGGCGGGACGCCTGCTGGCCATCGATCGAGACCCGCAGGCCATTGCCGAAGCGGACGCCTCGCTGGTCGCCGATCCGCGGTTTGAACTGATAAAGGACGAAATTGCGGAACTCAAGAACATCGCGGTGGCAAGGAATCTGCAGGGCAGGGTGGATGGGCTGCTCCTCGACCTGGGCGTCTCGTCGCCGCAATTGGATGAGGCCGAGCGAGGCTTCAGTTTTCGGGCCGACGGACCGCTCGACATGCGAATGGACCCGAGTCAGGGCGTCAGCGCGGCCGAGTGGCTGGCAACCGTGGAGCAAAAGGAGCTGACGCGGGTGTTGCGGGTATATGGCGAAGAGAAACTTGCGGGCCGCATCGCGCGGGCATTGGTGGACGCGCGTCGGGATCGGCCGATCACGACGACGGCCCGGCTTGCGGAGACCGTGACCTCCGTCGCGCCGCGTCGCGGTCACAAACGGCATCCGGCGACAAAAACCTTCCAGGCGATCCGAATGGTGATCAACCAGGAATTGCAGCAGCTGGAGCGGGCGTTGGAGGCGAGCATCGACCTGCTGCGCCCCGGTGGCAGGCTGTGCGTGATCAGTTTTCATTCGCTGGAAGACCGCATCGTGAAACGGTTCATGCGCGACGCGGCGCGCGAGCCCGAGCCCTATCGCGGCATGCCGGATATTCCCGACGAGCATCGTCCGCGGTTACGGGTGATCGGGCGGGCGATCGGCGCGGGTGCGGAAGAGATAGCGCTCAACCCTCGAAGTCGGTCGGCACGTCTACGAATTGCGGAGCGAGTCTGATGGAAACGAACAAGAAGCGGCAACCCGTCGTGCTGACGATCGTTTTTGCGGTCGTCTGTGTCTCATCGGCGATAGCGCTCGTATACACGAAACACGAGTCCCGAAAACTGTTTGTCGAACTCGAGGAGCTCACTACGGAGCGGGATGAGCTGAACATCGAATGGGGTCAATTGCAGATCGAGCAGAGCACCTGGGCGACGCACGGCCGAATCGAGCAGGTCGCCAACGACAAGCTTTCGTTGGTGCGCCCTGAAGCGACCGAAGTTTTTGTCATCGAACGGCCATGACGCGCGGCGCCCAGACAAAACAGCAAACGGCCAGGCGTTTCGTCGCCAGAGTCGCGCTCGTGCTCGCGTTTTTCGGCTTGGCGGCGACGTCGCTGCTGGCCCGGGCCGTTCACCTGCAGGTGCTGAACAAAGATTTTCTCAATCAACAGGCCGACACCCGGCACCTGCGTACGGAGAAGATTTCCGCGCACCGCGGCACGATCACTGATAGAAACGGTGAACCGCTGGCGATCAGCACACCCGTTGACAGCGTGTGGGCGAATCCGAAGGAGCTCGCAACCGCGGTTGACCGCCTGCCGGAGCTTGCGTTGGCGCTGGAGGCCGATTCGCAGTCGCTGATGCGCAGGGTTACGCGTGCGATGGACAAGGAGTTCATCTACCTGAAGCGTCATCTGAGCCCCGATCAGGCGCATCGGGTCCTGGGCCTCGGCCTGCCCGGCGTCAACGTGCAGCGTGAGTATCGCCGCTATTATCCCGCGGGCGAAGTGGCGGGCCACCTGGTTGGATTCACCAGCATCGATGATCAGGGCCAGGAAGGTCTCGAACTCGAGTTCAATCATTGGCTGAGCGGCGAAACCGGCGCCAAGCGCGTACTCAAGGATCGTCTCGGCCGTTCGGTGGAAAACGTCGAAAGCATTCGGCCGCCTCGACCGGGCAAAGACCTCCGTTCGAGCATAGACCTGCGCTTGCAGTACGTCGCTTATCGGACGCTCAAGGGGGCGATCCAGCAGTTCAGCGCGAACTCCGGCTCGATTGTGATCCTCGACGTGCAGACGGGCGAGGTGTTGGCGATGGTCAACCAGCCGACGTACAACCCCAACGATCGCGCACAGTACTCGGCCGAGCGGTATCGCAATCGGGCGATCACCGATATTTTCGAGCCGGGTTCCAGCATCAAGCCGCTCATTGTCGCCGCCGCGCTCGAGAGCGGGCAGTATCGGCCCGGCAGCATCGTCGACACGTCGCCGGGCTACGTCGTCGTCGGGCCCAAGAAAATCGAGGATAGCCGCAATCTCGGTCGCGTCAGTCTGACGACGGTACTGTCGCGTTCGTCAAACGTCGGCGTCACAAAAATCGGACTGTCGCTGGAGCCGGACCAGCTGTGGTTGACGATGACGCGCTTCGGTCTCGGCTCGTTGACCTCCAGCGGCTTCCCCGGCGAGTCCGCCGGCCTGCTGACGCACTTCAACCATTGGAAACCCATCAGCCAGGCGACGCTGGCCTACGGTTACGGGGTGTCGGTCACGCCGCTGCAGCTTGCGCAGGCGTACGCCGCGCTCGGCGGTGACGGCCTGATGCGGCCGATCTCGCTGATCAGCACGGAATCGGCCGTCGAGGGAGAGCGCGTTTTGCAGGCCGATACCGCCCGCGCGGTTCGGCGAATGCTCGAGGAAGTCGTGCGGCCGGGAGGCACCGGCACCAAGGCGAGCGTGACCGGGTATCGGATAGCCGGAAAGACGGGCACGGCGTGGAAGTTTGCGCCCGGCGGCTACTCCCAAGACGAGTATTTCTCCGTGTTCGCGGGTCTCGCGCCGGCCAGCAATCCGCGTCTTGCCACCGTCGTCATCATTGATGAGCCGAAAGGCGAACTCTATTACGGCAGCGACGTCGCCGCGCCCGTGTTCGCAACCGTCATGGCCGAATCACTCCGGCTTCTGGCCATTCCACCGGACGCCCTGCCCGCCCGCGATGCCGGAAGCATCATGCAGGCGATGAGTCAATGAGCATGCCGGCCGAACGAGTCAATACCGACCAGAACCTGCGGCAGCTGCTCGCGGGCATTGCCGAGGCGCCGCCCATCCCCGTCGCGGGGATATCCGACGACAGCCGCCGGCTGGTTCCGGGCGGCGTCTTTCTGGCCGTGCAAGGCGCGAATCATCACGGCCTGGACTTTGCGGATACCGCGATCGAGTCGGGCGTCGCCGCGATCGTCTGGGATTCCGCGACCGGCGATCCGAACAGGGCGATCGGGCCAATGCCGCTCATCGGCGTCGACGATCTCGCGGCCCGGCTCGGCGAGATTGCCAATCGCTGGTACGACTGGCCCTCGCACGCGCTTGACGTCATTGGCGTCACCGGCACCAACGGCAAGACCACGGTGGCGTTTCTGGCGGCGCAGTGCCTGCAACGGCTCGGCCGTCCGTGCGGATATCTCGGAACGCTTGGCTACGGCGTCGACGAACTCGACGTCGATCTCGGCATGACAACGCCGCCGTGCCTGGACCTGCACGAAAAACTGGCCGGCTTCCGCGATCTCGGCGCCCTGCACGCGGCGATCGAGGTGTCCTCTCATGCGCTCGACCAGGGCCGGATCGACGGCGTTCGTCTCGACGCGGCCGTGTTTACCAATCTCAGCCGCGATCACGTCGACTATCACGGCGACATGCGAGCCTACGCGAACAGCAAGGCCCGTCTGTTCACCGATTTCGAGTGCAAGCACCGGATAGTCTGTCTGGACAGCGACTTCGGTCGGGAACTCGCCGATCGTTGCGGCGGCGACGTGGTGACGACGTCAACGAGGTTCGATCGTGTTGCGAACGGCCGGCCGCATGTGTTCGTCCGCTCGGTGGTCGCAACCGCCGGCGGGTCGCGCGTCAAGGTCGTCAGCAGCTGGGGGAACGGCGATATCGACGTTCCGCTGCCCGGCGAATTCAACGTCAGCAACGCCATCCAGGTGTTGGCGCTGCTGCTCGTCCGCGGCGTCGAGTTTGGTGACGCACGTGAAGTGGTCGCACGGATGTCCGCACCGCCGGGACGGATGCAGGCGGTAGCCGCGGCAAACGAAAAAGGCGTTCCACAGATATTCGTCGACTACGCGCACACGCCGGCGGCGCTCGAGGCGGCGCTGCGGGCGCTGCGACCGCACGTGAAAGGCCGGATCTGGTGCGTGTTCGGGTGCGGCGGAGATCGTGACAAGGGTAAACGGCCGATCATGGGCAAAGTCGTTGACCGGCTGGCCGATCGTCCGGTGGTTACGAACGACAACCCGCGCAACGAGCCGCCGGAAAACATCGTCGCGGACATCCTGGGCGGCATGCGCGATTCGGGGCCGGCGGCTTCCGTTGTTGCCATCGAAAACCGCGCGGCGGCGATCGCGTACGCGATACGCGAAGCGCAGGCAAACGATACGGTGCTGATCGCCGGGAAGGGTCACGAGGACTATCAGATCATCGGAAACGAGCGCCTCGATTTTTCCGATTTTCAGATCGCAAGGGCCAATCTCGAACTGCGTCTTCGTGGCCGGAGGCGGACATGATGGCCGGCACCCTCGCGCAGGCGGCCGAGGCGATGCGTGGCACGCTCGTCGGCGCTGACGGAGAATTCCTGGGCGTCAGCACCGACACGCGGACCCTGCGGGCGGGCGAGCTGTTCGTCGCGCTTGACGGCCCGAATTTCGACGGGCGCGATTTCGTTCCGGCAGCGACGGACAAACGCGCCGCCGGCGCCGTGGTTGCCGGCCCGATTGCGACGGCGCTGCCGAACATCACGGTGCAGGACACGCGTGTCGCGCTTGGCCGCTTGGCTGCCGCGTGGCGGCGGCAAATGCCTGCACGCATCGTCGGATTAACCGGCAGCAACGGCAAAACCACGCTCAAGGAAATGCTTGCGAGCTGTTTGGCGTTGGCGGCGAAGACGCTCGCGACCGAGGGCAATCTCAACAACGACATCGGCGTTCCCCTGATGTTGCTTCGGCTGGGTCCGGAACACGAATTCGCCATTATTGAAATGGGCGCCAATCACGCCGGCGAGATTGCCTACCTGACCGAACTCGTTGCTCCCAGAGTGGTTGCCATTACGAACGCCGCGGAGGCGCACCTCGAAGGTTTCGGTAGCGTCGAGGGTGTCGCGAATGCGAAAGGTGAGATCCTCACCGGGACGGTCAGGCCCGATTTTGCCGTTCTCAATGCCGACGACGCGTACTTTACGCTGTGGCGCTCTTTTGCCCGCGATACCTCGATTCTCAGTTTCGGCGTCGAGAACGCGGCCGACGTTCGCGCGACCGCGATACGGGCAACGGCGTCCGGCACCGAGTTTACGCTGCACCTGCCGGACGGTGAGATCGAGGTGTCTTTGCCGCTGGCCGGTTCGCACAACGTACTGAACGCCGCGGCGGCGGCCGCAATCGCAACAGCGCTCGATTTGAAACCGGAGCTGATCCGACAGGGTCTGAGTTCGGTGACGCCCGTGTCGGGGCGGCTGCGTCGCCTGGAGGGCGTCGGCGGCTCGGTGCTCTTCGACGACAGTTACAACGCCAATCCCGCAAGCGTTATCGCGGCCGCACGGTTCCTGGCCGCCCAGCCGGGCGAAAGCTGGCTGGTATTGGGCGACATGGCGGAACTCGGCGTCGATGCCGCCGCGCATCACACGGCCGTTGGCGTCGCGGCTCGCGACGCCGGCGTCGATCGGCTGTTCGCCACGGGCGAATTGTCGCGGCACGTCGTCGAGAGTTTCGGCGAAGGCGCCCGGTGGTTCGACGGCGTGGACTCACTGATTCGCGAACTTGCGGACCGCTTGCCGACGTCCGCGGCGGCAAACGTGCTCGTCAAGGGCTCGCGCTCGGCGCGCATGGAGCGGGTCGTCGCCGCACTGTCGGCGACGCGACCGCCGGCCGGGACGGACTGACCATGCTGCTCTATCTCACCAACTATCTCGCGAGTTTCGAGCCGGGTTTCGACGTCTTCAACTATTTGACGCTACGCGCAATCCTCGGTGCGCTGACCGCGCTGACGCTGTCCTTCCTGATTGGTCCGAAACTGATCGCCAAGCTGTCGATGAACCAGGTGGGTCAGCCGGTTCGCGACGAGGGGCCCGTCACGCATCTCCCGAAGGCGGGAACGCCGACCATGGGCGGCGCGCTGATACTGACGGCCATCGTCGTCAGCACGGTGTTGTGGGCGGACCTGGAGAACCGGTTCATCTGGGTCGTGTTGTTCGTGACGCTCGCGTTCGGCGTCATCGGCTATGTCGATGACTACAAAAAACTGATACTCCAGGATCCGGCGGGGATGTCCGCCCGATCCAAGCTCTTCTGGCAGTCCATGGTCGCAACAGCGGCGGCCGTGGCGCTTTATGTAACGGCGGTCGATGAGGTAGGCACGTCATTGCTTATCCCGTATTTCAAGGATCTGGCTATACCGCTTGGCATGCTTCAGATTGTCGTTACATTTTTTTTCATCGTCGGTTTCAGTAACGCCGTCAACCTGACCGACGGGCTGGACGGACTCGCAATCATGCCCGCGGTGCTCGTGGGCGGCGCCCTCGGCGTGTTCGCCTACGTCACCGGCAACGTGAATTTCTCGGGTTACCTCGGGATTCCCTATGTCGCGGGGGCCGGAGAAATCATGGTGTTCTGCGCCGCGCTCACCGGCGCCGGGCTCGGGTTTTTGTGGTTCAACACCTATCCGGCCCAGGTATTCATGGGCGACATCGGCGCGCTGTCGCTTGGCGCGGCGCTGGGTGTCGTTGCGGTTTGCGTTCGACAGGAGATTGTCCTCGCCATCATGGGCGGCGTTTTTGTGGTCGAAACGCTGTCGGTGATCATTCAGGTTGCGTCGTACAAGCTGACCGGCAAGCGGGTCTTTCGCATGGCGCCGTTGCATCATCATTTCGAGCTGAAGGGCTGGGCGGAGCCGAAGGTCATCGTGCGCTTTTGGATTATTACGGTCATCCTCGTGCTGATCGGGCTTGCGAGTCTCAAGATCCGATGAACGCGGCGGCCAAAAAACGGTTGATGCACACAAACGCCACGGCGCCTCGGCCCGATACCCTGGTGTACGGGTTGGGCAATACCGGTCTTTCCGTTGCGCGTTATCTCAGCCGCAGGGGCGTCGAAGCCGTTTACGTGGACAGCCGGGATCGTCCGCCGGGTCTCGAAGACCTGCACGGGATCGTGCCGCACGCCGAAGTCGTCGTCGGCGACACGTCCGCCGCGCTCCTGCGGGATATCTCCAGAATGATCGTCTCACCGGGGATCGCGGACAACGACGAATTCCTCACCGAGGCGCGCAGGGCGGACATCGACATTCAGTCCGATATCGAGATATTCGTAAAAGACGTCGAGCGTGAATTTGTCGCGATTACCGGCTCCAACGGCAAGAGCACCGTGACGACACTGCTGGCGCTGATGTGCGATGCGGCGGGTAAACGCGCCCTTGCCGGCGGCAATCTCGGTCCGCCGGCGCTCGATCTGCTTGCCGGGGAAACGCCGGATCTCTACGTCCTCGAGCTGTCCAGCTTCCAGCTGCAGCGCACGCGACATCTGCCGGCGAAAGTGGCGGTTCTGCTGAACGTATCCCCGGATCACCTCGATTGGCACGCGGACGAGGCGGAGTACCGCGCCGCCAAGTACCGGATATTCGATCAGGCGGACGCGGCAGTGATCAATCGCGACGATCCCGAGGCCCTCGGACGGCTTTCCGCCGATCTACCGCGCGTCAGCTTCGGTTTGGATGAGCCTGGACCGGGCCAGTACGGCGTCGTTACCGACGACCGTGGCGACTATCTCGCGCGCGGCGATCGGCCGCTGCTGGCCTGCCGCGATATCGGGCTGGTCGGTTTGCACAACCGCGCGAACGCACTCGCGGCCATGGCGGCGGGCGAGCTGGTCGGCCTGGATACCGCCGCGATGCTCGCGGTCGTGGGCGAATTCCGGGGATTGCCGCACCGTATGCAGTTTGTCCGCTCAATCGGCGGGGTGGACTACATCAACGATTCTAAGGCAACCAACGTTGGCGCGGCGGTTGCGTCGGTCCGCTCCGTCGGCGGACCGGTCGTGCTGCTCGCCGGCGGTCAGGGAAAAGGCGGCGACTTTTCCGCGTTCGCCGCCGCGGTCGGCGACAGGCTGCGCGCGGCGGTCGTATACGGCGAGGACGCGGGCCTGCTGGCCGACGCCTTCAGCGGCGAAGCGCCGCTCTACCGGGTTGACGAATTGTCGGATGCGATCGCAAAGGGCCGGGAACTCGCGGCGGCCGGCGACACGGTGCTGCTTGCGCCGGCCTGCGCCAGCTTCGACCAGTTCGAGAACTATCAACGGCGCGGTGACGCCTTCTGTGACGCCGTGGCGGGGTTGCGCGCATGAGCGTTCAAAGTGCAACGATGCCGTTCCCCGTGCGGCTGAAGACGCCGCTCAAGATCGATTCGCAGCTGCTGATCGTAAGCCTGACGCTGTTGGTTGGCGGAATCGTCGTGCTTGCCTCGGCGTCCATCTCGGTGTCGGACCGCGTCGTCGGTGAACCGTTTTATTACGTACAGCGTCAGCTCGTTGCGGCATTGATCGGCGGCGTCGCGGCATTCGCCTGTCTGCTGATTCCGATGCACGTTTGGCGAAACGTCGGTCCGCTGATGCTGTTACTCGCGATTGCATTGCTGGTCATCGTGCTGGTTCCGGGTTTCGGGCACACCGTCAACGGAGCCACCCGCTGGGTGCGCGTCGGCGTAATGAACCTGCAGGTCTCCGAGCCGGCTCGGCTGTGTCTCCTGATTTACGTCGCGGGTTATCTGGTGCGCAGAAACCGGTCGCTGCGTGAAGGCTTCGTGGGGTTCCTGCGCCCGATGTTGTTGCTTTGCATCGCCTGTGCGCTGTTGCTCGCGGAACCGGATTACGGTGCAGCAACCGTGTTGGTGGCCACCGTGCTTGCCATGCTGTTTGTCGCCGGCGCCCGATTGCGTGACTTTTTTCTGTTTTTCGGCGCAACCGTCATCGCGCTGTCCGCGCTTGCCGTGACTTCGCCGTATCGGATGCAGCGTTTGACGGCGTTCCTCGATCCGTGGGCCGATCCCTACAACTCCGGCTTTCAACTGACGCAGTCGCTGATCGCGATAGGCCGCGGCGAGTGGCTCGGTGTCGGTCTTGGCGACGGCGTGCAGAAACTGTTTTATCTTCCGGAGGCGCACACGGACTTCGTGTTTGCCGTATTCGCGGAGGAGTTCGGCCTGCTCGGCGCGCTGGCCATGATCGCCCTGTTCATGGCGCTGCTGTGGCGGATCTTCAGTATCGCGATTCGTGCCGCCAAATCGGACCGCTTCTTCGAGGCGTACCTGGCCGTCGGGATCGGCACCTGGATTGGCTTGCAGGCTTTCATCAACGTTGGCGTGAACATGGGGCTTCTGCCGACCAAGGGTTTGACGCTGCCGCTGGTCAGTTACGGTCGCAGCAGCCTGATCGTCACGATGGTCAGTATCGGTATTCTGCTGCGCATCCATCATGAGATCGTCGTCGATGCGCCGCCGGCGAATCGGCAGTCGCGGACCAAGCCTCGAAAACGGAGCCGGCGATGAACGGGCGGCCCATTCTGGTCATGGCCGGCGGCACCGGTGGTCATGTGTATCCGGCGTTGGCCGTCGCCCAGGCGATCCGCCGGCAGTCGTGCGAGGTCGTCTGGCTTGGCACGCATCGGGGTCTCGAGGCCCGTGTCGTGCCTGAGGCGGGTATCGACATCGAGTGGGTGAGCGTGCACGGCCTGCGCGGCAAGGGTCTCGTAACGCTCCTGTTCGCACCGTTCCGGCTGGGTCTCGCGATGCTGCAATCGTTGCGTATTGTTGCCCGGCACCGACCGGCCGCGGTGCTCGGCATGGGCGGATTTGTCAGCGGACCGGGCGGCGTCGCCGCGTGGCTGTTGCGCCGACCGCTGGTCATTCACGAACAAAACGCCGTTGCCGGCTTAACGAATCGTCTTCTGGCGCGTCTTGCCCGGGTTGTGCTGCAAGCCTTCCCGGGCAGTTTTTCCGCGCGCGTCGGTGCGCAAACCGTGGGTAACCCGGTACGCGCGGACATCGCCGCGATCGCGGCGCCGAATCAACGTCTCGCGGGTCGTCTCGGTCCCCGCAGGCTTCTGGTGCTTGGCGGCAGCCAGGGAGCCCGCGCGCTGAATCTCGTGCTGCCCGAGGCGCTGGCGCGGCTATCGGAAGAACAACGCCCGCTGGTCCGTCATCAAACAGGACGTCTGACGGCGGACGAAGCCGCGGACGCTTATCGAAACGCCGGTATCGACGCGAAACTTGAGCCGTTCATCGACGACATGGCGGCGGCCTACGCCTGGGCCGATCTCGTGGTATGTCGCGCCGGCGCGCTCACGATTGCCGAGCTCTGTTCGGCGGGACTGCCGGCGATTTTCGTACCGTTTCCCGCCGCGGTCGATGATCACCAGACGGCAAACGCAACGCCGCTGATGACCGCGGGCGCCGCGGCCATCGTCGCCGAGTCCGACCTGAACGCTGAGTCGCTCGCGGCACTGCTGGAGGAGTGGCTTGCTGACCGTGAGCGCCTGCGCGAACGGGCGGCCATTGCGCGTTCGCTCGCCAAACCGGACGCGCTGGACAAAATTACCGGCATCTGTCTCGCAACCGCGGGGGTAGGCGCATGATCACGAAGATGCGGCGAATAAACCGCGTGCATTTCGTCGGCATCGGCGGCTCCGGTATGTCCGGCATCGCCGAGGTCATGCTGAACCTCGGCTACCAGGTGCAGGGTTCCGACCTCAAAAGCAATGCCCAGGTCGAACGTCTGGGCGGTCTGGGTGCGAAAATCTTCATCGGCCACGCGGACGCCAACATCCGCGGAGTCGACGCGGTTGTCGTCTCGAGCGCAGTCGACGAGAGTAATCCCGAGGTGGCCGCCGCGCGCGCCGCGATGCTGCCCGTCGTGTCGAGGGCTGAAATGCTCGCCGAGCTGATGCGCTTCCGCTATTCGATTGCGGTCGCCGGGACGCACGGCAAGACGACGACGACCAGCCTGGTCGCAAGCGTTTTGGCGGAAGCCAAACTCGATCCAACGTTTGTCATCGGCGGGCGACTCAAGAGCGCCGATACCAATGCGCGCCTGGGCCTGGGTGACTACCTCGTCGCCGAGGCCGACGAGAGCGACGCCTCCTTCGTACATCTCAAACCGATGCTCTCGATCGTTACCAACATCGACGCCGACCATATGTCCACTTATGACGGCGACGTGGAAAAACTGCGCCAGAGTTTCGTCGATTTTCTGCACAACCTGCCGTTTTACGGACTGGCCATCGTCTGCACGGACGATCCCGGCGTCAAAGCAATACTTCCGCAGGTCGGCCGGTCCGTGCTGAGCTACGGCATTGACGGTGACGCGGACCTGACCGCCACCAATATTCGTTTTTCCGGCGGCAGCGCACAATTTGACGTCGTTCGCGCCGATCGTCGGGAGCCGCTCGAGATACGGCTGCGCCTTCCGGGCATGCACAACGTGCGTAACGCCCTTGCGGCCATTGCGGTTGCCGGCGAACTCCAGATTGCCGATGACGACGTCGTCCGCGCGCTGGACAATTTTGGCGGTATCGACCGACGCTTCCAGCGTTACGGCGATATCAAGTCCGATCGCGGCCGGATCATGCTGGTTGACGACTACGGTCATCATCCGACCGAGGTCGCGGCGACGGTCGCCGCGGCGCGTGCGGGCTGGCCCGACCGCCGTATCGTGCTCGCCTTTCAGCCGCATCGCTACACGCGTACCCGCGATCTGCTGGACGATTTCGCGACCGTGCTGTCGTCCGTCGACGTGCTGGTGCTTCTCGAGGTTTACGCCGCCGGGGAGGATCCGATCACCGGCGCGGATGGGCGCGCGATCGCCAGGGCCGTGAGGTCCCGCGGCGGGGTAGAGCCCGTGTTCGTCGAAACCCTGGATGAGCTCGCGCCGGTGCTTAAAGGCGTCATCGCCGACGGCGATCTGCTGCTGACGATGGGGGCCGGTGACATCGGCGCCTACGCCGGCCGCCTTCCCGATTTGTTGAGTCGCCGCCCAAAGCTGAAGGTGCAGAAATGATGGCGGCCATGGATAAAAGGATCGGGTCCGCCGTTCGCGGCGAGCTGCGTTATTCGGAACCCATGAGTAAACACACGTCCTGGCGCGTTGGCGGCCCGGCGGAGTGTTTCTTTCGGCCCGCCGACGTCGATGATCTTGCGGCGTTTCTGGGTGAGCTGGACGCCGGGACCCCGGTGTTCTGGTTCGGCCTCGGCAGCAATCTGCTGGTGCGCGACGGGGGTCTGAGCGGCGTCGTCGTCTGCGCGTCCCGGGTGTCGCGCGATCTCGATGATTTGGGCGGGCACCGGGTGCGCGTCGGCGCCAGCGTGCCGTGTACGCAGCTGGCGCGTCAGTGTATCCGCTGGGGATACGGCCCGTCCGAGTTTTTTGCCGGTATTCCGGGCAGCGTCGGCGGCGCGCTGGCGATGAACGCCGGCGCGCATGGCGGCGAGACCTGGGAGCGCGTGGTCGCCGTCAAGACGATCGATCGATCCGGCAAAATCCACGAGCGCACACCGTCGGACTATCGAATCGCCTATCGGAGCGTGAGCGGCCCGCCCGACGAGTGGTTCGTCGAAGCCACGCTCGCATTCGATCCCACCGTGACACCCAGCATGGCCAATCAAAAATCGATGCTGGACCGCCGCAAGGACACCCAGCCGCTGGGTTTGCCGAGCTGCGGCTCGGTGTTCCGCAATCCGCCCGGCAACTTTGCCGCGAAGCTGATCGAATCGGCGGGTCTGAAAGGCCACCGCGTCGGCGGCGCCGAGGTTTCGACGAAACACGCCAACTTCATTATCAATACGGGCGGGGCAAGCGCGACGGACATCGAACGGTTGATTTCTTTCGTACAGGCGACGGTGAGGGACGTGCACGGCGTCGAGCTGGTCCACGAAGTGCGCATCGTCGGCGAGGAAAAACGGTGAGCGGCGGAACGGAACGGCGCTTTCCGGTCCGGGAGGCCGCCGACTTCGGCCGGGTGGCCGTGATGTTGGGCGGGACGTCCGGCGAGCGAGAGGTCTCGCTGCTGAGCGGAGCGGTCGTTTTAAAAGCGCTCCGGGCGCGTGGCGTCGACGCGCATGCCTGGGATGCGGGTAAAAACAGTCTGGCGGACTTCGCAGCGGCGGGGTTCGATCGCGTCTGGAACGCTCTGCACGGCCCGGGCGGCGAAGACGGTGCGATCCAGGGCGCGCTGGAATGGCTGTCCGTGCCTTACACCGGCAGCGGCGTGCTGGCGTCGGCGCTTGCGATGGATAAGGTACGCAGCAAACGCCTGTTTGGCGCCGCGGGAATCAGCACGCCGGCTTACGCCGTCGTGCGTAGGGCAGCGGACGCAAAACGCGCGGCGGATGAGCTCGGTTTTCCGCTCATGCTCAAACCCGCCGGGCAGGGCTCCAGCCTCGGTATGTCGAAGGTCTTCGAGAGCGGCGAGCTCGAGGAAGCGGTCGAGCTGGCGCTCGAATACGACGACTGCGCGTTGGTGGAACGCTGCATCGTCGGCGATGAGATTACCGTTTCCGTCCTGCAAGGGGAGGCGCTGCCGAGTATACGAATCGAAACGCCGCGCGTGTTTTACGATTACCGGGCAAAGTACGAGTCGGATCGCACGGAGTACGTCTGTCCGTCTACCGACGACGCGCAAATCGAGCGGCGGTACGCCGAGCTCTCGTTGCAGGCGTTCGAGGTGCTCGGTTGCCGCGGCTGGGGGCGCGTCGACTTCATGCACGTTCGTGGCGAAGAACCCATGGTCATCGAAGTCAACACGGTGCCCGGCATGACCAGCCACAGCCTGGTGCCGATGGCGGCGAAATCCGCCGGGATCGAGCTGGACGAGTTGTGCTGGAGAATCCTGGAAACGAGTTTTGCAAGCGGCGCGGCGGGGGCGAATGCCAATGGCGCGTAAACAAGCCAGACGGCGCAAGCAGCAGAAGCCGAGCCGGTGGAAGAAGGTCTCGATCCCGTTTTCCGCAATCGCCAAGTTCGGATTTGCCGTGGTGCTGATCCTGCTGAGTTACGAGTTCAGCGCACGTCTGCTCGACCAGCCCATCCGCGCCATTACCATTGACGGCCCGTTCCAGCGGGTCAGCGCGCTGCACATCGAGGAAGCCATCAGTCAGGAACTCGGCCAGGGCTTCTTCAGCGCCAACCTGGGTCTCATTCAGGCGAAGGTCGTCGCGCTTCCCTGGATCGATCAGGCGAACGTCGCGCGCCGCTGGCCCGCCACGCTCGAAATACACGTGACCGAACAGGTGCCCGCCGCGTGCTGGGGAGAGAAAGGGCTGCTCAACGTGCGCGGCGAACTGTTCGTCGAAGACGCACGTCATATCCCAGCGGAACTGCCCCGGCTCAGCGGACCCGATGGACGCTCGGCCGAAGTTGCGAAAACCTATCTCGGCTTGCGCGATCAGCTCATTCCGATGGGGCTCGACCTGCGCCGGGTGCATCTGGACGCTCGCGGCGCCTGGCAGGTGACGTTGCAAAACGGCGTCGAGATACGGCTCGGCCGACGCGATGTGGAAGAACGCATTTCCCTTTTCATCGACGTGGTTGCGAATCTCGTTTCCAGTCGCGAGGCCGAGATCGATTTCGTCGATATGCGCTACAGCAACGGTTTCACGATCGGCTGGAAAGACGAGGGCGCACCGCCGGCGCCCGCGACCGCGGAGTCGGGCATCAAGGGAATGGTCGCGGGGCGTGCGGAGTGACAAAACGCGGTGACAAGAACCTGATCGTCGGTCTCGATATCGGCACGTCGAAAGTCGTTGCGATTGTCGGCGAGGTGAGCGAAGCGGGCGAAATCGAGGTCGTCGGCATTGGTTCGCATCCGTCGCGCGGGTTGAAAAAGGGTGTGGTGGTCAATATCGAATCGACGGTGCATTCCATCCAGCGCGCCGTGGAGGAAGCGGAGCTGATGGCTGGCTGCGACATTCACTCCGTGTACGCGGGTATTGCCGGCAGTCACGTCCGCAGCCTGAATTCGCACGGCATCGTTGCGATCCGGGACAAGGAAGTGAGCGCCGGCGACGTAGACAGGGTCATCGACGCGGCGCGCGCCGTCGCGATCCCTGCGGATCAAAAAATCCTGCATATCCTTCCGCAGGAGTTCCTGATCGACAATCAGGAAGGCATCCGCGAGCCGATCAGCATGTCCGGCGTGCGCCTGGAAGCGAAAGTCCACATGGTGACCGGCGCGGAAAGCGCCGCGCAGAACATCGTCAAATGCGTACAGCGTTGCGGCCTCGAGGTCGACGACATCGTGCTCGAGCAGCTTGCGTCGAGTTATTCGGTTCTCACGGAGGACGAAAAAGAGCTGGGCGCTTGCCTGGTCGACATCGGCGGCGGCACCACCGATCTTGCCGTTTTTCTTGGCGGCGCCATCCAGCACACGGCGGTGATCCCGATCGCCGGCGATCAGGTCACCAACGATATCGCGGTGTCGATGCGGACACCGACCCAGTATGCCGAAGAGATAAAGATCAAGTACGCCTGCGCATTGTCTCAGCTGGCCAATGCGGACGAGACCATCGAAGTTCCCAGCGTCGGCGAACGGCCGCCCAGGCGGTTGGCTCGGCAGACGCTTGCGGAAATCGTCGAGCCGCGATTCGAGGAACTGTTTGGTCTGATTCGCGACGAGCTTCGCCGCAGCGGCTTCGAGGAGTTGATTGCCGCGGGCGTCGTCATCACGGGTGGCAGCGCAAAAATGGAAGGCGCGGTGGAACTGGCCGAAGAAGTTTTTCACATGCCGGTGAGGCTGGGCGCGCCGCAATACGTCAACGGTCTCGCGGACGTCGTGCGCAATCCGATCCACGCCACCGGTGTCGGCCTGCTGCTCTACGGCTATGAGAACACGCTACGACGAGACAGCCGCAGCAGCCCGGTGACGGGCAGCGTGGGCGACGTTTGGGAACGGATGAAAGCCTGGTTTCAGGGACAGTTTTAACGTGCGATTTCGATTGGGCATCGCACACGGGGTTTTCGCCTGACGGCGAAATGGATTTGACGAAGAGTGAGTACTTCAAGGCACGATCGCTTGAGCGGAGGAAAGAAATGTTTGAACTAATGGATGCGCATAGCCAGAGCGCGATCATAAAAGTCATTGGCGTCGGTGGAGGCGGTGGAAATGCCGTCGCTCACATGGTCGCTAGCGGCATCGAAGGCGTCGACTTCATCTGCGCAAATACGGATGCACAGGCGCTGAACAGCGCCCGCGTGCGGACCGCGCTGCAGATAGGTTGCAACATCACCAAAGGACTGGGCGCGGGCGCCGATCCCGAAGTCGGCCGCCAAGCGGCGATGGAGGACCGCGACCGTATCCTCGAAGTCATCGAAGGTGCGGACATGCTGTTCATCACCGCCGGAATGGGCGGCGGTACGGGCACCGGCGCAACGCCGGTTGTCGCGCAGGTTGCCAAGGAACTCGGAATTCTGACGGTGGCCGTCGTGACTCGTCCTTTCGAAATGGAAGGCGCCAAACGAATGACGCTTGCGGACAACGGTATCGCCGAACTCGGTAAATACGTCGATTCCCTGATCACCATTCCCAACGAGAAGCTGTTGACCGTGCTCGGAGGCGAAACCACGCTCCTGGATGCGTTTCGCTCGGCGAACCAGGTGTTGCAGGGGGCCGTGCAGGGCATTGCCGAATTGATCACCCGTCCGGGACTCATCAACGTCGATTTTGCCGACGTGCGTACCGTGATGGCGGAAATGGGTATGGCGATGATGGGCTCCGGTGCGTCTTCCGGCGAGGACCGCGCTCGCGAGGCGGCGGAGGCGGCGGTTTCCAGCCCCTTGCTGGAAGACATCAATCTTGCCGGGGCGAACGGCATATTGGTCAACGTGACGGCCGGTATGGACCTTTCGATCGGCGAGTTCCAGGAGGTTGGCGCCACGGTCAAGGAGTTCGCGTCGAATAACGCGACGGTGGTCGTCGGGACCGTGATCGACCCGGAGATGACGGACCAGATTCGAGTCACCGTCGTGGCGACCGGGCTCGGCAAGGAAGCGCAGCAGATGCAGTCGCCGATGCGTGTGATACGACGCCAAACCGAGTCTCGCGAGCCGAACTATCAATCGCTCGAAACGCCTGCGCTGCAGCGCAAGAGGGCCGTTGGCGACGGTATGGGAGAGGCTGGATTGCAGGAGGAGCTGCTTGATATACCGGCATTTTTACGTCGCCAAGCAGACTAGTTGAGAAGCGACCAGAATCCCGGGGTCAGCGCGGTTTACTCACTCGTTGCGCGCCCCGGCGCCTCCGCTGGAACCGATCCGGCCCGGCCGGCCGGATCGGGATCCCTCCCGCCCCTCCGAACGCAAGGCGGACCCGGTTTGCAATTTCGCGATTCTCTGTTGCGATGATTTTTTTTGCTGTGGTAGGCTTTCGCGTTGATTTTGCTGAGAGATTTCCCGCGGATGCGTGAAATGTCGAGTCTTAACCGGGTCGAATCGGAATCGTCAAAATCGGGAACGCGATGCTGAGACAGCGCACGATCAAGACTGCGATCCGGGCAACCGGTGTCGGTTTACACACCGGGGAAAAGGTCTACATGACCTTGCGTCCGGCGGCGGAGAACACCGGCGTCGTATTCCATCGCGTCGATCTGGACGAGCCCATTGCCGTGCCCGCCGATCCCGAACTCGTCGGGGAAACGATGCTCGGCACGACGCTCATCAAGGACGGCGTCAAGATCGCGACGGTCGAACATCTGATGTCCGCCCTTGCCGGTCTGGGCATTGACAATCTGTCGGTCGATTTGTCGGCGCCGGAAGTGCCGATCATGGACGGCAGCGCCGGACCGTTTGTCTTTTTGCTGCAATCGGCCGGGATTCAGGAGCAGAATGCGGCCAAGCGGTTTATTCGCATTCGTCGAAAGGTCCGCGTGGAAGACGGCGACAAGTGGGCCGAGTTCTCGCCGTTCAACGGTTTCAAGGTCAATTTCGAGATTGCGTTCAATCATCCGGTATTCAACAAATTGCGCCAGGATGCATCGATCGATTTCTCTTCGACCTCGTTTCTCAAGGAAGTGAGCAGAGCGCGGACCTTCTGTTTTCTGCGCGACGTCGAAACGCTGCGGGAGAGGAATCTGACGCTCGGCGGCAGCATGGACAATGCGATCGTGCTGGACGATTTTCGTATCCTGAACGAAGACGGTCTGCGTTACGCCAACGAGTTTGTCGTTCACAAGATACTGGATGCCATCGGCGACGTTTATCTGCTCGGACACAGCCTGATCGGCGAATTCTCTGCCTTCAAATCCGGCCACGAGCTGAACAACCGCTTGTTGCGTGCATTACTACACAACGAATCCGCGTGGGAATCGGTGACGTTCGACGATGCGCGCAAAGCGCCTATTTCCTACGCAACCCCGGCCTACGCCTAGGGGAGTACGCCTAGGGGAGTACACCTAGGGGAGCGCGCCCGGGGCCTGTCACCCCGAATTCGAGCCGCGCCGCGGGGTCTGACCGTGCGCCCGTCCAGGCGCAAGAAGCGCCGTTGGCTCATATCCGCTCATGTGCCCACCCTGACGCGGCAATGCGCCACGTCGGCGCCGAGTTCTCGCGCGTGACGAACGAGCCCGTCGCCCTCGAAGCGCAGGCGCGCCGCCCAGGCGGACGAACGGCAAACCACTACCAGTTCGCCGTTGTCACGTACGTTAACTGCGAGGATTTGCTCAGCTAGATCCGGCTCGAGCCCGGCCCTCAGCTTATGGGCCAGATCATCCATATTTTGAGCGCGCTGGACAATTTTTTCCAGGTCACGCCCGTTTCGGGTCTTGAGCAGTTTTTCCAGACTCAGCATGGGCTTATAAGTGTGACGCAGTTGGCGATTCTGTTCCCGTCAGCGAGACCGGAATCAAGATTCTCTAACCCGTATCTTGTAATAAAAAGCTGCATTATGCATATTGATCGACCGATAAGGGCATACCCGCCGAAAGACGGGGACGCAAAGCCACCGATCTAAGGGATGTTGAGATCCTAGGACAGCGGGGTTACCGAGGTGATCAATGAAGACAGGCCTACAACCAGAACGAAGCGCCGCTCGCGGCAACCGGCCAGTCATCTAAATGTACTGCAAACAGTCACTTATGCATTGTTGCGCGCGCGCTTAGGGCGTATTTGATGAACATTGTTGTATTTGGCAAAGGTTTTGGAAAGCCTCGGCAAATCAGCCTGACGGGCCGTGCGGCCGCGGCCGTCGTGAGCGTGTTTGCCGGGTGCCTCTGCGCCGCGGCGTTTGCGGGCGGTTTCTGGTATTCGTCGATGACCGGGTCCGGGGTCAGCCTCGAGGAGGCGCGTACGATGACCGAGCAGCTCGACGCCGAGCGCGAGGCAATCGCGACGATACGCCAGCAAACCGAAGACACCCTGGACGCCCTGGCGATCCGCATCGGCCAGATGAACGCGCGCGTCATACGTCTGGACGCGCTGGGTCGCCGGCTTACGGACATGGCGGACATCGACGGCGACGAATTCGATTTCGATTCGACGCCGGCGATGGGCGGTCCGGAAGAACCGGCAATCGCCGATGGCAGCGCCGCCGTTCCGGAGGTGCTCACGGCAATGGCGGACCTGGGTTATCAGCTCGACAGCCGCGAAGCACAGCTTTCGGTTCTCGAAAGCGTACTGATGAATCAGAATCTGAGCGATCGTGTGTACCCGCAGGGCAGGCCGGTCCTGTCGGGCTGGATGTCCTCCTACTTCGGGCGACGCACCGACCCGTTCACCGGCAAACAGGCCATGCACCGGGGCGTCGATTTTGCCGGCAAGGAAGGCGACTCGATCATCGCCGTTGCCGACGGCGTCGTCACCTGGTCGGCCCCCCGCTATGGCTACGGCGAGATGGTCGAAATCAATCACGGTAACGGCTATTCCACCCGCTATGCGCACAACGCCGAGAACCTCGTCAAAGTGGGCGAGGAAGTGCGCAAAGGTCAGACGGTGGCCTTGATGGGTGATACCGGCCGCGCCACCGGGCCGAACCTGCACTTTGAAGTGTTGCATCGCGGACATCGCGTGAATCCGGTGAAATTCATCAAGCAGTCGGAATAACCCCCCACCCGCAAGCCGTCCGCCGCGTGCAAGACAGCCGACAGGCTCTTTAAGTCCGCCGGACAGGACCCATATCTGCTCGTCATATCCGTTTACCCGATGCAGACAAAATATGGCGTCACCCGTAAAATACCGGTTTTTGTGCGCAGCCCTCCCTGGGCGGCGATTGTGACCCGTTTCAGGAGCCCTAGGTGGCCAATTTTTTAACCCGGCTTTTCGGTAGCCGCAATCAGCGCCTGCTGCGACAGTTCGCGAAAGACGTCAAATCGATCAATGAACTGGAAGCCAGCATCCAGGCGCTGAGCGACGAGGCGCTCGCGGCGAAAACAGCGGAATTTCGGGAGCGTATGGCGCAGGGCGCAACCCTCGACGAGCTGCTGATCGAGGCGTTTGCCGTGGCCAGAGAGGCCGCCCGGCGGACGCTGGGGATGCGCCCCTTCGACGTACAGCTTATCGGCGGCATGGTGCTTCACCAGGGCGATATTGCCGAGATGCGCACGGGCGAAGGCAAGACGCTCGTCGCAACCCTGCCGGCCTACCTGAATGCGCTGAGCGGCAAGGGCGTCCACATCGTCACCGTCAACGAATACCTGGCGCAGCGTGATGCGGACTGGATGCGACCGGTATACGAGTTCCTGGGGCTCACGGTGGGCGTCACCAAGAGCGGTCAATCGCAGCACGAGAAGATGGAGGCTTACAACGCCGACATCACGTATGCCACCAACAACGAACTGGGCTTCGACTATCTGCGTGACAACCTTGCGTTCTCGACCAACGACAAAGTCCAGCGCGAGGTGAATTTCGCCATCGTCGACGAGGTGGACTCCATCCTGATCGATGAAGCGAGAACGCCGCTCATCATCTCCGGTCCAACGGAAGAAAGCACGGATCTCTACAAAAAGATCAACACGCTGATTCCGAAACTCTCGGTTCAGGAAGAGGAAGACGGACCCGGAGACTTCTCCCGCGACGAAAAAGCGAAGCAGATTCATCTTACCGATGAAGGTCACCAGCACGTCGAGGAGCTGATGATCAAAGCGGGACTGTTGCAGGAAGGTGAGAGCCTCTACGACGCCGGCAACATCCGTCTGCTGCACCACCTCAATGCGGCTCTCAGAGCGCACTCGATGTTCAGTCGGGACGTCGACTACATCGTCAAGGACGGCGAGATCGTCATCGTCGACGAGTTTACGGGCCGGACGATGGCCGGGCGTCGCTGGTCCGACGGCTTGCATCAGGCGATCGAGGCGAAGGAAGGCGTCAACGTCAAGCAGGAGAATCAGACCGTCGCGTCGATAACGTTTCAGAACTACTTCCGCCTCTACGACAAACTGTCGGGCATGACCGGCACCGCCGATACCGAGGCATTCGAGTTTCAGTCGATTTACGGGCTGGAGGTCATCGTCATACCGACGCACAAGGCGATGGTCCGTGATGACATGCCGGACCTGGTATACCTGACCCAGAAGGACAAGTTTGACGCGATTATTGAAGACATCACCGACTGCAAGGAGCGCGGTCAGCCGGTGCTGGTGGGCACGACGTCGATCGAGACGTCCGAATACCTGTCTTCGTTGCTGAAAAAAGCGAAGATCAAACACGAAGTGCTCAACGCCAAGCAACACCAGCGCGAGGCGGTTATCGTGCAGCAGGCCGGGCGCCCGGGGGCGATAACGATAGCGACCAACATGGCCGGGCGCGGAACGGACATCGTTCTCGGGGGCAACCTGGAGGCCGAAATCGACACCGAGGGCGAGGAAGCCGACCAGGAGTCGATCAAGGCGGATTGGACGACGCGTCACGAAGCCGTACTGGGCTCGGGCGGTCTGCACATCATCGGCACCGAGAGGCACGAGTCCCGACGCATCGACAACCAGCTGCGAGGTCGCTCGGGGCGCCAGGGCGATGCGGGCTCCAGTCGTTTCTACCTGTCGATGGAAGACAACCTGATGCGCATCTTCGGTGACCCGGATCGCACCAAGGCCCTGCTGTCCCGCGCCGGTATGCGGGAAGGCGAAGCTATCGAGAGTAAGCTGCTGACCCGGCAGATTGAGCGGGCGCAGCGAAAAGTCGAGTCGCACAACTTCGATATCCGCAAGAATCTGCTCGAGTACGATGACGTTGCCAACGATCAGCGCAAGGTCGTTTACCATCAGCGCACCGAGTTAATGGCTGCCGATGAAATCGAGGAGTCGATTGCCGCGATTCGAGAGGAAGTGGTGGAAGGCGTCGTTGATCAGTACATTCCTCCGGGCAGTCTCGACGAGCAGTGGGATCCCGAGGGCCTGAGCCAGGCGCTTGCGCACGAATTCGTGGTCGATGCGAACGTTGATGCGTGGATAAAAGACGACGCGAAACTGAACGCCGACGCCATCCGGGATCGCTGCGTCTCCGCGGTCCAATCGGCGTACGAGGAAAAAGAGCAGTCGATTGGCTCCTCGCTGATGCGATTGGTCGAGAAAGAGGTGATGCTCAAGCAGCTCGACATTCACTGGAAAGAACACCTCGCCGCAATGGACTATCTGCGTCAGGGCATCGGACTGCGCGGCTATGCGCAAAAGAACCCGAAACAGGAGTACAAGCGCGAAGCGTTCGAGATGTTCGGCGAAATGCTGGACCAGGTAAAACACGATACGACCAGCATACTGTCGCGCGTACGCATTCAGAGCGAGCAGGACATAGCGCGCATGGAAGCAGAGCGGCGAGCCGCTCGTTCGATGGAATTCAAACACGCGGATGCGCCGGCGTTGGCGCCGCAGGCGCCGGGCCCGTCGGGCGCGGCCCCCGCTGGCGCGCCGTCCGCCGGACCTCTACCGGCCCCCGCGCCGGCCGGCATCGCTCCGCAGACGCCGTTTGTTCGCGGTGAACGCAAGGTGGGCAGAAACGAGCCCTGTCCCTGCGGGTCCGGCAAGAAATTCAAGCAGTGTCACGGTCGCCTGTCCTGACCGGGCACGGCGCCGTTCAAACGCTTCGCGTATCCGCCGGGATTCTGCAAGACGCCGGCGGCCGGGTACTGATTACCGAGAGATTGAGTGACCCCGCGTTTGCGGGTCTTTGGGAGTTTCCGGGCGGCAAGATTGCGGCCGGCGAAACGGCCGCCGAGGCCTTGCGCCGCGAACTTTCGGAAGAGTTGGGCATCGAGATGCTTACCTGCGGCGCGTTCATGCAGCTCCACCACGAATACCCGGACCGGCGAGTGTCCATCGACTTTTTCCTGGTCGACGCCTGGCGCGGTCAGCCGTTCGGAAAGCTGGGGCAACGGCTACGATGGTTGCCGCCCGAGGACGTGGACGCGGGGCTGTTGCTGCCTGCCGATGCGCCCGTTCTTCGGGCGCTGAAACGACGGGCGTCGGACGGTGTCAACAAATGCTGATTCTGAAGCTCACGTCGTGCCTCGTCTGAACGGCCCGCTGCTCGATCGTGGACCATTCGAGAAAACGCACGGTAAATCGCTGGTGGCTGCCGCTTATCTCGGGGAACAAAGGGCTGCCGGCGGGCAGTAACACGCGCAACATCTGACACTGTTCCGCTTTGGGCATGGTGTGCTGATACATACCGTTGATTGCGAGCCGATCCGTGGGCTGGGCGATTTCCCGGATCAGCCAGAGCAGTTCGACGACGGCATCGCAGACCGGTCGAATGATCGACAGCCAGGACGACAGGTCCTGCTGGCGCCGCGCAAACGGCTGTCGCAACCAGTGGCTGAACTCCGGCAGATCGAATTCGCAGGTGCCGCCCGGAATCGCGCTGCGGTGTTTGACGGCGCTCAGGAATTCGCTGTCCTTGAGCGGCTGCAGGAAATGGGTGCCTACCGATTGCAGCTCATTGCGGCTGCCGTCGAGGGTTTGTATCAGCGAACTCAGCCGTGCGTTGTCCACGCCCGGCTGGCTTTGGAATCGTTTCAGGTTGTCCAGCTGGTGATCGAGTTCCTTGAGAGTGTCGCTGCGGACGTCGCCGCGGGTCAGTATCGCGATAATGTCGAGGAGGCAGGTCGTCGCCGCGCGGGTCGCCCAATCGGCGTCCTGTTCGGCGTTGTAAAGCATCTGCTGGTAGAGAAACTCCAGTCGCATGAACGTCCGCATGCGTTCATTGAGCGGTTGTTCATACTCATACAAGCGTCGGTCGGCGCTCGTCGTTGTCATGTTGGGAGCTGGCTTGACCATCGTCGTATTCTGCGCCACGTCAGAGACCAGAGCAAATGGATCGATGAAGCTGCGCGAGTGGAGTTTCGGCGCGAGGACGGTCGAAGCCGGATATAGGTCCGAACGTCGTCGAACCCCTACCGACGACTGTCGTCAACCAGCGACAGGTACTTGGCGTGCATTGCCTCGACCTGGCGGCGGGTATCTTCGATTGGGCCGTCGTTGCGAATGACGTCGTCGGCGATCGCAAGCCGTTCTTCACGGCTCGCCTGCGCGTCGATCATTTTTTTCGCCTGGACTTCGGATTCCGCGTCCCTCGACAGAAGCCGCATTAGCTGAACACGTTCATCACAGTCGACGACCAGGATACGGTCCATCTCCGCGCGCATGGGCGATTCGGCGAGCAGGGGCACCACGACGATATGATAGGCGCCGCCCGCGGCGGCCGCCTGGCGCGCGGCTTCTCGCCGGATTCTCGGATGGACGATAGCCTCCAGCGCCTCTCGCTTTCCGTCGTCCGCGAAAACAACGGCGCGCATCGCTTTTCGGTCCAGACGGCCGTCCGGCAAGATCACCGACTCACCGAAGGTTTTGCGTATTTCGTCCAATGCGGGTTGGCCGGGTTCGACCACCGTTCGTGCGATCAGGTCGGTGTCGATGATCGCGACTCCGAGTTCCTCGAAAAATCCGGCGACGGTGGACTTGCCGCTTGCAATGCCGCCGGTCAGGCCGATTCGTAACGGCGAGGCTTTAGATTCTGCCGCGATGGATTCTATCCAGGGTACGCTTCGTTAATGCGTAAGCTTAACGTATGCGCAGGACGGTGTTAACGCTACTGCATCGTACCGAGGTAAGCGTCGACGATCTGGTGTCCATAAAGCATGGCGATCCAGCCCGCCGCGGCGAGGTAGGGACCGAACGGGATGGGAACGTTGCGATCGTGCCGCCTCGAAACGATCAGCAACACACCGACCGTGGCTCCAACCGCCGCGGAAAGCAGGATGATCAGGGGCAGCATTTGCCAGCCCAGCCAGGCGCCAAGCGCTGCGAGCAGCTTGAAATCACCATAGCCCATCCCTTCCTTCCCGGTAACGATCCGAAAAAGGTGATAGACGCTCCACAAACTCAGGTAACCCGCAATGGCGCCGACAAGACCGGCCCTGGGATCGACGAACAGCACAGCTGCGCCGTCGACCGGATGAAAGAGGCACATCGCGAGTCCCGCCCAGAGGAGCGGCAGCGAAATTGAATCGGGAATGATCTGGTGGTCGATATCGATGACGCTGATCGCAATGAGCGCCCAGGTCAGGCCGATTCCGGCCGCCGCTTCCCAGCCAAAGCCGAAACGCCAGGCAACGACGGCGCTCATGAGCGCCGTCACGAATTCGATGATCGGATAACGTTTGGAAATCGGCGTCTTACACGACGCGCACTTGCCGCCGAGAATGAGATAGCTGACCACCGGGATGTTCTGCAGCGCCGTAATGCCCTGGCCGCAGGACGGGCAGCGCGAGCGGGGGACCATCAGATCGAATCGGCCTTTCGGGAGATCGGGGGTGACGGGCGTGCCGGCCATCTCGTCGCATTGCTCGCGCCACTCGCGCTCCATCATGATCGGCAGTCGATAAATCACGACGTTGAGGAAGCTGCCGACGAGCAGCGCAATCAGGAATGCGACGGCGACGAACAGAAACGTGGATTCGACAAGCAGGTATTGCATCCGGTATCCAACTCTCGGTTATCGTCGAGAGATCTCCATTCACGTTGCCCGATCGCGTTGATCGATACAAAAGCGGCGCCGTTGGGCGCCGCTCGAAACCTACCGTCTGTCGTTGGAAAGGTCTAGATGACCGAACCCATTTTGAAAATCGGCAGGTACATTGCGATAACCAGACCGCCAACCAGGACGCCGAGGATCGCCATGATCATCGGCTCCAGCAGGCTCGACAGGTTGTCCACGGCGTTGTCGACGTCCTCTTCGTAAAAGTCGGCGACTTTTGCCGACATTTCGTCCAGCGAGCCGGACTCTTCACCGACCGCAATCATCTGGATCACCATGTTCGGAAACAGGCCGGTATTTTCCATCGCCTGCTGCAAACGCTGACCGGTGGCGACTTCGTCTTTCATCTGCAGCACACCGACTTCGTAAACGATGTTGCCGGTCGCGCCGGCGACGGATTCCAGGGCTTCCACGAGCGGCACGCCGGCGGCAAACATGGTAGACAGGGTCCGGGCGTAACGCGCGATCGCCGCTTTTTGCAGAATCGGGCCGATGATCGGCGTCTTCAGGGCCGCGCGATCCAGGAAATGCCGCATGGGCCGCGAGCGTTTCTTGAAGTATAGGAACGTCCAAACGCTGGCGACGGCCATACCCGCGAGAATCCAGCCCTTGTCGCGGACGAATTCGGAGAGTTCGATCACCATTCTGGTAAAGGCGGGCAGGTCCGCGCCAAAACCCTGGAAAAGGTCTTCAAACGCCGGGATGACGAAAATCAGCAGAATGATCGTGACGACGAACGCGACGACCAATACCGCGGCGGGGTAGGTCAATGCTTTCTTGATTTTTTTCTTGATCGCCTCGGTCTTTTCCTTGTAGGTGGCAATCTTGTCGAGCAGCGTTTCAAGGGCGCCGGCCTGTTCACCGGATTCGACCAGGTTGACGAACAGATCGTCGAAGTAAAGCGGGTGTTTGGCAAGCGCCTCCGCCAGCGCACTGCCGCCTTCGACGTCCGCCTTGACGGCAAGGATGAGTTTTTGCATCCCGGGGTTTTCGTGGCCATTGCCGACGATCTCGAACGCCTGCACCAGCGGGATGCCGGCTGTCAGCATCGTCGCGAGCTGGCGGCTGAAGATCGCGATGTCCGAGGTCGAGATCTTCGTGGATCCCGAAAAAAGCTTTCTACCCTGTTTGCGGATACGGCTCGGAACAACGCCCTGGCGGCGAAGATCGGCCCGCACGGCGGCCTCGCTGGCTGCCATGCTTTTGCCCTTGATCTTGTTTCCCTTTCGATCCGTCCCTTCCCAGAGGAACGGGACATTTCCCATTGTCGCTGCATCAGCCATCGCAATTCTCGTCCGTTTTGCGGGTACTCAACTACTCAATTGTAACCCGGTTGACTTCCTCAAGACTGGTAATCCCGTCCTTGACTTTGTTCAATCCAGCCCGCCTCAAATCCACCACGCCCTCTTTTGCCGCCTGTTGGGCGATCTGCATGGCGTTGCCCCCTTCCATGATGATTCGCCCGGTCGTTTCGGACACCTCGAGTACCTGAAAAATGCCCACCCGGCCTTTGTACCCTCCATTACAGGACTTGCAGCCGACCGGGCCGAAAATTTCCAGTCCCTCCTTGATATCCTCGGCCGTGAAGCCCTCCTTCAAGAGCGCTTCCTGTGGGATGTCCCTGACCTCTTTGCAGTTGTCGCAGAGCTTGCGCGCGAGGCGCTGTGCAATGATCAGGCTGACCGACGTGGCGATAGCGTAGGGTTTCACACCCATATCGACGAGCCGGGTCAGGGTTCGCGGTGCGTCGTTGGTATGTAGGGTCGAGAGCACCAGATGGCCCGTTTGTGCGGCCTTGATGGCGATCTCCGCCGTTTCCAGATCGCGTATCTCACCGACCATGATCACGTCGGGATCCTGGCGCAAAAAGGCTTTCAGGGACGACGCGAAGGTCAGCCCGACTTTCGGATTGACGTTGACCTGGTTGATGCCGGGCAGGTTGATTTCCGCCGGGTCCTCCGCCGTCGAGATGTTTCTGTCCTCGGTGTTCAGAATATTGAGGCCCGTGTACAGAGACACCGTTTTGCCCGAGCCGGTCGGGCCGGTCACCAGGATCATGCCGTAGGGCTTGGCCAGGTGTTTCATGTACATGGCTTTCTGATCGTCCTGATAACCCAGTGCGTCGATACCGAGCTTCGCGCTGCTGGGATCGAGGATACGCAGCACGATTTTTTCCCCGAACAGCGTCGGGCAGGTGTTCACGCGAAAGTCGATTGCGCGGTTTTTCGAGAGCCGCATCTTGATGCGGCCATCCTGCGGCACGCGTCTTTCCGCGATATCCATGCGCGACATCACTTTGATGCGCGCGCAGACCTTGTTGGCAAGGGCGACCGGCGGCGACGCAACCTCCGACAACACGCCGTCCAGGCGGGTGCGGACCCGAAATATTTTTTCGTAGGGCTCGAAGTGAATGTCCGACGCGCCGCGCTTGATCGCGTCGAGCAACACCTTGTTGACGAAGCGGACAACGGGAGCGTCCTCGATGTCGTCCCGGGTAACGTCATCCACTTCCTCCGTTTCCCCGCTGACTTCCAGGTTCTCCAGGTCGAAGTCTTCGTCGTCCAGCGAGGACATGGACGTGTCAACGGCTTCGAGCGCCTTGGTAATGCGTTCCTCGAGCGTCGCCTGCTCGACGACGATCGGATCGACGCGCAGGCTGGTTTGAAACTTGATGTCGTCGATGGCCTGCAGGTTGGTTGGGTCGGAGATCGCAAGAAACAGGCGCTGGCCGCGTTTTACCAGCGGCAAAACACGATGCTTGTTCAGGAGTTTCTGGTCGACGGCGCGAATGCAGTCCAGGTCGATTTCGATCGAGTCCAGGTCGAGCAGGGGTACGCCGAATTCGTGCGAGGCCGCCACGGCGATCGCCCGCGAGTCGGCCATCTCATTGTCGACGAGGTAGGCAACGAGCGCCACACGCTCTTTTTTGGCGGCCTCCTGGGCGTCGAGGACTGCGGCCTCGCTGATGATGCCGTCCTGCACGAGACGCCTCGGCAGGCCTGAGAGAGTCGATTGAGATGCCGTAACTGCCATGCCTGAGGAAGAACCCGCCTAGAGCCGTCAAAATACCGCTGACCTTACAGTCTCACTGATCTAAGTGCCCGGATCAACTCAATTTTGTGCGGTTGTTCACAATTGCGCACATTAGCAATCTCGCCGGGAAGACGGCGGGTTCGGGCGGTCGATAAGCCGCGTTGCGGGGCTCCCCGTCCTATGGCCGGCAGCTGGCTGGCAGGTACCGGTTCTCGACCGTGGGCTGCTGATGTACCGCGCCGTTCATCGGAACGCCGACCGGCGGGTCCGCTCTCCCGCAGCGCCACGCAATACTGCTGCCGCCGGTGCCGACGTAAGGCGTGATCGACAGTCTTTGCCCGGAAATCGCCGCGTGAGCGCGCGGACCGGCGTAGACGATGTCGATGCGCCCGTCGACCACATTGACCCCGCTCACGAAGCCTCCCGCCGTGTCCGACGCATTTGGCGACATGCCCGCGGCCGTGCGATCTGCGGGTGCCACGCCGTCCTGCAGAAACGCATCGACGATCGGCGTCTTGGCGGCGGCGGCCATGCTGACGCCCTCGGCGACTTGCGCACGCACCGTGTACGTCTGGTAGGCCGACACGGCCAACGAGCTGAGAATGCCGATGATCGTAACGACGATCATCAGTTCGATCAGGGTGAATCCACCGGTTTTTTTGTTCATGTTCATTGTCACACGTCCGGTCCGTTACGAGGAGGTGACTGGTCCCGAAACCCGATAAGTGAGCGATTGTAACTCATACGGTTGTTTCATCGGGACCACTTGTGTGCGCCAAAAATCACAGGACGCGCCGCGTGGAAAAAAAAAGCCCCGGTCGTCCGACCGGGGCTTTCCTGAGCTTACGACTCAGCTTAAGAAAGCCTGAGCAGGTCCTTACGGACGGCAAGCGGCCGGCAGCCATTTGGCGTTGCCAGCGTCGCCCAGCGTCGTGCCACCGGCGCAATTCCAGTCGACGGAACCCGCCGAGGTGAGCGGCGACAGGAGCAGGGTTGCGAGATCGATGTTGGTGTTGGCCTTGAAGCCGTTGGCGAGATCGTTCTGGTAACGCACCGTGATCTTGCCGTTGAGAACGGTCACCTGATCCACGTAGTTACCGGAAATCGTGGTATTGGCGCTCAGGCCGGCTTGCAGGTTGTTGGTGGGCATGGCGCCACGGTCCTGATAGAACTCGGTCACGGCGGCTTTGGCGCCGGCAGCGAGGTTCAGGCCTTCGGAAACCTGTGCGCGGATCGTGTAATCCTGATACGCGGGGATGGCGATCGCGGCCAGGATGCCAATGATGGCAACCACGATCATCAGTTCGATAAGGGTAAAACCCTGTTGGACTTTTCTCATTGGTCTATCTCCATGCTGTGAGAGCGTCAATAAATCGGATGCAGCGTTGCTACTGGTATGGAGGATAAAAGCAATCCCCGTGCCAGAACGTGATTGAATTCACTAATTTGCTGATTACTAAAGAATAACGGCGAAGTCTCCCGGGCTTGAATACCATTGCCGCCGACCGTTTGGGTGACCGCGATGGTCAGTCAGCGTCGGAAAGTGACAATTATTGTCAGTCGGTCGGCGATCGCTGACGGGTCCTGCAATCGAATGGCACGTCAAACCGTTCACGAATGGCCCAATGGACGGTCAACCGGGTCTAGTCGATGCCCAGTTTTTTGATGCGATAACGCAGCTGGCGAAACGACAGGCCCAGCAGTTTGGCCGCGGCGGTTTTGTTGTAACGGGTTTTTTCCAGCGCCTCGACAATGGCCTGGCGCTCGACGTCCTGTATCTGTCCACCGAGGTCGCCCACCGGTTTTGACGGACCGGCGGGTTCCGCGGACCGCTGCTGGATGTTCAGGTCCGCCGCCGAGATCTCACCGCTCGGGCACAAGGTCACGGCGCGTTCGAGCAGGTTTTCGAGTTCTCTTACGTTGCCCGGGTAGTGATAGGCAAGCAGCGCCTGCCGGGCGGCTTCAGACAACGGGTTCCCCGGGCGGCCGTGTTTTTCGAGGATGTGCTGCGCGAGCAGCAACACGTCGGTGCCTCGATCCCGCAGCGCCGGTACGTGCAGTTCGATCACGTTGATCCGATAGTAGAGGTCTTCGCGAAATTCACCTTGTTTGACCAGCTCGGCGAGATTTTGGTGCGTCGCCGACAGTATGCGGATGTCAACCGATTCCTCGCGCTCCGCGCCGACGGGCCGCACCGTCTGTTCCTGGATGACGCGCAGCAGCTTGACCTGCATCGAAAGCGGCAAATCGGCAATTTCATCGAGGAACAGGGTGCCGTTCGCCGCGCTCTGCACCAGCCCCGCTTTGTCGTTGATTGCGCCGGTAAACGAACCCTTGCGGTGGCCGAAAAACTCGCTCTCCATGAGCTCACTCGGGATGGCGCCGCAGTTGACCGGGACAAACGGCGCGTCCTTGCGCGGCCCGCTGTCGTGAATGAGCCGCGCCACAAGTTCCTTGCCGGTGCCCGATTCGCCGGAAATGTGCACCGGCGCCTGGCTTCGCGCGACCTTGTCGATGAGATCCCGGACACGCAGGATGGCTTCCGACTCGCCGATCAGACCCGCCGCGCCGCTGCTCGGTTTTTCGCGAAGTTTCAGCGCGTTGTCGATGACGCTGCGCAGATTCTTGAGGTCCAGTGGCTTGGAAATGAAATCGAAGGCGCCGAGTTTCAGCGCCTGAACGGCGGTCTCGATATTGCCGTGGGCGGTGATGACCGCAACGGGGACGCCGGGGGCGTGTTTCTGAATCCAGTCCACGAGCTCCAGGCCGTCGCCATCCGGCAGTCGCATGTCGGTCAAACACAGGTCGAAAGACTGCTCGGCGAGCTGTTTTTTGGCCGATTCGACGTCGCCGCCGATCCGGGTTTCCACGTCCATCCGCCCAAGCGTGAGCGTCAGGAGCTCGCAGATGTCGGGTTCGTCGTCGATGACGAGTGCCAAAGGTTTGCTCATCGGTCCTGCCCTACGTATGCGGCTCAGCCCGCCATTTCCGCCCAGCGCCCCGGATCGGCGAAAATTATCCGGAAAACGCTGCCGCCCTCTGGACGCGGATGGCAGACGAGCGTCGCCCGGTTCAATTCGCACAACTCCCGCGAGATGTACAGCCCAAGCCCGGTGCCGCCGCGTTTGTCGGTGTAAAACGGCTCGAATATCTTATCCAGCGTTTTCGGATCGACACCGTGACCCTGGTCAAGAACTTCCAAATAGGGCCGCTTGTTTTGCCGGGTATGGCCCGCCTTCAGCTCGACGAGGATGCCGCCGGCCTCGCTGGCGTACTTGACCGCGTTGTCGCAGAGATTCCAGAGCACCTGGCGGAGATGACTCGGGTCCATGCGGACGGAGAGATTTTCCGGTACGGCGAGCACCGACAGTTCCCCCTCGTGGAGCTCCAGCGTGCGCGTGAACTCGGCGGCGAAATCCCTGAGCCACGGTTCGAGCTGCAAGAGTTCCGTTTGGCTCGATTCCCGCCTGGAAAGCTGCAGGACGTTGTCGATGATGTGACTCACGCGTTCGGAGTTCGTGCGTATGATCTCGGTTAGGCGCAGATCGTCCGCGCTCAATGCCTCGGACTCGGCCAGCAGCTGCCCGGCGTGGCTCATCGCGCCCACCGGATTGCGAATCTCGTGCGCGATGCTGGCGCTCAGGCGCCCCAGGGACGCCAGTTTCGACTGCTGAACGCGGGCGTTCATCAGGCTCGTGTCCTCGAGAAAAATCAGCGCGGGGCCCCAGCGGCGATCGTCTCTTCCGAGCGGCGCCAGATGCGCGGTCATTCGGGCGCCGTCCTCCGACGGATTCATCGACAGGTCGCGATGCGAGGACGTTTGGGGATTGTGGCGCCAGTCGTTGAGGAATTCGGACAACGGTGCCGAGGCCTTCTCGAGCGCCATGCCGTTGCAATCTTCCGGCGCTCCCAGAAGTCTTGCCGCCGATGCGTTGATCAGCCGGATCTCGTTCTTGTCGTCAACGACGACGATGCTTTCCCGCAGATGCTGGACGATGTAGCCATTGAGTTCCGACAGGTTGGCAAGGTCGACGCCGCGTTGCCGGGCAAGCGCCTCGCTGATCTGAATCCTGCGCGCAAGCGGTTTCGCCGAGAACGCGATCGCGAAAATGATTGCGCCCAGAACACCCGCGGCGGAATAGTTTCCGCTGTCGCTGACGCCGCCGAGCTGGGAAAAAAGCTGTTCACCGAGGATGACGAGGGTAGCCACGGCCGCGAAAAACGGCGGTATCCGGAGCGGGAGAACCAGGCTGCTGGCGCCGACGAACACGACCAGAAGTCCGCCCAGACCGCTGGCGATGCCGCCGCTGGCGTGCATCAATATGACGATTGCGCCGATGTCGACGGATACCTGCGTCGTCACCTGCGCGCCGGGCCTGACCCACCGCTGCCGGATTGCGAAGCTGGTTACGACGGCGAACACCAGGTAACCGGCCGCCGTCGCGGCGAATATGCCCGGATAGCGGTCGCCGAAGAAGCGCGGATCGCCGCTGGCGAAAAACAGCGTCAGCAACGTGGCCGCCAGGATCAAGCGGAATACGTTCAGAGTGCCCAGCACCCGCCATGTCAGGTCGGACTCGTCGAGAAGCGACGGCAACGCCGGCTCGTACGCAGGCGGGGTCTGCTGTGGCGCCGTCTCGTTCATGGCATGCGTCATTATCGCCCCGGCGGGCGCGCGGCGGCGCCGCGCCGGTGCGCGTGGTTGTGGCGGGCAGTTGTCATGGACGCTTGTCGAGGAAGATGGTCATGGGCGTTTGTCGCGGATGGTTGTCGCGGATATCCATAGTCTAAACGGTGCCGGGCGTACGCAGCATAACGCGCGGCGCCCTGTCCCGCCTTTGCGTCGGCGCACGCTTTGCTACAAAATACGCCCGGTTTCCAGACGGTGACAAGGCACAAAAGGCGCCTAAGCGGCGCTTTTTTTCGATTGAGGCCCAAATCTGATGATGAGCTCATGAATCTGCACGAGTACCAGTCCAAGCGCCTGTTCGCCGACTACGGCATCCCGGTGCCGCAGGGTCGGCCCGCGAAATCGGCCGATGAGGCCGTTGCCGCGGCCGAATCGCTTGGCGGCGAGCTCTGGGTCGTCAAGGCGCAGGTCCATGCCGGCGGGCGCGGCAAGGCCGGCGGCGTGAAGCTGGCACGGACGGTCGAGGAAGTGAAAGCCGCCGCCGAGGGGATGCTCGGCACCCGGCTGGTCACTCACCAGTCCGGGCCGGAGGGCCTGCCCGTCAACGTCGTTTACGTCGAGGCCGGTTCCGATATCGACCGCGAGCTCTATCTGAGCATGCTGGTCGACCGGGAGGTGAGCAAAGTGGCGTTTATCGCCTCGGCTGCCGGTGGCATGGATATCGAGCAGGTCGCGGCCGACACTCCCGAGAAGATTTTTACCGTCGCGGTTTCGCCCAGCGCCGGTCTGATGGACTACCAGGCCAGGCAGCTTGCGTTCGGCCTGGGGCTGGACAAGACGCAGAGCCGGCAGTTCGCCGATCTGATACGGCGTCTGTATCGCCTGTACCAGGAGAGCGACGCTAGCCTCGTCGAGGTCAATCCGCTGATCGTCACCAAAGGCGGCGACGTCGTCGCCCTGGATGCCAAGATCAACGTCGAGGAGAACGCCCTGTACCGACAGCCGAAGCTCGTGGAATACCGGGACGTTTCGCAGGAAGACGACAAGGAGCGGGAGGCCGCCGAACACGACCTCAACTACGTCTCGCTGGACGGAGACATTGCCTGCATGGTGAACGGCGCCGGTCTCGCCATGGCCACGATGGACCTGATCAAGCTGCACGGCGGCGACCCCGCCAATTTTCTCGACGTCGGGGGCGGCGCCACGAGCGAGCGCGTCGCCGCGGCGTTCAAGCTCATCCTGTCGAACAGCAGCGTCCGCGCGATCCTGGTGAACATTTTCGGCGGTATCGTCCGCTGTGATCTGATCGCACAGGGCGTCATCAGTGCGGTCAAGGAGGTCGGCGTCGGCATTCCGGTCGTGGTCAGGCTGGAGGGGACAAACGTCGAAAAGGGCAGGCAGCTGCTGGCGGAAAGCGGGCTGGCCATCATTGCGGCCGGCGATCTCACCGATGCGGCGCAGAAAGCGGTCGAAGCGGCGGTGGCGGCATGAGCGTTCTGGTCGGCAAGAACTCGAAAATCATCTGTCAGGGGATCACCGGCAATCAGGGGTCGTTCCACACCGAGCAGTGCATCGACTACGGCACGAACGTGGTCGGCGGCGTCACGCCCGGTCGCGGCGGCGAAGAACATCTCGGCGTGCCGGTTTTCAACACGATGCGCGAGGCGGTTCGCGAAACCGGCGCGGACGTAAGCATGATCTACGTGCCGGCGCCGTTCGCCGCCGATGCGATTCTCGAGGCGGCCGACAGCGGCGTGGACCTGGTCGTCTGCATCACCGAGGGTATTCCGGTCCTGGACATGGTCAAGGTCAAGGCGGCTCTCGGCGACTACGAGTGCCGGCTGATCGGCCCGAACTGTCCGGGCATCATCACACCCGAGGAATGCAAAATAGGCATCATGCCGGGCTTCATCCACAAAAAGGGCAGGATCGGCGTGGTGTCGCGTTCGGGCACCCTGACCTACGAAGCCGTGTACCAGACGACGCAGAACGGTCTCGGCCAGACGACCTGTATCGGCATCGGCGGCGACCCGGTTCGCGGCATGGATTTCATCGATTGTCTCGAGCTGTTCCAGGCGGACCCCGATACCGACGGCGTCGTAATGGTCGGCGAGATCGGCGGCACCGATGAAGAGGCCGCGGCCGAGTTCATACAATCCGAGGTCAGCAAGCCGGTGGTTGCCTACATTGCGGGGGTCACGGCTCCGCCGGGTAAACGTATGGGGCACGCGGGCGCCATTGTTGCGGGCGGCAAAGGCACGGCCGAGGACAAGTTCAAGGCCCTGGACGCGGCGGGTGTGGCCACGGTTCGTTCGCCCGCGGAATTGGGCAGTACGATGCTGGAGCTGCTGGGGCCTGCCAAGACTTGATTAACCCGGGCGCGGAGCGCGACGTGCCCAATCATCGGGCGTGATTAAACAATGAGTGACAATCTGACGGTTGCACTGGCACAGCTCGATCTTATCGTCGGCGACATCGCCGGCAATACCGAACGAATCCTCGAGTTTGCCGAACGAGCGCGAGATGAACTGCAGGCCGACCTGGTCGTATTTCCGGAGTTGGCGCTGTCGGGGTATCCGCCGGAAGACCTGCTCTTTCATTCGGGCCTGCGACGGCGGGTCATCGAAAGTGTCGCCAGGATTCGGGACGAAGTCCGCGGCATCGCCGTTCTCGTCGGCTTTCCGGAATACGGCAATGACTCGATTTACAACGCCTGTGCCGTTTTTGACGAGGGCGTGGAGCTTGTCAGGTACCGTAAGCAGCTGCTGCCGAACTACAGCGTGTTCGACGAGGAACGCTACTTCAAGTCCGGGAAAGACGCCGCCGTTTTTACGCTGAACGGCATACGGATCGGTATCAATATCTGTGAAGACGTTTGGGGAGCCGCGCCGGCGGCCGCCGCGCGGGCCGCAGGCGCGGAGGTGCTGATCGCGATCAACGGTTCGCCGTACGATCAGTCGAGCCAGGAAATCCGCGAAAGCGTCGTTCGGGCGCGCATCAGGGAAATCGGTATTCCGACGATTTACCTCAACATGGTGGGGGGGCAGGACGAGCTGGTGTTCGACGGCGGCTCGTTCGTCATGGACGCGGACGGTCATGTTCGCTACCGCGCTCGGGCCTTCGAGGAGGTGTTGCACGCCGTGCATCTGACTGCGGGTCCGTCCGGCGTCGTCGCCGAAGCCGGCGAGGTCGCTCCCGAGATGTCGGTCGAGGAAAGCGTTTACGGCGCGTTGGTGTGTGGGACGCGGGACTATGTCCGCAAGAACGGCTTCCCGGGCATCGTCCTGGGTCTGTCCGGGGGGGTGGACTCCGCGTTGACGATCGCGATCGCCTGTGACGCGCTTGGCGCCGACAAAGTCCGCGCAATCATGATGCCGTTCAAATTCACCAGCACGATGAGCCAGGAAGATGCGGCGGCGCAGGCAGAAATGTTGGGCGTGCGTTACGACGTGTTACCGATTGCGCCTATTTACGACTCCATCGTCGCTCAGCTCGACACCATCTTCGAGAATCGAACGGAAGACGTAACCGAAGAGAACATACAGGCGCGCTGCCGCGGTATTCTGTTGATGGCCATCTCGAACAAAACGGGACGTATGTTGCTGACAACGGGCAACAAAAGCGAAATGGCCGTGGGTTACGCGACCTTGTACGGTGACATGGCGGGCGGCTTCGCACCTTTGAAGGACTGCAGCAAGACGCTCGTGTATCGACTCGCGCGGTATCGAAACACCCTGAACGAGGCAATACCCGAGCGGACGATTACCCGCGAACCGTCCGCGGAGCTGCGCGCGAATCAGAAGGACACCGACTCGCTGCCGCCCTACGAGGTTCTCGATCCGATCCTCGCGGCGTTCATGGAGGAAGATCTATCGGTCGCCGAGATCGTCGATCGCGGATTCGATCGCGACGTCGTCATACGCATCCTCGAGTTGGTGAAACGCAACGAGTACAAGCGGCGCCAGGCGCCGCCGGGGATACGTATCAGTCGCCGGGCGTTCGGCCGCGATTGGCGCTATCCGATCACCTCGAAATACACGTTTCCCGAATGAGTTCGACGGCCGTCTATCGACAGGCGGCCTAGTTGGGAAAGGTATTGTCGCGCACGCGCCGCGTGTCCGCGGCGAGCTCGGTCATGCCGAGGCCCTCGTAGGCGGCGATCATGATTTCGAGCGATTCCTCGTTGCCGGGTGCGCCGTTGTAGCGCTCCAATGCGTCTTTTGCCCGGTTAAGGGCGGCCACGTAGGCCTCGCGACGCAGGTAGAAGTCGGCCACGCTGTTTTCGTATTCCGAGAGCCGGTTTTTCAGATGCAGCATGCGCTGCTCGGCATCGGGGGCGTATTCGCTCGCCGGGTAACGTTCGACCAATCGGCGGAGCGTCGAATACGCAAGATCGGCCTCTTTCGGCGGACGATTGCGCGTGTCCTTGCGAAACAGGCGCTCGAGCAGGCCCGGGTCTTTTTCGTAATAGGCCAGCGCCTTGATGTACAGCGCGTAGTCGATGTTTTCGTGCGTCGGATTTTCCCTCATGAAGGTATCCGCGGCGTCGATGGCTTGCTCCTGGGAGCCGTTCTTGTGGTAGGCGAACATCAGCTCGAGCTGGATCTGCTTGGCCAGGTCACTGAACGGGAATCGCGCCTGAAGCGCCTCGAAGATCTGAATTCCGCGCCGGTAATTCCCGGAGCGCACGGATCGCTGCGCGGTTTCGTAGGCGTCGGTGATATCGTTGATGAACGCTTCCTCGAACGATTCCTCGTTGCCGGCGCAGGCGGACAGGAACAGGGAACCAAGCAGCACGGCGGCGAGCAGCGGGGATGACATCCGTTTGGGGGGGGCGGTTTCGTCGTTGGACATTTTTGCCACGTATTCTTTGCGCCTCGGCCGTGCCGGCGGGCACGCCAGGCTTTTGCGAGCCTTGAGCCAAACTCCCAAGTATACCGTAAACTCCCGGGTATTCCGGACACCCGAACACCCATGAACGAGCAGACCCTCACGCGCACAATCCCGGACGATCTGGCCGGCTATCGTTTGGACCAGGCGCTGGCGCAGTTGTTTCCCGAATACTCGCGCAGCCGGCTGAAACACTGGATTCTGGACGGCTCGGTGTCCGTCGACGGCAGCCGCTGGCGGCCGAGGGACACGGTCGGCGGCGGCGAATCGGTCACCGTTACGCCCAGGCTCGAACCCGTGCGACGAGACGAGGCGGAGCCGATCGAACTGGACGTCGTACATGAGGATGAGGCGATGATCGTGATCAACAAACCGGCGGGCCTGGTGGTGCATCCCGGCGCGGGCAACCCGCGCGGCACGCTGATGAACGGTCTGATGCACCGCTTTCCCGAGCTTTCGGACCTGCCGCGCGCCGGTATCGTCCATCGCCTGGACAAGGACACGAGCGGCCTGCTGCTGGTCGCCCGGTCCCTGCCCGCGCACACGGCGCTGGTAAGGCAACTGGCGGCGCGGGCGATTACGCGGCGTTATCAGGCGGTTTGCGTTGGCGTCCTCACCGGCGGCGGCACGATCGACGCTCCCATCCGACGCCATCCCGTCGATCGGCTGAAAATGTCCGTGCAGGACGGGGGTAAACCGGCGGTGACGCACTACCGCGTGATCAACCGTTTTGCCGCGCACACCCACGTGGGCGTTCGGCTGGAAACGGGACGGACGCATCAGATCCGCGTCCACTTCGCCTGGCGCCGGCATCCGCTGCTTGGCGACCCCGTCTACGGCGGCCGGCTGGCGCTGCCGGCCGGGGCGAGCGAGGAATTGATTGCCGTTTTGCGCGCCTACCGCCGCCAGGCGCTGTGCGCAACGGGGCTCGCGTTCGCGCATCCCGTCTCCGGCGCGCGCCTGGAACTTGCCATCGAACCGGCGGCCGATTTTCGTCGACTGCTGGATGCGCTGTCGGAAGACGCACGCGGCAGGCGCTCGTGAAAACCGTGTCGTTTTTGCGCGCCGATTGGCCGGTGCCCGCAAACGTTGTTGCAGGCACGACGCTGCGCAGCGGCGGCGTCAGCGACGGCGCTTATGCCGGCCTCAATCTCGGCGCCCACGTCGGCGATCGGCGCGAGGCCGTCAGCGAGAACCGCCGCCGCCTGAAAGGGGCGCTGCGGCTGCCGGACGAGCCCGCCTGGTTGCGGCAGGTGCATGGACGAAACGTCGTATGCGCTCCGTTCCGCGGCGCCGAGCCGGAGGCCGATGCCGCTGTCACCCGGCTGGACGACGTGGTTTGCGCCGTGCTGACCGCCGACTGTCTGCCGGTGCTGTTCTGCGCCGCTGACGGCAGCGCCGTTGCCGCCGCGCACGCCGGCTGGCGCGGGCTCTGCGCGGGTGTCCTGGAGGCGACCGTTGCCGCGTTCGATTGCGAGCCCGCCCAGCTGACGGCGTGGCTGGGCCCCGCGATCTCGCAACCGTCGTTTGAGGTCGGGGCGGAGGTGCGGCGCGCGTTTCTGGACCGTGATGCCGCGGCAGCCCGGCACTTCGAGGAGAACGCCGCCGGGCGCTGGCAGGCGGACCTTTACGGGCTGGCTCGGCAACGGCTGGAAAACGCCGGACTGACCGCGATTTACGGCGGTGGCCGATGCACCTATGCGGAAACGGGCAGTTTTTATTCCTATCGCCGGGACGGGCAGTGCGGGCGCATGGCCAGCCTGATATTTCGCCGCGGCTGAGTCTGACGATTGCTCGCCCGCAATCGCTTGAAAAAGAGGGCATTGCCGCAATTTAGAGGCTAGTTTTCTCGATCTTAGGATTTGTCGCCATGCGAATGGACAAATTGACCAGCAAATTTCAAATGGCTTTGGCCGACGCGCAGTCGCTGGCGGTTGGTCAGGACCATCAGTTCATCGAGCCGGTGCATCTGATGATCGGCTTGCTCGATCAGCAGGGCGGTTCCGTGCGCGGGCTGCTCACGAAGTCGGGGGTCAACGTCAATTTGCTGCGCTCGCAGCTCGGCGAGGCGCTGGATCGCCTGCCGAAAGTGGAGGGTGTCGGCGGCGACGTCCATCTCGGCGGCGATTTGGTCAAGCTGCTGAATATTACCGACAAATTGGCCCAAGAACGCAACGACCAGTACATCTCGAGTGAGCTTTTCGTGCTCGCCGCCCTCGACTCGAAATCACCGCTGGCCGCGATCCTGGAGCAGGCCGGAGCGATCCGCGGGGCGATCGAAAAATCCATCGACGATCTGCGCGGCGGGCAACAGGTGGACGACCCGAACGCCGAAGATACCCGCCAGGCCCTCGAAAAATACACGATCGATCTGACCGAGCGCGCCGAGCAGGGAAAACTGGATCCGATTATCGGCCGTGACGACGAGATTCGTCGAACGATTCAGATATTGCAGCGGCGGACGAAAAACAACCCGGTACTGATTGGCGAGCCGGGTGTGGGCAAAACGGCGATCGTCGAAGGTCTCGCACAGCGAATCGTCAACCACGAAGTGCCGGAGGGGCTGCGCGACAAACGCATCCTGTCGCTCGATATGGGGGCGCTGATCGCCGGCGCGAAATTTCGCGGTGAGTTCGAGGAACGCCTCAAGGCGGTGCTCGGCGATCTGGCCAAGCAGGAAGGTCAGGTCATTCTGTTCATCGACGAGTTACACACGATGGTCGGCGCGGGAAAAGCCGAAGGCGCGATGGACGCGGGTAACATGTTGAAGCCGGCGCTGGCGCGCGGGGAATTGCACTGTGTCGGCGCGACAACCCTCGACGAGTATCGGCAGTATCTCGAAAAAGACGCCGCGCTCGAGCGCCGTTTCCAGAAGGTGCTGGTCGAGGAGCCGACCGTCGAAGACACGATCGCCATTCTGCGCGGACTCAAGGAACGATACGAAGTGCATCACGGCGTCGAAATCACGGATCCCGCGATCGTGGCGGCGGCGACGCTGTCACATCGCTACATCAGCGACCGCCAGCTTCCCGACAAGGCCATCGACCTCGTCGACGAGGCGGCGTCGCGAATCCGTATCGAGATCGACTCGAAGCCCGAGGAGATGGACAAACTCGAGCGGCGCGTCATCCAGCTCAAGATCGAACGCGAGGCGTTGAAAAAGGAATCCGACGACGCGTCCAAGAAACGCCTGGGTGATATCGAGTCGCAGCTTGGCGAACTCGAAAAAGAGTTTTCGGATCTCGAGGAGGTCTGGAAATCGGAAAAGGCGGCGCTGCAGGGAACCACGCACCTCAAGGAAGAGCTCGAACGGGCGAGGCTGGAACTCGAGACGGCGCACCGCGCCAATGATCTGGCGCGCATGTCCGAGCTGCAATACGGGCGGATTCCGGAACTCGAAAAACAGCTCGCGGGTGCGATGCAGGCGGAGCAGGTCGAGTCGAAGCTGCTGCGCAACAACGTTACCGACGAGGAAGTCGCCGAGATCGTCTCCAAGTGGACCGGTATCCCGGTATCGAGGATGCTCGAAGGCGAAATCGACAAACTCCTGCAGATGGAGTCGACCGTGCAGCAGCGCGTCGTTGGTCAGGACGAGGCGGTGGTTGCGGTCGCGAACGCGATTCGCCGTTCCCGCGCCGGCCTCTCGGACCCGAAGCGGCCGATCGGCTCGTTCCTCTTCCTGGGGCCGACGGGCGTCGGCAAGACGGAGCTCACGAAAGCGCTGGCCAACTTCATGTTTGATACGGACGACGCAATGGTGCGTCTCGACATGTCGGAGTTCATGGAAAAACATTCGGTGGCGCGCCTGATCGGTGCGCCGCCCGGGTACGTCGGGTACGAGGAGGGCGGTTACCTCACGGAGGCGGTCCGCCGCCGCCCGTATGCGGTTATCCTGCTCGACGAGGTGGAAAAAGCGCATCCGGACGTGTTCAACGTGTTGTTACAGGTGCTCGACGACGGCCGCCTGACCGACGGACACGGCCGCACGGTCGATTTCCGCAACGCGGTAATCGTCATGACCTCGAATCTCGGATCGCAGATGATCCAGGAGCTCGCGGGCGAGCAGAATTACGACACGATGAAATCGTCGCTGATGGGAATCCTGGGTCAGCACTTCCGCCCGGAGTTCATCAACCGCATCGACGACGTCGTGGTCTTTCACCCGCTCAGTCGAGCACACATACGAAAGATCGTGGACATCCAGCTCGGCTATCTTCACGAACGGCTGGCGGAGCGCGAGATCGCGATCCGTCTTTCCGACGCGGCGCGCGACAAGCTGGCCGAGGCCGGATTCGACCCGGTGTACGGCGCGCGGCCGTTGAAACGGGCGATCCAGCAGCAGGTCGAGAACCCACTGGCGCAGGAGATTCTCAGGGGCAAGTTCAAACCCGGCGATACGATCGAGGTTGGCGTCTCGGACGAGCGTTTGGAATTCCAGAACGCCGCCTGATCACCGTATAATCGCCCGTTGTTTCGAGCCGGTCCGCCGCTGCACCCAGCGGCGGACGATGCACAAGTGGAGACCGTTGCATGCCGATTTACGAGTATGCTTGCAAGAACTGTAGTCACACGCTGGATGCGTTGCAGAAAATGAGCGACGAGCCACTGCGTGATTGCCCCGAGTGCGGCGAGGCGGCGCTCAAGCGGCTCCTGTCGGCACCGCGTTTTCGTCTGAAGGGCGAAGGCTGGTACGAGACGGACTTCAAGAAAGACAATCAGCGTAACCTGGCGAAAGGCGAGGGCGAGCCGGAGAAGAAGAGTGCGCCGAAATCGAACGGCAAAAAGGACTCGAAGCCCGCTGCCGCGGCGTCGAAATCGGACGGCGGCGCCAGCAAGGCCAGCACGGAGTCATCGTGATCCGTCGGTTCTGAACCGATGATCGGCTCGAACGGTTGTAACGCAGTGGTCGAATAATGGCTGAACCGTCATGAAGAACCTTCGCCGGTACATTGTCGCCGGGCTCCTGGTCTGGCTGCCGCTTGCCGTGACCTATTTGCTGCTGAATGCGGCGGTGGGCATCATGGATGCCCTGCTGGACAGGATCCTGGGGGTGCTGCCGGCCGAATATCATCCGGACGCCGTGCTCGGCGTCGAGCTGCCCGGCCTCGGCGTCGTGTTTACGTTCCTGCTGCTCCTGATTACCGGCGTGCTGGCCGCGAACTTCGTCGGGCGGGCGTTCGTCGGCGGCTGGGAATCGTTGATGGATCGCATACCGTTCGTGCGTTCTATTTATTCCGCGGCAAAAAACTTCGCCGAAATCGTCTTCTCCGATTCCAGCAATGCGTTCAAAAACGTGCTGCTGGTCGAATATCCGCGCAAGGGTATCTACAGCCTCGCGTTCCAGACGTCGAGCGACCTCGGTGAGGTGCAGGGGCGGTCGGGCGAGGAAGTCGTTGGCTGCTTCGTGCCGACGACGCCGAACCCGACCTCCGGTTTCATTATCATCGTGCCGAAGAAAGACGTGCAGGTTCTCGATATGGAGGTGGACGAGGCGCTCAAGATGATCATCTCGCTCGGCGTCGTCATACCCACCTGGAGAAACGACAGGACCGCCGAGCTGCCGCTCGAGGTGCCCGGGGACCGCGATGAGCCGGACGCGCAAAAGTCCTGATTTTCGGGGCGCCAGCGGCGCCGCCCGACCTTGCAGACGGGCCGCCCAGCCCTTACCATTCCGCCTCTTTTTTCGCCTCCGGAACTCCTCCCATGCGCAGCCACTATTGCGGACACGTTGACCAATCTCACATTGGAGACGAGGTTTCGGTGTGCGGCTGGGTGCATCGCAGGCGCGACCACGGCGGCGTCATTTTTATCGATCTGCGTGATCGTGAAGGCCTGCTGCAGGTCGTTTTCGACCCCGACCGGCCGGACATTTTTGCCGACGCCGAGCGGGTTCGCGGTGAATTCGTTCTGGCCGTGAAAGGCAAGGTGCGCGAGCGGCCGGAGGGGACCATCAACCCGAAGATGCCGACCGGGCACGTGGAGGTGCTCGCTCAGGAGCTTTCGGTGCTCAACCGATCGGAGACGCCGCCGTTCCACCACGACGAGCATACCAACGAAGAGCTGCGCCTGACTTACCGTTATCTCGATCTGCGCCGCGAGGAGATGCTCGGCAATATGCGCCTGCGTCACGAGGTCACGAAGGCGATGCGGCATTTTCTGGACGACAACGGATTTCTCGACATCGAGACGCCGATGCTGACTCGCGCCACGCCGGAGGGCGCGCGCGACTACATCGTTCCGAGCCGCACGCATCCGGGCAAGTTTTTCGCGCTGCCGCAATCGCCGCAGATCTTCAAGCAGTTGCTGATGATGTCGGGCATGGACCGCTATTATCAGATCGTGCGTTGTTTCCGCGACGAAGACCTGCGCGCCGACCGGCAACCGGAGTTCACGCAGCTCGACGTCGAGATGAGTTTTGTCGACGAGACGGCGGTGATGGCGATGATGGAGGGGCTCGTACGGCACCTGTTCAAAGCGGTGCTGGACGTCGATTTGGCCGATCCGTTTCCGCAGATGGCGTATGCGGAGGCGATGCAGCGTTTCGGGTCCGACAAGCCGGATTTACGCATCGACCTCGAACTGGTCGAGGTCGCCGACCTGATGGCTTCGGTCGAATTCAAGGTGTTTGCCGGTCCCGCCGCCGATCCGGAGGGCCGGGTCGCCGCGCTGTGTCTGCCGGGCGGCGGCAATCTGAGTCGCAAGGAGATCGACGACTATACGGCGTTTGTCGGCCGCTATGGCGCAAAAGGTCTCGCCTACATCAAAGTCAACGACGTGACGGCCGGCCGGGACGGGCTGCAGTCGCCGATACTGAAGTTCCTGCCGGACGACGCGGTCTCGGGCATCGTCGAGCGTACCGCTGCAAAAAGCGGCGACCTGATCTTTTTCGGGGCCGATAATGCGCGCATCGTCAACGACGCGCTTGGCGCACTGCGTGTCAAGCTCGGCGAGGATCGTGGGCTCGTCGGCGACGGTTGGGCGCCGCTCTGGGTCGTGGATTTCCCGATGTTCGAGGAAGACGCGCAGACAAAGCGCTGGATGGCGTTGCATCATCCGTTCACCGCGCCGGCCGTCGCCGATGCGGACGCGTTGCGCGCCGATCCGGGCAACGCGCTTTCCCGCGCCTATGACATGGTGCTGAACGGGTCCGAGATTGGCGGCGGGTCGATCCGCATACACAATCAGGACATCCAGGCGGCGGTTTTCGATCTGCTCGACATCGGCAGGGAGGAAGCGCAGGAGAAGTTCGGTTTCCTGCTAACCGCTCTCGAATTCGGCTGCCCGCCGCACGGTGGCATCGCCTTCGGCCTGGACCGCATCGTGATGTTGATGGCGGGTGTGGACAGCATCCGCGACGTCATCGCGTTTCCCAAGACGCAGTCGGCGCACGATCCGCTGACCGATGCGCCCGGTGAGGTGTCCGACGCTCAGCTCAAGGAGACCGGTATTCGCCTGCGGAAGCCGCGCGCGGATTGAGCGTATGCACCAGCGGGCGCAATCCCGGGAGTAGACGCCGTGCCTGGATTCCGCAGGCCCGAATCGGTGCTCGTACTCGTTTACGTCGATCGATCGCAGGTACTCCTGCTGCGCCGGGTTGCGCCGTTCAGCTTCTGGCAGTCCGTCACCGGCAGCCTCGATGAGGGTGAAACGCCCCTCGATGCAGCACGGCGCGAACTGTTCGAGGAAACGGGCTTGTCGGACGAAGGGGTGTTGCGGGGTCCCACGGCAACGCGCGCGTTTACGATCGATCCACGCTGGCGGGACCGTTTTGCGCCGGGTGTGACGGAAAATACCGAACACGAGTTTCGCTTTCGACTGCCCGGCGTCGCGGATATCCGCCTGGATCCAGACGAGCACGCGGCGCATCGGTGGCTTGACATCGATGCGGCAATTGAGAGGGTGTGGTCCTGGACCAACAAGGAGGCGCTCGAGATGCTTAGGGACGAACCGTGAGCGGGCAGGTCGTGGTGCTGGTGCACGGTTTTCTGGCGCCGGGGGGTGAGATGTTGTTCATCAAACACCGTCTCGAATCGGAGCATGGATTGGTTTGCCGCGTGTATTCGTATCCGTCCGTTCGCGGCGGACTCGACGAAAACGCAAGGGCGCTGGCGGAATTCGTGACCGATCTCGGCGCGTCTAGAGTGCATCTGCTTGGCCACAGTCTCGGTGGCGTCGTGGCGCTGCGGATGCTTGCACGGTCGAACGCGGCGCCTCCCGGCAGAGTCGTTTGCTTGGGCTCTCCGCTCTGCGGCTCGCACGCGGCGGAGCAGCTCAACAAGCACCGCTGGAGCAAGGCCATCATGGGTGACACGCTGCCCAAGGCCGCGCTGGAAGAACCGGCGTCGAGCTGGGCCGCCGAACTCGTGCGCCGGCGTGAGATCGGCGTGATTGCGGGCAACGTATCGGCAGGGCTCGGCCGATTGATCACCTCGTTCGGTGAGGACAACGACGGCACGGTCGCCGTCACCGAGACCCGTCTGCCGGGCTTGAAAGACCACATCGTCATGCGGGTGAGTCATACCGGCATGGTCGTTTCCCGGGACGTCGCCGACCAGGCGGCGGCCTTCATCGAGCGCGGCGAGTTCCTGCGGGAGGAATGAGGTCGCCGTACGGTTTGCCTCGTTACTGTTCGTCGTCCAGGTCTTTGAGCCGGTAAAGCGCGGCCAACGCCTCGCGGGGCGACAGGTCGTCCGGGTCGATGTCGGCCAGCGTCTCCCGCAGGGGATCCGCCGGCGGCATCGACGCCGGTTCCGGCGCCGGCATCGCCAGCGGCAGTTCGCCCTGCGCCCTGTCGTTCGGCGGCTGCTGGTGCGATTCGAGCGTCGTGAGATAGGCCCTGGCCCGCCGAATCACCTTGGCCGGCACGCCGGCCAACGAGGCGACCTGGAGACCGTAACTCTGGTTCGCCGGCCCGGCCCGGACCGCGTGCAGAAAGACGAGCGTTCCGTCATGTTCCGTCGCGTCCAGGTGTACGTTGCGGCAGGCGGGCAGTTCGTCGGCGAGCGCCGTGAGCTCGAAGTAGTGCGTGGCAAAGAGCGTAAACGCCCGAGCCTGTTCGCCCATGTGGTGGGCCGCCGCCCACGCCAGGGAGAGCCCGTCGAAGGTGCTCGTGCCGCGGCCGATCTCGTCCATCAGGACCAGGCTTTGATCCGTTGCATTGTTCAGGATGGTTGCCGTTTCGGTCATTTCCACCATGAACGTCGAGCGACCGCCGGCGAGATCGTCGGATGCGCCGATGCGCGTGAAAATCCGGTCGATAGGCCCGATACGAAGACGCTCCGCGGGGACAAAACTGCCGATGTGAGCGAGCACGACGATCAGCGCCGCCTGACGCATGTACGTCGATTTACCGCCCATGTTCGGGCCGGTAATCACCAGCAACCGCTGGTCGTCGTTCAGCGTAAGATCGTTGGCGACAAACGGCGCTTCGCTCACGTGCTCGACGACCGGATGGCGGCCGCCGCGTATTTCGATACACGGTTCCGCGGCAATCTCCGGCCGGCTCAGGTCGAGCGTCACCGCGCGTTCGGCAAATGAAACCAGCACGTCGAGTTCCGCCAGCGCGGCCGCGCTGGCCTGCAGGTCGGCCAGGTTTTCGAGCAGGCTGTCGAGCAGGCCGTCGTAGAGAAACTTCTCGCGACTGAGTGCTCGTTCCCGGGCGCCCAGCACCTTGTCCTCGAATTCCTTGAGCTCCGGCGTGATGTAGCGTTCGGCGCCTTTCAGGGTTTGCCGCCGGACGTATTCGACCGGCGCGTTCGCGGCCTGGCCCTTACTGATCTCGATGTAATAGCCGTGCACGCGGTTGTAGCCGAGCTTCAGAGTCTGTATTCCGGTTCGGTCTTTTTCCCGGGCTTCGAGATCGAGTAAAAACTGATCGGCGTTCTCGGCGATCGCGCGCAGATCGTCCAACTCCTCATCGAACCCGCGTGCGATGACGCCACCGTCGCGTATCAGCATCGGCGGGTTGTCGATGAGCGCGCGAGCCAGCAGTTCGCGCATGCGCGGGTGGTCGCCGATGTTCCGGCGCAGCTCCTGGAGTCCGGGCGAGTCCATGTCCTCCAGCCGCCGCGCAAGTTCCGGGAGGCTGTCGAGGGCGTGACCAAGCTGGGCCAGGTCGCGCGGGCGCGCCGAACGCAGCGCAACGCGCGACAGGATTCGTTCGACGTCGCCGATACGCGCGAGCGATTCCTGCAGATCGGTCGGCGCGGACCGCGCAATCAGGGTGTCGATCGCCTGGTACCGCGCGAGGCGGACCGCGGCGTCCCGCAGCGGTCGCTGAATCCAGCGGCGCAGAAGGCGGCTGCCCATGGGGCTTTGACAGGAATCCATGATGCCCGCGAGCGTGTGTTCGGGCATCCCGCTCAGGGACTGTTCCAGTTCGAGGTTGCGACGGGTTGGCCCGTCCATGACGACGGCATCGTCGTTACGTTCGACGGCGATCGAGTCGATATGCGGCAGCGCGGTTTTTTGCGTATCGATGACGTACTGAAGCAGCGCTCCGGCCGCGGTCAGGCCGCGCGGATAGTCTTCACAGCCAAAGGCGGAAAGATCAAGGGTCTTGAACTGGGAACACAGCAGACGACGTGCGCTGTCGATGTCGAAGTGCCAGGGCGGTCGGGACGTTGCCCGAAAATCGTCGCGCTGATCGCGCAGACCCGGCTGGTCTTCGCTGTGAATCAGCTCTGCCGGCCGCAACCGTTCCAGCTCGCCGCCAAGCGCATCGGCCCCCGCGAGTTCGGTCATCCTGAATCGGCCGGCGGACAGGTCGAGCCACGCCAGGCCGGTGCCCGAGTCGTCCGCGAATACGGCAGCCACGAGGTTGTCGCCGCTGTCCGGCAGCAACGCCTCGTCGGTCAGCGTGCCCGGCGTCACGATACGGGTGACCTTCCGTTCCACCGGGCCCTTGCTCGTGGCCGGATCGCCGATCTGCTCGCAAATCGCCACCGACTCGCCTTTTCGCACGAGTTTCGCGAGATAACCCTCAACGGCGTGATAGGGAACGCCGGCCATCGGGATCGGATTGCCCCCCGACTTGCCGCGCGCCGTGAGCGTGATGTCCAGGAGCGCGGCGGCGCGCTTCGCGTCCTCGTAGAACAACTCGTAAAAGTCGCCCATCCGATAAAACACGAGCATGTCGGGGTAGTCTTTCTTGATGCCCAGATACTGGCGCATCATTGGGGTATGCACAGGTGAGATGTTCGCGCTCATTCTATTTCGAGGTTGGCGGTGGTCGCGCCGACGGTCGGTGAAACACAGCGTGTGCCGGCATCAATCTGCAGGCGGACCATGCTAGCCTTTGGCCTTCAGTAAATCCAACGTCCGGAAGCTCCCGTCAGCCACTGCATGAAGGTATTCCACGTCGAAACCGGCCGCCATCTGTACGGCGGCGCGCAGCAGGTGCTTTACATCGTCGCGGGCCTGTCCGCGCGCGGCGTCGACAACGTCCTCGTCTGTCCGCCGGAAAGCGCTATCGCGGCGGCGGCGGCCGCCGCCGGCATCAACACCGTTGAGTTGCCGTGCCGCGGCGACCTCGACGTGAAATTCATCTGGCGGCTTCGCCGGACCATGACCGAATTCAAGCCGGACCTCGTGCACTGCCATAGCCGCCGCGGTGGAGACTTTCTGGGCGGCCAGGCGGCCGCCATGCTGGGTATCCCCGCAGTGGTTTCCCGCCGCGTCGACAACGCCGAATCGGGCTTCGTTGCCGGGCTGCGCTACCGGCGATTTCGGCGGGTCATCGCAATCTCGCGCGCAATCGCGAACGTGCTCAACGAAGCGGGCCTGGATCAGCGGAAGCTGGTGGTCATCCGCAGCGCGGTAGACGTCGACAGGTTTGCAGGGGCGCCCGATCGGGCCGTGTTGAGCAGCGAATTTGGCATCGGCGCCGAGGACATCGCGGTTGCGTCAGCGGCCCAGCTGATTCCGCGCAAGGGGCAGGGCCATCTCCTGGAGGCGGTTGCGAAACTCGCGCCAGGCTACCCGGGACTGCGCGTCGTGTTGTTCGGGCGCGGGCGTGACGAGGCGCGCCTTCTCGATATGTGCGAAAAACTGGGCCTCGAAACCCGCGTGCAGTTCGCAGGATTTCGTGACGATCTCGACGAGTATCTCGGCGCATTCGATCTTCTGGTGCATCCGGCGTTGACGGAGGGTCTCGGCGTCATCGCTCTGAAGGCCCAGGCCGCGGGCGTCCCGGTGGTTGCATCGGACGCGGGAGGTCTCCCGGAGGTCGTCGTCCACGGCGAAACCGGGCTATTGGTACCGCCCTCCAACCCTGGCCTGCTCGCCGAGGCAATGGCGACGCTGCTTGATGACAGCACATTGCGCGATCGGTACTCTAAGGCCGCCCGAGAACACGCAAAGGCGAATTTTGCGATCGAACCGATGGTGAACGAGCATCTGCGATTGTACGAATCGATTCTGAATGACTGAGGTCAACGCCATCACGACGCTTGCCCACGCGTTGGTCGAGGAGCTTCTCGTGGCCGGCGTGCAGGTGGCGACCGCGGAGTCCTGCACGGGCGGCTGGATCGCAAAAAGCATCACCGACGTTGCCGGCAGCTCGGCTTGTTTCGGTTATGGCGTCGTCAGCTACAGCAATGCCGCCAAACGGTCCCTGCTGGGCGTGGCCGCGGACACCCTCGACGCGCACGGCGCCGTCAGCAAGGCGACCGTGGTCGAGATGGCGGAAGGCGCACTGGCCGTGAGCGGCGCCGGCTTGTCCGTCGCCGTCAGCGGTATTGCCGGTCCGGACGGGGGCACCGCACAGAAACCGGTCGGCACCGTCTATTTCGCGTGGTCCCTGCGCGGCGATGGCAAGACGGCCACGGAAACCGCGCTGAAAACGCTGAGCGGCGATCGTGACGACGTCCGCAGGCAGTCGGTCGTGATCGCGCTGCAGGGCTTGAGGGAGCGGCTGCGACGTGACGGCTGAAAAACGCCTGTTTTTTGCGCTCTGGCCCGACGAGCGCCAGCGGGAAACGCTGCGCAACACGATGAGCCCGGCGGCGCGCGTGGTAGAGGGCAGCGCGGTCTATCGCGGCAATTGGCACGTCACGCTCGTCTTCATCGGCGCGTTCCCGGAACCGCGGATCGGCGAGCTTCAGGCGGCGGTAGAGGGCATCCGGGCGGAGCCGTTCCGGCTGCGATTCGATCGCCTGTGCTTCTGGCAGCGCCCGCGGATCGCCTGTTTGCAGGCCATGTCCGTGCCGCCGCCGCTCGAACGACTGCGCGGCGATCTGCATGCCGTGCTCAAGCAGTTCGACGTCAAACCCGAATCCGCTCCGTACCGGCCGCACATCACCGCGGTCAGGCGCGCCCGCTCCTTCGAGCCGATCCTATTGGCGCGGCCGCTGGAGCTGAACTGGTCGGGGTTCGAGCTGGTGGAGTCGGTCTCGACGCGCGACGGCGTTCAGTACCACCCGTTGAAACAATAGCTTCGGCGTCATTCTTCACGCATCGCCGGATTTCTGTGGACGGGCTGCGCTGCCGATGCAAATTGAATTGTGAAATAATCGCTTCTTTGGCTCACACCGGAATGGCTTCACACAATGGATGACAATCGTAAGAAGGCGCTCGCCGCCGCCCTGGGGCAAATCGAAAAGCAGTTTGGCAAAGGCTCGGTCATGCGGCTGGGTGACGCCGGTGCGTCCAGAGACATCGAATCCGTCTCGACGGGCTCCATCGGTCTCGATGCGGCCCTGGGTCTCGGCGGCCTGCCGAAGGGCCGCGTCGTCGAGATTTACGGTCCGGAGTCCTCGGGTAAAACGACGCTGACGCTGCAGGTCGTTGCCGAAGCTCAAAAAATGGGCGGCACCGCCGCGTTCGTCGACGCCGAGCACGCGCTCGACCCGGCGTATGCCGAAAAGCTCGGCGTGAACGTTGACGAATTGCTGGTCTCACAGCCGGACACCGGTGAGCAGGCCCTCGAGATTACCGACATGCTCGTGAGATCCGGCGCCGTTGACGTCATTGTCGTCGACTCGGTCGCCGCCCTGACGCCCAAAGCGGAGATCGAGGGCGAAATGGGCGACTCGCACATGGGGTTGCAGGCCCGGCTCATGTCGCAGGCGTTGCGTAAACTGACCGGGAACATCAAGCGCTCGAACGCGATGGTCATCTTCATCAATCAGATTCGCATGAAGATCGGCGTCATGTTCGGCAGCCCGGAAACGACCACGGGCGGAAACGCGCTGAAATTCTATTCGTCCGTGCGCCTCGACATCCGACGTATCGGCGCGATCAAGAAGGGCGACGAGGTCATCGGTAACCAGACGCGCGTGAAGGTCGTCAAGAACAAGGTGTCACCCCCGTTCAAGATTGCGGAGTTCGAGATTCTGTATGGCGAGGGCATCTCCAGGGAAGGCGAGATCATCGAGCACGGCGTCAACCAGGGCATCATCGAAAAGGCGGGTTCCTGGTACAGCTACAGCGGCGACCGTATCGGCCAGGGCAAGGAAAACGTCCGTCAGTTCCTGAAATCCAATCCGGATATCGCGGAAACGATCGAAGCGCAGATCCGCGCCACGCTGTTGCCGGAGAAAGTCGCCGACGACGATTCGGAGCCGGTCGCGAAAGAAGCGTGAGCGGGCAGAGTCCACTCGAATACAGAGGCCTGCGGTGGTCGAATCGATCAACGAGCTGAACTCGGACCTCTTCGGCGCCGGCGATATCGAGCGCGAGTCCGACCCGCGCGCCGCGCGCAAGAAAGCCATGGACTTCCTCGCCCGTCGCGAGTACGGACGGGAGGAACTGTCCGGGCGGCTCGTCGCGGCCGGTTTTCCGGCGGACGTTGCCGCTGACGCGGTGACTGCGCTGGCGGCGGACGGTTTGCAAGACGACAAACGCTTTGCCGAGAGCTTCGTCGGCGCTCGAGCGGGCCGCGGGAGCGGTCCGCTGCGTATTCGCCAGGCCCTGCAGGAGCGCGGACTGGATGCCGCGCTGATCGACGAGGTGCTCGGTGGATTCGACACGGATTGGTTTGCGCAGGCCCGCGCGGCCAGGCGGAAAAAATTCGGAACCGACCGTCCCGCCGATTTCGCCGAAAAAGCCCGCCAGATGCGCTTCCTGCAGTACCGCGGATTCGACATGGAGCAAATCCAGCACGCGATGCGGAACGCCGACGACTGATCTCCATGGGTCGCCCGTCGGGACGGGCTCCAACGGGTGCGTGTAGGAGCCCGTCCCGGCGGGCGACCCGCGGAATCGGCGATTCAGCCGTCATTCAGATAACTTTAAGCGTTGGTTAAGGCGCCTCGCCGTACCTTGTCAGGCAATCGTGGCAGGAACGCCGCTGGAGCAGACAAGGAGACCGTGATGGATATTGTCTATGCCGCCGAAAAACCGAGTATCGCCGGAGTCCTGAGCAAACATCTCCGGCATCGGGTCGACGCACGCGAGATCGAGGTCAGCGCCAATCCCGACGAGACCGGCAGCTTTCTGATTCGCTGGCGTTTGGAGCAATTCGTGCTGGCGCCGAACGGTGAGGTGATGCCGGAGGTCGAACCGGTTTGAGACCCCGTGAACCGGAGCGTCCCTGCCGGAGCAACTGACCACTGGCGGAGATTTGTGGAATAATCACGCCGTCACTAGCACTAGAGCCGTTTGGCGGCGCTTGCAGACCGTTGCGGCGGCCCCATCTCCTTCCTAATGAAATCGATGACCAGCAACGAGTTGCGCCAGGCATTCCTGGATTTTTTCAGGGAGCGGGGCCATGAGGTCGTGGCCAGTTCGCCGCTCGTACCCGGTAACGATCCGACCCTGCTGTTCACGAATGCGGGTATGGTGCAGTTCAAGGACGTGTTCCTCGGCAAGGACAAGCGCAGTTACCGGCGCGCGGTCAGTTCCCAGCGCTGTGTCCGCGCGGGCGGCAAACACAACGACCTGGAAAACGTGGGTTACACGGCGCGTCACCACACGTTTTTCGAGATGCTCGGCAACTTCAGTTTCGGTGACTACTTCAAGGAGGACGCCATCAAGCTGGCCTGGGGTTTTCTGACGGAAACGCTTGGTCTCCCGGCGGAAAAACTCTGGGTGACCGTTTTCCGGGAGGACGACGAAGCCGCCGACATCTGGCTGAACGAGATGCAGGTAGACCCCGGTCGTTTCTCGCGAATGGGGGAAAAGGACAACTTCTGGGCGATGGGCGACACCGGGCCCTGCGGTCCGTGCAGCGAGATATTTTATGACCACGGGCCCGACGTGCCGGGAGGGCCGCCGGGCTCCCCCGACGAGGACGGGGATCGGTACGTGGAAATCTGGAACCTCGTTTTCATGCAATTCGAGCGCTCGAAAGACGGTGAGCTAACCGCGTTGCCGAAACCCTCGGTGGATACCGGGATGGGCCTCGAGCGCGTCGCCGCCGTGATGCAGCAGGTGCACAGCAACTATGAGATCGACCTGTTCGCCAACCTGATCGAAGCGACCGCCGACGTCGTCGGCGTCGCCAACGACGGTTCGAGTTCGCTGAACGTCATTGCAGACCACATCCGGGCCTGTTCCTTTCTCATTGTCGACGGCGTGCTGCCGGGCAACGAGGGCCGGGGCTACGTGCTCAGGCGGATCATCCGGCGGGCCGTCCGTCACGGCAAAAAGCTGGGTATGAACGAGCCGTTCTTTTTCAAGCTCGTCAAACCGCTCTGCGACGAGATGGGTGACGCCTATCCGGAACTCGCCAGGGCGCGCGCGCACGTCGAGCGAGTTCTGAAAAAAGAGGAGCTCCGTTTTGCCGAGACGCTTCATCAGGGCATGGAAATACTCGAGTCGGCGCTGGCCGACGTCCGGACCGGCAAGGTGTCGGGTGATCTTGCTTTCAAGCTTTACGATACGTACGGGTTTCCGGTCGACCTGACGGCCGACATCGCTCGCGAACGCAACCTTGTCGTCGACACCGAGGGTTTCGAGAAGGCGATGCAGGCGCAGCGTGAACTGGCGAAGGCAGCCAGCAAGTTTGCGGCGGTCGACGATGCGGGCATCGAAACGGACCTTGAAACCGCGTTTTCCGGCTACGAGTGCATAGAGCAATCGAGCACGATCGAGGCCGTTTTCAAAAATGGCACGGCAGTCGATTCGCTGGACGAAGGTGAAGAGGGAGCGGTCATTCTTGCGTCGACGCCGTTCTACGCCGAGGCCGGCGGACAGGTCGGCGACACTGGAACCATCGAGACCGGCACGGGCGTGTACGAGGTGACCGACACCCAAAAGCGAGGAAATGCGAACGTACACTTCGGCCGTGTGAAGTCGGGCTCGTTGCGCGTCGGGGCTGACGCCGACGCGAAAGTAGACGGCGCGCGGCGGCACGCCATTGTGCTCAATCACTCGGCGACGCACCTGATGCACGCCGCGTTACGCAGCATCCTTGGAGAACACGTTGCCCAGAAAGGTTCACTCGTTGCACCTGATCGCCTGCGGTTCGATTTTTCCCACTACGAGCCGGTAACCGTTGAGCAGATCAAGTCGATCGAAGCTTTCGTGAATCGCGAGATTCGCGCGAACCACCCGGCCGAGACGCGTTTGATGAAATACGACGACGCCGTCGATTCCGGCGCAATCGCGCTGTTCGGCGAAAAGTACGACGACGAGGTTCGCGTATTGCGAATTGGCGAGCGTTCCGTGGAGCTGTGCGGCGGCACCCACGTGCGCCGCTCCGGCGACATCGGCTTTTTCAAAATCACCTCGGAAGGCGGTGTCGCCTCCGGTGTGCGCCGCATCGAAGCGGTCACCGGCGAAGCTGCGCTTCGCTGGGTTGACGGCAACCTGCTTGCCCTGGATACCGTCGCCGCCAAGCTGAAAAGCTCGCGCGAGCAGGCCGCTCAGAAGGTCGAGCAGCTTCTGAAACGAAACAAAGAGCTGGAGAAAGATCTTGCAAAGGTCAGGCAGCAGCTGTTGAGCGGCGGCGCCGGTGACGCCACGGAAGACGTTACGGAAATCGGCGGCGTCAAGGTCATGGTGAAGAGAATGGACGGCGCCGACGCCAAGACGCTTCGAGACGCGGTCGATCGATTCAAGGACAAGCTCGAAAGCGCGATCGTCGTTTTAGGCTCCGTTGACGAAGGCAAGGTTCGCCTGGCCGCGGGTGTCACGCGAAACAACACCGATCGAATCCACGCGGGAGACGTCATTCGGCCGGTGGCCGAGCAGGTTGGCGGCAAAGGCGGCGGTCGCCCGGACTTCGCGCAAGCCGGTGGCTCGAACGCGGAACGGCTCGACGCCGCCTTGCAGTCGGTGATCCCATGGATCCGTGATCGGCTCGGATAGATCAACACGGACTTGATTGCGGTCATTTTTAACCATATAAATCAAGGCATTAAACCGGGTACGTGCAATTAGACTATTATTGAAGTCATAAAAGCGCACAATTGAGCGTAATAATAAGAGGCAGGAGAGGAAGTCATGCTGATTCTTACGCGCCGCGCCGGGGAGACCGTCATGATCGGGAGCGATATCACGATTACGGTCCTAGGCGTAAAAGGGAACCAGGTCCGCATCGGTATCAATGCCCCCAAAGACGTCGCGGTGCATCGCGAAGAAATCTACGAGCGCATTCAGAGCGAGAAGGCCCACGGCGAACCGCCACCCAAGTCGGCGTCGAACGACGTCTAGCCAGAAGCCCGCACTTTACCTGCGGATTGTCGGCCAGTAATATTGCGCGCCCCAATCCGCAGATAGTGCCGAGGCGAGTTCCTATGGTTGCCGCGGATTGATCTTTAGTTAAGATATCCAAGTTCAGCGGTGAGGCCACGACCACCTTCGTCGAGAGAAGGAGTGCAAAGCCAGCATCGCACACCAAGCTCGGAGAGATGGCTGAGTGGTCGAAAGCGCTCCCCTGCTAAGGGAGTAAGGGTTAATAGCCCTTCGAGGGTTCGAATCCCTCTCTCTCCGCCAGACACCAAAAAGGCCCGCTGATGCGGGCCTTTTTGGTGTCTGGCGGAGAGAGCGTCCGGAAGAGAACCCCGTTCGACAAATCGGCATCGCCGATTTGGACACCGCAGGCGCCCCGTAGGGGCGAGCGAGCGCTAGCGAGCGAATCCATCCCCGCGGACCTTAAGCGAAGCTTACTCGACGGACCTGCGTCACATATCTTATGTTTAATCTGTGTTTTCATTGCGTCGGTTGGAAGGACACATGAGATGACGATGTCGCAGGCAACGAATTCACCGGCCAGGCAGGGTGTCAAGCTGGCAGCTCCCCGATCGCTCTATTTCGCGATTTTCGCGATCTCGGGGTTTTCCGGCCTGATTTACGAGTCGATCTGGTCACACTACCTGAAGTTGTTTCTGGGACATGCCGCGTACGCGCAGTCGCTCGTGCTCATTATCTTCATGGGCGGCATGGCGGTCGGTTCGTTCATCGCGAGCAGGTATTCTCACCGCGCCAAGACGCCAATACTGATCTACGCGGCGGTCGAGGTGATCGTGGGGCTGGTAGCGCTCGTTTTCCACGGAATGTTTACCGGCATAGTGGAGGTATTCTACTCGTCCGTACTGCCGTCGATCGGTGTGCCCGCAATCGGCGCGGTGCTGAAATGGCTGGCGGCGAGTCTTCTGATCATGCCGCAGTCGATCCTGCTCGGCATGACATTCCCGTTGATGAGCGCCGGCATCGTTCGCCGCTTTCCGGATACGCCGGGCGGCAGTATCGCGATGCTCTATTTCACCAACAGCATCGGTGCGGCATTGGGTGTTCTCGCGAGCGGTTTCTGGTTTATCGGCGCGTTCGGTCTGCCGGGTACCATGATGACCGCCGGTTTGATCAACATAGCGCTGGCGTTGGTGGTATGGATTCTCGTGCGTCTCGATCCCAGTCCGGAAACGCCGCCGCTAAAGGTGAGCGAGTCGTCAACGTCCCGCGACACGATCAAAACCCTTTTTCTGGTTGCTGCGTTCGTTACCGGAATGGCATCGTTCGTTTACGAAATAAGCTGGATTCGCATGTTGAGTCTCGTGCTCGGTGCGACCACTCATTCTTTCGAGCTGATGCTCAGCGCGTTTATTACAGGTCTCGCCTTCGGCGGGCTGTGGATCAAGCGGCGTATCGACCGCATTGGCGATCCGGTGCGATTCTCGGGCTACGTTCAGTTGATTATGGGGCTGTTCGCTCTTTTGACGATACCCGTTTACGTGACGTCGTTCGATTGGATGGCGTGGCTTCTGAACATGTTGGCTCGAAACGACGCCGGTTTCACGGGATTCAGCATCGCGAGCCATGCGATTGCGCTGGGTGTCATGCTGCCAACCACGTTCATGGCGGGTATGACGTTGCCGCTCTTTACCTACGTGTTGATCCAAAAAGGCGACGGCGAGGCCAGCATCGGTCAGATATACGCAGCGAACACGGCCGGCGCCATTGTCGGTGTACTTTTTGCCGTGCATATCGGTCTGCCCATGCTCGGCCTAAAAAACCTCATCGCGTTTGGCGCCGCGCTGGATGTTGCTCTTGCAATCGTCCTTCTTCGGCATGCGATACCACGCGAGCGCGGTCGTTTCCGTCTTGCTGCGAGTGCGGCTGTTGGTGTTGGCGCAATTGCCGTGACGGCGATAGCGGTCGACATCGATTCACGACTGCTGATGTCAGGCGTCTTTCGTGCGGGCAACACGACCGAAGCAATGGATGACGAAGTGCTTTTTTATCGCGATGGCAAAACCGCAAGCGTATCGCTTCGACGAGAGACGGCCGGACAGATCATTCTTGCGACCAACGGCAAAGCCGACGCATCGATCCAGGTAGATCCGGACAGACCGGTGACACTGGACGAGTCGACCATGACGTTGGCGGGTACGATTCCGTTCGCGTACAAGCCGGACGCGACACTGATTGCCAATATCGGGATGGGTTCCGGTCAGACCACGCACGTGCTGCTTGGCAATGAGCAAGTCGAATACGTCGACACCATCGAAATCGAGGCCGAGATGGTCAACGCCTCAAGGGGTTTTGGCGAACACGTTGCCCGCGCCTATACCGATCCGCGCAGCAGGATATTCATTGAAGACGCAAAGACATATTTTTCGCTGCACAACAGCGTTTACGACATCATCATCGCCGAACCGTCCAATCCGTGGGTAAGCGGAGTCGCAAGCCTGTTCTCCACCGAGTTCTACGGCACGATCAGGAACCATCTGGAAGACGACGGCCTGTTCGTTCAATGGATTCAGCTGTATGAGTTTTCGGATGTGCTCGCCGAGTCAATCCTGAAAGCGCTGGTGGAGAACTTCGGCGATTTTGCGGTATACACGCCGAACAGCTTCGACATTCTGATTATTGCGAAAAAAGACGGTGATTTGCCGGAACCTGATTGGGACTTGCTGTGGCAGGGCGAGTTGCGGAAATCGCTGCAAAGAGTTGGTATCCACAACGTTGCCGACCTGATGGTTCGAAAGCTCGCTGATCGCAGCATTCTGGAACCCTACCTGGATCTGGTCGCCGCTCCCGTGAATTCCGACTACTATCCCTTCGTCGATCTGAACGCCGGAAAAGCGCGGTACAGAGCCACGCGAGCGACTACGCTCAACGCCTGGTCGCTTGCGCCGCTTCCGCTGTTGGAGATGTTGTATGCCGAGTCAATCCGTTTCGATCAGGTGTCACCCGCGAAGACCTGGACGCGGAGTCAGTCGATTGGGGCAGCGGACTGGGTGTACCGGAAAATCATGAGCGGCAGTTTGGTTGACCCAGAGACGTCCTTTCATCGCTCGATAAACCGGGCACGCTACATCTCCGACTGGCTGTTGCTATCGGCCACCGACTGTGCGCTGGACTCCAATCCCGACCGCTGGGAGGAGACGGTCCACGATATTGCGGTCATCGCACTGCCGTATCTCGAGGCGGCGCGCGCCACGGCGCTGGTGGAACGCCTGCACGTATCGGGCTGCGCCGCGCCCGACGACGAGCGGGCGAGGATGTGGCGCCGCCTCTATTCGGCCATCGCGGGACGGGACGGTCCCGAGATGGCGGCGGGTGGAAGGCGCTTGCTGCACCGTTTTGAAGAGATACCGGATCACCGTAGCGCCTACGTGATCGCCGCGGCAATGCTCGGAGACATCGCGGCGGGCAGACCCGCCGATGCGCACAAAACCTGGCTGGAATACGGGCAGGACAACTTTACCGGGGAGCAGCTGCCGGAATACCTCAAGCTGGTTCTAAGCCTTGCGGTCGGCGCGACCAGCGCCGAGGAGGCCCTCGCAGTCAGTCGGAGGTGATCGCCGGGCATAGTATTCTGCGCTCAGTATCCCTATAATCGCCCTCCGCCGGTAGGCGCGCGGGGCGACGCGATGAGCGCCGGGCAGCGCCGCCGCCGACGGGTGGCATCGGCCATCCAACGAAGAACCAGATAATGCGCCCGTAGCTCAGCTGGATAGAGTACTCGGCTACGAACCGAGCGGTCGGGAGTTCGAATCTCTCCGGGCGCGCCAATTCGATCAAGGTGTTAACCGGTCACATGGTTTACACCTTGTTCCGGACACATGGTTAACACTTTGTCCGGTACGAACGGATTGGGGCCGGGTTCCACCCGGCCCCGTTGATTATCGAAGTATCCTAAATCATAGTCGAGGAAGCTGACCAGCCAGATCTGGTCCTCGATCTCTCTAACGCCCACGGTTTGTCCGGCGAAGGCGGTCGAGAGGTTGATTTTACGTCGGCCGATGCAGATACGGCCGCAGCCGGTGACGCGGATCGCCCGGTCATGGAACGGATAGTCCGGCGGACTCGGTGGTTCGTAGACGCGAGCTGAAGGTGTATAGAGATCACCGGGGTAGGCGCCATCGAGCGCTTGATGAGGCCGCTCGTTGTTGTAAACCCCGATGAAGGCGTCGAAGCGCTCCTGTTGTTGAAGGAAGTTGAAGGCGGCAGGCTTCGTAGCCTCCTGCTTGAGGGTTAGATGCATGCGTTCGTGACGGCCGTTCTGCTCAGGATGGCCGGGCTTGATGCGCTGCAGGCTGATGCCTAAGCGCAACCACCAGACCGAGAGCCGAGTGAGGCCAAAGAGCGCATTGCCGGAAGCGAACGGCACACCATTATCGGTGCGGATGGCGCTGGGCAGGCCGAAGTCCCTGAAAGCTCTTTCAAAAATGGTAAAGGCGATGTCCGCTTTGGTGGACTTCACGCCTTCGCAGCCGATCAGGTATCGGGAGCTGTAGTCGGAGATCGTGAGCGGGTAGCAGTACTGCTTGTTGCCGAGCATGAACTCGCCCTTGTAGTCGGCACACCAGAGCTCGTTTGGCTGGTGTGCAGCGACCAGCGGCGTTCCTTCAGCCTTGTAGCGACGGCGTTTCTTTCGCTTCACGAGGCCATGGCGGTCCAGCACGGCGTGGATAGTGCTGATGGCAGGCGTTGGCACCATCGGGAACTGCTTGATCAGCTTGTCGCGGATCTTGCGGGCGCCCCAAGTGTCGTGTTCCTTCCTGATCCCGAGAATCGTACGCTCGACCTGGTAGGGTAGGCGGTTGGCCTGCCGGTACGGCGCCCGGCTACGGTCGTTCAGGCCCTGAAGGCCGCAGTCTTTGTATCGGTTGAAAATCTTGTAGCCAGTGACGCGGCTAATCCCAAACTCCCGGCACAGTGGGGCCATCTTCTCGCCCTCGAGCAGCCTGGCTATGAAACGAAGTCTCTCATCCATCGGTTTACACTCTTTCCAGGGCATCCGGGGGCTCCCCAAATGCCGTAATGTGTAAACCATGTGTCCGGAACAATCTGTAAGCTATGTGTCGAGTAGCTCAAAAAGGGGTCCCGTAGGGGCCCCTTTTTCGTTAGTTGTGTCCTGGACGACAATGAGAGTTCCAGTTCGATAAAACGGAAGAATTGCAGCTTTTGTGTGTCTGATCTTCGTGAAGTTACGGGCAAATATCAGTCACAATTACGCTGTTGAGGGTGAACCCTGAACATCCGCCGACGCCGCAAGACCGAACCCAGATTCGACCACTACCGTTTGTGATGAATGCGTCAGAGCCGGTATTGGGTACCACCCATCTGAAAGTTCGTAAGCCAGTTGGCGGTGTCGCTGCCCAAATTTCATACTCGAACACCTGATCAGGACAATGGTGACCCCAAGCGAGTCGGTAGTGCGATGTCGAAGTGCCGGGGACGCATCCATCAACCAAGTAAGTGAACAGCCCAAACGGCCTGACGGTGGCGTCGCACGTTGGTGGCAAGGGTGGTGGTAGCGGTACTTCGGAGTTCCCTGTGCTGCAATCTGGGTCTTGGCCCGTATCCGTTTGGCCGTCGCCATCGTTGTCTATGCCATCAATACACGTCTCAGTCGCACCAAAGGTTGGCGTTCCCATTCTGTAATGCGCCAGTGATTCCGCCGTAAGGTCTATTGCGTCGGTATTACGGCGTTGTGGATCGTTCCAGGTAAAAGACCAATCGCTCCATACATTGTCGTAGATGCACCAGAACGAAAGGCACGGACTGTCAGCGGGTGACATACCGATTGTTGTGTACCTAGTGATGCCCCAACCCGCAGACCGCCATGCAGCTTTGCTATTAGCCAGCAGACCCGGACGTGGTGCAGAGACGCCCGCCGGAACTTCGTAGTGGCCGGCGCCGAGAAGATGGCCAAACTCATGGGCTAGAACGAGGGTATTCCCCGGCCCATTGCATGGGACGTCATTCGCGATCAACGCGATGTAATAGTCGTCTTTGCCGTTTAAATCCAGGCCGGTGAGGGGGTCTTCATCAAATTGGCCGCCACTACTCGGTGGCGGCGGGATCCAATTATCCTGATCGGCACGGCCACAAGTTAAATAGGGGTTGGAGCCAGCGAAGGCATCGACAAACAGAAGGACGATATCGGCCGCTAAGGCGTCTCGAATCGGTAGCGCACCGCCGACAGGCACGGAAACCAGTGCGTGAACAGCATTGCGATGCGTGATATACCCAGCCGAAGAAGAAATGTCTGGCATGATTAGCGGCGCTGCGGCGTTAATAACCGTCAGCGACACAGGCGCGTTACCTAGAGTAAAGCTAGTGTCTTCCCAGGCATTCAGCAGAGAGTTAAGCTGTGTTTCAGTGTAGGTTTGGGATACTCCAGCCTCTTTCAGCACCAGTATGTGAATCGTGTCCTCGACCACCGGCGGATTTAGCTGCGAGTGGGCCGTCCCGGACAAGCAGAACAGTAGAGCCAAGCAGTAGTGAGTAGTCCTGGGCATTGAAATGCTCTCCTTAGTCTATTGGTTGCTCCTGTTGCTCATTGACTGCTGTTTTCTAGTGCTTTCTCCAGATTGCGGTACTCTTCAAGCCTTCTCGCTGCGTCGGGATTGTTGATGGCGTCCACCGGACCGACTGGTACCGATTTTGCAGGATCAACCTCATACACGATGTGGTAGCGCCGGTCGCTCGGCAGCGATCTCACCGCATAGATCGCTGAGAATGGTGCCCCGTCATCATTGGTTTCACCTTCCGGTAGTGGCGGCTTCACGTCCAGGACGATTTCAAAGTAACCGGCCGACGCACCAGTGCTACGGGACAAGAGTTTTCGGTGGTCGTAGCGACCGGTTACTGGATCTGGATACACCGCCGAAGCCTCCCTGCTCTCGCCGGCTTCCTCGTCGTAGATGTATTTTGCGCCGGAAATCTGCAGCTCGAAGAGCGTTGCATAGAGTCGCTTAGCGTACTCGGGCTCCACGTCGCGTGAACGCTGTAGATTCAAGAATGCGTCCCTTGAAAGCGGTGCATTCAGATATCGCCCCGTCCATTGAAATGAACTCTTACTATCCGACATTCGTAAGTCGGTGCGGCTGACGGGTATGCTGACGTCCGAAAACGGTGAAATCGAGAATTCCTTTTGGTCACCAAGCAACACCTCGGTATTGATGGTGACTAGACGAAGTCGTTTGGAGAGGTGCGCGTACTTGGCTAGAGACGATCGGTTTTCGACAGCTAGACGTTGATACGTGGTGCTATCGACAGCAGAGAACAATTCGGCCGAGTGGGTGTTCGCAGTTGCCAGTAGCGAAAGGGTAAGCAGCAGTGATACAAATGTGGCGTGGGGGTTCTGTTGTCGCGTCATGACAGCTTCTCCAAAGCAGCAAAACGAAACGCGCAGCTCCTACTTTAGCATTGGTGAATCCGTATGAGGTTGGGCTTTGACCGCTGACCGTACAAGTGACCGCCAACCACACCGACCGTCTTTTCATACGATTTCCCAAAAGGGATTGGCGAATCAGGAACGTTCATGAGATCGTTACCGGCGCCACGAAAAATTCGATAGACAATGTCGCTGGCAGACTGATGTTTATCAGGTGCCCTCAACCGTTTTCCGAATACTTCACGTAAATAAATTTACGAGTCGGTCTCGAGTTATTCAACTACCTTTTCTGGTAGTTATGGGGTCGTACAAAGAGGCGATCCTATTCCCGACTTTCGGTGCATGAATTTACTAGATGGACTTCACCTAATCTGTGCACAGTGTCAATCTCACATCAATTCCGACAAGTTTCCGACATCAGTCCTGCTTTGTCGTGCATTGTCCGACATTGTACGCAACAGACGCCGCCTTCAGGTCATATCAATCAACAAGTTATGAGGCATCGAATGTTGCGATCCGAGACACAGTCTGGTCGATGCATTGGCTTCTACGGCTTGATCAACTGGCCCAAATGTAGGGGCCGGACAACGTCCGTCGTTGATTTCCAGTCGCTAAGCCGTCTCGGCAATGGTGACTTCCACACCGACGGCGTTCAGCATTTCGACGTCGCGGGAATCGATACCGTCGTCGGTAATAACCTTGTCGATTTTCCCGAGTTCACAGACGACGCTTCCCGATGAGCTGTGAAACTTGGAATGATCGACGAGCAAAATCACTTCTTCTGCACGACCGATCAGGCGGCGCTCCGCTTCGACCAACATGATATCGGCCTGCATGATGCCTCTTTTGCCGACTGCCGCGGCGCCCATGAAGAGTTGGGGTGCATGCAGTCGCGGCATGAGGTCGTCGTCCGCCGCGGAGAGGATGATGTTCTGTTCTCTGAAGACGGACCCTCCCGGGATCTGGACTCGCGTGCCTTCCTGTTGCAGCAAGGCCGCAACGATGTAGAGCGAGTTGGTCAATACCTGCAGCTCGAGCCCCGCTAAATGTGGGCACATCTGCAGAGTCGTAGAGCCGCCGTCGATCATCACCGCGCTACCGTGTGAACAAAGCTCAGCCGCCTTCCTGCCGATGGCTTGTTTCTGTTCTTTCATGCGCTTGATGTTTTCGTGGAACGGCACCCCCGTCAGATGGTCGGCCTTCACCCCGCCGCCCTGATCATCCGGGTCTACCAGTCTCGCACCGCCACGAACCCGGTCGATTTGCCCTTCCTTCGCAAGACGCTTGAGGTCGCGGCGGAGCGTTGCGGAGGAGGCGTCGAGCCGATTTTCCAGTTCGCGAAACGCCACGAAGCCGTTCTGCCGGAGGAGATCCAGGATCATCTTTTCTCGTTGAGCTGCATGCATGGCGGCGTTCTTACGGTACGGCTGGATCGAGACCAATCTCGCAGGCTGCGGTCACGAAGGTGGAAACCGGTCGGGAAACTGTTCCCCGGTTGGACCCGGTTGTTTCATGAGCTACCGATTATAGCTATTCGCCTCGTCGTTTGACTCCATCAATTCCACGTCACGGTAGGGTTCGAGGAATACGGGGCCGAGCAGGCCGTACTGCTGTACGGGTTGAGAACCGTAGTCGTTCGGGGAATAAATGCGCAGCGCATTGTTGAGGTTGGTGGCAACGACGATCTCAATCCTGTTCATGCCGACGCGAAGCAGTGTGCCGACGTCGATACGCGTGTCGAGCTGGTTGACGGGATCGATACTCCGGCCATTTATACGAATGCCGTACGCTCCAAAAACCTCACCCAGATGGATGTGCGCCCCGGTACCCGTCCAGCCCTCCCCGAGTTCGATCGAGGTCGAATAGGTGCCGATTCCGGACACATTGGCGATCGTCGGGATCGAAGACCACGGTTTCAGCGGGACGGGACCGGCATCCACGAGCTCGTGACGAGTTGCTGTGTCGCTGCCGTCCAAACTGGCCGGCAGAAAAGAATCGACGAGCAAATTCCAGGTAGAAAGCCGTCGGCGTTCCGGCAGCTCTACAAACCCGCCCTGGAGGACGGTTCCGTCCATCAGACTGGCGCGCGCGGCGCTGTTCGACGTGACACGGGCCATCAAGCGCCCACTGAGAGTAAACACCGTTTCCGCGTTGCTCTCGACAACCGGATTCGCGCGCCCGCGCGAGTCTTGTGCAGTCCAGTGATCGGGGGCCAGCGCCATCAGAGCGGCCTCGCCGCTCCCGAGGGTCATCGGGGTCGCGACACAGCCGTCGTCGATCGAGAATTCGGCAATGGAGGCGATACCGCCATTCCATGCATTGAGCCGGTACGGTACGCCGGGGCCGCAGAGGCGGACCTCGTCACTGACCGCGGCGTCGGAGCCGTTGTGAACATAGAAGAAGTGCACGTTGCCGTCGATACGCTGAACAAACCGAAAGACGCCGGACGTGCTGGTTGCCGCCGGCCTGATGTCGAGGTCGAGCAAAGTTGGAACGAGTTGTCGCGCTCCCGGGATCGTGGTGACCGAACGTTGTCGCCGCAGTTCGCCAATCAGGAGGGCCAGCTCGGCTTCAAGGGCGCCCTGTTGGTGGTCAAAGCCCGGTATGCGCTCCGGCGTTTGCCCGATGACGACAATGCGGATGCCTCGCGTTGCCATGTCGAGGATGCGCCGTGCCGCGGCGAGCGACAGGGTCTCGGGTCGGTCGAGGACGACGACTTTGAACGCGGGTCCACCCGGATAAAGGCGGTTGCCGTCGACCTCCGGCGGCACTGTCTCGAGCAAGCCGGGCGTCAGGTACCCGTAGGAATAACCGCGGTCGAGGAGTACCTTGCCGTCGAACGCATTGTCGATGTGATTCAGGCTTTGATTGAAAATCGCCACGTCCCGTCGACGTTCGCCTGTCCGCAGCACGAGCTGCATGCGGGCGTAATAACGCGCAAGGGTGCTTTCCAGCAGCCAGGTCGGATTGCGGGCGCCGAACGCGTCCGGAATTCTTGGCATAAACGCGTGGAACCCGGGCCAGCGCATAAACGAGTCGATCTCTACGCCGTCGACGGGCGGAGGCCATTCTTCGTACGGGTATCCGTGGAACACGATCTGGTTCGCGCCCAGCGCATACTGGGCGTTGACCTCGCGAACGATCTGCTGGGTGCTCATGCGATAGCTGCCGCCAAAACCGCCGGCGATGAGTTCGTCCGAGACTATCCGTTTACCCGCGGCTTCCACCCCGCTCGCGATCAATCGCCAATCGTCCGACGTGCCCGAGGCGAAAGACTCGTCCTCGGCGATGTCCAGCAGTGCTCCGGCTCGAGCGATGTCAATGGCAACGCCATAAGGTTGAGCGCGAAAATTCAGTCCGCGCTCGTTCGCCCATAGTTTGAACGGCGCCAGGTGATAGTCGATGTAAAGTTCGCTCAGCGTGAGCGCGAGATCGCGGCGAACACGTCGACAGGTGTCGGCGCCCCGGTCCGGAAAACGGAAACTGGGCTGCGGGACGTCGAACGGCCCTTCGACCGGATCATAGGTGACGCAGACGAGGTACGGGACGAGGGAATATCCGCGTCGTGTCGCGAATTCGACCGGCATCCCGGCTGTCCACAGTTGGGCGCCGTTCAGCTCGATCGAGTCCTCGAAAACCGACCCACCCAGCGACGCCAGCGTCGCCAGTGTTTCTTCGTCCAGCGTGGTCTCGAAGTAGCGCAAGAACGCACGGGCGCCCTCGATGCCGAAGTGGTCGACGGCTCGCGACTCCGGGTCGGTAATCAGGTAGGGGCTGTCGCCCCAGGGCGCATCGTTTCGCTGGCCGGTGCCCCGGTACCAATGTGCAACAAGCATCCAGTCCCCATCGTCCGGAGCGCGCCAGTTGATGGCTCCGTTGGAGATTTTTTCCGTAAGTTCGACATACGATTCGAGGTCGAAGACGGGCGAAGCCTCGTCGCAACGGCCCGGCACGCAGCGGATCGCGCCTACCGCGACAAGCCTGGGCGTCGACCGCTTGCGGTTCTCGATGATTTCGCCGTCCACCGAGGTGCGATCGGGATAATAATGCGGCTCCGGCGGTGGTACGGGGCCGGCAAAAACGCCGCCCACCACGGGTTGGATGACGCCGACTAGTTCCTTGGACGACGCCGCGCCGTCAACCTCGAGTCCCGGGACAGCCGCCGGCCAGCGCGCGCCCATCGTAACGTCCACCTGCAAACCCAGTCGTCGCGCTTCGAGAGCCGCCGCTTTGACGGCTTTCCTCCAGGCTTCGGAACCGTACTGGTAGAGGTCCGGGTCGGTCGGATAATCGACGCCGACCTTGACGTCGGCAATTTCCACGCCTTTGTAGCCGGCGTCCGCGATGCTTTTGAGCTGGGACCGGAGCACCTCGGCGTCGACGGCGGCGCCGGGCCACCACCAACGAAACATCGCGCCCGTGGTTGCCGCTCCTCGCTCGAAATCCTGTTGCCAGCCTGCGTTGCGCTCCCTGTCGGCGGCGTCGCCGGCCGCTTGTGCGCACGCCGGGAATACCGCGCCAAACGCGATCAGCACCTGACAGGTTCGGGCGATGAGGGCCAGGTTGGATTTTCGATGCGTACGGGCCATGCGCATTCTCATTCTCGAACCCAAGACGGTCGAGTGCCACAAATCGCTGATTTCACTGAGCATCGATGGTCCTGGTGGCGGCCGGCGAAGAACCGGGGGCAATCAATGGAAACGCGATGATTGACAAGAAATTCTCAAAATGCAACTATTTCACTCATAAACGATCATAATCAGTCAATTTCGATCAATCTGCATTTGCTGATGAAAGGGGGAGGTGATGCAAAAAGTCTATTGGGTGATAACGCTCCTGCTGGTCGGTCTTCCGGGCGCACCGGCTTACGCGCAAGTAGACAGTTCGAGTGACGACGGTGCAAACGAAGAGTTATCCGAGGTCATCGTCACCGGCGTATTCACGAAAAAGAGCCTGGAAAAGGCGGCTGTCGCGGTGTCCGTGGTTTCCGAGGACACCTTGTCCCGCTCCGGCCTCGTGAGCGCCGCCGATCTTCTCAAAAACGTTCCGGGCGTGTTCGTGAACTCGGGTTACGGAGAGATCCGTAACATCGTCCACTCTCGCGGCGTATCGGCAGGCGCGATAGAGGCATCCAACGGTTACTTCTACGTGTCGATGCAGGAGGACGGCATGCCGGTCACGAACGTTCGCCTGACCAATTACGGGCCGGATTTTTTCCTCAGAGCCGACACGACGATCGCGCATATCGAGGCCCTGCGTGGCGGCACCGCGACGATTACCGCCGCCAATGCGCCGGGCGGCGTGTTCAACTACATCACCAAGAACGGCCGCAGTCATGAAGGCGGCACCGTCGGATTCCGATACGGGCTCGAGGGCGATGGCGAGCATCCGTATTACAGGCTCGAAGGTTTTGTCGGCGGCGAGCTGGGCGATTCCGGCAACCTCTATTACGGCGTCGGCGGTTTCTACCGTGAAAGCGACGGCGCACACTATCCCGGTTACAAACTCAACAAAGGCGGTCAACTGCGCGGCAATCTGCTGTGGGACTATGGCGACGGCGAATTGCTGCTGACCGGAAAGTACCTGGGCGACGACAACCTCTTCTTCGAGTTCATACCCACCGTCGACTTCAACAACCCCAGAGTGGCTCCCGGGCTCGACGCCAACGATTCCTTTCAACCGCCGGCGGCGCCGCATACCTGGCGTGCGCCGGACGGCAGCACGGCGAGTTGGGACGCCCGCAACACGACACAAAACGAACAGCTGAGCCTGGCGCTCAGGTGGAACCACGAGTTGGGTAACGACTGGACCCTGGACCTCGATACCCGGATAAACGACAACACGTCGGACTGGAACACGGGCGCCGTAATCTTCGCCATGCCGTTGACCGACAACTTCATATACATCCTCGGCAATACCTTCGGTCAGGCCGGCACCTACCAGTTCCGCGATCCGGCTACGGGCGATCTTCTCGCGGAAACCGTCACTGCCAACGGCCGCCCGCCGTTCACGGTGACGGTAAACAACCTGCCGAACCAGGACATATTGCAGAACGGCGTCTTTACACAGATCGCCTTCGACCCGCTTTACGAAGTGGACGAACGGATGGCGCGGATTGCGGTCAGCAAGACAGCGGGAGATCACGCATTCACACTCGGCGGTTTTTACGCGGATTCCGACGTCATGCAGCGATTCGACGGCGGCGGAATCGGTTATTCGGGCCTGCAGGACAGGCCGTTTTTGTACGACGTTACGCTCACGCGGCCCGGCGGGGAAGTCGTGCAGATTACCTCTCCGGAAGGGTTCGGGTCGTTGGGCGATGCGCTGAGCGGCGGCAGAGTGTACGACGGGTCCCAGGAGCAACTGTCCCTGTTCTTCGGCCACACCTGGCAGTTTACCGACTCGACCGATCTGGACTGGGGCGTCCGCTACGAAAGCATCGACTATGACACGAGAAACACGAACGGCGTCCCTCCGCCCAACTTCGGCGACACGACCGTGGGCGGCGAAGACGGCGACCCGTTGACATGGTACGACAATTTCCCGAACGTGCAGACTCAACCGGTTTCCGTCAAACGCAGCTACGACTACCTGTCCTATTCCTTTTCGCTGAATCACGTTTGGAACGAGAGCCTGTCGAGCTATGTGAGATATTCGGACGGCAAAAAAGCGCCCAGCTTCGGGAGCCTCACGGGACTCCTGAATCAGGCTCAGGTCGACAACATAGTCGCCCTGGAGCTCGACCTGCAGCAGATCGAGATCGGCCTGAAGTATTCCGGTGGGAGACTCAACGCAGCGGTTTTTCCCTTCTATGCGGAACTGGACAACGTCACGACGGGACAGATTTTCACCGATGAGAACGGCAACTCCTATTCGCCGCCGCCGCCGCCCGCCACGATTACCACCTACGGCGTGGAGTTCGACGCCAACTTCTTTTTAACTCCGGAGCTCACGATCGATGCGGCGCTAACGTTGCAGGAGTCGGAGTCGGAGGGTTATGCGCAATGGCAGGCGAATACGCCGGGGCCGTCCGACGACGTACTGGTCACGGTGCCCGACGGCGACGCCGACAATGCCGCGAACGTGCTGGGACGTGTCCGCTTCCTGTACGATCCTACCGACGAGTTGTCCCTAGACCTCGATTGGGATTACGTGGGCTCCAGACCCGCGAATCGCTTCAACGCATTCGACATGCCCGGGTTCAGTCTCGTCAATCTCGGGGCGACGTACCGGATAGGGGACAACCTGAGGGTGCGCGGAGAGGTGAAGAACCTGCTCAACGAGGACACCGGCGTTCTGAGCTGGTCGCGCTCGGGCGGATTCCTGGCGTCGCTGAACCGTCAGGGCTTGACGCCCGAAGCGGTTGCTTCGGACCCCGGCGGCCTTTATTCGGCGGTGTATGCTCAGCTGCGCGCGTACTTCGTTACACTGACCGTCGATTTCTAGCACGGAAGATGCGATTTGCCAGGCCAGCGTTTCTCCTCGAACCGATTGTCGATCGTGTGAATTCATGACCTCCAGAAGGCAATTCAATCGTGGCCTGCTGGCGTCCGCTCTGTCGGTTGCGTTCAAGAAGAGTGCGGCGTCGGAACGGCGACGACCGAACGTGCTCCTGATCATGGGGGACGAGTGGCGCGCTCAGGCCTTCGGATACGCAGGAGACCCGAACGCGCATACGCCGACGATCGACCGCTTTGCGGCGGAGAACATGAATTTCGTCAATGCGGTGGCGGGATGTTCCATATGCGGGCCGGCGCGAGCAAGCCTGTTGACCGGGCAATACCCTCTGACCAACGGGGTGTACATCAATGACGTACCCCTCGAACCCAATCGCCCAACCCTGGCCGAGGTGCTTGCCGACGAAGGTTATCGTACGGGGTACATCGGTAAATGGCATCTTCATGGCAGCCCGGACGGTCGATACGGCCGGCGCGACGCCTACATCCCGGGCGATCGCCGCTTCGGCTTCGACTACTGGAAAGTCGCCGAGGTAAGCCACAACTACAACCGGTCCTTTTATTACGAAGGCAATGACCGGAGCAAAAAGTACTGGGACGGCTATGACGCCATCGCGCAATCCGAGGATGCTCGTCAGTTCATCCAGGAACATGCAAAATCCGCCGATCCGTTTTTCCTGGCCGTGTCCTGGGGTGCACCGCACTTCCCGTTGCATACGGCGCCCGAGCGCTATCGTGAGGCGTACCGCGATCGCGGGATCTTGCTGCGGCCGAACGTTCCGGAGGATCATCGGTCCATCGCGGAAAACGATCTGAGGGGGTACTACGCGCATATCGCGGCATTGGACGATTGTTTCGCGCGAATTCTGGATGCCGTCGACGAATCCGGCGCGGCCGACGACACGATCGTGGTCTTTACGTCGGATCACGGCGACATGATGGAGTCGCACGGCCTGAAGTACAAGCTGTATCCGTGGGACGAGTCCGTGTGCGTACCGATGATTATCCGCTCGCCGAGAACGGCCGGCTGGCAGGGCACGAAGACGGCAGCGCCGATCAATTCACCGGACGTAATGCCGACGCTGCTCGGGCTTTGCGAAATCCCAGTGCCGTCCGGCGTTCAAGGCACGGACTACTCGAGCGTCGGGCAAGGGAGGCTCCCGAAAGCGGCCCCCCGATCTGCGCTGCTGAGCCTGCCGGTACCGATAACCAGCGCCCGGACCTACGGATTCGCCGAGTACCGCGGCGTACGCACGAACCGGTATACCTACGTAAGGTCGATCTCGGGGCCGTGGCTGTTGTACGACAACCGGCACGATCCCTATCAGCGGAGGAACCTCCTCGACACCGCCGAGCATCGGGAGACACAGGTCCGGCTCGACGACGAACTGGATGCCTGGCTCGCGCGTATCGGAGACGAATTCCGCCCGGCCGCCGAGTACCTCGAGCGGGACGGTCTGAGTCACTACCTCGAAACTCAGTTTCCCATCGGGTTCACGTCGAGCCCCTGGGGCGACTGGCAGTCGACGATGACCCGGTCTCGCGGCCGATTTTCGATCGAATCGGCGGTTGGCGATCTGCTCGACGCACCGGCGGCGCTTGCGGTCATTCGACGGGAGCTGCCGAAGCTGGCCGACAATCCTCCGTGGTGGTGGCGGTCGTTGTCGTTACGGCTGATGCAACAGTTCGGATACATCGACGTCAGTGACGCGAAACTTCAGGAAATCGATCGTCAACTGGCGTCGATTGCCGTCTAGGGGAAACTGGATGAACTCGACCCACAAGGTTTCGCTCCCGACGGCTTGGCTTCCCGGCCTGGCGCTGCTGATCGCGTTTTGTTCGGACGACGTTCGCGCCGCCGGACCTGAACAGTCCCCGCAGCCGAATATCGTCGTCGTGTACATCGACGACCTGGGCTGGTCCGATCTCCCGGCGTACGGCAACCGTTTCACCGAGACGCCCACCATTGACGCTCTCGCGCGAGAAGGCATGAGGTTCTCCGCCGCCTATGCGCCTGCTCCGGTCTGTTCTTCCAGTCGTGCCGCCCTACAAACCGGCCAGTATCCCGCGCGCATCGGGTTGACCAATTTTATCCCCGGCCATCTGCGGCCCTACGAGATCCTGCAGGAACCGCCCAATACGCCGATGCACCTTCTGGACGAGGATGTGACCGTCGCAGAGGCGTTGCAAGGCGCCGGCTACCGCACCGGCTATTTCGGCAAGTGGCATCTTTCCTTTCGCGACCCCGGGCAGATGCCCGATCGGCACGGCTATGACGACGTGGTCGTGTCTTCACAGGGCACACACTTCGTGCACGACAGGATGTTCAGCGTCGGCGACCCGAACGCGGAAGAGGGCGACTACCTGACAAACGTGCTGACGAATGAAAGCATCCGGTTCATCGAGGAAAACAAAGGCGGGCCGTTCTTTCTGTTTCTATCGCACTACGCCGTTCATATCCCGTTGCAGGCCGAACCGGAATACCTCGAAAAGTATCGGGCAAAAGCCGCGCCTGACGGCGACGGCGTTTACAACCCGGCGTACGCGGCGATGATCGAGCAGGTCGACGTCAGCCTCAATCGAATACTGGATGCACTCGACGAGTTCGACCTGACCGACAACACGGTCGTTGTTTTCACGTCGGACAATGGCGGATTGTCGGAACGATATGACAGGGCCGACGGCGTTGTCGTCACTTCCAATGCTCCGCTCCGAAACGAAAAAGGGTCTTTGTATGAAGGTGGAATCCGCGTACCGCTCATCGTCCGCTGGCCCGGCGTGGTCGCGCCGAACAGCGAGTCGGCAACGCCCGTCGTGGGCGTCGATTTCTACCCGACGTTTCTCGGGATTGCCGGAGCGGCTCCGCGAACCGGTCAGGTGATGGATGGCGTGGACCTTCGGCCAATTCTGGCCGGGGAGACCTCGACAATCGATCGGTCGATCTTCTTCCACTATCCCCACTATCATCATTCCCGGCCGTCCGCGGCTGTGATCGCAGGACCGCACAAGCTCATCGAGTTCTACGACAGCGGAGAGATTGAACTGTACGACCTGTCGCGCGACATCGGGGAAACCACCGATCTGGCGTCCACCGAGCCTGCGTTGGCTGCTGAACTCGCTGAACGCTTACAGGACTGGCGAGAATCGATCAACGCTCCTATGCCGTCTCCGAACCCGGGGTTCGATCCGGCCCGCCGGCACGAATGGGGCGTCCATCCGCTGTTCAAGGCAATGCGCCCGAGCCTATGAAACCCGTCACTCGGTATCACCGTCGTTTGCATGACTAAGCAGCCATCAACTCGGCTGTTGGCCGGCAAATTAGAATTGAGAAATCGATCAAGTGAAGCACATAAAACGAGCCGAAGGCCAAACAGCGATGTCGCATAAACTCGAAAACAAGTGGGACGACAAACTCGCTGACAGTATGAGTGAGCCGGAATTGCTCCTGTATCGATCGAACCTGCTCGGCTCGGATCTTCGCATTACCAACTACGGCGGCGGCAACACGTCGGCGAAAATCGAGCAGGCAGATCCGTTGACGGGTGAAAACACCACGGTACTTTGGGTGAAAGGCTCGGGCGGCGATCTCGGCACCATGGGCCTCGACGGTTTTTCTACGCTCTATCTCGACAAGCTGCGGAAGCTCAAGTCGCTGTATCGCGGCCTGGAGCATGAAGACGAAATGGTCGGATACCTGCCGCACTGCACGTTTAACCTGAATCCCCGGGCGGCAAGCATCGACACACCGCTGCATTCGTACGTGCCGCACAAACACGTCGATCACATGCATCCCGACGCGGTGATTGCCATTGCCTGCACGAAGAACAGCCGGGACCTGACCCGGGCGGTGTTCGGCGATACGGTTGGCTGGTTGCCCTGGCAGCGCCCCGGATATGACCTCGGTCTGAAGCTTGAACAAATTGCGAGGCAGAATCCGGATTCCATGGGCGTAATCCTCGAGGGACACGGGCTTTTCACGTGGGCGGAAAGCTCAAAAGACTGTTACGAAACTACGATAGCCGTGCTGCAGCAAGCAGCCGACTGGCTGTCCGAAAACAATACCGGCGAAGCTTTCGGCGGGCCCAGGTACTCCGAGCCGCTCGGCTCCGCTCAGCGACGCGAGGTCGCCGCAACGCTGATGCCGCATATTCGCGGCAGGATTACCGCAGGCCGAAGCAAGGTAGGGCATTTCAACGATTCACCCGAGGTGCTGCAATTCGTCAACTCGAAGGGTCTGAAAGCGCTGGCGGCACTAGGCACCTCCTGTCCCGACCACTTTCTACGAACGAAAATCCGGCCGTTGGTCATTGACTTCGACCCTGGTGCGCCACTGGATCAGTCCATCCGCGCGGCAATAGAAGGGCTGGACCGGAGCGTGGCCGAGTATCGGCGGTTCTACGAGGACTATTTCGAGCGCTGCAGGCACGACAACAGTCCCGACATGCGCGACCCGAATGCGGTCGTCTATCTCGTTCCCGGCGTCGGCATGATCACCTTTGCCGAGGACAAGCCAACCGCTCGCATCGCGGCCGAGTTCTACGTCAACGCGATCAACGTGATGCGCGAGGCCGACGGAGTGAGCGAATACGTTGGCCTGGACGAGCAGGAAGCGTTCGACATCGAATACTGGCTTCTCGAGGAGGCGAAGCTTCGGCGCAGGCCGAAACCGGGAAGCCTCGCGGGCAAAATTGCGTTCGTCACGGGGGGAGCGGGCGGCATCGGCAAGGCGACCGCACGACGATTCCTGGAGCAGGGCGCCTGCGTAGTCGTTTCCGATATCGACCAGGGAGCACTCGGCGGCGTCGTGTCGGAGCTGACGGACGAATTCGATTCGGACGTGGTTCGCGGTGTGGTTGGGGACGTGGCCGCCGAAGAGTCGGTTCGCGCCGCGTTTTTGCAGTCTGCCGCGGAATACGGCGGCATCGATATCGTGGTATCGAATGCCGGCATTGCCAGTTCGGCTTCGCTGGACGACACCAGCCTGGCCATGTGGGACCAGAACATGTCCATTCTCGTTACCGGATATTTTCTGGTCGCTCGCGAAGCATTCAAGCTGCTCCGGTTGCAAAACGTCGGAGGCTCCATCGTCATCGTCGGCAGCAAAAACGGTTTGGTCGCGTCGCCCAACGCCTCCGCCTACTGCACGGCCAAGGCAGCGGAGCTGCAGCTGTCCCGGGCGATCGCGCTCGAAGGCGCGCCCCTGGGCGTCCGATGTAACGTCGTCAATCCGGATGCCGTGTTGCGTGGCTCGCGCATCTGGTCCGGCGCCTGGCGAGAGGAACGGGCGGCCGCGTACGAACTCAGCGCCTCGGAACTCGAGGAACACTATCGGCAACGGAGCTTGCTGAAGCGTAACGTGTATCCCGAAGACGTCGCAGAGGCGATATATTTCCTTGCATCGGACGCATCGTCAAAGTCCACAGGAAACATTATTAACGTTGACGCGGGGCACGCCCCGTCGTTCACGCGATGACGGCCCGCAAAAGGACGAGTGATGAAGCAAGTGTTCAACGGCACGTTTATCGAAGCGCAGAACGCCGAATACATGGATTCGCTCAATCAGGAATACGACAACCTGGGCGAGCTACTCGATCGTCGGGGCCTCGACATCGACGAGATCACCCGGCGCACCGGTGAGTTCTCCGTCGCGTTGCCGAGCTGGGGAGTCGGTACTGGAGGAACGCGATTTGCGCGATTTCCGATACCCGGTGAGCCCGCCAACGTTTTTGACAAGCTCCACGACTGCGGCGTCGTCAATGCATTGGTTCGATGCACGCCCCGGGTATCGCCGCACTTCCCCTGGGACAGGGTCGACGATTTTGGCGAGCTTCGCGAGTGTGCGGAGAGCCTCGGCCTGTCATTCGACTCGGTCAACAGCAACACCTTCCAGGATCAGCTCGGGCAGGACCTGTCGTACAAGTACGGCAGCCTGACGCACACGGACGCGGCAACGCGTTCGCAGGCCGTCGCCCACAACCTCGATTGCATCGAGTGGGGCCGGGAGCTGGGTTCAGAGTCGTTGACGGTCTGGATTGGTGACGGGAGCAATTTTCCCGGGCAGCAGCACTTCGTCCGGTCGCTCGAACGCTATCTGGACAGTATGCGGCAAATCTACGACGCGCTTCCTTCCGATTGGCAGGTGTTTATCGAGCACAAGATGTTCGAGCCGGCTTTTTACTCCACCGTCATTCAGGACTGGGGCACGAGCGTGCTGTGCGCGATTGAGCTCGGGCCGAAGGCGAAGTCCCTGGTGGACCTCGGCCATCATGCGCCAAACGTCAATATCGAGATGATCGTCGCCCGGTTGATCCAGTTCGGAAAACTGGGCGGGTTTCACTTCAACGACAGCAAGTACGGAGACGACGATCTCGACAGCGGCAGTATCAACACGTACCGGCAGTTTCTGATCTTCAACGAACTCGTCGATGCAGCCGAGCGCCATTTGCAGGGCTTTGACCCGGCCTACATGCTCGATCAGTCGCACAACGTGACCGATCCGATAGAGAGCCTGATGAATTCGGCCATGGAGGTGCAGCGGTCCTACGCAAAGGCGCTGCTGGTGGATAGACAATGCCTGCATGGCTACCAGGAGGAAAACGATGCGCTGATGGCCGCGAATACGCTGAAGCTTGCGTACAACACGGACGTTTCACCGATCCTGGCGAAAGCGCGCCTCCGGGCGAACGGCGCCATCGATCCGATTTCGGCGTATCGGGCCGCGAATTATCGCCAGATCGTTGCAGAAAGCCGTACAACGCAGGCCGGCAGCTCGTCGGGCATCGTGTAGCTGCTCAAGGTCGTCGACGGCAACGGTATGTCCATGAACACACGGCATTGCATTGTCCTCGACATCGGAAAAACCAACGTCAAGCTTCACGTACTCAATGAAGAGCAGGAATCACTTGCAGATTTTTCGCGCGAAAACCTTGTCCTCTATGACCCACCGTATCCGCAGGTTGACGTCGACGGTATATGGAATTGGACCATGGATATCGCCGCCGTGGTATCGACGAAGTTCGACGTCACCGCCGTTGTTGTTACCGCCCATGGTGCAACCGCCGCGCTGGTCGATCCCGGTGTCGGGGAAAACGCACTCGCGCTGCCGATTCTCGACTACGAATGGAGCGGTCTGGACCCATCGGATCAATACGCCAGTGTAAGGCCCGCGTATTCCGAGACCCTGTCGCCGGACCTGCCCGGCGGACTGAATCTGGGGCGCCAGATCTACTGGCAGCAAGCCGATTTTCCCGATCAGTTCCGCGCGGTAAAGGCCATCCTTCTCTACCCCCAGTATTGGGCCTACCGGTTTTCAGGTGAGATGGTGGCGGAAGTCAGCTCACTCGGCTGTCACACCGACCTCTGGTCTCCGGAGAAAGCGGGCTTTTCGGGCCTGGTCGCCGGTCAGAACTGGCAAAGGCTGATGCCGCCGATCGTGCCGGCCTGGGAATCGATCGGGTCGATCCGCTCTTCCGTTGCCGAGCGGGCGGGACTGCCGACAACCTGCCGTGTGCACGCGGGCGCGCACGACAGCGGCGCAAGCTTTCTCCGCTATGTGCTGGCAAAACCGGATCAACCCTTTTGCGTCGTTTCGACCGGCACCTGGGTAATTTGCATGTCCACGGACACGTCATGTGAACAGCTCGACGAATCGCGTGACATGCTGGCGAACGTCGACGTCAACAACGAGTGCGTTGCGTGCGCCCGATTCATGGGCGGTCGCGAGTACGCTGCGATCTGCTCGCGCCTCGGCGCGCCGATTGCAGATCAGGTGAGAGAGAGCGATGTCGAACGGACGGTGAAAGACCGCGCATTTGCGTTGCCGGACTTCAGTGGAGGCTCCGGGCCTTTTGGCGGCCGGAAGCCGGAGTTTCTGGGGCCGATCGCGAACGGCAGCGCGCTGGCCACGATCTATTGCGCGTTGATGGTCGATTACTGCCTTGACCTGCTGGGCGTCGAAAACGAAGTGATCATCGTCGGCAGCTATCTGCGGAATCCGGTGCTCTGTTCGCTCATTGCCCAGCTGCGCCGCGAACAGCCGGTCAATCTGTCCAGTGATCAGGCCGGAGCGGTGCGTGGCGCGGCCCAGTTGACCGATTGGCAGCGGCCGGTATCGGTTTCGCTGACGCGTTGCGAGCCCGCGCTCGTAGACGGCCTTGCCGAGTATGCGCGGCAATGGCGAGCGCTCGCCGAAGGCCGAACGTGAAGCCCGTCAGCGTCGCGGATTATCGATTGCTCGCGAGGAGGCGCGTGCCGCGTTTTCTGTTCGACTACCTGGACGGCGCTGCCATGGCGGAACGCACGAAGGTCGAGAACGAAAGAGACCTGGATTCGACACGCTTCAAACAGCGCGTACTTCGCGACGTTTCCAACGTCGACACCTCGACGTGCCTGATGGGTGAGAAGTATTCCATGCCAGTGGCGCTCGCGCCCGTTGGTCTTGCAGGCATGTACGCTCAACGAGGCGAGTGCCAGGCGGCGAAAGCAGCCGAGGCAAGCGGGATTCCGTTTACGCTGTCTACCGTCGGTGTCTGTTCACTGCGAGAGGTGGACAGCATGGCGACAAAATCCTTCTGGTTTCAGGTTTACATGATCCGCGACCGCGGTTTCATGCGCGATCTGCTGGCGCTGGCTAACGATTGCCAGGTGTCCACGCTGGTACTGACCGTCGATATGCCGGTGCCGGGTATCCGTTATCGGGACTACCGCTCGGGCCTTGCCGGGGAGGGTCGGCTGGGCGCGAACTCCCGGCGACTCCTGCAGGCCGCACTTCGGCCTCGCTGGTCTTTCGACGTCGGGCTCAAGGGGCGCCCGCACCGGCTGGGAAACGTCGCCCCTGTGCTCGGACAAAGCAGCGGGCTCGAAGGCTTCATGGCCTGGATGCTGAACAATTTCGATCCGTCGGTCACCTGGCGGGACCTCGAGTTCGTGCGCGAGCACTGGAACGGTCGGATCGTCATCAAGGGTATTTCGACCGCGGAAGATGCATGCGATTCCGCCGCCGCTGGCGCTGACGGGATCGTCGTTTCCAATCACGGAGGCCGGCAGCTGGACGGCGTTCGCTCTACGGCGAGCGTGCTGCCCGGAATTGTCGATGCGGTGGGCGGCCGCCTGGAGGTGCTGGCCGATGGCGGCGTACGAAGCGGGCTCGACGTGCTGCGCATGGTCGCGCTCGGCGCCAAGGGGGTATTGATCGGGAGAAGCTGGGTTTACGGACTGGCGGCCGGTGGCCAGGCAGGCGTGGAGCACGTGCTCGAGCTCATCCGCGCGGAACTGAACGTCGGAATGGCTCTGACGGGGTGTGGGGCCGTCGCGGAGATCGGTCGCGACGTATTAACCGAGCCGCGCCGGGAAATGGCTCGATGATTTTCGGGTGCACGTCGATCGAACCCGTGATTCTGAATCCGGCGCCGACAGCTCGTTTGAAGCGCGAAAGCTAGTGGAAAAGACAGAATACGAACGCGAACCGGTGCCGGCTGATGCGCGGCTGGGCTTCAAGAGTTTCATCGGCCAATACGCCGGCGAACACACCGCCGGCACCGAGTTGATGATCGGCCCCCTGTTCGTCGCCGCGGGAGTCAGCGCCGTTGATCTGGTCCTCGGGCTGTTGATCGGCAACCTGATGGCCGTGCTCAGCTGGTCGCTGATGACTGCGCCGATTGCGACCAGGGTTCGGCTGACGCTCTATTACCACCTCGAAAAAATTTGCGGGCGCAAGGTCGTCGTCTTCTACAATGCAGTCAACGGCATCGCCTTTTGTTTCCTGGCGGGATCGATGATCACCGTTTCGGCGACGGCGATCGGGGTTTGGTTCGGGTTTCCCATGCCGGGCCTCAATGACCTGGCGCCGAACAGCGTAGGCTGGGTCGTGGGCGTGCTGGCGATCGGCTTGCTGATCGCTTACGTCGCGGCGGCCGGTTACCGCGTTGTCGCAAGATTCGCCAACTTCGCGGCGCCCTGGATGGTCGTCGTCTTCATCGCGTTCGGTGTGGTCGGAATGCGGGACTTCGTCATGGCGACGGGCGCGGAGGTCAGGTCGATCGGCGATCTCTGGAGACTGGCGGACACGGTGATTTGGACCGGGGGTGATCCCTTACCGGGCCAGACGAAGTTTACGTTCTGGCACGTCATGTTCTTTGCGTGGTTTGCGAACATGGCCATGCACGTCGGCATGTCCGATCTGTCGGTGTTCCGCTTTGCGCGCAGGGCCAGATACGGGTTGGCCTCCGCCGCCGGCATGTACATCGGCCATTTTCTCGCCTGGATTTCCGCATCGATCCTGTTCGCCCTTCAGCTGCACGTCGACCCGACAAATACCGCCGTCCTGCCGGGTCCTCTTGCGGCGGGCGCCTGCGGAATGGCCGGTCTGATATGCGTCATCGTGGCGGGATGGACGACCGCGAACCCCACCATCTACCGCGCAGGGCTGGCTTTTCAGGCGATCGTGCCGGCGGCATCGAGATTCAAAGTGACGTTCTGTACCGGGCTGGTCTGCGCTTTCGCGGGCATGTTTCCCGCTGTTGCCATGAAGTTGCTCGGATTCGTTGCGCTCTACGGGCTGGTGCTAATGCCAATGGGAGCCGTGATTTTCTGCGACTACTGGTTCATGAGGCGGCTGGGGATGCAGCCCTTCTACGCCGAATACGCGGGCATAGAGGTAAACTGGCCGCCGGTTTTCGCCTGGCTGCTGACGGTTGCCCTGTGCCTTTGGGCCGTGTATGCGGGATACATCGAAATCTATTTCGCGAGCTTGCCCGGCTGGTTCATCGCCGCCTTCGTTTATCTCGTGGCGAGCAGGGTAATGCAATCCAAACAGCGGCTCGTGACGGTTTAGTGTGATGAAAACTCTTCTGCCAATAGTTTCGATACTGGGACTTCTGCTGGTGCTCGGTCCCGTGGTCGCCTATGCGCTGGGCTTCCTGGGCAAGCCACGGATGTTCGATTTGATGCTTCTTGGAACGATTCTCTGGTTCGCGAGCGTGCCCTGGTGGATAGGGCGGGACCGTTCCCCGTAGCTGATTCAGGTCTGAGTGGTGTTCGCGGTAGCACCAACAGTCACGTTCGATCCATATCACCGGCTGGCTCCGTTCGGCGCTCGATTGCACTAACGGCTACGGTACTAAGGCAATTTCTCCGCCTTGTTTCCTTCCTCGATTCGCGTTTTGTTTTCGAGCGTAACGGTCAGGGGAAAATGGATCTTTGCCGTCGCATTCGTTTTGCCGGTTGTCTCCATGCCAAGTACGCTTCGGCATCCGGTTTCACGCAAGGTTTCCTCGGACGTGTACAGTGCGGTGTCACAGCCCAATACGAGGGCTGCGTCATAGCCTTCCGCGCGTTTTCTGAGTCGATTTCGCTGTCCCTTTGTCCAAAGGCACATGGGTGGAAAGGGCGCGCGGCTCGTGAAAACCCCAGTGCGAATCCCGCGCCGTTCGAGCGCTTCGCGAATCGACTGAACGTAGTCCTCGAACGCGCCAGTCTTGATTCCGTGTTTGAAGAATTCGATGAGCGGCGCCCGTTTTTGCATTGCCAGGCTGACCGGTGGACACACGGGGCACGATACGATCAACATCGATTCGAGCGTCTGCAGTTCCTCGGACAGGTCCAGCGGTTCGAGATGAAGCGCCATGTTGACTCCCTACGCCTGAGTTCAGTCCATGGGCAAAAGTGTTGCTATTCATAGCTGCCGACTCGGACTCTATCAAACGAGTCCGGAAATGAGCATTCGTACTAGCCGCAGTCCATTCAGTTGCGCGGGAACAGGGCGACACATTGGTCTAACCGCGTTTGTGAATGGCGAGTCCTATCTCCTCGATGAGCTCCTCGGACCGGACCGGTTTCGTCAGCATGACGGAAATGCCAAGGCTGACGACCTCCAGGGCCAGCGGGCTGTCCGGCCATGCGGTCAGCCCGATAACCGGCAGGTCGATTTGGATATCCTTGAGCGCGCGGACAACGTCCGCACCGTTCATCCCCGGCAGATGCGGGTCCAGAATCAGGCAATCGGGTGTGTGTTCACCGAGATCCGCGACAAACGGTTCGCCGGACGCATAGACGCGGACCCGCCAGCCGTGCGTTTCCAGCAATATCCTGACGGCGTCCAAAATCGATTCGTCGTCTTCGACGATCGCAACAGACACCGCGGATTTCGCAGGGAATGGCGGGCCGCGAGCACGCATTGGACCACGTTAAGCTGCGCCCGAGCCGCGCGAAATTCGGGCATATACTTAGTGCCAACAGGCGCTGGGCGACGGCGGAATAGATCTGTAATCCCGCCCGAATCATTCCTCGAGAAATCCGGCGACTTCACGCGCGATCACCCGTTCCTCGTCGGTGCCCAGCGCAAAAACCGGCGTCGATCCGTCAACCGATATTTGACCCTGGTCGTTTCTCTGATTGACTTCCGGATCGAGGACGACGTTCCATGCACCGAGTCGCTCGGCGACACGCGCTCGGATCTGCGGTGCGTTTGCGCCGATCCCACCGCCGAAAACCAGCGCGCGCGCTTCGCCCAACAATGTGAAATAGGCGCCGACGGTGGCGACGATGCTGTGACAAAAAACATCGAGCGCCAGTTTGGCTTCCGGTTTCCCATCGGCATCGGCCGCGAGGAGCTGACGCATATCGGCGATCCCGCTGATCCCGTAGAGTCCGGAGCGGGTCGTAAGATCCTGCTCGATACGTTCGGCGTCGTACCCGGCGCGGATCAGCTGCAGGACGATTGCCGGATCGATGTTGCCGCTTCGGGTCATCATTACCAGACCCTCGAGCGGCGTTAGTCCCATCGAGGTCTCGAACGAGCGACCGTGACGTACGGCGCAAGCGGAGCATCCGGCGCCGAGCTGCAGCGTAACCCCCGATACGTCGTTGACGCCGATGCCCTCGGCGTCTGCGAGAGCCTCGACGAGTGACGCATGTGCGATGCCGTGAAATCCGTAGCGGCGCATGCCGAACTTGTCTACAACGTCCCGGGGCAGGGCGTAGTGCATCGACTCGGGCGGACGGTGGGCATGATACGCCGTATCGAACACGGCGACGGCCGGTCGTCCCGGATGCGCCCTTGCCGCCTCGCGTATGGCCGCCAGCGCGTGAGCGGTGTGCAGGGGCGCCAGCGGTGCGAGTTTCTCGAGCCTGGCGACCACCCGATCCGTAAGAAGCGTGGGTTCGACGAAGTCCGCACCGCCGTGTACCAACCGGTGACCGAAGGCGTCTGGCGCCGACTCGAGTTGTCCGAGCGCGTTGCACGCCGCCTCGGCCAGACCTTCCTCCGGGCCGAGTGTTCGGACGATACGTTGCACTTCCCTGGTACCGCGTTCGGTCACGTCGAGCAGTGCGAGTTTCAACGTCGACGAACCCGCGTTCATGACGGCGACGCGAAGGCTCATTTGACAGCGTCTTTCATCGATGTGGTTCGCTCAACGTGATCCCTTGACGCTGGCGGGTGTGCTGCCGTCTATTCGGGGACTCGCCATCGCCAGTCGCGAATCTCCGGCATGTCCTCACCATGCTCGTGGATGTACTGCCTGTGTTCGATCAATTTGTCGCGCATCGCCTGTTTCACGTAGGCGGCAACCGGGCCGAGTTTCTCGACCCGGTCGATCACGTCCGCAACGAGATCGAAACGGTCGATGTGGTTGAGTACGGCCATGTCGAACGGCGTCGTCGTCGTGCCTTCCTCCTTGTATCCGCGAACGTGCAGGTTCTCATGGTTCGCGCGCCGGTAGGTCAGGCGGTGGATCAACCATGGATAGCCGTGGTACGCGAAGATGATCGGTCTGTCGCGCGTGAATATTGTGTCGAAATCGCGATCGCCGAGTCCGTGCGGGTGTTCCGGAGACGGTTGCAGCGTCATCAGGTCGACGACGTTGACGACACGGACCCTGAGATCCGGGAAAAATTCCCTCAGCATCGAAACGGCTGCAAGCGTCTCCAACGTCGGAATATCGCCCGCGCATGCCATCACGACATCGGGTTCGCCGCCCTGATCGTTGCTGGCCCACTCCCAGATGCCGACGCCGGCCTCGCAGTGTTTTATGGCGGCATCCATGTCGAGATACTGGGGTTGCCGCTGCTTTCCGGCGACGATGACGTTGATGAAGTCGCGAGAACGCAGGCAGCGATCGGCAACGCAGAGCAGGGTATTTGCGTCCGGCGGCAGATAGACGCGGATGACGTCGGCTTTCTTGTTCACTACGTGGTCGATGAACCCCGGATCCTGGTGACTGAAACCATTGTGGTCCTGGCGCCAGACGTGGGAAGTCAGCAGGTAGTTCAATGAGGCAACGGGGCGGCGCCACGGAATCTCGCGGCTGACCTTCAGCCATTTTGCATGCTGATTGAACATCGAATCGACGATGTGAACGAAAGCTTCGTAACAGGAGAACAAACCGTGACGGCCGGTTAGCAGGTAACCTTCCAACCATCCCTGACACAGATGCTCCGACAGCACCTCCATGACGCGGCCGTCTGGCGACAGATGTTCGTCTACGTCCTCGAACGGACCGGTCGAGGTTTTGCCGGTAACCTCATAAATGGCCGTCAGGCGATTGGACGCCGTCTCGTCCGGGCCAAAGACCCTGAAATTGCGGGCGCCGAGATTCTTTCGCATGACGTCGCGGAGGAATTGGCCGAGCACGCGGGTCGCCTCGGCCGTCACGCCGCCGGGATCCGGTACTTCCACCGCGTATTTCCGGTGGTCCGGCATTCGCAGGTCCTTCAGCAAGAGCCCGCCGTTCGCGTGCGGATTGTCGCCCATGCGACGATTTCCGGTCGGCGCCAGCTCGGTGATACTCGCCACCGGACGACCCGCGTCGTCGAACAGTTCCTCGGGACGATAACTGCGAAGCCAGGCCTCGAGCTGTGCGAGGTGGTCCGGCGAGTTTCGCAAGCCGGCCAGCGGTACTTGATGTGACCGCCACGTACCCTCTATCGGAACGTCGTCGACCTGCTTTGGGCCGGTCCAACCCTTGGGCGTGCGCAGCACGATCATCGGCCAGACGGGCCGCGCTCGAAAGCCGGAAGCCCTCGCCTCCGTCTGAATCGCTTCGATCTCGTCGAGCGCCAGACCGAGCGCTTCGGCCGTGGCTTCGTGCATCTGCACAGGGTCGTCGCCCTCGATGAACCTCGGGGCGTAGCCGTACCCCCTGAAGAGCTGCTCGAGTTCCGCATCCGTCATGCGGCCAAACACGGTAGGATTCGCGATCTTCCAGCCGTTCAGATGCAGAATCGGCAGCACGGCGCCGTCGGTGACGGGATTGAGAAACTTGTTGGAGTGCCAGCTGGCGGCCAGCGGTCCGGTCTCGGCCTCGCCGTCGCCAATAACGCAGGCGGCGATGAGGCCCGGATTGTCGAACGCGGCGCCGAACGCGTGGGCAAGGACGTATCCGAGTTCTCCGCCCTCGTGTATGGATCCCGGCGTTTCCGGCGCGCAGTGGCTCGGGATGCCACCGGGGAACGAGAACTGCTTGAACAGCCGGGTCATGCCTTCGACGTCTTGGGAGACCTCCGGGTAGAGTTCGCTGTAACTGCCTTCCAGCCAGCTGTTGGCGACCAATGCCGGCCCGCCGTGACCTGGCCCGGTCAGGTAAATCACATCAAGATCGCGTTTTACGATCGCCTGGTTCAGGTGCACGTAAATGAAATTGAGGCCCGGCGTGGTGCCCCAGTGCCCAAGCAATCGCGGTTTGACGTGCTCGATGCGCAGCGGTTCTTGCAGCAGCGGGTTGGCCAGCAGGTAGATTTGCCCGACGGACAGGTAGTTGGCGGCCCGCCACCAGGCGTCCATTCGATTGAGAAGATTGTTTTCGCCCGTCATCGTTCGTAACCCGTATACCGATAGCTGCCGAGGGCACGCACAAGCGTCCGAAGTCCTTCACGGAATACCGAAGCGAGGTCTATCCCGGGCTGGAAGTTCCCGACCGTGATGTATTCCGTCGCCGTTGACCAGCGCCGTGCTCGGACAGCCAATATTGATGTTGACGGGGCCTCTGGGAATCGTGGAAAACCCTGATCCGCGCGGGCCGCCCTTGTTCGGGTCCATGGCGAAACATACCTGTTACACTCCGCCAACGGTGGGCAGCTATCGCCGACAATGGTGAGAATTCGAGTTGAAGATTGTATTCCTCGTAAAGCGTTTTTATACCAACAAGGACTTGATAGAGGACAAATTCGGCCGTCTCTTCAACTTTCCGAGGATTCTTGCCGAAAACGGGCATGAATGCATCGTCTTCGCAGTCGATTTCAGAAACAAAACGGAATCGAGCGTCCACAAGAACAAGATCCGGTTTCATACGATACCCGCAAGGTCCCTGTGGCGTTTGCCCCTGGTGAATCGGGTTCTTCAAGAGCTGAAGATTGCCGAAGCGGATTTCGTATTTTCCAGCGGCGACAGTTATCTGGGATATCTGGGCCTGCTCTTGTCCAGGCGATTGTCGTGTAAGGCGATCTTCGATGTTTACGACGACTACGCCTCATTCGGCACCAACAAACTGCCCTTCATGCGCACACTGCTCAGGACCGCTGTGAGAAAAAGTGACCTGGTTGTCTGTGCAAGCGAGCCCTTGCGGAAAAAATACAGCGCGCACCAAAAGAATACCTTACTGGTGCAGAACGGCGTCGACACAGGGATGTTCAGGGCGGGAGACAGGCTTTCCGCAAGGAAGAAGACCAACGTTGCGATCGGGGACACCGTCGTTGGCTATTTCGGGAGCATTCACAAACCGAGAGGCGCGGACGATTTGGTCGAGGCTCTGAGACTTTTGAGGGCTGAAGGGGAAGACATCAAACTGTTGTTGGCGGGACGAGACTTCGCCGAGATCGGTCTGGATTGTCCGTGGATCGATTACAGAGGGATGGTAAAGCAGGCAGACGTCGTTCATCTGATAAATTCTTGTGACGTGGTGACCATTCCTTACAAGAACACCGATCTGATGAGGATGACGAACGCCTGTAAGCTCATGGAGTACATTGCCTGCGGCGTTCCGGTGGTGGTTTCGGATGTCGCTGACTACGCCGGCTACTTTCCCGAGAGTTTCGACTGTGTTGCAGAGCCGGGCAATCCGGAATCGCTCGCCCGGGCGATAGCAAATCAGCTCAGGAACCGACATATCGCCGGTGATGAACGGGTTCTTTCGTGGGAAAAACTCGTCTCACGATTGGAAGAGCGCATGAAAAAGCTGTTTCCCGCCGAGTCATAACCCGGGTCGGCCGACAAGCGCGTCAGTTTCTGCGGTCTCGAACGATCTCGAACACGCGCGCATAAGCGAAGTCACGTGCATCGTCGACGCGAAGCTCGTCGATGAGGCGATACTCCTCCGGCCATTCGTCCGAGAACACCAAGGCGTTGAACAGTGGTGGATTGCTCCGCACGACCTCCACCGTCGGCGTAGGCTCGATTCCGGTTGGGCCCGTCATCACGATGTTATTCAGCCGCACGAACACGTAACGGATGTGAGGCGCCGTCTTACTCAGCTCCTCCGGCGTCATCCGAAGATACGCATGCGCTTCCTGAATCTTCCGCAGGTGGAGGGGCGTCATAATAAAATTGTTCACGATGACGCCGCAGCGCGTGTGATATCGAATGTAGTGCCCATCGTCGTTGGTTGAAAGGACTGCACCGGGCTCGTTGGCGCATTCCCTTTCGAGGCTCGGAAACAACGTACGAACCGCCGCATATTCCTTGGTAAGGCCGGCCGGAAATGTCTTCAAAAGCTGATTACGCAGCGGCGGTTGCATTGCCAGGGCCAGGACTGCGAGCGCTGCCGCCGACGCGGCAAGCGTCGAAAAACCGTAACGCGTCCGAGCGTCTTGAAGCAGCAGAAGACCGCCCACGAGCAGCGCCCAGGAACCGAACGGATGGAATCGAAACTGTGTGGCCATCAATGTGATGCCGAAGACGATCGCCACCGACAAAAAAGTCCGTTGCGGTTTGTCGTTGCGCCACGCGTGCCGCAGGAACGCGAGCAGAAGCAAGGGCCAGAGAACGAGCAGCCAGCTGTAAAGTTCGGTAACCCGTTGAAGCCCTCCGTCCTCGGCCAGTTGGGCAAAGAGGCTTTTGGCTTCGGTGATGCTGTTCAGCAGTATCAGATCGCCGGCCAGGAACGCGGAACCGAGCATCAATTTGCCCAATATCGGCACGGCCAGGCCAATCGCCGCCACCGCAAAGAATGCGAGGTTGATATTCGAGTAGATTCGATGGCTCAAAAACACGAGCGTTGCTGCGCTGCCGCACGCGACGTATAGATGAAACCAGGACAAGGTCCAGAACTCGAACTGTAGATCTCTGAACGGCGCGGACGGCAGCAAGATCAATAGCGTTGTCGTTACCAGGGTGGCCGATAGTTGTAGCGACGTTCGTCTATTCGCGGTCGTTCCGTTCAACCAGTTTAGACAAGCGGTGGCGAGTACGGGTATTTGCAGGATGAACAAGCCGTTGTGAAAAGCGGGCGCCATTCCGAGGATGACGCCCAACAGGATGGCCGTCTCCGGCGTCGCGCGCTCGAAATAACGGAGTCCGGCCCAAACCGTGGCCAGGACGAAGGTAAGCTCCACGAAGTGATGGTCGATAATGCCGAGGCCGTGTAAGGACTGCGTCAGAGGCATTAGCGAGAAGCCGAGCAGGGCGATAGCGGTGTACGCCGCGCCGAGCTGCACCTGGCGGGCAATCAGTACCAGCAGGCCGGCATTCACCGCTGTCCATAACACGGGAACGTGGGCGAGAAACGCCATTGGCTCCATGGACGGCCGGATCCACAGGGCGAGACGCAGCGCAAGCGCCATGACATAGTCGTATCCCCAGGGCCAGTTCAGCCAGCTGCCTTCCGGAACGTGAATCAAAGGGTCGAACTGATAAAAACCGTGCTCGCCGACAGCCGCATCGAGGATACGCCTGGCATGATAAAAAGAGTCGTTGCCAACGGGAATGTAGCGACCGTCGACGAAGGCAGCCGAATCCAACAGTGAGGCGAAAAAGGCGGCGAGCAGACTGGCCAGCAGCCAGATCAACCAATAGCTCGTCGAGGATTTCACCTGAGCGTCTTACCTGTGCCGCGTAGCGTGGGCGCTACAGGATGCCACGGGCATGAGAGCGTCCTGCAACTGGTTGATTTTTCGAGGATTGGGCGATTCTACACCGACGTACTGCTCATTAATGCGACATAACGCACGTTTGTCGGCCGCTCGACGGCCGCGCTAACGCCACTCAGGCGGGGCGCCTCGCAACCACGTACAAATTCTTTCCCAGGACGCCGGCAAGCGGAACGGACAGCGCGCGACTCAGCGGAAAACAGTATCGATCGTAAAGACGGACAATTCGAGGATTCAGGGGCGCGGGTTCGGAGCTGCCGACGAGCTTAAACGCAAGTGTTGCGAAGAACCCCAGGGCGTCCGCGTACGCCTTTTTCTCAACCTCGAAGCCTGCCTGGAGCAGCAGTTTTTTGATCCCGGACAGGCGATAGCGGCGGTGGTGGCCCACATGCGCATCCATCGAGGTGAACAACAGATTAAATGCCGGCAGGTAGAGAAACAGGCGGCCGCCGGGTTCAAGAACGCGATGCAGATTCGCCAGCGCCGCCGCATCGTTTTCAATGTGCTCCAAGACGTTCAGCGAAAAAACGTATTGAACGGCGGCGTCATCGACGTCCGATAGGTCCGCGTGAACCTGGTAGCCCTGGTCCGAGAGAACGTCCCTGGCCCTTGCATCCGGTTCCACACAGTGAACGCGCGCCGGCGGCAGATCGACGGCGCTGCTGAACGTGCCGATTCCGGCGCCGAAATCGAGCGCAGTTTCGGCGAATCCGGCGTTCCGTCTCACCAGTTCTCGAAGGTAGCGGTTGTATCGAACGGCCTCCTGCATGACCTCCAGGTTTTCGCCGCCCGAGTGCGGCTGTCGTTCAACGGCATCGGGACGCGGGCCGCTCACGAACGCGGCACCCAGAATGCAACGTACTTTGACGCGATGAAATTGAAGTTCAGTGCGATCGATGCCGCGATCGCCAGGGGCAAGATCGGTTGGTTTGCCGCCCAGGCGTAGTGTTGCACCAACCAAAAGAAGACCGCCATGTTCAGCAACGCACCCAACGCGTTGACGATGGCGTAACGTCCCCACTCGCGAGCGGCGCGGCGGTCCTTGCGGTCCGCAAAGGTTCGCCGCCGGTTCAGCGCCCAGGTTACGGTTACCGCGATGGAGAACGACACGAGTCGCGACCGGAACAAATCCAATTGGAACGCGCTGTTGAGCACCGTCAGGACTCCGCCGTCGACAAGGAAACCGAACGCGCCAATCATCGCGAAACTGACCGCCTGTTTGCGCGTTGTCTGCCTCATTCAACGTTGCTGGTTTTGTCGTCGTGATCGTCTTCACGCCGACCCCGTCCGATCCACGTCAAGCCGAGGTAGTGCAGGCGCTTGGCCTCGCGGCGACCGCGCGCCACGGAATCCAGAATCAAACCGGTGGTGAGGCTGAGCGATGCAAGCACCATGATACTCGCGGCCAGGATTGCGGTCGGGAACCTCGGTACCTCGCCGGTTTCAATAAATTCCAGCACGACCGGCATGCCGAATGCGAGTGACAGCGCGGCGAGACCGGCTGCCAGGAGGGAGTAAAAGAAAAACGGGCGTTCCTCCTTGGTGAGCAGCACGATTGTCCAGAGGATTCGAGTCCCGTCCCGGTACGTGTTCAGCTTGCTGATGCTATGTTCCGGGCGTTCCTTGTAACGAGTGTCAACCTCGGCAATAGGGATGTTCAACGACAACGCGTGAACCGTCAGCTCCGTCTCGACCTCAAACCCTTTCGACAAGGCCGGGAAGGACTTGACGAAGCGTCGCGAGAAAACCCGGTAGCCCGACAGCAGGTCGACGCAGCGCTTGCCGAAAATCCAGTTGACCATGTTCGAGAGCATCCGGTTTCCGAACCGGTGGCCGAACCTGTACGCCTCCGAGATTTCGCTGACACGGCGGCCATTGACCATGTCGCAGCGTTGAGTGAGAAGCGATTGAATCATCGTCGGGACACTTGCCGCATCGTAGGTGTCGTCACCGTCGACGAGGACGTAAACCGACGCTTCGATGTCGGAGAACATTCTGCGTACGACATGGCCCTTGCCTTGCTGGGTCTCCGTACGGACGATCGCGCCCGCGGCGGCGGCCGCTTCGGCGGTGCCGTCGCCGGAGTTGTTGTCGTAGACATATATCGCCGCGTTCGGCAGCTGCTCGCGGAATGCGGAGATGACGGATGGAATTGCCGTTTCCTCGTCATGGCAGGGTATGAGCACCGCAATGTCGAGATCGGCCAGCTGCGTTTTCGGCTCTGTTTTTGAGGGCGCCAATTCAATCACGGCGAATATTCTCTTCGACGGAAAGTCGTTAAACCAGCGGCATCACACCCGCTATCATCCATGCCGCAATCAATGCTCGCGGCAGAGTCTACAGTATTGTGACAGTACTGCAGATATCGCCGAGGTGCATGGCATGCATCACATTGCGCGACATACGCCACCGGCGAGGCCGGCGCTCGGGCCATACCGTAGCAGCCGTTTTTGGGCCTTCGCCGTTGCAAGTGCCGAGACCGACCGCAAATCGGACGTCTCGGTTTGAGTGCACGTTTCACAGTTCCTGATGCCTATCTCGTCGTGCGAGTGTTTTCGGTGTTAGCCTCGGCCTTTTCTCAGTTCGAGTGACTCTATGACGTCGGATAGCCGCTCCCACCTGTATTTGGGGACGTTTCTGATCGCCCTTACGACACTCGTGCTGCAGATCACGCTGGCACGATTACTGAGCGTGATCACCTGGTACCATCTCGCCTTTTTTGCAATCTCGATTGCAATGCTCGGCATGACGGCCGGTGCCGTCGTGGTCTACCTGAAGTCCGACTGGTTTGAGCGCGAAAGGCTCGACCGAAGTCTCAGCCTGGCCAGTCTTGGCTATGCATTCGCTGCACCCGGCGCGCTGCTCGTGCTTTGCTCGACGCCGCTCGGTTTCCAGGGCGGCGGAGTCACGGCGATGACGGTCGTGGCCTTCGTGATCGTAACGGCAGCGACGTTTGTGCCGTTTTGCCTATCTGGAATTGCGATCAGCGCGGTGCTGACCCGGGCGCGGCTTCCGACGGGCAGAATTTACGGTGTCGATCTCATAGGAGCGGCAACAGGGTGCTTGCTGGTGCTTGGTGGTCTGGAGCTTGTCGATGCGCCGAGCCTGGTCCTTTTGTCGGGTGCGCTCGCCGCTCTGTCGGCCCTGAGTTACGCGCGTCGTGCAGGGTCCGCTCGCCTGAAGCTTTCGTGCGTCGGCACCTTCGTCGTGCTGTCGCTTGCGGTGCCCGTCAACTCGGGCTCAAAAAACGGTATTCGACCGCTGGCGGTCAAAGGCAACATAGAAAATCCGGCATCCATTCTGCTGGAACGTTGGAACAGCTATTCGCGAGTCGTCGTGGATCGGATGCACGTTGCTGCGCCGCAGTACTGGGGCGCAAGCCCTAAAGCTCCCCGCGATCCGATCCCGCAGCTGTGGATGCGAATAGACGGCGATGCCGGTACCACGGTGCGTCAATTCGGCTCAACGGACGATATTGACCACCTGCGATTCGACGTCACCAACGTCGCCTATTATCTGCGGCCCCCTGGACAGGCCTGTGTCATTGGCGTAGGCGGCGGTCGGGACATTCAGAGCGGTCTGATATTCGGTCATCACGTCACCGGCATCGACGTGAACCGTATTTTCATCGATCTCTTACGAACCTACTTCAAGGACTTCGCGGGCCTTGCCAACAGAGAGCAGGTTACTCTGATCGTGGACGAGGCACGCAGCTACCTGTCCCGTAACGAGCTGCGGTGTGACGTTCTGCAAATGTCATTGATCGACACCTGGGCGGCTACCGGCGCCGGGGCATTCTCATTCACGGAAAACGGTCTCTACACGGTCGAGGCATGGCGGCTTTTTCTCGACAGGCTCGCCGACGACGGACTCTTCACGGTGTCGCGGTGGCACAATCCGGACAACCTCGGCGAGACCGGGCGCGTAATCAGCCTTGCGGTTGCGACGCTTCTGGAGTCGGGCATGGCAAGACCGGCGGATCATCTTGTAATGGTTAGTGCCGGTAACGTTTCGACGTTAATCGTTTCCAAGGCACCGTTTTCAGCCGCGGACATCGAAAACACAAAAAGCGTGGTCAGCGAGCTCGAATACGAGTTGGTATTTGCCCCGGACACTCTCCCGGACAACACGGTTCAGCGGGAGCTTTTGGGCGCCACGTCGGTACAGGATTTGCGGGCAATCGTTGCCGACGAACCGCTAAACTACCTGCCCCCGACCGACGACAGCCCCTACTTTTTTAACATGCTGAGACTGGACAACCTCGCTGCGGCGAGCCTGTCCGGCAGCGGCATCGTGCGTGGAAACATTACGGCGACAATTACCTTGCTGATCCTGATTCTCTGCCTCGCGATATTCTGCGTCCTGACCGTGATAGTGCCGCTCGTTTCGGGCGGAAGGCCCGAGCGCGGGGCGGGAGAAGGCGGGAGCGCATTCTGGTGGGGCGCCGGCTACTTCACTTTGATCGGCGCGGGTTTCATGTTCGTTGAGATCGGACTCATTCAAAGGCTTTCGGTGTTTCTTGGTCACCCGGTGTACGCGCTCGGCGTGTTGCTGTTCACGATCATTCTGAGCGCCGGAGTCGGCAGCATACTGAGCGAATCGGTCTCGCTGTCTCGAACAAAGCTGATCCTCGCTTTGCCGATGGTGGCTGCGCTGACCGTGCTTGCCGCGGAGACAGGCGTATCGCTGCTCGTGTCAGCGTTCATCACGGCGCCAATGTGCACCAAAATTACGCTCAGCATCGTCACCGTGTTTCCACTAGGCCTGTTGCTGGGTTTCTTTTTTCCACTGGGCCTGAGGATCGCACAGGCGGCACATCGTGCCGAGACACCGTGGTTTTGGTCGCTGAACGGCATTTTTGGGGTTCTGAGTTCCGCGGTGGCGGTGCTGGTGTCGATTTACCTGAGTATCGCCATGAATTTCTATATCGGCGCGGCATGTTATCTGGCGCTGCTGGTCTGTGTTCGGTCGATGCTTGGCGCCGAAACGGCAGCTCAACATGCGCCGGTTGCCGGGACTGCTGCGACAAATTCGTCCGGGCCGCCTCTCGGAGAATGAGAGAAAGAACCGGGGCCCGTCCGCCGGGTGCGCTCGCAAGGGTAGACGCTGCGCACGTTCCCGCTCTGAGCTGACGTCTCCAGGCGGTATCGGCGCAGTCCGATCGACGACTGTCGCTCAATGGCGACATCTGGACCGTCCCCATCGGACTCAGTAGTGTGGCGGTTGCCGCGGTTTGACATATCCAATGGGCGTTCGCACATTGCCGGCAACCGCGATGCGTGGCTAATTCACCGAATTACCAAGGGGCGCTGCCGTGCGTGCTAGGCGTATGATTCTCGTTTGGAAGACCGTGCGTTCGCGGTTCGTCCGCGCGCCCAAGCGATACGTAGCATCGATCGTTGCGGTGTCGGCCCTCATTTATGCGTTTTCGTTGGGTGTCTACGTCGTCGAGGAATTCGAACAACGGCAGTGGGACGTGCCCGCGCACGTTTACGCAGCGCCGCTCGAACTCTACGCGGGCCTGGAGCTCGGCTCCGAGGCATTGGTCGCAATGCTGGCGCGCACGGGTCACCGCCCCGTTGCCGTCCTTCGGCGTCCGGGCGAATACCTGATCGAGGCAGCCGCGATCAGCGTATGGACGCGGGGGTTTCGGTTTTGGGACGGTGAAGAGCAGTCTCAGGTTTTACGGATTGGATTCGATTCGGATCGCATTGTTTCGATCGCCGACGCCCGGGGAAATCCGATCGCGCTGGCGCGTATGGAGCCGATGCGCGTGGGCAGCGTGTTCACCGCGCACCACGAAGATCGCATCCTCGTCGAACCCGATGCGATTCCGCCGCTGTTGGTGACGGCGTTGAAGGCGATAGAGGACCGCAAGTTCGATCGGCATCACGGCCTGGATTTTTCAGCGATAGCGCGTGCAGCCTGGGTAAACCTGCGTCACGGCGAGATCAGGCAGGGTGGCAGCACGTTAACCCAGCAACTGGTCAAGAGTTACTTTCTCGACGGCCGGCAAACACTGGGCCGAAAGTTTCGGGAAGCGATCATGGCGGTCGCGCTGGAACTGCGGTACGACAAGGACGAGTTGCTGCACGCGTACGTGAACGAGATTTATCTCGGGCAGCAGGGTACGCGCGCGATTCACGGTTTCGGCCTGGCCAGTGAATTCTATTTTGCCAAGCGTCTCGACGAGCTCGCCGCGCACGAAATCGCGCTGCTGGTGGCGATTGTAAAAGGTCCGTCTTTTTACGATCCTCGGCGGCAACCGGAACGCGCGATCGAACGGCGTAACTGGGTCATCGAAACGCTGGCGAAGCGCGGGGTCCTCGATGAGCAGGCGTCTGCGGACGCACGCAATCGGGCGATTGGCATCAGGGATCGCGCAGGCCTTGCATCGCGTTACCAGCCGGCATATCTGGATTTGGTGCGCGCGCAGCTGACGGCGGATTATTCCGCGGAGGCGCTTGCCACGCAGGGACTGCGCGTCTTTACCAACTTCGACCCGGAGCTGCAGGCGAGTGCTGAACGCGAGCTTGCTGACAGCCTCGAGCATCTGGCGAAAACGCCGGTCCGCGCCACGGGCGCCGCGGTTGGTCCGGTGCTTGACGATCCTCCGCTGGAGGGCGCCATCGTGATAACACGGCCGCAGACCGGCGACGTGGTGGCTGTCGTCGGTGGCGGTGACGCGGCCGTCGGCGGTTTCAACCGGGCGCTGGACGCGAGGCGCCCGGTTGGCTCACTGATCAAGCCGCTCGTTTACCTGGCGGCGCTCGAGTCCGGTAAATACACGTTAGCCAGCGTGCTTCTCGACGAGGAGATCGACGTCGAATTGCCGAACGGCGATATCTGGTCGCCGAAGAATTTCTCGCTGGAATCTCACGGCGAGGTGCCGCTGGTTCGAGCCCTGGCCGAGTCCTACAATCAGGCCACCGTGCGCCTGGGCCTCGACGTCGGCGTCGATAACGTTGCGGCGCTTTTCGAGCGGCTTGGCCTGGCGACCGCTCCGCCGGCGTATCCATCGCTGTTGTTGGGCGCCGTGGACTTGTCGCCCTTTGAGGTTGCGCAGCTCTACAACAGCCTGGCTAACGGTGGCGACCGGGTTCCGCTGCAGGCCGTGCGCTCGGTCACCGATGCGAACGGAGAGGTAATGACGCGTTACCCCCTGAAGATCGTGCCGGCGGTCGATGCGGACGCGGTCCATCAATTGAATCACGGGCTGATACAGGCCGTTGAACGAGGCACCGGCCGCCCGGCTCGCCAATGGCTGCCGAGGGAACTGACGGTCGCCGGAAAAACCGGCACCTCCGACGATTTCAAGGACAGTTGGTTCGCCGGCTTCACGAACGATTATCTCGCGGTCGTGTGGCTTGGTCATGACGACAATACGCCGGTCGGCCTGACCGGCTCGGCCGGCGCGCTTCGCGTCTGGGCGCCGCTGCTTGCGCAGCTCGAGTCGACCGACAGTTATGAACCGCTGGTTTCCACGAGCATGGACTCGAGCTGGATCGATTATCAATCCGGATTGATGACTCGTCGCGGCTGCGGGGACGCGGTATTGTTGCCGCTGCCGTCCGGTGCCGATGTGCCCAGGCGGCCCTGCGGTCTCGGCCAACTCGGTGACCGTGTCAAAGGCTGGCTGAATCGATTGGGGGACAATCGATGAAGCGGCTCGTCACGTGTCTGCTCATCATCGGTTTGTCCGCGTGCGTACACGCGCCGCCGCCTCGAAGCGCCGGTGACAAAGCCGGATCGGCGTCCATACCGGAGCCGGCAAAGGAGGCCGCGAGAGGGGCGGTGTCGGCGGGTGAAACGCTGGTCGCGCAGGGGCGAGCACAGCTAGCCGCCGGCGACACCGCGCGAGCCGCGGCGTCGATCGAACGGGCATTGCGCATCGAACCGCGGGAAAGTTTGTGGTGGGTCGAACTGGGTACCGTGCGTCTCGCCGAGGGCGATCGTCAGCAAGCGATTTCGCTTGGGCAAAAAGCGCTGCGCCTGGCGGTTAACGACCCGGCCGCTCAGGCGGCGGCGCGCCGGCTCATTGAGCAGGCGGGCAGGCCCTGACCGCGCATATCGGCAATCACATCTTTTATCGATAAGAACGCCGGGTTGACCCGGCAGAACCGTTCGACTTTCTCAACGTGTTCGCGGCGGTTCGACCGCGCCCTGAACCGCGTTGCTCCGAGCATCTTTCGCGATGAGGAAACGTTGGCTGTCGCCCATCGGCGACATCTGGACCCGTCCGGTTGGGCTCAGTAGTGTGACGGTTGTCGCGGTTTGAGACACCCAAAGCGATACCATCAATCGTTGAAGGAAACCCTCTATTTCCGGCAGGCCGACTGGCGAACAGCATCATGAATACAGCACGCATTTTTCGGGCCGCAATTACGACTCTGATGATTGCCGCTTCTCTCGTCGGCTGCGACGTTCAGTCGTTCGAGGAAGCGTCGGACCAGTTCCGCGACAATGCGCCTCCGCCCCCGCCGCCTCCACCGCCACCACCGCCGCCTCCACCGCCCCCGCCACCGGCGTTCGGACCGAATTTCTCCGAAATCCAGAGCAATCTGTTTACCCCGTCCTGTGCAACGGCCGGTTGTCACTCCGGAGGAGGAGCCGCGGGTCTGAACCTGGAGGCGGCCAACAGTTACGCGATGCTCGTCGGTATTGCGAGCAGTCAGCAAGCCGGAATCCTGCGCGTGGCGCCGAACGATCCGAACAACAGTTATCTCATCCAAAAGCTCGACGGCACCGCGGCCACGGGCGGCGTGATGCCGCCGGGCGGGCAGCTGGCGCAGTCGACGATCGACATAGTCCGTCAGTGGATTACCGACGGCGCAATCGACGACACGCCGCCGCCTCCAGTCGCCGGCCCGATCCGCGTCACTTCGTTGTCGCCGCTGCCCAATGCCGTCCTGACGGCCGGACCGACGCAAATTATCGCCGGCTTCGACCGCCCGCTCGACGCGGCAACCGTCAATCTGAACACGTTTACTCTCACGGCAAGCGGCGGCGATGGCACGTTTGCCGACGGTAACGAGGTGCTGATCACCGCGGCCGCCATTTCGGTGCCGGGGGCGAACCCGCAGAGCGCGGTATTCGATCTGACCGGTGTCGTGCTGGCGGACGACACCTACCGGATCACGCTGCGGGGCAACGGCGCTTCTGTGATCATGGATCTGGACGCCAATGCGCTGGACGGCGAGTTTGCCGGCGTGTTTCCATCGGGCAACGGCGCCGCCGGCGAAGACTTCCGCAGCGAGTTTACGGTGAGCAGCCCCGTCGTGATCGGACCGACCCTCGATCAGATTCAGGCGGTCGTGTTTACGCCGTCGTGTGCGACGGTTGGCTGCCATACCGCGGTGGCACCGGCGGGTGGGCTGGATCTGAGCAGCGCGGACGCCAGCTTCATGGGGATGGTCGGTGTTCCGAGCGTCCAGGAGGTCGCGACCCTTCTGGTCGCGGCCGGCGATCCGAACGGCAGCTATCTCATCCGGAAACTCGAGGACAACAACATTGTCGCGGGCACCGCGGTGATGCCGCCGCCGCCGCAGCCGGTACTCGACCCGGCGGTAATCGCCGAGATTCGACAGTGGATTTCGGATGGAGCGTTACGTTAGCCCATCAGTGTGAAATGCCCAACAGACGGGCAATCGGCATTCGCCACAGCTTGTCGATCCAGACGAGATAGGCGCGAATCGGGCCGTAACGTTTACAGCGGGCCAGCACTTCACGCTGCTCACGCAGCCGTTCCAGCACATTTCGTCTGCTCGTTCCAGCCGCCTCGACGAGCACACTCGTGGCGTCTACATGCAGGGCATGCAGGTCCGGCGGCAGGCGCAACAGGAAATCGAGATCTCCGGCGATTCGGTACTGCGTGTCGAACAGACCGTAGGTGTGGAACAGCGAGCGGCGGTGCAGCAGCCCCGGATGGCACACGACCGTACGTCGACCGATGCGTCGGTAGTTCCACGCCGATCCATAGGTAAACTCCTTGCCCGTGGATGAATCGGAAAACATCCCGCAGGAAGTCACCACATCATATTGGCGGTTTCCGATGGCCGCGAAAATTCGTGTCAATGCCTCGTTGTCTACCCACGCATCGTCCGCGCCAAGAAAACAGACGTACTCGCCACGCGCGTGCCGTAACGCCTGGTTCCACGCATCGTAGATGCCGTCGTCCTTCCGGCTCTGCCACCATGCAATGTGTTGTTCGTACTTCCCGATGATATCGACGGTGCCGTCGGTCGAAGCGCCGTCCGCGAGCAGCAGCTCCCAATCCTCGAATTCCTGTGCGACGATCGAATCAAGACACCGCTCCAACGTTGACGCGGCCTGCCAGGTTGCGACGATGATCGAAAGCCGAGGCGTCGTCCGGGAGTTTGCGCTTTCGATTGGTGTCACCAGAAACCCCGGTCGATCGAATAGAGGAGAAAAATTGCGCCGACCGACCGCATACGCCTTTCGCCACGGTCATGAATGCCGGACAGACACGTCACGTAATGGTCGGTATCGTGTATTGACGTCGCAAACTAACCGACATCGGTGCGTACGTCCAGCACCGTGTCGATGCTGTAGCATTCGAGCGCCGCGGGTAGGCGTTCGTGTAGCAATCATTGGGTGCGATGGAGCGGTCTTTATCACAAAGCAGCCGTCGGTCCATCCGTGATCCAGGTCAGGCTTCGGCGTCAGCCGACAAAATCCGCTGCAGTCGTTCATCGTGCCGGGCCCAGCTGAAGGATCTTGCGTGCTCGCGGCAACGTTGGTGTACCGGCGATTCCGCCTTGATCAAATCCAGCACCGCTGCGGCGAACGCGGGGTAATCCTGTTCCGGCACCAGGCGGCCGTTGACGCCATCGATCACCGCATCCCTGACTCCGCCAATCGGAAATGCGACGGTCGGGGTGCCGCAGGCTGCGGCTTCTATTGCGACCATGCCGAATCCCTCGATGTCGCCTGCTACCTCGATCAGAGGAAAGACCAGCACGTCGGCGAGGGCGTAACACCGCCATAAACAATCATCGTCGACCGCGCCGAGAAAGCGCACCGTTTCCGCATAAACGTCGCGGTCGAGAACCTGCTCAAGTGTCGCTGCCTCGTGCGGATCATGAACGAGCGCGTTTTCCGGAGAATCGCCCACCGCCAGCAGCGTGATGTCCGGCTCCGCCGCGATAATCGTGGGCCAGGCATTCTCGAGAAACGGCGTCAAGCCTTTGCGTTTGATAATGCGGCCAACGAAAAGAACTACCTTGTTATCGCCGATTTCCAGGGATCGACGAACGAGGTCGACATTGTCGAGCAGGTCCCCACCGGGAATTTCTACACCCGGATTCAACACCGCAACCTGTGCAGGACTGCATCCTTTTTCGATTGCAATGCTTCGCGTATTTCTGCTGTTTGCGATGACGATATTGTTTTTTGCAATCCACGGAACAAACATTCTCTGGTAACTGGCGTTATCGACGACCAGATCGAGGCCGTGCACGTGCACCGCGGACCTGGCTCGACTAATGCGTGCAAGAATCGATGTAATGGGCGCTACAAACCCGCTGCCCCCGATGACGTATCGATATCTGTGATTCAAACAGTGTAATAAACCCCTCACCATTGCGCATAACAAGAACCAGGCCGGCGCCGGAGGGCACTCGATAACCCTGATTGCCTCGGGGCAGTGAGCCCTGCTTCCGGTAGGGCCGATCAGCGTAACGTCAAACCGTTCCGCCAATCCTTCGACCGTGTGTTTCATCAAGCGCTCCATGCCGCCGGTCAACGGCGGAAAGTTGCGAGTGACGATCAAAACTGATTCGCTTGTCACCCAAGCCTCACTCGACGCGGAACGACGTCATTTTTGAAGCACCCATATATATCCGGGACAGGCCCAGTAGGCGAATCTGGACACCGCTTTCGCGACCCTCGCTTTGACGCTACCCGGCGGTAACATATAGTCGGTGTGGAATCTGCGGGTGTCCTCGATCAGGCGAACCGTGTAGTCAATCCGATCAAATGCGCTCACGAGTTTTTTCAGGCCCCAATAAGTCAGGTGTTTCTCGTGATACCGTGCTGCTTTGCCGGTAAGCCGGATGTAAATATGCGCAAACGGACGAGGTAGTATCGACAGCAACGGCAAATCGTAGTGCGGCTCGTTCCACATCAAACGGTTTCCGGCTGAAAAATAGCAGACTCCGCCCGGACGGAGAACACGATGAATTTCGGCGAACATCCGCACCGGATCCGGTACGTGCTCGTACACGTGCGAACACACGACCACGTCGAAACTATCACCGGAAAACGGCAGGTTCAGGGCATCTGCGATCTGAAATTCGAGATTGTCCTTCTTGAACGTCGCATTCGCGTGTTGAATAGCATCTTGATCGATGTCCGTACCGACGACCCGTTTGAAGGACTCGGCCAGGATGTTGTCGATGCCGCCGGCGGAGCCGCCGACGTTCAGGAGTTCGTAGGTACTCAGAGGCTCTGGAAGAAAGTCCTCGAGAACGGCCACCATGGTACGGGCTTTCCGTTTTCGGTTTTCTGCGTCGTAGACGTAGGGGCTGCTCTTCGAGAAGTTGTACTGGTAACCTCTGCTCAAAACTTCGCTCCGGATACGCGCTGGGCAACGGCTCGGCCGCAGGGGTGGAGCCTGGCGGACGCAGCGATATTAAAGTGCGAGCGTGAGTGAATCAATCGCCCCGATAGACGCCTACCCTCGAATGCTCACGTGGGGTAGACTAGCCGCCAGTTGCATCTCGCGCACTCCGGCGGACGCTGCCGATAACTTTTCCCAGGCAATCGAAGCTGGTACCCGTATCGAAATTCCCAATTTCTGAGAAGGCAAGTGTGAAGGCATTAATTACCGGAATATCGGGCCAAGACGGCTCATTCTTGGCCGAGATGTTGTTGAAAAAGGATTACGAAGTTCATGGCGTCAAACGTCGAGCCTCGTCATTCAACACCGAGCGTATCGACCATCTCTACCGTGACCCGCACGAGTCGGACGTCAGGTTGTTGCTGCACTACGGGGATATGACGGATGCGACGAATCTGATTCGGATCATTCAGGACATCCGTCCCGACGAAATATACAATCTGGCCGCCCAGAGTCACGTGCGGGTGTCTTTCGAGACGCCAGAGTACACGGCAAACGCCGACGCGTTGGGCGCGCTCCGGGTTCTGGATGCGGTCAGGATATCGGGTCTGGAAAAAGTGACGCGTGTTTATCAGGCGTCTTCCTCGGAGATGTTCGGCAAGGTCGTGGAGTCTCCGCAGAGCGAAACAACGCCGTTCTATCCGCGCTCGCCCTACGCGGCGGCGAAAGTCTACGCCTACTGGGTCACCGTCAACTACCGCGAGGCGTACGGCTTGCACGCGTCCAACGGGATACTCTTCAATCACGAATCTCCGGTGCGCGGCGAGACGTTCGTTACTCGAAAGATTACGCGCGCTTTGACCCGTATCAAAGAAGGGCTGCAAGACAAACTGTACATCGGTAATCTCGATTCTTTACGGGACTGGGGTCACGCACGAGACTACGTTGAAGCGATGTGGCTGATGCTGCAGCAGGACGAAGCGGATGATTACGTTATCGCGACAGGAGAGCAGCACTCCGTTCGCGAGTTCATAAACATGGCCGCGGCTGAGCTGGGTATGGACGTCGAATGGAAAGGTTCCGGAGTCGACGAAATCGGGATTGATCGAAACTCGGGGAGTGAAATCGTTGCTGTCGATCCGAGGTACTTTCGGCCGACCGAAGTGGATACTCTTCTCGGCGATGCTTCAAAGGCCAAACGGGTGCTCGGCTGGGAAGCACGCACGTCGTTCGCCGATCTCGTCAAGGAAATGATTGCAGCGGACAGCGAGTCGGCAAAACGTGATGCGCTGGTGAAGCAGGCCGGGTACCGGACTTTTGACTATCACGAATAGACATCCTTCGTCATGAGTCGGATCTATGTTGCCGGACACAGAGGGCTGGTCGGCTCGGCGATCTGCCGGCGACTTCGGAGCGAGGGCGTCGAGCCCGCCGTCGTGGACTCGACTTCAGTCGACCTGACCGATCAGGCGGCCGTTGACAGATGGTTTGGCGAGAATCGATTTGAGCAGGTTTACCTTGCGGCTGCAAAGGTTGGCGGGATCAATGCGAACGCCACCTGTCCCGCCGAGTATATCCATGACAATCTGGCCATTCAGACCAACGTGATTCACGCTGCATGGAAGAACGACGTAAAGAAACTGCTGTTCTTGGGCTCTTCCTGCATCTATCCCAGGCTCGCTCAGCAGCCGATCAGCGAGGACAGTCTGCTCACCGGTCCACTCGAGCCGACCAATGAAAGTTATGCGATAGCCAAGATCGCCGGATTGAAAATGTGCCAGGCATACCGCAAGCAATACGGATTTGACGCCATTTCCGTGATGCCGGCCAATCTGTATGGCCCGGGCGACAACTTCGATCTTGAAACATCCCATGTGCTGCCGGCATTGATTCGCAAATTTCACGAGGCGAAACTCGCCAACAGAAATTCGGTGTCGGTCTGGGGCAGCGGAAAACCCAGACGCGAGTTCCTGCACGTGGATGATCTGGCGGACGCCTGCCATTTTCTCATGCTCAATTACAGCGACACCGATGTGGTGAACGTGGGCTGGGGCAAGGACATCAGCATCGCCGAACTCGCCGATCTGGTGCGTAACACGGTGGGTTTCGAGGGCGAGATCCTGCTTGACGCCAGTAAGCCCGACGGCACACCGCGAAAGCTCCTGGACGTTTCCCGGCTGAACGAGCTTGGCTGGCAGCCCTCAATTTCGCTTAAAGAGGGCATACAGTCGACGTATGAGTGGTTTCGGAACAGCCGTTCGGACGCCAAGCTCGAATAAACGCCGACTACTGTCGATCGGATGCGGTTTCGATTTCGGCGCGTACCTGTCGTCGAAAATCGTCGATATCGCTTTTCCTGACGGTTGGGCCGGAGACGATTCCGCCTGTTGGCGCGGAAAGGTAGGTCGTGGCGACGTCCGCGAATTCCAGCGCCTCGGCGAAGTACCCGTTTGATGCGAAAATCGACGCGATCACCATGGCGCGGCTTGCATCCGGTCTGGAATTCAATGATTGTCGAAAGCTCTCGCCTGCGCGCTGCGGCTCGTCGAGATGAACGTCGATCCGGCCGATGAAGTACATGATCTGGCTGTACGCCATGTATTTGGGGTCGGCGTTTACCGGCAGGCTCAGCATGTCCTGAAATGTCTGCCTCAGCGTCGGGAGTGATACGGCTGGACATCCGCCGTCGATGACCATCGTGACGAGCGTGCGATAGCTCTTCAGGTTTCGCAGGTCGTAGACGTCCGAGGCCAATATACTGGATATACGTGAGAATTCCGCGTCTTCCAATGTTCCGAGTCTGCACTCCACAATCGCCTTGTGAAGCAACAGGCTTTGGTTTTCCGGCGAGTACTCGAGCGCGGCGTTGATTACATTCATCGATCCGGCATAGTCGCCGGCGTTGAAGAGTATCTGGGAATACTGTTGCTGGGCGCGCGCCGATGTCGGGGCCGCCTTGACCGCGGCTTCGACGAGCGAGGGATAGCTTGCCCAGATGCCCGACGAATAACGGGTGAATCCGGTGAATGTCAGCAGCATCAGAGTAAATACCGCGATGTAGGCTCGTTGGTCCAATACTCTTTCCAGTGCCGCGACGACGGGCAGGAAAAGAAACGCAGCGGCCAGGTAGTTGCGGTGCTCGAAATACAGTTCGAGGTTTATGACCGTGGATTCCATGAGATGGGCGGTGTAGAAGAAGAGTACGGCAAAGGCGAGCAGCGGCCACTCTTTTCGTTTGAGGACGCACGTGGTTAGTACGGTAACGTGAAACAGAGTCGATAATGCGGTGCTGATCGGACGAAGGAAGCCTGATGAGGGTATGTAGTGGTCTTGGAAAACTCCGCTCGTGTAGAGCGTAGGCACGAACCAATGCCGCAGATAGTCAATCAGGATTCTGGCTTCGGTCAACACGCGCTCATAGATACTGATTCCTCTGATCACGTCCGGCTCGAGCCACCTGCCGCCCAGTGTGAATGTGCCGAGGTACGTCACCAGAGCGAGGCTCGGAGCGAGCAGGAACACGATCGACCAGCTTCTGTTCAACGCGGCGTGGCGTTGACTTTTGTCCGCGAAAATCGTCAGTTCCATCACGCCTATGAGCAGCGGTAACAGCGCGCCGTTTTCCTTGCAAAGTGCCGCGAGCCCGGTGAACAGGCACAGGGACACGCTCATCACGATATAGGCTCGTACGGGTCTTTTCGGCAACGACGAACGCCCCAGCAGATGGAACGTCAATCCCAACAGGACGAACAAGGTCGATAGCTGCGCCATACGCTGCACGGCGTAAAGTGTGGTGGAAACCAGGAACGGATGTAGCAGCCACAGCGCGGCGGAGAGAAGCGCAAGCCATCGAGACTTTCGCTGACCGACGTCGGCGAGCCGCAGTATTCTGTGCGAAAGAAAGCCGACTATCGCGCCGTTCAACAGGTGAATTGCGAGATTCGTCCGTTTGAAGGGCCAGGGATCGGTGGGCCAGGTGTTGCCGTCGATCAGAAACGTGAGCAGCGCCAGCGGTCGTCCCGTCGGTCCCGCATCGCCGCCGAACACGAATGCCTTGAACGTGGTCCAGTCGCGCACGCCGCCCAGGTCACCCAGTTCACTGAGGCTGCCGAAGTCATCGAATAGGAAAGGTCCGTATAGTCCCGGCCAGTAAGCAAACACGGTGGCAGCCGATAGCAATATCGCTGCTGCGTAGAATACGACCGGCCGCGTCGTTTCGGACCGTCGTGGACGGACGAGCCCGTTGACGGGCGCGGCCGGCGCCTCGGATTGTCGATGGTGAACCTTCATTGCTGCAAACTACGACCTTTCGCCGGTTCTCGCGCCACACGGCGTCTCAGTTTCGGAGGTCACACCGCCCGCCACCGGACTGCCTTCAGCACGGAGTGCGACCAGTCTCACATCCCGGGATTCTACGGGTTGATACCCTGTAAATCAGTCGATTGAACGGCCCACGACGCGGTCAGCCGGGGTTGGCGCCGGTCGGCATTCGCGGGCTCGGGAGGCCATGTGGTGAAAGGCAGACTTTTACTGTCGCTGTTTGCGCTGCCGTTTTTTGGCATCGGCGTCTGGATGCTGTACTCGGTCGGCAGCGACTTCGCCGACGCCTGGAAGATGCAGGGTTGGCGGCCTGTGCAAGCTACGCTCTCCGACGCGGGCTATTCGAGCCATGCCGGGGACGATTCGACCACCTACGAGGCCTTTGCCAGTTATACCTATGAATTCGACGGCCGGACTTACGGCGGTACTCGCGTCGGTTTGTCCGGCGGCGCCGACAATATCGGCAGCTACCAGGTCGACATGGGCGACAGCCTGCGCCGCTCATGGAATCAGGGCCGGACAATCGTCGTCTACGTCAATCCCGAGGTGCCTTCCGAGTCCATCATCGATCGCGACGTTCGCTGGGCCATGGTGGGTTTCAGATCGCTCTTCATCTTCACGTTCGGCGGCTTCGGGCTGGGTCTGCTGATTTACGTATTCCGCGCACCGCGTGAAAAAGATCTCACGAACCCGGCCTATCTGGACCGTCCGTGGCTGGCCAACGACGATTGGCAGTCGGCGACGATCCGCTCGACCTCCAAGGCGACGATGTACGTCACCTGGGGATTCGCGGCTTTCTGGAACCTGATTTCGGCGCCTCTGCCGTTTGCCATATACGCCGAGGTCCTCGACAAGCAGAATTACCCGGCGCTGCTTGGCCTGCTTTTTCCCGTCGTCGGCGCGGGTCTGATCGTCTGGGCGGTCCGGCGTACGCGGGAATGGACCCGGTTTGGTCCAACGCCGGTCGTGCTCGATCCATTCCCGGGTTCGATCGGAGGTCATGTCGGCGGCACGATCGACATCCGCCTGCCCTACGATTCGACGGCCAGGTTCAAGTTGACCCTGACCAATCTCAAGAGTTACATGTCGGGCAGCGGGAAGAGCCGCAGCCGAAAGGAAAAAGCGATCTGGCAGGACGCGCAGTACGCGCACACCGAGCCCGGTGCCGACGGAACTCGCGTGACGTTCCGATTTGACGTGCCCGCCGGCACGACCGAGTCCGACGCCGGTAGGCGCAGCGATTCGTATCATCTATGGCGTCTCAACGTCAATGCCGATCTTCCGGGCGCCGATCTCGACCGCGATTTCGAGATACCGGTCTATGCAACCGCGACGGAATCGAGCGCGCTTCCCGAACACTCCGTGGAAAGCGCACGGGCCGAGCAGGACAAGGTCGATGAGCAGGCGGTCAAAGAACGAATGAACCTGGGTTACGGAACGAGCGGCAAGGAGCTTCGTTATCCGATCGGCAGAAACCCGGGTTCGTCCCTCGCCGGCTTTCTCGTTGGCGCCGTTTTCGCCGGTGCCGGCGGGTTTCTGATCGTTTCCGAGGGGCAACGCGTTTTCGGCGGTGTTTTTGCCGCTGTCGGTGCGTTAATAGCGGTGTTTTCGCTCTACATGGTGCTCAACTCGTTGCAGGTGAAAAGAGAACGCGGCTACCTGCAAACGGTGCGGCGAATCCTCGGTTTTCCGATTGCCCGCCATCAGATCCGGGCGGACCAGGTGATTCGCTTCTCCAAGGACAGCACGATGCAAACCCGGTCGGGAAGTTCGCACGTGATGCATTATTCGATTTATGCCCACGACGATACGGGCAACAAAGTCTGCGTCGGCGAAGGTTTCAACGGTGCGGGTGAGGCGGATGCGGCGATCCGCATCATCAGTCGGGAACTCTCGATAACACCGCGGGACGGTTCCGACCAGCAAGTTGGCGACGCCGAATTCGACGCGCTTGCCGCCGACCGCTAGCCCCGTTGGTGGCCGTCAATCTCCGTTCGAGCGGGCAACGAACTGTCCGGGCCGTTCGTCGGTGATCTGGCCGTCCGCGACGACCGGCGTGCCGCCGACAATGACGTAGTCGAATCCAACGGAGTATTGATGCGGCTCGTCGTACGTCGCCTTGTCCTCGACCAAATCGGGATCAAAAAGCACGAGGTCTGCAACGAAACCGGGCCGGATGATGCCTCTGTCCGTGAATCCGAAGCTGCGGGCGGGTAGCGAGGTCATACGCCGTACTGCTTCTTCCAACGAAAGCACGCCGCGTGCCCGGACAAAATCGGCGATTACCCGGGCGTTGGTGCCGTAAGAACGCGGATGGGGCTGGCCGCGACCGAACGCGTTGATATTACCGTCGCTTGCGACGGCCGTGTTCGGATAACGAAAGATCGTGTCGACGTCGTCCAGGCTCATGTAGTGGTAAACCATCTGGGCGCCGTTGAGGTATCCCGCCCGCCCGCCGTCGATCATCATTTCGAGGATCGTGTCGATCTCGTTGTCGACGGTTGCCTCGCGACCGGCGGCTACGTTGATCTGGCTGATTGTCATGCCGTTCAGCTCCGGGTTCGGCCGGAATTGCGCCACCGTCGCAAACGAGTAGTCCGAATAGCCGCCGCGCATCAGCATGGCTTTCATTTGGGCGACAATCCGTGAACGGGACTGCGCTTCGGTAATCCGCGCCTCGATATCGGCCCGTGTTCCCGCCACCGCCCAGCGCGGCAGCGAAACGCCCAGGCTCGTGCTGGCCCGCGCATACGGATAGGCGTCGATGACGACGTCGACGCCTTGCGCACGGTGTGCGTCGATGAGTGAAAGCGCCTCACCAATCGAACCCCAACGCGCCGGGTCTTTCACTTTGAAATGCGATATCTGCACGGGCATGTCCGCTTCACGCCCGATCAGCACGGCTTCCTCGATGGACGCGTGCAGATCGGCGGCCTGTTCCCGGATGTGGCTTGCGTAAACGCCGCCGTGCCGAGAGGCGACCTTTGCAAGGCGGACGACTTCGTTCGTTTCCGCGTACGTCCCCGGCACGTAAAGGAGTCCCGTCGACAGTCCGACTGCGCCGTCCAGCATCGCCTGGTCGACGAGCGCTTCCATCCGGGCCATTTCGTCGTCCGTGGGTGCGCGATTGTTCCGGCCCATGACCGCTTGCCGGACCGAATTGTGGCCGACCAGCGTTGCGACGTTCAGACCGAGGCCACCGAGCCGGGTGCGCCACTCCGGAATGTCTATTTCGGACGTGCCGCAGTTGCCTGTGACGATCGTCGTCACCCCGCCGAGAACGTAGTTATCGGCTCTCGGCAGCCGCTCCAGGCCGTCGCGGCGCGGAGACGATTCGACGTGGGTATGCACGTCAATGAAGCCCGGCGCCAGGACTCGCTCACCGGCATCGATAACGCGATCGGCGGCGCCGTCAAGGTCGCGGCCCATCGCGGCGATTCTGCCGTCGAGGATCGCAACGTCTCCCCGAAACCACGGGCTTCCGGCGCCGTCGACGATGCGAGCATCGCGGATCACTATGTCAAACTCCGCGGCCGGCGCGGTTGCCGCCGCCATCAGTATCAGCACGGTACCGGTCAAAACGATTGTGCGTCTGCAGAACATGGTCCCCACCCCCCGGTTTCCGCCAAGCATACACCAGGGTTCGGTTCCAGGCGTTCATGTGTCGCCGCATCTCCCGGTGAGCGCTGGAATCCGGAGCTTCAGTTCCGGAGTTCAAGACCCGGTCAGACGCCGCCGGTCCCACTTTCTTTCCCGCGGCGCCCGCGCTGGCTATATACTGGCCCGTCATTGGATCGGCAGGGGGAGTGCTGAGGATGAGGAGAAAATGTGTCATTGCGGCGATGGCTGCCGCGGCGGTCCTCGGGGGCTGCGCGGCCGCCGATCCAACCGGGGGGGCGTTCGGGAAGCCAGCTGAATTCGGGCCGGATTCGGTCGCCGAAAACACCAGCAGCCGGTCGAGCTGTCCCGCCGGTGAAATGCCGATCTGTGAACTCAAGTCACCCAACCGGGTGAGTGACGGCCGCTACGGTTTTCGTAAAGATTCCAAGAAATTGTGCACCTGCCAGCCGGAATCGCAGCTGCGGAACATGAGCCAGGCAACGTTGCCTCGCGACAACCGATAGCCGGTGCCGCGATTCGTTGCATCCGCGGGTCCGCGGACGGTTTGCGAAAATGTCGGAGCTGAGCCGGTGCGTCCCTGAGACTCGCCTGCTGCTCGATCAATAAGAAGACGGGAACAAATGTCGAATCAGTCCTTCATCGAGTCAATCCTGCGCGGCAATCTCATCAAGCAGATTGCCATCGGTATCGCCGCCGGTGTACTGCTGTATTTTGCTTATCCGGACGGCGCCGGGTCGGCCATGGTACTCGGTGATCTGTTCGTCGATGCGCTGCGTGCCGTTGCGCCCGTGCTGGTGTTCGTGTTGGTCGCTTCGGCAATTGCAAACCAGGACGCCGAGAGTGACGCGAATCTCCGGCCTATCGTGGGCTTCTACGTCGTCGGAACGTTTGCCGCGGCGTTTCTTGCGGTGGTGATGAGCGGCTTGTTTCCGACCACGCTGGTGCTTCAAGTGAGCGAAGTCGCGTTGGATCCGCCGCAGGGCATCACCGAGGTGCTTGCACAGCTGGTCGATAAGATCATCGACAATCCCGTAAACGCGCTGATCAGCAGCAATTTCATCGGCATCCTGGTATGGGGGGTCGCGCTTGGCGTTGGTCTGCGGCACGCGGCGGACACGACAAAAATCGTCTTTTCCGATATCGCCGAAATCATCATCAAGATTGTCCGCGTGGTGATTCGCTTTGCGCCGGTAGGCATTTTCGGCCTGGTCGCCGGCAATCTCGCGGCGGCGGGGCTGGGTGCGCTGGCCGCGTACGCGAGGATTCTCACGGTGCTGATTTCCACGATGATTATCGTGGCTTTGATCATCAATCCTCTCCTGGTTTGGATCAGGACCCGGCGCAATCCGTATCCCATCGTGTTTACCGCATTGAGAGAGAGCGGCATTACCGCGTTTTTTACCCGCAGCTCGGCTGCCAACGTGCCCGTGAATCTTGCCCTGTGCGAGCGGCTCGGTCTGGACAAAAACACCTACGCCGTGTCGATACCGCTCGGCGCAACGATCAACATGGGTGGAGCCGCGATAACGATTACCGTGCTGACCTTGGCAGCCGCGCACACGCTCGGCATCAACGTCGATTTTCCGACGGCGTTGCTGCTGAGTCTGGTCGCCGCGCTGTCGGCCTGCGGCGCTTCCGGCGTTGCGGGTGGATCGCTCCTGCTGATTCCCTTGAGCTGCAGCTTGTTCGGCATTCCGGAAGACATTGCCCTGCAGGTCGTCGCCGTGGGGTTCGTGATCAGCGTGCTGCAGGATTCCGCAGAGACGGCTCTCAACAGCTCGACCGACGTCGTATTTACCGCAGCGGTCGCGGGGGAAGCCAGGGCGCCCGGCGCGGCCGGACGGGCGCAACAACGACGTGTGGACTCGTAGCGCCGCGGCGTTACGAGTCCGGCAAGCCCGAAAGCGGCGGCCTACGAGCGACTATAGGCCAGCGACGTAATCTGTTCCGAAATGAGCCCGATCAGAAAGATGATCACGGATGCGCTGATGATCAACATGCTCATGTTCGTGAACCTGCCCGAAGTGAAGTAGGTGTAGGCGTAGTAGCCGATCCCGGCCGTGAAGAAGGCCGCGCTGATCGGCAGAAAGACTTTCAGCGGCGAATAAAGCGTTGCGATCTTGAAGATGATGACCAGGAATCGAATGCCGTCGCGGATCGGGCGGATATGACTTTTCCCTTTCCTTTCTTCCACCTCGATCGGCACGAAACAAATCGGCAATCCCGATCTCAAGAACGCCATGGTGATCGTGGTCGGGTACGAAAACCCGTTGGGCAGCATGTAAAGAAATCTCCGGAACAAATTCGCGCGCACGGCTCTGAGACCCGAGGTCAGGTCGAGAATCCTCTGGCCGCTCATGAGCGACGCCAGTCCGTTGTAGAAGCCGTTTGCAAAGAGACGGCCGATGCTGGCGTGCCCGTCCGAGTTACGGGCGCCGACCGCCATGTCAAAACCGTCGTCAATCTTGTCGATGAGCGCCTGAATCTCCTCGACTCTGTGCTGACCGTCCGCATCCATAAACACAATCAATTCGCCCTTCGCAAGGCGGGCGCCGCGTTTGACGGCCGCCCCGTTTCCCAGACTGACGGGATGACGGAATACGGTCGCACCCGCCTTTTCCGCAAGCTCGGCCGTAGCGTCTTCAGACCCGTCGTCGACGACGAGCACCTCGGCGTTCGGGAATGCGCTCTTCACGTCTTCGACTATCTTCTCGATGGCCGCGGATTCGTTTTTCGCGGGCATGACGATGGACAGCGAACGACTGGCGCCTTTTTCTGCGGTCATCGGGCTTTCGCTCATTTAGTGCCTGCTGATGGTTGTGGGGTGAAATTCCAGTCTAGTGCGGATACCGCGGTCGATTCTATAGCCGATTCGGCGTCATATCAGCCCGGGCGTAGTAAAACACGGATCACCGGCTCGGAAATGCCGACTGGTACCCAATTGTAAATCGGGCGGGCCCGCGGGTTCCCAAAGGCTGCGGTGGGCCGAACGCCGTCCGGTCGGACTAGGCCGCTATGCGATGACCCGTTCGGCGGGCTTTTTGCGCCGTGCGTTCGGGCAAGACGAACTCCCGTCTGTTGACGAGACCCACTTTGATGGTACCCGTAACGCGTGCTCCGACGGAGTTGGCGAACGTGTGGAGCGACGACAGGGCGCTCATGCCGAATATGCGGCTGTTCATGAAGGAGGGAGCCGCGCTGCTGCAGATCAGGATCGCGTCGCGCCGCTTTTTCGTATCCCGCAGCACGGGCTGAAGATTACCCCAGGGGTAATAAGCGAAACCGATGCATCGTTCGATGAATCTCTGCGTCATCGCGTTGACGCTGCCCATGTTGACCGGCGCGCCGACGACGATCGTGTCCGACGACAGGATTTGCCCGACGATGCCGCTCATCTCGTCATCGTGCACCACGCAGGGAACGTAGTTTTCACCCGGCGCCTGGGCGCACTCGCGGCAGTTGGCGCAGAAGCCGACGTCGCGATCCTGTAAGTGAATTTTGTTTGTTTCGGCGCCTTTCTCCCGGGCGGCTTCGAGGACGGTCGACACGACCGAATCGATGACCCCGCCCTTGCGGTAACTCCCCACGATCCCGAGGATTTTTTTCGTGCCGGTCATGCGCATGTCCGTTCGTTGTTACGGGAGAAACTTATGCAACGACGCCGGGGATTGCTATCGAGGTCTCTACGTACTGGTGAACGCTCGCTACCTGCGGATTGTGCGTATGTATCCTCGTCTCGAATCCGACTAACGTTGCGTCGGCTGCGCGCGGTGACGGTCACGGCGCGTTCTATTGACAGGCGGAACTGGCAGTGCAAAAACAACCTAGAACCTATCTCAGAATAGATCGTAGCCGCGTTGCGGCGCGAATGGCCGCGAGGCAAGGCACGAGGAGCGCGGTTTGGTGATTCCAAATAAGCGACGAGCAACGCCGCCTCGCGGCCATTCGCGCCGCAACCCGTTGGGCCGGTGGCTATTTTTCCGCAATCCGGCGTTGCAGCTCGCTGATGTAGCGGTGCTACACGGCGCTCGCTGCGCCTTGGCTTGCAAAAAAATCGCCGCCGGCGCGGCTACGATCTATTCTGAGATAGGTTCTAGAACCCCGATTTCACGTCTTGCGGCGGTATTCGTTGTCGCCGCATTGGCCGGCTGTGCGCAGGGCCCGTCACGCGTCAGCACCGACGTGTTCACCTGCTGCGAAGCAGAGTTCCACCGTTACGCGACGTATCAGGTCACGATGACCAACGTTCCCGGCTTCCTGGAACCCTATCTACGCGGCGGCCTCGTTCCGGTCCTCGAACAAAAAGGTCTGGCGCCCACCTTGGACACGCCCGACCTCACGGTCAATATCATCTTCAATCAGGTTTTCCTGACGCCGGAGTCCACGGAGCAGGACTACTTCGGCGAGGGTGTCGACCCGGGCATTGCATCCCGGTTCATGGCCGCCGTCGCCGTCGACATGATCGACACCGGCACGGACCGCATCGTCTGGTCCGGCCGCCTCAGCCGCATTCACAACGATCCGCATGGACAGCCCCGCGGCAACGACCACAAGATGCAAGGCATCATCGACGGTTTCACCGAGCTGTTTGCCGACTACCCGATTCGACTCGTGGACACCGCCAACGAACTGTGAGCGCGCGGGCGCCAAACCCTGCCCAGCGGTTTGCCGGCGGGTCTTATGCGTAACAGACGATAGGCGCGCGCGGCGGCCGCAATTGTTCGTTATCCCGGGAAATGATACGGTCCCGGATGTCTTCCTGCATAGAATAAAAACCAATGAAACTCACAACGTATGTCCTGGCCGGCGTGATCGCGTTCGGCGCGAGTGTCGTGTCCAATGCGCAGACTTATGATGCATTTGAATATCGCAACGTCGGTCCGGCGCGCGGCGGACGGGTAACCGCGGTTGCCGGCACGGTTGCCGCGCGGTCGACGTTTTATCTCGGCGCGTCCGGCGGGGGCGTATGGAAGACCGACGACTACGGCACGACCTGGTACAACGTGTCCGACGGTTACTTCGATACGCCGTCGATCGGCGATATCGCGGTGGCGCAGAACGACGCGAACATCGTCTACGTCGGCACCGGTTCGGACGGGCTGCGCAGCAACATCATTACCGGCAAGGGCGTCTACAAATCGATCGACGGCGCAAAAACCTGGCAGCATGTCGGCCTGACCGAGACCGGACACATCGGCGCGGTGGAAATCGACCCCGGGAACCACAACGTGGTCTGGGTGGCCGCGATCGGCCAGGCATTCAATGCCAACGAAGAACGCGGCGTCTACAAGACCGAAGACGGCGGTGCAACCTGGGACCGGGTGCTGTCGATCTCCGACACCGTCGGTTTTTCGGATCTGGAGCTTCTTCCGGGTAATCCAGAGGTCGTATTCGCAACCGCCTGGAAAGCGGAACGCAAACCGTGGACGATCATCAGCGGCGGCGAGAACGAGGAAGGCGGCTTGTACAAATCCGTCAACGGCGGGCAGTCCTGGCGCAGGATAACGGACGGTTTACCCACCGGGCTGATCGGCAAGATCGACCTGGCTATTTCTCCGGCCGATTCCAGCATCGTCTACGCGCTCGTCGAGGCGCCGGACGACGAAGGCGGGCTCTACAAATCCGTGGATCAGGGCGAATCGTTCGAGCAGGTGTCGAGCGAGGGTTACATCCGTACGCGGCCGTTCTATTACGCAAACATCGACGTCGATCCGAAAAATCCGGACATCGTCTACTCGATGGCGACACGTTATTACAAATCGATCGACGGCGGGGAAAGCTGGGAGCAACTCCGGCCGCCGCACGGCGACAATCACGACATGTGGATCAATCCGGACGATCCACAGCTCTTCATACAGGCCAATGACGGCGGCGCCAACGTTACCCATAACGGAGGCAAGACCTGGTCGACGCAGTTCAACCAGCCGACGGCGGAGCTTTATCAGGTCGATGTGGACGATCAGTATCCGTATTGGCTCTACGCCGGCCAGCAGGACAATGGATCGACGATTGCGGTGCCCAGCCGGGCGCCTTACCGGGTACAGCACCCGATGGCCTGGTTCATCGAAACCGGCGGCTGCGAGACCGGGCCCGGCGTTCCGAAGCCGGGTAACCACAACATCGTTTACTCGAACTGCAAAGGCCGTTTCGGCACTTTCGACAAACGAACCGGCACGGAGCGCGGTTATTACGTCGGCGCCGCGAACATGTACGGACAGAATCCTCGCGATCTTCGTTACCGGTTCCAGCGGGTATCGCCCATCCACGTATCGCCGCACGACCCGGACGTCGTCTACCATGCGTCGCAGTACGTGCACGTGACACGCGACGACGGCGTGACCTGGGAGACCATCTCTCCGGACCTGACGGGCTTCGAGGCGGACAAGCAGGTCATCTCGGGCAGCCCAATCACTCGCGATATCACCGGCGAGGAGTTCTACAGCACGATCTATTCGCTGCGTGAATCCAAAATCGCAAGAGGTGTCATATGGACCGGCGCCAACGACGGGCCGGTATACGTGACGAGAGACGGCGGCGATTCCTGGCAGGAGGTGACGCCCTCGAGGCTGCCGTCCGGCGGACGCGTCGACTCGATCGAGCCGTCTCACCACGATCCCGCGAGCGCCTATATTTCGGTGCTGCGTTATCAGCTGGGCGACTGGCGGCCCTACGTCTACAAGACCGAAAACTACGGCCAGCGATGGCGGCTGCTGACCGACGGCCGGAACGGCATACCCGATGACCATCCGGTGCGGGTCGTCCGCGAGGACCCCGAGCGGCCCGGGCTGCTGTTTGCGGGCACCGAGTTTGGCCTGTATGTCTCGCTGAACGACGGCCAGACCTGGGACAGTTTCCAGCAAAACCTGCCGATCACGCCGATCACCGACATCAGGGTCATCCGCGGCGATCTCGCGATCTCCACGATGGGGCGATCGTTCTGGGTCCTGGACAATATCACGACGCTGAGGCAGGACGCGTTTCGCACGCTCGACGACCGAGCCGTGCTGTTCCAGCCGCCGGCGACGATCCGCTACCGTCAAACTTTTCGTAACCGCGACGAGGACGCCGTGCCTCAATACCCGACGCCGGCGGTCCTGATCGACTATTACCTGCCGGAATCGGTTGACGAGCCGATCAGGCTCGAGATTCTGGACGCCGACGGAATGCTCGTCAACGCGTTCGAGCACGATCCCGGCGACGATGAAGAAGGCGACGAAGAGGGTGACGCCGTCATCGAGGACATGGGCATGAATCAGACGATTTATCTGCTCGCCGAGGAGCTGACGGCGGAAGCGGGCATGAACCGGTTTCGCTGGGATATGACCCATGCCGGCGCCTGGCACGAGGAAGACGATCGGCGGTTCCGCGACGGACCGTTGGCAAAACCCGGCCGTTATACGGCGCGCTTGACCGTTGACGGGCAGACGTTCGAGCAGTCGTTCGATTTGCGGACCGATCCGCGGGTCACGTCTCTGGGGATTTCCGACGCGACGATCGCCGAGCAGGTGGATTTCGAGCTGCAAACGGTCCGTCTCCTGAGTGATGCGCGGCAGCTTGCGGAGCGTCTCGCCGAGGAGAAAAAGACTTTACAAGACAAACAGTCGGGCGATGAGGAGCTTTCAGGGTCCGATGCGGCCCGGCTGGAGATTGTCGAGGACGCGATTTCCGCATTGACCACCGCTGAAGGCACGTACATGCCGCCGATGCTGGTGGACCAGATCTCGTATCTCTACAACATGGTCAGCAACGCCGATCAGGCGCCGGGGAAAGAAGCCAGGGATCGGTATAGCGCCTTGTCCGCCGATTTCGACGGGATCAACCGACGTCTTGGCCGCTAGGGCGGCGGTCGCCTGTACGCGCTCAGGCTGACGGGCTCGAAGGAGGCCCGTTGCGAACGCGTGATCCCATTGCCGCGGGCCGAAGGCGCCTGCGGTTTTCCCGTATGCTGTCGCTCGAAACAGCGTGGTATTAATCACTTAGCGATTGTTCGACGTTAATCGTCGGGGAGCACAGCGATGAAAAAAACCTCGATTTTGGTTCTGTTGACGGCGGCCTTGGCGAGTCTCGGCGGCTGCGACCGAGACCCGATGTCCGAACGTGGATTCCGTTTGCCGGACGGTGACGCCATGGCGGGCCGTGAAGCCTTCATTTACATGCAGTGCAATCAATGTCACACGATCGCCGGCGAAGAACTCCCGATCGTGCCCGAGGCCGACCCTCCCTACGTCGAGTTGGGCGGACCCGTCACCCGGGTGAAAACCTATGGCGAACTCGTCACCGCGATCATCAATCCGTCGCACAAACTCGCGGACGGGTATGCGGAGGACGTGGTATCCGAAGACGGCGAGTCGAAGATGTACGTCTACAACGGCTACATGACCGTTCAGGAACTCATCGACGTCGTCATGTTCCTGCAACCGCACTACGACGTGGTCGTACCGGAGTTCCAGTACAGGGTATATCCGTAAATACGGTGAACCGCTGCGGTTCGTACGCGGGCTAGTCGTTTCCCGCCGGGTTTTCGCCGGTTCGAGGCTGGTAACGCGGATCGTCGTCTGACCACCACCAGAACGGCGGCAGCGGGCGCACCTCCGGCCATACCTGATCAAGCGTGTCGCCGTCGTACAAGCGCCCGTTCTGCATCACCCGGTGTATTGTCGTCGTATTACGAATGTCGTCGAGCGGACTGGCGTCGAGTATCACCAGGTCGGCGAGTTTGCCGACCTCTATCGAGCCCAGGTCCTGTGCGACGCCGATGATGTGCGCGGCGTCGATGGTTGCGGCGCGCAGAATCTCGGCCGGCGTCATGCCGCCCATGGCGTACGCCCACATCTCCCAGTGGTAGCCGAGGCCCTGTAGCTCGGCGTGGCCGCCGACGCCCACCAGTCCCCCCGCGCGCTGGATTTTTGCCGCCAGCGCGGCGCCCTCGGCAAATACGAATTCATCGTCACGTTGCCAGCCGGGCCGGCGTTCCGTCAGTTCGTCCAGCCGGTTCGCGGGGTAAAACCTGCGCAGTTTTTCGTCGCCGCCGACGTCGGTGCGGGTGAAAAAATACTCGCGCATGTTGGTGGCGTTGTATTGCACGATGAGCGTCGGCGTATAAGCCGTGCGGGTTTGTGCGAACAGGTGGACGACGTCGTTGAAGATCGGCAGGTCCGGAAGGTTGTGTTCGTTGCCGTGCATGCCGTCGATCGCGTGGGTGATGTCGAGTTTCTGGTCTCCGGCGCCTTCCGTTGTCGGCATCAATCCAAGTTCTTTGGAGGCCAGTGCCACCCACTGACGCTGTTTCCGGTTGCCGACGACGTACGATTTGATGTTTTTGGTGTGGTAGTGCTCGCTGAAGCGCCGCAGGTACGCCCGGGTCGCGTCGTAGGACTGGAAATCGTTGTTGCCGAAAATGCCGCGTGCCGTCATGAACGCGCGCTGTCCGATCGATTGGCCCGTTTGCTGGAAGTCGCGATAGGCAAGATAGTCTTTATAGGACGTCTGCACGTCGAGCCCGGCCGTAACGCCGTAGGCGAGGTTGGCGACGAGCGTCCAGTTGTGCGGTTCCAGCACGTCGCCCGTGCGGAATTCCCAGTGCGCGTGCGTGTCGATGAAGCCGGGCACGATGGTTTTGCCGCTCACGTCGATGGTCGTAACGTCGTTCGTCGACGGCAATGTACCGGCAGGTCCAATCGCCGCGATGCGGTTGTCCCGAATCAGTACGTCATGGTTCGATAGCGTGCTTGCCATCGCATCCGTGTTGGCGCCGCTCATCGTAACGAGGTTCGCCCCGCTCAGGAGGACGGATCCGGAGGGCGTGTCGCGCGCTACGACGACGTCGATTTGTCGTGCTCGAACGGACTCGTGCAGATCCGCGGGCAGAAACGGTTCGTCGGTTTCCTCTTCTGACGCGTTCTCGGCGTCGTTTTCGTCAGCCGGCTCCTCCGCCTTGTAGAATTCGATGCTGGCCACCGGACGTTCGTACCAGGTGTTGCCGATCGCCCAATGAACGGCGTCCCCGGAACGGTTCCAGCCGAAAAAGTCTGCGCCGATGTCCGTCAGGCGCACGGCCGGCAGGGCCGGCTTGCTCACCGCGATCGTCGGCGGCGTCCCGCCGGTTTTTGCGGTCGAAATGATCCACACCTGTTTGTTCACCAGGGCGAGCGCGTATTCGCCGCTCGGGCTCATCGTCACCATTTCGGCCTGCAGTGGTTCTTCGCTGCGGCGGTTGCCCATCGGCCCCGTGACGACAAGCTCGGCGCGGCGATCCGAGCCGTCGAGCCGAATCGAGAAAAGGCCTTTTTCGTCGTACAGAAAAATCCGCTCGGGATCGTCGGAAAAATGCGGCTGCCGCGCTTTGCGCGCCGGAGTGATCAGGGTTTGCGGGCCGCCGTCCGCCGGCAGCGACACGAGTTCCAGTGGGATGCCGAGCCCGGTGAATTCGCTGAAGGTCTGGTGGCGCATGTATTCGTTGCCGCGCATTGCGTAAAGCGATTCACCGTCCGGGCCGTAGACGAGGTCCGTGTAGAAGGCGGGAAACCCGGAGAGCCGCTGGGGCCGGCCGCGGCCGTTGGCGCGCGTGCGCCAAATGTGACCGCCATTGTCCATCGACCAGGTGACGTAAGCAATCCAGCGCCCATCGGGCGACCAGACCGGCTTGAACTCCCAGGCGTCTCCGTCCGTCAACCGACGCGGCTCGCCGCCGTCACGGTCCGCGACGTACAGTTTGCTGAGCACCGAGCTTACTATCGTCGAGCCGTCCGGCGACGGCTGCGGATCGTGGATCAGCGTGGCTGTCAGCGGACCTTCGGGTACGCGGTAAGCGGACGTCAGGTCGGGGCCAACGTCGAGCTCGACGTCGGCGCTGAACGCGATGGCCGTCCGTTCGCCGGTCGCCACCGCCACCCGATGGAAGCCGCCGTCGGCGTTGAAGATGATCGATTCGCCGTCCGGAGTGAACGAATAACCCGGCAGGACATCGCGGCTCGGCGGTCGAAAATTCTCCTGGGCGTCGCGCTGTACCGGATACGTCAGCCACCGGTCGTCTCCGCTCGTAAGGTCTCTGACCCGCAGGCCCGTCCGTGTGTTCTCGCGAGTGGCGTATACGAGGAGTCGGCCATCGGGCGACAACACCGGGCGCATGCCGCCACCCTCGGCGCGCGTGAGCTGATCGACGTGGCCGCTGGCGAATTCATAGCGGCTGACCTGCGTTGCCGGAAAGTTTTCGACCGGTCCGTTGCTGTCGACCTTTTGCGCGAAATACAGGTACCGTCCGTCTGCGGAAACTTCCGCGCCGACGCCCCAGACCTTGGTCTCAGCGTCCGGGCCGGACAGCGTGACCCCCGAACCGCCATCGACGTGATACAGCGTGAATTCGGGTTTGATCGCGGTCCGCGTAACGACGACGCGTTTGCTGTCGGGCAGCCAGTTCGGCGAGATCAGGCCGAACTGCTTTTCGTCCGACAGTATCCGCGGCTCACTGCCGTCGCGCCGGGTGACCCACAGGTTGTCGGACCCGTTGCGATCGCTGATAAACGCGATCCATCGCCCGTCGGGCGATATTTGCGGCTGGCTGTCGTAAGCGAGACCCGACGTGATTCGTGTCGCCTTGCCGCCGGCGACCGGCAGGCTGTAGAGATCACCCAGCAAATCGAACACGAAGCTTGCGCCGTCGGGCGCGACGTCCAGGGACATCCAGGAACCCTCGGTGGTCGAGAACGCCAGGCGTTCCGTCTTGCCTTCGAGCGGAAGATCGGGCTCCTTGTCATCGCCGGCCGCGGTAACGGCAATGCAGGTGCATAACAGCGCGCTCACGAACGCAGTGCTCGCGTTGGATCTCATCGTTGGTCCTCTTGTTCGTCCAGGACTTGCGGTTGTGGTCAGGCGGAGGTGGTCACCTGTTGTAATGATCCATCAACACCTGTGCAACACAGCTGGTCAGGCGCTTGCCGGTGTCGATGTGCAGAAATTCGTTGGGACCATGAGCGTTCGAGTTGGGCCCGAGGAGCCCGGTGACGAGGAACTGGGCCTCCGGAAACTTCTCGCCGAGCATACCCATGAACGGGATGCTCCCGCCGGTGCCCATGTACATCGAGGGTTTGCCGAAGAACTGTTCCGAGGCCGCCTGCATGGATGCCTCCAGCCAGGGCGCGACCGGCGGTGCGTTCCAGCCGCCCATGGCCGATTCCGTTGCGAAACCGACTCTGGCGAACGGTGGCGGGTCGCTGATCAGAATCTCCTGGACGACGTCCGCGGCAAACTGCGGATCGGTGGTCGGCGGCAGCCGGAACGAGAGTTTGAGCGTGGTACCCGGCAGCAGCACGTTGCCGGCGTCCTGAATCGCCGGCAGTCCGTCGGCGCCGGTGACCGCGAGGGTGGGTCCCCAGGTATTGTTCAGTATCAGTTCGTACGCGCTCTCGCTGGGTTCGGCGTCCGTGTCGACCCAGGGGAATTTCCGGTACACCGAATCGCCAAGCACCGCCGCCGCGCGTTCCGCCTGCTCGAGGCGCTGCTTTGGAACGTCCGCGTGCAGGCCGTCGGGCAGCAGTTTGCCGGTCGACTCGTTCTCTATCCGGCTCAACAGTTGCCGGGCAATGCGAAACGACGAGGGCACGACGCCGCTTGCGCCGCCCGAATGCACGCCCTCGGTCAATACGTCGACGGAGAGTGTTCCGACGAGATTCCCGCGCAGCGAGGTCGTGCACCAGAGCTGGTCGTAGTTGCCGCATTCCGCGTCGAGGCAGATCACCAGGCTTGGCGTGCCGATCCTGTCGGCGAGTTTCTCGATGTAATAGGGCAGGTCGAAGCTGCCGCTTTCCTCGCAGCCTTCGATCAGGACGACGCAGCGCGCATGCGGGATACCCTGTTCCTGCAGGGCCCGAATCGCGGTCAGCGAACCGAATACTGCATACCCGTCGTCGGCGCCGCCGCGACCGTAGAGCTTGCCGGACTTGATGACGGGTTCCCACGGCGACAAATCGTCCGCCCAGCCCGTGAACTCGGGCTGCTTGTCGTAGTGCCCGTAAAGCAGGGCGACGTCGCCGGAGTCCCCGTCAATCTCGATGAACAGTACCGGGGTCCTGCCCTCGATGCGCACGACTTCCACCTGCATGCCCTTGATGGGCTGCTTCCGGCACCAGTCGGCGAAACTGTCGACCGCGGTGTCCATGTACCCGTGCTGCTGCCAATCGGGATCAAAAGCCGGTGATTTGTTGGGGATGCGTATGTAGTCGCACAACTCCGGAATGATCGAGTCGTCCCACATCCCGTTGACGAAACTGGCGGTTTTTTGTGTGTCCATCGTGCCCTCTCAAGCTGATTGCGCGTCGGTCGCCCGTCAGGGCGGGTTCCCGCAACGTACCGAACGACCCGTCGGGACGGGTGCAAACCCGGTCCTTTGCAGGATTCCGCCCTGACGGGCGACCGGACAAGGCCCAAAAGACTGTACGAAACCGTCGGAGAAGGCAATGCGGGCAGGCCGCAGGACACTCGACAGGGGTCAACGGGACCTCAGGTCGTGCCGAGTTTCGCGTAGTCGCCGGCGAAAAAAATCAGTGGTTGTCCCTCGCACGCCGCAAACTCGGTCACCGCGCCGACGATGATGAAATGGTCCCCACAGTCGTGGACCTGGTGTGTGCGGCACTCGAACCAGGCAAGCGATTCGTTCAGCCGGGGGACACCACGGCCGGTCGTCGTGTGGTCGATGCCGTCGAACAAATCGGGTTTGGACTGGGCAAAATGTATCGACACGGACGTTTGCTGCGCCGATAGAACGTTGACGCCGAAGTGCGCGGCCTCGAGGTAGGCGTCAAGGAACTGAGAGACCTTGGCGATGTTCCAGAGAATCAGCGGCGGATCGAGCGAGACCGAGCTGAAGCTGTTGGCGGTCATGCCGCAGGCGGTGCCGGCGGCATCCGTGCAGGTGATGACCGTGACGCCGGTGGCGAACCGTCCAAGACACTGCCGAAAAGCGTTTTTGTCGTTCATGGTTTGTGTTTCATCGGAGGGGATCGCTCAATCTTGACAGCTGGAAAATTGATTAATATATTAATAATTAATAGTTTAATCAAATAGTGAGCGGATTCCACTCGCGTGGCCTTACAGGACTTTTCACGATCGCTGCCAATGATGCTGTATCGGGCATTGGATGCGGTTATGCCCCGATTCCGGCGAATTTTCAACGAGTTTGGGCTGACCGAACAGCAGTGGCGGGTACTGCGGGTGCTGGTGGACGAGAATGAGCTCTCGCTGCGCGAGCTCGCCGAGCTGACGTTGATTCCGGCGCCGAGCCTGGTCGGCGTCGTCGATCGCCTGCGTACCAACGGCCTGATTGCGCGGCGCCGGTCCGCGAGCGACCGACGGGTCGTTTTTGTCGTTGCCACCGAGGACGGACGCGCGTTGCAGCAGCAGGTCATGCCACTCGTTGCGGCGGCGTATGCGGAGTTGATGCAGTCGCTGGCGCCGCGCGAGTGGATCCGGCTCATCGACCGGCTGGAGAAGATTTGTGAGGCGGAACGACCGGCGATCTGAAATGATGCGCTCGTGAGCCGGCTGCATCCGGATTCGATCGGCGTCTATGGAGAGAGACCGTGAAAGAACAACTGGACATCACCGCCTACCAGGTCATCGGGGAGCCGATGCCGATCCGTACCAGCGACCGGAGGCGTCAATGGATGGACGATACCCGAGACCGGTTTGCGTACCGCTGTTTGCCACTCGCGATCGCCAATCAGATGGGTTGGGAGGTGTTGTGTCCGGTTTCTTTTACCGCCCGGTGGAACGGCCGGGAAGGGCTCGATGCGATCCGTATCAGATTCGACGATGAACCGTCTCCACTGATTGGCTCGCATTTCGGGTACGGCGTGTTGACGTTTACGCTGGGCTACCTGTTCCGCACGTCGAAGTCCCAAAACGTCTGGGTCAAAGGTCCGAGCAATCAGCCGAAAGACGGCATTGCGCCGCTCGAAGGCGTGATCGAGACGGACTGGGCGCCGTTTACGTTCACGATGAACTGGCAGTTCACGCGCCGCCGGCACAAAGTGCGCTTCGAGAAGGGTGAACCCGTCTGTGCGATTTTGCCTTATCCGAGGCACTACGTCGGCAAGTTCCGACCGAAAATGAAAAACATCAACGAGAATCCGAAGCTTTACGAGCAGTACACAAAGTGGCGCGAAGATCGCCTGGCGTTCAACGAAGCGGTGAAGGAAGCCGGCACCGAGGCTGCGAAGTCGGGCTGGCAGCGCACTTACATGAAAGGCGAAGACCAGATGGGCAACGTGTTTGCCGGCCACCAGACCAAGATCCGCGTCCGGGATTTCGAGTGACGACCGGAAGGCGGACGCGGGTCAGGCGGTGGTTCCCGCACCGGCGTAGATCCGGCGGCCAACGTCGATCGCAGCCCAAACCCGGCTGACGACGGGTTCAGGGTTTGCCGGGCCGCTCCGCAAGCGCCGAAGAAAATTCCGCGAGCAGTTCGTAGAGCCGTTGCAGCCGGTCCCTGCCAAATTCGTTTTCGATGTCTGCGTACAGATCCTCGGAGTCCGGAGCTACCTCGGAAAAAAGCCGTTTCCCCTTGGCCGTCAGGCGAAAAACCGACCGACGCTGATCGTTGGCGTCCCCCATTCTGTTCGCGATGCCCTCGGCTTCCAGGTGCTGGAGAATCCGGGTCAGGCTGGGCGATAACAGGAAGCTCCGCTGCGCCAGTTCACCCGCGCCGATGCCGTCATAACTCGACAGCGCCCGGATGACGCGCCACTGCTGTTCGGTCAATCCGTGACGCCGAAGCATTGGCCGGAAGCGCGCCATCGCGGCCTCGCGCGCTTTCAGAAGCGCCATCGGCAGCGAGCGCTCGAAGTCACGCATCGGCGGGTCGTCCGTTGCTGCGCTCTTGGGCGTGGCTTTGACCATCGGGCCCTAGACGCGTTCGGTTGCGACGGTGTTTCGCAAAATGCCGACGCCCGGGACCTCTACTTCCACGACATCGCCCTCCGACAGGTATTTTGGCGGGTCGAAGCGGGCGCCCGCGCCGTTCGGCGTGCCGGTAGCGATAACGTCACCGGGTTTCAGATGATAAAAGGTCGACAGATAGCTGATCAGATAGCGGAAGGGAAACATCAGGCTCGCCGTCGTATCGTTCTGCCGCTCTTCTCCGTTGACGCGCGTGATGACCTGAAGCTCGCTCATCGGATTCAGTTCATCGGCGGTGACCATCCACGGGCCCAGCGCGCCGGAGTTCGCGAAGTTCTTGCCCTGGGTAACGTTGAACTTGGCGTGCCTCAGGAAATCGCGCACCGAGCCTTCGTTCATAATCGTCGTGCCGGCGACGTACTCGTGCGCCGCTGCTTCCGGAATTCGGCGACCCTCCTTGCCGATCACGAGCACGATCTCGCCTTCGTAGTCGAGCTGATCCGATTCGGGCGGGTCCATGATCGGCTGCCCGTGACCGACCAGCGATTCGCGCGTACGCATGAACACGCTCGGATACTTTGGTGCTTCGCTGCCGTCCTTGTATTCCTCGTTTCGATTGGCGTAGTTGACGCCTATGCAGATGACCTTTTCCGGATTCGGGATCGTCGGCAGGAAGCCGATGTCGCCCACCGCGAAGTCGGCCTCCGCGCCCACGGCTTCTTCCGCCAGCGCCTCGAGCCTGTCCTGGCGCAGCGCGTCGCGCAGATCCTCGACGTCGTCATGGCGCCGGCCCAAATCGACAATGCCGTCGTCCTTGACGGCTCCGAAACCGGCCGTTCCACCGTGAGTGAAACTGACGAACCTCATGCGGCCATCCCTTCGAGAAGCCCGGCGCGCCGCAGCACGGCGTCCAGCCGCTTTTCCAGCTCCGGCGTTGCCGGCATCATCGGCAGCCGGTGTTCGTTCGTCGGCATGAGGCCCATTTTTTTCATCATGTATTTCATCGGAATAGGGTTGGTGTCGTAGAAGACCGATTGATTGATCTCGAGCAGCCTTTGATGCAATTCCCGGCCTTTTTCAAGATCACCGTCCCAGACCGCTCCACACATTTCTGCAAGCACGTTCGGGCGCAGATTGCCGACGGCGTTCATCAGTCCACAGGCGCCGATGGTCATCATCGGGAAGGACAGCTCCTCGAGTCCGACAAATACCTTGAACTCGTTGCCGAGTGCGGCAAAACATTCAGTGACGAAACCCAGGTCGTTGACGGCGTGTTTCATGCCGACGAAGCGGGGCGATTTTTCCCGGAGTTCCTTCATCGAATCCAGCGTGACGTTGATCGCGGTACGGCCCGGTATGTGATAGATCATCCACGGTGTGTCGTGCGTGCCGGCGAGATGCAGGTAATACTCGATCAGACCCCGCTGCGGCGGCCGGATGTAATACGGCGTGACGATCAACAGCGCGTCGACGCCTGCTTCGACGGCATGCGCCGTCAAAACCTCGGTCTCGGCCAGCGACTGTGAGCCCGTGGCCGCGACGACCGGCACGCGGCCGTGGACCGTTTCCACCGCGACGTCGATCAATCGATTGCGCTCGTCAACGGTCAGCGTGGATGGCTCCGCCGTCGTGCCGTTCACCAGCACGCCGTGCGAGCCTTCGGTCACCTGGTATTCGACCAGGCCGGCATAAGCCTCGTAATCCACGGCACCGCCGCTGATCGGTGTGATGATGGGTGGGATCGAGCCCTTGAGGCGTTCGAGATCAGACATGTTGCTTCCTTCCCCGGTGCGTGTCGTTTGGGTCACTTGACCTGTCGTCGCGAGGCAGTATACTTAACATGTTAAATGAATTCAATCGCTCGGACGGACCACACGAATGCCGCATCAGATCATCGAATATTCGGCCAACCTCGGTTCCCGCATGGACATCGATGCGCTGGTCACGGTGCTGCACGAGGCGGCTGCGGGCATCGACGCGCTGCCGCTCGGAGGCCTGAGAACCCGCGCGGTGGCCCGCGACCACTACCGGGTCGCGGACGGCCATCCGGACAATGCGTTCATCAACGTCATGCTGAGGCTTGCGCCGGGGCGCTCGCTCGAGGTGCGCAAGGCGGCCGGAGAAATCCTGTTTGGTGCGCTGTGCGATTTCCTGGAGCCGGCGTTTTCGACGTCACCGCTCGCGATCTCCTACGAAATTCAGGAGATCGACGCCGACCTTCGCTGGAAACGGAACAATTTGCGCGACTACATGGCGCAACGCAAAGAGGATCGATAAATGTCCCAAAGCCTCCAGACCAATCTTCAGGACATCGAGCAATTGCTGCAGCGTTTTGGTAACGAAACGCTGCCGCATTTCATCAATGGCAAACACGACGCCGGGCGTTCCGGCGAGACCTTCGACAGCCTGACGCCGGTGGACAACAGCGTCATCGGTTCGGTGGCCGCCGGTAACGCGGACGATATCGACGCCGCCTGCGACGCTGCCCAGGCGGCCTTCGGCGAATGGTCGGACATGCCCGGCAAGGAACGAAAAAAACTACTGCACAGAGTGGCCGACGCCATCGAAGCCAACGCCCGCGACATCGCCCTGGTCGAGGGCTACGACTCGGGGCAGGCAATCCGGTTCATGAGCAAGGCGGCGGTCAGAGGCGCGGCGAACTTTCGGTATTTCGCGGATCAGGCGCCCAACGCACGTGACGGTCAGGCGTTGCCGGCCGAGGAACATCTCAATTTCACCATCCGCCAGCCGATCGGACCCGTCGGCGTCATCACGCCCTGGAACACGCCGTTCATGCTGTCGACCTGGAAGATTGCGCCGGCGCTCGCCGCAGGTTGCACGGTCGTACACAAGCCGGCGGAATGGTCGCCGTACACGGGCATGCTGCTCGCCGAAATCGCGCACGACGCGGGACTGCCGGACGGGGTGCTCAACTGCGTGCAGGGCCTTGGCGAAGACGCCGGCAAGGCGCTGACCGAACATCCGGCAATCAAGGCGGTTGCGTTCGTCGGTGAAACCACCACGGGCAGCCATATCATGCGGCAGGGTGCGGCAACCCTGAAACGCGTGCATTTCGAGCTCGGCGGGAAAAACCCCGTGATCGTCTTCGACGACGCGGATCTCGATCGTGCGCTCGATGCCGTTGTGTTCATGATTTACAGCCTGAACGGCGAGCGCTGTACGTCGTCGAGCCGCCTGCTCATCCAGGAGTCCATCCGTGAAGAATTTCTGGCCCGGCTGGTCGATCGCGTTTCAAAGCTGAAGGTCGGCCATCCCCTTGACCCGGATACCGAGATTGGTCCGCTCGTCCATGCCCGCCATTTCGACAAGGTTTGTAGCTACTTCGAGCTTGCCGCCGAGGGCGGCGCGACGGTCGCCGCGGGAGGTAGCCCGGCTCCCATCGACGGCAAAGGGAACTACGTGCAGCCCACGCTGTTCGTGGATGCGCGCAACGATATGCGGATCGCACAGGAAGAGATCTTCGGGCCAGTGTTGACCGCAATTCCTTTTTCGAGTGAAGCAGAGGCGCTCGAAATCGCCAACGACATCGAATACGGGCTTGCCGCTTACGTCTGGACCGACGACGTTGAGCGCTGCATGCGCCTGTCCCGCGCCATCGACGCCGGTATGCTGTGGTTCAACTCCGAAAACAACCGCCATCTGCCGTCGCCGTTCGGCGGCATGAAAGCCAGTGGGATCGGACGTGACGGGGGTGATTACAGTTTCGAGTTCTACATGGAAACCAAGAACGTCTGCATTGCGCTCGGTTCGCACCGCGTTCCACGAATAGGTACGGAATGAGCCTCTATCAACTGCAAAAGTTTCTGTACGTGCTGAATCGCGACGAGGATGCGCAGAGGACCTACCGTGACGATCTGGAATCGCTGATTGCGGATTTCGATCTGAGCGACGAAGAGGCCAATGCGCTTCGCGAAGGCGACATAGGTCTTCTGTACGTCCTTGGCGTCAACGGTCAGATCCTCATGCACTATGCCGCGTTTCTCGGCATAGAGTGGTTCGACTATCTTGATTTGATGCGCAAGGGCATCGAAAAGCACGGTGCGGTGCGCGACGGGGTGTATGCGATGACCGGCGGCGGCGAGAGTTTTACGACCGAGGAAAAGAAACGATGAGCCTGGTTTATGCCGGTGTCCTGAGTCATGCCCCGGGAATTACCGGCCGTGCTCACATGGTGGACAACGTCGCCAAGCGGGATGAGCTGTACGAGCGGCTCGATCAGCAACGGCGGGAGATCGAAGCAACCGGCGCCGAAGCGCTGATGGTCGTCGCGGCGGAGCATTTCGGCAACTTTTTCATGAACAACATGCCGGCGTTCTGCATCGGAATCGGCGAAACCTACGAGGGGCCGATCGAAGATCCCGAGTGGCTGAAAATCGAGAAGACCAGAATCCCGGGCGCTCCCGAGCTTGGCAGGCGCCTGACGCGCGAGATCATGAACACCGTTGACGTCGCCTACGCGGAAGAGTGGAAGTTCGACCACGGAATCATGGTGCCCCTGCACTTCCTCACGCCGGACTACGAGCTGCCGATCATCCCCGTGAACGTCAATTGTCAAGGGCCGCCGCTTACGCCGCTTCATCGCGCGTGGGCGTTCGGCGAGGCGATACGTCGCGCCTGCGACGCCGTGCCGGAAAAGATCGCGGTGGTGGGAACCGGGGGAATCTCGCATTGGCCTGCGACGCCGGACTCGGGAAAAATCAATGAGGAATGGGACAGGGAGTTTCTCGACCGGCTCATGCGCAACGACAGAGATGCGCTGCTGGACTACAACGACGAAGACACTTATCGGGAGGCCGGGCAGGGCGGCTTCGAGATCCGCACGTTCATCGCCGCGGCCGCGGCTGCCGGCGGCGCCGGTGAGCTGCAGTTCTATACCGCGGAATTGCCTATTTTTGCGGTCGGCTGCACGGTCGCGCGATTCAACATTGTCTGACGGAGAGCGACGATGCCGCATATGCAACCTTTACCCTACGAGTCCGTCGCCGAAGACATCCAGGAACGGTTCACGCATTACAAGAACACACGTGGATTCACTCCCAACAGCATTCAGACGATGGCGCGGCGTCCCAATATCGTGCGCGCGTTCATGCAGCTGAATCAGGCCGTCCTGTACGAGGGAACCGTCGATGAAGAATTGAAGATGCTCGTCAGCCTGATCGCCAGCCAGGTTGCCGGCTGCCGTTACTGCCAGGCGCACATGGCGAATCTGTCGAAAATCTACCGGGCGTCCGCGGAAAAAATCAGCAAAGTCTGGGAGTTCGAGACAAGCGAGCTTTTCAGCGATGCGGAGCGCGCTGCGCTTCGCCTGGCGTATCACGGTGCGATGGCGCCGGCGGAAGCCACGCAGGAACATTTCGACGAGGCTTACAAACATTTCGATGAAGATCAGGTCGTCGAAATCGTGGCGTCGATCGCACTGTTCGGTTTCCTGAATCGCTGGAACGACACGATGGCGACCGAAATCGAGGCGTTGCCGGCCGAGGTGGCAAAAGAGACGCTCGGCGCAAGCTTCGATTGGCAGGCGGGCAAGCACCAGGGCTAGCAGAATCGTTGTAGGAGCCCGTCCCGACAGGCGACCCGCTTCCGGCCCGCGCCCTTCGGAAAGTACGACTGCCCGCGGGCAGCCGGTGCCCATAACATTCGCCCAGTGCTGACAGGCTCCAATCAAAGCCGGAGGGATTCGTGATGGGCGAGATCGTACTTGCCGCAAAAGTGACTCACGTGCCGTCGATGTTCATCTCCGAGAAGCCGGGACCTCATCAGGGCTGCCGGCAAGCCGCGATAGACGGATTGAAGCAAATTGGCGACCTCTGCCGCGAGCGCCGCGTCGACACCATCGTCATCGCGGACACGCATTGGCTGGTCAACGCGGGTTATCACATCAATGCAAATCCGAAGATGCAGGGCGTGTTTACCAGCACGGAGTTCCCGCATTTTCTGAGCAACATGGAATACAGTCACATCGGCGACCCGGAGCTCGGTCAGTCGATTGCCGACCGGGCGACAAACAAAGGCGTCGAGACGTTGTGCCACAGCAGTGTGCCGACGCTGCAGCTTCAGTACGGCACGCTCGTTCCGCTGCGTTACATGGGCATCGGCGAGTCGATCCGAGTGGTCTCGATCGCCGGGTGGATGTACGACGCCGAACTCGAAGAGTCGCGCACCGTCGGCGAGGCGATCGCCGAAGCCGTCGCCGATTCCGACCGCCGCGTCGCATTCCTCGCCAGCGGTTCGTTGTCGCACCGCATTCCGCCGAACGCGGTGGTCGGCGACTATCTGTTCAAGATCAGCCGTCCGTTCAACGAAGACGTGGATCACCTGGTCATGGCGATGTGGCGTGAGGGACGGACAAAGGAGTTTCTGGCCATGCTGCCGCAGTACGCCGAAGACTGTGACGGCGAGGGCGGTATGCACGATACGGCGATGTTGTACGGTATCCTCGGCTGGGATTCCTACACGGGCCGCGCCGACGTCGTCACCGACTATTTCCCGAGTTCCGGCACCGGCCAGTGTAACGTGGTGTTTCCCGTCTGATCGCCGTCCGTTGGGCGCACAAAGGTCTTGACGGTTATTGGACGCTTGCCTCGACGCGCACGTCGACGTCGACATGCTGGCCGATCCACGCAGTGTCTTTCCATTCACCGATGCCGACCTTCAGCGCCAGCCGGTCCAGTGTCGTGCGACCCCTGAGCAGCACTTTGTCCGCGCTGCGTTCGACCGTAAACCGTAGCTTGGCCGGTGTCGCGCTGCCTTTGACCTCGATAGCGCCGTCGGCGATGAAAACGCCGTCCTCCGCGCCGGCGGAGAAGGCGTTTGCCCGGTAGTGGACCAGGGGAAAGCTGGCGCCGTCGAAGAACTCGGGATCGAGCAGGGTTTCGTCACGTTCCCGATCCAGCGTGTCGACGCCGGCGACGGTCACCGCAACGCTGAACGAACTCGAGCCCAGTGCATCCGGATCGAAGCGCAGCTCCGCCGACCATTCTTTCCACTCACCTTCAAACTCGGCACCCGCTTGTTCGGCGGTGAAACGGATGGCGCTTTTTCCGTAGTCGATGTTCCACAATGCGGGCTCGGGCTCCTGTGCGCGGCTGGCCGGCGTAAGAAGCATGATGCCGGCGATGATGACGACAACAAACGCAATGAGCCCGGCAGGCGAAGAAATTCGCCGCAGGATGCCGTCGCGATCGATGAACGTGTGTTTCAACGCGGCGCCGACGTGGATCAGCGCGAGCAGGAGGAGTACTTTGGTAAGCGTTTCGTGGATGCCCTCGAACAGCTCCTCGAGCCGCTCGTCCGGCGCCACGAAATCGGGCAGTTGGAACAGGTTGAACCAGCTCACGGATATGTTCGAGGCGGACGACATCAACCAGCCGCTCACCGGGAGGACCAGCAGCAAGGCGTAAAAGGACCAGTGACTGATCAGCGAGGCCCTGCGCTGCCAATCGGGCATCGGCACCGGCGCGGGCGGGGCCTGAAACAATCGCCAGGCCAGCCGCACCACGACCAGCGCCAGAATACTCAATCCCACCGATTTGTGATTGGCGAGCAGCACCAGCTCACGAAATTTCGAGCCGTCTTCTTCCGCGCCCTCGGCCATTCGCGCGAGGGCGTATTGCAGGACGATCAGACCGGCGATCAGCCAGTGCAGCAGCCTGGCAAACGCGTTGTAGCGGTCTCCGGTCGAGCCGGCGGCGGCGCTGGACTCCATGTTTGCTCTCTCGCGGCGTTTTCGACGTGGCGACACTATCACACTGAAACCGATGAAGACACGAACGACGGTTTGTAACGCAGAGCAAAATAGGGCATTGGGCAATCCCCGACGCATGTGATAATTCGACCCGGACTCTCTAACATCACGACGACGGCCGCACAGGTTGGGGGAACACTATGGCCAGATTGTTCATCGCGGCGTTACTTGCCTGCACCCTAGCGAATAGTTCCTACGCGCACCACGCGTTCGCGGCCGATTACGAGGCCGGCAAGGAGGGCACCATTCAGGGTACCGTCACCGAGGTGATGTACAAGAATCCGCATGCGCGTTATTACCTCGAGGTGACAAATGACGACGGTTCGACCGAACTCTGGGACCTCGAAACCATGAATCTCATGATGCTCGGCCGGATGGGGTGGACGAAGGACACGATCGAGGTAGGCGACGAGCTCACGGTGACGGGAATCCTGGGACGAAACGATACCAAGCGCATGTCGATAACCACGGTGACTCTGCCGAGCGGCCGGGTAATCTCGCCGGTGCGATCCCTGACGACGACGAATGCCGAGTTGAACAAAGACGCAGCCGACGGCGCCCCGGAAAAGGAATTCGAGTCGATCGCGACCGCCGTTTCCGCCGGGCGCTACGAGTTGGACGAAACGCATGCGTATCTGACTTTTTCGTATTCGCATTTGGGTTTGTCCAATCCCCAGCTCCACTTTCAGGAATTTGACGCGGAGTTGGTTCTGGACGGCCGCAACATGGCTGACAGCAAGGTAAACATCACCATCGACGCCGCGAGCATCGACTCGGGTGTCGCGGAGCTCGACGACGAGCTTCGCAGCAGCGAGTATTTTGATGTGGAAAACCATCCGGATATCGTTTTTTCCAGCAGCGCTTATCGGGAAACGTCCGAAAACACGGGTGTCCTCAGCGGCGATCTGACCGTCGCTGGCGTCACCAGGCCGGTCTCGCTCGATGTGACCATCAACTCCGCGGCGATGAACAGAATGGTCCGCAAGGAAATGATCGGGTTTTCGGCGACCGGCACCGTCAATCGATCCGACTACGGACTGACCGCCTATGATCGGTTCGTGAGTGACGAACTTCGCCTGCAGGTTCAGGTCGAGTTCGTGAGAGCCAACTGATGATCAGGTATGTGAGAGCGCTGATCGCGTTGGGTGGCGCCGTACTGCTGATTAGCTGCGGCGGTGGAGACGGCACCGCGACCGATGCGCCGGTGGCGGAAGGCGGTTTGGGAGTGCCTTCCGGGATTTATGCGCTCGACAAGACGCACGCGTACGTAACGTTCAGTTATCTGCATCAGGGCCTGTCGTATCCGCTGTTGCGAGCGACCAGCCTGGATGGCGAACTGGAGCTCGATGCGGCGGATATCGAGAACAGCAAGGTGCACGTCGCGATCGAGGCGGACTCGATCCGCACGAACACACCCTATTTCGACAGGGAACTGGCGTCGCCAAAGTTCTTCAATGCGGGCAAGTATCCGCATATCACGTTCACCGCCGACCGCTACGAATCGACCACCGAGTCGACCGGTGCGCTGCACGGGCTCGTTACCATTCGCGGTATCAGCAAACCCCTGTCTTTGGCGGTAACCATTAACGGCGCGATGGTAAACCCGATCACGAAAAAGCCGGTTGTCGGGATTTCCGCGCAGGGTAGCCTGCAGCGCTCCGATTTCGACCTCGATCGTTTTATCCCCGCGGTTGCCGACCGGGTCGATATCTCCATCGAAGCGGAGTTTGCGGCCGGCAGCAGCGAAAACAGCGCCGCGGCGGCGGCGCTGGCGAGGGGCGTACCTGCAAGCGGTTCAACTTCGCATTAGCCGCGATGCGGATGGGGGCGACAGCAATGCATCGAAAAGTCAGGACTCTGTGCGTGGCGGCGTTCGGGCTCGGAGCCGGTGTCGCGAACGCGGAACTCGTCGGCGACTGGGACCTCGTCACGACAGGCTTTGCGTTCAACGGCGCGCCGTCTCACGTCGATCTCAGCATTGAAGAGCAGGGCGGACGCATCGTCGCATACATCTACAATGGGCCGGTTCCGATCCGTGTGAACGGCGACGAATTCGAGATCGACATGGATTGGGCGACCGGTTTCGATACCACGCATCTCAGCACGTTCCGCGGCCGGCTGACGGAGCGCGACACTCTGGAGGGTGCGCTCGACCATAACGACGATCGAAATTTCCTCGGCGCTCCCATGCGCGGCGGCGAGTTCACCGGAGAACGGGCTACGCCCCGCGTTGTCGACGAAGATGCTTCCCCCGAACCGGTCGACCTCGGCGGCGTGTGGAATCGCGCCTTCGGTCTGTGGCCCGTTCGAAAGCTCGACTACTCGATGACGGAAAGCGGTCAGGCGATCATCGACGGCTATCGGGAAATGGACAACGGCAACAGCCGCTGTGCATCGATGGGTCTGGTGATGGCGTCGGGCATGCCTTACCCGATGGAGATCATACCGACGGACGAGCACATCCTGATTGCGTACGGCGCCGACTACGTCCGGCGCATCTATCTGGACGGCCGAGAATTCCCCGACACGGCGACCAGCTCGTCGCTGGGGTTTTCGACCGGCGAGTGGCAGGGCGACACGCTGGTCGTCACGACCACCAAGCTCAATCCGGCGTTCATGAGCACGCGCGGCCAGCCGATATCCGCCGATGCGTATACGGTTGAACACTTCTTCATGGACGACAAGGGCTACCTGCACGCCGACATGTGGCTGCACGATCCGAAGAACTATGCGCGTCCCCCATACATCAGACGCGTCATGGACCGCGATTTCTCGCCGAACGTGATTACCAAAATCGGCTGTGATCCGTATTCTTTTTTCCGCGCGCTGTATCTCGACGGCAATCTCGAAGAATTCTGGGAACGCGCCCGGTTCAGGCGATAACACCTGCCGGCGCCGGGCCCGCGGACGCCGACGGCCCGCCGTCAGGCTCGGATGAGTGCTACGGCGGTGACCAAAAAATTGGGCGCCTGATTGGGGGAAGCAGGCGCCCGCACGATGCACGTCGAGTTCATTGCACCGCGGTCGGTCAGTTGATGAAAAACGTCAGTTCCGCGCCCACTTGCAGCGGCCGTCCGGCGGTGGACAGCGAAACCCCGAGGTTTTCCGTGCTGAACGCGCTGATCAGGTATTCCTCGTCGGTAAGGTTGTCGCCAAACAGCGAGATCCTGTAATTCCGCTCCGGCGAGTGGTAATGCAGGCGGAAATTGAGCAGTCCGTAAGACGGCTGTATCACGGCGATGGCGTCGTTCGGATGCATTCGCGTATCGTCGCGCCACCCGTATTGCAGGCGGCTCGTAATTGCGCCGCCGCCTGGCACGTCGGCGTCGTATTGGATTCCGGCGGTGTACGAGGTGTCCGGCGCTCGCGGGAACTCGCTGGCCAGCGAAAAAAAGTTGTCGCCGAACCCGACGTCGATCGCGTCGTCGTCCGGCAGCAACAGTTCGTCGTATTCGGTGTCGATGGCTGCAATGCTCACGTCAACCCGCCAGTTGTCGTTCAGCAGCCAGGTTGCGTCGACCTCGACACCGTCGGCCGATGCCGAGCCCACGTTGAGGGTCGTCTGCAACGGCACGGGAGCGCCGGCGGCATTGAGCGTCGTTATCGGGGCATGCAAATCCTCGAAGTCGTTCAGAAACACCGATGCGTTGACCCGCAGGCGCCCTTCGAGCCAGTCCGACTTGATGCCGAATTCAACCGTTTCGACCGTTTCCTCATTGATCGGCAGGATGAACGGCGGCGCAAAGAACGGCGGCGTGTAGGAATTGATTCGGCCCGCGTTGAAACCCTCACTATAGCTGCCGTAAACCATGGTGTCGTCGTTGAAACGGTATTGCAGCGCGAGTCGGCCCGTTACCGCGTCGAAATCAGCCTCTTCGTCGAGAAAGGTCCTGGCTCGCTGATACGGGTTTCCGGACGTAAAGACGTTCGGATCGCGGTTTTGTGCGAGCCCGGGAGCGAACCGCGCTTCCCGCCGCGTTTCGTCGGTAAAACGCAGTCCAAGGGTGACGTCGAAACGGTCGGTTACGGAAAACGTACCTTCCCCGAAGAGCGCATAACCGTCACCCGCATGGAGCTCGAGACTCGGCGTGCTGGGTGTAAAACTGAAACAGGCTATCGCATCATTGACGACGGCAAAATCGCCGGTGGGCTGCACGAGGGCGTACTGGCCGGTCGACCGGTCGCAGCGATTGCCCGGGATACCCGCCGGGCTCTGACCGTTGAATTCCGTATAAGCGTAACGGGCCTGATACTCGGTGCTCTCGTCGTCGAACAGGAAGGCACCCAGCACCCAGTTGAACCGTTCGTGATTGCCGATCAGCTGCAATTCCTGGGTGGATTGCTTGTCTTCGTGAAACTGATTCTGCTGCAACAGGATGTACTCGGTACCGTCGAAGTCGAGAGCCAGCTTGCGGTCGGTCTCCTTGATGCCCGTTAGGGAGCGAACGCTGATCGAATCATTGATGAACCAGTTGAGGTCGAGCGTGAAGCTGTCGGTATCGGATATGAAACCCGGCACGGTCTGCACCGAGCGGTTCTCGAAGAAGTCCAGATCGCCTCCGGCAAAGCCGGAAACGTGCGTTTCGTTGTTGATCGGGCTGATGAGCGGGTTCGTACCCGCGGCAGCGACGATGTTATAGGCGCAGGCGGTTGCGCAGATGGGTGTGTTCGGGTCGGAACCCGCCGTCAATCCCGTGGTGATGCGCGGGATGCCGTCCTGATTCGTATCGTTTTGCTCGTAGATGAATCTGGCGTTGAACGACTCCGACGGTGACCAGAGTATGTCGCCCCTGAGCACCGTTTGATCGGTGTCGCCGTAGGACTGATCGATGGTGACGCTGTCGATGTAGCCGTCCCGCTTCAGAGAGGCCGCCGTCCACTTGGTTTTCAAGCTGTCGTTGATGGGGATGTCCACGCGGCCCGTGACGTCGAAACGCTCGTCGCTGCCCACCGTGACCCCAACGCGTGCGGCGAACTCGTCGGCGGGCCGGGCGGTGACGATCTGTATGGCGCCGCCGAGCGTGTTCTTTCCGAAAAGCGTGCCCTGAGGACCTCGCAATACCTCGATGCGTTCGACGTCGACGATGTTCGACGTCAGGGTGTTCGTATTGTTCGCGTCCCAGATACCGTCGATGTAGACGCCCACGCCCGGCAGCCCGCGAATCGTGTAGCGAGCGGGGTCGGACGCGCCGGTGGAAGGACCCGTCAATTCACTTCCGGCCATCGTAACGTTGGGCACCGCGGTGTTCAGGTCTTCGAGTTCGGTGATGCCGCGCAGCTCGAGTTCCTCGTAATCGAATGCCGCAATGGAGATCGGTACGTTTTGTACGCTTTCTTCGCGGCGTCTCGACGTAACCACAATTTCCTCGAGGCGACCGTCGTCCGCGCCGTCCTGCGCCGAAACGATGCCCGGCGTTCCGCCCGATGCAAGGACAACCGCCGCGATTGCGCAAACTGCTGAACGTCTCTTGAGCATGGTTCTCCCCCCGATTCGGACATTCGCAAGACCGTGCGCCAGGTGCCGAACGATGCAGTTCGATCCGCAAGGTCGGCGCAAAAACACGCCAGATCAGCGCTGATAGTTGCCGCAAATAATTATGCGCGGATTCGCATCGAATCATCATAATTAAACGTTTTCGCGCCATGAAAATTGCTGCGGGCTTGGAGCGCGGCGTTTGCGGTCGTGCACATGACCGATCCCGTCATCGGATGGATTGCGCTGCATGCCGAACGACCCCCGCGCCTCGGAAACATGAATTCTGGCTGCCAGGCGATGCAAACTTGTCGGCAGGCGTTCGCCCGGTCCGTGCGCGGGGTTATAGTGGTTGGTTCTGAACCTCACGGGGAAGAACCATGTTGCGCGGCAAGAAAATCGTCGTGACGGGCGCCGCATCGGGGATCGGCGCGGAGTCGGCGAGACTGATGAATGAAGCGGGTGCGGAGATAGTCGGTGTCGATCGGCGACCCGTCGACGTCAATGTCGATCAGTTCATCGAGGCGGATCTGTCCGACCCGGCGTCCATTTCAGCGGCGGTTGACCGCATCGGTCCGGGAGTCGATGCACTGTGCAACATCGCAGGATTGCCGCCGACGTCGCCGGCGGCGCAAGTGCTCGCCGTCAACGCGCTGGGCCTGAAGTGCATGACCGAGCAGATGATCGGCAACCTCAACGACGGCGCCGCCATCGTCAACGTGTCGTCACTTGCGGGCTCGGGGTGGATGAACGCCGTCGACGCGGTAAGGGACTTCATTGCCAATGCGACTTTCGATAACGTCCATGACATGGTTGCAAAGCACGATGCGGAAGGCGCCCGCAGCTACTTTTTCTCAAAAGAGATCGTCAACGTCTGGACAATGCAGAACCGTTGGACCTGGCGCGATCGCGGGATCCGCATGAACAGTATCTGTCCCGGTCCCGTTGATACGCCGATTCTCAAAGACTTCATCGCGACTCTGGGTGAGCGTGCCGCGGAGGACATGAAAGTCATGGACAGACCGGGGCGCCCGACGGACATTGCGCCCGTTGTCGCGTTCTTGTGCGCCGACGCCAGCGCATGGATTCGCGGGGCGAATCTGCCGGTCGACGGCGGGCTTGCCGCACACGTGATGGATCACGTGCACGGCCTGACGTGATGAAGGCCGGCCGGTCGTACAAAATACACGGGAGCATCGGTGACCACGTCGGATAACGAAGCGCAGAACGTCATTGACGGTGAGTGGCGGCCCGCGGCGGCCGGCCGTCGCTACGACGTCGTCAATCCCGCCCGGCCGTCCGAGATCGTCGGAACCGCCGCGCTCGCCGATAGAGACGACGTTCGTCAGGCTATCGAAGCCGCACACAAGGCGTTTCCCGCCTGGTCAGCCGCGAGTTTTCACGAGCGCGCCGACTATCTGCGGAAGGCGGCCGCAAAGCTGACGGCGAGCCAGGATGACCTGAACGCGCGTATTCGCCTGTTCACTCGCGAGCATGGCAAGATTCTCAAAGAGGCGGGCATCGAATTCAGCCGCTTCGGCGACCGTTTCGAGTGGTGTGCGGCTCAGGCGGATCGGCTGTCCACGGACGAACGACTCGCCGCGCCGCCGCTCGACACCGTCGTTACCCGTCAGCCGCGTGGAGTCGCGTCACTGATCGTGCCCTGGAATTGGCCCCTGTCGATTCTCGGGGCGAAATTGCCGCAGGCGCTGATTACCGGCAACACCGTCGTCGTGAAAGTCGCGGAGCAGTCGCCGATTGCGCCGCTGCGGACGCTGCGCATGCTCGCCGAGACCCTGCCGCCCGGCGTCGTCAACGCGATTGCCAGCCCGCCGTCCGAGATTGGCGATGAAATGATCTCGAATCCGCTGGTTCGGAAGGTGAACTTTACCGGTAGTATCCGCGCCGGCAGGCACGTCATGAAGGTTTCGGCCGACACGCTCAAAGCCGTTACGCTCGAACTGGGCGGCAACGATCCGGCGCTCGTGCTCGACGACGCGGAGCTCGACGCCGGGGCCATGCAGCGTTTTGTCCTGGGCACGTTCATGACGGCCGGCCAGATATGCATGGCGGTCAAGCGAATCTACGTTCACCGGTCGCGTTACACCGAGTTCCTGGAGAAGTTCACGGCGGGGACCGACCGTATCGTCGTCGGCGATGGGCTCGACCCGGACGTGACCATGGGACCGTTGAACAACGAGGGGCAGCTCGGCGTCGTCCGAGAACTCATCGAGGACTCGCGGCGGCAGGGCGCCCGCGTCATCGAGCTTGGCCGGATCGCGGACGAAGAGACCTACCGCGGTGGATACTTCCAGCGCCCGACCGTCGTTACCGACTGCGATCCCGATGCGCGTGTGGTGCAGGAAGAACAATTCGGGCCTGTCGTTCCGATACTCCCGTTTTCCGACGACGATGACGCGGTTCGCATGGCCAACGATACCGAGTACGGTCTGTGTTCGTCCGTCTGGACGGCGGACCGGGATCGCGCGATGTCGATAGCACGGCGGCTGGAGGTCGGTTATACCTACGTCAACGGGCACGGGCCAATGGCGCAGGACCATCGCGGCCCGTTCGGCGGCTTCAAGCAGAGCGGCGTCGGCCGCAATCTCGGTTACGAGGGCATCCTCGATTTCATGGAACCGCACAGCATATCGGGACCGCCGGGGTGGTTTTTCTAGGGTTTGCCAATACTGCCGAGCTTTGTATCGCCCGTCCTGACGGGCGACCCGCCAAAGCGTCCGGTCATTCCCAGGACCGTATCTTGATACGCGACTTGTTCGACGTTCGGCAGGCGCCGTGCAGGAAACAGGTCCGTTCGCCCATGTCGACGTATTGTCGCGCGGTTTCGTCGTCTTCGGACGTCCGTAGAAAAGTATGCGTGTCCACGGGAATCGCTTTGGCGGAGTTCAGGTCGAAAGCCGTGTCCTGCACGATGCCGTATTCCGCAAGGTCTTTCTTGACGATGCCCGCGTAACGCCCGAGCTGAGTCATGAAACAAAATGCGATTCCGGCCGACACATAAGCAAGCCCGTCGGGCGCCCGCTCCCGGCCGCCGGCGGCCCGCGATTCGTCGGACAGGAACCGGAACACGCTGCCGATGGGTTTGAAAATCTGCACTCGAATCTCGCGCAGTCCGTCGTCACGCAACGTCAGCACCGAGCGAATGTGCAACTCCCTCTTTTGCGTGTCCTTCATCGCCGCGCCGGCGCCGTGGTCCGCCTCGAATACGGATGCGGCCGATTCGAGTTTGCTCAACACGTCGTCGATAGACTGCAAGCCGCCTGCGTACTTCGTTCCGACAAAAAGGGAAGACGGATCGGCCGGGATCGGATTTCCCGTCCCGGCAACTACGCCGGTCTCGATCGGCTTGCCGTTGTGCGTAATTGAAAACGTGTCGGTCAACGCGTCGCGCATCAACGCGTCGACCGGCGAGTGTTCGAGGCCATTCGAGACGACGTCGAATGCCGGCACTTTTTCGTCGGCGAGCGATACGCCGATGCTCAATTCCACCGGCAGCGCTCCGGCGACCATCGTGCCTTTGACGGCGGAGCCTTCCATCGAATACCGATTGTCCTGAACGATGTTCAATCCGGCGACATCGCTGCCCAGTTCCCTGGCGCTTTTTTGTATGGCCTCGGCATGCGCACCCGCCATGCCGGCGGAAAAGAACGCAAGCGGCGGCGGCGCGAGATCGCTGCCGTTCAGGTACGGACCTTCGTCGCAAACCATGCGCCAGCGGACGTCCGATCCGGACTGCGCGACGTAGGCCTCCTTCTGCATCCCGGTCAGCGCGCGGGTCGCAACGCGAAAAGCGCGGACGCCGGCCGGCGAAGGCGGCGCGTCGAGGCCGATGTTCTCGATCCGGAATGCGAGCGGCGCGTTGGCGGATTCGATGGAGTCTCTGTTGTTCATGGGCTGATCGCCGGGGGCTCAGGGCCTGTCAACACTGTGCGCGTAATACGGGAGTCCGATGTACTGCTCCGCGAGGTTTTTCATCGCGAGCTCCGAGGACGCCAGGTAATCGAGTTCGTCCTCCTGCATCCGAAGATCGAAAGACGTTTGCTCCGGGAAACGATGCAACAAGTTTGTCAGATACCAGGACAGGCGCTCGGCGCCCCAGACGCGTTTCAGCGCCGTTGCCGAGTAGGTATCCAGCAGGCCGCGGTCACCCGATTCGTAATACGCGATAAAAGCGTTTGACAGGTAGTGAACGTCCGAGATGGCCAGGTTCAGGCCCTTGGCGCCGGTGGGCGGCACGATGTGAGCGGCGTCTCCGGCCAGATACAGGCGGCCGTAACTCATTGGTTCCGCAACAAAACTACGCAGGGGCGCGATCGATTTCTCGATCGAGGGTCCGCTGACGATGCGGTCCGAAATCTCCCTTGGGAAACGCATTTTCAGCTCTTCCCAGAACCGTTCGTCGGGCCATTCATCGAGGTTTTCGTTTACCTCGCATTGGATGTAATAACGGCTCAACATGGGATTGCGCATCGACGCCAGCGCAAAACCGCGCGGATGATTGGCGTAAACGATTTCCGGCAGCGGCGGCGTCTCGGACATGATGCCGAGCCAGCCGAACGGATAGTCCTTTTCGTAGGTCTTCAGGACGTCGCCGGGAATACAGGTCCGGCTGACCCCGCGAAACCCGTCGCAGCCCGCGACATAGTCGCAGTCTATGCGTTGCTCTTCGCCGTCCTTCGTGAAGGTAACGTAGGGTGAATCCGTCGTCAGTGCCTGCGGCGATACGTCTTCCGCCTCGTCGATGACGCAGCCGCCCATCGCGTCGCGGGCGGCGTAAAGATCTTCGGTGATTGCCGTCTGCCCGTAGGCCATCATCGGCTTGCCGGTGTGTTTACGGGTGTCGAGAAGGCAGCTTCTTCTGCCGCCCCAGACCATGAGCGTCCCGTCGTGAAGATGGCCCTCGCGATCCATGCGTTCACCGATCCCGGCGTTCCGCAGCATTTCGACGGAGCCCCATTCGAGCACGCCGGCCCGGATGCGTTGCAAGACGTAGTCACGGGATTTCCGTTCGAGAACGACGCTTTCGACGCCCTTGCGATGCAGGACCTGCGACAGTAACAGGCCCGCCGGGCCGCCGCCGATGATCGTTATCTGCGTCTTCACCTGACGGGCCCTAGATCTTCAACCGGCTGAAGACGCGCCGCGTATTGTCCTCGAAAATCGCCTGGCGTTGCGCATCCGTGACGCGGGCGCTGTCGACGTAGCGTTTCGTGTCGTCGAAATAATGTCCGGTTTCCGGGTCGACGCCGCGCACGGCGCCGACCATTTCCGAGGCGAACAGGATGTTTTTCGTCGGGATGACCTCCAGCAGCAGATCGATGCCCGCCTGATGATAGACGCAGGTGTCGAAGTAAACGTTGTTCATCAGCAGCTCGGCCAGCGGCGGGCGGCCCAGCATATCGGCAAGCCCCCGGAACCGCCCCCAGTGATAGGGCACCGCGCCGCCGCCGTGCGGGATCACGAATTTGATTCCCGGGAAATCCTTGCAGACGTCCGAGGTCATCAGCTGCATGAACGCCGTTGTGTCGGCCCCCAGATAGTGCGAGCCGGTCGAGTGAAAGCAGGGATTGCAGGCAGCGCTCACGTGGATCATGGCGGGGACGTCCAGTTCCACCATCTTTTCGTAGATCGGGTACCAATATCGATCGCCCAACGGCGGCGAGGTCCAGTAGCCCCCGGACGGATCGGGGTTCAGGTTGCAGCCCACGAAATCGAATTCTTCGACGCAGCGTTCCAGCTCCGCGACGCTGTTCTGGAGGCCGACGCCCGGTGACTGCGGCAGCTGTGCGACGCCGACGAAGTTCTCCGGATAAAGCAGGGTGACCCGGTGGACCAGTTCGTTGCAGTGTTCGGTCCAGTATTTGCTGGTGCTGGCGTTGCCGATGTGGTGACCCATCCAGCTTGCGCGGGGAGAGAACAGCGTGACGTCGGTGCCGCGTTCACGCTGCAGCCTGAGCTGCGCGCCCTCGAGACTCTCCCGCAGCTGATCGTCGCTGATATCGATGCTGCCTTTGTGCGCCTGATGATTCGGATCCGCCTCGAGCTCGGCCTTCTGCCGATCGCGATAGTCACCGAGTTCGGTCGGGGCCGTTGTGTAGTGGCCGTGGCAATCAATAATCATCGGGCGTCGATCCCAGCGGGTGGCAGGATTGGGACTCAGAGCATAACAACCGGTGTCCGCCTCACCGTAGTTTACGGCACAATATCGATGGCTGAGCAACAAAAAGTCACGGCGCGGCAGGCCAAGCTTGCAGGGATTGAAGGCAAAATTCAGGTCATGAAAAGCACCCAGACTGCGGTACCGGTCTCGCTGATGCGCGGCGGCACGTCGCGGGCCGCGTATTTCCGCGCCGAAGACCTCCCGGCTGATACGGATCGGCGCAACCGCGTGCTGCTTGCGGTGATGGGCGGTCCGGACGATCTGCGCGTCGATGGTATTGGCGGCGGACATCCCCTGACCAACAAGGTGGCCGTGATCGGCCGGTCGGATCGACCCGACGCCGACGTGGACTATTTGTTTCTTCAGGTGCACACGGCCGACCAACGTGTCAGCGGCGGGCAAAACTGCGGCAACATCCTTGCCGGCGTCGGTCCCTTTGCGATCGAGCGTGGTTTCGTCGCAATCGAGGGCGAAACGACGCGTGTCCGCGTGCACATGCGGAACAGCGGCGATCTTGCCGAACTGATCGTTGAAACGCCGGACGGAGCGGTGAACTACGATGGCGATGCGGAAGTCGACGGCGTACCGGGCGCGGCAGCGCCCGTCGTCTGCGACTTTCTCGACGTTGCGGGATCGATGAGCGGCGCCCTGCTGCCGAGCGGCAACGCGACCGATGCGATCGACGGCGTCGGCGTCACCTGTATCGATAACGGCATGCCGGTCGTGCTCCTGTCTGCCGCCGACCTGAGTGTGTCCGGTTACGAGACGGCTGACGATCTCGACGCCATGGACGGCTTGAAAGCAAGGCTCGAGTCGCTGCGCCGGGTGGCCGGCCCGCTAATGAATCTCGGCGACGTCGCGGACAAGACCGTGCCGAAGATGTGCCTCGTGGCGGCGGCGCGAGACGGCGGCGCGATATCGACCCGGATGTTCATTCCGCACCTCTGTCATCGGTCGATCGGCGTTCTGGGCGCCGTCACCGTGGCGACCGCCTGTCTGGTACCGGGTTCCGTTCCCGCCAACGTCGCACGCGTTCCCGACGGTGTGGAGAAAACGCTGCGGATCGAACACCCGTCGGGAAGTCTTCCGGTCCGGCTCGTCGCCGCAACCGGTTCCGAAAAAATCGTCCAGCGGGCGGGTGTCATTCGAACGGCGAGGATGATCATGCAGGGCAGTGTGTTCGTCCCGACGACCGTGTGGGGTGGCCTGCTCCGCGAGGGCGACAAACGCCTGCGGAAGATCTCGTGAAAACCATCGCGCCGCCGGACCCGAACACCCGCAGGCCAAATTTTCGGCTGCCGGCCGGCGCCTGCGACAGTCACTGCCATGTGTTCGGTCCCGGCGACGTTTTTCCGTACGCGAAAACCCGAAGGTACACGCCGCCCGATTCGCCGAAGGAAAAGCTTCGCGAACTGCACGATACGCTCGGTATCGACCGCGCAGTAATTGTGCAGGCGAGCTGCCACGGCACCGACAATGCGGCGATGCTGGACGCCATTTCCTCGGGCGACGGTCGGTATCGCGGTGTGTGCAACGCGTCCGAATCGTTCAGCGAGAAATACATCGATGACCTGCATCGTGGCGGCATCCGCGGCGTGCGTTTCAATTTCGTGAAACATCTGGGCGGGGCGCCGGATCTCGATCGAATGCGGCGGATCATCGGCAAGGTCGCTCACCTTCCGTGGCACGTCGAGCTGCATTTCGACGCCGGGGACCTCGTCGAATACGAAGCGATCATCGATTCGATTCCGTTGCCCGTGGTCATCGATCACATGGGCCGCGCACCCGTCGCCGACGGCGTCGACCAGGCGCCGTTCCGGATGCTTCTCGACAAACTGGACTCGAACGGCGGTTTATGGGTGAAAATATCCGGGGCGGAACGCCTGTCGGCCGCGGGCCCGCCGTTTGCGGACGCCGCGCCGTTCGGCGCCGCCTGCGTCGCGGCAGCACCGGAGCGCTGTATATGGGGTACGGACTGGCCGCATCCGAACGTCAGGTCCATGCCGAACGACGGTGATCTTGTCGATCTGATACCGCGTATGATTCCCGACCCTGAACTCCAGCAAAAGGTGTTGGTGGGCAACCCCGCCAGACTGTTCGGATTCGATTGACGAGGTTAAACGATGCGCAATGTAGCTGTCAGGAACATACCGCGGGCCGATGCCGGCACCGTCGAAAAACTCGGCTCCTTCGGTGTTGCAACCGTGCATGAGGCCCTGGGACGCATGGGTCTGACCAAACCCTATCTGCGACCCATTTATGCAGGTTCCCGTATTGCCGGCAGCGCGGTTACGATTCTCGCGCAGCCGGGCGACAACTGGATGGTGCATGTGGCTCTCGAACTTTGCGAACCCGGCGATGTCCTCGTTGTGGGTGTTACCGCCGACAACAGCGACGGCATGTTCGGCGATCTGCTGGCGGCTTCGGCGATATCCCGCGGCGTCAAAGGCCTCGTCATCGACGCCGGCGTGCGCGACGTTCGTGACCTTACGGAAATGGGATTCCCGGTCTGGTCCAGGGCGATCTCCGCCAAGGGCACAGTGAAAGAAACCCTGGGCAGCGTAAACGTGCCGATCGTCTGCGCGGGCGTACACGTCGTGCCCGGTGACGTAATCGTTGCCGACGATGACGGCGTTTGCGTAGTGCCGCGAAAATCCGCGGTCGCGGTCTGTAAAAAGGCGGCCGCTCGCGAAGCCGCGGAAGCCGACAAACGGGCCAGGCTCGGGTCCGGCGAACTCGGGCTGGATCTGTACGACATGCGCGGGCGGCTTGCCGAGGCGGGCTTCGAGTATCTCGACTCGCTGGAGGACCTGAAACGCTGAGCCAGTGCCCGGTCCGACACGAAGCGGCCGGTGTTATAGTCAGCGCGTGTCGAAGGTAACGATAAGACAGGCCAGAACGTTTCTCGCCGCGGCGAAACATTCGAGCATTACCGGAGCCGCCAAGGCGATCAATCGCTCGCAAACGTCCGTCACGAAGTCGCTGCAAGATCTCGAACGTGAGCTTGGTGTCGAATTGTTCGATCGGACGTCAAAGGGCGTGACGCTGACGGCCTACGGCAGAGCGCTCGAGGACGCTGCAAACGAGGCGGCCAAGGCGTTCGATCTTGCGGCCGGCCTGGTTCCGCCGCTGCTGATGAAAGACTCACCGGGCGTCAGCCGCTTTTTCCAGATGGACGTTTCGGACAAATGGCTCGATGCATTCCTGGCGACGGCCGAACAGCAAAATCTGGTGCGCGCCGCGAATCAGCTGGGTGTGACGACCGCCGCCGTTTCGGCAAATCTCCGCAAGCTGGAGGACACGTTGAACGCGACCTTGTTCGAGCGTTTGCCGAACGCGACCATCCCGACGACGTTTGCGCGCGGTCTGGTGCGCTACGTCAAGCTGGCGCGTAGCCATCTTCGGCACGCCGGCGACGAGCTGTCGGGGATGAAAGGCGAGAAGACGGGCCGTGTGTCCGTCGGCAGTCTGCCGTTCATGCGCACACTCATACTGCCCAGGGCGATTACGATGATGCGCCAGTCGCACCCGTACATCGACGTGTCTACCCAGGAGGGCCGATACGACGACCTGCTGGCGGCCTTACGCTGCGGCGATATCGATTTGCTGGTTGGCGCGCTGCGTGGTTCCGCGAGAGAGGCGGATCTCATCGAGGAGCCGCTCGTCGAAGACGAGCTTTCCATCATCGTCCGGCAGGGGCACCCGCTCCAGGCCAAGAGCAAACTCGCCTGGCCGGACCTGCTGGATTACGAATGGATTCTGCCGCGTCGCGGCACGCCGACCCGGGAGCTGTTCGAGGCCGCCATCGGCGGCCATAGCCTGACCAGCCCCCAGCACGTCGTCGAAACGAGTTCCACGGTGCTCCTGCGGGGACTGTTGGTGGAGGCGGATCACGTTACGGTCCTCTCGCGTCACCAGATTCATTACGAAGAGAAACACGGCATGTTGGCCGCGCTGCCGTTCGCGTTGCCCGAGACGCGGCGTCCGATCGGCGTCACGCGGCGCGCGCACAGCAGCGTTGCGCCCGCCGTGAAACTGCTCATCGAGGACCTGAAAACGGTGGCGCGGGAGGTTGAGGCCTCTCTCTAGAACCAGTAAGCACTACGGGAGTGATCCCTGTTGGGCGCCAAACAACGTATTTCATTGCGCAACAATCATTATTCTATGTTCAATTGAGAATACGCCCGGTAACCTGGCCGGAGCAGAAACCGAGTAGCGCCAGCATGGACGAGAACATCGACATCCACGACATACCCGGAACCTACGTGTTCGACAAAATCCACTCGAGGAAAGGGTATCACCTGAACATGTTTTGCATGTCGCTGAACCGTGAAGAGAATCGCGAGCGGTTTCGCGACGACCCGGAGTCCTATCTCGACGGGTTTCCGATGACGGCGGATCAGCGAAAGGCGGTTATCGACCGCGACTGGCTGGGGATGCTTCAGCTTGGCGGCAATATTTATTACACGTTCAAGCTCGCCATCTTCGATCGACTGTCGATGCAGGCCGTCGGCGGCGCGATGTCGGGTATCAGTGAAGACGAATTCAAGGAGATAATGCTGACCGGCGGCAAAGATGAATACGGTGCGCCACGCGGCAAGCCCGGGATTCCGGAGCACGGCGATGACTAGGATAGTCGGCGGCGTCGGAACGTCTCACGTGCCGGCGATTGGCGCCGCGGTTGACCACGGAAAAACGCAGGAACCTTATTGGAAGCCGCTGTTCGACGGTTACGCCAAGGCTCGCGACTGGATGGCCGAGGTCGAGCCGGACGTTGCGATTATCGTTTACAACGATCACGCCTCGGCGCTGTCGCTGGAACTGATTCCGACGTTCCTGATCGGCGTCGCGGACGAGTTTCCGCCGGCCGATGAAGGTTACGGCCCGCGCGACGTGCCCGTCGTCAAAGGTCATCCCGAACTCGCCTGGCACCTCGCGGAGTCCCTCATTCTGAGCGAGTTCGACATGACGATCGCCAACGCGATGCCCGTGGATCACGGCCTCACCGTACCGCTTTCCATCCTATGTGATCGGCCCGAAGAGTGGCCGTGCCGTGTCATTCCGCTTTGCGTCAACGTCATTCAGTACCCGCCGCCAACCGGGCTGAGGTGTTACAAACTGGGCAGGGCCATACGCGCGGCGCTTGACGCGTTCGACTCCGATCTCAAGGTGGCGGTGTTCGGGACGGGCGGCATGTCTCACCAGTTGCAGGGCGAGCGGGCCGGTATCATCAACGAGGCGTTCGACATCGATTTCCTCGACCGGATGACCGGCGACCCGACGTCACTGACGAAGATACGTCACCAGGAATACCTGATGCGGGCGGGTTCGGAAGGCATCGAGATGGTGATGTGGCTCATCATGCGCGGCGCGTTGAACGACGAGGTCAGGGAGGTCCATCGGCACTATCACGTGCCGGCGTCCAATACCGCCGCGGGCCTGATCGTGCTGGAGAACGTGTGAACGGCCGCCGGATTCATCGTCGGGAATTTTGCTCGTGATGTAACAGATGGACGGCTGTCCGGAGGATTGGGCTGTCGAAACCTGATACCGTAGCCCCACCCGTCGCGAATGCCGGGAGTACGCGTATGCCGATGGCTCAATAGGGCCGCGGCGTATTGGAGTTCCGGAGCACTTGATGTCAACGAACGCAAGCACCCTCAGCAGCGACGGTTTGGTCGCTGAAGTCATCGACAACGGCAAGGTCAGCAGCCAGCAGTTACTGGTTGTCGGTCTCTGCTTGTTTTTCAACATGCTCGACGGATTCGACATAACGGCGATGGCCATCGTCGCAAGCGCCGTGTCGACCGAGCTACAGCTGACGCCCGACCGGCTCGGCTGGGTGTTCAGTTTTGCGCTCGCGGGCATGATGGCGGGCGCCATGCTGTTGGCGCCGATCTCCGACGTCATCGGTCGCCGGGCGCTGATCATCATAAGTATTACGCTAGTCGGCGTGTCCATTCTGTTTACTGCCAACGCAAACAGCCTGATCGAGTTTCTTGTGCTGCGTTTCATCAGCGGGATGGGTGCGGGCGCGATGCTGGCCTGTCAGGCGACGCTTGCGGCCGAATACAGTCCGGACAAATACCGCGCGCTGTCGGTGGCGGTGGTGACGTCGGGTTATCCGATGGGAGCAATGATGACGTCGGTCGTCGCCGGCTACGTCATGCCGGACTACGGCTGGCGCGGAATGTTCTGGTTCGGCGGCGCGGTGACGCTGTCGATGGCGATTGTCGCTTATCTCTTCATCCCGGAGTCGCTCAAATACCTGTTCGAGCGGCGTCCCGCGAACGCGCTGGAGCGCGTCAACCGAATACTGACGAAGTTGAAGAAGGACACGATCAGTGCGATGCCCGAGGTTCGCGCGGAACCCGCGGCGGCCGGCGGCAACTTCCTGGCAAAGCTTCTGTCGTCGGACCATAGAAAAGCGACGCTGATTCTGTGGACGGCTTTTTTCCTGTGCTTCAGTACGCTGTATTTCCTGATGAGCTGGATACCGAAGCTGATGAACGATTCCGGTTACGACGCCTCGGTCGGACACGACGCCTTCTTTTTGTTCAACCTCGGCGGTGTGATCGGAATTTATCTGATGGGATGGTTGTCGACGCGCTGGAAACTGACCACGCTGGTGTTCATCCTGTCGTTCGCGTCGGCCGTCGGCATGGTGATATTCGCGATGGCGCCGAACCAGCTGCATCTGTTGATGGTGCTGATTCTCCTGATTGGCATTCTTCAGCAGGGAGGGTTCACCGGCCTGTACGGCACCGCCGCCAAGATTTACCCGACCGAGATTCGCAGCGCCGGGATCGGCTGGGCGATCGGTCTCGGCCGATCGGGCGCGGTTGCGGGCCCAGCGGTTGCCGGCTATCTGATCGTCGCCGGATTCGACATGTCCGCCAACTTCATATTTTTTGCCGTGCCGATGGCGGTCGGCGGATACATCGCCTATCTCCTGCACGTGGATTGACGCTCCCCGCCGGGAGGGACGGGCTCAAGCGGGAGCCGCTGCAGGGCCCGTAGCAGCCGGCGATGACGTTTGAGCGCGGTTCCACATTTATTTGTTGCGTTATGCGATATACTGCTCCGTCCGCCGATAAGCAGTGAAAGACGCAGGACGCATGAACGATACCGAAATACCAGTAAAAACAAAATCTTCCACAGTGCACAGCGTGGTCGTCGCGGTCAATTTGCTCGAATACCTGGCCGAAAGCGGCCGGCCGCAGCGGGTTACGGACATTGCCGCCCACCTGGGCATGACCAAGGCACGGGTCTCGCGGCACCTGAGCACGCTCGCCGATCTCGAGCTCGTCGTGAAAACGCCCGACAACAGCGGCTACCGGCTGGGCTCGAAGCTCTTCCGTCTGGCGAGTTTTGCGCTGCACCAGTACGAGATCACCAATATCGCGTATCGCTATATGGTGGTGCTGAAGAACCGGATCTCGGAAACCATCCTGCTGGCGATCCCCGCGGGCGGCGATTCGCTGATCGTATCGACGGTCAGCAGCGGCAAGCCGTTTGCGCCGAAAATCGAGCGCGGACTGCGTTTTACCGTACCGGTTTCACCGACCGCGCGGCTGATCCTCGCGTTCTCCACCGAGAATACGCAGGAACGCATCCTGTCGAGGCGCACGGAGCGGCACGCGGAACGGGAGGTGGATTTCGACGCCAACGAACTGCGCCGGGACATGGCGAAAATTCGCGAGCGATTCCACGAGTTTCTCGACAATCCGCACGGCGCCGGTTTTTCGGCGCTGACCGTGCCGATTTTCAATCATCACGAGCGTATCGAAGCGGCGCTGGCTGCGATCATGCCGAACCGGCCCGACGATCCGAACCGGGAGACCCGGTATCTGATGCCGGTCAAGGAAGTCGCCGTCGAGATTTCCCGCGTCCTGGGTTCGGTCGAAATGGCCAACAAGATGGCGGCAACGTTGTAGAGTCGTCCGTCGGACGACCCTTTCAACCGTGCACGATGCCGGTGGCGATGCCCAGCTCCGGTGTAACGGCATAAAAGTCGAGGGCAGGGGCCGCCCCCCCGGCGGCCAGCTGCGCAGCCGTCGCCGCGATCCAGGTGTGCAGTTCCATCGAGCCGATTCCGCCTTCGGCGACCAGTTCGTCCGGGTCCCAACGGTCGAACGCCTCTAACGGCGAGCCGATCAGGGTATCGAGGAAGCGCCGGTCCGACGTCGGGTTGAGGCACATGTCGCTGGCCGTACGCTCGCCTCGCACGATCATTTCGGCGCCTTCGTGGTGCATGACCTCGAGCCGCTCTATCCACTGTTCCGCGCTCAGCGAGCCCGGATCGTCGCCGCCGGACCGCTGCCAGGCGGTGACCTCCGCCGGCCCGTCGCCGGGCTCCGGGTAATAACGGCGCGGATGATGCGACATGCCGCCGGAGGCGAGAAACAAAACACGTTTGCCCGTCGATCGCGCATAGCGGCCAACCGCCGCACCCATGAGCCGCGTTCGGCGGAACGGCACGAAAGGTTCGTTGATGCAGTTGATGAAAATGGGGACCGTCGGCCGCCGGTCGAGTCCACCGCACATCGTGTGGATCGTTTGCGAGAACGCGTGATCGACGCTCATGTCCGCCGACGTGGCCGGATCGACGTCGTTCTCGCGCAGGAAGCGCACGATTTCGAGCGCCGTTTCCGCCGGTACGTCGAGTGTTCCCGCGAAGCCGCCGATGTCGCCGACCGCTGTCGCATTCAGTCCCACGCAGAACGCGGGCATCAATTTCAGGAAAAAACCGTTGAAGTGATCGGAACCGAAGGCAATGACGAGTTCCGGGTCGAATTCGGCGACGGCGTCGGCACGCGCCTTGAAGGCCGCCTGCAGCGGCTCCCACGCCTCCGGTTCCCTGGCGAAACAATACAGCAGCGGGCTGTGTGAGGCACACAGCAGCGCGGTGCTCATGTCCGTCGATCCGCTTTCGCGGACTCGGCCGCCGGTAATCGCCAGTTGCCGATCGGCTTTCTCTCGACGACGACCGGGTTGGTCAGCGTACCGAGCCCCTCGATACCGACCTCGACCGGCCCACCCATCACCTGCAGGTTTGCCTGATGGATCGAACGCCGTCCCGGCGATGCTTTGAAGGCCGTGCCGCAGCAGAGGACGTCGCCGGGATGCAGCGTCTGAAACTGGCTGATATAGCTTAGGAGTTCGGCCACTTTGAAATTATAGAAGCGGGTACTGTCCTCGGCGATCGGCTCGCCGCCGACGGAGCAGCGGACGTCGAGATCGTCGGGCTCCGGGATCTCGTCCGCGGTCGTGAGCCACGGTCCCATACAGCCGAACGTATCGGTTCCCTTGTAGCGCGCCGCGTACGACAGGTGCTGCTCACGTCGCTCCAATTGCCCTGGGTTTTCGGCGTCCGCGTAAAGCGCCCAATAGTGAAACAGGTCGTCGGCGCGCATCCCGTTGCCGGTGACGTCGTTGACAATCGTGTATCCGAACACCGCGTCCATCGCGCGATCGGCGTCCACGTCGCGAGTGGTCTTGCCGATCACGACGCCGAGTTCCGGCTCGGGATGCAGGCTCCCGTAATACGGACGAACCCTGATGGGCTGACGATGTCCCACGAGACAGGACGGCGGCTTCAAAAAATACGCGGGATGATCCGGTGCGCTGATCTTACGTTCGTTGCTGGCGGAGTTATTCATGGCTACGCCGAGTATTTTGCCCGGCCTGGGAACCGGCGGCAGCCACTCGTCGACGTCGTTCAGGCTCATGCCCGGACCCGAAAACTCGAGTGTTCCGCGATCCGCGGCAATGACCTCCGCCATCGAAGCGAAGTCGCCCAATCTGAGCGTCCGGTCGGCCTCGAGAAGGCCAACGCGCTCTCTGCCCTGGTATCGGATACTGGCCAGCCGCATTCCAGGGCCTGTTAACGATGACGTCGACGGATCATTGCTTTTATTTATATCGCAAGCGCCCCTCCGCCGTCGAAAGCCGTTGCGCGCCGCGAGACGCGACCGGCGTTTTCGATGTGCGCGTGACGCGACAACGCCTAGAATAACGCGACCTTGGCGAGTAACCGGGGCAACAATCCGTGGACGTCATCGTATGAGACTCTCGCGCAAACTGATCGGCATAGCGCTGGCCGGGACCGCCCTGCTCGTCGCGGCCGGTGCACTGGCGCACGGGGTCGCCGACCGGGACGCGGCGTATCTCGAACAGAATGCCGGCCAGGCCTTGCCGGTGTTCGCCTACCTTGGCGCCAAACACATGGTGACCGGTTACGATCATCTTTTGTACCTGCTCGGCGTTATCTTTTTCCTGTACCGGATGAAGGACGTCGCCGTATACGTCACGATGTTTGCGGTTGGACACAGCATCACTCTGCTCAGCGGCGTTCTCGGTGAACTCCACGTCAATCCCTATCTGGTCGACGCGATCATCGGTCTTTCGGTCGTGTATAAGGCGTTCGAGAACCTGGGCGGTTTCAAATCGACGCTTGGCTGGGCGCCGAACCCGAAACTCGCGGTATTCGTCTTCGGTCTGATCCACGGCTTCGGCCTGGCGACCAAGCTGCAGGACTTCACGCTGTCCTCGGAGGGGCTCGTCGCCAACATCATTGCGTTCAACGTCGGCGTCGAAATCGGCCAGCTGCTTGCGCTGAGCATTCTGGTCTTTTTCGTCGTGGCCTGGCGCGCGTCGGGCAGCTTCCATCGTCACTCGAACGCGTTCAACATTTTGCTGATGTTTGCCGGATTCCTGCTGGCGAGTTATCAGTTTGCCGGATACCTGGTGACGGCCGCGTAAACGCGGCTTGCTACCGCCGCCGGGGAAATCACTGGTAGGCGCGGAACAACTCGTCGATGCGTTCGTAGTATCCCGATACCTTCAGCGTAATCGTGATCGGCTGTTCCTCGATATTGAGCCAGTACCAGCCGTGGTTGCCCGCGAACGGAGCAACCAGGGAACCGGCGTCCTGCGGCGTCTCCGATTCCCGGTAGCGAATAAAATAGCCTTCGGGATAGCCGCTGGCGTCTTCGCCGGGATCGGCGTGGAAATCCGTGTATACCGTGCCCTCCGCGACGGACCAGGAATAGACGATGGCGTCGCCCTGCTGCATCACGGCCTTGTATTCCACCTGTTCCAAGACGTCGAGTTCGATTGTCATCGTGTTTTCGCGAAACGGACCGCCGTGGCCCTTGCTGTACGGTTCGCCAAGCACTTCCGGCTCGAAATAGTCGAAAGACGCCTCGTCGGGTATGCCCGGGTAGGCGCCGACGACCATTCGCGGCGGTGCGTCGTCCGCGTGTTCGTCGGTCTCCGTCAGTTCGAGCAGCCCCAGTTTTGCGCCGATGCCGGTCGGATCGACCCCGTACTCCGCCGGCATCACGAACAGCACCGTGGCCACCAAGGCGGCGATACACGCGATTACGGCGCTTTTGAGGAGCGTGCCGCGGGCAGGCGGTTGCGCTTCGACCGTTCTTTCGTCCATCTCCAAGCCTCCTATTTCGTGAGCGCGCCTAGCATCGCACACTGAGTCTTCGATGGCATCGCACGGGAACGGCGACGCCCTGACCATTCTCGATATTCGCAACAGTGCTAAGCAGCGGCGTGCGGTCCGGAACAGGCCGGCGGACACCTTACCTACGGCTACACGTCTTAGCGGGTGAGCCGGCGAAAACCGAGATAAACGCCGGTCACGGCGCCAACCGTCACGCCGGCCAGCAACGTCAACATCACAATGTCCCACAGTGGCCTTTGCCGGCTCAGTCCGGCGAAGTCGCCGCGGTGCAGCGCCTCGAACCACCAGCGGTAGCCGCGCGCCGCGCCGTCGACCTTTTTGATCAGCCTGCCGCTCGTTGCGTGGAAGTAATAACGGCTCCGGTCGGCGTCGTCGAGGACGACGCGATACACCGGGAGTTCGACCGACTCGTGGTGGCTGAAGTAATAGGCGTCGTCCCGGGTCAGCCAGCCGGCGTCCAGCACGGCGGACTCCGCGCCGATCAGTGCGGGAACGTTTTTCAAGTCCTGTTCCACCAGCGGCCGCGTCGCTAGCGTTCTACCCGCCAGTCGGGTCGACGATCCATCGGCCAGCTCCGCCGTAACCGCAAACTCACCCGCAAAAAAGGCCGACTGCACACGTACCGTTTCCGCCGGGAGGCGATTCGTGGACAGGCTCGTAAGGAACGAGCGAACGTCGTCCGCGCTTCCCGGCGCGGCTTCGATGAAACGCCGTTCGCGCTCGCCGCTATCGGACTCGAACATCCCCCAGGGATTCATCGAGAACAGTCCGCTGATCAGCCACGTAACGGTAAAGACACCGAACGTAAGGCCGCTGTAGTGATGCCATAACGTCATTCCGCGGTAGGGTGATCGCCCTCCGTTACGCCGCGGCCGAAACTGCAGGATGCCCAGGTAGATGCCGAAAACGGTGAGGAAAAGCGAAATCACCGTGGTCCAGATGACGACCATCGTCCAAACCGCCGTGTTCTGCCGCAAGACCGTCGGATAAATCCAGTGAACGACCGCCCCGATCCAATTCCAGAACCGTTCGTTTCCGGAGCTGTCCTGCATGGCTTCGCCGGTCTTCGACGAAATGTAGATGCGACTGTCCGCGTCGTCATCGGCTGAAAACAGATAGAACGGCCGCAGCTGGTCGAAATACCCGGCCACGGTCCACTGGTCGCGATGAACCGTGCGGATCAGGCTTGCGGTATCGCCGATCCCGCGTTCCCGGAAATAGGTCGCCGCCGCCAGCGCGGCGAGTTTCGGGTCCACGGCCGCGATTTCGTCGCCGCTGCGCAGCTCGAACACCCGCCGGCGCTTGCCGGAGGTTCTGACAACCGGCCGATCCGCCAGCGATTCGACGACGAACCGGTCCGATTCCGACATGGCGTCAACGATGGCCGGTGTCATGGCGCAGCAGGCTCGCAGGTCGATCGCCGGCAGGCTCGCCAGCCGCTCGCCGTCACTGAGGCGCGGAAACTGCACGTACATCATCACGAACGCCGACAGGCACCACAGCGCGACGAGCAGGCCGATTGCGATACCCAGATAGCGGTGAGCGAGCAACAAGAACCTGAACATCGATCAAAGCCGAGCGTATCGCTCGCCTAGTGTTTAGGGGTAGCGGCCATAACCCGTGTCCCTGTCGAAAATCGCGACGCCGTTCTGCTCCGCGTAGGCGCCCCAGTGTTGCACCATTTCTGCAAGCTTCTGCGGGTCGGACGCTCCGAGGTCGCGCGTCTCCGCCGGGTCGTCGCCGATGTCGAATAGCTGCCACTCGCCGTTGCCCTCGGGCGGCCACGTGAACACGGCCTTCCAGTCCCCCATGATCAGCGCGCGGTTTCCGTAAATCTCCCAGCCGATGGGCGAATCGCCGTGGATGGTCGGCGCCATGTTGCTGAGGTAGGGAAGCGCGGAGATGCCGTTCATCTCGATCAGCGTGCCTGGATCTTCGCCGGTCGCGGGATGGTCGATTCCGGCGAGTTCGAGGACGGTCGGCGCGATGTCCATGACGCTCATCACCGCGTCCTTGCGGCCGTTACCGAAACGGCCGGTCGTGCTGAAGACGATCGCCGGCGCACGAATGCCGCCTCCCGTCGTAAAGGACTTGAAGTTGCGAAACGGCGATACGGTCGCCTGTCCCCAGCCGGCGCCGAGCCAGACGTAAGAACCGCGACGGCCCATATTGTCCAGGCGGTTGTCGAACGTGGCCGGGATCCAGTATTTATTGTCCAGCAGGTTGCCGATGTCGTTGCCCTCGGAGCCGTTGTCGGATACGAACACGATGATCGTCTCGCGGTCGTCGTCCCTGCCGATCCCGTCGATGAATCGGCCGATGTGGTGATCCATCAACTCGACCATGGCCGCATAGAGTTCGATGCGCTTGAGCTCTACCTGCCGCTGCGCCGGCAACAGCGTTTCCCAATCGGCCACCGCCCGATTACGCGCCGGCAACTCGGCGCTACGGGGCAGCAGGCCGAGTTCGAGCTGCCGCTCGAAGCGTTGCTGTCGGATCGCGTGCCAGCCGGCGTCGTATCGGCCCGCGTATCTGTCGATCCAATCGTCCGGTACCTGCAATGGCCAATGCGGCGCCGTGAACGCGAGATAGGCGAAATAGGGTTCGCCGTCGTCCGGCCGTTCGTCGACGAAGCCGAGCAGCCGGTCGGCGTAAGACTTCGACGTGTAAAAGTCGTCAGGTAGCCGTTCGATTCGTCGGTCGTCTTCAAAGTACGCGGCGTCGGCCGTCGGCCGAAACGTTCCAATCGCGTCCGAGAAATGACTTGCGCCACCGCCCGGTATCCCGAAAAAGCGGTCGAAGCCGCGATCGGTCGGCAGCAGGCCGGGCCGGGCGCCAAGGTCCCACTTGCCCGTCATGAACGTGTGGTAACCGGAGTCCTGGAGCAAACGGACGAAGGTGACGACACGATCGTTCAGGAACCCCTCGTAACCTTCACGTTCTCGCAGTTCCGGCATTCTCAAGAGCGTTACGGCGTTCGTACCCAGGCCGGCGCGATGGTGATCGACGCCCGTCATCAGCATGGCGCGTGTGGGACCGCAGGTTGCGCCGGTGTGATAGTTGGTCAGCAGCAGACCTTCGCGCGCAAGCGCATCCAGAGTCGGTGTGCGAATCTCGCCGCCGTACGCGCCGAGATCGGAGTAGCCGAGATCGTCGGCAACGATCAATACGATGTTCGGACGCTCGTCCGAGAGAGCCTGTCCATAGGTACCGACAAGGATGGCCGCCAACAGGACGCGCAGGTCTTTATACCGTCGTTTATTCGCCACCCGATTCAGTCTCGTTGCTCGTTCATGTCCGTTCGATCGGCCTCGATTTTGCGTGCTGCCGGCCGCCGATGCCAGCGCCCGATCGTTCGCACGTTGCGCCAAGCGTCAATTTCATTCTTTGTAACAGCGGCTTACGGGATTTTCAGAGCGGGCATTGCCTGCCCAACGGAACCAGCCGTCTATGGCGTTTCGAGAGCATATGCTCATATTCTTCATGACGGAGGATCACCTCCGTTTCGGTTGTACTTCGCAACAGTCGATCAAGGCGTTTCGGGGCGGCACGTACACTTATTCAGCGAGGTCCGCTACTATGGCGCGATAATAATGAGAGGGGAGAGAGGCCGATGTCCGACTACGGGCTTATCATCAACGGTCGAAAAATTGCGACCGAAGACTCGTTTCCGGTGTTGAATCCAGCCACCGAAGAGGTGGTTGCGCAGTGCCCGTTTGCAACGCGCGATCAGCTGGACGACGCGGTCAAGGCGGCCGCAAATGCCTTCAGGTCGTGGTCCGCGGTGTCGGACCGGGAGCGCGCCGCGGTGTGTGGAAGGATTTCCGAGGTCATCGAACAACACGCCGAGGAGCTGGCGAATTTGCTGACACGGGAACAGGGCAAGCCGCTCAACGGCGCAGGGTCCCGCTTCGAGCTGGGCGGTGCAGCGGCCTGGGCGGGATACACCGGAACGCTGTCGTTACCCGACAAGGTTCTCAAGGACGATGAAAACGCGCGCATCGTGCAGACCCGAAAACCGATTGGCGTCGTTGGTTCCATCACGCCGTGGAACTGGCCGCTGATGATTGCGGTCTGGCACGTGGTTCCCGCGATTCGGGCGGGCAATACGGTTGTCATCAAACCGTCGCCGTACACACCGCTCTCCACGTTGCGCCTGGTCGAAATTCTCAACGACGTGCTGCCGCCCGGAGTGCTCAACTGCGTCACCGGCGAGGACGAGCTGGGTCAATGGATGACCGAGCACAAGGGTATTCAGAAAATCATATTCACCGGCTCGATCGACACCGGAAAAAAAGTCATGGGCAGTTCGGCGCACAGCCTGAAACGCCTGACCCTCGAGCTTGGCGGCAACGACGCCGGAGTGGTGCTCGACGACGTCGATCCGGCTGCCGTCGCGCCGGGCATCATCGGTGGAGCCTTCATCAACAACGGTCAGACCTGCGCCGCGCTCAAGCGGCTTTACGTGCACGAATCCATCTACGACGAGCTGTGTGACCAGCTCGTTAACGCGGCGTCCGGCGTGAGCATGGGTAACGGACTCGACGAAGACGTGCAGCAGGGGCCGATTCAAAACAAGATGCAGTTCGACAAAGTACTTAGCCTGTTGAACGACGCCAGGGAAAACGGCGGGCGCGTATTGTGCGGTGGTGAAGTCCCGGATCAGCCGGGCTATTTCCTGCCGTACACGCTGGTGGCGGACGTGACGGACGGCATGCGCATTGTCGATGAAGAACAGTTTGGCCCGTTGCTGCCGATCATCAAATACTCCGATCTGGACGACGTCATCGCGCGCGCGAACGGTCTGGAGGTTGGACTCGGCGGTTCCGTCTGGTCCTCGGACGCCGAGCGTGGCTCGGCGGTCGCCGCCAGGCTCGAGTGCGGCACCGCCTGGGTCAACGCTCATGGCGGTCTCGCGCCCAACGTGCCGTTCGGCGGCGTGAAGTGTTCCGGGATCGGCGTCGAATTCGGTGAGGAAGGTCTGCAGGAGTACACGACGATCCAGATCGTCAATGTCGCCAAGGCCGCGGCCTGATGAACAAACTGCTGTCCCGGGTCGGTCCCGGGATGATGTTGGCCGCCGCCTCGGTCGGCCTGTCGCATCTCGTCTTTTCGACGCAGGCGGGCGGCATCTACGGGCTGTCGCTGATCTGGTTCATCGTGGTAGTCGTGCTGCTCAAATATCCCGCGTTCCGCTTCGCCGTCCAGTACGGCAGCGCAACCGGGGACAGCCTGGTCAACGGCTACGCGAAGATCGGCAAGCTGGCGCTGGCCTGGCTGATGGTCGGGTTTTTTGTCGACATGTTCATTGCGACGTCCGCGGTGGCGGTTCTGACCGCCGGGATGATCATCAGCGTGTTCGACCTGTCGTATTCGGCGCCGCAGGTTGCCGCCGCGCTGACCGTGGTGACGGCGCTGGTGCTGGCCAACGGCCACTATGCGAAAGCCGAGGGCATCGTCAAAACCCTGGTACTGCTGTTCTCGGTGCTGGTGGTGGTGACGATGCTGTTCGCGTTGCCGCTGTTGGGCAGCGACAACCGCGCCGTGTTTGCGGAGCTTACACCCGGGCGCGCGCTCGGCGTTTTCATGATCGGACTCGCCGGGTGGATGCCTATCCCGACGAACGCCGCCGTACTGGTTGCGGAATGGGTCAAGGAAAAACACTCGGCAACCGGCGGCAAGTTTACCCCGAGAAACGCACTGTTCGATTTTCACATCAGCTACGGCATCGCGCTCGTGATCGCGCTGTGTTTTGTCATCATGGGTACGGCTATCCTGTTTCAGACCGGTCGCGCGGTGCCGGGAAATCCCGCGGCCTATGCGTCCGAACTGTTCGGCATATTCACTACCGTGGTGGGTCAGTGGATGTATCCCGTCATCGCCGCGGCGGGTCTCGCCGTGATGTGGTCGACGCAGGTTGCCTTGATGGACGCACTGCCGCGCGTGATGAACCGCCTGACCGGGGTGATCATGTCCCGTCCCGATGACGCGCCGAGCCTGTATACGCGCTTCCTGATCGTCCAGGTGCTCGGCGTCATGCTGATCGTTTTCTTCCTGATGGGAAGTTTCGGGGCGTTTATCGTTTTTGCGACCAGCATGGGCTTCATCGCCGCGCCCGCGATTGCGTATTATAACTACGTCGCCGTCACGTCCGCGGACGTTCCCGAACAGCACAGGCCGGGCTCCCGTCTGATCGCCTGGAACTGGATCGGTGTCGCTTTCATGGCGATATTTGCGATTGGTTTTTTGTATACGTTGATTACCTGAATGACACAAATCGAGAGAATGACCGGCGGCGAGGCCATTGTGCGCGCCGCCGAGGCGAACGGGATTGATACCGTGTTCGGATTGCCGGGCGCGCAGATTTATCCACTGTTCGATGCGCTGCATCGGTCGGAGACAATCCGCACGATTACGAGCCGGCATGAGCAGGGAGCCGCGTACATGGCGATGGGTTATGCCAAGGCGACAGGCAGGCCCGGCGCGTTTTCGGTCGTGCCCGGACCGGGGGTGCTCAATACCACGGCGGCCTTGTGTACCGCGATGGGTTGCAACACACCGGTAATTTGCTTGACCGGTCAGATCATGTCGCAGTTTCTGGGCGTCGGCCGCGGGCATTTGCATGAGCTTGCCGATCAGGCAGGTACCCTGCGCACGATCATCAAGCACGCGGAGCACATCGCGGAGGCGGCCAACACCTCGGCGCAGGTGAACGAGGCGTTTCGCATAATGCAAAGCGGGCGTCCCGGCCCCGTGTCCGTCGAGATGTGCTGGGACACGATGGCCAAACAATGGGACGTCGAAATCGGCGCCGGCAACGAGCGCATCGACACGCCGCCTGTCGATGACGACGCCGTGACGGTTGCGGCGGAACTCGTTGCGAACGCCAGGAATGTCATGATCATGTGCGGTGGCGGCGCGCAACACGCGAGTACGGAGGTGCGCGAGCTTGCAACGATGCTCGGTGCCGCGGTGACTTCGTTCCGCAGCGGCCGAGGGGTGGTCAGCGAGGACTCCGACTACGGCGTGTCTTCGGCAGCGGCCTACCGGCTTTGGGACGACACCGATCTGCTGATCGGCATCGGCTCCCGCCTGGAATTGCAGTACATGCGCTGGATGGAAATGGCGAAATACGTCGACGCACCGCCGGCGAATTCTCCGAAGGTCATTCGAGTCGATATCGATCCCAAGGAAATGGAGCGGTTCAAACCGCAGGTCGGGATCGTCGCCGATGCCGCCGAAGGTACGCGCGCGCTCATTGAAAAAATCGGCAGGCGTGGGTTCAAAGCGGGTGACACGCAGCGGATAGCGACCGCAAAAACGCAGACGCAAGCGGCGATACAAGAGATCCAGCCGGAAATAGCCTACCTCGAGGTCATTCGCGACGTGCTGCCGCGCGACGGGTTTTTTGTCGAGGAGCTTTGCCAGGCTGGGTTCGCCTCGTATTACGGCTTTCCAATCTACGAACCCCGGACCTACGTAACCCCCGGCTTTCAAGGTACGTTGGGATTCGGTTTTCCGACGGCGATCGGCGTCAAGGCGGCGGTTCCCGAAAGGGCCGTGGTCTCGATCACCGGTGACGGCGGTTTTCTTTTTGGCATGCCGGAACTCGCGGCGGCCGTCCAGCACGATATCGGCCTGGTGACCGTGTTGTTCAACAACAATTCGTTCGGCAACGTTCGCCGTGATCAGCAGAACAACTACGGGGGGCGTTTACTCGGTGCGGACCTCGTGAATCCCGACTTCGTCAAACTTGCCGAATCGTTCGGTGCGGACGGCGTGCGGGTCGAGTCGCCGGACGAGCTCAAGCCGGCGCTTGCAAAAGCGATCGAGGCCGACCGTCCGGCGATCATCGAAGTGACGGTTGAACGCGGCACCGAGACCAGCCCGTGGAAATTCATTCACCCCCGCGCATACCCTGCGGCGACGGTGGGCAAAGACTGACGGCGTGTGGCCCCGAAGAGGTTTGGGCCTTGCTCTGGAGACGCGGTCGCCCGTCCCGACGGGCGACTGTCATTACCCTCACCGCAGGACGGGTGACACCAGACCTCGTTAGTTGCAGCTCGACCGTTCCTGTTCCCACCAGCGCGACAGTACGCGATTGTATTCGGCAATGTAATCCGCGCCTTCTGTGATTCTCGTCTGCAGCTCGCTGCTTTGATCCGCCAGTGCGATTGTCATCGAGAAGTCCGGCCGCCGGGTGTGACAGGTCAGCAGATCGTCGACGCCCGAAAACTCCGCGGTGCCGCCCGACGAGATACCGATCAGCTTCGCCCGGTCCCGACTGACCTCGTAAGCGGCTCGCGCGACGTGATCACCCTCGTCGATCCAGAGCGCGACTTGCTGCGCGTACGGGAGCGACGGGTCTACCGCCCGGATCTGGCCGCCGATGTTGTCCGGGTTCATGACGAGGCGATCGAGCCGCAGGATGTCCCGGGGCCAGATGTAGTTGCCGCGCCGCATCATCACCACGCGGCCGTCGGTGTAATGCAACTGATGCCCACGGATTTCGCGCTCCCTGAACCGGTGCGGCCAGCCGACAACCGTAATCGTATCGCCGCGCTTGATGGCTTTGATCTCGTCGGCAAATCCGAGACGCTCCGCGTCGCGTGGGTCCTCGGTCGACAGTACCCATTTTTCCACGCCGCCTTCGTCGTTCGTCACGTCCAGCCGGTAGATGCTGTGCGGAAAACCGAACCGCGCCTGCGTGACGACGCCCGTGATTTTGACTTCGGTCTTGCCGTCGTAGTGAAGCACCGAATGGTGACCTGAAACCGTCGGCGACCAGACAATCAGCGCCGCAGCGCTAAGCACGAATGCTCTCAACATTGGAACTCTCCCGTTGCCGTTCAGCGGCGTCCGCCCGTCGTGGCAGCCCAATCAAACATCGCGGTGAGCAAGCCGGCCGTGATATTTGAGTAAACTGTCCCCTTTTCCCACTTCCGACGAGGCCGCGACGTGATCTCAACAAAGAAGACAGGAACGGTACGCGCAATATTACTCCTGACCGGCTCATTGGGCGGTTTCAGCGCGGAGGCGGACGTCGTGATCGGCGGCAGCGGCGCGACCTGCGCCGACGACCCGGCGTGCATCAACCGGCTGCATCCGGATATTCCGATGGCGGCCAGCGCCGATCCGGGTGAACGGATTGTCCTCATCGGCCGCGATGCAAGCGACATCCACCTCGATCCGGACGAGTATTCGCAACGTGCGTCCAGCCCGCGCCCGGGGCTCGGCGTTGTCCATCCGCTGGTCGGCCCCGTCTACATCAACGGCGCCAGGCCCGGCGACGTACTCGCGGTCACGATCGAATCGCTGAAGCCCGGCAATGTCGGCTGGACCAGCGCGTCGCCCGGCGGCTTTGCCGGCGATCTGGTCGGCAGCGAAACGCGTTTTATCGTGTGGCGGCTGAACGAGGAATATGCGGAGAGTGAGGCCTTGCCGGGCGTCCGGATACCGAATGCCAGTTTCCCCGGCGTCGTGACGACGCTGCCCGGTCCGGCGCAGCTCCGCACGATGCTGGACCGCGAACAGGCGTTGGCCGATGCGGGCGGAGCGGTGCTGACGCCCGATCCCGAATTCGCGGAACCTTCGTCGTTGTGCGGCGTGGAGGGCTCGAAGCCCGCCGAATGCCTGCGCACGATCCCGCCGCGGGAGCACGGCGGCAACATGGACATTCGGTACCTGCGGGTCGGCGTCACCGTCTACCTGCCGTGTTACATCGAGGGCTGCGGTCTTGCCATCGGCGATTTCCACTACGCGCAGGGTGACGGCGAGGTATCCGGGACCGCGATCGAGATGGACGGCGAGATTACCGTGACCACGCGGATCGTCGATAATGCGCCAAACCTCGCACGTGGCCCTCACTACGAGGGTCCGGCGTCGTTGCTTGCGATCCCGTCGAGCCGGTTTTACGCGGTAACGGGTTTTCCGTTCAAGGAGCCGGGCGAGGTGCCGCGCGAGATCGAATACCTTGCGGATGCGAAAGTGTCCGAACTGAGCAATCTGTCGAGTGACATCAATCTCGCCGCCCGTAACGCGTTGGCGTCGATGATCGACCACATCGTCGATACCTACGGCTACGACAGGACCCAAGCCTATATGATTGCCAGCGTCGCGGTCGACCTGCGGATCGGGCAGCTGGTGGACGTCCCCAATGTCGGTGTTACCGCCGTGCTGCCGCTGGACATATTTGTCGATCGTTAAACACCGATGTCACCGGCCGGCGCGGGCTCCTGCGGCAGTTGTCGGCGTGCCGGTATTCGTCGCCACTCGCACAGGGGATCGCCCGTTCCCCGGACAATCCTGCGGCGTGCGGAAGGCATGGTGCTACTATCGGAAGATGCCTTCAGATCACGCCTTTGAATTCCTGGACTGACCGCCGTGACGTCCGAGGTTCCCATTTCAGCGCTCGTCGTCGACGATGAGGAACTCGCGCGCAATCTGATCTCCGCATTGATACGCCGAGATCCGGACTTGCTGCTCGTCGGTGAATGCAGCAACGGACCGGACGCGCTGGAAACCGTCGCAACCCGGCGTCCGGATCTGATTTTCCTGGATATCCATATGCCCGTGATGAGCGGTATAGCCGTTGCCGAAAGATTACGAACGGCGGACCACGTTCCTTACGTCATATTCGTGACGGCGTTCGACGAGCATGCGATCAAGGCGTTCGAGTTGAATGCGCTCGACTATCTTGTCAAACCGCTGCAAAAAGGGCGTTTCCGCTTGACGGTGGACCGCGCGAAGACCGCTATTCGTAACCGGGAAACGCTGGCTCTGACCCGCAGGCTCCTGAAACTCAGCCGCACGGGCAGCAGAGCCTCCCGCGACCGCCGCGGCGATCAGGAGCTGACGGTCCGCAACGGCGATTCGATAGTGCAGCTGACGACGAATGACATCGTGTGGATCGAGGCTGCCAACCAGTACGTCCGCATTCATACCAAGAGCCGAATATTCACCGTCTGCGAATCGTTGAGCCGATACTCGAAACGTATCAGCGACCCTGAGTTTTTTCGTATACACCGCTCGGCGCTCGTAAATGGCCGCGCGGTTGAGCGCGTGACGAAACAGCGGAACGGTACTCACCTGTTGAAGACCAGGAACGGCAAAACGCTGGTTCTGGCCCGCAGCCGGTCCTCGATGGTCCCGGATATCCTGCGTGCGGCGCGACTCGCGTCCTCCAATGTCTGAACTGCATTTCCGTTCGGCCGCGCGCGCCGCCGGGTCCGAAAGCCATTCCCCGTCCGCGTTCATGCGTCGGCTCATTGCGTCGAATCCAAAAACCCTGGCCGCGGTTGTCCTGACCTGGGCAATCGTCGCCGTCATTGCAACGACGACCGCGTTCATCGCCGTTCGCGGCGACAGCCTGTCGGCTTGGCTGCAGATATTCGGGCCGATGGTCCTCTACTACGCCGTCTGGGTGGTCGTGTCGCTGCTGATTTACCGGATCGTCGAGACGTTGAACGGCACTCCCGCCCGGCGAGCCCTGGCGGCCTTGGCACACGTCGCGCTGTTCGTAACGGTTGCCCTGTCACTGCCGTTCATCGTGCATTTTGAGAGCTGGCGGACATGGTTGTACGGCGACAGGGCGCCCGGCTTCCATACCCTTGCCGCAGTCATTTACGGGTTGAATCTTGGCGGCTCGCTTCTCATACGGTTTTATCGACTGAGCGTCGCCCGGGATCGCGAGGCGCGGGATGCGCGGTTGCGCAGTTCGCTGTTGGAAAACCAGCTCAACCTGGCGCGGATGGATGCGCTCAAGATGCAGATCAATCCACACTTTCTGTTCAACGCGCTGAATTCCATCGCGGCGCTGATCGAAACCGACCGTAACGTCGAGGCGTATCATGCTACGGAGCTTCTGGGAAATCTGCTGCGTAGCGCGCTCGACCAATCCCGCAGGCGATTTCTCGATTTGGACAGTGAACTGGAGTTCGTGCGTCGATATGTTGACGTCGAAAAAGTGCGTTTCGGTTCACGGATTTCTTTTGAGGTCGAGGTCGATGAGGGCTGCGGTGCGTGCAAAGTTCCCGCGCTCATTCTCCAGCCGCTGATCGAGAATTCGATCAAGCATGCGGTCAACCGGTCGGCGACAGCGGTAAACATAAGCCTCCGGGCCCACCGTGACGCCGGTCGGCTCATTGTGGAGCTGTCCGATAACGGGCCCGGGATCGACCGAAGCCTGCGGTCGCCGGGCGGCTTCGGCATAGAGAACATCCGGAAAAGGCTGGAACTCCTGTACCACGGTGCGGCAACGCTGGACGTCGCAAATCGCGACGAGGGCGGCGTTCGTGCGACGCTGGTACTCCCGCAAGACGCGCCAGAACCCTGAGCGCTCCTCGCCGTGCAATCGATGACGGATACGGGCTAGGGCGCGTCCTCACGGTCCCGACGCCACCGTCCGCTCGCGAAAACACCCGCTTGCCAAGAATTTCGGCGGTCCGCAAGAGACGGCAGGGCGAATGCATCGAACGCACGGAATATTGAGCGATATCGACACAGGAACTCAAAGGAGGCTCGAATGAAAACCTACCTCGGAATTGCAGCAGCACTTCTGGCGCTCGACGCCGCCGCCGGCCAGACGGTCGAATTCCGTCCGCTGACCCAACGCTGCGAGGAATCCCTTGCACTCAGCGCGCTGCCGGTGGCGCTGCGCGATCGCGCCAGCGTCTATGTCTGGCGGAACGGCGGCTTCGAGAAGAGCATCTCGTCGGACGGCGGATTTCATTGCCTGGTGCAACGGAATCACCCCGACTCGATTATTCCGGAATGCGTGACGTCAACCGGTGAAGATTCGATCCTGCAGGGAATCGTTGCGCAGACGAAAATGACCGCGAGCGGCATGTCGGCCGAGGAGGTCGCCGCACAATCGGCAAAAATGATCGAAAACGGCGAAATTGGCGTACCCACGGAGCCGGGGGTCAATTACATGATGTCGGCCTACAATCGTATCTACACGTCGAACTCGGATTCGATCGCCCACATTGGTCCGCACACGATGTTTTTTGCACCCCACGCCTCGAAGGAAGTCATCGGGGGATCGTTTGCAATGGCGCGTGATACAAAGGGGTTTCCATTCGTCGCCGATGCGGGCGCCCACAGTTACATCGTCACGTTCACCGAGCGTAGCTCCGCGACCGACGACGTGGAAAAGAATTGCAAGGGACAGATAGACCTGAACAGCGAGTTCATCATCCGCGACTAGCGTCCCGGCCGAGCGGCGCCATATCGCCGTCTCCAATGAGCCAATCTATGGCCCGCCCGGGTCGGTCCGGGCGGGCGATCGGTAGGAGGCTCGCATAGCAAAACGGGCGATCCGCCGCCGCCGTCGCGGTGGCGATTTCTTGTTATCCTCCTGCACGAGAATGAAGAAACTGTTTTTGCTCGCAGGCGCGCTGCTGTTGGCGCTCGTGCTGTTGTTCGACGTCGAGCTCGATCCGCAATTTGCAATGCCGCGAGAGGTAGAGCTGCCCGATCCGGAGCAGGAAGCGCGCTATCGGGCCTGCGTTGACGAGCAGGATGCCCGGATACACGCGGAGACCTTTGCCGCGATCGACAACCCGGACGTACAGCGCGAAGTTTTGTCCACACGCAAGGCGCAGGCTGCACGGGCTTGCAGGCAGACGTATCCGGAGCGCCGGGTGACGGTCGAGGAGCCGTTTCGCTTCAATCTGATTGATCTGACGTTTCGTTTTTGAGCGGCGTCGGAAGGCGGGGGAAGGCAATGCGACGAACCACTATCCTGATTGTTCTCTTGGTTGCCGTGCTCGGTTGTTCGCCGAACGCGCCCGACAATGCGGTGGGCGAGGTTAGCGCCCCGCCGCCGGCCGCGGAGACGTCGGCGCTCGCCGTCGGCGAACGGGGAATGGTGTCGTCGGCGCATCCGCTGGCGACGGAAGCGGGTTTGGCGATTCTCGCATCCGGCGGCAACGCCTACGACGCCGCGGTCGCCGTTGCCGCTGCGCTCAACGTGGTAGAGCCGATGATGTCCGGTATCGGCGGCTACGGCACGATACTCATTTACGATGCCGACAGCGGAAAGAGCCGTTTCCTGAATTCCAGCGGACGAATCCCGCAGGCGATGGATTCGGACGTTTTCCGCGCGCCTACACCGAACTACATGGAAAACCGCCGTGGCGCTAAGTCGGTGTCGACGCCCGGCAACGTCAACGCCTGGGCGGCGATGGCCGAAAAGGGCCGTTTGCCCTGGGAAGCGCTTTTTGACGCGGCGATTCGTCTCGCGGACGAGGGTCATGCGATCGATTGGCGCGCCGCCTACTTGATTGAACAGGCTTACGAGGATTTCCCGGCGCACGCGAAGGCCTTTTACGGCATTGACGGCCGGCCCCTGACGGAAGGGGAACAGCTGATCCAAAAGGATCTCGCCGCTTCTTTCCGGTCGATCGCGAAGGACGGGGCACAATCATTCCACGGGGGCGAACTCGGCGCCGCCGTAGACCGGGCGATGCGCGAGGCGGGAAGTTTCCTTAGGCTCTCCGATCTTGCCGACAACAAGCCGGAATGGTGGGACGCGATATCGATCGACTACCGCGGTTACACGGTGACGACCGCGCCGCCGCCGGCAAACTCGTTTCCGGCTCTGGTGCGGCTCGGCTTGATGGAACAGTTCGACCTGCGCGCGATGGGCCACAACTCGGTGGAATACCTGCACACGTTCGCCGAGGCGACAAAACATGGTTTTTGGACCCGGCTTGCCTACGCGGGTGACCCGGATATTGCGCCGCCGCCGTTGGAGCGTCTCCTGTCCGACGACTATTTCGTGACGGAAGCGGGCAAGTTTACGGCCAGCGCCAGACCGTTCGAGCCGCCGGGCGTGATGCCGAAGACCGGCATGAACACCACCCACTTCGTTGTCGCGGATGGCTGGGGCAACGTCATTTCCGCGACCCAGACGCTCGGCAACTCGTTCGGCAGCCGGCTAATGCCCGAGGGCACCGGCATCTGGCTCAACAACTCGCTGGCTTATTCGACGTTCGAGCCCAAGGGGAATCCGATGGACGCCTATCCCGGCCGCCGCAAACTGTCCGGCGACGTACCCCTGTTCGTGATGAAGGACGAGCGGCCGTGGATCGTAATCGGCACGCCCGGCGGTCACACTATCGGCCAAACGGTCCCGCAAATCGTCATGAACGTGCTCGATTTCGACATGGATATCCAGGCGGCAATTTCGGCGCCGCGCGTCTCCTTCATCGAACCGGATCAGCTGGCCGTCGAGCCGGGCGTGCCGGCGACGGTCGTAGACGCACTTGCGGTGCGCGGTCACAACGTCGAGTCGCGAGAACGTATCGGCAACGCGCACGGCCTGACCGTGGAGTACGGCGCGGACGGAACGCCGGTCCGATTTACTGGCGGCGCCGACCCCAGGGGCACGGGTCTGGCGCGCGGTTTCTAAGATTGAGAACCCAGGGGGAACAATCATGAAAGACAACATCACCCGACGTGATTTTTTGAACGGCACGCAGGTGGCTATCGGCGCGTCGCTGCTGTCGCCCTGGACAGAGGTTTTGGGCGCAGGCGACAAGTTTGCACTTGGGCCCGAGTATTATCCGCCGGCGCTGACCGGCCTTCGCGGAAGCCACGACGGCTCCTGGGAGACGATGCACGCACGGGTGTCGGGGCAGACGTGGAAACCCCTTGAACACGAAGAGGAATACGACCTGGTTGTCGTGGGTGCCGGCATCAGCGGCCTTTCGGCCGCGTACTACTTTCGTAAAGAGAATCCGGGCGCACGCGTGCTGGTTCTCGACAATCACGATGACTTCGGCGGCCATGCCAAACGCAACGAGTTTGGTATCAACGGCGAGACTCGTATCGGCTACGGCGGCACCGAATCCATCGACACGCCGTCGGCCTATTCCGAGGTATCCAAACAGTTGCTGATCGACATCGGCATCGACGTCGAGCGCTTCTACGACTATTACGATCAGAGCCTGTATTCATCGATGGGTTTGAGCAAAGCCGTCGTGTACGACAAAGCGACCTACGGCGAGCAAAAGGTCGTAGCCGGCTACGGCAAGCTGCCTTGGGACGAGTTCGCTGCGCAGACGCCGATGTCGGACGAGGCGAAAGCGGACCTCGAGCGGGTCTTTACCGACGAACGCGACTATCTTCCGGGCAAAAGCTACGAAGAAAAGCGTGAGCTCCTGAGTAACATGAGTTATTACGATTTTCTGAAAGACTATGCAAAAGTCGATCAGCAGGTCCTGGAGATGTATCGCCGCTGGGGTATCAGCTTCTGGTGTGTCGGTATCGAGGAAATTCCTGCGATCCAGGTGCAGGGTTATGACGACGGCGGCGGCATGCCGGGCCTGCGTCACACGATGCCGCGCGTCGGCCATCGCGGTGACGAACCCTACATCTTCCATTTTCCGGACGGCAATGCATCCGTCGCGCGCCTGCTGGTTCGCGCGTTGTTGCCTGAGGCGGTGCCCGGCGGGACGATGGAGGACGTCGTGACGTCGCGTGTGGACTACTCGATGCTGGACCGCGAGGGCGCCGGCGTCAGAATCCGGCTCAACAGCACGGTCGTCAATGCGCAGCATACGGCGGACGCGGGCGCGGTCGACGTGACGTTCGTGCACGGCGGCGACCAGCACACCGTCCGTGGCGGCAAGTGCATCATGGCCTGTTACAACAGCGCGATTCCCTACCTGTGTCCCGAACTGCCGGAGGAGCAGGTGGACGGGCTCAAATACAACGTCAAGATCCCGCTGACCTATACGAAGATCCTCGCGAAAAACTGGCGCGCTTTCGCCGATCTCGGCGTGTCGTTCGTGTTTTATACAAACGAATTCTACAAGCAGGTGGAACTGGACTACCCGGTGTCGCTGGGCAACTACGAATTCGGCTCGTCGCCGGACGATCCGATGGTCCTGCACATGTGCCACGTGCCGTACTTCGAGGACATCCAGGGTCCGGAACAATGGCGCGCGGGACGGCGGCATCTGCTGACGACGTCTTACGCAACCTTCGAGCATCACGTCAAGGACCAGCTCGATCAGGCGCTCGGCGGCGCGGGCTTCGACGTCGAACGCGACATCCAGGCGATCACAGTCAATCGCTGGGCGCACGGTTACTCCTACAGCCCGGGACTGCTATGGGAACCCGACTGGCCAAACGAAGCGTCAAAACCCTGGGTGATCGGCAGGCAGCGATACGGGCGCATCGCGATCGCAAACTCGGACGCCGGCGCCGCTGCCAACACCGATTCCGCAATCACCCACGGTTATCGCGCGGTGCAGGATCTCATCGAGGTCTGAAGGGGGCTCGGAATCGTTTCCTGTATGAGCTCGTCCTGACGAGCGATCAGGACCAGTCACAATAGTAGTGGGCCACCTCAGACTTTTTACAATGTGCGCGTTGTGTAAAGGGAGCAGACCAGAGTTGAAACCTGTTGATTGTGCCCGGTTTATCTGCTCGCGCCATTGCGTGGTTCATTCATCGCGTACCTCTTGCATCAGGTTTCGATCAGAATCTTCTCCATACAACTTCAGCAGCCCTGGCGAGATCATGCGTGGCCAGTAGTTGTTAGCGGTATCGGCATCCGCTGTCTCGTAGTATGGGTCTAGCCTTACCGCTTTAATCTCTCTGTCGCGAATCAACATTTTGGTAACGCGCTTCGCGTCATACCGCCAGATCTCGGCCGGTATTCGAAGTAGCTCCGGATCTCCTCTCTCATACTCGATTTGCAAGATGACCGGCATTACAAGACCGCCTTTGTTGGACAGGCAAACGAAATAGATATTCTCGGATTCGCTTAGAATCTCTCTCTGCCACTCCTCGAGACTGAATAGAAACTCCCGGTACTCTTCGCGCTGCTTCTCCGTTACCGTGTACTCGTCGTGTTGGTCGTAGAAGTCCAGAAGTTCCGGGTCCTCGTCCACGCGTTGCGATAGATCGCGGTTTCGCGTTACTGAAATATGCGGTTCTTCGTTCTCTTGCTCCTCGCGCCTTAGCGGCGCTTCGACGTCGGGGTTCATGGTATCCATCCTGGCATGGACGACGCCGTCAATTGCGAGATCAACGTAGTCGGTCGTATAGAACCACCCTCGCCAAAACCAATCAAGGTCCGTACCCGACGCGTCCTCCATGGTTCGAAAGAAATCTGCCGGTTCCGCACGCTTGAACTTCCAGCGCCTGGCGTACTCGCGGAACGCATGGTCGAACCTTTCCCTTCCCAAGATCGTTTCGCGCAGGATGTTGAGTGCCACCGCGGCCTTCCCATACGCATTGTCGCTGAACTGAAGCACGGAATCAGAGCTCGTCATGATGGGTGACTGCCGTTCCGATACCATGTAGTCCACTATCTCCTGCGGTTCTCCGCGGCGTGACGGATAGTCGTGATCCCATGCTTGTTCTGCAATGTACTGGACGAAGGAGTTCAAACCTTCGTCCATCCAGGTCCACTGGCGTTCGTCGGAGTTTACGATCATTGGAAAGTACATGTGTCCAATCTCATGGATTGTGTCGGAAATCAGGACTCGTTTGCTTTCTCGCGTGTATGTTCCTACTGCTTTTCCCTTCTGTTCAGGCCGTGGAGTGTTGAAGACGATCATCGGATATTCCATGGCATCCGCGACCGGCCCGGTGATCGACTGCGCGACGGGATATGGGTACGGAAACGTAAATTGCGAGTAAACCTCCAGAGTATGTACGATCGCCTTCGTCGAGTACTTCGACCATAGGGGTTCGGCTTCGCCAGGATAGAAGGACATCGCGAGGACGGCCCGACCGTCCGCTCGCCCCTCCATTTGTTGATCGTACCCCTGTGCATCCCAGATGAATTTGCGCGACGACGCCCAGGCGAAATCGCGCACGTTGCGCGCCTCAAAGCGCCAGGTTTTTGTTCCCCGTGTTCGAGTCTGTTGATTCCTGGCTGCCTCCTCAGGCGTTGTGACGAAGACCGGGCGATCTGAGCGCGTGGCTTCCGCGAGGCGTTCCCGCTGTACTTGTGTCAGCACCTCGTCCGCGTTTTGCAGTTCGCCAGTGGCGGCTACGATGTGATCGGCGGGAACCGTGATGTCAACGACGTAGTCGCCGAATTCCAGCGAAAACTCGCCGGCGCCAAGGAACTGCTTAAGTTGCCAACCGCGGTAGTCAGAATAGACCGCGAGCCGCGGAAACCACTGCGCCAGGCCATAAATTTGGTTTCCATCGTCAAAGGACTCGTAGCCACCGCGCAGGTCCAGCGTACGGGCATCCGGAATCCGGTATGACCAGTCTATCGTCAGCTGCGTCGATGTATTGGAAGGCAGCAGCTCTTCGAGATCGACACGCATCATCGTACCGACGATTGTGTGTGGCAGAGGTTCGCCGTGGGCATCCGTCACCGATTCAATTCTGTAGCCGCCATCAAACTCGCGTCGCAGCAGCGTTGCCCTATAGTCCTCGAAGGACATGCTCTCCACCGAATCAACCGTATTCGTTCTCAAGTCGTCAGAGTCCTTGCGAAAGCGATTCTGTTCGAGCTGCAACCAAAGATAAGCCAACCCGTCCGGTGACCTGTTGTAGTAGGTAATTGTCTCGGTCCCGGTTAAGCGTCGATCGTCTTCGTCCAGTTCAACGCTGATTCGATAGTCCACCTGTTGCTGCCAGTAGCGATGACCCGGCGCCCCGGATGCGGTTCTATAGTGGTTCGGTGTTGGAAGAATCTCGTCGAGTTGGCGAAACGGATCACGCGACTGCTCATCGGCGTGTGCCATAGAGTCGAAAATCATACAGTTGCTGCAGACGAGTATCGTTACTCCTGCGATACGGAACCATGGAAATTGCAAAGTTTATCTCCCGCTCCCTCGAAACCAGCCTCCATACTAGATGTGCCGATTGCTAGCTGTCGACATGTCCCGCTGCTTCGGCTTCTTCTTCTCGAGAATTGATGAAAAAGAGGGTAATCGACTGCTGATACTCGGCAGGGTGCACGATTATTCTAATGCACGGTTACATGCGGAGATCCTGCGAAACGGACTGCGCGGCAACACACAGACGAATTATCTGATCGATGAAAGAGCTGATTCGTATTCTCGCTAGTACGATATCCAATTCGCTGTTTCGGCCAGGCTGCTATGTGCTGACTTCCAGTACTTCCAAACGACTGGCGGACAAGGTATCGAAGATCGTGAACGACCTGCGGCTGTTGGCAAGCGGCCCTGTCGTCGGAATCGGTGAGTGGAGGCTGCCGATCGTACAGCGCCGAACATGTCGTATCTGGCGCTGACGGCACACCGATAAGCAGGGCGATGCGCACGCCAAAGTGGCAACCGGGAATTTCTTCTGAGGATAGGGAGACGTGCAGATGCATGGACTACGCAAGCACGCGCGCGCAGAAAAAGTCTCTTTATTGCCTGCGATGCACAAGACACTGCGATTATCGGAGTATAAATATGCGACGTGCGGATATTGGTCTCGAATTGCGTTTGATGGGGGAATCCGATGGCAAATGAGAATCAGCGGCACCACCTCGATTCTTGTGATCCGGCGACAGGAAAGTCGCTTGTGACTAAAACGACGGCGGCCGCTGTCGCATCAGGTCATTCAAAAGGACATCCAAAAGCCGGATTCCCGGCTGAGAAACGACACGTTCTGACGCCGTTGACGGCGGCGGTGATGACCGCGCTGTGCCCGGCGGCTCAGGCCGTTGCGCAGGAAGACGACGATGACGGGTTCGGTCTCGAGGAGATTATCGTAACCGCGACCCGGCGGAGCATGAGCGTCCAGGACGTACCGCAATCCATCATCGCGTTCTCGACCGCCGAGATCGAGCGTCGCGCCATGCTCGACGTGGCCGACGTCGCGGTCAACCTGCCGAGTATCACGTTGACGACGGACAGGGCCGGTCGAAACGCCTTGGTCTATCGCGGAATCTCGACTGGAATCTCGACCAGCTCATGGTACCTGGACAGCCAGGTCGCGATGTATCTCGACGAGATGCCGATGACCATGAGCACGACGCAGCTCGACCCGCGCATGGTCGACATCAATCGCGTCGAATCGCTGCCCGGTCCGCAGGGTACGCTGTTCGGTTCCAGTTCCCAGGGCGGCACCCTCCGCGTCGTTACGAACAAACCCGATCCAAGCGGCTTTTCGGCCGAGATCAGCACCGAGCTCAAATTCACCCAAGGCGGTGAGGAGAGCTATGACTTCAACGGCTGGGTCAATATTCCGGTAAGCGACAATTTCGCCGTTCGCGTCGTTGGTTACTCGGTGAAGGAAGGCGGTTACATCGATAACGTCTTTGCGACGGCGCCACACAGTGTTTGTGCAGCGGGCGCGGACTGCGATCATAATTTCGATGTATACGACATCGGCCCATTCGATCCCAACGAAACGGACGGTCATCTCTCGAGTCCGATCCAGGACAACGCCGGCCGGGAAGAAGACGACTTTAACGACTACGAGATCGTCGGCGGCAGGATCTCAGCCCTCTGGAACATCAACGAGGACTGGGAAGCGCTCCTGACCGTGATGAGCCAGCATTCGGAGACCACGGGCGTTTGGTTCTCCGACACGGCGATGGGCGACTACAAGGTCGCTCGTTTCAGTGACGACTGGCGCAAGGACGAGTGGACCGCCGGTCAGCTCACGATTACCGGTGACCTGGGCTTCGCCGAGTTGACCAACTCGTTCGGCTATGCCGACCGCGTACAGACCTACCAGTTCGACAATACGCACTACGAAGCCTGGCACACACGCTGGATTGGCAACTTTGTCTCGGCGTGGCGTAACTGGTACAACGTCTACTGGGGTTTGCCAAGCTACGCCTACAACTATTACGACAAGTACGACACCGGATACAACGGCGGCTGGATCACCAGTTACCAGGACTCGGAGCGGCTCACGAACGAACTCCGTCTGACCTCGACGACGGACAGCCGCTTCCAGTGGATGGTCGGCGCGTTCTACGAGAACTTCAAGGACGGCTGGCAAGACGACGGCGTTATCCCGAATCTGACCTCGACGAAGGCCTGGGATTACTCCCAGTGGCGGAGCTGCTTCCTGCAGGGCTTCGGCTATCCCACGGCGTGCCCACTCGAAGCGGCCTCAGACCCCCGGACCAGTAATTCCTGGTACCACCAGATTTTCACCCGCGACAGATCACAGATCGCCGTTTTTGGCGAGATGAACTATGAGATTGTCCAGAACCTGGATTTCACCTTAGGTGCACGCTGGTTCGAGTTTGATCGCTATACGGTCTTTGATCGGCAATGGCCGCCGGGATTAGTGCTCGAAGCCATTTTGCTCTCGGGTGAAACGACCAGCATCCAGGACGGTAAGGAAGACGACACGACGTACAAGGTGGGTCTGAACTACAACCTGAGCGACGACAAGATGATCTATAGCTTGTACAGCGAGGGTTTCCGTCTCGGCGGGAGAAACAACCCGAGAGCGGTCGCCGAGGGCTTCGTTCCCGAGTTTTATAAGCCGGACAAGCTGAACAACTACGAGCTTGGCATGAAGACGGAATGGCTGAATGGTCGACTGCTGGTCAATGGCGCCGTGTTCTTCATGGATTGGGAGGATATCCAGATGTACTTCAGCTCTGACCAGCTGGGTCTGCATTGGCTCAACGGTCAGGCCAATGGCGGCGGCGGTGAGAATCTCGGCGTCGAGCTCGATATCCTGTTCCAGGCCACGGAAAGTCTCCAGCTCAGCTTCAGCGGCTACACCGGCGATCCGGAATATACGGCGGACTACATCAATGACGAAGGTACGCAGTTGTTGACGAAGGGTTCGAAAATGCCGAACTCGGCACGCCACAAGATCACGGTGGCCGCGGACTACCGGATACCGAATGCGTTGTTTGGCGGTGACGTGTGGGCGCGCTACGACTACTACTGGCAGAGCGAACAGTTCTCGGCATTGTGGCGGGTCGAAGCGGCGAATCCGAACAGCCCGGACTATGTGGAAGGTTCTACCTACGACGTGGACAGTTTCCACAAGTCAAATTTTCAGATCGGCTGGGAGAGAGACTCCTGGAGTGCCAAGCTGATAGCCCGCAACCTGACCAATGAACGGGCCAATACATTCACCGGTACCGGCGTCAGTTTCTACGCCGGCTATTGGGGTCATACGGGCTACGGCGAAACACACAATCTCGCGAGGCCGCGAACGGTCAGCCTCAAGTTGACGAAACGATTCGACTGAAGGAGGAAAATCCAACAAAAAACGATCATAGAGCGGCGTCGGCTATACTACCGCCGGGAAGCCGCATAACCATGATCCTGGTGAGTCGAATGTTCTATCTTGAATCAGGCTGCTTGAAGCCCGAAATACCCTGACGACGTACAGTGAGTGACGATTCTGGTCTGGAAATTACCGAAATACCGGTTGGCCGCCTATTTACGAAGGCGGAGCCGGTAGCGCCGGCTGCGGCCACTTATACGGTCTCCGCCCGCGGTAAACGACCGGACCAGCCGATATTCAAATTTCTGCGCAAGAGCTTCGGCAACCTTCGAGTCAACGAGATTGACAGCGTGTTCGGCTTCGTTGAGAAGAGCACACTTTATGGGGGCAGGCAGTTCATCGAACGCGAGCTGTCGGACAAGGATGTCGGCGACCTCAACGAAGCAGGGATCGGGATTCGATTGCCGATGTCCAATCACGTGACCGAGCTCAGGGAATACAAACTCAGTCACTGGATACTTCGCAAGTACCACGCACCCGGGAATTCGATCATCTGCACGAACGACGACCTTGCGCGCTGGATACGTGAGGATTATCCCGACTACCGCATTGACGCCAGCGTCATCAAGAACCTCAAGAGTCACAAGAAGATCGAGGCGGCAATGGAACTGTACGATTCGGTCGTCCTGCCCATGCCCTTAAACGAAAACCTCGAGTTTCTTGCCGAGATCGAGAACAAGGACAAGATCACGCTGTTTGCGAACGCCGGCTGCGCGCTGACATGCCCGTCACGAATGTGTTACCCGTCCATATCGGAGCTCAACAAGGGTCGCGGAGAATTCAGGTGCTCGCAACCGATTAAAGACCGTGACATGCTGGGCATGGTCGATTTTCCACTAAAACCGTACATCGACCTCGGATTCCATCGATTCAAGCTGCTCCGGGCGCGCCCCGAGTCGTTGACCGGCTTCTAGCGCCCTGTGTCAAGACGAGCCGTCATCGACGCACTGGAGTCCATGCAACCTGACGTTGCTGAGAGACTCTGTCGCGTTCACTTGTCTTGGAATCCGGACAGTGTTGAACACCTGCGTCTGCTTGGGCACGCGCTGATGCAGCAAAGGCGGTACGAAGAAGCTGAAGCAGAATTCAGGCGCGCCATCGAACTGGCACCCGGTTATCCACCGCTGTCAGAGGACCTGGGCAGCGCCCTTGCGCAGCAACAGAAATTCGAGGAGGCGATCCCACTCTTTGAACAGGCGGTTCGTCTGGATTCCAATCTCAAGAACGCACACAAGAAACTCGGCCATGCGCTGGCTTCGGTGGGACGCGGAGAGGAAGCGGACAAGGCTTTTGAGACGTTTTTCGAGAAGAACCCGGACATCGGTGCTGTCGCGATTGCTGCCGAACATTTCCGTGCCGGTCGCCACGACGACGCGGTTGCAAGTACCAGGCAGGCGCTGAAAGAAAACCCGGACAACGTCGATGCGATGCGCCTGCTGGCGGCCGTTTATTTTTCGCAGGACGTCAAGCTGGGCGACGCGGAGGCTTTACTCATTCGAGCAACCGAAGTTGCACCGGATTTCGTCGGCGCCTGGGTCGATCTCGGGCGGGTCCGCAACAAGTGCGGGAAGCTGATGGAAGCGATTGAGGCGTATACTCGCGCGACCGAGCTGCAACCGCGGAACGGGTTTGCCTGGGAACAACTGGCAAGCACCAGGGCCAGCGCAGGCTTCCCGGAGAAGGCCGCTGAAGCATTTCGCGAAGCCATCGAAGTCCGGCCAGAAGCCCCTGGCTTTCATATGGGCTACGGTCATGTCATGAAGACCCTCGGTGATCAGGCAGCATCACTGCGCGCATACCGCGAAGCGGTCCGCCTCAAACCGGAGTTCGGCGAGGTTTACTGGAGCATGGCCAATCTCAAGATCTTCGAGTTTGAATACGACGAGGTTGCAGCCATGGAACACCAGCTCGAGAACAGCGAGTTGGGTGAAGACACCACGGTGCATTTCCACTTCGCACTCGGCAAAGCGTACGAGGACATGAGGGACTACGACAAGGCCTGGGAGCATTACCATGCCGGCAATCAGCTGAAGCGCCCGCTATTGCACTACGATCCGTCCAATAACAAACTCCACCAGGAAGCGATCCGGGCTCACTTCACGCCTGAATTTCTGGAGAAGAATCAGGGACACGGATATCCCGACGAAGGGCCGATCTTCATCGTAGGCCTGGGCCGATCGGGATCCACGCTGGTTGAGCAGATTCTCGCCAGCCACAGCCAGGTCGAGGGCACCGAGGAGCTGGCGATACTCGGCAGAATGTCGGATTCGATGTCACTGTATCGCGGCGTAGACCAGCGCTTCCCGAAAGTCCTCGACCTGATGCGCCCGATCGACTGGCGCGGCTATGGACTCGAATACCTGGAAGGCGCCAGACGATACCGGACGACAGACAAGCCGGTCTTCACCGACAAGTTGCCGAACAATTTCCCGTTAGTCGGCCTGCTGCACCTGATCCTGCCGAACGCCAAAGTCATCAATGCCCGTCGACACCCGATCGATACCTGCCTCGGCAACTACAAGCAGCTATTCGGCCGCGGTCAAAACTTTACCTATGACATGTTCGAACTTGCCGACTATTACCAGGAGTATTGTTTGACGATGGACCACTGGAACGAGGTCCTCCCCGGCAAAGTGCTGGACGTACATTATGAAGAGACGGTGACCGACCTCGAAGGTCAGGTTGCCCGTATTCTCGAACACTGCGGCCTGCCCTTCGAGGAGCAATGCCTTCGGTTTCATGAAACGAAGCGTGCCGTCAATACTGCGAGTGCCGAGCAGGTCAGGCAGCCTATCTATACCGGTGGCATGGGCACCTGGCGCAAGTACGAGAATCACCTCGGAGAGTGGCAAGAGGAATTCGGTCCGATTATCGACAGCCTGCCGGATGTCGTCAGGAACGCGGGGCTCTGAGTCACCTACTCAAACGGCCACAGCTCCAGACCATGGATCGCATTGCGAATATCGAGAGACAGGTTCACCGATAGCAGGGTCTTCGATTCCTGCAGATCGTAGATGGCAATCGTCGCCGGCGACGATCCACCGGCGACCACACGGTCATTGATGACGCAAAGGCCCCGTGCAAATCCCTGGCGAGCAATTTGCGAATCGTCGATACCCTTGTTCTCGATGTCGGCGGAATCGTATGTGGGGACCTTGATCGCGCGATCTTCCTCGCCGCTGCGCGACGCGTAGCGCAGCGCATCCGCGTTCGTATCATTGAACAAGACCCCGTCGCGGTAGGGTTGGGCGTTGTGTATTCCTGGCGGCAACGTCGTCGACATGCCGATGGCTTCCCCGTTGAAGTGGAGCATGCCGCCGGACTTCATGCCCGAGATGTACATGCCGTGCTTGTCAGCATGGACGTTGTTCAGATGTAACTTGTTGAGTAGCAGCGGTCCTTCATCCGCGTTCGGATCGTAAGTGAACCCCCTGAAATTGAACTTCTCGACATCGACATGCAGGGCCCAGACGAACGCCTGTTTATCCAGGTCGAAACCGAGAATGCTGTCAAAGCCGGTGGATGTAACATAGAGCGCGCGTTCGTAGATGCAAATCTCGTGGGCATGCTTCAGGTATGGGTTGCGCCATGATCCGATCGGCTTGAAGTCCGGTGTATAGGCGAACAATTCATCGCTCGCCACGATATAGACGACAGCGCCGTCGATCGCGATGCCCCGGAGGCCCCGATCCCAGCCGCGCCCCTGCCAGTCGATACCGGCCGTGTTCCAGTCGATAGCCTGGCGCACGTCCCGGTTGTCGATGTCGATGATATAGACACCGCCGTGGCTTTCGCCCTGCTCACTGCCGCGGACGACTGAGGTCGTGATTAGCTTTGTCATGCGATGATTGTAACCGGCAATAAAAAAACGGCCGCCCGGACTAACGGGCGGCCGTCGTTCGGCACGGAATGATCAGCGGCGCCGAAAAAAACGCAACAGCCCGGGTCGAACCACGGTTCGGCCCTTCTCTATCAGAAATACGTATCGACAAGGTGCTCGACGGCGCGTCGTCCTTCGTTGGCTGCACCATTCCAGTACTGGTGTCCATTGAGTTCCGAGTGGGCAAGCATGATGCGGCCGATTGGCTGACGCAGCACGTTGGCCGGAGACAGTTGACCGTTGTTGCTGAACAGAAAACCGGGCCCCGGATTGCCGTAGGCATGGCCCCAGCGATTCAAGATGATGCCGGCAATGTCCTTGGCCGGATCGAAGCCGCCCGCAGAAAACATCTCTGTCATCTGTTCGCGAATCCGGCGTTCGTAACTGGTGAACGACGTGCCCAGCAATTCTGCCCGGCCAACCATGCCTTTTTGCCGCCATGGCAGGCCTGGCTTGTAGATCGGCACGTAAAACGTCAGCACCGTCGGATGATCGGGGTGCAGCCGTTCAGCAGGTTCGCCGTCGATAATCATCGGTCGTCGCAGGTTGGTGGTGAAACCGAAACCTTCCGTCCACATGGCCGCCGAGATGCCCAGGTTCACCATGAAACGCCAGTTCGTAACCGCGACATTCGCAACCAGCACCGGCGAATGCGCCAGCGAACCGTAGGCGGTACGATGCGTGTCCGGTAAGTCGCGAACGACGTGACGGTTCACCCAGCCGCCGCTGGCCATGACCACGGTCTTCGCTTCCGTCTTATACAGTTTGCCGTTGTTGACATAGTGGACGACCACACGCTCCGCACTGCCGGCCGGCCCGTCATGTTCAACACGAACAGCGGTCGAGTTCAGGCGAATGCGGACCGGGTTGTCCGCGCGGTCGAGCCGGTCAAACCGGATCGGGTTGGCCAGAATTTCCTTGAACTGCGTACCTTCGATCGAGTCGGGTATCAGGCCCTTCACGAAATGTCGCGCAACCGCTGCATTGCCGCCCGGGAACATGTGCAGTAACTCGCCTGTGTGCCTTTCGGGGCGCACGAATCCGGGCAGGGTGAAATAATTTCCCCAATAGGCGCTGAGCCCGTCGCAGCCAAGCCCGACGACGCTCGCAATGATCGGGTCGTAGAACGCGGTGACTTCCGGAGGCACGCCAAGTTCTTTTTCGTAGTAGTCCTTAATCGTCATCGAGTCCAGCCAGCGATCCGTGTCGCGACCGGGAACGTCCTCGACTTCCGTTGTCCGCGTCTTCCTGAAGCCTGCTTTGACGGCGTCGCTCCAGGGTGTGAGGTGTGATCCCTTATCCCACGGGTCCTTGACCCAGGGCGTCTGCGAACCGCGGAAAAAATGGGCCATGTCGAAATCATGCTCGTGCCAGGTCATGTGCTCGAAATGCTCGAGTGGGATGCGCATCCCGGCAGCATCGCCCTCCGGCTCCGCAAACTGTCGGTTGCGGGGCAGGTTCAGTGCAGTGTCGTAATCGCTGGGATCACCGGTCTCTGCAAACTCGATGGTATCGTTCGAACCCTGCGGGCCGGTGATGTGGACACCGTTGACGATGAATTCGTTGCGTTTCGCCTCACCGCCGAAAATCGGGTGATTGTCGAGCACGAGTGCGCGCCCGGACGGATTGAGTCGATTGAAGTGATGCGCCGATCCGAGGCCTGCCATGCCGCCGCCGACGATCACGATATCGTACTCCTCACCAGTATCGATCGCATCGCGGGGCCGGAGCGAATATTTTCCTGCGCGAATGTCGTGCGCGTCCCTGACGAGCCCGGGTGTATTGCCATGCGATTCCGCGTAGTCGCCTATGCCGCCTGGTCCGTACCAATCGCCGCCAACGGTGAAACTGTCGTCGCCAATGCTGAAACTGTGATCCTCGGTCTGGATGTCCGCCGGAGGAGTATCCGCGGCACAGCCGGCCACTGCACCGCCGACTGCGAGGGAGCCACCGTAAATGAAATCCCGTCTTGTGATCGCGCTGTCGAGTCCGAGTTCTTTGTCGATTTTCTTGTTCATGAAATGCTGGTCATCTCTTATGTACCCCCGATATGTGCGAAAGCGCTTTACCGCCCCAGTTCGTTTATACTCCGATAATCGCAGTGTCTTGTGTAACGGAGGCAATAAAGAGACTTTTTCTGCGTGCGCGTGCCTGCATAGTCCATGCATCTGCACGTTTCCCTGTCATCAGAAGAAAGTCCCGCTCGTCACTCTGGCGTGCGCATCGTCCTCCTTATTTGTGCGCCGTCAGCGCACGCGGCCAGAAGCGGACGTTCCAGGACGCAAATAACTAGCGCACCGCGCTTAATACTTGCTCGAGTGCAAATATCGGGTCGAGGGCAGGCTTGTCGTATATGCTCCACCCCGTGAAAACGGCGATCAGGTCGTATTCCGGAACCACCAGGAGATACTGCCCACCAAAGCCCCAGCCGGTGTATGCCCAGTTTTGCTTCTCGCCTTTGTAGGGGATAAGCCACCACTGATACCCATACTTGCCGGGCCAGTCCGGCACGTCGGTATCCGGATCCGTACTCGCTGCCACCCAGCCTTCGGGCAAAATGCGTTGATCGTTCCAGACGCCATCGTTTTCGTAGAGATAGCCGAATTTGGCCAGGTCTTGTGGTTCCAGATACACGCCGCCTGCCGTATCAACCAGACCTGTAGGCGTTTTTTTCCAGTAGGAAGAATCGATACCGAGTGGTCCAAACAGATGTTCTGAAGCATATTCATCGACGTGCTTTCCGGTCGCTTTCAAAAGGATGTGCGCCAGCAGTACCGTAATACCGCTGTTGTATTCAAATTCTACGCCCGGCGAGGTACGCATAGGTTGGTCAAGCACGAAGCGCACCCATTCGTCGCTTCGCTCCATCGCCGCGCAGTCGTTTCGGGGGTCCGTATAGTCGACGCTCGATTCATCCCACTCTATTCCAGCCGTCATGGTAAGAAGGTGGCGAAGTGTGATTGCCTCTCGCCGAGGGTCCTGATCGACCAGGTCATAATCATCGAAGTACGGCATTACTTTGACATCCACGCCCGGAATTTCGCCTCGGCCGATTGCAATACCAATCAATGCCGACGTGACGCTCTTGCTGACTGATTGCATCGTATGCAAGCCGCTGCCCTGATGCCACGGGTGCCAATCCGTATCGTAGTAGTTGTATTGCCCGCGTTTTTGATCCTTGCCCACGAACAACTGCTTATAGTCGTTATCGTAGATCTTTTGGTACACGAGGTGCCCATTCCGGTAAACCGTCATGCCGTCGACATAACCGTGCTTACCCGATGCAATTTCCCGATCGAACTGATCTAGCACGGCTGAATCAACCTGTTGGGATTCAGGCGTCGCGACGTCCCACTCATACGAAGGCCACTGCTTGTCTTCGGCCGAAGACGCAGAAAAAGACAGAAGGGAGATAACGAGTGTGCAAGGTCGCATCAAATGCTTGTTCATCTTGTTTCTCCGAGCATAGCCATACACGACGTCAGGAGCGAAGGCTATATTTGGATCCGTTTTGGGTCAATGGCGGAAATGTTTGTTCTTTGCGCGGTTGATTTCGAGGGTTGACGCGCAGCTTCCATTTGGAAAGCACATTCGTCTGCGAAACGAACGGCCGACGAATGTTCCAACTTGTACGACCGGGTATTTCAGATCAGCTGACTGTTTTCTCGAAAACCGTCGCAATGTATTCGCCGGGCTGAAAGAATAAATGTTCGATAAGGCCAAGCAATTCGGAACGACAGAGGATAGACGTGGCAACCAGCATGGCGAGATCTGCGACAGATACTCCGAGCCTTCTGCGCGAGTCAGCTTATGTGGCGGGACGCTGGGTGGTACCTGGCGATAATGCGATTGTCGTCACCAATCCATCGGATGGAAGTTGTCTCGGCCGTGTGCCGAAGCTCACCGAAAAAGACGTAATCGATGCAATTGAGGGGGCGGCGGCCGCATGGGAGGGCTGGCGCGCAACCCCGTTACCCGAACGCACCGAGATGCTGCACTCGTGGGGAAAGCACATTCGTGACAACCGGGAAACTCTGGCGCTGCTAGTGAGCCTGGAGCAGGGTAAACCGGTTGCGGAGGCGCGATCGGAAATCGACTACGCCGAATCGTTCGTGCACTGGTTTGCCGAAGAGGCCAGAAGGCAATACGGCGATGTCATACCGTCGCATCTGGAGGGCAGCCGTATGATTGCCGTTCGGGAGCCAATAGGAGTCGCTGCCTGCATTACCCCATGGAACTTCCCGAGCGCGATGGTCACGCGCAAAGCGGCAGCTGCGCTTGGCGCCGGTTGCCCCGTCATTGTAGTTCCATCGGTGCAGGCGCCGTTTTCCGCGCTCGCATTGGCGAAGCTTGCAGAGCGCGCGGGAATCCCGGGCAGCTTGTTTTCGGTTTTGACCGGCGATCCCGAAACAATCGTGCCGCCGTTGTGTCGCAGCGACACGGTGCGCGCGTTGAGCTTTACGGGCTCGACGGCCATCGGCCGACTGTTGATGCGAGAGTCGGCGTGTACGATCAAGCGCTTGTCGCTGGAACTTGGCGGTCATGCGCCATTCATCGTTTTCGAGGACGCGGACATCGATGCGGCCGTGTCGGGCTGTATCGCAGCGAAGTTCACGACGTCAGGTCAGGACTGCCTCGCTGCAAATCGCATTTTCGTCCACGACGACGTTTACGAGAAGTTTGCGTCTCGATTCGTTGCCGCTGCCGCGCAACTCAAAGTTGGTTCTGGTCTGGCAGAGGGCGTCGACTTGGGGCCACTAATGCACGCTGACGCAGTCGAGAAGTGTGACGTGCACGTCCGCGACGCCGTCGATCTCGGGGCAGCACTGCTGCTCGAGGGCGGGCGACAGTCGCAGGACTCTCTCTTCTACGACCCGGTAGTCCTGGGTCAGGTTGATGCACGAATGCGAATCTACCGTGAGGAGACCTTTGGTCCTGTCGCGCCGTTGATTCGGTTCGCCGACGACATGGGCGTCATTAGCGCTGCGAATGACACGATCTACGGTCTCGCAGCGTACGTGTATTCGAACGATGCCGAGAGGGCATGGCGAGCAGCGGAGATGTTGGAGTACGGCATGGTTGCGATCAACACCGCGAAGATGACGGGTGCCCAGATCCCGTTCGGCGGCTACAAGCGGTCGGGGCTGGGGCGGGAAGGATCCCGGTACGGCCTCGATGAATACTCGGAGCTGAAGTACATCTGTTGGGGAGGGCATGAGTATGCATGTGCCGCTGGCTAGTGACGTTCGGGAGTCGCTCGCGGACATCGATCGGCGATCGATCATTCATCCGTTCACAAACCTGCGGCAGTTTAGCGCCGGGCAGCTGGCAGGACCGAGGATCATCGACACCGCTGCCGGCGTAAGAGTCCGAGATTGCGACGGCAACGAGTTCATCGATGCTTTCGCCGGCTTGTATTGTGTGAACGTCGGATACGGTCAGGAACGGATCGCCGACGCGATTTATGCGCAGGCGAAGGAACTCGCCTATTACCATGCTTACGCTGCGTCGTCGAACGAACCATCCATTCGTTTATCGGAAATGATTTTGAAGATGGCGCCGGAAGGCATCAGCAGAATCTTCTATGGTTTGTCCGGTTCGGACGCGAACGAAACGCTGGTGAAGATCGTCTGGTACTACAACAACGTGCTTCAAAGACCAGGCAAGAAGAAGATCATATCGCGCCACAGAGGCTACCACGGCGGCACGATCGTATCGGGAAGCCTGACCGGTCTGCCGGTGTTTCACAAAGCGTTCGACCTTCCCATACGGCCGGTGTTGCACACCACGACGCCGCACTACTATTGGGGCGCTCGAGATGGCGAAACGGAACAGGAATTTGCTCAACGCTGCGCAGACGATCTCGAAACGCTGATTGTCGAAGAGGGCCCTGACACGGTAGCCGCATTCATCGGTGAGCCAATGATGGGAACGGGGGGGCTGATACCGCCGCCAGCAAGCTATTGGGACAAGATACAGCCCGTGCTCAAGAAGTATGACGTGCTGCTGATCGCGGATGAGGTCGTTTGCGGGTTCGGGCGCATGGGCACGGCATTCGGCTGCGACTATTACGGGATCGAGCCTGACATGATGACGATCGCCAAGGGCCTGACCAGCGCCTATCTGCCGCTGTCTGGGGCGTTGGTAAGCGACGGGATCTGGGAGGTACTGCAGCAAGGCTCGGACGAGTATGGTGCTTTTGCACATGGTTACACCTATTCAGCACACCCTTTGTGTGCGGCGGCTGGCGTAGCAAACCTCAGTATTCTCGGTGAGGACGATATTATCTCCCAGGTCGCGGAGAACGGACCATACCTGCTTACCGCATTAAGCGAGCGTCTGGCGGATCATCCGAATGTCGGAGAGGTTCGGGGCGACGGCATGCTGGCCGCGGTTGAATTTGTGGCTGACCGTGACAGGAAGAAGCCGTTCTCAGCGGATGCGAAGATCGGCCCCCGGCTCTCGGATGCGTGTTTGCAGCGCGGGTTGATATCGCGCGCGATGCCGCACGGCGACATCCTCGGTTTCGCGCCGCCACTGATTATCTCGCGAGGCGACATCGACCGTATCGCCGACATCGTGCTGGATGCAGTCAACGAAGTTCTGTGAAAGTTTCCTCTGCGACCTTCCAATGTTCCGCTGGACTGAACTTCGGTAGACTCGGTCTGTTTTCGGGGGATCGGGACAACACGATGGGACTAGATCGTTACGACATCGCGATACTGACGACACTTCAGCAAAACGGACGCATCAGCAAACGCGAACTGGCGGATGAAATAGGTTTGTCCGCAAGCCCATGCTGGATGCGGATGAAAAAACTGGAGGAAACGGGCTACATCGAGGGCTATCGCGCAAGAATAAACTACGACCGGATCGCGGGTTTTTGTCAGGTTACGACGCTGATAAAACTCGAGACGCACAGGTCAGGCGATTTCAAGCGCTTCGAGTCCGCGATGGCGAAAACGCCGGAGATCGTTCAGTGCGATGCAGTCATCGGCGAAGTGGACTACATCATCAAATGCATCACCGCCGACATCGACCACTATCAGGAATTGATGGATTCTCTGCTTGCCCGGGACATAGGAATCCATGCCTATTTCAGTCATGTCCGAACGAAGTCCATCAAGGACGACGAAACGGCGGCCTTGGCAAATTACCTGACACAACGTGACGGCGGCTGATCGGCGGCCACTGCCAAAGACAGACGACTGCCGGCACCAGATTCCGTGTACGCAGCGGGTAACTTAGGGCCTGTTAACACTATGCGAGTAATTCCTGCTGGATAACGGGTTGTCAGTACTGCCACCGCTGGTCGCGATCATCGTCGCTTTGGCCAGCCGGCGGGTCAGTTTTGCGCTGTTCGCGGGGATCTGGTGTGGCGGGATCGTGTTCGCAGGAGGCGATCCCGTCGTGGGCCTCGAACATTCGTTTGCCTGGATGGTCGAAACGGTAACCACTGCCTGGAACGCAAAGTTTCTGGTCTTGATAGCACTGCTGGGTTCCGGCGCAGCATTCGTCTATCGGATTGGCGGTTCCTCGGCCGTTGCTCGAGTGCTGGGGGCACGTATCACAACGCGCAAGCAGGCGCAGCTTCTTCCCTACTTCCTGGGCCTGATTGTATTCTTCAACGACTACATCAACACTATCGTCGTTGGCAACAGTTGCCGCGATATCTGCAGAAAACACAAGATCTCGACTGAGAAGCTCGCATACTTGATCGACTCGACGGCGGCCCCTGTTGCAACGATTGCACCCGTCTCCGATTGGATAGGATACCAGGTAGCAATAGTAGCGACCGCTTTCGCGGTCAACGGCATTCTAGATCTGCCGCCGTATACCGCATTCCTGCGTTCGATTCCCTGGAACTTCTACTGCCTGCTGACTATAGCGGCTATTCCAATGATAGTGATGCTGGGAAAGGATTTCGGTGCGATGAGACAAGCGGAGGACCGCGCAGAGAAGACAGGAAGACTCGTGGCTGATGGAGATACTCCGCTTTCCAGTGTCGAATCGGATCTGGGAGAACCGTACGATGCGGACGGAGCCGGTGTGTGGCACTTCATCGTGCCGATTCTTGCGCTGATTGCCGCAACGATTTGGGGGCTGTGGAGTTCCGCTGGAGGCGACACGACCCTCGGCGTGGGTGAACTGCTCGAAAAAGCGGACGTGAGCCACGCGTTGCTGTGGGGAGCGTTCTCGATGACATTTGTCGGGATACTGCTTGCCCTTCAGCGCGGTGTCAGTATCGCCGAGTGCGAGAGAACGCTGCTTCTGGGGTTCCGCACGATGCTGCCCGCCCTGGTCATCATGGTTCTTGCGTGGACCATTGCGGCGGCCTGCGACGCGCTCGGGACGTCCAAGTTCTTCGTCACGTCGACACGTGACTGGATGACACCAGCCATGCTTCCCGTGCTCGTATTTGCCGTCGCGGCTCTGATCTCGTTCAGCACTGGAACGTCATGGGGGACAATGGCAATCCTGACGCCTATCGCGATACCGATCGCTTATGCAATAGACGGGAGCGGCAATACGACGTTGACCGTGAGCATCGCGATCGGCGCGACGTTCTCTGGTGCCGTGTTTGGCGATCATTGCTCGCCGATTTCCGATACGACTGTGATGTCGTCGATATTCTCCGGTGCAGATCACATTGCACACGTTCGAACACAGATACCCTATGCACTCGTCCCGGCCGGCATTGCCACCGTTCTATACCTGCTTACATCAACAATCGGCAACGCGCTACTACTGGTTGCGGGCGGGTTAGTTGCTCAATTCCTGATATTCAAATCGCTGGGATCCTTCACGCTGGATAGAAAAACGCAGGGTTGAGAACATTTCGTAAACACCAGTGCTTGATTTTGTGGCCGCCGGAGGTTCTTTCCAAAGCTCCATCAAGGATTAGAAGATCCCACTTACGCTTTGATCGCTTTCTCAGGACGACCTCCTACAGGACCTCCAACCACCCTTGGTAGGTAACGATGTGGCCGAGAACCGGAAACCGGATGTCGACGTCGAAGTGAAAGCGCCCGTCACGTTCGGACTCGAAAGTCATCCCAGTCGGGCGCAGCGCCAGCGGCATCGGTATCCCGGCGAAAGACCATCGACGCATTGCGTAAATCAGCCGTCCGTTGTCGAGCACCGGTGCGATGCCGAATCTGAACGGACCGAAACGCTCACAGATCAGGTGTGACCAGGCGCCGCGGCCGTCCGTCAGCGTGCTCGAGAACCGCGTGCCGCCGAAATCCCGCTCCCAGAGCTCCTGCCCGTTCCGCACGGTCATTTCCACCGTCACGGGCACGTGTTCCGCCGTTACCGGAAAGCGAAAAATCGCCGCCACGAGGCGGGCGATCAACGATCGGCCGCGTATGACGTTCGCGCGGCCGCGCAGCACCCTGCGTTCGCGAACGTCGTGTACCCGCGCAATAGCGCCCGGCAGTTTCGGCCATGCCTCGCCGAGCACACGCTGAAAGAGCGGTTGAGCCGCGGGGGTCGCCCCCTCACGCTCCCCCGTTACGACCCCCAGGCGCTCGAACAGCGGTTCAAAATCCTCGAGTTCGAGGTCGGTGTGTGCGGGGCGCGCGCCGGGTCCGGGCGGCGATCCCGCGAGCGCGGCGCGAACGATTGCGACACAGGCGAGGGTTGGTGTCATCGGGCCGACGCTGCCCTCGGCAAGCAGGTGCCACGAACGGGTCAACGCTTCGCCCGCGTGGTCCGTTCCCGAGCACTCGAGGAAAAGCCCGCCGCGATGTTCGCCCCAGCTGAGATGATTCATGACGAACGTCATCAGCGTCGCGATGGGCGCCAGCGTTTTGATCCATCCTCGTTTCACGGCGCGGGCAAGCCACCGGAACGCGCCGTGGTAAACGGTCGGGACCGGCGCGGCGCCGAACCAGACGGAGCCCGGCGCCGGCCTCATGTCGGCGAGCAGGGTCAGGTCGGGCACGTCGACCAACGAATACCTGAGCGAACGCAGCGGCATCGTGCCGGGCGGCGCAACCGTGTAACGGCGCGTTTCCGTAAACGGGTAGGCTTTTGCCTCGCCGCCGTTTGAATGAATCTCGACCGCCTGACCCGCGTAGGATGCGATGGCGCGGATAACGTTGGGTCCGACGCCCGAGTAAGGGGATGGCGCGATGCCGCCGGACACGGATTCGACCGCCGCGAAATCCCGCGCGAGCCGCCGATAAGCCGCACCGGTCAGGGCCGGACAGGAACTTACTCCCGAGAGGACAAAAAGCCCCGCCTTTCGCGCGGCCTTGTCGAGGCGCGTGATGCCGCGGACGAAGCCCGGGTCGTCCGCCAGATCGAGATACGCGCAGCCCTCGGCCAGCGCGGCCTCGACCACCCGGTAGGGGCGTTCCGCGTAGGTCTGGAACGGGCCGGACGCATCGACGACGATGTCCGGACGCTGCTCCGCGAAAACCGATCCGAGGTCTCCCGTGCGATCCAGCGCCAGCGTCGAGCAGTTTGCCGAACCGGACAGGCCCGCGACGAACGCGCGGGCTTTCGGCAGTGAGCGGCCGGCAACGACGATATCGAGCCCGGGTTCGTCCATCAGCAGGCGCACGAGACGCCCGCCAAAGGTGCCGTAACCGCCGATGATCAGGAGTTTCAGATTCGCTGGTGTCATACCGCCATTTCACATAATTTTGCTCAGATAAACAGCCACTTGACTGTTTTTCGATACTATCATATATTTCTGTAAAGACAGAAATAAAAGAAAGACAACGGCAGGTCGCCGTTTGACGAGCGCGAGGAGCGGCGGCCGGGAGAGCTGCCATGCTGGCAAAGAACGACGTCACCGCAAGCCCCGGATCCGCCGGCCGCGATCCGACCCCGAACGGTACGGAAGCGGATTCGACCTACAAAGACATCCTGGGCGACCTGGCCTGGCGACGGCTGCATCCCGAAATCAGGGAGCGCTTCTCGCAAAAACCCGTTCCCGGCGCCGCCACCCGCTACGCGGGCACGATGCACATCGTCGAACTGTCTTTCATGGGCTGGCTGTTCGCCCAGTTCTGCCGGCTCATCGGCACGCCGCTCGCACCGTATCGCGGCAGCAACGTGCCGATGGACATTCATCTCGAACGTGATCCGGAATTGGGGGGTGTTGCCTGGACGCGGGTGTACCGGTTCGCCGGACGAAAAGCGCTCGGCGTGCGCTCGACCAAAAGCCGCAGCGACGACCGTGAGCTGACCGAACACATCGGCCGCGGTTTTTCGATGCGTCTCGGCTTATCGGAGCGTAACGGCGATCTGTACTTCGTCAGCCGTGCGTACGAGGTGGAGATCTTCGGGCTGCGGATCCGGATACCGCATCTGTTGACACCCGGTACGACAACCGTGACTCACGAACAGATTTCCGGCGATCTGTTTCGTTTCACGCTGTCCGTCGTGCACCCGGTGTTCGGCCGGACGATTTACCAGGACGGGTATTTCGAGTAACCGGGAATGGCCGCTGAAGACCAAACCGCGGTTCACGGGATACGTTCTTCGGTGGTTCGTCCGTAGGCGGATTGCGCAAGGTCTACGGCGCCGGATACACGTATTCGGCCTGCAGGCCGAGGGGCAGGCCGGTTGCCCAGTACAGCATCAGGAACACGGTCCACACCACCAGGAACGTAATGGAATACGGCAGCATCATCGCGGTTACCGTGCCGATACCGGTTTTTTTCACGTAGCGCTGGCAGAAAACGACGACTAGCGGGAAGTACGGCATCAGCGGCGTAATGATATTCGTGCTCGAGTCGCCGATGCGATAGGCGGCCTGGGTCAAATCTGGCGAAATGCCCAGTTGCATGAGCATGGGCACGAAAATGGGCGCAATCAACGCCCACTTGCCCGATGCGGAACCGACAAACAGATTGATGATGCCCGTGAGCAGGATGATGCCGGTAATCGTGATTCCCGCCGGCAGGGCCAGCGCCTCCAGCCCCGCGGCGCCTTGCAGGGCCAGCAGCACGCCCAGGTTCGACGCGCTGAAGGAATAGATGAACTGCGCAATGAAAAACATGATAACCAGGTAATAGCCCATACCGCTCATCGCTTTGCTCATGCCCCCGATCATGTCGCGAGACGACTTGATGCTGCCCGAGACGACACCGAAGACCACGCCCGGCACGAGAAACAGCAAAAAAATGAGCGGGACGATGGAGCGCATCAGCGGCGCTGCCGTTGAAACCAGATCGCCGCCCGCATCCCGCCACGGCGAACCGGAAGGGAATGCGGTAACGATCAGGATGACGATACCCAGCAGCATCGCGATCAGGCCGAATCGAAGTCCGCGTTTTTCCTGATCGGTGACCTCGTCCATCGACGGCAGATCGTCGAGGTTGCCGTCCACGACGTCGCTGGCAAGTTTCGGCTCGACAATTTTGTCGGTAATGAACCAGCCGAAAGCCACGATGATGACCGACGAGGCCGTGGTGAAAAAATAATTGTTCAGTGGATTGAGCGTAACCTCGGGGTCGAGGATCTGTGCGCCCGCCTGCGAGATTCCCTGCAGCATCGGGTCGAGAGCGCCCGGGACGAAGTTCGCTGAAAAGCCGCCCGATACGCCGGCAAAAGCGGCGGCGATGCCCGCCAACGGGTGTCTGCCGGCGGCGTAAAAGATGAGCCCGCCCAACGGGATCACCAGCACGTAGCCGGCGTCAACCGCGGAGTGGCTGACGATGCCGACGACGATGACCATAGGCGTCAGCAAGAGTTTCGGCGTCACCGACATCATCGAGCGGAGCGCCGCGTTGATGAATCCGGAGTGCTCGGCCACGCCGATTCCCAGCATGGCGACCAGCACCACGCCGAGCGGCGGAAAATACATGAACGTGGTGACCATCGACGAGAAGAATTCCGTGATCGCGCCGCCCGACATCTGGTTGACCACGACGAGCGGCTCGCCCGTGCGCGGATCCACGATACTGAATGCGACGTAGGACAATAACCAGGACAGTATCCAGACGATGAACAGCAGCGCGATGAACAGTACGGCCGGGTCGGGCAGTTTGTTGCCCACGCGTTCCACAGTGTCGAGTGCGCGTTGTACGCGGCTCGTCTTCACGGTCTCGGTTTCAGCCATTGGAAATCCCTTTTTTAGTATCGTTATTCGAGGTGGCGTGTACGGCGCCGCCGCCGATTAGCGCGTCGACGACTGAACCAGCGTTCGGGTCATCCGCTCCGTCGTGATGAAGCGCCAGTTCCAGTCGTCGTGATAATCCGCGAGCGGATTGGACTCGACGATGTCGTCCTCGGACAGGCCCGAATCAACCAGGCGTTTTACGCGCGCCCGACTGTCGGCGAGCATGTTGCGGGCTCGCTGGACGTCCGCCCGGCTTGCGAGCGGTCCGTGGCCGGCGATGATTTTCGTCTCTTCGTCGGCCAGCGCGATAATCCGGTCCTGTGCGGCCAGGTATCCGTCGACGCTGCCGCCGCTTTCGAGGTCGATGAACGGAAACAGCCCGTTGAACAGTACGTCGCCGGTATGAATCACGTTCACATCCGGAAAATAGAGTATGGAATCGCCGTCCGTGTGTGCGTTGGCGACGTGCATTACCCGAATGGCGATGCCGTTCATGTGCAAGCTTACGCCTTCCGCGAAGGTGATGGTCGGTAGCGCCTCCTTCGTCGCGGCTTCACCGCTGCCTCCGGCCGCCAGCCGCTCACGGATGTTTTCGTGTGCCACGATCGTGGCGCCCTGGGCATGGAGAGCCGCGTTGCTGCCGGTGTGATCGCCGTGGAAATGGGTATTGACGACAAAGTCCACCGGTTCGCCGACAATCCCGGCTATGGCTTGGAGTAAGGCCTCGCCGATGACTTCGAGTCCGTCGTCGACGAGGACCACGCCGTCGTCGCCCGTCAAAAGGCCCATGTTGCCGCCCGCAAACTGCCCGTCGGCGCCCTCCAGCATGTACAGGCCGGGCACGACTTCAGCACTCTGGATGCGAATGTCGGAGTCCTGTGCAAACAGGGCTCCGGATGCCAGCAGCAGCAATACGCCGGCGGATCGCTGGGTTTTCATCGCCGTTCCCCCGTGAAAAGGCTTGTGCGTCTTCTTATGCGGTCGATTCTTGCACATCTCAGCGAGCGATTGCCATTCGGGCAAAGCTGAACGCAACTCTCATTACGGCCACAAAGATGCGGGAACTTGCCCGGCTTGAGAGCCAGGTCACAGCCGCGGCGCACATAATTTTCCGACTATCTACAACAGCTTGGAACGAAAAGTGGCGATTGGAAGAAAGAGTGGGAGACCCATGCCGCAAATCCGCGACAACGTCGTAGAATTTCCGTTGAATCGCCGGCGCGAACAGCACGGTTGTCCGCAATGCGGTCGCCGCGGCGGCGTGTGGCAGATCGGCCGTTTGCTCTGGGGTTATTGCATGACGCATGAGCTGCGTTGGGTGGTCGCCGATCTGAAGTCGATCAGACTCGATCTCCTCGATCGGGACAGAATTCGCCGCGGGCTGGACTTCCTTTCTTCCTACGTCGAGGTGTCCCGCTAGCGATCGTCAATGACACCGGCGGATTCGTGATATAAACCGCGGTTCGAGTTCCGCGCCACGATAATGATTCGTCGATGCGTTTTGCCGTTCCGCTGCTGTTCGCCACCCATGTCATCGCCGCCTGCGGCGGCTCTACGGCGTCGGTGGCACCGGCAACGCCGGACTCCGGCTTCACACCCATTCACCGGGTACAGGGTAGCGGTGCACAAAGTCCATTGGCCGGTGAACGGGTACGTGTCGTGGGCATCGTGACCGGAGACGTTCAGGACGGCGACGCCGATCCGCAAAACAGCCTTGGCGGGTTTTTCCTGCAGGAAGAGCGCCCGGACGCCGACGGCCGCAGCTCGGAGGGGATCTTCGTTTTCGACGACGCGCTGGGTGTGGACGTCCAGGTCGGTGACCGGGTTGCCGCCGCCGGGCGTGTCGAGGAGTTTTTCGGCGAGACCCAGCTTCGAGCGTCGAGCGTGCGGATCGTCGGCAGCGGGTCGATCGCGCCGACGGACCTGAGTTTGCCCGCGGCCACCGCCGTCCGTAACGGCGACGGTGTCGAGATTGCCGGGTTGGAGCGCTACGAGGGGATGCTGGTCCGGTTTCCTCAGGTGCTGACCGTCGTCGACGCATTCGATCTCGAGCGTTTCGGCTCGCTGACGCTGGCCGCCGGCGGCCGGACTTTTCAATTCACGAACGAACGCCGTCCGGACCCGGGCGAGTACGCGTTACACCGGAATCTCGTGGCCAGGTCGTCAATCGTACTGGACGACGGCTCGGACGAGCGAAACAAGACGCCGCCGCGTTATCTCTTTCCTGGCGCCGATGCGGCGCAGCGAACGCTGCGGCTCGGCGACAGAGTGTCTGCACTGACGGGAACCTTGAGATACAGTCGCGGCAGCGGCAGCGCCGGTACCGAAACGTTCCGTGTCATACCGGTCGGCGAACCGGCGATCGTTCCCGGAAATACGCGACCGGCGATTGCGCCCTCCGTGGGTGGCGATCTTCGCGTGGTGAGTTTCAACACGCTGAATTTCTTTTCCACCGTCGACTCGGGGCAACGCGTGTGCGGGCCCTTGGGAACGGCGGCGTGTCGTGGCGCGGACACGGCGGCCGAGTTCGAGCGGCAGTTGAAGAAGCTGACCGCGGCGATCCTGGCGGCCGACGCCGACATCGTGGGCTTGATGGAGATCGAGAACACGTCGTCCGCGTCGCAGCGCGCCATTGTCGAGGCGTTGAACGTCAATGCCGGGCGCGGACGTTGGCGGTTCGTCGATACCGGACCGATTGGTACGGACGCAATCCGCGTCGGTTTTGTCTTCGATGCGTCGAGCGTCGAGACGGTTGGCGGATTCGCCGTACTCGATTCCACCGTCGACGCACGGTTCAACGACGCCAAGAACCGGCCGGCGCTTGCGCAATCGTTCGCGTCCGTCGCCAACGGCGGTGTGGTGACGATTGCGGTCAACCACCTGAAGTCGAAAGGGTCGAGTTGCGACGATGTCGGCGATCCGGATCGTTCCGACGGTCAGGGAAACTGCAACCGCACGCGCGCACGGGCAGCGGCCGCGCTGGCAGACTGGCTGGCCGGCGATCCGACCGGCAGCGGTGACGGTGACGTGCTGATTATCGGCGATTTGAATGCCTATCTTCGGGCGGATCCGCTCCAAGCTCTGATCGATGCGGGATACGAGAATTTGCTCGATACGTTTGTCGGCCCGGAAGCCTATTCCTTCGTGTTTCGCGGCGAGGCTGGCGCTCTCGATCACGCGCTGGCGTCCCGGTCGCTGGCGCCGCAGGTAACGGGCGTCGCCGAATGGCATATCAACGCCGACGAGCCGCCGGTCCTCGACTACAATCTGGACGCCAACCGCGCGCCGGGTATTTTCGATCCGAGCGAGCCGTTTCGCGCGTCGGATCACGACCCGGTCGTCATCGGTCTCAGCCTGATACCGTAGGCCCTGGAAAACCAATCCGCGAGGGGGAAAGCCGCAATGAACAGCCCAATAACCGCCAGTTTCCTGGCCTGGGACGACGTACCGCTGGAGACGGTCAACCCGATGATGCAGCGCAAGATCATCACGGGCGAGCTGATGACCGTGGCCAGAATCTATTTGAAGGACGGGTTTCGGGTGCCGATGCACAGCCACCACAACGAACAGGTCACTCAGGTCATCTCCGGCGTCATGCGATTTCGCTTTGGGGAGAACGGCGAACAGGAACGGGAGCTCAGGGCCGGCGACGTTGTCGTCATCCCGGCAAATCTGCCGCATGAGGCGTTGTGCATCGGCGACGTCGAGGAGATGGACATCTGGGCCCCTCGCCGTGACGACTGGCTGGACGGCACGGACGACTACCTGCGCGGTACAAGCGACGGCTGAGCGGTTAACCCTTTGTAGGAGTCCGTCCTGACGGGCGATCCTCTAACCGTAATCGCCGGTTGAGTATCTCGTCGGAGGATTGCTACCGGGGACCCCTTTAGGGGAATGGCTCCCTTCGGTCCGCTTTATTTCCCCTAAAGGGGTCCCCGGCACCAATCCTCTTCGCATTGCACCCTGGCCGAACGGATGGCTTCCACGAACTTTAGCAGTGGCAGAATCGGCCTTGTCGTTGGGGAGGTGTTTGGTGGAAATAAAGCGGACCGAAGGGAGCCATTCCACCAAACACCTCCCCAATGGCAAGGCCGGGCACGATCGTCAAAAGAAGGGGGATCGCCCGTCAGGACGGACTCCTACAGAAAGGGATCGGCGAGTGTTCCGGTTACGGCCAAACGGGTAAACTGTTGCCGGCAACGGGCCAAGAGGGGGAGGAATGAGCGGCGAAACGGATCTGGACAGGCGGCCATCCGCGGCCGACACGCGTGTCAGCGAATCGGTTCCGGTGATCGACATCGGCGATCTCACCGGCGGGGCCGGAGAATCCGGTGAACGTGCAATTGATGAGATCGCGGCGGCCTGTCGTGAATGGGGATTCTTCCAGGTCGTGAACCACGGTGTTCCCGCCGCGCTCATCGACGACGTCTGGGCGCAGACCCGTCGGTTTTTTGCGCTGCCGCTCGCGGACAAAGAGGCCATTCTCCGGACTCGTGAGAATCCCTGGGGGTATTACAACAACGAGCTGACCAAGAACCAGCGCGACAAAAAAGAGGTGTTCGATTACACGTCTGCCGGTATCGATCCGATCTATCGGTCGGAAAACCGCTGGCCGGACTTCGACCCGCGTTTCCGTCAATTCCTGGAAGCCTACCGAGATGCGTGTAGCGCCCTGTCGTTAACGCTGCTTGCGGCGATGGTGCGCGGGCTCGGCGTTCCTGCGGACAGTCTCAAGCGCCACTTCGATCCCGCGCACACCGGTTTCGTCCGCTTGAACTATTACCCGGTGAAAGACCCGATGCGCGGCCGCCGCGACGTTGCGCATCTCGACGTCGCCGACCTCGGTGTGCATCACCACACGGACGCGGGCGCGCTTACGGTGCTCCTGCAGGACGATGTCGGCGGCTTGCAGGTTTTCAAGGACGATTGCTGGCACGACGTTGCGCCGCGGGAAGGCGCTTTTGTCATCAATACCGGTGACATGATGCAGGTGTGGTCGAACGATACTTACCGGGCAGCGATCCACCGCGTGCTGGCAATGGACTCGACAGACCGCTACAGCATCCCGTTTTTCTTCAACCCGGGCGCCGGAACCGTTATCGAACCGCTGCCGTCACTCGTCGGCCGCGCAACGCCGGCCCGTTATCGACGCATCAACTGGTCCGAGTTCAGATCACGCCGCACCGACGGCGACTACGCCGACTACGGGTCCGAGGTACAGATTTCGCACTACCGCATTTAGGGCCCTGATCGCGTTCAGGCATTCGACCAACCACCAACCACAAGGAATCCAGAGCATGTCCATTACCGGGCGGTGCAAGAAAACCCTTATCGGACTCGCGGCGCTCGCCGTTTTGCCGGCCAATGCCGAAGAGACGCTGAACGTCTTCCAGGCGGAGGACGTGTTCGAGCTCGAATACGCAAATGATCCGCAGATATCGCCGGACGGCAGCCGCATCGTTTACGAGCGGCGCTCGAACGACATCATGACGGATTCGACGCGCTCCAATCTGTGGCTGATCTCGAGCTCCGGTGACCGTCACCGGCCACTGGTGTCAGGCGCCGTCCAGGCAAGCTCTCCCCGCTGGTCGCCCGGGGCCGATCGTATCGCCTATTTCCAGGGCGCCGAAACGGGCACCGACATCATGATCCGGTGGATGGACAATGGGCAGACCGCCCGGCTGGCAAACGTACTTGACGGCCCCGACTCCCTGAGCTGGTCGCCCGACGGCCGCTGGCTCGCTTTTACGATGTCCGTCAAGGCTGAATCGGAGCCGCTCGCGAAGCCCCGCTCGGGGCCCGAGGGGTCAAGTTGGTCGGAGCCGGTGAAAGTGTTCGATGCCGTCCGATACAAACGCGACGGGACGGGTTTCGTGGAAACCAGTCACACGCATATTTTTCTGCTGCCCGCGGACGGCGGCACGCCACGACAGATAAGCAGCGGAGATTTCAATCACGACGGTCCGCTGTCCTGGTCGTCAACCGGCGAACAAATTTATTTCGCCGCGAACCGCAACGACGATTGGGAGTACGAGCCGGTCGAGCGCGATATATACGCGATCTCGATCGACGATGGCGCGCTGACGCGCGTCACCGACGTCGCCGGCGGGGAAAGCGAACCGATCGTTTCGCCGGACGGACGTCGCATCGCGTACCTGTTCGACGACGATCGCAAAGTCCCTTACCGCAATAGGGTTCTGCGGGTGATGAACGCCGACGGCTCGGACGACAGGGCGCTGACGGCGGATCTGGATCGGTCGGTGGGGAACGTGCAGTGGGCCGCCAACGGCCGCAGCCTCTATTTTCAGTACGACGATCGCGGCGAGCGCAAGGTGGGGCGCGCCGGTCTCGATGGCCGGGTCGAAACCGTCGTGCGCGGACTCGGCGGAACCTCGCTCGGCCGCCCTTACCTGAGCGGCACTTATACCGTGGCCGACACTGGCGCGGTGGCGTTCACACACGGCGATGCCGGGCGGCCGGCCGACGTGGCGGTTGGCGGCCGGCGCGGCATGCAGGTGGTGACTTCGTTGAACGACGATCTGCTCGGCAATCGCGAGCTCGGCGCGGTCCAGGAGATCATCTATTCATCCTCGGTGGACGGCACCGAAATTCAGGGTTGGTATATCACGCCGCCCGGCTATGAGGCCGGCAAAGCGTACCCGACCGTTCTCGAAATCCACGGCGGACCGCACCTGGCGTACGGCCCGCAGTTTACCGCCGAGCTTCAGCGTTACGCGGCGGACGGTTACGTGGTTTTCTACAACAACCACCGCGGCAGCACCGGTTACGGCGAAGAGTTTGCGCTGAAGCTTCAGTACAAGTACTCCAGTACGGAGGACTTTGCCGATCACATGTCCGGGATCGATGCGCTGATTGAACGCGGTATCGCCGATCCCGAGCAGCTGTTCATTACCGGAGGTTCCGCGGGCGGTATCGCCGCCGCGTACGCGATCGGATTGACCGACCGTTTCAAGGCCGCAGCCGTGCAAAAACCCGTGATCAACTGGGTAAGCAAGGTGCTCACGGCGGACTCGTATATCTACCAGATTCCCTATCAGTTTCCGGGCATGCCGTGGGAGGAGCCCGAACACTACTGGCAGCGTTCGCCGCTGTCGCTGGTCGCCAACGTGGTAACGCCGACGATGCTGATTACGGGTGAAGAGGACCAGCGGACGCCGATCTCCGAAACCGAACAGTTTTATCAGGCGCTGAAGTTGCGAAAAATTGATTCGGTCATGGTGCGGGTGCCCGGCGCCTTCCACGGCATTGCCGGTAAGCCGTCACGTCTGAACGCAAAGGTCGACAATATTCTCGCGTGGTTCGCGCGGTATCGCGACGGCACGGACGAGGGCGACGATGAGTAAATCGGGACAGCGTCCCGCGTTCGGCCTGCTTCCGATATCGCTTGCCGCGGCGGTTGCGGCGTGCAGCCCATCGGAGCCGGATTTCCTGTCCGAGTATCCGACGATCGATCTGTTGATCGAAGACGCCCAGGTTCTCGACGGTCTGGGCAACGACGCCGTGACCGCCGACGTGGCGATCGTGGACGGATCGATCGTATTCGTCGGCGACGCACGATTCGGTGACCGGGACATTGCCGGCAGAATCACCCGGCGCATCGACGCGGACGGTCGCATCGTGGCGCCGGGCTTCATCGATCTGCATTCTCATGGCAATCCTCTCGAGACTCCGGCGATGGAGAACTTCCTGGCGATGGGCGTCACGACCATCACGCTGGGCCAGGACGGCGCAAGCCCCGACGTAGCGGATCTCTCGAGGTGGCTGGAGCGGGTTGCCGAAAACGGCATTGGCACCAATCTCGCAATGTTTGTCGGTCACGGCACGTTGCGCAACGGGGCCGGAATCGGCCGCGCGGAAACACCGGAGCCGGCGGACCTCGAGCGGATGCTTTCGATGCTCGACGATGCCCTGAAGTATACCTTCGGTATGAGCACCGGACTGGAATACAACCCGGGCCTGAATGCAAGACGCGGGGAACTCGAGGCGCTGGCGCGGGTGGTCGGCCGTAACGACCGCATGGTCATGAGTCACATGCGCAACGAAGACGACGATCAACTCGAGAGTTCCATTGCCGAGCTGCTCGACCAGGGTCGCCACGCACGTGTTCACATCTCCCACCTGAAGTCGGTGTACGGCAGGGGCCGCGAGCGGGCGGAGGAGATACTGGAGATTCTCGGCAACGCGCGCGCGGCCGGTATCGAAATCACCGCCGAGATGTATCCCTACAGCGCGAGTTATACCGGTATCGGTATCGTGTTCCCCGTGTGGGCGAAGACCATGGAGCAGTTCACGGTCGCGCGGGCAGAGCGCCGCGAGGAGTTGGAGGAGTACCTGCGCAGACGAATAAGCCAGCGCAACGGTCCCGAAGCAACGTTGCTCGGCACGGAGCCCTATACCGGGAAGACGCTCGCGGACCTGTCGCACGAGCTCGAGTTGCCCTTCGAGGACGTGTTGATCGACGTCATCGGACCAAAGGGAGCCTCGGGTGCGTATTTTGTGATGAACGATGAACTGCAATCGCGGCTCCTCGAAGATCCCCTGGTTGGCGTGTGCTCCGACGGCAGCCCCACCGGGTTTCACCCGCGCGGTCACGGCACGTTCGCCCGTATCATCGAGCGTTACGTGATGCAGGAGGGCGTGCTGAGCCTGCCCGAGGCGGTGCGAAAGATGACCTCGTTTGCAGCCGGCGTATTGGGAATTGCCGATCGCGGCAGCGTCGAGGTCGGGAAAAGAGCGGATCTCATCGTTTTTGATCCGAACCGGGTGCGTGAAACGGCGAGTTATCCCGATCCGTTGCGGCTTGCCGAAGGCTTCGACGTCGTCATCGTCAACGGTCAGGTCGCTCGCGAGCACGGCAAGATTGCGCCGAACCTCCATGGCGAGGTTTTGCGGCCGACGTCGTAGATCCCAACAGCATACCCAGCGGGAGTCGAACAACCATGAGCAGCGATTTTTCCCAACCAGCCGTCATCGAGGCGCTGGAGCGGCAGGTCTCCGGGCAGCCGGTCGTGGAACGCGCGACCGAACTGGCAAGTTATCTGAGGTCGCCGGAGCTTGAACCGGCGACCATCGTTCAGACGGACGGCAACGCGATCGTTCTCGATCTCAGCCGCGGCAGCATGATGCTCGGTGAGCCGCTGTCCGGTCTGGCCGTCGATCGTTTTAGCCGGCTCGTGGAAAAGGCGATGACGGCCGCCGGCACCGGTTTTGCGTTCGGCCGTTGGGCGGAGCGGCGTGAGGTTTACAGCAACGAGTTGTTCGCGAGCGACGCGAACCGGGTAATGCGCGACGTGCATCTGGGTATCGACGTGTTTTGCGCCAGCGGTACCGCGGTCCATGCGCCGCTGGACGGCGTCGTGCATACCAAAGCCAACAACGCCCGGGAACTGGATTATGGGCCCCTGCTGATTCTCGAACACGAAAGCCGTGACGGTGATGCGTTCTTTTCGTTGTACGGGCATCTCGCGGCAACGAGCGTCGTGTCGATCGAAGAGGGCCAGCGCATCGAGGCCGGCGAAAAGATTGCCGAAATCGGTGCTCCGCCCGAAAACGGCAACTGGCCGCCGCATTTGCACTTCCAGCTCATATTGGATCTGCTCGAACTCGATGCCGCGTTTCCCGGCGTCGCGTTCGTCGGCCAGCTCGACACGTGGCTGGCGCTGTCGCCGCTGCCGGACCGTTTTTTTCCGGAGTGCGCGCCGGAAGCTCTCGACGCTTGCGGGGACCATGATCGCGCCAGCTGAGCCGGGTTCGGAGCGCTCGTGACGTCACTGCACCTGCTCGACTACCTGGCGATGGCGCTCTATTTCGCCGTCCTGATCTGGATCGGCGTGCGCGTCGCGCGAGCGGAGCGCGGCGACAACCAATGCGAGTCGTTCCTGGCCGCCGATCGGAACATGAACCTGACGCAGTCGACCTGCAGCACGGCGGCAACGGATCTCGGCGGCGCATTCAGTATCGGCATGGGCGGACTCGGCTTCACGCTCGGCATCTCGGGCTCGTGGTTCGTCGCGATGTCCGGCCTGAGCATTCTGATGGTCTCGTTCCTGATGGTGCCGAAGGTCAAGCGCTGGTCCGACAAGATGAAAGGGTTGACGACGGGCGACATGTTCGAGGCCCGTTTCGATCGCCGCACCGGCACCCTGGCCGCGGTTGTCATCGGTATTGCCTGGTTTACGTTCGTTGGCGGGCAGATCATCGCGGGCGGCAAGCTGCTGCAGGTGACGCTGAACATGGATTTGACGACGGCCGTCGTCCTGGCGGGTGGCATCATCCTCGCCTACACCGTCCTTGGCGGCCTGAAAGCGGTCATCTACACGGACGTGTTCCAGATGATCATCCTGATGGTCGGCATTCTTTTTATCGCCGTGCCCATCGGCTTGATCGAGGTCGGCGGCGTCGCCGCTTTGGTTGACTACTTCGAGGGCGACCCCGAAACCGCGAGCATGGTCGACTGGACCGCCGCCGGCTGGAAAACGCTGCTGGGCTGGTTTTTCGCCATCTTTCCGGTGTGGTTCATATCCATCGCGGCGATGCAGCGTATCGTCGCGGCCCGCGACGTCAAAACCGCCAGACGCGCGTTTTTTCTGACCGGCGTGCCGATCGAATGGCCGCTATTTGCCGTGGGTAGCACGCTGATCGGGCTGATTGCCAGAATGCTGATCCCGGATCTCACGGACGCCGAGCTGGCAACGCCGATGATCATCATGCAGCTGCTGCCCGCCGGAGTTGCGGGTATCGTGATCGCGGCGTACATCGCCGCGGTGATGTCGTCGGCGGATTCGTGCCTCATCGGCCCGGTTGCGATATTCACCAACGACATCTACCGGAAGCACCTGCGGCCCGACGCCAGTGACGCCGAACTCGTACGCTCGGCCAGGATAGCCACGCTGGTCCTGGGCGTGCTCGCGATCGGCATTGCGTATCTGATCCCAAACGTACTGGATCTGATTTTTTACGCATACACCTTCGGCTCCGCCGGCCTGTTTTTTCCGATGCTCGGGCTACTGTTCTGGCGGCGGACAACCGCAAAAGGGGCGTTCTGGAGCATGCTGACCGGCGGTTCGTCGGCGGTGGTCTGGGCGCTGGCAGGGGAACCCTACGGCCTATCGGCGTCCTACGCGGGTTGGGTGATTGGTCTGCCGGTCCTGGCGGTCGTGTCGCTGCTCACCGAGCATTCCGCTGAAGAAGATCTCGAGGTGTTTGCCTGATCTTCGGTAGGCGCGCAACGGCGGCGGTCGATACCAGCCGCACGATCCGACACTGTTATCAAGCGTTTGCCGTGACTATCAAGATCCACTGTCAGTATTCGCAACAAAGCATTCGCATAACAAGAACATCTTCGCAATCTCAGCGCCACAGAAGCTTCACTCATCTGTAAACCCTTCGTCACACCGTTTCCAAAAAATTACACCGCCCGACGTCGCGTTGACGACGGCCGAATTTACGAGGAGACGAAGAATGCTGATTAATAAGAACAATGGGCTGGCTGTCGCCGTGGCGATTGTCCTGCCGCTGTTCATGGCCGCCTGTGAGGGTGACGACGGTAGGGACGGCAATGACGGTACCGCGGGTCAGGACGGGGCGGCGGGCGCAAACGGGCTGGTCGCGCAAACCACCGTTCCTGCGGGTGACCTGAACTGCCCGAACGGCGGCGTGCGTATCGACTCCGGCACGGACCTGGACGGCGACGGGATGCTGGACACGGACGAAATCACGGACACCTCGTACGTCTGCAACAACGCGAACGCGAAGTTCTTCAACCGCGTTTCCTCTTTCCCCGTTTGTCTGCAGCTCGACGCGACCTGCGACGTCGATACGGAAACCGCGGCGGAGATCGTTGCCGCCAGCCCGGACGGCAATACGCTGATTTACACGGACAGCCCGCTCGAAGTGGTGGGTTTCGTCGACGTGACGGACGCGGCGAACCCGGCGGGCCTGGGCACGCTTGCGTTGACCGGCGAACCGACGTCGGTGGCCGTGGTTGGCAATCTTGCCCTGGTGGGCGTCAACACCTCCGCCGATTTTGTGACGACGTCCGGTAACCTGGAGGTCGTCGAAATTGCAACGCAGACGATCATCGAGACGATCGCGCTCGGGGGGCAGCCCGACTCGGTTGCGGTGAGCCCGGACGGGACCTACGCGGCCGTGGTGATCGAAAACGAGCGGGATGAGGACCTCGGCGACGGCAGGCCACCGCAGGCGCCCGGGGGGCTGTTGCAGATCGTCGACCTTGCAGGCCCCGTATCGGGATGGTCCACCACCGATGTGGATCTCGCCGGCATCGCCGATCTGTTCCCCGGCGATCCGGAGCCTGAATACGTCGACATCAACGACGACAACGTCGCCGTGGTGACTCTGCAGGAAAACAATCACATCGTTCTGGTCGATCTCGCGACGGCTACCGTCGTCGGCGACTTCAGCGCGGGCACCGTGGATCTGACGCAGGTCGATCTCACCGAGGACGACGCCGCGCTCAACGACAACGCGTCCATCCAGCAGACGGAAATGGCAATGGCCGTGCCCCGCGAGCCGGACGGCGTCACCTGGATCAACAGTGAGCTGCTCGTCACGGCCGACGAGGGCGACCTCGACGGCGGCAGCCGCGGCTTCACGGTGTTCAACACGGCCGGCGAGGTCGTATTCACGAGCGGCAACAGCAACGACCACATCGTTGCGCGCCTCGGCCACTATCCGGACGACCGTTCCGGTAACAAGGGTAACGAACCGGAAAACGCCGACTACGGCGTTTACGGCGGCGACCGGATTCTCGTGATCGCGTCGGAGCGATCCAGCGTGCTTTTTGTTTACGACGTCGCCAATCCGGCCCAGCCCATGCTGAAGCAGGTACTGCCGGCGGGCGCGGGTCCGGAAGGCGTTCTTGCGCTGACCTCGCGGAACCTGCTGATCGCGGCGAGCGAGGAAGACAACCGCGGTGACAAGCTGCGCTCGGTATTGAATGTCTATAGCTACAGCGAGGCCGAGCCGACGTATCCGACGATTCAGTCCACAGACCGCGCGGACGGCACACCCATTCCCTGGGGCGCAATGTCCGGTCTGGCCGCGGACGCGACGATGCCGCGCATGCTGTATGCGATCGAGGACAGCTTTTACGGGGCGAACCGGATCTTCGGCATCGACATCACCAGGACGCCCGCCGAGCTGAACACCGAAATTCCGATTATCGACACGAACGGTGTGTTTGCCGCGATTCCGGCCGAGGCGCTTGCCGATGCGACGGTAGCCCCCGACGATCCGACCCGTATCGACGTGTTCGACGAGGCCGATCTCGCCGCGCTGATCAACGCCGACAATACGGTCAATATCGACCCGGAGGGCATTGCGGTTGCGAGCACCGGCGGCTTCTGGATCGCGTCCGAGGGGTCCGGCACGGTCGGCGCCGTCGATCGCCCCGTAAACAGCCTCAATTTCATATTTAAGGTCGACGCCAACGGAGTGATCGAAAACGTGGTTACGCTGCCGGACGCGCTGAACGATGTGCAGCTTCGTTTCGGCTTCGAGGGCATCGCCGAATACAACGGGTCGGCGTACGTCGCGTTCCAACGCGTCTGGCCCGGCGACACGAACGTTCGCATCGGGGTTTACGAAGTGGCGACGCAGACCTGGAGCTTCCTGTTTTATCCGCTCGAAGCACCGGCTTCCCAGAACGGCGGCTGGGTCGGTCTGTCGGACCTGACCGCACTCGGCAACGGTGAGTTTCTGGTCGTAGAACGCGACAATCAGGGCGGGCCGGATGCCGCTATCAAACGTCTGTACAGGTTTGACGTTACGGGCCTGGCGGCGGATAGCGTCGTGACCAAGGTGCTGGTGCGCGACCTGATCGGCGACCTCTCGAACACCGGCGGCCTCGTCGCCGAGAAGGTGGAAGGTTCGGCGGTAACCGCCAATGGCGACGTCTACATCATCAACGACAATGACGGGGTCGATGACAATAACGGCGAGACCCGCCTCATCAATCTCGGCGACATCCTGTAAACGCGCGCCATTCCTTAGGATCTGGGCCGGCGTATGCCGGCCCTTTTTTGGTTTGAGATAGTCACACGGATGCGCCGATGATCATGTACGCGATGACGCTGACGGCGCCCACGACGAGTGCGTACGGCAGCTGGGTTTTCACGTGATCGATGTGGTCCGATGCGGCGCCGGTCGAGGCGAGGATGGAGGTGTCCGAAAGTGGTGAACAGTGGTCGCCGAACACGCCGCCGCCGGCAAGCGCCGCGACCGTGGCGTACACGACGGCGTCGAGTTCGCCGCCGGTGAAAATGAACGCGAGCGGCACCGCGATCGGCATCATGATTGCGAACGTGCCCCAGGACGTTCCCGTCGAGAACGCGATGACGCCGGCGATCAGGAAAGTCAGCAGCGGAAGCAGGCTGGGCGTCAACCAGGCCTCGGTCTTCGAGACGATGAACTCGGCCGTCCGCAGCGCTTCGGACAGGTCGTTCAGCGCGTAGGCAAACGCGAGGATGATAATGGCGGGCATCACGCCTTTGATGCCGGACATCGCGGTGTTCATGATGTCGGTCAGGGGAATGCCCTGCACGCGCATGACGATGCCGGCGACGGTGGCGGACGCCAGAAACGCTTCCATCGTCAGCGCCGATCCGGTCAACGCGAACGAGCCGATCGCGAGTCCGATCACGACGATCACCGGCAACACGAAATTCCAGAAGAGGCTCGTTTTGACGCCGGGAAAGGGCTCGATCCCGGTCAGCTCTTCCGCCATCAGCGGCACGGCGCCGTCACGCAGCACCTTGCCCTCTTTTTCGGCCCTGCGTTCGGCCGTTCTCATCGGTCCGAAATCCGGGATCACACGCGTGACGATGAGCCCGACCATCAGAACGGCGAGCAGGGCATACACGTTGTACGGTATTGCGGCGACAAAAACCGCCATTGCCTCAGTCGCGTTGTCAATCGGACCCATGCCGATGAGCAGCCCCGCGACAAACACGGCCCAGCCGGTGATGGGCACCAGAATACTGACGGGCGCGGACGTCGAGTCACAGATGTAAGCCAGTTTTTCGCGTGAGATTTTGAACCGGTCGGACAGCGTGCGCATCGTCGAGCCGACGAACAGCGGGCTGAAATAATCGCTGAAAAACACGAACATGCCCATGACCCATGCAACCAGCTGCACCCGCACCCGCGTCATGTTGCGGCGCTCGACGAAACTGGAAAAGTTCCGGATCGCGCCAGTACGCTGAAAGAACGCGATCGAAACGCCGATGAATAGTTCGAGCAAGAGTATCCAGGAAAAATCGGTATTGCCGAGCGCGTTCTTCAATAGATTCGGAAAACCGATCAATCCTTCACCGGCAATCAGGACGCCGACCAGGATGGCCACGGCCAGCGAGAAGATCGTGTTGCGCGTTGTGAACGCCAGGACGATGGCGACGCTGGCGGGCAGCAGGGATATTGCGCTGACGGTATCGACGGCTTCCATGGCTTCACCTTTATTCTTGATTTTGTTCCGGGGCCCGGTAACACCCTGTGAATCACGTTAACGCATGCGGGAGCCGCTTACATCTCCGCGCGTCCGCGCCGTCGCTCAAAGCGAGACGCGATGAGAAAACCCAGACGCCGCAATGGCTCGGGCGGCATCCATCTCGCGCTGCCGAACAGCGCCTTGACATCGGGCACGTCACGCCCCAGCGCGTGATCGACGAGCAGCTCGCCCAGCAACGTTCCCTTGACGACACCGCCGCCGTTGTATCCCGCCGAAACGTAAAGCCCGGACCGCATCTCACCCCAGATCGGCGCCCCGTTCAGCGTGAATCCCGTCGCGCCGCCCCAGACGCCGGAAAAGCGCAGCTCGTCAATCTGCGGATAGCGTTGACGCAGGCTCGCCAGCAGCCGTTTGCCGACCTCTGCGTTGGTGCTTTCACGCTCGTACCCGTAGTGCGAGCGGATCAGCAGCCGGCCGTCGCGCGTCCGCCTGAGCGTGCAGCCGAGACGGTGGGCCGGAAGCAGTCCCCAGCTTCGTTCCGTCCCGAGTGTGTCGAGGACGTCGTCGGGCAACTGCTCGGTCAGACCGGCGTAGGTATACATCTTTACGAGGCGTGAGCGCGCGATCCCGAGATGTTTGGCAAACGCGTTGTTGGCGACGATGACGGTCGGGGCGCTGACGGCCGCGCCGGGCGTTTCGACGGTCCAGCGCTTGCGCTCGGCGACGAGCCTCAAGGCCGGCGTGTTCTCATGGATGGAGACATTGGCCGGCAGCAGTCCGGCTAGGCCGCGGATCAGGGCGGCCGGCTGCACCAGGTAACAATGCGGTGAAAAAATCCCTTCCGCGTAATAGCGCGTTCCGATCCGGTCCGCCAGGTCCCGGCGTCGTAGCGGGTCGTAGGGCAGCCCCGCGGCATCCAGAAACGCGCGGTACTTGCGAAGTGCGTCGCTGCCCGCGCGGCCCGCGGCGGCGCGATAGGTGCCGGCCCGCTCGATCGCACAGTCGATGCCGCCGTCGAAGACGTCGTCGCGGATTCGGTGCATCGTTCTGGAGATGAGCTGGTTGCACTGGCGCATTCGCCCGAGCTGTGCCGCGTCCGCGTCGTTTGCCAGCGAAATCTCGAGCAGGAACCCCGAGTTGCGCCCAGGGTTTCCCTCACCGATGTCGCTCGAATCGATGACGACGATACTGGCATCGGGCCGCAACTCGGCCCAGCGCCGGGCGGCCGCCAGGCCCGTAAAGCCGCCGCCGACGACCAGCACGTCGGCGACCACGTCCTCGCCCGGCGGCGGGGCGGATTCGCGCGGCGGCAGCAGGCTGTTCCAGCCGTTCGGACTCTCGTACTGCGGGTAAGGCGAAGTGCTCATAATGTCAGGCTCGGGTCTGTTGCCACTGCTTCGAGGCGTCCTGCCTGGAACATTGTCCGCCTTGCAAGGCGGAAGGCGCAACAGAAACTCTCGAATCAACGAAGACGGGCCCTGCGGAGTTTTCGGTGAAATGGTGGTCAATACCCATTGCAGCGCCGTATGAATGGCCTGACAATGCGCCACACGATTTGAAGGGAGTTCGTTGGTGATCACTACAGACGTTGTCATTGTCGGCGCCGGGCCTTGCGGCCTTTTCCAGGTGTTCGAGTTGGGCCTTCTCGGCCTGAAAGCGGAGGTGGTGGATTCGATCCGCCAGCCCGGCGGCCAGTGCACGGAGCTTTACCCGGACAAGCCCATTTACGACATCCCGGGCATTCCGGTCTGCACCGGCGACGAGTTGACGGAGCAGCTCCTGAAGCAGATCGAACCGTTCGACGCCGGCATGCATCTGGGTGAAGAAGTCGCCGTCGTGCAACGCCAGGACGATGGATCGTTTTTCGTCGAAACCAGCGCGGGCACTCAATTCAACGCCAAAGCGGTCGTGGTCGCGGCCGGGGTCGGCTCGTTCCAGCCGCGGCAGCTGCGCGTCGTCGGTGCAGAAGCTTACGAGGGCGTAAGCCTGCATTACCGCGTCCGCGATCCGCAGCAATTCTCCGGGAAACGTCTCGCAATATTGGGCGGCGGCGACTCGGCGCTCGATTGGGTGCTCGAGCTGATCAACGTCGCCGAACACATTACGCTGATTCACCGGCGCGACGAATACCGGGCGGTGCCGGCATCGGTCGAGAAGATGCGCGAGTACGTTGCCGCCGGGAAGATGGACGTGATCGAAAAGGCCAAGGTTACGGAAATCGCGGGCGAGGGCGATCAGCTTTCGTCGATCGTCGTGCAGCCGAAAGACGGAGAGGCTTCGACGATCGAGGTCGAGCAGGTTCTGGTGTTTTTCGGGCTCGCGCCGAAACTCGGACCGATCGCCGACTGGGGGCTCGACATCAACCGCAAGACGATCAACGTGGACACCGAGAAATTCGAGACGTCCGAACCGGGTATTTACGCCGTCGGCGACATCAATTTTTATCCGGGCAAGAAGAAGCTCATTCTTTGCGGATTTCACGAAGCGGCGCTGGCCGCGTTTGCGATCAAACAGCGGCTGGAGCCTGAAAAAAAAGTGCACGTTCAATACACCACGACCAGCCCGATCATGCACGAGCGGTTGGGGGTGCAGGACGCGGACTAGTTGAGGCAGTCGCGGCCGGAAGAATACTATCGCTCGTACGCTTCCGGGTGACGACGACCACAGTCTCCAATCTCGTCCCAGGCCGCTTTTGAATCAACCCAGATGTGGTGCGCAACCCTCAGGTTTTCACCACCTTCGCTGATCAATCCCGCGGGAATGAACGTTCGTGCGTCGTCATCCGCGCCTGGAAGAGGAGAGCCGCATCTGCGACAGAAAGACATCTCCCAATCCGCGTCGGGTTTTCGCCAGGAGGTGACGAAATCGGCCCCGCCCGTCCACTCGAACTTCTCGTTGTCGACAACGACGACCGCGATTCCAGTGCTGCCGGTGGCTCGTCGACAAATCGAGCAGTGACAGACGATAACTTCCGAGAGTTCAGCGCTGATCTTGAAGCTGACCGCCCCACAGTTGCATGCTCCGCTTACCATCGAGTCGCCTTGTGTCGCCAGTTACTGATACGATCCATTTTAAGACAGGTTCTAATCGTCCAATGATCCTGTGACCAGCACGCCTTCCTTGACTCCTGCTCTCAGCGTTGCGAGGTTTTCGATATCGGCCCTGGGGTCTAGAGCGAATATCAGGAAACTCGCCTCGCACTCCGTGTTGAAACAGCCGATTCGTCTGTTCGGAAATATACTCCGGCCAGTATCGATCCAGCGAGACAAGATTGTGGGCGCATCGAACGACCCGAGGGCCACCAGGTTCCTCACCTCACCCACGGTTGGATCGGCTCCCAAGCCGGTTCCCTCGCGATCGTACGTATCGGATCCGATCCGAATTTCGACGCCTGCCTCTTGGAGCGCAGCCAGATTCGACTTCTGCATTGATCTGAACGCGACGAGTTTTTCAGGCTGATTTTTGAAAGCCACCTCGATGACGTAAGTGGTGGTGACCACGGCAACTCCGGCTTCTCGGGCACGCGACGCATCCCGGGCGGTCAATCGATGATCCTCCGCCTCCCGGTTGTCGGGCCATGCGAGTCCGGGTAGGTGTGCGATTTCATCGACGCCCGCGGCCACACCCGCTCGAAAATCCGCCGCACTGTTGACGTGGAGCGTTACGGGCAGACCTCGTGCATGCGACTCCCGTACGACCGTGGGCAACAGATCCGGATGTAATCCTCTAAGTGGTCGCCCGTCATAGTCTGCGGCCTGGTAGTCTTCACTGTAAATCAGTGTGGCCTTGACGAAATCGGCGCCGTGATCGTGTATGCGCTCGATTGCATCGATTACTTCCGGTTCGCTCTCCACCTCATGGAACGCCTGTCCTCTGAAATCCTCATAGGTAGCGCCGTCGTATATCGTGCCTGAGAGCGTGTTGGCAAATAGCGCGACCGGATGTCCGCCAGGTGAGGTCACACCGCCCATAGAAAACGTGGCATCGACGGTGTCGCGACTTGCCAGCCGATCACGGATACTTTCAATTGCCGGCGGATACGTCGTCGGTATCTTGGCGTAAAACACACCGTTGCGTAGATACTCGTCATTCGAGCGCTCGAAGATCGACTCGACAATGTTGTGATTATGTCCTTCCGCAAAGGGCGCCGTGACGATCGTTCCCTGCAAGTTAACGACCTTGTGATTCTTCGAGCTGATCGAGGACACAAAAACGCCGCCTCTGACGTATCGCGTACCCTTCGCTTCGGAAATTCCGTCCCACCAAACGCCGTTTCGATACTCGAACGTCACCGGGTCGTCATTCGCGAAAGACGTCATTGCACTACCCAGGGCAAAGAGCACCAGGACGATGCGCGGCTCGTGCTTGCCGGGTGCTCGTCGAACGTCGCTTCCTGACCGCTTCTCAAGACGAATCATTTTGTTACCTCTACGAGAAAGCACAAACACGATTGTCTGCATTGAGTCACCGGCGTCATGTTACCTCAGAATGCTCGACTGACGGCTGCGCTGGGCCTGGCAGTCTTACGAGCGCCGGAATACGGGAAGCTCAGGCTTGGAAAAACTCAGCGTACGGGTGAATGGCGGGCGCTCCACCGGTATGGAGAAAGACGACGTCCCTGGCGTTCTCCAATCTGCGGTTTTTTACCATGTCGAGCATGGCCGACATCGCTTTGCCGGTATACACCGGATCAAGAATGATCCCTTCGTTTTCGGCAAGCGTGCGGATGGCCGCGATGCCGGCGTCGGTGGGACGACCGTATCCGCTGCCGATGTATTCATCGTTTACCAGGATATCCTCGTCTTTGACGAAGTCCCTTGCGATGCCCGTCTCGTCGCAGATCATGTCGAGTACGCTTCGCACGCGAGCCTCCAGCCTGGGGCTGGGAGCGCTCACGGAAACTCCCACCACGTCGGTGCTGCGGTTGCCGAAGTATCTCAGGCCCATCAGCAGGCCGGCCTGTGTACCGCAGCTGCCCGTGGCGGTAAAAATATGGCTCGGACGGATACCCATCTCGTCCCACTGCGCGATCAGTTCGCGGGCGGCGTTCATGTAACCCAGGCTGCCGATGCCGTTTGAAGCCCCGGCCGGAATGTCGTAAGGACGCTTGCCGGCGTCGGTCAGATCGGCGGTCACCTTCTCGACCAACGGGCCGCGGCCCTCTTCGGCCAGGTAGATGTGAGCACCCATCAACCGGTCCATCAGGTAATTGCCGCTGCCCATCAGCTTTTCTTTCATTTCCGGAACCGGATTCGACAGAATCACGTGAGCTTCGAGCCCCACCTTCGCTGCTCCCGAGCACGTTTGACGAACGTGATTGGACTGAAGCCCGCCCTGGGTCACGACCGCTTTGGCGCCGTCATTCAGCGCTTCGGCGAGTGCGTATTCGAGCTTGCGCGTCTTGTTGCCGCCGTGCGCCAGCTCCATGACGTCGTCACGCTTGATGAAGAGATCCGGCCCACCGACGAATTTCGTGACGTTGTTCAGCCTGTTGCAAGCGGTAGGCAGGTTCGTCAGATTCAGGCGTGAAATTCTGTCGAAGTCCTCGCCCGTCCGCCCGAATGACGCACAGCCGGCCGTGGCGCCGGCAAGCGCCGCGGCGCCCAGGGCTTTCATGAAACGTCTGCGCTCCTTTGCGATCATTCCGTGCTCCGCTATCGCGATTCGGGAGGTGCGTAACAGGCGGTTGTCGCCATCCGCGTCGATACTGGTCCCGATACGTTCAGACGAGATTGAATACCGTCAGCTGCAGTCGTCCTTGAGCTGCTGCAACGCCGTCGTGAACGTCGAGACGTCGAAGTTCACGAACACCGAAGGCTCCGAATAGGGCGCGATCTCCACGTTGAGCGTGCTGCCGTCCGAAATCTGGTCGATGAGTTTTGCGGCGTCGGCCGCCTTGCCGGCCGTGATCTTGTTGGTCGAATCGACCCCGAGTTTCAACCAGCTTGCGCGTCCGTCGTCTACGCGGAAGCCGACTTCGGTATTGAACGACGAAATGAACCGGCGCCAGTCGATCTGGAAGGTGACGTTCCCGTCCCCGCCCGCCGAACACCGAAAGCTCAACACGGGATGCACTTCCCCCGAGGCGTTCTCGTCCGGAATCGCGTCGGCGGATTCCTGTACCAGCGAGACCACCGCTTCGTAATCCGAGCTGTCCGCCGGTTTTATCGACCAGTGATCGCCAATCCCTCCCGCCGTTGCAGGCCCGGACGTTACCATAGCGGCGAAGACGCCGAGAATTCGTAGCTGATTCATGTCCTTGTCGCCCTCAGCGGGCCTGCGCTCCCTTGATGGCACCCTCGATCAGGTTGAGGGCCGCCTGGCGGCTGACCTGGTCGGGATCGAGCGAGCCGGCCGGCGTGGACGCGATGCCGAGCGCAACCGTTTTCGGGTTCTCGAACATCAGCGCGATCGCTTCCGCCAGATCCTTGCTGCTGGGGCCGTCGGGCACGGTGAGCCCGTGCCCCGGGACCTCCGCCGGGTCCAGGACGTCCATGTCGATATGCACGTAAACGAGGTCGACCCGATCGGCGAGACTGTCGAACTGCCGTTTGAGATTGGCGGACAAATCTCGGATGTCCTGGACCGAGACCTGCTGCACTTCGTATTCGCGGAACCGATCGGCCTCCAGCGGGTCGAGATCGCGCACGCCGCCCCACAGGATGTGGTTCATCGGCAGCGCCTCGTGCAGGCCCGCCGTCTGACGAAGATTGTGCAGCGCGTGTCCCGCGGCGATCGCAACGGGCATGCCGCCGAGCATGCCGGACAGCGTCGTCTCGGGCACGTTGAAGTCGCCGTGCGCGTCGACAAACACCAGGCCGACCCGATTCGTGTTGCCGTCATCGTCATACTTGAGCCCGGAGAGCATGCCGAGCAGGTCGTTGCAGTTTGCGTGCAGGCCGATGGTAATCGGATCCTGCGGTCGGCCCTCGCGGACGATGTGCGCGAAGTTCGCGTTGGCGAGCGCCATCCGGTTCCATTCGCCGTACTGCCGTTCCTGTGCCGCATTCAGACGCGTTTCCTGCACGGGACGGATCAATTCGCCGCCCCACTCGCCGACCAGTCTTTCGAGTCCCGCCGCATGGATGTAGTCGGGGTTGATGGACAGTTCGGGAACGTTGCGCGAGCCGCCGTAAGGATTCTTGATGATGTCGACTTTGACGGCGTCCGCGGCGACGCCCGTCAGCGGAAGCAGGCCTGCCAGCAGCAGCAATCGGAACAAATAACGCACGAGAATTTCCCCTCGAATGATGAGTCGTTGGCGATTTCGCCCGATCCTATCATGAGGCCACGGGCTTGCCGCCGCGGGTGTTTTGAAGGGCGATACCACGGCGTCGGTGCGGTTTCCTGCATGCGGTGGGCCGCCCGACCCGGCGGGCGACCCCGAACCGGCCGCTATTGCACGGCCGGCCGTTCGAGCTGCGGGTAGACGATACCGAGCTGTTCGAGATAGGTGTCGTATTGTGACGGATCGTAATAAAACGCCTCGAGCCGCTCCTTGAATTCCGCCATGATATCGGCGTTCTTTTCGATGGCCGGCGGGTCGTCCGGGCCGATGAACGGCTGGTACTGCTCATCGGCCGTTTGCACCTCGCGGAAATAGCGCCACGAGTCCTCGACCAGGCCGGGATCCGTCAGCAGGTCGAGCATCGTCGTCGCGATCACCTTGGCGCCCGCCGTGGCGCCCTTGTGTGCAATCGGCGTCGCCATCGCCATGGCGCTCGACCAGTGGTGGAACTGCAGTCCGTCGACGTTGGACGGGAATCGCAGCGTAACGGTGGGGACGTTCCAGGAGACGTCGCCGATGTCGTCCGATCCGCCCGACTTGGGTTCCTCGGCGGGTTCCTCGATACCCTCCAGTTCGGTCGCAAGGCCGACAATTTCATCGGCGCCCATCAGCTCCTGCAACGCCCGCGCGAAGGCATGATCGTCCTCGCTCCAGTCCGGCAGCCCGACCGACTTGATGTTCTCGTCCATCGCCAGCGCGATGGGCTTGTTGAAGTGGCGCGGATAGGCGGTCCCGACGATGCGCCGGGTGACGGTCGTGTCCGTCATCATCGCGGCGCCTTCGGCGATCTTCTGCAGCGCCGCGAAGTTTTCGCGGATGCCCTCGGCGGTGATCTCGCGAATGAAGTACCAGACCGTCGCTTTCGACGGCACGACGTTGGGCTGGTCGCCGCCGTCCACGACGACGTAGTGCGAGCGTTGCAGTGGGTGCAGGTGTTCGCGCTTGAAGTTCCAGCCCACGTTCATCAGCTCGACCGCGTCCAGAGCGCTGTGGCCCTTCCAGGGATCGCCGGCGCCGTGTGCCGCCACACCGTCGAACGTGTATTCGACCGACACCAGGCCGGTGCCCGTCGGCCGGCCCCAGCCGACTCGCATGTTGTTGTCGACGTGCGTGAACAACACGGCATCGATGTCCGCATAACGCCCGTCACGCGCGAACCAGGCTTTGGTGCCGACCAGTTCCTCGGCGACGCCCGGCCAAATTACGATGGTCCCGGACATACCTTCGCGTTCCATGATGTCCTTGACGGCAAGCGCGGCCGTGATGTTCACGGCCTGGCCGGAGTTGTGGCCCTCGCCGTGGCCGGGCGCGCCCTCGACCATCGGCTGGCGGTACGCGACGCCGGGCATCTGCGAGGATTTGGGGATGCTGTCCACGTCCGAACCGAGCGCGATGACGGGCTTGCCGCTGCCCCAGGTCGCCCACCAGGCGGTCGGGATACCCGAGACGTTCTGTTCGACGGTGAAACCGTTGTCTTCCAGGATGTCGGTCAGGTAACGCTGCGTTTCGAATTCCTGGAAGGCGAGTTCGGAGAACGAGAACAGGCTGTCGACGATTTCCTGGGTGAGCTTCGCGTTGGCGTCGATCTTTTCAGCCGCTTCCGCCTTGAGGCCGGTCAGCGGCGGCCCGCCGGGCTCGTCCGCCGTGGGCGCGGGATCCTCGCCGGCCGCGGTCGTCGCCTGGGGCCCGGGCGACTCACCGGAACAGGCGGCGAACAGGGTCAGAATGAGCAGGGCGTAAAGCGTGCGAATCATCGATATCTCCCGTGACGAATTGACGTGCGGCTCTGAGTCTGTGCCGCAACGCGCCGCCAATCATACACGAGCAATCGTTTCGCGCGCCGATCCGTGCGTCCGTCGGGCAAATTGCGGCGTCTGGATACGCGTGACATCATGAAACCGAGTGTTCAAGGGGTTTTCGGAGGGTGTATGCGCAAGCTGGCGGCAACTGCCGGGTTGCTGTTCCCGGTTTTGTCGTTTGCGGAGGGTGAGGCGACCTTCGGCGCGCATTGTGCGCGTTGCCATGCGCCCATCGAGATAGAACGGCGCCTGCGCGGCAACTGGGCGGGCCGCGGCGCCGAACAGCTGTTCCAGTTGACGCGTTTGACGATGCCCGGCGAATCGCCCGGGTCGCTGTCGGACCGGGAGTACCTCGAGGTCGTGGCGTACATGCTGGACCTCGCCCGGGTGCCGCGACCCGACGGCGTGTTGGAGGAGTCGCACCTGAGTTCCATCGTCGTCGAGCCGCGGGTCCGGGAGCCGAATGCGCGGCCCGACCTGCCGTGGCGGCATTTCGGCGGTGAACTCGGCGCGCAGCGGTACGCGCCGCTGTCGGACATCACCGCTGAAAACGTCGCGGAACTCGAGGTCGCGTGGCGATGGAAAGCGGACAACTTCGGTCCCAGGCCCGAGCTGCGTAACGTCTCTATGCCGATCATGCAGGACGGCAAGCTGTTCATCGGTGCGGGCGCGACGCGCAACGTGGTCGCGATTGATGCCGAAACCGGGCAAACACTCTGGATGTGGCGTCCCGACGAGGGCGAGCGGTACGTCCAGGCAGCGCGCAAGGATTCCGGTAAAGGGCTGTCGTATTACGTCGGCGAGGACGGGCGCCGGCGCGTCATCGTCGTAACGCCGGGGTACTACCTCGTGAGCCTCAATGCGGACACCGGCCTCCCGGATCCGAAATTCGGCGCCGGCGGCTGGGTGGACCTGACCGAAGGCCTGCGCCGTGCACCGGATCGCAGTCTCGACGTCGGCCTGACGGCGCCGGCGCTGGTTGTCGGCAACGTCATCGTCGTCGGTTCGGCGCACCAGGTGAGTTTCAGGCCGCCGTCGAAAGCCAACGTCAAAGGGGACGTGCGGGGGTTCGATGCGAGCACGGGTAAACTGCTCTGGACATTTCGCACGATTCCCGAGCCCGGCGAGGCCGGCTTCGATACCTGGTACGACAACTCGGCGCTCTACACCGGCAACGCGGGCGTCTGGGCGCCGATGTCGGCCGACGAGTCACTGGGTCTGGTTTATTTACCGGTCGAGTCGGCGACGGGCGATCAGTACGGCGGCGATCGTCACGGCGCAAATCTGTTTTCGAGCTCGCTGGTGGCGGTTGACGTCCAAACCGGAGAGCGGCGCTGGCACTTCCAGCACGCGCATCACGACATCTGGGACTGGGACACCCCCGCGGCGCCCATCCTCGCCGACATGCCCGACGGGCGGAAGCTTGTGGTGCTGCTGACCAAACAGTCCTTTGCGTTCGTGTTCGATCGCGAAACGGGCGAATCGGTGTGGCCGGTCGTCGAACGGAAGGTGCCGCAAACGGACGTGCCGGGCGAATGGACGTCGCCGACGCAGCCGTTCCCGAGCCGTCCAGCGCCTTTCGACCGGCAGGGCGTATCGCGCGAGGACATGATCGACTATACGCCGGCGATCCGCGCCGAGGTCGATAAGCTTCTCAAGTCCGTGCGCCTCGGGCCGCTGTACACACCGCCGTCGCTTGCCGAAGCGCCGGACGGGACACGCGGCACGCTGTCGCTGCCCAGCTCGACGGGCGGCGCCAACTGGGAGGGTGGGGCGTTCGATCCCGGAACGGGCATGCTTTACGTGCCCTCAAGGACGCAGATCGTACTCATGCAGCTCGTCAACGATCCGGACGCTTCGGATATCCGCTACATATCCGCCCGGCCGGGCCCGCCAACCGTGTTCGACGTCCCGCTGGCAAAACCGCCGTGGGGGCGCATCACCGCCATCGATCTCGCCACCGGCGAGCATCGCTGGATGACGGCAAACGGCGATACGCCCGGTCACATCGTCGATAACCCGGCGCTCGAAGGGGTCAAACTGCCGCGAACCGGCAAAGCGACGCGCGCGGGCCTCGTGGTCACCGACACGCTGCTGTTCGCGGGTGAGGGTTTCGGCGGCGATCCCGTGTTTCGGGCGTACGACAAGCTGAGCGGCGAAATTGTCGCCGAAATCGAATTGCCGGCCAGCCAGGCGAGCCCGCCGTCGAGTTATCGAGTCAACGGCCGTCAGTTTATCGTGATGACCGTTGCTGACGGCAAGTCGCCTGCTGAACTGATCGCGCTCGCATTACCCAAACGCTGATATGCTTGACGGGATTTTTCCATCCGCGAGGATCGGCCGGCGTCGGTCGATCCCAGTTGCAACAAGAGGTCAACCATGATGAACAAACACTGTCTGACGGCCGTGCTCGCAACGGCTCTGACGTTTTGCCAGGCGGTTTGCGCGCAGGATTTCGATTCGGTAGAGGTGATCGTGCATGACGTCGAGGGGAATGTCCGTTATCTCGAGGGAGCGGGCGGCAATATCGGTTTGTTGACGGGTGATGACGGCGTTTTCCTGATTGACGATCAATACGCGCCGTTGACCGACAAGATCGTGGCGGCGATACGCACCGTGTCCGACGAACCGATCCGTTTCGTGATCAACACGCACCTGCATCCGGATCACACGGGCGGCAACGAAAACTTCGGCCGAATGGGCGCCGTGATCGTGGGTCACGACAACGTCCGCCGGCAGATGGAAATTTCGGGTTACGACGAAACGCCGCCGTTCGTGACGTTCAGCGAAGACATGTCGTTTTATCTCAACGGCGAGAAGGTTTACGTCTTCAAGATTCCGGACGCGCACACCAACGGCGACTCGTTCATACGATTCGAGAATGCGAACGTCATCCACACGGGCGATACTTTCCGGACGACGGGATACCCGTACATCGACACGAACAACGGCGGTACGTTCCTCGGTACGATTCGCGCGCACGATCTGCTGATAGATATTTCCGACGTCAACACGAAAATACTGCCGGGCCACGGTGTCGTCACTGACGTGAACGAGGTGCGGGACACGCGGGACATGTTGCTGACGATCCGAGATCGCGTTCAAAATGCCATCAACGAGGGCATGTCCGTCGAGGAAGCGCAGGCCGCCGGACTAACCACGGATTTCGATCCGCGGTATCGGCCGGCCGGAAATTTCGGAACGCCTGAGCAGCTCATTGCGGCGGCTTACGCGGATCTTCAATAGAATGAGATCGTGCTATCGATTCCCGACCGTCCGTCTTTACGAGCGGCAACAAACTCCGCGCCTCCGGCCGCGTCATTCGCTGACGAGCGTCACGTCAGGATCAATACAGTTGAGACTAGGTTTTCACGAGCTGCCGTGTGCGAAGTTATGCTTGCAGTGGGTGACGGAGTGACGAGAGCAAGCTTTTCTCTACCCCGTTAAATTTGGCAAACGATCTGTGACGGTGCGGCAGTTTTAGCGGCTGTCCTAACCGAAAGGAACAAGCAATTTTGCGCGACGCACCAGAATCGAAAAATATCTGGGAAAGCCGATGAAAACCAGCGCTTTCGTTTTCATGGTGAATATCGGTCGCATCGCGCTGACAAATAGATCATAAACGTAAAAAGCGATGAATAGAGAAACAAGGGTAGCAACCGCCGCGCCGACCCCGCCGTATTGACGAATCAGAATGAAGTTGAGCAAAACATTGCACAACAATCCAACAATCATCCTGTAGGCAGACAGAATGACTCTGTTTTCTGCGTATATCCATGACCCGGAGCTAACACCCAGCGCCACGGCGGGTAGGCACCAGATGTATACGGTCAGTATTGTCGATGCCTGTCTATAGTGGACGCCGAATAGCACATCGATAATAGTGGAAGAGAGAGCTGTGACTACCAACGCAATTAATACACAGACTATTATCTGGATGGAGAAGAGGTCTTGTAATCCCTGTTGGTACTCCTTGGCGTCTTTTGTTTTCATGGAGATGATCGCTGGAAAGGACGAAGTCGCTATGGCTGCGGGGATAAAATACCAGGCATCAGTGAGTCTTGCTGCCGCCGAGAACACGCCAACAGCTTCTACCCCGCGAAAAGCCTCGAGCATGATTTGATCCAGTTTCATGCACAGTATTGTCCCAAAACCTGAAATGACCTCAGGCCATGAATTCCTGACAAGTTCGTATCCTCTGCTGATATCCAGTTGCCAACGTGGGAACGTTGTTGCCGTCGTGCCGTTGCGTAGTTGGTAGGTCAGGAAAGCAAACATTGCGACGAAAAACATTTCCAGAAACGCCGCCAAAGCGAAGTAAATCAGCTCCATCTCGAAAATTATCAGCAATATTTTTACTAATGAAGACAAGAAGAATGCGATGCTCTTATAGATGGCGGAATACTTGGATTGCACTTTTGATTGGAAATAGTATTCAATGACGTCGAACGCAAGAAACACATTTCCGATCGAGATGATTGCAATGATTAGATGGCTTTCTTCAGGGCCGAAATCGAGTGCGAATACCAACGTGACTAGAGTCAGGGAGGCTGCGACGGCGACGGCCATTTTAAAAACAAAAACTGTGCCCAATAACACCATCTCCTGCTCGGGGTTACGAACCATCTCCATTACGAGCGTTCTGTTCAAACCAAGGGAGATAAAAGGAACGGCCAAGCCTGCGATAACAATCGCATAGTTGAGTGTGCCGAAGGCAACGGGGCCAAGATACCTTGCCATGTAGGCGAATAGAAAGACGCCTACAGCAATTCGCGCAACTCTCTCAGCAATCAACCAAAGAGTGTTGTCGAAATATGGCTTCAGTTTGTCTTCCATTGAATTGGCCCATCAGAAGTTGCTTTCGTTTATTCGCCGTCGTCGGCTAACTCGCGTATTGGTTGCTATTGTTTCTTGTTGGGGGAGGGCCGTATCCCGGCTCCTTACCTCCGAGCTTTGGGTCTAACTCAGATTTGTCGGGTTGTGAAAGTATGCGGCAGCAGCAGAAAACAGTATTTACCACATTTGTTCGATCATGGGGTCGAATTGCGATCGGAGATCGTATCGGTAGACAGGCATTCGGATACCTTTGGCTGGTAAAGTGCTGTTTGCGCGCGTGTAGACCAGCCAAGGGAAAACAATCAGTTTGCGAGTCGCTTTTTGACGCGTTCGTCGTGTTTTCTGCACTTATGCTGATATCCTTGGCGGGAATTGGCAGTGACCTGGCAGTTGAAGAGTGAATAGTAATCCAGATCGACAGCAATCGAATATCACGCAAGTCTGAAGAAAGTGCGAATCACGTCAAAGTTTCTCGAGTTGGTTTCATGGTACCTGCCAAAAGCCGGTATCGCCATACGTCCGCAAGTTATTCAGTTCCCTGTAAATGATATATGTAATGCAGGGTGTCAAATGTGCAACATCTGGCAACAAAAACTCTCCTATCAGATTTCTCCCAATGAGTTGGAAAAAATACTCGATACGAGATTTTTTTCCAACGTAAGAACGGTTGGCATAAATGGCGGTGAGCCGACTATTCGCAAGGACTTGAAAGAAATTGCCGACGTATTGTTCGCCAAACTTCCCAAGCTCGAGCAGATTTCGCTAATTACAAACGGACTGGTCAGCAAGAAGGTGGTGTCCGGCATCCGCGCGCTGTACGAATCTGCCCTCGCACACGAGGGTAAATTGAATGTAATGATTTCTCTAGATGGCGTGGGCGATGTACACGATGTCGTTAGGGGAAGACAAGGCAATTTCGATAACGCGGTGCGAGTGATAGACCAGGTGAAAGAGGAGGGAATTTTTCACTTCCTCCAGTTGGGGTGTACCGTGGTAAAGGACAACGTTTATGGGCTCCACGATTTACATGACTTTGCCCAGGAAAAGGACGTCTATATTAAATATCGGCTTGGTATACCTCATAAGCGACTCTATTCAGATAGCACAGTCGGCCCGTTTTTGCTGGACGATTCAGAGAAGTTTCATTTCTGCAATTTCCTTCAATGTGTAATCAGACATTACGAAAAATCTGACAAACAGATATATTTTTATCAATCTCTCGTAGATCAATTGCTTTACGGCTTGCCAAGAAAAGCAGGTTGTGACTGGCAGTTTCGCGGGGTTACGATAACAGCGGATAGCAAGTTATTGTATTGCGCAGTAAAGAGCCCGGAGCTGGCCAATCTTCTAACGGACGATCCGCGTCAGGCGTACTTCGGGAATAAACGCGTCTTGACGAATATCATCAAGACGAGTTGCGATGACTGCGTGCATGATTATGTCGGTCCGCTGCCTCCAAAAATTGTAATAAAGCACCTCTGCAGAAAGACCGCTAGAAATTTGTTGAATTTCAACGATGGCGGTGTTGTAGAACCTTTTAGACGGCTGGTCGAGGCGCGCGTTTTTGCGAAACGAAAACGCCGATTTGCTTCCCTTGGTACGGCTAGGTCTAGCTCATCATTGGCCGTAAATAGTCGTCTCCGACCTAGAATCCTGATCTGCGGGTGGTATGGTACGGAGACAATTGGCGACCTCGCGATTCTAAGCGGCATTGTCTATCTATTGAGACGAAACTACGATCAGCCGGACTTGGTTGTCGGTTCTCTGAATACAACTGTTTCTGAGCTATCTAGATCAAGGACACCTGAGATAGCCGATACTACTACGCTGGACTTGCTCAACGCTGAGTTCAATATTGGCGACTTTGATTTACTTGTCTTTGGCGGAGGGCCATTGATGGCATTAAGCCACTTGGCCGAGATGGAGTCACTATCGAATGCGGCGGCTGACGCTGGAGTTCCATTTGTCATTTGCGGCTGTGGCATTGGTCCGCTCGGAGAAAATTTTCACAACGAGTCCATTTCCAATATTCTTCGAAACGCTCAGCATCGCATTTATAGAGATGAGAGATCATTGGAGACCTCAGCAACCCTTGGGATCGACACGGATGGAGATATGGTTGCCGAGGACCCTGCCTTCAGCTGGGCCCTGAGAAAAGTAAGGGATCATTCAGGGCCAGTGCATGACAACTCTGTCAAGACGGTACTCCTGGGGCTAAGGGACTGGCCGTATTCCGAGTACGCTAGAAATCTGACCTCGACCCAGGCGGAAGAAAAAAAGAAGAAATTTGAAGAATCGCTTGTTAGTGCGTTGATCGACCTCGGACGTAGGCAGGGAATACAAATAGTCCCTCTGTCTATGTGTACGAATTACATTGGGGGAGACGATCGTTGGTACTACCGAAGCTTGTTGCGACGGTTCCCGGAGCTGTCGGAACTTGTAAACGCCGACCTGCTTACGCGCGAACCAACATTGGACCAATGTTTCGAGTATTTTCGAGGCGCGGACCTTGCGGTGACCATGCGATACCACGCGTTGGTGTTCTCCATTGCTGCCAATACACCAGCGATCGCTCTTGACTATACAATGGGCGAAGGTAAAGTGGCTTCTCTCTCAAAGAAGCACGGTGTGCTCTCACGGCCGATCGGAAACCTGCATTCGGCAAGATTAGCCGATGAGATGGAATTATTGCTTTCTTCCGGACGAGAATCCCCATACGTTACAGAGCGTGACCTGAAGCTCGGTGGTTTCTTCGACGACGTATGCATGGAAGATAGCGCAAAACAATGAAAATTCTTCATTTGTGCACCTCGGACGGTCGAGGAGGCGCCGATGTGGCAGCGCTTCGGTTGCATCGATCCCTGCTCGAAGAAGGGGTTGAATCACGGGTTAAGGTTCAGGTACGGCATACGGATGAGCACGCGGTTCAAGGACCTCGTTCTCGGGTTGGGAAATTACTGTCTACCTATAGGCCTAACATCGATCAGCTGAGGCTCGCGTGTTACCGAAACAGGAGGCCGCACAGTTACTTTTCACCCGCTTGGCTTCCATTCGGTAAACACCAGATAGCAGGTTTCAACCCAGACATTATTCATATGCATTGGATTTGCGGCGGATTCCTCAACGTCAGGTCCATCGCTTCGTTCAACAAACCTGTCGTCTGGACAATGCATGACATGTGGCCTTTTACCGGGGGATGTCACTACGCAGGGGACTGCAAAAAATACGAAAATCGTTGCGGTGCCTGCCCTCAGCTTAGCAGCTCAAGGGAAAACGACCTATCCAGATCGGTCAACGACAAAAAGTTTCGCAGCTGGGATGGTATGGATCTTACGCCGATTGCACCTAGCAGATGGCTAAAGAAGTGTGGAACGTCAAGTCGAGTTTTTCGTAACAAGTCGATCGTTGTGATACCAAACTGCATCGATACTCAAGTTTTTAAGCCTGTAGAACAATCGGTAGCGCGAAGTATTCTTAACTTACCAGTCGATAAAAAAATACTTTTGTTTGGTGCAGTAAGCGCTACGTCTGATAAGAGGAAAGGTTTTGAGTTGCTTGAAAAAGCCATTATTGAGTTTGAAAAACGGGCGGAAGCTGACGAGTATCTTCTACTGGTTTTCGGTTCCTTGGCTCCAAGCCTACCACCAGGGTTCGGTATTGAGACCAGATACCTTGGTCGCTTGAACGATGATACAAGTCTTGTGTTGGCCTACTCGAGCGCTGACGCATTCATACTTCCATCACTTGAAGACAATCTCCCGAATACGATACTCGAAGCTATGGCTTGTGGGCTACCTTGTGTAGGCAATGATGTTGGCGGTGTCGGTGATATGATTCAACACAAGAAGACAGGTTACCTGAGCAAGCACAATGATAGTGATGACCTTTCGTCTGGAATCGCTTGGGTATTGCACAGCGAAGAACGGCGGTCTTCACTGTCGCGAGAATCGATCGCCCGAGTCAGAGAAACATATTCATTTTCGACAATAGCGAAATCTCACATTAACCTGTATCGAGAAATCCTACATCGTAGTAGGGAATCTGCAGGCTCCAATGAAACTGTACCTCCTGACAAGTAGTTGCCAAATTACTGCAGGATTCAAGAAACCTCCAGAGAGATTCTGAACAAGTGCTGGGTAAAGAAACCCAAGCAGAAAACCCGGCGGGAAGCAGCCGTTGTGGATTGTTGAAGCTCGTCAGATCCGCCTCGGCTGACGTACGTATTCAGCTGCATGATCATCGACCGTTCCGATAGACGACATGTTATCACCGCCCATACGGCTATCAGTGCTGTCCCTGGGTAGATCCGACGACCAAGCGTGGCAGCGGCCGTTCGTTGATCGGCAAATGGATCAATGCGGCAACCGCCGCCAGTACGACCCCGGCCCACCACACCACGTCATACGTACCGGTGCGGTCGTAGAGGAATCCGCCGAGCCAGATGCCGCTGAAGCTGCCCAGCTGGTGACTGAAGAACACGATCCCGAACAGGGTGGCCATGTAGCGCAGGCCGAACACCTGGGCAACGATTCCGGACGTGAGCGGTACCGTGGACAACCACAGAATGCCCATCGCGGACGCAAACAGGTAGATGGTCGACGCGGTTTTGTCCGCGAGCATCAGGCCGGTGATGGCGATTGCGCGTATCGAATAAATAGCCGCCAGTCCCGACTTTTTGCTCCAGCGCTGACCGGCGAGGCCGGACAAGAACGCGCCGAGTATGTTGAACAGGCCGATGATCGCAATGGCGTAGGCGCCGACCTCCGGCGCAAGACCGAGATCTTTCACGTATGCGGGGAAGTGCACCGTGATGAAGGCAACGTGGAAACCGCAGACGAAAAATCCGATCGTGAGCAGCACGTAGCCGCGATGCTGCAGCGCTTCACGAATCGCCTCGCCAACGCTCTGTTTGAAGGCTGACTGAGCGGCCTGTTCCGCGCTGCCGGGCAGCAGAAACGCCAGGGGCAGAATGAACAGAACGGAGCCGGCCAGTATCGTCAGTGCGGGAGCCCAGCCGAACTGCGCAATAAACAGCTGACTGAGCGGCGAGAAAACCACCTGCCCGAAAGAACCCGCCGCGGTGCCCAGTCCCAGGACCAGCGACTGGCGCGCGGGGGTGACGACTTTTGCCATCGCCGCGAGCGCAATCGAGAACGAGGTCAGCGCGATACCGGAACCGGTCAGCAGGCCGCCGAAAAAATTGAGCTCGACGGCCGTCGTGGCCGTGGACATGCCCCAGGTGCCGACCGCGTACACCAGGGCCCCGGCGCCCAGGACTCTGCCGGGCCCGAAGCGGTCGGCGAGAGCGCTGGCGATGGGAACGCCGAAACCCCAGGCGAGGTTCTGCACGGCCATCGCCAGTGAAAAGGTCTCGCGGCTCCAGCCGCGGGCGGCCGTCATCGGCTCCAGGAACAAGCCGAACGCGGACCTGGCGCCAAAACCGAGCAGCGCGATCAGACAGCCCGCCGCTATGACCAGCAGCGGCGTGCGCCAGGTGGATTGTGTGTCGGCGTTCATTACAGCGCTGATTCTTTCAGCAGCGGGTGGGCCGGGGCCATAACCAAATGCGCGGTTTTTTCGGCATCACAAAATTGGGCAGTGCCCACGCCAGGCACGGCGTTTTACGGCGATCCGCGATCGTGTCTCTAAAGGATTGGGTTGTTGATGGGCCGCGTTTCCGGCGGGTAAGTTTTTCGTTCTTCCGCGATCAACTGATCCAGGCTCTGGCGGAAATGCGAGAATGCGCCGTCCGCCTGCAAAAAACGCGGCTGAAACGGGTCGTCGATTTCCAACAGTTTCTGCTGTGCCTCGATCAGGACCTTGTCTTCCATGAAACCCTCCAGCAGACTGTCCCGAAGCGAGAGCGACACGGCTTCTTCGTCCTTGCGGAAGTCGCGCAGGTAGTTCCAGAAAAAGTGCGAAGTGGAGCGGGTCTCCGGCGTCATGTACTGGCAATTGCGGTATTGCCGCACGTTACCCATGTCATCGCCGTCGGGATTCCAGCCGACCGGCGCAAACGTCGTTTCCATGAAAAATACGCCGGGCACGAGCATTTTGATGACGTTACGGCGGTCAACCCGCGCCGTTCCCTCCGGGCTGACCTTCACATGGTAGGGCGGGGGCGCGCTGTCCCGGTGCCAGCGGACGAAACTAAAGCCCCGGTCCAATCGTTCGATCTCCTGGGCCGTGCTTGCATAGGCATACTCCTCCGATCCCCCCAGCGTGTTGGTGTGAACGAAGGCCAGGTGGGAGAAGTCGGCGAGGTTGTCGACGATGAGCAGCCAGTTAGCGTCATAGTGCAGGTAGGCCTGTTCGGGGAGCCCGGTCCAGTCACTATTGCTCAAGGGTTCGTAATCCAGGATGTCGTCCGGATCGGCCAGGTCCGGGTCACCCATCCAGATCCACAGCAGATGCCCCTTCTCGACGAGCGGATACCTCCGTACCCGGTGCGTGCTGCCGATCCGGTCCTGGCCGGGTATTTCGATGCAGGTGCCGTCGGCATCGTATTTCATGCCGTGGTACATGCAGCGGATGGCGTCGCCTTCCACGCGGCCGAGCGACAGGGGGGCGGCGCGATGGCAACAGCGGTCGTCCAGTGCGACGTACCGGCCGCTTTCTCCCCGATAGATCACAACCGGTCTCTCGAGGAAGCGGCGTGCGAGTTTCCTGCCGTCAGCAAGCTCGTGCGCCCACGCGGCGGCGTACCAGCAGTTCCACAGGAACATATCGTTGGCGTCTTTCATGGCTCGTGTACCGCTCCAGTCAACCGCGTCCCATCTTACGATCCACCGCCATTCTTTGCCATGGATGCCGCATGCGGTTCCAATCCGGTCGCCTGTCGGGACGGGCTCCTACAGCGGACTCCGGATACGCTCGGCGGCGCTATCGGTTGTGGACGGTGCGCCGCCGGCAGGCTGCCAGCAAGGCAATAAGGCCAATGACGCCGATGCTGCCGCCGCCGCCACCACCGCCGCCACCACCGCCGCCGCCGGGAGGGTTGGCGGTCGTGTTGGGCGGCGGGTTGAGTCCCGCGGCGCTGTCGACGGTCGTGTCCGTCACGATGACCGCCGAAACTATCACCAGGTTTTCACCGTCGATCGGAACGTTGTTGTTGAAATCGGCCGCCGTGTAATCCCTGAGCGGCAGCTCGTTCGCCGCGCCGCCGAAATTGTATCGGGGCAACGCCGCGATCGCGTCGAGAATGTCCATGCCGTCGCCGACGACTTCGCCGAACACCGTAAAACCGCCGTTGGATCCATCGAGGTCGCCGCTGTTGTCGACGAGGTTGAAAAACCACTGGCTGGTTGCGCTGTTGGGCGAGTTCGCCAGCTTGGCCATGGCGATGGTGCCGCGCACGTTCGAGAATTCCGGTTCGTTGGTGACCGGTGCATTTGTCGGAATAGCGTCCAGGGGCAGCGACTGATCGTAAGTAAAACCGCCGCCCTGTACGACAAATCCGGGAACGGACCGGTGGTAGACCGAGTCGGTGTAAGCGCCGTTGTTTACGTAGTTGAGGAAATTGGCGACCGTGGCCGGTGTGGCATTGTCGTAGAGGTTTACCTGAAAACTGCCCAGCACCGTCTGAAATTCGACGATCGTGGCGTTAGCGGGTTTGGGGGAGAAAGCCGTGACGGCCAATACGATGCTCAAGCAAAGCGTCTGTCGCAGGTTTACTGGGTTCATTCGTTTAATCTCAACTCGTTTTCGTCCGTGAATGTCTGGATTCGATAAGCGGGCGCATCATACACATCCAAACAAGCCATGACATCGATGGCGCGGCAGAGTTTTGTATAGAAAATGTGTTCGGATTTCCGCCGACTGGAATCGCCGCCATGTAGGTAGGTGCGCGTATTACAAAACGCTTACCGCTGTTCTATAAGTTGTCGGGTCTGCTGCCTGCTGTGGCCGCGCCGCGTTCGTAGTAATAAGAATATGGCTCGGCAAGAGGTGAATTCATGGCTCAATCGCTCCTGCGCTACTCGAAAATCCTCGAGATCGTCGGTGACGTCATCAAAGTCCGCGTGCCTGAATCCTCGCCGGCGCGCTTTGGCGACATCGCGCTGGTGGAAAGTGCGGACGGCCGTCGTTCCATGGCGCAGATCATCAATCTGGATCGTGAATCCGCTTCGCTACAGGTTTTTTCGGGTACCAAGGGCCTGGGCACCGACGCCTCGGTGCGCTTTCTGGGACATCCCGTTCAGGCGGTTTACTCCGCGAACATCATGGGCCGGGTTTTCCGCGGCTCCGGAGAGCCCGTGGACGGCGGCCCCGATCTCGGCGATGAGCCGAAAATCGACGTCGGCGGCCCGTCGGTCAATCCCATGCGTCGTATCGTCGCCTCCGAGATGATTCGTACCGACGTGCCGATGATCGACGTTTTCAACTGTCTCGTCGAAAGTCAGAAGATCCCGATATTTTCGATTGCCGGCGAGCCCTTCAACCCGTTTCTGGCGCGCATCGGCATTCAGGCCGACGCCGACGTCGTGATCTTCGGCGGGATCGGGCTCATCTTCGACGACTTCCACTTTTTCCGCACCGCGTTCGAGAACGCCGGCGTGTTTTCCAGAACCGTCATGTTCGTCAATCTGGCGGCGGACCCGGTTGTAGAACGTCTGCTCGTGCCCGACATGGCTCTGGCGGTGGCGGAGAAGCTGGCGGCAAGTGAAGGCAAGCGCGTGCTGGTGCTGATGACGGACATGACCGCGTTCGCCGACGCCCTGAAAGAAGTCGGCATTTCGATGGAGCACGTGCCGTCCAACCGCGGTTACATCGGCGATCTCTATTCGCAGCTGGCGCGGCGCTACGAAAAAGCCTGCAACTTCGAGGGCGCGGGGTCAGTCACGATTCTGACCGTGACGACGATGCCCGGCGACGACGTCACACATCCGGTTCCCGACAATACCGGTTACATCACCGAGGGTCAGTTCTATTTGCACGACGGCATGATCGACCCGTTCGGCTCGCTGTCCCGACTCAAACAGCACGTGATCGGTCGCGTCACACGCGAGGACCACGCGCAGATCATGAACACGATGATCCGGTTTTATTCGGATGCGCGTGACGCAAAACAAAAGCAGGCAATGGCGTTCGATTTATCGCCCTTCGACCACAAGCTGCTTCACTTCGGCGAACTCTTCCGGCAGCGATTTGCGGACATCAACGTGTCCATGCCGCTCGAAGAAGCGCTGGACCTGTGTTGGCGGACGCTCGCGCAGTGTTTCGACGAGCGGGAATTGATCATGAAACAGGAGCTGATCGACACATACTTCCCTAGGGACGTTGCGAGAGACGAGGTGGGCGGTCTTGCCGCAGCTGGCGCTGAATAAAACCTCGCTCACGCGCGAGTCCCGGCAGCTCGGCACCTACGAGAAGTTTCTGCCGTCGCTGGATCTGAAGCGCAGGCAGCTCATTGCAGAGCGCAACAAGGCGCGTCGTGCGCTGGACGACGTGTACGCGCGGATCGAAGGTATCGAACGGGCGTCAGGGAGGGACCTGCCCATGGCCGCGGACGCTCGCCTGAGTCTCAGCGGTATCGTCGCCGTGAAGCGCGTGCGGCTGGCTCATGAAAACGTCGTTGGCCTTCGGCTGCCCCGGCTGGCGGAAATCGAGCTAGCGCCGGCGGACTACTCGTTCCTGACCAGGCCGCACTGGGTCGATTCGCTTGTCGACACGCTCCAGCGCTTGCTGCGCCTTAGAGTCGAAGCGCAGGTGCTCGAACGTCGGGCTGCGACCCTGGCGACGGCGGTCAACAAAATCACACAGCGGGTCAACTTGTTCGACAAGGTGTTGATACCGCGGACACGCGACAACATCCGAAGGATTCGCATAAAGTTGGCGGATGCCGAGAAGGCGGGTGTCGTCAACGCCAAAATATCCAAACGCAAACGGCAGTCGCGATGAGTATCGTTGCGCTGAAGAAGGTGACCGTGGTCGGTCTGGCCGCGGAGAAAACCGTGGTTCTGGGGGCGCTGCAAAGAATCGGCTGCCTGCATCTGGTGCCGCTGGGGCCGCGCCATGACCCGCCCGAATACGGCGCGACCGAACGCCCGGAAGACTGCCTGCAGGCGCTGAAGTATCTGCGCGCGTCCGGGCGGCGGCGCCATCAGGTGCTGGAAGACGAGAATTTCGACGTTGACGCCGTCGTGCAGGAGGTGCTCGATAACCGGCAGCGTGTCCGCGAAGCGGTCGACCGGCACGACATGCTGGCGCGACGTATCAAGGACCGCGAACCCTGGGGCGATTTCGAGTACCCGGAAATAGACGACGTCGGCGGCTATCTGCTCTGGTTCTACATCCTGCCGCTCGGGAAAAAAGGCGCGCTCGCCGAACTCGATTTGCCCTGGGAGATAGTGCACCAGGACAACCTTTCCGCGTACGTGCTGGTGATATCGCCGACGGAACCGCCGGCGGGGCTGCTGCCGGTGCCCCGTGTACACACGGGTTCCGAGAGCCTGGAGACGTTGCGCAAGCAGTTCGAGGCGACGCGTATCGATCTCGACTCCCTGCGCGCCGAGCGCGATAGCCTGACGCGCTGGATATACCTTCTGGAAAACAATATCGCGCGTGCCGAGGACGCGGCGGCGCTCAAACACGCTTGTGAACTGACGCTCGACAATGCGGAAATGTTCGCGCTGCAGGGATGGACACCCGCGGAGCGCCTGGACGCGCTGGAACGGTACGCGCTACAACACGGGCTCGGGCTGTTGGTGGACGACCCGAGGCCCGGCGACAAACCGCCGACCCTGCTCGACAACCCCGACCGGGTCGCCGGCGGCGCCGATCTCGTGTCGTTTTACCAAACGCCGGCTTATGCCGCGTGGGATCCCTCGCAGGTCGTTTTGGTCTCGTTCGCACTGTTTTTCGCAATGATTCTGGGCGACGCGGGATACGGGCTCGTGCTCGGCGCCGCGCTCGGCGTTTTCTGGCGCCGCATGGGGAAAAGTGATTTGGGCCGGCGCATGCGCGACATGATGGCAATGATCGTCGCCCTGTCGGTGGCGTACGGCGCGCTGGCCGGGAGCTACTTCGGCGTCACCCCACGCGACGATTCGTTACTCGGCTGGCTGCACGTACTCGATCTCGACGATTTCGACGTCATGATCCGGTTGTCGATTATCATCGGCGCCGTCCACGTCACGCTCGCGAACACGATGCGCGCCTTCAATCATCGCGAGTGGCGGGATCGCGCGATTCCGATCGCCTGGAATACGGTCATCGCGGGCAGTCTCGCGCTATGGCTGTTCGGCTCGGGCCAGGAAGGTATTACGATTGTCGGAGCCCTCTCCATCGGGTTGATGATTGCAGGCGCAGTCGCCGTGTTGTGTTTCGGCAGCAAACGGGAGGTGCGAACGCCGCGGGACGCCGCATTGCGCCTGCTGGGCGGGTTGATGTCGCTGACGAACGCCACGAAGGTCTTCGGTGACGTCCTGAGTTATTTGCGGCTGTTTGCGCTCGGTCTTGCCAGCGCATCGCTGGCAATCACCTTCAATCAGATCGCCAATGACGCGGCGGCGGCCGCGCCGGGCGCGGGTCTGTTGCTCAAGCTGTTGATTCTCCTGTTGGGACACGGACTCAACCTGGCGCTGGCGGTCATCAGCGGCGTGGTGCACGGCCTGCGGCTCAACTTCATCGAGTTCTTCAACTGGGGAATGGAGGAGGAGGGTCATCCCTTCCGGCCGTTTCGCAAGAAGGAAATTGAACTATGAACAACCTGATCATCGCGCTGGGCTGGGCCGGCGTTTATGCGCCGGTTGCGCTGGGCGCCATAGGCAGCATCATCGGTTGCGCAACGGCGGGCCAGGCGGCGATCGGCGCCATGCTCGATACCGAGAGTGGATACGGGCGTTATGTCGGTATCTCGGCCATGCCGTCTTCGCAGATCATTTACGGCATCGTCGTCATGTTTACGCTGAACCAGCCGATGACCGTCGATACCGCCGCCGGCGCCTTTGGTATCGGCGTCCTGTCCGGTCTGGCGCTGTTGTGGAGCGCCGCGCGCCAGGGCCAATGTTGCGCCTCGGCGATCCACGCGGCAAAGGCGAAACCGGAGATATTCGGATTGGCGCTCGCGCCGGCGGCTATCGTCGAAGGCTTCGCGGTATTTGCCTTCATCTTTGCTCTGGTGCTGAGCGCGGGCATTCAACCCGCTTGAGCCTGCGTGGAGAGACGTGACATGAACGTAAAAGACGAGCGGCGGGGCGATGAGGCGATCTCCTACGGTGTGGAAGAGTTGATCGACCGCCTGCGCGAGGAAGGCGTCAAGGCGGGACGGAAAGAGGCGGAGCGGATCGTTGCGGATGCCGAGGCGCGCGCCCGCTGGCTCGTGTCACAGGCGCAGGACGAGGCGGACAACCTGATCGCAAAGGCGCGCAGAGAATCGCAGGCGTTGAAAACGTCGGCGGACGATGCGCTGCAGGTTGCTGCTCGTGACATGCTGTTGTCGTTGCGCGAACGCCTTTCTCACCGTTTTGCAGGCGAGGTCCGCCGCCTCGTCGCGGACAAGCTGAGTGACCAGGAGTTTCTCGCGCGGCTGATCCTGGAGATTGCGGGCAAACAAAGTGAGGTCCTTGCCGACTCGGAGCCGGTCGAGCTCCTGCTGCCGCGGCAGGCGCTGGAGCTGGACGAGCTGCGCCGGAATCCGGCCGAGCTGCAGGCTGGCGAGATGACGGACCTGGTGCTGGGAATCACCGACTCGATGCTGCGCGAGGGAGTATCCCTGCGCATAAGCGACAGCGACACCGAGGGCATCGTCGCGCGAATGGTCGCCGATGAGATCCAGGTCGAGGTGACGACGGACGCCGTGACCTCCCTCCTCCTGGAGCATCTCCAACCGCGCTTTCGTGCGTTGTTGGAGGGAATCGTTCGTGGGTGAGCCGCGTTATGAAACCCTGATGACGAGTTTGCCGTATCACGGCAGGCTGTTCGGGGCCCGCCAGACACCCTTGTCCCGCTTTCAGCTCGACAAACGGCTTGCCTGGTTGCGGCCGGATGACGCCCGCAGCTTGCAAATGATCGAGGACGTGCTGCAGTGGCGCCGGCTGCTGCTGGCCGAAACGGACGCCGATTTCCTGCGTCGCGCCAACGCGCTGATTGACGAACTCGACAACGCACTGCTCAACGAGGTTGTACGGGCGCGGCTCGAAACCCGCACGCTGATCGCCGCGTTGCGCATGCGCAAGCTGGGGCGGCCGCCGCCGGACCCGCGACGGCCGTGGGGATTCGGCCGCTGGCCGGATTTCATCCGCCGCCACTGGACGGAGCCCGACTTCGGACTCGGGCATATGTATCCCTGGGTGGCGGACGCCGAGCAGTTGATGCGCAACGACGACGCGCTCGGCCTCGAGCGACAGTTTCTCGACAGAGCGTGGCGTCAGCTGTCGCGCGCGGGCGCGGGGCATTATTTCGATTTTGAGGCCGTGGCGATCTACGTGTTGCGCTGGGACCTGATTGATCGCTGGACGCACTACGACGAAGTCGCGTCGAGAGATCGTATCCTGAGTTTGGCGGAGGAGGGGCTTGGCGAGTTCGGGCGCCTGTACCACTGATCGATGAGCACGTCGGCGGAAAAAGGCAGCATCCGGCGCGGACCGCGGACGAATCGGGCGAGCGCCCGGGTCATTGCCGTTCAGGACGACCTGGTCGTCATCGAGTCGCTGAACGACGGTGACGAGACGATGCCGCTGATCAAGAACGAAGTCGTTTACGTCTGCCCGCGGCCGCAGGCGGGCCAGGAGCGGGAGCAACTCAAGGCCGAGATTCTGCGCGTCGACCGCGGCACTGCGGTTGCGCAGGTTTTCGAGGACACCCGCGGTGTTTGTATCGGCGACGACGTGTTGCAGACGGGGCGGATGCTGTCCGCGACCCTGGGTCCCGGACTGCTCGGTCAGGTTTACGACGGGCTGCAAAACCCGTTGGAACAGCTGGCCAACGAGTACGGCTTCTTCCTGCCTCGCGGCGCCCAGGTAGACGCGCTCGACACCCGGCAGCAGTGGTCGTTCATACCGGGGGTCGAACACGGCGCGCGGCTCGTTGCAGGCGACGTCATCGGCACGGTCAAGGAGGGGCGTTACGACCACAAAATCATGGTGCCGTTCGACGAACCCGGCGAACTCGAATTGGACTGGGTTCAGGAAGGCAACGTCAGCGTCGACATGCCGGTTGCCGCCGTTCGCGACCGTCATGGGCGTGAACGAGAGCTCAGCCTGGCGCAGCAATGGCCGGTGCGGGTGCCTCTGCCCGAGCGGCTGCTGCGCGCGCGCAGGAGCGAGCGCTTGTATCCCGATCAGCCGTTGATCACGCAACAGCGGCTGATCGACACGTTTTTCCCGATTGCGCGAGGCGGCACGGCGTGCATACCTGGACCGTTCGGCGCCGGCAAGACCGTGTTGCAGAACCTCATCTCCAAGTATTCGGCCGTCGATATCGTGATCATCGTCGCCTGCGGTGAGCGCGCCGGTGAGGTCGTGGAGACCATTACCGAGTTTCCGCAGCTGCGCGATCCGAACACCGGCGGTTCGTTGATGGATCGCACCGTCATCATTTGCAACACCTCATCGATGCCGGTTTCCGCCCGCGAGGCGTCGATTTACACCGGCGTAACGATCGGAGAATACTACCGGCAGATGGGTCATGACGTTCTGTTGCTGGCCGACTCGACGTCGCGTTGGGCACAGGCTATTCGCGAGATTTCGGGACGCATGGAGGAGATTCCCGGTGAGGAAGCGTTTCCCGCCTATCTCGACTCGAACATCCGCAGCGTTTACGAGCGTGCGGGAGTCGTCAAGTGCAACGATGGGCACACCGGCAGCCTGACGATGATCGGCACCGTATCCCCGGCCGGCGGCAACTTCGAGGAGCCGGTGACCCAGGCGACGCTGGCGACCGTCAAGACGTTTCTCGGTCTCTCGGCCGATCGTGCGTACAAGCGGTTTTATCCGGCGGTTGATCCGCTGCTTTCCTGGACCCGATACATGGAACAGCTGTCCAGTTGGTACGACAACGAAATCGATGCCGGTTGGACCGACCGCGTGGCCGAGATACTCGAGCTGCTGCGTAGAGGGGATTCCGTCATGCAGATGATGCAGGTGACCGGCGAGGAGGGCATTTCGCTCGAGGACTTCGTGACCCTGCAACAGGCGCAGTTCGTTGACATGGTCTATCTGCAGCAGGACGCATTCGACGACGTCGATACGGCAACCAACATGGACCGGCAACGACAAATGTTCGCCCGCGTGTACGCGCTCGTCACCCAGGACTGCAGTTTCGACGACAAGGAAGCGGCTCGTGAGTATTTCACGCGTCTTACGGGGTTGTTCCGGAATCTGAACTACACGCGCAGGGACTCACCCGGTTTCGGGGAACTGATCGTCCAGCTGGATGCGTTGGCCGAGAGCGTGCGCGTGCCGGTGCCGGCCGAGGAGAAAGCGGGCGGCGGAGCGGGCTAGAGCCTATCCCAAACTGGCTCGCGGCCGCGCCGCCCGGCCCGGAACGCTGTGTGATCTACGTATGGAGTGCGCGCGGGGCTTCGCACACTATCGTGCGGTACAGCTCGAAACGACCGTCGGTGTGAGTGTCGTTTCCCCGCGACGGTAAGAATCAAATGGTGGCAACGAGTCCGACGAGACCCACAGCCCGGGCGGCCCTGCGGGCGCAGGGGCTGACCAAGGTGTATACCTCCGGCGAAGTTGAGGTTACCGCCCTGCGCGATGTGGATCTCGAATTGTATGCCGGTGAGATGGTCGTTTTGCTCGGTCCGTCGGGCAGCGGTAAATCGACGCTCCTGAACATTCTCGGCGGCCTGGACACGCCGACGTCCGGCCACGTCTATTTTGATGAACGTGATATCACGGCGTCCGACGAGACGGCGTTAACGCGCTACCGGCGTGACTACGTTGGTTTCGTGTTCCAGTTCTATAACCTGATCGCCAGCCTGACCGCGCGGGAGAATGTGGCGCTGGTCACCGAGATTGCCAGGAATCCGCTGGATCCGGTTGATGCGCTCAATACCGTTGGGCTCGGAGAGCGGATTGATCACTTTCCGTCGCAGCTTTCGGGCGGTGAGCAGCAGCGCGTCGCGATCGCGCGCGCCATCGCAAAACAGCCGGCAATCCTGCTTTGTGACGAACCGACGGGCGCGCTGGACAGCAAGACCGGCATCGTCGTTCTCGAGGCGATTGAGACCGTGAACCGTGAATTGGGCACGACCACCGCGATTATCACGCATAACTCCGTGACGGCCGGCATGGCGGATCGAGTCATCTCTCTTGGCGACGGGCGGATAACCGACATCCGCCGGAACTCCAAGCGCCGAGCGGCACGCTCGCTGGCCTGGTAATAGAATGAGGGCGCCGGACAAAAAGCTCCTTCGCGACCTGTGGCGGCTGAAAGGCCAGGTCGTCTCCATTGCGTTCGTCATTGCCTGCGGTATTGCGTTGCTCGTGATGTCCCTGTCGACTCACGAATCGCTGCGGGTGACCGCCGATACGTATTACGAGCGCTATCGGTTCGGTCACGTATTCGCAACGGTCAAACGCGCGCCCCGGCATCTGAAAGAGCGCATCAACGCGTTGGAAGGCGTGCAGATAAGCGAGCTGCGCATTTCCATGCAGGCCGTGCTCGATGTCGAGGGTTTTCCCGAACCGCTGATGGGCCGTTTGGTGTCCGTGCCGGAGGGCAGGCAGCCGGATCTGAACCGGCTGGTGCTCCGGCAGGGGCGGCTCGTCGAACCGGGCCGCCCGGACGAGGTTCTGGTCAACGAATCGTTCGCCGAAGCCCACGGGTTGTCGCCCGGCGACACGATCCAGGCGATCATCAACGACAACAAGCGCAGGCTGCGGATCGTCGGCACCGCCACGTCGCCCGAGTTCATCTACGTCATGAACCCGTTTGCGCTGATTCCGGACAAAAAGCGGTACGGCATTCTCTGGATGGGGCAAAAAGCCCTCGAGGCCGCCTACGACTACGACGGCGCGTTCAACGAACTGTCGCTGACGGTACTGCGCGGTACGGATACGCGCGAGACGATTCAAGCGCTGGATGCGCTTCTCGCGCCTTACGGCAGCGTCGGCGCCATCGATCGCAAGGACCACATCTCGAACTGGTTCGTGCAGAACGAATTAGCCCAGAACCAGACGTCGGCGCGCATTCTACCGACCATTTTCCTGGTCGTTGCGGCGTTTCTCACCAATACGGTGCTGACGCGGCTGATTGCCACGGAACGCAGCGAAATCGGTCTGATGAAAGCGTTTGGTTACAGTAACGCCGAGATAGGCTGGCACTACGCAAAGTTTGTGATCGCCATCACGTTGCTGGGCATTCTGCTCGGATGGGGGCTCGGCGCCGTGCTGGGACGACTGAGCACGGCCGGTTATACCGAAAACCTGAACTTTCCGCTGTTGATTTACCGGCCGGGTCCATCCGCGTTCATCATCGGAGCGCTGGTCAGCCTCGCGGTGGGACTAATGGCGACGGCGCGCGCGGTCCGGCGTGCGGCTCGCCTGCCGCCCATTGTCGCCATGCGTCCTCCTCCTCCGCCGACGTTTCGTCGAGGCGCCGGCGGCTCACACGGCGTAACGTCGTCACTGGATGAGCCGACGCGCATCATTCTGCGGCAGATTTCCCGCTGGCCCGGCCGCGCCGCGCTTACGGTGATCGGATTTGCGGGCGCGATTGCGATGATGGTGCTGTCCCTGCAGTTCACCGACGCGGTGAACGAAATCGCCCGGTCGCATTTCGGTGAATTGCAGCGGGAAGACGTGGCGCTCGGCTTCCGTGACCCGAAAGGGTCGACCGTGCTCAAGGACATCGAACGTTTGCCGGGCGTGCTGTCCGTCGAGCCCATGCGTATCGTTCCGGTGGATTTCGTCTCCGAACATCGCACGCATCGGGGCACGCTCCAGGGACTTGAGCGGGATGCGCGCCTAACGCGTATCTACGACGTGGAAAACGGTCCCTTGCCCGTGCCGGCCGACGGCGTCGTGTTGTCTTCCCGGCTGGCGGAGAAATTGCGGCTAGGCGTCGGCGATTCGATAGAAGTGCGGGTTCTGGAGGGGCACAGACCAAAACCGGACATGCAGGTTGCGGCGGTCTACGATTCCTACATCGGCATGCTCGCCTATGTGGATATCGAGGTCCTGAATCGCCTGATGGGCGATCGCCCCGTCACGCAGTATGTGAATGCGTTGATCGACGAGTCCGAGCAGCCCGAACTCATCGCGCGGCTCAAGAACCTGCCGGCGATTTCCACCGTTGCGTTCAAGTCCGTCGCGGTAGCGAACTTTCACGATACCGTGGCCAGATCGCTGATGATTTTCGTGGGCTTCTTCAGTGCGTTCTCGTTTGCGCTGGGCTTCGGCGTGACCTACAACGCTCAACGCATTGCTCTGTCGGAGCGCGGCCGGGAATTGGCCACGCTGAGAGTCCTGGGATTCTCGCGCTACGAAGCGCTCTATATTCTTTTGGGGGAGACGATGCTGCTCGTCGGTCTGGCGCTGCCCGTCGGTTGCCTGCTTGGCTGGGGGGTCACCGCGTTGTTCGTGAATGCGAGCGGTTTCCAGACCGAGCTGATGCGCATTCCGCTTGCGATCGCGCCATCGACGTACGGCGTCGCCGTCGTCATCCTGCTCATCGCCAGCGGCGTTTCGGGGTTTGCGATGAAGCGGCGCGTCGATCGTCTCGATCTGATCTCGGTACTGAAAACTCGGGAGTAGTGGACCATGACCGCCAATCGTAAACGACTGCTGCTTTGGACCGTCATCTCGGTGATTGTTGTCTTTGGCCTGCTGAGCGCCTTCCGGCCGCAGGCGCTGCCGGTCGACGTCGTCGTGGTGACGCCCGGGGCGATGGTCCTGACCGTCGGCGACGAAGGTGAAACGCGCGTGGTAGACAAGTTCGTCGTGTCCGCGCCGATTACGGGGCGGCTGCGCCGCATCGAGGCGGAGCCGGGGGACGCGGTGATTGCCGGCGACACCCTGCTGGCCGAGATCGAACCCACCGAATCGGACCTTCTCGATCCGCGCAGCGAGGCCGAGGCGAGGGCGGAGCTCAGTGCGGCAAGCTCCGCGGAGTCGCTGGCTCGCGCCGAGCTCGAAAAAGCCGAGGCGGAACTGCAGTTTGCGGAGTCGGAGCTCGTCCGCGCGCGTGAACTGGCGGAGAACGGCACGATCGCGGAACGGGACCTGGAAGCCAGCGAGCGAGCGTTCAGGACCAGTCGGGCCGCGATGGGCGTCGCGCAAGCCAACATGCAGGTGCGCAGGTACGAGCTTGAGCGCGTCCGTGCGCTTTTGATGTCGCCGCAGGAAATGGAGTCTCACCGTGAAGCCTGTGAGTGCGTATCCATCGACTCGCCGGTTGACGGACGGGTGTTGCGCGTGCTTCGTGAGTCCGAGGGTTTTGTCGGCGCGGGAGACGGGCTCATCGAGATCGGAAATCCGGACCGGCTGGAAATCGTCGTTGACCTGCTGTCGATAGACGCCGTCAAGGTCAGCGCGGGTGACAAAGCGTTTATCCGGAACTGGGGGGGCGAGGACGCTCTCATGGCGCGCGTTAGCCGTGTGGAACCGTTCGGCTTTACAAAAATCTCGGCGCTGGGTATCGAGGAGCAGCGGGTCAACGTCATACTGGACATCGTGAGTCCGCGCGAGGACTGGATACGTCTTGGGCACGGTTACCAGGTTGATGTAGAGGTGGTTCTGTGGGAAGCAGAGGACGTCGTCAAAGTGCCGCTGACGTCGCTGTTTCGCGATGCAGACCGGTGGGCGCTGTTTGTCGTCGAGGACGGTGAGGCGGTCCGCCGGACGGTTGAGGTGGGATTCCGCACGTCGAGCGAGGCGCAGATCCTGGCCGGCGTTGCCGAAGGGGAGTCCGTGGTCGTTTATCCCGGGGAGGGCGTCGACGACGGTGCGCGCGTCACCGGCCGCTGAATCGACATGAACAGCCTGCTGCGCTAATTCGCGCAATGTCTGGCGGCGGACGTTTTTCGCTCAGCGAACGATACGCCGCCACACCCAGTTGTAGCGGTCGCCGTTTGGCAACGTAAAGAAGATGGTCAAGCTGTCGCCGTCCGTTTCATAATTGAGGCGCGAGACGGTGCCGACTTCTTTCGGGTCTTCCGAGATGTCGCGGTGCCACGTGAGCTTGCCGTCGGCCGCCTCGAAGCGCCCGCTGTGAGCGTTGACGTCCAGCCAGGTCCGAAGAAAGCGTATTTCGTCGTCTTTCGACAGCTTCGATTGTTCGTCGGGCGTCAGCACCGGCCGCTCGGGGTTCTGCGTCATCATTGAATAGTGCCCGTGCGCCATGATGAGTAGTCCTTCGCGATTCAACGCCTCGGGCGATTCGCCGGTACGCGCGTTGGTGAGCGCAACGCGTTCGTAGGCCCCGTCCAATTCGTGGCTCAGCGCCACGCTGGAAGCGGCGAGTAGCGGGACGATCAGCAGGCAGCGGAACATCGGGTTCTCCTTTACTGGGTGGTGTCGAGAAACGGAAGGACTGCGGCAAGAAACGCCTCGGTCTGTTCGAGCTGCGGCAGATGCCCGGACGACTCGATGATCTTCACCGTTGATTCCGCGATGTCGTTGCCGAGGCGCTCCGAATTCGTGATCGGGAACACCGCGTCGTCGGCCCCCCAGATCACGAGCGTCGGCAGCCGAATGCCGCGCATTTCCTCTTCCGTCAAATCGCCGCCCTCGCGCAGCATGTCACCGATCGCTCGCGCCGAGCCGAGCCACATAGAGAACGCCGTCTCGGCCCACTCGCGCGTGACCAGCGTTTCGTCGAGCACCCGGCGGCGCAGGAAGCGTTCGGTGGCGTCGATGCTGGAGCCGGTTGCGATCCGACGGAAGTTGATCATGCCGGCCGAAAGAGGCTGCGACAGGTCACGATCCGGGTTTCGATAGCCCGCGCCGTCGACGAGCACCAGCCGCGCAATATTCTCGGGATGATGCACCGCCGTATACGTCGCCAGGTTGGCGCCCATCGCATGGCCGATCAAAGTGACGTTCTCAAGCTCGAGCGCGTCGATGAAGCCCGCAAGAAATTGCGCCAGTAGCGCGTTGTGGTAGTGCGCGTCCGGTTTGTCCGAGCCGTGAAAGCCGATGGCGTCCATCGCGACGACACGGTACTTCCGGGCCAACGGGGCGATGATCGGTTGCCACTCGTTCGTTCCTCCCCAAAGACCGTGCAGCAGCACCAGAACCGGGCCGGAACCCTCATCCGTATAGCGAATGTTGAAGCCGTAGACATCGACATCGTCCGCGTGACAGGTCGCCGCGATCAGCAACGTCAGTGCCGTGAAGAGTCTGCGCATCGAATACCTCATTGCGTGTTTGCCGTAACCCGTCGTGCTCGTGCAACGATACAGCCGGCGCCGCCGCGCTTTATGGAACGAGCATCATGACGGCACAATCATCGCCATTCGGACGCTATCACAAACGGACATCGATATGACTCAACGCTTGGCGCTTCTCTTACTGTTTATCGTTGCCGGTGTTGCATCAGCCGATCCGCTCATACTGCCGATGCGCGAGCCGGTACCAGAACACGTCCTCAGGCACGTCGGCGAGGAGATCTCCGGCGAGGCGGCAGACGGCAGTCGCACTGTGAGTGACATCCGCGATTGGCTGACGGCGGAAATGGGTCCCGTTCCGTTAGAATACTTCAGCGAATACCTGCGTGCGCTGGAACGGATCGATGTCGTCCGGAGCCGCTAACCGCCCAGGCGCCACATGACACCCGTTTATCGGACGGATATAAAACTAGTGCATTAACTCGCGGGGGATGAGATGAACTCGTCAGGTACAGGGAAAGTCGGGTTGCGGTCGTCGTTTCTGTCGCGCCGGCGGTTCTTGGGCGGCGCGGTTGCCGGCGCCGGTGCGCTTGCGTTGTCCGAACGCTTGGCGTTGGCGCAGTCCATCGTCGGCGGCCCTGCGCCGCTCACGGTCGGCGACATCCGGGGTTGGGGCGAAGCGCCGGGCGTGGTCGACATCGGTGACAACGAAAACCCTTTTGGTCCTTCGCCCATGGCGGTCCGCGCCGTTGCCGAGCGGATCATGGACGTCAACCGTTACGACTTTGGCTCGGCCCGCGAACTTGCGAATGCGATCGGCCGATATCACGGTTTTCCCGAACCGCCGCCGCCCGCGCATCGTTTTGCCGACAGCGGCTATCCCGTGTACGTCGAGGGTGGCTCCTCTTTTATTCTACGGCTCGTGGCCGAGCGTTACGGCGTACGCAACGGCACCGGGGAGATCGTCGAGGCAGACCCGGGTTACGGGGGCGTTACGCGGTTCATAACGTCTTATCGAGATCGCATGGGCGCGGAGGTCACGCTGAAGCGCGTGCCGACCACCGCCGATTTCAAACATGACCTCGACGCAATGTTCGACGCGGTAACGCCCAACACCACGTTGGTGATCATCACTAATCCAAACAATCCGACCGGCACCATCGTGCCGCAGGCGGACATCGAACGTTTCGTTGCTGCGGTGCCCGATCACGTGATGGTGTTGATCGACGAGGCGTACATTCACTTCGTGCGGGAACCGGGTTACGGAGACAGCGTTGCGTTGACGCAGCGTTACAAGAACGTCGTCGTGTCCCGTACTTTCTCGAAAATATTCGGGCTGGCCGGCCTGCGCGTCGGATACGCGGTTGCCGACGCGGAACTCATCGATACCCTGCGGTTTTTCGGCAACGGTGGAGGGATCGGCAGCGTGAATTGTTATGCCGCGACTGCCGCCTTGGACGACCAGGCCTTCGTGCGCCGCGTCAGGCGCACGACAAACGAGGTCAAGGACTATTTTTACGCCGAACTCGACAAACTCGGCCTCTCGTACACGCCGAGTCATTCGAGTTTTGTTTTGGTCAACGCTGAACGAGACGGCGCCGCGCTACAGCGCAACATGGAAAAGCGGAACATACTGCTGAGCCGCCTCGGCATGGACGGCAATCGAAGGCTCGATAACTACATACGGTTTTCGATGGGCACGCCCGAAGAAATACAGGTCGCGATCGCGGCATTCAAAGAAGAACTGGCGGCGTGAGCCGGCCGGTACGAGAAAGGCACGAACACAGGCACGAACACAGGAGACAACATGAATTACCGTTCAACGACACTGACACGTTTTGTTCTCGCCGCGGTAACGGCCGTTTGCGCCGGCACGGCGCTGGCGCAGGAGCACCCCTGGCGGCCCATTTACGGTTGGGGCGAGCTGCCGGACGGTCGCGAGTGGGGTTCGACCAGCGCGGTTTACCCGGGCATGGATGGCACGATCTGGGTTGGTGAACGGTGCGGTCAGAACAGCTGTGTCGATCGTGACGACGTCGATCCGATCCTGCAGTTCGACAAAAGCGGCAAGTTGCTGAAGAGTTTCGGCGCGGGACTGATCACCTGGCCGCACGGTATGTACGTCGACGCCGACGGCAACGTCTGGGTAACCGATGCGCGAGGAGACGGTAACCGCGGCCACCAGGTCTGGAAATTCAGCCCCGACGGTGACGTCCTGATGCGGCTCGGCAGGGCGGGCGTGGCCGGCGCGGGCAATGACGTATTCGATCAGCCCTCGGATGTCCTGGTTGCACCCAACGGCGACATTTTTGTCGCTGACGGACACGGCTCGGAAGGCAACAATCGTATCGTCAAGTTTGCCGCGGACGGCAGGTTCATAAAAACCTGGGGTTCCACCGGCGCCGAGGCCGGCGAGTTTCGCGATCCGCACGCGCTCGCCATGGATTCGCAGGGACGCCTCTTCGTCGGCGACCGAGGCAACAGCCGGGTGCAGATCTTCGATCAGGACGGCAACTGGATTGCGACGTGGACCCAGTTCGGCCGGCCGAGCGGGCTGTTCATCGACAAGAACGACATTCTGTATTCCGCGGATTCGGAATCGCACGTCTGGTGGTCGGGCAACTGGGGTTGGAAACGCGGCATCCGCATCGGCAGCGTCCGCGACGGCTGGGTGACCGCGTTCATTCCGGATCCGGTGCAGCCCGATCCTCACGCCGGCGGCACGACCGCCGCCGAAGGCATTGCGGTCGACGACGAAGGCAACCTCTACGGCGCCGAGGTGGGGCCGCGGCAGGTCGTCAAATACGTCATCGCGAGCTGGGAGAAGTCGGAGGAATAGACTTAGGGGGGTGTTGCCGTCGGGATGCAATCCGCCCGCGCACGCTATTCGTGCGTGTCCCGTTTGGGGCGGATTGATCTTTAGTGACTGATTGGTCGCCCGTCGAGACGGGCGACCGATAGCGCGAAAAGACAAGCCGTAGGATTGCGTCCCGACGTGCGACCGGCATTAGAACTTCGACGACGTGATCCAGACGTCCGAGCGCGCCCAGCTTTGCTCGAAATCGGCGTCAACCGCCGCGTCGGTTTTCCCTTGTGCCGCAAGTGCCGCTTTGAGGCCGTAGAGCGACCAGCCGTTGTGCGGATGATCCTCGAGCTCGTCGCGGTAGGTCTTTTCCGCATCCGCGAACCGTCCGGCTTCCAGCAGCGCCGCGCCGAGCCAGTGGCGGGCGGCAAACGGCAGCGGCTCCGGTTCGTCGTAGTCCATCTTGTCTTCGACGCCGGCCGCCTGCTCGAAGGCCGAGATAGCACCGTCGAGGTCACCCTGATGCCAGAGGATCTCTCCGTCGAGAATGTGGGCGGCCGTGCCGACCACCAGGCCAGCAGGATGGAAGCGGAACTTCTTGTCCGTGGTCTCGGCGAACTCGAGCGTTTTGTCGCGTAACTCGATGGCGGTTTCCATATCGCCTTCTTTCAGGCTGGAATAGCCGAACGCAAAATCCCACATCGCCGCGCCGACCTCGTCATCCGGTCGGTTGTCGCGGGTGACGACCTCGTCGAAGCGCCCGAAGCGCACGAGCGTCAGGAGATCGTACATCGTGTTGTTCGTCCGTTTGGCGTAGTCCCTGCCGGCCTGTGTCGCAATCGCGCCCTGGCCGTCGTAGGACGCCGCGAACAGCAGCATGTGCAGATTGTGCCCGGCCGCGTAGGAAAAACCCTTGTTCTCGCCGGCCTTGAGGTCCGAGTGCCAGGCGTTGATGTTGGCGCGGACCGCGTCACCCCACATCCCGACCTCGTTGTAGGTGTGCGAGGGCATGTGTTGGATGTGGCTGGCGACGGGCACGGTATCGCTCAGGTGGGCCGCGCACTCGAGCGCACGTTCCGGCTCCTGGCTCGACTCCGTCGCATGGATGTAAAGGTGGCAGGCGCCGGGGTGCCGGATGTCCTCGTCGAGGACACCGGTCAGAACGCCGTGCAGGCGTATCAGGTCCGGGTCGTTGACGTCGCGGTAGCCGCGCCGTTCTTCCAGCATGAACAGTGCGACGCCGTATACGGTGGCCACCTCGTGATTATCGGGGTGTTTCGCGTACACCTTGGCCATTTCATCGGCAAACGCCTGGTCGACCGGTCGCCGGTTGTCCGGGTCGTAGTCGGCCGGATACCGCACGCGCGCCGCCATGATCAGGTCCCGCTCGACCTCCGTCACGGTGTCGGCCAGTTCGACGGCTTTTTCGATGGCCGCGTGGGCATACGGCGCCTTGGTCGCGCTCATCCCGCCGTTCAGGAACGAACCGAGCCCGAACGCTTCGCCCCAGTAACACATGGCGCATTCGGGATCCAGGCGGCGCGCCTCGGCCATGGACCGGGCAGCCTCGTTGACGTTGTAGGCCCAGCGCAGCTGCATGCCCTGGTTGAAATACCCCTGCGCCTGCTCGCTGTCGGTGGTGATGTTCCAGCTGTAGGTGCCCAGCGCCTCCGGGATGTAATCGATGGGGTCGGTAAACGCCGACGTGTCCCCGTCGTCGCCGCCCATGTTCATCGCGCTCATGTTCATGCCGGAGTGCGTCGATTCGGTCACGCTGCCCGGCCGGGCGCCGTTCTCGGCGGCTGCGCTGTCGCCGTCCGCCGCCGGCGTTGCGGCGGGCACCTCTGACGCGTCGTCATCCGGGCCGCCGCAGGCCGCAACAAAGGTGCATAACGCGAGTAACGGGAGAAAGTGTTTCATAAAGCTAGTTCCTGTGCAGGTGTGCAATCCAGTGGCGGCCGGAACCCGGTCCGCTAGCGCCGTTCGGCCGGGTTTCTCGCGTTCCCGGCCTGTTTGGCAATGAGTTCGTCGATGACGGGTTCGGGGTAGCTCAGCAGCCGGCCGAAGCGCCGCGCGATCTCCGAGCGCGCCTCGCCGCGGTAGCGATCCGCCGCCAGCAGCGCCGCTTTGTCCGCCTTGATCGCCAGATACTTCTCCAGAGTGTCTCCGGTGTAAATGAGAAGCACGTGTTTTCCGGCGGCGACGTCGGCCGGGTACAGGTCCGTGACCAGAAAGTCCGTTTCGCGGTAGAGCTCGACTCCGTTCCGTTCGGCCACGACGCGCGCATCCGGCAGAATGTCATCCATGTCCTCGGGCGACATGACCTCCGACAGCGCAAGTGTTTTGACGCCCAGGCGCACGACCTCGGCAAACCCGCCCATGATTCCGAGATTGTAGGAGCGCGGATCTACGGGCCGGGTGTACTGCGCAGACGCCGTCGTTTGTACGACGGCGAGCAATAAGACATAGATGATCAAGGGCTTGTTGCCGAGGTTCTTCATGCTTCCCGCTGCCGTCCATTCTTTGTTGTTGTCCATGGCCCGTTGACGGGCGCTGGTGCTCCCGGCCGCTGACAGGGTACCGGAATTGCCGCGGGCCGTGTTCCGGCGGTCTATCGATGCGAAACAGTGGTATCCTCCGCCCGGCATTTCACCCGCGGCGAGCGTTTTTGAGCCCAATGGCGGCATTCGACCATGAAATCGCGGCTGACCGCGTCATCATCATCGCGGCTCCCAACGGCGCCCGGCGCAACCGGCGGGATCATCCGGCACTGCCGATCACCGCCGCGGAACTTGCCGACTGCGCCGAGTCGCTTGCGGCCGAGGGGGTGTCCGTCCTGCATCTGCACGTGCGCGGCGAATCAGGCGAACACACGCTGGATGCAAATCGTTACCGCCTGGCCATCGACGCGATACGGCGCCGCGTCGGCGCCGGGCTCATACTGCAAATGACCACCGAGGCCGTGGGCCTGTACAGCCGGCAGCAGCAGATGGCCGCCGTGCGCGAGCTGCGGCCCGAGGCGGTATCGCTCGCGCTTCGCGAGTTATGCCCGGATGCGGCCGCCGAGACCGAGGCCGCCGAGTTTTTCCGGTGGCTGGGCGCGGAAAACATCTGGCCGCAGTACATCCTTTTTTCGGCGGCGGACGTGCGTCGTTTCGACACCCTGCGCCGGCGCGGTATTTTTTCCGACGACCGGCCGTCCTGCCTGCTCGTGCTGGGGCGTTATGCGGCGAACCTGGAAGGGCGGCCCGACGAACTGCGCGCGATGCTCGATGCCGTCGATTGCCGGCAATTTCCCTGGGCCGCGTGCTGCTTCGGCCGTCACGAGAACGCAGCGCTGCTGGCAGCCGCCGCCGAGGGTGGGCACGTCCGAATCGGGTTTGAGAACAATCTTGTCTTGTGTGACGGAACGCAGGCGCGAGACAATGCGGAACTCATTGCACAGTTCCGCGAAGCCGCCGCGCATCTTCGACGCAGGCCCGCGAACGCCGACGAAATTCGAGCACGATGGCAACAGCGATAAACAAACGAACGGTCTCGCCGCCGCGCACGGTTGGCGTGCTCGGCGGTATGGGGCCCGAGGCAACCGTGGATTTCATGGCCCGGGTCATTGCGCTGACCCCGGCCGACAGAGACCAGGACCATGTCCGCATGCTGGTCGACAGCAACCCGCAGGTGCCCGATCGCCAGCAGGCAATGCGTGACGCCGACGGCGAACCCGTGCGCCGCTCGCTTGCCGAAATGGCCAAACGTTTGGAGTCCGGCGCCGCCGACTTTCTGGTCATGCCCTGCAATACTGCGCATGCGTTCATCGATGGCGCCGTCGATGAAGTTGGCATTCCTTTTCTCAGCATTATCGACGTGACCGTTCAATCGATCATCGACGAGCTTCCGGAGGTTGGTACCGTGGGGCTGCTGGCCACGGACGCCTGTTTGACGGCCGGCGTTTACCAGCAGGCCGCCGCAAAGGCGGTGCTCGAGCTGGCGCTGCCGGACGACGTCGATCAGGAAGAGTGCATGCGGCTGATTTTCAAGGTAAAAGCCGGCGATACCAGCGCGGCGGTGCGTCGGCGCATGGCGGCGCTTGCCGAGAAGCTCGTCGGAAAGGGTGCGCAGGCGGTCATTGCGGGCTGTACCGAGATACCGTTAGTGCTCGAAAACGACGCCATTGCCGTGCCGCTGATCGCGTCGACCGAAGTGCTGGCGAAACGGACCGTGGAGATCGCGACCGGGGCAATCCCCATGCCGGCAAAACGAATGCCGACCGAATACCAGTAAGCAAATTATTGACGACATATTTAGTGACAAAGGACAACACCGTGCTGCTATCACGATTTCCGCGGGTTTCGCTCGCACATCTGCCGACGCCACTCGAATTCCTGCCGCGCCTGACCAAACACCTGGGCGGACCGAACGTCTATGTGAAGCGCGATGACTGCACCGGTCTCGGCACCGGCGGTAACAAAACACGCAAGCTCGAATTCCTGATGGCCGACGCGCTCGAGAAAAAGGCGACGGTTGTCATTACTCAGGGAGCGGTGCAGTCGAACCATGCGCGGCAGACCGCGGCCGCGGCGTGCAAGCTGGGAATGAAAACCGAGCTGGTGTTCGAGAAGCGGGTCAGCGACGCCACCGAACCCTACCTCGAGTCCGGCAACGTGTTTCTGGACCATCTGTACGGCGCCAGCATTCGCGACGTCGAAAAAGGCACGGACATGGATGCGGCAATGCAGGAAGTCGCGGACGAATTACGCGAGCGGGGCGAGACGCCCTACATCATTCCGGGCGGCGGCTCCAACCCGATCGGGGCGCTCGGATACGTGGGCTGCGCGCTGGAATTGATCGGCCAGGCGAACGATCAGGGTCTCGAGATCGACCACATCGTGCACGCCACCGGCAGCGCCGGCACGCAGGGCGGGCTCGTCGTCGGGGTCAAGGCGGCTTCGAGCGGCATACCGGTGTTCGGCGTCGGCGTCAACGCACCGAGGGACGTGCAGGAAGAAAAGGTTTACAAGCTCGCGGTCGAAACCGCCGAGTTTGTCGGCGCGCCCGGCGTTGTCGAGCGCGACGACGTCGTCGCCAACTGCGACTACGTCGGAGACGGCTACGGCGTGCCGACAAAGGCGATGAACGACGCGGTGCTGCTGCTCGCGCGGCTGGAGGGCCTGCTGTTCGATCCGGTCTACAGCGGCAAGGGCCTGGCGGGTATGATCGATCTGATCGGCAAGGGCCGGTTCAGCGATGCGAAAAACCTCGTTTTCATCCACACCGGCGGATCCGCCGGCCTGTTCGCCTATCGGGATCGCCTCAGCACGGACTAGGGCGCGCTACGTCGAAAGCGCTAGTTCACTATCCGTAACGGCGGCGCTCCGGCGGCGAACTTGGGCGGTTGAAACCGGTCGATAAGCCATTAGAATTGCAGGCCATTTTCACGGCCTACTTTCGATAGGTCATAGTTGCTTTGGCAACCAAATGGGGGCTTACTTGAAACGAAGTATCGAGCGCGCCGGATTGCGAGGCATCGCATTGGCGGCGGCGTTAATCGCACCGTTGTCGGCGCTGGCCCAGTTGGACGTCGCACCGGAACAACGGGCACGCCCTATCATGCAGGCCTCGAAGCTGTCCAGTGCGCCGAATCTCGACGGTCTCGTGGCCGGCGACGCGAGTTGGGAGGGCGTCGTACCGACGACCGGCTTTACTCAGGTGCAGCCCAACGAAGGTTACCCGGCGACCAAAAAAACCGAGGTTTTCATCGGTTATACGGACACTGCGGTGTACATCGGCGTGATTGCCTACGACGACGATCCGTCCACGATCATCGTCACCGACAGCCGGCGCGATTCCGAGCTCGACGAGACCGACAGTTTTCAGGTCATCATCGACGGCCTGCTGGATCGTCAAAACGGCTATCTGTTCGGCACCAACCCGGCGGGCATGGAATACGATGCCCAGGTCATCAAGGAAGGATCGACCGGTCAGTTCGGATCCGGCGGCGGCGGTTTCAATCTCAACTGGGACGGCAGCTGGAACGTCGAGGCGGCAATCACCGACATCGGCTGGAGCGCCGAGTTCGAGATCCCGTTCACGACGCTTCGTTACGGCAAGGGCGACGAACAGGCCTGGGGCGTCAACTTTCAACGCAATATCCGCCGCAACAACGAGATTACCTACTGGGCGCCGTTGAACCGGCAGCGTAACCTGAACCGCGTTTCCGAAGCCGGCACGGTGCAGGGTATTCAGCCGCCGGATTCGAGAAACCTGCAGGTCACGCCGTACGCGCTCGTGTCCTGGGAAGAGGGCGGCAGCATCGACGGCACCGACGACAATCAGGAATTCGGCGTCGACGTCAAGTATTCCCTGACCCCGAGCCTGACGCTGGACGCAACTTATAATACGGACTTCGCCCAGGTCGAAGTCGACGATGCGGTGGTGAACCTCGATCGTTTCAGCATCTTCCTGCCCGAAAAACGGCCGTTCTTTCTGGAGAACGCGGGGCAGTTTACGGTCGGCACGGCACAGCAGGTCGAGCTGTTCTTCAGCCGGCGTATCGGCATCAACCGCGGCGAACCGATTCCGATCGAGGGTGGCGTGCGCCTGTCGGGGACCGTCGGCACCGGCACCAACGTGGGTTTTCTCTACATGGCGGACGAGGGTGTGCCCGGCGTCGCCTCGCAAAACGATTTCCTCGTGGCCCGCGTCAATCAGGAACTGCCGAATCGCTCCTCGGTCGGCGCGATGGTGGTCAGCCGCGACGGTGACGGCAGCCTCGGCGGTTCGCCGTCCGACGATCAGAATCAGACCTACGCGCTCGACGGCCGCTGGGGCATCGGCGACAACATGATCATCGAGGGCTGGGCCGCCAAGACGGACACGCCGGGACTGACCGACGACGATTTTGCGTTTTCGACGCGCATGAACTACGACTCCGCCGAATGGTCGGCGCGGCTGGCCTGGACCGAGGTGCGCGAAGACTTCAATCCCGAAGTCGGTTTTCTGCGCCGCGACGACTACAAGCGCGGCGAAGCGTTCATCCTGCAGCGAATCCGGCCCGACGACTTTCTCGGCCTGCTCGAGGTCCGACCGCACATTTCGCTCAGCTATTACTGGGACCTCGACGGCTTCCTGGAAACCGGGTTCCAGCACTACGACGTGCACTGGGAGTTCAAGAACGGTTACCGGATCGACACCGGCGTGAACTACCTGAAGGACGGCTTGCAGGATCCGTTCGAGATCATCGACGGCGTGTTCGTGCCGGCGGGAACCTACTCGGGGCACGAGGCGCAGATCGTCGGTCATACCGATTTGTCGCGGCCGCTGAGTTTCGAGATGCGCAGCAATATCGGCAAGCGGTTCGGCGGCGACCGCAAGGTCCTTCAGCCGACGCTCAACTTCCGTGTTGGCGAGACTTTCAACACGGAACTGACCTACATCTACAACGAGTTCGACCTGCCGTACGAGGGCGGTAACTTCGATGTCGGACTCACGCGCTTGCGGTTGTCGTATTCGTTCACGCCGAGCATGTTGCTGCAGGCCGTGATACAGCACAACGACGAAGAGGAAGTCCTCTCGACCAACATCCGCTTCTCGCTGTTGCGCACGGCGAGCTCCGGTCTGTTCGTGGTCTATAACGAGTTCGACGAACAGTTCCCCGGCGCGCCACCGACCGGCCGCGAGTTCATCATCAAGTACAACTACCTGTTCGACGTATTCCAGTAGCAATGAACCGCAGGTTGATTATTTAGTGTCTAGTCTTTGTCGCCCGTCAGGACGGGCTCCTGCAACGCAAAGCGCGGATTGACCCTCCGCTATCGATTCCGGGATCTTCCGAAAAAAGGAGGCCGTACCGGGCTGTTGGAGAGAACCCGATACGGCCCCAAGTCCGCCGGAAGCAGTCCTTGTCGTTACAGATAGCGTGAAAGAGGGGGAAATCCCCTCACCGGGACTCGGGGCCGACACGGGCCGTGTTTATTCGTCGATAAATTCGATCTCGCCCCAGCGCCGGGGCAGGTGCATGTTGACGGCGCCCTGGGGACTCCAAACCCAGTTGTCCTCTGGGTGCTGCTGCTCCTCGGGGTTGAGGCTCTCAGCAATGGGCGTACCGTGCGGCGGAATGCGCCGGTATTTGCCGTCAACGATTTCGTGTCGCCACTGTACTCGCGAGAAATTGATCCGCCAGACGTCGCCGGGGCTCGGCGGGCAGGCGCCGTGCCGATGGTATTCGGCGAGTCCGGACCACGGGATGGCAAGCTCGACGTTCCAGCCCCGGTCCGCGACGCTCGGATCGTTGATTGAGCCGTCAACCATGACGTGACTTTTCAGCCCGTCGATGTTGCAGCCGAGCCGCGGCACGCCGCCGTCGCCGTAGGGTTTCGGCAGGCTGAGCTCCCAGATGCTCCCGAGCGCGTTGATCTCGAATTCGTAGTAGTTCAAACCGTCCGCGTCGGGATCGATGAAGACCTCAAAATCGTTGTCCTCGAACATCACCGCGTTTTTTTCGGTAATCGTCCCCCAGACGTGCGGTTCCTCGAGCTGGGCACCGACGTAAAAATACCGCGCGTCCCAGGCCATCTTCACGCGCGTGCGAAATCGCGGCCGTCGCTCGTCGTCGCCCGTGATGTCAACAAAATCGTCGGTCCAGGGCAGCGGCATCCACGCCGGGTCGGAGAGGCTGCCGTCAAGATGGGGCGTCCGTGTCAGCCGCCGGCAACGGTAGCGCCGCCTGAGTCCTTCGTGCCAGCTATCGGTCATTGTTTCATTGCCTAGTCGTTGAATTTGAGTTTGACGATCCCGGCCGCCGCGGCAAACGCCACGATCGCGAGAACCACGGTGTTTATGGTGTGGCCGTAGATGTACGAACCGGTCGCGAACAAAACGGCGTAAATCGACGTGCAGCCCAGCACCATGCAGACTATGCCTCGCGGCACGTTCACCTGTCCGGTGGGGAACTGATGCCTCGCGGCCTCGAGTTCGGCGTAAACCGGGTTCCAGCCCGGGCCGCCGGGATTGATGAGCGTGCAGAACGATCTGAGCGTTGCCGGATCACTGGGTCTGCTCAACAAAGTGGCCGCGACCCAGCTTGCCGTCGTGATGCCGACGCCGAGCAGCAGTTCCTGCCAACTGCTGAGGCCCGTGTCGATCGACTTGAAAACGACCGCGACCGTGAATGACACCACCATTGCAACGACCTCGCTGGTGGCGTTGATGCGCCACCAAAACCAGCGAAGGATAAAGAGCAGGCCGGTGCCCGCGCCGATTTGCAGGAGGATCTCGAACGCCTGCAACGCGTTCGAGAGTTGCAAGGCAATGAAGCTGGCGATGCACATCATGACCACGATACACAGGCGACCGACCAGCACCTGCTCTTTTTCACTGGCGTCGGGTTTTATGAAACGGCCGTACACGTCGTGCACGATATAGGAAGAACCCCAATTCAAGTGCGTGGAAATGGTCGAGATATAGGCCGCCGCGAGAGACGCGATCACGAGGCCCAGCCAGCCGTGCGGCAGCACCCGCTGCAGCATCGCGGGATAGGCGAGATCATCGTTGATAATCGTGGGGTCGACCTGCGGAAACGCCGTAGCGATGCTCCGCAGATCGGGGAATACGAGGATCGAGCACAAAGCAACGATGATCCACGGCCAGGGGCGAAGGCCGTAGTACGCTGCATTGAACAGCAGCACCGCGGCGCGCGCGTGTTTTTCGTTGCGAGCGGCGAGCATGCGCTGCGCCACGTAGCCGCCGCCGCCCGGTTCGGCGCTGGGGTACCACACGCTCCACCATTGCACCGCGATGGGGATGACCAGTACCGAAACCAACAGATTGATGCTCTCCGGCGTATAGCCGCCGTCACCGTCGGGTGCGAGCACCGGAAAAAACGTGAGCTTGTCCGCGAGCAGGGGCGAGTCGACCAGCGCAGACAGGCTGCCTACCTCCGGCGCCTGCACGGAAAAAACCGCCGCGGCGATCGCGCCGGCCATCGCCAGCGTGAACAGCGCAAAATCGGACAGCAAAACCGCTCGCAGCCCGCCGAGCGTCGCCACTGCAACGGTGACCAGCGATGCCCAGATTACCGAGTTCAACGGCGACAGGCCGAGCATCACTCCGCCGATCTTGATGGCGGCGAGCGACACGGTGGCCATGATCATCACATTGAAAAACAGGCCGAGATAAACGGCACGAAAGCCGCGCAGGAATGCGGCGGACCGGCCGCTGTAACGCAGCTCATAAAACTCGATGTCCGTCAGCACGCCGGAGCGGCGCCACAACCGCGCGTAAACGAACACCGTCAACATGCCGGTCAGGAGAAATGCCCACCACACCCAGTTGCCGGCGACTCCGTTTTTGCGCACGATGTCGGTGACGAGATTGGGCGTGTCCGACGAGAACGTCGTCGCGACCATCGATATGCCGAGCAGCCACCACGGCATGTTGCGTCCGGACAGAAAAAACTCGGTCGAGTCCCGGCCCGCTCGGCGGGCGCTATAGACGCCGATGCCCAGGGTAAACGCAAACAGTCCGAATATGATGACCCAGTCGATGGGCGCCAATTGCATCGATTACTCCCCCGCTCCGAACCAGCTCGGTCCGGAGTGTGGCAGTATAAGAGCCCTTGTAGACAAGAGCGAGAATACCCATGCGCCGATGCACCGCCGCCGCTTTCACGATGCTGGTTGTTTTCAGTTTGCCTCTTTCCGCTCCCGTGGCCGCGGAGGACCGCCCGCGAGCACGTGACGTCGGCCTCGTCGTCGGGATTTTCCCAACCGGAGAATTGAATGCGATCACAGACGTCAACGGTGTGCGCGTCGGCCACACGACGAAAATCGAGGGTGACGACATCCGTACGGGTGTGACCGCCATCATTCCGGCGCCGGGAAACCTGTACACGGACCCGATTGCGGCCTGGATTCACGTGGGTAACGGATACGGCAAGATGATCGGAGAGACCCAGGTGCGGGAATTTGGTGAGATCGAAACCCCGATCCTGCTGACCTGCACGCTGTGCGTTTGGAGCGCCGCAAACGCCCTCAAGGAGTGGGTGTACGAGCAACCCGGCATGGGTGAGCACACCGTGAATCCGGTCGTCGGCGAAACGAACGACGGCCGCGTAAACAATATGTGGGCGGATCCCATCCAGCGGGACGAGGTTTTCGCGGCACTTGCAAATGCGAGTGATGGTCCGGTTGAGGAGGGCAGCGTCGGCGCTGGTACCGGCACACAGGCCTTCGGCTGGAAGGGCGGCATCGGCACGAGTTCGCGCGTTTTGCCGGAGTCGCTGGGCGGCTACACGGTGGGCGTCCTGGTGCAGACCAACTATGGCGGGGTCCTCACGATCAACGGCGCACCGGTGGGCCGCGAGCTCGACACCTACCCCTATGCCGACGCTTTGGACGCGGCTAGAACCGACAGCGCCGACGGTTCGATCATGCTGGTGGTGGCGACGGACGCGCCGTTGACGGCGCGTAATCTCGATCGTATCGGCTTGCGCGCAATGATGGGGTTGGCACGCACGGGTTCCTACGCCAGCAACGGTTCGGGCGATTACGTCGTTGCGTTCTCCACGCATCCGGCCGTGCGACGGCCGAGAACGAGTGATGCGCCCGTGCCCTCAGAGGCGCTGGTCAACGCGTCCATGTCGCCGCTGTTCGCGGCAACCGCCGAAGCCACCGAGGAAGCGATTTACAACGCAATCTTCAAAGCAACCACGGTGACGAGCTCGCGCGGCACGCTCGAGGCGATCCCGGTCGAAGACCTGGTACGGATACTGAAAAAACACCGGGCACTGAACTGGGACCGGTCGTTACCCCCGCGATAGACTGCCGGCTCAATCAAGAATCAACAAGACCCTATCGGGGGAAAATATGACGCGCACTACCGCGAATACCGTCGCCGCGCTGGCGTTGCTGATTTCGGCAAACGCGATCGCCCAGCAGGACTTCGAGTTCTGGCCGGGAGCCAACTACGACCCGAGCGTGCCGACGTTCGAGGACGTGTTGGGTTACGCGCCCGGCGAGCGAATCACCTGGGTGCACGACGTGCGGCGCTATTTCGATGCGCTTCAGGCCGCAAATCCGGACCGTGTCGTGATCACCGACTATGCGCAGAGCTGGGAAGGGCGAGGTTTGTTCTACGTGGCCGTGTCGTCGGCCGAGAACATCGCTAGCCTTTCGGCCGTCAAAAGCAGCATGCAGCGCCTGGCCGATCCGCGCGTCACCAGCGCGGCGGAGGCGGACGCGATCATCGATTCGCAGCCCGCCGTCACCTGGCTGTCCTACGGCGTCCACGGCAACGAAATCTCATCGCCCGAAGCGGCGATGTTGACCGCTTACCACCTGTTGGCTTCCAGGGGAGACGACCGGGTTGCGCCGATCTTGAGAAACACCGTTGTCATCATCGATCCGCTGCAGAACCCCGACGGCCGCGATCGCTTCATACATCACTTTGAAATGGCGGAAGGTCTGGAGCCCGATTCGGACCGCCTTTCGGCAGAGCACAACGAGCCCTGGCCGGGCGGGCGCACGAATCACTACCTGTTCGACCTGAACCGCGACTGGTTCATCCGTACGCAGCCGGAAACGCGCGGCCGGGCTGACGCCTTGCGTGAGTGGTTTCCGGTCGCGTTCGTCGATGCGCACGAAATGGGTTCCGACAGCACCTACTATTTTGCGCCGGAGGCGGTGCCTTACAACCCGCACCTGGCCCAGGATCAGCGCGACAACCTGACGCTGTTCGGCAGGACTAACGCCCGCTGGTTCGACCGATTCGGTATCGACTACTTTACGCGCGAAGTATACGACGCGTTTTATCCCGGTTACGGCGCCAGTTGGCCGTCGTATTTCGGCAGCATCGCAATGACCTACGAACAGGCTTCGGCGCGAGGGCTGGTGTTCCGACAATACGACGGGAACGACCTCCAGTACCGCCATACGGTCCGCAACCACTTCGTCACCTCGCTCGGCACCGCCGAAACCGTGTCGCTCAATCGGGAGAAATTCCTGAACGATTTTTATCGCTATCAGGTCACCGCGATCGAGGAGGGGCGACGCGGTGACGTACGCTCCTACATCGTGCCGACCCAGGACGACCAGCCCGGCGCAAACAAGCTTGCCGGGTTACTCGTTCAGCAGGGTGTCGACGTGAACCGCGCGAACGCGCCAGTATCCGCCTGCGGGAATTCGTACGCCGCCGGCAGTTTCGTGATCAACCTCGATCAGCCGGCGAAACGCCTCATCCGCACCTTGATGGACCAGAACGTACCGATGGAAGAAGATTTTCTCGCCGAACAGGAACGGCGGCGCGCGAAGAACCTGCCGGACGAAATCTACGACGTGACCGGCTGGTCGCTGCCGCTGATGTTCAACGTCCGTGCGGACGCCTGCAACCGGACGGTAAGCGGCGATTTTACCGCGGTCGGACCGGAGCTTATGCAGCCGGGCACGGTGCGCGGAGGCAGCGCGGACGTTGCCTACCTCGTGCCCTGGGGCACGCGGCCCGCCGTTCGACTCCTGGCGCGGGCCCTGCGCGACGGTCTCAAGGTAAAGAGTTCTGACAGGCCATTTACGCACCAGGGTGAGCGTTACCCCGCCGGCACGCTGATCATCGACGTTGCCGACAACCCGGACGACCTGGCGTCGGCGATGGCGGATCTTACGCGGAACACCGGCGCCAATGCCGTGGCGGTCGACGACAGCTGGGTCACGGACGGGCCGAATTTCGGTAGCGGCAACGTCGTGCGATTCACGCGTCCCCGCGTGGCGATTGCCTGGGACCGGCCGACGAGCAGCTACATCGCGGGCAATACCCGCTTTGTGGTCGAACGGCAGTTCGATTATCCGGTGACGGCCATCCGGACCGCGCAGATCGCGACGTCGGATCTGTCGCGTTACCAGGTGCTGATACTGCCGGGCACCGGCGGGGGCGACTACGCCTCGGTGCTCGGCGAAAGCGGCGTCGAGAACCTGAAATCCTGGGTCAACCGTGGCGGCGTGCTGATTGGCGTCGCCAATGCCAATCGCTTCCTGGCCGACCCCGCGGTCGACCTGTTGTCGATTCGCCGCGAGAACGCCGTCGTCGAATCCGACGACGACTCGGCGGGCAAAAAAGACGACGAGGAAGAGCCACCCGCGACGGTCGAGGGCAGCTATCTGACGACGGAAGATTATGCCGCCGCGATCGTGGCGGAGAAGGACGATCCCGACTCCGTTGCCGGCGTGCTGGTGCGCGCGATTGTCGACAATGAGCACTGGTTGGGCGCCGGGGTCTCGCCGACGCTGAACGTACTGGTGCGCGGCACGGACATCTATACGCCGATCCGGATCGACAGCGGCGTCAACGTGGCGCGCTTTGCGGACGCGGACGAACTGCTCGCAAGCGGTTACCTCTGGGAAGAGAACCGCAAGCAGCTGGCGTACAAACCGTTTGCGGTTGCACAGGCCGCGGGGAGCGGTTACGTCGTCGGATTTACGCAGGACCCGAACGTTCGCGCCTATCTGGACGGTCTCAACCTGATTTTCATGAACGCGATTTTCAGAGGCAGCGCGCACGCGCGACCGGTACGCTAGCGTCGATATTCAAAAGTCCGCAGCCCGGCAAGCACGGCGTGCCGCCGGTCAGGGTCCGGCTTATGCGGGGCGCTTTTTGTCCGGGCCGCGAAGGAGCGACGTGGGCTGGTTACCCCGCCCCGACGACGCTTCTTCACCGTCGATGCCGTCCAGGGAAACCGGTGCCCAACGGTCTTCCATGAGTCCTTCGCCCCGACGGAGGCCGATTCCGCGGCGCCACACGCTGCCGTCGCTGCAAAGGGCGAACAGGTCGATCATCGTGGGTTCCTCGGGATCGGACACCACCTCGATCTGAATGATTTTTCTCGGTTCCGTTTTCGCGAGGCCTCTGGCGTCGATAAGGCCGTCCCGGCGGAGCAGACCCGTGCCGCGTTCGGCCGAGAGCGCCGCCTTTTTTGTCGGAAACTCACCGAGGCAGTGTTTGTTTCCCCGATGCGTGACGCCGAACAGGGCCCAATACTCGGCGTCGTCCTCGGAATCGACGATATCGTCCACCGTTGCATACCACTCGCCGCGGGAGTGGCCGCACATCGGATGCACTTCGATGAATTCGATACGCTCGGTCATCAAATGACTCGCTCAACGGTCCGGGATTGCCGTCAGGGTCCATTATAGGTACCACCGCTACCCCTTGTGTTGCGTATTTGACGGAACGTACCGTTTTGCTCACTCGTTTTTGTAAATCGTGCCGCCTTTCATGACAAAGCTGACGCGCTCGAGGGCGGTAATATCGTCGAGCGGATTGCCGCGTACGGCGATGACGTCCGCCTGTTTGCCGGTCTCCAGGCTGCCGTGCGTGTCGGCGATACCCAGAAACTCGGCGGCGACCGTCGTTGCGGACTGGATCGCCTCCATTTCCGGCATCCCGGCGTCCACCATCAACGCGAACTCCTTGGCGTTTTCACCGTGCGGTGATACGCCCGTGTCGGTGCCAAATACGATCGGTACGCCGAATTCGTACGCATCGGCAAAGGTTTGCATGATCAGCGGCCCGATTGCCGCGGCTTTGGGCCGTACGAGTTCCGGGAAGAAACCATCGATTTTCGATTTTTCGGCAACCCAGTTGCCCGCGATGATCGTCGGCACGTAATAAGTGCCGCGGTCCTTCATCAGGCGCATGACTTCGCGGTCCATGTAGGTGCCGTGTTCGATCGACGCGACGCCCGCGACGACCGCCCGTTTCATGCCCTCGGTGCCGTGCGCATGCGCGGCGACGCGCATTCCGTAATCCGCCGCGATATCGACGATGGCTTTCAGTTCGTCGTCGGTGAATTGCGGGTTCTGGCCGCTTTTGGCGACGCTCAATACACCGCCGGTCGCGGTGATTTTTATCCAGTCCGCGCCGTCTTTGTAACGCTGGCGCACGGCGCGGCGTGCATCCTCGACGCTGTTGACGATGGCGTTGTGCAGAAGAGGGTCGTCGTTGATCAGGTGCATCGCCCAGCCGTTGGTCGGATCGCCGTGGCCGCCCGTCGAACTCACGCCCTTTGCCGCGGTAACGATCATTGGACCAGGAACGTCACCGCTCGCGATGGCGTTCCGGAGCGCTACCGTGACGTTGAAACTGTCGCCTAAGTTCCGGACGACGGTAAACCCGGCTTCCAGCGTTCGTTTGGCGTATTTTGCCGCGTCGTAGGCGAGATCGGCCTCGTTGAGCGTGAATCCCCGCAGGCGGCTGTCCGCGCTGTATTCACCGGTGAGATGGACGTGCATGTCCATCAGACCGGGTAGCACCGTGTGCGAAGTGAGGTCGATCAGCTCGTCGCCGGCCGCCGGTCGGGCATAACCACGCTCGACCGCCGTGATGACGTTGCCGTCGATACGAATCGTCATCTCGGCGGCCGCGCGGTCGGCGCTGCCGTCGATCAGACGGCCCGCGTGAATAAGTGTGTCGGCGTTCGCGAGATTGATCGCGACGACGAAGCTCAGCAGCACGGCTGTCAGTTTTTTCATAATGTCAACAAACCCCTGGTTTATTGGTTTTTGTGCGTTGCATTCTAGCGTTCGCTCGCGGCGCTGAACACACGCCGTCGCCGGTTCGCACCGCCGTTGTTACGCCCTGTACTCTGCAATCCAGCCAGCAGACGACGCGACGAATGTGCGAGAATACGCGCCGTCAGCTCAAATAAGAAAGGGGAAAACATGGCAGCAGGGTCGGGCTCGGGGGAGCAATGGTCGTCAAGGTGGGGCTTCTTGCTGGCCTCGGTTGGGTTTGCCGTCGGGATGGGGAACATCTGGCGTTTTCCAAACGTTCTCGGGGAAAACGGCGGCAGCGCGTTTCTGTTTCTGTATCTCGCCTGCGCGTTGGGCATCGGTCTGCCGCTGCTCATTACCGAGCTGACGATCGGGCGGCGCGGACGCCGCAGCGCCTCGGGCAGCATGGCTGCGGTAGCCGAGGAAGTCGGCAAACGCAAGTCCTGGGGCGCCGTGGGCAGCCTCGGGATCTTTTGCGCGTTTGTCATTCTGTCGTATTACACGGTGATCTCCGGCTGGACGCTGGACTATTTCCTGCGCTCGGTCAGGGGGGCGCTGCAGAACGTCGATGCGACCCAGTCCAGCGCCATGTTCAGCAATCTGCTCGGAAACCCGTGGCTGCTGATTTTCTGGAATACCGTGGTCCATCTGCTGATCATCTTCATCATCCGGCAGGGGGTGCAGTCGGGCATCGAGCGCGCCGTAAAGATTCTGATGCCGGCGTTGTTCATCACGCTCATCGTCATGGTGATGTACGGGGCGGTCGCGGGTGACATGGCCGCCACGCTGAAATTCCTGCTCGAGCCGGATTTCTCGAAGGTGACCTTTTCCACGGCCATGGCGGCGATCGGGCAGGCCTTTTTCTCGATCGGCATCGGCATGGGCTCGCTGATCGTCTTCGGGTCATATCTGCCCAAAGACTACTCGATCCCGCGTTCGGCAACGGCAATCATCTTTCTGGACACCGGCGTGGCGCTGGTGGCCGGATTCGCCATATTCCCGCTGGTTTTCCAGTACGGTCTGGAACCGTCCAGCGGCGCCGGCCTGATCTTCGAGACGCTGCCGCTGGCGTTCGGCCAGATGCCCGGCGGACAGATCTTCGGCTCGGTGTTTTTCGTCTTGCTGATATCGGCGGCGCTTTCTTCGTGCATCGGTCTAGCCGAGGGTGTCGTCAATTGGGTTGACGAGCATTTGGGTATCAAGCGCGAAAAAGGCATTTTGATCACCGTGGCGGCGGCCTGGTTGCTCGGCATCCTGTCGATCCTGTCATTGGGGCAATGGTCTTCGTTTTATCCGCTGGACTTCATTCCGGGATACGCCGGCATGGCGATATTCGACGCGCTGGATCACCTGGCCGCAAACAATCTGCTGTTGGTCGGCGGCATGCTGCTGTCGGTGTTCTTCGGGTGGCTCGTACCGAAACAGCTGAAGCTCGACGAGATGGGCGTTAGGGACGGTCCGTTTTTCGGTTTCTGGCGCATCATGATCCGTTTTGTGATTCCTCCGGTGTTGTTTGTCGTGCTGTTCAAGGGCATTACGGGCTAGGTTATGATCAAAACCGTGCTGATCGTTCTGCTGTCGCTGACCATTGCGTTGCCGTCCGTCGCGGATGAGAAACCGCTGACGATGTCAGCGGTCCTGGACGCCTCGACAGCCTCGGATTGGCGGCTACTCGACCAGGATCGGCTGCTTTATCTGTTTATCGAGCGCGGCGTCGTCATTTTCGAGCTGGCGCCGGATTTCGCTCCCCTTCACGTGGCCAACCTGCGCAAGCTGGCGGACGGTCAGTATTGGGACGGGCTGGCGATCCTGCGCTCCCAGGACAACTACGTGGTGCAATGGGGTGACCCGCGGGCCGGCGCCGACGGCGCAAGATCGCACGGGACCGCCGACGAGAGCCTCGAGGCCGAGTTTTTCCGCGATCGCGACGGCGTGAACTTCACGCCGATCGACAGTAACGACGCGTATGCGGACGAGGTCGGCTTCGTCGACGGCTTCCCGGCGGCGAGCGATGGCGAGCGGCTTTGGCTCGCCCACTGTTACGCGATGTTGGGCGCGGGCCGGGGGAACGAGACCGATAGCGGCAGCGGCGCCGAACTGTACGTCGTAACGGGCCATGCGCCGCGTCATCTGGACCGCAACGTGACCCTGCTCGGGCGCGTGGTCCAGGGTGTGGAGCATTTGTCGTCGTTGCCTCGCGGCGGAGGGCCTCTCGGGTTCTACGAAGACCAGAGTGAACACGTCCGCATCGATCGCATCCGGTTCGGCAGCGATTTGCCCGCCGCGGAACGGCTGCCGCTCGAACGACTGCGAACCGATACGAAGACCTTCCAGCGACTGGTCGAAGCGCGCCGCAATCGCGTCGAAGACTGGTTCTTCGATCCGTCGGGGCGAATCGAGTTGTGCAACGTCCCACTGCCGGTGCGCGTCGGCAGTCACTGAGTGTCAACGGACCCCAGACCCGAGCCGGTAATGCCATGAGCGTACTGGTGATCGGTGGCGGGCTGATGGGCCTCACGGCCGCTCACGTTTTGCGCGAGCGCGGCGAATCCGTCACCTTACTCGAAGCGCGCAACGGCGTTGCCCTGGAAACGAGCTTCGCGAACGGCGGCATGTTCACGCCGTCGATGCCCGAACCCTGGAACAGTCCCGGCGTTTACAAACACCTGATCGCGTCGCTCTTCGATCCGCGCTCGTCGATGAAGCTTCGGCTTGGCGCGGTCCCGTCCCTGTTCACCTGGGGTGTTCGTTTTCTCAAGTATTCGTCGCGCGGACACTACGAGGCGGCGTGCGCCGACAACTACGCGCTTGCCCGGTATTCCCTGGGAAAAACCCGGGAAATCACCGACCGGCTCGACCTCGACTACTGCCGCGGTAGCCGGGGTACGCTGAGCGTGTTCCGAACGGCGCGGGATTTTGCCGGGAAAGAGGCCGTGTGCCGGCATCTCGCAAAGCTCGGGATGCAATACTCGGTGCTCGACGTCGATGAAACGATTGCCGTCGCGCCGGCCCTCGAGGACATTCGCGGTCAAATACACCGCGGCATACTGTATCCGGACGACGAACACGGCGACGCGCATCTGTTCTGCCGGTCCCTGGCCGGAAAATTCTTGTCGGCTGGCGGCAACGTCGAATACGGCGTGACCGCCTCGAGGCTCGTTCTTGACGGGTCCGGCGTCGTTGGTGTCGAGACATCCGCCGGCGTGTACGACGCGGACAAGGTGGTTATCGCGGCGGGAACTCGTAGCCCCGCATTGCTCGCCGACGCCGGGATCGCGTTGGGGGTCAAGCCCGTCAAGGGTTATTCGGTGACCGTCGACGTCGGCGGCATCGAAAATCTGCCGACCCTGCCGGTACTCGACGATTCCATGCATGCGGGCATGACGCCGCTCGGCGATCGGCTGCGCATGGTCGGCACGGCGGAGTTCACGGGTTTCGACACCAGAATCAACACCGTTCGGACGGACAACCTGTACGCGATGTTCGAGGCCATGCTGCCGGGCATTGCCGCGAAGGTCGATCGGGAAAAAGCGGTGCCGTGGGCGGGACTGCGGCCGATGAGTTACGACGGCAAGCCGTTCATCGGTGCAACCGGCGTCAACGGTCTGTACGTCAACTGCGGGCAAGGGCATCTCGGCTGGACCCTGGCGATGGGTTCGGCGCATCTGCTGGCCGACGCGGTGCAGGGTCGGCCGTCCGCGATCGATGCGTCGGCGTTTACGTTGAGCTCGGCCAGGCATCTGCGCCCCGAGTCTGTCTGAGTCCCGAGCGTACCGCTATTTTCGCAGTGCGGGTGCGTAGATCTTTTTGCTGATGTTGTCGAAATAGCCCTGCATGGCCGGGAACGCATCACGCAGCTTGCGGAAATCGGCGGCCGCCATGACGAGAACGCGCGAGTCTTCGGTGGCCGTCAGGGTGCCCTTCGTCAGATATCCCTCGCTGATCGAGCGCTCTCCCCAGTGGTCACCCGGCCCGAGCACACGCACGAAGTCTTCGCCTGCACCCGCGTCGGGGATGCGCGATTCTAAACAGCCTTCGATGACCGTGTAGAAGCCGTCCGGTATGCGTCCGGGTTCGCTGATCACGTCACCTTTGGCGTAACAGCGATAACGCATCGTCGAGTCACCCCGGTTCTCGATCTGCACGATGCTACGCGGCAGGAAATAGTCGAAAAGCCAGTTCAGCGCGACGCGAAGGCGCGTCGAGAAACCCGGCAGCATACCGATGTACAGGAAACGCCACAGCATCCAGGCAGCGAGCCCGGACAACCGTATTCCGAAAACTTCCGCCACCCCGCGGTAGTTGCCTATCGAGGCCAGCGAACCTTTCGGTTTGAACTCGAACACCGAGAGCGCGGCGTTCTTCTGCGTGGCGGCGACGTTTTTCGCCAGGCAGCGGGCCTCGGCAACGGCGAACTGCGCGGTGGGCGGAGCGAATGCCGGGCCTTCCCGCGAATTGCCGGCCATGGGAATCAACGCGGCGTCACCGAGCGCCCATACGTCGTCGAATCCCTCGAGGCGCAGGTGCCGGTCAACCGGTAGCTTGCCGCGCTCGAGTTCGATACCGAGCGACTCCGTGAACCGATGCGGGCCGTTGCCCACGGTCGTGATGAGCAGCGCGCAATCGATGCGCGATCCGTCATCGAGAAAAACGGCGGACGATGTCGCCGACGCGATGCTTGCGTTACAAATGATTTCCACGTTTCTTCGCGTCAGCGCTCGTTTTGCATACTGCCCCGAGCGTTCCGGTAACTCCGGCAGAATCCGGTCGTCTCGCTGGATGAGTATCGCCCGGACATCGTCGGCCGACACGTTCGGGTAGAATTTCAGCGTCCGGCGAATCATTTCGATCAATTCACCGATTGTTTCGACGCCGGAAAAACCGCCCCCGGCGACGACAAACGTCAATAAACGTTGTTTGAGTTCGGCGTCTTTGGTGATGTCGGCGTGTTCCAGGCGTCGAATGACCTTGTTGCGAAGCTCGTGGGCATCGGCAAGGTTTCGCATGCACATGCTGTGTTCGGCAAACCCCGGAAAACGGTCGAGGAGGGTGCGCTGACCCATCGCGAGCACCAGGTGATCGTAGCTCAGGTGCTGCGGCCGCCGCTTGCTGCCCTGTAGATAACGCACCCGTTTGTCGGCGAAGTCGACGTCAACGACTTCCGCCATACGCAGGTTGACGCCGGGAAGCAGATACCGCAGGGGCGTGACCGCATCGGCTGCATTGATCGTGCCCGATGCGACTTCCGGCAACAACGGCTGGAAGACAAAATAGTTGTCCGTGTTGAACAAGTCGATCTGCGTGCCGGGCAGCAGGCGCCTACGCAGATACTTCGCGGCAAACGCGCCGCCGAAGCCGCCGCCGACGATGACGACTCGCTGAGGCACTAGCCGCCGATCTCGGAGGACTTCAGTACCAGCATTTTTTCGATTTGCATGTCCTCCATCGTATACGGGATGCCGCCGACGCCGAGGCCCGACTCACGCAAACCGGCGAACGGCATTGCGTCGTCGCGAAAGGCCGTGTGATCGTTGATCATCACCGCCGATGCATCGAGCCGTCGATAGACGCGCATTGCCTCGTCGATGTTGCGGCTGAATACGGCCGCCTGGAACGCCGTCGGCAGCGCATTGGCTCGTGCAAGTGCGTCGTCCAAATCGTCATAACCGTAAACACAGACTACCGGGCCGAAAATCTCATGCGTGCTGACGCGGGCGTCCGCCGGCGGATCGAGCAGCACCGTCGGCGCGTAGCAGCTTTCCGACAGCGCCCGGCCGCCGCAGGAAAGCGTTGCACCCCTGGCGACCGCTTCATCGACCCATTCGGCGACGCGCGCGACCTCTGCTTTGCGTATCAACGGTCCGACCTCCGTCGCCGCGTCTTTAGGGTCTCCAACGCGGAGTTCGCGTGCGCCATCGGCAAGCGCCTCGGCAAACCGCTCAGCGGTCGTTCGGGGTGCAAACACGCGCTGTACCGACACGCACACCTGACCGGCATGATAGAAGCCGCCTTTTAGAACGGACTCGACCGCCGCCTTCAGATCGAAGTCGGAGCCGAGGATGACCGGAGCAACGCCGCCGTGCTCCAGCGCGCAGCGAGCGCCGGGCGCCAACCGCGAGCGCAGCATCCAGCCGACGGCGGCGCTCCCGATGAAACTGAAAAAAGCAACCCGCGGATCGGTAACCAGCGCCTCCGCTGTTTCCAGGTCGTCGGTGACCACGGCCTGACACCATTCTTTCGGCAATCCAGCCTCGTGCAGCATTTCTACGAAGTTCAGGCAGGAGAGCGGCGTGTCGGCGGCGGGTTTTACGATGACCGGGCAACCCGCGGCGATCGCCGGGCCAACCTGATGCACAATCAGGTTCAAGGGGTGGTTGAACGCGCTGACGGCAACGACGACGCCGATGGGTTCTTTTTTTGTAAACGCAAGCCGTCCGTCCGTCGCCGGTGTCGTGCCGACCGGGATTACGCGGCCCGGCTCGCCTCGCAGCGTTTCGATGCAAAGACGAACGCCGTCAATGGCGCGCGTGACTTCGACGGTGGAATCGGCAAGCGGCTTACCGCCCTCGCTGGCCGCCAGGAGCGCGAGCTCTCCGGCGCGGGACTCCATGAGCTCGGCCGTGAGTTCGAGAATCGAAATCCGTTCCGGTACGGACAGCCAGGCGTCACGATCGCGGAATTTCGCCTGCGCCGCCGCCATTGCCTTTTCGACGTGCGCGACCCCGCTGGTCGCTACGTTCGCGAGCCGCGCGCCGTCATACGGTGAATGGACGTCCAGCGATCCGACCGGCGGGTAGCCGGCCGCGTTCAGCAAAGGAAAACTGAGCGACCCGTTCTCGATACCGGCGCCTATATTACGCATGTGATCTCACCGAGTTTTTTGGTCAGCAACGCGTTCTCCCGGTAGTCGATCGGGATCACGACGAGACTCGGACCGTCCTCCGTCAACGCCGCATCGAGCGTATCCGCAAGGTCGGCGCTGGCCGTTACGCGATGCCCGTTCCAGCCGAAGGCCGCCGCAAGCTCGAGCCATTCGGGGTTGCCGAAGGACAGTTCGGTATGCCGGCCGAAGTGCGTTTCCTGCTTCCAGGCAATGAGGCCGTAGGCGTTGTCTTCCCAGACCATCACCGCGATGTTGCTGTCCAGCCGCCGCGCCGTCTCCATCTCCTGCACGTTCATCAGAAAGCCCGCATCGCCCGCAATCGCGAGGACACGCCGGTCGGGATGCACGATGTTTGCGGCAATCGCGCCGGGAAGGGCAAAACCCATCGAGCAGAAACCGTTGGGTATCAGGCAGGTGTTGGGTTCGTGGCACTGATAGTGGCGTGCAATCCACATCTTGTGGGCGCCGACGTCCGATAGCAGGATGTCGTGTGGACCCATGACCTGACGGGCATCCCACAGCGCTTTCTGCGGCCGGATCGACCCCTCCGTGCGATCGTCTTTGTATTCGGCAAAGTCATCCGCCATTTCCGCGCGGCAGCGACGCTGCAGGTCGAGATCGAATTTCATGTCGCCCGCGGCCGCCACTCGCTCGTTGAGCGCCCACAGGGCATGCGCCAGATCGCCGATGACCTCGGTTTCGGGATGGTAATACTCGTCGATTTCCGCCGCGAGAAAGTCCGCGTGCACGATCCGCTTGTCGCCGTTCGGGTTCCAGAGCTGCGGATGATACTCGACCATGTCGAAACCGAGCGTGATGACGAGATCGGCGTCGTCGATCACCTTGCCGATCCGGTCCTTGGAGCCTAAACCCACCGTGTAGAGGCAGTAGTCCGCGTCCATGTCGACGCAGCCCTTCGCCATGAAAGTGCTGATGACACCGATACCGGTGCGCTCGCAAAGCTTGCGCAATTGTTTGCTGGCGCGCCGCCGGATGCAGCCGTTTCCGGCAATGATCACCGGCCGCCGCGACTCGGCGATCGCGGCGAATGCCCGGTCGACGATCTTGTCGTCGGGAACCGCGCGCCGGAACCGGCGCGGCGCGATCGGCGTGGCGGCCGTTTTCAGCGCCGCGACGTCTTCCGGAAGCTCGATGTGCACCGCGCCGGGCTTTTCCGTTCGGGCCAGCCGCACGGCCTTGCGCACGATCTCCGGAATCGTGTTCGGATTGACGATCGAAGTTGCCCATTTCGTGACCGGTCGAAACATGCTGACCACGTCCATGATCTGATGCGATTCTTTGTGCAGGCGGTCCGTCGAGCCCTGGCCCGTCAGCACCAGCATGGGTGCACGGTCCATGTTCGAGTCGGCGACGCCGGTGATCAGGTTGGTCGCTCCGGGACCGAGCGTGCCGAGCGCGCCGGCCGGATTGCCGGTCAGCCGGCCGTAGATCTCGGCCATGAACGCCGCGCCCTGTTCGTGGCGCGTCAGGACGAAGTTTATTTTTTCCGACTGCTCAAGGGACAACATGAAATCGGCGTTTTCCTCGCCGGGAACGCCGAATATGTATTCGATGCCTTCCTCTTCCAGGCACTTGACGAGCAGGTCGGATGCTTTCATGGTTTTTCCCCGTTGCGTGATGAGAAGCGTCGCGTTGCACCAGGGTTCGGTGCGTCACGATGCGGACTTATGTCCAAGAAAGACCCGCCTGGCTCCGCCGATATTTCATTCTGGAATAAAACCCGGCTTCCTGTGCGGCCCGAGCCGGGTTCTGGGCACACGACCGATACCCGAGCGTAACAACAGGTTACGGTGAAGTTGCCTTTTGGCCGCTACGTGCGACAATCTTCGGCCCGTGAAATCGGCATTGTTGCAGCAAATTCGATGTTGCCGATTCTACGATAAACGTTCCTTTCCCTTCGATGTCCGACTGAACGACCGCGTTGGCCCGCTCGTCGTTGCGAGTGAAAACAAGCTGTGCAAATCCGTATCGCAGGACCGACATTTCTTTTGTGGCAGCTCGTTCTATTGTGCACGCTGCCGGCAAACGCCGAGGATTCGCCCAACGGCGTTCCCGATCTCGGCATCGAAGAAATACAGGTGACGGCCACCCGCCGACCGGTCCGGGCGGGCGACGTTTCGTCCGCCGTCACCGTAGTCACCGCCGATCAGATCCGCTCGTTGAAGCTGACGACGGACGCGCTGGCGGCGCAGCCGGGTGTATTTCTCCAACAAACGACGCCCGGGCAGGGTGCGGCGATCGTACGCGGGCTGAAGGGTTCGGAGGTCCTGCATCTCGTCGACGGGTTTCGCCTGAACAACGCGATTTTCCGCAACGCGCCGACGCAGTATCTGGCGCTGATATCGCCGGGAACGATCGAGCGCATGGAAGTGCTGCGCGGGTCACCGGCGTCGCTGTACGGAAGCGACGCGGTCGGCGGTGTGCTGCAGGTCATCAACCGGGTTCCGGAGTTCTCCGGCCCGCAAACGGCGTATCGCGGGGAGCTGGGCGTCGGACTCGACACCGCCGAACTCGAACGTTCTCTGCACGCCTCGCTGGAAGCCGGCACGGACCGCCTGGCGGGACTCCTCAGTCTCGATTACCTGGAGACCGGAAACCGGCGAACGGGCAGCGGTCAGCGAATCGGGCCGAGCGGATTCAGCTCCGAGAGCGTACGCGCCGCGTTGTCCTATACGCCGGAAGGATCGTCGAGCTGGCTGCTGGATTTTCAGTACGGACGCCAGCCCGAGACGCCGCGCATCGATGAGCTGGTTCCCGGATTCGGTGAAAGCGAGCCCGCTTCGGAAGAGTTCCTTTTTGCGCCCAACGAACGTCTTTTCGTTCATCTCCGACATAGGCGCAACGAGGGCTGGTTCGCGGCCGACTGGGTTGTCGATCTGGGCTGGCAGCAAATCGTCGACGATCGAAGAAGCCGGAATTTCGGTTCGGACGTCCGGCGCCTGGAAGACAATTCCAGCGACCTCTACGGACTGACCGTCACGGCCAGCAAAGATACTCATTTAGGGTCGTGGGTTGCCGGCGCGGAATATTATTACGACACGGTGTCGAGCCGACGCGTCGAGTTGGATCTGACGCTCGATCAGCGCGAGGACGTCCGCGCGCGCTTTCCCGATGGCTCGGACGTCAGGCAGGGTGCGCTGTTCGCCAATATTGCCTGGGACGTTTCCGATCGGCAGACGGTTACCGGCGGTGCTCGCTTTAGTTTCATCGACGTCGGGCTGGCATCGACCGAATTCTCGCCGGCCGCGAACGTGGACCTGGACGACCTGAGCGCGGATCTGGGGTGGAGTTTCGATCTGACCGATACGACGCAGCTTGTCGCCAATCTCGGGTACGGTTTTCGCGCGCCGAACGTTTTTGACCTGGGCACGCTCGGTGAGCGCCCCGGCAATCGTTTCAACATCCCGAACCCCAATCTCGAGTCCGAGCGGATCACGCAGTTCGACACGGGTATTCGCTATCGCGGCGATCGCGCCAGCGCGGAGCTCGTTGCCTGGATACTCGACTACGAGGACCGCATCACGTCGGTACTGACGGGTGATCAGACGCCTGACGGCCGCGACGTTGTGCAGACGCGGAACCAGGCGAGCGCAAACATCTGGGGAGTCGAAGCCGTGACGCGTTTCGCGTTCAGCGAGCGCGTGCTTGCCGAATTGATCGTTAACTACACACGTGGCGAACAGGAGGAAGCCGACGGCACGACCGTGCCGGGCGATCGCATACCGCCGTTGAACGGCCGTCTCGGCGTCGACCTTGCCTGGCGCGATACGCTCAGCATCGAACCGTACCTGGTGTTCGCTGCGAAACAGGACCGCCTGAGCGACCGTGACGCGCGCGACTCGCGGATCGATCCAGACGGTACCGATGCATGGGTAACCGCAAACCTCGAGGCAAGCTGGCGACCCGACGAATACTGGCTGCTGCAACTCGGCGCCTTGAACGTACTCGATGAAACGTATCGCGTGCACGGATCGGGTCTCGACGCGCCGGGGCGCAACCTGCGTTTCAGTGTCCGTTATCTCTGGTAGGCGGCGACGGTTTCTCGATAACGCCTAAGCGGCCGGCACCGGGAGCATCTGCTACAGTCTGTCGAATCGATCGTTCGTCCGGAGACGCGTTTTGATACTTAATACCAGACATGTGTCATCGTGTTTCGCCGTTCTGCTGCTGGCGGCCTGCGGCACGGAATCGACTCCGCCCGCCGAATCTGCGGTTGCCGTCGACGACAACGTCCAGGTGCAGAATCGCGGCGCCGGCAAAGACAACTGGTGGGACAAGCTGCCGCGGCCCGAATGGGCGGCATTCGAGCGCATCGAGCAGGATCAGGACTGGTTCGAGGTCTATCGCGTAGCGGACGAGGTTTACGCAATTTACGAGCCGGGACAATTCGAGGAAGTCATGTCTTTCCTGATTCTCGGTGAAGAACGGGCGCTGCTGTTCGACACCGGGCTGGGCATCGGCGACATGCGTCGTGTGGTGGAGCAGCTGACCGATCTCGATATTGTCGTGCTGAATTCGCACACCCACTACGATCACATTGGCGGCAACCATCAGTTCGAGACGATCTACGGCCGTGATACCGCGTACACGCGCGGACGCGCGGCGGGAAGCGCGCCGGATGCGGTCGCCGGGTTCCTCCGCGAGGGTTGGGTCTGGAAGGACCTACCGGCCGGTTTCGATGCCGCGCAATACCGCAGCCATGCGTTTACGATAAGCCGTATCGTCGATGAGGGTGACGTCATCGACATCGGCGGCCGGCGTCTGGAAATCATGAACACGCCGGGTCACGCGCCGGATTCGATCTGCCTGTTCGATCGCGAAAACCGCATGCTGTTTACCGGCGACACGTTCTACCTGGCGCCGTTGTACACGCACCTCGAAGGCTCGGATTTCGACGACTACGCGCAGAGCGCATCACGGCTGGCCGGCCTGGCCGGCGAGCTGGATTCCGTGCTGACCTCGCACAACGTGCCGGTGGTGGCGCCCGATTACATGACCGCGCTGGGTGATGCTTTCGCGGCCATCAAGGCCGGCACGGCCGCGGACTACACGATCAGCGACGGTTACCGCGAATACGCGTTCGACGGTTTCTCGATCATCGTCAGGGTCGAGGGCCAGGCGGCTGGCGAATAGGCGCGGGACGCGCGCAGCGGAGCGGCCGACGGCCGCGGGACCCTGTCGCTGATAAGCGACTGTTTTTCCTGTAAATGCTTGATTATTGCGCTGTCTGGGGCGGGATTCGCCCAGCCCGGACCTTCGTCACATTTTTGCGGCTTTCGCTATGGCATACAGGGCCCCGGGACGCCATTTCGGGGCATCGTCATGCATAGATTCAAGACTTGGGGTTTGGCCGCACTACCTTTCATGTCACCGCTTACCGTCGCCGACGTCGTGGTGCCGGCGGACAAGGTCGAAAACTACGTCAACGTTCGCGAGCAACCGGATGCATCGTCGGCCGTCGTCGGTCGCCTCGGGCGAGGCGACAGCGCAGCGCATCTCGGAACCGAGGACGGTTGGCACAGGCTCGAACTCGCGGACGGAAGCGTTGCTTACGTCAGCGCGGATTGGGCAAACGTCGTCGAAGAAGCGGGAGACGACGGGAACCCGCGCGAGGAGCGTGGGCCCGTGACGGCAGCGGACGGACGGTCGGTCGAGGCTGAACTCGATGCGTCTACGGTGGGAGGTCCCCCCGAGGCCGACGACCCGGTTGTCCATTCCGAACCGGAGCCGGTGGCCGTTCAATCCCCGCCACAAGCGGTAGGGGAGTCCGCGTCGCCAACCGGCGAGTCTGAGGACAACGGTCGCATGGCGGCGGATCCGGAGGCCGCGGCCGACGCGGCCGATGACGTGGACGATACCGTGCACGCCGACGAGGATCGCATCGAATCTGCGGCGGCGCTCGAGGGATCTCCGGTCGACGAGGTGGCGGCCGGCGTTTCCGCAGCCATCGAAACCGACCGGGCGAACGTTTCAGGCTGTGAAAACGCGCTGCCCCCGAGCGGCGTGCCGGGCCCGCCCGGCCCGCCCGGTCCCCCCGGACCGCCGGGTCCGCCGGGGTCCGTGTCGAGCGCGGGCGCCACGACCATCGAGGGAACGGAGAACTACCTGCTCAAGTTCACCAAATCCACGCAGGGTGGCAACTCCCAGGTTTTCGACGACGGACGCAACGTCGGCATCGGCACCGAAAACCCGAAGCAGCGGCTCGAAGTGAACGGCAGCATTCAGATCCACGAGCAGAACAGCAGCGTGGCCGGTCTGATGATCACCCAGTCGTCGGGCGAAACGGGGTACATCATGCACAACCGGGCAAGCACTCTGACCATCGGTGCGGGCTCGGTCGACCGGCTGACGATCGATCGCGCCGGCAACGTCGGTCTGGGTCAGGCACGCCCATCACATCCGCTGGAGATGGCGAGCGGCGCGCACGTCACCGCGGGTGGCGTATGGACCAATAGTTCGTCGATCGCGAACAAAGAAAACGTCGAATCGCTGAAGCCGGAGGAGGCGCTTGCCGCGCTGGCCGATCTCGAGCCGGTACTGTTCAATTACAAAACCGACCGCGGCGATCGGCACGTGGGTTTCATTGCCGAGGACGTGCCCGAGCTCGTCGCAAGCCGCAACCGAAAGGGTCTGAGTTCGATGGACGTTGTCGCGGTGCTTACGAAGGTGGTGCAGCTACAGCAGCAAAAAATCGAGCAGCTCGAAAAACGTCTCGAAAACTAACCGTCCCGGTCGGTAGCGGATGCGCACGAGAGGCGTCCGGTCCGCCCCGTCGGAGCCCATCCCGACGGGCTCCTGCACGCGGCGGTCGGGAGTGTCGAGTAGGGCACTCGTCAGTTTGCCGCTGTCCGGTACAGGTTTGATGATTCGACGCCCCACTGCGTCACCGCGTTCATCGCGCTTGCCGTCGTCGCGTCGAGTCGCTTGACGAGTTCCGCAGGCAGCAGATAAACGTGACCGATCGTCGCGACGGGTGATCCTGGAACGAATACGCTGAATCGCCCATCCGGCAGCGTTTCGACCAGGAATCCGATGGCGCGCGCCGCCGAACCGTGCAGGTCAACTTCGACCGGCGCGAACTGCTCCTCGTCCACGCCGGCGAATCGGCGCGTCAGGCTGCGTATCGGCTTGTACATCGGAATCCAGGTGGCGATTCGTTTCTCGAACTGATCGCCGACAAACCGGCCCGCCCGGGTCTTGATCACGAGCCCGGTAAAAAAACACGTACCGACAATCGCGGCGAAGGCCACCAGCAGCACGAACGTCGGGTTGTCGGGCACGAATTCCGGCAGCGCCGCCACAACCTCGATGCCTATCGTGTATACGGCGAACAAGAGTTGCGCGAACAAGAACAGCAGCACGGAGATCGGGATGATGACCAGCAGCCCGCCGAGGGCGGTGGTCCTTAGAAAACTCAGAAACGACGTCATACGGGTTCTCCGGAATTCGTTGGCGTGATCGATACCTGCCGCAGAGTGCCAGAAGAATGGGCGTTAATCGATCCACGACGACCTTGCCTGTAAGGTCTTTTTTGCCCAGTTTCGACCGAAATTTGATATGGTGCGGGTGTTCCAGCAAGAGTCCCCGGACGAAAGACGGTCGTGACAACAACAACAACAACCAAGCGCAGCTGGTCCATAGACTCACTGGCGCTGATTTTTTCGATCATCGTGTTCGCTCAGCTGCTGGTTTACGTCATCCCCCAGGGGCAGTTCGAGCGCGAACCGTATCCCGACAATCCCAGTCGCTCGATGGTCGTGCCCGAGACTTACGACCGGGCGGATGCGGAATCGCAGGTTGCCATTGCGCCCTGGTATTTTTTGCTTGCGGTGCCGAAAGGCATGGCGGCGGCGCAGGACATCATCTTCCTGATTTTCATTGCCGGCGGCGTCATTGCGATCCTGCGTAAGAGCGGCGCAATTGATGCAATGCTGCATCGCGCCGTGGCAAAGCTGGGCGGCAGCCCCTGGGTATTGATTGCGGGGTGTCTGTTCATTTTCAGCCTGGGCGCCTACACGGTCGGAATGGGCGAGGAGTATGTGCCGCTAATCCCGATTATCGTGACGATGAGTCTTGCCATGCGCATGGACGCGATCGTCGCGATGGGCATGGTGTGGATACCGTACGGCATCGGCTGGGCTTGTGCGGGCACCAATCCGTTTGGCGTGGTCATTGCGCAGAACATCGCCGGCGTGCCGATTACGTCGGGGTGGGCGTTTCGTCTCGTGATGATGGCGGCTTTTCTCGCCGTTGCGTTTCATCACATTTACCGGTACGCGATGAAGGTAAAAAAGGAACCGCAATCCAGCCTCGTTGCGCACGTCGACTACAGCACGGGATTCGAGTCTCCCGACGACGTGAGTCTGACCGGGAGGCGTGTGGCGATACTTCTGGTGTTCGCGCTCGGCGTGGTCGGTTTCGTGTTCGGCGCCGCGCTTGGGGGGTGGTATATCGGCGAACTCAACGCCGTATTCATGGCCATCGGCATCGTGGCTGCGGCCATCGCCGGGTTTTCGCCGAGCGAGACCAGCCGCACGTTCATCAAAGGCGCCGCGGAGATGACCGCCGCCGCGCTCATCGTCGGATTTGCACGAACGATCGAGGTCGTGCTCGCGGATGGCCAGGTCATCGACACGGTCATCGACGCCATTGCAAACATGGTGCGGCAATTCGGGCCGGAGGTGGCCTCCGTTGGCATGCTGGTCGTGCAGACCGTGTGTAATTTTTTCATACCGTCGGGCAGCGGCCAGGCGTTTGTGACGATGCCGATCATGTCGCCGCTGGCGACGCTGACGGGTGTGCCCCAGCAAACGGCCGTGCTCGCCTATCAGTTTGGGGACGGGTTTACCAACATGATCGTGCCGACCAGCGCGCTGGTGATGGGTGCGCTCGCGCTCGGCAAAATTCCCTACGGCGCGTGGGTTCGGTTCACCGGTCCGCTGCTCGTGAAGCTGTTTGCGCTGGCAATCGTGTTTCTGGTCCTGTCGGTGCACATCGGCGATGCCGTCGGGTTTAGCGCCTGAGCGGCGTTGGCGGCTACCGAAGGCGCACGCGAAACCGTAACTCGAAACTCGTCGGCGCAGGCCCCGGTGTGCCGGCGAAGGTCCCGCTCGGGCGTATCCGGACGAAACGCACCGCGCCATCAAAACCGTTGGCGTCCGCCGTCGGAACGTACGAGTAATCGACGCCGTTGACCGAAAATTCGACGTCGTCGGTTTGATCGGCAAGTCCGCCGTAATTCAGGCCCAGACCGCTCGCGTTCGCACCGTCGATGAACTCGACCGGGCCGCTGCCGGCGCCGCTGAGATCACCGACAAACAACTGGACGTTTGCCGGCAGCGGGTCGGTTATCAGCAGAGTTTCCGCATCTACGGCACCGGCGCCGCTGTTGGAAGCCGAAATCGTGTAGTCGACCCAGCTTCCCGGGATTGCTTTCGGGTTCAGTGCGTTGTTGACCGGATCGAACACGGTCAGGACGGTCTTCTGCAGCACGAGATTCGGCGGCTGGTTTTCAGCCGTCAGGGTGAGCTGCGGTTCCGGGTTGACGTAACGGCGTATCAGAACGTTGCGGACGCGCGCGCGGTCCTGAGCGGTCATGACGGCCGCGAACCCGCGGCCCCCGACGCCACCGGCGTGGCTGCCGCTGACGTGGAGGTTTGCCGCCGACGGAAAACCCGGCGCCGCCCAGAGCGCGCTGGAGTCTTCGTTCCAGAACGCGAGGTTGTTGGGGTTCGTGAGCCAGGCGGCCAGACCCTGCCGGCGCCAGCTGTTTGCGACAATGTCCGGTGGATTGGGGCCGTCTATGGCGGTTGTCGTCCGGTTGCCGACGACGATGTCTCCGTCGTGCGAATACCCGTCCGCGGAGCAGCCCGGGTATTCGCCCCGGTTGCTGGCGTAATAACTGTCGGTGGATTCGTTCGCAGGCGTTCCGCCGACCCCACCGCCGCGAACCAGAACGCCGCTCGTGACGTTAAACGGGTAGCAGCCCGTGTGGAAGAACTCCGCCTCGATGTAAACGTCACGTTCGTCGACGTTGCGCCGGTAGCCGCTCGTGAAGTTGTCGCCGTTGTCGTAAACGTAATAGCCGGCGGCATTCCAGGTCAGGGAATTGTCCCAGCCGTTGCCGTGCCAGTTGTCCAGCCGTCCGCGCTGGTAGCTTGCGGACCGGTCGATAGCCGCGTCGTCGAACCAGAGGTAAACGTTGGTTTCGTCCATCGCGGGCGGTGCGCCCGCGGCGGGGTTGCCGTGATAAAGATAATAGTTGTCGTCGCCGCCACTCGCCGCGATGTCCGCACTGAGTGCAAAACGAACGTCCGTAGCGGCGCTGTTACAGGCGAGCACGTGACGCGGCAGGTCTTGCCAGCCGATGCCGTCGTAATAGGTGATGCGAAGATCGGCGCAGTCGGCGCGCATCTCGCCGGCCGCCACCAGGGTTTGGGTATCGAGGCTGGCGATACGAGCGGTGTACCCCGCGTACCCCCGGTCCGGGCTCGCCGCGCCGGTTGCAACCGCTATGTTGAACCGATCGGAGTAGCCGGTATCCCACCACAACGAAGTCGCCGCCTCGGCCAGCCCGACGTATCCGGTCAGGGCCAGGATGGGCAGCGACAGGCGGCGCGTCATCCCCGTTGCCGGCTCCCTCGCCGGGTGCTACTGCGCCGTCTCGATGACCCGCGATTCACCGCGGTTGCGCGGGTCGGAGGCCGCGCGCACCGTTTCGCCGTCGTCGTAAATGACCTGGACGTCGCCGAAATTGAACGGGCTCATGGTCCGGTATCCGCGATCGCCCAGGGCCGAGATCGTCTCGTCGGGCAGCGGGGTTCCCGGCTGCGTCAGGATCAGGTCGGGCGGCAGCAGCTGATGATGGAAACGGGCGGCGCCGATGGCGTCCAACGGCGACATGTCGAAGTCGACGATGTTCATGATGGTCTGAAATACCGACGTAAAGATGGTCGATCCGCCGGGCGTTCCGACGACCATTGCGACGTCGCCGTCGCGCAGCAGGATCGTCGGGGTCATCGACGACAGCATGCGTTTGCCCGGCTGGATCTCGTTCGCTTCGCTGCCGACGACGCCGTAGGCGTTGGGAACGCCCGGTTTGACGCTGAAGTCGTCCATTTCGTCGTTCAATAGAAAGCCTCCACCGGTAACGACCACGCCGCTGCCGAAGCCGAGGTTCAGGGTGTAGGTGTTGGAAACCGCGTTGCCCCAACGGTCGAGTACCGAATAATGCGTGGTGTCGTGCGTTTCGAGTCCGGTGCCGGCGCCGACGTCCAAGGAAATTGCTTCCGGGTCGATCTCCCGTGCGCGGCTGCGGATGTAGTCGTCGTCCAGCAGTTCGTCGATCCGTGAATCCACGAAATCCGGATCGCCTAGGTACTCGGCCCGGTCCGCAAACACCCGTTTCTCGATCTCCGCAACGAGATGAACGTACTGCGCCGAGTTGTGCGTAACGCCCTTGAAGTGGTGATCGATGTAGTCGCGGATTTTCAGGAGTTGGATCAGCGCAAAACCACCGGAACTCGGCAGCGGTGCCGAAATCACCCGGTAATCGCGCCAGTCCGCCTGCAGCGGTTCGCGCCATATGGCTTTGTAGTTGGCGAGATCGTCCATCGTGATCAGACCGTCGCCGCGTTCCATTTCTGCGACGATCAGTTCCGCGGTTTCCCCTTTGTAGAACTCGTCGACGCCGTTTTCCGCGATGCGCCTCAGCGTGGCGGCCAGTTCGGGCTGCTTGTGCAGCTCGCCCCCGGCCATGCCGCCGAAGTAGTCGGCAAAATTGGTCTTGCCTTCGTAACGCTCTAGGCGGGTCAGCATCCCGCCGCCGAGTCTTTCGGGGACCTCGAAACCGTCCTCGGCCAGCCGCACGGCCGGCATGATCAGGTCTTTCCACGGCAGGGTGCCGAAACGCTGGTGCGCCTCCCAGAAACCCGCCACCGTGCCGGGCACGCCGACGGAAAGATGCCCGATCAGGCTAAGGCCCGGGATGACGTCGCCGTTCTCGTCCAGGTACATGTCGCGGTCGGCGGCCGCGGGAGCCGTTTCGCGATAGTCGATGAACGCGTCCTCGCCGTTCATGCGGATGAGCATGAAACCGCCGCCGCCGATATTGCCCGCTTCGGGATAACTGACCGCCAGCGCAAAGCCCGCCGCGATGCCGGCGTCGACCGCGTTGCCCCCGGCGTTCAGGATCTGTTCCGCCACGGCGGCGCCGTATCGGTCGGGCATCGCGACGGCCGCGTCACGAAGCTCCGCGGTCTGTTCCGCAACGCTGGGTGCGGCCGTTTGCGGGCGCTCCGCGGGTGAACAGCCGAGCAGGAACAGCGAGACCGAAAAAACAACGGACAGCAGGGTTTTGCGCATCAGCATGTCGGGCTTCCAGTGTTGAGACCGGCCGATTGTTTCATGTCCCGGCGGCGTTGTCGCGCGGCCCGGCGGCGCGTTTCCTCAGCTGCTCGATTGGTACCAGTGGACGCCGTTCGTATCCGTCGACCGCTCCAGGATTTCCTGGTTCATCAGGTAGTTGAGGTGTGCGACGGACTCGCCCGTGGCCATGATCAGGTTGGAGTCCCGGATTGGGCTCTTGAACAACGCGGGAAACACGTCGACGGCGCGGCGTGGTTTTCGGCAGTGCTTGAGCAGTGCGTCCAGGCAAGCCTCGTGCTCGGCGATCAGCTGGTCCAGGCGGTCATGAGCCCCGCGAAACGGCCGGCCGTGAGCGGGCAATACGAGAACGTCCGCCGGGACGCGATCCTTGAGTATGCGCAGGGAGGCCAGCCAGTCGGCCAGCGGATCGGCGAGCGGCTCGGTCGGAAACACGCTGACGTTCGAGGAAATGGTCGGCAGCAGCTGGTCGCCGGAAATCAGGACGTTGTTCTCTGCGCGATAGAAGCAGGCATGTTCGGGAGAATGTCCGCGTCCGACGATCACCTCCCAGCGTCGGCCGTCGATGTCGACGGCGTCACCGTCCTTGAGCCGCGTGTAGGACTCCGGGAGTTCCGAGACGAAGCGGCCGAACATGCCGAACAGCTCCTGATAGCGGTTCAACGCTTCCGGTGGAAACCCCGCGGCGTGATAGAAACCGATGCCTGCCTCCGGCGCATCCCGCCCTGTGTCGGCGGTGAGTATGCGGCACAGCAAATACTCCTCGCGAGTCATCCACAAACCGGCGCCGAGTTTGCGGCTGAGCCAGCCCGCGCAGCCCGCGTGATCGGGATGCAGGTGCGTTACCAGAACACGGTTTACCGGTCGTCGCCCAAGCGGTTCGTCCAATATCGATTCCCAAACGGCGCGACTGTCTTTCGAGTGCACACCGGTGTCGACGATTGTCCAGCCGCCGCCGTCCTCGAGCAGCCACAAATTGATGTGCGACAGTGCAAATGGCAGCGGCATGCGCAGCCATAAAACGCCGGGCGCGACCGGCATCGTGGCGCCCGCATCGGGTGTTTGCGCGAACTCGTAGGCGACCGGCTCGCTGTCCGTGGCGTGAAGCATCCGTGGATTCTCGCACGGCCAACGTCAAAAAGGGGGGCTCAAAAGTCGTTAAAAGATTACTGTTCAGTAGCGAATACGTTTCGGGTCCGTTTTTCGATCAATGAGTCCGGGCCGGATTTTGTCAACCGTTCTCGGATTCCGCGAACATGTACGTGTTGCCGTCGGGATCGAAGAACGTGGCCAGCTTGACCATGCCCTCGATTTCGATCGTGTCGCCGTCGAACTCCACGCCCTTACCCTCGAGTTCGGCCCGCGCCTGCGCGATGTCCTTCACGCCGAAAACCGGTGTGGTGCCGCCGCGGCCGCTCACTTCCTGGTTCGCCCCGAGACCAATCGTCACGTCTTTGGTGGGAGAGGCGAGTTCCGCCCATTGCGCCTCGTCCACCCGGAACACCAGCTCGAATCCGAGCATTTCCTGGAACCAGGCGATCGACTTGTCCAGATCTTTCACCGAGCTGGCCAGCGTCATGTCTCCGTTGTAGTCCGGCATTTCCTTCCCCCGCTGTTTATTGTGCCGCTATAGTCAGAAAAGTATACTAGGCGTCACAACAGGTCAAGCAGACAAACTTGGATCTCTTTCAAAAGCGGTGGAACCTGCGCATTCTGGCGTTGCTGCACGAGAGTAACGGCGCCCGCTTCGTGGTCATGAAACACGGTTTGAACGTCAACGCGGACTCGTTGGCGCGCTGTCTGCAGTTTCTGACGGAAGGCGGCTGGGTGCGGCGCAACCCGGGTTACGGCCATCCGCTGCGCCCGGAATACGTACTGACCCCGCGAGGCCGCACCGTGGCATCGCAGTGCAACAGGCTTGTGAGAACGGTCGAGCACCTGCACGTCGGAGAGACCGTTTATCGCAAGTGGAGTGTGCCGCTGCTGGTGACCATCAAAGCCGGGACCGTCCGTTTCAACGGGCTTCGGCAAGCACTCGACATCAACCCGAGAGCGTTGACTCAGGGCCTGCAGCGACTGCACGCTTCCGAGCTGATACGTCAACGCCCGGAATACTGTCTCACCCCGCCCGGCGACCGTATTGCCACCCTCGCGACGCGCTTGTTTTAGGAACGGTGTCCGCACGGCCGCGAGAGTCGACTTGGGACCGCTACGATTTGCCTGCGTGTTGCATCGACCGGCGGAATCGACAGCGGGAAGGCGACGTTCGCCGGGTTGAGATAGACTGACGATGCCGGAAGCGGACGGCCGATCAAGCGATCCGTTTCAAGCGTCGTTTTCCGCAATGGCATCGGACAGGAGGCCGATTCCGTGTCGAAATTCTCAGTCCTCGTGATTGCCATCCTCGCAACGCCGGTCGTGGTGGCCGGGCCGCCGCCGCTGCCGGAGTTCGTTCGAGACTACCTTCGACTCAGCGGCCTGGAGTACACGCTCCCGCGCGGCCGGATCGAGCCGTACACGCTGTCGTATTTGAAAGACAACGGCGAGCCCGAGCCGTGGGCAGCAACCGACGATTTTAACGGAGACGGCGTGCTCGATTGGGCGGGATCGCTGAGAAACACCGAGGGCGAACTGGACCTCGTTGTCGTGTTTTCGCTCGGGGAATCCTATTCTCACGAAAGGCTCGCATCGGCCGGCCCGGACTCCGACGAAGTTTTCGCCGGTGTCTACGGCGTGCCCCCGGGGCAATACTCTGGATTCCCGTTCGACGACGAGTCCCCGCGTCCGCAGATCACCATTCGGCATCCGGGCATTCACCTGGTCTGGTTCGAGAAGGCAAGCGTGTTGTTCTATTGGGGCGGTTCGTCCTTTGCGGAACTCGTAACCAGCGACTGAATGAAACTGTCCGTCTGGCGCTAGGGGCAGGCGGTTCGGACGTCCGTCGTCATTTCGCCAGTCGCAGCAACGCTGCGCCGCACATTGTCGCGGTGGTTGAGCATACCTTCACGAGATCCAGCTTTTCGTTCAGGAAAAATACGCCCAGCAACATCGCGAAGACGATACTGGTTTCGCGCAATGCGCTTACCAGCGCGATGGGTTCTTGTGTAAACCCCCACAGTACGATGGCAAACGCGACAAAGCTTGCATTGCCGCCGACGAAAAATACGTGTTTGGCCCGTTTTGGAATTTCCGCTATCAATCCCGGTCTGGCAATGCTGACGTAGGTCGCGAACAGGGTGGAGTTGAAAATCGAGACCCAGCAATAGAAACCCAGGGCGGTTCCCGCCAGTCGCACCCCATAGCCGTCGACCAATGAGTAAGCGGCGATAAAACAGCCGGTTACCAGCGCGAGCAACGCGGCGGCCAGGTTTCTCTGTCCGTCGGAATGGCGGACCAGGCTTATGCTCAGAATCCCGGCGCCAATGAGCAATACCGCGGCGATCTCGAGAATTTGGAGATGAACGTCGAGAAACAGCACGGATACCGCCGCGACGATCAACGGCGCGGAACCTCGGGCGATCGGGTAAACCTGAGTAAAGTCTCCAACGCGATACGAAACCAGCAAAAACAGGTTGTAGCCGAAATGCAGCAGAACGGCGGCGGCCAGGAACGGCCAGCTTTCAACATCGGGAGCCGGAACGAACGGCAGAACGACGAGCGCGATCGGGAGAGACCCGAGCTGGAGTGCGATCATACTGAGATGGGTATCGCGAACGCCTTTGATCAAAGCGTTCCATAGCGCGTGCAGGAGAGCGGCAAAAAGTACCGCCAAAAATACCGTTGTGCTCAAGGGTCTTCCTTGCTGGTGGACTTTTCCATCGGTCTTGGGCGATGAGGATACAGGTTCGTACTCCCCGGGAACAACTCGGTGTTGTCGGCTTCATGCGACTTTTTATGAGCGTACTAATGCATAAAAAGTACGCTCATGAATCCATGCCGGCTGATTGCGACCGAAAGTTTCCGGTTTCAAGGCGACACGCCGAACGTGATATCGTGTATTCAATCTGCACACAAGTGGTTGGGTGACAGCAGTGGATTCCTCTTGCCGTATTCGTGATGCCGAGTCCAGCGATTCCGGCGAAATCGCTCGGCTATGCATCGAACTCGGCTATCCCGTCGCTCACGACGAAATAGCCGCCAGAATGCTGGCGCTCCAGCCGACCGGCAATAATTACATCGCCGTGGCCGAAGGGCAGGAATCGACGCTCCTGGGCTGGGTGGCGGCGGAACACAGACTGTTGCTCGAGTCGGGTGAAAGGGTCGAGATCATCGGGCTGGTAGTCGATCGTGCCGCACGCCGGAAAGGCATTGGCAAAATGCTCGTCGCGGCAGTGGAGGCTTGGACAGCCGCAAGAGGCTCGTCCACCGTCTTCGTTCGTTCCAGCACGGCTAGAGTCGACTCTCATCATTTTTACGCGGGAATGGGTTACGAACGAAAAAAGACCCAGCATTCTTACACCAAGAGCGTCAAAGCCCGCTGAAGAAGGTGTTGCACTTGCCGTCATTAGGACCGCTTCGGCTGCCGAAACACGTCTTTAGGCGGACTGCGCTACAATACCGGAATCCGATACTTCCCTGACTTCTCCACAATCTCATGGTTTGTCAGACCAAGATAAGCTTCCGCCGCGGAACGGATAGCAAGGCAGCGACGATGCGGGCAAATTCACGTGTCGGCGCGGTCATGTGGCCGGTTTTGGCGCTGAGCACTTTGCTAGCGGTTGCCTGTGGAGGTTCCGGCCGATCGGTACCGGCGGACGTGGAGCAAGTCGAGTTCGGTGAGCTTCGACAGGTCGACGGACGATCTCAATTGGACGTTGCGTGGCCATCCGACAATGCGACGTTACGGGGTACACTCTATCTGCCCCCGTCCGCGGAGCCACGTTCGGCGGTGATCCTTCATTTCGGGTCCGGACGTTGGGCGCGACCGGACATCAGCTTCGGAGTTGTCGACCCCTGGCTCGAGAGCGGATTCGCTGTTCTGGTTTACGACAAGCGGGGAGTAGGTCGTTCCAGCGGCGACTGTTGTCCGGTATCCGACCCCGACTATTTTCCATTATTGGCATCAGACTTGATCAACGGCATTGCAGCGCTTCGACTTCGGTCCGAGATTGATCCGAATCGGATCGGGCTTTACGGCTTCAGTCAGGGTGGCTGGGTTCTGCCCAACGCTGCGGCAAGGTCGTCTTCCGTGGCGTTCACCGTCATTGGTTCGGGCCCGGCCGTGTCGCTGGGTGAAGAGTCACTCTACAGTCGTCTCGTCGGCGGGCCGGATGAGTGCAGCCCCACCGGCGTCAGTCAAGCAGATATAGATGCCGAGCTGGCCGCCGCGGGTCCCTCGGCATTCGATCCTCGGGCGGATTTGCAGATGTATGTGATACCCGGCTACTGGTTCTACGGTGAGAACGATCTGAGCGTACCGGTCAAACAGAGCGTCGAGGTTTTGCAGATGACGGCGGAAATCTACGGTACGGACTTCACAATCGATACGTACCCGAAAGCCAATCATTCGCTGATCGTTGATGGCGGAATCTGCCAGGAGACCGGACAGTCCGTCGATTTCTTTCCGCCGATTTTCGAGTGGCTCGGCGAGGCGGGTTTCTAGTAGCTGAACTTCCGCTTTGGCCGATCTGAGCCGGTCGCCAGGAAGATGCACGAACGGCTGCCAACTGGAAGAGCTGACGTTCGTAGACGACGTTTCCGCGGAAACGTCTCCGAGCGGCTGGAATACAACCGCGAAGCAGCCGGTCGCAGTTCATGAGCTATAATTTCTGCCCTTGACCCGAAGCAGACTGTCAGATTCTGCGCCATAGGTGCGTTTCGTATGCTCCATAAAACGGCAATTCAAATAGTAGTTTTCTTGATTCTGACGAGCGTCGTGGCCGAGGCCAGCGACCCTATGCCCGGCTGGTCACATAAGTGGTCTGCAAACGTCTGGAACACATATTGTGAACTCAGGCTGGGTTACAGCATTCCGTTTCGACGCGATGCCATGCGTAGAGGGCTGCTTGCCAATACCGCCTACGACCGAGCCTTCGTGAGATTTGCTGCGACAACGCGAATGCACTACGACCTTTACCCGGAAGAGGAGTTGTTCAGAGTAAGGTTCCAGCTACACATATACGGGGAAAATGGCGAGTTACCGGCACCGGACAGTCGAATTCTGTCTGCAAAAGTCGGGGACTTCGAGCTTGATCCGCCAGATAACGCTGAATTTTGGATTCACAACTTTTCGTTGGACGAAGAAGCCACATCAGCGTTGCTGAGCGTGTTCCGTGCAAACGAGCGCGTAGAGGTGATTATCCGATTCGCTAACGGAGAGGAAAGGCAGTCGACAATCTATCCTTCCGGTGACCGGGACTTTCACATATGGGAAGCAATGTTTGAAACATGTATTCAAAAGAACGTAGGTCCGCGCCGATAGAAGTTGGACCACCGCTTCTGGCCGGTCTGAGCCGTACAAGGTTACGATATAGTGGGGTCAGACCACATGCCGGACGGTCGCAAACTGGTGTGGAATGTGAAATTGGAAACACCATCCTTGATTGTTGCTAGTTAACCATTTGTTGAGTGTCACTATGATTCGTCGATGCCTACTTGCAATATTGTTCTTCCTTACAACAGCATGCAGTGGCGCCGATCTCCCTCCTCGCTACCAGGAGTTGCATCGGCTGTTCCATGAAACAAAGCCCGATCTGACGGCGATACAGCGGGAAATGGAAAAAGACGAACTTTGGCAACTGGTACCTCACTATATTGATGGCACGTTCAATGAACCTCATTTTCCCGAATTAACTTCCGAACAGATCGCCAAGTACAGGGATCTTTTAGAATTAGTGCCGTATGTCAGCTACGTCAACAATGTTGATCGTCGAACTGACTTCTCGCTGGGCAGCGTAGCGACAGATCGTTCGAACTTTGTCTTCCAGTTTATACATGCTGCTCGGCGAGCGAGACCCGCGAATTGCAACAAGGCATCAATACACGGTGAAAGTGGCGTTTGTTCGTCGGATTTGGGCGACGGCTGGGCTCTGTGGGTCAGCTGGTTGGAGCCATCCAATGAGGTGGACGAGTCAGACCTCGGGCCAGCAACAGACCCCCAATGACACATGCAAATGATCGCCGGGAAGGTCCGCTACTGGCCGTTTTTTGCCCGTTGTACAATCGAATTGCGAGTGACCTGAGTAACCGCTATTGGAAAAACCGACAATGGCCATGTCAGGCAGTGGACTGCACTAGTCCGTGTTGTAAAAAATGGGCAAAATCAACATAGCATCTTCTGCTCCGGGCGGCGGGCAATCTCGCCTTGCACATTGGCGAATCCACGTTACTACCGATAGCGGCCGTGCTGTGCGGCTTAAGTTCGCCATTGGATTTGATCAAACACTAGAACTGATAGAGGAAAGAACACCCTTCGACTTCAAGTTTGACGCGACTCAATTTACGGCGTTGATGGCCTTGACCGATCCAGAAGAAACTATCGTGGCCGAATTGTATAGCGACCTCCACGGCGAGTTTCAGAGGACTGGGGGATTTAGCGGAGGGTTCAAAGGAAAGTTTACTCATCATCCGGGAGGACCAACGTTCGGCTCCGCCGGATCAGGATTCTGATGCGTCAGAAGCAACCTATGCTTGCGCCTTATCTCTAAAGGTCCGTTTTTGGCCGTTCTGAGCCGGTCACCAGGAAGATACACGAACGGCTACTGACCGGAAGAGCTGATGTTCGTAGACGACGTTTCCGCGGAAACGTCTCAGAGCGGCTGGAATACAGTCGATACCCGCCGGTTAGCTGGTATCGTGACCGCAGGCTGAAATTGACCCATTCCAGTCGTTGGATACCAGTCTATGAATCAGGCTATGTGGGACCGTGCGACTGCGCTGATGCTTCGAAAATATCAAGGTAGTTCCGTTACCTTTGGAGGTATTATGAGGTTGCCCCAGTCAATGAAGCGGTGCTGCCGGGTCGGTGCAAGCACCCTGCTATTGACAGGAGCTGTGTGCACGGAAGCATCGCAGTGCCCTGTAACGCAGGGGAGCTCCGAGCTCTCGGTGGCACCGTATGGGCTAATCGGAGACTGGTACGGCACTGAGAAGCTAGCCGTTCATCTACCGAGCAACCGCCAATGGCAAGTCCGGCAACCGGGCTATCTGCTGTCCTCGAAGCAGTTCTATTGGTCAGTCGATGATCACGATATGGATCCAGCAGACCTTACGCTCGACATTCGCGAGTATTTTGATGGCGAAGTCCATGCTTACGTTTCGAGGATCACGAACGCAAACACGGGCGCATTCAATTTTCTTTTAGCCGGCATCGTCGTCGAAGGGCCGGGCTGCTGGGAGGTAACCGCGCGTTATCGCGGAGAAACCGTCATCTTCATCGTCGAGACACCCGTCAGTACTCACTAATGACGCAGGACTACATTGAGTAGCGCTACCTGGAAGGCTCTCGGCCCTCCAACGGCTGGTTCTCGCTGATAGCTGCCTCTCGGCTGCTAAACTGATGATAGGCTGCTTTTGACCCAAAGGAGCCGCTCGTTCCTCGGCCGGACAGATTGCAGCAATAAACCCTTCGCTTTCCGTCGGCATCCAAATAGCATGTCAATAACGGCTGCTGACCCATTTCCCACAGTCGCGATGACGGAAATTTGCGCCAGATCGAGGCTTCTGATAAGAGCAGTTTTCCTAATTTGGAGCTGTTTGTGGCCGCTCAGCGCGGGTTCCGATGACTTGTTACGTCCCATCGAGACCTCGCTAGAGGCGTCGGTCAGGTTTGAGGATCTCAACTTCAGCCCCGCTGAGATCTTGCGGTATCGCTTCGTCTATGTTGACTCTGATTACCTGTGGACACTGTTTGAACCTGCAGACAGTGCGGGACGCGTTAGAGACGAGAGGTCGCTAAGAATCTCTTTATTTGATGACCTCTCCATAGAAACGATACTTGTCAAAGTACGTCACTCTATTGATCGTTTGACAGCGTCTGGAATATTTATCGAAAAAGCACTTCCATTGGATGACGAGTTGCGCAAGCGGACCGCGGCGGAGATTCTTTTGACCAAAGACGGAAGAGTTTGGGCAGATATTGGGAGGAACACGGACCGGTACTGGTTATTTCCCGTCAATAGCGGACCAATCCATGTGATAGTGCAGTTCGACGCACAAAAACTTCCGGTGACCCACTGATCTGATCCGGGCGCTTCTGGCCGTTCTGAGCCGGTCGCCAGTAAGATGCACGAACGGCTGCTAACCGGAAGAGCTGACGTTCGTAGACGACGTTTCCGCGGAAACGTCTCGGAGCGGCTGGAATACACTGCAAAGCAGCTGGTCGCAGTTCATGAGCTATAATTTCTGCTATTGACCCAAAGCGCCGGTGGCGGACTGGTCGATTTCAGCGCAAGGAATCTCAATGGAAAGTGGTCTAAAGAGAAGCGCAGCTGTTGTTATTGGTGCAGGAATAATCTACTACTTCCTCTACAGCAACCTGGTCGGCATAGCGGCAGCTATTGGCGCGCCAAGCTGGTTTGTTCCGTTCATGCAGGAACACAATGTGCTCGGCTTCATTTTTCTGTCGCTCGTAACGACGGTTCCAGCCGTGGCAATTAGTGCGGCCCTTGTCGGCTATGTACTCGCACGACTCTTAACCAGCAAATATTTCCTTCAAGGCTTTCTGACTGTTTGTGTGATGGTCTTGCTGTCGAGTTTGATGTTCGACTATGGCCCCGGGTTTTGGAGTGACCTCCGCGTGAGCGTTTTGCCGCCACACATCATGCATGTTCCGATGTATTTCGCGCTCTGGTTATTCCTGCCTTTGGCCACGGTATTTTTCGGCGGACGCAAGGAACGCGGTAACGGGTGACCGCTTGTGGCCGTTTTTTGCCCGTTGTCCAATCGAATTACGAGTGACCTCAGTGACCGCTACTGGGAAAAACCGACACTGACCATGTCAGACAGTTTCTACTTGCGGCCGTATTTGCGCACGAACGTCACCAAGTAGAGACTCATAAAGAGCAAGCCGCTGACAGCTTCAACACTGGCGACGAAACGACCGAGCCCTGCCGGCGGCGAGTAATCGCCGTATCCCAAGGTGGTAAAGGTGACCAGGGAGAAGTAGATGCTCGTCCAAGTAGAATAGACTGTCGTGCCGTCCAGATTTGAGATCACACCAGTAACTCGGTATGCGGCCGCGCAGAGTGCAACCATGAGCATCGCTGAAAATGCAACGCGCCGAGGAGACTCGCCGTATCCGGAAACAATCTTGAATACGAGTAACCATGCTTTCTGTGGCCATGGTGTGTTCCTAAATTCGGCATCCTTTTCCCGGACAAAGAGACGGGCAGCATCGGCTCCGTTCCCAGATAGGTCGAAGGTCTGACGGGCCTGTCGAAGGTAAGTCACAAGAACCGGCCCAGCCAAACCCTCGGCAATTGCATTGTCTGCCGCTAGTTCGAAAAGTATTGCGGCCCGATCCGGTGAGCCGTCCCTAGCGATGTGATCTGCGGCGTGACCATACATCTGGGCACATGGCTGACCATACTTAGCAGCAGTCATGGCCGCGGTTTCCCAGGCGCGGGCCTTCTGGTCATGTGGCTTGGAAGATCGTTCATGCGCAAGTGCGAAACGTGCAACAGCAGCGAGGTATTCCGGTATTTGGTCAGCCCGTAAGAATTTCTGAGCTGCAGACTTCAAAGCATGACGATCATAAAAACTCACATCTTGTTGGGGCTTGCCGAAAGCCTGTTCTTCGTCAGGAGTCAGCTCAACCACTTCGTAACTCGTTGCAAGAGGCTGTTCAACATAAGCTAGGATTCTACCTCAGAATCCCTGTTCGCTCCGGTCTCGGGCGACTGCTTTAAGTCACCAGTAGCTGCCGGTTAGCTGGTACCATGACCGCCAGCTATTGGTGACTTAAAGCAGCTGCCCAGACCGGATCGTACGCTAGAGGCAGAAAAGGGAGTTAAACAATCCTAGTTCGTTCAACTCTGATCGTGCTCGCCCTCGGAGTCGCGGCTGTAGTAGGTTTCCTGGTCTACGAGGCACAAGTTCGCGGTGACGCTGCTTCGGCAGTGCGGATAGCGATCGATGCGTACCTAGCTGGTCAGGAACGGTCGAATCTTCGTTTCCTAAACGAAGACGTCGGCAGTAGTGAAACATTTGATTTTGCACGGTTTTCCAAAGACATCAGAACAGGATACGAAGTCGAGTCTGGTCCGAGCTGGATGAATACCTATGATGTAGAGATTCATACATCGAACGGCAGGCGATACGTAGCGTCGCCAATTTGGTCGACCACGCATTTGTCCGACGATGAAGAATCTTCTGAATGGTCGATCATCTGTTGCGAGCCAAGAAACTAGCTAGTTGTCGATACCGCCGGGGATAAATTGAGTGTCCTGTTCTGGCCGATCTGAGGCGTTGAAGATGACGCCGTTTCGATCGACTGAACGCCCGCAACGAACACCGCAAGTACTCCGAATAACGACGTACAAACCCCCGAAATGCAGCTTGACAGCGACTCGAGAAAAACCGCTCAAGCATCGCGAATACACTTGGCCGGTTGCGCGGTTTATCCGCTCGATACCGCAAGCGACACCAGGCACCACTCACCCTTCATGCCGCGAATGGACGAACAGGTCAGGGGGGAGAAGGGCGTCTACCGCCCTGGCCCTATGTCCGGTGCGGAGCATGACGGGAATCCGAGGCCGTACTCCGCGATTGCGGACCACACCAAACAACTGCGCAAGGCCGAACGCTCAATTGATGACACGTCGAACCTGCTCCTTGCCTACTTCGACCTCAAGAACAAAACGGACGGCGAGGACTAGCCATGTTGGTGCAGCACGTGCGCCGCCTAATGGATCGCGCGTATTCGTAAACGGAAGGAAAACGAGCATCGCCGCCGGCCCGCGCAAGGCAAGCCGGCGGCGACCGGGATTTCCTAAAAGGGGTCCCTAAAAGGGGTCGGGTTTATTTTCTGCATCGCGGCGTTCGACGCGATGCAGAAAATAAACCCGACCCCTTTTACACAGAGGTTGCCTGCTAGGCGGCCTGCCGGTTAACGGCAACGAACTCGCCGAGCTTGCGCTGAATTTTCGGCCGGATGCGGTGCAACGATTCTTCTTTCACGGGACCGTAACCGCGAATCTGCAGGTACAGACGAACGATGGCCTCGGCGGCGGCAGCGTTATCGGCGGTCAGCGCGGACAGCAGCGTGTCGACGGTTTCCTCGAATTCGCCGATCAGCGTGCGCTCCATTCTGCGCTCCTGCGTGTAGCCGAAAACGTCGAAGGCCGTACCGCGCAGGCGGCGCATCTTGGCAAGCAGGCGGAACAGCGGAACGATCCAGGCGCCGAACTCCTTTTTCCGCGGCCGGCCGCGGGCATCGAGCTTCGCAGGCAAGAGCGGCGGTGCGAGGTGGAAGCGCAGCCTGGCCGAGTCGCCGAAGTCCTTGCGCAGTCCGTTTAGAAATGCAGACTCGACGTGCAGCCGCGCGACCTCGTATTCGTCTTTGTAGGCCAGCGTCTTGAAGTACGCGCGCACGACCGCGGCGGTCAGCGGTAAATCGTCCCGCGGGCCGAGCGTTTCTTCGGCTCGCCGGACGCGCTCGACGAGGTCGCGAAATCTCTTCGCCAGTGCGTCGTCCTGATATTGCGCGAGGAATTCCACGCGACGCTCGATGCTCTGTTGCAGCGTTTCGTCGTGCGCTTCGCCGGAGGCGTGCGTCGAATCCAGCAGCGCCGGATCGGCAGCCGCGAGCCGGCCGAGACCGAACGCCCGCAGATTGTCGTCGACTTTGACGCCGTTCAGCTCGATCGCCTTTTCGATGGCCTCGAGCGACAGCGGCAGCAGCCCGTGCTGCCAGGCGAAGCCGAGCATCAGAACGTTGGCGTATATCGTGTCGCCCAGAAACTCGACCGCGAGGCGATTCGCGTCGATGAGCGAAAGCCGGTCGTCGCCCACGGCCCGGCGTATCTCCCGGACGCGCCGGCCGGCGTGCATGTTCGCGTCAGGGTTGCGCACGAAGTCCGCGGTCGCAATTTCATTCGTGTTCAGTACGGCACGGGTAAGCTCCGTGCTATAGGTGCGAGATGCCTTGGGCGAGGAGCTGACGACCAGATCGCAGCCAATCAACGCGTCCGCCCGGCCGTCGTCGATGCGCACCTGGTTGAGGTCTTCGGGCGCGTCGGCGATGCGGAGGTAACTCAGCACCGGCCCGAATTTTTGCGCGAATCCCATGAAGTCCAGCGCGCTGGCGCCCTTGCCCTCCAGGTGCGCGGCCATCGTGATCAGCGCTCCGACCGTGATGACGCCGGTGCCGCCGACGCCGGTGACCAGCACGTCGTAACTCTCATTGATCGGCGGCAGCGACGGGTGCTCCAGCGCCGCAACGCGCCGCGCCGGGTAGCGGTCCCCGTCTTCCGAATGTCGCGGCCGGTAGTCGGCACCCTCGACCGTGACGAAACTCGGGCAAAAACCGTTGACGCAGGAGAAGTCCTTGTTGCAGCTGTGCTGGTCGATCTGACGCTTGCGACCGAACGGCGTCTCTTTGGGGATCACCGACAGGCAGTTCGATTCCACCGAGCAGTCGCCGCAGCCCTCGCAGACGAGATCGTTGATGACGGCGAACTTTTTCGGGTCTTCGAGCGTGCCGCGTTTGCGCCGGCGGCGTTTCTCCGTGGCGCAGGTTTGCGCGTAAATCAAGATCGTGACGCCGGGGATCTCGCGCAGCTCCCGCTGTAACGCGTCCAGCTCGCGGCGGTGTGAAATCGTCGTGCCGGCCGGGAATTCGCCGGCCGAGTACAGCTCCGGCTCGTCGGACACCAGCGCGATCCTCTCGACCCCCTCCGCGCGAACGGAGTGTGCAATCGCCTGCACGCTGATCGGTCCGTCCACGGGTTGACCGCCGGTCATCGCCACGGCGTCGTTGAACAGGATCTTGAACGTGATGTTCGTTTTTGCCGCCAGGGCCTGGCGGATCGCGAGCGAACCCGAATGGAAGTAGGTGCCATCACCCAGGTTCTGAAACACGTGCCGACCGCCGTTGAACATCGATCGGGTAATCCAGTTGACGCCTTCGCCGCCCATCTGGATCAGTCCGTCCGTTTCCCGGTCCATCCAGCTCGCCATAAAATGGCAGCCGATACCGGCGAGCGCCTGAGAGCCCTCGGGTACTTTTGTCGACGTGTTGTGCGGGCAGCCCGAGCAGTAGTAAGGGGTGCGGGTGGCGCCGCTGATATCGATGACGTTGAGGTCGCGGGGCCGCAGGGCGTCGGCGCGTTCGCTCAAGCGTTTCGTCACGCCGGTGAAGTCGAGCCGGCGCGCCACGATGCCCGCCAGCTGAATGGGCGAAAGCTCACCGGTCCAGGGCACCAGAGACTCACCGCGTTCATCTTCCTTGCCGACCATGCGCTCGGGTTTGCGGCCCGGGTAGTCGTAAAAGTACTCCTTGAACTGGCTTTCGATGAGGCCGCGCTTTTCCTCGACGACGAGCACTTCGCGCTTGCCGCGCACGAAATCGAGCGCCGAGTCGTGCGCCAGCGGCCAGACCATGCCGACCTTGTACACGTCCAGGCCGAGACGGTGGGCCTCCCGCTTGTCGATGCCCAGTAGCCGTAGCGCTTCCATCAGGTCCAGATGCCCCTTGCCCGTCGTCACGATGCCGTAACGCGCGTCCGGGACGTCGAATACCTTGCGGTCGATCGGGTTGGCTTCGGCAAATGCCAGCGTGGCGGCTTTTTTCGCTTCGAGGCGTTCTTCGATCTGCGGCCCCGGGAAGTCCGGCCAGCGAATGTGCAGCCCGTCGGGCGGCGGCTCGAAGCGCTCCGGTGTCGTGAAGGTCGGGTGGGGCGGCAGTTCGATCGACATCGCGGATTCCACGGTTTCCGAAATCGCCTTGAAGCCCACCCACATGCCCGAGAAACGGCTCAGCGCGATGCCGAACAGGCCGAATTCGAGGTATTCCGCGACGCTGGCGGGATTCAGGTTGGGCATCAACCAGGTCAGGAACGCGACGTCGGACTGGTGGGGCATCGACGAGGACACGCAGCCGTGGTCGTCGCCCGCCACGACCAGCACGCCGCCGTGTGGCGAGCTGCCGTAGGCGTTGCCGTGTTTCATGGCGTCGCCGGCGCGGTCGACGCCCGGACCCTTGCCGTACCAGATGCCGAACACGCCGTCGACCGTGCGGTTCGGGTCGGCCTCGACCTGCTGGGTGCCGTGTATCGCGGTTGCCGCGAGATCTTCGTTGACCGCGGGCAGGAATTCGACGTTGCTTTCCGTCAGGAACCGTTTGGCGCGCCAGAGCTCCAGATCGTAGGCGCCGAGCGGCGAACCCCGGTAGCCGCTGATGAAGCCGGCTGTGTTCAGGCCCGCCGCGCGGTCGAGGGCCCGCTGCATCAGCGGCAGCTTGACCAGCGCCTGGGTGCCGGTCAGGAGAACCCTGCCCGAGTCTTGCTTGTAGCGGTCGTCGAGGGCGTAATTGTCGAGTGCTCTTTGCGCGCGTTTGGCAGCAATGGCCATGGCAGCTCCGTGGGGATGAAAACGGTGCGACAAGACCGATAATTATCGCAGTTTTCACCCGAAAACCGGCACCCATTTGGCCCACAGTTTCGGTAGATTTCGGTACAATTACCCGGAATAGCCACCAAAATGGCATGGCAACTCACCATGGCTTCAGAAACCGAAAATTTCATTCTGAGTAGCAAGGACCGGGCGATCCTCACCGAGCTGCAGCAGGACAGCCGCGTCACGATGCAACAGCTCGCCGATCGTATCGGCATGTCGAGCTCCGCCTGCTGGCGGCGCGTCCGCGCGCTGGAGGAGGCGGGCATCATCGACCGCTACGCCGTGATCGTGAGCCCGCGCAAGGCGGGTTTCAACCTGTCGTCGATGACGCTGGTTTCACTGGTGCGTCACGAGCAAAAACATGTTGAAAACTTCGTCCGCGAGGTGCGGCGGCATCCGGAGGTTCTGGAGTGTTTCGCGACCAGCGGGGAGGCGGACTATCATCTCAGAGTGGTCGCCGAGGACATCGACGCCTACAACCGTTTTCTCGAGGACTTCATACTGAAACTTCCCGGAGTTTCCCAGGTGCGCTCCAACATCGTCCTGAAAGAGATCAAGGCCGACACCGCGCTGCCGTTTTGATCGTCTGTCCGTTCGCTGCAGGAGCTCGTCCGGACGAGTTCCTACAGGGCCACCGACAGTCGCTCCTGAGGCGGTTACTGCACCGACGCCCAGTGCTCGTCGGTGGCGACCATCGTCAGCACGTCGTACTTCGCGACGATCTCGTCGTTTTGATTGGTGACCTCGGTATCCCAGCGCACTTCGCCGTAACCCGAGTCGATGCGCAGTGTTTTCTGCTTGCAGGTCAGCCGGACTTTGAGCGCATCGCCGACGTACACCGGCTGCGCGAACCGCAGGTCGTCCACACCGTAGTTCGCCAGCACCGGGCCGAAGTCGGGATCGACGAACAGACCGGCGGCGAACGATACTATCAGGTAACCGTGCGCGACGCGGCCGTCGAAAAACGGATTCTTGGCGGCATGGTCTTCGTCCATGTGCGCATAAAACGTGTCGCCGGTGAATTCGGCGAAATGGTTGATGTCGTCCAATGTGATTTTTCGGGACTCGGTGTGCACGGTGTCGCCGAGTTCCAGCGCCTCGAAGGTCTTGCGGAACGGATGCACGTCCGTTTCGTGTTCCGCACCTCCCGGTATCCAGCGGCCGCCGATGCGCGACAGCGTTTCGGGTGACCCCTGCAGCGCCGTGCGCTGCATGTAGTGCAGGACGCCGCGGACGCCGCCCAGCTCTTCGCCGCCGCCGGCGCGCCCGGGGCCGCCGTGCACGAGGTGCGGAAGCGGCGAGCCGTGGCCCGTGGATTCGGCGGCGCAGTGCCGGTTGACGATCAGCATGCGGCCGTGCCAGGCGGCGCTGCCGATGACGATGTCGCGGGCGTGGGCATCGTCGTTCGTGAACACCGAGCCGGCGAGGCTGCCCCCGCCGAGTCTGAGCAGTTCGATCGCTTCATCGGTGGTGTCGTAGGGCAGGACCGTGCTGACCGGGCCGAACGCCTCGACCCGGTGTACCGCGGCCGCGCTAAGCGGCTTTTCGCAATACAGCAGCGTCGGCACGAAAAACGCGCCCTTTTCAGGATCCGCGTCGATCAGCGCGCCCGGCTGTTCGTCGCCGTGGACGATTTCCGCTTCCGCGGCCAGTTCGTTGACGCGTTCGCGGACTTCGTCGCGCTGTCCTAGGCTGGCGAGGGCGCCCATCTGCACCTCGTCGTTACCCGGATTGCCGACCCTCACCTGGCCGAGCGACTCCGAGAGTGCGCGGACGAGGTCCGCCGTGACGGCCGAGGGCGCGATGATGCGCCGAATCGCGGTGCATTTCTGGCCCGCCTTGCTGATCATTTCGCGCCGTACCTCGGCGACGAACAGGTCGAATTCCTCGGTGCCGGGGACGGCGTCGACGCCGAGAACCGATGCGTTGAGTGAATCGGTTTCCGCCGTGAAACGCACGGACTCGGCGATCACGCGCGGGTGCTGTTGCAAGGTCTCGGCCGTGTTCTTTGAGCCGGTAAACGCAACGGAGTCCTGACAGGTGAGGTGATCGAAGAGATCGCCGACGCCGCCGCAAATCAGCTGCACCGCGCCGTCCGGCAACAGTCCCGAATCGATCATTCGGCGCACGACCAACTCGGTGAGGTATGCGGTGCTCGAGGCCGGCTTGACGATGGCCGGCACGCCCGCGAGCAGGGTGGGCGCGAGTTTTTCCAGCATGCCCCAGCACGGGAAGTTGTACGCGTTGATATGCACGGCGGCGCCCCGGAGCGGTGTGTACACGTGTTGGCCGACGAAGGTGCCGTTCCGTGACAGCACCTCCGGCGGTCCGTCAAGGTACACGTGACCGTTCGGCATCTCACGACGGCCCTTGCTCGAAAAAACGAACAGCGTGGAGATGCCGCCGTCAATGTCGATCCAGCTGTCGGCTTTCGTCGCGCCGGTTTGCGTCGAGAGTGCGTAGAGTTCCTTCTTGTGTTCCGACAGATGCAGGGCCAGCGCCTTCAGCATGAGTGCGCGTTCGTGGAAACTCATCTTGCGCAAGGCGGGACCGCCGACGTCGCGGGCGTAGGACAACATGCCTGCGAAATCGAGTCCGCGGCTGCTGATCGAGGCAATGGCGCTACCGTCGACCGCGCTGCGAAGTGCCTTACCCTCGTCGTTGCCGGCCTGCCAGCGAGCATTCGTGAAACTTTCGAGCTTGATCATGTCGATCCTCGCGCCGCGCGTATCAGTAGCGGTTTTAAGATACAAAAAACAATTCGGATTGCTATTTTCGGTATCAGATTGTACGGTCGGGTTCGTCGAAAGCCAACGGAAAATCATGTCGGTCCGCAGCGCTACCGAAAGTTTGATCGAGGAGTTTCGATCCCGCCCCACGCTTCGCGCCGGGTCGCTGATCACGACCGTGTTCGGCGATGCGATCGCGCCCCGCGGCGGCTCGGTCTGGATCGGAAGCCTGATCGACGTGATGGCCGGATTCGGCATCAGCGAACGGCTGGTGCGCACGTCGGTGTTTCGCTTGTCCGCCGACGGCTGGCTGGAGGCGCGGCCGATCGGACGGCGCAGTTATTACGGCTTGACCGAGGACGGCGCGCAGCGTTTCAAGCAGGCAACGCATCGCATTTACGGAGAACCGCGCAAGAGCTGGAACGGCGATTGGTGCCTCGTATTGCTCGGTGGCGTGTCCCCCGCCAGCCGGGACGAGGTGCGCAAGGAGCTAGGCTGGCTGGGTTTTGGCGCCATCAGTGCGAGCGTGCTGGCCCATCCCGCGCCGGATCAAAGCGAAGTCAAGCACCTGCTCGACCGCCAGGAGGTTGCCGCGGATGCCGTGGTTTTGACCGGGCGTTCGGCCGGCTCGCTGCAAGATCGCCAGCTGCGCTCGCTGGCGCAAAAGAGCTGGGACCTCGACGAGATCGATCGTCAATACCAGGAGTTCGTCGCCCGCTTCGAGCCGGCGTATCGGGCGGTCGAACGCGCGAACGCGCTCGAGGCATCACTGGCTTTTCAGATTCGGACCCTGCTCATCCAGGAGTATCGAAAAATCCTGCTGCGCGACCCGCTGCTGCCCGCGGATCTGCTACCCGACGGTTGGCACGGCCTGGCTGCCTATCAGCTTTGTCGCAATCTCTATCGCTCTGTGTTCGGCGCGGCCGATCAGTTTCTCAGCGACGCGATGGAGACCGCTGACGGTATGCTGCCGCCGCCTTCGGCGGCTTTTTACACGCGTTTTGGCGGCCTCAACTAATGTCCCGCGACAAACATGCCGGCGATGCGTCCCTCTACGTCGAAGAAATGCTTGCAAAAGACCGTGCTTCCCGGTCGCTCGGCATCGCGGTCGAGGTAACCGGCGCCGGCGCGGCGACCGCGAGGGTTCGGGTAAGCGACGACATGCTGAACGGTTTCGGTGTTTGTCATGGCGGCCATCTGTTTGCACTCGCGGACACGGCGTTTGCGTTTGCCTGCAACACCTACGGTGTCGTCACGGTCGCGGCCGGCGGCAGCATCGATTTCCTGCGGCCCGTGCACGCCGGCGATGAGCTGACGGCAACGGCGACGGAACGCCGTCGCGGTAAGCGCACCGGTGTGTACGACGTAGTCGTTCGTAATCAGCACGGCAAGGACGTTGCGTTGTTTCGCGGCCGCGCTCACGTTACGCAATCCGCCTCCGATCCATGAACCGGCGTATCCCGTACCCGCGGCTTCGTTGTGCTTGTAAGACAATATGATACAAAAATTATTGAAAAATCTGAAAAAGTGTGACACATTGGCGGGGCAATTCGCATGGGCGGTCCGCTCGTCGCGCCTTGGATGGCTGGACGTCGGGGCCCATTCAGGGAGCCAATGAATGTACACACAAGGACTCGATCAAAAAGGCCGCAGCGACGACCGCGCGGACGTCGCTGAGACGCCCGAGCAGCTCGCCGCATTCCAGCGGCGTATCGACGCCGAAGAAAAGATCGAAGCCAAGGACTGGATGCCGGCCGCCTACCGCAAGACGCTCGCGCGACAGATTTCTCAGCACGCCCATTCCGAGATCATCGGCATGCAGCCGGAGGGCAACTGGCTCACGCGGGCGCCGAGTCTGCGGCGAAAGGCCATACTGCTGGCAAAGGTTCAGGACGAAGCCGGACACGGGCTTTACCTGTACGGCGCCGGCGAGACGCTCGGTGTGTCGCGCGATCAGATGGTCGAGGATCTGCTGACCGGACGGGCGAAATACTCGAGTATCTTCAACTATCCCACGCTGAGCTGGGCGGACATCGGCGCAATCGGCTGGCTCGTCGACGGCGCCGCCATCATGAACCAGATTCCGTTGTGTCGCTGTTCGTACGGGCCCTACGCACGCGCAATGGTCCGCATCTGCAAGGAAGAGAGTTTTCACCAGCGGCAGGGATTCGAGATTATGCTGACGCTCAGCCGCGGCAGCCGCGAACAGCAGGCGATGGCGCAGGATGCGCTGAATCGCTGGTGGTGGCCGTCGCTGATGATGTTCGGGCCCAGTGACAAGGACTCGGTGCATTCCGCACAGTCCATGGCGTGGAAGATCAAGCGGTTCTCGAACGACGAGCTACGGCAAAAATTCGTCGACGTCACCGTGCCGCAGGCGGAGTTCCTCGGCTTGAGGGTTCCGGACGACGCGCTCGAGTTCGACGCTGGCGCGGGCCACTATCGGATCGGCCCGATCGACTGGCAGGAATTTCACGACGTTCTGAAGGGCAACGGGCCGTGCAATCGCCAGCGATTGAGTACGCGTCGAAACGCCCACGACGACGGCGCCTGGGTGCGCGAAGCGGCGCATGCGTATGCCGAGAAACAGTCGGCCCGCGCGGCTGCCTAGCCCTGGCCGGTCGATACGATGAAGGAACTCTCCCGATGAGCAAGGAAAACTGGCCGCTCTACGAAGTCTTCATTCGCTCGAAATCCGGCCTCAGTCATCGCCACGTCGGGAGCGTGCATGCGGCTGACAACGCGATGGCGCTGGATCACGCTCGCGACGTGTACACCCGGCGCAATGAAGGCGTCAGCATCTGGGTCGTGCGGTCGAGCGAGATTGCCGCGAGCGATCCGGCGGAAAGCGCAGCGTTTTTCGAGCCGGCGGAAGACAAGATCTATCGTCATCCCACGTTCTACGAGATACCCGACGGTGTCGAAAACATCTGAGCCCGGCGCCGTGGGCGCCAATCCGCCGCTGCTCGATTACACGCTGCGACTTGGCGACAACGCGCTTGTCCTCGGCCAGCGCCTGATCGAACTCGTCGCCCACGGTCCGGAACTGGAGGAAGAGCTCGCGAACGCGAACATCGCGTTGGATTTCATCGGCCAGGCGCGGATGTTCTACACCTATGCCGGCGAACTCGAAGGGCGGGGGCGGACCGAAGACGACCTCGCATTTCTGCGCGACAGCCACGAGTTCCGGAACGTCCTTCTGGTCGAACAGCCCAACGGCCACTTCGGCGACGTTATCGTCCGGCAGGTTCTTTTCGAGTCCTTCTATCGGTTGCAGCTCGAGGCACTCGTCAACGCCCAGGACCGACGACTTGCGGAGATCGCCGCTCGCGCGCTCAAGGAAGTTCAGTACCACCTGCGGCACGTCTCCCAGTGGCTGGTCAGGCTCGGGGACGGCACGCCGGAGAGTCACCGGCGCGTTCAGCAGTCGCTCGACGAGCTGTGGCGGTTTACCGGCGAACTGTTCGCCGGCGACGCGGTCGACGACGCAATCCGAACCGAGTTCGGCGGCCCGGATCTCGAACGCCTGCGCGAAGTGTGGCGCAGCCGGCTTGCCGTGCTGTTGGGCGAGGCGCTTCTCGAGCTGCCGGCCGACGGCTGGATGGCGGGCGGCGGCCGACAGGGGATACACAGCGAACACTTCGGGTTTCTGCTCGCCGAAATGCAGCACCTGCAGCGCGCCTATCCGGGCGCCGAGTGGTAGCCCGGTGACGGGAATCAGGAAGAGCGCATGAACGCCGCGGACCGGAAACCGGATCAAGAACGCAACATGTACGCCACGATTTGGGATTATCTGGAGGAGGTTGCCGATCCGGAAATACCGGTCGTCAGCATCGTTGATCTCGGCATCGTGCGCGCCGTCCGGCGGTCCGGGGGTAAGCTGGAAGTGGACCTCGCGCCAACCTATTCGGGCTGCCCGGCAACCGAGGTCATCGAGCAGCGGGTCATCTCGGCGCTGGCCGCGCAGGGCATCGCGGACGTTCGCGTCAACCGCGTGCTGTCGCCGCCCTGGACGACGGACTGGATCAGCGAAAGCGGACGTAAAAAACTGCTCGCCTACGGGATCGCGCCGCCGTCGGGCAGTGCGAGTAAACGCGCCTTGATGGCGGCGGACCGGCCTCTGGCCTGTCCCCGGTGCCGGTCGACCCAGACCAGCCGCGTCAGCGAATTCGGCTCGACCGCGTGTAAAGCGTCGTACAAGTGCGACGATTGCCTGGAACCGTTCGAGTACTTCAAATGCATCTGACGAACGAACTGCCGCCTCCAGTGACGGCTCAATTGATGGTCAACAGCGTCTAGCCCGCCGCGATGCGCCAATTTCATTCGCTAAGGGTTTCTCGCGTCGATCAGGAAACGCCGGATTCGATGCGCGTTTGTCTGGACGTGCCCGATGAACTGCGAACCGAGTTTGCTTTTCTCCCCGGTCAGCATCTGCCGATCGAGATAATCGTCGACGGAAAACGTGTTCGCCGTACGTACAGCATCTGCTCTGCCCCGGGGGAACTGCCGCTGGAGATCGGCGTGCGCGTCCAGGACGGCGGTCGGTTTTCCGGATTTGTCGCCGAGCGTCTTCAGGTTGGCGATCAGCTTCAGGTGATGCCGCCGGTTGGCCAATTCCACGCCGACGTCGATCGCAAAAACGGACGGGACTGCATCGCGTTTGCCGCCGGCAGCGGCATCACGCCGATCCTCTCAATCGTGCGCGCGGTCCTGGAAAGCGAACCGGAAAGCCGGTTTGCGCTTTTCTACGGCAATCGGAACCAGCGTTCGACGATGTTCATCGACGATTTGTACGCGCTCAAGAATCGTTATCCCGAGCGCCTGCAGCTTCAGTTTCTGTTTTCCCGGGAGGCGCAGGAGTTTCCGCTGATGGACGGTCGGCTGGACGCCGACAAGGTCCGCGAACTCTATCGGGCGTTTTGTGGAGGCATGGAACCCGCCGACGCATTTGTTTGCGGGCCGGATACGATGATCGCGACCGTGACGGATACGCTCGTCGGACTCGGCATGGTGCCGGCAAGCATACACGTGGAGCGTTTTGGCGCGCCGCGGAAGCCCCAGTCCCCGGGTCAAACGAGGAAATCAGCGCCCGAACTCGAAAAGACCGTTGACGTGACGGTCATCATGGACGGCCACCGCCGGTCGTTTCGGATGGCGGCCGAAGGCGCCAATCTCGTCGACGCGGCGGCCACTGAGGGGGTCGACCTGCCGTATTCCTGCAAGGGCGGGGTTTGTGCAAGCTGCCGGACTCACCTGCGGCGCGGCACCGTGCGGATGCACAGTAACTATGGCCTGGAGCCCTGGGAGGTCGAGAAAGGGTATATTCTCGCCTGCCAGTCCGAGCCCGAGACCGATGAGTTGGTGCTGGATTACGACCGCACCTAGTCGGCGCAACAGTCGCACCGGGCGGCCGCCAAATAGGCGGGCGCCGATAGCGCCGGTCCGGTAACATACGCCCGGTCGGAAGCCCCGCGATACGCTCGGCGAGCCGCTGGGCAACAAAACTCTAACAATGACGCGGGAGCATGCATGACCAGATCGGGTTCAAGCGGGGGCGGACCGCCGCCGGATCGCAAGAATGCCTACAGCTACGAGGAACTGCTCAAGTGTGCGCGCGGCAAATTGTTCGATCCGGACAGCGCCAAACTGCCGCTGCCCAACATGCTGATGACCGACCGGATCACGCTGATCTCGCACGAGGGCGGCAGGTACGGCAAGGGGCAGATTGACGCCGAGCTCGATATCAAGCCGGATCTCTGGTTCTTCGAGTGTCACTTCGAGGGCGACCCGGTGATGCCGGGATGTCTGGGTCTGGACGCGTTATGGCAGCTTGTCGGTTTCTACCTGGTATGGAGTGGGCTGCTGGGGCGCGGTCGCGCCCTGGGCGTCGGCAAAGTCAAGTTTACGGGTCAGGTGCTGCCCACGGCCAAGCTGGTCCGTTTCCATCTGGATTTCAAACGGGTTATCACGAGAAAGCTGTCATTGGCGATCGCCGACGGCACGATGTCGGTCGACGGCCGTGAGATTTATACCGCGGAAGATCTGCGGGTCGGTCTTTTCACCTCGACCGACGACTTTTGAGAGGATCTTATGCGTCGAGTAGTGGTCACCGGGCTGGGCGTCGTCTCCTGCCTCGGCAACACGAAAGCTGAAGTTATCGACACGCTGCGCAGCGGGCGGTCAGGCATTCGCTTCAACGAGAAGTTTGCGGAAGTGGGTCTGCGCAGCCAGGTGTGCGGTTCCGTCGACATCGATATTACCGAACATATCGACCGCAAGGTACGCCGGTTCATGGGCAACGCGGCCGCCTATTCCTACATCGCTATGCAGCAGGCAATTGACGACGCCGGTCTCGAGGCGGCGGAGGTCAGCAATCCGATGACCGGACTGATCGCGGGCTCCGGCGGTGCGTCGACAGAAAACGTCGTGATCAGCGCCGATACCCTGCGTAACAAGGGCGTTCGTCGGATTGGGCCGTACATGGTGCCGCGAACGATGGGCAGCACGGTGTCGGCTTGTCTCGCGACGCCGTTCAAAATAAAGGGTCTGAACTATTCGATTACGTCGGCCTGCGCGACCAGCGCGCACTGCATCGGCGCCGGCGCCGAGCAAATACAGCTCGGTAAGCAGGACATCGTTTTTGCCGGCGGCGGCGAGGAGGAAGACTGGGTGTTGGCCAGTCTGTTCGACGCCATGGGCGCGCTGTCGACCAAATACAACGACACCCCCGGCCAGGCGTCGAGACCCTACGATCAGGCGCGCGACGGCTTTGTCATCGCGGCGGGCGGCGGCATGCTGGTTCTGGAAGAACTGGAGCACGCCAGGGCGCGCGGCGCCAAGGTTTACGCGGAAGTGATCGGCTACGGCGCCAATTCCGACGGTCACGACATGGTTGCGCCGTCGGGTGAGGGCGCGGTGCGCTGCATGCGGCTTGCGAGGGCGACCGTGGACGGTCCCATCGATTACATCAACACGCACGGGACCAGTACCCCCGTCGGCGACACGGTGGAACTCAACGGCATCAGGGAGGTTTTCGGTGAGGATATCCCGCGCTTCGGCTCGAGCAAATCGATGTGCGGACATTCGTTGGGAGCCACCGGCGTACAGGAGGCGATCCACTGTCTGCTAATGCTGGAAAACGACTTCATCGCGCCGTCCATCAACGTCGATGACACGGACCCGGAAGCGGCGGACATGCCGCTCATCACCGAGACTGTCGACAGCGCCGGCATCCGGACGGCGATGAGCAACAGCTTTGGATTTGGCGGCACCAACGCGACGCTCGTGTTCCGCAGGGAGGACTGAGCAGCGGAACCGCCGAGTTCGCGCACTCCCTTCGCCGTCTGTCCGGGTTTGTGAATCGTCATGTCTCTCGAAGTCATTAGTACACACGCGTCGTTCGGCGGAACGGTCGGCTTCTATCGGCACCGCTCGGCCGTGAACGATTGCGACATGCGGTTTTCGGTATACCTGCCGCCTCAGGCCAGGAACGGTCCCGTGCCCGTGCTCACCTGGCTTTCCGGGCTCACGTGCACCGAAGAGACGTTCATGATCAAGAGCGGCGCCCAGCGGCTTGCAGCGGAGCTGGGATTGATGCTTCTCAATCCGGACACGAGTCCGCGTGGCGACCACGTTGCCGACGATCCTGACGGTGCCTACGACTTCGGGCTCGGCGCCGGATTCTATCTGAACGCCACGCAGGAACCCTGGCGCGCCAACTATCGGATGTACGATTACGTAACGCAGGAGTTGCCGGACATCGTCTTCGCCGAGTTTGCCGGCGATCGTGGACGACAGGGGATATGCGGTCATTCCATGGGTGGGCACGGGGCGCTGACGATCGGATTGAGAAATCCGCAGACGTTTTCCTCGATCTCCGCGTTTGCGCCGGTCGCCAATCCGAGTCGATGCCCCTGGGGGGAGAAAGCGCTCGGCCGTTATCTCGGGCAGGATCGCGCCGCGTGGCGTGAACACGACGCCACCGAATTGGCCGGGCGCGTCGCGACCAAACCCGCAAACACGATCCTGGTCGACCAGGGCATGGCCGATCAGTTTCTGGAAGAGCAGCTGCACCCGCACGCCTTTGAGGCCGCCTGCCGGACAAACGGGATCGAACTCACGCTGCGGCGGCATGACGGATACGACCACGGTTATTATTTCATCGCCAGTTTCATGGACGATCATCTGCGCCATCATGCCCGCTGTTTGAACGGGTAAGTTTCCGCCGCGCAACAAACCGATGACCGACGTCCTGATACTCGCCGCAGCCATGCTTGCAACCGGTGCAATCGGCGGCGTGCTGGCCGGGCTGCTCGGCATCGGCGGGGGGATCGTCATCGTTCCCGTTCTCGACGCGGCCCTGGAGGTTCTCGGGGTCGACCCTGCGATTCGCATGCACGTTGCGGTCGCGACGTCGCTTGCCACGATCGTGCCGACCTCGATTTCATCGTCGCGCGCGCATCACCGGAGAGGCGCCGTCGATCTCTCGCTGGTCAAGCGATGGGCCGTCTTCGTGCTGCTCGGCTCGCTCGCCGGGGCGTGGATCGCGGCGGGGGTCCACAGCAATGTGCTGTCGATCGTGTTCGCCGTCGTCGCGTTTCTCATCGCGATCAAGCTGATGCTGCCGCTGGAGGGCAAGACGCTGGCCAGCGAAGTGCCGCACGGGGTGCTCATGCCGCTGATACCGGGCGGGATAGGTGCGGTCTCCAGCATGATGGGCATCGGCGGCGGGACGCTGTCCGTCGCGGCCCTGACGATGTTCAATCAGCCGATTCACCGCGCGGTCGGCACGGCGTCGCTGTTCGGTCTGGTGATCAGTTTGCCCGGGACCTTTGGATTCATGGTCGCCGGCTGGGGCGATCCGCGGCTGCCTCCCGGCAACCTCGGGTTCGTCAGTTTGCTCGGTTTCGTGCTGATATCCCCGATGACCGTGCTGTTTGCACCGTTGGGCGCAGCGCTTGCGCATCGCCTGTCGCAACGCCAGCTCAGCACGCTGTTCGGACTGTTTTTGCTGGCCATGTCGGTGCGCATGGCCTGGCAGGCCGTGTGAGCGGCCGGGGTGTTACGTATATCTCCCTATTTCGGACGGTATGCGTTAGCGTTTGACTACGAGTCTGGATTCGGCAGACTCAACTGGACGCGCGTTTGCGCTAAACAAGAATAATAGTTGGCGTCCCGCCGTCCGATGGCACTCTCATGAAACTCCCAGCCAAAACAGCCGCCAAAATACTCAAAAGCACGACCGAGGCGATTGTCGTCGTCGACGCCGCAGGCAAGATCGTGTTTGCGAACAAGCAGGCCGAAAAACTGTTCGGTTATACGATCAAGGAGATGATCGGCGAGTATATCGAGCTGCTCATGCCCGAGGGCGTGCGCCATGCACACGCCAGTCATCGTAAGACGTACAAAGGTACCCCGCACGTGCGTCCGCTCATTTCCGGGCTGAGCTTGCAAGGCCTGCGCAAGGACGGCGTCGCGTTCGACGCCGAGATTGCGCTGACTCCGATAAAAACCGAACAGGGCCTGATCATTTCGAGCACCATTCGCGAGGTGAGTGGCGACGTCACCTCCGACGCGTATTTCAAGAACCTGTTGGAGTCGGCGCCGGACGCGATGGTAATCGTCAATAGCGAAGGAAAAATCGAGATCGTCAACAGCCAGACCGAGAGGATGTTCGGTTACCCGCGCGCGGAGTTGATCGGACAGGACCTCGAGATGCTGCTGCCCGAAAGATACCGGGCCCGCCATCGGGAGCACCGCAAGGTGTTTCTCGAAAGTCCTCGCGTGCGCCCGATGGGAGCTGGTATGGCGCTGGCCGCGCTGCGCAAGGACGGCAGCGAGTTTCCGGTGGAAATCAGCCTGAGCGCCGTCCGCGGCACGTCAGGCATGCTCGGTTCCAGCGTCATCCGCGACGTCACCGAGCGCAAACGGCTGGAGGGCGATCTGATCGAGGCGCGGCGGGCCGCGGAACGCGCCAACAAGGCGAATACGGCGTTCCTCGCGGCCGCGAGCCACGATCTGCGCCAGCCGGTCCAGGCGCTCAGCCTGCTGACCGGCGCGCTACGACGGACTGTCAAAGATCCGCTCGCCAGGGAAATGGTCGAGAGTCAGCAGCTGTCCCTGGACGCAATGACAAACCTGCTGAATTCGCTGCTGGACATCAGCCGGCTGGACGCCGGCGCCATCGAGCCGGAGTTCGAGGAGTTTTCGATTCAGCGGCTGGTTGACCGCCAGGCGGCGGAGTTCGCCCGTCAGGCCAGTCAGAAGGGACTGGCGTTCCGCAGCGGCGATTGTCGAAACGTCGTCCGCAGCGATCCGAACCTGCTCGGCGAGATTATCCAGAACCTGGTGTCGAACGCGATTCGCTACACGGAAAAAGGCGAGGTCGAGCTTTCCTGCCACGTTGTCGGCAATCGCGTGCGTGTCGACGTCAAAGACACCGGCATCGGCATCGCCGAGGACCAGCTTGAGGAAATCTTCAAGGAATTCCACCAGTGTAAGACGCCGGGCGCGAGCACCGAAGGTTTTGGTCTGGGCCTCGCGATCGTGCGCCGGCTTGCCGATTTGCTCGAACTGCGCGTCACCGTCGACTCGAAAATCGGCCAGGGGTCGTGTTTTTCCGTGTACGTGCCCGTGGTGGAGGCCGGTGCGAAAGGCGCCGGCGACAGCGAGGGAGATAGCGCGCCGGAAATGGTGATGCGGACGGATGCGAGCGGCACCGTCGTTTTGATCGAGGACGACGTCAAAGTGGCCAATGCCTGGGGCCTGCTGCTGGAAGCCGAGGGTTACCGCGTCGCCTCTGCGGCGTCGGCCAGCCAGGCACAGGCGCTGATCCGACATCTTGCCGCGCCGCCGGATCTGATCATCTCTGATTTCCACCTGCTCGACGGCTCGACCGGAATTCGCGCGGTGAACGCCATTCGCGAGGCGTTCGGCAAGGAGATTCCAGCGTTTATCGTCAGCGGCGATACCTCGAAAGTGGTCGATGAGGCGCGCTCACTGCGCAACAGCACCCTGATGAGCAAACCCGTGAATCCCGATCTGCTGCTGGAATTGGCGCACGAGGCGATTTCTACGGGAACCACCGAGCAGAAGTAATCGCCCGTTTCAACGCGCAAGCACGGGGAGCCAGCTGTCGGCCGACTTGGACAAAGCGACGCCGACGATATACAGATACGTCGCAATCGCAAGGACGGATGCTATCGCCCTGGAGCGTTTCGTCCTGCCGCGCTTGAGCGCAATCGAGCCCAACACGATGTAGACGACGAGCGCAGCCAGCTTGACGTGCAGCCAGCTACTCTGCGCAAAGGGCAGCTTGAGTAGCAGCAGCAGGCCGACGCCCGACAACAGAAGAATCGTGTCGACGACGTGCGGCAGCACTTTGACCCAGCGATGCGTCAGCAGGGCGGACGAGCGGAGCATCCAGTAGGCGCGCAGCAGAAAACCGCCGATCGAGACAGCGGCGGCGCTCATGTGGACGAGTTTCAGCGATTCATACATGTCGGGTCGTCGTTGCGCCTGCAACGTGTCTGACGGGTTCGCAGCGGCGCATCGTTTTTCTCCCGTCGCGCAATGGCGGGAGATATCATGCGCGCATGGCAGGGGTCAACTGGTTGGTGTTTGGACTGTTCGGCGTATTTCTCGCCGGCGTGGCGGTGCTGGTGGTCGGCGCTCTGCTTACGATGGACTGGAAGCGGCGCCACCGGGCGTCGTCCGCGGCGCTCGAACCGCTGCGCGATCCAGGCCGTCAGTCCGACGGCTTGACGTTGATCCGCGTTGGTGAATTCGCGTTCAGGGCGCGGGTTGCGAATCTGTCCGGCGACGGTGATCCGATTGTGCTTTTGCACGGCTTCCCGCAGACTTCCGCGGCCTGGGCGCCGCTCGTCGCGGCGGCCACGGATCGCGGGCATCCGGTGGTTGCCTTTGATCAACGCGGCTACAGTCCCGGCGCCCGTCCCGGCGGCAAAGACGCCTACACCATCGACAAGCTGTTCGGCGACGTTCTGGGGGTGGCGGACGCGCTCGGTTTCGAGCGTTTTCATCTGGCGGGACACGACTGGGGAGCGGCGGTCGGCTGGGCGTTGGTCATGGCGCGGCCGGATCGGGTGCTGTCGTGGTCCGCGTTGTCGATTGCACATTCCCTCGCATTCGGTGAAGCGGTGCGGACCGACGCCGATCAGCGACGGCGCAGCCGCTATTTCCTGCTGTTCCGCACGCCCGTACTGCCGGAACTCCTGTTGAGCTTCAACCGCTGCCAGGTGTTTCGCTCGCTCATGTACCGGTGGATGCCGCGCGATCACGTTGACGAATACCTGCGGGTGTTCACCGAACCCGGTGCGCTGACGGCCGTGCTGAACTGGTACCGGGCGGTTGGACGCGGCGGCACGGCCTCCTTGCCGCCAAAGGTACGCGTTCCCGTGCTGTTCATCTGGGGCAATCGCGATCCCGCCGCCGGCCGCAAATCGGTGGATTTGCAGGCCCGGTATCTCGAGGGGCCCTACGAGCGAATCGAACTCGATGCCGGACACTGGCTGCTCGAGCGGCGAACGGACGTTGTCGTCGACGCCGTCCTTCGCCACGTCGAACGAAACCCGGGCGAACACGGATCCGCAGCGGCGCGCTGACGCCGCTCAGCGAAGGTTGTCGAATACGGCTTTGTTGTCCGCGATGATCCGTTCGGTGACGTCCGGCTCGACGTGCGGGCTCCAGTCGTTATGCTGGTAGGAGCCGCCCAGCAGAATCTCGCCCGACCTGGGAAACATGTAGGTTACACCGCTGCCGCCGCCCACCGTGAGGTAGTCGACCGCCGGGTCCGGCGGCATGAACACGAGCTGACCCTTGATCGGAACCAGCTCTTCGTCGCCGAACAGCGCCTTGGCGCCGAGCCCCGTGCAGTTGAAAATCGTGGGTTCGTCGAGCGCGAGAACTTCGGACAGGTTTTTGAAGTCGCGGACGACGAACTTGCCGCCGGCGAGATAGAAATCGTTACGTACTTTTCGCAGAAAGATTGCCGGTTCAACGATCATCGTCACGGTGCGGGTCACGTACTCGACCGGAAACGGGTGTTCGTGCGGTTCGAGATCGGCGACCGAGGCAAACAGCTCGGGAAGTTCACGAAGATAATAGGAACTCTCGCGGGGTTCGTTTCCGATGTAATAGTTTTCGGTGAAGCGGACGCCGTAATTGGCGCCGCTCAGATTCTGGTAGGCATGGTGCGAAATTCGAGCAGCGAACTTGAATTGCGCCTCGAACGCCTTTGACGCGACACCTTCCTCGAATACGCTGGTGGGCGCCCATTGTCCGCCGCCGACGTTGGAGGTGCTGTGTCGCGATACGTCGCGGCTGTAAATCGTCACGGCCCAACCGGCGTCCTGAAGCAGCCGCGCGGTCGTCAGGCCCATGATGCCGGCGCCGAGGACGGCGGCTTCGCCGACCGGGAGCCCCATTGCCTCGCGAACCGCCAGGGCCGAAGAGCCCCAGGCGAGCGTGATACCGCCGCCGCCGTGGCCGTAGTTGTGGATGACGTTTTTTTCGTCGACCGGCTCACGCTTGACGACAAAGCCCGACGGCCGGTAGGGGCGATGACCAACGATGACCCGGACGACGCGGTCGTTCGATATTCGCGGCGCAACAAACGGTTGCCTGGACAGCGGACGTTCATAACGGCCGGAGCCGGCGTTCATGCCGTTGCCGGCGGCGCAGGCGCCGATCGTGGCGACGGCGCCCGCGGCGCCCAATGATTTCAGAACGCGACGACGCGTCTGCCGATTGATGCCGTTCATGTTCATTCTCCCGCTCCGTCTGTGTCGGCCTGCTCCGCAGAGTAGGTCTTGCGGCGGGCAAGTCAACCGCGCCGATCCGATGGGCGCGACGGGCAAAAAAAAGCCGGCACATCAGACGATGTGCCGGACTACCCCGACAGGGCAGGAATCGCCGGCGGCTTGCGGAACAAGAATGCCGGCTGTCTGAATGTCAGGTTCGACCCGGCGCTAGGCGGTCTCGGCGGATCGTCTGACGGGTGTCTGGAACCAGTCGGGTTTGACGATCAGCAGGTCGCATGGCAGGTGTTCGAGCGTTCGTTCCGCCGTCGCGCCGATGAACAGGCGTTTCCACTGATTGCGGGACACGGCGCCCATGACGACCACGTCGGCCTTTACGTCGGCCGCCAGCGCCGGGAGCTCTTCGTGGGTCAAGCCGGCAACCAGGTGCGCGCGTTCGTCGTCGATGCCGTGAAATCCGGTTACTTCATTGAAACGTTTCTCATGCTGTTCCCGCATCTGTTCCTCGATTTCGTCGAATGGCAGAGAGACCGGGATGTAAGCGTTGGCCGTCGCCGTAGCGACGGCGATACGCGGGTCGTACGAGTGAAAGGCATGCACCTCGCCGCCAGAGTATTCCGACAACATTTTCGAGAGCACCAGGATTTCGTCGTCGAGAGCCGCGGGTTTGTCGTGTTCATTCAATGGGTCGATTGCGGCGAGATACACCGGTGCTTCCGCCATCTCGCCCGGCTTGACCAGCCACAACGGCGCGGCGCACGTGCGAATGAGGTTCCAGTCGGTGTTGCTGAACAGCGCACGGGTGACGGCTGAATGATGATGGGTGTCTTTGAAGACGACGTCGGCATCGATTTCCTCGGCGCGGCGAACGATGCCTTCGTGGAGCGGGTGGTCCCAGACCGCTTTGGTGCGGACGACGATTCCAGCCGCCCGGAGCGGCTCCGCCATCGTCTCCAGGTGTTTTTCGTGTCCGGTGATGACTTCTTCACGCGCTTTTTCGAGCGACGGTGAGTCGAAAAGACGATCGCCACTCAGATATTCGTTGTAATAACACACAAAAAGCTCAAGTTCGGCGCTCGTCTTTTCCGCAAGCCAGGCAGCGCGGTGCATGGCGGGCTGAGCGTCTGTCGTCGGATCGATGACACAGAGAATTTGCGAGATCTTATGCATGTTTTTGCCCATCCTTAAACCTTGGGGTCGCTCCATTAATAGGTGTTGTTCTGGAGATTATGGCCAGGGGTACGGACTGCCAATACGACCTGATCCTTAGCCCGTAGCGGAATCTACCTATCCGGTTTCGCCCGCCGTCCACCCGTGTGATTATCCCTCGACAACGGCTTGAGATTCCTCGCATAGTGTCAACAGACCCTAGGTGCATCTACGGATACACGAGCCGCTCGTTCTGCACCTAAACTCTGTCGGTGGCGGCACGGCCGTCCGTGCCTCCGCTCGATGCGGGCTCCCAGGGAGAGATCCGAACATGCAGACAGATTGGCCGAGCGACCTTCGCGCTCGCTTGCAGGAAAAACTGGACGAGCTGAACGCCCGGCTCGAACGGATTACCGAAAACGTTCGCCGGGGTCTCGAATCGGATTCCGAAGAGCGCGCCAAACAGCTGGAAGACAGCGAAGTGGTTGACGCCCTGGGCAACGACGCGCGTGCGGAGATTGCAAAAATAAAGCTCGCCCTCGAACGTATGGATGCGGGCGAATACGGCATTTGCGCCAAATGCGCCGGCCCAATTGCCACGGAGCGGCTAAGCGCACATCCGTACGCGAGGGCCTGCATCGACTGTGCGGAACTCGACGAGCAAATGCAGGCGAAAGTCTGAGCCGTCCCCTAACGGTCCGTTGAATCGGCCTCTGCCCGCAGGCTTGCTCATACAATCATGTGCATGCGGACCAGATCCGCCAGGGACCGGGCCAGCATTTTCTCCATGACGCGGGCGCGGTGGATTTCGACGGTACGCTGACTCACACCCAGTTCGTAAGCGATAACCTTGTTCGGTTTGCCTGTCACCACGAGGTTCATGACCTCGCGCTCCCGTTTGGTGAGCTTTTCGAGCCTGGTCGTCACTTCGGCCTTTTCTTCGCGGGCGAATCGCCGTTCCTGGTCCGTTTCGAGCGCCTCGCGTATACGGTCCAGCAGCTCCTGGTCGCGAAACGGTTTTTGAATGAAATCGACCGCGCCTTTCTGCATGGCTTCCACGGCCATCGGGACGTCGCCGTGACCGGTGATGAAGATGATCGGCAGAGTGCTGTCCATTTCCAGCAGCTTCTGCTGCAGCTCGAGCCCGCCGAGACCCGGCATGCGGATATCGAGCACGAGACAGCCCGCCCGATCCGGCGAATAGCGGGACAGAAACTCGTCGGCGGAATGAAAGATCTCGTGCTCGAGCCCCACGGAGCGCATCAGGAGTTCCATTGCGTGCCGGATCGACTGATCGTCATCGACGATAAATACCGTTGAATCTTGTCGCTTGGCTTCGGGCATGTCGGCTGGGTCTGCTGCTCAAGGCTCGTTTACGTATCGGCGCGCCCTGTTTACCACGATTTCGTAAACACTTGTAGTACGGCGCTGTGAATCTGCGGCGTTCGGCGTCGCCGCGAACGGGTTTTTTGCCGTCGGCCGCGCCTGTATTCGAGGCAGTGGCCGATGACGTCGGACGCGCTGCGGGCACTCAATCGAGGCGCCGCGAGAATCGTTTTATGGCGAGGAACATCGCTAGCGTCGTGAAAAGCGCGAGCGCCAATATCTCACCGCGCAACTCGTAGAGCGATGCGTCCCGCAGCATGATTCCTCTGGTCAGGCGAATGAAGTGGGTGTTCGGCAGCAGTTCGCCCAGGTACCTTGCGAACTCGGGCATGCCGGCGAAGGGAAACATGAATCCGGACAGGAGAATGGACGGCAGAAGAATAAAGACGGTTACCTGCATGGCCTGGAACTGCGTGCGGGCGACCGTCGAAATGAACAGTCCGAGCGCGAGATTGGCGGCGATGAACAGCGAGCCCGCTCCATAAAGCGCAGCAACGCTGCCGCGAATGGGCACCGCAAACAGGAGCTGGCCGATCAGGGCAATCAGGCCGAGCTGCAGCAGCCCGATCGCGATGTAGGGAATGAGCTTGCCAACCATGAGCTCCAGATTGCTTACCGGCGTGTTGATGAGCAGTTCGAGATTACCGCGCTCCCGCTCCCTGACGATGGCCACCGATGTGAACAGCGTCATGGTCATCGTGAGAATGACGCCAATCAGGCCCGGTACGATATTGACGGCAGTCCGGCGCTCCGGATTGTAGTACGCCCGGACCTCCAGCGGGCGACCGCCGACCGCCGTGCCGGCGGCATCGAAAGCGAGCGGCATGGCGGCAAGTTGATTGGCGACGCCGAGAATCGTCGGGTCGGCGCCGTCCACCAGAAGTTGTGCCGCTGCCCGGCGCCCGTCCACGACCCGGCGATCGAAATCGCTCGGCAGGTGTATACCCACCGAAATCCGGCCGGCCCGAAGCAGGTCTTCCAGTTCCTGCGGTGATTCCGCGGTGTATTTCAAATCGAGCACCTGCGTCTGCCCCAATTCGGCGACGAATTGCCGCGACAGGTGCGTATTCGCCTGGTTGGCGACGGCCGCCTCCAGATTACGCACGTCCGTATTGATCGCGTAACCGAACAGAAGGATCTGGCCGATCGGAATGCCGACGACCATCCCGAAGGTGATGCGATCGCGGCGCAGCTGGAGGAGTTCCTTGCGCATCACGGCAAACAGGCGGGACAGGGCCGTCATGAAGCGTGCTCCGTCTTCGAGGGCTTCTGGGTCACCGCGACGAATACGTCCTCGAGCGATGCGGGCACCAGCTTGGATTCGTGGCGGATGTTTTCCGAATCGAGCGCGTCGCGAACGCAGCGGAGCGGGGCGTCGACCGACTCCGGAATGAGCACGCGGAGCCGGACGCCCAGCTGCGTCACGCTCATAATCGCGGGAATTGCGGCCAGTCTTTGGTTGGCGGCGGACGAATCGTCGGCGACGACTTCGACAATGTTCATTCCAGTGCTGGCCTGAAGCTCCTCTGGAGGTCCGTCCGCCACTTTGACGCCTCTGTCGAGGATCGCGAGCCGGTGACAGCGTTCGGCTTCGTCCATGTAATGCGTCGAAACGAGAATGGTGGTCCCGGAGTCCGCCAGCTCGAACAGTTTTGCCCAGAAGTCGCGACGACTCTTGGGGTCGACGGCGCTCGTGGGTTCGTCCAGCAACAGCAGTTCGGGACGATGCAGCACCGCGCAGGCGAGCGCCAGGCGCTGTTTTTGCCCGCCGCTCATCGTTCCGGCGAATTGGCCGCGTTGTTCGACGAGATCGTACTGTTCCAATAGCTCCTCGATACGCCCCCGTCTGTCACGCCGGGCGATCGCGTAGATGTCGGCAATGAACTCGAGGTTTTCCTGCACGGTCATGTCGGCGTACAGCGAAAACTTCTGTGTCATGTAACCGATATGGGCCTTGAGCGCTTCGCTGTCGTCCAGCGCATCGATGCCGAGCACGGTGGCCCGGCCTTCCGTGGGTTTCAGCAGGCCGCACAGCATCCGAATCGTCGTTGATTTTCCGGAGCCGTTTGGTCCAAGGAATCCGTAAATCTGCGACTTGGGGACGTCGAGATGGAGATGGTCCACCGCGGTCAGCGAACCGAAACGTTTGGTCAATCCGCGCGCGCGAATCGCGAGGTTGTTTTTGTTGCTCACGATGGCGTCCTTGCTCACGGCAACAGGAATTCGACTTCGACCGGGACTCCGTCGCCCAGTCGGCTTTCCGCGCCGACGATGTCGACTTTGGCGAAAAAGCTCAGTCGACCCCGGTCGTGCTCGGTCAGCGCAAAATACGGTGTGAACGCCGACTCGCTGGCCACCCAGCGGACCCGACCTTCGTACGGCTCGTCGATGCCGTCGACAAACACGCGTGCCTCGCCGCCGGGCGAAACTCTCGCGCGCAGCGATTCGGGAACGTACGCTCGCGCAAACGGCTGCTCGCCCGTGAGCATGATCACGGCCGGCGTTCCGGCGGGAGGGCGCTCGCCGGTCTCGAACAGTATGCTGTCGACAACGCCGTTGACCGGCGCGACGATGTCATGGCGCGAATGATCCACGCGGCCCGCGGCCAGTCGCGCTTCGGCCTGCTGTACGGCGCTTTCAGCTTGCCGCAGTTCTTCCACGGTCGTGCCGGCAAGCAGCTCGGCCAGTCTTGCCTCGTGAAACTCGAGTGTCGCCTGGGCGGAATCGAGCGCGGCTCTGGCGCGGTCGAGTGACTCCGGGGAGGCGAGCTGTTTCTCGTGTACCTCAAGCGCGCGCTGGTGTTCGATCTGGCGAAAATCCAGGTCGCGCCGGGCGCCGCGCACGTTGGCCTGCTCCGCGACAATCTGCTCCTGACGGGGGCCGCGGGTGAGTTCGTCCAGGCGAGCCCGATGCTGCTCCAGGACCGCTTCCAGTTCGGCGATCCGCGCCAGCATCCGCGTATCGTCCTGGCGTACCAGCAAGTCGCCGGCCGCAACGGTTTCGCCTTCGGCGACGAGGCGTTCCACAATCGGCTCCGCAAACTCGGCGACCAGTTCGACGCGGTCGGACTCCAGCTGTCCGACGACGCGGCCGCTCTTGTCAGGCGCACCGCAGGCCGCAAGCAACGCTGCCGGCACCAGGCAAATGAGCGCGGCGGGCATTCGCGTGATTCTGATCATCGGCTCTCTCCGGGTTCCGGGCATTTGACGGCGCTGAGCATCATGTCGATGTGCGCCTCGAGCAGCTTGTCGGTATCCAGCGTCTCATGGCGCTCGAAAACGATGGTCCACAGGGTCGAAAACAGAACCGGCGCCACCAGTAGCTGAGGGAATTCGGAAAGCGCGGTCGGGCGGAATTCGCCGGCATGGACGCCTTTCGCGATCAGCCTGCGGAAGGCCTCGAGCGCCGGGGACACGACCTGCTCCCAGTAGTACGCGGTCAAGTCGGGGTGCTTCGGGCCTTCCGAGACCATGAGTCGAAGCAGGATCCTGATCGGCGATTTGGGCACCTGTTTGATGCCCTTGAGAAACGGCCCGCGCAGGAATGCCTCCGCCGACAGCGCATCGTCGTCGATCGCAGCGGTCAATTCGTCGACGCGCGGCGACACGAAGCTGCGGATGACGGCCTTGAACAACTCTTCCTTGGTCTTGAAGTAGAGATACAGCAGGCCTTTGCTGACACCCGCCCTTTTTGCGACGTCGTCGACGCGCGTCGCGTCGTAGCCGTTCTCGGCAAACGCCGCCAGCGCCGCTTCGGTGATTTCGGCCGGGCGGGCTTCTTTTCGCCGTCGGAATCGGGTGGGAGCCATGACGTTTCATTCCTGATGACTGATGAGTCAGTAATTCTACTAAATGACTGGTCAGTCAGCAATACCCCCGGCAACAGCGTTTTCAGGCCAGGAACGGCGCCGGTTCGCCGCTGCGCCGCCCGCCGGGGCGATGTTGCGGCTCCGAAAGAGATGGTACGCTCGCGCCATGTTCACCTACCTCGATCCAAGCGTCCGGGAGCGTCTGCTCGAGCAGGGCACCTTGATCCGTATTGACGCCGAAGGGCGCAAGACCGACGCCTACGCCGATCCCGCGCCCGGCGCCAAAGCCATCAGCGTGCTCGGGCCCATCCCGCTGCCGCTGGAGCGTCACGGCCGGGACTATCGGGTGGATTGGTACGCGGCCGTCAGGCATACCGAGCTGAGCAAGGTGCAGGACCTCGCGGACCAGCTCAGGGCCACCAAGGGCCAGGGTTCCTTTGCGATGCTGGCGTCGTCGATGGCCGTCAACAGCCTGCTGGTCGTCGGCGACCCTGAAACCTGGGAAAACCCGCTGATCCGCGTTCATTCGAGCTGTCTTACCGGCGACGTCTTCGGCTCCAAGCGCTGCGAGTGCGGCCCGCAGTTCGTTGCCGCGCTGGACCGCATCACCGGCGACCCGGCCGGCGGTATGCTCATTTACATGTCCGGCCACGAGGGGCGGGGCATCGGCCTCTGGGCCAAGGCCGCAACCTATCTTTTGCAGGACGCCGGCGAAAATACCTACCAGGCGAACCGGTCGCTGGGTTTGCCGGACGATTCGCGCGATTTCAGCGACGCTGCGGCGTTACTCAAACATTTCCACGGCGACCGCCCGTTCCGCCTGCTGACCAACAACCCGAAAAAGATAAACGATCTCAACGCGCTCGGCCTGCGACACATTACACGCGTCAAACACGTGATCGGTGTCGACGACGCAAATCGCGCCTACCTCTCCGCCAAACGCGACTGGGGGCACGACCTCGAGGACGACGACCTGGAATTGTAGGAGCCCGTCCTGACGGGCTCCTGCAGAGGGCGTGCTCGCCGGGATCAGTCATTGCCGCCAGAGGCGGGGGTTGTCGGTGCCGGTCTCGAAGTCCGATCGGAACGGATTGATGTCGATGCCGCCGCGCCGGTTGTAGCGCGCATACACCGTCAGCCGCTCGCATCCGCAGCGCGTTTTCAGGTCGACGAACATGCGTTCGACGCAGGCCTCGTGGAAATCGCTGTGCCGCCGGAAAGAAACGACGTATTGCAAGAGACCGACGGGATCGATGCGTCGGCCGCGGTAGCGTACGAGCAGGCTGCCCATGTCCGGCTGGTTCGTGACCGGGCAAAGGCTGCGGAGAAGATGCGTGTGCAGTTCCTCGTTTACGACGTCCTCGCCAACGGTGCTCAGCAAAGCGGCGTCGACGCCATCGGCCGAGCAGCTCGCGTCGAGATTGTCGATGAGCGTGCCGGGCAGGGTCGAAACGGCAAACGCCACCGGATGGCGAAAAGCGTCCGCCGCGGTGCTCAACGTCACGTCGATCGGGCCGCCTGTCAGCTCGCTCAGGTCCCGGCGCATGACGTCGCGGAGCTCGTCCGGCGAGGCGAAGGACGACTGGGAAAACGAGTTCAGGTAGAGTTTGAGCGACTTCGATTCGATGATGTTCGCCGATTCCGCCCCGACCCGAAGCGTTGCCGTGCCCACCAGCGGTTTGCCGTTCGCGTCCAGCCAGGTGAGTTCCCAGGCGTTCCAAACATCTTCGCCGGTAAACGGCAGCGGCGTCGGCAGGCGTAATTTGGCGCGCGCGTCCCGGCGCGCGACGGGATGCAGCACCTCGGGCGCGTAGCGAACCGGATAGCGGCTGGCTTTGCCTAGTGGGATGTCGCTCAAAACGAATACTTCCAACGAATTCGGTAGTGTAATATACCCGCCTTTTCCACCGGACCTCCCGCTTGCTGACGCTTCTCAAGAATGCACACGTCTTTGCGCCTGAAGACCTGGGTATCGGCCAACTGCTGATTGGCGGCGGGCGTATTCTCGCGCTCGCGAGCGGGAAAAATGCGATCGAGGCGGCGGGAGCGAGAGAATTCGATCTCGGCGGTCGCCCCACGGTCCCGGGATTCATCGACGGGCACGCACACCTGACCGGCGGTGGCGGCGAATCCGGGTTTTCGAGTCGCGTGCCGCCCGTGCCGTTGACGCATTTCACGCTGGCCGGAGTCACCAGCGTGGTTGGCGTGCTCGGCACCGACGATACGACGCGTGATACCCGCTCACTGGTGGCGCAGGCCTACGCGCTGCGCGAGGAGGGTCTGGGCGCCTGGTGCCACACGGGCGGCTATCACGTACCGCCGGTGACGCTTACCGGCAGCGTCCGCGATGACATCGTGTTTGTCGATCCCGTCATCGGCGTCGGCGAACTGGCGCTCAGCGATCACCGTTCGAGCCAACCCACCGATGACGAGCTGTCGCGGATTGCCAGCGACGCGCACGTGGCCGGGCTGATCTCCGGCAAGGCCGGTATTCTGCACTTGCATCTTGGGGACGGTGAGCGCGGTCTGGAACCGGTGCGCCGGCTGCTGCGTGAAACCGAATTGCCGCCGAGAGTATTCAATCCGACGCACGCGAACCGTCGCAAGGCCTTGTTCGACGAGGCGGTCGAACTCGCGCAATCGGGCAGCACTGTGGACCTTACCGCTTTTCCGGTCGACGAGGACGAGGACGCCTGGGCCGCCGACGTCGCCCTGATCCGATATCTCGATGCCGGCGCGCCCGCAGACCGGATCACAGTCAGTTCCGACGGCGGCGGCTGTCTACCGGTATTCGATGAGCAGGGCCTGCTGACGTCGATGGATATAGGCCGCCCCGACAGTCTCGGCGAGACGCTGGGTGCGTTGTTGGCCACCGGCGTATCGCTCGAGGAGGCGCTGCCGGCGTTCACCAGCAACGTGGCCAAGCTGTTGCGGTTGGGAGATCGCGGTCGCCTGGCGGAGGGCTCGGCCGCGGATCTGATCGTGTTGGGCGACGGCGCTGAAATCGACGACGTCATGGTCGCGGGCGTCTGGCACGTCAGGGACGGAAAACCGCAGCTTCGCGGACAGTTCGAGAAGGAATGAAGAAGAGTTCAATGGCTCCATCCAGCGATACCCCAAACGACGACCGTGGCTACCTCATTCCGATCGGCGGTGCCGAGGAGAAATTCCACAATCCGGAGATCCTCGATCGGTTTGTGAGCATCTGCGGCGGCAAGAACGCAAGGATCTCGATTATCCCGACGGCGTCCGAACTCGAGGACACCGGACGGAACTACGAAAAGCTGTTCCGCAAACTCGGAATCAAGCATGCGCGAGTTCTGCAGATGCTGACGCGCGAAGACTGTTTCTCCGAAGAATTCCTGGCCTACATCGACAAATCCGACGGCGTGTTCATGACCGGGGGCAACCAGCTGCGATTGTCCACGACGCTGGGCGGTACGCCGGTCGCGCAGCGCATCCGGCGCCGCAACGCCGCCGGGATGCACGTGGCCGGCACCTCGGCCGGGGCGGCGTTCATGCCGGAGCACATGATTGCGGGCGGTTTGGAAGGCAGCACCCCGAGTCCCGACATGGTGACGATGGCGCCGGGCCTCGGTCTGACCAACAGTTTCATCATCGACCAGCATTTCCGCCAGCGGGACCGCCTCGGCCGGCTGTTGACGGCGCTCGCCTACAATCCGTTCGCCATCGGTATCGGCCTCGACGAGGACACGGCAGCGTTTATCCGACCGGGTGACGACCTGGAAGTTGTCGGGAGCGGCGGAATTACGGTCATCGACCCCACGCATCTGGGTTATTCGTCGATGGATCTGGCCCGCCGCGGCGAGCCGGTTAGCCTGATCAACGTAAAACTGCATATACTGATAGCCGGCGGGCGGTTCGAGATCGCCTCCAGAGAGGCACACGCACAATAAATCCGCGCCATAAACCGGAGCCGGAAACATGAAAGTATTAAGCACCAACGTCTACGTTGGCCCCAATATCTACGCTCACTTCCCGGTGATCCGTCACGTGCTGGACCTCGAAGCGCTGGAAGAATGGCCGACCGGGCGCCTGGGGGAGCCGTTCGTCCGGCCGCTGCTCGAGCACCTGCCGGGTCTGCACGAACACGGTTGCTCGTACCGGGAGCCGGGCGGCTTCGTCCGCCGGCTGCGAGAGGACGAGGGCACCTGGCTCGGGCACGTCATGGAGCACATCGCACTCGAACTCCAGAACATTGCCGGATCGCCGGTGTCGTTCGGCCGCACGCGCTCGATCGACGGCCAGCCCGGACACTACACGATGGTTTTTCAGTACCTGGACGCAGAAGTCGGCCGGGAAGCCAGCCGCCTCGCGCTGGCGTTGATCCATAACCTGCTGCCGGAGGAAATTCGATCCGAGGCGGCGAAGCCGGACGCGGACTGGGATTTCGCGGAAGAACGGGACGAGTTCATCCGGTACGCACAGGCGCGCGCATTCGGGCCGAGTACCGGATCGCTGGTGCGCGCCGCCGATGAGCGCGGCATTCCGTGGATTCGCCTGAATCGTCAGAGCCTTGTGCAGTTCGGTCACGGCCGCTACCAGCAACGTATCCAGGCGACCACGACGAGCCGCACCAGCAACATTGCGGTGGAACTCGCGTCCGACAAGGAAGAAACCAACCGCATTCTTCGCGACCTCGGGCTCCCGGTACCCATGCAGCGCATGGTCCGCACCGCAAGAGACGCGCTGCGCGCCGCCGAGCGGATCGGCTTCCCCGTCGTGCTGAAGCCGCTGGCCGGCAATCATGGACGGGGCGTATCGATCAACCTGCGTACGCCGGAGGAGGTCGAAGTCGCGTTTGACAAGGCGCGCGAACACGGCCGCAACATCATCGTCGAAAGCTTCGTCGAAGGGTTCGATCATCGTCTGCTGGTGGTGGACGGAAAACTCGTTGCGGCCGCGAAGCGTATGCCGGGGCACGTGGTGGGCGACGGCAAGCACACGATCGAAGAACTCGTGGACATCGTCAATCAGGATCCGCGTCGCGGCGTCGGCCATGAAAAAGTGTTGACGCGTCTCGAATTCGACGATCAGGCGGAGCGTCTGTTGAAAAAGCTCGGTTACGACAAAAGCACGGTTCCGGACAACGAAGAGATCGTGTTCCTGCGCTCTACCGCAAACCTTTCAACCGGCGGTACGGCGATCGACGTCACCGACGTGATGCACCCGGACAATCGCGAGATGGCGGAGCGGACGATCAAAGCCATCGGTCTCGACATCGGCGGGGTCGACTTTCTGAGCAAGGACATCACCGAGTCGTATCGAGATATCGGCGGCGGCATCTGCGAGGTCAATGCCGGGCCGGGATTCCGCATGCACGTTGCGCCCAGCGAGGGCACGCCGCGCGACGTTGCCGGTCCCGTCATCGACATGCTGTTCCCGCCGGGTGCGCCAAGCCGTATTCCGATTGCCGCGGTCACCGGCACGAACGGGAAGACGACGACGTCGCGCATGCTTGCGCATATCCTGAAACTGTGCGGCCGAACGGTGGGTCTGACGTCGACCGATGGGGTGTATATCGACGGGCAGCTCAGCGTGTCCGGCGATATGACCGGTCCCGTCTCGGCGCGCATGATCCTGCGAGATCCGTCCGTCGACGCCGCGGTGATGGAAACCGCCCGCGGCGGCATGTTGCGGGGAGGGCTCGGCTACCAGGAGTGCAACGTTGCTGCCTGCCTGAACGTGTCGGCCGATCACCTCGGTACCAAAGGCATCGACACGCTGGAACAGCTGGCCGTCGTCAAGCGGGTGCCTATCGAAATCGCCCAGGACGCCGCGGTGCTGAACGCGGACGATCCCAACTGCCTGCAGATGGCCGACTATACGGACGCAAAGACCGTCAGTTACGTGACCATGAATCCGACTCACCCGCTCGTGAAGCAGCACATTCGAGCGGGCGGTCAGGCGTTTGTTCTCGAAGAGGGTATGAACGGCCACATGATCACCCTCTACGACAACGAGGTGCATTCGCTTCTGCTCTGGACACATCTGATCCCGGCGACGATCGAGGGCCGTGCTATGCACAACGTCCAGAACGCCATGTTTGCGGCGGCGCTGGCATACAACCTCGATATCAGTCTCGACGACATCCGGCACGGCCTCCGGACGTTCGATTCCACGTTCTTCCAGGCGCCGGGGCGCATGAATATATACGACGAGCATCCGTTCAAGGTGATTCTCGACTACGCGCACAATCCGGCGGCCGTGAAAGCGATGTGCGGACTCGTGGATCGATTCGAGGCCGAGGGCCGTAAAATCGTGGTCCTGGCCGCGCCGGGTGATCGTCGCGACGAGGACATCCGCGAGATCGCCGCGGTTGCGGCGCCGCATTTCGATCATTTCATCTGCCGTTGCGACGATAATCGCCGTGGTCGCGGTGACGACGAGGTTGCCGTCATGCTAAAGAACAAGCTGCTGGAGGACGGTATCGACGCCGACCGAATCGACGTGATCACCGACGAACAGGAAGCCACGAGCAAAGCCCTGCAGATTGCGGAACCGGGTGACCTGATCCTCGTGCTGGCGGACAACATCAAGCGGACGTGGAAACAAATCATCTACTTCAACTCGGAAGCGCGTGTCGACGAAATCCCGAAGAAGGCGCCGGTGAGCGTTGCACTGCCCGATACCGACGACTTTACGCTCGACGAAAGCCTGCAAATCATCAGCGACGAGCGCGGCGTGCGTATTGCGCGCGAGGAAGGCGATTGATCGCCGGATGCCGACGGTAAAGGCGGTGGAGTACCTCGACGCGCGCAGGCTCACGGGTCCGAATCTCTTGTGGGACAAACCCGGCAGTATTCTCGACGTCCGTTGCGACGCCCGCGAAGTCGAAGGGCTTGTCGATGTTTGGACCCGCGCGGTCAAACGCATGCTGGGCACCGTCGGTTGGGGTGACGAAGCGTTGTGCAGCCGGTCGTTGATCGGCGGGGTGAGCCTGGCGTTTTCGGCGCCTATCGACGCGCTTTACGCGGCGACCGAGATCAACGAGTACGCCTGGCGAGTGATCGAAAGCGCCGCGACCGGCGCGCCGGAGCCGGACTTCGCGGAGGCCGCCGACGCGATCCGCGAAGAGATTGCGGCGGAGGTGAATCCGCCGCTGCTTGCGTTGGCGGACGCGGCCTCGCAGCACGGTGTTTCGTTTCTGTGGGACGACGATCACGTGTCGGTCGGGTTGGGTGACGGTTCCGCAACCTGGCCGTTCCGCGAACTGCCCGCGCCCGGCGCATTGAATTGGCAACGGCATCACGACGTTCCGGTGGGGATCGTTACCGGTACCAACGGCAAGACCACAACGGTCAGGCTGGCCACTCACATTGCCCGCGACGCCGGACGAAACGTCGGCGTAAGCTGCACCGACTGGATTGCCGTCAATGACCGCGTCATCGATCGCGGCGACTGGTCCGGTCCCGGCGGCGCGCGCAACGTGCTGCGGCAGCGGGACGTCGACCTGGCGATACTCGAAGCGGCGCGCGGCGGACTCCTCCGGCGCGGACTGGGCGTCAACAAGGCCGATGCCGCGCTCATCACGAACATCTCCGAAGATCATCTCGGCGATTTCGGCTCCCAGAGTCTCGACGAACTTCTGGATATCAAATGGGTGGTCAGCCACGCGGTGGAAGGCAGTGGCACGCTCGTCTTAAATGCCGACGATGACCGGCTGGTCGCAAAAGCCGAATCTTATCCGGGCCGTCTCGTCTGGTTCAGCCTCGACGCCGACAGCCCGAAAATTGACGAACACCTGCGGAACGGCGGCACGGCCTATGTGCTCGACGGCGCGATTCTCGTCAGGCTGCGAAGCGGTACGAGGGACGTCCTTTGCCGCGACGATGAAATCCCGATCACGCTCGGCGGCGCCGCGAAGCACAACGTCGCCAATGCGCTTGCGGCGGCTGCGCTGACCGACGCGCTGGGAATTGCGCTCGACGATATCCGAGCGGGCCTCAAAAGTGTGTCTCAGGACGACAATCCGGGGCGCTGCAACGTTTACGACGCCGCCGGCGTCAAGATTCTCGTGGACTTCGCGCACAACCCGGCCGCCATGCAGTCGCTGTTCGACATGGCGACGGCGCTGCCCGCCGGGCGCCGGCTGCTCGCCTTCGGTCAGGCTGGCGACCGTCCCGACGACCTGATCGAGGAGCTCGCGCGCGCAGGTTGGTCGATCGGGCTCGATGCCGTCGTGGTGTCGGAACTCGCCAGCTATCATCGCGGCCGCGAACACGGCGAAGTGTTTGGCGTCATCCGCGACGAACTCGTCCGCAGCGGCGCGCGTCCCGAACAGATACACCATTTCGAGGAAGAACTGGAATCACTCGACTTCGCGTTGGCCTGGGCCAAACCCGGCGACCTGATCATCATGCTGGATCTCGGCCGTGACCCGGCGGTTCGCGAAAGGCTCGAATCGATCTCGCATTGACGGTTCCGACGATCCGTCAACGAACGTTACGGTAGGAGCCCGTCATGACGGGCTCCTACAGGTATGGGTTCCCGGGCGTCAGCGTGGCGTCAAAACCGCGAGGCGGTCAGCGTGACGTCCGCTTCCGCCCAGACCGTCTCGAAGCGCGCTTCCACGTCGGTGGCATCCTTGCCCTGCGCCTTGAGCGATTCCATCAGGCCGAACATCGCCCAGCCGTTGCGCGGATACATCTCGAGATCCGTCCGGTAAACGGCCTCGGCGCCCGGTGCATCGCCCGCGGCGAGCAGGGCCTTGCCGAGTGAATGACGTGTCGGGTAATACCAGAACGGCGGTTCGGTATACGGCAGTTCGTCCTGCACCTCGACGGCGTCAGCGAAGTGCTCGGCGGCCGCTTCGTAATCGTCTTCAGCCATCGCGATCTCGCCCAGCGCGAGCGAATCGGCGATGTCGAGCAACATCGTCGCCGGGTAGAGGATCGTGTCGAGGAACGCGACGTCGGTAGCGGTCTTCAGAGGCGAAAGCTTCTCCTGCTCGGCGCGCGCTGCATCGATATCACCCGTGCGTGCATAGGCCGTTGCGCGGGCGTAGTGCCAGATGCCGTTCGAGTATTCCAGGTCCTCGGGTGGTTGCTCCGCGGCCAGCACCTCGTCCCAACGCCCGAACTGCACGAGTGATTGCATCGGGATCGTCTTGAAGAACTCGACGCCGGGGAATTCCTCGATCATTTCCAGACGAACGTTCGCGGCAACTTTCTCGCCTGCCTCGATGGCTACCGCGCTGCGTCCTTCCATGCTGGCGGAAGCCCATAAGAAATGGATGTTGTGCGGATAATAGGCCGCCGGGTAGAAGCCCTGCGCATTGCAGGCGGCGATGTACGCCTCGTCGACGGCCGCGGCGAGCACGTTGGCCGCGGAGGCGTCCGCGTAGCGTCCGATCCGGTAATAGATATGCGACGGCATGTGCACGAGATGACCGGAGCCGGGCACCAGGTCACGCAAGGTATCGGCCGGGCCTTCGGCGCGTTCCGGCGAGTCCGATGCCTCGACCGCATGAATGTAGAGATGAATCGCCATCGGGTGCCGGGGGTTGCGTTCGAGGACGGTTTCCAACGCGGCGATGACCTCCTCGGTCCGCGGCTTCGGGTTCTGCTCCTCGGTCCAATAGTCCCACGGCATCGTGTTCATCAGCGACTCGGCAAACAGGGACGCGGCGTCGTCGTCGTCCGGGTACTTCTGATGAAGTGCGCGCATCGCGTTTGCATAGGCTTCGTCCAACGGCTCGCGGGGCGTCGACGGGTCGCCGTTGTAGCGGGTCGCTAGCGCGTCGATGTAGTCACGCTCCTGTTCGGTCACGTTCTCGCGAAGCGCCAGTGCTTTCTGAATGGCTGCAAATGCGGTGGTCCGGTCGTCGTCGGCCATGACCACTTTGCCGTTGCTCGTGACGTTGATGTTCGGCCCCAGCGCCAGCGCCTCGCCCCAGTAACACATCGCGCAGTTCGGGTCGAGCGTCTGCGCCGCCCTGAACGAACGCGCCGATTCGGCATGATTGAAACCGAAATCGATGACCAGACCCTGATCGAAATAGCGTTGGGCGTCCGGGTCGCTGGTCGTGACCGGGTGCGTATGGTCGCCCATCCCGTCGAACAACGGCGCGCCGGCGCGCGTGGCGAGTTCGTTGCGACGGTCCTCCGGACTGGCCGCGACGGTTTCCTCACCCATGGTTACCGGGTTCCGCTCCGTTCCTTCCTGTGGTGAACAACCCAGCATTGCCGGCAAAGCGGCGAGCGCAACGAGCGCTGATATTCGTTTCATCTTTCCATTCCCCGTGGTCGTTTTTCGCGCCGTCTGCGCGGCGGCGGATTCTGTTGTAACCGAAATTATAGTTCAGATGCGGCCAGGAAGCGGACAATGTGTTCCGCGACGATGCGGTTGTTTTCGGGGGCCAGAATGTCGCCGGCCAGCACGTGATTGCTGGGGTCTCCCGACCGTTCGATCTCGACGGTCTCGGCCCTCGGGCTGTCGATCTGCGCAAGCGCGGATGCGATCCATGCGACGTCGATGACCTGATCGTTCGGCGAATAGAGCGTCAGCAGCGGCTGGCGGATTTTCAGCGGCAGCTTGTCGCGGACCAAATGCACGAGCCGCATCATCTCGACGGTCGCCGCCATCGGGTAAGTCGTCGACCAATATCGCTCCTGCTGCTCGTTGGCCGGCGTCCAGCTGCGGGTTTCTCCGACCATGAGCGTTGCAAGCTGCGGTCCGCCCGGCCAGGTGAGAATCTCGGCCGACGAATCGCGCGGTGCAAAATTCGGTGATATCAGCACGAGACCGGCCACTTTGTCGAAACTGGCATGCTCCACCATGGCCAGCGCCAGCGTGCCGCCGGTCGACGTTCCCATCAGGACAATCCGCTCTCCGATGGCCGCGCCGACGCTCAGCGCTTCCGCGGCGTCGTCCAGCCAATCCTCGGCGCGCACGTCCGCCATCGGATTTTCGAGAAGCCCATGCCCCGCAAGGCGGGTCTCGAAGAGATTCGCACCCAAAGCGTCGGCAACGAGTTCGCCAACCGGGGCCAGCTCCTGGCGTGTCGCGGAAAACCCGTGCAGGTACACGACGGCGTAAGGCGTTCTGGAAGCCGGCTGATCGTCGTACCAGCGGACACGTTTTTCCGCGCCGGGCATGATTGCGGCGGCTTCGTCTTCGCGCGCCGCAATCCACGTGTCCACATCGCCGTCTATACGTTGCGGGCTGGGCACGTAAACGAGATCCGCGGGTGCAGTGGCGATTGCTCCGGCCGCCACGATTATCAACAGCACGAGTAAACCGACGAGAAAACGGCGCAGCACTGCCGATGCCTCCGGCCGTTATTCGAGGCTCAACACCCGGTCCCAGTGCGATTTGTCGACCGGAAAAACGGACAGACGGTTGCCGCGCCTGGTCAGCAAAAAGCCGTCAAGGCCCGCCGCCTCTTTCAGTTCGGTCAGCGGGATGGGCCGTTTGAGCTTACGCTGGAACTTGACGTCGACCAGCAGCCAGCGCGGATCATCGGGATCGCTCTTCGGGTCGTAATATTTCGATTCCGGGTCGAACTGCGTTGGATCCGGGTACGCCTCGCTGGCGATGGTCATCACGCCGACCACGGCGGGCACCTTGCAGCTCGAGTGGTAGAAAAACGCCTTGTCGCCGACGCGAATGTCGTCGCGGAACATATTGCGCACCTGATAATTGCGTATCCCGTCCCAGGGTTCGACTTTGTCTTTCTTGAGGTCATCGATGCTGTAGTCATCGGGTTCGGATTTCATCAGCCAATAAGCCACGATTGTTCTCTGCGCATGTTGCCGTAACGGGTTGTCAGGGCGCAGAGTCTAACACGATCGCGCGCGGCGGCCGGGTCGAACGCCCGAGCCGAGAGGAAGAACGGCAACTTGTGCGGAATATCAGCGGGTTGGCCCCGACGGCCAGTTGCCAATTTGACATGGCCGGGAAAACGGCTACCTTGTCGACAGCACCGCAACAACAACGACAAGCCGTAATTCCGAGGCGCAGCGAGCGGGGCAGGCCGCACCCGTGATTGGGGAGAGGGGAGAACACATTGGCAAACGTTCTTGCGAATATTTTCGGCGCCTCACCGGTGCAGCCGCTGGAGAAACATATCGACATCGCCTATCAGTGTGCAAAACAGCTGTACCCGTTCTTTCAAGCGGTTGTCGAAGGTGACTGGGACCGCGCGGCGGAGTTGCGCGACTCGATTGACGAGCTGGAGCATGAGGCTGACGACCTCAAGAAGGAAATTCGCAAGCACCTGCCGAAAAGTCTGTTCATGCCGGTGCCGCGCGAGGACTTGCTCGAGCTTCTGCTCGTCCAGGACCGCGTCGCCAATCGCACAAAGGACGTGTCGGGACTCGTCCTTGGACGGCGCATGCAGATTCCGGACGACATCGCCGATGATTTTCTGGTTTTCGTGCAGCGAAACATCGACGCCGCAAAAAAAGCGCGCAAGAGCGTACGCGAACTGGACGAGCTGTTTACCACCGGCTTTCGCGGGGCAGAGGCGCATCTGGTTGAATCACTGGTCGAAGATCTCGATCAGATCGAGACCGAAACCGACGCCCTGCAAGCTGAGCTTCGCGCGGCCGTATTCAGGATAGAAAAAGACCTGGAGCCCGTGAACGTCATTTTCCTCTATCGGGTCATCCAGCTTACCGGCGAAATTGCCGACATGGCCGAGCGCGTCGGGCGGCGTCTGGAGCTTCTCCTGTCTCACTGACATCGAGCTGTAGAAGAAGAACAAATCGAATCATAGAAGAATAACTAGAGTACTTTGATGGAAGCGCAGCTTTTGTACATCGGCCTTGCCGCCGTGTTCGGCATCTTCATGGCCTGGGGTATCGGCGCAAACGATGTTGCAAATGCGATGGCCACGTCCGTCGGCTCGAAGGCGCTGACCATCAAACAGGCCATACTCGTTGCGGCGGTATTCGAGTTCCTGGGGGCGGTGCTTGCCGGCGGTGAGGTGACGTCGACGATCCGCAAGGGCATCGTCGATTCCAGCCTGCTCGTCGGGTCGCCTGAATTGCTGGTCTACGGGATGCTGGCGTCTTTGCTGGCCGCCGGAACCTGGCTCCTCGTCGCATCCCGCAACGGTTGGCCCGTATCGACGACGCACTCGATCGTTGGTGCGATCGTAGGTTTTGCGGCGGTCGGTATCGGCGTGGACGCGGTGCAGTGGAATCAGGTGGTCACGATCGTGATCAGCTGGGTAGTGTCCCCCCTCACCGCGGGGTTCATTGCCTTTCTGATTTACATGAGCGTACAGCGCCTGATCCTCAGGCACGAGGATCCGCTGCAGCGCGCCAAGCGATACGTGCCCGTTTACATCTTTCTGGCGGCGTTCACGATAGTCCTGGTTACCGTGTTGAAAGGTTTGAAACACGTTGGTCTGGATCTGTCGCTGACCAACAGCTATCTGTTTGCGGTCGGCGTAGGCGTCGCGATCGCCGTCGTCGGCGCGATCGCCATTCAACGCATTCAGCCCGATGTAAAAATGGAAAAAAAGCAGCACTTCTATACGGTCGAACGCGTCTTCGCCGTCTTGATGGTCGTGACCGCCTGTTCGATGGCTTTCGCGCACGGCTCGAACGACGTCGCAAACGCAATCGGCCCCGTGGCGGCGGTTATCAGCGTCGCGAGTACCGGGATTGTCGGCGGTCAGTCGCCGTTGAGCCTGTGGGTTCTATTACTTGGCGGGGCGGGCATCGTCATCGGGCTGGCGACGTTCGGGCGACACGTGATCGCTACGGTCGGTGAACGCATTACGCAGCTGACGCCGAGCCGGGGGTTTGCGGCTGAGTTGGCGGCAGCCACAACCATCGTCATCGCGTCGGGAACCGGCATCCCGATTTCGACGACGCACACGTTGGTCGGTGCCGTTCTCGGCGTCGGCATGGCGCGCGGCATCGAGGCAATCGATCTGCGCGTTGTCGGCAAGATTTTCGTGTCGTGGGTCGTTACGATTCCCGCTGGGGCGTTCCTGGCGATTCTGTTCTTTTTTGTCTTCCGGACGATACTGCCCGGCTAGTCGTTGAGCGAAATACCGGCCGCTGCCGCGCCGTGAAGGAGAAATTGGAGTGACTCGATGAAATCGTTCGTTACCGCATTGCTCGCGGCCGTCTTCGTGCTGCAGCCGATCGCGGCAATTGCACAGGCGAATGACGCTGCAATCGTCCGCTATAACTCCCGGCACCACCCGATCGTCGATACCGACGGCATGGTGGCTTCGCAGAATGCGCTGGCCAGCGCGGTTGGCGCCCGCATTCTGGCCGATGGCGGAAACGCCGTCGATGCCGCCGTCGGCGTCGGCTTTGCGCTTGCGGTCCTGCTGCCGCGGGCGGGTAATATCGGCGGCGGCGGTTTCATGCTCGCTTACATCGCGGAGTCGGACGAGGTCGTCGCCATCGACTATCGTGAGATGGCGCCAACACGCGCCCATCGCGACATGTTTCTCGACGGGGACGGCAACGTCGACAACGAGTTGGCCAGGTTCAGTCATCGGTCGTCCGGCGTGCCCGGGACCGTCGCCGGTCTGTATGAAGCCCATCAACGGTACGGTTCGTTGCCTTGGAAGCGATTGGTGTCGCCGGCAATCGACCTGGCGCGTGACGGCATCGTCGTCAGTCACGACCTCGCGAACCTGTTGGCGTCGCGACGCGAGCGCCTCGGCCGGAACCCGGCCGCGCTGAAGTATTTTTACAAAGAAAACGGTATTCCCTACGAAGCCGGTGAACGCTTGCGGCAAACCGATCTCGCGAACACACTGCAGATGATCGCGGACGAAGGGCCCGACGCGTTTTACGAGGGCGCCATCGCCGACTTGATCGTCGCCGAAATGGAGGCGAACGGCGGTCTGATCGACGCCGAGTCACTGGCGGCGTATCGCCCGACCGTTCGTGAGCCGGTGCGCGGCAGTTATCGCGATTTCGAGATTGTTGCGATGCCGCCGTCGAGCTCGGGCGGCGTGCACGTCGTGCAGATGCTGAACGTCCTCGAGCACTTTCCGGTCGCCGAGATGGGGCCGGGCAGCGCGGACAATGTTCATCTGATGACCGAAGCCATGAAACTCGCCTATGCCGATCGCAGCGAGCATCTGGGTGACATGGCGTACTACGACGTGCCAATCGATTGGCTGACCAGCAAGTCTTACGCGAAAGAGCTTGCGGCGTCGATCGACATGGCGCGTGCCCGACCGTCTTCGGACATTGCTCCGGGTGTTCCGGCATCGCCGGAAAGCGCCGATACGACGCATTTTTCGGTCATGGACAGCGCCGGCAACGCGGTAGCCAACACCTATACGCTGAATTTCTCCTACGGTTCGCACATCGCCGTCGAGGGCGCCGGTTTCCTCCTCAACAACGAGATGGACGATTTCTCGGCCAAGGTCGGCGTCCCGAACGCGTTCGGGCTCATCGGCGCGGACGCCAATGCAATCGAAGCCGGTAAACGCCCTCTGAGTTCCATGACGCCGACAATGGTGTTCAAGGATGGGCGGCCGTGGCTGGTCACCGGCAGCCCCGGCGGCAGCCGCATCATAACCAGCGTGCTGCAGATGATTGTCAATGTCATCGATCACGGCATGAACATCGCGGATGCCGCAAGCGTGCCGCGTATCCATCACCAATGGCTGCCCGACCGGCTGCAGCTCGAATCCGGATTCAGCATCGACACGGTCCGTGAGTTGGAACGCCGCGGCCACGAAATTTCCAACGCCCAGGCGATGGGCAGCCTGCAGTCGGTAATCCGGCGCGACGAATTGTTCCGCGGATCTTCCGACCCCCGCCGTCCGCAGGCCGGCAGTGTCGGCGCCGCGGCCGTCCGGAACGCCCAGTAAGCCGGCCAGACCTGGCCCCCGCGCGGTGGTGAGCGTCAGCCCGGCAGCACGGCGTTATGCGCTGGGCGTGCTTGTCGTCGTCTATACCTTCAATTTCATCGACCGGCAAATCCTCGCCATTCTGCTGCCCGCGATCAAAGCGGAATTCGGCGTCAGCGACAGCGTTCTCGGCTTTCTCTCGGGGACCGCGTTCGCGATTTTCTATGCAACGCTCGGACTGCCCATTGCGCTGTTGGCCGACCGGTGGAATCGACGCAACCTGATTGCGCTGTCGCTGACCGTTTGGAGCGGTATGACCGCGCTGTCCGGCTTCGCCACCAGCATTTTTCAGTTGACCCTGGCGCGGATCGGGGTCGGCGTGGGCGAGGCCGGCTGCAGCCCGGCCGCGCATTCGATGATTGCCGATTATTACCCGCCGGAGCAGCGGTCGTCGGCGATGGGGATTTTTACGCTCGGCATCTCGGCAGGCATCATGATTGCGTATCTCGCCGGCGGCTGGGTCGCGCAGAACATCGGTTGGCGGGAAGCGTTCCTGATCGTCGGCGTCCCGGGCGTGATCCTGGCGATCGTGCTGCGGCTTACCGTCGTCGAGCCCGTGCGCGGGATGTCCGAGTCACGCGCCGATCAGCAGGAGCGACCCGGCCTGATGCAGGTTGTCCGGTTTCTCCTGCGCAGACGCTCGTTCGTGCACATGTCGGTCGGCGCAGGCCTGGCGTCTTTCGGCGGTTACGCGGTGCTGAGCTTTTTCCCGAGTTTCCTGACCCGAAGTCACTCCTTGACCCTCGCCCAGGCCGGCCTCTATCTCGGACTGGTGCTCGGCATCGCCGGCGGGTTCGGTTTTGCGGGCGGGGGCGCCGCGGCTGACCGACTTGGGCGCAAGGGGCAGCGCATCGCGCTTCTCGGGGTATGCGCCGCGATGCTTTTCAGCTGGCTTTTTCTTTTCCCGATTTTTGTCGTCGACAACACGACGATCGTACTCGTACTGTTTGTCGTTCCGGCCGTGTTTTCCAATTTCTATCTGGCAACCACGTTTGCACAGACTCAGGGTTTGGTGGGGCTGCGCATGCGTGCAATGGCTTCGGCGTTCATGCTGTTCATCCTGAATATCATAGGCCTTGGTTTCGGTCCCTACGTCACCGGTATCGTGAGCGATCTTTTTGCCGCTCAGTTCGGCATCGATTCGATGCGTTATGCGCTCCTCCTCGTCGTCGGGGTGGTGTACCCGATGTCCGCGCTGCATTATTTTCTGGCAAGCCGCTCGATCGAGTCCGACCTGTCCAGCGTCGACGAACGCTGAAACCGCGGCCGGCGACGCTAAACGGCGCGAAGGTACCAGTCGTAGTCGACGTTGCTGACCTGATTGTTGAAATTGCGTTCCTCGAAACGCCGATGTTCGACGTAAAGCCGGCGGAAGTCCTCGCCAAGATAGTCCGCGAGTATGCCGCCGCGCGCGAAACGGTCGATTGCCGCGCTCCAGCGATTGGGGATTTTGGGTTTCAGTGCAATGACCTCACCCTGTTGAACCATGCGCCCCGGGTCGCAGCGATTTTTTAGTCCGTAATGCACGCCTGCCAGTATCGCGGCGGTAACCAGGTATGGATTGGCGTCCGCGCCGGCGGTGCGGTGTTCGATACGCAGGTTCTTCTGATCGCATACCGGGATTCGCAATGCGACGTTGCGATGGTTTGCACCCCAGTTGGGCTCGACCGGTGCGAACGACTCGGGCCTCAGGCGCCGATAAGAATTGGCGTTCGGCGCGAAAATCGCCGTCGCCTCCGCCATGGTTTGTTTCAATCCGCCGATCGCGTGCCGCAGCCGCGCCGAAAACGGTGGCGACGCCATGTGTTCCTTGCCGTGCGAAAAGTAGTTGTCGCCGCGTTTGTCGTAAAAACTCATGTGTACGTGCAGCCCCGAGCCGGACAGCTCCGCGAACGGCTTTGCCATGAAGCAGGCGACGAAGCCGTGACGGCGTGCAATCGCTTTTATCGCCCGTTTCAACAGGACCGCGTGGTCGCAGGCAAGCACGGGGTCGCCAACGTGCTGAAGATTGATCTCGAACTGTCCCGGCGAGAACTCGGAGGTCGTCGTTCCGGCCGGAATGTTCTGCAGCGCACAGACGTCGTGCAAATCCTCGAGGAAGTCCTCGATTTCCGACAAATCGTCAGGTGTGTAGACCTGTGGGCCCGGCTGCGGCCGGCCGATACCCGGCACCCTGGCGGTCCGTGGCCTCGGCCGGTCGCTGCGCGCGTCCAACAGGTAAAACTCGAGTTCCGCCGCCATGACGATCGTTGGGCAGGTCCGCTCGATTCGGGCAATCGTCCGTTCCAGGACGTGTCGAGGGTCGGCGAAAAACGGTTCGCCGTCATCGTCGAAGAAGCGGAAGAGCGCCTGCGCCGCCGCCTGTTTTGTCCAAGGCGTGGGCGCGAGACTGCCCGGTACGATGCGTGCGCTGATGTCCGGGTCGCCGTCGTGCGCGGACCAACTGACGCCGTCGACGATGTCACCGAGCGTGTCCAGCAACACGGTGCCGCCCGGCATGACAAATCCATCGCACAACGTCTTCTCGAACTCGTGACGCTGAATCCGCTTGCCGCGCAATATGCCGTTGACGTCGGCGATCAGCAGCTCGATCACCTTTGTATCCGGACGGCGGCGGAGGTATCGGCGAAGCTCGGCGGCGGGAGATTGTTTTTTCTGGGCTGCGATCTCGATGAATCCTGACGGTCAGAGTCTGCGTTCGTAACGTGCAACGCTCCAGTATTGATCGAACTTGTAGCCGACCTCGGTCTCGACGCCGATCCGGCGAAAGCCGAACTTTTCGTGGAGCCGGACCGAAGCGTCGTTGGGCAGCGTAATGCCGGCGTAGGCGCCGTGCAATCCACAGGTGCTCAGCCGCTCGAACAGCTCGGCATAAAGCGCTTCACCGATTCCTTCGCCAACCGCGTCCGCAGCGACGTAAACGGTGGTCTCGACCGACACGTCGTAGGCGGGTTTGGTTTTGAATCTGGCGCTGTAACAATAACCCGCGACCGTGTTGTCCACCTGTGCGACCAACAGCTGATACGGGCCGGTGTCCGCGAATTGTGCGAACCAGGGCACGCGCTCGCCGACCGAGAACGGCGTCATGTCGAACGTCGCGGCCGAGTGTTCGATATAGTGATTGTAGATTCCAACCACCGCGGCGTATTCACCGGGTCCGCAGTTGTGAACTGGGATCTTCTGCATCGGGGCCTGTTTACGCTATGCGAATAATGTTTGCCGGAACCTGTCTCGGGTCAGATCGCCGCCGGTGCGGCCACATCCAATCCGGGACAAGTTCTAGGGCCTGTTAACCATTGGTGGAGCCGCCCTGCCGGAGTGCGATTTTCCGCCCGGCAAGGCAGAAGGAGCGTGGTTTAGCGTGCTAAATGAGCGACTGATAACGCGGCCGGGTGGAAAATCGGGCCCGGCCCTTCGGGTTGAGCCTGAGTCTGCGCGACTCGTCGTTGCTCGTCGCTTATTTGGAGTGACCAAACTGCGCTCCTCGCGCCTCGATTCGCGCAGACTCAGGCTCAACAGGACGATTCCATCAATGGTTAACAGGCCCTAGTGTGTGCGCAAATCACCGGTTGGGCAAGCGTTCAGCGGAACTGTGGAAACAGCGTCTTCACGTACCACTGATCGAAGCGGTGGGCGCAGTCTTCACCGCTTTGATAGCGGCCCGGACGGTGGCCCGCGGACCTGAGGCCTTTCAACGCGTTCTCGCACAGGGACCAGTCCTGCCGGTTTGTGACGTCCCAGAAGTCCACGGCGTCGGACGCATCGAATCCGGGCGCCGATACCTGTTCCGGTGAGCAGAACCATTCGCTCTCGATGTAAACCCGCTCGGGACCGCGCGGCCAGACGTGATGCGTCAACACGTAGTCCGGCGCGATGCTCAGCAGGAAGTTTGGCAGTAGATTGAAATAGTGCACGCTGCGCCGGTCGACGCCGGTAATGCCCGGAAACGGTGAGCGATCGGTAAGCCCCGAGAGAGTCATCGTGCTGAAGCCGTCACGGATTGCCATCGGCCCGCCGATAAAATGTTCACCCGAACACCCGGCGTTTTTCTGATCGCCGTGGTGGCTGATCCGGTGCAGCTGCGGATGGGCGTTCTGGCAGTGGTAACACTCGTGATAGTTTTCGCAGATGAGCTTCCAGTTGGAGCGAACGTCGTATTCATGACGCGCAACGCGAACGAGATCCGGGAGCGGGTAGCGGGAGAAATCGGGAAAGTCGGCAAACGCGCTGTCGAGCGGTTCCGAGTCCGCGCACAAATTGATGAAAAGGAAACCCAGAAACGACTCCAGTCGAACGGCAATGAGCGGAAAGTCGGCACGATCGAAACCCGGTACGTCGTCCATCATCGGCGCGGCTTTGAGCATTCCATTGAGGTCGTAATGCCAGGCGTGGTAGGGGCATGAGAAGCCGCGGCAGTTGCCTGAAGATGCATTGCTGATTCTGGTGCCCCGGTGTCGGCAGACGTTCAAGAATGCGTTTGCCGCGCCGTCCTGATCGGCGACGACGATCACCGACTCGTTGCCGATCTCGACCGTAAAGAAGTCGCCGGCGGCGGCCAGGCGGGACGCATGACCGACGCAAAGCCACATGCGGTAAAAGAGCGTCTCCAAATCGCGCTGATACAGTTTGGGGTCGTAGAAGATTCGCCCGGGGGGCGTCATCGCCCGGTCGAAATCACAGGCCGTGGCGGCGAGCGCCGTTTCCAGCTCGGGAGATGTCGTCAAGTGCGTATTGCCAGCCTGCTTTGGAGTATCATAATATGAAAAGATAAACCATATTATGATAGCACACGGCTTGCTGAAACCATGAAAACTCCAAGTCCGCCGGCGGGCGCCCAGGCAGCGTTGCGCGCCATTCGATTGCTGAAACTCTACTCCAACGAGCGGCCCGAGATGTCGCTCGGTGACATCAGCCGCGCGGCCGGTCTCAACAAAACGACCGCACACAGGTTGCTGCGCGCGCTACAAAGCGAAGCGCTGATTCAGAAGAATCCCACCAACGGAGCTTACAGCTTGGGCCCCGGTCTCATGGCGCTCGGCGTGCAGGCGCTGGCGTCCAGCGACCTGCGTCGCCGCGTGCGCCCGGTGTTGAGATCGCTGGCGCACGAGACCGGCGAGACGGCCACCCTCGAGGTGCCGTTTGAAAACAGCATGCTGATCCTCGATGAAGTGACCGGACGGCACGTGGTGGCGGCGGCCGGAAACGTCGGTACTCGATGGCCTCTACACGCAACGTCGACCGGCAAAGTGTACCTGGCCTATGACGAACAGCGTTTCGATCAACTGACTGATCCGCTGCCCGCGCTGGCTTCCAAGACGCTGGTCAAAAAGGATTTGTTCGAGCCGCAGCTCATCAACATCCGAAAACGCGGTTACGCAGAAACGGTTGATGAACTCGAAGACGGTTTTGCCGCCGTGGCAACCGTATTGCGCGGGGCACTCGGTGACGTTCAGGGCGCCCTTTCGATCGGCGGGCCGACGCGGCGTCTCGGCACCGCAAGGCGCGCAGAACTCGGCGCCACCTTGTGCAAGGCAGCGGCGCGCTTGGGCGCCGAATTCTGACATCGGTTGCCGGCGGGGGGCGCCCGAGTCCCGCGTGATAGACTCTCCGCCAACGTTCGCCCTGCGCGAAAACCACGACAGGGAAATATCATCAAGCGTATTCTGCTGTGTTTCTACCTGCTCGCCATATCCGGCGCCGTTCAGGCTCTCCACCTCGAATTACCGGAGGTCGCGTTGAGCGATGTCGAGACGGACGTTCACGTTGTCGACGCGCGGCCGGGCGCGGCAATAACGCTGCGGGTCGGCGATAACCGCTATTCGGCGGTTGCCGATGCGGACGGACGGGCCGTTTTCTCGATTACACTGGCCGCTGCCGGCGACAATGCCCTGTCCGCGCGCGACGACGACGGCGCGCAGGCGGACGCCGAATTACGTGTATTGCCGGGTTTCGTTTCCGTGCTGCCGCCGCTTCTCGCTATCCTCGCCGCGCTCGTGCTGCGTAACGTTATTCCGGCAATGATGTTGGGTATCTGGCTCGGCGCCGCCGCGCTGCGGTCGTTTACACCGGGCGGCGTGTTCCTCGGTTTGCTCGACAGCTTCCAGATACACGTTGTCGCTGCGCTTGCCGATCCGGATCACGCCGCGATCATCCTGTTCTCGATGATGATCGGAGGCATGGTTGGCATCATTACGCGGAACGGCGGGATGGCGGCGATCGTGTTGCGAATGGTTAGCCGAGCCAGGACCGCGGTTAGCGGTCAGGTTTCCGTCTGGCTGATGGGCCTGATCGTGTTCTTCGACGATTACAGCAATACGCTGGTGGTCGGGAATACCGCCCGCGCGTTGACCGATCATTTGAGAATATCCCGCGAAAAGCTCGCCTACATCGTCGACTCGACGGCGGCGCCGGTGGTTTGCGTTGCGCTGATTACAACCTGGATCGGCTACGAGGTCGGTCTCATCGACGCATCGATTCGCGGCATCGAGGAGATCGAGGAAGGGGCGTACACGGTGTTCCTGCATTCGATTCCTTACAGCTTCTATCCGTTGCTTGCCGTATTCTTCGTCGCGCTTGTCGCCGGCAGCGGCCGTGACATGGGGCCGATGTACGCCGCCGAGGTTCGCGCTCGCGCCGGCCAGGTATCACCCGTGAGCGGGTATCACCTGCCCGCCATGCACGGCGACAATCTCGAGGTAAAGGACGGTGTGGCCCTGCGGCCGATCAACGCGATCGTACCTATTGTCGTGCTGATCGTGTCGCTCGTGACCGCTCTCTACCTCACCGGCGAAGGTGATACGCTGACGGAAATCATCGGATCTGCGGATGCTTACAAGGCCATGCTCTGGGCGTCGCTCCTGAGCGCGCTGGTTGCCGGCGGGATGACGATCTCACAAGGTATCCTGAGTACGCATGAGACGGTCGACGCCTGGTTCGGCGGCGTGCGCGCCATGTTGTTCGCGATGATCGTGTTGGTACTCGCATGGGCGCTTTCGAGCGTCACCGGGCATTTACACACCGCGGACTATCTCGTGTCCCGGCTCGCGGATACTCTGCCTCCCGCATTGGTGCCCGCGACCGTGTTTGTTCTGTCGGCCGTTACCGCATTCACGACGGGCACCAGCTGGGGCACGATGGGTATTCTGATGCCGCTGGTCATCCCGCTGTCCTGGGCGGTCATGCAACAGCACGGCATGAGCGGCCCGGACGATATGCATATTCTCTATTCCGCGATCGCCTGCAATCTCGCCGGCGCCGTGTGGGGCGATCATTGTTCGCCCATCTCGGACACGACGGTCTTGTCGTCGATGGCGAGCGGCTGCGATCACATCGAACACGTGCGGACACAGATGCCGTATGCGGCGCTGGTCGGCGCGGTTGCGGTGCTCGCCGGCACAATTCCCGGTGGATACGGTTTTCCACCCTACCTGTCACTGCTCATCGGCGCCGCAATACTGTTTCTTGTCTTGCGCACGTTCGGTAAACATGCGGACGCGGCGGTTTGACGCCGGGCGGCCGTCGTCTCCGTTCGCACTATTTGAAACCTCTCGTATACATGCGCGACTGGACTGACGTATGCTTTGTTTTCCCTGGCCGATCCCGACGTCGAATACCGAGGTGCGGGTCTTAGCGGACCCCTTATGTGCGCGAAACCCGTCATTGCTGTGCCGGCATGCCGACGAATCATCGATCCGCACCCTTTCCACGTGGTGGGAGAGAAATACCTTCACGCACTCATTGACGCCGCCGACGTGTTGCCCCTGATCGTGCCGGTTATTGGTGACGGTCCGCTGCTGGACGATCTTTTGGGGAAAGTCGACGGCGTGTTTTTGACGGGCAGCTACTCGAACGTCGAACCGCGCCACTACGGAGGCGATCCCAGCAGACCCGGCACGCTGCACGACCCGCATCGGGACGCAACCACCTTGCCCCTGGTGCGGCGGGTACTTGAGGCGGACCTGCCCTTATTCGCCGTTTGCAGAGGCTATCAGGAGGTCAACGTCGTGCTTGGCGGCACGCTGCACCAGCACGTCGGCGAGGTGGCCGGCTATCGGGATCATCGGGAAAACCCTTCGGACCCGCTCGACGTCCAGTACGGCCCGGCGCATGCGGTCAATCTCGTGGAAGGCGGGCTGCTGCACGGTTTGGCAGGCAGAGGCAAGGTCACCGTAAACTCCCTGCATGGGCAGGGTGTCGCCAGGCTCGCCGACGGCGTGACCGTGGAGGCCGTTGCCGAGGACGGTCTCATAGAAGCATTTCGCGTTGACGGCCACGGCGGTTTTGCGTTGGCCGTTCAATGGCATCCCGAGTGGAAGGTGAGCGAAAACGAGTTCTCGACCGCGATGTTTCGAGCGTTCGGCGATGCATGCAAACGCTACGCGGCTACGAGGTAATTCGGACAGGTTCCAGTAATACGTGAGATGCCATGGGCACGGCAGGTGAAACGTGAGCGACGAAGAGATATTCCAGTCCTGGTTCGAGAAACACGGCACAGAAGACGTGGAGGCATTTGTGCCCGACATGGCCGGCGCCGCTCGCGGCAAGGTCATTCCCGCAGGAAAATTCGGCAGCGGTGAAATGAAGATGCCGGAGGGGATTTTTGCGCAGACGGTGTCGGGAAATTACGTGCCGGACAAGGCGAACGTGGAGGATCGCGACATGATCCTGGTCCCGGACCCCGGGACGCTGCGCCCGGTGCCATGGGCCAGTGAACCGGCCGCGTCCGTGTTCTTCGACTGTTTTCGCAAGGACGGCTCTCCGGTGGAGACTTCGCCTCGTCGCGTGCTGCGGAACGTACTGGAACGCTATCGCGGACGCGGCTGGACGCCGGTGGTGGCGCCGGAGGTCGAGTTCTATCTGATTAACGCCTACGCAGATTCGGATACCGAGGTAGTGCCGCCGACGGGCCGGCTGGGTCGAACCGAGACCGCCAGGCAGCCTTACAGCGTGGACGCGATGAACGATTTCGATCCGTTCCTCAACGACGTTTACGGCTACTGTGAGGAACAGGGTATTCTTATAGACACGTTGTCACAGGAGATGGGTCCGGCTCAGTTCGAGATTAATTTTTTGCACGGCGGTGCAGTGGACCTCGCTGATCAGGTTTTTCTTTTCAAACGTACGGTCCGGGAAGCCGCGATCGCTCACCAGATGCATGCGACGTTTCTGGCCCGGCCGATCTCGGGCGAAGCCGGTAGTGCGTTACACGTACACCAGAGTATCGTCGACAAGGAAGGCAGAAACATATTCTCGGACGAAAACGGTGAACCGAGCGAGCTGCTCCTGTCTTACATCGGCGGTCTGCAGCGCTACATACCGGAGGCGATGCTGATTTTCGCGCCGTATCCGAACTCGTATCGCCGGCTGCTGAGCTATTGGGCCTCACCCGTCAATCTGGAGTGGGCCGTCGACAATCGCACGGTGGGTTTGCGCGTCCCCGATTCCGAACCCGAAGCGCGGCGTGTCGAGAACCGGATTGCCGGTTCGGACGTAAATCCCTATCTCGTGCTTGCCGCCACCCTGGCCTGCGGTTATCTCGGCATGGAAGAGGGACTCAAACCACGCGACCCGGTGGAGGGCAGCGCATACGACCTGCCGTTCAGCCTTCATCGAGGAATGTACCCGGCGCTGGAGGCGTTCGAGACGAGCGGCGCGATGCGAAAAACCCTGAGTGACGGGTTCGTTACCCTGTACGCCTCGTTGAAGGAAAACGAATACGAGGAATTCGAGGAAATCGTCACGCCCTGGGAACGTGAAGTCCTGATGTTCAACGTTTAGGGCCTGCCGGTACTGCGTGAGCCGTCGTTCCCGGCCGCGGCCGCCGATTGTGGTTCGATTTCAACATGTGGTGCCCGGCGTGACGCTGAGCAACTGCTTGGCTAACATGCCGCATTGTATCGATCAGCGTGCGCGAGGGGCGGCGTCATGACAGTCGTTGAACAGCGATCGCGTTCCGAGTGGCAGGCGCTTGACAGCGAGCACTACCTGCATCCGTTCACGGATCACAAAGAGCTCGGCCGGAAAAAGAGCCGCATCATCACCCGTGCGGACGGAGTCTACGTTTACGACGCCGACGGCAATCGTATCCTCGACGCGATGTCGGGACTGTGGTGCGTCAATTCGGGTTACGGGCGTGCGGAGCTGGTCGAGGCGGCGACCGGTCAGCTGGCGGAGCTGCCCTATTACAACAGCTTTTTCCAATGCGCCAGTCCGCCGTCGATAGAGCTGGCGCGCCTCATGACGGAGATTACCCAGCCTCAATTCAAACGGGTCTTTTACACCGGTTCCGGGTCGGAGGCCATTGACACGATGATTCGCGTCGTACGCCGCTATTGGGAGCTGATGGACCAGCCGAAACGCTCGACGATTGTCGCGCGCACGAACGCATACCACGGTTCGACCATTGCCGGCACGAGTCTCGGGGGCATGAAGGCGCAACGCTCGCAGGGCGGCCCGCTGGTGCCCGGCATCGAACACATCGATCAGCCTTACTGGTTCGGATCCGATCGCCGTCTGTCACCGGAAGAGTTCGGGCTGCAGGCGGCCCGCCTCCTCGAGGAAAAGATCGACAAACTCGGCGCCGAAAACGTTGCAGCGTTTGTCGGGGAACCGGTGCAGGGCGCCGGCGGCGTCATCATTCCCCCCGCGAGCTACTGGCCGGAAATCGCCCGGATCTGCAGGGAACGTGGCATCCTGTTGGTCACTGACGAGGTGATCTGCGGTTTCGGACGACTTGGCGAATGGTTCGGGGCCGGACATTTCGGAGTTGAACCCGATCTCATGACGTTCGCAAAAGGCATAACGTCGGGTTACCTGCCGCTTGGCGGCGTCATGATCGGCGACCGCGTAGCCGACGTGCTCGTCGACAAGGGCGGCGAGTTCTTCCACGGCTACACGTATTCCGGACACCCGGTTTCCTGCGCCGTCGCAATCGCAAACATCGGTATCATCCGGGGCGAGCGTCTCGTGACGCGAGTGCGTGACGACATTGGTCCGTATCTACAGCAAAAATGGGCGGCCCTGTCGGATCACCCTCTGGTCGGCGAAACGCGTATGCTGGGCCTGATGGGAGCAATGGAATTGGTTGCCGACAAAACGACGTTGCGGCGTTTTGATGAAAAAGCCGGCGTCGGCACCATATGCCGCGACCATTCGGTTGAAAACGGCTTGGTCATGCGCGCGGTTGGTGACACGATGGTGGTGGCGCCGCCGTTGATCCTCGATCACGAACAGGCCGATGAACTCGTCGAGCGGGCCTGGAGGACCCTGGATATGACCCAGGCGACGATAGCCGGGCATTGACGGCAGGTACAACGAAATTGACGGAGACGGAAAACGGAATGGACAAGTACGGCGGCGATCATGCGATCTTGAGGGACAGTCTTTACGGAACCATTCCGGAGCCTACCTTCGCGGGCGCGGTGTCGTTCATGCGGAGGAAATACACGCGGGATCTGAACAACGTAGACCTCGTCGTCACCGGAATACCGCTCGATACCGCAACCACCAACCGGCCGGGCGCTCGTTTTGGGCCGCGCGCGGTGCGGGCGGCCTCAACGATCATGGCCTGGGAACGGCCCTACGGCATGGAGTTCGATCCCTTCGACAAACTTGCCGTTGTGGATTACGGCGACTGCTATTTCGATTTTGGCAGGCCCGAGTCGGTGCCGGACGAGATTGAGGCACACGTTGCGTCCATTATCGACGAGGGGCCCGGCCTGCTGTCGATCGGTGGGGATCACTTCGTCACCTATCCGCTGCTGAAAGCGCATGCCAAAAAGTTCGGCGCACCGATATCACTGCTGCACTTCGACGCGCACAGCGACACCTGGGTTGACGAGGACGGCCGCATCGATCACGGCACGATGTTTTACCACGCGACCCGGCAGGGCCTGATCGATCCTACGACCTCCGTTCAGATCGGCCTGCGCACGCGAAACCCGGACTGCCTGGGTTTCAACGTTCTCGACGGGCCCTGGGTGCATCGCAACGGCGTCGACGCGGTTATCGCGGAGACGCTCGCTATCCTCGGCGACCGACCCGTGTACCTGACCTTCGATATCGATTGTCTCGATCCGAGCTGCGCGCCCGGCACGGGGACGCCGGTTTGCGGCGGTTTGAGCAGCCATCAGGCGATGGGCATCATCCGCGGACTACGCGGCATCAATCTCGTCGGCATGGACCTGGTCGAGGTGGCGCCCGCCTACGACGTGGGTGAGATTACCGCACTGGCGGGGGCACATCTGGCAATGGAGATGATCTGCGTCTACGCGAGCCGGCCCGGCTAGCGTCGGTGAGTTCTGTAGGAGCCCGCCCTGACGGGCAATCCGCCCTCGATCTCTAAATAGGCGTATCCCGCGGATCGCGGATTGATCTTCAGTGACTAGTCCTGGTCGCTCGTCAGGACGAGCTCCTTCATGAACAGGGGGCGCATTACCGGCGAAGACGTCTATTTGAATCGTTGAATTTATTGAACAATCTTGCATCAAAGCCTAGTAGATTCAGTAATTTAAAATCCGGTGTTTAAAGATTGTTAACTATCCGGGGCTGGAGTAGGCTCACAGCCTACGGGTGACACGCGTCCGCTACATCGGGAGACACCAATGTCAGACAACACCGCGCGAACGCTGGCAAGCGACTTGCCGGATCTGCAGTCGTATTGGATGCCGTTCACGGGTAACCGATATTTCAAGGATCACCCGCGGCTGATCACGCGCGCCCGGGGCATGCACTGCTGGACCCACGATGGCAGGCAGCTGATTGACGCGGTCGCCGGTCTGTGGTGTTGCAACGCCGGGCACTGCCATCCGAAAATCGTTGAGGCGATCCAACGGCAGGCGGCGACGCTGGACTATTCGATGGCGTTTCAGCTCGGTCACCCGACCGTGTTCGAGCTGGCGAACAAACTCACCGGCATGGCGCCGGACGGCGTCGACTACGCGTTTTTCGTCAACTCCGGCTCTGAAGCGGTGGATACCGCCTTGAAAATGGCGCTGGCCTACCATCGCCTTAGGGGCGAGGCGAGCCGCACGCGGTTCATCGGCCGCGAACGCGGTTATCACGGTGTTGGATTCGGCGGTATCTCGGTCGGCGGTCTGTCTGCGAATCGAAAGATGTTCGGGGCGATGTTGCCCGGCGTCGATCATCTGCCGCACACGCATCACCTCGAGCACAATGCGTATTCGCGCGGGCTGCCGGAGTGGGGAGCACACCTGGCCGATGAACTCGAGAACATTGTCGCCTTGCATGATCCGTCGACGATCGCGGCGGTCATTGTGGAACCCGTCGCGGGCTCGGCCGGCGTCCTGGTGCCGCCCAAAGGGTATTTGCAGAAGCTTCGGGCGATATGCGATGCGCACGGCATCCTGCTGATTTTCGATGAAGTGATCTGCGCGTTCGGTCGCACCGGTGAAAACTTCGCGGCGACGCGGATGAACGTCACGCCGGATCTGATCACAACGGCAAAAGGTTTGACGAGCGGCACCGTGCCGATGGGCGCCGTGCTTGCGAAGGGGGAAATCTACGACGAATTCATGACCGGTCCGGAGGGGACCATCGAGTTTTTCCACGGTTACACCTATTCGGGACACCCGCTGGCTGCGGCGGCCGGCTGCGCAACGCTCGACGTATATGTAGAAGACGGGCTGATCGAGCGCGCGCGTTCCCTGGAAGAGCCGTTCGCGGACGCACTGCACAGTCTGAAGGGCGAGCCGAACGTCATCGACATCCGTAACTACGGTCTCATCGGCGCCGTCGAGCTGACGCCGATCGACGGTAAGCCCACCGCGAGGGCGATGGACGTTTTTCGCGGCTGTTACGACAACGGCGTCATTATCCGCACGACCGGTGATACGCTGGCGTTTTCGCCGCCGTTGATCATCAGCGAAAGCCAGATCGATCAGGTCGTGGAAACGGTGCGCAAACAGTTGAGGTCACAATGACGTTCGGCGCTGTACGCCGCGCTGAACATTGGGAGCATGGGCATGGCTGAAAAAGCAAGCGCCTTGGAATCGGTTCGAGTCGTCGGCAATTGGATCGGCGGCGAAATGAGGACGGCTGACGGCGCCCGTCTTGGCGCCGTCTACAATTCGGCGACCGGCGAACGGTGTGCGTCAGTCGTAATGTCGGATGAGACGGACGTGGACGCCGCGATCACCGCGGCGGCGGCCGCGTTTCCGTCGTGGTCGCGCACGCCCGTGCTCAAGCGCTCGCGGGTCATGTTCAAACTGAAGGAGTTGATCGAACGGGACCGAGCGCAGCTCGCGGCGCTGATTACCGAGGAGCATGGCAAGGTGCTGCACGACGCGGACGGTTCCGTCCAGCGCGGGCTGGAAGTTGTCGAGTTCGCCTGCGGTATTCCGCACCTGATCAAAGGCGAATACAACGACCAGGTCGGCGACGGTGTCGATACGTACTCCATGCGCCAGCCACTCGGCGTATGCGTCGGCATTACGCCGTTCAATTTCCCGGCGATGGTGCCGCTATGGATGGCTCCGATGGCCATCGCCTGCGGGAATACCTTTGTGCTCAAGCCGTCGGAGAAAGACCCGAGCTGCGCAATCAAACTCGCGGAGCTCTTCAAGGAAGCCGGCCTGCCTGACGGGGTTCTGAACGTCGTCAACGGCGATCACGTGGCCGTCAACGCTTTGTTGAACGACGAACGCGTGGCGGCGGTGAGTTTTGTCGGTTCGACGCCGGTGGCCGAGCACGTATACACGACGGCGGCGGCCAACGGAAAACGCGTCCAGGCGCTGGGTGGTGCGAAAAACCACATGGTCGTTCTGCCGGATGCGGACATGGATCAGGCCGCCGATGCGCTGGTGGGCGCCGGCTACGGCTCGGCGGGAGAACGCTGCATGGCGATTTCCGCGATCGTCGCGGTCGGGAGCGCCGCGGAGCCGCTGCTCGAAAAGCTCAAGCCGAGAATTGCCGCACTGAAGATCGGTGCGGGAACCGACAACGACAACGATATGGGCCCGCTGATCACGGCAGAGCACCGTGACAAAGTGCGTTCATACATCGACTTGGGCGAAGCCGAGGGCGCCGAGGTCGTCGTCGACGGTCGCCTGCACGCCATTACCGAGTCGCCCGGGTACTTTCTCGGGCCGACCTTGCTCGATCGCGCAACCCGCGACATGCGGGTTTACAACGAAGAGATATTCGGCCCAGTGCTGACGATGACGAGGGTCGAGTCGTTCGACGAAGCCGTCGAATTGGTGAACGCACACGAGTACGGTAACGGTACCGCGGTGTTCACGCGAGACGGCGACGTGGCCCGGGAGTTCGCGAGCAACATTCAGGTGGGTATGGTCGGCGTCAACGTGCCCATCCCGGTGCCGCTGGCATTCCACAGCTTTGGCGGATGGAAGCGTTCGCTGTTTGGCGACATGGCCGTTTACGGGCCGGAGGGCATACGGTTTTATACCCGCTTGAAAACGGTGACCTCACGGTGGCCAACGGGTATTCGCGCTGGCGCGGAATTCTCGATGCCGACGATGTAAGATCGAATGCCGACAGGCCCACGGAAACTCTGATATTTGGAACTCACCGGCGAACATCGCATTACGAACAGCCGCGAAACGGTCTGGGAGGCGCTCAACGATCCTGAGGTGCTCAAGAGATGCATACCCGGCTGCGAGTCGCTGGAAAGGGTGAGCGACACCGAGTTGCGGGCGAGGATTGCGGCGGCGGTTGGTCCCGTGCGGGCCAGGTTCCTCAGCCGCATCCGCTTGGAAAATCTCAATCCTCCGGAAAGTTACACGCTCGTCGGCGAGGGCAAGGCCGGTGCCGCGGGGTTTGGGCGCGGCACGGCGGAGGTGACGCTCAGCGTAGCCGAGGACAGTGCGACGCTGTTGCGGTACGCCGCCGATTTCAAAGTGGGAGGCAAACTCGCGCAGGTTGGGTCGCGGCTGGTGCTTGGGGCCACCAAGAAAACGGTGGACGATTTTTTTGCGCAGATTTGCCGCGAACTCGATCGTGACGCCGTGCGCGCGGAAAAGGAGGCGGAAATCGAGCCGGCAGCGTCGAACTGGCCGGTGACCACATTGAAAGCGGTTGTCATTGCCGTCGTCGTATTGCTGATCTGGTGGTTTTTGTTACGCTGAGGTTCGTGTTCTGTAGTCGCCGCTCGGAGTGGAGCTGCAGGAAAAAACGATCCAGAGGGAACGCTGATGGCCGTCACCGTGTCTTTTACGCTCAATGGCGAATCCGTTAGCGCGGACGTCGAGTCGCGGACGTTGCTGGTGGAAATGCTGAGGGAGCAGCTGCGTCAGACCGGAACTCACGTCGGCTGCGATACCAGCCAGTGTGGTGCTTGTGTCGTCCACGTGGATGGCCGGTCCGTCAAGAGCTGCACGATGCTTGCGGTTCAGGCAGAGGGCGCAGAGCTCCTGACTATCGAGGGGCTCGCCAGAGATGGCCGGCTGCACCCGATGCAGGAGGCATTCCGCGAACACCATGGACTGCAGTGCGGCTTTTGCACGCCTGGCGTGATCATGAGCGCTTTGGACCTGGTGGCTCGGAATCCGGCGCCTGAAGATGCGGAAATCCGGCGCTGGCTCGACGGCAATCTGTGCCGGTGCACCGGCTACCAGAACATCGTCCGCGCGGTCAGAGCGGGCGCGGAGGCGATGCGCCGGGAATGAGGCGCCGTAAGTGCGGCACGAGTTTTGTCGTTCGGCAGGACCTGGGCTTTCCGCAAAATACGGAAACAACGAAATGTATGAATTCAGGTACCACCGTCCGACGTCGCTTGCCGACGCCAGGCGGATAATCGACGCGGCGGAGAGTCCGAACGTCATCGCGGGCGGCATGACCCTGTTGCCGACGATGAAGCTGCGCCTCGCGCGGGCCTCGGACCTGGTCGATTTGGGCGCGATAGACGCCCTCCGGGGATTGCGGCTCGATGGCCGCGACCTTGTGATCGGGGCCACGGTTACGCATGCCGAGGTCGCTGCCAGCTCGCTGGTTCGGGACGCCGTTCCGGCACTCGCCGAACTGGCCGGCACGATTGGTGATGCACAGGTGCGCAATCGGGGCACGCTTGGAGGTTCGGTGGCCAACAGCGATCCGGCCGCGGACTATCCCGCGGCCCTGTTGGGACTCGGCGCAACAATCCATACTGACCGGCGCGACATTCCGGCTGACGACTATTTCGTCGACATGTTCGAGACGGCGCTGGAGACGAATGAGGTCATCGAGCGGGTGCGGTTTCCGACGCCAAGACGTGCGGCGTATGCGAAGTTTCCAAACCCCGCATCGCGTTATGCGGTGGTTGGCGTTTTCGTGGCCGAAACGGACGACGGCGTCCGCGTTGCGGTGACTGGCGCGGCCGCCTGCGCTTACCGCGAGCCGGTTATGGAGAGTGCGCTCGGCGCCGATTTTTCCACGGCGGCAATTGACGGTATCAGGATCGACGCGAGCGATCTCAACGAAGATCTGCATGCCAGCGCCGAGTACCGGGCTCATCTGGTCGGCGTCATGGCGAAACGCGCGGTGCGGTTGGCGGGCGGCTGACGTGCGCCGCAACTCCGAGTTCCCGCGGGACGTCGATCAGGCCGAGCAGCTGCTGCGTGACGCCGACTACGTCGCGGAACGGGATCTGGCGACGGTGGTTTATCTGGCGCTGGCGCTCGGACGGCCGCTGCTTCTCGAAGGTGAAGCGGGCGTAGGCAAGACCGAACTCGCCAAAGTGCTCGCCTCGACGCTCGGTCGCAAGCTGATCCGTTTGCAGTGTTTCGAGGGTCTCGATCTCGCGAGTGCGGCCTACGAGTGGGACTACCCGCGGCAGATGGTGGCTATCCGACTTGCCGAAGCGGTCGGCAGGGCGGAGGAAGTAGAATCTACTCTGTACAGCCGCGAGTTTCTCATTGAAAGGCCGTTGCTGGACGCGTTGCGTGACCACGGCGGCGAATCGCCGGTGCTGCTCATCGACGAGATTGACCGCGCCGATGAGCCGTTTGAAGCGTTTTTGCTCGAACTGCTTTCCGACTATCAACTAAGCATTCCTGAACTCGGGACGATCCGCGCCGATCGGCCGCCGATCGTCGTCATTACGTCCAATCGCACGCGCGAAGTGCACGATGCCCTGCGGCGACGCTGCCTCTATCACTGGGTACGGTTCCCGGACTACGAGGCGGAAGAACAGATCGTCGCAAAAAAGGCGCCGGAGGTAGCCGCCGAGCTGCGAGCGCAGTTGGTTGCTTTCGTACACAAACTTCGTGAGCAGGATCTCTACAAGGCCCCCGGTGTCGCCGAAACGATCGACTGGGCGAACGCGCTGTCGCAGCTGGACGTCGTTTTGCTGAACGCCGACATCATCGACGGCACACTCGGTTCGCTGCTGAAGTATCAGGACGACGTCGCCCGGATTCGCGGTAGCGAAGCGGCGAGGTTGCTCGCCGAGATTCGGAGCGCTGCCTGAGAACCGTGACCGACAACGAAACAAGCCGCCTGGCCGGCAACGTTCTGCAATTCTGCCGCACGCTGCGTGCGGCCGGAGTTCCGGTCGGGCCCGCGCAGGTGCTGGACGCGCTGCGCGCCGTCGTGTGTGTGGGCGTGGTGCGGCGCGACGACGTTTGCTCGGCCCTTCGAGCCGTATTGATTGGCGATCCGGCGCATTTCCGGCTTTTCGATCAGACCTTCCATATCTACTTTCGCAACCCGCAACTGCTCGAGCGGTTGACGGCTGCATTATTGGCGGCGAACGAGCTGCCGGCCGATCGCGGTCGTGCGACCCTGCGACGAGTTGCCGAGGCCTTGCGCGCCATGCGCACGAGCATACCCGCTGAGGAATCCGTTCCCGAGGCGGGGCAAAGGGCGTCGTATTCCGCGCGCGAATTGTTGCGCAGCAAGGATTTCGAGGAGATGAGCCTCGCGGAACAACAGGAGGCGAAGGAGTTGTTGCGGGCGGACATCGAACCGTTATGCGATGTGCGCACCCGCCGATTTCGACTGGATGCCCGCGGTGACCGCCTGGATTTGCGTCGATCGATGCGTTTGATGATCCGCAACGACGGTCAGCTGCTCAAATTGGCGCGAAGGCGGCGCCGACTGAGACCGCCCGTGCTGGTGTTTCTCTGCGACATCTCGGGTTCGATGAGCCGCTATTCCCGGATGTTCCTGCAATTCGCTCACATCATGACGTCGCGGGCAACGGCCGTGCACAGCTTCGTATTCGGTACCCGGCTGACGAATATTACCCGGCGCCTCGCAAATCGCGATGCCGATACGGCGCTGGCACTCGTAGCCAACGACGTGCAGGACTGGGATGGCGGAACGCGGATCGCGGGGAGTCTCAAGTCGTTCAACGTCGGCTGGGGAAGGAGGGTGCTCGCACAAAACGCGACTGTCATCCTGTTGAGCGACGGTCTCGAGCGTGACACCGATGCGGACCTCGAATTTCAGATGCAGCGGCTGCGCGGCTCCTGCCGGCGGCTGGTATGGCTCAATCCGATGCTGCGTTACAGAGACTTTGCGCCCAAGGCGTTTGGCATTCGTGCCATGCTGCCGAATGTCGATCTCTTTTTGCCGGCGCACAACGTGGACAGTCTTGCGGCTCTCGGCCGGGCGCTGAGCCAGGGCCGGGAGCTTTCCGCACCCGATCGCAGGAGGCCGGCTGCCGCATGAGCACCGCGGATCTGAAAACGTTTTTCACCGAGCGCAAAAACGACTCCGCCGGACTCGTGCTTGCCAGCGTATATGAAACGATTGGGTCGACGTACAGCAAGACCGGTGCACGTATGTTGATTTCGGGAGACGGCGATTTTCAGGGCATGTTGTCGGGCGGCTGTCTGGAAGGTGATCTGGCGGAGAGGTCTCGTCAGGCCGTCGCGAGCGGCGATACACAGATCGTTACCTATGATCTGCGGCAAGACGATGAAGAGCTTTGGGGTTTGGGCGTGGGCTGCGAAGGCCTGATGCGAATCGTATTGCAGCCTCTGAACGCCGCAAGCGGTTTTCAACCGTTCACGCAGATCCTGTCGGTGCTGGAAGGGGATCGCGTAGGCATTGCCGCGACGGTTATCGAATCGGAACATAAGGATCTTGCGCCTGGCTCGACGGTGGTCGGCACGGAGCTGCCGTTTGCCGAAAAAGGTATCGACGCCGGTGCCGCTCTCGCGATTGGGGAAACGGCCGCGGACGTTCTACGCAACGGGCAATCCAGTACGCGGGAAGTCGACGTCGATGGACGTCTCGTGCGCGTGCTGTTTTCCGTTTTGAGGCCGCCGCCGAACATTCTCGTATTGGGCGCCGGACTGGATGCGCAGCCCGTCGTTCGTTTTTGCGTCGAACTGGGCTGGCGGGTTGTGCTGCAGGATCACCGGCCGGCGTACATCGAGAAAGGGGACTTTGCCGCCGCCCACGACCTGGTGTGCGTCTCCGCCGACGCTATCGGCGACGAGATCGATCTGAGTCGCTTCGATGCCGCCGTCGTGATGAGCCACCACCTGTTGACGGATCGAAAATACCTGCAAACCCTGGCCGCCACCGACGTTCCCTATATCGGTTTGCTGGGACCGGTGGATCGACGTAAACGTCTGCTCGCGGAGCTCGGCGACTCCTCAACCCGGCTCGAGGGTCGTCTGCACGGGCCCGCGGGCCTGGATATCGGGGGAAGGGGACCCACGTCGATCGCGTTGTCGATCGTCGCCCAGATCCATCTGCTGCTGATGCATGACCGGGTGGACTAGGGCCTGGAACAGAGAGACTAGTTGTCGCCGTTATCCGTTCCGGGCAGGAACACGTTGATAATCATGTCGGCAAGCGCGTCGACGTTTTCCGGTTTTTCAAAATCGATGCCGCTCGTGTCCTTTATCTCCAGCGCGAGCGCAAGGGTGCCGCCGGACGCCACGCGGATCAGGTTGAACAGCAGCGCGGGATCGCCATCGGGTGCGATCCCCTGTTCCTGGAGCGGGCGCAGCTCTTCGATGACGGTTTCGTAGACGGGTTTCAGGTGCATCTCGATGAGCCAGTCCAGCCGGCTGCTCGAGCGGCTGGATTCCTGCAACATCAGTTTGTGCAGTGCGGGTTTGCCCGCCGAGTAGTGCACGTACGTGCGGATCATCGAGGCCATGCGTTTGCGCGGGCTCTTCCCTTGGGCGTCGCGCCTTGCTTCCAGCAGTACGGCCGAAAACTCTGAAAATACGCGATCGGCGGTAGCGCGCCAGAGTTCTTCCTTGTTCTTGAAGTGATAGGTGATCAGGGGATGGTGGACGCCCGCACGGTCAGCGATGTCGCGCGTTGACGTGCCTTTGAATCCGCTTTCGGAAAACGCCTCCAGTGCGGCGTCGAGTAACTTCTGTCGCGTCCGAAGACTTCGTTGTTGTTGTTTTCTTGCCGGTCGTGCTCTGGCCGGATCCGTATCCATGGCTGGTATGCCGTCCTCGGAAATGCACACACTCGGTAGAAGAATATCGGTTACCGCCCAAATGGTCCAATCAGGACATGTTTGTGCCGAATGTTTGCTTCCGGTGGGAGCGCACGCTTCCCGCTAGGCCCCTACTGAAGGGCGAAGGACATGCGAACGGCGACGCGCTTACGGACGGCCTGGCCATTCTCGGTTGCCGGTTTGAAGCGCCATTGTTCAACGGCTTCGACCGCCGCGTCATCGAATAGCGTGCCGGGCTCGGACTTGGTGATCTCGATGTCCGCGACCGTCCCGGAAGTTGTGACGGTGAACGCGAGATCGACGTAGCCGGAGGTGTTGCGGCGTTGTGCGGCTCGCGGATAGCGCGGAGCGACGTAGCTGATCCGTTCCAAAGCGCTGATAGAGACGGTTTCGATGACGTCGTCGTTGACGGTGGCCGCAGCGCCTGCCGCGTTTGCAGGTTCCGTGGCAGCCGCAACAGCCGGCCGGCTGTTATCCGCCGCTGCCGCTGCCGCGGCTGCAGCCGCGGCGGCCTCGGCGGCGGCAAGTCTTTGCTCGGCCTCGAGCCGCTGCCGATCGGCTTCCGCCTCGCGTTCGGCTGCCGCCTGGCGCTCCGCGGCCAATCGCTCGGCTTCCTGCCGTTGTTCCGCGGCGGCTCGCGCCTGCGCCGCGCGCAGGTTCTTGGCGTTCTCGATGGCATCGGTGGCTGCGGACAACTCGCTGCTGTCCGGATCCAAAAGACGCGCGTCCGCGAGCAGCGACTCGGCAGCCGAAAAGTTACCCTGGTCGATCGCGGCGCGAGCGCGAAGCACCATTTTGCTGGCTACCGCCACGAGTCCCTGCTGGGCGGTCGTGTTGCCCGGGTCGTTATTCAGGGCTAACTGAAAATAGTAGCGGGCGTTATCGTTTGACGGAGCGATCAGCCTGTCTTCGCTGAGCCGCCGGCCGGCGAGCGCCAGCACGTCGTCGAGGCGTTGTTCGCTGCGTGCATTGGCCAATTCGTCTGCGATCGCGTCGATCTCCGCGCTGTCGCCGCCGGCGATGGATTCCGCCTGCGCCAGCGCTTGACCAGCGTCCTCGAAACGGTTTTCGCGGATGGCGGCGCGCGCGTCGTCGAGGAAACCGCGAAGCTGCTGTTGTGAAAGCTGAGCGGTCAGGAAGGTGAGGCGCGGGTTGTTCGGATCGGCCATGCCGAGCACGCGCAGTGCACGGCTCGCGTCCGTACTGCGATTTTCCAACAAAGCGCTTTCGGCAAGGTTGAACACCACGGCGACTACCGTGTCGATTTCCGCTGCAAGCTCCGCGTTACCCGGCGCCTCGTTTTGCGCGGCGAGGTACAACTCGACGGCGTTCTGGCCGGCCGGCGAATAAATGTCACCGATGGCCCTGGCGTCGCGGGCCTGCTGCAACAAACGCTCGTATCTCGCGTTGCCCGCGGGTTCAGCCGGCGCGGGCTGCGCCGGTTGCGCGTCGGCTTCGGCGACAGCCGGCGTCGGCGCGGCGTCCGGTTCCGCCACGGTCGTTTCGACGGGCACGGTATCGTCGCCGCCAAACATCCAGACTGACAGTAAGCCGATGAGGACGACACCGGCGGCGGCCGCAAGGACGATCGGTCGGCCGAGGAGGCTGCCCGATCCGGAGCTGGCCGCCGCTACGGGCGCATTGACGCTCGCGGCGGGCGCGGTTTTGCCTTTGTTTTTCATCGACTCGGCTGCGCCGGTCAGCGAACGTCCGACCGATACGGCAATGCCGGTCACTGTTTCGGTAAAGCTGTTTGCCTCGTCGAACGCGTCGTCCAGTCCGTCCGCGATCGGCGATGAATCCTCGGGGGCCGTTGCCGGCATCGGGTCGATCTTGGGTGCTTTTTTTGCGCTTGCTTGTGCGGCTGCATGCGCCTGCGTCGCCGCCGAGATTCTGGGCTCTCGCTTTGGCGCCGGCGCCTGCTTCCCCGCGGCCGGCGCGGGCGCAGGTTTTGCCGGCGGTGGCGTGGCGGCCTTAGCCGCCGGTTTCGGCGCAGGTTTTGCCGCGGGTTTGGGTGCGGGTTTGGGCGCCGGTTTTGGTGCGGGCGTCGGGCTCGCGGTCGGGCTTGCCGCGGTGGCCGGCTTGCCTTTGAACGCCGAGTCGGCGGCCTCGAGATGGTGTTTTACCGACGCTTCGATCGCGAGCCGGGCCCTGCCGGGTGATACCGGTTTGAGCAGGAAGCGGTAGACCTGGCCGCGATTGATGAGATCCATCAACAGCTCGCCGTCGTCCCGCCGGCCCGCGACGATGGCAACCAGTCGTGGTGAATTGGCGCGAAGTCTTTGCGTCAGGACCTCTATGTTCGAGCCAACCATCGCCGCGTCGGTCACCAGCACGCCGACGCTTCCGCCGCGCATGACGTCTTCCGCCTGACTCGGCGTTACGGCGTGATGCACATTGTGCATCCCGCGCGAGGATTCCTTGATGGTGACGAGAAATTCTTCGTCCTTCGTCAAAACGAGGACGTCGACGGCCTGACCGCCTGCGTTCGGCGACACCTGTATTCTGTTGGGTTTCAGCACGGGCAAGGTTCCCGTGCCATCGCTGATGATGACGGAACCGTTCTCGGCCGTCTCCATGACGATGTGTTCGGCTTCGTGATACGGTTCGTCCACGTTTGCGGCGGTATCGTTCGAGGCTTCGGAGAGCGCGAGCAAACGTACGCTCTTGGTTGCGGAATCAATGAGGTTCTCGAGCGCATCGGGCGATATTTCGCCGCGTACGATCTGGAAGACTTCCTTGTCGCCAACGAGCGCCTCGAGTCCGTCGTTTTTGTCCGTGCCGGCGAGGAGAATCGCGATGGTGTCGGGTGACCGTTTTTTCGCTTCACGAAGTGCGTCGAGACCGCTCATGCCGGGCAGGTCTTGCGCCGATACGATGACGTGAATGGGTGTGTCGCCGAGTGTATTCAGAGCCTCGGTGCCGCTGGTTGCACAATGCACTGCATAACGATCGTTGAAACCAGTAGAAAGCACGTCCAATGTGCTTTGCTGGCTGTGCAACAACAGTACTTGTGTTTTGAATTGCTCAACCGGCACGACCGTCCTCCTTGGCGGCTTATGTTTAATGTGTGGCAGAAGACTGCGCGATCAGTATATCCCCGCAGCCATATGTAAATGTCGCTGTAGACAGACGAGATTCCGATTCTGTGACAGGGTGCACAATCACCGTGTCTGCGTCGTCACGTTTGGTCCGCCGCGTCGGCATTTTTCGCATCGGAACGCAGGCGTCGGAAGCGCCTTTGCGCAAACAGATTGCAGCCGAAATCTTTTACCCGGAGATGGGTGGGCTTCGTCGTTTTGCGAAGTTCAGGCAGCCCTGCCGCGAAGCCTGATTTCGTCCTGGAGGGTGCTGATTGCCTCGGCGACGCCGAGGACTTTCTGATGTTTCGTGCCCAGTCTGCGTAACGCCACGGTTTCCTCCGCAACCTCGCGCTGGCCGACCGCCATGAGCACGGGGACCTTGGCGACGCTGTGCTCGCGCACCTTGTAGGAAATTTTTTCGTTTCGCAGGTCGGCGTCGGCGCTGATCCCGGCGTCGCGAAGCCGGGCGACGACGTCGAGCGCGTATTCGTCCGCATCGGACGTGATCGTCAGGATTCTCGCCTGCGTTGGCGCGAGCCAGAGCGGCAGATGACCTTCGTGGTGCTCGAGAAGGATGCCGATGAAACGCTCCAACGACCCGAATATCGCCCGGTGCAGCAATACGGGCGTGTGTTTTTGCCCGTCCTCGGCGACATAGCTTGCACCGAGGCGGCCGGGAAGATTCAGATCGACCTGATGCGTGCCGCACTGCCAGTCACGCCCGATGGCATCGCGCAGAACGAATTCGAGTTTAGGTCCGTAAAACGCGCCCTCGCCCGGATTGTGCGTGTATTCCAGCCCGGTACGATCAAGCGCTTTCAAAAGCGCGTCCTCCGCCTGGTCCCAGACGTCGTCGCTGCCGACGCGGACCTCGGGTCGATCGGCGAATTTGATGAGCACGTCGTCGAAACCGAAATCCGAGTAAATGCCGAGAATCTGATTGCAAACCGCGACGGTCTCATCGGTGATCTGTTCCGGGGTGCAGAAAATGTGCGCATCGTCTTGTGTAAAGGCGCGCACGCGTAGCATCCCGTGAAGCGCGCCCGAGGGTTCATAACGGTGAACCTTGCCGAACTCCGCCAGCCGAAGCGGCAGGTCGCGATAGCTCGTGATGCCCTGCTTGAACACCTGCACGTGCCCCGGGCAATTCATCGGCTTGATGGCGTACACGCGGCCGTCTTCCGTGTCGGACGTATACATATGCTCACCGAAAGACTCCCAGTGTCCGGATGCCTCCCACAGCGCGCGATCCATGAGTTCCGGCGTATTGACCTCCTGGTAGCCGGCCTCGACCTGGCGCATGCGCATATAGGCAACCAGATTCTGAAAGAGCGTCCAGCCGCGCGGATGCCAGAACAACGCGCCCGGCGCCTCCTCCTGAAAGTGGAACAGGTCCATCAGTCGCCCGAGACGCCGGTGATCGCGCTTTTCCGCCTCCTCGAGCTGCGTCATGTACTGGCGGAGCTGTTTTTCGTTCGCCCATGCCGTGCCGTAGATTCTTTGCAGCATCGGGTTCCTGGAATCGCCGCGCCAGTAGGCGCCGGATACCCGCGTCAGCCGGAACGCTTTGCCCAGTTTTGACGTCGACGGCAGATGCGGGCCGCGGCAGAGGTCGATGAAGTCACCCTGCCGGTACAGCGTAACGACCTCACCGGCAGGAATGCCCTCGATGATTTCCGCCTTGTACTCCTCGCCCTGTTCGCGAAAAAAATGGACCGCGTCGTCTCGATCCCATACTTCCCGTTGGATCTCCTCGTCACGGTCGACGATGTTGCGCATACGTTCCTCGATGACGGCGAGATCGTCGACCGTGAACGTCTCTTCGCGAGCGAAGTCGTAATAAAAGCCGTTCTCGATGGCGGGCCCGATCGTTACCTGTGTATCCGGCCACAGCTCTTTCACGGCCTCCGCGAGTACGTGCGCCGCATCGTGCCGGAGCAATTCGAGACCGTCGCTGCTGTCTCGGGTGACGATCTCGACATTCGCATCGGCCTCGATAGGCCGGGTCAGGTCCCAGAGTTCACCGTCGACACGGGCGGCCACCGCGTCGCGTGCGAGGCTCCTGGAAATATCGTTTGCTATGACGTCGCCGCTTACGACGCCGTCGTATTCGCGTGCGGAACCGTCTGGTAACTGAATAATTGGCATTGCGTTGCTGCTGATCCGGTCGGGAATCGTGGTCTGTGTCCGAAACTCTTTATTGTACCCGAATAATGCTCGACCGCTATCCGTGCGCCTGGCGCCATCGTGTACAATCCCGCCATCAAAAACTCCGGCGTCGCGGTCAATGGGCCTCACCGGGCACAGGTAGAAATGAGCACTCAGATGAGCGAAAACGTATCCCGCGATTTCATCCGCCAGATCATCGACGCGGACGTCGAGAGCGGCAAGCACGACGGCGCCGTCGTTACGCGTTTCCCACCGGAGCCGAACGGCTTCCTGCATGTCGGGCACGCCAAATCCATTTGTTTGAATTTTGGCGTTGCCGCGGAGTTTGGCGGGAGGTCGTATCTCCGGTTCGACGATACCAATCCCGGCAGGGAAAGCGAGGAATACGTCGCCGCGATAAAACGGGACGTCCGTTGGCTGGGATTCGACTGGGAAGACAGGCTGACGCATGCTTCCGACTATTTCGACCGGCTGTACGAGGCGGCTGAAACGCTGATTAAAAACGGCGTGGCGTACGTCGACAGTTTGAGCGCCGAGCAGATACGCGAGTACCGAGGGACGCTGACCGAGGTCGGCAGGGACAGCCCCTATCGGGATCGAAGCGCGGAGGAGAATCTGGACCTGTTCCGCCGCATGCGTCAGGGCGAGTTCGCCGACGGCGAACACATCTTGCGTGCAAAGATCGACATGACGTCGCCCAACATCAATCTTCGCGATCCGACGATTTATCGTATACGTCACGTCAGCCATCAGCACACGGGCGACAGATGGCCCATCTATCCGATGTACGATTTTGCGCATTGCCTGTCCGATGCGTTCGAGTGCATTACGCATTCGCTTTGTACGCTGGAGTTCGAGGACCATCGTCCGCTCTACGACTGGTTCATCGAACAGGTCAAACCGGCGCATCGTCCGCGGCAGATCGAGTTTTCACGTCTCAATCTCGCTTACGCGCTCACCAGCAAGCGCAAACTCAAACAGCTGGTCGATACGGGCGTTGTCGATGGTTGGGACGATCCGCGGCTAGCGACCATTTCCGGGATGCGTCGCCGGGGATATCCGCCGGCAGCGATCCGTGATTTTTGCGCGCGCATCGGGGTAACCAAAAAAGAAAACCTCATCGAGATGGCCGTGCTCGAAAACAGCATCCGTGAAATCCTCGGCGAGGAAACCGAGCGCCGAATGGCCGTATTACGGCCGCTGAAAGTCGTCATCACCAATTACGATCCCGGCAGCACCGAGCAGATGACGGCGCAGAATCATCCCAATCGACCCGAGCTCGGCGAGCGCGAACTCCCGTTCACACGCGAGATCTATATCGAGCGTGACGACTTCATGGAAGATGCGCCACGCAAATTCTTCCGCTTGAAGCCCGGGGGGGAAGTTCGCCTGCGTTATGCCTATATCATCCGTTGCGACGACGTCATCAAGGACGAAAACGGCGACGTGATCGAGCTGCATTGCAGTTACGATCCGGAGACCCGCAGCGGTTCGAGCCAGAGCGGCCGTAAAGTGAAGGGAACCATTCACTGGGTGTCGGCGGAACATGCCGTCGCGGCGGAGGTCCGGCTCTATGACCGCCTGTTCAAGGTCCCCGACCCCGGCGCCGCCGAAGACGTGACGGCCGCGCTCAACCCTGATTCACTGGAGGTCGTGCAGGCGCAACTCGAACCGTCGCTCGAGGACATCGAGCAGGGCGTTCGCGTGCAGTTCGAGCGCAGCGGCTACTTCATGCCGGACGCCGTGGATCACGGTCCCGACAGACCGGTGTTTAATCGGATTGTTACTTTGAGAGATTCTTGGGCCAAAATTGAGAAGCAGGCTCTACAGGGTCAGTAGTTGGCTTGCCGTCGCTATCGGTCTTAGCACTAAAGATCAATCCGCGGTCCGCGGGATACGCTGGCTTTCGTATCGAGGGCGGATTGGGGCCAAAATTGAGAAGCAGGCTCTACAGGGTCAGTAGTTGGCTTGCCGTCGCTATCGGTCTTAGCACTAAAGATCAATCCGCGGTCCGCGGGATACGCTGGCTTTCGTATCGAGGGCGGATTGGGGCCAAAATTGAGAAGCAGGCTCTACAGGGTCAGTAGTTGGCTTGCCGTCGCTATCGGTCTTAGCACTAAAGATCAATCCGCGGTCCGCGGGATACGCTGGCTTTCGTATCGAGGGCGGATTGGGGCCAAAATTGAGAAGCAGGCTCTACAGGGTCAGTAGTTGGCTTGCCGTCGCTATCGGTCTTAGCACTAAAGATCAATCCGCGGTCCGCGGGATACGCTGGCTTTCGTATCGAGGGCGGATTGGGGCCAAGATCGAGAAGCAGGCTCTGCAAGGTCAGTAGCTGGCTCGTCCTCGTTGTTGGTTTTGGCACTAAAGATCAATCCGCGGTCCGCGGGATACGCTGGCTTTCGTATCGAGGGCGGATTGGGGCCAAGATCGAGAAGCAGGCTCTGCAAGGTCAGTAGCTGGCTCGTCCTCGTTGTTGGTTTTGGCACTAAAGATCAATCCGCACTCGGCTCTGGGGTGTCTGCCGCTCGGCGGTCGCGAATGTCTTCAAGCCGCTCCGTCGGTGACGACCACCGGTGCGCCGCGTTCGCTGCCGAGGCCTTCGGCGGCGCTGCCTTCGGCGCGCGCGATTTCCAGGACTCCAAAGGAGTTGATCAACGCCAGATACTCGCCGGGCCGGGCGCGGCCGTAGGTGGGTTTCATCTCGAATTCGTGACCGGCGAGCGTCACGACCGGTTTTTGCATTGACTGCAGCAAAGCCTGGTCGATGTTGGTGATCAGGTTGCCGAAGGCGTCGATGGTAATGACGACCCCGCCCACCTTGCCGGGGACGACTTCCGGTTCGTCGAGCCAGCCCGGTGTCCATTCGTCCGTTTTGGGTCCGATGTCTTCGGGTAAGAGGCGGCCGGCGGCAATCTCGGCGGCGATGGGCGCAAAAATATCGCGACCGTGAAACGTCAGGCTTGGCGTCGACAGTCCGAGCCGTTCGAGTTTTTTCATGTCCAGCTTGCGGACCGTCGATCGCTCGGGACGCGTCAGGATTGGATCGAGCAATCCGTTGTCCGGCGCCATGAAGAGATGACCATTGTGTTCGGCAATCAGGATCTCCCTATCGGTGCCTACGCCGGGGTCTACGATGCCAACGTGCACCGTGCCGTTCGGAAAGTAGCCGTAGGCCCGGCACATCCAGAAGCCGGCCTCGGGGGGCCAGTGCGCGGGGATGTCGTGGCCCAGGTCAACAATCGACGCCTGCCGGAACCGCGTCAGGATAACGCCCTTCATGACGCCCGCAAACGGGCCTTTGTGCCCAAAATCGGTGGTAATGGTTATGACGCCTGATGGTCGCATCAACGGCCTCCTGCCAGGACCTCATTGATCATACCCCATGATCATGGACGATGGCGTAGCCGGCCGCCGTCGCCCTGGTGTAAACGGTAATAGCTTGCGTAATGATTGTTGTTCGCGTGCTGCGGGGTTACCGCGACGCGACTCCGATGCGACCACCTGGCCCAGTAAATGAACGCGGTATCGATCATCGCGATGGCCACCTTGAAGCCGTACTTCACGGCGCCCAGCGCAAGTGCGGTGCGTAAATCGACCACACCCCACCAGGCCACCAGGGAATACACGAGCGTGTCCAGGATCTGGGAGCTCATCGTTGAAAGATTATTGCGCAGCCACAGCCATCGTTCGCCCGTGATCGCCTTGATCCGATGGAAAGCCCAGACGTCGAATCGCTGACTGATGATGTACGCAAGCAGCGAACCGAGAATAAAACGCGGCGTGAAATCGACGATTGTTGCGAACGCTTCGTGGATGTTTCGTGCGAACTCCGAAGTCCCCGCGCGATCGCTGGGTTGGTAGAGCAGGGCCAGGCTCATCATCACCATGACGATGATGCTCACGGCGAAACCCATCCACACCGCCTTGTTGGCTTCCTTCTTGCCGAAGTTTTCACTGAGCACGTCGGTCGCAAAGAAGATGCTCGAATAGAAGATTACGCCGAGGCTCGTCTGGAAGCCGAAGATTACCGTGAGCTTGGGGCCTTGCAGGTTGGCCAGCAGAATCGCGGTTGCGATGGCGACCTGCAGGCCGGTCTTGCCGAACAGCCGGTAGAGAAGGAGCGTGCAGCCGAGATCGGCGAACAGAGTCGTGATCCAGAGTAACTCCTGATTGCCGAGGAAAAAGTCTCTGAAGAACTCCGGGATCATCGTTTAGCTTCGTTCAGATGGTCGATCGGCGACCTCTGGGCCGGATCGGTGAATCAGGAGCCTGCAACGTAACTGTCGAGATGGTGATCGGCGTTGCCGAACAGCGTCTCTATTGCGGCGTGCCGTTTGAAGTAGTGGGCGATATCGAGCTCCCAGGTAACACCCATACCGCCGTGTATCTGCACGGCTTCCTGGGCGACGCGTCGACCGGCCGTGCCGATCTGGTATTTTAGCGCGCTTATCGCCCTGGATGCATTCGGATCGCCTTCGGCGGATAACATGACCGCCCAGAGCAACAACGAGCGGCTTTGTTCGCAGAGCATGAGGGTTTCGACCATGCGATGCTGCAGGGCTTGGAACGTGCCGATCGGTACACCGAACTGCGAGCGATTTTTTGCGTATTCCACGGTTTTGTCGTGCATCGTGCGCATGATCCCGACGGCTTCCGCGCAGACCGCAAGCGTCGCCTCGTCGACGACGCTGCGCAGCGTCTCAAAACCCGAATCAACTCCGCCAAGGATCGCATCGGCCGGCGCCCTGACCCCGGAAAGGGACAGCTCGGCGGCGGTGTGAGCGTCCACGGTTTTGTAACTCTTGATCGCGAATCCGTCGCTGTCGGTCGGCAGGGAAAAAAGGGTGATGCCGTCACGATCCGTCTGCGCGCCGGCGGTCCGGGCCGGGACGATGATCAGATCGGCGCTTCCTCCATTCAGGACGAAGGCTTTTTTGCCGTTGAGAACGAATCGATCGCCGTCCTGCTCCGCCGTTGTGGTGATGTTTGCGATATCGAAACGCGCCTGCGGCTCGGCGAATGCGAGCGCCGTCTGTAACGATCCGTCAATGATGCCCGGCAGCCACGCGGCTTTCTGAGCCGCGGAGCCTGCCCGTTTGATCGCCCCGCCGGCCAGTACGACGTTGGCGAGGAACGGTTCGACAACGAGGCCGCGGCCGAACTGTTCCATCATGAGCATCAACTCCACCGGTCCGCCGTCCAGACCTCCGTCGTCCCCGGAGAACAGGACCGCCGTCCAGCCGAGTTCCGCATAGGTTTGCCAAAGCTCGGCGCTGAATGCCGCGTCGCTCTCTGCAATTTTCATGCGGCGCTCGAAGTCGTAGTCGTTGTCGATGAATCGCGAAACGCTGTCCGCGAGCATCGTCTGTTCTTCGCTGACCGAAAAATCCATAGTCTATTCCTACAGCCCTAACACGTGTTTGGCGATGATGTTTTTTTGGATCTCGTTGGATCCGCCGTAGATCGAGGCCTTGCGATTGTTGAAGTAGCGCAGTGACGCGCGCGTCTCACCGCCGTGGCCGATACGCTCCTCTTCCGCGAATCCCAGCGCGTACTGGTCGGGAACGAACGGAAGTGCGTAATAACCGGCCGCCTCCATGAACAACTCGTCGAGACCCTGCTGAATTTCGGTACCGCGGACCTTGAGAATGGAGGATTCCGGTCCGGGGGCTTTGCCGACGGCAACCGCGGCGAGGGTGCGCAGCTCGGTGTATTCCAGGGCTTTCAGCTCGATTTCCAGCATCGCCAATTTGCGCAGGAAGTTTCGATCCTCGGCGAGTGGCCGAGCGCCGTGAATCGGCTGCGCTGATTTCTCCCGCAATCGGCTCAGCCGGTACTTGGAGCGAGCGACGCCGGCGATGTTGGTGCGTTCGTGTTGCAACAGCACCTTGCCGTAGGTCCAGCCCTTGCCTTCTTCGCCGATCAGGTTGTCGACGGGCACGCGCACGTCCTCGAAGTGCACTTCGTTGACTTCATGTTCCCCTTCGATCGTGATTATCGGTCGAACCGTAACCCCGGGCGTCTGCATGTCCACGAGTATGAAGCTGATGCCCTCCTGGCGCCTGGCGACGTCGCTGCTGGTACGGACGAGGCAGAATATCCAGTCCGCCATTTGCCCCAGAGTCGTCCAGGTTTTGGTGCCGTTGATGACGTAGTGATCGCCATCGCGGTCGGCGCGTGTTTTCAGTGATGCAAGGTCGGATCCGGAACCCGGTTCGGAATAACCCTGACACCACCAAACCTTGCTCTCGAGGATGTCCGGCAGGAAACGGGCTTTCTGGGCGTCGCTGCCGTACGTGTAAATGATCGGACCGACCATCTTTACGCCGAACGGAACCATGTCCGGTGCATTCGCCATGGCCATCTCGTTTGCGTAAAGGTAGTGCTGTACCGTCGTCCAGCCGGTGCCGCCGTATTCGACGGGCCAATTCACCGCGGACCAGCCCTGCTCGAACAGTATCGTTTGCCAGCGAACGTATTCCTCTTTGCCGAGGGGGACGTCGTTATTCACCTTGTCGCGAATATCCTGCGGGAATTTTTCCGCAAAAAACGTCCGCACCTCCTGCTGAAACCTGCGTTCTTCGTCTGTAAGGCTGACATGCATGGCGTGGCCCTTTGCTGGTCAAAACGAACTTAACGTTGCGCCGGTGTCCAAGCATTGGCGCCTGGCGCGCGGATCGAGAACACGGGATATCGTCGGGACCGCAGGCTGGAGCATTGCGACACCCTGGCGCTGGGCGCAGTATAGCCATCGATGTTGCGCTGCACAATAGATCGTGGCGGCCGTTATTTAAGTAACTGATAAGTAAAGCTAAATTGTTTTTCACGTGGGCCCGGGGCCAAATACCGAATGCGCCGAAACGCGTATCGTCCCGCGTAGCGGGCGGCGGTCGAACACCGGCGGCGGCGGGCTTACTTTTGACTGAGGGAATCGGCAGAATGTCGCCATGAGCAACACCTCCGATGCTGCGGCCGCGACGCTACCGGGGAAGCCCCGAGACACGCTTGGCAGACCGCTCAAAGATTTGCGGATATCGCTGTTGGATCAGTGCAACTTCCGCTGCCCGTACTGCATGCCCGAGGCGGAGTTTCACGCCGACTATCAGTTCCTGACGCGTCGGAATCGCCTGAGCCACGACGAGATTGTCCGCATCGCGGCGGTCGCGGTCGGTCTCGGTGTGAGCAAACTCAGACTTACCGGCGGAGAACCCCTGCTCGACAAGAACGTCGTGGATCTGGTGGCCAGGCTGGCCGCCCTGGAGGGCGTCGAGGACCTGGCGCTGACCACGAATGCCATGTTGCTTGCCCCGCTGGCGCAAAAGCTGACGGACGCCGGCCTGCAGCGCGTCACGGTAAGTCTGGACAGCCTGGACGAAGACGTGTTCCGCACAATGAGCGGGGGCCGCGGTCACATCGGCAAGGTGCTCGAAGGCATTGCGGCGGCCGAGCGCGCCGGCCTCTCGCCGATAAAGATAAACGCCGTCGTCCAGCGCGGCGTGAACGACCACACGGTGATCGACCTGCTCGATCACTTTCGCGGTTCCGGGCACATCGTTCGCATGATCGAATACATGGACGTCGGAAACCGCAACAACTGGCGGGAGGACCAGGTGGTCCCGTCCCGTGAACTGCTGCAGGTTATCAACGCACGTTGGCCGTTGCGACCCGTCGATCCAAGTTATCGCGGGGAAGTTGCCCGGCGGTACCAGTATCTCGACGGTCGCGGCGAAATCGGTTTCATTACCTCGGTTACCGAACCGTTTTGCGGCACGTGCAGCCGCGCACGTCTGTCGGCCGACGGCGTTTTGTACACCTGTTTGTTCGCCGCCACCGGTATCAGCCTGCGCGACCGTATCAGGGCGGGCATGGACGACAAGGAACTCGGCGAGTTCTTGTCGCGGATATGGACGGGCCGAAGCGATCGCTACAGCGAGCTGCGCGATCCCGCGAAGACAGGGACACAGGAATTGAAAAAAGTCGAGATGTACAGGGTAGGCGGTTAGGCGCAGGTCGATGGCGAAACTCAGTCACGTAGACAAACGGAATCAGCCGACCATGGTCGACGTCAGCAACAAGGCCGCAAGCGACCGTGTTGCCCACGCGCGTACCCTCGTGGTGTTTCCGGCGGAGATTGCCAGCCGGTTTGCCGACGGCGACATTCGAGTCGCAAAAGGCCCGGTGTTCGCAACTGCGATTGTCGCCGGCGTCATGGCGGCAAAACGCACGCACGAACTGATACCGTTCTGCCATCCGCTGGGCCTCGATCAGTGCAAGGTGACGATCGACATGGATGCAGACGGTCGCGCTCAGATCGATTGCGTGTGCAAAGTACATCATCGTACCGGCGTCGAGATGGAGGCGCTCACCGGGGCCAGCGTTGCGGCGCTGACGGTCTACGATATGTGTAAGGCGCTTTCGCACGATATAACGATCGCCGAAACGCGCCTCATGGCCAAGTCCGGCGGCAAGAAGGATTTCCGGCGTGGGTGATACGGAAACCGTTTGGGGACTTGTCTTGACCGGCGGCAGGAGCCGGCGCATGGGCACCGACAAGGCGTTGCTCGAAACCAATGGGCAGACCCAGCTGGCGAGAACCGTCGCACTTCTCGAACGCCACCTGGAGCGCGTTTTCGTGTCGGCGCGCGCGGATCAGGCGCTCGAGTCCGAACGCAGCAAGTATGCGCAAATCGTAGACCGCCACGAAAATCTGGGGCCGGTTGCCGGCATCCTCTCGGCCATGCAGGCTTACCCCGATGTTGCCTGGCTCGTGGTCGCCTGCGACCTGCCCAATATCGACGACGCGACCGTAAGCGGGCTGCTTGCAAAACGTTCCGGCGATAAACCGTTTACGGCCTACACGAGCAGTTACGACGGGCTGCCCGAACCACTCTGCGCGGTTTATGGCGCGGGTTCGCAACGCATCGTTGAGGGTTTGGTCGACGAGGGGCTCAAATGCCCGCGGAAGATGCTCATACGTTCGGATACGGAGCTTCTCGAACCGGTAAACCCGGCCGCCCTGGACAACGTCAACACGCCGGAAGATCTGGCGCGACGCGATGGCGCGAATGCGTGACGGCTGTCAACTGACGTAGACGGATAAGATGAGTAAAACATTGACGATCAGATACTTCGCGCTGTTCCGCGAGAACGCGGGCATCGACCAGGAAACCATCCAAAGCGACGCCGGAACGGCGGCGGACGTGTTTGCCGCGCTCGCGCACCGGCACGGCTCGAACGAGCCTCTCGGACACTGCAAGGTGGCGATCAACGACGAAATGGCGGACTGGGATTCACCGGTCAACGACGGCGATACGGTGCTGTTGTTTCCGCCGGTTGCCGGTGGCTGACATGATGGAAATGGTCACCACGCCGATAGATCCGGAAACACTGCGGCGCGAGCTGTTCGATCCGGCCGCCGGCGCTTACGCGGGTTTCGAGGGTTGGATACGCAACGAAAACGAGGGACACCAGGTGCTGCGCCTCGAATACGAGGCCTACGAACCGCTGGCGGTCAAAGAGGGCGCGCAGGTCATTGCCGAGGCAAAGGACCGGTTTCCGCTGCTGCACGCGCGCTGCGTGCATCGTAGCGGACTCCTGGAGATCGGCGAATGCGCGGTGTGGGTCGGCGTCTCCTCCGTACATCGCGACGAGGCGTTTCTGGCCTGTCGATACATTATCGACCAGGTCAAAATCCGGCTGCCCATCTGGAAGAAAGAACACTACGTCGGCGGCGATTCCGGCTGGGTCAACTGCGAGCGTTGCGCGGCGCACGCCTGAGCGCGAGTTCGCGTGCTGCGCCAGCGGCATGCAAGCGGCGTTCGTTCGTCACCCGGACGCGCCGTCCAGGGCGTGCAGGTCCTCCGGGGTATCGATGTCCGCGGCGGCACACGGCACTTTGTTCACGTGTGCCGCGTATTTGTCCAGCAGGCCGCGCGCTCCCCGGTCTCCTTCGAGCGCCATAAGCTCGGCAAAATACCTGGCCGGAAAGACCGCGGGTGGACCGGCGACGCCGTCGTGCACGCTGCAGGCGATCGTGGTCTTCGATTGGCCCCAGGCATTGACGAGGTCGCGCAGGTTGTCCTCGGTCACCAGGGGCTGATCGCAGAGCATCAGGAGCACCGCATCCGCGGCGCCGGCCGTCGCGCGGACGCCGGCGGCAATCGAACCTGCCATCCCGGTTTCGTGAGCCTCGTTCCTTATCAGGAAACCGCGCAGCGGCGCGCAGGCCTCGTGGACCCGCCGCCAGTCCTTGCCGAGCACGATCAGCGTTCGCGCCCCGCAAATCCGCTCGGCGCACCGAACCGCGCGACGGACCATCGGTTCACCCGCAAACGGCGCGAGCTGCTTGCTGGAACCGAAACGCTTGGCGCTGCCGGCCGCGAGGACAACGGCGAACAGGTGCTGGCTATTCACGATCCCTTACTCGTTTGCGAAAGATTCCAGTATCGGGCCGCCGATCGCAACGTGCAAGGCGTGCTGCGGCGCTGATGTAAGGACTTCGGGTAATGCAACTCGTCGACGGCGATCGCAAGCGCAACACGAACGCCTGAACAATTTATCGAAAAATCAAACGGATCGTGCGCGAGATGAGCGAAACCGCATCAAATTCGACAAGTGGCACTTGCCCTCGGCTTCACATATATGTTTTTCTGGCGCGATCCGTTGCCGAAGACAACGAACCCGTCAGACCAGGAACACTGCTGTGCCTACCATCCGCTCTCTAGAAGACGCCAAAGCGCTGGAAAACGTGGAGGTCGGAGTGTCCGACTGGGTCGTCGTGGACCAGACCCGAATTGACAAGTTTGCCGCCGCAACGGACGACTTCCAGTGGATTCACGTCGACGCCGAACGTGCGGCTCGGGAACTGCCGAACGGCAAGACGATCGCTCACGGTTATCTCACCTTGTCGTTGATCCCGGCGCTGACCGCCGACTTCGTGCACTTCGAGAACCTCGAGCGCGCAATCAATTTCGGCAGCAACAAAACGCGCTTTTACGCGATGGTGCCGGTCGGGGGCCGGGTTCGGGCCCGGGCGGTCGTCAAAGAGGCGCGCCGGCGCGCCGGCGCTTTGCACATGACCTCCGTCATCACGGTGGAGGTCGAAGGCGAGCGAAAGCCGGCCTGCGTCACCGAGACCATCGGTATGTACTTCTTCAAGCAAGAGCCGTCGTCCTAAAACCTATCTCAAATTGGATCGTGGCCGCATTTCCGGCGCGCCGTTTTCCTGCCGCTCTTTGTTTTCCGTTATCGCTATAATGCAGCGATCGGCTGGGAGGGAAAACCATGCATGGCCTGATGATGGACACACCGCTGCTGATTTCGTCGATTTTGCGGCACGCGGATCGCAACTATCCGGACCGCGAGATCGTCTCCGTCACCGCGGACGAACCGCTGCACCGTTACACGTATCGCGACTGCTTCCGCCGCAGCCGGCGGCTCGCCAACGCGCTGGACAAGCTTGGTTTGGCGCGCGGCGATCGTGTTGCGACGCTTGCATGGAACGACTATCGTCATCTGGAGGCTTATTACGCGATCGGCGGCGCCGGCTACGTGTGTCATACGATCAATCCGCGCTTGTTTCCCGAGCAGATCGTTTTCATGATCAATCACGCGGAGGACCGGTGGATACTGACGGACCCGATGTTTTTGCCGTTACTGGAGAAAATCCGCGAGCAGACGCCGAATGTCGAGGGTTACGTCGTCATGACGTCCGAGGGCGCCATGCCGGAGACGAGTCTGCCGAACGCCGTGTCGTACGAGGCGCTGATCAAGGACGAAAACGACGAATACGCCTGGCCGGACCTGGACGAACGGGACGCGGTTGCGCTGTGTTACACGTCGGGAACCACCGGCGACCCCAAAGGCGTGTTGTACAGCCAGCGCTCGACCGTGTTGCACGCGTACGCGGGCATAGCACCGGACGTCCTGAACCTCTCCAATCGCGACTGTGTGCTGCCGGTGGTGCCGCTGTTCCACGTCAACGCCTGGGGCATTCCGTATTCGGCGTTGATGGTCGGCGCCAAAGTGGTGTTTCCGGGTCCCAAGATGGGTGACGGCGAGACTCTGTACACCCTGACGGAAAGCGAACGGGTGACGTTGTCGCTCGGCGTGCCCACGGTCTGGCTGGCGCTGCTGCAATACTGTGAGCAGAACGGTAAACAGCTCAGCCATCTGGAGCGGACGATCATCGGCGGCGCGGCCGTGCCGGAATCGATGATCAGGGCGTTTCGCGACCAGCACGAGGTTGTCGTCCATCAGGGCTGGGGGATGACCGAAATGAGTCCGCTCGGCACCCTGAACACGCTCAAGGCCGGCATGCAGACACTGACGCCGGACCAGATTCTCGAGGTTCAGGTGAAGGCTGGCCGCGGCCTGTTCGGCGTAGAGATGCGGATCGTCGACGATGAGCAAAACGAGCTACCCTGGGACGGTGAGGCGTTCGGCGCGCTACAGGTGCGCGGTCCCTGGGTCTGCAGCGACTATTTCAAGCTCGAAGGCGGCGCCGGGACTCATACCGACGACGGCTGGTTCGAGACCGGCGACGTCGCGAAAATCGATCCGGAGGGATTTTTGCAGATCACCGATCGTACCAAGGACGTCATAAAGTCGGGCGGTGAGTGGATCAGCTCCATCGACGTCGAAAACGTCGCGATGGGCCATCCGTCGGTCGCCGAGGCCGCCGTCATCGGCGTGTCGCATCCCAAGTGGTCGGAGCGGCCATTGCTGATCGTCGTCAAAGGGGACGGCCGGGACGTATCGAAAGAGGAGATGTTGGCCTGGTTCGATGGCAAGATTGCGAGCTGGTGGCTGCCCGACGACGTGGTGTTTGTCGACGAGCTGCCGCATACCGCGACCGGCAAAGTCAAGAAGACCGATCTCCGCCAACGGTTTGCCGACTATCGTTTGCCCGAATCGGCGGGCTGAAGCGTGCGGAGACCTGCAGCGGTTTTCGACTCGATCGTTTCGTTCAACCATCGCTGCGCCGTCGACAACGGCGGATGACTAAGAGGAAAGCTGATGTCTGACGCGTTGCGTCTTTTTGGTACAAGGGCGATCGTCACCGGAGCCGCCGACGGGATCGGCGAGGCGATCGTTCGCACGTTCATCAAGCAGGGGGCGTCGGTGTTTGCGGTCGACCGTCCGGACAGCGGGATCGACACCTACTTCCAGTCCCTGCGCGGCGTCACGCCCCACCTGTGTACGGTGACCGACCGCGATTCCGCCGACGAGATGGTGGCGGCGGCCAGCGAGGCGCTGGAGGGACTGGACGTCGTCGTCAACAACGGCGGCGTTCAGGCCAAATCTCCGATCGCCGACAGCGACGCCGGGCAACTGGAAAGCTTCATCGAGCGAAAAATCCAGATGTATGCGGCGGTGTCGCGTGCGGCGTTTCAGCATCTCGAGAAGAGTCCGGCCGGCCGTATCGTCAACGTCGGCTGTGTGCGAAGCGCATTTACCAGAGACGGCGCTGCCGGGTTTGTCCGTTCGGAGCGGGCGCTGGCCGAACTTACCAATGCGCTGGCCGCGGAGGCCGGCGCGGACGGCATCACGGTCAACTACATCCAGCCCGGGGCGATCATGACGCCCGACAGCCGGCGAGTGTTCAACGACGACAAGGAGCTGCGCGACTATTGCATCAGCCGGTCGGCGGCCAAACGGTTGGGAGAACCCGTTGACATTGCCAAGGTGGCGCTTTTCCTGGCCAGCGACGACGCCGTGTTCGTCAGCGGTACCGGCATCGTCGTGGACGGCGGCGCGGTCGGGGCCGCCTGACGTTCGGTACGGAACCGAAAAAGGAAATCCCGGCATGCATCCGGTTCTCGCCGATCTCATCCAGCTACTCAGGCTGGAACGAATCGAAGACAATATCTACCGTGGTGAAAGCCGTGATATCGGCAGTGCGCAGGTGTTCGGCGGTCAGGTGCTCGGCCAGGCGTTGTCGGCGGCGCACTTCACGGTCGAGGACCGGATTGCACATTCTCTGCACGCCTACTTTCTGCGGCGTGGAGATATGCAGGCGCCGATCGTGTACGAGGTCGACCGCGCGCGCGACGGCGGCAGCTTTTCGGTGCGTCGCGTGGTGGCGATTCAGCACGGGCGGCCCATTTTCAACCTCGCGGCGTCGTTCCAGCGACCGGAAGTCGGCATCGAACATCAGGCCGACATGCCGGACGTCGAGGGGCCGGACGGCCTGCAGGATCTCACCGAAGTTTCCGACGACGTGTTGAGCATGATCCCGGAGAAAATGCGCCGTTTCCTGACCGACAAACGCCCGTTCGAGTTCCGTCCGGTGGAGCCGCTCGATTTCAGCCACCCGGCGAAGCAACCGCCGGTCAAACACGTTTGGATTCGCGCCGTCGACAGGCTGCCGGACGATTTGACATTGCATCAAAGCTTGCTGGCGTACGTCTCCGACTACGAGTTGCTCGGCACCAGCACCCTGCCGCACGGCTTGCCGTTCATCCGCGGCACCGTGCAGATGGCGAGCCTCGATCACGCGCTTTGGTTCCATCGCGAGTGCCGGCTCGATGACTGGCTGTTGTATTCGATGGACAGTCCCAACGCGGCGGGCGCGCGCGGTCTTGCGCGCGGGCAGTTTTTCGACGGCGGCGGGCGTCTCGTTGCGTCGTCGGCTCAGGAGGGGCTGGTGCGGGTGATCGACGAGGCCCGCGGCAAATCCAATCGATCGGATCCCCGATTGCAGATCTAGTGCGACCGCTGTTCGTCAGGCCAGCTTAGTCGAGCGTCTTCAATTCGCCGCGGTAGCGCGCGTTCTGCTTTACGTAAACCGCGGCGGACGCTTTCAACATCTCAAGTTCCTGCGCGTCCAACTCGCGCGCGATCTTCGCCGGAGAGCCGAGCAGCAAAACGCCGTCCGGGAACGACTTGCCTTCGGTAACCAGGGCGTGCGCGCCGACGACGCTGTTGCTGCCGATGCGAGCGTTGTTCAGCACGGTGCTGCCGATGCCGACAAGGCTGTTGTCGCCGATCCGGCAGCCGTGCAGCATGGCCCGGTGGCCCACCGTGACGTTTGCGCCGACAATCAGTTCGATCCCGGGGTCCGTATGCAGAATCGCGCCGTCCTGGATGTTGCTGTTCTCGCCGACGACGATCCAGTCGTTGTCACCGCGAAGCACGGCGCCGAACCAGACACTGGCGCCGGCTTTGAGTCGAACCTGACCGATCACACTGGCGTTTGGCGCGACAAACTGACCGTCGCCTTCGAGCACCGGGTGGCGATCGCCCAGGCCGAAGATCATCCGGCCTTGCCCTGGGCTGCAACGGCCCGGGCCGCAGCGGCAACCGCATCCGGATCACCGAGGAACCGTCGTGAGCGTGGTTCGAGCGCATCGTCGAGGTCATAGAGGATCGGAATACCGGTGGGAATGTTGAAACCCGTGATCTCTTCCTCGGAAATCTGATCGAGCATCTTCACCAAAGCGCGAAGACTGTTTCCGTGGGCGGCGATCAGCACGTTCTTGCCGTCCGCCAGCTGGGGTGCAATCAGCTCCTGCCAGCAGGGCACGACGCGGTCGAGCGTGGTCGCCAGGGACTCGGTCGCGGGCAGTCCCTCGATGCCCGCATACCGGACGTCGTGAGCGGGATGACGCTCGTCGTCGAGCTCGAGCTCGGGCGGAGGCGTCGCATAACTGCGCCGCCAGATATGCACCTGATCTTCGCCGTATTTCTGCGCGGTCTCGGCTTTATTCAGACCCTGAAGCGCGCCGTAATGACGCTCGTTCAGGCGCCAGTCTCGCACCACCGGTATCCAGAGCCGGTCGAGTTCGTCCATGACCAGCCACAGGGTGCGAATGGCGCGCGTCAGTACGGACGTGAATGCGATGTCGAACTCGAAATCCAGCCCGGCAAGCGTCTTGCCGGCGTCCACGGCTTCCCGGCGGCCGGTGTCGGTGAGATCGACGTCGGTCCACCCCGTAAACAGGTTCTTAAGGTTCCATTCGCTCTGACCGTGACGGCAGAGAACAAGCTTGCCTGACATAGTGTCTCCAGTGTTGTTCTGCTTAGGGCCCGTTAGCACTCATCGAGTTTTGAAAGGCCCTGGTCTCGTGTTACCTGCCGGCGGGTCACGTCATTCCGCGACCAGCCTGCGGAGTTCCTGGGAAGCGACGGAAAGGGTCGCAAAATCGACCTCCGCGCGAAGCTGCATCTCGTGCAGGATAGAATCGTACTTCGTAATCGGGCCCGCGTTCTGCTTGACCCACTTCTCGAATAGCTGCGTGGGTGACAAGCGGCTGCGGCGTTGCAGGAGCGTCGACGCGAGCTCCCGGCGCACGGCGTAAAAGTCGTCGCGTAAATTACCGCGCGCCATCGCCTGCCAGCGACCGTCCACGGCCAGGTTTTCAACGGACCGGTGCAGCCACACGACGCCCAAACGTTGGCTAAGGAGGGCATACATTCGCGCCGTCTCCAGCGTGTCGCGTTTGTAGGCAACGGAGAGGTCCGTTATGTCGAGGCCGCCGCGGGTCAGCAGCAGGCCGGCCATCTTGCGCGCCAACGCTTCGGGTACGCCCATGTCCAGAAGGTCGGCCGTGGCCTTGCGCTGCCGCTCCTTGCCGGCGCCGACGACAATCTTGTGCGCGCGTGAATAGACGGTTGCGAGCCCGGCTTTCAGGTGTTCGACCGCTTCGACGATGTCGAGGTCGTCCCCGTAACGATCGATCAGCCAATAACAGGCGTGGCGCAGGACGCGGCTCACCTCGAACATCATATAGTGTTGCAGGGTAGCCGGGATTTCGTTGTCCAGCCCCTCGATCGTTCGCCAGATCTGGCTCGCCTGACATACTTCCCGGGCGACTACGAACGCGCGCGCGATCGTGACGATATTCGCGTTGGTGTCCTGCTGCATGCGTTTGACGAACGCCGGTCCCATGCGATTGACGATGTCGTTGGCAATCAGCGTCGCCAGGATGTCGCGGCTCAGGCGGTGGCCTGGAATCAGCTCGTGATAGCGCCGGCGCAGAACCGCCGGGAAGTAGCGCTGCGGGTGAATGGTTAGGAAGTCGTCCAGCGCCTCGTTCGAGCCGGTGAGTCCGTCGTACAGATCGATTTTGGCGTAACTCAGGACAACCGCAATCTCCGGACGCGTCAGCCCCTGCTTGCGGCGGCGGCGCTCGTCGATTTCAGCCTCGTCGGGAAGGAACTCGATGTCCCGATCGAGCAGTCCGGTTTTCTCGAGATTGACGATCAGCCGGGCGGTTTCGTCGATGCGTTCGACGGCGCGTGCTTCCATCATGCTGATGGCTTGCGTCTGCAGATAGTTGTTGCGGAGCACGAACTTCGCGACGTCGTCCGTCATCTCGACCAGCAGGGTGTTTCGCTTCGCGCGGGTCAGTTTCTTGCGGCGTTCCGCCTCGCCCAGCAGGATCTTGATGTTGACTTCGCGATCGGAGCTGTCGACACCCGCGGAGTTGTCGATGAAATCCGTGTTGATCCTGCCGCCGTTGAGGCTGTATTCGATGCGCGCAAGCTGCGTCAAGCCGAGGTTGCCGCCCTCGCCGACAACCTTGCAGCGTAGCTGGTTGCCGTTGATACGCACGTCGTCGTTACCGCGATCACCGACGTCGGAGTTGCTTTCGGAACTGGCCTTGACGTAGGTGCCGATGCCGCCGTTCCATAGAAGGTCGACCTGCATCCGAAGGATCGCGCGGACCAACTGCTGGGGCTGGAGCGACGGTTCGCTGACGTCCAGCAACCTGCGGATTTCGGGGGAGAGTTTTATCTGCTTCGCGTGGCGTGGAAACACGCCGCCGCCTTTGGAGATGAGCTTGCTGTCGTAGTCTGACCACCGCGACCGTGCAAGCTTGAACAAACGTTGCCGCTCACGAAAGCTGCGCGCCGCGTCGGGATCCGGATCCAGAAAGATGAATTCGTGGTTGAACGCGGCAACCAGACGTATTTTTTTCGATAGCAACATGCCGTTGCCGAACACGTCTCCCGACATGTCGCCGATGCCGGCGACCGTAAACGGATCCTCCTGGACGTTGACGCTCTGCTCCTGAAAATGCCGCCGCACGGCCTCCCACGCGCCGCGAGCGGTGATGCCCATCTTCTTGTGGTCGTAACCCGCCGAGCCGCCCGACGCGAACGCGTCGTCCAACCAGAATCCGTAGTCGGCAGACAGCGCATTGGCGATGTCCGAGAACGTCGCGGTGCCCTTGTCCGCGGCAACCACCAGGTAGGGGTCGTCGAGATCGCGCCGGATCACGTCCTCCGGCGGCACGACCTTGCCGTCCAGGACGTTGTCGGTGATATCCAGCAGGCCGGAGATGAATTTTCGGTAACACGCGATACCCGCTTCCATCACCGCTTCACGCCCGCCCTCCGGCAGTCGTTTCGGCACGAATCCGCCTTTTGCCCCGGTCGGCACGATCACGGTGTTCTTGACGACCTGCGCTTTCATCAGCCCGAGCACCTCGGTACGGAAGTCTTCGCGCCGGTCGGACCAGCGAATGCCGCCGCGCGCCACCTCCCCGCCGCGCAGGTGCACGCCCTCGACGTCCGGCGCATACACGAAAACCTCGAATTTCGGCCGTGGCAGCGGCATCTCCGGCACTTTGCCCGGATCGAATTTCACCGAGATGTACGACTTGCGGTTGCCTTCGTCGTCGGTCTGGAAGTAGTTGGTGCGCAGGCTTGCGTCAACGACGCCGGCGAACGCGCGCAATATGCGATCCTCGTCGAGTGTCCTTGCGCTTTCGAGGCCGTCTTTGATCGATTTCTTCGCGGTTTTCAGCCCGCTGCTGCGTTTCTTTTTGGAGACGCCCGGGTCGAACTGCATCTTGAACTGTTCAATCAGCGCGCGCGCCACGTCGGCGTGTTTGACGAGGACGTCTTCGAGATAGTCCTGGCTGAACGGAATGCGGAGCTGCTGAAGATACTTGCCGTAACAGCGGACCAGGGACACCTCGCGCCAGTCGAGGCCGGCGGCCAGCACCAGCCGGTTGAAACCGTCGTTCTCCACGTTGCCGGACACCACCTGGTGAAAACAGTCCTGGAAGCGCTCGGCGGCGGTCTCGATGTCCAGATCGGCGGTGCCCGGATAACGCAGCTCGAAGTCCTGAATCCACAGGATGTCGGTCTCGGCGGGGCGGACTTTGTAGGGCCGTTCGCCGTATACCCTGACACCCATGTCCTCGAGGACGGGTAGCACGTCCGACAGCCGGAACGGCTTGGACGGGCGGAAAGTGCGAAAGTTGAACTGATCGTCGGCGGCGCCCTTCGGCCGGTGGAAAAGCAGGTAGTTCTGGTGTTCGTCCTTCAGCAGGCCGTCCATGCGTTTGACGTCCAGGCAGGCGATCGACGTCTCGATATCGCCCTCGTAGGCCGGCGAAAAACTCTCGCCAAACCGCTTGAAGAGGACGTGTCCCTCCTCGATCCCGAAGCGCTGGTCCAGGCAGCTGCGCAAACGGTCGCGCCAGGTGACGACCGCGTCGGCAATGATCTTCTCGACCTGCTCGACGCTTACCCGGCGCTTCTCGTCCACGGGGACGCGCACGATGATGTGTACGCGCGCCAGCGGGGAATCGGAGATCTCGACGCTGGTATCCAGCGCGGTGCCGCCGAACTCGGTAAGAAGTATCTCTTCGATGCGCCGCCGGACCGCGGTGGTGTACTTTTCGCGGGGTACGTAAACGATGCAGGAGAAAAAGCGCCGGAACGTATCGCGGCGAACGAACAGCCGGACTCTGTGGCGCTCCTGCAGGTTGAGCACGCCGTTGGTCGTTCGAACCAGATCCTGAACCGAGGCTTGGAACAGCTCGTCGCGCGGGAAGTTGTCGAGAACGTGCAGCAAAGCCTTGCCCAGGTGGCCGGACGGGTCGAAGCCCGAACGCTCGACAACGCGATTGACCTTCAGTCTGAGCAGCGGAATGTTGCGCGGATTTTCGCTGTACGCGACCGAGGTGAACAGGCCGATGAAGCGCATCTCGCCGATCGGATTGCCGTCCTCGTCGTATTTCTTTACGCCAATGTAGTCGAGATAACTGTGCCGGTGCACGGTCGAGCGGGAGTTGGCCTTCGTGATGATGAGCCAGTCTTTGGACCGGGTGATTCGCTGCATCTCCCTGGTCAGCTCGATGGAGCGGACGCCGCGGTCCTCGTTCGCGAGCACCCCCATGCCGGTGCCCTTGACGGGCCACAGGTACATTTTCTCGCCGCGTTTTTTCAGCGTGTATTCGCGGTAACCCAGAAACGTGAAGTGGTCGTCGGCCATCCACTGCAGAAGCGCCTGGCTTTCGCCGCGAAGCTCAGAATCCGCGCCACCGGGACCGAAGCGCAGCAGCTCTTTGGCTTCCTGCATCTTGATGCGCATCGGCAGCCAGTCACGTACCGCCAGACGCACGTCGGACAGAACCTTGCTGATTTCGTGTTCGATGATGTCGATCTGGTGTTCATCCGTTTCCTTGTCGATGACAAATCGAACGAAGGATTCAGCTCGTCCGCCTTCCTCCGAAAACGGGATGACCTCCTCGATCCGGTTCTTGGCGTCACGCCGGATGCGCATGATCGGGTGGATCGTAATGTGGATGTTGAGTTTCTGGCGGGCAATCGCGGCCGCAACCGAATCGACCAGGAACGGCATGTTGTCGTTGACCATTTCGATGATCGTGTAGGCCGATTCATAACCGTGTTCTTTGACGTTCGGATTGAATATCCTGAGCAGGGACTGTTTTTTGCGCTTGGCTTTCGCCAGCTCGAGGTGCGCCAGCGCCGCCTGAGCCATGATTTTCGGCGACCGGCCGGACAGGTCCTCGAACGGGACGTTGCGGAAGTACTGGCGCAAATACAGATCGATCTGCTTGCGGCCGCCGAGAATTTTGGACTGCGGCCTGGTGGCCACGATTCGATCGACGAGGTTCTCCCTGACGTCGCTTTTGCGCCGCTGCTGCTGTTTGGGCATGCAGTCGCTCCGGTCACCTGTTGCTCAAGTGGTGGACTCTATACCGGATGCAGTAGTGTTTTCCAGGCTTATGAATGTGGGCGATTTGTTGCGGCGACGAGCCCGACTTTCGGCCCGCTTCCAGACCGGCGCCGTCGTGCCCGGCAAGCGTTCGACAGTTGCGTAAATCGGCCTACAATGCAGTCTGTGCCATGGGAGGCTATTGATGGACAAGCGCAAACTTGAAGGGTCGATCCACACCAATCTGGGTCGCGACGACGACTACACGGGCTACCTGAATCTCGACAAGCTACTGGATGCGCAGCATCCGCTCAGCGACCCGCCGCACCACGACGAGATGCTGTTCATCATTCAGCACCAGGTCACCGAGCTTTGGATGAAGCTCATCATCCACGAGCTCGAAGCGGCCATCGCGCTCATGAGTCGCGACGAGTTGCCGCCCGCCGTGAAAAACATGGCCCGGGTAAAGCACATCCAAAACCAGATCTACAACCAGTGGATGGTGTTGGATACGCTCACACCGAGCGAATATGCGCAGTTTCGGCACGTGTTCGGCAAGGCGTCCGGATTCCAATCGCCGCAATACCGGCTGCTCGAATTTCTGCTGGGCAACAAGAGCCGTTCTTATTTACCCGTCTACGAGCAGCAGACCGAATGGTACGAACGGCTGACGCGTGCGCTCAATGCGCCGAGCCTGTTCGAGGAATACCTCGCGTATCTCGCGCGCGCCGGTTTTGCGGTGCCCGACGACGTGCTCGAGCGGGATTTCAGCAAGGCGCGCGAAGCGCACCCGGGTGTCGTCGCCGTGCTCAAGGAAATTTACGATCGGCCGGAGGACGAGTGGGCCAACTACGAAGCCTGCGAGGCCCTACTTGATATCGCCAACAACTTCCACTTCTGGCGTTTCCACCATATGAAAACCGTGGAGCGGATCATCGGGCACAAGCGCGGCACGGGCGGTTCGTCGGGGGTCGCCTTCCTGAAACGCGCCCTCGACATCGAGATCTTCCCGGAGCTCATCCAGGTCAGGACGGAAATCGGCGCAGGCTGAGGGCGTCACCTAACGAACTGATCCTAAGTTTTCGTAGCGGCTAGGGTATTCTTGTCTGCACGGACCGTGCTGAATGGATGCGACGGATTCAAGTCCGATTTCGCCGGTGTTTTACCAAGGAGACTCGTCATGCTTCGTAAGCTATTTCTTTCCGTCATGCTTTTTACCGGCGTTTGCGCCATGGCCGAGGAAACGCCGCATACCGTGTCGGTGACCGGCACGGGCACCGCGACCGCCGCGGCGGACGGGGCAACCGTGCGGATGGCCATCGTGGCCCGCGCGCAGGAACCCGATGCCGCGCAACGCGCGGCCGGGAACGTCACGGCGGAAGTTCTGTCGCTGACGGACGAACTCGGTATCGATCGCAACAAGGTCGATACGACCGGCGCGGTCGTGCGGCCCGACTATCGCTGGAATCGCGAAAAGGAAGAACAGGAATTGCGCGGTTACATTGCGGAACGGCAGATGAACGTCAAAGTCGACGACCTCGAACTACTTGGCAAATTGGTGGAAGGCGCCGTGGCCGCTGGAGTCAACGAGGTCTCGCCGCCGCAGCTCTACAGCTCGAAAAAAGAGGCGGCGCACCGGGAGGCGCTCACGCGGGCGGCTCTGGACGCGCGCGCAAACGCCGAGGTATTGGCGAAAACGCTCGGCGCCGAACTCGGTGACGTGATATCGATCAAGGCAGGATCCGACGCGCCTCCGCCCCCGGGGCCGCTAATGCGTGTTGCGGCCGCCGAAATGGCGTCTGACGCCGCCGCCACCTACAACCCGGCGGATCTGACGTTTTCGGCAACCGTCAACGTCGTGTTCGAGGTCACCAACTGACCTCGATTCGACCGGTCTCATCGCGACCCTGCCGATCCCGGTACCGGATAACGACTGATTGGGTAAGCCGTTGAAAACTATGGCTGGAAGCTGGCGAGCGCCCGGCTTCGGCCCGCGCTCACTCGTGAGCTTTGGCGAATAGCTGCGACTTGGCGTACAGCTTGTCGATCACCCGGTCGAGCATCTCGACCTCCTCGTCGTTCAGGTCTTCGAGCAGGTCCGCTTCCATCTGCAGCGCAAGGGGCGCGATCTCGTCGTGCACTTCACGGCCCTTCTCGGACAGGTTCAGGATCGATCGTCGTCGGTCGGCGTCGGCAAACTGCCGGTCGATGCGCCCGCTCTTGATCAATTTGGTCACGGCGCGGCTGACGGCGACCTTGTCCATGACGGTACGTTCCGCGACTTCCACGGCGGAGAGATTGGGGAACCGGCCGACAATGGCGATGACCCGCCACTCGGGAATCGATACGCCAAATCGCCGCTCGTAAATACTGGCAATCGAATGGCTGACCGAATGGGAAAGTATCGCCAACCGATAGGGCAGAAAGTTCTCCAGAATCAATTCTTTATCCATGGTGGTGCTCGGCGGTGGCGACTCAACAATCATATCAAGCATGGCTTCCAGTGCAACGGCGCAACTAAAACGACCGTTCGGTAAAGTTCGTTCCGAGTGTTACAGGTTCCGGCGTCGTTATCAGGAGAGATGTGCGGAATGCAGATACTCCTGCGATTGCATTTCGACCAGCCGGCTTTTGCAACGCTCGAACTCGAAGCTTAGCCGTTCGCCTTGATACAGTGCGTCCAGCGTCACGTGTGCCGAAACGATCAGCTTGACGCGGCGATCGTAAAATTCATCGACCAGCGCAATAAAACGCCGGGCGGGGTCTTCCCGGCGGCGATCCAGCACCGGCACATCGGAAACGATGACCGTCTGGTAGCAGCGGGCGATTTCGATGTAATCCTCCTGGCTGCGCGGCCCGTCGCAGAGTTCGTTGAACTCGAACCACGCGACCCCCTTTGCCTCGCGCACGGTCTGAACCGGCCGACCGAGGATATCGAGGACGCGCCCGATCTCGAACGCGCCGGGCGCGATGCGGCAAAAATAGTCCGTCAGACGCCGTTCGGCATCGGGATCGCCCGCCGACAGATACGTGCCGGCCTGCTCGAGGACGCGAAGGCGATAATCGGGGCCGCTGTTGAGTTCAACGATCTCGGTGTGCGTTTCGAGCTGCCGGATCGCGGGCAGGAAACGCTCCCGTTGCAAGCCGTCGCGGTAGAGCTCGGCGGGCGGGGTATTCGAGGTGGCGACCACAGTCACGCCGCGCTTGAACAGTCCGTCCAGCAAGCGAGCCAGGATCATCGCATCGGCGATGTCCTTCACGAAAAACTCGTCGAAACACAAAACCCTGACGTCCGCGGCGATGGACGCGGCGACCTGGTCGAGCGGGTCCTCGACGCTGCCCAGCGCTTTCAACCGCCGGTGGACGTCGCTCATCATGCGGTGGAAATGCGTCCGCCTTTTTTGCTCGGTGGCCAGGGTCGTGAAAAACAAATCCATCAAAAACGTTTTGCCGCGGCCGACTCCGCCCCACAGGTACAGTCCGCGGACCGGCGCGTCGAGCGCAGGCTGCCGCAGTCGCGCAAGAAAGCCGGATCGCTTGTCACCCGCAACGTCGAGGCAATGCTGCAGGTCGGCGAGCCGCGCGACTACCTGCCGCTGGGCGTCGTCTTCAATCAGCCCGTCTGTTTCGGCATAAGCCGCCTGCATGCTCAATGGTGATACCTTCACTGCCCGTCGAAGCAACCCGTGCCGCCCCCCGCGCCGAAGGGTACCGCGGCGGCCTTGACGCTACCAGCCAACCGCGATTTGCGCGCTGCAGCCCGGGTCATTCGCGAGTCGCCGCGACGATTGCGTGGCGCATTGCCGGCGCGAGAATACCGCTGGCGGATGAGCGCATTCGTGAATAATCCGGGCTAGAATGTCATCCGCTTTTTTTCCCGAGGTCGAGATGCAAGAAACAGTCGAACGCGAGTCCATGGAATTTGATGTCGTGATCGTCGGCGGCGGCCCCGCCGGTCTGGCCACCGCCTGCCGGCTGATGCAGCTGGCGAACGAAAGCGGCCACGAGCTGTCCGTGGTGGTCGTGGAAAAAGGCGCCGAACTCGGCGCGCACATCCTGTCGGGCAACGTGTTCGAGTCACATGCGCTCGGCGAGCTTTTCCCCGACGCGGAGGCCGAGGGTGCGCCGCTCGGCACGCCCGTTTCGGGTGACGTCTTCCATTATCTAATGTCGCCGAAAAAAGGCTGGCGCGTTCCCGGCCTCCTGATTCCACGGCCCATGCACAACGAGGGCAATCGCATCATCAGCCTGGGGCGGCTGTGCCAATGGATGGGCGAACGGGCCGAAGCGCTCGGCGTCAACGTGTTTCCCGGGTTTGCCGCATCGGAAACGCTTTTTGACGGGGAAGGGCGCGTGTGCGGCGTCGCGACCAGCGATATGGGCGTCGGCAAGGACGGTGAGCGTAAACCTTCCTATCAGGCGGGTTATGAGCTGCGCGGCAAATACACGGTGTTCGCCGAGGGTTGCCGCGGCAATTTGGGCGAGCAACTCATCGCGAAATTCGGTCTTCGCGCGGACGCCGATCCGCAACACTACGGGATCGGTCTCAAAGAGGTGTGGGAAATCGATGCCGGCCGGCACGAGCCGGGAAAGGTCGTGCACACGATGGGCTGGCCGCTGGACAATCGCACCGAGGGCGGAGGGTTCTTGTATCACGCCGCCGACAACAAGGTTTTCCTCGGATTGATCATTGCGCTCAACTATCGCAATCCCCACTTGTCACCCTTCGACGAATTTCAGCGCTGGAAACGGCATCCGCGGATTCGGCACTACCTCGACGGCGGCAAACGCCTGTCCTACGGCGCCCGAGCGGTGAACAAAGGCGGCCTGCAGTCTTTACCGAAACTCGCGTTTCCCGGCGGGCTGCTGGTGGGCTGCGACGCCGGTTTTCTGAACGGGGTAAAGATCAAGGGTGCACACGCCGCCATCAAGAGCGGCACGCTGGCCGCCGAGACGATTCACGAGGCGCTCGCGGGAGGCGACGAGGGTTACGGGCAGTTGGACGGTTTCGAGCGGCGTTTCCGGGAGTCGTGGTTGCATGACGAACTTTATCGCGCGCGAAACTTCGGGCCGGCCCTGCACAAACTCGGCACCTTTGCCGGCGCGGCGTTCACGTTTATCGATCAGAACCTCTTCCGCGGCAAATTGCCGTTTACCTGGCGAAATCCGCATCCGGACCACGAATCCCTCGTTCGAGCCGACGAGGCCAGGGTGATCGACTATCCGAAGCCGGACGGCGTCGTGAGTTTCGATCGCCTGTCCTCGGTGTATTTGTCGAGCACCAATCACGAGGAAGATCAGCCCTCTCATCTCAAATTGAAAGACGATACCATTCCGGTTGCGTACAACCTGCCCAATTACGACGAGCCCGCGCAGCGCTACTGTCCGGCGGGCGTCTACGAGATCGTCACCGAAGCCGATGGGCCGCGTTTCCAGATCAACGCCCAGAATTGCGTGCACTGCAAAACCTGCGACATCAAAGATCCGCGGCAGAACATCGTTTGGACCGTGCCGGAGGGCGGCGGCGGACCGAATTATTCAGGTATGTAGAACCGGAGGTCCTACTTCGGCTGCATGCGGATTGCGCCGTCGAGACGAATCGTCTCGCCGTTGACCATGGTGTTGCCGTAAACGAACGCGACCGCGTCGGCGTATTCGTCGGGGCGGCCCAGGCGCGGCGGGAAGGGCACCTGTTGGCCCAGCGACGCCTGCACTTCCTCGGGCATGCCGGCGACCATCGGCGTACGAAAGATACCGGGCGCTATCGTGTTGACCCGAACGCCTATGCGCGCGAATTCGCGCGCCAGCGGCAGCATCATTCCCACGACGCCGCCTTTTGACGCCGAATACGCGGCCTGACCGATTTGCCCCTCGAAGGCGGCAATGGACGCCGTGCTGACGATGACGCCGCGCTCCCCTTCGTCGTTCGCGGTGTTCTCCTGCATGACGTTGGCGGCTTCCTTGGCGACCAGGAACGAGCCGATGAGATTGACGCCGACGGTTCTGGCGAAAAAATCGCCGGCCATCGGCCCCTCGCGTCCCAGCGCCCGTGCCGCGCCGATGATGCCGGCGCAGTTGACTGCGAGGGTGATTGAACCCATGACGTCGCGCGCTTCTTTGATGGCGCTCTGTACCTCGGTTTCCGAGGACACGTCCGTCCGGATGAACGTCGCGCGCTCGCCGAGCCCGGCGGCGCTCGCCGCGCCCTGTTCGGCGTTCAGATCGAGCAGGCAGGCGTTTCCGCCGGCCGCGATTACGCGTTCCGCGGTTGCCAGTCCAAGGCCGGATGCGCCTCCGGTGATGACTGCGTTTGCCGTGGCGAGGTCCATCGTGTTCTCCGGTTGTTCGTTAAGTTGACTAGGGCCTGTTAACAGGCCCTAGGCTTTCGCCCTAATCCGCCGGGACGTCGACCGCGACGGCGACCGCCTCGCCGCCGCCGATACAGAGCGAGGCGATGCCGCGACCGCCTCCGCGCTGGCGCAGGGCGTGAACCAGGGTGACGAGGATTCTCGCGCCCGATGCGCCGATCGGATGACCCAGGGCGCAGGCTCCGCCGTTGACATTGACTTTTTCGTGCGGCAGGCCGACGTCCTGCATCGCGGCCATCGTTACACAGGCAAATGCCTCGTTGATTTCGTAAAGATCGATGTCATCCGCTTCGAGTTCGAGTTGCCGGAGGAGCGCCTTGATCGCGAATACGGGTGACGTCGTAAACCACTCCGGCGCCTGAGCGAACCCCGAGTGGCCGATGATGGCGGCGAGCGGCCGGATGCTCCGGTCGCGGATTTCCCGACCGCCCATCAGGATCAGTGACGCCGCGCCGTCCGAAATCGATGACGAACTGGCGGCGGTCACGGTACCGTTTTTGGCGAACGCCGGCCGTAGCTGCGGAATTTTTTCGACGTTGACGGCCCGCGGCGTCTCGTCGGCGTCGACCGTGATCTCGCCTTTTCGCGTATTGGCGGTAACCGGCACGATCTCGGCATCGAAACGGTCGTCGGCCGCCGCTGCCTGTGCCCGTCGGACCGATTCGATCGCGAAATCGTCCTGAGCCTCCCGGCTGAAACCGTACTTCTGTGCGGTCAGCTCGGCGAAATGGCCCATCATGTTGCCGTCGAACGGGCTTTGCAGACCGTCGTAAAACATGTGATCCAGCACTTCCTGATGGCCCATGCGATAACCGGCCCGCGCCTTTGGCATTAGATAGGGCGCGTTGCTCATCGATTCCATGCCGCCCGCGAGCACGACCGCCGCGCTGCCGGCGCGAATCAGGTCGTTGCCCAGCATGACGGTCTTCATGCCGGAGCCGCACACCTTATTGACCGTTGTGCACGGTACGGCCTCCGGGAGTCCGGCGGACAAGGCGGCCTGGCGGGCGGGCGCCTGGCCCAGCCCCGCGGGGAGAACGCAGCCGATCAGGACTTCGTCGATGACGTCGGCGCCAATCCCCGCATCGTCGATCGCGGCCCTGGTCGTGGCGGCCGACAGGTCGTTTGCACTGACGCCGGCCAGTTCGCCCTGAAAGGCGCCAAGCGGCGTACGCCGGGCGGCAACGATGTGAACACGGTCGTCGGTCATGGGTGTCGAGTTTCCGGTCGGTAAAAACGCCGCTACTTTGGCGTATCCGCCGGCGGCCTGCAATAGCTCACTTACGGTAGGCGTCAAGCCTCCGCCGGCGGCGTGAGGTCGGGCTCGTCCAGGTGGCTCAGTATTCGGCGGCGCGCCTCGCCGGCCAGCGTCTTGTGGTGGCTGAAGGCCGGGTGTTCGGGCATCACCGGGTCCAGGACGTCGACCGTCAATTCTCCGGGCATCGGCAGCACCCTGCCCATGGGCAAAATGGCCCGGGAACCGCCAATGACTACCGGTACCAGCGGCGAGGAGCACTTGATTGCCGTGACGAACGCGCCACGGCGAAATCGGCTCAACCCGGGCTGTGCGATGAACGTACCCTCGGGGAAAAACGCGAGCGACGTGCCTTCATCGGCCGCGCGCAGCAGCTTGCGGGCGTCGCGCGCGCTGCCGGAAGCCTGAAAACGCTCGACGAAGCGGGAACCGATGCGGCGCAAAAAGAAATGGGCCAACGGCACCTTGCGCATTTCGCTCTTTATGACGTAGGAGAATCGCGGCGGGAGAAAACCCTGCAGGATAACGCCGTCCAGGTAACTGGCATGATTCGCGACGACGACGCAGGGTCCGTCCGGCAGCCGCTCGAGCCCGCGGACCCTGCTGCCGATGCCGGCGGCGGCAAAAAAGCCCCGGGCGCATTTACCCGCCCAACGGCGTCGGCGCTCCAATCCCGGTAGGATGACGGCAGACAGGACCGCAGCGGTCACGAAAAGGACAAAAACCAGCCAGGCGTAAGGGCCGTACAGGTAACGAAGAACGCCCGGGCGGGATTCCGGTGTCGTGGCGATCATTGCTCGAAGATGCGGGAAATGGCGGAAACGGTGACTCAAGTGGGCGACAACCTAACGATTTGTCGGGAGAATGCCAAGCCTCGCCGCGATTGTCCGCCAAGCGCGAGTTCACGCCGGGTAGTGTGACGTAGCTCACTTTATGTTAATGCTTTGGTGAATCTGTGACAGCGATCACGACGCGCTCCAAAGGCCGTCCGCATACTCAAACGCTTGAAAATTCCGTTGTTTGGCGGCGTGTTTGCCACTTTGTCGGGCGATTTCCGTAAACGGGCGTTTTTGGAGCCGCCTGTCATTGTGCACAAACGCGCAATCGCCGCCGTTTAGCTGCATCGGATGACTGACGCGAAGGGCGGCGCCCGAATCAGGGAAACTATGGCAGGCAATCAGGACAACAACACCGATGCGAAGACACCGTCCAGCTCCGAACAGCTGGTCGACCGTTTCCTCGACGCGATCTGGATGGAGCGCGGTTTGTCCGCGAATACGCTTGGGGCTTACCGCGCAGACCTAATGACCCTTTGGCGCGGGCTTTCGGAACGCAATATTCCGATCGAGGAGGCACAGAAGTCCGATCTCCTGGAATTCATCGCCATGCGAGTCGAGAGCGGGGCGAAACCGCGTTCGACGGCCAGACAGCTGTCGAGCTTTCGACGTTTCTTCCGTTACATGATGCGCGAAGGTCTGCGCGACAGCGATCCGACGGCCGACATCGAGATGCCGCGGATCGGCCGTTCACTGCCGAAGACCTTGACGGAGGAAGAGGTCGACGCACTGCTCAATGCACCGAACACCGACGAGCCGCTTGGCCATCGGGACCGTGCGATGCTCGAATTACTGTACGCGACCGGCCTGCGCGTCTCCGAGTTGATCAATCTCAAGCAGTCCCAGGTCAACTTCAATCAGGGCGTATTACGTATCGTCGGCAAGGGCGACCGCGAGCGGCTCATCCCGCTCGGCGACGAGGCGCAGCGCTGGCTCAAGGATTTCATCGACGGTCCGCGCATGGAGATCCTGCTCGAACGGCAGACGGACTTCCTGTTTCCGACGCGCCGCGGCGACCGGATGACGCGTCAGGCTTTCTGGCACATCATCAAACGGTACGCTCAGAAGGCGGGCATCGACAAGAAGCTGTCACCCCACAGCCTGCGACACGCGTTTGCCACCCACCTGCTGAACCGGGGCGCCGATCTCCGCGTCGTCCAGCTGCTGTTGGGCCATAGCGACCTGTCGACGACGCAGATATACACGCACGTCGCCCGTGAACGACTGAAGGATCTGCACGGCGAGCATCATCCGAGAGGATAGCGGCCGGCGTCGTCGCACGGCAGTCTTACCCCGCGTATCTGAAATAAACCCACCGTACGCCGGGTCATCTACTTACGTTCTGTCGTCAATAAGGCGTACACTGCGCTCGAAGAACAGGCAGATCAACAGGGCGCTTGGAACGGCAGGCGGAACCGGCGGCCCGGAAGGCCGGTCGAATCTGGCAGCATCAGACGGCCCCTCGATGCGCGAATGGGCAACGGTAGCAGCAGGATAGATTTCATGACACATACCTTTAGCAGAATCGCTATTTTATTCGCGGCGGTTTTCGTCGCGTCGGCCGCGCGGTCGGACGACGCCGAGCTTGCCAGCATCCGCGAGACGGTTTCCAGCACGTTCCCGGAAATCAAGGCCGAGCACGTGTTCGCGGGTCCCGTGGACGGCTGGTACACGATTCGCAAGGGTGTGATCGTCGCCTATATATCGGCCGACGGGCGGTACCTGATGCAAGGTGACATGATCGATCTCGAACGATCGGTCAACTTGACCGAAAACAGCCGTAACGACGCCCGCCGCGAACTGATGGCGTCTTATCCCGAAGACGAGCTGATCGTGTTCAGCCCGGAGAAAAAGCGTTACTCCGTTGCGGTGTTTACCGACATCGACTGTACGTTTTGCCGCCGCCTTCATGCCCAGATGGACGAATATCTGGCGGCCGGCATCGAAGTCCGTTATCTGTTGTATCCGCGGAACGGACCCACCTCGCCGTCCTGGGCGAAGGCCGAGCAGGTGTGGTGCGCGGACGATCGAAATGAAGCCCTGACCGACGCAAAACTCGACAAGGATTTCGACACGCGTAGCTGTAATCCCGAAGTGGTGGGCACGCACTACAAAATGGGTCAGGAAGTTGGCCTGAGCGGCACGCCGGCGTTGTTGTTCGAGGACGGAACGCTGGTCAGCGGTTACATGCCGCCGGCCCAGCTTGCCGAAGCGTTGGACGCGATGGCCCAACCCGAATAGGGCGACGTCTTCGACGGCGGAATCCGGACGTTCGCGCGGATCAGTCGTCGGCGTCGTAGCGGCCGAGAGCGGAACGCCTCAGTTCGTGGTGGTGCACGCCGCGATCTCTTCCCGCGTCCTCGAAGTACTTCCGAAGCGCGAAAACACCGCTGCGAAACGCCAGGTCGTCCCACGGCACCTGGTCCTCGGAGAACATTCTCGTATCGAGGCTCTCCGGTCCGGCGCGATGGCCGCCGAGCAGCTCCGCGCGAAAAAACAGGTGCACCTGGCCGGCGTCGATGACGTCGACGGATGCGAACAGCCGGCCGATACGCACGTCGGCGCAGGCTTCTTCCCGGGTTTCGCGGGCCGCGCCCTGCTGTAAGGTTTCCCCCAGTTCCATAAAGCCTGCGGGCACGGTCCAGAACCCGTGCCGCGGCTCGATTGCCCGCTTACACAGCAGGATTTCGCCGTCCCGCTCGGGCACACAGCCGACGACGATTTTCGGGTTCTGATAGTGCACGGTGTGGCATTCCGGGCACACCCAGCGCTCCCGGTCGTCGCCGTCGGGGACTTTCTTTTGCACGAGAGCGCCGCAGCTCGAACAATGTTTCATAAGCACTGTGCCGGCGATGTACACGGCCGGCCATCGATGATGAGTGGTGCCGGGAGCGAGAATCGAACTCGCACTCTGTTTCCAGAACCGGATTTTGAATCCGGCGCGTCTACCAGTTCCGCCACCCCGGCAAAGGGCCCGCAGTATACGTTCGTGACTCGGCGGGCGCCACCGGCCGGGGCGCCCATTTTGCGACCATTTCACGGGTCAGAGCATCTATCATGGGAGTTATGAGCAAGTTCTCCGACATCGACATCGACGCGGCGATCGTGCGCCGGGCGGCCCGGGGCGACGCCAAGGCGCACGAGGTGCTCTATCGCGCCTTTTCCACACCGGTGTATTCGATTTGCCTGAGATTCACCCGCGTGCCCGCGCACGCCGAGGACTTGCTGCAGGAGACGTTTATCGAGGTGATGCGGAGTATCGGCAAGTTCCGCGGCGAAGCGCCCGTCGGCAGCTGGATTCGCCGGGTTGCGGTCAGCAAGGCGCTCATGTTTCTGCGCTCGGCCTGGCACAGCCGCGGTCAAAGTCTTGACGACGATTGGGACCAGATGACGCCCGGCCGCGCCGAAAGTCACGGCATATCGGGCCACCCGGACGAGGCCATCGATCTGGACGTTGCGCTGAGCCGCCTGCCGCCGGTGAGCCGGGCCGTGGTCTGGCTGCACGACGTGGAAGGATTTACGCACAAGGAAATTGCCGATTTCATGGGCAAGACCGAGAGCTTCTCCAAATCGCAGCTGTCGCGGGCGTATCAGCGCCTGCGGCCGTTTTTGGACGCCGAGGCCGGCGCTCCCGCGACGGACGGTTCGCTTTCCGGCCGCGCGCTCGAACCGTGTTGAGGTTTTGAAGTCATGACAATGGAACCGACCGAGCAGGATGACGAAATGAACAGTGGATTGACGATCGCGGAGCGTGACTTTCTTCAGTCGGCGCTCGAGCGGCTGCCGGAGACGATGCCGCCGCGCGCCGTCTGGCAGCGCATTGAACGTCAGGCCCGCGCGGAGGGACTGATTGGACGGCGTCTCATCGCGGACAACGCCCGCTGGTTCGCCGGCACCGGCATCGCCGCGGCGGTCGTGCTGGCCGTGCTGAATCTGCCGAATTCGGGTTCGCCCGGTGTGGGTGTGGACACCATTGCGCAAGAGAACCTGCCGACCGTCCCGACCTATAGCGAAAACGTCGCCGACCGCGAGCTTCGTTCGATCAACGCGTTGATGGTGCAATCGCAGGTTCTGGAGCGGGATCTGAGACGGCTGCCCGATTCGCCGCAGCTGATGCGGGCAAGCACGGCGGCGACGATCGACGATTTGCAAAACCGCATCGCGGCGATCGACTATCGGCTGAATCATCCGCAGATCCGTATGACTCGGCGTCAACAGGAAGCGTACTGGCGTGAACGGGTCAGGTTGATGGATTCGCTGGTGCAGTTGCGTTATGCGCAGATGCAGCGGGGGTCGTTCTGAATGTTCGGCGCGGTGATCCGGTAGCGCGGCGCACACGCGTGACGAGTTTGTTTGGGCCGGCAGAATGGGAGGCTGCCGCTTTGGGTAAATTGGAGTGCAGAATGAACAGGTGGAAGACAATTTGTATTTGTGCGGCGGCGGTCTTGAGTACGTCGATCGCGTACGCTCAGGAGGGTGAACAGACGCGGTCCGAAACGGAACGAGAGAACCGCGCCGTCGAACGCGAGGCGATCGATATCGAACACGAGATGCGTGAGGCGGAGTCGCGCATGGCCGAAGCCGCGCGCCGCATCGCGGAACTCAGCACCCGGCAGCTCCCATACCTGTCCAGCGGATACTGGCGTACGCGACTCAGCGACAAACCGGTACTCGGCATTACTATCGGCGCGCCCGACGGCCGGAATCCCGTTGAGGGCGTAGAGGTGATCGGCGTATCGCCGGGCGGCGCGGCCGCCGAGGCGGGCCTGCGCGCCGGCGACGTCATCACGGCCGTCAACGGCGAGGCCCTGAGCGCCGACAACAGTAGCGCCGCCAACGAGAAACTGCTCGATTTCATGTCCGGCGTGGAAACCGGTGACGTCATCGACGTGGAGTACCTGCGTGCGGGTAAGTCGGAGAACGTCGAGGTATCGCCGCAGCCGATGTCGCCGTGGGCGTTCGGATCCGTCGAACCGGGCACCGACTTCCGGTTTTCCATGCCGCCGGTTACCCCGGACGCACCGCGTTCGGCGGGCAGCCGTTTTGTGTTCGTGGGCGGGGCACAGGCCTGGGGCGATATGGAAATGGTGAAGCTTACCGAGGGTCTCGGACGCTATTTCGGCACGGCCGAGGGACTGTTGGTCGTTCGAGCGCCAAAGGACGAGGCCTTCAGGCTTCAGGACGGCGACGTCATTCTGAGTATCGACGGCCGCACTCCGAACTCGGTGTCGCATGCCATCCGGATTCTCGGTTCTTACCAGGAGGGTGAAAACCTCGAGATTCGGATCATGCGTGACCAGCGCGCGCAAACGCTGGACATCGAAATGCCCCAGGCCGCGACGCGAACCGGCCGGCGAGGCGCCGTTGTCGGTTCCGTGACGCCGCCCGGTGTCGAATTGCGGACCCGTGTCGCGCCCATCGTTCAACGCCAGGTCCGCCCCCCGGCGGTGAACGAACGCCGGTAGGAATCCACCTTGCCCGCGGGTCCGTCTCCGCGGGCTTTGAGCGAACCGGCCGTGCAGGCCTCTGTTACCATGCGCGCCCATGTTGTTGTCCGATTTCGATTACCCGCTGCCCGATCGGCTGATTGCGCGGCATCCGACAACAGAGCGCCGCGGCAGCCGACTCCTGGTGGTCAACGCGCCCGATGATCGGCTGGAGGATCGGCAGTTCGGCGACTTGCCGTCGTACCTGCGTTCCGGCGATCTGCTCGTCCTGAACGACACCAAGGTCATCAAGGCTCGTCTGTTCGGGAAAAAGGTGAGCGGTGGAAAGGTCGAGGTGCTGATCGAACGCGTTACCGGGGAACGGACGGCAGCCGTGCTGCTCCGCGCCAGCAAGTCGCCCAAACCCGGAACCGAGCTCGAGTTCACAGGCGACTGCCGTGCGGTTGTCCGCGGCCGCGACGGGAATCTGTTCTCCGTCGAGTTTTCGACCGCGCTGGAACCGTTCCTGGATGCGTACGGGGAGGTACCGTTGCCGCCGTACCTGAACCGCGGCGCGGTGGCGGAGGACGATCGGCGCTATCAGACCGTTTACGCCCGGCGACCCGGAGCGGTCGCCGCGCCAACGGCGGGCCTGCACTTCGATCAGGCGATGCTCGACGAACTTCGCGCCGGCGGCGTCGGGCACGCATTCGTGACGCTGCACGTCGGCGCAGGCACGTTCCAGACGTTGAAACACGCGCGCGTCGACGACAATCACCTCCACGCGGAGCGGGCGGAAATAAGCGCAGACGCCGCCGCCGCCGTCAACGAAGCTCGACGAAGCGGGGGCCGGGTGATTGCCGTCGGGACGACATCGGTGCGCGTTCTCGAAGCCGCGTCACGGAACGGCGAGATCGGGGCGTTCAGCGGCGAGACGGATTTGTTCATTCGTCCGGGATACCGATTCAAGGCGGTTGATGCGCTGCTGACCAACTTTCATCTGCCCCGCTCGTCGCTGATGATGCTGGTGGCCGCGTTCGCCGGCCGGAAGCGCATACTGGAGGCCTACCGCCATGCCGTTGACGAAGAGTATCGATTCTTCAGCTACGGTGACGCGATGCTGATACTTCCCGGGGACCGGTCGCAATGAGGATGACCGTCCGAAAAACCAGCGGCGCGGCCCGCCTGGGGGAACTGGAGTTCCGCCGTGGACGCGTGCGGACGCCGGCCTTCATGCCGGTCGGCACCTACGGTACGGTGAAAGGCGTGACGCCGGAGGAAGTTGCCGCGAGCGGCGCCGACATGATTCTCGGCAACACCTTCCACCTGATGCTAAGGCCCGGTACCGCGATCGTTCGGCAGCACGGCGGTCTGCACGAATTCATGCACTGGGACGGACCGATCCTGACGGACTCGGGCGGCTTCCAGGTGTTTTCGCTGGCGGCGCTCAGGAAACTCAGCGAGGAAGGCGTGCGGTTTCGGTCGCCGGTCGATGGCGAGGCCGTGTTGTTGACACCCGAACGTTCGGTCGAGGTGCAGCACGACCTCGATGCCGACGTCACGATGGTGTTCGACGAATGCACGCCGTATCCGGCGACGCAACCGGAGGCGCTGGAGTCCATGGAGCTGTCGCTGCGTTGGGCGGAACGCAGCCGCAGGCACTTCGACAGGCTCAAAAACGCCGAGCCGGATCGCGGCGAAGCCTTGTTCGGCATCGTGCAGGGCGGCGTCTATGAAGCCTTGCGTCATCGTTCACTGGCCGAACTCGAGGAAATCGGCTTCGACGGATACGCGGTGGGCGGTCTTGCCGTGGGCGAGCCGGAACACGAGCGTATTGCGGTGCTCGATTTCCTGATGCCCCGAATGCCGGAGTCGGCGCCGCGTTACCTGATGGGGGTGGGCTTGCCGGTCGATATCGTCGAGGCGGTCCGTCGCGGTGTCGACTTATTCGACTGTGTGATTCCGACGCGCCATGCGAGAAACGGTCATTTGTTTACCTCGGAGGGCGTCATCAAGATTCGTAATGCCCGCCACGCCGACGACACCGGCTCGCTGGACCCGAACTGCGGGTGTTACACCTGCGCGAACTACAGCCGCGCGTATCTTCGACATCTGGAAAAATGCGGCGAAATGTTGGGCCCGCGCCTTGGGACGATCCATAATCTTCATTATTATCAAGATCTTATGTCTCGGTTACGCGCCGCGATCGAGACCGACGGGTTGGCTGCCTTTGCCGCCGAGTTGAAAGCGGCCTATGCTGGCGGCGCCGAAGACCCTTGAGCGGTCGTCCGGCCTCGCCGTGCGCGGTCAAACCCTTGAATCCGCGGGGCGCGTCCCCATCCACTGCCAATCGATAAACTTCGTGTGCCATAATAGTTGGCTGTCCCTATTCCCGGCGGCAGATCGTCAACAGGCCCTGGTCCCAACAAGAAAGAAGAGACATGGATTTCATTATCAGTACTGCCTACGCACAAGATGCCGCGCCGCAGGGCGGCCCCTTCGGGTTTTTGTTGCCGATGCTGGTCATTTTCGGCGCCTTCTACTTCCTGCTGATCCGTCCGCAGCAAAAAAAACAAAAAGCGCATGCCGAACTGGTCAAGGCACTTTCGACCGGTGACGAAGTCATGACCATCGGCGGCATTCTCGGCACCGTGACCTCGGTTAGCGAGCACTACGCCAGCGTCAGAATTGCGCAGAACGTCGAGATCAAGATCCAGAAGTCTTCGGTATCCGCCGTGGTGCCGAAGGGAACCATCGACGCCGCCTGAATCTGCCGACAATGAACCGATATCCCGCATGGCTCAATTTGCTCGTGCTCGGCATCTTTCTGTTGGGCTGCATATTCGCGCTGCCGAATATCTACGGCACTACGCCCGCGGTGCAGCTGGTGGCCGGGGACGGCCTGGATTTCGACGACAACCAGGTGCAGGAATTCGTCCGCGCGCTGGATTCGGTGTCGGTGACGCCGGAAGCCGCGTATCTGGAGGAGGGGCGCGCCGTGCTTCGCTTCGATTCGATCGAGGACCAGATCGTCGCACGGGAGCGGCTGGCCGACCGTTTCGAGAGTCGCGCCAGCGTGGCGCAAACCCTGGCGCCGAAACTCCCCGAGTGGTTGCGGACGCTGGGTTTGCAGCCGATGAGTCTCGGCCTAGACCTGCGCGGCGGCGTGTACTTTCTGCTGGAAGTCGACATGGAATCCGCCATTCAGACCCGGCTCACGCTGTACGAACAGAGTTTCGTCGATCTGTTGCGTGAAGCGCGCATTCGCAGCCTGGTCGAGCTGGACGGCACGGAGATTCGCGTTCGGGTCCGCCGGGCCGAAGACATGCAGGCGGTGCGCGAGCTGATCGAGGAAGCGGACTCCGACCTTTTGATTCTCGACGGCGCGGACGAGCAGTCGTTCCGGGTTCGCATGACGGAGGCGCAGATCAAGGCACGCCAGGATTTTGCCGTCGAGCAGAACATCACCACGCTGAGAAATCGCGTCAACGAACTCGGTGTCGCAGAACCTCTGGTGCAGCGTCAGGGCGTCGACCGCATCGTCGTGCAGTTGCCGGGCGTGGACGATCCGGCGCTGTTCGACCGAATCCTGACGGCGACCGCAACCGTCGAATTCCGACTAGTGGATCAGAGCGGCAACGAGCCCGGCTCGAGGCGGTACCCGGGTCGTGGAACCGAGACGCCACAGGTTCTGAAGCGGGCGATCATCGCTTCGGGCGATCAGATTATCGACGCGGCGGTCGGGTTCGATCAGGGCGCGATCGTCCACATTACGCTCGACACGGCGGGCGGCGAGAGCATGCTGGTCACCACCCAACAGAACCTGAACAAACCGATGTCCACGGTGTTCATCGAAACCAATCGCGAAGTCAGAACGGTCAACGGCGAGCCGGTCGAACACACGGTCAAGACGGAGGAGATCATCAGCACCGCGACGATTCGCGGCGTGTTCAAGGACAGATTCCAGATCTCCGGTCTCACGCCCGCCGAAGCGGGCAATCTCGCCCTGCTGCTGCGCGCCGGCGCGCTCGCGGCGCCGGTTTACAAGGTCGAGGAGCGTACGATCGGGCCGACGCTCGGCAGAAAGAACATCGACCGCGGGTTTCAGGCGGTCACGATCGGTTTCCTCGCGGTCATCGCGTTCATGGCGGTGTATTACCGCGGTTTCGGCCTGATCGCCAACGTTGCGCTCTTCTCGAACCTGATTTTCATCGTTGCATTGCTCTCGCTGTTGCAGGCCTCTCTGACCTTGCCCGGTATCGCGGGTATCGTTTTGACGGTCGGCATGGCGGTGGACGCGAACGTGCTGATCTTCGAGCGCATCCGGGAGGAGCTGTCGGCCGGTAATTCCGCTCAGGCGAGCATCACCTCCGGTTACGAAAAGGCGCTGTCGTCGATCGCCGATGCGAACATCACGACGCTGATCGCCGCGATCGTGCTGTTTGCGTTCGGCACCGGCCCGATCAAGGGATTCGCGATCACGCTGTCGCTCGGCATCATCACGTCCATGTTTACCGCGATCGTCGGTACGCGGACGATCGTAAACCTCGTGTTCGGCAAGCGCCGCCTCGAAGCCCTGCCGATCTGAGGTTCCCGCCCGTGCGAATCATCAAAGAAAAAACCAGCATCGATTTTCTGAGCAGCGGCCGGCGGCGCATTGCGATTGCGCTTTCGGTTATCGCGATACTGATTTCGTTCGTGTCGCTTGCCACCCGCGGCCTCAATTTCGGCATTGATTTCACCGGCGGTGTCTTGCTCGAGGTGGAATATCCCCAGGACGCCGATCTCGATCGCATCCGCGGTCTGCTCGTCGAGGCCGGCTTCGAGCAGGCCCAGGTCCAGGAGTTCGGCGCCGCCACCGACGTTCTGTTGCGGCTGCCGCCGCAGCCGGGTGCCGATCCGGACCAGATCCGCCGCGACCTGCAGGCCACGCTCGAGGCGGACGAACCGGACGTCGAATTGCTGCGCGTCGAGTTTGTCGGTCCGCAGGTCGGCGAAGAACTCACGGAACAGGGCGGCCTGGCCATGATTTTTGCGATGATGATGATTTTCGCATACGTCATGTGGCGCTTTCAGTGGAAGTTCGCGGCCGGCGCGGTGGCCGCGCTGTTTCACGACGTCATCCTGACGGTCGGGTTCTTTTCGCTCACCGGACTCGACTTCGACCTGTCCGTCGTCGCGGCCGTGCTGGCCGTCATCGGTTATTCGCTGAACGACACGGTGGTCGCGTTCGACCGCATCCGCGAAAATTTTGTCGCGCTGCGCGGCGTCGATGCGACGGAATCGATCAACACGTCGATCAACGAAATGCTCGCCCGTACGTTGACCACCAGCCTGACGACCCTGCTCGTGCTGCTGGCTCTGCTGTTCCTTGGCGGGGAGGCGGTAGGACCGTTTTCGATCGCCCTCATCATCGGCATCATCGTCGGCACCTATTCGTCGATTTACGTGGCAAGCACGACCGCGCTGGCGCTCGACGTGCGTGCGCAGGACCTTCTGCCGCCCGAAGCCGATCCCGACCTCGTCGACGATCTTCCCTGATTCAAACGGCAAACATCTCCTTGATATGCGGTGCAAAGAGTTTTGCGACGGCGCCGTATATTTTCGGCGTGCCCGTCAGGACGTGACCGGTGTCGAGGTAGTTCTCGCCGCCGTCCAGTCCGCTGACGATGCCGCCGGCCTCGCGGATCAGCAGCGTGCCTCCGGCAATGTCCCATTGTGACAAGCCTGTTTCCCAGAACGCGTCGATTCGTCCCGCGGCGACGTAGGCGAGGTCCAGCGCCGCCGACCCGGGGCGCCGCACGCCCGCCGAGTTTTCGATGGCCCGCGTAAACATCTTCATGTACGGACCCAGTGCTTTGTTGGCGTCGCGGTAAGGAAAACCGGTGCCGAGCAGGGCGCGGTCCAGCCGGGTTTCGCCGCTGACGCGTATTCGCCGGCCATCGAGCTGCGCGCCCTGGCCTCTCGAGGCCGTGAACAACTCCTGGCGCAGGGGATCGTAGATGACGCCGTGTTCCTGTCTGCCGTTGACGAGCAACGCGATAGAGACGCAAAACACCGGAAAGCCGTGCAGGAAATTGGTCGTGCCGTCGAGCGGGTCGATGACCCAAACGTGGTCGGACTCGCCGTGACGGCCGGACTCTTCCGCCAGGATCGCGTGGTCCGGATAGTGCTTCAGTATCGTGTCGATAATCGCCCGCTCCGCGGTACGATCGGCCTCGCTGACAAAATCGTTGCGTCCCTTCTGTTCAACCTTGATGCGGTGCAGTTTGTTGAGACTGCGAACCAGGGTGTCGCCACCACGGTGAGCCGCCATCACGGCGACATTGAGCAATGCGTTCATGTCGAGGATCCGTCAACGTTCCATCAATGCTTAACAGGCCCTAAAGAGCAGGGGCCGGGGTGGGCCGCACCGCGCTAGAATACCAAAGCGATTCGGAATAGACAGGCGCAATCGAAATGGACGTGCGGATAATTCTGGTGGGTACGACACATCCCGGCAACGTCGGCGCAGCCGCCCGGGCGATGAAAAACATGGGGCTGCACGACCTCGCCCTGGTGCGTCCGAAGTTTTTTCCTCACGAGGACGCGACGGCTCGCGCGTCGGGCGCCGAAGACGTCCTTGCGGCGGCGACCGTGTTCGATACGTTGGATCTTGCGCTGTCCGACTGCACGTACGTGGCGGGCGCCAGCGCGCGTTCGCGGACGATCGGCTGGCCGAGCATGACTCCGCGGGAATGTGCCGGTCGTTTGCTGGCCGAGAGCGCGCAGGGCAAGTCGGCCGTCGTATTCGGTCCCGAGAAGTCCGGATTGACCAACGACGATCTCGATCGGTGCCACACGCTGCTGACCATCCCGACAGTACCGACGTTCAGCTCGCTGAACCTGGCTATGGCCGTGCAGGTGCTGAGCTACGAACTGAGAATCGCGAGCCTCGACGCCGACCCCGCGGGTCCGCCCGCCGCTCAGGCCGAGGATGCGGCACCTCCGGCGACGGCCGCCGAGCTCGAACATTTTTACGCGCACCTCGAATCGGTGATGACCCGGAGCGGGTTTCTGGATCCGGAAAATCCGCGTCTCCTGATGCGCCGGCTGCGCAGGCTGTACGTGCGTGCGATGCCCGACAAAAACGAGCTCAACATTCTGCGCGGCATACTCGCATCGATGGATCGACACCTGTCTACGGATTTGGCGGAATGAGCGGGCCGATGCAGGATTGCCGGCACCCACGAGAGGTGTACCTCGATCACGCGGCGACCGCGCCGCCCGCTCCTTCGGTCGTTGCCGCCATGTCGCGGTATCTGGAGGCCGGCGAGGGTTTCGGCAATCCCTCGTCGATCCACGTTGCCGGCCGGCGCGCGGACGCGGCCATTGCCGATGCCCGCGCGGCGCTGGCCGCGCTTTTTAATGCGGCGCCTCGGGACCTCCTGTTTACCTCCGGTGCAACCGAAGCGGACAATCTGGCGGTGATCGGCGGCGCCCGCTTCCGGGCGCACCGGGGTCGCCACGTCATCACGATGACCACCGAGCACAAAGCGGTGCTGGGTGCGGCCGATGCGCTGGAGAAAGAATCTTATGACGTCACCCGGCTCTCCCCGAACGCGGACGGCGTGTTGCCGATTGCGGAATTGCGCGCCGCGCTGCGTGACGACACGCAGCTGGTCTCGATCATGCACGTCAACAACGAGACGGGTGTCGTGCAGGACATCGCCGCCATCGGGGCGCTTTGCCGCGAGCACGACGTTTTGTTCCATACCGATGCGGCGCAGTCGGCCGGCAAGCTGCCGATCGACGTGCAACAGCTGCCGATTGACCTGATGTCGGTGAGCGGGCACAAGATGCACGGACCGCAGGGTATCGGGGCGCTGTACGTCGCCGACCGCGCCGGATGCGGCGTGCAGCCGCTGCTGCACGGTGGTTCCCAGGAACGGCGGCTGCGGCCGGGGACCCTGCCGCTTGCCCAGATCGTTGGTCTGGGTGTCGCCGCCGAACTCGCGCGCGAAGGCATGGCGGCGAATCTCGAGCATCTTCGCCAACTGCATGACCGGCTGTGGTCCGCGATTGAAGACCTGCCGGGCATTCGCCGCAACGGCTCGGAGGAGGCTCACTTCCCGGGAATCCTCAACGTCAGCATCGCCGACCTCGAAGGCGAGAGCCTGATGCTTGCGCTGGAGCCGTTGTGTGTCGCCAGCGGCTCGGCCTGCAATTCGAGGAGCGGCGAGGCGTCGTTCGTGCTGAAGGCCCTGGGGCTCAGCGATCGGGAGGCGCAGAGCGCCATTCGTTTCAGTTTTGGACATAACACGACGACGGCCGAGGTTGATTATGCGGCCGAGCGTTACCGGCATGCGGTGTCCCACCTGCGCGCCCTGACGCTGGCGCGGGCCGGATGAGCGGAACAACCGTTCCAGACGGCCGGCGCACGCCCTACAGCAAACGCGTCCGCGCGTATTTCGACCGTCCCGTCCACGCCGGCGACCTGCCGGCCGGCAGCGGTCCGGGCGTTTCGGCCGAGGCCGGCGAAGGCGGCGACGGCGCGCGGATTCTGCTGACGGCCGTCACGGACAACGCTACACTGGCGGTGTTACGCTTTCGCGTGTTCGGCTGTCCGCACCTGATTGCGGCGGCGGAGGCGGTTTGCGAACGATTTGAAGGCAAACCGGTCAAAATGTTGGCAGAATTCACCGCGGCCGAGCTGATGGAAACGCTTGACGTGCCCATCGAGAAAACCGGGCGAATACTGTTACTCGAAGATGCGCTGCGCTCGCTCGAATCCCAGTTCGGGCAGCCGGGCGACAAAGGAAACTGAAGGACTCATGGCTATTTCACTGACACCACCGGCGGCAGATCGCGTTAGAACGTATCTCAGTGCACGCGGGAACGGCCTCGGTTTGCGCGTCGGCGTCAAAAAGACCGGCTGCAACGGTTTCGCCTACGTCGTGAATTACGCCGATTCCGTTGACGACGACGATGTGGTTTTCGAGGATCGGGGGATTCAGGTGGTCGTCGACCGGAAGAGTCTGGAATTGATTGACGGCACCGAGGTCGATTTCGTGAAGGAAGGTTTGAACGAGGCCTTCCGCTTCCGTAACCCCAATGTGAGCGGGGAGTGCGGTTGTGGCGAGAGCTTCAACGTCTGACCGAGTCTGCCCACGTAGCAGGTCCTGCCCCGAATTGAAAGGGCCCGGCTCGTTGCCGTGCGCTATTTCTCCAAGTAAAATCGCGGGTTTACGCATGGCTGGCATGTTCATGCCCGGCTGTTTTCAGAATACTCATTTTTCGATAAGCATTAATCTTTTGACAAGAAGTCATCTTTAAGGAAAACGCGAATGTCCGTTGAGCAGACGCTCTCCATCATCAAGCCCGATGGCGTGCAAAAAAATCTGATTGGAGAAATCTTCCGGCGCTTCGAGAAGGCCGGTCTCGAGATCGTTGCGGCGCGCATGCTGCATTTGACAAAAGAGCAGGCGGAAGGCTTTTACGCCGTGCACAAGGAGCGTCCGTTCTTCAACGATCTGGTCAGTTACATGACGTCCGGACCCGTGATGGTGCAGGTACTGAGCGGTGAAGGCGCGGTTGACGCGAATCGCGGCTTGATGGGCGCAACCAACCCCGCGGATGCCGATGCCGGCACGATCCGCGCGGACTATGCCGCCAGTATCGAGGAGAACGTGGTGCACGGATCGGACGGGCCGGATACCGCCGCCCAGGAGATTGCCTTTTTCTTTGGCGACGACGGCATCTGCCCGAGGACACGCTAGGCTCACCGAAGCGCCGGGCAAAACGCCGTGCCTACCGCAAACGACAAACAGAACCTGATCGGGCTGCCGCAAGAGCCCCTGGAGGCGTTTTTTGCAGACCTGGGCGAGAAGCCGTTCCGGGCGCGGCAGGTCATGCAGTGGATTCATCAGCGTGCGGCCCGTGATTTCGATGCGATGACCGATCTGTCGAAACCGCTGCGCAGCAAGCTGGGCGAAGTGGCCGGCATCGAATTGCCACCGCTGATTTCGGAGCACCGGTCGACCGACGGCACCGTCAAGTGGCTGTTCGGGTCCGGCGCCGGGCAGGCGATCGAAACCGTGTTCATCCCGGAAGCCGAACGCGGCACCTTGTGCGTGTCGTCGCAGGTCGGTTGCGCGCTGGACTGCGCATTTTGCGCCACCGGTGCGCAGGGGTTCAATCGGAACCTGAGCAGCGACGAGATCATCGGGCAGGTCAGTTATGCCGTTCGCGCCTTGCCGCCGCGACGGAACGGTGAACCGGCGGTAAGCAACGTGGTGTTCATGGGCATGGGGGAGCCGCTGGCAAACTACCGGCAACTGGTGCCCGCGCTCGAGCTGCTGATATCGGATTATGCCTACGGTTTGTCGCGACGCCGAATCACCGTCAGTACGGCAGGACTGGTGCCGAACATAGAGCGCCTCGGTGACGATTGCAACGTTTCCCTTGCCGTGTCCCTGCATGCGCCGAACGACGAGCTTCGTGACGAACTGGTGCCCATCAACCGCGTGCACCCGATTGCCGAGCTGCTGGACGCCTGCTGGCGTTACGCCGATAAACGCGCGAAGCGGTTCATCACGTTCGAGTACGTCTTGCTCAAAGGGATCAACGATTCGACGTCCCACGCCGGCCAACTCGTCGAGCTGCTTACCGATTGGCCGGCAAAGGTGAATCTGATCCCGTTCAACCCGTTTGCCGGCAGCGGCTTTGAGCGCTCGTCGGCGGCCGCGATCGCCGCGTTTCAAAGCCACTTGCGCAGCGCCGGAATCATCGCCACGACTCGCAAGACGCGGGGCGACGACATCGACGCCGCCTGCGGACAGTTGGCTGGTAAAGTACGTGATCGGGTGCGGGTCAGGCTCAGCGAGAAAAACCGGAGGGTAGCCACGTCGTGAAAACGAGAATGATTCTGACAGGCATGCTGGCGGCGGTTCTGAGCGTCGCCTGCGTATCGACGACCACCGGCCCCGCGACGCCGGAAGCCAACGACGCGGAAGCGGCGGAGTCGAACTACAGTTTGGGGCGTCAATATTTCCTGCGCGGCAACTACCAGCGTGCCCGGGACGCGTTGAATCGAAGTCTGGAATACGACCCGCGCAAGGCGAAGACGCATATGACCCTTGGGCTGACGTACGAGCAGCTCGACGTGCCGCGCCTGGCGGCCGAACACTATGAGCTGGCGGTCCGTTACGAGCCGCGTAACATCGACGTCCGCAACACCTACGCCGTTTTCCTGTGCCGGCAGGCGGAGTTCGACGAGGCGCGGAATCAGTTCGATCGGGTCGTCAGTATTGCCGAGAACGATGATCCGGAAGTGGCGTTGACCAATGCCGGCGTGTGCATGGCGTCGAAACCCGATCTCGAGGCGGCCGAGCGTTACTTTCGCGCGGCCCTGGACGAAAAGCGCGACCACCCGGAAGCGCTGCTGCAGCTTGCCTTGCTGAAGCGCAACGCGGGCGACTTTTTACCCGCGCGGGCGTTTCTCGAGCGTTTCATGTCCGTGCAACCGGCTTCGGCGCCGATCCTACTGCTGGCCATACAAATCGAGCGGGAATTGGGCAATGCGAATGCCGAGCGTGACTACACACGCCAGCTCTTGGACGAGTTTCCGGATTCCGCGGAAGCGCGGCGACTTCTCGATATGTCGGCTGACAACGGGCGACGATGACCGACGAAACGTCATCCACCGAACGCGACGAACCGCAGGGGCCGCTGGCCGGCGAGCGGCTCGCCGCGGCCCGCCGCGAACGCGATATTTCCGTATTGGATATCGCCAAGGAATTGCACCTGGACGAGCCCAAGGTGCGAGCGCTCGAAGAAAATAAATTCGAGACCCTGGGCGCGCCCGTCTTCGCCAAGGGCCATTTGCGCAAATACGCGGAACTGGTCGGCGTGCCGATTGAAGACGTGTTGACGGACTATTATTCGATGAATCGCGCCGTTGGCGCGCCGCCCGTGGTTGGCGCGCCGCGCAAGCACGCACGCGACCCGAAACTGGGCCGCTGGGTTCTCGTGGTCATCGTCGCGCTGTCGATAGCGGTCGCGGTTTACTGGTGGCTGGGCCGGATCGGTGACCGCCCGACCTTGGGGGCCGACACCGCGCGGGAGACGCAGCTTGCGCAGCCGGCCGAGGACGTCGATCCGTCAGCGGCCGACGAGCCCGAGTCGTCGCTGCAACCGACGGCAGACGAATCGTCGAGCGCGGCCGTCGACGCCGACACCCCGGATCCCTCGGAATCGGCCGCTGCGGCGCCGGATGCCGGCGCCGATCCCTTTGTGGCTGCGCCGGGTGCGCCGAGCGATGAAGTGGCGGACAGCTCACAGGTCACGCTGGCAATGCGCTTTTCCGGCGACTGTTGGACCGAGGTGACCGACGCGACGGGTTCGCGACTGTTCTTCGATCTGGGTGTTGCCGGACGCAGCGTCTCCGTGAGCGGCGACCCGCCGCTGCGCGTGTTGTTCGGTAACGGTGATAACGTCACGGTCACCGTGGATGGCAGGGATTTTCCGATTCTGGACTCGATGCGCCGCGGTCAGACAGCCAGATTCACCATCAACAGTCAGTGATGCAATGAATCCGCAGGCGATCAGAGGCATGAACGATGTGCTTCCGGCGGTTGCCGGAACCTGGCGCTACCTCGAGGGCGTGGTGCGCGAGGTCGTGGAATCGTACGGCTATCGCGAGATCCGGCTGCCCATCATGGAACAGACGGAGCTGTTCAGGCGTTCCATCGGTGAAGTGACCGACATCGTCGAGAAGGAGATGTACACCTTCGCCGATCGCAACAACCAGAGCGTGACGCTGCGTCCCGAGGCAACCGCCGGCATGGCGCGCGCCGGCATCAGCAACGGGCTGCTTTACAATCAGCGGCAGAAACTCTGGACGGTAGGTCCGATGTTTCGCTATGAAAAGCCGCAAAAAGGCCGCTACCGCCAGTTCCACCAGTTCGACGTCGAGGCGTTCGGGTTTGCTGGTCCGGACGTCGACGCCGAGCTGATCATCCTGTGCGCGCGACTGTGGGAACGGCTGGGACTGTCCCGCCTGACGCTGGAAATCAATTCCCTGGGCACCGACGTCGCCCGCAAAAACTATCGTGAAGAACTCATTCGCTACTTTTCCGCCGTGAAAAGTCGGCTCGATGAGGATAGTATTCGCCGGCTCGACAAGAACCCGATGCGGATTCTGGACAGCAAAAACCCGGATTTACGGGACATCGTCGCAAATGCGCCGGTGATGGTGGATTTCCTGGATGCGGAATCGGCGGAACATTTCGACGGTTTGAAGGGCCTGCTCGAGGCCGCCGGCGTCGCGTATCGGGTCAATCCGCGGCTCGTGCGCGGTCTCGACTACTACAATCGGACGGTGTTCGAGTGGATCACCGACGCGCTGGGATCGCAGGGCGCGGTCTGTTCCGGCGGACGGTATGACGGATTGGTCGAGAAACTTGGCGGCCGCGCGACTCCGGCGATCGGCTGGGCGATGGGCATCGAGCGCCTGGTCGGGCTCTACGAAGCCTGCGGCGGCACGGCGCCCGAAAAAGATCCGCACGTGTACCTCGTGGCGGCCGGCGATGCGGCGCTGACGACGTGTTTTGAACTTGCGGAAGCCCTGCGCGACGGCGTCGAGGGGATCCGCGTGGAGACCAATCTGGGCGGCGGCAGCTTCAAGTCGCAGCTCAAGCGTGCTGACAAGAGCGGCGCGCAATATGCGCTGCTCATCGGCGACAACGAGATCGCCGAGCAGCGCGCCGGGCTAAAACCGCTGCGGAGCGGTGAGGAGCAGCAGAGCGTTGCCTTCGATCGCATCGTAGGTGAACTTAAAAAAAGGCTCGCGGAATCCGGCTAGCGACGGCGGCGGGTCCGCAATACATAAAGGCAGGACCAGTGGACGAGTTACTCTCAGAAAAAGAACAGATCGACAGGATGCGGTCGTGGTGGTCGGACAACGGTGCTTACATCATCGTTGGGGCCATTATCGGTATCGGCGGCATCTTCGGTCTCAATCATTGGCGCTCGAGCCAGCTCGACATGCAGGTGGGGGCGTCGAACCTGTTTGAGGCGCTGGCCGAGGAAATTGCCGAGAATCGCCTCGACCCGGCCGAAGCCCTGGCGGCGGACATGTACGCGGACTACGCCGGGACGGTGTACGCCGATCAGTCGCGCCTGGCGATGGCGCGGCTGTACATGGATCAGGGGCGCGATCGGGACGCGGCCGCGGAGCTCGAGGCCCTCCTGGCCGGCGACGGGAATGCGGAAATGCAGATGGTCGGCCGCCTGCGCCTGGCCAAAATCCTGCTTTTTCAGGACAAGCCGGAGGCGGTGCTCGAACTGCTCGAGGGGCATACCGACACGGGCATGGGGCCGCGTTACAACGAAGCCATCGGCGATGCTCACGCCGAACTCGGCGCCTACGAGGCAGCCGAGGAAGCGTACATGGCGGCACTGACCGACCCGCTGGCAGCGCAATTGGTCGACACCGCCTTGCTGCAGATGAAAATCAGCGATCTGCCGGACGTGGTGCCGGAGGGCGAAAGCCCGCCCGCGGACGAAGCCGCACAAGCGGAGGACGACGCGGCGGCGGAATCGGCCGAACCGGAATCCGACGCGGAGCCCGACCCCGCGACTCCTGACGAAGAGGAGACCGTCGAGTGAAACGTGCCGTCACGTTGCTGACGGCAGCGCTTGCCGTGTCGGGCTGCGGCCTGTTTGGCGGCGACGACGAGGACCTCGAGCTGGAGCCGACCGAATTGCTGGACTTCGAGCAGACGCTGCCGATTCGCAGGCTCTGGTCGAGCAAGGTTGGGAAAGGGACGGAGTTCCTGCGTTTGTCGCTGGCCCCGGCCGGCGACGGGGCGCGGATTTACGCGGCCAGTTACGACGGTGACGTCGTCTCGCTCGACCCGGAAACGGGACGCCGCAACTGGCGTACGGAGGTCGGTGTGGAGCTGACCGCCGGTCCCGGCGTCGGTCAGGACCTGCTCGTGGTTGCCGGCCGCAAGGGCGACGTAATCTGTCTGCGCGCGAACGACGGCGTCGAGCTGTGGCGCACCAACATCGACGGCGAATCGGTGACGGTACCGCTGATAAAAAACGACATCATCGTCGTCACGACCAACGACGGTATCCTCCGTGGACTGTCTACGTTCGACGGCGCCGTGCGCTGGACCATTGAACAGTCACTGCCGGCGCTGACCCTGCGGGGCGCGTCGACGCCCGCGATCGTCGGCACCTCGGTCGTGTCGGGATTCGACAACGGGCGCCTGATCGCGGCCAACCTCGAGGACGGGACGATCGAATGGGAGTCCGTGTTGTCGCCTCCGTCGGGTCGTTCGGATCTCGAACGCCTGGCCGACGTCGATGGCGCGATAGCGGCGGTTGGCCAGGACGTGTACGCGGCCGGCTATCAGGGACGTATCGCGGCGCTGGCGGCCGAATCCGGCCAGGTCCTCTGGGCTAGGGAGGTCTCGACCTATGCGGGGATCGGCGCGGACTGGGACAAAGTGTATACGGTGACCGGCGAGGGGGAACTCGTCGCGATGGCCAGGCGCAACGGCGAGGACCGGTGGCGTCAGGTATCGTTGCTTCGACGCCAGCCGACGACACCGGTGCCGTTCAATACCAGCGTGGCGGTCGGCGATTTCGAGGGCTACGTCCACCTCTTCGATACCGAAGACGGGACCCCGGTTGCGCGCGTCCGCGTCGGCAAAGGCATGATATCGGCGCCGCCCGTGGTCGTCGCCGGGCGGCTTTACGTGCAAAACGAGTCCGGCGACCTGGCGGCGTTCGATGTGGAGCAGCCGGAACGCCCCGAGCAGGAAGCGGACGAAGACCCTGCCGGGGACAGCTAGGACCCGGCCCCGGCCTGGCCAACGTCTCTCATGTTGCCGGTAATTGCACTCATCGGTCGGCCGAACGTTGGCAAGTCGACCTTGTTCAATCGTCTCACGCGCTCGCGTGACGCGCTGGTCGCCGATTACCCGGGACTGACCCGCGACCGTCAGTTCGGCTTCGGCAAGATCGGGCCGATTCCTTATCTCGTGATCGACACCGGCGGCGTCGCCGGCGGCGAGGTCGGTATTCACGAACGCATGGTCGATCAGACCGTGCGTGCCCTGGAAGAGGCCGACGTTGCGATCGTCCTGGTGGACGGCCGCGGCGGACTGACGGCGGCCGACGAACACGTTGCCCAGCTGGCGCGACGGCACGCGAAGCGCAGCTGGCTGGCGACCAACAAGTCCGAGGGCCTGGATCCGGCGATTGCAGGAGCGGAATTCCACGGCCTGGGGCTCGGCGAGCCGGTTGCGATTTCCGCGGCGCACGGGGATCGCGTGGCGGCGCTCATGGACGAGGTTCTGGCGCCGTTTGTCGGGGACGGGTTCGACGACGAGGCGGAGGCGACCGCGGATACGAAGGAGCCGGGCGCGGACCGGGCGCTGCGGATCGCGGTCGTCGGCAGACCGAACGTCGGCAAATCGACCTTGATCAACCGCCTTCTCGGGGAGGAACGGCTCGTCGTTTTCGATCAGCCGGGCACCACGCGCGACAGCGTGAGCGTGCCTTTCGAGCGCGACGGGCGGCATTACGAATTGATCGACACCGCCGGTGTCCGGCGCAAGGCCAAGGTTCACGAGGCAATCGAAAAGTTCAGTATCGTCAAGGCGCTGCAGGCGATGGAGCGCGCGCAGGTGGTGCTTGCCGTGTTCGACGCGCAGGAAGGCGTTACCGAACAGGACGTGAGTCTGCTCGGACTCATCGTGGAGCGCGGGCGCGCGCTGGTCGTTGTCGCCAACAAATGGGACGGGCTTTCGCAGGAGCAGCGGCGTCACGTCAAGGCGCAGTTGGACCGGCGCCTTCCGTTTCTCGATTTTGCCGAACAGCACACGATTTCCGCGTTACACGGCAGCGGCGTCGGTGATCTGTTGCCCGCAGCCGAGCGCGCCTTCGCGGCGGCAACCCGGGATTTGCCGACCGGCGAGCTCACCCGCGTTCTGGAGGACGCCGTGCGCGAGCATCAGCCGCCGTTGGTGCGGGGACGGCGCATCCGCCTGCGTTATGCACACCAGGGCGGCCGCAATCCGCCGGTCATCGTCGTGCACGGCAATCAGACCGATCGTTTGCCGGAAGCCTACCGGCGTTATTTGATCAATCGCTATCGCAAGGTTTTCCGCCTGAAAGGAACGCCCGTGCGCCTTCAGCTGCGATCCGGCGACAACCCGTTCAAGGATCGCCGGAACAAGCTCACGCCGCGCCAGGAACGTAAACGCAAGCGGCTGATGAAGTTCGCGAAGCGCCGCTGAACGTCGCCGCGGGCGGCCGTCGCGGGGCAGCGCCGGAGCGGCGCGTCGAATGACGGTAGAATGTCCGCTCGACAGGGAGATACGCTTTGAGTGCGACAAAAACGGTTCAGGTCGACGGTCGGTTCGCGATGCATCGGGGCGGCTGCCTCGAGTCGCCGACCATTGCCTACGAAACCTGGGGTACGCTCAAGGGCAAGGGCGAAAACGCGATCATACTCTTTACCGGGCTGTCACCCTCGGCGCACGCCGCATCGTCGCCCGAAAACCCCGCGGCCGGCTGGTGGGAGGACATGATCGGCTCGGGCCTGCCGCTGGACACCGATCGCTTTTTCGTCATCTGCATAAACTCGTTGGGCAGCTGTTTCGGGTCCACCGGCGCGGCGTCCGTGGATCCGGCGACCGGCGAGCGTTACGGCCTGGATTTCCCGGTGCTGACGCTGGAAGACGTCGCCGAGGGCGGTTACGAAGTCGTCAAGGCGCTGGGCCTCGAAAAAATCCACACCACGGTCGGCTGCTCCATGGGCGGCATGAGCGCATTGGCGTTTTGCGTTCGGCATCCCGAGCTCAGCGATGCGCTGATTTCGATTTCGGCCGCGACGCGCGCGCTGCCGTTTTCCATCGCCGTGCGATCGCTGCAGCGGGAAATCATCCGGCGCGACCCGAAGTGGGCCGGCGGCAACTACACGCCGGATGACCCGCCGCTGGTCGGTCAGCGGCTGGCGCGCAAACTCGGCATGATCACTTACCGGTCCGCGGAGGAGTGGGAGCAGCGTTTCGGCCGCGAGCGGGCGTCGGCGGAAGGCGAGTCCGGCGACCAGTTCGCCGGCGACTTCGTGGTCGAGTCGTATCTGGAGGCCCAGGCAAAACGGTTCACCGGCCAGTTCGACCCGAACTGTTACCTTTACCTGTCTCGCGCGTCCGACCTGTTCGATCTCGCCGAACACGGCGGTTCCCTGGAGTCCGGGTTCAGGATGCTCAACCTGAAACGCGCGCTGGTCATCGGCGTGGAAACCGACATCCTGTTTCCCATTCACCAGCAGGTCGAACTCGCGGAAGGACTGAAGTCCTCGGTCGAGGACGTGGAACTCGTCCGCCTGGACTGCATCAAGGGCCACGATTCCTTTCTCGTCGAAATGGACGCCTTCCGCCCGGTGATCAGCCGCTTCTTCTGCCAGGATTCCTGACACCGGCCGGCGAGCGGCCACCGGGATTCCGGCGTAAGGTTTATTCGGTTTCGAGGAGCAGCGCCGGGTCGATCGCGGTACCGGTCAGATAGGTGCCGAAATGCAGGTGCGCGCCCGTGACGCGACCGGTTGCGCCGACGAGACCCAGCGTGTCGCCGGGCTCGACCGCCTGCATTTCCTCGACGTCGATGCGGTCCAGGTGACAGTACATGGTCACGAAACCCTGGCCGTGATCCAAGAGCACGGTGTTGCCGTTGAAGAAGTAGTTGCCGGTTGCGGTCACGATGCCGGCGCGCGGCGCGGCAACCGGCGTGCCGAGGTTTGCGGCGATGTCCATGCCGCTGTGCGGCGAGCGCGGCTGATCGTTGAAAAAGCGGCGGAAGCCGAAGCTCGGGCTGCGCCGGCCGGGGACCGGGACCGGCAGGGACAGGGACTCGACGGGCACGCTGCGGAAGTTGTTGATGGCGGCGTCGATGATCTTCCGTTCGCCGAAAATGCGATCCAGCTGCCGTTGGTCGGGTTCGACGTAACTGCGTTCCACCGTCAGGCGCTGTTCGCGGTAGCTATGCGGCACGACCTCGAACTCGATCGTCGACTCGCCGCCGTCCGCCGACACGACGCTCAGGTTCGCCGGACCGACCGGCTGGCTAAGCGGCACGCCGACGACGGCAAACCACCGACCGTTGTCCGGGATCACCATCGTCCGCCTGTCGCCGAAACGGACCTCGGGCCGCTCCGCGTTTTTGCGGACCTCGACGACGGCAATGCCGCCGGGCTTGGGCGCGTGCCCGGGGAGAGCCGCGAGCGCGCTTGCGGAACAGAAAAGCATCACGAGGAGCGTGTGGCGCAGGTCAAGTCGCATCGTCGTCCGCCATGACCTGTTTGACCGTCGCCACCAAACGCCCGCTGGCGAGACGGGTTTCGACGTCCGCGCCGACCGCAACCTTTGCAGCGTCGGTGATCAAGCGGCCGCTCTCCCGGTCCGTGACAATGGCGTAGCCGCGATCGAGCGTGGCCAGAGGGCTGACGGAATCCAGGCCGCGAACGGCGAGCTGCAAGCGGTTTTGCACCCGCGCCAGCGTGTTCCCGCCGGCGACCCGGAGACGCCGGTCGAGTTCGCTCGAACGGTATGTCATACCTTGAATGGATTGCCGCGGCGAGGAGCGCAGCAGGCGGGCGTGGCTCATGTCGATGCTGCGGCCGCGGACGGTGAGGTTATGACGCATGGCGGACGCCAGCGATCGCCGTATTGTGCCCAGCCGTTCGGCCTGATGTTCGAGTTTGCGGGCGGGGCTGCCCGCCGCGAGCCGGCGTCCGAGCCAGTCGAATGCCTGATACTTGTCCTCGATGGTTCGCCGCATCACTCCGGTCAGCCGCCTGAGCGACAGCGAGACCTTGCGTCGCCACTCCAGGCCGTCGGGCACCGCGATTTCCGCGGCGCCCGATGGCGTTGGCGCGCGGTGGTCGGCGACGAGATCGGCGATCGTGACGTCCACCTCGTGCCCGACCGCGCTGATCACGGGGATCGGCGAGTTGCGGATCGCGCGGGCGACCGCTTCTTCGTTGAACGCCCACAGGTCCTCCAGAGAGCCGCCGCCGCGGCCCACGATCAATACGTCGCACTCGTCCCTGGCAGCGGCCGTTTGCAGGGCCGCCGTGAGTTCGGGGACGGCGAGCGCGCCCTGGACGGCGCTCGGATAGACGATGACGCGCACCGCCGGGAACCGCCGTCGCAGGACCGTGATGACGTCACGCACGGCGGCGCCGCTCGGCGAGGTAATGACGCCAATGCAGCGCGGCAGCGTCGGCAGGGGGCGTTTGAGCGCCGCGTCGAAAAGACCCTCGGCGTCGAGTTTCTTTTTCAGCCGCTCGAAGCGCCGGCGGAGCTCGCCTTCCCCCGCCGGTTCGACGTCCTCGACGATGAGCTGATAGTCGCCGCGGGGCTCGTAGAGGCTGACGCGTCCGAAGGCCAGCATCTGGTCACCGTTCGCCAGATCGCGGGCCCGGCCGCGCTGCCGCTGCCGGAACCAGGCGCAGCGAATTTGCGCGGATTCGTCTTTCAGGCTGAAATACACGTGGCCGGAGGCCGGGCGCGCCAGGTTGGATATCTCGCCTTCGACCCAGAGCCTGGCGATGCCGCGCTCGAGCAGGCTCCGTGCGCGACGGTTCAACTCGCTGACGCTGATCGCCGTTTTTCGATCGGCTGCGGTCGGCTCGGGTTCCATGCGCGCAGTATAACGAAGCCCGCCGGGGCGGTGGCGTCGGCGTGACCTGCAAATAATTCCCGGCAAGCCGTTTACCCGCAATTGGCAGCCGCGTAACATTGACCGTTTACTTTTTAACAGGCTCTGCCTCTCCGGAACGAGATCCAATGCGCGTAGCCAAGGAAGCCCTTACTTTCGACGACGTCCTCCTGCAGCCGGATTATTCCGAGATCCTGCCGCGCGAGGTCGACATGACGACTCAGCTGACGGCCGACATAACGCTCAACATTCCGCTGCTGGCCGCGGCCATGGACACCGTGACCGAATCGCGACTGGCGATTGCACTTGCCCAGGAAGGCGGCATCGGCATCATCCACAAAAACATGGCGCCGGCGGACCAGGCGCGCGAGGTCCTGCGGGTCAAGAAATTCGAGAGCGGCATCGTTCGTGACCCGATCACGGTTTCCGCCGACATGTCGATACGCGAAGTCATCGACCTGACCCGTGCGATGGGCATCTCGGGCGTGCCGGTGGTTGACGGTAAAGAGACCATCGGCATCGTCACGCATCGAGACCTCCGCTTCGAGACGCAGCTGGACGCGCCCGTGTCTTCGGTCATGACGCCCAAGGAAAGGCTGGTCACGGTGCGCGAGGGCGCCGACGACGACGAGGTGATGTCACTGCTGCACAAGCACCGCATCGAAAAAGTGCTCGTGGTCGATGAAAACTTCGAGCTGCGCGGCATGATCACGGCCAAGGATTTTCAGAAGGCGAGCGATTATCCGCGCGCCTGCAAGGACGAGCGCGGCGCGCTGCGCGTCGGCGCCGCGGTCGGCACCGGTTACGACAGCGACGAGCGGATCGCGGAACTGGTTGCGGCCGGCGTGGACGTCGTCATCATCGACACCGCGCACGGCTTCTCGAAGGGTGTGATCGATCGCGTGCGGAAAACGAAGAAGGAGTATCCCGATCTTCAGGTCATTGCCGGCAACATCGTGACGGCCGAGGCCGCGACCGCGCTGGTGGAAGCCGGCGTCGACGCCGTCAAGGTCGGTATCGGTCCGGGTTCGATCTGCACGACCCGGGTGGTCGCGGGCGTCGGCGTGCCGCAGATATCGGCCGTTGCCGAGGTGGCCGGCGCGCTGGCCCAAAGCGGCGTTCCGCTCATCGCGGACGGCGGCATCCGGTACTCCGGCGACATCGCCAAAGCGCTGGTCGCCGGCGCGTATTCCGTGATGATCGGTAGCCTGTTCGCCGGCACCGAAGAGTCGCCCGGCGAAGTCGAGCTTTACCAGGGACGTTCGTACAAATCGTACCGGGGCATGGGATCGGTCGGTGCGATGGGACAGGCGCACGGCTCGTCGGACCGTTATTTCCAGGACGCCGCGGAAGAACTCGAAAAACTGGTACCCGAGGGCATCGAGGGCCGGGTGGCCTACAAGGGTTCGGTCGTTGCGATCGTTCACCAGCTCGTCGGCGGCGTCCGCGCGGCGATGGGGTATACCGGCAGCCGTAACATGCAGGAGATGCGCTCGCGGCCGAAGTTCGTGAAGATCACGGCGGCCGGCATGCGTGAGAGCCACGTGCACGACGTGACGATCACGAAGGAAGCGCCCAACTATCGTTCATCAACCTAGTTCATCGACTTAGTTCTCAGCCGATTGGCACATCACTCATCGCCGACCGACGGGCCGAATCCAACAGGCAATCGAATGACAGTATTCCGGAATTCACCATGAGCCAGGCGCAATCCGTCGCCGCGGCCGCGCAGCCCGACATTCATGCGCACCGCCTGCTGATCCTCGACTTCGGCGGTCAGTACACGCAGCTCATCGCGCGCCGCGTGCGCGAGTGCGGTGTCTATTCCGAAATCCACCCCTGGGACATGGACGAGGCCGCGCTCAGGGATTTCGGCGCGGCCGGCGTCATCCTGTCCGGCGGGCCGGAGTCGGTCAACGTGGACGATCCGCCGCGGGTGGCGCAGGCCGTGTTCGAGCTCGGCGTGCCGGTGCTCGGCATCTGTTACGGCATGCAGGCCATGGCGGCGCAGCTTGGCGGCGGCGTCGAGGCGTCGAGTCATCGTGAATTCGGTTACGCGGAAATCACGCCGCTGGAGTCCGGGCTGCTGGGCGGCTTCAGCGACGCCGCCGAGGGTGAACCGCCGATGCTCAAGGTCTGGATGAGCCACGGCGACCGGGTGGAGTCGCTCCCGCCCGGTTTTACGGTCGCGGGGCGCAGCGAAAATTCACCGCTTGCGGCCATGGAGGACGGCAGCCGGCACTACTACGGCGTGCAGTTCCATCCGGAAGTGACGCACACCGCCCAGGGGCAGAGTATTCTCGAACGTTTCGTGCGCGAGATCTGCGCCTGCCCGAACGCGTGGACGCCGGGCAACATCGTTGCCGACGCCATCGCGGCCGTGCGAGAAAAAGTGGGTGACAACAAAGTGTTGCTGGGCCTGTCGGGCGGCGTGGATTCCTCGGTCGTCGCGGCGCTTTTGCACGAGGCCATCGGCGATCAGCTGACCTGCGTCTTCGTCGATCACGGCCTGCTGCGCTACCGCGAAGGTGACCAGGTCATGGAGACCTTTGCCGAGCACCTGGGCGTCAACGTCGTGCGCGTCAATGCCGCGGACCGGTTTTTCGCGGCGTTGAAAGGCGTCGCCGATCCGGAAGAGAAACGCAAGGTCATCGGCGGGCTGTTTATCGACGTGTTCGAGGAAGAGGCGACCAAGCTGACCGACATCCACTGGCTGGCGCAGGGAACCATTTACCCGGACGTGATCGAATCCGCCGGCGCGGCGACCGGAAAAGCGCACTTGATCAAGTCGCACCACAACGTCGGCGGCCTGCCGGAGGACATGCGCATGCAGCTCGTCGAGCCGCTGCGCGAGCTGTTCAAGGACGAGGTGCGGCGGATCGGCATCGAGCTCGGGCTGCCGCGCGAGATGGTGTACCGGCACCCGTTTCCGGGACCGGGGCTGGGCGTGCGGGTGCTGGGCGAGGTGAAACGCGATTACGTCGAACTGCTGCAGTTCGCCGACGACATCTTCATACAGGAACTCCGGAAAAACGGCCTTTACGACAAGTGCAGCCAGGCGTTTGCGGTGTTCCTGCCGGTGCGCTCGGTCGGCGTCATGGGTGACGGACGGCGATACGAGTACGTCATCGCCCTGCGGGCCGTCGAAACGATCGACTTCATGACCGCGCGCTGGTCGCATTTGCCGTACGAATTCCTGGAGCACGTCTCGACGCGCATCATCAACGAGGTTGACGGCATATCGCGCGTCACCTACGACATCTCCGGCAAGCCGCCCGCCACGATCGAGTGGGAATGAACGGCTGGTCGGAAAGCGACCAGGCCTGCATGCGGGAAGCGCTGGCGGAAGCGGGCAAGGCCGCCGCCGCGGGCGAGGTGCCGGTCGGCGCCGTCGTGTTCCAGTCCGGTGAGATCGTGGCGCGCGGCCACAACCGCAGCATCCTCGACAACGATCCTAGCGCCCACGCGGAAATCGTGGCCCTCAGGCTGGCCGCGCAAAAACGGCGGAACCACCGGCTGCCCGGCGCATGCGTTTTCGTTACGCTCGAACCCTGTCCGATGTGCGTCGGCGCGATGCTGCAGGCGCGCGTCGCGCGCGTGGTGTTCGGCGCCTACGACGAAAAGGCCGGCGCGGTCGGTAGCGTTGTCGATCTCAGCGGCCTGCCGGCGCTGAATCATCGCCTGGAAGTGAACGGCGGCCTGTTCGCGGAGGAGGCCGGCGCGCTGCTTGGCGAATTTTTCGCGGCACGGCGTTGAGACGAAGGGCGACCCGCCTCACGCGCTGGACGCAATCTCGATGTCTTGTGGCTCCACCGGCTCTTCCTCCGGCACTTCTTCGTTCTCGGTCAGCCAGCGGATGATGTTGTAATAACTGCGTATGTTATTGACGTAAAGCACCGGCTCCCAACCCCGCGCATACCCGAACTGCACGCGTTTGTACCAGCGCTGCTTCGCCAGCAGCGGCAGCGCCTTGCTGACGTCGATCCAGGTGTCCGGATCGCCGCCCTGCCACTCGACGATCTGCCGGGCGTCTTTCAGATGATTGAAGCCGACGTTGTAGGCGGCGAGGGCGAACCAGGTGCGGTCCGGTTCGTCGATGCTGTCCGGCAGGCGTTCGGTCTGCCGCGCATAGAACCGCGCGCCGCCGAAGATGCTGCTCTGCGGGTCCATGCGGTCGGGGATGTTCAGGTAGTCGGCCGTCGCCTGCGTCAGCATCATCAGGCCGCGCACGCCCGTGGGCGATACCGCGTGCGAGCGCCAGTGCGATTCCTGGTAGCCGATTGCGGCCAGCAGCCGCCAGTCGACGCCGTACTGTTTGCCCGCCTCCTCGAACCACGGCCGGTAGCGGGGCAGGCGGCTCTCGAAGTGCCGGATGAAAGCGCGCGTGCCGACGTAGTCGAAACCCTTGGTATGGCCGTAATAACGATCGTGCACCTGCGCGACGACGCCGGCGCGGTCCGCGGCGATCAGGTAGTTGTCGGCGTGCTCGAGCAGGCTCGCGCCGTCTTCCTTGCGAAACGCCCAGGCCAGCGGGTCGTCGATTTCGAGATCGAGCGCGACGCGGAGGTCGGGGTAGAAGTGACGCTGGATGTTGAATTCGGTGGAGTCGGAAACCGTAAAATCGATTTCGCCCATCGCGACTTTTTCGAGCAGGTCCACCACCTCGTCATCGGCGTTTTGTGACCATGTGATTTCAGGGTAGACGCGGCTCAGGTCTTCGAGCATCTGCGAGTGGCTGCTGTCCGCGACCACCTCGATGGTCCGTCCGATCACCTGTTCGATGTTTCGCGGTTTGCCCGTGCCGAGCTTGTAAATTAGGTGCATGTCGACCCGTTCGTACGGGTAGCTGAAATCGAGGAATTCGCGGCGGGCGTCCGTGGCGGACAGGCCGGCGGCGGCCATGTGCGCCTTGCCTTCGAGCAGGTAGGGCATGATTTCGGAAACGTTTTCGACCGTCTCGATGACGAGCTCGACGCCGAGGTCGTCCGCGAGCCCGCTGACCAGGTCGTATTCGGGCCCGGCCGGGCCGTCCGGTCCGATGAAATACGTGCTGGGCGTATTACGCGTCACGACGCGAAGCTCGCCCAGCTCAAGTACCTGGTCGAGCAGCGGCGGCGGCGACGAGCACGTGCCAATCAACGCCGCGACGAGTGCGATAGCAATCAGTCGCAAAGCCAGTCTCCGTGTGTCCGGTCGCACCTCCAGATAGGCCGCCGGCATCTTCTTCTTTTGACCCGTTTATGCCGGCACAATTCAGCGGTTTTGGCGCGTGCCGGACCCGCCTCAGGGCGGGCGCGAGGACCCGCAGAGGCTGGATCCTTACCCTAAAGGCTACCGGACAGCGGCCGGAATTGCAGCGTCACACGCCCTTGACACGATTTCGGCAAACGCTAATTCGTGACATAACAAGGACTAAGGGACGGTTGTTATCATCTGCTAATAGCGGGGTTTTGGCGCAAATACCATCAATTTGCGATTGAAAACTTGGGTATGGCGAAAAAACCAGTACAATGCCGGGCGCCCGCAGCGCGAGGTGCAGGAATGCACCGGGTGGGTGCGCTCGGAATGACGAGCGATTGCAGGAATCGGAGAGGTGCCGGAGTGGTCGAACGGGGCGCACTCGAAATGCGTTGTCCCCTTGCGGGGACCGGGGGTTCGAATCCCTCCCTCTCCGCCAGTAACAATGAACAGGGCCCTCATGGCCCTTTTTTTATTACCAGTAGGGTCCCCGGTTCGATTCTTGGTGTGGCACCGCAAAATCAGCCTATTATCTGACTCCTGCAGATCTCTCAGTTGTCATGTAGACACCATGTAGATAGGCGATTGCCGTGGAACTGCTGAGTTGGACTGCCTCGAAAAACGGCCTAATCAATGGGAAAACTGACACGTTCGCGTGCAGTCGCGTGAATTACGACTTCCACCCACCCAACTCCGTGAGCTCCTGCAACCCGGTGCCGGCCATGACATGCCAACTCGCCCAGCTGTGCCGAAGATCGTGGAACCGAAACTTCTCGATGCCCGCGCGCCCTAGTGCCCGTTTCCAGGCAGAGCCTACCGAGTCCATGCGCTTCCCCCGATACGTGAAACACCACTGTTCGTGTTGACCGTGTGTGGTCCTCAACGCCAGTACCGCATCCCGGTTCAGTGGAATGCCGCGGCCGTCTCTGGTCTTGGTGGTACCCGGGTCCACCCTGACACGACGCCGATAGTGACACGTCTCAATTGAAATCGGTAATCTCCCGGCGGCCTCTACCGAGCGTGACCGAACCGCCGCTGCGAATGATTTCCGCCGGCGTTTTTCGCCCCAGAAAAAGAATAGGGCTGGCCGTGAGGCCGTAGCTTCCCGAACTGAGAACCGCAATCAGGTCACCCTCGCGCGGTTTCCCGATCTCGGTGTTTTGTCCTAACAGGTCCGTGGGATTACAGCTGGGTCCGGCGATACTGCACTTGATCTTCGGCGCGTCCGGTCGGGAAATGTTGACGACCGGGTAGTTCGAGCGAAACCCGACCCCGAAATTGCCGGCTGCGGCAAGATGATGGTGCAAGCCGCCGTCGGTGACGGCGAAAAACTGTCCGCGGGATTCTTTTGTGCCAATCACGCGGGTAACGTAGACGCCGGCGTCGGCGACCAGGTACCTGCCCAGCTCGAATATCAGTCTGCACCGGCCGTCTCTCCGGGCCACGAACTCCTCGAACTGTCCGGATACCGAATCGGCGAGTGCGGCGAGATCGAGAACCTTTTCGGCGGAACTGTGGGAAACGCCAAAACCGCCGCCCAGATTCACTTTCTCCAGGCCGGCGCCGTGGATCGCTTCGATCCGCGCGGCGATCTCGAGCGTGTTGCGGTAACTGTTCGCCAGACTGTCGGACTCGAAACCCTGGCTGCCGGCGTAAACGTGTACGCCGCGAAACGAAATTACGTCGGCACGGTCGGCTACCGTCCTGACCACGGACTCGACCTGCTCTTCGTCGATGCCGAATTGCAGCGGTCTGCCGCCCATTTTCAGGCCGAATGCGCGAGGATCGGTCTGCGGGTTGACGCGCAGCGTAACGTTGGCTTTTCGGCCGGTGTCCGAGGCGATTTTCGTGATGTCGCGGAGCTCACGCTCGGATTCGACGCTGATCGAACCGACGCCGCACTCGATGGCTCTGCCCAGCTCGTCCGGAGACTTCGCGGGACCGGCAAAACTCAAATCCTCCGCATCGTAACCGGCGAGCAGCGCCTGCTCGAGTTCGCCCACGGACGATATGTCCAGTCCGTCGACGCCATCGCGAATCGTCTCGAGGAGTGTCAGATTCGGGTTCGCCTTTACGGCGAAATACACGGATGCGGTACCGCGGAAGGCGTTGCGGACCTCATTCGCCCGACGCAGTAACAGGTCGGTATCGTACAGGTAATAAGGCGTGCCGAAGCGCTCGGCATAATCCTCGTATTCCCCGCCGTCGTCGAACTGCCAGTCAGGATTCGACGGCATGCTTGTCTGCGCTCCCATATTGGTCCCTCGTACGTTGGTGCGATATTGCACCCTGAACCCAGAGTTCATAGTTCCTGTCGATCATCACGAATTCCGCGTCGACCGCCGCCGGCAGGAACAGACTGGTGACCGCGGCGGTCTTGTCCCGATCGAGCATCTGTGCGGCACCCCCCGTCAGAACGAGTTTGTTCAGCTTTGCCAGATCGGCGGTCGGCAGGCCGGGTCCGTTGCCCTGGCTGAATCGATCCAGGCTGAGAAAGACACAGGCATACGACAGCAGCTGCGCCGGCGGGTCGTACTCTCCCTCCCTCAAAAGCCGGTAAACTTCGCTGACGTCCGATTCCAGTACGACTTCGAGAAACTCGAACGTCCTCGGATTACGCCGTAATTGCAGGGCGGTGCTGTCACGAGACGCGAACACGCCCAGGTCCGTGAATACGTAGCGCGACACCGAGGCTCCCGCGGCCGGGCGGTTGATGCTGCTGTCGCGGATGACCTCGACCGTGTAGTGAAAATCCGTCGTCGCGCCGCCAATGTCCATCAGGATCGATGCGCCCGTCATTTCCGGAAACTCTCGCTCGCTGATCGCTTTGTAGAAGCCTCTGTTGACGACTTCCGGCGTCGGACGCACGTTGCCGCCGAATTCTGCCGCGAGTTCACTCACACCCTTCTTGTAAACCAGGTCGTCGAGATACGCGTCACGAAGGGCAACAAAAATAGAGTCGCCCACCGTCGTCAGTCCGCCTGCCATCGGGTTGCGGACGACTTTGGCGTCGGCGAATCGGTGTACGAACTCCTCGGCGAGAAAATGATTGCCGGCAAACACGAGGGTGCCGAAGTTGTAGTTGTCGGGTGAAAACCGGCTGATCAGCGTCTCCATCGGGCCGACGTCCTCGCAATCTATTCCGCCGCCCACCAGCAGCACGTCGACGTAATTCATCCTGGGCTGGCCGTTGGTTACCTCGTCCACGTACACGGGGTTCGCGCCTCCCAGCAGGACCTGGTTTCGGTATGTGGAGCCGCTGAAGGAATTGCTCAGGCAGACTATCCCGACCCGGAGTCCACCGTTCGCCGACGAACATATCAGTAGATTGTGCCTGTTGATCCTGTCGCGGTGGGGCGCAAGCAGATGGTCAACCTGGTCGATGATTTCAGCGTCGAAGTCCCGGTCATGAAATTCCTGGTGCACCAGTTTGCCGTTGGCATCGACACGCGCGAACTTGAGCACGGTCGAACCAATGTCGATGGTATACAACTCGCCGCTGCGGGCACGGGATGGCATGTCTTTAACGACCATTGTTCAGGCCATGATGTTGATATCGGCGAGCATGTGCTGATAGGTCTTGCCGTCGGGAATCCCGCGGCTTTCCAGCAGCCTCTTTTCGGCGTCGACGTCGGATTTCCTGATGGGTACGTCGCCCGGGTCGGATATCCGTATCGAGCCGCTGTTGTCACGAATGGAAACGAGGTGGTTTGCGTTGTCCGCATGCGGTGCAAACGGTATGTCGATGTAACCGAGCTGGAACGCCCGGTACACGCTCTGCCAGAACATGTCACCGGGCAGGCCGAACACGGTTTCCATGATGCTTCGCACCTCCGATTCGATCAGTCTGGCTTCCCGGTCCACGGCGTCGGAGGACAGCATGTCCGGCACCCCGGCGGTCTCGAAAACGTATTTGACGATTTCGACGGCGTCCGCGTTGGCGTCTCGCGTCGGTACCCCCAGCGCTTCCTCGACGGTTTTGGTGATGATCTTGTCGGCACCGAGCAGGTTCGCGATCAGTGCCGAACCGGTAATGAGAGCCGTCGCTTTCCCTGGGTCCGTGGGGAATTGCCCCATCCACTGGTGATACGCCAGGTAGTGACGCACATCCGAAAAACCGAATTGCTCGAGGTATTCGCCCGTCAGTTTCCTAAGGACGGTTGCGGTCGCAAAGTCCTGAGCGACGGATCCATTCTGGCCGAAACTCACCGTGACCGATTTGACGCCTTGCTCGGCCGCCAGGAGAATTTCGATGATCTGGATGCAGATGGCCATTGCGGGCGGCACCATCGTTGCAGTCAGTGGCCCGAAACTTTCGCGATGTATTTCGAGTCCCTCTCGCGAGTAGAGCGCACAGATCCGATCGACGTACTGCCAATACAACAGCGATCTGTCGAGCGGAAAGTTCTCGGAATAGGGGAGGCAGTAACACACCCCGCCACCTTCGATGTCGGTGATCCCGGAGGCGATCGCCAACTCCACCAGCAGTCGTGCATCGGGCGTACCGTGACGGAGGCTGACCGGCTTCTCTATGTCCTCGAAAAGATCCCTACTCAGCAGGTGTCCGTGGCATACCAGCGGATAGCCGTTCAGGTAGTCCTTGTCCTCGTCTTCACTCCGTTGCAGAAGTTGCGAGGCCGTGTCGTAGTCGTTGTGCCTTGTGTAGCTGTCTACGGTCAGCGGGATGAAATCGGCACCGGCCCTGCCGAGGCTTTGCGACAGGCTCTTCTGGTCGTCGAACAGCGGGAATCCGCCGCGCGGCTGGATGTAGGGTCGTGTGTGCTCGGTCCGGTAAAGGACGGACGCGAAGCGTTCAGGTCGCAGCGACTCCAGATAGGCGTCGACTTCCGAACGATCGATGTCCTTGGCCCACGGTTGGGACAGCACGCGATCGCGGTGCTCGTCGATCCGGCTTAACTTAGCATCTGGAGAGGGAGCTGCCATTTAACAGATCCTGTTCGAGGTCCGAAATTGCCCGGCCGATGTCCGGAATCTGGTGATAAACGCGATCGAAGCCGTAGCGCTGAAACAGGTCGCAGACGTCTGCCTGAGAGCGTTTTCCCACGACCAGGTTGCCGCCGACGTACAGCAGGATACCCGCCATGCCGAGTTCGGCATACGGCTGCCGGAAATTCGCGCACCAGTATTCGCCTTCGCCGTTGAGCGAGGACACGAACACCGCGTCGGCGTTCACTTCGAGGGCGGCTTCGGTGAAATGATGCGGTCGGTTGCGCGTGCGAATGTTGAATACCCTGAACCCCGATTCTTCCAGCGCAAGCTGCATTATGCGATTGCCGACAACGTGAATATCGTCTCCGATCACGCCGATAACCACGCGGCCTTTACAGGGGGCACTCACAACGCCGCCGCTTACCCGGGGCTGACTCGAGGATCGCGCGGTGCGTCGTCAACGCTCAGAATCTTGCGCGTGGCGTCCTTGACGAACGACCGGTCGATTTTTCCGCCGCTGCCCGTAAGGGGAAACGACTCGAAGTGGATCAGGTAGGCCGGCACCATGTGGCGCGGTAACTTGGTCTTGAGGTATTGCTGCAGCTTTTTCTCCGGGAGCGCCTGCCCGTCGCTTGTCGTGTACGAACAGACGATGTCCTCGCCGACGTCGAGGTTGACGACACCGAATGCCACCGCCGACTCGATGGCCTGATGACCGACGACTTCCGACTCGACTTCCGTCGGGCTGACGCGGAAACCGCGTGTCTTCATCATCTCGTCGCGACGGGACACGAAATACAGGTATCCCTCGTCGTCACGGACGACGTCGTCTCCGCTGAAGACCAGGGTTTCTCCGGGATAGTCGGGGTGTGAACGGAACACTCTTGCCGTGTTCTCCGGATCGTTCCAGTAGCCCTTTGAAACGGTTGCGCCGCGTTGGACCAGCTCACCCACCGTATTCGGAGGGCAAGCCTGCCCGTTTTCGTCGAGAACGAGAATCTCCGTTCCCGGGATCGCCTTGCCAATCGAGGTCGGGTGTGTCTCGAGTACCGCCGGATTCAGGTAGGTCGATCGAAATGCCTCGGTCAATCCGAACATCGAATAGATCTTCGTTTGCGGAAACGCCGTTCGCAGGTTTTCGATCATTTTCGTGGATAGCCGGCCGCCCGTGGAACAGACATATCGCAGTTGACTGAAATCGTGCGTATCGACGGGTCGATACAGGTTTTCCGCAAACATCTGCGTGATGATGATCGGCATGACCGGCAGGCCGGTAATCTCTTCTTCGGCCAGGAGTGCATGCAGGTCGTTCGGCAGCGCGAGGTCGTGGAGGTAAAGCGTCGCGCCGACCATGAGCGTCTGCCAGATCTGGTTCAGACCGTAGTCGAAATTGAAGGACAGAATCGAGCAAATCCGGTCGGATTCCACGGTGCCGAGATAAGACGCGACGATTTCAGCACCGTCGGCAAGGTTGCGGTGCGAAATCAGGATTCCTTTCGGACGTCCGGTCGAGCCGGACGAATAGATGATGGCGGCGTTGTCCGTGCCGATCCGATCGTAAAAGTCGACCGGCCCGAGGTGTTTACGCAGGTAGGCGAGATTGGGCCAGGCATCTTCGACCTCCCCATGCCCGACGACGAGTTTGGTTAGCGCCGAGAACTCCTCGACCTCCTGTATCCGTGACGAGTCGGTCACCAGTGCCGTCATTCCCGAGTTTTCGATAATGTGTCGGATGTTGGCCTGTTTCAGCCTGGGCAGGACAGGCACGATCACGGCGTTTGCGAACAATACGCCGAGGATGACCGTGACCTGGTCGATCGTCTTCTCCATGCAGATACCCACGCGGTCGCCCGGTTTAATGCCGAGTTCCTTGATGGCTTCCGCGGTCGCCAGTACGCGATTCAGCAGCTCGCCGTAGGTGACCGATTCGTTCCTCGAAATGATGACTTTCTTGGAATCGAGCCGCTCGGCGGTCTCGCGAAGGAAGCGTGGAATGCTTCGTGGCATGGTTGTCCCCTGATGGTTGTTTTTGGCGGCGCGCCCGTCGGCGCCGGGCCTACGAAAGGCCTCGGACGCCTGCCGATCTAGCCTGTTTTTCGCCGGTTGATGAGAGCGACCATATTTGTCAGGCTGGTAAAATTATCCCGTGTGAGGTCCTCGGCCTCGAGTTCGACGTCGAAGCTGGACTGGATGTAGGCGGCGATTTCGACCACGCTGAACGAGTCCAGAATCCGCGCGTCGAGAAGATCGGCATCCGGATTCAGCTCACCGTCGTAGCCGACCTCGTCACGGATGTAATCGCTCAGTGTCTCCAGCTCAGCTGCCATAGGTCCTCCCGAGAAACGTGGCACAGCGCGGCGATTATACCTGCTTCGTCCGCGGCTATGATGACACGCACGTCACACTCGCCCCTGTGACCGAATCGGTTCGGGGCTCAGTGTTTTCCGGTGTCGATGCGAAGGCACGGCCGGGCCTCCGCCGAAAACGAGAGGTGGCAAAACGGCGCGGTCGACGCGAACATCAGCTGAAACCGCTTGCCCGTGAAGAACACCGCGCGGCCGACGCGGTTCCAGCCGAGGTGTTCGTGCGATTTCCGGGACGCGATGTTGAACCGGGAGACACGGCTGGTCGTGAACCGGATGTCACGCTGACGCAGATATTCGTTGGCACGGTCCCACAGCGCGACAAACCCGAGTCCGAGGCGGTGTTCCGGGAACAGGTAAAAATCGAAGTCGAATACGGCCTCATCGGCAGGCTGCGGGATGAACGTACAACGAACCTCGTCCTCGTCATAGGGTCCGAAACAGAGCCATTGATAGCCGATGAACGCGTCCTTCTGAAAAGCTCCCAGACACACCGCGGACTGTCGGAAACGATCGGCGATGATTTCGGTGGGCGGCGGCATTGATGCGAGCAAAGGATCGCCTTCGAGGATCTCCCGGATCTCAAACGACTTTGTGAGGTTTGCCGGTGCCGTGTTTTTTTCCGCCACGGGCTGCACCATCAGTTCGTAGTCGAACACCCGGAAGCGGGAATTCAGGCGCGCGAATCCCTGGTCCAGCGTGTAGAGCATCCCGGAAAGGGCGCCGAATTCGATAAACGGGCTTGCCAGCCTGCGGAAAAATTGCACTTTATATTGCTCGACAGTCCGTATTGCGTTGGCTTGGTGCGCAATGGCCGGGTGTTTGAACCGCCGGTGTCGCGGGGTCGCCCGCGATTTTTGCTATTCCCGGCGGCGGCCGCACGAGAGATTTGCGCCGAGCATAGGAGAAAGGCGAGTCACGAGTCAATCAGATGCCCGACAATTTACGCAAAAGACGTCCCTGGTCCGCCTGGAAGTAGAACCTGCGTCCCAGGAGCGTCCAGGTGTGCTATAGCAAGATGCCGTTCAGTCCGCCGCTGAAAGTCGAGTACACACCCCGTCGTGCAAGTTATGCCGAGAGTCACATGGACGCCAAGGTTTGACCGTCGATCCACGGCCTGCTCGGGTCTTCGATCACCTACCCCGAGCGTCCGCTTTTTCGTCTTCAGGCAAATGCAAAACTCCATCAGCCTGCCATAACAAATGTGTTACCCACCGTCAGTCCTAAACGGCTTCTTGGCAGGAGAACCCGGCTTGCCAACCTTCGATTCGGCAACCATACGTTCAACTTCGTCCATCAGCTTTTTGTTTTCGTAAACGACACCGCCCTTGATCGTATGATCGATACCGCCTTTGCGGATCATGTTGCCGTCCTTGTCACGCGTGAACGCGCCAAAGCTGTACATGAAGCGCAGGTTGTAAAGCGGGCTGCCGTCGATAATCATCAAATCGGCCGTATAGCCGGGGCGGACGAGGCCCAACTTCGGCTGACGTAATGTCTTGGCGCTGTTCAAGGTTGCCGACTTCAAGACCTCCAATGTGTGCAATCCGGTTTCCCTGATGAGCTGGAGTTCGCGGATGTTGGAGAAACCCGGGGTTGCCCAGATGTAATTATCATCCGTGCCGTAGGCGACCGTGCCGCCCCGTTTATTGAACTCATAGATCAAATCACCCCACAGGCTGAAGGCCTTCGACCAGTAATACTCGTCATCCGACGACCAGTCATAGTGATACGCCCCGTGGTACTCGGGATTTGGGCCGTTCCAGAATATCAAACGTTCATGCGTATATTTTTCATGCCACGGCAAACCGTGTGCACGCAGAATGTCGCGATTTGCCTCGTACACCACGCGCGTCGGCAGCATGACGACGCCGGACTCAACGAGACGGTCAACAACCTCCGTCAAAAGGCGTTCTTCGTTCGCCTCGGACCAGACTTTGCCGGCATGCCGGAAACGCATGCTTTCGTCGTTGTAGTTATAGTCGTTCGGATAATCCTGCACCTTGCGGTCCAGCGACGATTCCGCGTACGCGTAGTGATGTTCGATCATCGTACAGCCGGCCTCCGCGGCCTCGACGGCGCGTGTGACCGACGTATCCGCAGGCGGAATGTGATAAGTGGTGATGCCACCGGCCCTGGTAATCGCCTGGCACATCGCGGTCAAAAGCTCGTTGTCCCAGCCGACCGACGCTGCGTTGAAGACGTGCCCGCCTTTTCTGACCATTTCCCGTGCGATTTTGTCTGCGTTCTCAGGGTCCTCGAGGAATTTATAGTCGTAGTCGAGGTTAGAACCCCAATCCCATATCGGGAACATGCGCGGTGCAATAATCTCGTTTCTGTCGGCAAGCGCTGCCTGCTCCATCGCCTCGTCAAGGCCGCGGTCGGGCGCGGGCACCATTGTCGTTACGCCGTGCGCGAGCTTCAGGTAATAAACGTATTCGAGTGGCATCGGGTCCTGACGTAAATGCATATGCAGGTCGATCATGCCCGGCATGACGAACTTGTCTGTAGCATTAATCACCCTGTCGCCCGACACGCGTTCGACTTCTCCCCGACGTTTTGCCGTCACAGGATCGAACTGGATCATCTCCGTAATTTCGTCGTTTTCGATAACGATGTCGTAGGGGCCGACCGGCGGGCCGCCGTGACCTGGCAGCACCATCGCATTGCGGATTACGAGTCTCTCGTACGGACCTGCGGACAGGCCGTCGTTGTCTGCTGCGTGAACGCTGAAAGCACCAAGCGCGGCAATCAGAGTGATGCTCAATGTCTTTAGAAGTTTTTTTATCATCGTCGGAAGCCCTTCCCGTGGCTATGTCATTTCCCCAAAAGAACGCAGCGCAAAATACGCCAGATAATTTTATATTTTATATTATATGGCTTTCTTGACAATGGCATTGATCGCACAGCGACACACGGTTGAACGGCTTGACCGTGGACTCCGGCAACGAGAGTTCGTCCGCCTCATGAAACAGCGGCCAGCACCGGCACGTGTTTTGTGGGCGGTTCACTGCCTGGAAGAGCAGGCGGGTTGGGGGCTGGAAGATCCGTCGATGACGCCGCGGAGGCGGTCATCGCGCTTGTTTTAGTAGGTGTCGAACATCCGCTGGATTTCGTCCAGGTCCGACGTCCGGGTCAGCGCCAGCATTAACAAAACTCTCGCTTTGTTGTCTTGTTGACCGTTCGATACGACGACTGAGAAATCGTAGTCCGGTGCGTCAACGATCCTGCCGCCGGGAACTCGTGACGTCACCACCGTCGGTATGCCGCGTTGCTCCAGGCCGGCAAGGCCGGCCAACATGCCGTTGCTCATGCGGCCCCCTGCAAAGGTGCGAACCACCAGGCCGTCCATTTCCCGATTGCCGAATTGGCGGACCAGCGATTCATCCATGCCGGTGAAGTCACTCAAGATAAAGACGCTGGGGAGATCCGCGAGGCCCGATACATCGAATTCGGAACTTGTCGTATGCGGTTGGAGAATTCGATGGTAGAAGCGGACACCGTCCGGGTCGACAGTGCCTATGTGGCCGACGCTCGATCCCCGAAAGGTTTGTACCCGGCGGTTGTCCGCCTTCCATACGTCTCGCGCCGCGGTAATGTCCTCGTTCAGGACGACCAGTACGCCCTGGCCCACTGCCTGCTCGGTGACGGCCACTCTCACTGCATTGATCAAGTTAGCCGGTCCATCAGCCGATACTTCGTCGGCGGACCGCATGGAGCCCACCAGGACGACCGGTTTATACGATTTGACCGTCAGGTTCAGAAAATAGGCGGTCTCCTCCAGGGTGTCGGTTCCATGAGTGACGACAATGCCGGCAAGGCCGTCATTCCCGGAAAACTCCGAGTTGATTCTCTGCGCAAGCCCCAGCCAGTGTTCCGGCGTCATTTTGGACGACCCGATCACGCTGAATTCTTGAACGCTGATATCGGCGTGATCGGCAAGTTGGGGTACGGCTTGAACAAGCGCCGGACCGGCAATCAGCGGAGCATCGGTGCGGCTCGCAATCGTGCCCCCGGTGGTCAAAATCAAAACTTCAGGTTTCGTATCTGACATCGCTTTTGCCGATAGTAAGATGGGAGCTAAAAGGGATAGCAGGATCTTCCGGTTTGTCATTTTCGCCCTCTGTTGTCCTTTTGATTATGAGCGTGTAGTCAAGAACTGTCAGGTTTATTTCTCACGATCTCGTTGTCGAGTGACAGGCTCGATATCTAATTTCGCCTGCGCGGCAAGCCGAGATTGAAGGCTTTTTCCTTAGTTTCACCGCTTCGCACACCGCTCACCAAAGTGCTATAAACAACGGACCGAGGAGCGGCGCAGGCTCTCTGGCGGCCACGAGTAAGCCGTGGCAGGCCCCATACTTACGAACTCAACGCGGACTGATAAATCTGACACCTTTTGGACTGCCCGCATTGGGGCATTTATATGCGGAACTCAAAGCAGTTTCTAGAAAAGTTTCCGCGGTAACGCGAAAGGGCAAGGGCTGGGAAAGCAGCCCGGCCGCTGCGCTGCCAACGGCTCGAAGAGAGCGGCCCTTCGGGGCATGCCACCCCTTGTCGATCCAATCCAGCCCTTCCACAACGTAGTACCATTGCGTACCAAAATGACCCGTTGCTGCCGTTTGCTGACCGCAGCCACAATTACCAGAACCCAGAAGAGCAGACTTTTCCGCAATTGACTGACCTCGCTAACAAGTCTCTTCCTATTTGTCTCAACTCTGCTCATTCAGCTTGGGAGAACGTACACCGCCTACATGATATCAACGGCGTATTCACGGTTAGTACAGGTAAAGCGCGAAACAGCGCTGAGGTATCCAGCGTGCACCAATACCTGCTCGCATGCTGCCGGAGGATCTGGCTGCTCATCCCTGATGAGGGAAGCCGAATGGGCGTCGAGGCCGGTGAAAAATACTGTCGAGGTGAGATTACTTGGGAGGAGGCACGAAAAGCCGATTGGCACTCAGAAGCTTCCGCATTTCTCTTTGACTACAATGACGAAACGCATCCAGAGATAGCTTCCTTCGTAGCTCAGCTAACCGAAAAACGAGACGAAATAGAGCGCTTATTGATTCCCCCTTCTTGGTCTGACGAGGAGTCGGCCAGAGAGCTTCTAAGAGACGCCGCGTACTTTGCCCATTTCGCCCTTTGTTATCCCACACTGCGGTTTGGGAAACACTCGAAACGCCAAATGGAAGGATACGGGAGATTTATGCCACTTGAGTTATTCCAAGCGATGGTACCCGGACAGGGCAACTGAGAAATCGAACTTGGGATTGATTCGAGCGGCTGCTTCTGGCCGCTCCGAGCCTGTCGCCCTCGCTCCAAATGAACGACTGCTCAGCCCTGGTAAGCCGCCGTCCAGGATTTTCACGCTATAATCTCGGTTGATGACCCAAAGCAGCCGCAAGGACAGCCAGCCTCGCCCCTGTCGCGCTTCAGGCATACAAGTCGCCGTGTTATGGTGACGTCTGACCGAATTACTTCGGTCATATTGACAACTAGGCGGGACTAGCGCTTGGATAGGAGACTATCCGATGGCAGTTCGTTCTACGCCCACAGACATCTCAGCTTCCTTTCAATCACTATTCTGTCAGCTTTTGCTGCTATTGTTGGCGATGCCCCTCGTACCATTGGCAAGCGCATCTGAGACTTTAACCGCAGAACCCGGCGGATCCTCGTATCATTTTGTATCTCACTACTCCATTGACGTGGCTGCATCCGCCAACGAAGTTTGGAATCAGCTAGTTGACGTCGGTTCATGGATGTACGAGTTCGATATGTCCCTAGTGTCCGGCGAGCCTGGGCAGGAAGGTGAGGTTCGGCGGCTCTACTCTGGCCAAGATTTCTTCATTGAGATCACGAAAGTTATCCCAGGCGAACTGCTTGTACTTGCGAACTTGCCATCGAGCTTCAACGAAGAAAGCTCGACTGGTGTAGTCGTCATTACGCTGAACGAGAGTAACGGGATTACCACGGTAAGGCTGACAATGAGCCGTAGGTACAGTTGGGGTAGCGAAGAGCCCAACCCGCAAAGGTCAATGCGTGAGTCACCCGAGTTTCAGGAGCGCACGAGAGCAATGTGGCGCGAGCGGTTTTTACCGAAACTCAAGTCACTAGCCGAGTATTGAGCGGCCACACCTGGTGCTTTGCAGCACTCGGTTGAATATCTGCTATTCTTTCAGCTGCTGACCCGAAGCGACCCTTCGATAAAAGAATCGAAACCAAGATTTACGATGAAACTCGCAACTGGCGTATTCGACGTGTGGTCTTTTCGGCGAGATTCGGATGCGATCAGGTTCTTGCTCCTCTATACGTCACAAATCAAAGCGGACCGACATTTCAACGGCGGCAGGTTTTGGCAGGTCCCAAGCAATTTTGTAAGAGACGACGAAACAATTGAGGACGCCATCCTTCGTCGCGTGGGTGAATTTGGGCTATCCGTCGCGACGATCTGGGTCGGGGAACATGCCTACGTCATATACAATCGCCGTTTTCGGGAAATGCAGCTAATCGGCGTGTATGCCGCTGAAACTCGGCCAACTGATATCCTGCTTGATCCCGAGGAACATTCCGACTACGGCTGGTTCACGATGGACGAGTGTCTTGCGCGGGTTCACTATCGGGGACTCAAGGAAGGTCTGCAGTCCGTTCATGACTTCGTCACCGGTATTCCGGAGCCCGCTGAAGAGCTTTGTCTGTACCGAAGTCCGGAGTGACGGAGCATGATTACCGATGGTAGGCAGCCGCCACCGAAGCGCGTAACGCAAAAACGCAACCGTTGACAACCGGTCTCGGCTCACCTGTCCGAGTCGAAAAAATCCATCGTCCAGTTCGTTTCCCACTCGCCGGTTTCCGGGTGCTGATAGGCCTGCTCCCACCTGGCCGACGTGTCCGTGATGTCTTTCCACAAAAAGCGCATGCGATAGGTCACGCCTCGATAGTCCTCGGTCCCGTAGAACGTTCCGACGCCTGACTCGAACCGGCCCTTTACCTGTTCTCTGAGAGTCGTGTTCCAAACGTCCATCCAGTAAATCGTCCACAGGTCGTTGTCGCTGTCATACGTGCGAACGCTGACCCCCTCGAAGGGCTTCCCGTCGACCTCTCCAAAAACCTTGTCAATGCTCGCGGCGCCATCGAGCCTGTCCCAGGCCTCGTAGCCGGTCTCAAACTCGGTCCATTCATCCGAACCGACCATGTTTTCTTTCAGACGTCGATGACGGATGATTCGCATACCGCGAAGAAAGCTGAAGTCGCTCATCGTACTGTCCTCGTGCTCATGACGGCTGTCTGTCGCTCCTACTCGAGTCGGCCGCAGGAGGCTTTAGTCGCCTCGCAGGGTCAACGATCTCAGATTCGGGTCGGCCAGAATTTCACTTTCGGTGAACGGCAGCTGCAACCACTCGCCTCGCGCGTAAAGCTCCGTCTGGTCGGAATAATGCGGTGAGTCCGGTTCCGGCGATTGTGAATAGGTCAGGAGGCCGCGCGCGTCGGGCGTGCCGTCGTCGTTCCAGGTCACGACCTGGATGTAACTGTTGCCGTGCACGATCGGTGTGTAACCTTTTCCTTCCGTGAAATCCGTTCTTATGTAGCTGAACATGCCGTGACGCCCGGGTCCGCCGGGCACCGGGATGCGGGAGCCGTTGCGTTCCGCGAACTGTACGTCCCCCCAGGGCGAATCCAGTCCGATGCCGGCGTCCAGCAGGCGTTGCTGCGCCGCCGCCATCGCTTCGCGGACGGCGCCCCGGACGGCCGGGTCGTCGATGGCAATGCCGCGAGGTGTGTTGACCGGGTCCTCCGGGTCGAAGGGGACCGCATACAGACCTTCGATACGGCGCGCGATCTCCCAGAACTCCGTCCAGACCTGCATACCGCGGCTGCCAACGTTCGCCGTGCGATCCCATTCGCGGAGCGCGTCGCAGCTCATGCTGATATCGGCGTCGTTTTCACAGACTGCGAGCATGTCGTCGAGCAGCAGCTCCGCGCCGAAGTGCCGATGACTCAGCAGCAGCGACTGGATGTCGTCTGCTTCGAGCTTCCCGCCTTGTTCGAGCTGCTCCTCGAGGAATACGAGGCCGGCGCGCGTACGCAACGTGCGTGCCGTGCGTTCCGGGCCGATTGTCGGCAGGAAACCCTCGAGCGGTTCGTCGGGGTTCGACAGCCAGTAACTGTCGTTGGAATTCGTGAAGTAACGCGTGTTCGTCGCGCGCGGCATGTCTTCGGCCGGCAGGTTTCCCGGAACCGAACTTCGCGGGTCGTCGCGCCAGTCGCATTCGGGACGGGAGCCATCGAGTATGACAAGCTGCGGCGGCAAGCCTTCCACGTCACGGCGGCAGTTCGTGAGGATATCCGTGTCCAGATGGGGCGTTGCCGAAATGTCCGCGTAGAACGCGCTTCCGTGCCGATCGGCGGCAATGGTATTGACAAAATAAATGCCCTGCTTGCTGATCGCCGCTTCGATGTCGGCAACGGATGCGGCGGTCTGCAGCGCCTCGTAGGTAGCGTATGACGCGTTGTTCTCCAGTATCGCGTCGCGAACGGCAAAAGCCCGCGTCCGGGTCCAGGGCAGTTCTTTGCTGACGAGGACAGGACCGTGATGCGTCATGTAGACGACCTGCTGGCTGTCACCTTCCGCGAGCGGCACCGAAACCTCGATCCTCTCGATGTCGCGGTACTCGTCGCCGTGGCGATACCGCATCGCGTTCTCGGGGTCGAGTTCGATCTCGAACAGCGTCAATCGGAGCGCCGTCGATACGGTATGCGTCCAGGCGATGTCACGGTTGAACCCAATCGCGATGAAGTTGCCCGACAGCAGGCTTGCGCCCATCGTGTCCATCTCGCCCGGAATCGTCATGTGAATCATGTGAAAGCGCGATGGGCCGTGCCACGGATAGTGCGGGTTTCCGAAGAGAATGCCCTTGCCCGATTGCGTGAGGTCGCTGCCCAATGCGATCGCATTGCTGCCGATCCCGGGTGCAGGATCGTAGTCGAGCTGTATCGAGGCGACCGGCTCACCCGGCGGAGCCGCGGCGGCGATCCCGGCGCTGAATCTGCCGGCGCCGTAGCGAATGCCGAACGCGATGAACATCCGGCCAAGTTCGACCTCGTCGATCGGCCGCACCCACTCTTCGCCGGCACAGGCGGCGGGGAGCGTGCCGCGATTGTCCTCGACGTATCGGTTGTATCCGGCGACAAAACCCGCGCTGTAGCTGCGCATCTTCTCGGACATGGCCGCGGCGTTCTCCCGCACCCTGGCCGGCGTTATGATTGCGCGATGGAAGGCGTCGCTGGCGAGGTTTTCGTCGGACGCCGCGAAGTCGGCGGACAACGTTCCATTCGCCCTGGCGACTTCGCGTGCGAACACACAGATACCGTCGTTTGCGGTCGCGTACGCGAAGCCGTAGCCCAGGCTGCCCCAGTCATCCGCCTTGACGTGCGGAATGCCGTAGCTGGTCCAACGAATGTCGACGTTGTAACGGCTAGCCGGCTCGGCCGAACAGCCGGGCAACATTGCCGATGCGACGAGCAGGAGAATTGGATGTTTCATTACTGTTCCTGATCACTCCGATCTGAATTGACAGCCTACAGAAACACTCATTGCCGATCCATTGCAACGCGGGGCTCAGGAGTTGGCTAACCAGCGGAGGCGGACATGTCATGGAGCCCACAAGAGCGGCTGTCTCCACTGTTTCGGAACGGACAGCTCCCCCGAAGGAGTTGCCTCTGTCTTGCGCAGATTTTGCGACTGCCAGGCGCCTTCGTATTCTGCCGGCAAACGATAAGGCGGCCTGATTGAGGATTCCGGGAGAAATCCCAGGCGCCCGTAAAAGGCGGGATCACCCAGTACGTAGACGAAGTGCACGTTCTCGTCGTTCATACGCTGCAGACCGGCACGCACCAGCGCGCTCCCGACACCCTGACCCTGCCACGCGGGTGTAACCGCCAGCGGTGCGAGCAGCGCGGCGTTGACTTGCTTCCCCGCAATGCCGCACTTCGTAAAGATCACGTGCCCGACAATTTCTGAGTCAATCTCTCCGACTATGGATATTGCAACCGTCGTGTCCGGCAACAAATCTCGTACTAACGGAACCAAGTCCTCGTCCGGGAATGCCTTCGGATACATTGACTCAATTGCGCCGAAATCGGCTGATGCGCTGTCGCGTATTTTGAGGTTATTCGTCATTTGCGTAGTTTTCGCTCGAGAAGCCAGAACGCTCCGACAACTGGAGCGGCGGACAGCAGAATCAGAGAAACAAACCCAGCCAGTGCGCCCGCAAGATACGTCAGGAAGTCCGGGTCGCCGACTTGAGACCAAATGAGCAATATTGCCGCTACCGCTGTCAGGGTCAGTAGGACTTTCCAGTGCGATATTCTCAGCAGCAGGTTGAGTATGGATGCAGTAAGCGCCGCACTGAGCCCCAGGAAGAGAGTGTGATTCCTCATCACGTCCAAGAAATGCTCATTCACTTCCACTACGGACGGCAGAGAGTTTATTGGACCGAGCGCCTGGCCAAGTAGGAATCCAATTAAAGTTGCGACAACTAGCGCAAGGTACTTACCAACTTCCAACACTTGACCAGCGCCCGCGCATGTTATTCATCGAATAGGTCATCAGCCGCAAAGCTTGACCAGCCACTTTGAATCAGAAGTTGCAATTCTATCTCAAATCGAGTGACCAATACCTTTCGACCAAAAAACATTCATTCGTCGAAACGAGGACCAGCTTGGCACAACAGCATGCGGAGGATAGCGACGTAGCGTGATCTGAAAGTCGGGAAGCGGTCGGATTCGCGCGTGGAACCACGGTTATCAACGGTGAGGATCAGCGCCCGGGTCCCGCTGCAGCGTTCCGGTCATCGGGCGAAGCGGGCCTATCGATTTCTGGGCCGCCTCGCGTTCCGCCGCGATCTGCGATTCCGTCTTGCAGACCGTCTTCGGAACGTGCGAGCCGAAAACGCGTTGCCGTCTGCAAATGACGCGGTCTTCGTCGTAGTCGATGTCGAGCATCTGCCCCACGACCAATTCCTCGCCGGCCTCGGTCGGATCCGGCGGCGCGGAGCCGCAGGCCGTGAGGAGTGCAAGGAGGGTCACGGCCATGCCGCTGCCAATGTACCGAGACGCTTGCATGATCAAACGAGCTTACGCCTCTGCCATCGGTTCGGCAATACGGGTCGCGTCGCTTTCATGGCCAAATCACTCGCCAGCTGGATCTACGCATCTCCGGTCGGCACGATGTCCGCTGTTTCCACCATAAGCACCACCGCCTTTTCCGGCGCCCGCGGCCGATGCATGACGCCTTTCGGAACGACAAACCCCTGTTGTTCCCGAAGCTCGACGGTTTTGTCCTCGAGGTCGATGATGAAACTGCCTTCGAGAACGAAAAAGAACTCGTCGTCGTTATCGTGTTTATGCCAGTGATAGTCGCCCTGCATTATCCCAAGGCGGATTACCGAGTCGTTAACTTTGGCCAGGGTCTGGTTGTACCACCGGTCGGTACATGCGGCAACCAACGCCGGAACGTCCACCAACTCCAGGTGATCGAATTTGACGTCCATGTGGTTGACGTAAGGGAAATCCGCTCGTTCGCTCATTCGTTCCATCCTTTCGCGTCGTCCGCAGGTCCAGGTCGCCCGCGGCTTCGCGAAGTCTCAATCCAGGTCCTGACTCAGGACCGAAACCAGCATCGCGATACCTTCCTTGAAGTTCCCCAGCCGGAGGTTTTCGTTCGGGCTGTGCTGGTTGTTGTCGATGTTCACGGTCGGCACGGACGCCGCGGGGACGCCCAGCGTCTCGACAAACGGCGAGATCGGAATCGAGCCGCCGCTGGTGCGGATCAGAATCGGTTCCTCGCCGTACAGGTGCGTGAGCCCTTTCCGCGCGAGACGCCCGGCCGCCTCGTCGAAGCCGGACCGGTATGCGGCATAACTGAAATTGGAGGTGAACTTTACGATGCCTGAGCGCGTCTGACGCTCGTCTTCGGTCGGTTCGCGATCGATCACGTAATAACCCATGTCCTCGATGTGCCGCCGGATGAGGTTCACCAGGTAGTCGGGGTCCGACTCTTTCACGAGGCGCACGTCGATTTCCGCCGTGGCCGTCGCCGGAACGATGGTTCGGGACTCGGCGCCGACCCACCCCGAGGAAAGGCCCCGGATGTTGAGCGACGGATACTGCACGGACTCCTGGAGATTCTCACCGATCCGGTCTGCGCGTGCGATACCCATGGCCGAGCGAATCGCGACTTCGTCGTCCGGCACGGCGGCAAGCAACTCCCGGACGTCTTCGCTGAGTTCGACGCCGTCGTAATAACCCGGAATGAGAACGCGACCGTCCGCATCCTTCATGCTCGCGAGGATTCGGGACAGGTGAAACGCCGGGTTGGGCGCGTAGTTCCCGTAGTGCCCGCTGTGTTGAGGAACGCGCGGACCGTAAGTCTCGAGTGTAATCGTTACTATCCCGCGGGCACCGAACTTGACCGTGGGTTCGTTCGACGCATGCGGCGGGCCATCGAAGATCAGCAGCAGGTCCGCTGCCAGCAGTTCCCGGTTGTCGATGACCGCCTGCGGGAGGTTGGGTGAACCCATTTCCTCCTCGGTGTCGATGATGACCTTGAGGTTGAAGTCGAGCACGTGGCCAGCCTGGTTGAGAATGTCCATCGCGATCAGGAACTGCGCCATCGGTCCCTTGGAATCGGACGCGGACCGGGCGAACACCCGCCAGTTCGGGTTGATCTCACCGTCGAGGGAGTCCCAGGGAATTTGCCCCCAGCTGCCGTTCTCGCGCTGGGTCTTGAGCACCGGACTGAACGGATCGTCCTGTTCCCATGCGGAGGGATCGACGGGCTGTCCGTCCGACTGCAGGTAGACCAGGACGGTGCCGTCAGCGTCTTCGCTGCGCCGTTCGGCGAACAGCGCCGGGCTGCCATCGGTGGGGATTCGTTGAACCTGAAAGCCGCGGGCGGCAAACGCCGGCTCCATCCATTCCACTAGCTTCAGAATGTCGCCCGGGTAGCTTGCGTCGTTCGGCAAACTCAGAAACTCCCGGTAGAGCGCGATCGACTCGGCGTAATTGTCGTCGACCCGCTCGCGAATCTCCTCAACGGACAGCGGCTCGGCGTACACCGCCTGTAGAAATCCGGTCAGACCGATTGCGGCGGATAATAGAGAGGAAACGGACTTGCGCATTGCGTGTTCTCGATGGCGTGAGTTTGGAGCGGCTATTTTCGCATAGAGCCGCGAGGGCTCGCTACGCGGCCCCTGTCCGTCTGTCATGCAAGACAGTCTGAAAAAAACACGTCGTCGCGCGCCGGGACGACGCGCCGCAAACGGCAAACAGGCCGGCCATAACGCGGATTGCACCCACGCAACATTCGGCTAACCCTTAGTGACATTTCCCGGCGTCTATGTCCTCCTATCGGGTGACCGACAATAGACGGCAATCCGATGACCGCACCCGAGACCGTAGATTCAATTCGCACGCTGAGCGTGCCCCACGGCGAGCTGCGCAGGCCCTGCGACGGGACGCTGCAATTCGAGACCAGCGATCAACTCCCGGCCGGCAAACGGTACCTGGGACAACAGCGCGCTACGGATGCAATCCGGTTCGGAATCCAGATCGATCACGACGGTTACAACATATTCGTCCTCGGTCCGGCGGGAAGCCACCGGTACAGGATTGCCGAGGAACTCGCCAGAGACAGGGCCGGCCAATCGGGCCCGCCGGGGGACTGGTGTTACGTGCACAACTTCGTCGATTCCGACCGGCCGCGCGCCCTCGCGTTTGCGGCCGGCGGCGGGGCGGAGTTCCGGGACGACATGGGGGACCTGATCGAAGATCTGCAGCTTGCGATTTCGGCGGCGTTCGAGGGCGAGGATTACAGGGACCAGCTCAAGGCGATTGAATCCACCACCCAGGACGAGGTCCAGGGCCGATGGAAGGCCTTCGAGGACAAAGCCGCCAAAGAAAACATCGGCGTGCTGCAGACGCCTACCGGCTACGTGCTCGCCCCAATCAGAAAGGGCAAGGTTCTCAGCGATGCGCAGTTCGACAAGCTGCCGGAAGCCGAGCGCGAGGAAATCCAGGCGACCATCCGGCGCCTGGGCGCGGAGCTGCAAACGCACATCGAGCAGTTACCGCGATTGAGAAAAGAACACCGCGAACGGCTGAAGGCGCTCAACCGGCACGTCACGGAACATGCCGTCGGCATCCTGCTTACGGAACTGAAACGGAAGTATCAGGCGCTGCCCGCCGTCGTTGCCTATCTGGACGAGGTCCAGCGGGACATCGTGGACAACGCACAGGGCTTTCGCGAAACCGAACCGTCGCCGCTGCCTTTCCTCAACCGTGATCCGTCGCAACTGTTCCGCCAGTACGAGGTCAATCTCGTTGTCGGCAACGATCCCGCGGACACGGCGCCCGTCGTCTACGAGCCGAATCCGAGTTACCACAACATCGTCGGAAAAGTCGAACACCGCTCGGAAATGGGTGCATTGGTGACCGACTTCCGGATGGTTCGGTCCGGCGCCTTGCTCAGGGCGAACGGCGGCTTTCTGCTATTGGACATGCAACGTATTCTCAGCCGTCCGTTCGCGTGGGAAGCGTTGAAGCAGGCGCTGTTCACCAAACGCGTGCGCATCGAGTCGCCCGCCGAAACTTACGGTTTCGTCAGCACGACCACACTGCGGCCCGAGCCCATCCCCCTCGACGTCAAGGTCATCCTGGTCGGCGAGCGCTGGCTGTACTACATGCTCTGCTTCTATGACAGCGAGTTCAAGGAGCTTTTCAAGGTTGCCGCCGACCTCGACGACGACCTGAAACGCACCGCCGAGCATGTCGAAGAGTACGCCCTGCTGATCGCCGACCGCATACACGAACGGAGCCTGCTGCCGTTCAGCCGCCCCGCCGTGGAGCGGGTCGTCGAACAACGTGCCCGGGCCGCCGGAGACAACCGGCGCCTGTCGATGCATATGCGTTCCCTGGACGACCTGCTTACGCAGGCGGATTATTGGGCGCGCAGCCGGGACGGCGAACGGGTCGAACCGGCGGACGTGGCCAAGGCCATCGAGCAGGGAAGGCACCGGCTCAGCCGAACGCAGCTGAAGGTGGCCGATGCAATCGACAGCAACAACCTGTTGATCGATACCGAGGGCGCCTGCGTCGGCCAGGTGAACGGCCTGTCCGTCGTCGATCTCGGTGAACACCGGTTCGGTCATCCTGTGCGCATCACCGCCACGACGCGCATCGGCACCGGCAACGTCGTGGACATCGAACGGGAAGTCGAACTCGGCGGCGCCATTCACTCAAAAGGCGTGATGATTCTTTCCGCCGTGCTGTCGTCGCGCTATGCGCGTGAGATTCCGTTGTCGCTGAACGGCAGCATCGTATTCGAGCAGTCGTATGGCGGGGTCGAGGGCGACAGCGCGTCGGTGGCGGAATTGAGCGCACTCCTGTCGTCCCTGTCCGGCATCCCGATCAAACAAAATCTGGCGGTCACCGGCTCCATCAATCAGCTTGGTCGTGTTCAGGTTGTCGGCGGTATCAACGAAAAGATCGAAGGTTTCTATCACATCTGCAAGGACAGGGGGTTGGACGGATCGCACGGGGTCATTATCCCGCGGGAGAACGTCAAACACCTGATGCTGCGCGACGAGGTCGTCGAGGCGGTGAGGGACGGCCGGTTCAGCGTGTACGCGGTGCAGAATATCGATGAAGCGCTATCCATCCTGACCGAAGCCGACGCCGGCGTCCGAGACGACAACGGCCGGTTTCCCGAAGAATCACTCAACGGAAGGGTCGAAGAACAGCTGATCGAATACGCCAGGCTGCGCGAGCAGTTTGGAAAGAACGAGAATCACGGAGAGCGCGGTGAATCGGAATAGGGAGCGGGCGCGAGTGGTCATCGCCGTTACCGAATCCTGTTCGGTCCGCAAGCTTTGGAAAGCCGCGGTACGAAACGTGGGCCACTCTCAAGATGAATTGGTGGCGCTGTTCGTGCCCGACGATCGCTGGCATCGCGCCGCAAGTTTACCGTTCACCCGCGAAATATCGCGTGTGGGCGGAGGCGTTTCCGACTTCACGAGGCGCCGCGCAGAGCAACTCGCCAGAGACGCGACCGATCGCGTGCGACGTCGCATCGAGGAGCTTGCAGCCGTCACCGAGTTGACTTTCGCATTCGAGGTGCTGTCCGAATCGGACCCAAAACGGATCAGCAAGCTGGCTGGCGAAGGGCAAACCGTCGTGATTGCGCCGTCTTTCCTGGCCGGCCAGCCAATCTACGCGCAGTTCGAGGAACTCGACTGGCGAATCGTCCTGATCGAGGCGATGGAGAACAATCGCCAGAGCTGATTCGTTTCTCCCCTTTGCGCAATTGCCCTGTTTGGCATCCTAGGAACCGTCTGCACACACGAACAGTGTGACGGCCACATTCCTCTGCTCGACAGGAACTCCAGCAATCGGAATGCCGAAAAAGCACGAGCCAATTGTCATACCCACACCAAGAACATGGATCTGTGGTCTGAATTGAAAGTCTGCAAGAACAGGCGCTTCGCTCTTCAACACCATCTCATTGCTTGGTTCAAACATGACTGAGCGGGACTCTCGCCACAGAGCCTCTCTGGCCTCTTCCTGCCGAAAGTGTTCATTAACGGTTGATTTTGCGACCTGGTTTGTCATTGCGCGCCAGTCTCTCGGCGGCTGTGACTCGGCCGGCGGCTCGGGAGGACCGTTGGGCGTAGTCTCAGGTTGAACTTCAAAACGTTCAGCTGGGACATCCTGCGCTCGCGGCACGGTGGGACGCTCTTTGTTGTCCGCAGCCAGATCAGGTTCTTTTTCGATCTCGTCCTTTTTGATGCGTACGGTCAATGGCTCGCTTCTCTCGCCATCGGTTCTCGAAACGCTCACTAAAAGGTCGAGAAGCAGCCCGAACGATGCAATCAATAGCGCAACGACGCACGCCGACAGGCCCATTGCCGTCAAAAGCCGGTTTCGCGTCGGTCTAACCGTCGCGGCGGTGCCAGTCAGCTTTTCATCTCTATGTTTCATTGCGGGACTGGCGGCCCGATTTCCGAGCCGACTCGGTCATATCGATCTCCGCGGGTTACATGTTGCAGCTCGGCAACAGACCCAAATATACGATGCCCCAATGCTTCGATTGGTCGCAACGAAGCCAACAGGGGGTTACAAACTTGCAGGACAGCCGGCGACCCAAAGCGCGCGCAACCGTAGCGGTCAAACGGTGAACAGCGAGTCGGCAAGTTCTCGCCGCCGCTGCATATAGCCCACGGTCATTGGTACGGACAGCCCCGGACTGCCTATCTGCAAATCAGCTTTCCGGCGTCGATCCGGGCCGAAGATACGCAAACGCGTGCTGTACGTAATCGGCTTTCCCGAGGTCAATTTTCTGATTTCTCAGGATGGCGTAGGCCGTCATCAGGTGGAAATAGAATTGGGGCATCGCCCAATCCCGCGCGTATTGTTCACCTTTCATCTCGAAGATCATCCCGTTCGGAAGTTCAATCGCGATCTGCCGTCCGGCGCCGGCATCGAGTGCGTCCGGTTCAAGATCGTCCAGCAACGAAAGCGCCTGTTTGATCCGGGCCTGAGCGTCTGAAATTGAACCCGGGTGATCTTCCGCATTCTGACCCTCGAGCGCGAGTTCGTCCAAGAATTTCGGAAGGGGCTCACCCCTTAGCCGAAACGTCGCTTCCTGCGCCTGGAGGCAGGCAAAGCGAACCTGGGTCGAGAGAGGAAACATGTTGGGCACGAGTCGGGCAGGCAGCAACGCCTCCGCCTCGGCTTCCGGTAGTTGTTTGTCCGCCTTGTCAAGCCAACCCGACAGCGCTCGCAGCATTTGCGCGTAGGTCGGTACAAGCAGGTCCGTTAACGGCATTGTAATGATACTCCTGTAACCAATAGGATCGCCAATGTATCCAATGAACCGCTGCTCTCGAGCGGTAACCGGCCGCTTGTTTGGACTTTCCCTGACAACGGTTGCGCGGTCAAGTCCGAGTCGTCACTCCGCAGGGACTGCGGGTTCAGGGTGGGAAAACTCGGGAATGGAGCGGGGCGCCGTAGCACTCGTCGGCTGCGCCGACGGCATCCGCCTTTGCCGCGGTGCCCGGGCGCTACGGCAACCGGAGCGTCATTTCTTCGACTCGGCGAATCTGCGTCGCGAGTACGAAGCCGCCGCCGCGGAATGCCGGATCGACATTGCCGTTGCGTTGGCGCCGTAACGCGATATCCATGTCGCAGGTGCTGCCGGGAACGAGGCTTCCGTCCCCGGTGATGCCCAATTTGTTCGTATTGAGCGAGTGTGAACCCGTATCGCCGATCTGAAACCATTGAGTCGATAGCGTCGTGCCGCCGGCGTTGGTCTGGCACCGTGTGGTCACCTGAAGTTCGGCTTCATTGCCGGGGCTCGGCGGCGACCACACCACAAGCATGCGATCACCCACTCTGTACGCCTGTCTTTGCGCGGGCGACGAGATGCTGAACGTACTCGGAATGTTGACGAACGATCCGCTATTGATCGTGCCGTCCGCACGAAAAAGGGAAATCCGAAACAGCGTGCCGCCGACGTCGGTGCGTACCGTGCCCTCGTAGTCCACGTCCCCAAAGTCGATGTCTTCCTCCAGCGTTACGATGAGTCCCTCTGCATCGACCTCGAGGCGCTCGTTGGCGGAGAGCCGTACGTTGTTGCCGGAGTTGTCCTTCTCATTGAGTTCGACTTTGATGCGGGTGTTGCCGTTGCCCTTCGACTCCAGATTGATACCCGCCCAGATATCCCGGGTCACCACCTGCTCGGAGTCGACGTCCGCGCCGCCGCTGCTGCAGCCCGCCAGCGTTGCAGCGACTATCGCGATGCCCGCAGCGAACACGGGACTGGTCACCTGCCGTGTCCCGGCCGCATGCCGCCGGCGTTCGCGTGGGTGAGGAATTGGGAGTTTCGTCGTCATGGCGTTACACCCCGGCAGCTCCAGGTTCGCCAACCTGCGTGAGCGCCGTCGGCGATTTCGTGACTGCGCGTATCGATCAGGCTATTGATTGTAGCAGTCGTTTCCCGCGAGATCCCTGCAAAGCGATGAGTAAAAGCGCCTGGGCCGTCAACATTTTGTTTCGCCGATCGCGCCCACGTTTCGCGGAGTGTGCGACGGCCGGCGCTGCAAGCGGTCAACCACGCCGCCTGACGCTGTCCGTTTAACGTAAACAATCTAGCGCTTACCGGCCCGGTAAGGGAGATAGTCCACCCGGTGGAGTTTGCCTTCCCGGAAGATGAGTACGACGGGAAACTTTCCCCAGCCCCGGTCGTATTCCCAGCGCTCGGAAACCGAGACGCCGGTCAGCCTGGAGAGGCCCGTCACGGTCCCGCTCCTGACCGGCACCCGTTCGACGATGCGGCTCCTCGGCTCGCCGCACAGCGCCAGCACCTGCGCCATCGCGTCGCCGGGGCGAATGAGCTTGCCCTTGCAGCGCTGTGAGCCGTAAGCGTCCGCGGTCCCGCAGTAACCGACCAGCAGCGCCAGGACCGTCAGCCGGGCGATCATCCGCACGTCCTCGTGTTTCGCGTTGCGGAAGCGGTCCGGTCGAGCCGCCCGGCGTGCAGGGCGGATGCTCCGGCGTCACAGCGCACGGAAAGGCGCCTGTTCCTCGGCTCGGTCGACGGTGTCGGCCAATACGGGATCGTCGAAAAACACGAAGCTTTTCGTGGACCGCCCGCCGCAGATCAGCAGGTCGATGCGCAGTCGTTCGTCGACGTCCCACGTGGTTCGCTGCGACGGCCTGTAGAATCGGCTGCCCGGCAACGAATAATTGAAGAAGCAACCCATCTCGCGCGCCTCGGTTTCGGAAATGGGGTTCGGGAAGCCCGCGCCGTATTCTTTGTTTATCTCGCCTTCCAATAGCGCAACGATGTCCGCGTTCCCGTTGATCTCGTAGTGGCCGGCGAACATGCCGAATCGCTCACTGCACGCAATGATCGCGGTAGCCGGTGCGCCGAGCAGTTCGACGTCCAGTTCCAGCTCGCCCCCGTACGTCCTGGCGAAGCGCGTCAGTCCTCTTGTGCTGCCGGGCAGCAATCGCCGCTCGTATTCCGAGATTGCGATCTCCCCGCACTGAGTGCCGAACGTATGGCCCCGAAACGAAGCCAGTCCGGAGCTGATTTCCGGCGCGGGAGACGCCGGCGGATCCAGCGGCAGCTGCGACGGCGACTCGCGTTCGCGTCCCCAGGGCGCAAGATCGCCGAGCTGCAGGTCGACGTTCGGCAATGCCCTTACGGCGGAGGCCGGTATCGCGAAATTGATGTTTTGCGCCACCTCCAGGGCGGCAACGGTTACGCCGATCACCGCGCCGCGATCGTCGGTCACCGGTCCCCCGCTGCTCCCCGGACTGATGGGCGTCGATATCTGAATGTACGTACGGCCCTCGATGTCGCGATACGCGCTGGTAAGTCCGGGCGTAATGGTCCCCTCGAGCCCGTAGGGGCTGCCGAAGGCGTACACCTGCGTGCCGGGCCGAATCGCTGAAACCGTCGAAAGTTCGAGCCCCGCGACGTCGATCTCGGCGGTTTCCGCCAGCACCAGATCGACTTCCCCGTCATAGTTGGTGATTCTCAGGACGTCGGCGATCTGGTCGCCGCATTTGACTTCGGCTTTCCCGAAGCCGGCGAGCACATGAGCGTTGGTCACCAGTAAACGGCTGTCTCTCAATATGAAGCCGCTGCCTCGCCGGAGCAGGTTATCGTTTTCGTCGACTGCGGCGACCGTGCATACGGAACCATTGACGCGCTCGAACAAAGCGTTGGTGGGAGACGTCTGCGCATGGGCTGCGGCCGACACGCAGCCGGTGACGAGAAGCAAACTGCAAATCTTCCGACTGGTCATTTTGTCCGCCTTTCCAGTCAGGGTCAGACGCTGATGACAATACAGACTGCGTCCGATCAGGCGAGTTCAAAAACGATCGGGTTGATGCGGACCAACCATCTGTTCGGAGGGTGACGATTCAGTGATTATCGCTGATGATTTCGGTTATGCGGGAATCGAAAACAAAGAGTTAGAAGAGATGCGCCGAACGCGCGTTAGGTTTTGGCAATAAGGCACTGGATTTCGGTAGTTTACCGACGCCGGATGTCATAGCTGCCAGGATTGTTGATAATCCGGCGGCAGGGCTGGCACGTAGCCGATGTTTCACAACAGGGATTACCCGGACAAACATGACGCACACAAAAAGAAGCATGAACTCATTCCTTCTCGATGACGTCCCTCCCATGGGGATTTACGAAACGCTTTATGCGTTTAATGACGCTTTTGGGCAGTTCATGGGTACCGAGGGTACGCATCCTTGGTCCCAGGGTTTTCCGCTGACTACGCGTTTGGAAAAATTCGACGGTCCTGAACTTCCACCGTCGGTTGAGGTGACGTGGGAGGACAGGTTCTATCCGAAAGCCTGGGGTCATCCTCTACTGCGCGAGGCCATTGTCAGCTATTACAACACCTACTACGGCTCGAACATCACGCCCGACAACGTAATGATCTTTGCGGGAGGTCGGCCGGGCATCTACACGGTCCTCTCCTTCCTGAAAAAAGACATCCAGGTCCGTATCGGCAACGTCGAGTGGCCGGCGTACCTGGACATCCTGACCCAGACGAACACGGACTGGAAGACCGTCACAATGACGCCGGAGAACAATTTTCATCCCGGCAACGCCGAGTATTACGACCGCAGCGGGTTGAATCACAAAACGTCGTTGTTTCCGGTGATTTCCAACCCGAGCAATCCCACCGGGCACGCGCGCGCGGGCGATGAATTGAAGGAACTCATGCAAATGGCCGAGGCGCCGCAGAACGGGATATTGTTGGACGAGGCGTATGAGATGTATCACTCGCCGTCCGTCAGCGGTTTGCAGTATGTGAGTGACCTGGACAACTCCAACGTGTTTCTTTCCGGCGCCTGCACAAAGGGCCTGCAATGTCCGGGCATTCGTATCGGTTGGATTATCGCCTCCAAACAGAACATCGAGACCCTGTCCAATTTTAGTTCTTTCGGGATGGGCGGAGTCTCGCATCCCAGCCAGTTGTACGCCGTGGAGTTGTTCAAACCGGAACGGGTAGCGCGGCAGAGGAAGGCGATTGAAGAGCATTACAACTGGCAGCGGCAACGTTATGGAGAGGCTTTCAGGAAAATGGGTCTGAAAGTGTTCACCGGTAACGGCGGCTTTTATCATTGGATGCAGCTGCCGGAGGGATTGAATTGCGACGACTTGAACAAACGCCTATACCAGCGGGGCGCGGCGATTCTGGCGGGCCGGGATTGCGACATGGGCAGGCCGCACTCGAAAGATCCGAGTTACACGAGTCCCTATATGGATATGTTCAGATTCAGTTTCGGGCCTTTGTTGCCCGAGACGTTCGAGAGCGACATTCAGCTGATGGCGGAAGTGTTGGAGGACTACAGGGCGGACGTCTTGAACGGGCGTGCCTGATTCATGAGACTGATGTCGGGACCGTGAGTGCCGTATTGGCAATGACCTGCTCAGCCGCCCGGACTGCGGCCCGTTGCGGAATTTGAATGTCGTCAGAGCGGAAACGTCGTGCGCGCGATGAAGGCGTTTATCGCGGATAGCAGGTTTAGGCTCTTGTCGCGTACGACGAAGACCGACTCTTCGCGCTGTCCCGGTGTAAGGTCATGATGGTCGATCAGGACGACGTCATCGCCGTGCGACGGAATGACCCGGCCATCGAGCGCGTAGTATTCGGCTTCGGCAATGGCGTCGAGCCGCCCCGCGTCGAATTCTTCGTAGAGCTGGGCGAAGGTCCGGGCCCTTCTGACGACGACGCCGTCCGGCGCACGACGGTCAACGTCGCGCTCGGCGGCCATGCCCGACACGACACCCACGGTCTTGCCGACGAAGTCGTCGATGTGCTCGTAGCGTCCCCGGTCCGCAGGACGGATGCGCAGCGCCCGCCGCTCGTAGAGGAACGGCGCGGAAAACGTCGCCCCTGAACTCGCACGGTCCGGAAAACTCGCGACGTTGGTCGCAACCAGATCGACTTCGTCCCGGCCGGCGAGCAGCCACGACTGGTTGAACGGCACAACCACCCAGGAGATTGTCAGTTCGCGCTCGGCCGCAAACCGCTCGACGTAGCGCCTGATCCAGAGCTGCGGGTCGTAGGGGCTGCCGGGCGCGTCCGACGTCACTGCGACGGTGAGCACACCCGGTCGGAGCGTCCGGAGCTGCCGATCGTCAGCGCACCCGACCGCGGCGACAAGCGTCGCCACGGCGGCCGCCGTGCGCAACACGGTGCGCAAGCGAGTCAAGCCAAGGGGACTGCAAACCATCACGCATCCCCGTCCAGCACGCCGTCCAGATCGCGATCGATGCCGATGCGCGTGCCGGAACCCCAGGGCGTGCAGGTGAACGTCAGGGTTTGTCCGGGCCCCGTGATCAGCGCCTCCAGGCCTGCGCGGTCGAGTGCGAGTTCGGCGGCCCGGTCGGATCGGAACTGTCCTGTCCGATCCATGACCCAGCCGCGCGACGATCCGTTAATGACGCCCTTGACCACGAGATCGCATTCCGGCACCGGTGCGTCGATCCGTCCGCGCTCGATCAGCAGATCGATTCTCGGCGCCGCTTCGTTACGGTTGCCGTCGGTCAGCGTGATCTGCTGGCCGAGAATGGGCGGCGATTCGGTTGGAAACGCGTAAAGGAAGGCCCGCAGCGCAAGCAGGTCGTCCTGCGGCATTCCCAGATCCGCAATGATGAAGTTCGAGCTGGTCGCACCGTTGTGATTGAACGAGAATCCGCGCACCTGCGGTCCGGTTGCGGGCGCCGACTGGAATCCCCAGCCGAACATGCCGACCTTCTGATACTGGTCGCGAAAATGCGGGATTTTGAAGTTCTTTTCGCCTTGTTGTGAGTTGTTGGCGCTGAGCCCGCGGGTGCCGAAAACGCCGGCTGCCACGTCGATCGGATGGCATTGCGCACACACTTCGCGCACGCCCGTCTGTATCCGCACCACGCCGTTGTTGTACAGACGTTCGCCGTCGAGTTCGATGCCGACGAGCCCGTTGTCGAGCTGTCGGATCGGGTTCGGGGGATAGTGGATTCGCATCGCGAAATCGGTGAATGCCTGCATGTCGGGGTCGTCGATCTCGCCGTCCAGCCCCATCAGCGCATCGAACGCTTCGTTGAATTCCTTGAACGCCGCTTCCTCGAGCGTCTCGCCGCCCACGCGCTTCGCGCCCGTGCGATCGCCTCGCCAGTGCATGGGTCCGTGGCCCCGCAAGCCGCGCATCGACTGAGTCGTCATCGGTCCCTTCATCGGATGAAACGCCAACGGCGGCGCGGCCGGCGAAATGGGGATGAAGGTGTTGGGGATGGGTCCGACTTCGCCGTCCGGATCGCCCAGGTCCCAGGCCAGGCCGTCCGTGTCTCCGAAGATGTGGCAGCTTGCGCAGGAGTCGTTGCCGTTGCCGGAGGTTATCGCAGCGTCGTAGAGGAACTTGCGGCCGGCCGTCACCGCCTCGGGTTCCGGGTTGAACATGGTCAGGTGCGCGGTTTCCTGAAGCGTGTCGAGGTCGATGGTCGAAAGGCCGTTATCGAATCGCGTGAGCACGAATGCGCGGTTGTTGGCCTCGTCGAGCACGATGCCGGCTGGGCCGCCCGCGGACAGTGCAATCTGGTTCTGCGCGTCGGGCGCAAAACTGTCGTCAACGAGTTCCGTCGTGTCGAAAATCCCGATCTTGCCGGAGCCGAACCCCGACACATAAAGCGTCTTACCGTCCTGTGTGATCGCCATGCCGAGCGGCGTCGACAGACTGAGGTCGCGTTCCGATTGTGAACCTGTCGGTGAATCGAAATCGATGTGTTTGTTGATCCGGCGCTTCTGCACGTCACGTGCGGGGCCGATGAGCGTGATTTGCTGGTCGACGAGATGGCCGCGAACCGTCGAGCCCGCGCGGTTCCCTTTGCCTGAGAAACGGACGTGATTACGCGAGTCGATGTTGGAGACGTAAACGGTGTCGTCGATCGGGTTCACGACCATGTTGAACAAGACGGTGCCGACGCCGGAAATGCGCCGTGTCTCCGTCAGCGTGACCGCATCGATCTCGAAGACGTCGTAGTCCGGCAGCGAGAACGGTACGAAGCCGCTGCGATTGTTGCCGTCGGCGTCCAACCAATTGTTACCGTCGAATCGCAGTATCAGACCGGTGTCGGGCTGCGGCACGCCGTCGGCGCTGTCTACCGGTGGGCTCTTGGCGAAGCTGTTCGGGCCGACCGCCGTCGTCTTGTTGCCGGACAGGAATACGCCGGCAAACACGCGCAGCCCGTCGGCGGACACCGCCAGGGGCCTGGGACGGTCGCCGAACAAGGTAAGAATAGCCTCCGCCGTGCCGCCGGGCGTTTCGTCCAGTGCCGTGCTGTCGAACACCCAGACGTCGGCCCTGCCGATGCCCGGCGTATTCATGCCAGGGTCAACCGGGCTGTTCTGGCCGCGGTGTGCGGTGGCGATGAACGCGCGTTCCCTGTTTGCGCCGGCGAACACGATGTCGCGCGGTTCGTCGCCGACCCAGAGCGTCTGCTGGACGGTCGGAACCGGTGCTGAAACGTCGACGACGCTCACGCTGTCCGAGAGATGATTGACCACCCAGACTCTGCCGCCCGGATCGATCGCCAGGGCGACGGGCTCGAGTCCGACCGGCACCGAGGCAATCGGCTGCAGCGTGCCGTTGGCTGCAAATACTTCGAGACGATTGTCGGGTGTATTGACGGCGTAAAGACGCTGGCCGTCCGCCGACAACGCCAGCGGTCTTACAGGGCCCGACTCGAACGCGACAAAGGTCTGCGGTTCGGCGACGGGCCGCGGGCCGGGGAGGACCGAGCCGGTGGGCGGCTGCGGCGGCGGACTGTCCGGCGGGGGCGGCGCGTTCGGGGGGCCGCCCGAGGAGCCGCCGCCACCGCAGGCGACAACGGTGGTGCAGACAATCGCGCAGACGACGATCCGCAGGGCGCGCTTGAGCCCTGTCGTTTTCACATCTGCCGCCCCGGTTTCATGCGCCCCATTCTTCAATCACGGTCGTGATCCTTCAAAATTGGCGAGGAATGCCGCCGCTTTACACCACATTCCCGTATTCCCGACCCGTCGCCGCGGACCCCCCCAATATAGCAGCACGAAGCGCGGCCGGCGTTGCGACCACTCGGCGATGTTAGAATATGGAGGTATGAGGTTTCCCCGCATCCGCACGATTATCCTGGCGCCGCTGATCGTGTTCGCGCTGTTTTACGTGGCGCTGGCGGTCTATCTGCTGTTTGACGACGAACCGGTCGCGCCGCTCGCGGGGCAAGCCGCCGGGCATCGAACCGTCGCAATTTTCGGTGCGAGCGGGACGGCCGGCGACGGCTTATTAAAAGCGGCGCTGGCAAATCCGGACGTTGGCCTGATTCATGTCGTTACACGTCGAACGACTCCGCGAATCGATGCGGGCGTTCGTTCGGGCAAGGTAACGATGACGCTGCACCTGGATTATCTGGACTATTCCGCGATCCACGAGCAGATCGCAACGGCGGACGCAGTCTACTGGGCGATCGGAACGAGCAGCGTCGGCGTCGACGAAGAAACCTATGGCAGAATCCACGTGGACTTTCCGGTGCGGTTCGCCCGGGAATGGCTGACGGTGAGCGACAAGCCGGACGTTTCGTTTCACTACATCAGCTCCAGCGATATCTCGGCCGATTCGCGCATGATGTGGGCCCGCGAGAAAGTGCGTGCCGAGAACAGTCTCTTCGAGCTTGCAGAAGGCACGAACCTCCGCGTGATCGCCTACCGGCCGGATTACATCGGGCCGACGGACGAGGAAGCGCATTTTGGCCAACGCCTGCTTTACGGGTTTTTCGCGCCTGTCGGCGCGGCCGTCAAAGCGACGCAAATCGGGCAGGCGATGTTGGAGGTGACGGCGCGAGGCGCACAGTTCGAGAACGGGGATCGTCTCGGGACGAGAAGTATCCTTCGATTGAGCGATGCGTACGAGCGCCGGCAGGGTATCGGCGCCCGAGCGCCGTCCGCGAGACGCTAAGCGCCACCGACGGCGAAAACCGGGCCTTTGCGGCTTGGCAGCTCGTTGCCGGCAGAGCGTAGACGATCAAAACATTCGAACAAAAGACCGCTTTCATCGAGCGACGAGGGCTCGCCGTGTATCGATTTGCGGTTTTCGGGAACCTATTCGCCGAAACTCGCGTCACCCAGGTATGGAACCGCCTGTTCACGATGCGCCAGTAGCCCGCGAGCCCGGCCATTGGGCGCGCAGCAAACTGCCGGATACGCAAATCGTCGAACTGGTGCTGTCCGGGAACGATGCCGCGTACGAAGCAATCATGCGGCGATACAACCGCTTCCTGTACCGGATCGCGCGCGGCATCCTCGGCAGCGACGAGGACGCCAGGGACGTCGTGCAGGAGTGTTACATACGCGCCTATTTCGCGTTGCACCAGTTTCGGGGGCCCGCCGGGTTTCCGAGCTGGTTGGCCAGAATCGCCGTCAACGAAGCGTCGTCGAGAGCAAGGCGGAACGAAATTCCGGTGAGTGACCGCGCCGGCGCTGAACGCGAACAGGCGGACACGGGGCAACGGCCGGAGGAGGCTGCAATGACACGAGACAGCCTCCGCTTCATAGAAACGGCCATCGCGGACCTGCCGCCGCAATTTCGTCTGGTCTTCATGCTAAGGGGCGTGGAACAGCTCTCGGTTCAGGAGACGGCGGAGTTCCTGGACATCAATCCCGCAACCGTTAAAACGCGTTACCACCGGGCACGACAGATTCTGCAAAAACTTCTCGAGCGCCGGCTCGAGGACATCGCTCCCGCGACTTTCGAGTTCGCCGGCGCCGATTGCGACGGAATCGTTCTGCACGTGCTGGATTCAATCGGCGAACTCAATACCCAGCTCAAATGACAATCCGGCCGCAGCGGCCTGGGGGGAACTATGTCTATGTACCGACTTGTGGCACTGATACTCGTACTCGCAATGATTGGTGTTGGAGACGCCGCCAGCGGTGATCATCGGCATTCGCTGCGGACCGTCAATCCTTTCGTGAACGCGATCAAGATGACGCGCGAGGGCCGGGACACCTTTCGCGACGACACGTTCGGAAACGAAGATTTCTGGGGTGGACAGCTGGGCCTGCACCGCGCGATTGCCGGTGAACAAAACGGCGGCGTCGGACCGGGCGTCAGTCCCGCGACGGCGCTCGCGGTCGGGCTGAAGGTCGACCGCGACCGGCTTCCAAGGCACCTTCAGCGCGCGCTTCGCCGCGGCAAGGTAGATCTGGACGATCCCTCGACGACGGTGCAGCTGCTGAATCTGAATTCCGTGGTTGGGGTAAAGGGCGTGTTCGATCGATACGGGACGCTGGACTCGATAGGGATTACCTGTGCGCTTTGCCACAGCACCGTGGACGACTCGCTGGCGCCCGGCATTGGCAGACGTCTCGACGGCTGGGCGGCGCGCGACCTGAACGTCGGCGCGATCATTGCGCTGTCGCCGAGCGTTGCGCCGTTCGCGCAGTTGCTCGGTGTCGACGAAGACACCGTGCGCGCGGTTCTCAACAGCTGGGGACCCGGAAAGTTCGACGCCGCGCTGTTTCTCGACGGCCAGGCATTCACGCCGACGGGAGAGACTGCCGCCACGCTGATCCCACCGGCGTTTGGCCTCGCGGGGGTCAATCTGCACACCTGGTCCGGCTGGGGATCGGTGACGCACTGGAACGCTTTTGTGGCCGTTCTGGAAATGCAGGGCAAAGGCACCTTTTACGATCCGCGATTGAACGACGCCGGCAAATTCCCCGTTGCGGCGGCAAACGGCTTCGGCAACGTGCGGAACGATCCGGACCTGGTGACACCCAGGCTGGCGGCGCTGCAGTTTTACCAGCTCGCCATTCCGGCGCCCCGGCCGCCCAGGAACAGCTTCGATCGGGATGCTGCAAAACGGGGTGAGGCGTTGTTTGCCGCAGACGGACAGGCGAAATGCGCTACCTGTCACGTCCCGCCGCTGTATACCGAACCGGGTTGGAACCTGCACACGCCGGAGGAGGTCGGTATCGACGGATTCCAGGCGCAGCGGGGACCGGAGGACCGGTACCGAACGGCGCCGCTAAAGGGCCTGTGGTCGCACGGAACCGGCGGCTATTATCACGATGGCCGTTTCGCCACCTTGCTCGACGTCGTCAATCACTACGACGGTTTTCAGGGGTTGGGCCTCAGCGATCGGCAAAAACGCGATCTCGTCGAATTTCTGAAATCGATATAGGGTTTTTTGGCAGACCCGGGGAATCACGGAGGCGGTTTTCCTACGACGCACGGTGCGCCAACAGCCTCCCGTACTCGATTTTCACGCAGCGATCCATGATGACGACGAGGCCGGCGGCGCGCGCGTTGCGAGCCACCGTCTCGTTATACAGCTCCAGCTGCAGCCATAGGAATCGGATGCCCTTTTCGGGGGCATGCAGAAGGACCTGGTCCGCCACCTCGGAGATCGCTTCGGCGCGTCGAAAAACGTTCACCATCTCGAAAGGCCCGGGAACCTCGCCCAGATCGGCGTAAACCCGTTCGCCCAGTATTTCCCGGCCGGCCGCGAACGGGTTTACCGGCAAGACCCGGTAGTCGCAGCTCTGCATGAAATGCATGACCCGGTGGCTGTAACGGGCCGGGTTAGGGCTGGCGCCGACAACCGCGATCGACCGCGTCTCGTTGAGGACGTCGACGATGTCGTCGTCGTCGTAGGATTCTCTGGACACTTAATAAGGGATTAAAGCGCGTCGAAAAACGTTTCCTGCTGGCGGCGTTGAGCGGCCGTGGGCATACGCCCGGTCGCGGCCTGCATGTTGTCGTCGACGTGGCGCACTTTCGTCATGCCCGGGATCGCGGCGGTCACGGCAGGGTGCGACAGCGCATATTTGAGGAGAAACTGCCCCCAGCTTTCGCAGTCGAATTCGGCGGCCCACGGCGGCAGATCGACGTCCGCGAGTTTCGAGAAGACGCCGCCGCCGCCAAACGCCCGATTGAGTATCACCGCCATCCCGCGATCGGCCGCCAGCGGCAGCAGTCGATCGGAGGAGGTTCGCTGATTGGCCAGCGAATAGTTGACCTGGATGAAGTCGAGGTCGTGCTCACGCATCACTTTCTCGAATTCCTCGTACTGGCTTTCGCGGGACGTGGTAATGCCGACGTAGCGGATTCGACCTTCCTCCTTCAGCTCATTCATTACCGGGAGCGCGTCGCGCCAACCGATCAGGTTGTGGCACTGCATCAGGTCGATGGTCGAGTATTTCAGCAGCCGGAACGACCGCTCAATGCGTTCCTCGTTTTCGCTTCGCCCCTCGCGGTCCACTTTTGTCGCCATGAACAGATCGTCGCCGATACCGATTTCGTCGATCAGGTCGCCGAGCACGGTTTCCGACGAGCGGTACATCGGTGCGGTGTCGATGAGCGTGCCGCCGAGCTGGTGGAATCGCTCGAGCACCTCGCGCAGCGGCGCCCGCGCCGCCTGATCGTCGCCGACGCCGTAGCGGTTCGTGCCGACGCCAATGATCGGAATCTCCTCACCGGACGAGGGTATCGCCCGTGTCAGGACTGCGTCCCGCGCATTGATGTTACCGCCGACGGCAAGCAGCGCGCCGGCGCTCAAGCCTGCCGTGGTGAATTCGCGTCGTGACATTCGCATCGAAATCGTTCCTCTACTCAATGAATTGCGCTGTGCCTGTGGGGTGGACGGGCAGCATAACAGTGAATTTCGGCGCCGTCCGCCGGGAAGGTCGGTCTGTGAAACAGCAGCGTCGGGGTCTTTGAGATAGGTTCTAATGGCCGGACGGTCGGATTATCATTGTCGTCCCAGAATTTCCCCGAGGCGGAGACCGATGCCCGGTCTGTATTATGACGAGTTTACCGTTGGCCAGTCGTTCGACCATCCGATACGACGGACGATCACCGAAACCGACAACGTGTGGTTCAGCGCGCTGACGCACAATCCCGCACCATTGCACATCGACGCCGAGTATTGCAAAGGCACCGAGTTCGGCAAGCCGCTCGTCAACAGCTGCCTGACCCTGGGCTTCATGGTCGGCATATCGGTGGGCGATACGACCTTGGGCACGACCGTCGCAAACCTCGGCTGGGACGACGTGCGGTTCCCCAAGCCGTTGTTCCACGGCGACACGATTCGTGTGCAAACCGAAGTCGTCGAGTTGCGGGATAGTAAATCCCGCCCCGACAACGGGATCGTGGTCTTCGAGCACCGTGCTTACAATCAACACGACGAACTGGTCGGCGTGTGTAAGCGGTCGGCACTGATGCATCGGAAGTCGAAGTGAGTCGCAGTTTCCTGTTCGTACCCGGAGACAGCGAAAAGAAGCTGCGTAAAGCGGGCGAATCGGACGCCGATGCGTTGATCATCGATCTGGAAGATTCCGTGGCGGCGAGCGCGCGGCCGGAGGCCCGCAAACGAGTCGTTGAATTCCTGGGCGAGCCGGTTCGCCCGGATTGCTGGGTCAGGATCAATCCCCTGGGCTCGGACGACGCGGAAAAGGACCTGCGCGCCGTCGTCGGCGCCGCGCCCCTTGGTATCGTCCTGCCGAAGTGCTCGGGCGGTGAGGACATTCTCAGACTCGACAACACCCTGGACGCCCTGGAACAGGACTGCGGCGATCGCAAGGGCGTGACGCGAATTCTGCCGATCGTTACCGAAACGCCGGCTGCGCTCTTTCGCATGCCCGAGTATTGTGGTGCGTCTCCGCGTCTTTCCGGCCTCACCTGGGGGGCGGAAGATCTCAGCGCCGCCCTTGGCGCAAGCGCCAACCGCGATTCCAGCGGCGAGTGGCTACCGCCGTATCAGTTGGCTCGATCATTGTGTTTGTTGGCGGCGTCGGCCGCATCGGTGGCGGCCGTCGATACGGTGTATACGGATTTTCGCGATACGCGGGGCTTGGCAGAATACGCCGATCGCGCTCGCCGCGACGGTTTTTCGGGGATGCTCGCAATACATCCGGCGCAGGTTTCGGCCATCAACGACGCGTTCATGCCGACTGCGGAAGAGATTGAGCGAGCGAGGCGCATCGTCGCGCTGTTCGCCGAAAACGCCGGCGTCGGCGTCATGCAGTTGGACGGCGAAATGGTCGACCGGCCGCATCTCCTGCGGGCGCAGAGAGTGCTCGAGGTCGCCGGCCGGATTGGTGCGGCTTAGCGCGACGACGTCGAATCCATCACAACAAAACAATCAACACGAGCAGCGGGGCAGGTAATGAGTACAGTTCACAAAGTCGATTCGAGTTGGGCCGAGCGGGCATGGCTCGACAAGGCCGGTTACCAGGAGATGTATGAGCGCTCCATTGTCGATCAAGAAGGCTTTTGGGCCGAACAGGCGTCACGAATCGATTGGATCAAACCGTTTACACAGGTCAAGGACGTTTCGTTCGCCAAGGACGACCTGCACATCCGCTGGTTTTACGACGGCACGCTGAACGTTTGTTACAACTGCGTCGATCGTCACCTGGAAAACAAGGCGGACGATGCCGCCATCATCTGGGAAGGGGACGATCCGGGACGCGATCTGACGATCACCTACCGCGAACTTCACGAACGGGTGTGCCGGTTCGCGAACGGTCTTAAAGAACTCGGCGCAAAAAAAGGCGATCGTGTCACGATCTACATGCCGATGATTCCCGAGGCGGCCGTCGCGATGCTCGCCTGCGCGCGTATCGGCGCCATCCATAGCGTGGTGTTTGGAGGCTTTTCGCCCGACGCGTTGGCGGGCCGCATTCACGACTGCGAGTCGAACATCGTCATAACGGCCGACGAGGGCGTGCGGGGCGGCAAGACGATTGCGCTCAAGGCAAACGTGGATGCGGCCGCGGAAAACCCGCTCGTGGATACCCTGGAAAAGGTGCTGGTTGTGCGTAACACCGGCGCGGACGTTCATTGGGTCGAGGGGCGGGATGTCTGGCTGCATGATCTCGAGAAAGCGGTCGATGCGGATTGTCCGTGCGTCGAGATGGACGCTGAGGACCCTCTATTCATACTGTACACGTCCGGTTCGACGGGCAAACCCAAAGGCGTGATGCACACGACCGGCGGTTACCTCGTCTACGCCTCGTTGACGCACCAGTACGTGTTCGACTATCACCCGGGTGACGTTTACTGGTGCACCGCGGACGTGGGCTGGGTGACGGGTCACTCTTACATCGTATACGGGCCGCTTGCGAACGGCGCCATCACGCTGATGTTCGAGGGTGTGCCGAACTATCCCGACGCCTCGCGATTTTGGCAGGTTTGCGACAAACACTCGGTGAACGTCTGTTACACGGCGCCAACCGCAATCCGCGCGCTGATGCGCGAAGGGGACGAGCCCGTCGAACGGACTTCGAGGAAGTCGCTGCGGCTGCTTGGCTCCGTCGGCGAGCCGATCAATCCGGAAGCCTGGGAATGGTATTACAACGTCGTCGGGGAGGGCCGTTGTCCCATCGTCGACACGTGGTGGCAGACGGAGACGGGCGGCATTCTGATCAGCCCGCTGCCGGGCGCGACCGACCTCAAACCGGGATCGGCGACCAAGCCGCTGTTTGGCATCAAGCTGGCGATTGTCGATGGCGAGGGCACGGTGCTGGAGGGCGCGGCCGAGGGTAATCTCGTCATTACGGACAGCTGGCCGGGGCAGATGCGCACCGTATACGGCGACCACCAGCGGTTCGTGGACACCTATTTCTCGACCTTCGAGAATTGTTACACCACCGGCGACGGTGTGCGCCGTGACGAAGACGGCGACTATTGGATTACCGGGCGCGTGGACGACGTTCTGAACGTGTCCGGTCACCGCATGGGCACGGCCGAGGTGGAAAGCGCACTGGTGGCGCATCATGACGTCGCGGAAGCCGCCGTCGTAGGCTATCCGCATGACATCAAGGGGCAGGGGATTTACGCCTACGTTACGCTGATGGAAGGGGTCGATGCCTCGGACGAGCTGTTAGCCGAACTGCGTCTTTGGGTTCGCAAGGAGATTGGGCCGATCGCGACGCCGGATCTGATTCAGTGGGCGCCCGGTCTGCCGAAAACGCGCTCGGGCAAAATCATGCGGCGAATCCTGCGAAAGGTTGCGGCGAACGAATATACGGACCTGGGAGACACGTCGACCCTGGCGGATCCGGCGGTCGTCGACGACCTGGTCGCCAACAGGATGAATCGCTAGCGCCGTTGGTTTACGCCTGCGCTTCCGAATCGGCTCGCTCGAGTTCCACGTCCGCCGGCTCGTCCTGAAGATCGTCGTCCGCGCCGAGCGGATCGTTCGACGGTTGGGCGCTGTTGTCGGGTGATGCGTTGAGCTTCTGCGTGTCTCGCAGGCTGCGCTCGACGCGCTTGAATTCGGCGATGGATCGTTCGTATTCGCGGACAAAGTCTTCCGAGAACTGCTGCGGCAGGGACGCGGTGCCCTGCTGCGTGATGATCGGGTACAGATCGCAATAGAGCTGCCAGTACTTGAGTTTGTTGAGCGCGTCGAACAGCGGCTTGCGATCGAGCGTCTTGTCGAAGCCGTCCTGGAGTTCGTCGGGATCGAAACGGTCGATGAACTCGCCAAAGGCTTTCGTCATGCCGCCCATGACCGCATCGTGATGAAATTTGAGGTCTCTGCACACCTCTTTTACGCTGTCCAGCGGCCCCAGGTATTCGCCTTCCTGACCGACCAGCAGCTGCTTGATCGAATCCCGGGTGTTGGAAGAGAGCTTGAGGGGGTTGTTGTGTCTCGGCAATACCGTCGTCTGATCGAGACGGAACATGCTCTTGACGTTGGCCCGGCATACGAGCAAATCGGTCACACCGCGCACGAGCTCGGCCATGACCTGGCCCGCGTTGATCATCACGTCCCGGGGATCGACCGAGGGGTGGATATCGGCGCGCTTGATGCCCATCGCGTTGAGGAATGTCGCGAACAGCTCGGATTCGTCTTCGGCGTTCGGTTCCGGCGTCCGCGGATGCGGATCTTCGACGCTTTTGCCTCGTTGCGCGGCGATTGGCGTCGGTTCCCTCGGCGCCGTTTCCGCCGGCGCGGCGTTGCCGAACAGGGCCGCCTGAAATTCTTCGTCGCCGGTGATGGCTTCCTCGTCCAGTAGCATGATGCTGGAGCGGATGTCGTCTTCCGGCACGAGCTGTTCGATATGATCGGGCACGACCGTGGCCGGCGGTTCCGGCGGCATTTCCAGGTCTTCGCCTTCGTCGAGGTGGACGAGGATCTCGAAGTCGCCCATGCGCAGCTTGTCGCCGTCGAACAGGCGGCGTGGATTGCCTTTGCCGAGCGGTTCTTCGTCGTCGTTGACGTATACACCGTTGGTGCTGATGTCGGCGAGATAAAACGAACCGCTCTTGCAGTCGATCGTGGCGTGTTTGCCGGAGATGAACTTGTCGGGATCCGGGAGGATCCAGTCGTTCTGCAGCGAACGGCCGATCGTGCCGCCGTCCTTGCGGAAAACGCGCACGTGATCCGCGCCGAGCACCTCTTTGTGCTTGCTCGTAACCTCTAGCCGTAACGCCATCTTCGCGTTTACCTCAATCGGTCTTCCACCGGCGTTTCGCCAGCGCTTCCTCAACGGCAAATAGTGCCGGGAATGAAACGCTTAGCGCTGCCAAGCAGTTCACATAAATCGACCGTTGCCGGCGCTCCGGCGATCGGTTCGCGTCGTTCAGACCATATCCGGGTGACGGCCCGGCGCCCATCGAACACGGCCTCGGGTCGCGAATTTCGGTACACTAGCGCGCGGTCAGGCAGCGCCTCCTCCACCGACCGGGTAGGGATAACAATGGCCAGCAAAACCATCTACAAAATCGTTTTCATGAGTCAGGGACAGGTCTACGAGATTTATGCCCGCAGCGTCGGCCATGGGGCCCTGTTCGGTTTCGTGGAAGTCGAAGAACTGGTCTTCGGCGAGCGTTCGACCGTTGTCGTGGACCCGTCGGAAGAAAAGATCAAGAGCGAGTTCGAGGGCGTGAAACGGACCTACCTGCCGATGCATTCGATTGTCCGAATCGACGAGGTCGACAAGCAGGGCACGAGCAAGGTTTCCAAGTTGGAGGGCAGCAACGTCGCACAGTTTCCCGTCCCGGTTTACACACCCGGTGGCGGATCCAACGACTCCTGACGATGCTTGCTCAATGACGGCCGCCCAATTGATTGTAAACTCCCGCTGAGCACCTGCTAGAATCGCGGCAGGTTTCATTCCCGCCGACAGGACCCACGACGCTTGTCCATACCCGCGATTGATGCTCCGGCCGGTTCCGGCAAACGGGTGACGGAGTTGTCCGGCCAGTCCGCCCTATCGGATTTTCGCCTCAGCAAACTCCGGCAGGCGCTGGCGCAGCGCGACGCGCGAATCGGATCGCTGCAGGCGCGGTTCGCCTATTTCCTGGATGTCCGACGTCCGCTCGATGCCGAGCAGCGGCGGCGCCTGGAGGCGCTGCTGCTTTCGGGGGACCCGGTTGCCGCCTCGTCCGAAACCGCCCAGAGCCTGTACACGGTGCCCCGGCCCGGCACGATTTCACCCTGGTCCAGCAAAGCGACCGACATCCTGCACGCCTGCGGTTTCGATCAGGTGGCGAGGATAGAGCGCGGCATTCATTACGCGTTGAGCGCAGACGAACCGCTAGCTGACGACGACTTGCGCGCCGTCGGGACGGTACTTTTCGACCGCATGACCGAGGCGCTGCTGCTGGATTCCCGTCAGGCGGAAACGTTGTTCGCCGAGCATCAACCGGCGCCGATGAGCCGTGTCCCGCTGCTTGCCGAAGGGCCGGACGCACTGGTCAGGGCAAACGCCGAACTCGGTCTCGCGCTTTCGGCTGACGAGATCGAGTATCTGAACGAAAACTACCTCGAGCTCGAACGCGACCCGACCGACGTCGAATTGATGATGTTCGCGCAGGCGAATTCGGAACACTGTCGTCACAAGATATTCGGCGCCGACTGGGTAATCGACGGCAAACGGCAGCCCGAGCAGCTGTTCGGCATGATCAAGAGCACTACGGCGGCCAGCGGGGCGGGGGTTGTCTCCGCCTACTCCGACAATTCGGCCGTCATCGAGGGATTTGTCGGTCAGCGGCTGATGCCAAGCCCGGAAAGCCGCACATTCGAGTTCAGTGAAGAACCTATCCACATCCTGATGAAGGTGGAAACGCACAATCACCCGACGGCGATCTCGCCGTTTCCGGGCGCCGCAACCGGCTCGGGCGGCGAGATTCGGGACGAAGGGGCGACCGGACTCGGCGCCAAGCCGAAAGCCGGACTGACGGGGTTCAGCGTCTCGCATCTGCGCATACCCGGTTTTCCGCAACCCTGGGAACAGCCGTTTGGTCATCCGGCGCGGATGGCGACGCCGCTCGAGATCATGCTGGACGGGCCGATCGGCGCGGCCGCGTTCAACAACGAATTTGGCCGCCCCAATCTTCTCGGCTACTTCCGCAGCTTCGAGGCGCGCGTTCCGGGTCTGCCGGACAACGAGATCCGCGGGTATCACAAGCCGATCATGATTGCCGGCGGCCTCGGCAACGTCCGCGCCGAACACGCTTGCAAGACCGATGTGTCCGCGGGCGCCAATATCGTGCTCATCGGCGGGCCGGCAATGCTCATCGGCCTCGGCGGTGGCGCGGCGTCCAGTCTGGCGAGCGGGAGCAGCAGCGAGGATCTCGATTTTGCCTCGGTGCAGCGCGGCAATCCCGAGATGCAGCGTCGTGCACAGGAAGTCATCGACCGCTGTTGGGCCATGGGCGCCGACAATCCGATTCTGCTCATTCACGACGTCGGCGCCGGCGGACTGTCGAACGCGGTTCCCGAGGCGGTCGATCACAGCAAGCTGGGTGCGCGAGTGGAGCTGCGAGAAGTGCCCAACGCGGAACCCGGCATGTCGCCGATGGCAATCTGGTGCAACGAGGCGCAGGAGCGTTACGTGCTGCTCGTTGCCGATGAGCGCCGGCGCGAGTTTGCCGAACTGTGCGAACGTGAGCGTTGTCCCTACGCTTTTCTCGGTTCACTGACCGACGACGGCCAACTCGTCGTCAGCGATCGCGAATTCGGCGACGACGTCGTCGACGTGCCCATGGAGCTCCTGCTGGGCAAAGCGCCACGGATGCTCCGCGAGGTGTCGCGCGTCACGCAGGATGCGCCAGACCTGGACGTCGAAGGCATCGAGCTGCGCGACGCCGTATTTCGCGTACTCGGATTCCCGGCGGTCGCCGATAAGGCATTCCTGATTCATATCGGCGACCGAACGGTTGGCGGTCTGAGTGTGCGCGACCAGCTGGTTGGCCCATGGCAGGTTGCGGTCAGCGACGTCGCGATAACGGCGAGCAGTTTCGAGGGGTTTACCGGCGAGGCGATGGCGATGGGAGAGCGCACACCGCTGGCCGTGCTCAACGCCCCCGCGTCGGGGCGCATGGCCGTCGGTGAGGCGCTGACCAACATTGCGGCGGCGGCTATCGGCGATATTCGTAACGTTCGTTTGTCCGCCAACTGGATGGCCGCGGCGGGGCATCCGGGGGAGGACGCGAAGCTGTTCGACACCGTAAAGGCGGTCGGGCAGGAGCTGTGCAGGGAATTGGGGATAGCGGTGCCGGTCGGCAAGGACTCCCTGTCGATGCGCACGCACTGGCGTGACGAGCGGGGCGAACGCGACGTCGTGGCGCCGGTGTCTCTCATCGTTTCGGCGTTTGCGCCCGTCGGCGACGTGCGCCGTCATATGACGCCGGAACTCAGGCGCGTGGATGAAGACAGCCTGCTGCTTTTGCTGGACCTCGGCGAGGGCGCCAACCGTCTGGGCGGTTCCTGCCTGGCGCAGGTTTACGGCCTTCCGGGCGGCGTTGCGCCCGATCTCGACTACCCGCTTCGGCTGAAAAATTTTGTCGCAGCGATTCAACGATTGATCGAAGAGGATCGCATACTCGCCTACCACGACCGGTCGGACGGAGGCGTGCTCGCAACGGTTGCGGAAATGATGTTCGCGGGTCGGCTCGGCGCGTCGCTTCGTCTCGCGGGGTCGGCGGCCGACGTTCTCTCGCAGTTGTTCAACGAGGAATTGGGCGCAGTGATTCAGGTCGCACGCAGCCGGTTGGCGGAGGTCACCGCCGTTCTCGAGGACAATGACGTCGGCTGGGTCGAATTCGGCACGGTGGAGGCCGACGAGCAGCTGTCCATATACCGGGACGACGAGCTTTTGTTGCGCCTGCATCGCACGGACATGCGGCTGGCATGGTCCGAGACCTCCTACCGGATGCAGGCCCTGCGTGACAACCCGGCGACGGCCAGGGAAGAATACGAACGACTCCGCGACGCCGAAGACCCCGGTCTCAACGTACGCCTGACCTTCGACCCGACGGAACGGATCGCGCCGGCCGGGCTGCGCGGCGAAAAGCCGCGCGTGGCGATCCTTCGCGAGCAGGGTGTCAATAGCCATTTCGAGATGGCGGCGGTGTTCATGCGCGCCGGATTCACCGCCGTCGACGTGCACATGAGCGATCTTTCGGCCGGCCGCGAGCGGCTGAACGACTATCAGGGTATCGTCGCGTGCGGAGGCTTTTCGTTCGGCGACGTGCTCGGCGCCGGCGGCGGCTGGGCCAAGTCGATTCTGTTTAATGCAGAGCTCGCCGATCAGTTCGCGGCGTTTTTTGCCCGTGGCGACAGCTTTGCGCTGGGCGTTTGCAACGGCTGTCAAATGTTGTCGCAGCTGAAGTCGCTGATTCCGGGCGCCGAACACTGGCCGAGGTTTCTGCGCAACCGGTCTGAACAGTTCGAGGCGCGGCTGAGTTTGGTCGAGGTCGCAAGCAGTCCGTCACTGTTCATGACGGACATGGACGGCTGCCGCATTCCCATTGCAACGTCGCACGGCGAGGGGCGAGCGGAATTCGCCGACAACACCTCACGTTCACTGGCGGAACCGCTGGTCAGCCTGCGTTACGTCGACAACTACGGCAAGGTCGCCAATTCCTATCCCGCCAATCCCAACGGTTCGGTTGACGGCGTGTGCGGGCTTACCAACAGCGACGGTCGCGTAACCATCATGATGCCGCACCCTGAACGCGTGGCCCGCAGCGTGCAGAATTCCTGGCACCCCGGCGACTGGGGGGAACACGGCCCGTGGATGCGCATGTTCGACAACGCGCGCAGGGCGCTGGCTTGAGCGGCGCCGGGACCGATTGTCGTTGGAACGCGGTGCAGGCGCGGCTGAATCGCCTCGGGACGCCGTTTTCAGGCACGGCCGCTCCGGTCAACGCTCGAGGATCTCGCTGACGAGCCCGTTGATCCGGCGGATGCCCTCGACCAGGTAAGGCTCCGCCAATGCCGAGCTGAATCGAAAATGCCGATCCAGGCCGAAGCAGCCGCCCGGCACCACCAGGGTGTCGTATTCCGTGACCAACCGATCCACGAAACGACGTGAATCGACCGGCAGGTCGTAACGCACGACGCACATCGCGGACGCCTGCGGTGGCACCACCGAGTAAATGCCCTCGTGGACGTGCAGTTCCCGCATGAGCACGTCGAAACCCTCGTTGATCAGCCGTCTCGCACGAGCGGTCAGTTTGGGGCGGACGTCGGTCGACAGGGCCAGCGCCGTAAGTTCGTTGCCGAGCATCGTGGCGCTGATCGTCGCGTATTCGTGGCGGCGCCAAAGCGACGGGATGAGTTCGTCCGCCGCGACCAGCCATCCGGTGCGCAGCCCCGGCAGGCCATAGGCCTTGCTCATGCTGTTGATCGCGATGACGCGATCGTACCGGCCCCAGAACGACTCGGTCGTCGGCGCATCGCCGCGTTCGGTGCCTGCGTACACCTCGTCCGCTACGATCCATGCGCCGACTTTGTCGGCGGCTCGGATTATCGCTTCGCATTCCGCCTCGCTCAGGACGTGTCCTGTCGGGTTGTTCGGGTTGATGACCGAAAGCAGTTTGGTGCCGGTGCTAACCTTGGCCGCCAATTCATCGAGGTCGAGCGCCCAGTCTTCGGCTTCCACGAGGCGAACCGTATCGACGGTGACGCCGCGGTTTCTCGCATTTCCGGAGAGCTGCAGATAACTCGGTTGGATGGTTACCATCCGGTCGCCGGCTTCGAGCAGGGTCGCGGCGACCAGGTGGTTTGCTTCCGACGCACCTACCGTAACGAGCACGTTGTCGGCGCTGGCGCCGGTATACAACGCCGCGATTTTGGCGCGAAGATCCGCTTTACCGCGTACTTCGGGATAGTCCATCAACGTATTGCGAAGGCTGTCGGCGTCGATGCCGGCGATATCCAGCAGCCCGCCGAACGTCAGCGGATGCACGCCGCTTTCGGAGAAGTTGTAGGCGACGTTTTGTTCGTTGTCGGAGAGATAGTTCTCGAGCTCGAACGGATGAAACATGGGGGCTCCTTCGAGACCCAGAACGATGGGAGAGTCTACGCAGCGTGGAGGACGAAGCCCTCAGGCGGTGGGTCGCAGTTCGCCGTTTCCATCCTGCACGAAAAAACGCCGCACTTTGATCGCCCGGGTGAGTTTACCGCGACGGACAAAACACTGATAGAACATGTCTTTCAACACCTCGAGCAGCACACCGGCCTGGGCTCGATTCAACGGGGGCACCTCGTCCCTGCCGCTCTCGAAGATTATCCTCTTGATAGGCTCGAAACTGTCGTCGTCGATCCCGGCGATGTCCTGGGCCATCATGACCTCGTCAAAAGCCCGCAGTTTGCCCGCGTCGCCCAGGGTGTCGAATGAACTCGCCGCGGCGCGCCGGCACATGGACGCAAAGGCGTTGAAGCTGTTGTTCGAGTAACAGGTCAGCGCTTCGCGGAAAAGGGTTTCGGTTTCCTTGGGCAGATAAGAAAACGCGAAGCGTTCCTTGGGCCGCTCGAGCTCAATGAAGTTTTGAAACAGCTCCACGTGATCCTCGTCGTACACCTTGACGGCAAAACGTAAGAAGATTGGCGCCTGGCAGGAATCGCACTGATACACGAGGCCGACGTGCTTGGGGCGGTTAATCAGCAAGGTATCGATACTCGGCACCGATTGCGGCGACATGTGTGCATAAACGCCGCAATAGGGGCACTCGAGTCCAAACTGCTCGTCGTTGGGCTGCTTAAGCCCGTCTTCCCGGTTCAGTATGATTGCCATCGCTCTTTATTATTTGTCCGGCCTTCCATCGACTGCGCGTGGCCAGTTCGCCCCAGTATATCGGTACGGACCGCGAATGCAGCTGTCCGTTCAACATAATCAAACCCCGGCCGTCTGCGAGCCCCCATGGAAGATCAGCGGGCGCTAACGCCAGCTGTTCACCGATTCCCTCGCCGCGTCGTTTTCCGGCCGCGCGATCAGGGCGTCCCTGCTGAGCGAAACCTCGAACACGGCGCCGTCCGCCATCGGCAGGTAGGTTGCCGCACCGTAATACGCGTCGACTCCCGGCATCAGCAACGGCGCCTGGCGGGCAATGCTCCAAACGTCCAGGACGGGTTTTTCCGTCAGTGCATGCACGGTGCGCGGCTCCTCGCGTTCGCGATCGACCTCGGCGTAGCGGCCGCTGAGCCGTTCCAGCCGATAGATCGGATCGAGCCCGAGAATCGTCGCCGGCGGTTTCCAGGAGACGAGCCGGGCGTCGATCTGCCACTCGTCGCCGGAAAGCAGGTAAAACTCGTCGCGTTCGCCCTCGACCATCAGACGCGCCCGGTACTCGAACGAGCCGACCCTCGAAAACTCGAGCCGCGCCACGACCTGCTCGGCGGTCAGTCTCTGGTAGCCAAGGTAACTCACGGCCAGGACCAGAAAGCCGCCGAGCACGCTGCCGCACAGCATGCCGCCGACACCGTTTGCGCCGGCCCGCAGGACGCGCCGCTGCCGCGTGCAGCGGACGGTCCTGCGCAGGAAATAGACCGTCAGCAGGAAAGCGATTGCGCAAATGGCCAGCAGCGTCGTCATCAGGCGTCGAGGCGTTTGTATTTGATCCGGTGCGGCTGGTTGGCGTCGCCGCCGAGGCGCCGCTTGCGGTCTTCTTCGTAGTCGGTGTAGTTGCCGGCGAACCAGCTTACCTGGCTGTCTCCCTCGAACGCCAGCATGTGCGTCGCGATGCGGTCGAGAAACCAGCGATCGTGCGAGATCACGACGGCCGAGCCGGGAAATTCGAGCAGGGCCTGCTCCAGCGCGCGCAGGGTCTCGACGTCGAGATCGTTGGTCGGTTCGTCGAGCAGCAGCAGGTTACCGCCGGCGCGCAGCATTTTTGCCAGATGCACGCGATTGCGTTCGCCGCCCGAGAGCAGGCCAATCTGCTTTTGCTGGTCGCTGCCTCGAAAATTGAAACGGCCCACGTACGCTCGGGACGGTGTCTGATACTTGCCGACGGTGATCAGATCCTGTCCACCCGAGATCTCCTCCCAGACGGTCTTGCCGTCGTCGAGGCTGTCACGTGACTGATCGACGCTCGCGAGCTGTACGCTTTCCCCGAGACGTATCGATCCCGCGTCGGGCGACTCGTCACCCGTGATCATCCTGAACAGGGTCGTTTTACCCGCGCCGTTCGGACCGATGATCCCCGCGATGCCGCCTGCGGGCAGCGAAAAGCTCAGGCCGTCCATGAGCAGCTTGTCGCCGAACGCCTTGCGCAAGCCTTCCGCCTCGATCACGACGTCGCCCAGCCGCGGTCCGGGCGGAATGTAGATCTCATTGGTTTCGTTGCGCTCCTGGTACCGGGACGACGACAGCTCCTCGAACTGTTTCAGGCGCGCCTTCGATTTCGCCTGGCGCCCCTTCGGGTTCTGCCGCACCCATTCGAGTTCCGCCTGCATCGCCTTGCGCCGGGCTTTTTCACTCGCTTCCTCCTGCGACAGCCGCTGCTCTTTTTGTTCGAGCCAGGAGGAATAATTCCCCTCCCACGGTATTCCGTGTCCGCGGTCGAGTTCGAGAATCCAGCCGGCGACGTTGTCGAGGAAATAGCGATCGTGCGTCACCGCGATGACCGTGCTCGGGTACTCCTCCAGAAACCGCTCCAGCCAGGCAACCGATTCTGCGTCCAGATGGTTGGTGGGTTCGTCGAGCAGCAGCATGTCCGGTTCGGAGAGCAGCAGGCGGCACAGCGCAACCCGCCGCCGCTCGCCGCCCGAGAGCTTGCTGACGTCGGCCTCCCAGGGCGGCAGGCGCAGCGCATCCGCAGCGACGTCGAGTTTGCGATCGATTTCCCAGCCATTGGCCGTATCGATCGCGTCCTGGAGTTTGCCCTGTTCTTCGAGCAGCGCATTCATCTGCTCGTCGTCCATCGGTTCGGCGAACTGCATGCTGATCTCGTTGAACCGGTCCAGCAGCGCCTTGACCTCACCCAGCCCGTCTTCGACGTTGCCGCGCACGTCCTTTGTCTCATCGAGCTGCGGTTCCTGCGGCAGGTAGCCGATCTTGATATCCGACTGCGGGCGAGCCTCGCCGTCGAATTCCTTGTCGATGCCGGCCATGATACGCAACAAGGTCGATTTGCCGGAACCGTTCAGGCCCAAAACGCCGATTTTTGCGCCCGGAAAAAACGACAGTGAAATGTCTCTGATGATGTAGCGTTTCGGTGGCACCACTTTGGCCACGCGGTTCATGGTGTAAATGTATTGCGCCATTGGGTCTTTTTTCACCGGTGGAAACGAAGCGCGCATTATCGGGTATGCTGCGGCGTTAGAAAACCGGCCTTGCCGATGGCCGGCCGGACTGCCATCAATACTGCGGCTTAAGGGGGGCATATGAGTAGGTTCTGCTTGCCGCTCCGCGCGCATTCCCTGCTCGGCAGGCGGATATGCGGGGCATCTGGATCGCGGAGCAGCTCCGCGCGGATACGATGACCAAGCCGGTTTTCGTATTCAGGGGCCAGGCGCTGGCGCGCTACGGGTTCGGCGAGGATCACCCGTTTGGTGAAGACCGGCACGCAGCGTTTCACGACGAGCTGGCGGCGCAGTCGCTGGGGGACGCAATCCATTACGCGGAACCGCGGCGATGCAGCGCGGATGAGCTGGCGTTGTTCCATACCCCCGAGCACATCGAGCGGGTGTCGACGCTGTCCCGGGCCGGCGTCGGTTACCTCGATCAGGGCGATACGCCCGTGTTTCCGGGCGTCTTCGACGTCGCGTCCGACGTCGTCGGCAGCACCGTGGCGGCCGTTGACGCGGTAATGGCGGGTGACGCCCGCCGGGCGTTCGTGCCGATCGCCGGATTGCATCACGCGGCGCGCGACGCGGCGGCCGGGTTTTGCGTATTCAACGATTGCGGCGTCGCCGTCGAATATCTGCGCGATCGGCATGGCTTGAAGAGGATCGCGTACGTCGACATCGATGCTCACCATGGTGACGGCATGTATTACGGCTTCGAGGACGATGCGGCCCTGGTATTCGCCGATATCCACGAAGACGGTCGGTTCCTTTATCCCGGCACCGGCGCGGCGAGCGAGACGGGCACGGGCGATGCCGTCGGCACGAAACTCAATATTCCGCTGCCACCGGGCGCGGCCGATCCGCAGTTCCGGGCCGAATGGGCCAGGGTCGAAGCGCATATCGACCGCGCGGAACCCGAGTTCATCCTTCTGCAATGCGGAGCCGACAGTCTAGAGGGAGACCCGATCACTCACCTTTGCCTCAGCGAGGAATCTCACGCCTTCGCGGCGGAGCGGCTTTGCGCGCTGGCGGACCGGCACTGCGAGGGTCGGATCGTGGGGACCGGCGGCGGCGGGTACAATCGCCGCAACCTGGCGCGGGCCTGGACGCGCGTGGTGCAGGCATTCTCGGCTTGAGTGGTTCGATGAGGGCAAGATCAGGGTGATGGGGTACAATCCCGCGTCTTTAATACCGCCAAGCTACTTACCCCTCGCCAGCCCCCGGAGACGCCCGCCACATGTTTGCAGAAACCACCCCTATCGAAGATTTCGACGCGGATCTTTTTCGTGCCATCGTTGACGAGGAACGCCGCCAGGAAGAGCACATCGAGCTCATCGCTTCCGAGAACTACGCGAGTCCGCGCGTCATGGAAGCGCAGGGCTCCGTTCTGACCAACAAGTACGCCGAAGGCTACCCGGGAAAACGGTATTACGGCGGTTGCGAGTACGTCGACGTCGCCGAGCAGCTTGCGATCGATCGCGCCAGGGAATTGTTCAAGGCCGACTATGCAAACGTGCAGCCGCATTCCGGGTCGCAGGCGAACGCCGCCGTGTATCTTGCGCTGCTAAAGGCCGGCGATACGATACTCGGGATGGATCTCTCGGCCGGTGGTCATCTGACGCACGGCTCCAAGGTGAATTTCTCCGGAAAGCTGTTCAACGCGGTGCAATACGGCGTCGATGCGGCGACCGGCCTCATCGACTACGACCAGATCGAGGCGCTTGCGAAAGAGCACCGGCCGCGCATGATCATCGGCGGATTCTCCGCGTATTCCCGCGTCGTCGACTGGGAACGCTACCGGGACATCGCGGACGGCGTCGGCGCATACCTGGTGGTCGACATGGCGCACGTCGCCGGCCTGGTCGCCGCGGGCGTGTATCCGTCGCCGCTGCCTTTTGCCGACGCGGTAACGACCACTACTCACAAGACGCTTCGCGGTCCGCGCGGAGGCCTGATACTGGCGCGGGAAAACGCGGAACTCACGAAGAAGTTCAACTCACTGGTCTTTCCCGGAACGCAGGGCGGGCCGTTGATGCACGTCATCGCCGCGAAAGCCGTCGCGCTGAAGGAGGCGATGAGCGAGGACTTCCGTGACTATCAGCAGCGCGTGGTGGACAACGCCCGCATCATGGCGGCCACGCTGGCCGAACGCGGGTACGCCATTGTTTCCGGCGGAACCGACAATCACCTGATGCTGGTGAGCCTGATCGACAAAAACATCACCGGCAAAGACGCCGACGCGGCGCTCGGCAGAGCCAACATCACGGTCAACATGAACACGGTCCCGAACGACCCGCGTTCGCCGTTCGTCACCAGCGGTTTGCGACTGGGCACGCCCGCGATCACGACACGGGGCTTCGGTGCTCAGGAGACTCGGGAATTGTCTCATTGGATCGCGGATATCCTGGAGGACATCAGCGACGACGTGATGATTCAGCGCGTCCGCGGTCAGGTTCTCGAACTCTGCAAGAGATTTCCGGTATACGGGTGATTCACGGAGGTCATCGGCCCCGCCGGTGATGTGCTCACATGCATTGTCCATTCTGCGGCCACGACGAAACCAAGGTGATCGATTCTCGCCTGGCCGGTGAAGGCCGGCAGATACGCAGACGGCGGCAGTGCATGGCCTGCAACGAGCGCTTCACGACCTTCGAGAGCGCGGAACTGGTGATGCCGCGCGTCGTCAAAACGGACAGCCGGCGCGAACCTTTCGACGAGCAAAAAGTCCGCGCGAGCATGCGGCGGGCGCTCGAAAAACGGCCGGTATCGGCGGACGATTTCGAGCAGGGAGTGGGCCGGCTCGTGCACAATCTGCGCACGATGGGTGAGCGTGAAGTGCCTTCGCGACTGATTGGCGATCTCGTGATGGAGGAGTTACGCAACCTGGATGAGGTCGCCTACGTGCGATTCGCGTCGGTCTACCGCAGTTTTCAGGACGTGACGGAGTTTCAGGAAGAGATTCAGCGGCTGCAGGAGATTTCGGACGCCAGCGCGAGCCGCGAGCAGATGTCCCTGCTGCCGGAGCTGTTCACCAAGAAGTGAGTCACACACGCGGAGAACCGCGAATCACGATGTCCCAATTCACCGCAACCGACAGCGCGCACATGGCGCATGCACTGAGATTGGCCTGGCGCGGCAGATTCAGCGCGCACCCGAATCCGCGAGTGGGCTGCACGATCGTCCGGGAGGGCCGGGTCGTGGGTGAGGGCTGGCACGAGATCGCCGGTGGGCCGCACGCCGAGCTCGTTGCGCTGGCCAAGGCGGGCGAGCGGGCCAAGGGAGCCACGGTTTACCTGACGCTGGAACCCTGTGCGCATCACGGAAAGACACCGCCCTGTGTCGATGCTCTGATTGCCGCCGGCGTGTCCACGGTTGTTGCGGCGATTGCGGACCCCTTTCCCGAAGTGTCGGGAAAAGGTTTCGCCGCGTTGCGCGCCGCGGGCATCGAGGTGCGGACCGGTCTGCTGGACAACGAAGCCCGGCGCCTGAACGAGGGCTACCTGTCGCGTGTCGAGCGCGCTCGCCCGTTTGTGCGGCTCAAGATCGCGGCCAGCCTCGACGGCGGCACGGCGATGCTGGGCGGTGAAAGCCGTTGGATCAGCGGTCCCGAGGCGCGCAGCGACGTACAGCGTTTACGCGCCGCCTCCGGGGCCATCTTGACCGGTGTCGACACCGTTATCGACGACGACCCGTCGTTCACGGTTCGTGAGTCCGGCCTTTGCCCGGGCCAGCCCATGCGTGTGATTGTCGACACCCGGCTGCGGACGCCGCCGGACGCTAAACTATTGAGCCTTCCGGGACAAACGCTCATATTCTGCAGCGATTCCCGTAAACGCGAAGGTCTGGAGGACGCCGGCGCGCTGGTGGTCGATCTGCCCGAGCGGAACGGCCGCGTCTGCTTGAGCGATGCGCTCGAAGATCTCGCCGGGCGGGGGATCAACGACCTGCTGGCCGAATGCGGACCGACGCTTGCGGGCAGCCTGCTTGCCGACGGTCACGTCGACGAGCTTGTGATTTATCAGTCGCCCCATATCATGGGTAGCGAAACCCGATCAATGTTCTCGACCCCTGCGTGGCAAGCCCTGAGTGACCGGCGGTCACTCGAGATCGTAGACTTGCGGCGGGTCGGCGGGGATACGCGCATTACCGCGCGACCCCGCACGTAGCGGCGGCAACGGCACAACAGCGGACTATCCAATAGTGTTCACCGGAATCATCAAGGCCTTGGGCAGCGTCAGCGCAATCACACCGACGGGCGGCGACGTCCGGCTTGCCATTCGTTCGGACGGTTTGCCATGGCGGGAATTCCAGGTGGGTGAGAGCATCGCCGTGAACGGCGTTTGCCTTACCGCCGTCTCTCTGTCGGACGATGGGTTCGAGACCGACGTGTCGAGGGAGACGCTGGCAGTCACCGCCCTGAGCGGATTGCGGGTTGGCAGCGAGGTGAACCTCGAACCGTCGCTTGCGTTGGGCGAGCGGCTTGGCGGTCATCTCGTGAGCGGGCACGTGGACTGTGTGGGTACCGTCGTATCACGGGTCGTCGACGCGCGCTCGATCCGCTTGGACTTCGAGATTCCCCAGGAATACCGGCGTTACGTTGCGCGCAAAGGCTCGGTGTGTATTGACGGCGTAAGTCTTACCATCAATGCGGTATCAGAGAACCGGTTTTCGGTGAATATCATCCCGCATACGGCCGAGGCGACCATCATCGCCGGCTATCGCAACAACACGCGGGTCAATGTCGAGGTTGATCTTCTCATGCGTTATCTGGAGCGACTGCTCTCGGCCGACGACGGGGGTGGGATTACGCGCGAGTCACTGGAGGCGCACGGCTATGGCCAATAAAACGACGTTGCATCCGAGCATAGGCAGAACACCGTTCTCGAACATCGAAGAGATCATCGACGATTTCCGCGCCGGCAAGATGGTGATCATGGTTGACGACGAGAATCGCGAGAACGAAGGCGATCTCATCATGGCGGCCGAAAAAGTCCGCCCGGAAGACATCAATTACATGGCCCGCTACGGTCGTGGTTTGATTTGTCTGACGGTAACGCGCGAACGCTGTGCCCAGCTTCGGCTGCCGCTCATGGTCAACGATACGAACGAGCATCATGCAACAAACTTCACGATCTCGATCGAGGCCGCGGAGGGAATAACCACCGGCATTTCCGCGCACGACCGCGCGAAAACGGTGCGCGCAGCCGTCGCCGCGGACGCGAGGCCCGAACACCTTCGCCAACCCGGCCACATTTTTCCGGTCATGGCGCAGCCCGGCGGCGTTCTGACCCGGGCGGGTCATACCGAAGCCGGCTGCGACCTCGCGCGTCTCGCCGGGCTCGAGCCCGCTGCCACGATCGTGGAGATACTCAATGAGGACGGCAGCATGGCGCGCCGTCCCGACCTCGAGCGATTTTCCCGAGAGCACGGAATCCGCATCGGGACGATCGCCGATCTGATCCGCTATCGCATGGAGAAGGAACGTTTCGTCGAGCGAATTGCGGAGAAGCCGGTGCGGACGGCGCACGGCGATTTCACGTTGTATTGTTACGACGACCACGTCAATCGGACGGTTCACGTCGCGCTGGTGAAAGGCAAGATCGACAAGACCACGGAGCCGCTCGTCCGGGTGCATATCCACGATACGTTGGGCGACGTGCTCGGTGTCGACAGCCCGCACCTGGGCTGGCCGGTGTCCGCTGCGGTCGAACGCATAGCAAACGAGGACGCCGGCATTGTCGTGGTGCTGCGCGATCAGGAGTCGTCCCGAGAGCTCATGGATGCCATTGACGCTTTGTCGGCGGAGCGCGACGACATCAAGGAACGCCGAAGCGGCGACGACGTCCTGCGCACCTACGGCGTTGGCGCACAAATACTCAGGGATCTGGGTGTGCAGCGGATGCGGGTTCTATCCGCGCCCAAGCAGATGTATGCTCTTTCGGGATTCGATCTCGAAGTCACCGAATACGTCGAGCACTAGTCACAGCCCGTAGGTCCCATGGAAAAGATAAAAACCACCGAAGGTGATTTGCTGGCGCGTGATGCGCGATTTGCAATCGTCGCCTCGCGATTCAACGATTTCATCGTCGACTCGCTGATCAAAGGCGCCTTGTCCTGCCTGCGTCGGCACGGCGCCAACGATGCCGACGTCGAGATCGTCCGGGTGCCTGGCGCCTTCGAGATGCCCCTCGCCGCCGAACGCATCGCGGTCGCTCGCCGGGCTGACGGCATCATCGCACTGGGCGCCGTCATTCGCGGATCCACGCCGCACTTCGATTTCGTTGCCGGCGAGTGCGTTCGCGGCCTTACCGCCGTTGGCCGCAGCCACGGCCTGCCCATCGGTTTTGGCGTATTGACCGTCGACACCATCGAGCAGGCCATTGAACGCGCGGGGACCAAAGCCGGTAACAAGGGTGAGGAAGCGGCGCTCGCCGTCATCGAAATGGTGAGTTTGCTGCGGCGCCTCGATTGAGGCTCGCCGGCAAACCGAATCAATGGGCAAATCCGCTTCAGCCGGCGCTCGTAGCCGGGCTCGCGAGCTTGCGCTGCAGGCGCTCTATCAGGCACAGATAAGCGGCCACGGCAAAGCGGAGCTCACCCGTCAGTTCCACGAACGGCCCGACTACGCCCGGGTCGATCAACGCTATTTCGACGAGATGCTCGAAACGATCTGCGACGACGGCGACGGCCTCAGGGAAGGGCTCCAGGCGTTTGCCGACCGGCCGGTAGCGCAGCTGGATCCGGTTGAGCTTGCGATTCTGATGATCGGGTATTACGAACTGGCGTCGCGCACGGACGTACCTTTCCGGGTCGTCATCAACGAAGCCGTTCGTCTGGCAAAACGATTCGGCGCCGAGGACGGGCACAAGTACGTCAACGCCGTTCTCGACCGGGCCGTCAAGACGTTGCGGCCGGCTGAGTTCTCCGCCTAGGCGAATCGAGGCGGCCGCCGTGGACGAGTTCGAGTTGATCCGTCGTTATTTCGCGCAGCCGGTTGACGACGCTGCCGTGCTCGTGGGCGTAGGCGACGACGGCGCGGTGCTCCGTCCCGACGCCGGCCTCGATCTGGTTGTCGTTACCGACACTCAAATCGAGGCGGTCCATTTTCCGCGCAGGCTGGATGCCGAAGACGTCGGTTTTCGATCCGTGGCCGTCAACCTGTCAGATCTTGCCGCAATGGGCGCGCGACCGCGTTGGATGACGCTTGCGCTTACACTCGCTGAAGCGGATCCCGATTGGTTACGAGGGTTCTCGGCCGGGTTACGCCTCGCCGCCGGTGCCCACGGAGTAGCCCTGGTCGGCGGCGACACGACACGCGGGGAGCAGACGGTGATCACCGTCCAGCTCATCGGCGAGCTTGCGCCGGCCCGACGGTTGTTACGCAGCACGGCGACATGTGGAGACCTCATTTTCGTGTCCGGCACGGTGGGTGACGCGGCCGCCGGTTTAGAACTCATCATGACGGGCGCCGTATCGGACCCGGTTACGCGGAAACTGGCTCTGAGATTCCGCAGACCCGCGGCGCGCGTCGCGTTTGGCTCGCGGATCGCCTCGGTCGCCAGCGCCGCCATCGACGTATCGGACGGCTTGTACGCGGATCTGAACAAACTGCTTCAGGCCAGCGCGTGCGGGGGCCGCATCGACCTCCACCAACTGCCATTGTCCGACGATATTCGGCAGGTGTTCGATTTGGACGCCGCGCGTCGCTTTGCGCTTTCCGGCGGCGATGATTACGAGCTGTGTTTTACGGCGCCTGCGGAGGCGGAGCCGGCCCTGCGCGCGATTTCCGATGAAACGGCCGTGCCGATTGCCCGCATCGGTGAAGTCGCCGACGGCGAGCGTCTGACCTGCACGGACGGCGGAGAGGTCGTACCATACCATCATGCCGGTTACAGCCACTTTTGAGGACGCGCCGACGTGACGACATTCGACGGCTCACTCGCGCGACGGGTTCTGCGCGATCCCGTTCACCTGCTGGCCTTTGGTCTGGGGACGGGGCTATCGCCGATCGCGCCCGGCACCATCGGCTCGCTTTTGGGTGCAGCCCTTGCCTGGGTCGCGCTGCCGCTCGGTATCGAATTACAGCTGGTGCTCGCGGGTATGTTGATTGTCGCCGGCGTCTGGATCTGTGGCGAAAGCGCGCGCCGCATCGGCGTTCACGACCACTCGGGAATCGTCTGGGACGAGATCGCCGGAATCTATCTCGTGCTGTTCTGGTTGCCTCCGTCGATAACGCTGTGGGCCTTGGGGTTCGGGCTCTTCAGGCTTTTTGACATCTGGAAACCCTGGCCGATTAGCGACCTGGATCACAGACTGAAAGGAGGGCTCGGAATTATGCTGGACGACCTCGTGGCCGCCCTCTATGCCGCAGTACTGCTGGGTTTTGGGAGGTGGCTCCTGACCTAGCCGAGTTAACAAAATATGGCCCGCAACGTTACCGAATTGCGTCGAGCACAGGACGTGCCGGAAAAAATTGGTAAGTACGTCATTATCAACAAGGTGGGCAAGGGCAGCACCGGCATGGTTTACCTGTCGCACGACCCCTATTACCGTCGCGACGTCGCCATCAAGGTTTACAACATCGAAGAGAACTCCGACGCGGATCGAGCCCGCGTCTCCCGAAAGATGTTTTTCAACGAAGCGCACATGGTCGGCATGCTTCAGCATCCGAACATTCTGCCGATTTACGATGCCGGTGAGGAAGACGGCAAGTATTACGTCGTTACCGAGCACATTCAGGGCGCCAGGACGCTCGCCGCGTATTGCCGTCCGGACAACCTGCTGCGTATCGACGACGTCGTGGAGATCATCTACAAGTGCGCCAAGGCATTACACTATGCACACGGCCGCGGCGTGATTCACCGGGACATCAAGCCGAGTAACGTCATGCTCACCATCGACAATGACGTGCGGATCATCGATTTTGGCATCGCCATCGTCAGCGACTCGGACATTTCACGCATCGAGGGTATCGCCGGGTCGCCAAGTTACATGTCGCCGGAGCAGGTTCAGTCCGAAGAACTCACTCCGGCCTCCGACATCTATTCATTGGGCGCGGTACTCTACGAACTGCTGACGGGATTCCGGCCGTTCCGCGCCGACAATCTGTCGAAGCTTCTGCATCAGATCGTGTACGCCACGCCGCCGCCGATCCACACCTATCGTGACGACATTCCGGAGGAACTGGAGCAGGTCGTGGCGATGACGATGCAGAAGGATCCGGACAAGCGCTGCGCGAGTGGCGCGCAGCTGGCCGCCGACCTGACCCGCGTTTACCAGGATTTGCGCACCAAGTACGACAGCCTGGACAATCAGGAGCATTTCGATCTGCTGCGCACGCTCAAGTTCTTTCACGAATTTTCGCACGCGGAAATCTGGGAAGTGTTACGCGCCAGCGATTGGCACGAATACGAGGACGGCGAAGAGATCGTCCGCGAGGGTGAAATCGACGACCGTTTTTACATCATCGTCTCCGGCCAGGCCGGTGTGGAGGCCAACGGTAAATCGCTCGGTCTTCTGGAGGACGGCGCCTGTTTCGGTGAGACGAGTTACGTGCGCGGCGCGAAACGCACTGCGTCAATCCGGGCGCAGGGTCCCGTCAACATCCTGCGGGTCAGCTCGACCCTGATGGAGCAGGTCAGTTCGTCCTGCCAGCTGCGTTTCAACAAGGTTTTCCTGCGTGCGTTGATCACGCGCCTGCAAGGTGACGGCACGGCCAAAACCAACACCTGAGCGCTCCGGCAGCGGCTCTCGCGTCAGTCGTCGTCCGTGTCGAAGTCTGCCAGCGTGTCCTCGCCGCCGGCGCTTTTCAGCAGGATCTGCACCTTCTGTTCCGCTTCTTTGAGCGCCGCCTGGCAGGACCGGGTGAGCTTGACGCCGTCCTCGAACTTCTTCATGGCTTTGTCGAGCGGCAGATCACCGCTCTCCAGGTCTTCGACGAGCGCCTCGAGGTCGGCGAGTGATTTTTCCAGACTAACGGTTTTTTTTGCGGTCATCGGGTGGGAGTCGGAGATTATGACGTGCTCGAAGTTTGCACGAGTCGCGCGCTTTGCTCCAGCCTTCTCTCTCGCGACCGGACGGCGCGTGCAGGTTGTGGAACGCGCGTTGACATCGGCGGCTTCGGGTCTTAGAGTAAACGACCCTTTAGACTCAGTCTAAATATTCGTGGATAACGACAAGATGAGGGAATACCAATGTCACTGAAAGGCAGCAAAACAGAAGACAACTTAAAAGAGGCGTTTGCCGGAGAATCTCAGGCGAATCGCCGCTACCTGTATTTTGCGGCTAAGGCCGACGTCGAAGGCTACAACGACGTAGCGGCCGTTTTCCGTTCGACCGCGGAAGGTGAGACCGGTCACGCGCATGGACATCTCGAATACCTCGAAGAGGTTGGCGATCCTGCAACCGGCCTGCCGATCGGCTCGACCGCGGAGAATCTGAAGGCCGCGATTGCGGGCGAAACCCACGAGTACACCGACATGTACCCGGGCATGGCCAAGTCTGCGCGTGACGAAGATTTCGACGAGATCGCCGATTGGTTCGAGACGCTGGCCAAAGCAGAGCGCTCACACGCCAACCGGTTCCAAAAGGCACTGGACACGCTCGACGACTAGGCTCACAGGTGAAACGGGCCGGATCCCCGCGGATTCGGCCCGGTTCGGCAACGGCAAGACATCCCCATGGACAAACGCGAAGGTAGCCTCGAGGCGCCAACGAGGCACCCTATTGCCTGGAAGACGGACGAGTATTACGACGAAACCGCGTTGATGACGGAACTCGAACGGGTTTTCGATATCTGTCACGGTTGCCGTCGATGTTTCAATCTCTGTCATTCGTTTCCGACGCTGTTCGACGCGGTCGACGAGTCTGAGAGCATGGAACTCGACACGGTTCCCAAGGAGGTCTTCTGGGACGTGGTCGACCACTGCTATCTGTGCGACATGTGTTACATGACCAAGTGTCCGTACGTGCCGCCGCACGAGTGGAACGTCGATTTTCCGCACCTGATGCTCAGGGCCAAGGCGACGAGATTCAGAAACGATGGCGCGAGCCGACGCGACCGCATGCTGAGCTCGACCGACGCCCTGGGCAAGTTCGCGGGCATCCCGGTTGTCGTGCAGGTAGTCAACGCGACCAATCGCAGCAAAACAGGCCGCAGGCTCGTCGAAAAAACCCTGGGCGTCCACCGAGACGCGCCCGTGCCCGCCTTTCATTCGAGGACGGCGCGCAAACGCCTCAAGCGCCATCGGGGCGAGTCCGGCGAGCGCGCGGTGGGAACGGCGACGACGCGCGGCAAGGTTGTTCTCTATACGACGTGTTACGGTAACCGAAACCTGCCGTCGCTCGCGGAAGACCTGGTTGCGGTTTACGAACACAACGACATTCCGGTTGCGCTGACGGAAAAAGAAGTGTGCTGCGGAATGCCTAAGCTGGAACTGGGTGACCTCAACGCGGTCGAGAAGGCAAAAGAGATCAATATCCCGATCCTGGCGTCGTGGGTTGACCAGGGCTGGGACATCGTGACGCCGGTCCCGTCATGTACGCTGATGTACAAGCAGGAACTGCCGCTCATGTATCCGGACGACCCGGACGTCGCCAAGGTGCGGGATGCGATGTTCGATCCGTTCGAGTATCTGATGCTCCGTCACAAGGACGACAAGCTCAATACCGACTTCAAGAATTCCCTGGGCAAAGTGGCGTACCAGGTGCCGTGTCACCTCCGTGTGCAGAACATCGGTCTAAAGACCCGCGATCTCCTGAGCCTGGCCCCGGACACCACCGTCGACGTGGTAGAACGTTGCTCCGGTCACGACGGCACCTATGCGGTAAAAAAAGAGTTTCACGACATCTCGAAGAAGATTGCCCGACCGGTGATCAACAAGGTCAAAAAGGGTGATGCCGAGCACTTCATCAGCGATTGTCCGATGGCGGCGGAGCAGATCGCGCAGGGTTTGCAGGATCAGGCGCCGGAGCACCCGCTGGGGCTCCTGAGAAAAGCCTACGGACTATGAGGCGACGACGATGGACAAACTGAGCAGGGACGACCTTTTCAGCCTGGAAAAATACGCTGAAATGCGCGAGTCGTTTCGAGCCGAGGTGCTCGCGCACAAGCAGCATCGGAGGCTTGCGCTCGGCACCAACGCGACCTTGTATTTCGAGGACCGCCTGACCATGCAATACCAGGTGCAGGAGATGCTGCGGATAGAGCGCATCTTCGAGGCTGACGGAATCTTGGAAGAGCTGGCGGCCTACAATCCTCTGATACCCGACGGTATGAATTGGAAGGCGACGTTCATGCTGGAATTTCCGGACCTCGAGGAGCGGCGCGCAATGTTGCAGCAGCTCGTCGGCATCGAGAATTGCGTTTGGCTGCAGGTTGGTGACGGTGAGAAGATCCGTCCAATCGCCGACGAGGACCTCGAACGGAGCGACGACGACAAGACCTCGGCTGTTCATTTTCTTCGGTTTGAATTGGCCGAGCACCAGATCGACGCACTGCGCGCCGGGGCGACGCTGTCCGCCGGCATCGATCACGACAACTATACGGTCGACGTCCGGCCGGTTGCGGATAACATCCGCGAGTCGCTGCTCGGCGATCTGAACTAGGCCGCGACCCCGCCTGCAGGAGCGCGCCGGGACGGGCTCCTACCGTCCTGTTGCCGGTTTGCGTTTCACCTTGCGCTAATCCAACGGCTTCCTGCTAGAATCCGGCCGTGCTCACCTTCGCTTGGCAGAGACATCAATGAGTAAACGTTACGATGCGGCGGACATCGAGGTCCTGAGCGGTCTCGATCCGGTGCGACGTCGTCCGGGCATGTACACGGACACGTCACGACCCAATCACCTGGCCCACGAGGTGGTCGACAACAGCGTCGACGAGGCCCTGGCGGGCCATTGCAAGAAAATCGAAGTCACAGTCCACAAGGACGGTTCGCTCGAAGTCAGCGACGACGGCCGCGGCATGCCCGTCGACATCCACCCGAAGGAGAAGATTCCCGGCGTCGAGTTGATTCTTACCCGCCTGCACGCGGGGGGTAAGTTCAACAAAGACAATTACCAGTATTCCGGCGGCTTGCATGGGGTTGGCGTCTCGGTGGTCAACGCACTGGCGAAAAACCTCGAAGTCTGGATACGGCGCGGCGGCAAGGAGTACAACCTGAGCTTCGTCGGCGGCAAAAAACGCGGCAAGCTCGAGGTGGTCGGCAAGGTCGGCAAGGCGAACACCGGGACCACGATACGGTTCTGGCCGGACCCGCAGTATTTCGATTCGGCGAAGTTCTCGGTGTCCCGCCTGAAACACGCGCTTCGCGCGAAGGCCGTGCTGTGCCCGGCACTGACCGTGCGCCTGAAGATCGAGAAACCGGCCGAGAAACACGAATGGTGTTATTCCGGCGGCCTGGAGTCGTATCTGGTCGAGGCCATCGGCGGCGCCGAAGTCCTGCCGACGGAGCCGTTCTCGGGCAGCCTGACGGGCAACAACGAAGCGGTTGACTGGGCGCTCACCTGGCAGACGGGCGACGGCCAGTCCGTGACGGAAAGTTACGTCAACCTGGTGCCGACCGCGCAGGGCGGGACCCACGTCAACGGTTTGCGAACCGGCCTGACCAACGCACTCCGCGAGTTTTGCGACTTTCGCAGCCTGCTGCCGCGCGGCGTCTCGCTGGCGCCGGAGGACGTGTGGGACGGGCTCAATTTTGTGTTGAGCGCAAAACTCGAAGACCCGCAGTTTTCCGGTCAGACCAAGGAACGACTGTCCTCGCGCGAATCCGCGGCGTTCGTCGCCGGTGTCATCAAGGACAATTTTGCGCTGTGGCTCAACCAGCATCCGGAGACGGGCGACCAGATCGCCCAGCTCGCGATCGGCAAGGCGCAGAAGCGGTTGAAAGCCGCCAAGAAGGTCGTTCGCAAGAAAGTGGGTGCGGGTCCGGCGTTGCCCGGCAAGCTCGCCGACTGCACGTCGCAGGAAGCCGAGCTCTGTGAGCTGTTCCTCGTCGAAGGCGATTCTGCGGGAGGGTCGGCCAAACAGGCGCGGGATCGCAGCACACAGGCCGTCATGCCGCTGCGAGGCAAGATTCTGAACACCTGGGAAGTGGATACCGCGGAGATACTGGCGTCCCAGGAGGTGCACGACATCAGCGTGGCCATGGGCGTGGATCCGGGCACAAACGACATCGGCGGCCTGCGTTATCACAAGGTTTGCATCCTCGCGGATGCGGACTCCGACGGCCTGCACATTGCAACGCTGCTGTGTGCGCTGTTTCTGCGGCATTTTCGCGAGCTCGTCCTCGCGGGTCACGTTTACGTCGCCATGCCGCCGCTGTACCGGATCGACGTCGGAAGAGAAGTCTTTTATGCGCTCGACGACAGTGAGCGCAAAGGGATACGCGACCGCATCGAAGCGGACAAACTGCGCGGTAAGGTCCGGGAAACGCGCTTCAAGGGTCTGGGTGAAATGGATCCGCAGCAGCTCCGCGAGACGACGATGAACCCGGATACGCGCCGCCTCGTGCAGTTGACGATCAATGCGCGCGACAAAACCGATCAGACGATGGACATGTTGCTGGCGAAAAAACGGTCTAAAGATCGCCGCAGCTGGCTGGAGACAAAGGGCAATCTCGCCGAGGTATGACCGATGCAGAACAATCTGAATCTCGAGGGCGTCGAACAACAATCGCTGCGTGAGTACACGGAGAAGGCGTACCTCGACTATTCGATGTACGTCATTCTGGATCGCGCGCTGCCGCAGGTCGGTGACGGTCTGAAGCCCGTGCAGCGGCGCATCATCTACGCCATGAGCGAGCTCGGTCTTTCGGCGGGCCAAAAACCGAAAAAGTCGGCGCGCACGGTGGGCGACGTCATCGGCAAATACCACCCGCACGGTGACTCCGCCTGTTACGAGGCCATGGTTCTGATGGCGCAGGACTTCTCGTACCGCTATCCGATCATTCACGGGCAGGGCAACTGGGGCTCGACGGACGATCCGAAATCGTTTGCGGCGATGCGGTACACGGAGTCCCGGCTCAAACCCTATGCAAAAAGCCTGCTTGCCGAGCTGGGGCAGGGGACGGTCGATTGGGTACAGAATTTCGACGGCGAGCTGCACGAGCCGGTCGTATTACCGGCGCGTCTGCCCAACCTGCTGTTGAACGGCACGTCCGGCATCGCCGTGGGGATGTCCACCGACGTGCCGCCGCACAACCTGCGCGAAGTTGCGAGCGCCCTCGTGCATCTGCTCGACAATCCGAAAGCGACCGTCGCGCAGCTCATGAAGCACATCAGGGGTCCCGATTTCCCGACCGGCGGCGAACTGGTCTCGCCGCGCGCGGACATCAAGCAGATTTACGCCACCGGCGGCGGCACGCTTCGTCTACGGGCTACCTATACGGCCGAGAACGGCGACGTCGTCATCACGTCACTGCCGCACCAGGTGTCCGGGGCGAAGGTGCAGGAGCAGATTGCGCTGCAGATCACCGGGAAAAAACTGCCGCAGGTCACGGGGATTCGTGACGAATCGGATCACGAGGAGCCTACGCGGTTGGTGATCAGCCTCAAGCGTGGCGTCGACGTCGAAGAGCTGATGTCCCACCTTTTTTCGACGACGTCGCTGGAGCGCACTATACGGGTAAACATGAACGTCGTCGGCCTCGACGGCCGGCCGCGGACGTTCGATCTGGTCGGTCTTCTCAAGGAGTGGATCACGTTTCGGCGGGAAACGGTGAAGCGCCGACTGAAACATCGGCTGCAAATCGTTCTCGATCGACTGCACATCCTCGACGGTTTGCTGGTCGCCTATCTCAACATCGATGAGGTGATAAAAATAATTCGCGAGCAAGACGAACCGAAACCCGTACTGATGAAACGGTTCAAGCTCTCGGACCTGCAGGCGGAGGCGATCCTCAACCTGCGTTTGCGGAATCTCGCTAAACTCGAAGAGATGAAAATCAAGGGCGAGCAGAAGGAACTGAACGACGAACGTGACACCATCGAAAAAACCTTAAAAAGCCCGGCTCGGCTCAAGACGCTGATCAAGACCGAAATTCTCGAGGATACCGAGGCCTACGGGGACGAGCGCCGGACGGAAATCGTCGAACGGGAAGCGGCCCAGGCCCTGGACGAGACTCAGCTTATTGCGAGCGAGCCGGTGACGGTTGTGCTGTCGCAGCGGGGTTACGCCCGGGCGGCCAAGGGGCACGAGCTCGATCCCGCCGCGCTCAGTTACAAATCAGGTGACGGTTTTTTGGCGGCGGCACAGGGCCGCAGCAACCAGCTTGCGATGTTCATCGACAGTACGGGCCGCGTGTATTCCGTGATCGCGAACACGCTGCCGTCCGCTCGCGGTCAGGGTGAGCCGCTGTCGTCGCACTTCAAGCCGCCCGACGGCGCCGAGTTCTGCGGCACGATGATCGGAGAGAGTTCTGATCGCTGGTTGTTCGCGAGCGACGCGGGTTATGGTTTTATCGCCAGGTTGGACGATCTCGTCTCCCGCAACAAGTCCGGCAAAGCGGTGTTGCGCGTGCCGGCTGGCGGCAGGGCGGTCGTACCCGTGCCCGTACCGGCGGACACGGAGTGCCTGGTTGCCGCCGTAAGCTCGATCGGGCGACTGCTGTTGTTCGAGATGGACGAACTGCCGGAACTTGCGAAAGGCAAGGGACTGAAACTGATCAACATCCCGAGCAAGAAATACAAGGACGGCGAAGAACGGATGGTTGCGGCGGCGGTCGTGCCCGAGGACGGTAACCTCGTGGTGCAGACGGCGACGCGCTCGATGACCGTCCGCTGGGACGATCTCGACGACTACTACGGTGAACGCGCGCTGCGCGGTCGCTACCTGCCGCAGGGTTGGCGCAAGGTTGTACGCCTGTCCGGCGTAACGGGCTGAGCCGCTTTGGCCGTCGCCGCCGGCACGGCGCGCCCGCTCGGGCGACCTTACGCGCCGCTTGCGGCGAACCCGTTCTAGCCGACGGACTTTTTGGTCCGGAAGTGACCGGACTCGACGTCCATCTCAACGGTCGGATCGTTTTCCGCGGATGGCAGTTCCTCGGTCAATTCCGTGTTCGCGCTGGTTTCCGCCAGCAGGTCGCGGGCCGTTCCGCTCTTGGACGGCATCTCGACCGTGCCCTCGAACGTCGACTCTACGGCATCGACCACGCCGGTGGACGTGCCGGTAAGCGGCAACGCGGCTGTCAGCTCTTCGTTGACGCCGGTATCGTCCAGATCGGTCAGAATTTCTGTTTCGTCATCGTCGCCGGTGAAGCCATCCGCCGCATGCTCGGCGGTAACGTCGAGACCGTCCTGGGCCCCCGCCATTTCCACGGTCTTGTCGAGGCGGTCCTCGAGCTCCATGGCGGCTTTTGCGATCTCGGCGTTCAGCGCCTGGGTTGCCGTCAGCTCGTCCTCGTAATCCTGTTCGAGAATCTTGTAGTCGACTTCCTTGCTGAGCGTATATTCGTCGTTGTCGTCGTCCTCGAGTTCCTCCGTCAGGGCGACCGCCATGAGATCCTTGGCCGTCACGTCGCCGTCGGTAAACTTCTGTTTGGTGGCATCGACAATCATCGAAAGATCGTACTCGTCGTCGCTGGGCAGAATTTCGCGCTCGAGGATCGTCTGTTCCTCGACCCTTTGCGGCGGGATGATGTCCGTTTCGGGTTTGTCTTCGTCCGGGGCGGCCGCGGGAAACAGCAGGTCGATGTTGCTTCCCAGATCGCGGGTCGTCGAGAACCCGAAATCCTCCGCAACCTCGACGTCGGTGGCGTCTTTCAGGCCGGTGCCGGCGCTGAGATCCGCGTCGAGCGTTACCTGACGTTCCGTGCTCGGCTGCGAGCCGATCTCGTAGTCGATGTCCTGGAGCGCCTGGTTGCGTGCGGTCGGCTCCTCGTCCGTGACATCCGGTGCGACGGAATCGGGCGCGTCGGGCGCACCCGAGTCTCGTCGAAATCGGCGGCCGAACAGCATGAGACCGAACAGCAGTGCGGCCCCTGTGCCCGCAAGCCAGTACAACGGCCTGTAAGAATCGCCGGCCGTCACCTCGGCGGTGTCCGGCGTAACGTCCGCCGAGATTTCCGGCGTGGCGTTCGACACTTCGATCGACGTATCCGGTATCACGACAACCGGTTCCGGCGAACTGCTGACGCCGGCGGTGGCGCCAGGCGTTGATTCGGTGGTTGACTCTATCGGTGAGACGAACGCCCGGTCGCTGCTCACCTGGACATCGCCGGGACGCAGGTCTTCGGTCTGGTCGATGCTCGTGGTCACGGGCGTCTCCGGCGCCGTGTCCGAGGTCGGCTCGACGAGCGTCGCATTGGCCGTCGTCTCGGCGATTTGTACGCCGGGATAGGCCGTGCCGGCGCTCGTTTCGGCCGAAGCGGCCTCGCCGGATCCGGCGGCGCTGTCTGCGATCGTTTCCTCGGCAGCAGCAACACGCGGTGTCGTTGCGCCGTCAAACGACGGGATCGTCAATAGACTACCAGCTTTGAGCTTGTTCAGGTCGCCGTCGATGAAGGCGTCCGGGTTGGCGTTGAACAGGACGTCAACCGCCTGCCACAAACCGACTGGGCGGTTGTCGATGCGCGATGCGATATTCGAGAGCGTGTCGCCGACCCTTACACGGTAGCTTCCGCTGAGCGGAATAGGCGATTGGTCTCTACGGATTATCGACCTCGTCGGTCGTTGCGCCACGACGGGTGGGCTGGAGGAAACCGGCTCCGGCGTCCGGACCTGGGGCGAGGGCATTGCCGGTTGAGACGGGTCGAGCAGCAGCGTGTAAGAGCGCGTGAGGTTTGCGGTGTAGGGGCAATCGACGGTCAGCCCTAGCGTCAGCATCGGTTCGCGGATCGGCACCGAACCGGCGATGTTGATCCGGCCGCCGGCAACCGTCAGCCTCGCGTTGTTGAGCGCCGGCAAATCGTTGCCCGTCAGGCCGGGTTTCAGGAAGATGCAGTAGTCGTGCAGCTTTTCGTTCGGGCTCAGCGCATAGGCAATGCTGGCGCGCAGCGGCTGACCCAGTGCGGACTGCACGTCGATGTCGCCGAGCTGAACCGCGGACGCGGACGTACCGGCGAGGCTACACGCCCCGCCCGCCAGCAGCGCAGGCAGCAACCGGCCGCCCCGTTGTCTGCTTGCCGACGATTTAACAGAAGGTGTTCCCGGTCGTTCTCGTTTTAGCGATCGTGCATCCACAGGCCGTGTCTCCCCGTGCAATTCATTAGCTATCAAAAGTCGTCAGCTGCCGACGGTTGCTCCCTGACGGTGACGTTGCGCTGCACCGAGCGCTGCCGCGAGAGGAGGATCCACAGGCGATGCCATAATCGGACGTATTTTATGCGGTGTACGTTTCCGCAAGAAGTGCGCCGTTTGCGCAACGAAGTGTGACTGATCTCACACTTTATGCCGGGGTGACCTCACACGGCGTGCGTGGCCGCCGCGCCGGTCCCGTGTCAGCTGCCGACAAACGCCTCCAGACCGGTGTGATCCGGATTCGCCCGTTCTTGCAACACCACCTCGGGCTCATGGACATAATGTCCCTGCATATAGTGAATACCGAGCTGGAATAGAACAGCCATGGTATTGGCGTTCTCGACCCGCTCCGCGATTGTTTCGATACCGCGCTGGTTTGCGGCTGCAACTACCGTGCGGACCTTGTCCTGCATCTCCGGGTCGGTGGTCAGTGCGTGCATCAGCTCACCGTCAATCTTGATGTAGTCGGGTTTCAAGATATCGAGAATCTGCAGTCGGCCTTTGTCGACGCCGTAATGCTCCAGCGCGAACGCGAGGCCGACCCGGCGCAACTCCTCTGCAATGGCCTTGGTTTCCTTGATGAACCGCGCTGCCTCATGCTCATCGACCTGCAGGCAGATTCGGCCGGGTTCGATGCCGTGTTTCTGAAATTCCGACGTGACCCAGCCAATCAACGATTTGTCCTGCATCGACTGCTGGGACAGCCTGACGAACGCGCGATCCGCGCCCTCCGACGCGCAATAGTCCATCGCCGCGCCGATCATCCAGCGATCGATCGTCTTCATCAGATTGTTGCGTTCGGCGGCCGGCAGAAATTCAGACGGCAGCACCGGTTTACCCTGTTCGTCGATCATTCTGATCAACATGTCGAACATCGCGATCGACTCACCGCGTAGTTCGGCGATGGGCAGATGCGCCAGGCGAAAACGATTTTCCATCAACGCGGCCCTGATCCGCTTGACCCAGATTGCGTCATGTCGTCGCAGCTTGGTGTCCTCGTCCGGGGAGTCATTGACCGAAACCGCGTTGCCGCCGGCGCTTTTGCTCCGATGGTGGGCCTGTGCGGTCGCGGCAACGAGCTCTTCCATGTTCTCGAATACGCCGCTCACCGCGCACACGCCGACCGAGCAGGTGACGTCGACTTTTCGATCGTTGATTTTGAATTCGGTCTTCTGGACGTGCTCGACCAGTTGTTGCGCCCAGGCGTCGGCGTCCCGCTCGTTGCCACGCTCCAGCAGCGCCATGATTACAGTGCCCTCGAAACGGCCCGCAATGTCGCGCGGGTGCATACGCTTACGCACTTCCTCGGCAAACTGCGCCAGAACGTCCTCCGACGCGATCAGGCCGACCTTTGCGGCTATCTTGGAGAAGTCGTCGGGTTTTATGTAGGCCAGCACGTGTAGGCCTGACTCGGGTTTCTTCGCGAGGCGCTTGGCAACGCGTTCGAGAAACTGCGCGCGCTGAAAGAACAGGGTCGTCGGATCGCGTTTCAACGCGTCATGGACGAGTTTGGTGGGCTCCTCGAGCTTGCGCGCGGGCGGGAGTATCCTGATCTGAACGTGGTCGCCGTCGTCGAGCTCTGCGAGCTGGAAATCCAGTTCGAGAGTTTCAGTCTTGTCGCCGCCGAGCTTCGATTTGGCGATCAGTTTTTCGCCGGCTTGCCACTTTCTCTTGGTGGTTGCGATTATCGCGCCCTTGATCGCAGCCTGACTCTCCGCCTCGAAGTTGTCCATGAGCGGCAGGCCGACCAGTTCGTCCTTATCCGTGACTTTGAAGAGCTCGAGCCATGCGCGATTCGCGTTGGTAACGATACCCTCCTGCACGTAGGCAATTGCGCTCGAAGCACCTTCCATGTATTCGTGAAGCTGCTTACGATAGGTGGTGGCCGTTTGCAGCGTCGCATTCAACGCGCGTTCGACGCGGCAGGCGCGCAGTTCGCGCGTGAGCACGGCCAGCAGGCGTTCCCTGTTTCTGATCGAAACGAGGTCGACCGCGCCTTGTTTCATGGCTTTGAGCATGTCCCCCTCGTCAACTCGATGCTGCATGGCGAGGACGGGGGTTTCCGGGCTGTAGGAATCTTTCTGTTTTATGACCTGCATGATCGAGTCGGCGTAGGTATCGCGGTCCAGTACGATCAGCTCCAGGTCGGGGTTTTGCAGGATTTTGTCGAACTCCGTCGGGTTCCTGGCCCACTGGCAGTGAGCGGCATGGCCTCCATCCCTGAGCGTTTTGTTGACGAGCTCCACGTCGTCTTGTTTGGTCGTCAGGACGGCGATTGGAATACTTTTGTGCTCGTTCAAACTGATGGCCCCGACACGCCCGCCGTTTTTACAACCGGCCGTTATTCTGTAAGGTGAAAACAAGTTTATCGAACCGACCGGTGCGAGTCGCTGCCGCCGTGGTAAAACCGTGACACGAATCAAGTATTGAGCGACCAGTCGATGAACCGTGTTCTCGCGGGAGTGATCCAACGCGGATCGGCGCTTGTCTAGCGTGTGTTTCGTGGCGCTTGGGGAACAGGTATCATTACGCTCCGTTTCAAGCTCAATTAACCATAACGTTGTTCGCGGCGAACCGGTAACGCAAAAACCCGCCGCCCGCGAGTCGGAATCCAATATGGCCAGTTACAACACCAACGAGTTTCGCTCCGGGCTGCGGATCATCATTGACGCCGATCCCTGCATCATTGTCGAAAACGAATTCGTAAAACCCGGCAAAGGTCAGGCGTTCAATCGGGTCAGAATCAAGAACCTGAAGACCGGGCGAACCGTGGAAAAGACGTTCAAGTCCGGGGAGAGCGTCGAAGCGGCCGACGTTGTCGACACCGAGATGCAATTTCTTTATGCAGATGGAGAGTTCTGGCATTTCATGGTTCCCGACACCTTCGAGCAGTATGCGGCGGACGCAAACGCGGTGGCGGACGCCAAGGCGTGGCTCAGCGAACAGGACATGTGCCAGGTAACGCTGTGGAACAACGCGCCGTTGCTGGTTGCTCCGCCGAACTTCGTCGAACTGGAGATCACGGAGACCGATCCGGGAATTCGTGGTGATACCGCGTCGGGCGGCGTCAAACCGGCGACTCTGTCCACCGGCGCCGTCGTTCGGGTGCCGCTCTTCGTGGAGCAGGGGGAGAAGGTGCGTGTTGACACCCGTTCCGGGGAATACGTATCGAGAGTGAAGTAGGCTCGTTACAAAAATTCGGGTGAACGAATCCCGTTCGCCTCAAGCGTTGCCAAAAAACTCTGGCACAGCTCTTCGAGACCCCGCTGGTCCTCTGCGCTGAATCGCGATTCCTGCGGGCTGTCGATATCGAGGACGCCGAGCAGGCGGCCGTCGCTGACGAGCGGCAGAACGATCTCCGAGCGCGAGTCCGGGTCGCAAACGATATGTCCGTCGAACGCATGCACGTCGTCGACGCGGACCGTCCGGCGTTCGACCGCCGCGGTGCCGCAGACACCGCTGCCGAGCGCGATGCGCACGCAGGCGGGTTTGCCCTGGAACGGGCCGAGTACGAGTTCACCGTCACGTAACACGTAGATCCCCAGCCAGTTGATCCCCTGCATCGCGTCGAAAAGCAGGGCGATGAAATTGGCCGCATTGGCCAGCGGATCGTTCTCGCCGGCGAGCAGGGCCTTGGTCTGATCGCCGAGCAAGCGGTAGTCGGTAGTCGTTGCGTCGATCATTGGGGTCTCCCATGAGGGAAGTGTTGCACGTTGCGCAAATCGTCGGTGCCGGCGTTGAGCATCACCATCCTGTCGAATCCGGCGGCGACGCCGGCACAGTCCGGCAGTCCGGCGTGCAGGCTGTCGAGGAAATCGTCGTCGAGCGGCCGGATTCTGGCGCCGCGTTGGCGGCGCTTGTCCTGATCGGCCGCAAAGCGCGCCCGTTGCTCGTCGGCGCCGGTGAGTTCCACGTAGCCGTTGGCCAGTTCGAGGTCACCGAAAAACACCTCGAAGCGATCCGCGACGGTCGGGTCGTCGGGGCATAGCCTGGCGAGCGCGGCCTGAGATCTTGGATAGTGATAAACCGTCGTCAGCGCCGACGAATCGAACCGCGTCGCGACGCGGGTCGCCATGACGAGATCGAGCCAGGCGTCACGATCGTCGCCGATTGCCCGCCGGAGGCTGTCTTCCGCGTCCAGCAGTTCGGAGAGCGTCTTTGCGTCCGTTTCCAGCGGATCGATTCCGGCAAACTGCTGAAACGCCTGTCGATAGCTCATGCGACAAGGCGGTTTTTCGGCGAGCGAAACGCTCAACAGCGCGGCGATGAGTTCTTCCGCGTCCCGCATGATGTCGTCGAGACCGAATCCCAATCGGTACCACTCGATCATCGTAAACTCGGGCTGATGGCGACGGCCCGACTCGCCGTCGCGAAACACCCGGCAGATCTGGCCGATGTCCGGAAACCCGGCGGCGAGCATCCGTTTCATGAAGTATTCGGGCGAGGTGTGCAGGTAGTAGTCGGAACGCGAAGCGCCGCCCAACCGGACACCGATACTCTCTATGTTCGGGTCGGACACGGCGCTGAGGGACAGAGCGGGAGTGTCGACCAGCAGCACCTCACGTTCCGCAAAAAAACGCCGGGTGTCTTCCAACATCGCCGCACGCAGCCGCGCAATGTCGACGCCGGCCGCCGGCCGCCACGCGTGGTCCCGCGAGCTCACGATCGCGACCCGAACGATCCGATCGGCGCACCCATCCGGCATTGCCGGCCGGTCGTGAGATCGGTGTCCCAGGACACGGCCGCCGGCGGTAGCAGCGTGATGACGGTCGACCCCATATTGAACCAGCCCAACAGGTCGCCTTTACGAAGCCGTTTGTTCGCGGAGCCCGACAGGCGGAGCTCTCCGCCAACACCCCGCTTCGAGGGCCGTATCTCGCCGGTCCACGGCGTGCTTATGCTTCCGACGTTGAGCGCACCGACAAAAATTACCGCGACCAGGCCGATCTCGGTGTCGAGTTGACAGATCAGGCGTTCGTTTCGGCAAAAAAGCTGTGGCAGAAAAGATACCGTTGCGGCGTTTACACTGTAAAGATCGCCCGGGACGTAGCGCAGGCCGAGCAATTCGCCGGCGATTGGCGCGTGCACGCGGTGATAGTTGTACGGCGCAAGATAAATCGTCGCAAACGAACCGTCGACGAACTGGTCCGCCTCCTGCAGATTCGTCGCCAGCAAATCGTGCAGGGAATAGTCCTTGCCTTTGGCTTGAAAAATCTGCCGCCCGCGGATCGTACCCGCCGCGCTCACGGTGCCGTCGGCGGGCGAAACGATGCTCGATGCCTGCGGGTCTATCGTCCGGGCCTCCTCGTTCAATTCACGCGTGAAAAAATCGTTGAACGTCGCGAAGCCGTCCGGGACGGGCCGCGCAATCTCGGAGGTCTCGACGCCGTACATTTCGACAAACCGGCGGATGAGCGCGTTTTTGATCCTGACGTTGCGGATGCGGCTCAGCCGATACACGATCGACGTGAGCAGATATCTGGGGAGAACGTGCTGCAGCATGACGAACAGCTGTGCGAGTACGGACGACATGTTAGGGTTCCGCTAACTGCACGCGCGCCTGCAGCACCGCATTCACGATCACGATGCCGTCCGAATCGTAGCTGACCCGAAAGCTCACCGGTTGATCCGGTCGCAGCGCCGTTGTCGGTTTCATGAGCATCAGATGAATGCCGCCTTCTTCGAGCGCGACCGAAGACCGCGCCGGAATCTCGAGCTCGTCCAGCGAGTGCATGCGCGCGACACCGTTTGCGATGCGGGTTTCGTGCAGTTCCACTGACGCAAAATCAGGGCTGGACACCTCCTGTACCACGATGGTCTCCGCCGTGTTGTTTACAAGCGTCATGTAGGCGGCCGACATGCGGCTTCCCGGCAGCGGTGCAAATACGTCGACGTCGCTGATCTCCAGCGGCGGTCCGCTGCGGCCGCCGCAGGCCGCAAAGGCGCAGAAAAACACACCGATCGCCGCCAGGCGGGTCATCCGGCGTCCATGATCAGAGCCATGTCGCGTGCGAACGCTTCAGCATCGTGCGGGGCGCTGAACACCGCGTAATAGTTCGATTGTTCATCGATCACGACCACGGCAGCCGAGTGTTCGACGGCATACGCACCGTCCGCCGTCGCCGGTCTCGAGTGATAGATTCCCAGTGTGCTCGTGAGCTTGTCGATTTCCGCCAGGTCCCCGGTGACGCCGATGACGCCGTCGCCGAACGCGGCGGCGTACGCCCCGACGGCCTCCGTGTCGTCACGTTGAGGATCGACGCTTACGAATACGATGCCCGGGAGCGTGCCGTCCGCCATCTCTTCCGCCATGTGGCGGCGCGCGAAGGCCAGTTGCTGCAATGTGAGCGGGCAGATGTCGGGGCAATTCGTAAAGCCGAAGAACACCAGGCTCCATCGGCCCGCAAACGAGTCCCGCGTAAACGATTCACCGTTCTGATCGACCAGCGTGAAGGTTTGCAGCGGGATCGGACTGGGCAGCACGGTGGCTCGCTCCGGAACGGTGTTCGGCGAACGAACAAGCATCACCAGCATGCCGGCGGCCAGCGTTGCGCTGAGCAACGCGAGCAGTGCGATCCGGGCGATTGCCGGCTGACGTCGATTGAATGGCGTAGACATAAGAGCGGGATTCTAACGTAGCGTGAACGCCCGGAGGATTTTTTCCAGGCGCCGCGCCGATTCTCGTGTTAGATTTCCGAGGGCCCGGCAACACGACAGTGTTGCCGGGCCCTAACTAACGAATTTCGTCCCGCGTAACTCCGTTGCTTCCGCCAGGTCAGTCCTCATCCGCCACCGTCGAATCGCTGATCCGCGCGATCGCGAAGCGATTCGACGCGTCCGGGCTCGTTTACGGGCACGGTACGGAAACGGCGCTCGACGAGGCCGCATACCTGGTGTTCGCACACCTGAAACTCGATCATGCCGACGCGCCGGCGGTTTATGCCGCGGCGGTGTCGCCTGAAGACGTCGACGACATCAACGCGCTGGCCACGCGGCGGATCGACGAGCGGCTACCCGTCGCCTATTTGGTCAACGTGGCCTGGTTTGCCGGTTATTCCTTTTTTGTCGATGAGCGCGTCCTGATACCCCGGTCGCCCCTGGCCGAGCTGATCGGCAGGCGGTTCAGTCCCTGGCTGCGCGCGGATCGCGTGCACCGCGTGCTCGATCTCGGCACGGGCAGCGGCTGTATCGCCATCGCCACGGCGCTCGCTCTGCCGGCCGCGCAGGTCGATGCGGTCGATTTGTCCGCGGCGGCGCTCGAGGTGGCGGCCGTCAACGTCGCGGATTTCGGGCTCGAGGACAGGGTGCGTCTCATCGAATCGGACTTTTTCGCGAATCTGCCTCGGCCGGCCGACACTCGTAGGTACGACCTTATCGTCAGCAATCCACCCTATGTCGATCGGGAGGACATGCAGGCGCTGCCGGCGGAATACCGCCACGAGCCGGAAATGGGACTCGCGTCGGGTCAGGATGGTCTGGATTCGACGATTATGATACTGCATCATGCAGGACGGTTCCTGGCCGACCGCGGCGTTATCGTCGCCGAGGTCGGCAACAGTCAGGCGGCGCTCTGCAAACAGTTTCCGCAAGTGCCGTTCGTTTGGCTCGATTTCGAGCGCGGCGGTGCAGGTGTGTTCCTGTTGACAGGGAACGATCTTAAACAGCATCAACAAGAGTTTGCCGCAGCGGCGGATCAGCGACATGTCGGGTAACAGCTTCGGGCGCGTGTTTACGGTGACGACTTTCGGCGAAAGTCACGGGCCCGCGCTCGGCTGCGTCATCGACGGCTGCCCGCCGGGTCTGGCGCTCGACGCCGACGATATTCAGCAGGATCTCGAGCGGCGCCGGCCGGGCAGGTCGCGCCACACGACCCAGCGAAAAGAACCAGATCGCGTGCGTATTCTCTCGGGCGTCTTCGAAGGGCAGACGACCGGCACGCCGATTGGTCTGCTGATCGAGAATACCGACCAGCGCTCGAAAGACTACGGCAACATAAAAGACAAATTCCGGCCCGGACACGCGGATTACAGTTATCAGCAGAAGTACGGTATACGTGACTATCGCGGCGGAGGCCGGTCGTCGGCGCGCGAAACGACGATGCGGGTGGCGGCCGGCGCGGTTGCCCGCAAGTATCTTCGCGAACGACTGGGCGTGAAGATACAGGGTTATCTGTCACAGCTCGGCTCACTTGCGCTGGACCGGGTCGATCTTTCGATCGTCGAGCAGAATCCGTTTTTTTGCGCGGACCCCGCGAGACTGACCGAATTGGAAACGTTCATGGACGAGTTGCGCGAGCAGGGTGATTCGATCGGCGCGAAGATCAGCGTGTTGGCGAGCGGCGTGCCCGCCGGTCTCGGTGAGCCCGTATTCGACAAGCTGGAGGCGGATCTCGCGCACGGCCTCATGAGTATCAACGCGGTCAAGGGCGTCGAACTCGGCGCAGGATTTGCCGCGGTCAGCCAGCGGGGCAGTCAGCATCGCGACGAACTGACGCCGGCCGGCTTCAGCAAAAACGATGCGGGCGGCACCCTTGGCGGGATCTCGTCGGGTCAGGACATCCTCGCCAGCATCGCGTTGAAGCCTACTTCGAGTATTTCGGTACCGGGAAAAACCATCGACACGTCGGGCAAGGCTTCAGATATCGTTACAACCGGCCGACATGATCCCTGTGTCGGCCTTCGCGCGACGCCGATCGCCGAGGCGATGGTGGCGCTGGTGCTGATGGACCATTATTTGCGTCATCGTGCGCAAAACATGGACGTCAGCAGCAAGACTCCCGCGATCCCGGGCAGCGCCGCCGGGGAGTAGGGACTGCTCGCACAGTATTAGTTAAGGGCCCCAGCGCGTGCTGACGGCGCCAATGAGAGACTCCAGGAAGTAAATCAGATGTCCGAGACTTACAACGTTGCCGTCGTCGGCGCAACCGGCGCAGTTGGCGAGGCCATGCTCGACGTTCTCGCCGAACGGCGCTTTCCGGTCGACACGGTTTTTGCGCTTGCCAGTGAGCGATCCGTCGGCAAATCCGTCGAGTTCGGCAACAAGACCCTGCGCGTGGAGAACCTGGCGGAATTCGATTTCTCACAGGCGAGCATAGGCCTGTTTTCAGCGGGCGCATCGGTATCGGACGAGTTTGCGCCAAAAGCGGTTGCCGCTGGTTGCGTGGTCATCGACAACACGTCCAGGTTTCGTTACGACGACGATATTCCGCTGGTGGTCCCCGAGGTCAATGCCGAGCGCATCGGCGACTACAAAAAGAGCGGCATCATCGCAAACCCAAACTGTTCGACGATTCAGCTCGTTGTCGCGCTGAAACCAATCTACGACAAAGCCGGAATCTCGCGCGTCAACGTCGCGACGTATCAATCGGTGTCCGGCGCGGGCAGAAGCGCCGTGGAAGAGTTGGCGCGTCAGACCGCGGCGTTGTTGAACGGCCGACCGCTGGACCTGGACGACGGCGTTCGGCAGATCGCGTTTAACGCCGTACCGCATATCGACGTCTTTCAGGACAACGGTTACACCCGCGAAGAGATGAAAATCGTTTGGGAGACGCAAAAGATCATCGGCGACGACGCCATTGCGGTTAACGCCACCGCGGTGCGAATCCCGGTGTTTTACGGGCATTCTGAGGCCGTCCACATCGAGACCGAGCGTAAAATTACCGCGCCGGAGGTTTGCGATCTGCTCCGCGAGGCGGCAGGCGTCACGCTCCTGGAGGGAGCTGACGGCCAGGGTTACCCGACGGCCGTCACCGAAGCCTCCGGTAAAGATCCCGTTTTTGTGGGTCGGGTACGCGAAGACATCAGCCATCCGCGCGGTGTCGATTTGTGGGTGGTGTCCGATAATATACGTAAGGGCGCGGCTCTAAATAGCGTCCAAATAGCTGAAATATTGGCGAAAAACTATTTATAAGCTATAGTTCACACCCATACGCATGGGCGTCAATATGACAAATTGTGGGTTCCGGAGGAGGGCGATCGCCCGAACGCTTGGGGAGCCGGAGAACGTGTTATGTCACGAAGTCTGAATCGTGTATGGCTTTTGCTTGCCTGTTTCCTGGCAAGCGAGGCCTTTGCCCTGGGACTGGGCGAGGTCCGGCTCGAGTCGGCCCTGAACCAGCCCCTGAGAGCGGACATCGTGCTGATCTCCGCGACACCGGAAGAACTCGACAATCTGACGATTCAGCTTGCCTCCGCCGAGACCTTTGCGCGTTACGGCATCGACCGTCCCGCTTACCTGACGTCCATTAATTTTCGCGTGGTCCGTTCCGGACGGACTGACGGCAACCTGGTCAGGGTTTCGTCGTCGCAACCCATCACGGAACCGTTTTTGACGTTTCTGGTCGAGGCTTCCTGGACGCGCGGCCGCCTGCTGCGCGAATACACCGTGCTGCTCGATCCGCCAACGTTTGCACCGCCGGCGAGTACGGCGCAACAGCAGGTTGTCGAACCGCCGGTACGTGCGGCGCCGGCCGACAGCGGCGACATCCAGCGAAGCCCGGCGCAGCCGGCGCCGACGCCGCCTGCGCCGGCACGAGCAACGCCGCCTGCGCCCGCGCCGGCGGCGGCAGCACCGGCACCGACGCCATCGCCGGAAACATCGACCGATTCGCAGCCGGCGGCGTTCGACGGCACGCCCGGCGGCGAGTACAACGTTGCCCGGGGCGACACCTTGTGGAGCATCGCGAGCCGCGTGCGGCCGGACGAGCGGCTGACGATAAATCAGACGATGCTGGCGATATTCGAGGCCAATCCGGAGGCGTTCGCGAACAATATCAACGTACTGTCCGCCGGCGCGAGCCTGCGTATTCCCAGCGCGGATGAAATCTTCCGCATCAACCGCGGTGACGCGCTGGCTGAAGTCCAGCGCCAGAACTCCGCTTGGGACGGTCCGGGACCGGCGCCCGCGATCGAGCAGCCGAGCCTGACGCTGGTGCCGCCCGACGAGGACACGCTGTCCGCCGAGAGCGACAGCAGCACGGTTTACGACGGCCCGGAGGTTGACGCGGTCGACGATACGGCGCCGCTGAGCATCGAGGACATTCGCATTCAGGAGATCGAAGAACTGATTGCGGATCAGCAAAACGGTCTCGTCGTCATCAGTGACAACGAGCTTGCCGCGCTGCGCCGTGAATTGGCTGAGCTGCGCGGCGAAGCGCCGCCACCGGAGCTGGTCGCGGAAGACCCGGATCCCGTCGTGGACGACGTGCTGGTCGACGACGATGCCGTGTTCGCCGATGACACGCCCGAAACGCCGGTGGACGAGGTCGTCGGCGCCGAGGATACCGTCCCCGAGCCCGTCGTCGAAGAACCCACGCCCGTCGCCGCGCCAAGCCAGCCCGAACCGGGCCTTTTGGACAGGATTTTCGGGCTGGCGAACACCTGGACACTTATCGGCGCGGCGCTCGTAATGGTGGCCGGCTTGTTGGTTTGGTTCGCGCGTCGAGCGTCGGGCGGCGGCGAAGAAGAGGAGGCGACCGGTCTTTGGGAAGCGCTGGACGCCGATGACATGGACAAGGAATCGGCCCAGTCCACCGAGCGCCTGCGCGCGATGGCCCGCGACGATGATGCGTCCATTGTGGTCGTCGAGCAGCCGTCCTCGTCCGGTGACGATGCGTCGATGACGTCGACGATGGAGGTCCCGGCGCCGCCCGAACCGGTACCGCCGATCGACGACGCGCTGTCGGCAACCGACACGAACAAGGCGCTCGAGGACACGTTCTCGAGTGAGACTGCGATCAACCTGGACCAGTCCGATCCTATCGCCGAGGCCGACTTCCATATGGCGTACGGTCTGTACGATCAGGCGGCCGATCTGATCAACGGCGCGCTGGCGGTGGAAAGCGACCGTCAGGACCTGATGGCGAAACTCTGCGAAATCTATTTCGTCTGGGGCAATCGGGACGCGTTCGTCGACGCGGCGCAGCGTCTGCAGAGCGTATTGTCCGACGCGGAAGATCCCGAGTGGGACAAGATTGTCATCATGGGGCAGCAGATTGCGTCCGATCACGCGTTGTTCTCGGACGCGAGCGCCGCCGGGGCGACCAAAGCCGTCGATCTCTCGTTCGACGACGGTCCGGGAGAAACCGGGGATCTGGATATGGATCTGGCCGCGGACGGCGGGGGTGGCGACGTGATCGATCTGGGCGCCGAGACGCAGTCGACACCGGCGGCGAGCAGCGACGCCAGCTCCATTGATTTCGTTTTCGATGACGATCAGCCCGACGGTACGGCGGTTACCGAGGAAATGCCCGCGGCGGATCCGTTTGCAGCAGCGTTCGACAGCGAGACCAGTGAGATGCCGACCGTCGAGGCTCCGGTGTCCGACGGCACGGCTGAAATGCCCACCGCGGAAATGCCCATGGATGCGGGCCTGGACGACACTGCCGAATCGCCGACGATCGAGTCGCCGGCGGTGGACGGCGCCGGGGAATCGCAGACCGTCGAGCAGCAGCCCGATTCCCTGGCGGCGACGACAACGGGTGAGGTTCCGGCGTTTGGCGACAACGAGGCCACCGAGATCGCTGGTCTCGACGACGGCCGGGTAACGGCCGACGCGACCGCGGAGATTGATCTCGATGATCTGGGCCTGGACCTCGACGCAATGCAGGGCAGTCTCAACGACGACCTGGCAGAGCAGGCTGACGACGTTCTATCCGATCTGGACGACACCTCTGAAAGCATGGCGCTGCACATGGACGATCTCGATGCGACCGGTCGCAACGAGGTGCTGAGCGACACCGATGCTACCGGGAAAAACGAGGCAATTTCTCCGGACGCCACCGGTTTGCACGATGCGCTGGATCTCGACGAGGCGCTGGCCGCCACGGGCGAAGTGGCCGCCTTCGACGGCACCGGTTCGACCAGAGCGCTGCCGGACGAACCGATCGAGGAGGACACCGACGACGGCTTGGGCATAGACACGACTCTGCTGGACGCGACCGGCCAGACGCAAGTTCTGCCGGACGACTTTGCGGTCGAGACGGGCACGGGGACAAACATCGAAAAAGCGCTTGCGGACAACGAAGCAACGATGCTGGCGCCAGGCCCCGTCGGCGACGGCATGCTCTCCGACGATGCTGAAACCCTATTGGCTTCGCTGGACGACGATGACGGGGCGCCAGCGGGTGATTTCGACTTTGCCAAGACCGAGGCGTTGCCGAAGGAGACGTTCAGCGACGACATGTCGGAGGACGCAACCGGCGAACTGCCGGCGCTTGCGCCGGGCAGCACCGACATGGACCTGGATCTCGACGATCTGACGGCCGCTTTGCAGATCAGCGCGGTCGGCGACACCGTTAATCAGGTACGCGATGACGCAACCGTCGAGCAGCCGCGGCCCAACGTAGCGCCGGCGCACAGCGCCGATTTCGACGACGAAGCCACCGCGGCGATTTCTCCGGAAGACATGTCCGACGATCTGCACGACGCGCGCACGATGACCGAAGTTGGCACCAAGTTGGATCTTGCCCGCGCTTACGTCGACATGGGTGATCCGGGCGGCGCTCGCAGCATCCTCGAAGAGGTACTCGAGGAAGGCGACGAGTCGCAGCGACAGCAGGCACGTCAGCTACTCGACTCGTTACCCACCTAGTGTCCTGTCCCGACTATCGCACGGTGTGACACGCTGTCGCATCGGCGGAAGCCTCATTGCATTTTCTTTCGGCTGATTTCTTTGGGCGTGAAAAGCCATGCGTATTGTGCTTGGTATCGAGTATGACGGCACGGCCTATAACGGCTGGCAACGGCAAAAAACGGGCACTGGCGTGCAACAAATGCTGGAACGGGCGCTTGGCGAGGTTGCCGATCACGCGGTTGACGTGGTCTGCGCCGGACGCACCGATACCGGCGTGCACGCGACCGGCCAGGTCGTGCATTTCGACTCGGAGAGTGACCGGTCGATGCGGGGTTGGCTGTTGGGCGCCAACAGCAATCTGCCCGACGATATCAGCGTTTCCTGGGCGCATTCCGCGCCCGAAGACTTCCATGCACGGTATTCCGCGACCGCCCGTACGTATCGTTATCTCATAATGAACCGTCTCGTCAGGTCAGCGCTGTTTCGCCGGCGTGCGTGGTGGATCTACGAGAGGTTGGACGAAAAACGCATGCAGGACGCGGGCGCCCGGTTGCTCGGCGAACACGACTTCTCCGCGTTTCGCGCCGCCGGTTGTCAGTCGTCGACCGCGTGGCGAGACCTCCAGTGCTTGCAGGTGAGTCGTCAGGGCGACTGGATCGGCATCACGGTCAAAGCGAACGCTTTTCTTCAGCACATGGTGCGCAACATTGTCGGCGCGCTGGTTGCCGTTGGCCGGGGCGATCGGCAGCCGGGCTGGACTCTCGAACTCCTCAACGGCAAGGACCGGAAGGCGGGTGGCGTTGCCGCGCCGGCGCACGGGTTGACCCTGGTGAGTGTCGATTATCCGGCGGCGTTTGGGTTGCCGGAGGCGACGCTGCCGGAACTGTTGCCCGGTCTTTAACGCGAAATGCGGTAAAAGGACGGTGCGATTCGATGGCGTACGGCCCATTTTCGTTTATGATGCGCGGCTATGAGTTGGTTTGAGAAATTAATGCCGTCCCGGATCAGCACCGAGAAGCGCACGCGATCGGTTCCGGAAGGTGTCTGGATTAAATGCCCCGGCTGCGACGCGCATCTTTACCGAAACGAGCTCGAGCGCAATTTGCACGTGTGCCCGAAGTGTAACCATCACATGCGTATTGGCGCCCGGCGGCGACTGGACTATTTTCTCGACCCGGAGAGTCAGCAGGAAATCGCCGCCGGCCTCGAGCCGGTGGATCCGCTGCGCTTCCGCGATAGCAAAAAGTACCGTGAGCGGATCAACCAGGCGCAGAAAAAAACCGGTGAGAAAGACGCGCTGGTCGCCGCGAGCGGGACGCTGATGGGCCGTCCCGTTGTGGTGTGTGCGTTCGAGTTCTCGTTCATGGGCGGCTCGATGGGTTCCGTTGTCGGCGAGCGGTTTTCTCGGGCGGCGCAGCATTCTGCGGAGCACAAGATGCCCTTGATTTCGTTTTCCGCGAGCGGCGGTGCGCGCATGCAGGAGGCGCTGTTTTCGTTGTTGCAGATGGCGAAAACATCCGCCGCGCTGGCCGTGCTCGGCCAGCTCAGGATTCCGTTCGTCTCCGTACTGACCGACCCGACGACCGGTGGCGTCTCGGCAAGTCTGGCAATGCTCGGGGACATAAACGTGGCCGAGCCGAAAGCGCTGATCGGTTTTGCGGGGCCACGCGTCATCGAACAGACGGTGCGACAGAAACTGCCGGAGGGTTTCCAGCGGAGCGAGTTTTTGCTCGATCACGGCGCAATCGACATGATTGTCGATCGCCGGCAGATGAGGGAGCAGATCGCCGACTTCATCGCGAAGCTCGAACACAAACCGAAACCCGCCGCCTGACCGGGCCTTCCGGCGTCGCATGGTCCCGCCCGGTTCGTCCGCCTCGCTGGCACATTGGCTGCAATGGCTAGAGAAGCTTTCGCCATATGAGATCGAGCTTGGCCTCGATCGCATAAGCCGGGTCCTCGAACGTCTTGCGTTGCCGCGTCCCTCGCGGGTGCTGACCGTGGGGGGTACCAACGGCAAGGGATCGGCGGTTGCGATGCTGGAGGCCCTGCTCAAGACCGGCGGCATCCGGATCGGAAGCTACACGTCGCCGCACGTATTGCATTACTGCGAACGCATCAGGATTGGCGGCAAGCCGGTCAGCGAGGCGTCGATCGTCGCAACTTTCGAGCGCATTGAGCGCGTCCGGGACGGCGTGCCGCTGACCTACTTCGAGTATGGCACGCTTGCCGCGCTGAGCGTGTTCGCCGCGCACGGCGTCGACAGCGTGGTACTCGAAGTCGGCTTGGGTGGCCGTCTCGATGCCGTCAACGCGGTGGACGCCGATGCCTGCCTGATCACGAACGTGTCGCTCGACCACTGTGACTGGCTCGGCCGCGATGTCGAATCTATCGGCGCGGAAAAAGCCGGTATCATGCGCGCCGGCAGGCCGGTCGTGTTCGGTTCGCCGGATCCACCGCGTTCGATCGAAACCGCCGCAGCCCGCAAGGGCGCAGAACTCATCGTCGCGGGACGCGAATTCTCGCGCAGCGATCTGCGGGACGGTATATGGGACTGGACGGGCCGCGGCCATTCGGTCAGCGGTCTGGCCGCTCCGGGCCTGCGCGGCGAACACCAGCTCGACAACGCATCCGCCGTCTTTGCTCTGCTCGAGGCAAGCGGCCTCAAGTCCCTGCTTCAGCGCGAGTGCATCGACGAGGCGCTTTCTCCGCTGGGCTTGCCCGGCAGACTGCAGCGGATCGAGGCCCGCGGTCTGCGCTGGCTGCTGGACGGGGCCCACAACCCGGCCGGCGCGCTCGCCCTTGGCGACGCGTTACCCGAATTGGCCGGGCCAGGCCGCGTGTTTGCGCTGTTGGGGGTGCTGGACGACAAGGACTCGGACTCGATCATACGCGCGCTGGCGCCCGTGGTTGACCGCTGGGTGGCCTGCTCGCCCGATTCGCCAAGGGCCATTCCGGGCGACCATCTGGCCAGGCAGATTGCCGCCGCTGCCGGCCAGCCGTGTCGAAACGCCGGGTCCGTCGAGGCCGCCATGCAGGCCGCGGAGGCTGACGCCACCGGGGATGATTTGATTCTCGTTGCCGGCTCTTTCTACACTGTAGGTCAGGCGCTACGCTACCTGGGTAGCGAAGACAGCGGCTCTTGAACCGGGCGAATGCGTTATACTCGCGGCGGCCGGGGAGCTTGGGAAAGGTAGACCCGGCCGGTATTGACTTGGGCAATCGTCAGCCAACCGGCACTCTGACTGACACATGATGGATCGGGCACTTAAAGAACGTACAATCGGCGCCGTCGTTCTGGTGGCGTTTGCGGTACTCGTCGTGCCCGTGTTTCTCGACGGGCCGTCCAACGATACCGAGACCGTCACCGAGACCGTTACGCTGCCCGGACAAAACGATCAGCCGCGCAAACAGCAGACCATCGTGCTCGAGCGCAACCGGACCGAACCGGTGCCTGCCGCTCAGCTTGCGGAGGCCAATAAACAGGAAGATCCGACCCCCGTTCCGGTGCAAACACCGGCAGCGAAAACCAACGTCTCCACGCCCAAGCCGACCCCCGCGGTCGTTGCGAAAACGGCGGCCGACGAACCGGAGCCCAAAGCGCCCGCACCGACGCGGGAGACCGAGCGGACGGCGCCGTCAGATGCGTCGCTCACCGGCATGTGGGCCGTGCAGTTGGGCAGCTTCTCCAATCGAGCCAACGCGGAGCGCCTTGCGGCGGGTTTGCGCGAGGACGGTTACGCGGCCTTCCTCAGCCAGTTGGGTACGGCGTCCGGCGAATTGCATCGCGTGCGCATCGGGCCGCAAAAAGATCGTGACGCTGCTGAATCCGTGGCGTCGAAACTGGCCGACGCCGGCCACAAGGGTCAGGTAGTTCCACATCCCTAGTGTTGGCGGCGTCCGAGAACCTGTCTCTAAATGGGTCGCGGCCACGTGCAGACCTTAGCCGTTCTGCTAGAATCTGCGCCTGCACCGCAAGCGCGTTGACCGCGAGGCCGGAAAGGCCGTTCGATTTTGATGCCCATAGCCGATATTGTCATTGCCGTCGCCGTCGTCGTTTCCGTTCTCGTCGGCTTTGTGCGTGGTTTCGTCAAGGAAGCGGTGTCCATCGCGGCGCTGCTGTTCGCGATCTGGGCGGCGCTCAATTTTGGTGACGACGTTGGGGCCCTGGGCGAAAGTTGGTTGAGCTCAAGAGAATTGCAGCTGTGGTTCGGCAGTGTCCTGATATTCATCGTCATCGTGACGATAGGCGGCCTACTGAGCTGGGGTGCCGCCAAGCTGGCGCGCCTGTCGGTATTGAGCGGCACCGACCGGGCGCTTGGCACGTTGTTCGGTTTCTGCCGCGGCGTCGTGGTTGTCGCCGTCTTCGTCATTGGCGGTCAATTTGCCAGCCTGGACAGCGATGACTGGTGGCGCCGTTCGGTACTGATCCCCTACGCAGAATACGTCGCCGACTGGCTGCGCGTGATGGCGCCAAGAGGCTTTGAGATCATCCAGCCGGACGATGATGTTGATTTGCCGCCCAATCTGGGGCTTCCCGAGGTCGGCTGAGGAACTGGAAAGGAATTATGTGTGGTGTTGTCGGAATAGTTGCTCACGGACCGGTCAACCAGGCGATCTACGATACGCTAACCGTGTTGCAGCATCGCGGCCAGGACGCGGCCGGAGTCGCCACTTACGGCGAGCAGGGTTTGCAGGTACGCAAGAGTAACGGTCTGGTGCGTGACGTCTTTCGGCATCGTCACATGCTCCGCCTGACCGGGAACGTCGGTATGGGGCATGTCCGTTATCCCACTGCCGGTGGTTCGCAGTCATCGGAGGCGCAGCCCTTCTACGTCAATTCGCCCTACGGTATCTGCCTGGCGCACAACGGCAATCTGACCAACTACGACGAGCTCTCGGAACACTTGAGGATCAAGGACCGGCGCCACCTGAACACGAGTTCCGATTCGGAAGTGCTGCTCAACGTCTTCGCCCATGAGCTTCAGATTCGCAGCAACGGCAAGCCGACGCCCCAGCAGATATTCGATGCGATTGACGCCGTTCATCGCCGCTGTTCGGGCGGGTACGCGGTTGTCGCGATGATTATCGGCTTCGGCATTGTCGCGTTCCGCGATCCACACGGAATTCGGCCGTTGATCATGGGTAAACGCAGCACTGCGCAGGGTGACGAGTTCATTGTAGCTTCGGAGAGCGTCGCTCTGGACGTCGTGCAATTCGAGGTGTTGCGCGACGTCCGGCCGGGCGAAGCCGTGTTTATCGAAAACGAGGGCGTGTTACACAGCCGGGATTACTCGGGACCGACGCAGTATACGCCGTGTATTTTCGAGTTCGTGTATTTTGCCCGCCCGGATTCGATCATTGACAAGCTCTCCGTGTACAAGGCGCGGCTGCGGATGGGCGAACAGCTTGCCGGTAAAATCATTCGCGAATGGCCGGACCACGATATCGACGTCGTCATCCCGATCCCCGATACCAGCAGGACCTCGGCGGTGCAGGTAGCGCAGCATCTCGGCGTCAAATATCGCGAAGGCTTCATCAAGAATCGCTATATTGGACGGACATTCATCATGCCCGGTCAGGCCGAACGTGCGCAGTCGGTGCGCCGCAAATTGAATGCCATCGACCTGGAGTTTCGCGGCAAGAACGTGCTGCTGGTCGATGACTCGATCGTGCGTGGCACGACGTCGCGACAGATCATTCGGCTGGCTCGCGAAGCCGGCGCTCGACGCGTCTATTTTGCGTCGGCCGCGCCGCCGGTAAAGTATCCGAACGTGTACGGGATCGACATGCCGGCGGGCAGTGAGTTGATCGCCAACGGACGATCCGTCGAAGAGATTCAGGTCCTGATCGGCGCGGATCGGCTGATCTATCAGGATCTTCACGGGCTCATTCGCTCGGTGCGGCACGACAATTCCGACATCACAGAATTCGATACCTCGTGTTTCTCCGGGGAATACGTCACCGGGCAGGTCAGCGACGAATACCTGGAGGAACTCGAAGCCATGCGCAATGACGACGCCAAGGCGCGGCGTGACGCGACTCGGCGCGGCAAGGGAATCGACCCCGCTTCAGGATCGGGACCGGCAGAAACCGCAGTAGCCGTTTAGGGCCCGGCAGCGTGCTGAACGGTGCACCTATTAAAAAGGCTGCAGGTCAAGCCGTAGTGTCGCACCACGCATGAGCATCAAGGTGATGATCATCGACGGACAGGCCGAATTCCGATCCCTGCTCGCGCATCACGTGACAACCTATTGGCCGGACGCGCTGATTTCAGAATACGACCCCGTCACGTCCGGGCATCTGCCGAAAGAATTTTCCGGCGCGGGCAACGACATCGTGCTGCTCGGCGACGGTCAGGGAGAGCGGGATTCGTTGGAGACCTTGCGACAGTTCATGAGAACACCGGGTTTTCCGCCGCTCATTTTCCTCGGCTCGGGCGATCCGGACGAGCGGGCGGCTGTTCTGCGCGCCGGGGCTGCGGGTTATCTCGAGCGCAAAAGGATTTCGCACGCCGCGCTGACGATCATGCTCGGCGACATTCAGCACGCGCGCAGCGGTATCGCGTCAACCGACTCCCTTTTCGTCGGCGATTTGCGTACCGGCATCCGGCCGCTCATCAAGGGGTACCGATTCCTGCGCAAGCTGGCGGCAAGCGAGTATTCGGCCGTTTACCTCGCGGAAAATGAAACGTCCAATCGTCGCGTCGTGCTGAAAGTTCTGCGCCAGGTACCGGATAAAACGGACCTGATCGGCGCGTTCGATCGGTTTTTACAGGAGTACGAAATCATTGCGGGGCTGGACCATCCCAACATCGTTAAAATCCACGACCTCGGCGTTGGGGACGACCACGCGCACATCACGATGGAGTATCTGGACGGCGGTGATCTCAAACAGCGCATCGCGCAGGGCGTCAGCGAAACCGACGCGGTGTCCTACGTCCGGCAAATCGGCAGCGCGCTGGCGACGATCCATGCCGTCGGCATCCTGCATAGGGATCTCAAGCCGGGCAATATCATGTTCCGGGCAGACGGCAGCATCGCGCTGATCGATTTCGGCCTCGCCAAGCGCATGCGGCTCGATCAGGCGATGACGGGCAGCGGCGAAATCTTCGGCACTCCCTACTATATGAGCCCCGAACAGGGACATGCCGTCGAGGTCGACGAGCGCAGCGACGTATACAGCCTCGGGGTGATTTTTTACGAAATGCTGACGGGCGAAAAGCCGTTTCGGGCAAGTAACGCGATGGGTATCATTTATAAACACAGCAATTCACCCATTCCGCTGCTGCCGCACCGGCTGTCGCGATATCAGCTGTTGATCAACATCCTGCTGGCCAAGAAACCTGCCGATCGACTGCAGCGAGCCGACGAGATCGAAGAATGGTTGTGACGTCCGAAACGCCGAAGCCGATCGCAGATTTCCTTCGGGCGCCGACGCCACAGGCGTGGATCGACGCCGCTGTCGGCAGAGTGCCTGAGTTGCTGGTCGATCACGCCAACTGTGAACTCAAAGCCGCCTCGACCGCACTCGGGTTCATCTATCGTTACCCCGAACGAACCCGGCTGTGCGTCAGCATGTCGCGTCTGGCGCGGGAAGAGCTGCGGCATTACGAACAGGTGCGAAAGATCATGAAGCGGATGGCGATCCCGTTCGAGCGGTTGTCCGCGTCACGTTACGCGGGCGGGTTACGTGAGGGGGCGCGGGCCGAAGAACCCTACCGCCTGATGGACTCCCTGCTGGTGGGCGCGCTGATCGAGGCTCGTTCCTGTGAGCGTTTTGCGCGGCTGGCGCCCCATCTCGACGACCCGTTGCGAACCTTCTACGCGGGTCTGCTCGCCTCGGAAGCGCGGCATTTCCAGAACTATCTTGATTTTGCGGAAACCGAGTGCGCCGTTGACCAGCGGGAGCTGACGACCCGGCTGAACGAGTTACGGGATCGGGAGGCGAATCTGGTGCTCACTCCGGACGAACAGTTCCGCTTTCACAGCGGACCGCCGCCGTTCACGGGTCCGCGCGCGTCGCGGATTCAATAATCACCGCCGAAACCGGAACGTCCTGCGAAAATTTGCCGCCGGGGCCCGTTGGGATCGTCGCGATTTTGTCGACCACCTCCATACCCTCGATCACGTAGCCGAATACGGCGTATCCCCAACGATTCGGCTGCGGGTCCAGCGAGCGGTTGTCGGCGATGTTGATGTAAAACTGCGCGTTGGCCGTGTGCGGCTCTGCAGTCCGGGCCATGGCAATTGTCCCGCGCAGGTTCTTGAGCCCGTTTCCCGACTCGTTGAACAGCATGCCCTCCGGTTCGCGGCTTGCGAAGTCCCGGTCGAAGCCACCGGCCTGGGCCATGAAATTCGGTATGACCCGGTGGAAGATGGTGCCGTCGTAATGTCCGGATTCGACCAGATCGAGAAAGTGTCGCACGGTTACCGGGGCCCGGCGCCCGTCGAGTTCCAGCAGGATCGTCCCCTCGGTGGTGTCGAGTTTCACGCGCGGATAGGCCGGTATCTCGTCCTGCGCCAGCGGCGTCGGTCCGACGCCGAGAATCAGCCATAAAATCGGGAATGCCGCAAACCATCGTTTCATGCCGGATCGTCCGTTGCCCAGTTCACCAGACGGCACGATACCAAAGCGTTTGCGCGCACAGAAGCCTGCCGCTAAGCGCCGGATTCGAGCGGGATTTCCGGCCGCGGAATCGCCCGGCGCGACATTGACCTGACCCGGGCCCAGCCGTATGATCGTGCCCCCGCCGGACAGTCAATGTCGGCTCGTTCAGGCTGGGATCGGTTTTTCGCGGCGGGGCATGGCGCAGTCTGGTAGCGCATCTGCTTTGGGAGCAGAGGGTCGGCGGTTCGAATCCGTCTGCCCCGACCAATTCCAGTAGGAGAGTCGGCACCCGGTGAAAGTAAGGACTTGCGCCCGTAGCTCAACCGGATAGAGCATCGGCCTTCTAAGCCGAGGGTTGCAGGTTCGAGTCCTGCCGGGCGCGCCAAATCCGTCCACGATCTCGACCGAGAGCGATCGAGGTCGGTGCGGGTTTATCTTTAGTGCGTAATGGAAAGAATCGACTTAGAATAATTGTCGAGTAAACAATGGTGGGCGTAGCTCAGTTGGTAGAGCCCCGGGTTGTGATCCCGGTCGTCGTGGGTTCGAGTCCCATCGTCCACCCCATTTAAACGAAGAGGCAATAAACAATAGGGCGTAGCGGGGCCGCGCAGCGGCAGGGTAGAGCCCCGGGTTGTGATCCCGGTCGTCGTGGGTTCGAGTCCCATCGTCCACCCCAGTTCGCCCTGGACGGGCGAACTGGGCGCATCGGGTAGGTGCGAACTGACCTTTAGTACTCATTGAAAAGAATCGCCAAGCGAAAGATGTAAAACGTAGGGTCGCCGACGGGTGATTGTCCGGAGTCAGCACCTGGCGCATGCCGCCGACGACCACGCAAGCCAAAAGAGAAAATACTAAAGGTCAATCCGCAATCGCTCTTGGCGCTAGATTTGGCGCCTTGGGCGGACAACGAATGACCCACGGGGCCTCTAGCTCAATTGGTAGAGCAGTGGACTCTTAATCCATTGGTTCGGGGTTCGAGTCCCCGGGGGCCCACCAACTCAGGTAGTACTCGCCGCCGATGCGAACCGGCTGGCGACAATGTCCGATGAGACCGTTGGACTGATATTGCGGTGTTCTTGTCGGCAGGGTTCGGGGTTCGAGTCCCCGGGGGCCCACCAACTCAGGTAGTACTCGCCGCCGATGCGAACCGGCTGGCGACAATGTCCGATGAGACCGTTGGACTGATATTGCGGTGTTCTTGTCGGCAGGGTTCGGGGTTCGAGTCCCCGGGGGCCCACCAACTCAGGTAGTACTCGCCGCCGATGCGAACCGGCTGGCGACAATGTCCGACGAGACCGTTGGACTGATATTGCGGTGTTCTTGTCGGCAGGGTTCGGGGTTCGAGTCCCCGGGGGCCCACCAACTCAGGTAGTACTCGCCGCCGATGCGAACCGGCTGGCGACAATGTCCGACGAGACCGTTGGACTGATATTGCGGTGTTCTTGTCGGCAGGGTTCGGGGTTCGAGTCCCCGGGGGCCCACCAACTCAGGTAGTACTCACCGCCGATGCGAACCGGCTGGCGACAATTGCCGACGAGACGGTTGAACTGTTATTGCGGCGTTCTTGTCAGCAGGGTTCGGGGTTCGAGTCCCCGGGGGCCCACCAACTCAGGTAGTACTCGCCGCCGATGCGAACCGGCTGGCGACAATTGCCGACGAGACGGTTGAACTGTTATTGCGGCGTTCTTGTCGGCAGGGTTCGGGGTTCGAGTCCCCGGGGGCCCACCACCAGTTGTTTCACGGGTTTTTGCGGCTGCCCGGCCCGTCCGGCGGGCGCCCTGACCGATGGCGGCAAAACCGTCCGGGTATTTGCATTCGCTGCTATAATTCGCGCCCGGATCGAAAACCCCGGCGCTATGTCCTGACGTGCGAAAGTGGCGGAATTGGTAGACGCGCAGGATTTAGGTTCCTGTGGGGTAACCCGTGAGAGTTCGAGTCTCTCCTTTCGCACCACGCCCGTAGCGCGTAACTTACTGATTTTTAAAATTAAATACTAAAACACGATGAGTTCGAGTCTCATCGCAAGCAGGATAGGTAGCAACTGATGATGGTCACCGTGGAATCCACCGGCAGTCTGGAACGCAAAATGCGCGTCGAGCTGCCCGCCGAACGTATCGAAAAAGAAATTGAGTCGCGGCTCATTCGGGTGGGCCGCAGCGCCAAAATCAAGGGATTTCGGCCGGGCAAGATTCCGCCCAAGGTCGTCAAACAGCGATACGGTCAACAAATTCGGCAGGAAGTTCTGTCGGATCTTATGCAAAAGAGTTATTCCGACGCGGTGCTGCAGGAGAACCTCAATCCGGCCGGCGGGCCCTCGATCGAACCGGTCGTCAGTGAAAACAAAGCGGGTTTCGCGTATGTCGCGACCTTCGAGGTGCTGCCCGAAGTCACTCTGACCGGTTTGGACAAAATCAAGGTAGAGCGCCCGGACGTACAGATCAGCGAGGCCGATTGCGACGACATGCTCGATAATCTCCGCCGTCAGAAAGCGGAATGGTCGACGGTCGAGCGGGCCAGCGCGACGGAAGATCGGGTTGTCGTCGACTTCAACGGCACGCTCAAGGGCGAACCGATCGAAGGCGGCCAGGGCACGGAGGTGCCGGTGATTCTCGGTCAGGGCCAGATGCTGCCGGATTTCGAGAAGGGGCTGACCGGCGTCTCGGCCGGCGACGAAAAGACGTTCAAGGTGAAGTTTCCGAAGGACTACCACGCCGCCGAGCTCGCCGGTAAAAAAGTCGAATTTGCCGTGAAGGTCCACCGCGTAGAGGAACTCGAGCTGCCGCCGCTCGACGACAGCCTGGCCGAGACTTACGGCGTCGAGGGTGGCGGTCTCGACAAGCTCAAAGAAGAGGTGATTGCCAACATGGAGCGCGAGGCGCGCCAGAAGGTTCGCGGTGACGTCAAGGAGCAGGCGATGCAGGCGCTTCTCGACGCCAATCCGATCGAGGTGCCGAAAGCGCTGGTCCAGAAGGAAGCCCACAATATGCAACACGAGGCGATGCGCCGGCTTGGCGTCGAGGATCACTCGCAGGCTCCGGCCATCGAGGGGTTTTTCGAGGCCGCCGAACGGCGGGTCCGGCTCGGCCTGTTGCTGCGCCAGTACGTCCAGGACCGGTCGCTGTCCGTGGACCCCGCCCGGGTGCGCAGCCACGTTGAAGAAATGTGTGCCGGCTACGAAAATGCCGAGGACATGGTTGCAACCTATATGAGTAACCCCCAGTTCATCTCGCAAATCGAACCGATGGTGCTGGAAGAGCAGGCGCTTGACAGCCTGATCGAAAACGGATCCGAGAAGGTCAAGAAGGTCGGGTTCAAGGATTACATGAATCCGCCGCAAACCTAGCCTGGATATCACGCCCGGGCTGCCACTGCGGTCACCAAAGAGAGGAAGACAAGCGACAATGAGTGCCCAAGCATTGAATTTAGTGCCGATGGTCGTCGAGCAGACGGCCCGCGGTGAGCGCGCCTATGACATCTACTCGCGCCTGCTGAAGGAGCGTCTGGTTTTTATCGTGGGACCGGTCGAGGATTACATGGCCAATCTCGTGGTCGCCCAGTTGCTGTACCTCGAATCGGAAAACCCCGACAAAGACATCCACCTCTACATCAATTCTCCCGGCGGTTCGGTCACCTCCGGCCTGTCGATATACGACACGATGCAGTTCGTCAATTGCGACGTCAGCACGATCTGCGTCGGCCAGGCCGCCAGTATGGGGGCTCTGCTGCTCGCCGGTGGAACCAAGGGCAAGCGTTTTGCGCTGCCCCATTCGCGTATTATGGTGCACCAGCCGAGCGCCGGTTTTCAGGGTCAGGCGACAGATATCGACATTCACGCCAAGGAAGTGTTGGATTTAAAACGTCGTCTGAACGAAATTATGGCGCGGCACACGGGTCAAAGTCTGGAGACGATCCAGAACGACTTGGAGCGAGACCGGTTCATGAGCGGCGAAGAGGCTGCCAAATATGGTCTCATTGACACGGTCTTGGAGCAGCGCGCCGAGCTTGGCGGCTCGGTCGAGGGCGATTCCAAGTAAATTCAGTGATTTAAGTGTGCTAGTGCGCGGTTTGAGAGGTGGCGCTTTGCACCCCCAGAAGTCACATGTTATATACAGAACGAGTCGTAACAGACTGATTCTTGGTTACAGAGGCAACGCAGTTAATGAGTGACGATTCCCGCGGCAAGAACGAGGACGGAAAACTCCTTTACTGTTCTTTTTGTGGCAAAAGCCAACACGAAGTTCGCAAGCTGATCGCCGGGCCCTCCGTTTTCATCTGTGACGAATGTGTCGAGCTTTGCAACGACATCATTCGCGAGGAACTCGAGGACAGCGGTGAGACCGGACAAGACAGTCTGCCGAAGCCTCATGAGATCAAGGCGGTGCTCGACGAATACGTTATCGGCCAGCAGCGCGCCAAAAAAGTGCTCTCGGTGGCCGTTTACAACCACTACAAACGCCTGGAAGACCGGACGACAGAACGGAACAAGGACGACATCGAACTGGCGAAGAGCAACATCCTGCTGATCGGCCCGACCGGCTGCGGCAAGACCCTGCTCGCGGAGACGCTGGCTCGCCTGCTGAACGTGCCGTTTACGATCGCCGACGCCACGACCCTGACCGAAGCGGGTTACGTCGGAGAAGACGTCGAGAACATCATCCAGAAACTCCTGCAAAAATGCGATTACGACGTCGAGAAAGCGCAGACCGGCATCGTCTACATCGACGAGATCGACAAGGTTTCCAGGAAATCCGACAATCCGTCGATTACGCGCGACGTGTCCGGCGAGGGCGTTCAGCAGGCGCTGCTGAAGCTGATCGAAGGGACGATTGCCTCGGTGCCGCCGCAGGGCGGGCGCAAACATCCGCAACAGGAATTTTTGCAGGTCGACACCGGCAACATCCTGTTTATCTGCGGTGGCGCGTTCGCCGGTCTCGAGAAAATCATCCTGAATCGATCCTCGAAAAGCGGTATCGGGTTTGTCGCGGAGGTGAAAACCGGCGAAGACGAACAAAAAATCGGCGAGCTGCTGCACGACGTCGAACCCGAGGATCTGATCCGCTACGGTCTCATTCCCGAGTTCGTCGGCCGCCTCCCGGTCGTTGCGACGCTCGAGGAACTCGATGAAGAGGCGCTTGTCAGCATTCTGCTCGAGCCGAAGAATGCATTGACCAAGCAGTACAAAAAGTTGTTCGACATGGAAGGCGTCGACCTGGAGTTTCGCGAGGACGCCCTGCGGGCCGTTGCGCAACGCGCGATGAAACGTAAGACGGGCGCCAGGGGCTTGCGCACGATCCTGGAAAACGTGCTTCTCGACACGATGTACGAACTGCCGTCGAGTACCTCGGCCAAGAAAGTGGTTGTGGACGAGGCGGTCGTCAGCGGTGAAACGAAGCCGTACGTGATTTACGAATCCGACGAGCCGCCGACCGTCAACATCGAGCAGCAGCCGCGGCCGACGGGATCCGACTGAGCTCGGCGGGCCGCGGTCGCGCCAGGGCTCGCGACACTAAGTATTTGCAGGCAGCGGCCGACTATTAGCTTGTCGCAAAACACAATTAGGCTGTGTCGATTCGCTTGGGTTGCGACGATACTCACCAACTAACCTGGCCGAGGGCCAGCCGGCGTCGTGAACGAGACGCCGAGCAGCTTCCGGCCGGCGAGGCATTGGGTGGCGCTTGATTTCGGCGGCGGCGGACGCATGTCGTACCGCGATGAGCAATACAGCAAACAGGCCGGCGGCGATTGTGGAACCGTTACCCGCCGGAAAAACGACTACACGCGAGGGCAATACAGGTGTCACAGGACGATATTGAGACCGACGTAAACATCAATCTGAGCGAGCAACCGGCAGAGCCGGGGAACATAGCGATCTTGCCGCTCCGCGACGTTGTCGTTTACCCGCACATGGTCATCCCGCTGTTCGTCGGCCGGGAAAAGTCCATTGTCGCTCTGGACCGCGCCATGAACAGTGGGAAAAAGATCCTTCTGGTCGCGCAGCAGAAGGCCGATCTGGACGACCCGGATCCCGAGGATCTCTACGACGTCGGCACCGTTGCCACCATCCTGCAGCTTTTGAAGCTGCCGGACGGCACGGTCAAGGTGCTGGTCGAAGGTAGCGAGCGGGCCCAGATCGACCGGCTGCTCGTGGCGGATCATTTCGCCGCAGACATCACGCTGCTCGCCGATGAAGAACGGCACGACGAACGCGAAGTGGATGTTCTCGTGCGCTCGATCATCGCGCAGTTCGAGCAGTACGTGAAACTCAACAAGAAGATACCGCCCGAGATCCTGACGTCGCTGTCAGGAATCGACGAGCCGGGCCGCCTGGCCGACACGGTTGCCGCACATATGGCGCTCAAACTGTCCGAGAAACAGCGAATTCTCGAGATCCGCGATGTAAAAGACCGGCTCGAGCAGATCCTGGGCATCATCGAGGGCGAAATCGACGTTCTGCAGATCGAGAAGCGCATCCGTGGCCGCGTCAAGCAGCAGATGGAAAAGAGCCAGCGGGAGTATTACCTCAACGAGCAGATGAAGGCGATTCAGAAAGAGCTCGGCGAGATGGAGGACGCGCCCAACGAATTGCAGGATCTCGAAGCTCGTATCGAAAAAGCGGGGATGCCAAAAGAAGCCAAGGAAAAGGCGACGTCCGAACTCAACAAACTGAAGCTGATGTCTCCGATGTCGGCGGAAGCGACGGTGGTCCGCAACTATATCGACTGGCTGGTGAAGTCCCCTTGGAAAAAACGCAGCAAAGTCATTCGTGATTTGAACCGCGCGGAAACGGTGCTCGAGGAGGATCACTACGGGCTCGAAAAAGTCAAAGAACGCATTCTCGAATACCTTGCCGTCCAGCAGCGCGTGAAACGCCTGAAAGGTCCGATTTTGTGCCTGGTCGGGCCCCCGGGCGTCGGTAAAACGTCGCTCGGCCAGAGCATCGCGCGTGCGACCCATCGGAAATTCGTGCGCATGTCGCTTGGCGGCGTGCGGGACGAGGCGGAAATTCGCGGCCATCGTCGAACGTATATCGGCTCGATGCCGGGTAAGATCATCCAGAACCTGTCCAAGACCGGCGTCCGGAATCCGCTGTTTTTGCTCGACGAAGTCGACAAGATGGCGATGGATTTCCGCGGCGACCCGTCGTCGGCACTTCTCGAGGTGCTGGACCCCGAACAGAATTCGACGTTCGTCGATCATTATCTCGAAGTCGATTTTGACCTGTCGGACGTCATGTTCGTTTGCACCGCCAACAGCCTGAATATCCCGGCGCCGCTGCTGGACCGGATGGAGGTGATTCGGATACCCGGTTATACCGAAGACGAGAAGCTCAACATTGCGCAGCGATACCTGATTCCGAAACAGATGAAGGAAAACGGACTCAAGGACGAGGAACTGACGATGACCCGTGCCGCCGTGCTCGACATCATTCAGCACTACACCCGGGAATCCGGTGTCCGCAATCTGGAGCGGGAAATCTCCAAGATATGTCGCAAGGTAGTGAAATCCCTGCTTCTGAAGCCGCGGGACAGCGCCGTCCGCGTGAGCTCCAAGGGTCTCGAAAAGTACCTCGGTGTCCGCCGGCACCGCTACGGAAAGGCGGAAGAGAACGATCAGGTCGGACAGGTTACCGGTCTGGCCTGGACCGAGGTCGGCGGCGAGCTGCTGACCATCGAATCGGCCGTCGTGCCGGGTAAGGGCAAGCTGACGCATACCGGTCAGCTGGGTGACGTCATGACCGAGTCCATCCAGGCGGCGATGACGGTCGTGCGCAGCCGGGCCGGCGTGCTGGGCGTCGACGAGGAGTTTCACCAGAAGCTCGACGTGCACGTACACGTGCCGGAGGGGGCGACGCCGAAGGACGGCCCGAGCGCGGGCGTCGGTATGTGTACAGCGCTGGTGTCGGCCTTGACGGAAATTCCGGTGCGCAGCGACGTGGCCATGACCGGCGAGATCACCCTGCGTGGCGAGGTTCTGCCGATCGGCGGCCTGAAAGAGAAGCTACTGGCGGCCCACAGAGGCGGCATCAGCACGGTTCTCATCCCCCAGGAAAACGAGAAGGATCTGGCCGAAATACCGAAGAACATCAAAGACAAGCTGACGATTGTTCCAGTGAAATGGATTGATCAGGTGTTCGAGCACGCGCTGCAGCACATGCCGGTGCCGGATGCCCAGTCCAAGACCGAGGAAGCGGCGGCGTCCAGTGCTGCCGACGACCCGAAAGCCGTTGAGCCCGTCCGCCCCCATTAGGTGCTGAAACCCGCAGAAACACTGGATTTGTTGACGCTCCAGAGGCCGCTTGGTATAAGCTACGCGTGCTGAGAGGCCCGCCGATGGCGGCTTCCGGCATGGCGGCGAAGCTTGGGTAATCGAATCGTCGCGGAACACTTAGGGTAAGCACATCGCTCGTGTCCTTTAGGGCGATGACGGAGATGCGGTGGAGAATTGGTTCTCCGCATTAAAATCAAACTTTATCTGCAAAGGTGATTGCATGAACAAGGGAGAACTCATTGACGCCGTGGCGGCATCGGCTGGTCTTTCAAGAGCGGATGCAACCAAGGCGGTCGACGCGGTACTCGACAACGTAACCAGCGCGCTGTCCGGCGGAGACTCTGTGTCGTTGGTTGGGTTTGGCACATTTTCGGTTAAGGCGCGTGCCGCGCGCATGGGCCGTAATCCGAGAACCGGAGAAGCAATTCAAATCAAAGCGAGTAAAGTGCCGGGATTCAAGGCTGGCAAAGCCCTGAAGGATGCCGTAAACTAGCGCGCCCTTCGGGCCGGGGGTCCGAAAATCGTGTCGAATGAGCGCGGTTTTCGGCCACCGATTTAAGAGACTTTTCGCAGCAAGGCCGCACTCACGCCGTATCGCTGCGGCTCGAATGGGTGCTTAGCTCAGCTGGTAGAGCATCGCCCTTACAAGGCGAGGGTCGGCGGTTCGATCCCGTCAGCACCCACCAGGTTCGGAGTGGTAGTTCAGCTGGTTAGAATACCGGCCTGTCACGCCGGGGGTCGCGGGTTCGAGTCCCGTCCACTCCGCCATAAACGAAAAAAGGGTCCCGAGAGGGACCCTTTTTTTGTGTTTTCGACGCGCGACCGCTGCTTGGCCTCGTTGGTCGCCTCGCGTATCATCCGAGCCCTGATTCTGTCCGCAGGGCCCCCTGAATATTCTTAGTGTTATGCGCAGGCTGGCCCTCCCGGCGCTCGAGCCCAAACGACGTACCCGACTATGCTGCAACGAATACGAGATCGAATAACCGGCAGATTCGCGCTTGCGATTCTGGCGCTGATTGCACTGCCGTTTGTGTTTTTCGGCATCAACTACAATTTCATCGGCCTCGGTTACGCCGCCAAGGTCAACGGCGAGGAAATCTCGATCGTCGAGTTCGAGAACGCGTATCGCAACCAGCTGCTTGCGCTGGCCGAGCAAGGCACGGAGATACCCTCGGAACTACGCGCCCTCGTGCGCGACGGCGTGCTGGATTCGCTCATTCGCGAGACCCTCGTGCAACAGTATCTGGACTCGGCGGACTACGAGGTTTCCGATGAGCGGGTGTCGGACTTCATCCAGCGAGAGCCGACGTGGCATGTGGATGGCCAGTTTTCGCGCGAGGCGTATTACCTGTGGCTCGAGCAACGGGCCATCAACCCGAGCGCCTTCGAGGCGAGTCAGCGGCGAGGATTGGAGCAGGATCAGCTACAACGCGGCATAGGCGCGACCGCCTTCGTTACGCCCTCCGAGTATCGCCGTTATCTGAATCTCTACGGCGAACAGCGGCAGGTATCGATCGCCGAGATAAACCTCGCCGCGCTGACGGAAACGATTGAAGTCAGCGATGAAGACGTGCAGGCGTATTACGACGAGCGGCCGGACGATTTCCAATCGCAGGAGTCGGTTGATCTGAGTTACGTCGAACTGCGTCGCGATACGCTGGCGTCGACGCTGGAGATCAACGAGGAAGAGCTGCAGCGGTACTACGAAGATTCGAGTTCACGATATCAGCAAGACGAACAGCGCCAGGCGCGTCACATCCTGATTCCGTTCGAGGGCGACGAGGCGGCGGCGGAAGAGCAGGCCACGGCGCTTGCAGCGCGCGCAAATGCCGGCGAGCCGTTTGAAGACCTGGCCCGGCAGTATTCCAAGGACGGCGGCACCGCGGAGCAGGGAGGCGACCTGGGTCTCCTGTTGCGCACGCAGTTGCCGGGCGAACTCGGCGACGTGGTGTTTTCGATGGAGCCGGGCGACGTCGAAGGGCCGGTCAGGACGGGTTTCGGTTTTCACGTCATCCGACTCGACGAGGTCCGACAGGGCGGTACGCTGCCGCTCGAAGAGATTCGGGGAGAACTCGAACAGGCGCTTCGTCAGGACAAGGCCGAGGCCGAGTATGCATCGCTGGAGCGAAATCTGACAGACGCCCTGTTTGACGCCAGCGACATGCAGGCGCTCGCGGACGCGGTTGGTCTGGAGCTCATGATGGTCACCGGGTTCACCCGTGCCGGCGGAGAGCCGCTGGGCAGCAATCAGGCGGCGATCGACGGCGTCTTCGACGACCGGGTTCTCATCGACCGGGAAATCTCGGACATCATCGAACTCGACGCCAATCGTGCGATCGTCGTCAGCGTCACCGAATACCACGAAGCCGCGCGTCGGCCGCTGACGGAAGTGAGCGAAGAGATCGTCGGCGCCATCAAATCGGAACGGGCATTTGCGATTGCAAATGAGCGTGTTTCCGCGCTGCAGGTCGCGCTCGCCGGGGGTGGGGACTTCAACGAATCCGCAGCGGCGATCGAGGGCATGACCACCAGGACGATCGCGGTATCGCGGCAGGACGCGGGATCGGACGCCCGCATCCGTGCTTCGGTGTTCCAGGAAAAGAAGCCGCTGCCTGGGCAACCGAGGATCGGCACCGTCGTCACGGAGGCCGGCAACTACGCCGTTTACAGCGTCACCGCGTACGCGCCTGGGCGTCCTGAATCGATCCCATTGGCGGAGCGGGACGAAATGAAACTGCAGCTCGGCTTTCAGTCGGGATCACAGGATTACGCTGCGATGGTCGTGAATCTCGAACGACAGGCGGAGATCGTCAAGAGCGAGGACGCGCTGGCCGCCGAGAGCCTATTTGAGTAAGTTCGCTAAGAATAAATCGTCGCGCAGGTCCGTGGACGATCCGGGGGAGAACAAATGAGAAAGCTGGAGCTGCACTGGCAGATTTTAATTGCTATTGGGTTTGCCGGAATCTCCGGTTACCTGGTCAATCGGGCGATTGCCAGCGGAATCGAGGACCCGTCGTTCCTCGGTATCAGCATCGTCGGCTTTTTCGACTATATCGGCACGATATTCCTCAATGCGTTGAAGATGATCATCGTGCCGTTGATTCTGTCCTCGATCATCATCGGGGTTGCCGGAATCGGTTCCGGCGGCAACATTGGGGCGCTCGGGGGACGCACGCTGCTGTTTTACGCGGTCACGACGCTAGCCGCGACGATGGTTGGTCTCATTCTCATCAACATCGTTGGCCCCGGGTACGTCAACGGCGAGCCGGCCGGCGAACTGCTCGCGCTCGACCAGAACGCGGACGAACTGGTCAGCCTGGCGGAAGACCGCGGGCCGGGTGACGTTGCGCAGGTTCTCAAAGACATGGTGCCGCCGAACATCGTTCAGGCGGCAGCCGATGGCCAGATGCTGGGCATCATCTTTTTCGCACTGCTGTTCGGCTATTTCATGACCCATCTAAACCATGAACTCGCCGAACCCCTGTTCAAATTCTGGGACGGCGTCTTTCATGTCATGATGAAAATGACCGAGTTCATCATGAAGTTTGCACCCATTGGCGTTTACGGTCTGGTCGCGGAGGTCGTCGCGGAAACGGGTTTCGAGGGCGTCGGCCCGCTGGCCGTGTTTGCCCTTACCGTCGTGGCTGCGCTGCTGGTGCACGTTCTCATCGTTCTGCCACTGTTCCTGCGTTTCGTCGGTAAGGTGTCGCCTTACAAAATGTTCCCCGCGATGGCGCCTGCTATGTTGACCGCGTTCTCGACCGCGTCTTCGTCCGCGACACTGCCCATCACGATGGACTGCGTTGAAGAAAACGTGGGCGTGTCAAACAAGATTTCGAGTTTCGTGCTGCCGTTGGGAGCAACCGTCAACATGAACGGCACGGCCCTGTACGAATGCGCGGCGGCCATGTTCCTGGCGCAGGCTTACGGCCTCGATTTGAGTTTTGGCATCCAGTTTTCGATTGTGTTTATCGCACTACTGACGTCGGTCGGCGTTGCCGGCGTACCGTCCGCGTCGCTGGTCGCGATTGCCATCATCTTGGGAGCGGTTGGCTTGCCGATGGAGGCGATCGGCGTTCTGCTGGTTTTCGATCGCGTGCTCGACATGATGCGTACCAGCGTCAATATCTTTGGCGACTCCTGCTGCGCGACGATCATTGCGCGCCTGACCGGCGAAAGCACCAAGATAGGACTGGATACGGACGCGCAGAAACAGGTGGCCTAGGCGAAACAGGTCGCCCGTCGGGACGGGCGACCTGTGATGAATGGCCGGTTAGCCGTCGTTTTCGTCGAGGTGCATGCCAATGGTGTTGTAGCCGCCGTCGACGTAGAGGATCTCGCCGGCGATCCCGGCGGCGAGATCCGAACACAGGAATGCAGCGGCATTGCCGACGTCGTCCGCGGTTACGTTACGCCGGATCGGCGACACCTGCTCCATGTGCGAAAGCATCTTGCGGAACCCGGCAATGCCGGCCGCGGCGAGCGTTTTGATGGCGCCCGCCGAGATGCCGTTGACGCGGATGCCGCGGGGACCCAGGTCGGCCGCGAGAAAACGCACGTTGGCTTCGAGACTCGCTTTGGCCAGCCCCATCACGTTGTAGTTCGGCACGGCGCGAACCGCGCCGAGGTACGACAGGGTCAGAATCGCCGAATTGCGGTTTTCCATCAGCGGCAGCGCCGCCTTGGCCAACGCGGCAAGGCTGTAGCTCGAAATGTCGTGCGCGATCTGGAAGCCCTCGCGCGTGACGCTCTCGATGTAGGTACCGTCGAGCTGGTCACGCGGTGCGAAACCCACCGAATGCACCAGTACGTCTATTCCGTCCCAGTCCCTGGCGATGGCTTCCATCAGCGCCTCGATTTCGGCATCGTGCGCGACGTCCAGCGGATAAGTCATCGACGAGCCGAGCTCCGCCGCCATCTTCTCGACGCGCGGTTTGAGTTTTTCGTTCTGGTAGGTAAACGCGAGTTCGGCGCCCTCGCGTCGGAAGGCCTGCGAAATTCCCCATGCAATTGAACGGTTGCTCGCGAGACCGACGATCAGCGCGCGTTTGCCTGCCATGAAGCCCATGAGATTCCCCTAAGTCGGTGTAAATCGAATTCTAGCCGCCGTCCCGGCGCCGAACAATTGGCGATCGGGCGGGCTTGCCGGCCGCGGCAATCAACTCGATTGCCGGGTGACGTCCACGTACATCGTCAACGACTGCCCCGGGCGCAGAATCTTTTTGGCGTCTATGCCGTTCCAGCGGACGAGGTCGGCCACGCGAATCCGGAAGCGCGCCGCGATGCGTGATAAGGAATCCCCCTTGCGGACCGTATAACGCAGTTTACGGGTCAGTCCGTTGCCGCTCTGTGGCGATGTCGGCGGTGCCCTGTGGGTCCAGACAACCAGTGCTTTGCCGACCGACAACGTGTCCCGCGGCGCCATGCCGTTCCAGGCCGCAAGCTCTCGCGAACCGACGCCGTAACGCTGCCCAATCGACCAAAAGCTCTCACCGGGCGCGACCACGTGCTCGACGCGGCTGCCGCTGCGCTGCGTGTTCTGAATTTTTTCGCGACGCGCGTCCGCGCTCTTTACGTAGGCGGTCAGCGGCTCGGTGGCAACGGGGATCATCAGGAAGCTGCCGGCGCGAATGGTGTTTCCGCGCAGGTTGTTTGCGGAACGGACGGCGGCCAGCGTCGTGTTGTAGCGTTCGGCGATCTCCGAAATAGTCTCGCCATTTTTGATTCTATGACGTTTCCAGCGCACCCGCTCCGCGCTTGGCACTGCCGCCAGCGCCGCCCGAAAACCGGCCACCGCGTCGACTGGAATCAGCAGCCGATGCGGTCCCGACGGATCGGTCGCCCAGCGGTTCAGTCCGGCATTGAACCCGTAAAGGGTATCGAGATCGACGCCCGCGAGCTCGGCTGCGAGGGCGAGATCGAGCTGGCCCTCGATGTCGACGATCTCGAACTGCCTGTCATTGACGATAGTGGGTAGGGTAACGCCGTAGGCCGCCGGTTCCCTGACGATGTTCGCGAGCGCCATCAGCCGCGGCACGTAGGCGCTGGTTTCGCGGGATAGTTTGAGGTTCCAGAAGTCCGTCGGTTTCGACTGCTGCCGGTTTCGCCTGACGGCTCGCAGTACGTTGCCCTCGCCGGAGTTGTAGGACGCAACCGCCAGGAGCCAGTCGCCGTCCATCATCTTATGTAGCGCCGTCAGGTAGTCCAGCGCGGCGCGCGTCGAATCGACAACGTCGCGGCGGCCGTCGTACCACCAGTTCTGCTGCAGTCCGAAGCGTTTGCCGGTGCCCGGTATGATCTGCCAAAGCCCGGCGGCGCGTCCGTGCGAGTAGGCGAACGGGTCGAAAGCGCTTTCGACGATCGGCAGCAGCGCGAGTTCGAGCGGCAGGTCACGCTCGTACAATTCAGCCGTGATGTGCGGCAGGTAGCGCTGGGCGCGCCTGAAAACGCGGTCCAGGTAGTCCGGATGCCGAAGATACCATTTGAGTTCCGCCTGAACCCGCGCGTTCATGACCGTATCCAGGCTGAAACCCTTGCGGATGTGCAGGAGAAGGTCGTTCCAGGCGTCGGCCGGCTGGACCGGCGCCGCCCGATAGTCCTCGAGAATGAGCTGTAAGGCCTCGTCCGGCGCGAGCTGAGCCTGTGCGCTGCCGACGTTCAGGCCGGTCGTTATGGCCTGTGTCGTTTCCGCCCGGGTGAGCCCGGCGGGGCCCGTGGCGAGAAGTGTGACGCAAATGACGGTTTGCCACCCGGACACCTGGATTATTGTCTGAATTGTTGCACGCATCGGGCTATCCTACGTACAGGGAATTCACTTGCAAGTGCGCGCATCCGAAATGGACGAATCTGTGACACCGGCCGAAAATCTGCCCGAATCGGGCACTCCAACGGACTACGCGGCGACCCGAGCCTGGCTTCGCACGTCGCTGGGCAAGGCGTTGCTCACCCAGGAGGCCAGATTGCTCGAGGAGGCTCTGGACGGCCTGTTTGGCGTCGAATGTCTGCAGCTCGGGGTGTGGGGTGAGCCCAGGACGTTTCTCCGCTATGCGCGGACACAGCGAGCCGCCTGTATCGCAAATCGTCCGAACGTGCTCGAAGGGGAACCTCCGGCCGCCTATGGGCGCCTGCATCGTTTACCGATCGCGTCGGACTCGGTGGATGTGGTCATTCTGCCGCATACTCTGGATTTCTCGGGGCGTCAACACGAGATTCTCCGCGAGGTCCACCGGGTCCTGCGTTCGGACGGCCACTTGATCGTGCTGGGTTTCAAGCCCGGCGGTCTGTGGGGTTTGCGGCGTCTGATACCGGGTGCCGGGCTGCCGCCAAACACGAGCCACCTGATCAGCGACCGGCAACTCTCCGACTGGCTCAAGCTGCTGGATCTGAACATCCACGGTTTGACCCGTTACTTCTTCAAATGGCCGATCACCGGCACGGCGGTTTCCGCACCGGGAGCCTGGGAGCAGCGCGGGCGGCGCTGGTGGCCGGAGCTGGCGGCCTGTTATATGCTCACGGCGCAAAAGCGGCTGTACACGTTGACGCCGTTGAAACAGCCCTGGCGCAGTCGCCCGAAAGTCGTCGGCGGACTCGTCGAACCTTCCACGCGCGTATCCAGAATCGAAATTGACCAGAACCATTGAGATCTACACGGACGGGGCCTGTCGAGGAAACCCCGGTCCCGGCGGCTGGGGCGTGCTGCTCCTCGCCGGCAAGCATCGTAAGACGATGTACGGCGGCGAACACGAGACGACCAACAACCGCATGGAGCTCCGGGCCGCGATCGAGGCGCTGAACGCCCTGAACGGGCCCAGCCGGGTGCTGCTGCACACCGACTCGAAATACGTCATGGACGGGATACGGGAATGGCTGCCGAACTGGAAGGCGCGCGGCTGGAAGACGGCGGCCAGGAAGCCGGTCAAGAACAAGGATCTCTGGCAGGCGCTGGATGCGGCGGTCGATCGCCATGAGATCACCTGGAAGTGGGTTCGCGGACACACCGGCAACGCGGGTAACGAAGAGGCCGACGCGCTGGCGAACCGCGGTATCGACGAACTCGGAGGCTAGCTCGCCCGTCGGGGCGCCAGACGTTTCCATACGGGTGACATTGCCGTTGCAACGTCCGCTCCCGCGGCTAAAATCCACGCATGCGACAAATCGTCCTGGACACCGAGACCACCGGGCTGTCGACGGCCGATGGCCACCGGATCATTGAAATCGGCGGCATCGAGCTGGTCAATCGTCGGTTCACCGGCCGTGAATACCATCGTTTCCTCGATCCCGAGCGGGATATCGACGAGGGCGCGGAGCGTGTCCACGGCATCTCGATCAAGGATCTTCAGGGCCAGCCGCGCTTCGCCGAGGTCGCCGAGGAGCTGCTCGACTTTCTGGGCGGCGCTGAGCTGGTCATCCACAACGCGGACTTCGACGTCGGATTCCTCGAGCACGAGCTGAGGCTGATGGGGCACACGAAGCCTTCCATCGGCGAACATGCGACGGTGCTCGACACGCTGGCCCTTGCCCGGTCCCTGCACCCCGGCCAACGCAACAGCCTCGATGCGCTCTGCAAGCGCTATGAAGTCGATGCATCCGGGCGCGATCTGCATGGCGCGTTGATCGACGCGGATCTTCTGGCGCGCGTCTATCTGGCGATGACCGGCGGGCAAACCGCGCTGAGTCTCGATGAGGAAAACGCGACCACCACCGACGTGGCCGAACAGGCGACGGCCATCGAACGCCCCGCCGGCCTGAAGCTTTTGGTTACCCGTGCAACCGAGGAGGAGCTGGCCGCTCATGAAGCGCTGCTGGATACCATCGCGGAGCACGGTACCTGCCTGTGGCGCAGTTGAGGGTTAACAGGCACCAGTCAAGCTGCCAATATCGATAAAAGTCAGTAGAATCAACCGCAAAACAAGTGCAGATACCAAAGCGCGACCGGCTGACGGTCGAAAATACAACGCTCGGGGCGGGGCCCTGATCCACACACACAGGACTATTCATGAGTGCGCGCACACTGGCTGATGCCTTTCGCCTAAATTTCCTCGGCCATTCGCCGGTTTGGTACAAAATGACGATCATCGTCTTCCTGATCGTCAATCCGATCATCGTGTTGACGGCTGGCCCTTATGTCGCCGGCTGGGTGCTCGTCCTCCAGTTCATCTTCACGTTGGCGATGGCGCTCAAGTGTTATCCGCTGCAGCCCGGCGGCCTTCTCGCCGTTGAGGCGATCGTGATAGGGCTGGCCAGCCCCGAAATGGTGTTCCACGAGGCCGAAAACAATTTCTCCGTGATCATGCTGCTGATGTTCATGGTTGCCGGCATCTATTTTTTGCGTGAGATGTTGCTGTTTACATTCACGAAGATTCTGCTCGGCGTGCGCTCGAAGATGCTGTTGTCGGTGATGTTTTCGTTTGCCGCCGCGTTCCTGTCGGCGTTTCTCGACGCGCTGACGGTCACGGCGGTCATCATCACGGTTGCGTCCGGCTTCTACGCCGTTTATCACAAGGTCGCCTCCGGAAAGAGTTTCCACCACGATCACGACGTCGGGCAGGACGACGACGTGGTCGAACTCCATCGGGCGGACCTCGAACAGTTCCGGAGTTTCCTGCGCAGTCTCATGATGCACGGTGCGGTCGGCACTGCGCTCGGCGGAGTCACCACGCTGGTCGGCGAGCCGCAGAACCTGCTGATCGCGGAGATCATGGATTGGGAGTTCGTGACGTTCTTCCTTAAGATGGCGCACATCTCGATGCCCGTGCTGGTCGTCGGCCTGCTGACCTGTCTGGCCCTGGAACACCTCAAGTGGTTTGGTTACGGGACACCACTCGGCGACAAAGTCCGCTCGGTGCTCGAAGAATACGATGCCGAGCTTTCGGCCAAGCGCTCGAAGCAGGAAAACGCCGTTCTGGTCACGCAAGGCGCGGTTGCGGTCGTGCTGGTGTTGGCGCTGGGTTTCCATCTGGCCGAACCCGGCGTCGTCGGACTGCTGGTCATCGTGCTTGCAACGGCGCTTTCCGGCGTCACCGAGGAACACCGCATCGGACATGCGTTCGAGGAGGCGCTGCCGTTCACGGCGCTGCTGGTCGTGTTCTTCGCCATCGTCGCGGTGATCGAGCATCAGGGACTGTTCTCGCCGGTGATCACCTGGGTAATGGGATACGAGGGTCTGACGCAGCAGGCGCTGTTTTTCGTCGCGAACGGCCTGCTGTCGATGATCAGCGACAACGTGTTTGTCGCCACGGTTTACATCAAGGAAGTGGAAACGCTGTTCCTGAATGGGGAACTGAGCCGCGAACAGTTTGACGCCCTGGCTGTTGCGATCAATACCGGCACGAACATCCCCAGCGTCGCGACACCCAACGGACAGGCGGCTTTTCTGTTCCTGCTGACCTCGGCGCTGGCGCCGTTGATTCGACTGTCCTACGGTCGCATGGTGGTCATGGCGCTGCCCTATACGATCACCATGAGCATCACCGGCCTGGCGGCGCTCTGGTATCTGAGCTAGGAATTTCGGCCGTGCGCTCGGTTGGCGGGGGTGGAGTTCGGGCCGAGCGTCCCGACCGGCGGCCCTGAGAGCGTCGCGAGCACGTTTCAGGGATCCGTCCCGGAACCGTGACCTTCGCACGGCGGCCAATGTGACTCAACTGCGCGAAATCGCAACGGAACTGTGATATCCAGAGCCTACTGAAGACAACGAAACATACCAATGACCTTCGATATTCAACAACTACGCATCGGCGTGATCGGTTTGGGCTACGTTGGCCTGCCGCTGGCGGTCGAATTCGGTAAAAAATACCCGACCTTGGGTTTCGACGTGAACGAGGCGCGGGTCGCGGAACTTCGGAATGGGCGGGATTCGACCCTGGAAGTCGATGCCGATCATCTTGCGAGCGTCGAGCATCTGCACTATTCCACCGACCGCAACGATCTGACCGACTGCAATTTTTATGTCGTCACGGTGCCGACTCCGGTTGGCAGCGACAAACGACCGGATTTGTCCCCCTTGCAAGAGGCAAGTCAGACTCTGTCGGCGGTGCTGCGCGCCGGGGACGTCGTTGTTTACGAATCAACCGTGTATCCCGGCGCGACTGAGGAGTTCTGCGTGCCTATTCTCGAAAAGGGTTCGGGTTTGTCGATGAATCGGGATTTTTTCGTCGGCTACAGCCCGGAGAGAATCAATCCGGGCGACAAACAGCACACGGTTACGAAGATTCTGAAGGTCACGTCGGGATCGACACTCGAAGCCGCGGAGTTCATCGATACGGTGTATCAGTCGGTTATCACCGCGGGCACGCACCTCGCTTCCAGCATCAAGGTTGCGGAAGCGGCGAAGGTTATCGAGAATACGCAGCGAGACGTCAACATTGCTCTGATCAACGAACTTGCAATGATTTTTGAGCTCGTCGGCGTCGATACCGAGGAGGTGTTGGAAGCCGCCGGCACCAAGTGGAATTTTCTGCCCTTCCGACCCGGCCTCGTCGGCGGGCATTGTATCGGCGTAGACCCCTATTATCTGACCTACAAGGCTCAGCAGCTTGGTTATCATCCACAGATGATTCTTGCCGGGCGGCGTATCAACGATAACATGCCGGAGTACATCGCTAAGCGTATCGCGAAGCAGGCGATAGCGGCGGGAATTCAGCCGCTGGCCGCCCGTGTTTTGATATTGGGGCTGACTTTCAAGGAGAATTGTCCGGATCTTCGTAATACCAAGGTCGTCGATATCATCAATGAGCTCGGCACCTACGGCGCCGACGTTGACATACACGATCCCTGGGTGGATGCTGAAGAGGCAAAGGCGACTTACGATCTGGAATTGGTCGAAGACCCGGAAACGGGCGTCTACGACGTCGTGGTGCTTGCCGTGGCGCACAAGCAGTTCGGAGCGCTAGGCGAAAAAGGTATCCGCGCTTTCGGCAAAAAGGGAGCGCTGTTGTATGACGTCAAATATCTGCTGCAAAAATACGAATCCGACGACCGTTTGTAAGGATGACCTGGTGAGCGCATGAAGATCTTGGTGACAGGGGCGGCCGGATTCATCGGTTTTTTTACCGCCAAGCAGCTCCTCGAGCGTGGCGAGACGGTTGTGGGTCTCGACAACTTCAACGATTATTACGACGTCAACCTGAAGAACGCGAGGGCAGCGGTACTTGAAAAGTTTGATCGGTTCTCGATGGTTCGGATCGACCTTGCGGACCGCGACGCAATGGATGCTTTGTTCGCCGAGGAGTGCTTCGACAAGGTTGTGCATCTGGCTGCGCAGGCAGGGGTTCGCTATTCGATCGAGAACCCTCATTCCTACATAGACTCGAACGTTGTCGGCACGCTGCACGTGCTGGAAGGCTGTCGCCACAACGACGTCAAGCACCTCGTGTACGCATCGTCGAGTTCCGTGTACGGCGCAAACACTGCAATGCCGTTCTCGATTCATCAGAACGTCGACCATCCGCTGGCGCTTTACGGCGCGACCAAAAAAGCCAACGAGCTGATGGCGCATACATACTCTAATCTTTACGAGTTGCCGACAACCGGCCTACGATTTTTCACCGTGTACGGTCCCTACGGTCGACCGGACATGGCGCTATTCACGTTCACCAAAAACATCATCGAAGGCAAGCCCATCGATGTGTTCAATTACGGTAATCACAGACGTGACTTTACCTACGTGGAAGACATTGTGGAGGGCGTGATTCGGACCATGGACCATAACGCGGCGCCGAACGAATCCTGGGACCCGATGGCGCCGGATCCGGGCACGAGCCGAGCGCCGTATCGGATCTACAATATCGGTAACCAGCAACCGGTTGAACTCCTGCGCTACATCGAGGTGATTGAGGAGTGCCTTGGTCGGACGGCCGAAAAGAATCTGCTGCCGCTGCAGCCGGGTGACGTCCCCGATACGTACGCCGATGCGGAGGATCTCGGTACCGACGTCGGCTACAAGCCCGATACGCCGATCGAGGTGGGTGTCAAACGCTTTATTGATTGGTACCTCGATTTTTACGAGGTTGATTTGAAACGCAGTGCCTGAGCGATCTCTTAGCGCCCGCTACCCCACCGATCTACCGGCCTGGCGCGCACTCAAGGCGCACCACCGACAGATGAAGTCCGCGTCCCTGAGTGGACTGTTTGCGGATGAGCCCCGCCGCTTCGACGACTTTTCGGTCGAAAGCGGTGATTTGCTGCTCGACTACTCAAAAAACCTGTTGACCGGCGAGACGCGTGGCTTGCTGCTTCAGCTTGCCGCCGAGACAAAGGTGCCGGACGCCATTGAGGCGATGTTTGCCGGCGAGCACATAAACGCGACGGAAGATCGCCCCGCTCTCCACGCGGCCCTCCGCTCGGAGATTTCCGATCAGGTGGCGCTGGATACGCCCGGCGTGCTCGAGATCTGGCAAACCCTGGATCAGATGGACCGGTTCGTGACCGGCGTCCAGGACGGCTCGATTCGCGGCGCGAACGGTCAGCGGATCACGGAGATCGTGAATATCGGCATCGGCGGCTCGGACCTGGGCCCGGTCATGGCGAGCCGCGCCCTGCGGCACTTCTGGCGGCCGGGCATGAATTTCCACAGCGTCTCGAACGTTGACGGCACGCAGTTGATGGATTTGACCGAGGTGCTGAACCCGGAGGAGACCCTGTTTGTCGTGTGCTCGAAAACCTTCACGACGCAGGAGACGATGGCCAACGCGCACGCTGCTCGGCAGTGGATTGTCGAGTCGCTGGGCCCCGAAGCCGTGCGGGGGCATTTTGCGGCCGCGTCCACCAATCAACCGTCAATGGATGCCTTCGGCATCGACCCGAGTTTTCGATTCGGTTTCTGGGACTGGGTAGGCGGGCGCTATTCGCTGTGGTCGGCGATCGGGCTCTCGCTCGCCCTGGTGATAGGCATGGACAATTTTCGCCGCCTGCTCGCGGGCGGGCGGCGCATGGACCGCCATTTCCGTCGGGCGGACCCCGCGGAGAACATGCCTGTACTGCTGGCCCTGATTTCAATCTGGTACAACAATTTCTTCGGCGCAGAGAGCCAGGCGGTGCTTCCGTACGACAATCGCCTCGACCGTTTCCCCGCCTACCTGCAGCAACTGCAGATGGAGTCGAGCGGTAAGCGCGTCAGATGGGACGGTAAACCGGTCAAGGTCAAAACCGGGATGGTGATCTGGGGCGAGGCAGGTTCCAACGCACAGCATTCGTTTTATCAGCTGCTCCATCAGGGCACACGCTTCGTGCCGGTCGATTTTGTCCTGCCGGTTCGCTCGTCGGGGGCGACGGCCGAACAGCAGGAACTCGCGATTGCAAACTGCCTGGCGCAGAGCGAGGCGCTGATGGAGGGTCACGCGTCGGACGATACGTTCCGGGTCCACGAGGGTAACCGGCCGAGTAACACGATCCTGTTCGGCGAGCTGACGCCCGAGACCCTGGGCCAGTTGATTGCGCTTTACGAGCACAAGGTTTATGTCGAAAACGCCATCTGGGGATGTAACGCGTTTGACCAGTTTGGGGTCGAGTTGGGCAAGAAACTGGCTCGCTCTCTGGAGGCGTCCGTTTCCGCCAGCGAACCCTACGAAGGCGCAAATCACTCGACAAAAGGTTTACTCGCTCGGGTTCGGGAGCTCCGTATGCGGGGTTAGCGGGCTGACGGCTGATCCGTTCGGCCTGTATCCGGCTCGATAGACGTTTAGACGCAGTCCAGTCCCAACCCGCCGTCAGGGGCGCGCTCGCAGGCTAATACTGCTAACATTCTCCCGCACTCGGCTGCGGTGCACGAGAAACTGATCAGCGTTAAGGAAGAGTCCCATTACCCGCCAGCATTTCCCATATCTGCGCCGTCTGTGCGTCGTTTTTACAGTGACTGGTTTTTCTTTATCCGTCGCAATGGCCAGCCCATTCGTATCTCCGGGAGACATGTCCTTGAGGCACGATATTCAGCTCCTGGCGGACGCCGGCGTGATCCGCGGTCCCACTACGACTTGGCCGCTGGCCTGGGGGCCTATTGCGGCGGAGATTCGCGATTTCGATTCGGCCGCGGCGATCGGTGGCGATGTTGCCGATGCGATTCACCGCGTGTTGACTCGCGCTCGTTGGGAGATGCGGACGGGCGAGGCCTACTATCGGGCCGGCGTTTCGGTTGCAGAAGAACCGACGCGAATTCGGTCGTTCGAAAATACGCCGCGGGAGTCCGGCGAAATTAGCGGGGGGTTGAACTATACGAGTGATTGGTACGTCGTCTCGCTGAATGCTCAGGCCGTCGATTCGGCGTCGGACGGCAAGGACACGCGCGCGGATGGTTCGGCGGTCGGCCTGGTGCTGGATAACTTCTCATTGACCGTAAACACGCTCGATCGCTGGTGGGGGCCGGGTTGGGACGGGAGCCTGATACTCTCCAACAATGCACGTCCCATTCCAGCAATCTCGCTCGATCGGAATTTCACTGCGCCTTTCAAGTCCAAGTGGCTCAGCTGGCTCGGCCCATGGGACTTTGCAATGCATTTTGGCGAGTTGGAGAGCGACCGCGTCGTGCCGAATGCACAGTTTTTTGGGTTACGGTTCAACTTCAAACCGTTGCCGTCACTGGAAATCGGTCTGTCCCGCACGGCCCAATGGTGCGGTGAAGGCCGGCCCTGTAATTTGGAAACCTTCGGAGATCTGCTTCTGGGCCAGGACAACATCGGCGATGACAACGTCGACGAGTCGAACGAGCCCGGAAACCAGCTTGCCGGATTCGACGTTCGCTGGGCAACGCGGATGTTCGACGTTCCGGTAGCGTTTTACGGTCAGTTCATTGGCGAGGACGAAGCAGGAGGGCTGCCGAGCCGCTATCTCGGACAGGCTGGTTTCGAGGGGACCGGTTCGTGGCGCGATCAGTGGGCGTACCGCTGGTTTGTCGAGTTCGCGGCGACCAGCTGCAGATTCTATGAAACCGATGAGTTCAACAACTGCGCCTACAACCATAGCATTTACAACACGGGCTATCGCTACCGCGGGAGGGTGATCGGTCATGGCGTGGACAATGATTCGCGCGTAGCCTCCGCGGGACTGATGATGGTCGACAGCGAGGAGACGCAGTGGTACGCGCTGGTTCGCTTTGGCGAACTCAATCGGGGTGATTCCCCTGATCCATTCAACAGCCTTACGGCAACGCGGCAGGACATCGTCAGCCTTGATGTGACCTACCGGAAAGCGTTTCGATTCGGCCAGATATCCGCAGGGCTGGGAATCGAATCCATCGAAGACGAATTCGCCTCGTCGTCGGATGAAGACGTCCGCGGGTTTATCCAATGGCGGAGTTCCTACTAGTGTTGTCCAGGTGTCTGGCCCCGCTTCCCTGGATCCCTGGTATCGCCGGCGCTGAGTACTCCTCTATTGACTCAACGCTGGTACAATTCGCCGTTTGTCATGAACATCGGAAACGTTTTTTCCGCAGCGTCGGGACTCGGAGTCACGTGTGATCGCAACAATACGAATGGGCTGGGGGGCAAGTGTCACGCTGAGACTTTTCTTGAGCGCAGCTTTCCTATCTTGTTTTGCCATCTCACCGACAGCATTTTCCCAGGCTGTATCGCTGACCGCGGAACAGCAGCGTATGCTCGATCTGCTGCCACCCGATCAGCGTCGACAGGCACTCGCGGTCCTCCGCCAGCAGCAGAGTGGCAGTGGGGGGGAACAGAGGTCGACGCTGAACGAAGAGCTCTCGCGGGAAAACGGAGCTCCCCTCGACGATGTCACTCCCGCAGAGTTTAGCTCCGATACTCTCCGAGCAAGCGCCGGCTCGAGGGTCGTGATCGAATTCAGTCCCCGTGAAAACCTGTCACCGGAAGAAATAGAGTCGATTTCGGAAAATCCCGCCCTCAGTCGGCTTCAGGGAAGCCGCTACTATGAGCTCGATGCGTCGGGCGTGCTCGCGATTCCCGGATTGCCGAGTATCCTGCTACTTGGCTTGACGGAGAGACAGATTGAAGTGCGGTTGGGCGCTGAACCAGCACTTCGCCCATTCGAGGTTTCGGCCAGCCTACTCGAAACTGGCGAGGACGAGGCCACGGATTTGCTGCCGTTCGGCTACGAAGTTTTCGAGTCAGCCGATTACGGATTCGAACCCGTAACGTCGGGTCCCGTTCCGCCGGACTATGTGTTGGGCGCGGGCGATAGCGTACGTGTGCAATTCTTCGGCAACGTCAACGCGATTTATGAGTACGAGATTTCCCGTGACGGAGTGTTGAGCCTGCCCGAATTGGGGCCAATTACCGTGGCGGGCTTGCCGTTTTCCGAGTTTCGCCAGGACATCAATCGCCGTGTCCAAGAGATGCTGATCGGCACGCAGGTCAGCGTCTCGATGGGCCAGCTGCGTACTATTCGCGTGTTCGTTCTCGGCGATGCGAATCGTCCAGGTTCTTACGTTGTCAATAGCCTGGCGACCATAAGCAGCGCACTGTATGTCAGTGGTGGTATCAGTCCGATCGGCTCGTTGCGCGATATTCAATTGAAGCGGAGCGGCAGTGTTGTGGCGCGGCTGGATCTCTACGATCTGCTGCTCAACGGCGATACGTCCGGAGACTCCCGGCTGCAGCCGGGTGATGTCGTTTTCATACCGCCTATTGGCGCGCAAGTAAGCGTTAGCGGCGCGGTGAACAGGCCAGCGATATACGAAACCAAAGGCGGCGCCTCCATTGACGACGTCATTGCACTGGCAGGCGGACTTAAAGCGGATGCGTTTCCGCGTGGCGCCCGTATCGAGCGAATCGACACGAGTAGGGAACGAATAACCGTGTCGATCGATGTTGGCGGACCCGAATCGACCGACATGGAAGCCCGGGGCGGCGATGCACTGTTTGTCCCGAGCGTACTGCCGGATCTGGAGGATACTGTTACGCTTGTGGGACACCTGCGCAGGCCGGGACCCTTTCAGTGGCGAGACGGGATGCGACTGACCGATCTCGTTCGCTCCGAGTCTGCACTGGAACCCAACGCCGATAGTGAGTACGTGCTTGTTCGGCGAGAGGATCCGAACAATCGCCGTGTGCAGGTGGTGTCGGCGAATTTGAGAGCGGCACTGGCCGTGCCCGGGTCGGCAGAGGACATCGCGCTACGTCCACGAGATACCGTTCACGTGTTCGATCTGGCGTTCGGCCGACAACGTGTCATTGAACCGATTCTGGAAGAACTCAAGTTACAGGCGCGCTTTGGGGAACCGTATCGGGAAGTCAGCGTCTCTGGCAAAGTGCAGGCACCGGGTACCTATCCGCTCGAGGTAGGTATGCGCATCAGCGACCTCATTCGCGCAGGCGGAAGTCTTGCCGAAGAAGCCTACGCATTGGGAGCCGAGCTGGTGCGCTATGAGATTGTCGACGGCCAGTATCGGTCGACTGAAGTGATCGAGGTCGATCTTGACGGTGTATTGCGCAACGTCGATTCCGCCGATCTCGTATTGGCGGAACACGATAATCTGAGGATCAGCGGGTTGCCCGAATGGGATTCGATGTGGACCGTCAGGCTGGAAGGCGAGGTCACCTTTCCGGGCGACTATCGCATTCGCCGCGGTGAAACTCTTTCGCAGGTGTTGGAGCGTGCTGGCGGTCTTACCGAAGCGGCGTTTCCGGAAGGCGCCATATTCCTGCGCGAGTCGTTGCGGGAACGAGAGCAGGAACAGATTGAGGTGCTCGCGCGTCGGCTCGAGGCGGATCTGACCACATTGTCGTTGGAGACTCTCGATACGACTGGTAGCGCGGCGCTGGCAACCGGAAGGGAGCTGCTTGGGCAATTGCGAACAACGGAAGCCGTCGGTCGTTTGGTCATCGATCTGGCGCAGATTGCCGGCGGGCAATCGGGCAGAAGTGCTGCGAGGGTTTTGGAACTTCGCGACGGCGATCAATTGCTGGTGCCCAAGCAAGCACAGGAAGTGACCGTCATTGGCGAAGCTCAGCAAAACACGTCCCACCTCTATCGGCCGGCGCTGACCCGCGATGATTACATCGCTATGAGCGGCGGCTTGACGCGGCGTGCAGACAGGGGGCTTATTTACGTTGTTCGGGCGAGCGGCGCAGTTGTGACCACGAGCCGGTCGAGGTGGTTTGGGCGTAGCGGTACGTCGGAGATTCGTCCCGGAGATACAATTGTCGTGCCGTTGGAGACGGATCGAATCAGACCCTTGACGTTCTGGACGAATGTGACTCAGATACTCTATCAAGCCGCAATTGCCGTGGCGGCTGTGGATACGTTCGGGAATTAGACGCTTTGGCTCCGATACGGATAAAATGCCGCCGACCAATGGTCTATCGTGAGTGGCCAGGTGATTTGCGCTTCGGGTTTCGACCGCATGGATAAATACTCGCAGGAATCGCAACCTTCAGAGGGTACCCCGCGACCCGAATCGGCGGAACGTGTCGTCTACGTCATGCCCGATGATGCATCATGGCGGTCGAATGATGATGCTATCGATCTTGCGAATTTATGGAATGTGCTGTGGCGGAGCAAACGGCTGATCATAGTGGCGACGGCGGTTTTCGCCATCGCTTCGATCGCGTATGCGTTGACGCTAACGCACTGGTATCGGTCGGAAGTCTTGCTCACTCCCGCCGTCGAAGAACCCGTGAACACCGGGATTGCCGGACAACTCGGCAGCCTGGCGGGCCTTGCCGGTATATCGGTAGGAGGCGGCGGAAACAGCGTCGAAGCGCTGGCGATTCTTCGCTCGCGCGACTTCACGCGGGCTTTTATCGAAGAGCAAGGCCTGCTGCCGGTGCTGTTCGCTGAGGACTGGGATGCGGAAAATCAACGCTGGCTCGATGAGGACCCCGAGCAGTGGCCCGATTATGCGGACGCCGTCCGGTACTTCAATAACGATCTGAGCGAAGTCTCGGAAAATCGCGAGACCGGCCTGGTGACGGTGGCCGTTGAATGGACGGACCCGGAGCTCGCCGCTCTCTGGGTTGATCTGCTGGTAAAACGCCTCAATGACTACATGCGAGCGCGCGCGCTGCAGCAGGCTAAGTCGAACGTCGACTATCTCCAGCTGGAATTGTCCACGACGAGTGTCGTGGCCCTGCAGCAAGCCATCGGGCGCCTGCTTGAGCGTGAGCATCAGAAGCTGATGTTGGCGCGTGGCAACGAAGAGTTCGCTTTTCGTGTCATTGACAGTGCGGAAGTGCCAGAGATACCCTCGCGACCCAACCGGCGCCTCATGGTAATAGTGGCTACCCTCTTCGGTGGTCTCGTCTCCGTGTTTTTCGTGTTGGCCAGGTATTTTGTACGTGGCGGCGCCTCCAGCGCGGACGATGAAATCGATTCGACGTCGTAGCCCAATCACTGCCAGGGCTGTCGGCCGGGAGGTGAGCATGCGGGGAGCGTTCAGCTGAATGTGCGGCATCGCCGGAATTTTGTTTCGAGAGCCGCAAACGATAGATCCCGATTTCGCCAAGACACAGGCGCATCGTGGTCCGGATCAGCAAGGTCTCCTGCTGAGCGATGGGCAGACGATCACTTTTCACCCTCGAATAGAGCGCCAGCCTCGTCAGGCGAGATTGGCAATGTTCCACCACCGGTTGTCGATCATCGATTTGAGTGATCTCGGCCGACAGCCGATGTCTACCCCTGACGGGCGTTACCATCTGATTTACAACGGCGAGGTCTACAACTACATCGAGTTGAGACGAGAGTTGGAGGCACACGGAGTCCGTTTTGTCTCCCAATCCGATACTGAAGTCGTGCTTCAGGCGCTTGCATGCTGGGGCAAGGAGTCGCTGCGGCGATTCGAGGGTATGTTTGCGATCGCTTTGTGGGATGCGCACGCTCGAACCCTTATGCTCGCGAGGGATTTCTTCGGCATCAAGCCGCTTCACTATCATCAGAGCCAAGGCCGATTTGCATTTTCGTCGGAAATGAAAGCACTAATGCAGCTCGAGGGAGTTGATAGACGACTCGATGCACGGGCGACGTTCGATTATCTGAGGCACGCCCAGACCGATGCTGATCGTTCCACCTTGCTGACTGATGTTCGCCAGCTTGAACCAGGATGCTGGGCAGAGATTCACCTGGATCGGCCGGGCGACGCTCGACACGGTCGATACTGGTCCTTAAGCCGTTCGCCCGAGCAACTCTCCTTTGGCGATGCGTCGGACCGCCTTCGCCATCTCTTTCTGCGTAACGTCAAGCGTCACCTCCGATCGGACGTCCGGGTAGGTACCGCCCTGTCCGGTGGCATAGATTCCTCAGCCATCGTGTCCGCAGTCAGGCACCTGGAGCCTGACATCGATATCCATACCTTCAGCTACGTAGCTGAAGATCAGCGTCTGAATGAGGAGGCGTGGGTGGATATTGTTACGGAGTCTACCGGTACGACCTCACATAAGATTCGTGTCAGCGCGGCAGAATTGGCCTCGGATCTGGATGAGCTGATCGATGCGCAGGACCAGCCGTTTGGTAGTACGTCAATTTACGCGCAGTTCTGCGTGTTTCGTGCTGCCCGGGACGCCGGTATCAAAGTAATGCTGGACGGGCAGGGCGCCGATGAGCTGATGGGCGGTTATACGTATTTTTTGGGCGCACGCCTGGCCTCGTTGCTACATCGCGGCAGGTTTGGCGACTTGGCGTTATTCATGCGTCGCGCCGGGAGCGAGGTCGGCCTACGGCAACTGTTACTCGCATCCGGCCCATTCCTGTTTTCGAGCCGACTGCAGAAGCTGCTACGCAGGCTCGTTGGGCGCGAGCTCGTCCCGCGATGGTTGAATAGCGGCTGGTTCCGCGCTGGTGGCGCCAGCCTGGACATGGTTGCGGAACGTGAACTCAGCGGGGCTATTTACACCGAAGAGTTGATACGGGCTACGACGTCCGCCTTGCCGCATCTTCTTCGTTACGAGGACAGGAATTCGATGCATTTCTCCATTGAGAGTCGTGTGCCCTTCCTGACACCAGAGTTGGCGGAGTTCTTGGTCTCCACGCCGGAGGAATATTCGCTGGCGCCCGATGGCACGCGCAAAGCGTTGTTCAAGCAGGCAATGCGCGGCATCACGCCGGATGCAATCCTTGATCGTCGCGACAAAATCGGATTTGCGACGCCCGAGCGAGCCTGGCTGGCACAACTGTCGCCGTGGGTGGAATCAGTATTCGCTCGCGCTCGAGGGATCGGGCAAGGTCCAATTGACATGGCGCAGCTCGAGCGTGAATGGCAGGCGATCATGGCGGGTCGGAAGCGCTTTGATTACCACGTCTGGCGTTGCCTGAATCTGGTCGTCTGGGCACAGCGTCATGAGGTCTCGATGGACGTGGCGTGATGCCGGTGATGGTTGGTTAGTCGGTCAACAAAGTCGCAACTATCTTCGTCGCCGCGTGCCCATTGCCGTATGGGCTACCGGACTCGCCCTTCCGGCCTATCGCTTCCCGAATCGTCTGCGCGATGTCCGACTGCCCCGGCGGAGAAAGCCTGTTCCACCCCAAATCGACGAGTTCCACCCACTCCGTTTCGTCCCGAAGCGTTACACATGGCGTGTCATGAAAGAATGCCTCTTTCTGCACGCCGCCCGAATCGGTGGCGATCGCGGCAGCGCCGCGTTCCAGCATCACCATGTCCATATAGCCGACGGGTTGCACAATCCTCAGGCCCTGGCTGGCGTTAAGGCTGTCGCTGCTTTCAACGAGCTGCCGAGTCCGCGGGTGCAGAGGTAATAGAACGGGCATGTCCTGCGCAATGTCGTTCAGACCTTCGATGATCGCGTTGAGCCGTGCCGGCGCGTCGGTGTTTTCCTGGCGATGAATCGTGGCCAACACGTAGCCGTTCTGCTTGAGGCCGAGTGTGTCGAGTATCGTGCTCGTTTGTTCGGCCTTCGACGCGTAGAACATCGCTGCATCGTACATGACGTCGCCGACCTGATGGACATTGTCTGCCGAGATTCCCTCGCGTAGCAGGTTTGCGGTTGCCGTGTCGGTCGGCGTAAGTAAGCAAGTGGCTACATGGTCGGTCACAACGCGGTTGATTTCCTCCGGCATCCGGCGATTGAAGGAGCGCAGGCCGGCTTCGACGTGAGCGACGGGAATGTGCAGCTTGGCCGAAGCAAGCGTCCCGGCAAGCGTCGAGTTCGTGTCCCCATAGACGAGCACGCAGTCGGGCCGAACCGCCAGCAAAACTTCCTCGATGGCCGCCAGCATCCGCCCAGTCATGGCGCCGTGTGACCCGCCGCTGATGCCTAGATTATAGTCAGGCGCGGGTATTTCCAACTCGGAGAAAAATACGTCCGACATATTCCGGTCATGGTGCTGCCCTGTATGGACAATCAGCTCCTCGACGTCAGGTCTGTCTGCAATGACACGTGAAACCGTGGCTGCTTTGATAAACTGCGGTCGCGCGCCGACTATCGTCAGGATTTTCATTCGAGGCTCCGGTATAACTCCAGCAGCGATTTGCCGGCGTTCGGCCAGTTGTATTTTGTTGCGACTGCCTCGCGGCCCGCTTCGCCGAGCGTAGCCGCGCGGTCCCCTTGATTGCAAATGTTCTCGAGACAGCCTGCCAGCGCGTCGCTATTCCCCGTGGGATAGACGAGACCGCAGCCGGCCTCACGGACGATGCGCTCCAGCGGTGCGCAATCAGAGACGATGACCGGCAAGCGCCGCCACATGTACTGGAAGAGCTTGTGCGGTATCGTTGCATCGGTATGCGCCGATTTGACGTGCGGCACCAGCCCGACATCGGCCTCGCTCATCAATTTTTCTGCCTCTGGGCGCGGCAGCCACGACGTCAGTGTGACATGTTGCCCGATCGCAAGGGTTTCCGAGAGCTTTCGCAACCGCGCGAGTTCACGACCCTGGCCGCCGATCAGTTGGACGTCGATGGCGTCGCGGACCTCGTCGGGTAGCGCCTTTACGGCGTGTAGCACCGTTGCAAGATCGCGCGTGTCGTCAAAGCCGCCCGCGTAGATCACGGTCATTTTCCTGTTTGATCGCCGGGGCTCCGGTTCATCGTTGCTGGAGTTGTTTTCCACGGCATCAAACGTGGCGTAGTTGCCGACCACGAAGATGTTCTCCCGAGGCACGCCGAGCTGTACGAGCCGCTCCCTGGCTTCCTCGACAACTACGATAACCCGCTGTGCCTGAGGCACGACCGATTGCTCGTAGGCGCGCCAGCGAGCAACGGAAACCGATAGCCGCGAAACCAGGCTGCCCAACGAAGTAAGCCGGTAGATGGGCGCTTTCCGCCCATCCTCCAGCATTGCGGGATAGTTTTCATGCAGGTCGATGACCAGCGGGATCCGCTGTTTTGCTGCAACCTTGAGTGCGGGTCCGACCAAGGGAAGATCGTGGACGTGCAGCGCGCCGGCGTCGATCGACATCGCAAATTCGTCAATGGCGGTCTCCCAGGTGCCCGAGTGACAGCGCGCCATCAAGTTCCACTGACTCCACCAGCGTTCCGCGCGCGAAAACACTCTGCGAATTTCCATGCCTTGCCAGTTTTCCCTCGCCGCCTGTTGACCGCGGCGTGGACAGAGCAGGAACAGGTCGTGTTCGTCTCGCAATGTGCCGACTTCTTTCTCGACCCGGATATCGGGTGGAAAGCCGGTGGGCAGTACCATGCCAATCCTCATTCAGACTCCTGCGGGAACATCGGTGATTTCTGCAGCGCAGCCTCCAGCTTCGCCAATGCCAGCAGCATCCAAGCCTGGCCCCAGCGCAGGTAGGGTATTTCAACCCGTACCTCGTTGCCCCTTTTCTGCCTGATCTCCGCGATATACCAATCACCGCTGCCCTTCATTTTGTCCTGGGTCAGCCGAAAGACCGGCGCCAGCGTCGATTCTCCGCCAAATTCGGCCCCCAACTGGCAGATGCACAACATGGCCTCCGCGCACGAATGGATTTCGATGGGATAGACGGAATCCGGCGTAAGTTTCGGCACGCCGTCGGTGGTGAACAGACGCTCGAGATAGAACCGGTACCCACGGGCGACTGGATCGGTAATGAAGTCCGCCGATGCAGAACGGCGAACGGTGTCGAGGTGTCGCAGTACGAAACCGGTGTGGTAGTGGTCAATGATCGTCGGCGGCTCGGAGCCCCAATAGTAAAACGAACCGTCGGGGTTCTGTTCCGATAGCGTATAGCGTGCGGCGCGTAATGCTAGCTCCGCATAGTCCCGATTGCCCGTGAGATGACCGAGGCGCGCTAGGAAGGCGGCCGCAAATAGGCTGGCATTGTGTACCTTGAAGTCATCCAGGGGCGTGTAGCTGAAGCAAAGTCGGTCGTCCTCATCGACCGGCCTGTTCAGGCCGCCTATGAAAAACTCGGCGATCTTCTCCGCGATTTCGAGACTTTGCGATGCCCGGGTGAGTTCGTAGTGATGCAGCCACGCGTCGCCGATGGTCCCGGTCACCACGACGGCCGGTGTGCCGCGCGGCAGGAATATCCGCGACTGCCAGTGGAACGGATAGCCCCAGGAAATGCCCGGATAGTCACGACAAGGATTGTCCGCCAGCCAGGTGAGAACATCTTCCGCTTTTGCACGCCAGGACTGATCGTTTGTGGTTTCCCACCGAGTGAGATAAGCGCTCGCGATAAGGCCCATTCCTTTCGGATTGATCTCCTTTCGGATGCGAAGAATTCTTCTGAGTGCGGCCGGCGGCAGCTCGCGCTCGAGAACGGCAAATACGCCGCGCATCTTCCTAAAAAACCAATTCTGCGTACCCAGAAATCTGACGTACCAGTCCTGGCCGCGAACGTCATAGGGGTCGTAGCCGGCCCAGCCATTCTCCATTACCCATTCGTCAAGCGCACGAAACGCGCCGTCTACGTCGCTCGCCAGCAGCTTGTTGTCAGTCATCGTTGTGGAGAAGGCGTTGGCGTGAGCTGTTTTTCGATGTCCATTGCAACGGTCGCGACTTGCTTCTGTTGCCACCATGGGATCGGCCAGCGCCCGCTATTGATACCATCGGCGAAAGCGACCAGTTCGGTCTTGAGACCTTTCTCTGGCGCTGCTGATTTCAGCGCCTTACCCCCACCATGAGTTTCGAGGATCTTGAAGTCATGGAGGACCGCTGTCTTGCCGTCCGTATACAGGTCCGCCGTTTCCTTGGCGTACTCTGTGTTACCCATTGACGAATAGGTGAGCGAAGTAACCGAGCCGTCGGCGAAATGCAGCGTTGCGATGAAATTGTCGTTGCGGGCGTAATGCTCCGACCTGGGTGTGATTGCACACGCTGAGGTCTGTACAACTTCCGCGTCCGCGAGAAACGTGAACAGATCGTATATATGGCAGGCCTCGCCGAGGTTGCGTCCGCCGCCCTCCTTCCCGTGCACCCAGTGATCCAGCGGAATGTATCCGGCGTTCATGCGGTAGCTCAGCATGAACGGACCGCTACGATTGTGCAGAAGCTCTTTCAATCGCGCCGCATACGCCGAGAACCGTCGATTGTAGCCTGTTAGCAATACGGGGATGCGCTGCTGCTCCGCCGAAGTAATGAACTCGTCGAGAGCGGCCAGATCCGTGGCGTTCAACGCAAGCGGTTTCTCGACCAGTACGTGTTTGCCGGCCCGTAGTGCGCGGAGCGCCATATCGCTGTGTAGGTGGTGGCGAGTGGCAATGATGACTGCGTCTACCTCCGGGTCGTCCAGTGCTTCCGCGTAGTCCGTGGTCGCTTTTCGCGCACCGAATTGTTTTGCCGCGGCGGCCGCCGCGTGGCCCGATCGGCTAACGATGGTCTGGATGGTATAACGGTCCGAAAGGCCCTGAAGGTTCGGCAGGTGATTCGAGCGCGCGAACGCACCCGTTCCAACAACGGCAATGCGGATGCTGCCGGGCGTCGCCCGGGTCGTCTTTTGGGTCAATATGGTACGAACCGGCTCGGCGTCGTCGTCCGGGTAGTTCAGGAGCACCATCAGCGGTTTCGACGCGCCCGCCGACACGGAAGCGTATGCGTTGCCAGCATCTGCGATTGGGAACCGCAAGCTTATCAACGGACTGATATCGAGACGTTTCTCCGCTATCAAACGTAAATATTCCGACATGTTGCGATTTTCCGTCCAGCGGACGTAGGCGACGGGATAGTCCAGACCTTGTTCCTCGTAACGGTGATCGTACCGTCCCGGCCCGTAAGAGGTGGAAATCAGAAAGTCGATTTCCTTCACATAGAAGTCGTTTCGATTGAGATTCAGGCCAACGTCGCCCACCAATACGACGCGGCCCTTTTTCCGACATACGTTGAAGGCTTGCGAAACAACCGCGTCCGACGGTGTAGCGGCCGTGATGATCACCCCGTCGGCGCCGAATCCGTCGGTCAGCCGCGCAACCTGATCAAGATCGGTGTCCGCCTGCAAACCTACATCCATCCCGAGCGTTTCGGCGAGTTCCAGGCGGTCGGCGGCCACGTCGATACCTACGGTACGACAGCCATTCGCGCGCAGAAGCTGAACGGTGAGCTGGCCGAGAATACCGAGTCCAATGACGACAAATGTCTCGCCCAACGTCGGGTTCGCCCGCCGAACGCCCTGAAGGGCAATTGCCCCAAGCGTAACGGTTGAAGCGCGCTCCCAGTCGACTTCGTCCGGCAAAGGCACACATAGATTGCGCGGCACGCGAACGAACTCCGCGTGTACGGCGTAGCCGCCGCCGGCGCAGGCTACACGGTCACCGACCGCAAGATCGGGTACATCACTACCAACCTCGACGACACGTCCGGCCGCCGAATAGCCGCTTGGACGAGCTTCGTTGCGCTTTTCTTCGACGAGGTTCCAGGTGTGCTTTACGCCTTTGTCGATCGCCATCCGGGCTGTCGTCACTATTTTTTCAGGTTGTCGAAGCGCACGACGCCAAAGGGGAACCGCGCTCGACCGTAGACCGCTCATCTCCGTTCCCACCGACAGGCAGGACGATTGAACTCGAACGAGCACTTCGCCCGGGTCGATTGCTGGAACCGGCACCTCCTCGATGATGGCGGAACCTGAAGAAATCAACACCTGTTTCATAGCCGTACTCTATTAGGTAAGGGGCGGCGCAGCACGCACAAAAATCCAACGCACAACCAGAAGAACTGGGTGCTTGGCGGGTAACTCAACGAGTGACCGTATAGTCCGTAGAATAGAACTCCGAAGACATAGACCAACATACTCGCCAGTACGACCTTCTCATTGATGTCTCGAATGAGATAGACCTTTTTGAGACTGCGGAGCAGCCATCGCAACCAGCCGCCGGCAATCAACAATAATCCGATCAAGCCCGTGTTGTGCAGAGCCTGGACGATGTAGTTGTGGAACTGAGGTATCGTCACCCAGCCTTTGGAGTAGGCTTCGACTTCAGCACCGAGGCCGTGGCCGATCAGTGGACGCTGGAGCCACGATTCCAGCGCCGCCCGCCAGACCGCGAATCGTCCGCCGCTCATGTCACCGTAAACGACGTCTCCGGACGCGCCCAGTCGTTCCTTCAGGAAGTAAAGCCGAATAATCTGTTCGATCGCTCCACCTGACCACGCGTTGATAGCGGCGACAGCGATGAACAACACCAGCAGGATTGACAAGCCAATTAAGACGATTTTGATCTTGAACTTGCTCAGTATCCAGTTTACCGATCTCGGATTCATGTGGCCGGCGATGACAAAGGACGCGGCGACGCAGAACAGGAAAAGGCCTAACATCGGTTTGGCGAACTTCAGTAGGAATGGCAGCGACGCTAACCCGAGTCCGATTAGCGCCCACGGACTTTTGTATAGGAGCCGGAAGGCGAAGTAACTTACAAACACTGTTGCGAGTATAAGGGCCGTATCTTCCGCGCCGATGATGCTAATTGCCAACACGGCAAGGACACCCGGAAGCAAAAATTTCTCGACAATGCGCCACGCACTTTGTCGAGAAGCGAAATACAGGATCGGAGGCAGGCTGAGGGCCGTGAACACCATCTCACGAAACTCTTGCAGGGCCCAATCATTGCCAGCCAGTGATCCGTAGACGAACCACAGACTGTAGACTCCGAGGACCAAAAACAAGGGGCGCGCATCGGTGAAGATACGCTTCTCGACTCGAAAATGGTTATTCCCGACGATAAGGAACAGGAGTGCATTGCCGATGAAAATGAACCATATCTCACTTGGGAAAAGATGGAAGCCGATTATACGCCTCGTCGTGAAAGCGGAGTGAGCAAGTGAACTGAAATACTCGAAGAAAAGTGCTTCCGCGAATATCAGCAGCACGCCGACGCTGAAAAACGCTGACCCGATCGTTGTGTAGTCGGCGAGAAAAGGCCTTCGCGCGAGCAACGAGGAATCTATGGCTCGTAGATCCACGTTCACTTGAGCTCCTCCGCTTCACTCAGCACATTGTCGTACACCTTCATGATTGATCTCGCATGGTCGATGGCGTTGAATCTTTCGCGGGCAACGACATAACCGGCTTGCCCCATGGCAAGCGCAGATTCCTCGTGCTCGATCATAAAGCAGATTTTCCTGGCCAGCTCCTCGCTGTCGCCAGGTTTTGACAGCAGCCCGACCTTTCCGTCTTCCAGCACTTCGGTTATCCCACCGATCCTGGAGCCGATCACAGGCCGGCGCATTGCTCCGGCCTCGATCACCGCGCGGGAAAAGTGCGGGTGAACGAATGGAGCGACCACAACGCTGCAGGCGGCATAGTATGTTTCGACCTCCGTCGTGAACGGCAGGCGCAGCACGGCGCTTTGCAATCCGTAAGCTTCAATAATCTGTTCCACTGTTCTTCTCACGGGGTCACGTGGATGTGGCGGCACATCGAGACCCGGGATTATGGCCCAGGTGTTGGCGTGAGTCTTGTGGACCGTGGCGAATGCCTCCAGAAAAGGCAGGATTCCTTTGATATCGAAGAAAGAGCCGCCTGGGAAGAACAATACCTTGTCGTCAGGAGGTATTCCGAGGTCGCGCCTTGCGGAAAGGCCGGAGCATGCTTTGAACTTTCTGAATTCGATCGGATTATAGACGACGGACGATCGTGGACCCCGCCCGGTGAGCCGTTCCTGGTTGTCCGAGCATATGTAGACGACATGATTGACATTCCGCTCCGCCACGCGTTTCAGCCACGCCTTTCGGAGGCCGAAGTTCCCCTCGTTGACCGATTCCCTGACATGTAAGACAACAGGAATGCCCAGACGTCTGGCCGCAGGCGCCAATGGCGCGATTGAAAGGCTGTTCAGGTGCACAAGATCGGGTTCGAGCGCCGCCAGTAAGCGATTGAACGATGCCGATGATGCAGGCTGTTTCACGATTGCCCACTGCAGGAACTTTGCCAGCCCCCGAGGCGTCTGTAATTGCCACGTCTTCATCATATGAACAAACTGCGCGATCGGAAGGTCCACCGGCCGGAACCCATGGTCGGAAAAGAACTCCCTCGCCGTCGGAGTGCGGAAGTTGCAAGCCACCAGTGGTTCATAGCGTTGCCGGTCGAGGTTTTGCAGCAGGTACAGCAGGCTGTTGGCGGCGCCACCGTTGCCTCCTCCGTGATGCACGTACAATACCCGGGCAGGCTCGTGGACTGCTCGCTTGCTCACGTCGAATCACCGGAATGCAGGTTCAGAGAATCGTCCATACGGTTGTGGCGTTTTTCTTCGGTGACGTAATGCATTGTCAAGTTTGTACACACGGTCATTCCGATATCGGCTGTAACAGCAAGAATTTTGGACAGGGATTTTGGTCACTCCAGGGTTTCGACTGGCCTAGGTCGTCGAGATGGTTCGCAAAATCGAAGGAGCCGACGATCCGGTAGCGCTCGAACCATTCATCCGGAAGAGCATCGTCCGACGCGAGATAATACAGGACATAGTCGGCTTGCCAATGAGCCATGTTCCTGCGCACGTCGTCCAGGGAACGGCCCCAAATGTGGAATTCACCGTCCGTGTTTGTCTCACCAACCGCGTGCCAGTCGGGAAAGAGATGTATCTCCTCGCGGGCGGCAACATAGAGAAAGGGTTCTATTGCGGTTCTGTAGCCGTCGAATATGTCTTGGTAAACACCGTCGGGATCGTCAAACGCAAGAATGATGCGACTGCCGGAGGGTACGTTCTCGAACATGCGCATACACTCTTGCTCGATCGGCATATGATCGAACGGTTCATAGATCGCGATTCGCTTGCCGCCTCTGTCCAGATCGTCTTCAACGATGCCAAGGAATACCGGAAACGGGTTGGCGACGAGGAACAGCAGGGCGAGAGAAATTCCGTTAGCCGGTGATGCAATCGTATGAGCGGCAAACACCGTGACGAAAAGAATGATGACCGACTGAATGTCTGCGAATCGTGCGATTCTCCAGTTGACAACAAAGAGCAACACGGCGGTGGTTGGCAGCAACGCCGTCGCTCCGTGGAGGTACCAGGAAACTGCGCAGGCAGCCAGATACAATGACAAGAAATAATAATCGGAAAGAGGAAAATACCGGCTAACCCGCTTGTATCGGGCCCGAGTTTTGACGAGGCCGATCAGCTTTGCGAGATTCACCAGAGCAACTTTGAATTCCTTGTGCTGGAAAAAGCTGCGGCAGTGGAGTCCGGATTTCACCAGCGCCGGAATCAAAACGAGAAACACTTCCAAATCATTCGTTACGAGGTATTGAGCCAACATCAGTGGCACCGCGACGAATATGACCGTGATACTTGCCATTGATGCGGCAAGCCAAGCGAACGCGGCGAGAAACCAGTGTTCCGACAGCACAGCGAAAAGTGCCAAAGGCATCCAAATCCAACCGAGCACGTTGTAGTTTTGTTTCATGAACGCCATCGCGTAGGTGGTGGCGCTGGAAGTTAGGACTAGAGTGGTAACGAGTACCCACCATGCCGTCGCCGCCTCCAGCCACACGAGATGCATCAACGCCCATCCGAGTGTGCCGGCCAGCATTGTTACCGCTCCGGCATTCGCATATACATAGCTTGATATGCTGCTGATGTGGAACCAGCTTGACAACGGGACCCTCCCCAGCCCGATTACTGGGCTGCAGCCGCTTCGTCCATACCGATCGATATTGATCCACTGAGTCCGGTAGAACAGGCAATTGAGAGCGTGAGTAGGTTGGAAACCCATGTATCGGCTCCACCGACCGTCGAGTAGCAGAGCGCTGCGACGTAACGACTTGACCCACGCTCCGGGGAGCTGCAGCAGATTCAGGCTATCAGCAACAAGCATCTTGGTATGGCGCAAGATTTTTCCGGCGACGTTTGAGTGGTTTTTCATATTTCGATTCGCTCTCTTAAATATCTGTGAGCTTTGTTTGAGATGAACTAAAAATGCAATGATGAGCAGGATTCGGAACGCGGTTGCGATACGCAGGCTCATTATCGTGCGACCGTTCACCACTGCTGTTTGAGTTGTTAGCCATGTCTCTGTAAGAATGCCCATATCTGCGACCGGTGCTCACGGTCGATTGAGAAGAAAACCAGCAGCGTTGCGCACACACCTGCAACCAGCAGCCGCATCGTGGCGGAGTGAGTTTCCTGAGACACGATCAACCAGGCGGCGACGGCCGCGCCAAGTATTATCTGTGCCGTAAAGACGCCGAACCGGAATCCGGTATGCCAATACCTTTCGCTGAAGTAGGCTGACACAGATATCCACGCGAGAAACGCCAGCACCGTCGCCAGCGCTGCTCCCATGCCCGCGAACTGTGGCACGAGAACGACGTTCAGTCCGATGTTCAAGATAGCCGCCGCTCCCATCAAGTACGCGTTCACGTATGTCTTCTCCGCTTTGAACATGCCAGCGGAAGCCACCAGGTACAGGCCGTAAAACAGTGACTGCCAGCACAACACACCGACAACGGGCCAGGCGTCGTGAAAACGCGGTCCCGTCAACCAGCCTACGAGCCAAGGCGAAAGCACCGTAAGTGCGATTACGGCAGATACACCGACCCCCATGTAAAGCCGCGCGATCATCCGGAACGTCTGCGGGCCGTCTTCACTTTGCATCGAATCCATGGCTATCGGCCACCACGCCTTGCGGAAGGTCTCGACAACTATCGCGAAGAGTAAGGCGAAGCGGGCGCCCACGGCATACTTTCCGAGCGCATCAGCGCCATGATAATACTGCAGGAACCAGCGTCCGCTGGTATTCATCCCGTACATCGCCAGCCCCGCCGGGACGAGCGGTGCACCGAAGCGGATGAGCTTTGGCCACCAGTCCGTCTGCCAGTGCCGAAAATCCAAATAGTCGCGCACCAGATACCAGCTGAAGCACGCGACGACAAGGGAGGCGGATGCCGACCCGATAAAAAACGCTATGATTCCTCGATCGAACGCCAGGACCAGTGTCAGAACGATGGCGACCGCGAGCAGTATTTGAGTCAACGTGATTGCAATAAATGGCCACGGGCGATAAAGCAGCCGGAATATCTGCACACTTTGATCCATGACCGAGGTGAATAACGCGCCGCTGAAAGACAGTGCAAAATAGTGCCAGGTCAGTTCGCCCTCAAAAAACGTTGCGTTCAGCAGCGGTGCGCTGAGCGTCGCGACAATCACGATGGCCAACCCCCATGTGAGTCGCCACTGCAGAATTGACGAGACAACCTCGGCCTGTGAGTTCTTGCCGGCTTCCTTCTGCTTATAGAAGTAGAAGGACTGTGCGGTGTCCATTCCCATCACGATAATTGCAGTGAGCAGGGTAGCTATCAGACCCAGCATTTCTATCGTTCCGTAGTCCGCCGGCGTAAATATCCTCGTGTAAATGGGAAGCACGAGAATGCCGATACCTCTGGCGGCTATGCCGCCAAACCCGTAGACCAGTGAGTCTTTTCCCAGCTGCTTTAGACGTTGCATCAAATTGGCGGGTCCCGGTACTTCAGCGACGGTGCGCGGAATTGCGTACTCTGCACGCGCACGCATGGTTGATCCGCGTTCTCGTCTGTTTGCGGCCGAGCAGCACCATCACATTGCCTTTTGCAGCGTGCGCAGTACACGACGCAATCCTCGGGTGTCAACGGTCAGTGGTAGGTTTAATACGGTATGACTCGCGATAGTCGAGTTCGGACAGTTTGCAGCCGATTTATAGGATTCAAGGTCGGGTACGCTGTAGTCGATGACGCGGCCTAGTTCGACGCCGTCTTTCGCGCAAGCATGTATCAATGCGTCCCGGCGCTCGGTGCGTACCACATAATGCGAGTACGTTGCACCATCCACTATTGGCGGCAAAATGAAATCTTTGTTGCGAGGTAGATGCTGCTCGTACCAGCTGGCATTCCGGCGACGCAGTTCGATGATGCGATCGTACTTCTTCAACTGCACACGACCGATGGCTGCCTCGATGTCGATCATACGGTCGAGGAAGTCGGGCGGGAAGTGGATTTTGTCATCCAGATGATAGTCCTGGGTCAGCCCGTCGAGAATTGGCGTCTTGTTTTGCAGCCACCAGGCCAGGCCGTACAAACGTTCATGAAAGGCGGCATAGACTGCGAGCAGATACAGGCGCCTGCGCCACGATTTGAGAGCAGCCGGTTCGCGGAATTGCTCGTCGCGCCAGTCGCGGATGCGTGCCGCCAGGGTTTCGTCAGGGACGGTCAGCATCCCCCCGAATATGGACGTCATTACCTTGCTGATGTTCAGGCCGTACAGAGCGGCGTCTCCGGCCGCTGCGACCGGGCGTCCCTGCCAACTCGCGTTAAAGGAATGCGCGCAGTCCTGGATCACCCAAATCTTGTGGCCGAAACGGTTCTCCGCCTGTTTGACGATTGTATCGAGTTGGTCGATGTCGAGCGGGTAGCCAAAGATGTGTGTAGCAACAATCGCGTGCGTCCGCTGGTCAATCGCGTCGGCTAATCGCTCGAGGTCCATGTTGTAGTCGTGAAGCTGGATGTCGACAAACTTCGGTCGGTTCCCGCTCAGCGTGATGGCATGCGCTACAACGGAGCAGGTGTACGGCGGGGTAATGACGTCGGCATCGTTCAGTCCGATCGCCTTCAGCATCGCCCATAACGCGCTGCGCCCGTAGGGGAATGCGATTGCCCCCGCGGTATCGAACTGCGCCGCAAACTCGCTCTCGAACTCCTCAACCGCGCCATTACTCGGCCGGAGCAGGGCGAAGAACTCGTCTGCCCCTATCATCGGGCGAAACCGCGGAATCATGGCGAGAACTCTTCATCCTGTATCTGCCAGTATCCCTGGCTCGCCATGTGCATGGGCACGAAGTTGTGGACATCGTCGAGTACCTCGTAGCCGTCCGGCAGCGTCGGTTCGTCCGAGATGCCCAGGTTGGCGCCCAGTCGGATTGTCCGTCGGTTGCTCGCCGGCCATATCTTGGTTCCGGTGATGAGCCAGCGAGCCAGGCGTCGCTTGAGCCATTCCCGGATCGGTCTGAAGCGCAGGATCGTGCTGCACATGCCACGTAAACCGAGGAAATAGAAGGCATTGGGCAGTCGTTTGGACATCTGGCCAATTGCGGCATGAACGATCAGTGTGTCTTCGCTTAGCTCTATCCTGTTGCTGGCATTGCGCATCAGCGTGCTACCCAGACGGCCGTTTGGCTTCCTGACGACGACTCCGGCGTCGTGGAGCGCCTTGCCGTCATTCTTGAAATGACTGACCGAGCCGCCTTGAAGCGTGGAGACGATCGTATAGTGATCTAGCCCGTTATCGATTAGCAGGCCCGCCTTCGGGAAGTTGACACGCGTCGGTTTTCGACTCATGCACGGCAGCGGCAGTTGTTTCACGGAATGCGGAGTTTTGTTGGCGAGTTCAGCAGCCCAACAATAGGAGTTGAACATGGGAGTGAGATTCGGTTCGTCCATTGCCGCCAACGTCACCACTCTCTGGTCGGCGACGCTTCTCGCCATGAATTGGGCAAGTGCGTTGGCCTCGGGAATTTCGGGAGACAGAGCCAGCACGCCGGAAGGATAGTAGAAGCGCGTGCAACGACTGCCGTACGTTCCGCCGAACGAACCGTCCGGGTGCGCACAGTGCCAAAGGAAGCCGACCGATCGGGCGATAGGCTCGATCAGTTTCCATTCGGGCCTCTGCAGATGGACGTCGGCAAGGTAATGCAGGCAGAGGGTCTCGTAGCCCGGGTCCGCGCCGCCGTACTCCTCGAACCATCCTTCACTTGACTGATGATCGAGGATTCGCTCGAGCAACACGCGCACTTTACGCTCAGCCGCCTGGTCACCTGTCTGCAAGTGCCAACGATTCAGTGCTGCGACAGCTGTAGCGAGATGATTGGATATGACCGCGTGGGTTTCATCATGCGCCTTGAGGTACTCGGCCATTGGCTCAATGATCTTCAGCCATTCTTTTTGTGTCGGCTCGGGCAAGCCGCCAGCCTTCATTGTGTCCACGGCATTGAGCAGGTCGAACGCGACCAACGCGGTTACGCAGTAGGACCCTTCATTGGGAAACGCCTCTTCGCAGCTTCCATCACCGCGCGTCGCAAACCGCGCACCCTTGAAGATAGCATCGAGTCGCGCAGCAAACGCATCGTTCTCGCTCGCATACGGCCACATGCCGCTGCCCCATAGCCGCGCCAAACCGTTCGCTGCACCCTGGAAAGTGCCGTTCGTGAAATCGATCAGACCCCATGCCCAAAAATAGCGATCGCCGATGCCGAAGCTTTCGCTTGTCCTGTCTCGATCAAACAGCGCGAGAAGTCGCGGCAGCGAATTCTGCACTTCTTTGAGATAGGGGTTGCGGTTTTGCATCATGTCCGTTTCGTGTACATGAATTGCACGATCAGATTGAAATCAAGTGACGGTAGCCACGCAAATGGCCATCGCGAGACAAGAGCGCGATCAAACGTTTGGTCCAGACTATCGATGACAGTGTCAGCAAAATTAGGATGCTCCCAACAAATAATTTTGTCGGGATCGATCGTTGTATTTTTGCGGAACCATCGTCGAGAGCTCAGAAATCTCCCTAACCCCCATGCAAGACCCCCCTCTGCCGGTACCGCACCGATTAGCGTTCCACCGGTTCGTAAAACGCGATTTAACTCGTCCAGATACGGTTGTAACGGGTATATGTGCTCAAGGGAGTAGAACGATACGACGATGTCTACCGAAGCATCGTTGAAAGGCAGCGGATCGCCTCTCGTCAATAACGTCGACCGATGGCGAACGCCGAGGTCTGTCAGTTTTCTCTCCGCTGTTTCGAGCATCGATGAGTCGATGTCAGCGAGCCAATACTGGTCCGGCAATCCTTGCCAGTATTTGTTGTGTCGAATGTCACCTGGCCCGATTTCCAGTACGGTTTTTCCATCGATATCGGTATTTCGCATGACCGCATAGCCAGCATCGTTGACTTTGGCGCCGAATCCTTCACGCTGGTTCGCCACGTAAAAACTCAGCACCGTGCGCTCCCATTCGATCCAACATGGATCGTCCGGCCGAATAGACAGTCCCCAGCGCTGACGATCGCCCCACAACGGTTTTCGCATGAAGCCGGGAAGCCAATTGCGGATCAGTGGTTTACGCATATCTTTAATTCCGCGCTTAGATTGATGCAGTCCTGAAAGCCATCCGCCCACGCATAGTCACTACCCAGCGTATGCGGGTGCCACAACAAGGCGCAGCGCCCTCCTACCGTCTTCAATTCCTCCAGCCAGTGCCGGATCTCCGATCGACGCTCATCGCAGGTCATGGGCTGGTAGTCATAGGCATGAGAGTCCATGAGTACGGTCGGTACAGCTCGGATACCGTGGGCCCGAGCGGTCCGTGGTCTCCACGGGTTCCAGGCGATCGCCGCGGCTGACCGAAAACCCATGCGGTCGTTGAACATCAGCGTGGTGTCCTCCTCCAGGCCCGCCGCTTCCTGTGCAGCCCAGGTCTCGCCCCAGCTGAATCGGAGCCAGTGCTGCCTGCAGGTGTTGACGTCGGCGCTGCAGGCTTCGATCAGTCGTTGTCGCTGCGCGGCGATCAGAGCATCTGATTTCCACGCGTCAAATGACTGGTGCAAGCCGGTGCGCCAACCGCCGGCGTCGAGCCGGTCAAAGAGTTTGCGCATTCGCTCGCTCATGACGTCGTAGCCCGGGTCGAATAGCCAGCGCAATGGAGTCTTGCGCCGTCCGTCGGCGTAAAAATGGAATCGGGATCGGATTCCCGCCGCTTCCTCCATCGCCAGCAGTTTGTCGAACGTCCACCAATTCTCCTGGCCGAGGAAGAAGCGCATCGCTTGCCGCAGGCACAGTCCCGCATTGGTCCATTGGCCTTTGCCGAACTGAAGCGCTGCTTTCAACAGGTTGAAGCTTCCCTGCTTGAAGCGAATCGGCAGAGTCTTACTCACCGCGTCGACGTCGTGCGTCATCATGATCTCGGGCGCGGGGAGAGGACCGAACAGCGAATCGTCATCGACGCGCTGTAGTTCGGCGGCCCAAAGCCTGAGGAAGATCGCGATTCGGTTTACCCACGCATGACGCCAGACTCTGCTATCCCAGTCCCTGAGCCTGAAGCTGTAGGAATGGATAGGTCCATGCCGTTCTTCGTAGACGCGCTCGTGCCAGCCCTCCAAAAGAAGGAAGCCGGCCAGCCACCAATCGACCCGGCGCCAGTCGTCGCCGTGTGGGCAAGCTTCGGCGGGCACCAGCAACGCCCCGGCAACGCCGCAGTGCGTCGCCCAGTCGGGCAGGGCAATCGACTCCAGTCGCAGCGTCGGTTCGATCGTCGGAAATTCGAGAGTTGCGATCGGCAGGCTGGCAATCTGCTGCGGCGCGCGCTCCCAGTATTGGTGAAACGCCGTGAGCAAGTGCTGCTTGATATCAGCCGCCGCCGGGCGAGGGAGGGCGCTGCTAGCCATCGATGAACTCTCGATGCCATAACTCCAGCGATAATGCTCCCCACAGTTGTCGCGCACCGACTCCCTGGTTGGTCATCAAATGCCGCAGGCGCTCCGGCCTGAAAATGCCGCGCTCGACGCTGCTCTGCGAAAGCAGTATGTCGCCGACAAACTCCCGTACCGGACCTTTTTGCATCCACTCATTCAGCGGTACCGGAAAACCCATCTTGTCCTTGCGTTCGAGCACTGCTTTTGGCAGCAGTGTTTGTGTCGCCTTCTTGAGCACGTGCTTGGTACGTCCGCCCTGGAACTTCAGCGGTGGTGGCATCGTCGTCACTAGGTCGACGATACGCGTGTCGAGAAGCGGAACGCGTGCTTCCAGCGATACGGACATGCTGACCCGGTCTTCGACCTGAAGCAGGGCGGGAAGCAGCGTCTTCTGGTCGAAATGGGTCATCTTGTTGATGTACGAATCCGTGTCCGGATGATTGAACGTCTTCTGAAACTCGGCGAACAGCCACGCCGGATCGAATTGAGCGACCGTATCAGGATGCAGGGCCGCGTTCAGATCGCCGCTTCGATCGATCAGGCGAAAGTACCGGGCATCCATGTCGTCGAACAGGCCGTCTCGCCAAAACTTCGCGAGTAACGGCCTGTACTGTTTGAGTAACGGCAGCTGCGGAATGATCGATTCCAGTGTGACGAGGTGTTTGCCTTCTTCCTGAGTCTCGAAGATCGCACCTTTCAGCGACTGCTCGAGATAGCCGACGAGATAGCGGGCATAACCGCCAAAAATCTCGTCTCCGCCTTGTCCGCCTAGCACGACGGTTACTTTTTCCCGAGCAGCGCGGCTTACGCAGAACTGCGGCAGAAGCCCGGGACCCGCAACCGGTTCGTCCAATGACCGTATCAGCGCGGGAAGCGACTCGACAAAGTCCTGTTCGGTGATCGTGGTTTCGTTGTAAGCGCCGCCGGCATTTTCTGCGGCAATTTTCGCGTATCGGGATTCATCGTAGGCCGGTGATTCCCTGAACAGCCCATGGAACATCGGCATAGGTGCGTTCAGGTGGCTTGCCGCCAGCGCGCACACCAGGCTCGAGTCCACACCGCCGGAAAGATAGCCGCCGAGCGGTACGTCCGAGCGAATCTGCAGGCGGATACTGTCCTCGAGAAGCGCCCGCAGACGGTCGATGAAATAGTCTTCCGTGTGGTAGTGATCGATGACGTAGTTGGTATCCCAGAAACAGCGCTGTTCGAGAATCCGTTGCCCTTGGCCGACCAGCAGGAAGCCGGGTTTCACTTTGCTGATGCCCGAGAACATCGTTCTTTCGTCCAGGCAGAATTGCAGTGACAGGTATTGTTGCAGGGCCAATTCGTCGCGGCTGGCCGAAATGTCGGGATGCGCGAGAAGCGCCTTGATCTCGGAGGCGAAGACGATTTCGTCGCCCAGGTTGGTGTAGTAGAGCGGTTTGATTCCAAACGCGTCGCGGGCCGCAATCCATCGGTTATCGACACGGTCGTGGAACACGAAAGCGAACATACCGTTCAAGCTGTTCAGGGCATCGGCGCCTTGCTCGACCAAGAGCTTGAGCAGGACCTCCGTGTCCGAAAACGTCTCGAATCGGTGGCCCTGCTGGATCAGCGACTGCCGCAATTCGAGGTAGTTGTAGATTTCGCCGTTGAATACCAGCGAGTATCGACCGTCCCCGGAACACATTGGTTGCTGCCCATGTTCAATGTCGATAATCGCCAGGCGCCGGTGTCCAAGCACCGCCTGGTTTTCAATATGCAGGCAGCCGTCGCCGTCCGGACCGCGATGTGCGATCTCGACCAACATGCGCTGCATGACCGGGATACGTTCACCAAGATCCCGGTCTTGCGAGATGATCGCCGCTATGCCGCACATAAGCCGCTGACTACCCGGTGAGCGTCAACATCGTCGAACGATGCGCGCTCGCGTTCGGATCGCCGGCATCGGAATCAGACGTTACGTCTGTCCACTCAAGCCGAATCACTGGAAACGCTCCAGTTGCCGTGTCTTTTTCTCACGCCGACCCTCCAGCCTCCCCACGGCCAGTAATACAGCAAGGTCATCACGAGGTAGCCAAGCGTCGTGATGCTGCTGACCATCTTGCTGTCGCTCTGTTTTTGATCGTAGCGGAGTACGAACGGTACTTCGCCGAATTCCGCGCCAATCAGCCTCAACTTGACCAGTTTCTCGAGTGTGCAGGTGAAGCCGAGCCCCTTGAGTTGAATGAAGTTGTTGCCGAAAAACGTAATCGCTTCTTTGATGGTTGCGCCTCGATAGGCGCGGAATCCGCAGCTGTACTCCTTGACTCCCGGTATTGGGAAAAACAGCTTCATGAACAGGTTCGCGCAGCGGCTTATGAACGCGCGATACGCGCTCACGCCAAGTTGGCCGCCGCCGGGCGCGAAGCGGGATGCGATAACGACGTCCGGGCCGTTTCGCACAGCTTCGACAAGGCGCGGTATGAATTCCGGCTCGTGTGTATCGTCGCAATCCAGACGAACGACAATGTCGCTGTCCGAGACGATCTCCGCCGCTCTTTCGAACAGGTCACGAGCCGATTCCCCCAGTCCACGATTGATCTTGTGCCGAATCACCTCCAGCGGCATTTCCTTCGAGAACTCCAGCAGCTTCTCCGCCGTTGAGTCACTGCTGCCATCGTCACAGACGATAACCCGATAGTCTTCATTCATCGTCTCCTTTATCTTCGGTAGCAGCGTGGGTAAGGAATCTTCCTCGTTGAAGGCGGGAAGTAAGATGACGATCATTTGCCAACCTTTTTTGTGTTTGCTTGATTCGCGGGTTCTGAAGTGGGTGCTCGTGCGGAGCTTTCGTGCGAGGACTCGGCGTGAAAACGGGCCAGGGCGGCGACAATCTCTCGCTGGTCGTCAGCGTCGAGATCCGCGCTCATCGGCAGACTCATTACCCGATCGGATACCGCACTCGCCTCAGGTGTACAGTCCGGGCAACACAAATCCTTGTATACCGGCTGTTCGTTCAGCGGCACCGGATAATGTACGGCCGTCGGTATTCCGGACGCTTTGAGACTCTCCTGGCACCCGTCACGGTCATCGATCATCACCGTGTACTGGGCGAACACGTTGCTGCGATCGTCGCGGGTCACGACGCTCTCGATGCCGTGCTGATCCAGCATCGCCATGTACCTTGCACCAATTTCCTGCCGCTGTTCGACTTCCCACTCGAAGCGATCGAATTTAGCCAGCACGACCGCGCACTGCAGGGTGTCCATACGTCCGCCAACGCCCACGCGAGTATGTACGTAACGCGCGCTTTGACCATGCACACGAATTTCACGCGAGGCTTGAGCAAGGTCGTCGTCATTCGTGAAAATTGCCCCGCCGTCGCCGTAGCATCCAAGCGGTTTGCTAGGAAAGAAACTGGTGCAGCCGATCGTTGAGAGACCGCAGCTCCTTTTACCCTTGTAGACCGCACCGAAACTTTGCGCGCCATCTTCGATCACCGGGATATTTCCATGGCGCGCGGCTATGGCGTTGATCTCTTCCATGTCGGCGCATTGCCCATAGAGGCTGACCGGCATTATCGCCTTTGTTTTCGGCGTGATCTTTTCCTCGATCTTGCTGGCGTCGATGTTGCAGGTATCGGGTTCGATATCGACAAACACCGGCGTTATTCCGAGCAGAACAATGGTTTCCACCGTTGCTACAAAAGTAAATGGCGTGGTGATCACCTCATCGCCGGGGCCGATTCCCAACGCCATCAAACTGATCAGGAGCGCCTCCGTGCCGCTCGCAACCGAGATGCAATGTTGAGCACCGACATACTCCGCGAGTCGGCCTTCCATTTCTTGTACCTCTGGGCCCATGATGAATTGCCCGTGCGCAAGCACGCGATTCATGCGTTCCTGAATCTGCGGTTCGAGCGCGTGGTACTGTTTCTTCAGGTCAACAAAAGGGATCATCGATCGAGACATTCGCAGTGTCCTTCGGTAAGTTGATAACGAGACCCCGTGGCGGCGCAGGTCGCCTCACCGTTGCCCTCGAGAGGTAGATCGAGTTGTTCGCCATGACGGCTCATCCAGCCGATGTGCCGCGCGGGGACTCCGGCGACGAGCGCGTAGGGTTTTACATCGCGATTGACAACCGCGCCCGCCGCGACAAACGCGTAGGAGCCGATGGTGACGCCGCAAACCAGTGTGCAGTTAGCGCCGAGAGTGGCGCCTTTACGCACCACGGTGTTGCGATATTCGTCTTTTCTTGGGATGGCGGAGCGAGGGTTATAGACGTTTGTGAAAACCATGCTTGGACCGCAAAAAACGTCGTCCTCGAGCGTTACATTGTCATAAACGGAGACGTTGTTCTGAATCTTGCAATTATCGCCAATGCTCACGCGGTTGCCGACGAACACGTTCTGCCCCAGCGAACAGTTGCTGCCGATATTAGCCTCGGCGCAAATGTGGACCCAGTGCCATATCCTGGTCCCGGGGCCGATTTTTGCACCGTCGTCGACGATTGCGGTCGAATGCACAGTGTAGTCCACAGCTAGTACTCCAGCGGCAATGCTATGCGTTTACCGTCGCGCGCCGACAGGTACAGCGCAATCAGCAATTCAAGAGATTTCAGGCCTTCCCGGCCGTCCGTCTTGGCCTTCTCTTCGCCCCTGAGGGACTTGATGACGTTGTCGTAATAAAGCGGATGCCCGAAGCCGTAGACACTCGTTGTGGAATAACTTGCATCGCCGATCGTTTCGTCTTCGGGCAGTTTATCGGCAAACTCCCAATGTTGAATTTCGTTCACGGCGACGCCGCCGATGCGAACTGTTCCGTTCTCACCGAGAATCGTGATGCTGCCCTCGTAGTTCTTCGGATGAGTTAGCATAGTGACGTTGAGGGTGCCCATTGCGCCATTACGCCAGTGCAGAGCCGCGACACCGGTGTCTTCGACCTGGATATTTCTCGCCAGCGTTCCAGTGTAAGCCATCACGCTGTCCACCGGTCCGATCAACCAATCGAGCAGATCGATGTAGTGGCTGGCCTGATTCATGAATGCGCCGCCGTCGAACTCCCAGGTGCCGCGCCAGTCGGCGCTGTCGTAGTACTCCTGTGGGCGTGTCCAGAAGACGTTGACGGCAACCGAATAGATTCTTCCGAAACGCCCACCGTCTACCGCGTTCTTGAGCAGCTGTAGCGTTGCGTTCTGACGATTCTGTTTTACCACGAACAGCTTCACGCCAGCCCTGTCACAGGCTTCGACCATGGCAAGGCCGTTCTTCCACCGGGTCGCCATGGGTTTCTCGGTCATGACGTGACGATGCGTTTGAGCAATCTGTATTGCCTGATCCGAGTGCATACCGCTGGGTGTTGCCAAAATCACGCAATCGGCGGTAGTCGAATCGAGCAGTTTTGTCAGGTTCCGATGCCCGCTTGCGCCGGTATCGGCCATGGCGGATTCAAGCGCTTTGTCGTCGACGTCACAAACATCGACCAACTCGCAGTGCGGCTCGTGAGTGCGGATCGCCGCAACGTGGTTTTTCGATATGCGCCCGCAGCCGACAAGTGCAAACCGGATCTTTCGGTCGCGAATTTTTTCACTAGGATGGATTGGACTCATGTATTGGACTCGGTTATCTGGTTATTGTGCTGCAGAAATTTGTCTGGTGGATCCGACTTACATACGCTCCGCGTTGCCCTTATCGTATGAATGCGAATCTACCTCTCTCCTCAGACGTTCAATCTCGTCTGTAAGCGCAGCATGCTCCCGTACCTTGTGTGCCAGAAACCGCTTCGTTACACGGATCTTTTCGTTTATTCCCGCGGGGGTAAGCCTGTAGAGGTAAGCACTCTTGTTACTGCTGTTCCGGAAATTATGAATTTTCACCCAGCCTTTCCCCGTCAAAGCCTTCAGGCAATAGTTGGTCTTGCCGAGGCTGATACCAATGCGCTTTGCCAGATCCCGCTGCGAGAGTTCCGGATTCTCCTGCAGGATCGTCAGCAACTGATAGCGCGTTGCGTCATCCAGCATGGTTCGCTGTCCCTCTATTAATCCCAATATATCTTACGTATATGAGTAAAAATTCTCATATGTTAATAAATTGATTTGTTCAATCATTGAACGCAGTGAATTAGACAGAATAATTCAGCGATAAGCAAGGTGAAGTACGAAGAGGTTTATCTTCATGCCTGCGACACGGTCTCCGAGGCATGCGCCGGTATCGGCAAGTGCTTGGATGTGTACAATCGAAGAAGGCCACACTCCAGCTTGAAAAGAAAGACGCCGGACCAGGTCCACTACTCTCAGCAGCCGCTGACCCTGCGGCTCAAACGACAGGTCCGGATGCACTTGTAGAGTCGGGTTTAGCTGTCCAGACAAATGGGGTCACCTCTGAAAAAACACCCCTGCTTAATCGGTTCACCAAGGCATTTCATTCGGATGATAAAATTCACTTCCCACCGGATTATCTGGATAAAATGCTCGACGTCGAAGCCGCTGTCGGCTTGGTTCAACTTGTTAAGTGTCCAAAAATAGTGGCGCAACGACGCGAGAATACTGAGTGGTACGCTAACAGCTTGCCACTAAACGAAGACTGGGTCATGCCGCCAATAGTACAGGGCGCTACCTATTCTCATTATGTCGTCCGTGTACACGACCGACTTACTACTGTTTCGCAATATGCTCGAAAGGGCTTTCATCTGGGTGAGTTGATTCAATACGCCATCCCTGATACTTCACCTTACAAGGCATCTGGAGCTGAATGCGCCAATTCACGCGTAGCCAGCCGAAGCACCATCAGTTTCCCCGTCACGGAGTTGGCAGGCAATCTCAAGTCTATGGAGAGGCATTAAATGTTAGTGGAACAACTAGGCCTTGTTGATACGGCTTGTAAATTCCAATCGACTCGCATCTTGCGGCGATTAGATGATAGGCAATTGCAGCTGTATAAATACATCGATACCTATATGGGCGAGTATTGTGACGCAAATAACCTCAGTATCGAAGCAGTATTGGCGGCCAAGGAAAAATTCACAAAACGATATCTAAACGATTTGGCCCATTTTTCAGAGAGTGGTCATTATCCTGTTCAGCCCGTCTGCACCACATTCACGCTGACCAGAATTGAATATGACATCGTTTTAATACTGTCGTTCCTGCTTGAACGACATCGGTTTGCAATTGCTGACTGGTTGGCACAGCAACATTATTCGGGCTCAATTCTATCTGTTGGTATCGGTCCAGGTGTCGAACTGGGAATCATCACCGAATACCTGGGCAACAAAGTTTCTCTGCTAGGTTTTGATCTGGACGTAAGCCCGTATGTTATGAGTCGGTATGATGACATGATAAAAAAAGAGCATTTTTCTCCAGGTTCAGAATGCTTTGATTTTATCTTGTTGATCGAAATACTCGAGCATCTTGTCGACCCTACCGAACTTCTCAACAATACCATTTCGGTATTGAAGCAGGGCGGCAGGATGTTGCTGACAACGGCAATCGATATGCCGCAATTCGACCATGTATACAATTTCACGCCAGAGGAAATCAAAGAAATGTTGGCACAACGCAATATGACGTGCACAGAACTGATCACCATCACTCATCAAATGAATACGCACTCTGTAACCTCAAAAAACGAACTGGTAGTTGCACAGCGGAAGCAATGATCATGTGTATGTCAGGTCACCCTATTTCAATAACCTTATGCGCAAACATCACGTTACATCCTTTCGATGAATATCTCACTAAAGCACTACAACCGTTAGATGCCGCGATAACTACTGCGAACTTCGACAATGTTTGGGTTGAAGCAGGATCTGCCAGTACGGACCTTGTCCTTATACATAACGATATTCTCAATTTAACCTCGGACTTGGCGACACGATTTTGGGATGAGGCTTACACTAAGCCTTTGTTAGATTTCTTGGAACACCGACTGACCAGACTGAGGCAGGAATTGCAACGTGACAATAGGCCCAGTGTGATTGCTACTACTCTTTCAGCTACTGCTTTGGCAAGCGGTACAACCAGCGATAATCTGGCACATTTTTGCCAACGCTATAACAAGGCACTGACCACGGTTGCCGATCATATTATTGATTTTGATCTGTTACTAAACAAATTTGGCATCGACAACAGCATCAGTTGGAAGGGACTTTATCGCTTCGCAGCACCCTATCAATACGACTTTCTACAATCTTTTGCTGATGAGGTTGCCAACACTGTACGGCAACCATTTAGACGCAATAACAAAGTATTGGTGGTGGATTGCGACAACACCCTATGGGGCGGCATACTCGGAGAAGATGGGGTGGACGGGATAAAATATGACGCCAATTCTCCCAAAGGTAGTTGCTTTCACGAAGTGCAACGATTGATCAGCCAGCTGTCCAAGGTCGGTATTTTGGTTGCTATCTGCTCGAAGAATAATGAAGCCGATGTCGTAGCAGCGTTTTCGCGCGACGACATGCCGCTAACAATGGACTTTTTTAGCAGTACTAAGGTGAACTGGCTCGATAAATCCGACAATATCAGGGAGATTGCGGATGAACTGAATCTAGGCCTGGATAGTTTGGTGTTTTTAGATGACTCGGATTACGAAATTGCCAACATGCGATCTCGAAACCCGGAAGTAACCAGTATACAAGTGCCACAAGATGTCTTCAGTTACCCGAATTTTTTCCGGCAGAAGATCTTATCATTGTTTAGTCTTTCGGCGACGACAGAAGAAGATCTGAAACGCCATGAGTATTACAGTACCGACAAACAACGGGCCACTATAGAAAAACAGTTTTCGAGCAAATCTGAATTTATTAAATCGTTAGATTTAAAACTGTTAATAGAAAATGAAACACATGACGGCATCGCTCGAGTAGCGCAGCTCACCAATAAGACCAATCAGTTTAATTTAACAACTAAACGCTATAGCGATGAACAAATTAAGGCTTTTATTGATGCTCCTGATGTTGCAGTAATCAGCGGCTCGGTGAGCGACAGATTTGGTGACAGTGGCAAGACCATCTTGATGCTATTAAGGACAATCGACCAGGAAGTGGTGGAGATCGATACGTTTTTAATGAGCTGCCGTGTGATTGGTCGTGATATAGAGCTTGCCTTTGCCCACACGATATTCGCGCAATTAAAAAATGATGGCTACAAGCGTGTACGGAGTCGCTATGTTGCTACTCAAAAAAATGCACAAGTGAGAAACTTATATGACTCACTGGGCTTCAACTGCGAAGAAGCTAACGATACAAACCGGGAATACATATTGGACTTAAAACGGTATTCCTCTCCTGCAAACAATGTCATAGAGGTACAATATGGAAGGTAAAGTTGTTGCAATGCTCTCCGAGATACTCAAAACCCAGGTGGATAAAGCGGCCTCCAGTGAAACACTGAACCAGTGGGATTCACTGGCGCACATGAAAATCATCGTAGGCCTTGAGGATATGTTCGGTATAGAAATCGAAGACGAAGAACTCCCCAAGCTCCAGTCATTTGACGCAATAATAAACTATTTGAATAGCAAAATAGATGCTCAAATACATTGTTTCTAACTACTCGCTTAAAGAACTCATTAGTTCTGTTTGTGATGAGTATTTATGGTCAGTACTGAAGCACTTGCCCGGTTTTGAAGGAATTGCGCTCAGGAAATTATATTTGAGAATATTTTCTGCATCATGTGGAAATAAAGTGGTTTTTGAGCGGAATGTATTCGTTCGCTGCAGCTCAAACTTATCCATTGGCGACAACGTGTTTATTAATCGCGATGTCCATCTGGCCGCCTTGGGTGGTATTACTATCGGCGACAATGTTGCTATCGGCCCACGGGTCGTGATCATCACCAACGACCATAAATTTTCGACACTGGACACGCAGTATCAGAAACGCGCTTTTGTCAAACGCCGGGTCACCATCGGCAACAATACGATTATTGGCAGCAATTGTTATCTTAACCCGGGTGTGACCATTGGGAATAACTGCATCATCTCTGCGGGAACAGCAGTGAATATTGACATCCCGGACAATACTACCGTTAGTGGACAAGTGGTTGATTTATTCTCGAAAAACATGAAAAAGTCCGTTCGAAATTTCATGGATTGATTGCCTTTGAGTTAACTGATGATGGAGAACTCTAACTACACCATTAAATCCCTGTCTGTCGGCCAAACAGCCAGTATTGAAGTGGTTCTGACGCAAGCCCACATCGATACATTCAGTCAGTTAAGTGGAGATCTCCACCCTTTGCACAGCGATAAAGATTACGCTCAACGCGCGGGTTTTAAAAACGTGATCGCGCATGGTGCATTATTGTCGGGCCTATCATCTCGCCTGATCGGCATGTATTTGCCCGGCTTACATTCACTTGTATTGACCCACAAAGCAGAGTATTTACAACCGGTATTTCCGAACGATAAGTTGACCCTAACAGCATCGGTAACCCGGATTAGAAAATCTCTTGCAATTGTCGTCGTCACGGTCTTAATCATCAACCAGAACGATCAGAAGGTGAGTGAAATAGAGTACACCGTAAAAATCAGGGAGGACTCTGGTGTTTGACTTACTGACTTCGCCGTTTCCGCTGCTGGGACTCAAAAACCGCCTTGTGATGCCCCCAATGACTCGTTGCCAATGTGATGGCAAAGGAAGTCCCACTGAGGCACTAGGCCGTTATTACATCGAACGCGCCAAAGCCAACGTCGGATTGATCATCATCGAAAGCTGTGCAGTTAATAACAGCGACGCCCGCGGTTATCTTAACGGCTGTCAGTTGAATCAGGAGTTACACACCGAAGCATGGCGACCTATCGTCCAGGCGATCCAGGCATACGGCGCGAAAGTCTGGGTGCAGATATTCCATGCCGGCCGCTTAACAGTAAAGGAGATTTGTGAGACTACTCCGTTAGCCCCCTCTGCCATTAAACCATTGGGTAGACCGTCTTTCTGGAGTCCGGAGGTCAACGGTGAACTGGTCCATTTTCAGACCCAGACGCCCTACGTCGAACCGTTACCGATGTCCGATACGGATATAGAACGGATAGTACTGGACTTTCAGAATGCTGCTCGGTTAGCAGCTGATGCGGGATTTGATGGTGTCGAAATACATGGTGCGCATGGTTACCTGCTGCACGAGTTTGTCAGTAAATTTGCTAACAAGCGAGACGATACCTTTTCACTCGACAATGGAATCAAGTTTTGTCGTCAGGTTGTTGAAAGCTGCAAGCAAGTACTAGATCCGGACATGGTTCTGTCTTACCGGATATCAACCCACATGATTGATAACAATTATCTTGGCTTGAAAGACTTGGAGCTTGAAGTGATGGTTCCTACGCTTGTAGGTGCTGGTGTTGATGTGTTCCATTCATCTGAGCTGCAGGCTGGGCAACCCGCCTTCCGTTCAAAACATTCTTTAGGTGCTAGTCTTCGAGGTTTGACAGACAAACCCATTATTGGTTGCGGCAATTTACATAGTATGATCGACGGCGAAGATTTGCTAGCTACACAGGCGTACGATCTCGCGGCCTTCGGTCGAACCCTGTTGTTGGACAAGCAAATCCCGCGTGACGACAATGGTCGTAGGTTCAGCTATCAGGAACATTTCTCCATCCTGTAGACTACCAATAACGCCCGGGGAAGATCACTTTGTCGCGCCTCAAGCAACTTCCTGAAGTGGATTTTCCCCTGTTCGGCTGACCACTCCGCGCTATTCTATGAGCACAGGAGAGCGTCATATGAGCAGTGCCAGATAAACACCCGAGTTTAAGGACGAAGCGGTTCGCCAAGTCGTTGATCGTGGCCATTCTGTAGCAGAAGTCGCGGAACGACTCGGCGTATCAGCCCATAGCTTGTACGCATGGGTCAAGGCGGTCAAGCCTGGAAAGAACGAGCAACAGACTCAAGAGCTGACTACAACGGCAGTTTACGGTCGAGCAGCCTGATCGAGCTTGGGTTACCGACATTTTGATCTATAGAGCGCACAGAACGCTCATCGCAAGTCCAACTTTTACTAGCAGGGCTATATGATTCGCCTCAGCTGATTCGCCAGGTCCTTGGCGGTCAACGCGCGCGCACTTACACGGCGACATTCCTGAAGTATGCGATGGTAGATCCCCAGCATTTCGGGGAACTCGGGATTATGAAACACCCCGGGATGGAAAAGCACGGTCATGGCTCCACCAACTCGTTCTAGATGAGTCAGCATTAAACGCACCGTCCTCAAAGCGTCTTTCCGGTACTGGGTAACGAGTGTGGTGTCCATGATCACCATTGGAATTTCTACGACGTTGTGGGTTCCCTGACTGTCGGGATCGTACGCCTCGAAAGCCCCACCGATACCACAGCGATATCCTAAATAGTCGGGATAACCGGCGGACTCATCCACCTCGATCCCGAAAGACTCAAGGAAGGGGAAGGAGCGCACCGGATCGAAACGAAGATAGTGCGCGCGGCCGGCAACGAGGTCCTCATGGGTGAATTGCTTTAACTCATCGAACTGCGCTTTGAGACGCCCGGCGTTCAGATGGGTGTCATAGTTGTAGTGAATGCCTGTATCCCAGCCATCGGGAACGTTATGCAGAAAGTCGGCCAAGCCCTTGGTGCCACTGCGTGCTCCGAACCGACCGCCCGTGCCGTTAAGCATGTAAAACGTGGACCGGTAACCGAAAGTGCGCTCGAGATTTATCATGCCGGCCAAATTGTCGAAATAGTAGCGTCGAGGTGTTATTGCGTTTCTCACGATCCACCACAAGTTTGAAAGATGCGGCAGTCGCGCTCGCATCAGGGGCTCGAACACGCGGTAGGCTCTAACGCCTTGAGTCCATTTATCGTTACCGTGCAACGCATCGCAGTCGTGTGACAACACAACGGCGGGCGGCTGCAGCGCGCTCCCAATTTCGAGCTGCGGTTTGCCGTGTGTACGTAGCCCGACGCAGGCTCCAACGAGTGCGGCAACCGCTTCGTTGAATGCCGGTACCTCCAATAGGCCATGACGATGTCGCGGGCTGTAAGAGGCTACAAACCGGCCATGTAAATCTCGTTGCGTAGATTGCGATTCCTCGCGAAACGTCAGCAGGCCAAACAAATTTGCGTACAGATTCCACGCCGGGAACAAAGTGCCGGTTTTGTGGCGAAACCACAGTGGGTTTGTTTCATTCGGGATCGGTTCCCAGTCCGGTGTCGCGGGCCGAGGCAACCGATTCCAAAGCGTCAACGCAGTCTCGTTGAACGGAACGCGGTAGGGCGATTCGATATCGTCCGGAGGGGGAAAGTCAATCGGGACAACAACGTAAGGCCCGGTAGTGCGCTCCGCCGCGTCCATGGTAAGAAATCTTACCGTCTCCAGGTTGACATGGGCACGAGCCTCCGCGGTGAAGAACAGTGACAGGTGATGTGTAATCTGGCGCCACAAGTATTTCGCGTCCGGCGTCATCATCAACCCGTAACACCTTCGGTATATATTCTCGTAATGTACCAGTCCGAGAAATCCTCCGGGTCGGTTGAATCCGTGGAATGGGTAACCATGGAAAAACCCCGACGAACGTGATAGAAGCCGATTTCCTTGGCGACTCGCGTCACTTGCTGCGCGAACGGGTGGTCGTTTACGTGCCAGCTTCGGATGGCAACAGCGCCCATATCGCGCACGTTGCGTACTGCCCGGGTCAGAAGCATGCGCACTACGTTAGTGGGCGTGTATGGGCGATCCCGGCTTGTGGCAACCACTACATCGATGAGATATCCAATTGCGTTGTCATCTATGGAGTAGATGACCCAACCGACCAACTCATCTCCGTCGTACGCGGCACACATTATCGGCTTTGTGTATGGGTTCTCAAAAACCCGCCAGCGCAGATAGTCTGCATCCCGGTAGATCGTGGTGCCGCCCCATTGTTCGACGAATCGGCGGCAGAGCAGTCCGGCATCTTCGGGTGGCCGTTGTAGCGTTTCCACTCGAAGGTCTCCGGAAGCACTGGACGAACGTACACGGCGGTTGGCGCGGTGGAATCTCAGGACAGATACGAGGCGCGCCATCACGCAGGCGCATTTGTAGCCGGCCATAGTTGCTCTTTTTCCGAGTCCTGCCGGTTTTCCAAGTCCCTGTGGATTCAGCAGTACTTGCAAACTGCGGCAGTAGAAGGGAATGAGCAACTGAGACGTTCTTGCAGGGACCGCGAAGTCCAGCCTGCGAAATGCCTTTTCGGCAGAAGTGAATCCCCAAATGTATCGGAGGTCATTCTCCGCGGCATACTCGAACATCTTCACATACATCTTCTGAAACAGCTGCTTTCCACGGTAGGCGGGATCCACCAGGGTCTCTTCCGACTTTGCAGTCCAAAAGACGCCATCCTCGTTGATCATGCGAATTGGAATAAGCGCCTGGGTGCCTACGATAGAACCTCCATCGTCGACGACACCAAACGGAATCTGCGGGTGTTCGAAGATCGTTGAGACGAATTCCCAACGCCATTGCTGCAGTGTTCTGCTTTTTTGATACAGCCGGTTATGGAAATCATTGCAAACGAAGTCTTCAGCTACTGTGGCGAAACGTACGGTTAAATCTGAGTCCCCCATTTGTTTTCCTGAAAAAGCTGGTGATTTTTATCGGGATGCAAGCTGGTGTGAAGGTTGGTCGGCAGCACTCTGGCTCACTGTCGCAGGTTGCGGCAATGGTATCATCGGCTAAAAGCGGCTTCCACGATCCAGTTGCGCCAGATACTCGGACCATTTGCTGTTGCACCGATTAGGAGAAGTAGCATTCCCACCAGAGAGCTACATTCAGCATAGGCCAGGCAGCATTAGGCTTGTCCGTGTGTAGCATTTCTTCAATTGGTTTGTAGTTGAGCAATCCTGTTTCAGAGCAGAAGGCCTGCAGCTTTTCTGCCGCAAGACTTCTGAACTCGCCCTGAAACCAGTCCTGGAGCGGAAGTCCGAATCCGTGCTTCTTTCGGTCGATGATGGCGTCCGGGATCGTATTTCTTACCGCCTTTCTCAGTATGTATTTGCCAACGTCGCGTCTGATTTTCAAGTTGCTCGGAATGCTCATCGCAAGTTCGACAAACTTGTGATCCAGAAACGGGACCCGCGCTTCTAGAGATGAGGCCATGCTCATCTTGTCAATGCGCATCAATAGTAATTCTGGCAGGCGATTGTTGAGGTCAAGATAGGTCATCCAGCTGAGGAATGACGTGTCGCTTGCTTTCTGCCGAAAGCGGTGGTAGGTAGGTTCTATCGATACCCAGGAACCTTCGTCGGCGAACTGTTTGTACAGACGTTGCGGTACCAGGCTCTTTTTGCGCTGATGCGTATACGATTCCGCGCCGCCCCAGAAAATGGGCAATCCCGTTGCGCTTCGCCTCAACCATTCGTAATCGAAGCCGTAAGTTCTATTCATCGAGGACAGCGCGCGCAATCCCGCTTTTTTTACTATCCTCGGCACCGGCAACCCATTCAGTTTTTGGAGTCGGTTCAGCATGATCCAAAACGGATACCCGCCGAATAGCTCGTCAGCCCCCTCACCAACCTGGCATACGGTAACGCCGTTGTCTCTCGCCAGTTTGGAAACATAGTAGACAGGTATGCAGACCGGATCAGCGATCGGCTCGTCCTGGAGATAGACGAGCTGCGGCAGGAAGCTCAAGAGGTCGTCATATGTCAGCAGTTGCTGGTGATATTCGGCGCCGCAGTGCTCGGCTGCCAAGCGAGCGTAATCGAGTTCGTTCTGGTAGCTTTTGTACTCTCCCTCGTAGCCGATCGAAAACGTCTTTACCGGTTTCGTGCTGCCTTCGGAAAAGAGTGCCGCGTTGGTACTCGAGTCTATGCCGCCCGAAAGGAAAACTCCGACCGGCACGTCGCTGACCTTTCTGAGATCTACGGCTGTCTTGAGCTCTACGAGGACGCGTTCTGCGATTTCATTCTCGCTGAGGCCGCTCAGCGACTGCGTGTGGTCCAATACATCCCAGTAGCGAACCTGCTCGGTCTCGCCGTTCGCGCGTATCCGCATCCATGTGCCGCCGGGCAGCTTGTTGATGCCGTCGAACAGGGTTTCCGGTGCCGGGACGGATAGAAATGACAGGAAGTGGAACAGGCCATTCTCATTGATCTTGCGGGAGATTTGGGGGTCGCGCAATATTGCTTTGATCTCCGACGCGAAGACGATGCGATTTTGCTGAATCGTATAATAAAGTGGCTTTACGCCGATGCGGTCCCGGATGAGCCACAGTTCACGTTTTCGCGTGTCCCACAAGGCTATCGCGAACATACCGGAGAAACGCTTGATGCAGTCGACTCCCCACTGCTCGAAGGCATGGAGTATTACCTCGGTGTCCGAATGGTCGGTCCTCCATGTGTGACCGCCGATTTTCTGCAACTCACGGCGTATCTCTGCGTGGTTGTATATCTCGCCATTGAACGATACCCAAAGAGTGCCGTCCTCGTTTTGCATGGGCTGGCCAGCGGATTCCGATAAGTCGATGATCGACAGGCGACGGTGGCCGAGCCCCACGGTTCGATCCGGCGCAATCCAGACACCCGCGCCGTCGGGTCCCCGATGTACCATCGTGTCGCGCATTTCGACAATGAAGTCTTCCGTCACCCGGAAATCGGAGTTGTCGAAAACGAGAGTCCCTACAATCCCACACATATCAGTTCACATCCTTGTCAAGCGCTCTCGATACCATTGGTTGGCGGAGAAACAGGGTACCTGGCAGCGTCCCGCCTGGTGAGGTACACCAACGCCTGGCTGCACACAACGGCACGGCAATCGGCCGACTGGATCGGCGGTATCGTTCGATACGGTGTCCAAAAGTAAAGGAACCCAACTAGATCATTCCCAGCGCCACGGCCGCAATCGAGAATTGCTTCGCCGTCTACCGCCACCAAGTCAATGTAGCTGCGACGCTGATCCATTCTCTAACTGGGAGAGAGAAAAGGTACTTCTTGCGCGGACGAAAATCGTCTACTTGAAATTGCATTATGCGGTTTCCGATAACCTGTTGAGCGGTCAGTTCAGCTAGCGAACTCTGTAATGAACTTTCTTTAGGATACTTCAGTTGTACACGCCTCGTTAACGATCCGGCCATTGACATTGGACTCGTTCAAGCGGTGCCTGTGTGCCGGGGAGCATAACTGGCGCTGCTGTTGGTCGCCAACTAATTTGAGGTCCACGTCCTACGACGTGGGGTACCTCGAGCGTGCCTCCGGACGGCCGAATCGTCGAAATCCTCGTGCCCGGCCGCACTGCGAGTCCCGGATGGAGAAGCGCGCTCAGTTCGGGCGGGCGACAAGCGGACAATGTCGGCGCTTGGCCGAAAACGACGGTTTGACTCCCCGACCGTAGCCCCAAACCGCGCTTCAGAGCATCATTTCAGTGCTGCGTTCGGCCTATTGGACAGACTCTTGCGCGCACGACCGTTGAAAATGGTAATTATTAAGCAAATAAATGGGCGGTTGAGCGTTGAGTCGCCGAGGCTATTCAATACGATTCGGCGGCGCGCATCAACTGACGGCGCTGATGCCGGCGAGATCTCGGTCGCTGCCAAAGGTCTGCGCGCCAAACGGGCCGTTTGCGGTCAGTTTTCTTGACCAATGGCGGCGTTTAGTTGACCATCGCCGCGCCGCGATCGCTTGTTGTTTCGGCAAGCAGCGTTTCATCACCATGCATTAGGACAAATCAATTGGGCGCGAAAACCGCACGAATTGTTCAACTTACGACCGTCCACCAGCGGACCGACATCCGCATCGTCGTAAAACAGTGTGCGACGCTCGCCGCGGCCTTTCCCGGCAGCGTGGAACTCGTGGTGGCTGATGGCCTCGGAGACGCCGAGATCGATGGTTTTCCCGTCACTGACCTGGGAGTAGTCGGCCCTTCCAAGGTGACTCGTCCGTTCAAAGGTTTCGTCCGAGTCGTGAAATACCTGCGTTCGCGCCGCCCGGAAATCGTACATTTTCATGATCCCGAACTGATTCCCGTCGGACTGGCGGCAAAGGCGATGGGAGTCCGGGCGGTCTACGATGCGCACGAGGACGTACCAAAACAGATCAAAGGTCGCGAAGCCATTGGCGCCGGACTGCGCTACGTGCTCGCATTTTGTGCCGGTGTGACCGAGTGGCTTGCTGCTCGTTTCCTTGATGCCATTGTTTGCGCAACGCCCAGCATCGCTTCACGTTTTCCACCAAAGAAAACGACGCTCGTCCAGAATTTCCCGATCGTTACGGAACTGGTCTCGCCGGAGGCGGTACCGTACGCAGAACGACCGCACAGGTTTGTCTACATCGGCGGCATTGCGCCCTTACGTGGCGCGAAAGAAATGTTGGAAGCCGTTCGCGGGTCCGAGCCGGATCGACCGCTTGAACTCAGCCTGGCAGGCCCCTTTAGCCAAGAGACATTGCGCCGCGAAGCCGAGAGTTTGGTGGGCGCCGGCAGCGTCACTTATCATGGACAGCTGGACCGGAGGCAGGTGGCGGATCTGCTGATGACCGCAAGGGCGGGCCTGGTCGTTTATCACGACCTACCAAATCATATTGCTGCACAGCCGAACAAGCTTTTCGAGTACATGTCGGCCGGATTGCCGGTTATCGCGTCCGATTTTCCCCTGTGGCGCGAGTTGATCGATGGTATAGGCTGCGGCCTCTTGGTAGATCCAACGAATCCGCGGGCGATTCGCGAGGCGATGTACTGGATACTCGAACACCCCGAAGCGGCGGCGGCGATGGGTCAGAAGGGCCAGCGCGCAGTCGAAACCAGGCTGAACTGGAGACACGAGGCCGGCAAGCTGCTGTCACTGTACAACCGGATATATCGTCCGGGTGAGGAATTGACCGTCGAGTGATTGCTGACCGGAAAGAGCCGGGTCCGATATTGTTAGGATCGCGCGTTCGGTCGCGAAGACTTGCGTCCGATCGGTTTGGAACGCAATTAATCATCGGCATTTTGGAACGAACGGAGTCGAAATGTTAAAGGTTGCACTGGTTGGCTGCGGGCGAATTGCCAAGAGGCATTCGGAACTGCTGGGGCATGGACAGCTCGAGGGTGCTTGTCTTGCCGGCGTGGCGGATGTCGTCGGGGAGAAGGCAGAGGCCGTAGCCGCGCCGTTTGACGTGCCCTGGTTCACCGATATGCACAAAATGATGGAGCAGGTGCAGCCGGACATCGTCGTGGTTCTGACCGAGAGCGGATTGCACGCGGAACATACCATCGCGCTAGCGCCGCACGGCAAACACATCGTAGTGGAAAAACCCATGGCGTTGACCCTCGATGACGCTGACGAGATGATTCGCGCATGTGACCGTTACGGTGTCCGGCTTTTCGTGGTAAAGCAAAATCGCTTCAACGTGCCGGTAATCAAGCTGCGCGAAGCGCTCGAAGGAGGAAGGTTCGGCAAGCCTATTCTCGGCACGGTTCGCGTGCGATGGTGCCGACCACAGTCTTATTATGATCAGGACTCCTGGCGTGGTACCTGGGCCTTGGATGGCGGCGTGCTGACGAATCAGGCAAGTCACCACATCGATCTGCTCGAGTGGATGATGGGTGAGGTCGACTCGGTATTCGCCAAGTCCACGACCGCCCTAGCTGATATCGAGGTTGAGGACACGGCGGTTGTCATACTCAAGTTCAGGTCGGGCGCGCTCGGTGTCATCGAGGCGACAACCGCGACGCGGCCCGCCGATCTCGAAGGTTCCATCTCCATATTGGGTGAAAAGGGCACCGTGGAAATCGGCGGGTTTGCGGTAAACGAGATGAAAGTCTGGCGCTTCGAGTCGCCAACACCGGAAGATACGGAAGTGCTGGAAAAATACTCGGTCAATCCGCCGAACGTTTATGGGTTTGGCCACAAAGCCTATTATGATCACGTTATCAACTGTGTTACTCAGGATCAGCCACACCTCGTAGACGGATTGGAGGGCCGCAGAAGCCTGGAGCTGATTTCCGCTATTTACGAATCCGTCGAGACCGGTCGCGAAGTACCGCTCAGGTTCGTTGCGCGGCAGTGTAGGCTGGGGCAGAGAAACCGATCAAGGACCGACCGTTGACTTCAATAACAGGGCCTTTGCAGCTGGACAACACGATATCGTATGTCGTCCTTGCGGCAGACCCACACCTCTGTAATCCGATGCAGTCGATGCGCTTTTTCCCGGAGTAAGTAATGCGAGTCCCATTTGTCGATCTCACCGCTCTGTATGTCTCACATAAGAGGGAACTCGATTCGGCGGTTGCCAGGGTTGTTGAGAACAACGCTTTCGTGGGCGGCGAACCGGTCAGGACCTTCGAGCAGAACTACGCCGAGAAGTACGGCGTTCGTCACTGCGTGTCCTGCGCAAACGGAACGGACGCGATATACATTGCCCTGCGAATGCTCGGAATCGGATCGGGCGATGAAGTCATTACGACCGCATCCACCTGGATTTCGACGTCGGAGACGATATCGCAAGCTGGCGCCACACCCGTGTTTGTCGATGTGGACGATTTTTATCACATGGATATCGACCAGTTGGAGCGCGCGCTTACACCCCGCACGCGTGCCCTGATCGTAGTTCATCTTTATGGCCAGGCCGCGCAGATGTCGGCGATTTCGGAGTTTTGCGACAAGCACGATCTGCTGTTGATAGAAGACTGCGCGCAAGCGCACTTCGCCGAATGGCAAGGTCAGCGCGTGGGCACGTTTGGCGATGTTGGGACGTTCAGTTTCTATCCCGGGAAAAACCTGGGTGCGTGGGGCGACGCCGGTGCAATCGTAACCGACAACGATGAGCTCGCACGAAAGTGCCGGATGTTCGCAAACCACGGCGCGCTAGTGAAGCACGAGCATGAAATGGAGGGCATCAACAGCCGTATGGATGGTATCCAGGCGGCAGTTCTCACCGCCAAGCTCAAGCATGTGGAGGATTGGACCAAGGCGCGCCAGCGGGTAGCGGCCCACTACGGTGAGTTGTTGAGGGGTATCGATGACCTGCGTTTGCCGGCGGTACGCGAGGGCGCGAGCCACGTTTATCATCTCTACGTCATCAATACGGTTTATCGCGATGAGCTGAGAGCATTTCTGGCCGAAAAAGAGATCCAGACGGGCATTCACTATCCTGCTGCGGTGCCGCTGTTACCCGCGTACGAGTATCTCGGCGTGTCTCCGTCATCCATTCCGGTTGCTGCGGCAAACCAGGATCGAATCCTCTCGTTGCCAATGTTTCCCGAGATGACAGCGGACATGATCGAGTATGTCGCCGCCATGATCGGCGACTTTTTTCTGCAACACCGCGCATCGTCCTGATGCGGATCGTATACCTACACCAGTACTTCGTCACTCCTCAAATGGTTGGAGGGTCTCGCTCCTATGAAATGGCGCGGCGGCTGGCCGCCGCCGGCCATGAAGTGCATATGGTCACCAGCGATCAGTCCGGCCAGGTCTCGAACGGCGTCTGGCGCGAGTCGAACGAGGCGGGAATCCACGTGCACTGGACTTCGATTCCCTACGACAATGAGATGACCTACGGTCAACGTATCGCGGCGTTCTTCAGGTTCGCATGGCGTGCGGCTCGCAAGGCTGCAGCACTTGATGGAGATATCGTATTCGCCACGAGCACTCCATTGACGATAGCCATTCCGGCAGTCTATGCAGCCCGGCGTTGCAGGGTGCCGATGGTCTTCGAGGTGCGCGATTTGTGGCCGTCGGTTCCTATCGCCATCGGCGCAATTCGCAATCCGCTGCTGAAACGTGCGGCGGTCAGTTTGGAGAAATTCGCCTACAGGAACGCGGCGCGAGTGGTTGCTTTGGCGCCGGGAATGCGTGACGAGATTGTTGCTGGCGGTTATCCGCCCGAAAAAGTCGACGTAATTCCCAACGGTTGTGATCTCGACGTTTTTGCCGACTCGGATGCCGCCCGCAGAATCCGTGACGACCACGCCTGGTTGCAGACTCGCCCATTGCTGGTGTTCAGCGGAACGTTCGGCTTGGTGAATGGAATGGACTATCTCGTGCGCCTTGCCGCCGCAATCGGCCGGTTCGACTCCGAGGTCCGGGTTGTCGGCATCGGGGCGGGCCGCGAGTTTGAGCGAACAAAGAAACTCGCACAGGAATTGGATGTCCTCGACAAAAACCTTTTCTTGCTTGGCAAGTTGCCAAAAAGCGAGGTAGCCGCGTGGAACCGGACAGCGGATATGACCATTGCACTGTTTACGGGTCCGGAGATCGTTTGGCGCGATGCGGTGCAGAACAAGTTCTTCGACTCACTTGCGGCGGGCACGCCAGTGGCCAATAACTTTGTAGGATGGCAATCGAGGGTGGCCGCCGAAGCGGGCGCGGGCATCATACTAAGCGCCGACGATGTCGATTCTGCGGCGCGAGATGTGGTGCACTCACTCGGAGATACGGATTGGATGCAGCAAGCCCGTGCCGCAGCGCGGACGTTGGCGGTGGACCGCTTCAATCGTGACGATCTGGCCAATCAGCTCCGCGATCTGTTGGAGGGCGTCCGTGCGGAGTCGCTCCGGATACACTGACATCGTCGTCGGGTGGTTTCACGACATCGCCGTGGATGAGGACTGCCCGAAATAGCTGGCATGTGTTCAATACAGCGGAAATCACGATGCGAGGTTCGGTAAAATACAGGTTCCTTGACGTGTCAATAAAAGCCGTCACCGGCGCTCATCGGTGCGAGATGCCGGTTGGTGGAACTACCTCATTGGATATATTCAACTGACAACCGAATGAGTACGTCCATGGCAAAACGATGCTTCGATGTCTGTGTAGCGGGCTGTGGGTTGCTTTTATTGTCACCGCTGATCGCAGTTGTTGCGGTTTGTGTTCTGCTGCTCCTGGGCAGGCCGGTGTTCTTCTCCCAGCTTCGCCCTGGCCTCGGCGGCAGGCCCTTCCGTATCTACAAGTTTCGCACGATGACGAAGAACCGCAGAACGGAAGACGAGGTGTTGACGGACTCAGAGCGGCTAACCCGCTTTGGCCGGTTTCTCCGTTCGACCAGTCTCGATGAGCTGCCGGAGCTGTGGAATGTTCTGCTTGGTGACATGAGCCTGGTAGGACCCCGTCCGCTCTTGATGGAATATCTGCCGCTCTACACCGCGCAACAGGCGCGACGGCACGAAGTCCGTCCCGGCATAACGGGCTGGGCGCAGGTCAAGGGCAGAAACCTGCTGCCGTGGGAAGAACGGTTTGCGCTCGACGTCTGGTACGTAGACAATCGCACGTTCTGGCTCGATCTCCGGATTATCTGGCGGACGGTCGTGAAAGTCCTCAAGCGCGAGGGAATCTCGCATCCTGGTGAATCGACGATGCCCAGATTCAAAGGTAAAACGACGTGAGCGCCGAGGTTTCCGGCGCGCGGCCGCTTTTTGGTATCTACGGTACCGGGGGGTGCGGTCGCAGCGTCCTGCCGGTCGCCGAATCCATGCTCTCTCTTCAGCACGGCGCCGGCGGCTATGATTTGGTGTATGTCGATGACGTTCCCCCGGGTGCGAGCCTCAACGGCCGGCCTGTCCTCAAGTTCGATGAGTTCTTGGCCGTGAGCGCGCCGTCGCGCGCCGTCTCCATTGCGGTTGCGAACTCGGCGGATCGTCGCAGGCTGGATGAGCGGTGCCGGGACCGTGGTGTGAGTTTCTTCCACATAAGTGCGCCAAACGTGGTCGTCATGGACGACGTTAGTATCGATGATGGAGCTGTGTTGTCACCGTTCGTCACGATCACGTCGAATGTTCGTATTGGGCGGCATTTCCATGCCAATCTCTACTCCTATGTGGAGCATGATTGCACCATCGGTGATTTCGTCACGTTTGCTCCGTCGGTGCACTGCAACGGCAACGTTGTTATCCAAGACCACGCCTACCTGGGCTCGGCGTGTGTGCTGCGCCAGGGAACCCCGGAGGCTCCGCTCGTGATCGGCGAGGGAGCCGTCGTCGGGATGGGGGCCGTCGTGACGAGAAGCGTGCCGCCCGGAATCACGGTTGTGGGTAATCCTGCTCGACCATTGCAGGAGTCGTAATCAGAAATGCTGAATACACCTTTCTCGCCCTGGCCTTCTTATACGGCGGAAGAAATAGATGCCGTTTCCAGGATGTTGAAATCGGGTCGCGTCAACTATTGGACAGGCGAGGAGTGTCGGGAATTCGAGTGTGAGTTTGCCGAATGGGTCGGCGCCGAGCACGCGGTTGCGATTGCCAATGGCACACTCGCTTTGGAGGCTGCTCTCCGAGGGCTGGGGATATCGGATGGCGACGAGGTCATCGTGACCCCGCGGTCTTTTGTCGCTTCCGCCTCGTGTATCGTCTCAGTTGGCGCGCGTCCGATCTTCGCGGACGTCGATCCGAATTCCCAAAACGTAAGCGCCGAGACCATCCGTGCGGTACTGACGGAGCGGGCTCGTGCCGTTATTTGTGTCCACCTCGCGGGCATGCCGTGTGACATGGATGCGATCATGGCGCTGGCAGAAGAGCACGATCTGAAGGTGATCGAGGATTGCGCACAGGCGCACGGAGCGGAGTATCGAGGGCGGAAGGTCGGCAGCATCGGCCATGCGGCTGCATGGTCGTTCTGTCAGGACAAGATCATGACTACCGGCGGTGAAGGCGGCATGGTTACTACGCGCGATCGCGATGTTTGGTCGAAGATCTGGAGCTACAAGGACCACGGAAAATCCTGGCACGCGGTTTATCGGCGTACACACGCGCCAGGTTTTCGCTGGCTGCACGAATCTTTTGGTACCAACGCCCGCATGCTCGAATTTCAGGCGGTTATAGGCCGAATCCAGCTGCGTCGAATGCCGGATTGGCGCACACGCCGGATCGCAAACGCCTCGCGCCTTGCGCAAGCATGTCAGACGTTTAATGCGCTCCGCGTACCGACGGTCCCTGATGATTGTGTCCACGCCTACTATCGTTTTTACGCGTTTGTAAGACCGGAACATCTGGCAACCGGCTGGTCTCGAGATCGGATAGTGGAGGAGATCGCTGCACGCGGAGTGCCCTGTTATCACGGTTCATGCAGCGAGGTATACCTGGAGAAGGCGTTCGACGGCACTGACATGCGACCGCCCGAGCGTTTACCCGTTTCTCGCGAACTTGGCGATACGGGCATGATGATGCTCGTGCATCCAACGCTTTCGTCAGCCGAGATTGACCGTAGCTGCCAGGCGCTGATTGACGTTCTTTCCGATGCTGAAGCTTGATACACTGAGGTCGCGCGCAGCTCTCAACCTACGATCTCGGTATGCGTGCGCATTTCCACTACTGCTTTGCTCGGCTGAGGCGAAATTGCTCGCGTTACCCTGCCGTTATTGGTGCTAATGAAAGTTGATTCCGATGAAATCCGTTGAAGACGTCAGAAGTTTTTGGAACGCACAGCCATTGTTTACAGGTGAGTCAGATTTCGAGCCTGGCACGCGCGAGTTTTTTGAGCAACACAGAGAAGTGTACCGGGAGGACTGCTTTGCAGGAGAAGTAGATCCATCCGTTTTTCACGGTTTAAACTCTGAAAGCCGGATTCTCGATTTGGGTTGCGGTATCGGTTTTTGGCTGATTGAATTTTGGGAACGAGGGTTTCATAACCTGACCGGTGCGGACCTGTCGCCAAAGTCGTTGGAACTTGCAGGGCAACGGTGCAGTATTTACGGTGCGAGTCCCGAGTTGAGGGAGGAGAATGCGGAAGCCCTGAGTTTTTCCAACGCAGTGTTCGATCACGTCAACTGTCAGGGTGTAATTCATCATACACCGGACACGGAAAAAGCCGTTAGCGAAATTGCGAGAATCCTGGTCCCCGGCGGCACCGCCAGCCTTTCAGTTTATTACCAAAACGTGATGTTGCGGATGTGGCCTTTGATTCATCCGGTGGGTCGGTGGCTAGTCAAGTTAAAGAAAGGTCTGCATGGGCGAGGCAGGCAGAATATATTCGATGTACGAGATCGAGACGAAATAGTCAGATGGTACGACGGTGAAGAGAATCCTGTGGGTAAGGCCTATTCAAGAGACTCTTTTGCTAAACTTCTGGAACCTCACTTCGAGATTGACAAGGTGTATTATCACTTCTTTCCGATGAGATCTTTGGCGAGAAACGTTCCCAGAACCATTCGACGGATTGCGGACCAGTCGATTCCGTTCATGATCTATATGAACGTGAGAAAAAGAGACTAGTCGGTGTATCCATGCCAGGCGGGCGGACTCGAGACGGCCTGTGGAAACTCATACTTGATCGTCTGTCGGTCGAAAACCGGTATTTGACGCCACGTCTTGCGCGCGGCGCCGAACGAACAACGCCGGTGATGCATCGAGTCTGTTTTGTTCGCCAGTCCGGGAGCGGTGTCTTTGGACGAAGTCCAGAGCTGCCTCGTTGATTCTCCCATCGAAAAGCGACTTCCGGCGGGTCAACCGCTTCCTTGTACAATCGTTTGATAGATATTGATTTTTTTTCGCGACAGGTCTTGGCGACGCTTCCTGTATGCAGTAATATTCGCCCACATTCTGGGGTTCATGAGCTGGGTAGTCAAAATTCACTTCAAGATCAAACTCTGCAGATGTGAAGCAACAGGCAAGAAGCGATGTTGCTCGATATGACGGGTTATCTTAGGTGTCGTCGAGCACGGCGGCTAGGCAACAAAAAACAGTGAATAGCCAACGTCAAACCATCAGTGAATCCGCGCGCAGGCTACTGATCAGCCTGCCGCGACCCGCCAAGTCCGCCATCGTCGTCATCAGCGACTTCATCGGTTTTGCCGCATGCAGCCTACTCGCGTTCTGGCTGGTTTCAACGAGTTTCGTTGGTGTCGCACAGATAGGTCTGGTCTCCGTGATCACGGCGCTTGGTGCGATGATCTTCGCGTGGTGGCAAGACCTTTATCGAACGGTCATTCGGTACCTGGGAGTGGATTTGATACTCGCGGGCGCAACGACGGCAGGCGGTGCGGCTGTGATGGGCGGCGTGATCTGCTACTTCATTGACGGCCAACTCGTGTCAGTCCGGTGGGCTGCCGTCTATGCCGCACTGGCGATGATCTACGTCTGCGGAAGCCGTTATTTCGCCAGGATGTTTCTAATCGACACGTCCGGGCGGCGCTCCGCGGAGTCTGTCATTATCTATGGTGCCGGGGATGCAGGTGCGCAGTTGGCAATCAGCCTGCAGGGCGGGAATGAGTTTTCGCCGATTGCCATGGTTGACGACGATCCCGCGCTGTTCGGCAAAAAAGTGAAAGGCTTGGTTGTGTATCCGCCGTCCAGGATCGAAGCGCTGACCAAGAAGACGGGTGCGGCGCGCGTCTTGTTGGCGATACCAAACGCGAGCAGACGCCGGCGGCGCCAAGTGCTCGTCCGGTTGTCGGAGTTCCCCGTACATGTGCAAACGATGCCGGAAATCAAGGATTTGGTATCCGGAAAGGCCCGTGTGGATGATATAAGCGATGTGGCGGTCGATGATCTGTTGGGACGTGATCCAGTACCGCCGAACCCGAGGCTTCTCGACGCCTGCGTCAAGCTCAAAAACGTCATGGTTACGGGTGCAGGCGGATCGATCGGCTCCGAGCTGTGCAAGCAGATTCTAAGGCTGAACCCGGTACGATTGGTCCTGTTCGAGCTTTCGGAGCCCGCGCTCTACAGCATTGAAAGAAAGCTGAAGAGGCTTTCGGCGGAGCTTGACGGCAGTACGGAAATCATCGCTTTACTGGGCTCAGTGCATCACGAAGCCCGAATCAATGAAGTGATGACGACTTTCGGCGTGAATACCGTTTATCACGCGGCTGCCTACAAGCATGTGCCGATTGTCGAACACAATCTTTTCGAGGGTATTCATAACAACGTATTCGGAACGCTGCACGCAGTGCGTGCGGCGATCGACGCCGGCGTAGAGACGTTCGTACTGATCTCGACGGACAAGGCGGTCAATCCGACGAGCGTCATGGGTGCGACCAAGCGGTTTGCCGAACTGATCCTGCAGGCGTATCAGGCGCAGCATACGGACACCCGGTTGTGCATGGTGCGGTTTGGCAACGTGCTTGAATCGTCGGGATCGGTTGTTCCCCTATTTAAAGAGCAGATTCGCGCCGGTGGTCCCGTCACAGTGACGCACCGTGAGATCATCCGCTACTTCATGACCATCCCGGAGGCCTCCCAGCTTGTTATCCAGGCTGGATCGATGGCGCAGGGTGGCGAAGTATTCGTTCTGGATATGGGCAAGCCCGTGCGAATACACGATCTCGCCTGCCGCATGATCAAGTTGATGGGCCTCACGGTCCGCGACGAATCGAACACAGAGGGTGACGTCGAGATTCAATACATCGGCTTGAGGCCCGCGGAAAAACTGTACGAGGAGTTGATGATCGGCGCCAACGTCACCGGAACCGAGCATCCCCGTATCATGCGGGCGGACGAAGAATGCCTGATGATCGACGCGTTGCTGGAACTTCTCGACGAACTGATGGATGCGTCAATCAAGTTGGATTACAGCAGAGCGCGCGACATCCTGCTGCGCGCCGTAAAGGAATACACGCCGGCGAACGGCATCGACGATCTGGTCTGGACGAGGAAAACCGGCACGAGCGACGGATCGGACACTATCGTTGACTTTCCCTCCAGACGACCTTGAGCGCTCAGCCTGAGAGATCTGGTCCAGCATCTGCCGTCCGTCACACGGAACTGCAATATCTCCCTGTATAATTCGGCCGCTTAATTCGTATTTGTAAGGGCGATCTATGCATCTGACTATTTTTGGATCCGGCTACGTCGGCTTGGTGACCGGCGCCTGTATGGCCGAGATGGGCAATCATGTGATCTGTGTCGATATCGACGCGGAAAAGATCGGGCGTTTGCAGTCCGGCGAAGTGCCGATATACGAGCCTGGCCTCGAAGACTACCTCAAGCGCAACATGGACGCGGGGCGGCTCGAATTCACGACCGACATGCAAAAAGGCGTCGACCACGGGCTTTTCCAGTTTATTGCCGTCGGTACTCCGCCGGACGAAGACGGCTCCGCCGATTTGCAGCACGTTGTTGCGGTCGCGCAATCGATCGGCGAGCATATGCAGGATTATCGGATCATCGTTGACAAGTCCACCGTGCCGGTCGGAACGGCGGACAAAGTTGGGGACACCGTACGCGGCGCGTTGGCGGATCGTGCCACGGCACTGGAATTCGACGTCGTGTCCAACCCCGAATTCCTCAAAGAGGGTGCGGCCATCAGCGATTTCATGAAGCCGGACCGAATTGTCGTGGGTACCGACAATCCGCGTACCTCCGAACTATTGAAAGCGCTGTACGAACCCTTTAACAGGAACCACGATCGGCTGATCACGATGGATGTCCGCTCGGCAGAACTGACCAAATACGCGGCTAACGCGATGCTGGCGGCAAAAATCAGCTTCATGAACGAACTCGCGAATATCGCGGAGCGCTGTGGCGCGGACATCGAGAAAGTGCGCGTCGGCATCGGTTCGGATCCACGTATCGGCTATCACTTCATCTACCCGGGTGCCGGCTACGGAGGTTCGTGCTTCCCCAAAGACGTTCGTGCGCTGGCGCACTCGGCATCAGAGCTGGGCTATCCGGCCGTCTTGTTGAATGCCGTCGAAGACGTGAACGAACGGCAGAAACGCCGCCTTTTCGAGAAGGTGGCTGCGCACTACGGCGGCGACCTGGAGGGCAAGACCCTTGCCGTTTGGGGTTTGTCCTTCAAACCGAAAACCGACGACATGCGGGAGGCATCCAGTCGCGTCCTGATGGAGCTGCTCTGGGACGCCGGCGCCACCGTTCGTGCCTACGACCCCGAGGCGATGGACGAGGCGAGACGCCTGTATGCGGCGCAGGACGGGTTTGAGCTGTGCGACTCGGCGCAGGCGGCGCTCGAGGGTTCCGACGCCTTGGTGATCGTGACCGAGTGGCAGGAATTTCGCAGCCCGGATTTCCAGGCCGTGATACAGGCCTTGGCCGACCCGGTGATTTTCGACGGCCGAAATCTCTACGATCCCGCCATGCTCTCGACGCTTGGGATTACCTATTACGCGATGGGTCGCGGCAATTCGGACCCTAAATGAGAACCAGGTCCGCGGCGGTCCTGTGGTCGATAGCTTAAAGTTGGGGACCGTCGACTAATTTTGACGAATCTTTGAGATCACGGAATTCGAGAGTCATGGCAGTTATTCAACCGGTTGTGTTATCTGGCGGCTCCGGCACGCGGCTCTGGCCTGCGTCCCGATCGGGTTATCCGAAGCAATTCCTGCCGCTGGCAGGTGAACACACCATGCTCCAGGACACTGCGCTGCGCGTTCGTGGCCGGGAAGGGATGGCAGATGAAGTGATTGCCGTATGCAACGACGCGCATCGGTTTCTCGTCGCGGAGCAGCTGCGGGATATTGATACTCCAGCGAAAATCGTTCTTGAGCCCGTCGGTCGGAATACCGCGCCTGCTGCTGCGCTCGCGGCACTTCTGGCCCTCGATGCCGCTGATGAGAAGGACGGCTCACCGTTGTTGCTCATTATGCCGGCTGACCACGTCATCGCCGACGTCGAGAAATTCATCGAAACCGTCGAAGCGGGGACGGCCTCGGCCGAAAGCGGCCGGCTCGTCTGTTTCGGGGTGGTGCCGACCTATGCCGCAACCGGGTACGGCTACATAGAATCGGATGCTCGTTCGTTGGTCGTTGCGCCCATCGATTCGTTCGTCGAAAAACCGGACAAAAAGACTGCGGTCAACCTGTTGGAAACTAACCGGTTTTTTTGGAATGCCGGCATTTTTTTGATGCGCGCCGATGTTTATCTCGAGGAACTGGGGAAGTACGCACCGGATATCCTGGCCATGTGCGAGCAAAGCATAGAGAAGGCCGAAACGGACAGGGATTTTGTCCGTCCGGACGCCGAAGCCTTCAGCAAGAGCCCCTCGGATTCCATCGACTACGCGGTTATGGAGTTGACCGATCGCGGCGACATGGTGCCGTTGGTTGCCGGTTGGAGCGACGTCGGTTCCTGGTCTGCGCTGCACGACGTTAGTGAGCAGGACGAGGACGGCAACGCGGTCAGCGGCGACGTCATCGCCATCGACTGCGAGGGGAGCTTCATTAGCGGCAAGAGCCGCCTGGTAACGGCCGTCGGTGTCAAGAATCTGGTGATAGTCGAAGACAAGGACTGTGTGCTGGTGACGCGCCGTGGTCGCAGCCAGGACGTGAAGAAACTGGTTGAGGAGATGGCCCGAATGAATCGCGAAGAACCTAAACTGCATCGTCAGGTATTCCGTCCGTGGGGGAGCTACGATTCGATCGACAGCGACGACGGTTTCCAGGTCAAGCGCCTGATCGTCAGTCCGGGTGCTGTTCTGTCCTTGCAGAAGCACGCACGGCGAGCGGAACACTGGGTGGTTGTGCGTGGCACGGCGAGAATTACCCTCGATGACAAGGTTTTTGATCTCACCGTCAACGAGTCGACCTACATCCCGATTGGTGCTGTCCACCGTATCGAAAATCCGGGCGATGAGCCCGTGCACATCATCGAAGTCCAGTGCGGCGACTATCTGGGCGAGGACGATATCGTGCGTTTGGAAGACAACTATGGGCGGGCAGGGACCAATAGCTAGCAGCGTTTCAAAGAAGCCTCAGTCAACACGGTGCGGTGTTGCCAGAGTAGAGTCCCCGGAATGGTTTGTGGACCGGCGCGTGCACGACGGCTTTCCGGACATCGGTGTCCTGTCCAAGTATTCGTTCGGGATTTTTTGGCGCACGGCTGGATTGCCAATTGTGGTCCATGACGAGCAGCCGCCGCTGCCCGTGAAGTCAACTCAGCGTTGCCGTTGGTTCACAATGTCGCTAGGCTGCGCGTAGGCGTAACTGGTGTGAACGGACCAAACATTGCATCGCCGCTTGCCGGGTGCCACTATGGACGCCGCGCTCATCCCACGGGTTTTAGCGAGAATGCGGCAAAGACAACCGCCAAGGACGGACACGAATGCCTATCAAGATCGATTGTTTCAAAGCTTACGACGTTCGCGGACAGATACCCGTCCAACTCAACGACGATGTCGCCTACCGGATCGGCAACGCGACGGCCGAATACCTGGGGGCGCACCGCATGGTTATCGGCCGGGACATGCGTCTGTCAAGCGCCGAACTTTCGGATTCCGTTGCGATCGGTCTCCTTGAGGCCGGCGTCGAGGTGCTCGACATCGGTTTGTGCGGCACCGAGATGGTGTATTTTGCGACAGCACACCTCGGCGCCGACGGCGGTATCATGGTCACCGCGAGCCACAATCCCGCCGACTACAACGGTCTCAAGCTCGTGCGCGAAGACGCGAAACCCATCAGTGCCGATACCGGGCTTTCGGACATAAAAGCGATTGCCGAACGCGACGAACGCAAAGCGAATAACGACCACGGCAGCCGCTGGCGAACTCGGATTTTCGACGACTACATCCAGCACATGCTGAGCTATGTGGACGTAGGCAGGCTCAAACCGCTAAGGCTGGTGGTGAATGCCGGAAACGGCACGGCGGGCATGGCGATCGACGGGCTGGAGAAACATCTGCCTTTCGAGTTCATCAAAATTCACCACGAGCCGGACGGCAAGTTCCCCAACGGCATACCGAATCCTCTGCTGCCGGAGAATCGCGCGGTCACGGCCGATGCCGTCAAAGCGAACGGCGCTGATCTGGGTATCGCCTGGGACGGCGATTTCGATCGCTGTTTCCTGTTCGACGAGACCGGCGGCTTCATCGAGGGGTATTACATCGTCGGACTGCTTGCGGAGAGTGTGTTGCAACACAACCCGGGCGCGAAAATCGTGCATGATCCGCGGCTTACCTGGAATACGCTGGACATCGTGCACTCAGCGGGCGGTGAGGCGGTCCAGAGTAAGTCCGGACACTCGTTCATCAAGGAAACCATGCGTGCGGTAGACGCCGTTTACGGCGGCGAGATGAGTGCCCACCACTATTTTCGAGCGTTCTCCTACGCCGATAGCGGCATGATCCCGTGGCTTCTGGTGGCTGAGCTGCTGTGCCAAACCGGCAAGCCACTGTCTGAACTGGTCGGCGAGCGCATCGCGGCCTTTCCTGCCAGCGGCGAGATCAATCGGCAGGTCGCGGACGCCGCCGCGACACTGGACAAGCTGCACGTCGAATACGCGAGTGACGCGATTAGCGTAGACGACACGGACGGGTACAGTTTCGATTTCGGTGACTGGCGCTTCAATGTTCGCATGTCCAACACGGAACCGGTCGTTAGGCTGAACGTGGAGAGCCGCGGAGATCGGGCGCTGATGGAAATCAAGACGGCGGAAGTCCTCGCAATCCTGGAGTCTTGATGACAGCGTCTCAGGAGCCTGTCCAATGCCACAGCTCGTGGGAGCACAGCTTGCGCGGAAGGACTCACCTACACGGCGGGAGACCACAAAAAAAACCGCGACAGGTTGCCGCGGCTTTTTAGCTAACGAGGTCGCTGAATCAAGTGTTGGCGCGGACCGTCCTGCGCCGGCGCATGCCCGCGATTGCCAACAAGCCAAGCCCAAACAAAGCAAGTGTGCCGGGTTCGGGTACGGCAACGCGTTTGCCGTAGAGGTCGATACCCCACCGAGGTCCAAGGTAACACTCGTCTTCGTCCCAGGCGCACTTGTACGCAGCGATGTTCTGTCCCCACAGGATAAATTCGTCGCCGTTGAAAAAGTTCGGGCCTCCACTGCCCGTAACGAGGTGCTCGAAAATAAAATATCCATGATCCTCGATTCCGAAGCCCCCTATGGCTTCGGTGCCGATCGCGCCAAGCACATTGGGTAGGAAACCGAATTGGGTGATACCGTAAGACGATCCACCGATCGTCAGCGAGCCACCGGTGATGGCGAGAAATCCGCCGATGACATTACCCGTGATGGTGCCGGTGATCGGTAGTATCGGATCACCGCACATGTACAAGGGGCGTCCACCGATCCCCGTCGTGCCATCGCAACCGGTTGCGCCGTGGAGGAAGCTTGCGGAGTAGCCACCCGAGCTGTAGTTGCCGATCTCGTAGCTAACCGGAATGGCGTTTGCTGGTCCCGCCGCCGCCAGCCCGAGGCCCACACATGCCAGAGCGCTTACAATCCTTTGTTTCATCGTTCGAACTTCCATGTTTTTACTCGTCGGTTGACCCTAGTAAGCGACTATTCAGCAATCTTCGTGCCAACATTAAAAAACAATAACAAACAATGAGTTAAGAACTCAACTTACGTGATCGAACCGGGGACTGTAAAAAAAACCGGCAAGCGGCCGGTGTGCATTCGCTACAGAAACAACAACGCCGCCACCGCACCGAGGATTGCACCGACTCCGTTCAGCAGCACGTCCAGAAGTGTCCCAAACCGGCCCGGTATCCTGGTCTGGGACCACTCGAGCAACGCACCGATTGCGATTGCCACAAGCGGTGCGACCAGGTGTTTCGTCAGGCGCGACTGTACGCTCTCCATCGCCCAGATAACTAGGAAAGTGAGAGTGGCGTACATAGCGACATGCAGAAATTTTTGCAGGGGCATCGGAGTGGCCATGACTAGCCAGCTGAATGCCGAATCGTCGGTTCGGCTTTGCGTGGGCGTAATGGATACAATAACGAGCAACGTCAGAAAAATACCAGTCAGCAGCCATCGGTAGTTCAGCAGCACGATAAACCGCTTCAGTCGGACTGGGACGGAGTTACGACTAACATCGTTGACGAGTTCGGCGTTCGAGACAGGCCACGGCACGTTCTGCGGTCTTGCCATCCCAAAGCGGCGGACGCTGCCCGGCCGGCCAGTTACCGCTGATAACCCCGGTCAGGTTTTGCGCAAGGCTTGCGGCGTCAACCAGCTTGTTCGTTCCCATCGTGACCGTGACCGGCCGCTCGGTATTTTCCCGCAGCGTGAGGCAGGGAATGCCGAGATAGGTCGTTTCTTCCTGGAGTCCGCCGGAATCCGTAATTACCAGTCGAGCACCGGTGACGATGTTCATGAACCGGACGTAGGGAAGCGGTTCCAGAAGTTTGATATTGGCTGACGCGGTCAGGCGGTTCTTCAGTCCGAATGCTTCGAGTCCCTTGATGGTACGCGGATGCGCAACGAAGACGACGGTCAACTGACTCGCGGCCTCGGCCAACGCCTCGACGATGGGTGTCAGAGACTCGGCGGTGTCGACGTTGGACGGTCGATGTAGCGTAACCAATGCGTACTCGCCGGTTTCGAGTCCAAGTTCAGCCTGTGCACTGGACGTTTCAATCGTGCTTCGCAACATCTCGAACGAATCGATCATCATATTGCCGATACGGTCGATCTTGTCTGGCTCCACACCTTCGGCAAGCAGGTTTTCGTCGGCATCCTCGGACGGCGTCCACAGTACATCCGCAATCGCGTCGGTGACGAGCCGGTTTATTTCTTCCGGCATGCTGCGATCGCCGCTGCGGAGCCCCGCCTCCAGATGAACGACCGGAATCCACAGTTTGGTGCAGACCATCGCTGACGCGGCTGTGGAGTTGACGTCACCAACGACCACTGTCCAGTCGGGGCGGTTAGCCATACAGACTTTCTCGTAGGCGATCATCACGCCCCCCGTTTGCTCGGCGTGAGACCCACTGCCGACGCCCAAATGAAAATCGGGGGCGGGTACTTTCAAGTCCTCGAGAATCGCGTCCGACATATTGCGGTCGTAGTGCTGGCCGGTGTGGACGAGGACCGGGGCGGCCCAATCGGTGTTCTTGAGCGCATGGTAGAGCGGTGCGACCTTCATGAAATTGGGTCGCGCGGCTGCAATCAGATGGATGGCTTTTCTGGGCATGCTCGGCGTATTCGATCAACGGATTTGCGTGAAGTCTAGTCGTTCAGTGTCAGGCGATACACACTTTCTCTCGCATCGTAGAAATGGTCTAAAATACAGTAGAATGTAACGAATCAATGAAGTTTGTTGTCCAATATTAGTATAACTATATGAAAAAAAAGAAAAATATATTTTCGATGGCCTGCGGTGGGCTATTGGTGGGCAATTGAATTCACGGCTGACGGGGAGAGCCCTGTCACAATAGATGTGCGTTATCTTCGCTACCATAACGTCCTCGCGCGCAAGTCGCCGAACGTTCGCGTACGTTGCAGTTTAAAAGGCAAGGCATGGCCACACGGTCACTAACGAACAGGATTCCCGCTCCGCTGCTTCTGCTTGCGATGGTGGAAGCTCTGGCCCTGTATACCTCGGTCTACATTGCCGCGCTAATCCTGTTTGAGGGCGACCTCGAGCGATGCGAAGAGGTATTGGGACCGCTTATTCCGCGCGCGTTCAGCGTGTCGCTTGTTGTATTGCTCAGTCTGCTTGCGGTTGGCCTCTACCAATTTCACCAACGGATCAATTACAGGGAAGTCTCTGCCCGCGTTCTCGTTGGCTTGATGCTGGGCTCACTCGCGCTGGCGGCTGTCTCCTACGTTGTGCCGTCTTTAGCCGTTACGAGCAGTTTTTGGGCTGTTGCGATGACCGTTGCGGCGGTCCTTATTCTGTTGGTGAGGCTGTATTTCGTCAACAATGTCGATGAGAATATTTTCCGCCGGAAAACGCTGATTTTCGGCGCAGGGGAGCGGGCGGCAAGCATATCGGCGCTCCGAAGGCGTGCCGACCGGCGCGGCTTCAAAATTGTCGGCAAGGTACCGGCGCCGGGCGACACGGACCCGCACGGGCAGTGCCTGCGGTTGGCAAACGATCGCTCCTTATCGGAACTTGCGATCGAGCTCGGCGCGGAGGAGATCGTCATCGCGATGGACGATCGGCGCGGCAACCTTCCAATTCGCGAGTTGCTGGATTGTCGGCTGCGTGGCGTGGAGGTGATCGAGTTGATCGAATTCCTGGAACGCGAGACTGGCAAGATCCGCATCGACCTCGTCAGTCCCGGCTGGCTTATTTTTTCCGAAGGTTTCCGCAAGTCGCGACTACGTATGGCCATCAAGCGCCTGATGGACATAGTCGTTTCCGCGATCGCGCTAATCGTGTTCTGGCCGGTTCTGGTTCTGATCGCCCTTGCGATCAAGATCGAGGACGGTGCGCGCAGCCCGGTGCTGTATCGGCAGCTGCGTGTTGGCCACAACGGCATCCCGTTTCGCGTTCTGAAGTTCCGCAGCATGGTCGTGGATGCGGAGGCCGATGGCAAAGCGGTGTGGGCTACGGAGAACGATGAGCGTATCACCCGGGTTGGGCGATTGATCCGGACGCTGCGATTTGACGAACTGCCGCAGATTTTCAACGTTCTTCGCGGACAAATGAGCATTGTGGGGCCGCGTCCCGAGCGTCCCGAGTTTGTTGATAAGCTTTCTGAGTCTATCCCGTACTACGCCGAGCGCCACACGGTGAAACCTGGAGTCACCGGGTGGGCGCAATTGCGGTATTCGTACGGCGCGTCGGAAGAAGATGCCGCAGAGAAGTTGCAATACGATCTCTATTACGTGAAGAACCATACCCTGCTTCGGGACCTGGTGATCATCCTGCAGACCGCCGAGGTCGTTTTGTGGGGTAAAGGGGCTCGATGAGGTCGGGCGCCGACGCCAGTTATGAGCCCTAGCCTGCAATCGATCGGATACGGCCTGGCCAGCCTGGTTTTTTTGGTCCTTGCGTTACTTCTCGTGACGACGTTCCGTGGCCGCGCGCACAGCGGTGTGCTGCTGATCGCCGCCGTCATCTCGGCGATCTGGGGACTTGGCCTCGCCTATGACGCGGCAACGGGCAGTCTGTCGTTGTCGTGGGTCTTCGTTCTCGAATTCGTTTTTGACGGTGTGTGGCTGCTGTTTCTCGCAGCGCTTTTGAGCGGCGCAATAGGCACAGCGCAGGTCTGGTTTGTACGGTTTGGCGGTGTTTTTTGGGTAGTCGCCATGCTGGCTACGGGCATCGGACTGGAAATCTACGGGCGCTCCCACGGAACGAATGTCGGCATGGGTAGCGTGGTTGTATTCGGGTCGCTACTGGCCTCGCTCTTTGGGCTCGTTGGCATTGAGCACATTTATCGTAACGCCCGCGTGGCACAGCTCAAGGGACTGAAATACCTGTGCCTTGGGCTAGGCGGTATATTCGCCTACGACCTGCTCCTGTATTCCAACGCGATACTTGTCGGACAGGTCAGCGAAGCTGTCTGGGGTGCGCGCGGATTTGTCGTCGCGATGTGCGTGCCGCTGCTGGCCGTGGCCGCCCGTCGGGCGCCCTCCTGGTCCGTTGGCATATTCGTGTCCCGTCAGATCGTGTTCTATAGCACAACGCTGTTCGGCGCCGGCATTTATCTGACGCTCGCCGGTTTCGTGGGCTACTACATCCGCGTCGCCGGGGGGGGCTGGGGACCAGCCGCACAGCTGATCTTTTCGTCGGGCGCATTTTTGTTACTGGGCATTTTTCTGTTCTCTGGACGGCTGCGCGCGCAACTGCGGGTGTTTATCAGCAAACATTTCTATGAGAACAAATACGATTATCGGGAAGAATGGCTGCGGCTGATCGATACGCTGACTTCTCCGGAAGAAGGTCTGCCGCTGAAGAAGCGAGGTCTCAAGGCATTGGCACGGATTGTCAACGCGCCGTCCGGCCTGCTGTGGTTGGCCACCGAAGATGGCTCAGCATTCACGTGCGCGGCCAGTTGGAATACACCGGAGGTGGATCTCAGTATCCCGGCCGATGCGTCATTGCCGCAATTTCTACAGAAATGCGGTTGGGTCATTGAACGGAGTGAATACGACCGCGATCCAGCCCGGTATTCCACATTGGACCTCACCGAGCTTGCCGTCAATCTGCAACAGTTCGAGTTTGTGGTGCCGTTGCTACACGATGGTGAAGTGCTTGGCTTTGTGTCGCTATCGGAATCCGAACCGCCGGAAGCACTGAATTTCGAGGACCGCGATCTGCTGAAGACCGCGGGCAAACAGATCGCCAGTTACCTCGCTCAGGAGATATCAACCGAGGAGCTCGCGGAGAGTCGGCAGTTTGAAGCGTTCAACAAGCTAACTGCTTACATCATGCATGACTTGAAGAATCTGATTGCTCAACAGTCTCTGGTCGTTGAAAACGCGGAAAGGCACAAAAACAAGCCCGAGTTTATTGAAGATGCCATAGACACGATCAAGGGAAGTGTGGCACGGATGCGCCGGGTCATCGAAACGCTGCAGCAAAGCTCACGGGTGGAGCCAACGCAGCGACTGGAACTGGGCAAGCTGGTCATGCAGGCGGTCTCGCAGTGCGGAGATCGCCAGCCCGTGCCGCGCGCCGTGATCGGCGACGAACAGGTTTGGGTTCGCGCCAACCGGGATCGGCTGCAGATGGCGGTCTATCATGGCATCCGCAATGCCCAGGATGCGACACCGGTTGACGGATCGGTCCGCGTCGAAGTGGTCGCCAATGGCGCGGAATGTACGGTGGCTATCGTCGATACCGGTCGGGGGATGGATGAGACGTTTATCAGGGAGCGGCTCTTCAGGCCCTTCGATAGCACCAAGGGTACGTCCGGGATGGGTATTGGCGCATATCAGATCAAGGAAACCGTGCAAATGGCCGGCGGGCGTTTGGACGTCAGCAGCGAACCGGGTCGCGGGACGCGGGTCTCGATGGTACTCGCAACCGAAGAAGCTTAGATCAGATACCGACGTAGCGAACCAGACGCTCTCGAAAAGCGACAGTGCATGGCCAAACGGTTATTGGCGTCAATGGTACTAATTATACCCCGCCCCTCGAAATACGGCGGCGATATTCGCTGGTTACGGATCAAAACATGACGTACAGTGCGACATCGTCACGCAGCGTCGCATGATCCTTGAGATCCTCAACCCGGCGATTTACGCGTGGAAACTAATAATTCTCAGTTGACAACCGTAGAGACACCCGTGGAGAAATCGCTTTCGACGTTACCGGAATTGAAAGCGGTAGCTACGAAATAATAGGTGTTTGGCGACAGGTTTTCGACGACATAATTAACGACGCCGGGGTTATCGATGCGGATCGTGGTGTCGTAGTTACCAGGACTGGTGCCGTAGTAGATGTTGTATCCGGCGAGATCGACCAATGCCGAGCCGTCTTCGTTCTGCGTTGGCGGAGTCCACGACAACGTAACCGATCCGAGAGCGGACTGTGTCACTTCCACTGCGAAACTGGGAAGCGAGGCTGATGCAACCCCGTCACTGACGGTGATCGAAATGTTGGGATACGAGCCCTCTGAGCCCATGGTTGCGAGCCCTGATAGCGAGCCGGTATCCGGATCGAACTCGGCCCATGCCGGCTTGCCTTGAATCGCGAAAGTTAACTGGTCGCCATCGGGATCGGACGCACTCGGCGTGAAGGAATAGTTTTGTCCGACGACAACCGCCGGCGGCGGGTTGCCCGAAATTGTCGGTGCTCTGTTCGTAGCATCAGGTCCGGGGTCGACAGGAGTGTCTGGAGAATCTTCGCTATCGCCGCTCGTCAAGCACCCTGCGGTTGTCAAACAGGCTGCAACTAGCGTCAGTACGAGGCGTGCGTTGCCCAAGCGATTCGTCATGCTCATCTTCCTCAATATGGCCGGCTGGAAACAGCCGGCGATTTGCCTATGCACGGCGCCCGCCTTGCGGCGATGCACCACTTTTCACTAAGACCAAGCTCGGCTTTGGGATTGACCAGTGCAGAAGCTGCTCGAAAGAAGCATTCCGACGCAGGACGCGTCTTGTTCCCCGGCAGCCCCGCTGTCCTAGGTAAAACCCGTAGACCGGAAGCTTTGCGTCCCTGCCTTTCGGCAGGTTTGCCCTTGTTCAGTTCAGCATCGTTATACCAATAAACTGTCTGCGTGCAAGGACCTGTTTTCCATAACTCGCCAAATTGAAAAGGGGTGCCCTTGCCATCGCCTGGAAGACGCCACATCGCGGACAATGGCAACATCCTCACGCGTACTTGACAGAGCATCCCAAGTGGCCTCTTGGTGACCGATTTCAGGTGTCCGTGAGCCAGAGCGATACAGAAATCCAAATTCGCTCAAAACCAAAAGCAAGCCGCATGCCAACAAAGCAAAAACATCAGTAGATCAGTAATCTATGAATTCGATCGCCGATTTTAAAAGCGTCATTGCCGGAAATAAACGACTGATTATGGTTGTGGTGTCGCCATTCTCGGACACTTTTTAATGCCCCGTCTTATGTAACACGTCGAAGTGTTTGTAATTGCTTTTGTTAAAGCTTGTCGGCGTTTGCCTACACGAGAAAAAAGTATTCTGCACTTGGGGGTATCGAACGCGATTTGCGCAAATTCAAAAATTGAATCTGCGCAAGTCCGCGGTTTTTGCGGGTCTTGGACGACAGGCCTAGTTTGAAATCGCAGCGATAAAGGTCGCTTGCCGCCGAGTATTGCAATCGATTTTGGTAGTCTCATAAGCATAAGAATTCTAAACGATTTCTTACTATCGGCCGCGCACGTAACCAGCGGTTGACGGGCGTGTCGGCGATTCTCGCCGATTACGAATGAGTGCTCGGGGAGTGCTGGTATCCGCGGGCGCAGTTCTGAATTCGAGGCCGTGGGCCGGGATGCCCGTTTCAAATCGGCGAACGTCCTGCTCGGTCTGCTAAACTTTTGCGCCGTCCAGGAGGTCCAAGCGCCCGATGTCCGTCCGAACCCGATTTGCCCCCAGCCCAACCGGCGTCCTTCATCTTGGCAGTATCCGCACGGCGCTGTTTTGCTGGCTTTATGCCCGCCATCACGACGGCCAGTTTATTCTCCGTATCGAGGATACGGACCGTAAGCGATCAACGCCGGAAAACGTCGACGCCATTCTGCAAGGATTGGAATGGCTCGGGTTGGATGCTGATGAAGGACCGATCTTCCAGACCCGCCGCTTCGATCGCTACCGCGAGGTCAAAGAGCGGTGGCTTGAGGAGGGCAAGGCCTACCATTGTTACTGCACGCGCGAAGAGCTGGATGCGCTTCGTGCCGAGCAGATGGAAAAAGGTGAACGGGTTCGCTATGACGGTCGCTGCAGAAACAGGACGAAACCGCGTGAAGGAATCGAGCCCGTCGTTCGTTTCAAGAACCCGCGGGACGGAGAGGTTGTGGTCCATGACCAGGTTCGAGGCAGGGTGGTGTTCGAGAATGCGCAACTCGACGATTTGATTATTGCCCGATCAGACGGCTCGCCAACCTACAACTTTACGGTTGTTGTCGATGATTACGATATGCGGATAACACATGTCATCCGTGGTGACGATCATCTGAACAATACGCCACGTCAAATCAATATGTTTGCATCGTTGGGTGCTGAACTACCTGCGTTTGCCCATCTGCCGATGATTCTTGGACCGGACGGCGCGAAACTCTCCAAACGCCATGGGGCGGTGGACATTCGCGAATATCGCGAACAGGGATACTTGCCGGAAGCGATGTTGAATTACCTTGTGCGGCTGGGCTGGTCTTACGGCGACCAGGAGATTTTTTCGATAGAGGAAATGATCAACCTTTTCGATATGGCGGCGGTCAACCAATCCGCCTCCGCATTCAATCCCGAAAAACTACGGTGGCTCAACCAGCAGCACATCATGGCTGCGCCGGCCGAACGAATCGGTGGATTGCTGGTGCCTTACCTGATTCAGGCTGGCCTGAACCCGGCCAACGGGCCCGACCCTGTGGCTGTTGCCGAGGGATTTCGCGAACGCGCCGACACGTTGCTGCACATGGCGGCCAGCGCTCGCTATTGCTACGAGGACTTTGAAGTGGTTGAGCCAAACGCAGCAAAAAAACATCTGCGCCCGGTTATCTTGGATCCGCTACAGGCGGTGCGCGATCGGTTGGCAAGTCTGCCGATCTGGACGCGGCCGGCTATTGTGGAGGCGATAGGTGCGGTAGCCGAAGAATTCGAGATCAAGATGGGAAAACTGGGCCAGCCGATTCGCGTTGCTGTAACGAGCGGTCCAGTGTCGCCACCTATCGATGTGACGCTGGAGTTGGTCGGTCAGGAGAGGACTATCAGACGCCTCGACGCCGCGATAGTGGGAATTGCGGCGCGCAAGGCGGCCGGGCAATGAGTGTCCTCCCAGGCGATGCCAACTGCTTGCACGATTGACGCTCCGGTATTGCATTGCTCGTCTTGACAGTCTCCAGCAGGTTGGGGCAGTGCTCCACGGAGCAGACCTTCTCGCAAGCAATCATCGCGCCGCCGGTTTGCTCGGCGTGTGAACCGCTACCGACACCCCAATGAAAGTCTGGCCAAGGAATGCGGAGATCTTTAAGACGCCAATCCTTGATATTACGATTGTTCTTCAGACCGTGGAAGTTGTGCTTTGGGGTAAAGGGGCGCGTTGGGTGAATTGCTGAGGAATTGTGAAACCAGTATAGGCAGCCGAGCATTTATCTCATAGAATCTTCTCGTAGACTAAAGGCGCGTAGCTCAGGGGTAGAGCGCTGCTACAACATAGCGGAGGTCGGGGGTTCGAATCCTACCCGCGCCTACCATTTCTCAGGGGTGTTAACCGGTCACATGGTTTACACCTCGTTCCGGACACGTGGCTAACCGTTTGTCCGGCATGAACGGATAGAAGCCGGGTTCGACCCGGCCCCTTTCATTATCCAGCTATCCCAGGTCATCGTCGAGGAAGCTCACCCGCCAGAGAGCGGGAATGACGCAGGAGTTTATTCGAGAGCGACTTTTCCGTCCGTTCGACTCCACGAAAGCTGGCGAAGGTATCGGCATCGGCGCGTACCAGGTACGGGAATTCGCTCGCAACCTGGAACCCATCTCAAACCAGATCGTAGCCGCGTTGCGCCTGGGCTTGCGAAAAAATCGCCGCCGGCGCGGCTACGATCTGGTTTGAGATGGGTTCCAGTGCCCGATGCGGTATGTGACCGCCGTCACAATTCTCTGCCACCATACTCTTCCACCGACTATTTCCCTCAGAAACGATGTAAACTCAACGACATAGCACCTTTTCAAGCAGCGACTGAGGACCTACGACGTAAGCCTCGGTGTGTGTCCCTGTACGGCCTAGTTTCTGCTGAAAAAACAAAAAGATCGGCATACAATCGAAGTATCGATTGAGACTAAGACAGAATGATGAAATCGATGACCCTGATTCCGTTGGCCCTGCTCCTGACCGCGTGCGGTCTTGCGATGGACAACGAGGATCGTTTGGCGCGGGGTGAAGAGGCGCTAGCCGATGGCGACTATCGTGCCGCTATTATCGACGCAAAAGACGTATTGCGCGGTGACCCGGAGAACGCACGTGCCCGACTGCTGCTTGGCCGGGTGTCGGCCGCCGTAGGAGATGGCGCCGCTGCGGAAAAAGAGCTGCGTCTTGCCGTGGATTTGGGCGTTGGATTCGATGTTGTTGCATTGCCGCTCGCGAGAGCGTTGGTGGCACAAGACAAGTTTCAGGACGTTGTCGATGAAATACGGGCCGATTCTGGATCAGGCGATCACCGCGTAGATTTGATGCTGGTTCGCGGCGATGCGTTCATTGGGCTGGGACAGCCGGCAGCGGCTAGAGAGCTCTACTCAGACGTATTGCAGGATCAGCCGGACAACGTAGTCGCCCAGCTTGGTATTGCCGCCAGCTTCGCGGTCGAGGGGAACTTCGCCCAGGCACGCGGCACTCTGGACCATGCAATCGCCACTTTTCCGGACAATGTTCGTGCCCGGCTTGCGTCCGGCGAACTGAATTTCAGATCGCGGAACTTTGCAGGCGCGGAGGCCGACTATGAAGTCGCAGCCCAACTTGCCACTGCACAAAACGACGTGACCCGCCTCGCTATGGCATTGACAGGCCTTGCCGAGAGTCAATTGGCACTGCAACGGACTGACGAGGCACGTAATACCGTGGACCAGCTTGCGGCATTGTCGCCGGATTCTTTTCATGCCGTGATGCTGACGTCGCGAATTGCGTTAATCGACGGTGACTGGACGCTGGCGCAGCAAAATCTGCAGGGTATTTTGCGAAGCGCGCCGGATTATCGTCCGGCGCAGACCCTGCTTGGTGCAGTGCACCTGCAAAGTGGGAACCTCTCCCAGGCAGAAATGTACTTGTCGGCTGTCGTGGCCGCGACACCCGGAAACGACGACGCCAGGCGGTTGCTCGCAGAGACGCGACTGCAAATGCAGAATGTCGGCGAAGCTGAGGAAACGCTACAACCGCTGATAGCAAGGCAGCAGGCCGATCCGAAGGTGTTGGCCCTGGCTGCAAGGGCCCGCTTGGTTCAGGGTGACGTAGACGCAGCACTTGAGTTCCTTGCGCGTGGCGTGGCTGAAGAGCCGACAAACAGCGATCTTCGATTCGAGTACGCGATTGCATTGATGAATGCAGGGCGGATGCAGGAATTCCAGGCTATTCTCGACAGTATCGATTCAGGGAGGTCTGACGAGGATACTCTGCGTCATGATTTGCTAGCCACGCTGTTGTTGCTCAAGGGCGGGCAGTTAGATCAGGGTCTTGTGGCTGCCCAGGAGCTTGTCAACAACTGGCCGTCGAATCACCAAGCGCACAATCTGCTGGGCTCGGTGCAACTCGTCCATGGCGATATTGCGGCCGCCCGCGAGAGCTTCGAGAGAGCGCTTGCGCACCAAACCGGCGATCTTATGAGCCAGCGGAATCTCGCGATGCTCGACGAGCGGGAAGGCAACTTGGAAGCTGCACGGGCTCATTATGAGTCAATACTTGAGTTACGCCCGAATCTGGGCTGGGCAATGTTCGGTTTCGCACGCGTGGCTGCTCGAAGTGAAGACCTTGGGACGGCGCAGGAATGGCTGCAGCAGATTCGTGAAATCGATGACAAGGCCGTTGCTCCGCGAGCGGAACTCTCGCGTATTCTCATGACCAGCGGCGATTTCCGTCAGGCCGAACAAGTACTGGACGAGGCGTTGGCCGTGGAGCCAAGCGCTGCCGAACTGCACAACCTTCTGGGCAAGGCACGTGTCGGCCGCGAGGATCATGCGGGTGCTGTACTGGCCTTTAGAAAGGCGTTTGAGCTTGATGCAACCAATGCCGAGTTCAGGTTGAACCTTGCGAACTCACAAAGACTAGCTGGCGATAAGGAACTGGCGGAGCGCACACTGGTCGATGGTGGCTCGGTAGATCTGGGCCACATTCCGTCGGCTGTGACTCTGGCGGAGATGAAAGTCGAAAGCGGAGACCTTGGTGAGGCAATGCGCATCGCCAGAGCACTTCAGGAGCGGCATCCAGACAGCGCCATACCGTATGCGCTTGAAGCAGAAATTCATGTTAGAAGTGAACGTCTCGAGGAAGCCGTAGTGGCCTACGATCGCGCATTGGCGATTGAATCAGTGCGAAGCTACGCGTTGCGAGCACACAGAATCAAGTCCGATCTCGGCAGCGACGACAAGAATTTGCCGCTCAAGGCCTTTCTTGCGGATCAGCCTTTGGATCGCGACGTTCGTATGGTGCTTGCAGAATCCCTGCAGCGTGACAATAAGCTGAAAGAGTCGATATCGGAATACGAAGCTGTGCTGGCACAAGATCCGGAAAATGCTGTCGCGTTAAACAATCTGGCATGGGCTTATCACCTTGATGATGATGTGCGAGCAAGTGCTTCAGCGCGCAAGGCGTTTGAAAAAATGCCGGAGAGTGGTGCTGTGGCCGATACACTCGGCTGGATACTGCTAGGCGCCGGTGAGACAGAAGAGGCCGTCAGCATTCTTGGGCAAGCTGTCAAATTATCGAACGGTAGCGCCGAAATTCGGTATCACTACGCTGTCGGTCTGTCGAAGCAGGGTAAGGTTGATGAAGCGCGCCGTGTGTTGCAGGACGTCGTCGGCAGCGGCGAGGATTTCACCAGCCGTGAGGATGCAATACGCCTCCTTGCGGAGCTGTAAGGCGAAAGAGGTAGTGTAGTGGATTCAATAGTATTGCGGGTGACGCTGTTTGGGCTGAGTATCATGCTGCTTGTATCATGTGGCTCACAGCGACCCAGTTACTCGGCGGCCGAGGTCAATGAAGCTGTCACGAGTGGTTCAACCGGGTATTCGATTGGGCCAGGTGATTCTCTGGAGATATTCGTATGGGACCATGAAGACCTTTCGACAGTCGTTCAGGTCAGGCCGGACGGCAAGATTTCGACTCCGCTGGTTGAGGACCTTCAAGCTGCCGGACGCACGCCGACACAGCTCGCGCGGGACATCGAAAACGTACTTGAGGAATACGTTCGGACGCCTGTGGTAACGGTCATCATGCAGGGTTTCGTTGGTGAGGGCGCGCAGCAGATTCGCGTCGTCGGTCAGGCAGCCTCACCTATGGCGCTACAATACAAGCAGGGCATGACAGTTCTTGATGTCATGATTGCAGTTGGTGGTCTGGCTGAGTTTGCTGCGGGCAATCGGTCCAAGATTGTCCGCAAGACCTCGAACGGCGAAGTCGAAATTCGCATACGGCTGGACGATCTCATCAACGATGGGGACATTGGCGAAAACGTCGAAGTGCTTCCCGGCGATGTCCTAATCATTCCGCAGTCGTTTTTCTGAGGTGCCGTAAGTGAATTTGCATGAGTTCATCGCTGAATTACAGGATCACATTCGCGGAATGTGGCGCTATCGCTGGCAACTCGTCATAGTTGCGTGGCTCGTTGCGGTTTCCGGTTGGATTGCCGTCTACAAAATGCCAGACGTGTTCGAGGCGTCGGCTCAGGTGTCTGTTGACACCAACAGCCTCTTGCCTGACTTGACAGAGGGGCTGACCGCGAACGAAAACCTGATGGACGAGGTCGACGTCGTCAGCAGAGCTTTGTTGACTCGTCCGAATTTGGAGGAAGTGGCCCGCGACACCGACCTGGACCTGCGAGCGAAATCGCCTCAAGAGATGGAGCGACTGATTACCGGATTGCAAAGCAGTGTGCATATCACTGGCGGGCGCGACGATGTCTTTACCATTACCTACCAGGACCCGAGTCGCTCGAAGGCGGCGGAGGTTGTCACCGCACTCTTGAATATCTTCGTAGAATCCAGTCTTGGTGCGCAGGGTGATGATGCGGATATGTCAGAGCGTGCATTGGCTTTGGAGATCGATAATCACGAAAGGCGACTTCTCAAAGCCGAAGCAGACCTCGCTGAATTCAAAACGATCAATCTTGGCTACATGCCCGACGACGGCACCGACTATTACACGCGTTTGCAGACCGCCCTCGGCGAGGTAGATGAAACGCAAAGCCAAATTCGGCAGCTGCGCCAAAAGCGTGATGAGATAGCTCGACAGTTGGAGGGTGAGGAGCCTGTATTTGGCCTTATGCCATCGACGCCGGCGCAGGCAGCAGCCGGATGCTCAAAAGCGAGGAACATCTCTGAGCTGCAGGCACAGCTGTCGGCATTGCAGGTAGACTTCACGGATAAACACCCGCGTATCATGATGCTCAGAGAGACGATTCACCAACTTGAAGCCGAGTGCGAGAGAGAACGTGAGGTGATGGGTGGCGCTGCGCCGATGGTGAATCCTGAGAGAAACTCATTGGATGTGAATCCAGTCTATCAGAACCTCAGGCTTCAGCTGAGCAACAGTAACGTCGAGTTGGCTGCGCTGCAGGAAGAATACACATCACGCCAGCGTGAGGTCGCAAGTTTGAGAGCTGATGTCGACAAGATTTCTATCGTTGAAGCAGAGCTCAAGAAGTTGAATCGCGATTACGGCGTCGTTGAAGACCGACACCAGGAGCTCTTGCGACGGTGGGAGACGCTACAGTCCAAGAAACGACTGGATCCGGTTATCGATCAGGTGAAGTTCAATATCATCGAACCTCCATTTGCGGCAGACGAGCCTGTTGCGCCGAATCGCCCATTGTTTTTGATCGCGGTACTCGTGTTTGCGCTTGCAGCAGGCACGGCGGTCGCATTTGGCCTTAGTCAGCTCAAGCCCGTTTTTTACACGCGGCACGCCATCCGTAGTACTGTCGGTCTTCCGGTACTCGGCAGTGTGAGTCTGATTCTGTCGCCGGGTCAGATTGCGGTGAACCGTAGAAAGACGCTGGCGTGGGCCGGAGCAAATGTCGGTCTACTGGTTATGACCGGTGTAGCTATCGTGCTGGAAAGCCAGATTTTGCAATTCGCGGCAGGCCTGTTTGGAGATGGCGGGCTGTGAGCAAGATCCACGAGGCGCTACGTAAACTGCGAACGCAGGCTGAAACAGGCGGCCGGGAAGAGAAGTCCAGCGATAATGGGTTCGTCAAGCGCCTCCCTGACACCGCTGTACCGATTGCACGCAAAAAGAGAATTGCAATCCATGGCGAAAAGTACCACCTGGATGAGGCCGATTTGATTCGTAGGGGGTTGCTCGCCCCTCTCGATCAGGCAATGCCCGTGGCAGACGAGTTTCGACGAATCAAGCGACCGTTGATCGACAATGCTGTGAAGCAGCTGGACGATGCCAATCACATGAACTTGATTATGGTCGCGAGCCCTCTTCCCGGTGCCGGAAAGACTTTCTGCTCGGTCAATCTGGCGGCTAGCGTGTCACTCGAACGGGAATTGACGGTTTTGCTGGTCGACGCGGATGTGGCAAAACCGCACATAAGCACGGCCTTCGGTCTTGCTGACCGACTAGGCCTGATTGATATCCTGGAGGATGAGACTATGTCGATTGACGAGGTGCTCGTCCGGACAGATCTGAACGACATCCAGGTGTTGCCCGCTGGCCGTAAGCATTCTCAGTCGACCGAGCTGCTGGCCAGTGAAAGAATGGCGGAAGTAATGCATGAGTTAGCTACACGTTACTCCGATCGGCTGATCGTGATGGACTCGCCGCCATTGTTGGTGACGAGTCAGGCGCAGGCTGTTGCCAGGCAGGCAGGGCAGATTGTAATAGTGGTTGAAAGCGGCAGAACAACGAACGGGGAAATCCAGGGAGCGTTGGAGCTGCTGGACCCGGATAAAGCGATCAACGCTATATTGAACAAGAGCACGTACTCGCAAGCAGGCGGGTACTACGGGGCAGGCTATGGACACTACGGATTCAATGAAGAGGCATAAACGGCCGCTCGTGGTCGTGGCCGTGATTTGTTGTGTACTTTCAGTTGCGAATGGGCACGCCGCAGACGTTGAACTAGGAATACGCGTTGGTATTTCTCACACCGATAATGTGTTCCTCGACGCTTCGCCTCTCGAAGAGGATGACCTCATCTATAGGGCTTCGCCATGGCTCAACTTCGTTCATGAATCACCGAGTCTCGATGCCAGTCTTCGCTACCGATTCGATTGGTACAGCTACGACACGGTGTCCGCGACGTCCTCCTATCACATGGGTGAAGGCAGCCTCACAGGAAAATTATGGGAAGAAAGCCTTGCTATTGAAGTAGGAGCCATGCGAAGGCAGATATTACGCAATCCTAACGATGGAATTATATCTGGTCGCTTACCCCAAACTGACGATCTCTTGGACCGTGACGAGGTCTACATTAACCCACGGTTGGACCGAAAACTCGGTGGGGCTGTCACTTTCAATGCGGACTACCGATACACAGAAGGTAGTAACAACGATCCGCTAATCCAGGACGATACGAATCACCACGGCAGTGCCTCGCTCCAGAACTACGATGCGGGGCAGGGCTTGTCCTGGGCTTTGCGTTACGATTTTCGCAGGACTGAATACGAAATTTCGAGGGCGTGGGAATATCAACAAGCGACTGCAGAGCTGGGATTCTGGGTAAACCAAAAGCTGCGTTTTTTTTCCGGCGGAGGCAAGGAAAGTCCGTGGGACGTTCCGTTCAATTCGGATCTCGAAGACTCATTCTGGGAGGCCGGATTTGCATACGGAGCGGGTGAGAGCCTGTCCGCCGAGTTTGCCGCTGGCGAGCGCAGCTTTGGTTCGTCGTGGCGCGGAAGGCTCGATTACGATTTCCAACGAGGCAGCACATCACTTAGCTATGTTGAATCGCCGTCGACAACGGGATTCGGCCAGAGTAATGGTCGACGCAGTGTTCTTGACCCCGATGATATAGACGAGTTTCTTGACGTGCCTGGTCAGGCGGAGCGGTTCTTGTCCAAGCGATTGCAATGGGATTTGAGCGTCGAGTTTCGCAGGAGCGATATTTCCATTGCATTATTTGACGAAGATCGCTCCGGTCGAATACTGGCGGACGGATCACCCCTTGAAGATGAGGTACAGCGCGGTGTTCGAGCGAACATCTCCTGGAACGCGGGAGTCCGAACCGAATTGAGAGCGTTTGGCTCGATTCTTCGCAGAGAATCAGCGATCGATGATCGATCGGATTTCAACAGCGTGGGCCTGAATATCGCGTATCGGTTCGGTACGCGGACGCAGCTGTCGTTCGAGTACAGTTATGAAGAGCAGCAGCCGCAGGGAGCGATCTTGGCGGGTCGTGACTACGTCAACAATGTGTTTTCTTTGTTTATTACATATACGATGCAATGAGCATGGGCGAAGCCAAGGATCGGTCGCCAGTTCATGCGATGACCTGCGACGTCGAAGACTACTTTCAGGTCTCTGCATTCGACGGTATAGTTTGCCGCGAGCGGTGGACCGATTTGGAGTGCCGCATTCCCCGGAATATCGACAAGGCGCTGCAGCTATTTGCAGACCATGATACGAAAGCGACTTTTTTTACGCTGGGTTGGGTCGCGGAGCATCATCCCGAGGTGATTCGCCGGATCGTAGACGAAGGTCATGAATTGGCCAGCCACGGTATGTGCCACCTGAGAGTCTGGTCGCAAGAGCCGGAAGAATTTCGCCAGGATGCGAGTCGCGCCCGCGATCTTCTGCAAGAGATCGGCGGTGTTCCGGTTGTTGGCTATCGTGCTGCAAGCTGGTCGATCGACAAACGGACCCCCTGGGCGCACGAAATACTTGGCGAGATCGGCTACCGGTACAGTTCCAGTGTCTATCCGGTTGCGCACGACCATTACGGAATGCCCGATGCGCCCCGTGATCCCTATCGGGTAAACGACAGCGGAATAATCGAAATTCCACCGAGCACGGCTCGCTTTCTAGGCCGCAATATTCCGGTGAGCGGCGGGGGCTATTTCAGGCTGTTCCCTTTGGGACTATCGAAATACTTCATAAACAGACACGAGGAAACGGCTTCTCATCCGTACGTTTTCTACTTTCACCCCTGGGAGCTGGACCCGGAGCAACCGAGATTTGAGGAGGCGCCGCGCAAAGCGCGTTTTCGCCACTATCTGAATCTCGAAAAGTTCGAAGGTCGTTTACGTGATTTGCTCGAGTCCTTTCAATGGGCGCGAATGGATGATAGATACGTCGGACGATCATGGCCATCCCGTTGACTGAAGGAACGGGAACGCCACGCAGTGGCACCGCGCTTGATGATGTACGACTGCTCGAGTCCGATGATATCGGGGCGAAATGGGACGCCTTTGTACGCGATGACCCGAACGGTACATTCTATCATTTGAGCGGCTGGCGGAGACTAATCGGGGACGTCCTTGGCCACCCTGTTTTTTATCTCTATGTAGAACGTGCAGGGCGAATCGAAGGTGTGCTGCCGCTTGCCCGGATACGGAGCTGGCTCTTCGGTGACGCTCTCATTTCACTGCCCTTCCTCGTTTACGGTGGACCTGTCGCACGGTCCGCCGAAGCGATGGAATCGTTAATAGACTATTCGGTCCGCCTGGCGGAGAGCCTGGGCGTCGATCACCTCGAATTGCGAAATCAGGCCAAAGTCCCTGGCGACTGGGTTACCAAAGAGATCTATGCAACGTTTCGCAAGTCGATTGATCCCGAGCCGGACAAGAATCTCTTGGCTATCCCGCGTAAGCAACGCGCAATGATTCGCAAGGGTATTAAAGCGGGACTTAAAGCCGAAATCGACGACGATACGGATCGCCTGTATTCAGCCATGCTCGTTTGCAAACGCAATCTTGGCACACCGTTTTTCGGCTCTGCCTGGTTGCGCGCGATCAAAAAGGAGTTTGGGGACGAAGCCGAGATTACGACAATTACTCACGAAAGCCGGACTGTCTGCAGCGTCATGAGCTTCCGTTACGGCAACGAAATCCTTCCCTATTATGGCGGTGGTGGCGAACTGGCCCGTGACCTGAAGGGAAATGACTTCATGTATTGGGCGGTGATGGAACGCGCCTGCCGAGATGGAGTGGAAGTATTCGACTACGGACGCAGTATGAAAGGCAGCGGAGCCTTCCGCTTCAAAAAGCACTGGGGTTTCGAGCCTACGCCTTTGCACTATCAATTCCGTTTGGTGAACGCGGAGTCGCTGCCGAACTTGAATCCGGCCAACCCTCGCTATCGCCTGCTAATCAATACCTGGAAGCAGTTACCCCTCCCGATTGCCGGGATGATCGGGCCGCCGATAGCCCGACGTCTGGGTTAGCTGGCAATACCCGGCGACATGTGCGGCATCTACGGTATTTTGCAACGATCCGGACGGCGATTTGAGCCTTCTGTCATTCATGGCATGGGCCGCGCCCAACGACACCGAGGGCCTGACGATTCGGGTTTTTTTAGTGATGGCGAATTCATGTTCGGAATGCGGCGTCTCGCAATCATCGATGTTGCCGGCGGACATCAGCCGATCGCCAACGAGGATGAAACGGTTACGGCGATCTGTAACGGCGAAATCTACAATTTCCGTGAGTTGAGGACGGCGCTTCAGGCAAAGGGTCACCGATTCAAGACCAACAGCGACAGCGAAGTTATCGTGCATCTGTATGAAGAATATGGCGCTGACTTTGTACAACACTTGAGTGGCATGTTTGCGCTTGCATTGTGGGATTCGACTCGCAAGCGACTCTTGCTCGCGCGCGATCGTCTCGGAATCAAGCCTCTATACCTGACGTCGAATTCGGGCTACCTGGCGTTTTCGTCAGAACTGAAGTCCATTCTCGAAATTCCGGGATTCGAGCGGGAAATCGATCCGGTAGCGCTGCAGGAATATCTCGCGCTGGGCTATGTGCCGGCGCCGCTATCGATGCTCAAAGGCATCGAAAAGCTGCCCCCGGGTTTTCTGCTCATCGCAGATCAGGACGGGATTTCGCGGAAGCGCTTCTGGCGGCTACCCGATTTCACCCCAAAGGAAAAAACGGAAGGGGAGTGGGCGAACGACATCGCCGAAGCGCTGGAGGCCGCCGTCGTATCGCAGATGGTGAGTGATGTTCCCTTGGGAGCATTCTTAAGCGGTGGCATTGACTCAAGTGCCGTGGTCGCCTATATGGCCAATACCAGCGACATCCCGGTGAAGACCTACTCTATTGGCTTCGACACCGGCACGGGCGGTGAGTATTACAATGAATTGCCTTACGCACGTCAGGTCGCTGAGCAGTTTGGAACGGATCACCATGAGATCGTGGTAAAGCCCGATGTCACCAGCCTGCTCCCAAAACTGTTGTGGCACATGGACGAACCCGTAGCCGACGCTGCTTTCATCACGACCTATCTGGTATCAGAGTTCGCACGCAAGGATGTAACTGTAATTCTTTCTGGCGTTGGTGGCGACGAACTTTTCGGCGGATATCGCCGTTACTGGAGTGAACACCTGGTTCGCTCGTATCGGCGCATCCCGCCGGTGATTCGGAAATCGATACTGCAGCCGCTTGGCAAAGTATTGCCGAGCGATCGTCATTCGAAATGGCTGGACTTGTCAAGATTGGCCAAAGGATTTCTCGCCGGCGCCGAACTGGATTCGGATGAGCGGTACGAAGATTTCATGCGAGTCTTCAATTCGAGGGATCTCGAACGGATGCTTAAGTCGCCGACATCAAAAAAATCCCGGGCTCTAAGTCAGGCGTTCGCTGACGCGGCGGGTAGTGACTCGCTGCGTCGATTAATTGATGTCGATCTGATGACTCAGCTGCCGGACGACTTGTTGATGCTAACCGACCGGATGTCGATGACGACCTCGCTGGAATGTCGGGTACCGTTGCTCGACGACCGTCTGGTCGACTTGGCCAGCGCGATGCCGTCGGACATGAAGGTCCGAGGTACCAAACTAAAATATGCATTGAAACAATCGCTTAGAGGCGTTTTACCGGACGAGATCATCGACCGCAAAAAACGTGGCTTCGGCGCGCCCATCGGCGGCTGGTTCAAGAACGAGTTATCCGCTTACCTCGATGGCGCGCTCAGCAAGCAACGAGTCATTGAGCGGGGCATTTTCGACTGGGAGGAGATCGAGCGAATCAAGATCAGCCATCGGGAGAACCGTGAAGACTACACCGATCACCTCTTATCTTTGTTGAATTGTGAGTTGTGGAGTCAGCTTTATCTGGATGGCGACAATCCGGAAACGGTATCGGCGCGACTGGCCGAGGCGCAGCCCTGATGAAGATACTGTTCGTCTGCCACCGGCTGCCATTCCCACCGAAACGAGGTGGGAAGATTCGGCCGTTCAATATCATTCGGCACCTCAAGGAGTCCGGTCACCACGTCACTGTTGGCTCGCTGGCGCGATCTGAAGAGGAAATGGCCGAAGGTCAACCATTGCGAGAATACTGTGACAAGCTCCTCGTGGGCCAGATCAACCCGGCGGCAGCTGTAACGCAGATGATTGCAAGGCTGCCAACGCTCGTGCCGTCGAGCATGGGGTATTTCTATTCGCGCAGTCTTCACCGGCAAATACGCGAGGAACTTGATCGCTCCAGCTATGACTTGGTATTCGTGCATTGTTCATCCGTTGCACAGTACGTCAGGTCAGCCGAGAGTGTTCCCTCCATTCTGGATTTCGGTGATATGGATTCGCAAAAATGGTTGGATTATTCAACCTACCGACGTTTCCCGCTTTCGATGGGGTACTGGCTCGAGGGCAACAAGCTTTGTCGAGAAGAGAAGAGATTGGCGCGCCAATTTGACATGTCGACCTGCACGACGCAGGCCGAATTGGAGACATTGCGCGATTTTAATGCAGCTCCGCAAACGGACTGGTTTCCAAATGGCGTAGATGCCGAGTTCTTTTCGCCGACTGACACTTCCTACGATCCCAATCAGATCTGTTTTATTGGGCGAATGGACTACTATCCCAACCAACGGGCGATGCTTTATTTCTGCAACGATGTACTGCCGCTCATCCAGGCGCGTCGGCCAGCGACAAAACTAACCATTGTCGGCGCGGAACCAACGGTCGAAATTCTGAAACTTGCAGGCAGAGAAGGCATCAGCGTGACGGGAACAGTGCCGGACGTAAGGGACTATGTCAGTGGCTCGGCATTGTCTGTCGCGCCACTAGCCATTGCTCGCGGAACCCAGAACAAAATTCTCGAGTCCATGGCGATGGGTGTTCCTGTGATCTGCAGCCAGAATGCGGCAGGAGGGGTCGATGCGCGGCCCGGAGAACACCTTCTGGTCGCCGCGTCGTTGGAAGAGTATGTCGAGAAGACAGTTATGTTGCTAGAGAATGCCGACCTGCGGCGGAAGTTATCGGTGGCCGGACGCCAGCGCGTTTTATCAAGCCATAGTTGGCTGGCATCGATGGCAAAATTGGACTCGATAATCGATTCTGTGGCGAGAATGTCATCTTGAGAGGATCAGCGGAAACTAACTTGATCAGGCAGGACTCGACGGCGCCGAGTTTGTTGCCGTACTATATTTTTGCGCTTTTCGGCGCACTCGCAATTGTGTCGATCGCCTATTTCGACACCTATCGGTCGATGATTGCCATATACCTCCAGTCAGATACATTTCTGCACGGATTCATCATTCTGCCAATTTGTCTTTATCTTGTCTGGCGGAAATGGCCACAGCTTGCGTCGATTCTGCCGCAAACATATGTTCCGGGACTCTTTCTTCTATTGGGTTTTTCGACAATCTGGTTTGTCGCGGACCTATTAGGCATTCAAGTCGGGAAACATTTCGCTGTAACAGCCATGATCCCTGCTGCTGTACTGACAATATTGGGCGTCTCCTTTGCTCGGGCGATCGCTTTCCCCCTTGCTTACTTGTTTTTCGCGGTACCATTCGGAGAATTCTGGGTTCCAGAACTACAAGAGATCACGGCGGACTTCGCCGTCGGACTGTTACGGCTTACCGGTATACCAGTTTTCAGGGACGGCCTCTTCTTGATCATACCGGCAGGGAACTTCGAGGTCGCGGAAGCCTGCAGTGGTATTCGCTACCTTCTAGCATCAATGGCGTTGGGCACGCTCTACGCCTACTTGTCATTTACGAAAACCTATAAGCGTCTTGTATTCATTGCGTTTTCAATAGCGTTGCCGATTGTTGCGAATGGAGTTCGTGCTTACGGAATCATCGCCATTGCTTACTACAGCGACATGAAGTACGCGATTGGCGTCGATCATCTGATTTACGGATGGATATTTTTTGGCGTAGTGATTGGTTTGATGTTTCTCGTTGGCGGTCGTTTCCGTGATGGTAACCCGCCCGATCATGAGCTTGTGGTCGCCAATATCCGAGGCGCGCGATCAGTTCGGCCGCCGAGTGTGCAGATATTTGTCCTTTTGGCGACAGCAGCTGCGACGACGCCTGCACCGCTGGCCAGTCATGCGCTTGCAACCGAAAAAGCGCAGGAAACAGCGTTGTTGAATGGTTTGCCGGACATCGTAGCGGGATGGCAGGGAGCAGTAACGTTGGAGCCGGAATGGTTGCCCTCGTTGGTAGGAACACCACAAGAATTTTTCGGCCGCTATTGGAACGTGGAGGCGCAGGTCGACGTTGCTTTGATTCGCTACGTCGGGCAGCGACAAGGAAGTGAACTTGCTAGTAGATCTAATTCTTTCATCGGCGCCAACGAATGGCGCCTGCTCGATACGCGCACCGCAACGATAGAGCTTCGTGACGGAGAAGCAATCCAAGTGTTGAAAGCGATCGCCGTGAAGCACGGTCTAGTGAGGCATTTCCTATATTGGTACGAAGTTGATGGCGACGTTGTCCTAAGCAGCTTCAGGACAAAGCTACGTGAGGCATACAGCTTGCTGAAAGGAAGACCTGGCATATCCTCGGTGATTGTCGTCTCTGTAATCGAACAGGAACGTAGCCCTGAAATACTCCAGGCTTTTCTTGGCGATTCATACGGTGCGATCCGTAAATGTCTTGGCACGGCGCTACCTCAGGCTAACTGCAGTCTTGGTCGTGCATACACGGAGAGCGACTAATGTGCGGCATATCCGGAATCGTTGATCTGTCTGAAAGGCGATGTATCAATCAAGACCTTCTTCGTGCGATGAACGACGCGCTGATCCACAGGGGCCCGGATGGTAGCGGCTACCATTTTGAACCCGGTGTTGGGCTCGGCCACAGGCGCCTTTCCATTATCGACCTTGAAGGCGGCTCGCAGCCAATGTTTAACGAGGACGGTACGGTTGCCGTCACGTTCAACGGAGAAATATACGATTTTGCCGACCTTATGAAGGAGCTGAGTGCCGCCGGACACACATTCCGAACCCACTGCGACACCGAAGTAATTGTGCACGCGTGGGAGCAATGGGGAGAGTCCTGTCTGGAGCATCTGCACGGCATGTTCGCATTCGCCATTTGGGACCGTAACCGCGAAACGGTCTTTCTCGCGCGTGACCGATTTGGAAAAAAACCCCTATATTACAGTGTGTTAAAGAACGGTCAGATGGCTTTTGCTTCCGAGCTGAAATCACTCATGTTACATCCACTCATCGAGCGCGACATAGAGGAGACCGCCGTTGAGGACTACATGACATTCGGCTACGTCCCGGACCCGAAAACCGTTTTCAAGTCGGTAAAGAAATTGCCGCCCGGCTATTTTCTAAAGGTCAGGCGGGGCGATCGAAACGTCTCGCCGCATCGATATTGGGACATAAGTTTCGATGTCGATACCAACTACACGGATGAGAATCAGATATGCGAGGAGTTGAACGCGAAATTCATCGCGGCTACCAAAAGAAGGATGATTGCAGACGTCCCGTTAGGAGCATTTCTGTCCGGGGGCGTTGATTCGAGTGCCGTCGTAACGGCAATGGCCGGGATCAGTGATGAGCCGGTAAATACCTGTTCGATTTCTTTTGGTGACCCGGCGTTCAATGAAGCAGGCCACGCGCAAAAAGTTGCCGAAAGATTGCGGGCTGATCACCATGTTGAGCAGGTTGAGGCCGACGACTTTGGACTCGTCGACAAGATTCCAGACATCTATGACGAACCTTTCGCCGATAGTTCGGCGATCCCGACATATCGTGTATGCGAATTGGCGAGGAAACATGTGACGGTAGCGCTCTCCGGAGATGGAGGTGACGAAGTATTCGCCGGCTACCGACGGTATCGTTGGCATATGAACGAGCAGAATGTCAGAAGTGCAATTCCGGGATTCCTGCGCCGAAATCTATTTGGTTTAGCAGGCAGTATCTATCCGAAATTGGACTGGGCACCCAGAATTTTTCGCGCCAAATCGACTCTGCAGGCGATCGCACGCGACAGCCTTGACGCGTACATGCACAGCGTGTCCATCCTACCCAATGACCTTCATGGCAAGCTGTTTACTACGGCCTTTAAGAACTCACTACAGGGGTATACGGCGAGGGAGGTGTTCAATGACCATATTGTCAACTGCGACACCGACGACGAGTTATCGCGGATTCAGTACCTGGACATAAAAACCTATCTTCCGGGCGACATTCTGACGAAAGTCGACCGAGCCAGTATGGCGCATGGCCTGGAAGTGAGGGTTCCTATTCTGGATCCAGAGTTCGCAGGTTGGGTGTGTACGCTGCCATCCTCGCTGAAACTGAAGGGACGCGAGGGTAAATACATATTCAAGAAAGCACAAGAAGGGCGCGTATCCAACGACATTCTATATCGCGACAAGATGGGCTTTGCCGTGCCGCTGGCGTCATGGTTTCGGGGACCGTTGAGGCAAACGATTCGGGACAGACTGCTTGGCGAGGCCATGCGCGACTCGAACATATTCGACATGGACTTCATCGAGCATCTACTAAAACAGCATTTGTCCGGCACACGAGACCATAGCCCGCCAATATGGGCTTTGTTGGTATTCGCAGGGTTCTACCAGTCACTTGCCAACTGAGTGTTGACCGGTCACTCTCCGTGCAAATTTTAACTTTTTCAAGTCTCTATCCAAATAATGTCGATTCAAGCCATGGGGTCTTTGTCGAAAGGCGTTTAAGAGAACTGATTAGTCGCACGACAATTCAGTCGACTGTTATTTCCCCGGTACCGTGGTTTCCGTTTCGCGGTCGGATCTTTGGCCGTTTTGGGGAATCCGCGGCAGTCATAAGGCGAGACCGGCGTTACGATGTCGACATCATTCACAATCGCTACCCGGTCATCCCGAAGATAGGAATGAATCTCGCGCCAGGTCTGATGGCGCGTGCTTCGCGCCGGGTATTTCGCGAATGCGTCATGACGAAATCGGTGGCCTTGGTCGACGCACATTACTTTTATCCGGACGGTGTTGCGGCATCGATGTTGGCAAAGGAATGCAAACTGCCGTACCTGGTGACGGCCCGAGGATCTGATATCAACCTTATCGCTTGCTACGCATCGCCGAGAAAACAGATGCTGGAGGCAGCGTATGGAGCAAGTGCCCTGATTGCAGTCAGCGAGGCGTTGGCGGACGCGATGCGAAATCTGGGTATGCCAGGCGAGAAGATTCATGTATTACGTAACGGCGTAGACCTTGAGTTCTTTTGTCCGGGTGACGAAAAGCCGGCTACAAGGGAATCGGCATCCGGCAGTTCGAGGTTTCTATCTGTCGGTGCGTTGAAGTATTCGAAGGGGCACGATATCGCGATTCGGTTTATTCACCAGCTGCCGCAATCCCGCCTCGTTATCGCGGGCAGGGGTCCGGCGAAAGCTGCTCTCCTCGAATTGACCAGGAAACTCGGCGTTTCGGACCGAGTCACTTTCACGGGAACTCTGGACACGAAGGCACTTCGCGCACAGTATCGTAGGGCCGATGCCCTGATACTCATGTCAGAGCGGGAGGGTATGCCCAACGTCATTCTTGAAAGTCTTGCCTGCGGCACTCCCGTGCTGGCGACGCCCGTTGGTGGAATTCCGGAGCTGCTCACCGAGTCGTGCTGTGGCGAGATGGTGTCTGCTCGCAGTGCCGAAGGTCTTGCCGCAGCGTGGCGGACGTTGTCGAGTCGCGGCACTCATAGAGATCGTCTTCGTCAGTTCGCAATGCGGTTCTCCTGGCAGGATACGATCGCAGGATTGCAAGGCCTAATGACAGATAAAGCATTGAAAAATTAGTGCAATATGTAGACTCCCATCACATTAGGGCCGCCTGTCGCGAGTCATGATGAGGGGCGATCACAACAACGTCTAGAAGGTGAATTATGAAAATCAGTATTTTCGGGCTCGGCTACGTTGGAGCGGTGTCGCTTGCGTGCCTTGGCAGGGACGGGCATGAAGTCATCGGTGTCGATATCGACCAGGGCAAGCTGGATTTGATCGCATCCGGCAAGTCGCCAATTGTCGAGACGGGCATTCTGGAGCTGGTGGACGATGTCGTAGCGTCCGGACGCATCAAAGTGACCAACAATGCGGCAGAGGCGATCGCAGATACAGACCTGTCATTTGTCTGTGTCGGCACGCCGTCTGCGTCCAACGGTAGTCAAAATCTGAAGGCCCTGACACGACTGTCAGAGCAGATAGGCGCAGCGCTAAAAGCGAAAGAGCAGCCACATACAATCGTCATACGTTCCACTGTCCAGCCAGGCACCGTTGAAGAGGTCGTAATTCCAATATTGGAAAAGCACTCCGGTAAAACTGCGCAGAAAGATTTCTCGGTGTGTTTCCAGCCGGAATTTCTTCGCGAGGGCTGTTCTGTGAAGGACTACGATTTCCCGCCAATGACGGTTGTTGGCGTTGCAGATGAAAACGCGGCCGTGCAACTGAAGAATGTTTTCGGCCATCTTCCCTGCAAGTTTATCGAGACCGATATCCGAACAGCGGAGACTTTGAAATATGCCTGCAATACGTTTCACGCGTTGAAGATTGGGTTCGCAAACGAAATCGGGCGAATCTGCCAGGCGCTGGGTTCTGACTCCAATAGCGTAATGGATCTGCTGTGTGAGGATAAGCAGTTGAATATTTCGACTGCCTATCTTCGGCCGGGATTCGCGTTTGGTGGTTCGTGCTTGCCCAAGGATCTCCGTGCCCTGCTATATCTCGCTAGGTCTCACGATGTCGAAGTACCCATGCTGGCCGGGCTCTTGCCCAGCAATCGTCTGCACGTTGACCACGCGGCGAACATGATTCTCGATCGTGGTGAGCGCTCTATCGGCATGATTGGCCTTAGCTTCAAGAGTGGCACGGATGACCTCAGAGAAAGTCCGTTGGTCGATCTGGTCGAGCGCCTGATAGGCAAGGGCATGAATCTGAAGATCTATGATCCCGAAGTGCGGGTATCACAGCTGATTGGCGCCAATAAGCGCTATATTGAAGAAGTGGTGCCGCACATCGGTTCCTTGATGTGTGAGAGTGTCGAGGAAGCCATGCAAGGTGCCGCTATCGTCGTGGTCGGTTTGTCTGACAAGGAGATCATGTCCGATCTCTACAAGCACAGCCAGGACAGTCAGTTCATCCTTGATCTAGCGGGTGTGCCGGAACCGGCGCGACTGCGTGGCGAGTACCGGGGCATCTGTTGGTGAATGACCGGAAAACACTGATCTTCATATCACCCCGTTTTCTATTTCCGACCGACTCGGGCGGGAAAATTCGTACGACTCAGATTCTGCGTGGCCTCAAGGGCGGGGCGTTCGGTATCAGATTGGTGATGCCGAGCACTGCGGACGAGCGCCGGAAGTTCGGCGACCAAATCGATACTGTTTGCGATCAGCATGTGACCTGGGAGCAGAATCCGAGAGGTAAGTTATTGTTTTTGATAAAAAAAATTGCGTGGTTATTACATCGCTTTCCGATTCCCGTGCAATCGGACTGGGATGCAGCGGGTGCGCGCATCGTAGAACAAGTGCTGAACGAAGGGGCGGACTTGATCGTCTTCGATTTTCCGCACTCTGCCGTACTCGCGCCCGGTTCGTTTGCATCACCGTCACTCATGTTCACGCACAATGTTGAAGCCGAGATTTTTCATCGCCACTGGCAAGTCGCGCGGTTTCCACTACACAAACTGATCTGGCGAAATCAATACCGGAAGATGTACCGGTTCGAGAAAACAGTGCTGTCGCGATTCGATGCAGTGGTTGCGGTGTCCGATCGCGACCGCGATTTTTTTCGTGAGGAATACGAAATTCGCAACTGCGGCGTTATTCCAACCGGTGTCGACACAGAATTTTTCTCATACCAACAACCGTCGAATAGCCCGCAGGTGGTGTTTTGCGGGTCTATGGATTGGATGGCAAATATCGACGGGGTCGAACATTTCTTTGACAATATATGGTCATTGATAAAAGTTAAAGTGCCGGATGCACGCATGAAGGTCGTTGGTCGGATGCCACCCGAATCTCTGGTGAGAAAAATCAGCAGTTCCGCTCCGGAGTGGGAATTTACCGGTTTCGTCGATGATGTTCGGGATCACATTGGCGGATCCGCTGCATTCGTGATCCCCCTGCGCGTCGGGGGTGGGACCCGGATCAAAGCGTTTGAGGCAATGGCGATGGGGGCACCGGTAGTCTCTACGTCCATTGGTGTCGAAGGCCTCCCGGTTCAGCACGGTGAACATCTCCTCGTCGCTGACGATGACGCGGTTTTCGCAGACAACGTGGTGGCGTTGCTGACGGACGACCAAAAGAAAATGGCGATATCGCGTTCGGCAAGGCGATTGGTCGAAGAGAAGTACGGATTTCGAGTCGCAGCGGGTACTTTCGAAAGAATCTGTCTTGAGACAGTTGGGCTAGAGCAATAGCTCTACAGGTGGAGGATGGCTTAGGAACGAATGAGGGCTGGCCGAATACCCGTACGCGCCGGACTGGAAGACACCAATAAGATCGCCGATGTCGGCTCTCGCCAGCTCCATCCTGCTTGCGAGCAGATCGAGCGGCGTGCACAAAGGACCAACCACGCTGACGACCTCGGTGTGGCTGGAGCCAATCCTATTGGCGACTGCAACCGGATAGTTCTTTCGGATCACCTGGCCGAAATTTCCGCTTGCCGAGAGGTGATGGTGTAATCCGCCGTCCGTCACCAGGTAGGTCTGGCCCCTGGATACCTTCTTATCGACGACGCGCGAGATGTAGACGCCGGCTTCGCCGACAAGGTAGCGACCTAGCTCGATAACCAGTTCACAACCCGGATGAACAGATTCGAGCTGTGCGCTGAGCGTCTTTAGATTCTCGCAAATGCTGGAAATGTTCAGCGGCTCATCGCCCGGGAAGTAAGGAATTCCGAAGCCACCGCCAACGTTGATGAATTGTGGCGGGGAGGGCGCATGCGCCGATAGTTCTAGTGCTAATGCGAGCGCCTTGGTCTGAGCTTCACAGATCGATTCTGGCCGAAGATTTTGTGCGCCGCAAAAAATATGAAATCCGCGAAACCGAACCGGCAGTTTTCCGACACGACCCAAGACGCCGGGAATCATCTCGGAATCGATACCGAATGGCTTCGGGCCGCCCGACATTCTCATGCCCGAACTTTTCAATTCGAAATCGGGGTTGACCCGCAGGGCGACATTCGCCGAACCGTCAACCGACAACGCGCCTATCCGCTCTAGCTCGTTAGGCGACTCGACGTTAATAGTGATACCCGCGTCGATAGCTGCTTTGAGTTCCCAGTCCTTTTTTCCGGGTCCCGCGAAACTCATTGCTTTGGGATCGCAGCCGGACTGCAGCGCGACTTCGAGTTCGCCGGCGGAAGCGATGTCGAGTCCGTCAACGAGTCCTGCAACGAGATTGACGACGTCAGGCATAGGGTTGGCTTTCATCGCGTAGTGAAGGCTGACGGCGTCAGGCAGGGCTTCCTTCAGCGTCTCAATGCGCAGCCTGATGAGATTGGCGTCGTAGAGGTATGCCGGTACGGACGCGAGGCCTGACATTATTTCGACGACGCTTTTCCCCCCTACGCAAAGACAGCCTTCGCGAACCTCGAAAGGCGCGATTTGCGTGTGCAAATTCGGGATCTCACTCATTTCTCGTTTTCCAACTGGAATACTTCGGCATATTCATCGGCGAGCAATCGACGGTCAAGCTTACCGTTAGCATTGCGAGGCAGGGTTGGTTTCCAGTAAACAGCATGGGGAACCATATAGTTGGGAACGTCAGGTCGTATGCGCTCCAGCAAGGCCTCTGAGGGCTCTTCTCCCGCTACTTTGGGCTTGGCGACCAGAACGATTGCATGGGCCAATCTGGGATGGGGGATACCCAGTGCAGCGACCTCGGCGACCAGGCCGGTACTGTAGACAACCTCTTCTATTTCCGCAGGGCTCACGCGATAGCCGGAGGTCTTGATCATTTCGTCCATTCGGCTGACGAAGTACAGGAACCCATCTTCATCTGCCTTGACCGAATCTCCGGACCACACAGCCAGCTCCGGGTTCGGCAGCTCCGACGGCTGTCCGGGCGCAGGTCGAAACCTCTCCGCCGTTCGCTCCGGATCATTCCAGTACCCGAGAGACACCAACGGTCCACGATGCACGAGTTCACCGACCTCGCCGGGCGCGCAGACGGACCCGTCTTTTCGGACGACAAGTACTTCGACGTTGGGTATTGCTATCCCCATTGAATCCGGTCGTTTATCGACCTCAGACGGCGGCAAATACGTTGAGCGAAACGACTCCGTCAGGCCATACATCAGAAACGGATCGGCATTGGTAAATATCGTTCGTAGTTGCCCGAGAGTTTCTCGAGGCATCTTGCCCCCGGTATTCGCGAAATACCTGACGCTGTCAGCACTTCCGTCATGCCATTTCTGATCCGTCAGTTGCATCCATAGCGGCGGCACGGCCGTAATTCCGGTAATGCCTTCGCGTTCGACAACTCGAACAACATCCGATGGCAAGAGGTAATTGTGAAGAACGACACAGGCGCCTGCGCAAAAGCCCGTCGTTATCTGACTCAGGCCGGCATCGAAACTCAGCGGCAGGATTGCCAGTATTCGATCGTTGGCGGTATTTCCGATGTAGCTGGCGACGCTTCTTGCACCGATCACCATATTTGCGTGGGATAGAACCACGCCCTTGGGGAGGCCCGTACTGCCCGACGTATACATGATCGAAGCCATGTCTGAGGCAATAACGCGCTGTGACCGGGTGGCTTCCGGCGCCGTCATCAGAGTCGACCAGCCGATGCACTCTTGAGGGATGTCGCCAGGTTCGGGAGATTCGCTATCCAAGACGACAACGTGTCGCAGCGTCGGGCAGTCGGCCAATACCGATGAGAGATTAGCCAACCTTGCGGATGTGGTTACCAGTGTATGAACTGAGCAGTCATTTAGTATGTGGGCGACCTGCTGGGGTTTTAAGAGGCCATTCACAGGAACGAATACGCCGCTCGCCATGCTTGTGCCGAACATCGCTGTAACAGTTTCGATCTGTTTGTCTGCGAATATGGCAACCCTGTCGCTGCGTCTTATCCCGAGCGCTTGGAGGCCGGCTGCAAATCGCCTGATGTCCGATAGCAATTCACCATAACCCCGCCCTTCTTTTTTGAAACGCAGAGCCGGTGCGCTGTCGTCGTATCGTGCAGCTCGCAGTATCAGATCTGATAAGGTCTCGATCATTTAGTTCGGAAGCGCCTCTAACTTTTTGTTATTCTTTGCAATTCGTGCATCATACCTGTCTCCTGCCAAAGCCCGCGGAACTCTGTCTCAGTTTCCGCCACTACGGCCGGACGGGCTTGTGCATGAGGATACCCTTTGCTTGCATGGCACCATACCAGACAGGAGTTACAGCCGTGAAGTCATGCGTCATTTTCACCGGATCGACTAGTTTTTCAGTAGCCAAAGGCATCGTCAAACTAGCGCTCGCTTATCCTGACATTGATTTCAAGATCTATCATCACTCGCCGCAACGATCGGTATCGACAATTCTACGAAATAGAGTCAAAAACATTCGCAGGAACGGCCCGCGATGGATTTGGTATCAAGCTTCCGAAATCTTAAAGTCTTTTCGAGATGGTGGAACGAAAGATGAACTGATCTCCAATGTGCCTGGTTGCGCCTACGAATGGCCTTCATTGTTGGAAATGCCCAACGTCAGCCTGCAGTCTTCGAGTAACGTTGATTCCGATGATACTGCAAGTTGACTGCGCAAGGACGCACCCGATTTCGGAATTTCGCTTGCAGCGCCGATTTTGCGAAATGGAGTGTTTGATATTCCTCGGCTAGGCACGATTAATCTCCACAAAGGAAGACTACACCTTTTCCAAGCATACATTCTTGCACGACTCGAAGGCCATTCATGACTAAGTTTTTTCAATCGCTCGAAACAATTCTCAAGGGTCTGACTAGATGACCGAATCGCGGATTCGTACGCCCCACGTCGTGCACATAATTCAACACCTGATTCCGGGTGGACTCGAGAACGGGTTGGTCAACCTGATAAACAACATGGAAGTTGAAAGTTTCGATCACACAATTATTTGTTTGAGCCATTATTCGGAATTTCGCGACAGAATCGAATCCCAGGACGTCCACGTGATTTCGTTGAACAAAAAACCTGGGCATGATCCGCGGACATATTTCGCATTGTGGAAGATTCTTCGAGAGCTTCGCCCTGACATAGTGCACACCCGAAACTTCGGGACGCTGGACTGTGCAATCGTAGCTCAGCTCGCTGGAATCAGGCAATGCATACACGGCCAGCATGGTTTCGCTCTGGAAGATGTCGGCGGAATCGCTTTGAAGCGCCGACTCTTGAGGAGGATTTGCCATCCATTCGTAAAGCGGCACGTGGTGCTATCGCACGAGTCTAAGAATTGGTTGCGCCGGTCATTTGGTGTGTCTGAATCGAAGATTTGTCAGATATATAATGGTGTGGATGTGAATAGATTTTCACCTAACCCAAGTGAGCCAGTGCGGAACCCGATACTGGAAGTCGGTTCCCCTGACGAGTTCGTAATTGGGACAGTCGAACGTCTAGATCCGGTCAAGGATCCGATGAATCTCGCCAGGGCTTTTGCAAAGCTCGTAAATGACCCGTCGGGTATAGGGGAGAACTTACGGTTGTTGATTGTTGGCGACGGCCCGCTGCATCAAGATCTGGTCGAGTTTCTTGGAGCGGCCGGATGCGCGGGGAAATACACAATTACCGGTACCGTGGACAATGTGGACTCCTATCTACGTTGCATGGATGTTTTCGTGATGCCGTCGAGAATCGAAGGCATATCGAACGCTATCCTGGAAGCGATGGCCAGTGGACTGCCGGTAATCGCAACGAGCGTTGGCGGCAATTCCGAATTAGTCGTTGACAGCTGTTGCGGATTCTTAGTGCCAGCGGAATCACCCGATCACATTGCGGATCGGGTACTTGAATACCACAAGGACCCGGAACTCAGGCAAAGACATGCTTTGAAATCCAGAGAACGGGCTAAAACCGTGTTTTCATTGCGGTCAATGGTCGAAGGATACACGAATCTGTACAAGTCGCTCTTGGTATCCTAAATGCTATTCAGGCCCACATTTATAAATCATGGGTATGTGTGCGTATTTCACGAAACTATTAGCGAAACTGTTTAATATTATACACAGTCAACACAGAGCATAAGACATGCAATCCACTAATTTGCTGAAAAGAATAGCGAGTCGTTTTCCACTCGCGGCTCAGAATTCGATGAAGCGCATGCTTTTCGCATCGCAGATCAGGCGTGGAACATTCTTTACAGATGAAAAGGAATATTCTTTATTGGATGAATGGGTTTCCGAAGGCGATTGGGTCATCGACGTTGGCGCCAATATTGGGCACTACACACTAAAACTGTCATCAATCGTTGGCGTAAATGGACGAGTACTCGCGTTCGAGCCGATCCCCGCTACCTTTGAGTTACTCGCATCAAATGTGGCAAGAGCCGGCGTCGGAAACGTTACATTGCTGAATGCCGCATCGTCCGATAAGACGGAAGTGGTTGGAATGGAAATTCCGTCTTTCGAATCCGGGTTGGACAACTATTACATGGCGAATATTTCTGACAGCGGCGACGTCTCGTGCCTCACGCTCGCAATTGACTCACTAAAATTACAGCACAGGGTCGGGTTCGTAAAAGTTGACGCCGAAGGACACGAGTTACCCGTCCTAGCCGGAATGCGTGAACTACTGCTGCGTGACAAACCCGTGCTGGTAGTGGAACTTAGCGACGACAAAATACAGCAATTTTTGGAGCCCATCGGTTACGAGGCCACGGTTCTTCCCAATTCCAGCAATTTAATATTCACGCCGACGTCGCAGTAGCCGGCAGCCAGCAATGTTCCGAAATCGCCTGCTCGTGCTGTCTTACCACCGCGTAATCCCTGAAATCGATTTACTGTTTCCAGAAGAGACTACAGCTAGCGATTTCGATACGCATTTGCGCGCCCTGGCGAAGTATTTTCGTGTCTATACACTGTCGGAAGCACTTTCGCTGCTCGGCAAAAGAGCTCTTCCTGCCCGTTCAGTCGTTATTACGTTTGATGATGGCTATGCTGATAACGCTACAGAGGCGTTACCACTTCTCAATCGATACGGGTTGAAAGCAACGTTTTTCATCGCGACAAAATTTATTGCCGGCGAATTGATGTGGAATGACAAGATCATCGAGGCAATACGAAATTGCAATGCAACCGGTCTTAGTCTCGAGAAGTTTGGCCTCGGAAATTTTACCCTGAAGGACTTGGAATCCCGTCGCTCGGCAATAGATACGCTGTTGAAGAAGTTGAAGCATGTCCCGGAGCCGAAAAGATCCAGGATCGTTCAGGAGATTGTGAGCGTCACAGGCTCTAGTCTGCCGGACCGGTTAATGATGTCGGATGATCAATTGAATCTGTTGGTGCAGGCCGGTATGGAGATAGGAGCGCATACGGTATCCCATCCCATACTCGCGCAGCAGCCGGACGATGAGGCGGAACAAGAAATTTCAGAAAGCGGGAACGCCCTAAGGCAGTTGCTGGGCGTTACAGTCAGCAGTTTTGCGTATCCGAACGGGAAGCCCGGCGTCGATTACAGAGAGAGTCATGTCAAACTCGTTCGAAACGCAGGGTTTGATGCTGCCGTGTCTACTCAAAATGGAATAGTAGAATTTTCGACGGACAGATATCAACTTCCGAGATACGGGGTTTGGGACAAGAGCTACTGGAAGTTCATTCTTCGCCTGTTGTATTGGCAAGCGAAAGGCTAAGTGTTTTTCACTAACCATCGCTCCAGCATTACCAGCGTCCATATTGTTCCGCCGTAATAGGCGGCATGTTCATGCATATGTTTATGCCGCATTGACTCGATAAAACTCTTCTTGACAATTCCACGGTTTGCCAGCGATTCCAAACTCGGGTTGATCGCAGCTTGCAATTCAGACGACGTTTTCAACCATTCACCAAACGGCAGCCCGAATCCGTGTTTGGATTTTGACAAGACCTCAAGGGGCAAAAAACTACTGAGTGAGTTCCTGAAAAATCGACGTAACTGGCCTCGCCTCATTTTGACGTCGGACGGAATTTTCGTCGAAAAACTGAGTAAATCGTCGTCCAGCATTGGGTAAGAGACGCGAACATTTTCGCGTTCGCACATCGTATTGACTTTACGAATGTCGTTGTCTGCCAGTGTTAGTTTCCAATCAAAGAACAGCATACGGTTTAGGAAATCAGTGTCGGATCCTCTGTCATACCATTTCTTCATTTCGGATATGGGGTACCCGGCATCAACGGTTTCAAGAAACTCAGTAGTGAATACGTCTACGATACGATTTATCTTCAGAGTGTTGTAAGTTTGTAAGCGGTCGGGCATTGTAACAGCTGCCTGTTCGATGTAACGCCGCACTTTTCTACTGAGGGGAGTCCAGTTGGCCGCTTTGCTAAGGAAAACGGGTTCAATTATTGCCGATTTCATCCAACCGGGAACCCGTGCGTAGTATTCAAATATAGTTTGTGTCTCGTACCGATCGTTTCCGGCAAACAGCTCATCGCCACCGTCACCGGCCAACAGATGGGTTTTATCGTGTTGAGCTGCCAGACGCGCGCAAAACAACGTCGGAATCGCTGACGAGTTTCCGAATGGCTCATCGTAGGTAGTTGCGATTTCGTCGACGGTACCTGCGATATCTTCGGGAGTAACGTAATACTCAATGAGGTTGGCACCGAAGTGTTTTGCCGCGGCTCTTGCAAAAAAAACTTCATCGTATCCAGCCTGATCGAAGCCGATGGTAAATGCGTCAATTTTTCTCGAGCTTGATTTGCATGCGAGCCCAGTGACCGTCGAGCTATCCAAGCCACCGCTGAGAAAGCAGCCGGTACGCTCATCGGCATCGCATCTCTCTACGGCAGTCCCAAGCGTCGTGAGCAACTCTATCGACAGATCCGCTTCACTGGTCTCATTATCCGCCGCAAACTCCGGTGTCCAGTAGTAGGACAGCTCTGTGCCTGACCCATCGAAGATGAGCATCTGGCCCGGCTCCAGTTTTCGTACGTTTTCATATATCGTGCCCGGGCTCGGAATTACATGGAAGTACATGAAATCAAACAAGGCCTGATTCGAGACAACAGACGAAACGGCTCGAAGTTGTTTAATACTTGTCAGTGTCGTTGCGAAAGTCAGCCCGTCTCCTTCATCAAAGCAATAGCATATTCTTTCAACCCCCAAGCGGTCGATTGCAAGAACTAACCTCTGTCTATTGTTGTCATAAATACAGATTGCGAATCTACCGAAGATCAGATTTATCGCGTTGTCCCCGTATTCACCATATGCGATTCGGACTGCCGTGCCGTGCCCGTCCTCTGCCGCTATTTTTTCCAGTTTCGGATCTCGCCAGCGCGGTCTGCCAGATATCATGGCACATACGCCATTGCTCTCAGATAACCAAATCAGGTTCGACGGTCCCCCATCCCAACCCAATAGGGCATGCGTCTCACTTTGTGTTGAGAGATCGCTCACAGGGATGGGCCCGCAAATAATGTTACGGTGGGCTCGATTCAGAGTTTGACGCCGGCCATCAGCCATGCATCGACCGTATATTTCTATCATATTACTTGGATACCCTTAGTATCAGTGGCCACGCATAGCGAGAGATTCTACCTCGCGTACTGCCGATCTGACGACAACGTGAGTAAGTTGGGAAAACAAGTTATGTGTGTTGGAGATTGGCTTGGTGTTAGCCAACTTTCAAGTAACAATTTTCAGACTTATCGAACTAACAAGCAAGTGAATTGTGCCAAGACCCATAAGTACTATGAAGCGATTCTCGTGTATAACAGTCGCGGCAGTTGCTTACTTAATCTCGGATCACATCTATTGGCCCGTCCATACGGCAAGCGCGTATCAGTTATGCTCTGCCAAGGATTGCTGTTTGGGTGATTCGACGAGCTTGATGTATAATTTAGCTGCGCTCAGGCTTCAAGTTCGAGAAAGTATCGAAGTGTTGTTTCGGTTGATTCCCGTTGCAACTATAGGTATGTGAGGACTTATGATCAATCACCTTGACCACGTCGCCCCGAGGTCAAATTTATCTCGAAGTACGCGTCGATTGTTGTCTGGTGTATTGTTTGCAGTCAGCTTCTTGTTGTTTGCAAATTCCGCTTCAGCGCAGTTTGTGTCGTACGAGTGCGGTGACCTCAGAAACGGATTTGGACCATTTGATTATACAGACCCGAATCATAGAGTCATTCAGACCGACGAAGGCGAAACAGAAAGTAAGCTCGGTGTTGTTGAAAGAGTTCATTTTACGCCTGAAATCGAAGCTCTGATTCGAGGATTTTATCTGGAGGATCCGTTGTCCGATCTCGAATACACGCTGCGTGCCTTTCCCAATCATCATCGAGCTTTATCGGCAATAGCGAAATATCATGTTTCGAAAGGTGCAGGGAAGCACGGGTTGTATTCGATTGACTGCTGGTTCGAGAGGGCCATGACTTTTCGTCCGGATGACGCTCTGGTTAGAGTCACTTACGCGATTTACCTTCTAAAGAGGGGTAGAGATGAGATGGCTCTGACACAGTATCAGAAAGCAATTGAGATCCAGCCAGATTCAGCCGATGCCCAATACGGCATCGGGCTTTTGTATACGAAAATGGAGAATTACGATCTCGCATCAGCGCATGCCAAACGGGCATACGAGCTTGGGTATCCATTACCGGGCCTACGAAATCGCCTCGTTAAGGCAGGTGTATGGAAACAGGAATTGGATGAAGAGTGAGGTTTGGACCTAATGTCTGATTTAGAAAACGTAATACAAATTCTCGGGGCCACTCTTCAATTGGATGAGCGCGCCAAAGGCATGGATTCTTCGACTCGCTTGTTGGGTAGCATAGCGGAGTTTGATTCCATGGCCGTTGTTGCCGTATTGACTGCGGTTGAGGAAGAGTACGGGATTGAAATAGAAGATGATGAAATAAGCGCAGACGTATTTGAAACGGTGGGGTCGTTAGTAAGTTTCATTGCCGCGAAGAATGCATAAAGAAATCACGATTTCTCCATACTTTCTGGAAACCGCGCACGGCAGCATATTCGTTATCGAATACGGGCCCAGGGTGCTCAAGCCCGGAACAGAAACCGTGATAATCGTTCCGCCGTTTGCCGAGGAAATGAACCGTTGCCGAAGAATGATGTCGCTGCAGGCGCGTTCTCTGGCGGGTAATGGCCTGCGAGCAGTATTGGTTGATTTGCATGGCACGGGAGATAGCGAGGGAGACTTTTCGGACGCGAGTTGGACAGCCTGGTGCGACAATATTGTTTCCGTGCTGTCTCGTACAGTCCAAACCGGCCGGGGATCAATAAGTTTCTTGGCGATTCGATTCGGTGCACTGGTTCTTTTCAATGGGCAATCAGAGTTGGTTTCTCGCGCCAGCAAGATTGTTCTGTGGAGTCCCTGTACAAACGGATCTACATTCCTGAAACAATTCTTACGAATTCGAGTTGCATCGCAGATGAGCGAAAACGATGGTCGCAAAGAATCGATAGCAGAACTGATGGATAGATTCGAGTCGGGCGAGTCGGTAGAAGTCGCGGGCTACGAAATATCGCCGGAATTGGCGAGGTCCATGAGTTTGGCGACGCTAATTGCCGACGACTTTGAAGCGTCTACACCGATACATTGGTTCGAGATAGTATCAAGCCCGAGTAGTCCGATTCCGCGTCCCAATAGTGCTTTAATAGAGAAATTGCAGCGCGATCATACCGGACTATCAGTAACGCCAGTGTATGGTGATAAGTTCTGGAACTCGGTGGAAATCACGACGGTTCCGACTCTGATCGATGCCACGACCGCAGTTTTTGCCGAAGCATCAGTGTGATAAACGAAAAAGCGCTGCTGGTGCGTTGCGGAGGGGCCGAACTGATTGGAATAGCTCACTTGTCATCGAGTTCTGGTTCTGTCGGCGTACTCGTCATAGTTGGTGGACCGCAGTATCGAGTGGGAAGCCATCGGCAGTTCGTGCTGCTAAGTCGGACACTGGCGCAAGCCGGATTTCCCGTTTTTCGAGTTGACCATCGAGGAATTGGAGATAGCAGCGGCGAGCCTCGGAGTTTCCAAGCATTGGATGATGATATCAAATGCGCTATCGATGTTTTCCTGGAGACTTGCCCGCAAATAAACAAGGTATACATCTGGGGATTGTGTGATGCGGCGTCGGCTGCATCGCTATACGCAGAAAAAGATCCGCGGGTCGCGGGTTTGGTAATGCTGAATCCATGGGTGAGACCGGAGGGCGGCGTTACGAAGTCTTTTCTCAGGGATTACTATGCTAAGCGGCTATTTGACTATGGATTTTGGAAAAGTGCATTTAGCCGCAACAAGAGTCTCTGGGTTATCTTTAGATCGGCAGTGGGGAAACTTTACTCCAGCACTGAATCGCATGATCAGCGTAAGTCTGCAACGAAAAGTGTGTCTGGCAGTCATCAGTCGGACGAATTGAGGTCCTCGTCCGAGCTACCATACCAAGTACGGATGCTCACGGCGCTGCAAAAGTTTCAGGGCAGGGCGCTGATCATATTGTCCGAAAATGATCTTACTGCTTCCGAATTTAGGCAAATGGTGAGTAGCAGCAGAGGATGGAAGAAATTGATAGAAAGAGCAGCGATAAGTTGGTTTGAAATGCCTGATGCAAACCACACATTTTCGACCCGGATATGGCGAAATACCGTGGCCGATTACACAGTGCGATGGCTACAGAAGGGGTGAAGCGTGCTCTGCTGATTGCCTATCACTATCCACCGGCGAAGGGGAGTAGTGGTATTCAGCGTACCTTGAGTTTTTCGCGGTATTTGAGAGAGAACGCGTGGGAACCAATCGTATTGTCGGCTCACCATCGGGCGTATCCTGAAACCAGCAATGATCAACTGTCCGATATTCCCGAAAATGTGGAACTCAAAAGGGCTTTTGCGCTCGACACTGCACGGCACCTGTCCTTTCGGGGCAAATATGTCTCGCTACTGGCTTATCCCGATCGCTGGATAGCGTGGTGGTTTGGGTCGATAATACCGGCGCTGCGATTGATCAGGCGTTATCGCCCCAGCGTTATCTGGTCAACCTATCCGATTGCGACCGCCCACCTGATTGGGTTGACGATTCATCGAATTACCGGTATCCCATGGGTTGCGGATTTCAGGGATTCCATGACGGAAGAGCATTATCCGCCGGATAGAAGTAGGCGACGCGTGTGTCAATGGATCGAAAGACGCGTCGTGTCGCGAGCAGCAATGTCTGTTTTTACAGCGCCCAGCGCGGTTACTATGTATGTCGACCGATATCCACACATCGACCGATCGCGGTTTCGTTGCATTCTAAACGGCTATGACGAAGAAAAGTTTTCTGTAGCGGAAAATCCGGCTTCTCCCGCCGGCGCCGAGAAAGGAAAGCGAGTGTTACTGCACAGCGGAATACTTTATCCGTCTGAACGAGATCCAACCGAGTTTTTTGGGGCGATTAAACAGTTAAAGGACGAAAATCGTGGTGATTTGAGGGATTTCGAGATCCGTCTCCGAGCCACCGGGCACGATGACTATTTGCAGAGGAAAATAGATGACTTCGATATAGCGGACTCAGTTAAATTGCTCCCCACCTTGGGATACTCAGATGCATTGAAGGAAATGATGCAGGCAGATGGGCTGCTACTATTTCAAGCATCCGATTGCAATCATCAGATCCCAGCGAAATTGTATGAGTATCTGAGAGCAGGTCGACCAATACTGGCGTTAACCGATCCAACAGGCGATACGGCAAAATTACTTTTTGACGCCGGCATTTCTTCGGTCGTTCGGCTGGATTCGCAATCAGAAATCGTCGATGCTATGAGGAATTTCCTGAATCAAATCAAATCAAATACGATTCCCAGGGTCTCTGATACTGTAGTTTCCAGATATTCACGACGGAACCAGACTAAAGAGTTGGCCAAGCTTTTTGACACTTTGACGAAATGATGTCGATTGGAGAGATTTTTTGCGAAATCGCACGGTGCGATTGCTATTGGTGCGAATCGCCGCAAATTCACGATCTACTAGATTCAACTATGCCGTCACTACTAAAAAAGGTTTCCGGACCGATTCGATCGTTTGGACTTTTCGCCGGCTTGTTGTATGGGATCGATCAGATGTTGATAAGGGCCGAATCGGCATTACGACTGTACTATTATGAAATCATGGCTCAGCCGGTTTAGATTTACAGAATGACTAGTGGCAGGCAAAGTTAGCTGAACAAAGTGGCTGGATTTCTTTGCCACAGTAGTTCGCACCGGTGTAATCACAGCTACATATATTTTGGGAAACTGGAATGACGATGGCGTTCAACACGCGGGTTAAACAAGCGTCCCTCATCGCATTGAGCATGCTGATTGGCAGTGTTGTAGCCCTTCTTATTGCAGAAGCAGCATTACGTATTCTGGGGGTGACTTCGAGGCTTGTCTATAGTCCTAACCCTTACTACGGGTGGGGGCACAATGCTGGTGACGAGTTCTTCTGGACGACCGAATCGCGAGAACTAAAGATCAAGATAAACGCTTTGGGGCTTCGCGATAGGGACCATCCGTACGAAAAAGCTGAGGGCACATCGCGTATCTTGGTACTTGGCGACTCCTTTCCTGAAGCTCTTCAGGTTCGACTGGAAGATGCATTTAGCGAGGTTCTTGAGGCAACGCTCAATACTGGAGTTACAAAGCAAACAGAAGTCATAAACGCGGGCGTGAGCGGTTTCGGAACGGACAACGCATTGCTGTTCTTCAATCATGAGGGCTTCAAATACAGCCCCGATATTGTGCTGCTTACTTTTTACGTCGGCAATGATGTGAGGAATAATTGGTCCCCGCTCGAAGAGCAGGACTCCGGTGGGCCCAGAAAACCCTTTTACGATATCGGTCCGGAAGGCTTGACGTTAAACAGATACCCGTTTGATCGCGATGCCGGGTGGTCTGGGCCCATCAAGATGTTTCTTGCTCGCAACTCGAGGGTCTACGCGTTTTCTCGAGACACGTGGAACCGCTTCGGTTCGCGAAAGTTTGAAACGGGTGGAAATGACGATATGCATGGCACTGATGCTCGAATGCCGCTGGATCTTCCACTGTTTCAGAGAGAGCCTCCCAAGATTTGGGATGACGCCTGGCAGGTTACACGCGCCATCTTGCGCGAGCTTAAATCCGAGGTGACGAAGCGCGGCGGACAGCTGTTCGTTGTGACGGTGCCCACAGCTTTTCAGGTACATCCGGAGATTTGGGAAGACAGGTTTGGTGCGAACGACTCATTGCGACGCGTTGATTGGACGCTTGACAGTCCGAACAGGCATCTGTCCGAAATTTGCAGTGAAGAGCAAATTCCCAACCTCGATTTGCTCCCAATGATGCGGAACGAGGTTAGCAACACCGGCTCGTTGCTCTACTTTTTTTATGACAATCATTGGAACGAAGCCGGACACCAGTTCGCCGCTATGCGTGTTGCCGAAGCGATTTCTCCATTGATCGAAGATCAAGCGCTCGATTAAAGAGCGTGAATTGTTGATTGTGACTGCTCGACAAACGCATTTCTCCACTAACGATGCTCACGCATGTTTGTAGAGAAAAAACGTGCCGCCAGAAGAACTGTCCTGAGTTATGTAGGCGATGACTCCAAAGTCAGAGATTGCGCAAGAGATCATGCCATCTGGTGCAGCTGGGTCGCCAACCCCACTCGGAATAGAACCCATTCGTGTCCACCTGCCAGTTCCCGTGGGATTCAGTTCCCAAAGCTGGCCGGAGCCCATCAGAATAAAATTACCGCTCGCAGGGTCATTAACCAGGTTTGCATTTTGCATCCCAATGCTCATAGGAGCGTCGGGCATTGATGTAACGCTCCCGTCCGACGACAAACGCCATAGTCTGTTTGCGTTGCTTTTTCCGCCGCCGTAAACGGCGACGTTGTGCACCGCGCTATATTCGACAACGGTGTGATAATCATCTCCGGCGGATCCCGGTGCCGCGTTATCGTTTGAGTAGATTTGTGACGCCGAAAGCGGGTCATAACAGCGCAGCTGTCCGCTTCCGCTACCGTTGTCATAGAGGACAAAACATCCATGTGCTCCTGCGCCGCTAAATGATCCTGACCACCATGCCGATCCATGCGTGGCTTGATCGGAAATTGGCGTAAAACTAAACACCTGTGAATACGACCCGCCACTGAACGGTTTGCGGAAAAGAGGAATGGTGCCAGTGAAGCCCGTATAAGGAACGAAATACACGTCGCCATTATGTGGATTCACTGCAAGATGGTCATAAACGTGACCAATACCGCTTAGAAAACCTGTGGGATGTATGACAGAAAAGGAATTCGTAGATGACGAGTAGCGGGCGTGTTCCATCCAGGCACTAGCGCCACCCAGATGGTCAGCACCCATAATCTCTATAGATTGGTTGAGCGGATTCCACGGCTGAGAATTTGCGAATGTAATCGCTGATCCGGACGATCCCGACTGGCTGCCGATTACGGCGTCCTGGCCTGTAACCGAGTTTAACTGGCCCCAATCGCCCGGCGACAAACTTTCGCTAAGATCGGCGAGCGACGAATCTCCCCCGATGGGTGGTGGGGGCGGTGGGGGCGGTGGTTCGCCACCGGCAATCATTAGACCCACTGGAGGATTAGGGACCTGCGCCAAAGCCGCTGTCGCGAAAAAACCAGGGACGGCCGTTAGGAAAGTGCGACGCTTCATGTTCATTTATCTGCCTCGCTTTGGTTCGCATTTGCCTCATAGCAACAATACGCCCTGCTGTCGTTGCCTGCTCGCTCGGAGTGCGAGTACTCCGGATTTCTTAAAGCTTTCATCTGGTCTTCCTCATTTCTAATTTAGTGTCCCCAAACGTTTCGACTTAGCGCCGCGCATCGTTCGTAATCCGCATTGGTGCAAGTCACGCTTCCTAGTTGGCCCGAAGATCCTCAATGGGTGCCGGTCTTTGTTGGGGCGTCCCGCCCGTTGAATACGGAGCTGGAATAAAGTTAGTTGAAACAATGACTTCATCACGCAGTGTGTAGGTGTCCTGTCTTGAGCTGTCAGCAACCCTGTTGGTGTCATATGGGAGCAACCACAGAGCATCCGGATAATAGGCAACGCCTCCGTCCATTACCGATCCGAGATCAATCATCTTATCGATCAGCTTCGTGTAGGTAGTGTCTCCTGTTCTGGCTGCCCACAACTCAAAGTGGGTATCTGCGGTACCTGCCCCGAATGAGCCGTAGGTGACTTTTTGCAAGAAAGTTAGCCACTCATCGGGGTAGTAGATAAATGCGCCGGTTTCCGGATCGGGGGCTGGTCCGTTGTAGGAATAGAGACCACCATACTTCCGTCTTGCGTCCAGGCAGGTGGACGGCGTGACTCCAGGCAGTCTGTCTATCGCATTCTGGTGAACGAAATCACTGCCGCTGCAAGGTGTACTTATCGATGTATCCATCGGCGGATACCTGCCGTTGGTGTCACGGTTATACATCTGAACATGGCCACGATGGTTGGTGTTTTGATGAACGATTTCGTAGAGTCTATTTGAACTCTTATGACTGGAAATAATACTTACCTTCCAGCCGGATGACCCGCTAACTGCAAACTGGTGTGTTGCGTAGTACGCTGGGAAATAAGCCCTGTACTGCACGAATACGGTATCTCCCGTTCGAAAGTCTCTTTGATCGTCAGAAAGATAACGCCACCATTGACCGCTTTGACTGCCGTCGCTCTTAAGAACATCAAACCGCAAGGCGCCGTTACCTGACACCTGGCCGCTCTGCTGCCAACTTACATGATCAGCGTCCGTAAATTGGTTGCCCTGCGAGTCAAACAAATGATCTGTAACCTCTGCTTCGGTATCGAAACGCGTCGACATTAGTACGCCAGTTGCGGTTGATCGCTCCAGCCAATCTGAGTCTGCATCTTGCGCAAATGAAACGGTTGCGCAACAGCCGATCATGGCAATGCCGAGTGTGGTGGAAGTCAGAAAGTTGGCTCCTGAAATTGTTTGTCTCATATCGTATAGATTCCAAAAAAACTACAGTCTGCTTGAACAACAACCGTGCGCACGCGCAACCGATGTGTCGGCACCGGTCGAAACACGGAACAAAAAAACATGTCGGTGACCCAGAAAAGCATATCTGCGAACGAGTTATGCAGGCCTTTGCTGGCAACCCCGCTGTCCTAGGAATCCCCGTAGACCGGAAGCTTTGCGTCTCTACCTTTCGGAAGATTTGCCCTTTTCAGTACAAATTTGTTTGTACCACATTGCCGAAAATTCGCAAGGCTACACTCACCATATTCTGCTTAATGACTCCATTGCCAGTCAGTTTCAAAGGCCAATGCCAACCGGCTTCTTGTCGGCAGAACTGAAAATTCAGCTGGCGGTGGCAATAAATGCGCAGGTCGACTCCGCTCGTCAACGAACCGATTCCAGGTCAAATCAGTTGTAAAGCAAAGAACATGCCAATAGTCATTTTGTTCTTATATTACAGGAAATTGTATTTGCTGGGGAAGTCTGATTCCAGCCTATTTAGATGATTTCCGAAGATAAATTGTCGCGCGAAGGAAACAGCGTCTTAATTCAGAATATTACCGAAGCGCTGCAACGCGTGAAAATGCAAGGAGTTATGTTTTGTCGCCGTATAGCGACGATCTGTCGATTCTCACCCAAAACCGGCTCGCCGACTCGCTCACCGAAAGCTATTCGAGGCGAACTGATCCTGACTGCCGAGAATCGTTCGCATGCGCTTTCTGTTCGGAATCACGAACTCCTACGGTTCCCCTACCGACGGATTCTGCCCAGAGTGAACAGATAAGTGGGATGATCCAAATAAATAACTCTGTCCTGAGAAAAGGCGAAAAAAGACCTGCAACCCATACCACGGCTGCAGCGCCAAGCAATACATCAGCGAGCCAGCTGAGCTGGATGTCGTTTTTGTGCTTCGCCCATTCGATTGTTTCGCGACATTTTAGAAACAGTTTCCAATTCAACGTAATCCAGATCAGAAGCCCAACAAATCCGTGGTCAACCAGTGCACTCATAAGCGTGTTGTGGGATGACCTGCCGCCGCCAACCAAGCTCCAGTGCTGTTCATCAATGTATTCGTAGCTCAACATTGACGTACCCTTGTGGCCGACACCGAAGGGGTGGTCTTTGGCCATTCGCCACTGGTCCTTGACGATTTGAATTCTACTCATTGCGCTTGAGTCCGCTTGCTCGGTTTGCTGCGCCGCGTCCCTTATAGACGACATTCGTTCCCAAAAGAATTCGCTGGCGAGAAACCCGAAAAGAACAATCCCCGCAGCCCCGTATGACCAAAGCTTCATTGTCGTTCCTTTTGGGCGATAGATGTAAACTGCGAGGCAGCCGGCGACAAGTGCCAGAAACCCACTGCGACTACCAGCCTGAACCAATGTATTCAATAGAAACGGCAGCACGGCGATAGGCAGTATCCATAACCAGTTCTTTGCCGAAAAATACAATCCACCGGCAATAATGGCCGCAGCCGCCATATGCATGCCCAGATTGTTGGAGTCGTCAATTCCTGAGCCGCCTATGCCGTCAAGGCGGCCTGATGAGTTCGAATAAAAGGCGAGTATCGCGAGATAAAAGCAGCCAATAACGTGCACTGTCATGAATCCGATCATGCGGTTGCGGTTATCGACATTGGCATAAATCAAGTACATTACGATCGCATACTTCGTGAAGTACGTGACTCCGACAGTGTGATCAGCACCGGTACTTACCCATAAATACTGCACATACATCCACGCAAGGAAAACCAGATACAATGCTTGGGGTGATTGAGATGTGAACGAAGAGCGACTGACTCCGTCGGACTGCCGTGTTTTGTGTATAAGCGTTGCTATTGCCGTAACGCCCGCAATAATTAGTGACCAGCGCAGATCCGGCACACTTGGTCCCCACCATCTTGACGGTGCGTCCATGTAGAATACGATGATGTAGGCGTATACGCCCCAGACAGGGTGCCGTACGAAACTTAGCACTGACCCGCCAACAACCGCCCCAAGGAAAGCAAGCGCCTCCACCGGCATAAACTAGTCCTCGCCTACCGCGAAAGATACCTCGTTGCCGTAATAAGCTTCAGCGTATCGTGACAGCCCGGCACTTTTTACTGAGTAACTTCCGTATTATAAATGGAACTCCACTCGCCAGCGGGTAGAGTGAGCATTGAGTTGACACGTTGAGTGCTGCGTCGTGGAGCGCTCCGTGATCTCGGTCACATTCTACAGAGCGGCAACGAGATTTGGCCGCAGCGCGGGCTATCCGCAATCACCGATTGCAGGCGGTACTCCCGTTCGCCGGCGCAGAATGCGCAGATAGTGTCCGGCTGGAACGGAGGGGCGGGCCGCAGCACCTTCGAGTCTGGCCAGATCAGGAGAATGCATATCGCATTGTCCAGAGCACGTCTTTCAAGTCTAGAACAACGTGTAAATGAACGGTGCGATCGCCGAGCCTTGCGTAAGAACAAGAAGACCGCCTAGCAACAACATAATGAATATAATCGGGGCAAGCCAGAACTTCTTGCGTTCTTTCATAAAGCCCCAAAGATCTTTAATTAAGTCAATCATCAGTACGGTTTTTCCAGATTCTCGGGGGAAGGTTGTTTCGCATCGACACGATAGCTCGCAGATTCATCAAAACTGCGCCGCATCGGATCGTTGCGGAGCAAGCGCATTATCAGGGCGCCCGGGAGTATCGCGATCACAAACAAAAGCGTCAAGATAATCGGAGTCGTGATTTTACCTAGAAGCATCCCAAAACGCATCCATCCCCGATATACAGGCCCCAGACTGGCCGGCGCAGCAATTGCCCAGCCGCCGAGGATCGCAAACACAATCCAGGGCCAGACCGGCCACGAAAACTCGAAAACATAAGGGAAAGCAAGGCCAAACAGCGCGGCGACAATCGCTCCTGTCGTCAAGCCAAATTGCCTAAGTCCCGCTTTGTCCAGAACCGGAATTTCACCGCTCATCATTCTCGCGATCGTCCCTCAATCCAATTCAAATTCATCTTTCCAGGAATCATCTTTCTCCCAGTGCGGCTGATCTTTCTTGAAAAGCAAGAAATTGTTTACTACCAGATAGTCCATCTCAGTTCGCATGAAACACCGGTATGCGTCGTCAGGTGTGCAAACGATCGGTTCACCACGCACGTTGAATGACGTATTAACCAACACACCGCATCCGGTTAATGCATCAAACGCGGTGAGCAGGTCGTAATATCGGGGATTCGTGTCTCTGTGCACAGTTTGTACCCGCGCTGAGTAGTCAACATGAGTTATCGCCGGTAACTCAGAACGTTTTACGTTTAGCTTCTCAATTCCGAACAAGTTCTTTTGTTCATCGGTCATTTCTACCCGCAGCTTTTTTTGGACCGGGGCAACAATCAGCATGTAGGGGCTTTCAACGTCCTGCTCGAAGTAGTCCGACACCCGTTCAGCGAGCACCGATGGGGCGAATGGCCGGAACGATTCGCGATATTTGATTTTCAAATTCATGACCGACTGCATTTTACTGCTCCGAGGATCACCGATAATCGAACGGCCACCCAGCGCGCGCGGGCCGAATTCCATACGCCCCTGAAACCAGCCGACGACGTTGTCCGAATCGAGTATTTCGGCAAGTCTCGGAAACAGAACTTCGTCGCTCAATTTCTCGAAAACGGCGCCGTGCTGCTCGAGTTGTTCACGTATTTCATCGTCATCAAAGCACGGGCCCAGATACGAACCTCGCATCTTATCTTTACCGTTGACTGTACGCTCCTGGCCCTGCTGCTGGTGCCACACGATCGCTGCAGCACCCAGAGCTCCGCCGGCGTCGCCAGCAGCCGGTTGGATCCAGATGTTTTTGAACGGTCCCTCACGCAATATGCGGCCATTCGCTACGCAGTTTAGTGCGACTCCTCCCGCGAGACACAGGTTCGATTCGCCAGTTTCCTCTTGTAAGGTTTTGGCCAGACGTAGCACAACGGTCTCGGTGACAACCTGAATCGATGCGGCGATGTCCATTTCCCGCTGATTTAACATAGTTTCGGCCGTGCGCGGCGGGCCGCCGAACAGCTTGTCGAATCGCTTGTTCGTCATCGTCAGGCCAGTACAATAGTTGAAATACTCCATGTTCAGACGGAATGTACCGTCTGCTTTCAAATCCATCAGGTTATCAAGAATCAGATCCACGTACTTCGGCTCGCCATATGGGGCAAGGCCCATCAACTTGTATTCGCCTGAGTTGACGCGAAACCCTGTATAATAGGTGAAAGCTGAATACAAAAGCCCAAGAGAGTGCGGGAAGTCAATTTCCCATAACGCCTCCAGTGATTTTCCATTACCTAGCCAGGCCGACGTTGTTGCCCATTCACCGACTCCGTCGAGGCAAAGTACAGCCGCTCGATCGAAAGGGCTGAAGTAGAACGCGGATGCCGCGTGAGATTGGTGATGCTCTGCAAACAGCAGCGCCGGGATTGGTTCTTTGTCTCCACCGGCAAGACTCTGCAATTCTCTTTTCAGCGTCGTTTTCAGATATAGCTTTTCCTTTAGCCAGACCGGCATTGCGGCAATGAAAGAACGCAGACCATGCGGTGCATAGCTGAGGTAGGTCTCTAAGAGTCGCTCAAACTTGACTAATGGTTTGTCGTAAAAAACCACGCTATCGACATCTGTAAGTGCGATATCGGACTCGGCGAGACAATATCTGACGGCGTTTTCGGGAAAACGCGAATCGTGCTTCTTGCGTGTGAACCGTTCTTCCTGTGCAGCTGCAACAATCTCACCGTCACGCAATAGTGCGGCTGCGCTGTCATGATAATAGGCAGAAATACCGAGTATATTCATTATTACTTAATTACTTAGTTTCGTCGTTTATTGAGGAAAAATCGGCCCTTGGCCGCCGATATTATTGTAATACGGCACCACGTCAAGCAATATTCCGGGCAATTGTCATCGATAACGGAGGGCGCAATTGTGTGGTTTCGGGCCATGTTGGCAATCGCTTCTATCGGTTTATGGAGTCTGACACTTTGGCTAGCAACGCATAGTAGCGAAAATAGCCAAGTCCTGTCTCGCTATTCGCACACATATTTCGCCTTTATTTCGGGGTTCGCTGCACTATCGATATTGACTACGCTAGCACAGTTTGGGCCGCTGTACCGATGGGCTCACGGCAAGAGACACAATCTGTCGTTGTTGGTTTTATCACTGGCATTTTCTCTTTGGTTGGTAGAGTTCTTGGTCCGAGTGCTCGACCCGATGGGCATCTCGTACTACGAACATGCCGGCAGATATCATCTGGAAAAGATCGCTGATGAGGAAACTTACTACCGACACAAGCCGAATCTGGATCGAATTTACCAAGGGGTCTCTGTGCAGACTAACGCACTTGGGCTGCGTGATAGGCCGATACTGGATAAAGAGCCGAACGAATATCGCATCCTGTTCCTGGGCGACTCTGTAACTTTTGCCTGGGGCGTCCGACAAGAGGACGGGTTTGTAGAACGCGTGGAGAGAATTCTCGAGGACGAACTTGCTCGGCCGGTTCGAGCAATCAATACAGGAGTTGGCAGTTACAACACAGATAACCAAAACGCAACATTGCAACGTTACGGCGAAATGCTGCAACCCGACATGGTCGTATTGACATATGTCAGTAATGATATTGATCCGACGCCGGAACAATCGTTTGACCCTGAGCCAAAACGTTCTTTTCGTGGCAAGAGCCCGCCGGAAGTACTTACGTTGGTTTTGGGAAAAAGCTGGACCTATCGATTGATTTCACACCTTGCACAATTCAGGAAAGGGGGCGTCCAATCGAATCTATCGACTTCGAGCGAGGGATGGCAACAATCAGTCGATGCGCTGCAAGGTATTTCGGATTACTGCGACGCCAAAGGTATCCCGTTCGTAGTAATTATGCATCGGATGGCGCCCAGACAGCCACAGGACGATATTGCCCGTGAATTAGCCAAGCTGTCGCGCACGATGAATTTTCATTACGGCGATGCGCTACCGTGGTTTAGCGGACGCGATGTTGGCCTACTGATAAACTCACCCGCAGACAGCCACCCAAACGTCGAAGGACATGCGATCCTGGCTAGAGGTATAGTCAGCGTATTGCAGCAGAACGTGTTTTCCAGCGACTAGAAATCAATGGACTAATGGCTTGGCGGATCGCTCCAGACGGCCATCTCGGCAAGCTCACCGACTCCCGACACAGATCGAGATGTTCCTGCTGATCGGATGGCGATCAGCTCGGCATCATTCGAGCTGTACAGCTGCTTGCGGTTGGGCATCAGCAAAGGCACACTTTTTGGTCGCAATCATAAAGACACCCGCGATAGTATTAGCGGCTACAATTAGTATCTGCGGAGGATAATCGTGAACATGCTAGCGGACATGGGTGACTTGGCGGTACCCTCAATGTTCACGCAGGCCGTGACAGAATCAGAAGTAGCGGAAGCACTATCAAACCCCATTTCGACTCATAATCAACCTGTCTGAAACTAATGTCCAGGGTAACCAACTTAAAAAAAACTCTAAAGAACACCGTCAAAAAAATAACGGTAGGCTACCACCGCAGATTTATGTCATATGGAAGAGATGACCTGATTATCATCCTGTCGAAGCTGGGATTGTCAGAGTCAGACAATGTTTTCGTGCACTCTTCCTATGATCAATTTTTGGGGTTCCAGGGGAAACCCTATGACGTTGTCGAATCTATCCGGCAGGTTATTGGAGCAACGGGCACCATACTGATGCCATCGATGCCCTTCAAAGATTCTGCACTTCGGTATATTACGTCGGGAAAGAAATTCGACCTTTGCAAGACCCCTTCAGCGATGGGATTGTTGACGGAACTCTTTCGCAGGGACCCGGACACCCGACGTAGCTCCCATCCGACTCATCCGATTCTCGCAAACGGCCCACTTGCAGACTTTTTTATTTCCGGCCACGAAAAAGCGACCACACCTTGTGGGAAACACAGTCCTTTCGACAAGTTGACCGAGCGTGGTGGTAAGTTCTTGCTGCTAGGGACCGGAATCGAGGTGCTCACTTTCTTCCACTATCTTGAGGAGCGTTTCGAGGAAAACATGCCGCGGTCCCCTTTTACAGAAGATCATCATACAGTCGTGTTCACGGGAGACAACGGGGATGAAAGAGTCATAAATACACGCCTATATGACCAGGCCGTCTCTCGAAGCAGGAGTCTTTCACCTCTGCAGCATCAGCTGAGGATTAACGGCCACTGGAAACACCTGAAGCTCGGGACTCTTAAAGTCGCTCTCATTAGGGCAGACGATATTGTTAAGGCCTATCAGCAACTAATTGCGCAGAATGTTTTTTGCTATGACAGCTAGATCAAAGTCAGAAATCGATGAATTAAGGACGAAATTTTCTTCCGCATGTGAAGCTGGAGATTATTGGGCCACCAAGGCCAGTGCAGACGCGCTTCTGGCAGAAAATACCTCCTTGGCATTAATTCGTTACCTCGTAAGAGGTGTTAAAGCGCACGCCGACAATTTCGAGAATATGAAGCACGTTCGGCTGGCCCTCCTGGCTTCCTACTCTATCGAATTCATGAGGGATGCTCTGTATTTGGGTTTCTTTCGCAACGAAATGGTTTTGGATATCTACGAGCCGCCTTTTAACCAGTTCCGACAGGAAATACTTAACCCATCAAGTTCGTTATACGCATTCAAGCCGGATATCGTTTTGCTCTCGGTGGAAGGTGAGCATTTGTGTCCTCCTCTGTACAAGCATGCATCTTTCGGAAGCGCGGAGCTGGCCGAAGATACCATTACTGAATTTCGCCAATTGATAACAACGTTTCGTAAAACAAGCTCTTCCGCCGTCATCGTTCAAAACCTGGCGCCTCCGACCTACCCAGGGCTAGGTGTTGGAGACTCAAACTCCACCTACGGAGTCAGGCCGCAAATACGGGAGATCAACTCTCAGCTAACTCAACTGGCTAGCGAACATCGCGGTATTTATGTGTTGGACTACGATGCGTTGGTCGCCCATCATGGTGGATTTAGCTGGCGTGACGAAAGGATGAATTTTTACGCTCAGGCACCCGTTAGCAAGAAAATGTTCACTGTGATTGCAAATGAGTTTGCCAAAATGGCGCGGATACTATTTGGCGGCGCAAAGAAGTGCCTGGTCGTGGACTTGGACAATACATTGTGGGGTGGCATATTGGGAGAAGACGGACCTGACAACATAGATATTGGTCCGGAGTATCCAGGCAATGCGTTCAGAGCCTTCCAGGAGGCTCTGCTTGGTCTCAAGAACCGAGGCATATTGTTAGCCATTGCTAGCAAGAACAACGTCAGCGATGTTGAAGAGGCATTCGAAACTAACAAACACATGGTGCTGAAACTTTCGGACTTCTCGGACAAGCAAATTCATTGGCGTGAAAAATCCTACTCCCTGCTTGAGATATCCAAAAATCTCAACATCGGACTCGAACATATGGTGTTCATCGATGACAATCCCGTTGAGTGTGAACAAGTAAAGGATAGCTTACCCACGGTTGAAGTCATTAGATTTCCATCACATCCTGAAAAGTACGCCAGCCTTTTGTTTGGAGACGGTTTTTTCGATGCGCTCGAGGAATCGTCGGAAGACGCACACAGAACGGCTCTCTACAGGCAACGGGCCGATGCAGAATCATTAAGGGATAGCGTACCCAATGTCGACGACTTCTATCGCAAGTTGCAAATGGAGATATTGTTCGAGAACGTCGGTGACAAAAGTATTCGTCGTACTGCGCAGCTGACTCAGAAAACCAATCAAATGAATGCGACAACCCATCGCTACTCAGAAGCAATGATTGAATCGATGATGGGCGACCGGAATTGGTTCCTTTACAATGTGTCTGTAAAAGATAAATTCGGAGATAACGGGATTGTCGGCCTTTCGTTCGCGAACATTCGAGATGACGCTTTGGTCATAGATACATTTCTCCTCAGTTGCCGGGTTATTGGACGAACGGTTGAAAGTGCGATGCTTGCTTTTCTTTACAATCAAGCCCGTATGAAAAAGCTGTCCTCCCTTGAGGGAAGAATCAGCTTCACCAAAAAAAATATTCCGGTCCGCAGCGTATTTGAAGACTTCGGATTTGAAAAAGTTTCCAGCGACGCGGAAGGTACGCGGTGGCGCCTGCCCGTGGGTAGCTCGGACGCCGAATTCCCTGCCTGGTTTCTCGTAACTGACCAAACCGGCTCATAGTCAATAGGATATCGAATCAATGTCCGAACATCTCCATCACATTGTAAGACAGACGTTAGCGGATGTACTTGGTCTGGATGTTTCAGTCGTTGATGATGATACCTCCATGGACGGGGTTCAGGACTGGGATTCGGCGAATCATATCTCGCTCGTTCTTGCGCTCGAAGACGAATTGAACTTGTCGTTTGATATATCGGAGATTGAGGAAATGACTTCTGTTTACGACATAATTTCGGTCATTGAGCAAAAGTATTAGGTAAGCACCCGGAAAGACTATGGCACCAAAACAAACAAAGGCCAGCGACTTAAGCATCGAAGATATCGCTATAGGCGATCTGTTTGAAATTGAACGGACGTTCTCGCTTGGGGATGTAGACAACTTTGCAACTTTAAGTGGCGACTATAGTCCTTTGCACGTCGACGCTGACTATGCTTCAGGAACCGAATTCGGCGAGCGTGTCGTCCATGGCATCCTCCTGGCGAGCCTTTTCTCAAATCTGGTGGGCATGAAAATACCGGGGAAACAAGCGCTCTACCTCGCGCAGGACCTTGCCTTCCGCAAACCAGTGTTCGCTAACGAAGCTCTTAAGGTACGGGCTAAAGTCACCGCTAGAAACCTCGCTACCTCGACTATAGTTCTCGCAACAGAGATACGTAACGCTGCTGGCAAGATCGTCGTTAGCGGATCTGCGAAGGTAAAAATCCGGGGTACTTCACAATTACTTGAAACCAGCCACGAACCGGCCAGCAGCCCTCCGACAAGAACAGGTAAACCTGTCGCAGTGATATCAGGCGGATCGCGTGGTGTCGGCGGCGCTATATCGAGAAAACTCGCGAACGATGATTACCACTGTGTCATCCTCTACCGTTCAAATGACAATCAAGCACGTCTGTTGCTCAGAGATATCGAAGAAAGCGGAGGTTCGGCGTCCATCTTCAAGGTTGATATTAGTGATGAGGCGGAGATCGACGGGTTTTGCAACATTCTGGCCGAGGATTTCGGGCAGGTTTCTGCACTCGTAAATTCTGCAATAGGGGATCTCGATCAGATTCCTGCTACGGAAATTACTTGGGAGAACTTCGCCTATTACTTCGATACGCAAGTGAAAGGCGTTTTGCGTCTAAGTCAAAAACTGCATCCTCTAATGTGCTTGCACGGAAAAGGTTCGATCGTGAGTATTTTGTCACAGGTAGTTAATAATACCCCGCCATCGGGGATGGCCCATTATGTAACCGCAAAATACGCCCTTCTCGGACTGTCCAAGGCACTAGCCGCAGAGTGGGCCAAAGACAATATCAGAGTAAATATGGTGTCGCCTGGACTTGCGAGGACTGAGCTGACGCAACACTATAACGAAAAGATTTTCCGCATGGAGGAAATAAAAACGCCGCTGGGGCGGCTTGTAGACGTCGAAGACATCGCCGAGAGCGTTGCCTACCTGTTGGGCGAAAACTCCAATTTCATCTCGGGCGCAAATATATATCTCACCGGCGGCCAGGATATGCCTTAAAGCATCGATAGCGTGCTGAAGATCGTTCTCGACCGAAGAGCGTGTCAGTTGGGTGGTGATAGGCGCAAACGCTGACTCTTGGCACTGACGAAATGCGGAAAGCATTATTCGCATAAAGGCATCGCCATTGGGCATCCCTGGAGATTGAATGAAATGAAGTGGCTAGACTTAGACTTTTATCGCAACAAGTACTGGGACTACTCACGTGACCGTGCGGCAAGACAGAAGCTGAAATCGCCGGAAAACGAGATTTTCGCCAAGCACGTAGCCAGCGAGCGGAAAAATTATCCGTTAGCGGTACCTGAATACGTCAGCGACGAGATTGACCAACGTCTTGAGGCAGCGATTCGATGGTTACTGCTAGCACGAAATGCAACGCCGGATAACGGTGTATCCCTGGGATATTTTCCCCTCGAAGAAAAGGCCGGATGGAAGCCATCCTACCCGGAAACGACGGGTTACATCATCACCACGATGCTCAAATTTGGGCGCCTTTCTGGGCGACAAGACGTCACCGATGCGGCATTGGCCATGGCCGATTGGGAAATCGAGGTTCAGATGGCCTCAGGCGCCGCGCAAGGGGGCCCCGTATGTGCGGCGGAAAAACAAACAGCCGCAGCCTTCAATACAGGAATGGTGCTCGATGGATTATGCTCCGCGTATGACGAGACAAAGAAAAACCACTATCTGGAGTCAGCAGAAAAAGCAGCGGTTTTTTTAGTCGACGACCTCGATCAAGACGGTTACTTTCAGACCAACGGCGATTTCGTCAGCAAGGAAAAAATCAAGACCTATACGTGCCTTTGTGCCTGGTCGATGTATCGCGCCGGCCAGTTAATGGATTCAAAGAATATGAAGGAAGCCGCGATTAGATCGGTGGAAGCGGCTATGCGGCAGCAGAAAAGCAACGGTTGGTTTGCTCATAATTGCCTTACTCAATCCAACAGGCCGCTGACTCATACAATTGGTTACGTCATTCAGGGTGTTCTGGAAGTAGGCATTCTGGCCGAGCGCTCGGACTTTATTATCGCCGCCGAGCGAGCGCTAAAGGCGGCGGTAAAGCAGCAAACCCCAACGGGTTTTCTGGCGGGCAGGCTCGACGGTGATTGGAGACCCGTCGCCAAGTACGTCTGTCTGACCGGCTCGGCCCAGCTTGCAATCTCCTGTTATCGCCTGGCGCTAATCTTCGACAAGAACGAATTCATACCACTCGCGAATAAACTCGTTGATTTTGTTCTGTCGACCCAGCTCGTAGATAGCCAGAATGAGAATGTGAACGGCGCGATTGCCGGCTCTTATCCAATATCCGGTGAATACATGACGTATGGGTATCCCAATTGGGCAACCAAATACGTTTGCGACGCGTTAATGCTGCGGAAACAAGTCCTCGGCACTTAGACATTGAAGTTTCCAATTGATGCGGGGTCTCACAGCAGCGCCCCATTGTCCGGCTACTGGATGTGACTGACGCCATCTCTGTCAACTGTCACCGATCGCCGACAAGGCCTCGGGATAAGCTAATCAACAAGTTACAAATTAAACTTCCACCTGCGCTTGAAGAAGCGTCGGGCATTCGCGACATAACGTCGTACGTACGCGTCGCATTGCCGGAGAGTTCAAGCATTTGATTGATGTAAGCTTCTGATCTTCATAGTGAAAAATATTAGTGGTATGCTTTTTGCTGTCTTTTGTCAAACCGGCCGCAGAATAGCGACGGGCCGGTTTCAACAGGGCCGATTGTGATCGAGTCCACATTTCGCTGATAACGACGTAAGTTACGTCACGTACGATTTGCAGAGGCGCAGGCCAGTCCTGATAATGAGTGCAGACAAAGGCAAACCTATTGAAAAGTAGGGGCGCAAAGCTACCGGTCTAAGGGTGCATCACCTAGGATAGCGGAGTTGCCAGGAATGGAAGCGGACCCCTGTTCGCGCGGCGTTCATGCCGACATTTCGCGCGACCTTTACCCAGTGAAACATCAATGACATGACCGGTAAGCGGCAGGCGTGCCGTCTGATCGCATGTTTGCGCACTAGACATTGTAGACAGAACACCGACTGGACTAGCACCTTTGTACGTTGGGTAGATTGAATGAATACGATTGCGACGAGAACAGCGCTTGTTTCCATACAACTGAGCGCATTAATCATTCTGGCTGGCTGCCTGGATGGCTCCTCCGAGGAGTCGGCCGCGACGGCTCCGGCACCACCGGCCGGCGGCACTAATAGCGCACCCTCGATTTCCGGAAGTCCCAGCACCTTGGTTAACATCGGAAATCAGTACGCATTTACGCCCACAGCGTCCGACCCGGACAATGACACTCTGACCTTTGATGTCCAGAATGCACCTGGATGGCTGAATTTCAGCGAGTCGAACGGTTCTCTGACCGGCACGCCTTCACTGGCAAATGTCGGGACGTACCCGGGAATTGTCGTGTCCGTCAGCGACGGCGAACTTTCGTCAAGCTTGCCGCAATTCACCGTCGTCGTCGTGCAGAATTCAGACGGATCGATCACCCTCAGCTGGACGGCACCTACACAGAATGAGGATGGATCTGCTCTTAACGACCTGGCCGCCTACAAGTTTTACTACGGCACGTCACCGGGAAACTATTCCAACGAGGTTCGGGTCGATAGCCCCGGAATCACTTCGTACGTTCTGGAAAACCTGACGCCTGCCACGTCTTACTATATTGCGGCAACCGCGATAAACAGCAGTGGCGTTGAAAGCCGCCTCTCGAATGAAGCGACTGGACAAGCTCTTTAAATCTCAGTAATCGACTTTTGTGGATATTGATCTACTCGCCCAAGCATGGTGATAATTGGAGAGATGATGCTACTTTTTCATGTCAGGCGCCGCACGGTCAGGCTCTTATTGAGCTGTCTTATTGCGTGTGCTTCCCATGTCGCAGTTGCCGACGTTGTTTACCCTCTGAAAATAAGCACGAACGGAAGATTTCTCACCGATCAATCAGGCGTGCCGTTTCTGGTGAATGGCGATACAGCATGGACGTTGGTTAACGAGTTGAGCCGAGCCCAGGTGAGCCAATACTTCCAGAACTGCCAGGCCAATGGCATCAATGCGGTTATGTGGGAGATGACCCAGCCGTATACCGGTTACTCACCTGACGCGCCGAATAATGCGGAAGGCAACCCACCGTTCAATACGCCAAACGACTTCAGTACGCCAAATGCGGCGTATTGGGATTACATCGATTTCGTCATTGATGAAGCTGCTACATACGGCATCGTTTTATTCAGCTTCCCAAGCTATGTAGGCCAGGGTGATGGGTGGTACAACGTAATGCCAACGAATGACATGGCCGCCTACGGCGCCTGGATCGGGAATCGCTACAAAGACAAGCCCAACATCGTATGGTCGGGTGGAGGCGATCAACCGGTCAGTGGCGGCCTGGCGACAGCGCACAACGCGATGATGAACGCAATTAAGGCGGCCGATCCCAACCACATAATGACGGCTCACAGCAACCGTACCCAGTCTGCTTTGGACGACTACAACGAACCCTGGCTGGACTTAAATAGTACTTACTCTCAATTGTCGTCGACGCTGTCGGAAAGTGAGACAGACTGGAACAGGATCGGTACGGCGCCCACGTTCTTCCTTGAAGGTGATTACCAACCGGATATCTCCGATCAGCAGGCCCGATTCCAAGCCTACGCGCACATTATCGGTGGGGGGTCGGGACATTTTTACGGCCATCACACCATATGGGATTTCAATTCTGGTTGGGAGTCTGCGCTCAATACCCCGGGCCGGACTTCGCTGCTGCATTTGAGCAACCTGTTCGCCAGTCGTCCGTATCACGACATTGTTCCGGATTATGCGCACACGCTGGTCACTGCGGGATATGGGGACTTCAGCTCCTCGTTTGCCGTCATGTCTGGCTTGGGCAATGGCGGCGACACGCTGCTGGCGTATTTCCCGGGCAATAGCTACACCATCACCGTCGACATGTCGCAGATCGGTGGAACGACGTCGGATGTTCATTGGTTCAACGTTCGGGACGGATCAGCAAGTTTCGATGGGAATTATGCGAACAGTGGGACAATGCAGTTTACGCCTCCGGGTTCGGGTGATTGGCTATTGGTCGTGGATAATGCTGCTCGTGGCCTGGGCGCACCAGGTGAAGGAGCGATCACGCCGACAGTCCCGAACCCACCGGAAAACCTGGCCATTGAAATTAACCCCTGAAGTGGACCCCGAATAACGGTCAGCGCCGAGAGTCGGAATCCGGCCGCGAATTGTCGTATCGTGCAGTATACTCGGTGGCGTGGCACTGGGAATAATTGATTATCGGCGAGCGACAATTCGATTGGCCGTCGCCGGACTGGCTACAGCATTGTTGATATATGCTGCAGTGTACTGGTCTTTTTCCAACGGTAACTCCAAGTGGCGGCAAGCTGCTGTAGCGCCCGGTAAGCGGGTACAGTCTGTCGCGGCTGTCGCCGAGGGCAAGCTCTATGTATTTGCCGGATTCCGGAACGAACATCTGGAACCCAGCAGGAATACTTACGTTTACGATCCCGAGTCAAACAAGTGGGACTTGAGAGAGAGCGCACCGCTCGCTCTTACCCACACTGCCGTGGCGGTCGACGGCTCGACGGTATGGATGGCAGGTGGGTTTGTCGGCAGAGCAGCGCAAGCGCCGACATCGCGGGTATTCTGGTACGAAACCAAGACTGATACCTGGGGGGAGGGCCCCCCTTTACCGGTGCCGATCGGTGGTGGTGGGCTAGTACGCAGCAATCGAACTCTCCACTACGTGGGCGGCTTCATTGGGCGGCAGGGAGTTAACGCAGAAAGCAGTCATTGGACGCTCTATCTCGATGAGCCGGTCGAATGGAAAAAAGCCGTTCCGATGCAGTTTGCGAGGGGGCATGCCGGCGTCGTCGCCCATGGGCAAGCCATCTTCGTCATAGGAGGTACGACTCGGCACGGGATCCCGGGAAGTTCGACCCGCAGGGTGAGCGCGTACGATTCGGTCCAGGGCCAATGGACAAGGGTTTCGGACCTGCCCTTTCCAAGATCGCACTTTGAGGCGGCGACATTTTCTCACGGCGGCAAGATCTATGTCGTGGGCGGGCGTGACGACACTTCAGAGCAACTCTCGCAGATGGAGTTGAGTGACGTAACGGTCTACGAACCGAGCCGCGACATTTGGGCTCACTCTACCGGTCTTCCGGTTCCGCTGAGATCGCCCGTGGCGAGAATAATTAATAACAGGTTTTACGTGACCCATGGCAGCACGCATTGGTCCGAAGCACCGCAGCAACTACTATGGTACGCACAATGTGACAACTCGTCGGACAGTCCATGCGCGACCTCTGGGCGTCAGAGCCGGGTTGCCGAGCTTAAGGGGACTATTCGTAGTCTGGCCAAGGAGCATGTTGGCATTCTTCCTCATCAGCTGCAAAAATCCCTGTTTCTCAGCGATATCGCTGAGCGCTAGGTTACACGGACTATGCTTTGCGATAGTCGGGCCAATTGCGATCTCACTCAGGAACGGAGCAATCCATGCAAACAATAATTCAAAATGCGTTCAATCGATCGTATCACGGTCTGCGTGTGATGGTGACTGGCAACACCGGGTTCAAAGGCTCATGGATGGCTCTGTGGCTGTCGAAATTGGGCGCTGACGTTCATGGCTTTTCTCTCGACGATCTCGGAGAAGAGTCTCATTTTCGGCGGCTTCCGCTTGATATTGATACCGCGTTCGGTGACGTCAGAAACAAGGAGGAAGTCACGGACGCCTTTCGTAAATTCCAGCCTGAGTGCGTATTTCATATGGCAGCTCAATCACTGGTAAGGGCAAGCTATGCCGATCCTTCGTTCACCTATGAAACGAATGTGATTGGCACACTCAATGTGATGGAAGCGGCTCGGCATTGCGGTTCTGTCAAAGCGATCGTGAATATTACGACCGATAAGGTGTACGAAAACCTGGAAACAGAGCGGCCGTACCGGGAGGAGGATCGATTGGGAGGTTATGACCCATATAGCTCATCCAAAGCCTGCGCGGAAATTCTCACGGCGTCCTATCGAAATTCCTTTGCTGCACAAGCGGGGATTCCTTTGGCAAGTGTCCGTGCGGGTAACGTAATAGGCGGTGGGGACTGGTCTGCAGATCGCTTGATCCCAGACCTGGTTCGGGCCGCTCGTGCGGGAGACGTGACTGAAATCCGAAGCCCGAAAGCAACGCGACCATGGCAGCACGTCCTGGATCCAATCTCAGGTTATCTGCTTCTTGGCCAAAAGCTGCTGCAAAAAGACGAACGCTTCGCCACGGCCTGGAACTTTGGTCCCGATCAATCTGCGAACGTCAACGTCTCAACGATAGTGGGTCTGATGCAACGGAGCTGGAAGAAAATCGAATATCGAATAAATGAAGAAGAGGCCCGAAAATTCCACGAGGCGAGCAATCTGATGTTGGATTGTGCGAAAGCTGAGCGTGAATTGAATTGGCGCTCAACCTGGGGAATCGACAAATCAATTGAACAGACCGCAAAATGGTACCGGGCGTTCTGTGACTCAGGCAAGGTGATCTCACCTTCGCAACTCGAGGAGTTCGTGGAGGATGCGCAGGCGATGTCACAGGTTTGGTGCTAGGTTTTCCAATTTAAGCCTGCACGGTATGGTATCTAGCCTACGCTAGCCGAAGCAAAAACTTCAATGGCGCGCCTGGAAAGATTAGAATCGTTGGCATGCCTGAAAGTAATTCGACCACACGACGTTGTGCCGGCCGCGACGTAGTCGCGTTGATCCCCGCCGCCGGCCGTGGAACCCGCATCGCGCCAATTCCGGGCAGCAAGGAAATGTTCCCGATCGGTTTCGCCGACGTCGAAAGTGACAACCCCAAGGTCAGGGTTGTCAGCCAGTACTTGTTCGACCGCATGGTGGCCGGCGGCGTCGGTCAAGGCATCATCGTCCTGCGTGATGGCAAGTGGGACATTCCGGCCTACTTCGGCGAGGGTAAACCGGCGGGCATGAAATTGTCCTACGTGGTGGTTGGTCAAACCCTGGGGCCACCCGACACGCTCGATCGGGCCCACGCCTTCGTCCAGCACGACGTGGTCGCTTTTGGCTTCCCGGATATCATGCTCGGCCCGCCCGACGTCTTTGATCGGCTGTTGACGCGCATGGATGTGGGTGACGTAGACGTGGTGCTGGGGTTGTACGACGTGACCGACCCCCACCAGAGCGACGTTGTGGAGCTCGATGAGGAGAACCGCGTGCTCGGCATCCATTTGAAAGATGGAACGTCGACCCTACCCAATTGTTGGGCGTGTGCCGTGTGGGGACCGGCGTTCACGGAGTTCATGCACAACGCGGTCCAAGAATATAAGGACAACACCGCTGCCAGCTTCGGTTCCATCGATGCAGGCGGCGATCTGCCGATGGGATTGGTGCTCAAACAGGCGGTTGAGTCCAATGTGAAAGTGGTCGGTATTCCTTTCAAGGGTGAGCGCTGGACCGACGTGGGCAGTCCTCGTGATCTGCTGCGCATGGCAGAGAGGCTTCGCGGTCGATGACTGCCAAGCACGCCGCGTTCGGGTACCACCTGTGGTTGGTGCCGAAGGGGGACACCATGCGTCGCCTGCAAGGCGTCGTCGACCGCCTTTCCAGAACGCACAACGGCCCTGTATTCACGCCACATGTCACGCTACTGTCCGGCCTGAGCGCGGACGAAGTGTCGTTGATCGAAAGAAATCGCCGGCTCGCGGCGGGGCTTGAACCATTCAGGCTTGATCTGACGATGCCCGAAGTCGGGAGAACTTTCTTCCAGTGCGTCTACATGCGGGTCGCTAAAGATCCATCGTTGTCACGAGTCCACAAGCTTGCAGCAAAAGCTTTTGCCTTGCAGGTCGACGACTACATGCCGCATCTGAGCTTGTACTACGGAGACGTGTCTCCGGAGCGTCGCGCGATCATATTGGCGACGGTACCCGCGAAAGCGAAATGCAGCTTCTCGGTCGAGTCGATCCAGCTGATTCGGGCCGACAGCGCGCAGCCCGTTGACTGGCACTGTGTCGATGAGGCGCCACTTGGCGATTGCGGCAGAGTGATTCCCTCAAAGTAACACTACCTGCAACAGGTTTGTCGCCAGGTGCTCCGATCTACGCCGGCATCAAATCGATGCATTCGAAACCGTCGTCGAGAGGCGGATGCGCCATATCTCGCGGTGAAAGCATGCCGACAGGAAGTTTCCAATCGATGCCTAGCTTGGGATCATCGAACGGCAAACCTCGCTCATACTCGGGATTGTAGAATTCAGTGTGGTGATAGATCATTTCAACACAATCGGACAACGCCTGAAAACCATGCGCAAAACCCTCCGGCACGTACAACATCCGCATGTTGTGCTCTGACAACTCCACAGAAACATGCTCGAAACACGTCGGTGAACCCTTGCGCAAATCCACGATCACGTCCTGAATGCTCCCTTTGATACACCGAATCAATTTGATTTCGCTCGCTGGTGGCACCTGAAAGTGCAAGCCCCTTATTGCAGCTCTGTGATTGGTTCGTGAATGGTTGATCTGAACGAATTCCTTGTGGTGCCCGATAGCTTCAAACTCTTTCTTGCAGAAAATGCGAGCGAAGAGACCCCGTTCATCTTCATATGGAGGAACGTCGACCAGGAAAGACCCATGAAGACCCGTTGGAGTGAAGTTCATATTCAAACGACACCTCGAAGAATTTGCAGAACCAGACAAAGTTGACGAATAGCCACGTTACGCATCCCACTAGGCAGGGCTTAACGCCAGTAATCAGAATTTTACCATACCGTGATCTAACACCGATGAGGAACAATCAATCCAACCGCGTGAAAATGTTGTCGCGTGTCGGGTAAGAATTCGTTCACCGGACATCGACTTGATCATATATCGAAATCAGGGGCTGCCAGTAGAGCAAAGTGTGACGCAAGTCCGTTTGCCGACCGTAAACCCGTCAAACGACGCAATAGAATTTCTTATCCCCTGAGGTTAAACTTGCGACCTCGTTGTCATCCTGCAATCACGATACCGGTGATCGAGCATGGTTGATCTTTGGACTGGCGAATGCATCGCGCTAGATCCGCAGCTCATATCGTTTATAGGATTTCCTCTCGATGAAAGCAATGATACTCGCAGGCGGTTTGGGTACACGTATAAGCGAAGAAAGCGACATCAGACCGAAACCCATGGTCGAAGTCGGTCATATGCCAATACTCTGGCACATAATGAAAATCTACTCGGCTCACGGCATCAACGACTTCGTCGTTTGTTGTGGTTACAAAGGTCACTACATAAGAGAGTGGTTCAACACCTATCACTTGCAGGAGGCCGATGTCACGTTTGACCTGGCACAGGGAACGACCATCTACCACAATAGCAAGACTGAACCGTGGCGAGTTACTCTTGTAGAGACCGGAGAAGATACTATGACAGGCGGGCGGATCAAGCGCGCGCTGCCGTATGTGGACGGCGAGACGTTTTGCTTGACATACGGTGATGGAGTTGCCGACGTCGACGTCACGCAGCTGTTGGAGTTTCATCGTCAACATGGTCGCCAGGTGACTGTGACGGCTGTTCAACCGCCGGGAAGATTCGGCGCGTTTACGCTGCGCGCGGATTCGCAGATTCGCAGCTTTCGTGAAAAACCAAAGGGAGATGGCTCCTGGATCAACGGTGGTTTCTTCGTCGTCGAACCCGAGGCAGTCGAAAACATTTCAACGGATAGTACCGTGTGGGAGCAGGAGCCGCTGGAAAATCTGGCTGATAACGGGGAACTCGTGGCTTTCAAGCACGAAGGCTTTTGGCTGCCGATGGATACATTGCGAGACAAGCAAGTGCTGGAAGAGCTTTGGTCGAGCGGTAGTCCACCCTGGAAAACCTGGTAGGCGCAGCGGAATATTTCTGTGAAACGATTTTTCAAGATTTCCACGCTTGTATCCCTGGGTACCTATCTGCTGCCACTGGCCTTGTTAGCGCTTTTGCTAGCACTAAATACTGGCTCCTTAGAAAGCGGTTTGGAATTCAAGGATTTGAAGTGGGCGCTCGTTTTCTGGACGGCATTTGCGGGTTTGTGCACTTTCGGCGCCTTGGTTGTGGGCGCAGCCGTATTTGCTGACAACCCTAGGAGGGATCTTTGGCTGCCACTTTTTGCGACCTCGGTCATGGTTGTCGTATTGCTCGGCATTGCTGAGACGGCGATTCGATTCGTTGCTACCGAGAGCCTACTTGGCCAGCAGCTTGGGTCAGTCGATCTAAAACCTTATGACTGGGAAGCGACTCGTCGGAACAACGAGATCCTTGTCTCCAATAGTCAAAAGGCCGACGCCTATTTCGTCGCGCACCCTCGATTTGGTTGGGCCATAGGCGCATCGCGAACTACCGCAGACGGCTTGTATGCAAGCTCGATTGAAGGTCTCCGTAGCAAGACGGTGGGGGATGATCTGGCCAATGTTACGCATGACATGCGCATTGCTCTGTATGGTGACTCCTTTGTATTCTCTGAAGAAGTTGGCTACGGCGATTCACTAGCGTTTCACCTGGAGAACACACTCGGACCCAAGCAGCAAGTCTTGAATTTCGGGGTTCCGGGTTACGGTATCGATCAAGCCCATTTACGTTTCGTACATAGCGCTTCAGATTGGCGCCCCAATATCGCGGTACTGGGTTACATCGGTCACGACTTGATAAGGGCGCTCGACGTGTACACGTTTCTGCGCCCCAGTTGGGGGATTCCCTTCTCCAAACCAAGATATGAGATTGTCGGTGACAGCGGTTTACGACTCAACAATGTTCCGAATATTGGGGCAGCGGAAATCTTCGCCGCGAATGACATAGCCGAGTTGCCACTGATCCAGTTAGATCCAAACTATTTTGCTTTCGATTGGCAAAAACAGTTTGCGCACAATTCGATGATTTTCAGATTGGTAGCATCGCTGCTGCCCCGCTATCCAGTTGAAGACGGCTCGTTCCAGCATTCAGTCACCGAAACCGGTGCCCGAATCATAAAAGAGTTTGTCGTGCATGCTCAAAGCGAAGGGATAATTCCATTAGTTGTTTACCTACCGAGCCGTCAGGATTTCGAGGGCGCGTCGATGACCGTCAAAGAACAGACCATCGCCAGAGCCCGTGAGTTGGGTGTGGAGGTGGCCGATCTGACGGACTGTCTGAGCACAAAGGTTCAATACGAGAATCTTTTCGTAAGCAAAGGCGTGCATTACTCCGGCCGCGGCAATCAAGCGTTTGCCCAGTGTCTGATCAGCCTGTTGCCTGACGACTTCAACGCCGCAAACCGATGATGAAACAGCGACAACAGGTTACGAAATCAGAGATGCATTGTTGAGCATTCAATCTAGGATAGGCTCCGGCGCCGCATGGATGACGGTAATGATGTTGCTCGATCGGTCTATCGGCATTATTAGCACGCTCATTCTCGCCCGTCTCCTATTTCCTGCTGACTTCGGTATTGTGGCCATGTGCATGTCAGTCATAGCGGCATTGCAGGTATTTACGGCTTTCGGCTTCGATGTCGTCCTGATTCAGAATCAAAACTCGACGCGCGACCATTACGACACGGTATTTACCCTCAATTTATTGCTAGGGGTCGGTACATCTATCGCTATCGCCGCCGCCGCCGGTCTGACAGCAACTTACTACTCTGAACCTCGAATTGTGTTGCCGATGATGGTTCTGGCATTTGGTGTTTTTTGCCGTTCATTTGAGAATGTTAAAGTTGTCGATTTCCGCAAGGACCTCGAGTTTAAGAAAGAAGCCATCCTGCGGGTTAGCCAGAAGCTGTCCGGATTCGTCGTTACAATTCCTTTGGCGTTCTACCTGCAGACCTATTGGGCGATGATTTTCGGCATGCTCTTCATGTGGATATTTTCTGTTCTGCTCAGCTATTACATGAAGCCATATTTGCCGAGATTCAGTCTCAGCAAGCTGAAGGAGATTTTCAGCTTCTCGTCCTGGCTCCTCGTGAATAATTTGATGATCTTCATCGAATATAGATTTGCGGACTTTTTTGTGGGACGTCGCCTTGGAGCGGGACCGTTAGGTGTATTGAATATGTCGGTCGAGATTGCTGCCACACCGGCTACAAGTTTGGTGGCCGCAGCAAACAGGGCTATCTATCCAGGTTATGCGAAACTTGTTGACGATAAGGTGGAGCTTGTTCGAACCTACTTATCTGTTGTTTGCGGCATATCTGTCGTGGCAGTTCCTATTGGCCTCGGAATTGCAGCGATTTCCGATTTGATAGTACCCATTTTGCTCGGCGATAAGTGGGTTGAAGCGACACCGTTGTTGGCGATATTAGGTGTATTCAGCGCTGTTGGTGCATTAATTTCCAACACCACCTATATATTCTATGCATTGGCGGTTCCTCGTCAGCTCACGTATTTCCAGCTGATCCATATTTTGGTACTCATACCGCTAATGTACTATTTCGTTGGTAATACAGGTATCGTTGGAGCGGCTTGGGCTATGCTCGCCGCGAATTGTGTTAGCTTGCCGGTCATTGTATTAATGGCCAGTAGGCACGTGCCGGTGGGTCTTTGGATGTTCCTCGGCCAGGTGTGGCGATCCGTAACTGCTGGCGCGATAATGTACTTCGCGGTGAGGCAATTCGTGCACCTGGATCTAACGTTGCCCGAGGGTTTCTTGATGATCTTAGCCATCCTTATCGGCGCCATGGTTTACGGTGCGGCATTGATGTTACTTATTCTAACAACCGGATTCCGATCGACCGAGGAATGGAAGTTTGTTAACAATGCTGCGGCGATGATCGTACAAAAAACAAAATTTTCGAATTAAAATATCTCTTCGACTATTTTGTCGGCTTTTGGTGATATTCCAGATTCGATCGATGGGTGTGAATGGATTTCTGTATTTACTTGTATCTTGCACGCAATTTCTAAGCTCATCACAGCTACTTATTGATTGGATGTAACATGTCAAAAACCGTAAAACCTACAATAGGCACTTGCCGTCACTGCTCTGCGGATCTTAAGCACACCGTGGTTGACCTAGGCTCCTCTCCGTTGTGCAACGAGCTAATCGAAGAATCTCAACTCAATCAGCCTGAGTCATTTTATCCTTTGCACGCCAAAGTCTGTGCGCAGTGTTTTCTAGTACAGGTCGATGAAGTCGCATCACCGGATACGATTTTTTCCGAATATTCCTATTTTTCGTCGTTCTCAGACACGTTCGTTGAGCATGCCCGCGTGTACGTCGAAAACTCTATCTCTCGATTTGACTTGACCAGCCAGTCGTTGGTTATGGAAGTTGCGTCCAACGATGGATATCTTTTGCAACACTATTTACCTCACGAGATACCCGTCCTTGGAATTGAGCCCGCCCTGAATGTGGCACAAGCGGCGAAGGACAAGGGGATTCCAACGACTAATGAGTTCCTCGGCACGGAAACGGCGCAAGCCATCGTATCGAAACATGGCCACGCGGACCTTGTGGTGGCTAACAATGTGGTTGCACATACCCCCGTCATTAACGATTTTGTTCACGGTATCAGCCAGTTACTTAAACCAACAGGCGTTTCAAGTCTGGAATTTGCCAGTGTCTTGAGTTTACTTGAAGATAATCTCTACGACACGATCTACCACGAACACTTCTGCTATTTGTCGCTCTACTCGATTGAGCAGGTGCTGCGGAGTCAGGGTCTGACCGTGTTCGACGCAGAGGAGCTGTCCACTCACGGCGGGTCGTTGCGGGTTTGGTCTGCATTGTCCGCAAACCGGCGAGAGGAAACAGACAGGCTGGTTGAAATACGCGCCATGGAAATGGCGAAAGGTGTCACCGATATCGGTACCTATACCAATTTCCGGGAGCGGGTTGAGCATAGCAAGAGAGAGTTGTTGCGTTGTCTATTGACGATTCGGGATAAGGGACAGCACATTGTGGGATATGGCGTGCCCGGCAAAGGCAATACGATGTTGAACTATTGTGGAATTCGCACCGACTTCCTGGACTACATGGTCGATCGAAACCCATACAAGCAAGGTCGCTTCACACCAGGAACGCGCATCCCTATTCATGCCGTTGAGCGAATAAGTGAGACTAAACCTGACTTCATTTTGATCATGCCCTGGAATATTGCGGATGAAATTATTGATCAGCTCTCTCATGTGCGGGAATGGGGGTGTCAGTTCATCATCCCACTACCCGAAGTAAGAATCGTCTAGTAGCCAAGCAGCGCAGCGGAGACAAAATTCATGTTGGACTTACAGAAGCCGGAATTTATATATTTTGATCGCAAGATTCGTCCCTGGGATGATGCGAAAATTCATGTTTCTAGTGAGGCAGTGTTTCGCGGATTAAACGTATTTGAGGGGCTTAAGGGCTACTGGCAACCGGATGGCAGCATGGGAGTCGTGTCCCTGCGTAAACACTATGAGAGATTTCATCGATCAGCGACATTGCTGAATATGCCCTTCGACTATTCGTGGGAGGAATTCGAGGACGCAGTACACTCAATCATTGGAGCCCTGGTTCAGAAGGAAAATAACATTTGGGTTCGTGCCACCTTGTATATGATCGAAGGTCATTGGGGTGAAGGACAGCGAACGGATCTGTGCTTGCAAGCTTTTCAGTCGCCTAAAGCGCGCCCCGAACCCATGGAACTTGGTATCAGCACTTGGAAACGGGCTTCAGACAACATGCTTCCCTCCCGAATCAAGACAAGCACGAATTATCAGGTCGCACGCCTTGCCAAGATGGAGGGACGAAAACGTGGTTACTCCGAGATGATTCTAATGAATGCATCCGATCGCGTGGCAGAAACCGGAGGTTCATGCGTTGTGTTGGCCCGGGACGGCAAAGTATTCACACCGCCGGCATCGGAGGGTGTGCTGGAGAGTATTACGTTGGATATAGTTGAGGAGTTGGCCCGGCAAAACGATATTGACTTCGAGCGCCGGCCCGTTAACCGTACGGAACTCCACATCGCTGATGAGATTGCGATCGTGGGTACGCTGGCGGACGTTACGCAAATCACCGCCGTGGACGGATACGCGATGTCCGGTAAAACAAACTTGCTCTTGAAGCTGTCCGATCTGTACTACGAAGCTGTGTCCAGCGGTCACGAAGTCGCGGAACTTTCCTGTCGCACGTACGGTTAGCCGTTAATGGGTGGAGACTGGATTTCGCCCAAGTTGCTTGAAATAGTATGCGATATCCTGACCAATTCCGCGACGCGACCAGACGATATGGCGTACGCAATAGCGGTAAAACTTCATTCGAGTACGAAATGGAATATCCAGACGAGTAGCAATACCAATCAGTGCTGCGGCTGTGTTGAGGTGCTGGTGTGGAGTATATTTTTTATTTGGCGAGTAGAAGGTGGCAATTTCTTCTTGAGTCATCAGATTGGTTGTTGAAGAACGGGCCACTCGACGGGACAAGAGAAACTCCGGTATCTGATGAACTTTGCCACGTGCCACGATCTCAGCCACCAATATCGTGTCCGAAGCCGGATACGCAGCTTGCAAGGTGGTCTTGCGCAACACGTTTGAGCGCATCAAAGCCTGCTCCAGGTTATTGAGGCGTACACGATCCAAAAAGGCGGTAAATCGGTCGAACGGATCGTCTTCACATAGGTGCATGTCCTCGTTACAGTACTCTACGACTTCGTCATTGTCGTTAATTATCTGGGTCTTGGGGGCAGCTACGACGACGTCAGGTTCTTTGTCCAACACATCGACGCAGCGCTCCAGGAATGTCGGCGCAATGATGTCGTTTGACGATGACCACTTGAAGTAATCAGCGCCGGAGAGTTCAAAAGCCCTGTTGAAATTCATCGCCGCGCCGATGTTGGTTTCGTTAACATGCAACGCAATGCGCTTGTCTTGCTTCGCTAAGTCACGGCAGATCTGTGTGGTGTTGTCGGTTGATTGGTTATCCACGATGACCAATTCGAAATCCTCAAAGGTCTGATTCAGAATTGATTCAATTGTAGAGCGCATCCATCGGGCCCCGTTATAAACCGGGATAGCAACAGACACCTTCGGTTTTGACTTACTCATCGGCTAAACTCAAGGTAGCCAATAACTCCGCATCAACCAGGCGCTGGGCAGCTAGATTAAGGTCGGCAATCGAGATGCCGGACATACGTTCGATGTCCCTTGTAGTGTGATTTCGATCAGAGTAGGCAAGCATCCAGAGCAACGCCATCTGCGATTGCTTGTGATCATTGTCTCCTCCGATGGCCGCATAGAGACCCCTGCGGCCAAGCTGAGGCTCGCAGTCAGGTTGTAAGTTTTCGTAGCGGCGCTCCAGTTGGGCCGCCTCCAGGACCTGTCCCACGATACTCAGGGACTCCGCAAGTTGAGGTGCACAAATGAAGTTCAGGTCGTCTCCTGAACTGTGGTACTCAGGGTATTCACCGAACGGGGTTCGCATGAGGCAGCCAACCGGCAGGTTCAGGCCAGGCGAACAGAATTGACGTTCGTCATAGCCATAGGGGATGTAATCCTTGACTTCATAGGCAATCTGGTTGCACTGCATTACTTCCGGCATCAGTTTGTCGATCAAACCATCTCCACGTCGGCTTTTCTTGTAGCTCAGCGGACCGCTGTCACCAACGCCACTCAAGACAAGTCCGCCAACAATTTTGGAATAGCGTGCAGGATTCTCAGCAAGCCATGTGATCGCACCGATCGTTCCGGGTATGAAGAGGATCCGCATCCCGTAGTGCAGGTCGCTGAGCCGGGAACTGAAATGGTCGGCCAGGAACGTTGCCACGGCGATTCCGGAAAGGTTGTCGTTGGCAAGACTGGGGTGACATATGTGTGCTGAGATTAATATTTCTTCATCGGTTTGGCCTGGCAGGAACACCTCTCCGTAGGTTAAGGATCCAGCGGTGTGCCGGCTGTCAATTCGAACGCGATAGTTTCCTGGTTTTAGTGTGCGGCGGAGTTCGTCCGCCAAACAAAATCCCCAGTTGTCGTCGTAGTAACTGGTTCGGTAGGGAATTGCTGCGGGCTGCTCGGGCAGGCTATGCAAGTGTTTGTCCAGAGTTTCGAGGTCAAACACGCCGTCCACTTCTGTGCTATAGCTCACGACGTGAAGCGAGTGGTCTTTGAGATCGACAATGCGACGACCGTCGGGGTCCTCAATATAGGCGTCGTCGCAATTCCACTCTTTGGGAACAGTCCAATCGAAGACCTGCTTACCCGAGGGAACCTCAAACAGTTGAATGTCGACGTGTTCAGACAGAATGTCAAAGGTCTGTCGGACACCATTGCCGGTGATACTTCGGCAAATGGGATACAGCTCGGTACAGAGCTCATGCATCTTCAACCCGACCGCCGCCGGGTCATGTAAGAATGGTTTATTCGTGATTGTCATAATCGATATCCATCGGCACCACGGCGAGTTGCAGGCCTGTTATCATCGGCACATAAACGAATGTGTGGCGCCAGCGTGCTCCATCAGACTTGCGGAACCGACGCTTGGCATATGAGGTAACGGCTGTATTTCAATGCGTTATTGTGGGTCAATTCGATCGAGTCTGTCAATTTGCATACTGGCCGAAAACTGATTCATACATGCACCTTCAAGCGTTGTAATAGTCCCCTCGAAGGAGCGGTTGTCTTTCAAAAATTTGAATCAGATAACGTCCGCATTCAATCCCGAAAAACTCTTGTGGCTAATTCAACAAACCATCATTAGCGCGCCGGCAGAGAAGATCCGGCGGGCACTTCTGCCGTATCTCGAGAAGGCCGGCATTGATCCGGCGAATGGTCCAGCGCCAGAGCAAGTTGCCGATGGGTTCCACGAGCGTGCTGAGACCTTGTCCCGGATAGTTGAGAATTCTCGTTATTGCCATTTTTATTTTGAGACAATCGATGTCAAAGCTGCCAAAAAGAACCTGAGGCCAGTAGTCTTTGAGCCGATGAAATGCGCTCGGGAAGCGCTAGCAGCATTGACAGAATGGACCACAAATTCCGTTGCGTAGACTATTGTGGACGTGGCCCAGAGCTTTGATCTCAGTATGGGTACGTTGGGACAGCCTGCGAGGGCGGCTGTAACGGGCGGCTCTGGATCTCCGCCCATTGACTACGGTACTTCTGATAGGCCGCGAGCGGACCGTGAAGCGCCGGAGCAGGGCGATTGAGATCATCGAAGCGCGCGCCCTAGCTAATGGGAGCTAGGGTCTTTCCCAGCCCTTGACAGTGGGATTTCGTCTCCCTATAGTGCGCTGCTCCGTTGGGGCTATAGCTCAGCTGGGAGAGCGCTTGCATGGCATGCAAGAGGTCGGCGGTTCGATCCCGCCTAGCTCCACCAAGTCCTACCGGTCATTAGAAATAGTCCTGCGTCCCCATCGTCTAGAGGCCTAGGACACTGCCCTTTCACGGCGGCAACAGGGGTTCGAATCCCCTTGGGGACGCCATTTTCTCTTCTAATTCAGTAACTTAGCTTGAGAAAGTGTGCCATTCTGTGCCGTTTTCTGGCCCAAAAGCGTGCCAAATCATTGGCCTCTATCGTGAGTTCTGTGTCTCGTGGGCCTGCAATAGGACAGCAACTCCCATCGCTCGTATCAAACGATTGGCGGTTTGACGTTCTCGTCTGTTGGTGGCGATACCTGCCCAAGCTGAGGCGATTGGCGTTGCGGTTGCGGTGTTGGCAGCACCAACGTCGTCGTAAACTACAACGGCAACGAGATCGCTTTTTACCTGCCGCTGACGGACAACGGTACTGCGCCGGATATCTACGGCGCAGGGAGCGTTGGAAACAGCGTCGACTATTGCACGGATGGCCCCAATTGCGGCGGCAGTGATCTGGAGATGGTTCTCTACTTCAACCCGGTGGATATAGGCCCGCCGATCCGAATTTGATGTTTACCGATTTGGACATCGAAGGCGTCAATGATGCGTGATTTTTGTCGAGACCCCGGAAATACTAAATGCCGGTGGTGACCTCAATTATTCGATTCCGTTTGCGGATCGGTTGTTTCCGGCCAACAACGTGTTGCAACTTTTGGAGATTCCGCCGGTAGTAAGCTCGGAGCCGGAGTCTGGCTGCGCCTGGGGGTGGGCAGTAACTTCGATTTCAACGGCTGGGAACGCGAGTACTACGGAAAAAGTTCAAGAACACGCAAGAGTTTGTCATCGCGAAAATTCATAGCGTACCGGAGCCCGGAACGCTTGCCCTGTTTGGTGTGGGCCTGCTCTTTCTCGCAGCGAGAGGATGCCGGAAACACATTCTATAGCCGCCAACAATTCAAACTTAAGGTCGAGATCACATTGCAGCACGACTACCTCGGGACGAGAGAAGCGGCCAAAAGGCCGCCTGTTTCAGGCCGGGTTCGCGGCGGATTACATCTGGGACTGAACGTAGTTCTGAATACCCGTTTTTTCGATCAGACTCAGCTGCGTCTCCAGCCAATCGACGTGTTCTTCCTCGGCGACCAGAATCGCGTCGAAAATATCCCGGCTTGCGTAGTCTTTGTGCGCTTCGCAGTAGGCAATTGCTCCCTTCAGGTCGGGCAGGGCGTCCATCTCCAGATCCAGGTCGCACTGCAGCATTTCCTGGACGTTTTCGCCGATGCGCAGGCGGCCGAGGTCCTGCAGGTTGGGCAAGCCTTCGAGAAACAAGATTCGTTCGATTAGCTGATCGGCGTGTTTCATCTCGTCGATGGACTCGGCGTACGAGTGGTCAGCCAGCTTGGACATTCCCCAGTCCTTGTACATCCGCGAGTGCAAAAAATACTGATTGATTGCCGTTAGCTCGTTTTTGAGAATTCGGTTCAGGTGTTCGATGACGGTTGCATCGCCTTTCATTGATGGTGGCTCCGGTGGCTGGCTTTAGTGATTGTTCCAGTCGTCATGATAAGAACTTGGACTGCGTTCGCAAGAACAATTGTTGTCAATCAAAGCGCAAACGCATCTCGTTTCGACTCAACGTTCCTGGATTCCCGACTGCTCGTTGTGGGTCTGCGCGGGAGGCCTGCAAACGCCTGTTCCTGCCCGCGCCGGCTGTCGGAATCCTATACGAACGCCGACCTCGATTATGTGAAATATCAATATAAACAATCATTTAGGAAATGGCACGCGTATTGCAGAATGTCGTTCCAAGGAAATCAACGAACCAGGGAAGAGCCCAGTGAAAATAATAAAACACCTCCTTCTTACGTTTACCGCACTCGGCAGTCTGTCGGCGTATGCCGGTCCTGTCTCGATCGCCGATATCCAGCAGGGTGTCGAATACCGCTTGTTGAATCACCCCGACGGCAATGCTCGACCGCCGCTGTACGGTCTCCGTCTCGACGGCCTCACGACCGGGAAAAGCTCGGACATATTCACGTTCGATTTCGATCATGCCGATTCGGACATGACGATGACGTGGAACGCGGACGGCTCACATACCATCGGCGGCACGGTGTACGGCGGACTGAATCAGGGCAGCGGGTATGCGCCGGGCCAGGCGGTGGTTTGGGACGTCGATTTCGACTACCGCTTGCTCCAGGCTTGCGGAGGCGGCCTTTCCGGTCTTTGCGCGGACCGGGGGGCCGGCACGATCTCATCGGTCTTCGGCAGTTACAATCTGACGGCGTTCGCCGGCAATCACCCGTTTGCGTTTCGTCTGGATGACGGCCATCGCGGCGTTACGGGCGCCAGCGGCTGGGGATGGCTAAACCATTGCTCGGTGGAAAAAGAAAGGGAAGACTGCGGTCACATCTATGCGTCGGATTGGTTGTTCACGGTGCACACCACCACGGTTCCGGAGCCAGGGTCGCTGCTGCTGCTCAGCACCGGCCTGGTCCTGATCGGCTGGCGCCAACGGCGTCGGCGTGAGCTGCGAATCTGATTTTTCCGGGAAGACCATGCGGTAAACGAATCAGCCCCGCTTGGCGGGGCTGATTCGTTTTGGCATTCGGTGTCTCGGATTACGCGGACGAGGGCACGTAAACCTGCGGTGAGCCGTATCCGGCGTTGGCTTCGTCCAGAATCGACTCCGCCATGTCCGCGCAGCCGCCGCAGCCGGACGCAACCCCAAGCGATTCGCGGAGTTCGTACAGGTTATCGACACCGCGCGCGGCGGCACGGCGGATTTGCTTGTCGGTTACTGCCTTGCAAACACAGACGTACATAAATTCAACTACTTATGATTCCAGGATGGTATTTGAACCGAAATGAGAATGATTGTCAATACGGTTTATACCTACTACGTCCTGGCATTCCGTAAAACGTGACCGATCGCACATGGGGACAGGCGATTCGCGCCCCTATGTTAATGAGAATTATTCGCAATTAAGGATACTACCGGAACCCGGACCGCTCAGGCAAGCCGGTTTCAGACCCGACCCGGCATGCCGGGGCCGGGATCCACGTCGGATGGCGTAATCGCCGGCGAGGTACGGTGCGAGCCGTTGGCGAGCGCTTCGGTGAGCGCCTGGGCATCGCGGGTTCGCGGAATGCAACCGCGCCGGCGAGCCGTATAGGGTTCCGTTTTGTCTTGTGACCAATGCCTTGGCAATTTAGGCGCCGGACGTGGCACCATTGCGCGGTCGCCGGCTAAACGCCATCCACTTTCTAAAGGAACGCTGTGAGCGCAGAGGGTAGAAAGCTCCTGATCGTCGAGGACGATCCTGGTTTGTTGAAACAGCTAAAGTGGTGTTTCGAGGGTTACGACGTCTGCACCGCGGAGGATCGAAACTCCGCGATAACGGAGCTCAGGCGGCAGGAACCCGCCGTGGTCCTTCAGGACCTGGGGCTTCCGCCCGATCCGGAAGGGGTCGAGGAGGGACTCAGTACGCTTCAGGAGATTCTGAAACTCTCTCCGCACACCAAGGTCATCGTGGTCACCGGTAACGGCGATCAGGAGAATGCACTCCGGTCCGTGGAGCTCGGCGCCTACGATTTTTATCAGAAGCCCGTGGACACGGACACGCTCAGGCTGCTCGTTGACCGCGCGTTCACAATGGGAGAGCTCGAAGCCGAGAATCGGCGTTTGCAGAGCATTGCCAGCGATTCGCCGCTGGACGGCATTGTCGCGGCAAGCGAAGGTATGCGGCAGGTCTGCAACATGATCGAGAAAGTGGCGCCGACCAACGTGACCACGCTGCTGCTCGGAGAGAGCGGCACCGGCAAAGAGCTGCTGGCCCGCGCGCTGCATCGCCTGAGCCCGCGAGCGGAAAAGCGGTTTGTGGCAATCAACTGCGCGGCCATTCCCGAAAACCTCCTGGAGTCCGAGCTGTTCGGCTACGAAAAGGGCGCTTTCACGGGCGCGGTCAAACAGACGCCGGGCAAGATCGAAGTTGCCGACGGGGGTACTCTGTTCCTCGACGAAATCGGCGACATGCCGATGATGCTGCAGGCAAAGCTGCTGAGGTTTTTGCAGGAACGCGTTATCGAACGGGTCGGCGGGCGACAGGAAATTTCGGTTGACGTGCGCGTCATCTGCGCGACGAATCAGAACCCGGTCGAACTCATCGGGCAGGGCCAGTTTCGCGAAGACCTGTATTATCGGATCAGCGAGATCACGATCGATATACCGCCGTACCGGGATCGCGAGGAAGGCCGGCTCATCCTTGCGCGCACCTTGCTGAACAAATATGCAAAACAGCAGTCCCGCGCCTTGAACGGTTTCACCAAGGACGCCTGCAGCGCGATCGAAGCGTATACATGGCCGGGCAACGTGCGTGAGCTGGAGAACAAGATAAAGAGCGCCGTCATTATGGCCGATGGCAAACAGGTTACGGCGTCCGACCTCGGCATCTCGGTTGGTGATGAACAGCCGGAAAATCTCAATCTTCGCGAAGTCCGGCAGCGCGCCGAGTCGAAAGCGATTCGCACGGCGCTGATGCGAAACTTCGGCAACATCTCGCGCACGGCCGAAGAGCTGGGCGTTACCCGGCCCACTCTGTACGATCTCCTCAATAAATACGGCCTCTCGGCCGAAGCGTATTCCAAACGAAGCATCACGAACGAGTGACCGACACGGTCGATTGCATCGTGATCGGCGCCGGCGTCGTCGGCTTGGCCGTTGCACGCCGCATGGCGATGGCGGGCCAGGACGTCGTCGTGCTGGAAGCGGAGGGCAACGTCGGCTCGCACACGAGCAGCCGTAATTCGGAAGTCGTCCACGCCGGCCTCTATTATCCGGCGGGGTCGTTGAAGGGCCGGCTTTGCGTCGGCGGAAAAAAAGCGCTTTACGCCTACTGTGAACAAAAGGGCGTCCCGCACGCCCGTTTGGGCAAGCTCATCGTCGCCGGCGGAGGCGACGAGGAGATCGTGCTGGGCGATGTCGAGGCGACGGCGCGCGGCAACGGTGTCGATGATCTTTGCTGGTTGACGCCAAGGGAGGTGGCGGCGCGCGAACCGGAGGTTGTCGCAACGGCGGCGCTTTTTTCTCCCTCGACCGGCATCGTCGATACGCACGCGCTGATGCTCAGCCTGCAAGGCGATCTGGAGATCTTCGGCGGCACGGTCGTCCTGCGCCACCGGGTCGATGCAATTGAAGTCGAGTCGGGCGGTTTTTCCGTGCTTGGCGGCGGCGTTACGCGGTCAGCCGCGCGTTGCCGTCTACTGGTGAATTCGGCCGGCCTCTGGGCGCCGTCGCTCGCACGACGAATCGACCGCCTCGATGCGGTGAACGTGCCGAAGGCGTATCTGGCGAAAGGGCATTACTTTGCATATTCGGGTCCGTCGCCGTTTCGACACCTGATTTACCCGGTTCCCATCGTCGGCGGCCTGGGAATACACGCGACGAACGATCTTGCAGGTTGCGTTCGTTTTGGGCCCGACGCCGAATGGGTTGACGAAATCGACTACGCGTTTGACGAACGCAAAAAGGAGGCGTTTGTCGCGGCGATTCACCGATACTTTCCCGCCCTGGACCCCGGCAAACTCAGTCCGTCCTACACGGGGCTGCGGCCCAAGCTTTACCCGGCCGGCGCGCCGCCGGCGGACTTCGTGATCCAGGACGGTGCAACACACGGCATTGAAGGCCTGGTGAATTTGTTCGGTATCGAATCGCCGGGCCTGACCTCGGCGCTCGCCATCGCCGACCACGTGCACGACCTGCTGTTGAGGTGACAGGGGGCGCTCACGGACGCATGTGCGCCCGATCGATGTATTCCTGCATCCGGCCCTCGCTGTAGAGTTGTCGAAAGAACGAGTCCGGATCGCACTCGAACGGGAAGATCAGCGACTCGTCGTTTCGATCCCATGCGCGGCGACGAATTGGCGGACGCAGATAGTTGTCCGGGTCGTGCATGTGCATTACGAGGTTCAGGCGGTTGCCGTCGTTACTCAGGAAGTAGCGTTCCACGATGCGGGTGTTCTCGCCCACGGGCTCGCCGTTGAAGTCGCGCGTGCTGGCGGACAGCAGGGTCGTTTCGACAATCAGTTCACCGTCCACGAAGCGGCCCCGTGAATAGCCCATCGACGATTCCGGATAAAACTCCGGCATCTCGTCTTGATCCATATGCACCCGGCGAAGCAGGCCAAACGCTTCGTACAGCATCGTCAACCGTCCGCGCTTCTCCGTGACGATGATCTCGAAAGGGAATATCCAGGTCGTTGCGGCGACCAGGCCGGGCGACACGCAGCGCTTCTGCGGTTCGTCCATACGCGCGTCGTAGGCGTCCACCCACGCCCGCCCTTGCGGTGTGAGGTCCATCGAGTACTTGCGCAGGTCGACGCCGCGAATGCCGACCCAGGTGCCGTCGAAGTCGCTCAACCGGTAGTTGCCGGAGTCCCGGGCCGGAACGGCGTCTACGGGCACCGCCTTCCAAGGAGAGCCGTCCTCGCCGTTTTCGGCCGCCGTTTCCAGCACGCCTTCGGTGCGCACCAAACCCGACATCTCGCGGTCTACAAGCCGCCCGCGCAGCAGTCGCTCGAAGCGGAATCCCTGACGGTCGCGCGCGTCCACGCGCACTTCGACGTCGTTGCCGTCCACGGTGATCGGCGCCGGGCCGTTCTCGACGTGCGCCGAAAGATCGCCATCCACTCTTTCAATATTGAGAAGCGCCGTGTACGGAACGATTCCCGGTGCGTCTATCGTCAGCATCCACTGACCGAGAAAATCGTCTTCGGATGCGTGCGCCGGGGACAGCAGCAAAATGCAGCCAAAGAGGCGGAGAGGCAATCGCACTACCTCGTTCCTTCTTTCTTCTTGATGTCGTAGCTCACGGACCTCGACGACAGCACCCGGCCGTCCTCGAGCGTGATCTCGATAATCGACATGATGTTTTTGTTCGTGTGACCGACATGGCCGTACAGCTTGATGCGGTCGCCGACTTTGATCGTCCTTTTTGTCCAACCCTGACGCACGAGTTTGACGGGGCTCAGTCCCCGCGCGTCCCAAACCACTTCTTCGCCGTTGCCGTCCGCGACCGAAACGTAATAACGGATATGCGGGTTCTTGAACCAGACTTCCTTGACGACGCCTTCAACGGTTTGCGGGTTGTTGCTGTCGAACTCGGCGGCGTAAGAGTGGTGAGCGTCGGCGTGCCCCGGCAAAACCGCGAGCGCCAGGCACGCGCCTACAATGAGTTTGATCTTCAACGGACATTCCCCCCGAAATGTACGTCAAGGCTAGCAGATCGCGCGTCGGTGCGCTTTCCCGAAGCAATGGGAATCTCGCACTGTGAAAGGTTTCGAGAGCAGATTAGCCCGCGAATCACCTGACCTTGAAGGTATCCGGATTCAGGTTGTGCCGGGCGAGCAGCTTGTAGAAGTCGGTGCGATTCCGTTTCGCCAGCCGCGCCGCCTGACTCACGTTGCCCGTCGTGATCTGAAGTATCTGCGACAGATAGTTCCGCGTGAACTCATCTCGCGCCTCGCTGAACGACGGCAGTTTGCCGCCGTGCTCGCCGAGCGACGATTGCACGAGTTCACCGCTGATGACCGGCGAACGCGACAGTGCGACGTTTTGGCGCACGACGTTGTAAAGCTGACGGACGTTTCCGGGCCATTCCGCGGTGACGAGAAGCTCGACGGCCTCCGGCGCATACACCTTGCGTTCCTGCCCGGCTTCCTTGGCGATCTCCTGCAGAAAATGCGACACCAGCAGCGGAATATCTTCCCGCCGGTCGTCAAGGGTGGGCAGGCCGATGTTGACGACGTTCAGGCGGTAATAAAGGTCTTCTCGGAACCTGCCTTCGCGCATCATTTCCTGCAGGTCCCGGTGCGTGGCGGATATGACGCGGACGTCGACCTGGATAGCTTCAGTGCTGCCGACCGGCCGAACCTGGTTCTCCTGCAGTACGCGCAGGAGTTTGACCTGCAGCCGCATCGGCATGTCGCCAATTTCATCCAACAACAAGGTTCCGCCCTCGGCCGACTGGAACAGACCTTTGTGATTGCGCGTGGCGCCGGTGAATGCGCCCTTCTCATGCCCGAACAGCTCGGACTCCAGCAGATTTTCCGCCATCGCGCTGCAATTGATCGCAACGAACGGTTGCTGATTTCTGGCGCTCGCGCGATGAATGGCGCGAGCGAGCAGTTCCTTGCCGGTGCCGCTTTCGCCGTTAATCAGCACACGCGCGTCGGTTGCGGCGACCATCTTGGCCTGTGCCAGAATTTCTCGCAGCGCCTGATTGCGGGTAATGATCTCGGCTGCCCAGTCTTCATCGACGGCCGCCGATCCGGAGACCTGCATGGCGCGTTCGACCGTTTCGATCAACTCGTCCTTGTCGATCGGTTTTGTCAGGAAGCCGAAAGCGCCGCTTTGCGTTGCGGTCACCGCGTCCGGGATCGTGCCGTGCGCGGTGATGATGAGCACGCGTAAACCCGGCGCGCGCGTCTGCAGTTCTTTCAGCAGGCCGATGCCGTCCATCTTGTCCATACGCAAATCCGTGATCACCAGGTCCGGGCGGAACCGGTTCAGCACGCCGAGCGCTTTTTCCGCGCTCTCCACGGCTTCAACCTCGTAGTCTTCGGCGCGCAGCCGGATGGAAAGGAGTCGCAGGAGTCCCGGGTCGTCATCGACCAGTAGAATCTTGCCTTTGGATTGGAGTTTTGTGTTTGCCATCGTCATCTGAATACTCTCGGGCCCGCCGCCTATTATGGCTGCAATGGGTCGATTTGTCTTAGGCCTCTGTAATGACCGTTTGGCGCGCTTTACAGCCGGATTGACGCAATTTTGCGACAGGGGCGATCGCACAAAAAAGTGCAATCGGGCTCGATCCGGCGATCGGGGCGGCGCTAATACTCGAACGGCCGGCGGGACAATCTTGCGGCGTCCGCACGGTGCCCGCAGCGCAAAACGCTGGGATCAGTTGCTGTCGTTTTCCTGCGCCCGGATGGAGCGCTCGATGGAAGTAATGGCCTCTAGTTTCTGTTGGGCGTCGGCCAGTTCCGCGCGCAGGCGTCTGTTTTCGGCCTCCACGTCGGCAATGCGCTGCGCAATGGCCTGCTGTTCGGTCGTTTGCGCCTCGGCGTTTTCCGCTCGCAGGCGGCGGGTTTCCGTGCCGAGCACGATGCGCTCTTCGACGTCTCTCAGGTAAAGCGTCGCGAGCGCGACCTCCGAGGGCGTCATCATTTCGGTTTGCGCCAGCAGCTCACGCAGCAGACTTTGGGCGTGCTGAGGGTCGGCGGCAGCGTGGCCGGGCGTTGCCAGGACCAGCGCGTAACGCAGCCGGGTGGACGGGTCCGGTGTCAACGTGGCCGCCGATTCGGCATCGGCGTGGATTTCAACCTGGGTAAAAACGTCGCCGGTGGCGAGTTGGTAAAGTTCCTGCAGATAGATGTCCGCCTCCGGAGCGCCGAGGATCACCTGTTCGTCCGGTGTCGCCGTGCGCCGGCCCTGCAGCCAGTCCCGCACCTGCGTACAACCGGCCAACGTACCCGTCGTTGCAATCATGACGAAGATCGCAATCGTCGTGACGAGCGGCGAAGGGGTGTCTGCTGGTCGCTTTGTCGGTATTGCTTTAGGCATTGGCAGCGATCCTCTGCTCGGCGTCCACATTTTGCTGCGGAATGTGAATCCGGAAATGAGCGCCGGTAAACTCTCCCGAATCGACTAACTCTACAGCACCATCGTGCGCCTGTATGCACTCGAGTACGACGGACAAACCAATCCCGGTTCCTGCCAGGTGACCGCCTTGCTCCTGTTGGCCCTGGAAAAATGCTTCAAATATCCTCGGGCGCTCATCTTCTGGGATTCCGGGTCCCGTGTCCGCGAACTCCAGCACAAAACTGTTGGCGGTGCTCGTTACGCGGATCGCGATGACGCCGCCCCTGGGCGTAAACTTGATGGCATTGGACAACAGGTTGTCCAGCACCGTGCGCAGCTTGTCGCGATCGGCCGTCACGACAATATCGGCGACCTCCAGCTTCAGCTGAATCTGCGCCGATTTCAGGGTAAGACGCTGCGCTTTCGCCACGGAAATGACGAGCGCGCGGATCGGGAACTCGGTTAGCGTCAGCACCTCGCTTTTGGCCTGCCATGCGCTGAAGCTGAGCAGGTTCTCGATGAGTTGCTGAAGCTTCAGTCCGTTGTTTCGCAAGATGTCGGTCACCTCCTGCTGATCGGTGCTGAGATCACCGACGGCGCCATCGAGGAGAAGTTCCGTACCTTCGCGAATATTTGCGAGCGGCGTCTTGAGTTCGTGCGACATGTGCCGCAGGAATCGGTTTTTTTCCTGCGCGAGTTCCAGGAGACGCGTGCGCAGCCACTCGAGCTGACGACCCAGCCGCTCCAGGTCGGTTGGGCCCTTGATGTGGATCGGTTTTGAGAAACCGCTCTGGCCGAGCTGGTTGATCGCGCGATCGATCTGCCGAATCGGTTTTGCCACCAGCAGCGTAAAGAACAGCACCAGCACGATCGTTCCCGGCACCAGCGCGACGGTTTGCCAGGCGGATATCTGCTGGGCGCGCTGCGTACTGTCCTGCAGCGCGGTGAGTTCCCGTTCGATCTGGTCGTTCAATACCCCCGCGAGTTCGTCAACCCGGCGGCGGATCGTCGCGAATTGATTGATCGTGCCATCGGCGGCGGTCGTGCTCAGCGGGTCTTTTTGCAGGCTCGACACCAGGTGCCTGACGCCGACCCGAATGGATCTGGTGAGCGGGATGGCGTCGGCTTCCTCCGCAAGCGGCGTCATCCCTTCGAGCGTCGCCTCGATGGTGCCGAGGTCTTGACGCATCAGCACCAACAAGTCGGGATCGCGCAGCGCGACGAACTGACGGGCAAGGCGATCCAGGGAACCGACCTGTTCCGCCAGCAGGCGGTTTTTTTCCGCCGCCGACACGCCCGTCACCACGAGACGCTCGCTCTGTTCGGCCAATCTGTCCAGGTTGAAAAGCGCCCAGACGATCGCGAACAGCAGCGGCAGCGCAACGAGGCCGAAACCGACGAGAATCAGGCCGTTGAGTGACTGGGGACGACGAATTTTCATGTTTTGCAGTGTGTACCCGGGTTAGGCCGCCCAATAGGCGGAGCTATCGCCGGCGGCGATCTTTTGTTCCCATGCGAGACTCGTACGCACGATCTCATCGAGATTGTCGAGACGCGGCGTCCAGCCGAGCACCTCGCGCACCCGGTCGGCAACCGCGACGAGTTCCGGAGGGTCACCTTCGCGGCGCGGTTCTTCGATGATCTTGAGCGGCGCCCCGTTTGCCGCTTCGACCGCGCGCAGCACGTCGCGGACGCTGTAGCCGTGCCCGTAACCGCAATTCAGCACCGTCGATGCCCCTCCGTTCCGCAAATACCGGAGCGCATCCATATGTGCGCTCGAGAGATCCTCGACGTGGATGTAGTCGCGCAGACAGGTGCCGTCCGGCGTCGGGTAGTCGGTGCCGAAGATGCTGACGTGGTCACGCTTGCCCACGGCGGCTTCGCAGGCGACTTTGACCAACAGCGTCGCGTGCGGCGTCGATTGGCCAATCGTCCCGCCGGGTTCGCAGCCTGCCACGTTGAAATAGCGCAGCGCCACGAAATTCAACTCGCCGGTCGCCGCAAAATCCTGCAGCATCGACTCCGTCATCAGTTTCGACGCGCCGTACGGGTTGATCGGCCGGGTTGCGGTGTCCTCCGTTGCCTTTCCACCCTCGAGAATACCGTAGACGGCCGCGGTGGACGAAAATACGAAGTTCCTTACCTGATGACGCTGGCAGGCTTCGAGCAAGGTCAGGCTGTTTGCCGTGTTGTTGCGATAGTAGCGCAGCGGATCGGCCACCGACTCCGGCACGATGGTGCGCGCGGCGAAATGCATGACTGTGTCGATATCGTGTTCACCGAACAGGCGTTCGAGCAGCGCGGCGTCGCCGGTGTTGCCGACGACGAGTTGGCCCGCGGTCACCGCGGCCTCGAAACCGGTGGAGAGATCGTCCAGGATCAGAACGGATTCGCCGGCGTCGCCGAGCTGGCGCACCACGTGGCTGCCGATGTAGCCGGCGCCGCCGGTGACCAGTATGCTTTTGTTTTTCATGTGCTTGTCGGATCTCAGGTACGTGCTGCGAACGGAATTATTGCGTCAATTGCGGTCTTAGAGACTGTTAACACTACGCCAGTTTGGCGCAGTTTGGGACTCAACGGACTTCACTGGCGTAGCGTTAACAGGCCCTAGTTGACAGATTCTATCAATACTGCGCTTCCGTTCATGACATGGTTCGCAGATTCGACGCTAAGGTATTGATCTGACAGGGGGTGTCGCCGATTCCGGACGCCGTTGCGCTGTTCGGGCCCGTCGCCTGCCGTTATCATCGGCGGTCGAAATGCGCGCGCCCGCCGGTATGCGTTTGATTTGCCTTCAGGAGCAGGTTCAGCAGTGATCAGGATGCACCATCGCCAGGAATTGCGGATGCCGTTTACGTCCGCGATGATCCGGCTGGTATCGCTGGCCCTCGTCGCCGGTCTTGCGGCCTGCGGCGGCGGAAATGGGAGCGGCAACGGCGGTGGTCAACCCGCGCCGTCCGGCAGTGTGACGCTGTCCGGGTTTGCGCGTTTCGAGTTTCCGCCGCCGAATGCCGGTTGCAACGGCCTGGACTTCGGGGCGATCGAGCTTCGGCCCATTCGCGGGGCGACGGTCGAGGTCGTGAATCCCACAGACAACTCGCGGATCGCGTCGACCAGCACCGATGACGGCGGATTCTATTCGCTCAGCGTTGCCGCGAATACCGACGTTTTTGTCCGCGTGCGCTCCGAACTCAAGCGTAGCGGCAGCCCTTCCTGGGACGTCGAGGTTCGCAACAACACGTTGAACACCGGTGTGGCGCTCGGCCAGCGGCCGCTGTACTTCCTGGACAGCGCCGAGTTCAATACCGGGACCGTTGACCGAACGCAGGACATGCTGGCGGCAACCGGGTGGGACGGTTCGAGTTTTTCCGGCGCGCGCGCCGCGGCGCCGTTTTCCGTTCTGGACGTCATTTACAAGATGATGCAAAGGGTGGTGCTCGACGCCGATCCCGCGGCCGATTTTCCTCCGCTGGACGCATTCTGGAGTCCGGACAACAACACGAGCCTGGGAACGGGCAACATCCTGGCCGACATCGACGTCGGCGATATAACCAGCACTTCGTACATCGGCGGCAACATCGGCAGCATGTTCCTGCTCGGCAAAGAGGGCGACGATATCGAGGAGTTCGACGACCACGTGATAGCCCACGAGTGGGGGCACTACTTCGAGGACAAGTTCTCGCGTACCGACACCATCGGCGGGCAGCACACTTTCGGTGACCGCCTGGATATGCGGCTCGCGTTCGGCGAAGGTTTTGGCAACGCCATCTCCGGCATCGGGCTGGACGATCCGAGGTACTGCGACACGCTCTGGGTAGGCGGGGATCTGCGCGGTTTCGGGTTCGATCTCGAAACGGTGAGTTCTGGTTTGCCCGGATGGTTCAACGAGTTTTCGATCACCAGCCTGATTTACGATTTGTGGGACGGCGACGTCGACGGCGTGGATACCGCGAGCATCGGTTTCGGGCCGATCTACGACGTGCTGACCGGGCCGCAGAAAACCACCCTGGCGTTTACCAGCGCATTCACTTTTTTTGAAGCGCTCAAGGCGGAGGCCTCGGTTGACGGCGCGTTCGTAGACGCGCTGCTGACGCAGCAGCTGATTACCGCGGTAGACATCGACGCCTTCGCGCGGTCGGAATCCAACGATGCGGGCGGACGACCCGATGTGTTGCCGATCTACACGGACATCAGCCTGAACGATACCGCGCGGATCTGTGTGAACAACCAGTTCGACAGCGGTAGTTTCGGCAACAAGCTTTCGGAATACCGGTATCTCAGGTTTGAGTTGAACGATCCGCGGGCGGTTACGTTTACCGTGACCACGGTTGATGCTCCGACGCAACCGAGTGCGGGATTCGACTGCACCGCCAGCACGACCGACCCCGAGAATCTCACGCACAGCGACCCGGATTTCCAGGTCTGGAGCGGCGGACAACTGGTCGCCGAAGGTTTAAGCTGTGATCCGAACCGGGAGACGGTGACTTCGGCCGTGCTGCCGGCGGCGACTTACGTGATCGACCTCAATGAATTCCGCCACTCCGACGCACGCAGCAACACGCCGGGCGGGTTTCCGGAACGGATTTGTTTTGATGTCACGATTTCCTGACGACGATGCGATAGGGCTTCGCGAGGCCCGGAGAGACCCATGAAACACACCGCAGAAACCCCTGTGATTGTGATGCTTGCCGTTCTGGCGCTGGCCGGATGCAACGAGGACCGGATGGCGGTCGAGACGTCTTCGACTTCGTCATCCGCCGAAGGGAAAACAGCGCCGTTGCCCAGATCGCCCGGTAAGCTCAGCGCCCCGGTCACGTTCGAGTATTCGATCGCCGGAAATCCGGTGGTCGGCCAGGCGGTCGGCATCAATGTCGAGGTTTCCTCGCCATTGCAAGACCGCCCGATCACGCTGCACTACCGGATGAGCGAGGCGGGCAGCATGACGTTTCCGGAATCTCAGGTCGCCAGCGCGGTGCTCGCCCCGCTGGCGAACACGGAAGTGCGCCGGCGGCAGTTGACGGTCGTACCGCAGCGGGAAGGGCGTGTTTTTCTCGTCGTGTCGGCGGAGATCGAGACGGAGGGCGGAACGATGATGAAGTCGATGTCGATTCCGATCCAGGTGGGTCGCGCGCCGGCCGCGCCGACGGCGAACGGCGAAGTCGTCGAAGGCACCGACGGCGAATTGGGCGTGTCGATGCCGGCGAACCCGCAGTAGCGGCCGCCGGCCGGGCGGCAATCCGCCGCGGCGTCGCCTGCAACGAAAATACCGGTTTCGGCGCATCGAGCGTGTTTGCCGTCCGATGATTTACCGCCGGAATCCGCAATCGCGGTGGCGACGGTCGAACGTTTGTGCAGCTGCTGGCCCCGGTACGGTCTTTTATGGTTATCGAGCCTCAATAATAGTAGTATTGGCGTCACATCTGGTCGGCCCTGAGCGACCTTGCGGTTTTCCATAATACGCCCGGTTCTTGCGGGAAAAAATTCCCATTGTCTTAGAAATCCGGGACTTGCATCACAGACCTCTTTGCCGTTCGCGTTTACCTTCCATTTGCTGAAGTGCCCGCCGAAGTCACGCTCGGCTGGGCGAACCTGCGTTCCGACGATCGATCTGGGTGGTCATGGACAAGGACCTCGACGAAGATACTCGACAAAGGCTCAAAGAGGCCGGCAGTGACAAGCTGGATTTCGTCACGTTGCTCCGTTTGATCGATCAGCACTACGATCGAATGGAAGCGACGATTTCGCATTCCCTGTCCAATACCCACGCACGCACGAATACGACGGCGACGCCGATCGAAGTTATCTTCGACAGCGTCACCGATGCGCTGATGTCGGTCAGTGCGGACGGCACCATTCGTAATTGCAACAAGATCTGCCCGAGATACTTCGGTATCAGCAAGGACGAGCTGATCGGATCGTCAATCGCAAACATCCTGCCGTTTTCCAGTGAGCAGTCACTCGAGGAATTCCTGTCTCCCTACATGTCGGACGTTGACGACACACAGATCGACGTCAGCCGCGGGGAAGTTATCGCCTGTCGAAAAAGCGGCGACGAGTTCATCGCGGAGATAAACGCAAGCCGGCTGTCCGCCGGCGAGGCCGACATTTTTGTCATCAGCCTGCGCGACATAACCGGTCGCAAGGAGGCGGAGCAGGCGCTGCGTGAGAACGAAGAGCGCTACCGGGCGCTGGTCGAAAACGCGCCGGAGGCGATCGTCGTATTCGACGTTGACAAGAATCGGTTTTCCGATGCCAACGACAAAGCCTGTGAACTGTTCAATCTGTCGCGCGCCAGACTGTTGAGCATCGGTCCAAAAGCGATCAGTCCGACGATGCAGCCCGACGGTCAGCCGTCGTTCGGCGTACGTCGCGGCCACATCGACCGTGCGCTCAACGGCGCTCACCCGACGTTCGAGTGGCTGCACAAGGATGCAAACGGCCGTGAGTTTCCGTGTGAGGTCCGCTTCAGCCGATTGCCCGCGGGCCATCACAAACTGCTGCGTGTGAGCATCACCGATATTTCGGAGCGCAAGGCGAGCGACGAATTCGGCTATGCGCAGAACAAGATTCTCGAGATGATTGCGTCCAGCGCGCCGTTTCACCGGACCTTACGGGCGATATGCCGGTCCGCCGAGAAAGTGGGCGACAATCTGCGTGCCGCGGTCATGGTGCTCGACATCAAAAATCAGCGCCTCTCGGTCGAGCAGGCGCCGAGCTTGCCCGAAGGCTTCAAACGACTGCTCGAATTTGTCCCGGTCGCCGCTGATAGCATTGCCTGCGGCGCCGCTGTATTCCACACGCGGGAAAAAATCGACGCGGACATCCGCAAGTCCGACGCCTGGAACGGCTATCGCGCGGACGCCAAGAAACACAACGTGCGCGCATCCTGGTCGTTTCCCGTTTTCGGCGCCGCCGGCCGGATCATAGGCGCGTTGGACGTTTACGTGGACAAACCGCGGCAGCCGACGACCGAGGAACTCGACAAACTCGGCCGGGTAGCGCGTCTCGCCGGGATTGCAATCAAGCGTCAGATCGACGAAGAAAAGCTACGGAGCAGCGAGGCACGCTACCGCGGGCTGTTCGAGAACGTCGTGGACGGCGTCTACATCGCGTCCCAGGACGGCGAGATTATCACCGTGAACCCGGCGCTGGTCGAGATGCTCGGCTACGAAAGTGCCGAAGAGCTGAAAGCCGGCGGCAGGACGACCATGCTGTACGTCAACCCGATCGATCGCGAGCGCGTTTGCGCCCGGCTGGAGGCCCAGGGTTTCGTGCGCAACTTCGAGTACCGCGTGCGCCGCAAGGACGGCCGCGAAATCGTCGTCCTGGAGAATTCGCGCGCCATCTACGACGACGAAGGCAAAATCGTTGCGCACGAGGGCACGATCACGGACATTACCGAACGCAAAATCGCCGAGACGCGTGTCTTCGAGGAAAAAGAGCGCGCCCAGGTGACCTTGCAGTCGATTGGCGACGGCGTCATCACGACCGATGCCGACGGCAACATCGACTACGTCAATCCGGTTGCGCAGGAGCTGACCGGTTGGGACAAGCGCAGCGCGCGCGGCGTGCCGGTGGACCAGATCATGACGATCGTGAACGAACACACGCGGTCCACGGTGGAAAACCCCGTGCGCCGTTGCCTGAACGAGGGCCGCGTGATTACGCTCGCGCACAATTCGGTGCTGATTGGCAAGGACGGTCAGGAAGTGCCGATCCAGGATTCCGCGGCGCCCATCCGTGATCGTATTGGCAACATCATCGGGGCGGTCATGGTGTTTCACGATATCAGCAAAGAGACGCGCCTTTTCCGGCAGCTTTCGTATCAGGCTTCACACGACGCGACGACGGGCCTGATCAACCGCCGCGAGTTCGAGAATCAGCTCGTCGCCGCACTAGAACGTACGCACGAAGACCCGATGGTCGGCAACGCGCTGCTTTACGTCGATCTCGATCAGTTCAAGGTCGTCAACGATACGTTTGGGCACACCGCCGGTGACGAGCTGTTACGACAGGTGACGGAGATCATCCAGGCAAACATACGTTCCACCGACATCGTTGCCCGCCTGGGCGGCGACGAATTCGGCGTGCTGCTCGAGCGCTGCGACCAGGATCGCGCGATGGAGGTCGCCGAGGCGATCCGGCTGGCCGTCGAGGAGCATCGTTTCATCTGGAAAGACGCGTTCACCAACGTTCGCTGCTCGATCGGGGTAGTCATGGTGACCGCGGAGAGCACGGACGTCGCTACCGTCATGAGCTCGGCCGACGTTGCCTGTTACTCCGCGAAAGACATGGGGCGCAACCAGATCCATCTCTATCAGGACAGCGACGCCTCACTACGCCACGAAGAGATGAAGTGGGTATCCAGGATTACCAGCGCGGTCGAGGACAATCGCCTCGAACTCTACTTTCAGCCGATCATCGGTATCGCCGAGGACAAGGGGACGGAGCGAGGCCATTACGAGCTGCTGCTGCGGATGCGCGATGAGAATGGCGCGCTCGTGCAGCCGGATCAGTTCATTCCCGCCGCTGAACGTTACAACATGATGTCGACGCTGGATCGATGGGTGATCCGCGAAGCGCTAACGGAGTTGGCGGACGGCAGCAGCAAAAACGACGCCGCACGTTTCACGCTGGCGATAAATCTCTCCGGCACGTCGCTCAGCGAGGACCGATTTCTCGAGTACGTCATTCAGGAACTGGAACGGCACAAGCTGCCCGAGGGTGCAATCTGTTTCGAGATCACCGAAACGGCCGCAATCTCGAACCTGGCGCGCGTGATCCACTTCATGCAGGCGCTGAAGAAACTCGGCTGCAAGTTTTCGCTCGACGATTTCGGCAGCGGACTTTCGTCGTTTACCTATCTCAAGAATCTGCCGGTCGACTATCTCAAGATCGACGGACAGTTCATCAGCAACGTGGTCGACGATTCGGTTGACGAGAGCATGGTCCGCGCCATCAGCCAGGTTGGGCACGCGATGGGGATCCAGACGATCGCGGAGCGCGTCGAGACAAAGGACGTGCTCGAAAAACTGGCGGATTTGGGCGTCGCGTACGCCCAGGGTTATTACATCGCCCGGCCGGAGTCGGTGCAGTCCTTTCAGCCGTGGGCGGGCTACGCTTCTTCGTCAATGCGCGCCTGAGCGTTCGCGGGGGTCTCCGGACTCGGCGCACCCCGCCGGGTTGGAGTAGGGACAATCCGAACCCGTGTTGCGGCCAATCTTCGGTAGGGTTGCGGTACACTGGCCGCTGATATGGACTGATACCGGACCACGCATGCTCCAGGAAGGCGATCCGCCAAACAACACCCAAAATGAGCTTTTGGCAGCGAACGAACCTATGCCGTTCAAGGTGCTGAATCCAACCGCCACCGAACCGATTCTGCTTGTCTGTGATCACGCCAGCCGGCGCTTCCCGGCGTCGCTGGGCACCATGGGCCTGGACCCGGTCGCCCGCATCTGCCACCTGGCCTGGGACATCGGCGCCGGGCCGTTGACGGAGCGGCTTGCGGCCTCGCTCGAGGTCACGTCCGTGCTCGCGCAGTATTCGCGGCTGGTGGTGGACTGCAATCGCAATCTCATGGACCCGAGCGCATTTCTCGAATTCGGCGACGGCGTCGTGATTCACGGCAATCGGAATCTGAACCAACGGCAGAAGGACGCTCGCGCCAGTGAAATATACTGGCCGTATCACTACGCCGTGGACGTCGAGGTCAAACGGCTGTCCGCTATCGACTATCCACCGGCTCTGTTTTCGATACACAGTTTTACACCCGTCATGAACGGCGTTTCCAGACCGTGGGAGATCGGTATCTTGTGGGACGCAGACCGCCCGACCGCGGAGATCCTGATCGACGGCTTCTCAAGGGCGGGTTACGTCGTCGGCGACAACGAACCGTATTCGGGCAAGGCGCCGATGGACTTCACGATCGACCACCACGCCGAGGCCGCCGGCATTCCGCATGTCGGTATCGAGATCCGTCAGGACCTGATCGACGATCAGGCCGGCGTGGAGGTGATCGCGGAAATTTTGCACGACATCATCAAAAGTGTACCTTCAGGGGGAGGCCGCCGCTCGTTGGACAGGGAGTCGACAATAACGGCGTAAAGACGCTCCGTCCGAGGGATCGGGCGACAACAAATGACGCGGAAGGGAATTCGATCAGAGTAGGGGAAAGCGATGATTGGAAAACCACCGGAATTCACGATCGGCGTGGAGGAGGAATACCTTCTGGTCGACAAGGAGACTCGCGCGCTGGTTGCCGATCCGCCGGCCTCTCTGATCGGTGAATGTGAGGAAATGTGCGGCTCGCAGGTGAGTTCGGAGCTGCTGAGATCGCAGATCGAAATCGGAACCAAGGTCTGCAAGGACGTCCAGGAGGTGCGCGAGGACCTGACCCGATTACGCCGTTGCATCGTCGAAGTCGCGGACAGGCACGGGTTGGCGCCGGTGGCGGCCTCCACTCACCCATTCAGCCGCTGGTCGGAACAAAAGCATACTCAGAAAGACCGATACGAAGCGCTGACCGCCGAGATGCAGGGTGCCGCGCGCCGGCTGATGATCTGCGGAATGCACGTGCACGTCGGGGTCGGCGACGACAATCTGCGCGTCGACCTGATGAGCCAGTTCGCCTATTTTCTGCCGCATTTGCTGGCTCTCTCCTGTTCGTCGCCGTTTTGGGAAGGGCGCGACACCGGACTCAAGAGTTACCGGTTGACTGTGTTCGACGCGCTGCCGCGGACCGGCCTGCCCGAACGTTTTCAGAGTTACGGTGAATACGAACGCCACCTGAATATTCTGACGAATGCGGGAATGATCGAGGACGCCTCGAAGATTTGGTGGGACATGAGGCCGAGCTGTCGCTTTCCGACGCTCGAAACCCGGGTGATGGACGTCTGTACGCGTCTGGACGATACCGTCGCACTGACGGCGATGTTGGTCTGCATCATGCGCATGTTGTACCGCCTGCGCGTCAACAATCAGCGCTGGCGAACGTACGCGACGATGCTGATCAGCGAGAACCGTTGGCGCGCGATGCGCTACAGCTTCGATGAAGGCCTCATCGATTTCGCCAAAGGCGCACTCGTGCCGTTTGCCGATCTCCTGGGCGATATTCTGAATCTGACCGCCGAGGACGCCGAAGTGCTGGGCTGCGAGGAAGAGATTGGCGCCGTGCAGGACATTTTGACGCGCGGCACGAGCGCGCATCGCCAGCTCAAAGCCTACGAACTGGCGCAGGCGGCCGGAAAAACCAATGAGGAGTGCCTGCGGGCCGTCGTCGACACCCTCGTCAGCGACACCGCGGAAGGTCTCTAAAACCGGTCCAATAAACACCTTGTTTCTCTGTAGGAGCTCGTCAGGACGAGCTCCTACGGGGGCAAAAAGGCGTCGTGTAAAGTCCTGATCTGGATCACATTTTTTTCGCCTTGAACGCTCGCGAACCGGTTCCACGGCGGGGAATGCGGCACAGGTCGCAGCAATCGGCCCGTTATACCGCTAGCATCGTTTAATGTACGCCGACTCCAACTGTCTGATGTCGGGGGCTCTTTCGTGCTAGCGGCTGTGCACGACAGCCTGCCCACGGCGTTTGGTCTCGCAGGTTTGCTGTACCTGTGGCTGGCCGTGCGCGCAGCCCGCGCTACGTCGAGGATCGGCAGCAACGCAATCAGCTACTTCCTGTTTCTGGTCGGCGTCATGGTGATCGGCAGCGCATTTTGGTACGGCGCCAAGGATCTGCATCTGTTTGGCATCGGCAGGGTATTGAGCATACTCGCGACGGGCTTCATGCCCATCGTCCTTTACACGATCTATCGTGACTACACCGTCGGCAGGCCCAGGTGTTACCAGCTCGTCGTGCTGTCGATCATACCGATCGTCACGACGCTTCTCGCCATGAGCAACTCGTTTCACGGTTTGTTGTGGACGGCGACCCTGAGCGACTCCGGCGTCCGGTTCAGCAACATCAAGGAGCATTTCTGGTTCCGGATCGTCTACATGCCTTTCGCCTACGGCCTGTTCGCCTACTCGATTGTCGCGCTCGCCGGTCGGCTGCCGACGATCGCACGTGCGCATCGCGGCAAGGTGACACTCATACTTGTCTGCGCGGTCCTGCCGTTCGGGGTAAACGTGGCCAACAGCATTTTCGATCTCGGCCCGCCGAACTTTCCGCTGACGGCGTCAACGATGGTCGTATTCCTGCCGCTTTATGCGTGGGCGAGCGTCGCGCTGCGCGTACACGACTTCACGCCGCTCGCCTACCAAACCCTGTTCGACCATGTTCGCGACGCGATCATTGTGCTGGACACGTCGCAGCGAATCATCAGCGCCAATCAACCGGCCCAGGATCTCCTCAACTCGGACGAGCGCGAGCTGATCGGTCAGCACCTGTGGGAAGACTTGCCGGAAGCGAGGGAAGTCCTGCTGAGCGGCGAGCGGAAGGAGTTGTCTCAGACCGTGCGCATGAAAGCCGATCGATTCTTCGAGTTGAACAGCGCGCCGCTCGTCGGCCCTTACGGCGAAGACCGCGGTATGGTGGTCGTGTGTCGCGATGTCACGGAACGCAAACGAACGCTTCGGGCCCTGGCCGACAGCGAACAGCTTATTCGTTCACTGGTCGAGCATTCCTCGAACGGCATCCTGCGGTTCGCCAAGGACCTGGGCGCCGACGGCCGCTTTCGCTGCACGTTTGCCAACCGCGCGGCCGAACGTTTTCTGGAAAGCGGTAACGGCACGCTGGTTGGGATGCCGCTCGGCAAGCTCGAGTTGTTGAGGCCAGACCGGCTGATGCAGAGGTTCGGGGACACCGATTCCGAGGAGACGCCGGGCGCCGGCTACGAGTCGGAAATCGAGGTTGACGGCGGTGACTGCTGGCTGCGCGTTATCGCCGAACCCGTGGGTAACGACTTTTCCGTAACGCTCATCGACATCACTCAGCGCAAGCGCGCCGAAACGAAGATGCTGGCGGACGCCCTTCGCGATCCGTTGACCGGCGTGCTGAATCGTCGCGGCTTCGAGGAAACTGCGTCGGCGGGCATCGCCAGGCACGAACGGGGAGCGGTGTTGTACCTGGACCTCAATCAGTTCAAGTCAATCAACGATCGTTTCGGCCACCAGGCCGGCGATGCGTTGCTCAAGGCGTTTGGTCACCGCCTCGAATTCTGCCTGCGTCCCGAGGACATACTCGGCCGCCTGGGCGGCGACGAGTTTGCAATCGTGTTGCCGGGCGTGTCCGTAGAGGACGCCAAACACGTTGCCGGGCGGCTGGTCGAGACGGCATCCGAGGCGTACATCATCCAGGGCGAGGAAATCAGCTGCACGGCCAGCGTGGGTATCGCGCTGATACCGAAACACGGGGAGGACCTCTGGCATCTGGTCAGTATTGCCGATCAGGCGATGTACAACGCGAAGTCCATCAGCGACGAGGAAGCGTCGAACGACCGGGCGGCTTACGTCGAGGCGGCAATCGCTTCCTGACGATTCGCCCGGGTGAAACTCAGGGATTGACGTTGCTGAAGATCAGCAGATCCGCAACGTTCGGGTCCGCGGTGTCCAGTACGACCAATTCGACAATGTCATTGAGACTCAGCGTCAGCGGCAACGGACCGACGATCGGGGTTGTTTCACCGTTCAGCGTGACCGTCACCTCCAGTTCCTGCGCCGCCTGCTGCCCGACACCGGTGGCGCGGTCGAATTCCAGCGCGCGTATGTTCGGTAAGCGGTCGTCAATCGCGTCGCCCGGCGCGGTGAGGTAAATGTCGACACTCTGCGCGTTGAAACTCGCATTGGTCGCGCGAATCTGCGCGGCCGAGGTGAATCCGCGGCGCAGGCTCGGTAGAACGAGCGACTGCAGATCACCGACCTCGCCGAGCAGAATCACCGTGGAGCGCGTGCTGCGAAGGAAGCTCAAGTCCTCCTCGAACAACGGCATCGTGTTGCCGGTCGGCGTGAAGGCATACGGCGTTGTTCCGCTGGCGACCTCGACGTCCGGCGAAACCATACCGTGAGGCAGGTTGCTGGCGAGGAGATTGGCGAAGTCACCGTCCGCTGCGACGTCGATGTTGCCGCTGCCAAAAGCGGCGTTGACGAACTGCGCGGTTGCCGGAAAGTTGGCGTCCGTGAGTTCGATCGCGTTTCCGGCCAGCGGTATCAAGCGCACGTTGATCGGCGCGGTTAGCGACGGGTCGGGGTCGAAAACAGCGATTGTGTATGAAGTGGCGGCGGCCAGCGTCACCGAATTGCTCGTAAACAATACGTTGGCCGGGTCGTCTTTTGCGGTCAGGACGATCTCGTATTCACCGGCCGCGAATTCGGCGTCCGCAATCTGCCCGCCAAAATCGATTGAACCCAGCGCGCTGCCGAGCACCGGTACCGTGCCGGGCGCGGCGAAATAGACGTCGACTTCACCGATCGTATTGCCGGCGTGCCCCGCGCCGACCTCGATGACGGTCTCGCTGCCTTCCCAGACGCGCACCGGACGTTCCCACTGCAGAATCTGCGGGCTGGCAATCGAGCCGGCCAGGACGAACGTATATTCGATGTCCTCGACCGTGTCCACGAACTGGGTCGAGAGCCGCCGATCGTCTTCGAGCGGTATGAGGAGGTCAAAATTGAAGTTGTAGCTCAGGTTGTCGAATTCCTGTCGCCCCGTCGCGCTTTTGTACGCGAGCTGCTCCAGCGCTCGTTCTTCGATCAGAAAAACGACGTCCGCCGATTCGACAATACCGTTGATGCCGCGTAACTGGATCTTGCCCGTAGCGTCCTCGAATCGGGTTTCGGTGCACCCGTACAGGGCGGCCGACAACAACGTCAGTAGGAGCGCGCGAATAATACTTAGCATAATGTTGATTCTCTGTTTTCCGGGGTCAGTGCAGTGCGGCTTGATGCGCCGCGTCCAGGACGCCGTGGTTTCGATTCGGTGTCAATGTAAGTGGTTTAACCCGCTTTTCGCGCCTCGTAGCCGTAGATCGATTTCACCTCGAGGTACTCGTCGATGCCGCGCGGACCCCACTCGCGGCCGTTACCGGATTGTTTGTAGCCCCCGAAAGGCGCCTGCGAATCCAGCGACGCGCCGTTGATATGGACCATTCCGGTGCGTAGCCGTGCCGCGATTTTCCTGGCGTGCTCGAGATTCGAGGAGCTGACGTAGCCTGAGAGGCCGTACGGCGTGTCGTTGGCGATCGCCACCGCGTCGTCGTCGTCGTCGTAGGCGAGGATTGCGAGAACGGGACCGAAAATCTCCTCGCGCGCGATTGTCATATCATTGCTAACGTCCGCGAAGACCGTGGGCTTCACGAAATACCCGGTGTCGAGCCCGTCCGGGCGGCCCGGGCCGCCGGCCACGAGCGCCGCGCCTTCGTCAATGCCCGTTTGTATCAGTTTCTGAATCTTGTTCCACTGAGCTTCCGAGACCACCGGCCCGATGTGCGTGCCATCGGCCTTGGGGTCGCCGACCACGGTGTTCTCGGCAACCTGTCGCGCAACGGACGCCGCGTCTTCGACACGATTCCGCGGCACCAGCATCCGGGTAGGTGCGTTACAGGACTGGCCGCTGTTGGAGAAACACTCGCGTACGCCCGCTTTTACCGCTTTTTCGAGGTCCGCATCGGCGAGGATGATATTGGCCGATTTACCGCCCAACTCCTGTGCAACGCGCTTTACGGTCGGCGCCGCATTTTGCGCAACGGAGATCCCCGCGCGCGTCGATCCCGTGAACGACACCATTGCAACGTCCGGATGACCGGCGAGCGCCGCGCCGACGGTCGGGCCGTCGCCGTTGATCAGATTGAATACGCCGGGCGGCACGCCGGCCTCGTGCAACACCTCGGCGAAAATCATTGCGTCGAACGGCGCCACCTCGCTGGGTTTCAGCACCATCGTGCAGCCGGCGGCAATGGCGGGCGCAACCTTGACGGCGATCTGGTTGATCGGCCAATTCCAGGGTGTGATGAGCGCGCACGGTCCGATAGGCTCTTTGGCGATACGCGTGGTGCCTCGCTGTTCGTCGAACTCGAAGGTCCTTAGTGCCTCGACCGTCGCCTGTATATGCTGCGGGCCGCTGGCGGCCTGGGCGAATTTCGCGAGTTTCCAGGGTGCGCCCATTTCCTCGGTGATTGCGCTCGCGATTTCATCGTGTCGTTGCGAAAAGACCTCCAGAATCCGCTCCAGCAGCCCGATTCGCCGTTCACGCGAGCTCTGGGAAAAGTCCGCGAAAGCGCGGGCCGCGGCAGCCACCGCGAGATCGACGTCCTCGGCCGAGCCCATGCCGATACGGCCGGCGACGGTCTCGGTGGCGGGGTTGACGACGTTCAGCGTCTTTGGCGACGCCGGATCGACCCACCGGCCGTCAATGTAGAATTGGAGCATGTCGCGCATCGGACGATACCCTTATATATGGCAGCCGCGAATCATAGCGTAAACGGCGCTGCCGGTCCCCATTTGACCGGGACGCGCGCCCCCTGTTGCACGCCGGAGCCACGCCACCACCACCTGCGCTCAAGCAAAACTGCAGGAGCCCGTTCTGACGGGCTCCTGCAGTTTTGCTTGAGCCGGCGCTGGCTGTAGGATCGGAGACCGGGCGTCGCGGCATTCACCGGCGGCGCCGATGTGAATCGAGTAACAAGAAGCGACGCTATGAGTAAGAACCTGGTCGAACGCCTGCAAGCCGTATTGGGCGCGGAACACGTCGTGCCCGGCGCCGAGGTACCGCCGTCACCGTGGGAAACCCATCAGCCGTTTCGGGGACGGTTCATGCTGACGCCGACGTGCACGGAGCAGATATCGGCGGCCCTCGGTATATGCAACCAGGCGGAGCAGCCGGTTGTGCCGATCGGTGGGCTGACGAATCTCGTGCAGGGCTGTGCGACCGAGTCCGGAGACGTGGGTCTGTCGCTCGCGCGAATGAACGCGATCGAGGAGATCGATTCCGTTGCGCAGACGATGACGGTGCAGGCCGGAGTGACCCTGCGCGAGGCGCAGCTCGCGGCCGACGCGGCCGGCCTGTATTTCCCCGTTGACATCGGCGCGCGGGACAACTGCACTCTGGGCGGCAACGTTGCGACGAATGCCGGCGGCACCAAGGTAATCCGTTACGGGATGATCAGGGACTCGGTGCTCGGTCTCGAAGCGGTGCTGGCCGACGGCACCGTCGTCTCCTCGATGAACCGCTACATCAAGAACAACTCGGGTTTCGATCTCAAGCATCTGTTTATCGGCACCGAGGGAACCCTGGGCATCGTTACGCGAATCGTGTTCCGGCTGAGCGTTACGCCCACGAGCCACAACGTGGCGCTGCTCGCTGCGCAGAGTTACGAGGACGTCGTCGGTATCCTGCATCGTGCGCGTGCGGCGCTCGGCGCGAGCCTGTGCGGTTTCGAGGTAATGTGGAACGAATTCTATTCCAAAGCGACTCGGCCAGCGGGGCCGCGGCCGTCGCCGTTGCCCGTTGACCTGCCGTTCTACGCGATCGTCGAGGCGATGGGTAACGATCCGGACAGAGACGACGCCGCTTTCGAGAGCGCGCTGTCGGGCCTGTTCGACGGCAATCTCGCCAGCGACGGCGTCGTGGCAAAATCGGACAAGGAACGTGAAGCAATATGGGCGATCCGTCACGAGGTGGAATGGCTCGTGCGCGACGCGTTCAATTTCGACGTGAGCTTGAGAATCGCCGACGTCGGCGCCTATATCGAGGACATCACGACTCGCATCGAGGCCGACGTTCCGGGCGCGTTTGTCGCCGCGTTCGGCCATCTCGGCGACAACAACATCCACGTTTCCGTGCTGGCCGAGAACGCGGGCAGCAGGGAAACCGTTCAGAACCACGTTTATGCCGCACTGCGGCCGTACTCGGGAGCAATCTCGGCGGAACACGGCGTGGGGCTGGAAAAACGCGCGTATTTGCCAATCAGCCGCAGCGCGGAAGAAATCGCGTTGATGGGCTCCCTGAAGCGGATGATGGACCCAAAAAACATCCTAAATCCCGGAAAAGTCGTCGATTTCCCGAGCTGACGGCCGGTTTCCCGCCGCTTTTGCCCCGTCCGGGGGCGTCGGATTGCTAAGGAAGTTCGCGTAGCGACCGACAACTACTTCAGGGGCTTTTCCGATGAATCGCCGGCTCACCGGCGGATGGCCGGCTATCGGGACGCGGAGGGCCGACAGCGGAGCAGAGATATGTCGAAGATTGCGCAATGGAAAAAAATCCTCGGGCATGCCGAGAAGGAAAAAGTGCAGGTCAAGGTAGGCCCCAGGGTCGAGGAATTGACGGTCACCCAGTCCTACCGATTCAATCAGCTATCCAAGCGTTGGGAGGAGGAGCCGGCGCCGGTCGAGAATCCGTTCGAGCAATCCCGCTATACGCTCGCCGAGGCCGCGTTTCGGATGTTGCAAAGCGAAACCCGGATCCTGGAGAAGGCCGCGTCGGGCTCGCTCGTCGTCTATATAAACGCGAGCGGCCTGCAAGGCTGCTGGCAGCGCGAAACGTCCGCCGGAGACGCGGCCCGAACGTCGCCGCAGACCCTGATCTCCGGTTATCTCGCGCTGACGGCGGAGTCGTGCAGGGCACTGCTCCAGGGTCCCGGTACAACCTTGGCGGTGCTCGAATATCGCCGTCCGCCGGATCCGGCCGCGGCGGACTTCGACGCCAGCCAGGCGGCCGCGCTGGACGCCTGGGGTACGGGGAGAAAACTCTTTTGCCTGACTGAGCCGCTCTATGTCGACCGCAAAAACGTCGTGCTCATGGCGCCGCTGCCGGGCAGTGGTTGAACGCAAAACGTGACAAGCTCCTACAGGAGGCCACCAAACGCAAATCTTGATTGACCGCGTACAGTCTGTACGATTAGTCCCCGACCGTTACAACTAAAACGAATACTCGAGGGGGCTCCATGTTTCGTGACCGTCTTTTGCCAGCAGTTCTGTTCTGTTCGTTCGTCGGGTCTTGCGCCGCGTTTGCACAATCCGACGACGAGAATCCGCTTGCGAACCTGGCGCTGCGGCACATCGGACCGGCCATCACGTCCGGGCGCATTTCCGATTTCGCCTTCCACCCCGAACGCAAACACGAGTATTTTGCGGCGACCGCGTCCGGCAATCTGTGGAAAACCGACAACAACGGCATAACCTGGGAAGCGTTGTTCGAGGGCGAGTCGTCGTACTCGATCGGCGTGGTGACGCTCGATCCCAACGACCCGCTCGTCGTCTGGGTGGGGACCGGTGAGAACAACGCGCAACGTAGCGTCGCGTTCGGCGACGGCGTGTACAAATCCGAGGACGGCGGCAAATCCTGGGAGAACATGGGTCTGAAAGACTCGGGGCACATCAGTCAGATATGGATAGACCCGGAGGACTCCGATCACCTGCTGGTTGCGGCCCAGGGGCCGCTGTGGAACGCGGGCGGCGACCGTGGGCTTTACGAAAGCCGGGACGGCGGCCGGACCTGGCAGGCGATTCTGACCGTGGACGAACACACCGGCGTTAACGAATTTGTCGTCGATCCACGCGACAGCAACACGATCGTGGCCTCGAGTTATCAGCGACGGCGCCACGTGTGGGTACTGATCAACGGCGGACCCGGAAGCGCGATCCACAAGACCACGGACGGCGGGCAGACCTGGTCGAGGATCGACAGCGGGCTGCCCAAGGATCACATGGGCCGCATCGGGCTCGCCGGCGCGCCCTCCGAGCACGATACGATTTACGCGATCGTCGAAGCGAACGACGAAGAACGCGGTATCTATCGTTCCGTCGATTTTGGTGACAACTGGACGAAGCAGTCGGATCACATGACGACGAGCCCGCAGTATTACAACGAGTTGGTTGTCGATCCGCACGATGCCGATCGCGTTTATTCGTTGGATACGCTGACGCACATGTCGGAAGATGGCGGCAAAACCTGGTCGCGGCTCGGGCTGGACTGGCGCCACGTCGACGATCACGCGTTGTGGATCGATCCCGACTTCACCGAACACCTCATTATCGGCGGCGACGGCGGCATCTATGAAAGCTTCGACCGGGGCACGACCTGGCGCCACGTGCGCAACCTGTCGATTGCGCAGTTCTACCGAATCCAGCCGGACAACGCCGAGCCCTTTTATAATGTGTGCGGCGGCACGCAGGACAACAACTCCCTGTGTGCGCCGTCGCGCACCACGGTCGTCCATGGCATCACGAACTCGGACTGGACCATGATCCTGAGCGGTGACGGGTACGAACCGCAGATAGACCCCGAAGACCCGAACATCATTTACACGCAATATCAATACGGCGGCCTGGCCCGTTACGACCGGCGCACACAGGAACGGGTTTACATTGCACCGCATCCGGCGAGCGGGGAGAAAGAGTACAAATGGAACTGGAATACGCCGCTGCTGATAAGCCCGCATGACAACAAACGCATTTATTACGCGGCCGAAAAGCTTTTTCGATCGGACGATCGCGGCGACAACTGGCGCGCCGTCAGTCCGGACCTGACCCGCGAACTCGACCGCAACACGCTGGAAGTCATGGGTCGTGTATGGAGCGTTGACGCCATCGCCAAGAACGATTCCACGTCGATGTACGGCAGTGCGATCGGGCTGTCCGAGAGCACGCTCGTCGAGGGCCTGATCTACGTAGGCACCGACGACGGTGTAATGAACGTCACCGAGGACGGCGGCGACACGTGGCGCAGGACGGAGTCTTTCCGCGGCGTGCCCGACATGTCGTTGATCGAGGACGTGCAGGCCTCCGAGCACGACGCGGACGTCGTTTACGCGGTGATCGACAACCACAAGCGCGGAGACCACAAGCCGTACGTGCTGCGCTCGGAGAATCGCGGCCGTAGCTGGGCGCTCATCAACGGCAACCTCCCCGAACGCGGTTCGGCGCATACGATCGTCGAGGACCACGTCGATCCGAACCTGTTGTTCGTCGGCACCGAGTTCGGCCTGTTCTTCACGCAGGACGGCGGCGCGTCCTGGCATCAGCTCAAGAACGGTTTTCCGACGATCGCCGTGCGCGACATCGAGATCCAGCAGCGTGAGAACGACCTCGTGGTCGGCACGTTCGGCCGCGGCATTTACATTCTCGACGATTATTCGCCGTTGCGGACCGGTGCGGCAACGCTGGCGGGCAGCGACGCGACGCTGTTCGCCGTCAAGGACCCGTGGCTTTACGTCGAGGGCGATCTCTGGGACGGCCGTGAAAAGGGGTCCATGGGCGCCGAGTTTTTTACCGCGCCGAACCCCGCCTTCGGCGCCGTCTTTACCTACTACCTGAGCAGCGACCTGGAAACGAGCGCCAAGACGCGGCGAAAGGCGGAAATCGAAATCGAGAACACCGGCGGCGATACGCCGTATCCGTCCTGGGACGCGCTGCGAGAGGAAGACCGTGAAGAAGCGCCGTCGGTGCTGCTCGTGGTTCGCGATGCGGACGGCGCCATCGTCCGGCAGATCAGCGGCGAGACCGGCAAGGGCCTGCACCGCGGCGCGTGGGACCTGCGTTTGCCCGCAACCGACCCGGTACAGCTCAGCGCGCCGGACTTCCTACCGTATTGGGCGTCGCCGCCGCGCGGGCCGCTGGCTGTGCCGGGACGGTACTCGGTCACGCTGTCCAAACGGCAGGACGGCGAACTGGTGGCGTTGACGGAGCCGCGGTCGTTTACAGTCAAGTCCCTGCCGCAGAGTCCGGAAACGAGCACGGACCCCGCCGCGGTTCAGGCGTTCCACAAAAAGGCGGGTGAGTTACATCGCGCCGTGCAGGGGACGCTTGCGCACGTTGCCGAACTCGAGGACCGGGTCGCGCACCTCAAGGCGGGGGTGCGCGACACGCCCAACGCCGGCGAAGCCGAGGAGCAGGCGATCCGCGAGATAGCGGCGCGGCTCGCCGACGTCAACGTGGCGCTCAACGGGGACAGAACGGTGTCGTCACGAAACGAGGCGTCCGCGTGGTCGATCGCGCAACGCGCGGGCATCGTTTACGAGTGGCTGCTGGACACGCGTACACCGGTGCCGGGATTCTATGAGGACTCCTACGAGGTGGCGGCGCGGGAGTTTGCGAGCGCGCTCGGCGACGTTCAGGCCATCAGCCGCGATCTCGACGCGCTCGAGGCCCGGCTCGAATCGCTCGGCGCGCCGTGGACACCCGGACGGGTGCCGGCCTGGCGCGGGCAATAGCGGGGCCGTCCGGCTGCTCACCGACCGTCGGCGGCAGACGTAAAAAAATACCGCTGGCACGCGATCAGCGTGCCAGCGGTTTCGTTTTTTCCGACTTCGCGGGGCGATCAGAACATCTCGAAGTTTACCCCTGCGTAAAAGAATCGGCCGACGGCGCTGATCGGGAAAAAAGTCTCCCCGACGTCCGGCTTGTTGTCCTCGATGTTGTTGATGCCGCCGTAGAACGACCAGCTATCGTTGAAGCGATACAACGCCTGGATCTCGTGCAGTCTATGCGCACTGTAATCCAGGAAACGCCGCTCGGCGATGTCGGGATTGTTTTCGCGCTGCTCCCGCGTGAAGCGCTGCGTCTCGTCAAAATACGTCATGCCGTAGTTGACCGTCAACGGCCCGCGTTCCCAGGTCAGGTCGAACGCGACCTGAAACTCGGGGGCCTGGAAGGCTTCGGACGGATCCGATTCGCCGAGATCGGAATCCGGCTCCGCACCCGGAAGATTGATGAACGTCAGCTCTTCCAGCTTGTTGCCGATCAGGCGGAAGTTGAACAGCCCGATGTCGGCGTCCACGCCGAAAAGCGCGGGATCCAGCAGGTAGTTGATCGTGAAGTCGTAGCCTTCCGTGAGGAAGTTGGCCACGTTCACGGGTTGCTGCGTGAAGTTGACGATCCCGCCGGTACCCTGTTCGCGGTCGATCAGATCACAGAACTGATTGTCCAGCGTGGGCAGGTCGACGCACAGGTCGCTGGCGACCTGCGGCAGCGCCGTGTTTATCGCGTTTTCGAGTTCGATGTCGTACCAGTCGACGGCGATCGTCAGGTTCTCGATGAAACGCGGCCGCAGGATGATGCCGACCGTCGTGGTGTCGGCGATCTCTTCCGAAAGGTCCACGTTGCCCGTGAGCGACCCGGCAACCGACGCCGAGTTCGGATCGACGAAGGTGGCCGGATCGGCGCCGAGACCGGTCAGCAAAGCCGCGCAGTTCGCCTGGCGGAATTCGGTACCTTCCTCGAGCAGGTCCACGTCGCAGGGATCATTGATAAACTGGAACGTCTGACCGCCGGGATCGAAGAGTTCGCCGATGTTCGGCGCCCGCGTGGCTTCGGCGACGGTCGCCCGGAACGTGATGTCCTCGATCGGCGACCACACCAGGCCCGTCTTCCAGGTTGTCGTGTTGCCGATCGTGGAATAGTCCGACAGGCGCAGGGCAGCGTCCACGGACAAAACCTCCGCACCCGGTTTACCCACCAGCAACGGCACGTCGACTTCGGCGAAAACCTCGGCAACGTCATAGTCGCCGATTGTGGGGTCGAGTTTGTTGCCGAAGGTCAGGCCGCGCTGGTCTTCGAGGGCGGGGTTGCTGCGACTTTCTTCCTCACGCCATTCCACGCCTGCGGCGTAGCCGACGCCTCCCGCCGGCAGCTCGAACCAGGCTTCGGTGTTGCCGGACACAAACGCCTGAAAGACGTTTTGTGTCAGCTTGGACCGCGACAGGCTGTCCGCCATGATCCACGCGGCTGCCTCCGGTGACACGGCGTTTGCGCCGAGTATGTTGACCGGCACGCAGCCGCTGTTCGGGCCGGGTGTAAACGACCCCGCCCAGGTGCCCGGGTTTGGCGTGAAGTCGGCTTCCCACTCCTGCCATACCAGATTGAAGGGTACCGCGCTCGGATCAAGATTCGAGCGGCAGACCGCTTGTCCGGTAACCGGGTCGATCACAGCGTCCAGGGCCGCCGCAAAACGGTCGTTGAGGCGGTTATTGCCGATATTGTTGTCAACCTCGGTTTCGCCGTAGACGTAGGACACTTCATAACGGAGGTTTTCGCCGATTTCGCCTTCGATGCCTAGCACGGTGCGGAAGGTGTCGCGCGTGATGTCCTCGCTGCGAATGCCCATGTCGAAGTGGTCGCGCGACACGTAGAATTCCGAGCCGGCGGTCAGCGCGCCGATATTCGGCGGTGTGAACGCATAGTCCGGCTCGAGCCAGAGAAAGAAGTCGAACGTCGGCTGCGATTCCGAGAACGCCTCGGTGCGCGAAAATTTGGCCTCGGCGAACAAACTCATTCTGTCCGAGATGTCGTAACGGCCGAAGAGATTCGCCGTATAACGGTCCTCCTCCGGCAGAAGGTCGCCGATGAAGTCGTCCGTGCGGCTGCCGTCGCCGCCCTGCTGGTTGAATGGTGCAATGAACGGAATCGTGCCGCTGTCCCAGGGCGTGTCGTCGCCGTTGTAATCGATGCCGAAGTCGAGGTCGACGTCGACCGCGCCCTCGGGCGAACTGTCGAAGAAGCGGATATCGCCGAGCGGAATCCGGTCGGGTACGTTTGGATCGTCGACGTCGAGTTCCGCCGGGTTCCGGACAAAGGGTGTGCGCGAACCGCCCGAGGCGAACCGTCGGTCGATTCCCCGGAGGCGATCGTCGCCGTTGTATTCAATCGAACCCGTCAGGTTGGCGCGCCCGTCGAGAAAGTTTTTGCCGGCGACGAGGCTGAGGCGCAGGTTGTTTGCATCGGATTCACTCGATTGACCGACACGCGAGCGAAACCGGATGCCCTCGAAGTCTTTTTTCATGATGAAGTTGACGACGCCCGATACGCCGTCGGCGCCGTAAATCGCGGAGGCGCCGCCGGTCTGTAACTCAACCCGTTCGATCAGGTCGATCGGGATCGTGTCGACGTCGACCGCCGCCGAGCCCGGCAGCGCGGCAACGTGACGCCGCCCGTCAACGAGCACCAGCGTGCGGTCGAAACCCAGATTGCGCAAGTCCAAGAGGCTCAAACCGGTGCCGCCGACAAAGGCGTTGGATCCGGCGGCGTCGTTACCGTCCAGCGAACCCGTTAGCGCCGGCAGCTCTTTCAGGAAATCGGAGACGTTGGTGGCGCCCGACAAACTGATCGATTCGGCGTCAATGGAGATGACCGGGTTGGAGAAAGCATAGTCCGGTTTCTCGATTCGTGAACTGGTTACGGTGATTTCTTCAATCTGCTGCTGGTCTAGATCGACATCCGCCACGTCTTGCGCCATTCCTTGGCCCGTAACGGCAAATGCCGTCCCGGCCAAGCCTGCGACCAAGACCCGGCCTGGCCGCCTTACGGCTTTTGATTTCATGCTAATAGCTCCTTGAGAACAGTATGGTCATCGCCGTATTCACGATGATTCAACATTCGTTTCGTGGAATAAGTTTCCTACCAAAGAATACGTCCATATCATCGCCAATTGTTCTCAGAGGCGGGGTTGATGCTCAAATCGAATAAGCGCCGACAATCGATTTTCGAGCATCGTCGGAGCGACTCGTGGTGAACTTGCACCTGTGGACGTCCGGGCGAGTGTCGGCCGGGGAAACGATGGCGGGAGCGTTCGACGCGTCATCAAACGGTCACGAGCACGGGCTATGCTGCCTCTTTGACCCGACGTAAACGGGACCCCTGGGAGGCGATACGATGCGAACTAGCGTGCTGGCGGCGATTTCGGCGGCGCTTTTTCTGGCGCTGGCGCTTGGCTACGCGTCGATGGCGGCGCGTATCGCGGAGCTCGAGGAACGCGTAAAGGTCCTGGACGACAACGTCGTGCACCTGTCCATTCCGCTCGAGGACAGCAAGCGGGACATCTCCGGTATTTATCGGGAACTCGACCGGATTCGCGAAAATGCCGGCTCGGGGAACACGGTGCCCGCCGCGCCGCCGGTGGTGGCCCGGCCGGAGCCTGACGACGATCTTGCTTATCGGCAGCGCATGACGGCACTGGCGCGCGACGAGGGCGAGCCCCCGGTAACCGACGATTTCGTCCCCTACGACTATCTCAGCAACCGGCTGAGCAACCCCCAGGGCACGTTCAATGACGCGGAACCCGATGAGCATTGAGCGCAGGTTCGGCCGGACGATTGCGATGCTCCCCGTGCGCGCGCCGATGAAACGACGTTGGGCGACGTTCGCCACCTGCCTGCTGCTGTGCGTCTGCGGCGCGGCGGCCGCGGAGGACGTCGACGAACGTGTGCAGGCGCTCCTGGTACTGGAACCGATATTCGACGTCCTGGACTGTACGCAGCAGGGACATATCGAAAGCGGCGAAGTCGACGAACACTTCTTCCACCTGTTTGCGCCCTACGATCCGGATCGGAAGCAGTGGGCCGCGAAGCAGAGTTTCGTGAAAGCGAGCGAACCCGCGGAGCGCCAGGTTGAAGAAGCGGAGTTCGCCGCCATGGACGTCGACGGTGACGAAAAGGTGTCCGTGAAGGAATACCGGGACCGTATCCTCCACCTGATCCGCGTTGCGGACGGCAACGGTGACGGCGAGGTCACCATGGAAGAACTCAGGGCCGCCGAGTCGGACGACGACTGACACCGCCGCAGCACCGTGAGCAAGGTTGACGTTTCAGGACTGTTCCCGGTTCCGTTCATGCGGGTCTCCGGCCTGCTGCCGCCGTCCGCGGTCGCCGATTTGCTTGAACACGCGGACGAGGGTCTCACGGAGACAAACGCAAAGTCAGAGCTGTTGTCGCACAGCACGGTGTTGAATCCTCAGTCCTCGAAGCAGTTTCGCGACGTCAGTGAAACCGCGATGCCGCGGATCGTGGACTTCGGCTCGCTGCTGTTCGGTGAGAACCTGGAGTGGTCGATCAAGGAGATGTGGCTGAACCGCCTCGAGCGCGGCGGCCATCAGTCGGTCCACTCGCACGCAAACAGCTTCATATCGGGCGTCATATACCTGACCCGCTCGCATCCGTCGGCGCGCACGGTGTTTTTCAAGAGCATGGGCGGTCGCGACTTTGCGTTTGCCAACGAACACGCGGACGCACGGATGGGACCGTTCAACGCGCCCAAGTGGGCGGTGCCGGAAACCAGGCCGGGCGATATGGTGCTTTTTCCGAGCTACCTGCTGCACGAGGTGCCGAAAAACGAAGGCGGTGCTCGCGTAACCCTTGCGTTCAACGCGTTTCCGAAACGGCTGCGCAGCTGGGACTACGAGCTGCGGTTTGCCTGAAGTCAGGCTAGTGTCCTGTCCGGTGAATTCGTTAAATACTTCACCGCGTCTTTTCGCGCCTGGCGGCGTTGCGGCTCCTCGCAATAGCCGGCTATTCCTCGTCGCCGCGCCTTGCCAGACGCGAAAATCCGCTGCCGAATTATTCAACGAATTCACCGGACAGGACACTGCATCAGCGTAAAGCCGCCGAACACGAGCCCAACCGCAACGATCCAGCTGCCCGCGGCGCGCACGGCGACGCCGCCCCACGGAGTGCGACTCGACAGCGCATTCGCAACGCCGGTGGTCATCGCAATGACGAGATAACCGGCAACCATCACGCCGATGACGTAAAGGACCTGCGCGGTGCCGGCGAGATCGGCATTGCCGTTTGCGTAACCGTGGCTAAAACCGATCAGCGCGGTAAAGCCGACGAACATCGGCGTGTTGAACGTCAGCGCGAGCGCCACGGCGACCCCGATGATCACGAAGGAGGAAAGGTTGAAATAGGAGACGACAGCCAGCTCCGGAAACGCGCCCGCCAACAGGGTGCCGACGCCAACCGCCGCCGGAAACGCGATGAGCACCCAGCGCGACGTTCGCGTGTCCAGCAGGCCGCCCAGCAGGCCGAGACCCAGCCAGGGTACGAGGTGTTGCAACGTCGTCAGGGGATGCAGGATACCGCCGTACAGTTCGCCGAAGCGGCTCGACACGGAGTGCGCCCAAGCGCTTTCCGGCAGGCCGATGGCGATGACAAGCGTCGATACGAGCGATGCCGCAAGTCGTTTCACGCAAGCAGTCCCAGATTGACGGCCAGAGTGAAGACGCCGACCGTGGCGACCGCCGCGCCGCAGGCACGCACGACGCGTTCGCCGCTCGGCCAGCGGATCAGCAAGCCGATCAGGATACCGAGCAGGTGCAGGCAGCCGGTCGAGACGACAAAGCCGACGCCGTAGGAGAGCGGATTGACCGCGGCAGGGATCTCGGCGCCGTGCGCGTGCCCGTGGAATATCCCGAACGCGCCGACCAGCGTGGTGGCGAGCCACATCGGCGGCCGCAGCCGCAGCGCCACCATGACGCCGAGCACCAGCGCAGACGCGGCGATGCCGTACTCGACAAAAGGCAATGGTATGTCCGCGATGCCGATTAACGCGCCGCAGGCCATGATGAGAGGAAAGGCAATCGGCAGAAGCCAGACGGCCGGCCGGCCGAGCTGTGCGCCCCACAGTCCGACCGCAACCATCGCGACAAGGTGATCGAAGCCGAGCACCGGGTGCAGCAGCCCGCTGACCAAACCGTCGGCAACGCCTTCCTCGCTGTGGCCGTAAGCGGTCGAGGTAACTGTCAGCAGTACAAAAACCGCAAGCCTGCAAAAAACGTTTGGTCTCCCGCCGCGTTCCGCGCGGGACTTGCTCAATGGGATACCTGTCATCACAATCGATCCGTTGGTTGAGTTCGTTCAAGTGAGCGGCGACACGATGTCGCCGAAGCGGGTGAGAAACCAGAAGGTGGCAACCGTGCCCATCGCATACACCGCGACGGTTTCGCTCCAGCGCGGGAAACCCGCCTTGAGCTGCCTATGCGACCAGTGCACACCGAGCACGATCGCGACAAATGCGAGTTGGCCGATTTCGACGCCGACGTTGAAGAACAGCAGCGCCGCCGGCAGGCTTGCCTGCGGCAGTCCGATGCTGGTCAGCGCGCCCGCAAAACCGAAACCGTGCAGCAGCCCGAAGCCGAAGGCGACCACCCAGGGATACTGCGCGCTCCACCCGAGTTCGCCGCGGCGCAGTTTGCGCACCTCGACCGCGACAAAAACAATGCTGAGCGCGATGAGCGCGTTGACCGCGCGTTCAGGAACCCCCACCCAGCCGAACGTGGCTGCCGCGAGCGTGATGCTGTGCGCAATCGTAAATGCCGTGATCGTTTTTACGAGCATCCACGGGCTGTTTACCAGCAGGATCAGTCCCAGCACGAACAGCAGATGATCGACGCCGAGCATGATGTGCTCGAAACCCAGCGGAATATAGGCGGCGACGATCTGGGCCAGCGGCAGTTCGCCGCTGGCGGTGATGCCGGCCGTCGGCTGGGCCGCCGTCAACGTGAAGCTGCGTCTGTTCCCGTCCCGCAGCGTGACGCGCACGACCGCTGCCGAATAACGCTCGCCCAGCTTTTCGACCGTGAGCGGGCCGATCAGGCCCTGCTCACCGCAGAAAACCCGCGGCTGTTCGCGATTGCAGTGTTCGGGATAAACCGGCGTGGGTGGCTCGATGTTCTGTGAGGACGAATAGGTCCAGCGCTCGATGAACGTGCCCGGCTGGATTTCCTTGAGCTGCAGCAGCGCAATTGGAGTGTCGTGGGCCATTGCCGCCGAGTTGACGAGGATCAGCAGCGGCCAGACCAGCGCCGCGGGCAGCCGGGGCGTGCGGTTCAACGCGACGGTCCCTGTGCGTTCGCGAGACTCTGCGAGCGCAGACGGTCTTCGACGAGACTGTCCTCGACCAGTTCGCGCGTGAGTACGTAACGGATGTCGTAGTTTTCCACGATCCCGCCGAGGGCGTCGGCCAGCTCGCGTTTTCTGGCCTCGTCCAGCCAGTCGATTGAGACCTGATGCCGGACCTCCGCAAATTGGGCCGCTTCCCCGGCGCTGCGCGCCGTCACCCGCGCCAGGTGCCAGCCGTAGTCCGACTCGACGGCAAGCCAGCGCTCGTCGCCGGCGTCGATGAGGCGTCGGCCGTGTTCGTCGCCGAAAACGGCTGTGAGGTTTTCGGGCGGTCGCCGACGGTATTGCCGGAACGCTTGAGCGTAAGCCTCCGGCGCCGGGGCCGTACGCAGGGATTGTGCGAGCGCCTCGGCCGCTTTCCGGTCGAGATCGGCAACCAGGAACTGCTCGAAATCCAGCAGTGCCGGCCGGTCGTACGCGGCGCTATTTTGCTCGAACCAGCGCTCGAGTTCGTCGTCCGGCGGCACCTCGGTAATGACGTTGTTGAAGAGGATGTCACGCAGCTTGAGGATCAGCCGTTGCCGGATCATTTCGTCGCCGCGGTCGAGGCCCATCAAGCGCGCCTCCCGGTACATCACCTCGTTCTGCGTCCACTTGACGATCAGGTCGCCAATCTCTTCCTCGGTCGGCGGGCGTGCCTGCCCTTCCTCGAATATTTCGACGAGTTCGGCATACCGGGCGTCATCGACCACGATGCGGCGCGGGTCGTCGCTCGTTTCGACGACGTAGCGGTCGACGCCGAACACGAAAACGCCGAGCACCAAAAACTGAACCAACGGTTCGTTGACGAGTTTGTACAAAGTTCCCCTGAAGGCTTTTCGTTTCATTGAATCCCGATGCCGACCTACGCGCAGCCTGTTTTGCCCGGCGTCGTCGGCGCATGCGAAAAGCACCGGCCGCCGCCGGCGTTTTGTTTGCTGCCGGACGAGCAAACATAACGAATGAATGTCACCGTTTTTTTACAGTCGGCCGCAGAGCGATCATTAATAAAACGGAAATCCAGACGCGAGGTTTTCTTCACATAAGCGACACCGCACTTACATAAAGAAGAGTTACTTTCATTGCGTTGGCTGCATGGCCGTTCAGCGAACGGGTCGGCCGGCCCAACGCATCAATTCACTTTAAATCAAAACAGCCCTGAACAAGGGGAGGCGTCGATGAACAACAGCAAAAGAACGGCTATTTCGAGTGCCGTTGCGGTCGCGATTGCGACATCGGTGGCGAGTGCACCGGCCAGCGCGGACGGCAGCGGTGATTATTACTCGGAAGGCGAATATCTGACCGGGGATTTCCACAACCATACAACCTGTTCCGACGGTTCGACTTCCGTCAGAACGCTGACGAGAAAGTCTCTGTCGATGCTCGACTGGTTCATCCACGTCGGTCACAGCGGCAGCGGCGCCAGGGACTGCCGCATCGACGACTTCATCGGCCTCAACCGCGACAGCGAATTCAACCGCGGGCTGTGGATCAACAGCCTCGGCAGTGAACTTATCAAAGGTGATTTCACCGACCAGGGGCTGCGCAACGGCGGTCGCGCACAGCGAATGTGGCGCTGGCAGAGCCTGCAGGAATTCGAGATGGATGCGCTGATCACCGAGCGCGAAGCGCCGGGCAACGAAGAGAAGGAAGCGTTCCTCGGGCTCGAGTGGGTCGTGCCGGGCCACGAGCACAGCAGCAACACGATCACCACGGGGCAATACGACCAGTTTGCGCCGAACTCCGACGCCATCTCCCAGTTCGAGTACTGTTTCGCACGCAACTCCGACGATACGAGCATGGGCGGCGGACAGGGCTGGACCTGTGAGCTCAGCGAGGAAGCCAACGACAAGCTCATCAAACTGTTCGAGGGTCGCCCGGAAGAGGGCATTGCCGACTACAACTCCACCCTGGTCAACGGCATCAACACCGATGATCGCGGCGATCACGTCAAATCGGTTGCCGCCGTGCTCTGGACGCAGGAGAATTATCCGGACGACGGACTCTCGGTGCAGGCGCACGTCGAGCGCCAGGGCGCGTTCATTCCGGACGACGACGAGGGTTATAACGTCGAACACATGCGTGACGCCCACAGCATGGCGCCTGACGTCAGCTTCGGTTTCGAGAGCCAGCCGGGGCACCAGGGTCAGTATAACCGTGGGTCCTACGCTGCCAGCCGTCCGACCGCGGGTCTATGGACCTACGGCGGCACGGGCTGCTACGGGGCGGCCGAAGCCGCCAAACCCGGTCTCGACTTCGACGGGCAGCCGCTCGATCCCGCGATCTTTCCGAGCCTCGGCATTTCCCCCACGATGGATCCGGCAAAGGTCACCCTGTGCCGCCCGGGCGTTCGCACGATGTGGGATGCGTTGCTCAGCGAAGGCCGCCGTTTCTGGTTCTTCGGCAGCTCGGATTGGCACAATCGCGGCAGTTTCGGCCCGCTTGACTTCGAGACGACCAACGACTTCTGGCCGGGTGAGTACCAGGAGAACTACACCTACATCAAAAACCGTCCGCATCGCGATCCCGCGCAGGACATCGTAGACGGGCTGCGTTCCGGCAACAGCTTCGTCGTGCAGGGACAGCTGATCGACAAGTTCGAGTTCAAAGCGTGCTGGCGCCGCCGTTGTGCGACCATGGGTGAGACCTTAAAGGTCCGCAGGGGCGCCGTTGTTCGCGTGCGCATGAGCCTTCGCGATCCAAAGGGAGAGAACAACAGCCCGTACAAGTTCGATAACCCGTCGCTGCTGCAGATCCATCGCAACGTGCCAATCAACGAACCCAGGTTAGCGCATGTGGATCTGATAAAAGGACAAATACACGGGGAAATCGAACCGACAGACCCCGATTATTACAATCCGCTGGCACCGGAGACTACGGTTATCGCGCACAGCTGGGACGATTATTATCTGCACCCGAATCGTCGTGGCGAAAGCCGCTTGAACTATCGCATGCGTGTTTACGAGGACAGTTACATCCGCGCGCGTGGTAGCAATATCCCGGCGGGCACGCCCAACGAGCGTGACATCTACGGCAATCCGCTGCCGGATAACCTCAGTGATAATATTCCGTGCGCCGATGCAGATTGTCCGCCGCACGTCGATGGCGTGCTGACCGCGGACGTGGAAGCCTGGGCCGACATTTGGTTTTACGCCAACCCCATCTTTATCGAGGTCACCGACGACTGGTGGTACTACTGACAGCTGGAGGGGACGGACGCAATGTGTCCGTCCCTATTTCGGCCGATCGATTCAAGTGCTCAGCGCGAGAACCTGATCTCGTAACCGAAACTCTTCAGCCGGTCGGGGATGGCATTCAGCGCCAGTGAAAAACGCTTTCCGCCCTCGTTCGGCGGCACGCCGTGAAGCAGGTAACTCGGATACAGCACGAGGTCTCCCGGGCTCACTTCCGGTACTACCCACTTGTCGCCGTTGAACTTGTTGATTCCACGGTCGGCCGGGTCGTTCTTGAAGATGAATTCGTTGGCGCCCATGTTCCGCAGAAAGACGGTCCTCGTGGATGGGTGCGGCTTGGACAGATAAATGATGCCGGACGCGAAGCTGTTGGCGTGTGAATGCATGAACTGCGAGCCGCCTTGCTCCAGCACGTTCATCCACATCTCCTTGACCGTCCAGTTGAGCTCCTCGCCGAACATTAGCGTTCCGAAATGGACAACCTCGGGTACGACCGCGGCAACGACTTCGCCGAAGATGTCTTCGTGACGCGGATCGATCATCTCCGTGTGAGACAAGAGGTCGGTACGCACGTTGATGTCCTTTTTTGTCAACAGTGCTCGTTCCCGCAGGCGCTCGACGAGATCGGGTTCGAGCACGCCCTTGCACATGACAAAGGGGGTTGGGAAAAGGTCGATGACTTTGCGCATGAAAACTCCTCTGTTAGCTTGACGGGCGCGGCCCGGAAACGTCATTCGTCGAACAGCTGCCTTCTCAGTGCAAGAGCCTCGGGCCGGTCGGGTACCGAACTGGCGAGGTCGTCGAGCAGCGCGCGGGCGGCCGCCGGGTTGGATTTGTGGAGCTCCGCGGCTGCCTCGAGCAGCGGGGCATAGGCCGGCACGAAATCGCTGCTCAGGCGGGCGACGGAGAGCAGCGGCTCGCGGATCTGGGCGAGCAGGCTCTCGACGTCGGCGCTGGGCGCGATACGAATACCGGCCTCCAGGTAGGCGTCGCGCGCGCGCCAGTAGTCGGCGAGACGGCCGGCAAACGCCGGCTCGTCCCGCACCGCCCGGCCCAGCAAATCGGCGGGCGCGGCTTCGGTGCCGGCGAGCACTTCGAGCAGCCGAAGCCAGGCTGGTTCGGGCGCGGCGTAAACGAAACCCGGCGCCTGAAACGTGACGATCGGCCGGTCGTCGGTGTTTAGCGGGCCGTCGCCGGCGAACTGCCGCAGCGACGAGGTGCCGGCGAGGAAACCGCCGAACAGCGCAAAATCCGAGTTCAGCCGTACGCCGGTGAGGTCTTCGGCAAGCCGGCGGTCGCGCACGCGGTCAGCGAGCCAGCCGCGATGGTAATCCGTCGGTTTGTCGCGACCGACGAGGCCGAGGATGGGCTGGCCGAGACTGTAGTGAGCGAGATAGGCTTCCGAATCCGGGTAGACATTGACGAACGAGCGTACGATGGTCTGCAGCGTGGGCAGGTCGAGCTGAAACAACGGCAACCACTGGCAGAACAGGCCGTCCTCGCGCAGGCTCGCTCGGATGGCGTCGAAGTGTTCGACCGTGTAGAGCGAACCCGCGCCGTCGCGCGAGGGGTGAAACACGTCCGCGATGATGACGTCGTACCGTTCGTCGGTCGCGCGGACGAAACGCCGCGCGTCCGAAGTCACGAGACGAAACCGTTTATTGCCTTCGATGGTCTCCGCGGACGGCCCGAAGTATTCGAGCACCGGCAGGATTTCCGGCAGCAGTTCGACCGCCGTTGCGGACAGTTCCGGGTGCACCGCGGAAGTGACGAACGTGGACCCGGTGCCGAGGCCGAGGAACAGCGCGTCACTCGGCGCGCGGTGCAGCAGCAGCGGAATGTGGGCCTGGCGGCGGTCCGAAAAGCGGCTGACCGAGCTGCCCATCGAATAATGGTTGTTCACCTTGAGAAATCGAATGTCGTTGGCGTCGCGCACGACCGCGACCGACGCCATCACCCCTTCGTCGTAACTGAGAATTTCGCCGCCCGGCGGCACGCCGACGAAACGCAGCGGCGTCGGCAGGAAAAGCAGCACGGCGGCGGCCGCCGCGGGACCGGCGACCGTCAACGCCCTTTTTGCCGTCGTCCGGCGCTGTTTGGTCCACAGCGGAATGAGCGGCAGGTAAGCGGCGCACAGCAGCAGGAGCAATAACTTGCTGCCCATCAGCGGCAGCAGGACGACGCCGAACACGAGCGGCGCCAGCGCGCCGCCGAGCGTGTTCAGGCCGATTGCGCGGCCAACGCCGAACTCGTCGCGCGCCGCCTGCGCGAGATGGCTGAAGGTTGCACCCATTAATAAGGTGGGCGGCAGGAAAATCAGCAGGGCGACCAGCACCTCGCCGACCACGGCGGGCCCGTAACCGTCGCCGAGCCGGTCCGCCAGCATCAGGTGCAGAGGTTCGCTGATCCATAACAGCGCAACGCCCAGCGTGCAGGCGAGTGACAGCGCGGCCAGCAGTCCGCCGAGCACGGTTTTGAAGTCCTCGCGCGGCGCGTGCCCCTGGTAGAGCGCCGCGCCCAACGCCGTGCCGAACAGATACACGGAAAGCAGGCTGGCGAAGGTGAACACCGTGTTCTCCAGCACCTGTCCGAGCACGCGAATGACGAGCACCTCGTAGCCGATGCCGAACAATCCCGTGAGGAAGAGCAGCGCTGCAAGCGCTGTCGCAGAAGGTGGATTGGCGACGGCCGCTCTCGCGGGGGAACTTTCCGCCTTACCGCGATCGGCGATGACCAGCACCGCACCGGCGCAGAGGAAGTTGACCGTCGCAAGCGCGGTCAGCGTCAACGTGAAGCCGAGCGCGGGCGCGAGCGCAAACGTGGCGATCATCGTTCCGGCAACGGCGCCGAACGTGTTGGCCGCGTAGAGTCCGCCGACGGTCCAGCCGGTTTGCCGGTGCGCGGAAACCAAACGCTCCATCGCCGGCAGCGTGGCGCCCATTGCGGCGGTCGCCGGCAGCAGCAGCAGAAGCGTCCCGGCGAACACGCTGCCCCAGTGACGGAGCATCGACGGCTCGGCGCCGATGATACGCGGCAGGTATTCGTTGAACGCGGGAATCAGCGCGATGAGCGCCAGCGCCCAAAGGCCGATGACGGCTTCGAGCGCGGCATACCAGAGTCCCGGAGCGGGGCTCCGTCGGACGACGCCGTCGAGTGTATAGGCGCCCAGCGCGAGCCCGGTAAAAAATGCCGCGATCACCGCCAGCACGGCAATGATCTCGTGGCCTAGGGCCACGGACAGCATTCGCGTCCACACCATTTCGTAGCCGAGGCCGGCAAAACCCGACAGGAACATCAGCAGGTGAAACGTCTGTCCGCGTGACCGGTTCCGGAGATTGGGCGCGGCGGACGAACCTGGCCCGCCCGCCACCGCGTCTCTTGATGGACGCTGCACGTATTCGCTCCGACATGACAAACCCGCATGATGAAGCGGAAATATGAAGGTTTGGTGACCCGCCGCACGGTTACGTGCACCGAAACCGTATAAGGTAGCCGTGTACGCCTTCAAGATTTCCCGCGGATGGCCGACATATATGTGTATGTCGTTGCATCGCGGGGCATGCGGGGAATTGAACGTGACATGAAGCAGGAAACCGAAGCCACCGCGCTCAGCCGGACGCTGGCGGGCACCGAGACCTTGCAACTTGCCGAGGTGCATACGCTCGACGCGTTTTACACGCCGATCGAAGAGCGGTTCGAGCGGATTACGCGGCTCGGCCGCTGTGCGCTCGGCGTGCCCGTCGTCGGCATCACGGCGATTACGCTCGATACGCAGTGGTTCAAATCCGTGAGCAGCTGGAACGTCTCCGAGCTGCCGATCAAGGACAGCCTCTGCGAACGCACCGTGCGCAAGGGCAAACCGGTGATGGTCCACGACCTGTCCAAGAACCTGAAGTACGCCAACCATCCCCTCGTCGTCGGCGAACCGAAGTTCCGTTTCTACGCGGGGATTCCGCTGCACAACGTGCACGGCACGGTGATTGGTACGCTATGCGCAATGGACGTGAAGCCGCGGGAAAAACGACGCGCGGATCAGCAGGTCCTCACCGACCTCGCCGCGCTTGCGCAGTGCGAGCTGCTGACCGTTGCGCTGCACAACGCGCAAACGGAACTGATCTCGAAACTGAGTATCGCCCGGCGTCAGGCGCTGCTCGATCCCCTGACGCGAATCTGGAATCGGCGCGGCGGCAAACTGCTGCTCGAAGGAACGCTCAAGAAAGCGGCCGACGAGAAAAAGAGCGTGGCGGTGTGTGCGGTCGACCTCAACGACTTCAAGTCGGTCAACGATACCTTCGGACATGCCGCGGGCGACCGCGCGCTCCGAATGGTCGCAAAGGAGTTGCTGGCGTGCGTGCGTGATACCGACGGCGTATGCAGGCTGGGTGGCGACGAGTTTTTTGTCGTGATCGTCGGTATTCCCCGGGCGGAAGTGGATAAAATCATCGACCGCATCATGGATCGCATTCGCCACAGCGGCATAAGCGTGAACGGTGGACGTAAAACTAACGTCTCTGTTTGCGTCGGGGTCAACTACGTCGAGGCGGCGGACATAAGCACGAGCAGCGCCGACGAACTGCTTGCCGGTGCGGACAGAGCGCTTTACGACAACAAAATGGAACGGCAGCTGAGGGTGGACTGCAAGGTCGATAACGATCTCGAGTCGCGGCTCGGATGAAGCGAGATGACCGCCGCCGCAACGACGGCGTTGGTCACACTGGTGAACGAATCGACGGTTGCAACTCGAAAGAGAGCAGCTCGACGATGCGCTGATCAACGTAAAAGTTCATCGGGTTTTCATAAACTGTCGAAAAAAAATACAACAAAAAAGTTATTCGCATCGATTCGATGGTCACTCGAATCTGCGCTATGTGGTCTTCGTAGAACTCGGCTTTCGAGATTTGTAATGATCATCGACACTCTTTCACAAGTAAGAAAGTTGGGCCGTTGACAGAAACGAAATCGCAGGAGTAATCTTTTGCTCGCGCCGATTTGAGACCAGCTTGCGGGCGCTAACCAAATTCTGCTAAAGCGAGACAGACCTGTCATCGCTAAGGCGACACAGGTTTTTTTTTGTTTGCAACCCGCACGCCGTCGTCAGTTTGTCGCACACGTAGGCGACAAGGAGTGGCGCGTGCAGGGTCCGTTGGTGGTGCAGAAATTCGGCAGTTCGGTGTTGAGCGATCGTGACCGGCTGCCGGCAGTCGTGCACGACGTTTACCGGGCCTACCGTCGGGGATATCAGGTAGTGGTTGTCGTATCGGCGATTGGTCGCCACACGGACGTGTTACTCGCCGAGGCACATCACATCGCAAATCCCGCGGCGCCGGCCGCGGCGCTCGCCCAGCTTGTCGCGACCGGTGATACCCAGTCCGCGGCGCTGCTGACCCTTTCCCTGCGCCGTGCCGGCATGCCCGCGTCGATTCTGGATACTGCCTCGATCGACTTTGTCGCCGGCGGCGACCGGCTCGACGCGGAACCGGTGTCGGTCAACGTCGGTGTACTGAGGGCGGCGCTGGCTGAAACGCCGGTGGTGGTCGTACCGGGATTCATGGCGCGCCACGAACAGGGCGGTATCGCCGTGTTGGGACGGGGCGGCTCGGATCTGACCGCCGTGTTTCTCGCGGCGTCTCTCGGCGCCCGGCAATGCAGGCTCGTCAAGGACGTTGACGGGATTTACGAACGCGATCCTGCGGAATGCGCCGCCGACAACGTCGAAGATCCCGAGCGCATTGATGGCGACGGCAATAAAGGGCCGCACCGCTACGGCGCGATCACCTATGACGAAGCGTTGCGTGTCGCCGCCGTGCTCGTGCAGCCAAAGGCGGTGGAATACCTGCGCGAAAACGGGTGTACGGCGGAAGTCACCGGGCTATTGCGGGACACCGGCACCGTCGTTGGTGCGCCTGCTTCCGTCGTCGCCGACGCGGCGTCGTTCACGCCGCTAAGAGTCATCGTGCTCGGTTTCAGCGTGACCGGTGGCGACGTCGTCAAATGTTTGCGGCGTTTGCCGCCGCTTTTCGACGTGATCGGCATCGGGGTACGCAAGGCGTACCAGAACAAGGACGACGGTGTTGATCCTGAACTGTTCGAGACGGATATTGAAGCGTTGATTGCGCGCCCGCACGACGTGTTGTTCGAGGTTGGGGGCGACGCGCAATTTCACAAGCTCGTCTTGGACAGCGAACTCTCGAGAGGTATCGCCGTCGTTACGGCGAATACGGATCTGGTAGTACACCACGGCATGGAACTGACGGCAGTTGCCGCGGCCAACAAAACGTCGTTTGCGTACACGGGCGCCGCCGGCGCAGCGGCGTCGATGCTCGAGGCGGTGCGGCGCATCCGGAGAGCGCGGCGCATACAAAAGATTCGCGGCGTGTTGAACGGCACCTGCTGTTACGTGCTGGACGAACTTACCGCGGGTACTGCGCTCGCGGACGCGGTTGGCCAGGCGCAGGCGCAGGGTTTGGCGGGGGAGAACCCGGATCATGAACTCAGCGGACGGGACGCGGAAGACAAACTGCGCCTGCTTGCCCAGGCAGTGTTCGAGGAGCAGAGCGTGTCGGTGCGTCGCGTCGCGCTCGGCACGCTGAGCGACGACGACATCGAGGCGGCAAAAGCGAATGGTCATACGTTGAGACAGGTTGCGGTGCTCGACGCCGATGGTCGGGCTTCGGTTGCTCCGGAGGCGCTGCCGGCAGATGACTTTCTGGCGGGCGCGCATAGCGAGGAATGCCGTCTGGAACTGATCGCCGAGGACGGACGCGTCGATCGCGTGCGCGGGAACGGAGCCGGCCGCTGGCCGACGGCCGAGGCCGTGGTTGCCGATCTCATCGATTTGCACTCGGCGGTGAGCGCGGCTGCGTTTGCCGACGACGACGGTCGGTATTCCCGGCCGGACACGGCCTGTGATCCCGTCGAGGTTTTGCCGCAGTCACGCGATGAACTGTCGAACGGGGCAGACCGATGATCGTGGGTCCGATACGGTCTCCCGAAGACAACGGCGGCGGTGGCGACGACTCCGGGCGGCAAGTCAGCGATTCCTGCATTGCGCTCGATTGCCTGTCGTGGCTCAAGAAACTCCGCGGCCTGAACGGGGTGATCACGGCCAAGCTCAAACCTTACCGGCTGACGCTGGGCGAATACGAACTCATGAGCGCGCTGGAGCGCGGTCCGCTGCCGCAGCACGCGCTCTGTCACGCGACGCTGCACGCCGAGCCCTCGGTCTCCCGCTGGTTGGCGCATCTGCGGCAGGAAGGCTGGGTAAGCCGGCATCGCCCGCCCGCCGATCTGCGGACCTGGATGGCCGCGCTGACCGACGACGGCCGGCGGCAGCTACAGGCCGCCCGGGGCTCGCTCACCGAGATCGTGGAGAGTCTCGACGGGGCCTTGAGCCCTTCGGAGCGGCGCACGCTGGCGAGGCTTCGGAAAAAGCTTGGACGTTTTGTTGACACTCAACGCGAGGGGACCTGACGTATGGTTGCCGATCCGACATGAACAGCGCGCCCGATACCCGTTCGGGATTGCCGGAAGAGCAGAGTGGAGCCGACTGCCTGCAAGCCGGTGACGCCCTTCTGATCCTGCGAATGTCGAGAGCGCTGATGCTTACGCTGCGCAAGGCGCTCGGGCCGGTGCCGCTGCGGCTGGAGCTCTGGTTGCTTCTGGAGTCGCTGGCGGATGCGCCGAAGCGGCCGACCGAGCTGGCCACCGAGGTCGCCGGCCTCAAAGGTTCCGTGTCGAGGTGGGTGGCCGAACTGCACACACTCGGACTGGTGAGCTATCACTTCTCCGAGGAGGATCAGCGCAAGAAACCGGTCACCATCACGTCACGCGGCTTGCAGCAGCTGGAACTGGCGCGGGAGCGGATCGCCCAGGCCATGCGTCTGCTCGATTTGCCGATTGGGGAGCGGGAGCGAGATTACGCCGCGGAAATCGGCCGGCGTATCCAGGCGCCGGTACCGGGGAGTGTCGATGCTGATCGGCGTTAAGCGCGTGCTGACGCTGGGCCGGGTGCCGAAAGATCGGAGTTCGATGATATTGCGGGAGACCCCGCGCAGAGAAGGGCTGTCGGTGCAGATACAGTACCGGCGAAGCTGCGGTAGCGACTGGGCGGTTGACCGCGTCGTTTATCGAAAATGCCCGACGGATCACGAGTCGGCGCTGCGGCTTGCCGTGGATCTCGCACGGCTCGGCAACTGCGAGTCGGTGTACGTGCTGGACGCGGACGCGAACTAGCCCAAAGGCGACCCCCAAAACGGTTCCTGTTAGGAGCCCGTACTGACGGGCGACCCGAAAACGGATCCCGCAAACGAGGCGTTTCCCGCAGCAGCGCTTCCCTACTTACGCCTTCGCCCGATCCTGAAAGGAAGAAAACCCTCGAAACTTTCGCCGAGCGTCAGGGCAAGCTTGTTGATGTTCAACAGCGCGACGTTTCGTTCGCCCCGTTCGATGGCGCCGACGTAGGTCCGATCCAGGCCGGCGCGCGACGCCAGTTCGTCCTGGGTCCACTCGTGCGCGTCGCGTGCATCGCGGATGCGGCGACCGAATTCTTCCAGGACCCGCCGTTCTTCTTTGCTGTAAGGCATAACCTGAAGTGTCGGCCGATGACGACGATAAGTCTATAGACGATAAGTAGCGTTTCAAGCCTTCGTGTCGAAGAGGCTTCCACGTTGCCGTTGAGCGCGATCCCTGGGTCGGCCATCTGGATGAAAACAACCACATGACCAGGAGGCAGCCCTCTGACGCGTGCTATTGGGTGAACTACTCAATTTGGGGTGGTTGCCTCAAACGTATCGTTTATTGAAACAACGTCGCGTATATTGGCAATTTCTGTCAGACGTTGCGTCATGTGCGCCAACCGTGCGGCCAGATTCAACAAATGCGCCTGTTTTTGACATCCTTTTTTCCGCCGTTCGCATCAATGGGCGGCGAGGTGAACGGACGATTGGCATTCCCCTTCAAACTCGGGTCAGGTCGCTTTGCGTTTGGCGCCGGCCGTCTAGCCGGAGCTGTCGGATTCGTCGGCATCGCCGCGGTACGGCAGGAAGCCGTCGAACCCCGTTTCAAGCGCCAGCGCGAGCTGGTTCATCTTCAACAGGCTCAGGTTCTTTTCGCCGCGTTCGATGGCGCCGACGTAGGTGCGGTGCATTCCGGCGCGTTCCCCCAATGCTTCCTGCGTCCATTGACGGTCGTCGCGGGCTGCTTTTACCCGTTTACCAAACTCTTCGAGGACAAGTTGTTCGTCGGTTGTGCGTGGCATTCCGGGAGTTTCATGGAATGTGGACTATGAGTCTACAGACTATAGGCAGCACTTCGACAAGGTTTTAATGGGTTTTCTCTACAAACGCGGATCCGAGTGCAATTTCCAATCGTTTGAACCGGCGCCGTCAGAGGTTTTGGGCGTTCGTACCTGACGACGGTATCTCGTATTTACGAACACTCGAACCGTTTCATGATGCGCGCGCAATCGAAGCGGGCGTGCGTATCACTCGGACAGTCTCTTGTTGCTCGGCACGGTTCTATATGTTTACCGGTATGGTAAGTGGCAAAAAAGCGAAACAGAATAAACAGTACGGAAAAGGCCATGAGAAGGCGCGCATTGCAGGGACGCGCACACGAACGTGTCGCCGGCGGGATCGTTTGTTCACGCCGTCCGGTCTCGCAACGGGCGGATTCGACATCGGGGCGCAATCCGAATTTTCCGTGTTGAACGCCATGGGAGAATCGGGCCACTTGAGACACGTAAGGAAATCGCGCAGATTTGCGGCGTGTCGGAGAGCACCGTGAAAAGCCAGGTCAGGAAGGGCTTCAAAACCGTCCAGAACTATCGCGATGAACGGCAGGGTGCCGACTCGCCGTGAGCGCGTGGGCGAGCAAAACGATGCGGTACGGCGGTGTGGGATGGTGAACGGAACACACGCAGCCAAATCGAGAGAAGTCATTGCCGTTCAGGCGCATTACTGGCTGTTCGAATTCGACGCCGGGGACGTTTCGTCGGCGGACCAGGCGCGTTTCATACGCTGGTTGAATGCGAGCCCGTCGCACTGGAGTGTGTTCACCGATCTGCTGGGTAGGTGGCGGCGTTGGGACGAGATGCAACGCCTGGGCACGAAAAAGGCCGACCCCGCCGTGGTCGACAAATGGTTGCGTCGGCGGCGTTGGCGCCGCTCGAAACGAACGGGGTCACCGACCTAATACGTCCTCGCACGGCAGGAAGCTGTCGAAACTCTCCTCGAGCGCCAGTGCGAGCTGATTCATTTTCAGCAGGCTCAGGTTCTTCTCGCCGCGCTCGATGGCTCCGACATAGGTCCGATGCATCCCGGCGCGCTCTCCCAACTCTTCCTGCGTCCAGTCGCGGGCGTTGCGGGCGGCTTTGACCTGTTCGCCAAATGTGTTCAAAACGAATTGTTCTTCGGATGTGCGTGACATGCGGGCAGTGTCGGGGAATGTTGACTATGAGTCTACAGTCTATAAGTAGCATTCCATTGGATAGTTTGGTAAGCTTTTTCTATTGATACGGGGCAGGGTTTCATATCCGGCCATCTGGACCGGGGAACCCACATAACCGGACGCCCGTTTCCGGCGCCTTTGCCCGGTTCGGCGGGCCAACGGCTCGTCGCGCCCGGCGTATGACGGTCTAAAAACTGGACCAAAGCGACCAAATAACTGAGCCGGAAATTAGGAGCTTAATTGGTTTAGTAAACTGGGAGCTTGGGGAACTTCGGACGGGGGTTTCGTGTTGTGCAACAATGTCTTTCGATTAAGCTGTTTTTACGGTCTACTTAAGGCTCAGGCCCTGACTCTGTCGGACACTTTGCTGCGGTCATTATGACGATACTTGCATCCGCTTGTGAGTTCCAATCGTGAGCTGCACACGGCAACCGCCGGCAAGATGTCATCTGCACGGAAGAATTCAAAAAAGAAGAAGAAAAACATGCGACGGATTGCATTGGCTGCAGCGCTGGCGCTGACATCGATGATCGAGATGACAACAACGACGGCGTGGCATCGGTTCTCGTCGCCGCTGCCGCGTGGCAGCCGTGCTTCCCGTATTCGCCGGTCGTCGCGCGCGGCAATCTCGATGTCGAAACCTGCCGGTGAGGCGTGCGCGTAAATGGCCATCGGCAAGCGGTCTGAACTTTCCAACGTCGAGGCCGCAGCGCCGGTACCGGGAATCGAACAGTACCGCAGAGAGATCGTTCACTACCTGAGAAAGCGGGTCCCCAGTCACCAGGTGGACGATTTCGCGCAGGAGACGATGCTGAACGTGCACGCCCACGTCCGCAATGGCAATACGATCGAAAACCCTCTCGCGTATTTATACAGGACAGCCAGCAATGTCGTTCGAATGCACTACCGGGATCAAAAAATGGCCGCGTTGACGGACGCCGTCGCGGATATCGATTCGCTGGGGCTCGAGCCCGAGGTGCCGTCGGCCGAACGGAGCGCGGTGTCGGAACTGGAGTTCGAGGCGATGTGCGTGGCCATTGGGAGGCTGCCGGAGAAATGCCGCAAGGCGTTTGTGTTGAGAAAGGTCTACCAGTACTCCTATAAGGAGATCGCCGAGTATTCCGGGATATCGGTCAATACCGCAAAAACCTACGTCAGGCGGGGTTTCGAGATGGTCCACCGCTATTACGAAGAAACGTACGGCGTGGAGCAGTCCTGATCGCGCGTATGCGGGCAGGGTGCAAACAACACGCGGATCCCTCGGGCGCGGATAAACAGAGCATAACGGCGCGGAATGGCTAAGGGTTCACAGGAAACGAGGATCAGCGAGGCGGTCGCGGACGAGGCGCGCCGCTGGGTCATCGAATTCGACGCGGGCGACGTCTCGCCGGAAGAGCGTGCCCGCTTCATGCGTTGGCTGAACGCGGATCCGCTGCACAGGCAGGCCTATGACGAGCTGCAGAACCAGTGGCGACAGTTCGACGTTGTGCAACAACTTCGCACCGACGAGGTCGATTCCGAAGTGGTCGGCAAGTGGCTGCGGCGACGCAGCCTGCGTCGCTGGACGGCGCCGCTTGCCGCGGCCGCGACGATCGCGGCCGTTGCCTTTGGGCTCTGGTTCACGCAGACAACGCCGGTGTACGAGGCCGAATACGGCACGACCGTCGGCCAGCAACGCGTCATCACGCTTCCCGATGAATCGTCGATGACGCTCAACACGAAGTCGCGCGTGAAAATCCGCTATACCGACGACAAGCGGCGCATCGAGCTCCGACAGGGCGAGGTGCATTTCGACGTGGCGAGGGCGCCGCATCGTCCGTTCGTAGTGGTCGCCGGTGCGGGCACCGTGCGGGCCGTGGGCACGGCGTTTTCGGTGTACATGAAAGACGATTCGGTCGAGGTGACGGTGACCGAAGGCACCGTGGCCGTGACTCCACCGGCGACGCCGACTGGAGAGACGGCGTCGGTGCCGGTTCCAGCCGAGGACGATAAGCCTGCCCAGATGCTGACCGAAGGCCACAAACTGAGATTCAAGCAGGACGTCGTCGAGGTGGTGGGCACGGTCACCGTCGATGAAATCGAGCGCGAACTCGCCTGGCGCGACGGCATGCTGGACTTCGAGCGCGCCCCGCTGTCGGACGTCATCGCCGAAGCCGGCCGCTACATGCGTCACGAACTGATCATCGTCGATACGGAACTCGAGTCGCTCGAATTCACCGGCTACTTCCGGGCGGGCGACGTCAATCTGCTAATGCGCCTGCTCGACTCGAACGACGTCATCCAGACGCGGCGGGTGGACTACAACACCGTGCATATAGCGAAGGCGGGAAGTCTGCCGCAGTAACGAACGTACGACGTTCGTAATCATGCGTCTCCGTGCGGTTGATTCGATCGGGTGCATGTATCCATCATTTGGACACCGGGGCAGGAGGATGGGGTCTGCTGTTGGTCTTTCCGATTCAGGTTTGATTGGGTGTATTCAAGATCAATGCGCTCTGTTGTCTGTTCGGTGATTTATAAGTACCAATTGGTTCGCAAACTAACAACGACCCTGCGTGGTTTCATAGACGAATTACGGCTGATTCTGTCGGAGTGCGTTTGGGGGCGGGCAGACAATTTTCTTTCCCCAAGTACGCCAATTTGTACGTAAGGACCACATTCAGCAAATGCTAATACGATTGCCGTCAAATACCATTGACGTTGACATACGTTTTTGGGCCGCCCGCATCAAGTCTCAGTAAGAGAGGTGAAGCGTCTCCGTTGGGACATAACAATAATCAGAAAACTTGGGACCGGCGCGTTCGACAACGTTATCGAGATGCGGACCGGCCCTGCGCGCAGGGGGAGTAGGTGATGTTGAGAATGCGGCACGCCCATCGACGGGAAAGTGTTTCTTTGAGTAATCCATTTGTGGATTCGATTCGCGTTGCCGATTGGCTTGTCGTTGCCGTGCTTGCAACTATCACTGCGGCAATTCTGACAACGGAAGCGTACGCACAATCTCCGACGGTCGAATTCGACATCCCGGCGCAGCCGGTTTCCTCGGCATTGCGCTCTTACGCACGTCAAGCCGGTGTTAACGTTTTAGTGGTTACAGAGATGCTCGACTCGATTGAGGCGAACGCAGTAGTGGGAAGCTACAATCCACAGAGCGCCTTGCAGATATTACTCGCCGGCACCGGCTTACATGCCCAGTATCGACCTGACGCGACCGTTGCGGTTGGACGGGCGTCGGATGTGTCGGTGCAGCCTGTTGGTTCGGTGGACAGCAGTGAGACACTCTCGAATTTGGTTGCGCAGGCAGCTGTCCAGACCGATGAGCGGGTGGTAGATACTGGGACTGCTCGAACTTTGGAAAACAGTGCGTCGGAGGATGCTGAGGAAGCAATCAGAGAGATAGAGGAAATTCTGGTCACTGGTTCGCGGATCCGAGGCGCACAAAGCGCCTCGCCCATAGTTAGTATTACAAGGCAGGAAATCGATCAAGCCGGTTTTGCCACGGTTGAGGAAGTTGTTGAGAATCTGCCTCAAAATTTCGGTGCTGGGACCAGCCTAGATGCAAGTACCGACATTGCGAACAATTCAAATGTCGTCGGTGGCACGGTGACTTCAGTTCCAGGAGGCACGTCCGTCAACCTACGCGGCCTGGGCGCCAGTTCAACGCTTGTCCTATTAAACGGACGCCGATTAAGCCCCAGTGGCTTCGGCGCTGGCTTTACCAATATCTCGCGTATCCCGGTGACCGCGATTGAGCGTGTCGAGGTCATGACAGATGGTGCATCGGCCATCTATGGATCCGACGCAATTGGCGGTGTGATTAACTTCATTTTGCGCGACAACTATGACGGTGTCGAGACTCGCTTGCGCTACGGCTCCGACGGTCGTGGCGATACGTCGAACATTCAATTCGGACAGTCGCTGGGAAAGTCTTGGGACGATGGAAGCGTGCTACTGTCCTACGAATACTACGATAGCGACAGTCTAGCCAACAGAGATCGGCCTTACACCGCCAGCTCAGATTTGACGCGGTTCGGTGGCACTGACCGCCGGACGCCCGGTGGGAGCCCGGCCAACGTCGACGCTGGCGGGCAACTCTGGGCTATTCCAGTCGGTCAGGACGGCACCTCATTGACAGCAGCAGATTTCCCTGCTGACGCTGCGGGCGCGCCGCTCGCGTCTCCTAATGTATATAACAACCGCTTAAACGGGGATGTGCTGCCTGAACTGCAGCGCCACAGTGTGTTTCTAAACTTGAACCAGGAGGTCGGGTCTGTTGGGCTGTTTGCGCAGGCACTCTACTCAACGCAAGAAAGCGAGTATCGGACCGCCCCAAGGACCCAAACGTTTGATGTGACTGATGCCAATCCGTTCTTCGTGGATCCTACTGGCACCGGTCTAACGACAATTCAAATTGAGAACCATTCTTTTCAAGATGATTTTGATAGCTCCCGGTTCGGAGAATTTGACTCGTGGAGTGGGACGATCGGTGCTCGATTCGATATGGGCGAGAATTGGCACGGTGAACTAGCAGGAAATTGGTCGAGAGAAGAGGACGCAACCGGAATCATCAACGGGCTGGACCTCACGGCGCTCGACCTTGCGGTGAATCCAGCGAACCCAGGCGATCCTGTCTTCAACCCCTTCGCCGATGGCCCCGCTGCTAACCCGACGATCCTCGACTCGTTCGTAATACCGCGGCGCCTCGAAGATGAAACTGAAAACGAGATCCGCAATTTCACGCTCAATATCGATGGTACGATCACTGAATTACCGGGCGGCGCATTGCGAGTTGCGGCGGGTGCCGAGTTTCGAGATGAGTCGATTGTCTCGACAACTTTTTTGAGAGGGAACCGCGAAACTACTGATCTGGACCGCGATGTAACGGCCTTCTATGCCGAACTATTCTTTCCGCTCGTTAGCGATTCGAACAGCCGTCGCGGGTTTGAGCAACTGGAGTTGTCGATCGCTGCGCGCTACGAGGATTACAGTGATTTTGGTGATACCGCGAATCCTAAAGTTGGCATTGTTTGGGCACCAACACATTCGTTCAAGCTACGCGGAACTTGGGGAACCTCATTTCGCGCACCGGCCTTGAGGGACTTGAGCGTGAGTGACCTGAATACCAATACTGCGTTTGCAGTATCCCAATTCTTCGTCGACATTGGCTTAGTGCCGTTTCCTTTTATCGCACGCATAGGTGGCAGCGAGGACCTACAGCCGGAAGAGGCAGCCACGTGGACTGCTGGTTTCGAATGGAGCCCGAAGGACGTACCAGGCCTTTCGCTGGATGTGACGTATTTCAACGTTGATTTTGAGGACCGCATCGATACACCGGTTGCGTCCCTTACGGCGGTTGATGATCCGAGGTTCAGAACGTTGGTAACCATGAACCCCACGGACGATCAGCTTGCGGCTCTGGTTAACGATCCTCGATGGGACGAGACATTCGGCGTTACGGCTGCGGATGTCCTTTCGGGTGCCGCGAACGTCCAAGCTATTTTCGATGTCCGTCGCGCCAATCTGTCCCGGTCAGTCGTGACTGGCGTTGAGGTGCAGTTTGCATACCAATTTGATACGACACTTGGCTCTTTTAACCTCGGATTGAACGGTAACTATTTGTTTGACTTTGAGCGGGCATTTATCGAAGGAGATCCCCTAGAGGATGAAGTCGACACCTTTGGCAGGCCAATCGATTTTCAGGCGCGCGGAAATGTAACCTGGAATCGCGACGAATGGTCGGTTTCTGGCTTTGTCAACTATGCGGACGGCTACACCGATAATATCAGCGTCCCATCACGATCCGTCGATTCATGGACCACCGTGGACCTAACCATTGCCTATGACACCGGAGACACCAGCGGGTTCTTCCGTAACACTCGGCTTTCATTGACAACGCAGAATCTTCTTGATGAAGATCCGCCATTTGTCGATACCGAGTTTGGGCTTGGCTACGATAGTACAAATGCCAACCCGATAGGCCGATTCCTGGCGTTGCAGATTGCAAAGGAGTGGTAGCTCAGGTGTCGGGGTATCAACAGATTCGCTCAACGTTATAGGCGATTACCGAGCGACTGGTTGTTTGCTATCGATCTTTGTGGGCACATGCGTCGGTTGCTGCGAATTAGAATCACATTAGCAACTGGTGCATTGGTTTCACTTAGCGGCTGCATTGCGCCGTCGTGTACCGACAGCGTGTCGCTGTCTGGGACGACTCGACCCGTCGAGGCAACCAATATGGCGGTCGAAGCGCCGCCATTGCCTGTTGTTCCATCAGACGAAATTGCGTTCAATACGACGGAAGGCACGTTCATGAGCGTCGATGTGTCGCCTGATGGCCAGTCAATCGTATTTGATCTGCTTGGGGACATTTATGCGCTGCCAATCGCTGGTGGGGATGCGGTTCCTTTGACGTCCGGTCGCGCCTGGGATCAAGCGCCACGATATTCACTCGATGGTCGGTACGTCTATTTCGTTAGCGATCGCGAAGGTTACAAGAATATTTGGCGGCTCACGCTCGCCGATCAATCGGTGCAACAGATCACACGAGCGGACTCTGATGTTAGGGGAGGGCCCAATTGGTCGCAGGATGGGAGGCGCTTGTTGGTAGGGGTTGGCGATGCCGCAACTCGGAACACGGAAGTCAGCTTGCAGACCATTGATCCGAACAGCGGGTTAATGGAGCCTGTGGAAGCATACGAGGGGCCTTGGATCGATTGGGATACGTTCGAGAGGCTTCGACCCAAAAGAATGGCGTTTTCCGCTGTGCAGGCGGCTAACAGCCAGGTGTATTTTTCCGAGGGACATTATGATGATACGGTTCGCCGGAAAGTTAGATTGTACTCGTACGACATCCGTACGCGATCGCGGACGACTGTGACGCCGGAGGATGCAACATACAGCGAATTCAAACCGCAGCGGTCACATGATGGAAATCTGTTGGCCTATTTCCGCCAATACGACGATCGCCGCACCGAAATCCGTATTTTGAACATTGAAACAGCGCAGGATGAGGCGCTGGTTGAATTGGAAGACTCGGACCACCCGGAGTACTCATCGGATGATGATTCACGACCAAACTATGCCTTCACACCGGATGATCGCTTCTTGGTCTTTTGGCACGGAGGCAAGATCCATCATGTCAGCTTAGCTGATGGAGCTAGGGACATCATTCCCTTTCATGTGAAAGTCTCGCTCGCGGTATGGCCGAGGATTGAATCGCCACTGGTGAATCTCAGCAATGAGAGCGATGCGGCCATCATCCGTTGGCCAACTTTGTCGGACGATGGACGAACGATGGTGTTTGCGGCAATTGGCTATGTTTGGATAAGAGATATGCAGACGGGTCGGCAGCGACGGCTGACAGACTCAACGGATTTTGAATACATGCCGGCGTTGTCACCGGACGGTAAATCGGTTGCTTACATCAGCTTCGCGCAACTCGACAATGAGTATGGCCCCGGCCGCTTGACGATTGCGAAAATCGATGGTGGTTCGACGCTGGAGCTGCTTGCTACCGCGAACGACACCTATCTGATGCCGAAATGGTCACCAGATGGAAAGAAAATTGCGCTTATAAAGGAATCAGAAAGCGGCAGCGGACGGGAGGCGACCTACGGTTGGACCATACCCACGCCCGATGGGGTATATAACGAAGTGGCATCAGCTCCAACGTCCACTGATCTATTCAGCCTGTCAATTTATGCGCGTTCAGTCGGATTCGACGACTCCAGCCAACAACTTGTTTTCAGTCACCCAACGTCAAAAACTGAAACGGTGCTTATTGCGGCCAATCTCGATAGCAACAAATCGAAAACACTTGCGATCGGCGGCGCGGACGTTGGAGGAATATCCGCGGCGCCAGATTTGAAACACCTGGCACTAACGCGGCATGACGGCAGTGTTTGGCTCATTCCGTTCGATATCGAAGAGGAGCCATCGGCAGTGTCTACTCTATCGCTCGATGCGAGAAGAGTGAGCGCTAGCGGCGGCTACTATGTTGATTGGGCTCGTTCAAATGAATTTACGTACGGTTTTGGGAGGAATGTCTACCACCATCAGTTGGCTAGGAGCGAGTCAGAGGAAATCCCAATTAAGGTTGGCACCCCGAAGTCCGGATTAGTTCTGCCGATAGCTTTTGTGGGTGCTCGGATAATGACGATGTCGGATGCTGAGGGCGTTGCTACGGTGATTGAGTCTGGGACGATTGTCTTGGAGCGTCGACGCATCGTCGCTGTTGGGCCGGTGAGTGACGTACTGATTCCAGCAGGCGCTGTGATTATTGACGCTGCGGGCAAGACAATCATGCCCGGCCTCATAGATACTCACTATCATCGTATTGGTGGCAGCGGCGGTTTGATCGGTGCGTCCGCATACAAATTGCCAATTCCGAATTTCAGCGATCGCAGCGCCATAACATACGGTGTCACAACGGCGTGGGATGCCGGTGGCCCGCAGAGTGACGGCGCACCCGCCACAGCAGACTTGCAGAGAGCTGGACGAATTCTTGGCCCGCGTTGGTCATATGCGGCGGCGGGCGGCGTTGGTAGTCCTTACGAAATGCTGGCGGCGTACGCGGACGCGCTAGCGGCTGTTGAACAGCATCGAAACCTGGGAGTTACCGTTCTAAAAGAGTACCTGGCACCGACGCGAGCGCAGCGGCAGTGGCTGTCGATTGCCGCGCGAGAAACGGGAGTAGGCATTGTGTCTCACCTGCAGTCTCTTGATGGAACAATGACGCGTATCGTTGATGGTTATACTGGGGGTGATCATCCGTATATCCCGATGCCATTCTTTAAGGACGTGCGAGAATTGCTGCGGCAAACCGGGTACATCTGGACACCGAATGTCGTAATAACGCCTGGTGAACAAGGGTACGGGGGAGACAAATTTGGGAATCTTTGTCGCGCTTTTTTGGATTGGAAACGCCGAACGAACTCCGGCATTAATCTCGGCGATTCTGTTTGCGGCTCATCAGCGAATGAGGCGACGGCGTCCTACGAAAATCATCGCATCAGTAATGTTGCGAGACAAGCGGCTATAGCGGCTCGCGGTGGCGTGCATATTGGCGTCAGTGCACACAACATGCCAGCGTCCAACCTGCACCGGGAAATGTGGTTTCTGTGGAAGGGCGGCATGCCCATCGCCGACGTGCTGCGGGCTACGACGATTGGCAATGCTGAGAAGCTCGGCCTTCAAAGGGAAGTTGGATCGTTAGAGCCTGGCAAAATTTCGGACTTTCTGGTACTGGACGAAAACCCGCTAGACGACATTCTCAATGCGTTGTCGTTGAAGTACACCGTGCAGGGCGGGATTATCTACGACAGTGCAACTGCTCAACGGTTAGACCCAATGAGACTCACGGTTCACTAGCGAATGTTACGTCTTCGTGGGTCGACGGAGTGGCGGCCAAACAAGGGCGCCCCTAATATGATTGTCAGATCTGGCCGCTGCTACGTGATAGTGAACTCAATCACTACCCATGCCTGATTAGGTCCAAACAGAATCTCTGATACGATAATTGCAGCGCAGCCCGTCCCGTGGCTGCTCGTATTTGTATCTATAATCATGTTGTTCACGAGAACATTCCAAATAAAGATACACGGGCCATATTGCAGATACCCGTCTTCTAGGGTTGCGGTAGTGAATGCCGCAGCCCCTCCCGTCGTGTTCGCAGCCAACGATACAGGCGGTGTAACTGTGAAAGTGCCCGATGTTCCGGAGCCGGCTAAAGAGACGGATGCCGACGTTTGATTGTCGATAACAGCCCATACATCGACGTCGGCATGCGCCACTGTAGCTGACGATAGGACGAAAAGTGCCAAAAGCGCGATAGTTTTCTCTATGCACATAGTCGTTCTCCTGAATAGATTAGGTGCTTGTGATGTAGCGAGACTCTCGAGTTTTTACGATGGAATAAACTGCTGTTCGGCAGGGAAGGCTCGGCCATTCAGCAACTAGTGACGGTAAGCTCAAACCGCCTGTCCAAGTTGGCGTTCAGTGCTGGATTGCTGAGCACTCCACATGGCACGATACACACCGTTGTACAATACCAGTTCCCGGTGAGTACCCTGCTCGACAATTTCTCCTTGCTCGAGCACTAGGATTTCGTCTGCCTCGACGATCGTTGACAATCGATGTGCGATGACAAGTGTTGTCGTTCCTTGTGACACTTCTCCGAGATTGCGCACAATCTGCTGCTCTGTCTTTGAGTCAAGGGACGAAGTGGCTTCGTCGAACACGAATATCCGTGGTTTCCTGAGAGCTGCACGCGCGATGGCAATTCGTTGCTTTTCACCACCTGAGAGTTTCAGTCCTCGCTCGCCAACAATAGTGTCATAGCCGTCCGGCCGTGCGGCGACGAAGTTGTGGATGTGGGCGAGCCGCGCCGCTTCTTCAACGTCCTGCATTGTGGTGTCGGCACATCCGACCGCTATGTTGTAGCCAATGGTATCGTTGAACAGCACAGTATCCTGAGGAACAATCGCAATGGCGCTACGCAAGCTCGGTCCAGACACGTCAGAAATGGGTATGCCGTCTATCAGGATGTTGCCACGGTCGGGCTCCCAAAATCGGACTAGGAGCCGAATGAGGGAGGATTTACCCGCACCGCTTGCGCCAACCAGCGCGACCGTTGCCCCAGCGGAGACTCTGAAACTCACGTCTCGGAGTATTGGGCGCTGTTCGCTGTAGGAAAAGCATACATGATCGAATACCAGTTCCCCCGGACCCGGCGGCAACGGTTTGCCTTTGGTGAGTGTTTTAGGTTCCGGCTCCTCCCTAAATAGATCGACCATCTTTTCGATGAATGCCATGCCTTGTGCTATATCTCGAAATGCAAATCCGAGCGTTTCCATCGGTCTGTAGATCTGCAGCATGTAGGTGTTGACCAACACGAACTCACCGACGCTCATACGGCCCTGTTGAACAGCGTTCGCCGCGATGTAGATTGACAATCCGAGCGACAGCGCAAAAATCGTAGCCACGATTACGCCGTTCAACGCTTTGAGTGAAAAGAAACTGGACCAGCGTCCTTCGGTTTGCGCGAATGCATCCTCCATGCGTTGCTTTGTGTGACGTTCTGCACAGAACGACTTAACGGTTTCATAGTTTATGATGCTATCCGTCAGCAACGCATTGGCATCAATGTGCGCTTCCGACACGGCGCGAGCGGGTTTTGACAGGCTGACGGCGCCGATGGAAAACGCGGTCAAGTAGCACCCTAGGGTAGCTGCCATGATCCAAAGAAATATCGACTGGTTCAGCACTAACAGGACCGCACTCATCGTGCCAAGCTCCAGCACTACGGGAAGCACGGTTAGTACCAGGTGTTGGACTACCAGGCGGTACCCGAGCAGAGCGTTGGTGAGCGCCTGGCTTAACGCGCCGGTTTTCCGATCCAGGTGGAAGCGCAGTGGCAGCGCCATCACGTGTTCGAACAAGCGAATACTGAGCCGGCGATGCACACGCTGGTCTAACCGGCCGACGACGAGCGAGCGCAGCTCTCCGAGTGACCTGGTCAGCCATTGGCTTCCGACATATCCGACGACCAAAAACCCTACCAACAAGTACGCCTCCTGTCTCTTGCCGGGATCAGTTAGATGATCGATGATGAGCTTCAGAAGCACTGGCGAAAGTGCTGCCATTGCCGACGACACGAGTACCAGGAGCAATGCAACGGCACTCATAATTTTCAGGCGGCTGTCGATCTCCTGTCGAAGTAATCGGAGAGCAACCACCCAGGTTGGCTTCATGATCAGGCGCTCAGATTTGCCGTGCCGAGATGCCAAACCATGTCAGGCCGCCGACCGCTGTTCTACATCGGCCCAGTTGCGCAGCCACTTTTCTGCCCTAACTGCGTTCACTATCGGCAACAATTCGATGCCTCGAACAAATTGTTGTTCGGAAAGTTCTTTCTCAAGTGCGTTTCGGTTCAAAAGTCCTTCACGAACTAGGATACCGTCGAGCAAGAGTTCATGGAGATACTGTAGGTTTCCGAACATCATCCGGTTGAAGTAAGTTGTTGAACCTCCCTTAGAGTAACGATGAATGATCTTTGAGGGGACATCTGTTGCGAAGGCTTCGCGGACCAAGCCGCGCGACTTGCCGCGGTGCGCTAGTACGTATGATGGAATCTGCAGGCAGTGTTCGATGATTGGTTGAGAAATGAGCGGGTGGATCAGCTCGGCGTAGCGATAGGGGCGTACGTAAAATGCTTGGCAATCCACTACAGCAAACACCTGCTGTACTTTGTTAGCTGGTAACCGGCAAGCATCCTCTACCCACGGATGTACACAGTACTTCGAGTCCAATGAGGCAACAGCGTTGTCACTCAGGATAGAGGGTGGTGGCTTATCAAAAAAGACTGCGTACGGATCAAAGGACCTCCTGAATAGCCCGTAACGGATCGCAGCACCGAAGACCGCCCAAAACGACTGTTTGGTGAGACGACTGGTGTCAGCAACGACGCTAAATAGCTGCGGTCGTAGTCCGTGCCGATGTGCGTACTCGGCGGCAATAAGTTTGGTCCTTTCGGACTGAAAAAGATGATCGCCTCCCTGGCCAGTGAAAACTGCTCCTGCACGCCGCTCTCTCACAAGACGTTGCTTCAATAGCTCGGATTCCGGGATAAAGCCCAGAACGCCCGGACTCACAACCCTTGCCGGATCCAGTTGTCTCTCGAGTGTTGTCTCTGATACACGGCAAGAGGCTTCGATAAGCTCACACCCGGCACCGTCTGCAGCAGCTCGCGCGTACGCTCGTTCATCCCCATCGGTCCCTTCGATAACGAAATTAAAACCGATGACATTTGTATGAGCACTTCCATGCCCAAGGCAGGCGGCGACAATGGATGAATCGAGACCGCCGGACAATTCTAGTACGATGTTGTCATAGGATGATCCCCACGCATTGACGCATTGTCGTATGACGGATCCGAGTGCCGCTCGTGCCTTATCAGGATCTTCGATTGTGTCGGCCTCAGCTACGTCGACTGGGTTCCAATAAAAAGCTCGATTTACATCGCCATTATCTGTTATTGCGGCGATCTCTCCGGCATATAGCTGCGAGACTTCCTTAAGACCAGTTGTTCTAGTAATCAGCTCAGTACTGTATTGAAAAAAGGCTGTAAGGTGATCCCAGTCGGGAGAAAATGGTCCAAGATTGAGTCGAACGCAATCCTCCACATCGGATAGGATCACATCGATTTCACCCGCCTTCATCATGAAGCACGGCAGTCCGCCCGTTGGATCTCTTAGGACGAGACATCGATGGCCATGTGGCTCCCGCAGGAATGCCACATAGTGCCCCCAATAGCGCTCCACAAGCCGGCGTCCCCGTGATTTGACGATCAAATTCGATTCCTTATCGTCGAAATTCGGATCGGACGGATTTTGGTTTTCGTGGAGTGCATCGCCAAAAAGTTTACCCAAGACGACGCCTGCGCCCCGCTTAAGAACGTAGGCATGGCGAGCGCCGTCGGGCTGCGGCGCATGAAATACTCGCAGACCCGGCGCGTCCAGGGCACTTTTCCAATCAGCGGCGGACGACAGTAGCAAGCGCGCAAGTCGCTGCGCCGCAGATGTTGTCGTCGGGTCCTTGCTGTTCCAACTCAAAGCGGCATAGCGATACATAATTAGGGATACCTTTGCGTTATATGCACATGATGGGCGTGTAATCACGGACATTATCAACCGTGTCGTTAACTAACCAATCATCAACCTGAACCCAGCAGTGCGCGTGAAAGGGTTCTATCGTGACCCCATAAACCCACAGTGGGAATAGCTCATAGCGCGCGAGAAAATGCACCAGCGCGAGCGAATCGAATAGGCAAAGATACGGGCGCGGATAATACGGGCGGAGCGCCTGGAAAATCTCAAATAAGCCGGAGATCGTGCGACTATCCGAAACAGTGGCACGACTTGACTTCCGATTCTCGACAGTGCGAACGGTTTCCTCAATGGACCTCCATCGCAGGTCTTTCGATGCAGAAGCGGCAGCGGAAAAGAAACGCCAGATGTCGGTTAGACTGAATGAAGGTTGCGTCGTTGTAGAACTCTCCATCAAACTTGCCGCTGGTGGGGCAACGCTCGGCTGCATTGGGAGTTTCCCGTCCACGGCATTGTCAACAATCAACCCTTTCTTGAGGAGAGTATAGATGGTGGCGCTCGAGTCCGAATCGCGCGGTTTGATAAGCCGGATGTCGGAGGGGTGATCGCAGGTGACTTGGTGACCGTTCAACAAACCCTTTAGCATGTTGCTCTCTGTACGACCCAGGCAGGAATACTGATCGTTTCGAAGGTCGAGGAACACGTAGTGGTCATCCGCAAGACAACAATATGTGGACTTGGATAGATACAACGGTGATTCTTCCGTGGTCATGATTTGTAAATAGACTGCTAAGTTCCAGGATTTGAGGCAAAAAAATAGACACGCACGACTAGTTAATTCCACCAATCAAACTGTTTCTCGTTTGAGCGATTTTTCATGGGCGTGTATCGATACCCAGCATTGTTCGCAAATCGGAAATGCGGTTGATCAAAATCAGCTCTGAACGATCCATCGAATTACTCTGGCACTAAATTGAACGGCCAGATAGGCAGCACATACTGTTGGGCAGCCTCGGCGTTACAAAATTGTGGTAACCGAGGGTCGCAAACTAGCCACACTCTCTCCTACCCGGAACGAGCCAGGAGCATTCGAAGTCCCCTGGCCCACAACCTTTGGTGTCCTCGGAAACTTTGCCAAGATCGATCAATATGTCGTTGAACACCCTACTCTCCTTGAATCTAACTAGAGGATTAGAAAAGGCAGCGCAGCTGGCTGCGCTGCCTCGCTGGTTACCGCCAATGCGGTAACCATGCTCGACGCGGGTTACTGTACGTCTCGATGGTCCGGTATGAGCGGAAACTCAACGTCTCCTGGCTTGAAACCCTTTGTCTCTTCTGAAACTCTTCCAAGATCAATCATTTCGTTCTCCTTGACAGTTTTATTGGGGGGTCAATCACCACAAACCGATGTGGCGTGATAACGGTATGCAGCTGTAGGAGAAGTGTCAAAACAATCTATTCTGACAGCAATATGTTGATGTACTTGGAATTGAGACCGATTCGATCAAACGTATCGCACGGAGTCGCCCACTGTCAAAAATACCCTTTTTCTAAAAAACAGTGTCAGTGTTATGTGATCACTATAGATTTTTGTACTGCCAATTGACTATTGGGTGTTACTCGGAGGCAGCCCGGTTTGGTGCAAGTAATTGACTGAGTAGAACAAATCAGCGATGTCTTTTCGTGCTGTTGAACGATCACTACTTGTCGCCGTATGGAGACGCTCCACGTTGTGCACTAGTGAGTTATTTGTTTTGCGCAATACTGTCCGTAGCGAACCAAATCCTACTTGCGCAAACGCAACTAGTATTCTGCAATAGGCGAATATGCGCTACAGGTTTTCGGGTGCGCTCAATACAAGAAAGTCCTACCTATCCATGGCATTCCTCTCAGCACTGCAGACGTCCAAGCAATTCCGACAGCGATTCAACCCTCCGGTCATGGTACTCATCAATTCCCTCCGCCAACTCCTCACAACACCCGGCAAGAAGCAGTTCACAGAAGCGCCTTAGTTCTTTCTGCACGCGCTCCGGACACTGGCGGGACTCGAGAGTTCGGATAAAGCGAAGATGACAATTCGCGGACTCCATCGACAGAACAGTGCTGGCGTTATCGTTGAGAGAGGCGATGGTGACGAAAATGTTATCCGTATAGGTTGCCAATACGCTTCCATCGATTATCGTGAGTCGGTGGAGTTCGTTCAGAGCATTGGCCACCGGCTCGCATTCGGACAATTTGCTGCGCGTAGTGGGCTTTAGCTGCTCCAGCTCTTGAGACAAAAGATGCCTCGTCAGCTCGTATTTCCCCACCACGCGTTCCTGGGACAGGTCCACCGGCATGAACCCGTCATCCGGTACCGTGATCACCAGCCCTTCCGCCGCCAGGCGGGGCAGGGCAGCACGCACGTTCGTTCTGCTGACGCCAAACTCTGCTGCAAATGACTCCGGGTAATAGCACTCGTCTTGTGGGAACCCACTCGAGATGGTACGTGTCTTGATCTCCTGATAGATGCGCTCAACGGCGGCTTTGTTCACCGACCTACCGTTCATGCTCGTCTTCCTTGTCGGGCTGTCTGGGCGTGCGGTGCTACCTACCTGATAAAAGCGGATTGCGAGGCTGCGCACAGTGCTTTTTGCACGTCCAGCCTGGCGTCTGATAGACGTCTGTGAATGATCCTGCCAATGCCCGCACCGCACAGTGGGAACCCGTTGGAACATTTACCGAGCGCCATACAGTTCCTGTACTCGGCTGCACGAATCTCTCACCGGCCGGTGGAATTCGTGCACGACTGCGTTCGTTGTTGCGGTGGATGTAGTTGGCGGCTAGCTGGTCCGCCGATGGTGACGTTTGTGAAGCGCCACAATTCGTTTTTCAGAACCGGGAAGAATGAATGGCGATCGAGCGGCAGCCAACGCGAGGAACGCAACCCGCATGCGTTCCTCGTCGTCAAGACTATCTATTCGCCGCGCGAGAATAGATCTTTTCCGTTGCTCGCCTCAGCGTGGGAGCTTAATGCCGGGTTTGATCGTGCCCGGCGGCTATCGCTGCAGAAGTTCGAGTAAAGACGGCAGCAGTCCCAGCCGCTGATCGTGATACTCGTGAACCGCCGCGATCATTTCGTCACACTCGCCGGCCAGGAGCAGTTCGCACATGCACATCAGTTCGCTCTGCGCGTGTTCCCAGTGTTGGCACTCGAGCGTGCGGATGAAATGCAAATGATCGTTTGCGGTGTCGATTGAGAGCCTGACGCTGACGTTCTCGCTCAGCGAAGCAATGCAGGAGAACAATTGGCCGGTATACGACGCCAGCACGTCGGCGTCGGTAATCTGCCGCTGGTTCAGCTTCCTGAGGATACGGGCCACCGGTTCGCACTCGCTCAGCTTGCGGCGCGCCGACGGCTGCAGCCTGCCCAGTTCGTGTGTCAGCAGCAGCCGGGTGAGCTCGTAATGTCCAACCAGGTTGTCTTCGGACAGGGTCATGGAGAAGAACCCTTTCCGGGGCGCCTTGATCACCAACGCTTCGGCAGCCAGCCGGTTCAGGGCTTCCCTGACCGGCGTCGTGCTGACGCCCAGCGAGCTGGCGATCGGTTCCAGATAAATTCGTTCGCCCTGCGGAAATTCGTAGGAGATGACCCGCGCTTTGAGTTCCTGGTAGACACGCTCACCGGCGGCTTCACTGGCAAAAATCCGTTGCATCGCTCGTCCTCCTCGTCCTAAAGATTGGTTTCCGATGGGAAGAAATTTACGCCCGGCTGGTTGCAGGGGTGTGTCAGCCGGGCCCCTGTATTTGATGGGTTTGCGCATTTTGCTCGTCTGCTTGGCAGCTCCGCCGGTAGTGAGGGACCGGCTGTTACGCTAACCGGTCATCACGATTCGAGAACGCGTGATACATTGAGTCTACGCAACCATATACGGAAGTGCGACTACCTGATCAAGTAGGGACAATGTATTAATTGGGCGAATTGCGGGCTTATTCCCGACTTATCATATGCTTAAAAAACCGACGTAAGATCGGCCAAGGCCGGAAATTCAGCGGAATCACGTCGATTTGCGCACCCCGGAAGAAGCCGGAATGCTACCAGTAGCAGCACGAAAACAAAACCGATCAAGAATACTTGTTCATATGGAAAATTCAATCCGGTTTAAGCTGACAGTTTCGCATAGCGATCGTAAGCGGAATTGCGTATATTGGCCAATCCCGCTACCGAAGGAACACTTTGTTCGACCTGCCGAATGCTACGGAAATGTGCTGGACCAAAAGAAGTGGCTGTCAGGACGGAATCCGTTCTCGAGATTCACGGTAACGCCGGAGGGAGTTGCGCCTTCCCAACCGGATGACAAAGCCGCCAAGTGACACTTTTTTTCCGCGCGAGGCAGTAATAGAAGTGTCACCGCCACCTGAGAGGACGTTATGCGGATATCCGACTTCATCGAACAATCAAACGAGAGCAAATCGCCGGGGGCCCTGCTCGCGTTGATGCAGCGTGCCGCGGAGGATTTGGGTTTCGACAGATACGCCTACAGCGCGCTGACCCATCATCACCTGTACGAAACCATTGATGACCGGGCGCCGGCCGTGGCGTACAACTTTCCCGCCGACTGGGTCGACTACTATTTCGACAAGAACTACGAGGCCATAGATCCGGTTTTGCTGTATTCACCGCAGCTGGAACGTCCGTTCGTGTGCGACGATCTGCACGAGGCGTTCAACGCGGACCACACCCAGCGAAAGATCTTGCGGGAGGCCAGCGAGGCCGCGCTCAAGGACGGCGTGGGCGTTCCCCTGCACGGACCCCTCGGTGACACCTGCCTGATGATATTTGCTTCGAGCAGCGGCCACTCCAGTCCGTCGGCAACATTGCCGGAACTCGGCGTGTTGTTCAGGCAGTTTCACTCCGCTTACCGCGAGATCGGCCGCGCCAAGATCGACCGCCGGCTCGTGGCCGATCTCTCCCTCAGGGAACTCGAGTGCCTTCGGTGGATTGCCGTTGGCAAGACCTCGTGGGAGATCGGCAAGATTCTGAAGATCAGCCAGAACACCGTAAACTATCACGTCAAAAACCTGCTCACGAAACTTGAGGCCAAGAATCGCATCGCGGCCGTGGTCGAAGGTTATCGCCGCGGGTTGCTCACACTGGATCAGAAGATTTTCCCCACTTGAATTGGTAGGTGCGCCGGTGCGCCAGTAGTGGTTTATTAGCCTTGTCGGCAAAACTATTGGAGTCCGGACGTTTCTGTCGTTCGCCTCAACGGGGAAGACGACCCAACACATTTTCTGATCCGCACGACGCAGTGACTAAGTGTCACCGTTACCTGGGAGGACGTCATGCGGATATCCGATTTCATTGAACAATCAAACCAGATCAAGTCGCCGGAGGCGCTTCTCAAGCTCATGCAGCGTGCTGCGGACGATCTCGGTTTCGACAAATACGCTTACTGCGCGCTGACCCATCATCACCTGTACAACGGAGCCGATGAACGGGCGCCGGCCGTGGCGTTCAACTTTCCCGACAGCTGGGTTGACTATTATTTCGAGCAGAACTACCAGACCATAGATCCCGTTTTGCTGTATCCACCGCAGCTGGAAGGTCCGTTCGTGTGGGACGATTTGTACGAGGCGCGCAACCTCGAGCACGCACAACGAAAGGTCATGCAGGAAAGGAAGGAGGCCTCGCTGAAGGACGGCGTGGGTATTCCACTGCACGGCCCGCTCGGTGACACCAGCGTGCTCGTATTCGCTTCCAGCAACGGTCACCCTAATCCGGCCGCGGAGCTGCCGACGCTCGATGTGCTGGCCACGCAGTTTCACTACGCTTACCGCGATATCGGCCGCGCCAAGGTCGATTACCGGCTCGTGGCCGATCTCTCAGCCAGGGAACTCGAGTGCCTTCGGTGGATTGCCGTCGGCAAGACCTCGTGGGAGATCGGCAAGATTCTGAAAATCAGCCAGAACACGGTGAACTACCACGTAAAGAACCTGCTCACGAAACTCGAGGCCAAGAATCGCATCGCGGCCGTGGTCGAAGGGTATCGCTGCGGGTTACTTACGCTGGATCAGAAGATCTTCCCCACTTGATTTGGTAGGTGCGCCGGCGCGCGGGTGATGGTTTATTAAGCCTGTCGGATAACCAGTCGGAGTCCGGACGTGTCGGTCTTTCACCTCAGCGGGGAGACAACCCATTTACACGGTGGGACATGGACGTCCCATCACCATTTTCGGCGCCGGTCGTTCGTCGGGCGTCGAGACCGCGAGGCGGCGGCGCTCGACGACGTTGGACACGACGAGTTGGACACGCCGGCGGCTCAGTGCCTTTTTCGGGTGGACGAGCGGGGCGTGCGTCGCGGCGTTTGCTCGACGGTGCGGTCGTAAGGACCGGTTATCGGATCGCGGCCGCCGGAGCGTAAACAATACCCGGGCGCCTTCCCGTCGCCGCGGCTCGTCTTGGCATTTCCCCCGCCATGCGTGCTGAGCTGCGGCGGCGGGCCGGCCTTGTCGGTTCGGCACCGCGAACCGATTCGTTGCTCACTGTTGCAGCCCGTCCCGACGGGCGACCGGAAGAGATCGCATCGGATGTAAACGGAGCGCCGCGTCGCCGTGCGCTCAGCTTTCTGCCTGAACCGAAGCGAAACAGGATTTGATCCAGTCGATCACCAAGCGCGTCGTTCCGTCGTTTTTGAGGTGGCGTTGTACGAGCAGCCAGACGCTGCGACGCTGCGGTAGCCGGGTGAATTGCAGCCGCTCGTTTGTCGCGAACTCCGCGCACATATAGCTGGGCAGGACGCCGACGACGTTTCCCGATTCGATCAGGCGTCTCAATACGACGAGATTCTTGGTCCGGCATCGGGCCTGCCGGAGTAATCCCAGGCTCGCCAGGTGCCGGGATTCGGGCGTGTTGTCCAGGTCGTCGGGATACGCGCAAACGATCTGTTCATCGCGAGAGAGGCCGTGCAGGGGTTCAACCAGGAACAGGTTGGACTCCATGAGCTTGGACACGATGAAGTCCCCTTTGTCCGGCCGCTTCAGCCGGATCGCGATATCCGCCTCCCAACGCGAAAAGTCGACGTTTTCGGTGGAGACCAGGAAGTCCAGCGCAATCGCCGGATGTTCCGCGAGAAACGCGGCCGCGTGAGGCGCCAACAGCTCAGCCGTCACCGAGTCCGTCGCCGCGATCCGCCTGCGCTCGATGGAGCGGCTGCCCGTGTCGACCACGCTCGAGATTTTCTCCGCCTGGCGCGCCATCGTCTCCGACAGCGCCAGAATCTCCTCGCAGCGGGCCGTTGGGCGCCGCGTGCCGTCCACGGCCTCGAACAGCGTCACGCCGAGGTCTTTTTCCAGCCGTGCGAGCCGCCGCGGCACCGTCGTCTCGTTGATACGCAGAATCCGCGCCGCGCCGGTATAACTCCCGGTTTTCGAGACCGCCCGTACCACTCGGATATCGTCCCAGTTCATCCGGGCAGTATCGCGCAAACCTGCAAAAATGCAACCCCCCATCCTCCAGAAACTGCGTGATTGCAGGATTCCGCCCGCGTAAGCTTCCCGCTCGATACTGATTGAACACGGAGCATCCGCGGATGTTTCCGGAAACCCGAAAGGAGAACATCATGACAAAGAAAGTCGTGCTGCCGGCGCTTCTGTGCGCGCTCGCGGCAGCGCCGTTACCGGCCGCCGCGGATTCCGAAAGAGCGGACTCGGCCGAAGTCGTGGCGAAGGTCGAGGAGGCCGCGGCGCTCATCCGGGAAGAGGGTGAGGCAGCGCTCGCAAAAATCGCGGATCCCGCATCGGGATTTGTCTGGAAGGACACCTACGTATTTGTCGTCAACTGCGAAGCCGATCGCGTGATGGTGAATCCGGCGTTTCCCGAGCGCGTCGGCGGCGACATCAAGCAACACACCGACTACGCGGGGTATCGCTACGGGCAGGCGTTGTGCGACATGGCCGAGAGGCCGGGCGGCGGCTGGATCGAATACGTCTGGCTGCCGCCGGGCGGCGACACGCCGAAACGCAAGGTCAGTTACGTCAGGTCCGTCGCCGGCACGCCGTATCAGCTCGGTGCGGGGGTTTACGATCACGCAACCTCGGTTGCGCACAGTTACAAAGAGCTGCGTTCCGACCACTGATGCGGCAGGACGTCGTCCGCCAGGCAATCACTCTGTAGGAGCCCGTCCCGACGGGCTCCTGCCTTATGCCGGGCGAGTCGTCACGGCGTCTCCGCCCGGCGGGCCTCTTCGGCGAAACGCTCGTAAATGGCCCGCGCTTCGCGGAATTGGCCAAACACGTGGTCCTTTTCCCGTTGTGAACGCCAGCCGGGTTCCGCTTCCGCCATGTCAACGAGTTTGTCGATCCACGCGATCGAGTACCGCGCGGCGTCGAGATTACGGACCGGCTGCCCGTCGACGGTCACCCAGACCGGGTTCGTGAACGCCTGCGCATACCCGGTGTCGAGCGGGTAACTTTCCTCGCGCTCGCCTTCTGCGCGCACGTGCAGCCAGCCGCTTTTTTCCACGTCGATCGTCGTGCGGTAATCGATTTGATTGCGGTCTTCCGGCAGCGGAACGTCTTCCACGACTTCGCCGCTCAAGACGATCGTCACGTGCGAGACCGGCGTAATCGAACGGATTCGGAGTTCGACGTTCACCTCGCCGCCCGATGCCGGCAGCATCACCTCGTCGCCGGGCATCTTGCCGTCGACGGTGACTTCGATGAGCGGCCCCGTGCTGACGAACGCGCGGCCCTCGCGCAGGTTTCGCGTCCACGCGTGGGGATCGAGTCCGGCCTCGCCGGTGTAGACGTAGGTGCGCGCCGAACCGGGCATCTTGCTCACGTGGAGGTCGCTCATCGCGTCGTCCCCGCCGGTGGCGGTCACGCGCAGTCCGTTGTTCAACACGGCATACCAGGGATAAAACGTGGAGCGTCCCGAAAACGACCATTCGACGCCGTCGGCCGTGTCGAGCGCGGCGTCGATCATCAGTCCGCGCGCGATGCCGAGCGTTCCGTCGAGCGGGTCGTCTTCGCCGAAAAACGCGTGCGCATAACCGGTGGTCGCGCCTTGCGCCTGTGCCTTGCGCAGCATGTCCGTGTTGCTCGGATAGAGGCTCTCGACCGCGGTTCCCTCGTAGCCGGTTGCCCACGGCGACAGCAGGTGGTCGCGTAAACCGATGAGCGTGACGTGCCCGTAGAACGGCGGGCGGTATTCCTGCCCCACCATCAACAGCCGGTCCGGCGTCGACAACGGATGGGCGCCGCCGCCGGGAACGAAGTGCTGGTGGTCGAGGACGCGGTTGTCCTTGTTGGCGATGAGTTCGTTGACGACGTCCTGGTCTTCTGCCGCCGACATCAGCATCAGGTTTTCCAGCGTGTTGTAAAGATTGCCGCCGTAGTTCATGTGCATGTGCGTCGATCCGCTGTACCAGCCCTTGTCGCTCATGTCGGCCATGCGCTCCAGCGGGATGTCCACCTGGACCGTTTCGCCGGCGCGAATCTCCACGTTTTGCCGTGTTGGCCAGAACTCGAAGCCCTTGACCGCGGTAATGTCGACTGTGCCTGGGGGCAGCTCGACGAGAAACGTTCCCGTCGTGTGAAACGCGTGATCTCGCCCGCCCTGGGTGAAACGCGCGAACGTGTCGGACGGGCTGTAGAACTTGCCGTCGGCCGCCGTCAGGTGGATGCGCGCGTGTGTTGCGGTGTCGTCCGCCGAGCTGTCAACGATTCGCGCGGAGAGCGTTCCCATCGGGCGTTTCCATCGACGCTCGGTGATGCGCAGCTTGCGGCGCTCGCCGCCGTAGGTTTCGAGGAGTTCGAGCTGCGGCAGCCCGCCGTCGTTGGAGATGTAGGCGATCCATTCGCCGTCCGGAGACCACCTCGGGTGGAACGCGTCGTGTTCGTAGAACGTCAGCTTGTAAGGTTCGCCGCCCGCCACCGGTAGGACGTAAAGGTTGCTGTACTGATCCGCGGCGCCGCCGGTCGAGGAGTACACGAAACGCGCGCCGTCGATCGAAACGTCCGGCCGCGCGCGGTAGAGAGACTGTTCGTCGAGCACGATTTTTGCCCGTCGCATCGAATGTCTCGACGCCGCGGTGCGCCAGACGTGCCCCGAGCCGAGCGCGACGTTCTGGTTGGAGACGAGCAAAAGCTCCTTGCCGTCACGCGTCCATTCGGGCGTGATGTGCATGTCCCAGTCGCCGAAGTAGAGCCGGTCCCGCGGATACTGATTGTCGCGGGTAATAGCAACCTCCCTGCCAGCCCAGTTGCCGTCGGTAATGTCGCGGGTGTACACGTTGAAATAACCGTTCGGTCCCGTCGAAACGTAGGCGAGCGTTTTGCCGTCCGGTGAAAACACCGGGTCGGCGTAAAGCTGTTCGTCGTCCGTGAGCGCGTGCGAGTCGCCGGTGGCCACGTTCAGAATCTCGAGTTGGATGCGTTTGCCGCCGTCGTCGGCCGTGTACACGATCCAGTTGCCGTCCGGCGACCAGTCGGGCGAGGAGTGATAGGTCTCGCTGTAGGTCAGTTCCTCGGCGACGCCGTTCTCCGGGTTCACGCGCCAGATGGAACCGGCCATCGAGACCGCGATGTAACGGCCGTCCGGTGACCAGGCCGGCGCCCACGGCGTCGAACTCGGCGCCGGGGGGATGTAGTAGTTGTGCATATAGTTCCCGCCGTGCGCGGCGGCGGGGTACATGCGCTCGCCGGCCTCGCGCTGCACTTCGGGAACGCCCCAGTGCGCCCCGGCGAGCGGAGCGAGGAGCAGTACGGCGAGAAGGGCAGGTCGTGTCGTCCAAAGAAACTTCGGTGGCGTGTTGCTGGCAGACGCGTTCGTGATCACTGTGATGTCCCGGTCGGAGGGTCGGCTCAAACGGCGTTGAGTTCCAGGCTTACACGTATACAGACGAACAATAGCGGGAATCCCCTCAATGCACATACGCGTTTTGACCTGCGGCGCTAGCTGTGGATTGTCGCGTTCGGCGGATCCTATAGGTAGGGAGGACCGGCCGCCGGCGCTAGCGTCGGCGCGTCCGGATTCGGCCCGTCCAAGCCAAACGTCATGAGGGCATATATATAATGTATAGAGTACGGCAATCCAATCCGCGGTCCACAGGCCGTCGCGGCACGGTGTTTCTTCACGGCACGACGCCGAAAGTCCTCGCCCTGCTGGTTCTGGCCGGAGCGGCGGGCGCCGCGGCCACCGAGCTTCACGACCGCCGTCCTTTCATTCTGCCGGGTACGTCGACCTTCGACGATCCCGTGCGCGTCCCGAGCCCGCCGCCCGGCGAACCCGGGCCCGAGATCGTCTTGACGGGCGGCCGTGTTCTGGACGTCGTGGGCGAATCGGTTCGGCCGGCGACGATCGTCGTTCAGGGGGACCGGATAAAGGCGATACTGCCGCCGGGCGTGTCGGACTGGTCAACCGATGCCCGGGTGGTGGACGTCGGCGGCAAAACGGTGATGCCCGGCCTGATCGACATGCACGTGCACGTCACCTATCCGGACAGGAACACACCGATCGACGAGCAGGCGAGCGAGGGATCGGGCGTGCTCCTGGGTCAGCGAAACCTGCGCTACTTTCTCGAATCGGGGTTCACGTCGGTTCGCGACCTGAACGGCGTCAGCAACGCGCCGTTTTTGCTGGCTCGCTGGAGCGAATCGAACGCCATTCCGGCGCCCCGCGTATTCACAGCCGGCCACATCATCACCGGAACGGGCGGACATGCGACGGAGCGGCCGATCACTCCAAACCACGGGCCCGAATTCGCCAAGGAAGTGGACGGCGCCGACGCCTGGCGCGCGGCGGTGCGCCGGGCTTTCAAGGCCGGCGCCAGCGTCATCAAGATTGCCAGCCATTTTTCGGCCGACGAAGTGGCGGCTGCCGTCGACGAAGCGCATCTGCTCGGTCTCAAAATCACCTGCGATTGTGAAACCATTTACATCGACATGGCGATCGAGGCCGGCGTCGACATGATCGAACATCCACTGCCGCGCACGGACGCGTCCATCCGGCGGATGGCGAGAGAAAACATCAGCGCCGTGCCGACGCTTCAGGTTTACCAGAACCTGCTCAATAGAACGGGCGGTTATTACGGATCGACGTCGCGGCGCTTCACGATCACCAGCGAAGGCAATTTTGACGTCTTCAGGAAGATGAAAGCCGCCGGCGTCGTCATGGGCGTCGGCACGGACTCGATCGGACAGGCCAGCGAGCTCGCCCCCAACATGTTCATCGCGGAGCTCAAATGGTTCGTGAAAGGCGGCTATTCGATACTCGAAGCGCTCAAGGCCGCGACCATCACCAACGCCGCGCTCCTGGACATGGACGACAAGCTTGGCAGCCTGGAGGCGGGTAAGCTGGCCGATATCATCGTGGTCGACGGCCGGCCGGAGGAAAACCTCGACGATCTCGCAAAAATCGATATCGTCATCAAAGACGGACTGCTTCTCATTCAGTCTGGCTTGCTTATCACGCCGCGGCATATCTCTGTGCCCAATCCGCCTCCGATGCAAACCGAGCGCATCCCGCGGACCGCGGATTGATCTTTAGTGACTAACCCAGATAGTGCGCCGGCCCCCGCCCATGCATGAATGGAGGCCACTATTCCGCATCCCGCGGACCGCGGATTGATCTTTAGTGACTAACCCAGACAGTGCGCCGGCCCCCGCCCATGCATGAATGGAGGCCACTATTCCGCATCCCGCGGACCGCGGATTGATCTTTAGTGACTAACCCAGGCAGTGCGCCGGCCCCCGCCCATGCATGAATGGAGGCCACTATTCCGCATCCCGCGGACCGCGGATTGATCTTTAGTGACTAACCCAGGCAGTGCGCCGGCCCCCGCCCATGCATGAATGGAGGCCACTATTCCGTATCCTGCGGACCGCAGACCGATCTTCAGTGACTAATTCCGGTTGCCCGTCAGGACGGGCTACTACGTCCAAGGCTGGTTCCGGTGCCGAATCCGTAGGACCCCGTTCTGACGGGCGACAGCCCGGCGTTTGACGTAATCACCGGCGCCGCCGGTTCGAGCGAGACCGTACATCCGGGCATTACGCTCGAAAAAAGCCCCAAATCCCTCCGCGCGATTGGCATAATTCACGGACGCTACAAGTGCTGGGGAGCATTCGTTGAACGGCAAGGCCACGGTAGCCACGAAAGCCCTGTCCCTGATGGCTAACAGGGTCAATGAATCCGCGCCGTCGGAATCGTTGAATCATGTCATCTCGGAGGTGTACCGAAAGCATCATCAATCGCTGTTGGCTTTCCTGAACTTCAAGCTGAAATCGGCCAGCGAAGCGAACGACATCGCGCAGGAGGCATACGCCCGGGTGCTGCGGCACGGATTGCCCGAAGACATCAAGTGTGCGCGTGCCTATGTCTTCAAGGCGGCGAACAACCTGGCGATAAACAGGCTCATCGAGCGCCGGCGAAAGTGTGAGCACATGACCGAGGATCCGGAAGACCTGAATCTGTCGAGCAACGGGCCGACGCCGGAAGACAACGCCCAATACGAGGAAAAACTGCGTACGCTGGTGGATGCCGTCGAAGAGCTTCCGCCGAAGTGCCGCAAGGCCTTCGTTCTCTTCAAGTTCGAGTTTCTCGAATACGGAGAGGTGGCGAATCAAATGAATCTGACCGAGAGCATGATCCGAAAATACGTCCTGAGAGGAATCAGGCACTGCCGAAGGCGACTTGACGAGCAGCCGCAGTAAGCGGCGGCTCTGCCGCGGGCATGGACCGGGATCAGCGCTGTGGGAATTGAGGCGAAATAGAGATGGCACGGACAACAGAAACCTGTCATGAACAACACGAGGAAACGGAAGCCCTGTTTCTGAACCTGATGGGCCCGGATGCCACTCCGGAGGATTGGGATCGTCACGAATATCTGACGAAAACGTCCGCCGAGCACCGGCGTGTTTTTGCCGAGTGCGAAAGGGTTTGGCAGGGCCTCGACCAGATCGGCGCGGCGCGGCTCACGCGCGGCGACTTGCTGGAGATCATCAGGATCGGCAAAGTCGCGAACGCCGATACACTGACCGTCGTGCAGGTCGATCATCCGGCGCGCGATTCGGGCTTGGCCGGCCCCGCGCTCGCCGAAGCGGCTCGCCGCAACTCGGGCGGGCGGCAAAGATACTGGGCCTTCGCGGCGCTGGCGCTGCTGACGTTTGTCGTCGGCGGCTTCGGCGTAAGGAGCCTGATGAACGGCGTTCCCGAGGTCCTGAGTTACACGACGCTGACCGGCGAGCACGAGGAAATCGAGTTGCCGGACGGTTCGTCGCTGGTGCTCGGCGCCCGTTCCTCCGTCACCGTCCGTTACACGAGTACCGAACGCCTGATTGAACTCGGTTCGGGTGAACTGCTGGCGACGGTGTCGCCGGATTATCGGCGGCCGTTCATTCTGGTCACCGACGATATGATGGTGATGGCAACGGGCACGGCGTTCAACACGCGAAACGGCAGCGAGTATTCGACGGTGTCGGTTGTGGAAGGCAGCGTTCGAGTCATTCCCCGGCAAGGTAAACAAAGCCTCGTTCAACAGCAGCTGGCTTCGGCCGCGCCCGCCGCCGATGCGTTTGACGCCGGTACTCCCCTTCACCACGGTCAACAGCTACGCGCCGCGACGAATGCTGAACTCGGGCCGGTGAAGGAGGTCGATATTGAACAGGTCCTCTCCTGGCAGTCCGGTCAGCTCTATTTTCTCGAGGACGATCTGCCCACGGTCTTCCAGGAGGTGATGCGGTATTCGGACGTTACGTTCCAGTTGACGGACAGCAGGCTGCGCGAACGGATGTACACGGGTTCGTTCAGGCCGGACAGTCTGGACGCGTGGTTGAACGCTATTGAACGAGCCTATTCATTAAAAGTGACAAGAATCAGCGCCGATCGCATCGCGGTCGCACCGGCCGACCAACCGTAAGCTCCGCCCCCTTCGCGGAATTTGAGCGTGAATGGCCAAATGCTTGGCTACCCGCACGACGCAAGAACCGGGTGATACGCTGAATGGGCTTCCTGCAACGATTTCCGTGCAAAGAAGTCGATGGCGGTGAGCATCGCGATGCGGATGGCCTTTCGTGGGGGAGTGAGTGAGCGATCTGCTTGATCCGTTTCGGCGGTGGACCGCACGTGTTTTCGTCATCGTTGTTGCGTGCTCCTCCTCCGCGGTTGCGAACGAGCATGTTCATGAGATCAACATACGTGAATCCACGCTCAGCGCCGCGCTGCTGGAATTCTCGAAGCAGACCGAAATTCAACTGGTTGCCCCCGACCGTGTTCTCGCCGGACACACCGCGCCGCTTTTGTCCGGCAGCTATACCGCGGCCGATGCGCTGACCGTGCTCCTCGCATCCACGGGCCTGATTTTCGAGTTCGTTGACGATGTGACCGTCGTGATTCGCGAGCCAAGACGGCAACCGGAAACGCCGGGTATCAGCAGGAGCGAGGATTCGGAACAGCCCGCGGACGCCGGGTTGCCCGCCAGGCCGAGACCGATAGCCGCCTCGACCCGGCCCATCGAGAGCATCGTGGTTACCGGATCGCGGATTGCCCGCAGCGAGTTCTCGAACGCGATACCCATCAGCGTCATCGACAGCCAGGACATCGAGATCGGGGCGATCGAAACCCTCGACGGGTTGCTTCAGCAGTTGCCCTCGATCCAGCAGGACGACGGTGCGCGCGAATCGCAAAACGGGACGGACCGTTCGGGCGTCGCATCGGTTGCGCTGCGCGGCCTGGGTGTGGAACGCACCCTGATGCTGCTAGACGGCAAGCGCATGGTGTCTAGCCGGACCGGCCAGCCGAACGTCGATCTGAGCACGATTCCGGTGGATTTCATCGAACGCATCGAAGTCATCACGGGCGGCGCCTCCGCGATCTACGGGTCGGACGCCATGGCCGGAGTCGTGAACATCATCACCAAGAAGAATTACAGCGGCGTGCAGCTGCGCACCCGAGTCGAAACGCCGGAAGCCGGCGGCGAAGAGAACTTCACGGTCGGCGTGACGATGGGCAGCGCGTTTGCGGACGGCAGGGGAAACGCGATGCTGAGCGCCTCGTTTTTCGACAGGAGGCCACTCTATTCGCGCGAGCGTGATTGGGCGGTGCAGGTTCTGGAGGTTCGCGACGACGGCACCGTGGGCCCCGACAACAGCTCGTTTACCGTGGGCGGACTCTACGATCTGGTCGATGCCTCGGGTAACCGTGTCGGCACGAGCGATACCGGCCGCCTGGTCCTGACGGACGGCCTGACGGCCACCCGGCCGTTCGACGAAGACGTGCACGGGTACAATACGAACGAACGCACGATGATTACCACGCCGATCACGCGCTACAGTTTCGCCGGCAAGATCGATTACCGAATGACCGACGCGCTCAGGCTGTCGATGAACGGGTATTTCACGCGGACCGACACCATCTCGAAACGGTCCCCGGAAAACATCGAAGCACGTGAGTTCTTTCGCAACGGCAGCTTTACCGATTACCTGCTGCCCATCGACCATCCGTTTGTCCCGCAGTCGATCCTGGACATTGCCGAAACGGAGTTCCCGGGTGAAGTCATCGGCCTCGACTGGCGCCGCCGCCTGGTGGAGATCCCGCGGTTCATCGAAAATACGCGGGAAACCTTCCGGTTCGGCTTTGCATTGGACGGTGATCTCAACGAATCCTGGGGCTGGAACCTGGGTCTCAACTATGGCCGCACCTTGCAGGCGCAGCTTGCCGCGGGCAGCACCGTCAAGGACAACGTGGTCGATGCGCTCGATATCGAACCGGACCCAGCCAATCCCGGCCAGTACCGCTGCGTCGATCCGCAGGCGGTTTTGCGCGGCTGCGTGCCGCTCGACTTCTTCGGCGAGGAGTCGATTTCTCCGCAGGCGGCGGAATGGATCGCCGACCGCAGCACCTTCATCGGCACGATCGAACAGATGACCTTGACGGCGCTGCTGACGGGCAAGCTCACCGAGCTGCCGGCCGGCGCGCTCGGCGTCGCCGTGGGCGCCGAATACCGCGAAGACGACAGCCGGGCCGTCACCGACTCCCTGCTCAGGGATCAGGGGACGACGTTCGTGGCGGTTCCCAACAACAGCGGCAGCACCGACGTCGCGGAAGTGTTTGCCGAGGCCGTCGTGCCGCTGCTTGCAGACGTTCCGTTTGCGAGCTACCTGGGCGTGGACGCGGCCGTGCGGTTTGCCGACTACAGTCACGTGGGCTCCGTGTTGAGCTACAAAACCGGCGTCGAATACGCGCCGCTGGATTCACTGCGCTTTCGCGGCGGCCTGTCCAGGGCGACCCGGGCGCCGAGCATTCTCGAAGCGTTCTCGGCGCCGCGTACCGTTGCGTTTACGATAAACAGCGATCCCTGCGACGGCGTGACGGCGGCAAGCGCCGGCGCGGTGGCGGACAACTGCCGCTCGGTTTCGGGGATTGCCGCGGACATCGCGGCAAACGGGGTTTTTGTGGCCGACGTGCAGCAGGAAAACCGCGGTTTCAACAGAGGCAATCGGAATCTCTTCGAGGAGCAAGCCGACACGATCACGGTTGGGGCGGTGTTCGAGCCGGCGTTTTTGCCCGGTTTCGGTGTTTCGGTGGATTATTGGGACATCGATATCGAAGATGCCATTGTCAATACGAGCCGCCAGGTTTCCACCAACGTCTGCTACGAGTCCGCGGGCCTGTCCAGCCGGGAATGCGAACTGGTTTTTCGTGACGGCGCGGGGCAGATCAACAGAGTCGATTCGGAGCCGCGGAACGAGGCCGGGTTCAATACCAGCGGCATCGACGTTTATGCCAACTATCTCTGGGAGTTCGACGAAGGAAGCCTGGGTATCGAGTTCACATGGACGCATCTGCTGGAGAAGGACGTCCTGCGGATCGTCAACAGCACCACCGGCGAAATCGACGTCGACGACGACCGCGGCGAGGTCGAAAATCCGACCAACCGCTTTCAGGTCCAGGCGAGTTACAACAAGGGCCCCTGGCGCATAAGCTGGCTGACCAATATCCTCGGCAATGTCAACACCGGAAACGAGGCGCTCGCCGACGCCATTGCCGACGGCGAGCATCCCGACCGGCTGGCCTTTCGCAAAATCGATGCGCATTACGTCAGCAAGCTGAACGGCAGCTACACGTTCGGGGAGAAACGCCAATATCAGCTTTTCGGAGGCATCAACAACGTCTTCGACGAGGACCCGCCGCTGATCCCTGACAACATCGACGACGAGGTCGATCGGGAACCGACCTGTGTCTCGAACTGTTCCCAATACGATCCCGTCGGACGCAGCTATTTTCTCGGTTTGACGGTCAGTTTCTAGAACCTGTCTAAAACGGATCGTAACCGTGTCTACGATTGTAGGAGCTCCAATCCGCCCTCGGTCCATGAACATGTAGGAGTTCGTCCTGACGAGCGACCGGAACCAGTCACTAAAGATCAATCCGCAGTTCGCGGGATACGCTAGATAGTCATCGTAGGCGGATTGCCCGTCAGGACGGGTTCCTGCAGGGAGTGCTCGGCTATGTCGCAGCCGAGCCGAGGCCGACCGTTGCCCCGGTAACAAATACTTCGTTCGCCGATACCCGAGATTTCTGCCGTCCGCGATTCCCAAAACGCCGCGCTGGATTGTCGGATAAGTGTAAGCCCGGGTTTTCCACGAAATTCTCTTCGTGGAAACGGGGCTCGAAACAGTAGAGCTTGCCTGCGCGCGCTGCGCCAAGGCAGCCTTTTTGATGGACGGGGGAAAATCATGAAGTATCTGAACATCCTAAATCGCTGCGTCGCGCGCAGCTTCCACGCGATTGTCCTCGGCGTTGTCGCACTTGGTCTCGGCAACGTCGTACAGGCGCAGGTGCCGGACGACGCCTCGCTGGAGGAGGTCATCGTCACCGGCTCGCGCATTGCGCGCAACGAGTTCTCGACGCCGATTCCGATCAGCGTGCTGGACAACGAAGATATCCAGATCGGTGCGATCGAAACGCTGGACGGGCTGTTGCAGCAGCATCCCGCGATCCAGCAGGTGACCACGGCCAGGGAGTCGGGCAGCGGAACCGATCGTTCCGGCGTGGCGTCGGTCGCGCTCCGCGGGCTCGGTGTGGAGCGCACGCTGACGCTGCTCGACGGTAAACGCATGGTGTCCAGCCGGACCGGCAGGTCGAACGTCGACCTGAGCACGATTCCGGTCGAGTTCATCGAGCGTATCGAAATCATCACGGGCGGCGCGTCCGCGATCTACGGGTCGGATGCCATGGCCGGCGTGGTGAACATCATCACCAAGAAAGACTTCGAGGGCGTGCAGCTTCGCGCACGGACCGAAACGCCGGAGGAAGGCGGTGAGGAGAACTACACGGTCAGTCTGACAATGGGCAGCCAGTTTGCCGAGGGCAGGGGACACGCCATGTTCAGCGCCTCGTTTTTCGACCGGCAACCGCTGCTGTCGAGGGAGCGCGATTGGGCGGTGCGGGCGCTGGAGGTTCGCAACGACGGCACGGTTGGTCCCGACTTCAGCTCCTTTACCGTGGGCGGCCGCTACGACCTGCTCGAAGCCGACGGCACCCGTATCGGCAACACCGGCGCCAACGGCGGCCGGATTGTCCTGACCGACGGCCTGACCGCAACCCGTCCCTTCGTCGAGGACATACACGGCTACAACACCAACGAGATCGCGTCGATCACGACGCCGATCACGCGTTACAGCTTTGCCGGCAAGGGTTCGTACCAGATGACCGATACGGTCAGTATTTCCATGGACGGGTACTTCACGCGAACCGATACGATCTCGAATCGCTCTCCCGAGAACATCCAGGCGAGCGAATTCTTTCGTAACGGCACCTTTATGGACTATATGCTGCCGCTCGATCATCCGTTCGTTCCCCAGTCGATACTGGACATCGCGTTCACCGATTTCCAGAGCACGGACGACATGGGCAATCCGATACCCGGCGCCACCGACGTCATCGGCATCGACTGGCGCCGCCGGTTGACGGAAATCCCCCGGTTCATCGAGAACACGCGGGAAACGTTCCGGTTTGGCCTGGCATTGGACGGTGAGCTGACCGACACCTGGGACTGGAACGTTGGTCTGAACTTCGGGCGCACCCTGCAGGCCCAGCTCGTCGCCGGTAACACGATCAAAGACAACGTCGTCGACGCGCTGAGCATCGAACCCGATCCCGGCAATCCCGGCGAGTTCAGGTGCACCGACCCGCAGGCAGTCCTGCGAGGCTGCGTTCCGCTGAATATCTTCGGCGAGGGTTCGATTTCGGACGAGGCCGGGCAATGGATTTCCGACCGCAGCACGTTTATCGGCACCATCGAGCAGATGACCTTGAGTGCGCTGGTGACCGGGGACCTCATGGAGCTGCCGGCCGGTACGCTCGGCCTGGCCGCCGGACTGGAGTATCGTGAAGACGACAGCCGCACGATTACCGATTCGCTGCTGCGTGACCAGGGGACGACGTTTGTCGCGGTGCCCAATAACAGCGGCAGCACCGACGTCGCGGAGATATTCGCCGAGGTTGTTGTCCCGTTGATCGCGGACCGGCCTTTTGCTAACTATCTGGGCGTCGACGCCGCGGTGCGATTCGCCGACTACAGCCACGTCGGCTCCGTGCTCAGTTACAAGGGCGGCTTCGAGTATGCGCCGCACGAAACGCTGCGTTTTCGCGGCGGCGTGTCCCGCGCAACCCGGGCGCCGAGTATCATAGAAGCCTTTTCGGTGCCGCGGACCACGGCGTTCGCCGTCAACGATCCCTGCGACGGGATAACCGCCGCGGACGCTGGCGTGATCCTGGACAACTGTCTTCTCAATCCGGCCATTGCCGCGGAATTTGCGGCAACCGGAACGTTCGACGGCGACATTCAGCAGGAGAACCGCGGTTTCAACCTGGGTAATCCGAACCTCATCGAGGAACAGGCCGACACCGTCACGATCGGCCTGGTTTACGAGCCGCAGTTCCTGCCCGGTTTCGGTATGTCGGTAGACTGGTGGGACATCGACATCGAGGACGCGATCGTGAATACGGATCGCGACATCTCTCTCGAGGTCTGCTACGACTCCGTCGGGCTGTCGAGCCAGGAGTGTAACCTGATCTTCCGCGACGGCGGCGGACAGATAAACAGGATCGATTCGGAACCGCGCAATGAGTCCGGGTTCGTGACCAGCGGTGTCGACGTCTACGCGAACTACCTCTGGGAGCTGAACGAAGGGGCCGTGAACTTCGAGGTCACCTGGACGCACCTGCTGGAGAAGGACCAACTGCGGATCATCAATACGACGACCGGGGAAATCGACGTCGACGACGATAAAGGCGAAGTCGAGAACCCGGAAAACCGCGTCCAGGTCCAGGCGAGTTACAACCGGGGACCGTGGCGGGTGAGCTGGCTGACGAATATTCTCGGCGAGGTTAACACCAGCAACGATGCGCTGGCCGACGAGGACAACGAGGCGTTGATCCCGTTCCGCAAGATCGATACGCACTACATCAGCAGGCTGAACGGGAGCTACACGTTCGGCGACGATGACCAGTACCAGATTTTTGCGGGCGTCAACAACATCTTCGATGAAGACCCGCCGCTGATCCCGGACAACATCGACGAGGAGGCCGACAGGGAAGGCGCCTGCGTGTCGAACTGTTCTCAATACGATCCGGTGGGGCGCAGCTATTTCATCGGCTTTTCGATGAGCCTGTGAGGGAAGGCCCTTAGACCGATACCCGTGCGGGCGGAAACGTGGTTTCGCTGTGTTTCCGTCCGCACTACCGTCTGAAGCGTCATGTAGGAGCCCGTCCTGACGGGCGACTCTCTTTTTTTGACGCTCGTGCCCGGCCTTGCCATTGGGGAGGTGTTTGGTGGAATGGCTCCCTGCGGTCCGCTTTATTTCCACCAAACACCTCCCCAACGACAAGGCCGATTCTGCCACCGCTGAAGTTCGTGGAAGTCATCTGTTAGGTCAGGCTGTAATGCGGAGAGGATTGTTGCCGGGGGACCTCTTTAGGGGAAATAAAGCGGACCGAAGGGAGCCATTCCCCTAAAGAGGTCCCCCGGTAGCAATCCTCCGACGAGATACTCAACCAGCGCTTAACTTTGGAGGATCGCCCGTCAGGACGGGCTCCTACACGTCAATCGGTCGAGGTCGGGAGTTTGGCGGCGCGTAACAGGCCGGGGCGGAATGTTCGTAGGGACAGGCCAATCGCCGTCTTGATTGAGCGCGCGGTATCCGTACGATCGAAGACCCGCCACCGATAGGGCAGATAACATGCGAATAAAGAGATTGAAGAGAACGACCAGACGGTTGGTGCTGGTGTTTGGTATGGCTTTGCTGCAGTTCGCCTGCAGCCCCGAGAGGGAGCGGGTCGAGTACCTGGAACTGGACATCGACACGCTGCAGTCGATGATGGAGCGCGGGGAGCTCAGTGCACGCGAGCTGACGCAGTATTATCTCGACAGAATCGCGACGATCGATCAGGGCGGTCCCGAGCTCAATTCGATGATCGAAGTGAACCCCGATGCCGTGGACATTTCCGCGGCGCTGGACGACGAACGGCAGGCATCCGGCCCGCGCGGACCGATGCACGGCATACCCGTCGTTCTCAAGGCGAACATCGACACCGCGGACCGGATGGAGACGACGGCGGGGTCGCTGGCGATGAAGGGGCACGTGGCGAGCCGCGACGCGTTTCTGGTCGAGCGTCTGCGGGCCGCCGGCGCCGTCGTTCTCGGCAAGGCGAATCTGAGCGAGTGGGCCAACTACCGAGGCGCAAATTCATCGAGCGGCTGGAGCAGCATCGGCGGTCAGACCAAAAACCCCTACGGCACGCTTCGCAACCCCTGCGGATCGTCGAGCGGTTCGGCGGTTGCCGTTGCGGCAAGTCTCACGAGCGTGGCGGTGGGCACCGAGACCAACGGGTCGATCGTCTGTCCGTCGAGCGTCAACGGGATTGTCGGCATCAAACCGACCCTGGGGCTGGTGAGTCGAAGCGGGATCATACCCATCGCGCACAGCCAGGACACCGCCGGTCCGATGGGGCGCACGGTCAAGGATGCAGCGATTCTGCTGACCGCGATGGTCGGGGAAGATCCCGACGACCCGTTGGCGGATGACTTTCCGGACGTTGTTCCGGATTTTGCCGCAAACCTGGCGGAGGACGCGCTGAACGGCGCGCGAATCGGCGTGTATCACGGTTATGGCGAGGGAAACGACGTTCGCGTAGACGCCATTTTCGCCGACACGATCGCCACGCTTCGTTCTCTCGGGGCCGAAATCGTCGATCCGGTCGACATCGACACGGAAGGCATGAGCGCGGCCGCGCGCGTGGTGCTGGCCTACGAATTCAAGGCGGATCTCAACGCATACCTCGAGAGTTCCGGTGCGCCCGTCGGCAGTTTGCAAGAGATCATCGAATTCAACGAGGAAAATGCGGCGACCGTCATGCCGTTTTTCGGCCAGGAGAGAATGCTGGCGGCACAATCCAGGGGGCCGTTGACCGACGAGGAATACGTTGAGGCGCTTGCGGCCAGCAAGCGCATTTCGCGGACGGGCATCGACGGCGCGCTGGAAGCGCACAATCTCGACGCGTTGATCGTTCCGACCCGAAGCCCGGCCTGGATGATCGACGACGTCAGCGGCGACCATTCGTCCGGGATTTCGAGTTCGTCGCTCGCGGCGATTTCCGGGTACGCCAGCGTCACGCTGCCGGCCGGCGACGTCCTCGGTCTTCCCATCGGGATATCGTTCATCGGCGGCGAATTCAGCGACGCGAAGCTCATTCGATTTGCGCACGCGCTGGAACAGGCGGGCTACGTCCGTAAACCGCCGGTGTTCGCTCCGCCGCCCTGAGCCGTCGGTACCAAGGCATTCTGTGGGAGCCCGTCCTCATGGGCTCCTGCAAAATGTGGCGGATACGGTCTTTTGGGCCGCGTGTCGATGACGACGGCTACGGTATACTCTCGCGATGTCCCAGACCGCGAGGAGTGTGCTCAATGAGGTGTTCGGCTATTCCGAATTTCGGGGGCATCAGAAGGAGATAATCGAGGCGGCCGTGCGCGGCCGAGACTCACTGGTGCTGCAGCCGACCGGTGGCGGGAAGTCCCTCTGTTATCAGATTCCGGCACTGCTGGGCGAGGGCACCGCGCTCGTCGTGTCGCCGCTCATCGCGTTGATGCAGGACCAGGTCGCCGCGCTCGAGCAGCTTGGCGTCGAGGCGGCGTATCTCAACTCCACGTTGACCGGCGTGCAGCAGCGGCAGGTGTTCGAGCGCCTGCGTAGCGGCCGTCTGAAACTTCTGTACGTCGCACCCGAGCGGCTGATGCAGGCGCAGACGCTCGAACAACTGAAGGTCTGCCGGATCAGCCTGATCGCCGTTGACGAGGCGCACTGCGTTTCGCAGTGGGGGCACGATTTCCGCGAAGACTATCTGATGCTTGGCGAACTCGCGGGGCATTTCCCCGGCGTGCCGCGCATGGCCCTGACCGCTACGGCGACGACACAGGCCCGCGCGGAGATCGTGGAGCGACTGGCGCTGGCCGATCCGGGGCACTACGTTGCGAGCTTCGACCGGCCGAACATCCGTTACCTGGTGCAGAACAAGCTCGATGCGAAGCGTCAGCTGCTCGAGTTCCTGTCGGCTCGCCGCGGCGATTCGGGCATCGTTTACTGTATGTCACGCAAGAAAACGGAGACCGCCGCGGGTTGGCTGACGGAAAAAGGCTTCGATGCGCTTCCCTATCATGCCGGTCTCGATGCGGCGACCCGGGGCGAGCACCAGCGGCGGTTCCTGACGGACGACGGCGTGATCATCGTCGCCACCGTCGCTTTCGGCATGGGCATCGACAAGCCGGACGTTCGTTTTGTCGCGCACTTGGATCTGCCGAAAAGCATGGAGTCCTACTACCAGGAAACGGGCCGCGCCGGCCGTGACGGCGAACCGTCCGTTGCCTGGATGGTTTACGGACTGCAGGACGTCGTACGTCTCCGGCAAATGGTGGACGAATCCCCGGCCGACGAAGAGTTCAAGCGCCGCGAACGCGTGAAACTCGACGCGCTCTTGGGCTGGTGCGAGGTGACCGCCTGCCGGCGCCGGTCCCTGCTCGCCTACTTCGGCGACTCGCTCGACGAAGACTGCGGCAACTGCGACGTATGTCTGACGCCGCCGGATCTGTTCGACGGCACCGAGGCCGCGCAGAAGATTCTGTCGGCCGTGTACCGGACCGGCCAGCGTTTTGGCGCCATGCACGTCATCGACGTCCTGCTGGGCAAAGACAACCAGAAGGTTCGCCAGCACGGCCATGCCCGCCTGAGCGTTTACGGCATAGGCCGTGAACTCGACCAACAGCAGTGGCGGTCCATCCTGCGCCAGCTGCTGGTGCTTGGTTTTCTATCGGTGGACACCGCCGGATACGGCGCGCTCAAGCTCAGCGACAAGAGCAGGCCGCTGCTCCGCGGCGAGCTCGAACTGCCGCTGCGGCGCGACCTGTTGATCGCCCGCAAACCCGCCAAAACGAAAGCGCCTGAAGTCACCACGGTCGCGGACGAAGACCGCGACCTGTGGGAAGCGCTGCGCAGCTGCCGCAAACGCCTTGCAGAGGAGAACAACGTGCCGCCTTACGTGATCTTCCACGACGCCACCCTGCGGCAGATGGCCGCCGGCAAACCGCAGACGCCGGAGGCGCTTCTGGCGATTTCCGGCGTTGGTCAAACCAAGCTCGAGCGTTACGGATCCGTGTTTCTCGAGGTGGTGAGAAACGAGGGTTGACGGGCGGGGCCGTCAGTTCATGTGCAGCGTCACCGACGCGCGCACGCTGCGCGGTTCGAGTGGATGGAAGTGCAGGTCTTCAATGCCCCCGGCCGGCTCGCCCGGCAGGCGTGATGCGTAAAAATACGAGATATCGTCGTCACCGGAGTCGAATAGATTGAGAACGTCGAGACGGTATTCGATCCTGCCCGACCGGTAGGCCGCACCGGCGTTGACGAGCAGCGAATCGTCGGAACGGACGGAATCGTCCTCGATCAGTGGTGCCTCGCTCAGCCAGCGCAGTCTGGCGCTCGCCTGCAGGCCGTTGTCCCAAGCGGCGTTCATACCCAGGGTGAAGGTAGACTCCACCGCGCCCGGCACTTCCCGTCCGTCTCCCCGGTTGATCTTGAACTTGGTGTCCGTGCTCGTGTAAGCACTGTTGATCGCAAGCCACTCGGTTGCCTGCCAGAAGACCGCCGCCTCGAAACCGCGCCGTTCCGTTGCGTCATTCGCCTCGGTTGCACCGGCATCGCCGACAAACACCAGTTCGGAATCGAGTTCCAGCCAGAAGCCGACCAGCGTCGCGTTGAAGGACTCGCCGCGTTCCAACCGGACGCCGGCTTCGGCGCCGTTCGATCGCACCAACGCCTCGACCGGGTCGGCCGGATCGCCGCTGGCGGGGTCGACTGCAATCGTCGCCCCCCGCACGTCGTTGGAATGAAAGCCCCGGCCCCAATTCAGGTAAGCCTCGAGCCCGTCGTCGAATCGATAGGCGAGCGCCGCCTTCGGACTGATCAGCGTGTCGTCGCCACGTCCGCTGTTTTCCGCGCGGGTTGCGGTAACGTCCCAGTCGTAATAGTCCGCGCGCAGGCCCAGTACTGCGCGCAGCTGATCGGTGACCGCGAACTCCGCTTCGCTCCACGCGCCGACGGACAGCTCCTCGACCTCGTCGTCTCGCACGACGCCGTTTCGGACGCGCGCCACGGTGCTGAAAAGCCCCACTTCGTCGATGTCGTCGAACCGCAGATCGCCGCCCCAGCGAAGCGTCAATCCGGCCGCGTCCTCGAATCGGTTGCTGCCGCCGGTAACGCCGATGCCGTAGATGCGGCGACTGTCGCGCTGCTCGAATTCATCGCCGTCGATCGGGTCTTCGAGAAAATAGGTGAAGTTCGAGTACAGCGTGAAATCGTAGTCGATGGCGTACGCGTTGAGTTGCCAACTGCCGAAATCGACCGTGCCGGTCAGCGCGAACCGCGAGGTTTCGCCGCCCAGGTCGGGATCGATGAAACCCAGCGGATCGATGAGCCCGGATTCGACGGCACGCGCCGGAATCTGATCGGTGGAATTCCATTCACTGTCGTACCCCTGCAGGGTAAACCGCGCTTCGGCCCCGCCAAGTTCCGCGCCATAAGCCGCAAGAAACTTGAGCTGTTCGAGGTCTTCGTCCAGATCCCACGGGCCGTCGTAGCGCGTCACGTCCAATGCGCCGGTGAGCGTGCCGCCGCCTGCGTCCAGGCTGCCGGCGGCGAGCGCTCGGTAATAGCCGAATTCGCCGACGGTAGCGGAGAGAACCGTTTCGGGCATACGGTCGTAGAGGTCGAACGAGAGGCTCGCCGCCGACGAGAAGTCACCCACGGCCGCCGAATACGGGCCGCGCCGGAAGCGCGTGGTTTCGACCATCTCCGGGATCAGAAAATTGAGATCGAGATACCCCTGTCCGTGTCCGTGGGTGCGCATGTTGATCGGCACGCCTTCGACTGAAACGGCAAAGTCGGTGCCGTGATCCAGGTTGAAGCCGCGAATGAAGTACTGGTTGGCCTTGCCGGTGCCCGAATGTTGTGTCGCAACCATGCCCGGCACGGCCTCCACGAGCTCGCCGACCCGCAGCATCGGCGGCAGTTGAATATCGTCGTAACCGACGATTCCTTCCGAGGCGGACTGGGCCGTGCCGATCAGCTCCTGGGACCGTCCGTACACGATGACTTCGTCCACGTCGCGCCCATTCGATCCGGTTTCCGTTTGCGGACCCTGTTGAGCCGACGCGGCGCCTGCCGAAATCAGGAAGCAAGCCGATATCCCGAGATTCGTTTTCATTTTTCTTAATTCCGTAACGGTTGACAGCGTATGCTGACGGATTACGGCGCGAGACGTTTGTATCAAAACCGTCTTGTCCCTAACGCCACTCTGTTGTCTACTGGGCAAGAGTAAGTGGCTCGGTCAAGACCGAGAATGGATCGGTGTTAATGGTTTCAGGGAATCGCGGGTTGGCGGGTTTGCTCGGCAGGAAACGCGGAGGGCGCGTACCCGATCTCGGTTCGCGCGAAATCGACGCACTCGATCGGCTGTGGAGCAGCGGGCAATTGTCCGCTCAGGCACTGCTGGAGCAGATGGGTCAGACGCAGCTCACCTTGAACACCATCCAGAGCACACTGGAACGACTGCATCGTAAGGGCCTGGTCCTGCGCGAGAAACGCGGCAGAGCCTATCAGTACACCGCGGCGCTCAGCCGCGCTCAGCTCATCAGCCGTCTGCTGCGCGACGTCGCCGACGAAGTTGGCGGTGGCGAGCTTGCGCCGATGATATCCGGCTTCGTCGATTTTGTTGCCGGGGACGATCCCGCCATCGAGACGGAGATCGAAGCGGAGCTTGCGAGACTGCTGGAGCGAAAGGAGGGTCGCCGAGATTGACACTCTAATGCAAACGGTCGAACTTGCCAGCATCTGGTGCGCGGCCTTGATCGTCGCCTCGCTCCTGTCGGCGTTGCTGTATCCCGGCTTCCGAAAAGCCGTCGCCGGCAACCGTCCCGCAACGCGTTCGCTTGCGCTGCTGTGTTATGCGCTGGTGGCGCCGGCGGTGGGCATCGTGATCGTGTTGTTGAGCGTTCAACCCGAGTATTCCCAGATACTGGTGCCCGAGCATTGCCACGGCGGGGACTGCGGCGACACTCATGCGCCGGTCATCGAAATGCACTCCCTTGGCGGATTCGGCCTGATCGCCACCGCTTCGTTGCTGGTGTCCGGCATGATCGCGGTTGCGGGTTACGGATTACGTCTTGGGCAACGCCGCCTGTCGATGCTGATGGCGTTTGGCCGGGAACACCAAAAGGACGACTACCTGATCATCGAAAGCAACGATCTATTGGCGTGGTGCTGCGGGTTGTTGCAAACGAAAATCGTCGTATCCCGCGGCTTGATTAACCGGCTGTCGTCGCCGGAACTGAACGTCGTTCTCGCGCACGAGCGGGCGCATGGGCGGCGGCTCGACAATCTGCGGCGAATCGTCGTGCAGTGGGCCACGGTCCTGTGGCCGCAGCCGTGGAAGCGGCGCATCCGGAAGGATTTGGCGAACGACTGCGAAATGGCCTGCGATGCGGACGCCATGCGGACGATCAAGAACCGTTCGCGTTTTGTCACGGTCATAGAGGCCCTGCAGGCCCGTCCGCCCACGGCGACGGCGGTCAGGGGCGCCGCGTTCGGTTCGAGCGACGCGCGGTCGCGCATTGAAGCGCTGTCCGCCGGCGAGTCCGCTTACCGCCATCCGGCGACGGCCTACTTGTTGCTGGCCGTCATCTGGTTTTCCCAGGTGGGCGCCGTGACAGGCATTACGCACTGGGTTGTCGAGTCGATCGCGGCCCTTGGTATGTAAGCGGAGTCGGTCGCGAAGACGGCCGTCGTCTCACCGGCCTCGAAGTCGGACGAGCGGACGCCGCCCTGTTTCTCGCATCCGACGAAGCGCAGTTCGTGTCCGGCGCCGGCCTGAACGTGGACGGTGGAGCGATCGTTCAGTTCTGAGCCGTGTGCGCGAGTCTGTCGTTTCGTTTCCGATCGTCGAGGAAGCCGGTCGTGCGTTAGCCGGCTGAGGGCCGTCATGTCGGAGGTTGGACCGGCCGAACACTCGAAGTGATCGCTTGTCCGTGTTATCAATAGCTCCCCGATGACGTTGCTGTATCACGACTATGCGTATCCAAACACCGGTGGTTTTGCTGTCCTCCCCAGTCGTTGCACTTGTACTGCTGGCCGCAGGCGGCGCTGCCATCGGTCTGGATGAGCCGCCGGCCCCGGCGCCCGGCGGGGAAACGGGAAGCGCGACGCAGTTCGATTTCGTGGAGTTGATGACGCGTGTGGCGACGGGGTGGAGTAAAAACGACACCGAACTCGCGCTCAGCGCATTCACTCACGACGCACTCTATACGGAGCCCCCCAGTCGGCAGATGTACAAAGGCCACGTTGAACTAAGGAAGTTCTTCGACGCGGTGCGTCCGCAATCGTCGATGATATGGCACAACTTGTGGTACGACGAAAAAACGGGTTTCGGCGCCGGCGAATACACGTTCCACAACGGCGGGCGTGAAACCGCGGCCCACGGAGTTGCGGTGGTCGAAATTCATGACGGTAAAATCCGCGTCTGGCGAGAATACCAACAGCGCGGTCCGATACGGTTCGAGGAATTCCACGATCCAAGCGACAAGCAGTGGGAATGGACCGGCGATAGTTTCTGACTTCAAATCCGGCAGTCGCTTCTGACCTCGATTGAAATCACCGGTTGACGTGATACCTTTTGGTGTTATATAAAGTAATACCATTTGGTATCACATTGGAGTCGATTGTGAACACAGACCTGGTTTTGCCTGCCGTGGCGATAGTGCTCGTCCTTGGCGGACTTGCGGCTTTCTCCGAGGCATCCGAGACGTCATGCGTATCCGAAGCCGATTGTGTGACGTTTCTTTACCAGGACGGCAAGTTCGAGTTCTTGCCTACCGAGCGATGAACGTCGGACCACAAGCCGCATTTCGCGCACTCGCCGATCCGACGCGGCGGAGCATATTAATGCTGCTTAGCTCAAGGGATATGAGTATCGGCGACGTGGCGGCGCAATTCGAGGTAACACGGGGTGCGATAAAGAAACACTTGTCCATCCTCGAGGAAGGCAAACTGATAACCGTACGCACCTCGGGCCGTGAACGAATCAACCACCTTGAGCCCGACACTCTTCGGGCCGTATCGGACTGGTTGGGATACTTCGACAGATTCTGGAATGAACGCCTCGCTGGCTTGAAGCAGGCCATTGAAAACGAGAAGGAAACAAACTGATGTCCGATGCAATGATTACCAAAACGATTTTTCTGAACGCAGACGCAGACACCGTCTGGGCGTACTTGACCGACAAAGACAAGCTGGCGGAATGGTTTCACCCGGCGGAATCGGACCTGTCCCCGGGGAGCGGTTACGCGCTGATGGGTAAGGCGGATGACGGATCTGCGGTCACGATGTGCTGGGGAACGGTGATGGAATGGAGGCGCCCGGAGAAACTGGTATACACGTTCACAGTTGAGCCGCTCGGCGGAACAATGACAACCGTTACTTGGTTGCTCGAGGAGGCTTACGGCGGCACCCGCCTTACGCTTCAACACGAGGGGATCGGCGAGGTTGCGGGTGATGCCGCACTTCCATTGCTGATGGCCCTGGATGCAGGATGGGATGCGCATTTGGGTCGACTGCGAGACGCCGCAAATTGAACCGCAGGTTTCACCGCGAAACAGCGGTCGGCTCCGCCGGCCGCTTTGGGTTGCGGACAATCCTGGAACATCGTCGTCGGCGCCGACACGTCCGATCTCATGTCTCTCCGCGATCGCGAGCGAATCCCGTTCATCGGGCAAATACGGGTCAAGCCGCGGCCGACGCATGAATAGAGACTTTCGGTCCCTGCAAATAGGCCATCACCATCCGCGACAACTCGTTCGCGAAATCCGCCTCGTCCAGCAACTCGGGATGGTAGAGCACCGTATCGTGCGTCGAGCTTTCGACCACCTTGTAGATCAGCTTGGCCGCAAGGGCGGTGTCGAGGTTTTCCCTCAACTGGTCGCGATGCTCGTCCAACAAGGCGATCACCGCTATGCGCACGGAGTCTTCGCTGTTGTCGTCCTCCTTGATCTGAAAATCCGATAAATCACCGCTCAACACTTTGTGCAACTCCGGATCTATCCGGTGCGCCTCGATGGAGGCGTCGACAAACGCCCTCACGATCGTGGCCAGGTCGCGGTTCTTGTTGCGCTCGTACGCCTCCTTTATCAACGTTCTCAATTCGGCGAAGTGATCGCGTTTGATGTCGGCGATCAGCGACTCCTTCGACGGAAAATATTGATACAGCGAACCGATACTCACTCCTGCCTTCTCGGCCACCTTGTTAGTCGTGAATTCATGCATGCCCTGTTCACGCAAAATGTGAGCAGCCGCTTCCTTGATCGCCGCGACGGTAACCTTGGCACGTTGCTGAAGTGGCTGTTTTTTCGGATAAAAACGACTTTTCGTCATGTGACCGTCATCCGCCGCGAATGCGAGTATTTTTTTCCTCGCCGAACTCTACACTGACGCCATTCATTCCTGGGTAACCATAGCGAGATAAGTAAATGATGGATTTAAGAGTGTTCGGACAATGCGCGAGCATTGCCGTTCCTGCGGCATTAATCGTATTTTTCGATTGTCGGCCGGCCGTTGCCGACGACCGGGAGCCGGAGCCGCAGTTCATTATCGCGGGTCCGGCCACCACGCCCGAATACATGGGAAGCGACGACTACCAGACGGTTCCCATGATCGTTTCTCAGTTTGATCTCCTCGGCGCCGGCGTGGAGGTGGAGGGGCTTACGGCATGGGCGACGTTGTTCGAGCGCGGTGCATGGCGACTGGGCGGAAGCCTTAACTTCGACATGGGGCGTGACGAAGACGTCGACAACACCGCTGTCGCGAGCATGGCCGAAGTAGACGCGACGGTGAACCTCGGCGCGTTTGCGGCATATACGATCAATGACACGTTGCTCGAAGGCGACAGCCTTCAGTTCAGAACCACGCTATTCGGTGATTCGAGCGATGCGCACGACGGCGCATTCCTGACGACGGACGTCACCTATACACTGCCGCTCTACATCCCGTGGCGTTTCGAGTTCGAGCTGGAGACGACCTACGCCGATGACAGCTACATGGAGACCTATTTCGGCGTCAACACGGCCGACGCGCTCGCGAGCGGGCTGCCGACCTACGGCGCCGGCGGTTCGATTCGGGACGTGTCCCTTGCCGCCAACGTCGCGTTTTTTCTCAACCCGAAGTGGGGGGGCTTTGCCCGGCTGGGCGTCACGAAGTTTCTGGGTGACGCCGCCGACAGTCCGATCACCGAACTGGGCACCGATACGCCGTACTTCGTCGGGCTCGGCGTGTTCTACCGGTTCGGGGAGGAGTGAGATGAGGTTCGCAGCAGCCGTATCGATGTGCCTGTTGTCCTTGCCCGGCCAGGCCAACGTGATCATGCCGCCGGCGCAAGCGCTGACCCTTGCGCAAACAGCGGAGGCGGGCAGGCCGCAGACGCTGGCGGTCGTCGAGGACACCGGAGACGCGATCAGGGCGATCAATATCAGCCGGCTCGGCGGCGTCGACGGCGACATCGTGCAGGTTTACCAGGCGCTCGGGCGCCAGGCGATCGTCGAACTCGTGACGGGTCATCAGCCCGTGCAATTGCAGGACTATCCGTATGCGCGGTTGGCCAGTCCCGCAGGTACGGCCAGCCATCATATCGCGCTCGGACTCAACTACGCGGCGCACGCCAAGGAAGTCGAAGAGGAGGAGGATCAGCCGTTCCTGTTCCTGAAGACAACCGCGCCAACCCGGGAACAGAGCGTCGTGACCGACGACCAGACCTTGCTGGACTACGAAGCAGAGATCTGCGCCCGACCGCTGACGTCCTTGTCGTATGCGTCGGACCGGTCGCGCGTCGCATTCGGTTTTTTCCTCTGCGGAGACCTTACCGACAGAGCGAAACTTCTTCGGGGCATCGATCTCGACGACATGCAAAGCGGGCGGGGATTCAACGCCGCGAAGAGCCGTGAGGGCTATTTCCCGACCGGCCCTTACATGGTGATCCCCGCCAACAGCGGCGAGTTCCTCGATAGCGTAACTTTTTCGCTGTATCGTCAGAACGAACTCAGACAACGGTCATCGACCGCCAAGATGATCTGGCCCCTCGACGTGATTATCGAGCGCATATTCTCGGCTCAGGTCTCGCGCCGTCCGACCCACGTGCAGGGCATGGACGACTGGTTGGCCGGCAACGTGCTATCGACCGATACGGTCATCCTCACGGGCACGCCCGAAGGCGTCATCATGCGGCCGCCGTCGCTCGGATACCGGATCGCCAGCGGACTGCCGTACGTATTCTCCGGCGCGATGTTCACCATGAGCGTACGCGATTACGTGATCCAGCGTTACACCCGTGACCTGCTTGAACAAAAGACGTTTCTGCAGCCCGGCGAGCGCATCACGCTGGAGGGCTCCTACCTGGGCCGACTGACCGTAGCGATTGCGGATCGCTACGAACCGGGCGGCCATTTCACCCGGTAGCGGCCGAAATCCGCAAGCCGTTTGCGATTCCATTTTGACCTAAGGTATGTCGAACGTTCCGCGTTGCGGACACTCAAACGTTCGTCGTACGTGACGACCGGAGACCGCCCAACATGTCGATGCTTGCCCTGACCCGAGAGTTCTACTGCCGACCCGCCGACATCGAACTCGGCAAAATCGACCGTCCCGAGCCCGGTCCCGACGACGTGCTCCTCAAGGTGGAGGCGGCGTCGCTCAATCCGCTCGACTGGCACATGATCACCGGCATCCCGTACATGATGCGGATGGACAACGGCCTCCGCGGGCCCAAGTCGCCATCACTGGGGACTGACGTCTCGGGCGTGGTCGAGGCGGTCGGTGCGAACGTCACGCGGTTCGCCCCCGGCGACGCGGTGTTCGGCATGGGCAGCGGCAGTTTCGCCGAGCACTGCACGAGTAGCGAGAATCAACTCGCACACAAGCCTGCCGAGATCTCTTTTGACGCCGCTGCGGCCATACCCGTGGCCGGTATCACCGCACTCCAGTCGCTGCGCGACGCAGGCCGGGTCTCGGCAGGCGAGCGAGTGCTGGTGATCGGGGCGTCCGGCGGGGTTGGCGGCTACGGCGTGCAGATGGCCAAGGCGATGCGAGCAACGGTCACGGGCGTGTGCAGTACCGGCAACGTCGATCTCGTTCGCGATCTCGGCGCCGACGAGGTGATCGACTACACCGCCGGCGACTTCGCCGGTACGGGACCTTACGATCTCATCATCGACAACGTCGGGAACCGATCGAGCCGCGTTTACAAAAGCGCGCTCACTGAACGGGGCCGCCTCGTGATCGTGAGCGGTCCGAAAGCCAATCGGTGGTTCGGCCCCGCCATCCACGTCGTGAAGACGTCGTTGAGCTTCGCCTTCTCGAAAAAGTCGGCGGCCATGGTTCTCGCCAAAGAAAACGCCGACGATATGGCAGTGCTTGCCGACTACCTCGAGACGGGTACGGTGGCGCCGACGATCAGCGCCACGATCGGCCTTGGTGACGTCGGCGCCGCCCTGACCGAGCTCGGTCGAGGACACACCCGGGGTAAGATCGTAGTCCGGCCGTGACACCGCAGGCGCCGGATTGCGTACCGCCTGCTGGAAGCGCGTACGTCGCGGACGGCCGGAAGCGCTCCGCTATCCGTTTTGGCCTTTCAAAACTCCCAGAGCACGCCGACGGCGGGTAATATCGGCATCCAGTAATCGACGCCTCGCTCGAATACGTCCTCACCCGTGTTTTCGTCTTCTTCGAGTTCCCAGTCGAGGCAGCACTGGTTGCGGCGATTCGTGACGTTGGAGATCTCCACGAAGGCGGTCAGCCTGCTGCGGGGCAGTTTCCACTTGCGCGCCAGCCGGACGTCGATGCTCGCAAAGCTGGGGTAACGGCCGGCGTTTCTCACGCCCGGTACTGCATCAAACTCCGGTTCGCCTTCGTCATCGACGCCGCTTTCAAGCAGTGAGAGTTCGGTGGATGGCCAGCCGCTGTGTACGTTCGCGGCGATTGCCCAATCCCACTTCTCGTTGCTGAAACTCACGCCGCCCTGAAAGGCGTGCGGCTGGTCCCAGCTGCGCCGCTGGTCGCCACCGTCGATACGGTCCGTCGCTTCGGAAAAAACGTAAGTTGCCCACCAGTTGAAGGATCCCGAGCGACGGTCCAGCGTTATCTCCACTCCCTGCGACCGCGCGCTGCCCGGATCGAGTCGGACGCGATCCGGCTGCACTTCGGGAATCAGGCCCAGGGGATCAAACAGGTTCTCGAATCTCGGCCTGACGTCGTGCATGCGCTTGTCGAACAGTTCGATCCGCAGCGAGTATTGCCTGTCAAAAAGATGGCGAAATCCGACAATCAGGTGATCGGCGCGTTGTGCCGGCCAGAAATTGTCAATGCCGTCCTCGACCTGCAGTTCATTAATTTCCTGAGACTGGTGATAGCGTCCCCAGGAGAGACGTAACTCGCTATTCTCTCCTACCTTTTGCAGTAAACTGAACCGCGGACTGAGCTGCGTATCCGAGGACAGATCGGTGTAGGTTTGTTCGTCCCAGCGGAGTCCCCATTCGACGCTCGTACCGGGCGACAGCATCCAGCGATCGGCAAAATACAGGGCGTAGCTGGCCCCATCGGGTGAGGCCGCGACAACGGTTGACGCCGGCTCGTCTCTTCCCGGAAAAAGCGCTTGCAGGCCAAAATAGTCGGCGCTGTTTCGGTAATCGTAGTCGGCGCTTCCATGGCGGATCTGCAGGCCCCATTGGAGCAGGTGCCGGTCGGACGGATGGTAGGAGAAGTCCTGCCGGAACCCGAACTGAGTAACCCGCCGATCGTCATACACGGTTGCGACGATGTTCTCCTCATCGTCCAGCGTACCGCGGCGCAGGTTATCGAACGTCGTGGCCGACAACACGGTTCTACTGGACATTGCGTCGGACCAGCGGTTGCCGATCTGCAACCAGTATTCTGCATTCCTGGTGTCGCTGACGACGCGCTCCAGTTCCTCGGGATCGGACTCGAGAACGATTTCAACCCGGTCGTCCGCAAAGAGTGCGTTGAACGAGACGGTCATGTCGGGATTCGGTTCCCAGGCAAACTCTGCGAAAACGTCGTAGTACGACGGCGAACCCAGTTTCTCGTTGATGACGAGGTCCAGATTGCCGCGGCGCGCGGAAAACAGCCATTGTCTGTTGTCCTCGCGACCGGCGAATAGCAGCGACGTATTGTAGACGCTCAGGCCGAGTTCCACGTGCCGCCGATCGACGGGCTCCAGCGTGTCCATCAAGACCATGCCGCTCATGCGATTGCCAAACCGGACCGGGAATCCGCCGGTGTATACCTCGACACCCTCGATCGCTCGCGAATCGATCACGCTGAAGACGCTTTGATAGTCGCGAACGTGAAACGGGTCGAACAGCTTCTGCCCGTTCAGCATGATGCCGATCTCGTCGCGGTCGCCGCCGCGCAGGTGAGTTTTCGCCGACGCGCCGCTCGCCGCCGCGCCGGGCAGCCGTTGCACCGACCTCAGCGGATCATCGCCGATATCGGGCATGGTTTCTATGTCCCGCTGGTCCAGCGAAAAGCGCGACCCGCCGATGTCCCGTGAGATCTCATACCGGCTGGCCGACACTTCGATCGAATCGATCTCCGGCTTCGCGGCGGCCATCGACAGCTCGATCACTTCGGTCTGCCCGGACCACACGTCGATCGTGCGCTCCATGGTCTCAAAATCGGCCGCGCTCACCCGCAGCCGGTAACGTCCCGGTTTGACGTTTTCAAATTCGACCAAGCCGGGCTTCAGCGCACGGCTTGAAGGCAGCGGCGGACTGGCGACGACGGTGGGCCGGTCAACGGGTTGATTGTCCCTTGCGCCGTCGAGCAACAACAGCAGGCGACCGGTCTGGCTTTTTCCGCGATCGAGCCGAATGACCAGGTGCACGTCAGACTCCGTGCGTATGCCGAGTCCGTGCGGTTCGAGTATTTCGCGAACAATATCGAGAGGACTGTCGCCGGAAGGCTCGATGGACACCCTCAACGAATCGTCGACCAATTGCGTGCTGTAGACGAACGGATAACCCAGCTCGCGATATTCATCGATGATTGCCTTGACCGACCGGCCGGCGAGTTCCGCGTTGGCGTCGTCCGCTGCCGCGACGACACAGGACATAAGCAGCATTAAGGGCAGGGCGCGCAATTCAGCGCTCGTCCTGCGTGGCTATACGAACGGCGATCGTTCCGGTGCTCGCGTCAATGAGGTAATCGAGGTCCATCGTCATCATTCTCAGGCGCAGCTCGGTGCGTGGTTCCGCCTGCATGCTGCCCACCAGCTCGGTATCCGCGGCCAGCCGCTCGGCCTCGTCCGACTCGTAGACAATCACGTGACCTGTTTCCCGGCCCACCCACGACAGGAAATCGCGGGCAGAAAGGCGGCTTAAGTCGATGCGCGGCGACAGCGCCTCGGTCCATGCCCACGCGTTGCTGCTGGGAGACAGCGCGACCACCACGGGTCGCATCGAGCCGTGCATCTGCACCTGCTTGCCGCGGCCTGCGGTCTCGTCGTAGTGGCGGCCGTCGATTTTCACCCGTCCTTCACGAACGCTCACGATCAATTCGTCACCGTCGATGCTGGCCATGTACTGGGTGCCAATGTGGGTCACGGTACCCTGGCTGGTTTCGACGACGAGGCGGGGCTCATCGCCGGCGCGTACGCGAGCGCCGAAAGGCAGGGAATCGAAGTAGACGCGGCCGCGGTGCAGGAAAACCGTTTTTTCGTCGACGAATTCGAGCCGCGTCTCCTCGTCGAGACGCAGCGATCCGCCGGCGCCCCATTCCAGGCCGAGCGCCGAGTCCGCACGGGTCTCGACCACCTGTCCCGGCCCTAGTGTCGCCGTTGCGGCGATTTCGGCGATTTCAGACCGCCCGTCAACCAGATGGACCGTTCCGGTGTGCTTGTCGATACTCGCGACGTCAATCGTGTCGACGCCGGCGGGTGGCCATACCGAAATCTGCATCGAAACGGCAAACAACACGCTTGCCGCTGCTGCGAGACCAATGCCCCTGGAGCGCCATTTCCGCGCCCTGACGACGGATTGCCACTCGGCCATGACTGCGTCGCGAACGATTCGCTCGTCGTTCGCGGGCGGTGTCGCCCTGGGGGGCGCCTGTCGCAGCAATGCTTCGACGGCGTCGCCAGCGTCCTGATGTCCGTTGTCTTGCCTGGTCATGGATTCACCAATCCTTCATTGTCATCGAGCGCCTCGCACAGCGTCGAGTAAACGTCGGCAAATGCCCGCTTGGCGCGCGCCAGCAGTGATTGCGCTGCTTCGGTCCCGATGCCCAGACGCGTTGCAATATCGCGCACGGAGTGACCTTCGACGTATTTCCATTCCAGAACGTTGCCGTAGTTGGCGGGTAGACGGTCGAGCGCCACCTGGATCAGCCTGACGGCTTCCACACGCTGATACTGACGTTCCGGGTTTTCCTCCACCGGGGCCTGAACGCTGTCAATCACCGCCGCCACCTCGGGTTGATCTTCGATCAGCACAATCCGTTCGCGATAGCGGTTCTCCCGGCTGAACCAGTCGCTGATCTCGTTGCGGCATATCGCGCACAGCCAGGTAAACATCGCCGCCTCGGCCCGGTAGCCCGACATCTTGCGAATGCCTTTGAACAGGGTGGATTGAACGATTTCCCTGGCGGCCTCTTCGTTGCCGCGAAGCCGCGTGACGGCAAATCGGTACAGTCGGGCAAAGTGCTCATCGAAGAAGCGATCGAATGCGCGCTCATTACCTTTCAACAGCTCTTTCGCGAGCTTTTTGTCATCCGCGTAAACAGGCATGACGGCCTTCCCCTGAATGCCCTGTCTCTTGGACGGTTCAATCGGTGGAAATCGGTCGCCTTCAGTTTACTCCCTTATTGCCCCCGTGTGACGGAAGTATCGGCCGGCATGGGGAGCGCCCTATTGCGTGGGAAAAGCGCGCGAAACATGGCCTCGTCGTCCAGGTCTTCGAGAATTTCGACAGCCCGCTCGCGAACGGCCGGATCAGGGTCGTTCATCGCCGCCTGAATTCGGCGTCTGCTGGCGTCGTCGCCCAGGTCACCCAGCGCCTCCGCGGCGGCCAGTCGTACTCTCGGGTCGTCGTCCTCGAGCGCGGCATCGAGATACGCCCGCGCCGAGGCCGCGCCGGACGCCGCCATTGCATACGTGACGGCAGCGCGCTCGACCGGGTTGTCGACGCCGCCGGCGCTCGCCAGCGCCGCCAGTGCCTCGTCGCTGCCAATAGCGCCTAACGCCTCGATGGCCGCGTCCCGGGCTCGCCTGTCTCTGTCGCTCAGCGCAAAGGAGAGCGCTTGCACGGCAGCGGGTGTCGCGTCGTTCCGCAGCGTGCGAATTGCCTCCTTTTTTTCACCAATTTCCCCGCGCAGCAGAACGGTCTCGAGAAAGTCGATTGCGTATGGCTTGCCGGTTCCGGCCGCGAATACCCAAAGAGTGCCGGGTACGCGTCCACCGCCGTCCGCGGACTCCGGGGGCGGCATGAAAAGCTGATAGCTGTCGCGGGTGTCGAGCAACATGTCCAGCGCTTCGGCGAGCGGTAGTGAATTGATTCGAATGCTGACTTCGCGATCGATGGGCGCATGCTGAATCAGCCGTAGATCAGACCGCTCCGCCAGCGTATCGAGTACTTCCTGCATGGGGACGCGTTCCGCGGTGAGGCTGACCAGCCCGTCCGTAATGCTTACGTCCGCAGCGTTTGCCGCCGTAGAGAGGAGAGCGAAGCTGCCGAGCAGCAGCTTCACCCATGGTGACGTCGAGGCGGAGCCTGCGAAATCAGTCCTCTTCATCGAAACCGCAGCCGTCCTCACCCGTTTCATTCAGGCAGATATCGCCTTCCTCGGTGAAGGTGGCGTTGTCGTCGAGACCGATTGCGCCCACCTCGATTTTTGCCGGGGTGTTGTCCGGAAGCGTTTCCAGATAGTCGTCCGGTACCTCGACTTCCAATTCCTCGGCATCGCCGGGCAGCCGGACGGTGTACGTCATCGAGCTCAGGTCGCCGTCAACGTCCGGCTCGAGCACCACTTCCCATGCCTTGACGGGCACGTCGCGAGGGTGCACCGCCAGCAGTTCCATGCCGTCGGAACATTCGCCGAGATCGTCGCCCGGTTCCCAGGAAATCTCCGCCTCCAGTTCCCCGTCGTCGATCTCGGTCTCAAATTCGAGCTCTACCGGCGCCGCCGGCAGGTTGAACGAGAGATCCGTCTGGCCGAACGAGAATTCCCAGTCGTCGCCGATACCGAAAAAGCTGTAGGTGCCGGAGTCCCAGCGGTCGAGGAATTCCGTCAGCGTGACGAAATCCTCGTCGTCGTTTTCGGGATCGTCGTCGGTCGTTGGATCAAAGCAGAGCGGCTCCGCGCTTTCCGCGAACGTTTCCGTCAGGAATTGCTCACGCAGTTCACGTCGTACTCGGTAAGAAAACAGTTTGCGATGTCTGGGATTGAACATCGACGTTGCGATCAGGTTGTCGCCGTCTACGAGAAAGTGGAAGCCGATGTCGCCGTCCGACGAGTTTATCTCGACCAGTACCTTGCATTCGCCAAAGTCGCCACAGGGTTCCGTTGCATTTGCGTTGCTCCCGAGTATTGCGGCCATACCTGCCGTTAGAGCGGTGAGTGTTCCAGCCGTTGTTTTGTTCATGATGGTCGTCCCTTTCTAGTGAGTCGCCGGTACGCGCGGCCGGCATCGGCCACGGAGGATTTCTTGCTTGCGTAGTTTCCGACGGCGCAAACGCCAAGAATCGGTCGAGCCGCATTGGGTGATGCTTGGCAGTGTGTGCCCGGGCAACGGCGACCGGCTATCTGTCGCCGGGGAGGGCCTATTCGGTTTGCGTGGCTGGTTCGCGCAAATTTCGGAGCTGGCGGGAAGACCTGAATCCCGTTAAGCCACCGATATCCGAAAAGATGGCTCTCCTACGATCTCAGTCGTCGCGCAACGCCGGAGCCGCGCCGCAAAGAAAGATTTCGACGGCATGCTCAACGGTTTTCCGGATCCGGTGTTTTGTCGGTTTTCGGACCGAGAGGGCGGCGGCCAAATGGACCTCACCGCGCACCATGCTCAGAAACTGTTCCGCGGCGAGCTGCGGATCATCGATTTCAAGGGCACCCTGTTGCTTCTGATCTCGAAAGAAATCCGCGAGGTGACCGCTGGCGCGCCCGGGGCCGTTGGCAAAAAACGTTTGTGCCAAATCGGGAAAATGCGGCGCCTCCGAGATCATGGCGCGATAAAGAGCGAGTCCGTCGGGTGAAACGAGAACGCTCAGGTAGCTGATGCCCATGGTTGTAAGTGTTTCCCGGATGTCGCCGACGTCGAGCGGCGGCTCCAGGGACGCCAGGACACGGTCGGAAACGCCGGTCACGATCGCCGCGAACAGGTCTTCCTTGCTCGGGAAGTGATTGTAGAGCGTACGTTTCGAGCCGCCGGTCTCGGCAAGCACCTTGTCCATGCTTGCCCGTCCGTAACCTTCCCTGAAGAAGATTTTTGTCGCCGCGGCGAGGATCTCGCCGCGCCGCGCCGCCTGTCGCCGGGCGTGTCCATTTTCGAGGGCCGTGTTCAAGGCTGATCTCCCGCTCAGTGTCGATTTTGCTTGACAGGGTACGATACCGTACCGTATTGTCAAATGGTACGGTATCGTACCGTATCCTACAAACCAAAGGAGATACTGATGCTGACTTCAACGAATCAGGCGAAATTTCAAGACAAACCAATCGTCGCGAGAATCGATCGCATGCCCGAGCCGACGGCCTTCAGGACCGAGACCGCAAAAAAAACGAGGGAAGGTCTGGACCTCGAAGTTCACGTGCTTGCCGAACTGATGCCGGGTCCCGGCATGGTGAAACGTGGATACGTCAAACCCAACATTCCGAGTTTCGGGGCCTTCGAGCTCTACTGCGACGAGGGCTCGTCCATCGGCGGTTCCGATACCGCTCCGGCGCCGCTGTCCTATCTGGCCGCCGGGGTCGCCTTTTGCCTCCTGACCCACCTGAAAGGCTACGCCGACGTCGAAGGTTTGAAGGTTTCGTCGATCCGGCTCGAGCAAAAAATGAAGTTTCAGTCGCGCATTCCGGGCATGACGGCGGCCGACGGGGCCAGCGAGCAGATGGAAGGCCTGTCAAAAGGTGTCGAGACCTTCGTTTTCATCGAAACGGACGAATCGCGGGAATCGATCGCCCGCATGGTCGAGATTGCCGAAAAGGCCTGCATGGCGGCGCAGACCGTGGTCAACGCCGTCCCGGCGTCCACGGTCGTCATCCGCAACGGTGAGCAGCTGTAGGACGACTCGAACGATCATGAACGGAATGTTGAAGTCCCTGGACAAATACCGGGATACGAATCGGTTTCTCGAGGACACGAGCGCAAGCGCCTGCGTGGCGTTGCTGTTCGGGGCTTACACGCTGGTGTTGCTCCTGGTGACGACGCCCACTGAAACGAACTGGCTGCATGCCGACCCGGTCATGAAGATTTTCCCCAGGGCGCTTACGCTTTGGGGAATCCCCGTTCTGTCGGTTTTGCTCTTTTTCTTCTGGAACGCTCTGAAGCCACTGCAGCCGAAGGCGGCTCTTTCGCTCGTCAAGTTCGCACTTTCGGGGTCGGCGGTCTCGATAATCGCACTGGTCACCCTGCGGCTGATGGCGGGCGAGCAGTTGCCGGCATTTGTCCCGCCTGAGGAAAGTCTCAAGCCGGGATACCTGCTCGGCATGTCCGCAGGCCTTGTCGAGGAGCTCGTCATGCGCCTGGTCTTGACGCCGCTGCTGTTTGTCGCCTTCCGAAAGCGCATGGGTTTTCACGGCGCCGTGATCGCCGCGATAGTCGTCGCCGCACTCTGCTTTGTGTTATGGCACGAAGCCGGCAGCGGAGGGCAGGCGCTCGTGTTTCAACATGCCGTCACCCGCTTCATCGTGCCCGGCGTGATCATGGGATTGGCGGTGTTTTACGTCAGCCCGGTTTTCCTGGTTGCGCTGCACTGCACGACCCACGTCATGATTCCCCTGCTTTTCGTTTGAAAGAACCAGTCCGCCAAAGGTGAACAATATGCGTAAACCCGGCAACGTAGTGTGGGAGTTCTCGGAACCCGCCGAATTGACCGTCGGCAGCGGGGCGACGGCTGCCGAGCGCATTCTGGTTTATGCGACGTCCTCCGTTGCCGGTTTCACCTATTTAGTGCTCTGGTATCTCGACGTTTATCCATGGGCAGGGTGGCAGTACGCTGTTTGTGCGTTCTTCGCCTTCGATATCGTGGGCGGCGCCATTGCGAACGTCACCAATTCCGGCAAACGGTTTTTCCATACCGCGAGCAAGGACGGCGATTCCGGCCTGGTCCGATTCCTCAAATCGGGTAACAACTTCGCTACATTGCATATCCATACCATCGTACTGGCGTTGCTGATACCCGAAGCGAGCCTGGTCGCCGGCATTGCCTGGTACGTTGGGTTGGTAGGGAGCGTTTTGCTGGTAACGTTGGTGCCGCTCTACCTGCAGCGACCAACCGCCTTCTTGTTCATTGTTTCGGCCATCATCGTGCACCGATATTTCTTGCCGCTTGGTTTGGGCCTGGAGTGGGTGGTGCCGCTCATCTTCCTGAAGATCGTCTACGGCCATACCGTTCAAGAAGAACCGTACCGACCGCTTGAAGGCGACAGTTAGCACGGTACTCCGCGGATTGCGGTCAGTGTGCTGCGCGACCCACGCTCAACGGTGGCCGGTGCTGAACCAGCGGGTTCGCTGCTACGACAAACACCCGACGCTCGGAATCGGGTCCATTTTTACGGGTGTAGACAAATGAGATGTAACCGGTTACATTGTGCCCGATAGAGCGCCGGAAAGCGCTCACAAAAGAATGGCGGCCGTCACCCGGGGGGGAAGACTATGAAGACCACGCCAGCGGGCCCAGACGAGAGGTCGTGGGCCGACACCAGCACGTCGTTTTACGTTTCGTTCCTGATTTTGCTTGCGCCGGTGGGTGCGCTTCACGCGCAGGACGAAGCGGCGCCGGCGGAAGAGATCCCGGAGAGAATGGAGGAAATCGTGGTCCACGGGATCAGGGCCAGTTTGAGCGCGAACCTGGATATCAAGCGTAATTCCGCGGCGATCGTGGACGCGATCACCGCGGAGGACATCGGCAAGTTCCCGGACAAGAACGTCGCTGATTCCCTGCAACGCGTGCCGGGCATCGTGATCACACGGGATGGAGGTGAAGGAGCCAGGGTCAGTATCCGCGGCCTGTCGGCAGGTCTTACGCTGACGCAGATCAACGGTAACTACATCGCCTCGCCCGGCACCGCAGTCGGCAATCCGTCCCGATCATTCGACTATACGTTGTTGCCGGCGGCGCTGGTGCAGCGCGTCGAAGTTTTCAAAACCCCCGAAGCGCGCATCGACGAGGGCGGAGTCGGTGGCACCATCATCGTCCACAGCCGCCAGCCCCTGGATCTGGACGCGAACTCGGGTGCGTTGAACGTCGAAACCACCTATGCGGACGTCACCGACGACTACGAGCCCAATTTCACCGGGTTCTACTCGTGGAAAGACGCCGACGACAGGTTTGGCGTATTGGTTGGCGTCACCTATCAGGAACGAACCAACCGGACGCTTTCGGGATCGAGTAACCTCGGCGCCAGTTGGCGGTTCGCGACGAGCGCAACACCCCGGGTTTCCGTCGACGTTGATGGCAATCCCACTGAATCTACGCTGTTTTTCAGCCCTCTGGTCGATGCGTTCAGCAATACCTATGACGGTGTCTGGCTGCCGCAGGCGCCAGGTGTGGAGGCGCTGCAGGAGGACCGGCAGCGTGAAGGTATTCAGCTTACCGGTCAGTGGCGCCCGACGAACAGGACCGAAATTGCGGTAAACGCGTTCAGTTTTACCCTGGATCAGGACAGAACCCTGTCCCAGATCATGATGCCTGAGTGGTCGAACAATCCGAACTACCTGACGGAGGTAACGCTCGATCCATCCGGTACGGTCGTTACCGGGCTGAGTTACACGGCCGGCGCAAGCGGGGCAGAGCGGAACCTGCAGTTCCCCTGGATAATCGGCAGCTTCATCCGCGAGGAGGCGACCTCGAATGCCGGCGATATTCGTTTTACATTCGCCGGTGACGACTTCAGCGCGCGGTTCGTCGCAGGGGCTACCGGGTCGGAAGGCGGGCCGAGCGAACAGTGGAGGGCGGCTTACAAGAGTGGCGCCCCGGCCTCGTTTACGTCGTCCGGGCGGGACGAGAGCGCCGCCGATTTCGCGGGCTGGTCGCTGCTGGGCGATCGCGTGTCGTTTTTCGCGGACCCGAATCTGCTCGACAACCTGCTCGCCGGCGAAGGCGGGGAGAACGACCCGGGTTCGACCGACTCGAGCTTCATCGTCAGCGAGCTGGACGAGACCTATGCGCAGTTCGATATCGACTTCGACGTCGACTGGGGAATCTTCAATACCGTCCGCGCCGGCGTGAAGTATCGAAATTCCGAGGTGGATCGCGAGACCCGAAACACTTTCTTCCTGCGATCGCAGGCCGTCCTCGACGACATCCTGACGAGCGGCCGGGACGTCGACGTGGTCGAGGATGCGTATCAATGGAACGGCGGAATGCCGTTGATTACGGACATCCTCAATTCCAGGCCCATGGGCAATATCCCCGGCGGCTTCGATATGAATGTCATGCCCACGATTGACTGGGACCGCTATCGTGAAATAGTCATCGGGCAGTTCCCCAAATACACCCGCCGCGAGCCCAACTTCGTTTTCGACGTTGACGAAGAGATCACCGCGGCCTACGTTCAGGGTGATTTCGAGTTCGGCGATTTCCGCGGCAACGTGGGCTTGAGGTTCGTGCGGACCGAAACCAGCGTCGCGTCCAGCGACCAGATCACCTACTTCCTCGACCAGAACGACGATGCGACCGGTGAGCAGATTACCGGTGACGCCCGCTTCATCGACCAGTTCGCGATCATCACGCGCGGCAACACCGACGATCAGGTGCTGCCGAGCCTGAATCTGGTCTGGGACGTCCGTGACGATCTGGTCGCGCGTCTGGCGGCGGCAAAAACCATTGCGCGTCCGGGCCTCGTGAGTCTGGGGAGCCCGGAGCGTCTGAATTTCGTCAGCCAGGAATGGGCCGACGATCGTCTCGAGTTCAACGATGAGGTCGTCGAGCCGGGCTGGAGCGGTCAGGGCGGTAACAAGGACCTCAAGCCCTTCGAGTCCGTGCAGTTCGATGTCTCTCTCGAGTACTACTATAAAGAAGGCTCTGCGATGGGTCTGGCGCTGTTCCACAAGGACGTGGACAACTTCGTGGTGCCGCTGCAGATTCCTTCGCCACGAAATTTCGACGGTTTCCAGGACATCGTGCCTCCGGGTCCGATCACCGTGAATCCGTTCTCCACCACCGCCAACGGCTCGGAGGCAACGTCCCAAGGGATCGAGCTGTTCGTGCAGCACGCCTTCGACAACGGCTTCGGCACCCTGGCGAACTTCACCTACAACGATACCGAGAGCACCGATCTGACGGTCGCCGGCGAAAAAGTCGGCGAGTCGGAGCTCGTGGGCAGCGCCGAAACGCAGTTCAACCTGTCGGCCTATTATGAAAACCAGACGTTCGGTGCTCGCGTCTCCTACAATCGCCGCGGCGACCTGCTGGGCGGGCCGATCGATTCCATCCCCACGATTATCGAGCCCTACGAGCAGATTGATGCGAATGCGCATTACAACATACGGGACAACCTCGTTCTGACGGCATCGGTGATAAACCTGACTGAAGAAGAAATCACGTCCCGACTGGGCAACGATACCAACGCCCGCCTGCTGAGCAGCGTGTACTCCGGTCGCCGGTTTTACGTCGGGCTTACCTATAACTATTGACCGCTTGCAACGGCAAGCGCGGCTGTGCTGCCGCGACCGGCGCATCGCAAAAATAGAAAGTAAACCGAGGACTTTCTAATGAACAAATTACTCTCAGTCAGGTTCGCGTTTATCGCTTCGGCCTCATTGGCGGCTGCGGGCTGCGGCACCGATGATCCGAATCCGGAGAACGCCCCGACGCCGGCGTCGACCGTCGCCGAGATATCGGGATCGGCGGTCAAGGGAACGCTGGTCGGAGCGAACGTCTCCGTCGTGCCATTGAACGGCACCGCGGTGAGCATCTCGGGCGATACGGCCACGAACGCGAGCGGTCAGATCCCGTTACTTGCGCTGAGTGGCGAACCGGGGTTCGCGATCGGCAGCATATTCCGAATCGAGGCGGCGACCGACGCGAACAGCACCATGGTGTGTGACGCGATGGCCTGCGGCGATGCGACGCTGGGCGAGAACGTGCCTGGCGCGGCTCTGGGAAACAGCCAGCTCGAAACCTTGGTCTGGGTGCAGGCGGCGCTGGGCAGTGCCGCTGACGGCGCCGCCGAGAGCGAGTTCCAGGTGAACGTGCTGACGACGCTGGCCACGCGACTGATCGAAAGCGCCATCGCCGAAGGGCAGAACATTTCCGCGCCGGCCACGTTCGAGCCCGCACAGGTCAGTTTCTCCACGACGCTGTTGCGCATCCTCGGCGTCGAGACCTCAAACGTCAACGTGTTCGCCGAAGTTCTGCTCAGTGCCGAAGCGGCCGCGAATTTCGACGGTGCGAGCAACAACACGGTTCTGCTGTCCCTGCTCAACGCCTCGTTCGCCGAGTTCGCCAGCGGTTCGACGCTCGCGGAGAGCCTCGCCAGCGCAACGGCGCTGGTCGATGCGGCGGCCGCCGGCGATTTCGACGCCGCCGTTGCGTTGCGGACGCAACTGTTGAACGCCATGGCGGCGAACACGGTGATCACCGATCTGGGCCTGGTCGCCGCCGACCTGATCGACCCCACTTTGTCGCTGGTGGCCGAGGTCAGCTCATCGGGCCCGATCCAGGAGTATACGACGCTGACCAACGTGGCAGCGGCCACGATCACCGCCCGCGGTTCCATCGGTCCCGCGGAGGACGAACTCAAGGTGTTCGACGGCGACATCAATACCAAGTGGCTGGACAATACGGCCGTGCCGAGTGCGGCAGATCCCGCCTGGGTGCAGATCCAGTTCGCAGCCGCGGTTCCCGTGAGCGTGCTGGGGATCACCAGCGCCAACGACGCCGACAGCCGCGATCCCGAGAACTTCAACATCCAGGCGTCGAATGACGGTGCGAGCTGGATCACGCTGGGCGAATTCGCCGGAGTCTCATTCGACGAACGTTTCGAAACGCGGGACTTCGCGTTTACCAACAGCCTGCCTTTTACTCACTATCGGATCGAGATCACGAAGAACAAGGGTGACGACAGCCTGATGCAGATCGCCGAAATCGAACTGCTGGGGCCCATCTATCCGGGTATGAACCACGCGTTGGGCGGCGGCACCATCACCGCCCGCGGCTCGATCAGCCCGGCCGAGGACGGGCCCAAGGTGTTCGACGGTGACGTCAATACCAAGTGGCTGGACAATACCGCAGTACCGAGCGCGGCGGAACCTGCCTGGGTGCAGATCACGTTTGCCCTGCCGGAGGCGGTTGACAGCCTGGCGATCACCAGCGCGAACGACGCGGACAGCCGGGATCCGGAGAACTTCGACTTGCAGGCGTCCAACGACGGCGGGACGACCTGGCTGACGCTCGGCGAGTGGGCCGGCCAGTCGTTCGACGAGCGTTTCCAACGCCAGAGTTTTACGTTGAACAATGGGCTCGCTTTCGGCACTTACCGTTTCAACGTCACGAAGAACAAGGGTGACGACAGTCTGATGCAGATCGCCGAGATCGAGTTGATCGGGCCGGACGATCCGGCCACCGACAAATCGTCGAGCCCCGGCGTCCTGATAACGGCAAGGGGTGCGATCAGTCCGGCGGAAGACGGCCCCATGGCGTTCGACGACGACGTCATGACCAAGTGGCTGGACAACACCGCGGTGCCCAGTGCCGCGGACCCTGCTTGGGTCCAGATCGAGCTCGCCCAACCGGCGGCGGTCAACTTCCTCGGGCTTACCAGCGCCAACGACGCGGATAGCCGTGACCCTGAGAACTTCAACGTGCAGGGATCGAATGACGGTACGTTCTGGGCCACGCTCGGCGAGTGGAGCGGGGTGGCATTCGACGAGCGCTTCCAGCGTCAGACCTTCCGCGTCGCCAACGACGTGGGTTTCACGTTCTATCGCTTCAACGTCACGAAGAACAAAGGTGACGACAGTCTGATGCAGATCGCCGAGATCGAGCTGGTAGGGCCGCCGTTCGTGGCGATCGACTATTCGGGCGTTGCCGGTGCGGTCTACAGTGCACGAGCGTCGATCAGTCCCGCGGAGAGTGAAACCAGCGCGTTCGACGACGACCAGAACACCAAATGGCTGGACAACGGCGGCGTGCCGATTGCCGCGGACCCGGCCTGGGTCCAGGTGGATCTGCCGCAGCCCGCGATAGTGAACGCGCTGGCGCTGACCAGTGCAAACGACGCCGACAGTCGCGATCCCGAGAACTTCGATATCCAGGGTTCGAACGACGCCGGCGCGACCTGGACCACGCTGGCTTCTTTTTCGGGTGAGGCTTTCTCCACACGGTTCGAACGTCGCAGCTTCCCGTTCCAGAACGGCCGCAGTTATCAGACATACCGTGTGAACATCACCAAGAACAAGGGTGATGACGGTCTGATGCAGATCGCCGAGATCGAACTCACTGGACCGCAGATACCCTGAGGTCGGATACTCCGGGGTCCGTTGACGACAGCCCGGCTCGGGCGGCGATGCGCCAGGCCGGTTTACAGGGGGAAGTCGGTATCGGGAACAACGAACGGAACGGCGTGGCGACGAGGATCGGGGCGGCATTGCTGGCGCTGGCGGCGATACCGGCTGCTACGTCCGCCGCCGGTGTCGTGACCGGTATTGTCGCGGACGGGCCGCCGTTTTCCCTGTCCCTGCAGCAGCTCGCCGAGTGGCGTGCGGAAAGCGCGCTGGCCGACGCCGATAGCGTCTCCCGCGTCCCGTTGGCCGGGCGGTTCGTCGATGCGCGCAGTCAGCTCGATCCCGGCCTGAGCGCGGCACCGCGGGTGCTGCTGGCGCCGGACGGCATGAACAACTTCGGCAACTACCGGACCGAACAGCCGCGCTTCAACCTGTACAACTTCACGCACTGGGCATACATCGACATCCTGAACTGGTTCGCCGGCACGGCGACGCTGACGGTCAACCTGCCGTCGAGACCGTGGGTCGAAGCGGCGCACAGGAACGGGGTCAAGGTCGTCGGCACGGTGTTTTTTGCACCGCTGCCCTGGGGAGGCGACGTCGAAACGCCGGCGGAGCTCCTGGAACAGACGCCCGACGGACGGTTCCCGCTGGCGCACCGCCTGATCGAGATTGCCGACTACTACGGGTTCGACGGCTGGCTGATCAACCAGGAGACGAACCTGGCCGGGCCGCAGGATCGCCGCGGCCGGCTGATCGAGGCGACGGCGGACCGCCGCTACGCACGCGAGACCGCGCGCAAGTACGTCGAGTTCATGACCTACCTGATGCGCATCAAACCGGCTGCGATGGAGATCCTCTGGTACGACTCGATGCGGGACGACGGCGTGGTCGACTGGCAGAACGAGCTGAACGACAGCAATCTCGCGTTCCTGCAGCACGGCGACGCGCCCACGGCAAGCGGCATGTTCCTGAACTATCGGTGGGACGCCGCAATGATCGAGTCCAGCGTGCGCCTGGCGGAGCGGCTCGGGCGTTCACCCTACGACGTCTTCGCCGGCGCCGATCTATGGCCTGCGCGCAACAAACAGTCGGTATTGACGCATCCGACCTGGCTGTCGCAACTAGTGGGAGAGCGGGAGGCCGGGCTCATCTCGTCGATCGCCCTGTTCGCGAGCAACTACAACTTCAACTACGAGACGGCACACGGACTGCGGCCGTTCGGCTACTTCGAGCGGGACGCGTTGGACGTCCACGAGTACTACGCGGCGGCGCAGCGCCTGTTCGCCGGTGCTGACGGAAACGTCGCCTCGGCGGATCGGGAAGGCGCTTGGCCGGGTATCGGCCGCTACGTGCCCGCACGATCAGCGATCCGGTCGCTGCCGTTCAAGACCGCGTTCGGAACCGGCCATGGCCGGATCAAAGCGGCGGGCGGCGTCGAACGCAAGGTCGAATGGCACGACATGGCGGCGCAGGATCTGCTGCCGAGCTGGCAGTTCGCCGTGTTCGGCAACCCCGGCACGACGGTACGGTTCGATTTCTCCACGGCGTACGAGGGCGGTAATTCACTCGCGGTCACGAGCGACCTGAGCCGCGGCGCGAGCGACATCCCCCTCTTCAAGACGCGGCTCGAGCTGCCGCCGGACGCCGCGGCGCCGGCGCTCAGCGTCACCGCCAAGGCGTTGGCGGGCGGTGAGACGACGCAGATCTGGCTGGAGCTCGATCACGACACGCGCGTGAGTTTTTCCGTGCCGTCGGCCGCAGACTGGGAAACGGAGCAGTATTCACTGGCGCCGTACGCCGGCAGGACCGTTACGCGTATCGGCCTGGCCCTGGATGCGGCGCCCGGCGTGGAAGCCAGCGTCCGCGTCGGCCGGTTGAGCATCCAGTGAGCGCGGCAATCGGGGTGGACGTCGGCGGCGGGCACATCGCCTGCGCGGCCGTTTCGCTGCCCGACGGTGAGATCGTAGGCGCCAGCGAATGCCGTCGAGCCGTCGACAACCAAGCGGGCAAAGACGAGATCCTGCGATGCTGGTCGGAGGGGATCGCGCATTCCATCGCCCATGTCGGCGGGTTGGCGGTGATCGGCATCGGCTTCGCGATGCCTGGGCCGTTCGATTACCGAAACGGTATCGCGCTGTTCGAGGGCAATGACAAATACGACGCGCTGTACGGCGTCGACGTGGAGCGGGCCCTGGCGTCCCATTTTGCAGGTCCGCCGCCGATGCGTTTCATCAACGATGCCACGGCATTCGGCGTCGGCGCGACCTGGCGGGGTGGCACGGACGGTCAGCGTCGGGCTGCTGGCTATCGGACGATAGCGGTCACGCTCGGGACCGGCTTCGGGTCGGCGTTCATCGATGCCGACAAGCCGGTAACGACGGGCAGCTCCGTGCCGGAACACGGCTGCCTGTGGCACCTGCCGTTCGGATCGGGCATCGCGGACGACTACATCTCCACGCGCTGGTTCGTGCGAGAGTTTGCAGCCATTCGCGGCTGGCGCCCCGAGGGAGTGCGCGAGGTCGCCGAAATCGCCCTCGATGATCCGGATGTACGGTCCCTGTTCGTGCAGTTTGGCGACAATCTCGCGGCGGTACTGCTACCGTGGATCAAGCAGTTTTCCGCAGACGTGCTGATCATCGGCGGCAATGTCGCCGGCGCCTACGATCTTTTTTCCGGGCCTCTCCGGGCGGCGATGTCCCGGTATCAGTTGAAGGTCGTCGTGGAAGTGAACACTCAGACCGAGAGCACCGCGCTGCGCGGCGGCGCCCGGTTGTTCGACGACAGTTTCTGGAAGAAGGTATGCGACGAGCTGCCGCAACGTTAGGGTTGTACCGATGACGACGCCGACCACCACTCACCCGAGCAGAGCCGTCAGCAACGAGTCCGGCTACGCGTTCTCCCTGTCCGTGCTCACGGCGCTGTTCTTCGCCTGGGGGTTCATAACGGCGCTCAACGATGTGCTGATACCCTACCTGCGCAACGTGTTCGAGCTGACGACCTTTCAGTCCACGCTGGTGCAGTTCGCGTTCTTCGGCGCCTATTTCGTCGGCTCGGTCGTGTACTTCGCGATCAGCTCGACGCGGGGCGATCCGATCGCGAGGATCGGTTACAAGAACGGCATCATCATCGGCCTGCTGGTCGCGGCGACGGGTTGCCTGCTGTTCATTCCGGCGGCGTCTTACCGGGTCTACGCGTTCTTCCTGGTCGCGCTGTTCACCCTGGGATTGGGCCTCACGCTACTGCAGATCGCCGCCAATCCCTACGTCGCGCTGCTGGGCAAGCCGGAGACGGCGTCGGCCAGGCTGAACATGTCGCAGGGATTCAACTCCTTCGGCACCACGATCGCGCCGGTCATCGGCGGGTACCTCATTTTCGAGTACTTCTTCTCCGACGGCGGGAGCGCGGACTCCGTCAAGGTGCCTTACGCGTTCCTGGCAGGAGCATTTGCGCTGCTTGCGCTGGCGATCAGAACGGTGCACCTGCCGCACGTGGAGGAGCAGGGTGCCGAAGGACCGACGCGCGGCGGCGCCGCGTTGCGCTACAACAACCTGGTCTTCGGCATCGGAGCTATCTTCTGTTACGTCGGCGCCGAAGTAGCGATCGGCAGCTTGCTGATCAACTTCACGATCCTGCCGGAGATACTCGGCGTCGACGAAGCGGCGGCGAGCACGTTGCTCGCATTGTACTGGGGCGGTGCGATGGTCGGCCGTTTCATCGGTTCGATCGCGATGAGCGGGATGGCCTCCGCCGCGAAGAAAGTCGGCATGATGATCGCCGTGGCGGCGTCGCTGTACGGCTTGATCTCCATCGTCACCGGCCTGCCCGTCGCGGAGACCTATCCGTTCCTGCTGTTCGCGGCGGTAAACGTCCTGGTAGCGCTGCTGTGCCGGGGCCTGCCGGCCGCGACGCTGTTCGCGTTCGCGTTGATCGCCGCCGTGTTGCTGGTCGTCGGCGTCGTGACCGGCGGCGTAGTCGCCTTCTGGGCGATCACCGCGATAGGTCTGTTCAACTCGATCATGTGGTCCAACATCTTCACGTTGTCGATCGCCGGGCTCGGCAAGGACACGAGCCAGGGCTCGTCTCTGCTGGTCATGGCCATACTCGGCGGTGCGCTGGTGCCGCCGATGCAGGGCCTGATCGCCGATCACTATGGCCTGCAGGCGTCGTTCCTGTTCCCGGTGTTGTGCTACGCCTATATCATGTTCTTCGGATTGAAGGGCTACAAACCGGTCAAGCGGCCGGCGTAGGGGAACAGCGTTCATGTCGAATATCCCGGTCTGCACGGCGATCAGAACGCTCGGGATCGCCGCTTGTCTGCTGGCGGTCTCGTCGGCGTGCGGCGAGCCGTCGCCGCTCCGCTACGCCGAGTACGACAGCCCGACCGAACTGGTCAACACGTTGATGGGCACCGATTCCACGTTCGATTTGTCCAACGGCAACACCTATCCGGCCGTGGCCGTGCCCTGGGGGATGAACTTCTGGACGCCGATGACCGCAAAGATGGGCGACGGCTGGGCGTACAAGTACGACGACAACAAGATACGCGGCATCAAACAAACACACCAGCCGAGCCCCTGGCTCAACGACTACGCCGCGTTTTCCCTGATGGCGGTCACCGGCGAACTCCGGTACGAGGAAAACGAACGCGCGTCCTGGTTCTCGCACAAAGCCGAGGAGGCAAAGCCACACTACTATCGTGTCTACCTCGCGGAGTACGACGTCACGGCCGAAGTGTCGCCGACGGAGCGCGCCGCGCATTTCCGCTTTACGTTTCCCGACGCGAGCAGCGACGACAACCTCGCCTACATCGTCCTCGACGCATTCGACAAGGGCTCGATGGTGCGGATCATCCCCGAGGAGCGGAAGATCGTCGGCTACGCGCGCAACAACCACGGCGGGGTACCCGACAACTTCCACAACTATTTCGTGGCGACGTTCGACAAGGATTTCGAGGTGGCGCACAGCTGGGGCGACGGCTGGCGCCTGCAGCGCGGCGTGCACCGGAGCGAGGGGGAGCACGTAGGGGCTATCGTCGGTTTCCGAACACGGCGCGGCGAGCAGGTCAACGTCCGCGTCGCCTCGTCGTTCATCAGCCACCGGCAGGCCGAGCTGAACCTCGAGCGGGAACTGGCCGACCGGAGTTTCGACGACACCCGCCGCCGGGCGCTGGCGGCCTGGGATCGGGAGCTCGGCCGCATCCGGATCTACGATGCGGATCTGGCCGCGATCCGGACGTTCTATTCCTGCCTCTACCGAGTGCTGCTGTTCCCGCGCAGGTTCTATGAGTTGGACGCGGAGGGCGAGATCGTCCACTACAGTCCGTACGACGGCGAAGTCCACGCGGGCTACATGTACACCGACAACGGGTTCTGGGATACGTTCCGCGCCGTGTTCCCGTTTTTCGCCCTGATGTACCCCGATTTCAACGCGCGGGTCATGCAGGGTCTGGCCAACACCTACCGACAGTCGGGCTGGCTGCCGGAATGGGCGAGCCCCGGCCACCGGAACGTAATGATCGGCTCCAATTCGGCGGTGAACATCGCCGATGCCTACGTCAAGGGCATACGCGGCTTCGACGTCGATACGCTGTACGCGGCGATCGAGAAGAATGCCAGCGTCAACGAGGGCCGTCCGATGACGTCGGTAGGGCGGGAAGGCGTCGACTACTACAACGAACTGGGCTACGTACCCTACGACGTGGGGATCGCCGAGAACGCCGCCCGCACGCTGGAGTATGCGTTTGCCGACTTCACGATCTCGGAACTCGCACGGTTGCTGGGCAAGGAGCGGGACGTCGAGAAATATCGGCGACGCGCCCGGAATTATCGAAACGTCTTCGACGCCGAAACGCGTTGGATGCGTGGCCGGCTCGAGAACGGTGAGTTTCAAGCGCCGTTCAACCCCTTGAAGTGGGGCGACGCGTTCACCGAGGGGAACAGCCTGCACTACAGCTGGTCGGTCTTCCACGACGTGTCTGGCCTGATCGAGCTGATGGGTGGCCGCGACGCATTCACGGCCAGGCTCGACGAAGTGCTGGATACCCCACCGCACTTCGACGATTCCTACTACGGTTTCACGATCCATGAGATCCGCGAGATGCAGATCGTGGACATGGGCAACTACGCACACGGCAATCAGCCGATACAACACATGCTGTATCTGTACAATCATGCGGGCAAGCCGTGGAAGGCGCAGCGCCATCTGCGCGACGTGATGACGCGGTTGTACAGCGCGACGCCGGACGGTTACGCCGGCGACGAGGACAACGGGCAGACGTCGGCGTGGTACGTGTTCAGCGCGCTGGGTTTTTATCCGGTGACGCCCGGTACCACGCAGTACGTATTCGGCAGTCCGTTGTTCGACAAGGTGGTCATGAAGATGCACTCGGCGGGCGATTCCGGCAGCGAAGCCGAATTTACGATAACGGCCGCCGACAATTCCGCCGCTAACGTGTACGTGCAATCCACGCACCTGAACGGACACACCTACGAAAAGACCTGGATCGATCACCGGGATTTACAGACCGGCGGAGAGCTGCTGTTCCAGATGGGCGCCGAGCCCAATAAAAACTGGGCGACCGGTGACGGTGCGGCGCCGTATTCGATGTCCGCGCCCTGACACGATGTCGGTGCTGTCTCATCGAACGGGTCGTTGCGCGTCGGTTTTGCCGATTGCGCTGACGCTGCTCTCGGTCGGCGGTGGCGTGCCGGCCGCGGACGGTTCGGCTGCACAGCTGGTGTCGTACGTCGATCCCTTTATCGGCACCGGCGGCAAGGGCAAGACCTATCCGGGTGCAACCGTGCCGCACGGCATGGTGCAGCTCAGCCCCGATAACGGGCGCAACGGTTGGGACTGGATCGCAGGCTACTACTATCCCGATACCGTCATCGCGGGTTTCAGTCACACACATCTGTCGGGTACCGGCGCGGGGGATCTGTACGACGTGTCCTTCATGCCGCTGGTGCGCCCCTTCAGGAGCGAGCAACTCGACGACGTCAACCCCGAATCGACCGTGGTCTCGGCGTTCAGCCATGAGCGGGAGGCGGCGTCGCCGGGTTATTACGAGGTCCATCTGGATACCTACAACATCGGTGTCCGGCTGACGGCGGCCTTGCGAAGCGGCTATCAGGAATACACCTATGCCGACGAGCACAGCGAGGGCCTGGTCAAGCTGGACCTGGGGTATTCCCGCAACTGGGACGAAACCGTCGATACGGAGCTGACCGTCCTCGACGACAGGACAATCGGCGGTTACCGTAAGTCGACCGGCTGGGCGAAAGATCAGCGCGTCTACTTCTATACCCGCTTCTCGCGGCCGATGACCGGCGTCGAATTGATCGCGGGCGGCGAGCCGGTCGCGGCCGATGCGGCCCGCGGCGACGATGTGATTGCCGTGTTCGAGTTCGACGTCCGCGACCGGAAACGGCTCGTCGTCGAAACGGGCATCAGCTCGGTCAGCGTCGAGAATGCACGGCAGAACCTGCTGGCGGACGAGCCCGGTCGCGGCTTCGAGGGAATACGCCACGCGGCCGCCGCCGCCTGGGAACAGGCGCTGTCGCGCGTAGCGGTCGAAACCGACGCCGACAACAAGCGCCAGTTTTACACGGCGCTGTACCACACGCACCTGGCGCCGCGGGTCTACTCCGACGTCAACGGGGAATACAAAGGACCCGACGGCGGGATACACACCGCCGACGCCGGCCCGCGCTATTCGCTGTTCTCGTTGTGGGACACGTTTCGTGCGCTGCATCCGTGGAAGACCATCACCGATCAGGCCCGCACCCGGGAGATGATGCGCTCGCTGATGGCGCACTACGACGAGTACGGTCTGCTACCGGTCTGGAATTTCCAGGGCAACGAGACCGACATGATGATCGGCTACCATGCCGTACCGGTGCTGGCCGACGCGTACCTGAAGGGGCTCACCGACGTCGACGGCGAGCGCCTGCTGACCGCGATGAAGGCGAGCGCGATGCAGGACGGATTTGGGATCGACGATTACAGGTCGCTGGGCTACGTACCGCACGAACACGGCAAGTGGAACGTGTCACTGACGCTGGAGTACGCCTACGACGACTGGGCGCTGGCGCAGGTTGCCGGGGCGTTGGGAAGGGACGACGACTATCGGGCGTTCATGCGCCGCGCCGGCAATTTTCGTCACCACTATGACGCCGACCGCGGTTTCATGCGCGCGAAGGGCCGCGATGGGCGGTTCAGGGAGCCGTTCGATCCGCTGGCGTATTATCCGGAGGACTATTGCGAGGCCAACGCCTGGCAGTATCTGTGGTTCGTCCCCCACGACGTCGAGGCGCTCGTTGCGCTGATGGGCGGTCCCGCGGCGTTCGCGGGCAGGCTGGACAGTCTGTTCGAGCTCGAGCAGGAAAGCGACGAGTTGCCGGAATGGATATCGGGCTACATCGGCCAATACGTACACGGTAACGAGCCCTCGCACCATACGCCGTACCTGTACCAGTACGTCGGTCAGGGTCACAAAACCGAGCGTCGCGTGCGGCAGATAATGGACGAGTACTACAGCACTCGGCCGGACGGCCTGAGCGGCAACGAAGATGCCGGTCAGTTGTCCGCCTGGTACCTGTTCAGCGCGCTCGGATTCTATCCGGTGAACCCCGCTTCGGGGGAGTACGTCTTCGGTAGTCCGCAGGTCGACGCGGCGACACTGTCGCTGGAGAACGGCCGGGAGTTCGTCATCGTCGCGGAGAACCAGTCGCCCGGCAACGTGTACGTGCAGTCGATCCGCCTCAACGGCAGGCCGGTCTCGCGGCCGGTACTCCGGCACGATGACATAATGGCGGGAGGCGAACTCGTGTTCGTGATGAGTCCGGAGCCGGCGACCGCGGGCGGTCGTCGCCTGGAATAGACGACGGGTAGGGGTTAAGCTACTAAACCAGCATGTCCAATATCAGAGAAGTATCGCGCGTTGCCGGCGTCTCGACGGCGACCGTATCACGGGCATTGAAGAACCCGGAGCTGGTCTCGAAGAGCAGCCGCGACAAGGTGATGGCGGCGGTCGAGAAGCTCAACTATCGCCCGAACATGCTGGCCCGCAACTTCCGCTCCGAGCGATCCTACTCGCTCGTCATCCTGGTGCCGAGCATCGACAACCCGTTCTATTCCCGGGTCATCCGCGGCGCCGAGTTCGCCGCGCAGGAGCGCGGTTACTCGGTCTTGCTGGGTGACATTCGCGACTCCCTGCAGCGTGAGAAGGAGTACATCAGACTGGTGGAGACGCGTTTGTCAGACGGCGTCATCCAGTTTCGCCCCAGCCGGGAACGCTCGGCGTTCGACGAGAATCCGGGATTCCCGCTGGTCTATGCCTGCGGTTGCGAGCGAACGCCGCTGCCGTCCGTACGGATCGACAATGTCGATGCGGCGAAAACGGTCGTCGACTACCTGATCGCACAGGGGCACGAACGGATTGCGGTCCTGTGCGGGCCGCAGACCAATCCGCATACCATCGATCGACTGAAGGGGTACAGGAAGAGCCTGGCCGCCCACAAGATAAGGCATCGACCGGAGCTCGTCGTTCAGGGCGGTTTCACGATGGCCTCGGGGGCGGAAGCGGGCGCCGAGATCGCGAAGATGCGTAGCAGGCCGACCGCCATTTTCTGCATGAACGACGAGATGGCGATTGGCGCGATTCAGGGATTGAAATCCGCGGGCATCGACGTTCCGAACGAAATGGCCATCACCGGCTTCGATGACATCGACTTCGCGAGCCACTGCGATCCGCCGCTGACGACGATAAAACAACCGGCCGAGGACATCGGGAAGATGGCTTGCGACATGTTGATCGATTTGATCGAGGGCGGCGAGATCGAGCAGGAAGAGATCATCCTGCCGTACGATTTCGTGACTCGGAGCAGCACCCCCGATCGTCAGTAGCCGGTTTCGTCGCCAGTCGTCAGTAGCCCAGGCGCGCTTTTGCCTCATCCTTGTCGAAGTCGTCACGCCGGAAGGTGTGCGCCTCGGTGCTGAACACGTGGGCGTCGAAGTCGAATACCTGGCGGCCGGCGAAGGCAACGTAGAAGTACTTCAGCGTTTCCGCGAGGAAAAACGTCGGCATGTAGTCTTTCTCCTCCATCGTGCGCACGTCGGCGATGGAGTGGTAGCCGACGTCGTGGCGGCAGCACCGTTTGATGTCGGCCCAGTAGGTTTCGATCATGTCCATGTATTCCTGCCTGCCGGTGATCTGGTGCAGGTAGTACGCGGATTCGACGATCTCGGGATTGAGTTCCTGATTGAGGTACTCGGGTTCGGCTGTGTCGTAGCGATAGCGTGTCGGGAGCAGGCCGTACTTGCGCCACAGCCAGTGCCAGGTCCTCTGGTTTCGGGCAGCCGCCGCCACGTCTCCGGATATCGCCTGCATGGCCGGAAAAAACGCGTCGTAAAGCGACACGGAGCGTTTCAGTACCCTGCCGGTATCCATGTCGACGATCGTATAGAAGTACTGGCCGTCGTATTCCTCGCCGAGATACCGATTGATTTTTTCGAGACTGAAATCCCAGACGGCCTTGATCTCGGGATCTCCGAAAATCATCCAGCTCTTGTACATGTACTCGTAATAGGCGTCGACACCGGCCTGCAGATGACTCCAGCGCGTGCCCTCCCATTCGCCGGTGCGTACGTTGATGTGCTCTCCGACGAGGCCGATACCGGAGCGGCGCTCGAATACCGCGAGTGTGGCTCGTTTGGCGGCCTGGTAGTACTTCGGGTCTTCGGTGTAGTAGCTCAGGATACCGAACTCGAACAGATAGGAAGCCGCCTGCGCCACGTTGACGATGTCGCCGCTGCCCCGACCTTTGTCCCCCGCCGTCCTGCCGGTGCGCAGGTTCACGGAATGTGTCGGGATACCGGTCGGCGTGTTGAACGCGGGCAGCAGCCGGTCGGCGAAATCGCGTGTTTTGGCGAGTATCCTGGGGTCGCCGCTGTAGTGATACATCGATAGCAGGCCGCCGAGGATGCGGATGTTGACCTCGAATACCTGCACGTAGACGTCCTTGTCCCAATCCATCGCAAGGGCGTAGTCCTCGATCTCGCTTGCTTCCTCGTCGAAGCCCATGACCTTCAGCGTGCTGTAGGCGTCGAACGGCGAAATGCCGAGCGTTTCCTCGTACCAGTCGTAGCCCCGCCTCGAGATCGGCAGCAGGACGTCGTGGCCCCAGGCATACCGCTTGTAATCGTTCCAGGTGCGCAGGGTTTCGGCCCGGACTTCGGCCGCGAGCACCTCGGCGGGGGAGGCCGTGGCGGCGGATCCCGGTCCGCAGCAGACGGCCAGGAGGAGGCCTGAGGCGATTGGGATTCTCATTGGCCGTCCTTGTGTGCCAGTAGTCCCGAGTACAGGGGTGTAACCGGTTACATTTTGCTATAAGATAGCACAATCGGTTCGGATGGCATTGAATTTTTTCGAGTTCTCGAGCGACAGACGGCGCCGTCGGTCAAGGCTGTTATGCCGAAAGAAACCGGTATCGTTCGCCCCGCAGCGATCGTATGGTAAACCTAGTGTCAGAATCTCCACGCCCGGCCAAAACAAGGAGAACGCCCCGTTGAGCGTGTCTGAGCAAAAGACCGATCGCGCCATCGCCGCCGTGAAGCAGCCGCTGCACGGTACGCGGGCGCTGCTGGCGACACTCGTCGCGTTGCTGATCGGCGGTTGCGCGGAGCGGGCGCCCGGGCGGAGCGACGATCTGACGCAGTACGTCGATCCGATGATCGGCACCGATGCAAGCGGCCACACGTTTCCCGGCGCAACCCGGCCGTTCGGCATGGTGCAACTCAGCCCGTCCAACGACTACAAAGGCTGGGACTGGAGTTCGGGTTATCACTACAGCGACACGGTGCTGAAGGGCTTCGCCCACACGCACATCAGCGGTCCCGGGCTTGCGGCACTCGGCGACATACTGCTGATGCCCGCATCGTCGCCGAACACGAACCCGGGCAACGAGGCAAACCCCGAATCGGGGTATCGCTCGCGGTTCTCGCACGATCGGGAACGTGCCGAGGCGGGTTACTATGCAGTGCATCTCGACGACGAGAACATCGACGCCGAGCTGACGGCGACGGCGCGCACTGGCTTTCACCGCTACACCTACAACGAAGCGGGTGCGGATCGCTACGTCATCATCGACCCGACCCACAACATCGGGGAATCGACGTACGAGACGTCGCTGGAAATCGTCTCGGATACCGTCGTCCGCGGCTACAAGAAGTCGCGGGGCGGCACCGCCGGCGATCGCACGATGTATTTCGTCGCGGAGTTCTCTGCGCCGTTCGCCGGTTACGGTTTGACCGATGACGATCAGCGCGTCGAAGCCGATGTGCACACGGCGCGAACCGTGCGCGCTTACGTGTCGTTCGCCACGGATGCCGGTCCGACGATTACCGTCAAGCTGGCGCTGTCTGGCGTCGGCTACGACGGCGCGCTGATGAACTTCGAGCAGGAAGCCCGCGGCGTCGATTTCGATACGGTGAGAGCCGCCGCGAAGGCCGAGTGGCAGAACGTGCTCCAGAAGATTGTCATCGACGACGCGTCCGAATCGAAGAAGCGAACCTTCTATACCGGTTTGTACCACGCGTTCATCGGGCCGAACCTGATCTCCGACGTCGACGGCCGGTACTACGTCGAAGGCAAGGTCCGGCAATCGACGATTCCGCAGTACAGCAACTTCTCGACCTGGGACACGTACCGGGCGCTGCATCCGCTGTTGACGATCATCGAGCAGGAGCAAACGGCCCGGCTGATCGCAAGCATGGTTTCGCGCCATGCCGACGAAGGTCTCGGCCTGCCCGGCTGGGAGGCAATGGGTTTCGACAACGTCTGCATGATCGGCTACAACATGACCTCGCCGATCGCCGACGCCGTCCTCAAGGACATACCGGGAATAGATGCCGACGAGGCATACCGCGCGATACGCGCGGCCTCATTCGACAAGACCAAACACAGTCCGAACTATGACGTCAACGGCATGGACGAATACCTGGCGTACGGCTACGTCACGGGTGAGATCGGCAGTTCGGTATCCAAGACGACCGAGCAGAACTACTTCGACTGGGCCATCGCACGCGTGGCCGAGAAGCTCGGCAAGACGGATGACGCGGCGCTGTTCGACCGGCGCAGCACGGGCTACCGCAGCCTGTTCAATCCGGATGAAGGTTACCTGTGGCCGCGCCTCAGCCAGGGCGGCTGGAAGACCATGGACGACGGTCAGTGGAGCGACCTCAAGAGCAACTACATCTCGGGCAACATCTGGGCGTACTCGGCCTACACGCCGCACGACATGCAGGCCGCCATCCGGCTGTACGGCGGGCGCGAGGCGTATGCCGAATGGCTGGACGGTGTTTTCACCGAGGCCGAGCCGATCGAAGGCCATCAGCACGTGGATATCTCGGGATTCATCGGCCGCTACGGCCATGGCGACGAGCCCGGGCATCACATGCCGTACCTGTTCAACTACGTCGGTCAGCCGTGGAAGACGCAGAGATACGTCAATACCGTGTTGACGACGATGTACTCCGACAAGCCGGACGGTCTGATCAACAACGAGGATCTCGGCCAGATGTCGGCCTGGTACATCTTCAGCTCCGTGGGCTTCTACCCGGTGGCGCCCGGCGATCTCGTCTACCAGCTCGGCGCGCCGTTCCACGACCGCGCCACGATCAATCTCGAGTCGGGCAGGACCTTCGAGGTCGTCGCTAACAACCTGTCGCCCGAAAACGTCTACGTGCAAAGCGTCTCGCTGAATGGCGCCGTACACGAGAAGAGCTACATCACGCATCGGGCGATCATGGACGGCGGCGTGCTGGTCTTCGAGATGGGATCCGAACCCAACGAGTCGTGGGCCAGCCAGCCTCACCAGACCGTGCTGGGAGATTTCGACGACACGGTGCAGCCGGACATCGAACGGAGCGCAACGCTCGCGCCCTACGACGAGAGTGTCGAGGGTTTCTTCGTCGACCGTCACGAAGTGGTGCTCAAGAGCGATGACGTCGAGGCGGACATCTACTATACGACCGACGGCTCGATACCCGATCGCAACGCCACGCGTTACGACGAACCGTTTTCGCTGACCGAAGACACGGTGCTACGCGCGATTGCCTATCACGACGGTCTCGCGCCGAGCCGGGTCACGACGAAACCGCTGTTCCGGAGCGTTCTGCCGGCGCTCGGCGACGGCTATCCCGAGGTGCTGTCGCCCGAGGTGGAAACCCCGTACGGTCGCGCCGACCACCGCCTGCTGTTCGATCAGCAGATCGGTTCCACGACCTACAGCGACGGCCGCTGGACCGGGCGCAAGACGGCTATCAGGCCGCTGCTGGATCTCGGTCGACCGGTAGCGCTGAGTGCAGTGACCGTCGGCGTACTGACCGATACGACCAACTGGATCTTCGCGCCGAGGAAAGTCGAGGTGTTCGCGGGCAGTGCGCCGGACGAGCTCGAGCTGCTGGCGGCGCACGATCTGTCGGAAGCCACCCAGAGCCGCAAAGCCGTGGATCGTTTCGATATCCGGTTGCCGGGCAGCCGCCACCGGTACTACGAGGTCGTAGTGACGCCCTACGGCCGGCTGCCGTCCTGGCACGGCGGGAACGACCTGGCCTGGGTGTTCGTGGACGAGATCATTCTCCGTTAGTTCGATGTACCTTTCTACGCGGACAATTCGGTGCATCGCGATCGTCGTCCTCTGCGCAGTCGCTGGCGACGGCAACACGGAGACGCGACTGCCGGCGGACTACGTCGACCCGTTCATCGGCACGTCCAACTACGGCGCCACCCACCCGGGCGCCCAGTACCCGCACGGCATGGCTTCGGTCGTGCCGTTCAACGTCGCGCACCGGAAGGGCGACGGCAACGTGTTCGAGAAAGACTCCGAGTGGCACTCGCGGCCCTACGTGCACGAGAATCAATTTCTGACCGGCTTCAGCCACGTCAACCTGAGCGGCGTGGGCTGCCCCGAGCTCGGCAGCATCCTGCTGATGCCCACCACCGGCGAGCTCGAGCTGGATTCCGCCGTTCACGGTTCGACATATACGGACGAAGTGAGCTCGCCGGGCTACTACCGTGTCCGTCTCGACAAGCACGACGTGGAGGTCGAAGTCAGCAGCACGCTCAGGACCGGTATCAGCCGCTATCGCTTCCCCGACGGACAATCGCACGTGCTGCTCAACCTCGGCCTGGGATTGACGAACGAGTCGGGCGCGATGGTCAGGGTGGTGTCCGACACGGAAGTCGAAGGTTACAAGACCATCGGCACGTTCTGCTACCAACCGGAGGACGTCCGGCCGGTGTATTTCGTGGCCAGGCTCAGCAAACCCGCTCGCGTTGCCGGCACGTTCAAGAAGCAGCCGGCCTACCGGGGTGTGGAAGCGGAGTGGGTCGCACACAACGCGACCTACAAACCGTATCCGGGCTATCGTCAGGAAATGGCGGGGGACGACGTCGGTGCGTATTTTTCATTCGACACCGCGGCCGACGAAACCGTCGAAGTCAAGCTGGGCGTGTCTTACGTCAGCATCGAGAACGCCCGGGCGAACCTCTCCGCGGAGCAACCCGGTTTCGACTTCGAGCAGACGCGCCGAAACGCCCGCGATCGATGGAACGAGCTCCTCGGCCGCGTGGAGCTGGTCGGCACCGACCGGAACAAGACACTTTTCTATACGGCGCTCTATCACGTGCTCGTGCATCCCAACATGATCCAGGACGTCAACGGCGATTATCCGCTGATGGAACAGCCGGGATTCGGCAACACGGAGGGCGGCAACCGCTATTCGGTGTATTCGCTCTGGGATACTTATCGCAACGTCCATCCGCTGTTGAGCCTCCTGTACCCCGAGCTGCAGTCCGAGATGGTGACGAGCATGGTGGACATGTACCGGGAAAGCGGCTGGCTGCCGAAATGGGAGCTGCTCGGCATGGAGACCGACGTGATGGTCGGCGATCCCGCGCTGCCCGTGATCACCGATACCTACGTCAGGGGTATCCGCGACTTCGACGTCGCGACCGCGTACGCGGCGATGAGAAAGCACGCGACGGCCGGCGAGCATCGAAACCGGATCCGTCCTTACATGGACGACTACGCGGCGCTCGGTTACATCCCGGTCGAGCGTGAGAGCCGCTGGGGCGGCACCGTCGCGTCATCGCTCGAGTATTACATCGCCGACTGGAACACGGCCGTGCTTGCCCGGGAGCTGGGCCAGGACGAAGACGCGGAGCTGCTGTTCAGGCGCGCGCAGGGTTACCGGAACTATTTCGATCCGCATACCGGCATGCTGCGTCCACGCAGGCGCGACGGTAGCTGGCACGAGCCGTTCGATCCCGAGATGGGCAAGAACTTCGAGCCGGTCACGGGTTTCGTCGAGGGTACGGCCTGGAACTACCGTTTCTACGTGCCGCACGACATACCCGGGCTGATCGAGCTGCTGGGCGGTCCGTCGGCGTTCGTGCAGGCGCTGGTCGAGTGTTTCTCGACGGACAATTTCGACATGAGCAACGAGCCGGACATCGCCTATCCGTTCCTGTTCAACTACGTGGCCGGTGAGGAGTGGCGCAGCCAGCGGCAGGTGCAGGCGCTCATCGAGGAGCATTTCCACGACACACCGGGCGGGATCCCCGGTAACGACGATGCGGGCACGCTGTCGGCCTGGCTTGCATTCAGCATGCTCGGTATCTATCCGGTGCTGCCCGGCGACACGCGATATGCGCTGGTCGCGCCGTCGTTCGACGAGATCCGGTTACACCTCAATACGGAATACTACGCGGGCGACGCGTTCGTTATCCGTGCGGGTCAGAGCAGCGGAGCGCGGTTCATCAGCGGCATGGCTCTGAACGGCGAGGCGTATACCGACTATTTCCTGGACCATGGCGATATCGTCACGGGCGGCCGTTTCGATATCACGCTGTCGGAACGGCGGTAGGCGGCATGCACGAACGGCGTTGCGACTGTACCTCGTTCGAGCAACCGCGGCGTTGCGCCCGTTACGACGGCTTCCTGCCACGGCTGCTCGCCGGGGGGCGAGCGTGATCTCGTCCACCAGGACCGCAAGGGCCTAGGCTGCGTGGACGCGCAATACGAACGCGAGCCGGCTGGCGCGGCCGGGACGGCGGACGACCGCCGCCGAAGCCCACGAAAACTGTTGCACGACAACTGGTCGTTCAGGCGTGCAGGCGATGATCGCTGGTTGTCCGCCGGCGTGCCGGGATGCAACTTCACGGATCTGCTTCGGAACGGCCGGATCGAGGACCCGTTCTATCGTGACAACGAGAGGTCCCTGCAATGGATCGAGCAGGAAGACTGGGAGTACCTTTGCGAGTTCGAGCTGACCGAGGCGGAACTGGAAGCCGACGTGGATCTCGTATTCGAAGGCCTGGACACCTATGCGGCCGTCACCCTCAACGGCCAGCGGATACTCGACGCCGACAATATGTTCCGCGTTCACCGGCTCGCGTGCCGCGAGCACCTCGAAGCCGGCCGCAACGAGCTCGTCATCGTCTTCCGTTCACCGATCCGCGAAGCGCTTCCCAGGCATGAGGAGAGCGGCTTCACCTATCCGGCCGAGAACGACGACTCGAACGAGCGCCTGAGCGTCTATACGCGCAAGGCGCCGTATCACTATGGCTGGGACTGGGGGCCGAGGTTCGTGACGTCGGGCATCTGGAGGCCCGTATACCTTGAGTTCATCCAGTGCGCGCGTATCGCCGGTCTGCACTGCGTCATCCGCGAGCTCACCGATCAAAAAGCCGAGCTGAGTATTACCGTCGACGTCGACGTGCGCCGTCCCCTGACCGGCATGCTTTCGATCGACTGTCCGGACGTTGTCGGGATCCGTCAGGCGGCGCCGGTAGAGATGCCTGCCGGTTCGTATTCTCATCGCGTCGATGTCACGATACCGGAACCGCGTCGCTGGTGGCCCAACGGCCTGGGTGAAGCGTATCTGTACGACTTCGAGATATCGATCGCCGCTAACGGGGGTATCCTCGATCGCCGGCGGCAGCGAGTTGGTCTGAGGACGATAGAGCTCGTCAACACTGCCGACGAACACGGTGAGTGTTTCTACTTGAAAGTCAATGGCCGGCCCGTCTTCATGAAAGGCGCGAACTACATCCCGTCCGACAGTTTTCTCGATCGTGTTTCGGTCGAGAAATACCGTCGTGTGTTTGCCGATGCTGTCGCCGCCAACATGAACATGCTGCGGGTCTGGGGCGGCGGGGTATACGAACGAGACGTCTTCTACGAGCTCGCCGATGAGCACGGCGTGCTGATCTGGCAGGACTTCATGTTCGCCTGCTCGCTGTATCCCGGCGATCCGGATTTCCTGGGCTCCGTGGCGGCGGAAGCGACCGACACGATCAGGCGCCTACGCAACCACCCCTGCCTCGCGCTCTGGTGCGGCAACAACGAAATCGAGATGGGCATGGAGTGCTGGGACTGGCCGCGGAAGTTCAACTATTCACCTGCGCTTTACAGCAGCCTGCAGGACGACTACGGGCGCCTGTTCAGGGACCTGCTGCCGCGGCTGGTGGCGGAATACGACGGCGAGCGGTTCTATCTGCCGTCGTCACCGATCGGCTTCTGGGAACGGCCGGAGGACGACCGGCGGGGCGACAATCACTACTGGGGCATATGGCACGGCGGCGAGGATTTCGAGGAATACCGGCGGCGGGTGCCCCGGTTCATGAGCGAGTTCGGCTTTCAGTCGTTCCCGCTGCTCGAATCCGTCAAACGGTATTCCGAGCCCACGGATTGGGACATCTCGTCGGAGGTGATGACCGTGCACCAGCGGCATCCACGCGGCAGCCGGGTCATCCGCGACTACATGGGGAAGAGCTTTCGGGAGCCGGACAGCTTCGAGCACTTTCTCTACCTGAGCCAGGTGCAACAGGCGGAAGGGTTGCGCATCGCGTTCGAGGCGCATCGCGGGGCGATGCCGTATTGCATGGGAAGCCTGTATTGGCAATTCAACGACTGCTGGCCCGCGGCGTCGTGGTCCGGGATCGACTACTACGGGCGCTGGAAAGCACTGCATTATCAGGCGCGTCGGTCATTCGCCCCGACGATCGTATTCACCGTCCCGAACGGCGACGACATCGAGATCCGGATCGCGTCCGACACGGCGGATACGCGCAGCGCCGAGCTGGATATCCGCTTGCTGAATCTGGACGGCGAGCTGTTGGCGCGACAGAGCTGCGACGTCCGGATACCGGCCAACACGGCCGCCACGGTGTGGCGCACACCGCAGAGCGTGCTGCTGGCGGGGCATGATCCGCGCGAGCTCGTTCTGGTCGCGAGCCTGCTGAACTGCGACACAAGGATCGGTGATAGCTTGTACTACTTCGTCCCGCCGCGACGCCTGGCGCTGCGCGCGCCGAGCGTGGAGTGCGGCGTCGAGGCCTGCCCGCGGGGCAGCCTGTTGCGCCTGCGCGCCGACACATTGGTCAAGCACCTGTATGTCTCGATTGACGGTTTGCCCGCCGACGTGAACCTGTCGGACAACTTCTTCGACCTGCTGCCGGGGCAGGAGAAGCGCCTATACGTACCCACCGACAAACAGGTGATGGATCTCGATATCGGGCTGCTGTCGGTATTCGATACCTTTCACGATCCCGTGACCTGACGAAGGCGGCCGTGGCAGTCCGTCATGAGAAACGGTAAAAAGCAGAACGGACGGTGATGAAACTCGCAGCAATCGACCTGTTGATCATCGGGCTGTTCCTCGGTGGGACCGTATGGCTCGGACTGTGGCTGTCGCGGCGGGCGTCGCGGAACATCAAAACCTATTTTCTCGCCGGCAACGATATCCCGTGGTACTTCCTGGGCCTGTCGAACGCCTCCGGCATGTTCGACGTCGCCGGCACGATGATCATCGTGACCTGGATGTTCGTGTATGGCGTGAAAAGCGCCTGGATCCCGTGGCTCTGGCCCGTGTGGAACCAGATCTTCATGATGGTTTTCCTCGCGGTCTGGATGCGGCGCTCGAACGTGTTGACCGGCGCGGAATGGATGACGTTCCGATTCGGGACTTCGCTGGGCAGCCGGTTGTCGCACATCGTGACGGTGGTGTTCGCCGTGCTCATCGTCATCGCGTTCATGGCCTACTTCGTGGAAGGCATCGGCAAATTCGCGACCCAGATTCTCCCCTGGGACCTGTCCTGGCGCATCATGGGGATGCACCTGTCCAGCGAGGACACGTACGCGTTGATCGTGGTCGGCATCACAACCCTCTACACGGTCAAAGGCGGCTTCTACAGCGTCGTCGGCACCGAGGTCATGCAGTTTCTGGTGATGACCGTCGCCTGCCTGGTCGTCGGCGTCATCGCGGTTGCGTCAACCAGCGTTGAACAGATCCGGGCCGCGGTGCCTCCGGGATGGGACTCGCTCTGGTTCGGCTGGGAGCTGGAACTGGACTGGTCGCAACATCTCCCGGCGGCCGACGAACGCATCGCCTCCGACGGCTACTCGCTGTTCGGCTTCATTTTTATGTTGATGGTGTTCAAGGGCGTGTGGGCCAGCATGGCGGGCCCGGTACCGAGCTACGACATGCAGCGCGTGCTTTCCGCGAGGACGCCGAAAGAGGCGGCGAAGATGTTTGGCCTGACGCCGCTCGTCCTGATGTTTCCACGTTACGTCATGGTTACCGGCATCGCCGTGCTGGCGCTGGTCTATATGGAGCCGGCGCAGCTCGTCGACCGGACGGACGGGACGCTGGATTTCGAGCAGGTCCTGCCGTTCGCCATCGGCGAATACGTGACCGCCGGTTTCAGAGGCCTGTTGCTTGCAGGACTGCTGGCCGCGTTCATGTCCACGTTCGCCGCATTTATCAACGCGGGTTCCGCGTACGTCGTCAACGACATCTACCGGCGCTACATCAACGACCGCGCGAGCGATCGGCGCTACGTGTACCTGGGTTATGCGGCAACCACGACGATCGTCGTGATCGGCATTGCCTTCGGTCTCGCCGGCGGCAACATCCAGGCCCGCACCGACTGGATCGTCGGCCTGCTGTACGGAAGTTACGTCGCCGCCAATGCGCTCAAGTGGGTCTGGTGGCGTTTCAACGGCTACGGATACTTCTACGGCATGCTGGCGGGCATGCTCGGCGTGGCCGTGCTGCCGCGGGTGCTCGATGCCATGGGCTGCGAGCTGTTGGCCATCGAGCAGTTTCCGCTGCTGCTGATCGTCGCGTTGCTCGGCAGCATCGCCGGCTGCCTTCTGACGGAACCGGACGACCGGGCCGTCCTGATGCGGTTCTACAAGCAGACGAGACCGTGGGGGTTCTGGGGCCCGGTACACCGGCAAGTGATCGCCGAAGATCCCGCATTCGAGCGCAATCTGAACTTCAAGCGGGATGCACTCAACGTCGTGGTCGGCATCATCTGGCAGATGACATTGGTCGTCATGCCGATATTCCTCGTGATCCGCAGCACGGACGCGCTGATTGCCAGCGCGCTGCTGTTCGTGGCGACGTCGTGGCTGCTGAAAAAACACTGGTACGACCGCCTCGAGGATTGAATGGCGAGGTTGGCTGCCACGCGGACCACCGTCACCTTGTTCCCCTGGTAGCAGCAGCAACGACAAACGTGATGTATTGACATGAATCGGACAGTGATGGACTAATTCGCAATGCCTCGTCGGTTCGGAAGAGTTGCAACGCCGATCCAATTTCAACCTGTACATATTTTTTACGAAGCGTCACTTCAGGGGCTAGCTCACGTGCCCGAAAACGTGAGCTGCTACCTCTCTCTCATAGGGATGAAGCTTACGAACCCTTCAGAGGCCTACGTACCCGGTGCGTTGCGCAATTCGTCGAATTTGCGCAGCGTGAAGCCAACGGCAACCCACCAAAGCGCCAGCCCGGCTTCCAGCACGAAGACGGCCGTGGGTCCGATCAGGTCCGGATACGAACTCACGAATGAGCCCGCCGCGACCGCGAAGCCCGCGTATCCGAGTGTCCGCCATCGCTCCGGGGCCTCGAGCATCGCGAGTGCCCAGAGCGTCGTTGCCGCAGCGAACGCGAGCGCCACGAGATGGTAGCCGCCGAAATACAGCGACGCGAGCAGTTCGGCGTCTTCCGGACGCGTGAGAGACAAACCGTGGATCGGATAGACGAAGCGCCCCTGTACGATGCCAAGCAGAAGACACACCACGCACGCGGCGAAGAGCAATAGGCTGCCCGCTGTGGTTTTCACCGGGGCCTGCGCGTTGAACGACTGCTGAAAGCCGTAGAGTCCCACGAGGAGGAGCCCGGCACCGATGACGAGAGCCTCGTTGCCCAACATCATCGTTCCGCGGGCGGCGTCGATCCACTGGAGAATCTCGATTCCGGTCGGCGGCGGCGGTCCTGCGAGCAGCGATATTAGGGCGCGGCCGAAGAAGCACACGCCACCTAGAATGAGGCACCAGGCATAGGCTGAACTTCTTGGCATGGGGGGACTCATCGTGTGCGTAGGCTAACCCTTTAGCATCGCCGCATCTAGAGGCCGTGACCCGGCATGAACGTGTTGGGCTGCTAAAGGTCACATGCGGACGGTGTTCGGGTGAGTCGGCGATCCCGACGCGCGATGAGCCTTTTCTGCATGCCATGTTCGACGATCGAAAGCTCAAGCGAAGTTAGTGCAATGGCCTTGAACCTGGACGATGCAAGGGCGCGAAATCCGAGCCTTCTTTCCTCATGTCGAATATCGAGTTGATTGTATAAATTTTTGAAAAATATAGCTTTAGTTGCTCCGATGATTGAGTGGGACCGGTGCCTTTAAACGTACCTTGTTGATCAGTTAGTTAGACGTAGGAGTCTTTTGCAGCGAACTTGGGGGTGAGTGGCTCTTAAATCGATGGTAACGTCTTGGCATTCGAGATACGCCGGTCGAACACTTGGGATGACTTGATGTCTTGGGAGGGTTTCATGAAAACTATTGGGTATGTCACCGCGATGGCACTGGTTTTGGTAGCTTGTTCCGACGTCGATGATGAAGTCACGTCAACGCCAGAAGCCGCGTCAACGCCGGAAGTCACGTCAACGCCAACAGAGTCCCAGGTCGCGAGCACCACTCTAGCGGATGTCATCGCCCACGAACGCCGGGAAGAGAACCGGGTTCGTGATGATTGGCGACATCCGCTCGAGACCCTTTCCTTCTTCGAGGTAGAAGCCGACATGACGATTGTCGAGGTCCTGCCCGGAAATGGAGGCTGGTACAGCCAGATCCTGACACCGTTTACGGCGGAACAGGGCCGTCTGATCGGTGTGACTTACCCGGATAGCCTCTGGGTGCAGATGTTCTCCACCTGGAGTGAAGAAAACTACGAGCGTTTCGGTGCTGACATTACCCAGATGGACCGGTACATGAGCGTCGACGGAATCGAAAGCGCCCAACCGATTGTTGGCTACACGATTGACAGTATTCCTGATGAAGAGAACGGAAAGGCTGATGCGGTCCTGTTTTTCCGAGCGCTGCACCACCTGTTCCGGTTCGAGGAGCCCCTTGTCGATAAAGCGCTGTCCGAAGTGTACGAAGTGCTCGCTCCCGGCGGCGTGGCCGGGGTGGTCCAACACCGCGCCCCAGAATCCGCTGACGATGCGTTTGCCGGCGGCAATAATGGCTATTTGAAGCAGAGTGCCGTAGTCGCCGCGTTCGAGCGCGCTGGCTTCGTTCTGGAAGAAACCAGCGAGATCAACGCCAATCCGAACGACCCTGCCGACGGAATCGTCTGGCGTTTGCCACCCACAACAACTGACAACCCGGTTACTCAGGCAATTGGTGAATCAGATCGTATGACTTTGCGGTTCCGCAAGCCGGAATGAATCAACAGTTGGGATAGGGGCTTCGATGACACGTGCCCGAGAATTGCTGTATAGAGGCCATTACAGCAATATTGTCGTCGAGTGTCGGAAGGCTTTGGAAACTGCGCTAGTTCATGTTGAGGCGAAAAACGACGTTCAAGCAGCGGCTACCAAATACCGGGAAAGCGGCAGCATCCGAATGTCCATGTCTAAACGAGAACGCTTGCTCAATCTAGTGAACGTTGCAAACCACGCAACCCAACTAGGGGCTCATCCGGACGACAACAACGAAGTCGTCGATGACTCACGCCAGGAAGCTCTGCTGGTTTTCTCCGCCGTAGCGACGGCGATCACCGAACTCTAGGAGCGATACGAGTACGTAAATAGAAAAGGTTGGTGTTTCGCGAATCGTCGTACTTCGCGAAGCTACCAGTGCCTACGCATTCGCCGGTGCGTCCTCCTAGCCTAAGGTTTTGCAACTGAACCCGTTAGTCGGAATCGTACAATTTCAAATCCGATCACTGGACGGCGTAGAATCGCAAAATAGGCAGACTAGAACTTCGGTCCAATCTCGTATTCCGTAAAAGTGTTATACAAATATCTATGAAAAATGCGGAAAAAATTGCAATTGCCCCGATGATGGATTGGACCCGATGCTTTGAAAGCAGTTTGTTTATCAGTGAGTTATGCGCGCCAAGATTTTTATGTCGCACAAATGTCGCACCGGTTGGAGGCGGTCAGACCCGCGCGAATATCAGCGATCAAGACAGTCGCTTAGTTCATGGAAGCCCATTCCTTCGCGGCCTGCGAGCGTCTCTCGTCGATGTGCTGCGCCAGATCTATGGCACTGATAAGCCAAGGTGATTTTTGCGATCCTCCTCGATACGCTGGAACAGGCAGTTGGTGAAGACAAGCGCGTCGCTTGGCTTTCGGTACGGAAAGTCCAAAGTACTTTTCACAGACCCGATCCAGTGGGATCTCCGCCTCGCCGAACTCTGCTAGTAGACCGAAGTAGGTAGAACCCTTCATTAGCATATTATTGCTGCGAACAGTTCCGGAAAATAGCTCGCTAAGGGTCATATTGTGACGTCTTAGCGATGATTATCTGAATAGCTGCGGTGATAGTGTTAACCGATTTTGAACGATCGGTTGATTATCGACACTTGGAGCCTATCCAAATTCTGCTTCTGCGAATATTTTGGGCGGCTGTGACTGCGCAGCCAATTCTGAGCGAAGGCAGACACAACAGCGGCACCAAAGAAGGTGTCAGAAGTTAGGACTGGAGCGCGTCAGCTGATTGCCTTGGATTTCACGTATAAGTGAGTGCCGCATTTGTTGCACGTTGCTGATTTCACGCCAGGATCCCCTATCCAGGTTGACCGGCACATAACGCAATGATGTTCTACGCGGATCGCAGGGCGGTTTGTCTTGGCAGGGACTGACTGCACGTTGCATAGCAATCGGTGTTGGACCCATCCTTTTCCCCGGTCCTCCTCCTCAAGCCACTGACGAACTCGACTTATCGATATTGCATCGTCTCCCCAGTCGCCAATGAGTTTCTGTATCTTGAGGTCGAGAATGCCTAGCCTGCCGTTCGGATTGCTTATATCTTCCGGGAGTGATCGCCCTGCGTAGGTAATGTAGAGGTGTAACTCGTAGCCCTCGGTTATCACTCGTGCATCTACTGGTGTTCCGCCGACATCAACTCTCAAATCAACGCGACCCGGTTCGATATGTTCCGCGGGGCGGTTGCCGACTGGGGGCAACCGGAGTCGCTCAAGCCTGGGCAATAGCCACAGGATTGCCTCACGAACTGACTCGTAGACACTGTATTCGCACAGGTCTGCCGCTGATTCGGTGAATTCGTGTGCGAAGTGCCATGCCCGGACGTCACCTTGCCGCGCGATAACCGGACGCCCGCATGACAAGCAGACGCAATCCGCGGCGCGCCCCCTCGGGACGTCTGCCACGCCCAAAACGGAACCATCAGACCTACGACTTGCAAACGGAACTCTCATCAATAATTGCGCACAAATTGATCTACATGCGCAGTCTACCAATCCGTGGAGAGTTGAGTCGTGCGGGGCGGTGCTGACCTGGCTGGCCAACTCTAAGACAAAAGTCAAAACTGGCCAGGGTTGGGTCGGCACCTCTCACCAATGAGCGCAAAAGGACGATCACAGCGAGATATACAGTCTTACGTTCGACGATAATCGCAAAAAAATTGGGACTGCTGCTAAAGAGGAGACGAATCGAACACTGCACGCCACCTTGCGTTCTTGGTTGCGCGTGTGTACTAAACGCCGTAAGCGGTTTCCAGAAGCGCAATGGCCTCGTCTCGGGTGAATGCTACTTCAAACGCATTAGGATCAAAGGATTCGTCACCACCAACGGTGTCTAAAAATGCTCTGATGTCAGTGCGAATGCTCTCGGATAGTTCAGTGCGTCGATCCGCAGGCAGCAGTTGAGCAAGACGAAAAACGTCGTTGCGGTGCTTATTCACATCTCTGCTACTGATGTTTGCGCCTTCGGCCTTTCGCTGAGAAAGATCGAGATACGCTTTGGCCTTGAAAGGAATAAGCAGATCTTCGGTTAGTACAGAGACGCCGTTTAGCACGGTGCTCGATTGCTGCAGCGCGTCATAGTAGTGTTCGTCCAATAGAATGGCCGAAAGACTCAGGGCATCCTCATCGACCGGGACTTTCGAATAAATGTGTTCGTCGGGAATATCTATGCCGCCCGGTTTTCGCGAAAACAACTCGATCATATAGGGATACGCGGAGTCGCTCGGTTTGTGGAATCGAAAGTACTCTTTGTGCCCGTCGCTCTTTTGCCGCGCTTGGTAGCCGCCGCCCTCGAGAAAACCGATAAATGCAGCGGCGAATGCCTCGTCGACCACCTCAACGCACAGCACCATATCGAAATCTCGGGTGGCTCGAAAATCGATACCGGCGTTGGCGAACAGCAAGTCGCATGCCGTTCCACCAATCAGGGTGTACTGGTTTTCGTGACCTGCAAAGTGTTCTCGAAACTTATCGATACCTACGACCATGGAACGTGATCCAATACTTCCTCGGCCGCCATTGCGACGCGTTCATTGGGGTTGTCCCAGTGCTGCGCGTATAACGACAATGGATCCACCGTGATGTCAGTGGAGAGCACATCGGGTTGGTAATACCAAAGCTCAACTACTAGATGGGCTTGATCGGTGTCGTTGACTACATTGAAATCATGAATTCTCTCGATCGAGGGCCATTCCTCAGCGTGCATAGCCCACTGATGAACAGGAGGAGGGGATAGGCCTGTAACATTGCTCAGTGCACTCTCGCCGGCTAACTTCATTGGAGGCGACACAGGTGCCCCTCTTATCAACTTGCGAGTGCGCACCGGGTTACGCAACATTGGTCGAGCGCGCTCAATGAGTGCTCGACCGTTCTGTTCCAGTTGGAGTTCTTTCGACCGGCCGCGTTTCCTGATCGTTGCAAGCTCGACGCTGGCAAGTTCCTCGAAGGCTCGACCGACCGACATGGCCGAGTAGCCGACGGCGTTGGCCAAATGCGTGGGCGTACGACGACTCGATCCAGCGTTCAATTCATGCGGGAACAATACGCCATAGAAAAGCACCACTTGAGCGGCGGGGGAGAGTTGTTCACGTCCTCGTCTGGGACGGGCATGAAAGTTCTCACGCAGGTCAAGGGCCAATGGTGGGATGTACAACTGGTTACCTGGCACGACGAACGGTACGCCACTGCCCACGAGGCGTGCGCGGCGATCGGCAGACAGATGTCGCGTGGCATAGATCACCACGCCATCGAAGGTGTTTTCAATACCTGCGATGTGCTTAGCAATTTCTGCCGGCGTGGCATCGGTAGTGCCTCGGTCTACTGCGAACAAGCAAGGCTGGTGCCCGATTAGCGCGGCGAGAAACTCATAGCGTTTCGATAAGAATGAGGCTAATCCGGTTGCACCGCTCCATTCGGCTAGCTCAATCGAACGGTGCAGCGTCGTGGCGATGTAATCACGCAGGTCCGCCGCGAAAACATTACCGGTACTGGGTTTTGGGCTATTTTCTAACATTGTTTTGCATACTAACATCTGGAGTGTTAGTATGCAATTCTCTGTTACTAGTAGGGACGTAGTCCAGCGGCACTGGCTTTACGGTGAGACAACATTTTAGACGGTCGGGGCACTGACAATGGGTAGCACAAAATCGCCGCCGTGCGTCAAAGCGGACGAATCCGCGACCACAAAGTCGCTCGTAACTAACTTTTCCGATAAGGGATCAGACCGTGAGGGTTCGCCGACTAAACATCAAGGATTTTGGCGGAGGAATTATAAACGTCGATAGAGCGGTAGCTGGTGCTAGATAGCTGAACCTCTCCGGTAAGTGTAGAGGCTTTTCCATAGTAACCGTGTGTTGAGCAGTAAGAGCAGATGCAGTCCCCCACTCATTCGGCAAAGGAGATTTTGTGGCGGCGGATACAACGACAGATCGACGAACCGTATTCATCAGCAAGGCAACTCCTGAGGATGACGAGTTTGTGCTCTGGCTCGCACCGCGTCTGGAAGCCGCAGGGTATTTGGTGTTCGCGGATATTTTGAATTTAGATGGGGGCGATCGATGGCGAAAAGTCGTAACCCACACACTTCAAAACAATGCCGTCAAAATGCTGTTGTGTTGCAGGGATGAAAGCCTAGCGAAAGATGGGGTGCAAGAAGAGATAGCGATCGCTGAAGACTTGTCGAAGGAACTGAAGGATCCCCAGTTCATCATTCCGGTGCGGCTCGCGCCCTTCAAAAAACTGTTCGGTATTGGAGGGCTCCAATACAAGGACTTTTATTGCCGCTGGGCGCAGGGGTTGGATGATTTGCTGCAAACCCTGGAGAAGCGGCAGGTCCCGAAAGCGGGTGAGTTGCCAAACATCAATCCGAACTGGGAGGCGTATCGAAAGCGCTTGTCCATTCAGGTCGAACAAACCCCGGAGGAGTTGACATCGAATTGGCTTGTAATGCAGGCGATGCCGAAAACGATACGATATTTCGAGCCCACCGGCGCACTTAATCACACAGCTATGGAGCGTGCCTGCAAAGCGTACGCCTATCCGGCCGAGGTTCGGTTGCGTGGTTTCTTCAGTTTCGCGGAAGAAAAAGAAGTGGAGCAGAGCTTTGCAGCCGCCGGACGATTTAGAGCCACCTCCGAGTTTGAGCTCGAAGAATTCGTAAAGGACGGCTGTCAGGCCCCGAGTGTTGAGCCCCAAGAAGCTAGCAATATGCTCGTGTCGATGTTTCGGCAGGCGTGGGAGCGGTATTGTCGGGAGAGCGGATTCGAGTCGTACGCTTACGCGACGCAGACAGGATTTCACGTTGGCAAGGAGCTGCTGCCGATGGGAAAGAAGGTTTCTTGGGGGCCTTCCGGCGAACGGCGTTCTTCAATGTTGAGGAATATAGCGGGTGGGCGAGTTTGGAGCTACGGAGTGTCCGCGTCACCCCATTTCTGGCCGTATCCACACTTCAAGCTGAAAGCCCGCGTGCTGTTCGCGACGGTCGGTCCCGAGAAGGAAGCGGGGCCGGTCTTGCCAGACGTAGAGAAGCAACATCGCGCGCGACGGACGATCTGCAAAGGATGGCGAAATCCGCGATGGCACGGTCAGCTGATGGCTTACATGAAGCTCTTGGTCGGAGCGGACAATGGACAGCTCAAAGTGCCGCTTTCTGAGACCCAGACTTTGCTACTGGATGCCGAGCCACAGAAGTTTACGTCGCCGGTATCGACAAGGACGGTGCGAGAGATGGCAGATGATGGCGAGGAGACCGATCTTTCGACTCTTGGGACGGTGTTAGTCGAGGTAGAGCCAGAGTGAGTATTGATCCGTCCAAAATTGAATTGATTCACCTTGATGAGCCGGAACTGATGTTTGGCCACGGACAGACAACGGATCACCCTAAAGACGGTTTGTTCTTATATGGTCCGCATTCTGCGCCGAAATCGGGTACCGAGATTTCTGTCGGTGTGATCGGTACGAGTGACGGCTTAAAGTACTTTCGCCGTTGGGCAACGGGCGCCGGCGGTTTTGTTGCCGTTCCGCCACCGACCGAACGCGAGAAAAAGCACCGTCTCCACTTGAGCAATTTCCCAGGCGTGCAAGAGGCATTCGGAATTACCTACAACCCAGGCGATTTCGTGGAACGAGAGATCGACTTGAAGGCGCTTGATCAGTCAACGCGAACGGCGAACCAACACGAAGCGGTACGAAAGGCGGTCGATCACTACGTTTCGGAAATCGAGTATCACGACCGGAACGAGGAAAGAGTCGTTGATGTTTGGATTCTGGTTCTTCCAGAGCTCGTATTTGAGCGGTGTAAGCCATTGGCCAGGAGGACAGGGCTGCCTTTGGTTGAGGGCGAGTTTACCAAGGCGCAGAAAACCCGAATCGATTTACCGTTACTCGAAGGTCTGATTGATCAAAGTGCCGAAGAGATATTTGACGACGTTGCCGACTTCCACCGGCAGGTGAAGGCGAGGTTACTCCAGTACGGCCATACGTCACAGCTATTGCGAGAGACAACCATTGCCCGCGAGGAATTTTTGAATTCAGCGGGATTTCCAATTCGCAATCTGCAGGAGCCCGCCACGGTTGCCTGGAATGTTTGCACCGGCCTATATTATAAGACGCAGCCGAATCCACCTTGGCGTCTGGCGAATGTTCGACCGGGCGTCTGCTATCTGGGCCTGGTGTTCAAGCTGATTCCGAATCACCCGCGAGAACATGCGTGTTGTGCTGCGCAGATGTTTTTGAACGAAGGCGACGGCGTCGTGTTTCGAGGTGCTAACGGACCGTGGAAGACCTCGGAATATGATTTTCATCTTAAACCTAGGGCGGCAAAGGACCTTGTAGGAAAGGTAATGGATACCTTTAAGGACAAGCATGGGGGGCCGCCGGAAGAGTTCTTTATTCATGGTAGAACGAGCTTCACCGCGGAAGAATGGGGTTCATTCAAACGGGCGGTTCCGCGGGCGACAAAACTCGTAGGGGTTCGGATCCGGACAACCAGCGGGGATAACAAGCTTTACCGAGACGGTGACTATCCCGTGATGCGCGGTAGTGCTCTGATGCTAAACGACCGAAACGCGTATTTGTGGACCAGCGGGTTTGTACCTCGGCTGGATACTTACATTGGACCTGAAACGCCAAATCCGTTGTTTGTGACTGTGCTACGTAGTACGGGAAAAGCACCGAAATTGAAGACGGTTCTGACGGATATCCTCGGCTTGACAAAGATCAACTACAACGCCTGCCACTACAACGACGGTTTGCCGGTTACGATACGATTCGCCGATCGGGTGGGTGATGTGCTGATAATGGGTTCCGCGAAAGACCATGAGCGTCAGCCGTTGAAGTTCTATGTGTGATGGCAAGCGGCTGCGATGTTTCTTTTTTTGCTAGCCTTCGGGGAGGCAGAGTGATCGGTATGATGTATGGGTCGACCATTTCCTTTATCGCCCGCTCCGTGGCCGAAACCGCTGAACAAAATAGTACGATTTCGTATTGAGTAATTGGTAGTTCAAAGTCGCAGAATAGGTGGTTAAAAACTCATGCTAGTTTATATAGCGCAAATTCTAGAAAAAAAGAGTTTGGATAGGAATCCACGATGGATGACAAATCACACACAGAATTGGTATCGAACCTAAAAGAAGGTATTCGATTCGCGCAGTGCGACGAAACCAATGCAACTGTGTGCACGGTATTATCCGCGGCTGACATCAAAGCTATTTGTGCGAGTATCGACATGTTGCAGGCTGTGTTTGCGCGTGCGTTCCAGCTTAACCTCGACACAATCAAAGGTTGGGACCAAGGAAAGCGCAAACCCTATGCCGCAGCCACCAACTTTCTGCGGTTGATTCAGGTCGACCCAGAATATGTCCAATGCACACTTGCTGCGTAACTCGCGTGGAAGAATTTGTCGCCCTTAATCGATGCTTTGTCCCATGGACGGTAGAAGAGAGTGAGGATTCTGATGTACGCGGCTACCTCGCTGAATATCGAGATCCGCTTGTCTGGAGCGATCTGTTGCAACGTCGGCGTGTCGTTCTGTTGGCGGAACCAGGCAGTGGTAAGTCGACGGAGATCGAAGCCCAGGCAAAGGCCTGTGAGGCGTCTGGCCACTACACGTTTGCAGCGACGCTTCAATCGGTTGGGCGGTTGGGAATGGAAAGGGCGCTGGGTCGAAGCGCGACTCGGTCTCTGACGGCATGGCGCGACAGCGACAAGCAGGCGTGGTTCTTCTTTGATGCTGTTGATGAAGCGAAGGCTAGTGATGTTCCCTTTGATGATGTCCTTCGTGAAATTGCCGATACGGTCGATGGTTGCCGAAGCAGAGCGCATGTTCTGTTGACTGGACGCGACGCGAACTGGGAGGTTCGGCGCGATCTCCAACTTTTGGTCGAACATCTTTCATTGCCGCCACCGGATGCGCCAAAACCGGAAATTGATCCGAACGACCTCGTCGTTGCAGCTATCAGCCGAACATCAAAGGCGGATGAAGGCGGTGCAACGGAGACGTTAGAGCAGCCAATTGTCGTTCGGATGACGCCGCTCGATGAGGCGCGCATTGCCACTTTCGCTCGCTCCAGGAACGTGTCGAATACCGACGATTTTCTAGTCGCGATTGATAAATCGAATCTTTGGGCCTTTGCCAGTCGTCCCATCGATCTCAACTGGCTCGTGGACTATTGGGTTGCCAATCAGCGATTCGGCACATTGTCTCAAATGCTTGCGCTCAGTATTCAGCAACGCCTGCAAGAAACGGATCCCGATCGAGTGAGACGCGACCCGTTAAGTACCGATCGATGCATGGAGGCCTTAGAGCGCATTGGCGCTGCGCTGGTCCTTCAGAGAGTACGTGATATCGAAATACCGGACCGTGTGGCTGGACAGAGCGGTAAAGACATCCGATCCGCAAAACTCGACGAGATATTGCTCGATTGGAACGGCATGGATCGGTCTCGATTGATATCGCGAGCGATGTTTGTGCCTTCAACCGCGGGTTTCGTCCGTCTTCACAACGACAATGACGGTGTCGTACGTGGTTATTTGACGGCGCGGTGGTTGAAACGTTTGTTACAGACCAACTGCCCGAGAGCAGAGGTCCATGACCTGCTGTTTGCCACAACGTACGGATTGAACGTAGTGATTCCCTCCCTGCGCTCGACTGCGGCGTGGTTATCGGTTTGGGATTCTGGCATCGCACGCGAAGTCATTGACAGGGACGCGCGGCTTCTGATGGATGCCGGCGACCCAGGCAGCCTTCCACTGGAGGTCCGCGAGCGTGTATTGCGCGCGGTTGTGGCTCAGGTGGCGAACGAGGCGTCTGTGCGCGTACCCAATAACGACACGTTGAAGCGATTTGCGCAGGCCGACATAGAACCATGTGTCCGGTCACTGTGGGCCGAGTTTTCGGAATCTGCAGCCGTTCGCGAGCTGCTGCTGTCGGTCATATTGCACGGGGAGTTGTTGAATTGTGCCGATATCGCCGTTGGCGCCTCATTCGGTGCTTACACGGACCGATACACGCCCATGTTTGCTGGCGTTGCTCTGATGGCGACCGCAGGCGATCACGATAAGCGTCGCTACGCAAAATATGTTCGTGATAATGCCGAGACCATTCCTCGTACTGTGCTGTGGGATGCGGTGCGGGGGTTGTTTCCAAAACAACTGTCCGTGAAAGAGCTTCTGAATATTCTGGAGTCGATTGATGCTACAGACGGTAACAGCGGCCTCGACTTCGGATACTACGGGCCAATTCTTGCGAACAGACTGAACGATCGGCAACAAGTGGAGGAATTGCTCGCTGGGTTGTTGTCGCAGGTGGACACTGGCGGGCAGCCGCTTGATGAGTATGACCGCGAGGAAAACGATGAATATCGGTTTGCAATTGACGCCGCCGCGTGTCGACTCCTAGAACTCGTCGACGAGAAGGCTGTCCCCGACATCGTTGTAGATGCAGCGCTCTGGATCGGAAGGATGTTCAGCTTTCACACAATAGGGCACAGGCCGTCCAAGCGGGAATTATCGACCCTGTTGACGGTCTCACCTGAGCGGCGCCGCTGCACATTATGGCGAACCGTTCAGAAAACCCGCGAACGGGACGACGCTGAGTCCCAGAATACGGGGGGAATCTGGCGATTTCAGATGCTTGGGTTTACGCGAGATTTTGGTGTTGACGACTTCGATTGGCTGCTCGAGGACGCGGAACACCGGGCGGACGTGTATGAGCGGCAGGTCGCTGCCGATGCCGCAATGACGATCTGGCGGCAAAACGATGAAGATCCCAAACAACTCGCTCGGGTTCAGGCGCTCGCCGAACGGGACGCTGCAGTGGCAGCAATCGTGTCGGAGTGGACGACTCCGCGCTCACCGTCAAGCGAAGAATCGAAATTTCAAGCGCGGCTTGCAGCACGAGAGAAAGTCAACGCTATTCAGCGACAATCGAGAGATGACTCTTGGCGAACGTTTGCCGATGAAATCCGCGCGAACCCAGATCGCCTGACGTCGGTCCAGCCACCCAAAAACGGTAAGGTGGATTCAGCCTTCTATCATTTGTGGAAATTGCTCAATGGGCTCGGAGAGAATCGCGGCCAGTTCGCAATTGACGACTTGACACCGTTGATTCCGATGTTTGGTGACGCTGCCGTTGAGGCATTTCGAGGTGCACTTGTCCGATATTGGCGACATTGGACGCCAGCGGTCAGGAGCGAACGTCCACCGGATAAGCGCGGACTAGTCTACGATTTTGACAGCATTGGCATCGTTGGAATAACGCAAGAAGCGCAAATTAATCCTTGCTGGGCTATGGACCTCGCAGATGAGGAGGCACAGCTGGCTACGATGTACGCACTGAATGAGCTAAACGGCTTCCCGCACTGGATCAACGACCTTGCCGAAGGGCAACCAGGTGCTGTGCGTTCAGTTATCTGGCGCGCTTTGGCACTGGAACGAGAATCGATAGGAACGGGCGAGCAGTTTCCTGTGCTCTCCGACATCGCGCGGTCCGGTAAGGCGCTAGGCGTAGCCGTCGCTCAGGATATCCATCTGCTGCTGGCGGACAATGAGAGAATTGCGCCAAGAGCCCTGAGTGACATGTTCAGAATCCTGATTCCAGCAACTGCGGATCGGGAGGCGTTGGTCGCGATTGCGCGTGACCGATTCGAGAAATTGTCCGAGTGGGGAGAGTCCGCAACCTACCTGTCCGCGTTGTATGAGCTTGATCCCTCGCTCGCCATTCACTCGCTGGTATCAAAGTTGTCGGATATTAGTGCGTCGGATCAGACGGACCTGATGTTGGCCGTTCTATCGAGTTTATTCGGCCGCTGGGAAGGGGTTGCCATTGATCGAGAGGCAATCCCGTTTGACAGTCTCTTGACGCTGATTCGAGTTGCCTACCGAACAGTGCGGCCTGCCGACGACAATGTTCGACCGACCGGGAAATCCTATTCACCGGATATCCGGGATGATGCGGAGAGCGCCCGATCAGGTTTGCTCAAAGCACTGTTTGAGTGGCCGGGACGTGCCACGTATGAGGCGATCCTTCAGCTAAGTCGTGAACCGGACTTCGCTGTTCGGTCGGAGATATTAGTGGAGCGCGCCCAGGAAAGGGCATTGATAGACTCTGAGCATGGGATTTGGTCAGCCAATGATGTGTACGCGTTCGAAAAAGAGCGTTTGACGGCGCCTAATACACCAAGGGATCTACAACAACTGGCCTGTCGGCGAATAGAAGAACTCCACTACGACCTAAACCACGGCGATTTTTCGGTCGCATTCGGTGCCCTCCCGGGCGAGCCGGCCGTTCAGAACTGGATTGCCGATCGGTTGCGGCGTCAACAAGGCAGGAATTACTCGGTCGAGCGTGAACCGCACGTGGCGAATGAAAAGGAGCCTGATCTTCGGTTCGAGGCAAAGGCATCGAGCGCGCGTGTACCGACTGAGATTAAGGTGGTGGAGAGTTGGTCGCTACGGCAACTTGAGGATGCCTTGCGTAAGCAGTTGATAGGCCAATATCTTCGTGATCGACTGAACCGCCATGGCATCTTGTTGCTGGTTCATCAAAAAGCAAGGCGACGCGGATGGAAAAGTCCTGATGGACCCTTTTGGAACTTCGACCAGGTTACGGACCACCTTCGATCGTTGGCGCGGTCTATTGCCGCTAGTTCGCCAGATGCTGCCCAGGTGGAAGTCGTCGTAATTGACGTATCCGAATCGTCGGGTCCTGAGGCGGCCATTAGTGATGCTAGTTGAGTTCGGTCGCCACAAGTACGAGGCTTTCGTTTCTAGTGCCGTAGTTCTTAAGTTCCGCTGAGTTTTCTTATACCAATACTTACAGAATGGAAGAGTAGATGAACACTCACTGGCAGATGATCCAACGGGACTTATCTTTAGACGATTGGACCCAGATTCGGAGTGTCTGATGTTGCTCAACCAATAGTTCTTCTTCGGGCCGATCCGCAAAGAAATTGAGCGGATTGTCGTTGCAATGACCAATGCGAATCGTGGTGCTTCGCATAATTTGTAATGTCGGCGGGCTTGCTGATATGTCCTTCTTGCCAGATACCTCGTGACCGAAACCACTGAACAAAATAGTACAATTTCACTTTAAGTCACTGGTGGTTCAACACTACAAAATAGGCATCGGGAAGATCAACGAAGTCTTTTCTTGCTATTAATTCTACAAATATCTTGTAACTACATGAAAGATAAAAGAAAAATAGCAATTGCGCCGATGATGGACTGGACCGATCGCCATTGCCGTTACTTCCTGCGGCTGCTGAGTCCAAACGCGCAGCTGTACACGGAGATGGTCACGGCGGCGGCATTGGTGCACGGTGATGCCGACAAGCTGCTCGCGTTCGACCGGGCGGAGCATCCGATCGCACTGCAGCTCGGCGGCAGCGATACCGCGATGATGGCGGCCGCTGCGCGGAAGGGTGCCGACGCCGGTTACGACGAGATTAACATCAACGTCGGCTGTCCCAGCGACCGCGTGCAAAATGGCGCGTTTGGCGCCTGCCTGATGGCGCGCCCGGAACGAGTGGCGGACTGCGTCCGGGCGATGCGTTCGGCGGTCGACGTTCCGGTGACGGTCAAGACGCGTATCGGTATCGACGATCAGGACAGCGAGGCGTTTCTGCGCCGGTTTGTCGAGACGGTGGCGGCGGCCGGCTGCGATACCTTTATCGTCCACGCGCGAAAAGCCATATTGCAGGGACTGAGTCCCAAGGAAAACCGGACCGTGCCGCCGCTCAACTATCCGCGTGTTTATGCGTTGAAACGGGATTATCCAGGTCTAACCGTCGTTCTGAATGGCGGCATTACAACAGCCGATGAATGTGTCGCTCATCTGCGTCATGTCGACGGCGTCATGATCGGCCGTCAGGCCTATCAGAACCCGTGGTTTCTAACGGAGCTGGAACGCGTCGTTTTGGGCAATCAACGCGTGGCCGCGTCGCGTGACGAAGTCGTCGCCGCAATGCTGCCGTACATCGAGCGCTCGATCGCCGCCGGCGCCCAGCTAAAGCACATAACGCGTCATATGCTGGGGCTTTACGCCGGTCAGCCGGGCGCCCGGGCCTGGCGGCGTTATCTCAGTGAAAACGCGCATCGGCCCGGTGCGGACGCCGATACCGTACGTGCGGCGCTCGCGAAGCTGCCGGCGGCTGCGTAACATTTCGCTCGCTTAGCGGTCAATAGGTGAAACGGTTCTGGTCAGTCCAGAAACCGACCGCTACAATTTCGGTAAACCAACCCCATGTAATCGGAGCGCAGTACCCATGAGTCAGAAGGACGCCGCCGTGCCCGCGGCCAAACGCACAATGGCGGAACAGGCCGATATCCACGAGCTCTACGAGCTTTCCGTGCAGAACGTCGAACACGAAGTGGAGTTTCTGCAAAAGACGTTTCAGGAAATTCGCGGCCGGACCGCGCACTCGCTTCGCGAGGATTTTTGCGGCACGGCAAGCGCCGCCTGCGAATGGGTGAAGCAGGGTGACGACTTCCAGGCGATCGGCGTCGATATCGAGCCGTCGGTTCTCGAGTGGGGCCGGCAAAATCGTATCAGCCGGCTGCCCCGGGCGGACCAGACGCGCGTCAGCCTGATCGAATCGGACGTCATGACGGTCGAGACGCCGCCCGTCGACATTGCGGTCGCGTTCAATTTCAGCTATTTCATTTTCGATACGCGCGACAAAATGCGCAGCTATTTCCAGCGCGCCCATGCGGCTCTGAAGGACGACGGCCTGTTTTTCGTGGACCTTTTCGGCGGCTCGGAGTCGATGGAGGAAACGCGCGAAAAGACCAAACACAAGGGGTTCACCTATATCTGGCACCAGGCCAAGTTCCATCCGGTGACCCACTTCATGCGCTGCCATATCCACTTCAAGTTCCCGGACGGCTCGAAGCTCAAAAAAGCGTTCACCTACGAATGGCGCCTGTGGACGGCCCCGGAAATCCGCGAGCTGCTGCTGGAGGCCGGGTTCAAAAAGGCCACCGTTTATTGGGAGGGCGAAGACGAGGACGGCGAGGGCAACGGCGAGTTTTCGCCCGAGGAGCGGGGCGAAGCCGATCTCGCCTGGATCGCCTACGTCGTCGCGGAGAAATAGGCCGGAAAAACCCTTGGAAATCGGCCATAATTTAGAGCCTTACGGCCACAAATGGTAATTCGGTTCAAATGCTGGGGATTGGACATAACTTTCGGGAACGGCAAAGGTCTGTGCGTATAATCGCGCCTCGGGCAGGCATTTGGGCATCCTGCCCGGGTTCGCGTTAGGTATCAGCAGCATGGCGAAAGACCAGGAAGTCGCAATCCTATTTGCCGATGTCGTGGGCAGCACCCAGCTGTATGAGCAGTTCGGCGACAGCAAGGCCAGTGAGACGGTGGCGATTTGCCTGGGTGTAATGAAGGACGCAACGCTCCAGTACAACGGCACCGTGATCAAGACCATCGGCGACGAGGTCATGTCGACCTTTCCCACCGTCGACGAGGCCATGGCGGCGGCGAGTCTCATGCAGGCCCGCATAAGCAGCGACAAGGAAACCGACGAGCAGGGCCAGCCGGCGCAGGAGGAACAGCGGATTCCGGTATCGATTCGCGTCGGCTGTCATTACGGCCCGGTGGTGCAGGAGCAGAACGACATCTTCGGCGCCGCCGTGCACACCGCGAATCGGATGACGTCACAGGCGAAAGCCCGTCAGATCGTCATTTCCGGCACCACCGTCGAACGCATGGGATCCAAGTGGCGCAAGCAAACGCGCCAGATCGACGTCGCAACCGTGCGCGGCCGCCTGGACGAGGTTGCGCTGTTCGAGTTGCTCTGGCAGCCGGACGAAGCCACCAGCATGCTGCCGACAATCGAATGGGAAAACCGCAACAAGCGCGGCAACAACAAACTGACGCTGACGTTCCGCGATACGACCGTGGTCGTCGACGAGACGCGCAAGAGCATCAACATCGGTCGTGCGGACGACAACGATCTGGTGATCAAGGGAAACCTCATTTCACGGATTCACGCGCGCATCGAGCAACGTCGCGGTCGCTTCATCCTGATCGATCAAAGCACCAACGGGACGTTCATGCAAAACGTCCAGGGCGAGGAAACGTTTGTGCGTCGCGACAGTATCGAACTGGTCGGCGAGGGCATCATAGGACTGGGGCGCGTCGCGAAACCGGGCGCTCCGCTGTCGATCCACTTCATCTGCGAAGACTAGCGGACGCGTTTCGCAAAAAGGGATTCGACCCGTTTTTTCTTTGTTTTATTAGTCGCGCAACGCGGCCGCAATGGCGGACTGTTCGTCGGCCAGCGCGTCGGGCAATCGCTCACCGAAACCCTTGAGATAGTCGCCAATCGAATCGATTTCGGCGCGCCACTGCCGCCGATCGACCGACAACAGTGCGTCCAGCGTTTCCGGCTCGATGTCGAGCCCGCTCGTATCGATGTCGTCCGGGTTCGGCAAAAAACCGATTGCCGTCTGCCGCGCGCCCGCCCGGTCTTCGCAGCGGTCGATAATCCATCGCAACACGCGCAGGTTTTCGCCAAAACCGGGCCAGAGGAATCGACCGCCGTCGTCCTGGCGAAACCAATTGACGTGGAAAATTCGCGGTAAGCGGTCCGAGCGCTCGGAAAACGACAGCCAGTGCGCCCAGTAATCCGCGAAGTTGTAGCCGCAGAACGGCTTCATCGCCATCGGATCACGACGCACGACGCCGACCTCACCGGTTGCCGCGGCGGTGGTCTCCGAGCCGACGCCCGCGCCGATCAGGACGCCGTGGTTCCAGTTTTTCGCCTCGTAAACCAGCGGTGCAAGCTCTTTGCGGCGGCCGCCGAACACCAGCGCGGAGATCGGCACCCCGTCGGGCGCCTCCGCCAACCTCGAATAAACGGGGTTGTTTGTTGCGGCGACCGTAAACCGTGAATTCGGGTGCGCTGCCGGACCGTTACCTCCCGCATAGTCACGGCCCTGCCAATCGATGGCCGGTTCTCCGGTCTTCTTGTCTTCCCACCACGGCTGATTGTCTTCGGTGAGCGCGACATTGGTGAATATCGTGTCGCGCTGAATCATCTGGAAGGCGTTGCGATTCGTCTTTTCGTTGGTGCCCGGAACAACGCCGAAATAGCCCGCTTCCGGGTTTATCGCGCGCAGTTGACCGGTGTCGTCCAGATGCAACCAGGCGATGTCGTCACCGAGCGTCCAGACTTTCCAGCCGGCGTGCGACTCCGGCGGGATCAACATCGCGAGGTTCGTCTTGCCGCAGGCGGAGGGGAAGGCGCAGGCCAGGTAATGCGTTTCGCCTTCGGGGCTCTCGATGCCCACGATCAGCATATGTTCGGCGAGCCAGCCCTCGTCGCGTGCCTGCCAGCTGGCAATTCGCAGCGCGTGGCACTTCTTGCCGAGCAGGGCGTTGCCGCCGTATCCCGAGCCAATGCTTTTGATCGTGAGTTCCTCGGGAAAATGCATGATGAAGCGCCGCTCGGGATCCAGATCGCCGGTCGAATGCAGGCCCTTGACATAGGCGCCCTCGCGTTCGATACGCGCCAGCGCGGCGGTGCCCATGCGCGTCATCAACTTCATGTTGGCGACGACGTAAGGGCTGTCGGTGATCTCCACGCCGAGGCGCGCGTAGGGCGAATCAATAGGCCCCATGCAATAGGGGATGACGTACATCGTCCGGCCGCGCATGGCCCCGTCGAACAACGCATCGATTTTCTCGTGCGCGTCGCCGGGGTTCATCCAGTGATTGTTCGGGCCGGCGTCGGCGGGTTCTGTTGTGCACACGAACGTAAGGTGTTCGACTCTCGCCACGTCGGACGGATCCGATCGGTGCAGGTAACAGCCAGGATAGCTTTCGCGATTGAGCGGCAATAGATCGCCGGACTCGACCATTTGCCCGATCAAACCCTGGTACTCGGCATCGCTGCCGTCACACCAGCGAACGTCATCGGGTTGGGTCAGAGAACGGACGGTTTCGACCCATTCCCGCAACGAGGATAATGTCGTCGTCATCGCTGGACTCTTTCTCTTTGGTAGGTGGGCTGTCTGCTACCGACCATTCTTATTATAAGTTGCATCGGAAAGTGCTTGAAGTGGGCGGCATTATACAGGCGAATGCCGCGCTGCGGTCAATAAGTGGGCGGACCCGGTTCGCCCGTTCCGTCGCGCACGACGGCTCCAAAAAAAACCGCCGGTACCTGTACGACAGGCACCGGCGGTCGGTGTTTCCGGAACTTAGGTTTCGGCGAACCTAGGCGGCCTTGGGTTCCGCGTTCGGCGTCGCGTCCGCCGCTTTTGCCGCCGGCTTGGCTTTGACCTTGGCCCTGGTTTTCGTTTTGGCTTTCTTGGCAGCGGGCTTTTTTGCGGCGGGTTTTGCCGTTCTTGTGCGAGTTTCCGATTGCCCGCGGAGTTCCGATACGCTACCCGCGATCAGCTGACGGATTTCGCTGCCGGCTTCGGCGACGATGGACAGCGCCGCGCGGGAATCGCTGACGAACTGCGACGTGTTTTCCGGGATCAGGCGAATCTGGCCGCGAACGAGATCGCCGATGGTTTCGGCATGGGCTGCGGTCTTCAGCCGCCCGGCAAACGCGTCGATCTGGTTCTCGACCATCTTCGTCTGCTGTTTCAATACCTTGGTGGTGGTGCGGTGGGAGACGTCCGACAGCTTGACGCCAAGTCGCGACAGCGTTTTGACGGGCTTTTTGCCCTTGCGGACGCGTCCGGCAGCTTGCTCGGTTTGGGTGCGGGCGCTGTCGAGCCAGGCCGCGTACCGGCCCCGCGCCTGTTCGGCGATACGATTGATCGAGCTTTCAACTCGCGAGTTCATGTGCAGGCTCCTTTTTGTGCGGTGCAGCAATTGTTGCGCTGCACCATAGGGGATCGGGGCCGGCCTGTCAAGGGCGGCGCTTCTTTTTCGAGAAACGCTTTACTTATAAGGGTTTACGGGCGCGTCCGCGCCGTGGTGCAGGGGTCGAAACAGGGTTCTCGCGGCCAAGCAGCGAGTTGACGAGTCGCCGTCGTCGGTCGAAAACCCCGCATCGGCGCCTGTATCCGGCGGGACGGGCGGTGACGGGACGTTTACCCGCTGACGCCGTCCTTGCGCCAGATCGAGAGCTGTTCCGGCGCCTGGACGCCCATTTTGACGCGCTTTTGCCCGGTCGAAAATACCGTGATCTCAATGGGTCCGGTGCGAAACAGGTCCGCAAGCGTCATCTTGGGGTCAATGTCGTCGCCCGGGGAGATCAGAATGGATTCCGAGTCTTTTCTGCTAACAATCAACATCATTTTGATCCTTGTCTTAAGTTTAGCGATTAAATCCGGGCCAACTCGCGTTGGCCGATTCGCCCGGCGTCCCGGCCGTTGGCGTCGTATACGGCGTTGTCGTGGTTGGCGCCGCTCAGCACGGCAAGCGCGCTTCGTAGTTGCTCTTGTCGTACGCGACCGATCGCGCCGTTGCTCTGGTTCAGCTGGCTGCAGCGGTCTGCGATTTGCAGCAATTCGCGCCAGGCCCCTTCAAGCCGGGCGCCGTCGTCACACCAACCGAGCAACGCCTGCATCCCGCTCTCGCCGCCCTCGAAGCCGGCCTTGCTGCCCAGACTCCGGCGTTCGTTTTCCAACCGATCGAGGTTTCGGACGCAGTCGAGTTTGCTGGCGGCTACGGCTTCCAGATCACCGGCATTTTGGGTTTGCAGCGCCGTTCGCTCGTCCTGTAACAGCGCTTCGAGCCTTCTGCTGCACTCGAGGCTCCGATCGAGTACGTCACGGAGTTTTGCGCGGCATCGATCCGGCGTCAGGTCCATCACGATGCACCCAGGTCTCGCTCGGTGCGCAGGAGAATATCGGCGATGTTGTCCACGTCGACCTGATAATTGCCGCTGGCAATGTCGGCCTTGACGGCTTCCACGCGCCTGAGATCGACTTCGGGTAGACTGGCGACGGTTTTTTCCAGGCGTTCGAGCAGTTGGCCGCGTTCGGTAAGGACCACCGTGTCCTTGCTCGACGCCACTTTGCCGCGATCGCTCTCGGCACGTTCCGGGCCGTCCGGGCGAGCCGCTGCCGCAGACGTCGGCTCCGCCGTTTGCTTGCCGGGTTTTTGAGTAATTCCGTTCTGCACGGGATCAATCCTGTTAGACATAATGCATTTCCTCAACCGTCATTGTTGGTTCCTCCTATATCGGCGCCCGGGCCCAGAACTTTAGGCCCAAATACGCCGCCAGGCCCTTTTTTACTGGACCAGTACCTGTACGAGTTCCTCGGAGCGCACGAGGCCTTCCACAATCCTCCCGGACCCCGTGTTTTCTACTCTGATTCTCTGGTTTTCCGTGCCGTCCATCAGCGCTTTGCCGGCCATGCTGATGTTGAGTGCGCCGTTGTTGACCAGAAGGGTGACCGATTGGCCCCGCGTGATTAGCACGTTCGCCTGAAGCTGCGCCGGCGTCAGCACGACGCCGCGGGTCACCGACCGCGTGAGCTGGCGTCCGACGATGTCGGCGCTGTTGGTCATGTAACCCTGGGTCAGTCCCGATACGTCCCGGGTAGCGATTTCGATGTCGGCAGGGCCGATGAGGTGGCCGCGGGGCAAGGGGTTACTCGTCACCAGGACGTCCTCCATCGTTGCGATGTAGACCGGGAGGTAAATATTCCAGGGTTTCGACCCCGTGCAGCGAACGCCCACGATGGTGCGGCCTGCGCGTTTTGCACCTTTCTGTATATAAGGAGCGAGCGGCGCCGAGCATCGCGGGAGCTGCAGGCGCGGATCCAGATGTCCGGCGGTCGGCACGATTCGTGCGTCGGAGTTTCCGACCGTCAGCTTCAGGTAGTTCTCCGCCGCGGACTTGATGTCGGCAACGGGGTGCCAGCGTGCGTCCGGTTCCTCGCCGGCGGCGGCCAGCCCCGGCATGGCCAGCAACAATCCGATGCCGCAGCCCAACAAACGCAGTATTCGCCGCGCATCCGTCAAGTTCCCGACGAGTATCGTCAAATAAGCGTGCATCTCAAAAGCTCCTGTTTTTGCTCAATGTCCTGTTTTCATGCGGTTTTGCGCCTGTCGCGCGCTCCGGGGAACCGCCGCTCCCCCGCCGTTTGGCGTTGTACCAATGAAACAGTGCAAGAGCCGTGCCAGCATTTCGGTGTCGCCGCGTATCGTCCTCGCGGGCGATCCGTTGCCGGCACGACGGCAATTGCTTGCCGATCTGACCCTACGACGGTTATCGGCAGAAGCGCCGAAGCCTTGAGTTCCGTAGACCGTGGATATTGGCACGGCAGTTGCATTGAACCGCGTCGAGGACACAACGGAATCACTGCCGATATGAAAACGAACCCGTTTAGCAATCACGAACAAGCGCTCAATCTGCGCGCGTTGCGGACTGAGATCCTGTCGTCAAACATCGCAAATGCGGACACGCCGAATTACAAAGCGCGTGATTTCGACTTCGCCACTGCGTACCGGCAAGCCGGCGACAGTCGCCTGCGGTTACGCACGACACGGGCCGGGCATCAGCCCGGCACGGCCGCCGGCGCGATGGGTGCCGACGTCAAGTACCGCGTACCCATGCAGCCCAGCCTGGACGGCAACACGGTCGAGGCGGACGTCGAACAGGCCCAGTTTGCCGAGAACACGGTGCGTTATCGCGCCAGCCTCGCTTTCCTGAGTTCGCGGATCTCCGGCCTGCGTTACGCCATCAAAGGAGGTGACTAGTGTCTCTCTCACAAGTATTCGACATCGCCGGTAGCGCGATGAACGCCCAGTCGGTGCGACTGAACGTAACCGCGTCCAATCTCGCCAATGCGGGCAGTGTGCACGGCGATCCAACTCGCGTTTACCGAGCGCGGCAGCCGGTGTTTGCGGGTTTTGACTCGGCGCTGGCCAATCAGATCGGGTCCTCGGGCGTACGGCTCGCGGGCATCGTGACGAGCGACGCGCCGCTCGACGTGGAGTACCGCCCGGATCATCCCGACGCCGACGAAAACGGCAACGTCTACGTGAGCAACGTTCAGACGGTGGAGGAGATGGTCAACATGCTGTCGGCTTCGCGTTCGTATCAGAACAACATCGAGTTGATGAATACGACCAAGGATCTCCTGTTGCAAACGCTGTCGCTCGGCCGCTGAGCCGCGCGACCACAATCCAAAAGGACAGACTGATGAATGAGGTTTCACTGGCAGACGACGTAGCGCGACTCGGTCTCGGGGCCAGGCCGCCGGCCGAAAACAACGAAGAGGAACTGGGCCAAGGGGATTTCCTGACGCTCATGATCGCGCAGTTTCGTAATCAGGATCCGTTCGCCCCGATGGACAACGGCGAGTTTCTCGGTCAGCTGGCGCAATTCGGGACCGTCGAAGGTATCGACCAGCTGAACAGCGCTTTCTCGGATCTCTCCGAGTCCTTCTACTCCGATCAGGCGCTGCAGGCCGCGAATCTGGTCGGACATCGCATCCTCGCGGCCAGTGATCGGGCCTACCTGCCGGAGGAAGGCAGTCTGAGCGGCACGATTGCGCTGGCTACCAGCGCCGAAAACGTGCAGATCGACGTCCTGGATTCCTCCGGGCAATTGATCAATCGACTGAATCTCGGTGAACAGGCGCCCGGGCTGGTCGAGTTCGAGTGGGACGGAATAACCGACGACGCGGATGCGGCGAGCCCCGGTACCTATTCGCTCGAGGCGCGGGTGATCCGCGGCGCGAACGTCGAAGGTACGGAAACGCTGATCGAGGCGCAGATCGACAGCGTCAACCTCGGCCGTCTCGGCCAGGGCATGACGCTCAACGTGGAAGGCGGCGAAGTCCTCACGATGAATCAAGTACGCAGAATTTTGTAGTCCCAGTTAACGGATAAGGAGTAAGACCATGACATTCGCAATTGCACTCAGTGGCCTGAACGCCGCGTCGACGGAACTCGAGGTCACGTCCAACAACATCGCCAACGTGAACACGACCGGCTTCAAGGAGTCTCGGGCCGAGTTCGCCGAGGTGTTTGCCGTCGGCACGCAGAGCGTGAGCTCCAACGCGTCGGGCAGCGGTGTTCGCACGTCGCGGGTTGCGCAGCAGTTTTCACAGGGCAACGTCGATTTTACGGACAACGCGCTGGATCTGGCGATTGGCGGCGAGGGTTTTTTCGTATTGAGCGATAACGGCGCGCGCGCCTACACACGAGCCGGCGCTTTCAGCGTGGATTCAGTGGGTAACGTCGTCAACGCACAAGGGAGCCGGCTGCAGGCTTATCCGGCGGCCGGCAACGGTTTGTTCAATACCGGTAATCCGACGGATCTGAGGTTGACCACCGGTGCAAACCCGCCGCGGGCCACGACGTCCACGGACATGGGTCTGAACCTGCCGGCGGATGCTGCGGTTCCCGCCAATGCGGTGTTCGATCCCACCGACCCGTCCAGCTTCAATCACACGGCGTCCGTCACGATCTACGACACCCTGGGAGCCGCACACACCTCGACCTACTATTTCATCAAGGACGCCGCGGTCAACACCTGGACCGTCCAGGCACAGATAGACGGCAACAACGTCGGCACGCCGACGAACATCACGTTTGCGGACGATGGCACTCTGCAGACCCCGGTCGGTGGGCAGTTGCCTTTGCCGGCCTATACGCCGACGACCGGGGCGGCCGACATCAACCTGACGCTCAACTTCCTGAACACCACGCAGTTCGGCAACTCTTTCGGTGTGAACTCGCTGTCGCAGGACGGTTTCACGACCGGCCGTCTGACGGGTGTCGCGGTGGATCCCCAAGGAGTGGTCTCCGCGCGTTTCACCAATGGACAATCGACCGAACTCGGTAAGCTGGCACTGGCCAATTTCGCCAATCCGCAGGGCTTGCAGCAGGTCGGCAACACCGCCTGGGGCGAGTCTTCGCAATCCGGTGACGCCCTGCTGGGCGAGGCCGGCACCGCGTCGTTCGGTTCGATTCAGTCCGGCGCTCTGGAAGCGTCCAACGTGGATTTGACCGCCGAACTCGTGAGCATGATCACGTCGCAGCGCAACTTCCAGGCGAACGCTCAGGCGATCGAGACATCGGATGCGGTAACGCAGACGGTGATCAACATCCGGTAACACGTGAGGGTTGGAGAGTAACGTGGACGAGTCCGTATATCTTGCGATGACCGGCGCCAAGCAGACGGAATACGCGCAGGCCATCAACAGCAACAATCTGGCGAACATCAGTACGACCGGTTTTCGCGCGGATCTGCATTCCTTCAGCTCGGTGCCGATCGAAGGACCCGGCGTCGATTCGCGGGTGAATGCGGTTGTCGAGACCTACGGTACGGACTTCAGTCAGGGTGCAACCGCCTACACCGGTCGTGACCTCGACGTTGCGGTGCAGGGAACCGGGTTCATTGCCGTACAGGCGCCGGACGGCGGAGAAGCCTATACCCGTGCGGGCGATTTCAGAGTCAACTCGGGCGGATTGCTGAGCACCGGAGCAGGGCACCTGGTATTGGGCGACGGCGGGCCCGTTGCCGTTCCGCCCAATGTCAGCCTGCTGATCGGCGCCGACGGCACGATATCGGTGCAGCCGCTCGGACAGGGCCCTGAGGTTCTGGCGACGGTGGACCGGATCAAACTGGTGAACCCGGACATCACGCAGCTTGCGAAGGGTGAAGACGGTCTGCTGCGTCTGCCGGACGGACAGACCGCGCCGGCAAGCGCGAACGTGCGCCTGACCACCGGCGCGCTGGAACAAAGTAACGTCAACGCGGCACAGGTACTGGTCAACATGATCGAGCTGTCCCGCCAATACGAAATGCAGGTCAACATGATCCGCAATGCGAAAGAAAATGCAGACATGGCGGCTCAACTACTGAGCGTCAGTTAAACATAGCGAGGAGATATCAATATGAATCAGGGACTATGGGCGGCAAAAACCGGACTGGACGCGCAGCAGACCCGGATGGCGGTCGTGTCCAACAATCTGGCCAACGTCAACACTACCGGTTTCAAACAAAGCCGCGCGGTATTCGAGGATCTCCTCTACCAAAACGTTCGCCAGTCTGGCGGTCAGACCTCGCAGGACACTCAGCTACCCAGCGGCCTCAGCCTCGGAACCGGCGTGCGGGTCGTCGCCACCGAAAAACTGTTTACGCAGGGCGGTCTCTTACAGACCGGCAACGCAATGGACGTGACCATCGACGGTCGCGGATTCTTTCAGATTCTGCTGCCCGACGGTTCGCTCGCGTACACGCGGGATGGCAGTTTTCAGACGAACGCGCAGGGTGAGATGGTGACCGCCAGCGGTTACGCCGTGCAGCCGGGCATTACGATTCCGGACGGCGCGCAAAGCATCACGATCGGCAGCGACGGCGTGGTCTCCGTCCTGCTGGCCGGACAGGCCGCCCCATCACAGGTCGGAACTCTGGAGACGGCTGACTTTGTCAATCCGGTCGGTTTGCAGCCCATCGGCGAAAACCTTTATGTGGAAACGGCGTCGAGCGGCACGGCGCAGGGCGGTACCCCGGGTCTCAACGGGTCCGGGACCCTGGTGCAGGGTGCGCTCGAAGGCTCGAACGTCAACGTCGTGTCCGAGCTGATTAGCATGATCGAGACACAGCGCGCCTACGAGATGAACTCAAAGGCGATATCGACGAACGACCAGATGATGCAGTACCTCAACAACAACCTGTAATCGGAACTCGACATGCAAGCTAGCACTTCACGCACAGGAATCATGGTCGCGGCGGCTTTACTGCTGCTGGGCGGCTGCGCGTCCACGCCCGAGTCGGACGACAACCTGGAGCCGCCGGATTACGTCATGCACTTGCCGTCGCAGGTCGACAACGGGGCCATCTTTCAGGCGAACGCCGGTATCCGGCTGTTCGAGGACCTGAGGGCGGCGCGCGTCGGCGACATTCTCACGGTACGCCTGGTGGAGCGGACCATCGCCTCCAAGAGCTCGAGTACCTCGACATCGAAGACGACCGAGGCCTCGCTGGCGAATCCGACCATTTTCGGCCGGCCAATTACCCGCAACGGCGACCCGGTGTTCGGCGGCAGTCTCGACGGAGAAACGACGTTCGACGGCTCCGGCTCCAGCAATCAGAGCAACAGCCTCAACGGCGACATCACGGTCACCGTCGTCGAGCGGTACCCGAACGGCAATCTTCTGATTCGCGGCGAAAAATGGGTAACTATCAATCAGGGCAGGGAGTTTATCCGCCTGTCCGGGGTCGTGCGGCCCTACGACATCGAGCCCGACAACTCGATACTGTCCGGCAAGATCGCCGACGCCCAGATTACCTACGGCGGCAAGGGCGTGCTCGCCGCGGCCAATCGAATGGGCCTGGTCGCCCGTTTCTTCAATTCGATTTTCAGTCCGTATTAGGACCTGGACGTGACCATGAATTCAATTAAGACGACACCCCTGGTGCGGATCATCCGAATAACCCTGTTTGGTTGCCTGCTGGCGATCGGCGCCCAGGCGCAGGCCGAAAGGATCAAAGACGTTGCGGCGGTCGCCGGCGTCAGGACCAACCAGCTGGTCGGCTACGGTCTGGTGGTCGGCCTCGACGGGAGCGGGGACCAAACCGCCCAGACGCCGTTTACCGTGCAAAGCCTGCAGAACATGCTGGCGCAGTTCGGCATCACCATTCCGCCGGGCCTCAACATCCAGCTCAGGAACGTCGCCGCCGTGGCGGTGCACGCCGATCTGCCGCCATTCAGCAAACCTGGGCAGACGATAGACGTCACGATTTCTTCGATCGGCAACGCCAAAAGCCTGCGTGGCGGCAGTCTGTTGATGACGCCGCTTAAGGGCGCGGACGGAAACGTCTACGCGGTCGCCCAGGGCAACCTCGTCGTGAGCGGTTTCGGCGGCGACGGCGCCGATGGCTCCAAAGTTACCGTCAACATTCCGAGCGCGGGACGCATTCCCAACGGCGCGACGGTGGAGCGTACGGTCGCCAGCGATTTTCACACGCGCGAGGAGATCGTTCTCAATCTGCACATGCCGGATTTCACGACGTCCAACCGCCTGGCGACGTTGATCAACTCGTCGCTCGGCGAGGGCACGGCGCTGTCCATCGACGCGGTTTCGGTGCGTATACGCGCTCCGGAAGACCCTTTTCAACGCACCTCGTTTCTCGCCCATATCGAGAACCTCGAGGTCGAACCGGGACAGGCGGCCGCCAGGGTGATCATCAACTCGCGAACCGGCACGGTCGTGATCGGCTCGAACGTCCAGGTTACCCCCGCGGCGGTTTCACACGGATCGCTGGTTGTCACCATCAGCGAGCAACCGTTTGCCAGTCAGCCCGTGGCGCCGTTTGGGCGGACGGGCGAGACGGTGGTTCTGCCGAGCTCGGACGTAGAGGTCATCCAGGAAGAATCCAAGATGTTCCTGTTTGAGCCCGGGGCCAGCCTCGACGCGATAGTACAGGCGGTGAACCGGGTCGGTGCGGCCCCGGGCGATCTTGTCGCGATACTCGAAGCGCTGAAGCAGGCCGGCGCGCTGCGCGCCGAATTGGTCGTCATCTGACGGGGAGAACGTAATGTCCGTGAGTTCCGCCGTCACCGATTTCTCGCAGTTTGCGCGCATGCGAAAGGAAGCGGACGCAAGCGACCCGGAGGTGTTGCGTGAAGTGGCCGGGCAATTCGAGGCGCTGTTCGTGGAGAGCCTGCTGAAGAACATGCGCAGCACGAGCCTGGGTGATCCGGTTTTCGGTAAGAGTGATCAGCACGAGATGTATTTGGGAATGCTGGACAAGCAGCTTTCCGTCGAAATGTCGAAGGGCCGCGGCATTGGCATCGCCGATATTCTCGTGCGCCAGCTTGGCGGCGATCAGCGTGATCTCCGTGAACCCGTGACCGGCGAATACCGCCATCCGCCGGCGCCGATCTACACGGTGACGAAGCATCGTGCGTCGTCAACCGCGGGTCCGGCCGATGCCGCCGTTTCCTGGGAGAGTCCGACTGACTTCGTGCGTGACATCTGGCCGCACGCCGAGCGCGCGGCGCGAAAACTCGACGTCGCCCCGGAAGCGATTCTGGCGCAGGCCGCGCTGGAAACCGGCTGGGGTGAGCATGTCATTCGCGGTTCGGACGGCCGTAACAGCTTCAACCTGTTCGGGATCAAGGCCGGCAACGAGTGGCGGGGCGCAAGCGTCACCCGTCAGACGCTGGAATACAAAGACGGCGTTGCGCACAGGGAGCGTGCGAAGTTTCGCGCTTATCCGGACGTCGGCGCCAGTTTCGAGGACTACGCGGCGTTTGTCGGTGAGCGTCCGAGATACGCATCGGTGCCGGGCAGCGGACGCGACGGCCGTCAGTTTGCCGACGCCTTGCAGGCCGCCGGCTACGCAACCGATCCGCATTACGCCGACAAAATTGACCGGGTGATGAACAGCGACACACTTCGGGACGCACTGCAGGTGCTCAAGAATGACACACAACCGCCGATAAATTACGGGTCGTCACCCGTGTCTGCGCGGTGATGAAAGAGGACCATCATGGGTGATCTACTGACAACGAGCGTGTCCGGCATGCTCGCGTTTCAGCGCAGCCTCGACGTGACCTCGCACAACATCGCCAATGCGAGCACGCCGGGATACAGCCGCCAGGTTGCCGAGTTCGTGACCAGGCCTGGCCAGGGATCGGGCAACGGATTCATCGGGAGCGGCGTACAGGTGGCAACGGTTCGGCGAGTTTACGACGAATTGCTGGGTTCGCAGCTCCAGTCGTCAATTACGAGCCAGGCCCGTCTGAGCATGCTCGACGGGCTGGCGACCCAGATCGACGGCCTGCTGTCGAGCCCCGATACCGGCCTCAGCCCCGCACTACAGACGTTCTTCAATTCGGTGCAGGACGTCGCGAACGACCCCGCATCGCTGTCCGCACGGCAGGCCATGCTGGGTGAGGCGGACGGCTTTATACAGCGCCTGCAGGGCATCGATTCGCGCCTGCGGGATATCGAGGCGGAGGTAAACGGCCGGCTGCAGGAGTCGGCCAGCGACATCAACCGCCTGGCGGCGGCGATCGCCCAGAGCAACGAGCAGATCGTGCTGGCGCAGGGCCAGACCGGCCAGCCGCCGAACGATCTGCTGGATCAGCGGGACGGGTTGGTCCGGGATCTTGCGGCTCAGATCGGCATTAGCGCGGTGCCGCAGGACGACGGCGCGATCAATGTCTTCATCGGCTCCGGCCAGACCCTCGTCATCGGCTCCGAGGCGCGGGCGGTCGGGGTGCGCGCAAGCGAGTTCGATCCCACGCGGTTGAACCTCGTCTACGAGGGCAGCGGCGGCGATTCGTTCCTCGATACCGGACTGACTGGCGGCGCGGTCGGCGGTTTGCTCGAGTTCCGCTCGCAAATACTCGATCCGGCGCGTCAGTCCCTGGGCGAGACCGCGCTCGCGCTGACGATGGAATTCAACCGGCAGCATGCATCCGGCATGGATCTGCGTGGCGCCCTCGGCGGCGATTTCTTTTCGGTGAGCGGGCCCGCGGTTTTGCAATCGTCGAGGAACACCGGCGCTGGCACGGTTTCCGCCGATATCACCGACATCGGCGCGCTTGACGGCGGCGACTACATTCTCGGTTTCGACGGCGTCGGCTACAGTCTGCGGGATGCGGAGAGCGGCCAGGTCGTCATCATGACCGGCACCGGCACGGCCCTGGATCCGTTTGTCGCGAACGGATTGAGCATCGTCGTCGGCGGCGCTCCAGCGGCGGGTGACGAATTCATGATCCGGCCGGCGACAGACGTCGTGGAAGGCTTGAGCGTTGCGGTGCTCGACGTGCAGGCAATTGCGATGGCGGCGCCAACGCGAACGGTTGAGGGTGTGTCCAACATTGGCGACGGCGTTATCAGCGCCAGCGAAATCGTCGATGCCGGCGATCCGGCGTTGTTGACGACGTCGGTCATCGAATTCACCGGGCCGAATACCTACAGCGTCAACGGGGCCGGGTCCTTTGCCTACGTCAGCGGCGACCCGATCGTCATCAACGGTAGCCGGGTGACGATCACCGGCGCGCCACAGGTTGGCGATCAGTTCACGATCGAGGCCAATAGCGGCGGCACCGGGGACAACCGGAACGGGCTGCTGCTGAGCGGAATTCAAACCAGCGGCATCCTGCAAGGCGGCACCGTCTCGGTCGGTGAGAACTACCGCAGCCTCATTGCCGACGTCGGTGGTTCCGCAAGCCGGATCCAGGCCAACCTCAGCGCCCAGGAGGTCATCGTTCAGAACCTGGAGGCAACCGTGGCGTCGAAGTCCGGCGTGAACCTCGACGAAGAGGCGGCGAGGCTCATCCAATATCAGCAGGCGTATCAGGCGGTGGCGCAGGTCGTCGCCATCACCAGCACGCTGTTCGACACGCTGATCGGCGCGATCCGGAGGTAAACGATGCGCGTTTCCACCTTGAGTTCGTTCCTGCAGGGCGTGCGGCTGATGCAGGGGCTTCAATCGGCCGTGAACAAGACGCAGGAGCAGGTGGCCAGCCAAAAACGGATAGTCCGGCCGTCGGACGACCCCATTGCCGCGGCGAGGGCGGTGGGGTTCAGGGAATCCGTGTCGCAGCTCGAGCAGTTTCAGCGCAACGGCAATGCGGCGGAGTCCCGACTCGTGTTCGAGGAAGCGGCGATGAATACCGTCAACAACGTCCTGCAGCGCGTGCGTGAACTGGCGCTGCGCGCCAACAACGCCACGGAGACCAAGGACTCCCGGAAGCAGATCGCCGTCGAATTGCGCGAACAAGTCTCGGATCTCGTACAGATTGCGAATCAGAAAGACGGCAACGGCCGGTTCCTCTTCGGGGGCACGCTGGACGGCACCGCGCCGGTTTCGCGAAGCGCCGGCGGCGTCGTGTACAACGGGGACCAGGGCCAACGGCTCGTCCAGATCGGGGCGTCGCGGTACGTCGCCGACGGTGATTCCGGTGCCGACGTTTTCTTCAACATCCGCAACGGTAACGGGGTGTTTCGGACGAGCGCGGCGGTCACCAATACCGGCACCGGCGTGCTGGAGGTCGGCAGCGTCATCGATCCGACCCTGTACGACAGGGGAGAGTACACGGTGCGGTTCATCGACCCCGACAACTATGAAGTACTCGATTCCAGCGCAGCCGTCATCGCCACCGGGCCATTCCAGAGCGGTCAGAGCATAGCGTTCATGGGTATCGAGTTTGCGATCAAAGGCGAACCGGCGGCCGGCGACGAGTTTCTGGCCGAACCGAGCCGCTACCAGAGCATGTTCACGACCATCGGCAACATCGTGAGTACGCTGGATACCGCGGTCAGCGACGCCATCACGCAGGCGGTTCTGAGCAACGAGATAAACACGAGCATCCAGGAGATCGATCTGGCCATCGCCAAGGTGTCCGATATCCGCACGCAAATTGGCACGCGACTCAACGCGATCGAGGGGCAGGCAGACAGCAACGGCGCCGCGATGTTACTCGCGCAAGAGACGATCGCCAATATCGAGGACCTCGACTACGCGGAGGCCCTGTCGCGCCTCAGCCAGGAGGCGGCGGTCCTGGAAGCGGCGCAGCAGTCGTTTGTCGTGACCCAGCGACTGTCCCTGTTCCAGTTCCTGTAGCGGTCTCGCGACCTGCGTCACAGTTCTTCGAGCTGGCGCTAAAGTTTGCGAAGACCGGACAAACGCGTTTCGTTCGTCTTGATCGGGATGCAGAAATTTCCCTCAAGGTTTTTGTCACCCTACCGATAACTCCAGTTAACGGCGCTTTGGGCATCGGTCCGGGCGTTGTATCGCAACCCCGGCGGCAACAAGCAGACCGGTTTTTCTACTTAGGAGTTAGACATGACACAGACGATTAATACGAACGTTGCATCGCTAAGCGCGCAACGGAACTTGAGTCGTTCGCAAGGTTTGCTGAATCAGTCTCTACAACGGCTGTCAACGGGCCTGCGAGTCAACAGCGCGAAGGACGACGCGGCAGGTCTCGCTATCGCCGAGCGCTTCACGACGCAGATTCGCGGCCTCAATCAGGCCGCGCGGAACGCGAACGACGGCATCTCGCTTGCTCAGACGACGGAATCCGTGCTGGGCGAGCTGAGCAACAACCTGCAGCGGATTCGCGAGCTGGCGATTCAGTCCGCCAACGCGACGAACTCGGCTTCGGATCGCGCGGCGCTCGACAACGAAGTGCAGCAGCGCCTCGACGAGATCGACCGGATTGCGTCGCAGACCTCGTTCAACGGCCTGAAAGTTCTCGACGGCACGTTTGGCACCGCGAGCTTCCAGGTTGGCGCGAACGTCGGCGAGACGATCAGCATCAACCTGAGCACGGGCGTGCGCACGAACCAGATTGGACAGGTCGCGACGGCCACTTCGGGCGCCGAGGTGACGACGACCGCGTTGTCGGGTGCGAGCACGATCCAGGTCGGTTCCGGCGCCGCGACGACGATTTCGGCTTCCGTGGCTGGAAGCGCCGCCGGGCAGAACTCGTACAGCGCCTTCGCCAAGGCGGTTGCAATCAACAACTCCGGCGTATCCGGCCTGACCGCGACGGCGACCAACAACGTTGAGTTCGTCATCGCCAATACGGCGGGCACGAGTGCCACCGATACCTACAGCCTGCGCATCAACGGTCAGGACATCTTCGCGAGCTTCGATCAGGCCACCAACGGCGTGCTGACGTCCGCGCAGATAGCCGACGCGATCAACGCCCAGAGCGGCAACACCGGCGTTACCGCTTCGCTGTCCGGTACCGACCTGCGGCTGAGCGCCGCCGATGGCCGTGACGTCATCATCGGCCAGACGCTCGGTGCGGGCGCAACCGGCGGCATCTCCGCCGGCACCGGCGGTAACAGCACGGTCAACGGCATCGAATACCGTGACGGAACCATCGGCACGGTAGCGAACGCAACGGCGACCAGTACCGACGCCACGGCTGTCAACGGCGGAACGGTGACGCTGACCGCAAACGAGAACATCATCATCACCGGTGATGGCGACGACCTCGGATTTGCGGCCGCCAACCAGACTATCGCGCTGGATACGACGACCCTGAACTCCGTCGACGTAACCTCGGTGGCCAATTCCAACAATGCGATCTCCCGGGTGGATGCGGCGTTGACGGTTGTCAGCAACCTGCGCGGTGAGCTGGGTGCGGTGCAGAACCGCTTCGAGTCCACCATCAGCAACCTGACCGCGGTTAGCGAAAGCCTCTCGGCTTCTCGCAGCCGTATCCAGGACGCCGACTTCGCGGCGGAGACTGCTGCGTTGACACGCGCCCAGATCCTGCAGCAGGCCGGCATATCGGTGCTGTCGCAGGCGAACGCTCAGCCTCAGCTGGCACTGAGTCTGCTGCAGTAAGGCAGCAGGTAAGACGGTAGACCCTCCTAGACGGGCGGCAAGGATCGCCGTCCGTCGCCGGAGGCATCGAGGAGCCAATCATGTCGGGGAAAGCCATCAATTCCGTTTCCTCCGGTGCAGCTTCTGCGGCACGCCCGAACGCCGTTTCGCCGGGCGCTTCCGGCGGCAAAGGCGTACCGGACATAGGCAAGAACTCGCCGCGCCGGCAGGCCAGCGTCCAGGCATTGAATCTCGACGCCCTGGTTCGGGAGCTGAACTCGAAGAGCAGGAGCGTTGCGCCGGCTCTGCGGTTCCAGGTCGACGTGCAATCCGGTTCCTCGGTAATCCAGGTATTCGATCGCGAGACAGGCGAGTTGATCCGGCAAATCCCGCCGGAAAAAGCAAACACGCTTGCGAACAACCCGGGCGCCATAGATCTGCAGCGCGTCGACGATCTGGTGTAATCGTTCGGTCGGGTGTTGCCCGTCGAATCGGCCGGGCGGCCGGCGATCGCTGGCACGGTTCTTGAATCAGTCAGTATTCATAACCCACGTTAGAAGGCGAAAATTCCGACATGGCAAGCATCACCTCATCAGGTATTGGCTCCGGATTGGACACCGCAGGTCTCGTCCAGCAGCTCGTTGCGGCCGAAGGCCAGCCGAGAGAGGTTCGGATAGCGCAGCAGGAGGCCCGCGCCCAGGCGAAACTGTCGGCGTTCGGCAACCTGAAGTCGTCGCTGTCGTCGTTTGACGATCAGCTGAAGAAAATGGCGGATCTGGATACGCTCCTGGCGCGAAAAGGCTCAACCTCCGATGAGTCGCTGGTGACGGTCAGCGTCGACGAAACGGCGTTGCCGGCAACCTACAGCGTGGAAGTCCTGCAGATGGCCCAGGCGCAGCGGCTCCAATCAGGCTCGTTTGCCGGCTCCGATGCGGTCGTGGGTACAGGTACCTTGTCCATTACAGTGGGCGCCGAGTCGTTCGATATCGAGATTGACAGCGACAACAACACGCTGGCCGGCATTCGTGACGCAATCAACAACGCCCTGGACAATTCAGGGGTCGCGGCGACCATTGTCAACGGCGATACCGGTAGCTACCTCATTCTCGCCGGCGAAAACACCGGCAGCGACCAGTCCATGACGATCACCCAGTCGGGCGGCGACGGCGGACTCAGCGCGCTCGAGTACGATCCACCGAACATGCTCAACTCGCTGACCGAAACCGCCGCGGCCCTCGACGCGCAGATCAGGATCGACGGATTCGACGTAACCAGTGACAACAATACCGTCGTCGGCGCGATCGACGGCGTTACGCTGAATCTGGTCGCGGCGGACGTCGGCACGACGACGCAGGTTACGGTGGAAAACGATCTGAACGCCGTGCGCGCGCAGATCGACGCGTTCGTCAACAAATACAACGAGCTGATTGACGTGTTCGAGAGCCAAACCAGCTTCGACACGGAAACCAAAGTCGGCGCGGCGCTGGTCGGCGACGCCACCGTGCGTGGCATCCGCGACCAACTGCGAAGGGAGCTGAATACCGCGGTGACCGATGTCGACGCCACGTTTGCTTCACTTTTCGATATCGGCGTCGAAACCGACGTCGAGGGCAAACTGAGCGTCGATATCGCGAAACTCGACGGCGTCCTGGACACGGAGTTCTCCAAGCTGGGTCAGCTGTTCGCGAACTCCGACGGCTACGCCGTGCGCCTGTCGGACGCGATCGATACGTATATGAACGACGATGACGGTATCCTGACGGCGAGGACCGACGGTCTGGATGCCGCTATCGAGGATCTCGCCGATCAGAGGGAAGCGCTGGCCGAACGATTGACGTCGCTGGAAGCGCGCCTGACCCGACAGTTCAACGCGCTCGACGCTCTCGTCGGCGAGCTGACCACGACAAGTAACTTCCTCACACAGCAACTCGCCAACCTGCCGGGTATCTCGAACTCGAACAGCTGAGCGGCAAATCAGGGAATGACAGCAAGAGCATTGACATGAGACAGCACACGGAACTGAAGTCGGTAAAAGAATACCGCCGACTCGATGTACGCCACGAGATCGAGGCCGCGTCTCCGCACCGGCTGATCCAATTATTGATGGAGCGGTTTATTGCAAGAGTGGCGCTCGCCAGGAAACACATGGAGCGGGGCGCGGTTGCCGACAAGGGGCAATGCATCAGCGACGCGATCAGTATCGTCAGCGGGCTGCGGGCGAGCCTGAACCACGAGCCGGACGCAAAATTGAGCGGCAATTTTGACGCGTTGTACGATTACATGACGCGCCGGCTGCTCGAATCGAACCTGAAGGACGACGTCGAGGGCCTGAACGAAGTCCTGCACCTGATGCGGGAGATCAAAACGGCTTGGGACGTTATCGGCGATCGCGCGGACGAGTTGCAGCAGCCGTCACCGGCACCCGTGTGAAACGGGATCTCCGGCAACGCGGCTGGTAAAAAGGGAGTGACGGTATGCCAAAGGACGAACCGACAATTGCGGCTGAGATTGATGAGCTCAACCGTACGCTTCTGGATTCCGCCCAAACCGGAGACTGGACGGCGCTGGCAACAGCGATGAGGCGTCGCGACGACCTGTTGGGCAGGGTAGGCCCCGAAGAGCGCGCCGCCGTATTCAAGGCGGCGGTGCGCAGCAACGATCTCGTTCTCGAGTTGGTGCGATCAGGCAGGCAGGCCGTGCGCAGCGAGGTCCTTGCACTGCGTCGCCGCCGGAGCGAGGCGGGCCAGTACGAATTGCATCGTTGACAAGGCGAGTGCCCGACTGAACGGGCGATCAGAAATTTTCTTCTGCAAGCTCACGCAGGTTTCGTAGGCCAGTGTCGTCCAGCACGAACTCCCGGGGCGTCGCAAGCCGCGATCCGACCGCAGCCCGCAACGCCTTCTCGCTGTCTTCGACAACTTGGAAGCCGTCGGGGTTCGCAGACTGTTGTGACAGGACCTGCATGAGCCCGGTTATCTTCGGCGTGTTGCTGCCCATCACGACGAACGGCGTTCTCATGCACGTCGCGGCAATGCTGTGATGAAACCGTCCTGAAATGAGCAGGCACGCGTTGCCGATGTGACTGAGCCACTCGTATTCCGACCGCGCCAGAATCATCTCCGGCTTACGAGCCGCCGTAGCGTATAGAGCAGCGGCAAATCGCGCGTCGTCCGCCGCCGGAAATCCGCGCGCGCCCAACAGCACGGTGGTGCGATAGCCTGCAGCGGCCAATTCGTCGATCTGGTTCGCCAGCACGGCGATGCGCGCCGGCGTCAGAAGCACGGATCCGGCCACGACGACGTGCCTGTCCCTGCTTTCGAGATCCCCGGCCGGCGGTCCGTGCCGTTCGGCAAAAAGCGGCAGACAGTCGAAACCGAGCGTCGACGAGAGGCCGAGCGCCTCGATCACGGCATGGCTCACCGGTTCCCGCACCACCACTTTTTGCACCCGCTCGTAAACCCGGCGGTATATGGCGACCGCGGCGCCTTCGTCCGCCGGCGCCGTATCCAGCGGATAAACGCTGTGATTCAGAACCTGCACGGGACGATCGAGGCGAGCCGCCGCAATCCAGGCAAGATACAAGAGGCCGCGGGCCTGCTCGCCGACGCCGTGAAGGGTGCCTTCGCCGTTGACGACGACGCGGTCGGCGTCTTTGATCGCATCGATCAGCCAGCCATACGCCCGTCGAAATCGCTTGTAGACCGCGTCGTCGTCAAACGCGTCCACGGTGTCGGGCAGTGCGTCCGCCGGCACGTCACGCAACAACGCGCAGGAGTTGACCGTCGCCCGATTGGTGCGCAGGCCTTCGTTGAGCGCAATACTCGTGCAGCTGCAACCCCAGTGGTACCACGCGCTTGTATCGTTCAGAAGCAGTATCGTCTCGCTTCTCCGCGGTTCAGCGGGATTGGCGGGGCCTTCGTTCTTGACGGATTCCGATTTTGCCGGTTCGGGCGGCGGAAGCGGCTCGTCGAGCATCCCGTCGCCGTCGCCGGGGGCGCCGTCACGGCTTAGCCAGCGAGCGAGCTGATCGACGGCTCCGGCCCAATTCTGACCGGGGTCGCGCCGCCAGGTGCGCGCGCTGACGTACCAGGGACTGTCGGTCCGCGCATCGAACCAGCGCCAGTCGCCGCCGGGCGGCAACAGCACGCAGGTTTTTGCGCCGGCCGCGGCGGCCAGGTGCGCGATCGCCGAGTCGATCGTCACGACGAAGTCCAGGGCAACCGAGACCGCGGCGAGTTCGTCCAGATCGTTCATCGTGTCCAGCCCGTCGAGTTCGATCACCGGGGATCGATCGCTCGCCGCGGCGTTGAAGTCGCTGATTTCCGCCGAGAGGTCGTAATCGGGCCTGGCGTATTGCAGGTTCACGAAACTGGTGTCCGGCAGTTGCAGAAGCGGTATCAGATCCGTGAGCGAAAGGGAGCGCGCCCGGGTCGCACGAGCGTCGGCGCCACCGCGCCAGGCGATGCCGACGCGCCGGCCGGGCAGTTCGCAAAGTCGGTCGCGCCAATATCGCACGCGCTCTGGATCAGGCCGCAGGTAGCGGGCCGGGACGGGGTCGGCGTCACCGAAGGCCATGCGCGGCAAGTCGCCCGCTTCGCATCGTCGCCAACTGGCATCAACCCCTTCGGGCCAGCGGCATCGATCGGCGGGAAGAGCCGGCCGCACGTCCAGTTTCGGAAATGACCTCCGGTACAGGGGTATCAGTCTCGGGTCGGCGAACAGCAGGACCTTCGATGCTTCGGCCAGCACCGCCGGCACGCCGGATGCGAAAAGGATTTCGTCACCGACCCCTTGTTCCGGCAGTATCACGAGCTTCCGGCCGCGTATTTCTTCGGCTCCGAGCGACGGCAGGGGCATCAATTTCGGCGGGCTGGGGCCGCTGAAGTCCGGGGAGTGCTGTCGCCAGGCGTAGTCCGCGTAGCCCGCCTCGAAGCGGCCGAGGGCGAGTAGAATCTGCGCACGTTTCGCCCGCGCCGAGGCGTCTGCCGGGTCTTGCGCCAGCACTTTTTCGATGTGTCCAAGGGCGGATTCGCGACTACCGCGGTTCAGCAGCAATGTCGCCAGATTGCGGTGCGCGATCGGGGAAGCGGGCGCAAGACCCAGGACCTTGCGGCAGATCGCTTCGCCCTGTTCGTCGTCGCCGATATCCGCCAGCGCGACCGCCATGTTTTCCATGGCTTGCAGGTGGTCCGGGTTGCGTTGCAGCGAATTCCGGTAGGCCGCGACGGCGTCACCCGGTCGCTCCAGCTTCTGCAGTGCGATACCGCGACTGTAGTGGTATTGCCCGTTGTCCGGCCGGATTCGCAGCGCTTCGTCGATCAGTTGCAGCGACGCGGCAGGCCGCCCGGTCTCGTCCGCGATAACGCCGAGCAGATACCAGGCATCCGCCGATTGGGGCGCAACACCCAGAACCCGTCGGTAGAGCCCTTCCGCCTCGCCTAGCCGGCCGTTTCGGTGATGCTCGATGGCCTGATTCAGCCATTCCTGGGCCTGGGCGGCGGACGTCATATTTGCGGATTTGCCATATAGGGTGTCGGTCGAGAAGCGGGAGGTCGTTTCGGTCTGTCCGGTTGGCCGGTCGTGCTGCGGGCTGCGCGCGGCAGTTTAACAAAATGGGGGCGCATTTACGCATTCTGTCAAATTACTCGAGATTTGTGACTCTAATCACGAAACGAAACGCAGAGTGCCGATAGTCTGCACTCCGGGTTTGAGATTTCTTACATAACGTATCGGGGGCGCATCAATGAGCGAAGCGGTGTCACCATCGCAACGGGGCAGAGTCGTAGTACTCGATGCCGACGCTCAACGCGCGGAACAACTCTGTAACCGGCTACGTTTCCTGAACTACGAGCCGGTGAACGCGAAGTCCGACGCGGACATCAACGAAATAGTGGACGACACCGGTATTGCGGTGATGCTTGGCAGCATCAAATCCGATTCCGGCGTAACGCGTGCTTTCAGCAAGTTGTCGGACACGCGGCCCGCGCTGCCGGTTCTGCACATGCGGGATACGGAAGTGAGCGCGGATCTCGACGAGCAGCTGAATCGCCACCATGCCTGGGAACTGGACGCCCCTCTCAGATGCTCTCAACTTGCACATCTGCTGCAGCGCGCGGAGCGATATCAGGGTCGTGAGCGGCGCGTCCGGATCACCGGAAATTCCAATTCGATCCGCGATGTCCGCAAGCTCATCGAGCAGGTTTCCGACTTCGACACCACGGTTCTGGTCACCGGAGAATCGGGCACGGGCAAGGAACTGGTCGCGCGTACGATCCACGAGCTGTCGGATCGCTGCGACGGGCCGTTCGTGCCGATCAACTGCGGAGCCATTCCTGCGGAACTGCTGGAAAGCGAGCTCTTCGGGCATGAAAAAGGCGCTTTCACCGGCGCCATCACCGCGCGCAAGGGCCGTTTCGAGCTTGCCGAAGGCGGTACGTTGTTTCTCGATGAAATCGGAGACATGAGCTTGCCGATGCAGGCCAAACTGTTGCGGGTGTTGCAGGAACGTTCGATCGAGCGGGTTGGCAGCAACAAAACAAGGCCGTGCAACGTCCGCATCGTGGCCGCAACGCACAAGAATTTGCCCGAGGCGGTCGCCAACGGCGAGTTTCGCGAGGACCTTTATTACCGTCTGAACGTATTCCCGGTACAAATGCCGCCGCTGCGCAAGCGAGTCAGCGATCTACCGGCGCTGCTCGACGAACTGCTCATCCAGCATCATGGCGACGACGAAAACCGCCTGCGGCTTTCCGCCGAGGCTATGCACGCGCTGGCGCAATACTCTTGGCCAGGCAACATCAGGGAACTCAGCAATCTCGTCGAACGTCTCGCAATCCTGCACCCCGCCGGAGAGATCGCTCTTGCCGATCTGCCGGAAAAGTATCGCGAACCGGCGCCAAAGGCTGGCGAGCTTTCCGGTCCCGCGGACGACAGCGTCGATTTCGACGGTCTGAATCTCAAGGAACACCTGCAGTTGATCGAGCGATCCATGATCGAGAGGGCGCTGCAGGAAGCCGACGGTATCGTGGCCAAAGCGGCACGATTGTTGAGTCTGCGACGCACGACGCTGGTCGAGAAGCTCAGCAAATACGGCCTCGACTGACCGGGTCGTCGAGCCGGCGTTTCCCTTTCGCGCTCGGGGGCGGCAAGCGCGGCCTGTTATTTGCCGAGCGCGCGCCGCAAGGATCGGATCTGCTCTTCAGATTCGGTCAATACGCTGATCATGTCCGCAGCGGCCAGACTGAGTTGCTGGCTTGCCGGCACGTCGTCGAGAACGAACTCGGCGTCGTCATCCGCAGTGACGAACTGAAAAAACAGGAAGGCGAGGATCAGTATGTCCGTGTAGTCGACCTCGTTCTCGTGTGCTCGATGGACGTCCTTGTAGTCACGGACCGCTTCCGAAATGTGGGACGAAAACCCCCAGTTCTCGATGATGCTGCTTCCGGTCGCGGAATCCCATTCATCCATGATTTCCAGCATGTCCGTGTCGTTGCGGAAGACCTCCGGGAATTCTTCGGCGCGCACGAGAATGTACATTCTTCCTATCCCGTGCATCAGGCCTACGAACATCGCCTCGTCGGGGTTTAGCTTCGTGTATTTTTTCGTAAGGACGTAACATAGCGCGGCAACGTGTGCGCACTGCTCCCAGAGCGCATTCAGCTGGGCTTTGACCGTTTCGAGTTTTCGCGCGCTGCGCATCTGCTCCACGGCAAACGACATCGCGGAACTTCTTACCATTATGCGGCCGACACGATTGACGGCCATGTTCAGGTCGGTGATCGGATCGCCGCTCGGTTTCAGGGCCGCAGAATTGGCAAGGGTCAGCAGGCGGGCCGCAAGAACGGGTTCGGCGCCAATCAACTGCACCAGTTTCTCGGTTGTGCAATCTTCGTCTTCAAGCGCCTGGCGTACTCGGAGCACGATGTCGGGAAACGACGGTAGTTCAATTTTGCCGCCGGACAGGTCGTCCGCCAGGCGTTGAACAAACTCGAACTTTTCATTTCGATCCGGTGCGGCAGTTTCCATCGTTCAGTCCGTATTTTGGCAGTAGTTCAGATCATCGGCATGAGACGCCAGAACTTGAGAGCGGCGCGATTGCGTCTCCGGCGCGTCGCCGTTCGGTATCCGCCAGGGGGATTCAGGTCAGGAAGTAGAAGAATGCGGGCGCCGCCAGCCACAACAGGCCTTTGATAAGGAAAAAAAGGAAGCCGGCAACGCCCAGCCGCTTCCAGAATGACGGCGGCAACGTCCGACCGCCGTCCTGCACCGTATTTGTTGAGTTCATTTCCGTTTACCCGCACAAGAATGGCTTCTCGACACATATTCCGTCGGCAGAGGCGTTCCAGACTTTAGCGGACAGCGAACATGAGCGCTCGGTCGAGAGCTGATTCCCATATGTGAATGGACCTCGCGGTTTTGTCATCGGCCGTTAAAGATTTTGCCCCCAGAGCCGATGCCAGCTCGGTACGGACTGCACATCGTCGAGGGTGCAACGCCGGGTCGCCAGCAAGTGCCATATGGGAAGGTGGGTGTGGCACAGCTCTTGCAAAGTGACCTGCAACGACCCCGCCGCGTGCACATTACGGAGATTGATTTAATGCAAAGTATTCTCGCTGTAGACGACTCTGCGTCCATTCGCAGCCTTGTTGACTACGTGCTTGGTCAAGCCGGTTTCGACGTCGTACTGGCGGAGGACGGCCAGGAGGCGCTGGACTATGCGCAGGAGCACTCGGTCGATCTCGTTTTGACTGACATCAACATGCCGAACCTCGACGGGATCGGCTTGATCAAGGGCCTGCGCTCTCTCCCGGCGTACAAGTTCGTGCCGATGCTCGTTCTTACCACGGAATCGAGCACCGAAAAGAAGATGGAAGGCAAGGCGGCCGGCGCGACAGGGTGGATCGTCAAGCCGTTCGATCCCGTTCAGCTCGTGTCGACGATCGAAAAGGTACTGTCATGAGACCTCGGACTATCGGCGGCACGAATGCCGGACACGCCCGTAGCCGCGTCTCAATTCCCGGCGATGTACGACGCTTGATCGATTGGAGGAGTGGGAAATGTCCATCGACGTAAACATGGCCGAAATTGCACAGCTCTTCATCGAGGAGAGTATGGAAGGGTTGGACGTCATGGAATCCGGCCTCTTGAATCTCGATCTAGGCGCGGCCGATCCCGAAATCATGAACGAAATATTCCGCGCGGCGCATTCGATCAAAGGCGGTGGAGCGACCTTCGGTTTTACGGAAATCTCCGAATTTGCGCATCACGTCGAAACGCTGCTGGATGAAATGCGCCAGGGCGAGCGGGCCGTTACGCGTGCGGGCGTAGACCTGATGCTGCAGTCCGTGGACTGTATCCGAGAAATGATCGGCAGTCTGGGCAGCGGTTCCGTCGATACGACACGTGCCGATGAGCTCGAAGTTCAGCTCGAGAAGATGTTACGCGACAACATACCGGTCGGAACCGGCGACAATGCGGAAGCGGAAAGTGACGAGTCTGGATCGGCGGCGTCCGCCGCGCAGGCGAGTGAGGAACCGGTTGTGGAGGCCTCGCCGCGTGGATGGCGCATCGGCTTCCGCCCGATGCCCGGCATGTTCAAGTCTTGCAACGATCCGATCAGGATGTTTCGCGAACTGCAGACCTTCGGTGATCTGGAGGTCGAGTCGACCGGCATCGACAGCCTGAGCTTCGACGGTCTGGACCCCGAGGAGTGCTGCCTGAGCTGGGAGCTTCGTTTGATCGGCGAGGCGAGCCGCGACCAGGTCGAGGAGGTGTTTGCGTGGGTCAGGGACGAATGTGAGCTGACCATCGAGCCGATCCTCGCCGAAGCGAAGGATTCGCCGGCGACCGCAGCTGTCGTCGAGGAGAAACCCAGCAGCGCCGCCGAGCCCGCGAAACCGAAACCGCCCGCCGAAAAACCGAAACCGAAATCACCGGTGAAGGCCGCACCGGCGAGTCAGGAAACCGGGTCGATACGAGTTAATATCGACAAGGTCGATGCGCTGATCAACCTGGTGGGCGAGCTGGTCATTACGCAGTCGATGTTGAGCCGATACAACGGAGAGTTCGACTTCTCGCAGCTACAGGGTCTGCGGGAGGGTCTGACGCAGCTGTCCCGGAATACGCGGGAGCTGCAGGAAAGCGTCATGGCCATCCGCATGCTTCCGATCAGTTTTGCGTTCAGTCGATTTCCACGGCTCGTGCGCGATACCGGCAACGCGCTCGGCAAGAATGTCGAACTCAAGCTCGTTGGAGAAAACACCGAGTTGGACAAGACTGTCCTGGAGAAAATCGGCGACCCGCTCGTGCACCTGGTGCGGAATTCCCTGGACCACGGACTCGAGACTCCGGAGGCGCGAGTCGCGGCCGGCAAGCCAGAGACCGGTGTTCTCGAACTCAATGCCTATCATGAAGGCGGCAATATCGTCATCCAGGTCATCGACGACGGCGCCGGCATCAACAAGGAGAAAGTGCTCAGCAAGGCGCGAGAGCGCGGCCTGGTCGGACCCGACGAGCAGCTGTCGGACGATCGCATCAACAACCTTATTTTCATGGCCGGGTTTTCGACGGTTGACGAAGTCAGTGACCTGTCGGGTCGCGGCGTCGGCATGGACGTGGTGCGGAGAAACATTTCGGATCTCGGCGGCCACGTCTCCGTTCAATCGGAATGCGGTGTCGGCAGCAAGTTCACGATCCGCCTGCCGTTGACCTTGGCGATACTGGACGGCCAGCTGGTTCGGGTAGGCAAGGAGTCCTACATCATTTCGCTGGTCTCGATCGTGGAGACCATTCAGCGATCGGCCGAGCAGGTGAATCGGATCGCCGGGGAATCGGAGCTGTTCAAACTTCGCGACGAGTATCTTCCGGTCGTGAGATTGCACGAATTGTTCGGTATCCAGGCGGACAGCACGAAGATCGACGATGGTCTGCTGGTCGTTGCGGAAGCGAACGGTCAGCGCGTTGGCATTTTCGTCGATGACCTTCAGGAACAGCAGCAGGTGGTAATCAAGAGTCTGGAGGCCAACTACCGGCAGATGCCGGGAATTTCCGGCGCGACGATTCTGGGTGACGGCACGGTCGCTTTGATTCTCGATGTTCCCGGACTCATTCAATTGTACTTCGACAATCACGGGGCCCCGGCGCTATCGGCCGCGGCGGTCGCGTGAGATACGCAAACAGATTCAGGAGACCAAGATGGCCGCATCACAGCAACACATAGAAGACATCACCCTGCAAGCCGAGTCCGGAGACGCCGGAGGGCAGTACCTGACTTTCATGCTGGCGGGCGAGGAATACGGCGTCGAAATCCTGAAGGTGCAGGAAATCAAGGGATGGGACAACGCTACACCGATTCCGAATACGCCGGAGTACGTGCTGGGCGTCCTGAACCTTCGCGGCGCCGTCGTACCGATCATCGACCTTCGTCAGCGCTTCAGTCTCGAGAGCATTCCGTACGGTGCGACGACGGTCGTCATCGTCGTCAAGATGGCTCACGAAGATCAGGAGCGCACCGTTGGACTGGTCGTCGACGCCGTCGCCGACGTTTATCGCCTGGAAAGCAGCGAGATCCAGCCGCCGCCCGACATGGGTGGAGCGGTCCACACGGAATTCGTGCGCGGTCTCGCCACGGTCGAGGAAAAAATGGTGATCCTGCTGGAAATCGATCGCCTGATCGATTTCCGAAACATGCAGGCGGCGAAGTCGCCTGCAGGCGAGAGAGTAGAAGAAACACCGGATGAGGAGCCGGTGGACGAATGAGCGGACAGCCAAAGGCCGCAGAGTCAGTGACCGTCGGGCCGTAGGCCGGGTCTACCTGCGTTGCACGGAGATATCGAAATGACTAATGAAACAAATGTTGGCACGGAGCTCGACGTCGAGACGCTCGAAACGTCGTTTGCGGCTATCGCACCGCGGGCGGAAGAACTGGTCGCGCGTTTCTACTCGGAGCTGTTCTGCCGGCATCCCGCGGTCGAGCCGCTGTTCGACGGGACGGACATTCGCACGCAGCAGGGCAAGCTTCTTGCCGCGCTGAAACTCGTCGTCGAAAACGTCCGGAAACCGGAAAAGCTGTTGCCGGTCCTCCGTGAAATGGGTCGCCGGCATGAGGAATACGGCGCCATCCCCGAACACTACGGCGCAGTGGCGGAAACTTTGCTGGACGTAATGAGCGAAGTCGCCGGGGACGCATGGACCGGGAAAGTAGAGACGGCCTGGAGCAACGCGCTGGGCCTGATTGCGGAAACCATGCTGAATGAATATCGAAACCAATCTGAGAAAACCATCGAATCGAACGAGGAAGTTGCAATGAGTACGGAATCCACGGCGGCCGAGAACAGCCGCATCAAACAGGCGCTGGACAGCGTATCGGCGAACGTGATGGTGGCCGATGCGAATCTAGACATCATCTACATGAACAACACCGTCAGGGAAATGTTTCAAGCGGCGGAGTCCGACATCCAGAAAGACCTGCCGAATTTCGACGTCAGCAGCCTGATGGGCACGAACATCGACGACTTCCACAAGAACCCAGCGCATCAGCGGCGCATGCTGGCCGAATTGAGCAGCACGTTCGAGTCACAGCTCGAGCTGGGCGGCCGGACCTTCGGCATCATCGCCAACCCGATTATCGCGGACGACGGCGAACGCATTGGCACGGTGGTCGAATGGCAGGACCTGACGGAACGCCTGGCACGTGAGGAAGAAGACCGCGTGCGCGAGGAACAGGAGCGAGCGGCAGCCGCCGAAAGTGGACGTGTCAAACAGGCCCTGGACAACGTCTCCGCGAACGTCATGGTCGCGGACGCCAATCTCGACATTATCTACATGAACGACACGGTCAGGGAGATGTTCCAGGCCGCCGAGGCGGACATTCGCAAGGACCTGCCGAATTTTGATACCCGCAGCCTGATGGGCACGAACATCGACGACTTCCACAAGAACCCGGCGCATCAGCGGCGCATGCTGGCGGAATTGAGCGGCACGTTCGAGTCGCAGCTCGAGCTGGGCGGCCGGACCTTCGGCATCATCGCCAACCCGATTATTGCGGACGACGGCGAACGCATCGGCACGGTGGTCGAATGGCAGGATATGACGGAACGCCTGGCGCGCGAGGAAGAAGACCGGCAACGGGTCGAGGCGGAGCGTCTTGTCGCGGCCGAAAACGGCCGCATCAAGCAGGCGCTGCAGGGCGTCACGACCAACGTCATGATCGGCGACAACGATCTGAACATCATCTACATGAACGACGCGGTGACCAAACTGTTCCGCGAAGTCGAGGCCGACGTCCGCAAGGACATCCCGGGTTTCGACGCGAACAACCTGATCGGTACCTGCATCGACATGTTCCACAAGAACCCGGCGCATCAGCGCAGCATGCTGGCGGGCCTCAGTGCAACGCACACGGCCGAACTGCAGATCGGCGGCCGCACCATGCGTGTTATCGCCAGCCCGGTATTTGCCGACGACGGCGAGCGCCTGGGAACCGTTGTCGAATGGGCCGACCGGACGCAGGAATTGGCCGTCGAGAGTGAAGTTCAGCAGGTGGTCGAAGCCGCGCTTGCCGGTGATCTGACCAATCGCATTTCGCTGGACGACAAGGACGGTTTCTTCGAGCGGCTTTCCGCCGGTGTCAACGATCTGGTCGGCGTGGCCGAACAGGTCATGAGCGATACGGTACGTGTGCTCAGCGCAATGTCCACCGGCAATCTCACCGAAACTATCGAAAAAGAGTACCAGGGTTCATTCGGGCAACTCAAAGACGACGCGAACGCGACGGTGGCCAAGCTGACGGAGGTGGTTAGCAGAATCCAGGGCGCGTCGAATTCGGTCAAGATCGGCGCCGACGAGATCTCACAGGGCAACACCGACCTGAGTCAGCGCACCGAAGAGCAGGCGTCGAGTCTCGAGGAAACCGCTTCCAGCATGGAGGAGATGACCAGCACCGTGAAGCAAAACGCCGACAACGCCACCGAAGCCAATCAGCTGGCAATGGCGGCGCGGGAGCAGGCTGAAAAAGGCGGTGATGTGGTCCGCCAGGCGGTCGACGCGATGAACGAGATCAATGCATCCAGCAAGAAGATTTCGGACATCATCGGCGTCATCGACGAGATTGCGTTCCAGACCAACCTGCTGGCGCTGAACGCGTCGGTCGAGGCGGCGCGGGCAGGCGATCAGGGCCGCGGATTTGCGGTCGTGGCGAGCGAGGTCCGCAACCTCGCGGGCCGCAGCGCGACGGCAGCCAAGGAGATCAAAGACCTTATTCAAGACAGTGGTGCCAAAGTGGACGAAGGCTCACGTTTGGTGAACGAGTCTGGTGAGACGCTGGACGAGATCGTCAACGGCGTCAAGAAAGTGACCGACATCGTGGGCGAGATCGCGGCGGCCAGCCAGGAACAGTCGTCCGGAATCGAAGAGGTGAACAAAGCCGTCATGCAGCTCGACGAGTTGACTCAGCAGAACGCCGCGCTGGTCGAGCAAGCCGCTGCCGCGAGTGAGTCCATGGGCGAGCAGGCCGACGGTCTCAACGAAATGATGCAGTTCTTCACGGTCGACCAGGCCAACCAGGCCGCCGGCGGCGTAAGCAATGCGCCGGCGCCGAACGGCGTCGAACGCCGCTCGGCTGAACGGCCGTGGACGGCGCCCGCGCAGCCGGCGGAGTCGGCGCCGAGCGCTGCGGCCGCCCCGCCGAGGCGGCAGGTCGCAGCCAACGGCGGTGATCAGGAGTGGGAAGAGTTCTGACGATCGAATGAGGCGACTGCCTCGAAGGACTGGCGGTCGCCTCGGACAGGGCGTGTAAACAAGCAGCTGATGGGTGTTCAGCATGGTGGCAAAAAAACGTAGCGGTCGGGTTGTCGGCAAATCGTCTGTCGGCAACCCGGCAGCCGCCGAGAGACGCACTCTGGTGCTTGACGGAACGTTTTCGATTGAGGAGATTGAAGTGGCTGGCTCGCGAAAGAAAAAAACAGCGAAGGCAAGCAAAAGCAAATCGCCGCAAAAGGCGGCGCGCAAGAAAGCCGTCGCCAGGAAAGCCCGGAGTGCCAGCACCGGCGGCAAGCGCGCTGCGGGCAACAAGACCGCGCGGAAGAAGGACGCGCCCAAGGCCACTGCCGCGCCGCGGGCGAAGCGGGACGACAAGGGGTCCTGCCAAGCCGGTCCGGTCGTTCTGCAACCCCAGCAGGACATCAAGTCGATCGCCGAACTCCAGGAACAGCTCGGCGACGCCTTCGGCGCCGGCACCGACGTGACCGTCGACGCGAGTCGCGTTGAAGCGATAGACACGGCCGCGCTCCAGCTGTTGGCCGCGTTCGCAAATTCGATGCGCGAGCAGTCCCGCAGTATTGACTGGAAAGATCCGTCACCGTGTTTTCGGGAAATGGCCGAGCTTACGGATATCAGTTCGGTTCTGCGGCTCGACGACGGGCCCGCCAGCGGTGACGACAATCTCTGCCCGGTCTTTTGATGGTAACGGCGGATGTATCCCGATAAGGACAACGATTCGCGCGGTGACGACGCGGCACGGCTTGTCGAGCTTTGCGCCGATCAGATCCAGTCGGCGCTTGCCGAGGCCCTTGCGGAGATCGGTGAGCTGTCGGTCGCGGTGCTCGACACCGCGCGCCACGCCGGAGATCTGCTCGGGCAGGTTAACGACAGCGCATCTTCCCCGGAGGCCGGCGCCCTGGCCAACGGTTCGGAATCGCTGCGGCAGGCCGCGGCGAGCGCGAGCTCGCGGCTGCAGTTCGCCGACCGTCTAAGCCAGAGAATGTCGAACGTTTCATCAAATCTCAACGCACTGGCGGTTCTGATGAAGTCCTCCGACGGGCCGTTGACGCACGAACGGTGGCAGGGGTTTTTACTCGAGGCCAGAGGCAGATTCACGATGGAGCAGGAAAGGCGGATGTTCGATGCGGTATTCGGGACGTCGACGTCGGAGCAGGACGTCGTAGAGAACAACGATGCATCGGATGATCTGATTTTCTTCGATACGGGCGCCTCACGCGGCGGCCGAGCGTAGTCCGGAACTTCCGGGAGCGGGCGAAGTGGTAATAGGGAGGTAAATCAGCGATGGAAGCTGCAGCGACAGCCGGATCGGGGTCTGCGGACGCCGTCACCGAACAAAAAGACGATGCCCTGGAGCCCGGCAGCTCGTTTTCGATGAGCGATGCGGACTTCGATCAAATCCGCGCCACGATCAAGGACCTGACCGGCATCAACATGAGCGAGTCCAAACGCCAGCTGGTCTACCGGCGTCTGGGTGCCCGACTGAAGGCAACGCGGATCGACACGTTTCAGGCCTATCTGGAGCATCTGAAAAAAGGCGATCCCGTCGAACTCGAACAATTCACGAATGCGGTGACAACCAATCTCACGTCGTTTTTTCGCGAGAACCACCATTTCGATTTTCTGGCGAAAACCATCATTCCGGAGCTTACCGCCAAGAAGGGTAACGGCGGCAGGCGCCTGCGGATATGGTCGGCGGGCTGCTCGACCGGCGAGGAACCGTATTCCATCGCCATCACCCTGAACGAATCATTGAAAAACCTCGCGCAGTGGGACGCCAAGGTGCTTTGCACGGACCTGGACTCGGACGTACTGAATACGTGCAGAGCCGGCGTCTATTCGCAGCAGCGGGTCGAGAAAATTCCCGAGGGAAGATTGCGGCGATGGTTCAAAAAAGGCCGTAAAGGTGACGAAGACCTGGTCAGGGTCAACCCCAGGCTACAGGAACTCCTTACCTTCAAGCAATTGAATCTGATGAACGACTGGCCGATGAAGGGCCGCTTTGACGTCATCTTTTGTCGTAACGTCATCATCTATTTCGACAAGCCGACTCAGCGCGTGCTCATTGACCGTTATGCGGAAATACTGGAAGACGGCGGTTACCTGATCCTCGGTCACTCCGAAAGCCTCTTCAACGTGTCGGACCGTTTCAAACTGCTGGGTAACACGATCTACCGGAAGACGCGCTGATGGCCGTGATGTCGAGCGCAAAAGAAAGCTGGCCGGTGGTGCTGGCGGGGTTCGAGCACATTACGCGAATCTGGGATCCGAGAAATTCCGTCTGCGCAGCGAAAATCCTGCCCGGCGAGTACTACGTTACGCGTCAGGACGAAATCATCACGACGGTCCTCGGCTCGTGCATATCGGTCTGTATTCGCGATCCCTTGAGCGGCGTTGGCGGTATGAATCATTTCATGCTGCCCGGCGACACTAAGAAGAACCTGAGCCAGTGGGGTAACGGAGACTGCCTGGAAACCCGCTACGGGATTGCCGCCATGGAATCCCTGATCAATGACATTCTCAAGCAGGGATGCAGTAAGGACCGGCTGGAGCTGAAGCTGTTCGGCGGCGGCAAGGTGCTGGCGATGGACGTGAACAACGTCGGTGAACGGAACATCGATTTTGCGAGGAACTTCGTGCGTACGGAGGGTTTTACCGTCGCGGCGGAAGACGTAGGCGGCCCGCACCCGCGCAAAGTCAATTTTTTCCCGAAAACCGGCAAAGTGATGGTGAGGCACCTGCGATCGCTGCAAACGCGCGCCGTCGTCGATCAGGAAACGAACTACAAATCCAGTTTGACCAAGAAGGAGATCCCGGGTGAGATCGAGCTGTTTGACTGAGACAGGAGCGCGGAGAACTCATCTCTCGCTTTGGGATTTCATCGGGGACGCCTGCGATGAGTAAGATACGCGTATTGGTCGTCGACGACTCCGCGCTCATGCGCAAGTTGTTGACGCAACTTCTGAATTCCGACCCGCAGATAGAAGTCGTGGGTGCGGCAATGGATGCGTACATTGCGCGTGAGAAGATCAAGAGCCTGAAGCCGGACGTGCTGACCTTGGACGTGGAGATGCCGAAAATGGACGGCCTCAGCTTCCTCAGCAACCTGATGCGCCTGCACCCGATGCCGGTGGTCATGGTGTCATCGCTGACGGAAAAGGGCGCGAGCGTCACGATGCGCGCCCTGGAGCTTGGGGCGGTGGACTTCGTCAGCAAGCCCAAGGTCGACCTGGCGCATTCCCTCGACGATTGCGCGCAGGAGATTACCGCCAAAGTCAAAGCGGCCGCGGCAGCGTGCGTCGATACTCTGGTGCGCAATGCCGACAAGGCCAAATCGGCCGAAAGCAAAAACGGCAAGTGCGTGGAATTGAAATCGGCCAGTATCGGCAGCAAGTTCCGCACGACCGATCAGGTGATCGCCATTGGTGCGTCCACCGGCGGCACCGAGGCGATAAAGGAGGTGCTCATCCGAATGCGCCCCGACAGTCCGGGTATTGTGATTACGCAGCATATTCCCCCGGTATTCAGCCGGTCGTTCGCGGAGCGCATGAACCAGTGCTCACGCCTCGCGGTCTGCGAAGCCGAGGACGGGCAGCAGATCCGGCCCGGCCACGCGTTCATCGCACCGGGTGATCGGCACCTGGAGGTCGTTCGCGACGGCGCGCGTTATCGCTGCAAGCTCCACGACGGCGAACCCGTGAATCGCCACAGACCGGCGGTTGACGTCCTGTTTGATTCCGTGGCGGAGGTCGCCGCAAACAACGCCACCGGCGTGATTCTCACCGGTATGGGGCGTGACGGCGCCAAGGGCCTGAAACGGATGCACGACGCCGGCGCCACGACGATCGCCCAGGACGAACAGACCAGCGTCATCTGGGGCATGCCGCACGCGGCTATCGAAGAGGGCGCCGCGGATCAGGTGTTGCCCCTGGAGAACATCCCCGCAAAAGTGGCCGAAATGGTGAGGAAAAAGCAGGTTTAGCCATAAACGCTCGGTGAGGTACCGCCCGGTCGGAATCACGAACTGGACGCAATCTCAATACTACCGGCGCCTGCGAAGTCGCGTAATGGCGGTGAGCTGTGCGCCCGGCCTTCTCGACGGGAACGGGGTCGGGCGCTAATTGACGAAGATACGCAGCAGCTCGGTAACCGCCGCCTGGGTTTCTTCGACGACCTCGCGGAGCGTGTCTTCACCAACGCCGAGCTCTCGAAAGGCGCGTTCGTCGATGGGCGGCGCATCGTCCATGCTGTCGCTGTCGAGCTCGGCCAGGACGGCGACGCTGTTGGCGAGATGAACGGCCAGCACGGATTCCGTGCAGTCGCTGGCCGAAAACGGCTCATGGTGGAATTCGATACAAAGACGCAGACATTCGGGGAGCCGCCACTGGCGAGCCAGTTCCGCCCCTACCGCCATATGGTCGAAGCCGAAGACCTTTCTCTCGGACAGGTAGGGCGTCAGGCCGTCGTTTTCGTCGAGAGACAACTGCAACGCTTCCCTGGAGAGCTCGGGGCACTGGTTGAACATGACAAGGTGGCCGATGTCGTGCAGGAGACCGGCGGTGAACAGTGATTCACCGTTGCGGATTTTGGCGACCCGGCCAATGGTCTGCGCCGCCGCCGCGCAAAACAGACTGTGTTTCCAGAAGTCCTCGACGGTGATGAGCTCATTCGGGATGCCCTTGAAGGTCGACGTTGCGCAAATTCCGAACGCCAGATCCCTGACCTCCCGCAGGCCAACGACGGTGACCGCCCGGTCGATCGTGCTGACGTTGCTGCCGATGCCGTACATGGCGCTGTTGGCAATGCGCAACAACGCCGCGCTCAAGGCGGGGTCCGGCTCGATCACCGCGCCGATGTCCGCCGCGCTGCTGTTCTCGTCACTCAGCATTTCGTTGATACGAAACGCGACGTCCGGAAACGATGCCATCTGGGTAATGTTGCCTGCCAGTTCTTCGGGTGTCGTAGCCACTGCTCTGCCTTCTGCCGCCAAAAAGTTGTTGGGTCCAGCCAGTGTATCGGCAGAGTGCGGGATATCCTGAGTTGGCAATGGGCCGGATTTCTCAATGACAGGCCCGAGTTGGCCGGCGCTAAAGAATCGCGGACGCGTGCCGATACACATGTCATACGCAGCGGAGAGCGTGCTTCTGCATCGTGCGAGTGACTCGGCTGTCAATCGCTCACTAAGTCAGGGAAACGAACATGAAAATACTGGTTGTCGACGATAGTTCCGCCATGCGCATGATGGTCGTACGGACCCTGCGTCAGGCCGGCTTCGGCGGTAAAGACGTGGAACAGGCCGAAGACGGCGCGGTCGCGCTCGAAAGCATTCGCAAGAACGTTCCGGATCTCGTGCTGGCCGACTGGAATATGCCCAACATGACCGGCATCGAGTTGCTCGAGGCGCTCCGCGCGGAGGACATCGGCGTTACGTTCGGATTCATTACCACGGAATCAACCACCGAGATGCGTCAGAGAGCGACCGACGCTGGGGCGCAGTTTCTCATTGCGAAGCCGTTTACCGTGGAGTCCTTCGAGAAAGTACTGAACACGGTGGTGAACTAGGCGGACGAGGCGCCCAGGAAGGAGAGCAAAAGGCCATGAGCACGAAATACATCATACCGACCCCCCAGTCAGTATCCGCCCTGTTGGCGATGATTTTTGGAGACGGTGTCGACACCAAGGACCGCCAAGCGCCGGAGCTGGACGGTCAGCACGTTGCAACGTTTGTGGACGACGACGACCAGCTGGTGGCGCTCTGTGTCTGCGACAAGGAATTTGTCGCTTATTCCGGAGCCGCGCTGTCCATGATTCCGGCGGACGTGGCGAACGAGATGATCTCGGGCAATTCCATTTCGGAGGCGATGCTCGGCAACTTCTACGAGGTGATGAACATCTGTTCCAAACTTCTGATGTCGGATACCAGCGCCCACCTCCGCCTCGACAAGACGCTGAGTCCTCAGGAATCGGCGGAGCCGGTTTCCGCGCTCAAGGATTCGGCGCAGGTCATCGGCTTCGACATCGATATTCCGAAATACGGCAAGGGTATGCTGACGTTTCTCGTCACCTGACGTTCCGATGAGCCGGTTTCCCGTCGTTGAATGACCCGAGCGTCAGAAAATTGACGTTAATCGAGCTTAAGAATATAAGATAAATAACTGTTTTAAAAGATAATAAATATTGGCACGACTCTTGCTTTGCTAGTTGCAGATGTCAACCATAGCGGAGCCTTCATTGTCGCAAGCTGCCATTGATCCACAGACGCTGGAAGCCGCCTTTGCCGAATTCAATGCGCAATCGGGGTTGCTCGAGGAATGTTACCGGTCGTTGCAGGACCGGATCGACGAACTGACGCAGCGACTTCGAGCTGCCCAGTCGGCGCGCCATCGCGAACTGCTGGAAAAAGAACGCCTGAGCAACCGGCTGTCACGCCTGTTGGAGACCCTGCCCGGGGCATTTCTCGTCATCGACGGCGACGGCGTAATACTCGAACGTAACAACCAGGCGGCGGACCTCCTTCGACAACCGTTGCTGGGCTGCTGTTGGGCGGACGTCGTACAACGCGAGTTCCGGCCGAGTCGGCGGGTGGACGGCGACCTGCGTCTGAAGGACGGTCGCTGGCTGAACCTGTTCCGCCGGCCACTGGAATCGGAGTCCGGAGAAATCCTGCTGTTGACGGACGTCACCGGCAGCCGGCGGATGTCCGAGCTGTTGCAGCGCCATGAGCGTCTGTCGGCTATCGGCGAAATGACGGCGACGCTGGCGCACCAAATCCGCACGCCGTTGTCGTCCGCGCTCCTGTATCTGTCACAAGTTGCGTCGGAGTCCGCCGACGAAACGAATCGGCGTGAAAGCGCGGCAAAAGCTACGCAGTGTCTGAGAGACCTCGACGGTTTGGTCAACGACATGCTCTGTTTTGCCGGCGGCGCCCGCGTCGGTGAAGACTGTGTCGGCGTGTTAGAGCTTCTCCAGAGCGTCCTGGCTGCGATCGAACCCCAGCTGGATGATTCGAGCTACGTCACCGTCGACATGGACGACAAGGCGCTGACGGTGGTCGGCAACCGGGGGGCGTTGCAAGGCGCTTTGCTGAATCTGGTCAACAACGCCATCGATGCCAGCGGATCGTCGCCGGCCGTCGAACTCAGCGCCACGCGGGTCGGCGATCAGATCTGGCTCATCGTTTCCGACAATGGGCACGGCTTCTCGTCCGAAGACCGGGCGAGGCTGTTTGAACCGTTCTACACCACCAGGCCGCAGGGAACCGGGCTCGGCCTGGCGGTCGTTCGCAGCGTCGCCGAGGCCCATGGGGGAGAGGTCGTATTCGATACGGGTGATCACGGCACCACGTTTGCGCTTTGTTTACCGGCCGAACGGCATCACCCGGCGCTGCCGGGCGGGCATCGGACGGTCAAGAATCAGTCGCGGCGGGAGGGCGGCCATGACTGATCATAACGTACTGATTGTCGAGGACGACGATGCGTTGCGGGACGCGCTCACCAACACCCTGCGAGCCCACGACATTTCGGTTACCTCGGCGTCCAGCGGCCGCGAGGCGCTGGAGATTATCGATTGCAGCAACATCGGACTGGTTGTCAGCGACGTTCAGATGAAGCCGATGGACGGTCGCGAGCTTCTCCACGAGATCAGGCAGCGCGACCCTGCGATGCCGGCGGTGCTGATGACCGCCTACGGAACCGTGGAGCAGGCCGTTGACGCCATGCGGCGCGGCGCCTCCGACTACCTGGTAAAGCCGGTGGAGGCGGATGCGTTGATCGATGTCGTAAATCGCTACCTCAGCTGCGAACCCGACGCCGGCTGCCCCGTCGCGGTCGATCCCCGGTCGGTGCAGCTGCTGGCGATGGCAAGGCGCGTCGCCGAAAGCGAGGCAACGGTGACCATAAGCGGAGAAAGTGGCTGCGGCAAGGAGGTGGTCGCCCGATACATTCACGATCACTCGCCGCGCAGGGAAGCGCCGTTCATCGCGATAAACTGCGCGGCAATCCCGGAGAATATGCTCGAGGCGGTTCTCTTCGGCTACGAAAAAGGCGCGTTTACCGGCGCCAGTGCCGCTCACCCCGGGAAATTCGAGCAGGCGCAGGGCGGTACGCTCCTCCTGGACGAGATTTCGGAAATGCATATCGGGCTGCAGGCCAAACTGCTGCGGGTCATCCAGGAGCGCGAGGTCGAACGGATCGGCGGCAACAAGATAATCGGCCTGGACGTTCGTGTGCTGGCGACGACGAACCGCGATCTGAAATCCTGCGCAGCAAAAGGGACGTTTCGCGAAGATCTCTACTATCGGCTGAACGTATTCCCTTTGCACATACTGCCGCTACGCGACAGACCCGAGGACATCCTGCCGCTGGCCAGACTCGCGATCGATCGCTACAGCGATCGCGCACGGCCAAAACCGACTCTCGCGAGCGATGCGATCGACAAACTGCTGGCGCACGAATGGCCGGGCAACGTCAGGGAATTGCACAATACGGTTCAGCGCAGCCTCATCCTGCTGCAGAACGAAACTCTGTCCGCGTCCGATTTGATCTTCGAGGCTTGTACGGGCGTGTTCCACGCTGACGCCGAGCCGGCGGCGGCGCTGCAGGACGACCTCAAAGATCGCGAACAGCAGATCATCATCGAAGCCCTGCAGGCCAACCGCGGGAATCGTTCCGCCGTCGCCGAAAAACTGGGCATCAGCCCGCGGACGTTGCGCTACAAGCTCGCGCGGCTGCGCAAGGCGGGCGTCAACCTGCCGTTCGCGACGGGTGGGGGTTCCACCACCGCGCAAACGACCTAGGAGAATCGAGTGAACGAAATTAGCCCACAACAGCTGCTGGCTCAGATTCGTGCGTTGCAAAGCGAAATGCAGAGTATTTCGACGGCGCCCGCCGCGCCGGCAGGGCAGGGCGGCTTCGGCGAGTCGTTGAAGAACGCCATCGACAGTGTGAACGACACTCAGGCGGCCGCCAAGAATCTCAGGCTCGATTTCGAGGCGGAGCGCGGCAACGCTGATCTGACGCAGGTCATGATCGCCGCGCAGAAGGCCAGCCTGTCGTTCCGTGCAATGACGGAGGTTCGTAACAAACTCGTTACCGCCTATCAGGACATCATGAACATGCCGGTATAGGGACACAGTAAGTAGAAAATATGGACAACTCAACGATCATTGAAGGCGAATCCGTACCCGTCACGCAGATAAATCTGCGGACGTTGTTCCGTATTCCGGCGGTGCGTCAAGTGACCATCCTGCTCGGTATCGCGGGAAGCGTGGCCGCTGGCTTCGCGGTCGTGCTCTGGTCGCAGACGCCGGGTTACGCGCGTCTCTACGGCGAGCTCGATAGCGCCGATGCCGCGCAGGTTGTGGAGGCTTTGCGGTCGGCGGACATAGACTTCAAGCTGAACTCGGACACGGGCACCGTCATGGTGCCCGAAGCACGCCTGCACGCGGCGCGCCTTGAACTCGCTTCGCAGGGCCTTCCGCAAGGGGCGCCTGCGGGCATCGAGTCGCTGAAGGAACAACCTACCTTCGGGCAGAGCCAATTTCGCGAGAATGCGCTCTATCAACACGCATTGGAGGCGGAGCTGGCGCGCACGATCACTTATCTCGGCGTCGTGCGGGACGCTCGCGTACACCTGGCGCTTCCGAGGCGATCGGCGTTCATAAGAGACGGCAATTCGGCCAGCGCCTCGGTGATGCTCAATCTCTATCGCGGCCGGGAGCTGGAATCGGACCAGGCTTCGTCGATCGTTCATCTGGTGGCCTCCAGCGTTCCGAACCTGATGCCGAGAGACGTCACGTTGATCGATCAGCAGGGGCGACTGTTGAGTTCGGGAGAGCAAGGGTGGAACGACGCCGCCACGAGCAATCAATTCAAGGTTGCCGAAAGAGTGGAGCGGAACTACAAGCGGCGCATTGAAGAATTGCTCACGCCGCTGGTCGGCGCGGGCCGCGTGCGCGCGGAAGTCGTCGCCGATCTCGATTTCACCGTGAGCGAGGAAACCCGGGAACGATTCGACCCGAACGGCAGTGCGGTAATCAGCGAGTCCATTTCCCAGAATCAGCAGACCGGCGGCGGTTCGGCGCCCCAAGGCGTTCCGGGCGCGCTCAGCAACCAGCCGCCGGAAGCTGTCGCCGCCGCCGACGGCGCCGCGGGTCCGGCGCCGGAGGAGCCGCGGAATTCATCGAGCAGCAGTACGAGAAATTTTGAAGTCGATCGCACGATCAGCCACACCAAGCCGCAGACCGGCACGATACGCCGCCTGTCCATCGCGGTACTGGTTGACGACACGCCGGCCGAGGGCGCCGACGAGTCCGTTCAATCGTCGCTCACCGATGCGCAGATCCAGCGATTCACCGCGTTGATCAAGGAAGCGGTCGGTTTCGACGAGGCACGCGGCGACACCGTCGCCGTCGTCAATGCGGCGTTTCAGCCCGTGCCCGAAGCGGCGGTTGGCGAGGAGCCGAAATTCTGGGAAAACCCGGTAATCACCGATTCGCTTCGGCAAATTCTCGGTGTTGGCCTCGCGCTCGCGCTTGCGTTCGGGCTGGTCCGGCCGATGCTGAGAACGCTGCTCGCCAGCACCGGGGAGTCCGCGGCCGGAATGGCCGCCGGGGCGGACGGCGCCATGGTCAAGATCGTCGGCGGCGGCCAGACGTTTCCGGGTAATCCCGCGATTTCCTCGCCGAGTTACGACGAGAAGGTTGCCGCCGCCAAGAACATCAGTGCACACGATCCGGCAAAGGTCGCGCAGGTGGTCAAGCAATGGGTGGGAACGGATGCGGCCTGAATCACAGCAGCCGCCGGTCGGAGGGTGACGCCGTATGAGTGATACCGAAACAGCGATGTCGGGGACGCAGCGTGCGGCCTTGTTGCTGCTGTCGCTCGGCGAATCGGAAGCGGCCGAGGTGCTCAAATACATGGACGCCAAAGAGGTCCAGCAGCTGGGCACTGCAATGACGATGCTAAAGGACATCTCGAAGGACGACGCGTCGGGAGTATTGGACGGGTTCATTACCGATATCGAGGGCCAGACGGCGTTCGGCATAGCGTCGGAAGACTACGTGCGCAAGGTGCTGACGAACGCGTTTAGTGAATCGAAAGCGTCTGCGTTGATCGACCGTATGCTGACGGGCGAAGAAGCCACCGGCATCGATGCGTTGAAGTGGATGACCTGCGACGAGATTGTCGACATCGTCGAAGGCGAACACCCGCAGATTGTCGCCATCATCGTTTCCTACCTGGAGCCTGAGCTCGCGGCAAGCGTTGTCAATCTGATGGCGGAGGAAAAACGCTCGGAAGTCGTAATGCGTATCGCCAATCTGAGCGACGTACAGCAAAGCGCGCTCGCCGAAATCGAGGCGCTGATCGCCAACAAGTCCGAGGAGTCGTCGAAGTCGAGCCTGAAAAAAATCGGCGGCACCAAAGTGGCGGCGGCGATCGTAAACGCTCTCGGCACGGATGCCGGGGAGACTATTCTCGAGGAGATCAAACAGGAAGACGAGGAGTTGAGCGAACAGATTCAGGAGATGATGTTCGTCTTCGATACCCTGCTGACGGTCGATGATCGCGGCATCCAGGCGTTGCTGCGCGAGGTCTCCAACGATCTTCTGGTCGTCGCGCTGAAAGGCGCGGTGCCGGAAATGCAGGACAAGATTCTGAACAACATGTCGAAGCGCGCTGCGACGCTGTTGCGCGAGGACATGGAGGCAAGAGGCCCGACAAAACTCAGCGACGTCGAGCAGGCGCAGAAGGAAATACTGGAAGCGGCAAAACGCCTTGCGGATTCAGGCGATATCGACCTCGGAATGGGAGGCGAGGAATATGTCTGACGCGACGCCGACGGAATCCGACGGCGCGGCGCGGCGCTGGGACGCCCCCGCGATCGACGGCTCCGAAGACGGCCGGGGTTTCATGACCGCGCAGCGCCTGCAGGAATTGCAGCGCGCGGCCTATGACGAAGCCTATCAGGAGGGGCTAAAAGCAGGGGAAAAAGCAGGTGCCAACGCGATAAAGAGCCGGGCGGCGCGTTTAGATCAGCTGCTTACCGCTCTGGCGCGCCCGTTCGATGAACTGGACGACGCGATCGAGCGGCAACTCGTGGAATTGGCGATGATGATGGTCAAACAGCTGTTTCGCCGTGAAATTCACATCGATCCGACCCATGTCGTCGGCGTCGTTAGGGAGGCGGTACAGCTCCTGCCGGTCGCAAGCAGGAATGTGAGAGTTCTGCTGCATCCCGAAGATGCGAAGCTCGTGCTCGAGCTGCTGTCGCCGACTGAAGGTGAGTGCGCGTGGACCGTCGTCGAGGACCCTCTGATCAGCCGCGGCGGATGCAAAGTCAGCACCGACACGTCGGAGGTTGACGCTCGGTCGGAGTCTCGTCTGCAGGCGGTCATCAGTTCGATTTCCGGGGATGAGAGAAAGTCGTGACGAACGAAGCCGGGACATTTTGCGGTCCGGAACTGGACAGAAATCTCCGGAGAGCGCAGCGCCTCGGCAGCTACGTCGACAGGGTGCGTGCGACCCCCCCGAAGCTCGTCGTAGAGGGCGTGCTGAATCGCACCGTCGGCCTGACCATGGAAGCCGAGGGTTGTCGCGCGCCGCTGGGCGGTCGTTGCGACGTTGTCGCGATGGACGGTCGGCGGGTGGAAACGGAGGTTGTCGGATTCGCCGGAGAACGCCTGTATCTGATGCCGGCGGGCGAGATGCGCGGTATCGTTCCGAAAGCCCGTGTCATACCGGTCGATGGCGTCCCCGAAGTTACCGTAGGCCGTCAGTTGCTGGGTCGCATTCTCGACGGGAGGGGGCGCCCAATCGACGGCGGGCCGGCTTTGCAGGACTGCGACCGGACGCCGCTGTTCGGCATGCCGATAAATCCTCTCGACCGCCGCGCCATCAACGAACCGCTGGATGTCGGCGTGCGCTCAATCAATGCGATGCTTCCGGTTGGACGCGGCCAGCGCATGGGTCTTTTCGCGGGCAGCGGCGTGGGTAAGAGTATGCTGCTCGGCATGATGACCCGCTACACGGATGCCGACGTCGTCGTCGTAGGGCTGATTGGCGAGCGCGGCCGTGAAGTCAAGGAATTCGTCGAACTGACGCTGGGAGATGACGGCCTTCGGCGCGCGGTTGTCGTCGCAACGCCCGCCGACGATACGCCGCTGATGCGGATGCACGGGGCCTGGATGTCGGCGGCAATCGCCGAGTTCTTTCGTGATCAGGGTTTGAACGTGTTACTCCTGATGGATTCATTAACGCGTTTTGCACAGGCGCAAAGAGAAATCGCGCTGGCCATCGGCGAGCCCCCGGCGACCAAGGGTTATCCGCCGTCGGTGTTCGCGAAACTGCCGCAACTCGTAGAACGCGCGGGCAACGGGGAGCATGGTCGGGGGTCCATTACCGGCTTTTACACCGTGCTTGCCGAGGGTGACGATCAGAACGACCCGATTGTCGACGCCTCGCGCGCAATTCTCGACGGGCACATCGTCCTGTCGCGTGAGCTTGCTGAAAGCGGTCTATATCCCGCCATCGATATCGAGGCGTCGGTCAGTCGTGCGATGCACATGATCGCCGGCGATGAACAAAAAGCGCTGATCTCCCGCTTTCGCCGGATCTACGCCACCTATCGCCATCATCGCGACCTGATAGCGGTCGGCGCTTATGAAAGAGGATCGGATCCGCGGGTTGACGAGGCCATCGCCCTTTGGCCGTCGATGATGGAGTTTCTTCGGCAGCCCTATGATCACCGGGTTGATCGTGTGAGCAGCGTGGACGCGCTGAGCAAGCTGCTCACACCCGCCGAGGCGGATGATACGGAGGCGACGGACGGGCCGGAAACTGAAAAGGCGGATAATCGATGAAACGCTCCGAGAGAATGAAGATGTTGCATTCCGTCGCGGAACACGACGAACGGAAAGAATGCCAGGCCTTGGGCGAGGCGCAAAGGAAGCTGAAGGACGAACTGAGTCGTTTGGAAGAACTCAACGCCTATCGCCAACAGTATCAGCAATCGGTGCTGCCGAAGAGCGGGCTTTCCGCACTGCACTGGCAGGAGCATCACAAGTTTCTGAATCGTCTGGACCAGGCCGTCGCGATGCAGGACCAGGTTGTCCGTGACGGCAGGTCGAGGCGTGAAGCGCACAAGAAACATTGGATGTTGAAGCGGAGAAGACTGGATTCCCTGGCGCGCGTCGTCGAACGCTACCGCGCCTCGGAGACCGAACAGGCGGAGCGGCAGCTTCGGTCCATCGAGGATTCACAGCGGATGCGGCGAAACCCCTTTGGCGAAGAGCGTTGACCGTCAGATTCCTCACACCCAAACAGGCTTCTGGCACGGAACTTGCTGTTGTTTTAGCGGGCAAAGAACTCCGCTTGGGGGCCAGACGCAGACATGCACCATCTTTTACAACCGTCCGTCGCAGAGACGCCATCTTCCGGGACCGCAGATCCGCTGGGACTTGCCGAGCCTGTCGATCGTGCGGGCGCCGGCCTGCCTGCGGATGCCGGCCCGAGTTTTGACCAGCAGCTGCAGGAATCATCAAGGGCCGCGGAGACGGAACGAGCCGCTACCGCTCGCGATCCCGCCGAATCCGGGCCGTCCGCGGCGGAAATAATCGGCAACGTCTTGCCGCCCGATGGCAACCGCCGTCCGCTCGAGGCGGCAACCCCGGGTCCCGGGATCGTAAACGCGGGGAACTCGAAATCGGTTGATGCGAGCCCGGTGAGCCCGGACATCGGCGAGTCCGCCCCGAACCCGCCGCCGGTGCCCGCCGTCATCGGCGCCGATACGACCGCGGATGGGGGCGCGGATGTCGACGCGCCGGTGGCGCCCCCGTTCGCGCCCGGTGCGGCGGTCACCGATCGTCGTCCTCGGACGGGTGGGGGAGATTCCGGCGGCGTCGCGACGGCGGCGTCCGGGTCCGGCGAGTCGAGGGTTCGCGCTCCAACGGCTGCCGACGATCCGGCTTTGCCAGCTCAGGTCGCCGGCGTTACAACCGCGGTATCGAGACCGCCCGCCGAAACGAACACGACAACAGCGCCGGCGCTGCCGTTGCCGGCTCATCCGACGGATGATCGCGCGGAGTCACGGCAACGGGCGCCGGTCGGCATTGACGCAGCGCGCCGCGGCGAGCCCGCCGTTGCTGCGCGCACCGGCGGCGACGACGGAATCGTCCATCCGGCAACGCAGTCCAAAGCCGTGAATCCGACCCTAGCGACGCCCGCACGCGACGAGGGGGCCGTGCGCCGAACCGGCGCGGAAATCGTCGCTTCGGGTCCGCGAAGTCGCTCGCCGGAGACCCTCCCAACCCGGATTACCGAGGCAGGCGCGGCGTTTGCGTGGCAGGCGCAGGCGAATCGAGGCGTCGCCGACGCAGCCAAGCGGCGCGGGCCCATCGAATTCTCCGCGGCTGCTCGATCGGACTACGTGGCGCCAGGTGCCGAAAATCTTAGTATTCGCCGCGCGGACAGCGTGCAACGTTTCGTAACGGAGCTGCAGGAGACGGGTATGGTCAGCGGCGACGTGCGGAAGACGAAACCGCCGTCGGCTCTGCCGCCGGCCCAATCGGCGCCCGTCACGTCGGCGGTCGCGCCGTCGCTTCATTCTTCCTCCGCGCCGCCGGCGCCGCAGGCGGCGAACCCGGTATTTACCGTCAACGCCCCGGTGCTCGACCCCGCGTGGGAGGCGGCGGTGAACGATCGGGTCGTCTGGCTGGCCGGCAGGAACATCCCGTCGGCCGAGATCCGCCTGAATCCCGCCGAACTCGGTCCGCTTCAGGTTCAGCTGTCGGTTGACGAGAAAGCGGTGAACGTCACGTTCAATGCCGCTCACGCGGTGACGCGCGATGCGCTCGAGTCGGCATTGCCGCGACTGAAGGACATGCTGCTCGAAAACGGTATGTCACTCGAGGGCGCCAATGTAAACGACCACGGCGTTGGTCATCGGGAAAGCGGCGGTGAGCAGAACGAAAGCGCCTCGGGTAACGAGTGGTTCGACGACGACATGAATACCGGCCCAGATCAGTCGCCGTTGCAACGGCGTTCGCGGGACATTCAGGGTCTCGTGGATACCTACGTCTGACCCGTGACGACCAGGCGGCGCCCGCCGCCGAAAAAGTGGCGCAGCTCGCGATTGCCCGCCATTTAATTGACGGCCAAGCCGGACGTTGGTGATCGTTCATCTTTAAGCCTCTGTTTTAACTGATAAAAAAATCCACTCCAATTGTGGCACAGGCCTTGCATGGCTCTGTGTGCAGTGAAATTTGGAGTGCACGATGGCTGAACAAGATAGCGACACCAACACGGAATCCGGCGAAGAGCAAAGCGGCGGCGGTCGCTCGAAACTGATCATCGCGGGTGTGCTGCTCGCGGTGCTCGGGATTGGCGGGTTTTTTGCCGCGCCGCTCATCAAGGACATGATTTCACCGCCGAGCGAGACCGAAGACGCAACGGCCGAAGGCGAGAACGCCGAAGAGGAGCCGGCCGACGCGCCCGCCCTGTTCGCGAGCCTGCACCCCGCGCTGGTGGTGAATCTCACGGATGCCCACGGTGATCCGCACTTCATGCAGATTACCCTGGAAGTCATGGCCCGCGATCAGGACCTCATCGATGAGGTCAAGAACCATGCCGCGGTGATCCGTAACAGCCTGATTCTGCTATTCGGAACCGTCGACTACGAGTTCGTCACGACCCGCGAGGGTAAGGAACAGATGCTCGCCGACGCGTTGCTCGAAATCCAGAAAATCATCGAGCGGGAAACCGGCGAAACGGGTATCGAAGCCGTCTACTTCACCGGCCTCATTATCCAGTAATCACGATGAGCGACGAAGTACTGACAAAGGACGAGGTAGGCGCGCTGCTCACCGGAGTCGAATCCGGGGAGATCGAAGTGCAGTCCGCCGACGGTCCCCGCTTCGCGGTGGTTAAGCCTCACGACCTACCCCGACGATCCCGCATTGCCAGCAAGAGTCTGCCCAAGCTCGAATTGTTGAACGACAATCTTGCCGAGCGCCTCAAACAGCGAACGCAAAATCTCCTGAACTGCGAACTCGGCGTCACCTGCCGGTCGACGGGAAGCGTCATGTTTGCCGACGTCTGGGACTCGGACTCCGATGCTCTGGTGGCGGTCGAGTTTTCCGCATCGCCGTTTACCGGACGGGGCGCGATCGTCATAGATGCGAGTCTCATCAATCAGTTGGTCGAACTGTTTTTCGGCGGCGGTGGCAACGAGAAGAAAGACGAGGCGCACGGCGATTTCACGCCCGGCGTGATGCGAGTGGTCCATGCCTACGCCGACATAGTCCTGACGTCACTCAAGGAGACGTGGGAGCCCATTCAACTCATCGAGCCCGAGCGACAGAAAACGGAATCGAGTACCAGCCTGCTGACGATCGCCGACGAGACGGATTCGATCATACAGAGCACCTTCGACTTTTCGTTTGCCGAGCACGACGGAACGCTCGACTTTCTGATGCCGGCGACGATGCTCGAAACGCTCCTTCCGATGTTCAAGGGTGACAACAGGGAGCCGAACCCGGCACGGGACAAGCACTGGGAAGAGACGTTTCGCGAAGTGCTGACGGACGTAACGGTCGATCTGTCGACGACCATTGGTCAAGCGACCATGACCCTGAGCGAACTCATATGTCTCGAGCCCGGCGACATCATCAATATCGACAACCCCACAAAAGCGACGATACACGCGCAAAACGTTCGACTCATCGAAGGGCGTTTCGGCGTGCATGGCGGGAAAAACGCCATCGAAGCGTCCCATTGGCTCGCGGACGAAACGAATCACACGGTGAAAGGCGGCACACATGGCTAATGACGAATCAGGATCACAGGAAAGCGAAGAATCAACCGAGGAATCCACGGAGGGAGCAACCGGGGAGCAGGCAAACGCCGCGGCCGAGACCGAGTCTGACGCCGGGGAGGAGAGTTTTGCGCCCGATGAGCTGGAGGACAGCGCTCCGCAGGTGACGGCGCCTCCGGCGGACGTCAATCTCGATCTGGTTCTCGAAGTCCCGGTCAACGTCTCCCTGCAGGTCGGTTCGACAGACATCACGATCCGCGATCTCGTGCAGCTGGTGGAGGGATCGGTCGTTGCGCTCGACAGGGAGTCCACCGAGCCGTTGGACGTCCTGGTGAACGGTACGCTGATTGCACACGGGGAAATTGTCGTCGTTGACGGAGCGTTCGGCGTGCGGCTGACCGACGTCGTCAGCCCTGCGGAGCGAATCCGCAACATCAATTGAGGCGCCCCAGGCGAAGCGAGCAGACGGTAATGACGAATACAACCGATTACATACGCAGAATACCCGCGAAACTCACATCGCTGTGCATCGCAACCCTTGCGTTCGCCGGCACTGCTCAGGCACAGGCCGCGACGGAAGCCGTCGTGGGGCCGAAGGAAGTTATGAACACCGGCGCCAGCCTGGTCGTCATAGTCGCGGCGATTGTCGCGTTCGGCTGGCTGTACAGCCGAATGCAAACGGTCCGCGGCAGCAACGGCGGGGTAATCCATGTGTTGGCGTCGCAGGCTCTCGGCGCAAAGGAACGGGTCATGTTGGTTGACGTCGCCGGCCGGCAGCTCGTGATCGGCGTTACGGCAACCCAGATCCGAACCTTACACGTTCTCGATCAGCCTTTGCCGGAGGCCGGCCAGCCGGAATCGCCGGGTTTCGCGCACCGCCTCCGGTCGATCGTGAAGGGAGCGGGCAAATGAGGCGTCGCAACGTGGTATCTCTTGTCGTCGCTCTCGTCGGTTTCGTCCCGGCGATGGTTCTGGCGCAAGAGCAGCCGTCCGCGCTTGGACTGGCTACCGATACGATGCAGGGTCAGTCGTACAGCCTGAGCATCCAGATACTGGTGATGATGACGCTGCTGACGCTATTGCCGGCCGCGATCCTCTCCACCAGCGCTTTTGTGCGCATCATCATCGTGTTGTCCATATTGCGGCAGGCGCTGGGGACGGCGCAGACGCCGCCCAATCAGGTGTTGCTCGGCGTTGCGCTGTTTCTGACCTTTTTCGTCATGTCACCGGTGATCGAGACTGTGTACGAGGATGCGGCGGCGCCCTACATGGCCGGCGAGCTGGAGATGGGGGAGGCGATACAGGCCGCGGTCAGGCCGCTCCGCGCGTTTATGGTTAATCAGACGCGCGAAAGTGATCTGGCGTTGTTCGCCGATATCGCACGGCAGCCGGACGTGCAGAGCGTGGACGAAGCGCCGCTGTCGCTCATTATCCCGAGCTTCATGGTCAGCGAACTGAAGACCGCCTTTCAAATCGGGTTTCTGGTTTTCATCCCGTTTCTGGTGATCGATCTCGTCGTATCCAGCGTGTTGATGTCGATGGGAATGATGATGCTTTCTCCAATGCTGGTATCGCTTCCGTTCAAGCTGATGCTGTTCGTTCTGGTCGACGGATGGGCGCTGATTCTCGGCACTCTGGCCGGAAGTTTTTACGCCTAGTTATGGGATACAAGGTATGACACCCGAAACGATCACAAGCATCGGCCAGGAAGCACTTTGGGTGACGATGCTGATTTCCGCTCCGTTGCTGCTGTCGGCTCTGGCGATCGGTCTGCTGGTGGGCATGTTTCAGGCAGCTACACAGATCAACGAGATGACCATGAGTTTTATACCGAAATTGTTCGTCTTGGTCGTCGCGCTCGGCGTCGCCGGGCCCTGGATGCTGGAAATCATCGTGAGTTACACGCACCAACTCGTCGAACGTATTCCAACGTTGATTGGTTAGCTGGGGAGAAACAATGACTTCGAGGCAAGAAAGTGAACGTAGCGATAACACCCATACTGGACGCGATTGGAAATTTCATGTGGCCGTTCATTCGTATTGCCGCGGCGGTCATGGTGATGCCCGTGATCGGCGGGGCATTCACGCCGGCCAGGGTCCGCTTGTTGCTGGCGTTGGCGCTGACCGTCGTGATCGCGCCAATCCTGCCGGCGTCGCCTCCACTGGACGTAATGGGTTTCGCCGGTCTGATGATGATCTTACGCGAGCTGATGATCGGGGTGGCGATCGGTTTCGCGTTGCAGCTCGTATTCGACGCGATCGCTCTCGGCGGGCAGGCGATTTCAATGACGATGGGACTGGGTTTTGCGGTTTTCATCGATCGGCAAAATGGCGTCAATATTCCTGTCCTGGGTCAACTTTTCATGATGTTGGGCATGTTGGTCTTTCTTTCCCTGGATGGCCATCTGGCGATGATTCGCCTGCTGGCGGACAGCTTTCAGTTGTTGCCGCTGGTCGGTTCGGGCCTGAGCGAGGCGGCGCTTGGCGGCATTCTTCAGTGGAGCGGCCAGGTGTTCGTGGTCGCGGCGAAGATTGCGTTGCCGGCGGTCACGGCCCTCGTGATCGTAAACCTTTCGTTCGGGGTGATGAGCCGGGCGGCGCCGACTCTGAATCTGTTCGCGATCGGCTTTCCGGCTGCAATGTTATTGGGTTTCGCGGTTATTTTTCTGAGCATGGGAAACGTGACGGAAAACGTGTCCCAATCGTTGGACGCCGTATTGGCCCTTCTGCCCGATTTGCTTAGGAATTAAGCCACATGGCAAACGACACGCAACAGCAGGACCGTACCGAACAGGCGACGCCGAAGCGCCGTGAGGACGCCCGCAAGAAAGGCGACGTGCCGCGGTCGCGCGAATTGACGATGACCAGCGTCATGATCACCGGTGCGTCAGGTCTGTTGCTGTTCGCCGGCTCTATCGGAGGCAACGTTGCAAGCGGCATGATCGAGGCCTTGTCCATCGATCGGTCGAAAATCTTCGATCCGGAGTATCCGGCGGTGGCGCTGTCCACAATGTTCGTACACGCGCTCATCGGCTTTCTGCCGCTCGGCGTCGTCATGATGGTGGCGGCCGTCGGCGGAGCGGCGTTAATCGGCGGTTGGTCCTTCAGCATTAGCGCGCTCGCGTTCAAGGGCGAGAGACTGAGCCCGATAAAGGGCATCAAACGGATATTCAGCGCGAACAGCCTCAACGAACTCGTCAAAGCGCTGGCGAAATTCGCTTTGGTCGCAGCGGCGGCAGTACTGTGGCTGTGGTTTTGCAGAGACGAGGTCCTTCAGCTCGGGCGTATCCCCGTCGGTCCGGCAATCGTGCAGGCGCTTCACCTCGCCGGCATGTCACTGCTGATCGTCAGCAGCGCGCTGATCGCTATTGCGATGGCGGACGTCCCGTTTCAGCTCTGGTCGTACAACAAGAAGCTGCGAATGACTCGGCAGGAAGTCCGGGACGAGCATAAGGACGTGGAGGGCCGCCCCGAGGTCAAGTCGAGGATCCGGACGCTGCAACAGCAAATCGCAACCCGCCGGATGATGGAGGAGGTGCCAAGCGCGGACGTCGTAATCACCAACCCGACGCACTATGCGATAGCTTTGAAGTACGACGACCTGACGATGCGCGCACCCACCGTGGTTGCCAAGGGCAAGGACCTCATCGCAGCAAAAATTCGCGAACGGGCCGAAGCAAGCAGCGTGCCGTTATTCAGCGCGCCGCCGCTGGCTCGCGCGCTCTACAGCAGCACCCGCCTTGGACAGCAGATTCCATCAGGTCTTTACACGGCCGTCGCCCAGGTACTCGCGTACGTCTACCAGATCAAAAATCTCGCCGGCGGCGGAACTCGGATTCCGGAACCCGAACTGGCGGAGATCGACGAGGACGAGTACCGATGAGATTGAGCAAGGGTAATCCACATGGCTAACGGCATCGGCGCACGCGCATTGGCGGGAATCGGCACCGGACTCGGTGTCCCGTTGTTGCTGCTCGTCATGATGGCAATGATGATGGTGCCGCTGCCCCCGTTGGCGCTCGACGTCTTATTTACGTTCAATATCGCTCTGTCGGTCGCCATCTTGCTGACGGCGATTTACGTCGGCAGGCCGCTGGACTTCGGCGTATTCCCGAGCATTCTGCTCGTGGTTACGTTACTCCGCCTGGCATTGAACATCGCGTCGACGCGGGTGGTATTGCTGAACGGGCACACCGGCACCTCGGCGGCCGGCAACGTCATCGAGGCTTTCGGCGAATTCGTCGTCGGCGGTAACTACGCCGTCGGCTTCGTGATCTTCGCCATTCTCGTCATCATCAATTTCGTCGTCGTGACGAAAGGCGCGGGCCGTGTGTCCGAGGTTACCGCTCGCTTCACGTTGGACGCGATGCCTGGCAAGCAGATGGCCATCGATGCGGATCTGAACGCCGGGATTATCGATCAAGAGGTTGCCAAGACCCGGAGAAGGGAGATTGGCGAGGAGGCCGATTTTTACGGGTCGATGGACGGCGCGAGTAAGTTCGTTCGGGGCGACGCCATCGCGGCGATACTCATCCTGTTCATCAATATCATCGGCGGTCTGATCATCGGCACCGCGCAGCATGGCCTGAGTTTCTCCGCTGCGGTTCACAATTACACTCTATTGACGATCGGCGACGGATTGGTTGCTCAGATTCCCTCGCTGTTGCTGTCTACCGCGGTCGCCATAATCGTTACGCGTGTGTCGCGGTCGGAAGACATGAGCAAGCAGGTTTTCCTGCAGCTCTTCAACGACCCTCGCACCCTCACGGTGACTGCCGCGGTCATGCTGATCCTGGGTCTCATTCCGGGCATGCCGAACGTTGCGTTTATCTCGCTGGCCGCCGTTTGCGCCGCCGCGGCGTACCGCCTGGCAAGCAAATCGGACACAGCGGCGAAGACGGAAGAACCGCCGCCCGAAGAAAACGCACCGGCGCCGGAACTGGGATGGAACGATGTCGACCCGCTCGACCTCGTCGGTCTCGAGGTCGGATACCGTCTCATATCGCTGGTTGATCGGCAGCGCGACGGCGCGCTCATACCTCGTATCAAGGGTGTGCGGAAGAAACTGACGGAGGAACTCGGCTTTCTGATTCCAGCCGTACACATACGCGACGATCTCGATCTTGCGCCGAATGCGTACAGCATCTCACTCATGGGAGTCCCCGTCGGAAAAGGTGAGATTCACGTCGACAAAGAGCTGGCGATCAATCCCGGGCAAGTGTTCGGCGCTCTCAAGGGTATCGAAACCAAAGATCCGGCATTTGGGCTCGACGCAGTCTGGATCGACTCCTCGCAGCAGGAGGAAGCGCAGATGCTCGGCTACACCGTCGTCGATCCCGCAACCGTCGTCGCGACGCATTTGAGCCAGCTACTGCAGGGACACGCGCACGAGCTGCTCGGCCATGAAGAGACGCAACAGTTGCTGGACAGGCTGTCGGACACCGCTCCGAAACTCGTCGAGGAGCTGACACCGAAAACCCTGCCGATGAGCGTTGTTTCCAGGGTGCTGCAGAAGCTTCTGGAAGATCGGATTCCCGTACGAAACATACGCCGCATCGCCGAAACGCTTACGGAGCAGGGCGCCGCCACGCAGGATCCCGATGCCCTATGCGCGGCCGTCAGGGTCCGTCTCGGTCGCTCGATTGTCCAACAGGTCGCCGGCATGCAGCCCGAGCTGCAGGTATTGACACTGGAACCCGAGTTGGAACGCATTTTGAACGAATCGAGTCAGGGCGGGGCCAGCCTCGGTATCGAACCGGGGATCATGGAAAGACTGCAGACGTCTCTCTCTGAACAGGCGCAGCGTCACGAGATGACCGGCGATCCCGCCGTTCTTCTCGTCTCGCCCAATCTGCGACCGTGGCTGGCGAAGCTGGTACGAGGCATCAGGAACCTGCACGTCCTGGCCTACAACGAAATTCCGGACGACAGAAAGATAGAGATGGTAGCCGCCGTCGGTTAATGAGTTAGACGTCGAATTGAGGATACAGAAGTGAAGATTAAGCGATATGTAGATACCGACATGCGCCAGGTTCTGCGCCAGGTTCGCCAGGAACAGGGGCCGGACGCGGTGATATTGTCGAACCGCCGGGTCGAGGACGGCATAGAGATCATTGCGGCGGTCGATTACGACGAGGCGCTGGTGCAGCAAGCGCTGGGATCACAGCCGTCCGTTTCTCGGAACGCGCCGCCGGCGCCGGAGGCTGACGAATCCGGTCCTGCGGAAAGCGTTCAGGAGTTGTCGGAAACGGGAGATGCGCCCCCGGACGATGTGCAGATCGTTTCGGCCGAACTCACACCGACGCCGCCGGATGACCTGAACGCGGCCGCCGCTCTCGATTCGACGTCGGAAGACGGCGGGTCGGGCGACGCCGCCCTGCAGTCGCTGCAGAACGAGATCACCAACATGCGCGGGATGCTGGAGACGCAGCTGTCCGGACTCGTGTGGCGCGATACGGTCAAACAATCGCCGATGCGCGCACAAATACTGCGCAACATGACAAAACTCGGCATTGGACCGGACGTTGCCAACAACATCGCCAATCGCCTGGGCCCCATCGATGATGCAAAGGAATTATGGCGCGCACCGCTGTTGACGCTGGCGCAGGCGATTCCCCTGAGCGATGACCCTCTGCTTCGCGACGGAGGTATCGCGGCGCTCGTCGGTCCGACGGGTGTGGGCAAGACGACGACGATCGCGAAGTTGGCGTCCCGTTACGCCATCCAGAACGGCGCCAGCGAAATTGCGCTCATTTCGGTCGACGGACATCGGATAGGCGCCCAGGAACAGCTTCTGACCTTGGGCAACATCCTCGGCGTCAAAGTGTACCCGGCGGAAGATCTGACCGTTCTCGAAGAGCTTCTCGACCAGCTTGGCGACAAGTCGCTCGTCCTCATCGATACCGAAGGCACCAGCCAGCGCGACGTCAATCTGACTGCGCGGCTTGCGGCTTACGGCAGCAACGACGACAGGGTGCGATTCTATCTGACGCTGTCGGCAACCTGCCAGGAAGCCGGGCTGGACGAAACGGTCAGAGTATTCAACCGGGTGCCCCTGTCGGGCGCCATCGTCACCAAGATCGATGAAACGGCCCAACTCGGCTGTGTGTTGAGCACCTTGATCCGACACGATTTGCCGGCTGCGTTCGTTACGGACGGCCAGCGGATTCCGGACGATCTTTATCAGGCATCCAAGAAACGCCTGTGGCTGGTCAATCAGGCGGTCGAGTGCATGCGGTCGGCCGCGGTGAGGATCGATGAAGATTTGATGGTGGAGAAATTTGCGAAAGTGGGTGCGTCCTATGCATAAGAACAGCCAGTCACTGCAGCTCGAAACCGCGATGTCCCGCCGCCCCGTGCGCGTGATATCAGTCACCAGCGGAAAGGGCGGGGTCGGCAAGACCAGCGTTGCGACCAACCTCGCCGTCACACTGGCCGGGCTGCGGCGCAACGTGATGTTGTTCGATGCCGATCTCGGGCTTGCCAACGTCGATGTCCTGCTCGGCCTGCAGCCGAGATTCAACCTTTCCCACGTTCTCAGCGGCGAGGCGGATATCGATTGCACGATCGTCAAGGGACCTCGTGGCCTGCGTATTGTGCCGGCTTCGTCCGGAAATCGATCGATGCTCGAATTGCCGCCGCGGGCACAGGCTTCGATTATTCAATCGTTCAGCGAGATGGCGACCCAGCCGGAAATTCTGATCGTCGACACCGCAGCCGGAATTTCGGATAGCGTCGCCCGGTTTACTCAGGCGGCGCATCACGCCGTGGTTGTCGTCTGTGACGAGCCCTCCTCAATCACCGATTCCTACGCTTTGATCAAACTGTTCAGTCGTGAATATGACATTTCGCATTTTCATATCGTGACGAACATGACGCAGGACGCCGCAAGCGGTCGGAGGCTTTTCTCCAAGATCAACAAGGTCAGCGGGCAGTTCCTCGACGTCGTCCTGCGGCACTCTGGCAACATTCCGCAGGACGTTTACCTGAAGCGAGCGATCCAGGAACAGCGCGCCGTGGTGGACGCCTATCCAAGGAGCTGGTCCGCCAAAGCGTTCAGGCATTTCGCGGATTCGATGATCCGCCTGCCTGCCCAGACGTGTCCCAAAGGTACGGTCGAATTCTTTCTCGAGCGCCTCGTATCGACGGAGGCCCGGCAAGCCGGGGACCTGTCATGATCGCCTACGAAACCCCACTGGTGAAAGATCCGCAGGAACAGGAGCGACTGATTGCAGAAAACATCGGCCTGGTAAAACGAATTGCTTTTCACCTGATCGCGCGTCTTCCCGCTCATACGGAGATCGACGACCTGATCCAGTCGGGCATGATGGGGCTTCTGGAGGCAGCCAACAACTATGATGCGTCGCGTGGTGCGAGTTTCGCGACGTTCGCCGGGATTCGCATTCGTGGCGCGATGATTGACGAAGTACGGCGTCACGACTGGACACCGCGCTCCGTTCACAGAAAACAGCGGGAGCTTTCGACCGCGATTCGCGACATCGAGGCTGAGAAGGGCCGGCACGCCAAATCTTGGGAAGTGGCAGCCAAACTGGACATCTCGCTGGAGGAATACCACGGAATCCTGCGTGATACCGCGGGCTGCAGTCTTTTCAGTCTGGACGAGGCGCTCGACGAAACCAAGCCTGCGCGGCAGGTCGCCAGCGATCCGGACGCCGAGCCGGAAAAACAGTTCAGCGACCATCAGTTCCGAGAGAAACTCGTAAAGGCGATTCACCGCCTTCCCGAGAAGGAACAGATGGTTCTGTCGCTGTATTACGAACGTGAGTTGAATCTGAAGGAAATCGGCGAAGTGCTGGGGGTCAGCGAATCGCGGGTTTGTCAAATACACGGTCAGGCGCTCTCCAGGCTGCGCGCGACCATCGACAGATAGCGCACGACAATGGCCGACAGGATTTCACGTATCAACAACATCCGGCCGACCTATCCGGTGAAACCGGTGCAGCCGTCGGAAAAGGATCGGCCGTCGGGACAGAGGCGCAATCCGCCGTCGGAGAAGCGGCCCACTCCTGACAACGACGAGGATCCGGAGCGGCAGGAAGACGATCAGCGACGAACGGACAATGATTCGACAGACGACAAACGAACGATAGACGAGTTTATATGATGGAGACGCTTTCTACTTTTACGCTTTATGGCTTGCTCATCGCGAACGTGGTGTTCCTGTTTGTGGCCTCGAAGGCGCTGTTCCGGTTTCAGTATCTGATCAGGCGGAACCGTTCTTTTTGGGAAGGCCGGACAGGCGCAAATCCGCAGTCGAGGATCAACCCGGATACGGTTCTGAGCGGCTTCCTCGAACGCCGGCTGGCAATGCTGCAGGAGCGTGTCGAAGAGCTGGCACGACGGCCGGTGTCGGCTCCGGCTGCTCAGCCCGGCGAGTTACCGTTTGAACATGCTGCCCGCATGGCGAGATTCGGAGCCACCGCCGAAGAACTCACCAGGACATGCGGGCTCAACGAAGCCGAGGCGAAGCTTATCTGTCGCGTTCATGCTCGGCGGGGGCGGGCGTCGCCGGCTCACTGAGCGATGGGGGCGGCTGCGCCGATTTCGTGAACAGACTGCAATACTTGTATTGGTGGTCTTCAATTTCAGCGAATTCCGGCAAACTCCAATCGGCGTAGATACCCGGCCGCTGCTCGGTGACCGGCGCCGGGACCCTGCGATCCGTCCAGCCGTCATGAATGGATTTCAATTCCCGGGCAACCGGACTGTACGCGCACCGTGTGAGGTCTTGTTTGATGCTTTCCATATGGAAGCCGGTCGTCACGAGAAAACGGGTGTTGTAGGACGCTATCCTGTCCAATAGCAGCGTCTGTTGGTCGGCGGGTACGTAAATCAATGCGTTCAGGAGAAAAACGACGTCGTATTTCTGCTGGGCCTCGAAGTCCATGAAGTTGGTAGCACCCAAAAACTCGACCTGGCGCCTCACGTCTTCAACAATCTGGACGGTCTCCCCATTCTGTAGAAAACAGGAACGTTCGCTGCTCTGCAGACCGGCCAGTATTCCGGAGGGATAACTGCCGTTCGCCGCGTAGTCGACAAAGGCGGGTTCCAGGTCGGTGGCGTGTACGGTCAGGGAAAAGTCCTCGGAATAGCCGTTGACCCGATGGTGGATGACGAACGAATACACTTCGGCGCCGACCGAACTGGCGTGGAATAGAACGGAATAGTGTCGCTGTCCTCCCTTGTTCAGCTCCTCGAACAGCACCTTGAAGAGCATGCGGTTACGAAAGAACGCTGTGGTCCCGATTGACCGTTCGGTCACCGGTCTCAGCCGTACAGTTTCCTTGTAGCGTCTACTGGTCATGTATTCTCGCCCGGTTCTTCCATCAGCGCAGCGGGTACGATCCGCGAATACCAGTGACGCAGCCGCCGTCAGTTGCCCTCGTCCGCTTGTATCCGTCGCATGCGCAGCGTTTGCGACTGCATCGAGAACAGGTGCTGGATCAGAGTTTCGCGTTCCGCGTTCGGCATTCCATGAAAGCATGCCACGATCCGATAGCGCTGCGGCTGACCTTCGGGCTCATCCCGCTCCGTGCACTTCAATACGGAGCCGAAAGTTTCGACGAAGCGGTTGTCCGAAGTCAATACGAAACGTAACCACAACTTCGTATCCAGCTTGAGCGCTTCGTCGCTTGCGAAAACGATGCTGTCCGCACTCACCTCGCATTCCTGTACCGGGACGTTTGCGAGGGATTCCTTGGATTGGCGGAATTCGGGCAGCGTCTCCAGAACGACTTCGAGTTTTTGGTTCACCAGCCTTATTGCGTCTCGACAGGCGGCGGACTCGTTGCCGAGCCGGAACAGAATCTCTTCCAGGCGGGCGTCCAGGTCCGCCACTTTCGATCGCACCGACGAGAAGCCGCCCGAACGGAGCTGCCACCTGTGCAGCCCCATGTCGAAGTCGACTTCGTCGATGACGTCGTACTTCAACAGCACGGATTCGACGACCCGGAACGAGCGGCGGTTTTCTTTTTCACTAGTCATTGTCGGAAGCCTCCGTGCCGGTCGACGCCACGGCCTCATTGATGCTGGTGGATTCCTCGATGTCCTGGTTGGCCCCCCTGATGATGCTGATGTCGACCCGGCGGTTCCTTGCGCGGTTTGCGGCCGTGTCGTTGTCCGCCAACGGCTGCGTGTCCGCGTGCCCCTCGACGACAAAGCGGCTCTGATCGAGAGGGGCGGCGCCCAGCAGTTCATGCGCGACGGACACGGCGCGGGACGTGGACAGTTCCCAGTTCGACCGAAAGCGATTGTTCGAGATCGGGACGTTGTCCGTGTGTCCGGACACCGTCACGCTGCCGTTCTTGCTGATGATCAAGCCCGCGATTTTCTTCAACACGGGGATGAAATCCCGGCGGACGTCGGCGCTACCGGACGAAAAAGATGCTTTTTCAAGAATATGTATGATCACTTTTGCGCCCTCCACTTCGATTGCAATACTGCCTCTTCTGATTTCCTCTCTTAGTGCTTCACGCAGGCGACGCGCATGCCGTCTTGCTTCCTCGAGTTCCTCCAGTTCCCTCGAAAGCGCATCCAGCGTGTTCTTGTTCGAGTCGATGGTGAATTGCCGAATCTGATTGACGGCGGTTGGGTCCGGTGTTCCGGGGCTGAATTCCTGCGCGATGATGCTGGTCCCCTTCGGGATGGTCCGAGCCTCGATCTCCGCCTGAACCCCGAACGCTTCTTTCATGGACCCGGAAAGCTGCTTGAATTTCGCGACGTCCATTTCGGAGAACGCCAGGAGGAGTACGAAAAAGCACATGAGCAACGTCATCAGATCCGCAAAGGTCATCACCCACGCAGGAACGCCTTTGCTTTCCTTTTTTGCGGGGGCCGTGTCAGACATCTACGCCTCCTCGTCCTGCTGGCGCTTGGATCGCGGCAGATAGGTTGCCAGCATGTTTTCGATGACGCGCGGGTTCTGACCAGCTTGAATACCGAGAAGTGCGTCAATAATCAACGACTTGCGACTATTCTCCTCGCCGCTGCGGACGGCCAGCTTGTCGGCGATCGGTAACGCGATCATGTTCGCGAGAATCGCGCCGTACAACGTGGTCAGCAGAGCAACCGCCATGGCGGGCCCGATCTGCTTGGGATCGTCCATGTTGGCGAGCATCTGCACGAGACCGATCAGCGTCCCGATCATCCCCATCGCCGGGCCTACGTCGCCGATGGCCTTGAAAATGTCCTGTCCGTCGCCGTGCCGTTTCAGGGTCAACTGCAGGTCTTTCATCAGCATCGAACGGACGACGTCCGCCGGATGCCCGTCGACCAGCAGATCGAGGCCGTTCTTCATGAATTCGTCCGGGACATCAGCATCCTCCAATGCGAGGAGACCGCCCTGACGGGCCGTATTTGCCAGTTCAACGGCCTTCTGAATCAATTCTTCCGGCGACAGCGGTTTGTGGATGAATGCTTTCACCGCCACCGAGGTGGCGCTGAGAAAACTACCCAGGCTGAACTTCATCATCGTAACGAGAAAGGTTCCCCCGAGTACGACGAGCAGCGATGGCGTGTTGACGAAAGTACTGGCAGAACCCCCGAGGAGAATCGACGTTAGTACTATCGCGAACGCGCCAATCAAGCCGATAAGGGTTGCAAGATCCAAGGATTTTGTCTCCGTTCACCATAATGCCCGCAGGTAGGCCGTCAGCCCATGCGCGCGTGTGGTCTTCCAGGGCGTGTTCGCAGGCCCTAACGTCCTTATCGGCCGAACGGCGTATCTCTTTAACCCGCTACGAACGTCCCGGAGCAGTCCAGACGGCGTCGCCGAGTTACGCCGACCGTGCGATTGCGGACGGCGTCGCGGCCCGATAACGCACCGCTCCAACCGCCGCAACAGCCTCAAGCGATTGACTACTTGGTCGACAAATACTTAGGAGCTGGATAACGCAGACATCAAGAGGACACGACCCGGGGTGGAGACGCGCGACGATATTGACGAGCCGATGGCGGACAGATGGCCCGCGCGCTTTCGCGAGACGCTTGCGAAACTGGGGCGGAAGCTGCCAATCGCTCACCGCGGTAACGACGTCTGCGGGACCGCGGCGTCCAGCGGGTTGTTTGCCGCGGTTCTGAAACCGGCGCACAAAACACGCTCGCAGCTCGAGGACGGTGCAAGCGTGCATCTCGATCATGCCCGGCTGTGCGCAGCCCTGGACAACGTCAATGCGAACGTCATGATCTGCGATAAAGACCTGAAGATCGTGTACGTCAACGCGTCCATCCTCGACATGTTCCGGCGCGCCGAGTCGAAAATTGCGGACGATTTTCCGGGTTTCGACTCAACGAAAATAGTCGGCCGAAGCGTTGACGAGTTCCACCGCAATCCGGCCGCCCGGCGAGCGATGCTGGAGCGTCTGTCAGGGCGTTTTTCGAGCAACATCTCATTTGGCGGCGAGGTCTACCAGATCGTCGCCAATCCGGTCCATGCCCCGTCCGGGGAGCGTCTGGGCACGGTGATGGAGTGGGAAAATCTGTCCATCGAGCGGCAGAGGGAGGAGGACGAGAAACAGCGCAACCAGCAGTTGGATCGGATACTGGACGTTCTCGGCAACCTGCGGCTCACGATTACCGCCGACGGCGAGGTGATCGATCTGAACCCGCAGCTCGCCCAGTTTCTCGGTTACGAACGCGCCGATTTGCTGAACAATCAGCTCAGTACGATCATGGTCGGAGGGCTTACACCGCAGACGATGAAGCAGCTCGCCGTCAACGGCGTTTTTCAGGACATGAGCTGCATGTTGCTCCATGCCGACGGCACGTCCAAGCCCGTCAATCTGTTCGGGCTCATAGAACGCCGGGCAGAGGGGCAACGGCGAATCAGCCGCATTCTGATTCTGGCGCGACCTGCACAGTCGGGGACCGATTTTTCCGACGACCTCGACCTGTCGACGTACCTCGCCGATCGCGTCAGCGACGGCGTCGCGCTGGTCGACGGTGACTGGACGGTCTTGTCCGTAAATCGTTCGTTCTGCGACATCACCGGCGTGGCGTCCGCTGATGCGATCGGCGCAAAACTGCCGGCGATCATGCCGGACGTGGACGATTTCTCGTCGGAAATGGCGGACGATCGCTGGGAAGGGGAGTACGTCGGGAAACGCGACGACGACTGCGACTACATGGTAATGATGACCATTCATGCCCTCGGGGGGGATCGGACGGGCGGGGCGAACCGGCTGGTGACGATCAAGGACATCACCAATCTTAGGAAATCGGAACAATACATCCACAACCTCGCCTATCACGATGCGTTGACCGGTCTCGCCAACCGGGCCTACTTCGAGCGGCGGGTCAAGGACGCGATAAAAATCGCGAAACGCAGCCGGCAAAGGTTGGCCATCCTCTTTTTCGATCTCGACGAGTTCAAGGACGTCAATGACAGTCTGGGCCACCTCGCGGGCGACCAGCTGCTTTGTACCGTTGCCTCGCGGATCAGTAACGTGGTCCGTGATTCCGATCTCGTGGCGCGTCTGGGCGGGGACGAATTCTGTATTTTGGCTCAGAACATCGAGCAGCCTCACCTGGCATCCAACGTCGCCCAGAAATGCCTGGAAGCGATATCGGAGAGTTGCACGTTGGCCGGTCGTGAGATTCAGCCGATGGCCAGCGTCGGCATCACGATGTATCCGGACGACGGCGAAAGCTACGAAACGCTCCTGCAGTCGGCGGACAGCGCGATGTACGCCGCAAAACATGCCGGCAAAAACCGCTACGCGTTCTATTCACCCGATCTCACCAAGGCCGCTCAGGCCCGCCTGGCGTTGGAGCAGGATCTTCGTATCGCGCTGAGGAATGGAGACTTCGAACTCCACTACCAGCCGCAGGTCGAGCTCACGACCGGGCGTATGGTGGGCGTCGAGGCGTTGGTGCGGTGGACCCAGGAGCAATCGGGCCTGGTGTCTCCGTCGGAGTTCATACCTGTCATCGAAAGGATCGGCTTGATCGAAGTACTCGGCGAATGGGTGCTCACCGAGGCCTGCCGGCAGGCGGTCGAATGGACCGCCGCCGGACTTCCGAGTCTGAAGATTGCCGTGAATATCTCCGGGACGCATTTTCGCCGTGGTCGAATCATCAGGGCGGTTCGGCAGGCCCTGAACGACTCGGGTCTCGATCCGCGCTATTTGCAGATCGAAGTGACCGAAACCGCGTTGCAGACGGAAAGCGAATCTCTCAGGACGTTCACTGAACTCAAGGATATCGGAGTCAGTCTCGCGATCGACGATTTCGGTACCGGTTATTCCTGTCTGAATTCGATTCGGCGCCTGCCTCTGGACTGCTTGAAAATTGACCGGATGTTCATGCGTGGTCTGATCGACGATCATGAGAATTCATCGATCATTGCGACCATCATCGCGATGGGCCGTGCGATGGGACTGACCGTCGTCGCCGAGGGTGTCGAGGACATACGGCAGGTCCGGTACCTGAGCGGCCTGGGCTGCAATCTGGTGCAGGGATTCTATTTCAGTCCGGCGCTTCGTGGGGATGCTATCCCGTCGCTGGCGCAAACGTCCTTTTATCCTGACACAGAGGAGCGTCCCGAATCGCGGCTGATCACCGGTAGCGGGAAATCCTGATGACGCGCGACACGGCGTGGCTCGATTCCGCAGAGGAAATCAGGCGGTTGATTTCCGAGGGCGCGCATGTCTCGGCGCAGCCTTCGGCGCTGCCCGATCTGCTCCGGGCGCTTGACGACGACGAGATCGACGTAGGGAGGCTTGCACGTGCCGTCGAGCGTTTTCCCGATATTGCGGCGCGGCTCGTTTCGCTGGCCAATTCGGCCTGGTGCACGCCCGTGGAACCCATCACGCAGGTCGAACGGGCATGCGCTCAGCTCGGTCTCGGCCTGGTGCGATCCGTTAGCCTCTCGCTGTCGATCATGGCCCCATTTGACGTGACCCGTTGCGCGAACTTCGAGTCGAACCGGTTCTGGAGTCATACGTTTCTCGTCGCCGATTGCGCGGAGAGCTTGGCCGCGCGCGCGCAAGTGGATTCGGAGCTTCGGCCCGAGACGGCGCGCGCCTGCGGCCTGTTTCATAACCTGGGGCTGTTATGGCTCGTGGACAAGCAGCCCGAAATGACCGCGAACGCCATCGCGCGCGCGAATGACAATGCGGCGGGGCTGAACGAATCGCTACGTTCGCTTTGCGGTATGGATGCGTGCGAGGTCGGCGGCCTGCTGGGAAGGGCCTGGGAGTTGCCAGACGTTCTTATTGCGGCAATGGAACACTGCGGCAGCAGGGACTTCGACGGGGCGGGCTGGCAGGGCGCGGCCGTTGTCGGTGCGGCCGCGAGTCTCGTCAGTGCCGTGGTTCACGGCGACCGACCGCAGGACTGGCAGTGGAAGCTGGAGCGGCTGGGTCTGGCCGAGAACGATTGCGGCGATTTGATAGAGGCCGTGTCCGCCAATCTGAGCGAAACCGCTGAACTGGCGAGAACGCTAAATCTGTAATCGACGGCGCCGTAGCCCGGCCCCAGCGCGATCCGGCCGGAGCCCTGGGTTCGACGCCAGCGGGTTGCTACCGCGTCACGAGGCGGTTCCGGCCGGCCTGTTTGGCTTCGTACAAGGCCTCGTCGGCTCGCCCAATCAGGGTTTCGACGGTGTCGCCGTCGGCAATTTCGGTACATCCGGCCGAGCAGCTTATCCGAACCTCGTCGGGAAAATCGGCGATTTCCGCGGCCCGTACGCTTTGCAGAAACCGGTTGATCGATACCTTCGATTTCTCTAACGACGTGTCCGGGAGGATCACGGCGAACTCGTCGCCGCCGAATCGGGTAATCAGGTCGTTCTTGCGGATAAAAGCGCGGGACAGACACCCTGCAATGGTCCTGAGAACTTCGTCGCCCTTCGCATGACCGTACGAATCGTTGATCGACTTGAAGTTATCGACGTCGATCATGACCATACTGATCGGTTGATTGAGCATGAAGTGGACGTTCAGGCAGCGTTCGATTGAGGTGTCGAATGCGCGGCGATTGTATATGTCGGTCAGCGGGTCAAGCTTCATCTCCTCGTGGGCAGCGACAAGGTCCTGCCGCAGACCGCTCATACGATCCTGCAGACCTTTTATCTGCTGTTCGTATTCGCGTCTCTGGCGAACAAACGCTTCGCCGACGGTGCTGATGGTCTCCGCTAGGGCGCGTTTGATGTCGGGCAATTCGCCGCCGGCGACGACGTCTTCGACCGACTTCAGACTCATCGTAATCGTTTCCTCGGTGGAATCGCCCTGGGCGCAGATTTCCCGCAGGCCGAGGACCAGGTCTTCGACGACACCGCGGTAGTCCTTCATGCGATGGGTAACGAAGTCTTTCTCGCCTTGCCGCCGTTCGACGTAAAAGCGGCGAACCGGGCCCCAGCTTCTGCGCCCGCCGGCCGCATGCTCGATGGCCAATTCCGGCACTGACGATCCGTTTTCGATGTGTCGGACGACGTCTGCGCAAAGGTTCCGGAAGTCCTCCGGATCGTTGTCCGTGTCCAGCGGAAACGAGTGGCTGCCGAAGGTTTGGAAAACGCAGCCCAGTGTGTCGAGCGCTTCATCGACAAGTGTACGATCGTCCCCGAGTTCCCGTTGCTTCAACCCAGATTCCAATTGTCATTCTCCTTCCGGTTCCGGAATTGACTGCTACAGCAGCAGGTGTGCTCAATGCGCGCACCGAGCACCTACGCCTGTTGTCGACACGTGGATTGGAAACTTGAGCACGATATTCGACCCGTCCGCGGCCGTTTGTCGGCCTTCGCGCCGCTCTGAATCGTGGGCTGTAACACTCGGTTGCATCTCGGGAGGGCAGCCACTATATTGAGTAAAATCAAGCGGAAACCAAGCATTTGTTCCAACTTCTGTCGAACCGGCCCATGCAGCTCGAACGCGGCGGAGCACCGTTAGGAAGGCTATTTTGACTGATCGACAGCTCCCCGCCCGAGCGTCGTCCGACCGGACGCAAGGCGTCAACGAAATTTTGAAAGACAAATTTCCGTGGGCAAAAATCCACAGACTCGACTTCCCGATCCAGCTTGACGCGCTCAGCGACGTATTGACCAAGATTCAGGCGGTTCCGGCGGGCGACGGTGGCGACGAATACCACCCGGCAGCGTGCGCGGGCGGCGCCGAAAAAATTGTGGGTGACAGTGACCACATTCGCGAAATCCGGGCCATGGTGGAAAAAGTTGCCCCGACCATGGCGACGGTGTTGGTCACGGGCGAGTCGGGAACGGGCAAGGAGGTGGTGGCGCGCAGCATCCATGAGTTGTCCGGTCGGGGCGGACCTTTTGTCGCGATAAACTGCAGCGCGATTCCCGACAACCTGCTGGAAAGCGAATTGTTCGGGCATGAGCGGGGTGCGTTCACCGGCGCGGATTCGGCGCGGGCAGGCAAGTTCGAGCTGGCCAAGGGGGGGACCGTGTTTCTCGACGAGATCGGCGACATGCCGATGGCGATGCAGGTGAAGCTGTTGCGAGTTCTGCAGGAGCGGACCGTCGAACGCGTCGGGGGAAGCCGGTCTATCGACATCGACGTGCGAATAGTCGCGGCGACGCATCGCGATCTGCCGGCGCGGATAACCGACGGTCTGTTCCGCGAAGACCTGTATTACCGGTTGAGCGTGTTTCCGATAGAGATCCTGCCGCTTCGCGAGCGCCCTGAGGATGTGTTACCCCTCATTCGGGAGATGATCGGCAGGATGAAAACCGATCGCGGACTCACGGTGCAATTGCCTGAATCGTCGCTACAGCGCTTGCAGGAATACTCCTGGCCCGGCAACGTGCGTGAGTTAGCCAACATCGTCGAGCGCCTGGCGGTCATCAAGCCGTTTGGCCGGGTTGAACCGGGCGATTTACCACGGTCGTTGCGCAGGGAGTCTTCGCCGCCGGTCGTCCTAAGCTCCACGTTGAACGCAGATTCTTCGTCGCCGGAGATACTCACGGCGGAGTTGGATGTCAAAGCGCATCTCAGCGCCGTTGAGCAGCAGCTAATCCATTCCGCGCTCCAGAAGGCCGCCGGCGTTGTCGCAAAAGCTGCGGAGTTGCTCGGGATCGGACGCACCACGCTCGTGGAGAAAATGAAACGGTACGGCATCTCCGCGGGTGAATGACGCGGACGCATAAGCGGCGACGCGCCGTCGTCCAGGAGGAATCTCGCCGGTGGTCGCCCGTCGGGACGGCTCCTCCGAGGGGCAGCCAGCACGAACGGCCGGCATAGCCCTGATACCGGAAGTCAGGCGGCGTGTTGTTGGTCTTCGATCAGTACGATGGAGACGTCAGGGTCGAACTTGCCGAGTTCCCGCACCAGCCGTTCGTTCTCGACTCGGCTGAGGTCCGGTCCCAAGAACACGGCGGACAATCGTCGCTTGCCGACCCGGGACCGCCAATTGTCGACGGTCGAGGATTCAACCGTGAGCGCGTCCATGAACTCGAGCAGTTCCCTGAGTTGTTCTGCGGCCGCATCGCTGTTGGCGACAATCAGGATGAGTGGATCATCGATCTGTGTATGCACCTACGAACCTCTTCGTTTCACGAACCGTCGCAACCGACCTGCTCCTCGCACTCGCCGGGCGGCCATCGGCGGATCATCGCCGCGTCCCGGGGTGCATTCCATTGCGTGTGTGGCCGTGTGTGCCGGCTGATCATCGCAACGGGAGACTTGCCGCGACGGTCGATCTGCCGGTCATACCTGTGCCGCCAGGTGTCGGTAATTGCCTACACTCCACATGTTAACCTTTACTGAGCGGGAACGCCAAAATTGTACCGGTCGAAACAGATATGAGAAAAAAATCAATAAAAGACTCATAAATGACGATACGTTATTCCGATATTCGCTATCTAACTATTATTGCCCGCCATTGATGTTCTGGGAACAAAAAGGATGACAACCGTTTCGGTGCGCGGATTGTGGGCGGACGGGCGCCGGCGGCTGAGAGACCGAACCACGGCTCGCGGGTATGCGGGGGTATGCGCGATGAACGAGCGCGAGGGAACACCGTTATTTTCGACGTCGGCTCGCGCGGCTCTCGATCGCCTCCGAGCCGTCCTGCGACGCGGGGATCTTCCGAAGGCGGGTGTAGGATCTAAATGCCGTCGTCGTGGCGGAACATCAGAATGATGGTTGCCGTGAGCGCATCGTCCTCGCCTGGCTTCATCGACAGTCGGCCGCTGACGAAGCGCAGGTCTTCGCTGGCGCCTTTGCGCGCGAGGGCATTGGCCTGCCTGGGGACGCGATGAACCTCGAAGCCGTGGACGGCGCTATCAATCGGTTGGACGACGAAACCGGCCACCTGACCGGCGGGCTCATCGTGCCCCCTGTGTCTGTATGCCGCGATGGCGTGTCGAAAATTCTGTTCGATGGTTTCGCAGCAAAGGCGCAGCGCGGACTCGTCCAACCGAAGCGTTACCGACGGTTCCGACACACGGACCGAGACACCAACCTGGCCGCGAAAACACACGACGTGCGTCGAAATGTGGAACGCCATCTGCGTATCCTTGACCGGTCGGTACAAATTGGCCGAAAACCCACTATCGGCAAACCCGTTCAGATGACTCATCAACCGCGACGATATGTCCGTCATGACGTCGAGTACGACGTCAACGCCGCGCGTGGACTGGTAGGAAAACGCCTGTTTGAAGTTTCGTACGACCTGGCCCAGAAGGCAGTCGATGGCCTGGAGAAAATCCCGTTTGCATGAAGCGGAAAAGCGCGGCAGGCGTTCTTCCCAAGATTGGAAAGACGTTGGGTCCGTTGCGCGCTCGGAACCTGTTTCCCTGGTTACCTGGCTTCTTGTCAAGTCATCTTCAAATGAAAATCGACGGGAGGCGCATACTAGCACAGGACTCTCCGGCAATTGCACGGAAGTAATCGGGTCACTTCAATCCGGTTTCGCGAACGGCTTATTTAACATAAACGTTCGTCGGCTTCGCCCGTCGTTGCTGCACCGCAAAGCGGGCAGCTTTCGGACGCTTCGGACTTCAGCGCCGACTTGACCATGCCGGTATCCAGGATCTGACTGGCCGTGTGTTTGCCGATCCCAAGGTCGACCCGGAGTTTTTCGAGATTTTTTGCTTCCAGCTCCGTTATTACGCCGTCGATGAGCGCCTTGTCCGCGTTTGCCCGATATTCGTCGGTTCGCAGTCGCAATTGTTGCGCAAATCCCGAGGCGAGGATGCCGGTAGGCAAGGCAACCATCCCCAGGCCGACAACGGTGATCAGAGCGCCGAACGTCTTACCGCCGACCGTGACGGGCGTGACGTCGCCGTATCCAACCGTGGTCAGCGTTGAAAAGGCCCACCACATCGCCGCCGGGATACTGCCGAAGTCCACCGGTTGGGAATCACGCTCGAAGTAGTAGATGCCGGATGCCGCAAGCAGCATGACGATCAACAGGATGAAAAAGGCCGCCGATAGAGAACGTCCGTTCTCGTAGATTGTGGTAATCAGGATGTTCAATGCGGAGGAATAGCGCGTTAGTTTGAGTATCCGCAGAAGCCGCACGGCCCGCAAAAAACGCATGTCGGGACTGCCGATCAGGCCGATCGCCAGCAGATAGAACGGCAGGATCGCCAGCAGATCGACGAGTGCGTGGAACGAAAACACGAACTTGAGACGTAGGGCGAGCGCACCGTCGTGTTTGGCTTTGTCCGGGTCGGCCTCAACCGAACTCCAGACGCGCAGAAAGTACTCGACTGAGAACACGGAGACGGTGACGACCTCGAACCAGTAGAAAATGGCGGCGTAGCGCACCTCGAGCGCGCTCATCGACTCCAGGACGACCGCGATGACGCTGGCGACGATGAGGGTGACCAAGACGATGTCGACGCCACGGCTCCAGGGATCGCCGTTGCGCGCCGTGTCGAGCACGCGGAACACGACGCGCCGGATCGAAGGCCGATTACCTTGTTCTGTAGTCACTGCCGCAGTCGGTGCGCTGTCCATTTCAACTCGTGTCGGGCCGGTCGGACCGAATCCACGCACGATCGACGACCGCTGCGCTCCGATCCCTACTATCGTAACGGCGGTCCCAGCGCATTCTTTAACCGCATGCCCATTCCGCACGATTGGGGAACGGACTCACGAATTCGGCCCCAAGTGAGGGCTGGCGCTAAAGATTTCGGCCCGAACGGCGACACAGATCAGGTAGCTGTGCAAGCAATCAAGGCCGACATACATGATTCAGAATTCTCCACCGACTCCCCGTACCACGGGTCGGCTCGGCAATCGGTGCTGCGGCCGGTCGGGGAAAGTGCTGGGCGTCGGCTTTCTGCTGTCGTCTATCGCGTTGCTCGGCGCATGCGCCGGCGTTCGCGCGGTTGAACCGTCAGTCGGCCATCTCACGGGCAGCACGGACACGTCGGCTCCGGCGCCACCGGTCGTTGCGGCGCCGCCGGCGGTGGAAGAGCCCGTTCCCCTGCCGCCGGTCGCAACCTACTCCGTGGTCGCCAAGGACGTCCCGGTCGGCGACCTTTTGTTCTCCCTGGCGCGTGACGCCGGGCTGGATCTGGACATGCTGTCGGAAAACGACGGGACAATCACGATCAACGCCGTGGACCAGCCCCTCTCCAATATCCTGGCGCGCGTCGCCTCCCAAGCCGGAATGCGCTATCAGCTTGCGGGCACGAATCTCGTCGTACGCAACGATACGCCGTATTGGCACAACTACCGCGTCGACTACGTGAACGTGTCGCGAGCGAGCGAGGGGGAGGTCGGCGTCGCCACGCAAATCTCGACCGCCGGCGGCAGCATCGCCGAGGATCAGATACAGCAGACCGATCAGCAGGGAAATCTGTCCAAGACGACGGTCCGAAACGAGTCGAACAGCGACTTCTGGTCCGCTCTCGAGGTTGGTCTCAGCTCCATAGTTTCGTCCGAAGCCGATGAAACATCGACGCCGGAGTACGCCAATCCGATCATCGTGAATTCGATGGCCGGCGTCATTACGATCTTTGCGACACAGCAGGAGCACGCGGAGGTACAGGCGTATCTCGACACGATCACGGCCAACTCGCATCGTCAGGTGTTGATAGAAATGACGATTGTCGAAGTCGAGCTGAGCGACCGATATCAGGCCGGCGTCGATTGGCAGCAGCTCGCAAACAACGAGGGACTGTCCTATGAAAGTGACCTTCTCGGCGCGTCCCTGACGACGGCGCCGTTTGTGCGCCTCAGTTACGCCGATACGAGTTCCGACGGCGACACCGTGGCCGGAACGGTTCGCATGCTTCAGCAGTTCGGAGACACGAAAGTTCTGTCGAGCCCAAAGATCATGGCGTTGAACAACCAGACGGCGCTTCTGAAGGTCGTGAACGAAGAAGTGTTTTTCACGACCGAACTGGATATCCGCGACGCTACGGCGGACATCCCCGAGCGGCGCACGTTTACCAGCGAAATTCACACCGTGCCGGTGGGGCTGGTGATGAGCGTCACGCCGCAGATCAGCGCAAACGGCTACGTAAGCTTGAACATCCGTCCGACGATCAGCCGGGTGACCGGCTTCGCCATTGACCCTGCTCCAAGACTGGCCGGCGCGGAGTTCGACAACCTGATTCCCGAAATTCAGGTCCGTGAGATCGAATCGCTGCTGCAGGTACTGGACGGCAATGCGATCGTGCTCGGCGGTTTGATGCAGAACGAAGAGGTCAGCTCGGTGGACGGTATACCGGGGCTGTCGAAAATCCCAAAGATCGGGGGTCTGTTTTCCTATACGAAAGACGACCTCGTGAAGACCGAACTGGTTATCTTCCTGCGTCCCACGATCGTCCGCGACGGCAAGTCGCCAAAGGGGGTTCCCGATATCGGCGACTACTATTCGGGACCGGCGGCGCCCGGCGCAGACGGGTAGGGGTCCGGACGGGGCCGCTCCGCCATGAAGAACTTGCTCATCGATGCGCTCAGGCAGGCGGGCGGCCGCGAACAACCGCCGGGGCCGGACGTTCCGGTAGCCGAGCCCCCAACGGGTGAGCCGGAGTTCGACGGTAATGCCCCCCGCGATAAAGACCTGCAGCTTTTGGAAAGCACGGTGCTGACGGAATCGATGAGACCGCCGCCAACCGCCGTGGACGACGCGGTCGGGCATGTCGGCGACGACGAAGCCGTCGACGAAGCCGTCGACGAAGCCGTCGCCGATCCGACGGTGCTCGTGCCGTCGCTCAGTTTGTCGCTTACGCCGGAACAGGGTCCAACCCGTCGCGTCGCCGGCCCTTCCTCGTTGCGGCCGATGTACCCGCCGAAGAGTCCGCCGCCGAACCGAGATCTGCCAATACTGCTCGGTCGCTGGTCTCCGGCACTGTGCCTGATTGCGACATCCGCGGCGGCCGGGCTGTTTTGGGGGTACCAGAAGCTGACCGCGCAGGCCATGAATCCGGAGCTCGGCACTTTGCCCGTTGCGGTCGACGAGGACGTCGGCGAGGCGGCGCCCCGGAGCGTGTGGAATGCGTTGTCGGGCGGTGGCGAAAGCGCTGTGGGAACGCCGCCGCCGACAGCCGCGGACAGTACGGTGGAACCGGCGCGTGACGGGCGCAAGGCTGCTGCGCCGCAGGCGGCGCATACTCTTGCGTCTGCCCGGGTTGAGCAGACCCGCGGAAATCCGGTCGAGAGCCCGGCATTCGCCGACGTCGAGGCCGGGTTTCAGGCGTACGCCAACGGCGACTTCACCCATGCCGAAAGTTTCTACCGAGCCGCACTCGCGGCGGACCCGAATGACGGTCAGGCACTTGCCGGACTCGCTGCGGTGCTGCAACGCATGGCGCGGATCGAAGAGTCGGTGCCAATCTACGAGCGTTTACTGGTGCTCGATCCGCAGGATGTGGGCGCGTCGGCATCCTTGCTCGCCCATGCCAAGCGCGGCGAACCCGCCGAAAACGAGACGCGCGTGAAAGTGCTGCTTCAACGCCATCCGGATGCTGCAGCGCTGCATTTCGCAATGGGTCTAATGATGGCGGAACGCAGCCGTTGGGCCGAGGCGCATCAAGCGTTCCTCAGGGCCTACTTGCTGGTGCCCGGAAACGCCGATTACAGCTACAACGTCGCGGTCAGCGCCGAAAGACTGGGGCAATTTGAGACGGCGCGGACGTACTACGAAGTGGCGCTGGCGGTGAAAGGCGATGGCTGGCTGTTTGACCGACAGGCCGTCTCTCGGCAACTCAGGCTGTTGTCTGCAGAACGGGGAAATTCGTCGTGAGTACGATTACGGTCCGCAAGCTTCAGAATGCCGAACCGGCGCTGCCGCTCGGTGAGCGTCTGGTTTCAGCGGGTCTTATTACCCAGGATCAGCTTCAGGTCGCGTTGACCGAGCAGGGGCGCCGGGACGAGCCGCTCGGACGTATCCTGGTCCGGCTCGGCCTGATCAGCGAAGGCGTCATGCGAGACATGCTCGGTGAATCACTGGGTCACGAGAGTATCGATTTGTCGGCGGTTATCCCCGATCCCGATGCGCTTGTCATGGTGCCGGGCGACATCGCCCGCCGTTACCATCTGCTGCCGATCAACTTCGACAAGCACCGGAAGGTTTTGACGCTCGCGATGGCCGATACGTTCAACATCGTCGCGCTCGACCAGACCGCGGCTTTGCTCGGCAGCGACATTGGACTGGAAACTCTTGTCGCCGGAGAGGCCGAGATCGAAGCCGCCATCGAGCAGTTCTATCAGTACGAGCTGTCGATCCAGGGGATTCTTCGCGAGATCGACACCGGTGAAATCGACCAGCTCAGCCTGTCGACCGAGAACGAGGAATACAATCACCCACTCGTACGTCTCGTCGACGCGATTCTTGCGGATGCCGTAAAACGCGAGGCCTCCGACATTCATCTGGAACCCGAGAGTGGATTCCTGCGCGTTCGGTACCGGATTGACGGCGTACTCCGCCAGGTCATGGCGCTGCACCGAAGCTACTGGCCCGGCATGGTGGTTCGTCTCAAGGTGATATCGAAGATGAACATCGCGGAAACGCGCGCGCCGCAAGATGGCCGCATTTCCCTGAGTTTTGCCGGCAGGAAGGTGGACTTCAGGGTCGCATGTCAGCCAACCACCCATGGAGAAAACTTCGTACTTCGCATTCTCGATCGTAAAAAGGGCATCGTACCGCTCGAAAACCTCAGGCTGGCGCCGGACACGCTGACGACGCTGCAGGTGATGATGGCGCGACCCGAAGGCATCCTGCTGGTGACCGGGCCCACGGGGAGCGGCAAGACGACGACGCTGTATTCGATGTTGAGCTTCAGAAACGATGAGACGGTCAACATCATGACGCTCGAGGACCCCGTCGAATACCCGATGCCGATGATCCGCCAGACCTCACTCAACGAAGCGACGAAACTCGATTTTGCGAACGGCATCCGTTCGATGATGCGCCAAGACCCGGACGTGATCCTGGTTGGCGAGATACGCGATGAGCAGACCGCCGAGATGGCGTTTCGCGCGGCGATGACCGGCCATCAAGTGTTTTCCACGTTGCACACCAATTCCGCACTCGGCGCAATGCCGCGATTGATCGACATCGGCGTCAAGCCGCAGATCATGGCGGGCAACATCATCGGCATCGTTGCTCAGCGTTTGGTACGCCGTCTTTGCGAGTACTGCAAGCAGGAATACTCACCGGACGAAGCAGAGCGTCAGCTGTTGCAAGCGTGCACGTCGGACCCCATTGTCCTTTACCGGGAGAACGGCTGCGAGGCCTGCGGTTTTCTGGGTTTCAAAGGCCGCGTCGCGGTGATGGAAGTGCTCAAAGTCAACGCGGAGCTGGACGAGATGATCGCTCGGAGCGCAACGCACCAGGAAATGCTCGAGGCGGCGCGACGATCCGGCTTTCGTGACCTGGCATCGGACGCTATTCGTCATGTCGTGGCGGGTCTGACGAGCCTTGCCGAGATTTCGCGGGTCGTCGATCTCACGGCACGGGTGGACTGAGCCGATGCCTACGTACTTCTATCGGGCCGTCGATCCCAACGGTAACATCGTCCAGGGCAGTGTTGACGCACCTAACGAGCACGCGCTCGAGGCGCGCCTGCGGCAAGCAGACAGTGAATTGCTGCGGTGTAACGTCAGCAGCGGTCGCGGCTATGGGCTGCGCAAGAAGATCAGCCGCAAGGATCTCATCGGATTCTGTCTGCACATGGAGCAGGTTCTGGGCGCCGGTTTACCGATGCTTGACGCGCTTACCGATCTGCGCGACAGCATAAGCCATCCTCGCTTCAGGGAAGTGCTCGCGGGTCTGATCGGTTCCGTAGAGGCGGGCAAGAAGCTGTCACAGGCCATGGAAGACTATCCCGACACCTTCGGTCACGTGTTTGTCAGTCTGATCGCCGTCGGAGAGGAGTCGGGCGAACTGCCCGATGTGCTGCACAAGCAGACGAATGCACTGAAATGGCAGGACGAGCTCATTGCGAAAGCGAAAGCGGTGACTATCTATCCGGCGTTTGTCGGTGTTGTCGTACTGGGCGTTCTATTGTTCATGATGCTATTCGTCGTACCGCAGATGGTCGATTTCATTCGCGAGATGGGGCAGGACCTGCCATTGCATACGCGGGCGCTGATCGCCACTTCGAGTTTCCTGGGAGCGCATTGGTACTGGGTGTTACCCGCGCCGCCGGCGCTTTTTCTGCTCGTACGTTTTCAAGCCCGTCGAAGCAGCAGCGTACGGTTCATCGTCGATGGATGGAAGCTCAAACTCTGGTATGTCGGCCCGATCGTCAACAAACTGATTCTGAGTCGGTTCGCCAATTTTTTTGCGTTGCTTTACGGCGCTGGCCTCGACGTGATGTCCGCGTTGAAAACATGTGAAGACATCGTCGGAAATGCAGTAGTCAAAGACGCCCTTCAGCAGATTTCCGGATCGATAGAGGCCGGGAAAACCTTGAGCGCCGGTATGTCGGCGACCGGGCTTTTCCCGCCGCTGGTCGTACGAATGGTCAGTCTTGGAGAAACGACGGGTCAACTCGACTCCGCACTCAACAACGTCGGCTATTTCTATGATCGGGAGGTAAGCGAGTCGATCGAAAGCCTGAAAGCGATGATCGAGCCGGCGATGACGGTTGTGCTCGGCGGCATTCTGGGTTGGGTAATGCTGTCGGTGCTGGGTCCCATTTACGACACCATCAGTGAGATCGGGATCTGAACATGGCCACCCGCCGCTTCTTCTATGTCGCACAGGAGGACCTCGTAGTCTGGCTCGGGCAACACGGCGTGTTTACCGAAGTCGCTCGCTTCGACTGTTCGGAACACGGTTTCCAAGGATTCTCGGCCTATTTACGCGGGGACTCGCAGCAACAAAGCCTCATGCTGGTAGACGTCGTCGAGGAGGAGTTCTCGGTAGACGCAATCCCGAAGTTGTCCATCCGCGATCGGAACGCGTTGATCGAAAGGCGGTTGTCGAGAAAGTATTCGCGGACACCGTATCGTTTGGGGCACTTCCAGGGCTCGGGGCACCGCAAAGGCGCCGAACAGGACGTACTTTACAGCGCAGTGTCCAACCGTGAGCTTCTGAATCCCTGGTTGGAGATCCTGGCGGCCAAATCGACGCCGCTGGTCGGTATCTTTTCGGTCCCGTTGCTTGCGGGACGGCTGTTGTCGAAAGTACGCAAGCCGGCGACCAATGCACTGCTGTTGACGCAACACCAGGGCAACCGGCTACGTCAGGTTTATCTACGTAACGGGGAACTGAAGAGTGCGCGGCTTTCGCAGGCGCCTGCCATCACCGACGCTTCGTACGGCGAATACGTGTTCCACGAGATCCTCGGCAGCCGTCGTTATCTCGAACGTGCACGGTTGCTGGGTGGGATGGAGGACGTCGACGTGTACTTGATCACGGACACTGCAACGGCGGAGCGGATTATCGAGAGCGACAAGGGAAACATACCGCTGAACGTCCACTTCGTGGAACCGGATAGCGCTGCGAAGGCGGTCGGTCTTCAGCAAGTCCCGAACGCCGATCGTCTTGAGATCCTCTATCTGTCCATCGCCGCGCGCTGCCGCGCCGGCCACAACTACGCACTGCAGGGCGAAACGCGATTTCACCGCCTCAACCAGATACGCCGCTGCGTCGCCGGGGCGGCCATCGCAGCGTCCGTTACCTGTTCGGTTATCGTCGGTGTGAATTTGGTGAAGGGTCTGCAACTCTACCGCGCGACCTCGATGCTCGACCGGCAGATTGCGCAGATGGAGGAGACGTTTCGGCGCGAGCACGAGCACTACGCGCCGTTGCGGGCAGATTCTCACGAAATGAAACTGGCCGTGGACGCCGGAGACTACATCCTTGCAAACAGTCTGCCGGTTTCGTGGGTCATGCAGCAGCTTGGCCGGGTATTGGGCGACTATCCGCATATTCAGATCAACGAACTCAGGTGGCAAGCCGGGGCCGCCGCAGACGGCGAAGGCGGCCTTGAAGGACGCCGGCATGGGAACGAAACACGACCGATCTCGATAGCGCCCGTGAATACGGTGATCGCGGAGTTGTCCGGACAGATCGTCCCGTTCGACGGTGACATGCGCGATGCTTTTGCACGTATCGATCGCCTGGCGAGTGCGCTGCGTCAGAAGACCGCATTCGAGCAGATACGGGTCACTGAATTTCCGCTCGACGCGAACCCCGGGTCTTCGGTTTCGGGCGACGTCGTCAACCGGGATACCGAGTTGTCCGCTTATTTCCGGATGAGCTTACGACTGGACGTTACCGATACGGAGTCAGACAGTGCGGCAGACTGACGTCGACTGGCGTTATTTGCGGCGAGACCTGCTGGTGCCGCTTGCAACGGCCGCGGTGGCGATTGTCCTTTTGGCGCTCAGCGCCTTGTTCGTTCGCGCTCGCGAGGACGGCTATTCGAGGGTCAGCGTGGATCAAGATGCCGTAAACGCCGACTACGACGCGCTCGTCCTGCGCAAACGTCTGGTAGACCGGTATCACCGCCGTTACGAACGCTTTCGGAATCAGGGTTTTATCGGTAAAGAAAACAGGCTGGAATGGATCGAGACCCTGAGGTTGGCGGCCGAGGATCTTGAGCTGCCGAATCTGACGTATTCGCTGGAGCCTCAGCTGGAGGTGCTTCCTCCGGTTCCGTCTACCTCGTCAAGTGCGGACACGCAGGTTTTCGGCAGCAGACTCGAACTCGAGATCGGACTGTTGCACGAGGTCGATCTGTTGCGCCTCTTTGACGCGTTGCAGGCACGGGCGCCCGGACTCATCAAAGTGGATCGGTGCAGACTGCTTCGCCAGGCCGGACAAGGCGGCCGAAAACCCGTGGATCCGAACATTGTCGCGAATTGCTCCCTGACGGTGTTCAGCATCGTGACGCCCGACGTTGGCAACCCGGTGCCGCCGATATGAGGTCTAACGCCGTTGTTTTGCTGGCTATCATCGCAGGCGCCGCGGTTGCCGCGGAACCCGACGCCATCTATCAGCCGGCCAGTGAGCTGCCGCTGGGTCGCGTATTTTTGACGCCGGGCGACCGTGAGCGGCTCGACCGGCAGCGGGCTGCTGCGGTCGACGACGGCCCGGCGCCCCCTGCCGTGTCGGAGAGTGGATCGGGCACGGCGCCTCCGCCGCGGAATCCGGCGGCGGGTATCATCCTGGCCAAGGGCGGTCGACCCCTCGTGTGGGTCGGCGGCGAGTTTCGCCGCGTCGATGCGGCGTCGATCGAGGACATCGAATTCTCTGCTGAGCCGGGTATCCGCATCCAGGCCGGTCCGCCGACGGCTTCGATGACGGAAGCACCGGCCACGGCGTCGGAAACCGCCGGCGCGCGGCGTTCGGCGGCGTTCCCGGCAGCGGTTCGAGTGGCCGGCGCGGAGTCCAACGTTGAACGCGGCAAGAACTAGTCCTCGCCGGCAGACCGGCGCGGCGCTGCTATTGATGATGTTGGTCGTGGTGGCGGCCGCGTCCGCGGCGCTGGTTGCGCGTTTGAGTGAACAAAGTTTGCGCAGCCGGCAGGCCGGCGACACACACGTTGTACTGGCAGCCGCGAAACAAGCGCTGATCGACTATGCGGCAACGTATCCGGACAGGGTGCCGGGCGCGGCGGTCCAACTACCGTGCCCGGATATCGATGCGGGCGGGGCATGGTTGGAAGGCGAATCGCATGCAACGGCCTGCGGCGCGGCCGGCGTATCGGTTCTCGGTCGCTTCCCGTGGCGCACCCTCGGTAGCGACGTTTTGCGCGACGCCGCCGGCAGCTGTCTTTGGTATGCGGTATCGGGGACCTACAAGAGCGCCTCAGGCGCTACCGCCGAAATGATCAATCCCGATGCAAACGGCCAGCTGCAGGTGTTCTCGATAACGACGGGAGCGCTGCTCGGGGGTGTATTGCCCGACGAGCGTCCCGTTGCGGTGGTGTTGGCGCCGATGCAGCCATTACAAGGCCAGACGCGGGCGGGCGCCGCCTCCGCGGTACTGCAATGCGGCAACGACTTCGATGCGGCCGGTTTTCTGGACGTGGCGGTCGGTCCCGGCATCTCCAATGCAATACTGTCCGGCACCGCCGGCGCGATCGATCAGTTTGCCGTGACGGCCGCATTCGACGCCCGGCACAACGATCGTGTTCTGACCATCAGCCGTGCCGAGTTGGCGGATGCAGTCTATCGACGCCATGACTTTGCGGCGACGATGAGCGCGCTGACCCGTGGAATCGCGTCCTGTATTGCGGCGTACGGGCTGCGGAATCCCGGTGGCCCGACCGACCGGCGTCTGCCGTGGCCCGCACCGGTCGCGCTTGCGGACTACTCCGCGCAGGCGTCCTACGACGATGCCGATTCCGGTGTGTTTTCGGGCCGATTGCCGGACCGTACGGACGACAGCAACGCGATGACCGGCGGCGCCATCACGCGCGTTCTGAGTGACTGCGATACGGCGGCGGCTCCGGACTGGGATGCAAGTTACCTGGCGATATGGCGGAACTGGAAAGACCACTTCTTTTACGTTGTTGCGGAATCGTATCAGCCTGGAGCGAGTGTTCCGACTGTCTGCGGCAGCTGCCTGTCGATGAACGGTAGCGGGAACTACGCGGCGGTGGTGTTTTTTGCGGGCAGGCGGCTGAACGCTCACGGACAGAATCGAAACGCACCCCCGGTGGACACGGACACGAAACGGTACATCGTGAATTATCTGGAAGGGGCCAACGCCGGGAATCATCCGTACGGCGGCGGTGCGGCGGACTTCGAGTCTCGCGCCGCCACCGCGAGTTTCAACGACGTCGCCTACTGCATCAACACGGCGATGACCGTCACCGGGTGCTGAGAGGACTGTATCGTGCCTGGTCAAAAAGGGTTCTCGCTTGTCGAATTGTCCGTTGTCATTCTGATCATGGGTCTGCTACTGGGCGGCCTGGTGATGCCGCTGTCGGCGCAGCGTGAGAATGCAAGGCTCAGGGACGCGACCGAGCAAATTGCCGAAATTCAGGAGGCGCTCGTCGGGTTTGCATTGGCCAACGGGCACCTGCCGTGTCCCGCGACGCCGTCCTCGCTTGGGACGGCGGCGCCGTCCGGCGGCGGCTGCGCACGCCAGCACGGGTTTGTGCCGGCGTCTACGCTTGGCCTGTCCGGTGCGCGGAACGATGACAATCTGTTGCTCGACCCCTGGGCCTCCGCGATCCGATACAGCGTCAGCGCCGCGGACGTCGATGCCGACGGAAACTGGGATTTCACGGCAAGCGGTGAAATGCGTGACGTGACAATGCCGAATCTGGCGCCGGATCTTTCGGTATGTTCGACCGCCGCCGGTTCGACAGCGACGAGCTGCGCTGACGCGGCAGCGACGTTGACGTCAACGGCGCCGCTGGTGGTTTACTCGCTGGGGAAAGACTGGGCGTCTTCCAACGGCGCCGACCAGCAGGAAAACCTGGGCGCGAGTATCGGGGGCGGGCCGTCCGGCGCGGCCTATCGGGTCGCGGGCGACGCGGTTTTCGTCAGCCGCGAGCGGTCCGTCAACGCCGGGAACGAATTTGACGATACCGTGGGCTGGACTTCGCCGCTGAACCTTTATCAGCGACTGTTGGCCGGCGGCCAGCTGCCTTAGGGTCGCGCCGGTCTCCGACCGGCAGTATCCCGCCGGCCCGGTCACGGTTCGTTCGCACAGCGAGCCATTGACGCGGCTTTCAAGAAAAAAATCAATTTAAACAATGGTTTATTGATCAGCAATTCGGTTTCGCGCAACTAAAGTCCGCCGCTGGCCGGCCGATACAGTACTCAGGTAAACCACAATACAGCCGAGCCGACGGCCCCCGGCGTCGGTGTTCTCAGGATGCTGGATGAGGAAAACACTTTGAATACGCAAGTTTTACATCGGCGCAGGCAAGGCGGCTTCACCCTGGTGGAGATCGCCGTCGTGCTCGTGATCATCGGGCTTCTGATCGGCGGCGTTCTCAAGGGACGCGAGATGATCACCAACGCCAAGATCAAACGGATCGAAAACGATTTTGCCGGCGTCGCAGCTGCAATTTACGCCTATCAGGATCGTTATGGCGTGTTGCCGGGAGACGATCCCGCCGCGTCGTCGCGCTTTTCGGGTACCTGGCGCAGCGCCGACAACGGCGACGGCAACGGCAACATCGGAGGCGGGTGGAACACGACGAACAACGGCCAGGAAGCGCGCAAAATCTGGAAGCACCTGCGCGGCGCGGGTCTGGTCGCGGGTCCCGTCGACAACACCAATGCGAGCTATCAACAGCCGAGTAACTCCTTTGGCGGTTTGATCGGTGTCGATTTGAATCTCTACAACCTGAGCGGGCACAACGTCGTATTTGGTGAGATCCCCGGCGACATCGCCCAGATTCTCGAATCCCGGGGCGACGACGGCGTGCCGAGCACCGGTAGCATCCAATCGAGCGCTTCTCAGTCCGCCTACGTCATGGACACCCGTTACGATATCGCGTTCCGGCAGTAGCGCCACGGAAAACACGTCGGCGGTGAGTCCATGCTGCGGCGTTTGCAGGCAGCAAAATGCACGCGACGAGCGACGCGTCGACAGCGTGCCGGATGGCGAGTGAAGGGAAGACGGAATTACAGCGCGCGCAGCATTTACTGCGCGCGCAGCAGCGGTTGCGGAGGGATGTCGTACTCCTCATAAGGCAACATCGTCTGGGTCGTGTCCGGCATGCGGACGAGGACGAAACCGAAATTCTCCAGCAACGAGATGGCCCGCATGAAGCGAGTGGGTTGGATGGCGCTCAACGCGTTCAGGAAACTCTCCAGGTCCACGGGAGAGAATGCCGTGTACCGCGTTGCGCCGAGTTCCATGTCGTCCAGCAAATGCTCGGATTCGTCGTTGGTCAACAACACTATGGGCATTGACCGAAAACTGGGGTCCGCCTTGATGCGCTTCAGGACGGAGATCGAATCCGGTTCTGCGTCAACCACGTCGAACAAGATGAGATCCGGTATCGGGGCCTCGGTGTAGGGCCCCTCTCTGCGCAGATACGAAATGGTGCTGGGCCCGATGCCGACCATCAACAGTCGGCAGCGGATATTGCTCGCTTCGAGCGCCCGTCGCATGACCTGAATGAATTCGACGTTGTCGGCAATCAGCAGGATGTTCAGTCGTTGTTCGCTACTCGCCACAAAATGCTCCGTTTTCAAAATGACTGCGCTGAGCCGCCGCTCGGCGGCGCAGGCGCATTGCGTCGTTAAGTCGTTGATTGCAGGAAGCGTGCCAGTTCGCGACGGTGTTATGTCATTTTTCTAAAGTCTAAAAAATACAAAGAGTTAGAGTAATCAGCGACAGATCCTGCGCGCCGGGCATATCCGTGACATTTCGCGAGAGTCGCGAAATGTCGCGAGAGTCGCGAAATGTCGTGACTTCGCGCCGCCGGCGATTTCCGGCGCGGCCGCCGGCCGCCGGCGCCGGAAGGCCCGCCGCCGGTGCGCCCGCCCGTTTTGCTAAGGTATTGAGCAAGTGGAAGAATTATGGCGGATATCTCGTCGATTGCCGCCGGTCCCCGGGTGCGTTCACCGGCGCGCGGTTTTTTGTTTTACCGATCGATCAATTATATTACGTTCACCGGTGTCGGTTTCTAGACGAATCGACCATATATTGGCCTCATATTCAGGGTCGGTTTTGCCGGCGGTGCGGTCCGACCGCGATAATGCGACACTGGTACCGTGATCTGGACATCGTATTCAGCGCTGGTGGTCATCGATTTGACCATCGTCGGCATGGCCATCGTGATGTTGGTCATCGCGACCTCTCGGGGTATGTTCAAGAAGGGCGACACGCGGCGTAGCGGACGCGTTTTGATCGCCGCCGGCGTCGTGGTCACCGCCACGTATTATCTCTGCGATTTCCTGGCCATCACGTTATTGCCGGAACTGGTCGAGCCGGCCACCTCGTTGGCGATCATCGGCTTTTTGCACCTGAAGGTGCGGGTTTTTGCCGCACTCCTCTCCGTGGCGCTGATTGCGGCCGGCTTTATTGTCGTCGCCGTTCAGCGGAACGCACTTGAGGAAAAAGTGCGTGCGGCGGATGAGCGCATGCAACGCGCCGAGGCGACGATCATCGAATCGGAGAGTCGCTTTCGATCGCTGATCGGGCAGTACACCGACGCGGTCTACTGCTTCGAGTTCCGGCCGCCCCTGGACATCACGTTGCCCCGCAGCGAGCAGATCCGACTCTCACACGAGGCGATACTGGTCGATTGCAACGCCGAATTTGCGAAGTCCATGGAGGTTGAGCGGCCCTCACAGATCATGGGCATACGTTTCGGTGACATGGATTCAGCGAAAGACACGGAGCCGCATAACCAGTTCTTCGAGGCGTTCATCGACTCGGGCTACCTGCTCACCGGGTACGAGCTGGTTTACCGGACGCCGGAGGGGGAGCTTCGCGCGCTCAACGTTCGTTTTCGCGGGGTCGTCGAGGACGACAAGCTGGTCGCGATTTGGGGCGCCGAGAAAAACGTTTTGCAGGCGAGGCAGACCGCGGACGAGCTCGAGGTCCGAGAGCGTTACCAAAAGACCCTGGCGCGTATATCGAGCTGCCTGCTAACGAGTCCCAACGACCAGGTCGATAGTGCGATCGAGACCTCCCTGCGCGACGTGTGTGACTACATCAAGGCCGACCGGGCAACCCTCGTGTGGTTCGATCAAGGGACCGCGTCGGTCGAGGTTATATATTTCTGGGTCGGGCAGGGCCGGCCGCCGGCCGCACGATTTGCGCAGGCGGGTTTTGCCTGGATGATGCCCTTGATCCAGAAAGGGGAATCGATCTCGTTCGAGAGCGTTGCCGATCTGCCGGAATCCGCGATGTCCGACCAGGCGTCACTCAGGGAAATGGGAATCAAATCTGCGGCGGTTGTGCCGTTGATCGTTGAAGGGCAAACCCTCGGCGCCTGTTCGATTACCAATACCACGCGCGAACGATCGTGGACCGAGCGGGATCTCAAGGATTTACAGGTCATTGCCGAATTGTTTGCGAGCGCGGTTTCTCGCCTCAAGTCCAGACAGCGGCTGGACCATGCCCTCGAACAGCTTGAAAAGGCCAAAGAAAGGCTCGAAGAGGAGAACGTCTACCTGCAACAGGAGATTCTCTCTTCGCATGGCTTTCACGAGATCGTCGGCGAGAGCGCCGACCTGAAGCACTGCCTGCGGCAGGTTGCGCAGGTTGCGGTGACTCGAACGCCGGTCCTGGTTCAGGGCGAAACCGGCACTGGCAAGGAACTGATCGCCCGTGCGATCCACGAACGTAGCGGGCGCAGCGACAGGCCGTTGGTGAAAATCAATTGCGCGGCGTTGCCGGCGAACCTGATCGAAAGCGAACTGTTCGGTCACGAGCAAGGCGCATTTACGGGCGCACTCAGCCGGAAACGCGGGCGCTTCGATCTCGCGGACGGCGGCACCCTGTTCCTGGATGAGATCGGCGATTTTCCGTTTGATCTGCAGGGTAAACTACTGCGCGTTTTGCAAGACGGCGAGTTCCAACGGCTGGGTGGCACGGAGACCATTCGCGTCGATGCGCGCATCATCGCCGCGACCAACCGTCGTTTGCTCGGCGCCGTCGAGTGCGGCGAGTTTCGGGCCGATCTTTTCTATCGCATCAACACCTTTCCGATCGAACTGCCGCCATTGCGCGACCGTCACGGAGACATACCGTTGCTGGCCAAACACTTTATCGATACCCACGGCCCTCAGCTTGGTAAGGACGTCAACGGGATATCGCAGTCCATGCTGGATCAACTCGAAGCTTATACGTGGCCCGGTAACGTGCGGGAGCTGGAAGGCGTCATACAGCGGGCGTTGATTACGGCCGATGGGCCGCTGTTGCGGTTGGAGGAACCGCTCGATAAAGGAGTGCGATCGTCGGACGCCGGAAGTACAACGCCGGTGGAGAACCCGGTCGACCTGCGCTCCGCGGAGAAGGTGCATATCGAAACCGTGTTGGACCAGGCAGGTTGGAAGATAGCCGGAGAAAATGGTGCGGCGAGTCGGCTCGGCATGCCGCCCAGCACGCTACGTTCGCGAATGAAGAGGTTGGGTATCACACGCCGGACGTCGGCCGTCTAGAACCTGTCTCAAATCAGATCGCCGCCGCAATCGACCGGCGATTCGCCTGACATAACTCCTCTGCCGAGAAGTCGTCGATGCGCCCGGGACGCACGTCCCGCGTGACCTGGCGGCTGTGAGCGACTTCACGGCATAACTGTGAGACCCCTCACAATTCCTCAACAAATCCGCCCATTTAAATGCGGCGGCCGTTCCCTTGAGTAATCCTTCATCTACCCGCAATGACGCGGGGCCCGAAAGGGTTTGGACGCGGCACGCGCGTGGCGGTAAATGACCGAACCGTCCAAACAGCGTGCCGCGAAAAGGAATGAACCTTGGTGCGCAGATCCGTGTGGCCGTCGTTCGCCTGCGCACGGACGCGGCAACGATTTCCCTCCTTGTTGATGCTGGCAGCAGCCTTGTCGCTGTCGGAGTCCGCCGTGGCGGCGGGCACGCCCGCGGGAACCGTAATCGACAACACCGCTCAGGTTCAGTTCGATGTGGGCGGTACGAACGTCACGGTCGATTCCAATACGGTGAGCATCACGGTGGACGAGCGCATCGACGTGGTTGTTACGTTGCAGAGCTCGCAAACCCTGGTCAGCGCCGCGGACACGACCCGAAGTCTGCTGTTCCGGGTCACGAACACCGGAAACGGCGACGAAGTTTTTAATTTCGCCATCGACAGCGCTGTGGCGGGCGACGACTTCGATCCGTTGCCCGCCGTTCCCGCGATCTATTTCGATACCGATTCCAGCGGTGATTTCAGTCTGGGCGACGTCGTCTACGTGCCGGGCGGAAACGACCCGCTGCTGGCGGCGGACGACGCCGTCGACGTGCTGCTCGTCAACAACATTCCGGCCGGCGTCACGGACGGCCAGATCGGGCGAAGCGAGCTGACGGCAAGCGCCGCCACCGGCACCGGTGCGCCCGGCGACCCGTTTCCAAATCAGGGTGACGGTGGCGTCGACGCCGTTCTCGGCGTAAGCGGCGGCGCCGCCGCGAGTACCGGCGAATACGTCGTCGCGGACGTTCAGCTGAATATCGTCAAGTCCGTGCTTGTCAGCGATCCGTTTGGCGGGGCAGAACCGGTTCCGGGCGCTGTCTTGACTTACACGGTGACGATCGAAGTAACCAACTCGGGGACGGCGACCAACAGCGTCTTCGCCGACCCGATTCCAACAAACACTACCTACGTGGCGTCGAGTATTTCGCTGAACGGAGGCGGATTGACGGACGCAGCCGCCGACGACGCGGGTGAAATCGACGTCACCGGTGTGCCCACCGTCATCGTCCGACTGGGTGACCTCACTCAGGCGGCCGGTGTACAGACGGTGTCTTTCGAGGTGCTGATCGACTGAGCGCAACCATTGATACAGACCATTTGCAGCCATAAGGGGGCCGTAATGAAAACACTCACCAACACACTAGCAGTCCTATGTCTCTGCGCTGCCGCCGCCGTTACGTCGGCGCAAGACAGCAACCACCTGAGCATCCAGACGATCGTCCAGAAAGAAGAGGTGACGATTGACGAGGCCGGAAACAGGCAAACGCGGCTGGTCGACGCGACCACTGTGGTGCCGGGTGACGAGGTCGTCTACACGGTGTCGTTCTCGAACGTCGGCGAAGAGCCCGCCGAGAACGTCGTCATAACCAACCCGCTGCCCGAGCAACTCAGTTACGTCGAAGGTTCGGCCTTCGGACCCGGTGCGGAGGTTCAGTTTTCGGTTGACGGCGGCGTGCACTTCGCCAAACCCGGCGACCTTTCGGTGTCGGAGAACGGCGGCGAGCGACCGGCCAACGGCGACGATTTCACGCACATCCGCTGGGTGGTGAGCAACGTCATCGAACCGGGCGCGCGCGGCATGGCGCAGTTTCGCGCCCGTCTCAATTGAACGTTGTCGATACGCCGCCCGCGGTGTTTCAACGGACTGATAAGCATTTTCGTTAAAAGGCATCTTTCGTTCGCGAGAGGTACCGCAACCCGGTGCAGGGAGGGTTGCGGCTGCTGAAAGCCCCTGTCCGGCAACAAAAGTCGGCCAACAATCTGTTTTGCAATGAAGCAAGGAGTACCGTAATGAAACGGATAATGATGTACTGCGGTCGCGTTCCGCGACTGTGTTTTGCGACGCTTGCGTTGCTGTTTGCCCAGCATGCGTTCGCGATAGGAACGCCGGCCGGAGACACCGTCTCCAATCAGGCCAGCGTGGCCTACTCGGTTGGCGGTGTTGCACAAACCGCCGTTGACTCGAACGTCGCCTCGTTTGTCGTCGACCAACGCGTCGACTTCACTTTGGCGGAAGTTGACGGGATACCGACGCCGGTTACGCCCGGACTGCCGAACGCCGTTACGACGTTTACGCTGACGAATACCGGTAACGCCGTGCAGGATTTCGACCTCAGCGCGGTGAACCTCGTTGGCGGCACGGTCAATGGTAATGCCGATACCGGCCAGGTGGAGGATCCGCCGCGTGTATTCGCCGATACCGACGGCTCGGGTAATTTCAATGTCGGGGACGGCGTGTTTGTCGACGAATTGTCCGCGACGGCCGGCTCGAACAGTATCCTGGTTTTTGTCGTTGCCAACGTCCCGGTGGCCCTGGGTAACGGCGACGGTGCGAACGTGGAGATTACCGCGACCGCACATGACGCCGGTGCGCCCGGTCTCGGTGCGATAACCACCGACGATGCCGGAGTCGCCGACGATACGACGCTGGTGCAGGTCGTGTTTGCGAACGGCAGCGGCGGCGGCGTCGAAACTGCGCAGGACGGATATGCCGTCGCCTCCGCAAGTTTGAGCGCTACCAAAGGTTCCGCGGTGATCGATGACGGATTCAGCGTGACCGATCCGAAAGCGATTCCGGGTGCGACGATCGAATACACCGTGACGATTTTGAATACCGGGGCGGAGGATGCGACCGGCGTCGGGATTGTGGACCCGCTGGACGCCAACGTCACAATCGCGCTCGGCGAATACGTGGGCGGAGACGCGGAAGTCGATCAGGGCGGGGCGTTGTTCGACGCCTGCACGCTGGATACGGACGACACTGATGCGGACGGTTGCGGCGTATTTACCGGTGGCTCCGGTCCGGAAGTGCGGATGACGCCCGCTGCGCTCACGTTGGGCGGAACGGTTAGCGGCACGGCCAACGATGCGGTGTTCCGCTTCCGGGTGACGATCAACTAAGTCACTCGATTACGGTGCTCGACGGCGTGTACAAGCGATGCCGGTTGTGGGCTGCCCGGTTGGGCAGCTCCGGCCCCCTTGCGGCCGGCGTTTCCCCCCCGGGGGACAGGCGTCCAGGTCTTGTGCAAGCCGGCCTTCGGGGGGAACGCAAGTTCCCCCCGAAGTGCATTTCGTGGCGTCCAAACGTCGCTTTCACTGCGCTTTTTTGGCCAATCCTGGCGCTGATGGGGGTCGCCGGGTCCGCTGGAGCCGCTACACCCGGTGCGGCGATCAACAATCAGGCGCTCGTCAACTACGTTAACACCGCCGGCGTTTCGTCCGTTGCCGCGAGCAACGAAGTGCAGCTCATTACCGCCGTCATTCGCAGCCCTTCGTCCGTCGCGTTCACCCGCGTCGTAACCTCCGGCGCGTATCAGGAGTCGTTGGGGCCTGCTTACTGCGAGCAGGGCGGCGTCTTCACCGTGCTTGCGAATCCGGACGTCGGTGGCGTGGCCGTGGACCCGTTGCTCGCTCAGGAGGTCGCCGAAACCTCGAGTTACAACCTCGGCGAAACCCTGTTCGTCCGGCTGGACGACGCGGATCAGAATACCGACTACACGGTTATCGATACCGCCGTCGTAACGGTGGCAAACGCCGCGAACGGCGACGCCGAAACGATTCGACTGAGTGAGACCGGGCCGAATACGGGTGTATTTGCCGGTTACGTGACCAGCAGCGCGTCGGCGGCATCCGTCGGTGACTGCGTTTTGCAGGGGACAACGGGCGGCCAGGTCCAGGTGAGCTACAGCGACCCCGCCGACGCCACCGATTCCGCATCCGCCGTTGCAGGCTCGGATCCGATCGGCGTCGTGTTCGACTCGCGCACCGGCGATGACGTCGACGGTGCAACCGTCCAGCTGATTGACGCGCAAAGCGGACTTCCGGCGACCGTATTCGGCAATGACGGCGTCAGCCTGTTTCCTTCCACGGTGGTCAGCGGATCGCCGGTAACCGATAGCGGCGGTACAAACTACGCGTTCACAAGCGGTCAGTTCCGTTTCCCAAGCGTACCGGCCGGCAGCTACCGGCTGGAGGTGACGCCGCCGGGAAGCTTTGCCGGCCCTTCCATCGTTTCCGAAGCCGATTTGCAGCTCCTGCCGAACGCGCCGTTTTTGCTGGGGCCGGAATCGTTCAGCAACGTATTCAACCACGACGGCAACGGTCCCTTTGCATTCGACTATCCGGTGGATCCTCAGGAATCGACCTTGTTCCTAAGAAAGTCGACGAGGACGACAATCGCCGCGCCCGGCGATTTCGTCCGCTACGAATTGTCCGTGGAAAACACCTCGACCACGGACACGGCCATGGCGGTACGTATCGCCGACCGATTGCCGCCGGGCACGCGGTTTGTAGCCGGAACGGCGACGCGTGACGGCGTTGGAATCGCCGACCCCGTTATCGACGAGGCGGCGACGGTGCTCGAGTTTACGCTCGGCAACCTGGCCGGAGGAACGGACGCAACAATCGCTTACGTGCTGGAGATCGTCGGCGGACAAAAGGACGACGAACTCGTCAATCTTGCAATCGCGCAGGCGGACGGCGGCGTGCTGTCCAATGAATCGGAAGCGCGTATCCGCCTGAGCGAGGATCTCTTTCGCTCCACCAGTACGCTGATCGGCCGTGTCGTGGAAGGTAGCTGCGTGCGACAGAGTTTCGAGGAAGACAGAGGCGTCGCCGGCGTTCGCGTATACCTGGAGGACGGACGTTACGCCGTCAGCGACGAAGGCGGCCGATTCCATTTCGAGGGTCTGGCGACGGGTACGCACCTCGCGCAGCTCGACACCGCGACGGTCCCGGACTATTTCGAGATCGTGGGCTGCACGGGCCAAGCGCGGTTCGCGGGTAGCCCCGACTCGCAGTTCGTCAATCTATCGCGCGGGTCGTTGCAACGCGCCGATTTTTATCTGCGGCGAAAAATCGCGCCGGAAGGCCGGATCGACATTTCGCTGGACAGCGCGGGTTCCGACAGCACCGACACGGTGAGTTACGAAGTCGGACTGAAGGGTTCCGGCGGTATTCCGGTTGCCCGTTTGAGGGCGCTCCTGGTGTTGCCCGAGGGCATGAATTACCTGCCTGGCTCGATGCGCGTGGATGGCGTGCCGTTCGGCAGGCCGCGCGTCATGGGTCAATCGATCACCGTCGAGCTGGGCGATGAAAACGGGGACTGGGAAAAGACGATCACGTTTGATGCAAACATCGACGACACGGTGTCGGGTGACCTCGTGACACGCGCGATCGCCCGTTTCGATTCGCCGGTCGAGAAAAACCAGCAGACACCGGTAGCGGAAACTCTGCTCAGGCGAGAGGCGGCAACCTGGGATAACGAGGGATACGTGCTAAACCTGAAGTTCGGCGTGCTGTCCGCTGCGTTGTCGGCGGACGATCAGCTCGAATTGGACGAACTCATCGATGGGTGGCGCGGCGTAAAGGACATCCGGATTACCGCTATCGGTCACAGCGACAGTACGAAAATAGCGGCGCGCAATCGAGACCGTTTCGCGGACAATTACGTCCTGTCCCGGGCGCGTGCGTCCGCCGCCGCGGACTATCTCGCAAAAGCACTGAGCGTCCCGGCAGGCAGCATTCAGGTGGAAGGCCGAGGGCCAGACGACCCCATAGCGAGCAACGAAACCGCTGAAGGACGCGGCCAAAACCGTCGAGTCGAATTGGTCCTCGCCGGTCAAAGGCCCGGCAGAAAATCGTTCCTGAACGTCACCCAGCCATCGAGCGGCACGCTGATGGCGGCGACTCGCGGGCTGCCGCCCGGCGTAGCCGAGGCTACGCGGCAGATGTTGGACGATCAGGCGCTGTCGGACCATCTAACGCCCCCGCAGCAGCTCGAACCGCACATAAACTCGCACGCGCCGGGCATCGACTGGGTGTTGCCGGACGCCGACTTCTTGCCGGCGATACCGGCGCTCAAGATTTCCGTCAAACACGGCCTAGAGCAGACCGTCGCCCTGTTTGTGAACGGCCTGGAGGCAAATGCCCTGAACTTCGAGGGCACCGAAGTCAATACCGAGCAAACGGTTGCGGTGAGCCGATGGGTTGGCGTCGACCTCCTCGAAGGGACCAATCGGATTGTTGCGGACGTCATCGCCGCAAACGGCCTCGTGGCCGATCGCCTGACACGTGAAGTGCACTACTCCGGCGCCGCCGTGCGCGGCGAACTCGTCGACGAATCATCGGTGCTGCTGGCCGACGGCAAATCCCGGCCGGTGGTTGCGGTGCGGCTCTACGACCGGTTCGGCAAGCCGGCGCGCCACTCCAGCGTTGGCGCTTTCTCGGTCGACGCACCGTACCGGTCCTGGTGGGCCGTACAAAACGATCGCGAGAACAAACTCGTGCATGTCGGTAATCGCGAGCCGCTTTACACGGTGGGTGACGACGGCGTCGCTTTCATTGAACTCGAGCCCACGACGCAGAGCGGCATGGCGACGGTGCGCCTGAAGCTGGCAAACCAGCGCGAACAGGAGCTCGCCGTTTGGCTCGAACCGCAGCCACGGGACTGGATTCTGGTCGGCTTCGGTGAGGGCACCGTCGGCTACAACACGCTGAAAAAGAACGTCGTCGCGGCGGAGCAATCGGGACGGGAAGACGGCTACTACGACAATGGCCGCGTTGCGTTTTTTGCAAAAGGTCAGATCAAGGGCGAATACCTGCTCACGCTGGCCTACGATTCGGCGCGGGATCGGGATGCGGCACGGCAGCGTTTCCAGACCGAGGTCGATCCGAACGAGTACTACACGCTTTACGCGGACAATACCGAACAGCGCTTCGAGGCGCCCAGCCAGCGCAAGCTCTACGTCAAACTGGAACGCAAGCAGTTCGTCGCGCTGTTCGGCGACTATTCCACCGGCCTGTCAACCACCGAGTTGGCTCGTTACGAACGGCGGTTCAACGGATTGAAAAGTGAATTCCACGGCGGACGGGTCGGCTATTCGATCTTCGCCGCCGAAACCGACCAGGCGTTCGTGCGTGATGAACTGCAAGGTGACGGCACCTCCGGTCTTTATCGGCTCAGCACGGCCCCGATTGTCGGTAACAGCGAGACGGTCCGCCTGGAGGTTCGCGACCGCTTCGACTCGGCGGTGGTCCTTTCGACTCAGTCCCTGAGCCGATTCCTCGATTACAATTTAGATCCGTTTAACGGCACGCTCTATTTCAAGAAACCGGTGCCGAGTCGGGATCGCGACTTCAATCCCATTTACATCGTCGCCGAGTACGAGACGACGGGTAACGTCGACGACGACCTCGTTGCAGGTGGACGCATCGCCGCGTACAACGCCGACAGGACGCTCGAGATGGGTTTGACGCACGTCACCGAAGAACGTCAGGCCGAGCAAGGGGACTTGAATGCCGTTGATCTGCGCTGGCAGCTCAGCGAGCAGACGCTGGTCAGAGCCGAGTACGCCGAGAGTAATGTCGACGACGGCGGCGTCGAAAGGCAAGGTGAGGCGCAGTCGCTAAGTGTCGAACATCGCAGCGACAGGCTCGATCTCAGGGCTTCTTACAAGGAGCTCGATCAGGACTTCGGTCTCGGCCAGCAGTCCGCCGCCGAAAAAGGCGTTCGCAAATACCAAATTGACGGTCGTTACGAGTTTTCGTCCGAGGTGGCGATTGGCGGTCAGGCGACGCTGCAGGAAAATCTCGAGACGGGCGCCGAGCGCACGTTGGCCGAGGTCGATCTCGAATATCAGGGTGCGCGCACCATGGCGTCCATCGGTTTGACGCATGCGGAGGACGAATTCATCGACGGCGTTACGCAAACGAGCAACGTCGTCAATGCCGGAGTCAGCCGGCGGTTGTTCGACAGCGCGTTGACGGCGCGCGCAAACGGCAGCATAGGATTGGGTGACGACCCGGAGAATGCCGACTATCTGTCCAGCTTCGTGTTCGGATTCGACTACGCCGTGCTGCAAGACGTCGATCTGTTTATCGAATATGAAAACGCCGAGGGCCGGGACGTCGAATCGGAGATGACTCGCGTCGGCGTTCGCGCCACGCCTTGGAACAGAGCGCAGTTCAACAGTTCGTTGACCAATGAAATGAGCGAGTTCGGACCGCGGTTATTCGCTAATTTGGGTCTGGTGCAGGGTTTCCAGCTCAACGAACAGTGGGTAGTCGACGTCGGATTCGATCAAACGCGTACCCTGCGTGACCCGAACCTGCGCGTGTTCGACGCCGATCGTGAGCTGGCCTTCGGTTCTTTCCGGGACGATTTCGCAGCGGCTTACGTTGGCACTCTTTATCAGTCCGAATTGTGGAGCGTCAACTCCCGCGTCGAGTACCGGAATTCGGACAGTGAGAAACGAACGTCCCTGCTGTCGGGCTGGTACCGGGAACCGCGACTTGGGCATGGCATGTCCGCTGGTCTCTCCGTCTACCACAGCAACCGTGACGACGCGAGTGAATCGATGGCCGTGGAACTGCGCTACGGCTGGGCGTACCGGCCCGCCGACAGCGGTTGGGCCCTGTTGAATCGCGTTGATCTGCGGTATGAAGACCTCGAGACGGTCGACAACGACGAACGGATCTGGCGTGTGGTCAACAACCTGAATGCGAACCGGAGGATCAGTGCGAACACTCAGCTCGCTCTTCAGTACGCGTTCAAATACGTCCGCAGCAACTTCGAGGCGGTTGACGTCAGCGGCTATACCGACCTGATCGGCGTCGACTATAGCCGCGGTTTCGCCGGCCGCTGGGAGCTTGGCGTGCACACGAGCGTCTATCATTCTTACGGGTCGAAGGTGTTGGACTACGGCGTGGGCATCGATCTGGGTTACAACCTCGCCGACAGCATGTGGCTCAGCGTCGGCTACAATTTCGCGGGCTTCCACGACGATGATTTTGCGGCGGCCCGTTACACCGCGGAGGGTCCGTTCCTGACGCTGACGGTGCGTGCGCACCAGGAACTGCTGAAACGCGTTACCGGCCGATGATCGGGTAAATGTAATAAGGGGTCGGATCCATTTATCGACTTGTTGGTTCGACCATTCGAGACCGCGCCAGCAAGTCGATAAATGGATCCGACCCCTTTTACTTCCCTTTCACCCGTTAGCACGTCAATCCCCGGCGGGTTTTCGGTTATAGTGCCGCTGTGCCGTCATTGACCGAGTTTTTTGGGCCGTCGAGTCCGCTACGATCGTTGTTGCCCGGGTTTCAGCCGCGTGCCGGACAGGCTTGGATGGCGGAGGCCGTGGCGGAGGCGATCGAAAATCATTCCCAGCTGGTCGTCGAGGCGGGCACGGGCACCGGCAAGACCTACGCGTATCTTCTGCCTGCGCTGTTGAGCGGACAGAAAAGCATTATCTCGACGGGAACCAAAGCGCTGCAGGATCAGCTCTACCATCGCGATCTTCCGTTGGTGGCCAAGGCAATCGGCCGGCCCGTGACAACGGCCTTGCTCAAAGGGCGCGCAAACTACCTGTGTCTCGAGCGCCTGGATGCGGCTGCGACCGGCGACTCGACCGTCGCGGACCACCTGCGGGCGGTCCATGCCTGGCGTCATCGAACGAAGTCCGGCGATCGGGCCGAACTGATCGAGGTACCGGAGGATTCGCCGGTCTGGCCCCTGGTGACGTCGACGGCGGAGAACTGCCTGGGGCAGAAGTGTCCGGCTTATAAAGAGTGTCACGTCGTGCAGGCGCGACGATCGGCGCAGGAGGCCGATCTTGTCGTCGTGAATCATCATCTGCTGCTGGCGGATCTTGCGATGAAGGAAGAGGGTTTCATCGAGTTCCTGCCCGGCGCCGACGTCGTCATTCTCGATGAAGCGCATCAGATCCCGGACCTGGCCACGCAGTTCTTCGGCATCAGCATCGGCAGTCGTGAACTGGAGCGGCTTCTCGACGAACTGCGTGCCGCGACGCTGCCGATCAACCAGCCCGAATTGCAGCGCCGGCTCGACAAGCTGCAGACCGCGGTTCGCGAGCTACGGGCCTCGGCGCCGCGGACGGAAGGGCGCCACGAACTGTCGTCGGTCGTCGGCGTGATCGCCAATCCACTGCGGGATCTGCGTTCGGCCCTGAGCGACGTTCAGCAGGCGATCGCCGAATTCGCCGACACTTCCGTGGACGTGGACAAGCTGCATGAACAACTCATCGTCGTTGGTGAACGCCTCGCGAACATCGCAAGCGAGGACAGTTGGGACGGTCTGCGCTGGCTCGACGTCAATCCGCGCAGTTTACGGTTGCATCTGACGCCGCTGGACGTCGCGTCCACACTGCACTCCTTGTTCAGCGCCGGTCATCAGGCCTGGGTGTTCACATCGGCAACCTTGGCGATTGGCGAAGATTTCAGCCACTTTACCGGGCGGATGGGCCTGCCGGAAGCCACCAGTATCACCTTTCCCAGTCCGTACGAACTCGATCGTAACGGTCTCATCTATTTGCCGCCTGGTTTGCCGAACCCGTCGGACAGTGAGCACACTGCCCGAATGCTGGAATGCGTGGCGCCGTTGTTCGAGATGACCCGTGGCGGCGTTTTCTGTCTGTTTACGAGTCATCGGGCGCTGAATGCAGCGCGCAGGTGGTTCCGGACGCGGAAAAAGCGGTTGGGTGGACGGCCGTTGTTGGTGCAGGGTGATACGCCTCGTGACGATCTGTTGCGGCGCTTCCGCGAGCACGGCAACGCGGTTTTGCTCGGCACCGGGAGTTTCTGGGAAGGCGTCGACGTCCGCGGCGCCGCTTTGACCGTCGTGGCGATCGACAAGCTTCCGTTTGCGTCACCGGCGGACCCGCTGCTGATGGCCAGACTGGAATTCATCCGCCGTCAGGGCGGTAACGGCTTCACCGAGCACCAGCTGCCGCTTGCCGCTCTGTCGCTGAAGCAGGGCGCCGGCCGTTTGTTGCGCGACCCCAGCGATTACGGCGTTGTCGTTCTTTGCGATCCGAGAATCCGCGATAAGGGATACGGCCGTCTGTTTCTCGACTGTCTGCAGCCGATGCCCAGTACGGACCGACTGGACGCGGTCGCCGATTTCCTGGCAGGCCACGAACGCGACGTGCAAACACGCCAGGAGCAGCTGGTATGAACGTTCTGGCACTCGATACGTCGTCGGATGCCTGTTCCGTTGCGCTGCAAACGGACGACCGCATCGACGAACGTCACGTCGTCAAGCCGCGCGAACACACCCGTATTCTGATTCCGATGATCGAAGAGCTGTTGCGCGCCAACGAAACCGTCTTGTCCGATCTCGACGTGATCGCGTTGGGCAACGGGCCCGGATCATTCATCGGCATGCGTATCGGCGCCTCCGTTGCCCAGGGAATCGCGTTTGCGGCGGGTTTGCGGATCGTGCCGGTCTCTTCCCTGGCGGCAATCGCGGCCGAGGTGATCGCCGAGGGCGATTCGGACCGGGTGATCGTGGCTCAGGATGCGCGCATGGGCGACGTATACCTTGCCGAATTCGACAGTGACGACCAGGGAAATCCCGTGGCAGTCGGCGACGCGCGCCTGCACAGAGCAACGGAGCCGCTCTCATTGGCGGCGGACACTCAGGCAACGGCTGCGGGGGCCGGATGGCAGCGATATCCCGATCTGTTGGCGAATAATCGGGACCGGATCACCGGGCTGGTCGATTGCCCGCACCCCCGCGCTAGTTTTGTCCTGCGTACCGGCGTTGCGGCATGCGATCGCGGCGCCGCGATCGCGCCGGACGAACTGGTGCCGGCCTATGTCCGCCTGAAAGTTGCCGAGACGCCTCGCGCAAAACGCTAGCAGTTGCTCCTCTGACGGCCCCGCGGACCGCTGTGGTGACGTAACAGAACTGTAATATAGGATTGCTCTAATGCCGCAAATTGGGGCTCCGGCCGTCGGAGTTCACCGATAGGCTGCATGGAAACGCCATATGACTGCGAGCAAGGTACTGATCGTTGAAGATGAAGCGCCGATCCGGGAGATGATCGCGTTTCATCTCGCACGTGCGGGATTCGAGACGCTGGAGGCCGAAGACTGTCGCCGCGCGCGTGAGATACTGGTCGACGAACGGCCGGATGTGGCACTCATCGACTGGATGCTGCCGGACATGAGCGGATTGGAACTGACGCGCATGTTGAAGCGCGACAATGAGAACGAGGATCTTGCGGTCATCATGTTGACTGCAAAAACCGAAGAGCGCGACAAGGTTTCGGGTCTGGATGGCGGCGCGGACGATTACGTCACCAAACCGTTTTCGCCGCGTGAACTGGTGGCACGAATAAGAGCCGTGCTCCGGCGGTCGAACTCCGGCGGCGGAGGGACGATCACGTCGGGATCGTTGGCGATGGACACCGCAGGGCACCGGGTGACCGCCGAGGGCGCCGAAGTCCAGTTGGGACCGACGGAGTACCGGCTGTTGAAATTTCTGATGACGCACCCCGATCGGGTTTACAGCCGCACCCAGCTTCTCGACCGGGTGTGGGGCGCCAACGTATATGTCGAAGAACGCACGGTGGACGTGCACGTCAGGCGGTTGAGAAAAGCGCTGACGGAGCATGGTGCCGACCGATACATCCAGACGGTTCGCGGCGCCGGCTATCGGTTTTCTGCACGGGTCGATTGATGTCGGACGCTCGCCGCAAGTTTGTCGTCGGGCTCGTGCTGTTCCTCTGCGGAGGCCTCGTTGTCGGGTGGCTGTACGACCGTCCGCTCCTGGGACTCCTCATTTCGGCGCTGTTGACCGTTGTCTGGCAGGTTCGCCAGCTTCTTGCCTTCGAGAAAGCCATCCGTTTGCGCGATTACGAGTCGCTTCGCTACGGCGAGGGTATCTGGTCGCAGATATTCGCCCGCATGGACTACTTTCGGCAGCGGAGCCAGAAATACAAGAAGCAATACCGCAGGCTGCTGAAAGAAGTCAGAAAATCGACAAAGGCGATTCCCGATGGCGGTATCGTATTGAACAGCGACCTGGAGATCATCACCTGCAACCCGGCGGCCCAGGAACTCGTGGGTTTCAAGCCGCGCCAGGACCGCGGACAGCGTGTCGACAATATTCTGCGCGACCCGAAATTTGCGGCCTATCTGCGGTCGGACAGCCACGACAAGGGCGTTGAGGTGATGTCGCCGATCCGTGAAGGTCACTGGTTGAACTGTCGCCTCGTTCCATTTGGCGCCGATCAACACCTGTTGTTGATCCGGGACGTTACGGAACGCATCAGGCTTGCGAAAATGCGACGGGAATTCATCGCGAATGCGTCCCACGAATTGCGCTCGCCGCTGACGGTGATCAGCGGTTATCTCGACACGCTCGTCGTGGATCCCGACGTTCCGGAGAGTTGGCGGCAACCGGTCTGCCAGATGCAAGGCCAGGCCGCGAGGATGAACAAGATCGTTGCGGAACTGCTCGAGCTCTCGCGTCTGGAAGTGCCCGGCGAAGCGCCCCGGCAGGAGCGCATCGACGTTTGCGGGTTGTTGTTCGCCGCAAAAAAATCCTACGCCGATCAGATGCGGATTCCGCGTATCGACGTCGAGTGTGAATCTCGTGCCGCGCTCTCGGGCAGCACCACGGAAATCGAGTCGGTGATATCCAATCTCGTGTCCAATGCCGTGCGGCACACCGGGTCCGACGGCGTCGTCACGTTGTCATGGTCGGCAAACGCCGATGAGGGCGTATTGACCGTGGCCGATACCGGTGAGGGCATTGAGGAGGAGGACATCCCGAGGTTGACTGAACGATTCTTTCGCGTTGACCGCGGTCGAAGTCGCGACGACGGCGGCGTCGGCCTCGGCCTCGCCATCGTCAAACACGCGCTTGGCCGGCATGATGCTGACCTCGAGATATCCAGCGAGCGTGGCGTCGGCAGCCGCTTTGTCTGCCGGTTTCCCCGCAGTCGTCTCGTTGGGGCCGAATTAATCGATCTGGGACAGCGCGCAGAGTCCTCGTAGAACCTATCTCAAACTAGATCGTAGCCGCGCCGGCGGCTACGATCTAGTTTGAGATAGGTTCTAGTCCCCCGGGATCCGCCCGGATCCGGCAGCCCGCGATGTAGCTACCGTTTGTGCCGCGTGTTCGCGGCCGAAGACGCCTTGTCTGGATTGTCATAAAATTGCAATATTTCTGTCACACAAAAGAAATATTACGTTTGTAACGTGCCGTTAACAAAAAGCTAACAGATCGGTAAAGATCTGTTTCTTCCGCCGCTGGACGTGACATGACAAGAAAAATCGCATTTTTCGGGGCGGCGTACGCGTTGTCGGCCGTTATCGGTATCGGTATGGCCGGCAACGCGCACGCCGCCGACAAGGAACTGCTGGATATCCTGCTGGCCAACGGCGCGATCAGCCAGGAGCAATACGACGGGCTGTTGGCCAAGGAAAAACTGGCCGTCGCCGATGTGCAAGAAGTGGTGACGAAACTCGATCGCCGCGGTCTCCGAGTCGAGAGCGCGGACGATCAATTCAGCATCAAAATCGGTACCCGACTGCACGCGGAGGCGTCCGCGCACAGCGGCGACCTGCCGCCGGGGTCGGACGCCAACGACGGCACCGAGTTGCGGCGGGCCCGCATCGAGACGTCCGGCAAGTTTGCCGGCAACTGGCGTTGGGCGGCCGAAGTCGATTTCGCCGACAACGACACGAGCGTGAAGGATTTCTGGCTGGGTTATACGGCCAAGAACGGCACCAAACTTTCATTTGGCCACCAGAAGCAGCCTTACAGTCTGGTTGTCGAGATGAGCTCGAACGATATTCCGTTCATCGAGCGGTCGGTCGACAACTTCCTGCTGTTGCCGTTCGTCGATCGTGCGATCGGATTCAGGGCCGAGCATTCGGGCAATCATTGGTTTGCCGCGGCAGGCGTGTTCGGCGAAGCCGTGAGCCCCGGTACCGAGAACGACGAGGGCTGGGGTGCATCGGGCCGCTTCGTGTACTCACCGATCATCACCGACGACCAGGTGTTGCATCTGGGTATCCGGGCCTCGCTGCGCGAGCCGTCAACGGAATCGTTTCGGATCAAAGACGAGACCACGCATCTCTCGAATCTGGCGATCGTGGACAGCGGGCAGATTACCGCCGTCGATCGCGCGACGCTGACGGGTCTGGAGGCCGCCTACGTGCGGGACGCCTTTTCGATCGTCGGCGAATATACGGCATTGGCATCCGACCGGAACGGGCTCGCCGACCTGGACTTCGACGGCTGGAACGTCTACTCGACGTGGTCGCTCACCGGTGAATCGCGGGCGAGTGTGTATCGGATCGACGCCGGTGAATTCAAGCGCTTAAAGCCCGCCACCGAATTCGATATGGACAACGGAACCTGGGGGGCCTGGGAGCTGGCGTTGCGGTATGCAAACATCAATCTCAACGACGGTCTGTTCATCGGCGGTGAAGAGAGTGTGCTGACGTCCGCGCTGAACTGGTATCCCAACTCGAACGTCCGATTCATGCTCGAGTGGTCACGCATCCTGGATACGGATTCGTCGACGCCGCTTCGGCAAGCGGCCGACGGTCTGGATATTTTTCAGTTCAGGACCCAGTACACGTTTTGAACGCGAGTAATTCGGGGAGTCCGACGATCAGCAGGAATGTATGGTGAACGGGAATCCGAGGCGGTAGCATACCGCCACGATTGACGCAGCTCGCGTATATTCAGGCCCTAGAGTCATTAGACAATGGAACCGACTGACGTAACGGATCACATTTCCAGGCGCTTCAACAAAGACCTCGAGGATCTGAGGAACAAGGTGCTCACAATGGGCGGCTTGGTCGAGACGCAGCTTTCCAAGTCCATTGGCGCGCTGGTCACCGGCGACAGCGAGCTGGGACTGAAAGTCGCCAGGGACGACTACAAAGTCAACAATCTCGAAGTCGATATCGACGAGGAGTGCAGCCGGATTCTGGCGACGCGGGCGCCCGCCGCGGGCGACCTCAGGTTGATTGTTGCGATTATCAAAACCATTACCGATCTCGAGCGGGTTGGCGACGAGGCGGAAAAAATCGGTTTTCTCGCCTCGAAACTCGCGGCAATGGACCGGCCGACCGATTCCTACCGGGAACTGCGGAATCTCGGCAACCACGTCTTGCAGATGCTTCGGCATGCCATGAATGCTTTCGCCAGGCTCGATGCGGAGGCCTCGTTTGCCGTCGTCCGGGAAGACGAGCAGGTCGATGAAGAATACGAGGCGATCATCCGACAGTGCATAACGTTCATGATGGAGGACCCGAAGAGCATCAAACGCGTGATGAACGTCACCTGGGCGGCGCGGTCTCTAGAGCGTATCGGAGACCATGCAAAGAACATTTGTGAATACGTGATCTACATGGTCGAAGGGCGGGATGTCAGGCATACTCACCTCCCGGATTTGATCGACGAATAGAAACGTGCAGCTACCCGGATCACGCGTACTCAATCTCCTGGGTTTCCTGGCATGCGCTGGGATGATGGCCTATGCGCTGTACGCGGAGCACGTCCTGTACCTGGACCCGTGCCCGCTGTGCGTTTTCCAACGCATGGCCACGATCGGCACCGGTCTCGTTTTTCTGGTTGCCGCCATCCACGACCCCCGCGCCTGGGGACGCCGGGTTTACGCCGTTTTGCTCGGCGTAACGGCGGCGAGCGGAATCGGCGTCGCCGGCCGGCACGTCTGGCTGCAGAACCTGCCGGCCGACGAGGTGCCGGGCTGCGGGCCGGGTTTCGACTACATCATCGACGCTTTTCCGCTGAGCGAGGCGCTCAGCATGATATTCACCGGTTCCGGCGAATGCGCGACCGTCGATTGGAATTTTCTGGGTCTGTCGATGCCGGCCTGGGTGCTCATCTGCTTCGTTGTCCTGGCCGTGTACGGCGTTGGCGCGAACTGGCGGCGCACCGCCTGAGGGGCGGATTGGTCGCCACTGCTCGTGCGTTCCTCGCCGCTAGACCAGCAAAGTTTCGGCGATTTTCAGATACATTGCGGCGAGGCGCGGCGCGGCGGACAGTTCGACGTGTTCGTCGACCTGATGGATCGACGCGTTTACGGCCCCCAATTCCACGACATCCGCTCCCGAGGGTGCAATGAACCGACCGTCCGACGTGCCGCCGCCGGTTGACAGTTCCGTGCGAATCCCGGTTTCGTCCAGGATAGCGCGTGAAACGGCGTCGGTCAGCTTTCCGCGCTGTGTCAAAAAAGGTTCGCCCGACAAATGCCAGTCGATCGCGAAGTCGATGTCGAACCGGTCAAAAATCTCCTCGACTCTGCTCCTCAGCGTTGCATGATTCCATTCCGTTGAATAACGGAAATTGAATCGAGCCCTCAGATCGCCGGGGATGACGTTTGGCGCCCCCGCGCCGCTTGCGATCTCGACGACCTGAAAACTGGTGGGAGGGAAAAATTCGTTGCCGTGGTCCCAGACGGTCGCGTGCAGTTCTTCGAGCACCGGCGAGAAACGCCGGATCGGGCTGTCCGCAAGGTGTGGATAGGCGACGTGTCCCTGAGTTCCGGTCACCGTGAGCTTGCCGGTCAGCGACCCGCGGCGGCCAACGCGGACGGTGTCGCCCAGTTGTCGTAGGCTCGATGGCTCGCCGAGCACGCACCAATCGATCGTTTCGCCGCGGTCGCCGAGCGTTTCGACAACCTTGAGCGTGCCGTCCCGCGCCGGCCCTTCCTCGTCGCTGGTGATCAGGAACGCGATGCTTCCATCGTGGTTCGGGTGCTCGGCAACAAATCGTTCGGCTGCAACGACCATCGCCGCCAGGCCGGCCTTCATGTCGGCCGAACCGCGTCCATAAATCTTTTGGTCTCTCACCGTGGGTACGAACGGGTCCGTTTGCCACCGTTCCAGCGGGCCGGCCGGCACGACGTCGGTATGGCCGGCAAAACACAGTACCGGCGTCCGCGAGCCTCGACGCGCCCACAGATTCGTCACGTCACCGAAAGGCATGGACTCGCACTCGAAACCGATCGCGGATAGGCGATCGGCGATGATTTGTTGACACCCCGCATCGTCGGGCGTCACCGACGGGCGCCGAATCAGCTCGCAGAGCAGGCGATTGGTGGGCTCGTTCAACATTGGATCACCGCCGCCGCTTCTGCCGTGTCGGGAGCTCCCGCCGATCGACCGCGGGCCCCGAGAAACGCCCGGGAATCCGGGAATAATCTTTATTAATCAGAAGCTTGAAGATCATAAATTGTTGCAACAAATCGGTAACATTCGGCCGTTAAGCTGTGCCCAGTCGCGCGGGGCGCCGTCCCGATGTCCGGGCGCCGACCAGCGAATCTGGAGGGTAAACAGTAGTGAAGAAAAACACATGGGTAGCACTCGTGGCAAGCGCGGCCGCGGTCACGATAGGGTCCGGCGTTGCAGCGGCACAATCCGGCCGTGACTACATCTACGTCGTAGGTTCATCGACCGTCTACCCGTTTTCCACGGTTGTAGCGGAGCGCTTCGGCCGGGGCAGCGAATTCAAGACGCCGAAAGTCGAGGCAACCGGCTCCGGCGGCGGGCTCAAACTGTTCTGCGAAGGTGTCGGCGTCGACTACCCGGACATCACGAACTCCTCGCGCGCTATCAAGCAGTCGGAGATCGATTCGTGCTCGGCAAATGGCGTTACGGAGGTTGTCGAAGTCAAAATCGGTTATGACGGTATTGTCGTTGCGAACGCGCAGGCCGGTGACACGGTCAACCTGTCGCGCCGCAACATCTTCCTTGCCCTGGCGAAAGAGGTGCCGGGAGAAAACCCCGGTGAGCTGACGGCAAATCCCTACACGCTCTGGAGCGAAATCGACCCCAGTCTCCCCGCGAAGAGGATCGAGGTGCTCGGACCGCCGCCGACTTCCGGAACGCGTGACGCGTTTGTCGAGTTGGCGATGGAAGGGGGTTGCGAGACGATTCCCTGGGTGAAAGCGTTAAAAGAGGAAGACGACAATCGATTCAAGTCGATTTGCCATACGGTCCGGGAGGACGGCGCCTACGTCGAGGCGGGCGAGAACGACAACCTGATCGTGCAAAAGCTCGAGGCCAACCCTTCCGCGTTCGGCATTTTCGGTTTCAGTTTTCTCGACCAAAACGCGGAGAAAGTGAAAGGCGCCGCCGTCGACGGCTCGGAACCGACGTTTGAAGCAATCGCCGACGGGTCTTACGTGATATCGAGGCCGCTTTACTTTTACGTGAAGAAAGCCCACGTCGACGTCATTCCGGGCTTGCGGGAGCTGCTGCGCGAATTCACCAGCGAACGGGCCTGGGGCGAAGAGGGGTATCTTTCGGATCGTGGTCTCATCCCGATGCCCGACGAGGAGCGTTCGGCGACGGCGGCCGCGGTTCGGGCGCTGACGCCGATCTCCGTTGCCAAAAAGTAGACAAACGCATCTGCGGAGCGGTTGTTCCGTGCCGCCGCAGCCGAAAACGAACGAGCGTCATGCCGGGCCCGGCGGACGGATCGTGGATGATACTAGGGCCTGTTAACACTATGCGAATGATCGCTGTTGAGCCGCAAACGGCGCCAATCAAGGCGCGAGGAGTGTAGTTTGGTGATTCCAAATGAGCGACGAGCAACGCCGATTGGCGCCGTTTGCGGCTCAACCCGGAGGGCCGGCGCTGTGTTGCCGCCCAGCCGCGTTGTCAGTCGCTTAAGTAGAACAACTACATGGCGCTTCTTCCGCCTTGCTGGACGGCAACACAGCACCGGCAGGGATTATTCGCATAGTGTTAACAGGCCCTAGATGCAGGTAACCACGCTTGTGCTGCTGTTGCTGGGGATGGCGATCGCGGCCTACTATTTGACCTCGAAACGCGCGCTGGCCGTGGCGGGCGGCCCCGCAAGCGTGCGAAAGCTCCACTCGTTGCCGGGTTATCATGGCTATTTCGCGGTGTTGTATTGCGTACTTCCCGCGATGGCCGTTTTGTTGGCCTGGGTCGTGCTCGAGCCGAGGGTTATCGTTGCCCTGATCGTCAAGAGCCTGCCGGACGCCCAGCAGTCGATGTCGTCCGGCGAGCTCAATCTTCTCGTGAACAATATCCGTAACCTCGCGGCGGGCGACGTTGTTTCCGGCGAGGTGGATGGCGTGTTGCGGGATGCGTCGATTCGCTACCGCGAGTACTACGGCACGAGCCGACAGCTGTTGACCGTTTTCTGCCTCGGGGCAGCGTCGCTGGGCGGGATTGCGGCCTGGCGCCGGATATCCACGGACTTCCGGGCGCGGAACCGGGTGGAGCAAGTCATTACGGGTTTGCTCGTCGCCGCCTCCAGCATCGCGATTCTGACGACCATCGGCATCGTCATGTCCGTCTTATTCGAGGCGATCCGGTTCTTTCGCGAAGTGCCGGTCACCGAATTCCTGTTCGGTCTGAATTGGAGCCCACAGACGGCGATTCGTGCGGACCAGGTTGGCTCCTCGGGCAGTTTCGGCGCCGTGCCGCTGTTCACCGGCACGCTTCTGATAACCGCAATCGCGATGTTCGTTGCGGCGCCGGTCGGGCTCATGACCGCAATTTACCTCGCCGAGTACTCGTCAAAGCGGGTTCGCGCGGTGGCGAAGCCGCTGCTCGAGGTTCTCGCGGGCATCCCAACCGTCGTCTACGGTTTTTTTGCGGCGCTGACGATGGCGCCGGCGATTCGCGGTTTCGGCGAGTCGATCGGTTTGGACGTCGCTTCGGAGAGCGCGCTTGCGGCCGGTCTGGTCATGGGGATCATGATCATCCCACTGGTGTCATCGCTGTCCGACGATGCAATAAGCGCGGTACCCAGGGCTATGCGCGAAGGTGCTCTGGCGCTGGGTGCAACGCGATCGGAAGCCATGACTCAGGTTATCCTACCCGCCGCGTTACCCGGAATCGTCGGCGGCATCCTGCTGGCGGTATCCCGTGCGATCGGCGAAACGATGATCGTCGTCATGGCCGCCGGGTTGTCGGCAAACCTCACCGCCAACCCCTTTGAGGCCGTCACCACTGTTACGGTGCAAATCGTTACGCTCCTCGTAGGCGATCAGGAATTCGACAGCGCCAAGACGCTGGCGGCGTTTGCGCTGGGGTTGGTGCTTTTTGTAGTTACGCTCGGGCTGAACGTGATCGGGTTGCACGTAGTGCGCAAATACCGAGAGGAATACGACTGATGCCGTCCTCCACCGGCCAAAAGTCGGCGTTGGACAAAGTGCACGCCAGTCTCGCTCGGCGTCGCCGCAAGGAGTGGCTGTTCCGCATGTTCGGGTTCATCGCCACGGGCGTCGGCGTCGTCTTCCTGTTCGTCTTTTTCTCGACGCTTGCGGCCCAGGGCCTGTCGGCTTTCGTGCAGACCGAATTGACGCTGGATATCGAGTTCACCGCGGACGTGCTGGCCCCGGATGGCGAGATCGATTTCGCCTACGCCGATTTTGACGCGGTCGTCCGCAACGCGCTGCGCAAGGAGTTTCCCGAGGTGACGGATCGTCGCGAGCGCCGGGAACTGAACCGGCTCGTCAGCATCGGTGCGGGTTACATGGTCCGTGACGCGCTGCAGGCGGACCCGGAGTTGCTCGGGTCGGTACACCCGATGTCGGTGCCGGCCGCCGCCGACGTGGACATGCTCATCAAGGGCAATATCGACCGCAACGTCGACGAAGCGCAGCGGCCGATTTCGGACAAGCAGATTGCCTGGGTGGACCAATTGACGGAGGCCGGCCGGATCGAAACGCGGTTCAATTCGGCGTTGTTCACCAACGGCGATTCGAGGGAGCCGGAGCTGGCGGGTATTCGCGGCGCGCTGATGGGATCGTTTTACATGCTGCTGGTCACGATTCTGATTTCCTTCCCGCTTGGTACAGCGGCAGCTATATATCTGGAAGAATTTGCGCCGCGTAATCGATGGGCCGATCTCGTCGAAGTCAACATAAACAATCTGGCGGCGGTGCCGTCGATCGTTTTCGGCCTGTTGGGCCTTGCCGTTTTCATCAATTGGGTGGGCCTGCCGCGGTCTTCGCCGGTCGTCGGCGGTCTGGTACTGTCCCTGATCACGCTGCCGGTCATCATCATCGCCTCCAGGGCGGCGATCAAGGCCGTGCCGCCGTCGATCCGGGAAGCGGCGTTCGGTCTGGGCGCATCCAAGATGCAGGTTGTTACGCATCACGTACTGCCGCTGGCGATGCCGGGAATTCTCACCGGCACGATCATCGGCATGAGCCGGGCGCTGGGAGAGTCGGCGCCGCTGCTGATGATCGGCATGGTTGCGTTTATCGTCGACGTTCCGGCAAGTTTCTCGGACCCCGCAACGGCCTTGCCCGTACAGATCTATCTGTGGGCGGACAGTCCGGAACGGGCGTTTGCCGAAAGGACGTCGGCTGCGATAATCGTCCTGCTGGGTTTTCTGCTGCTAATGAACCTGGCGGCGGTTATCATGCGAAAACGCGTGGAGCGTCAGTGGTAGTGGAAAGAACGTCGGGAACGAATACCGGGGTACGGGACTAAGTCAGTGGGACACACGGGAATGAATGAATTGGAATCAGTTAACGACGAAAAGATGCGTGCGCCGCCGCTTGCCACGGACGAGAGTAGCAGTTCGTCCGAAATTCCTCCCGATCCGCCGGTTCGCGAAGTGGCGGAGCCGGTCACGCAGGAATCCAGCCTGTCAGGTGAGACGGTCGGCAACGTACGCGCCGAGAATGCGTTCATGATCGCCGAAGACGTCAACGTCCACTACGGCGAAAACCATGCGATAAAGAACGTGACGTTGGAGATCGGCCGCAACGAGGTGCTGGCCCTGATCGGTCCGTCGGGCTGCGGCAAGTCGACGTTTCTACGCTGTCTGAATCGTATGAACGACTCGATAGAATCGGCGCGGGTTACCGGAAAGATTACGCTTGACGGCAAGAACATCTATCACAAGAAACTCGATCCGGTCGTGTTGCGCGCCAGAGTCGGTATGGTGTTTCAGAAACCCAACCCGTTCCCGAAGAGCATCTATGACAACGTGGCTTACGGTCCGCGCATTCACGGATTGGCGGCGGATCGATCCGAATTGGATCATATCGTGCACACCAGCCTGGATCGCGCCGGGCTTCTGAAAGAAGTGCGTGATCGGCTGGACGAGCCGGGCACGAGCCTCTCCGGCGGCCAACAGCAGCGTCTGTGCATAGCACGGACAATCGCCGTGGATCCTGAGGTGATCCTGATGGACGAACCCTGTTCGGCGCTGGATCCGATTGCCACGGCCCGGATCGAAGATTTGATTGACGAGTTGTCCGAGAACTACGCGATTGTCATCGTTACTCACTCGATGCAACAGGCGGCGCGCGTGTCGCAACGGGTCGCTTATTATCACCTGGGTTTGCTGGTCGAGGTTGATGAAACCAATCGCATATTCACGAATCCGCAGCACAAGCTGACCGAAGACTACATCACCGGGCGGATTGGCTGAACACATCCGGTTCGTGCTCCAAACCCGCGTAGGCGCTCGTCCTGGCGAGTGATTGCCGCCAAATCCTGCGGCCAGCGCAATACGGGCAGAAGGGCGCTATCGGGCGAACAGCTTCTCGTAGTTGTCCGGTGTGAATCCGACGGCTATGTACTCCTCGCATTCCAGCACCGGCCGTTTTACGAGCGTCGGATACTGCAGAATCGTCGCGATCGCCTTGGCCTGGTCCATGTCGGCTCTGTCGACTTCGGGGATCTTGCGCCAGGTAAGGCTTTTCTTGTTCAGGAATTTCTCCCAATCGAGCCGCTCGGTCCAGCGTTCCAGGAGGTCAGCATCGAGTCCGTCGTTGCGTACGTCGTGGTATTCGTGGGCGACCCCGTTTTCGTCCAGCCAGTTTCTGGCTTTACGACAGGTGTCGCAGCTTTTTAGCCCGTACAGTTTGAGTCCGGTTGTCGTCATTCGATACTTACCCCCCTATTCGGCCTGACGCAGCAGTTCGTTAATGCCGGTTTTTGCCCGGGTTTTGGCGTCGACCTGTTTGACGATGACGGCACAATACAGCGAATGGCTACCGTCCGCCGACGGCAGGCTGCCCGACACGACGACGGAGCCGGCGGGCACTCTGCCGTAGCTGATTTCCGCCGTTCTCCGATCGTAAATCTTGGTGCTCTGGCCGATAAAGACCCCCATCGAGATGACCGACCCCTCCTCCACGATGACGCCTTCGACGATTTCGGAGCGGGCTCCGATGAAGCAGTCGTCTTCGATGATGGTTGGATTGCCCTGAATCGGTTCGAGCACGCCGCCGATGCCGACGCCGCCGGAAATGTGCACGTTCTTGCCGATTTGGGCGCAGCTGCCGACGGTCGCCCAGGTATCGATCAGGGTGCCGCTGTCGACGTTGGCGCCGATGTTGACGTAGCTCGGCATCAACACCACGTCCGGCGCGATGAATGCGCCGCGTCGAACGATGGCGTCCGGAACGACGCGAACGCCGTCCCGGGCGAAGTCGACGCCTGTGTGGGACGAGTATTTGAGCGGCACTTTGTCGAAAAAACGGCTGTGACCGCCCTCGATCACCACATTGTCGTAAAGACGAAAACTCAGGAGCACCGCCTTTTTGGCCCACTGATTGACCTTCCAGCCGTCTGCGGACTTTTCCGCGACCCGGATGCTGCCGTCGTCCAATCGAGCGATGACTGCGTCGACCGAATCGCGCAACGTTGCGGCGTCTACTGCCGACGGATCGTCGAAAGCGGTTTCTATGGTGTCGATGATTTCCTGCATATGTTCAGCTCTTTGCGTCAAGACGTTCCACGATACGCCGGCGCAGCGAATCACAGAGGGTTTCGTTCAATGGTACTCCGTATTGATCGACGATATAAAACACATCTTCGGCACGTTCACCAATGGTGAGTATCTTTGCGGTTTCGATGTTGATGTCCAGTTCGACAAACACCTGGCCGACCGTACTCAGCAGTCCCGGACGGTCGGCCGAAACGATCTCCATAACGGTCCGCTTGTTTGCAACGTCCTGGTTGAATTGCACGCTGGTGCGGGTCGAAAACATTCTTACTTGCCTGGGCGCGCGTCGCGTGACCTCGATCGAACGGTCGTCAACCGTGGTCAGAACGCGCGTCAACACCCGACGAACCTTGTTCATCCGTGACGTGTCCAGATCGATCCGTCGGTCGGTTTCCATGAAAATGTAGGTATCGAGACTGAATTCGTTCTCGAGCGGCACTATGCGCGCGTCGACAATAGTCATGCCGAGTTCATCGAGCATCGCCGTCGTGAGCGCGAACGTGCGTTTTTGCCGAGGCGTATACAAGATCGCTTCGATTCTGTCGCCGTCCGATTGCTGCCGGACATCGACGAAACCGTATTCGGAATCCGGGTCCGAATCGGCCAGCACTTCGGTATGCCATGCAATTTCTCCGGCGCGATAACGAAGAAAATAATCTTCGGTAAGCAGCTGCCAGATTTTCGCAATACGATCGTCGCTGAGGTCGAGATCCGTAAGCAGCTCAAGCGACGCGTTTTTCTTTTCGAGGATCAATTGATCGCGGTCGATGGGATTTTCGAGGCCGCTGCGTAACGCGCGCGTGGTCAAGGTATAGAGATCGTGGAACAGCGTGGACTTCCACGAATTCCACAGCTTCGGGTTCGTGCCGCGAACGTCGGCTACGGTCAATAGATAAAGGTAATCGAGGTGATTCTGATCGCCGACGACACCGGCGAATTCGTTGATGACCTCCGGATCGCCGATGTCTTTTTTTTGCGCCGTCATGGACAGGACGAGGTGATGTCTTACGAGCCATGCGACCGTGCGTGCGTCGTAAGCGCCCATCCCGTGTTCGAGACAAAATGCCTCGGCGTCGACGGCGCCGAGTTCCGAATGATCGCCGCCGCGCCCCTTGGCAATGTCGTGAAACAGTCCGGCAAGATAGACGATCTCGGGTTTTTCCAAGGCCTGCATGATGCGGCTGCAGTCAGGATACTCACGGTCGAATCGCCGCAACGCGAATCGCCGCAGGTTGCTGACCACAAACAGGGTATGTTCGTCCACGGTATAGGCGTGGAACAAATCGTATTGCATGCGGCCGACGATGCGCCCGAAGGCGGGGATGTAAAGGCCCAACACGCCGTACAGGTTCATACGCCGCAGTTCGTGCGTGACGCCCTCGGGAGCGCGGAGAATCGCGAGGAACAGCCGGTGATTGCGAGGGTTCTGACGAAACTCCTCGTCAATCAGGTAGAGGTGGCGCTTGATGGCGCCAACCGTGTACGCACTGACACCACGGATATCGGGGTTCTGCTGCAGTAGCAGGAATAGTTCGAGGAGCGCCGACGGGTCGTTCAGGAAGACCTGGCTGTCCGCGGTTTGCAGGAAACCGTTCTTGACCTGGAAGCGGGCGTTCAAGCTCACCGGTGCGGCATCGGGATCCATGAGAATCGCTTCCTCGAACAGCTGCAGGAGCATTTCGTTGAGCCGGCTCAGATCCATCACGGTCCGGTAGTAACGCTGCATCAGTTGTTCGACCGCCAGGGTGTAGGCGGCGTCTTCGTAGCCGAGCAGGGAAGCCAGATTGGTTTGATGATCAAACAGCAACCGGTCTTCCCTACGCCCGGTGAGAACGTGGAGGCCAAAGCGCACGCGCCACAGGAACTCCTGACCGTCGTGCAGGCGCTTGAGTTGGCCGGCGGTCAAAAAATCGTGGGCGACGAGTTCATCGAGGGTGGATACGCCGAAGTGCCGTTTTGCGACCCAGCCGACCAGCTGAATATCGCGCAGCCCGCCCGGACTGCCTTTTACGTTGGGTTCGAGCTTGTACGCGGTGTCGTCGTAACGGTGATGGCGCTCGATCTGCTCTTTGCGTTTTGCAGCAAAGAACTCGTCGGACGGCCAGATTTGTTCTGGCGCAACGGCGTTCTGCGTGAGCTCGAATTGCTCCGGCCGACCGCACAACAGCCGCGCCTCCATGAGCGTGGTGACGACGCTCAGGTCTTTGGCCGCCTCCGCGCGGCACTGCTCGGCCGTGCGCACGCTGTGGCCGATATCGAGTCCGACGTCCCAGAGCGCGGTCAGGAAGCCCGACAAGGACTCGGTGACGTCCGCCGGCGGCTCGCGTTCCAGCAATACCATGATGTCGACGTCCGAGAACGGGTGCAGCTCGCCGCGGCCGTAACCGCCGACGGCCAGCAGACTGATTCGATCGTGTTGATCGAGTGCATGTTCCCGCCAGATCGAGACGAGTAGCCGATCCACGACGGCAGCCCTGAGTCTCACGAGATCGCCGACTTTTTCGCCCCGCCGAAAGCGCTCGACGATATTGGCGTCCGCCGCCGCCAGCGCCTGACGGTACCGGAGTTCAGCGCTTGCGGCGCCGCGCATTTCCGCCTCCAGCAGGGTCAGTGCCGGGTCTTGGGCGGGTTCGCCTGGCACGGCATTAGACATTGATTTTTATATCAATTTCTATAATTTCAATTCCTGTCGTCGGCGCCGAGCGTCAGCACCTCGTATCCGGTGTCCGTCACCAGAACCGTGTGTTCCCACTGGGCCGACAGCTTGTGGTCCTTGGTGACCACGGTCCAGCCGTCCGGCAGCAGACGCACGTGCCGCTTGCCGGCGTTGACCATGGGTTCCACGGTCAGCGTGAGCCCTGGCTGGAGCTTCAAACCGGTACCGCGGTCGCCGTAGTGCAGGACCTGGGGATCCTCGTGAAAATTGCGGCCGATGCCGTGGCCACAGTACTCACGAACGATCGAAAATCTTTGTTTTTCAACAAATTTCTGTATGGCCTGGCCGACGTCGCCCAGGTGTTTGCCGGGCGCGAGTTGCTCGATGCCGAGCCACATGCCGTCGTACGCCGCCGCGGCGAGGCGCTCCGCCTGAATGCTCGGTTTGCCGACAAAGAACATACGGCTGGTGTCGCCGTGGAAGCCGTCCTTGATGACGGTGACGTCGATGTTGACCGTATCACCGGATTTGAGGACGCGCTGACCCGGGATGCCGTGGCAAACAACGTGATTGACGGAGGTGCAGATCGACTTCGGAAAGCCGCGGTAGTTCAGCGGCGCGGGCGTGGCGCCCTGAACCTCGGTGATGTGGCGATGACAGATCTGGTCCAACTCGGCCGTCGTGATTCCGGGTTTGACGTAGTCGCCGATCATATCGAGCACGTCGGCCGCCAGGCGGCCGGCGACGCGCATTTTGTCCTGTTCCTCGGGGGTTTTGATGGTTACTTGCATAGTCGATGATTCCGGGCCGTGAATGCCCGGGTCGAACCGCTGTTTTCCTGCCGGGCTGCCGGCGGCGGCGCACTCGGGTCGGACAATCCGGTAAATGGCGGTTCGACCCCTTATATATTCGTGGTTCCGCGTTGTTGGTCGAGGGCCAGTATGGTATAAAGCGCGCGCCCTTGAGGCAATCAATCCACACGTACACCGACACATGGCGCCGGGTGCCCCGGAAACAAGGGGTTGCGCAATGGGGTGTACGGAGGCTTAACCCGGAGACAATCCATGGCAGACGTAACCATGCGCCAGATGCTAGAGGCTGGCGTACATTTTGGGCATCAGACCCGTTACTGGAACCCGAAGATGGCACCCTACATCTTCGGCGAGCGTAACAAAATCCACATCATCAACCTCGAGAAGAGCCTTCCCATGGCGCGGGACGCCTATGCCTTTGTCAAGGCGGTCGTCGCGGACGGGGGCAAGACGCTGTTCGTCGGCACCAAACGCGCCGCGAGGGACGCGATGCGCGCACAGGCGGAGCGTTGCGAAATGCCGTTTGTCAGCTACCGCTGGCTCGGCGGCATGCTGACCAATTACAAAACCATCCGGCAGTCGGTCAAACGCCTGAAAGAACTCGAACAAATGGCCGAGGACGGCGCCTTCGAGGGGCTGACGAAAAAGGAAATCCTGGGCTTGAGCCGGGAACGCGACAAACTCGAACGCAGCCTCGGCGGCATCAAGGATATGGGCGCGTTACCCGACGTCTTGTTTGTCGTGGACGTCGATCACGAGGAGATCGCGGTCCGGGAAGCTCGGAAGCTCGGTATCCCGGTGGTCGCGGTCGTAGACACCAACTGTTCGCCGGACCTCGTCGATTACGTCATTCCGGGGAATGACGACGCGATGCAGGCGATCGCGCTGTACGCGACGTTGGTTGCGGACGCGGTCCTGGACGGTAAAGCATCGCTTCCCGAAGTTGCCCTGGGCGACGACGAATTCGTCGAATTGGACGAACAGGGTCGGCCGAGAAAAGCGCCGCAGCGGAAGAAAAAAGCGGCTAAAAAACCGGCCAAGAAGGCGGCGACAAAAACCAAGGCTGCGGCGTTGGCCAAGTCGGCCGAAAAAGCGAAGGACGCCCAGGCTGACGAAAGCGCGCCGAAAGGCGAGTCTGCGGAGCCGGTTGCCGACGTAGCGGAGAAGGCGGCGGAGGCGACGGCTGAGGTCGCCGGTGCGGCCAGTGACGGTGAGACCGCCGCCGATGCCGAGGCGGCTGAAACCAAAAGCGCCAAAAAGGCGCCGGCCAAAAAGGCGAGCAAAAAGGCATCGGCCAAACCGAAAGCAAACGCGCCCGACGAGGCGGCTGCCGAAACTGACGATCAGTAGCCGCGCAGTGCGACAGCGCGCTGTCGCTCGAGCGCAGCAGACAAGACACAGAGGTAAAAGTGATGTCGATTAGTGCATCGATGGTAAAAGAACTTCGTGAACGCACCGGCGCCGGCATGATGGAATGCAAAAAAGCGCTGGTCGAAACCGACGGAGATACCGACGCCGCCGCGGAGCTGCTGCGGAAATCCGGCCAGGCGAAAGCGGATAAAAAAGCAGGTCGCGTCGCGGCCGATGGTCGAGTGGCGATTGCGGCCGATGACGACGGCGCGGCGATCGTGGAAGTGAACTCCGAGACCGACTTCGTCGCAAAAGACGAGAATTTCGTGGCGTTCGTCGAGTCGGTGGCCTCGGCGGCGCGTAACGGCAAAAGCGGCGACGTCGAGGCGCTGAACGCGGTTACTCTGGCGGACGGCAGGACCGTGGAACAGGCGCGGACGGAACTCGTCGCCAAGGTTGGGGAGAATATCTCGGTAAGGCGCGTTGCGCAGATTGCGGCGCCCGATCAAATGGGCAGCTACGTGCATAACGCGCGTATCGGCGCGATCGTCGCGCTGAGCGGCGGTGACGCGGATCTGGCTCGCGACGTTGCGATGCACGTTTCGGCCAGCAATCCCCTTTGCATCGACGAAAGCGGCGTTCCCGCCGAAACTCTTGAGCGGGAGCGTCGGATATTTACCGAGCAGGCCGAAGAATCGGGCAAGCCCGCGGAGATCGTGGAAAAGATGGTCACGGGTCGAGTCGGCAAGTTTCTAAAAGAGATCACCTTACTTGGCCAGCCGTTTGTCAAAGATCCGGATATCACGGTTGGAAAGCTGCTCAAAGACGCCGGCGCGACGGTCAGCGCGTTCGTGCGGTACGAGGTGGGCGAAGGTATACAGAAGAAAGAAGAAAATTTTGCTGAAGAGGTCATGAAGCAGGTAACCGGCGGCGTTTGATCACACCCGTGTTGCAGGCGCGTTGAGCTGACGCTTCGTTGTAGCCGATTGCGTTAATATCGCCGTGCGCACGGCGCAGTCGGCGCATGCGAAAGGATTGAGGGACATGAAGGAAGCACCGGTGCTTTATCAGCGCGTGCTGCTCAAGCTCAGCGGCGAGGCACTGATGGGCGATCTGGAATACGGCATCGATCCCGCGGTGATCAAACGCATCGCTGGCGAGGTAGCCGAGATCCACGCACTCGGGGTCGAGGTCGCCATCGTCATCGGCGGCGGCAACATCTTTCGCGGGGCCGGGCTGGCCGGCGCCGGGATGGATCGTGTGACCGGCGACTACATGGGTATGTTGGCAACCGTGATGAACGCGCTGGCTATCCAGGACGCTCTCGAATCGGTGGGTGTGTTCGCCCGGGTCATGTCGGCGCTGCAGGTTCATGAGGTCTGCGAGGACTACATTCGGCGTCGCGCGGTGCGCCACCTCGAGAAGGGGCGCGTAGTGATTCTCGCCGCCGGCACAGGCAATCCGTTTTTCACGACCGACACCGCCGCGAGTCTGCGGGCGATCGAGATCGGTGCGGACGTGCTGCTCAAGGCGACCATGGTGAGCGGCGTCTACGATTCCGATCCGCGCCTCAACGCCGAGGCTTCGCTTTACGATACTGTGTCGTTCGACAAAGTGCTCGTGGACAAACTCAACGTGATGGACGCGACGGCTGTTGTAATGTGCAGAGACAATAATCTTCCACTCAGGGTGTTCAACTTGACGGAGCCCGCGTCACTCGTGCGGGCAATGACGGATCGTCACGTAGGGACGTTGGTAACGGCTTGAGCGACGGCAGCAGGCGGGGAATGCTCAATCGTATTTCGAGGTGAGCAACGACTAGGGCGGCAACAAAGGGCTAATGACGTGATAGAAGACATCAAGAAAGACGCGGCCGACCGCATGCAGAAAAGCGTTGCGTCGCTGCAGCAGGAGTTGACGAAGATTCGTACTGGCCGCGCGCATACGAGTCTTCTCGACCACATTACCGTCGAATACTACGGTAGCCAGGTGCCGCTCAACCAGGTGTCGAATATCAACGTGGAGGACTCGCGTACGCTGACGGTTGCGCCCTGGGAAAAGGACATGGTCCAGCCCATCGAGAAGGCTATCATGGCGTCCGACCTCGGGTTGAACCCGGCTACGGCGGGCCTGGTGATTCGAGTGCCGCTGCCGCCGCTGACGGAAGAGCGCCGCAAGGACCTGATTCGTGTCGTGCGCAATGAAGCCGAAGGCGGTCGCGTCGCGGTCAGGAACATCCGGCGCGATGCCCTGAGCGACGTCAAGGACCTGCTGAAAGAAAAAATGATCGGTGAGGACGAGGAGCGTCGCTCGGAAGCGGAGATTCAAACGATTACCGATCAGCACGTGGCCGCCATCGATAAACTCCTCGCCGAAAAAGAAAGCGAACTGATGGAGATTTGAGCGACTCGACAAATGGCAGTAGATCGCGAAAAACTACCGGCCGAAGCGGATACCTGCGGGAGCGTTCCGCAACACGTCGCCGTCATCATGGACGGCAACGGTCGGTGGGCCGAGGAGCGTTCCAAGCCCAGACACGCCGGCCATCGCGCGGGTGTCAAGTCCGTGAAGGCGATCGTCGAACAGGCCGCGGACGCGGGCGTTTCCTACCTGACCCTGTTCGCTTTCAGCAGCGAAAACTGGAGTCGCCCCAGTGAGGAAGTGGGGGGGCTGATGGGATTATTTTTCGATGTACTGCAACGAGAAATCGACGACCTGCATCGTAACAATGTAAAGCTGCGATTTGTCGGTCAACTCGATCACCTCGCGGAACGCCTGGTGAAACGCATTCGAGCGGCCGAACGCCTGACCCTGGATAATTCCGGGCTTCACCTTATCGTGGCGGTGGCCTATGGCGGTCGTTGGGACATTACCAGCGCGGTCAAAAAAATTGCATATCTGGTCGAAAAGGGGGAGCTCGCAGCGTCAGATGTCGATGAACAGGTGGTATCCAATTCGCTTGCACTGTCCGGGGTTCCGGATCCGGACCTGTTGATCCGGACCGGCGGTGAGAACCGAATATCAAATTTCCTGTTGTGGAATCTTGCCTACACGGAACTGTATTTCTGCGACTGTCTGTGGCCGGACTTCGATGCGAGCCAGTTTTCGGCCGCTCTCGAGTATTTTTCGCGGCGCCAACGCCGTTTTGGCAGGACTGCGGCCCAGCTGGGAGCGGCGTGAGATGCTCAAACAGCGCATCCTGACGGCGCTGGTTGCCGTTCTACTTCTGCTGGCCGTGATATTCCTTACGCCGCCGCCGCTGGCTCGACTGATTATCGCGGCGCTTTTTGTCTTTGCGGCCTGGGAATGGTCCGGGTTCCTCGGATTGAAGGCCGCGGCCGGCAAAATCGCGTTTGTCGCCGGCATCGCTGCCCTGGAGGGAGGGGTGTGGTGGCTGCTACCGGACCCTCGGGTGTACACGCTGGTGTTGTACGTCGCCGTCGCGTGGTGGTCGACGGCCCTCGTCTGGTTGTTCCTGTTTCCGACGAAGATGCCATCGGCCGTGATCTGGGTGTGCGGTGCGCTGGTGCTGCTGCCGGCCTATGTCGCGCTCGACTGGTTGTATCTCCAGTCTCCGAGCCTGTTGCTGTCCATGCTGCTGATCGTCTGGCTGGCGGACATCGGGGCGTATTTTGCGGGACGGGCCTTCGGTCGCGTAAAGCTGGCGCCGACGATCAGTCCCGGCAAAACCTGGGAAGGTGTCATCGGCGGTCTGCTTGCGGTCTTGTTGGCGGCGTTCGCGGTGGGCACGGCATTTCAACAGGATCTCGCCGTGCTGCTGCCTTTTTCCGCGGCCGTCGCCTTGCTCTCCGTCGTTGGGGACCTGACCGTGAGCATGTTCAAGCGTCACTCGGGGGTGAAAGACTCGGGGTCGCTGTTCCCGGGGCATGGCGGCATCCTGGACCGTATCGACAGCGTCTGCGCGGCGGCCCCTTTGTTTGCCGGCGGAATCGCGATACTGGGCCTGGGCTGATGCGGGTATTTGCGTTCAGCGGCGGTTCAGACAGGCGCAACTACAGTGCCCGGGAACTGGGTCCCGGCTACACAGTCTCACTGTCAATGCCCTTGGCGACGCATCGAGACCGGAACTGGAACCGGATTCTCTGTGTTCTATTCAAGTGCATGATATGGTTACGGAAAGGTCTTATTGATGAGCGCCGTGCTGGGTAACCTGTTTTTCTTCATTGTCGCGATCAGCGTCCTGGTTGCCGTGCACGAATACGGTCACTATATCGTCGGGCGTTGGTGCGGCATGAAGGTGTTGCGCTTCTCGATAGGATTCGGCACGCCGATCTGGCGCAAGGTCGGTGGTAAAGACCGGACCGAATACTGCATTTCCGCTATCCCGCTCGGCGGTTATGTCAAGTTTCTCGACGAGCGTGAAGGTCCCGTGGATCCCGAAGATCAGGGGCGAGCTTTCACGCACCGGCCGATTCCGGCGCGCATCGCGGTCTTGTTGGCGGGTCCGCTGTTCAACTTCCTGTTTGCGATAGCCGCGTATGTCCTGCTGTTTGCCAACGGCGTCCCGACCGTGAAGCCGGCGGTAGGGCCGGTCGTCGAAGGCTCCTACGCCGAGGCGGCGGGATTGCGTTACGGAGACGAGATATTGGCGGTCGGCGATCGCGACGTTGCCGATTGGGAAGGCGCCCTGGTCGGGATCCTCGAAACGATGGTCAGCGACGGCAAAATCGCCCTGCGGGTAGAAGGCGACGACGGTTACAGCCGTACCGTGACGCTCGACGTTGGCGACGATGCGGCCAGACTTACGGAACCCGGCCTTTTGTTCGACGGTCTCGGATTCTCACCCTGGCAGCCGCCGGCCGTCGTTGGCCAGGTCATCGATGACGGCGCGGCGAAAGCCGCCGGCATCCTCGAGAACGACCTGATCACCGTGATCGACGGCGAGCGCATCGACAGCTTCGCGGATTTGAGCCGTGTCGTGACGGCTCGGCCGGGCCGGCAGGTCGAGATCGAATTGCTGCGTGACGGCCGAACGCTATCGGTCGTCGCGACGCTTGCGGACGTTCTGGAAGATGGCGCTCGCAAGGGCAAGTTGGGTGTGGGCATCAGTCAGGCGTCCGGGGATTATTGGTACGTTCGCAAGTACGATATCGGACCGGCGATCGGCCAGTCGCTCAAGCAGACGTGGGCGACGACCGCGTTTACCGTCAATATGTTCGCCAGGATGCTGACGGGCGACGTGTCCTTCAAGAACATCAGCGGTCCTATCAATATCGCGCAGTACGCCGGCAACTCCGCGTCGGCGGGGTTCAATCAGTTCTTACGTTTCCTGGCGCTGGTCAGCATCAGTCTCGGCGTCATCAATCTGCTGCCCGTACCGGTGCTTGACGGCGGTCAGATCGTGTATCAGAGCATTGAATGGATAAAGGGCAGTCCGCTATCCCTGCGGTCGCAAATCGTCGGTCAACAGGTTGGCATACTGGCGCTGTTGCTGCTGATGAGTTTTGCGTTTTACAACGACATCGCCAGGATTCTCGTGGAATGAATATGGGGTCAATCCTAAAGGTAGGCATCGCATGATGGCTGCGAACCACCGCGACCGGCGTAGATTTTCGCTTTCCTGGCGATCGATCGGCGTGGTCCTGCTGCTGACGGGCGCGCAGCCATCGGTGGCGGACGAGTTCGTCGTAGCCGACATGCGTGTGGAGGGTTTGCAAAGGATCTCGGAGGGCACCGTTTTCAACTATCTGCCGATCAATATCGGCGATCGCGTCGACGATTTGCGGATTCAGGAGGCGATACGCACGCTCTACGATCAGAAATTGTTCGACGATATCGAAATGCGACGGGATGACCGGACGCTGATAATTGCGGTCCGCGAGCGTCCTTCGATCGAAGACTTCACGATCGAAGGTAACAAAGACATCAAAACGGAAGACCTGATGGATTCGCTGCGGGGAGTAGGCCTCGCTCGTGGACGAACCTTCGATCGCTCGGTGCTCGACAATGTGGCCATGTTTTTGCGCGAGCAGTATTACGATCGCGGCAAGTATGCCGTCGTGATCGACACGAACGTCGTCGACCGGCCGAACAACACCGTGCGTATCGGAATCGACGTCAAAGAGGGCGACCGGGCCCGCATCCGCCAGGTGAACGTCGTCGGTAACCACAGTTTTTCCGACGAGGAGGTACGCGGCGATTTCGAGCTCGATACGGCCAACTGGCTGTCCTGGTTCCGTCAGGACGACCGGTATGCCAAGGAAGCGTTGGGCGGCGACCTCGAGAAACTTCGGTCTTATTACATGGACCGCGGCTACGCGGACTTCCGCGTCGATTCCACGCAGGTCGCAATCTCGCCGGATCGCAAAGATATCTACGTCACGATCAACGTGCACGAAGGCGAGCGATACACGGTCTCCGACGTGAAACTGGTCGGCGACATGGTGGTGCCCGAGGCGCAGCTGCGGCGGCTCGTGCTGGCCAAGCCTGGCGATATCTTCAATCTCCAGGCGCTGACGACGTCGTCGGAATTGATGTCCTTCCGCATGGGGGAAGAGGGTTACGCCAACGCCCAGATCGAGCCGGTACCCGAACTCGACTACGACAGCAAAGAAGTTGCGGTGACGTTTTTCGTCAGTCCGCAGAGCCGTGTGTACGTTAGACGCATCAATTTCAACGGGGTTGACCAGGTTGACGACGAGGTGCTGCGCCGTGAAATGCGTCAGATGGAGGGATCGTATCTTTCCAACCGTCTGTTGGACCGCTCCAAAGTCCGGCTGCAGCGACTCCCGTACATCGAGTCGGCCGAAGTGGAAACGACGCCCGTTTCGGGAAGCCCCGATATGGTCGACGTGGATTTCGACATCGAGTACCGGATGCCCGGGCAGTTCAGCGGCGGCATCGGTTTCTCCGAAGCGCAGAAACTCATCCTGAACGGCAGCATCGTTCACACGAATTTCCTCGGCACCGGCAACCGGGTTGCTTTACAGGCCAACTCCGGTCGATTCTCGAAACTCTACAGCCTGTCCCATACGGATCCGGCCCGTACGATGAACGGCGTGCGCCGGACCATCGGCGTTAACTTCCGGGATATCACGCAGTTTACCTCCGCGTCCTCGGATTTCTCGACGACGTCTTACGGGGCTACGCTCGATTACGGGTATCCGCTGACTGAGTTTCAAAGTCTCAACTTCGGCATCAACTACCAGAGCTCGGAGTTGCTTTCGTCCACCAATAGCACCGAACAGGCGCAGGAGTGGGTGACCAACAACGGCAATCCGTTTATCGAGAGTGTCGGCAGCGGCGTCATCTTTACCGGCACCGAGTTCGACACCTTCGAGCTGGTCGCGGGCTGGTCGTACGACAGCCGAAACCGGGCGTTGTTCGCAAACAGGGGCAGCCGTCATCAGCTTTTCGGCACAGTGACGGCGCCGGGTAGCGAAGTCGAGTTCTGGACCGCGCGGTACAATTTCACCAAGTATCAGCCGCTGTTCGGGCGCTGGACCGTGCGGCTGAACGCCGAGTTGGGGTATGGCGAGGCCCTCGAGGACACGACCGCCCTGCCGCCGTACAAGCAGTTTTTTGGCGGCGGGCCGACCTCCGTAAGGGGTTATCGGGAGTCCTGGCTGGGGCCCAGAGACAGCTTTGGGCGGCCGTATGGCGGTAATGTGTTGGTTGCGGCGCAAGCAGAGCTTATAATCCCGCTGCCGGACCGGTTCGCCAGTCAGGCGAGGGCTAGCGTTTTCTATGATATCGGTAACGTCTTCAACTCTGGTGAAGTGTCGTTCACGGACAAGCTGGGAAGCCCGATTGAATACAAACCGGAGTTCGACGAACTGAAGACCTCGGTTGGGCTGGCGGTACAGTGGCTTGCGCCACTTGGATTGTTCAGGTTCAGTTATGCCTTTCCGCTCAACGAGTTCAAGGGCAACGACAGATTTTATGGGGATGAGATCGAAGCGTTTCAGTTCTCCATCGGACAAGCATTCTAACGATTGGACAGACATATGAGTTTTGCAGGAAGTCTTTTGGTAAAGACCGTTGCGGCGACGGCGCTGCTTTTTGCGGCTGCGTTGCCGGCTACCGCCCAGGAGCAAAAAATCGGCTTCGTCAACGTCGCGCTATTGATGGACCGCGCGCCGCAGACGAAAGTCGCCATGGGCGCCCTCGAAGAGGAATTCCAGCCGCGCCAGCGGGATATTCTCGCCAAGCAAAAGGAACTCGAAGAGCTGGGCGCCAAGGTCAACCGCGATATCGCCGTCATGGGTGAAACCGAGCGGCGCAATGCCGAACGCGAAGTGCGCGATTTGCAGCGCGAGGTCACACGCCTGCAGACCGAGTTTCGCGAAGATTTCAATCTGCGCCGCAACGAGGAGTTGGGCAGTCTACAGCGCTCGCTGCTGCAGGAAGTACAAACCTATGCGCAGTCGGCAGGGTTCGATCTGATCGTCGGCGACGGCGTGTTGTACGCGAGCAGCGCAGTGAACATCACCGAACTGGTATTGCAGGCGATGGAAGCCAATTTCCAGGCCGCGGGTAACAACTAGATTTACGATCCCGGCACGCGTTTAGGCGTTCTCTCCGGAGTGGGGTGCAAGAGTCTGCAGGAGCATCGTGTTGGGAACTAAGCTCGGCAGTTTGGCGACCCGGTTCGGCTGCGAGCTGGTCGGCGATCCCGACGCCGAAGTTTCCAGGGTCGCCACGCTTGCCAACGCCGGTCCGGGAGCGATCAGCTTTCTTGCCAATCCGGTATACCGTTCGCAGTTGGGCGCCACCAATGCAACCGCGGTCATTCTAAAAGAGACGGAGGCCGAGGCCTGCGCGGTCGCCGCGCTGATCACAGACGATCCGTATCTGACGTTCGCTCGCATCGCGACTTTATTGTATCCGCGAGCTCAACCCGAGCCGGGCATCCATGCAAGCGCCGTCGTCGAATCCGGAGCCGACGTCGATGCATCGGCGCAGGTGGCGGCACTCGCATACATTGCCGAGGGCAGCACGATTGGCGCGAACGTCTATATCGGTCCCGGCTGTGTGATCGGCAAAGGCTGTTCCGTTGGCGCCGGCTCGCACTTGAGCGCCAACGTAAGCCTGGTCGAGGATGTGCAAATCGGTTGCCGCGCGCTCGTGCATCCCGGGGTCGTTCTCGGCGCCGACGGCTTCGGGCACAAGGCGACGGAAACGGGGTGGCTGAAGGTTCCGCAGGTCGGCGGCGTGAGGATCGGTGACGACGTCGAGATCGGCGCCAGTACGACGATCGATCGTGGGGCGATCGACAACACGATTATCGAGGACGGCGTCCGCTTGGATAACCAGATTCAGATTGCTCACAATTGCAGGATTGGCGCCCATACGGTAATCGCTTCCGGAACCGGCGTTTCCGGCAGCACGTCGATCGGCAAACGTTGCGTAATTGCGGGCATGACCGGCTTTGTCGGGCATATCAGCGTTTGCGACGACGTCGTTATCACGGGTGCGGCGGTCGTTACAAAAACCATCACCGAGCCCGGGGTTTACTCCTCCAGCTTTCCGGCCGAAAAAGACCGCGACTGGAAACGCAAAGTCGCACGCTTTCGCCGTCTTGAAAACCTGGTCGGGCGGGTTGCCGCGCTGGAGGAATCCGTGCGGCCGGAAATCGGCGAGCAAGAGATTGGCGAAGACTAAAGTGAACAGGATGAAAGCGAGCGATACCGAATGAGCGCTGATGCGGGAACGTTGAACGAACGCGATATCATGGGCATGTTGCCGCACCGATATCCGTTTTTGCTGATAGACCGGATTATCGAGTGCACGCCGGGCAAGGAGATTCGTGCGCTAAAAAACGTGACCGTCAATGAGCCGTTTTTTCAAGGGCATTTCCCCGACGTCAAGGTGATGCCGGGGGTGCTTGTCATCGAGGCAATGGCGCAGGCGGGCGGCGTACTTGCCCACCAGTCGGTTCCGGCGGCTGATCCAAGACCGCTTTATTATCTCGTGGGCGTGGACAAGGCGCGCTTCCGTCAGCCGGTCCACCCGGGCGATCAACTCGAGATCCAGATGAAGGTCGACCGGGTGGCGCGCGGCATGTGGCGTTTCGAGGGCAGCGCCAGCGTCGGGGGGCGGACGGTCGCCAGCGCCATCATCATGACGGCGCCCGGTCCTAGATGATACATCCGAGCGCAATCATTTCGGAGCGCGCGGAGATCGCGGAGGGCGTGACGATAGGCCCGTTTTCGCTGATTGGCGACGACGTCAAAATCGCGTCGGGCACACGGATCGAGAGCCACGTTGTCGTGCAGGGACCAACGGAGATCGGTCGCGACAACCATATTTATCAGTTCTCGTCGATCGGTGACGTTCCCCAGGACAAGAAGTATGCCGGAGAGGCGACGCGGCTTACGATCGGCGACCGCAACACGATTCGCGAGAATTGCACCATCAGCCGGGGTACCGTTCAGGACGAAGGCCTGACGTCGCTGGGTGACGACAACTGGATTATGGCCTACGTCCATATCGCGCACGATTGCCGTGTCGGCAGCAACACCATATTTGCGAACAACGTCACGCTCGCCGGGCACGTACATGTCGGCGATTGGGCGATTTTGGCCGGGTTTTCGGGCGCTCAGCAGTTCTGTCACATTGGCGCGCACAGCTTCCTCGGCGCGTACTCGGGCACCAACCGGGACGTTCCGGCGTATGCGATGATTGCCGGATTACCCTCCGAGCCGCGCGGCATCAACAGCGAGGGCCTGCGTCGGCGCGGATTCACCAGCGAGCAGATTCGCAACATCAAGAACGCCTATCGCATCGTCTATCGCCAGGGTTTGAAGCTCGCCGAAGCAATTGCGGAAATCGAACGGCTGGTGCCCGAACAGCCTGAGTTGGGCATATTCCTGGACTCCCTCAAAGTAAGCGGTCGCGGTTTGATCCGCTGAAGGAAAGCTGACGTGCGAATCGGTGTTGTCGCTGGCGAGGCTTCCGGCGATCTGCTGGGCGCGGGGATGATCCGTGCGATCAGGGCGAGCTACCCGGACGCCGAGTTCGCCGGCGTTGCCGGTCCACAGATGCGAAAGGCGGGCTGCGAGGTGTGGGAGGATGCCGAGGTACTCGCGGTCATGGGGCTCGTCGAGCCGCTCAAGGTGTTACCCCGTCTGTTACGCCTGCGCCGCGATCTGATCCGCCGCTGGGAGATTTCCGCGCCCGACGTCTTTGTCGGCATCGATGCGCCGGAATTCAACCTGGGCCTGGAAAAAAGGCTGCGTAAGCGCGGTATTCGGACGATCCAATACGTGAGCCCTCAGGTCTGGGCATGGCGACAGCGCCGTGTCCGGAGAATCGGTCGCGCGGTGGACAAGGTCTTGTGCCTGCTGCCGTTCGAGAAGGACTTTTACGATCGGCACGGCGTGCCCGCGGACGTTGTGGGTCACCCGATGGCGGACAACCTGCCGTTCGACCTGGACCGCCTTGACGAACGCCGCGCTCTGGGCATCGCGTGCGAAACGCTGGTCACCGTGATGCCGGGAAGCCGGGCAGGCGAGGTGACGCGTCTCGGGCCGGTATTCGCGGAGACCGCGCGGCAGCTGGCAGACCGCCGCGCGGACGTCGCTTTCGTCGCGCCCATGGCAAATCCCCGGGCACGTGCGATATTTACGGAGCAGCTGCAACGGGGGGGCGTGGCCTCGCTTTTTACGCTGACGGACGGCAACGCGCCGCGCGCAATCACGGCCGCCGACGTTGTCCTGCTCGCATCGGGGACCGCCTCTCTGCAGACGGCGCTCCTGCAACGGCCCATGGTGTCCGCGTACCGGGTGGCGCCGCTGACGTATTTTCTCGCGCGCCTGTTTCGGCTGTTGAAGGTCGATCATTTTACGATGCCCAACCTGCTGACCGAGGCGCCGCTGGTACCCGAATTTTTGCAGGACGACGCGAAACCCGCCGTGCTTGCCGGCGCTATCGAGGAACTGCTGCGCGATCCGGCGCGGCGCGAGACGATCGAGGCGGCGTTTGGCGAACTGCGCGGGCGGCTTGGCCTCGGAGCGGACCAGCGGGCGGCCGCGGCGGTGATCGAGATGGCCTCGCGGCCTAAAACGACGCCATGAGCCGCGCGCTCCGGCAGCCGCTGCCCGATCTGCCGGATGGTCCCGTCGCCGGCATTGACGAAGCGGGGCGGGGGCCGCTGGCCGGGCCGGTGGTGGCGGCGGCGGTGGTTCTCGACGCAGGGCGGCCGATAACCGGCCTCGACGACTCGAAGAAGCTCTCCGCCGCGCGTCGCGAGGCGCTCGATCGGGAAATACGCGCGGCGGCGCTTGCCTGGTCGGTGGCCTGGTCCGATCCTGCCGAGATCGATTGCCTGAACGTCCTGGCGGCAACAATGCTTGCGATGCGCCGCGCGATCCTTGGGCTCTCGCTGAAGCCCGCGTTCGTCCTCGTCGACGGCAATCGCTTACCCGATCTGCGATTCTTCGGCACGCGGATAAACGGAAGACCGGTGGTCGGCGGCGATGCGCTCATCCCGTCGATCAGCGCCGCGTCGATATTGGCCAAGGTCGCCCGCGATGCAATCATGCGGCGCACCGACGCACTGTATCCGGGTTACGGATTTGCCGGCCACAAGGGGTACGGGACGGCGGAGCACCTGCGAAATCTCGGCAGCCTGGGGCCCTGCCAGCAGCATCGCAGGAGTTTTCGGCCCATCCGGCGCGAGCCCTGAGGTATTCTTGTGCCGGAACTCTGACCGGATCTTCCGATGACCGCCAACTTTGTCCATCTGCACGTGCATACGGAGTATTCCATCGTCGATAGTACGGTGCGTATCCCCCAGCTCGTCGAGCGATGTGCCGAGTTCAACATGCCGTCCGTAGCCTTGACCGATCAGGGCAACGTGTTCGGGCTGGTGAAGCTTTACCGGAAGTCGCTCGCCGTGGGCATCAAACCGGTCATCGGCGTCGATCTTCGCATCGCCGGTGACGACCAAAAACGGCCCGACCGTCTTGTCCTTCTCTGCCAGAATCGAAAGGGTTATCAGAATCTGACTCGCCTGGTGACCCGCTGTTATCTGGAAGGACAATGGCGCGGTGCGCCTCTTTGTCATCGTGATTGGCTGGATCGGCAGTCCTGCGAAGGGTTGATCGCCCTGTCGGGCGGAAGCGAGGGCGATGTCGGACGAAACCTGGCGAACGGGCACGAAGACGCCGCGTCGGCGGCGCTGTCGAATTGGCAAGACGTTTTTGACGATCGGTTTTTTCTGGAGGTCATCCGTACGGGGCGCGCAGGGGAGGAAACCTGCGTGCAGCGTTCACTGTCGATGGCCAGCGATTTCTCGGTGCCGGTTGTAGCGACAAACGACGTGCGGTTCCTGAACGAAGGCGACTATTTTGCGCACGAGGCCCGTGTCTGCATTCACGACGGTCGCGGATTGGCCGATGCGGATCGCCCGCGCCTCTACAGCGAACAACAGTATCTGAAAAGCACGGAGGAGATGACCGAGCTGTTCGCGGACATCCCCGAAGCGTTGGCCAATTCCGTAGAGATCGCCCGCCGTTGCAGCCTGGATCTCGAACTGGGCGCAACGTTTTTGCCGGCGTTCCCGGTACCGGAGGGACAGACTACGGATGACTTTCTGCGAGCGGAGTCACGGCGTGGGCTTGAGGTGTACCTCAACGGCAAATTCCGCTGTTCCACGGACGCTTCCGAGAAGCCCGAGGTTGCGGGCGCCGCCTACTGGACGCGTCTGGACGACGAGTTGAACGTCATCTGCGAAATGGGATTCCCCGGCTATTTCCTGATCGTCGCCGACTTCATCCGTTGGGCAAAGGAACAGCGTATTCCCGTTGGTCCGGGGCGAGGGTCCGGAGCAGGCTCATTGGTCGCTTTCGTGCTGGGCATCACGGCGCTGGATCCGCTCGAACACGATCTTCTGTTCGAGCGCTTCCTGAATCCCGAGCGGGTTTCGATGCCGGATTTCGACATCGACTTCTGTATGGAAGGGCGCGACCGCGTCATCGACTACGTTGCCGAGCGTTACGGTCGAGATCACGTATCGCAAATCATCACCTACGGATCGATGGCGGCCAAGGCGGTTATCCGGGACGCGGGCCGGGTGCTGGGCCATCCCTACGGCTTTGTAGACCGAATCGCCAAGCTGGTGCCCTTCGAGATCGGCATGACCCTGGATAAGGCGCTCGAGCAGGAACAGGAACTTGCCGAACAATACCGGGACGACGAAGAGGTTCGCGGTATCATCGATCTGGCGAAGTCCCTGGAGGGCCTCGTCAGAAACGCCGGCAAACACGCCGGCGGCGTGGTGATAGCGCCGAAGAAGCTCACCGACTACACGCCGCTTTACTCTGAAGAAGGCGGGGCCAACGCCGTGACCCAGCTCGATAAGGACGATGTCGAGGCGGTTGGCCTGGTTAAATTCGATTTCCTGGGCCTGCGCACGCTGACGATCATCGACTGGGCCGTGCAGATCGTCAATGCGCTCGCGCCTGATCAACCGCTCTCGATCGATTCGATACCGATGCAAGATGCGCGGACTTTCGAGCTGCTGCGCGCCTGTGAGACGACGGCCGTTTTTCAGCTGGAGTCGCGCGGCATGCGCGATCTCGTAAAACGCCTGCAGCCCGATCACTTCGACGATCTGGTCGCCCTGGTCGCGCTGTTTCGACCCGGCCCGCTGCAGTCCGGCATGGTCGACGACTTCATCGCGCGAAAGCACGATCTCAATGAGGCGGATATCGACTACCTGCATCCGGATCTTCGCTCCGTGCTCGAGCCGACCTATGGCGTGATCCTGTATCAGGAGCAGGTCATGCAAATTGCGCAGGTGCTCGCCGGTTACACGCTTGGCGGCGCAGATCTCCTGCGTCGCGCGATGGGCAAGAAAAAACCCGAAGAGATGGCCAAGCAACGCGAGGTGTTCGTTACCGGTGCGACCGAGCGCGGAGTCGCGGAAGAGACCGCAACGCGAATTTTCGACCTGATGGAGAAATTCGCCGGTTACGGCTTCAATAAATCGCATTCGGCCGCGTACGCTCTATTGTCCTATCAGACGGCTTATCTGAAAGCGCACCACGCGGCTGCATTCACGTCCGCCGTCATGAGCGCTGATATCGACAATACGGACCGGTTGGTGGTCATCAAAGACGATTGCCGGCGTCAGGGACTCACGTTGAAGTCGCCCAGCATCAATCGCTCGTCCTATCATTTCAGCGTCGCCGATTCTCGCGTCATCCTCTACGGGCTGGGTGCGATAAAAGGCGTCGGGCGAGCGGCCGTGGAAGCGATCATCGCCGAGCGCGAGGCGAACGGGGATTTTGCAAGCCTGGTTGGGTTCTGCCGACGGGTCGATCTGGAAAAAGTCAACCGGCGCTCGCTCGAGGCGATGATCAAAGCCGGCGCGTTCGACGAGTTCGGTCAGAGTCGCCGCGGACTGCTGCAGGCGTTGCCCGAAGCGCTGCAAAGCGCCGAACAGGAGGCGCGCGCGCTGGCGGCTGGCCAGAACGACATGTTTGGGCTGGCTGAACCCGCGCCGGAGCCGGAGCCGGACACGTCGAAAGCGGTCTTGGAGTGGAACGAAAGTGAGTTCCTCGCCAACGAAAAAGATGCGCTGGGACTCTACTTGAGCGGCCATCCGTTCGACACCGTTCGCAACGACGCCGGGTTTTTTGTCGATGCGCGACTCGCCGATCTGAGCGCCGAGCCGCCGCCGCAGACGAACGGAAACGAACGCGGGTTCGCTCAGACGCGACGAGAAGTGCGGGTTGCCGGGCTGATCGTCGATATCCGGAAACGAGGCAATCGCGTGACCGTTGTGCTCGACGACGATAGCGCCCGGCTGGAGGTCAGTCTGTTCAGCGAAGCCTTCAACGAATTCCGTCATCTCCTCAACAAGGACGAAATCGTCGTGGTCAGCGGCAGCCTGCGATACGACGAGTTCATGGGCGCCTGGCAGGTCAATGCGAAGAACCTCTCGCTGCTCGATCGGCTCATCGAGCAGCGGGCCAAGAGCATGATTCTGAACGTGACGCCGAACGGGCAGGGGTCGCAGCTCCTTGCCAAGCTGCACGATCTCCTGCTGCCGTATCGTGAGGGGGACTGCGACGTCGCTGTGCAATACACCGGCAGCAATGCCTCGGCTCGTCTGACGCTGGGTCCGGAATGGAGCGTAAGACCCAGTCGCGAATTACGGGATAAACTCTCGGAATTGTTGGGAAGAAATAGTGTTCGATTGCTCTACACACCCAGCCGGGAATTGATGTAGAGTCCCCAATCTGATGGGCGGAGCGACCCGCGCACGGGTTTTGCTCAGCCGCCGAGGACTTACGACGAGTCGACCATGGACCTCAAGTTTCTGGAATTTGAACAACCGATCGCCGAACTCGAGGCAAAGATCGACGAACTGCGTTTTGTCGGCGACGACTCCGAGATCAACATCTCGGAGGAAGTCGCGCGGCTCAAGGCCAAGAGCGAAACGCTTACCAAGAGCATCTTCTCGAAGCTCTCGGCTTGGCAGATCGCTCAGATCGCACGCCATCCCATGCGACCTTACACCGCTGACTACCTGAAGACTCTGGCGCCCGATTTTCAGGAAATGCATGGCGATCGTATGTACGCGGATGATCCGGCCATCATCGGCGGCGTAGGCCGTCTGGACGGCCGGGCGATGATGTTCATCGGTCACCAAAAGGGCAGAGACACCAAGGAACGCGTGCGCCGGAACTACGGCATGCCGAAGCCGGAGGGATACCGGAAAGCTCAGCGGCTCATGCGCATGGCGGAGAAATTCTCCCTGCCCGTCGTGACGTTCATCGATACGCCCGGTGCGTACCCCGGGGTGGGCGCCGAGGAGCGCGGTCAAAGCGAAGCCATCGCCTACAGTCTATTCCTGATGGCGCAGCTCAAAACACCCATTATCAGCGTCGTCATCGGCGAGGGTGGTTCCGGTGGAGCCTTGGCGATCGGCGTAGGCGATCGTCTATTGATGCTGCAATACAGCGTGTATTCGGTCATTTCACCGGAGGGTTGCGCCTCGATACTCTGGAAGAGCGCAGAAAAAGCCGAGCAGGCTGCCGAGGCTATGCGGATCACTGCGGACAGCCTGAGCGAATTCGGGTTGGTTGACGAAGTGCTGCCGGAGCCGCTCGGCGCGGCGCACCGCGACGCAACCGGAATGGCGGAGGTTATCCGTAACGCGGTCCTGAAACACCTCGACGACGTCGAGCGGCAGAGCATGGAAGACGTTCTGGCGGACCGCCAGCGGCGCCTGGCTGGATTTGGCCAGTTCAAGGAAAACTGAGCGCATCGCCGTGGGCGTGGCCTGACTGACACGCCGCACGCCCGCACCCGCGCCAATGGCCTTCACGCCCGAACATCTGGAACGCCGTCTCAACGAGCTGGTCGGCGAGGGGCAGGCGCCGTCGCGTTTACTGGTCGCGTTCAGCGGCGGTATCGATTCGGCGGTGCTCCTGGATGCGCTGGCGAAAACGACGTTTGAGGTGCCGTTCGCCGCGGTACACGTCGATCACGGTTTGCATGAGGACTCGAGCCGCTGGCTTGCACGCTGCGAGGATTTTGCGCGGGCGCGGCAGATCGATTTCATCGCTCATCGCGCCCGCGTAGAAGACACTGGTGGCGGCCTCGAAGCGGCGGCGCGGGCGGTGCGCTACGGTTTTTTCGAGTCCTTGCTGCAAGAGGGCGATTGGCTCATGAGCGCGCATCATGAGGACGATCAGGCGGAAACCCTGTTGCTGAATCTGCTGCGCGGCAGCGGGGTACTCGGTCTTGCGGGAATCGCTCTCAAACGGCGGTGCGGCAAGGGATGGCTCGTGCGTCCCATGTTGGACGTCGCGCGCGCCGATGTCGATGAATACGCACGTCGCGAATGCATTAGCTGGATCGAGGATCCGTCCAATCTGGACCTCCGATTCGATCGAAACTTCCTGCGTCACGACGTTTTGCCGCGCATGCGTGAACGATGGCCCGCGCTCAGCGGCAGGCTCAGGCGCAGCGCCGAACTCGCGGCCGACGCGACGGCGCTGCTGGACGACCTGGCCGCCATTGATCTCGCCAGGGCCGGTCAGCCGCATCGCCTGAAGCTTCGGGAGCTGCGGCTGCTCACGCCGTCCCGGCAGCGCAATCTGCTGCGTTATGCGTTGCGTCAGCTGGGGCTGCCGGCGCCGCCGGCGACACGCCTGCAGCAGGTCGTGGATGAGCTGATCGCTGCGCGCGCGGACGCACAACCGCTGGTGACCTGGCCTGGCGCCGAGCTGCGCCGCTATCGGGAGCACGTTTTCGTATTGCGGGAAGCGGCGCCCGTCGACACCGCCGGGAAGACGCTGTCACCTTCCGCTGTCGTGGGCCTGGGACCGGGTCTGGGGCGTCTCCGACTGGAGCGCAGCCGAACGACGGGGATAGCTCCGCGTATTGCCGAGGGCGGGCTCGAGATTTGCTATCGAGGCGGCGGTGAGCGTATTCGGCTGAATGAGGGGGCTCACCGGCAAAAACTGAAAACTCTGCTGCAGGACGCCGCCGTCGTGCCCTGGATGCGCGCGCGGATTCCGCTTCTGAAGTCCGGCGACAGGCTGATTGCGGTGGCGGATCTGTGGACCGATGCAGCCTACGTTGCCGAAAACGGTTATGTCGTTCGTTGGGACGACCGGCCCGCTATCCACTAGGGCGCGCGAACACGCACAAAGTGTTGACGGATACTGGGTTCCGGCTCGCCGGCGCGAGCGATTGCGGTCGCGCCGCGCGGATCGCATTGTGATGCGTGCGGCGATCTGATAACGTTTAACACCGTCTTTAATCAAACGATGGGTCTTAATGCGGTCCCCCTGGCGCAGTGCGAGGCGCCACAATCCGGGGGCTAACCGGGTCCGGAGAAGCGCTTGTCTTGCTGCCTCGGCTTGTAGCCGGCAGCTGATTCGGTGTTTTTGTCCGGGCCCTTATTATTTCCCGCCTGCTCTTCAAAGGGCGCATGAATGACATCGTATGTATTTATCACGGGTGGCGTGGTTTCCTCCCTCGGCAAGGGCATTACGTCGGCTTGTCTGGGCGCGATCCTCGAATCGCGCGGACTGTCGATCAGCATGATTAAGCTGGATCCCTACATCAACGTGGATCCCGGCACGATGAGCCCGTTCCAGCACGGCGAAGTGTTTGTCACGGCCGACGGCACCGAGACCGATCTGGATCTGGGTCACTATGAGCGTTTCGTCAGGACCACAACCGGCCGCAACAGCAACTTTACGACCGGCAGGATCTACGAGTCGGTGATACGCAAAGAGCGGCGAGGCGATTATCTCGGCGCGACCGTGCAGGTCATTCCGCACATCACCGACGAAATCAAAGAGAGCGTCGAGCGCGGCGCCGGGGACGCCGACATCTGCCTGGTCGAAATCGGCGGTACCGTCGGCGACATCGAGTCCCTGCCGTTCCTCGAAGCGATCCGGCAGATGGGCGTGGAACTCGGCCAGGACCGGGTGGTGTACGTACATTTGACGCTGGTTCCCCATATTGCGACGTCGTCCGAGATAAAAACCAAGCCGACCCAGCATTCGGTCAAGGAATTGCGGTCGATCGGTATCCAGCCGGATATTCTGGTGTGCCGTTCCGAACAGCTGTTACCGGAGGAACAGCGCCGCAAGATTGCGCTGTTTACCAACGTTCCCGAAGAAGCGGTCATTTCGGCGACCGACGTTGACGATCTCTATAAGATTCCCGCGATGATGGAAGCCCAGGGTCTGGACCAAATCGTTGCGCGTAAACTGAAACTGGACCTGCCGGCGGCCGACCTTCGCGAGTGGGCGGCGATTGTTGACGCCAAACAAAATCCCGACGGCGAGGTGAACGTTGCGATGGTCGGTAAATACGTCGATCTGCGCGATTCCTATATTTCCCTCACGGAGGCCTTGCTTCACGGCGGCATCCACACGCGTACTCGGGTCAACATCCATTATTTCGAGTCTCAGCAGATCGAAAGCGAGGGTCCGGACTGCCTGAACGGCATGGACGGCATTGTCGTGCCCGGCGGTTTCGGCGACCGCGGCATAGAAGGCAAGATTCGCACCGTGCAGTTTGCCCGCGAAAACGACATCCCGTATCTGGGAATCTGTCTCGGCCTTCAGGTGGCCGTGATCGAGGCTGCCAGAAACCTCGCGGGCCTGGACGGCGCACAGAGTACCGAGTTCGATCGGGGGGCGGCGCATCCGGTTATCGCGCTGATCACCGAGTGGCAAACCGGCCACGGGAAGGTTGAGGAACGCGATGAACAATCCGATTTCGGCGGCACGATGCGCCTTGGTGCGCAACAAGTCTTCTTGCAGGACGGGTCGAAAGCGGCTGCGGTGTACGGTGATCGGGAGATCGCGGAACGCCACCGGCATCGGTATGAGGTCAACAACAACTACCGCGAGCGATTGACGAAGGCCGGCGTCGTGTTCTCCGGGCTGTCCGTCGACGATCTGGTCGAGATGATCGAGTTGCCGGATCACCCATGGTTTGTCGCGAGTCAGTTCCATCCCGAGTTCACGTCGAATCCACGCGACGGCCATCCGCTGTTCAAGAGTTTTATCGAGGCGGCGCGCGCGCACCGCCGCGGCGAGTTGCCCAAGGTTGCCGAAGCATGAAACTTGCCGGTAAGACGGTTGGTAACGATCGTCCGATATTCCTGATCGCAGGGACCTGCGTCATCGAAAGCGAAGCGATGTCCATCGACACGGCTGGCGCTCTCAAGGAAATGACGGCCGAGCTGGGTATTCCGTTCATCTATAAATCCTCGTTCGACAAAGCGAACCGCAGTTCGCGCGATGGGCACCGCGGACCGGGCATCGAGGAGGGCCTGCGTATCCTCGCGGAGGTCAAGTCGCAGGTGGGCGTGCCGGTTTTGACCGACGTTCACGAAGACACGCCGATGGCCGAAGTCGCCGCGGTGGTAGACGTTCTGCAAACGCCGGCGTTTCTCTGCCGGCAGACGAATTTCATACTGCGTGTTGCCGGCCAGGGGAAGCCGGTAAACATAAAAAAAGGCCAGTTTCTCTCGCCCTGGGAGATGCAGAACGTCGTGGACAAGGCGCGCTCGACGGGCAACGACGACATCATGGTCTGTGAACGGGGTTTCAGCTTCGGTTACAACAACCTTGTTTCCGATATGCGCAGTCTTGCAGTGATGCGTGCAAGCGGATGCCCCGTGGTGTTCGACGCAACCCACTCGGTACAACTGCCGGGCGGCAAAGGCAAGGCGTCTGGAGGGCAGCGCGAGTTCATTCCGGTATTGGCGCGGGCCGCCACAGCCGCGGGTGTCGCCGGTCTGTTCATGGAGACTCATCCGGACCCCGCCAGCGCGCTCTCCGACGGCCCGAATGCATGGCCGCTGGATAGAATGCGCGCCCTTTTGGAAACCCTGCAGTCGATCGACAGATGTGTGAAGAACGGTGACTATCTCGAAACCGAATTTGGGCTCGGCGTCTGAATTGACGTCAATACCGGTGCTCGCCGACAAACCCCTCGCAACGCACCCGGCGTGCGCCGGTGCATAAACTCACTGGAATGGAGCCAGCATGATCAGAATTTCAGACGTACGGGGTCGGGAGATACTCGATTCCCGCGGTAACCCGACCGTCGAGGCGGACGTAACACTGGCCGACGGCACGTTCGCCCGCGCCGGCGTGCCTTCCGGTGCATCGACGGGCACGCGCGAAGCCGTCGAGTTACGCGACGGCGATGCGACGCGGTACCTCGGTAAAGGTGTACGGAAGGCGGTTGACAACGTCAACGGCGAGATTCGTGACGAGCTGTTGTCACGCGAATTCGCCGACCAGGCCGATCTCGATCGGTGCATGCTGGATCTCGACGGAAGCGACAACAAAAGCCGCTTGGGGGCGAATGCGCTGTTGGCGGTGTCACTCGCATTCGCCCGCGCGAGCGCGGCGGCCAAGGGCGTGTCGCTTTTCAGACTTCTTGGTGACAATACAACGATGCCGGTGCCGATGATGAACATCATCAACGGTGGCGCGCACGCCGACAACAGCGTCGACATCCAGGAGTTCATGGTCCTGCCCGTCGGTGCGCCGAACTTCACCGAAGCGCTGCGTCACGGCGCCGAGATTTTTCACGCGCTCAAAAGCGTTCTACACGGCAAAGGGCTCAATACCGCGGTGGGTGACGAGGGAGGATTTGCGCCGGACTTGCCGTCGAACCGCGCGGCGCTCGATACCATCGTCACGGCGGTCGAAGCAGCTGGATTCACGCTGGGCCGCGATATTCTGCTCGGGCTGGACGTCGCAAGTTCCGAATTCTACGCTGACGGTCGCTATCGGTTGGCGTCGGAAGGCCGCGATTTTGACGCCGAGGGCTTCTGCGATTTCCTGGCCGATCTGGTGGCGTCTTATCCGATCATTACCATCGAGGACGGCATGGACGAGAGCGATTGGGACGGCTGGCAGGCGCTCAGTGAGCGGCTGGGACAGCGGGTGCAGCTGGTCGGCGACGATCTGTTTGTGACCAATACCCGCATCCTGGCGCGCGGCATCGAACAAAAGATCGGCAATTCGATATTGATAAAACCCAACCAAATCGGTACCTTAACGGAAACTCTTGATGCAATTACTATGGCTCTGGAGGCGGACTACTCCGCGGTGATCTCGCATCGCTCGGGTGAGACTTCGGACTCCACGATTGCGGATATCGCAGTTGGCACGCCGGCGACGCAGATCAAGACGGGTTCCTTGTCCCGTTCGGACCGTATCGCCAAGTACAACCAGCTGCTGCGCATCGAAGAGGAATTGGGAGCGGCGGCACGTTACGCCGGCACAAATGCGTTTTCAGTGCCGGTGCCGTAGCCGAAAGACGGTCGGTGATGTTGGGGAAAGGACTTGGGCGCCACGCGTTGGGTACTTGTTGTGCTGGTAATCGTTGGGCTTGCGCTGCAAGGTCAGTTATGGCTTGCGGATGACGGCTACCGGAAAACGCGCACACTGCGGCATGCCGTCATGGATCAAAGCCGGCAGAACGAGATGCTGCGCGCGCGCAACGCGGCGCTGGATGCCGAAGTGGTCAACCTGAAACGTGGGCTCGAAGCCGCCGAGGAAAGAGCGCGCACCGACCTGGGCTTGATCGGTCGTGGCGAAACCTTTTACCAGGTCGTACCCGCTGTCCTGCACAACGATTGAACTAAACGGCTCAATCACGTGTTGACAGGTTCCGCCCGGCTGCCCGACTGGGCGCGCGTTTTTGGCGAGCCCGCGGCAAGAGCTCGGCTGCGCAGCAAACCCGCCGATTTTGTCGTCACCGAGGAGCTGGGCTTCGAGCCGTCCGGTGACGGTGAACACGACTATCTTTTTGTCGAGAAAACCAATCTGACGACTCATCGCGTAGCCGCCGAGCTGGCAAAGACGGCCGGCGTGCCGCGTCGGGCCGTCGGTTATTCAGGCATGAAGGACCGGCGAGCATGCACCCGCCAATGGTTCAGCGTGCAGCGCGCACCGGGTCGGACCGTGGACTGGGCCGGATTTGGCGCGGAGGGCCTGAGCGTTCTGGAATCAACACGCCACCGTCGCAAACTGAAACGGGGCGTACACCGAAGCAACCGCTTTCGAGTCGTGTTGCGCGAGTTCGAGGACCCGGACTCATCGGTTTTGCCGCGGCTGGAGCGTGTCCGGACACTCGGCGTTCCGAACTATTTCGGCGAGCAGCGTTTCGGCCGGGACGGGGGGAACGTTGCGCTCGCCCAGGCGTTTTTTTCCGGTCGCCGGCTGCCGAGGGAAAAACGTTCGATAGCGCTCTCGGCGGCGCGTTCGCTGATTTTTAACGATCTATTGTCGGCGCGTGTTGCCGATGCAAGCTGGAACACGCTGCGTGACGGTGATATCGCAGGGCTCGATGGCAGCGGCAGCGTTTTTGCGGTCGAAACGGTGGACGAGGCGTTGAGGACGCGGTGCGCGGCGCTCGACGTCCATCCGACCGGCCCGCTGTGGGGTGCCGGCGCGCCGATGGCCGAGGGCGCCCCCGCCGCACTCGAACGGCGCACGGCGCGCTCGCACGCTGCGCTTTGTCGCGGCCTGGAAACGTGGACGGAGGAGCGACGCCGCGCGCTTCGCATGCCGGTCCGCGACCTGGACTGGGCCGAGGACGACGCTACGCTGACTCTGGGTTTTTCGCTGGCCAGGGGATCGTTTGCCACCGCATTGTTAAGAGAGTTGATCGACTACGCGCCCTAAGCAAATCCTGATGCCTGTTACGGCTTCAACAACACGTACAGTGCGCCGGTGCCGCCGTCGACGGGTTTTGCGGAGACGAACGCAAGGACGTGATCCCAGCGCCGCAACCAACCGTCAACTCTGGGTTTCAGCACCGGTCCCGCCTGGCCGGAGCCGCGCCCCTTGCCGTGGATTACCCGGACGCAGCTCAGGCCGCGTGACAGTGACGAGTCGATGAATGCCTCGAGCGCTTCGCGAGCTTCGGCGACGGTCATGCCGTGCAGGTCCACCTCCGCCTGGATGCTGAATCTGCCGCGCGAGAGCTGTCGAAAGGTCCTGCGGCCGACCGAATCGCGACGGAAAGCCAGGCTGTCGCCGCTGCCGTTTTCAATGGCCTCGATCGGTGCGTTGAGGCTCTCGTCGAGGGCTGCACGCTCGTCCTGTCTGGCGAAGCGTGCTTTCGCCGGGATCCGCTTGCGAACGGGTTCGACGAACTCTCCTGTCAGCGGACGCGCGCCGGCCACCGCGCGGCGAAACAAGGAACTGTCGCCGTCTTCGGTATTGGTTGGCGCATCCTCTCGGCCGTTTCGCTTGAATCGGCGCCCGGCATTTTTCTTTTTCATGTTGTCCTGATTACTGGCGGTCGTCGTGTCGACAGCCCTAGGTCGGAGAAGGAACAACGAGTATAGTGAGCGCACTTGAGAGTGGCCAACGACAATTGGGAAAAACAGGGAATCCCTCCTCTTGGGGCGCCGCCACAGCACGTGAAGATTCTGGTAAGCAATGACGACGGCTATCTGGCCCGCGGTATCAACGTTCTCGCGGAGACGCTTGCCGGTATTGGCGACGTGGTCGTCGTTGCTCCCGATCGGAATTTTTCCGGGGCCAGCAACTCGTTGACCCTCCATTCGCCGCTGCGGATCCACGAAGTCGCCGAGAACCGATATTTTGTGAACGGCACGCCTTCGGACTGCGTGCACCTGGCCCTGTCCGGGTTTCTCGAGGAAGACCCGGACATCGTCGTGTCGGGGATCAACCATGGCGCCAATCTTGGCGACGACGTGATTTATTCGGGCACGGTGGCGGCGGCCATGGAGGGGCGTTATCTGGGTCTTCCTGCAATCGCCGTGTCGTTGGTCGGGCCGCGGCCGGAACACTTCGAGTGCGCGGCCAGGGTGGCGGCGGATTTGTTGGGTCGGATGGACGCGGAGGCCTTGCCCGCCGACGTCGTGTTGAACGTGAACGTGCCCGATCGGCCGTTTGACAGCCTCACCGGCATCGAGGCGACGCGGTTGGGCTTTCGCCATCGCTCCGAGCCGCTGATTCAGACCACCGATCCGCAGGGCAAAGAAATCTACTGGATTGGTCCGGCCGGACCGGGGCAGGACGCCGGACCGGGGACCGATTTCCACGCCATCGAGCGGGGCGCGGTTGCCGTGAGTCCGCTCAAGGTAGACCTCACTCGCCATGAAGCGGTGCCGACGCTCCGGGAGTGGCTAAAGCCGTGACGCAGAATATGGCCATTCGGGGTATCGGCATGACCTCGGCGCGGACCCGGGAACGGCTCGTCCGCCGGCTCAAAGCGCAGGGTATTCGCTCCAGCGCCGTGTTGGAGAGAATCCGCGATGTCCCGCGCCATCTGTTTGTGGACGAGGCGTTGGCCAGCCGGGCCTATGAAGACACGGCTTTACCGATTGGCCTGGGCCAGACGATCAGCCAGCCCTACGTGGTGGCGCGCATGACCGAGGCGTTGCTCGGTGCGCTGAGCGACAGCGGCGTTCGTGAACATCGGGTCCTCGAAATCGGCACCGGCTGCGGTTATCAGACGGCGGTATTGAGCCCGCTGGTGAAGCAGATATTCACGGTTGAGCGCATTCCGGAACTGCTGACCCGGACCCGGCAGCGCCTGCGGGAGCTGGATGTGTACAACGTGCAGTTCCGGCGCGGTGACGGTTGGGAGGGGTGGCCGAAATACGCGCCCTACGACGGTATCCTGGTTGCCGCGGCGGCGGCCGAGCTGCCACGGAAACTGCTCGAACAGCTGGCGCCGGGCGGCACACTGATCATCCCGATCGGCCCGCCTCGCGGTCAGGAGCTGGCGTGCGTCACACGGCGCGATGATCATTACGAGCAGATTTCACTGGGCAGCGTGAGTTTTGTTCCACTCGTACACGGAAAGTAGTTAAGCTATTCAACCATATGGACATGATTTCTCGAAACGGGCTTGAGACCGCCCGCGGAATTCTCTGAGCATGCGATTGTTTGCGCCGTTGTACGAGCGCGTGCTGTCCTGGGCGCGCCATCCTCACGCGGAACGCTATCTCGCGGCCATGAGTTTTGCCGAATCGTCTTTTTTTCCGGTGCCGCCGGACGTGATGCTTGCGCCGATGTGTCTCGCCGAACGTCGACGCGCCTGGCGATTTGCCGCCGTGACCACGGTTGCGTCTCTGCTCGGCGGTCTGCTCGGCTACGCCGTCGGTTACTTCCTGTTTGACACGATCGAGCCGTGGCTGCGCGAATCGAGCTATTGGGATGCCTATCTCACCGGCCGCCGCTGGTTCGACGAGTGGGGCGTGTGGGCGGTGTTTATTGCCGGATTCTCGCCGATCCCGTACAAAATATTCACGATCTCGGCGGGCGTGGCGGTGCTGAGTTTGCCGGGATTCGTCGTGGCGTCGCTGATCGGCCGCGGCGCTCGGTTTTTTCTGGTCGCCTTGCTGATCGTTGCCGGCGGAGAAAAGATGGCGGAGATGTTACCCAGATACGTCGAACGCATAGGCTGGAGCGTCGTTGCGATAGCGGTCGCCGTCGGCGCCTACGTGTCGTTGACGCCGTGAGGGACCGGTGTTCGGCGTGGCCAAAACGCTGATCGTTCGCCGGCCCCGCCTCGGGCGAGTCGCGAGCCGGTCACCGCGGGCCAAGCTGCTGTTCTTCAACCTGGTTGCGGTGAGCGTACTCGCGGGGTGCGGCGGTACGCGTTGGGACCATACGCCGCGCGAGCAGCACGTCGTCCGCAGCGGCGAGACGCTGTATACGATTGCCTGGCGTTACGGCAAAAACCACCGGGATTTGGCGCGCTGGAACCGCCTGGGCGACGGTTCGCTGATTCATCCGGGGCAGGTCATACGTTTGCAGCCGCCGTCGGGCGACAGCCCGGCGGCGCCGGTGAGCCGTCCGACGCAAGTCCGCCGGCCGTTACCCAGCATCCCCGCTGATCCGCCGCCGAATTGGGCCTGGCCCACGCGCGGCGCCGTCGCGGTCGATTTTGGCGGCCGGCCCGGCAGCGGAACCGGTATCCTGATCGACGGAAGGGCCGGACAGGTCATCGCCGCGGCTGCGGCCGGCCGCGTGGTGTACTCCGGCGGTGGACTAATTGGATACGGAAAGCTTATTATCGTTAAACACAACGACACCTACCTGAGTGCCTATGGGCACAACTCGTCGCTCCTCGTCAAAGAAGGCGAAACGGTGCGACAGGGACAGCGAATCGCGACGATGGGTGAGGGGCCGGGACGAGAGCCGCGACTGCATTTTGAAATCAGGCGCAACGGCAAGCCGGTTAACCCGCGACAATATTTGCCTGCGAGATAGTCCGAACTGAAAGTCTGAATTGCGCAGTTGCCGATTGCTCCTCGAATCGAAGGGGTTGGGTAATGGGTGAGTCAGGCGTTCGCAAGAGCGAAAGCAACCAAAATGGCCGGGTCCGCAGCAGCCGTGCGGTGCACGCGGCCGGCCCGCAGCACGATGTTACCCGCCAGTACCTGAACGAAATCGGCGTTTCGCGTCTGCTGAGTGCCGAGGAAGAGGTCAGCATCGGGCGTCGTGTCCGCGCTGGCGACGAGGCCGCCCGACAACGGATGATCGAGAGTAATCTTCGTCTGGTGGTCAAGATCGCCCGTCGTTATCTCAATCGCGGATTGCCGCTCCTCGATCTCATCGAGGAGGGCAATCTCGGGCTGATTCACGCCGTCAAGAAGTTCGATCCTGACCGTGGTTTCCGCTTCTCGACCTACGCGACCTGGTGGATTCGACAGACGATCGAACGCGGCATCATGAACCAGTCGCGCACGATCCGTCTGCCGATTCACGTCATCAAGGAAATCAACTGCTGCCTGCGCGCGTCGCGTCGCCTGCACCAGCAGAAAGCCGAAACACCGAGTATCGCTGACATCGCGCGTGAGACCGGCAAGACCGTCGAGACCGTCGATCGGCTCTTGACGCTGCACGAACGCGTCACGATACGTTCATCGGCCGGCGACGAAGAGACGGGATTGTTGGACAGCCTGCGGGCGCAGCGTGAATCGGAGCCGCCGCAGCGTGCGCAAAAAGCCGCGGTTAACGACCTTGTGGATCGGTGGGTGTTCGAGCTTGGTGAGAAGCAACGCGAAGTGGTCGAGCGGCGTTTCGGCCTGCACGGTTATCGACGGCTGACCCTGGAGGAAATCGGTCGCGAGATCGGCGTAACCCGCGAACGCGTGCGTCAGATTCAGTTGGACGCATTAAAGAACCTCCGGCGCATGATGGAACGCAACGGGATCTCCGGCGACAACGTTCTCGACTGAACATGACGGCCGTTATCCGCTTGCGCGGACCGTGACCACCGCAGGCCGCAGACGGGCTCCTACACGATTCACCAGAGACTGCTGCTAGGATTGCATGCCGATCACGACGATTAACGACCGGAGGCCTGATCGCCCATGGAAACGCAGCTGGAAAAAGCGAGGAGGTTCGTCGATCTGCATGGGCGGAGCGGCGCGTTCCTGATTCCGAATCCCTGGGACGCGGGTTCGGCGCGATTGTTGGAATCTCTGGGTTTCGAGGCGCTGGCGACTACCAGTTCGGGGTTCGCGCAGTCCATGGGCCGGCTGGACGGTTCGGTCGGCTTCGACGAGAAGCTTCAGCATTGTCGCGCGTTGGCCGAGGCGACCACTATACCGATCAGCGCCGATCTCGAGAACGGATTTGCCGACACCCCGGACGATGTGGCAGACGCCGTTCGGCTTGTCGCGGACACGGGCGTGGTGGGCGCATCGATAGAGGACTACGACGGCTCCGACGTTTACGAATTCGATCTGGCGGTCGACCGTGTTCGCGCCGCGGCGGAAACGGCGCGCGCATTGCACGTTCCGTTTACCCTGACGGCGCGGGCGGAGAATCTTCTCCGTGGACGCATGGATATCGACGATACGATCCGCCGACTGCGGGCGTTTTCGGACGTCGGCGCGGACGTGTTGTACGCGCCGGGGCTGAACACCCTGGACGACGTGCGACAGGTCGTCCGCGCGGTGGACAAGCCGGTAAACGTTCTGGCGCCTTTTATACCCAACGTCACGTTTGGCGAGCTCGAAGACGCCGGCGCCACTCGAATCAGCGTCGGCGGCGCGCTGGCAAACGCGTGTATCGGCACGCTTCTGGCCGCCGGCAAGGAGATGTTGAGCAGCGGCAGCTTCGGCTGGCTCTCCGGTTCGGCCAGCCGGGCGGACATCGCGGAACGGCTGGGCGAGGCTTAGCCTCCGGTCGTCCGTCGGCGACGCCGGCGGCACGCGCCCGGTTCAGATTCAGTCGATCGTCAGAACCGCCGCGGGCCTGCGGCCTTCCGAGGCCAGGATGTTGAATGTGCGGCAGGCGGCCGGGGTGTCCATCACCTCAAATCCGATGCCCAGACGCGCCATTGCAAACGTCAGCTCGCGTGGCGGCAGCGCGGGTGACCAGCCCGTGCCAACGACGACGACGTCGGGCTGCCTGTCCAGCAGGGGCTGCAGGTGCGCGACGTCCAGCGCATCGATACCGGGAGAGATCCAGTCGTCGAGCACCTCGTCAACCGTGACTGCAACGGTGCGATCGAAATTGTGCTCACCGATGCCGATCCTGCCGGGCTCGACGTGCCGCACCGTAACGGCAAGGACGGGGTCGCGTGTAAACTGCAAAGGAAAACCTCCAGCATCGTTTGCCGGGCCTGTGAACGAAGTGCGAGTCGTCGCACGCGACGTGTCGGCGGGCCCCGGGTGAAAACCGCTGGCGCTACGATTACCATGGCGAACAGGCGGATTCGCTCATGATACAAGCAAGCTCCGCTCGATCAAGCCGGCCGGGATTCTGCAATTTGCGCGTCGACCGGGCCATGGGAACTGTTTTGGGAACATCGATCTACAACGACACGGCGGTTGTGGTGCTGCCGGCCGCCGGCCATGGAACGATACGCGCCAAGGACCTACGTCGGTGGCTCGCCCGGTCCGACCTCGAGTTCTCGGAGGAGCCCTCCACGACCCTTTCGCGCGTGACGCGGGCCATCGGACATCCGCAGGTCACTTCCGGGCTTGGCGCGCTCAGACTCTGGGGTCAAACCGGTGACCGGCCCACCGTCTGGATGGCCGCGGCGGATCCCGTGTATCTCGAACCCCGGCTCGACCACCTGTGTTTGCACGAGTTGTCGGCGCACGAGCTGTCGTCGCGGGATCTCGGTGAACTCTTCGACGAATTGCAGTCCGAGCTTGGCGGCGACGGCGCCCTGGGTTTTGTCCACGTCGCTCGATGCGGTTATCTGCGCGGTCCGGAACCGATGCCGACCGCCGCGTTGTCGGCGCGCCGTCTGCACGGCAGAGAGCTGTCGCCCTTCATGCCGTCGGGCAAGGAAGCCGGCGCCTATCACCGCATTCACAGTGAGATTCAGATGGCGATTCATCTGTCCGGCGTTCACCGGCGCCGCGAGGCGCAAGGTCTGCGTCCGATCAATGCGTTGTGGATCTGGGGCGGAGGCGCGTCTCCCGATCTGGTTCCCCGGGGCATTCCGCCGCTGTTTGCGGACGACCCGGTGCTGCGCGGTTACTGGAACAGCGCGGCCGGCGTCGTCCAGCCCTGGAACGGCAAACTGGCGGACTGCGTGGAGCACTCGCCGGAGGGTTTTGTCGCCGTCGTCCCCAAGATTCTCGGGCCTTCGCCTGACGGCGCCGACGCCCTTTCCGGACACCTTGCCGATCTTCGGGCGATCCTCGGAAACAGCGATATCCGCGTTTTGACCCTGTTGTTCGAGGACGGCGTGACGGCCGTGGTGCGGCGTCGCCACCGCTGGCGATTCTGGCGCCGCCGCGCGGCGGGCCTCGAAACGGCCCCGTCACCATGAGCGCGCCGTTAGCCAGGCCGCTCGTCCGCCGCGGTGTTCCGCGGGAACCCTCGTTTACCGGTATCGATCCGATCATCGCGCGTTTGTATGCGGCGCGTGGCGTCGCCGATCCGGGGGAACTCGACTACGGTCTCAATCGGCTGGCGCCGATCAGTTCTCTCGACGGCGTCGACGCCGCCGTCGAGCTGCTCATGGGTTTTCGCGAGCAACGGATTATTGTCGTCGGCGACTTTGACGCGGACGGTGCAACCAGCACGGCCCTGGTTCTCCGCTGTCTTCGTGCGTTTGGTTTCGAGGACGTCGGCTATCTCGTGCCCAATCGCTTCGAGTTCGGATACGGCTTGAGCCCCGAAATCGTTGCGGTCGCCGCCGCGCGGTCGCCGGGATTGCTGATCACGGTCGATAACGGCGTTTCAAGTATTGACGGCGTCGCGGCGGCCAGACGGCAGGGGATAGCGGTGCTGGTGACCGATCACCATTTGCCGGGCAGCCGATTGCCCGATGCCAGTGTGATCGTGAATCCGAATCTTCGCGACAGCCGGTTTGTCAGCCCGAATCTGGCCGGCGTCGGTGTGGCGTTTTACCTGATGGCGGCGCTCGGACGTGCGTTGGAGGCGGCGGGCCGGTCGGGCGCGGCGCGAATACCGGCACGCTATCTCGATCTGGTGGCGTTGGGCACGGTTGCCGACGTCGTTCGCCTCGACCACAACAATAGGATCCTCGTTCAGCAAGGTCTCAGGCGGATTCGTGCGGGACGAACGGTGGCAGGAATTACCGCGCTGCTGCGCCAGGCCGGGCGTACGCCCGATCGTGTGGTCAGCGCGGATCTGGGCTTTGTGCTCGGGCCGCGCCTCAACGCCGCGGGCCGGCTGGAGGATATGTCAATCGGCATCGAGTGCCTGCTGACCGACGATCACACCGTCGCCGAGAAATATGCCGCCGAGCTCGATGGCATCAACCGGCAACGCCGCGAAATCGAGACGACGATGCGCGACCAGGCGTTTGCGGTGGTCGATACGATCGAGCCCCGGAACCTACCGCCCTGCGTTTGTCTCTACGATCCGAGTTGGCATGCCGGCGTCGTGGGCCTGATTGCCTCGCGAGTGCGTGAACGCTGCCACAGGCCGGTGCTGGCCTTTGCGCAGGAACGCGGCGGAGAGTTGAAGGGTTCGGGGCGCTCGGTCTCCGGCGTACACATGCGCGACCTCCTTGAAGCGATCGCGACGAGCTATCCGGGTTTGATATTGAAGTACGGCGGTCACGCGATGGCGGCGGGCCTGTCGATCCACGAATCGGATTTCGACACGTTCCGGCGCCGCGCGGCGGAACTGATGACTGCGCGGTACGCCGATGCGGATTTCAGCGGCGCGCTGATTACGGACGGACCGCTACCCGCCGATGCCCTGAATTTGCGATTCGCGCAGGCCCTGCGCGATGCCGGGCCCTGGGGCGCCGGCTTCCCTGAACCGCTCTTCCAGGGGGATTTTCGGGTTGCCGAGCAACGCACGGTCGGCGAACATCATCTGAAACTGCGCGTGCTGCCGCCGGGGGGCACGCGGCCGGTGGACGCCATCGCCTTCAACCAGGCCCATCCCGGTTTGCGCGGTGACGTGCGGCTGGCGTTCCGCCTCGACGTCAACGAGTATCGTGGCGTCGAATCGCCGCAGTTGATCGTCGAGCAGATTACCGAGCTTTGATGGCGTGCTACCATGCCCGCCGTTTTTCTCAGCACCAGATTCCAACGATGGAAATCAGTCAACTCAAATCCCGCCTGGCCGACCTCAGTGAACGCACCGCCGCGTTAAGGGGGTATCTTTGACTTCGAGGGCAAAGCGGAACGCCTGACCGAAGTCGAGCGCGAGCTGGAGGAGCCCGAGGTTTGGAACGACCCCGAACGCGCGCAGGCTCTGGGAAAAGAGCGCGCGCAGCTCGACGGTATCGTTGGCGGCCTGACCGAGCTGACTGCCGGTCTCGACGATGGCGCGGAGCTGCTCGCGATGGCGGTCGAGGAGGGCGATCAGGAGGCGGTCGAAGAGATCGCAGCGGACCTGGACCGGTTCGAGCAGCATATCGAGCGCCTGGAGTTTCAGCGCATGTTCAGCGGCGAACTGGACGAAGCGAGCGCATTTCTGGACATTCAGTCCGGCGCCGGCGGGACCGAGGCGCAGGACTGGGCCGAGATGCTGTTGCGCATGTACCTGCGCTGGGCGGAAACCCACCAGTTCAAGGCCGAAGTCATCGAGGCGTCTCCGGGCGAGGTGGCCGGAATGAAAAGCGCAACGGTGCGCATCGACGGCGATTACGCCTACGGCTGGCTGCGCACCGAAACGGGCGTCCACCGGCTGGTGCGAAAGTCACCGTTCGATTCCGGGAATCGCCGACACACGTCGTTTGCATCCGTGTTTGTCGCGCCGGAAATCGACGACGAAATCGATATCGAGGTCGATCCCGGCGACCTTCGCATCGACGTTTATCGAGCGAGCGGCGCCGGCGGCCAGCACGTCAACCGTACGGAATCGGCGGTCCGCATCACGCACCTTCCGAGCAACATCGTCGTACAGTGTCAGAATGATCGCTCTCAGCACAAAAACAAGGCGACGGCGATGAAGCAGCTGAAGGCGAAACTCTACGAGATGGAACTGCAAAAACGGCGGGCCGAGTCGGCGGCGTTGGAAGACAGTAAAGCCGACGTCGGCTGGGGCAGCCAGATACGCTCGTACGTATTGGACCAGAGTCGTATCAAAGATTTGCGCACCGGCGTCGAAACCGGTAACACTCAGGCAGTGCTGGACGGCGATCTGGACAATTTTATCGAGGCGAGCCTCAAGCAGGGACTGTAAGTGACCGACACGACTGACGGACAAGACGAAAACCGGCTGATCGCCGAGCGGCGGCGCAAGCTCGACGCCTTGCGCGAAACCGGCTGCGCATTTCCGAACGATTTTCGACGCAACGCGCTTGCCGAAGAGCTCCAGCGGACCTACGGCGGCCATGACGCGGAGCATTTGCTCGAAGAGAACGTCCGCGTACAGGTTGCCGGCCGCATGATGGTCAAACGCGTGATGGGTAAAGCCAGTTTTATCAAATTGCATGATCGCACTACGCAGATTCAGGTGCGCCTGGAACGCGACCGCTTGCCGGAGGGGCTCTACCAGGAATTCAAGAAATGGGACGTCGGCGACATTCTCGGCGCGTCCGGGACGCTGTTTAAAACCAAGACGGGTGAGCTGACGGTGTTGGCGGACGACGTTCGCCTGCTGACGAAGTCGCTGCGCCCGTTACCCGAAAAGTTTCACGGGCTTGCCGATCAGGAGATTCGCTACCGGCAACGGTACACCGACCTGATCATGAACGAGGACAGCCGCCGCGTGTTCAGAATCCGATCGCAGATCGTGACCTACATCCGGGCGTTTCTGGAGTCGCAGGACTTTCTGGAAGTAGAGACGCCGATGATGCAGTCGATCCCGGGCGGCGCAATCGCAAGACCCTTCGTCACTCATCACAATGCGCTGGACATGACGCTTTATCTGCGCATAGCGCCCGAACTGTATCTGAAGCGCCTGGTCGTCGGCGGTTTCGAGCGGGTCTACGAGATCAACCGAAATTTCCGTAACGAGGGGGTTTCGACACAGCACAATCCGGAATTCACGATGCTCGAACTGTATCGCGCCTACGCGGATTACGAAGACCTCATCGAGATGATCGAGGCCTTGATGAAGGGGCTCGCACAGGCCGTGCTCGGTGCGACGCGGGTGGAGTATCAGGGTGAGATTGTCGATCTGGCCAAACCCTTCGCGCGGCTGACTCTCGAGGAGGTGATCTGCAAATACAACCCGGACATCGATCGTGAGCGTTTGCGCGACCGTGACTACCTCGTCGGCGTCGCCGAATCTCTCGGCATTACCGTTCTGGACAGCTACGGGCCTGGAAAGCTGCAGTTCGAGATTTTCGAGAAGACCGGCGAAGACGAATTGCGCGAGCCGACCTTCGTCACGGCGTATCCGACGGAAGTCTCGCCGCTGTCACGGCGTAACGACGACGATCCGTTCATTACCGACCGGTTCGAGTTTTTCGTGGTTGGCCGCGAACTGGCGAACGGCTTTTCCGAGCTCAACGACCCCGAAGACCAGGCCGAGCGTTTTCGAGAGCAGGCGGGTTTCCGCAGCGAGGGAGACGACGAAGCGATGTCCTACGACCACGACTACATCCGGGCGCTCGAATACGGCCTGCCGCCGACGGCGGGTCTTGGACTGGGAATAGACCGCCTGGTGATGCTGTTGACGGACTCGCCGTCGATTCGCGACGTGCTCCTGTTCCCCTACATGCGGCCCGAATCCTTCGACTGAGGTTTGCAGGCCGGCCTCGGAGCGTCAGTCGAGATCGTACGGCAGGGGCAGCGGCAGGGCCTTGCCGTCACCGATATCGAGCGCCTCGCCGTGTTGAGCGCGGGGCGTCACGGCCAAAACTTCATTGCCGGCGACGTTGACGACTTCGCCGATATCGCGGCCGTCCAACCGCAGTTTGTCGCCGGGCCGCGCCGGGCCGCCTTCCACGCGATAGCGGTTCACGCGGCGCTTGACTTTGCCGAGGTGCTCGGTCCGGGCAACGATTTCCTGTCCGGTGTAACAGCCTTTGTCGAAGCTCACGGCGCCGGTGCGGTCCAGGTTCAACATGTGCGGCGTGAACTTCTCCTCGTTGCCGACGCCGATGTCGACCAGCCCGGCGGCAACACGCGCCGCGGCCCAGGCGTCCCCGTCCAGGGCGTCGTTCGTGTCGATGCCCGCGGCTTCGAGTGCGGCGCGGGTTCCGCACACCTCGCTAAACGGAGTGGCGCCGGTGTATTCAACGACGTCAAGTTCGCCGACGCGCGCGGTCGGTGGGAGATCGTTTGCAAACGCCAGAAACGAAAGCTCCGTCTCTGTTTCGACGCCGACGTCCGCGCGCAGGCGGTACATCAGCAGGCGCTTTGTCACCGCCTCCGCGGACGGCGAGGGAATGACCAGGATCACGCGCTCGTCGCGCGCGAGAAGGCGCGCGCTCACGATTACCCGGCCCTTGGCGTTACACCAGGCGGCGGGCAGGCTTCGTTCGGCGGTCAGCCTGTCCAGGTCTTGCGTCAATTGGCCTTGCAGGAACGAGTGCCTGTCCGACCCGACGATGGCAACGAGCGAATATTTCATTGTTTTTCTACATGAGTTTAAATGTAACAAAAGCGGCGCGGCCGGTGCCCAGGCACTGCACGATCAAATGGACTCTGGCATACTTCGCGTATGTCCGATGAGCACCGAAAAGACCAAGACGCGGGGCGGCACGACGCCAATCCGACGGCCGATGATAACCCGGCTGCCGATGTCGCGGGCGACAAACCGCCGCGAGAAATCGGCGGCCGTGCGGGTCCCGACCCAACCCGTTACGGCGATTGGGAAAAGAACGGGCGATGTATCGATTTTTAGCGATTTCCGGTGACTACGGGACATGAGTAATTCCGGGCGGCCGCTGTCGCCGCACCTGTCAATCTACCGCTGGCCCATCACGATGACCCTGTCGATCCTTCACCGGATGACGGGCATTGCGCTGACCGTCGGCCTGGTGGCCTACGCGGGTTGGCTCATGAGCGCTGCGGGCGACCCGGCGAGTTATGCCGGCTTCGCGGAACTCCTGCAATCGCCGCTGGGCCGTATTGCTCTGGTTGGGTGGAGCGCGGCGTTCTTTTTTCATTTCGCCAACGGCATACGGCACCTGATCTGGGACGCGGGCCACGGTTTCGAGAAGGCTCAGGCGAACGCGTCGTCCTGGTTCGTGGTGGCGGCGACGGTGGTGCTGACGCTGCTGTTCTGGTGGCTCAAGTGAGCCTGCGTTCGCCGCTGAGTCGCGTGCTGGGCTCCGGGTCCGCCAAAGAGGGCACCGATCATTGGTGGCTGCAACGGCTGACTGCCGTGGCTTTGGTGGTCCTCGGCGCCTGGTTCATGGTCTCGATGATGACCTTGGATGGCTTCGACCAACGCTCGATACAGAGCTGGATCGGGCAACCCTGGAACAGCGTCCTCTTGCTGCTGCTCGGCCTCGCGCTGGCCTATCACTCGAGCCTGGGTTTGCAGGTCGTCATCGAGGACTACGTGCACGCTCCGTTTCTGAAAGTGGCCTCACTGGTCGTGAGCAAGTTTGCACACGCCGTCGTTGCGGCGGCGGTTTCGTTTGCCGTACTGAAAATCGCCTTTGGATCCGCCTGATGACTGACTACGAATTTATCGACCATAGTTATGACGTGGTGGTCATCGGCGCGGGCGGCGCCGGTCTGCGCGCGACTTTCGGCCTTGCCGAGGCCGGGTTCGCGACGGCCTGCGTGAGTAAGGTGTTTCCAACGCGCAGCCACACGGTTGCAGCGCAGGGCGGCATCAGCGCCGCGCTCGGCAACATGGGTGACGACGACTGGCGTTGGCATATGTACGACACGGTCAAGGGATCCGACTGGTTGGGTGACCAGGACGCGATCGAATACATGTGTAAGGAGGCGCCCGACGCCGTCATCGAGCTCGAGCACTACGGAGTACCGTTCTCACGCACCGAGGACGGGCGCATTTATCAGCGCCCGTTCGGTGGCATGACAACGCATTTTGGCGAAGGGACCGCGCACCGGACCTGCGCCGCGGCGGACCGAACGGGCCACGCGATGCTGCATACCTTGTATCAGCAGTCGTTGAAGCACGAAGCCGAATTTTTCATCGAATACTTTGCGATCGATCTGATCATGGACGCCGAAGGCGCCTGCCGCGGCGTCGTGGCGATCGACCTGGCGACGGGCCGTCTCCACCGGTTCCGGTCTCATCAGGTCATCCTGGCGACGGGTGGCTACGGGCGCGCCTATTTTTCCTGTACGTCGGCGCATACCTGTACCGGAGATGGCAATGCCATGGTGTTGCGCGCCGGACTGCCGGTGCAGGACATGGAGTTCGTGCAGTTTCACCCGACCGGAATCTACGGGGCCGGCATGCTGATCACGGAAGGCGCGCGCGGCGAGGGCGGGTACCTGACCAACGCCAACGGCGAGCGCTTCATGGAGCGTTACGCTCCCAACGCCAAGGATCTCGCGTCGCGGGACGTGGTGAGCCGTTCGATGACGATAGAGATCCGCGAGGGTCGCGGCGTCGGCGCGGAAAAAGACCACATTTACCTGCATCTCGAACACCTGGGCGCCGAGGTCATTGACGAGCGCCTGCCGGGTATCGCGGAATCGGCGCGCATATTCGCCGGTGTCGACGTCAACAAGGCGCCGATTCCGGTGTTGCCGACGGTGCACTACAACATGGGCGGCATTCCCGCGAAGTACACCGGTGAGGTCGTTACGCTGAAGAACGGCGACGCCGAAACCGTGGTGCCGGGATTGATGGCGGTCGGCGAGGCCGCTTGTGTATCCGTGCACGGCGCAAATCGCCTGGGCTCCAATTCGCTGCTCGACCTGGTCGTGTTCGGCCGCGCTGCGGCGCATCACTGCGCCGCGACGATGAAACCCGGCGAACGCCACGCAACGCTGCCCGGCGACGCGGGCGCGAACAGCGTCGAACGGCTGGACAAGCTGAGAAATGCGGACGGTTCGCGGTCTACCGCGGAAATCCGCCTGGAAATGCAGAAGATCATGCAGGGCCATGCAGCGGTGTTTCGGACCGGAGAGTCGCTGGCCGAGGGCATCCGGATGCTGCGTGACAGTTATGCGTCGTTCGATGACGTCAGCGTCGCGGATCGTTCGTTGATCTGGAACACGGATCTCGTCGAAACCATGGAACTCGAGAATCTGCTGCAGAACGCGGCCGCGACCATCGAATCGGCCGGCCATCGCACGGAAAGCCGCGGCGGTCATGCGCGTGAGGACTATCCGGAGCGTGACGATCAGAACTGGATGAAACACACCCTGTGCTGGGTCGATGGGCCCGGCAGCGTGCGGTTTGGCTATCGGCGCGTCCACGACGAGACGCTGACCACCGACGTCGAATCGATACCGCCCAAGGCGCGGGTGTATTGACGTCGCTTGCAAGACTTGGCGTTTCTCTCGTGTATCTATCCCGCATTTAAAAAATTGCTAGCAGGAGCAGGCAGTGGCCGAATTTCGTTTACCCCAGAATTCGCGAATCAAGAAAGGCAGGCATTTTGCCGCGCCCGACGGCGCCGGTAACGTGCGCTCGTTCGCCGTATACCGGTACGACCCGGCATCGGGCGAAAATCCGCGCATGGACACCTACGACGTCGACATGGACAATTGCGGGCCCATGGTTCTGGACGTCCTGATCAAAATCAAAAACGAAATCGACCCGACGTTGACGTTTCGCCGGTCCTGCCGGGAGGGCATTTGCGGTTCTTGTGCAATGAATATAGACGGCAGTAACACGCTGGCCTGTACGATCGCGGCCGCCGACGCCAAGGGCGCCGTGAAGGTCTACCCGCTGCCGCACATGCCGGTTGTGAAAGACCTCGTCACCGACCTGAGCAATTTCTACGCGCAGTACGCGTCGATCAAGCCGTGGTTGCAAACGCGCACCCCGCCGCCGCCGGATCGCGAGCGCCTGCAAAGCAAGGAAGACCAGGAAAAGATCGATGAACCGGCGGCCTGTATCCTTTGCGCGTGCTGTTCCACGAGTTGTCCCAGCTACTGGTGGAATAGCGACCGTTATCTCGGCCCGGCCGCGCTGCTGGCGTCCTATCGGTGGCTGGTGGACAGTCGTGACGAGGCAACCGGGGAGCGGCTCGACGAGCTCGAGGACCCATTCCGACTGTACCGCTGCCATACGATCATGAACTGTACGCAGACTTGTCCGAAGGGCCTGAATCCGGCACGTGCGATCGCCGAAACTAAGAAGATGTTGCTTGAAAGACGGCACTGACGGCGAGGTTCCGCGCGTGCCGGCAGCGGATGCGTCAGACCTGTCCAGGCTTCGTTGGCAGTGCCGGCGGGGTATGCGCGAACTCGACGTACTGCTGTTGCGATACCTCGAAAGTGACTATCACGACTCCACGGAGCCGGAAAAAACGGCTTTTGAGGAAGTATTGGCGCTGTCCGACCCGCAGCTGATCGCGTATTTGTTGCGGCGTGAACATTGCCGGGAGACAGCCATCAAATCCGTCGTCGAGCGCATACGTCGTTGAACTCGTGCCGTCGGAGACCCTTCGCCAGCGGGTGCGGGTGAGCGCCTGCCTGCTGCTCCTCGCCGGCCTCGTCCTCATCCAGTATCTCGATGTTTCCCTATGGTTCAGGATCTCGCTGGCCGTGCTGTGGGTCGCCGAGGTGGGTGTGGCCCTGACCCGGTTGGCGCGCGGGCAGTCGCGGGTTCGGCGCCTGGTCATGAGCGCGGACGGCCGCTGGCTCGCGTGGGACGGGAACGGCAAGCACCGGCCGCTGGAGGCGCTCAGGGGCAGCGTGGTCACCCAACGTCTGGGCTGGCTGCGGTTTGGCAGCGGGCGTCGGCAGGTTTACACCGAACTGTTCCTGCGGGAGCAGGTCGAAGCGGAGGCCTGGCGCCGCCTGCAGGTCGGCTGGCGCTGGGCGGCAGGACGGCCCACTAGCTAAATGATAATTAAGGACTTCCCTGCTACCATCTGGCGCTTCGTGAGTTGGCCGTGAGAGGCCGATCACGATTTGGCATAAAACCCATGAATCATACGGTTTCCAGAGAACTTTCCGGCGGTGGGCCGGTCTATCCGGGAGTCGGCTGGCGAGATGCCGCCGGCCGGGGAGTCCGCTTTTATGGCGGCTGAGTCGACGGATGCTCAGCTGGTTCGACGAGTCCAGAAGGGTGATAAAGGCGCATTCGACCTTCTGGTTCTGAAGTATCAGCACAAGATCGTCAATCTGGTGCTCCGGTATGTGCGCGATCCGGACCAGGCGATGGATATTGCCCAGGAAGCTTTTCTAAAAGCCTATCGGGCGCTGCCACGGTTTCGTGGCGATAGTGCGTTTTATACCTGGCTGTACAGGATTGCGGTGAATACGGCGAAGAACTATCTGGCGGCACAACGTAGGCGTCCCATGGACGTCGAACTGGATTTGCAGGATCCTGAGCAGTACGACTTGCATGCAAAACTGAAGGAAACGGATACGCCGGAAGGCGTAACGCTCAGTCAGGAATTGAACGAAACGGTGCAGCGGGCCATCGAGGCGCTGCCTGAGGATCTGCGCACAGCCATCGTGTTGCGGGAGCTCGACGGGATGAGTTACGAGGAAATTGCGCAGACCATGGAGTGCCCGGTCGGCACGGTCAGGTCGCGTATTTTCAGGGCTCGCGATGCGATTGGTAAAAAGATTGGTAATTTGATCGACTAGACTGGCAAGCGGGGGCACTGCCCGGCACGGTGATCTATGAATGATGCAATAAAACTACAAATATCCGCCTTTGTTGACGGTGAATTGCCGGATAACGAAACGGAGTTGCTGCTGCGGCGATTGAGCCAGGACGCGAAACTGAGGTCGCAGGCCGCTCAATACCTGACTATCGGTCACGCGATCCGCGGCGATCTCGACCCGACGGGAACGTCCAGTCTACGTGGACGCGTTGCGGCGGCGCTGGGGACTGAGATCGCGGAGCCTGAACCGGCTGTCGAGTTGGTTCCTGCGAAGTTCATGCGACCCGTCGCCGGTATTGCGGTTGCGGCATCGGTTGCCGTCATGGCGCTTATGGGTCTGCGCATGCTCGGACCGGTCGAAGAACTGCCGTTACAGGGTTTCGACGAACTCAGCGCGGTTGCGATCGACGGTGGGCCGTCTTACACGGAGCCGCCGGCGGCTCAATTCATGTCGGATCGACCAAGCGATATGCTGACGCTCTACTATCTTCGTCACGGGCAGCAGTCGCCCAATCTCGGCTCGCGGCTCGTCGGTCTCGAGGTCCGCGAGGACAAGCTGGCGACGGTGGAATCGTCGACCGAATCGCGGGCCGCGCCCGCTGACGCGCAAGAGGGCGTATCCTCGCCGGACACTGAGCGTGACGAAGATGATGCACGGAAAGAGCTTCAGTCGGCGCAGTAGAGTAGAATAGGGTCAGTCGACTTACCGGATGAATCGATGATCAACCTCCGCTGTTCGTTCGCTCTTGTCCTGGCGTTCATGGTCACCCCGGCCGGCGCCGATACGTCGTCACCCAATCAATGGCTGGATCGAATGTCGTCGGTGGTCACCACCATCGATTTCGAGGGCACCGTCATCCGCCGGCGCGACGGCCAGTCCGAGGCGCTGAAGGTGGTCCGAAAGGTGATCGACGGCGTCGTCCACGAAAAGCTGGTCACGCAGGAAGGCAACGGCCTCGAGATTATCCGGAACGGCAACGAAGTCCACTGCATATTGCCCGATAAGAAATCGGTATTGGTCGAGTTCTGGAACGACGAGAGCACGCTGTTTTCCACGCTGCCGAGCAGCGAGTTGCGGTTTGGCAACGAATACGACCTGTCCATCGTTCGTGAGGAACGTGTTGCCGGTCGATCGGCGATCGTACTTGCAGTGCGCCCGCACGACGGCTATCGCTATGGGCACAGAATCTGGTTGGACCGCGAGACCGCGTTTCCGCTGCGTACGGAGTTGGTTGGCGGTGACGGCGCCCTGCTGGAACAACTGAAATTCGCGGACGTGAAACTCAATTCCGATATTCCGGCGAAGGCGCTGGAACCGTCGTTCAACCTCGACGGTTTTACCTGGTATCCGGAACCTGCCCGGGCGGAGGTCATCGATGTCGAGACCAACTGGGAAACCGACGATCTGCCGCCGGGTTTCCGCGTCATTTCATCCACGAATGAGACGTTGGCCGGCGCCGATGTCGCGGTGACGCACATCATGCTGAGTGACGGACTCGCCAACGTGTCGGTATTCATCGCTGAGAAGAGCGACCAGCAGGTTACTGAACGGTCGGTCGTCGGCGCCTCATCCAATTCGCACAGCGTTGAGAGTGGCGACCATCTTGTGACCGCCATTGGCGAGGTCCCGGCCGCTACGGTCCGGCGAATCGCCAACGCTATCCGGCAGAAGTAATGCGGGTCGGCGCCCGCCTGTTGAAAATTCCTCTGCCCCATTTCCCGCCGCATTGACAGGCCCCAGTGGACCCGACTATCGCAACGGTGATTGACCTCTCTGGTCGCGACGCGGTCGTACGCGTCGAGGGGGTCGCCTGTCCGAGATGCGCGGCCGGAAACGGTTGCGGCGCGGCGATCTTTGCCCAGTCGCGAGGCACGACGACGTTGACCGCGCGCGTGGCGGACAGCCTGCAGGTCGCGCCGGGCGACCGGGTCGAGCTCTCGGTGGCCGACCGTAGCCTGCTGCGCGCGGCGTGTTACGTCTACGGAGCACCGTTGCTCGGTTTGCTGCTGGCGTCAGCGCTTGTGCATTTGTTGTCCGAGGCGTCAAACGACTGGGTGGCCTTGTCATGGGGCACGGTCGGGCTGTTTGCCGGGGCGGCGGCGGGGCGGGTTTTGGCCCGCCGGGACGCCTGCGTCAGCGGGCTCAGGCCGACGGTTTGCGGTCGCGCCGGCGGTCCCGGGCGCGAGGAGATGGCGCCTTGACGCCGGTTTTGACCGTCTACAGCAGACAGGGCTGTCATCTTTGTGAGCAGCTGATAGAGGACCTCCTGCCGCAGGTGCGTGACCGCGCGCGGGTGGAAGTCCTGGACGTCGATACGCGGGAAGACTGGTTGCGGCGGTACGGCGACCGGGTTCCGGTCGTCGAATTGGACGGTAGCTGGATCTGCCAGTTTCACCTGGACCGGGACGCGCTTGCCGCGGCCCTTGGCAGCGCGGCGGGTATCGCCGGCTGATCCGGCCCCGCCGCCGCGTTGAAGATGGCATTCTTGTCCTAGCGCCTGTTAACAGGCCCTAATGCCGGCGCAAACGTATATACTTCGCGGCTTCTTCACACCGCCGACAGCTCATGGACCAAATCCGCAACTTTTCGATCATTGCGCACATCGATCACGGTAAGTCGACTCTGGCCGACCGGTTCATCCAGCTGTGCGGCGGCTTACAGGATCGCGAAATGTCGGAACAGGTGCTTGATTCGATGGACATCGAGCGTGAGCGTGGTATCACGATCAAGGCGCAAAGCGTGTCTCTGGACTACACCGCGGTCGATGGCGAGACCTACCAGCTCAATTTCATCGATACTCCGGGGCACGTCGATTTTTCGTACGAGGTATCCCGTTCCCTTGCCGCATGTGAAGGGGCGCTGCTGGTTGTGGACGCCGCCCAGGGCGTTGAAGCGCAAAGTGTGGCGAACTGCGTCACCGCGATCGATCAAGGCCTCGAAGTCTTGCCGGTATTGAACAAGATCGATCTCGGCGCGGCGGACCCGGATCGCGTGATCCAGGAAATAGAAGACATTATCGGTATAGACGCGCAGGACGCGGTGCGGGTCAGCGCAAAAACCGGTAGCGGCGTGCCCGAACTGCTCGAAGCGCTGGTCCGCAAGATCCCGCCACCGCGCGGCGAACCGTCCGATCCCCTGCAGGCGCTCATCATCGACTCCTGGTTCGACAACTACGTGGGCGTGGTGTCATTGGTGCGCGTCGTCAACGGAAGCCTGAAGAAGGGCAGCAAGATAACCGTGATGTCGACGGGGCGGTCCTACGTCGCCGACAGGGTTGGCAGTTTCACGCCGAAAATGACCGACCGGGCGCAGCTGGACTGTGGCGAGGTCGGCTTTGTCATCGCAGGTATCAAAGATATTTACGGTGCGCCGGTTGGCGACACGCTGACGCTGAGCAAAAACGCCTGCGATGAACCGCTACCCGGGTTCAAGCAGGTGCAGCCGCGCGTTTTCGCCGGTCTGTTCCCGGTCAACTCCGATGACTACGAAGGCTTCAGGGAGGCCTTGCAAAAGCTGCGTCTCAACGATGCGGCATTACACTTCGAGCCGGAGACCTCGGCGGCGCTGGGCTTTGGCTTTCGCTGTGGGTTCCTCGGCATGCTGCACATGGAGATCGTCCAGGAGCGCCTCGAGCGAGAATACGATCTTGACCTGATCACCACCGCTCCAACGGTCATTTTCGAGGTTGCGTTGACCGACGGCGAAACTCTTCACGTCGACAATCCTGCGAAACTGCCTGCGGCAAACGAAATTGACGAGCTGCGCGAGCCGATCATCACCGCAAGCATCTTGGTGCCGGAAAAACACGTCGGGGCAGTCATGAAACTTTGCATCGACAAGCGTGGGGTGCAGAAGCATCTCCGGTACCTCGGCGGGCAGGTATCACTGGAGTATGAAATGCCGCTTGCGGAAATAGTGCTCGACTTTTTTGACCGGCTGAAGTCCGTCAGCCGCGGATTTGCGTCTTTCGACTATCACTTCGAGCGTTTCGAGCCCGCCGCCCTGGTACGCCTGGACGTATTGATCAACAAGGAAAAAGTGGACGCGCTGTCGATCATCGTGCACCGCAATATGGCGAACTCGCGCGGCCGTGATCTCGTGGACAAGATGCGAGAGCTGATTCCGAGGCAGATGTTCGACGTTGCGATACAGGCCGCGATCGGCGGCCAGATTATTGCCCGGAGTACGGTAAAGGCGCTGCGAAAGAACGTAACGGCAAAATGTTACGGTGGGGACGTTTCACGTAAACGTAAACTGCTCGAGAAGCAGAAGGCCGGCAAAAAACGAATGAAACAAATAGGTTCCGTCGAGATCCCACAGGAAGCGTTCTTGGCGGTGCTGCGTGTGGACAAGTAGAGGACCGATAGGGGTATGAACCTAGCATTAATCCTGGTCGTGCTTACGGCGTTCAGCGGCGCCGTCGTGTTGTTCGACAAGTTTGGGCGGCGAGGACGGAAGGACCCGGACGGCGACGCCGCCGAGGCTACTACGAACGTTGTGGTCGATTACTCTCGTTCGTTTTTCCCCGTTCTTCTTTTTGTACTCGTCGTTCGGTCGTTCGTGTTCGAGCCGTTCCGCATCCCGTCAGGATCGATGATGCCAACCCTGTTGCAGGGTGACTATATTTTCGTCAAAAAGTACGCCTACGGGCTTCGTCTGCCGGTGCTCGAAACGAAAATCCTCGAAACCGGGATGCCGGAACGCGGTGACGTCGTGGTGTTCCGATTGCCCTCGGAACCGAGCGTAAACTACATCAAGCGGGTCGTGGGTCTGCCGGGCGATGAAGTCGTATACAACAACCATCGCCTGACGATAAACGGGGAGCTCATTGAACTCAATCGCGATGAGGAGATACAGGACCACAACGGCATGCCGCGTTTCATCGAGACGCTCGGCGAACGTGAGCACGCCATCCTGATTGCGAATCCGGGTTACACCCGCGGAGACGACGTCTACCGGGTCAAGGAAGGCCACTATTTCATGATGGGTGATAACCGGGACAACAGCAGCGACAGCCGGATTATCGGAGAAATCCCTGAAACTCATCTCGTCGGCGAGGCTGTGAGAATCTGGATGCATATGGACGGAATCGAGATTCCGGACTGGAGACGTATTGGCACGAAGATTGAATAGTGTGGTGCGAGTCACTGTTTTCACGGGCAAAATCGCGTTATTTTTCATAAGTGTTTGTGCCCGGCGCCGGCAATTGCGTGGCTGAAGGGCGCGGGAGCTACGGCATGAAAAATCAAGATTGGGTCAATTCATCGGTTCGACGTACGTCAGCAGCGCGATCGCCGCGTTGCGGCGTGTCCGGGCAGCGCGGGATGACGACCCTCGGCTTCATTATCCTAGTCTGTTTCGTTGGTCTGTTCGCATTCGCGATCATCCGCTTGACGCCGGCCTATCTGAACTACGTGAAGGTGGTTGGCGTCGTGGATGGCGTCCATCAGGAATTCGACGGCCAGAACCCGTCCGGCGCGGACATTCGCAGGTCGATTGGGCGACGGTTTTCGGTCGAAAGCGTTGTCGTGATCGGCCCCAGGGACGTCAAAGTCACGCCCGAAAGCGGCGGCTTCCTGGTGGAGGCCGTTTACGACCACGACGTCCCGTTCATCGGCAACATCTCTTTTACCGTCCACTTCAACAAAAGCGCGCTAGTCCGTCGCTAGAACCTATCTCAAACCAGATCGTAGCCGCGCCGGCGGCGATTTTTTTGCAAGCCAAGGCGCAACGCGGCTACGATCTGGTTTGAGATAGGTTCTAGTGTCGATGCGGTCACGGACCGGATAGCATACACTCGCGGCAGGTATCATCGGATTTTCGCCCCGTCAGCCCGGCGCTGAGGGTTGCACCCGAGCGCGCCAATCGAGGCGCGAGAAGCGCCGTTTGGTTGCTCCAAACAAGCGACGAGCAACGACCGGTGGCGCGCTCAGGCGCAGAGGGGCGGCTCGAATGAGTGCTAACAGGCCCCAGTCTGTAGAGAACGTATGGTGGACAAAGCAGCCAAATGGCTGAAGGAAAACCTCGGTTACGAGTTCAGCGACGACTCGCTGCTCGTGCAAGCGTTGACACATCGAAGTGCAGCCAATCGAAACAACGAGCGGCTGGAATTTCTTGGCGACGCCGTTCTGGATTTCGTCGTTTCCGAAATCGTTTTTCAGCTGCATCCAGACGCGGACGAGGGCGAGTTGAGCCGCCTGCGCGCATCGCTGGTTCGCGACTCGACGTTGGCCGAACTCGCAACCGAGATGGCGCTCGGCGAACACCTGATTCTCGGGGCGGGTGAGCGACGGAGCGGTGGGCACCGGCGCGCATCGATCCTTGCCGATGCGCTGGAGGCGATTTTTGGCGCCATCTTCCTGGACAAGGGCTTCGACGCGGCTCACCGTGTGATTCGGGCCGCCTTTGAAGACCGCGCAAGCCGGCTCCCCGACCCCGACGAGTTGAAAGACCCCAAGACCCGCTTACAGGAATGGCTTCAGGGCGACGGACATGCGCTGCCGTCGTACGCCACCGAGCAGATATCCGGAAAGGCCCACCGGCAGGTTTTCGACGTGAGTTGCACGATCGCCGCTCTTGGGCTGGTTACCCATGGCCGAGGACTGTCGCGCCGAGACGCCGAACAGGACGCCGCCTCGAACATGCTGGCCGAAATTCGCAGGATTTGACCGGTGAACGACGTGGGCGATTTTCGCTGCGGTTTTGTCGCCGTCGTCGGCCGGCCGAACGTCGGCAAATCGACGCTGATCAACGCAGTCCTCGGGAGCAAGGTCTCCATCGTTTCGCCGAAACCGCAAACGACGAGACACCGCATTTTGGCGGTTCATTCGAGCGACCGGCACCAGCTCGTATTTGTCGACACGCCAGGGCTGCACCGCAAGGCGGGAAAAGCGATGAATCGATTGATGAACCGCACCGCCAGATCGGCGTTGACGGACGCCGACGTCGTTTTGTTCGTGTGCGAGGCGGACCGCTGGAACGCCGAGGACCAGGACGTTCTCGATCGGATCCGCGGGTCCGGCAACACGGTGATTGCGGTAATGAACAAGGTAGATCTGGTAAAACCGAAAAGCCGTTTATTGCGTTTGATTGCCGAAATGGCCAAGCGTCACGACTTCACGGAAATCGTCCCGGTCTCGGCGAAGCGAAACGAGAACATGGATCGACTGGTCGCGCTGCTGCCAGGCCTTTTGCCGGTTTCGCCTCCGCTGTTCCCGGAAGATATGGTCACGGATCGCAGTGAGGTTTTTCATGCAGCGGAACTGATCCGTGAGAAACTTACCATCCTGTTGCGCGACGAACTGCCCTACGGTCTGACCGTGCAAATCGAGCGTTTTCACGACGAAGACGGCGGGGTTACGATCCACGCGATCATCTGGGTGGAGCGGGAAAGCCAGAAACGAATTGTCATCGGCAAAGGCGGTTCGATGCTCAAGCAGGTTGGCCGAAACGCCCGTTTGGATATCGGCAAGCGGCTCGGGAAACCGGTGCACCTCGAGCTTTGGGTCAAGGTCAAGGACAACTGGGCCAACAACGAGAAGGATCTGCGAAACCTTGGCTATGAGTCGCCGTGATGCGTAGCGGCGGGACGTCATGAGCGAGGTAAAACGAGTTCATCAAGAGCCCGCCTGGTTATTGCACCATCGCCCGTTCCGCGACACGAGCCGCATCCTGGAGTTGTTGACCCGGGAGCATGGCCGCCTGTCGCTCGTGGCACGAGGCAGCCGGTCGGCCAAATCCCGGCTGCGGGGATTATTGCGGCCGTTCATGCCGCTGGCGATATCCTGGTTCAGCCGGGCGGAGATGGGTACCTTGACCGGGGCGGACGTCGCCGGAGCGCCGGTCTCGTTGACGGGCGACGCGCTGCTGTCCGGGTATTACGTCAATGAGCTGATCATCAAGCTAATGCATCGCCACGATCCGCAGCCGGAGATATTCGACGCTTACGCGGCCACCGTGCGCGGTCTTGCCGCGAACGGGCTAATCGCGCCTCAGCTTCGTCAATTCGAGATGGAGTTGCTGAAATTGTTGGGGTATGGGCTCATTCTCGATCATGACGGTGAATCGCAGGCGGAACTCGCACCGGAGCAGCGTTATGAGTATCGGGTCGAACAAGGCCCGATTCGGGTTGCCGACCGGGAGGGCCCGATGGTGTTCTACGGTCGGGAACTCGAGGCAATCGGCCGCCTCGACTTTGCCGAGGACAACTGTCTGGCCTGCGCGAATCGCCTGCTACGCGGAGTGATCGCGTATCATCTGGACGGCAAGGAGTTAAAAAGCCGTAAGGTGCTGCGCGATATCCGCAGAACGGACACTAGACATAGACCCTAGAGGAACCCAGTTTGTCAACGACACTCAAGCTCGGCGTCAACGTCGATCACGTTGCCACGCTCCGCCAGGCGCGGGGCACGGATTATCCGGATCCCGTTGAAGCCGCACTGCGCGCCGAGCAGGCCGGCGCGGACAGCATCACTGTCCACCTGCGCGAAGACCGGCGACACATCCAGGATTTCGACCTTCGCGCGCTGCAGTCCGCGATGCAGACACACATGAACCTCGAGATGGCCGTGACCGACGAGATGGTTGCGATCGCGTCGGATATCGGCCCGGCCGACTGCTGTTTGGTGCCGGAGAAACGTCAGGAACTGACGACCGAGGGCGGTCTGGACGTTATCGGGCAGCAACAGCGAATCGCCGAGGCGTGTCGCGAACTCGCCGGCAGGGGCATTCGCGTATCGCTGTTTATCGACCCCGATCCGCCGCAGCTGGACGCCGCGGCGTCCGTCGGCGCGCCGGTCGTCGAATTGCATACGGGCGGGTATGCCGACGCGGGCGCGGACACCGAAGATCACGAGCTGCGGCGTATCGTGGACGCCGCGAGTTATGGCCGCGGGCTCGGACTCACGGTCCATGCGGGCCATGGCCTCCACTACGAAAACGTTGCGCCGATCGCTTCGATACCCGAAATCGTCGAACTCAACATCGGCCACGCGATCGTTGCGCGTGCTGTTTTCGACGGCATCGGTGTCGCCGTTTCGGAGATGAAACGCCTTATGCGGGAGGCTAGGTCGTGATCTTCGGTGTCGGCACCGACATCTGCGAATTGTCGCGCGTTCAGCAAACTTACGACCGGTTCGGCGATCATTTCGTCAAGCGCCTGCTGATGGACGAGGAGCTCGCCTTGTTCGAGGCCAACAAGTGGCCGGTACGCTTTCTGGCAATGCGGTTTGCAGCGAAGGAGGCGACGGTCAAGGCGATGGGCACGGGATTTGCACACGGCATGTGGATTCGCGATGTGGGTATCGTCAACAACGACTGGGGCCGGCCGATGATAATCTGGTCGGAACGAGGCCGGCAGGTGTGCGAACGTCTCGGTGTCGGCGAGGGGCACGTCAGCCTGAGCGACGATGCGGGACTGATTGTCGCGTTTGCCGTGCTCATGAACGGCGTTAACGTTAACGGGCCCTGAATCATGCACTGCTTTGCCTTTGATATCGAAACCATACCGGACGTCGAGTTTGGCAGAAGCCAGTGGGATTTGGGCGACCTGCCGGACAAGGACGTCGGCAACGCGATGATGTTCCGGCAGCAACAGCGCACCGGCAGCGAGTTTTTGCCGCCGCATCAGCACCGCGTCGTAGCGATATCGGTCGCGTTGCGCACCCGTGACACGTTTCGCGTCTGGACGTTGGGCGACGCCGAATCCGATGAACCTGACATCGTCGGACGGTTTTTTGACGGTATCGAGCGTTACGCGCCGGACCTCGTCTCCTGGAACGGCGCGGGATTCGACCTGCCGGTATTACACTACCGTGCGCTCAAACACGGCATCCAGGCGCCGCGCTATTGGGAAGTCGGCGACAGCGACCGCGAATATCGATACAACAACTACCTGGGCCGGTTTCACTGGCGGCACATCGATCTGATGGACGTGTTGGCAGGATTTCAGCTTCGCGGACGCGCCGGCCTCGATCAGATTGCGCTGATGCTCGGTTTTCCCGGTAAGCTCGGCATGAGCGGCGACAAGGTCTGGCCGACATGGCTGGAAGGCGGTATCGAAGAGATACGAAACTACTGCGAGACCGACGTTCTGAACACTTATCTCGTGTATCTCCGTTTCGAGTTCATGCGAGGCAATCTCGATCAGGCCTCCCTCGATCGGGAGTTTGCATTGGTCCGCGAGACGCTTGAATCCGCCGGCCAGCCGCACCTGGACGAATTTGCGGCCGCCTGGGCCTGACCCGGCGATTCCGAATCCGTGGCGCGCCGAGAACCCGAAACCGCCCGAATTACGTCCGTCACCCATGACGGGCGCGGGGTCGCGGACGCGCCGGGCAAGAAGGTGTTTGTCGCCGGCGCGTTGGCCGGCGAAACGGTTCGCTTTCAACGTCGAAAAAAACGCCGCAACTACGACGAGGCGGAGCTGCTGGAGGTGTTGGACGCCAGCGCTTCCCGTATCCAGCCGCGTTGCGCGGTGTTCGGCCGTTGCGGCGGCTGCGTCTTGCAGCACGTTACTCCGGACGAACAGCGCTCTGTGAAAGAGCAGGCGCTTGCCGACAATCTGAGCCGGATCGGCAGGCTCGAGCCCGATCGCTGGCTCGAGCCCATAGTCGGACCCAGCGACTGGCGCTATCGTCGTCGAGCCCGCCTGGCGGTCAAGGACGTGCGGGGCAAGGGAAGGGTGCTGGTCGGTTTTCGTGAGCGGCATGCGCCGTTTGTCACCGACATGCATCGTTGCGAGGTACTCCGGCAGCCGCTGGACGGCCTGATCGATCCGCTTAGCGAATTCGTCGGTTCGCTCAGCATCCGCAGCCGGCTGCCGCAGATCGAAATTGCCGTGGCAGACAATGTGACCGAGCTGGTGTTCCGTGTTCTGGACTCGCCGACCGACGACGATTTATCGAAATTCCGTCGGTTCGGAGAGGCAGAGGGCGTGCAGATCGCGCTTCAACCCGGAGGGCCGGATTCGATAAACGTGGTGTATCCCGACGGGTCGCCGGAGCGGCTGTACTACGAGCTGCCGGAGTTCGATCTGAGCATCGAGTTCGAGTCGACGGATTTTGTGCAGGTGAACGCAGTCGTGAATCGGCGCATGGTTGCGGCGGCGGTCGAACTGCTGATGTTGGAGGACGGGCACCGCGTGCTCGATCTGTTTTGCGGCATCGGCAATTTCACGTTGCCGATGGCGCGTCGCGCGGGTGAGGTCGTCGGCGTCGAAGGCGAGCAGCGCCAGGTTCGACGCGCGCGCGATAACGCTCGCCGCAACGGCATCGACAACGTCGAATTCGTTTGTGCGGATCTGTTCACGATCACCGGAGAGGAGCGGTGGTTGAAGCACGGCTGCGACCGCCTGCTGCTGGATCCGGCCCGCAGCGGCGCGCAGGAAATAGTCCGGCATATCGATGCGCTCGATCCACAGCGCATCGTTTATGTTTCCTGCCACCCCGGCACCCTCGCGAGAGACGCCGGGCAGCTCGTCAACGACGGCGCGTATCGGCTGATTGCTGCGGGAATTATTGACATGTTTCCGCAAACCGCGCACGTCGAGTCGATAGCCGTTTTCGATAAATTTATAGAAAACAAATAATTAAAACCTTTTTCTCGAACCGTTGTCGAACGATGCCAGGAGTGCTTGAATCAAAACGGATTCGCGCTAGGCTGTGGACACACGCGCTACCGGACGGCGGAATTGAAGGTAATGAGACCCTAAGACCATGGCACTTGGACCCGTCATGTTGGACGTTGAGGGGCCGGAACTCGTGCCGGCCGATCGCGACCTGTTGCGTGAGCCGGCGGTCGGCGGCGTCATCCTTTTCAGTCGCAATTATCGTTCCCCGGCGCAGCTCGCGGATTTGGTTAGCGCGATTCGTGCGCTGCGCAGCCCACCGCTGCTGATTGCCACCGATCACGAGGGCGGTCGCGTCCAGCGATTTCGCGACGGTTTCAGCGCGATCCCGGCAATGCGCAGTCTCGGACGCCATTACGACTCCGACGCGGAGGACGCACTGAGCATGGCGCGCAGCGTCGGCTGGCTTATTGCGGCGGAGCTTCGCGCGACCGGCATCGATCTTTCGTTTACACCCTGCGTCGATCTCGACTGGGGAATCAGTGAAGCGATCGGCGACCGCGCTTTTCACCGGAACCCCGACGTGGTTGGCGAACTCGCGGCGCAATTCTGCCGGGGGATGCGTGATGGTGGCATGGCTGCGGTCGCCAAACACTTTCCGGGTCATGGTGCGGTGGTCGCGGATTCTCACGAACGACTGCCCGTCGATCGGCGGGAATTTGGCGAGTTGCTCGACGACATGCGACCGTTCGAGCGCCTGATCCGGAATCGCCTGCCCGCCGCGGTCATGATGTCACACGTCGTCTACGCCGAGATGGATCCGTTGCCCGCCGGTTTCTCTTCGTATTGGATCGCCGATCAGCTGCGCATTCAGCTTGGTTTCGACGGCGCGGTGCTGAGCGACGATCTCAGCATGAAAGCCACCGCGGAGTTCGGGTCAATGCCGAAACGCGCTCAACTCGCTCTCGAATCCGGTTGCGATATGGTGTTGATCTGCAACGATCGGGCGGCGGCCAGTGCCGCGGTCGGGGTACTGCGCGACTACTCGAATCCAACGTCGCTGGTTCGTTTGGCCCGTCTGCACGGCACCGGCCAGATACTCCGGGAGTCGTTGCTGGCGAGCGAGGAGTGGCGGCAGGCGTCGGAGCGCTTGAGTCAATGGTCGGAACGGCCGGTGCTGAAGCTCGACGCATGAGTGGGTCGGCCAAAACCGTTTCTCGGCAGTTTGCCGTGATCGCCGGCAGCGGATTCCAGGGTTTCGGCGTCGATGGCGCCGGCACCTGTCGCCGCGTCGTGACGCGTTTCGGCGAACCGTCCGCGCCCATTCGCACCGTGACCTACGGCGAGCACAGCGTCCTCATGCTGGCGCGCCACGGCGACGATATAGGCATTCCGCCCCATCGCATCAACTATCGTGCGAACCTCGCCGCCCTGAGAGGCGAAGGCGCCGACTCGATCATCGCGCTGAACACCGTCGGCGCCATACCGGCTGACCTGTATCCGGGCCAGCTCGCCGTACCCGCGCAGCTGATCGATTACACCTGGGGACGGCAGCAAAGCATCTACGACGGCGCCGGCGCCGCGCTGGATCACATCGACTTTACCCAACCGTTCAGCGAATCGCTGCGCCAGGCTCTGCTGGCGGCCGCCAAGGACGCCGAGGTGGGGTGTCACGACGGCGGCGTCTACGGCGTCACCCAGGGGCCTAGGCTGGAAACCGCCGGCGAAGTGGATCGTTTCGAGCGGGACGGGGTCGACTTCCTGGGCATGACCGCAATGCCCGAGGCGTCGCTGGCGCGTGAACTCGGCCTCGAGTACGCCTGCCTGTCGTTGATCGTCAACCGGGCGGCCGGTCGGGGTGAGGCCGCCATTCATGCGGATATCGAGGCCAGCACGCTCACGGCAAAACTCCAGGCCATGCGGGTTCTCAAGCGGTTTTTTAGCCGCGAGACGTGAACCAATGCCTGGCAGGATGGGTATGGATTGTCGAGGATAACGGTGATGAAGCCTGTGCCACGCAAAGTTCTGCTGGAGCTCATCTCGGCATCTGCGGAGCCGCTGCTGGTGGCGCGTGTCGATCGTGCCGATTGGCCCGTCGTGCTCGCCAACCCGGCGTTTCAGGCGCTTGCCGGCGGTACCGATACCGACAGTAAAGACCAGCCGCTCGCCGACGTCGTCGAGGGCCTGATCGGCCGCGAATTGGCGCTCGAGGTGAGCGAAACGGTTCGTGCCGCGCAGGAAACGGCGATTCCGGTCGAGATACGCGGCCGCGAATACCTTCTGACCCTGCGGCCGTTGGCCGCCGCCGATTCGGCGGACAGTCGGTATTTTGCCGCCTGCTGGCGCACGACCGATGCCCAGGTTCTGCCGTCGAGCACGGGTGAGGCGCATCGGGCGCTCGCCAAGGCAAATCGACGGGTCCGCGATCTGTCGCGGGACGATCCGATAACGGGGTTGCTGAACGCCGGCGCTTTCCGGGAGATTCTCGAGCACGACTGGGCGGTCGCGGCGCGCGAGAACTCGTCTTTGGCTCTGGCTGCGTTCGGCTTCGACGACTTTGCCGCGTATTTCGACGTATTCGGGCGGCACGCCACGGACTCCTGCCTGCGGCGCGTGGCTCAGGTTATTCGCCGCTGCTTGCGGCGCGCGAGCGACGTGGCGGCCCGCATCGGCGATGAAAACGGCGGGCATATCGTGGTGTTGTCGCACGGCTCGGACGAAGAAAGCGTTCGCGCGTTTGCCGCGCGCATCGCTGCCGCCGTGCGCGAACTGGGCCTGCATCATCCACGCTCGCGCGTCTCCAGGTTCGTTACCGTCTCGTTCGACATCGCGATGATGGAGCCGGGAGACAAACCGGTTGCGGCGGAGAAATTCCTGGACGGGTTGCTGAACAAATAGTCTATTGCATTGCCGCCGGCGCGGGCCGGCCGTCACCGACGATCGTCGGGTTGACGGGGGCGTCGGTTTCCGGTTCGCCGTCCTGCGGTTCCTCGACTCGCGTGAGTTTGGCCAAAATCCCGAATTTCGGATGATCGAAGTAGCGGATTTCGTCGCTCTTCAGTATCCGGTCGTCGCGAATCCGGAAGTGTACCGGCGGCGCTGGGTAGCCATAGCCATCGTCGCCCAGCGCGAACGGCGAATCGCCGTAGCGTCGGGAGGGCGGAACGGCCGGCTGCGTCGACGGCGCCTGCATACTGACGTCCACCACGAGGTGGAGGAACCGGCTCAGGTAGAGTTTCAGCTCGCCGTCCATCTCAAGCGGCAGGTTTCCGAGCCGGCGCAGACGTATCACCGGCGTTTCCTCATCCTCGCGAACGATCTGCGTCCAGCCGGACCACAGCACCGGACGGTAGGCGTCGAGCAGGAGCAGCTTTTCGTGGATGGCCGTCATCGTCAGCGCTTCCGCGGGCAGCACGCGAAGCTCGATGCTGTCGGCACTCATAATCGGTGCGAGGTCTTCCTCGGCCAGATTGCCCGGACCCGGCAGGAGGTCCATGTCTCCGTAGGTTGGGATGTTTTCGACGTCTTCCGGGTCGGGCACGACCTCCGTGTCCGCCAAGCGGCCGGGTCGGGGGTCGCCCGGGTACGGATTCAGCGTCGAAGCCGCGTCGTCGACCGGCGCGTCCGGAGGCGCATCGGGGACGAATATCTCCGTGCCGGCCGATACGCTGGCATCGTAGGTAAACACGATCAGTTCGACGCCGTACCGCGGCGGCGATTCCTCCGTCTCCGCCGAGCTGTCCGCGCCCGGCGCCTGAGGCTGTTGGGCAACGGCCAGGCCGGCGGTTGCCAGCAGGGCCGGGCTCAGTATCAGCCGGAGGAGCCGTGTGGGTTCTGGGAGCATATTCATTTAGAGAGTGTCGATTGCCGTTTGGTTCAGCCGGTCATGGCATGATTCGGTGTTGCGCCCGTCTCGAGCCGGTCCAACAGGGCGTTCAATGCAGCTATCCTCGCATTCAGGTCGCTCAGCTCGCCGCTGAACTGTAGCCGATGTGCTCCCCGCATGCGATAAGTATGACCTTCATTCTGCACCAGGCTGACGATTGTCGTCGGGTCGATGTCGGTCCGGTCGCCAAACAGCAAGTAGCCGCCCGCATCGGCAACGTCAATTTTCTCGATGCCGAGTGCGGACGCTCGCAGCTTGATTTCGGCGATTCGCATCAGGTTCTTTGCGGCAGGGGGCAGCAGACCGAACCGATCGATCAGCTCCACCTGCAGCTCACGAAGTTCCGATTCGGAATTGGCGCTGGCAATCCGTTTGTAGAGTATGAGGCGAAGGTGGACGTCTCCGACGTAGTCGTCCGGCAGCAGCGCTGCGACGTGCAGATTGATTTCGACGCCGGCATTCAGCGGTTTGTCGAGATCCGGTTCTTTACCGGCTTTCATCGCTTCGATCGTCCGCGAGAGCATTTCCATGTAAAGCGAGAAACCGATCTCGTGAATCTGACCGCTTTGCGTGTCGCCGAGCAATTCGCCGGCGCCGCGGATCTCCAGGTCGTGGGTCGCAAGGGTGAAGCCGGATCCCAGATCTTCCAATGAATCGATGGCCTCCAGTCGCTTGATCGCGTCAGCGGTCATGACTGCTCGGGGTGGGGCGACCAGATACGCATAAGCGCGGTGGTGCGAGCGGCCAACGCGGCCGCGAAGCTGGTGCAGCTGCGCCAGGCCGAAACGATCCGCCCGATTGATGATAATCGTGTTGGCGGTCGGTACGTCGATGCCGCTCTCGATGATCGTCGTACACAACAGGACGTTGAAGCGGCGGTGATAAAAATCGAGCATGACCTGTTCCAGTTCCCGTTCGGGCATCTGACCGTGGCCAATGCGGATGTTCGCCTCCGGAACCAGTTTGCTCAGTCGGCGCGCGATGTCGTCGATGTCTTGCACCCTGTTGTGCACAAAATAGACCTGGCCGCCGCGTTTGATCTCGCGCAGGCAGGCCTCACGAATCATGACGTCGTTCCACTGGCTGACGAAGGTTTTTACGGCGAGGCGTTCGGCCGGCGGCGTTGTTATGAGCGACATTTCGCGTATACCGCCCAACGCCATATTCAGCGTGCGAGGTATCGGCGTTGCGGTCAGTGTCAGAACGTCGACCTCGCTCTTGAGTGACTTGATGGCCTCTTTGTGCCGCACGCCAAAACGATGCTCTTCATCGACGATTACCAGACCGACGTCTTTTATCTCTTTGATGTGTTGCAGCAAGCGGTGCGTGCCGATGATGATATCGACCTTTCCGGCGCGCAGCCCGCTGATGATGCCGTCGACGTCCTTTCGAGAACGAAATCGTGAAAGCACTTCGACGCGTACGGGCCAATCGGCAAAGCGGTCTTTGAACGTCTGGCCATGCTGCTGCGCCAGCAGCGTGGTCGGCACGAGCAGCGCGACCTGTTTGCCCGCGTGAACGGCTGCAAAACTTGCGCGGAGCGCAACTTCGGTCTTCCCGAAACCGACGTCGCCACAAACGATCCTATCCATCGGCCGGCTGGACTCGAGGTCTTTCAGGACCTCATCGATGGTTCGCTGCTGGTCCTCCGTCGGCTCGAACGGAAAACCGCCCGTGAACGCACGGTAGTCCGCCTCCGGCCAGCGGAAACTGTGGCCTGGACGGGCCGCGCGCCGCGCGTATATGTCCAACAGTTCGGCGGCGACGTCGCGGATTCGGGTGATTGCCCGGCGTTTGGCCTTGGCCCACTGGTCGCTGCCGAGCCGATGCAGCGGTGCGTTTTCCGGCGATGCGCCCGTGTAACGGGAGATCAGGTCGAGGGCATGCACGGGAACGTACAGCTTGTCGCCGTCTGCGTACTCCAGCATCAGGAATTCGCCTTCGTCGCCACCCGCTTCCAGGGTGACGAGTCCGAGGTAGCGGCCAACGCCGTAGTCGGCGTGCACTACCGGCGAGCCGGCCTGCAGGTCGTTCAGCTGACGAATGATGGTCTCGGGATCGCGTTCCGCACGGCGTTGCCGGTTTTGCTGCCGGGGCCGATCGCCGAAAAGCTGGTGTTCCGCGATGATCGCCAACCGTGCGTCCGGCAGCAGTACACCGTCCTCGAGCGGCGCTACCGTCACGCCGATGCGTTGTCGGTTGTCCACGAACGCCTGCCAGGTATCGTGGCGCTCGATATTCAGGTCACGGCCGCGAAGGAAGTCCATCACGCTTTCGCGGCGGCCAGGTGAATCGGCGGTGAACAATACGCGCCCGTCGAAATCATCGAGGAAACCCCGCAGCGCCGCCGCCGCGTCTTCGTAACGGGTCTCGATTCTGAGGGCAGGCGGTTTACGCGTCGACACGTTCAGCGTCCGCGGCGCCTCCGGGAGCGTGTGGGCGCTGTAGTGGATCTGCTGAAACGACGCCATCCGGTCTTCGACGTCCTCCGGACGGTTGAAGCTTTCCTCCGGCCGCAGAATCGGCCGCTCGGGATCGATGCTGCAGATCTCGTACCGTTCCTGGATTTCCGACCAGGTCGTCGCGAGAATGTCTGGCGTTTCAGCGGGCGCCACGACGATGCTTTGCGGTGGGCAATAGTCCAGGAACGTCGCCGACTGCTCGAAAAAAAGAGGCAGGTAGTATTCGATGCCGCCGTGTGCAAGGCCGTTCGAGACGTCGCTGTAAACGCGCGACCGGGAAGGCTGGCCCTCGAAACGTTCACGATAGCGGTGACGAAACTCGCGAATGCTGTCCTCGTCGAGCGGGATCTCGGTGGCGGGCAGTACGTGGATTGCGTCGACTCGCTCGGCAGATATCTGGCTCTGCGGGTCGAAATAACGGAGTGAATCGATTTCGTCGTCAAACAGATCGATCCGCAGCGGGCTGTGCGAGCCCATCGGGAATACGTCGAACAGTGCACCGCGCACCGCAAACTCTCCGTGTTCTTCGACCTGAGATACGCGGGTATAGCCCGCGGTACTCAGGGAATCGACAAATCGGTCGCGATCCAGGGTGTCCCCGACCGTCAGGTCGAGCGAGCGTGAGCCGACGTAACTGCATGGCGGCAAACGCTGTAACAGCGACGGCGTCGAGACGACGACGATGCCGGTCGATTGTCGAGGAAGCGCACTCATCACCGATAGCCGCTGGGAAACAATGTCCTGATGCGGTGAAAATCCGTCGTAAGGCAACGTTTCCCACTCGACGAAGTGGGAAACGGTGATGTCGTTGCCCGCGAAGTAGCGCAGCTCGGCCTCGAGCTGGTCGGCCTGACGCGGGTCGCTGGCAAGGACAATCAGCGGTCGGCCGGTGCTGCGCGCGAGTTCGACGAACGCGAGCGCCGAACTCGCGCCGATCAGGCGGCCGATCGATGTGATCTGCTCGCCGCGGGTTGGCGGTATGAGCATGGGAGTGTGTGCCACGGAGTTCGCTGCCAAAAAACGGCCGCCGATTATCGCATACGAACGTCGGGCGTATGAGGGGGCGCGGTTACGCGATGGATACGTCCGCCGGCTCCGGTAGCGCCGGTGCAGCGATCGGAGCCCAGCGAGGGCGGACGCGACGAGCTAGCGCTTGGTGACGGCGTGAATGACCCGGTCGTACTCGAAATACACCACAAAACCCGCGTAGTGCCAGCGCGAGATCGGGGGCTCGCCGACCGCCGCATCCTCGTTCTGGGGGCTGCCAAACTCCGCCCGCACCCGCTCCTGAGTCATACCCCGCGTCGGCTTGCCGGGCTGCTCGAATCCTGCCGCGTCGTCGGTGCCGCCCATCCGCAGCGTGTCACCCTGAGCGAAGGCGCTGCCCGCCGCCATCAAGGCAATCAGAGTTGTCGCTTTGAGTTTGGACATCTGTGTTTCTCCAAGACCCGGTCTCGAGACTATACCAGCTGAGATCAGACCAAAAAACAGTTGCTTAAAAGGTTTTTTTACACACCGTATGAACTTAGCTTAAGGGCGTGGTTCTCACTATCCGTCTCTGCGACCGACTCCGTCCGGCAATCGCCGACGGCGGGACGACATTCCGGGCATCAGTATCGACCGATACGTCCGCAAAAAATGTGATCCGCATCACATTGGCGCAGCCGCCGATTCGGCCCTGCATGCCCTGTAGGAGCCCGCCGGGAATCCATAGGCGCGAACGGCGGCCGATACGTACCGCGGGCGTTTGGTGGAACGCAAACCCGAAAAGGCTGCCAAACCAATGGATTGGATGTGGTTTAATGCGCCGGATGATCAAAGCGGTCGAACTTTTTGTCGGACTCAGGTACCTGCGTGCCAAGCGCCGCACCCGATTCGTCTCCTTCATCACCGCGATATCTTTGCTCGGCATCGCGCTCGGGGTTGCGGCGCTGATCGTCATCCTGTCGGTCATGAACGGCTTCGAGGGCGAGCTGCGCAGTCGCCTGTTGAGTATGACCGCCCACGGCTTCGTGACCGGTACCGCCGGCACCGTCGAGGAATGGGCGCCGGTGCGCGACACGGTGCTCCAGAACACGAACGTCGTCGCGGCATCGCCGTACATCGAGATGGAGGGCATGGTGCGCTCGGGACGGGAGCTGAAAGCCGTGCTGGTCAACGGTGTTTATCCGGAGCTCGAGCAGGACGTTTCCGGCCGGACAACCAACTTCGTCGCCGGGGACCTCGGGGTGCTGCTTCCGGGCATGCGCAGTATCGTGCTGGGCCGTCTGTTGGCACTCGATCTCAACGTCCGGATCGGTGACGGCATCGTATTGCTGATCCCGCGACCCGGCGGCCGCGGCGACCTGGAGCCGGTGCTCGAGCGATTTGTGGTTCGTGGGGTTTTTGCGGCCGACATCCAGGATCACGACTCCACGCTCGCACTGGTGCATGCGTCCGACGCCGCGCGCATTCTGTCCTACGGAGACCGCGTCACCGCCGTGCGATTTCTCGCGGACGACGTCATGCGCGCACCCTTGATTGCCGCGCAGCTTGGCGAAGATTTGGGCGATGCGTTCAGGACGAGTGACTGGACCGTCGAAAACGCCAGCTATTTCCGCGCCATACGCCTGGAAAAGATGATGATATCGCTGATCGTGTCGCTGGTGATCGGGGTTGCCGCCTTCAACATCGTCGCGAGTCTTGTCATGGTGGTGACGGACAAGAGGTCGGAAATCGCCATCCTGCGAACCCTGGGGCTGGGGCCTAACGGCATCGTTCGGGTGTTTTTTATCCAGGGCGCGTTCATCGGCTGGTTCGGCGTCATTCTCGGCGTGATCGTGGGCGTCGTGCTGGCGCTGTTTGCGACCGAGATCGTGCTGTTTCTCGAGTGGCTGTTCCGTTTCAAGGTGATGCCGGGGGACGTTTATGCCGTAACCCGGATTCCGTCGATTCTGGAAACCGGCGACGTGTTGCTGATCGCGGGGGCGGCATTTGTCCTGACTTCCCTCGCGACTCTGTATCCGGCGCGCCGCGCGGCGCATGTCCAACCGGCAGCCGCCCTGCGCTACGAATAAGTCCATGCCGTCCGCTTACGAATACTGGATTGGCCGGCGTTACGTGCGCGCGCGCAGCGGCAATCGTTTTGTGTCGTTGATCTCCGCCATCTCGATGCTGGGTATTGCGATTGCGGTCGCGGTACTGATCATCGTGCTCTCCGTCGTCAACGGCTTCGAGCGTGAACTCCAGGGCCGTCTGTTGGCGATGTCGTCGCACGCGATCATCGAAGCCCGTGACGGAGGCCTGTCGGACTGGCGGGGACTCACGGATTTCGCCGTTTCGGAACCGCGCGTCGAGGCGGCCGCGCCGTACGTGCAAGGGCAGGGGCTGTTTGTTCTGGGTGACCGTTTGAGCGGCGGCGCGTTGCGCGGTATCGATCCGGGCCTGGAGAACGACGTCTCCGGAATTGCGGGCCTGGTTACCGATGGCAGTCTGGCAAGCCTCGAGCCCAGGTCCTTCAACGTAGTGCTCGGGGTGGAACTGGCGAATGCGATTGGGGCGTCGCTTGGCGACAAAGTGACGGTGACGCTCGCGGAGGGCATTGTCACGCCGGCGGGTGTTTTGCCGCGTAGCAAACGCTTCACCGTCAGCGGCATCTACCGTGTCGGGATGTACGAATTCGACCGCCGCCTGGCGTTCGTGCATATGCAGGACGCGCAGCGGCTGTTCCGGACCGGCGACGACGTGACGGGCGTGCGCCTGGCGGTGACGGACATATACGATGCGTCCGCAATCGTTCACGACGTGGCGCTGAATTCAGGAAGAGACGTGCTCATCAGCGACTGGACGCGGCGACACGTCAATTTCTTTCGGTCCATCCAAATCACCAAGTCGATCCTGTTCGTCATCCTGCTGATGGTGGTCGCCGTCGCGATGTTCAATATCGTCTCCACGCTGGTCATGGTCGTCAAGGACAAGCAGTCCGACATCGCGATCCTGCGTACCGCGGGCGCGCAACCTTCAAGCATCCTGAAAATCTTCGTTACGCAGGGGATGATCATCGGCATTGTCGGTACCCTTGCCGGATTGATCATCGGCGTGACGGTGTCGTTGAATCTCGAAACCATCGTCGGATTCATCGAGGCGGTATTCAGCATCAAGCTGCTTGCCGCGGACGTCTATTTCATCAGTGATCTGCCAGCGGAACTGCGGGCCGCCGATATCGTCACCGTTTGCTCCACCGTCCTGTTGTTGGCGTTGATGGCAACGCTGTACCCCGCTTGGCGGGGTGCGCGGACAATGCCGGCCGAGGCCCTTCGTTATGAATGAAAACCTTACTGAAAACGATCCCGTGTTGGTTTGCCGAGACGTCGTACGCCGTTTCAGCGAAGGCGGCTCGGTTCTCGAGGTATTATCGGGCGTTGACCTCGACGTTCGAGCCGGCGAACGCCTGGCGATCATCGGTGCTTCGGGATCGGGTAAGACGACCCTGCTGCAGATACTGGGTGGACTCGATGAGCCGACCAGCGGTCGTATCTCCGTCGGCGACCATTCGATGGCGGATATCGGCGAGATGGAAAAGGGTCTGCTGCGCAATAAATACCTGGGGTTCGTTTATCAGTTTCATCATCTGTTGCCGGAGTTTTCCGCCGAGGAGAACGTGGCAATGCCGCTGCTCATACGGGGTGTCAAACGGGCGCAGGCGCTGAGAGAGGCCCGCGGCCTGCTGGGCCGCGTCGGTTTGGGCGAACGGCTGACGCACAAACCCGGCGAGCTCTCCGGCGGTGAACGGCAGCGTGCAGCCGTTGCGCGCGCACTCATCAACCGGCCCGCACTCGTACTCGCCGACGAGCCGACCGGGAACCTCGACGCCGGCAATGGTGCGCAGGTTCTGAAACTGATGCTCGAACTCAATCGCGAGCTGGGAACGAGCCTGGTAATCGTGACCCATGATCACTCGATCGCGTCGCGGATGGACCGGATACTCGTGTTGGAGGACGGCCGCCTTCACGAAGCTGAGGAGCAGCCTGGGAGCTGATCGGCTGCTCGATCCGTCGTTATACGTTCGTGGGTCCTTTCTGTTTTCGTTTTCGTTTGCGCGCCAAATAGTCGGCGATAGACGCCCGCCACAACAGGTCCAGGATCACGTATCCGACCAGCGAGGCCACCGATGCAAGCAACAGGCAGCCCAGTACCAGCGGTTGCCAGTTGTTGGATAATTTTTCCTGCAGCCATTGAAACGACAGCTCGAACTCGAATGGCTGCGGCTCCATGCCCAGCAAAAACAGGCCCAGCCGGTGGCCCAGCAAATACATCGGACCCATCGTGAGGGGGTTCGAGATGAACGTCGTCAGCGCCGCGACCGGAATGTTGACGCCGATGGCCAACGCGATGAGTGCGGCGATTAGCGGATGACCCGGAATCGGCAGGAAGCCAACAAAAATGCCGATCGCAAACGCGGGCACGATCGTGCGCCGGCGGATTCCCCACAGGTTGTGGTCGTGCAACAGATGATCGAACGGAGCGAGAAACCACTTGCCGCGGAAGCGATCGCGTTTTAAGGCCAATCTCCTGAAAAAATGCCTTGGCATGTAGGTGTCATTCCGTTGGGATGAAGATAACCGGGAGCGGTCGGGACGGACATCATAACGAGATTCCGCAGAGAAAAGGAAAGAACGCGACCTTTGGTCCGTCTTGGGTGGAAGGAACCTCCAATCCGTGAATTCGGCATTGTCGAGCGCCGCGCTGTTGCTGTGCGGTGCATATGTGATTCTATTATTTGGGACGTTGCCGCCGCCGGCGGTCCCGGTTCTCGCCGCGCTGTCGGCGTGCCTGTGCCTTTGCCGCCGGAGGCTGCGAGGCGCGTCAGTTGTCCTGATCGGGTTCGTCCTGATCTGGGTGGATGCCGCAACCGTGATCGAACAAAAACTCGACACGGCGCTGGCTGGGGCGAATTTGACGCTGGCGGCAAAGGTCGTCGAGTTTCCCGAGCGTCGGGCGGATTCGCTCCGCATGGTCGTCAGTCCGGCGGATGCGCGGGGTTTTCCGAGCCGGGTCCGGCTGAGTTGGTACGACCCTGCCGAGCGGCCGCGGTTCGGCGAGTGTTGGCAGTTGACGGTCCGGCTGCGGCGACCGCGGGGCTTGTCCAATCCGGGCACCTTCGATTACGAGGGTTGGTTGTTTCGGCAGCGTATCGGGGCCACCGGATACGTTCTTGACGGACAGCGCGCCGATGGTTGCCAGGCGGACGGTTTCGCCGGGCGGCTTCGCCGGAGGGTTGCCGATCGACTGTCGGCGGTGCTTCCCGACGACGCCGCCGGCGCGGTGATGCTCGCGATTACCGTCGGCGCCCGGCACCGGATCAGCGCGGCGCAGTGGCGGCATTACGCGGTCACCGGCACGAGCCATTTGATGGCGATATCCGGCATGCACATCGGTTTAGCGGCGGGCTTCGCCTACCTGCTGGTCTGGTGCCTGCTTGCGTTGGTCCGGAGTTCGGGCAATCACAGGGTTGTGGCCGCGAGCGTGGCTCTGCTTGTTGCGGTCGGTTACGCGGCTTTGTCCGGATTTGCGATTCCGGCGCGCCGTGCGCTCATCATGCTCGCATTGGCTGTCGTCGGCGTGGTCGCGCGGCGGTCCGTGGCGTCGGGCCAGTTTCTTGGTGTCGCTTGCCTGGTCGTCGCCGCGAGCTCGCCGCTAGCCGTCCTGTCACCGGGCTTCAAACTGTCCTTTGCCGCGGTTGCGGTTTTGTTGCTCGTTGCAAAACGCTCGGCCGGCCCGGGCGTCGGCAGACCGGCCATCGCCGACCGAACCGTGGGTTTCGTTCGAGATCTCACGGTGCTGCAGTTTGCCCTGCTGTTCGGTTTGTTGCCGTTTACCGCGGTTCTGTTCGGCCGTGCGGCATGGCTGGCGCCCGCGGTGAACCTGTTGGTGTTACCCGTGTTTAATTTTCTCACGGTGCCGTCCGCGTTGACGGGCGTGTTGCTGGACGGGCCGCTGCACGTGCTGGGCGATCGTTTGCTCGTTGCCGGTTGGTTCAGCGTAAAGCTGATACTGCAGGTCGTGGACGTCGCCAGTCGCGTACCTCAGGCACAGCTCCCCATTGCGCAGCTGAGCGGGATGATGCTCGTTGTCGTCTGCCTGGCGAGTCTTTGGGTGTTGCTTCCCGCCGGTTGGCCGGGTCGGCGCCTGGCCTGGCTCGCGGCGCTCGCCGCGGCGACGTACGCGCCATCCCGCCCGCCGCCGGATTGCGCCGACATCCACATACTGGACGTCGGCCAGGGCTTGGCAAACGTTGTCGTGACCCACAACCATGTGCTCGTGTTCGATTCCGGCCCTGCGTTTCGTTCGGGCAGCGATACCGGCCAGCTGGTCGTGACACCGTTCCTGCGGGGGCTTGGCGTTACCCGCTTGGACATGCTCATCGCCAGCCATGCGGACCTGGATCACGCCGGCGGTCTTCACTCCGTCGAGAGGACCTGGGAGGTTGGTGCCGTGCTCGCCGGCGAACCCCTGCAGAAGGTCACGAGTCCGCTGTTTCCGTGCCGAGCCGGACAGCTCTGGCACTGGGACGGAGTCACGTTTGCCGTGCTCCATCCGGCCGCTGCCGGCGGCCGGGAGGGCAATAATGCGTCCTGCGTCATCGAGATACGGGCCGCCGGGCGCCGTGCGTTGCTCACCGGCGACATAGAAGCATCGGTCGAGCGCCGGCTGCGTCGGGAAGCGATGCTGTCGCCCGCGGATCTCGTGGTTATTCCCCATCACGGAAGCGTCAGTTCGTCGGGACGCCGCTTCGTGGAGACGCTGGCTCCACGGGCAGCGGTGGCGTCCGCGGGCTTCGACAACCGCTGGCGCATGCCGAGGCCGGAAATCGTCGAACGCTGGCGGCGATCGGGAGCCGAGGTGTACGACACCGCGAGCGACGGCGCTCTGTCGTTCCGTCTGTGCGCGGACAGCGGTCTCGAATTGCTGGCGCGCCGGCGTGCCGACGCACGCAGGATCTGGCACGATCGGTAACCCCGTGACCGCTGCCGGTGGGGAGCATTTTTTGCCCTGCCGCTGTATATTCCGACTTTCTTTCCGGGGCGGGGCCTATGGTCGAAATTGTCAAAGCGGGCGGCTGGTTGATGGCGCCTATCATCCTCTGCGCCATCATTGCATTGGGTATCGTTCTCGAACGATTCTGGACGCTCCAACAGAAGCGGGTCATTCCCGAGGATCTGACCGGCAAAGTCTGGGGATGGGTCGAGCAAAGCGCCCTGGACAACAAGCGTATTCAAAGCCTGCATCAGGGATCGCCGCTCGGACAGATACTGGCTGCCGGCCTGATCAACCGAAACCAGGAGCGGCTGGTCATGAAGGACAGCATCGAGGACACCGGCCGCCACGTCGTGCATGAGCTGGAGCGTTATCTGGACACGCTGGGCACCGTAGCGGCGATATCGCCGCTGCTCGGCTTGCTCGGCACGGTCATCGGCATGGTCAAGGTATTCACCGCAATAACGACGCACGGCGTTGGGGATCCGACGGTCCTGGCCGGCGGAATCGCCGAGGCGCTGATCACGACGGCGGCCGGTCTGACGGTCGCGATCCCGGCGCTGATCGCTTATCGGTATTATCGAAATCGCGTCGACACACTGGTGGTCGATATGGAAAAAGAGGCGATCAAGCTTGTTGAAGCCCTGCACCGGCGACAGGCGAAGGACGCGGCGCCGGCATGAACCTCAACCTGCGATCCAAGGATGAGCCGGAGGTCAACCTGACGTCGCTGATCGACGTTGTCCTGTTGCTGCTGGTCTTTTTCATGGTCTCGACCAGCTTCGTCAAACAATCGCAGATATCCATTCGATTACCCGAGGCAGAGAGCGCACCGGCTGTCGTGGAGGAGGTCGAGCACGTTGACATCATGATCACCGAGCAGGGCGCCTACTCGTCAACGGTCGCGAGCTCGTCAACAATCGGCCGGAGACGGTGCGTAACGCGCTCCGGCGCGTCTCCGGCGGTGATTATTCGCTGCCGCTGACGATCAGCGCCGACGCCAATGCCCGGCACCAATACGTGGTGACGGCAATGGACGTTGCCGGTCGTCTGGGCTTTGTGCAGATCAACATTGCTACCGTCGACGATCCGGCAGAGCGTTGACGGGCTCCGGTAAATTCGATTCTCGTGTTGTCCAGGTCTATCGGCGACTGTGGCATTACGTAACGCCGCACCGCCTGGTTGGTTCGATAGCGCTTGCGGCGATGGCCCTGACGGCGGTCATCGAAATGACGCTGGTCGCCATGGTCGAGCCGCTGATGGACGAAGCGCTGGTTGCGCAGAATCTGGAAGCGACACGCTGGTTGCCGGTGGCTTTCGTTACGGTTTTTTTTGCGCGCGGCGTCACCGGATTCGCATCGGAGGCGTCGCTCGGCTGGATAGGGCGCAGTGTCATCAGCTCGCTGCGCAGGGATGTGTTCCGCAAGTTTCTGACGCTGCCGACAAGGTTTTTCGAGAGCAAAGCAACGGGGCCGATGCTGTCGCGGATGTCGTACAACGTCGAAATGGTGGCCGAGTCCGTTACCAACGTCGTGATCATCCTGGTCCGCGATTTTTTGACCGTCGTTGCGGCGATCGCACTGATGATTTATCAGAGTCCCCGGCTTTTCGTTTCCGTGGCAGTCGTGTTTCCGGTGATCGCGCTATTGATCCGGTTCCTCGGCAAGGCGTTTCGCCGATACAGCGGCAGGATCCAGGACTCGGTTGGCGAGGTTACCCAGGTGTCGGAAGAGGTGCTGTCGGGTAACCGCGTGGTAAAAATTTTTGGCGGTTTCGATTACGAGATGGATCGCCTTGTCGGCGTTGACGAACGGAATAGAAAGCAGAACCTGAAGCTCATTCGTTCGCGGTCCCTGGGAACGGCGGTGACCCAGGTCATCTTTGGCGTTGGCGTCGCCGCGGTCGTCTATTTCGCAGGTATCGAGTCGGTGAACGGCGATCTGACGCCGGGCAGCTTCATGGCGTTTTTTGGCGCAATGATGCTGATGCTGCAGCCGCTGCGGCGCATAACGAACGTCAACGCGACGTTGCAGCGGGGCGTCGCCGCCGGCGACAGTCTGTTCCAGGTCGTTGATGAACCCGACGAGGTCGACTCGGGCGATTACACGGCCGCAGACGTCACGGGAACCGTCGAATTCCGCAACGTCGGTTTCGGCTACGGAGAGGACAAGAAGCCGATTCTCAGCGACGTGTCATTCAAGGTCAGCTCAGGTAAAACGCTGGCGATCGTCGGTCATTCGGGCAGCGGCAAATCCACGCTGGTCAGCTTGCTGCCGAGGTTCTACGACATCAATTCCGGGGAGATACTCGTTGACGACGTGCCGGTCGAAAACTATACGCTGGCCAATTTGCGGGGCAACATCAGTCTGGTCAGTCAAGACGTCGTGCTGTTCAACGACACGATCGAGAATAATCTCGCCTATGGGCAGCTGAAAAGCCGTTCCCGCGCGGAATTGTTGCAGGCCGCGGAAGCCGCCCACGTCCTCGACTTCGTCAAGGAGATGCCCGACGGTCTGGAGACGATCGTCGGTGATCGCGGCGTGCTGCTTTCCGGCGGGCAGCGTCAGCGTATCGCAATCGGCAGAGCGTTGTTGAAAAACGCGCCCATACTGATTCTCGACGAGGCGACGTCTTCGCTGGATACGCGCTCGGAACGGCGCATCCAGGAAGCGTTGAACGTGCTGATGGAAAATCGAACGACCCTGGTCATTGCCCATCGTCTGTCCACGGTGGAAAACGCCGACCAGATTATCGTTCTGCACGAGGGGCGCATCGTCGAATCCGGGACGCATCAACAGCTTCTCGATCGGAACGGGCGTTACGCTGAACTGTACCGGATGCAATTCAGCGACGAAGCGCCTCAGGCCGGCTGATCGTCGTGGCCGCGGGCGGTCAGCGGTGGGTTGACAGGGTTTGGTACGGCGACTCCAGGGCATTCCTGGTTCTGCTGCCTTTGAGCTGGTTGTACGCCGCAATCACCGCGCTGCGTCGCCTGCTGTATCGAAGCGGCGTGTTGCGATCGGTGCGCGCCGGCGTCCCGGTAGTCATCGTCGGCAATCTGAGCGCAGGCGGTACCGGTAAAACGCCGATAACGATCTGGCTCGTCAAGCAGTTGCAGGAACGCGGGTTCCGGCCCGGTGTCGTCAGCCGCGGTTACCGCGGCGCCATCGGCCGTTCTCCGCTGCCCGTGATGCCGCACAGCGATCCGGCGGTCGTTGGGGATGAACCCGTCCTGATCGCCAAACGCTGCGGTTGTCCGGTGGCCGTGCATCCGGACCGGGTATCGGCGGCAAAGCTTCTCGAGGACCAGGGCGTCGACGTGATTATTGCCGATGACGGTCTCCAACACTATCGGCTGCAACGCGACTTCGAGGTGGTCGTGGTCGACGGAGAGCGGGCATTCGGAAACGGTCTGCTGCTTCCCGCCGGCCCTTTGCGCGAACCGCTGTCGCGATTGGAGACCGTCGAGCAAATTTTGATCAACGCCGCCGTACCCACGAAAGGAATATCCGGACTGCCGCCCGATGTACCCATGACCCGATTTCAACTGCGTCCATCGCTCGTCGCCCGGCTGGACGAAGAAGATACGCAGCCCCTGGGTAACCTGGCGGGATCGCGGGTTCATGCCGTTGCCGCGATCGGCAATCCCAAGAGATTCTTCGAGATGTTGAGAGACTTCGACATCGAGGTGACGCCGCATCCGCTGCCGGATCACGCGAGCATCACCGCTGACGATTTGTCTTTCGGCGATGGCAACGCGGTCGTCATGACCGAAAAGGATGCCGTAAAATGCCGGCAGCTGGCCTCGGCAAATTTCTGGTACGTTCCGGTTGACGTGGTCATGGCGGATACCGATTGGCTGGACCGGATCGAGACTTTGATACGGTCTGCCGGCCCTGGAAAACAAGGCGATACCGACAATGACTGAGTTCACCGTCGTCATTCCCGCCCGCTACGCCTCGGAGCGGCTGCCCGGCAAGCCGCTCAGGGAGATAGCCGGCGAGCCGATGTTGCAACACGTCTGGCGGTGCGCTGGCAAAAGCGGCGCCCGGGAGGTGGTCATCGCCACGGACGATTCCCGTATCGCGGATGTCGCCGAAGACTTTGGCGCAACTGTGTGCATGACCTCGCCCGAGCACCGGTCGGGCACGGACCGCCTCGCGGAAGCCGCCGACGTCCTGGGATGGTCGGACGAACAGATTGTCGTCAATCTGCAGGGTGACGAGCCGCTGATGCCGCCTGCCGCCATCGGTCAGTGCGCGAGTTTGCTGGATGACACGTCAGCGCATCTGTCGACGCTGGCCTCGCCGCTGGCGCGCGGTGAGGATTTTGCCGACCCCAACGTCGTCAAGGTGTTGCTGGACGACAACGGGTTCGCCATCTACTTCAGCAGGACGGCTATTCCTTTTTCCCGATCGGGCGACACGGCGGAGTTAGCCGTGCAAACGGCGCTGCATCACCATGGCATCTATGCGTATCGGTGTTCGGTGTTGCGGCAGATTGTCAACGCCGAACCGTCCGCGATTGAACGCTGCGAGCGCTTGGAGCAACTGAGGGCAATGAGTCTGGGGCTGCGGATCAAGGTTGGTGTTCCGGCGACGCGGCCCGGCCCCGGCGTCGATACGGAGGCGGATGTCGAGGCGGTCGCGGAAGTGCTGCGAGGGGCAAGGCCGTAGGACCCTGTCCCGACGAGCGACGATTACAAATCGTAAAGCTTACGGATCTGAACAACGCAGTGGCGCACGTGATCCGTAATTTCGTTACCGTCGACGTTACCGCCCGTGCCGAGCAGCCGCTCCATGAAGTACTCGCTCTTGACGAGCGCCAGAAACTCGCAGGCAGCACGTCGAGCAAGCTCCGATGACCGTTCCGCCGGCAGATAGTGTGCGAAAACACGGGTGACGTAGTCGAGCGTGGCGCGCGGCCCGGTTTCATGGAAGCTCTGGACCACTCGCGGGAACGCGTTCGCTTCGGAAATCATCAGGCGGAACATCTGGATGACCTCGGGGTCGCTCAGCAACGTCAGAAACTGCTTGCCGACGCGGTGCAACACCTCGTCGACGGGGGCGTCGAGATCGAGCTTCGATTCGTCGATGCCGTACATCTGGACTTTTGACGCGATACAGGCGCGGAACAGGTCGTCTTTCGAGTTGAAGTGGGAATAGACCGTTTGCTTGGACACCCCGGCGGCCTGGGCGATAGCGTCCATGGAAGTTCTCTCCATGCCCTCCGACATGAACAGCTGTGACGCCGCCTCGCGGATAGCGTCCGCCTTTTCTTCGCTTTTGGGTCGGCCCGGGCGACGGGCAGCTTCCTGGATTGCAATATTCAAACTAGACAGTTCCGTTTTGCTGGTATAAGATCAAACCATACGGTCTAGTATATATTTTTTCTGGTCATAAACCAAGCCCGGGAGGGCAGTCGTCGTGACGGCAAAGAAGTGGCTAAGTAACTCTGGTATAAGCAGTTTTTTGCTCGCAGCGGTGGTCCTGACCGGACTGTCGGCTTGTACTGGCGGTTCCGGCGCGGTGGCCGCGGAGGGCGAGCGATCAGCGCTCCTGGTTCGGGTGGAACGGGCCGTTCCGGTCGACGAGTACACGGTGCAGCGCGTGTTCGTCGGCCGCGTCGAGGCTGCGCGTCAGAGCCAGCTGGGTTTTGAACTCGGCGGAAAACTCCTGGACGTTGCCGCCGACGAAGGTGACGGTGTCGACGCGGGTGACGTGCTGGCCCGACTGGACACCGAGCGTTTGCGTGCCCGGCTGGCCGAAGCGCAGGCGGCGTTGGATCAGGCGCTGTCCGCGAGTGAACTGGCGGATCGCAGCCTGGAGCGAAGCGAAGTAGCCGCCGGTTTCGAGGGCATTTCGGCGCAGGAACTCGACCTCGCCGTTGACGGCGCGAACGCCGCGCAGGCCGGTGTCGCGGCCGCCAGGGCGCGACTGCACAGCGTGCAGGTGGATATCGACAAGTCGGTTCTGCGCGCGCCCTTTGATGCGACGGTGATTGCACGCCGTCTGGACGAGGGCCAGATCGTATCCGCCGGTCAGCCCGTTCTGGACATTCAAGAGATCGCCGCGCCGGAGGTACGCATCGGAGTTTCGGGAAATCTCTCGGAGCGTGTCGAGACCGGCCAACGACTGGAAGTGGTGATAGACGGACAGCGTATCGATGCGACCGTCCGCGCCGTGTTGCCGGTCCGGGATCCGGCTACTCGCACCGTAGACGTCATTTTGAGTCTCGAGAATGGCGCCGCGTTGCCCGGCGATCTTGCGAGGTTGTCGCTTGACCAGACCATCGAAGAAAGCGGTTTCTGGCTGCCGATCAGCGCGCTGGCGGAGGGCAGTCGGGGGCTGTGGACGGCGTACGTTGTCATGCCGATGGAAGACGGGCCGCTCGATACAAGCGGTGCGACGCATTTTCTGCAGCCGCGCGCCGTCGAGATTCTCTACGAGGACACTCAGAGCGTCTACGTGCGGGGAGCGATTTCCGACGGGGACCTATATGTCAGCGGAGGGCTGACTCGCGTCGTACCGAATCAGCAGGTCCGGCTCGACACCGCCGCCGTTGCCGGCGCATCGGTGAGGTGAACGGATCATGACCTCTCGCTCCGGGTTTTCGTCGGCGCTTGCGCTGCGGTTTTTCGACAACCGCTATCTGCTGGTCCTCGGGCTCGTCACAATCCTGTTGGGGGGATATTCGGCGCTCAGCAACATGCCTCGCATCGAAGATCCGCGCATCACCAATCGGTATCCGCGCGTAGTGACGTTCTTGCCAGGTGCGTCGGCCGAGCGGGTCGAGGCGCTGGTTACGGATCGCATCGAAGACAGCCTGCGCGAACTGTCGGAGATCAAGGAGATACGTTCAACGTCGCGGGCCGGCGTGTCCGTCGTGCAGATGGAACTCCAGGACTATATAGGCCCGGGCGAGAATCAACAGGTGTTCTCGAAGATGCGGGACCGCCTTAACGACGTCGCCGACGAGCTTCCGGACGGCGCGACGGTTCCCGATTTCAACGACAAAAACAGTGCGGTCGCTTTCAGCATGATTGTGTCGATTGCGTGGCGCAACGGCGACGCCCGGTCGTTCGGCGTCATGAATCGCATCGCAGAGGAACTGGCCGATCGTTTTCGCGGCATGAGTGGCACGGACAACGTTCGCATCTACGGTGAGCCTCAGGAGGAAATCTCGGTCACCCTGGACGGCGGCGTGCTCGCGTCGCTGGGCTTGACGGCGGCGCAGGTGGCGGGGCGAATCGCGCGGGCCGACACCAAATTGCCTGCCGGCGCATTGCGGAGCGCGGATCGAGATCTCTTTATTGAAGTGGACGGCGAACTGGCGTCGGCCGATCGTGTGCGCCGCATCCCTGTCCTGAACGATCGCGATGGCAGCGTAGTGACCGTGGGCGATCTCGCGGACGTCCGCAAGGGCTGGCGTGATCCGCCGTTTGACATGGCGTACACGGACGGAAAGCGCAGCATTCTTGTGGCGACGCAGACGCGTCGGGACATTCGCCTGGACCAATGGGCGGTTTCCGCTCGCGACCTGGTGGCGGAATTCACGCAAGAAACTGGCGCGGGTGTCGACGTCGACATCGTATTCGATCAGAGCGTTTACACGGAAGAACGCCTGTCGACGCTGAGCGGCAATCTGCTTGCCGGCGCCGGGCTGGTCATGCTGGTGGTGTTCGCGGGCATGGGTTGGCGCGCCGCAATCATCGTTGGAACCTCTCTGCCCCTGTCCGCGTCCCTGACGATGTTCGGGCTGAGCGTTGCCGGCCAGCAGATTCATCAGATGTCGATCTTCGGCATGATCATCGCCATCGGGCTGCTCATCGACAACGCGATCGTCATGACCGACGAAATAAAAAAGAAGCTCGATGCGGGAGAAGAACGCACCCAGGCGGTGCGTCACGCGCTGTCGCATTTGTTCGTTCCGTTGCTGGCGTCGACGATGACGACGATTCTCGGATTCATGCCGGTGTTCCTGCTGCCGGGTGCGATGGGTGATTTTGTGGGTCCGATCGCAACCTCGGTCGTGCTCGCACTGGCGGCTTCCTTTTTTGTGTCGATCTCGATCATTCCCGCGCTTGCGGGCCTTTCCCTGCGACGGCACGAGCCGGGCACGGAACGGCATTGGTGGGTGGACGGCATTTGCAGCAGCCGCATGAAGGCGGTTTACCAGCGGTTTTTGTCTACGGTACTCGCCAGACCGGCGATTACGGTGCCGGCCACCCTGGTCCTGCCGATCCTGGGCTTCGTCCTCGCCGGCACGCTGGGGCAGCAGTTCTTTCCGCCGGCGGATCGCGATCAGTTCGAGATCGAGGTTTGGCTGTCATCCGACGCGTCGATCGGCCGGACGGAGTTGCTGACGCGCGAGATCGAGCAGGTCGTGCGCGGGTACGAGCAGGTCGAACAAGTGAATTGGCTCATCGGCGGCAGTTATCCGACCATTTATTACAATCGGATCATGAAGCAGGAGGGCAACAGCGCTTACGCGCACGCGATGGTTTACACCGACACGGTGCAGGGGGCGAAGGAGCTGACGACGATCCTGCCGGAGATATTGAGCGACGGTTTTCCCGACGCGCGGGTGGTCGTCAGCCCGTTTGCGCAGGGCCCGCCGATAGAAGCCCCAGTCGGTTTTCGGATCGAGGGGCCCAACACGGCGGTCCTGAAGGAACGCGGTGACGAGCTGCGGCGGATCATGCACACCGTCCCTGAAATCCTGGCAACCCGGGCAAGCGTCATGGGTGGACAGCCCAAGCTGAGTATCGCCGCGGACGAAGTCGCGGCCGGCCAGATGGGTTTGTCCCTGACTGAAGTCGCCGCTCAAATGCAGGCGGACCTCGAAGGCCAGATTGGCGGCTCGGTGCTCGAGGACGTCGAGGAATTGCCGGTCCGCGTTCGCCTGCACGGACACGACCGGGACTCTGCCGCGTCCATCGCGTCTCTGCCGCTGGTCGCCGACCCCGGTTCCGGTCGCTTCATACCGGCGACGAGCATAGGCGCCGTCGCGATTACACCCGAGGCAAGCAGCATCAGCAGGCTCGACGGCATACGCAGCAACGACGTGCTGGCTTACATCCGCCGCGACGCGCTGGCGATCGACGTGACGAACGCCGTATTGGTGCGCGCCGAGGCCGAGGGGTTCACGGTGCCGCCGGGTTACACGTTTGAAGTTGCGGGCGATAGCGAGCAGCAGTCGGATGCGCTCGGCGATCTACTGACGTATCTGCCTATCCTGCTGATGCTGATGGTCGGAACCATCGTCTTGTCGTTCCGCAGCAACCGCCTGGCGATGCTGATTGCCGTGGTCGCCGTACTGTCGGTTGGCCTGGGAATGCTGTCGCTCTGGATCGGCGGTTACGCGCGCGGCTTCAACGCGATTATCGGCAGCGTGGGGCTCGTTGGCGTCGCGATCAACGGTACCATCGTAGTACTGGCGGCGATACGCGCAAACGCAAAATCGCGGGCGGGTGAGGTCGATGCAATCGTCGGCGAGACGATGGGGGCGACTCGACACATCGTGTCGACGACCGCGACCACCGTCGGCGGTTTTATCCCGCTGCTGTTGTTCACCGGCGGTGATTTCTGGCCGCCGCTCGCCATCGTCATTGCGGGTGGCGTCGGTTTTTCGGTCACTCTGTCACTCATATTTACCCCGGCGGTTTATCACTGGCTTTATCGCGAAAAGCAGCCCGCCGGCGACAGGCCGTCGCTCAATCGGCTCAAAACGGCGTGGTCGTCATGAGTACGAAAAGACTGTGTACTTTGGCGACAGCCCTTCTGCTTGCCGGCTGTGCGGTTGGTCCGGACTACGCTGCGCCCGAAACGGACATTGCCGACGCGTGGTTGGAAAAGCCGGAACAATCGTCGGCGGTGCCCGATGCCTGGTGGTCGACACTTAATGACGATCAGCTTGCCGATTTCCTTGCGCGGGCGGCGGCAAACAATCGCGACATCGGCGTCGCCGCTGCTCGGGTCGAAGAGGCGCGCGCCGCGCGCGGCGTCGCGCGATCCGCGTTCTGGCCTCAGGCCGCGATAAACGGCAGTTTCACCCGTTTCGAGCAGAGCATCGAATCGCCGGGAGCGGGCGGTACGCTCATCGACGCCGGCCTGATACCGCGCGACGTCGATTTTTACACGACCAATCTGGATGCCAGCTGGGAACTCGACGTTTTCGGGGGTAACCGGCGACTCAACGAAGCGGCCGATGCCCAGCTGGATGCAACGATTGCCCGTCAGGAGGCCGTGGTGTTGTCGGTGCTTTCCGAAACGGCGTCCGCGTATTTCGAGTTGCGCGGCGCGCAGGAACGTCTCGCAATCGCGGAGAGCAACATCGAGTCACAGCAGCGGACCCTGGAGTTGACGCGCCGCAAAGTCGAGGCGGGCATCGCCCGTCGTATCGACGAGCTGCGCGCCGCGGCGCAGCTCGATGCGGTACGTGCGCAGCTTCCGGGTTTGCGAGCATCGATACGGGCCAGCACGTATCGACTGGGCGTTTTGACGGGCCAGCGACCCGAGGAAACCGACGATCAGGTGGCCGCCGTCGAGCGTTTACCGGCTCCGCCGCGGGCGCTGCCGGTCGGCATGCGGGCGGACGTCCTTCGGCGGCGCCCGGACGTCGTCGCCGCCGAGCGGCAGCTCGCCGCGGCGACCGCGGAAATCGGCGTCGCAAAAGCCGATTTCTTCCCGCGGTTCGTGCTGAACGCGAGCTACGGATTCGAGGCGGAGAACTCCGGGGAGATCGGTAGCGGTCGCGCACGCACGACGGCTGTTGTCCCGTTCGTCAGCTGGCCGGTGTTTCAGGGTGGGCGACTGCGTGCAAACCTCGAGGCGGCGGGCGCCCGTTCGCGCGCCGCGGCGCTGACCTACGAACAGGCGGTGCTGGTCGCGCTGGCGGATGCCGAGTCGGCGATGACGGCGTATGCGGAAGAACTCCGAACCTACGAACGCCTGCAGGCGGCCGCGGCAGCCAGTACCGAGGCCGCCACGATCGCGCAGCGGCTTTACGAGCAGGGCCTCGCCGACTTCCTGACCGTGCTGGACGCCGAACGCCGCCGCGACGAGGCGCAGGACGCCAGCGCTCGCAGCCACACCCGCGTGTTACTGAACATGGCTCGGGTGTACAAGGCGCTCGGCGGCGGCTGGCAGGTTGCCGCGAGCGCCTGACGCCTCGCGGCGCTTGAATTGTCGGATTCGGACACCATTGTCGGAGTTTCCTGAGCGGCCCGTTCCAAGAAACCCGTCCCAGGAGCCTCCACTGATTCCGACATGGCTCATGCGATAGATCCTATAAGCGAAGACTTGCCCGGCCTGATGCCGCGGTTTTTCGGCGTGTTCCGCTACAGCCGGCGCGCAGTGGAACTGGTGTGGACGACGAGCCGGTTCCTGATGTTCGTACTCGCGGGGCTGACGGTCGTCGCGGGAATTCTGCCGGCGGCCGTCGCCTATGTCGGGCAGCTGATCGTCGACGGTGTCGTGGCGGCAATTGCGGCGGCCGAGCCCGATGTCCGTCAGGTGCTGGGCTACGTCGTGCTCGAAGCCGCAATCGTGGCGATGCTGGCGGCAAGCCAGCGCGGTATTTCGGCCAGTGAATCCCTGTTGCGCGCGCAGCTCGGTCATCGCGTCAACGTGATGATCCTCGACAAGGCCCTGACGCTGCCGCTGCGCAGCTTTGAGGATTCCGAGTTCTACGACAAGCTGACCCGTGCTCGCCGCGAAGCGTCCAGCCGGCCGTTGAGTCTCGTCAAACGCACGTTCGGTCTCGCCCAAAACGGGATATCCCTGGTCAGCTATGCCGTGCTGCTGTTTGGTTTTTCGCCGTGGGCGGTGCTCATTCTGATAGTGGCGGGATTGCCGTCGTTTTTTGCGGAAGCCAAATTCTCCGGTGATGCGTTTCGCCTGTTTCGCTGGCGTTCGCCCGACAGTCGCATGCAGATGTATCTGGAAACGCTGATCGCCCGCGAAGACGGCGTCAAAGAGGTTAAGCTCTTTCAGCTCGGACCGCGTCTTCTGGACCGTTATCGAAATATATTCAAGCGTCTGTTCAAGGAAGACCGCCGCCTGACGATCCGCCGCGACGTTTGGGGGTTTGGGCTCGGCCTGATTTCTACCGCGGCGTTTTACGGCGCCTACGTGTGGATCGTGCTCGCGACGATCGGCGGCGAGATTACGCTGGGCGCGATGACGATGTATCTGATGCTGTTCCGCCAGGGGCAGGCCGCGGTGGCGGCGAGCCTGACCGCAATCAGCGGCATGTACGAAGACAACCTGTATCTGTCGAATCTCTACGAATATCTCTCGTACCCGGTTCCACCAGAGTCCGGCGAGGCGCAGTCGGGCCCCGACCCCTCGCGCGGCCTCGAGTTTCGCGACGTTTCGTTCCGCTATCCGGGCAGCAAGGACTTTGCGCTGGAGCGCGTGAACCTGACGATCCGGCCCGGCCAGAGCCTGGCCCTGGTCGGTGAAAACGGGTCCGGCAAGACCACGTTGATCAAACTGCTGACACGTCTTTATACGCCCACCGAGGGCGACATCCTGTTGGACGGTCTCAGTCTCGAGGACTGGGAACTCGCCGCACTGCATCGGCGCGTCGGCGTTATTTTTCAGGACTTCGGGCGGTATCAGTTCTCCGTGGGCGAAAACATCGGCGCCGGGGACGTGCGATACATCGAGGACGAAACGCGTTGGGAAGAAGCGGCCGGTACGGGCATGGCCGCGCCGTTCATCGAATCGATGCCCGAGGGTTATCGAACCCAGCTCGGCAGGTGGTTCAAGGGCGGCAGGGAACTGTCGGGTGGGCAGTGGCAGAAGATTGCGCTTTCACGGGCGTTCATGCGCTCGGACGCCGACATACTGATTCTCGACGAACCGACCGCTGCCATGGACGCCGCTTCGGAGGCCGCGATTTTCGATCACTTCCGCAGTGCCAGCGGTGACAAGATCACGATCTTGATCTCCCACCGTTTCTCGACCGTGCGCGCGGCGGACCAGATCATCGTGATCCAGGACGGCCGGATCGTCGAGGAGGGCGATCACGACAGCCTGATCGCGCAGGACGGGCAGTACGCGCAGCTATTCAAGTTGCAGGCCAAAGGTTACCAGTAACGGACTGCGCCGACGGGCATGGCGGTTGCGGCCGCGATGTCGTACATTGCCGCGATGTTTCCGAAGGCAACCCCTGTCTCGTGGCGGACAGCCGCCATGCTGTTCCTCGCGGCCGTGATGGCCGTCGCGGTTCTCTCTACCGCGCAGGCGCACCCCGAAGACGAATTCTGCGTGCCCGGCGAAGACGGTCTGGACCCGGCGCTGTGCCGCGCGCTGGCGGCGCTGAACAGCGGCGAGGACGCGCCGACCGATGCGGAACTGGCCCCGCTTCTGGACGACGCCGGCGAGGTGCGCGGTTTCTGGTCGACGTTCAACCTGTACGTTGCGATCGGCGTCGGCCATATCCTGCCGGGCGGCCTGGACCACATCCTGTTCGTGTTGGCCCTGTTCCTCGCATCGACGCGCGCCAAGGCGCTGATCATCCAGATAACGACGTTTACCGTGGCGCATACCGTGACGCTCGGTCTCGCGGCCACCGGCGTCATCGCACCGGCGTCGTCGATCGTCGAACCCTTCATCGCCATTACGATCGCCTTTGTCGCCGTCGAGAACCTGGTGTTCAAGAAAATGACCTGGTGGCGGCCGCTGCTCGTGTTTGCGTTCGGGCTCATCCACGGCCTGGGTTTCGCGGGATTCTTCGGCGAGCTCGGACTGCCGTCGGGGCAATTCTGGAGCGCACTCATCGGCTTCAACATCGGCGTGGAAATCGGCCAGCTCAGCGTTGTCGCCGCGGCTTTCGTGCTGGCGCTCTTGTTACGCCGGCGGCTTGCCGAGGGTCCCGAAGAAGTGCGTTACCGGCGGTACGTCGTGCTGCCGGGTTCCGCGCTGATCGGCGCGGTTGGCCTGTGGTGGGCGATCGAGCGGATCTTGGCCTAGTGCCCGCGTTCGGACGTGCAACCGGCGTAAACAACAGGCTATAGGAGCCCGTCCTGACGGGCGACCCCCACCACTCGGCCAAGCGCCGCGGCAATCGCCCATCAGGACGGGCTCCTACAGGAGCGGTTATCTGGGGTTCATGACCGCGCCATCAATCGTCCGTGGACTCCTCCACCGAAAATCCGCGCCCGCGCAGCAGCGGTTCGATGTTCGGATCGCTGCCGCGGAAATTGCGGTAGAGTTCGTCCGCCTCGCGCAGCCCGCCGGACTGATAGATCCATTTCTTGAGTCGCGCCGCCGTCTCGGGATCGAACAGGTCTTCGGCCTGCTTGAACGCGTCGAAGCCGTCGGCGTCCAGGATCTCGGACCACAGGTAGGCGTAATACCCGGCGGAATAGCCGCTGGCGAAAATGTGATTGAAGTATTGTGACCGGTAACGCGGTTCGATTTCGTCGATCAGGCCGTATTCGCGAAGCACGCGTTTCTCGAAAGCCGCGGCGTCGGTGATCGTCGCGGCTTCCGCGGCGGTCAGGCTGTGCCATGCGAGGTCGAGCAGCGACGCGGCGATGTATTCCGTCGTCGCAAAACCCTGGTTGAAATTCGACGCCGCGCGCATCTTTTCGATCAGCTCCATCGGAATCACCTCGCCGGTGACGTAGTGTTTCGCGAACAGCTCCAGCATCTGCGGCTCGCCCGGCCAGTGTTCGAGGATCTGCGCGGGAAACTCCGTGTAGTCCCTCGGGCCGCTGACGCCGGAGATCGTCTCGTAGTTCATCTGCGTCATCAGTCCGTGCAGGCCGTGGCCGAACTCGTGAAAAAACGTTTCGACGTCGGAAAAACGCATCAGCGTGGGTTCACCCGCGGGCGGCTGGGGCAGGTTCAGATTCATCGTGACCAGCGGGCGGACGTTGTTGCCGTTGATGTTGGTGGCTTCGCGGTAGTTGTTCATCCACGCGCCGCCGCGCTTGGAGTTACGCGCATAAACGTCCACCATCAGCAGCCCGAGGTGCGAGCCGTCGTCGTCCTTGACGTCGTACGCGGTAACGACGGGGTTCCAGACCGGCACGTCAACCGCCTCGAAGGTCAATCCGAACAGCCGATTCGCCAGCTCGAAAGCGCCGCTGCGTACGGCGCCGAGCTCGAAGTAGGGTTTCAGCGTGTTGTCGTCGAAGTTGTAACGCGCCTGGCGCACCTTGTCGGCGTAATACCACCAATCGTGTCCCGCGAACGTGAATTCGTCGCCGATCATCGCCTGCATGTCGGCGCGCTCCTCCACGGCGCGCGCTAGGCCCGGCCGCCAGACTCTCAGCAGAAAATCCTCGGCGCCCTGCGGCGTTTTCGCCATGCGCGTTTCGAGCTGGTAGTGCGCGTGCGATTCGTAGCCCATCAGCCTGGCGCGCTCCGCGCGCAGCTGCGCGACTTTTATCAGGATCGGTCCGTTGTCGAATTCACCGCCGGCGGAACGCAGGCGATAGCCGTTGAACAGCTTTTCGCGCAGTTCACGGTTTTCGGACTGTGTCATGAACGTTTCATACGCCGATCGATTGAGGCCGACTACCCAGGCGCCCGCATCGTCGTCACGGATGCTCGCCTTGAAATCGTCCGAAAGACCGGCGAGATCGGCTTCGTCGGTGATGTTCAGCGTAAACGCCTTGGTCGACAGCAGCAGGTTCTGTGCGAACTTCGTACTTTGCCCAGATATTTCGGCGTTGATGTCGGCGACCCGGCGTTTGGTTTCGGGGTCCAGCGCGGCGCCCGCGCGGACAAAGCCCCTGTGCACGAGTTCGAGCACACGCGCGTCCTGTTCGGACAGGTCCAGGCCGTCCTTTTGTTCGTACACGGCCCGAACGCGGTTGAACAGCTTGTCGTTGAGGCGGGTCGCGTCGTTTTCGCGGGTATAGAGCGACATCATGTCCGCTTCGATCGCACGGAGTGCGTCGTTCATCTCCGTGCTGCGGACGTTGACGAACGTGTAAATCACCTTGTTGAACAGATCGCCGGCGGCCTCCAGGGCCACTACGGTATTCTCGAAGCTGGGCGGTTCCGGGTTGTTGGCAATGGTGTCCACCTCCGCGCGGCGCTCCAGAACACCCTTCTTGAAGGCGGGCATGTAGTGGGAATCGTCGATCGCATCGAACGGGGGTACGCCGTAGGGGGTCGTCCATTCGGCGAGAAACGGATTGTCCGCGAGTTCGGCGTCGGTAACGACGATACCGGCCGTCGCGTCGGGACTTTCCGCGGTGGTGACTTCGGTCCCGCCGCCGCAGGCGGCAATCGAGAGCGCGGTGAGTGCGGCCATTAGGATATTCCTGGTGGTCATTAGAGGTTCCTGTCTGGAAAATGACTGACCCAATTCCGCCGTTGCCGGAAGCGGGGCGCGAAGACGCCCAATGTTACGTTATTGCACTTCCGTCGGAAATGCCCTTCGGGCCGGTGGCTATTTTTTCGCCATCCAGCGTTGCAGCTCGCTGATGTAGCGCTGCTACACTGCGCTCGCTGCGCCTTGGCTTGCAAAAAAATCGCCGCCGGCGCGGTTACGATCCAATTTGACATAGGTTCTAGACAGGTCAGCCGACAACCCAGCCGACGAAACCAATGGACCAGACGATGGACAAAGCGGGCACCCGCACAGGGAGGTCCGGCGCGACGGCCGTTAGCCCGCTTGCCGCGTTCGCGGTGATCGCGGTGCTGTCGGTGGGTCCGACGACGTCCTCGCTCGCGGACGTTCGGTTCACCGGGTTGGAGCGTGACCTGGAGCGGAACGCGCGCGCACTGGTGAAGCTTGCGTCGGCAAGCTGCGACACGGCCCGCTGGCGGGTCGAGCGCTTGTATGACGACGCAGACGAGCAGCTCAAGGATGCGCTGGAGGCGCTCGGCTATTACGCCTATACGCTGAACAAGTCGATCGACTTCCCCGACGGCGAGTGCTGGACGGCAGTGTTCGCCGTAGACGCTGGCGAGCCCGTGCGCATCCGCGACGTCAGCATCGAGATCGCGGGCGACGCGGAGGATGACGCGCGGCTGGTCGAGGACGTTCGCTCACGGGCCCCCGCGCCGGGATCGATTGTGAATCACGGCGTTTATGAACGTTACAAAAAATCCCTGGTAACGCAGCTTGGCGCCAACGGTTATCTGGCTGCCGAGCTGACCGAAAGCCGCGTGACGGTGGACGCGTCTCTCGAGTGGGCGGACGTCGTCTTCCGGCTCGACTCGGGACCGCGCCACAGTTTCGGCGACGTGGTGTTCACCGAAGGCATACTGGACGCCGATTTGCTGCAGCGTTACGTGCCCTTCGAGCCGGGTGATCCCTACGACGTTGCGGCCCTGTCGAGCATGCACGAGTCGCTGCGCGGCAGCGGTTACTTCGACGGTGTCTCGATCCGCGCGGAACCGGGCGCGGACGGTGAGGCGAGGGTGCGGGTTGTCGTGACGCTACGTCCGTCCAAGCGCCGCCAGTACACGCTCGGTGCGGGTTATGCGACGGATACGGGTGTGCAGGGCCGGGCAGGTTACACGGATCGCCGGCGCAATTCCGCAGGACATCAGTTCAACGCGACGCTGTTCGCGTCCCAGGTGGACAGCGAGGTGACCGGCGCGTATCGCTGGCCGACCGGTGAAAGCGTCGGCGGGTGGGTGGACGTTTACACGGGTTTCCGAGCGCGGCGAACGGACACCAGCCGTTCCGACAAGTCCACGCTCGGGCTGCGGCTGTCGAGGAACCGGGGGCAAGACTGGCTGGAGACGCCGTACGTCGACCTCAGTTACGAAGACTTCGATGTCGGCGAGCTGCGCGAGACGTCGAAACTGCTGATGCCGGGTGTAAAGTGGGAGTCGACGGTCGGCCGCTCGCTGAGCCGCTTGGAGGCCGGTCACCGGATCAGTATCGACCTGCGCGGTGCGCATACCAGCCTGCTGTCGGATACGTCGTTCGCGCAGCTAACGCTGTCCACCAAATGGATTCGTTCGCTCGGCGCGTCCACGCGGTTGCTGGCCCGCGCCGATCTGGGCGCAACTGCGCGCTCGAAATTCGACGAACTGCCGGCCACCGTGCGCTTTTTTACCGGCGGTGACACGTCGGTCCGCGGCTACGACTTCGAGACAATAGGGCCGGTTGACGAAAACGGCGACGTTATCGGCGGCAGCCATCTGGCGACGGCCAGCCTCGAACTGGACCGCAGCATTCGGACGAACTGGGCCATCGCGGCATTCGTGGATTCGGGCAGCGCGTTCGACGATTCCGACATAGACTTCAAAACGGGCATCGGCCTCGGACTTCGCTGGTACTCCCCGTTTGGTCCCGTGCGGCTCGATGTTGCACATCCTCTGGATGACGACAGCACGGACGTTCGGTTCCATCTCACGCTCGGGCCGGATCTGTGACCGGCCGGGCGTGGATCTGGTTGCGGCGGGTAGCCGCCGCGATTGCGGCATTTGTTTTGTCGCTGTGCGCGTTCGGCTGGTGGGCGCTGGGCAGTGAAACGGGTTCGCGTTGGCTTGTTACAACGGCGATCGACGCCGCACCCGTCGAACTCATCTCGGATGGCATATCCGGAACCTTGCTCGGCGAATTGCGTATCGCGGCGCTGAGTTTGTCGCAGCCCGATCTGTCCGTCGGGCTCGCGGAGCTGCGTGTCGACGTCAACTGGCCGGCGTCGTCACTCCGTGGGATTGCCGTCGAGCGGCTATCCGCGGATCGCGTCACGGTTGTGACGACCGGCGAAGACGCCGCGCCGAGCCAGCCGTTCGAGCTGTCCATGGCGCCGCTGCCGCTGCCTCTGCGGGTCGCGGACTTCGCGCTCGGATCGCTGTCGATCAACGACACTCGACTGACGAATCTCACGGTGCGGAATTTCGGGGCTGCTGACACGCAGTTTGCCGCCGCCGGTGTTGGTCTGTTCGTCGATCGCCTGGAGCTGAACGCGTCCGCGCTGTCGATCGACGTGGACGGCGACGTGCCCGTTGCCGCAAGCCTCGACTGGCGGCTGGCCGATAACGCCTGGTCGGGAACCGGCAGCGTGGCCGGCTCCCTGCGTCGACTGGAGTTCGAGCACCGGCTGGCGGGCGAGTATCCGGCGCGCAGCGACGGTACGGTCTTTATCCTCGGCGAAGTGGCGCCGTCGGTCGACGTGACGTCGACCTTCGAGGAGTGGCAATACCAGGATTGGATTGCGCGCGCCGGCAGTCTGCGAATCCGAGGATCGGCGGATGCCTACGAGACCGAATTCGCTGGGGCGATCGAGCACCCCGAGTATCCGGCGGGTGACGTCAGCGGCACGGTCGCCGGGGACTTTTCGGGGCTGCAGACCATCGACGTTCGCGCCGCGACGCCGGCAGCGGACGGGTCCGTCGCTGGGCGCGTGGCCTGGTCACCGGCGCTCGACGTCGATATCGTAATTGCCGCGACCGACGTTGATCCGTCGACGATCACGCCGCTGGCGCCCGGGGACCTAGATGCCATCCTGCGCCTGACCGGCAGCGGCGCGGAGAACTTCGTGCTGGAGATCGAATCGCTGTCGGGCGACTATGCCGGCCTGCCCGCAACGGCGCGCGGCAGTGTCGGACGCAGCGCCGATGTCTGGTCCTGTGCCGGCTGCCGTTTGCAGGTCGGTGACAACCGGTTCGAGCTTGACGGAACGCTCGCGGCCACGGAGCTTAGCGCCACAGTGCTCGCGGATGCGCCGGCCATGAATCAGCTGTGGTCCGGTCTCGCCGGTGCGTTGGAGGCGGACCTCAAGGTGAGCGGTACGCCGGGACTGCCGGTGGTGACCGGTGAGGCGTCCGGCAACAGGGTCGCTGTCGCGGATTGGAGCGTGGATACGTTCTCGATAGACAGCCGCGCGTCCTCTCCGGAACGCGTCGATCTGAATGTCGAATTCGGCGGGCTTGTAAGTGACGAATCGGCGCTCGGGCGGGGCAGCTTACGGCTCCTCGGTGAACTCGATGCCGTCGAATTCGAGGGCGAGTGGTCGCTTGACGACTTTTCGGCGGCGGTAACGGCGAGTCTTGCGATCGGCGACGATGGCGTTCGCGGCCGCGTAAATTCTGCAGCGTTGACGGAACCCTTCAGCGGCACCTGGCGAAGCACGTCGCCGTTTGGCTTCGAGGCTTCCACCGCAGTTGTCGCCGTGAGCACCGATGCCGCGATCTGGACGAACGGCGATGCCCGGCTGCGGTTGGAACCGTTTATATTCGACGATGAAGACCTCGAACTTTCGGCAACGCTCGGCAACGGTCCGCTGGGCGTTGCCAACGCGTTTCTCCCGGAAGAGGTTCGTCTGGAAGGGGGTGTCGACGCGGCAATTCAACTGCAGCGGCTCGACGATCGGTGGACGGGTTCGTTCGACTGGGAGCAACAGGGCACAAGAGTAAAGATTTTCCCGCAGGACGACGACGCGCTGCAGTTCGAGGTGCCCGTCGCACGCGCTCGTGCGACGCTTGGCGCCTCCGGGCTGAACGCACAGATGAACGTGAACGCGGAGCCGGACTTGCAGATGAATATCACGGCGTCCCTGGACGAGCTGACCAGCGACGGCGCGCTCGAGGCGAACATGCAGTTGCAGGGCGGCGATTGGCGCTGGGTCGACGCGTTGATCCCGGAAATCGAAGATTTCGGCGGCGATCTGTCGTCGGACCTGAACGCCAGCGGCCGAGTCAGCGCGCCCGATCTGAACGGTTCGATACGCTGGCGGAACGGGCGGCTCGTGGTTCCGGCGCTGAACCTGCCGCTCACGGACATCGACGTGGAGCTGGCCGGCAGTTCCGCGGGCGGTCTGAGCATCGTTGGCGCCGCAAACTCCGGTGACGGCAGACTCGCCGTTGACGGCCGCGTTGCCGACATCGGCAGCGCATCACCGCGCCTCGACATGCGCCTGACCGGCGATCGGGCGGCGCTGCTGGGCGGGCAGGACTATTATCTCGTTGCGTCGCCGGACCTGACGGTCGTCGCGGGCGGAGGCGACATTCGCGTCACCGGCGGCGTTGTCGTCGACGAGGGTGAGATTACGGTGACCGAACTGCAGGACAGCGCGGTGACGCCATCGGCCGACGTGGTTGTGGAAGGCCGGGAGGAGACTGCGCGGCGCGATACCCGGCTCAGCGGCGATCTGACGTTGAGCCTCAGCGATTCGGTGCACGTGCAGGCGTTTGGCCTGGACAGCAATCTCACCGGCGATCTTCGTTTCGTTCTGGCGGAGGACCGGGAGCCGCGCGCGGAGGGCGAACTGAATCTGGTCGGCGGTTTTTTCGAGACCTACGGACAGAGGCTCGAGATCGAACACGGCACGATGCTGTTCAACGGGCCGCTCGATAGCCCCTACGTCGACGTGCGCGCGGTGCGCAAAATTGATGGCGACGCGACCATCACGGTGGGCATCGAATTGCGCGGCCGCGCGCCGGACCTCGGCGCCACCGTGTTTTCGGAACCGGCCCTGGCCGAAGCGGAGGCATTGTCCTATTTGTTGACGGGAAGGGCGCTGGCCGACGCGGGCACCGCGGACGGCAACATGCTGGTCGATGCCGCGTATTCGCTCGGACTTAGACAGGCGGGCGCGATTACCAATCAGATCGGCCAGTCGATAGGGCTGGACGAACTCAGTCTGACCGGCAGCAATCAGAACACGATGGCGCTCGTGGCCGGCAAGCAACTCACGCCGAAACTGCACGCGCGTTACAGCTACGGCGTGTTCGACAAACTCGGCGAGCTGCTGCTGCGTTACCGGTTGAGCGATTCGCTGTCGGTGGAACTGGGCGCTGGACAGGCGCAGTCGATGGACGTGTTGTATACGGTTGAGCGGGAATAGCGGGGCAGCGGGTTTTCGCTGGTATAGCACGGTCCTGTTTGCGCGAATTGTGATCGCGTTATTTGATGGCGATGCAGCAGAAAACCTTGGCGATGGAACGATGGTCGGCGCGGGTCAGGCATTCGAGGAACTCCTCCCGCACGAGGTTGAAGTCCGTGCCGCAGAACTCACGGAGCACTTTCATCCGGTCGAACCGGGCGCGCCAGGCGTCGAGTACGTCGGGGCGGGCCGGCCCATCGAACGAGAGTTCCTGGTCTTTGGGTGTCAGCGTTTTCGTGACGGTAAATCCCGATTGCTCCAGATACCCACGCAGTTTACGGCCCATGTGAAAATCGTACCGTCCGGCCGTCAGCGCGTCCTGAGCGAACGCGTCGAGCGTCGCCTTCGTCCGGTCGCTGAGCGGTTCGTGTCCGAAAAAGTCGTCGATTTCCGTCAGTGCGACCCACCCTCCTGGCTTGAGGCTGTTCGCCCATGCCGCCAGCGTCGTAGGTAGATTCGGGAAATATGCCGCAGAATAGCTGGACCAAAGGCCGTGTGCCGTGAGCGCAACGTCGATCGGCCGGCGCAGGTCGTGTAGCCGGAACTCGGCGTTCGGAATCTCCGTGGATTCCGCCTGCTGGAGGAGTTGCTCGTTCATGTCGAAGCCAATGACGCGGGCGCCACGATTCGCCAGTTCGGCTGCGAGGTCACCCACTCCGCACCCGAGATCGAGGACGACCTGATTTTGCAGCGGAGGCAATGCGTTCAGGATCGTCGACCAGTCGCGCCAGCCGAATTGCCGTTTGTATTCACTCACGAGGTTCATAACTCACCGCCCTTGATTCGGCGCAGGCCGGTTTGCCTCGGTCGAGTCCGGCGCCGTCTGTCATCCGGGCTGCACCATCACTACTTGGCGAAAACTTCTCCCGTGAATCAGTTCAGGCTCTTTGTTACTCACGGAAGACGCAAGCCTGGCACTCGTTTTGTTCCGTGCAGTGTTGCACGTAAATTGAACACCCACAAACTCGCAGTTACCGGCGGTTTTTCAAGAGCCAAACCTCCGCTTTTGCCGGACATATACCCTTCAGCCCACCCGGTATGTCCGAGCATTCAACGGACGTCGCCGCGTGACTGCCTCCGTAATGCTCGTCCACTTCGGCCGCGCTCAATGAAAACGGGGGTCCTTCCATCAAGGACTGGTCGTACACGAAGGTGATCAGCAACTGCGGTGCATTGGCCGTGATCTCGACCAGGTGCGCCGCATATCGTCTGCGCGTCTCTTCGGGCAGAGCCACCAAGGCCGCTCGATCGTAAACGGCGGCGACCGGGCCAAGGGTCGATTTGGATACGTCAAATATGTCGCCGACAAAGATGTCGATGTTTTTCGCGCTGAATTTCCTGAACTTGCCGGTTTCCGTCACCGCCGGCAGTAACCCAAGCTCGGCAAACAGTTGTTCGATCGCCAGTTCGCTCAGTTCGATACCAACAACGCGATAGCCCGTTGAAAGAAGCCAGGCGATATCGAGTGTTTTACCGCACAGCGGGACGAACACCCGGCTGCCTTCGGCAACGGCGAGTTTCTCGAAATGTCTGACCAGTCCGGTGTTACTTTCCATCTCATGGAAACTGATATCGCTGTTTTTCCATCTCTGGTGCCAATAAGCGGCGTCCATGTTTTCTCCTTTCTTCTATTTTAGGGTTTGGGTCTTGCAGCGCCTCGCGACGTCGTGCCGGTGATTGCGAAAACCGGTCTCCGTGTGCCGGTAACCGTCAGGTGTAGGTGCACATCAGGTAACTCACCGGAAACGCGGAGAAATAGAGACCGACGCCGAATACCGAATGGGACATCAAGCTCTTGAGTCTGGTCCGAGTTGGACTGGGCGTTCTCGATGCGGCAACACCAAGGCCCAAGGACGGTTGCATGATCAGAAACGGGAAAAGGACCGTACTCACCCCCATGCCCAACGCGGGCAACAGCGTGGGATTCTCCAGCCAGCGTCCCAGCGTCGCCGCCACGAGCATGAACGCAAACGCGATGCCGATGAGATAGTGTGCGATCCAGCCTGTCACGCATTCAGCGGACTTTTTCGGCGCTGCGGCAATGTTCGTGTGTCTGAACGTACCCTCAGGCATGTGGTGGAGCCAGCGTCCCACCAAACAATAGTTGAGCGAGGACACACCGAAGGCGCGCCGCAGGAACAGCGCCCAGAGATCCATAACGAGGGTTGCGCCCAGTCCGATTGCAACCGTGGCGAGAATATGCGCGTTTTCGATACCCATGATCATTTCTTCCGACGCTTGCTTTGACACCCAGGCCGCAGTATTTTGCCACTTCAAGTTAACTTGAGGTCAAGCATGAACGAGCTGGATATCGGCGAGGTTGTCCGGCGCTCCGGATTCCCTGCGTCAACGCTGCGCTTTTACGAAGAGAAAGGGCTGATCCGCTCGACCGGCCGCCACGGTTTGAGGCGGGTGTTCGATCCGGGCGTTCTGCGACGCCTGTCGCTGATCGCGCTGGGATGTGAAGCGGGCTTTTCGCTGGAGGAAATCGCGGGTATGTTCGCCCTGGACGACAGTCCGGTGATCGACCGCCAAAGGCTCTCGGCCAAGGCGGACGAAATCGACGACACCATCCGGCGGCTGACCGCAATGCGTGACGGTCTGCGTCACGCGGCTGCTTGTCCGGCGCCCAGCCACATGGAGTGCCCGAAGTTCCTGAGAATTCTGAACGTCGTCGAAAAACGGCGTCCGGGACGGCGCTCGAGGCGCCCCAGGATTAAAAGCGCGGACAGTCACCATCGATTGGCGGACTGACCGTTGGATTCGATTTCCCCGAATGGAGCAGCTACGTGACTCTCTACGAATTATTCGACTTGGCTAATTCGGCGGCCAATCGTGCCGACATCCAATGGGGTCTGTTCATAACCATACACATGGCTATTTTTGGCGGCATCGTTTACGTGGACCGGCCATTGAGGCGCTCGGAAAAAACGGCATTGTTGACCGTTTACTCCGGGTTTGCCGCCGTCAACTATCTGGTGACGAAAACGCAGCTCAATTTCGTGAACCTGATCAACCAGGAGATAGCGCGTCTTGCCACGGACCCTTGCTGTCTCGACAGTCTGTTGGTGAACAGAATCGTTGAACGGTTGGACGGGTCGGACTTCGTTATCGGGATGAACATACTGACGGTCTCGCACCTCTTCATGGCCGTCCTGGTGCTTCTTGCCGTGATTTTCGACAAGAGGCTCACGGATTTCGTCAAGGTGCCGGACGAGTAGAGCTTATGGTTGTGCCGCTGCTGCGCAGGCGAATCGTCGTTTCTGGCCCGCGTGATGGAGCGTTACCCGTGGTGGGGCGCCGGCCTGCTGCCACCTGCTGTCAGTAGCGCTCACGTAGAATGTTCAAGCATTCAGCTTGGAGGCTGTCCATGACCAACCAAAACAACACCATCAACTACATTGAGCTTCCGTCCGTTGACATGGAGCGGACGAAACAGTTTTACGGTGCGGCGTTCGGGTGGGATTTCACCGACTACGGCCCCAATTACGCCAGTTTCTCCGGCGCCGGTGTGGACGGCGGTTTTACGACCGAAACAGAAGCGTCCGGCTCACGCGGGGTGTTGGTCGTCCTCTACCATCAGGGACTCGAGCAGACCGAGCAGAAAATCAAGGAGCTCGGATGCGAGATTGCAAAACCGATTTTCGCGTTTCCGGGCGGTCGGCGGTTCCACTTCATCGATCCGAACGGCAACGAGTTGGCGGTCTGGTCGGAGTAGGCAGGGGCTCGCAATCCTGAGTGTCTGATGAATTGTGTAAACCGAATAATCGGCGCAATGCTGGTCATGCTGCTGGCCTCGTGTCAGATCGGTCGGGAGCAAGCGCCGCCTGAAAACTACGCAGCGTGGTCTCATGTAAACGGCGGCGGAACCTGGACGCAGGTTACGGAGAGCGCCGTCGCGGCGACGTCTCTTTCCGATCAATTGCCGGAAGACATACAAACGTTCTGTCCGCGCTATCCGACGCTGGGACCCGATTTCCGAGTCATGTTCTGGGCGGGGTTGCTGTCGGCGATGGCGAAGTTCGAGAGCAATTTCAACCCGGAAACGGTTTTCATGGAAGAACTGAGGGACGGGAACGGCGATCGGGTCATCAGCAGAGGGCTGCTCCAGCTTTCGGTCGAAAGCGCAAAACAAAGACGGTACGGCTGTAAGATCGTTACCGCGAAAGATCTTCATGATCCTGCGGTCAATCTTTCCTGCGCTGCGCGGATACTCGCAACCTGGGTTGAGGCTGACGGCGCGGTGGCGTCCGTAAACGGTGAAACGACCGGAGGTGCCCGATATTGGTCGGTGCTCAGGGCATCAAGTCGCAACCTGGAAGAAATTGGAGCGATAACGCGAAAATTCAGCTTCTGTGCCGCTTGATGATGCGGAGGATGGCCGTAGTCACAGCTCCGAAAACAATGGATCGGTGCCGATTGATTGAATACTGGATCCGACCCGTTTACCCCGCCTAATCTATGACCTCAATTGTATATGCCTCGCATGTCCCCGAAATAGCGCTATTCTCGTCGTACCATACTCTTACTAATTTTTCAGCAGATCTGGCCATCAGAAGGGTCGATGCAAAATAGCTGTTGTTCGAATTCAGTCTTAGCCACGTGCAGTTTACGTGAAGAGAAACGCTCAGTTTAAAGGTCATGATGTCCCTGTTGTGCGCAGGATGCTGTGTAGAATCCGAACTTGCTCGAAGCAAAGTGATATGCCCCGTTCGGTCCTCAGCTAAAACACGGACGGAAAAGAACATTGAAACGACAACTAACATCAGGACTAATGCTCGCATAGATTTCTCCAATTCTGCTTTAATCAGTGGAAGCTCACTAGAGTGTAAGCGTCCTAATATGTCAAATATATCTGACACCAAATAGAGGTATAAAATTGGGGTCGTAGGTAGGCGAACGTAGGAGTACGAACGTGGTACCAGAAAGTAGGGGTCGGACTTTTCTACTCCCTTATGCCACCATTTTTTTCTTATCAGATTCTTAAAGTTTTATGGCACTCAATTCTTGCGCAATAGCGTTCCTGGGTATATAGCTGCCTCGTGTTACATAGGTTTGCATCACTATTGGTTGGCGTACAAGAATTTCAAACAATCATGACGCACCAGCGAACGTTGGAACTACATTCGTGGACGATTAGCCATGGACAACCTTTCTACCTCAAGCACCGAGTTTGCTCGCGGTATCAGTGAAGTTCTCGAGTCAGTAGGTGAGATCGTCGCCCTGTTTCGGTTTCACGCGGGTGCCGGCAGCAGGTCGTATGAATTTTTTGAGTCGTCAGAGTCTTTCTTCTATCGTGTTGATGAACTTTCGCCGCAGACCAGCGTGGAGGTTTTTCGTATGTCTCAGTTTCCGATTCGAGGCATCACGGATGATGTGTTGATAGCGGAAGCGAAATCACGAATACCCGATGGTACGGACTGGGCCGTAGTGCGTACCAGCCTGATCACCATGGGTAGTCAGTCTTGGTATCACGTTTTCGAGGACAGTGCACATGATGAACTTGAAAACGCGCTTCGCGACGAGTTTTGTTGGGGACAATCTGTCGCCATCGGTGTTGTACCCGATCGGCTTGATAGGAAGAGCGTCCTGTCCGCGGTGAAACCGCATGACGACGGGCGAGTTGAACGCGGAATTTACTGATCGGAGTCCGTTTCTGGTTGGTATGTATCGTTAGAAACGATGTCAGGTTTGCTCACCGGCGAATCTGTCTATGTACAAACCGGACACTTTCGTGGCGCGTTACCGCGGTAACGGGAGTCACTCCGGCGGATACATTTTGCGCATGCGTTCGTCGCCGTGCCCATCGTAGGTGCACAACGAGCTGTGTCGTTTCGTCAGCAGGCCTGTGAGCGTGCTCAGGCGTCCATGAGGATAGTGGTTGTAGGTTCGTTTATACGCCAACAGTTCCCCTGTCTGATCGACGAAATCCGTTTGCCGGCTCACCATGTAATCCGCGAACAGCTTGTTGTCGGACCTTTCGACGGCGCGGGCGACCGTTCTGTACGCGAATGAGGGGAGTTCGGTCGGCTCTACGCTGAAGCAAGCGTCATTTTGCGGGCCGTCGCACTCGCCTGGGGTCGGTACGATGCGGCGAATCAGAACCGCCTTTATTTTTGTCAAATCCCGCAGGCATACGCCCTCGTCGTAGTGGCCGTCAAAGACAGCCCGCTTGACCTCGAAGCACAGTACCGAGTACGTCGTCCGGGTCGGATACGGGCGGACGACATTGAGTTCAACGTCGTTTGCGCAGGCGGCTCGAAACTTGGCGTAGGTCGGCGATACCAGATATCCGAGGAGGTACCAGAGCGGAAACGCGGTGATAACGATAAGGAGGTAGGAGACCGGATTGGAAAACCGCCAAAAAGACCCTGCCTTGGCCTGACGTATTGCCATGACACCGAGCGTCACCCAGACGCCGAGATATACCGCCGTGAACAGGAAAACTATGATTAGCTGACTCACGACGGTCTGTCCCTCGTTTCCGATGTGCCCGGTATTCGGAATTCTATCGGCTATCGTACCTCACCCGGCGGTGTCCCGGCTGTCACCACCCCTGATCGTCGAGTGCGCTAGATAGATATGCCGCAGAGGCTTGAAGCGGGAGGGATTCACCTCCATTAAAGGAGGTGAAATACGATCGGTCGCGCTTTACCTAATCCGGTTTTGAGACCTATCCGGCTGGCTTACCGGAGCCCGCCAATGGATAATCGCGACGGGCCGGCGTGCCATGCCCGGTTTGCTTCGGCCCTGATGCAAGGAGTCCCAGCTTGGTATTGGATTTGTCCACGAAACTAGAGAAAGACCTGGCGTCGGCCGAGACCTACGAACAGTGGGCCGAGGCCGCGAAGCGCTATGACAAGAAAAAGAAGCTCGATGCCTGGAGGGCGGCGGACGAGTCGTCCCGTTACGATTATGCGGCCATCCGCGACCGTCTCGACCGGCTTCGTGCGTTACGCGCCAAAAGCGATTCACACGGCCTTCTGTTCGCGTTGAACGAGGGCATCCACGGAAACATGGGCGGCATGGGCCGGCCGGCCCTGTATCAAAAAGCAAAGTTCGGCACGAAGCAGCTCGTTGTCGACTACGTCGAAGAAGTTGCCTCCACGCTGGAGTATCTCGCCAGCGGCCGGGTCCGGAAAATCGATCTGGAGGAAAAGATCGAGTTCTTCCAGCGGGCCAGCCACTGTTTCGGACGATCCGCGTTGCTCATGAGCGGCGCGGGTTCGCTCCTGTATTTTCACCTGGGTGTGGTGAAAGCGCTCTGGGAACAACGACTGCTGCCCAAGGTCATTTCGGGCTCCAGCGGCGGCGCGTTTGTCGTAGCACTCATCGGCACGCATTCCGACGACGAGCTGGAGAAGATCTTCGACCCTGAATTCCTGGACGTGGAAATCGAGCAGGAAGCCGGTCTGATGCGTTATTTTTCGCTACGCTATCAGACGCAGGTGCCAATTGACGAAGTGTACGAACTGATAGCGCGAATGATCCCGGATCTGACGTTTCAGGAAGCGCAGGAGCGGACCGGCATTCACATCAACATACCGGTGGCTCCCGCCGAGCCGCACCAGGGTTCGCGACTGCTCAACGCAACGACGTCGCCGAACGTCATGATACGCGAGGCCGTGCTGGCGTCCTGCGCGGTGCCGGGTGTTTATCCGCCGGTCACCCTGGCCGCAAAAAATGAGCAGGGCAATAAGCAGCCGTACCTGCCTTCGAGGCAGTGGATCGACGGCTCGGTCGCTCAGGACTTGCCGATCAAACGCATATCGCGCCTCTATGGCGTCAATCACACGATCGTGAGCCAGACCAATCCGTTTGTGCTGCCGTTCGTAAACGCCAACAAACAACAGCAGACGGTATGGGATATTCTGCGGGACGTCGGCGTAAAAACCACCAAGGAATGGGCGTTGGCGACGGCCAGGATCGTACAGAAGCCGGCCAAGCTCAGTCCGGTTGCGAGCAAGGTCCTCAGCACCTGGACGTCGGTCATCTCGCAAACCTACACGGGCGACATCAACATCCTGCCGTCCAGACGAACCTACAACCCGACGCGTCTGCTTTCCTACCGGAGCAAGGACGAAATCATTGCCATGATCAAGGACGGTGAAAAGTCGACCTGGCCGAAGATTGAAATGATCCGCACACAGACCAGAATCGGCCGGGCGCTGGACGAGATTCTGGAGCGGTACGAGGAAGGTATCGTCTTGAACGCGCAGGAGCACGAGCGTGAGTTCCTGAAAATGGCGGCGAAGTAGAAAAGGGAGGTGGCCCCGAACCGGACCGTCCGGGGCTTCGATATTTCCGGGGCGGCAGACGGAAAAGTCGCTTACGTTAAGGGGTTATCCGCGCCTAGCGTTCCGCAGGGCGACGCATCATGGCAAAAAGTTATTGCCCCTCCTGATTGGAAATGCTATCAATCAAGATTGTCGATTCGTGTGCAAATCGAATCGAACCGGTTCACAATCATGCCAATAAACCGACACCACTTTCGACGGACCGCACCCACGTTCACGTGGCTGCTGCTCGTGTTGTTGGCCTGGTCGCAGGCATCGTTTGCGTTCCATCAATTCGATCACTCGATAACCGAGCTTGACGAAACCTGCGTGGTTTGCCTGAAATCCGACCGTGACGACGATGTTACCGTCGACGCGGGCGGGGCAACCGCGCTTCCGGCCACTTCGTTTGCGGCCGCCGGCGAAGCCGTCGTCGCCATTCGTGCCGACGGTTTTTCTCATTACCGATCCCGCGCCTCTCCCTAAGACCCGAAATGCCTGAATGACGGCGCTTCGCGCCGTTTACCGGCGGCACGTCGTGCCGCCCTGCAATGCATTTCGAGGTCAGGAGAGTGAATACTTGCATCGCGCGTGCGGCCGGCATCGTTGCCGCCGTCGCATCTACTGCATTTACAGGCGGCCCTGATGCGGCCGCGCAAACGGTTATTGGGAGTGCCGACGATCCCCTTGATGAAATCGTCGTAACGGCCACGCGCCGCGGCAAGCCGCTGCTCGAGGTTGCCGCGTCGGTGACCGTACAGGACGTCGGCGAATTGCGCGCCAAGGGTTTCAACTACGGCACCGACGAATTTCGCGGCGTGCCCGGCGTTTTCTTCCGCCGTGGCGAAGGTGACGGCGAAGAGTTTCCGTTCGTTTCGATCCGGGGCGTCACCGGCAACCACGGAAACGACACTTTCCTCGCCCTGGTTGACGGCATTCCGTTCGTGGGACCGGACGAGGAGGTGCTGCTGTTCGAGGTGCCGTATCCGGTCGTCGACACGATCGAGATCGTGCGCGGTCCGGTGTCGGCGTTGTACGGGCGGGGCGCGATCGCCGGCGCCGTCAATTACCGGACGCGTCCGCTTCGTGAGGACCGGTCGGTGCTGTCCGTCAGCGCCGGCAGCGAGAATTTCTTCAGGGCCGAGGCGCACGTCGAACGCGGTTTCGACAGCGGCGCCGGCGTGATGCTCAGCGCCGTGTACGAGGACTTCGAGGGCTGGCGCGACAACAGTCGGCGCGAGCTCGCGAGCGTGTTCGTGAAAGGCGCATTGCCGGTCGGAGAGCGCGGGAACCTCACCGGGTGGTTGACGTACTACAATCGTGACGCGGAAGTGCCGAGCGTGATCCCCACGCTGGGCGACGGCACCGTCGTCGACGTTGTCGGCGGAGACGAGACGTTCCTCGGCTACCTGCCCGCGGGTAACGACAGGGAAGGCGTCATTGCCGCCGCGCGTTACGAATACGCCGTGTCCGATTCATTGAATTTCCAGTTCACGGGTCAGGCGAGATCGTTCGACTCCGACGTTGCACTCAACTTCTACGATTTCTTCGAGTTCGATCCGGCGAATTCGATTATGGGCGTCAACGGCTTTGCGTCGGAGAGCGAAGCAGACGTGTTCTTCGGCGAGGCACTCGTCAACTGGAACTCGGGCCGCCATACCGTCGTCGCCGGCATCAGCGGCGAGCGCGCGACGCTCGACGAGGCGGATCGCTGGTCAGGCGAGATCGACCCGTTCTTTTCCGGCGAGTGCGGCTTCCGCTTTTACGCGATCCTGGTCGACTACTCGACGGGTGAGGTGACAAACGACGCGCCGGACAACGCCTGCTTTGTGCGCAGCCAGCTACGCACGGTTGCGGACACGACCAATTCGTTTGCGGGAGCATTCGTTCAGGACGAGATCCGGCTGAACGACCGGCTCGAACTGACGGTCGGCCTGCGTTACGACCGGTTCGAGCGCGAGGTCGACTTCGACGTCGTCGGCACCCAGCCGGTGGATCAGCGCGCAACCGGAGATGCCGATGCCTTTTCTCCCAAGGCATCGCTTTCTTACGACTACGGAGGCGGCATCCTCTACACGAGTTATGGCCGGGGCTTCAACTCGAACTTCGGTCCGGTGTTCCAGTGGGAGCCGGACCGCTATGCCCGGGACGAAGAGCCGACGACCATCGACAGTTTCGAGATCGGCTGGAAGGGCCGTACGGGTGACGGGCGCATCGAGTGGGAGACCGCGGTTTTCTACCTGGAACAGGAGGACCGGCGCATTTTCGTGCCCAATCCGGATCCGGATGGACCGCCGTCGCTCGCGACGACTGGCCAGGCGTATTCGAGCCGCGGGTTCGAGGGTTCACTGCGGTTCAGGCCGACGGAGCGGACGAGCGCAATCGTCAACTACACCTACCTCGACCCCGAATGGGACGAACTGATCATCGCGGGCTCGTTCGGCGCGCCCGACCAGGAATTTTCGGGGGTCACGCCGCAGGGCGTCCCGGAGAACGTCGTTTACGTCGAAGTTGCCCGGACTTTTACCGACTGGCTGGAAGCTCGGCTCACCTACGAGTGGTACGACGATTATTTCGTCGACCTATCCAACAGCGTATCTGCCGGCAGTTACGATCTGCTCGGCGTTTCCGCGTCGATCGAGTTTCCCGGCAATGACTCACTGTCGCTCGATCTGTCCGTCACCAATCTGCTGGACGAAGACTATTACTTCTTTTTCGCGGGCTCGCGGACGATGGCGACCAACGTCACGCCCGGCGTCCCGAGACTCGCGAGGGCCACGCTGCGCTGGCAATTCTAGGCGCGTGCGGACAATAGGAGGAAAGCAATGACATCTGCAAGCTACGCTCTGGAAGCAAAAGAGCTCGGAAAAAAATTCGGCCCGACGGTTGCGCTCGACAAGCTCGATCTTGCCGTGCCCTCCGGCGAGGTCGTGTGCCTGCTCGGCGCAAACGGTGCGGGTAAAACGACAACCATCAATCTGTTCCTGGGTTTTCTAGAGCCGGACACCGGCGCTGCCCTGGTCGACGGGATCGAGGTTGCGAAAGCGCCGTTCGACGCGCGTAAGCGGCTCGCCTACCTCCCGGAGTCCGTCGCGCTGTATCCGAAGCTGACCGGGCTCGAAAACATCGCTTTCTTCGACAAGCTCACCGGTCGGGAACGCTCGGCCGATGAGCTGTCGGCGCTGCTGAGCGCCGCGGGCCTGCCCGACGAAGCGCACAACCGGCGCGCGTCCACCTACTCGAAGGGGATGCGGCAAAAGGTCGGGATCGCGATTTCGATGGCCAGGGAGGCGAAAGCCCTGCTGCTGGACGAGCCGCTGTCCGGGCTCGACCCGTCGGCCGCGAACAGCCTCGGCGAACTCATCTGCCGGCTCCGCGACGACGGCTGCGCGGTGCTGATGGCCACGCACGACATCTTCCGGGCGAAGGAGATCGGCAACCGCATCGGCATCATGATGCAGGGGCGGTTGGTCAATATGCTCGACGCGGACGCGCTCGACGCCCGGGAAATCGAACACATCTATCTCGAGCACCTGCACGAGGCGGATGCGGGCGGCCCGGCGGAGCAGGCGGCATGAGCCGGGCAATCGCGCGCAAGGAGACGCTCGTCCTGCGTCGCGAGTCGCTGATGAAAGTCCTGCTGGCGGTAACCGTTGTGCTGCTTTTTGCGAGTCTCGCAGCGGGCCTGCAGCGTGAGCAGGTGTTCGACAAGGAAAAAACGGCGGCGGAGCGCACGGACAAGGACGTCTGGATGAACCAGGGCGACCGCAATCCGCATTCGGCCGCGCACTTCTCACGGTATGCGTTCAGACCGGCGTCGCCGCTGGCGCTCATCGATCCGGGTACGAACGACTTTGCCGGTCTCGCGGTATGGATGGAAGCGCACTACCAGGACCCCGCCGTGTTCCGTCGCGCCGAGGACGGCGGCGAGCTGAGCCGTTACGCGCAGCTGACGCCCGCCTTCCTGCTGCTCACCGCGGCGCCGTTACTCATCTTCCTGACGATGTACGGGAGCATCGCCGGCGAACGCGAGGACGGTACGCTGCGCCAGCTCCTGGCGGCGGGCGTCAACGGTCGCGAGTTTTTTGCCGGCAAGTTCGGCGCCGGCTTGCGACTTACGATGGCGGCGTTCGCTCTGATCTTCCTGGGACTGGCCGCGTTTGCCCTCGTCGCAACCCCGGCCGCCGTCGGCGCGGATGCCGTGTTGCGATTGGCCGCGCTGTTCGGGGTGTTTTCGGTGTATCTGGCGATCTGCGTGGCCGTGGCGCTCGGGGTATCCGCGCTGTTCCGCACCCGGCAGGCGGCATTTCTGGCGCTTGCCGGCGTCTGGGCGCTGATGACGGTGCTCGTACCCCGCTTCGCTGCGGATCTGGGCACCAGCCTCCATCCGCAGCCCGACGCAAGGGAGGTGTCGCAACAGTTGGGCGCGGCGTCGTACACCTACTACTCGGACGAGGAGCGGCAGCAGCAAATCGAAGCCGATCTGTTGAACGCGCACGGCGTCTCCACCCTGGAGGAGCTTCCGATCAACTACGGCGCCTACAGACTCCAGGTCAGCGAGGAACTGTCGATCCCGGAATTCGAGCGCGTGTACGACGGGCTGGACAGTCGCTACCAGGCGCAGGAAAACGTCGGGCGCTGGTTCTCCGCACTGACCCCCGCGATTACGGCCGCCAATCTGTCGCGAGGCATCGCCGGGACCGATCGTGCGCACCAGCGAGCGTTCACCGCCGCCGCCGAACTGCACCGGCGCGACATGATCAAGCTCCTGAACGAGGATTACATGCTCAATGCCGGTGACGCCAACGCGTCGTACACCGCGGACGCCGCTTTGTGGGAACAGTTCGAGGACTTCGATCACAGCCTGCCCGGGCTGGGATCCGTTTCCGCCACGTACCTGACGGATGTCCTGTTGCTGCTCGCGTGGCTCGCCGCCTCATTGTGTTTTGCCTACGCGGTTGTCGCTCGCGCCGTTCGACACGAGGTACCCACGGCATGACTGCGGGCATTCTCTATCACGAGCGTCTGAACTTCGTCGCCCGTGGACCGGCGCTGCTCGCTGTCGCGTTGATCGCGGTTGCGATCGTTTACGCCGGCTGGAGCGGCGACGGCTGGCGGGATGCACGGATCGGCAGCCTCGAGGCGTTCGAGGCGGAAAAGACCGAAGCGCTCAAGTCGTGGCGTGAGGATCTGCTCGCGGTCGAAGAAAGGCGCACCGAGCCGTCGCCTTTCGCCGCGAATCCGATGGGCATCTCGTTTCCCGCGATCCTGCCGCCGTCTTCGCTCGCGGATTTTGCAATCGGCCACGCGGACCTGCATCCGGCCAGCGGCGAGATTTCCCCGTGGCGAAACCTGTCGAGCATGTTCGGGCGCTATCAGTTCGACAATCCATCGACGCTCGCGGCCAGCGCGTTCGACGTCGCGCTCGTCATCGTGCTGGTGCTGCCGGTGCTGATGATCGCCGTGTCCTTCGACGTGTTGGCCGGCGAGAGAAGCCGGGGCGCCCTGGCGATGGTGCTGTCGACTCCGGTGCGGCTGACGCGCCTCGTCTGGACCCGCCTCTTGTTTCGCAACGGCCTGCTCTGGCTGACCGCCATGCTCGCGATGACCGCGCTCGTGATGGTCAACGACTCGGGCGGCGACCGGTATGCGCGATTCGCTCTGTGGCTGGTCGTGAGCCTGGCCTACGGTCTGTTCTGGCTCGCCGCGATCGCGTTCTGCGTCGCCCGGTTCCGATCCGCGACGAACACGGCGGCGGCGATGGTCGGTCTGTGGCTGGTGCTCGTGCTCGCCGTCCCGGCTGCGACGGCGACAATGGCCGAAGCCGCGTACCCGACGCCGTCGAGGCTGGCGTTCCTGTCCGAGATCCGCGAGGCTCAGGGCGAGACGAATCGGAATCTGGCGCGGTTGACCGAAGGCTTTCTGATGGACCATCCCGACCTCTCGGTCGGCGATGGGGAGGTGCCGGCCTACTTCCGCGCTGCATACTTGTCGAACCAGGCCGCGCGTGAGAGTACCCGGCCGATCCTCGAAGCCTACGAACGGGCGCGCGCCGGCCGTGAGCGGACGCTCGAATGGGCGCAGTATCTTTCGCCCTCGGTCATCGCGCAGCGCCTGCTCGTGGCCGCGGCCGGCGCCGATCTGGACCGCCAACATCGTTTCCAGGCGCAGGCGCGCGAGGCGCTCGATCGGCTGGTGACGGCCATCGGGCCGGCCGTCGTCTCCCGAAACCGGCTGCCGCTTGCCGAGTTCGACATGATGGCGCCGTTTTCCTTCGAGGACCGGACGGCGGCGGACATCGCGGTCGATTCGGTGGCGCCCATTGTGTTCCTGCTCCTGCTGAGCCTGATCGCCGGGACCGCGGCGCACCGGCGTCTCGGCAGCGGAACCGTTTATGAATGAGCGCCGTTCCCAATCGAACGTGCGCAGAAGAAACCGGCGCGCTGCCGGTTCCGCCGGACTCGTCGTCTGTTCGCTCCTACCTGCTATTGTCGTGCCTATCGCAACTGCCCAGGACGTTTTCTCCCCGCCCGATGCACCGGCGCGCTATCAGGCCGTTCTGGCACAGGAATCGATCGCTATCGACGGTAGGCTCGACGAGTCCGTTTGGCAGCGCGCCGAACCCATAACCGAATTCGTGCAAAAGGATCCGGTGCAGGGCCACCCGGTTTCCTACCCCACCATCGTTCGTGTGGCCTACGACGACACGGCGCTCTACGTCGCGGCAGTCTGCCACCAGCCGCGGGAAGCGACCCGCGTGCAAAACCTGCAGCGCGATTTTTCCTACGACGAAAACGATCTATTCGGCATCGCCATCGACGGCTTCATGGATAAGCGCAACGCCGTGGTGTTTCAGACGACCCCGTACGGCAGTCAGCGCGATATGGAGGTCATCGACAGCGATGAGTTCAATCCCGACTGGGACGCGCGCTGGTCGGTAAAAACCCGGATCGAAGACGACCGCTGGACGGTCGAAATGGCGATTCCCTGGCGCAACCTGCGCTACCCTGCCGGCGCCGACCGCTTCGGCGTGGTGTTCGCCAGGAACATCCGCAGCCGCAACGAAAAGACGTCTGCGCCGCCGATCCCGCGCGTGTTCACGATCTATCGCATGGCGTACCAGGGCGTGCTGGAGGGTATCCGGGCGCCGGCGCCGTCGAACAACATCCAGCTGAATCCGTACGGCCTCGCGCAACGCCTGGACGAGACCGGCGCAGCGTCGACCACCGACTACGAGTTCGGCGGCGAGCTCAAATGGGCGATCTCACAGAGCACGGTGCTGGATCTGACGGTCAACACCGATTTCGCCCAGGCGGACGTCGACCGGCAGGTGGTCAACCTCGATCGTTTCAGCGTGTTTTTCCCCGAGCGACGCCAGTTTTTTCTCGAGAATGCCAACGTTTTCAACCCAAGCGTGACGAACTGGATCCGGCCGTTCTTCAGTCGCCGGATCGGATTGGATGAATCCGGCAATCCGATCCCGCTCGACGGCGGTTTGCGGCTGACGAGACGCTCGTCGACCCAGGAATTCGGCGTGCTCGCGATGAGTCAGCAGGCGCTTGGCGCGAGTCCCGAGTCCCGGTTCGGTGTCGCGCGCTACTCGCGCAATGTGTCCGGGCAGAGCCGGCTCGGCGGGATGGTGACCTGGCGGCAGGACGACTCGCTGTCGATGGGCGACGTGGTTCTGGACGAAAACCGGAACATGACGTTCACGGTCGACGGCCTGTGGCGCCCGGAGCAGTCCTACGGCATCCAGGCAATGGCATCCGTATCGCACGACGATGAGACCGGTGATGGTATCGGTGGCCAGCTCTGGGCGTTCTACGAGAACAACCTCGTCTATATAGGCCTCCTCGAATACTTCAACAAGGATTACGACCCGGGCGTCGGCCTCGAGATTCTGGACACGAACTACGTCATGCACAGCCCGGCCATCAGCTTCGACATTCGCTCCGACTGGTTGCCCGCGGCGATCAGGAGCTTCAATCCGGGCGTCGAAGCGTACATTTTTCAGAGCTCCGACGACGGCGATTTACTGTTTGGTTATGCGCCGGTCCGTCCGTTTCGGGTTCACTTCCAGAACGGTGCGCAGATCGGAGCGTTCGTCGAGCCGAACTGGCAGCGTCTCGACGAACCGTTCTTCCCTGTCGGGATCGAGATCGCTCCGGGTGACTATGACTACACCCGCTACCGCGTGGAGATCGAATCCGACCAATCGGCGTTCCTGGCGGGTGGGGTCGAGGTCGAAACAGGCGACTACTTCGATGGCGAGCTAACGACCTACACACTGTCCGCGCGGTATGCCCCGTCCCCCTACCTCGAGGCGACGGCGGACGTCGAGCTGAACCGGATACGGGACCTGGGCGTTCAGCGTAGCGACGTCGACACGGAGTTGTACGGGTTGAATCTGCGCGTGGCCCTGAGCCCGCAGCTGCAGTTCTCGACCTTCTACCAACGCAATACCGCAAACGACACCAGCACCTGGAATGCCCGGCTGGCGTGGGAATACCGGCCGCTTTCCTATCTGTATGTCGTCTACAACCGCAATGAGGCGGAGCGCCTCGATAGCGCGTTCCGCGAGACCGGCGAGCAGATCATCGCGAAGTTCACTTACCTGTTTGAAGTATGAGTTCGCTGGACAAGAGCGTGCGCGAACAACGGAACCAACAATAATGACTAAGGATCGACATATGATGATCGTTACCCAAGGCACAGATTTACCGCGAAAAACAATCCATAACAAGTGGCTGCGCCGCTGTATTCTCTTTGCGGCCATGGTCGTCCAGTCGACCGTACAGCCAATGGCGTTGGCGCAGCAGACCGATGGAGTAGAAGGCGCTGAGGTAACAGAGGAGATCTTCGCTATCGGCCAGCGCCGAGCTTATCAGGGTAACTTCGACAATCTTGAAAACCCTGCAGCGAATCAGTCCATCGACCTCGAGTTGCTTCGCGACGTTGGCGCGCTCAATTTGAACGATGCGCTCGACTTGTCGGCATCCGTCGCGCGCCAGAACAATTTCGGCGGGCTGTGGAACAGCTTTTCGATCCGCGGCTTCTCCGGCGACATCAACCTGCCAAGCGGATTCCTCGTCAACGGGTTTAACGCGGGCCGAGGTTTCGGCGGCCCGCGGGACCTGGTAGGGATCGAGTCCGTCGAGGTGCTCAAAGGTCCGAGGTCGGCTCTGTTCGGGCGCGGTGAGCCGGGCGGTACGATCAATTTGATTACCAAGCGCCCGCAGTTCCGGACAGGAGGAGACGTCCGCCTCACTGTCGGCAGCTGGAGCCAGGTACGGCTGGAAGGTGACGTGCAGTCGACGTTCGGCACCGGCGACAACGTAGGCGTTCGCGTCGTGGGGTTTTACGAGGACGCGGAGAGTTTTCGGGAGACCGTCGAGACCGAGCGTCTGGGCCTTTATCCGTCGATCACATGGGAGCTGGCAGAGAACACCAAAGCAACCTACGAGCTCGAGTTCACGCAGCAGGACGTGCCGTTCGACCGCGGCGTCGCCTTTTCGGAGGAGTTCGGTTTTACGCCGCGCCGGACGTTCGTCGGCGAACCGGGTGATGGTCCCATCGAGACCGAGGTTGTTGGTCATCAGCTCGAGTTGCAGCACAACTTCTCCGACAACTGGAGCCTGTTGGCCGGTTTCGGTTATCGGGATACGTCGTTCGAGGGCAATGCATCCGAGACGAACTTCGGCGGACGGCAGACCTACTTCCTCGACGGACAGACGCTGTCGCGTTTCTTCCGTTTCCGGGATTTCGAGTCCGACTACACGGTACTCAGAGGCGAGATTGCCGGTATGTTCGAGACGGGTTCACTCCGGCACCGCATTCTGTTCGGCGCGGACTACGACCGGTTCGAAAACCGCCTCTTCATTCTGCGCTTCCGTCCGGGCTCCATCCCTGATGGAACGGACATAAATACGCTGGACCCTGCAGAATACCTGTTCCTCGACGTGTTTAACCCGGTCTACGGACAGTTCCCGCAGCCGGTGCCGGGACCGAACACGGATCGCGCGGAGGACCTGGACGGCATCGGTGTCTACATCCAGGACCAGATCGACATCAACGATAGCTTGCAGATTCGGGTGGGTCTGCGCTGGGACGACTTTGAGCAGGACTTGACGAACCTCCTCGCCGATCCCGTGACGACGACGTCGTCGTCCGAATCACGCGTCTCACCGCAGTTTGGCGCCGTTTACAGGGTCAATGACGGTTTCAGCCTGTATGCCTCCTATGGCGAGGGCTTCCGTCAGCAGACGGGATCCGACTTTCAGGGGAACCAATTCGACCCGAACCTCACCGAATCCGCGGAAATCGGCTTCAAGGCGGATTTAGAGAACTTCTTTGACGGGATGACCGGCTCGGTCACGCTTTCGCTGTTCCAGGTTGATCAAAGCAACATTCTGGTGAACGACGACAGGCCCGAGGCCACAGCACTTGGTTTCTTCTCTTTTCCGGCAGGCGAAGCACGGAGTCGCGGGCTTGAACTCGATGCCAATATCGCGACCGAGAGTGGCATCGATCTGTGGTTCTCCTATGCCTACACCGACGCAGAATTCACGAACAGCAATCCTGACGCGGACTTCGGGGCGCTAATCGAGGATGGCGACCCGCTCATCAATGCGCCGGAACATCAGCTGAACATTCAAGCCAGCAAGACCTTCCAGGTACGTGGTGTTCGGACACAGGTGGGCGGCGGTGTTCTCTATACCGACGAGCGGCTCGGCTGGACAGGGTTTGATTTCTTCCTGCCGAGCTATACGACTGTCCGCTTGTTTGGCCAGATTGAACCGATCGAGGGCCTTGCGATTCGCGTTGATGTAGACAACCTGTTCGACGAGGAGTATTACACCAACTCTTTCGCTGACGTCTGGGTCGAACCCGGCGCACCAACTCGCTACCGACTTACCGCGGCATACGCCTTTTAGGAGAATCGAGCAATGCAAGAAGCAAACGAACTTGCCCTGTCGGCCAGGGACCTCCGCGTCTCCCGAGGCGGGCAGCGCGTGCTGACCGACCTGAGCTTCGACGTTCGCAAAGGAGAGGTGTTTGTGCTCCTGGGCGGCAATGGCGCAGGCAAGTCGACGGCGCTGCTGACGTTCATCGGGCTTCTTACACCGGACGGCGGCCAGGCGCTGGTGTTTGGCAACTCGGCGATCGAGAAGCCCAGGGAGGTCAGGGCGCAGGTGGCGTATCTGCCCGAGAACGCCGCGCTCTACGAACACCTCGACGCGTGGCAAAACATTCGCTATTTCCTGTCGCTCGCGAATGCCGAACGGTCGGCGGATGAGATCGAGAATGCACTCGATGCCGTTGCGCTCCCGGGCGCGGCGCGGTTGCGGCGGCTCGACTCTTATTCGAAGGGCATGCGCCAGAAAGTCTCGATTGCGCTTGCGCTTCTGCGCGGCACGCCGATCTTGCTGCTCGACGAGCCGACCTCCGGACTGGATCCGGTCGCGATCGGGGAATTCAACGAATTGGTAGAGGCCTTACGCGATCGCGGCGTCACGGTGCTGATGGTCACGCACGACCTGCTGGGGGCCAGCCACGTGGGAGCGCGTGTCGGATTGATTCGGGACGGGGCGATCTCGACGATCGTCGAGCCCGGTGAGAGCGGCGCCGTGGATTTCGAGGAGCTGCGATCACTCTTCGTTGCGAGGGATGCAGCATGAGCTTGGCCACCCGGATAACCCGCGCCGAATTCGCGTACTGGCGACACTCCTGGCTGGCCGCGGTCGCGGCCTTTGCGCTGGTTGCCATCGCGATCGTGTCCGCCCTGACCTCGACGAGTTTTGTTACGTCGGAAGCGGCGGAGCGCGCGGAACACCAGGTGGAGGCCGACACGGCCTTCCTGAGCCAGCCGGCGCGGCACCCCCACCGCATGGTGCACTACGGACACTACGTGTATCGCGTCCCGCCGCCACTCGCCGTCGTGGATCCGGGAGTCGACGCGTACACGGGCACGTCGGTGTTCCTGGAGGGGCACCGGCAGAACACCGCGACGTTTGCGGAGGTTCGAGAGACCTCGAGCCTGACGCGCTTCGGTCTGCTGACTCCGGCCTTCTCGCTCCAGGTCCTCGTGCCGCTGCTGCTCATTATCGTCGGCTACGGGTGCATCGTACGCGAGCGCCGTTCGGGCACGCTGCTTCAGTTGTTGACACATGGGGCCCCGCCGCGAACGGTTCTTGTCGGCAAAACCGTGGCGCTGGGCACGCTCGCGCTGCTGGCGTTCGCGCCGTTGGCGCTCGCAGCGGCGTACGCCGCGACGCGGGATAGCTGGCTGCCGTCACTGCTGATGATCGCGGGCTACGCGCTGTACCTCTCGTTATGGACGTTCGGGATCGTCGCCGTTTCCGCCCGTGCGCGGACCGCCGGGAGTGCGCTCGTGCTTCTGCTCGGCGTTTGGCTGGCGACCGTTGTCGCGATGCCGCGGGTTGCAACCGAGGTTGCCACCGCGGCCGTGCCGACGCCGAGCAAGGTCGAAACGGACCTGGCCGTTCACGCCGAGCTACGGGCGCTCGGGGACAGCCACAACGCGAGCGATCCGAACTTCGAGAATTTCAGGGCGCAGATTCTGGCGCAGTATGACGTCGACAACGTCGAGGACCTTCCGGTCAACATCCGCGGGCTGGTGTCGTACGAGGGTGAGGTGCGCACGACCGAAGTGCTCAACGAATTCGCGGAGCGGCAAATGGCGACCGAGCGCGCGCAATCGCGCGTTGCCTCACGTTTCGCCCTGCTGTCCCCGACCGTGGCGTTGCGACGCCTGTCGATGGTCGTGGCCGGGACCGACCTCGAGAACCACCACCGCTTTCTCAGGGCGGCCGAGGCGCACCGCTACGAGTTCGTGCAGTCGCTGAATCGTCTGCACGCCGAACGTTTGAGTTATCGGGACGATATGCGGCGTAGCGACAGCGCTGCCGCAAATCTGCGCGCGCGCGTGAGCGCGGACAACTGGTCGCTCTTGCCGGAGTTCGACTTTCAACCGGCTGCGGCGCTGGAACGCGCGAGGCGTTCCCTGCCGTCGGCGGGGATTCTGCTGCTGTGGTTCGGGCTCGTTTTCGCGGCGCTCTACCAAAGCGCACGCAGGGTGGGGGCGGCATGATGGCCGGCACACTGCGCGAGCTGCGTTTTCTGTCGCAGCAGACGCCAAGCGTCGTGGCGCTTGGATTGCTGATGGTCATGTCAACGGCAAGCCTTTTGCTCGGTCGCGCCGAGGTCGAGCGTCAACAAAGCTCGATCGACCGGATGCGCGTAATGGACGTAACGGAGCGCGCAGAGCTGATTGACACGTTCGAGGACTACGGCAGCGCTGCTTATTACAACTTCTACGCAACCTGGGACGAGCCCTCGGAACTTGCGTTCACGGCGCTCGGGCAGCGCGATGTCGCCCCTTACATGTTGCGGGTACGGATGCTGGCGCTCGAAGGACAGATCTACGAGACCGACACGCTGAACCCGGAGCTCGGGCTCTCGGGGCGTTTCGACTACGAGTTTGTCGTGGCGTTCCTGCTGCCGCTGTTCATCGTATTCCTGCTGCACGACCTGATCTCGAGCGAGCGCGAGTCCGGGCGGCTGCCGCTGCTGACCGCGACGGCCGGGTCGGGTGTCCGCCTGTGGGTGCCTCGGGCCGGTTTGAGGGCGCTCGCCGCCTTGGTGTGCGTATTGCTGCCGCTCTGGGCAATTGCCACGGCTGACGGGGTTGGCGCGTGGCAGTCGGCGCGCGTGAGCGCGATCGTCATCGCGCAGATCGCGTTCTGGTCGGCGCTGACCTTGTGGCTTGCGCGCTTGCCGAAACCCTCGTCCGCGATCGCGGCGATGTTGGTCAGCGTGTGGCTGGTGCTGTCATTGCTCGTTCCGCTCGTCGGCAAGACGCTCGTCGACCGAGCGTCTCCGGTGGTCGAGGGCGCGGACATCGCGCTGCTGCAGCGCGAAACGGTCAACGATGCCTGGGACCTGCCCAAAGCCGCGACGATGGACCGGTTTTTCGAGGCGCATCCGGAGTGGTCGAATACGCGACCCATTACGGAACAGTGGCACTGGAAATGGTACTACGCCTTTCAGCACGTCGGCGACATGACGGCCGAGGAACTCTCCACGAACTACCGCCGGTCCATCGCCGAACGGGATCGGCTGAGCGGGTTCGCCGCTTTTCTATCGCCGGCCGTGGCCGTGCAACGGGCGATGCAGCGGGTTGCGAGGACCGACGTCGCCGCCGCGCTCGACTACGACCGGAGTATTCGTGATTACCACGCATCGCTGCGCCGATTTTATTACCCGCGGCTCTTCGACGAGCGGCCATTCGACGCGGCAGACCTGACGGAGGCGCCTTCTTTCGACTCGGACTGACAGGAGCTGTGAGATGGGAACGATGAGTAGACGGGAACTGTTTGGCCAGGCGCTGGCGACGACGGGTGCGGCGCTCGCCGCGACGTCCCTCACTCCGGCGGATGCGAGCACCGGCAACCCGGCGGACGATGAAGATTTCTGGACCGACGTCGCGCTCGAATACGATCTCGACGACCGCTATACGATTCTGAACGGCGGTGGCAATAACCCGCTGCCCCGGCCGGTCGTCGACGCACTTTCCCGTTACCAGCGGTGGGCGGCGACGCAGCCGCGACCGTTCAACTACCAGCTCATCGCCTATCGCGAGCAGCACCGGACGAGACTGGCGCCGTTGTTCGGCTGTGATGCGGATGAGCTGGCGTTGACCCGAAACACGACCGAAGGCCTGAACATCGTCGCTCGGGGGCTGGCGCTCGGCCGTGGCGACCAGGTGCTCCTCAGCAACTACGAAGAGAACTACGCGCTGCGGGCGTTCAGGCCGCTGCAGGAGCGCTCCGGCGTCGACGTCGATATCGTCGAGCTGCCGGTTTCACCCTCGGCCGGCGAGGTCGTCGACGCGTTTGCGGAGCGGATGACCGACGCCACCCGGCTGCTCGTAGTCAGTCACATCGTCGATTCGTGGGGTTTCGTCCTGCCGATTCGGGAACTGGCCGAGCTTGCGCATGACAACAATGCACAGCTTCTCGTCGACGGCGCGTTGGGCTTCGGTCACATCCCGGTCGATGTCGAGGCGCTCGGTTGCGACTATTACGCGACCTCGCTGCACAAGTGGCTGAACGCGCCCCTCGGCACCGGCGCGCTCTACGTGAAGCGGGATCGCATCCGCGACCTGTGGCCGCTCTACGGCGTGGCGACCGATCCTTTCGACGTTCGCAAGTTCGAGTCGATCGGTACGCGCGACGGCGCGGCGATTGCGGCGATCGGACAGGCGATCGATTTTTATGCGCTGATCGGTGTGGAGCGAAAGGCGGCGCGCTTGCGATTTCTGTTGACCTACGTCATGGAGCAGCTCGCCGACATCGGTGGCGTCGCGGTTGTTACGGAGAACGATCCGATGCGCCGGGCCGGGCTCGCCCGCATCGTGGTCGAAGGGCGCTCGGGCCCCGAGCTCACGAAAACGCTGCGCGACGACCACAGCTTCTGGATTTACGGGAATTTTCCAGGGCCTCAGGACGGCGTCTACGTTTCACCGAACGTGTTCAACTCGCTCGATGACCTCGATCGTTTCAGTGAAGCCGTTCGACACATAGCACGCTCATAGCCCGCCTGACTGAAGACGGTTACGGACGGGTCGGCTACCATTGTCGAGAAGCGACGGACACACGATAAAAACGACGAGCACGGGGGCAAACATGAGCAAACGAATATCGAGGCGCGAGTTCACGCTGGCGGCGGCGACTTCCCTGGGCGCGGCGGCCGTGAACAGCGTATCCGCGGCCGCCCGGGAACCCGTCGGGGAGGGGAATTTCGACGCCTATGACGCGCCGCGGGGCGAGAAACGCTTCGTTTACGTAAACGTCATGCGAAACGATGCCATCAATGTCGATGTACCGGTCGGTGTCGTCACCGGAGAACGGGACGGACCGACGCTCGCCGTTACCGGGGGCATCTTCGGGACGGAGTATTGCGGCATCGAGGCTGCGTCCCGCCTGTATCGGGACCTGGATCCTCGGGCCACGGCGGGCAGAGTGATCATCGTACCGGTCGTGAACATGCCCGCGTTCCAGTTCCGAACGCCGATGTTCAACCTGTCCGGCGGGAACGACCCCATCGGCGGGAAGAGCGTCAACACAATGTTCCCCGGCGACCCGAACGGGTCCGTCTCCGAAGTCATCGCGCACTTCATTTTCGACGGGCTCGTGAGCAAAGCGGACTATTTTGTCGACCTGCGCGGCGGCGATCTTCCGGAGGATCACCTCGTGCACACGATGTTTGCCGCCGAGGGGAGCGATCAGGTACAGCAGGTGAGCCGGCAGATGGCGCTAGCCTGCGGATTCCGGTATCACCAGTCGCGCGGCCAGAGAACCGGCAGCCTGTGGTGGGAAGCAACAAAGGCCGGTATCCCCGCGATAATCACGCAAAGCGGGCTCGGTTACAAAACGCAGCCTGAAGAAGCGTTCATTCAAAATCACGTCAGGGGCGTTACCAACATCATGAAGCATTTCGGGATGATGGATGGAGAGCCCGTGGTAGACGGGATCCAGCGGGAACTATCGTCGGAATTTGTGGTGATCAAGGCGGGTCATAGCGGCACCTTCCACGCAACGGGTAGACCGGGAGACCTCGTCGAGAAAGGGAGTGCGATAGGGAAGATCACCAATCTGGACGGTTCCGTCGCCGAGGAAATAGTGACGCAGCGCGACGGCGTCCTGCACACCTATTTCGTCCGCCGCGTCGTGATGCGGCGGGATACCGTTGCCTACGTGGTGCCGCTGGCTTGAGAAACAACAACGAATGGTGGAAATGACCAATGAATAGACGAGAATTCTTGAGCGCGACCGGCGTCAGCCTCGCCGGAGCATCCATAGGCCTGCAGGGCGCTGGGCTCGCCAAAGCACAGACGAGCCCGTCTCCCGACGTGGCGGTCATCGGCGCAGGGACGTTTGGTGCATGGACCGCGTATCACCTGAATCGGCTCGGTGCAAGCGTCACGCTCGTCGACGCCTATGGCCCGGGCAACAGCAGGGCCAGCTCAGGCGGGGAGACCCGTCAAATGCAGGCGGATTCGCGCAGCGACGTGTATACGCGCAGCGCAATCGACTCGTACCGTTGGTGGAAGCGGATCGAGCGCGAATCGGGCGTTCCGATTGTCCTCGAAACCGGGAAGGTGATGCTCTCCACGACGGATCGGAACGTCGGAATCGCGGAGGAGCTTAGAGCGCGCCACGCCGAATACGGACTCGGCGACGCAGAGATCCTAGGGCCGGACGAGCTCCGCTACCGCTGGCCGCAAATACATTCCGACGATATCAACTGGGGCGTCTACACGGAAAAAGCCGCCGGATGTGTAATGATGGCTCGAAAGGGTGTCGAAGTCGTTGCGCGCGAAATGGTAAAGAATGGCGGTGAGCTGCGAATCGCCTACTGCACGCCGACGTTGGACGCAAACGGCAACGTTCAGAACGTCAGGATGCAGGACGGCAGTGTCTTAAATGCCCAGCACTACGTGTTCGCCTGCGGGCCCTGGTTGCCGAAGCTCTTTCCCGAGCTTCTGAGCAAACGCCTGAGGGTGCAGCGGCGCGACGTTCTGTTTTACGGTTCTCCGCCAGGCGATTCCAGTTACGCGTATCCGAACATGCCGACCTGGAGTGTAATCGCTTCGGGCTACTACGGTTTCCCGGACATCGAAAACCGCGGCTTCAAGGTGGCACCTTACCCGGATAACAACACGATTGATCCTGACAACGACGAACGCATGATAATGCCGCACCAGGTGAAACGCGGGAGAGCGTTTCTTCAGCGCCGCTTTCCGGGCCTTGCCGATATGCCGATCAGCGAAACGCGCGTCTGCCAGGTCACGGACACAACGGACCGGAATTTCATGGCGGACACGCATCCGGGCTCGGACAAGGTGTGGATTGTCGGTGGCGGCTCAGGGCACGGCTTCAAACACGGACCGGCCGTTGGCGAGCACGTGGCGAAGCGGATTCTGGGCGAAACGAGCGATGACGGATACGCTCAGGCCTTCACGGTTATGAAAGAGGAATACGCCTGATCGCCGGATCAAATAGGAGATCGGACCCGTCCGGAACGGGCATACGCCTGTAGAAACAATCTGGAACAACTTCGTACAGACGTGAAACCTTTGGGCAGGGCACTGCCAATAGACTTCCTTGGACATTCAAATCAGCCAAGGAGCAAAATCATGAAGTACTCCCTGACGCAGTTTTTCGCGGGCATCGTGCTTGTCGGCGGTATCGCGCTTTCTGCAATCGCAACCGCCGATCAGCACGGCATGAAACAAAAGCCTGCTGCAGACATCATCGACGTCGCCGTGTCGGCCGGACAGTTCAATACGCTGGCGGCTGCGCTCGACGCCGCCGACCTCGTCGAGACTCTGAAAGGTGACGGGCCGTTCACGGTGTTTGCGCCGACCGATGCCGCCTTCGCAAATCTGCCCGCCGGAACCGTCGATTCGCTGCTGAAGCCGGAGAACAAAGACCAGCTGGTCTCCATCCTCACCTATCACGTCGTGCCGGGCAGCGTAATGGCCGCCCAGGTAGTAAAGCTCGATAGCGCCACTACCGTCAACGGAACGGACGTGGACATAGCCGTCATCGACGGCAATGTGAAGATCGACAACGCAACGGTGGTGAAAACCGATATCGCTGCGAGCAACGGCGTCATTCACGTGATCGATGCCGTGATTTTGCCCAACTGAGACATGGCCTGGCGCGGCATGCGGGTCATGCCGCGCTTGCCCAGTGGCATCGGACGTATCGTCGGACCGTATACCCGGCCCGGACGCTAAACGATTGCGCTATGCGCCGAAGGGCGCCAACAGGACAATGACCTTCCCGGCCCGGAGTACTTTGAGTCTGAGCGTGTCGCCTCTATCGAAGTCGGCGGTTTTTGCGCGAATTTCCGTCATCATGTCGGGCGAGATCTCGATGTCGTCGATGGCGAGAATGATGTCGCCGCCGATGAGAACGTCCTGACCCGCGATCGTCGCGGGTATGCGGCTCGATCTGAGCCCGATGCGCGCGGCGGGGGAATTCGCCGCGACTTTCTGTACCAGATAGCCGGCCGCCTGCGGCACGTTCATGGCTTCTGCCAATGGGCCGGTGAGAGTGATTCCGCTCATTCCCGACCAGGCCATGCGATGCTCGAACAGCGCGCTGACCGCCGCGTTCGACGAGACGGCGAACCCCAGGCCGTCGGAGCCGCCGGATGCGCTTCGGATATAACTCACGACGCCGATCACTTCACCGCGCCGATTGAACATCGGACCGCCGGAGTTTCCCTGGTTGATGGCGGCGTCGGTTTGGAACGTTTCCGCCTGGACGTCACCCATGATGCCGTCTTCGTTCTTGTGGCGCGCGGATATGTGGCCGACCGACAAGGTGTGCGCCAGGCCGTAGGGCGCGCCGATAACGAAGATTTCGTCTCCGACGTGCACGTCGTCCGAATCGCCCAGTTTTACGGGCCGGACGTTTTCGGGCACGGCGTCCAACTTCAGCAGTGCGACGTCCTTCACGGGGTCCGAGGCAATGACCGCGGCCGTGACCTTGGTTCCGTTCGTGAATTCCGCTTCCACGAGATCGGCGGTTTGCACGACGTGCGCGGCGGTCATGACATGGCCTTCGTCGTCGATGAGGAAACCGGATCCGAGTCCCGGAAGGGCGACTTCACCGAAGCGGCTGCCGGGTGCGACGCTGCGTTCGACGGTGTACAGCACGACAACCGCGGGATCCACGCGCTTGAACAGTTTCCTGTAGTCGGCTGCGCTGGAGTCGGTCGGTGCCCATAGCGCGGCGACGATCAGAATACCAATCCGGGAATACATCGTTGGGTCCTCAATCTTCAGGGGGCGGGCAGTATAGCCGCATAGTCTTCCGCGATGCGGGGCTATTTGCAATAATTGGTGTGCCTCCGCACGAGGACTTCGGCAAATCCCAATGGCCGGCGCCGGCAGCCGATGTCAAACTGCTCGTGGACGAGTTCGCAGAGAGGTGAGCAGCATGGATCTGGAAACCGACCCGCGTCTGGCCGAGTTCGATTTTGATCGTCATCTGATTCGCTGGATCATGAATTACGTCGGCAACCCTCGTATCTCGATCCGGCTTTGGAACGGTAATGAGTTCTGGGTGACCGGGACACGCCCCGTGGCGTGCATGGAGTTTCGTCAACGACGCGCGGTCTTCGAGTTATTGCGATCGCCGTCCGTGGGATTTGGCGAGTGTTACAGCAAGGGGCTCATCGAGATCCACGGCGATTTCCCGGCATTTGTCAACGAAGCCACTGCGGCGCTCACCCGCAAGCGCGATCGACGCTATTACGGTCCAAAGACTCGATCGATGTTACATACCGTGATCGGCAATTCGCTGGCTCGTTCGTGGCGCAACGTTCATCACCATTACGATCTCGGTAACGAATTCTATAAACTGTGGCTGGATGAGCGCATGGTTTACACCTGCGCATACTATCGGGAACCCGCCGCAACCTTGGCAGAGGCCCAGGTCGCCAAACTCGAACACGTATGCCGAAAGCTGAACCTGCAGCCCGGACAAACGGTGGTCGAAGCTGGCTGCGGCTGGGGCGCGCTGGCGATGCACATGGCAGAACATCATGGTGTCAACGTAGTTGCCTACAACAATTCCGGCGAGCAGGTTGCTTTCGCCAGAGAGCGGGCAGCGGCTCAGGGGCTGGATGGCAGGGTGACGTTTGTTCAGGACGACTACAGAAATATCGAAGAACGCTGCGACGCATTCGTGTCGGTCGGTATGCTGGAACATGTCGGGCTGGCCAACTACAGAAGCTTGGGCGCACTGATAAAACGCTGCCTCAAACCCGAGGGATTCGGTTTGATCCATTCGATCGGTCGCAGCCATCCTCAGCGAATGGATTCGTGGATCGTCAAACACATCTTCCCCGGCGGTCATGTTCCCAGCCTCGGTGAAATGATGTCCGTATTCGAGCCGCACAAGTTCTCGGTTATCGACGTTGAAAACCTCCGTCTCCACTATGCGCGCACTTGTGCGGCCTGGCTGCGGAATTTCGAGGCGGTTTCGGACAAAGTCAAGGAGATGTACGGCAAGGAGTTTACGCGAATGTGGCGATTGTATCTGGCTGGTTCGTCGGCCGGTTTTCGGTCAGGTACGCTGCAGCTCTACCAGGTCCTGTTCGCGCCGCACGGAAATAACACTGTACCGTGGACACGCGAATATCAGTATCTGAGCGGATCGGGGGGCAATTGACATGCGCGTGGCCGACGCCGTCGTCGTAGGCGGTGGGCCGGCGGGGTCGACTTGTGCCTGGAAGCTCTCCAATGCGGGCCTCGACGTCGTGGTATTGGACCGGATGGCGTTCCCTCGAACGAAACTGTGTGCCGGCTGGGTAACTCCGGACGCGCTTGCTGATCTCGAGCTTGATCAGCGGGACTACCCGTTGAGTTTCTTGACCTTCGATGAACTTCATCTGCACTGGAAGGCGTTCACAATGAGGCTCGAATCCCGACAGCATTCCATCCGGCGCCTCGAATTCGACGACTTTCTGCTCCGTCGCACCGGGGCCGAGGTGCTCCGACACAGGGTTCGTGAGATCCGGCGGGACGGCAACGACTACGTGGTCGATGGGGAGTTCCGTTGCAAATACCTGGTCGGCGCCGCTGGCACCGCCTGTCCGGTTTACCGGACGCTGTTCCAGGAACGCAACCCCCGGAGCAGCGTGCTACAGACGGCGACCTACGAACATGAATTCGCCTATGACTGGGAAGACGCCGGATGTCATCTCTGGTTTTTCGACGGCGGCTTACCCGGTTATGCCTGGTACGTGCCGAAAGCGAACGGCTACATCAACGTCGGTTTGGGCGGCATGGCGGACAAGCTCAAGCGGCGAAGAGGGCACGTCCAGCAGCACTGGCGAAAATTCGTCCGCAAACTGAGAAAACACGGCCTGGTCAGTTATGATCACTATCACCCCAAGGGTTACAGCTATTACCTGCGCGGCAACGTCGATGTCGTCAGCGGTGAGAATGCCTATATCGTCGGCGACTCCGTCGGGCTCGCGACTCGCGATCTATGCGAGGGTATCGGGCCGGCAGTAAAAAGCGGCCTGTACGCGGCGCACTCCATTGTTACGGGTGCCGACTATTCGGTCGCCGGGATCGACAGGCTGAGCGGCGGCGGATTTTTCAGCGGTTTGCTCGAGCGCAGGTTCGTCGGCGTCCACTGAGGCGCCGAACCGAAACGAGAGGTAAGCGATGAGCGCCGACGATCTGATCCTGTATACCAACCCCAAATCCCGCGGGCGTATTGCGCGCTGGATGTTGGAGGAAACGGGCGTGCCGTACTCCACCGAAATTCTCGAGTACGGCACCACAATGAAGAGCCCCGAGTATCTGGCGATCAACCCGATGGGCAAGGTTCCGGCGATCAAGCATGGCGACGTGGTTGTGACGGAATGCGCGGCCATCTGCGCCTACCTGGCCGATGCGTTTCCCGACGCCGGCCTGGCGCCTCCCGCCTCCGAACGAGGCGCGTACTATCGCTGGTTGTTTTTTGCCGCCGGCCCGTTGGAATCGGCCATCATCAATGCTTCTCTGGGTTTTCAAGTACCCGAAGAACGCGAAGTGATGGCGGGTTACGGCACGCTGGAGCGTACGCTCGACGCCATCGAAGCCGCCGTCAGCACAACGCCGTACATCGCCGGAGATTCGTTCACCGCGGCCGACGTCTACGTCGGGTCTCAGATTTCATGGGGCCTGCAATTCGGCACCATCGAGAAACGCGCCGGTTTCGAGCGTTATGCGGACACGGTTACTGACCGGGACGCGTACAGGCGCGCCGCGGAAATTGACGGAAGTATGGGGTAACAATCGCCGCCACGGCGTTGCAACACGGTAAGTCCCTCGCGGATTCCGGTATTGCCGCGTCAAGGCGTTCCCTCTGCGTTATACCGCAGACGTCCGCCCAACCACGTCATCAGCACGCGCAGTTGGTCGTCCATGACGATGAGATCGGCCCGCTTCCCGGCTTCGATGGAACCGGTCTCGTTGCTCAGCCCCAGGAACCTCGCAGGGTTACCGCTCGCCATCTGTACCGCCGCCGGCAGGCCGGTCCCGGTGATTTCCATGATGTTTCGAACGGCGGCGGACATGTCCAGGGCCGTGCCGGCCAGCGTGCCGTCCTGGTCGCGGCAGACGCCGTTCGACGCCTCGATGATCCTGTCTAGCAGCCTGAATTGCTTTAAATCCGAGCCGACCGGCGGCATCGCGTCGGTGACCAGCATGATTTTGTCGGGGCCCTTGCAGCGATAGGCGATTCTCAGCGATACGGGACTGACGTGATGGCCGTCCGCAATGACGCCGCACCAGCTGTCGCTGTCGTCGAGCGCGGCGCCGACCACACCGGGTTGGCGCACGCCGAGTTGAGACATGGCGTTGAACAAATGCGTGAACCCCGACAAACCCTGTTCCAGCGCCGCGACCGTTTCTTCATAACGCGCGTTGCTGTGCCCGGCGCATACGATGAAACCCTTGCGCGTCAAATCGCGGATCGAGCCCGGATCGACGGCTTCCGGCGCCAGGGTCAGTACCGTCTTGCCATTGCGGATCGGCGTGAGCTCTCTCACCGTATCGGCGGTGAGCCGCCGAAGTTTTTTCCTGTCGTGCACGCCGCGCCGTTCGGGATTCAGAAAAGGACCTTCGATGTGCAACCCGAGAACGCCGGGCACGCCTTCGGCGATGGCCGCTTCCGTGGCGCCCAGCGCCTGATAGACGACGTCGAGCTCATCGCTGATCAGCGTCGGCAAAAATCCGGCGGTGCCGAAGCGGCGATGCGCGGCGCCGATCGCTTCGATGCCGGCGATGCTCGGCTCGTCGTTGAACAATACGCCGCCACCGCCATTGACCTGCGTGTCGATGAATCCCGGCAGCAACAGCCGGCCCTCGAGATCGTGTACGTCGACGCCGGCGGTCGGTACGTCGCGCTGCGTGAAGATACGTTTGATCAATCCGCCTTCGACCCGCACGGCCAGTCCGTCGGAGAGTCCTTCGCCGGTCAATACCCTGCCGTTCGTGAAAATCAGCGGCCGCATGACAGTCAAACCGTGGCCGTCACTTTCCGCAGATGCGGAGGGCTGTCGGGGTCCAGTCCGAGCCGCAGCGAAAGGTCGTTCGCGATGCGGTAGAAACTCAGGATTCGAGCCATTGGTTCGATGGCGGGATGACCGGACGGTGTGGGCAGGTTGACGGCTGCATCGCTTCGCGTACCGGCGGTCATGAGGTATACGCCACGTTCGGCGAGCTGTGCCAGCAGCGTATCGATGCCCGCTTTCGTTCGGTCGTGTTGCGCGAACACGAGCACCGGAAACGAGGCGCTGGCGATTGCGATCGGGCCGTGCAGAACCTCCGCCGAGCTGAACGCTTCTGCGTGCAGCCCGCAGACTTCCTTGAATTTGAGCGCCGCCTCCTGCGCGATACCGAGACCGATTCCTCGTCCGAGCACGAACAGGCTGCTGCAGGCGGACAACGGATCCAGCGCGGCCGACCAGTCGCAGCGCCACGCTTCGCGGAGCAGTTCGGGCGAACTCCGAAGTTCGGAATACAAGCGCTCATCCTGCTGCCAGGCGCAAACCAGGTGCAGGAGGGCGGACAACGACGTGATGAAGGACTTTGTCGCCGCGACGCTGCTTTCTCCACCGGCGCGCATCGGCAGAACGTCGTGTGCGATCTCGGCGAGCGGCGAGTCTTCGACGTTGACCAGAGCCACCACGAACGCGCCGCCCTTTTTTGCCGCGCGCGCCACGGCCAGCAGGTCCGGGCTGCGGCCGGATTGCGATATGACGATGCAGACGCTGTCGGCGAAGCGCATGTCTCGCCCGTAAACGGACTGCATCGACGGCGCGGCCGATGCCGTGAAGAGGCCGGTCCGGCTCTCGAGCAGGTACTTGCCGTAGGTGGCCGCATGGTCGGAACTGCCTCTGGCGCAGGTGACGATCAGGCGCGGCCGCAGCCGGCGAAGCTTCTTGCCCAGTTGTGCGACCAGCGCCGCATTGGCGTCGAGCTGCGCCTGCACCGCATCGGCGGTCTGCGCGGCTTCTGTCAGCATCATGGACAACTCGACTACAACCTTGCGCCGCCGTTCCGGCTCAGTCGGTGCTGAGTTCCGCGACAAAATCGTAGGTGTCGCCGCGGTAGTAGGACTGGGAGAACTCGATTGCCGTGCCGCGGTCGTTGAAACCCACGCGTTCCACGAGCAGTCCCGCGTCTCCGGCCGACGCGCCAAGAAGTTCGGCCTGCTCGTCATTCAGTAGCAGTGCGCTCAGCCTCTGCAGGGCGCGCGCCGGCCGGTTGCCGGTCTTATGCAGTGCCGCATAAAGCGAATTCTCGACCGCATCGAGCGAGGGCAGGCAGCTTGCCAGTATGGTGGCATGCTCGATCGACATCGGGGAATCGTCGGCCAGGCGGATACGGCTGAAACGGTACACCTGCGTGCCGGGACTTGCACGCAGCGTAAGCGCTTCCTCGGGGCTGACCCGGCCGGCGGACCGGCTGATCCATCGGCTGCTGGCCGACATTCCACGGGCCTGCATTTCTTCGGAGAACGAATTGAGTTGCGCGAAGTTCTTTTCCACCTTCGACCGTACGAACGTGCCGGAACCGTGGCGCGTGTCGAGCACGCCTTCGCTGACGAGCCCTTCTATGGCCTTTCGAATGGTGATGCGCGATACGCCGAACTCGGCGGCAAGCTCCCGCTCCGGCGGCAGCGCATCGTCCGGGCGTAGCGCACGGTCGGCGACAGCGTCACGCAGGACCGCCTGGATCTGGCGGTACAACGGCTCCTGTCGATCGGGGTCTATGGATCGAAAACGGTCTGCCAAATGCTCCACTTGCTTGCCTCGGTACAGTCTCAATGCGCTCGTACTATAACCAATATATAACCAATATTTCCATACCTGGACCCCATTTATTTTCGAGAAACTAAGAAAATGGTTTATTTTCAACATCTTTATGGAGAAAGGACGGCGGACTTTCGAAGGGACTGGTAATTGGGCTTTATTGGTATTATATTTTGATGAAGTGGTCCGAACCATTGGGTGATTTGGCGGGCTCACACAGGTCAACACGACAGCCAGGGGGAACCTCCATGAATCTCAAACGATCTACCGCACTGGGTACGGCCGTTGCGATCGCGATCTACGCCGGCAACAACCCGGTGCAGGCGCAACAACCACGTCCTCAAGCCGGCGGCATCGCTGGCGAGCCCATCGAAGAGATCGTGGTGACCGGCATTCGCCGCAGCATCGCGGACTCGCTGACGGCAAAACGCATGGCGGATTCGGTCATCGACGTGATCTCGGCCCAGGACGTCGGCAAGTTTCCGGACAAGAACCTGGCCGAGGCCATACAGCGGGTGCCCGGCGTCGTCATCAACCGCGAGTTTGGAGAAGGCGAACGCGTGAGTATCCGCGGTACTGCGCCAAACCTTACGCGCACGCTTTACAACGGACACGCATTGGCAACCGCGGACTGGTTCATACTGGACCAGCTGAATACGACGAGGAGCTTCAATTATCTGATGCTCCCGTCGGACATCATCGGGCGGGTCGAGGTCCTGAAGAGTTCGCAGGCGAACGTCGAGGAGGGGGGCATCGGCGGCGTCGTGAACATTCACACCCGGAACCCGCTGGATCTGGATCCGTTCAAGATCTACGTGAACGCGCAGGGCGTTTATACCGACCTGGCCGAAGAGACCGACCCGCAGTTTTCCGGTCTGTTCAGCTGGAAGAACGATGACGAAACCTTCGGCATCATGGGAGCGGCGGTTCGTCAGGAACGCTCGATCCGCCGGGACGGCGTCGAGGTTCTCGGCTACCTCACGACGGATGCCGATCCCGGTCCGGGCACTCAGGACGTGCTGATTCCATCACACATCGGCTCGGCGCTGTTCGAGCAGGAACGTGATCGCACCGGTGGAAACATCGGCATCCAGTTCCGGCCGAATGACAAAGTCGAGTTCAACCTGACCGGACTCTATTCGGAATTCTCCGCCGATAACATTGTGCAGAACTATCTTGCCTGGGGCGTCCGCGCCATCGGCAACGGCGGCACGCTGACGAATGCGGTTATCGAGGACGGCACCGCCGTCGCCGGCACGATATCCTCACTGAACGGCGGCACCGAAGATTTTGGGGCCGTGTACGACGCGATCCAGCGCGACGCGACGGCCGATTCGAGCAACGTCGATCTGAAAACGGACGTCATCTTCAACAGCAACTGGTCGGGCAGCGTCCGCCTGGGCACGACGGAGGCGTCCGGTAACACGGACAACCAGCCGTTCGTCGAATTCGGCGCGCCGGCGTCGTTCGACTACGACCTGCGTGGGTCTGCGCCTCAGGTAACGTTCAACAACGTCGATCCCACCGACCCCGATGATCTCATCTTCATATTCAGTTCCTTGCACGAGATCACGAACGACGACTCCGAAGACTACGTTTACGTCGACGCGAGCTATGATTTCCTGGGTCAGGGTTGGCTGAGCTCCCTGGACTTCGGCATCAAGGCAACGCAGCACGAAAGAGAGCTGGTTTTCAACGCAACGACCTACGGCGGATTCCACGTGCCGATCAATACGACGCCCGCGAGCACCTTTGCGGGGCCGCCGACGCCGTCGGACTTCCTGGACAGCATAAGCGCGCCGGGCACGCTCGATTCGTACTGGCAGATCGATCGCTCCGGCACGCGCGACCTCCTGTTCGCGAATCTCGCCAACACGTCGCGCATCCTGTATCCGCAGCAGAGTTTTTCGGTCGACGAAGACACGCTGGGCGGGTACGTCATGGCTAACGTCTCTACCGATAAATGGCGCGGCAACTTCGGTGTGCGGATCGTGGAAACGGATCAGACGTCGCGCGGCAACGTTTCAAGCCCGCAGGGCCAGGTAGCGAACGCTTTTGGCGCCTTCGACCCGGTAACCGCGAACCGCAGCTACACGGATGTCCTGCCCAGCGTCAACCTCGTTTACGAATACAGTGACGATGTGCTTTACCGGTTTGCAGCCGCCAGGGTCATGACCCGTCCCGACTTTACGGACATCACTCCAAGGGCAAGCCTGAACCCTGGCGCGTTGACCGGCATCAGCGGTAATCCGGATCTGGACCCGTTCCGTGCCAATCAGGCGGAGGTTGCCGTCGAGTGGTACGGCGGCGATCAGGCCGCCGCGTCGTTCGGCCTGTTCTACAAGGACATCGAGTCGTTCATTACGGACAACCCCGTCGAGCAGGTTTTGCAGATCACCTCGGCGACGGCGCCGAACGCGTCCTGTACGCCGTCCGGCGCGACCCCGAATCTCTGGGATTGCCCGTTTACGATCAACGAACGGTCCAACGGCGGCGGCGGCAGCTCATTCGGCGTCGAGCTGGCGGGCGTTTGGTCATTCGCAAACGGATTCGGCGTGCAGGGGAACTACACCTACGTCGACGCCGAGGCGGACAACGGCGATGCTTTGCCGGGGCATTCGGAGCACCAGTTCAATCTCACCGGTTTCTTTGAGAACGATGCCTTGAGTGCGCGGCTCGCCTACACCTATCGTTCGGAGTTCTTCGTAACCTTCGACCGAAGCACGCAGCTCGACCAGGATGCGCTCAAATCGCTGGATGCCTCGGTGCAGTACAACTTCACCGACAACTGGGCCGTTATTTTCGATGCGGTAAACCTGACGAATCATGAGATCAGGCAGTTTGCCGGAAACGACGTCCGGCCGCGGGCGGTTTATGACAACGGCCGGACGTATTGGTTTGGCGTTCGTATGAATTATTGACGGGTGACGTGCATCCGTTGCCGCACGCAGCCACGGTCCGTGGGGGCGGCACGCTGCCGGTCCGGTTATGCTCAGGTGGCGTAGGGTTCGAGGTACCGCAGATAGTTCCGGTGACGGCCGACTGCGCGACGGTTGATTTGCCGGTCAACCTGCCGGTAGCTGGGCGTCGCCACGAAGCGGCGGTCGTTCTGCATGTCCAGGCAGCGCTTCTCGAAGCGCAGGCCCATGTGCTCGATCAGGGCGCGTAGCTGTGCTTCCGGGTTTTCCACCAGCGTTTCGTAATTCAGCTGGAATTCCCGCGTATCGAACTGCTGCCGGTAGTGTTCGTGTAACGCCGAGACAGCGTCGAGATGGTGAATGATGTCCTCGATTCTGTACGCACAGTGAAAGCCATGATTGAGTTTGTTGGACAACATCGACACGGCGGTATCGAGCCGGTGGCGCGACAGGTGAATGATGGGGCATTCCGGAAACGCTATGCGGATCAGCGGGAGATAAACTTCGTTGAACGGCATTTTGTCGGTGACGAAGGCAACGTCGCTCGACGGTTGCAGGCGTTCATCCCGGCGCGCGAGATAGTAGTCTCGAAAAAGCGTAGCAACGTGCCGTTGATCGGCCGCGCGCATTGTCAGCATGTTTTCAGGGAAGCCGGCGCCGGGCAGCAGCTTCTCGGAGAATACCCGCAGGTCGGCGACGAACGGCAACTCGCCGCCCGCCTCGATGGCCGAATGTGCCGAGAGTATGCGTTCGACGAGGGTCGTGCCGGATCGCGGTGCGCCTACAATGAATACCGGTTGCGGGGCGTCGGTTCTGAGCGCGGAGCGCGGCAACTCGCGCATCAGCCGCTTGTCGAAGATTTCGCTGAGCTTGGCAAAAAAACCTTCGACGGCCTGCATGTCGTAGCGCAGACCGCCGCTTTCCTCGGCAAGCAGCCGCTTTGCCTCGACGAAGTCGCGCCAGGCGCCGTCGTAGTCGGCAAGCGCGTCCTTGAGGCGGCCCCGCTCGAGCGTGGCGTCGCCGTTCAGTTTCCTGGCGGCGTCAATCGTGCGCAGCGCCTGTTTGTTGTTGCCGGTTCTCGATTGCAGCGTCGCCAGCAGGAGATCGACGCTGCCGGGCTGAACGTTCTCCGCTTTGTCGAGCAACTCCGCGGCGTCGTCGAACTCGCCCCGCACCTCCTTCAGCTTGGCCCAGTAGGCGAGCGTCCTGAGATCGCGAGGGTCGAGCCGAAGAGCCTGGGCGTAAAGATCGTCGGCCTCGTCGCCCTTCTCCTGCTGGGTGAGATTCAGCGCGAGATTGCACAGCACGTCGCAGTCCGGGCCGGCAATCTCCAACGCCCGCCGAAAATGCCATTCGCCCGCCGCCAGCCGGTTCAATTCCGAGAAAACGACGCCAAGCATGGCGTGTGCCGCGGCGTTTTGCGGACTCGTTTCGACGGCGCGGCGCAGCGTCGCTTCGGCGCGGTCGACGCTGCCGGCGGCAAAATAGAGCTGCCCCAGGTTTGCATTCGCCCAGTCGTTGTCGGGCTCGATGCCGAGTATGACTTCGAGAACTTTGATCGCGTTGCCGTTGTCGCCTTTTTGCCCATAGGCCCGATAACAGGCGATGAGAGCGTCTACGTCGTTTTTGTTACGATGCAGAAGCTCGATTGCCAATCGCAGTGCCTCGTCCGCATCGCCGCTCTCGAGGGCCTCGTTGCACTGCTTAATCGACGGAGCTGCCACGTTGTTGCCTGATTTTTTTCCAGATAGCCGAAGCCGATTATGCGTCTGCTGATCGTGGCATGTACAGTTCTGCTCCTGAGTGCGTGCGCCGAACGGCATGACGATACGGCGTCCGTCGCGTTGCCCGCGCTGATTCCCGTGCCGCTGCATGCCGAACTTCGATCCGGCAGCTTCGTGCTGCAATCGGGCGCGGCGATCGACATTGCGGCGTCGGCAACGCCCGACGGGCTGGCCTGGCTTATCGGGCTCATTGAACAAGAGACGGGTCTGTTGCTGCGCAGGTCCGAAGCGCAACAGGCGGCCGTCCGGCTCGAACGGGTCGGTATCGACACGTTGCGGGACGAGTTCGAGGGCCGGGGCGTCGAGGCTGGGCCGGAGTCCTATGCGTTGACCGTGGACGCCGACGGCGTGCGCATCCGTGCGTCGGCCGACGCCGGTTTGTTTTACGGCCTAAGCACTTTGTGGCAACTATTGACCGGCGGTGCGAGCGAGACCGGCGTATTGCCCGAACTCATGATCCTGGATTCACCGGAATTCGCCTGGCGCGGCTTGATGCTCGACTCGGCGCGCCATATGCAGTCGCCGGCGTTCATCAAACGCTATATCGACTGGATGTCGCTGCACAAATTCAACGTCTTTCATTGGCATCTGACGGACGATCAGGCGTGGCGCCTGGAGATACGCAGCTATCCGCGTCTCACGGAAATCGGCGGTTGGCGGGTCCCGGCGGGCGACGCGCCTGCCGCCGACATAGACGCGGCGACGGGCCTGCCGAGGAAGTACGGTGGCTTTTACACGCAGGAAGCCGTCCGCGACATCGTCGCGCACGCGGAGTCGCGGCACGTCACGATTGTGCCGGAAATCGACGTCCCGGGCCACGCCAGCGCCGCCATTGCAGCCTACCCGGAACTTGGCGTCGACGGCTACGAAGTTCCGGAGGTCCCTGCGCGTTGGGGCATTTACGAGAACGTGTTCAACCTCGAAGAAGACACGTTCGCATTCTTCGAGGGCGTATTGCAGGAAGTGACGGAACTGTTCCCCGGCGAATTCGTTCATCTGGGCGGCGACGAAGTCGTTACCCGTCAGTGGGAGGGTTCGGAACGAATTGCTACACGTATGCGGGAACTCGGCATCAGCGATATTCAGGCGCTGCAGAACTATTACGTCGAGCGCCTGCAGAAGTATCTGGCCGGGTTTGGCCGAAGAGTGATTGGCTGGGACGAGATTCTGGAAAGCGATTTGCCCGCGGAAACCGCGGTAATGTCGTGGCGCGGGGTGGATGGTGCGATTGCCGCGGCGGCCAAGGGCCGTCAAACCGTGTTGTCGCCGTCGCCAACGCTCTACCTCGATCACATCCAGACGGATGCCGCCGACGCACCGCCCGGACGCGGCGGCGTCATTACCGTGCGCGACGTCTACGAGTTCGATCCGCTGCCGGAGACGCTGGAGCAGAATCGGGCGTTCCTGCTCGGGGTGCAGGGCAACCTGTGGACGGAACACGTTCGCACGGAGGAACGCGTCGCCTACATGACCTATCCGCGGGCGGCCGCGATAGCCGAGCTGGCCTGGTCCGCCGAAAGGAACAGGGGTTGGGACGGATTTGCCCGCCGGCTCGAGGTGCATGCCCGGCGGCTGCGGTCGCTGGGCATCGCCGCCGCGGACGTTGCCGCCGAACCGCGTCGCGACATCGTAGACGGGCGCGTGGAAGACCGTGAAATGGATTTGTGCGGCAACGCCATCGTGCTGGCCCTCGAGGACGACGCCCCGTTGGCGGGGGAACGTGAATCGTTCCTGGTCGATATCATGAACCCCTGCTGGATACTGCGCGACGCGGAGCTTCGGAATGCGCGGACGGTGCGGGCGTCGGTCGGCCAGCTTCCGTTCAATTTCGAGATCGGCGATGCCATCCACGACGTCGTCGTGGAGGCGCCCGAAAGCGGAGAAGGTGAGCTGCGCGTGCGCCTGGGCGCATGTGACGGTCCGGTAGTGGCAATGCTGCCGCTGGCGCCGGCAATCGGGCGGCATGGGGTAACGACGCTGCCGGATGCGCGGCTTGCGACGCCGGAGGACGCTCCGGAATCGGCAGATCTGTGTTTCAGCTTTACGCGACACGACGTGGAACCGATGTGGGTTATCGACTGGGTGCAGCTGCTCGCTGACCGCCCCGGTAGCGTTGAGTGAACGAATTGACCGCCGGGAAAACGTTGCTTGTCGTTGCACCGCTGAGCGGGTGGTGCGCCTCACTCGATGACAGCCCCGACGCCGTGTTCCGTGATCGCATCCTTGGAGACGGCGCTTCCATCGATCCGACGGACAACGTCGTGTTGGCGCCGGTTGACGGAGAGGTCGTCGCCGTTCCGCCGAGTAAACACGCGATAAATCTGCGGGCGGACAACGGCGCCGAGTTTCTGATTCATGTCGGTATCGACACCGTTCGGCTTGCGGGCGACGGTTTTACGGCGCACGTGGCGGCAGGCGACCGCGTCACCAGAGGGCAACGGCTGCTGAGTTTCGATCTGGACCGGGTGATGCGGGGTGTGGCGAGTCTGCGCACACCGGTGCTGTTGTTGCAAAACGACGCCTACAAAATGGGCGCCCTCGATCGTCTCGGCCCGATAAAAGCCGGCGACGCGCTGTTCGAGGTCACTGTGGCGGCCGCGGTGTCGAGCCCGGCGGAGCCGACGGCGCAGGCTTCCATCAACCGGTGCTCGAGAACGGTTTTTGTCGGCCTCGAGCACGGCATTCACGCCCGTCCCGCCGCGATGCTCGTCGATTCGATCAAACGGTACGATGCAAGGATTACCTGTGAGACGCGTTCCGGCAAGACGGCCGATGCGCGCAGTGCGGTCGCGCTGATGGCCATGGGGATCACTCACGGTGCAAGGCTCACGGTGTCCGCGACCGGGGTGGATGCAGAACCGGCGCTGGCGGAATTCGTCGCCGGCCTGGCGCCGCTGGACGAGCCTCCGCAGGGTAAAGCGCCGCCTGCGGGGGGCGGCCGACGGGGCAGCGTCAAGGCAGCCGCTCGTCCTGCCGGCGGCGCAGTCCTACGCGCGCAGTCCGCGGGCTCGGGGCTCGCGATTGGCGCCTGTTTGCAGATTCGGGCGTGGGAAGCGTCCGCCGACGATTCATCGCGAACGCCGGACGAGGAACGGGGGGCTCTCGAAGAGGCGGTAACCCGGGTAAGGGAATACCTCGAGAAACTGTCCGCGTCGCAAGGTGAAGCCGGGAGCGAGATAGCGCTGGCTCACATCGCCCTTCTCGAGGACCCGACCATCGCCGACGCTGCGTATCGTCGGATTCGTGACGGCGCGTCCGCTGCCGCCGCGTGGCGGAAGTCCGTCGCTGAGGTAGCGGAGTCGTTGAAAACGCTCGACAAACGCCTGCGTGAGCGTGTCGACGACTTGCTGGACGTGAATCAACGAGTCCAGCGCGCGTTGGCGGGACACGCGCCGGGAGACTCCGTGGAGTTGCCGCGGGACGCGGTCATAATCGCCCATACCTTGTTGCCGTCCCAGCTCCTGGAGTTCGACCGCACACGGGTCGCCGCCATATGCACGGCTGCGGGCGGCACGACGTCACACGTCGCGATACTCGCAGCCTCGATGGATATTCCCATGCTCGTCGCCGCCGGGGACGCCGTGTTGGGCGTCGAAAACGGCAGCCTGTTGGCGGTCGACGCGGACTACGGCGAGTTGTACATCGAACCGGACGAAAAACAGACCGCGGCAGTTCGGGCGCGTATGCGTGACGACGAGCAACGAAAACGGCGCGCACAGGCGGCGGCAAATCAGAAATGCCTCACCGCGGACGGCGTGAAAATCGAGGTCAACGCAAACATCGCTTCGGTGAGCGATGCACGAGAGGCCGTGCGGCGGGGCGCGGACGGCTGCGGGCTGCTGCGTACCGAGTTCGTTTTCATAGACCGGGCCGAACCGCCGGATTCCCGGGAACAGCTGCGGGTCTACCAGCAGATTTCAGATGCGTTCGATGATCGTCCACTGGTCGTGCGGACACTGGACGCGGGGGGCGACAAACCGATCGCCTACGTTGATCAGGCGGTCGAGGAAAATCCCGCGCTGGGTGTCCGCGGCATTCGGCTCAGCTTGCGTAACAAGGCCATGTTCGACGAGCAGCTCGACGCCCTGCTGCGGCTACACCGGAACGGTGCGCTGAAAATCATGATTCCAATGGTGACATCGGTAGATGAAGTGTGCGCCGTTCGGGATGCAATCGACGTTCTTCGTCAAACAAGCGGTACCGACAACAAGCTTCAGCTTGGCGTCATGATCGAAACGCCGGCCGCCGCGCTGATTGCCGGCAAACTCGCGGCGCTCGTCGATTTCTTTTCGATCGGGACCAACGATCTTACGCAATACACGCTTGCGATGGACCGTGGCGAATCGTCGCTGGCGGCGCAACTCGACGCGCTACACCCGGCCGTGCTCAGGTTGATTCATGAAACCGCCATTGCCGCCCGCGAGGAGGGCAAGCCGGTGGCGGTCTGCGGCGGCGCGGCGGGCGACGTGTTGGCCGCACCGATTCTGATTGGCTTGGGAATCCGTGAGCTGTCCATGGTGCCGGGCCTCATCGCGCGCCAGAAGGCGCGACTGCGCGAGCTGAATGTGCGCGACTGCGAATCGCTCGCGCGACAGTCGCTGGCGATGGATTCCGCGCGCGAGGTGAGGGCGATGATGCGCGAGTTCGCGAGCGAACTCGCTGGAGACTGAATTGAAGAACGTCTTTCCGGCAATTCAGAAGCTCGGCAGATCCCTGATGCTGCCGATCGCGGTCCTGCCGGTGGCCGGTTTGTTGTTGCGGCTCGGGCAACCGGACCTGCTGGACCTGCCGTACGTTGCCGCAGCCGGCAACGCGGTGTTTGCGAATCTCGGCCTGTTGTTCGCGATCGGCGTGGCGGTCGGACTCGCGAACGCCAACAACGGCGCCGCGGGGCTTGCGGCGGTGGTTGCCTACCTGGTCACAACCGAGGGTGCAAAAGTGCTCATCCAGGTGCCTCCCGATGTTCTTTCCGATGCGGTGGGGCACGCCGCCGAACTGCTTGCCGACGAATACAAATCCGCGGCCATTGCCAAACTGAGCGTGCCCGCCGGACTGCTCTGCGGGATCATGGCCGGCAATCTCTACAACCGCTATTCCGAGATCCGATTGCCGGACTATCTGGCGTTTTTTGCCGGCCGGCGCTTCGTGCCGATCGTCAGCGGTTTTGCCGCGCTGCTGGTGGCCGCCGTGCTCGGGGGCGGTTGGCCGATACTGGAAAGCGGCATGAACAGCCTTAGCGAGGCCGTGGTCGGAGCCGGTGAGATCGGCCTGTTCGGTTACGGGCTGCTGAATCGGATCCTGATCATCACCGGCCTGCACCATATCCTGAACAATCTCGCGTGGTTCCTGCTTGGCGACTTCGAGGGTGTCACCGGCGATCTGAGACGTTATTTTGCCGGCGACCCGTCAGCCGGCGCGTTCATGAGCGGGTTCTTTCCGGTCATGATGTTCGGTCTGCCGGCCGCCTGTCTCGCAATGTATCGTTCAGTCCGGCCGGGTCACCGCAAAACGGTCGGCGGTTTGCTGCTGTCGATGGCGCTGACGTCGTTTCTGACCGGGATCACCGAGCCGATCGAGTTTACGTTCATGTTCGTTGCGCCGCTGCTGTATGCCGTTCACGCCGTGCTTACCGGTCTGTCGATGGTTGTCATGGACGTTTTGGGGGTTCGGCTCGGGTTTGGTTTTTCCGCCGGTTTTTTCGACTACGTGCTGAACTACGATCGCGCGACGCGACCGCTGCTGCTATTGCCCGTTGGCCTGGTTTATTTTGGCGTCTACTACGTTACGTTTCGCTTTTTCATTGCCAAATTCGACGTCAAAACGCCAGGGCGGGACGGCGGCGATCGAGACCCGAGCCGCGTCGCCGACACGCCGTCGAGCGAAGCGGAGTCGTATCTCGCGGCATTGGGCGGCGCCGCAAACCTCAAGGCGATCGATGCTTGCACGACCCGGCTGAGGCTGAAAATCGCCGCAGTCGACGACGTCGACAAGGACGCGCTGCGATCGCTGGGTGCGGCGGGGATCGTACGGCCGACGGAGGATACGCTTCAGGTTGTCGTGGGCCTGCGCGCCGACGAGATTGCATCGAAGCTGCGTCGCGCGGTTGACGAGACGGGATCCGTCGAAAAGCCTGCCAAAGACGGCGCTGCCGGAATCACGGCGGAGACGGCGCCCGAGCCCGATGATGCGCAGGGGCTTCTCGACGCGCTGGGCGGTGCAACCAACGTGCTGCAGGTCGAGGCAATGCACACGCGGCTGCGGGTCGAGCTTGGCGACGAATCTCTAGCGAGTGAGCGGATGCTGCTGGAGATCGGATTCAGAGGCCTGGCGCGTGCCGGAGACGGTATCGTGCACGTACTCGCGCACGGCGGAATCGAAACGATCGCGCGAAAGTTGCGACACCTGGCCGATTCCGGTGAGCGCTAGCCGAGTGCAAGCGATTTGGACGGTTCTCAGCCCCGTTGGCTCACCCGTGACGAACTCGCCGCGGTTCCTGCGGGCGGGTATCATTGCGGTACGTATGTTGGAGTGCGTCACTTCAGGAGAGCGGGTTAATGTCAGCAGGTGTGTACAAGGTAATCGCCGAGTTTACCGACGTAAACGGCGTCCCGTTTTACGGCGAGGGCTATAGCGTCGCCCTTCTGGACAAAGACCGGTATTTTGACGACAAGCTGGCCGAGGCGGAACTGAATGCCGCCGGCGCCGCGGAGTTTCTGATCGCGGCGGCAGACATTCTGTCGTTCGACTCGCTCGGCGAAAGAACGCCGGACCTGTATTTCGTCGTGCGAAGAGACGGCGACGAGATTTTCCGGTCCGAGGTTTTCGACGACGTCGATTTTGAAATCGACGACCCGGTAACCGGCAGGCCGAAGGACCTTACCCGGAAATTCGGTCCGTTCCGGGTGACCGATGACTAGCGCCTATCTGTTTTTGGATAGGTTCTAGCCTCCATTTTCGTGAACGGTCAAGGGTTGGCGGTTGTCATCGCGTTAGCCTCTGTTCCCATCCTCATACTCGTTGTTTGGGCGTTGCGGTCGTGGTTGACGCGGGTCAGACGGGCAAGACTGCGCAAAAAGCCCGCCCCAGATTCGCTCGTCGACGTCCTGAATCGCAACGTGGGCATTTATTCACTTCTCCCGAACACGCTCCGGGATGAACTGCACGGACACATCAACGTTTTTCTGAAGGAAAAAGACTTCATAGGCTGTGATGGCCTGGAAATCTCGGACGAGATCCGATTTACGATCGCCGCGCTCGCGTGCGTGCTTCTGCTGAACCGGCCGGCAAACTATTTTCCCGGGTTTTCGTCGATTTTGGTCTACCCGGAATCCTACGCTGCGACGAACGTGACGTTCGAGGGCCATCTGAAGATCCGCCGAACGACCCGGCGGGCCGGTGAGTCCTGGTATCGCGGCCCCGTCGTGCTGTCTTGGAAAGACGTGCTGCACGGCGCGTCCGATGCCGGCGACGGGTACAACGTCGTGCTGCACGAATTCGCCCACAAGCTCGATGAGGAGAACGACGGCGCCAATGGCCTGCCGATTCTGGGGGATCCAGCGCATTACAAAGCATGGGCGGAAGTGCTCGGAAGAGAGTATGAATCTTTGGAACGCCGCGTTGCCCGCGGCCGCAACCGTGTTCTCGACGAGTACGGCTTGACGTCGCCGCCCGAGTTTTTTGCGGTGGCGACGGAATCGTTTTTCGAGAAACCGGCGGCCATGAGAGATCAGATTCCCGATCTCTATGAACAGCTACGGTTTTTCTATCGTGTGGATCCGGCCAATTGGAAGCACGCCGCCCCCGCATAGTGTTCACGGCGCTGCCGCCGGTACACTGGACGGGATTCCTAGCCGGCAGACTCCAATGCCTCACTGGCTTCGAGCCAATCCCATTCGAGCGTGTCAATCGCCGCTTTCAGCGAAGACTGCTCGCCTAAGAGTTCGCTGAGCTCGTTTTTGCGCCCCGGGTCCGCGTAAAGGGACTCGTCGGCGAGGCTGTCTTCGACAGACTCGAGCTTTTGTCTGTTCGTGGCCAGCTGTTTTTCGACGGCACGGACTTTGTCACGCAGGGGTTTCAGGCGCTGACGGCGTTCGGCTTCCCGCTGCCGCTGCTGTTTTCGGTTGGCCTGCCGCTTGGGCGTCCCGCCTTGAGCGCCGCCATCCGGGTCCTTACCGGTCTGCTGCTCTTTGAGCCACGCCGGATACTCGTCGAGACTGTGGGAAAAACGGTCAACGATGCCGTCGTGCACGATCAGGAGTTCGTCGCAAACACTGCGCAGCAGGTGACGGTCATGAGAAATGACAACAAGAGCTCCGGAATACTCGATCAAGGCGACACTCAGCGCCTGACGCATTTCGAGATCGAGATGGTTCGTCGGCTCGTCCAGCAGCAGCAGGTTGGGTTTCTGCCGTATCATCAACGCCAGCACGAGACGGGCCTTTTCACCGCCGGAAAAAACCGCTACCGGCTCGAACAGACGGTCGCCGCTGAAATTGAACCGACCCAGGTAGTTGCGCATGTCGGCTTCCCGGTCGTCGGGCGCACAGGCACGCAGATGGTCGAAAGGACTTTCCGCAGGTCTGAGCAGGTCGAGCTGATGTTGCGCAAAATACCCGATTTTCGTCTCGCTGCTCAGCAGGCGGTCACCTTCGAGCATTGTGTCGCCGCTTGCCAGCGCTTTTACGAGCGTGGACTTTCCGGCGCCGTTGACGCCGAGCAGGCCAACGCGGTCACCTGCCATCAGGTTCACGCTGACGTTACTGAGCACCGGCCCCTTGCCGCTTCCCGCATAACCGAGCACGGCGTCCGAAAGTCCTAGAAGGTGCTGCGGTTGCTTTTTGGGATTGTCGAAACGAAAACGAAAAGGCGAGTCGACGTGCGCCGGCGCAATGAGCGTCATCCGCTCCAGCATTTTCAGCCGGCTTTGCGCCTGGCGCGCCTTGGATGCCTTGTAGCGAAAACGATCCACGAAGCCCTGTATGTGTTTTATCTCCTTTTGCTGGCGCGCATACATGGCCTGTTGCTGTGCCAGCTGCTCGGCGCGCTGCGCCTCGAACTGGCTGTAGTTGCCGGTGAAAAACTGCATCTCCTGACGTTCGATGTGCGCAATGCGGGTGCATACTTCGTCCAGAAAATCGCGATCGTGCGAGATGACGAGCAGAATTCCCTCGTAACGTTGCAGCCAGCGTTCCAGCCACAGAATGGCCGGCAGGTCGAGGTGATTGGTCGGCTCGTCGAGCAGCAGTATGTCGGAGCGGCACATCAGCGCTTTTGCCAGGTTCAGGCGCATGCGCCAGCCGCCGGAGAACTCCCGGACCGGCCTGCGGATATCGTTGGAGGAAAAGCCAAGTCCGTGCAGCAGCCTCGCCGCGCGTGCCTCGGCCGTGAACCCGTCGATGGCCTCCATTTTCTCGTAGAGCGCGTGCAGGTCAGCGCCGTTGGCGTCCGGACCGGCTTCACCTGCCGCGATGGCGGCCTGGGTTCCGCGAAGCTCGGCGTCACCGTCCATCACGAAGTCCACCGCGGAACTCGTGCTGTTTGGGCTCTCCTGCGAGACGTACGCAATGACGTCGCCGGGGTCGTGCCTTAGCTCACCTTCATCGGCCTCGAACTCGCCCAGCAGCAGCTCGAACAACGACGTCTTGCCGCTGCCGTTCGCGCCAATGACGCCCACGCGCTGCCGGGCGTGGGCCTGGAAGCTGACGTCCCTGACGAGCAGTTGCCGTCCGCGGCGAATGCTGATTTGTTTGAGTTCCAACACGACGAACGGCTTCTGGCGAGACGACGGCGCACGATTATATACGCTCGCCCATGTGTAAGCGGGCCGACGTGCAGGTCGCGCGACCTGGCGCGAAAACAAACGCTCCCGATGCTGCGGGAATTCTGTGTTAGCCTAACCCCGATTTCGGGGGGTCTATGGTCGGCGGGACGACGCGACGGGACATTCTGCGCTACATGACGGGTGCCGCGACGGCGGCAACGGTGCCGCTTGCCGCGCGCGCCGACCTGCTCGAGTTCTACGATAATGCGTTGGTGATCGACGCGCTGTGTTTCAGCCGCGAGTGGGGCGACGCCGACTACGCGGCGCTGAGACAGGCGAACTACTCCGGCATTGTCGAAAGCCTCCCGCGGCGAGACCTGCAGACGGCAATCGACGCACTGGTCGAGTGGCGCGCGCGTGCCAGGGAGCATCCCGACAAGGTCGTGCTGGCCCTGGAGGCCGCCGATTTCCGGCGTGCCCGGGAAAGCGGTCGCACCGCCGTCATGATGAACTTTCAGGATTCCACGATGCTGGAAGGCGAGGTAGACAACGTCGAGGCGTTACACGCACTCGGCATGCGCGGTTTCCAGCTGACCTACAATTACAGAAACCTGGTCGGCGACGGCTGTCTCGAACGAACCAACGCGGGCTTATCGGATTTTGGCGTCGAGGTGGTCGAGAAAATGAACGACGTCGGCGTGATGATCGACCTGTCGCACTGCGGCGGACAGACCACGATGGACGGCATCGAGTTCTCGCGTAAACCGGTGGCGATCACCCACACGATGTGCGATTCGGTGCGTCCTGGACATCCGCGCGCCAAAACGGACGAGCAGATTCGCAGCTGCGCCGAGAAGGGCGGTGTCGTCGGCATGATTGCGCTCGGCTATTTTGTCGGTCCCGATCCCGGTGGTGAGAGCACGATAGAAACCTATGCCGACCACATCGAGCATGCCGTCTCCGTTGCCGGCATCGAACACGTCGGCCTATCGACGGATTTCCCACCGCAAGGCATCTCGCCGTGGGCAACGCGCGAGAACTGGTATGAACCTCGTCTGGAAGCGTTCAAGCCGAGTTATGAAGTCCGCTGGCCGCCGTGGATACCGGAACTCGATACGCCGGATCGCTACCGCAACCTGCTGCGTGTTCTGGAACGGCGGGGTTGGAAGGAAACCGATATGGAGCGGCTGCTGGGCCTGAATTTCCTGCGGCTGTTCACTGACGCCATCGGTTGACGCTCTCCTTACGCTGGCCGCTCTTCGTTTCGCAATAACTCTGGTTGACCAACGGATTCGCAAATGCGAAGACATACGTGATTGCCCCAATTCTCGGGCAATCCCGGCTTACGTACCATGGCTTTCTGGTTTGAGTGTCGAGACTACGAGCCAACGGATCGTCGTGATACCGGCTTCACCCGTTCGGTTTTCCTGAGCCGGCCGGGATCTCATCCGTCCGTAAACAAGGCCGCGAAACTGATTGCGGTGCACAACCGGCAACGCAGGATGGAAGTGAAGAGATGCGTAGATTTTCCAACATCGTGTTGATTGTCGGTGCGGACTCGGATAACGCTCAGGCATTGCAACGGGCGACGGCGCTGGCGAAGAATAGCCAGGCCGCCTTGACAGTGTGTGCCGTTGTCGATGCCCTCCCCGACGAAATGCATATGATCGACAGCACCATTACTCCCGAGGAGCTTTGCGACATTGCCGTCGCCGAGCAGCGTGAGCAGCTCGACCCGGTTCTGGAGAAAATCGCCGAGGAAGAAATAGCGGTGGATGCAAAGGTGCTGGTTGGGAAACCCTTTATCGAGATCGTGCGGCAGGTGCTTGTCGGTAAGCACGATCTCGTCATCAAGAGCGCCGAAGGCGCTACCCGACTGAAGGCCACGTTGTTCGGCAGCACGGATATGCATCTGATGCGTAAATGCCCGTGCCCCGTTTGGATCATAAAATCGAACGAGCACTCCCACTATCGCCGGATACTGGCCGCGGTGGACAGGGACCCGGAGGGGGCGGTCAAGGACGTTCTCAACCGCCAGATACTCGAGATTGCCACGTCGTTGGCGATCGCCGAGTTCAGTGAACTGCACGTCGTGCATGCGTGGCGCCTGTTTGCGGAGAGTTTCTACCGGTCACCGCGGGTCACCATCTCGGACGCCGACGTCGATGCAATGGTGACGGCGGAAGCCGGCGCGCGCGCGCGATGGCTCGAAAATCTGGTGAATACGTACGGCGCCAAAGCCGACAAAGCAATGGTGGACTACCTGGAGCCGCAATTACACGTCGTCAAAGGTGACGCCAAACACGTGGTGCCCGCGAAGGCGCGGGAATTGGACGCCGACCTCATCGTGATGGGAACCGTCGCGCGCACCGGGGTCGCCGGCTTTTTCATGGGGAATACGGCCGAGAACATCCTCAATCAAATTGATTGCTCCGTACTGACGGTCAAACCGCCGGGGTTCGTCAGCCCGATTACGGTAGCGGAGTAGCGGCCGATGCGCATGTTGGACCATCGACCGTCGTGACGCAGGACATTGACGCGGAAACAGGTGAAAACTCGACGAGTTTCGGCAGGCGGTGAATCGCCGGAATGCGCAGGAGACGATCGGCTGGATAAGGTCGAATCAGTCCGGTATTGGAGGCCCGTGTCCTTCGGGCAATGGCTGAGCATCTTTCGGCGCGGGATCGTGTTTGCGTTCTTCTGGTGGGTCCTCGTAGACGGCGAGACAGCCTCCTGGCGGTTGGGAGTACCCGCGGTCGTACTCGCATCGATACTCAGCGCGGCGCTTCTCCCGCCCGTGACCCTTGTCTGGCGCGCGCTGCTCGGATTCGTTCCCTTTTTTTTCTTCCGGTCCCTGCTGGGCGGCGCGGACGTTGCATGGCGTGCTATGCATCCCCGTCTGCCCATCAATCCTCACCTCGTCGAATACCCGATTCGGCTGCCGCCCGGACTGCCGCGGGTGTTCATGGCCAATATCGTGAGTTTGCTGCCGGGTACGCTGAGCACCGAGTTGAGTTCGCATTCTTTGCGGGTGCACGTGCTCAGCGGCCGTGGGGACGTCATGTCCGAACTCGAGGCGCTGGAGCGGCGGGTGGCCGGAGTATTCGGCGCGTCGTTGCCGGCAAGAAACGGGGCGTGAGGTGGTGCAGACGCTCCATTTCATCCTGGCATTCTTACTGCTGGCAACGCTGGGCGGCGGAATCTGGCGGGCGCTGCGCGGCCCTGCCGCCGCCGATCGCATGCTGGCCGTGCAGGTGTTCGGTACCACCGCAGTAGCGACCCTGTTGTTGCTCGCGGAGGGATCCGGTAGCGCGGCGTTACGTGACGTGGCGTTGCTGTTTGCGGTCCTGGCTACGGTAACTGCCGTGGCGTTCGTGCGGCGAGCCTGGCCGGAAGGGAAAACCGAACGTGCTTCCAATTGACTATCTTGCCGCCTGCCTGCTCATTTTCGGCGCCATCTTTTTTCTGGCAGGGACCCTTGGGCTTTTGCGTTTTCCGGACGTATACACACGGCTGCACGCGTTGACGAAGTCGGACAACGTTGGTCTGGGTCTGGTCATCGCGGGACTCGCCCTTCAGGCGGACACCGGGTTCGTGGTCGCCAAACTGCTAATGATATGGCTCCTGGTGCTGCTTGCGGGATCCAGCGTCGCTCATCTCATCGCCAACGGCGCCATGCGGAGAGGGATTCGGCCGTGGAGGCGATAAGGTTACTGGACTGGGGTTTTGACGCGCTGCTTGGATTGGGGCTATTGGGTTTGGCCTGGCAGGCGCTGGCGAGTCCGCGGTTGTTCAGGGCAGTTGTCCTGTTTGTCGCTTTTGGTCTTCTGCTGGCGCTTGCCTGGATCCGGCTGGAAGCGCCCGACATTGCGCTTGCTGAAGTCGCGATTGGCGCCGGGCTGACCGGGGCCTTGTTGTTGGCGGCATTGGCGAGGTTGGACGGCCTGGAATCGACGCGCCACGAAGGCCCGCGCTCGCGGGCGCCAAGCTGGCAGCTGCGTTATCTCCCGGTTGTCCTGCTCACGCTAACGGCGGCGGGGCTGGGCTATTCGGTGTTGTCTATCCCCGCTGGTTCCGCAGGACTGAGCGCAGAGGTTGCTGCGAGCCTCGACGTCAGCGGGGTAGACAATCCGGTGACGGCCGTATTGCTGAACTATCGCAGCTACGACACCTTGCTGGAGATGCTCGTGCTATTGCTGGCGCTGTTGTGCGTCTGGTCGCTCGGCGGGATGCCGTCGCAACGCGCCGTTGCGGTGGTTCGGGTACTGGATGTGCTGGTCCGGATACTGATACCGGTGCTGGTTCTGCTGGCGGCCTATCTTCTATGGGCTGGAGCGGATGCGCCAGGCGGCGCCTTTCAGGCGGGAGCGGTATTGGGCGCTGCCGGGGTGCTGCTGCTGTTGGCGGGTTGGCGGCCTGAACGCCGATTCATGCGGCTGCCGCTGAGGATTGCTCTCGTGGCGGGCCCGGCCCTGTTTCTGGCGGCGGCGTTGTTCATGGTTGCGATAGGGCGGCAACTGCTGGAGTATCCTCAGGAACACGCAGCCGTTCTGATTCTGCTTCTCGAAACCGGCGCCGCCCTTTCAATCGGTGTAACGTTGGCAGCGCTCTTTTTCGGTGAGCGTCCAAAAGGGGACGGCGGCCAATGAGCACCGCGTTTTTTTTCGCTCTGGTCGGCGTCGGGCTGTTTTCGCTCGGGCTTCACGCGCTGATCGCTTACGCCCATCTGCTGCGCAAGATCCTGGCGATCAACGTCATGGGCAGCGGCGCGTTTCTGGTTTTGGCGGCGTTGGCGAAACGCGGCGGCGACGCCGCTCCGGACCCCGTGCCTCACGCAATGGTGATCACGGGTATTGTGATCGCCGTGTCGGTAACCGCCTTTGCATTGACGCTGATGTTAAAAGTAGCGGCGCAAACGGGAACGGCGGAACTGCCCGGCGGGCGCAGTGACTAGAAGTTATCTCAAAATGGACCGTAGTCGCGCCGGCGGCGATTATCTCGAGACAGGTTCCAGCGCACCAGCGGCGATTGGTCGCACAGTGTTGGCGGGTCGCGGGACCGGCTAACCCGGATGGCAACGATGGCGGCAACGTTTCCGTGGGACGTGGTTCTCATCGTCCTGCCGCTGTTTGCCGCGCTTGCCTGTTTCCTTTGGCCGAACGTTGCAACGAGCGTGGCGCTGGGCGCCGCATGTACGATCGCGTTGTCGGCCGCCGGCCTGGCGCACCGCCTTGCGTCAACGGGCGCCTATCGCCACGCCGTGGGTGGCTGGGGCGCGCCGCTGGGAATCGAGCTTTTCGCCGACGGCCTGAGTTTGCTGATGCTGGCCGTGACCGCCGTGGTGTTTCTCGTCGTTACCGTGTATTCGACGGTGTATTTTTCCGCGCGACAGCGTGCGCGCTTCTGGCCGCTGTGGCTCATTCTCCTCGCAGCTTTGAACGCGCTGTTTCTGTCCGCCGACATTTTTAATCTTTACGTCGCTTTGGAGTTGACCGGTCTTGCGGCGGTGGCGTTGACCGCGCTGTCCGGCGACAAGGGTGCGCTGGTCGCCGCAATGCGTTATCTGCAGGCAACGCTCCTTGGGTCGCTCTGTTATCTGCTCGGCGTCGCGTTGACTTACCACGCCGTGGGCAGCGTCGACATCGCGATCATCGCCGAACGCGTGACCTTTTCCCCGGCGGTCTGGTGCGCGCTGGCTTTGATGAGCGTCGGACTTGCGCTCAAGACGGCGCTTTTCCCGCTCCATTTCTGGCTGCCGCCGGCGCATGCCGGCGCGCCGTCGCCGGTAAGCGCGGTGTTGTCCGCCCTCGTCGTCAAAGCGTCCTTTTACATTCTGCTGCGTCTTTGGCTGGCGGTTTTTCCGGCGGAGCATGGGCTACTCGGTGAGTTCTTCGGCGTGCTCGGTGCAGCCGCCGTTTTCTGGGGTGGCCTGCAGGCTCTGCGCAGCACGCGGCTCAAGGAATTGATTGCCAACTCGACGGTCATGCAATTGGGCTATCTGTTGTTCGCCTTTCCGATGGTGACGTCCGCCGCGTGGCGCGGGACGCTCTATATGCTGTTGTCGCACGCGTTGGCCAAGGCCGCCATGTTTCTCGCCGCGGGCAACATCATCCGTTCGGCGGGCCACGATCGCATCGCCGACCTCGACCGTATCGCACAACGCCTGCCGCTGACGCTTTCGGCGTTTGCGCTGGCCGGGGTCAGCCTCATGGGCTTGCCGCCCAGCGGGGGGTTCGTCGCAAAATGGCTGGTGGCCGAGGCTTCGCTCAACGCGGGGCAGTGGTGGTGGGCGATTGTGCTGATTTTCGGCAGCCTCCTAGCCGCCGCCTATGTATTCAAAGTGGTAGGCCATGCGTTCACGCAGACCGAAGTATCGCAGGGTGCGCAAACCGTGCCGCCGGTCATGGAATGGACCGCGTTCGCGCTGGCTTTGAGCGCCCTTCTGTTTGGTCTGGTCGCGCCCTGGCCGCTGGCGTGGATGGAAATCGGCGGTCCGTTCGCCGGTGTATCCCCAAGGTGACTCCAAACGCCGCATTGCCCCTGCTTATTCTTGCGAGCTCACTGTTGCCCGGGCTCTTCGTGTTCTTTTTGCCCGAATCGGAGGTCAGGACACGGACCGTGTTGAACCTGTCCGGCGCGCTGCTCAAGTTGGCGTTGGTCGGCGTGATGTTGTGGGGGGTCTTCCAGGGCGCCGACTACGAAACTCGTTTGCCGTTGCTGCCGGAGTTGGATTTTGTGCTGCGCGCCGACGCCCTGTCGCTGCTTTTCGTGACGTTGTCGAGCGTCCTTTGGTTGGTGACCACCGTTTACGCCATCGGTTATCTGGAAAACTCCCCCCACCGCAGCCGCTTTTTCGGTTTCTTCAGCCTATGCGTTACGGCGACGATCGGTGTGGCGCTGGCCGGTAATCTGATTACGTTTCTACTCTTCTACGAACTGCTTACTTTGGCGACCTACCCGCTGATCGTACACCGCGGCACGGAGATATCGCGTCTGGCAGGGCGTAGTTATTTGCGATACACGATCAGCGGCGGAGCGGTGCTGCTGATCGGTGCGGTGTGGCTCAACAGCGTGGTTGGCACACTGGAGTTTACCCCTGGCGGTGTTGTTTCCCGGTCGGCAGCGACTGCCGACCGGGAAACCTTCACGATGATATTCGTCCTGCTGATTGCGGGTCTTGGGGTAAAGGCGGCGCTGGTGCCGCTGCACGGCTGGCTGCCCAGGGCGATGGTGGCGCCGGCCCCGGTGTCGGCATTGCTGCACGCCGTGGCGGTGGTCAAAGCGGGCGCCTTCGGCATCGTGCGCGTCATCTACGACGTCTACGGCATCGAGTTTGCCGCCGGCATCGGCGTGACTTTACCGTTGGCGATCGCGGCGTCGGTGACCATCGTTTACGCGTCGGTTCGCACGCTGTATCAGGACGACCTCAAACGCCGGCTGGCATTTTCGACCGTGAGCCAGGTGTCCTACATCACCCTGGGCGTCGCTATCGTCGGACCGCTGGCGTCGATCGGCGGAATCGTCCATCTCGTCCATCAGGGACTCATGAAAATCACCCTGTTTTTCTGCGCGGGAAACCTGGCGGAGACGCTCGGCATCCACAGGATCAGCCAGATGGACGGCGTTGCGCGACGCATGCCCTGGACGATGGCGGCTTTCACACTGGCCGCGCTTGGCATGATCGGCGTGCCGCCGCTCGCAGGCTTCGTGAGCAAATGGTTTCTCGGCAGCGGGGCGATGGCGGCCGGTCACGAGTGGATTGTCCTGGTCCTCGTCGCCAGCAGCGTGCTCAACGCAGCCTATTTTCTGCCAATCGTTTATGCGGCGTGGTTCAAGGAAGCAAAGGAGGAGTGGCCCGACGAACGGCGCCGGGGACGGCTGGAAACCGGCTGGATGCTGTTGTTTCCCCCGCTCGTCACCGCGCTGTTGACCTTCGGTGTCGGCCTGTTGGCAAACGTACCGTTCAGTCCGCTCGAGTGGGCACGCCTGATTGCCGAAAGGGCCTACGGACCGTGAGCGTAGGCTCGTCAGCCGTCTCGGTTCCGGAGATCGTCGCTCTGGTGCTGACGCCCGTGTCGCCGCTGCTCGTCGCCTCCGCGTTCTTATCGAGGCGCTGGCGGCGTGCGGTCGTCCGGCTCGCGCCGTGGGCGACGCTCCCCGCGCTGATTGCCGCCGCGTTTTCACCCGCCGGGGTGTTGGAACTACCCTGGCTGCTGCTCGGTGAGCGAATTGGACTGGACGAGGTTGGCCGGGTTTTCCTGTTCTTCACGGCCGTTGTATGGTTGCTGGCGGGCGTTTACGCAACACACTATCTCGCCGCAGACCGCAACTGCACGCGGTTCTTCCTTTTTTACCTCATGGCCATGAGCGGAAACCTCGGGCTGATCATTGCTCAGGACGTGCTCGGCTTCTACCTGTTTTTTTCCCTGCTGAGTTTTTCGTCGTACGGCCTGATCGTGCACAAACAGGACCGGGAAGCGCGCTGGGCGGGGCGTGTTTACATGTACCTCGTCGTGCTCGGGGAGGCGCTGCTGTTTGCCGGGCTGGTCATCGGCTCCGGGCGTGCGGATTCGTTGAGTTTGGAACACTTCGCCGCGTCGAATCAATCCGGCCTGGTTGTCGGTTTGTTGCTGGTGAGTTTCGGCATCAAAGCCGGTGCGCTGCCGCTTCATGTCTGGTTGCCGCTGGCCCATCCCGTGGCGCCTACGCCCGCCAGCGCGGTGTTAAGCGGCGCCATGATCAACGCCGGCCTGCTGGGTTGGCTGCGGTTTCTACCGCTTGGGCAGGTGGCGTTACCCGAATGGGGATTTTTGTGTATTGCCTTAGGCCTTGCTGCCGCCGTCTACGGCGTGCTGCTCGCCCTCTGTCAGGAAAACGCTAAAACGACGCTGGCGTATTCGAGTATCAGTCAGATGGGCATCATGACGATTGGTGTGGGCTTGGGGATGGTGGCGCCGGAATCGTGGTCGCTTTGCCTTTCCGCTATCCTGGTTTATGCGCTTCACCACGCTTTTGCCAAGAGCGCGCTGTTCCTCGGCGCCGGCGTGGCGGCCGCGATCGGCGGCGATGCGATCCGACGCGGCTACGTCTTCGCCGGACTGTTGCTCCCGGCATCGGCGCTGGCCGGCCTGCCGTTCACCAGCGGTGCGGTCGCCAAGTTTGGCATGGCGGCTTTGAGCACCGTACTGCCGTCGCCCTGGTCTCACGTTCTGGCCGTTCATTTATCGCTCATTGCAATTGGCACGACGCTGGTCATGATACGTTTTCTATATCTGGTCCGGCCCACCGGAGCCGCCCGATGGCGGCGCTCGAGTTCGGGCCTTTATCCGTCTTGGTCCGTCTTGCTGATCGCCGTGGCTTTTGTCGTCTGGCTGTGGTCGGAATCCGCCGGCGCGGCGCGGCAAACACTCACTCTTGCGGCGTTCTGGGACGCTATCTGGCCCGCTGGCGTTGGCTCGACGATCGCTTGGCTAACGTGGAAATCGGCCCGCGCAACAAGAACCAGGCGTGTGCCGCAAATTCCCGCAGGTGATGTGTTGAGCCCGCTCTTGTGGGTTGCGGAGCGTCTCGCTCGGGCCTGGTCCCGGTCGGCGAACAGATACCGTAGGCAGCCCCGGGGTCAAAAAGCGATGTCGCGGCGGGCGGTTCTCGCGTTGCGCTCGCTCGAAGGTGACTGGCCGCTGGAACAGCGGTTTCGACGCTGGGAATTCTCTGGAGTCTTATACCTGATGATGCTCGTATTCGTATTTGTCTTGTTGGCATTCGGGTGATGCGTGAGTTTCTGGGGCTTCCCGCTTGGCGGGCACAAATGACGGCCGCGCGCAATGTGGTTAATACGTAGTATTGACGATTTTTGAATCGAAATTACCTGACGTTCACCTCCGAATTTACGAATGCTACGACTAATGGGTGTGGGTAAGATAGCGTCGTTAATCGTGCCGCGCGGCCGGTGTCGTCCGGGTGTGCGCGCACCGTTCACTTTGTGCGGGCAACGTCGTCCGGCAGCTAATCTTGGAGTGTAGTTAATGAGTGACATCCAGCATCTTCTTGTTGCAACCGACGGTTCGCCCGGCTCGCTCAAGGCGGCGACCCTGGCCGGTGATCTGGCCCGTGCGCTCGAGGCGCAGGTAACCGTATTGATGGTTCAGAGCGAGGATGCTGTTCTTCCGCACGCCTGGGGCGTTGGCGAATATCCGATGGCCAAGCCTTATGCGACGATGCCGGTCGAGGAGATTCGCACCGAGTTCGAGAAACACGCCCGCGAAAACGAACTCCCGGAAACCGCGGCGGCGATGGGCGAATTGGCGTCGACGCCCGTACTCGCATTTCAATGGGGCCACGCAGCAACTGAGATCTGCAGTTATGCCGACGATCACGGAGTAGACCTGATTATCATCGGTTCTCACGGGCGTTCCGGCCTGAAACGCGTCCTTCTGGGCAGCGTCAGCCATGCAGTCGCCAACAGCGCTCACTGTCCGGTCACAATCGTTCGCTAGAAGCGGTCTTAAAACTATCTGTGTGTTTTATGTTCGGCAGGCGGGTCGCCCGTCAGGACGGGCTCCAACAGGGCTCGTAGAACGGTGGTAGGAGCCCGTCCTGACGGGCGACAACCAGTTACTGCCTGCGCATCGTCCATGACATTTTCTTGGCGCCGTCCATCGACGAAATACTGACATGTAAGACGTCATCGCGTCGCTGATACGTGATTCGTTGCGGAAAGTCGTGTTCCGCGTTCTCGAAAACCGCCTCGTTGGCGCTGTTGCTCACCAGGCGGAAGACAACCGTCCGCGTCCCGCCTGGCAACGCCACGTAACTTGGCACTTCAGCCGTTTCGATTCTCAGGAACTCCCAGCTCAGGATCTTTCCGTCCTGAAAACTGCGGTTCGTGCCGAGCATTAGTCCGCCGTCCATCGAACTCCAGGTCTCTTCCGTCCATCCATTGTCGTCCCGTTGCAACCAGGTGCCGCTCAGCCAGTCAAACGAAGGCGCGGGCTCACCCGCGCTGACTCGACATCCCAAGCTGCACGCCGCCACAAAGCATGCAAAAATGCGTCGATTCATCGGTATTCTCTCGAAATTGAGGATCCAGGCTATCGGCGATCGGCGTCGATGTCTTGTACGGGGACGACAACGGCAATCCGGATTTGACGAACGATGGATTATCGAGAGCTGCCAGTGCGGGACGATCTGCGAGCGTTTGTCAAAACGTGCTGGACGTTGACTTATTCAGACGCGCATCGGGTGCGGAAGCGGCAAACGGCAATGCCGGACGGATGTGTGGAGATCATTCGGCGGATCAACGGGTGGTCGGCGTTCGGCGAGCGTCAACCGCGTACCTTCGCGGTTGGTCTGATACGGCAGCCGGCCGAGTTCGTGGCGAGCGGAGACGCCGCTTTTTGGGGAGTCCGGTTGTGGCCTTGGGCCTGGCGTTTCTTAAGCGATAGACCGCTGGATGGGTTCGTGGATACCTGGATCGACGCGGGCTCGCCACGGATCGAGGCCGTGTTCCGCCACTTCGACGATGATCGGATGCGCACCCGCGCGGTGCAAGGCTGGTTTTCGCGGCACGACCCCGGTGTTTCGCGTATCGGCGGACTGATCCCCGGTTGCCGTTCCGTGGACGAACTTCGTCGTCACGCAGGTCTGTCAGCGAAGCAGTTGCAGCGATGGTTTGCACGGCACGTCGGTCTTGCGCCCCGCCAGTATCTTCGTCTACTTCGCTTTCAAGAGGCGTTCAGCGCCGCGCCCACGACACGGAACATCAGCGGGCTTGCTGCGGACCACGGGTATTTCGACCACCCACACCTGGCTCGCGATTTTCGAGCAATCGGTGGCTGTACCGCCGATGAGGCACGCAAGCAGGGCCGCGGGCCGTTCATGGGCTAGGCGGCATGATGCTCCAAATCAACGACAAAAAGTTCTGCTCCAACCCGCGTTGCGTCTTACACGTCTCGCCTGGCGACAGAAATGTCGAAGGGAGAGGCGACTGGGCAACTCTGCCTAACGGGCGTGTTTTTGCGCGGACCGAAGTCAACGGCAGATTCTATTGCCACGTGTGCGCGGAAGACCCCGACAACGCGCCCCAGTTCGATCTGTTCGGCGGCTGAAAATACACGGTGCGTGCGGCGCGCGGAGAAATCGGCGCGGCAGTGACGGCTGGGCGCGATCTGCTGGGTTGACATTTGGTTGCGGTTGACATATGGTTGCAGTGCAGCTGGAGGATGCCTGATGAGTGCCGCTACCAAATTGATCGACGACGTTGCCAAACTCGATGCGCGCGAAGCGGCGGAGCGGCTGGTTGCTTCGCAGCATCGTCGAGCCGGTTGGCTGGACGTATTCACCGAACATCTGGATCGGCGCCGCGCCGGCCAGTCACTTTCGCGAACGCTGGCGGTGTGGGATTTGAATCAATCGCAGGCTGCCCGGCTGTTTGGTGTAAGCCGGCAGGCGCTCAACAAATGGATCGAGCAGGGCGTGCCGGGCGAACGTGCCGAAGCGGTAGCCAATCTTGCGGCGGCCACCGATTTGCTGGTGCATCATTTGAAACGCGACCGTATCCCGGCCGTGGTGCGCCGGGCCATACCGGCCCTGGGCGGTCAATCGCTGCTGGATTTATTGTCTTCGGGTGAGACTGCAGGAGTGCTGCAGGCCTGCCGCGACATGTTCGCGTTCGAGCGTGCGCACTCGTAGTCGTGCTTTTGAGGTTGAGCCGCTCCCCGACCGCTGGGTATGGTGGCGCATTGCCAGTCCGGCGTGGTCCAATCCCCTGGACCCGAATTTTGCGAGACGGTTGGGCGGCCGCTGGAATCCACCGAACAGCTTTGCCACGTTATACTTCAACGAAGATGCGGTAACGGCAAGGCTCAACCTGCGCGCATTCATTGCCGATTGGCCCTACGAACCCGAAGATTTGCGCAACGACACGGGCCCTGTGCTGGTCGGCGCCACGCTGCCGCGCCGGCAGGAGGTTTGCGACGCACACAGCAAAAAGGGCATCCGCGCCGCGGGTCTACCGCGAACGTATCCGTTCGACGGTAAGGGCCGCCTGGTGCCCCGCGAGCGCTGTCAGCCCATCGGCCTGGAAGCGAAAACGGCCGGCCTTCGCGGCGTTCGATCCCGGTCCGCGCAGACCCGCGACGGGGCGGGGCGGGAATTGGCCTGGTTTCCCGCGAGCGCCCGAAGCCGGGCCAAACACGCGGAAACTTTGGCGTTTGACGCCTGGTACTGGGGGTGACACGGGTATTTCTTCAGGATATCTCGACCGCTTCGGCGAGCGCTTCCCAGACGACCTCGATTCTTCGGACGTTGCGGAGATCCGGGTGCGTCAACAGCCAGAGTTCTCCTTCAAACTCCGGAATCTTGAACAGCCTGCGTAGCCTCATTTCACGTTGATCCGAAGGCAGCATTGCAAGGCCTATTCCGATCTTCGCAAGAGAAGCCATCGTTGAGAGATCGTTGGCTCTCGCGACGATCTGCCGCTCATAATTCGATTCGAGCCACTGGAAGACCGGCAAATGCAACAGCGAGTGATCGGCGCCGATCAGCGCGGAGTCATGCAGTGCATCGGGTCCGGGGGGCCGTGTCCGGGCCGATGTGGCGCCACACACCCACCAGTCGAGCTGCATCAGCTTGCGCCCGATGAGATGTCCGGGCGGTGTGTTCGTTGCTCGCAGCGCAATGTCGGCTTCGCGGCGGTTGAGGTCGTAGTCGCCGTCGCCGACCGAGGTTTCGACGACGATCAGCGGGTGTGTTTTGCGCAGGGTTTTCAGCGCTCGCGGGACAATGGTCCGCGCGATGTTCGGCGCGGCGGTAATTCGCACCGTGCCGCGCGGGGCGAGATCGCGGCCGGCGATCTCCCTCTCTATCGACTGGATCGCGTCGTCCGCCTGATCCGCAAGTTCGAGCATGCGTTCGCCCGCCGGCGTCAACGCATAACCGGTCGGAAAGCGGTCGAAGAGCCGGGTGTCGAGGTCGTTTTCCAGGGCATTGAGTCGACGGAAGATCGTCGAGTGATTATGCCGGAGCTTGGCCGCGGCCCCGGCAAGCGACCCCGAGCCGGCGATCGCGAGGAAAACTTTCAGGTCGTTCCAGTTCACGTTTGCAAATCTGCAAATGAAAAGTGCAAATATAGATAATTAACTTGCGGATAAGCATATGTCAAGCTGGCGGCTCCATTCGTTCACAATCCGAAGGAGCATCCAGATGGAACGTTATCAATCGTATGGCCCGACCCTCCTGAGAGTGGCGCTGGGTATCGTCTTTTTGTTACACAGCGTGTATCTGAAAGTATTTGTTTTCACGTTGCCCGGCACCGTAGGCTTTTTCCAGTCGATCGGTCTGCCCGGTGTGTCCGCCTATGCGGTGCTGGCGGTAGAGGCGATTGGCGGGGTCTTGCTGATTCTCGGCGTCCGTGTCCGCGAATCGGCCGCGGCGTTGGCCGTCATCGCGCTAGGCGCTGCCTGGACGCACGGCGGCGCGGGGTGGCTCTTCACCAACGAAGGCGGAGGTTGGGAGTACCCTTTGTTCCTGGCGGTCGCGTGTGCGGTTCAGGTGCTGCTCGGTCCCGGAGCGCTGCGAGTCGCCCGGCCGGGCAATGCCGGGGCCGGATATCGGTTCGGCGGAACGCAGCCGCGCGCGCAATAACCGCTTCGCACTGCCTTGCGAAGTGTTTCCCGGCCAACGACTGGCAAGGCCGTCGAGTTGACGGCCTTGCAACTCCTACCTCGGGCGGATTTTAACCCGCGGTCGCCCCGAAGCGCTGCCCGTAGTCACTGTCCGGGATTCGGTCCGGCGGCACGTAAGCCGGACCGATGCGGTCGGAGTCAAGGACAAAAAGACCGCCGTCGACGCCGGTGAACGTTCGGCGATCTTTGCATCCCTGGGGCATCGGAACGGTTTGTACCTGATCCAGCTGCCGGACGGAGAATCTTCCCAGGTGCACGGGCAGATCGCGGTTGGTCGAATCCTCCTGGGCATGCGATCTCAGTTCAACCAGCTTGTCCCCGCTAAGGAACAGGTAGGACCGGTCCCGACCGCTGCATGACCATCCCACAAACGCACGTGGATTCAAAAGTGCAGCCCTTCTGCCATTTGCCAGTAAGGCGGAACACTCGCAGTAACGCATCGGGATTTCGATTGAATACCGCAGGACGTCCGAATGGCTTGCATTTCTCAGGGGGATGAAGCGATCGAGTAAATGACCTGTTGTGGCTGGTGTGGACATCGTTTTGTCTCCATGAGTGTTTTCACACGGGTGTTACGCAACGAACTGTTCTTCCTCGGTGCTGCCGGACAACGCGGTGGTCGACGACAGCCCGTCCATGATCGTGTTCTGTACGGCATCGAAATAACCCGCGCCGACGAAAGACTGGTGCTTGGCCGCGCGGAACCCGTGCTGCTCGTCCGCGAACTCCCGTTCCTGCAGCTGCGAATAGGCATACATGCCGTCTTTCTTGTAGGCTCGGCTCAGCTCGAACATGCTCGAGTTAAGCGCATGCCAGCCCGCTAGCGTGATGAACTGAAACTTGTAACCCATCTTCCCGAGTTCCTCGCGAAAGGTTTTCATCGTCTCGTCGTCCAGGTTCGCTTTCCAGTTGAACGAGGGCGAGCAGTTGTAGGCGAGCAGCTGATCCGGATACCGGGCGTGGATTGCGTCCGCGAAACGGCGCGCCTGGTCGAGATCCGGCTTCGAGGTTTCGCACCAGAGCAGGTCGGCGAACGGAGCGTATGCAAGACCGCGCGCGATCGCCTGGTCGAGACCGGCGCGGGTTTGGTAAAAACCTTCCGGCGTGCGGGTGTCGGTGATGAACGGGCGGTCGCGCTCGTCGGAATCGGACGTGATCAGATTGGCGGCATCGGCGTCGGTGCGCGCGATCAGGACCGTGGGTACGCCGCAAACGTCGGCAGCAAGCCGTGCGGCGTTGAGTTTGGCGACGGCCTCGTGTGTCGGTACCAGGACCTTGCCACCCATGTGGCCGCACTTTTTTGCAGACGACAGCTGGTCCTCGAAATGGACGCCGGCCGCCCCGGCGCGGATCATGTTTTTCATCAGCTCGAACGCGTTGAGATTGCCTCCGAACCCTGCTTCGGCGTCGGCGATTATTGGCGCAAACCAGTCGATGCTCGCGTCGCCGTTCAAGGCGTGGATCTCGTCCGTGCGGATGAACGCGTTGTTGATGCGCTCGACCATCTTGGGCACGGAGTCCACGGGATACAGGCTCTGGTCCGGATACATTTCGCCGGCGCTGTTACCGTCGCCGGCAACCTGCCAACCCGAGCAATAAATGGCTTTGAGGCCGGCCTGGACTTCCTGGATCGCCTGGTTGCCGGTCAGGGCGCCAAGTCCGCATACCGGCTCCTGCCGGTTGACGAGACGCCAGAACTTCTCGGCGCCCAGGCGGGCGAGCGTGTGCTCGATTTGCACGCTGCCACGAAGCTTCACAACGTCTGCGGCGCTGTAGTTGCGGGTGACGTTTTTCCAGCGCGGGCTGTCTGCCCAGTCTGCTTCCAGCCTGTCGATCTGCTCCTGTCGTGTCATGACCATCTCCCTTGGATCCGTTTGCCTACGGAAAGCGGTGAAATTTGCGTTTCAGCGGCTATACTAGCGGCAGGTTTTATTGAATTTCACAAAAGAAATTTCACAGTGTTAATTTTACAAAGGGGCGCGACATGACCGGCAAGCGGGGACTGCGGCGAAAGGCGCACTTTCTAGGCACTAAAATCAAGAGCTTACGCAAGCGCAACCGCCTCACGCTCGAGGACCTGTCGGTTCGTTGCATTCAGATCGACGCCGAAGCCGGGCCTTCGGTTTCCTATCTCTCGATGATCGAAAACGGCAAACGCGTTCCCTCCGAACGGCTGCTCGAGATCATCGCCGACATTTTCCAAAAGGAAACCGCCTGGTTTTTCGACGAGACGCTCGAAGAGGCGGTGATCGATACCGCTCCCGCGGCGGCAATCGGCGGCATGCCGCTGGAGCCCGGGTTCCTGTTCTCGGAGTCGCTGCTACAGCTCGCGATCCCGGAGCTTCTTGCGCAGACCGGCACCACCGGCCGCCAATTCGCCCATCTGTTGATTCGGGCGCATCAGGAATCGAACCGCAATCGTTTTCCGGATCTGGAGAGGGCTGCTGAAAGCGTCGGCGGCAAACGGTTTCCGTTGCACGTCGACGGCGTCTTCGACATCGCAAAAAGGCTGGGCATCGAAATTCGATGGTTTGACAACTCGGCTTTCAAAGACAGGAGAGAGTCCGAAAGACCGTTGAATACGCTGGTGCGCTCGTTCTTCGATGCGCCAAACAAAGTCTGTCTCAACCGGATACTCGAGGAAAATCCGGCGCGTCTCAAATACGATCTTGCCAACCAGATCGCGCATAAAGTTCTGCACGACGGTGACGGTGCGCGGACGTTTCAGGTTTCGGGTGGCCGCGTTTCGAGCCGGCGTAGTGAAGCCGATTCGCCGACTCTGGATGCAAAGGATATCCTGTATGCGTGGCGCGATTTCGAGTGCAGCTATTTCGCGGCCGCGTTGCTGGCGCCAAAAACCCCGTTCCGCCAGTTTCTTGCGCGGCATTCTCATGCGATCGACGCCGGCGGCAGGGTCGATCTGACGACGGCGCTGGTCATGCGCCGTATGTCCAGCGTGTCCCCGTATCCGCACTGGCATTACTTCGACGCTTACCCGCCCGGCAACCTGCGTGCCGTTTATCGCGGCAACGGGATCCCGCTGCCCTGGGGCAACATGACGATGATCTCGGATCCTTGCCAGCACTGGGCGGTGTTCCGCATGCTCAACACGCGTTCCTCGAGGCCGTCGGCGCAGATATCGGTGCTGCGAAGCGGAGACGACAAGCGTCTGTATTGCTGTGAGTCGGTTCGCAGCAAAGACGCAGCCGGCAATCAGCACGTACTCTGCGCCGGGGTCGATTTGTCGCCCGCGCTGCTCGCGCAGAACGTCGATCCGATGCGGACGATCGACATGATCGAGAAGAGCTGCAATCGCGGCGGCGGTTCCGCGCCGATTCCTGCCGAGGCACGCAGACAGCTCGAGAGCATCGGCAAAATACTGAACATCGGCTGGATCGCGGAAGGCGCGTCGAGGGACGCGACGATTATCTGTCAACGCAGCTCGAACTGTCCGCGTGACAAGCACTGTTTGGGGAGAGCGAAACCCAGGCAGCCGCGGCAGCTCGACAGTATTCGGGCGACACTCCTGGAAGAAGCCGGCTCGTGAAACGCGGCATTCCGTAGGCATCGCCGATTCACCGGCCCGTTCGCGTCTCCCATATTCCCCAACGAACTGTTCCGTCGGACATGGCGGTCGGGGAAGCTGGTAGGATCGAGCGTTCGTCCATGCCATCACAATAAGAACGGGGGACAGTCCAATGGCATTCGATCTTACGTCGTTTAATTGGCTTGCCGTGCTCGCCAGCGTCGTCGCCGGCCAGCTCATCTCCACCGTCTGGTTCACGGTTCTGTTCGGCGAGCCCTGGGCCGCGGAATACGGCGCTACCAGCAGGCAGCAGCACACGAAGGAAGTGCCTGGCTACACCTACGGGATCGGCCTTCTCTGTACGCTCGTTCTGGCGGTGAGTATCGCGAGTCTGCAGCAGGCGCTGTCCATCGAGTCGGCGGGAAGTGCGCTGGGTCTGGGGCTTTTTCTGGCGGTCGGCCTGTGCGTGGCGACCGGGCTGCCCGGCCAGGCGTTTCTGAAACGCTGGCGGGTTTTTTTCATCGCTTATGGAAGCCAGACGGTGATGATTCTGGCGATTTCGCTCATTTTGGCGTTATGGCGGTGAGCAGGGCCATAGCGGGTAAGCTGCCTTGCGGCCTGTATATCCATACAGTCCATGGTATAGTGCCGAAAAACGCCGATACGGACCCCAATGGCCCTGCAGTCTTTCCATCCAGCCGTAAGCGACTGGTTTAAAAGAAACTTCCCGGAACCTACGGCGGTTCAGACTGCGTCCTGGCCGGCAATCGCGAAAGGCGAGCACACGCTGCTGGCGGCCCCGACGGGGTCGGGCAAAACGCTCGCCGCTTTCATGGCGAGCATCGACGCCCTGATCAAGGAAGGGCTGGAAAGGGGCCTGCCCGATGAAACGCGGGTGCTCTACGTCTCCCCGCTAAAGGCGCTTTCCAACGACATTCAAAAGAACCTGCAGCTGCCCCTGGTTGGCATTCGTGATTGCCTGTTGGAACAGGGTCTGCCCGACGTGGAGATCCGAGCCTGGGTACGTACCGGCGACACCCCGCAGTCGGAACGGCAGCGGGCCGCAAAGGTACCGCCGCACATTCTGGCCACGACGCCCGAATCGGCCTACATACTGCTGACCAGTGATTCGGGTCGCAACATGCTGCGGACGGTGCGCACCGTGATCGTCGATGAGATCCATGCGCTGGCCGGCAGCAAACGCGGTTCCCATCTGAGCCTGTCGCTGGAACGGCTTGACGCACTGACTCCACGCAAACTTACGCGGGTTGCCTGCTCCGCCACGCAAAAACCCATCGAAACGATGGCGAATTTCCTGGTGGGCTGTCGCGGCAACGGCGAGGAGCACTGCAACATCATCGACACGGGCCACGTGCGCGAGCGCGATCTGGCGCTGGAGATTCCCAATTCACCGCTGGAAGCCATCATGGCGAACGAGGTCTGGGAGGAGCTCTACGATCGATTGACCGAACTCGTCAACGAACACAATACCACGCTGATATTCGTCAATACCCGCCGACTGGCCGAGCGTGCCGCGAAGCACATTGGAGAACGCATCGGCGAGGAAAACGTGACGTCGCATCACGGTTCGCTGGCCAAGGAACACCGTTTGCACGCCGAGCAGCGGCTCAAAGCCGGCAAACTCAAGTGCCTGATTGCCACGGCCTCGCTGGAACTGGGCATCGACATCGGCGACGTCGATCTCGTGTGTCAACTCAGCACGCCGCGCTCCATCGCCGCTTTCCTGCAACGCGTCGGCCGTTCCGGTCATTCGGTTGGCGCGACGCCGGTCGGCCGGCTGTTTCCGCTGTCCAGGGACGATCTGGTCGAATGCACCGCGCTGTTGCACGCGGCGGAGGCGGGCGAACTCGACAGAATCCGCGTTCCGTCGCAGCCGCTGGACGTGCTCTCGCAACAGATCGTCGCCGAGGTCGCCGGCCGGGAGGAATGGGAGGAAGAGGCGTTGTTTCGGACCTTCCGGCGCGCCTGGCCCTACAGGAATCTGAGCCGGGAGAGTTTTGACGACGTCATCCGCATGCTGTCGCACGGGTTTTCGACTCGGCGGGGCAGGCGCGGCGCCTATCTCCACCACGACGCCGTCAACGGGCGGCTGCGCGCGCGACGCGGCGCCAAGCTGACCGCAGTCACCAACGGCGGCGCGATCGCCGATCAATTCGATTATGAAGTGGTGCTTTTGCCCGAAAGCCTGAAGGTGGGCACCCTGAACGAGGATTTCGCGTTCGAGTCCATGCCCGGCGCGATCTTTCAGCTCGGGAACACGTCGTACCGGATTCTGAAGATCGAACAGGGCAAGGTATACGTCGCGGACGCCAAGGGTGAGACGCCCAACCTGCCGTTCTGGCTGGGTGAGGCACCCGGGCGCACGGATGAGCTGTCGGCGGCGGTCTCCAGGCTACGTGCCGGGTTGGACGAGCGGCTGGCGAAGGGTATGGAAGCCGCCGTCGGCTGGCTGACCGACGAATATCCCGTCTCCGGATCCGCCGCCGAACAGCTCGTTCATTACGTGGCCGGGGCGAGGGCTGCGCTGGGCGTCGTCCCCACCCAGCAGCGCATCGTGTTCGAGCGCTTCTTCGACGAGACCGGGGATTTGCATCTGGTGGTGCATTCCCCGTACGGGTCCCGCGTCAACCGCGCCTGGGGCCTGTCGTTGAGGAAACGTTTCTGCAGGAAATTCAATTTCGAGCTCCAGGCGGCGGCTCTGGAGGACAGCATCATTCTCTCGCTGTCGGCCACGCACAGTTTCCCCATCGACGAACCGGCAAAGTACCTCCATTCCGGCACGGTCCGGGAGGTTTTGGTGCAGGCGCTGCTGGACGCGCCCATGTTCCCAACGCACTGGCGCTGGGTTGCCTCCATTGCCCTTGCCATCAAGCGCAATCACAACGGTAAGCGCGCGCCGGCATACTTCCAGAGAAACGACGCGGAAGACCTGGTCGCCGTGGTTTTCCCCGATCAGCTCGCCTGCGCCGAGAACATCACGGGAAAGCGCGAGATTCCGGACCATCCGCTCGTGAATCAGGCGGTGGACGACTGTCTGCACGACGTCATGGACGTCGACGGTTTCATCGCCCTGCTGCAAAAGCTCGAAGCTGGCGAAGTCGAGGTCATCGGCAGGGACCTGACGGCCCCTTCACCGCTGGCCCAGGAAATTCTCGGCGCGCGGCCCTACGCGTTTCTGGACGATACCCCGGCCGAGGAGAGACGCGCGCTTGCGGTTCAGTCGCGGCGTTACATGGACCCCGCGGAAGCCGCGGATCTTGGCCGGTTGGACGCCGCCGCGGTAAAACGGGTGCGGGATGAAGCCTGGCCCGAGCCGCGAACCGCGGATGAAATGCACGATGCCCTGGTCGTGCTGGGGTTTGTGACCGAAGCGGAAGGTCAGCGGGGCAACACAGCGGGTGGAGACGGCAACCTCGATTTCGGCTGGCGGCATCTTTTCGAGCAACTCGTGAACGACGGACGGGCCGCGGTTCTTGGTACGGGCTCGGCGAGACTCTGGGTCGCGGCTGAACGGCTTCACGAATTCGGGCTTGTCTACGACGTACTCGATCTCGCCCCCGATATCGATGCCGTCCGGACGCACGCGCAGGCCGTCGAAACCCGGGACGACGCCGTCAGGGAGCTGATTCGTTCACGGTTGGAAGGTCTGGGCCCGACCACCGCCGAACGACTGGCGGAGCCTCTGAATATGCTCATCACCCAAGTCGACGCGGCCCTGACCGCGCTGGAGCAGGAAGGTTTTGTTATGCGCGGGCGGTTCACCGAACGGGCGAACGATCCCGATGCGCCCGAGGAATGGTGTGAGCGACGGCTGCTGGCGCGCATCCATCGATACACGATCAAGCGTTTGCGAAGTGAAATCGAACCCGTGTCTCCGGCCGACTACATGCGCTTCCTGTTCGAGTGGCAGGGTCTGACCGACAGGCGGGAAGGCTTTGACGCTCTGGCCGCGGTCATCGAGCAGCTGGAGGGCTTTTCCGCCGCCGCGGGCAGCTGGGAGCGCGACATCATCGCAGCGAGGCTGGATCTGTATACCGCCGATATGCTGGATACCTTGTGTGTGACCGGCAAGAACGTCTGGATGCGTCTGGCCGTGCGCACTGCGGGCAAGGAAAAACGGACCTCGCCGGTCAGAAACGCGCCGGTTACGCTGATCGACCGACAGACGGTCGCGTATTGGCGGGAGGTGTCCGCGTTGCCGGACGTCGACGACAGCAAACTGACCTCGAATGCCAACAAAGTCCTGGACGCGCTCGAGACGAACGGCGCCTCGTTTTTTATCGATCTCGTGCAGACGACGGGATTGCTCCGGACGCAGGTAGAAGACGCACTGGGCGAACTGGTGAACTGGGGTCTCGTCACCTCCGACAGCTACGCGGGTTTGCGGGCACTGGTCACGCCGTCCGGCAAACGGCCGGGGTTTGCCGTGGGGCGAAGAGGCCGAAGGCCCACGGTTTCCGGCTTTGATCGCGCGGGCCGCTGGACGCTCGTCGATCGCGCCCGGGAGGTTGATCACGACGAAGCCGTCGAGCACATCGCCTGGGTGTTGCTCAGGCGATACGGTGTCGTGTTCCGAAAGGTTCTCGAGCGTGAAACGAATCTGCCGCCCTGGCGTGAGCTTCTTCGTGTCTACTGGCGCATGGAAGCCAGGGGCGAAATCCGCGGCGGCCGTTTCGTGCAGAGTTTCGCGGGGGAGCAGTTTGCATTGCCCGATGCGGTTGCCGAGCTGCGAAGCACGCGCAACAAGAAACCCGGCGGCGATCGTATTGCCGTGTCGGCCGCCGACCCGCTCAATCTGCTTGGCATCATCCTCCCCGGAGAAAAAGTCCCCGCCACGCTCAACAACAGAATCCTGTTTCGCGACGGGGTGCCGATTGCCCAGCAGAACGGCGAGGGGATTCAAACGATCGGGGACGGTGAGCTGGATATCGAATCCCGTGCACTGCTCATGCGTAAACGAAAACCGGCGAGTTTCATGCCGGCGCCGCGCAGCAGGTTCTGAGCGTCAGCCTTCGGCGGTTTCGGCAGCGCTCGGGTTCCGGGCGTATTTCGTTCCCTTTGGGCGGGGTGCGCACGGCGCTTTTCGCCGAGCCGGATGAAAAAACACCCGAGCTGCCGCCGATGCCGGCGATAAGCGGGTACACTACCCTCAGATAAATTGGGTACGTTTCAGTTGACGAGCCGGGAGGCGCAAATGTCGATTCACCAACGTTCGATAAAATCTATTTTTCTGATCGCGGCATTGTCGATCGTCACGTCCTGTGCGGATTCGGGTGAGCAGCCTGACGTCGGCGGTAACGCCGATGCGACAATGGATTCGCTGGTCACCGCGGAATGGCTCAGCCAGAACCTCGATGACCCGAATCTGATCGTGCTCGACTGCACCGTTCTCGTGGAGCGCGACGAAAACGGCGGTCTGCGATCCGTCAGCGGCAGGGCCAACTACGAAAACGGCCACATTCCGACGGCGGGGTTTGCCGACCTGATGGGTGACCTGTCCGACGGCGACAGTCCGCTCCAGTTCGCCGTGCCGTCACCGGAACGGTTCGTTGCGGTCATGAGCGAACTCGGCATCAGCGACGATTCCCGGGTTGTGCTCTATGACTCCTACAACTCGGCATGGGCCGCCCGGGTCTGGTGGATGTTGCGCTGGATCGGCTTCGATCGCGCGGCCTTGCTCGACGGCGGGCTCGATGCCTGGACCGCGGCCGGCCTGCCGCTGTCGACCGAGCCCGGCAACCGGCCCGAGGGGCAACTCAGTCTCGATCTGCGCCCTGAATTGATCGCCGACCGGGACGAGGTGCTGAACTCGATCGAAGACGATTCCGTCGAGTTGATCGATGCATTGCCCGAAGCTCACTACCGTGGCGAAATGTCGCTGTACGCCCGGCCGGGCCATATCCCCAGCGCCTCGAACGTTCCGGCTCTCGCACTTGTCGACGACACGGGCCGCTATCGGCCGAACGACGAACTCGCGACGTTGTTCGACGGCGACCGCGACGGCCGCGCCATCACCTACTGCGGTGGCGGTATTGCGGCCTCGTCCAACGCCTTCGTCATGACGCGGCTCGGCTTCACCGACGTTGCCGTTTATACCGCTTCGTTACAGGAGTGGGCCGCCGATCCCGCCAATCCACTTGAGACCGCGCCCGATTCGGAGCCTATCGACGAATAGGAGCTCCATGGCTTTCGACGAACCCGAGCCAATTCCGGGAGGAGGCTCGTTTTGCGCACTTCATGATACGGCGCTGGTGCCGTAAATGACTGATGGCTCCCAATGTCGCCGAAAGAAAGCGGCAGGCGGAGCGCGCGCAGGAATCGGACGCCAACCCCCCACCATAAGCTCCTCCGACTCGATCTCAAATCCACGTTTTCTCCAATTTATATCATCGTCCAGTTTTCAGCGACTTAGCTGGGCGTAACGTTTGCACAAATCTACACCATCGTGGCGGCAGCGCAGACCACGCCTGTTGGGCCAGTTTTGCGTTCAAAGTCCCGCTATTGACCGGGGGAATTCCTATCGCTTAGGTTGAAATTGGACGGGAAAAAGACTCTCGAAAATAGATCTGGAATGGTGATTTCATCAAACGGCGAAACCGCCGGGCATCCGTCGGGTAGCGGGTGGTGAAGCCGCCAACGATTAAGGCTGGCCCGTTTGGGTATGTTTGTAATTGGGAGCGGGAATAGGATGGACTCTTTTGCCTACAACCGGCACTTACGCCGTATAAAGTCCTACGTCGAGTCTCGCATAAGCGGTCCGATACGCCTGGATGACGTGGCTCAGGTAGCCGGAGTCAGCAAAGTTCATTTCTCTAGAATGTTCCACCAGCAAACGGGCATGCGTTTCCAGGACTGGCTTGCGCTCTTGCGGGTTGAAAGGGCGAAGCGACTGTTATCGTTAAGCGACAGCGACATCACGCACGTTGGTTTTTCCGCTGGATTTGGCAGCGTGAGTTCGTTTGGGCGGGCGTTCAAGAAATGGGAAGGGGTTACGCCGCGCCAGTATCGAAAGCAAATCCAACGCTCACTCGCAGTGTCGGGCAAACAAACGCCGAAAACTCGCTAACAGACGCGGAGCGAATGACCGTTTGCTGATATGTAATACCACTGCGCGAAGCTCGTACCAAAACGATCCATCAACTAATCAGAAGATGCCGTGTTCTTAGGAGCGGTTGTAAAAAAGATCAGAATGAAATCGTTTGTCTTGTTTCTATTTCTAGCCGGTATCGCCGTTGGTGCGAGTCTCTTGATGCTGCGTAGCGACAATGCGTCGGAGGAGAGGTCCCGGCAGCAGCTGTCTGTCCGGGAAACGCCCGGCGATTCAACTGCGAACGTTCGTGCTCAGGATAAGAATGAGCAACCTGCGGATGCGGCGAGAAAAGCGTCAGGCGACGAAGAGGAATCGTCACTGGCCCGCATCGAAACGGATCTGGCCGATCCCGAGTCTTTCAGCTGGGCGAAAGAGGCGTTGTACGGTGAGTTGCTTACGACCGCCGGGGCTGAAGAGGCCGATTTCATCCTTGCTCTTTCCGAAATGGAAGACTGGGAAGAGATGAAGGCCGCAATAAACGATCGGGGCGGAGCCAACGGCGATTTACTCATGCGGCATGGCCTGCGGAGCGGCCAGATCAGCGCAGATGAAATTACGAATCTTTCTCGCAGTGGCGTGGAGATTCCGCCCGGCGCAATTCTCAATCTCGTTGGGAAGCTGCCGATTGATGAAATCCTGTCGATGCGCGATAGCGGCGTTCCTATCGATCTGACGTATCAGAATCCTTTTTCGGGGAAGAACGCGCTCGGTCAGTTCATTGTGCAAGTGGCATCTGCGCCGGCGGAATACGACTCCGGCGAAATTTCTTCTACGTTGCGCCAGTTGATCGACGCGGGCGTCGAGTTCAGCCCTCAAGGCGTGGGGCAGACACCGCTCGACTATGCGTTGAAGAGAGTGACGGAAGAAAACGCCGAGCAGCAGCTTGCGATTGTCGAGATATTGCTCGAACGCGGCGCTGTGCTCGAAGAACGCCACAGGAGCCTCATCGAGAATATGCCGAACGGCTCCCGGAAGGAGGAATTTTCAAGCTTGCTGTAGCGCCTTACAAAGCGGCAGCGCGTGCGTATCGTAACCGCCGCTTCGATGTGTAGTTTCAACTACTTAAGGGGAAAAGGAAAATGGAAGTATGGAAAGTTATGTGCGTTGGTGCAACAGTGTTTTCATTTCCATTGACGTCTCTGGCATGTGGTGACGAAGGAGAATACGACGACGATTGCATCGAAGAGATCGAAGTCTGGGCAGAGAGGGAAGACAGCAGAGACGACTTCGATGACTGGTTCGACGATTTGGACGATGCCGACTGGGCAGACGAGGATCTGTTTCTTGGCGACGAGGACGATGACATCGCAGAACGCCTGGATGAGACCGCAGACGATCTGAAAGACGTTGCGTCGTGCACCGACCATGCGAATGACCTCCGGGCGCAGTGCCATGCTACCTACGACATTGCACACTACGGTTGTGTTATCAGCGTCGGTTTCCTGGCGCGAGCCGGCATTTTGCGGTTTGTACCGAAAGAGTTTCGCACGACGGCCTATGGGGGCGCAGGAGCGGCAATATGGGCCGGTTGCAACGAACTCGACAATCAGGCCGAGGCTTGGTGTGACGCGCAAGCCGATCAGTTAATTGACGACTGTAATAATTAGTTGCCAGAGCTGCTGCCTTTCGGAGGTCAATGCAGGGGATGCCGGTGCTTTTCGGCATCCCTTTTTGACGCGGGCCGCCCGCTTACGCTGGTATGAATCCACCGGGATAGCCCGCGCAGAGTGGGTGTCGAGCGCGGCGTTGCCGTCCGCTATCTCGGTCGGGACTGCGCTATAATCGACTTTCGTCTCAAAAAGGCCGGTTTCACGAACGCCGTTTTTCTATTGTCGACGCGTCGGAAAACACCTGGCAGGAGGCCGCCAGCAATGCAAGAAACCGCTGCAAGCGAAATTCCGGTAGGCCGCGGCAGCCTGATCGTAGGGGCCGTCGTCGTTGCCGCGCTGCTTCTGGGCATGTTCTACTTTATCGAACAGAGGTATGGCATTGTCTGGCAGGAGCTTGCCTGGTCGATTGCATTCGCCACGCTGATGTTTATGCGGTTTTTCGTGGAGTATCGAGACAAGCCCGTGACACGCAGCTCTGAAAGGCCCGGCCTGTTTGTGCTCAACACGCTTGTGTTTACGTTTGTCCTCGTATTCCTCGTTTCCTCCACACAGCTGTCTTTCGACGCCGTGTTCGCCGGCGTTTGGCCGCTACTGTTGGGGGCCACGTTGAGTTTGTTCGCAGCCTTGCTCTACTCGGCATTGTTTCGAGAAGTCCGTTAAGCGCGGGCGTATTTCGCCAATCCATCGCAGAAGCGACCGCTCAAAACGTACCCCTCCGTTCGTGACGGAAGTATCTTCGTTTCCCGAACTTGGCGTCGACGCTGTTGCGAGTGCATTGATTTGAGGAGAGCTGTCAGTTTGCTAGTTTGACAGCAACGATAGATACCGCTTTTCCTTACAATAGCCGGGCGGTAAACGACCCGGAATTGCTGGAAGCCAAAGACAAAGTGAATTCCGTGAACCGAGACGACAAACATCTGCGAAACGTTGGCCCGGAAGACCAGGTGGAAGTGCATCAGTTGCTGTGTGTACCAGAAGTGTATGAATACCTTGCCGATGGCGTTGAACCCCCGCCGTCCATCACGTCCGACTGGATTGCTTCTGCAGCAGCCGAATCGGCCGGTGCCGGAGAAGGGTTGTGGTCGCTGACCTGTCCGCGTGAGCGCCGGATCCTCGGTTTGGTGCGACTGTCCGATGATGCAAAAGGAGAATTGGAGCTGACCTTTATTTTGCATCCCGGCGTTTGGGGCCAGGGGTATGCGACCCGCATGGCGCACACGGCAATGAATCATGCGTTTGGAACCGGGCGGGTATCGGCGATCTGGGCCGGCGCCGACGTGCCCAATGCGGCTTCGATTTCGGTTATGAAACGGCTCGGCATGCAGTTTCGGCGCGAGGTGGAGTACCCGGCGGGCGCCGGCGTGGAGTACGTGATGGAGGCCGCGGCGTTCGATGGCGGCCGAATAGAGCTTCTGGCGATGGTGTGAGCATCCGTCGTCGGCCGTTCGCGGCCCGACGTTCATCACGGAGGGACGCCTGTAGTGCTCGGTCTGGCGTGCAACGTGCAGTCGATCCGGCCTCAGTCCGGGAGCCGGACCGTCATTTCCATTTCGATTTTGAGATTGGGTCCGGCCAACGCGGCGACGCCGACACCGGTAATGCAGGGTTGTGCGCCGTCGAACATTTCCAGCAGGACCGGGAACGCCTGCTCGAGCGTGTCGGCGTTCAGGTCGGTCATGAAAATGCGCGCAATCACGATATCCTCGGGCGCGGCGCCGAGCGCGTCGAGCGCGGCTTTCGCATTTGCCGCAACGATTTTTGTCTGCTCCACCAGATCGTCGGGAACGGGCTCGCCATTCGGGCGAGAGGCGACCTGGCCTGAAATATAGGCCATTCGTCCCGGTTCGACGGTTGTAATTTGCGAGTAGCCCAACTCCGTAGAGTCAGGCAGAGAGGACGGGTTCAGGCGGGTTACGGCTTGTGTCATGTCATGCTCCTTGCGTTTGAATGGTGTCCTAAATGTACCGGGAATTCTCCCCTTGAATCAGCGGCCTCTGCTTCTCGATGGTTTCGAGTAAGAAATCGCGACACACCCTCACCCGAGCCGTGGCACGTAGATCCACGTGGCTGAGTATCCACACACGCCAGTCCGATGGCTTGAGTCGTACGTCGAGTCGCCTCAGGCGGCTATCTGAATCTCCGACGAAACAGGGTATTCGAGCCAAGCCGATATGGTTTCGGGTTGCCGTCGCCATTGACGTCACACGGTCGGTGCGCATCACCACACGGGCATTTCCAAAATTGTCCGTGACCCATTCTGGAAACTCATCATCACTTTCAAACAGAATAACGTTCACTGGATCGCTCAGACTACTCAGCGTTTTCGCGGTGCCATAGACGCCGTGTTGCAGCGGCATTATGTCACGACCAATCAGATAGTCCGGGGGTTTTGCCGTCATGCGGACCGCCACGTCCGCTTCGCGGGCGGCTAAATCAACGAGCTCGGTACTGGCTAGCAGGCGAAGATGGATGTTTGGAAACGCCGCAGTGAGTGTTTTCAGATGCGGAATGATCAAACGCTCGGAAACGATCTTGGATGCGGTGAGCGTGATCGGCCCAGCAAGTTGCGCGTCCAAACCGAACGCTTCACGATCGACAGCCTGTGTGAGTGCTTCAATCTCTACGGCGTGATTGAAAATATTCTCGGCTGCTTGCGTCATCGCGTATCCGTCGGGCGAGCGATCGAACAAACGGGTATCGAGCCGTTGTTCCAACACCGTGATGCGTCGTGCCACCGTCGTGTGTTTGACGCCAAGCACACGCCCTGCGCCACTCACGGATCCTTCGCGCGCAAGCGCCAGAAAGAAACGCAAATCGTCCCAGTTCATCTCGTTATTCCGTCGATTTCAAACTCCTGATTCCGACCGCAGTGGAGTTGGGTATGAGCTGCCCATTTACGCACATTAATTGTGCAAAAATGGCTATTTACGCCTTTTCATGCACAGCCTAACATAGCGTCATCGAGTCGGGAACAGGCAACGCCCGATGGGTTATTAGGGTTAATTCTTAGGAGACAACCGTGAGTGAAGCTACCAGCCACATCGAGGACTACGATGCGATCGAACGCGTCCTCCAGCATTACCTGCGAGGAGCGACCACGGGCAAAGGCGACGACATGAAACCGGCGTTTCACGAAGACGCAACGGTATTTGGCTACGTCGGAACCGATCTATTCGCCGGATCCATAAAAAAGCTGTTTGCATGGAACGACCAAAACGGCCCGGCGGACGGTCTCGAATACAGCATTGGGAGTATCGATGTCCGGGGAACAGTCGCCAGCGTTCGGCTCGAGCTCGAGAACTGGACGGGCTTTCGTTTTACCGATTTGTTCACCGTTTTGAAGGTCGACGGCACTTGGAAAATCGTCAACAAAGTATTCCACGTGCACACGAACGAGGGAGGAGCATGAAATGCAAACATTGCCGATATTTCTTACGCAATTCGTTTGGTTTTTCATCGCCTGGGCATTGCTTGCCAAGTACGTGGCTTGGCCCGCAACGCGGGTGCTCGGCATCAACGCCCGCCTGCGTTTTTGGATTGCCCCGCAGATGTTTCGTGCGCTGGGTCTTGGGTTGCTGGTCCCTCAGCTGTCACCGGGCCTGGTAATGTCGTTTGCGCTGCCGACCGCGATTGTTGATTTCCTCACCGCGGTACTGGCCGTACTCGCCTTCTCGGCGCTCAGTCGGAACTCACGGTTCGCGCTGCCCCTGACTTGGGCATGTACCGTCATTGGCCTCGGCGACCTGCTCATCGCGTTCTCGATTGCCCCCTTTATCGGTGTATCCGATCACTTGGCGGCTCAGTGGTTTATCCCGGCGGTCGTCGGCCCGCTCATGATTGTCGCACACGTTGCGTGCCTTGCCACGTTGCTTGAATCGCGGTCAGAACGGCCGGGGGAGCTTCCGACGGGTTCACCGTCTCCAACGCGGCAAGGGACCGCGTAGGGCGGGACGTACGACATTTCGGCCCACGATTAAACACCCAGGAGTGCAATTATGAAATACATCACCAGCAGGACCACCTGCTTGGCATTCGGACTGCCGTTCGTTGTTCTCGGCATCGTGGGGTTCTTTCCGAATCCACTGATTTCCCATCAGGGTGTGTTTGAGGTGAACGTTGCGCACAACGTACTGCACGTCGTCGTGGGTGCGATTTTCCTGGCCGGCGTACCGCGTTCCAATGACGCTGCACGCCGAACGCTGCAGTCCTTGTCTGTTGCCGGCATTTTGTTGGCAGTACTTGGGTTTTTGGCCAACGGCAGCCTGATCTTGGGTCTTATTCACGTTAACGAGGCTGACAAGTGGTTGCACGCGGTGCTTGCGGTCGTCCTGGTCGCCATTGCAGTCGGCATTTCCATGATAGAAGGCCGTCGCAAAGCGCCCGCGACAAGCCGATGCAAAAAAGAGCCGTGTATTTGCAAGTGTCGCCACAAACGCTATAAGTAGCATATAGCCAAGTACAATCTCGGCGAATACTTGAGTTTTCGCGAGTCATTGCGAACCCATATGTAGATTGGGGGCTCTTCCGGGGGCAGCCTTCAGACACGAGGACACAGAACATCTTGACCAGAGATCATGTAATCTTTCTCAATCGATTTGCGCTTTCGACAAATGTCAATTTTCATCTACCGTTCGGGACACAAGAGCGGTGTTCGTGAGTGGGCTTTTGCCGAACATGAGCGAACACGAATGAACGAGAAAATAGTTGGTTATGAGTAAACAAAAGAAGGTTAGCGTCTTATTCGTCTGCATGGGCAACATCTGCCGCTCGCCGACAGCCGAAGGCGTGTTTCGCAAACTCGTGGTCGACGCCGAACTCAACGACGTGATCCGCATCGATTCGGCGGGCACCCACGCGTATCACGAAGGCGAACCGCCGGACCGGCGGGCTCAGGCGGCCGCGGAGCGGCGCGGCGTGGAAATGTCGACGCTGCGCGCACGGCGGGTGAGGGAGGACGATTTCGAGACCTTCGACCTGATCCTCGCGATGGACAACCTCAACCTCGTGACCTTGCAGGATCGGGCGACGAGGGACGCGGTGGGCCAGATCCGCTTGTTCCTCGAGTACGCCGAAGGGGCGCGGGTGACGGAGGTTCCCGATCCGTATTACGGCGGCACCGCGGGCTTCGAGCGTGTCCTGGATTTGATCGAGGACGGGGCGGCGGGTTTGCTGCGGGAGATTCGCAGGCGCCATTTGTAGGCGCGGTGCCCGTCGCGTGTGCGGAACACGACCCGTTGCGCGTGGATAGACGCGATTGTGCGAACACGGCGTCCGCAGCGATCGCGGATGCCGTGTTCATTTGACCGTCAGTCCGACGAACTGTTGTCCGACGACGGCTCTCCCGCCGGCGCCTGCGGTTCCCACGGCAGCAGCCGGCCCTTCGGTTTTGCGGACGGCTCCTTGGCCGGTTCCGCGGCTGCGGGTTTCGACGTATCGGCCGGTGGGCTATCGCCGTTGCCCTGCTTTTTCGCTTTTGACGGCGGCGGCTGTTTCGCTTCGACATCGGCTTTTTCCGCTGCCGGTTCATGCGCCGGTTTTGCGTCCGCCGGCGCCGTCGTCGTGGCTTCGAGCTGCGCGGATTTGACGTGCACCGAATCGTCCGCGGCCCGAGGTTTCCGCCGGCGTTTGGGTTTTTCGTCCTCCGGCACGCGGATTACTGGAAGTTCCGGCTGAGTGTCGTCGTAGTCGGGAGTCTGTGCGGGCTTCGCCTGTTGCTTCGGTTTCCTGTCCACGGATTTTTCCGCGGGTTTGTCCGCCGGTTCTGCCGTCGCTTTGTCCGCGGGTTTGTCCTCCACTGCCGCAGGTTTCGTTTCGGCCGGCGCCGCTGCCGGTTTTGCCGCGGCGGCCGGTTCCGGCACCTGTGCGGCTCGATCGTCCCTGGTCTCCTGTTTTTCCGGCTTGTCGGTTTTCTCCGCTTTGTCGGCTGCTGCCCGGGGTTTCCGGCGACGCGGCGACTCACTCTTGGCCTTGTCTTTCTCCTGAGGTGCCGGCGTTGCCTGATCTTTTTGATCCGCCGCCGTGTCCGTCGCCGCCGCGGACGTCGTTGCGTCGGCGCCATCCGGGCCGCCGCGGCGACGGCGGCGTCCGCCACGGCTGCGGCGTCGTCCGCTGGACGGACGCGCTTCGCCCTGTTTCTCGTCGCCGGTCGCGGCGGGCTGCGCCTGCGGTTTCTTTTTGCTCTTCTTTTTCTGCTGCTGTCCCTCACCGCCAGCGCGCTGCTGTTTTTGTTCTCCGCCTTCAGCCTTCTTGCTGCGCTTTTTCGCAGGCGCTTTTTTGCCCCCGGCCGCTTTCTTGCCGTCGCCGCCTTTTTGTCCTTCGCTTCGGCGACGACTACGCTGGCCGCCGCGGGAGCGGCTGTCCGATTTCTTGCGCGGCGTGCGACCGGCGGAACGTTTCCTGGCAGCCGTTTTCTCCTCGTCCTTTTCCTCGGGCGCGAAGAGACTCACGATTTTTGCAAGCAGTCCGGGTTCTTTTTTCTCCGCCGCCGGTTTGCGTTTCGGCGCAGGCGTCGTCGAAACGACCGTGGCGATCGCCGGCGTTTCGGCCGGTTTCGGGGTTTGGATTGCCTGCGGGATGATCTGTTCCTCTTCCGGCTCGGCGAGCTCGTAACTCGTGCCCACGTTCTCGGGCAACTCCGTCTGATCGTCACGGACGCGCCGAATCTGATAGTGCGGCGTTTCCAGGTTCGGATTGGCAACCAGGATGACCTGCAGTTCGTGCCGCGATTCGACGTTCTGCACCCAGTCGCGTTTTTCGTTCAACAGATAGGTGGCCACTTCGGCCGGCAGTTGAGCGATGACTTTGGCGGTTCGTTCTTTCCGTGCCTCTTCGCCGATGATGCGAAGAATGGCCAGCGCCAATGATTCGACGCTGCGGATGTTGCCAACGCCGGAGCAGCGCGGGCAGGTGAGGTAACTCGATTCGCCAAGCGACGGGCGCAGCCGCTGGCGGGACATTTCCATTAAGCCGAAGCGGCTGATCTTGCCTATCTGCACGCGCGCGCGGTCCTGGCGCACCGCTTCACGCAGTCTGGATTCGACTTCACGCTGGTGTTTTTGCGGCCCCATGTCGATGAAGTCGATCACAATGAGCCCGCCCAGGTCGCGCAGCCTGAGCTGGCGTCCGATTTCGTCGGCGGCCTCGAGGTTCGTCTGCAGCGCCGTGGCCTCGATGTCGCCGCCCTTGGTGGCTCTTGCCGAGTTGATGTCGATCGATACCAGGGCCTCGGTGTGGTCGATGACCATGCTGCCGCCGGAAGGTAGCGTGACCTGGTGCGCAAATGCAGACTCGATCTGCGATTCGATTTGATACCGCGTGAACAACGGCACGGGATCCTTGTAGTGCTTGAGTTTGCGCAGATTGTGCGGCATGACCTGTTCGATGAACTCCTTGGCGTCGTTGTACGCCGATTCATTGTCGATCAGAATCTCGCCGATCTCGTTGGTCAGGTAATCCCGCAGCGCGCGGACCACCGAGTCGCTCTCTCGATAAATCAGGAAAGGGGAGGGTCGCCGGACGACGACCAGTTTGATCGCCTCCCATATCGCGAGCAGGTTGTTCAAGTCCCATTCGAGTTCCTCGCCGCTTCTGTCGATGCCGGCCGTGCGCAAAATGACGCTCATACCCTCGGGAACGTTTACCGCTTTGAGCGATTTGCGCGCCAGGTCGCGGTCTTCGCCGACAATGCGGCGAGACACGCCGCCGGAGCGGCTTTTGTTCGGTTTCAGAACGATGAAACGGCCGGCCAGGCTGACGAACGTCGTCAACGCGGCGCCTTTGTTGCCGCGCTCCTCCTTGTCGATTTGGACGACAATGTCCTGGCCCTCCTTGAGGACCTCCCGGATATTGGGTTTGCCGCCGGAGGCAGGCTCCGAGATGAAATACTCGCTGGAAATTTCCTTGAGAGGTAGAAACCCGTGCCGTTCGGCGCCGTAGTTGACGAACGCCGCCTCGAGACTCGGCTCGATACGGGTGATCGTCCCCTTGTAGATGTTGGCTTTTTTCCGTTCGCTGGCGGGTAACTCTATATTCAGATCATACAAGCGTTGGCCATCGACCATCGCCACGCGCAACTCTTCTTCTTGAGTTGCATTGAATAACATTCGTTTCATGTTGCCCTACTTTTTGCTTGTCGTGGGGCAGCGAGTCATGAAAACGGAAACCGCTGGGGGCGGCGGGGCAGGGAGTGCGCGCAGCAAAAAGTCGACGCATAACGACGACGCTGCGATCGCTTAACTTCGGAAGGGCTGCAATCCAGAGTGATGCGCCCAGCAGAAAATTGATCATTAAATCCCTGCGGCTTTGCCGCCTCGGCAATCGTCGGTTCGTCCGCTCGCTGCCAATTGGATCCCGCGCCTAGGTATGCCTCGGCGCGGAAAGACATAAACTTCACGCGCGGCCCGCGTTGCCGGCCGGCCGCGACGAAATTCGAGTGTTGCGCGCGTTTGGAGAGGTTCCAAAGGCGCCACAGCAAGGTAATATACCACAGCATTCGTCCTCCGTGCCCGGAATCCGGTCGCAAACCCTCAAATAAGTCACTGTTCATGCAGCGAAAGTCCGCGGAAACGCCCGAACCCGCCCGTTCCAGGGTCCGTAAAGTACGGATCGACGAGGGCCTGGCGGATCAGCGCATCGACAACTTCCTGCGCCGCGAACTGCCGGGATTGCCGAAAAGCCGCCTGTACCGAATTTTGCGGAGGGGCGAGGTCCGGGTGAACGGCGGGCGGGTAAAGGCCGAATACCGGCTGCAGGCGGGCGACGAGGTCCGGATACCGCCAGCGACGCTGAAGCCCGAGCCGGATGCGCCGCCGCGGCGACGGGTCGACGATCTGTCCGCGGAGGTCCTTTTCGAGGACAAGCGCCTGCTGGTGCTCAACAAGCCGAGCGGCGTCGCGGTGCACGGCGGCAGCGGCGTCAGCCATGGCGTCATCGAACTCATGCGGGCTGCGCGTCCCGAGCTACGCGACCTGTCGCTGGTGCATCGGCTAGACCGGGACACGTCGGGCGTGTTGGTGCTCGCGAAACGCCGCAGCGCGCTCCGGGCCCTGCATGCGATGTTCCGCGAAGGTAAGGTCGAAAAAAACTATCTTGCGCTCGTGCTCGGCGACTGGCAGCTCGGCGACACGGTAATCAAGGCGCCTTTACTCGTGAAGCATCGCCGGAACGGCGAGAGACACGTCATCGTCAGTCCCGCCGGCAAGCCGGCCGAGACCCGTATCCGCCTGGCCCGGCGTTTCGGGGCGGCGAGCCTGGTTCAGTGCCAGCCGAAAACCGGTCGTACGCACCAAATCCGCGTTCACGCGGCGCATGCGGATCACCCGATCGCGGGCGACGATCGTTACGGGGACGCTGATCAGAATCGTGTATTCGCAGAACTCGGCCTGCCGCGTCTTTTCCTGCACGCCCAGTCCATCGCATTTCCCGATGAGCACGGCAATGAGCTGCATTTCACCGCCGCACTCAGTAACGAGCTCGACGAATTCCTGAACGCGGGCATTCGCAAACTGAAAGCGTAGCCGGAATCTCCTCTAGGGAAGCAGATACCCCAGTTCCTGCAACCGACCCGCCACCCAAATCATCGGCATACCGATGAGCGCCGTCGGGTCGTCCGTTTTGACCGACTCGAACAATACGAAGCCGGCGCCTTCGATACGAAAGCTCCCGGCGCAGTCATACGGTTCGTCATGCCGCAGGTAGATTTCCGCGAGGCGGCGATCGAAGCGTCGGAAGCGGACGATTGTCTCATCGACGTGTTCGGAACGCGTCCGGCTCGTCGGATCGAGGATGCAGACGGCGGTGAGAAAACGGACCGTTTTTCCGGAAGCGGCGAGCAGCTGTTCGACCGCGGTTTGATGGTCGCCCGGCTTGCCAAGCACGCGTTCGTCGAGCACGGCCAGCTGGTCTGCGCCGATGATGAGTGCGTTCCGGTGATTGCTCGATACCGCCTCGGCCTTGCGGCGCGCCAGCGCCCCGGCCAGCGCTTCGGCGTCCATGCCGGGCACCGGCGTTTCGTCCACGTCCGGAGAAACGCTCTCGAATTCGTCGAGAAACCGATCGAGGAGACCGCGCCGGTACCGGGACGAAGAGGCGAGCACAATGGGTGGGGCGGAGGGATTTTGCATTTCTATCAATGAATTAAGTCGACTCCTGCAGTCTACACGTCAAGTTGCCGCCGGAGCCAGCGTCGGGCCTCATTACGCCGGTTGCCGCATTCCCGGCGGTCCGCGAGCACCCGGGGCATTTATCGCGCGCGCAAATAGACCTGGTTATTCCGCCCGGTCGGAAAATCTTTCAGGCAATCAAATCCTTGTCCGATCTCAACGGCTGCCCCGCGCAAACTCCGGGTGAGGGTTTTTGCGCTCAGAATCGCTTTGACAGCGGCCGTCAGGGTCCTTATCATGCGCGGCCCATGGCTCATGCACTGCGTGATCGAGACACACCCAGAGCACTGGCAGAGAGTCGTCAATCTTTTGATTTTAAAGGCGATCTGTCCGATTTTGAGCGGCTCGGCGACATCGTGCGGGCGGATCTTCAAACCCTCACGCCGTCGGAGCGGCCGCCGGGGTGGCGCCAATCGCCGGTTTCCGTCCGGCTTTCGTTCGGTTTCGCGGACCTGCGGGAGACGGTGCCCGCGCTTACCGGTTCGGCGTCCGCAAGGTTGACCGCGGTCTGCCAGCGGTGCCTGGAGCCGTTCGAGCTGCCGGTGGAGGTGGATCTCCGCTACGTTCTGCCGGCGGCGGGCGAGCAGAGCGACGGATTGGAGGGCTACGAGGCCTGGGAGATGACCGGGGAGCTGCTGCGGCCGCTGGATCTCGTGGAAGAAGCGTTGATTATGGCGCTGCCGCTATCGGCGGCGCACCCGTCACCGGAGCTCTGCGGTCCGCTCGCGGGTCGTTTGGAGGCATCGCCGACGGGCGCTGGCGAAACGGTTCGGCCGTTTGCCGGTCTGAAGGCGCAGATGAAAGAGATAAAATAGCGGAGGCCGGCGGGAAAAGCCGGCCGATTCGCCAAGCTGGCGGTAGCGACGGAGCATCCGTCGCTCAGCGTCGGCAAGCAGTTTTAGCAACCCGCAAGCACCTGATTTGGTGGAGACGAAAAAATGGCTGTTCAAAAAAGTCGCAAAACACCTGCCCGGCGCGGCATGCGCCGCTCGCACGACAAGCTCAGCGGCCCGACCGTGTCCGTTGATCCAACCTCCGGCGAGACGCATCTGCGACATCGCGTGACCCCCGATGGCTTCTACCGTGGCAAGCAGGTCATCGAACACACCATCGACGACGACGACGAATAGCCCAATGTGTTCTCTGCTGGCGCGTGAGCAGGCTCGCGTGTCCACCAGATTCATCTTGTGCCAACCGAATCCGTAATTTCTCTGGATGCAATGAGCGGCGACCTCGGCGCCGAGGTTGTCGTGCGTGCAGCCAAACTCTGCCTGGATCGCCACCCGAACCTGCGCCTGATCCTGGTCGGTGACGCCGGCGTCCTGGAGGCGCTCGTGACCCGTATCGTCGGCAACGAGCCGCGGTTGACGATTCGTGGCTGCACCGAAGTCGTCGAAATGTCCGAACCCCCCGCCGAGGCGCTGCGCCGGAAAAAAGATTCTTCGATGCGCGTGGCCATCAATCTCGTGAAAGAAGGGCAGGCGCAGGCTTGCGTCAGCGCGGGTAACACCGGTGCGCTGATGGCAATCGCCAAGTTTGTTTTGAAAATGCTGCCCGGTATCGATCGTCCCGCAATCATTGCGGAACTGCCCGCGATCGGCGGCAGCGTCCACATGCTGGACCTGGGCGCCAACACGGTCAACGATCCGGAGCAGCTGTTCCAGTTTGCGCTGATGGGCTCCATCGTGACCGCGGATATCCGGTCGATCGAGCGGCCCCGCGTGGCGCTGCTCAACATCGGCGTCGAAGAGTCGAAAGGCCACGACTCGGTGAAGGGCGCGTCGGCGCTGCTGAGTTCGAGCGGGCTGAATTACATCGGCTATATCGAGGGCAATGAGATATTCTCGGGCAAAGCCGACGTGGTCGTGACGGACGGTTTCACCGGTAACGTTGCACTCAAGTGCATGGAGGGTACGGTCGGCCTCGCAAGACACTATCTGCGCCGCGCCTTTACGCGTACTCTTTTTGCGAAGTTTCAGGCGCTGCTGGCCGGCCAGGTTCTGAATCGGCTGGCGGGAGAAATGGACTCGCGTAACTTCAATGGTGCCTCCTTGGTCGGTCTTAATGGTATCGTTATAAAAAGCCACGGCAGCGCCGATACCCACGCATTTCAGCATGCGATCGAAACGGCGCTCGTAGAAGTAAAAAATCAGGTGCCGTTACAGATCGGCAACCTGCTGCAACAGGAAGCCGCATGATGCATACGCGAATTGCCGGAACCGGTCGTTATCTGCCCGAACGCATCATGACCAATGCGGATCTGGAGAAGATGGTCGATACCAGCGACGAGTGGATACGTACTCGAACCGGTGTCGAACGTCGCCATATCGCCGAGGAACACGAGACCACCTCGGACCTTTGCGTCGGCGCCGCGAAGCGGGCAATGGAGGACGCCGGCGTCGCGCCGGAGGACATCGACCTCATTGCCATTGGCACGACGAGTCCCGACCTGGTGTTCCCGAACGTTGCGACCCTGGTTCAGGAGCGGCTCGGCATTCACGGCTGCCCGGCATTCAGTGTCGAGGCGGCCTGCACCGGTTTCATCTACGCACTGTCGGTGGCCGACAAATACATTCGCCTGGGAGAGGCGAAATGCGCGCTGGTCATCGGTGCCGAGATCATCAGCAAGCTGGTCGACTGGACTGATCGAACCACCTGCGTGTTGTTCGGTGACGGCGCCGGCGCCGTCATCGTCAAACCATCGGAAGAGCCCGGCATCATCTCATGCCACCTGGGCGCGGACGGGAAGTACCGGGATCTGCTGTATTATCCGGTCGGTCCGTCCAAGGACCTCGCCAAGGCCGGGCTGGGTGACTCCAAGATCATCATGAGCGGCAACGAGGTTTTCAAAGTCGCGGTGAAGACCTTGGGCGCGGTTGCCGAACAGGCGCTTGTCGCAAACGGCGTCGACAAATCCGAACTCGATTGGCTGGTGCCGCACCAGGCCAATTTACGCATCATCCAGGCTACCGCCAAACGGCTCGGCCTGCCGATGAAGAAAGTCATTCTGACGGTGCAGGATCACGGCAACACCTCGGCGGCGTCGGTGCCGATGGCGCTCGACGTCGGCATTCGCGATGGCCGCATCCAGCGCGGCCAGCTGGTGTTGATGGAGGCGTTCGGGGGCGGGTTCACCTGGGGCTCCGTCCTGATGCGCTACTGATTTTTCGCGCGAAACCTCCCGTTGACACCCGGCGGCGTCCAGTGCATTCGACCCGTTGACCTGAAACGAAAGCCTCGAATTCTCGCCCGGACGCAAACCGCCTTGCGGATGCGCCGCCCCACAGTATCGAAAGAACGCCGCAGATCGCGCGGTCGAATCCAGTGAAATACGTATGGTCACGGGCCGCGGTAGCGTTGGATGATGGCCGACCGGCTCGCGGATGCCGGCATGGCGGATCCATGGAGCACGGCGCGGGATCCACCCGGTGTTTGATTATTTGGAGCGAAGATGAATTACCATAGAGATGTGCGCGACGCCGGTCTGCGGCTTTCGGGGCCGGTTCGCGGAGCCGGCAGGTTGATGATGCAATGACGACGAAACTCATAATTGGCAACAAGAACTACTCCTCCTGGTCGCTGCGGGCGTGGCTCCTGCTGGCCGAGGCCGGGATCGAGTTCGAGGAACAGCGGATCCCGCTGGACACGGCGGAGTTCAGGAGTGCGGTAAAACGCTTTTCGCCCGCAGGAAGGGTGCCGATACTGATACTGGACGGACAGGCGGTCTGGGACAGCCTGGCGATCGCCGAGACGGTGGCCGAGCGCTGGCCGGAGAAGGGCCTGTGGCCGGACGACCCGCTCGCCAGGGCGCATGCCCGCTCGATTAGCGCCGAGATGCACAGCGGCTTTTCCACATTGCGTGAAGCAATGCCTATGAATTGCCGTGCGATGGGGCGTAAAGTGCCACTACCCGATGCGCTGACGGCCGATATCGACCGTGTTTTCGAGATTTGGTCCGATTGCCACCACCGCTACAAGGAGCAGGGCGACTGGCTGTTCGGTCGATTCGGGGTCGCGGATGCGATGTTTGCACCGGTTGTATTGCGTTTCAGGACCTACGGCATCAATCTGCCGGACGCGGCCGGCGTTTATCCCGGAAGGCTCCTGGAAAGTCATGCGCTGCAGAACTGGTTGGCTGCATCGGAGTCGGAAACAGAGGTAATCGAAAGGGAAGAGTTGGGACAGTGATTCGCCGTTCGACATTGTTGGGAGCCGTTGCGGCCTGCGCTTCGGGTTTCGCCGGAAGCGCGGTTGCCGAGGTCTTCGAGTTGCCGCCGCCCGGGCAGGACGTGATTGGGGCAGTGACCACGATTACCGCCCGGCATGACGACACACTGCTCGACATCGCCCGCCGCCACGGGCTTGGTTACGAGGACATCGTGCGCGCGAACCCGAAAGTCGATACCTGGTTGCCGGGTGAAGGCACCGAGGTTGTTTTACCGACCCGGTTCGTTCTTCCGCCCGGACCGCGCAGCGGAATCGTTTTGAATCTGGCCGAGTACCGGCTCTACTATTTTCCGACGCCCGAGGAAGGTGAGTCCGCGATCGTCATGACCTATCCCATCAGCATTGGCCGCATGGACTGGGCAACGCCGTTGGGTCGCACGAACATCGTCTCGAAAGTCCGCAATCCTTCCTGGTACGTGCCCCAGTCGATTCGCGCCGAACATGCCGAGGCGGGAGATCCTCTGCCGCGGATCGTTCCGCCCGGACCGAAAAATCCGCTCGGTAAACATGCGATGCGTCTTGGCATTCCGGGTTACCTGATCCACGGTACAAACCGTCCCGCCGGCGTCGGTATGCAGGTCACCCACGGCTGCATACGCATGTTCCCCGAGGACATCGGTTTTCTGTTCGAGGAAGTCTCCGTCAACACGGCCGTGCGTATCATCAATGAGCCGGTCAAGATCGGCTGGGACGGCGACGACATCGTCATGGAAGTGCACCGCACGCTCGAAACGGCCCCGGCGGACGACGAAGCGGCCGCCGGTAGTGCCACGGAGGTTGCGGAGAACGCCGATGGAACGTCCGAGGAGCCGCCGTTGCCGCCGACGGTCAAAGACAGCATGACCATGCTGACCGAACAGTTTGTCGCCGCCACGAATGTGAGGCCCGGTGAGCTCAACTGGCGTGCCGCCGAGGTATTATTGAATCGAGCCAGCGGTATTCCGTCGCCGGTGGGGCGCGCCATAAAAAACGCCGCGACAAGCGCGGCGTCTGAATAATACGTCGTAGTCTTCTGCTACTTGCGCATGGTTTGCTGGAACATGCGTTCGATACGGTCACGGTTAGCGTCGCAGCAAGACTGCGCTTCGGTTGCTGCAGCCAGCGCCTGATCTGCAGTGCTCTGAGCCGAGGCTGCTGCCTGCGCAGCGCTGTCAGCCGCAGCGCGAGCTGCTTCTGCCGCCGAACGTGCCGCTGCCGCATCTCTGGCGGCGTTGTCGGCAGTTGCCTGCGCCGCTTCGATAGCTTGCTGGCTTGCGCAGCCAGAAGCGAGGCCGAAGACGAGCACGATCGTGCTCACTTTCAGTAAATTCTTCATCATTTTCCAAGGTTCCTCTGTTGGGATAATTCGGCAGGCGCATTTTGTCTCAATACGAGGCTATCTTCAACGAAATTACTGATTTTGTTTGCAATTGTTTGCGTTTTGCGACATGCCTGACCGTGTTCGCAGACGCCCGGGCCCGGCCTGCTCGGCAGTACTCGTGCTGTCTTGACGCGGCTCATGTCGGATACGTCGCCGGGCAATCGTCTTCTTGTAGCGTTGTCGCCACCTTGCTGGCGGCAACCTGTTTCTTCGCAGGACACACCTGCCCAACCCTGCCGTCACAAGGCTCCGTGCCGTTCTGCTTTGCGTTGAACCCGGGTCGGCCAGTCATTGCCGGCCGGTGCATTTGCAAATCGTATCGATACTATATAAATTACCAGTTACTGGATGGATGTACAGGTTCTTCATGATGGCGCAATTGACCCCCCGACAATCGCAAGTCCTTCAAATAATTCAACAGTTTATCGATGATTATGGTATGCCGCCCACACGCGCGGACATTGCCAAGGAGCTTGGTTTTCGCTCCGTCAATGCCGCCGAAGAGCACCTGCGGGCGCTACAGAAAAAGGGCGTGCTCGAACTCATACCGGGTGCTTCCCGCGGAATCCAGCTCAAAGATTCATTGCGTGAGCAGCTCGGTTTGCCGCTCGTCGGTCGGGTTGCCGCCGGCCATCCGATTCTGGCTCAGGAACATATCGAGACGCACTACAAGCTCGATCCTGCCCTGTTCAGTCCGAAACCGCATTATCTGCTGCGGGTGGACGGCATGAGCATGAAAGATGCCGGCATCCTGGATGGTGATCTGGTGGCGGTGCATCGGACGCCGGAGGTCCGCAGCCGGCAGATTGTCGTGGCCAGGCTCGAGGATGAGGTGACCGTCAAGCGCTACCGCCAGGACGGCTCCATGGTTTGGCTGCTGCCGGAGAACGAAGAGTTCGAGCCGATTCAGGTTGATCTGAACTCACAGGCCATGGTCATCGAAGGTGTGGTGGTGGGTGTCATCCGCAACGGTACGCCGCTGCACTGATCGATCACTCGCAAAGTGTTGACAGGCCCTGGTGAATTCGTGGATGACGCGATCGAGAAGTTGCTGCGGAAGAGCCCACGATTATGGCGGGGGCGTTCCTCGAAACCCGACTGGCAGGGCCTGGCGAGCGGCTATCCCCGGCTGGACCGTCAATTGCCCGGCGGTGGCTGGCCGCCGCATGCCTTGACCGAAATCCTGCTGGCGCAGACCGGCGCCGGTGAACTCAAACTCCTGATGCCGGCGCTGGCGCGTTTGAGTCAGTCGGGCTCCGGTGCGCCGGAACACGGGCAAATCGGTAATGCGGCGGACGCCGCCGGCTGGATTGCCTGGATTGCACCGCCGTTTAATCCCTATCCACCTGCTCTGATGCAATGGGGTATCGACCTGTCGCGCGTGTTGATCGTACGCCCGGCGGCAACGACCGAGGCCTTGTGGGCCGCCGAGCAGGCCTTGTCGGCGGGTAACTGCGCGGCGGTGCTGCTCTGGTCTGATTCACTGGATGATGCGAGCAGTCGGCGTCTACAGCTTGCGGCGGAGAAGGGTAAAAGCTGGGCAGTTGCATTTCGGCCCCTGGCGGCTTTGTCGCAGGCTTCGGCGGCCGCGTTACGTATTCGACTCACGGCCAATCGCGAGGGAACGACGCTCGACATACTCAAAAGTCGCGGCGGCCGTCCGACGACGCTGCGCAACGTGATGTGTGAGCATGCAGGTCTTTGAGGAATGTCGTCACCCCGCAAATCGCTTGCCCCGCCGCGGGATGTTTCCCCGACTCCCACAGTCGTAAAACCGGGCTTCAAGTCACCGTCAAAACCCGTGACGTCCTCTCGCGGAGGCGTACAGCAATCGCTGTCACTACCGGCCGTCACGGAAACTCCGTCCCGTCCGGGTGGGGCTGTTGCACACCACAGCAGAGAGCGGTTGTGGCTTTGCATTTACTTGCCGCATCTGTCGCTCGAAGCGCTCTATCGCCGTGACGATAGGGCGGCCCGAGCGGTGTTCGAGGAGCAGCAAGGGATACGGCGCATTTTGCAAGCGAATGGAAAGGCCCGTGCCGCGGGTATCAGTGCGGGTCTTTCGATTAATGCCGCATTGTCCCTGGTGCCGGAACTGGGTCTGGAAGAGTGCAACCACGTTCAGGAAGCGCGGTTGATGAAACGTTTGGCCGTCTGGGCGGAGCGATTCACATCGTTTGTTGTTATCGAGTCCCGCAACGTTTTGTTATTGGAGGTCGCCGGCAGTGTGCGTCTGTTCGACGGCATCGAGTCGATACGGCAGCGGATTTTGCGCGGCCTCGATGCGCAGGGATTGACGGCGATGCTTGCCGTTGCGCCGACTCCCCTTGCCAGCATCTGGTTGGCAAAGTCCGGTCGCGATGCATGCATTGACGACGTGTCGCGTTTGGTGGGCAGCTTAGGAAGGCTGTCGCTGGCTTGTCTCGGATGGCCGAAGACGGTGACGGAGTCTTTGCACGGCATGGGTGCCGCCTGTATTGGCGATTGTTTGCGCTTGCCACGGCAGGGTTTCGCGCGGCGTTTCGGCGCGGATTTTCTCAATGAGCTCGACCGGGCTGTCGGACGGCTGCCCGACCCGCGTGAGAGTCATCACGCACCGGAACGATTTTGCGCCGACGCTGAACTCGATGAAGAGCAAAGTGACAGTGAACGTTTGTTGCCTGTGTGCCGTGAGCTCCTGCAAAAACTCGAACGGTTCTTACGTACCCGGCAGGTGCGGATTCAACGCGTACGGTTCAGCTTCTTCCATCTACGAGCAGATGCGACGCATCTGACGCTCGGTCGTGTCCAGGCGGGACAAGGTATCGACCATTGGTTCGATTTGTTGCGCATCAAGTTTGATCGCATCGTGCTGCCGGCGCCGGTGATCGCCATTCGCCTGCGCGGCGGCGAGGGTCAGTTATCGTCGATGGAAACGGCTGGTTTGCAGTTTGTCGAGTCGACGCCGTCAAGAGAGACATCGATCGTTTGTCTGGTGGAACGGCTGAGTGCTCGTATGGGCGCCGCCGCCGTACACGGCGTGGAGGCGGTTGCCGAACACCGTCCGCAATATGCCTGGCGTCGCACGCCTTTGCTGGACGAAGTGCCTGGTTGTGCGTCTGCGACCAGGTACTGGAATAAACAGGAAGCGCCGCAGTTGTCGCGCGATGTCCGGCGCGTGGGCAGCCTGCTGTTACGCCGTCCATTGTGGGTGCTCGAAACGCCCGAAGCGCTCGCGACGTGTGAAGGCCTGCCTCTGTATCAGGGCGCGCTGACGTTGCTGGACGGACCGGAGCGTCTGGAATCCGGTTGGTGGGACGATGCAGGTATCGCGCGCGACTACTTTGTCGCGCAGACGAACGAGGGTGTGCACGTCTGGATCTACCAGGATCGTCGTGCTGGTGAAACCTGGTACCTGCACGGTATTTTCGCATAGTGTTAACAGGCCCTAGCCCGGTTATTTCAGCGGTTCATGATGACTCTGCCCTACGCCGAACTTCATGCGCTCAGCAACTTCACCTTTTTGCGCGGCGCCTCGCATCCCGAGGAAATGGTAGGGCGCGCCGTCGAACTCGGTTATTCCGCATTGGCGTTGACGGACGAATGTTCCGTATCGGGCGTCGTCCGCGCTCACACGGCGGCAAAAGAGGCGGATCTCAAACTGATCGTCGGTTCGGAGTTTCGGCTCGATACCGGACTGAAACTTGTTGCGCTCGTGCAAAACCGCCGTGGCTACACTTCCTTATGCCAACTCATCACACGGGGCAGGCGAGCGGCCGACAAAGGCAGTTACATACTGACAGCGGGTGATTTTTCCGAGGCGCTGCCGGATTGTCTGCTTCTGTGGGTGCCGGACAATCAGCTATTTCTGAGTTCGGAAGACAGCTGGATTCTCGAGGCGTTCAAGAGCCGGCTTTGGATTGCGGTAGAACTGCTTGCGGACGGCTTACAGCGACAGCGCCTGGAGCGTCTCCAGCAACTCGGTGAAACCCTTGAACTGCCTCTGCTCGCCGCCGGCGACGTGCATATGCACTGTCGCGCGCGTCGTGCGCTGCAGGACACGCTGACGGCGATTCGCGAGGGCCTGACCTTGGACCAGGCGGGATTTACCCTTTATCCGAATGGGGAGCGGTATCTGCGATCGCGTGCAACCATTGCCGCCACGTATCCCGAAACCCTGGTCAGAGAAACCCTCAACGTTTCGGCCGCGATCGATTTCTCGCTGGACGAGCTGAATTACAAATACCCGGACGAACTGGTCCCCGCGGGTGAGACGCCAAGCAGCTATCTACGGCGCCTGACGGAGCAAGGTATGCGCCAACGGTGGCCGGACGGTGTGCCGCCAAAAGTAACGGAACTCGTGGAGCATGAACTCGAGTTGATTCGTGAGCTGAGCTATGAGCCGTATTTCCTGACCGTGTACGACGTCGTTGCGTTTGCAAAACGAAACCGCATCCTGTGCCAGGGCCGCGGCTCGGCGGCGAATTCGGCGGTTTGTTTTTGTTTGGGAATTACCGAGGTCGATCCCGGCCGCATGTCGATGCTGGTCGAACGTTTTATCTCCAAAGAGCGTAATGAACCGCCGGACATCGACGTCGATTTCGAGCATGAACGTCGTGAAGAAGTCATTCAATACATCTATCGGAAGTACGGGCGCGAACGCGCGGCGCTGGCGGCAACGGTCATCACCTACCGGCCGCGTAGCGCGTTGCGCGACGTTGGCAAAGCGCTGGGCCTGAGCGGTTTGCAGGTCGATCGCCTGGCGCGGTCCGTGCAGTGGTGGGACGGTGGCCGGGTTGACGACAGCCGGATACTGGAGGCGGGCCTCGATCCCGAAAGTCCGGTCATTCGGCGTTTGTTGTGGCTCGTTGGTGAACTGATCGGGTTTCCGCGTCATTTATCTCAGCATGTCGGTGGCTTTGTCATTACCAATGGTCCACTGCATGAGCTGGTGCCGGTCGAAAATGCCGCGATGGAGGACCGTACGGTCATCCAGTGGGAAAAGAACGACCTCGAGGATTTGGGGCTCCTGAAGGTGGACGTGCTTGGTTTGGGCATGCTGACGGCGATCCGCCGCAGTTTCGATTTGATCAAGGCCTACGACGGCAGGGAGTACACCCTGGCCACCGTGCCGGCCGAGGATCCGGTGGTTTACGACATGATTTGCGCCGGCGACACGATAGGTGTGTTTCAGATCGAATCGCGCGCGCAGATGGCGATGTTGCCCCGGCTCAGGCCGCGCAATTATTACGACCTCGTCATCGAGGTGGCCATCGTTCGCCCGGGACCGATCCAGGGAGACATGGTGCATCCCTATTTACGCCGGCGCAGTGGCGAAGAGGAGGTGACCTACCCCAGCGAAGCGGTGCGCGAGGTTTTACGGCGCACCAAGGGTATTCCGATTTTTCAAGAGCAGGTCATGCAGCTTGCGGTCGTCGCCGCCGGATTTACGCCCGGAGAAGCGGACCGGCTGCGTCGTGCCATGGCGGCGTGGAAGCGCCGCGGCGGTCTGGAACCGTTCGAGGCGAAGCTGATTGCGGGTATGCGAGAGCGCGGCTATACGGAAAAGTTCGCGCAGCAGATTTTCGAGCAGATAAAAGGTTTCGGAGACTACGGTTTTCCGGAGTCCCATGCCGCGAGTTTTGCGTTGCTCGTTTATGTTTCTTGCTGGCTGAAATGCCATACGCCGGCCGCGTTTACATGCGCGCTCCTGAACAGTCAGCCGATGGGTTTTTATTCCGTCTCGCAGCTCGTCCAGGACGTGCGGCGTCACGGTGTCGAAGTCCGCAGCGTGGACGTCAATCACAGTGATTGGGACAACAGTCTGGAGCGCGGCGAAGACGGCGCGCCTGTGCTCAGGCTTGGTCTGCGACAGGTCAAGGGCTTGTCCGAGGAGGCAGGGCGGCAAATCGAGACGGTTCGGCGCGAAGGCAAGTATTCGAGCATACAGCGTTTGCTCGAACGCACGGGCATCAGGCGCCATGACCTCGATGCCCTGGCGGCAGCCGGGGCGCTTGCACCGCTGGCGGGGCACCGGCACAAGGCCCGCTGGACCGTGGCCGGCGTCGAGGAGCCGACCGCCTTGTTTTCGTCGCTCGATCGCTTCGAGGCAGTGCCGATGCTGACGCGGCCTACAGAAGCGCAGAACATTGTTTCCGACTACAAGAGCCTGGGAATGACGCTCGAACGCCACCCTGTCACACTCCTGCGTGAACGCTTAACCGAGGAGGGTTACGTGACCGCGCAGCGGTTGAGGGACCTGAGCGGAGGGCTTGTGGTCAAGGTGGCGGGCCTCGTCATTGGCAGGCAGCGGCCGGGAACGGCCACCGGCGTGACGTTTGTGACGCTCGAGGACGAGACGGGCTGCGTCAACCTCGTCGTGTGGAGGAAAATAGCCGAAGAGCAGCGCAACGCGTTGCTCAATGCGCGCTTGATGGGTGTCGTCGGTGAATTACAGGCGGAGAGTGATGTGATTCACGTCATTGCCCGACGGCTCATCGATCTTACCGACCTGCTGGGCGGGTTGACGGTTCGTTCCAGGGATTTTCGTTAGAACCTATATCCGATTCGATCGTAGCCGCGTTTTACGATCTAATCCGGGATAGGTTCCAGTTACAGTTGGAAGAAAAAGGCGTTGCAGCGCCGACAGGCCCTAGTCGTCCTCGAGATCGATCGCGTAGGTATCGTCGAAATCGCCTTTGTCGGTCAGCTCTTCGAGGCGGCGCCGTATTTCCGCCTTACGGCGCGCCTCGTCGTCCTCAGCACCTTCGAGTTCGGCAACGAGCTTCTCGACGTTGACCTCCATCGAGATGTCCGGGTCGGAAAACGTGTCTTCGGACATGACAACCGTCTGCTCGGGATCGACAGCTTCGGTGTCAATGACCGCATCTTCGTCATCCAAAACGCCGTTTTCGGCGTCCTGAATTTCGTTTTCGTTGTTCTCAGAATGCATGCGACAAACTCCGACAAATTGCAGTTCGAGACGGTATCGGGGTCTGTATACCTACATTCCTTGGGCCATGCAAGATGCCGAATCGCAGAACTGTGACGTACTCGAAAAATCGCCGTCGGCGCAGCCGCGCGCTAGTTTGAGACAGGTTCTAAAAAACGTCCTGTCTGAACCCGAAACTCAGCCGATCAGGTTGTTGAGCTCGAATATGGGCAGCAGGATTGCGAGGACGATCAAAAGGACAATTGCCGCCATGACGATGACCAGCAACGGCTGCATGACTCCCAGGAGCGTCGATATCAGGCTATCGACCTCGCGTTCCTGATTGCCGGCGGCGCGCGACAGCATCTCTTCGAGGCGGCCGCTCGCCTCGCCGCTGGAAATCAGATGCGTAGTCATCGGTGGAAACAGTTTGCTGGCGGCGAGCGACTTGCTGATCATCGCACCCTCGCGGATACGCAGCGATGCTTCCTCGACAGCCTCTCGCATGGGCACATTGACGACAACCTGTGACGCGATCCGCAACGATTCCAAAATGGGTACGCCGCTGCCCGCGAGAATACTCAAGGTCTGTGTGAACCGTGCGGTATTGATACCGCGCGTCAGCTTGCTGACGATGGGAACGGACAGAAGGAATCGGTGATACTCCCGTTTCGGACCTTCCCTGCGCAGTAGCCGGCGGATTCCGAATATGACGCCGATCGTCAAGGCGATCAGCAGCAGCCAATGATCGCGGAGAAAATCGCTGGACGCGATCATGATGCGCGTCAGCGGCGGCAGCTCCTGATTGTAGTTCTCGAAGATGTAGACGACCTTCGGTACGACGTAGGCAAGCATGAAGCTGATAATCGCAACGGCCGTCACCACCAGCGCGCTCGGGTATATGAGGGCGTTGCGGACCTGTTGCTGAAGCAGTTGACGGGACTCGGTGAACTCTGCAAGACGCTCCAGAACCGCGTCCAGATGACCGGACTGTTCGCCCGCGGCTACCGTGGCCCGGTAAAGTTCGGGAAACGCGTTGGGGAACTCCGCCAGTCCGTCCGCGAGCGTGTGGCCTTCCATAACGCGGGACCGGACGCCGAGCAGGATGCTCTTGGCGCGCGGATTTTCGTTTTGCTGGCTGACCGCGAGCAGCGCTTCCTCGAGCGGAAGCCCGGACTGCGTCAGAGTCGCAAGCTGTCGCGTCAGCAGGGCCAGTTCGCTGGTTGACAGCCCACGTCTCAGGCTGAAGCTCTTGCGTTCCCTGGATTCTTTCTCGACGACTTCGGTGACTTTCACGGGCAGCAACGCGCGTTCGCGCAGCTGCTGACGTACGTGTTTCGGTGTGTCGCCCTCGATCAGGCCTTTGGATTCTTTCCCGGACCGGTCGAGTGCAACAAACTCAAAAGCGCCCATGCAGATTTCTCAGTGATTGGCGGTGAAGCAGCCGGTCATCAGTCCGCACGCGTGACGCGAAGGACTTCCTCGACGGTGGTGATCCCATCGATAACCTTACGTCGGCCGTCGGCGCGGATGCTGGGACTCATCGTGCGAGCGTATCGCTCAAGATCCTGTTCACTGACCCCGTCGTGGATCATCCCGCGCATCTCGTCATCGACGGCAATGAGTTCGTAGATGCCGGTGCGTCCGCGAAAGCCGGTGCCCTCGGTTTCGCTGGGGTGGTAGATAGTAGGCGGCGACGCCGGATCGGCGTGCAGGGTCTGACACTCGTACTCACGAGCCGTATACGGCACCTTGGTATCGTCGTCGAGCACGCGTACCAGGCGCTGAGCGAGCACGCCGATGAGGCTCGAGGACAAAAGGAACGGCTCCACGCCCATGTCTCGCAGTCGCGTGACGGCGCCCGCCGCCGTGTTCGTGTGCAAAGTCGATAACACCAGGTGTCCGGTCAAACTCGCCTGTACGGCAATTTCGGCGGTTTCGAGGTCGCGGATTTCGCCGACCATGACGACGTCGGGGTCCTGCCGCAGAATCGCACGCAGGCCTTTCGCAAACGTCATGGATACTTTCGAGTTGACTTGCGTCTGGCCGATACCGTCGATGAAATACTCGATCGGATCTTCGACCGTCATGATGTTGCGGCTCAGGTCATTGATGCGTTCGAGCGCGGCGTAGAGCGTGGTCGTTTTACCGGAACCGGTTGGGCCGGTGACGAGAATGATGCCGTGCGGCCGATGGATCAGGTCGTCCATTACCGCGAGTGAATCGGGGTCCATGCCGAGCGAGGCGAGGTCCAGGCGACCGGCCTGCTTGTCCAGCAGCCGAAGCACGACACGTTCGCCATATCCCGACGGCATCGTGGAAACTCGCACGTCAACGGCGCGGCCGGCTATTTTCAGGGATATCCGGCCGTCCTGAGGGAGGCGCTTCTCCGCGATGTCCAGCTTGGACATGACTTTGATTCGCGAGACAACGAGCGGCGCCAGCGCGCGCCGGGTCTGCAGCATGTCGTGTAATACGCCGTCGATTCGGAATCTCACCCCCAAACGATTCTCGAACGGTTCGATGTGGACGTCCGACGCGTTGTCCTTGACGGCCTCCGTCAGCACTGCGTTGATGAATCGAATAATTGGTGCGTCGTCGTCACTTTCCAGAAGGTCCGAAGGCTCCGGCAGGTCCTGGGCGACCTGCAGCAGGTCGGTCTGGTCGTTGAGATCGCCCGCCATTTGCATGGCCTTGTTGCTGCCTTGCTCGTAGCTCTGGTGCAGCAGATTGTCGAACGTCTCGGCCGACACACGGGTGAGTTTCAGCTGCACGCCGGCAAAGCGCCGTGCTTCGGCGAGGCTCAGCGGCGAGGTGTTGCTGCGATAAACGGTGTCGGCCACGCCATCGACGATTTCCCGGATCAGCACACCGTGTCGCTTTGCGAACGAAAACGGCAGCGCCCGCTCCGCCGTTGCCTCGACGGAATCCGGCGCCGGCTCCGGCTCCGGATCTGGTTCGAGTTCGAGCGTGAGTTCGGCGGAGTCGTCCATCGGCTCTGGGTCTGAGAAGGTCGTGGTCATTGCTGCACGTCGAGTTGGACATCCTCTTCGGACGCCTGTTCTTGCATCATTTCCTCGATCGGCGGCAGCACTGGCCTGTCTTCGCCCGGCATGATGGCGACCCGGCCGCCTTTGCCGCCACGGCCTTGTTGCTGAATGTTGCGCATGTAGTTGTATTTGGAGTTGGTCTCCAACGCTGCCTGTTCGTCGTCGCGCAGGATCCTCGGGCGGATGAACACCATCAGATTGGTTTTGACTTTGTCCGTGGTTCGGGCGCGGAACAGGTTGCCGAGTAACGGGATGCTGCCGAGCAGCGGCACCCGCTGGTCGGTTTCGCGCAGCGAGTCCTCCAGGAGCCCGCCGAGCACGATGACCTCGCCATCGCCGACGATCACCGTGGTCTCGATGGTGCGTTCCTGGGTCACCAGATCGGCGGCGCCCTCGACGGAGGCGGCGATGCTGGAGACCTCCTGCGAGATGGTCAGGAGCATCGAGTCGCTTTCGTTGATCTGCGGCGTAACGGTCAGTTTTGTACCCACCTGCTCGCGCTGGATGCTCTGGAACGGATTGACGGCGCCGGCGTTGCCGCCGGTGTTCGTGAACGAGCCGGTAACGAACGGTACCTCCTGACCGACGTTGATGCTTGCTTCTTCGTTGTCCAGCGTGAGGATAGACGGCGTCGAGATGATGTTGGTATCGGCATCGCCTTCGAGCGCGCGGACGATGGCGGCCCAATTGAGGCCGTTGTCTTCGAGGCGTCCCAGGCCGAAAGTCACACCCTCACCGATTAATGCCGTCGGATCGATGGCGTCTCCGCCGCTCGCGCCCGCGGCCTGCACCACACCCGGCCCGAAGGTCGGGAAATTGGTTGCCGCGAGTGGATTGTTGCCGCCCTCGTCAAGGATCGCCCAGGTAACGCCGAGTTCCGCCGCGCGGTCGGCGATGACTTCGACAATTATCGCCTCGACGAGGACCTGAGGCCGGCGTATGTCGAGTTTGTCGATGATCGTCATGGCCGATCGCATGAGCTTGGGTGGCGCGGTCATGACCAGCGCATTGGTTTGCGTGTCGGCCCAAACGCTGACGTCGGTTACGCCTGCACCCGCCGATGGCGCTCCGCCGGCGCCGGCTGCCGCGGCCTGCACCTGCTGGGAGAAGTGCTGTTGCAGTTTTCCGGCGAGTTCTTCCGAATCGGTGTATCGCAGGTAGCGGACCTGCGTGTCGCCGCCGTCTTCCAGCGGCGTATCGAGATGTGCGATCAGCGCCCGGAGCCGCAGCCGCTCGCTGCGATCGCCGCCGATGAGTATGCTGTTTGTGCGGGCATCGGCAACCAGCTGCGTGTTCACGGGCGCACCGTCCGCCCTGGGCGCCTGAGTCAGCGCCGTAAGAACGCGAACGACCTCGGCCGACGATGCATTCTCGAGCGGCACGACTTCGATCTCGTCGTCGTTCGACTGATCAATGCGCCGAATGATCGATACCATGCGCGCCACGTTGCTCGACCGGTCCGAGATGATCAGCATGTTCGAGCCCGGATGGGCGGCAAGATGGCCGTACTGCGGAATCAGGGGGCGCAGTATCGGCACGAGCTGTGCGGCGCCGATGTTTTCCACCCTGATGACCTGTGTGACGATATCGTCGTTGGCGGCGCCGGAGGTGCTCAGATAGGTTGGAAACTGCCGGACGCTGGCGTCGGGGATAATCTTGATGACGTCGCCGGTGGGCACGGCCGCGTAACCGTGCACCTGAAGAATCGACAGGAACGCCTCGTAGAATGCGTCCGGCGACATCGGTGTCGACGAGATCATCGTCACCTCCTGACGCACCCGCGGGTCGATGATGAAGTTGTTTCCGGTAACGCTGCTTACGGCCTGAATGATGGCGCGTATGTCGACACCGACGTAATTGGGGGTGACGAGCTGTTCCTGGGCGCGCAGTGTTGAACACAGGGCGAGCACCAGCATGAGCGTCGCCAGCACCCGGTAACTCCCGGGGTCTCTTGTTTTCAGCTTATTCAATACCTTGCCTATTGGTCGTTTTCGAGTGTGAGTTGGCTCGTGCTGAGCGACAGGACCTGCGGCTGTCCGTTTCGCTCGACCGTCACGGATACCCGGTCAGCGTTGCCGAGGCTTTGGAAAATCTGCATGGCCTGCTCTCGATCAGTCAGCGAAACGCCGTTGACGTCTTTGATCACATCGCCCGGCTTCAAGCCGAGCGCCGCAAACTGCTTGCGATTCCGGCCGGGAAAAACACGGTAACCCTGTTGTTGACCGTCGACAACGTGCGGTGCCGGGCGGATGACGTCGGCGAGCTTAGTCGCGTTCTGGGCGACGACGTCCTGGATGCTACGCGAATTCTGCCTTGTTTCGACCGTTCGATTCACCGTCGTCTGGCGCCTGACCGGCGCCGATCCGCTCGGCAGGTCGTTTGGCAACGAGAGTGCTTCGAGATTACCGCTGCGGTTCAATACGACCTGATCGGTGTAAACGGCGTGCAGGGTAGCGCCCGCGATGATCGTGTCGCCGATCGAATAGATGTTTTCTTCGTTGCGGTTGTCCGCGATGATGGCGATGGTCAGGCGGTTGTCCGTGCCGGCCATTGTCCCGCTCAACGTCAGCGACAGGCTGGTCTCTTCGAGATCCTCGGTGAGTGCGGCGACAAACGATCCGGCCTCGTCTTCCGCCAGTGCTGCGCCGAAAATATGGGTGCCGGCGATCGTCTCGGCATTCGCCGCCGTTGACGGCTGTCCTCGAGCTGCGTTCGCCCCTCCCGAGGGCAGCGCTGCGCCGATCGCGTCGTCGAGCGGTGAGGCCGGGACCAGCATCCAGGCGATCCGCGCGAGCTGCCAGGCTATCGTCGCGACCAGGATCAGCGTCAACACCGCGGGCAGCCGGCCGTTGACGAACGCAGCGATGCGTTCGTTATCCAGGGTACTGAAATCAGACCAGATTGCGTTGATCGCCATACCTAATCTACCGCGCTTGGGGCCCCGCCGGCCGGCTTTGTATTTTGGTTTTCAATGCCTGGCCTACTGGTCATCTTCGAGCGTGAGCTGGCTCGTGCTGAGCGTCAGAACCTGCGGCTGTCCGTTTCGCTCGACCGTCACGGATACCTGGTCCGCGTTGCCGAGGTTTTGGAAAATCTGCATGGCCTGCTGCGGATCGGTCAGCGAAGCACCGTCGATGTCTTTGATCAAATCGCCCGGTCTCAGGCCGAGCGCCGCAAACTGCTTCCGATCCCGGCCGGGGTAAACGCGGTAACCCTGTTGTTGACCGCCGACAAAGTACGGTGTTGGGCGGATGACGTCGGCGAGTTTAGTCGCGTTCTGGGCGACGACGTTCTGGATGCTACGCGAATTCTGCCTTGTTTCGACCGTCCGATTCACCGTCGGCTGGCGCCTGACCGGCGCCGACCCGCTCGGCAGGTCTTTTGGCAATGAGAGCGCTTCGAGATTACCGCTGCGATTCAATACGACCTGATCGGTGTAAACGGCGTGCAGCGTAGTACCCGCGATGATCGCGCTGCCGACCGAATAGATGTTCTCTTCATTACGGTTGTCCGCGATGATGGCGATGGTCAGGCGGTTGTCCGTGCCGGCCATTGTCCCTTTCAGCGTCAGCGACAGATTGGTTTCTTCGAGGTCCTCGGTGGGCATTGCGGCCACGGGGGTTTCGACTTCGTCTTCCGCGGACGCTTCGCCGAAAATGTGCGTGCCGGCGATGGTTTCGACGTTGGCCGACATTGACGGTTGCCCTCGCGCGGCGCCCGCCATTCCCGCTGGCGCTGCCGCGTCGATCGTGTCGCCGAGCGGGGACCCCGGAACCAGCATCCAGACGACCTGGGCGAGCTGCCAGGCGATCGCCACGATCAGGATCAGCGTAACGACCGCGGGCAGCCGGCCGTTGACGAACGCAATGACACGCTCGCTGTCTAAGTTACTGAAATCAGGCCATTTTGCGTCGATTGCCATATTCAATCCGCAGCTCTTCGGGCGCGGCTGTCGCCAGCCGGGGTCGCATACTCGCTAATTATTAACGCAAGAATGTGATGATAAGGTTTCATGCGTACCGCAAACAAGTACGAAAAAGTGAAAAAAACCAAGCAGAGCAAGCATATACCGTCGTAACTTCACCCGTTCCCGGAGTTTCGGCGCGTGTACCGCCGCTGGTAGCGCACTATTCATCGGAACGGACTTGGAGAACGCCGAAAGCAGCCCATATATAATGACCCGGCGCTTGGCGGCAAATTCCCGACGGAGCATTCCGCGACGCGCATGAAATGTGATTCAACTCGAAGGTCAACGGACCCCAGGACTGCCAGGACTCATCGCGATGTCAGAACGTAACCCAGCCGATGATTTTGACCAATCTCACGGTCTTGCCGTCGAGGAGGAAAAGCCGAAACTGAAACGGCCGCCTCTGTATCGGGTCATATTGGTCAACGACGACTTCACTCCGATGGAGTTTGTGGTTGAGGTGTTGCAAACCGTGTTCGCGATGGAGCGGAACAACGCGACGCGCGTTATGCTGGAGGTGCACACCAAAGGTAAGGGTGTTTGCGGCGTGTATACCCACGAGATTGCCGAGACAAAAGTGGCCCAGGTCACCAGCATTGCGCAACAGCAGCAGCACCCTTTGCTGTGCACCATGGAAGAAGCGTAGGATAGTGTGAACCCGTTAGGGGAGTTGATCTAGATGCTGAGCAGCGAACTCGAATTTTGCCTCAACGAGGCGTTCCAAAACGCGCAGGAGCGACGTCATGAGTTCATGACTGTCGAGCACCTGTTGCTTGCACTGCTCGACATCCCGAAGGTGCACGAGATTCTTAAGGCGTGTGACGCCAATATCGGTGAACTCCGGCGGCAGCTCGTGGAGTTCATAGACGAGGCGACGCCGTTGATGCCGCCGGATGAAGACGGTGACGTCCAACCGACGCTGGGATTTCAGCGTGTGCTGCAGCGCGCGGTATTTCACGTGCAATCCAGCGGCAAAAAGGAAGTTACCGGCAGCAACGTGCTGGTGGCCATCTTCAGCGAGAAGCAATCGCAGGCGGTCTACTTTCTCGGTTTACAGAGCGTGACCCGCCTCGACGTCGTCAACTACATTTCGCATGGCATGCCGCAGGTGCCGGGCGAGGCGGGTGACGAGCAGCAGGAGCCGTCGCTCGATTCTGAAACCGACTCCGATTCGAGCGCACTGGAGAAATACGCGACGAACCTCAACCGGCTTGCTATGGACGGGAAGATCGACCCGCTGATCGGGCGCGAGCTCGAAATTGAACGGACAGTGCAGATTCTGTGCCGCCGACGGAAAAACAATCCGCTCTACGTGGGCGAGGCAGGCGTTGGCAAGACGGCTCTCGCCGAGGGTCTTGCACGTATGATCGTCGAGGAACGCGTGCCGGAGGTGCTGATGGACAGCACGATTTATGCGCTCGACATGGGTACGCTGATTGCCGGCACCAAGTATCGCGGCGATTTCGAGAAACGCCTGAAAGCCGTTATCGCCGAGTTGGGCAAAGACCCGGGTGCGATTCTGTTCATCGACGAAATTCATACCGTAATTGGCGCCGGCGCGGCGTCCGGCGGCGTCATGGATGCGTCGAACCTGATCAAGCCTGTGTTGGCCAATGGCGAAATGCGCTGCATCGGTTCAACGACCTACAGTGAGTATCGCGGCATATTCGAGAAGGATCATGCACTTGCCCGTCGTTTCCAGAAGATCGACGTGCCCGAGCCGAGTGTCGGTGAAACCGTGGCGATATTGAAAGGCCTCAAGACGCGATTCGAGGAACACCACGGGGTCATCTACGAGCCGGACGCGCTCGAATCGGCGGCGGAACTCGCCGCGAAACACATCAACGACCGTCACCTTCCCGATAAAGCCATCGACGTTATTGACGAGGCAGGCGCGAACCTGCGCCTGCGACCCGTCGATCAACGCGAGGAACGCGTTACGGTGACGATGATTGAAAACATCGTCGCGAAGATGGCGCGTATACCGCCGAAAAGCGTTTCTGCGTCGGACAAGGACATCATGCGGACTTTGGAGCGCGACCTTAAGTTGGTCATATTCGGCCAGGACAGGGCGATATCTGCGCTGAGTGCCGCAATCAAAATGTCACGATCGGGTTTGAACGACGACGAGCGCCCGATAGGTTCGTTCCTGTTTGCCGGACCGACCGGCGTCGGCAAGACGGAAGTCACCCGCCAGCTGGCGATGATTCTTGGCGTCGAGCTGATCCGTTTCGACATGTCCGAATACATGGAGCGGCACACGGTGTCACGTCTCATCGGGGCGCCGCCGGGTTATGTCGGCTTCGATCAGGGTGGCCTGCTCACCGAGGCGGTGAGCAAGAACCCGCATGCGGTAGTCCTGCTGGACGAGATTGAAAAAGCGCATCCCGAGGTTTTCAACCTGCTGCTTCAGGTGATGGATCACGGTACCCTGACGGACAACAACGGTCGTAAGGCCGACTTCCGGAACGTCGTGCTGGTGATGACCACCAACGCCGGGGCGCAGGACATGAGTCGTGCCTCGATAGGATTTACCCACCAGGATCATTCGAGCGACGGCATGTCCGTCATCAAGAAGACATTTGCGCCTGAATTTCGCAATCGGCTGGACGCGATCATTCAGTTCGCCTCGCTGGACGCGCAGTCCGTCATTCGGGTTGTGGACAAGCTGGTGGTCGAACTCGAGGTCAAACTCGGTTCAAATGACGTGACGCTGGAGCTGGATGACGTCGCGCGACAATGGATCGCGGAGCGCGGTTACGACCCGAAAATGGGCGCGCGGCCCATGGCGCGCATCATTCAGGAGCATATCAAGCGGCCGTTGGCTGACGAACTGCTGTTCGGCAAGCTGGCAGACGGCGGGCATGTGCGGATTTCGGTCGACGATAGCGACACGCTGCAGTTTACCATCGAACCCAATCTCAAAGAGTTGGAGCATCTGCCCGAGGAGTGATCTTGGGGTATTGGGGCGCTGCTCTGGGGAGGGCAGGAGAGCGCCCTGGCGCCGAAAGACGGCGAAAGAGCGTCCGCTCAGCGGCCGCGGTAGACGATACGGCCCTTGCTCAGGTCATACGGCGTCAACTCGACCGTGACTTTGTCACCGGTGAGGATGCGGATGTAGTTCTTGCGCATCTTTCCGGAAATGTGTGCGGTAACCACGTGACCGTTCTCCAACTCGACCCTGAAGGTCGTGTTGGGCAAGGTCTCGGTGACGACACCTTCCATCTGTAGCGCTTCTTCTTTAGCCAATGTAGTTCTAGATCTCTGGTTCCAAGGCCGGCGAATTGTGCAGAAATGGGCGGTTGATTGCAACGAAATACCGGCTTCCCATGGCTTTGTGTCATAAGCTGTGGCCGGCCGCGAGAGATTCCCTTGGCCATCGGTCGAAACGTTCGGCGGGTTTGCAGGCGGCGTCCAGGACCCCCCGAAAATCCGACCGGGGCATCAGAGTTGCCCCCAGCGCCAGCAGATGTGACGACGCGACCTGGCAATCGAGCAGTGCAAACCCCTGTTCGTCCAGCAAACGGCAAAGCGCGAGCAGTGCGACTTTCGACGCATCCGTTACCGCGCTGAACATCGATTCACCAAAAAACACCCGCCCGATCGCCAATCCGTAAAGCCCGCCGGCCAGTTCATGGTCGAGCCAGACCTCGACCGAATGCGCCCATCCACGGTGATGCAGGGACTGATACGACGCGCTCATGTCCGTCGTTATCCAGGTACCTTGCTGGCCCGGCCGCGGCGCCGCACAGCCTGCCATGACAGCGCGAAATTCACGATTGAACGTGACCACGAAGCGGCTGCGCTTCAGCGTTCTGCGCAGCCGTCGGGAAACGTGAAAGTCTCTCGGTAGGACGACGCAGCGTGGATCGGGGGACCACCAGAGGATTGGCTGGCCGTCATCGAACCACGGAAATATGCCGTGCCGGTAGGCGTAGAGCAGGCGGTCTTCGGAGAGATCGCCGCCCGCCGCCAGCAGACCGTCGGGCTCCGTCAGCGCGTTTTCGATCGGTGGAAACGCGTCGGGCGGATCCGAACCGCTGATCCAGTACAAACCGGGTGATCTCATTTGCCGGTGTTCCGGTCGTTACTATTGTCACCATTTTCGGCGACGCGATACGGCGTATGTGCGCGCACGGCGTCCATGTAATCGTCTACCCGCCGACCCTCGTTTTCCAGATACTCGCCAATTGCGGCAAAAAACTCCGGACGAGCCAGCCAGTGGGCGGACCAGGTCGTTACCGGCGTAAATCCGCGACTGATCTTGTGTTCGCCCTGTGTTCCGGGCTCGAACGTGTCCAGGCGGTGCTCGATGCAATAGTCTATGCCCTGGTAGTAGCAGGTCTCGAAATGCAGCGCGTTGTAGTAACCATCACTCCCCCAATAACGCCCGTACAAGGTTCTGGGGGCCCGGTAGAAAACCGCTGCCGCCACTGTGTCACGTCCACGCTCGGCAACGACCGCTGCAATGCTGTTGGGCAACCGCTCCGATACCTCGCAAAAAAACTCGTAACTCAGATAGGGCATCGAGCCGCGCCGGAGGAAAGTGAGGCTGATCAGTTGAAAGACGTCGTTCCAGACCGCCGGGTCGAGATCCGCGCCGTTGAACCAGCGAAGGCGTATACCCTGCTCGGCGACGTGGCCGCGATCGCGGCGTGCTTTTTTTCGCTTCGACGAGCTGAACGTGCCCAGGAAGTCGTCGAAGGAGCCGTAACCGCGATTATGCCAGTGAAACTGACAGTCCTTGCGCAGCTTGAGGCCGGCATCGGCCAATACCGCAAGCTCCCGGTGCAGCGGGAATTGAACGTGCAGCGAAGAATGACCCAGTTCCTGGGCGAGCTGGACCGCCGCATTCACGAGGAGCAGGGCGCCGTCGGTGTCGTTCGGATCGGCCAGCAGAAGGCGCGGGCTTTGTGCGGGGGTAAACGGTGACGCCGAAACCAGTTTTGGGTAGTACTCGAGTCCGGCACGTTCGTACGCGTGCGCCCAGGCCCAATCAAATACGAACTCTCCCCAGGAATGCGTTTTTTCATAAAGTGGCATTGCCGCGCGCAGTTTGCCGCGTTCGTCGAACACGGCCAGATGCCGGGGCGCCCAACCGCTGAGCGGCGAGACACAATCGGAACTTTCGGCCGCGAGCAGGAATTCGTGACGCAGGAAAGGGTATTGCCCGTCCGTCAGCCGATTCCACGAGTCGGCCGCGAATCGTGCGATACCGTCGACGACCTCAACGTTCATCGCCTTTCGTTTCCATAGTGTGTCGTCAAGCGGCGTTTTCGCTGACCTTGTTGCTGCCCTCGGTATCGGCTTCCAGTGCGTCAAGGTATTTTTCGGCATCCAATGCCGCCATGCAGCCGGCCCCGGCGGACGTGATGGCCTGCCGATAGACCTGGTCGGCGACGTCGCCTGCCGCGAATACGCCGGGCACGCTGGTGGCCGTTGCGTCGCCGCTAAGGCCGGTCTTGACGGTGATGTAGCCGTTTTTCATATCGAGCTGTCCGTCGAACAGGCCCGTGTTCGGCGAGTGGCCGATGGCGATGAATACGCCCGGTAACTCGAGTTCCTGGGTCAGCAACTCGTCCTTTGTGCTTCGGAGGCGCAGCCCGGTGACGCCGCTGTCGTCGCCCAGCACCTCGTCAACCACATGATCCCATTTGATGTCGACCTTGCCCTCGTCCTGTTTCTGGAACAAATGGTCCTGCATGATCTTCTCGGCGCGCAGGGCGTCGCGTCGATGCACGAGGGTCACCTTGCTCGCGATGTTGCTCAGGTAAAGCGCTTCCTCGACGGCGGTATTGCCGCCGCCAATGACGGCAACGTCCTTGTCGCGATAGAAGAATCCGTCGCAGGTCGCGCAGGCGGATACGCCGCGCCCTTTGTAGGCCTCCTCGGATTCGAGCCCGAGATACTTTGCCGTCGCGCCCGTCGAGATGATCAGTGCGTCGCAGGTATAGGTGCCGTAGTCGCCCTCCAGGCGAAACGGCCTTGTCGACAGGTCGGCGGTGTGAATGTGGTCGTTGACGATTTCGGTGTTGAAGCGCTCCGCGTGCCGCAGCATCCGATTCATCAGCTCCGGCCCCTGCAGCCCTTCCACGTCGCCCGGCCAGTTGTCGACGTCGGTTGTGGTCATTAGCTGACCGCCTTGTTCAACGCCCGTGATCATAACCGGGTTGAGATTGGCTCTCGCCCCGTAGACCGCTGCCGCGTAGCCCGCGGGCCCGGATCCCAAAATCAGCAGCCGGCAATGTTTTGTTTCGCTCATGTATACTTCGCCTTCAAGAAATTCGCTGGGCAGCCACTGGCCTCTCGCTAGAGCCGTGGACATGTGTGCGTTCGCGGCATCTTCAAGGTAGGCGAGCCGGTCGGGCACTAAATCGATGCAAGTGTAGGGAAAAGCGTATCCGCGGGCAAAAGCGACTCGGCGTGCTCCTTGGGTGTATCCGCGTGACTAGTTAATTTACAATAGAATCAGTGTTTTGTACGCAAAACATCGTAACTTGCATTAACTATGGCTAGAACTCAGCAATCCGCAAAAGCCGTGACCGGCCTGTCCGCGCAGGTCGTTCGCACCCTGCGCGAAGGCGCGCTCTGGGTGTTCGGGGCATTGGCCCTGATTCTCTGGGTGGCCTTGTTTACCTACGATCCGGCCGATCCGGGATTCACCCAGGCAACCAGCACGACGGAAGTCAGCAACGGCGTCGGACGCGTGGGCGCGCTGATCGCCGACCTCCTGTTCAACCTGTTCGGCCGCCCGGCGTACCTGTTTACTCTAATGGTTCTCTATCTCGGCTGGATGATCTTCAACGAACAGAAGACCCAGCAGCCGCTGACGCGAGCAGACTTTGCGCTTCGATTTGGCGGTTTCGTCGCCACGCTGGTAACGAGCTGCGCGCTGGCCACGCTGCATTTTTCGGCCGTCGGTTTTCGTGAGACCGCCGGCGGGGTCGTTGGACAGGTTGTCGGCGGCGGAATGGCGTCGTTGATGAAACTACTGGGCGCGAGCACGCTGTTGTTTTTTCTCTGGCTCGCGTCGATTTCCCTGTTCCTCGGCATTTCCTGGCTCACGGTGATGGATAGCGTCGGCCGCTGGAGTTTAAGAGCCTACGAGTCGCTGCGCTCGCGAATCGACGAACTGCGCGATCGTGCCGAGGGTCGCCGACAACAGCTCGCCCGCCAGGACGTCGTCGAGGCCGAAAAGAAACGCACGGCGCTGCGTGCGCCGCCAAAGATAGAACCGGTCATGCCGACGCTGGAGCCCAGCGACCGTGCGGAGCGCGAACGCCAGGTGCCGCTGTTCGAGCCGCCGTCGGCAGGCGAGCTTCCGCCGCTGTCGCTGCTCGACGATCCCGAGCCGCAGACGCAGGGCTATTCCGAAGAGTCGCTGGAGGCGATGTCGCGACTCGTCGAGCTGAAGCTGAAAGACTTCGGCATCGACGTTGAGGTTGTGTCGGTCTCACCCGGACCGATCATTACGCGTTTCGAGCTGGACCCTGCGCCGGGTGTCAAAGTCAGCCAGATAACGAACCTGGCAAAAGACCTGGCGCGATCGTTGTCTGTCGTCAGCGTGCGGATCGTCGAAGTCATCCCGGGCAAATCCTACGTGGGGCTCGAGATACCGAACGAGCATCGCGAACTCGTGACCCTGGGCGAAATATTGAAATCCAAGGCCTACGACGAGTTGGCGTCGCCGCTGACGCTTGCGCTGGGGAAGGACATCAGCGGCAATTCCGTGGTCGCCGACCTGTCGCGCATGCCGCACTTGCTGATCGCGGGCACCACGGGGTCCGGTAAGTCGGTGGCGATCAACGCCATGGTCCTGAGCCTGCTCTACAAGGCGAATCCCGAGCATGTCCGGCTCATCATGGTCGATCCCAAGATGCTCGAGTTATCGGTTTACGAAGGCATTCCGCATCTGCTTACGCCGGTCGTCACCGACATGAAAGAAGCCGCCAATGCGTTGCGCTGGTGCGTTGGAGAGATGGACCGTCGCTACCGGCTGATGGCGGCTCTGGGAGTGCGCAATATCGGCGGCTACAACCGCAAAGTGAAAGACGCAATCAACGCGGGTCGGCCGATTCCCGATCCGACTTTTACGCCGCCGGAAATCGAGGACCCGGACAGGCCGATCGAGCACCCGACGCTCACGCCGCTGCCGTTTGTCGTCATCATAATCGACGAGCTTGCCGACATGATGATGATCGTGGGTAAGAAGGTGGAGGAACTGATTGCGCGACTGGCGCAGAAAGCGCGGGCATCCGGTATCCATATGTTGCTTGCGACGCAGCGGCCATCCGTCGACGTAATCACCGGATTGATCAAGGCCAACATACCGACTCGCATCGCATTCCAGGTTTCCGCCAAAGTCGATTCGCGGACAATCCTGGACCAGATGGGCGCCGAAAACCTTTTGGGCCATGGCGACATGCTGTTTCTGCCGCCCGGAATTTCGGTGCCAACCCGGGTTCACGGCGCGTTCGTGGCGGATCACGAGGTACACGCGGTGGTTCGGCACCTCAAGAGCAGCGGCACGCCGCGCTATATTGATGAAATTTTGCAGTCGCCGACGAGTCCAACGCCAGGATTGACCGGAATCGAGCTACCCGCAGTTGACGGCGTCGACGCGGAGCAGGACCCGCTCTACGATCAGGCGGTCCAGATCGTCCTGGACACCCGCAAGGCGTCCATCTCGGGGGTCCAGCGACGCCTGAAGATCGGCTACAACCGGGCTGCCCGAATGGTCGAGTCGATGGAGCAGGCCGGGCTGGTGGGGCCGCTGCAGGCCAACGGTTCCCGGGAGATTCTGGTCCCGGCGAAGGCAAAGGAGTAATGACATAATGATCGTTTCCAAACGCTATGCCGTTCGCGTGCTCCGCCCGATCCTGCTCCTGCTTTTCGCCGCTTCTGCGTATTCCGAGGAAGCGGACAAGGGCCGTGAGCTACTCGACAAGTTCGTCAAAGACGTCCACTCCATGACCGCGAGCTTCGAGCAATCGCTGGTCGATGCCGATAACATCACCTTGGAGACTTCACGAGGCAGCATGCAGATCCGCAGGCCGGGCCAGTTTCGGTGGTCCTATGTCGAGCCCTACGTGCAGATACTCGTTGCTGATGGCCTCAATGTGTGGAGTTATGACGTTGACCTTGAACAGGTGACCGTCAAGGCCCAGGCGGACGTTCTGGCAAATACGCCGGCGCTCCTGCTCGGCGGCACGCGCGACGTCCTGGACGAGTTCGAGTACGTCGAGAGTTTTAGAGATCGAGGGACAGTCTGGGTACGCCTGCTGCCGAAGAACACCGACAACGGTTTCAGTCAGGTCGAATTGGGTTTCGACGAAGGTGTCCTGCGCCGTATGATCTTTACGGACAGCCTGGAACAGACCACGCTGATTGCGCTCTTGGACGTTTCGTTGAACGAGACGCTGGACGATTCTTTCTTCGAGTTCACCGTTCCGGATGATGCGGATCTGGTGGGCGAGCCGGTCGCCGCCGATCACTCGGAGATGTAAGTGCTGCCTCTACGTTACACGCGCCGCTGGCTTCTAGCCGGCGTGTTCGTCTTGTTCGCCGTCTTCGGTGCGGCCGTCATGCCCGCGTTCTGGTCCTGGCCGTCCATGAGCGCGAGATCGCTGATCGGTTTCGACAAATGGCTGCACGCCGGGACGTTTCTCGTGCTTTCCGTCTGGTTTTCCGGACAGTATTCGCGCCGCTGGTACTGGCGTATCGGTTTAGGCCTGTTGGCGTTCGGTATAGTTATCGAATTGTGTCAGCGCATGCTTACCTATCGAACGGGCGATCTTCAGGACCTCGCCGCAAACGCGGTCGGCATTACGTTGGGTTTCGCCATTGCGTTGGCCGGAATGGGCGGCTGGAGCTTGCGGGTCGAGGGCTGGCTGATGCGGCGCCGTCAGCAAGCCTGACCAGTCGATGAACGACCTGTTTGCGAATTCCGGGGAGCGGAAAAACGCAATTTCCTCGACTCAGCCGCTTGCCGACCGGATGCGCCCTGGCTCCCTGGATCGTTTTTACGGCCAGGAACATCTGCTGGCGGACGGCAAACCGCTCCGGCGCGCCATCGAGCAGGGGAAGGCGCACTCGATGGTGTTCTGGGGGCCGCCGGGTACGGGTAAAACAACGTTGGCGAAACTCATCGCCGGAACGACCCGGTCACGTTTTATTGCGCTTTCCGCCGTCATGGCCGGCGTCAAAGACATCCGCGCGGCAGTGGCGGAAGCGAACCACGAAAAAGCCGTCAGCGGTCGCGGCACGGTGCTGTTCCTCGACGAGGTGCATCGTTTCAACAAGTCCCAACAGGACGCGTTCCTGCCGTTCGTCGAAGACGGCACGCTGACGTTTATCGGCGCGACGACCGAAAATCCGTCGTTCGAGTTGAACAACGCGTTGCTCTCGCGAGCCCGCGTCTATGTTCTCAAGCCGCTGGCCGAGGCTGCGCTGACCGGCATTGTACGCCAAGCCCTGAACGACGATTCCAGCGGTCTGGCGGCGTTGTCGATTGAAGGCGCGGCGCTGGAACTCATCGTGCAAGCGGCGGACGGCGATGCTCGGCGCGCCCTAAACCTGTTGGAGCTGGCCGCCGACCTGGCTACCGGTGACGCGGCCGGTATCACCGAGGAATACGCGGCCGAAGTTGCTCAGGGCGGCCGACGGCGTTTTGATAAGCAGGGTGAATACTTCTACGATCAGATCTCGGCGCTGCACAAGTCGATTCGGGGTTCCGACCCCGATGCGTCGCTTTATTGGCTCATGCGCATGCTGGACGGCGGCTGCGACCCGCTGTACGTCGCCCGACGGATGATTCGGGTGGCGTCGGAAGACGTCGGCAACGCGGACCCGCGTGCCCTGCGGCTTTGCCTGGACGCCTGGGAAACGTTGGAGCGGCTCGGGAGTCCGGAAGGGGAATTGGCGCTCGCGCAGGCCGTGGTGTTTCTTGCCTGCGCGGCGAAGAGCAACGCCGTTTACACCGCCGCGAAGGCGGCCGCAAAAGACGCGCGTGAGTTTGGGTCCCTGGAGGTCCCGCTGAGGCTCCGCAACGCGCCCACGCGTCTGATGAAGGATCTCGGTTACGGCGAGGGATACCGGTATGCGCACGACGAGGACGAATCGGTCGCCTATGGGGAGGTTTACTTTCCGGACGACATGCCGGAGCGGACGTATTATCATCCGGTGCCGCGCGGCCTGGAGGAGAGAATTCGTGAGAAGCTCGAGCAGATCCGGGCTCGAAACCGGCAACAGAAACGTTGAGCACCTGGGTTTACCGCTCGGGGCCTGTGAACACTGAGCAAATACACCATGATTGATCCGAAACTGTTGCGCCAGTCGGCCGCCGACGTTGCCGCTAATCTTGCCCGTCGTGGCTTCGAGTTCGATGTCGAGGGCTACCTGTCGTTGGAAAAGCGGCGTAAAGCGCTGCAGGTCGATACCGAGGCGTTCAGGAACGAACGCAACGCGAGCGCCAAACAAATCGGCAGGGCAAAGGCGCAAGGCGAGGACGTCGCGCCCCTGTTGGCGGCGGTCAAGGACCTGGGAGACAAGCTGGAAGCGAACGAAACGCAACTCGCAGAATTTCAGGCAGAGCTTCGCGAGATAGAACTCGGCCTGCCGAACCTGCTCGACGACAGCGTGCCGGACGGTAGCGACGAGGCGGACAATCGCGAGCTACGCACCTGGGGCCAGCCGAAAGACTTCGGGTTCACGGCGAAAGACCACATCGATCTGGGCGCTGCGCTGGGGATGCTGGATTTCGATGCCGCGAGCCGTATCTCCGGTTCGCGTTTTTCCGTTATCCAGGGTCCGCTCGCGCGTCTGCAGAGGGCGTTGATCCAGTTTATGCTGGACGTGCACACGGAAGACCACGGTTACCGGGAAACCTATGTGCCCTATCTCGTCCAGTCGCAGGCGCTGCTCGGCACGTCGCAACTGCCGAAGTTCGAGGCCGACCTTTTCAAGACCACGGATGAGAACCCTTATTACCTGATCCCGACCGCTGAGGTGCCCCTGACGAATCTCGCGCGCGAATCGATCGTCGCCGCGGAGGACCTGCCGCTGCGATTTGCTGCGCACACGCCGTGTTTTCGATCCGAGGCCGGCAGCTATGGCCAGGACACGCGCGGCATGATCCGTCAGCACCAGTTCGAGAAAGTCGAGCTGGTGCAAATCGTCGCCCCACAGGATTCGGTGGCGGCGCTCGAGGAACTGACCGGTCATGCGGAAGAAATCCTCAAGCGTCTCGACTTACCGTACCGGGTAGTCGCGCTCTGTGCCGGTGACACGGGCTTTGGAGCGCACAAGACCTACGACATCGAGGTCTGGTTACCGGGGCAAAGCAGGTATCGCGAAATTTCCTCGTGCAGTAGTTTTACGGATTTTCAGGCGCGTCGCATGCAGGCGCGTTGGCGAAATCCACAGTCCGGCAAGCCGGAGCTCGTGCACACGCTGAACGGGTCTGGAGTGGCCGCGGGTCGCGCACTGATCGCCGTGATGGAAAACTATCAGGAGGAAAACGGCCGCATCCGCGTGCCGGAGGCGCTCAAGCCCTACATGGGCGGCATCGAATCGATCGGCGAAACGGGCTGAGCGGCGCGGCGAATGGCTATTTTTGCGACAGCAGTTCGTTGAGTTCGATAAACGCGTTTTGCCAAAGCGTTTGCGATTGGTTGTAGTCCTCTTCCCAGTCTTCGCTGTCGGGAAATCCGGCCACGGTTACCGTCAGTTTTGTCTTACCGTCGCTTTCGCGTAGAGCGAATACCGAGGTAATCGGGCCGGTCGACAGCGGTTCTTCGCCTTCGCGCGGACCTTCGACAAGGCGCATTCGCTGCGGGGGGATGAACACGTCGATACGTCCGTATTGGCGCCTGCCGTCCGGGAAGGTCAGGTCGAAAGACCCGCCGATGTAGGGTGAGAACTGCGCCTCGGCACCGAGCCATTTGCCCATCGTTTCGGCATCCGTCAGGGCATGCCACACGTCGCCGATTTCGGCGGCAATCTCCACTTCCTGCCGATGCCGCCGGGTAACGCTCTCCGGGTGTGTGAGCGCACGTGTGCGCATGGTTTCCTCGCCGGGCACGGCGTCGGCGGCCGCTTTCTCGGCAACCGCGGTCTCGGGATAGGAAACGATGTGCAGGTCTCGCTGCGGAAACGGGATGGCGATGCCGGCTTCCTTGAACGCGGCGTTGATCGCGAAGTTCAGGTCGCTGGTCACGGTAAAGCGACGGTCGATGCGGTTGATGCGGCAGCGGAGTTCGAAATCCAGTGACGAGTCGCCAAAACCCATGAACAGCGCGCGCGGGGCGGGCGCGCGACCGTCGGTGATCACCTCTGGATGTTCACGCGCCACCTGTTCGAGGATCTCGCGGACGGTTTCGACGTCCGAGCCGTACGCAATACCCACGGTCACGCGCAGCCTTCCCTGTGTGTCCCTCAGTACCCAGTTGGTGACCCGGCCGGAGACGAGTTCCGAGTTCGGTACCAGCACGTTTTGATTGTCGAGCGTTTCGATTTCGGTGGCGCGGATACTGATTTTTCTGACAAATCCGTCGATCTCGCCGACCGTAATGAAATCGCCGGCGCGAATGGGCCGTTCGAACAACAGGATGAGTCCGGACACGAAATTGTTGGCGATTTCTTGCAGACCGAAGCCGATTCCCAACGCGAGCGCGCCCGAAACGATGGCGAGGCCGCCGAGCTCGACGCCCGCCTGGGTGAGGCCGATCAGCAACGCGATAACGAAAGCGACGTAGCCGAACAGCGTAATGAGCGCTTCGCGGGCACCGCGTTCGATGACGATATGCTGCAACCAGCGGCGATCGATCCAGCGTTTGATCCAGCCGATGACTATCAGCAGCGCGGCGAACACCAGTATTCCACCGATGATCTGTGCCGGGACCAGGCGAATGTTGCCGACCGTTCCGCCGCGTACGACGAGTTCGATAAGACGCTCGAGCGTCGTTCCCGACTCGTCCCATACGTAAATCAAATAAACCAGCAGACTCAGCCATAACACGAGATCGGCGATGAGTTGCATGAACCCGAGTCCGCTACGTGATCCGTCTCTGGTAGTGCCCAGCGTACGTCGTACGTTTGCGGCGGTGGGCGTTTCTTCGGTGCTCAGGTAGTCAAACGAAATGGAGACCAGCCAGACCAGTATCCACAGAATGAAAAGCGCCAGCGCCGAACGGGTGATGCCGTGAATGACGTAACCCGCGAAGTTCTGGTAACCGAACAGCACCGCGACGATACCGATCAAGAGCGCGATGGTCGCCGCGGTACGGACCAGCCGGAAGCGGCGCTGCAGGCCCGGGATGCGGCCGAGGTACAGGATCACGTACAGCAGGGAGCACGCGACCAGAAAGATCATGGTGGAGCGACCCGTCACGTCCGGTTCGATCAGGCGGATTGTCAGCCAGTTGGTGCCCAGCAGCAGGAAACTTGCGACCAGGCTCAGTATCAGGACTCTCAGCCGGAAACGCAGCGGCTGGACGTGGTCCGGTATGAGTCCCTTGACGCTGGCGGAAGGTGAGAGGGGGCCGGTGGCCCAGTCGATGACGACGCAACCCAGGCCGAACAGGAATATACCCAGCGCGATCCGGATGACCGCGAGATCCAGTGACGGCGATTCGATCGTCGCGAACAGGACCAGGATGAATGCAAGCCCGCTCAGCAGCGACGGCGAGTATTCGGCCAGCGGTTTCGGAAACAGATAGCGCATCTGCGGTTTTGCCGTGGGACCGCCGCCCTCGGCAAACCAGCGGTGGAATCGCTGCCGTAGGAACACGCCGATGCCGGCGGCGACGACGCCGCCGCCGATCAGGTACCAGAACAGGTTGAGTGGCGTAACTCCCTCGATCAGAGACAACTGATTGGCTTCGCGGACCTGCTGCGGCCAGGACCGAATACGCTCGGGAAGGCCCTTCAACGCCGATATGATGGTATTGCCGCGATACGATAGAAACTGCTGCGCCTGTTGATTCTGAATTTCCGAAATGCGCGCGATCAACGCAGAGGCGTCGTCCTCGACGCCGGCGCAGGCGGTCTGTTGCGCGATGCTGCGGTCGAGCAGACCCTGAACCTCGTTGCGCTGATCGAATACGGCGGCTGGAACGTCGTTTTCGGTAAATGCCTGCGTGAGCCGCTCCAGCCGCCCTTCGAGGCGCGTCCGCTCGTCGCTCCACTGCGCCGCGCAGGCGGCCCCCGCGACGGCGATCTGACCGGCTCTTGCCCGTACCGAGGCCAGGATGTCGCTGTCCGGCGTGTCACCTTCGATCCGGTCACGAAGCTCGGCGATTTCCGCGCCGGCGACAAAAGGGTCGAAGTCGGCCGATTCCTGGGCGGACGCCAGGCCGGAAATAGATAGACAGGCGACCGAAATGCAGAGGAAAGGGACCCTGAGTGCCGAGTAGCGAAAGGAAAGGGCCACGGTCATTGTTGTTGCTGTCTGCCTATGCGCGAGATACGGCAGTATACAGCGCCATTCGGGCATCAAAAAGGCGCGGACCGATTTCCCGGCCCGCGCCTTGCTTACCTGCGTTAACGGCCTTCAGGCCGTTGACGATCAGTCGCGGCTCATGAAGAGGCGCAGGATGTACCAGAACATCAGTGCGATCGACGCGAACAGGGCCATCGAGGCAGCGACGTATCGATCGCTGGGATAGTGATGCATGATGTTCGACGTGTCGTACAGCACTGCCGCACCGGCAAAGCCGATCATCGCGACGGAAAACCAGGTTCCCAGCTGGAAGCCGAATATCAGGCTGCCCACAATGGCGACCAGCGCCAGCATCCCGCCCCAGACGAGCATGCCGCGCATGAACGAAAAGTCCTTGCGGGTGATCATCGCGACGGCAACGAGGCCGGCACAGCCGAGAATCGTGACGCCCGCGGCGCTTTCGATCATCCCCGGATTCATCGCCGCAGCGACGTAGAGCATGGGCGCGAAGATCAGGGCTTCGGCGACAATCAGTGCGGCGAAGGCCGCGTATTGGACGTTCTTCGATTCCAGCTTGTGAGCAATGTGGCTTGCGCCCCAGCTCACCAGAATGAAACCGCCCAGGACCGCCCACCAGGCGTTGAGCATGATCGGGGTGAGTCTTTCCGCGATGCCGGACTCAAACAGATAAACTTCAACCGCGGCAAACGCCAGAATGGCGCCCACGACGTGTGCATAACACTTCCAGATGAAGTCGGACCGGGTTTCAACGCCCTGTTCGGCGACCGGCCCGAGATAATCGACATTATCGTTCATGCGACAAATACCCTCCATGAGATGGTTGCGGCGATTCTACCACTTAAGACCTGCCCGGATGTGTCCCGGTTCAACGTTTCGGGCGGAAAACGGGGCCGCTGAGCCGGCCCCCCGGCGTTCCGCGGTTACCGGCGTACGTATTTCTTGATCGCGCGCGGTCCCACCTCCGCGCCGTAGATGTTGCCGGCGGCGTCCACGGCAACCCCTTCGGCCGCGCTGGTGCCCGAATTGTCCTGGTCGGGTTCGGGATCAGGGATGAAGGCGGTGACAAAACCGTCTTTGGCGCTGCCGATGCGGATGCCTCGCTTCCAGCCACGATTCCGGCGGGCGTTGGACTCGGAGTCGGCGGAATACAGAACGTCGTTTTCGTCGATGTAGAGCCCGCTGGGGCGGCCGAACTGGGTCCAGGTCTCCAGGTGATTGCCTTCCTGGTCGAAAATCTGGATACGGCTGTTTCCGCGATCACCGACAAACAGCCGTCCCTGCGAGTCCATCGCAAGCGCATGCGGGTCCTGAAATTCGCCGACCCCGGTGCCGGTCGTTCCCCACTGCAGCAGGAATCTGCCGTCACTGGAAAATTTCATGATGCGATTGTTGCCGCCGGCGTCATGACCGTCGGCCACGAAAATGTCTCCGTTCGGTGCGACCACCATGTCGGCAGGTTTGTTGAACACGTCCGTGCCGTCACCGGCGACCCCTTCCTTGCCGAGCTTCATCAGCAGCTCGCCGTCCGGACTGAATTTCATGATGGTATGGCCGACACCCGCGGGCACCGGTGCGTAACCGACGGAGTCCGCGATCCAGACGTTGTCGTCCGAATCGACAAAAATTCCGTGCGGCCAGACAATCATGCCGCTGCCGAAACTCTTGACTACGTTGCCCTCCTGGTCGAACAGCATAACCGGGTCGAGGTCGCTGCCCACGCACAGGTTGGCCCCGCAACGTTCGGCGATCCAGATGTGCTTGCCGTCGTTGGCCGGGTAAACGGCGCTGGTGGCTCCCCAGACCCGGCCGGCCGGAAGTTTTGCCCAATTCTCGACGGTGTCGTATGGGTTAGGCGCGTTGTTTTGTGCGCTGGCCGCGCCCGCAAACAATGCGGCGAGGCCCAGCAGCGTTCCGGCGGTTCGGCTCGTTGTTCGTCTTGCGAGCATGCGGTATCCCCTATGTAGTTTTAATGACGAATGGTTTGCGTTCCGGACGTTTTCGGTTCCTCACTGCTTGACGACCTGATTCCGCAGCACGCCGACACCCTCGACCTCGATTTCGATGACGTCGCCGGGCTGCATGGCGCTGGTCGTGCCGGGCGTTCCGGTGTAGATCACGTCGCCCGGATACAGCGTGACGGATTGGCTGATGTGACTGACGATCGCATCGACGTCGTGAATATGATCGCGCGTTCGCTGTGATTGCATGACTTTGCCGTTCAGGCGTGACTGCACCAGCAGATCTTTGTAATTCAGGCCGGTCACTATCGCCGGGCCCAATGGACCGAACGTGTCCGACGCTTTGGCCCGAAACCACTGCAAGTCGTTCGCCTGCCAAACACGCTCGCTGACGTCGTTGCCGGCGGTTACGCCAAAGATATAGTCGCTCGCGTCCTCCGCGCTCACCCTGCTGGCGGTCTTGCCCATCACGACGACCAGCTCCGCTTCGTAATGCAGGTCCGTTGCGCCGTCCGGATACACGATATCGGCGTCCGGTCCGACGATCGTCGTCGGTAACTTGAGGAAAATCGGCGGGTGTGCCGGCAGTTGTCGGTCGCCGCGATGGCTGAGATAGTTATAGCCGACGGCGATGACCTTGGACGGTTCGGCGGGCGCGAGCAGTACGACGTCCGCGAGCCTGGCGGAGTCGCCGGTTCTGACGCCGCCCGCATACGGCGCGGCCGACAATCGATGCACGGTGTCGCCGTCCTGCACGCCGTAGCTGACGGTGTCCTGATGGGCGTAACGGACGTAACGCGCGACCTCGGCATTGGCGGTTCCCGCCATCGACGCAATTGCGGCCATCGAGATTAAAACCACCGCCGTTAGTGACTTACGGGTTGCTGGCATACGCTTTTTCACCTCAACAGCATGTTCTGACCGTTCCGCGGGCCATATTCCGAATGTTGTCAGATCAATGCAAGAGTCGCGGCGCCTCATCGTATCGACCAGTGCAATCCGTCTTCCGGCGTTCGATTGTTCGGGCGTGTCGTCCCTTTCCCTATATGATATTGGCCGCGCGGGAACGGCTTTGCCCTGCGCAATGCTACGGAGATCTGCAAAATGAACCGGATTGCCATCGCGGGGCGATGATGGAAGACGTCGATTGGGGATTGTTGTCGCTGTTGCCGCTGCTGGCGACGCTCGTGCTCGCTTTTCTTACCCGTTCGGCGCTGGTGGCGATGCTGATCGGGACGTTTGTCGGGACCCTCATGCTGGGCGCGGCGCCAGGGGTCGGTTTGAACGAGCTGTTCCAGTCGTCGCTCGGCACTCCTGACTTCATATGGATCTGTCAGATAGTCGTCCTCATCGGCGTCCTGTTCGAGCTGTTCAAGCGGGCTGGAGTGCTCGGCGGGCTGGCGCAGCGGTTTTCGAGCGGGCAGGGCGGTCGGCGGAGCGTTGCGCTGTCGACCTGGGGCATGGGATTCCTGATTGTGGACGACTACTTCAGCCCGTTGCTGACCGGCGCGGTCATGCGTCCCATGTCGGATCGAGCGAGTATCCCTCGAGAAAAGCTGGCGTTCATACTGGATTCGACGACGGCGTCGGTCTGCATCCTCGTCCCGTTCACGGCATGGGGTGCTTACCTGTCCAGTCTCATCGCGGCGCAGGGAGGTCCGGTGGCGTCGGTGGAGGAGGGGCTTTCGGTATTCATCTCGGCCATCCCGTACAACTTCTATCCGCTGCTGTTGGTGGTGTTTACGTTCCTGATCTGCGCCGGCGCAATCCCCGACTTCGGGCCGATGCGGAAAGCCGAACGGCGTGTGCGCGAAACCGGAGCGCTGTTACGCCCCGGCGCGAGACCGCTCGTCTCGGACGACGACCGCGTCGATGTCGGGGAAGTGTCGGACAAACGTCCGTCGCTGCTTGCCGAGCTTCTCGTCCCTGTCGTCCTCCTCATCGGTTTCGGCGCCTGGACCCTGATAGCAACCGGTTCGGTCAAGATTGTCGAGGCGTTCCTGCTCGCGAATACCTACCTGATTGGCGTGCTCGCGCTAAGAGGAAGGTTCGCCGGCGTCGGCGACGTTGCGGAGGCCATTGTCGCCGGTGCAAAAAGCGTGATGGCGGCTCTGCTGATCGTCGCCCTTGCATACGCGCTCAACGCCGTCACCGGGCAACTTGGCGCGGCGGAGGTCATCATCGCGCAGTTCGCCGACGGCCTGACGCCGAACTCGGTGGTTGTGCTGACGTTTCTGATCTCGGCCGCGATGTCGTTTGCGACGGGCACTTCCTGGGGAACCTATGCACTGATGATGCCGGTCGCCCTGCCGCTCGCATTCGAGTTTTCCGGCGGCGAACTGACGCCGCTGGTTTATCAGACCGTAGCGGCGATTGCCGGTGGCGGCATCTTCGGCGATCATGCGTCACCGGTGTCGGATACGTCAGTGCTGTCGTCGGTGGGTGCGGGCAGCGATCACATCGATCACGTGATCACACAGTTGCCGTACGCACTGTTGGTCGCGGCGATAACCGTGGCGATTTATGCGTTTTTTTAGAAGCGACTTCGGAAACGCCTCTGAACGCGACGTGCGGATATTCTAGAAACGGCTTCCGACAAAAGGCATGACATGAACGAATTCGAGTTGCGGGTCGATCGCCGCGGCAGCGATTCCTACAAATGGGACGGCAACGAGAGCGTTTTTGGGCGATCCGACCTGATGCCGTTTTGGGTGGCCGACATGGACTTCGCCACTCCGGCGCCGATTCTGGAGGCCATCCGCGAACGCAGCCGACACCCGGTGCTGGGATATGGGATCCGCTCCGAGGAGTATTACGACGTGATCATCGAGTGGCTGGCCGCGCGACACGACTGGGCCGTGCCGCGCGAATGGCTCATGTTCTGTCCGCCGAGTTCCATCGTCGGTATTCACGGCCTGATTACCGGCCTGACCAAGCCCGGCCAAAGCATCCTGGTGCCGACCCCGAACTACGGACCGCTGTTGCGCCTGGTTGCGGACAACGAGCGCCGTCTTCTGTGCGATCCTCTGCGTGAGGAAGCCGGCCGTTTCGTTCTCGACGCCGGCGGTATCGCAGCGAAACTGCGCGACGATACGACAATGCTGATCATCAGCAGCCCACACAATCCGACGGGGCGTGTCTTTACACGCGAGGAACTGGAAGCCGTGGCGCGGCTCGCGGAAGAACGCAATCTCATTGTGGTATCGGATGAAGTGCATTGCGACATCGTGCTGCCCGGCCATCATCACGTTCCGTTCGGCAGCATCGGCGGCAGCCGATCCGTCACCGTGATCTCACCCAACAAAACGTTCAACACCGCGGGAATTCCGCAGGCGACGTTGATCGTCCCGAATCCGGAAATCCGGGACATGTTCAAATCCTTCCTGAACGTCACGCAGCTCAATCACGACAGTACGTTTGGCGCCGTCGGCATGATGGCGGCGTACCGCGATTGCGGTGATTGGCTGGACCGCCTGATTCCCTATCTCGACGAGAACCATCGTCTGGTGGCCGACTATCTCGATGCACAGGTGCCCGGTGTCCGCAAGGTGCCGGCTGAGGGCACCTATCTGGCCTGGCTGGATTGCCGGGCGCTCGAGCTCGGCGAAGCGGAGTTGATGCGCAGGCTCGTGGAGATTGGCGGCGTCGGATTGTACGGCGGCTCCGAATTCGGACCCGACAACGACGGATTTTTTCGCATGAACCTGGCGTGTTCGCGCGAGTTCCTAAAACGCGGCTTGGACGGTATTCGCCGGGCGCTTACGGATTGATCGTTGCAACGAGGCATCGATGAAAGAGGTGGCTTGAGCATGCGAGATCCCCACTGGTTGGTGATGAAGTTCGGCGGCACCAGTGTCGCCACAGCGGAAAAATGGGAGAAAATCGCCGCGCTCGTCGAGGGCAGGATCGCGGATGGGTTCCGGATCGTTGTCGTTCACTCGGCGTTTGCAGGCGTCTCGAACCTGTTGGTCCGTTTGCTCGACGCCGTCCTGACGGATGAGTGCGACTCCATACTTGCCGAAATCGATCATCGGCATGACGCGCTGGCGCGGGCGCTTGGCGTCGATCGCGGCGCTACCAGTGGCCGGTGGCTCGATGACCTGCGGGCGCTGGTCGCCGATATCCGTCACACCGGGGAGGTAAGCCCGCAGATGCAGGCACGTGTGCTTGCGACCGGCGAGCTGGCGGCCACGGCGATGGGCGCGGAGTATCTTAAACGCCGGGCGTTGCCGGTAAGCTGGCTGGACGTGCGCGACGTCCTGCGCAGTGAAGAATCGCCGGCCAGGAGCAAGCGGTCCCGCTATCTTGCCGCTCGCTGCGGTTACACGCCGGATGCCGCGTTATCCGGCTCGTTGGCGGCGTTGAATCCGCTCATCGTCACACAGGGGTTCATCGCCAGCAACGACCGTCAGGAAACGGTGCTTCTGGGGCGCGGTGGATCGGATACGTCGGCGGCTTATCTGGCGGCAAGACTCGAGGCGCGGCGACTGGAGATATGGACGGACGTGCACGGCCTTTTCAGCGCCAACCCCAAAACGGTGCCGACCGCGCGGCTGCTTCGATCGCTTCGTTACGACGAGGCGCAGGAGATCGCCTCGGCCGGGGGCGCGGTACTTCACCCGCGCTGTATCACGCCGGTCAGAAAAGCCGGCATACCGCTGTTCATCGGCTTTACCGGTCAGCCCGAATCGTCCGGGACGAACGTTACCGATGCCCCCGACGACGAGACGGCGCAGCTCAAGGCGATTTCGTGCCGGTCGGGTCTGACGCTCGTCAGCATGGAATCAATGGACATGTGGCAGCAGGTCGGGTTTCTGGCCGAGATGTTCGCCTGCTTTCAAAAACACGGTATCTCCGTCGACCTGGTCGCAACGTCGGAAAGCAACGTCACGGCCTCCATCGATCCGCACATCAATGCGTCCGATCGTGTCACGTTGGAAGCGCTGGCAGACGACCTCCGCAGGCTTTGCCGCGTGCGCCTCATCCCGGACTGCACGGCAGTTTCGCTCGTTGGGCGCAACATCAGCGGCGTATTGCACGACATCGGGCCGGCGCTCGCTGCGTTCGAGGGACAAAAGATGCACCTCGTGTCGCAGGCCGCGAACGGCCTGAACCTCACGTTTGTGATCGATTCGAGCGAGGCGCAGCCGCTCGTGCATGAACTCCACAAGCTGCTCGTCGATCAGTTCGAGGACGACGACATTTTCGGGCCTACCTGGGAGGAGCTGAGCGCTTCGACCAGTGACCAGGCGCTTTGAACATGCGCGGCCGCGCAACGCGCAAGCCGCGACACGGACGGCCTGGGCGTTGCGCTGTTTTTGCCGACGTCAGTATCAGTCGCCGGACTTGCCCTCGAACAAGGCTTCGACGGGGGCCAGTTCGGCGCCGTTTTCGGTGCACACGGCGTACCGCGATTCCGTCGGGTCCGCGTAAAGCGCGACGCCCGCGTGTTCGCCGGCTTTGTTGACGACATAAAAGTTGACGTTGAAGGCGGGCAGGCCGCGTGCGTTGAGAAGGCGCTTCTCGATCGTGTTTTCGCGGATCCGGCGCACCGCTTCCATCCCCGCGTCCTTGGGGTGCTTGCCGCGGCGCATCTCCTCGACGACCAGGTAAGAGCAAAGCCCGTAGATGTTCGCCTCGCCCCGTCCGGTCGAGCCTGCCGCGCCGTACGCGCCGTCGACGTACAGACCCGCGCCGAGTATCGGAGAATCGCCGACACGGCCGGGGATCTTCCAGGCCAGCCCGCTGGTCGTAGTCACGCCGCAGACGTCGCCGCTCGGGCTGACGCCGTTGCAGTTGATCGTGCCGTAATACTCCTCTTCTCCGATCAGGCCTTCGCGGACCATCTGCATGCCGGCTTCGTGACCGGCTTCGACGCGTTTCTCGGGATCGAGGTAGTGGCCGGGGTCGATGCGCCGCTTCCATTCGAGCCACATTTCGCGGGAGCGGTCCGTGTTCAGATCGTCTTCGATATCGAAGCCCAGGTTTCTTGCAAAAGCCTGTGCGCCGCGACCGACCAGCAAATGATGATCGGTGTAATCCATGACGGCTTTTGCCACTAATGAGGGTGTACGTATGCCTTCGAGCGCGGCCACGCCGCCGGCCTGCTTTTTGGGTCCGTGCATGCAGCAGGAATCGAGTTGCACGACGCCTTCTGCGTTCGGGCGCCCGCCGTAACCGACGCTTGCGTCCTCCGGATCGAGTTCGACGATATTGACGCCCGCGATCAACGCATCGAGCACGTCGTCGCCGTTTATGATGCGCTCGAACGCCGTCTCGACGCAGTTCTTCTCGCCGCCATTCAGCATCGTATAGCCGTTGCGTGACGAGACGACAACCGGCCTGCTGCGGCCGCTGTGCACCGCCGGCGCCTGTGCGTTGGCTGTCGTCACCGTCGAGGCGGCAAGCCCCGCCGCTGCGCTCGATAGGACGAAATCTCTTCTGTTTATTTTTGTGCTCATGTGAATCCCCCTGGAAACCGCGGCGTGCGGTCGCTGGCCCGATTGTGTCCGACGTGATGGCCGCCGTCCAGACGGGGAGATTTGTAGTTTACGTATTGCATGAGTTTTTCATTTCATATTTTTGATTATACGAAGAAAAAATTGTATTGAACGATGGACCCCAAGCGTCGTTCTCGCGCGGATGTTCGGCGAGTGGCTGTCATCGGTTCCAGGATCTCCGTAACGGTCGTCCAAACAGAGCCGGGCGGCCTGGATCCCACTCGAGGCAGACATTCAAACTAAACGGTCGACAGGGCTATCTAATTGGCAAGGCAAGAGAGACCGGTACGGCCAACCGGGTGAGACGTCGCCGGGTTTGGCAGTTGGCGTAGGGTTCGACATGAAGCTTACCGTTTTGATCACAGCCGCTTTACTCGCCGGCTGTGCGACACAATATAGTTCGCGTGTGAGCGCGCCATTCGCGGCTGCGATTGTGTTCAACGCGGGGTCGGGTAAACCCGTCATCGCTTCGGCTGGGCAGCGATGTGTTTCCGAAAACGTTGCATCGTCCGGTGGGACGCCACCAGGTGTGGGTCGCGTGCTTCTCGATACTCTGGAAGCGCGGGTTCCCGGCTGGCTGAGCGAACACGACGTGCCGAGTGTTGCCGTCACCTACGTTTCGGACAACGTCGTGAGCTGGACACTGGTCTGTGGAGAGCAAGCACCCGGCGTGCCGGCGACGACGTCTACACTCTACAACACCGCGTCGATTGCCAAGCCAATGGTCGGAGAGATAGTCCTGCGCCTCGCGTCGCAGGGCCGCGTGTCCCTGGACGAACCGATGTCCGTGTACTGGGTGGACCCGGACGTTGCGGACGACCCGCGTCACGACAAGCTGACCCCGCGGATCGCGCTGGCTCATCAGACCGGATTCATGAACTGGCGGCGGATGTCGGACGGCAAGCTGTCGTTCCAGTGGGAACCGGGAACCCAAGTCGGTTATTCGGGGGAAGGTTTACGGTACGTCGTACGGTTCCTGGAACGGAAACTCGGCACGCCGTTCGAGGACGTCGCCGGAGAGCTTCTGTTCGATACGGCCGGCATGGCGAATACGTCTTTCGTCCGCGAACCCTGGTTTGGAGAACGGGTCGCCTGGCGGCGGCTTGCAGATGGGACCTGGGCGAAACCCGATTTGAACGACGAGCCTCTGGGCGCCGGAGACGTCTGGACGACCAGTGAGGACTACGCAAGTTTCATTGTCGCAGTGCTTGGCGATTCCGGCGTCAGCGAAAAAATGTCCGAGGAACGTCGTTCGATATCCATGGACGAGGTGCCGCGTTGGTGCGGACCCGATCGGACGCCGGTTGACGTCTGTCCGGAGCGTATGGGTTTCGGAGTTGGTTGGTACATCTACGAATACGGGGACCACCGCTTGTTTGCACACAACGGATCCAACCGGGGTGAGAAAACGCTCGGCCTTTTCGTTCCGGACCGGCAGATGGGTTTTGTCGTGTTCAGCAACGGTGAAAACGGAAAGAGCGTGATCTCGAAAATCGCCAGAACGCTCTACGATAACGAAAGATTCATGGAGCTCGAGGGTTACTGAGCCGCTGTCGATCTAATCGCATACCGCAACGGACAACTCATTGCTGCTGGCATCTGCAGCAATGAGTCAAACGAAATTGTCTCTCCGCAATGTACGAAAGTTGGCAGTTGCCGGACAAGCGTGAACGCCTCTCGTGCTAGGGGCTTGAGCAATTCGGGCAACTCTCTCCAACCGGATAGCCGGTCCCACATGCACTACAATAGTTGTAGTCGATTTCTTCTACACGATCAGAGTCTTTCTGCGGTTTGATCGGTTCCTTTTCTTTTATCATCAGCATTAACTCGCGCGATTGAGGTCAAGTGTTTCCACAGGATCTTGTACCGGATTCCGTGGTCTATTGACCAGACCAGGATTGCGGCGAATCCCGTGTATCGAAAGCTGCTGCCCGCGGTATTGGAAAATATGATGTTAGCGATGGTAAGAAACAGGGAAAGAGTCGCCGCTTCGTACAAGGCGGTGGCCCTCATGTCAGCGCCCCTGGTGAATTTGTAGCTTTGCATATTGAGAGCCGCAATAAACGCGGTAAAGCTGATCAGTAGCAAGATCGTTGGCACACGCAACCCGGTTTTTAACTCTGCGTCAACTACAGCGACCGCTAGGAGCGCCGAAAAGCTGAATCCAGCTAACGGGATGATGACACTTCGATGTTGCTCGATCAGTCTCGCTTCGGCGGGAAGGATCTGCGACATCAGGTTGATATGCCACCACCACATAAACGTACGAGAGCCAATGGGCGCTAATGCGCCGGCAAGCCATAGCCAGTCCGTCCACGACGCCAACCGTCTCTCCCCCTAACCTGTGCACCCTGAATTATACCGGAAGCGGCCGGATACCTGCCCCTACAGGTTCAAAACAGGCTCGAAACCGAGAGGCGCCTGGGAACGATAAATCGAACCGGAATGGCGCATAGAAACGACGCACTGTCCTGGTTGTTTGACTCACTAACCGTTTGTCCCAAAAAAAGACTGCAGGTGCCTGATGCGCCGATAACTTTGATGGCGCCGGAATTCACTTAGTCTTTTCTTGAATCGGATGACAATTTTGTGATCATCAGAATGCTTTCATTCGGGTGAATGTATACCTGTTCGGCCGATTGGTCATACAGAAAAACAAACCGTGCTGTCGTCCCCAACATTACGAGCTGCTTCGGCGGTGACGAGTCTGTGAGGTGCACACTAAAGACTTCCCCCTCACCGTCTCGAATTCCTCTCTCTTTCGTCGTGGCGTACGAAAAAAGAAAGGCGACAACGAGTAGCACCGATACCAAGTAATTCATCTGCCTATATCGCGCATTGCCGTACCACCGAAAAAAGCGGCTGGGACCTCGCCGCTGCACGCGGAGACTCATAGTGTTGTCGAACGCGACCAGACTGACTGCAAGTATTGCCAGAAACCAGGTGAATGGCTCTTTCAGTGAAGCCAGAAGAAAGTCGCTGATCTCCGCGTAACGAAATACGTTGATATCGAAAGCGCGTAGAAAAGCCCACGAGTACACAAGCCCGATCAAGGATGCGATGAAATAAAGTACGGATACAAGAAGCGCGGGGTGGTCTGCTAACGCCTGGCGGGGCCAGGAGTGTTGCTTGGACTCGCTCATTACTCTTGCTTCCGTCGTTTCTTCATTTGTTCGAAGGACCGCTTTGGGACATTTGAGCCGTGGCCATAGTACCAGCTAACCGGCGGCTATCCGCGCCAAAGTGATCGCTCGAGACGGGAGGGACGTGGTCGGGTTTTCAAAAAACCGTTTAGATTCGTCACTGTTCCTGGCTAATTCCCGCAACCTCCCATGCACGCAGTATGCAAGGATTCAGTAACTGCTCATACTCGTGGCCTGAGTCGCCTTGTAAGGTGAACGACCCATCATCGGAAACCATCTTGGAAAGCGGAACATCGGTTAAGGCCGCATACTCGACAAGTGCATCCACCATGCAATCTGCCGTGGAATTGGCGAGCTGCTGCACCAGCCTTTCTTTGTCCGATGGGGCCAATCCGCTGTTCCGGAAGGACTCCGGCAGAACCCAGGACGCTTGTTCCAGAAAAATTTTTGTAATCGACTCTCGAACCGTTTCCAATAACTCTCTGTCGCTCTGCGAATGGGCAGTGGGCGCGGCAAGAAGCATGATCCAGGTAATCAGGGAAATTCGTATCATCGAACCGGTCAGTTTCGGGTGGCCACCCTGGACAACTAGCGGGTTGATTTTGGTAGTTTAACCGAATTGTAGCGTTCAGGTGCGAAGATGCTGCTCCGGAGATGCCTACGTTTTGAATTCGTCCCGATCTTCGGAGGTTCTGCCGGGTACTATTTGCACATTGCACTTTCGACATCTAATTCGGAATCTGCGCGTGCTCCAATACATCTAGTCTCCCTTCTTCTGTTGCGATGCACCTATTGCCACACCGATCGCAAGTCCGATAGCGATGCCGGTGCCTACGTTGCCCATGGCTACACCGATTCCGACTCCAACCGCGGTACCGACTGCTATTCCTTTACCAATCGTATTCATTTGGTTTCTCCTGATCCTGATGAATGCACGAGGTCATTGCCCTCGTACTTCTACAGACAGCGTGTGAGCGCTTGAGTTTCGACTGTCCCTTGATCCAGCGATCACAGCACGGGGTGCGTTGGCCAACCATACAACGGCGTCGACCGTTCTGGTGCTCTAGCTCGCGGATGTCGCTGATTCCCCTTCCGCGTTTCTCCCCAATACGCCCTGAAATGCGCACGGAGACGCTTTCTCGCACAACAGATCGTCAAGCGGCACCATGGATTCCGGCTTTCCATCCCAACGGCCCACTTCGGCGGGCCTTCTTTAGTCCTATGCTCGACAAACTCGGAGAAGCCGTCTCAAGGCAGAAATTCCGCTTTGTATTTCAAGTCCGGGCGTTTGTAGCCGGGCAAGAAAATGCGGCAGATAATCACAAGAATGTTTGAGTCTCTCGTACCTCCAGCACCCCCCCCGCCACATCAAAAAAAGCCCCTTGACGGGGCTTTTTTTGATGTGGTGGCATGTCGTTCTGATCGAACAGACCTAACCTCGGCATTTACAGACCGCACTACGTCGACATCACGACGTCGCGAGAACGCCAGTGCTGAACAGATGGAGAAAATTATGCAAGATCATGATCTCGATTTCGTTCAGGTCAGCTATTCGTTGGCCGACCAACAGGCTTCCGCCGACCGGCTGTTGTTGCTCACCTCCGATTGCGGCATGGCCGTGCTAACCATCAGATCAATCCGCTTGTCACCGGAAACTGACTCCGCTCAACAAGTATGAAGCGAAAAAATACATTCGACGCCGTTGCTTGAACCGGTACATGTAAACTTAGTACAACCGCTTGAGTTGGATAGTCCGCCACCGCTCGTGCGAATACCGAGTGAGTTTAGTGTACCGACAAAAGCATCTCTCGTCCCCAAACCGCCAGGTCCGTTGCTGCTAAACGTCCCGGTATCTCCAGGCTGAACGTCTCCTGGACTATCCGGAATAGAGTTGTTCTGAGCATCGTCTAACGAGTTGTTCACCATGTTGAATTCCGCATCACCGACAGCGAATTCGGTCGCGACAAACTCAGCTGTGCTGTCATCCGAAAATTCGACCTTGATGGGCTCGCCGGCCAGAATTTTGTTGCGTATGCCTTCCAGGTCATCGTCTATCACGCCACTAACGGTTGGCGATTCAAAAAACGCGTTCATGAGCCAAGTACCGACCTCCGCCTGCTTCTGACTGTTGCCGACCAGCGAGTGGGCACTGCTAGCAACCTGCGCAGGGATATCTACTCCGGCGCCCCGAGCGGTATGATACTGCCCAATAATTTTGACAAAGTACGTGCCAATATAACTTGGCGTCGAGGTCATAATTCCGAACGATTCCGGTGGATCGAACTCCGTAAACAAAACTACGTCATAGGTCGTGATCGTGTCGTTCGTTCGGTCCGTGACATACACGCGTCCGCTTTGGGTTGCTGACGATGCCGCCGTATGGTTTTGATTGCTGCTACAACCATCGCAGTTGACATACTTAGGCCCTGCATTCGAGGGCATGGGCGCAATCAGAAACAACGCAGCTACAAGAAAAGAAATTCGATGAACCGGGTACACTGCAGATGTATTCGACATGAGGTAGTCTCCTATTGAAACCCAAGAATACGGCGACCGCCAAAGTAACAATGGATAGGGTAGTTCGCCGGCTCCGCATCACCTACACCCACTAACACGAAGTTAGTTCACCACAATCGGCATCTGGAAACAGCTACCACTATAGGTAGGGAAATTCTCTCGTGGTAGTAAAAAGCATAGCCGCAAGGGGACAACGCATTTCGAGTGAGCCCCGTTCAACCATTCCGGCACCTCTCCCAATTCGCCTACGCTGTACGAAGACCGCGTCAACGCGGACCGCGAATAGATCTTTATTACTGAGTTTCAGAGTTTCGGATTACCCACTACCACTTAGTTGCACTGGGGGTTGGTAGGTGAACACAGATAGTAAGGCGCTCGTTCGGACGCAAACGAAGCGCAGCGTAGTTTGCGCCGCACCTTAAGCGATGCCGGTCTACGTCTTTGGACAGTCCGCAGAGACTCCCGGCGTTATCCTGAATACGGACCGTATGCCGTTGTTGATTGTTCTACAAAGATGGTCCTAGCAGCGGGCTCGAATCTGAGGCAAATTCAACAATGGACGGAGCAGAGATATTGGCCCGCTTCCGCGGGCCTTTCTTCAATAATTTTTCGCAATTCTTGTCACAGATTGGAATTTTGTGAGTCTATGTATATAGAAACGGACGATTCGTTGCCCTACGAACTGACCCCGATCTTCCGTTCTTGCGCATGCCTTGCGTAATTCACTGAAAAACATGAAAAACAGCGGGACCTTCGTCCCATAATCGTCGGAAATTCGTCTGAGTTCTGCAGTTAAGGTGCAATTTGCTACTTATAATCCTCTTGCGCTTTCCCAATTGTGCGGTTTTCTTGTAGGAGATTTCCAAAAAGCGACGTCACGGAGGTATCCGATATGACCAAGCTTTTGGGTGAAAGGGCTATCTGGGATTGACCTCACCAAGTCGATCGGGCGGAGCCCTCGGGGGTGCGAGCGGTGGTGCGCTCGCCGAATGCTAGAAGGCTAGCAGCTCTTCATTCGTAAAAACCCCCGGTACAACCGTGTGAGCTGCGTTCCGCTCTGTGCTAGGCGCCAGATGCGCGGCTCGCACACTTCTTACCGAAATCATCGAGCATTCGCTCAGAGATAGCAAGTCAAGCCACATTAACGAGGCCCGCCACTACGACGGGCCAACGTAGCTTCTAACGAGGCACACCTCAATCAGGCCCGTCTATAAGCGTAGGTCTGACTAACATCGAGACGAGCTACGCAGAGCCCAGCCTCTGATAATGGACCGGCAAATCTGGTTCTTTCACCGTCAGAATCGCGTCGACGAGATCCGCCAAACGCTGTAAGTCAACAACCGCGCGCCGTCTCTCGCGATTGAGGTATCTCAGCCCAAGCAACGCATCGCATTCATCATCGCTCGCCCCTGCTGCCCGCAGACGGTGCTCAAATGAATATCAGAGATTGTTAATTCCCTTTCGGATCAATGGATGATTGGGAAGGCCAACTTTCACCCAGGCCCTATTGATTGGTTTGGACACATCCCGGTGGGGAAAGACGAATTCTGGGTCTCGACCTTTCATAGTGTCGACGGCCTTTCTCGAAACTCGGTTCAATACTACCGGCCTTTCGCGACCGTAGTTTGGCTCCCGCAGGTAAAAATAGTCCGTGTTGTCTCTCGTGCGCTGATCCTCCCAGCGCAGTCGGAATATCTCGGCCCGTTTGACGCCGGTGTTTAGCACAAATAATGCGATCTGGCGCACGTCACCACGGAGCCGAAAGAGCAACCGTCGTTGCTCCCTCTGGCTCAAAGGGTACGATTCTCGCGTCGGTCCGGTGGGTTTCTGGATAACAGGCACAGCAGGAATCCAACGCCATACCCGAGCAGCTTTGTTCAATACTGTGTTGACTACGATCAGCTCCTTCCTGATCGTACCGACCATCGCTTCTCGGCTGCGCCGCGACATGTATTCCCACAGTGACTCGTCATTGATCTCCATGAGATTGAGATGGCCGGTAAAAGGTAGCACTTGATTGAGCGCGTATTCCTGGCGTTTTTTGTCTTTGCCGGTGAACTCGGCTAAATACAACGCTGCTGCGTCGGCAAATGTTTTGTTTTCGTAAGCTTTGTATTTCTCCAGTACATTCATCGTCTGCTCCCTATCTTAGTGCGACATGCACGTTTAGAGTGTAGAAGGAGACAAATTAGGTTGTGCCTATACAGTTCTACACACCCTAGGAGGGCCGTGTTTGTTTTAGTCAGTTGGCATTCGGAGGATCGTCGCTTCGCTTGCTCAACGAAAAAAGGTCACCACGGATTGTTTCTGGCTACCGCAAAAAGCGCGACACCTGCCCAAATCACGGCCAACATGCCGGAGGCCCAAGCGGTTGCAGTCGCGCCCCATCTGGTCGCCCGATCAGCGCCAAGAGGTCGTCACAGGCACTGGCTCAGCAATTCTTGCGATCTTTGCGCTCACCGCCATAATCTCCGCCCGCGGCAGACCCACACCACTAACGTCGAACACGAGGTGCTCGAAACCCTCCGTCTCACCTACACGCAGATTGCGTAACGACAGGCTCCCGCGAGAACGGGCGAGTACATCTTTAATGTCGACAAACTTTTCTGTGCCGATAAGGGCGCGCACGTCTTCTTGTTCTCGCGTTGTCGTTGTGACGATCGACCGAGTTCTAACATAGGATCTAAGACGCTCAAGCTCAAGTGTCATATCCTGTACCCGCAACGCAAGCTCATGCAGAAGGAGTGCTCGGTCGTCTCCGTCCGCTGGAAGCATCTCTGCGAGAGAGTCAAATCGCGCCTCCTTTTCCGCGAGGGCAACTACAGACTTCGGGCGATATCCAGAGTCCAACATTTCTGGCAGCATCTCGCGAATTGCGCGGATACACCGATTGGCGTCGGCGACGTCAATGCGACCGTCGTCGTACTTTGGAAGAGCAATAGTTCTCATATCTCGGACATCAAACGGGAGCGCCTCTGCTTCCCGACCACCAAAGCGTATGATGGGCTTCCGGAAAGACTCCGCAATCCCGAGTTCATAGTACACGTTGGGGTTTGGGTCAACGAGGTCTGCGATTATCAGCCTTGCGGTTGTTATTTCTTCGACGACTCGTACCGTAATCAATTCAGAAGATTGAATTCGGTCACTACGCTCGACGACCAGCTCAGGCGTACAACCATCGATCGCAGGCAACACTATGTCATCGCACAATCGGTCGGCCCTCTTGCGTTGTGGGCTGTTGTCAACGCCGATCGGAGTTATCACAAAACACGTATCAACCATCGCCCATCTCCCGGTGCAGCTTGCTCAACTTCAATGATGCCGCTCAAGACGATGCAGTCCACTGCACATCCATCGACTGCTCCACGAAGACAAAACTCGGTGAGAGAGGTCAGGCGAAGAATGAAAGCCACACGAGCCACCAAGCACCGATTCCTAGGAGAAGTGTGCTCTAGTAGTGGACAGGTAGGTCTTTTGAAAAGTCACGGCGCCATTCCCAATAGCATGAAAGCAAGAACCACAGTATGTGAAGGGGAAGCATGACGATGCCGGTGAACAGCGCGAACAGAGCTAGTCCGCCAAACAGGCCCACGAAGAAGTACGTGAAAAGGTTGAAGATCGCAACGTCGGAGATCATCCCTTTCAGTGTAGCTAGTGCTCCGCCGGTTTGCGCCCAAACAGGACACGGGCAGGACTGACCGATGGTATCCTGATGCCGCTTCAACTTACCGGAGTATGGCGAATGGCCGATGAAGTACAGGTAAGCCGGCTCAAGAATGGTGTTGTCGGATGGAACAGATGGCGGTCGAAAACTCAGAAATCCGAGAGTAATGCCTGCTCCGTAGATCTCAGTCAAGCAGACCTCCGTGGTGAGGATCTCAGCGGAGCGGACCTACGCGCGGCGGATCTCCGCGAGGCATGTCTCAACATGGCGGACCTCAGCGCAGCGAACCTCAGCGGGGCGAACCTCAGCGGGGCATTTCTAAGTGTGACCGACCTCAGCCGGGCGTATCTCACGAGGGCGAACCTCAGAAGGGCGAACCTAAGAAGGGCAGATCTCAGCCTGGCAGACCTGAATAGCGCGGACCTCACAGGAGCAAGCCTTCTCGGGGCGACCCTCTGCAAGACGATCCTCTCCACGGCGGTCTTCAATAACGCATTGCTTGGCCAAACAGTCATCGCTAACACTGATCTCTCTCCTGCTATAGGCCTGGGAAATTGCCGCCATTACGGCCCCTCAATGATAGATCACCTAACACTGAGAGAATCTGGAACACTACCGCTCGGTTTTCTACAAGGCTGTGGCCTGTCTGATCTGCTCATCGACTACTTGCCGTCACTGGCCAATGACCCGATCCAGTTCCATTCAACGTTTATAAGCTACTCAAGCCAGGACGAGGAATTCGCAAGGCGCATCTACGCTGACATGCAATCCAAAGGCATTCGCTGCTGGTTTGCGCCAGAAGACATGAAAATTGGCGACAAGATTAGGTCGCGCATCGACCAGGTTATCCATATGCACCAGAAGCTACTGCTAATCCTGTCCGAGAAATCTATCAAGAGCAGTTGGGTGGAGAAGGAAGTTGAGACAGCCTTCGAACGCGAAGACAAAAACAACGAGGCCATGCTCTTTCCAATTCGCATCGACGACACGCCCCTCAGTGTTGACGTTGGCTGGGTTGCAGACATCAAGCGTACACGCCACATTGGTGACTTCCGAAAGTGGAAAGACCATGACGCCTACAGTGCAAGCCTTGAAAGGCTACTTCGTGATTTAAAGATCCCGCGTCCATCGGAACCAATCTAGACCTAGTTTCGGATGCTTCTCAATAGTAGTGAATGGTGAACACTCTTCTCGATAGACTCGGATCGACGCACGCGTTAGGTTAGTGCTATGAAGAGCATAGACGAGTTTGTCCAAACAGAGACCTTCTCATCGGCTGAAGAGCTGATTGAGCGGCTTTCGCCGTTTAAAATGAGCCCCTATAGTGGGTATTACTTTCGTGGCGTGTCGGACAGCACCTACGACCTTATCCCATCCGCTCTTCGTGGAAAGACGTCGATATCGGATCAGGAAAAACTAGACGAATACTACGCCGTAAGTAGGTTCATTCATTTCGCGGACGATGCCGGGCTGCCGGTTCCACCGGAGATTCACAAGCTGGGGAACACACGGCGGTCAAGCGAATTGTGGTACAGCCACGTTGTTTCGGAATGGCCCTTTGAGTCATGGTTCGAAGCTATAGCGTTGGCCCAACACCATGGAATCTCTACGCGTCTCCTCGACTGGACAAGAGATCCGTATATCGCTCTCTACTTCGCGGCGCGGGGTCGCGCGAATTCTGGGTCTGCAGGGGAGATCGCAGTTTGGGGGATCAGCCGGGAATACCTTCCGTTTGGCGCGGATGGCGATGGACCTCGATTCCGACACATCAACGTACGAGCATCTCTTTCTAGGAACATCCACGGTCAGCGGGGCGTATTCACACTGGATGCGAATGCTGATGGTCCGGTCGAGCCACTAGATGTGGCAATGCATAAGGAGTACATCAGGATAGTCGACCCTCGCAGCGCGCATCTCGCTCCTCCTATGCCGGCGTTCATAAAGCTCATCTACTCTACCGATGGGAGTGACGTGATCTACAGACTGGGTTTCGCTGGCTACCATGCTGCGCGGATATTCCCGGGCTACGATGGCGCAGCGCGGGCCGCACATGATCTAGCTGCTTTTATTTCTCGCAGGTTTGGCGACTCCGATTAATGATGACGATAAGTCACTTTTTTGCTCGGCCTATGCTACAGTCCCGATCCGGCAATCGGATGGCTCGCAGACACGGTGGATACCTTGAAGATCGAAATTTCCGTGCCTGCCCTAGAAGCGACCCATTGCGGCGTTTCTGGAGCGTCGACGGACATGGCTGAAAACGCCACCAGCGCAAACGAAAGCCGTCCCGGACGGATATCTGTAAAATGCGGTACCTGTTGGAGGCCCCCTCCCCCGTAAGTCGCGGCCAGGGAGGAAGTTCTGCTGCGATCGGTGCCGAAGGACCGCGCACCGCGAGACCGGCAGAGTGGCCTCCGTACGACGGCTCAAGAGTGGCCTGATGTCGGTGGTTGTCCACATGCACGATGCCGGACTGCGGCCTGGGGATCAGGTCAAAACAAGAAAGGCGGCCGAGTAGCAGCGCACCGCCGGTAAGGAAGCATGTGCGGCAGATTCGTACGCGAGACGTGACTATGGTGGACACCGTCTATGGCTGAATATCCAGAGCCCAATGTCTCGGCGTTCAACGAGCTGGCTGATGGAATCGATGAGCATCACGTTCGACATATACAGGCGCTCAGCAAGAACACATTGTACATCGCAGCCGGATCGCTGGCGTTGTCTTTGACGTTTTTGAGCGATCTGGTTCAATGGAGTAGCGTTCACGGTGTTTGGCTGCTGATATTGAGTTGGGGCTCGCTCACCGGATCGATAATTTCAACACTGTTTGGTTTTCGGCATGTGACGCGGCCAGAATGGCTCTACCAAGCGTACGATATCGCAAAACAGTTCAGTGGAATGCCACCATACGACAGCAACGGCGGCGATGAAGAAAGGGCTAGACAGCGACACGAAAAGGCGGGGATGCATATCGAAAAGTACAACGCTGTTGCATTCGGTCTTCTAATCTTCGGATTAGTCAGCATGGTTGCGTTTGCCGGCTGGAATATCCTCGGACGATTCGTATGGAACGCCGCCTGATTTGAGGTACGCAAACTTTGTGCGACTGCCCGAAGGACTCGGCCGAGTTCCCAAGCTCGTCCAATCCAAACCTGCCAGCTGTCCGGAGCAGCCGGTGTAATGAGAGCAAATGACTAGAGTGGACAGTCAACCGAGTCTCCAAAGTAGTTCAGTCCGGTCGCCATTGATCGGTCAGGAGCCGTGATTAAGTATGACGGTTCCTAAACCACTTACCAATATTCAAGCCGCCCCAAACCGAGGACAACAATCCAACGTAGAACCAGTTTGTACCGGAATAGAACGTCACAGCAAATAAGCCGGCAAGGAACAAAATGGCGGATAATCCAAGTTTGAGTTGCTTGTTTAATTGACTATTCATTCGGTCGCTTAGAGTCGATTTCATCCGGCAATTCGAGTATCAGCTTAACAGATCGCCCGAGACCGGAGCGGACAGTTCACCTCGAGGGTCGTTCAAAATCCCGACAGCACGGAAAATTAGACGGAACGCAGTTAGATGCGCTCTTCTATCCATAATGCGTTACTGGGATTCAGCTTGAAAGCCAGATAAAGGTGTTGAATAGATGATTATGTGTGCCGTTGACTGGGGATTAATTGCTGCTTGGATCGCCGCGATTTCCTCGGTGGGTTTGTTTTGCGCGGCGGTACTGGCGCTTAAGGAATGGAAATCGCAGTTCTTCAAGACGCGCGATCATGACTTAGCTTTGCGTGTAGTTCGGTCCGTTGCTAAGTCCTACATCATGCTTGATGAATTGCGCACACCACATGCGCTGATTTCTGATGACCAGCCACCACCACCCGAAGCGGATGGGCCAGACCCCGATTTCGAGTACCGCGTAATGTCTTCTCGGTATCGATCAAGGATTCGTCATTTGTCCGAGGTTGTCGAAGAAAGAACTGCACTTGTCGATGAGATTAGGAGTTTGTGGGACGACGACAGTTACGGAGACAAACTCGGAATGCTAATCAACGAGCTTGGAATTATCGAAAACAACGTGAAGACTGAAGCAAGTAATCTCGTCATGAGCCTTCGGCGAGACGCCTCTGACAAGGGATATCGAATCGACAAAGAGGTTCTCTACTCTCCATCCGACTATACAGATCCAGACCCAGTTGCGGATAGCTATGAAGCAGCGAAGGAAGCGATTTTGGTTCATTTGAAGCCAAAGATTCGCTTGAGCTAGCGTCTCCTGACTGACATGGGCTCAGGGCATTTCGGGCTAATCCCACTCCCTTGAGTGCGCAACACTAGCGAGTCAATCCAGCATTTATTGCGCCGAGTACGAGTACGGCAGCAACCGCGAATAGCATTGGACCTGCGAAGATGATGCGATCTCTTGGTTCCAGTCTCCTTAGAAACCAAATGGTAGCCGCTGCGATGCCGATGTAGGTAACCACATACGGCTGTTCGTTCTTGCCACCGTACTTACTACCAATGAATATTGTTGCCAACAATAGGGTCACCAAAAACCCTTTGTAAATGCGATTCGAATTGCGTCGGCTCAGGCGATAAATAGGTTCTTCTATCGGAACACGTATCAATCCTCCGTAAAACAGACACAGCACGATCGTGGCGTCCATCTGAGTCGATGTAAACTCCAATCCAGCGCGTGCGCACAATCTCCGGATGGGCGCGGTTAGGTACGCGCGATAGACCTCGACTCCATCGAGGATGAATCCCTTCCAGTCGAAGACAATGTCCGAAAGCGATGCAATTGGGCTCGTCGACATTAGCAGCACCAGGATAATTAACGCTCTTTTGAGCCATGAGCTACGCGCCCATAGTTCGCGGGCTTCTTCAATATCGTCTTTGAGACTCATGGACTGACATTCAATCGCAAGCGGCGGATCGACGAGTTCCAATGATTTTAGCAGTTTTCGTGCGCCGCTCTGAACGGCCAGTTGTTCGATCTAGCCGCTTTCGACGTAATCCCACATCTCGTTGCGCTTTTCCGGTTGTTTCACATTGATTAATCAATTGTGGCTTAGCTGCGCTGGCGGCACCCTGTTCACATGCTAGTTGGCGCATACGTAGGCGCACTCATGGCTGACGAAACGGCCGCAGATGCCGTGTGGGAAGCCTCGAACAATGGTGAATTGACCGATTGTGAAGCTTTGAGCGCCTGGGTGATGTTGGTTATTCTGACCGACCGCCCAAAAAAACGGTGAATGACCCATGTGCACCCGCTTCGTCTCCAAGACCGATCAGGATACGGAGCGCGAGTGGTCGCTTGTCCGACCGGCATTCGAGTTCGACAGCATCGAGGTTCGGCTAACGAACCAGATCCCCATCGTCTAACAAAGCGAGGAAGGCCGTCACCTGGAATGCCCGTTGCGAGACGATGGCGGAAAAGCCGTCGTACCGCGGGTCGTGGCGGAAGCGGAATCGCTGCCTGTTTCCGATTCAGGGGTTCTACGAATGGCAGGAGATTGAGGGGCAAAAGCAGAAGCAGCGGTGGTTCATCCTCATCGTAGCGGTAACGATCTGGACACCACTCTTACAATTTGTTAGTCTACAAGTCGCAAAACTAGGGACCGACAAAATGACTGAACTTCCGCGTGGAAAGGAACGGCGGATTATTGAGTTGCTGTTCGAACATGGCGAGCTGTATGGGCTTGAGCTAGTGAAATTGTCCGACGGAATACTCAAGAGGGGCACCGTTTATGTATCCCTCGGCCGCCTTGAAGACAAGGGGTTCGTTCGTGCGCGAAAACAAGCGCCACCCAAGCGTATGGGTGGTCCACCACGTCGAATATTCTCTTTATCTGGCCAAGGCGAACATGCCGCTCGCGCGTATCTCACTTGGAGCGGAACGGAGGTTCCGGCGTGAATCGGAAGGAATGGCTCAGGAGTCAAGAAAGTCGCGGACGTAGGAACTGCGAAACTCCACCTGCTCACGAACAGCAATACGATTCGATTCACGAACTGGAATACGATTCGATACACGATCACGACTCGCTTAATTCGGAGATTAAGAAACTCAGTTCGTCAAACGATCTCGATCCCATTGCTTCCGAGGCTAGGAGACTAATCAGTAATATCCGTAAACGGAAAGACCTTTCTTTGGACCACACCGGTTTTCACCCGTCCAAAGTTCGCATTGAAATAATTCCGAATGAAACGCAAACTCGAAACCAAGCAAGGGCTGCGCGTCGTAGACGCACCGCGTTCGTTGAAATTCCGTCTTCAATGCAGCTGCTCTCGGAACTCATTCCAATTCGTGAGCGCGAACGGGTCGCTGCGGAAACACTTCTGGACTTTCAACAGGATATTCGCGAAGCAACTGGCCGATTCAGAAAGTGGAAGGTGATTTGGTTTAAGGTGTTGTACACATGGAGTCTAGTTCGTACCTTGGTCTCCGTGCTACTCCATCCAAACAAGAGAGCCCGTACTCAATAGCCCACGTGCGGCCGGCCAGTGTAAATCATGACCTGATCGTCAAATTGACCTGGTGATGATGACTAAGCGAAAGCTGGGCGTTGTCACGCACCGGGCAGTACGCGTCCCCCGCGGGCTTAAACGCTCGGGAAAAACCAAGTGTCCGATTTGATCACATCTTGAATGTCGGCTTATTCCAATAGCAGGCACTCGAACGGCAAGATTCACCTCAGCGTAACAGGCAACAATCGGTCAGAAGCGGACCGTGCAGCGCTTTATAAAGCCGCCACGACGTGGGGATCGACTCTCACGGCTGATGGCTGCTGCTCGTACCGACGTCGGCTTCATTTGCCAATTAGAGTCGCGGTATTAGGTACGTTCTCGTAGATCTTGCCACGAGATCCAAGAACCGTGACGCTCACCACCCGGGTGGCCAACGCAGCGCCTTGTTAGGCAGCACTTTCCGCAATCCTTACCATTTCAACGAAAATGCGAGAACTCACAAAATGTGCAATCTTGCTAGACGCCGTACCTCTTAGAAGCATGCCCGCAAGAATCGGAATCCGTACCGACTCGCTTTCGATCGATTTCTGCTTCAGATAAAAAACAGGGCTTCCGCTTAATCCATCGAAGCTATCTAGTTGGATGGAAGTCTCTAAGTCCAGAGTATGACAGTGTTCAGATATACTTACTCCTGCGTAAAGTGCCCTGATCACTGAGCGCGTACTCCTGATCGCCTCCGCTTCATAGTCTATGAAGTTGCTCTCAGCTGGATACCCGATAACCCAAAGCTCATCTCTCAGTTCAAGGTGTTCGGCGAAATATAGCCCTTGCTCCAAATCCTGTGCTGCGAGAGGAGCGTCACCTGCTCCATCAAACTGATCCAAATCAGTACGAAGCACAAATACGTCTTTGAAATCTTCGTCATCTGTTCCGTCCAGCTTTACTGAGTACTGCTCGTTGAAAGGCAGGGATACGCGGGACATATCAGACGGGAATATCCTGAGACTGCTAGCCGAGCCGCCCAAATTCTTTATAACATGTGCGGCGGTCACCCAATAGTAATGTCTAGAGTTCGCCAAAAGGATCGACGAACCTTTTCCCCAATACGAAAAATCGGTGCCTGCGGACTCAAAAATTACGGGACGCGCGGTTTCCTCGAAGGCGTACAATTGTGCTGCCTAACTTTCAGCTATCGCGCAAAATTGCGTCATAACTTACCTATATCTCGAAAACGCGAACGTCGGAATTGGGTCAGCAGCACTCGATCAGTAGCTTATAATTTAGTCGGCGGCTTTCAGCAATTAGCGGTCGGTCCGCCGATTCATTAGGCAGCAGATTGGCCACTGTCAGCGTTAGAAGCGACAAGAAAACCGTAGAGATGGGTGCCGCCGAACGCCAAGAAAAAAAGCCCAAAGCCAGACAAAGTCCCGTGACTCAACCACATTCCTCAATCCATCGATGAACACTAAACCGGGCACTCAGAGTCAAGAGGCTAACCCAGGCGCGGGTCGTCCGCTTCGTATTGCTTTTGCAGCTTTTCTAGTTCGCTGTAAAGCGACTGCACTTTGTCTGCACTGGCACCTTTGTGGTATTCGCGGAGCGAGTCCTCAATATCGAGTAGACAGTCCCGTGCGTCGTCCCACGGCGGCTCGATTGGTGGCAATGGTTTGTTTCCAATTTGCTCCTTTAAATGTTCTCGCCACGATCTATCCCACTTTTCGTCGTCATCGACGAACGATCCGGGTCTATGAGTAGGGGAGAATGGGTCCCAAATGTCGGCGCGTTTCGCACGCTCAAGTGCTTTATCCCTAGCTCGTCGCCAGAGCAATGACTCGTAGCATTTGGGGCAACGGCGCTTAGTAACTCGGATGAATAGCTCTAGATTGTCGAGGTGAGGCATTTGTTGTACCTCTTGTGGCACTCAGATCGCTATAAATGCGGTTAACTGCTGATTCCAAGGTATGCTTGGGGGGCAGTGAATTCGACGCTTTGTGGATTTGGAAGAGTATTAAGACAAAACGATGAAGATAATTCCAGCGGCAAGTGTGCACTCCATTGGCGATGTTCCGCCCGGCTCACTCGTATTCGGCATCAATAATGGGGAATACGGTATTCCTTTTCAATCTTCCCGCGAATTAGGTTTTGCTGCCTGGTTGCGTCTTGCCTGTACCAAACGCACGAGTAACACCATAACTGCTGGGAATAGGTAGGCCCGGAAAGCTGTCTCAAAGACGGGACCGTTGCCCTCTGACATCCCATAGCCGCCCAGCACAGTGGCGACAGCCAATGCAACCAGCGTAGAGAAGAGAACTGCACTGTAGGTTCGCCTCCGTGTTCGGAACACCAACGGCACTAAGGAACTCAGCAAAAACAAAATGACGAATCCACCAATGAAAAAGCCGATTTGACCTGCCATGCATGGAGCCTCGTTGGTCGCGTGTCGTCAGCGATATTTTAGTACTGTGGCTCTCGAAGAACCTGTCCCGAGACCTTGGGTGGCACGGCCAAGCTTCCATCCGGGTGGCCGGGAAGAACTGTGTCAACTCCTCGACTGCATCGAAATGGTGCGCCGAGCTTGCCAGGGCCAACTATATATTCAGTCCGTTGACTATCCTCACGCCATTCAGATGTGCCATCTGTAGTGTGTCGAGTATCAGCTTCTTGAATTCATCTCGATCGTCGGATGCTCTGCTAGGTACTATTTGCACATCGCGCTTTCGACATCTCGTTTGGAATTTGCGCGTGCTCCAATTAACGTCATAGTCGATTCAGCTTAGGTCCGATTTGCATGGAGCGTGGCGTGGTATCGGTTTGCCTGTGAACGACGTGAATTGGTGTAGCGCGTACACGGGTCTTTATGCGTTTCTTCTTTGTATACGACGTCAGGCCCCATAACACCCGAACCTCCGTGCCAGGATCTGCTGCCAAGTGTGCGAGCCCCCAAACCGTCAGAGCAAGAAAAACGATTGCTATGAGGCCGAACAACCCGTAGGCAACGAATACCTGGAGAAGAAAGTCCACTAGACGTTCGAGGACGATTGTCCTGATGTATTTATGTTGGTTTTAATGTTGGGTAAATCTCAGAGTTGTTCATAAGTCTTTGATATTAATAAAATATTGGCGGAGGGGGTGGGATTCGAACCCACGAAAGGCTACAAACCTTTGCTGGTTTTCAAGACCAGTGCATTCAACCGCTCTGCCACCCCTCCGGATGCCGCGGCGGCGCTGCTCGTGCGTCGCGAATTGTGCGTGCCTGCCGTCCGGCATGCAACCGCTCGGTCCACGCAGGCCGCTCGTGCCGGAATTGAATCTGCCGGCACAGACCGCATATCCCGTGCTTAAATGGGCAGTCAGAACTTGTTAACTCGCTTCCGGTCGAAGACCGCATTGGCGGTCACGCGGCGGGGGTCCCAGAAGTCTATGAAAACCAAGCAGATAGTTGCTCAATCGGTGGCCTTGCTCGGGGTTTTGCTGCTGGCGTCCTGCGATCGGCGCGCCGCGGAGCCGGCAATCGTTCAGGCCCCGGCTTTTGACCCCGCGGCGGAATTCGTGGCGCTTTCGAGCGGCGAGGACGCGACGGCCGAGGACTGGTTCGCGCTGGCGCAGAGCGCCCGCGAGGCCGGGGATTTCGCGACCGCCGGCGAGGCGTTGGAGCTTGCCGCCAAGGAGTTGTCCGCGCCGCGGGTGACGCTCGAGCGCGCGCGCGTGGCGGTTGCCCGCGGCGAGCCGTCGGCGGCCGTCGAGCTGCTGCAGACGATGTTCGGCAACGGATTCACGAGCGTCCAGGCGATTACCGGGGACTCCGTCCTGAATTCGATGGCCGGCACGGCTTCTTTTGACGAGCTGGTGTCCGATATGTCGAAACAGGCGTTCCCCTGCGAGTACGACGAGCATTTCAGGGATTTTGATTTCTGGATCGGCTCGTGGGACGTACATACGGCGAACGGGCAGCTGGCGGGCCATAATAGAATTGAGCGAGCGGAACGGGGTTGCGTGCTGACCGAGCACTGGACGAACACCGCTGGCGGTACCGGTATGAGCATCAATTACGTGGACAAAACGACGGACGAGTGGGTCCAGGTCTGGAATTCTCAGGGCGGCTCGCAGATCAACATACGCGGTGGGCTCACGGACGACGGTATGAACCTCGCAGGCACCATTCATTACGTCGCAAACGGCACCACGGCGCCATTTCGGGGCCTGTGGACCCCAATGCCCGACGGCCGTGTGCGACAATACTTCGAACAATCCAACGACGGCGGCGAAACCTGGGTACCCTGGTTCGAGGGTTTTTACTCCCGCCAGGCCGACGCCGACCGTAGGTAGAGAGATTAAATGAATCATTATTATCAGGGCCGGAAACTCCCGTTCAGCAACCCGCTGGCCAACGCGCTGGTCGTGCTGGTAGGCGCCTTGGCGATCGGCGCATCGATCGTGCTCGGGTTCATCGCTTTTGTGGCGCTTGGCAGCCTGATTCTCGTTCTGGCGGCGATCGTCGGCATCCGCGTCTGGTGGTTCAAGCGGAAACTGCGCCGCGAGGGCGGCGGCGCGCATCGGCCAACAGCGGATCGACGATCGGCGCGGATCGAGATTATCGAGGGCGAATTCAAGGTGGTGCCGCCCTCCGGGCGCACGGACAGCGACCGCGAAACGTAGTCAAAACCCGAAAAAACTCGTAAGCTCGCGTTCAATGAGCAACGCCAGGACAGACCAGGAGCGCCGCCGCAAGCGCCGCCGACGCCGCATCCAGATCATCATCATCTACACCGCGATCGCGGTGGGCCTCGCGTGGTTCTTCGAGTCGCAGGCGACGACGACGGTCATCTTCGTGCGTCATGCCGAGAAAGCGGCGGCGCCGGCCGAGGATCCGGGTCTGAACGAGGCGGGGCGCCGCCGCGTGGCCGAGTTGACGCGGCAGCTCGCCGACGCGGACGTCGTTGCGGGCGTCGATGCGATTTACGTCACTCCCTTCCGGCGCAGCGTGGAAACGGGTGAGCCGGTCGCAACGCGGTTGGGGCTCGAATTGCAGCGCTACGACCCGGCCGACAACGAAGCCGTTCTCGAGCGCATACTCAGGGAGCACAAGGGTAAGATTGTGCTCGTTGTGGCGCACAGCAATACCGTACCGGGGCTCATTGCGGATCTCGGCGCGAGCAAGAATGTGCCGCCGATCGACGAGGACGAATACGACAACATCTACATCGTCTCCATCCCCTGGTTCGGCAAGACGAAAACGATCCGGCTTCGCTTCGGTGAACCCTATGTCGCCGACAGCCCGATCGACAGGGATCGCGCGGTATCCGATACCTCGCGAACGACCGGTGAGCGCACCTGAATCGGCCGGGGACGCCACCGTCGAGATGTTCAAGCAGGAAACACTAACGATCGAGACGCGGGGTCGAGGCACCTACGATCTCAGTCGCGACATCCAGCAGCTTGTCGAAAGCGCCGGCGTTACGACGGGCATCTGCCACGTATTTATCCGGCATACGAGCGCTTCACTGATGTTGTGCGAGAACGCGGATCCCGCCGTGATGCGCGATTTGGAGACGTTCATGTCCCGATTGGCGCCCGACGGCGATCCTTCTTTCACGCACACGGCGGAGGGTCCGGACGACATGCCCGCGCACGTTCGCAGCGTGTTGACGCAGTCGGATCTAAACCTGCCGGTCCGCGACGGTCGCTGCTCGCTGGGTACCTGGCAGGGGGTGTACCTGTGGGAACACCGGTACGCACCGCACACCCGTCAGGTCATCGTGACCATCAACGGCGAGTGACCTGAACCGGATTATTCGCCGGCCGCATTGATTCCCGCGGCCGTCCGTAACGCAATGGCTTTCTGAATGAATTCCTTGTGCCGGTTGACCAGCACGTCGGCCTGCAGCGAGTCCTGGATTTTCTTGGACTGGTTGATGAGGTAGGTGACCCGACGTACACCAACGCCGAAAGGACCGTCCACGTCGTACATTTTGATAGCCACCTTGTCGACGTCGCTCAACAGCGTGAACGGCAGATTATGCTGATCCCGGAATTTAGTATGGCTGGCGCCGTCCTGCGGGCTCACGCCGACGACCTGGAGCCCGACGGATACGAGATCGGCGTGGATGTCGCGTATCGAACAGGCCTCCTTGGTGCAACCGGGCGTAAAGTCCGCGGGGTAAAAATACAGAATCAGCGGGCCGTTCTGCAGCAGATCGACCAATGAGACGTCGTCGCCGTTTTCGTCCGGCAACACGAATTCGGGTGCGTTGGAACCCTTTGCGAGCATCGTTCAACTCCTGGATCAAGAATTCTTTTGCTTGCGGAAATCCGCTTCCATGACTTCGTAACCCGGCTTCACCATCCCGAGCGCCAGGTAGGTCTGCTGCGCGCGCGCGTTTTCGCGTTCCACGTAGAGTCGAATGCCGCAGCAGTCACGGTCGTCGCGGGCGAGCGTCTCGACGTGGCGATAAAGCGCGGAGAACACGCCCTGGCGGCGGTGATCTTCATCGACGAACACGCTTTGGATCCACCAGATCGTACCGTTGCGCCAGTCGCTCCATTCATAGGTGACCATGATCTGGCCGATGACGATCTCGTCCGCCTCGGCCACCCAATAGCGGCCTTTCCCGGCCTCGCCCAGGACGGCCGCGACGCCGGGGTTGATCAGCGCCGGATCGAGCGCGCGACCTTCGGTCTCCTGCGCCATTTTCGAGTTGAACGATGCGATTGTCGCCGCGTCCTCCGGTACCGCTTCTCGAATCTTCATAATCACCCGTTCAGCGCCTCCCAGCCGGGAAAACGCGCGTCCAAAGAGTTCCGTGAGCTACACTCTGCTCGGATCGCGCGTATTATGCGTGGTTTCTTCGCCTATTTCCGGAGAATCGGATGAATCCCACCCGAACTTCGCTCATTGCCGCTTTGGCCTCGTACGCACTGACCGCATGCTCACCCGACCGGCAGGATACGTCCGCGGTCGAGACGATCGACGAACCGCCGGTGCCAAAATACAGCGCCAGCGACTTTTACGATACGACCACGTATACCCTGGTCGGCTCGGCGGCCCACGCGTTTTCACCGGACGGCAATTCGCTGTTGATCTCGTCGGACGCAACCGGCGTGTTCAACGCGTATGAATTGCCCGTTGCCGGCGGCGAGCCGCGGATGCTAACCGAATCCGACGACAACGCGATGTTCGCGGTGTCCTGGTTCCCGAACGACAAACGAATACTGTATACCTACGACAGCGGTGGCAACGAGCTCAATCACGTCATCGTGCGCGAGGAAGACGGTTCCTATCGCGATTTGACGCCGGGCGATGATGTCAAAGCGGCGTTTCTCGGCTGGAGCGCCGACGGGCAACATTTCTTTCTGACGTCCACGGAGCGGGACCAGCGCAATTTTGACGTGTACCGATACGCCGTGAGCGACTATTCGCGCGAAATGGTTTTCGAGAACGCGGGATTCCAGGTCAGCGACATCAGCGGCAACGGCCGTTGGCTGGCGCTGGGCAGGCCGCGCACCAGCGCCGACTCCGATATCTATATCGTTGATCTCGAATCCGCCGGCAAAAAGCCCGTGCTGATTACCGAGCACGTCGGCAACGTCGCTCACAGTGCATGGGAGTTTACGCCGGACAACAAGTCGCTGATCTATGCGACGAATGAATTCGGCGAGTTCAATCAGGCCTGGGCCTATCGTCTCGAGGACGGTGCGAAGTCGGCGCTGATAGAGGCCGACTGGGACGTGAGTTACGTCATCAATTCTCCCGGAGGCCGTTATCGGGTGAGCGGGGTGAACGCAGATGCGCGGACCGAGGTCACCGTGACCGCCACCGAGACCGGGCATGCCCTCGACCTGCCGGCGCTGCCGCCCGGCGATTTGCGTAACGTTCGATTTTCGGCCGATGAAAATACGATGGCGCTGATCGTCAACGGCGACGATTCGCCGTCGAATATTTTTGTGATCGACCTCGGGACGGCAAGTGCGACGCAGCTGACGGATGCGCTCAATCCGTCGATCGCGCAGGAGCACCTGGTGCAAAGCGACATTGTGCGTTATCCGAGCTTCGACGGATTGGAGATCCCAGCGGTGCTGTACCGGCCGAAGGGTGCGTCCGCCGATAACCCGGCGCCTGCTCTGGTATGGGTGCACGGCGGGCCGGGCGGCCAGAGCCGGACGGGCTACAGCGCCACCCGGCAGCATCTGATCAACCACGGGTACGCGCTGCTCGCCGCGAACAATCGAGGCTCCTCGGGATACGGCAAGACGTTTTTTCACCTGGACGACCGCCGTCACGGCGAGGAGGATCTGCAGGACATTGTCTACGGCCGCCGCTATCTCGAGACCCTGGATTGGGTCGATAAGGACCGGATCGGCGTCATCGGCGGCTCCTACGGCGGTTACATGGTGGCGGCGGCGTTGGCGTTCGAGCCGGAAGTGTTCGACGTTGGCATCAATATTTTCGGCGTCACGAACTGGGTTCGCACGCTGGAAAGCATTCCACCCTGGTGGGAATCGTTCAAAGAATCGCTCTACGACGAGATGGGCGACCCGGCGACGGATGCAGAGCGGCACCGGCGAATCTCGCCGCTCTTTCACGCGGAGAACATCGTGAAGCCCATGCTGGTGGTGCAAGGCGCAAACGACCCGCGCGTGCTGCAGGTGGAAAGCGATGAACTGGTTGCCGCCGTGCAGAAAAACGAGGTGCCGGTGGAATATCTGGTTTTCCCGGACGAGGGCCACGGGTTCGTGAAACGCGAGAATCGTATCGCCGCGTCAGAGGCTTACGTGAAGTTCCTGGACACCCATTTGAAGGGTGATAGCGGAAGCTAGGGTAGCGGCCGGCGCCCGGCACGGACGGCCCGGCCGCGTCGCCGGACGCTTACAGCGGTCTGTCCGGGTTGAGCATCGTGCGCCACATGTGCGCCGAGGGGCTGTTGTCGTTGCCCAATCCCTCTTTCGGCTGCCGGAAATTGCGTCCGATGATGTCGACGAAGTCGTCGAGTGACGGGTTTACGCTCTCGTCGAATCCGTAGGTGTCATTGACCGTAATCATCCGCGCGTGCATGTACCATTTGTGTTTGCGTGCATGTTCGTGCGCGGCGTGCACGTACGGTTCCGGATCGAAGTTTTCGCCGAACATGCGATTGTACAATTCGGGGTATTCGTAGCCGACTTGTTCGTCGGGGAAAAACCGCAGCGCCTGATGGTAACGAATACCCCAGGCGACCCTTTCATCAACGTAAGGCGCCAGCAGATCCGCGCCCCAGTAGCCGTGGTCGGCGCGCATCAGCGTCATTACCGTGTCGTGCACCAGGGCGGCCATGACGTGAATCTCGTCCTGCCCGTCTTCGAGCGCGTGCTGCGCCGACCGCAGGCAGTGCTGCACGACGCCTTCATTGAACCGATGTCTGAAAAAGTCCACGAGCGTCGGCTTCTCGGGCATCTCCGCCAGGTCCGGTATCCGCACGGCGTCAAAGACGATTCCGCCGCCGCGCCGCATCTTCGCGCGCGCTGGCGGGGTTGGCTGCTGCTCGCAGCTTTTGGCGGCTTCGAGTTTGCGAAGCATCTCGTCTTCGAGTTCGTCGGCGAGCGCGGACGCGGACAGCGTCGCAACCGCGGTCGCGCCGCCCAGCCTTGCGAAAAAGGCGCGCCGATCGATAGTGTCGGCGTTCATAACATTGCCCTCCGAATACGCTGAGAAATTAGTCACTTACCGGTAGAGCTAGCCTCGGAACTATACCCCAGGTCATCTATAATAGATCTGTTTCCAGGGTTCTTTGTCGCGGAGGGAGAGACAGAATGAAAATCAGAACAATAACGGCGGCCGGGCCTCTCCTGCTGCTGACGGCGGCATTGGCGACGGTGACCGTCGCCAATGCCCAGGATGCGGAAATGAGCTTTTTTCTGACCAGCAAGGGTCCCGGCGACGGCGGCAATCTCGGTGGTTTGGAGGGGGCCGATGCCCATTGCCAGTCGTTGGCCGAGGCCGCCGGGGCGGGCCATAAGACCTGGCGCGCCTATCTGAGCACCGCGGGCGACGACGCGGTCAATGCGCGTGACCGCATCGGTAGCGGACCGTGGGCGAACGCAAACGGGGTTCAGGTCGCCGCGGACGTGGATGATCTGCACAGCGACAACAACAAACTCAGCAAGGAGAACTCCGTCAGCGAAACGGGCGAGGTGATCAGCGGGCGCGGCGACTCGCCAAACCGGCACGATATCCTGACCGGGTCCGACCTGGACGGGACCGCGTTTCTCGGCGAGGGCCACGACGCCTGCGGAAACTGGACGTCGAACAGCTCGGACGGCAGCGCCCGGGTCGGCCATCACGATCGCATCGGCGGCGGTCAGAATCCGACGTCGTGGAACAACGCCCACGGGTCGCGCGGCTGCAGCCAGGGCGATCTGCAGGGTACTGGTGGCGACGGGCTCTACTACTGTTTTGCGGTCGACGGCGATGACGGACGGCGCTGAGCGCCGTCGCTCATGCGTTGGATGGCGTCTGCGGCGCGAAACGCCGCTGGCCAGAGCCAAAGGGATTCCTGCTAATATCGCAAACTATGCCCCGGTAGCTCAGCCGGATAGAGCGTCGGATTCCTAATCCGAAGGCCACAGGTTCGAATCCTGTCCGGGGCGCCAGTTATCTGGCGCAACGGACCGGATGAGAATCAGGTTCGACAAATTGCGGAGCAATTTGGACGCGCGTAGCGCGCCCCGTAGGGGTGAGGAGCGCAGCGACGAATCAATCCTGTCCGGGGCGCCAGATAACTGGCGCAACGGACTGGATGAGAATCAGGTTCGACAAATTGCGGAGCAATTTGGACGCGCGCAGCGCGCCCCGAAGGGGTGAGGAGCGCAGCGACGAATCAATCCTGTCCGGGGCGCCAGATAACTGGCGCAACGGACTGGATGAGAATCAGGTTCGACAAATTGCGGAGCAATTTGGACGCGCGCAGCGCGCCCCGCAGGGGTGAGGAGCGTAGCGACGAATCAATCCTGTCCGGGGCGCCAGATAACTGGCGCAACGGACCGGATGAGGATGCGGGAAGGATCTTTAGCACTTCTTCCGACGGGTCATGCTGACAATTGCTCCTTGGGCCCCGCCTTGCCAGCTCACCCGTCAGGGTTAAACGGCAGGTTCGACTCCTGCACGTAAATGCGCACTTCCTCGCCGCGCTTGATGAACCCCAGCGTGAAATGCACCTTGGTTTCACGTCCCTCGGTGTCGGTGAAGTAGTAGTTACCCATCGCCACAGCCGTTGGTCCGTGATAGACGATGTCGTGGTTCTCAAAACGCACCTGACGCCATGGATTGGTGGCGAAGCCGCTGTCTTCCTGGAAGATTCTCAAACCACTACGCTCTTCGTTACTAAGCCCTTTGAGGTAGCGGGTTGCCGAGTTGTAGCCGACAAAATAGCTGAGCGCGCCGCCCACCGTTGGACGGTGTGGAACGGAGCTTGCCAGCGTCGGTTTGAACAAGACCGTGCCGTCATCATAGTCGTACATGGCCTCGATGTGATCGAACGCCTCTTGGACATAGTCGCCGCCATTGGACATGACCTTGCCGATGCGGACAATGCCGTCTCCCCAGCGCTCCTGGGCGTCCATGACTTCGCTTTCAGAGATATTGATATTGGCCAACGCGAGTGATGCGCTCAGCATCCAAGCCAGTGCACCCAGGGAACCGGTGACAAGTAGTTTCATGGCGAAAAGCCTCCTGTGGACAAATTGACAGAGTTTGGGTTTCGCGACCGACAGTTACCGCTGGAAGCCGGAAGCGGAAACTTTGACATTGCGCGGCCCGACGCAGTTCGGTTATGACTGATCGTTATTTACGAAGGGAGACTTCGGCAAAGCTGATGTGGCATCGGGAACTGGGTAAATGGGCTCAAGCCCCGTTCTCTAGATCCGAATTTGCGAATTCAGCGTTCATTGCGGTAAAGCCGCACGTGAAGCTGTCATCAAATTCTTGCCCAGCATTCGCGTTGCCACGTACGCCGCGGGCTACTGGCGCAAGTAGAGCTGGTCCGTTCCGGTCCGGTAACAGAAGTAAAGATCGTCACGCCCGTCACCGTTCGCATCGAATACTTCGATGTCGAACGCACTGCCAAACGGTGGTGCCGAGAAAACACTCACTGTCGGTGAAGTAAAGCTGCCCGTTCCATCGTTGATCCAGACCTCGATGTCGCCGCCTTGCCCAAGCGTATTATTCGGCGACAGCACATCCGGATCGCCGTCACCGTCGATATCCACGAACTTGATCGTAAAACTGTTTCCCATGTTGACCACGCCTGCCAGGTTCTCCGTGGTGGCGTCGCTAAATACGCCGTTACCGTCGTTGATCAGAAGCTGGTTTTGAATCGGACGTCCGGACGTAAAATCGACGTTGCCGATGATGATATCGAGGTCGCCATCGGAATCGACGTCTGCCGAATCGGCTTCACGCGTTTCACCGTCACCTGGCGGCAACCGTGCGGCGGTTTCATCCGTAAAACCTCCGTTGCCGTCATTTACGAAGAGACGATTGTCGGTCTCGTTCGCCACGAAGAGGTCCTGGTCGCCATCATCGTCGATGTCGATCAGCAATAGATCCTGCGTCGTATCGGCACCGATCGGCCGGTTAACTGTGTCGTCGATGAACGATCCGTCGATCTGCTGTAGCAGGACCAGATTCGTTCCGCGATTTCCGAGCAGAATGTCCAGCCGCGTGTCGCCGTCCAGGTCGATGACTTCCGTGGCATTGGCGATGCTGTTGATCGGGATCAGCCCCGCCTGTTCCGAAAAGCCACCGCTACCGTCGTTGTACAGCAGCGCATGAACGCCATCGTCCTCATGAACCGTCAGCATGTCGAGGTCGTTGTCGCCATCGAAATCACGCAGGCGCACATCTTCATTGTCACCGTCACCGCCATCCACAGCACCTGCGGCGACTGTGAATACGCCCGACCCATCGTTCAACAACACGAGATTCAGCGCGAATTCCTGGGCCAACACGAGATCCGGGTCGCCGTCACCATCGACGTCTCCATGGTCGGCATCCATACACAATCCACCAAGTGCGCCGACCGGAAGGGCGGACATGCTCACTTCCTGGTAATCCGCGGCGGGCGGCGGTGGCGGGGATGGCGGCGGTGACGAAGTGGACGATCCGCCGCCGCAGGCGGTCAATAAAGAGGACGCGATCAGTGCAATGCAGCGTCGCATGAGACGTTCATTCAACTTCAGCATAGGATCATAGCCAGTAGTTTCGCCAGACGGTGGAAAGACCGCTTTGGCTCATGGGTGTGATTGTAGCTCAGACTGCCAACGTGGTTGGAGTCGGCCGCAACCAGTTGCTCAGACGATTCGTGGACACTCACTCACTTCTCCGGCAACACTCCTCCCTCGTTCCACCGCTTGACGTAGTCTTCGATCGTCGCCGTTCTGCGATTTTCCAGTTGCCGGTCCATGTACTCGAACAAAACGCCGTCCGGCGCGTGCAACGACAGCAAGACCGTGCAACCGTCCGGCCCGCCGCGTTCCATGTGGGGCAGGTCGTCACCGCCGGACAGCGCATACTCGCCCGCCCGACGGACAATTTTTTCGGTGGTGCCGTCGGGCTTCAGCTGCTCCAGATGCTGTTCTCCATCGAGCACGAACGTTGCCGTCGAGGCAACGTGCCGATGGCGCATGCAGTGACCGCCATTTCCCGTGAATCGCAACAGCATGTCCAGTCTGCCGGTCCCCAGATCGTAGCCCAGAACGCTGTATTCGTAGTCCAGCTTGAATTCGAGAAAATCCGGATCACTCACGTGGCGCCACTGAACCGTCTGGGGGTCAAAATGGTTCGAGAACTTGTGCATCGGTCGTCTCCGTTTGGTGATCGGCACGTTCGACCGCGATCCTAGAAGGATTCTAGATAGAAGACAAACAAATAGTTTTCTTGAAATCCATCAGAAAAATTGATATCAAAACACGATGAATGCTTTGGGAATCGACCGGCTTCGCAGCTTCGTGGCGGTCGCCGACAGGAACAGCATCAGCGGCGCCGCATCCAAGGTCGCGCGGACGCAGTCCGCGATCAGCATGCAAATGCGGAACCTCGAAGAGGCGCTGGGCGGGAAGTTGCTCAAACGCACGCGCCGGGGCGTTCGACTCACGCGCAAGGGCGAGCACCTGCTGAAACACGCCCGCGCGATTCTAAACCTGCATGATCGTGCGCTAGCCGAACTCTCCGGATCAGTGATCGTCGGTGATGTCCGGTTGGGATGTCCCGATGACTACGCGCAGTTCCTGCCTGACGCACTCAGCGATTTTGCCGCCCGGCACCCGCTCATCCAGGTACACCTGAAGTGCGCGCCGACGCCGGATCTCCTCCGCGACGTCGAGACCGGAGAGTTGGATCTCGCGGTTATCACGACACGGCGCGCCAGGAAAACGCAGATCATACGTCGCGAGCCGCTCGTATGGGTGGGGAGGGCGGACGCTGCGCTGATCGAGCATCCCGTTTTGCCGCTGGCGGTCTCCCACGAAGAAAGCATCGATCGATTTGAGGCCATCGAGGCGCTCCGGCGCGCAAAACGGGCGTACAAAATCGTGTATGCAAGCAGGAGCATGCCGGGCCTGATCGCGGCGGTCGATGCCGGAATCGCGATAGCCGTTCTTACGCGGTCGGTGGTGCCGAGGAATCTCGCGATTCTGCACGAAGGGCTACCGCAACTTCCCGAAGTTGACGTCGCGCTCGCGGTGTCCTCCAGCCAGCCCGCCGTGGCCGTCCAGCAGCTTGCCGCGCGTCTGCGGCAAATGCCGGGCAGACCGGAATGAGTGCCGAGCTGTCACCGCGGGCGCCCGGGTCAATCCTGCCTCCTGCGACAACGAGACTGCGCCGATGATCAAGCCGGGATTAATCGCCACGACATACCTCGCTGTCGCCGCGACCGGCGTCCTTCCTGCGGAGGCCCGGGCCGACGCCGCTCTGCAATGTCCGCCGCCCGAGGGCGTCGCATTGCAGGTGCTCGGCTCGGGCGGTCCAATCGCCGACGATGGGCGCGCGTCCTCCGCCTATCTCATCTGGATCGACGGGAGGTCGAGGATCCTGATCGACGCCGGCGGTGGCGCGTTTCTTCGTTTCGGCGAGGCCGGGGCGTCGTTCGACGATCTCGATTTTGTCGGTATCAGCCATTTCCATACCGACCACTCCGCCGATCTGTCCGCCCTGCTCAAGTCCGGGTATTTTTCAGGACGTAAACGCAGGCTCGGTATCGCCGGACCCGACGGCAAGGGCCCGTTTCCCGGGCTGCGGGTGTTCCTCGACAGTTTGTTGAGCGAGGAGGGCGGCGCCTATGCCTACCTGAGCGGTTACCTGTCCGGTACCGACGGCCTTGCCGCACTCGTGGCCACCGAAGTCGAGGCGTCTACGACCGGTCCGCTGCCGAGAACGGGCGACGAACGTGCCGCATTTACCGTGGATGCCATGCACGTGCCGCACGGCATCGTGCCCGCGTTGGCTTTCCGCGTGCGCATCGGGGAGTCGGTCGTCGTCTTTTCGGGCGACCAGAACGGGAGTGATGCCGGATTCATCGAATTCGCGAATCGGGCCAGCGTGCTCGTGATGCATATGCCGGTACCGCTGAACCCGGATCGTGTCGCGCGGCGCCTGCACGCTCCGCCCGACGTACTCGCCGGCGTGGCCGCCGAAAGCGGCGCTGAAACCCTGGTGCTGAGCCATTTCATGGCGCGCAGCCTGCGCGATCTCGAGCGGAATACCGCGCCGGTTCTCGCGGCGTTCGAGGGGCGTGTCCACCGTGCCGACGATCTCGACTGCATCGTGGTAAACGGCCGCTGATTCCCCGTTTCGGCCGGTCGGCGCACTGCGCAGGCGTTGCGCCTGCCATTGTCATCGCCGCGCTACTTCGAGTAGTTTAGGCCTCCGTCAGAAAAATACATACGTTTGGCATCGGCTGAATACGTGATAAGCGGCGGCCGCGCCGCGGCCGTTGGCGGCAACCGGGGGAACGATCATGGCGGCAAACAACTTGTTCATGACGCTGGCGAGCTGCGCGTTTTTCATGGCTCTGGTCGCCTGGGTTTCGTATCAGAAGACCAAAGGTGAGGTGGATACCCGCGACGGGTATTTCCTGGCGGGGCGCGGGTTGACGGGGGTGTTCATCGCCGGCTCCATGTTGCTGACCAACCTGTCCGCCGAGCAGCTCATCGGTCTCAACGGATCCGCGTACGGGTTCAACCTCAGCAGCATGGCCTGGGAGGTGACCGCGGCGTTCGCGACGATTTGCATGGCGCTCGTTTTTTTGCCGCGCTATCTGGCCGGCGCGTTTACGACCTTGCCCGAGTTTCTCAGCAACCGCTTCGATGACGGCGTCCGCCGCCTGTCGGTGCTGCTGTTCATGGTCGGTTACGGTCTGGTCACCATCCCGTCGGTGCTGTATTCGGGATCCATCGCCGTTTTGCTCCTGTTCGACGTACCCAGCTTGTTGAACGTGACTTACGGAGAGGGTCTGGTCATCACGATCGTGAGCATCGGCTGCCTGGGCGCCGTATACGCGATTTTTGGTGGGCTGAAAGCGGTTGCGGTGTCGGATACGCTCAACGGCGTCGGACTGCTGGTCGTCGGCATCGTGGTGCCGGTTCTCGGCCTCGTTGCCCTTGGCGAGGGCAGCATGCTGCAGGGTCTGACGACGATCACCAGCACCGAAACGCATAAACTGAACGCGATCGGCGGCGCGAGCGATCCCACGCCGTTTGGCACGATTTTCACCGGGATGATTTTCGCGAACCTGTTCTACTGGTGCACCAACCAATACGTGATTCAGCGCACGCTTGGCGCGCAGAATCTCGCGGAAGGGCAGAAGGGCGTGCTCTTTTCCGGATTCTTCAAAATCATGGTGCCGTTCATGATGATGATCCCGGGCGTGATCGCGTATCACCTGTACGGGGAGGGTCTGTCTTCGATCGACCTCGCGTATCCCCAGCTGATCAGAGACGTGCTGCCCGCCTATTTTTCGGGATTTTTCCTGGCCGTGCTGCTCGGCGCGGTGTTCAGCTCGTTCAACTCGCTGCTCAACAGCGCCGCGACGCTTTTTTGCCTGGACGTTTACGCGCCCATGAAAAAACGGGCCATCAGCGACACCGAGATGGTGCGCGTCGCAAAAATTGCCAGCGTCGTGATTGCCCTGTTTTCGTTCGTCGTTGCGCCGCTGCTGCAGTTCGCGCCCGAGGGTCTTTGGCAAATCATCCGCATATTCACGGGTTTCTATAACATTCCCGTCGTGGTCATCGTAATCGTGGGCCTGTTTACCCGGCGTGTGCCCGCGCTGGCCGCCAAGACGGTCATCATTTTCCACGTTCTCGCCTATGGCCTGGCCAAGTTCGTGTTCGACGACGTCGTTACCCTGCATTTCCTGCATCTCTACGCCGTGTTGTTCGTCGTCGAGGTCGGCATGATGCTTGCGATCGGCGCCGCCTGGCCGCGGGCCGAAGCCTGGAGCTACGTGAGGAAAGACCTTGTTGATCTGAGGCCCTGGCGTTTTGCAAAGCCCGTTGCCGTGACGCTCCTGTCGGCAGTCGTGTTCCTGTATCTGCTGTTCTCCCCGATTGGCCTGGTCGGCGGGCTCAGCGGGCTGTTTTGGCCGTCGGTGGCCGTCCTTGTGGCACTGAACGGCCTGCTGTGGTGGCGGTCTCGGCGAGCCGCGTTCGTCCGATCCGCGGCCTGATTCCCATTTTCGGCGCGAGCTGTGGCAAAAATACAAACGTTTGCATTTTTGCGGGTTGAGGAGTAGAAAGAAGGCGAACAGCCGACATAACGCGCTTCGCAATCGGTTGGGCGCGTACCGGTCTTCTGTCGGGAGCGAGACAACAAGGAGCTAACCATGCGTCAACTCAGGGGGGTGGCGCTTGCGATGGCGATGGCTATTGCAGGCGGCGTGCAGTTTGGGATCAGTGGACCGGCTTTCGCTCAGTCCGCGATCGAAGAGATCACCGTTACCGCGCAAAAGCGCGAAGAAAACGTCAGCGACGTACCCGTCGCGGTTTCCGTACTCGGGCGAACCCAGATCGAATCCTCGTTTTCGAGCAATCTGGAAGAGCTGCAGGCGCTCGTCCCGTCCGTCAGCTTTCGAACGGGCAACACGACGCGCAATAGTGCTTTGACCATTCGCGGTGTCGGGACGATTTCGTTCAGCATCGGCGCCGAGCCGAGCGTATCAACGGTTGTCGATAACGTGGTCCTCGGACGTTCAGGCCAGGCGTTCGGCGATTTGTACGATCTCGAGCGCGTCGAGGTCTTGCGCGGCCCGCAGGGGACGCTGTTCGGCAAGAACGCATCGGCGGGCGTCGTCAATATCACGACGCGACGTCCCGGCGAGGAACTGGAAGGTTACGTCAGCGGCACGTTCTACGAAGACAACGAATACCAGCTTCGGGGTCGTGTCTCCGGTCCGCTGACCGACAATCTTCGCGGTAGCCTGACGGTTCTCGACAGCCAGTTCGACGGTTATATCGAAAACGTCTTCAACAACCAGACGATCAACGGCTACGACAGGCAGGGTATCCGGGCAATGTTCGAGTACGACATTTCGGACGCGACCGAAGTCCTGCTCATTTACGAGGACTACGAGGCCGACAACGACTGCTGTGTCGATCTCGAGGCGCGGCTGAGCGGGCGCAACGACGCCTCCGAGGCGGCGCCGTCCGGCAACGGACTGGATCTCGATCAACGCCGCGCCGATCATGATTTCGAGACGCGCACGCTCGACGCGAGCACGGCCTTTTCGGTGCAGATCGAGTCGGCGGTCGGCGACCACACGCTCACGTCAATCACCGCGTTTCGTAGCTGGGACAACACCGAATTCCGCGAGGGTGACTTCACATCCATCGCGGGCGACAGCGATCAGCCCGTGTTCGGCGTGCCGTTCCAGTTACACGACGTCGGTCCGCAGGAATGGCGGCAGTTTTCCCAGGAGATCAGGCTCGCATCGCCGACCGGGGAGGCATTTGAATATCAGGTTGGGTTGTTCTACTGGAACATCGATTCCGAGCGGAATTTCACGCGCGAGGCGAGCTGCCAAAACAACAGTGAAGACGCTCCCCAGCTCGACGCGGCGATTGCAAATCACCTGGGTATAACGCTTGGTTTGCCGAATACTCCGGCTGACGTCGCCGCGTTCATCGCCGCCAACAACATTACGTGTAATGCGAACGACATCGTTTCCGCGACCGGTTTCATGGAAACCGAGTTCGAGAACTACGCAGCGTTCGGTCAGGGCAGTTACTCCGTTTCGGATACCTTCCGTCTCCTATTCGGGCTGCGTTTCACGAGTGACGATCTTTCCTACAGCCACAATCGCGTCAACAATGACATTTACGGACGGCGCGGCGTTGGCGTCCGCCCGCGTTTCTCGGACGGCAATAACCAGACCGACACGGATTTCAATGGATCGACCGATGAGACGAACCTCGCGGGTAAGCTTGGTTTCCAGTGGTACTTCGGCGATGCGAGCATGCTGTACGCCACCTACAGCACAGGGTACAAAGGCCCGGCGTTCAACGTGTTCTACAACATGGATCCCGATGACATCGAGCCGCTCGACCCGGAAGAATCCGAGTCGATCGAACTCGGCTACAAGTACGCCGCGGATTGGGGCGTGCTCAATCTGGCCGTTTACGATACCGAAATCGAAGATTTTCAGGCCAACGATTTCGACGCCTCGGACGGTACGACGGTGACCGGCTTTACGAACGGCGGCGATATCCAGACGCAGGGCGTTGAACTCGATTTCATCTGGCAGGCGTCCGACAACCTGCTGTTCAGCGGTGGATTCGCGCTTTCGGATTCCGAGTCGGTCAACGGTGGAGACCCGTTGCCGTTTGCGCCGGACACGAAGGTGACTTTCGCGGGTCAGTATTCGATTCCGCTCACCAACGGGGGGCGGATACAGATCGACGGCAGTTACATTTACACCGACGAAAAGCTGTCGGGCAACATCGGACAGACCGATGAAGATCCATTCCTGCTGCCGGACTACAGTATCGTGAACGCGAGTGTCGGTTACCACACCGCAGACGATCGATTGGGCATCACCCTGATCGGCAAGAACCTGACGGACGAGTCGTTCGCAACGACCTATTCGGGTGATGGGTTCCGCTATCAGATTCCGCGGGACGCGGATCGGTATTTCGGCGTGAATTTCCGCCTGAACTTCGGCGCCGGCTACTAGCGCTTGTCAACGCCCGCCGAACCGGGATCTCATTTCCGGGTGGCGGGCGCCGCCGTGGATTCGCGGACGATCAGTTCCGGTTTCGACAGGCGAGCCTTGCGGGGTTTTCGCCCCGCACGCAAGGTATAGAGGTAGCGGACGCTCTGTTGGCCCAATTCGTACATGGGCCAGCGCACCGTCGTCAACGCCGGAAAGACGCATCCGGACAGCTGAATGTCGTCGTGCCCCGCCACGGACATGTCGCGCGGCACGGTAACGCCGCGTTCGCGCAGCGCGTGCATCAGGCCGATTGCGCTCACGTCGTTCCAGGCGAACATGGCGGTGGGTGTGTCGGGCAGGTCCATCAGCTGATCTGCAATCGCCCGGGTGCTGTCCAGCGTTCCGTCAAACGAAAAAATCAGCTCCGGGTCATAGTCGAGTTGCGCCCCTTTCAGGGACTGGCGGTACGCATACATCTTGGGTTCGCGGCCGGGACCGGCCGGACCGCGCACGAATCCGATGCGGCGATGACCCAGTTCCAGGAGATGCTGCATGACCAGAATACTTCCCTGCACGGTGTCGCAGTCGACGTGATACGCCGCGTCGTCCCGGTTCACGTGGATAACCGGGACGCTCGCGTTCAATTCGTCGTAATACTGCTGCGGACAGCGCGCCATCGGCGCCAGAATGCCGTCGACCTTCAGCTCGAGAAACAGGTTTACCGCGTCGCGTTCGGCGGCCTCTGTGCCTTCCGTGTTGCGAATCAGGATTCTCAAATCGTGTTTGGCCGCTTCGTCCTCGATACCCTTGGCCAGCTCCGCGAAAAACGGGTTGGTCATGTCCGGGATGACGACGCCAACCAGGCCGCTGCGCTGTGTGACCAGCGTGCGTGCGGCCATGTCAGGCACGTAACCCATGGTCGTCGCCAGCGCCGCGATTTTTTCGCGAGTTGCCGATTTGACTCGATCGCTGCCCTGTAGCGCCCGCGTGACCGTGGAAGGATCCACCGCGGCTGCGCGCGCGATGTCTTTGATCGTCACGCGTCTCGATGACCATTTGTTCTGCGACATTCGTTAAGTCCGTATGGCTCTCGTCCGACAAAGGCGGACGGGTCCGCGGGCAGCGCCCGGATTGGTTCGGAAGCTTACAACAAAGTCCTCGCGCTAAAAATACAAACGTTTGTATTCATGGCTCGTCACGCGTACCATCAACGGGGCGGCGACACCCGGAATTCACCGGCCGCGAGTCTATAGACGCATGTCTCGCGAGGGGCGACACTACTCGGGCGGGCGGCTGTTGCCCTGGCGGTATTGGCGGAGATAGTGTGGTCGGAGCAAGCGCGCCACAGGAATAAGAATGACCAAACCGGACAAACCACGTCTTCGCTTCTTCGAGGAAGCGTCGGGCCAACGGCACATTGTCGGCGATGATCGCTTTCTCTATGCGCGCCGGGAGCCGGCGTTTCGGCTGAACGTCATCGGCACCGGTACAATCGGTCAGGAACACATGCGGGTTGCGTCGCTGGCCGGCCGGGCGATCGTACACGGTATTTACGATCGAGCGGCACACAGCATGGACGTGGCTGCCGAGGAATACGCGCGTCACGCCGACAATACCCTGCGGCGTTACCGGGACCTGGAAGAGGCGTGCAGCGATCCCGACGCGGATGCGATCATGGTTTGCACCCCCAATTTTACGCACTGTGACGTCATTGCGGTCGCTGCCCAATCGGGTAAGCCGATTTTTCTCGAAAAACCCATGGCAACGACGCTCGCCGACGCCAAGAGAATCATGGATCTTGCGGCGGACTACCCGTCGTTTATCCAGGTTGGACTGCAGTACCGGTACAAAGCGCCCTACGTGGAAGCGCTCGAGGAAACGTTTGCCAGGCGATCGATCGGCGACGTCAAGACGATCGGCATGAGTGAGTACCGGCCGCCGTTTCTCGACAAGGTGGGGCAGTGGAACAAGTTCTCCGAGTTCAGCGGCGGCACGCTGGTCGAGAAGTGCTGCCACTATTTCGACCTGATTAATCTGTTTGCGGCGTCGGAGCCTGCCCGTGTGTACGCGACCGGCGGGCAGGCGGTCAATTTTCGCGATTTTGAACGGGCCGGCAAGCGTTCGGACATCGACGACCACGCGCTGGTCGTCATCGACTACGACAACGGCATCAAAGCGAGTTTTACGCTGAACATGTTCTGTCCGCATTTCTATGAGGAACTGGTGCTGTGCGGTGACAGGGGGCGGCTGGTGGCGAGCGAAACGTTCGACTTCTTGCGGGACGACGTCGCGCTGTCGAGTATCGCCGTGGAGTCCGGCGAGCATGCGGCGTCACGCACTACCGACGTCGGCTACGCGAAGGCGATAGAGCAGAGCGGCCATCATGGGTCTACGTACTTCGAGCACCTGGCGTTCATTGACCAGCTGGAAGGTACGAAGACCAGGGCCGCAACGCCGATTGAGGGACTATGGTCGATCGTCGTCGCGACGGCGGCCCAGGAGTCGATCAAAACCGGGCAGGCTGTCGATGTACGCGAATTCGTCGAACGCCACGAGCTGGCGGACGTGCTCGGCCGCTCCGCGTGATCGGCCGGTCCCGGTGTCAGGCTATCTGCAGCACCGGAATTCGGAGCCGGCTAGCCACCTGTTTCAACGCGTCTCGATGGTCACCGTAGGCGAGTGCAAAATGATGTTCCAGGCCTTCCTCCATGATGGTCTCGCAAACGTCCGAGGCGTGCCGGTCGAATCGGATGACGCCGGAGGTTCCCGTAAAGGCCATCGGTGCACGGCGAACTTCGGCGCCGGCGATCATCAGCTTTTTCTTATTCTTGGCCTGCGACAGGCGCGCGAGGGTGACTCGTCCCGGCTTTAGCGGGAACTCGTGCAACAACGGCATCTTCCGGTTTGTGTGAATGGTTGCGACCGGCGTGACCTCGGGATCGCACATCGACAGCGGGGCTAGGCCGCAATGCCACAGCACAGCGGTATCGTCTCGTTCATCGACGTCAACGAGGTCCGCCATCCAGACCGGTTCGCCTGCCAGCTCCTGGAGCATCAGCGTCGTCACGGCACCATAAACGTCCGCTTCGCAGGCGCTCGGCACGCCGGCCTGATTCATCATCGCCATGGGGCCGCAGGCGGCGCAGCCGTACTCCGTGAACGTCTCCGGCCAGCAGCGGACCGCGATCCCGGCTGCGCGTCGTTCTTCGGCGATGTCTTCCAGCGCGCACAAGAGGCGGAGTGAACGGTCGAGCTGCATTTGATCCACGTCATCGAGGCCCGCGAGGGATTGCGATGCCGATTCCCGATGGGCATCAACCCGTTTGCCGTCGGCGGCTTTCGCTTTCGCAAACGCGTCATCCAGCGTCACCGTATTGACCGAGACGCCGGCGAGGTCGTGCAGCTCCCTGCTGTCGTACTCGCAGGTATCGAAGCCGCCGGGATGTTCGCCAACAACGCTGACCCGCGCTTGTTTCAGTTTTTGGACAACTCGATCCGCCGCGGCGTCGTCCCGTTCGTCGACCGGCGTGCTCATCGTCGCGCCGACTTTCCGTGCGGTGACGAGTTGATGCAGGCGGTCTGCGATATCCGCCGCGTCCGGTTTCGCGAACAACCAGCGCGGCTCTATTCCGGCTTTCCCCAGCGCGTGTGCCGCGAGGTTGATTCCGCAGTAGGCGTTGAGGCGCAGGCGGCCGCCGATGCGCGGTTCCGGCAATCCCCATAATGCGATCGGCACGCCGCATTCTCGCGCGAGCTGCACGGTCATCGACGCGTCGGTGAACGTGACCTGGATGATCAGCAGCAGATCGACTCCGCCCGCCGACTGGATTGCGGCAAGTGCCCGCTCGGCGGCATCGCCGTCACAGGCCAGTGCGCGAGAGCCGACCGTGCCGATACCGGCGGATTGCAGCGCCGCGAAGGCCTGCTCCTTCATGCTCTCGGCAAACTCCATGTCGAACGTGGTGCGTGCCAATGCGATGACGCCGTAAGTCGGGTTCATTTAGCGCTCCTAAGCCTGTTCAGTGAGAAAAACATCGAGATCGGAGCGAACCGGCGTGCCGGAGCGGCCGCCGCCGTTTCGTACTTTGAGCGCCGCCGCGGCGCCGGCAAAATCGATGGCTTCTCCAGTCTGCCGCCCTTCGGCAAGCGCGAGGGTGAACGCGCCGTGCCAGACGTCGCCGGCGCCGAGCGTATCCTTTACGTCTACAGGATACGCGCCGCGGTATTCGTAGTTGCGGTCCCCTAAAACCAGCGTTCCCCGGCTGCCGACTGTAACGCAGCACCAGCCGTCAATAGCCGCGGCCGCGTTACTCAGCGCGTCCTCGAGGTTGCCGCCGCCGGCGTAGTCGCTCAATCCGTCCGCCGAAAACGCGATGTGCGTCGCCGCTTTGAGCAGTTCGCCGTCGCGCGGGACGGGCAGGTCCGCGTCGAGTACGGCCGGGATGCCGGCTTGCCGGGCCAGTTCAAAGGCACGTCGTGCGCCTTCCGGCCATCGAGTGTCCGCCAGGACCGCGTCGATACCCGCCGTCCGCGGTTCGGGCAGCCAGTCTGCGGCCGTCTGCAGCTGCGGGTCGAGGTGATTCACGATCAGGCGTTCGCCGGCATCGTCGATCAGCACGGCCGACAGCGACGATACGCGGTCGGCGTACCGCCTGACGTACGAGCAATCCACGCCGTACCCCTGAAGTTCGTCCGTGATGACGTCGGCAATCGAGTCGTCCCCCAGCCGCGCCGCGAGCAATGCGTCACCGCCCAGTCTGCTGATGGCAACCGCGGCGGTGGCGGCGGGCCCGCCGCCGACGGACTCGAAAGCGCGTGCCGCGAACTTCGCCGCTTTGTCCGGCATCGCCTCGACGTGGAAAACGAAGTCCTGGACGGCGTGGCCAACACACAAGACGCGTGCCATGGTTATTCAGGCACCCCGAGCGGCAATCGTGCGTTTTGTTCCAAACGTTTGTATTCTAGGGCTGTGGTTGACTGGATAAACAAGTAGGGTTCTCTTCCGCTGGGTTATAGGACGTCGTATCGCCGGTGTCGTAGAGTGTGATACGCCGTTGTTGCTCCGGACCCGTATCGTATCGTATATCGCCAGCCACAAACATCCTGCCGGCGCGCAAACGCGCGGCGGCGGCAGTCCGATCCATCTCTGACGGTTCACCCCGAAAATGACCGAAATAGTTATCAGCGAATTCATGGACGAAGCCGCCATCCGCGAGGAGCTGGGCGGCTTTGACGTGCATTACGAACCGTCGCTGGTGGACCGGCGGGATAGCTTGATCGCCTTACTCGCCGGCAGCCGCGCACTCATCGTTCGGAACAGGACTCAGGTGGACCAGTCGTTGCTGGAGGCAGCGCCGGAGCTCCGGGTCGTGGGACGGCTGGGCGTCGGTCTCGACAACATCGACTTGCAGGCCTGCAGCGCCAGGAATATTAAAGTGCTTCCGGCAACGGGCGCCAACGATCTGGCGGTTGCCGAGTACGTGATCACCGCGGCGCTGATGTTGCTGCGCCGCTCGTGGTTTGCGACCGGCGCAATGGCTGACGGTGACTGGCCGAGAACGGAACTCATCGGCCGCGAAGCGTCGGGAAAAAGAATAGGGCTGGTCGGCTTCGGTTCGATCGCCCGGGAAACGGCCGCACGGGCCGAAGCGCTTGGAATGCAGCTTGCAGCCCACGATCCCTTCCTGGAGCCGGACGACGCGGCGTGGCGCGGGGTCGAGAACCAATCCCTGGAGGCGTTGGCCGCGGCCAGCGATATCGTCAGCCTGCACGTGCCGTTGACCGACGATACCCGGCACCTGGTGGACGCGAACTTTCTGGCGCGTATGCGACCGGGTGCGATACTGATAAACGCCGCGCGGGGCGGCGTTGTTCATGAACGCGCGCTCGTCGACGCTCTGCGCGCCGGAAAGCTCGGCGGCGCGGCGCTCGACGTTTTCGAGAGCGAGCCCCTCGACGCGGAATCCGCCGCGCTGTTCAGGAACGTGCCCAATCTGATTCTCACGCCGCACATCGCCGGCGTAACGGCCGAGTCGAACGTCCGCGTCAGCAGGTTGACGGCGGCGCGCGTGGCCGGGCATCTACGTAAGGGGGAGTGAATCGATGATAACGAGACGCGAGTTCAATGCCGCCATGAATTCGGTCACGGTCACTTTGTGCGATCCGAAATCGTTCGAGCAGCAGGCCTACGAGTGGGCGGTCGACGGCGTGCTCCACTACGACCGGCTGATCGACGGCAAGAGCGAGTTTTATCTAACGGCGAACTCGGTCGCCGACATTCAGCGTGCGGCGAACGCTTGTCGGCATGATGGATTATGTATCTGCTTGAGTATCATATGTAAGCGTTTGTAACAATGTAAGTGCGTGATATTGCGCCGTTTTCCGGCCCTGCCTATAGTCACCGTCAGGATTCGGACAGAGCCCCCGCGGGGCGAGGAAAATGGCAATGAGCAAGGCGGCACAACAGGCGATCAGGTGGACCGAGTCCGGTTTAATCCCCGACGGCGTAATTCGCCGTGGCATTCGCGGACTGCTGCAGAAGCGGCTGCGAAGTATTGGCGCCGCCGACAACGAACGGGCCGCCGCAACACAGCAGACGTTCGTTGACATGATGAATGCATCTCCGATCGCTTTGGTCCCGGACTTGGCCAATGAGCAGCATTACGAAGTTCCGGCGGGTTTTTTCGATCTCGTGCTCGGGGCTCGCAAAAAGTACAGCTGCTGTTTGTGGCCCGAGGGCGTAGTCCGGCTCGACGACGCCGAGCACGAGGCGTTGGCCGAAACCTGCCGGCGAGCCGGCATCGCAAACGGGCAGCGAATCCTCGATCTTGGTTGCGGCTGGGGCTCACTGAGTCTTTACATCGCAGAAATTTATCCGGACGCGGAGATCACAGCCGTTTCCAACTCCCGCTCACAGCGAGATCACGTCGTTGCGGAGGCGCGTGCGCGCGGCATGCACAATCTGCACGTAATCGTCGCGGATATGAACGACTTCGAGATCGAACGGAAGTTCGATCGAGTCGTCTCGATCGAGATGTTCGAGCACATGCGCAACTACCGCGTCCTGTTCGAGAAGATTTCCCGCTGGCTCGATGATGACGGGCTGTTTTTCATGCATATCTTCGTACATCGTTCGACGCCGTACGAGTTCCTGGACAATGGGCCCGGGGACTGGATGAGCAGGCACTTTTTCTCCGGCGGCATCATGCCGAGCGACGACCTGCCGCTTTTCTTTCAGGAGCACCTGTCCATCGTCAAGCGCTGGCGCTGGAACGGCAAACACTACGCAAATACCAGTAATGCATGGCTCGAAAACATGGATCGGCGTCGCGCCGAGGTGTTGCCGGTACTTGCCGAAACCTACGGCGACGATGTCGCCAAGTGGTGGATGCGGTGGCGGATGTTTTTCATGGCCTGCGCCGAACTGTTTGCCTATGACGATGGGCAAGAGTGGTACGTGGGCCACTATCTGTTTAACCGGGGTGCAGACGCCCGGCGCCAAGGGATTGCCTGACATGACGATGCTGCTGAATTTTGTCGTATTTCAAGTTGGCTGGTTTTCGGCGGTGCTCGGTGCGGCAAACGACATGCCGTGGGCCGGGCCGCTCGTGATTACCGCCGCTATCGCGTTGCATTTGACGATTGCAAAACGTCCGTTGACGGAGTTGACGCTGATCCTCATTTGCGGCGTCATTGGCGCGGTCATGGACAGTGTCCTTGTAGCCGTCGGCTGGGTGTCCTATCCGACCGGGCTGATCGTCGCCAATGCGGCGCCGTACTGGATTGTCGCGATGTGGATGCTCTTTGCGACGACGTTGAACCTGTCGCTCGGCTGGTTGAAAAAGCGAAAAATAGTCGCCGCCGTTTTCGGGTTGATTGGCGGACCCCTTGCGTATTACACGGGCTTCAAGCTGGGCGGCATCGAGCTCGAAAACTTCGAGGCTTCGATGCTCGCGCTGGGACTGGGCTGGGCTTGCATCGTGCCGGTGCTGCTTTTGCTCGCAGAACGCTTCAACGGCATGGAAGAAGCGCTGAGCTTCAGATCCGCGGAACGGCCGCGCGTTGGAGCCTGAGATGAATGACGTGGAACGCTACTTTCTTGCGCTTGGCGTCATCCTGGCGGTCTCCGTTGTCGCCTGGGTTTTCAGCGTCGCCAAGCGAGACGTGAGCTTTGTCGATTCGCTGTGGTCGTTGTTCTTTTTAATCGCTGCCGGCGTCTACGCCGCGACGGCGGAAGATCTGGGTGTCAGAGGGGTTGTCGTGCTCTTGCTCGTGGCCTTGTGGGCTCTGCGCCTGTCCGTTTACATTACGGCAAGGAACTGGGGTGAGGAGGAAGACTATCGCTATAAAACGATCCGAAAGAACAATGAGCCGAATTTCGCGTTCAAGAGTCTCTATATCGTGTTCGGCCTTCAAGGGTTGTTGGCGTGGGTAATCTCGTTACCACTGCTCTTCGCGGTGAGCGGCGGCGGCGAGCCCGGTTTGATCGACATTGCCGCGGTGTCGTTGTGGATCGTCGGTTTCGTGTTCGAGGCCGGCGGTGACTACCAACTTTCGCGATTCAAATCGGACAGCGCGAACAAAGGTAAGGTTCTCGACACCGGCCTCTGGCGCTACACTCGCCACCCGAACTATTTTGGCGACTTCTGCGTCTGGTGGTCTTTCTATTTGTTCGCGCTTGCGTCCGGCGGGTGGTGGGTAATCTACGCCCCGGCGCTAATGAGTTTTCTTCTTCTGAAAGTCTCCGGTGTGGCGATGTTGGAGAAAACGATCAGCGATCGCCGGCCAGCTTACGCGGAGTACATCGCGAACACGAACGCCTTCTTTCCGGGTATACCCGCCAAGCGTTCGTCCTTACCCGCGGGGGATTCCTGATGGCTCGTTCGGGATCAACGGCTGAGTTGCGCCCTATGCGTTCGTTCCGCGTCCTCGTTTCTTACTTCTGCCTGCTTGCCTTGGTGACGACAATGCTCGGATGCAGCGCCCAGCGCCCCGAACTGAAGGCCGTCGACTACGTCGATCTCGATCGCTTCATGGGCGATTGGTACGTCATCGCCAACATACCGACGTTCCTGGAAAAGGGCGCACACAACGCCGTCGAAACCTACGCGAGAAACGCCGACGGGACCATTGCAACCACATTCGTGTTCCGGGATGGCGGTTTCGAGGGTAAGCGCAAGGAATACAACCCCAAGGGATTTGTCAGGGACGATGGATCGAATGCAATCTGGGGAATGCGTTTTATCTGGCCGATAAAGGCCGACTACCGCATCGTCTATTTGACGGACGACTATTCGGTTACGGTGATCGGCCGGAACAAGCGGGATTTCGTTTGGGTCATGGCGCGGACGCCGAGCATTCCCGAGAGCGAGTACGAGTCTATCGTCGAATTGATCGGCGAAATGGGTTACGACGTGAGCAAACTGGAAAAGGTGCCGCAGCGGTGGTGATCGCGGCTCGCGATAACAAAAAGAAGAGAGCAATCGCAACATGAAAATAGCAATCGTCGGGACGGGGATAGCCGGTAACGTTGCGGCCTACGAACTCCGGAAGCGCCACGACATAACGGTTTTCGAGTCCAATGATTACGTTGGCGGTCATACGAACACGGTTGAGGTCGAAGACGACGGTCGGCGGATCGCAATAGATACCGGGTTTATCGTATTCAACGATCGCACCTATCCGAGGTTCGTGCGTCTGCTCGACCAGATCGGGCAGGCTTCCCGCAAAAGCGTCATGAGCTTCAGTGTCCGGTGCGATCGAACGGGGTTGGAATACTGCGGTTCGTCCCTCAACGGCCTGTTTACTCAGCGGCGAAATCTCGTGCGACCGTCTTTTCTTCGTATGGTGCGTGACATTCTGCGTTTTAACCGGGAGGCCCCGTCCGCGCTGGATAGTGTTCGCGTCAACATAACCGTCGGCGACTATTTGGCAAAGGGAGGGTATTCGCGAGAGTTTCTGAAGGACTATCTGGGACCTATGGCGGCCGCAATTTGGTCGGCGGAGCCGGTCAAAGTGGTCGAGATGCCGCTCGGTTTCGTGGTCAGGTTCTTCCATAATCACGGTCTTCTGCAACTCAAAGACCGCCCCGTCTGGCGGGTCATCGAAGGCGGATCGCGAGAATACGTCGCGAAACTCGTCGCAGGGCACCGCGACCGTATCCGCTTGTCGACGCCGGTGGAGTCGATCAGCCGGCTGGGTACTCACGTGCAGGTAAAAGCGCGCGGCCTGGAGCCCGAGCGGTTCGACCACGTTTTTGTGGCCTGCCATTCCGATCAGGCGCTCGCGATACTGGCGGATCCGACGAGGGCCGAGCGTGAGGTGCTCGGCGCCATTCCGTATCAGAGGAACGAAGCCGTCTTGCATACGGATTCCGGCTTGTTGCCCTCGCACCGGCGTAGCTGGGCCGCATGGAACTACCACAGCCCCGCCAGTCGCCGCAGCCACGTTTCCGTGACCTACAACATGAACCTTTTGCAAAGCTTGAGCACGTCAAAACAATACTGCGTTACGCTCAACAATACCGATGCCGTCGCGCCCGAGTCGATCATCTACAAGACACACTATGACCACCCGGTGTATTCGCTCGAATCCGTTGCCGCTCAATCGCGTCACAAAGAGCTCAATTGCGGTAACAGGACTTCATACTGCGGGGCCTATTGGCGAAACGGTTTCCACGAGGATGGCGTATACAGCGCTTTGGAGGCGGTAAGGCACTTCGAGGAGGAGCAGCATGCAAAGTTGCATTTTCGAAGGGCGGGTTAGACACAGCCGAACGGAACCCGTCGTGCATCGATTCAGTTATCGGATTTTTTTGATGTATCTCGACCTGGCGGAGCTTCCGCTCCTGTTCGAGAAGCGTTGGTTCTGGTCCATCAAGCGGCCCGCACTGGCTCGCTTCCGTCGCTCGGATCACATGGGGCGGCCGGATGAGCCGCTTGCGCAGTCGGTGCGGACGCTCGTTGAGGAGCAGACCGGCGTGACGCCGAAAGGTCCAATTCGGCTGCTGACGCACATGAGTTATTTCGGCTACTGCTTCAATCCGGTCAGCTTCTACTACTGTTTTGACGAGTCCGGGAAGTCGGTCGAGACGATTGTCGCTGAAGTGAACAATACGCCCTGGGGCGAGCGCAGCTGCTACGTTCTGGCGGAATCCGACAATCGCGGAAACGGAAACGTTCGCCGGTTCCACCCGGCGAAGCGGATGCACGTTTCACCATTTATGGACATGGACATCGAGTACGACTGGAGTTTCTCGGAGCCCGGCGCCTCACTGAAAGTGTTCATGACGAATTCCAAGGACGGCAAGCGGTTCTTTGACGCAGCTTTGGCGCTTGAACGAACGGAGATTACCGGGTTCTCGCTGGCGCGCGTGATCTTCAGGTATCCATTCATGACCGCGCGTGTGCTTGTCGGGATTTACTGGCAAGCCTTTTTGCTCTGGATAAAGCGCTGTCCTTTTTACCCTCATCCGTCGAAGCGCGGGCCATTGACCGTCCGACAATAAGCACACGAAAACGCTATGAAACAATTATCCGTTGCATCCGGGGATTTTCCCGCCGGAACACTAAAACCGTCTCGCCTGGTTCGGCTGGCGCGCAGAGCCGTCATTCGCCGGCTGTCGGCCATCGAGCACGGCCGGCTCACGGTCAGTGACGGCGATACCTTGCGTCATTTTGGCGACGAAGCGGCGGAGTTGACGGCGTCCATCACCGTTACCGACCCCAGGTTCTATGTGGACGTTGCGTTCGGCGGCGCAATCGGCGGCGGCGAGGCCTATGTCCGAGGTTACTGGCAAGCGGACAGCGTGACCGACGTCGTCCGCATCTTCGCGAAGAATCGCCATGTTCTGGAGGTTATGGAATCCGGTATCGCCGCGCTGACGCGGCCTCTGCGGAAAGCTTTCCATTGGCTGAATCAGAACACCCGCAGGGGCAGCCGGCGAAACATCTCCGCTCACTACGATCTCGGCAACGACTTTTTCGAGCTGTGGCTCGATTCGCGGATGCAGTATTCCGCCGCGATTTTCGAGACTCCGGACGCCAGCCTGGAAAGGGCCCAGGTGGCCAAGCTCGAACGCATCTGCGGGAAGCTGCGGCTGGAACGGGACGATCATCTTCTGGAAATCGGCACCGGCTGGGGCGGGCTCGCCGTGCACGCTGCCAAACACTACGGTTGCCGGGTGACGACAACCACGATCTCCGAGGAGCAGTATCGTTATGCGAAGCGTCGCGTGTCCGAAGAGGGCCTCGCCGACAGGGTCGAGGTGACGATGCGTGACTACCGTGACCTCGAGGGTACCTACGACAAACTCGTCTCGGTGGAAATGCTGGAGGCGGTCGGTCACGAGTACCACGGAACGTTTTTTCGCAAGTGCTGCGACCTTTTGAAACCGGCGGGGCTCATGGTGCTGCAGACGATCACGATCGCGGATCAGCGTTACGAAAAATCGAAACGGTCGGTGGATTTCATCCAGCGCTACATATTTCCCGGCGGCTGTCTGCCCTCGGTCACGTCGATGAATCAGACGATGACGGAGCACACCGACCTTCGCGTTACCCATACCGAAGACATCGGTCCGCACTATGCGGTGACGCTCAAGCGTTGGCACGACCGCATGTTCGAGAGAATCGAAGAGGTCCGGAAGCTCGGTTACAGCAACGAGTTCATCCGGATGTGGCAATACTATCTGTGTTACTGCGAGGGCGGTTTCCTCGAGCGGGTAATCGGAAACGTTCAAATCATCGCAATGCGCCCGATGAACCGGCATGCGCCGTTTTTGGCCTGATTCAGATAATATCCTTTGTAATACAAATATCTACATGACTTTCCCAGAGTCAGCGTAATGTGTGCTAGTTCATAGTTCCATTCCCCTCCCGCCGCTAGTCTGGGCAATCGGCTTACTCGGACCGGCACGGGAGTGTAGATGCCAGACCTCGCCCGACGACAGTTTTTGCTCATTTGCGCGTGCCTCGTTATCGGCGCGCCGGAGCTCGCGCGCGCCGATTTTCAACGGGGTCTTGCCGCGTACGAATCCGGGAACTACCGCGAGGCGTTCGAGGCGTGGCGGCCGCTGGCGGAGGCCGGCGACCTGAGCGCAATGTACAACCTCGGTTTGCTCTACGACTACGGTCTGGGCGTCGAGCAAGACAAGGAAGCGGCCGTGCATTGGTATACCGCTCCGGCGACCGAGGGCAACGTATCCGCGCAATTCGCCATTGCCACTATCTACGATTACGGCGATGGAGTCGCGGAGGACAACCGGGAAGCCGTTCGCTGGTATCTCGCCGCGGCTCGCCAGGCCGATGAGCAGGCGCAGTTCAACCTGGGCGTCATGTTCAGCAAAGGCGAAGGTGTTGAAGTCGATCTTGAGCAGTCGCTGTACTGGTATCGCATGAGCGCCGAACTGGGTTACGCGCCGTCGCAATACAACCTGGCGTATCTCTACGACGTCGGCATGGGCGTCGAGGAGGACAACGGGGTGGCGCTGGATTGGTACGGACGCGCCGCCGAGTCCGGCGATGCCGATGCACAGTACGCGATTGCTCTGATGCACGACGAAGGAGACGGGATCCCCGAGAACAATTCGAGCGCTATCGACTGGTACGAGCGGGCGGCCGGACAGGGGCATGTCAAGGCCCAGTTCAACCTGGCCGTCATGTACGACACCGGGGAAGGTACGGCGGAAGACAACGAGCTTGCCCTGCATTGGTACGAGGCAGCGGGATTGCAGGGGCATGTCGGCGCCCTGGTCAACCTGGGCATCATGTGGGAACACGGCGAGGGTTGTACGCGCGATGCCGCGGCGGCAATGCGTTGGTATCGCCTGGCGGCGGACAGCGGGTCCGCGGCAGCGCAGTACGCCGTGGCGCTGCTTTACGACGAAGGCAACGGCGTGCCGGAGGACAATACCGCGGCAATGCGCTGGTACCGCCTGTCCGCGGAGCAGGGCGACCCCGACGCGCAGAACAACCTCGGTGCGATGTTTGATCTCGGCGAGGGGGTCGAAGAGGATAACTCCAGAGCTCTGTACTGGTACACGCTGGCCGCGAATCAGGGCAACGCGATTGCGCAGAACAACCTCGGAGCTCTCTACTTTGCCGGTGAGGGAGCCGCGCAAAACAAGATTCAGGCGTACAAGTGGTTTTTCATCGCCGAGGCTTTCGGCAGCGATGCAGGCCGCGAAAATCGCATGGCAACGGTGCGCTCGATGGCCTCTGCGGAGATTGACGAAGCGCGAGCGCTCGCGGAGGCCTGGCTGGCCGAGTTTGCATCGACGGGTGAAGATCTGCGCGCCGATAGCCGGTAGAATCGGCGGCGCTCGTGCGGCGCGAGACTGTCGAGAAGCCCGATTCTCGTGGCGCGAGTATTCGCTGTGCCCGCGTTTCAAGATAGAATCGACGAGGGCAATCGAGGGACCGTAGATGAGCATCCAGGTACTTGAGGTCGAGTATAAGGACGGAGACAGCGTTTTTGAGGCACACGTCGCGTGGGACGCGGCAATCAGCGGACCGAGGCCCGGCGTGTTGGTGTCGCACGCGTGGGGTGGACGAAGCGATTTCGAGGACCGCAAAGCCGAACAGCTCGCCGAATTGGGGTATGTCGGCTTTGCCCTGGATATGTACGGCAAAGGAGTGAGGGGCAGCAATCCGGAGGAAAATGCGGCGCTGATGCAGCCCCTGCTCGACGACCGCGTGTTGCTGCAAAACCGGATACGACTGGCGCTCGAGCAACTGCGTGCTCAAAAGGACGTGGACAACAGCCGTACCGCCGCCATCGGTTTCTGTTTCGGCGGGCTCTGCGTACTCGACCTCGCGCGCAGCGGCTCGAACGTGTGTGGAGTAGCGAGTTTTCACGGTTTGCTCAATTCTCCGGGAAACACGGACGGTAACCGCATGACCGCAAAGGCGCTGTTGTTGCACGGTTGGCAGGATCCCATGGCAACCCCCGAGCAGGTCCTGAGCTTTGCCGAAGAGATGAAGAATCTCGGCGCGGACTGGCAGCTTCACGCGTACGGCAGCGCCCAACACGCGTTTACGAATCCCAACGCCGACGACCCCGAGAACGGGCTGCTCTACGATGCCGCCGCGGAGCGCCGCTCCTGGGACTCGATGCGCTTGTTTCTGGACGAGATTTTCGCCTGAATCCGCCGTCCCCCAACTGAGCGTCACCACGGCCAGCCCGGTCGGACCGCGCGTGCGTCAACGCCTGTCCTACACGGGACAGGTCCTGTGTTATCTTGCACGGCCGTTGTCTGTTGCCTGTTGAGGACCCGTGCATGAGCCGCCGTTTTTCCTTTCTTCTGCTGTCGATGTCCGTTTTAGCCGCCTGTGGCGGCGGCGATGCGCCGGTAAGCCAGGCGCCCGAAGCTGGCGAGCCTGACGGCGGCCGTTCGGTCGCACACGAGGCGATCGACGAGATCACCGCCGATCTGATGCGTGAATACGTCATCGAAATCTCCGATGACAAGTACGAGGGGCGCGGGCCGGGCAGCCGCGGCGATGCCGCTGCACGCCGGTATCTCGCTGAACGGATGGCGGAGATGGGTCTTCAGCCGGGCGCGGCCGACGGAGGCTGGGAGCAGCCGTTCGATCTGGTCGGCATTACCGCGGGCCAGCCGGAGCGATGGACATTCCGGAACGATGAGGAGAGCCTGACGCTCGAACAGTGGGATCAGTTCATTGTCACGAGCGGCGTGCAGGCGGAACGCGCGAGCGTCGAGGACGCGGAAATCGTGTTCGTAGGCTATGGGATCCAGGCGCCCGAGTACGATTGGGACGACTACAAGGGGCAGGATCTCAGCGGCAAGGTCTTGTTGGTGATGAATAACGATCCGGACTGGGATCCGGACCTGTTCGCCGGAGAAACGCGCCTGCAATACGGCCGCTGGGATTATAAATACCTCAGCACCGCCCGACAGGGCGCCGTCGGCGCGATCATTATTCACACGTCGCCCTCCGCGGGATATCCCTGGCAGGTGGTCCAGACCTCCTGGACCGGCGAGCAATTCGAGTTGCCGGCCGGTGACGAACCGCGCAACCAGGTGAATGCCTGGGTCACGGAGGAATCGGCCAGAGAGCTCGTTGCCATGGCAGGATTCGATTTGGACAGCCTTCGCGAATCCGCGGACAACCGCGACTTCGAGCCCGTGGCGCTCGGAATCACGACCTCAATCAGCTTGCCGGTCAACCTCAACCGGGTGGCGACCGCCAACGTCCTCGGCCTGCTGCCGGGCAGCGACCCCGAACTGGCCGACGAAGTCGTCATTTATACGGCGCATCACGATCATCTTGGTATTGGCACGCCAAACGAGGCCGGCGACAACATCTACAACGGCGCCATGGACAACGCGTCCGGTGTGGCGCAAATCATGGCAATCGCAAAAGCCCTGCTCGCGCTGCCGGAGGCGCCGCGGCGTTCGATACTGTTCGCGCTGGTCGGCGCCGAGGAGCAGGGACTGCTGGGTTCCAAGTACTACGCGGAATACCCGACGTTTCGCGCGGGCAAAATCGCCGCCAACATTAACTACGACGGTGGCAACATCTGGGGTCATACCCATGACGTGACGTTTATCGGGCTCGGCAAATCGTCGATCGACGAGATCGTGAACTCGATCGCGGCCGAGCAGGGGCGGGTCGTGAAACCGGATCAGTTTCCGGATCGCGGTTATTTTTATCGTTCGGACCAATTCAGCTTTGCAAAGATCGGCGTCCCTGCGCTGTATCTCGATACCGGTACCGAGTTCGTCGATCGGCCGAGCAACTGGGGCAAGCAGCAGGTGAATCACTACACGGACGTCAACTACCATCAACCCAGTGATGAGTACGACGCGAGCTGGAACTTCGACGGCATGATTGCCGATGCGCATCTCGGTTTCTGGACGGGGCTCGCGATTGCCAACGCCGACGAGATGCCGAGTTGGAACCCCGGGGATGAATTCGAGGCCGCAAGGCTGGAGGCGCTTGCCGCGGAAGAAGAGGAGTAAGCGACGGTGGGCGACCCCTGGATCGTCAGTTACGGTCCGGTTGCCCGCGGTGCGCCAGTCGGGCAACGCCGAACAGCGCGAGCCCGACCACGAGCAGCCCGCCGGTCAACAGCCAGGAATCCATTTGCGATTGGGCGGCAATCCAGACGCAAACCACCATCGCGATCGCCGGAAGCGTATAGCCGCCTTTCAGACGGTAAACGTGTTTGCAGTCCTCTTCATTCGCCTGCCGCCGGATGGACGGCAAGGCCGCGATGCTCAGAATGTAGGTGATCAGACGCGTCAGCGAACTCGCGATCGCCAGGAAAACGAATGAACCGGACAATGCGAGCAGCAGACTGAACGCGCCCAAAAACAGGATCGAGTTGCCTGGTGTGGCGTAACGCGGGTGAACCTTGCCGAACCAGGCGGGCAAAAGCCGCTGCTCGGCGAGCGCAAACGTCATTCTCGGTACGGCCAGCAGAATGGCGCCCAGATTGCCGCCGATCGAGAACACTGCCGCGAGCGTGATGGCGACCGCGCCGACGGGACCGAGGAGGTAGTCGCCCATGGCCACGAGGGTGCCCTGGCCGTCACCGACGCTCGGCAGGACGGCGACGTACGCCAGTACGACCAGGAAGTAGAACACGCCGATGAAAATTGTCGTCCGTACCAGGGCGCTGGGCAGAGAGCGGCGTGGATCCTTGGATTCGCCGGACACGATGGTGGTTGACTCGAATCCGACAAACGCAAAAATCATCAGCAGCACCGTGCCGCCCAAATCGTCGATGACGGGCATCTCGGCGGGAATGACGCTGTCAGCCGACACGTAGGGGAGTGCAACCAGGATCAGGACGATGATGGGTGTGAGCTTCAGGACGGTGAGTACCGACAGCGTCCGCACGCCGTCCCGGACACCGACGTAGTTGGCCCAGGTCAGGCCGGCACAGACGGTGGTGATCAGCATGGCGCGCCCGATGCCGCCGCTGACCGGGTTCCATAGGGAACCCAGGTAGTCGGCAAGCAGGTTCGAGTTCGCCGCAAAGGCCGCGGTTCGGCTGATGTAATAGATCCAACCGGTGCCGAAACCGACAAACGGTCCGAACGCCTTGCTCGTGAACAGGACCGGGCCGCCGGAATCGCGGAAGTAACTCGCGAGTTCGGCAAAGGTCAGCACAATCGTGACCACCAGAAGTCCGACGATCAGAAACAGCCAGGGGCTCAGCAGGCCAGCCCGTTCGACGACCCGCGCCGGCAGACCGAATATTCCCCCGCCGATGACGGAGTTGAGGGCAAGCACCGCTATGCCCAGGAACCCGATTGCCCGAACGAGATGCCCCTTTTGACCCTCGCCGCCGCTGCCGGCGTCGCCTTTACGCGCTGTTGTCACGAATCCCCCTGCACCGGTTTCCGGTTCTTATCGCGGCTCTCATCGCCGTTGTCATCGGCGCCACAATTCTGGGCGCCGTCGGTTTTTGTATCGCGTGGCGGTGAATAGTATCGAACGGTGGTCATTTTGCCGCCATTTTGCAGGATTTTGTTTCGATATGGTTAATTTATGATGAATCGTGAGCTGCATCCGTCGTCAGGGAGGCCGAAGCTGCTAAACTCTTTTCATGACAATTTGTTGGCATTTTTATTAAGAAATTGTTAAGGATTGAATGGCAGGGGCGATTCGTGACGGGTGTTGCGGATCGGGTATCCGAGAGGAGTAGGGTCATGGCCATGGACGCAAAAACGACATTGACGCTTTGTTTGGCGATCGCGTTATCGGGTTGTGCGGCCGGCACCGCGAAGCCGTTTCGGCTGGCAAGCAACGCGAGCTACTGTCCGACCGGCACGATCATGGTGTGCAGCGGGCTGTATGAGCCTGAGCGCGAATTGGCGCCAAGCTGCGGCTGTGCCGATTTGATGAGCGGACGGTAGAAAGACGCGCGCTCGACCGTGTGCTACTGCGGGCGTGTGAGCGCCTGATACGCCATCGTCAGAAAAAGCGTCGGGTTGCCCCGTTCGGCGTCAAACTCCGCCGTTGGATTCGCGGCCAGGACCTCGTCCAGCGACGCGCCGTCGGCAACCAGTTTCCTCAGGCCCTCATAGGACGTCTCCAGCATCGCGATGTACGCGAGAAACTCGTCCCGTGACGCCACCGGCGCGTGACCCGACACGAGTTTCGTGTCCGCGTCGATTTGTTCTGCGATGGCGCGGCAAACCGCGATCAAACCGGACAATGAGCCGCCGTTGGCTGCATCGATGTAGGGATAACCGCCGCTATACAGATCGCCGACGTGCACGACGTTGTCGCCGCGAAAGAAGACCGCCGCGTCTCCCGTGGTATGTGCGGGCCCAAAATACTGCAAATCAACCTCTTGCCCGTTGAAGTGCAGTGTCATCGAGTTGTCGAAGGTGATGACGGGCAGACCCTCCGGCGGATAGGGCGGTTGCACGTAGTGGAAGCCGACGTAGGACACTTTGGTGGACACTTGCATCTGCCGTCGGGAGTTGCTGTGTGCAATGATCCGTGAGCCGGACGCGCCGAGGAGCGGATTTCCGTCCGCATGGTCGAAATGCCAGTGAGTATTGACGACGTAGTCGATGTCGCCGCCGCCCAGTTCGGCGATCTTGGCTTGCAATTTGGGCACCACCTGGGGGAACTGGTCGTCGACCATCAACACCCCCTGTTCACCGATCGACGCCAGCACCGCGCCGCCGGCGCCTCTCAAAACATGCAGTCCGGGCTTCAAGGTCTCGGCGGTGACCACGGCGTTGTCGAGGTCGGTGCCCCAACCGGACATCAGTTCCTCCAGCGAGCGCCGTTCGTCGGCCGGGGCGGCGGTTGCGAGGAAAAGGCCGAACAACACGGCGGCGGATCTGTTCATCGGACGAATTCTCGTGGCTGAGTGGGTTTCGCGCGCCGCTGACCGGAAGGAATGACTCGATCCCTGTCCTTGCCTATCATTCATTCCCGTATGCAAATCGGCTCAATTCGCGACAGCGGACGTTATAGCAGGAAAACCGAGGACATGTCGAAAAGGAAATCGGACGGCGCAACATACGAGGCGCCGGGCGGCGCACCAAGCGCAGAGAAAACTCCTTACCGAATGACCATCCACGGTCAAACGCGGATAGACGATTATTACTGGCTGCGCAAACGTGATGACCCCAGGGTTGTCGGGTACCTGCGGGCCGAGAACGCCTACACGGAGGAGGTCCTCCGTCCCTATGAGCCGCTCAAGACCCGGTTGATCGAGGAAATGCGGGCAAGGATTCCTCCGGACGAGTGTTCGGCGCCGTACCGCGACGGCGACTATTTCTATTATCACCGCTATGAGGCCGGGCGGGAGTATCCAATCTACTGCCGCCGCCTGGGGTCGCTCACGGCAGCCGAACAGATATTGCTCGACGTCAACGAGTTGGCCAAAGGCCATGACTACTTCTCGTTGCGCAATTTCAACGTATCGCCCGATCATCGCGTGGCCGTGTTTGGCGTCGACACCGAAGGCAGACGCTTTTTTACATTGAGGTTCATCAGCCTGACCGACGGTGAGCTGCTAAGCGATGAAATCCCGGAAGTCAGCGACAATTGCGAGTGGGCGAACGACGGCAGGACGCTTTTTTATACGCGCCAGGACAGAGAAACGCTTCGCGATTATCAGGTGCTGCGCCATGTCCTGGGCGGCGGCGAGGATGTCCTGGTATATCAGGAGGACGACGATACGAACTGGCTGAGCGTCGAGCGCTCCCTGTCCGGCAAGTACTTGTTTCTGTCGAGCGTCGCCACGCTGTCGACCGAAGTCCGTTACCTGCCGGCGGAGGAGCCTTCCGCCGAGCCGTCTCTCTTGCATCCGCGCGAAGCGGATCACGAATATTTCGTCACCGACGGCGTCGATCGATTTTTCATCCTGTCCAACGACGGCGCGAAAAACTTCAGGGTGATGGAGACGCCCCTGGATCGCACCGCGAAAGAAAACTGGGAGGAAACCGTCGAACACCGGAGTGACGTACTGATCGACAGTATCGAGGTGTTCGAGGACTACATCGTCCTGAGCACGGTCGTTCAGGGATTGGATCAGATCGAGGTCGTTGATCGCCGAACGCACGAACGATTCCGGGTCCCTTTCGACGAGACGGTTTATACCGTTTGTCCGGATGACAACTATCGGTACTCCACCGCGGAACTGCGTTATACCTACGAGTCATTGACCACGCCGGAGTCGACCTACGATTTCGATTTGTCGACACGTCGCCGCACTCTGGTCAAGGAACAGGAAGTGCTCGGCGGCTTCGATCGGCGACATTATCGGTCTGAACGACTCCTCGTGACAGCGAGAGACGGCGTCGTCGTGCCTGTTTCCCTCGTTTACCGAAACGGGTTCGTCAAAGACGGCTCGCAGCCTTTGCTCGTCTATGGCTACGGTTCGTACGGGATCAGCATCGACCCCGATTTCGACCCGGACGTTTTCAGCCTTCTGGATCGGGGGTTCGTTTACGCGATCGCGCACGTGCGCGGCGGGTCGGAGATGGGCCGCCAGTGGTATTACGATGGACGGCAGTTCAAGAAAACGAATACGTTCAATGATTTTGTCGACGTCACAAGTCACCTGATCGACGCGGGTTACACATCACCCGAACGTTGTTACGCCAGCGGAGGCAGCGCCGGCGGCCTCCTGATAGGCGCGGTGGCGAATCAATCGGCTAAACTCTACAACGGCATGGCAACGCGAGTGCCGTTTGTCGACGTCGTAACGACGATGCTTGATACGACGATTCCGTTGACGACCGGTGAATTCGACGAGTGGGGTAACCCGGCGGAAAAATCCGCCTACGAATTCATGCTCGGCTATTCTCCCTATGACAATGTGCAAAAGCAGGGATATCCGAACCTGCTGGTGACTACCGGCCTGCACGATTCTCAGGTGCAGTATTGGGAGCCCGCCAAATGGGTCGCCAAACTCAGGGCCGAAAAGACGGACGAGAACCTGATTTTGCTTTGGACCGACATGCAGGCAGGGCACAGCGGTAAGACCGGGCGCTATCGCAGCCTGGAAGATACCGCGCTCGTCTATACGTTTTTCTTGATGCTCGAAGGGCAGGGGGACGAAGGATGACGGAGGTCAGCTTTCATCGAGCCTTACGATGAGCACGTCGCAGGGCAGGTGGTCGAGTACCCGTTCCGCCGTGCTGCCCAGTATCGAACGTTTTAATCCCCAGCGGGCGAGCGCACCCATGACGACGAGATCGGCGCCGTTGGTGCGGGTAAACATCGGCAGCAACTCGCGTGTTCGGCCGGGCAGCTGGTGCACGCGATCGGGCTCGATGCCGCAGCTTTCCGCCAGTGCGTCCAGTTTCTCGCGGTGCTCCGACTTGATGCGTTCATCGAGTTCGTCCAGCGGCAGCTTTATGGGTTTGAACGTCCGCGTAGCTGCGCTGCCGACCCCGGAGAGGCGTTGGTACGTGTGCAGGAGATGGACCTCGCCGTCTGTAGCAGCGGCGATGTGCTGGGCGTTTCGGACGATCACCTGATCGAGCGCGGCCGGCTTGTCGTGGCTGTGCGTTGGGTCGACGGCCGCGACGATCACCGGATTGTCCCGCACCTCTTTTGGTTTCACCAGGTATAGCGGGCAGGGACAGCTGCGTACGAGCTGCCAGTCCGTGTCGACGAAAATGGCCCGCTCGGCCGCGGTGTGATAGTGGGTACCTTTTACAAGATATTTCGGCCTGCGTTCGTTCACCTGATTGACGATGGCTTCGGCGATCGGCCGGTCTTCGAGAATGCCGGTCGAGACGTCGATGTCCGTTGCGCGAATATTGTCCGCCAGATCCTCTATCATCTCCGTCTGTGCCGTTGCGATCTGCTCTCCGATCTCCTTGGCCTCGTTGGACAGGTACCAGCCCGCATGCAGCGGTCCCACGTCCGGATCACACAGAAGGAGATCAACGCCACAGCCATTGATTCTGGCGAGCCACGCGGCGCGTTCGACGACTTCGTGAGGATGAATGTCGGGTTCGATTATGGCGAGGATCTTGTCGTTATCGGTCATTGTCTCTATTACGCTCTAGTCGGTTTTCGTCCAGTCATCAGCTTACCGCCCGTCACAACCGGCGGGAATCCGTACTCGGCGATATAGGATTCGGCTATTACCTATGGGCCTTGCCCAAACATTTTGTTCATGCAATTTGCCCTCATTCGTCCGATAATCCCCTGCTTTCATCCGAGCTCCAAGGTGCGTTATGCGAAAGATCATGATCCCCGGAATCTGTGTCGGTTTGACGGTGCTCTCCGGCACGGCCGGTGCGCAGGGCAATGTGGACGATATTATCAACTATCGGGAGTATTCGGCGACGTTCTCGAGCTCCGGGCAGCCCGACGCCGAGCAGCTGGCCGCCGCCAGGGAGGCGGGTTTCGAGCGGGTCGTTTACATCGCGTACAGCGATCACGACAACTCGCTCGAGAATGAGGATCGCGTCGTCAAGAACCTCGGTATGGAGTATGTGCACATCCCCGTGGAATGGAACGCGCCAACCGCCAGCGACTTCAAGCTTTTTGCGGGAGCGATGCAAAGAGCACCGAAGAAGAAGACTCTTCTGCATTGCCAGGTCAACTACCGCGCGTCCGCATTCAGCTTTTTGTACCGGGTTGTCCATGAGGGTGTCGCGGTCGGCGAGGCAAAAGCCGACATGGATACGGTGTGGTCGCCAAACGATACCTGGCGTGAGCTGATCCTTCAGGTGTTGTCGGAAAACGGTATCTCACCGGACTGCGACGGCTGTGACTGGAGCGGTGAGGGCGACAACTGACTTACCATGGGCAGCCTGACGCCCGGTCGGGCGGATCCGCACTATCTCGTCAAGCGAATCAGCCCACCGAGCCGGTTCTGCGGGCGCAATTGAATAGCCCTATCGGGTGTGCTCAAATTTGAGCCGATTTCCGGCTGGGTATGCCGCTGGGGGAAACCATGAGAACCAACCTTCGTTTTGTCGCGGGCCTGCTGCTCGTGACCTTGCCGGTGTTGCCTGCGTTGGCGCAGGAAGCAGATCTCGTATTGCGCAACGGCGTCATCTGGACGGTCGATGACGAGACCCCTCGCGCCGAGGCGGTTGCCTCTCTGCGGGACCGTATCGTTTATGTCGGCTCGGACGCCGGGGTCGATCGACATATCGGCCGCAACACACGCGTTATTGATCTGGGCGGCAAGCTCGTGACGCCTGGCTACAACGATAACCACGTGCATTTTGCGACGACCGGGCGTCTTCTTTACGGGCTCAACCTGCTGGACGTCTCCGATGAGCGGACCTTCGTCGCGCGCGTGCGTGACGTTCACCGACGATACGCGCCCGGCACGTGGATAACGGGGGGTGACTGGTCCGCCTATGAGGCCTGGGCGGAAGGTGACGTTGCCGAAGCGGGAAGGGAAGTCAATCCCGATGATCTCTACGGCAGCTTTTTCCTGCCGAATAAGCGAATGATCGACTCCTTTACGAGTGATCGCCCGGTGTTGGTACGGCGATTTGACCGTAAGGTCTACATGGCTAACAGCGCCGCACTGGCAGCCGCCGGCATTTCCGCAAGCACGCCGGACCCCGATGGCGTTGCCGTCGAGCGTGACCGGGACGGAGAACCGACGGGGGCGCTGTTCAATCCGGTGTCCGGGGCCGTCGAGTCAACCGTTTTAGTACGTGACAACGTGCGGGCGCTGTTCGACGGCATTATCCCCGCACCGTCCCGGGAACAGCTCATTCAAGAAACCCTGCGCGCCTGGCGCCAGATGAGGGAAGTGGGTATCACGAGCTATTCGGACGTCACGTCGCCACCCGTACAGGTCGATATCTATCGTGAGCTTCGTGACGAGGGAAAGATGACCGCCCGCGTACGGTATCGGCCGACGCTCGACAAGTGGCAGTCGCTTGCAGATCTGGGCATCCGCGTCGGATTCGGTGACGAATGGATTCGCTTCGGCGCGGTCAAGGCATGGATCGACGGTATCATGGGCAACAGCTCAGCCCGGTTCTACGAGCCCTATACCCACAACCCGAGCAGTCGTGGAATCTGGCGGGACATCATGTTCCCGTTCGAGCGCAGCCCGCAGAGTCCCGAACAAATGCAAAGCCGCCTGGAACGACTGGCGCTGCAGGCCGATGCGGCCGATATTCAGCTTACGGTCCACGCCATCGGTGACGAAGCCAACGGTTATCTGATGGATATGTTGGAACGCATCATCGAGGAAAACGGCGAAAAAGACCGGCGGTTTCGCCTGGTGCACGCTCAGGTGATGACGGACCGGGACATTGAACGGGGCGGGAGAATGAATATCGTTGCCGAGGTGCAACCGTTTCACACGTCCGATGACATGCGCTGGATGGAAGAGCGTATCGGTCGGGACCGTTCACGCGGCGCCTATGCGTTTCGCCGGCTCTGGGACTCCGGAGCGATCGTGAGCTTTGGCTCGGACTCTCCGGGCACGAACGCATCGCGCTATTATCTGAATCCCATGCTCGGACTGTACGCCGCGGTTACCCGCAAGACGCTGACGGGCCAACCGGAGGGCGGCTGGTTTCCGAAGGAGAAGCTGACCATCGAGGAAGCCATCAAGGCCTACACGCTCAACACGGCGTACGCGGCGTATGAGGAGGACATCAAAGGCAGCATCACGGTCGGCAAGCTGGCGGATTTTGTCGTGCTGTCGGATAACCTGCTGACGATGGACCCCGACGGCATAAAGGACGTCAAGGTGTTGACGACCGTTGTCGGTGGTAACGTGGTGTACGAATCCGATTGATTGCACGCACCGTCATGCCGACGGTAAGGACAATCCGTTGATTTGGCGACAGCTTACGTATTTGAGGTCGTTCCGGAGGAGGCGACCTGAAACACCCGGGCGGTTCCCGACGTTGTCGCCGGGCCGTTGGGCGTGAAGCGCACGATTGCGGTTGCGGGCAACATGGGCGCCGGCAAGTCGACGCTCGTGGAATTCCTGAGCAGCACTTATGGGATCTCGCCGTTCTACGAACCGAACGAGGACAATCCCTATCTGCCGGATTTCTACGCCGACATGAAGCGCTGGTCGTTCCACTCCCAGCTGTATTTTCTCAGCAGCAAGTTCCGCATCCACCAGGAACTCGATCGCATGCCCGGCGTCGTTGTGCTAGATCGCACGATTTTCGAGGACGCCGAGATATTCGCGACGGCGCTGCACGAGATGAGGATGATGGATTCTCGTGATTGGCGGACTTATCGCGGATTCTACCAATCGATCCTCGATGCGATTCGGCCGCCCGACCTCATGATTTACCTGCGGTGCTCGATGCGCACGTTGCGCAAGCGCATCCGGATGCGCGGGCGGGAGATGGAGCAGGACGTGCCGCTCGCCTATCTCAAACGTCTGGACCGGTTGTACGAGCAGTGGATCGCGTCCTACGATATGGGTGAGGTTCTGATACTGGAAACGGACAAACTGGATTACGTCAACGACCTGATCCACCGCCTGGACGTGATGGAACGGATAGAGTCGGTCCTGCCGCCGGAACTCGGCAGACCGGGCGTTTGATTTTGTCCGGCGGCTGTCCGTCAGGTCGCCGTCAGTTACCGAACGGTTCGATGAACGTCGACGGCACCGCCTCTCCGTCCGCCATCGCCGGTATGAAGCGACTGTTGAGGACATCGTCGATGATCGCCTGCTGGCATTTTCCGGTGATCGGGATGCCGTCGCCGTGCGTGACGCTCACCGCGCCCGGCGTTCCGTCGAAGTCGACGTTCGCCTTAACCAGCACGAAGAATCTTGCCTGTTTCGGACAGGCTTTTTGCCAGGCCTCCTTACTGAACAGCCGCTGAGCCGCAACGTGTTCGTGCCCGTAGGCTTCGACGTTCTCCGCGTATCCTGGATTGGCGGCGAAATTTATCTCCTTGTCTTCACCTTTCTGTACGAACTGCACGCGGTACTGGAATACCACCGTGGCCGGTTTGCCGTCATAAACCGCCGGAACGAGGCGCGCTTTCTTGACCGCCTTGTAAATGGCGGCGACAAAGGTCTCGTCGCCGGGGTTTCTGACGTAACAGCCGTGCTTGTCGAGTTTGCCGCTGCGCTCCAGGAGGCCGAGGCATGAGATCGTGACGCTGGCGTCGCCACGCAGCTCCGGAAACTCGATGAGCTCGCTCAACGATTTTTCGCCGCCACTGAAGTTTGCCGGCGCGTACTCCTGCGCGCCGGATTTGCCTGCGGCGCCGATACACACCAGTAACACGAATACGGATCGTCTGAACATGGATGGTCGGTATACCTTCGTTGATGTCGCAAACCGACGCGGTCCACGCGCCGGGGCGGCGTGGATTCTACGATCGGCGGTCCGAATCAGATTGAGTGCGCCGCCGGCGGAAAGTTCCGTGAGCCCGCTTATTCACCCACTGCCTGGAACTCGTACATTGCTTCGACGATGGGCGACAGCGGCTCACCGTGACGTCCGAACCAGTTTTGGTAAAGGCGCCGTATGCGGGCCGTCCTGTACAAGGCGGCCAGCGCGCGATCGGCCGCCAGGCGAAACTCGGTGTCGCCGCGGCGGGTCATCATCGAGTAGGGCTCGAACGAGAAAACGCTTTGTGTCAACGCATAGTTGGCGGCGTCGGCGCTTCTGAAGACCTGTCCGATCAACATCGCGCGGTCGGACGCATAACCGTCCACCTTTCGGTCGTCGAGCAGCTCCATGCCCTGGTCGTGCGTTTCGATCCTGCGTAGTTCGATATCCATTTCGTTCAGCGTCATGAAGTCGCGCAATGCGTCTTCCGTCGTGGTGCCGCCAACCACCGCAACGGTCTTGTTGTCGAGATCGTCCAGCGTGTAAATCGGTTTTGCTCGCCGGGAGACCACCGCTCCGCCGGTGATGAAGGTCATCAGCGTGAAGTCGACCCTTTCGCGACGAGACAAGGTTACCGTCGTCGCACCGCATTCGATGTCGACCAGGCCTTTCTCGACGGCGCTCAAACGGTCCTCCATCGAGACCAACGGCGTGAAACTCAGGTCGATCTTTTCGAGGCCGGCTTCCTCTCGGATCGAGGACGCGATCTGGCGGCAAAGATCGATCGAATAGCCGATGGCGGCGCCGTTTTGATCCAGGAAAGACATCGGCGGCGCATCCGGAACGAAGCCGATCCGAAACTCGCCGGTTTCGGCGATCCGCTCGAGGGTCGGCGAAGCGGGCTGTGCGTTCACCGCCAGCGGAGGGGCAAGGGTGCAGAGTACGAGGATCAGCTTGCGCAGCATCGGGGGGGTCTCACGGTAGTGTGTAGTGGCGCGTTTCGACAACGTCGTTCGAGTCTCGCAACTCGTCGAAGGCTTGTCCAGCGGCGCATGCCGGGACACCGCCGGCGGTTCTTGCGATACCGCACAATACGAGCATATACGCGGCTATTTGTCGGTAAAATCGGTGAAAAGTCGGCAAAATCCGCGAAAGTTACAGCGCCGCGACGGCAGGCGAACGCTCAGTCGTCAGCGGCGGCCGGTTGCAGGGCGATGCGAAAGGACTCCCGCGCAAGCACCTGATCACGGCTGTAGAGGAGCGGAAAGCTTTGCTCGTTGGCCCAGCCTTCGAGCAGGTTGTCGTAAAACGATGAGCGCGGGTCGCCGGATTGCCCCGGCGAATTACTCATCCGCGAGGCGTCCCAGTTACCGACGTCGAGCACCATGCTGAAACTGGCGCCGTGGACGACGCTGAAGTCGTCGCCGCGGAAATTGTTGACGTTCGTCGTGCTTCCGCTGCCGCCCCGTTCGTATTCGTCCAATTGCATCGCGGCGCTGAGCTCGCCGTCGGCGAATGCGAGCAGCGGGTGGGCAAAACGCGCCTTGTGCAAGTCGCCCCAGCGCCACTTTGCCGGATCGCCGCCGAGCAATGCGGCGGTTTCTTTGGCGGCCGCCTCGAGGGTCAGACCGGCGATGCCGGGATCTTCTAGCTCGTCGAGCCGACGCAGGACGCCCCGCCAGCCGCGCGCGCTGGCGATGAGCTCCGGGTCCGACGGCAGCAGTTCGATTGCCACCGCCGGTTTCAGGTGCCGATAGATCCAGACAATGTAGAGCGCGGCGGGACCGGAGTCGGGCGACAGCGTTGCGTCCCAGTCTCTCAGCATCTTCACCCACGGAGAGTGAGGTGTCTCCGGCAGTCGAGCCTGGAATTCTTTTGCAAGCAGCGATGTGTAGTCGCGTTGCAACGCGATCGAGTCAGCGAGGCTGTGCTCGGCCGTTGCGTCCAGCACGTCCCACATTCGTTTGTAACGCCAGGGTTCGGCCCAGCCGTCCAGCGACGTCGTGTAGGTTTCGATCGGATAGTCGTCCGGCAAATTCATCGAATTTGCCGTGCCGGTGAAGCCACGTTCGGGGTTGTATTCCTCGGGTAGAACGTCCATGTCGTGAAACCCCGCCCACTCGTAACGCCCGTCGCCCGGGACCGGGAGCAGGCCGTCCCAGTTCGGCCGTTTCGGGAACATCCCGGCGGGTTTGTAGCCGATGTTGCCGTCTATGTCCGCATACACCTGATTCTCGGCCGGCGTGCCCCATCGATTCAGCGCGCCGACGAATTCGCGCCAGTTCTGCGCGCGCATGTACTCGACGCTGCCGAAGTAGGCGGACGTTCCGGGTTCCGACCAGACGCCGCGTATCGCGAACGCACGGCTCTCGTCCTCGTAGATGACGGGTCCGTGCCGCGTGTACCTGAGCGTCACTTCGGCGTCCGCCGCGCCGCGCACGGGGATAAATTCCGTTACCTCGTCGAATGGCTGCCATGCGCCGCGGTATCGGTAGCCGGCATCGCTGCGTTCGTAAACGTAGAGATCCTCCTGATCGATGCCGAACACCGTGAGCCCGAACGCAATCCGTTCGTTGTGTCCGATGGATATGCCGGGTAACGCCGGTTCGCCGGCGCCGATGACGTTGAGCCCGGGAGCGACGAGGTGGGCGACGTAACGTAGGGACGGCACGGAGTGGCCGCGGTGCGGATCATTGGCAAGGATCGGGCGCCCGGTCGCCGTCCGTCCCGGGCCGACGACCCAGTTGTTGCTGCCGGACACGGGGCCACGCTCGATCTCGGCGGCGAGCGCAGCCGTGCGCTCCGCCCGGTCGAAAACAACCGGCGCTCTGGCCAGCCGCGAGACGGCCAGAACGTCTTCGGGAATCGAGCAGGGATCGAGTCCTTCCGGGATTTCGGTCGACCACGACGGCGTAAGCTCTATCCAATAAGTGGCGGTCTCCAGATTGCTGGCGCAGGCGATTTTCGCCCGGTGCACTTCGTTCGCCACGTTACGCATGATCCCGTGGGTGCGAATTCTCACGACGTCGGCGGGCTGCCACCGGGCCGGACGATAGTCGAGCAACTCAAACTCCACAGGCAGCAGATCCGGCTGCGCCTCGATAAGGTCGATGTAGGCGTTGATCCCGGACGTAAACGCTTCCGCGATCCGTTTTGCATCCGACCCGTAGGCGAGCCATTCGCGATACATGTCGCCGCGGTATAGAAACAGCCGGTTTGCACGATCCTGATCGACGTATGCGGGTCCAAGCGCGTCCGACAACAGTCCCAGGCCGCGCCGCCGCCACGTGTCGATCTGCCAAAGGCGGTCGCGTGCCACGTTGAACCCCTGGACAAAAAACGCATCGTAATGCGTGCCGGCGTAGATGTGCGGGACACCCCATTCGTCGACGATAATCTCGGCGGGCTGCTCGAGACCGGCAACGGTGTAAGCGGCGTCTTCAGCGTAAGCCGCGTTGAGCGCAAGGGCGCAGGCGGCGCCGCAAATAGCCAATCGCATGGTGCTTCCTGCCAACAGGCCCAGGGTCGAGAGCACCACATTGTACACAGCGATCGCGCAGCGAGGCGCAGTCGCTATTCGGCCGCGATGCACTCTGTTGCGTTTAGCATCCAGCGCAAGCCGGTTTCTTCGTGCACTAGGAAACACCGGCGGCCGTCCACCACGAGCTGGAAACGTGCCGGGCGGCCGAGATCACGGCCCAGTTCCGGCGGTCCGTCGACGCGTCGCCGCATGCCGCGTTCGATGATCAGCACGCTCTCGCGAGTCAGCGCATCGTCGGCGATCATGATATCGACACCGCCGAGCGCGGAGGAAACAACGTTTTCAATTTCGCTTTTTGAGCGTGCGTCGGGGTTGATGCGCAACGCGGCGACGTCCGGATTGATCGGGTTCCCCGAACAGGCGGCCAGCGTTGCCGCGACCGGGATCCAAGCGCGTAAACGTCGGCGCATCAACCTAGCGCCGCAGTATCCGGTTTTGCCGCCACCGCGATTTCGGTAACACGAGTTCTTCGTCCGATTGCAGAGTGAGCTTGGATACGCCCGGTGGCCCCGCCGTGCCGCTGGGCGCAGGGCAGGTCATACCGTTGCTGGCGCGATACTCCAGCGCCGCGGCGAGCCGCCCCTCCGTTGGATCGCCGAGCGCCGCGCTGAAGTCGTCGGCAACCGAGCAGCCCGGCACCGACACGCCGGCGGTTCCGCCGGTGTTCGCCGGCGAGAAGCCGTCCGAGTAGTCGCCGAAATTCTGAGCGTTGACGCCCCGGAATTGGATCGTGAAATAGGTTGTGCCGCAGTTGTCGGTCGGATAAAAGCCGTAAGGCTTGCCGCAGGTCGTCGAGCCGATCTGGATGACCTCGACGCCGACGCCGCGCAGACCGTTCATGACCGCCTCGCTGGCGGAGCAGGTGCCCGGTCCGGTCAGTATGAACACGCGCGGCAGGTCCAGCGTCGGTAGCTGCGTATTGCTGGGGACGGAAAACCCTTGCCCGACGTTGTGGAACGGTATCGGGGCAATCGCAGCGCGCGTGACCGGGTCCGTGACCGGGTGTTTGTCGTTGAACTGGATCAACTCGAACGTCTGGCCGGCGGTCGGGACGCTGCCGGCAACCATGTAAGCAAGCTCGGCGGCGATGTCGAGGAACCCACCCCCGTTGTAACGAATGTCGATGACCAGATCGCTTACGTTTGCCGCGTCGAGCTGACTGATTGCGTTCACCAGCCCCAGCTCCGAAGTTGCAATGTGATCGTTGAACAGAAAGTATCCGACGTCGCCCGTCGCGGTCGGGATCGTAGTCACGTTCTGCACCGGCGTCGACGTGATGACGGCGGACGTCATCGAAAACGAGCGTTCCGTGCCGTCGGGATCGCGGACCGTAAACGAATGCGTTTCGCCGGGAGATTCCGGGAACAGACCTGCATTGAGCACGTCGGCGTTGCCGTCGGCGATGTTCGCACCGTCCACCACGAGAATTTCCGCACCGCGAACCAAAGCGGCGGTGGCGCCGGTTGCCGGTGTGTTCGGTTCGGTGAACGCCACCACCGCGACGCGGTCGGGCGCCGTCGTGTCGAGAAGCGCAAATTGCGCGCCATAGCCGCCGCTCGTACCGGACTGGGACTGCGCGAGCCATTCGTCGGTGTTCTGGAAGAAATGGAAGTTGTCCTTCGGAGTGCCGGACGGGGTCAGTTCCTCGGTGACCAGCAACTCGAAATACGCAGGTGTCGTGAACAGGCCCGGATCCCGGTCCGTGATCTCGTCGTACCAGAGGTAGGTATCGTTGCTGTAGGAGCGCAGGAAATTGTTCTCGTCGGTGCTCGTGCCTTGCACGTCCGGCCAGGGAAAGCCGTTCGGATCGTTGCCGGCGCGCGGGTTTGCGCAACGCGCCTGGAACGAGGCCGCTGGCTGGAATACGCCGGCCGTCCAGTCCGAACCGCCGCCACCGCCACCGCCACCGCCACCGCCGCCACCGGCGCCGCTTGGGATGACCGCGAAGCCGTTGCCCTCGCCGTTGTCTCCGCAAGCGGCCAGAGACAGGACGAGCAATACCGCCGCAACGCGGCTGAGTGAAAAGGTCGGTGTGCGTTCGCTGCCCGGGCGAAGTGTCAGGTCACACTGCATGACAAATCCTTATCGATTGAATCTGACCAGTGGCCGATGATACCGGTTCACCGGCGGCCGAGACACTGCGGTGCGTCACGGAATGCCCGTTTTTTCCGCGGTAACGGGACGCGCGGCACGGGGTGGCCGAATCTCGCGCAACAGCCCCGGCGTTGCATGACGGGACAGGCAGGGCATAGGATAGCGGGCCCTGTCGCCAAATGGCGACGTGTAACGCCGCCATGGGAAATACGGCGAGGAGTTCGGCATGACACTTGGTACCGTGGTCGTTGAACGGCGATTTCTGGGCCCGCCCAATTCGGCGAACGGCGGCTACGCCTGCGGCAGGATTGCCGCGTATATCAATGGCGGCGCGGAGGTGACTTTGCGGCAACCGCCGCCGCTCGAGAAAGCGCTTTTGGTGCGCGCCGAGGAAGACGGCCTCGTCGCCCTGTACGACGGTGAGGAGCTCATCGGTGTCGGTCAGCCGGCCGATGTCGAGGTGCCGGAAATCGCCGCGCCGTCGCCGGCGGCGGCCGAGGAGGCGGCGGGACGTACGTTCGATTCGAGCAAACACCCGCTGCCGACCTGTTTCGTCTGTGGCCCACATCGCGATCGCGGCGACGGCCTGCGCATCCACGTCGGGCCCATCGACGAAAACGACGAGGAGTGGCGCGGAGTCCTGGCGGCGCCGTGGACGCCGGACGTCAGTCTGGCGGGGGACGACCGCGTCGTGCGCCCGGAGTTCGTGTGGGCCGCGCTGGACTGTCCGACCGCGTATGCCTCGAGTTCCTCGGCGGGCATGCGCGTCATCCTGTTGGGCAGACAGGCAGTCCATATTCGCCGCTGTCCGCGGGCGGGTGAGCCCTGTGTCGTTGCCGCGAAGGAAATCGGCCGCGAAGGCCGAAAGTATTTTGCCGAGGCGATCCTGTTCGACGCAGCCGGCGAGACGCTGGCGGTGTGCAGGGCCACCTGGATCGAAGTCTCGCCGGAAGTGCAAAAGGGCATTGCCAGGTGACCCGGGCGTCAACGGGTTTCTCAAATCCGCGGCTGGCTCAGCACGGACCGTGGAATTGCAATACCCTCGCCACGACGTTCACGACTGGCGAACCGCCGAGTGCGGACCATCGTGATGGCCGCGTGCGCCGGTTCGTCATGAGGCGTTAGAATCATCTCACCGCCGCCGTCCGTCATGAAGGCTCGAAGAAATGCCACGAACGACCCATCGACATTGCCTGATGCTTGCAGCAGCGCTGCTGCTTTTCGCCACGGCCAACGCCGGCGCCGCGGAACTGGTCCGGCATACCGTGGAAGCCGATGGTCATCCGCTGGCGGTTTGGGAGAAAAGCGCGCCGCATGCCCGTCAGGCGGTTCTGCTGGTGCACGGACGCACTTGGAGTGCGCTTCCCGATTTCGATCTGCAGGTCGATGGAGAGGACCTTTCGCTGATGGACGGGTTGGTCGGGAAAGCTTACGCCGTATACGCGGTCGATTTGCGCGGCTACGGTGAAACGCCGCGTGACGACAGCGGCTGGTTGACGCCCGGCCGAGCGGCCGACGACGTGGCGATCGTCTTGGAATGGATCGCTGCGGAGCGTGAATGGGAGTTGAAGCCGCATCTGTTCGGCTGGTCGATGGGTTCGACGATTTCGCAGCTCGCCGCGCAGCGTAATCCGTCGTCGATGGCCTCGCTGACCCTGTTCGGCTATTGGCACGACGTGGACAACCGGTTTCCGGCGGACGCGGCTGGGCTTGAGCCCGAGCGGCTGACGAATACGGCCGAGGCGGCCGCCAGCGACTTCATCACCCCGGGCTCAATTTCGCAAAAAGCGATTGATACCTACGTCGCGATGGCGCTGGCGGCGGACCCGGTAAAAACCGATTTGCGCGGTTTCTCTGACTACAACGAACTGGATCCGGCCAAGATCACGATGCCGACGCTGGTAATCGCCGGTGAACACGATCCGCTTGCTCCGGCGGAAAATCAGGCGAAGCTCTTCACCCGCATCGGCACCGGACACAAACAGTGGGTCACGGTACCGGGTGGCGACCACGCGGCATTCCTGGAAACTCCGCGTGACTACTTCATCCTGGAGTTGGTGGCCTTTTTCGCCGGTGTCGACAAATAGACGCGCCGGAGAGCGGTGTGGACGGGCGGCCGGAAATGAAGATCCAGGTCCGGTTACGTGATGTCTCGCGGAGTTTTCGGGAGGGCACGCGGCGCCATCGGGTGCTCGACGCCGTCAGCGCCTGCTTTTATCGCGGCGAGAGCGTCGCGCTGCGCGGCCGCAGCGGTTCCGGCAAGTCGACGTTGTTGAATCTGATCAGCGGTATCGACAAGCCCGACAGCGGCGGCATCGACATTGACGGTCTCGACGTTACGGCCATGTCCGAGCGCGATCGGACCTTGTATCGGCGGAGTCACATCGGCTTCGTCTACCAGGCGTTCAATCTCGTCCCGACGCTTTGCGTCGAGGACAACGTTCGATTGGTGTTGGAACTCAACGGCATCGAACACGAGGAGGCCACGGCGAGAATCACCACCCTGCTCGAAGCCGTCGGCCTGGCGGACCGTGCAGCGAGTTACCCGGATGTGCTGTCGGGTGGAGAACAGCAACGGGTCGCGATTGCGAGGGCGCTTGCACACCGTCCATCCCTTATTCTTGCGGACGAGCCGACCGGAAACCTCGACGACGTGACGGCGGGCAGCGTGCTGGACCTGCTCGATCGCCTGGTTCGGCAGGAAGGAGGCACGATGCTCGTTGCCACGCACAGCGCGACGGTCGCATCTTTCTGTGATCGCGTGGTCGAATTACACAACGGCCGCCTGGTCGACGCATCGTAACTCATGCCCGTACTGTATCGCGCCAGTTTCGGATTTTTGTTGAGGCACCCTTGGCAGCTGGGCCTGGCGTTGCTGGGCATCGGTATCGGCGTTGCGGTGATGGTTGCAGTCGATCTTGCCAACACGAGTTCGCGCAAGGCGTTCCTGTTGTCAATGGACGCCGTCAACGGGCAGGCGACGCACCAGATCGTGGGCGGGCCGCAGGGCGTCGATGAAAACCTTTACCGGCAGTTGCGCGTGGACGGTCGTGTGCGCGAACTGGCGCCGGTGATCGAAGGTCATGTCGAACTGAATGGCGCCGTGCTCAACGTTCTCGGTGTGGATCTGTTTGCGGAGCGCGATTTTCGCAGTTTTAGTGCTCCCGCCGACGGCGCAACGCGCAACGGGACGGAGCAGGAGCGGGACACATCGGCCCTCGAATCGGTTCGCCGCTTGCTGACCGAGCCGGGCGCCGCAATGGTTTCGGCAAATACGGCGGCCGCGCTGGAATTATGGGTTGACCGGTCATACACGGTTAACGCCGGCGGCAAGGAGCACGCCGCGGTGTTGATCGGCTTGCTGGCGGCCGACGCGAACGAGGTCCAGCTCGACAACCTCATGGTCGTGGACATCGCGACTGCGCAGGACTGGTTCGGATACGGCTACCTGTCGCGCATCGACGTGCGGATTGGCGATCGTCCCGATGCGCTGGCGGCGCTCGAGTCACAGTTGCCGCCGGGCGTCCAGCTGCTTTCGGCGGCCGGCCGCACGCGGACGACGTCCGAAATGACGGCCGCGTTCATGACCAATCTGACGGCGATGAGTCTGCTTGCGTTGCTGGTCGGCGTCTTCCTGATCTACAACAGCGTGGGTTTTGCCGTCGTTCAGCGGCGCGGGCTGATCGGCGTATTCCGTGCACTCGGGCTGACCAGGCGGCAAGCGTTTCTGCTCATCATGAGCGAGGGCGTCGTCCTGGGTGTCGTGGGCGCCGTGATTGGCGTCGTCGCGGGCATCTGGCTTGGTGAACGCCTGCTGGTTCTGGTCTCTCAATCGATCAATGATCTGTACTTTCGGCTTGCGGTAACCGACGTGTTCGTAAGTCCATGGTCGGTTGCCAAAGGACTAGCGGCCGGTCTGGGCGCTACCGCCGTAGCGGCCGCGGTGCCGGCCTACGAGGCCGCCGGCTTCCAGCCGACTTTGTCGCTGACGCGTTCGGTTCTGGAGCGGCGCGCCGGTCGCCTGGCGCCCGTGTTACTTTCGCTAGGCGGCGTCGGCGTATTGCTGGCGCTCGGCGTGCTGATGCTGTCCGGCGACAGCCTGGTTGCGGGCCTGGCCGCATTGTTTCTGCTGGTTCTCGGCTTTGCGCTCGGTATTCCACTTGCCGTGAGCCATCTGGCGAGGATCACGTCCGCGCTCGCGGCCCGCATCGGCGGCACCGCCACGCGCCTGGCCGTGGACGGTATCCGAGCCTCGCTGTCGCGGACCGGCGTGGCCATAGTGGCGCTGGCCGTCGCCGTCTCGGCCACCGTCGGGGTCAGTATCATGGTCGACAGCTTCCGGGGAGCGGTCGGCGAGTGGCTGGGTAAATCGCTGCAATCGGACGTTTATGTCGGCGTGCCGTCGGGGTCGATCGACCGGGCGCTGTTCGACGACATCGTCGAACTCGACGGTATTGTGGAGCACAGCAGCAGCCGACGTGGATGGATTGAGTCAGACGCGGGCAGGACACGCGTCATCGCCGTGTCCATGGCGAGTCGGAGTTTTGCCGGCACCGAACTGCTCGATGCGGACCCGGAAGCGGCGTGGAGGGCATTCGAGGAACGGCAGGCGGTGTTCGTTTCGGATCCCTACGCCTATCGAAACGGCGTTTCCCGTGGTGATCGCGTGCTGCTGGCGACGGATACGGGGCCACGGGAGTTCACGATCGCGGCAACCTATCGCAGCTACGACGCCAATCAGGGTGCGGTAATGATGAGCCGCGCGACCTATGATCGATTCTGGTCGGACGACGGTATCGACTCGATGGGACTCTACCTCCACGACGATGCAGATGCCGAGGAGGTCATGTCAAGCGTGCGCGCGCTGAGCGCCGGACGTCAGTCGCTGCGGATGAGTTCCAATCAGGCCTTGAAGAACATTTCGCTGAGCATATTCGACCGAACGTTTGTCATCACCGATGTGCTCTACTGGTTGGCTGTCGGCGTTGCCATCATCGGCATTCTCGGCGCCATGCTCGCGTTGCAGCTGGAACGCGCACGCGAACTCGCCGTATTACGCGCACTGGGAATGACTCCGGGCCAACTTGGCGCCATGGTCGTTTTACAAACGGGCATCATCGGCCTGTTGAGCGGCGTTGCGGCAATCCCGCTGGGATTGGTCATGGCATGGGTATTGATCGACGTCATCAACCGGCGCTCTTTCGGCTGGCAAATGGACGTCACCATCGATCCGGCGATCCTGCTCAACGCGCTGGCGCTGGCGGTCGTCGCGGCCGTGATTGCCGGCCTGTATCCCGCCTACCGCGCGGCCAGCAGCACTCCGGCCTCGGCAATGCGTGAAGAATAACATGAGGAAAAGTTTATTAATCATTGTTTTAATTGTTTTTTCTGCTGTCTATTGGACATTGCTCGCGGACTTGCCGGCGCCCGCGCCGCCGCCGGCGGAAGAGCCGGTGCCGGGATCATCCCGACTCGCCGGCTTGCTGGGCAGCGACTCGGAGCAGAGTTACCCGCGGGTCGTCGAGCCGCGCCAATTCCGCTTCCCCGAGGACCACGGTCCGCATCCCGAGTACCGCAACGAATGGTGGTACGTGACCGGCAACCTGGACGCGGTTAGCGGAGAGCGTCTGGGCTTCGAGCTGACCCTGTTTCGGTTTTTACTGACGCCCGCCGCTCCGGCTGCCGCGTCGGCGTGGCGCAGCAACCAGGTTTACATCGGTCACTTCGCGATAAGCGACGTTCGTCGCGACGAGTTTTACGTCGCCGAGCGTTATTCACGGGGCAGCATGGGACTGGCGGGTGCAAGCTCGGCGCCGTTTCGCGTATGGCTGGAGGATTGGCAAATCGGTGAGGAGTCCGGCGCCGCCGGGACGGCGGACGTCGCGTCGTGGCGCCTGCAAGCGGCGGACGATGAATTCGCGATCGATCTGTCGTTGACGTCGAAAAAAAGGCCGGTCCTGAACGGCGTTAACGGGCTCTCGCAAAAATCCGCCGAACCCGGCAACGCCTCTTATTATTATTCCATGACCCGCCTGCAGAGCGATGGCACGGTGCGGATCGGCGACCGCAGGTTCGAGGTCAGCGGATTGTCCTGGCTGGATCGGGAATGGGGGAGCAGCGCGCTGTCGCAGGATCAATCGGGCTGGGACTGGTTTGCGCTCCAGCTCGACGACGACAGCGAGCTGATGTTCTACAGCATTCGCAAGCTCGATGGAACGCAGGACCTGATGAGTGCGGGAACGTTTGTCGCGCCGTCCGGACGTACGCAACATCTGCGCTATGACGACGTATCCATCGACGTTCTCGATCATTGGGAAAGCCCGCTCGGCGGACGCTACCCGAGTCGCTGGCGCATTGGCGTGCCGAGCCTGGACCTTTCCCTCTCGATAGAGCCGGTAATGGCTGCTCAGGAGCTGCAGACCAGCGTGCGTTACTGGGAGGGGGCCGTGGACGTTAGCGGCCTGCGCGGGGGGGAGGCCCTGCGGGGACGCGGTTACGTGGAGTTGACCGGCTACGCGGACTGAACCTAGCTCGAACCCGATCGTAACCGCGACGGCTACGATCGGATTCGAGCTGGGTCCTGGAGCGACGTCAGATCGGCACCCCGCCGCCGCTAACGACGATCCCGCCCTCGGCGGGGATATCCACGCACAACAGACTGGGCCGGCCCATATCGTCGCCCTGGCGGAGGGTGATTCGGGTCGGGGCATCGATCAGCCGTCCGTCTCGCAGGTAGCCGCCGAGCGCCGCGGCCGCGGCGCCGGTTGCCGGATCCTCGACGACGCCGCCGACCGGAAACGGGTTTCGTGCGTGGTATAGGTCCGGCCGCTCGCGCCAGACAAGCTGCAGGGTAGTCAGTCCGTCCTCCAGCATGATGCGTTTGAGTGACTCGAAATCGTAGTCCAGCCGGGCCAGTCGCTCACGGTCGCGGACGGCAAGCACCAGATGCCACGCGCCCGCGTACGCCCGCGCCGGCGGAATGGAAGAATCCAGCTCATCGGTTCGCCAGCCGAGTGAGTCCAGCGTCGCCGCGACGAGAACGGAGGACGCAGGCTCATGTTTCGGCTCGACGGACGTCAGAGACGCTTTACGGGCGCCACCGGAACTGCTTACCGTGACGGGGACGACTCCGACGGGCGTGGACAGCGAGTAGCTGCCGTCACCGGAATTGTCGCCCAGCACGATGCCGGTTGCGATTGTCGCGTGACCGCAGAACGAAACCTCCGCTTCCGGGCTGAAATAGCGGATGGTGCGCTCGTTGCCGTCCTCCGGGGCGATGAACGCCGTTTCGGAAAAACCGACCGCTTTTGCGGTGTTCTGCATTGTCGCCGCGTCGGGCAGAGCGTCCCCGATCCAGACGCCCGCCGGATTTCCGCCGGCGGGCGTATCGGTAAACGCGGCTATTCGATAGAGAGTTCCGTGGTCCACGACGTCGGTTCCCGTGATTGCCTGTCAGAAGCTGTTTATGCCACCGGAACACGATTTGGGAAATACACAGATACGGGCGATCCGGCGGGCGGAATTGCCTAGGGCCTGTTAACCATCAATGGATAACAGGCCCTAGGGTCCGTTAGCACTCTGCGAGTAACCCCTGCCGGTCCCGTGAGCGGGAATTCGAGTTGCCCGGCGCGGCTACGATCTAGTTTGAGATAGGTTCTAGGAACGTTTGAAGCGGCTGAGCAGCCCGCCCTTTTTCTCCTGTTCCTCGGCGTTTTGCATGGCCTCCACGGATTGCACGTTGAGGGCCTCCAGGTTTGCCGTCATCGACGTGCCGAACTGATTTTCGATCGGCTCGGGTTTTGGCGCATTGCCGACGGGAACCTGATCGGCATCGCCGAGAACGATGTCTTCAGCCGTGGGGGCGTTCGCCGGCGGCGGGCGCTTTTTGTTCAATGACCGGACCATCTCGAGACGGCGCGCGGCCGACGGATCGATTTCCGGTTTATCCGGAATCGGTCGCCGCGGCGCCGGCGGTGCGGTCGTCGTGGCGGCAGGACCCGCGGCAGGCGACGGCGCCAGTTGAGCCGGCTTCGTTGGTGCAGGCGACTCCAGCTCCAGTTCCACGGCGGGCGGCGCCGGCGCGGCCTCCGGGGTGGCTCGTTTGGGTTCGGATTTGGTCTCGACCGCCAACGACGTATCGTTCGCGGCCATGGCGGCGACCGTTGCGGCCATCTGGCTGAATTCCTCGCCGAACAGCGTTTCGGCAGCCAGGTCGTCGATGTCTTCCAGGGAGGTTGCGCTGCCCAGCTCCGCGGCGAGTTGCTTGAGCTTTTCGCGATTCTCGCGGTCGTCGTCCGCCTGCTCCGTGTTCTGCTCGACGGGAACGGCCGCTTCCGTCGCTGAGCCCGAATCGGCGAGCGACAGTTCGCCCGCCGCCGGTTTTGTTGCCGACCCCAGATCGGCAAGCGAAAGTTCCTCAGCGCTCGAGAATTGCTCGGCGATTGAACTCATGCCGGCGAGACGCTCTTTTTCAACGACGAGTTCCTTCTCCGCGGCAAGCTCGGCCTCACTCTTTTCCGGAGCTTGCTCGGCTTTTGCGGCAGCTGCGACTTTCGCGGCCTCCTCGGCCAGCCGGGCTTGAGCCGCCTCCTGCTGCCGCCGGATGGAGTCATCCAGCGTGATTTCGGGGACAGATTCCGCGGCGTCGCGTGGTTCGACCGTTTCGGCCGACGTCGCCGGATCGGGCTCGGCCGCCGTCGGCTGCGGCGCAGCGGCTGCCGTAGCCGGCGACGCGGTGTCGTCGCCCAGGTCCATTGGCCCTTTGCGAGCGACGGCAAGCGCCGTCTCGAGCGCATCGATGTCGGGCTTTTTGGCCTCCCCGCCTTTCGTATCCGCCGCCACGGATGCAGAGGGGGTGTCCGGGGCGGCCGCTGGCGGCGGGGCGAGTCGCATCGAATCGGACAGGGTGGGCAGCTTTTCGGTGCCGGCACTCGACGCCGGTTCGCCGGCACCCGGCTCTTGCAGCGCGTCCGCCGACGGCGCCGGGCCGCCGCTCGCCGGATCGTTCGGGACGGTTTTGTCGGCTTTTGGAGCCGGCACGGGTTCTTCCAACGCTTCGAGCAGTTGCGTATCGGGACGTAGTGCGCTGTCGAGCGCCTTGATCGTCTGGGTGTCGGCCGGATCCAGGGTTTTCGAGAGGGGTTCCGGGGCACGCGGTTCGAGCATGACTCGCCGCTCTTCGGCGCTCATTGCCGCCGCGTTCAGTTCTTTCGGTACGTCGGGTTCCGTCGGAGTGGCGCCGTTCGCGGCGTCGAGTGCGGAAGACGACGGCTCCGGGCCGTCAAGCTTCAGTGCCTTGACAGAAGGTAGCGTGTCCTGGATCAGCTCCGGTACGTCGGTATCGGCACGGTCGGTGGTTTCCTCAGTTTGAGCCGCTGCGATCGGGCTTGCGGGCGTCGCTTCCGGAGCGTTTCCGTGGTCTTCGCGCCCGGCTTGCGGTTGCATGGGGCCGGCTTCGTCGGGAGCCGTCACGGACGGTGCGTGATCTGCCTCAAAGCCGAACTCCTCGCCGGCGATGCGCTCGATCAGCCGCGCCGAAATCGACGTCGATTTTGCGTCGGCCGCCGCGGTCAGGGCCGCCACGCAGATGCCGTTGACGACGCGCGGGATGCCTCCCGAGCAGCGGTGTACGGCGTCGATGGCGTCGGGGGCGAACAGCGCGTCAAAATCACCGCCGGCCTCGCGGATACGGTGGGCGACGTATCCCCGGATCTCCGCAAGCGTGAACGGTTCGATGAAATGGCGTAAGCGAATCCGCTGGTTCAAACGCGCCAGCGGCGGCGTTTTGAGGAATGCGTTGAGGTCGGGTGGGCCCATCAGAATGAGGTTCGCGCCGCCCGTTTCTCCGGAGTCGGCGGAGCTCAACGATTCCAACTCGGCCAACGCGTCTACCCCGATGCGTGTGGCGTCCTCGACGACAATGAAGACGCGGACGCCGTTGTCCTCGCTGTCATTCAACAGGCGTTTGAAGGCGCCGAATCGTTGCAGCGTGCCGTTCGCTTGCCCGCCGACGCCGAATTCGTCGAGCAGAAGTTCGAGAATTTCCTCGCGGCCCAGCTGCATACGGCCGATGCGCGCAATCGATTTTTGCGATGAGAGCGAATCCATCGCGCGAATTACGCTGATGGTCTTGCCGACCCCGACGGGCCCGCTGACGGCGGCTACCGCATCCGGCTCCCCCAACGCTTTTTTCAGCGCGGAAAACATTTTTGCCTGCTGCGGGCCGACGAATACCGAGGCGCCGCTCGCACGCGCGCGGAAAGGGTTCTGCTCTAATCCAAAAAATTCAATATACATAGATATTTATGGGTACTTTTTAAAGTATATGCTTACTCAGCGAGAACCCGATAACAGCGAGTTTGCGGTCTTGCCGGCATAAATTCAGGGAGTTGGGTCACAGAACGTGATACCCGCGAGGGGTGGCCAAAAGCCCGCGATTGTGCGGCTTCGGGCAATACGCGATCCGGGCCTTTCCAGGGTTTCGGACCGGTTGACGACGGTCATCCGTAGATCGCCTGCGGGGGCCGTCCAACCGAAATATAAGGCCCCGCGGTCGGGTCAATTCTAGGGAGTCTCAGTTGGCGATCCGGATGGCCGTGTCGGGTCCGCTTGCGCCGACGTACGGAGCGAATCTCACAAGGGGAGGTCATGATGCGACAACTCTCGCTGACGTTTTGCATGCTGGCGGTGATAGTGGCGGCGCCGGCGGTGACGGCCGCCGAGGCGATCGACTGGCAGCACTGGGAGCTTGGCGCTTTCGAGCGCGCCAAGGCGGACAACAAGATAATTCTAGTATCCGTTGGCATGGAAGGTTGCGCCGCCTGCGCCCGCATGGAGTCGTTGACCTATACGGACAGCAGCGTGATCGACCTCATCGATGAGCATTTTGTGGCCATCGAGGTGGACGCGGAGGCGCGACCCGATATCGGCGAGCGTTACTCGGATTGGGCATGGCCCGCGACAATCTTCCTGGCCCCCGATGCGACGCAGGTATTTGCGCTGCGCGGTAACCGCCTGCCCAGAAACTTCGTGCCGATACTCGAAGACCTGATTGCGAAACACACCGCCGGGAGCCTGGAACCCGATCCCCGATCGCCGTACGCGGCGCCTCCAAAACCCGTGGAAACCGATTTGACGCGGATACGTGACGATCTCAGAGCTCAACTCGACCGTTCGCTGAATCGCAAGTACGGCGGCTGGGGACGCAGCGGGATCGGCGGAGAGCAGAGTGGTTCGCGGCTGCGTCATCTGTACCTGCGCGCGCACATGTACGACGACGCCGAACTCAGGGACCTGGCGATCAAGGGATCGGCCGGTTTTCTGAATGCCCTCGATCCTGTATGGGGCGGCGTTTACATAGGCTCATTCCCTTCCGGCATGGACGTGCCCGAACGGTTCGCGAAGCTGCGGGCCATCCCCGAGAAGCGCATCCTGGTACAGTCCAACGCAATCACGGCATTTGCGCTCGGTTTCAAAAAGACCGGCGAACACCGCTACCTGGACGGCATCGCGGAAGTCGACCGCTATCTGCGCAATTGGATGATGGCGGAGGACGGCAGCTTTTACACCAACCAGAAAAGCGAGCCGCCAAAGCTGCCGCGCAATCTCTCGATCAACGATTATTGGCTGCTCGACAGCGATGAGAAACGGCGTGAGTACGGGACCCCGCCGGTCGATCACGCGGTCTATACGGACAAGAACGGCGAGGTGATCAGTGCTTACGTGCTGGCCTACGAATCGACGGGCAACGCCGATTACCTGGCGACTGCAATACGCGCAGCCGGGGCGATCCTGGACAAACGCCGGCAGCCCGGCGGCTGGGTCGTGCAGGCGTTGGACAACGCCGCGGCGGAGAACGACGCTCGCATGCGGCCCCTGGTTACCGAAATCCGGCCGTTCTTGAGCGCGCAGGTCTGGTTCGGATCGGCGTTGCTTGCCCTGCATCGCGCGAGCGGTGACGTTTCCTGGCTCGAAGCGGCGGATGAGATCGGCAAGGCAACCCTGGAGCAGCTGTACGACGACGAGGTAGGCGGCTTTTTTGCGACCGTTCCCGACGCGACAGCGGCAATCGTTGCACCGAGGAAACCGCTGGAAGCCAACGGGACCGCGGCGAGTTTCTTCTATGACCTTTCGATTTACACCAAGGACGAGCGCTACACCTCGGTTGCCGAGGACACGGTTCGGGCGGTCGGCCAGCCCGGCATCATCCGCCGGGAAGGGCGTATCACCGGTGAGTTCGCGAATGCGCTGGAGAAGGTCACGGCGACCTATGTCGAGTTCTCGATCGTCGGCGATACGGAACACCCGAACTCGAAGGCCCTGTTCGATGCCGGGCTGGCCGTGTTCGAGCCGCGCAAGGTATTGCACTACGAGGCCCCCGGCCGTTATCCCGATCGCGGCATCCCGTCGATGTTCATCTGCAATCCCGACATGTGTTCGATCCCGATATCGGATCCGTCGCAGGTGCAGAAGCAGGCCGAGGCGTTCCGCGGCCCGGCGAACTCGGGTTAGGGCCCAATACTGCGCGTCGATCGAAATCGGCACGCGTATCGCAACAACGTCGGATTCGTAACCGTACGGGACGGCCCGACGCGGAACGTCTGTTGCCGTTCGGGGTCGTCCCGTGCTTGCGCGCCGCTACCAGATCTTGACGCGCTCCTCCGGCGGCAGGTACAGCGCGTCGGTTTCCGCGACCTCGAACGCTTCGTAGAATTCCGGCACGTTTCTGACGACGCCGTTGACGCGGTATTCCGCGGGTGAGTGAGGATCGGTATTGATCTGATGCCGCAGCGCTTCCTCGCGCGCTTTCGACCGCCAACTCTGCGCGTAACCGATGAACACCCGCTGCCTGCCCGTGAAGCCGTCCATCACCGGAGCCTCCTTGCCTTGCAGAGAGATTTCGTAGGCAAGCAGAGCAATTGCCAGGCCGCCAAGGTCGCCGATGTTCTCCCCGAGCGTGAACTCGCCGTTGACGCTCAGGTCGTCGAAAGGTTTGAAAGCCGAATACTGTTCGACCAACCTTCTCGTCCGCGCCTTGAATTCCTCCCGGTCCTCGTCCGTCCACCAGTTCCGCAGCACGCCGTTGCCGTCGAACGTGCTGCCCGCGTCGTCGAAGCCGTGGCCGATTTCGTGACCGATGACGGCCCCAATCGCGCCATAGTTCACGGCATCGTCGGCATTCATGTCAAAAAACGGCGGCTGTAAAATGGCGGCGGGGAAGACGATCTCGTTGAGCGGCGGATTGTAATACGCGTTCACCGTCTGCGGCGTCATCTGCCACTCGCCGCGATCGACCGGCGCGTTCTGCCGTTCGATCAGGCGCGCATACTCGACCAGGGCCGCGCGCTCCAGGTTGCCGACGAGGTCGTCACGACGGATTTCCAGCGCCGAATAATCCCGCCACTCGTCCGGATAGCCGATTTTGGGTGTGAACTTCGACAGCTTGTCGAGCGCCTGTGCGCGCGTCTCTTCGCCCATCCAGTCCAGTTCCTTGATGCTGGATTCGTAGGCGATGACCAGGTTGTCAACCAGCGCCTGCATTTTGGCTTTTGCTTCCGGCGGAAAGTGCTGCGTCACGTAGACGCGTCCGACAACCTCGCCGAGATTGCCATTGACGACGTTGACGGCCCGCCGCCAACGCGGCGGCTGTTCTTCGACGCCGCGCAGGGTCTTTGAATAAAACTCGAAGTTCTGCTTGTCGATTTCCGCGCTCAGCAGGCTCGCCCGTGTGTTCAGGGCCTTCCACTTGAGGAACGTTTTCCAATCGTCCAGCGACGTATCGTGAATAATGGCGTCCAATGCTTTCATGTGATCGATCTGCGTAACCACGACGCCGTCGATATCCGCAATATTCGCTTCGGCCAGGTAGGCGTTCCAGGCGAAATTCGGCATCAGCCCGACAAGTTCAGCGGTCGGGATCTTGTTGTACAGGGCGACCATGTTTCGCGTTTCTTCCTTGAGCATATGCTCGCCGGCCATGCGTGTTTCCAACGCCATGATCATGTCGGCCGCGGCATCGCCGTCATCGAGCCCGGCCAGCTCGAACATCGTTGCAACGTGGTCGACGTACGCAGCGCGTATGTTTTCCGATTTCTCGTCGTCGAGAAAATAGAATTCGCGGTCCGGCAGGCCGAGCCCGCCCTGCCAGGTATACATCATGTAGGCGTTCGGATCTTTGAAGTCGACGTACTGTGCGAGCGCGAAGGGCATGTCGAAGCCGATCTTGTTGGCTTCCGCGAAATACACGGCGAGGTCCTCATGGTTCGACAGCGCGTCAATCTTCTCGAACTCGGCTGCCATCGGCGCCGCGCCGAGATTATCGCGGTGTTCCATGTCCATGTACGAGGCGAAAAGATCTCCGACCTTCTGTTGATCGCTGCCCTTTGCGAAATCGCCGGCGGCCGCCTCTTCGATGATGTTACGGACGTGTTCCTGGGACTCTTCGTGCAGGATGTAGCTGATTCCGTAACTGGGCTTGTCAGCCGGAATCTCCGTCGAGTCGATCCACGTCCCGTTGACGTACGCATGGAAGTCGTCACCCGGACGAACCTCCGTGTTCATGTAATCGAGGAGAATGCCCGAGTGAAGTGGCGGTTCAATGGCGGCGGCGGACGAGGCTTCCGGCGTTTGTTGGTCCTGGCCGCAGGCCGTCAGTAGCAGCGTCAGCGCCGGGATGCTTAAGAGTCTATTCACGGTATTCGACCTGTATTTGTTATCGATAAACCCAGGGGGCTTATTCTCACCGACTTGCGCGCCGATTGTTAGGGGTTACCGACATGCGAGGCGGTGTTTGAATACGTGGCTCCGTCTCTCGGGCCAATGATTTCTCCATCGTATCCGGGTATAGACCGTCGTCGCCCGGATTGTTCATCCAAAGGCGGCGGAGGCCCGACTTCCTGAAAATTTTGCACTTGGCCTATAATTGCTGCAACTACGGACAATAAAAAGGAAAAAGCGTGCCGACATTCATTGATCCGCTGCTCAGGGCTCTGCAGGTAGGGCCCGACAGGACGGCAACGATATTCGGTGATCGGCAAACGAGTTACCGGGAGCTCTGGTCGCGTTGCCGCCGTATAGCGTCGGCGCTGCGCGCGAAAGGGGTGCAACCCGGCGATCGCGTCGCCATTCTCGCCGCAAACTCCGATCAGTACGTCGAAGCCTACGTCGCCATTCCCGCGGCAGGATTCGTGGTAGTGCCCCTGAACACCCGCCATGCGGAACCGGAGCTTCGTTACGCGCTTGAAGACGCCGGCGCCACGCTGTTATTGACCGATCGGGATCCCGGAACGCTGGGCGATCTCGTTGATACGGTGGTCGGCATGCCGGACGAGTTCGATGAAATGGTCGGGGAAGCAGAGGAAGCCGACCTGGGGCAAGGCGTTACCGAGGATTCGCTTGCGGGGCTTTTTTATACCGGCGGCACGACCGGGGCGTCCAAAGGCGTGATGCTGACGCACCGCAATCTGGTGGCGAATACCTTTCACTTCATGACCGCGGTTCCGCCGGACCAGGACAACGTGTCGCTGATCATGGCGCCGCTGTTTCACGCGGCCGGCAGTAACGGCGTTCTCGCCGGCATCTGGTCCGCGAGCGTTCAGGTGCCGCTGGAAGTGTTCGACCCGGCTGTCGCTTTGGACCTCATCGAGGAGCACCGTGTCACGCATACGCTCGGGGTGCCGGCCATGATTGCGGCGATTTCCGAGTTACAGCACACGGAGCCGCGTGACGTGAGCACGCTCAGGATGGTCGCTCACGGCGGGTCACCCGTCGCCAGCGAAGTTGTCAGGCGCGCCTATGCGGCGTTTCCCACGGCGGAGTTTTTGCACGTTTACGGGGCCACCGAAACCTCGCCCCTGGTGACGAGCCTGCGTAACGAACAGAACTATTTGAACGACGAGCGCGCCTGCTCCTGCGGCCAGGCGATCGTGGGTGTGCAGGTGGCTATCTTCGACGATGAGGACAAAGGGCTACCGGCCGGTGAGGTTGGGGAGGTCGTGGTACGCGGTCCAAACGTCATGCGGGGCTACTGGAACAAACCCGAACAGACCACTGCCGCGCTGCGGAACGGCTGGTACCACACCGGCGATCTGGGACGATTGGACGATGCGGGTTATCTCTATCTGGTTGATCGCGCGAAAGACATGATTGTCAGCGGCGGGGAAAACGTTTATTGCTCCGAAGTCGAGGAAGCCCTGTACAAACATCCGGCGGTGCTCGAGGCGGCCGTGTTCGGTATACCCGACGACAAATGGGGTGAGGCGGTGCACGCGGTCGTCGTGCCGCGCGAGGCCGTTTCTTCGGCGGAGCTCATCGAGTTCTGCCGAAAACGGATCGCGGGCTACAAGCTGCCCAAGGAGATCACGTTCTCGGAGTCCGAGCTGCCGAAATCGGGCCCCGGGAAAATTCTGAAAAGACAGCTACGCGCACCGTTCTGGGAAGGCCGGGAGAAATCGGTCAATTGATTTCAGGTCCAATCTCTCCGGACAAAACCTGGAGAGGCCGGTCAACCGGCACTGGTCTCAGTCGTGTGAGAGAAGATCGAAAGAAGTCGGTCGACCGGCTCCTGATTCAGTCACGCAGGAAGGTTAGCGCCGCCCGCGCGCTTTGGCCCGGAAGCTCTTCCATAGGAACGTGACCGATCCCCGGAAAGGAGATCAGGGTCGAGTCCGGGATGTCGTCCAGAAAACCGCGGCCATCGGCGATGGGTATCCACCGATCTTCCATGCCCCATAGAATCAGGGTCGGCTGCGTGATTTCCCGGTGATCCCCGTCAGTTTCGTTACGCGCATCAAGCGCGCGCTTGACGAACGCCTGGCGATTTCCCGGCCGAAGGGACAACTCGTGATAGCGGTCAATCAATTCGTCGGTGACCTTGTTCGGATCTGCGTAGACCTCGAGAAGCGCCTTCTCGGTCATCGACCTGGGCGTCATTACCGTAAGCAGCCAGTTGATTCCCGGCATGCGCGCCAGTTTGAACACGAACGATTGATTGACGATCTCCGGCCGCGGATAACCCGACGAGTCGATCAGGATGAGTTTCGAGACCCGATCCGGGTGGGCGAGCGCGTAATTCCAGGCGATGCGTCCGCCGAGTGAGTTGCCGGCTATATGGAAGGAATCGAGGTTCAACGCCTCGGCGAATTTGGAGATGAACTCGACGTAACGCGTGACCCTGTAGTCATTGCTCGGGTCGGGTCCAGTCAGTCCGAATCCCGGCAGGTCGAGCCTTATTATTCGAAAATCGTGTTTCAGGATATCGATCCAGCCGTCCCAGGTGTGTAGAGACGCGCCGGTCCCATGGAGCAGGAGCAGGGCGGGGCCGCTGCCCTCGTCGCGATAATGCACGGGCATACCCAATACGTCGACGTATTGAGACGCGGCGTTGGCGTATTTGATTTTCAGATCGTTCAGCGGGATGTCCGCTCTATACCCCGTGAGAAACAGCGCTCCCAGCGTGAGTGCCGCGACGGTCGGTATCCACAGAAGAATCGGTTTGCGTTTGGTCATGTCCGGGTTTCAATTGCCTTCGCATTCGTGGTATCGATAGCCACGGTTCTCAGTACGGATAGCATGATGACTTTGAAGGCGCAAGATATCACGCAGGCGTTACGCGAACTCGGCGATCCGGCGATCGCCGAGCACAGTCAACGCTTTTTCAAGACCGGCAAGGGAGAATATGGCGAAGGAGATCGTTTCCTCGGCATTCGCGTGCCGGCACTCCGCCGGGAGGCGAAACGCTTCAAGGAGTTGTCGCTGAGCGAAACCAAAAAGCTGCTTCGATCGCCGCTGCACGAAATTCGTCTGTGTGCGCTGCTTATCCTGGTCGAGCATTTTCGCAAAGGCAACTCGCGGGTCCGCGCCGACGTTTACCGCTGTTACCTCGACAATACGCGTTACATCAACAACTGGGATCTCGTTGACGGTTCCGCGCCGCAAATCGTTGGCGGCTATCTTCAGGACCGAAGTCGGCGGCCGCTGTACCGGCTCGCCGGATCGGCCGATCTGTGGGAGCGCCGTATTGCGGTCATGGCAACCCTCACCTTCATCAAAAACCGCGATTTCGAGGACATCCTGGCGTTGGCCGAACGGCTTCTCGCCGACGATGAAGATCTCATTCACAAGGCCGTGGGTTGGATGTTGCGCGAAGTCGGCAACCGCGACCGGCCGGCCGAGGAGGCGTTCCTCGAACGCCACTACGAGCGTATGCCGCGTACGATGCTGAGGTACGCAATCGAGAAGTTCCCCGAACGCCGGCGTCAACAATACCTGAAGGGGCGGCTCTGATCCCTTCGTGGCGGGTTTACCGGGCGGGTGTCGCTTTGATCCGATAAACCTCGGTCCAGGTATTGCCGTCATCGGCGGATACTTCGAGTTTCCAATTCCACCCGTCCGCGTCGGGCGGAAAAAACGTGATTCGCCGCAGTGGATCCGGAAGCGGGGATTTGTAGTGCATGACGATGTTGCCAGCGGCGTCCGCGACGGCCCCGATGTGGGCGAACCCGGGCATTGAGGTAATGGCCCAGGCGATATCCCAGGATTCCGTGTCCGGATTGTAGGTCCGCAGGTTGGTGCCCACGTCGCCGCCGGCCGGCATCCAGAAGTCCTGGATCGCCGTGCCATTGCCGATACAGACGAAATTCCATCTTGCGCCGGCGCCGGCCATCCATTTGGAGCCGTCGTCGCTGAGCCGGGAATCCTCGATGTTCCAACTGCCGATGTAGCGCCCGAACTGGGCAAGCGGGCCTTGCATACAGGCGTCCGTGTCGCCGGCGGGGATCGCGGCCGTGTCGGCCGCGTTGATAACACCGCCGCCCGTCAGCAACAGCGCGACGGTCATTGTGCGGATTTTCGTTGTTTTTCGATGGTTCACGATAGCGCCCCCTTGTGTGCCGTTGCCTAGATGAGACCGGAAACCGCCCCGGAAATTCGGCACGCGCTAGGGTGGCGCCTGTCCGATTTGCTAAAGAAATACCACTATCGGACCGATAGGAAGGGCAGAGTCTTGGAGAACCTGCATGCTCAAACCACCGTCACCGCTCAACGAAACCCAGCGACTGATGAGCCTACAAGCATTGCGCCTACTCGACACGCCGGCCGAGGAGCGTTTCGATCGCATTGCGCGGATGGCCCAGCGCATGTTCGACGTCGAAACCTGCCTGATCAGTCTCGTGGACGGCAATAGACAGTGGTTCAAGTCCAGGCAGGGCCTCGACGCCAGCGGCACCGACCGCGACATATCGTTCTGCGGCCATGCAATTCTGGGCGAGGAGGTGTTTGTCGTCGGCGACGCCGCGGCCGATCCGAGATTTGAGGACAATCCGCTCGTGACCGGCCCGCCGCACGTCCGGTTTTACGCGGGTTGCCCCGTGCGCAGTCCCGACGGCCATCGTATCGGCACACTGTGCCTGATCGACCCCGAGCCGCGCGGATTCCCGCCGGCGGAGCAGGAAATCCTGCGAGATCTGGCCGCGCTCGTGGACGACGAACTGAGGGTCACCGGCCAGTCCACGGTCGACGATCTCACCATGATTGCAAACCGACGCGGTTTCGATACCGTCGCGAGTCACATGCTGTCCTTGTGCCGGCGCACGAACACGGACGCCGAGATGATCTTTTTTGACATCGATCAGCTTGACAAAATCAACGAAACGTCCGGCCACGAGGCCGGTGACGAGGTGCTGCGGCAGTTTGCGAAGCTGCTCATTAAATGTTTTCGGTCGGCCGACGTCGTTGCACGCTTGGGTGGCGACGAGTTCGTCGTGCTGTTGACGGCGGCGGGTTGCTCATCGGACGCCGCCGTCGAGCGATTGCGGTCGCTTGCCGTCGCCGAAGACGTCCTCGGCCCGATAAGCTGGAGCGTCGCCACCGTTAGTTTTGATCCGAGTCGTCACGACACGGTTGACAGCATGTTGTCCGACGCCGATTCGAGCATGTACGACGGCAAGCTGCAGCGGCGTTCCGGCCAGGCCAGCTAGTCCGGAGTCGGCATCGGCTCGAAACCGTCGAGCTGCTCCACGTCCTCGAGCCAGCGGACGATAGCGGGATACGGCGCAATATCGAGATCACCTTCGTTTGCGATCCGCAGATAGGAATACATCGCGAGATCCGCGATCGTGGCCCGGTCCGTTGCCAGCCACTTGCGATTCGCGAGATGTGCCTGCATCCACTCGAATAGGCGCTTGGACCAGTTCTCCGCGGCGGTAACGTCGAGTTTGCGGCCGAACTGTTTGGCGGCCCGGCAGGACATCGGTCCCCGATAGAGTTCTCCGGACGCCGTCGAGAGCCAGCGCTGAACGGCCGCCGCGGCGGCCGGATCGTCGGGTAGCCAACCGTCGTCAGCGTACTTTTTTGCCAGGTAAACCAGCGCGGCGGTCGAGTCGGTGATCACGGTATCCCCATCGACGAACGTCGGCACCTGACCCAGGGGATTCAGCGCGAGGTATTCCGGCGGCATCGTTTTGCCGGCTCTCGTGCTGGTCGGAACCTTGACGTAATCGAGACCGAGTATGGATAGAAACAACCGTACGCGATGACAGTGTCCGGATCTTGGCATGTCGTAGAGCGTCATTGTCATTCGCGAATCAAATCAGGCTTCACGGCGGCTGACAAATGCTGCGGCAAGCAAGAAATTCTCGTCAAAAAAATTTCTATATAAAACAGCAGGTAATGATGATAAATCAACGATACTCTAAACTCCCGTCACCGCGAAGGGACGACGAACCGCGGTATTTGCCGCGCTCTCGCGAGCGACCGGGCCGCCGTGCTACGGTCTTGCCGCAAATTCGCGTAAGATCGCGCCTGCGCTGACTCCACCCCTGGCGCATGGGATGACCAATGTCTGTAACGCTACTTAGAGCGGACCACATCGCTCGGACGGCGAAAAAACTGTCACAGCGAATCTTCGAGCGATTCCCCGACTCGGGCCTTTTCAAGGTGTCCGAAGAGGTTCTTGCGCTCGGCACCAAAGCCGAGGTCGATGCGCCGCGTATTGCGCGACCGATCTACTGGGTCAGGATCGCTGGCGGGATACTCATCTCGCTGATCGTCGTCATGGGTTCGTCGCTGGTGCTCACGGTGCTTTCCAACGCCGATCAGTTTACCCGCGTGGGTCTGGTCGATCTGCTCGAAGGCCTCGAAGCAGGCACGCAGCAATTCATCCTGTTCGGTGTCGCCGTGTTTTTTCTGATCACCCTGGAAGGGCGCATCAAGCGCGGCCGGGCATTGCGGAGAATTCACGAATTACGTTCGATGGCGCACGTCATCGACATGCATCAGTTGAACAAAGATCCCGACTACTACCGTGGCGAGACAGTAGACACGGTGCATTCGCCCAAGCGGGAGCTGACGCTGCCGGAACTCATGCGTTATCTCGATTACTGCAGTGAGTTACTCTCACTGACCAGTAAGATCTCCGCGCTCTACATTCAGAGATTCAGCGATAGCGTCGTACTGGCCGCGGTCAGCGACGTCGAAAATCTGTGTGACGGCCTGTCGCGTAAGATCTGGCAGAAGATGAACATGGCCGAGGACATCAGCCACCGTCAGCGGCGCGGTTACGATTAGCGCCCGTCAATACGACGCGATTGACAACAACCCCCAGCCGATGAGCAGACAAATGAGTTATCAACCGATCAACTTCGACGAGAAACTAGGTCTTTTCAACGATCACTGGCAGCCGCGGGTCATTGCCGAGATGAACGACTACCAGTTCAAAATCGTCAAGATTCAGGGTGACTTCATCTGGCACACGCACGACGACACCGACGAGACGTTCATCGTGCTGGACGGCGAGCTTCGCATCGATTTCCGCGACGGTGCGGTGACCGTAGGCGCGGGCGAAATGTACGTCGTACCAAAACGTGTCGAACACAAACCCTATGCGGAACACGAAGTCAAAATGCTGCTGATCGAGCCACGGGGCGTACTCAATACCGGCTCCGAAGGCGGCGAGCGAACGGCGGACAACGACGTCTGGCTGTGAATCATCGGCTCCCGATGTTCTAGCGGAGCGGCGGTTGCCGCCGCGCGCGCCGGCCGGATGCCGGCCGAACGCCCCTTGACACCGCGTGCTTGACGACGGAAATGGCCAGCCGGACAATAATCGTTCCGCTAGTTGTCTAGCCGGAGCCTTGCGGTGCAAAAATCGACCATGAACTGGGATGACGTGCGACTGTTTCTCGCACTGGCGCGAAACGGGTCGGCACGCGCGGCGGCCGCGATCCTCGGGGTCAGCCATACCACGGTCGCTCGGCGCGCCGAGGATCTGGAAAAGGACCTGAGCAGTCGCCTGTTCGATCGCGACGCCAGCGGCTACCGACTCACCGGCGCCGGCGAGGCGCTGCTTTCTCAGGCCGTGCGGGCAGAGGACGCGCTTCTGGCGGCCGAGCGGCAGCTTCAGGGCCGCGACGCGCAGCTGAGCGGGGAAATCGTGCTGACCACCTCGGACCTGATTGCGCAGCATCTGATCATGGACGACCTGGTCGAATTCACCCGGCGGTTTCCGAACATCGATCTGAACATTCTGATCTCCTACGACATTTACGACCTGAGCCGCCGAGAGGCCGATATCGCAATTCGGTTTATCGGTTCGGGACGCGGGCCGCCGGAAGACCTGGTGGGGCGAAAACTGGCGACGGCGTTCAGCTGCTATTATGCGAGCGAGCGTTACCTTGCCGAACACGATCCGCATGCGGACGATACCCAAGCTCGTTGGATCGGCTGGAACGACGACACGCGGTCTCCCGATTGGGTGCGCGCCTCACCCTTTCCCGACCTGCCGGCTCGCGGCAAGATCAACAACGCCGTGCTCCAGGGAGAAGCCGCTCGGCAGGGGATGGGCCTGGCTACCCTGCCGTGTTTCATGGGCGATTCCATCGCCGGGCTCCAACGCGTCGCGAACTGCAAGCCGTACTCGAACTACGATATCTGGCTTCTGTCGCACCCCGATCTGCGGGACGCCGCAAAGCTCCGGACGTTCCGCAGCTTTATCGTCGACGTGTTCGAGGCCAAGGGGCCGTTGCTCAGAGGTGAACGGCCGCGGTAGGCGGCCGCCAGCCGCTGCCCGCCAAACGTCGGCAGGCCGGGCGGGCTCCGCATATACTTGCCTGAACGACAGTACGAAAAGGCCCGCGCCATGCTCACGCTCCACCATCTGGAAAACTCCCGTTCGCAACGTATCCTATGGCTTCTGGAGGAACTCGGTGTTGACTACGAGATCAAGCGGTACAGCCGAGACAAGGAAACCAGCCTCGCGCCAAAAGAGCTCATCGATATCCACCCGCTGGGCAAGTCTCCGGTCATTACCGACGACGACGTCACGGTCGCGGAGTCGGGCGCGATTGTCGAATACCTGGTGGACAAATACGACGACGGCCGGCTGATGCCGAGCGAGGGAACGCCGGCGCGTCTGGCTTACACCTATTGGCTGCATTATGCGGAGGGCACGTTTATGCCGTTAATGATCGTATCGCTGATCATGAGCCGCATCGAAAACGCGCCACTGCCGTTTTTTATCAAGCCTGTAGCGAAAGGTATCGCCAACAAGGTGCGCGGCAACTACCTGGACCCCAACGTAAAACGCAACCTTGATTTCATGGAATCGGCGCTGAACCGCACGGTCTGGTTCTGTCGAGACGAACTTTGTGCGGCGGACATTCAGATGAGTTTCGCACTGGAAGCGGCTGAAGTTCGCACGAACCTCAGCGCGGATTACCCGAATCTCGCGGCGTTTCTCGAGCGCATGCGATCGCTTGCCACCTACCAGGCGGCGCTGGAGAAGGGTGGCCCTTATGCGCTGCTGGGCGGGAGCTGACGCCCGTCAGGCGAACGCCAGCCAGATGGCGTAACCCGCGCTGACGACGGATATCAGCGCCGTGCCGCCGGCGCCGATCAGACGCCCGATGTGACCCATGTCGTCGTGCTTCAGGCCGATCGCATGCGCGATGCGTACCGCAATGAGCAAAAAGCCGGTCACGTAGAGAAACGTTGCCGATCCGCCGTTGAGTTCGATCAGCGCCATCAGGATCAGTACGAGCGGCACGTATTCCAGGAAGTTCTGGTGCGCGCGGACGCGTTCGACCAGTTCCCAGTTGATCGGGTCGCCGTAAAGAACCGATACGCCGGCCTTGCCGCGAAAACCGCCGGCTCTGAAACTCAGGTAGAAGGCAAAAAGGGTCAGGAGGCCTGCGAACAGGGCCGTAATGGGTAGCTGCATGAGAATTCCCCCGTTTTGTTGTCGTTACTTCTTCTTCGTCTTGCGCCGTCAACGCGGTCTTCGACCGCTCCGTTCGTTCTTGCCGACGTCCGCCGGGTCCCGGCGCCGGGTACAAAAAAAGGCAGAACCTCGCGGTCCCGCCTTTTTGCCCTTTGCCTTACGGCGAAAGGAAACCTGCAACGAGGTTTGTGTCCTGCGCTTAGAGCGGAACGATGTTTTCCGCCTGCGGCCCTTTTTTGCCTTCGGTCACGGTGAACTGGACCTTTTGGCCTTCAGACAGAGTTTTGAAACCGTCGCCCTGAATCGCGCTGAAGTGCGCGAATACGTCGGGACCCGATTCCTGCTCGATGAAGCCAAAGCCTTTGGAATCGTTAAACCATTTAACGGTGCCGGTGGTGGTAGACATAGCGATTTCCTAATTAATCAAGAGTAATTGACGTCTTCATTTGAAGACCATTCTGCTAGACGGTTGCGATTACTTATGAAAAACAGGACGAGAAACTAATGATGAAACATCGAAACGGTAGACATAAATACAAGGCGGTTTGTCAAGCCTGGGAAAGTATAACCGGCAGGACATCGCAGTCAATGAATTCTCGTGTCATTTCAGGCACATGAAAGCCGTCTCGGCGCGGAAACCGTTGACGGACGCCGGGCGGTTCCGAATTCACGTCAATTTGAGGAGTATTCCATAACTAATTGAATTATATGATCCGGCACCAAAGATTCGTTGTCGGATTGGCCCTTCAGCTTAGCTTCAGGATAGCTGCGGCTTAATGGCGTCGTTTCTATGAACCCCTATGTTCCCCACCATGAGGTGATAGCAATGACACTAGACAAAAAGGCCGGTTTGGCCCTGATTTCCGCCGCGTTTCTGCTGCCCGCGACCGTCTGGGCGGACTCCGGATTTTACGTGGCCGGCAGCATCGGCTCCGCAACACTGGATGAAGATTTCGACGGCTTTGACGTTGATGACGACGTTGAGTCCTTCCGAATCCTCGGTGGCTGGAAGTTTAACGACGCGTTCGGCATCGAGGCCGGCTATGTGGATTTCGGCACCTTCGAGGAACGAATCGATCTCGGCGCGGTTACGGCGCTAACCGAATTGACGGCCGACGGTTGGACCTTCGGCGGTACGCTCGCGGCGCCGCTCAGCGATCAGTTTTCGGTCTTCGGCCGCGCCGGCGTGTTCGTGTGGGATGCGGACATCGATGTTGACGGTATCCGCGCCGCGGTTGAAGACGATAGCAATCCCTATTACGGCGGTGGCGCGAAGTTCTACTTCACGCCGAACTTTTCGCTGGTTGGCGACTGGACTCGGTACGAGTTGGATGACGTCGACAGCGACGTGATTTCGCTGGGCTTCGAGTATCGATTTGGGCGCTAGTAAATATTGAGAACGGCGGGACGCCTCGATCGCCGGCGCGGCGGGGCGTCCCGCAGTCCATGGTTGCTACGGAGCCGGCAGCGCCTCGAAGTCTTCCACGAGGTCGCGCCAGGCGCTTCTTTTCTTCCTGAAAATGCGGTCAATGAGCGTTTCGATCGGCGATTTCTGAAAGTCTTCCGTCCAGCGGTAGAGCGGCACGTCATTCGCGGCTCCGACGTAAAACAGATCGTTTTGCAGTGCCGTGTGTGAACCGTCGCCGCTGCGGATGAATCGCTTGTAGCGCCACGGGAACGCGTCGTTGAGTTTTCCGTGCTCTTCCACGATCAATGCTCGGTAGGCCTCCTGAGTCGGCACGTTCAAAAAGAACCTGTTCGTTCCGTCGCCGTCCGTCGAATAAAACGATTCCCGTATTGTGCGGTCGTTCTTTAGCCGCCATTTGATGATAGCCGTACCCTGTCCGAGTTCGTCGCAATCGGTGCAGCTGCGCGGGTAAAACTGGCCGAATCGCCAGTCGGCCGCGCGCGCCATAATCGACGCCACTTCGTTCGGGTTGGTTGCTATCGGACCGGCGTCGTTGAACACCGTCAGCTGACGGTAATTACCGAACGCCATACGGGCGAGAAACGGAGCGAACGCCGCCGCACCGACACCACCGGCACTCGAGCCGGCAACCATGATCTTGCGCGCTCGCGGAAACATTCTTGTCGCGATGTCCATGCCCGCGGTGGCGTTGGCGAGTCCGCGATGGAATCGCACCGGGCCGAACGGGAAGTTCGGATCGACGACGTCGTTGTCGCCGGTGAACACCGAGCCGTCGCAGTAGGGCATGTAGACGATGGAATAGTCGGCGAGCGGATTGCGGATGCTGCCCGTCTCCGGAGAAGACGCATCGGTCCACAGTCCGGTTGGCGGCGGAGGCGGACCTTGTGCTTCGGCGAGTATGTTACAGAAATAGAAATCCTGCCAACAGGCGCCGCCGCCTTGATGCATGATCAACAGTTTGCGCGGATTTTTGATTTTCGTGTACACCGAATACGGCGTGCCGGCGATACACAGAGGTCCGCTGTCGAAGTTGGCGCCGTACAGGTGACGGGTCCAGCCGTCGCCGGCATCGAGTGTCGCGACGGGCCGAAATTGGCCGACGTACTTGTTGACCCCCGCATCGATCAACTCGTTTTTTGCGACGCGATTCAGGCCTATGCTCCAGCGCCGGTATTTGCCGTCCGCCGAGCCGACGCTGGGGGCGGAGAGAATAGAGAGGCCTGCCAACAGGCATAGTATTTTTTTCATCGTTCGCTCGCCTTGTGGTTTCAGGTTGTCGGTATTGGGTACTCCAGTCTGACCCGGTACTTACAAGCGTAGCTCATGCGTATCGCCGGAACAGAAAATTAACCACTTGCTCAGAAAATAACCGAACGACAGCCCTTCCTTTTGCGAGCGCCTCTGTTATAGTCCGCCGCGTCTTGGCGCACTTCGGTCTGCGCCGCACACTCCGGCCCGCAATACGGCGGCTTCCGGAGCCACCCCAAAATTCCAGCCTGGACCGAACCCGCGCAGCATCACTGGCAGCGGATCAGGCGACTCTGGAGCAAGGATTCCAATGTTATTCAATCAGCTCGGCCTGACGGCCGAACTGCTGCGTGCGGTCGAACAACAGGGTTACGCGGAAGCGACCCCGATCCAGCAGCAGGTTATTCCCCTCATTCTCGACGGACGCGACGTACTTGCCGGTGCGCAGACGGGCACCGGCAAAACCGCCGGGTTTACGCTGCCGATGTTGCAGCATCTGCAGACATCGCCGACCAATCGGCGGAGCGTACGCGCCCTGATTCTGACGCCGACGCGCGAACTGGCCGCGCAGATCGGCGAAAGCGTCCGCGACTACGGAAGCAGGCTGCCGTTTCGGGCGGCCGTGATTTTTGGCGGCGTCAGCATTAACACCCAAATCGCCAGGTTGCGCAAAGGGGTCGACGTGGTCGTGGCCACGCCCGGGCGACTCCTGGATCACATGCAACAAGGCACAATAGACCTGTCGAAGATAGAAATACTGGTCCTGGACGAAGCGGACCGGATGCTCGATATGGGATTCATCCGCGATATCCGGAAGGTTTTGAAGGCCCTGCCCAAGGATCGTCAGAACCTGCTGTTTTCCGCGACGTTTTCCGACGACATCCGTAAGCTCGCCGCCGGTATGCTCAACGAGCCCGCCGAAGTGCAGGTCGCTCCGCGAAACACCGCCGCGGAGCGCATCACGCAGGTTGTTTACCCCGTCGACAAGCGGCGCAAGCGAGAGCTGCTCTCGCACCTGATCGGCAATGAGAACTGGCGGCAGGTGCTCGTTTTCACCCGCACCAAACACGGCGCCAATCGTCTCGCCGGCCAGCTTACCGCTGACGGTCTGAACACCGCCGCTATCCATGGCAACAAGTCCCAGGGGGCGCGCACGCGGGCGCTCAAGGAATTCAAGGCCGGCACGGTCAGAGTGCTGGTTGCGACCGACATTGCGGCACGCGGTCTGGACATTGAACGTCTGCCGCATGTGGTCAACTACGAGTTGCCGCACGTGCCGGAAGACTACGTGCACCGGATAGGGCGTACCGCGCGGGCGGGACAGAAAGGATCGGCGGTTTCCCTGGTCTGTATTGATGAGCAGAAACTCCTTCTAGGAATCGAGAAATTACTCAAACGCAAAATCGACCGCCGTATCCTGCCGGGCTACGAGGTGGACCCGCGGATCAAGGCGGAGCCGGTCCAGGCGGGCCGTTCGGCACGTCCAGCCGCGCGGCCCGCCCGTGCCGGAAAAAAACGACGCGGCGGGTCTCCGAAAGAGCGCGGTAGACCGCCGCAAAAACGCGGCGACCAACCGAAACGGGCGTCACGGCGACAGCGACGGGCGGGGTAGCACATTTGACGTCGCTCGTCCCGGCGGGCGGCTTCCGTGATCTCGGCCGGCGCCGGAGAGCCGCCGCGAGGACGGGCGGTGTGCGGTCCGGCCTCGAATCCCGGTGATATCGATCGTCGAGAGAATTCAACCAAAAGGTTGAATGTCGGTTGTCTGGACGGTATGCTGCGCTGCGCATGAACGCTGAATCCTCCGAAAACCTGGACGATGTTTTTGCGGCGCTCTCACACCCGCTGCGTCGGTCCATACTCGAACGGGTCAATGAACGCCCGAAAACGGTGGTCGAACTCGCGGCGCCGCACGCGGTTTCGCTGAACGCGGTCTCCAAGCACATCAAGAAACTGGAGGCTGCCGGCCTTGTCACCCGCGATGTCGACGGCAGCTATCACCGCATATCGATAAACAGAGCGGCAATGAACCAGGCCATTCGGTGGATGACGCACTACGTCCCGTTTTGGCATGAAAACCTGCAGAAGCTCAAAACGTCGCTGGAGCAAGGCCGGTGAATCCCTTACGAATCCAGATGGACGTCGAAATTGCGCGTCCTGTTGCCGAGGTTTTTGCGGCCTGGACGACGGCCGAGGCGTTTTCGTCCTGGTTTGCGCCAATGGCGGCGTCGAAGCCCATCGTGTCCATGGAGTTTGCGGTAGACGGCGAGTATTCGATCGAAGTGCGCATGGGGGACGGCGCCGTTTACGTGACGAAAGGTGTGTTCAAGGAAATCGTTCCCGAACGAAAAATTGTCATGACCTGGCACTGCAGCGCGTTTCCCGATCCTGAGACCCTGGTCACCGTTCACTTCGACGAAGAAGCGAACGTCACAACCGTTCGGCTAACGCACGAGCGATTCGAGACCGAGACGACCTGCGATAACCACAGAGGCGGTTGGGACGCCTGCCTGGCGGAACTCCAACGTTTTCTGGTCGCCGGCTAGGCGACGGCCGGACGCGATTATTCATTCGGAGATTCAAGATGAAATACGCCGCACTTGCACTTATCGTCATAGCGATTGGAGTCGTCGCTTTCCTCACGACAAACAAAGTGTCGCCGGTCGCCTGGGGCTGGTGGGGCGAGACGAACACCGATTCCGGGGCGGCCCTTCACGGCTACGACCCGGTCGGGTATCTTGACAACGGCTCGGCCGTGAAGGGGAAAGACAGCATTAGCTACACCTGGGGCGATGCCGTTTGGTACTTCGCAAACGAGGAAAACAAAAATCGTTTTGCAGCCGACCCGGCCGCTTACGCGCCGCAGTTCGGCGGTTTCTGCGCCTTCGCCGTCAGCAAGGGTTTCACCGCGGACTCCGACCCGGAGGCGTGGCACGTGGAAAACGGAAGCTTGTACCTGTTCGCGGACAAAAACGTCCGCGACAGCTGGGTTGCGGCGATTCCGCAGGGCTCCGTCGAACGATCCGAGCAGAATTGGGCCACGCGCCGCTAGCGGCGCGCCGAGCAACGCGTATTGCCGGCGTGTAGGCGGCCTCTATCGGCCGTCGGCATCCTGCTTCCAGTCTGCCCGGCGCTTTTGCGGGCGGTCAGTCGTCCCCGACCGTTGCTTTCCGCTGCGATGGCACGAACTCGTCCAGAACCGCTCGTTTCAGGATGTCGGGCGGCAACAATCCCTGCGCCAGGATGAAATCGTGAAACGCCTGCTGATCGAAGTGGTCCCGCAGCGCGAGCTCCGTCTGGGTCCGTAATGCCTGTAGCTTCGTATAGCCGTAGTAGTAGGCCGTCGCCTGCCCGGGGATGCGGTAGGTGTAGCGCTCGATCTCGTTTTGCGCCCAGCTTTCGCTGATGCCCACGTCTTCGATCATGAGGCTCTTGGCTTCCTCCGGACTGATCAGACCGAGATTCAACATCGGATCGAGGAACATCCGCGCAGCGCGCATCAGACGGTACTGCAAGCTGATGAGCTGACCCTCCAGCGGCATGTAGGGTTTGGTGATCGCCTCCGCATAGAGTCCCCAGCCTTCCGCGTTCGCGCTGTTGAACGCAAAAATGGCGCGTGTGGTCGAAACACCGGCCTCGATCATGCTCGAAAACTGCATCTCGTGACCCGGCCGCGCTTCGTGCGCGGTCAGCGTCCATGCGCCGGCCTCGTAGGTGTCGTCCGATTCCGGCCAGCTCCCGTCCTCGTTCCGCTCGATCAGCGGGATGACGAAGTACGGGAACTCGCCGGTGTTTCCCAGCAGGCGCGGAATATCCAGATGCGGTGCGGGCTGCGCCGCGGTTTCCGCGGCGGACGCGATACGGATACCCGCATCCCGGTCGGGCAGGCTGATAATGCGATTGTCGACGATGATCTTTTCGATCTCACCGAGCACGGACCGATACCGGTCGAGGAGTTGGTCGCCGTCTATCCGGCCGTCTTCCTTCAGCCAGCGAATGACGTGACGGTAGTCCTGGGATTCGTAGCCTTTTTCATCCGCGACCAGTGCGCCGATGACCTCCATCTCGTTGCGGATGTCCATGTAACCTTGCGCGGCGGTCTGAATGAGTTGTTCCGGGGAATCCGCGACACCCCAGTTCCTCAAGGCGTCCGCGTACAATTCCGCGGGCATACGGAAGTCGTCGCGACTTTTCGGCAGAATCTCTTCCCGGACCCACTGACTGTAGTCACGCAGCTGTTCGGCGAGCACGGCGTAGGGTTCCCGCCAGCCGGTGAGTTCGGTTCCCGACAGCAGCTGTTCGATGCCGTTGATGAAGGTTTCGCTTCGCTCGAGGTCCTGTTCGACCTCGCCGCGGAACGGGCCTTGCAGGCCTTCGACCTCGAATCGCTCGCGGGTACGGGCCTTGGCGAGTTCCGCGACCGGCTCGTAGCCGTCCTCGAGTCCCGCGTAGCGTTTGATGCGGACGATTGCCGCGGGGTAACGGTCCGCTGATACCTGCGGATCGATCAGCGCACGTACGCCCTGGAAGACCGTCTGGCTCAGATTCTGATACGGCAAGAGGTGTTTGCGATTGAGTTTGGCGCTGCGGATGTTGTCTTCGACCGCCTGTATCAGAATGCCGAGATCCTGCCGCACCTTGGGGTGCGACGCTTCGGCCAGCCGTATATTCAGCTCCGCCAGCAGTCGCTCCGATTCGGCGATGCCTCGTTCGTAAACGCCCTCCCGGTTGTCGAATATCTCCTCGTCCAGGCCGTCGACGCCGATGCCGCCGGCGCTCTCCGGGCTGAATCGGGAGATGCTCTCAAGCACGATTTGAGCGTGCGCATTGCTTGTTTCGACCCAATCGGTGTCCGCGTGCGCGGACGACAGCGTGATCAGAGCAAGCACGGCCGTAATTCCGATAGTCAACAATTTCATAAGGACGACACCCCCGGGAGGTTTAATTCTTGGTGTTGGATCAAGGCTAGATGCAGGATATGCGAAAAAGGGCGCATCTGACTTATTCCAATTGGTAATATTCAAGACCGCATTCGGCACGTCAAGCCCGGCGCCTTCGAGTGCAGATGGCCCGGCTGTCGCGGGGAATCCGACGACGCTCGTCCTGACGGGCGCCCTCGGCCGTCAGAAATTCCGTTTCGCCTCGAGAATCAGCTGCACGCTGTCGATGCTTGAATCGCCGTCCAGCGGAAACGCCAGATCGATGTGGTAGATCTCGCGTGCGCTGGAGCGGGTAGGTGCGAGTCGCAGCCCAACGCCCACGTCCGTCAACCAGCCCACGGAATCGTTGCCCAGCGCGTTTTCACCCCAGGTGCGCCCGGCATCGGCAAAGGCGGCAAAACCGATGCGAACGAGGCGGAACGGGTACCAGTCGGTGAAATAGCGTTGCTCGACGGAAAACAGAAATCGGGAGTCGCCGCTCTGATAACGCAACGGATAGCCGCGTAAGCCGCTCGTCCCCCCCAGCAGCTGCTGGTTTTCCAGGTCCAGATCGCTGCCCCAGGCGCCTTGTACGGACATGAAGAACAGCCGCTTCTTGGACTGCTGGCTGTAATAACGGGCGCTCAATGAAAACAGGGTATTGGCCGCATCGCCGTCATCGACACGGCCGCTGAGCGCGGTAGACAACAGCAACGCCTTTTTCTCGATGGAACCGAAGCCGCGGCTGAAATTCGCCCAATAGAGCAGGGCATCGCGATCGGAGTCGAAACTCTCGCTTGCGAAGCCGAGCGTGGCGGAAAAGCGCGTGCCCAGCAGAAAGTCTTCGGTTCGTTCCATCTGATCGCGGTTTTCCGCGGTTCGATAGTCGTCTTCGATCATCTCGAAGCCGACAAACGGATAAACGAGGCGACGGCTTGCGGGGATCAGCGCGGGGAACTCGGGTTCCAGCGCCGCTCCGAATTGATTGTCGTCGTAGACGAGACCGGCGGTCCAGCGCCTGACCCAGCCGTCCCGCAAGCCGCTCGAAAGGCCGCCGAATACCGCGTAATAATCGCTTTCCTGACGATATTCGGCCGCTTCGTTGCCGAGATCGAAGAACCGGTTCTCGAAGTCCCTGTTGTTGAGCTCGACGCCGGCCGACCAGCGCGTGTCCAGCGCGAAAAAGGGTCTCTGCAACCGGAACCGTTCGGCGCCGCCGTCGGAGCTGTCGGCGAATTGCAGCAACAGATCGGCGCGGGTACGCAACAGGTTTTGGTCGTTGATCTCGAAAACGGCGATGTCCCGATCGACGTTTTCCTCGTACGTGAGCTTCACCTTGGTGCCCAGTCCCAACAAATTGTTCTCGATGATTCCTACCCGCCATTTGTCTTCGCCGCCGGTCCGCGAAAACGAGACGTCGGGAATCAACGTCCACACGTCCCGGGTCCAGACGACGACATCGACAACCCCGTCGCGGTAGGCGTCCGGCTTGACGGTGACGTCGAACAGGTAACGGTTCCGGCGCAGCACGCGCGCCGATTCGTCGAGCAACCGACGCGAGTAGGGGTCTCCCGGCTGAATCAGGAGCTGGGACCGGATGACCGCCTCTCTGGTGACGACATGCCAACGATTGGCCAATACGTAAAGCGCGTAATGTTCGCCGCGTTTGGAGGTGTCGAAAACGTTGTCGCGGACCAGGGTGATGTTGCCGATGACCGCCCCCATGGCTTCGAGTTCAGCGTCGCTGGGAAGCTCACCCGATTCCACATCGCCGTGCGGGTTGAGGCCAACGGCAGCGTGGCCGGGCGAGACGGTGACCGCGGCCAGCAAGCAGACGGCGAAGAGGGTGGTGACGCGGCGCATGGGGCGAATTCTGCGCGGCGAAGACCGGCGGCGCAATCACCGATGTCTCAGGATGGACGATGGCCGGGTGTGCGCAGAGGGGCGGCGCCCGCCGCCGTTGACGATTGAACGTGAAGTCACTGGCAGCATAGCGGCGCCGTGCCTAATTCTGAAGCCAGTATTTACCGCAACCCGTTACGTACTGCCGCTGATTCAAGGAGACCGGCAACACCCTCAGGATTGCCTCCGTCGCCGGCCATGGCCGGCTATTTTTGTGGAAGGAATGGAGTGAAAGTAATGCAAATTCGAACGGGCAAAACCCTGGCTGTAGCGGCAGCCGTGCTTGCCGTGCTTAGTCCGACTGCCAACGCCCATGAGGCGGGTGACTGGTTGCTGCGTGTCGGGGCCGGGATGGTCGATCCGAAATCCGATAACGGTGACATCGCGTCTGTCGACTCCGGTGCGGCAGTGGTCTTCAATGGTACTTACATGTTGAGTTCGACGTTCGGGCTGGAGTTGCTGGCGGCCACTCCGTTCAGTCACGACATCGAGCTCGCCGACGGCGGGACCAAGGTCGGCGAAACCAAGCACCTGCCGCCGACGGTCAGCTTGCAGTATCACTTCCCGACGGATGGCGCTTTCAAACCCTATGCGGGCCTCGGATTGAACTACACGGTGTTCTTTGACGAGGAGACGACGGGGCCGTTGGACGGCACGGACCTCGACCTCGATGACTCGTTCGGCATTGCCGCCCAGTTGGGATTCGACTACGACATCAACGAGAACATGTTCTTCAACGTCGACGCCCGTTGGATCAACATCGAAACCGACGCCGAGGTAGACGGAGCGGCTCTGGAGACGGTTGAGATCGACCCGATGGTGTACAGCCTGACGATTGGTTGGCGGTTCTAGCCGGTCGACGCAGATACGAAACCCGTGATCGGAAGCGCTGGCTTACGGCCAGCGCTTCTCCCCCAGCTCCAAACGCTCAATGCGAAGCCTGTCGTCACGCGCGCCAGGGCCGGTTTCCGTGCCCTTTCGCACGATCCCGTTATCAAAGGGCGAAAACCGCCGCTTATCGACGCGGAAAACCTCGAATTGCGGCCGAAACGCCCTGCAATCGCCCTTGTTTTGCATACCGAACGCCGGAATGCCGTCTTCCAGGGCCGGATTGGCCGCAAATTTCCGCAAAAACCGCCAGTCGGGCAACTTTTTTGGCCAGTGTCCGGGTCTACCGGCGAAAACGCGCTAGGATAGGGCATCTACGGGCTATGGACGAAAACGATGCTCAAGTCCCGATCCGCAAGCCTCAGAGCAGCGACATGATTTTCTCGGAAGCCTTTGCCCGGTACGGCGCCAAACTGAGGAACGTACAGTGGGCGGTCTCCGTGATCCACGACGATCAGCTGGTGATGAGCTGCTGGCAACACTTGTTCAAGCCGGCGGGCAAGGGCGAACTTGCCTACGAAGACAGGTTGTCCAGGTTTTCAGGGCCTGGAAACACCCGACTTCGGGAGCACCTGGAGACGGCCGTCGAAAAAAAACTGCCGGTACGCGTGGTCATCGCGCGCTCGTCGAATCCGGAGGCGGTGAACGCCGGTGAGGATGCCGGAAAGTACAAGAGCACGTATTCGACAAAGGAGACGTGGGTTGGCCACGTGGAAGAATTCGATGACGATTTCTTCCGCGTCGTTTTCCGCGACGAGGCTGGCGGCGAACACTAGAGGCGATGCGGATTCTCCGTCCCGGCGCGCCGGTGCAATCCGGGAGCTGCCCACACTCGCCGGGTGGCGCCGGGTCCTAGAACCGGCCGGGCCTGAAACCCTCCAGCGCCGCTACCCGTAAGCCGTCCAGGATCTCGGCCGCGGCAAGCTTGCCGATGATGGGCGCCAGGCTCACGCCACTGTGCATCGTGGCGAAGTATACGTTTGGCGCTTTGCTGCCGTGCCCGACGATCGGCAGGCCGTCCGGCGGCATGGACCGCCAGCCGATGCCGACGTCCGCACTGCGGACGTCGGCCAGTTTTGGTACGTATTGCCGAGCCATTGCCAGGATGCGTAGTGCGTGCGGTGTGGCGAGTTCGTCGTTCGGAAAAATGTTTGGCCGCCCGTTCAGGCTCGACCGGTGTGCGTCACTCTCCGGCGCGCCGATTTTTTCGCCGATGACGACGCGGCCGTCGCTCTGTTGGTGAATGTGCACCCTCGGCGGATAGAGGACGGTGTTCAGCATCATCGGCAATGGTTCGGTCGTCACGACGAGGCCGGGCGTTGCGAGGGTTGCGGAGTCGACGCGCTCATCCACCATGCGAGCGATCGCCGCCGTGCCGATGCCGGCGGCGACGACGACGAGGTCGGCGTTGAAGTTGTCGATGGTCGTGGAGACACGAACGCTTCGCCGCCGTTCGCGGAGGCGTTCGACCTCCGCTAGCAGCGCGCCTTGTGCACCCATCGCCAGGCTACGATCGAAGAGCGTCTGCGTTGTCGTGCCGGAGTCGATCGCGCCGTCGTTTGTCGAGTGGGCCAGCATCCAGTTGCCGCCGACGTCGAGGTTGGGTTCGATTTCCGCGGCTGCCCGGGCGTCGATGATCGACGTGGCGCCGTCCGTTGCCGCACGGGATGCCTCGACGTCAGCAACCAGTTGAGCTTCGTCCGTTTCGTTCTGGAACCACTCCAGGCTGCCGCTCCAGCGCACGGGAATACGTACTTCCTCTGCGAGGCGGCGGTATTCGTCCAGCGAGCGGCGGCGCAGCGCCAGATAACTGGCGGGCGTGTTCGAGTAGGCCGCGTTTATCCAGCCGAAATTGTTGCCGGAGGCCTGGGCGGCGGGCAGTTTTTTTTCGACGATGACCACCTCGCAGCCGCGTTTTACGAGGTTGTAGGCGATCGACGACCCGATGATGCCGGCGCCGATGACGACAACCCGATTGACGGTTCGGGTCTGGGCAAAAACGGAGCGGGCCGGGAGGCCTGCAACGGCAAGGCCGGCGGCGGACGAAACCGACTTCAGGAAGCGACGACGATCCATGTCCCGATTATGCGCCTCGTGAACCCCGAAGAAAACGGCGCCGGAGCCGTTATCGTTGACCCGCTGCCGGAAACGCGCACGATCCCGGCGGTGGTTCGGTCGCAGACAAAGCCTGCGGCTCCGTCAGTAACCGGCGCCGAAATCGACTCGGTATTTCATCGCCCGTCCTTCGACGTAGCGCCGGTAGTTGTCGACGAAGATCGGCACAATGAGCAGGGGGTGACTGACGGCCGCGACGTGGGCGGTGATCGACAGATTTGGCGTGTCCCATAGTGGGCTGTCCGGCGGCAGCGGCTCTTCGTCGAAGACGTCCAGTGCGGCGCCGGCAAGGCGACCGCCTTGCAGCGCCTCGGCCAGCGCCTCGTCGTCAACAACGTTGCCGCGCCCGACGTTGATGAAATAAGCATGCGCCGGCAACTCGGCCAGGGCGGCCGCGTCGAGCAGCCCGTCGGTTGCCGGGGTCTGCGGAAGCGTCGATACGAGATAGTCGGCTCGTGCCAGAAAATCTCGGAGCTGAGCAACCGGCAGCACCTCGTCGAACTCCGGTGACGGCGCGCCCGATCGACTCAATCCCGTGGACGAGACGCCGAGATTCCCGGCCGTGTTCGCTATGTGCCGGCCGATGGACCCGGTGCCCATGATACAGAGGCGTTTCCCCTGCAGCGTGCCGGAGAGCGCGGTACACCAGCGACGCTCCCCTTGCGCTTTCCTGCGTTCGAGAATCTTGAGTTCGTGAGCCAACAGGTAGGCCAAGACGTATTCCGACATCTGCGGGCCGAATACGTCCTTGACGCCGGTCAGAATGTAGTCGCGGCGGTCGACGGCAAGGAGCGGCGTGACGCCAGCCCAGGAGGACTGTACCCACTCGACGGCTGGCAGCTTTGGCAGGATCTCCGCGATCATCTCGGGATTTCCGAACAGGACGGTTTCGTCGGTGTACGCGGCAAGCGCTTTCTTCGGAGAAGCGCAGGCTTTGACCGGAATCGAATTCTTGGTAAGCCGGGCGATTTCCCCGGCAAACTCGTCCGCGAGACTTGTGACGATCAGACAGTTCGGCGGCAGCGAGTTCAAATGTGCAGCTCTTTTTGTCCCGGCTGCCACCGCGCCAGACTGATGTGAGCCGAGCCGACGCCGAGCGAGCGCACCCATTTGGCGGCCGCGTCCAGCGTTACCCAGGTTTTGACCTTACCCTTTCGGGTTTCCGCCGTCAGCGACCCGTTCGGCGTCGCCGCCTCGACATGAAATCGGGCGCCATTGCCGATGATATGGATTCGTTTGACCGCACCCGCGGCAACCATCGTCCTCAGGGTTTTCTCATCCATCGTTTGTCTCCGGGGCTGTTCGGCCCGTTCGGGATTGCGGACGTTCGCGATTGCGCTTATCCGACGTCGTTCGGTTTCTTCCGGAATGCGAATGTCGGCCGTCGTGTTTCTCCGCCGCCGGCTCGGTTCGCTGGGGGATGTGGATGCCGGCCGCGGCCGAATGCCGTCGGATGAGTATCTCAACCATATTCGCGACGCTTCGGTGTTCCCTCTCGGCAGCCGTCCGAACCGCCGCTTTCACGCCCGGATCGATGCGCAGGTTGAGTGTCGCTGTCTTGGTTTTCGGCATTGTTCGGTAGCGTTACAATATAACGCAAATGTAACGCATATTGCAGTAACGAACAATCCCGCCAGCGCGCGGCGCACCGCTTCCCGACGCCTCGTCTGGCATCCGGCAATTTACGTTGGCTGGCTTGGCATCCCGCGGTTTACCCGGTCGCCTGATTCGCGAAACCGACAGTCGATCCGCTCGAGAACCGGCAAAGCCCCGCTGCGAGCCGGGGCCTTTTATTGACTGGAGAGGAACCGGATCAGTCGCTCAGAAGCAGCTGACTGACGTTCACCTTGAACTGCAGGAACAGAATGCCGCGGATAGACTCGTCGGTCATGCGCGCCGTCGTCACTTTCTCGACGGCTTTCTCCGGCAGGTAGGTGAGATTGAAACCCATGTAGCGATTGCCCACCGCCAGACTTGGCAGAACTCCGGGAAACGGTTGGCCGTCATTCACGTCCTTGCGAGTCATCAGGAACGCGTTGAGCCCGACGTCCAGGTAGAGACCGTCCAGGCGCTCCGACGCGAAGAGGTTCCTGTAAATGCCGCCGCCGGCCATGTACGACATGTGCTTGTCGCTGTCCCGGAATCCGTTGACCATGAGCAGGGGCTTCCAGCGGGTTTGCGTGTCGAAGTGGTACTCGAAACCGAGGCCGTAGTTTTTCTCGTTCCACTTTTCGCTCGCGCCGAGATGGTAGGACTTGCCGTTGAATACGGCGTTGAGTTCACCGGCGATCGCCGGTGACGCGGATACGAGTAGCAGGCAGGCGAGAAAAGTGCTCTTTACCGCGTATGACAGATTCATGACAATGCGGGATGCAAAGCGCATGCCAGTTTTTGAAAAATAGTAAATTCAAAGACTTATGTTGTTTAACTAAACTGCAATGTAAAGTTAGTCGACACTATTGCCCGTCAACCTGTCTTCATCTCGTTTCGCGAAGCGGCCGAGTCGCCGACACTCTGGGCCGTGCGGCGGATGTTCTGGTCGAACGAGCCGCATAAAAAACGGCGGCCCGAAGGCCGCCGTCGAATACGTTCTATGAATCAGCGCGAGTCTTAGAACGTGAGTTTCAGGTTGACCGCGTAGGTCCGGCCCAGCGTGTCGAATATGCTCGGGAAGGTGTTGCCCGAGTTGAACGCGGTTGAGCCCGTGTTGTTGCCGAGGATCGGCGGTTCTTCGTTGGCAATGTTGGTGACCAGCAGCGAGATACGACCGAAGTCCTCGTAGCTGTAACCGAACGACAGATCGAAGTAGTCCTGCGCATCGACGCTTCGGAACCCGGCGAAGATGTTTTCAGCTTCGTTCTCCTGGATGTCCATGTCGCCGATGTGGCGCCACAGCAGCGAAGCGTCGAAGTCGCCCCGCATCCAGTTGAACCGGAGCGTATGCCGGTATTCCGGGACCGGGTCGCAGGACGTGCCGTATCGTCCTTTGCAGTCCACGACCGCTGCCACGGACGTCGTCTGGAACTCGTTCGTGAGGTACTGGTGTGCGGTCAGGTTGACGTTGAGGTCACCCAGTCCGCCCATGTCGAACCCGGTGTTGAGCTGCAGATCGATACCCTCGGCCTGGAACGTCTCGAAGTTCGTGAACAGCGCCGGAACGCCCGTGCCGTTGACGGTCAACGCACCGCCGATCCGGACAATGCCGTTGCAAACGACGGGATCCTGAAGAACGTAACACTGGTCCAGTGCCTCCTGACCGGTCGGTTCGTCGATGTAGTCCTCGATGTCGATGTCGTAATAGTCGATCGAGATCGTGGTCGGGGCCAGCGAATCGAAGAAGCCGAATTCGGGTTCCCACACGAAACCGAAGGTCGTCGTGCGGGCCGTTTCCGGCTCCGGCAGCAGGGCCGCATTGGTGCCGTTGAACACGTTCACCTGGCCGGCGATGATGTTGGGTACCGTGCCAACCTGGCTCGGCAGCATGCCGGTCTGTACGCAGAGGTCGAAGAGTGCGGAACCCGGTGCCGGGGGGACATAGCCTTCGAGTCCTACGGAGCAGGGATCCTGCGTGGCGTTGTCGAGACCGGTCGTGACCGGGCTGAACAACTCGCCGATGTTGGCGGCGCGCACGGCCTGCTGCTCCATGAAGCGGAAGCGGAAGCCCTGCGTGACCTGCCAGCTCAGACCGCCTTTCCAGGTGTCGGTGCTGCCCTGCACGTCGAAGTTGGAGTTGCGGTAGCCGGCTTCGAGGCTCAGGCTCTCGAAACCCGGGCGTCCCTGGATGATCGGGAAGATGGCTTCGACAAAGGCCTCTTCGACCTCGTAAGCACCCTTGATCGGCAGACGGTTACCGCCGGCGCCGCCCTGACAGCTCGTGGGCGCTTCTTTCAGGCACTCGTCCGGCGAGGAACTCGCGAACTCTTCACGATGTTCGACGCCGAATGCGACGGACAGGCCGTCGTCGGCCCACGGCAGGGAAATCTGATCGATCGTGCCGTCGACGGACGCGTGGTACACCGTTTGTTCGGTACGACGCAGGTCGCTGGCGATGGCGATGAAGAACCCGGAGTCGCGTTGCGCGTCGGTGATCGATCCCAGCGGGCCGAATACGTTGATGGGTGTGCACGGTGCCGCAGTGACATTGCCTAACGCGTCGATACACTGGTTGGGATCAACCGTGTTGATGCCGGCAGCCAGGTTCGTCAAGTTGGTAAAGCCGTCGCGAGTTTCGACGAAGTCGGACTCGCCGCGCTGGTAGGACAGGTCGAAGTTCCAGCTCTCGGTACGTGGGATGGCGCCACGCAGACCCCAGACGAACTGCGAATAGTCCGTATCGAAAATACCGGTACGCGGACCGAGTTCGAGCGTGCGGCGGCGCGCGGTTGAAGTGAACGCGTCTCCGAAGTCGGCCACGTTGTCGCCGTTGAGGTCCTGGATACCGGCGGACGTCAGGCCGAACGGGTCCGCATCCAGCGCCTCCTGCAGGGCGGCCCGGGTATCGAGCTGCTCCTGCGTGGGGTTTGGCAGCGCATCGATTTCGGCAATGTCGGCTTGCGTGCTCGTCACGAAGTTTTGCGCGCCCGCATTCAGTGCGTTGACGATGGTCGTGCGGGTGGCGTCCGTGAAAAACGGGTTCATGACCGGAATCGTGAATGACGCGCCGAACGTGCCCGACGGAGCGATCTGGAAGTCCGAACGGTTGTTCGAGAACGAGACCCGCGCGTACGTTTCAATCTCGTCCGTGAGGTTGTACGTCGCGGTGGTTGTCGCCTGCCAGCGCTCCTGCGGCGTCTGGTAGTAGTTGAACGGGTTGAAGTTGAAGGTTGCGCAGGTGTCGGTGCCGAGCGTCATGTCGTCGCGGAACTGAAACGAATCGCCGGTCCGCAAGTCCAGCGTTCCCGGCATACCGGTGGTTGAACCCACCTCAGCCGCGGCATCGACAGAGAATTCCGTGTTGCCGGTGCAGTTCGCGGCAGGGCTGGGAGGCGGTGCGCCCGCGCCCGCGCCGGTCGATGAGGAGACGCCAAAGAGGCCGAAGTCGCGTTCGGCAAGCAGGATGGCGCCGCGGCTGGTGCGGCCGCCGCCGATCGTGATGTTGCCGCGGCCGTCGTCGAAGTTCACGCCGAACAACGCGTTGATGTAATACGTGTCGTCGCCGCCTTCCTCGGTGTCGGAATACCCCATGTCGATCTCGACGCCCTCGAAGTCTTTTCGGAGGACGAAGTTGACCGCGCCGGACATGGCGTCGGAGCCGTATACGGCGGAGGCGCCGCCGGTAACGACGTCGACACGCTCCAGCATGTTGACGGGGATCACGTCGGTCGTGACGATGCCGTCGATGTCGTACGGTGCCAGGCGCTTGCCGTCGATCATGATCAGCGAGCGCTCGGGCCCGAGACCGCGCAGGTCGAGCGTCGCCTGGCCGGCCGTGCCGTTGTTCACGTTCTCGCCGTCACCCGGGATGGTGATGGGCAGGTCGCGGAAAACGCGTTCGATATTCGGCGTCTGCTTGAGGCTGATCTCTTCCTGGCCAATCGTCGTGATCGGGCTGGCCGCGATGACGTTTTGGTTTTGGATACGCGTGCCGGTGACGATGACCACGTCGAGAACGTCGTCATCCTCCTGGGCCAACGCCGCCGTGGGGGCAGCGATCGCTGCCATGACTCCGGCGCACACTGCGGTTCGCAGCATATAGCCGAAGGGTCGATGAATATTCATTAACTGAATCTCCCGAGTCCAATTGAGAACAGGTACCCGGCCATCACGATGGCGAAGTACCACATGTCGTAATCATTGAATATGGCAATCGGCTTCATGCGTAGCAGTTCAACAACAATTGCCATGTTTTTAGGGGCGAAACTGCTTGAATCCCCTTACTCACGTGGGCGGGACTATAACGACAATCTGTGGACTGCAAGCAACATCGGTTAGAAAACCTGGCTATATGTATGCGCAAAAGTGTGTTTCTTAATAACCAAAGCTACTTAATAAAAAGATCTCCTGGTTGGGTTCCTAGGAAACAAACAGTCCGCGAATACCGAACGGAATCGACTTTATGCTCGAAAAATACTTACGCTAGAAACGATGGCCGGTTTCGGCGTCGCGCGTCTACGAACGCATTTACGCCGCAGTTTTTAGTGGTTTCCATGGAAATCGTTTTACGCCCGGTGCAAATGAATCGCGATCGTAAAAAAGCGTACACTCGGCGCTGCCGGCAACCACCACAAAGCGGAGAAACCCAATGCGAAAAACTTGTGCGGCCTTGTTGCTGCTATTCCCAATTGTTATATGTGCGCAGGAGCGATTTCTGATCGATTGGGACGAACTTGGCGCCGAATCCATCGACTACATGACGGACCTCGTCCGTATCGACTCTTCCAATCCGCCGGGCAACGAGACCAAGGTCGCGAAGTATCTGCAGGACGTGCTTGCCGGCGAGGGCATCGCGTCGGAGCTGTACAGCGTCGATCCCGAGCGCGCCAACCTGGTCGCTCGTTATGAGGGCAACGGTTCCAAACGCCCGATTCTGATCATGGGGCACACCGACGTGGTTGGCGTGCAGGCGGAAAACTGGTCGGAGGACCCGTTTTCCGCCGTGCGTAAAGACGGGTATATCTGGGGCCGCGGCACGCTGGATGACAAGGACAACGTTACCGCCGGCTTGATCGTCATGCTCCTCCTCAACCGGCTCGACGTCGAGATGGACCGGGACATCATTTTCCTGGCCGAATCCGGCGAGGAGGGCACGCCGGACGTCGGCATCAACTTCATGGTCGAAGAGCATTGGGACGTCATTGCGGCCGAATTTGCGATCGCGGAGGGCGGCGGCATGCAGGAGGTCGACGGCCATGTGCACGTCGTCGGCGTGCAGACGACCGAGAAGATGCCCCGGCGGGCCACGCTGGTCGCGCGCGGAACCGCGGGTCACGGTTCGCGCCCGCGCACGGACAACGCGGTCCTGATGCTTGCCGACGCTGTCGCCAAGGCCGGCCAGTGGCGGACGCCGATCCGTTTGAACAGCACGACGCGCGCCTATTTCGAGCGCATGGCGAGCCTGAATGCGGGTGACGCCGCTTTCCGTTACGGCAACGTCGACAACGCGGAGCACCAGAAAGCGATTGACGCGTGGTTTCGGGAAAACGATCCGCACCACTACTCGTCAATCAGAACGTCGGTCGTACCGACCATCATCGACGCCGGTTTCCGCAAGAACGTGATCCCGTCAGAGGCCAGCGCGGTGTTGGACATTCGTATGTTGCCGGACGAGGACGTCGAGGGCTTCTATCGCCAACTTGCGGAGGTTATCGACAATCCCGCCATCGAGATCGTGCCTGAGGACATCTACCGCCCGGCCGCCGTACCCTCGGACATCGACAACGAGATGTTTGAAGTCATCGAGGCCGTGTCGAAGCGGCTCTACCCGAACTCGACGACGCTGCCGGTCATGGCGACGGGTGCCACGGACATGGCGCAGATCCGCGCGAAAGGTACACAGGCCTACGGCATCGGTCCGGCACGCACGCTCGAGGAAATCAACAGCCGCTTCGGCGCACACAGCGACGACGAACGGGTTTCCGAGGCGGCACTCGTCGACATGGTGCGTTTCCTTTGGAACATCATCATCGAGATCGGCGCGGCTAAGTAGGCGGTTGCAGGAATCTTCCTGCGCTGCGAAAAAAAACGGCGGCCCGAGGGCCGCCGTCTCTTTACCGCATGATCTGATACTGATCAGAAGGTCAGTTTCAGATTGACCGCGTAGGTCCGACCCAGGGTGTCGAACAGGCTCGGGAAGGTGTTGCCCGAGTTGAACGCGGTTGAGCCCGTGCTGTTGCCGAGGATCGGCGGATCTTCGTTGGCGACGTTGGTGATCAGCAGCGAGATGCGACCGAAGTCCTGGTAGCTGTAGCCGAACGAGAGGTCGAGGTAGTCCTGTGCGTCGACGCTTCGGAACGCCTCGAACAGGTTGCCTGCTTCGTTCGTCTGCGCGTCCATTTCGCCGATGTGGCGCCACAGCAGCGAGGCGTCGAAGTCGTCGCGCATCCAGTTGAACCGCAGCGTGTGACGATACTCCGGAACCGGGTCGCAGGACGTGCCGTATCTGCCTTTGCAGTCCACGACGGCGGATGCGGCTGTCGTCTGGAACTCGTTCGTCAGATAGTTGTGACCCGTGTAGTTGATGCTGAGGTCACCCAGTCCGCCCAGGTCGAACCCGGTGTTGATCTGCAGATCGATGCCCTCGGCCCGGAATGTCTCGAAGTTCGTGAAGAACGCCGGAGCACCCGTGCCGGTGACGGTCAGCGCACCGCCGATGCGGACGATGCCCGCGCAGGCGATCGGATCCTGGAGAACGTAACACGCGTCCAGCGCTTCCTGACCGCTCGGCTCATCGATGTAGTCCTCGATGTCGATGTCGTAATAGTCGATCGAGATCGTGGTCGGCGCAAGGGAATTCCAAGCAGCGAACTCAGGCTCCCAGACGAATCCGAACGTCGTCGTGCTGGCCGTTTCCGGCGTCGGCAGATTGGCCGTATTGGTGCCGTTGAACACGTTCACCTGGCCAGCGATGATGTTGGAAACGGTGCCAACCTGGCTGGCAAGCATGCCGGTCGACACGCAGAGGTCAAAGAGTGCAGAACCGGGCGCCGGTGGAACGTAGCCTTCCAGGCCCTCCGAGCACGGGTCCTGCGTGGCGTTGTCGAGACCGGTCGTGACCGGGCTGAACAACTCGCCGATGTTGGCTGCGCGCACGGCCTGCTGCTCCATGAAGCGGAAACGGAAGCCCTGCGTGATCTGCCAGCTCAGACCGCCTTTCCAGGTGTCGGTGCTGCCCTGCAGGTCGAAGTTGGAGTTGCGGTAGCCGGCCTCGATGCTCAGGTTCTCGAAGAACTGTCGACCCTGAACGATCGGGAAAATGGCCTCGACGAACCCTTCTTCAACTTCGTAGGCGCCCTTAATGGGAAGCCGGTTACCGCCGGCGCCGCCCTGACAGCTGGTGGGTGCTTCTTTGAGGCACTCGTCCGGCGAGGAACTCGCAGACTCTTCACGACGTTCGACACCGATTGCGACGGACAGACCGTCGTCGGCCCATGGCAAGGATACCTGGTCGATCGTACCGTCGACGGACGCGTGATAAACGGTTTGTTCGGCACGACGCAGGTCGCTGGCGATGGCGATGAAGAACCCTGAATCACGCTGCGCATCGGTGATCGAACCGACCGGGCCGAACACGTTGATGGGCGTGCAGGGCGCGGCCGTTACGTTGCCCAATGCATCGATACACTGGTTCGGATCGACCGTGTTGATGCCTGCCTGAAGGTTACCCAGGTTAGTGAAGCCGTCGCGGGTTTCCACGAAGTCGGACTCGCCGCGCTGATAGGACAGGTCGAAGTTCCAGTTCTCGGTGCGTGGGATGACGCCGCGCAGACCCCAGACGAACTGCGAATAGTCCGTATCGAAAATGCCGGTACGCGGACCGAGTTCGAGCGTACGGCGGCGCGCGGTCGAGGTGAAGGTGTCTCCGAAGTCGGCCGCGTTGTTGCCGTTGAGGTCCTGGATACCGGCGGACATCAACCCGAACGGGTCCGCATCCAGCGCTTCCTGTAAGGCATCCCGGGTATCGAGCTGTTCCGGCGTGGGGTTTGGCAGCGCATCGATTTCGTCGATGTCCTCCTGGGTGCTCGTCACGAAGTTCTGCGCGCCGGCATTTAATGCGTTGACGATGGTCGTGCGAGTAGCGTCAGTGAAAAACGGGTTCATGACCGGAATCGTGAACGACGAGCCGAACGTGCCGGACGGGGCGATCTGGAAGTCCGAACGGTTGCTCGAGAACGAGACCCGCGCGTACGTTTCAATCTCATCGGTGACGTTGTAAGACGCAACCGTCGTCGCCTGCCAGCGCTCCTGGGGCGTCTGGTAGTAGTTGAACGGATTGAAGTTGAACGTGGCGCACTCGTCCGTGCCAAGCGTCATGTCGTCGCGGAACTGAAAGTCGTCGCCGGTTCGCAGGTTCAGCGTTCCCGGCATAGCCGTGGTCGAACCCACTTCGGCAGCGGCATCAACGGTAAATTCCGTGCCGCCCTGGCAGTTTGCCGCCGGCCGTGGCGGCGGTGCGCCTGCGCCTGCGCCGGTCGATGACGAGACACCAAAGAGGCCGAAGTCGCGTTCGGCGAGCAGGATCGCGCCGCGGCTGGTGCGGCCGCCGCCAATTGTGACGTTGCCGCGACCGTCGTCGAAGTTCACGCCGATCAACGCGTTGATGTAATACGTGTCGTCGCCGCCTTCCTCGGTGTCGGAATACCCCATGTCGATCTCGAGGCCCTCGAAGTCATTGCGCATGATGAAGTTGACCGCACCGGACATGGCGTCGGAGCCGTACACGGCGGAGGCGCCGCCGGTGACCACGTCGACGCGTTCCAGCATGTTCACGGGAATGACGTCGGTCGTGACGATGCCGTTGATGTCGTAAGGCGCCAGGCGTTTGCCGTCGATCATGATCAGCGAACGTTCGGGCCCGAGACCGCGAAGGTCCAGGGTTGCCTGACCGGCCGTGCCGTTGTTCACGTTCTCGCCGTCGCCCGGGATGGTGACGGGCAGGTCGCGGAAAACGCGTTCGATGTTCGGCGTCTGCTTCAGGCTGATCTCTTCCTGACCAATCGTCGTGATCGGGCTGGCCGCGATGACGTTTTGGTTTTGGATGCGTGTGCCGGTGACGATGACCACGTCGAGAACGTCGTCATCCTCCTGGGCCAACGCCGCCGTGGGGGCAGCGATTGCTGCCATGACTCCGGCGCATACTGCGGTTCGCAGCATATAGCCGAAGGTTGGGTTCTTATTCATTTATGGAATCCCCTGAGGTTGAGTAGTGAATGAAATTCCGGAACCTTATATCGCCCCGGCACCACATAGGCGCAATCTTGCAGAGCAAAAGGGGTTTTTGCAAGTAGCAATGCAACAACAACAGCGGAAATCGGATGCGCAATATCTGGCTAAACTTCTTTAAAATACAGGCATTACAGCCGCTCGGGCATTTTGTGGAAAAAATGCAACAATATTTTGGGGACGATGAGGTAGGGGTTTTTACTTAGGCAGCAATGGAATAGCCATAGAGCCTTAATAAAGAACCTAAAGCTATTAACAGACTACGAGTTGTGGCATTAACGGCGCCCCGGCTGCGTAAGTGCTTGAAAGAGCGCTGTCAACGTCAGTGCGATTTGCGGGCGTTCAGGAAGCCGACGAACGGAACCGCCGATGGACCGACGGGCATTCCCGCCGTCGCGGGCAGGTTTGGGGCTCTGCGGAGCACAACGGCCGGAATCCGGCGTACACTGTGTGCTCCGTGCCGCCAGGAGCCCCGGACGAGAAGTTGCGAGCGCCGACGATCATCCATTCAAAGTCATTCGTTTTGGTTATTAGTGGTTATAAAGGGGCTGCTGAGCGCCCCGAGCGACAAGCTTGCGCGGGTTTCCGGTCCAAATCCGTCGCAACGTTTCCGTCATAAGCGATACGCGATGGCTATCGAATTGACCGGCGCCGAACTCGTCACACTCAGAGAGGCGTACGCGCGTCTGGAAAACCCTTCGCTGATCATCCGCCTCAGCTCCGCGTTCGGCATGCCCGTCGAGGCCGTGGCCAAACAACTCGGCAAGCGCGTTCCTGCCGCGCTCGTCGACGCCGTAAGCCAATCCACGCACAAGGCCATTGAGCTTTCGATGCGCGGTTCGATGCGAACCCTGAAAGACGGGGTGCGGAACACCGCGAGTCCGAAAATGCACACGGCGGCGGTGATGACGACGGGCGCCGTCGCCGGCTTTTTGGGGGTGCAGGCGTTGCTTGTCGAACTGCCGCTGACCACTGGCATCATGTTCCGCTCGATGGCCGACATCGCGCGCGCGGAGGGTGAATCACCGGACGATCCCGAAACGCTCGTGAACGTCATGCAGGTATTCGCATTGGGCAGCGGTGTGTCGGGCGAGGACGACGCGGCGGAAACGTCGTATTACGGAGCCCGGCTCGCGTTGGGCAAAGCCGTGACGGACGCCTTGCAGTATGTGGCCAAACATGGCGTGGGTAACGCGGGCGCGCCCGCGCTGGTGCGGCTGATCGCCGCTATCGCGAGCCGCTTCGGCATTGTCGTTACACAAAAGGCGATGGCGCAGACCATTCCGCTGATCGGCGCGGTCGGCGGCGGAATGGTCAATACGGTATTCATCTCGCATTTTCAGGACATGGCGCGCGGGCATTTTGCGATTCGCAGGCTCGAGCGCAAGTATTCGGAGGACATCGTGCGCGAGGCGTACTTGAACCTGAGGAACGATGACCGGGTTTCGCCGTCGGAATGACGCGCCGGACGGCGGTGAGCGTGAGGGCGTGACGCCTACGCTCGACATACTGATCATCGGCGCCGGTTTCTCCGGTATCTGCGCCGGTATCAAGCTTCTGGAGCGCGGCAGGACCAATTTTCGGTTGTTTGAAAAGTCTCGGACCGCCGGCGGCACATGGTGGGAGAACCGCTACCCGGGTGCGGCCTGCGACGTGCCGTCGCATTTTTACTGTTTTTCCTTCAATCCCAACCCCGATTGGTCCCGCGTTTATTCGCCGCAGGCGGAGATCAAGGCCTACATCGACAGCTGCGTCCAAAAATACGGTCTTGCGTCTCATATAGAATTCGGCGCGAAGGTCGTAGAGCTGAGACTCGACAGCACGGACGGGAAATGGATTGCGACGTTTGCGGACGGGCGCCGGATGCGTGCGCTGCATGTGATCAATGGCAGCGGCGGATTGCACCTGCCGTTAATTCCCGAAATCAAGGGCCGTGACAGGTTTTGCGGAGTCTCGATGCATACGGCGCGGTGGGATTCTTCCGTCGACATGACAGATAAGCGCGTTGCCGTGATCGGCAGCGCGGCGAGCGCCGTCCAGGCGGTGCCCGAAATCGCCAAGCTTGCAAAGAAAGTGACGGTGTTTCAGCGGACACCCAACTACATCGCTCCAAGGAACGATCGCGCCTACACGGATCGTGAGAAGCGGCGCTTTTCACGCTGGCCCGCGTTCGCGAAGGCCTATCGGTGGATGATCATGGTACGCATGGAATTCGTGTTTTTCCGTATCATCAGGCGCGGCTCGTGGTTCGGTCGCCTGGCGGCGTGGCGGGTGAACCGGCACATGCGTGCCTCGGTCAACGATACTTCGCTGCACGACAAACTCACACCCGACTACGCCATCGGCTGCAAGCGCATCCTGATCTCGGACAACTTTTTTGCCGCCTTGAACCGCGCCAACGTCGAATTGATCGCGGTCGGGATCGAGTCCGTGGAGTCCGCGGGAGTCCGTGGGAAAGACGGCCGGTTGCACGAAGCCGACGTCATCGTTTATGCAACCGGCTTCGACATCGGCCGTCACATTCGCTCAATCAGAATCACCGGCGCGAAAGGCGTGTCGCTCGAGACGCAGTGGAAAGACGGGGCGGAAGCCTACAACGGTTCCTGCGTCGCCGGGTTTCCGAATTATTATCTCGTGACGGGGCCGAATACCGGTGTTGGCACGACCTCGGTCATACACATGATCGAGCAGGAAATAGCCTATATCCTCAAACTCATCGACGCGGCCGGTTCGGAACGGCTGCTGTCGGTCAAACCGTCGGCGCAGGCAGCCTACAATGCGCAGGTTGACGCCGACCTCGAACGGACCGTATGGCTTTCCGGCTGCAGGAGCTGGTACATCGACGCCAGCGGAAGGGTTTCGACTTTGTACCCGAAGAACGGACGGGCATTTCAGCGCCAACTGCGTAACGTTCGTCTAACGGATTTTGACATGACGGAACGGCCGGGCGCGCAGGTTACGGGGTAGGGGACCTTATGCCGACAATCGAAACGAATGGAATCGAAATCGCTTACGATTCTTACGGTGCGGAAGACCGGCCCGTGTTGCTCATGATCATGGGTTTGGGAATGCCGTCAACCGCCTGGCCGCCGGCGCTCGTCGAGTTGTTGGTGAGCGCCGGGTATCGGGTGCTCACATTCGACAACCGCGACATCGGCCGTTCGCGGATTCTCGACGAGTTGGGCACACCCGGCCTTTTTATGCAGGGCGTACGCCATGCGGTGCACCTGCCGGTAAACGCGCCGTACAAGCTTGAGGACATGGCGGCGGACTCGCTGGGCCTGCTGGATGCGCTCGGCGTTCCCCAGGTGCACGTCATCGGAGCGTCGATGGGCGGCATGATTGCGCAGCTGCTGGCGCTGACCGCGCCCGACCGGGTCGTCAGTTTGACGTCCATCATGTCGACAACCAGCAGACGGGGCTTGCCCGGACCGACCCCGCAGGTCCGCCGGGTCATTTTGCGGGGACCCAAAGACTTATCGCGCGACGCCAGGTTCGAGTACTATCGCAAGCTGTGGCCGCTGCTGGGCAGTCCCGCTTTTCCGCAGTCCCCGGAAAAGTTCGAGGAGTTCCTCGAACGAATATATGCCCGGGGAATGCCCCGCAGCGGAGCGATAAGACAGGCTCTCGCGGTAATGGCGGCCACGGACCGAACGCCCCGGCTAAGAAACTTACGTGTTCCGACGCTCATCATCCACGGCGACGCCGACGCAATGCTGCCTGTGGAGTGCGGCTACGACACGGCCGAAGCGATCCGTGATGCGGAGATGGTGGTCATCGAAGGTATGGGGCACAACCTTCCCGAACAGCTGCTGCCGCGCATCACCCGTCTGCTGGTCGAGCACGCCAGGATGGCCGAGAACGAAGCGAACGCGACAGCATGAGCCTTGCGGTTTCGCGTGCAATCTCGACGGCGGTGGCGGGGGCAACGTTGTTACCCCGATAGAGCGACCGAGTACTCTTCACCGGCGATTGCCGAATGTTAGTATTTCCGGAATTCAACTCAAGCCGAGCCGGTAAGGCTGCCTTCAGATAAGGAACTCCCATGCAATCTCACCCGATTATCCTAAGCAATACGGAAACCGTTCCCGGCCGCCAGATCGTGGAGTTCTACGGTGTCGTTACCGGCAACACGGTACGTGCCAAACATCTCGGGCGCGACATCATGGCGGGGTTGAAGAACATTGTCGGCGGCGAACTGGTCGGCTACACCGAGTTGCTGCAGGACTCGCGCAACGAGGCGACCGATCGAATGATCCAGCAGGCGCAGTCAATGGGCGCCAATGCGGTCATCAACGTGCGCTTTGCAACCAGTTCCATCGCGCAGGGCGCGGCCGAACTGTTCGCGTACGGCACTGCCGTGCGCGTGTCGTAGCCGTCGATCATGTTGGATCTGGCTATTAATTTCGGCGTGCCGATACTGCTCATCGTTACCGCGTATTTTGTCGGTAGTTTCCTAGAGCAGCGCCATTTCTCCAGCATACGAGCGCGAGAAGCGGAGCTGCACGGGTTCCCGGTGCTGACGTTCGAGGATCTGCCGGACGATTGGCGGGTTCGTTCGTCCGAGATGGTTGTGGGCAGCATCGTCGTGTCACTGGACTATTTCAAACGTATCATCGCCGGTCTGCGCGGCATCGTCGGCGGGCGCGTCAAAACTTACGAGCCGTTGCTCGAACGCGCCAGGCGGGAAGCGGTTTTGCGGATGGCCGAGGAGGCGCGGTCGCTCGGTTACGACGCGGTGGTAAATGTCCGTCTGGAGACGTCGCGACTCGCAAACTCCACGCGTGACGGCAACGGCACCGCGGGCATTGAAATGCTGGCTTTCGGCACCGCACTTCGGCTCCGCTGAAGCGGCAGCGGCTGATCCCGATGAAGTTCGTTCCCCGGCGACCGCGTGAAGGTGTCAACGTCAGTGATACGCACCCGCTGGCGGAGGCGGGAATACTCGTTGTCGGGCTGACGGCTATTTTCGCCGCCATTGTCCTGGTTCTGATTTTTCTCGTCGAAATCGCCCTGTTGTTCGTATCCCCCCAAACCGAGGCGCGGCTATTCGAGGCCTTCACCCCGGAGGACCTGATAGCGGTCGAAGCGGGAGATGAACGTTTGCAGGAAACGCGGGCGCTACTCGATCGCCTCGCCGCCCATCTGGACGATTCGCAGTACGACTATCGTCTGGAAATTACCGCGTCGGATTTGCCGAACGCAATGGCGTTTCCCGGCGGTTTGATTGTCGTCACAAGCGCTCTGCTCGACTCGGCCGAATCCGAAAACGAACTTGCGTTCGTCCTTGGACACGAACTCGGGCACTACCGAAATCGCGATCACCTGCGCAGATTGGGGCGTGGCGTGCTGCTGGGGGTGATTTTTGGCGCCGCACTTGGCGCGGACGGTGGCGCGGGGCTCGGTGTGACGATTTCTCAATTGACACAGCTGAGTTTCAGCCGTGAACAGGAGACCCACGCGGACGAAGTCGGCCTGGCCATCGTCTACGGCGAATACGGCCATGTCGCCGGTTCTTGGCGCTTTTTCGAGCGACAGGCCGAACGATCGGCGAATTCCGACGTCCTGGCCTATCTGTCGACCCATCCGTCACCGACCACGCGTATCCAGGATCTCAGGGACTTTGCACGACAGCGCGGATGGCCGCTGAGCGGTCCGACCACCGCCTTGCGTCGGTGATCGGCTCGAACCCGGTAACGGGTTCGGTTGCGGGACCCGGGCGATACTTCAGAATCGACGGAGAACGTCCGCTACCGAGGAGTGCCCGTAACGTTTCGCGACGTCCGAGACGTTCAGCCGGCTGCGATTGACGATGCGCGGGTTCGCACCCAGCGCGAGAAGATGATCTACGGTGTCGGCGTCGCCGCGCTGCGCAGCGATCAGTAGCGCGGTGTTACCGCTGTTGTTTTGATAGTCGATGTCGTGCCCTGCGGCAATCAGCGAAGACGCCACGTCGAAGTGCCGGTTGACAACGGCGATCATCAGCGGCGTTGCGCCGGATCGGTTTTCGGTGTCCGGCAATTCCCCGGCGGCCAGGAGTGCGTCGACGACCCGGGCGTCTCCGTGAAGCGCGGCACGGTGTAAGGGGCCGTCGCCGTCTTCGTCCACGCTTTCCATCGATGCTCCGGCGGCTATCAGTGTCTTCACGTGGTCGGGTTCACCGGCATCCGCGGCGTACCACAACGCGGTACGCTTTCGCGCATCCACCGCCGCAACGTCGGCGCCGACGCGGAGGAGCTGGCCAACCAACGTGGGCTGGCTGCTGCGGGCGGCGCGCATCAGGGAACTCATCCCCTCGTTATCGGCGGCGGACACCGATACGCCGGCGGTCACGAGCATCGATACGGCGTCGGATGCGCCGCTGTCGATCGCCAGCATCAGCAGGTCTTCGTTATAGGCGGTTTTGGGAAGCACGGGCCGCGTGTACTGAAGCATTTTGCGCAGAGTACGAATATGGCCGCCGGCGGCCGCGAAATGCAGAGCCGTCCAGCCGTCGTTTCCAGCAAGTTTGGGGTTTGCGCCGCTTCTCAGTAGCAACTCCGCCAACGACGTGTGGCCGCGTTTCGCGGCAATCATCAGCGCGGTTTCGCCGGTCTCGTCGCTTTGATTCGGTTTTGCTCCGCTCGCCAAAAGTCGGGACACCGCTTTGCTGTTGCCTCGATCGGCGGCGATGAACCAGACCGGCCGACGGCCGATCGGCGCGGCTGCGAGCTGTAGACCGCTCAACGACGACCGGCTGATGGTCTCGAAGCCCTGGGCTACGCCGCCGTTGCTGCGAAGCGCCGCGGCGATGTTCGCGTGTGACCGGACGTTGGCAATGCCCAGTGCGGTTTGACCCTGGTCGTTCACCGAATTGACGTTGGCACCTGCCTGGAGTAACGCCGAGGCGATTGCCGTATTCCCTTTTCGGGTTGCGACAATGAGCGCGGTATTGCCGCTCGCGTCACTCCGATCGACGTTGGCGCCGTTTTCCAGCAGCACGGCGACGGCGCGTGCATGACCTCGTCGAACAGCCAGCAGCAGCGCACTGTTCTGCGATTCGTCGACAAGGTTCGGGTCCGCGCCGTTACCGATCAAAAGGCGAATCATGTCGATATGGTCGGCCTCGGCGGCTTCCATCAGCGCTGTCCGGCCGAAGACGATTCGACCGTTCGGGTCCGCTCCCTGAGTCAGCAACGTGCGCGCCGGTTCGACGTTGCCACTTTGCGCGCACCAGCTGAGCGCGGCCGTCTTGTCGGCGGCGCCGGTCAGCGCCGACCACCGCGCGATTGGTCCTCGTGATAGCAGCGCCGACGACTTGTCATGTCCGGAAGCCGCGAGGTCGCGGTAGATCTTGGCAGCCTTGCCAGAGTCTCTTGGCACGCCGAGCCCGCGGCGATACAGGCCCGCCAACAAATACCCTGCATCTGGATCGCCGCCGTCCGATAACTTCTCCAGGATCGCCGCCGCGCTGTCGAAATCGCGAAGCCGGATGGCCTCGTGAGCAGCCGACGTTTCGGCAGAATGCGCCGGGGCATTCGAGAGGGTAGCGATACCGCCTGTTGCCGCCAGGAGCGCGACGCTAACCGTCCGCTTGATCATCGGATTGAATCCACGGTTTTTATGGAGTCTTTCGCCACGAAGAATCCTGGGAGCTCGTCAAGCGGCTCGAGAAGTGTAACGGACGTCACAAAACATAGTGTGACGCGGTTCACACGAAAAAAACTTAATGTGACGTGGTTCACACGAGCGTGCCGAACCGTGCGCTAAGGTCGCCGTCTGGCAATCAGCGATGCAGGGCATCGTTTGGATCGCAAAAGCCAGTAAACCCAACGGACTGGTAGCCGCTTCCCCGGTCGGATTCACGGCCCCGCAATCGGCGAGTAAGGCGACATCAAGGATTATGTAATCATGACTCAAGGAACACGCACCGCGCTAGTTGCGCTCCTATTGCTTGCCGCATGCACCGACTCGCAGCAGCAGCGGTCATCCGCCTCGGCCGAGTCATTCGCGGGTTCCGATGACGTACAAAGCTGGTTGGGCAGCCTCGACGCCGGTCCGCCAAACGTTCCCGACCGCCAGCGGGCAACCGGCGTTGCACCGGTGAGCGAAATGATCGTCGGCCTGGAAGAACGCCTCAGGCGGGCTCCCGATGACGTAAAGGGATGGCGTTTACTGGCGCGGTCGTACGCGTTCGTCGGCGACATGGACCGGGCGAGATCCGCCGCCGACAGAGCCGTTGCGCTGGGAGCGGATGCGCAAGATCTCGAGGCGACGCTTATCCAGACGCATACCGGCCAGACTCCCTAGCCCCGGCGGTCGGACACCGTGGCAGCGAAACCAAGCGCCGTAAAAAGTCCCGCTGGACGGCCGCGACCCGTGGCCGGCGGCTCGGGGTCGCAGCGGCCGTCGCGCCGTCAGCGAAGACCATTGCCGTGGTGGCGTCAACTGTACAAGGACTGGGGTACGGTGGGAGGGGTGTTGCTCACTGCCGCGGCTATCACGGTGGGCTATCTCGGACGGGATTCCCGGCGGATTTTCGCGGACGAAGGCCTCGGCTATTTTCTGGGTATTGTCGGCAGTCTGCTGATTCTGACGCTGCTCCTGTATCCGCTGCGTAAGCGGTTCAGGATCCTGGGTTTTCTGGGACCGGTGAAGAACTGGTTTCGGGTGCACATGATGCTTGGCGTCGTCGGGCCGTTGGCAATTCTCTATCACGCCAACTTCACCCCGGGTTCGGTAAACAGCACGGCGGCGTTGATCTCGATGCTGCTCGTTGCCGGCAGCGGTCTGGTCGGGCGTTTTTTGTACTCGAAAATCCACAAGGGTCTGTACGGCCGGAAAACCAACCTGAAGGAACTGTTGGCGAGCGTAAAGCTGTCGACCGCGGAAACCGGCGGCGCCGCCCAGTTCGTGCCGCATCTCATGGAACAGATCGCGGAGTACGACCGGCAGGTTCTCAAACCCCCGAAGAGCGTACTCGAAGCAATGGCGCTCCCGATGCGCCTCACGTTCAAAACGAGGGCCGGCTACCGGGAGATAACCTCGTTTGTCGCGGAGCGGCTCGAAGAACAGGCAGTCGTGTCGCCCACAGTGGCAAAACATCGTCACCGTCTCGAAAAAGCCTGCGCGGCATTCGTCAAGGAACACCTGCGCCGCGTGCGGCGCGTTGCGACGTTCGCGGCCTATGAGCGTTTGTTCTCTCTGTGGCACAAAGTGCATCTGCCGTTCTTTTATCTGCTGCTCGTCACGGCAGTCGTGCACGTCATCGCCGTGCACGTCTATTCGATATGAACCGTCGCCGAAGATCGATGCGCGCGCAGCGTCGCCGGCTATCGGCAGCAATGTCGGTTTTCGGCCTGGCCCTGCTGGCGCTGTCAACGGTTGCCGAAGCGCAGGTGCCGGGCCTGGAAAAACTGGTCATGCCCGGAAGGGTCATCCAGGGCCATGCCGAAATCGAAGGCGATTGCGCCGCCTGTCACGACCGGCAGTCGGAGCTCGCGCAGGCTGACCTCTGCGTCGAGTGCCATGAGGAGGTCGGAAAGGATCGAAATGACCGTACGGGTTTCCACGGCATCTTCGCAGCAGCGCAGAGAAGCGAGTGTGTCGTCTGCCATACCGATCACGAGGGACGCGGCGCCGACATCGTGCCCGTGGATGCCGGTATATTCGACCACAGTTTCAGCGACTTTCCGTTGGCGGCCGCGCACCTGAGCGTGTCATGCGGCGACTGTCACGCGCCGGACGAGAAGCACCGCGCCGCATCGTCGGACTGCGTTAGCTGTCACGTGGACGATGACGTGCATGCCGGTTCGCTTGGCGCCGAGTGCCAGGACTGCCACAACGAACAGGGCTGGTCCGATACCGGATTCGATCACGATACCGTTGGCTATCGCCTTACCGGCGGACATGCCTCCGTCGAATGCGTGGACTGCCATCGCGGCAACGTTTACGAGGGCACGCCCACCCAATGCATCAGCTGCCATGCGGTGGATGACGTGCACGGCGGCGGCAACGGCACGGCGTGTCACGACTGCCATTCGACGGCGACGTGGAGAAACATCGGATTCGATCATTTTGGCGAGACCGGCTTCGCCCTGGAGGACGGCCACGGCGGACTCAACTGTCAGGACTGCCATACGCGTGAAGACTTCAAAGACGGTTTGGAAAGCGCGTGTGCGGGCTGCCACCTGAGCGAGGATGACCACCAAGGGCGCAACGGCACCGAATGCGAGACCTGTCATCTGGCGACCGGTTGGTCCGACTCCGTGTTCGATCATGGCGAAACGAATTTTGCATTGCATGACAGTCACTCCGGCCTGCACTGTTCGGCCTGCCACAAGGACAGCGCCGGCGTTTCATTGCCGTTGACCTGTGCGGGATGCCACTCGCTGGACGACAGCCATGGCGGGCAATTGGGTGAGGATTGCGGTGCCTGCCACCGGCAGACGGAATGGCACGATTCCGTGGCGTTCGATCATGACCTGTCGCCGTTCCCGTTAACCGGCCTGCATGCGGCAACGCCGTGTGCGGGTTGCCACGAATCAAACGCATTCAAAGACGCGCCGGACGAATGTATCGGTTGCCACGCCGACGACGACGTCCATCGCGGATCGCTCGGGAGCGACTGCGGCGCCTGCCATACGAGCAACGCATGGTCGGTCGCCATGTTCGATCACGACGCACAAACGCGGTTTGCACTCGAAGGTGCGCACGCAGAGGTTCCTTGTAGCGGCTGCCATCGCGACTCGAGCGCCAACGTCTCCGACGTGCCGACGAGCTGCGGGGGATGCCACCAGGCGGACGACGTGCATGCCGGCCAGTTTGGTCTGAGCTGCGGTGACTGCCACAACTCGAGCGTTTTTTCCGACGTCAAAAGTCTCTAGGGCCTGTTATGACTTTTTGCAGGGTAGACATTGCGCGAATGACACTGGCGGCTTCGTTGACGCTACTGGCGGTGCTGTCGCAGACAGCATCGGCGCAGACGGCGATCCGTTCGGATTTCGATCACGATTCGACCGGGTTTCGGCTCGATGGCGCTCATCTGATCACCAACTGCGGAGCCTGTCACAGTCGCGGCGTCTTCGACGGCACGCTGAGAAACTGTGCCGATTGTCACGAGGACGGCAGCACGGTCGTGGCAACCGCCAAGCCGGCGCGTCACATCCTGACCACGCAGCACTGCGAGTTTTGCCACGCTACGCGGAGTTTCTTGCCCCTGCGGCGGATGGACCACAACGAAACCGTCGGCGAATGCGTCAGCTGCCACGACAATCAGACGGTGTCCGGCAAGCCCGCCGATCACCCGCCGGCCAGCGACCAATGTGACAGCTGCCACCTGACGGTCGCGTTTTCACCGGTGCTGGGCTTTGATCACACCGGAATCGTTGCAGGCTGCTTCAATTGCCATGACGGCGTGACGGCAACCGGAAAGTCGCCGTCACACCTGCCGACGAGCGACGTTTGCGAGGACTGTCACAACGTCAATACCTTCAGCATCGTCGCCTTTTTCGATCACGGCCAGGCGCTGGGCAACTGTTCCGGCTGCCATAACGGCGTGCTGGCGACCGGGCAGGATGCGGATCATATTCCGACCACGGCGGAGTGCGACGCCTGTCACAACACGACGGCCTGGGATTGAACGAAGTGCGCACGCAACCGCGAAGTCTCGGATTGCTGATCGTCGTGATGCTCGTGTCCGGCGCGGCGGCCGCTGCGCCGAATCTCGCCCTGGAAAACATTTTGGTGTCCAAGACGAACGGGGTGACGAACGTCCAGATCTGGCCGGCCTGCCGGATGCGTTACGTCGATCATGCGCCAGGTGGAATCGGGCTCGAACTGCGGATCCGGGTGAGTGCGAGCGGCGAGTGCAGCGAACTGCTCGAAGGGGTGTCCAGCGAAGTGTATCTGCCGGGCGGACGCAGGCTTGGAGGGGTGTCCGACGTCCGATTCGACGCGCTTGCCAGCGGCGACACGTTTATCACATTGCGATTCGACAGACCTCAGCAATTCGATGTGCGTCAACATACGATCGGCTGGATCGAGGTATTCATCGACACGAACGTCGATTCGCGGACATTGCCCGCGAACCTGCCGCCGCCGCTGGACACGGAACCCGACCCGGCCGTCCCGCCGCCCTCGTTGGCCGTCGAGCCCCCGCCCCGGCCGGCAGCGGCGCCACGTCGGGCGCCGACGCGCCGGCAGGCGGCGCCATCGGAGATTGACGAATTTGTCGTGCAGCTTGGCGTATTCGAGAGCGTTGACCGTGCGGTGGAGGCGCTGCTGCGGGTTGGAACGGCGCACTTTTCGTACACGACCGATTTCGAGATCAACGGAACGGTTTGGCACGGACTGCAGGTCGGTTTTTTTGATTCCGAATCCGCGGCGGAAGCCGTGTTACTCGAACTGCGTCCGACGTTTCCGGATTCCTGGGTCCGGTTCGTCACTCCGAGTGAAGCGGGGGACGCCCGAGATCACGGAGCGCTGCGCGTATCGCAGAACGGGCAGATGCCGGCGGTTCGCGTAACGCAGTCCGCGAACGGCGATTCCGGGGACATGTCGACCTGGATGAGCGCCGGGAGGCAGGCGTTGCTCGATCGGCGTTATTCGGACGCCATTGACAGTTACACGCGGGTCCTCGAACACCCGGACAGTCAGCATCGCGCGACTGCCCGCGAATACATCGGCGTCGCGTATGAGCGCACCGGGCAGCGCGGTAACGCCGTTGCAGAATATCGGGCTGTTTTGGCGGAATTCCCGGACGGCGAGGGCGCCGCAAGAGTCGAATCGAGGCTGACCTCCCTCCTGACCGCGACGGCGGCGGCAGCCGTTGCACCGGAAACCGGCCCGCGTCCTCAGACGGACGGCTGGCAGGTGTATGGCGGTGTCTCTCAGTACTATTGGCGAAACGAAGAACAGCTCGTCCACGATGGAAACCGTCTGGTCAGCAGTTCCGGAATGCTTGCGCTCGGCGACGTCACCGCCAGCCGCCGCGGCAGCCGTTTTGACGTCTTAGCGCGCGCGAACGGCGGCTATCAGCTCAATCTCGTCGAATCGGACGGTACGGGAGACGTCGGCTGGGTGTCCGACGCCTACGTGGACATCGTCGACAATGCGTTGGGACTGCAGGCAAAGGTCGGCCGCCAGACGCGGCGCAGCGACGGCGCCATCGGGCGTTTCGACGGAGCGGCATTTCGATATCAGTGGACGCCCGACCTGTCGCTCAGTGTGAGCAGCGGGTTCCCGATCGACTCGTCACGCTCGGCAACGGAAACCGAACGTTTCTTTTACGCGGCCAGCGCGCAGGTCGAAAACCTTTGGGAAATGCTGAGCGTGAATGCCTATGCTCACTTGCAGACGGTTGACGGAATCGCGGACCGGCGCGCCGTCGGCGGCGAGGTTCAATACCGGGAAGGGCCGGTGAACGTAGTCGGTCTGGTCGACTACGATTTTTCCTACAGCATGTTGAACACTCTTCTGGTCAACGGAACCTGGGCGCTGCAAAACGATTGGCGACTGAACGGCGTGGTCCGGGTGGGCGCGCAGCCCTATCTGACGACGCGCAACGCGTTGGCCGGCCAGGCTGCGAATAGCATCGACGAGCTTCTAGAAACGTACACGGAAGGGCAGATACGTACGCTGGCGCGCGATCGTACCGCACAGGCAACGACGATGTCGGCCGGCGTTTCCCTGCCGCTGACCGAGCGGATCAGGTTGTCGCTGGATCTCACCGCCCGGCAGTCGGACGCCACAGAAGCGTCGGGTGGCGTCGCGAGTATCCCGGACACGGGTACGCAGATGTTCTACAACGCGACCTTCGTCGGTTCCAGCCTGATGCGGCAAGGTGGCCTCACGGTACTCACGCTGCGCCACGACGCGACGCGCACCCGCGATTCGTCGATGTTGATGATCGACACCCGGTTGCCGTTCGGGGAGGGCTTGAGAATCAATCCGCGCCTATCGCTGGTATCGAGAACCGACAACCTGTCCGGCGTGGATCAGCTGATTGCATCGCCTTCCATACGGATTGTGTATCGATGGAATGCGCTGATGATCGACCTGGAAGCGGGTGGGCGCTGGTCGAGCCGAGAGCTGCCGCCCGCCGAGTTCGATCCGTTCACCACGGATGGCACGGAGGAGTTGACGGGCGGCTTCGTCAACCTCGGTTATCGGCTGGAGTTTTGACATGAGGGAATTGCAGATCACGCTGACAACGGTCGCCGCGGTTCTCGCCGGCGGGTGTACGTGGCTTCCGCAAGCGGACGGTTGGGCGGCCGGCGTTGCGGGAGACACGGTCGAGACGGGTGTGTCACCGACGAGTTCACGAGATGCCGTCTGGCTTGCGGCGCCGCGACCGGGCCTGTCGGTGGTTGGTAAGGACTATCTGTTTGTCGGGCCGATGACGGTCAATCGTGACGGCAGCCGGCAAAGTTATCTCTGGTTTGCCGTCGGCACGACAATCGACAGACGGCTGACGGGCGCGCCGAAGCCCGAACTCGAGACCGTGGTGCTGGTGACCGACGGCACGCCGATGACCTTCGATCTGATCGCCTGGGACAGTACCGGGACGTCCGCGCCGTATCCGCTCACCATCGATAGCGACGTGAGTTACGCGGCACGCGTGACCGGCAGCCAGCTGCACCAGCTTGCGGAGGCCGATACGCTGGAGGCCTACGTTACCGACGCAAACGGCCGGTCTCCGCTGTACGTCGTGGTCGAAGGCGACCCCGGGGACTGGTTGATGTCCGGTGGAAATGACCGATCCGCATATCTCTTTGATCCAACTTGATTTTTTAACTGCCCGCCAAAATCGTGACAGCCCCAGCGAAATCAAGCAGACTGAGGGCAGTCCACCGTTTGGCACAGGCGATTCATCATGTTCTACACAAGAGCGATAATGGCTGTGGCCGTGCTCTCGATTTCCCAGCCGCTGTGCGCGCAGATTGGCGACAGAACCGGGTTTGCCATGAACGCCGGTATCGGTCAGAGCATCATCCGGGACAAGGACGGTACCGACGAATTCGACGCGAATGCGTTTGCCTATATCCTGGGTGTCGAATACCGATTCGTTCCACGATTTGCCGTTGGCATAAACGTGTTTTCCCTGGGAACGGGCGAAGACTTCTTTGACGGCGTTGATACCGAGATTGACGTCGGAGGCGTCGATCTCGTCGGCCGCCTGATACTCCCGCTGGCGGATTCCGTTGAGCTTTATGGCCTAGTCGGCGGCGCCGTTTACAGCGCCGATCTCGAACCCGGGGGCGTTGGCGGGCTGTTCGGCGAGGAAGCGGTTGCACTCGGCGCCGGCCTCGACTTCGATACGAGTGAGAATTTCTCTCTGCGTGTCGAGGGGCGCTATTACGACGGCACGCGCGAGGAATCCGGCGGGCTACTCACAGCCGGATTCAGTTACCGATTTTGACGCCGGGGCCCCTTTCGGATCGACGACCGGGTGCGTCGAAAGGCGCGTTGATTCCGTTTACCCGTTTGCCGGTAGCACCTCGCTGTTCCGCAGTATCGCCGCGGAAATCAGCGTGATCAGCAGGCCAACCGGAAATATTTCGAGGAAGGTGAGCGGCACGCGGAACAACGGATTCGCGTAGTTGTTCTTCATCGCTTCCATCTCCGCAACAAACGCGTCGAGTTCGGCGCCGCTCAAACCCTTTGCACGTTCCGAGGCAACCAGCCCGTCGGTATAGGTTTCGATGAACGAGTAGTCGGTCATGGCGAGATAAATCTCCCAAGCGCCGACGTAGATCACGCCGGCCACGACGGCGGTTCCCAGCCCGACCAGGGTCGCCTTGCCGAACGTTATGATCCCACCGAGTTCCTGATCGCGGTATCGCTTGATTCCGATGAATATCAGGCTGAGCGCAACCAGCATGATCAGGTAACCAAGCCACTCGAGCGATTGCTGGCCGGCGCCGCCCTCCGACAAATTGAGACCCAGGATGATACTGGCGATGACGATGGCCCCCGAGAGGGCGCCGTAGATGATCATGACCCGTTGCATATCAACTCCCGCTTTTCTATTTGCTTGCTGGATGGGTGCCGAAGGTACGAAGTTTAGCGGCTGACGCCATCACCCGAACGGGTGATTTGGCAGGATCGGCCGCTGTGTTCGCATATAGCCCGATCTTCACGCGAGATCGGGCGTGACAGAGGGACTACGGGATCAGCCGCAGCGATTTCGCCTTGTTGACCGCCTGTGCCCGGCGCGAAACGTCGAGTTTTGCGTAGAGGCGGGCAAGGTGAGTTTTCACGGTGTTTGCCGAGACGAACAGACGATCCGCAATCTCCCGGTTGGAAAGTCCCTCGGCAAGCTGTTCGAGCACCTGATACTCGCGCTCGCTGATCTCAAGCGCGAGGAGCGCCCGGCTGTTTCGCTCAAACTGTTTCGGGGCCTTTTTTCGAGTCAGCTGGTTGCCGATCCAGACACCGAGCGCCGTGAAAAAAACGGCGACGGCGATAACGTAAATTTCGGTTGCGAACAGCCGGACCACGTATTGATATTCGAGCCAACGCAGCAGGAACGCGGATCCGGCGAGGGCCAGACCGTAGATCAGCCAGATTTTCCTGGATGGTGACACTGCTTCGGCTCGTTACGCGTTGCTTATCGGAGGGGCTCCAGGCCCTGTAATACGGTCGGGATCAGCTCGCTGACCGTCGGGTGAATGTGTACGGCGCGTGAAATGACGGTGTACGGCTCGCGGCTGTACATGACGTCGAGAATCGAGTGGACGGCCTCGTCTCCCGTCAGGCCCAGTATCGACGCTCCCAGAATTTCCTTACTCTGCGCGTCGACGAGGATCTTGATGAAACCTTGTGTTTCGCCAAACTCTTTCGCGCGTCCAACCCGGGTCATCGGCCGCGTGCCGATCAGCGCTTCGATCCCGGATTCGCGTACTTCCCGTTCGGTCATGCCGACCCGACCGAGCGGGGGGTCGATGAACAGCCCGTAACATTGAATTCGATCGCTGGCCCGGCGCCGGTCTTCGTCGACGACGTTGGCCGCTACGATCTCGAAGTCGTTGTAAGCCGTATGCGTAAAGGCGCCGCGGCCGTTTGCTTCGCCGATTGCCCACACGCCGTCCGCGCTGGTTTTCAGCGCGTCGTCCACGGTGATGAAACCCTGTTGGTCCGTATCGACGCCGGCCTTTTCCAGACCGAGATCATCCGTGTTGGGCACTCGGCCGACGGCGAGCAGAACATGGCTGCCGTCGATCGGAGTCGAGTCGTCTTCGCAATCGATGTCCATGCGCACGGCTTCAGGGCCTCGCTCGAAACCTATGCATTCGGCTTTCAGCCGAACGGTGATGCCCTCGCTCTCCAGTATTTCGCGAACGGCGTCGGATACGTCTTCGTCTTCACGAGCGATGAGCCGGTCCTGAACCTCCACCACGGTGACTTTCGACCCGAATCGCCGATACATCTGGGCAAATTCCAGCCCAATGTAACTCCCGCCGACGACCAGCAGGTGCTCCGGAAGAAAGTCGACGTCCATCATCCCCGAGTTCGTGAGGAAATCGACGTCGCTGATCCCCGGAAAATCCGGGATCCGGGCGCGAGCCCCGACGTTGATGAACACCCGGTCTGCGCTCAACGCATCGCCGTTGACGTCGAGAGTCCGTTCTCCCGTGAACGTCGCGTGACCGCGAATCAGCGTCACGTTCTCCATGCCGTCGATCCACGCGGCGACGTTGGCGTTTGCCGTGCCGGCCACCTCGTCTTTGCGCGCTTTTACCCTGGCCATGTCAACCCGGACCGGGCTGTCCAGGAGTACGCCAAATTCCGATGCCCGGCGCGCGAAGTTTGCAACGCGCGCGCTGCCGACAAGGGTTTTGGTGGGAATGCAGCCGACGTTGACGCAGGTGCCGCCTAGCCGGTGACGCTCGACAATCGCGGTTTTGTAACCGTTTTGTCCGAGCTGCTCGGCCAACGGCGGCCCGGCTTGGCCCGCGCCAATAATGATCGCATCGTAGTGAGCCATTCGACGACTCCGTCATGAGGTGTGGGATACGCTGTTTCGCATCCTAACTCAGCGACATTAGGATGCCACGTGAATGTTCAGAATCGGCCTCAAGAATACCGGTGTTTTGCGTTCGATACCCGGGTTCTAGCCCGCGGGCGGGAAGGTGATGCGAAACTCCGCACCGGGGTTGCGGTTGAGGACGTCGATCTTGCCATTCATGGCAAGCGTCAGCTGATGCACGATGGCGAGTCCGATTCCGGTGCCGACCGTTTCACGAGTGAGTTCGGATTCGGAGCGATAGAACAGCTTGAAGATCTTTTTCATTTGATCTTTTGGGACGCCGGGACCGTGGTCGCGGACGGTAAACAGGACGTTCCCGTCAGCCGTCAGCGCGCTGCCGATTTCGATCGTTTTGGTTTCCGCGTCCTTCGAGAACTTGATCGCGTTGTCGACCAGGTTGATCATGATCTGTGTAAAACAGTCCTCATCGATCTGAATCGCCGCGTTTTCCGCCGGTTCGGTCCGCAGGAACGTCAATGCAAAACCCGCGCGCTCGACCTGGCTGGCGATCTTGGATTCGACCTGGTTTACGAGAACACCCACGGTCTTGACGCGCAAATCGAGCTGCGGATCGTTGCGGGTGATTTTCGCGAGCCTCAGAACGTTCGCAATCAGCCGGGTGAGTCGTTCGGATTCGTCGTGGATATAGTCGTAATACTGCGCTCGTTTTGTGTCGTCCACCCAGCCTTCTTTCAGCATCTCGCCGTACATGCGGATGGACGTCAACGGCGTCTTGAGTTCATGGCTGATCGCCGACACAAAATCCCGCTGCTGGCGGGCGAGCCGTATCTGGCCGATTCCCAGCCGGTAGAGCGCGAGAAAACCAAGCAGGAACACGACGGCGATGACCACCGTCGTCCACGCCAGCACGCTGGCCCCGGCGCCCGGCGGTAGCCGGTTGATGGAGAACACGAGTTCGAGTCCGTCGAACGGGGCCGACAGTCTGGCGCTGTGCAGCAGCGTTCCCTGCAGCTCGCCGGTTCCGACGGGATACGTTTCGTATCGATCGCCCCTGAACAGGCTGACGACGTCGCCCTGATAAGCGACGATGAGGTCCGACATGCCGGCAAGCGTGGTTGTCCGGTAGGCGGCCGCCAATGCCTCGTCGAGAAATACCTCGCGATCGATCAACAGCCCCTGTATGTACCGCTGGCCGTCACGCCACACCTTGCGGAAGAGGACCAGGTGGCCGCTGTCCAACAGGCTGAACTCATACGGATCGATTTCGCTCTCGAACGTCGTAATACGCACGTCCGTTTCCCCGCCAGCGCCGGCGCTCTCTTCGACGGACGATGGCGGGGCGGTCGCCGGCAGGGCGACCTGTTCAACGCGCCGGGCGCGGGCTGTGGACGTCATCTCCTCGAGCCGCTGAGCGGGCTCCGCTTCCTGCTCATCCAGGCGCCGCTCGAGCACTTCACTTTTCTTCTGGAGGTTTTCGTTGAGGTTGAGGTCGCGAAGTTTTACGAAATTGCTCGCTCGAGGCTGCGCCCGTTCGGACTCGATACCGTCATCCGCTTCGAGATCTTCCTCTGACGCCGTCGCGCCCCGCTCCGGCCGGTTCAAAAAGTCGAATACCTGCTGATCGTACGACTCGTTCTCGTCGGACGGGGTTACCAGAACGCCGGGCGCGGCGTTTGAGGTGAGCGCGTCGGCGAAGGCTTCGGATAAATCGGTATCGTCGCGAGCGGCGTCCATCTCCCGAGGCGTCTGCCGTTCATCCGCGGACGATGCGGCGTCGGACGGCGTGCCGCTCGCCGTTGCGTCGAGAGCGCTATTGCGGCCGATCCGGCCGCCGGTGTCGGGCCTGGCGCGGATCAGGCGGTTGTCGGCCAGTATTTGTTGCATGTCTCGGGCCAGGCTTTGACGCAGCGCATACTCCGCGGCGGTGACGCCTACCTGGTCCGGTGACGTGCCGGCGTCCGGCAGCAGCGGCGTGCTCAATTCACCGTTTGCCCCAACCTGGAAGTAGCCGATCACCCCGGGAACGTCGGCCGTCACCGGAAATTCCGACAGCGGGGAACGCTGCAACAGCTTTCCGGCGACGTTCAGAAAGGCAAAATCGGTAAACCGCCTGGCTTCCGCCTGGGTGACGTCGGCAATCAGCCCGGAATCGATACGCTCGGCCAGCGCCTCGGCCTGGTTCCGGTATTGATAAAACGCCTCGAACTTGAGTTGATCGTACGCCTGCCACACGACCGCCGCGGTCGGGATTGCCAGCGCTAGAAAAACCAGCAGGAGCACGCCTCTGAGACGTCTCGGTTGATAATCGCCGCGTATCGTTTTGGAGAACATCTCAGGCGCCGAGCATCAGTCGGTAACCGGCACCGCGGACGGTGACGAGGTTGTCGGGGTTACCCGGGTCAGGCTCGATTTTGCGTCTCAATTTTGCGATGTGGATGTCGACAGTGCGTGTCTCGATGTCGAGGTTTTTCGCGTAACCCCATACTTTTGCTAGTAATTCATCCCGTGGCACTGGCCGTTCCGAGTGTTTTGCGAGATACCCCAGAATCTCGATCTCACGTTTTGTGAAGGCGATTTCCCGTTCAGCCGTGCGGCCACTCAGATTTTCGGTGTCGATCTCGATGCCCCGCAACGACAGCGTTCTCGCCCGTTCCCCGCCGAGCTTCGAGCGTCGCAGTACGGCTTCTACACGCAGCACGAGCTGCTGTATCGAGAACGGCTTGGCGACGTAGTCGTCGGCACCGAGCTTGAGGCCCTGAATGATCTCCTCATCCGAGGTCTTGGCCGTCAGCATGATGATCGGCTGGTGGCGGTCGGCAGCCCGAACCCGGTCGCAAATGGCGTAACCGTCCATGCCCGGCAGCATGATGTCCAGGAGAATCAGGTCGAAACGTCCCGTCAGCGCCTTGTCGAGCCCGTCGGGACCGGTCGCCGCGCTGTCGACCTCGTAGCCGTGATAAACGAGCACGTCGGTCAACCCGTCGCGGATTGCCGCCTCGTCCTCCACGACGAGTATCGATAGCTTTCTCATCACAGTTGCTCGCATGGGTTGAGCCGGTCCCAGGAAAGCCTAACAGCCTGGAATCGTTTGAAAAGTGCTCAGGTGTAAAGTTTTGGTAAATCCTCGGGCGGCGGTTTTACCGATCCGTGTCTTATTCCCGAACGGGGACCTGCCTAGGATGGGCGTCATTGCTCATCAACCCAAGGAGGCACCCGATGGCACTCATCAACCGTGTAACCCGGCTGTTCAAGGCGGATTTCAACGCCGTGTTGGATCGCATCGAAGAGCCGGAGCAGGTTCTCAGGCAGTCGATCCGCGAAATGGAGGACGAACTGGCGGGCGCCGAGCACCGGCTGCAAATAACCGTTCATGAGCAGGCCTCGCTGAACGACCGCAGGACCGAACTCGAGGCGAAAACGGCCGAGATCAATGAAGAGCTGGATCTCTGTTTTGCCAAGAAAAAGGAGACGCTGGCGCGCACGCTTGTCCGGCGCAAGCTGGAAGCGGGTCGATTGGCGAAACGGCTCGATGCGAAACTCGCCGCGAACGAAAAGGCGATTACCGAAGCGGAGTTGCGCATCGGGGAGAATCGCGCGGTGCTCGACGGTCTGAAGCAGAAAGCCGAGCTGTTCACCGAGCGCGCGGCGAGCGGAACCGGCCCGGATTTCGACGATGCCGGCTGGATGGCCAGGGAACTGACCGTCAGCGAGGACGAGATCGAAGTCGCCTTCCTGCGTGAACAGCAGGCAAGGAGCGGGTCGTGAAACGGCCGACGTTTTTCCAGGGCGTGCTCGTCGCGGCCCTGTTTGCGCTGGCGGGTTCGGCGTTTGTTGCGGCGTTTGTTCCGTTTCTCGGCACCGTGACCGTCGCGCGACTCGTCGTACCGGGATTGGCGTTGGCCTACCTCCTGTACCTTCTCCCGCAGAGCGATCAGCGCGTGGGCAGAGTGACCACGTTCGCGCTGTGGAGCTTGATGGCAATAGCGAACTGGCTGTTCGTGCCGTCGTTCGCGCTCTATCTGCTGATTCATGCGGGCGCGCTCTGGCTGATCCGGTCCCTGTATTTCTATTCGGGCGTGATTCCGGCGCTGATGGATATCGGCGTGAACGGCCTGAGCGTCGTCGCCGGCCTGAGCGCGCTTCATCGAACGGGCAGCGTGTTTCTGGCGATCTGGACTTTTTTCCTGGTTCAGGCGCTGTTTGTCGCCATTCCCGCGACGATCCGCAGAAACGCGGCAACAAGCACCCTGGATGGCTTCGAGCACTCCCGCCGGCAGGCCGAGGCCGCGCTCAGACAGCTCATCGGACCGTAACGATACTCACTACGAGGAACTCAACATGAATACCAAATTGCTGGGCATCGCCCTGTTTACGCTAACCCTGGGCGCCGTCGCGTATTACCCATCGACTCGAGGGACGGCGGCCGTCGTGGACGTCGACGCCGTCGATTCGGCCGTGAATCAAAACGGGCAGCCGGTGGTCGATCTCGTGTTCGTGCTCGACACGACCGGCAGCATGTCGGGCCTGATCCAGACGGCAAAGGAAAAGATCTGGTCGATTGCGACGACGATGGCGTCCGCTCAGCCCACGCCGGAGATTCGTATCGGCCTCGTTGCTTATCGCGACCGCGGTGACGCCTACGTCACGAAGACGGTCGACCTGTCGGAAGATCTCGACTCGGTGTATGCCGCGCTGATGGACTTCCACGCGGACGGAGGCGGCGACACTCCCGAAAGCGTCAACGCGGCGCTGTCGCAGGCCGTGCACAACATGTCCTGGAGCCAGAAGGATCAAGCCTATCAGGTGATCTTCCTGGTTGGTGATGCGCCGCCGCACATGGACTACCCGGACGAGCAGCAGTATCCGGCAATCGTGGCGGCCGCGCGTGAAAAGGGCATTGTCGTGAACGCCATTCAGTGCGGCGACATGCCGAACCTGGCCGAGCCGTGGACCGCCATCGCGAGCCTGGGCGAGGGCACGTTTTTTCAGGTCGAACAGGCGGGAGGCGCCGTCGCTTACTCCACGCCGTTCGATTCCGAGCTTGCGGATCTGACCGCGGCGCTGGACGGCACGCGGCTTTATTACGGAAGCGGAGAAGAGAAGGAAGCGATGGCCGCGAAGGTCTCCGCGACGGACAAGCTCAGCGCGCTGGCTTCGGACGAGGCAAAAGCACGGCGCGGCGTTTTCAATCTCAGCGCCGGTGGTCGCGCCAACATGCTCGGCAAGAACGAACTGGTTGCCGGAGTTGCCAGCGGCGAGGTGGATTTGGACGAACTCGAAGCCGAGATGCTGCCCGCCGCGCTTCAGGTCATGACGCGCGAGGAGCGGCGTCGGCACGTAGCGGAGCTTGCGGCGGAACGCGCCGAGGTCGAAGGCCGGATGCGTGAGCTGGCGCAATCGCGGGACGATTACCTCCGGAAGAAAGTGGACGAGGAGGGCGGTGCCGAAGACTCTCTCGACCAGAAACTCTACGAGACCATCACCCGCCAGTCCGCGGCCGTTGGCCTGGAATACGAGGACGGTCCGGCGTACTGATTGGTCGACCGGAGGGCGTGGAGGCAACGGACGGGCCGGTGTTACGCCGGCCCGTCCGCAATCATGAATGCCCCGGTCCGTCGGATCTCGTCAGGGCCAAAGCCATCCGAATATTCCGGCCGTGAGCAATCCGTATACCGCGCCGTCGAGAATGTCTTTGACGGTCCTGCTCCATGTGTGGCCGAACCAGATCGAACCGGCCGCTACGCTGCCTGCGTACCCCATGACAGCAACGATTCCGGCTATCTGAAACACTCTCAGGTAGCTGCTGCCGGCCGGCAGCGTTGCACCGGCGACGTACGCCACCAACGTAGAGATGACCAGTGTATAGACGATCCACTGCCCGAGCTGCTTGCCCATCGCGATGCTGCCGTGCGGCAGGACAACCATCATTGCCGCAGGGCCTTCTTTGTACTTCGTCTGCCACTCCTCACTCTGCCGAGCTTTGTTGTCGGCCGCGTGCGGCAGCGAATACTGGCCCGGCTGAACGCCGCTTAGCATGGCGCGAACGGCTTCCTCGTCCGGCAGTTTCTTCCAGTCCGAATTGTGGTATTGCACAACCATCCAAATGAGGCTGCTCGCGACAAAGACTGTAATCGCAGACAAAAGAATAGGTAACCAAAGAGACGTGAGTGCCACTTGCATGTTCATACCCCCTTTTACTTGAGCCGGTTGGCCGGCTTGTATTATTTTCGGATCTGCTGCTTCGACTTCACAATAGTAGGTTCTAGTGTAGTCCAGTACGAGACGGAAAACTCGCGCCGCGACCGCCGCACCGCGTGGAAGGGCCTAGTCGCCGGTGGCTGGCGGCATTTCGTCGAATTGCGGCAGCGCATCGGTAATCGGGAACCAGGGTGCTTTTGAGCCGACGTAGATGTGTAGCTGGGGCCGTATCCCGGGGTCCTGGTCGAGCGAGCCGGCCGGAACGATTGCGACTCCCGACTCCGCGACACGCGGCATGACCGAACCGCAGGTACGGCAAAACGACGGTGCAAAGGACTTGGCGTCCGGGAGCTTGTAACGAGTCAACTGGTCCTCGCCGCGAATCCAGCGGAAACGATCGGCGGCAACGAATACCTGAGCCGAATGGGCCGCGCTGCGCGATTTGCGGCAGCGGGAACAATGGCAGAGCACCATCCGGTCCGCTGGTGGATCGAATTCATAGGCCACCGCGCCACACAGACAGCTGCCCGCCACCGCACCCTCGGCGCCTTGCGGCCTTTCCTCGAACTCCGCCGACGGCATGTCGTACGTCGGGGGGTAAGCGTCAAATTGCGGCGCCTCATCGCTGATGTCGTGCCATGCCGCCTTGTCGGCGACGAATATGTGGCTGTCCAAGGGTCGGTCGATGGTTCCCTCGAGGTTTCCCGCCGGCATGAACGCCATGTCGCCGGAAACGTCGGCCACGACGGACCCGCAGGTCCGGCAGAAGCCGCGGTTACCGTTGGGCGAAGATTTGTAGCGGACGATGTCGTCTTCTCCGCCGGTCCACCGGAAACCGCCGGCGGGGACGGCCGCAAACGTTGCGAAGCCGGCGCCGTGCGCCTTGCGGCAAATCGTACAATGGCAATTGACCAGCATGCTCAGCGGGCCGTCGATTTCCCAGGTAACGTCGCCGCACAGGCAAGATCCTTTGTTCATCGGCCGGTTCCTCGTCAAATTGGTGTGATCGATTGGCTGTGCGAGAATAACGGGCAACGCGACCCGTAATCAATGATCAAAACAGTCTATGAGAGTGGTATCGCTCGTCCCGTCCGCCTCGATCGCGGCGGCAAGTGCGAGCGCAGGCGCACGCCAACACCCCGTTCCGGGGTCCTGCGGTCATTGAACGGCCCGTGGAACCCGAAACGGCGGTTTACGCATCCCTTCATGACGGCGCGTTTCATCCGCAAGCTTAATATCCTGCTGGGGTTCCTGGTATTGGGTTTTCACACGCAGACGTCTGCGGACGAAATCGCGGCACGTTTGGAGACCGATCTGCCGCGTCCAATCAGCAACAATGCGGTGAGCACGGTAACGGTCGGCGCCAAGCAATACGTCGTCAGTTTCAACGGGCTTGCTGCGGGCAAAACCCATTCGGATACCCTGAATACGACGTACGTGTACGACGTCGCGAAAGGCAAATGGTCTGAATCGACTCCGGTGCCGGGGGGCGTTGGCCGGCTGGCGTCCGCCGCTGCTTCGGTCGGCGACAAGGCATTCGTGTTTGGCGGTTATTCGGTCGCCGAAGACGGAAGCGAGGTTTCGACAGCCTGGGTGCATGCGTTCGATCCGGTGGCCGGTGTCTTCGAGGAGCGCGCAGGCATGCCCGTGCCGGTTGACGACATGCTCGCGCTCGCCTACGCCGACCGGTATATCTATCTCGTCAGCGGTTGGCACGACGTCGGCAACGTCAACCTCGTGCAGCGTTACGACTCGGTAGAGGACTCCTGGGCGCAGGCCACGCCGATTCCCGGCAACGGCGTATTCGGCCATGCCGGTGGAATCGTCGGAGACACAATGGTTTATTGCGACGGAGTCGCCATTCGGGTCAACGCCGATCGTCGCCGCGACTTCGTGCCGAACGATCAGTGTTTTCTGGGCGTTATCGATGCGTCCGACGCCCGCCGGATCGACTGGCGAACAATCGATGCGCATCCCGGCGCCGCCCGTTACCGAATGGCGTCGGCCGGACTTCCTGCGCAACGAATGATTCTTTTCGTTGGCGGTACGGATAACCCGTACAATTTCAACGGCGTCGGATACGACGGTCGCCCCTCGTCGCCAATTGGTGACGCACTTCTGTTCGACCTCGATACACTGTCCTGGCGGGTGGTTGCGTCGACCGCGCCGCCCAGCATGGACCACCGGGCCCTCGCGCCGATTGGTCCGGGCTGGGCGACAATCGGCGGCATGCTCGGTGGGCAGTCGGTGACGGACCAGGTAGTCGTTTACACCGTCGAATAGTGTCGACGGGCACCGGCTAGAAAAAGCCGTGTATCTCCGCAAAGAATTCGTCCCGATTCTGCAGCTCGTCCTGCGGGATGCCGTCGTAGATACGCGCACCGAAGCGTCCCTGCAGGAATTGGATCGGCGTGTATTCCCAGATCAGGCTCCAGCGCACCTGGTGGTCTTCGCTTCGATCGTCGTCAGGGTCGAAATAGTCGTAACTGAACTTCAGATTGTGTCCCTGGCGAAAGAGCCAGTTCCCCTCGGCCAGACCGGCCACGGAATCGCGTTCTCCACCGCCGGCAAGATCGTCGATGATCAGGTCTGCTTCCAGTAGCCACACGAACGAGCCGGTGTTGACACCGACAAAGACGTTCTGCATTCGGCGGTCCCCGACATCGGCATCGTTCGAGTTGAAGCTCACGCCGGCACGCCACTTTGGCTTGACGAACGCGGCAATCAGACTGACCTGCTTGCCGGTGTCGGTCTCGGCGCCTCCGCCCGTTCCGTTCGTGAGAGAAAGTTGGCTGGACCAGGGTCCGCTCTCGAAGCCGAACTGCACGCCGCGATCCGGATTCGTGAAGTTGACGCCCGTGGCCTGGCGGATGAATGCCGTGTCGTCCTGCAATCGCAGTCCATAAGGGAGATAAAACTGCCCGGCGGCAAGGTGGAATTTCTGATTCGCACTCTTCAGTTTCACGTACGCTTCGCGATTGAGGCTGGACCCCGGCGCGACCTGCTGATCGAGGTACAGCGAGAGTCGATTGGGGATGACGTTTGCCTCTACATAGAACGTGCCGCGCGTGATGTCGAACGCGGAGGTCTCGTCGCGGTTGGGCGTGTCGACGTAGCTGTAGCTGCCGCGCAGGTTCGCACCTACCGACAGCCACTGCAGCACCTCGCCGGTCCAGATCGGGGCGTCCGCCGCGCCGAGCCTCTCGGCCGGCATTTCGGTTTGCGCAAACGCGTTGCCGTAGACGCTTCGTTTACCGCCGCCCGCCGGGTGGCTGTGGCAGGAGGAGCAGTGCATACCCTTGAACACCGCCAGGTACGGCTCCGCTTGCGCCGGCGTGGCGACCACCGCGATCGCCAGCAGAACCGCGCCCGGGAGCGACCGGCGGGACCACCACGATCCCGCTGGCCTGGTGCGGATGCCCGGCAGTCTCAACGTACGGCACCGTTTGCGATCCACTCGCGGATCTGGTCGACGACGCTCTGGTCGAGGAAACCGCCGGCTGCCGGCATCCGCCCGCCGAACGTGGCCGTGCCCTCGAGTTTTTGAATCAGATAGCTGTCATCCGGATTGCCGGGCTCGACGCGCAGGAAGACGGGCGGCTGCAGGCTCTGCACGTTGACGAGACTCGCAAAACTCGCGTCCGCGCTGCTTAGATCCATACCCGCCGGCAGCGTGTTTCCGGTCGGCCCGGAATGACAGCCTGAACAGCGCGGCGTGAATACGGCCGCCTGGATGTCGTCCAGCGTCGCGACCGGCGCCATGATCGTGAAGGTCACCTCGAAGTTGCCGCCCTGGGTTCCGTCGCCGGACGGGAAATTGCCCGTGAACTCACCGTCCAGCGCGTTGGCGTCGAGGTCCATGATGAACGAAGCGCCTTCGCCCAGCAGGCGGATCCGATAGGTGTCGTCGGCAACCGCCACGCCCGTCAGATCGAACACCGCCGATTGGGTGTTTGCGGCGGGCACCGTAATCGATGCGGCCGTGATCGTTGTTTCGTTACCGTCTCCGAAGGTCGTGTCACCGCCGCTTCCCTCGAGGAGGAAGGTGTTGGCGTTGACCGTGGACGCATCCGGCTCCCGGTCGAAGCTCGCGATGATCTGCGCCGGTGCGATCGCGTTGACGCTGCCGGGCACCACGGAGAGTGCGGACACCCGGATCGGATCCGCGGCCGGTACGCGATCATCGGTGGCGCCGTCACTGATCCACTGCCTCATGGTATCGATGACGGATTGGTCGAGAGGTGTGCGTCCGAGCGGCATCCGACCACCGGCCGCGGCCGTGCCCTCCACCTTCTGTATCAGGTAACTGTTATTCGGATCGCCTGGCGCGACCCGTTGCAGATTCGGAACTTGCGAGCTGTTGACGCCGACCAGCAGCCCGAAGCTGTTCGCCTCGTCCAGTTGCAGCCCCTGAGGCGCGCCCGCGCCGGTGTGGCACCCGGCCGTTGCGCAGTTCGGCGTGAACACGTTGGCCTGTATCTCCGAAAACACGGCGTTAAACGGCGGCGGCGGTGGGGGAGGAGGGGGTGGCGGTGGTGGATTTCCGCCGCCGCCGTTGCCGCCGCCGCAGGCGGACAATACGGTCGAAACGAGAATGAAACTGGAAATTCGACGTACGAAAGCGCGTTTGGATTGATTCATGTCGGGTGCCGCCCTAAATCTGGTTGGGTTGTCGCTGACGTAGGTGCGGGGCGGCGCCGAAAAGGTTTAATCCAATCACCGAATATTTGGCTATGATCGGCAGGAGGGCGCTCTTGTGCTTTTTTTGGCGCTGGATTGAACCTTTGCCGCCGCCGCAGGCACTCACGGGCACAGTGTTGAGATATTGCGGGCGACAGCGACGAATTCGGTAATGGGTGCTTCGAGATATAGCCAAGCGGGAGACGACGTGCGGGAGGAGAACGGGGAAGAGCTTGTGCTGCTCCGTCAAATCGCCGCGTTCGACCGGGATTCACTGACGAAGCTCTATCTTCGTTATCATGGACGGCTGTTCAAATTCGTATTTCGATTGACGGGTTCACATACGATAGCCGACGAATTGGTGAACGACGTCATGCTGGTGGTTTGGAAAAAGGCGAGTTCTTTTCGCGGAGAATCCAAAGTCTCCACGTGGATTTTCGGCATCGCCTATCGGTTGACGATGCGACGCCTTTCGAGGCGCCAGGTTCGCCTCGCCCGGCAGACGGATTGGGCGGGCAGTGCCATTGACGACGGCGCCGATCTCGAAGTCGAGGATTGGGTGCAGAACGGCCTGCAGGCGCTTCCCGCTGCACAGCAGCTGACGATGGTGCTGGTGTTTTACGTCGGTCTGTCCTATGAAGAAGTCGCGACCGTTACGGAATGTCCGGTAAACACCGTGAAAACTCGTATGTTTCACGCGCGCAAGAAAATGCGCGATTTCCTCTCCCCCACGGCTTCGCCGATTATTGGAACCGTCGGTGAGGACCGTGGAGAGAAGACCTTGGATAGCAGAAACGATGAATGAGAACACCGGTCACCTCGAGCACGACGATATTGAACGCCTGCTGCCGTGGTTTGCGAACGGCACGCTTGATCAGGACGAACGGGATCGGGTCTCCGAGCATGTCCGCGGGTGTAAGATATGCGAACAAGCCATCACCGAGCTGTCGATGATACGCGCTAATGTTCAAACGCATCCCGTGACTCCGATCGTGCCCGAGCCGAACGTTGACGGGCTGATGGCGGCTCTCGATGCGCAGGAAGCGCGCGGTCCGGCGGGCGTGTCGCAGTGGGCAGTGGCGGCGTCGGTCGGCGCACTGTTGCTTGTCGCGTTCGCGTTCATGTACTACTCGGACGACGGTCTTTCGCCGGTTCCGCAGAGGTACGAAACGGCGATATCGGCGCAAGACGCGCCCCAGATCGACTACGTGCTGACCGTGAGCTTTGTCGACGGTCTTGGTTCCGCCAGACGGGAAGAAATCCTCGAAAGTTTCGGATCAACCGATGTTTCGCCGGCCGGTCCGGAAGGGGTCTATCGGGTTACGGTGCCGATTCCGGCGACGTCGATGCAAGAGCTCGACCGGTTTACGGACAAGCTGCGCGGGACCGCCGGTGTCGAATCGGTCGAAGTCGTCGCGTTGCAGCTACCGGTGAGTCGTGAGCCGTGAGACCGGGATGAAGATACGCGTCGTTGCCGGGTTTGCGCTGATTGCCGCAATCGGACTTGCGGCGCCGGCGCTGGCGGACGATCCATCCAGGGACTCCAGCCGCGACATACTGGTGACCTTCGAGAACGAAAACGCCGCAGGCGCCCGCGGCGGGTTCGGTGTGCCCTATCGAAATCGAAAGCGATACGCGATTGCCGCACAGGTTCGGCGCGACGCCGCTGCGCTTGCGGACGAATACTCGCTGGTCGAACTCGATAGCTGGCCGATCAAGTCGTTGTCCGTCTATTGTGTCGTTTACCGGGTGGAACAACCCGAAGATCGGGATGCCTTGCTTGACGAACTCAATGACGATCCGCGAGTCGAGTCGGTTCAGCCGCTGCAGGAATTCGAGACCGGCACCGATCCGGGCCCGTCCTACGACGATACCTACGTGAACCTGCAGCACGGTTTTGAAACGATGTCGGTTTCGGCGGCGCACCGGCACTCGCTGGGTGAAGGTGTCCGAATCGCGATTATAGACAGCGAAGCTGACACACGGCACGAAGATCTGCGGGGCCGTCTGCGCCGAATAGAGCGGATATCGGTAGACGGAAAGGCGGCCGATACGGAGCATGGCACGGCCATCGCAAGCGTCATCGGTGCGAACGCGAACAACGCCAAAGGTATCGTGGGCATTGCCCCGAAGGCGAGGATCGATCTGTTCGCGGCCTGCTGGGCCGAGCGAAACAGCGAAAGCGCCGTATGCGACAGCTTTTCGTTGGCCAAGGCGTTGGACATGGCGATCGAGGACGCGCCGGACGTCGTCAACCTGAGCCTGACCGGCCCGTACGATCCGCTTCTGGCCCGGTTGCTGATGCGTTTGCACGCCTCCGGCGTCGTTCTCGTGTCGGCGATCGCGTCGGATCTGACCAAGAGCAACAGTTTCCCGGCGAGCCTGGAGGCCGTTATCGGAGTTGCCAACAGCGCGGACGGTCCTGCGGACCCTACGGCCGACGTCGCATCGGTGCCCGACGCCGCTCGCATTTTTGCACCCGGGCACCAGATTCTGGTCGCCGTTCCGGACGATCGATACGATTTCCGCTCGGGCAGTTCGATCGCCGCCGCGCACGTCAGCGGAATCGTTGCTTTGCTATTGGCCGAAGCGCCGGAGCTGTCACCCGGAGACATCAGCAAAATGCTTCAGCGATCACAGGCGGCCAGTTCTTCCTCGACTATATCGGTCAACGCCTGTGCCGCCTTGCAGATGGTCAATGAATCCTGCGACTGCGGATGACGACCGCCAGGCAGTATCAGAACTGCAGTTTGGCGCTGAGCACGAGACGTGACTCGACACGATTCCGCGAGCTGAATATCGGCACCCATTGGTTGGCGTCGTGATAGCGCAGGTCGATGGCGATGCGCTGAAACGGGCGGGTTATCCCGAGTTCCCAATAGGTGTAGTTGTCGTCGGAGAGCGCAGAGGTGTCGTAGTAGCCGACGCCTCCGCTGGCAATGACCTCATGGCCCAGCGGCAATTCGGAGAAAAGCGCGTAATTGTGCGTTTCAGATCCGGTGTGAAAAATGTCGGGCGCGTAGGAGTACTCGAACCACACACGATCGACGTAATTGATGCTGAGTGAATACTCCTCGTAATCGTAGTCGAGGAGTCCTTCCGCGCCCGGGAACGTGTACGCAACCGCGTTGGCGCCAACGGTCAGTGACTCGTTGATATCCAGGCTGTACCCAACGTAATAGTCTATCTCCAGGTCGCGTTCGGCGCCTGCGGCGGTTTCGATGTCGATACTCGACGCCCATGCGCCAAAATAGACGCCGTTATCAAACGTGACGTCTCCTCCCAATTGCGCCGCGAAGTGACCGTCACTGTAGGTAACGCCCCGGAAGACGTAGTCCGAGGTCAATACCAGATAGCCGTTGAACTCCGCGGCGACGGCGTTGCCGCCGAGAAGCAGCAAAACAAGGGAAGCGCGTTTCATCGTCTCTATGATCCTCGTTGCCTTGTGAAGTTCAGCGGCGCGGTCGCCGTCAGTTCGGTGAGCCGCGCAAATTGTGAGTGCGTGAGGTTCCTGCCCCCGGCGATTAATGGTATATGTGAACGTCTCGCGGAGTCACTGATATCACGGATACGAGATACCCATGCTTTCAAGGATAGCTCAATGGTCCGTCGTCTTCGTGAGCGCGTTCGCGGCGTCCGGTGTGCAGGACGCCCGCGCCGCGCAAGCCGAGAGCTTTCCGGCGGGTCAGGCGACGGAGTTTGCGCGGGTTACCCACACCGCCGAGGGCCAGCCGCTTGCGCTTCAGATCGCGATCGCGCGTTATGTGTCCAAAGGCGGCGAGCAAGACGTCAGCGTGGACCTGATTGGCGCGGTTCATGTCGGCGACGCGGCTTATTACGGGGATCTAAACCGCAGGTTTCGTGAATACGACGCGGTGCTTTTCGAGTTGGTCGCTCCCGAAGGTGCGTATGCGAGGGTGGGAGATTCCGAACGCAGAGGATTCATATCCACCGCGCAGATGGCGATGACCAGGGCGCTGGGCCTTTCCTTTCAGCTCGACGAGATCGACTACGGGCGACCGAACTTCGTGCACGCCGATCTATCGCCAAGCGAACTCGCGCAAAGCATGGCTGACCGTGATGAGTCGCTATACGTCTATTTTTGGCGTCTTTTGTATGCGTCGATAAGCGAGGCGGCAAAGGATCCGCTCGGCATCAGAGCCGTGCGTGACATCTCGTTGGCGCTCAGATCGGGCCAGGACAATGCGCTCAAGATTGCCTTTGCCTACGAAATGACCAACGTCGAGAGCGTCAGCGGCGCTTTGGACGGGCCGGCAGGATCTGCCCTGATCGATGCCCGTAATCAGCGCGCGATCGACGTTCTCGAAGAACAGATCGAATCGGGCGCCCGGCGGATTGGTATATTCTACGGCGTCGCGCACATGCCCGATTTCGAGGAGCGGCTGATCGGGCAGTTGAGCCTGGAATACGATAAAACCCAATGGGTAGACGCCTGGCGTCTGGATGCAGGGCCGACGAACGCGGATGCCGCCGGACTCGAATGACGCCCGCGGGGCGCCGCGAAACTCCCCGCGGCCGGATCGACAGATTCCTGTGGATGTTCGCATTCCGTGAACGTATACTTCGCTCGCTGAATTTCTCATTATTTCAAGATGTTGGCGGCCGTACGGCGCTGACCGGGCGGTCTGAAAGCGACGGCCGCCAACGAATCGGGTTTCACTATGTCAGGGTTCGCTGACGGCCTATTGGGGTTGTTTTTTCGGTTTGCCGCGAGTGGTTTTCTGCCCGCGGCGTGGTTCCGTGAGGTCGATCCTGCGACGGTCGAAAAGGCGAAACGCAGCGGCAAACTGCATCTTGAAATTGTGTGCCATTGCTGGCGTTACGCGCATTACCTCAATTATCAGCTGAGTTCCCTCGTCAATCACAGAACCGACAAACTGCAGGTTACGATGACCGTTTATCACGCGGCGGAAGACGAGGCGGTGACGGACGTGCTCAAATTTTTCGAGCAGATCGAGGTACCGAACGTCACCTGGAACTGGCAGGTGTTGCCCAAAGAGTCGCTGTTCCGACGGAGCATCGGGCGCAATCTCGCCGCAAAGTCGACGGCCGCCGATTGGATCTGGTTCACCGACTGCGACATTCTGTTCCACGAGGACTGCCTCGACACGCTCGCCGACGAACTGCAGAATCGCGACGATCCGCTGGTGTTTCCCCGGTACGGCCTGGGTACGGCGCTGCTCGCGGAAGACGCCGAAACGCTCGAGAAGGGCCGCGAAGGCCCGGCCATCCTCGAGATTCCGCTGGCGGACTTCGTTCCCTACGGCGGTGCGCGCAACAAGGCCAAGGGGCCTTATCAGATCACGCACGGCGACGTTGCGCGCGCCTGTGGTTACTGCGACTCCATTTCCATCTATCAAAAACCGGCCGACCGCTGGCGGAAAACCTACGAGGACCGCGCGTTCCGCTGGCTGATGGGTACGCACGGCACGGCCGTTGACGTTCCGGGCGCCTGCCAGATCCGGCATGTCGCCAAGGGTCGCTACAAGAAGGATTCCTTTATGTCGAAGGTGCGGACGTTCATCCGCAAGAATCAGGACCGACGCAACGAGGCCGCCCGCGGCAGTTCTTGACGGGATTCGGTGATCGGGAAATCCCAGATTTGTCGCCGAACCGTCAAAATTCCCTGCGCGTGCGCGGCGCGGGTGAGTACGGAACGGCCGCTGGTGTAACATCGCGGAGTGACGGGTATTCCGGTGGGGGGGATTACCGATGCTGCGAGAATACGACTCGAAGCGGCTTGCGATCACGGCTCCAGACGAGATCGGCGATGCGCTCGAAATGGGGCATATCGTCAAGTTCACGAGCTGTCCCGTTCAGTTGCCGACCGAGGACGAACTGGAAACTCTCAGAAGCGTCTTGCCGAGGCAGTTGAAACGCAAGAACGTCAGCTATCATCCCGAAGCGGACAGGGTGACCGGCCTCGACGACCAGTCGGATATCGCCGGTTTGGTGCATCAGGCGCTCTCGAATCATCGCAGCCGCGTCACCGAATTTCTGGGGACGGTCATGCCGACCTTGTCGAAAGACCTGCGTGCCGGCACCTGCAGTTTTCGGCCGCTGGAGGAGAAAGGCCGCAACCTCAAACCTCATGCAAGCAACGAACTCGTCCACATAGACGCCGGCGCCTACGGCGCTACCAACGGCGATCGTATTTTGCGGTTTTTCGTCAACGTGAATCCGAAAGCGGACAGGATCTGGAAGAGCAAGGGCGCCTTTCCCGCTCTTTTCGAGCGCTATGGCAGGGAGGCGGGCCTTCACCGCGGTCTTACACCAACCCTCGAGCGCGGCGTTCTCGGAAGACTGCGTACGTCGCTGCTGAACGGGATTGCAGGCGCCGGGTTGCCGCTGGCGCCGATGCTGGACAGTAGTCCCTACGACCGTGTCATGCGCAAGTTTCACAACTACATGAAAGACACACCGGAGTTTCAACGCGCCGACGAAAATGACCGGACGTTTCACTTCCAACCTTACACGGCGTGGATGGTGCTGACGGACATGGTCAGTCACGCGTCGTTTTCCGGGCAGCACGCCCTGGTGTATACGGGTTTGATTCCGTTGCGTGATTGCAGGCTGCCGGAACTGGCCCCGTTCAACATCTTGCGGGCGGCTGTCTGACGCTCTCAGGAGCCGCGCCGCCGGTGGGCCGCGTTACAGCGTTTCGTTCAGAATACGCTCGAACAATGGCAGCGAGCCGGAGTTGTCCCGCCCGGCCAGGAACCGCATGGCGATCTGGGAGTCCTCGCGACCCTTGTCCTGGGCCAGTTTCCCGATGCCGCTGATCCGCGTAACGCGGATGCGAAAGCCCTTTATCCCCGGAAGAAATCTATCGATCCTTGGGTCCGCGTCCTCGAGTGAGAAGCGCTGCTCGCTCTCGCCGAAGGTGTCCGTCGATGCGATCAGCAGTTCCCTTAGTTCCGGCCCCTCCAGCAACCTGGAGACTTCGCCGTCGCCCTGTGCGGATACGTAGAGCCAGCCGGGCAGGTGAGAGTCCGGATAAAGGTCGGGTGACGCATAACTGTCGGGGCCCTGGAACTGAAACGACACCGGGGCGCCCGGCTGGAGTTCCCGGGAATGTTCGTTGTTGCGATCCAGATGACCCATCAGGTAAATCCGGTCGTCGCGCTCTCTTTCGACCAACAGGGGCAGCAAGCTGATTCGGGCGTTTCCGGCCTTGCCGGAAAGCAGAGTCGCCAGCGGGTATGTACGCATGATCTCGCACAAGGTTTCCCGTCGCAGAATACGAAACGGTTTTAACGGGTAGGCTTCGTTCAATTGTCTACTTCCCTCGACGCGCAGGCGCCCCGCGCTGTTGGTGTGACGAACCGGGATGCGTCCGGTGCAGCATGGCCGCTCGAGCCTCGATGGACCGGTCCTTGCGGTTCAGACGGACAGTCGACGCTGTCGCGTAGCGCTTCTTTGACGCTGGAACTCCAGCGATCCCGACAAGTCCAGATCCGTTTGGCAGCTTTCGGCAAGCTTCAGCAGATCCAGACGTCGAAGAATGTCGACGTTTATCGGTCTTTTCGAGTCCCAGAAGATGAAGGACTCCAGAAACTCCTTCGCGACGCCGGAGTTGAGCAAATCTGCAAGCGTGTTTGCGGCCGATTCCGACGAACATGGAATCGAATAACAGGTGTCGTCAACGATCGGCGGCTTGCCGTCGGCCGGGCCGAGGACCTTGAAATGGATTTTTTTGTAGAGGCCTGAAATCGCCACTTTCCACGGTGAAAAGCTGTAGTGTCCGACGCCAAAAATCGCGAACCTTGGTTGTTTCCTGTAAATGGAACTCCGGCGCTCATCGAGCATGGCCGAATGTTTCAGTAGGTACTTCCAGGTCAGCGGGCTCGTATCCTTGATGCCGCCAGTGTCCTGTCCGACGTTTTGCTGGGTGACGAGTACCCATTTTCTGGGCGGGGCGTCCTCGAGCTTCGCGACGTCGGAACTTTTGTAGAGCGGATAGAGGTAGGTCGGCTCCAGATCCACGTGTTCACCCAGCCCGTTGCGGTAGCCGTCGCCGTCCTTCTGAAGCTCCATGACCTTCGCGCAATCGTGTTTGATCCCGGATCTCCACGTCAGCTGGCCCGAACCGTCGAGATGGGAGCACTTGCGATACTTGTCCACATCGGCAACCAGTTCTTTATCGTGAACGCCGATCGAGGAGACCGGCGTGTCGACGCCGATGCCGGAGTAGACGGCGCAGGTCTTCGCAACGTCGCCGGGCCCCGTTTCGCACAAAAAAAGGCAGGCATCGACCGATACGTCGAATTCCTTTTTTGCGTCGATCAGGTGAATGGAAGACCGCAGCGTTTGCACGCGGTTGCTCCATGCATGTTTCAGCACCTTGCGGGCAACCGAGGTTTTGCACAGCATTGCGACCATACCCCGGTGCTCGCCAAGCCACTCCAGCAGGTGGATGAGCATCCACTCGGAAATGTCGAAATTGGCCTTGCCGCTAATCGCGTCGAATCCGTTACGGTTCTGAAAATTGCTTTTTTCGGGAAGGTTGCTGCTGTACAGGATTCCGAGTTCCGCGTTCGTCACCCAGGGGGGGTTGCCGACGAAAAGCAGGGGCTTTGGAGCGTCCTCGATCATCGATTGCCAATCCATCCTGAAAAAGTCGCCGCGGATCAACTCCGTTCGTCGCTCGTCGTCGCTGGACAGACTCGCCTCGAGTTCGTCCAGGTGGCTCTGATTGATGTCGACGGCAACGATCCGCCGGCAGTCACTGAATGACGCAAGAGCGCTGTGCACGAAGCTGCCGACGCCACAGGTCGGTTCGACGATCGCGTTCGGAGTCAAACCGGTCGTTTGGACGAGCTTGGTTACTCTTCGGGCAAGGCTGTCGGGTGTCTGGAAATCACCGAATTCGATGATTTTCCGCAGTTTTTTTTCGGATACGCTCATTTGACGCAAACGACACCGTCAACGGACTCCGCTAATTTCGGTTTTGGCATGAGATTCATTTAATGACGGGCCTTTGAGGGCAAAATCGTACCAAGTTCGCACCTCGTTTACGAAGGGCTCGCAGTCTGGCTGGCGCCGGTGGGCGTTTGGATTCGGGTAACCGGTCGTTTTCGTCCCGATCTCAACGGGGAAGCCAGCTCATCGGAAGTGTTTTGCGACCAGCGCCGCGATTTTGGCGTGGTAGGTGCTGAGCGTACCGGCATCCATTTCCGACCAGGACATGTAAACGGCGATGATCAGCGGTTGCCGGCCCGGCGGCCAGGTTACCGCCACATTGTTGACCGCGCCGTTACTGCCCGTGCCGGTTTTGTCGCCGACGCGCCACTGGTCCGGTAAGCCTGCACGCAGGCGCGCCGAACCCGTCGTGCTGGCCACAAGCCAATCCTGCAGCCGTTTCTTCGAGTCGCCGCTCAGTGTGTCCGAAAAAAGGAATCGCGACATACTCGCTCCCATTGCCCGGGGGGTGGTGGTATCCCGCTCGTCGCCGCGGACGTTCGTATTCAACTCGACTTCGTAGCGGTCGAGCCGTGTGACGTCATCGCCGGTATCTCTGAGAAACCGCGTCAGCCCTTCCGGTCCGCCGATCAGGTCGAGCAGCATGTTCGTCGCCGTGTTGTCGCCCACCGTTATCGCGGCATCACACAGTTCGGCGATCGGAACTTTTTGCGCGTCACCGAGTTTGTCGATGAAGGGAGAATAGGGCTGGATTTGCACGCCCTCGATGCCGACCGCGCCGTCCAGATCTAAACCGCCGCGGTCGGCTTCGGCGAGTACCGCGGCGACCAGCAGCGGTTTGAACGTGGACGCCATCGCAAATCGCTCGTCGGCTCGATGGGTGAGCTCCCGTCCGGTCGCGGTATCGAGGGCGTAAACGCCAATGGTGCCGGCCGTTTGTTGCTCCATGGCGCGAATTGTCTCGGTGAATTCGCTGGGCGATTCCTCTTCGAGGGGCTTGCAGGCCGACGACGCGAAAACCGCGGCGATCAGCAGGCTCGAAGGGAGGAGGTCGGACCGTGTAATACCGAAGAACGTAAGTTTCATACTCAATCTCGTCGTGAATGGACGGATGCGCCACCGTAGTCGGGTACCCGGTGTTTGTGATGGCAAACCCGTGGCGAATAATGGCAGTCGTCGGGATATCCGCAAGGTATTCGTAAAACCCGTCCAACCACACCGGCGGCGGTCAATCCCGTTGGGGCGGGCGCGTCGACAGTTTCGGAAACATTCGCCCCGTTCTGTCCATGTACAGCCGGTAACCGTTGCCGAACTCCTCCAGGATCGCACGCTCCTCACGCGGTATGCGCAGTGCCAGCGCCGCCGTGACGGTAATCAGGGCGAGAGGCCCGGCGATCAGGTTCGGCAAGAGCAACGTCTGCGCGACGCCCCAGATCACGTGGGCCGTGTACATCGGGTGACGGCATTTGCGGTAAACGCCTTCGGTCACGAGTGCGTGTTCGTTCCTGAAAGCGACGGTTGGCGACCAGTGTTTGCCCAGGTCGGCATGCGCCCGGTGCAAAAGCCAGATGGCAAGTACGAAGAGCGCAACACCGAGCGTGCTCACGGCGGGTGGTATCGTGAACGGGTAGTCGGCAAAGCTGATCAGCTCTCCAAAAATGAAAAACAGCGGCGCCACGCCGGCAAACAAACCCCACAGGAGCATCAGCACGGCTTCCAGGGCCGGAATGCCTTTCAGGCTGCTTCGTTGACCCGCTCTGCGTTCGTGTGCTTTGCGCACAACGACAATGGTGATGAACAGCACAAGCCAGGCCCATTCGTGGACGTCCTGCGGCATTTTTACCAGTCACTCATGGACGTACCCAGGCCATTACGACACATTGTCTGACTGGATTTTTCAATGGATTAGATAGCGTTGGCCAGGCACCGTTGGATTTGAGTGACGATGCTACTCCGGGTATCGATCCTATTCACGGATCGCGCGGTATTCAAGAAAAGAGCAGTTTCGTAAGCTTACGCCAATCTGACACAAGCTGAGCTTGGTATTTTCCGGCAGGTGAGCTCGAGTAAGGACTTGCGGCCATTCCTTATGTACGGTCAATCGGCAACACCGCATACTGCAGCTGCAATGCAAGGGCGAATACGCCTAGCTTGCAGATAACTAGAATGCATTGTATCTGTAGTGCGTAGAATTGAGTGCAGAGGACGATTGTCAGGGCCAAAAGCCGATTGTGGCGTATTAGGTTCTGGAGTCGCCTGCTGCCCTTGTCTGATCAGCTCACCGGGGTCAACGGGCCGGGTGATCTGAAATACACAGGAAAAAGCTGAGGCGTTAAGGACGATGAAGAAGCTATTGATATTCGTACTCATGAGTCTGTCGATCGGCGGATGCGGAAGCGGCGGAAACGAGAGCGACGATACTGGGACAGCGGTTGTGCAGCCACCGTCCATCACGGGATTTACGGCTTCCGCAGGCTCCATTGTCAATGGAGAGAGTCTTACGTTGACTCCTGTTTTCAGTAACGGCTCGGGTGCTATTGATAACGGTATCGGAGCGGTGACCTCGGAAACCCCCATCTCTGTCGCTCCCACAGAAAACAGGACTTATACACTGACGGTTTTGGGCAGTTCCGGAGCGACCGTTACCGCATCGGTAAGCGTAACGGTGGAGAAGTTCAGGCTCACGGTTGTTAAGCCTCAAGACAATCAATTGGTATCGGATGAGTTCGACATTCTTGCAAGAATTCGATCATCTCTCGACATCGTATCCGCAGATGCTGATGTACAAGGTCTATCTACTCCACTGGTTTTCTCCGAAGGGGAGTCGGGTTTTGTCGGTCAGCTTTCTCTGACAAGTGTCAATAGCGGCACGTACACCCTGACTGTCAATGCACGGGACGTAGACGGTGATATTGTCTCCAAGGAGCTTTCAATAACTTTGGACAATCCGCCCGTGATATCGATTGTCGAACCGCTGCCGTACACCGTAGCCCGTCCTGGCCTCCCTGTAGACGTCTCATGTACTGACGATGTTGCCGGTTGCGACTTGACGATCAAGGTCCAGGGAGTGGACAGTGAGCTGGCGTCCGGTGTGGACGTACTCACAGAAACGCTGGATCTAACGGCTTTCGACGGCGAAGGACTCGTTCTAAGGTTTCAGGCACAGGACACATCGGGGCAGCGTTCATCGGTGCTCAGAAACGTGTTCGTGGAACAGTCCACAAACCTGGACACGATAGCTGAATTTCCTGGTCGGATTTTGGATTTCGATGGACAGCGGGCACTGGTGCTCACGTCGGAAGAAGCGGGAGATCGTCTCGACATACATGATATCGGTTCAAGTACCGTCGAGATGGTCGAGGTGTTGCCAAACCTGATCGTTTCGACTGGGAACAGTTTTTTGACGGGTTTCGGGGCTATCTATACGGCGCAGTCCACACCAGGGGGCGGTACCACGGCAAGAACCTACGACTGGAACAACGGAACGCTGACTGATTTGGGCCGGCCGAATTCCGCTATGTCACTAACCGTGGCAGGCGACTACGCGATTTGGAACACCGGAGGCCTGGCGCCAGGTCTTTGGCTAAGGCAATTATCGACGGGGACAGATACTCTCGTGAGCTCCTCGGCCGGAAATTGGAGGAATGACGTTGCCGAAAATGGTGTGGTCGCGTACTGGAGTTGTTGTTCTGCTTATACGATAAGGAAATACGATGCAGGCGCCGAGACGACATTGGCTTCGGATGTTGCTTATTGGAATACTTATCCCCTGACCGATGGCAACGGAGCAGTGTATCGAAAGCACAATCCTTGTTGCGCGAGCCAGCAGTACGCCATTAGCTTCCATGACGGCGCCAGCGAGACCGTCATTACCAACTTTCGCGCCAGGGAGATAATAACGGGTCAGGACTATCAGATTCGTGAAGGCTGGATCGCGTATACCGAACTGGGTGGATTAGGCCAAACTCATGTGTGGACAAGAGACCCTGGAGGTTCTCTGCTGCAAAGAACCGTTTTCGGATCGGACAGCTATATCGATGAACTTGGCCCAGACGGCGAAGTTATGCTCATCAATTCCAAAAGAAGGTACTTCAGCGACGCAAGTGGCCAGAATGTGGAGGTTAGCTCGTCTCTCGGAACCAGTGCGAACCTGGCAGGCACCTGGTACGTAACAATTGGACGCTCACTGTTTACGGTGAACTAGGCTGTCAGAATTCGCTGTGCGGCGCGTCCCGCCAGTACAGGATCAACCCGCACCGATACGCCCGTTGTAAAAGCTCCGCTGAAGAAGAACGTGCTCTACTTGTTTTTTGTGGTCCTGCGACCACCGGTTTCAACGAGTTAGATTACCCCCAAAGTAACCAGCTGATTCCACTTGGTATTCTGAGTATGCTCAGTTCTACTCTCACTTTTCGGGTGACGGTCCTCGGTTCAGGGGCGCCACGTTGCCCCGCGGAGTCTTGCGCCGCACCCTTGGCCCGTCGTGATATCTTATGTGAGTAATGACTGCGATAGCGGGGCGCTCGGGCTTGGTATGAGCTGGGAACAGGCGGATTGAACCCCGCGCAATCGCCGCCTTTCGGACCAGCTCGATTGAGGCGGCATAGGCATGCAGACGTTTTCTCCGGACGCACACGGGATCGCCGTCGTTGTCCTAATTGTTGCGGCACTGTACCTGTTCACGCGCGACAGACTGCCGCTCGAGTCTTCCAGTCTCGCCGTGATCATTACGCTGATCGTCGGATTCCACTGGTTTCCCTATGAGGTTGACGGGGTACCGGTCGAGCCGGCGCAGTTTCTGCTCGGGTTTGGTAATGAAGCACTGATCACGATCTGTTCATTGATTGTCATCGGCAAAGCATTGGAGACGACGGGCGCCTTGCAGCCTGTGGCTCGACTCGTCGGAAATCTGTGGCTGAAGCGGCCAAAGGTAGCGCTACTTTTCATGCTTGCCGCCGTGTTTGTATTGAGCGCGTTCGTTAACGACACACCGATCGTTGTACTGATGATCCCGATCCTCGTCGGTATCGCATTACGCACGAGACTACCTGCGTCAGGATTTTTGCTGCCAGTGGGATTGGCAACGATTATGGGCGGAATGTCCACGACAATAGGTACTTCGACGAATTTGCTCGTGGTAGGCATCACCCGGGATCTCGGGGTGGCGGACATCGGGATGTTCGACATCACGGTTCCCGCGCTGTTGGTTGGTGGTGTCGGTCTCATTTTTGTCTGGCTGTTTGTTCCACGACTATTGCCGGATCGAACGATGCCGATGACGGGCACCCGGCCCCGCCTCTTTGACGCTCAACTCAGCGTGCAGGAGGAGGGGTTCGCAGCCGGAAAGTCTTTGAAAGACGTATTGGACCGGACAGATCATGAGATGCGCGTGGAGCGGATTCTGCGAGGAACGTCGCTCATCGTGGCCAGGCTTCCATCGGTGACCCTGCAGCCCGGGGATCGTCTGCTGGTCAGGGACACCCCCGACAAGCTGAAACGCTTCGAGAATTTGATTGGAGCGACGCTTCATGATGGGACGGGTGGCCCGGAAGCGGTCGACCCGGAAAAGCCGGCCAGCGAGGGTGATCAGCATCTGGCGGAGATCGTCATCACCCGCGGTTCACCGCTGCATCGTCGGACTCTGCCTGAAGTCTCTCTTGGATCTTCCTATGGGCTGTTTCCACTGGCGGTCCATTGCGCACGGACACCGGGCCAGAAGGAGGTGGCCGACCCGGGATCCGTCAGTTTGCGCGATGGCGACATCGTGCTGGTGCAGGGAACTCGATCCGCAATTGACGCCGCAAAGAACGAGGCCAAAATACTACTCGCTGACGGCACGATTGAACTTCCCAGGGCACATCGCGCCAAACGGGCACTATTCGTCTTGTTAATGGTGATTGGCGTCGCCGCAGTAGGACTGCTTCCGATTTCAATATCTGCACTGATCGGCGTCGGCGCCATGATCGCGTTCGGCTGTCTATCCTGGAGGGACGTCGGACGATCCCTTCCAGTTGCCGTCATCATGCTGATAGTCGCCAGCCTTGCGATGGGGAAAGCACTGGTTGCCACAGGAATGGCCGAGTTTATTGCGCTCGGCCTGGTGCGCGCCGCAGGCGACTTGCCGACACCCGTGATTCTCAGCGCGTTCATCCTGATTATGGCTGTGTTGACGAACCTCGTCTCGAACAATGCCGCCGCCGTTATAGGAACGCCAATTGCGATAGCTGCAGCACAGCACCTGGGTGCTGAACCATTGCCTTTTGTCCTCGCGGTTCTTTTCGGTGCAAACATGAGTTTCGCCACACCGTTTGGCTACCAAACGAATCTTTTGATTCTCAGCACTGGTGGCTACTGGTTTGCAGACTTTCTGAGAGCAGGCATTCCGCTGATTCTGATCTTGTGGATCGGTTTCTCGATTGTGCTACCTATATGGTATGACCTCTGATCAGGGAACCATCGCTCAATACGCACGACCGGTCGTAACCGGACGGTATTCGGTTCTGTATACAACTCCAACGGTTCTGTTTATCAACTTCCGGGTGCCCCGGGCGCATGATTTTCAGCGTTAACTCACCAGACCGGAGGAGCGCAATGACAAACACGAAAATCACTTTCTGCTCCAGGGCCCGGGCTCTGATCAACTGGACTCTGCCGGAATTCCTGATTCGCCATCAGTGCCGGTCGCGGGGATCCAGATGGGAGATGGAGACTTTGTCAATTCGCATTTCGGACCTTGCAGTGAGGCTCTATGTCAACGGGTGTTCCGACGAGCGTCCTGTTCTGATACGCCCCCAATGTATGACGGCTGCTGCGCCAATGAGATGAGCAATAGCTTGGCGGTTGAAACTGCCTTGGTGCATATGTACAAGTCTTGCAGACTGATGGCCCAGGGATCGAGAGGAATGCGCTGGAAAACTAAATCGAAAATACAAAATGCAATTTCTCTTCTTCCTTCCTCACTTTCATACGCCACCTATTATTGGGTTCAAAGACATTTTGGTGGATTGAGAGAAGTAAACCCTCTAAGCAGACTTCGGGGAGCCGTCAGCACATGGAGATTGATCCAGTAGCTTGGTCACGACCCCAAGGACAAGGTGTTTCTGGACGTTGGCACCGGGCGAATACCAACGATTCCTTTAGCGTACTGGTTAATGGGGGCGAAAGGCACGGCTACTATAGATTTGAATACGTATGTGAAGGCTGAGTTGGTAGCAGATACTCTTGATTACGTATCGGATAACAAAGACGAGCTTCTGGAAGTTTTCGGATCGTCGCTCGACGCGAGTCGATTTGAGTGTCTCCTGAGCTTTCAGACGAATGCTGCTTTTTCGCTTGACGCTTTTCTTGAGCTCTGTCAGATCGACTACATTGCACCGGGTGATGCTGCAGATACGAAACTAGAGGGAAAGAGCATTGATTTTCATACCTCGTACACCGTATTCGAACATATACCACCGGAAACTCTGACAGGGGTTCTTGAGGAGGGAAATCGCTTAATCAGTGACAACGGTTTGTTTGTTCATCGCATCGACTATAGCGACCACTTTTCGCATTCGGATAGAGAAATATCTGCAATAAATTTCCTCAAGTTTACGGATTCTGAGTGGAATCGTTACGCGGGAAACAGGTATATGTACATGAACAGGCTTAGGCATGACGACTATTTGGCCATGTTTGATTCGGTGGGTCACGAAACGTTGTTGGTTCAGCCCGACGTCGATCAACGATCTGCCGAATTGCTGAGGCAAAAGAGTTTTCAAGTCGATGATCGGTTCAAATTGAAACCGGAGTCTGTGCTATCAATCACCGGCTCCTGGATTGTGTCTCGGAAAAAGAGGGCTGATGTACCATGAGTTGCTCGCGGGCATCCTTCCGGCAGGGAGCTCGTCGCCGTACTGGCGACTAGGCTCCGAGGGTCACCGTGACTCGTGTCAGTTGCTGGCGGTAGAATGGATGCTCATCGAGCCGCGGGTGTAGTTCAATGGTAGAACCTCAGCTTCCCAAGCTCAAGTTGACCAACTTCGTAACCGCTTGATATCCGCGGTCTTCTGACCACCGAATTCAACGAGTTATTTCACCCAAAAGTAACCAACTGATTCCACCGAGCTTTCTGAGTATCCTCAGTTTTACTCTCACGAATGATTCTGCTTGGGTGCGCTATTCGGGCTGTGCTTCTCAAAGGCAGGGGTCGCGGGTTTGCATTCTGTTGGGCGCGTCAAAGTAACAGGGCCTTATTCCGACCCCAATGTCTGTTCAGCAAACTCAGAAACCGGTCAGCGCCCTCTGGTCTGGCCAACCGCGCCAGCAGCGAATCTGCAATTCACCCAACCAGATCCCAGTGGGGCCGGCCGCCGAACCGTTCCTCGAGCAGCTCCACAAACAATCGGACCTTCGCGGACAAGTGACGATGTCTGGGATACAAAGCCGAGACGACCAAATCGGTTGGAGTGTAGTCGGCCAAGATCGAACGAAGGGTGCCGTCCTGTAATGCCTCACCGACAATAAACGTCGGCAGGAGCGCGATTCCCTGACCCCGAACCGCTGCTGATTTTAGCACTTCACCATTGTTGCACCACATCTGGCAGTTGATGACGTAAGACTGTTCGACCTCCGGGCCAGAAAGCCGCCAATGGGTCACGGTGCCTGAATAACCATACTGAAGACATCGGTGCTTCTTCAATTCTAGCGGTGATGTGGGCTCACCGGCCGCGTCGAGATAAGTTGGCGATGCGCACAGAACTCGACGTGCCGTCACGATCTCCTTTGTGATCAGGCTGGTCGAATGAGAGGGTTCTGCAATTCTTATCGTGAGGTCGAAACCCTCTTCGATGGGGTCGACCAAGCGGTCGTTCAGGACAAGTTCGACATGTACGTCTGGATGTTTGGCCATGAAGTCGGCAACACACATTGCCAGGTGTTGCGTGCCAAACGTCATCGGCGCATTTAGCCGCAGATTCCCGGTCGGACGCTCCTGGAGTTCCTTCACTGACGAAATGGCTTCATCAAGATCGCTAAGAATCTGAATGCAGCGATCGTAGAACGCGAGCCCGGTTTCGGTTGGCGTTACTTTTCTTGTGCTGCGCCGCAGGAGTTGCGTTTCGAGTTCGTTCTCGAGATTGATAACGGACTTGTTCACGACCGACCGCGACAAACCCATCTTTCGTGCGGCGGCTGCAAAGCCATTCATTTCAACGACTTTGACGAATGCTCGCATGCTTTGAAGTTGGTCCATTGCTTCTGCTCCTCTGCCCGGGATTGTCGCGAATATGGCGACACAGTGTGCGCATCTGAATGATTGTCACCATTTGGAGGCTTCTGCATACTAGCTTCAAGTCCCAGACTTTGGAATCCGAGACCAGAACGAGAACCCAATGCCATTTCGTCGCTTGCCGCCTCTAGCTTCTTTGCGCGCTTTTGAGGCCGTAGCGCGCCTGGGTTCTTTCAAGCAGGCTGCTCACGAGTTGCACGTCACCCCAGGCGCGGTCAGCCAGCAAGTCAAGAAGCTCGAAGCCGATATGGGCGTTCCGCTTTTCCAGCGACATCATCGCGGTATCGAGCCTACCGAAACCGGGCATATCTTGAAGGCGGAGCTGTGCGATGCGTTTCTGCGTATCGCCGAGGCGGTGGAGGCCGCGAGACCACTCACTGAGTCGAGTAGCCTCGTAGTCAGTTGCAGGCCACCGTTTGCCGCAAAATGGCTCGTTCCCCGACTGGGAAATTTTGCAGACGCCTACCCGGATCTCGACATTCGCATCGCAGCCAATTTCACGTTGCTGGATTACGGGCCGAACGAAATTGACGTTGGTGTTCGACTCAGCACCGACGAATCGCCAGGGCTGTATCGGGAGTGGCTGCTGGAGGAGACGGTCTTGCCTCTGGCATCGCCAGCATTTATTGAGAAGCAAGCGATCAGCGAGCCGAAGGATCTGTTGCGGGTTCCGCTATTGGCTGAAGAAAGCATGGCATTCGTCGATGGATCCCCGACTTGGGAAACGTGGTTCGAAGCAGTTGGATTGCCTTCTTCGCGCGCGACACCCTCGTTGCAGTTCGGTTCACACGCCGAGCAGGCGATCGAGGCTGCGGTCGCTGGCGCTGGGGTCGTACTCGGGCGCCGCGTTCTTGTCTCCAGCGATCTCGCTCGTGGCCGACTCGTGTCACCGTTCGGGCCGGAATTGGCTGCCGGCGTTCGTTACCAGTTCGATTGTCTGGAACGAAAGCTACGGCTGCGGAAGGTCAAGACCTTTCGTACTTGGCTGCTGCATCACCTCATGAGTGACTAAGTCATCAGGGCCGGCTGATCGGTTTAGTTTTTCTAATTCACAACGCAGAACAACTCGTTTGTAACCCATGAGCGGACAGCTGAAGATGCGTGTCCAGTTTCGGCAACCTTGCATCTTGTCCGTCTATGAAGAAAAACGCTGACACGTACCTGTCTCGAGAGCTGTCGCAGCTGTTGCTCGTCGATCACCAACCGAGCAGAGCAGCAGCAGTCCAATCGATGGATCGACAGCTACTCAAATCAAACACGTTGGCACTAACGCACTCAGCGAGGGCGCTCGGTATTCCCGTCACGCTGACGGCGCTGGACAGCACTCCGGATGCCCCGCAGTTCTACGGCCCGTTGGCAGAGGATAAGGAACACCTTACGACCGTAGCTCGGAGCACCGCCGATGTTTGGGACGATGCTGACCTGATGGCAACACTCGCTTTGCAAGCTCGTCGACAGCTCGTCCTGTCAGGGCTGTGGACAGAATGCTCAGTGTGTTGGTCGGCTATCTCGATGATGCGCGGCGCCAATTACTTGGTGTTTGTGGTCACAGACACGTGCGGCGGCACGACTCCAGAACGCCATGCGATGGCCTGCCAACGGATGACCCTGGCTGGCGCTCATCTCGTGACGTCGCAGCAGGTGTTCGGTGACTGGCAGCTCGACCCGACAGCGCCGCAGCCCACGCATAGGTCGGGCGCTACTGGCGCTACGCTGAATATGCGGCAAGCTGGGCCACGATGATTGTCGCTAAATCTGATACAAAATGATCGTAAAATACCGTATTGTCTTCGATATCGCGCCATTTTATAGTCGCTGCATTGCTAATGATTCTCAATTAAGGAGCTAGACATGCTTGCAATTCGACCAGCGAACGAACGTGGCTTTGCCAATCTCGGCTGGCTGAATAGCCGCCACACATTCTCATTCGGACATTACTACGACCCGCAGTTCATGGGGCTCGGTCCACTGCGCGTCATCAACGAAGATCGCGTCAAACCGGCCCAGGGATTCGGCACGCACGGTCACAGCGACATGGAGATCATCTCCTACGTCCTGGACGGTGCCCTTGAACACAAGGATAGTCTCGGCACCGGTTCGATCATCCGTCCTGGCGACGTGCAGCGTATGACGGCGGGCACGGGTGTGCGCCACAGCGAATTCAACGCATCCGACTCGGATCCGGTGCACTTCCTGCAGATCTGGATCGTGCCGGAGCAGGAAGGGCTCGAGCCGAGCTACGAACAAAAAGCCTTCAGCGACGAGCAGAAACGCGGCCAGCTGGGTCTGGTCGGTTCGCGCGACGGCCGTGCCGGGTCGGTGACCATTCACCAAGACGTAGACCTGTACGCATCGTTGCTTGAGTCCGGTGACGAAGTCACTTTCAAGCTCGACGACGGCCGCATCGGCTGGCTGCAGGTCGCCCGGGGCTCGGTCCGCCTGGACGACAAAAACCTCTCTGCGGGCGACGGCGTAGCGCTCAAAGGAGCCCGCGACCTGCAAATTGCGGGCGTTAACGACGCCGAATTCCTGCTTTTCGATATGGGCCGATAAAGGTCCGCTTGCATTTCAACACGCTCAATCTAGGAGCCACAAATGACCACCAAGACAGAACTTTTGACGCCGGAAAACTCGCAGCTGATCTTCATTGATCATCAGCCACAGATGGCTTTCGGCGTGCAATCGATCGATCGTCAGACCTTGAAAAACAATGTCATCGCTCTCGCAAAAACGGCGAAGCTGTTCGATATTCCGACGACGATCACGACCGTCGAAACCGAGTCTTTCTCCGGCTACACGTATCCCGAGCTTCTCGAAGTGTTCCCGGAGTCTGAGATTCTCGAGCGCACCTCAATGAACTCCTGGGACGACCAGAAGGTTCGCGATGCGCTGGCTGCAAGCGGGAAGAAGAAAGTGATCGTATCGGGCCTGTGGACGGGAATCTGCAACAACATGTTTGCATTCTCGGCAATGGCAGAGGCCGGCTACGAGATTTACATGATTGCCGATGCGTCTGGCGACACCTCGATCGAAGCCCACGACAACGCAATGCAACGGATGATACAGGCCGGCGTTGTTCCGATGACGACTATCCAGACGATGCTTGAGTGGCAGCGTGACTGGGCCAATCGCGAGAACTACGACGGTCTCATGGACATCATCCGTGAGCACTGTGGTGCGTACGGTATGGGCATCGATTATGCCTACACGATGGTCCACAAGGCAGACCAGCGTGTAGAGCACGGTCCGGTACGCGACCCAATCGCCGCCTGATTCGAGCTCGGGTGCGGCGTGGACCGCCGCACCCGCATTTCAATCACAGCATTCAACAGCGCCGCGCTGCTTTGAGCGCGGCAGAGGAAAGGTATGTCTGTCTCAATTGCAAATAATGTCGGCGCTCGGCTCACTCTCAAACGGCTCGTGACCCCTAGCGTCATCGTCCTGGCTGGCATGATGTTCGGAACGGCGAGTTTTGCCTCTGTCCTTGATGGACTGCAAGCGCCGTCCGGATCTTACGTCAACGACGCCGGGCACACGCGCTTCCTTTGGCGCATCGAGCACCTCGGGCTCACGAATTACACGGCACGTATCAACAACATCGACATACGACTTGAATTCGATGCCGATAACCTCGAGGCAAGTTCGGTGACTGCGGTCATCGATCCGAAATCCGTCGATACGGGTTTCGTCGGCGAAGAAGATTTTGACGCCAAGATATCCACTGACGAGAGCATCCTGAATGCTGCCGCGTACCCGACCATCGAGTTCGCGTCATCGCGAATCGTGACGGCCGGTCCTAGAGCTATGGCCGTCACCGGCGATCTGACGTTGCTTGGCGTTACACGGCCTGTGACGCTGGACGTGACCTTGAGCGGCTCTACGGAGGAACACCCGTTCGTGAAGGTCCCGGCGCTGGGGTTCGCGGCGACAGCCGTCGTGGATCGTACCGAGTTCGGTCTCGACTTCCTTTCCGGTAGCGGATTAGGAGACCAGATCGAGATCGAAATTCACGCCGAGTTCATCAAGCAGTAAGTATCGATGCGCCGCCCTGTTCCCATCTCTGCCTGCGTATCGATGGTCATCATCGCGGTGGCCGGACTGGCTCTGATGCCGGCCCGGTCCGCGACGGCGACTGCGATCGACGCCGGTGCATGGGAGTTCAGCGGCGACATCCGCGAGCGTGCCACCTACGTTTCGGCAATCGATTTCGACGAAAACGCGCGCGACACCGGGCCGTTCTGGACGCAACGTCTGCGGCTGACCGCTGACTACGGAAACAGCGAACGCCTGGCCAGCCGTCTATCGTTGTTAAGTGCCTTGCAGACCGAACTGGAGACGAGCCCCGTAGAGCAGAACCTCCTAGACCTGCAGGAGGCATGGTTACAGTTTCGCGTCGACGATATGGCGCTCACTCTAGGTCGCCAGGAGCTGGTGCTCGGATCGCAGCGCCTCGTCGCTTCGCGCGACGGGACGAATGTGCGACGCAACTGGGACGGTGCTCGCGCTTCCTTCAAAGCAACCGGTTGGCATATTGATGTTTTCGGGCTGCAGCTCGTCGACGTTGAGCCCAACGGCCTGTTCAACGATTCGAGCGACGACGACCGGATCCTCGGCGGCGTCTACGCGACGGGCGATATGGGCTGGACCAGCCTCGACCTGTACTACCTATATGCACGTTTCGACGAGCGCCTGACGATCGAGGGGCTCGCCAACCAGGAGCGCCACGGCATCGGGGCGAGAGGATTTGGCGAGAGTGGGAGGGCGTTCTGGAACTGGGAAGCCGTCTACCAGTTCGGCAGGCATGGCGCCGACGACATCGGTGCCTGGACGCTGGCGACAAACACCGGCCTGCAGCTGGACGGCGCCTGGTCACCGAGACTGCTTCTCTCCATCAACGTAGCTTCCGGCGATACCGCGCCGGGCGACGGCAAGCTGGAGACATTCGACGCGCTGTATCCCCGCGGCAACTATTTTTCCGAGCTGGCACAGCTCGGCCCGGCAAATTTCTTTAACGTGAATCCGTACGTAACCATCACGCCGACGGACGGTGTGACGATGTCTTTCGACCTCAATCTTTACTGGCGCCTCGAGACGTCCGACGGCATCTACGGTCCGGCCGGCAACCTGATCCGGTTGCCCGGTGGAAGTGATGAACGCTTCGTCAACACGGCGCTGTCGACCTCGATCGAGTGGGAACTCGATCGGCATTTTCTGCTGGGGCTGTCGCTGACGCACTCGCGACCGGAGGCGTTTATCGAAGAAACCGGGCCATCCGACATTTCGAACTTTGCGCAATTCACTTTCGATGCGCGTTTCTAGGACATCTTACTTGGAGCAATCGATGAGCAAGACATCACCAGCAAAGTCGGCGGTATCGCGGCGCAAATTCCTCGGCTACTCGGGCGCGCTCGCCGGCAGTGCTCTGCTGGCCGGCATCGGCGCGCTGTCCGCCCGGGCCGCGGATCGCGCACCGGCCGACCTGATCCTGACCGACGCAAATATCATCACGCTCGATCCAGTGACGCCGAGGGCGGAGGCAATCGCGATTCGCGATGGCCTGGTGCAGGCAGTCGGGACCAATCGAGACGTGCTTGGACTCGAGGGCAATGCTACAGATGTATTGTCCGTTGGCGGACGCACCGTCATACCGGGGCTGAACGACAGTCACATGCACCCGACCCGCGCCGGCCGTTTCTACGCGCTCGAGCTGCGCTGGGACGGTGTGCCGACGCTCGAGCAAGGCCTCAACATGATCCGTGAACACGCCCGGCAAACGCCGAGCGGTCAATGGGTGCGCGTTATCGGCGGCTGGTCGCCGTTCCAGTTTTCCGAGCGGCGCATGCCGACGCCGGCCGAGCTGACCAGGGCGGCGCCCGACACGCCGGTATACGTCCTGTACCTCTATAGCCAGGGTTTTCTCAACAAGGCAGCCGTCGACGCGCTCGGCCTGACGCCGGCAACTAAAACGCCGCCTGGAACCGCCTACGAATTCACTGCTGACGGCGGCGCGATCATTCACGCGAAACCGAACCCCGACCTGTTGTACGGGACGATTGGCGCGCTGCCGCCAATAACGGTCGAACAGCAGGCCGTCTCGACAAAGCACTTCTATCGCGAGCTCAATCGCTTCGGGCTGACCAGCGTCATTGATGCTGGCGGCGGCGGCCATCGTTTTCCTGAAGACTACGGCGGTTCGGACGCGCTGGCACGCACCGGGGACCTGCCGGTCCGGATCTCGAAATACCTTTTCCCGCAAAACAAGGGACAGGAACTCGCCGAATTTCAGAAGTGGACGCACGACTGGGAAGTCAACGTCAATCGCGCCGAGAAGCTGATGAATGGGTACGTGTTGCGCGGCGGCGGCGAGTTCCTCGTGTGGGCGGCCGGCGACTACGAGAATTTCCTCGCTGACCGACCCGACATCACGACACGTCCGAAGTGGCGTAGACAGCTCATAGACGTTACCCGACACCTGCTGTCGAATCGCTGGCCACTCAGGATTCACGCGACCTACGACGAGTCGGTAAACAACATCCTGAATGTGTTCGAGGAGGCGCATGCACTTGAAGTTGGCGAAGGACGTCTCGGCTTTGGCGGCATCCGCTGGGCATTCGATCACGGCGAGACCTTGCAGAAACCGACGTTGCAACGGATCAACGCGCTCGGCGGCGGCATGGCGATGCAGGCACGCATGGCTTATGCCGGCGAGTACTTCCTCGACCGCTACGGCGAGGAAGCAACGCGCAATGCGCCACCTCTACGGGATGTGATCAATGCTGGGCTACCGCTCGGACTCGGTTCCGATGCGACGCGAGTGACGAGCTACAATCCTTGGCTGACCTTGTACTGGGCGACGACGGGCAAGAGTGCCGGCGGCACGGAACTGCACGGGCCGGAGCAACGGCTGACTCGAATGGAAGCCCTTTACCACCACACCGTCGGTTCTGCCTGGTTCAGCCAGGAAGAAGTGCTGAAGGGACGGCTGAAGCCAGGGCAGTTCGCAGATATCGCGGTATTGAATGCGCCGTACCTCGACGTCGACGACGAGGATCTGCGCCGTATCGAGGCCGACCTCACCGTGATGAACGGCAAGGTCGTCTACGGCAAGGGTGAATTCCGCGGTCGCCTGGCACCGCTCGAGCCGATCGAGCCGGACTGGTCGCCGGTCCGGACCTTTGGCGGTTACTACAACAGCGCAGGTGAATAACGATGACAGACCTCATTCTCTATAACGGCAAGATTACGACGCTCGATGCATCGGTGCCCGACGTCAGCGCCATCGCCATGTCAGATGGAAGAACCATCCACACAGGGTCGGACAAGGAAGTACTTGCAAGTGCCGCTCCTGACGCGACCCGTATTGATCTGAACGGCCGCCGGGTGATTCCGGGACTCAATGACAGTCACACACACCTGATTCGTGGCGGGCTATCGTTCAACATGGAACTGCGCTGGGAGGGTGTACCGTCGCTGGCGGATGCGCTCGGGATGCTGAAGGAACAGGCGGATCGCACGCCCGCGCCTCAATGGGTGCGGGTCATCGGCGGTTGGTCGGAATTCCAGTTCGCCGAGCGTCGGATGCCCACGCTCGAGGACATAAACGTTGCGGCGCCCGATACGCCCGTGTTCATCCTGCATCTCTACGGGCGAGCGCTACTGAACAAGGCAGCGCTCAACGCACTGGGATTCGATGCAAAGACACCGAATCCCCCCGGTGGCGTCATCGAGCGCGACAGCGCAGGCAATCCAACCGGGCTATTGCTGGCCAAGCCGTCTGCCCTGATCCTTTACTCGACGTTGGGTAAGGCTCCGATGTTGCCGCTGGAGGATCAGCTGAATTCGACGCGCCACTACATGCGCGAGATGAACCGCCTCGGCATCACGAGCGTGATCGACGCAGGCGGCGGTGGCCAGAACTACCCGGAAGACTACGACGTCATTCAACGGCTGCATGATGCCGGCGAACTTACCGTTCGTGTTGCGTATAACCTGTTTGCGCAGGCTCCCGGACAGGAACTGACGGACTACGAGCGCTGGGTTACGATGACCGAACCCGGGGCGGGTGACGACTATCTGCGCATGAATGGCGCTGGTGAAAACCTCGTCTGGTCGGCCGCAGACTTCGAGAATTTTCTGGAACCCCGGCCAGATCTCGCACCGGTGCTCGAACAGGAGCTCGAGGCAGTGGTCTCGTTGCTTGCCGAGCGAGAATGGCCCTTCCGCATTCACGCGACCTACGACGAATCCATCGACCGCTTTCTCTCGGTGTTCGAACGCGTCAATGGGCGGCAGCCTTTCAAGACGCGATTTATCATTGATCACGCTGAAACGATTTCCGAGCGAAACATCGATCGTATAGCCGCGCTCGGCGGCGGCATCGCAATCCAGCACCGTATGGCGTTCCAGGGCAAGTACTTCGTTGATCGATACGGGTCCGACGCCGCCAAAGCAACGCCGCCGGTCATGGCCATGCTGGAGCACGGCGTACCGGTGGGTGCCGGTACCGATGCAACCCGGGTGGCCAGTTATGATCCCTGGGTTTCGCTGTACTGGCTCGTGTCCGGGCGGACGCTCGGCGGTCTCGAACTCTACCCGGACTCGAACAAGCTGGACCGGCTCAAAGCACTCGAGCTTTGGACGAGTGGCTCAGCCTGGTTCTCCGGCGAGCAGGACGTGAAAGGTGCGTTGGCCGCCGGCCAGTATGCGGATCTTGCGGTTCTCTCGAAGGACTACTTCGCCGTGCCGGAAGAGGAGATTCGATCGATCGAGGCCGTGCTGACCGTCGTCGGCGGAAAGATCGTCTACGCAGACGATGTATTCTCCGATCTTTCGCCGCCGCTGCCGCCGGTTTCACCCGACTGGTCGCCGGTACGCTACAACGACGGTGTCTACCGCCCTGCGGCCGGAACCGAGACAGCGTCTTTCTCGCATGCGGAGCATAGCGACCATGCCTGCGGGATCCATGGCAGCCATCGGCACATCGCCTGGACGAAACCCGTTCCCGCCAGCGACCCCCGCGCATTCTGGGGCGCGCTCGGCTGTTCGTGTTTTGCATTCTGAGCCGCGCTTTCACGTCATTCTAAGGAGAAAACGATGTACAAGACCCGCCACGGTTTAGCGGCCGACACCCGCGAACAGATTGCGTCACTGCTGCAGCACTCTCTGAACAGTGCGCTCGACCTTCGGCTGGCGACCAAACAGGCCCACTGGGCCGTCCGAGATCGGAATTTCATCGCGTTACACGAACTCTTTGACGGGTTCGTGGCTCCGCTGGACGAGGAAATCGATCAGATTGCTGAACGTATCGCAGCTTTGGGTGCTGTACCCAATGGTGTCGTACAGGCAGTGGCAGCAGCCTCGGCACTCTCGCCTTACCCGGCTGACGCTGTGGCTGGAAGCGAGCATCTGACGGCACTCGCGGATCGATTTGCAGAGCTGGGTAACACGGTGCGAGAACAGATCGATCAGACGGCCGACCTCGGCGACGCTGACACGTCAGACCTATTGACCGGCTTCTCGCGCATGCTTGATCAGTCGCTTTGGTTTCTCGAAGCGCACCTCACCGATTGATCGATGTCCGCGCCAACGGCACAAGACGCTGCGCCCGTTCCAACATCTGCCTGGGCCCCGTTCGGCCATCGCGCTTTCGTTCTGCTGTGGACCGCGACCTTAATCAGCAACGTCGGTACATGGATGCACGACGTCGGCGCCGGATGGTTGATGACGACGCTGAATCCGACCCCAAGCGTTGTTACGCTCGTGCAGGCAGCGACGACGCTGCCCATTTTCCTGTTCGCGTTATTCGCGGGGACGCTTGCGGATCGCGTCGACAAGCGTTCGTTGCTGGTGACTGTGAATGCCGTGCTCTTCGTCGTCATATCATTACTTGCGGCTCTGGTTGCGCTGGAGCAAATGACGCCGTTCTTGCTCATCGCATTCACTTTCGCCATTGGAACGGCGGCTGCATTCATGGCTCCGGCGTGGCAGTCGGTCGTTCCGGAACTCGTGCCACGCGAGACGCTCAAGCCTGCAATCGCGCTGAATTCGATGGGTCTCAACATCAGTCGTGCCATCGGCCCGGCGATCGCCGGGTTCCTGATAACCACCGTAGGACTGACCGCCCCGTTCGCATTCAATGCACTGACTCACGTGCTGATCATTGGCGCTCTGTTGCTGTGGAAGCGCCCGGACGCGCCGTCGCGCAGCCTCCCACCCGAGCCTATCGGTACCGCGATGATCACGGGACTTCGGCATGCTGCACACAATGCGCCGCTCAAAGCAACCATGCTGCGCGCGGCCGGCTTCTTCGTCTTCGCGAGCGCGTATTGGGCGCTTCTGCCGCTGGTCGCACGCGGAATCCCCGGCGGCGGTGCGGAACTCTACGGCCTGCTGCTCGCATCGATCGGCGCAGGCGCTGTTGTCGGCGCCGTCTTGTTACCGCGGCTCAAAGATCTGTCGGACACGAACAAGGTTGCAGCTGCCGGCGCCGCGATAACCGCGACTGCGATGCTGCTGTTGTCGACGGTCGCGATTCCGACGGCCGCGGTCGCGGCCGCATTCTTCGGCGGCATCGGTTGGATTTCGGTATTGACGAGCCTCAACGTGTCCGCGCAGACGGCACTGCCGAACTGGGTGCGCGCCCGGGGGTTGGCCGTCTTCATGATGGTGTTCTTCGGGTCGATGGCGGCGGGCTCGGCGCTCTGGGGGCAGGTTGCCACCGCCCTGTCGGTCGATACAGCACTGCTCATCGCAGCGACAGGTGCACTAATCGCGATCCCGCTCACGTGGCGGGCACGGCTTGGTCAGGGCGAAGACCTCGACCTCTCACCGTCGGCCTACTGGCCGGCTCCGGCAGTCGACAAACGAATAGATGACGCTGCTGGTCGTGGGCCGGTGATGATTACGATCGAGTACGAGATCGATCCCACCCAAGAGCGTGACTTCCTCGTCGCTATCCACTCCCTGTCGGGCGAGCGCTATCGCGACGGCGCGCACGATTGGGGCGTCTACCAGGACGCTGAAGAGCCGGCACACTGGTTCGAGTGGTTTCTCGTTTCGAGCTGGACCAAACACTTGCGGCAGCACGAGCGAGCAACCGTACATGATAAGGATGTTCAGGAGGCTGTGAAGGCATTTCACGTCGGGGCAGAGGCGCCCCGTGTGCGACATTGGCTCGCCCCATCGAGAACAAATACTTCGAATAGAAATATTAAGGAGACGAAAAAGTGAACTACAAGACCTGGCTGGGATTTGCCCTGGCCTTTGGTATCGGAGCCGTTTGCCGCGTATCGGGGATCCCCCTGCCGGCGCCGCCCGTGCTCATTGGGGCGCTGCTTGTTGTCGCGATGACGACCGGGTATGTCGTGACAGACCGATATGCGGCGAATCGTATTGCAACGCAGAAGAGCCGCTGCGGCGGGCCAACCGGCGAGACGGCGGGAGACCAGTCATGACCGCGCTCGCTGGTATCGGCCTGGGTCTGACGATTGGCTTTGCATGCCGTTGGTGGGACCTCCCGCTGCCGGCTCCACCAAAGCTCACAGGCGCCATGCTCGTGGTGTTCATGACGCTCGGGTTTCTGCTGATGAATGCGTGGCTGTCCACACCATGAATTCCTGTACGAGATTGAACAGCCTTGATGGCAATCGCAGCATTGCGAGTAATGAACGGAGAAAGAGGATAAAGACATGAATAGATCCCGCGAGAACACCACCGGCAGATGCCCGGGTAATCCCCCCGGCAAGTAGCGGCGTTTAGAAGTAGAATTTTCCACTTAAGGAGATTCTACAAATGAAGAAGACGAAGTTCTCAGAGAGCAAGATTTTCAAGATTCTGAAGGAAGCCGAGTCGGGTGTGCCGGTGCCGGAGCTGTGCCGGACGTACGGATTCAGTAACGCCAGTTTCTACAATTGGCGGTCCAAGTACGGCGGTATGGACGTGTCGAGCATGCGACGGCTAAAGGAGCTTGAGGAAGAGAACCAGAGGTTGAAAAAGATGTACGCCGAGTCGCAGATGGACGCTGAGATTCTCCGTGATGCCCTGGCGGGAAAGTACTGAGGCCATCTCAACGCAAGGAGATGGCCGTCAAAGTCGTGGCCGAGTGCGGCCTGTCGATCCGGCGTGTCTGTCGCGTGTTCTCGATCTCGGAGACCTGCTATCGGTATCAGCCGAAGCTCAGCGATGACAATGCGCTGATCGCAGACTGGCTGCTGCGGCTGACCTATGCCAACCGACGTTGGGGCTTTGGGCTGTGCTTTCTGTACCTCAGGAACGTCCAGGCCCTCCCGTATAATCACAAGAGGGTTTATCGGATCTACTGCGAACTGGAACTGAACTTGCGGATCAAGCCGAAGCGCCGGCTCAAGCGTGACAAGCCGGATCCACTGGCCGTGCCCAGGAAGAAGAACACCGTGTGGTCAATCGACTTTATGCACGACCGGCTCGAGGATGGCCGAGCGTTCCGGATCTTCAACGTGCTCGACGATTACAACCGCGAAGGGCTTGGCATCGAGGTCGATCTGTCGTTGCCCTCAGCGAGGATCATTCGTGCTTTGGATCAGATCATCGAGTGGCGCGGGCAGCCGCAAGTCATCAGAGCAGACAACGGCCCCGAAAACATCTCGGCGGAGTTCCGTACCTGGGCGATGAAACTTGGCATCCGCCTATTGCTTATCCAGCCGGGCAAACCGCAGCAGAATGCGTACGTTGAACGTTTCAACCGAACAGTGCGACACGAGTGGCTGGATGAGGATCTGTTCGAATCGATCGAACACGCACAACAGACAACAACCGAATGGCTGTGGCGTTACAATGCCGAACGCCCCAACATGGCGCTGGGCGGAATGACTCCGTATCAGAAGTTGGCGAATGCCGCATGACCTCTACTTCTAAACGCCGCTACTTGCCGGGGGGATTACCCAATCAGCAGAGATCCACATCGAAGGGCCGTTAAAATGGGTGATTTTCGATAGACCAATCGTGTGGGGAAAAAGGTCTAGTCCATCTCTTGAGCTTTGGCATCCAGATTACTTCACAGGAGGTCCTAACAAGGACAAAGGGCGATATCACACGATAGAAAAGAAGAGTGACGGCCTAATATTCACATTTGAATGGGGACAACGGCCGCTGCGACATCCGCTATACGACAAAGCGGATTTTTCAACATGGTATTTCAAGAAGGATGCAATCGAACCTTTCATTGAGCTCGATTGGAAAGCCATTGTCGCGGACTATTGCCCAAATCTTCATAAGGAGGTGAAAACTCAATCATTGATAACGGAACCAAGTAAGTGGGATGAAATTTACTCTGTTCAGATTCCCCCAGGTTCAGAGAAGTTCGAAGACTGCAAGCCACGTTAGATCGTCGAGGTCACTCTTGTGAATACGTCACGCAACATCTCAAATCGAGTAGAAGCGAATAACTATCGAATCTAGAGCGAAGCCCGGAGCAAATCACAATCGTAGCTTGGAACGCGCTAGAATCGTTCTGACGCGAAGTAGCCTCACTTTTTGCCTCAGTTGGGAAACCGAAGCCAGCTGAGTTTCTTTAACCGACAGATTTAATAAGAAAAAGCGGGTGTAGTTCAATGGTAGAACCTCAGCTTCCCAAGCTGATGACGTGGGTTCGATTCCCATCACCCGCTCCAGTTTTTCGGGGTGTTAACCGGTCACATGGTTTACACCTTGTTCCGGACACATGGTTAACACTTTGTCCGGTACGAACGGATTGGGGCCGGGTTCCACCCGGCCCCGTTGATTATCGAAGTATCCTAAATCATAGTCGAGGAAGCTGACCAGCCAGATCTGGTCCTCGATCTCTCTAACGCCCACGGTTTGTCCGGCGAAGGCGGTCGAGAGGTTGATTTTACGTCGGCCGATGCAGATACGGCCGCAGCCGGTGACGCGGATCGCCCGGTCATGGAACGGATAGTCCGGCGGACTCGGTGGTTCGTAGACGCGAGCTGAAGGTGTATAGAGATCACCGGGGTAGGCGCCATCGAGCGCTTGATGAGGCCGCTCGTTGTTGTAAACCCCGATGAAGGCGTCGAAGCGCTCCTGTTGTTGAAGGAAGTTGAAGGCGGCAGGCTTCGTAGCCTCCTGCTTGAGGGTTAGATGCATGCGTTCGTGACGGCCGTTCTGCTCAGGATGGCCGGGCTTGATGCGCTGCAGGCTGATGCCTAAGCGCAACCACCAGACCGAGAGCCGAGTGAGGCCAAAGAGCGCATTGCCGGAAGCGAACGGCACACCATTATCGGTGCGGATGGCGCTGGGCAGGCCGAAGTCCCTGAAAGCTCTTTCAAAAATGGTAAAGGCGATGTCCGCTTTGGTGGACTTCACGCCTTCGCAGCCGATCAGGTATCGGGAGCTGTAGTCGGAGATCGTGAGCGGGTAGCAGTACTGCTTGTTGCCGAGCATGAACTCGCCCTTGTAGTCGGCACACCAGAGCTCGTTTGGCTGGTGTGCAGCGACCAGCGGCGTTCCTTCAGCCTTGTAGCGACGGCGTTTCTTTCGCTTCACGAGGCCATGGCGGTCCAGCACGGCGTGGATAGTGCTGATGGCAGGCGTTGGCACCATCGGGAACTGCTTGATCAGCTTGTCGCGGATCTTGCGGGCGCCCCAAGTGTCGTGTTCCTTCCTGATCCCGAGAATCGTACGCTCGACCTGGTAGGGTAGGCGGTTGGCCTGCCGGTACGGCGCCCGGCTACGGTCGTTCAGGCCCTGAAGGCCGCAGTCTTTGTATCGGTTGAAAATCTTGTAGCCAGTGACGCGGCTAATCCCAAACTCCCGGCACAGTGGGGCCATCTTCTCGCCCTCGAGCAGCCTGGCTATGAAACGAAGTCTCTCATCCATCGGTTTACACTCTTTCCAGGGCATCCGGGGGCTCCCCAAATGCCGTAATGTGTAAACCATGTGTCCGGAACAATCTGTAAGCTATGTGTCGAGTAGCTCACGGCCGGCGCGCCGGTCACCACACTGAGACCAAGATCATGACCAGTCGGAGAGACTTCATTCGTTTTGCCGGGTCGGTGACGGCCGCATCGTGGTTGCCTTTGTCGGGTTCGAGGAAGGCGGCGGGTCAGGACCGATTGACCGCGCGAGAAATACCGGGTACCGATGAAACGCTGCCCATCGTCGGGCTGGGCAACGCGGAGGTATTTGCGTCCGGTGACATGGCGCTCTCGCGCGAGCTGGTCGAGATCCTTCTCGAGTTTGGCGGTTCCTACATCGACACGACCGGCCCCAGCCGGTTTACGATTGCCGAAGTCGTTCGTCAGCTGGACGCCGGGCGCCAAACGTTCGTCGGAACTTACGTTGACGAGACGAGCGATGCCGCGGCGCGGCGGGACGTCGATGCGGTCATCGCGGCGCAGGGAGGAGAGCCTTTGGACCTCCTGCTGACGCGCAATATCGAGGATTATGCGTCGCGCGCCGACGACTATCGCCGGCTGAAAGAGGAAGGCCTGGCCCGTTACGTGGGCGTGGCGCGTCATCAGGAGCGCTATCACGCACCGATGATGCGCCTGATCGAGGCCGGCGCCGTCGATTTCGTGCAGGTCAATTATTCGATGCTCGAACCGGAAGCCGACGAGCGCCTGCTGCCGATGGCCCGGGACAACGGCGTCGCGATCATCACCAACCGACCGTTCATCAACGGCCAATGGTTTTCGATTGTCCGGGACAGGCCCCTACCCGAGTGGGCCGCGGATTTCGACTGCGAGAGCTGGGCGCAGTTCTCACTGAAGTTCATTCTGTCGCACCCGGCCGTGAACTGCGTGCTCACCGAGACCTCGAATCCGCGGCATGCGGTCGACAATCTCGGCGGCGGCATCGGCCGGCTGCCCGACGCGGCCACCCGTCGGCGCATGCTGGAGCTGGTCCGCGGGTTCGTCTAGGAGACCGCACCGCTTACCGGCATTCGCCCGCCGTGCGACACCTGCGTTCTCGAAAAGGCGGCCGGCCGTGATCGCCTGTCGTTCTGGCCGCGTCGAATAGGGATGAATTATTTTGCGGCATCCCGCAAGATGTCGCCTGTCGAGCCGGCGCCACCTTAGTTGCTCATAACCCAAGACAATAAGCCGGCGATCGAGGGGGAGGACATCATGATCAGTCGAGTTCCCGTACTCGCCGCGGCGGCTGCGCTCGTCGCCTGTACAACACTGGCTTCAACGGCTCGCGCGCAGCATCAGCTCGCCGACACCGACTTCAGCATGGCGCTGACCGGCGATTCGATCATCACGCGGCCGTTGTCGGTGTACGAGGAGCCCGAGTTCCTCAAGATGATCGACCTGATTCGCTCCGCGGACGTGGCGTTTACCAACCTGGAAGTACTGTTCCACGACTACGAGCCTCATCCGATGGCGGAAAGCGGCGGCACCTGGATGCGCGCCGACCCCAAGCTCGCCGGAGAGCTGACGTGGGCCGGTTTCGACCTCGTTTCTCTGGCCAACAACCATACCGGCGACTACGGCGTGCTGGGCATGCAGCTGACGATGCGGCACGTCCGCGAGGCCGGTTTGATTGGTGCCGGCGCCGGCAACAGCCTGGCCGAGGCGCGCGAGGCGAAGTTTCTGGAGACGGCAAAAGCCCGCGTCGCGCTGATTTCCGTGGCCTCTTCGTACCGGCCGCACATGGCCGCCGGGCACTCCCGGGACAACATTCCGGCGCGCCCGGGCCTGAACCCGCTGCGCATCTCGACCACCTATGAACTGCCGCCGACCGAGTTTGCGGCCATGCGCAGCGTCGGCGAGGCGCTCGGGCTGTTCACCGACCAGGACGGCAATCCGACCGGCACCGAGGAAAACCGTCCCGGGGAGTTTCGCCTCTTCCGGCAGTGGTTTGCGCCCGGCGACGTCGCGACGATCCGCACCAAAGCCAATCAGAGCGACGTGGACGCCATCGCGGCGGTCGTCAGCAATGCGAGCCGGCTTGCGGACTACGTCATCGTGACGATCCACGCACACGAACAGCTGGGGCGGCGTGAAGTGCCGGCGGAGTTCCTGCAGCCCTTTGCCCACGCCATGATCGACGCCGGCGCGGACGTTTTTGTCGGTCACGGTCCGCACGTGCTGCGCGGCATCGAGCTATATGCCGGCAAGCCGATCCTGTACAGCCTCGGCGACTTCCTGTTTCAGAACGAGACTCTGCTGCGGCTGCCGACGGGTAACTACGATCGTTACGAACTCGGCGAGCATGCGCACGTCGCCGATTTCAACGACAAGCGCTACAAGAACGATACCGAGGGCTTCCCCGCGAATCCCGAGATCTGGGAAGCGGTCGTCGCCGTGCCGGTGTTCCGCGGCGAAACGCTCAGGGAAATGGCCCTGCATCCGATTACGCTGGGTCACGGCCTGCCCCGGCAGGTCCGTGGCCGGCCGCTGCTTGCAACGGGCGATCTCGCCGAGAAGATCATCAACGATCTGCGCGAGCGCTCGGCGCCTTTTGGCGCGGACATCGAAATGCGGCGCGGCGTCGGCTATTTGAAACTCGACTAGCGTCAACGGGTCCTAGCGATCTCGATCCGCAGCATTCAACAACACCCAGTTACCTGAGAAAGGAAAAGCATGAAGCAGAATCTCAAGAGGCGCCTCGTCGCCCCGACTTCACTGGCTCCCTGCCTGTTGCTGGCTTCGCTGGTGACCGCGCAGGAGGTGGCGGCGCCGGACGTCGGGCTAGCCTATCTCGACGAGATGGCCGCTCTGCGCGACAACGACCGGGTGCAGGCGGGTATGCAGCATATTCTCGCGCTGGAGCCCCGGCATCGCGAGGAGCTGATCGAGCTCACCGAGATTCCCGCGCCGCCGTTCAAGGAAGAAAAGCGTGCGGCGCGGTTTGCCGAGATGCTCCGCGAGGCCGGCCTTACCGACGTCAGGATCGACGAGGTCGGCAATGCGATCGGCAGGCGCCCCGGCCGTAGCGGTGACCGGGTCGTGGCGTACAGCGCGCACCTCGACACCGTCTTTCCCGAGGAAACCGACGTGACCGTGCGTTTCGACGACGAGAAAATGTACGCGCCGGGCATCGGCGACAACACGCGCGGGCTGATCACCGTGCTCGGCGTGCTGCGGGCGATGGAGCACGCGGACATCCAGACGGACGCCGACGTGCTTTTCATCGGCAACGTGGGCGAAGAGGGACTGGGCGATCTGCGCGGCGTGAAACACCTGTTCCGCGATGGCGCGCCCACGATCGATACACTGATCGCGGTTGACGGCGGCGAATCGAGCCGGATCGTCTTCGGCGGCGTCGGTTCGCATCGTTACAGAATCACGTTCCGGGGACCGGGCGGCCATTCCTGGGGCGCCTTCGGAACGGCGAATCCGCACCACGCGATGGCGAGAGCCCTGGCGCTCTTCGACCAGAACGCGCCGACGGTGACCTCGACCGGTGAGAAATCCAGTTACAACGTCGGCCGCATGGGCGGCGGCACGTCCATCAACTCCGTGCCGTTCGAGTCCTGGGCGGAGGTCGACATTCGCTCCGGCGATCAGAGCAGGATCGACGCCATCGACACGATCCTGAAAGCGGCGGTCGAGCAGGCGCTTCAGGAGGAGAACGAGGGGCGTTCGGAGAACGCGCCGCTGACCGTTGACGTCGAACGCGTCGGCACGCGTCCGGCGGCCAAGGGCGACATCTGGTCACCGCTCGTGCAACGAGCGCTGGCGGCTACGATGTCGTTTGGCATCGAGCCGAATCTGATGATTTCCTCCACCGACGCCAACCTGCCGATCTCCCTGGGCATACCTGCCGTGACGATGAGTCGGGGCGGCGTCGGCGGGGACGCGCATGCGTTGACCGAGTGGTGGCAGAACGTTGACGGGCACGTCGGTATACAGATCGGGCTGCTGACGTTGCTGGCGGAGGCTGGGTTTATTAATTAGTTAAGAATCATAACCTTGTAAAAAATTACTGATGTGATTTGTAATGGTAGGAGTGTGCTCGTGAAAACGGTTTGGCTCTGCGTCCTCGTGGTCGCGGGCGGCATCGCCGGCGCTTCGGCGGCGGCCGATCAGCACGACGACGCCGTACGCGACTGGGTCGAGGCAAACGTACCGGAACTGATGCGCGAGGCACGCATGCCGGGCTTCGCAATCGCTGTCGTCAGAGACGGCGAGACCGTCTACGCCGACGCGTTTGGCGCGCGCGACCCGGCAAACAATCTGCCCGCCACCCCGGATACCTTGTTCGGCATCGGCAGCATCACCAAGAGTTTCGTGGCCATCGCGATCCTCAAGCTTGCGGAAGAGGGAAAACTGAGTCTCGACGATCCGGTCGCCAAGCACCTGCCGTTCGAGCTGGGCCGCGGTAACGAACCCATCCTCATCCGCCACTTCCTGACGCACAGCCCCGGCTTTCCGAACCTTGCCACGTCATCGGTGTTGATATCGCGCGGTCTGGGTGAAGACACCGGCGTGCCGATGAGCAGTGCGGACGATTTTTTCCGGTTCGTCAACGGCGCTCACGGGGAAGTCGTCTTTTCACCCGGAGAACATTTCTTCTACAACAATGCCGCCTGGCGCATGCTCGGCGCGATTGTGCAGAAGGTGTCCGGAATGGCGTTTCATGAGTACGTGACCCAAAACGTCATGCGGCCGCTGGGGATGCAGCGCAGCACCTTCGACGTGGACCGGCTCAACGCCGATGCCGACCACCTGATTCCGCACCGGCGCGGACCGGACGGGCCGGAGGCGACCGGCTTCCCGTATCCGAATCCTGCCGGCATCGGCGATTTCAGCTTCCTGTCCGCCGCCGGCGGCATCGCGAGTTCGGTCAACGAAATGACACGTTACATGAACATGTTGATCGAGCAGGGCGAGTATCCCGGCGGCCGGCTCGTCGGCAGGCGCTCGATGCGCGCCATGCAGACGCTGCAGATTCGTGAGCCCGACGGGTATTACGGCACGACCGGCTATGGCTACGGTCTCGGCGTCACGCCGGATTTTCTGGGAGAGAAGATGATCGATCACGGCGGTTCGATCTCGGTTTCGACGGCGTACATGGCGCTGGTTCCCGCTCGTAGTATCGGTGTCGTGATGATGGGCAACGCCAGCGGGATGAGTTACGCGCCGATCGCCGAGTCGGTCCTCGCGATTCTGATGGGCCGGGACCCGGATACCGCCGTCCCCGCTTTCGGGGTCAAGTCCCGCATGCAGCACCTCATTGGCGACTACGCCAACTATCGGAACGTCCAAACGCTCAGCGTCATCAAAGAAGGCGGAATGCTCTACCTGCAACGCGAGGACGATCGGACCCCGCTGATACCGGACGACCCGAGCTACAGAAACCTCGAATTTTATACGCTCAGCGACGGTCGCAAGTCACCGGTCAGTTTCCGCGCGGCGGACGACGGCGCGGTGTCGGTGTTGATCGGCCGTTACGTCTATCACAAGACGCGCTAGTGTCCTTCTCGCCGTTGCCCGCGGTTATTCGCGGGCGGTCCTCGTCGTCGGGTTCGCATCCACCGGATCCGTCACCCCAGCGAGAAAGAGGGTAGTTCGCTCCTTTCGAGACACGACACGTCCAGGCCGCGGGTTTCTCCCCGGCGATAGAACTCGAGAGCCACTCGTTCGACGCATGCGCGGTTGACGGAAAGCGCATGTCCTTGCACCGAAGCCAGTACGAATCTGGCCCGCGAAAGAAATTTTGCGGAGAATTCCGCGAGATACGGAGGCGACGCCGCATCGTTTTCGCCGGTCACGATCAGCAGAGGTACGTCACTCGTCACGGGTGCGTGAAAACCCGCGGGAACGGCGCCTCGCGGCCAGATGTCGCAGATGGCAAACTCCTGTTCGATGCGCATCGTGCCCATGAACGTCCCCTCGGCGGCGCGAAACGCGGCGTCGCGATCGACGTAAGGCAGTTCCTCGGTACACTTGACCGATGCCCAGGTTCCCGAATAGACCAGCCGCGACGAAATCCGGCCGCGCGCGACAATCGCCCGCGCGATGCCGTCGTAGTCGCCGTTGGCGGCGGCCTCGATCGCTGCTGGGAGCAGATTTCGCTGCGTTGCGTAATAGAGGGAATAGCGAACGTGGGACTTGAATCCGCCTTCGTTCAAGCGAACCGCTTCGGTGGCGCCGCCGCGTTCCGGGTTGGGCAGCGACACGGTGATTTCACGATCGGCGAAGGTAGCCGCAACCGCATCCAGTTTCGAGCGAAAATCCGGAAACGCCTCGTTGCATGCCGCGTCGCTGCGGCAGTCATCGGCAAGCTTCTCGAGAAATACGTCGGTATCCGGAGCGAGCCGGGCAACGGCCATTGCGTTCGGCGGAGAGAAACCGCGGATGTACGCCGCTCTGACGCGTTCTCCGTACTTCCGGATGTAATGAAGCGCGGGACGGGTTCCGTAGGACCCCGCGAATAGTTGCAGACGCTTTATCCCGAGCGCCCGCCGGACCTGCTCCATGTCTTCGACGATATTGTCCGTCGTGTACTGCGTAAGGTCCGCTCGTTCCGCCAGCTCGTCGCGACAGCGAGCGAAGCGTTCGAGCAGGAAAGGCGGATTGGCGTACGTCTGTAATTCCGACGGGTCGCCAACGTACGGGCAATGCAGCGGATTCGAGAATCCCGTTCCGCGGACGTCGATGAACACCGCGTCATGTTCTTTCCACAGGTACTGTAACGTCGGCCGCGTCATGAGATCCACGGCCGACTGTCCCGGACCGCCGGCGAGCACGAAAATCGGCTCCGCGTTGGCGCGATTTTCGCGCGCATGAGCGTATCGTACGTGGAGGTCGAGTTGTCGGCCTCGCTGCGTACTCCGATTTTCGTACACGGCGAGAATGCCGCAGGCGACGTCGCCGGGCACATCCTCGAACTGGCACGGGGTCAATGCCAGCTCCCGGCCCGGCGCCGGCGACAAAGACGCCGCCAGCCACAAAACGACGAGTGCGAGGGCTCTGTTTGCGGCCATTTCGGCCCCTCGTGGACTGAACCTGCCCGTCATTATAACGTTTGCGACCCTGACACCGGCCTGCTGCGCTGTTGTCCCCGCATTACCTGCCGAGTAATTGAGCCGGTGACTTCGCGGGTTCAGAATTGGCCCGGCGACTAAGGAGAGAGCTCATGCGCAACCTGTATCTGATTCTGGCCATTGTCGGGGCGGTGATACCCTATTTTTTCTTTATGCAGCACTTTGCCGCCGAGGGACTGGCGTTAACCGCGTTCCTGGCCGCGGTGTTCGCGACCCCCGCGGCATCGGGTTTTACCGCGGATTTGCTGATTTCGTCGCTCGTATTCTGGTTGTTGATGTTCCAGGCGGACGAGGGCAGTCCGAATCCCTGGCCGTTCATTGCGATCAATCTGCTGATCGGCCTTTCCTGCGCGCTGCCGGCATACCTCTACTGGCGGGAGCGGGCGCTGCAGCCGGTGAATGCCACCGGGTGACGGGCAAGCGCTTCGCCCGAGCGGTCGGTATCAGGCGTACTCGAGCGTGCCGTCCGTTCTGACGATTCTGGAGGTTCGCAGGGTGCGCACCGCATAGTCGTACGATTCGATGTTGCTGATCGTGACGAACTCGGCGGTGGCATTCCTTTCGTTCAACGTCAGGCGGATATAGCCGCGAAAACGGCCGTCCATCCATTCCACCGATTCGTTTTGTCGAACGATCAACTCGTCGAAGCGTTCCGTTGTCTTCGAGCCGAGCTGATAGAGACCACGCGGAGACGTGATCGCGCTGGTGCCGAGCTCGACACCCATGGGCTGTCCGGCGGCGTCGGCCAGCTTGTTTTGCCAGAAGATATGGGTGTCGCCGGTGATCACGAGGAGATCTCGTGCATTCGACTCGGCCGCGATCCGATAAAAGCGCTCACGCGCAGCCGGGTAGCCGTCCCATGAGTCCATGTTCGCGGCCAGTTTCAGATTACCGAACCCGGTCAGATCGTCCAGCATTCGCCGCCCGTTCTCAGAGAGATCTTCGCGCGCCGCAGTGATCACCGGGTCACCCTCCAGTCGGGGCGCAACAATATGGGTAAGCAGGGTCTGATTCGCAATGACCCGCCAACGCCGACCCGCCCGGACCGATTCCGTGAGTTCGAGTTTCAGGAAGTCTTCCATGTCCGCGGACAACATTCTGCGTTCCGGCGCGGCTACGATCTCGTCGTAAAACTCGGCCGCCGATTCGGCGTCCGTCAGCCTGTCCTCGTAATCGCCGAGGTCGATTTGCTTGCTGCGTGCCGTGTGGCGGCTTTCCAGCGTGATCAGGCTGACCAGATCGCCGAACTTGTAGTGGCGCCAGAGCGCCTCTCGCGAACCGCCGGCAACCGGATCACGCACCGGCATCCATTCGTAATAGGCCCGCAGCGAGTTCGCCCGCCGCTCGAGCCAGTCCCCTTCGTCCGGCTGATGGTTTTGCGCGCCGCCGGTCCAGGGGTCGTTGGTCGTCTCATGGTCGTCCCAGGTCGCCACGAGGGGATGGCGCGCATGCATTGCCATCGAATCCGGGTCCGCCTTGTATTGTGCATGACGCTGCCGGTAGTCCTGCAGCGAAACCATCTCGTGACGGGGGCTGTGGGTTCTGCCGATACGCTGGCCGACCGGGCCGCCGTAGGTGTTCTCGTCGTATTCATACAGGTAGTCGCCAAGATGCACGACGATGTCCACCGCCGGGTCGTCGGCGATGGCGGCGTAGGCGTTGAAAAAACCGAATTGATAGTTCGAGCAGCTGGCCACCGCGATGACGAGTTGATCCAGGTTGCCGCGGGGGAGTGTTCTGGTTCTGCCCACCGGCGACTGCGCGTCGTTCGCCGCAAACCGGAAGTAATAAGCGTTTCCGGGTTGCAGGCCGTCTGCGATGACTTTCACGGTGTAGTCCCGGTCCGAGTCCGTTGTCGCGTACCCCGACGCGACGACGGAGGCGAAGTCCGGATCCCCGGCAACGGCCCATTCGACCGCAACCCGTTCCTCCGCGCCGCTGACGCGCGTCCACAGCACGACGCTGGAGTGCCCCGGGTCGCCGCTGGCGACCCCGTGCGCAAACACCGCGTTCCCGCGTTGTCCGTCGCGTAGCAGTGGCGCGCCGCAGCCGGCCGGTAACAACAAACTGGAGGACATCCCCAGCAGGGCTTGGCGTCGGCTGAGCTTCGTTGCCATCTTGAATCTCCCTTTGGCGGAAAACCGTTTGCTGATGGGCGACTGTAAGAAACGCAGATTACTGATCGATGAAAGCGCGTTGGCGCATCGCCGTTTGCAAACCCGCGTGCGAACTATAGCGCGTCACCGCCGGGATGCGGACGCGGATTTGCTACGGGGTACATAGGCCGGAATTGTGCAGGTTCAGCGTTCCGGCCTTTTCGTATCATCACCCTATGAACTACGTGTTGTACGGCGACGTCGGGTCCGGTTCGGCAATTATCGAGCTTGCGCTGGCCGAGATCGGGGCGTCCGCCGAACTGCGTGAGCTGCCTCTCGATGCGGAAGCGCAGCGTTCCGACGACTATCGGACCGTCAATGCGCAGCGGAAGCTGCCGACCCTGGTAACCGCGGAAGGCGAGGTACTGACGGAGTCCTCTGCAATCCTGCTGACCCTCGCGGAACGGCATCCGCATGCCGGACTGCTGCCCGACGCCGCGAGTCCGTTACGTGCCCAGGCGCTGCGCTGGCTGATGTTCGTGGCGACGGAGCTCTATCCGCTCATCGAAATCATCGACTATCCGGAGCGCTTCCAGCCGGAAGGCCAGGACACGCCGGACGACCGCCGCGAGGCCGTCAGGGAGCACGTCAGGAACGTCTGGAAACGCCGCTGGCGTATCGTCGAGAATGCCGCCTCCGGCGACGGCGGCTGGTTTCTCGGCGCCGGTTTTTCGGCGGTCGACATCTACGTGGCCGTTGTGAGCCGCTGGGCGCAGACCGCGGATTGGAGACCGGAGCACCTGCCGCGCATCGAAGCGATCGCCGGCGCGCTGGCGGACCGCCAGCGCTGCGCGTCAGTCTGGGGGCGGCATTTCGGCTGACGGCGTCTTCCGTCAACCGGGGCCGTTCCCGGAACTTTCGTATTCCTCGACGTGCAGCGACGGATGCGTTCGCGGAACGGCAACCCGAAACGCTATAAACGGAAACAGCGGGTTCGGCAGCCAGTACATCCAGCCCAGATTGCGTTCGCGGGGGGCGGCATCAGGCACGAAATCGAGCCACACGTACAGAAACTTGTACAGGCACAGCCCGGGCAGGAAGTTGACGCGGAAGCGGCCGGACCTCAGATACTTCCTGCGGATGTAGAAATTGCCCTCGAACGGCGTGATGCCCCATCCGAGCGGCCCGTCGGCGATCAGCTGCCCGCTCGACCGATGCTCGATCCTGACCCGCTTCACCGGCGGTCACCGGCCGCTCGTTGCCCGAGTTTCGGCATACGTTAATCCCGGTACGGGTCCTCGTGTCCGGGACGGTCCAGTCGGGTGACGCCGCCGGACCCGGCGCCAACGCTCCTGGGGTAACGAAGAGGATCAATGCAATAGTAATCAATGTGTTGCATGCGATCGCGGCCGACTCCCGAATACCGATGCCGGATAGACTAGCAGACCTGTCCGGGCCGGCGCTTATCACCGTCGCCTGGAACGGATTCGCGGCAAAAGTGTCAGTTTGCTACGGTCGGGATCGTCCTGTTGAGTGTGGAGATGCACCGGAGGACATTCTCGCGGGCAGCCGGACAGTCCCGCTAGCAGGCGCTCACCCATGCGAACGTAGAATTTCACTTGCAAAAGAAAAGCAGTATATTGTCGGCATTTCCTATACATTCGTCCGCCGGCCGATCAACCCCGAGATACGAGGGCTCCTGAGCCAGATGTCATTTGCCAAACGCCTTGCCGTCCTTTCGATGTTCGCACCTGGCCTCGTGCTGGCTCAGGGCGGCTCGCCCGGCGGCATGCAGATCACCGTCGAGAGCATGATCGTCCAGCCCGCGCGTCTACGGTCCAGCGTCAGCGCCGTCGGGACGGTGCTTGCGGACGCGTCCGCCGTGCTGCGGGCGGAGGTCGCCGGACAGATTGTCGGACTGCATTTCGCCGACGGCCAGCGGGTTGCCCGGGGCGATCGCCTGTTTTCGATTGAAGCGACGGTTCTGGAGGCGGAGGTCAACGAGGCCCGCGCCAACGTCGAGCAGAGCGAAGCGGCGTATAACCGGGCAAAAGAACTCATCGACGACCGCTTGATTTCGGCCACGGATTTCGACACCGCGCGGGCGAACTACAACGTCGGCGTCGCGCGGCTGGCGTCCTCGGAGGCGCGTCTGTCGAAAACCGTGATCAGAGCGCCGTACGATGGGTTTGTCGGACTGCGCCGCATCAATATCGGCGATTACGCGACGGTTGGACAGGAACTCGTGGACGTCGTGCGTCTGGATCCGCTGCGTGTCGAGTTCAGCGTGCCGGAGACGCTCCTTGCGCAGCTGCAGCCGGGCCAGGGCGTGCAGGTCAGCGTCGGCTCCTATCCCGGCGAGATCTTTCCGGGCACGATTACCGCGGTTGCGCCGCAGATAGACGTTGCCGGCCACAGCGTCACGTTGCGAGCGGAACTGCCGAACGCCGATTTGCGACTTCGTCCGGGACTGTTTGCCGAGGTCAGCGTGACGCTCGCAGTCAAGACGGACGCCTTGCTGCTGCCGGAGCAGGCCATCTGGCCCATCGGCAACGACAAAACGGTGTTTGTCGTCGAGGACGGCAAAGCCGTGCAGAAAACGGTGGTGCTGGGACAGCGTGAGCCGGGCCTCGTCGAGATCGTTTCCGGGCTTTCGGCGGGCGAGGAGGTCGTGACTGCCGGTCAGATGAAGATATTCGAGGGCGCGGCCGTAAACACCATTCCGGCGACGGGCGCCGGCGAGGCGGCTCAGTTGTGAAACTTTCCGATACGTCGATTCGGCGGCCGGTGCTGGCTACGGTTCTGAATCTTGTAATCCTGCTGATCGGTGTCATCAGTTACGATCGCCTGTCAGTGCGGTTGATCCCGAACGTCGACGTTCCCATCGTGACCGTCGCCACGTTTTACCCGGGCGCCAACGCGCAGGTCATCGAGTCGCAGATCACCAAGCCGATCGAAGACGCGTTGTCCGGTATCGAGGGTGTCGACTACATCAGCTCGGTCAACCGGGCGGAGTCGAGCCAGGTCACCGTCCGCTTCCTGCTCGACCGGGACGCGGACGCCGCCGCGAGCGACGTGCGCGACCGAGTCGCGCAGGCGCGCGGCTTCCTGCCGGAAGAGGCTGACGAGCCGATTGTTCAGAAGCAGGAAGCGGATGCGCAGCCGATCATTTATCTCGCGTTTTCCTCGGACCGGCACAATCTCGTCGAAATTGCGGACATCGCGACGAGGCTGGTGAAAGACCGCATTCAGACCATACCGGGCGTCGCCAGAGCGGACGTCTACGGCAACCGCTACGCCATGAGGGTGTGGCTCGACCCGGACCGGCTGGCCGGTTACGACCTGACTCCGCAGGACGTCGAGGACGCTCTGCGCGGCCAGAACATCGAGGTGCCGGCGGGGCGTGTGGAAAGCAGTGACCGGGAGTTTACGGTGCTGGCGGAGACGGATCTGCGGGAGCCTGGCGAATTCGCGCAAATCATCGTCAAGGATACGGACGGTTTCTTGGTGAAGCTCGGCGACGTCTCCCGGATCGAGCTGGGATCGGACAACTCCCGTTTCCGCGCGCGCTTCAAAAAGCGCAACGCGGTGCCGCTGGCCGTCATAAAACAGGCCGTTGCGAACCCGCTGGACATCTCGCTCGCGCTGCGTGAAATGCTGCCGCAGATCACCGAGACCCTGCCCGAAGGCATGCGAATCGACTTTGCCTACGACAGCACGATCTTCATCGAAGAGTCGATCGACGAGGTCTACACCACCGTCGCGGAAGCGATTTTGCTGGTCATGCTGGTGATTTTTCTCTTCCTGAGAAACTGGCGCGCCGTGCTGGTGCCCCTGGTGACCATCCCGGTGTCGCTGATCGGCGCGTTTTCGATGATGTTGTTGTTCGGGTTTTCCATCAACACGCTGTCGTTGCTGGCGATGGTGCTCGCAATCGGCTTAGTCGTGGACGACGCGATCGTAATGCTCGAAAACATCTACCGGCATATCGAAGAAGGCATGCCTCCGTTCGAGGCTGCGTTGAAAGGAAGCCGGCAAATCGGGTTTGCGATCATTGCAATGACCTTGACGCTGGCGGCGGTTTACCTGCCGTTTGCGTTTTCCACCGGCCGAAGCGGCATGCTGTTCATCGAGTTTGCGCTTACGCTGGCGGGCGCGGTCCTCATCTCGGGTTTCACGGCGTTGACCCTGTCGCCGATGATGTGCTCGAAGCTATTGCACCACGAAGAAAAACACGGACGGTTTTTCGAGTTCGGCGAAAAACTTCTGCGTGGACTCGATCGCGGATACCACAACATGCTGAGCCGCCTGCTGCGGCTGCGCTGGGTCACGATGGCGGCAGCCGCGGTGATCATCGCGGGCATGGTTGCGCTGTTTGCTTCGCTGCCTCAGGAACTGGCGCCGCAGGAGGACCAGGGGGTCGTGATCGGCTTCAGCACCGCGCCCGAGGGAGCGACGATCGACTACACGAATCGATATGCGCAGCAGATGGAGGACGCGTACGAGGACATTCCGGAGATGAACCGCTTCTTCAAGATCGTGGGTTTCAACGGAGTCACGAGCGCGATCGGCTTTGTCGGACTCGTGCCGTGGGAGGAACGCGAGCGGACCGCTCAGCAGGTTGCCCAATCGCTGTTTCCGACATTCATGAACATCCCGGGGCTGATGGCGTTTCCGGTGACGCCGCCGCCGCTGGGTCAGACACGTTTCGGTCAGCCGGTCAGTTTTATCGTGCAGACGACAGGCACCTGGGAGGAACTCGACGGTATCGTCAACCAGCTCATCGCAAAGATTTCCGAAAACCCGAATTTGACGAACCCCGAGTCGGATCTGAAACTCAACAAGCCGGAACTCAAGATCGACGTGAACCGAGAAAAGGTCGCGTCGGTGGGCGCCAGCGTTTCGGAGGTCGGCAGGACCCTCGAAACCATGCTCGGCGGCCGCAACGTCACGCGCTTCAAGCGGGGCACCGAACAATACGACGTTATCGTCCAGCTCGAAGACGATTCGCGACGTACGCCGGGAGACCTCAGCAACATATTCGTCCGCGGCAGCGGCGACACAATGATCCAGCTGCAGAATCTGGCGACGGTGACGGAGACCGTGGCGGCGAAGGAACTCAATCATTTCAACAAGCTCAGGGCTGCAACGGTGAGCGCGGGCCTGGCGCCGGGCTATTCGATGGGAGAAGCGCTCGAGTGGATGGAAGATGCTTTGCGCGAAGTCGCGCCGACGGCGCTTTACGACCTGTCCGGTCAGTCACGTGAGTTTCGTGAATCGGAATCGAGCGCGACGGTCCTGATGGTGCTGGCGCTGCTGTTCATCTACCTGGTGCTGTCTGCCCAGTTCGAGAGTTTCGTCGATCCGCTGATCATACTGATTGCCGTCCCGCTGGCGATGTTCGGTGCTTTCCTGTGTCTTTCTGCGCTCAATCAGGGCAATCAATTGGGCTGGTGGACAATGGCCGGTTCCTGGAACATTTATACGCAGATCGGCGCGGTGACCCTGGTGGGACTCATCTCGAAACACGGTATCCTGATCGTCGAATTCGCGAATCAGCTGCGTGAGCAAGGCAGAAACAAGATGGACGCGGTGCTCGAAGCCTCGTCTCTACGGCTGCGGCCCATACTGATGACGACGGGCGCCATGGTATTGGGGGCGGTTCCTCTTGCCGTCGCAAGCGGGGCCGGCGCGGAAGCGCGTCATCAGATCGGCTGGGTCATCGTCGGCGGCATGAGTTTCGGAACCCTGTTTACACTGTTCATCGTGCCGGTCTTTTATCTACTCATGTCGGGTGAACACAAGGTCAGGGAGGCGTCCGCGACGACGGCTGGCGACCCGCGGGAACTGCCCGGCGCGCTCCCGGAAACCAGCTAGCGGCTCTTGCCGAACGGCGTCAACGCGCGTGTCCGTCCGGCCTCAGTCCGTGTGAGCCAACGCCTCGTCCAACCGAATGCCGATGTAACCCGACTCATTCAGGCCGAATACCAAGGCGCTGTCACGGCCTTGCCACAGCGTCATCATGCGCAACGTGCGCAAGGCTTTGAGCCGGGTGACCAGGGGCGGCTCGGTATCGTAGGCGGGGTAGGCGCCGGCCAGGGAAAACGAGGGCTCCGAAACGAATCGGTAGGCGGGCGATCGATAAGGCGCAGCCTGCACGAGGCCGGGTTTCCTGGATCGATCGATGAACGTCGATATACACCAGCGGCCGGCGAACCACGGGGTCGAATGCCGGACCGTGAGCAGGTCCGCATGGCTGTTACCCTCGACCGCCGCCGAATCGTCGCCGTGAGCGCTGCCGCTCACTACGCACAACGCGCCCAGCAGGATTGCAGGTAATCGTCGCACCACGGATGCAGTCCCATTCGCCTTTGGCGGATATCGCCGTCGAGCGAAAATGGTGGCAAGGATTCCGCTATCTTGCGAGGAACTGCATCACCGTTGTCGGATATGTCCGCCGGTGTGATATGTCAAAACGCCTTGGCGAGACGCAAAAAAAGGGCCCCGGCGGGGCCCTTCAAGAATCGCTCGAGTCCTGAGTTTGCGTCTTACTCGAAGTGCATTCGCAGCGTCAGACCGTAGGTGCGCGGGATGTTCGGATAGCCGCTGAAGCTGCCGAGCTGCGCAACCGACGGGAACGCGCTTTGCAGATATTCGTCGTCGTTGATGTTGCGTCCCCAGAGGATGGCCTCGAAGCCGTTGTCCCAGTTCAGGCCGATGCTTGCGTTGATCGTGCCGACCTCGCGCGATGCGACGCTCGCGGGTACGTTTTCGATAACCTGCACTTCGTCCTCGAAAACGTACTCCGCGCGGACGTATCCGGTGATTGTCGAGCCCAGCTCGAAGTTGTACGTGCCGGTCGTGTTGAAGCTGAACTCGCTGATCCCAGCGGGCGTCGTGCCGGACAGGTCTTCCGGCCCGTTCACGCCGTTGCCTTCCGGGAACGAGTCGTACTCGGGATCCAGCCAGGTTCCGGCAAACGTAAAGCGGAAGTCGTCGACGGGCACCCAGGTGAAGTCCATCTCCACGCCGCTCGTCGACTGTTTGCCGGCGTTGGCCAGCGAGAACCCGGTGCCGCGGAAGATGTTCGACTGGAAGCCTTCGATTTCCTGATCGAACACCGCGAGGTTGAGCGCAAACTGGTCCCACTGCCCTTTGAGGCCGATTTCGTATACCGTCGATTCCTCGGGTCCCGCAAAACGGGTGCCCGGCACGAGATTGTTTATGGGTGGAAGCTGCGCACCGATTGCCGCCAGATCCGACTCGAAGGGGCGCGAATCCCTGGACAGGTTCCAGGACGTCGCCTTGAAACCGGTGCCGGCGCTCAGGTACATGTTGACGTTGTCCGAAACGTCAAACGCGAGTCGCGCCGTCCACGTGACGTCATCGTCCTTCGAGCTGCCGTTTTCGACAGCGTTCGGGTAATCCAGGAACGGCGGCAGGAACTGCAGCGGCTGCAGCGGCAACAGGGGGTTACAGGGGATCGGCGGAGGTCCGTTGGGATCCGGGCAGTCGACCGTGGCACCCGCGGCGGCGGCAGCTTGAGCCTGCAACAGCGCGTCCCCCGGGTCGACGCCCATTCCTACCAGGGTATTGAAGACACTTTGCGTGATTAAACCGGCACCAACCTGGACCAGGTCGATGGACGAGAAGACGTCCGTGTTGGTAATGCTCGTAAAGGCGTCTTTTTCGACTTCCGTGTAGTTGGCGCCTAGCGTCAGGGTTGCGCGATCGCTGAAATGCCAGTCGATCTGGGCGAATATCGAGATCGTCTGGTCGTCCTGACCGGCGGATTCGTCATTGCCCTGTCCCGCGGCGAAAAAGGTGCCGCGCGGGAGCATCAGCGCGTCCTCGATCCCGTCCAGAGGCGATGGGTCTACACCGGGTATTCCGCCGCCGCCCAGGGTGGCCAGAATATCGGCGTACGGACGAAACGCCGCATCGTAAAAGATCGTGCTGTCGATGCTGACGTCTTCGTCGAAGTAAAAGAGGCCCGCAAGCCAGTCGATGTCGCCTTCGCCGCTGGAGGTCAGTCTGATCTCCTGCGTAAACGTGTCGATCTCCGTGTCGCTGGCGTTCTCGCTGATCAACGCCGCGCTCGTGAAATCGACGTCGGCGTTTTCTTCACGGTTGAGCGTGCGGAAAGCCGTGATCGAGGTCAACGTGAAGTCGCTCCAGTCGTAATCGAGCTGGAGTGATATGCCGTTGCTTTCGATCTCGTTGGTTGGCGTGAAATCGTAGAAATTCTCGTAGGCAAAGGGATCGTTCGAGACCAGACTACCGCCTACCGCCCGGACCGCGTCGCCCGTCGGTCCGTCGACCAGGTTGGCGACGCCGCAGCAGGACTCGTCGAATTCCTCGGCATCCGCGATGACGCGAATCTCGAGCTGATCGTTCGGCGCCAGCAGCAGCTGGCCGCGTACGTTCCAGCGATCCCACTCGTTGATGAGTTCACCGTCCTGCAGGTTCTCGAAGTAACCGTCGCGTTTGTTCAGGCTGCCGGACAGGCTGTAAGCCACGCTGTCGGAAAGAGGGCCGGTCACGTCGCCTTTCACGACGTACATATCGTCGTCGCCGACGGTGAGGGTTGCCGATCCGCTGTGGGCGTCGAGATCGGGTTTGGCGGTGACGACGTTGATGACGCCGGCCGAGGCGTTCTTGCCGAACAGCGTGCTCTGCGGGCCGCGCAGCACCTCGATGCGGTCGAGCTTCGGCAGGTCGTTGAGCGCCGATGCGCTGCGCGAGCGATAAACGCCGTCGATAAATACGCCAACGGAAGGTTCGATGCCGGCGTTGTTCGCACCGTTGCCGAAACCGCGTATTACAAAATTGGTGTTGCCGCTGGTTTGCAGCTGATTGATTCGAAGCGAAGGAACGAGCGACTGCAAATCCTTGACGTCGCGAACCTGCGCCTGATCGATCGTGTCCGCGCTGATGACGGACACGGCAACCGGAACCTCCTGCAAGGTCTGTTCGCGTTTCGTTGCCAGTACAACGATCTCTTCGATGAATTGAGGTACTTCATCGTTTTGCGCCATCGCGGGCGCGGCAAACGACGTGGCGAGCACTGCGGACAGGCCCATCAGTAACGATTGTCTGTACATGTTGAGGTCCCCCACCGGACATAAGGAGTGAAAATCCATTTAAAAACGGAAAGATATGCCATCTTTTTCGAGTAATCAAATAAACATAGCCGACCGTTTATCAAGCACTTTAGTGTCGTCGGCGCTAACCGGCAAGCGTCGAATACGTCGGCGGATCTCGAGGTTTGGGCGACGTCCACGGGTCTGCGGAACGGCGTTCCGGCATCCGGAATGTTTCGACGTCAACCCCACTTCGGCGAGTCACATGAGCTTGCGCAGACGCTCGTAACCCTGCTTGATTTCACCGCCCAAAAGCTTGGCGGCTTCCGCAATGTCGGCGCCGGCGTCTTTTGCCTCGGTCCGGAATTGGGCGGACTTGGCCTCGAAATGACCCCATTTTTTTTCGAGTTCGTCCCAACCGTCTTTGACTTCCGCGCCGGCGAGATGCAGCTGAACCCGCAGTTCGTCGCGATGCTGTTTCAGTTCCGCCGTGAGTTCCTCGATTTCCTCTTTGATATCGTCGAAGTCCATCTGTGTTGCTCCTCGGAGTTAGAGTGATGGTGTCACAGTTTCCGGCTTTGGCAGCCTCGTACAAATGGTCGCAAAATCATATTCGATTTGCCGCTGTGAATAGTACGTAGCGAGTTGGCCTTTCACGTTGACCCGCCCTGCGAAAAGGCGCAGCATCGCCCGTTTGCAGACGACTCGAACGTCCTTGCCGGTGACCGCACAGCCCAACCATCCGCGTTCGCAGCGCGCCCGATTTGTCCTGGCTGGCGTCATTCTGGCAGCCGTAGTGGTGGCCGTGTGGATCCTGCCGCTGGACCAGTGGCTCGATCGGGCGGGCGAGTGGAACAAGGCGAATCCCGTTGCCGGCGCGGTTCTGTATGTGTTGTTTGCGACGGTGGGCGCGGTTGTTTTTTTGCCCGGATCGGTCATCGTCATGAGCGCAGGTTATCTGTACGGGCTGAGCGTCGGCTCCTGTCTGGCGTTGTTGGGTGTTACCTTCGGCGCGTTTGCGGCATTCATGAGCGGAAGGGTGCTGGTGCGCGGCTGGGTGCTTTCGCGCCTGGAAGGGCACCCGAGGCTGCAGGCGCTGGACCGCGCCGTGTACGACCAGTCGTTTGTCATCGTTGCGCTGACACGCCTGTCGGTGATCATTCCGTTTAATCTTCTGAACTACGTCTACGGAGTCACGGGGGTGAGGAAGACGGCCTACGTCGTCGCTACCGCGGTTGGCATGATTCCGGCCACGGTCCTTTGGACCTACGTCGGCACGCTGGCGAAAAATTTCGACGACATTCGTTCCGGCAATCTGGACTCCGGATTGCCGAGCGTGTATCTGCTGTTGCTGGGTTTGGTAATGATTGTCATCGTCGTGTACATCGTCCACCGCGCCGCCAGCAGGGCACTCAACGAGCGTCTGGGCGAATGAGTCGGCCGCCACAGCATGAAATCGAGGAAAGCCCTCAGGAGCAGGCGCGCAACGGCCTGATCGCCGCGCTTCTCGCGTATTTCACCTGGGGGCTGCTGCCGATTTACTTCAAGTTCGTTCAGTCCGTGCCGGCGCTGGAGATACTGGCGCACCGGGTCGTCTGGGCGATACCGTTCGGCGCTCTGATCATCTTTGCGCGCCGTCAGTGGCGCGAGGTTTTGCGCGCTCTGACCGACAGAAGGACACTGCTGTTCTTGGTCTTCAGCGCCTCGTTGATCGCCGTGAACTGGTTCCTGTACATCGTTGCCGTACAGAAAGCACAGGTGTTTCAGGCGAGCCTCGGTTATTACATCAATCCGCTCATGAACGTCGTCGTCGGTGTAACGTTTCTCGGGGAACGCCTGCGGCGAGTTCAGTTGGCGGCCGTGTCGCTTGCGGCTATCGGCGTCACGGTGCTGGCCGCGGGCGGCACGCAGTTTCCGTGGATTGCGATGTCGCTGGCCGTGTCTTTTACGATCTACGGCGTCATTCGCAAGCAGGTTGCCGTCGGCGGCATGCCGGGGCTGTTCATCGAGACGCTGGTCCTGCTGCCGTTTGCCGCTGTTTATCTTGCATGGATCATGGTGGTTGGAACGGCGGTGTTCGCCACGGGCGATCTCGGCCTGGACGTCACCCTGATCCTGGCGGGGCCGTTCACGGTGGTACCGCTGCTTCTGTTTGCGCTGGCGGCCAGGCGCCTGCAGCTCACAACGCTCGGTATATTGCAGTTCATCGCGCCGACCCTGCAGTTTCTGGTTGGAATCTATTATGGCGAGACCCTGACGGCTGCCCACCTGATCTGTTTCGCGTTCATCTGGACGGCCATCAGCCTGTTCGCCTGGGACGCCTGGCGGGAAAGCCGCCGAATCCAGGCGCTGCGCGTGGCGGGCGCTGCTTAGCGTCAACGGCTCCCGTAACGGCGTCGGCACACCGGCACGGACTTTTTGCGACCCGCGCCGCGACCGTATCGGCGCGTGGCGCATCTTCTGACCAGCGGCCGCGTCGCGCCCTTCCTTAGACACAGTCTAAAGCGACAAGTGATCGTCAAATCATCGATAATTTGCCCGCGACGGTGAACGTACAGGGGGCGGTTCACCGGCGCCGACGGCTATGTCGCAACGGTATCAAGAGGCACTGTTTTTTTATGACGCGCACCGCACAACGCTATCTGCTCATCGCCGGCCTCCTGGCGTCCGCGGTCGGATTGAGCTTTCTTCTGGTAAAACTGAAACCGCCGCCGGAAAAAAAGGACGTGGCCGTCGTCGCCGCACTGGTGGACGTCATGCCGCTGGTGGCGGAAACCGTGAATTTTACGGTGACGAGCCAGGGCACCGTGCGTCCCCGGACGGAGACTGTTCTGAGTGCGGAGGTGTCAGGTGCAATTGTCCGCATTTCTCCTAAATTCATAGCGGGCGGTGTTTTCGAGAAGGACGAAGTCCTGCTGCAGATCGACCCGACCAATTATCAGGTTGCCGTCGATCAGGCCGAGGCCTTGCTTGCGCAGCGACAGATCGAATACGACGGCGCGGCGAAGCTTCGCAGCCAGGGCTACCGGGCGGAATCCGAATACGCATCGGCCGCGGCGGCGCTTGCGTCCGCGAGGGCGGAACTGGTGCGGGCTCAGCGCAACCTCGAACGAACCGACATCCGCCTGCCGTACGCGGGCATCGTTCGTGCAAAAGAAGCGGACATCGGGCAATACGTCAACGTCGGCAGCCGGCTGGGCGTCACCTTTGCCACCGACTACGCGGAAGTGCGTTTGCCCCTGACGGATCTGGATCTCGCGTTCATCGATCTGCCGGACACCGCGGATATTGCAAACACCGGGGTCGGCGACGGTCCGCCGGTCGTTCTGTCGGCCGTGCAGCGGGGCGTGATGACCTATTGGGAAGGACAGATCGTTCGGACCGAGGGTGTCGTCGACGAGAACACGCGGGTCAGTTACGCGGTTGCGCAGATCAATGATCCGTACAAGCGCAGTGACGGCGGCGGCGACGGTCCGTCGTTGCCGGTCGGCACGTTCGTCGCCGCGGAAATTCAGGGGACGTCGGCGGCGGACGTGGTTCGTATCCCGCGCTCGGCGCTGCGTGGCAACGGTCAGCTCGTGGTGGTCGGCGGCGACAATCGGCTGGAGATCAGGGACGTGGAGATTCTTCGTGCGGACGCCCGATTCGCATACGTGCGTAGCGGTGTGAGCGAAGGCGAGCGAATCAGCCTCACCGTCATAGAGAACCCGATCAACGGCATGCGCGTCAGGACCAGCGACGATCCACCGATTGACGAGCTCCTGGACCAGGAGTCCGCCGACCGACAGCTGGCGGCCGGTGAAGACACTGCCGAGGAAACGAGGTAGTCACGATGAATGCGCCCGGGCAGACGACGCAAAAAGGCCTGATCGCCTGGTTTGCCAGCAATCACGTCGCGGCAAATCTCCTGATGCTGCTGATTCTCGCGTTCGGCATCGTCTCCAGTATTACGATCCGCAAGCAGACGACGCCGGATTTCGAGTTACAGACGATCCAGGTCAGCGTTCCCTACCTCGGCGCGGCGCCTCAGGAAGTGGAGGAGGGTGTCGTCATCAAGATCGAGGAGGCCATCCAGGACGTGGACGGCATCGTCGAAATCAATTCGACCGCCAGGGAGGGCAGCGGAACGGTGATTGCCGAGGTCGCCAGCGGTGAGGATATCAACGAGATCCTCAGCGAGATCAAAACGCGCGTCGACGCGATTTCGACGTTCCCGGCGCTTACGGAAAAGCCGGTCATCGAAAAGCAGGAAATCCCTATTCACGTGGTGTTCGTCGCGTTGCACGGCAACATGGACGAATACGCCCGAAAAGCCATGGCGCAGCAGATTCGCGATGAGCTGATGGCCATGCCGATGGTCAACCAGGTGGAGTTTTTGGGCGACCGCGATTACGAGATCAGCGTGCAGGTATCGGAACACACCTTGCGCCAGTACGGTCTGACGATGAGCGAAATCTCGCAGGCGATACGGGACACGTCGGTCGATCTGCCCGGGGGCACCATCAAGTCGGAAGGCGGCGATATTCTGCTCCGCACCGAAGGTCAGGTTTATACGGGGCTCGAGTTTGCGAACATCGTTCTGCGGACTTTCCCGGACGGCACGCGGCTGATGTTGGGTGATATCGCGGACATCAACGACGGTTTTGTCGAAACCGACGGCTACGGGCGATTCGACGGGCAGGCTTCGGCCATGTTGCGCGTGCTTGCCAGCGGCCAGAAGAACGAGCTGGCGACCGCGGCGGCCGTGCGCGAATTCATCGAAGAACGTTCCGCCTCTCTGCCGGACGGTGTGAGCCTGGATATCTGGATCGACCGCTCGCATTACCTGCAGGGCCGGCTCGACATGATGATGAAAAACATGTTGCAGGGCGCGCTGCTGGTCGTGATCATCCTCGCGCTCTTCTTGCGTTTGAAGGTTGCGCTGTGGGTCATCGTCGGTATTCCGATTGCGTTTTTCGGAGCGCTGTGGCTGATGCCGCTCGGTCCCTGGCCCGTGACCGTCAATATCATCAGCCTGTTCGGGTTCATACTCGTGTTGGGCATCGTGGTGGACGACGCGATCATCATTGGGGAGAGTATTTATACCCGGATACGCGCGGACGGCCACACCCTGGACAACGTGGTCAAAGGCGCGAAACGTGTGGCCGTGCCGGCGACGTTCGGGGTTTTGACCACCATTGCCGCTTTTGCGCCGATGCTTTTTGTCGGAGGGATCGTCGGGCCCTTTTTCGAGGCTATGTCGGTCGTCGTGATCCTGTGCCTGTTGTTCTCGCTCGTCGAATCCAAGCTGATCCTGCCTGCTCATCTGGTGCATGCGAACATCAAACCGGTTGATGAAAAAGCGCTGTTCAGGCCGCTGCGGGAGGTTCCTCCACTGAAACGCATACCGCGGTGGTTTCAGCGGCTGAACCGTCACGTGCAGAATTCCCTGCAGCGCCTGACCGAAGACCACTACCGTCCGCTGCTGGTCAAAGCGATCGAAAACCGCGGTTTGACGGTTACGATTTTCACCGCGGTGTTGATACTCACGTTCGGCGTCATCGGTAGCGGCCAGGTCCGCACCGTGCTGTTCCCGGAGATACCCGGGGACTTTATTCAGGTGCAGCTGCAAATGCAGAACGGCACGGCGCCCGCCGTCCGAAATCGCGTGTTGGATCGAATCGAACGGGCGGCTCTGGATCTGAACGATGACTGGCTCGACGAGCACCCCGGCGACGACGCGCCGATCAACCATCTCGGGGTGTTTACCCAAGGCGATACCGGCGGACTCATATTTGCCGAGATGCCGATGACCGAAGATCGCGCGTTGAACGGCGACGACATCGAGATCATGTGGCGCGAGCGCGTGGGTGACGTTGCGGGCGTCAAGGAGTTGACGTTTTCCGGCGGCGACAATGTCGGCGGCGGAGCTCCGTTGAGTTTCAATTTGACGGGCGCCAGTTACGAATCGCTCGAGCTTGCCGCCTACGAATTGGAACGGGAGCTGGCGGAATACGAGGGCGTTTTCGACATCAGGAATTCGGTCAGCGCCGGTGGTGAAGAGATAAGACTCACGATCAAACCCGAAGCGGAGGCGCTGGGCCTGACGATGTCGTCGCTCGGGCGTCAGGTGAGGCAGGCTTTTTACGGCGAGGAAGCGCAGCGAATCCAGCGGGGCAAAGATGAGCTCAAGGTGATGGTCCGTTATCCGGTTGAGGAACGCCGTTCGATCGCAGATCTCGAAAATATGCGCATTCGAACGCCGGCCGGAGATGAAGTGCCATTCTCATCGGTGGCCGAGGTCAGTTTCGGAAAGGCGTACTCGAGTATTACGCGACAGAATCGCAAGCGCGTGGTCACCGTTTCGGCGGACGTGGATCCTCTTCTCGTGGAACCCGGCGTAGTGATCGACGATGTCTCAGAGGATTTCATCCCCGGACTTCTCTCCCGTTATCCAGGGGTCAGCTACGGGCTCGAGGGCGCGAGTCTCGAAGAGTTGGAGTTCAAACGCAACGTGTCGGTGGCTTCAATAGCGGCGCTGTTCCTGATTTATGCGTTGATCGCGATTCCCCTGCGGTCCTATGTCCAGCCATTGATCATCATGTCCGTGATTCCGTTCGGCCTGGTAGGAGCCGTTGTCGGTCACTGGATCATGGGCATGGCGATCAGCATGTTCTCATTGTTCGGTCTGATTGCGCTCGCCGGCGTTGTCGTCAACGACAGCATCATCATGATCGACTTCATCAACAAAGCCCGCCAGCGCGGTCTGAGCATCAAGGACGCGGTCGTCCGGTCGGGCACCCAAAGATTTCGCGCAATCGTCCTGACTTCGTTGACCACCGCCGCGGGACTGATGCCGATCATGTTGGAAAAGAGCGTGCAGGCGCAGTTCGTCATCCCGATGGCGGTATCGCTCGCATTCGGAATTTTGTTTGCAACTGTGATTACGCTTTTTCTTATTCCATCGCTCTATGTTCTGCAGATCGATTTCGGCAAACTGCTCAATAGCAGCAAGAACCTGTTGCTGGGTCGCGAACCCGAACCGGGAAGCGGTGTGACTGAAACTTCCTGAGTGGCGGGCTGTCCACCGCTCTAATCGAACCAATTCTCTTTCCCGGGGGGTCTTTAATGTCCACATCCGTGCAACAAATCGTCCTGTCGATTATCTGCTGTGTCCTGTGTTTCGCGTCCGCATCGGCGCAGAACGTCGCCGACCGTGACGCAAGCGGCAACACGCCGCGGGCGGTGCTCGTTACCGGCGCGAGTTCCGGCATCGGCCGCCTGATAACCGAACGACTTGCCGCCGACGGCGTTTTCGTCTATGCCGGAGCCCGGAAACAAAAGGACATCGACGACCTGAACCGGTTGGAAAACGTGCAGGCCGTCCGTCTCGACGTCACTATCCAGGACGAAATCGACGCCGCGGTTGAAACGGTTTTGACGGGAGGCCGCGGCTTGTTCGGTATCGTCAACAACGCCGGCGTCGTCAACCTGGGGCCGCTGATCGAAGTGGAAGAAGACGACATCGACTTTCTGTTCGACGTGAACGTTTACGGTCCCTATCGGATCACCAAGGCCTTCAGCCCGCTGATCATCGAGTCGAAGGGCCGAATCGTCAATATCAGCTCAATTTCCGGCGTGCTTTCGGGCAGCCTGTCCGGTGTGTACAGCATGAGTAAACACGCGATCGAGGCCTATACGGACTCGCTGGCGCCGGAGATGGAGCGTTTCGGCGTTCGCGTGATCGCCGTCGAGCCGGGAAACTATAGTTCGTCGATCGGCCGCAATATGATTGACCGGATGAAGGAGAAGGGGTATGCCGCGGATGGATCGCCGTACACGGAGGATATGGAACGCGTGCTGAGCGTTTTCGAGAACTACGAGGAAAGCGGGGACTGGAACCCGGAGCCGCACCAGGTAGCGGAGGCGGTGAGCCATGCATTATTCGACGCCCGGCCGAAAGAGCACTACATGGTGGTGCCGCAGCAACGGCAGGCGGAGATAACCATTCGCAAGGTCATCGAGGAGCTCGTTCGCTACAACGAGGGGCACCAGTTCAGCTACACCCGCGACGAGCTTGTCGGAATGCTCGACGAGGCGCTAGCTGAATCCACACACTAGACCCTGCCTCAAAATAGATCGTAGCTGGACAATGCCCGAGCGTGACGTGCTCTCGCTCATCCTTTGATTGTCTGACGCGAGGGTTCTTGCAATAGGCAGGCTGTCAGCCGCCGACGCCTGCGTCGGCGGCTGAGGCGAGACGGGGACGTTGCGTTGCTTTCGGTCCTCGATTTTTCAGTCCACCGAGATTTTTACCGGCGCCTCTTTCTCTTCGGCCTTCTTCGGTATCCGCACCTTCAGCATCCCGTTGCGGCTTTTCGCCGAAATCGCGGATTCGTCGGCGTCGGTCGGCAGGGTGAAGCTGCGCGAGAAGCGGCCGTATACGCTCTCTACCCGATGCTGCGTCTCCGTTTCTTCCTCTTTCTCGTACTTGCGTTCACCGCTGATGGTGAGGACGCCGTTTTCGATCGAGACGTGGACGTCCTCTTTCTCGACGTCGGGGAGCTGAGCCTTGATGATGTAGTGAGATTTGGTTTCACTGATGTCCGCGCTTGGCCGCCAGTCCAGGTCTTTGAGTTCTCCTTCGGCCACACGGCCCGGGAAACGGCCGAAGTGGTTGAAGTACCGGTCGAACGCGCTGTCCATGTCCCGGAAAGGTGTCCAATTAACAAGGTTCATGATGGCCTCCTGTGAGATCTGCTTGGTAATGTGCCCGCGGGCCGGCGACTGGTCCGCCGCGGGTTGCACGAAGGTGGTGGTGGCGCTTGCCGGTTACTATGCGTATTTTCCGAAACTGAAATTTCGAGATTTGCCCCAATAATGCCGGTCCTACGCCCGCTCGTCTCCTGGAACAGAGTCGTTCGATGACAGAAATGCATTGTTGCCATGCCGAGCCGTCCCAGGCCGGCATTCCTCCGCTCGGGAAAAAGCTGAAGATCGTCGGGGGGCTGTTCTCCCTGGTCCTGCTGGTTTCGTTTCTGCCGGCCTTCGCGGCGCTGAACGACAGTCTGCTCGACTATCTGGGTATCGTCTGGTGGGCGGTGCTGCTGGGCCTGGCCATTGGAGGACTGATCGACTATTTCGTGCCGGACGGCGTCATGATCCGCTTCCTGGGCGGCCGTCGAAAGCGGACGATTCTGAACGCGGTGGTCGCGGGCTTTCTGATGTCCGCCTGTTCACACGGCATTCTCGCGATAGCGATTCAGCTCTACAAAAAGGGCGCGGGTGTTCCGGCGGTGGTAACGTTTCTACTGGCGTCCCCCTGGGCGAACATGCCGATGACGGTCCTGTTGTTCGGTTTTTTCGGCTGGAAAGCCATACTGTTCGTGGCCGGCGCCATGCTCATCGCGTTGATCACCGGTCTGATCTTCACGCTGCTCGACCGTCTCGCCTGGATCGAGGGGCCGGCGAAAGACGCCAAAGCCGAGGACGTGAACTGGGACCGGCTGCGGAATTTCGAGCTCGCGGAGGCGGCTACGGGCGTCGCCGCGGGTGCGGTGTCGCTGGCGAACATGGTGCTCTGGTGGATATTGATCGGCATCATGGCCGCGGCGATTATCGGCGCGTACGTCCCGGAGCATTGGTTCATGCAGTACCTCGGGCCGGATCTGACCGGCATGTTGCTGACGCTTTTGTTTGCAACCGTCCTGGAAGTCTGCAGCGAGGGTACGTCGCCGATTGCGTTCGAGATATTCAACAAAACCGCGGCGCTCGGCAATCCGTTCGTTTTTCTGATGGCCGGCGTCGCAACGGACTACACCGAGATCGGCCTGCTCTGGTCGAACATCGGCCGGCGGACGGCAATCTGGCTGCCCGTCATCACCGTTCCGCAGATATTGCTGTTCGGGATGGCCCTGAACTATTTCGTCGCTGCTTGAACCGGCGGCGGGGCGGGTAGGAACACAAAAAAGGCCGGACAGATGTCCGGCCTATCGTTTTGCTGCTGTGGCATCCGGTCAGGCGGCGGCCTTTCGCTCCATCGTCTCCTTGATGACCTCGGTGGCCACGCTGGACGGGCAGGGCGAATAATGCGAGAACTCCATCGAGAACTGGCCGCGACCGGAGGTCATCGTCCGCAGATCCCCAATGTAGCCGAACATCTCGGCCAGCGGCGCTTCCGCCTTCACGCGGGTGCCGGTCATGCCGGTGTCCTGCGACTTGATCATGCCGCGACGGCGGTTCAGATCGCCGATGACGTCGCCGACGTGGTCGTCCGGCGTAAACACGTCGACCTTCATGATGGGCTCCAGGAGTTGCGGTGACGCTTTGGGCACCGACTGGCGAAACGCCGCCTTGGTGGCCTGCTCGAACGCCATGGCCGACGAATCGACCGCGTGGAAAGCGCCGTCCAACAGCTTGAAGCTGACGTCCAGCATCGGATAACCCGCCAGCGTGCCCTGGTCGAGGCTTCCCTCGAACGCTTTTTCGATCGCGGACCAGTACTCGCGGGGAACGTTGCCGCCGGTAACCAGCGACTCGAAGGTGTAACCGCTGTTGACCTCGCCGGGTTCGATGCGATAGTCGATCTTGGCGAACTGGCCGGCGCCACCCGTCTGTTTCTTGTGCGTGTAGCTGTCCTCGACGGACTGCGTAATCGACTCGCGATAAGCGACCTGCGGTTTACCCATTTCCACGTCGATGCCGTGCGTCCGCCGCAGGATGTCCACCTTGATGTCCAGGTGCAGCTCGCCCATGCCCTTGATCAGCGTCTCGCCGGTTTCTTCGTCGGTGGCGACACGGAATGACGGATCTTCCTGGACCATCTTGTTCAGCGCGATGCCCATCTTTTCGGTGCCGGCCTTGTCGGTCGGTTTTACGGCGATCGAAATGACCGGATCCGGGAACACCATCGGCTCCAGCGTTGCCGGGTCCTTCTGATCCGCGAGGGTATGGCCCGTCTGCGTGTTTTTCATGCCGAGCAGGGCGACGATATCGCCGGCCTGAGCCGAATCGAGTTCCTCGCGGGAGTCGGCATGCATTTCGACGATGCGGCCGATGCGTTCGGTTTTGCCGGTGAACGTGTTCAACACCGTGTCGCCCTTGTTCAGGGTGCCCGAATAGATGCGCGTGAAGGTCAGGGCGCCGTAACGGTCGTCCATGATCTTGAACGCGAGGGCCCGAAGCGGTCTGTCCGGGTCGATTTCGGCGACGCCGCCCGTCTCGTTACCTTCCAGGTCGATCTCCGGCTGCGGCTTCACTTCGGTCGGGTCCGGCAGATAGTCAACTACTGCGTCAAGAAGTATCTGTACACCCTTGTTTTTAAAAGCGGAACCACAGTAGGTCGGGAAGAAATCGAGTTTGATCGTGCCCTTGCGGATGCAGCGTTTGATGTCCTCGACCGAAGGCTCTTCGCCCTCCAGATACTTCTCGAGCAGGTCGTCGTCCTGTTCGAGCGCCGTCTCGATCAGCTTCTCGCGCCATTCTTCTATCTGATCGGCCATGTCGGCCGGCGGGTCGACCACCTCGAATTTGTCCAGATCCAGCGAGTCTTCCCAAATCCACGCTTTACGGGTCAGCAGGTCGACGACGCCGGTGAACGTGGTCTCAACCCCGATGGGCAGGACCATGACGAGCGGGTTTGCGCCGAGCACGTCTTCGATCTGTTTGACGACGTTCAAAAAATTGGCGCCGACGCGGTCGAGCTTGTTGACGAAAATGACCCGAGCGACCTCGGAATCGTTGGCGTAACGCCAGTTGGTCTCCGACTGCGGCTCGACGCCTCCGGAACCGCAGAACACGCCGACGCCGCCGTCGAGCACCTTGAGGGAACGATACACTTCGATCGTGAAGTCCACGTGTCCGGGAGTGTCGATGATATTCAGGCGATGGTTGTTCCACTCGCAGCTTGTCGCCGCCGACTGGATCGTTATCCCGCGCTCCTGTTCCTGCTCCATGAAATCGGTTGTTGCTTCGCCGTCGTGGACTTCACCGACGCGGTGAATTTTACCGGTCAGTTTCAGAATGCGTTCGGTTGTCGTCGTCTTGCCCGCGTCCACGTGAGCAAAGATGCCGATGTTCCGGTAAAGACTAAGATCTTTCATGTCGCCACCAATACTGTCTCGTCTTACTCAAAAAAAAGCAGTCACCCGCGTTCGCCCGGTATCGCCGCTCGCCGGATACGGCAAGCGTAGCGACGCCTCGCGTCGAGGGTGGCTGCACGTTTGTTCGTGCCCAGCCGGCCTTGCGCTGCCCAAGCGGTCTTTAATCAGGGCCGGATGGCGCTTTCGGGCCGCGATAATAGCAGTCAAAAACGCCTTAAACCACCAAAAACTCCATAATACGGGGGGTTGTCCGGCGATATTTCGGCTCAGACCCGCAAGATTGTGACACGGTCCGCTATTTCAAGGGATTAGACCGGGTTCGGCGGGGTTTTCTAACAGCGATCGTCGCCGGGCTGGAGGCGCTGCAGGTCGGGCGGGAACGGCATCAATGGGGGTCGGGGGCCAGCTCCGGATGAGTGATCGAGAGCATGTATTCCGCGGCCGCCTTCACGTCGCGATCCCGCAGGTCCGGGGAGCCGCCCATCGCCGGCATCTCGAGGTAGCCGTTGGTCGCGTGCTCGAAAAGAACGGCCTCCCAAAGTGCGGATCGCGCGGCCCAGGCTGAGCGATCGCCCGTGCGCGGCGCTCCGTCGAGACCCTCGTCATGGCATCGACCGCACACCCGATCGTACTCGGCCTTGCCGTCCAGCGGTGCGCCGACGTTGGACAGCGCCGTGTCCTCGCCGGTTTCCGTCACCGGCGAGCCACCGCGGTCACAAGCGGAAACGTGTATCGCCAGGAGAGCTGCAAACGCGACAGGCAGAGGTTTCAGCATGCGCCAACTGTGCGTGATCGGGTCAACGCAGCACAATACGGAATGATGCTTACGGCGTCTCGCCGCTCGATTTCCGGGCGCGGTAGCGGCGAGCTTACACAGCGAGACAGGTATGCGTAGCTCGGTTGAATGTCGCCAGATTTGTGTTTAAGTTGCGATGCTCCAAGGTTTGGGCAGTCAATCAATCTGGGGGAGAACGTTATGGCAAGGGTCAGTAGACGGCAGCTTTTGCTGGGTGGCGGTGCGCTGCTGGGTGCAAGCCTTATGCCCACGCTGGTTCGTGAGGCCGTCGCACAAGGAGTCGTGCAGCCGGAACGATTGATCCGCGCAGGCACCAACGAAAACCCCTACGGACCGTCGCGTGTCGCGTTGCAGGCGATCAACGATGCCATCAAACTGAGCAACAAGTATGGCGGCGGCAAACGTCAGGAACTGGTCGAACTAGTGGCGCAGCTCAACGGGGTGCCGGTCGATCACGTCTCGCTGGCCACGGGCTCGGGCGAAATTCTCAAGACCGGGGGACTAATAGCCAGTTGGGATAAGGGATCGATCGTCTGCGCCGACCCCACCTACCATGATCTCGTCCGTTACGCGGGCCGGGCAGGTTCGGAAATCATCCGCGTTCCGGTCAAGGAAAACCTGCACTGCGACCTGGACGCGATAGCCAGCGCGATCCGCCAGGATACCGTGATGGTTTATCTCGTGAATCCGAACAATCCGACGCCGACCCTCATGTATTACGACGAGTTACGCGACTTCGTCGAGGAGGTGTCCAAAGACCGGATGGTCTTCATCGACGAGGCGTACTTCGAGTACGTGAACAACCCGAAGTACGGCACGATGATTGACCTGGTGGCGGAAGGGCGAAAGAACGTCATCGTTGCCAGAACCGCCTCCAAGATTCACGGTCTGGCGGGGCTTCGAGTCGGATTCGGGTTCGCGCACCCCGAACACATCGAGAAACTGAACGCGTTGAAAACGGGCGCCGGCAATCATCTGGGAGTCGCTGCTGCCTACGCCAGTTACCAGGACACGGATTTCCAGGATTTCACGCGACGCAAGAACCGGGAGTCGATGGCAATCGTCGAGGCGATGTTCGAGGAACTCGGCGTCCGTTACGTGAAATCGGAGACCAATTTCACCTTTTTCGAGACGGGCATCCCGGTCGAGGAATTGAATGCGGCGCTGCTGTCCCGCGGGATCATGTCCGGCCGCCCGTTTCCGCCGTTTACCAACTGGTCGCGTATCAGCATGCAGACGCCCGAAGAAATGCGTTATTACGTGAAAACCTTCAAGGAATTGTTCGGGAGTCGAATTCTCGATCAGGCGGCGTAGCGCGTCCTGTCGAGCGACCAAGATCAGCCACTAAAGATCAATCCGCGGTTCGCCGGATACGCCAATCTAAGCATCGAGGGCGGATTGCCCAGCCTAGCGGCGAAGAATTGCCCACCAGCGGGCAATGTTCAGCAAGCTCATCAGCGATGCAGAGACGTAGGTCAGCGCGGCGGCCTTGAGCAGCTTGCGGGCGTGCGGCCGATCGACCTCTTTGAGGATGTTGTGCTTTTCCAGCAGCGGCAGCGCGCGCGCGAAGCTCGCATCGATCTCGGTGGGTAAGGTCACGAAATGGACCACGGTTGACGAGAGCAGCGTCAACAGGCCGCCGGCGAACATCAAAACTCCCAGGCCGGGCGCCCGGGTCAGCGCGCCGATGAACGGCGACACCATCAGAATGCCGGCGCCGAGCTTCTGGATCGGCTGGATGAAGCGCACGAGGTGGGTGCGCAATCTGAGAGGGCCGTAACCCTGTGCGTCCTGCAGCGCGTGTCCCACTTCGTGCGCGGCGACCGTTATCGCGGTCAGTGATCTTCCGGCGAACTTGTCGGCGGTAAGACGAACCGCTTTTGCATCCGGATCGTAGTGATCGCCGTCCTCGGTTTCCTCGACGGTCACGTGCTGCAAGCCGTGCAGGTCGAGGAGGTGCCGGGCGAGATTGGCGCCGGTGCCCGGATATCGGTCCGCCGGCTCCGAATACCGGCGGAGTACGCGCCGCACCCAGAACCCCGGACCGAAAACCAGCGCAAGCAAGACAAGCACGAACAGCAGGATTGGCATGTACGGCATTGTAAGTGTATCGGGGCAATTCCCGAAAGTGCGAGGTGTATACGAAGAATGCGTTCGAGCGCCGTTTAGACTAGCCCTTTCTCGCCATGTCCAGGCGTCATTCCGGATGAACCGATGAAACCGAACACCGTTGCGATTGCCGTGAGCGCCATTGGCCTGCTCGTGTCGTTCTGGAATCGAAACGAGTTGCCCCGCGACGTCGACTACCGGTCGGATATCGCCGTGCCCCCCAAGCAATCGGCAACGCGGGAACAGGCGTTTGACGTCAGCTATAACGGCATCAGCTACCGGATCGAACCCGAATACGACTACGATCTTTTCGGCATGATCGTGTCTTACCGCCACCATGACGGCGAGAGCCGGATGCACCGGCGGGCAGGCGACCATCTGAACATGCTGGACGTCTGCGTCGTATGGGGCGACAACGTCGCCAACGAGCGATTGCACAAAATCGATTTTTGGAACGGCATTTTCACCTGTAACGTAAAAACACGGGACCGGGCGGCCTGGGAGGCCTTCGACATCTATCAGCTGTCCAACAATCATCTGGTGTCCGCGGATGACCGGATTCGCGACCAGGTGAGCGGCGTTCGAGTCGGCGATCAGATTCGCATACGCGGATGGCTTTCCAATTACACAGGCCCGGCGGGAACCCGGGGTACGAGCACCACCCGAATGGACACGGGTGACGGCGCCTGCGAAACGATATACGTAGAGGCGTTCGAGATTGTGGAGCGGGCGACGAGCTATTGGCGCCTGTCCATGTATGCGTCGTTGGCCGTGCTGACATGCGGCCTGCTGGTACATTTCAGACGGCCTTATCGCCCGTTTGCCGATCGCTGACGCGGCGCGGTGCGTGTTTTTGTGACACAGCCGCTTTCCGAAACGCGTGTGAGCCGGAACAATATGTGACTGAATTCACAGCTTTTCCGACAGGCAGGCCGTTTGATGAAAAAACTAATCGTTTGGGGAATTGTGCTCTTCGGCGGTTCTTACCTCGGTGCGAAGTTTTATCTGCATTACCGGGTCAGCAGCGATCTCGACAACATGCTGGTCATGGTCAGTCCGTTTGCGGACGTGAAATACTCCGGTATCAGTTCGACCATGGGCGGCACACTTAGCATCGATAACATCGAAGTCACCGTGAACGGCTACCGCGATCCCATACGCGCGGACAAGATCAGCCTCGTCACACCGGGTTTCTGGCACCTGATGGGCCTGAATAACCTCGGATCCGACATGGTGTCCAGCGAGATTCCCGAGTCCCTGGGTTTCTCGATCGTCGGCTTTCAATCGTCGATGGACTCGGACATCGTGAAAACCCTGTACAGTTTTGGCCAGCAAAAGGCGGCAAGCGGCGTCGAGGTCGACGTCGCCGCCGAGTGCACCGGTAAATACGGTTTTAGCCCCGCTATGCTGCAGGATCTCGGCTACAAGGACTTGATTGCCGATCTTTACGTGGGCTACCGCAAGAACGGCGCTAATATGATTGTCGACGTGCGGACCTCGGTGAAGGACATGTACGACATGAATTTCGAGTTGACGCTCGATGGCGCCGTGTCACCGCAGGCGATGGCAATGGGAACCTATCGCCCGAAGCTGGTTGACGCCCGCCTGGAGTACGTCGACCAGTCGTTGGACGAACGCACGACAGAACTCTGTGAACGTGCGGGGCTGAGCCAGGAAGAAGTAATCGCGGCCAAGCTGGATGCATTCAGCTCGCTGGGTGAAGATCGTGGCATCGTATTTGACGATCAGATTACCGCACCGTACAAAGAGTTCATCGCCGGGAAGTCGACGTTCGTGCTGACCGCACGACCGAACGAACCGGTCAACATGAGCCAGATCGGGCTTTACAAGCCTTCCGATGTGCCCGCGTTACTCAATCTGACCGCGGTGGCGCTGTAACGCCTCAGAAGCTATCTCAAGCTGGATCGTAACCCATGCCGCACCGGCAGGGACGCCGGCGCCTTTCACGCACCCTGCCAATCGTCGCGCAATAGCGGTATCGTACGGGCGTCAAGAGTTCTCCGATGCCCCGTGCCGTGACGCCCGATCAGATTGCACTGTTTGCCCTCTTGTTTTTCGTTTTCGTCTTTCTGGTCTGGGGGCGCTGGCGTTACGATATCGTCGCTTTTGTCGCGCTGCTGATTGCGTTGGTTGCCGGGCTCGTGCCCGTCGACGGTGCGTTCTCTGGTTTCGGGCACCCGGCGACGGTGATCATCGCGCTGGTATTGGTGGTCAGCAGGGGGCTGTCCAACTCCGGCGCCATTGAACTCATCGCCAGGCTGGTCGTTGACCGGTCGCGAAAACTGGCGGTGCACATAAGCATAATGTCATCGGTTGCGGCGGTGATGTCCGCGATTATGAACAACGTGGCTGCACTGACGCTATTGATGCCGGTAGACATGCAGGCGGCGGCCAAATCGAAACGCAGTCCGTCGCTGTCGTTGATGCCGATCTCGTTCGCTTCGATCCTCGGGGGAATGATCACGCTTATCGGCACACCGCCGAATATTGTCATCGCGGAATTTCGCAATGAAACGTTCGGGAATTCTTTTCGGATGTTCGATTTTGCGCCGGTTGGCCTGGCGTGCGCATCCGTCGGCGTGGCCTATCTCGCGCTGATCGGCTGGCGACTGCTGCCGGGGGACGGACGCAAGGTGAACAACGAAAACGGTCTTTTCGATCTCGCGGACTACATTGCCGAGCTTTCCGTAAGCGATGACTCGGTCGTGGTCGGCAAGAAAGTCCGCGATCTCGACGAACTTGCGAACGAAACCGGCGCGGAAATACTCGGCCTGATTCGTCGGGGACAGCGAATGCCCGGCCTTGCCCGGCGGGTGGAAATCCGTGCCGGCGATACACTGGTCGTCGAGGCAACGCCGGAGATGATCGATGAGCTGCTCGGTACCATGGGACTCGATTACGTCGGCACAGAAACCGCGGCGCTAAAAGCGGAAAACCTGTCTCTGAAAGAGGTCGTCGTTCCGGAGGGATCGTCGTTGGTTGGGCGGTCCGCGTCGTCCGTGCGCTTGCTTTATCGCTACGGCGTGTCGCTGGTCGGGGTCTCCCGGCAGGGCAGGCGGTTTCGTGACAACGTTCGAAAGCTGGACGTTCGGGCCGGTGACGTTCTGTTGTTGCTGGGCTCAGACGAGCGTCTGAGAGACGTCGTCGTCCGCCTGAGTCTCCTGCCATTGCGTGATCGTGGCCAGCGTGTGATCCAGCGCGACAAAGCATGGCTGGCCGTCGGTCTGTTTGCCGTCGCCATCGCGGCGGCCAGTGTTGGCATTATCTACCTGCCGATTGCCCTGGGTATCGTGGCGGCGGCATACGTGTTGCTCGATATCGTTCCGATTCGTTCCGTTTACGACTCGGTCGAATGGCCGGTGATTGTGCTGCTCGGCTGCATGATTCCGATCGGTGGCGCGCTACAGTCGACGGGAGGCACGACGGTGATTGTCGACGGGATACTGAGTCTCGCGGCCGGGGCCTCGCCGCTGGTGGTCCTGACCCTTCTGATCGTCGTAACAATGACGCTTTCCGACGTCATGAACAACACCGCGACCGCGGTCATCGCCGCCCCAATTGCCGTCGAGATCGCGGTGCGTCTGGGCGCGAGTCCGGACCCCTTCCTCATGGGCGTGGCGGTGGCCGCTTCGTGTGCGTTCCTGACGCCGATCGGGCACAAGAACAACACCCTGATCATGGGGCCGGGCGGTTATCGATTCGGCGATTACTGGCGTATGGGTTTGCCGTTGGAAATCATTGTCGTCGTCGTTTCCGTACCGATGATCGTCTGGGTGTGGCCTTTGACTATGTAAAACGGTTGTCGCACTAACACGACTCGGCTGACAAAAACCGGCACTTTTGCCGCGTTGCCCGCCTGGGATTATGTCAGTTTTGTTACAAGAAAAAGACATATAAAACAAATAGTTAGATCGATAACCCCGGGTTTCTTCGTACTTGGCACAGGCTTTGCAAACGTGTTTGGCATACACCGATGATTGCTGCATGACAGCCTCATCTTGAACGATAGCCGCTTGAGCACGGAGTGATTACGACAATGACAACTCAAGTCATCCAAGATTGGACGGAGAGCCGGGTGCCGCTGAAACTCGGTCAGAAGCGTGATGTCCGCTACAAGATTTACAAGGCGGGAAGCCGACTGTTTCAGGAAATACGGGGTGTCGACGATGCACCTATTCATACCCTGGAATTGCCGCAGGGGATGGTCATGGAGAAAAGCAGCTACGAAGTGCTGCTGCGATACGTGCTGCTCGATGTCGTCGAGGCATGAGCCGCGCCGGCTGCACGCGGTTTGCGGTCAGCCGAATTTGGAGAGTATCTGTGCCGTACCGTCGGCGCAGGCCTGCGGGGTAATGACACCGTTTTCTCGGAGCCTGTAGTGCGCCTGCATTTCGGCCCGTAGATATCGAACGTCGCAGGCCCCGCGACCGGCGCCGTTGATGGACGTCTGAATCGCCCGGGCCGTGCGCCGCATCTTCCGCACGCAGCCGAAAGACGATACCAGGCTGAGTACCTCGGCGCGGCCGCTGGTGGTGTAAAAGCGGATGCGTTCCTCGCTCTTGTAAATGAACGACAGGAACGCGACGGCGGCTAGCGTGCCGAGCAGGGTCGTGATTGCAAAGGCGTAACCGGACAGCGCTGTGATCGGCAGCAGGAAGTGGCTGGCCAGGGCCAGTACGGTCAAGCCCAGCGCGATCCACAACCATCCGGACGCGATGCGTCTGTCGATCGCCGGATCGGGGTCGACGAAACGTAACTCCAGCGTATGGTCTTTAGTGAGTTTCTTGCGCGTGCCTTCACGGATGTTGACAAAACCTTCCGCGTAAAAGGTCAGTTCGCTGGCGACACCGCGTGCGAAATTCCTGATGCGTACGCGCTTGCTGACGGTCCTTGGACTGTTGTCGGGGTCCTGAGACTCGTCGCCGATGTAGATGTGTTCGCTCTCGTATCCCGCAAACGGGCCGTCGTCGTCGGGCGGCAGGGCGGTGCTGCTCGCGGCGGCGACTAACTCGTCTTCCGTGAATGTGGGCGACATGGTCGGTGGACGTTCCGTCGGGCATTTCCGGGTTTCCCCAACTCTACAGTTTGTGCCGTTTCGACTGCCGTGAATGTGTTCACAATCTGCGCCGAGCGCGGTCCAAAACTATGTCAAATCGGGATTGTCCGGGTGAAGTCTGCGAATCGGCCGCGTATCGGCACCGCGGTTCGGCCGAATCGGTGTCCGACGATACGTTCTGCGAACGGGCGATTCGCCGGCGCCGAGACATGCCGCGGCGCATGGAAACGATATGGGATGGCCTGAAGGATCGCGGTTTGTCCGACGATGAGCTCGAGAAAGTCATGGGTGGCAACGTCCGGCGCATTTACAGCGAAACGATCGGCTGACGGCGGGCGGAGCCTTCGTTTAGACTGGCCAATTCCGGGGTGCGACGAGACGCTGAGCGATGGTGGAAAAAGACGGTGTACGGCCTGAAACGCTGATCGCACAGGGTTTGCATTACGTCGATCCCTCGACCGGCGGGGTGATACCGCCGATCCAGCCGTCCACGACGTTTGCGCGCGGCCGGGATTACGAACTCGTCAACGCCGCGCACAGTTATGCGCGAGACGAAAACCCGGTCTATGAGGCCGCCGAGTCGATGCTCAAGCATCTCGAGAACGCCGACGACGCTTTGCTGTTCAGTTCCGGGATGGCCGCCGCAATGGCGGTCGTCCAGGCGCTCGAACCGGGCGACCGCATTGTCGCCCCGAAAGTCATGTACTGGGGATTGCGTGGATGGCTGAGCGAGTTCTGCCGGACCTGGGGGCTGAAGCTCGATTTTTACGATGCGGGCGTGCCTGGCGACCAGGAGGCGAAGCTGCGCGCGGACGAAACGCGCATTCTCTGGATCGAGACGCCCAGTAATCCGACCTGGGACATCGTCGATATTGCGGCGGCGGCCGATGCGGCGCATTCGGTCGGTGCAAGGCTGGTCGCGGATGCGACCGTAGCAACCCCAGTTCTTACCCGTCCGTTGGAGTTGGGCGCCGACGTCGTCATGCATTCGGCCACCAAGTATCTCAACGGCCACGGTGACGTCGTTGCCGGTGCGCTTGCCTGCCGGCAAAACGACGATTTTTGGGCGCGCATTCGGGAGGTGCGTTCTCATGGCGGAGCAATTCTCGGCAGTTTCGAGGCCTGGCTCCTGCAACGCGGGATGCGCACGCTGTTTCTCCGGGTGCGTCGCGCCAGCGAATCGGCGCTGGCGATCGCGCGGCATTTTGAGGGCCATCCGCGCGTGGAAGCGGTGCTTTATCCCGGCCTGTCCTCCCACCCGGGGCATCGGACCGCCGCCCGGCAGATGCACGGCGGTTTCGGCGGGATGCTTTCGTTGCGGATCAAAGGCGGCCAGTCGGCCGCACTCGACGTGGCCGGCCGTTGCCGAACCTTCATACGCGCAACGTCGCTCGGTGGCATTGAAAGCTTGATTGAACACCGGTACTCGATCGAGGGGGCAAGCAGCCCGATTCCCGAGGACCTGCTCCGGTTGTCGATCGGTATCGAGGTCGTAGAGGACCTGATCGCCGATCTGGAACAGGCGCTGGCTTAGGGCCGCCAACGTACACCGGCGGCGAACGACCGTTACGGGAGCACTCCAACCGTGTCCAGGTGGCGCCTTTCCAAATCGAAACTGATGTCGGCGCGCCAATGCCTGAAACGCCTGTACTTGGAGGTCCATAAACCCCAGCTGGCCGTTGTCAGTGACGAAGCGCAGCAGGCGTTTGCCACCGGCCACGCGGTTGGGGCGACGGCTCAGGCGATTTATTCGGACGGCAACGCAACGCTGATTCCCTACGAAGGGGGCATCAAACATGCGCTGCGCAAATCGGCGCGCTTGCTCGGCGGTGATCCGAATTCGCCGATTTTCGAGGCGACGGTCGAATACGGCGGCGTCCTCGTGCGGGCCGACCTACTGCTGCCGGATGGCGACACGTGGCGGATTGTCGAGGTCAAGGCATCAACCCGGGTCGAGCCGCACTACCATTTCGACTGCGCCGTGCAGAGCTGGGTGTTTCGTTCCGCCGGTTATCCATTGTCGCGCGTGTCTCTGGCGCATGTGGACAATCAGTTCGTGTATCCGGGCGACGGCAGCTACCGCGGGCTGTTACATGAAGTGGACCTCAGCGAAGAGGTCGGCGAGCTGGAGCCGACCGTTGCCGGCTGGGTGCGGACCGCCCGGGAAGCGATAAGCGGCGGGGAGCCGGACGTCGCCGTCGGTGCGCACTGCTTTAAACCGTACGAATGCCCGTTTGTGACGCACTGCTGGCCCGTTGACGCCGAACACAACCTTTTCGAGCTGCCGAGGGCGAACAAGGGCAGGCTGGCCGAGTTCGTCGCGAGGGGATACCGCGACGTGCGGGACGTACCGGCTGACCGGCTCACGGAAAACCAGCGCAGGGTGCAGCGCGTCGTCGTGTCGGGCCGGGAGGAGATACTTCCGGCCGCGGGCGAGTTCGTGCGCTCTCTCGACTACCCGCGTTATTACCTGGATTTCGAGAGTATCGGTCCCGCGGTTCCGGTTTTTTCGGGCATGCGGCCCTATCACGCGCTGCCGTTTCAATGGTCCTGCCATTTCGAGTCCGCGCCGGATGAGCTTCGGCACGCCGAGTTCCTGGATTTGAGCGGTGTGGCGCCTTTCCGGCGCCTTGCCGAGTCGCTCATTCGCGGTCTTGGCAAGTCGGGGCCGATACTGACGTATTCGCCCTACGAAAAAACGATGATCGAGAGACTTGCCGCTCTTTTCCCGGACCTGCGAGCGTCGCTTGATTCGCTAGCCGTGAGGCTCGTGGACCTGAAACCCGTCGTGCAGGCCAGCTTTTATCACCCAGATATGCGCGGCTCCTGGTCGATCAAGGCGGTATTGCCGCAGGTTGCTCCCGATATGGACTACTCAAAATTAGAAGGAATTCAGGAGGGTACGGCTGCTTCTTTAGCTTATTTGGAGGCAGTGGCCGCGGGCACCGACGCGGCCAGGGTGGCGGAAATCGACGCTCAGCTGCGCCGCTACTGTCGTTTCGATACCGAGGCGATGGTACGGCTGACGCGGTTTTTTGCCGCTCACTGAGCCGGTAAGATCGGCGTGCTCAGAGGGGGAAAACGATGACCAGGAAGGATGCGGGACTGCCGCCGGCGGCTGGAAACGGGTTGTTGGATCGGCGTTTTTTTCTCAGTGCGGGTGCGGCGAGCGCTACGACGCTGTTGACTGCAACGGCACCGGCGGATGCGCGCGAAGCCTGGATGAAGCAGCCGGGTGCCGGCATGAGCGAAAGCGGCGAGCCGTCACCTTACGAAGCGCACCGAAAACGAGTGAACATCGCCGGGCGGCCGGGCACGACCGGGTCCGGGTCTTCACGCACGCCGATCGAACATCTGGACGGGATCATCACGCCGAGCCGGCTGCATTTCGAGCGGCATCATAGCGGCATTCCCGCCATCGATCCCGATCGGCACCGCCTCGCGATACACGGTCTGGTCGAACGCCCGCTCGCGTTTTCGGTTGCGTCGCTGACACGTTACGAGACGGTGTCACGTATCCGGTTCCTCGAGTGTTCCGGCAACAGCGCGGCCTTGCTCGCGCCCTATCCCGTCCAGGGGCCGCCCAGCCAGCTGCACGGGCTGATTTCGGCGAGCGAGTGGGGCGGCGTACCCTTGTCCGTCCTGCTCGAAGAAACGGGTATCAAGCCCGAAGGTAAATGGCTGATCGCGGACGGCGCGGATGCGGCGATGATGAGCCGCAGCGTGCCGCTAGCCAAAGCGCTCGACGATGCCATCGTTGCCCTGTACCAAAACGGCGAGCCGCTGCGCCCGGCAAACGGCTATCCAATGCGCCTGTTTCTGCCGGGCTGGGAAGGAAACATGAGCGTAAAGTGGCTGCGGTCCTTGAAAGTTACCGATCAACCCGCGATGACCAAAGACGAGACCTCAAAATACTCGGATTTACGGGACGACGGTATCGCCGAACTGTTTTCGTTCCCGATGGGCGTCAAATCGGTTATTACGAGCCCATCCCCCGGTTTGAGCCTGGGGCCAACCGGCATTTACCAGATCTCCGGCATTGCCTGGTCCGGCAGCGGTCGTATACGGCGGGTCGAAGTATCGGCCGACGGTGGTAAAACCTGGGCGGAGTCGGCGCTCGATGAGCATGTCTTGCCGAAATGCCTGACCCGATTTCGCAGCGCGTGGAACTGGGACGGAGGACCGGCAATCATCCTGAGCCGGGCAAGCGACGACGCGGGCAACGTGCAGCCCACTCGTGCCGCGGTGCTGGCAGGTCGCGCACGCAATTCATTTTATCATTACAACGGCATTCAGGCTTGGCAGGTCAGCAGAAGAGGAGAGCTGAGCAATGTGCATTTTTAAGGCTCGAAATGCCTGTTTCTGCCTGCTGTGGGTGGCTGCGCAGGCTAGCGCCGAGAGTCCGGCGCTCGGTGAAGCGCTGACGCCGGAAGCGGTTTCGGCGTTGGATTATGTCGTATTGCCCGACGGCTCCGGACTCCCCGAGGGCAGCGGTAACGCGTCGCGGGGCGCGCAACTTTACCGGCAGCATTGCCTGGCGTGCCACGGCGAGAATGGAACTGATGGCGCCAACGATCGCCTGGCGGGCGGGCACGGCACAATCGACGATACATGGCCGTTGAAGACCGTGGGCAGCTATTGGCCGTACGCGACGACCGTATTCGACTACATCCGGCGCGCCATGCCGTATCAAACGCCCGGCAGCCTGTCGGCGGACGAGGTCTATTCGCTAACCGCCTACCTTCTCTTTCTCAACGACATCGTTGAGGAAACCGAGGAACTGAATGCCGAGACGCTCGCGGCGGTCGAAATGCCGAATCGGGACAATTTCGTCTGGGTCTATCAGGTGCGATAACCCACTATCGGCGCGCAAAAAATGAGACCCAGTGCGGGTTTGGGTGCAAGCGGGTTTTGCTAGGATTTGCACGTCAGTGAGCGATCCGAAAGCAAAAAAAGATGAAATCCGAAATTGTCGTTGCCGACCAAGAACTGCCGGCGGAAGTCCTTCAGGCGATTGCAGAAGGCCGGAAAATCGTCGCAATAAAGTTGCTCCGTGAAGCGACCGGATTGGGTCTGGCGAACGCAAAAGTGCTGGTCGACCGGGCCGCCGCACGTCACGCGCAGAACAACCCCCGGCTCCAGGGGATATCCGAGGAAGCCAACACCGGTCGTTTGCTGGGTGTGCTGGCCCTGCTCGTAGCCGCCTTTTTTCTCTATCAGTACTTTTCCGCAGGTTGATTACAGCCGTTCCGTCCCCATCCTATGGGATGGCGGCGTGACCCGTACGAGCCACGAGAACGCGTGGACCGGCGCGTCATTGCCAATGTCCCACTATCCGCAGGAGAGAACACGTAATGGCAGCTGACGAGCAACCCCGCGATCACGTTGAACCGGAAGATACCGTAGCGAAGGATCCACCGGACATCGAAGCAAACCTCAAATCACGTTCGACGTGGCTGCGTTTGCTCTTCATGGTTGTCTGCCTAGCCATTTACGCCGTCACCCGCGGGGTCGTGTTTGCCGTTGTCGTCTTGCAGTTTTTCTGGACGTTGTTTACCTCGAAACCCAACGAGAAGCTGACGGGCTTCGGACATTCGCTGGGCGTTTACACCTGCGAAATTATCGACTACCTGACGTATTACACCGATGAACGGCCGTTTCCCTTCGAGCGGGATTGGCCGTCGGGCAGCTAACACGGACCTGCCAACGGGTGAACGCTGCGGCCTAGAGTCCGCCGCCCCGTCGGTGTCGACCGGGCGGCCGATCGCCGCTTGAGAGTGGATGCAGTCGTCGGCGGCCGCGATGGTATAGTTCGCGAGGATGGACATTGAAACGCTGCGGCAAAACTGGGCGCTTTGGGTCGCCGCCGTTCTGGCGATTCTTGTCGCCGGGATCGTCATGCGGGCCATCCTGAGACGCTCCGCCCGGGGCCAGCTTCGTCACGCTGTCGGCGTTCTGAGGGAGGCGGAGCGCGAATCGGAAAAGGCGAAGAAGTCGGTGGCCGCGGCGCAGCGAGCAGTCGACAAGCTCAAAGCCCGCGCGTCGTCGGTCAAGCCGAGGCTGCTCGAAGAAGCGAAGGACGCTCTGAGCGACGCGGCCGCCCTCAAGAAGATAGCGGACGATCGGGTCTTGGTGGCTGCCAATCTGCTCCGTCGTGTCATCTACGAGGAGCACCCGCCGAACAAGCACGTCTCGCTGCGCAAAAAATACCTACCGGGCGACGGTCCGGACGATCGACCGTTCTCGTTCTAGGGCCTGTCGCGATAGGTAGATCTACGAATTCATCGAAGGCCGTCACGGGTGGAACATCGCCCTGGGTGAGGTATTGCTCGCCCGACAACAAGAGGGTGAAACCTTGGCCGATATCGTCATCACAATCTGTCAGATTGCGGGGCCCGCATCCGTCATCGCCATCGGGCTCATACTGCTGGGCATCGCGACGGGCAAAATCCGCGCCTGAACCGCACGCCATCGGCGAGGAAAGTCTGCGTCGGGATACGACCCCACCCGGCAGGGAAGCGGTCGTCTGCGATCCGAACGCGGCACGCGGCTACAATCGAGACGAATCTCACCGCGTATCGGCTGTACCCTCGTACCAACCCGTCCAACCGGGCCCGCGAACGACCTGGCCCGGCATTGCGCCGGTGTGTTCACCGTCTTTCAAAACCTGTTCACCGTTGACGAACACGTGAACGACGCCGCTGGCGTATTGATGCGGCTCAGGGAACGTCGCGTGGTCGCTGATCGTTGCCGGATCGAAGACTACCACGTCGCCGTAAAAGCCTTCCGCGAGTTGGCCCCGGTCGCGGATGCCGATATTGGATGCGGGTAGCGAGGTCATGCGTCGCACCGCATCGGCAAGACTCAGCAGCTCCTCGTCTCTTGAATACCGCCCGAGAACACGCGCGAAGTTTCCGTAAGCGCGGGGGTGCGTGCTCGACTGCAGGAATACGCCCTCGGCGGCAAGCGCACCGGCGTCGGAGCCGAAACTGATCCACGGTTTGCCGACCTTCTTGCGAACGTTCTCCTCGGACATCAGGAAGAATGCCGCATCAACCCGGCTATTGTCCTGCACGACGAGATCCATGGCGGTCTCGGCTGCGCTGGTACCGCGTTCTTCGGCAACCTGCGCGAGCGTTTTTCCGATCAGCGGCCGCAGCGCCGGGTTTCGGAAGCCCAGCAGCAGTATGCCGTCAGGGCCCGCCTGGACGAAAAAGTTCTCCCAATCGGCGTCGCGATCGCGCATTTCGCGAGCGACGCGCTCACGTATCTCGGGGTCCTGAAGCCGCTCGAGCCAGGCGTCGTGGCCGCCTTCCTGTACCCAGGGCGGCATCGTTGCGTTCAGCCCGGTCGAGCCGGCCGGGTAGGCGTACATGTCGGCCGACACCCGGATGCCGGCCGAACGAGCAGACTCGATCAACGCAAACACGTTCTCCAGCTTGTGCCAGTTCGATTTTCCCGACGCCTTGAGGTGATAAATTTCGGCAGGTGCGCCGGTCAGGCTGGCGATTTTGATCAGTTCCTGCACGGCTTCTTCCAGACGATCGCCCTCGGAGCGCAGGTGTGAAATATAGGCGCCGCCGAATTCGGCCGCCGCGGAGACCAGGGCCAGTAACTCGTCCGTGTCCGCGAAACTCGCGGGCGTGTAGATGAGGGAAGAGCCGACGCCTAAAGCGCCCTCGCGCATCGCGTTACGCACGAGGTCCTGCATGCGCGCAAGTTCTTCGGGCGTCGCTTTTCTGTCTTCGTAACCGACTTCGTGAATGCGCAGCGTCGTCGCGCCCACGTAAGACGCGACGTTTGGGGAAACGCCTTTCCGGGTGAGGAATTCGAGATATTCGCCCAGGCTCGTCCAGGTAATATCGAACTTGATGTCGCCCTGTCGTTCCAGCGCCTCCGCTTTCATCGCGTCGTTCAGCGGGCCCATGGAGGAACCTTCGCCCATTATCTCCAGCGTCACGCCCTGCTTGATGTCGCTCATGCCGCGGCCGTCTTCTATCAGCGACCGGTTCGCCCACGACAACATGTTGATGAAACCGGGTGACACCGCAAGGCCGCTTGCGTCGATGTCGAGCGCTGCGTCTTGTCCGCTGAGGTCGCCGATGGCGGCGATGCGTTCGTCGACGAGTGCAACGTCGGCGACGTAGGGCTCGCCGCCGAGGCCGTCATAAACGGTGCCGCCACGTATGACAATGTCGTAGTCCGCGGGCCCAAACGAACACGACGACGAGAATGCCGCGATAAAAACCGCGGCCGCAGCGGCGCAAATCCCGGCCAGAAGACGCCGTCGACGCCCGGTAGCCGGGTTCATTCGCGCAACTTCCGCGGTGGGTAACAAAGGTCTTTATCCGGTTCTTTCCGCGCCTGCTTCGACGGCGCGCCAGACACGCAGCGTGTTGCCGCCGAGAATCTTCTTGATGTCGGCCTCGCTGTAACCGCGTTCCAAGAGTCCCTGCACCAGGTTTGGATAGGTCGAGACGTCCTTCAGCCCGATGGGCAGGCTGTCGCCGACGCCGTCGTAATCGGAGCCGACGCCGACGTAATCGACACTGCCGGTCAGCTCGACGACGTGATCGAAATGATCCAGCGTCTGCTCCAACGTCGCGTAGGGGTAACCCCCGTGTTCAGCGGTATATTCATCGTTGAACTTCGCGCGCAGTTCTGCACTCGCTTCCTCCCCGGATTCCGCGAGGAACGCTTCCCAAGCTTCGCCGCGAGCGCTGCCCCAGTCGCGTGATTCCTGGGCGATGAAGGAAGAGCCGAAATTGATCTGTATGACGCCGCCGTTTTCCGCCAGCGCTATGATCATGTCGTCGGACATGTTGCGCTCGAAGCCGGGTGTGAAATGGCGAGCGGAAGAGTGCGACGCAATGACCGGTACCGAGGTGATGTCCAGCACCTGCCAGAACGCGTCGTCGGACACGTGACTGACGTCAACCATGATGCCGAGTCGATTCATCTCCCGGACCAGGTCTTTGCCGAAATCGCTGAGGCCGCCGTGCGCTTTATTGTCGTCGTAGGAAGAATCCGAGATGTGGTTCGATAGCGAATGAGCCAACGTGATGTAGCGGATGCCGCGTTCGTAAAAGTATTCGAGGTTCGCCATATCACCCTCGATCGGCGACCCGTTTTCCATACCCAGCGGCAATGAAATCAGACCCTGCTCGAAGTGCGCTTCAACGTCGTCCGGTGACGTCGCAATCGCATACTTGTCGGGCGCCGTGTCGACGATACGCTGGACCACGTCGATGAGTTCCTCGGCGCGCGCCTTCGACTTGCCCTCGGCTTCCAGCGCCGCCGGGGTGTAAATCGACATGAACGGTGCGTTCAAGCCGCCGGCGACGGCGCGCGGGTAATCGTAGTCTCCGCCTTCGGTAGCCGTCGTTACGTCGTCCCATTCATCGACGATCCGGTAGGGTACGTCGATGTGCGTATCAACGATTATCGACGAAAGCGCAATTTCTCTGGCTTGCGCGGCGAGGTCTGCCGGCGCGTCCGCCTGACCGTCGCTACTGTTCGTCGTCGTGTCTGTGGCCTGTCCGCAGGCGGCAAGCGCGAACGCCGCGGCGGCGCAAAATGCGGATCGAAGTCGCATGGTATCCCCCGAGTTCGGTCGGTCGTATGATTGCTCGAGCGCAGAGTATAGGCAAAACCCGCGCGCTATACGATGCCGGGCCGCCGCGTGAAACGGCCTGCCGGCTCATTAACCGTTACACCTGTCGCTTGCCGCCGTTTGCTCGTCGTTGACGATCGCGGGAGCCGTTGGGCCCCGGCCGTCCGGTATTGCGAGCCGGAATAGGGCGGGACGTACCGTTTGCATCGATCCCCGGCACGGGGCCGTCCGCCGGAGAAGCTCGTTCCGCTCAGGCAAAAAAAGCCCCGCTGCTGGAGCGGGGCAAATCAGCGCACTTCTCGGGGGAGAACCGGTTACGGCGTCAGAAGTCGTCCATGAGAATCAAACCGAGGCCATCGTTCAGCACCTGGGGATCCGGATCGCGAGCAATCGCCGTATAAACGTTTCCGTTTTCAATGGTGATCGGGGTGGTTGGAATAGCGGCGGTTTTCGAGCCGGCAGCGGTTACGGTCACTTCGTAAGAGCCCTCCGCCAACTCGAGGAAACCGGTGTTTGCCTTGAATTCAACGTTCGTCAAGTTCGGGTCGACGGTCGCCAGGTCCGTTCCCGGAGCCGTAATGTAGATGTCGACGCCGGTCGGGGAAACGTCGTCCGCCACCGTTGAGGCGTGAACGATGCGCACCTTGGCGGCGGTTGCCAGGCGGCGGTAGTCGTCCGTCAGAATCAGGGGTTCCAGCATGGCGAGGGCGTTGACCGCCAGGATGTCGTAGGTAACGCCGGCCTCGAGCGGCAGGTCGTCAACGTCGATTGGAAAGAGACTCTGCGTGGCCGCGTCGGTCACCGTGATGTCGTAGCTGTCGGCCGCTACGGAAACGAAACCGTCGGCGGGAGCGAATTGCGGGTAGGTGAGGTCCGGCACCAGCGGCATTGCGAAGTTGTCGTTCACGACGACGTCCACCGGCGGTGCGTCGGCGGAAGCGTGCACGACGCGCAGCTCCGCCGGGGTGTCCGCGGAGAGGATCTCGCTCGAACCCGCGCCGTCCAGGACGACCAGGCTGATGGGTGACTCGCCCATAGCCAACGCGTCGGCCGACGTGGTGTTTTGGACGGCGGTAATCAGAAGGTTGGCGCCGTCCGCCAGCGTGATCTCTCCGGAATCGAAAACCACGGTTTCGGCGGCCGGCGGCGTAAACGGCAGGGTTACGCGAATCTGGTACGGACCGCCCGCGGGAACGTCAACGGGACCGAGATCCTGGCCAAACTCGAACGTGCCGACGGCGGCTTCGGTCTGTAGATCCGCGCCGGGCGCCGTGAGGAAGACGGTCACCCCGGGTGCATTCGGGGCACCGTGCAGGACGCGCAGGCGGGTAGAACCGGCCGGGACCTCGGTGTCGGCCTGATCGAGCACCAGTGCGCCGATATTCGCAAGCTCGCCGACTGCGACGATGCTGTACAGCGTGTTGGCCGTGAAATCGATGTCGAGAGGGCCGATTACCGTTGCCGTACCGCCCGGAACGATACCGTCGACCTGAATGTCGTTGTAACGGCCCGCCGGCGCGCTGATCGTCCCGGTGCCCGCTTTGAAATCCACGCCCTCGATCGCCGCGCCGATGCCGGTGATGTTCACGGCGGGTGCATCGGGCGAGGCGTGCAAGAGCTGCACCCGAAAGTCTCCTGTGGCCGTTAGCGGGGGAGGCGCGGATCGATTGTTCGAGTTGCTGTCACATGCCGCAAGCACTGCAAGGCCTGCGGCTAGTAAACCAACGTGCTTTCTCATCTGTACTTCCTCTTCTGGAATGCTCGAAAACGTGGATGCACAGTCTGCCCGCGCGCATTTCGGGAATGATCTCGGATGAGTAACGGGATGTATCAATTCGTAACAGGGACGGCATAGACGCAAGAACGCGTTTGGATAACAGGTTATGATCTGCGCATGACCAAGGTACTTCTCATTGACGACGACAGACGTCATTCCGAGCTTCTCAAGACCTTTTTGGCACGGTACGGAATCGAGCTCGACTGCGCGGAGGAGGCCGACACCGGAATCGCAAAATTGGAGTCCGGGAATCCCGATTTGCTGTTGCTCGACGTGATGCTGCCGGGCCGCGACGGATTCGAGATCTGCCGTGAAGTCCGCAAGACGAACGATATCCCGATCATCATGTTGACGGCTCGCGGAGACGTCATCGACCGTGTGTCGGGTCTCGAGCTGGGTGCGGACGACTATATCGGCAAGCCTTTCGAGCCCAGGGAACTGGTTGCCCGTATTCAGACGATTCTTCGGCGCGTCGAGACCCGCGCACAGACCGCCTCGGGCAGGCTGCGCTTCGACGGCCTCGAGATCGACACTAATGCACGAACGGTGGCGGTCGACGACAACGCGGTCGAATTGACCTCCATGGAATACGAGTTGCTGTGCATACTCGCCCGCAATGCGGGCACCAAGATGTCGCGAGACGAAATCCTGTCCGAGCTACGCGGCATCGATACCGCCATTCTTACCCGGTCCGTCGACATAATGGTCAGCCGAGTTCGTCAAAAGCTCGGCGACTCGGCGAAGCCGGCACGTTTCATTCAGACCGTTTGGGGGCGCGGTTACGTATTCGTGGGACGTCCAGCGAAGAATGATTAGACGCCTGGCGAGGTCGCTGTCATTTCGCCTGCTCGCGATATTTCTGGTCATGGGTTTGCTGTTCGCCTACGGCGCGGTACTGGGCATTCGCTGGGTTTACCTTACCGATGATCTTCGGGAGCTGGTCAGCGGCCACCTGTCGCTTCACGTGCAGTATGTGCGGAACGACATCGGCAATCCGCCAAGCGTCGAGAACGCGATCGCCATTACCGAAAAGGTTCCGGTCGACATCCGCATGATGGGGCCGAGTCTCGATTGGGCGTCGGATCCGGCGTTTCCCCGCGTGGACGAGCTTAGCTTCGGGAGCAGCGATATTTTCAGCGACCAGGCGGAGGCCTGGCTGGGCGATCTCGACGACGTCGAATTTGCGAGCCTGGGCGCGCACGGATTCCTGAAGATCGACCAGGGGGAGTACGCGATCGTCGTGTCCTCGCCCAAAATAGCCGACGGCGCCGCCGACCGACAGCTGACGCCAATCATCATGGGTTTCGGCCTGTGCCTCGTGCTCCTTGCCTACCTCGCCGTCCGCTGGCTGTTCAAGCCGATTCGCGCCATACGCCACGGCGCCGCCGAAATAGGGCGGGGTAACTTTCAGCACAGGATCACCGACGTGCGGCAGGATCAACTGGGTGATCTGGCGGACGACATCAATCAAATGGCCCAGGACGTCCAGCGCATGCTGGACGCGAAGCGACAGCTTTTGTTCGGCATCAGCCACGAACTACGGTCCCCTTTGTCGCGCATGAAGCTCGGGTTGGAACTCGCGGAGAACCATGACGATGCAGCGAGCCTTGGCCAGGACGTCGCCGAGATGGAAAAAATTATTTCCACCTTGCTTGAGGCCGAAAGACTCAACACCCGGCATGCCGGTATCAACATCGCGCGCGTGTCGGCGTTGCAGGTCGTGGAAGATCTGATCAGCAACTTCTTTCCGAGGGACCGGGATAGGATAGAGGTTGACGTGCCGGACGGCGTGTTCATGAACGTGGACGAGGCCCGTGTGACGCTCATGCTCAAGAACCTCGTGAGCAACGGCCTGCGCTATACGTGTCGCGCGGACGGTCCTATCAGGATCGAGATAGCTGCGCTGGAGGACGCCTGGGTGATCCGGGTACGCGACAGCGGGCCGGGCATCCCCGCGGACCAGGCGGAGTTCGTTGGTGAGGCGTTCTACCGGGGCGACCCGTCGCGTACGCGAAACACCGGAGGCAGCGGCCTGGGTCTCTACCTGGCGCGGCTGGTGGCGGAGGCGCATGGCGGCTCGCTGAGCCTGGACCCCACCTACACCGATGGCGCATGTTTCGTAGTGACGCTGCCGTTCGAGCCCGGTGAGTGAGTCGCCGCCGTCTATGTGTGAGCTGTACTCAATTCGCGGCCGATCTCGACCACGGCGGCCGCAAGGGCATCGAAGTCCGAACGTCGACTGCGATGATTGCAAATGGCAACGCGGATCGAAAACCGTCCATTCAGGTTTGTTGACGACGGCGCGGCGATCCCGCGCTCATGCAGCTGCATCAGGATTTCGGCATTCAGGTCGTCCAGATCGCTATCATCCACCGAGGGATCGACGAACCGGAAGTTGACGATGTTCATCGCCGTCGGCGCCAGCCGTTCCAGCCGCGAATTCGCATCGACGATGTCGCTCAGGTAGCGTGCTTGGCGAATGTTTTGTTCGATCTGTTCGCCGTAGCGCTCGCTGCCCTCGGTTTTCAGCGCCATCCACGCACGCAGCGCCTTGAATGAACGTGACAGTTGGACGCCGTATTCCGAGAAGTTGAGAGGGCCGGACGCGAGGCCGCGGTCGAAACTGCGAAGATAGGACGGTATCACCGAAAAAGTCTCTTTGTGCGGGCGATCGCCGCGTATCAGAATGCCGCCGCAGTCGTATTGCACGTACAGCCATTTGTGCAGATCGAAAGCGAGAGAATCCGCCCGCTCGATGCCCTTCACGAGGTGGCTCGACCGCTCCGACAGGCGGGCGCAGGCGCCAAACGCTCCGTCGACGTGAAACCAGAGTTGCTGTTCCCGGGCGATGTCCGCCAGGGTATCGAGAGCGTCGGTGGCACCCGTGTTCACCGTTCCCGCGTTACCGACGATGCACGCGGGCCGGTGACCGGCGGCCCGGTCGTTTGCGATTGCCGTCGTCAGCGCATCGACGTTGAGCGTAAAATCGTCGTTGACCGGAAGCATGCGCAACGATTTTGCGCCCAGCCCAAGAAGTTCCACGGCTTTTTTGACGGATGAGTGCGTTTCCGTTGACGCGTAATAGACGAGTCTCGGGTGTTCACGCGGGTCCAGCCCCTCGGCGCGGACGTCGTAAGCTGCAACGTGCGTCCTGGCGACCGCCAGGCCGACCAGGTTCGCCATCGAGCCGCCGCTGACGAGCAGCCCGCTGGCGTCACCCGGAAATCCGAAAAGCGTTTTCATCCAATCGAGCAACTGCAGTTCGACGTGCGACGAAGCGACTTCGTCGAACCCGAGCCCCGCCGAGTTCATCGCCGAAATCACCAGATCCGCAATCAGCTGTACTGGCGTTCCGGTACCGCCGACCCAGCTCCAGAAGCGTGGGTGAATGTTGTTCGTGGGATAGGGCAGAATGTGTTCCCGGACCTGCTCGTACACCGCATCTCCGGCGGACGGCTCGCGCGGCAGCGGTTCGCCGAAGAGGGATTTTGCGTCCTCGGGCAACGGTTGCCAAACCGGGCGGTCGGCGACCGTTTGCAGGTAGTCGATCATGTCGTCGAGAGCGCGGTGTCCCAATTCACGCAGTGGCTCCCAGTCCTCGGGATCGAGCGATCGTTCGGTTACACACTCGTCGGAGTATTGCGGGTTCAAGCGTCACCTTCCAATTTGCCACCAGATCGTGATCACCAGTATCGGCGAGGCGGCCGCGCAGACAATGCCCAGTTGACGATCACGCGGGCATACACAAACGGCCGTCTGGCCACATAGCCGTCGCGCCGATTGTTTATTTATTTAACATAAAGTGACCCGGATCGATCCGGTGTCCATCGCCGGGCCGCGGAGATGCTGCCGTTCACGGCCCGGCTTGACTTTGACAAGAATTGATATCAATATGATATCAAATTGATTCCACTGGAGCCGATCTCGATGATCACGGAAATTCAGCGAAAAGTGCCTTCTGGGTACACCGCCATCGTCATACTCTTTCTCGCCCAAGCCGCCACGGTTTATGCGTTTGTCCAGGCGATCGTCGCGCAGCGGCCGACGGCCATCGTCGCGGCATCGGTGGCGATCGCGTTAGTGGGAATCCTATGGGCGGGCTTTTTTATGGTTCATCCGAACGAGGCAAAGGTGCTTCAGCTTTTCGGCAAGTACGTCGGCACCGCGCACGAACCGGGGTTGCGGTGGGCCAACCCGTTTTATCAGAAATCGAAAGTGTCCACTCGAGTACGGAATTTCGAGAGCGGTCAGCTGAAGGTGAACGATTCGCGCGGCAGTCCCATCGAAATTGCGGCCGTCGTCGTCTGGAAGGTCGTGGACACGGCCGAAGCCATGTTCGAGGTCGACGATTACGAGGAGTTCGTCACGATCCAGAGTGAAGCCGCCTTGAGGAACCTGACGACGACGTACCCCTACGAACCGCACGAAGGGAACGGGATAGCACTGCGGAGCAATCCGGTGGAAATTGCGGCGGCACTCAAGAGCGAAATACAGGACAGGCTCGAAAAAGCCGGGGTTGACGTTATCGAGGCGCGCATCAGCCATCTGGCCTATGCACCGGAAATTGCAAATGCGATGCTGCGCAGGCAACAAGCCTCGGCGATCATCGCGGCTCGCAAGCAGATTGTAACGGGCGCGGTGAGCATGGTGGACATGGCGCTCGCACAGCTGCAAAAAGACGACATCGTGGAACTGGACGACGAGCGCAAAGCGGCGATGGTGAGCAATCTGCTGGTGGTTCTGTGCGGTGAGGAAAACGCGCGGCCAGTGGTCAACACGGGGTCGCTGTATACCTGACCTGCCGGGCGACGGATCGAAACCGTGGACTGAGCGATGGCATCACGAAAAGCATTTGCACTGCGGATCGACGAAAACACCCTGGCCGCGATGCAGCGATGGGCAAACGACGATTTGCGCAGCCTCAACGCGCAGATCGAGTTCGTCTTGCGCGAGGCGCTGCGCAAGCAGGGAAGACTGCCGAAGGCGCCCCCGGATTCAGGTGGTGAAGGGAAGTGACTGTATAACCGGCGCGGCGACGATCTAATTTGAGATAGGTTCTAGTATGATCGGATCATGAATCTGCTCATGATCCTGATCATTATCGCCGCCGTTTGGGTTTGTGCGGCTATCTGCTACTTCGCCTGGCAGCTCATACCTGATGAAAAACCGCCCGAACCCTCGGACTCGACGGCCGTCAAACCGCAGGAGCCGACGTCGAATGACGTAAGCGACTGAGCGCCATGGCTCGCTCGCGGTTGCCTTCCGCGTCTATCTTTTGCGATCGGATCTACCGGAACGTCTGGACTCGTTTCCCGATCGCTTGCTTTGCCTGGACTGTTTGTTCCGCTGTCTGTTCTGTGACTGCCTCGCGCGTTTTTCGCTCCTTACTGCCTGCCGGTTCGGCCGATTGACGGTGTTCCTGGCGCGGCTTGCCTGCGTTCTGACCGCTTGCTGCCGGCTCGCCGCACTGCCGCGACTCTGCCGGGAGCGGATGTCCGCTATCTGTCGCGGGGTTACATTGCGCGCGCTGGCATTGTTGCGCCTGGATTGCGTGGCGCGATTGTTCGTCCGCGGCGCCGTAAACGAATCGGCCCGCTTGGCGCGGGTTGCCGGCCGGTCGCGCCGGCTCGAATTCTGTTTTCCGGTGAATCTTGCCTGACGGTCGTTGGCCCGCGCTCGATTGACGTTCGTGTCCTGGCGTCTCGTGTTGAACTGCTGGCCGCGCTGATTCGAGGTCCGTGCGCGGTTCAGGTCGCTGTTCCGGCGAATCGTTGCGCGCTGGCGGGAACGCTCCGCGCCGCGCACCGCATTGTCGTTTGCCGCGCGCTGCATGCGTGGGCTGCGCGTGGCGGAGTACGCGCCATTACCGCGCTGGCGGAAGCGGATGTTGTCGCGGCCGTCGGAACCCCGGTTTACGCGACTCGCGCCGTTCCTCGAATTGTTGACGCCGGGATTCCTTGCGCGATTGCCCGACGCTCGAATCGTGTCCGCGCGATCGTTCGAGCGTGCCCGATTCGAGCCGCCATAATTGTTGACGCGCCTGTCCGCGCGCTGATCACGGTGGCGGCGCTCGCTGCGGCGGTCCCGCCGGCCGTCGTCGTAGCGATCGTAATAATCACGGTCGTGATAAACGCGGCGGTTTACGCGGCTTTTCGGTCGGGACCCGCTGCGATAGCGCGGCCGCCAGTAATCGCCCACGTAATAATGGTTGCGTGACCGGTACCGATAAGGGTTGACGTAGTAGTGGTTGAACACGCTGATCGAGGGTCGCCGCCAATAGGAACCGTAGTACCGGCGACCGTAATACGGATGGCCGTTGTAACTGTGGTGGTAGACGTGTAAACGATCGCTTGCCCAGCCGATCGTAAACGCCGTGGTCACGCCCCAGAACGGCCGCGACCCGAAATAGTAGTCGCTCGCGTACGGATAGTAGTAGACCGGGTACGCGCGCGGGTAGTAATGATAAACGGGCTGCGGTGCATAGGTGACTACACGCGTCGGCTCGTAATAGGGCACGTAAATGACGTCCTCGTTGACCGGTTCGATCTCGATGACGCCGTCGTCGACGCTAACCGTCTGATATTCGTCGCTCTTGAGGTTTCCAGCGGCGTAGGCGAGGTCCCGGAACGATTCGATCGCGCTGATGACGTCGGACTGCTGATCGACGACGGCCTCGCCGAGCTTCCAGGTCCAGTCGATGTCCTCGTTCATCATGTTGAGCACATCCGGGTAGTTGAGCAGCGCCACGACCGAGTCGTCCCAGTCCTCGTCGGGTTTGAGCGTCGAATCCGAAGCGGCGCGTTCGACGAACCGGGCTGCCTGCACGATTTCGAGGGGATAGGTGGACGCCGGCAAAACGATCGCCAGCAGGTCGTCCGGATACAACGCAATGGGGCCCACGAGGGTTTCCAGTTCGCTGTCCGAGAGCAGATGGCCTCCCTCGAGCGTCGGGTTCTCGACCTGGACGCCGTTGTCCAACGGCGTGAAATCGTCCGTGATCGGATTGCCGTTCTCGTCAACGGGAACCTGTGAGTAGGCGTTGAATGCCAGTAAAAGCGTCAGGGTCGCGACGGTCGTCGTCGACGTCCTCGACCAGGGTTGCCGAGCGGTTCCGTACAGCCGTGTAGTGCGGTTCATTACAGTCTCCCGGTAAGACGCATTATCCACCAGATTGCGCCTATCGTGGGACCCAGCGTATGCCCGGCAACCTGAACCTGTGCTTAATTCCAGTGCGTTGCGTATACCGAGAGTGTGTATCACTCTACGGGTAAAAAGCGCCCCTCATGCCCTGTTTCCAGGCGTGGCGACTTTGCATAATCCGGCGGGGGCCTCAGTCGCTCTCGGATGTGCGCAGATGGAAATCGAAGTGCCGCTCGCTGTTGATCCAGAGGATCAGCATGCCTTCCACGTAATGCGCGTACTCGATCGGGCCGAGGTCGATGGCCTCGAGGCCAAGTCCTTCCACGAGTTCGGCTACCCGGCGCTTCGCACCCTCATCGTTACCGACCAGCGGTATGGAAACCGGTCCTCCAGCGGACTCCGGGTCGACCATCGTCCGCCAGTTCAGCGTATTGAAGGCTTTCACGACGTGGGCGTCGGGCGCCAGCGCCTGAATGAGCTGCCCATTCGACGTCTCCACGCCCATCGTGAATCTGCCGTCGGCGTCTCGAACCAGGGGATTGGTCGGATCGATCAGGATTTTCCCCGAGAGATCGCCGAGCCCGGCGAGGACGGCCTCGACCGCCATCCCGGGAACGGCCAACACCACGATGTCCGCGCCCGCGGCGGCTTCGGCGGGCGATGTCGCGGTAGCGCCGTTGCCGGTACGCTCCAGCAAGGCGCCCAGTTTTGGCGCTTGCGGGTTCCTCGATCCGTAGACGATATCGTGCCCGAGTGCGGCAAACTCCGGACCCAGCGCGCCGCCGACGTCTCCCGTCCCGATGATGGCAATCGTGTCGGCCGACGCACTCCGCGAGTTTGCGCCGGCGACAAGTAACACGGCGATCGGAATCAGCAGGTGGGTGAGCTTCATACTCGGCATCCTCTGTCAGTCAGATTGTTGGTCATACGTTGTCGTGACGGGCGCGTTCACGCCGCGGCGACGGCCAGTCGTTCCACTTCTTTTCCGAGCCAGGCGATCGCCTTTTCGATGTCGTCCGTCCAGGGGTGTCCGAAACTCATGCGGACGAAGTTCTTGTATCGACCGTTCGGCGCAAAAATATGGCCCGGTGCAATGCTGATGCCCGCGGTTATCGCGTTGTCGAACAACAGTTCCGAATTCACCTCGGGCGGCAGTTCCAGCCACAACACCGAGCCGCCGACCGGTTGGGAGGTTCTGGTTTCCGAAGGAAAATGCTGCGCGACGAATGCGCTCATGCGTTCGGCGTTGCACTGCAGGACCGGCCGCAACGTCTTGAGGTACCGGTCGTAATCGCCCGTTGCCAGGAATTCGCTCAATGTGAGCTGTTGCAGCAGGCCGGACGAGCAGGAGAACGACCGCTTGAGTCGTTCGATCTGGTCGGAGTATTTACCGGCCAGCAGCCAACCGATTCGGTAGCCCGGCGCCGCCGTTTTCGAGAACGAACCGCAGGTCAGCACGTTGCCGGTTTTCGAGTAGAACTCGGCCGGTTTCGGCCGGTGCCCGTCGAACAGCAGATCGCCGTATACGTCGTCTTCGATCAGTACGACGTCATGGTCCTCGATGATCTTCACCAGCTTGGCGCGTTTCTCTTCCGGCATCGTGACGCCCAGCGGGTTACTGAGGGTTGTCGAGAACATGCAGGCTTTTACCGGGTGTGCATCGAGCGTCCGCGCCAGCGCGTCGAGCATTACTCCTTGCTCCGGGCAGGTCTCGATTTCGATGGCCAGCATCCCCAGGCTGTCGATCAGTTCGAGCAGGCCGTGATAGGTCGGCGATTCGACCGCAATGACGTCGCCGCTGTTGGCCACGGCTTTGAGCGCGAGAAGCAGTGCTTCCTGGCCGCCGTTGGTGATGCAGATATGATTCGGATCAACGGTGCTGCCGACGGTATCGAGGTACCGGTAGGCGATCTGGCGCCGCAAACGCGATTCGCCCAGCGTGGGTGCATAGCTGATCGCGCGCTCCTCGACGCGGGACATGATGCGTTTCATCGTGCGATGCAGGCTCTTTGCCGCCGAATGGGCCATACACGGGTTCGCTATTCCCAGGGGCACGATGTCCGGCGAATAGAGGCCGTCGTAAACCCGTTCCATCAGGGTCCGGCAGCTGACGCTGACGGGTTTGTTGGCAGCCTTGAACGGCAGCGCCGACCGGACGAGGTCGTTGGTGCGAAGAGCGCGGACGTAGAATCCGGACTGAGGTCGCGATTCCACCCGTCGCTGCCGTTCCAGTTCGATATAGGCCTGGCGAACGGTAGGAATGCTGACCCCGATCTGCTCACTCATGCGCCGCAGCGAGGGCAACCGGTCCCCCGGTCTCAGCGTACCTGTCTCGATGTTCTCGTTGATGAGATCGATAACCTGCCGGTAAAGGTAGTCATCGCTGTTGCGGTCGACGGCAAGCATAAACTGTTTATGTCCCATTTCCGAAAAACTGCGCCTGTTATAGCTTCAAATTCGGCGTAGAGTCAACCCTCAATCGGCGGCTGCCATGCGCAAATCCGTCGCCGCGGCAGGCCGGGACTCGGAGGAGGGGATCATGCAGAACAAGAGACAGTGCGGCGTTCGGCGCCTCGAAGAGTGCTTCACCGGACACGAAAACAGGGCGGCCGGGGACCGACCGGCCGACGGGCACGAGGCGCCGCGCTTCGATATTCGCGCCGCCCTGCGCGGTGTCGTGATGGCCCCGGTTCGGATTCATCACTATCGCGACGTCCATTCGCGGATGCTGAGGGACGCGCTGTGCACCAGGGACTGCGGTCCAGGTGCGCTCAGGAACCTGCGCGACTGAGCGCCGTTGGTCCCGGGGGCGCCGATGAACAACGTATTCCTCTACGTCGTTACCGTGCTGGTCTGGGGCTCGACGTGGCTCGCGATCGAGTTTCAGCTTGGAACGGTTGCGCCCGAGGTGTCGGTGTTTTACCGCTATCTGGCGGCGTCGGTGCTGCTGTTCCTGTGGTGCGCGTACCGCGGTTTGACGCTGCGTTACTCCCCAGGTGAGCACGTGCGGTTCCTGCTGCTCGGGCTGCTGCTTTTTTGCCTGAATTACATATTCACCTACTACGCGCAAAAACACATAACGTCGGCACTTTCAGCCATCGCATTCTCCACGATGCTGTGGATGAATATCCTCAACTCCCGGATCTTCTTCGGCGTGCGTTCGGATCGCCGGGTTATTGGCGGCTCCCTGTTGGGAATTGCCGGGATTATCGTCCTGTTCTATCCGCAGATCGACGTGCTGTCGTGGTCGGATTCGACGCTCATCGGCGCCGCCCTCTGCATTAGCGGCGCCGCTATCGCTTCACTGGGCAACATGGTTTCGCAGTCGGCGCAGCAAAATGGCCTGCCGATCATTCAGTCCAACGCCTATGGCATGTTTTACGGCTCCTTGCTGACCGGTCTGATTGCGTTCGTTCAGGGCAGGACGTTCGAGTTCGACACCTCGGCGGGGTACCTGCTGTCGCTCACGTATCTGACCGTGTTCGGATCAATCGTGGCGTTCGGCGCCTACCTGACGCTTCTCGGCAGGATCGGGGCGCACAAGGCGGGTTACGCCGTCGTCATGTTCCCCGTCGTTGCGCTCGTTCTTTCGGTGCTGTTCGAGGGCCTGGCCATTACCGCGAATATCGTCGTGGGTGTGACGCTCGTCATCGTCGGGAACCTCTTTGTGCTGCACAGAGGTTCCGGAACCAAAACACAAGCGTCGCAGAATGCCTCCAGCCTGAGAACCGCGAAAGCATGACGGCAAGAAGATCGGCTGTGCGGTTCCCGGCAACTATTTCTGCGCGTCCCGGACTCGCGGGCCCGCCGTCGTTCTTATCCGGCCGATCAACACGTCGATCTTCTTGAGCATGGCCTGGAGTTGTTCGAGATCGTCGAAACCGATGTCGAGTTTGCGGCTGCCGTCTTTTTGCGTGCGAATCGCGATTTTCCGGCCCAGTTCTTCGGCGAGCTGGCGCTGCAGCCAGCGGGTCTGCATGTCGGTGACGGACTGAACGGGGGCGCTCTGCGTCGTGAGTTTGGCCCTCACCGCGCGTTCAACCTGCCGGACGGACAAGCCGGCGGTGACGGCGCTGCGAGCGACTTCCACTTGTTGGGCGGACTCGAGCGGCAACAGCGCCCGCGCATGCCCCATGTCGATGCGGCCTCCGGCCAACAATTCCTTTACGTCGTCGTGCAGGTCGAGCAGCCGCAAGAGATTCGAGACCGACGATCGTGAGCGTCCGACCGCTTCGGCGATCTCCTGGTGCGTGAGCTCGAATTCCTGAACGAGCTTGAACAGCGAACTCGCCTGCTCGATCGGGTTCAGGTCCTCACGCTGCAGGTTCTCGATCAGGGCAATCGCGAGCGCCGATTGATCGTCCAGCTCGCGGACCAATACCGGAACCACGGCAAGGTCGGCAATCTGCGCGGCTCGCCACCGCCGTTCTCCGGCAACGATCTCGTGCGTGGGTGATCCCGGTTGCTCCGAGGACCGGGTCAACGGTCGGACGATCAGCGGTTGCAGTATGCCTTGCTGCCGGATCGAATCGGCAAGTTCCGCCAGGCTTTTTTCGTCGATGTTCCGCCGCGGCTGATACCGGCCGGGAGCCATGGCCGAGACGGCCAAGTCCACCGCCGACGCGGCGGCGGGTTCCTGACGTTCGTTAGGAGAGGAGCCGAGCAGCGCGTCGAGCCCGCGCCCCAGCCTTTTCTGCCTGCTCATCGAAGTGTGTCCGGATGCATCTTGTTTTCCCGTAGTCCCTGGCCAAGAAACCGTGTGTCACGACGTCACGCGTGTTTCCATCCGGCAACGTCGCTCGTGTCAGCGCCGCACATCTTCTCAAATGCCGGCCGCCCAGTCGAAAATACGTGTCGGAAGCACGGTGGCGGACGGCGTGTAACGATACGGACAATCGCCGGGACGATCGGCGGTTGGCCCACGCGCTTTGCGGTCGCCGCAATTTGACGGCTCGCGAGTTCGTTGTCTACTATGAATGCGACTTCTCTTGGAGTGCCGGAGCGGGGGCCGGAGCGATCCATGAGGAAAAAAGACGACGATTGGTTTGTCGGGCTGTTTACCCGTTACGGCCGCAAGTTGCGCCGCTATCTGCGGCGTTACGCCGTCAGCGACGAAGCGGCGGCAGATCTTGCGCAGGAGGCGTTTCTCAGGATCTACGCCGCTTCCGCCACGGAATCGATTACCTATCCGCGTGCTTACCTGTTTCAGACAGCGAGGCATCTCGCCCTCAACGACATCCGCAATCAGTGCCGGGCGTGCACGGACACGGTAGCGGATTGCGACGACTTGGGGGTCTACGATAGATACCCCTCGTTGGAGGCGGCTTGTATCTCGAAAGAGGAGTTCGAGGAGCTTTGCAAAGCTATCGACACGCTGCCGACGCAGTGCAAGCGGGTATTCGTGTTGCGCAAGGTTTACCAATACTCCTACAAGGAAATTGCAAGCGAACTCGGTATTGCGGTCAGCACTGTCGAGAAACACGTCGGCAAAGGCGTTAGGCAATGTCATCGATATCTTTGCGAACGTGGCCACCGCGATGGCGCCGCCGACACTGAATTGAATCGGGTCGTGAGGCTGGGAACAACACGCAATGCCTAAGGTGCACCGCATTTCGAGCAGAGACGCAATGGAAGAAGCCGCCGGCGCGTGGATTGCGCGTCTTGAGGCGGATGACGTGGACGACGCGGACCGACGGCAATTTGCCGCCTGGTTGGAGGAGAACCCGCGGCATGCGGAGACGTTCGACGCCATGCGCCACACCTGGCATCGTCTTGATGCGCTGGGTATTGTTTCCGATAGGCGGGACGCATCGGACGGACGGGCGGCCGCTCCCCAACCACGAACCATGACAGCGTCGTTGCGTCTGGCCGTCGCTGCCACGGTGCTACTGCTCAGCGGAATTTCCACCTGGTTGCTGCTGCCGGAGCCGACGACGCTGGAGTACCGGACTGCCGTTGGGCATCAGCTTTCAGTGTCGCTGCAGGACGGGTCGACGATTGAGCTGAATACCGACACCTTGATCGAGGTGGACTACACGGACGGCGAAAGAAAAATTGTCCTGCTGCGCGGAGAAGCGCACTTCGAGGTCAAGGAAGACGTTGGGCGGCCGTTCGTGGTTTTTGCCGGCAACGGTGCGGTACGTGCGGTTGGGACGGAATTCAACGTTTATTTGACGGAGGACAGCGCCGTCGAAGTGACGGTTACCGAGGGAATTGTCGAGGTGAGCCGCAGCGACGGACCCGCCGGACGTGCGAATCAAACGGAGAATCCGCTCGTTCCCAAGGCGCCCGCGCGAATCGGCAAGGGCCAGGTCGTTCGTTACGGCCAGGCGAGCGCGGTTGCCCCGATACCCGCACCCGACGTCGAAAGGCGGCTGGCCTGGCGCCGCGGCATGCTGTCCTTTGACGGCGAATCCCTGGAAGAGGTGGTCGCTCAGGTAAGCCGCTACACCGATATCGAAATCATCATCGTCGATGCCGACCTTCGCGATCTTCGCGTCGGGGGCGTGATCAAATCGTCGGACGTCACCGCGCTGGTCGGCCTTCTGGAAACCGCATTCGCCGTGGAGGTGCGCAGAGAGGCGCGGCGGATCTACCTGTCATCTCCCCGCAAACGATAAGGCTGGAGAACACCGACAAACCGGTGCGGACGGCTTAGTGCCGTCGGCACTGGCGGGTTTTCGTTCCTTGGGGTTCTAAGCCTTAACAAGAAACGGATTTCCACCTTAGCGTTAACAGGCCCTAAAACAAATCGATCAAACTGGGGGAGAAGACAATGGTGCACTGCCGCGCGCACTTGGCCCGATACGCGATCGCCGTTCTGCTCGGCGCCGTTTTGCCGCTGTCGAACGCAGCCGCAGAAGAGGAACCCGTCAAATTCGACATTCCCGCGCAGCCCGCCGCAACCGGCCTCAATCGCTACGCCGAACAGGCGGATATACAGATTCTGTTCTTGTCGGCGGCGGTCAGGGACGTCGAGACGAATGCGGTTGTCGGCGAGTTCGAGAAAGAATACGCGCTCGAGACTTTACTGGCGAACACTGGTTTGGAAATCGCCTACGGCGACAACAACACGGCAACCGTGCGACCGATTGTCAGCGATGAAGGGCCTGCGGAGGAGCCTCGGTCGGTGGGAAAACCACGGCCGGCTTCGCCGCGGACGACCCTGATGGCCCAGGTGTCGCCGGCCAACCAAAACCCGGCGGCGAATCAGGAGGCGATCCCGAACGCCGGTGAATCGGGAAGTCGGAACGCAACGGAGGAAATTGTGGTGACCGGCCGTCGTGCGTCTACCGCCACCGAGGCCATCGGCACCGACAAGACGTCGAACACCGTTTCGGTAACACGACAGGCGTTGCTCTCGGCACCGGCGGGGATTTCCGGACTGAAGATGTTGGAGGGTTTACCGGGGTTCAACGTCCAGACAGACGGGGCGCTCGGTCTGTACGAGTTTGGAAATTCGGTAACGGTGCGGGCGTTCAATTTGCAACAGATAGGCTTCGTGCTCGACGGGATTCCGATGGGACGGAGCGACGCGTTCGGCGGCAGTCCGATCTTTCGTTATGTCGACAATGAGAACCTGTTGCAGGTGAGAGCGTCGCCGGGAGCCGGTGACGTTTCCTTGCCGAGTTACGCATCACTTGGCCCCATCGTCGAGTATCTGACGACGGAGCCGTCCGACGAATTTGCCGCCATGGTGTCGGTGGCATTGGGCGACGACGACTTCCAACGCACGTTCGTCAAGGTAGAGACCGGCGATCTCAACGGTTTTTCGGCCTACGTCAGCCGCTCAAAGACCGACAGCGATCTATGGCGGGGCGCCGGCACCATCGACCGGGAGCACGTCGAGGGAAAAGCGCAGTACGAATTCGACGAAGACACGTTGCTGAAATTCCAGTTCGTGTACAACGATTTCTTCGACTTCGACTCTCCCTCGATGAACATGGCGACCTACGAGTCGACGACGCCCGATCTCGGCGGAAAAACCGGCCGCAAACGGGGTTACATCGGCACGATCCCGGATCTGGGATTCGGTCCGAACGTGCCCTATGAGGACTCCGGGTACACGTATTACTACATCGACCGGGTGAACATTCGCGAAGACTTTCTTTACGGGGCGAGCTTCCTTACGGATATCACACCGGCCGTCGACATGGCCGTGACCGCGTACTACGAGGACAAAGACGGTTTTGGCGTTTCTCCCGAAGCTTACTCGTCCGCCAACAATCGTTTTCTCCAGCAGACTGCGGCCGGCCTGCCCGTTACCGCACCGAACGGCGTGCAGTACGGATTGTCGACGGTCGGGGGTGACCGATACGGGGTTGTCGCGAATTTTTCCTGGGAGCTTTCCAATAGCACGATCGAGACCGGGATATGGTATGAAAACGATGAGTACCATCGACTGCAACAGCGCCAGAACAAGGTGGGAGGCAATCCGCAGGGTGCGACCATTCCGGAGGAGATCGTGTATTTCCGCCGCGACTACACGTCAACGCGCGATACGATTCAGTTTTACCTCAAAGACACGATCAGGCTATTGGATGACCGGTTGACGGTCGAGGCGGGTTTCAAATCGCTGGATCTCGACTTCGAATTGCAGGGCTTTCGGGACTACGACGATTTCGCACTCGCGGACGGGTCACCGGGGTACGGCGAACAATTGATCGAAGCGGATTACTCCGATGGATTCCTGCCGATGGTGGGTGCGGTCTATGAGTTGTCGGCGACCGACCAGCTGTTTGCTTCCTATTCGGAGAATTTGGCGCTACCGCGAGGGGCCGACAATATTTTCTCGACGGCAACGGCCGTGCCCGTTCCCGCACCCGATGCCGAGACCTCCCGTAACTTCGAGTTGGGCTATAGAACGAATCGCCAGACAGTAAACGCGGCCGTTGCTCTGTTCTTTACCTCATTCGAGAATCGCCTGCAGTCCTTCACCGTACCGCTCGTCGGCGCGCCAGGCGGGACGGAGACGTTTTATCAGAACGTGGGTGGCGTCGATGCTTATGGCGTGGAGTTCACCGCAAACTGGAAACCCGAGTTTCTGGGTGACCACGTCTATTTCAATTCCAACATTACGTACAACGCAACCGAGTTTCAGGACGACTACACGACGTCGACCGAGACGGTGGAAATATCCGGAAACACGCTGCCCGATAGTCCGGAGTGGATGGTGGTCGCGGGTATGACCGCCGAGCCGACAACGTGGATCGTGGCGAATCTGTCGGCTCGATACACCGGTAGGCGGTACAGCAACTTCGTCAACTCGGAACGAATGGAATCGTACACCGTCTGGAACGCCTACGTTGATATCGGAGAGGGGCAGAATTTCGGACCGCTGAAAAACCTGCGGGCGCGTGTGAACGTCGACAACGTCTTCGATGAAGATGTGCTGGCATTTACGTTTACCAGCACCACGGGAAATGCAACCTTTCGGCCGTTGTCACCCAGAACCGTGCAGTTCTCCGTGACGGCGGATTTTTAGCGGGCTCGAAGGTCTCGGGCACCATATCGCCACGCGGATCAGAGTGTGTGGACGGGGGTGCGCGCTTCCGTGGGATTCGGGTGGCTGCGACCGGCTAATCGGTATCCCCGCCGTGCCAGGAGATGTATTTCCACTCACCGCCGACACGCACCAGAACGTCCGTGTAACGCCCGTTGCTGGTCTCGACGGGCTCTCCCTTGGCTTTGCTCGCCGCGCTGTACAGGTAGTGAGCCACGGCCATGTTGCCGTGTACGACGATCGACAGCGGATAGAGTTCGTATTCCAGCATTTGCGTCTGTTTGCTCGAAAACTCGTTCCACAAGCGCGTAGACCCCTTGTCGCGCGGCGCTGGACTGTCGTTGCTCCAGCCGACAAAATCCGCCGACAACAGCTCGTCGACCCATTTCATATCGCCGTGCTGTTCAGCCTGCCAGGACTGTTCGATGACCGACCAAACGGCAGAATCGTCCGATATCGTCTGTGCGCTGGCCATTGGCGCCGAAAGCACGAGAACCGCTACGGCAAACGCGCGAAACTTTGCTGTGAAGCTCATCGATCTGCCCCTTAGACTGACCGTCTGTCCGATGTTGGCTGTCAGTGTAGACGGACCGGGCGGTCTCACGACATGTCCGAATTCACAAATTTAGTAAAATCGGAGCGTCGCAGGCTACCGCGGGTTAGCCATGCTGGATCTGGCAAGATCCCGGATTTCCTCGAGTCTGCCGGCTGCAAGCGGCGTCACCGGATGGCTCCCGTAAAGCTCGCGCAGCGCGTCCACCGACAGGTAGTCGGGGTGATGCAGTTCCACGATGGTCGCGTACGCATACTCCCCACCGTCGTTGACCGCGTTGAGCTGATAAGCGTGCAGAGCCAATGTCCGCGGGACGGGTATGCGCATCAAGGCGCTCAGTCGGCCGGCGTCGGCCGGCGCTTCGATGTCGCCGACGTATTGATTCAGTTTTCTGACCCGCCAGCCGTGATTCTTGAGCGTCGCCCCAATCGATCCTCCGGCCAGAATCTCCCGATGGGCCTCGCGCAGCGTCTCGGGAACCGGTGAGTGGTACTGGACCATTGCCAGGGTCCGGCACGTGGTCTGCGAATCGTGAACGCTGTGAAGATTGGAGAGCCGGCGGAGCGCCGTTTGCTCCAGGACGCTGATACGATAGTTGCCGAACAGTCGTTCAATGCGTTCACTGTTCAGTTCTTCGGCACCGCTGCCGCTGCCGAGCATCAGCCCGATCAGCAGGCTGACGGCGAGAGCCGGCGCTCGTTTTTGTCGAATTGCGGTCAGTGTCCGGCAGCTATTCGACGCTTGATGTTTATAAAAAATCTTTTTTAAACAATTATTTATCATAAATACATGAAGTAATTTCGATATTTGGCAATTGACCGCACAGGAGATTTATACTTGCACGCCGTTGCATAGGCCAGCGTTGTGAGGATTTCGGCCGATGTCCACAGAAATTGTCTGTTACCGCTGCGGCGCGTCGCTGGCCGCCCTGACGCTGCCGCTTTCGCGCCGCGACATGTGCCCGTCCTGCTCGGCGCACGTGCACGTGTGCCGTTTGTGTATTAACTACGATCCGCAGGTAATCGGTCAATGCCTGGAAGACGATGCGGAAGAGGTGCTTGAAAAAGAGCGGGTGAATTTTTGCGACTGGTTCAAACCTCGCGCCGGCGCGTTCGATCCCGCGCAGCACGCCCGGCAGGCGCGCGCCGAATCGGAGCTGGCGTCCCTGTTCGGTGATTCGGACACCGACGGCCCGGAACCGGGCGCCGCGCTGAGCAGGGCCGAAGACCTCTTCAAATAGTCGGTTTACCCTGCACGTAAAGTAATCCGGGAATAGGTAAACGATTTGAACGACAAAGCGCTTGTGGTGCTCTCCGGCGGGCAGGATTCCACCACCTGCCTGTATTGGGCCATCGATCGGTTCGGTCGAGAAAACGTCGAGACGGTCACCTTCGACTACGGTCAACGACACCGGATCGAGATCGACTGCGCCGGCGCCGTTGCGGCGCATGCCGGCGTCGCCAATCGATTGCTGCCGATTGATACGTTTGCCGCGCTGGGCGGTAACTCGCTGGTTGACGAGCAGCTAGCGGTTGACGGTCCGGCGGACGGCGGAGCCGGGCTGCCGAACACGTTCGTGCCCGGGCGGAATCTGATTTTCCTCACGTTTGCAGCCGCTTACGCCTGGCAAAAAGGCATCAACAACCTGGTCACGGGCGTCGCACAGACGGACTACAGCGGTTATCCGGATTGCAGAGAAGCTACCCTGCATTCGCTGCAGACAACGCTCGGATTGGGCATGGAATTCGGTTTTGTCATACATACACCGTTGATGAACCGGTCAAAAAAGGAAACGGTGGAACTTGCCCGTGAGCTGAACGCGCTGGATGCCATGGCGCTGACGCATACCTGTTACAACGGCTTACGGCCCCCTTGCGGCGCCTGTCCGGCGTGCGAACTTCGGGCGAAAGGGTTTGCGGAGGCGGGTGTACCGGACCCGCTGCTTCGGCAATGACGTATTCCGTCAAAGAGCTTTATTACACGCTGCAAGGCGAGGGAGCGCAGACCGGTCGCCCGGCCGTTTTCGTTCGTTTCGCGGGTTGCAATTTGTGGTCCGGACGCGAGCGCGATCGTCCCGGCGCCGTCTGCCGCTTCTGTGATACCGACTTCGTCGGTACCGACGGCCCCGGAGGCGGCAAGTTTCCGACGGCGGCCGCGCTGGCGGACGCCGTTCGCCGGCAATGGCCACGGGGAGCGGCCGTTTGCAGCCCCTACGTGGTTTGCACCGGCGGCGAGCCGCTGCTGCAACTGGATACGCCGGCAATCGACGCGTTGCACGGCGCCGGCTTCGAGGTCGGCGTGGAAACGAACGGCACGCTGGCCGCTCCACCCGGCATCGACTGGCTGTGCGTGAGTCCCAAAGCCGACGCGGCACTGTTACAGACAAGCGGTGACGAACTCAAGCTGGTGTTCCCGCAGGACGAGACGGAGGCGCGGCCGGAGCGCTTCGGAGACCTCGATTTCAAACACTTCTTCTTGCAACCGCGGGACGACGACAGGCTCGCGGAGCACACGCGGGCCGCCACACGCTATTGTCTCGAAAATCCACGGTGGAAACTGAGCCTGCAAACGCACAAAATAATCGGCATACCTTAGGGTAGGGCATGCCGTCACGAAATCGTGTCAGGGCCCGGGACCTGTTCATTGTCCGTCGGAAACGCGTTTGAACCATAAGCTCGGCAGCTTCCTGTTTGCGTTGTTGGTCGGCCTCGGCCTTGCCGTTTACGTGTATCAGCGGGCCACCGATCCGCTTCCAGGGATGCAGCGCGCGGAGGAGGAGCGTATCGTGCTGGCCGCCAGGGCGGCGGTCAAAACCGCCGTTTCCCCCGACGCCGGCGTCGAAATCGTCGATCCGCTCCAGACCAACAGGATCGCCGGGAAGGTCTATATTTATCCGACCGACACCGGCTGGGAGGTGTCCGGGCACTATCGGCGCGGCGATGCCGACGCCTGGCACCCGTGGCTGATGCGGCTCGATCGCGACGGCGTCATGCAGAGCCTCGCCGTCCGCGACGCCGATCCCGGGCTGCTGCGCCGGGCGGCCGCCGATCCGCGCTTGTCGGTGGATCCCTAGTCCGGCTATCGCGAGAACCGGCAGCCGATCTCGCTTTCCCCGTCTACCCGCGCCTGCCGCCCGGGTTGGCCGAGCTCCCCAAACGCGCCGAACGGCGTTCAAATACGAGAATCTCCCCGCAAAGCAAACGATCTGCGCAGAACCTGCATCTAAGAACGTAAGCGCATGAACAATGGAAGGGCCATACCCTTCCGGCACGAAGCAGCGGGGACGGAACACTGAAGATTGCGGATACATCTGCTCAGGACGTGCGGATTGAACCAACTCGACGGCGCCGGCGGTGGGTGTTGGCCGGCGCGGGCGCCGTGATTCTGACGGTGCTCGTCTGGAGCATCGCACCGGTCGTCAACCGGTGGGCAAACGCAAGCATCACCGTGCCGGGCGAGCGGCTGCGCATCGCCAGCGTAGAGCGAGGTAATCTCGTTCGCGACGTATCGGTACAGGGCAGGGTGGTGGCGGCGGTCAGCCCGACGTTGTACGCGCCTGCGGCCGGTTCGATAACTCTTCACGTCGACGCGGGAGCAAGCGTGTCGGAGGGGCAGATACTCGCCTCGATTGACAGCCCCTATCTGTCGAACGAATTGCAGCAGGCGGACGCTACCTTGCAACAGGAGAGCGTTCAACTCGACCGCCAGCGCATTGAATCTCGCCAGCAGGCGCTCGAAAAGCGAAAACAGGCCGATCTCGCCGAGGTCACGCTGATCGCCGCCAGGCGCGAAAAGCGCCGCGCGGATGAGGCGAACGCCGTCAACGTCATCTCGGTAATCGACTACGAGAAAGCGCAGGACGACTTGCGTAACGCCGAGCTCGCTTACGAACATTCGATCGCCGACGCGGACCTGTTCGACGAACGGCTGGCTTTCGAGCTGCGCGCCAGCGAGTTGTCCGTCGAGCGTCAAAGATTGCGGGTCGCTGACCTCAAGCGGCAGGTTGAGGAGCTGTCGATCCGTTCGCCGGTGAGCGGGATCGTCGGCGATCTGCTCGTCCAGCAAAAATCCGCGGTGTCGCGCGACACCCCCGTCATGGCCGTCGTGGACCTGTCGAATTTCGAGATTGACGCACAGGTGCCCGAAAGTTACGCGGACGACCTTGCCCTGGGGATGCCGGCGGAAATCAGCATCGGTGGACAGCGGTTCGCCGGACAACTCATCGCCATATCGCCGGAGATTGTCGCCAATCAGGTGACCAGCCGTGTTCGTTTTGTCGATGAGACGCCGTCGAACCTCCGCCAGAACCAGCGTTTGTCGACGCGCATCCTGCTCGAAGAACGGCCGGACGTACTCAAGCTGCAGCGCGGACAGTTTCTGGACAGCGGCGGCGGTCGCGTTGCCTACGTCGTCACCGACGACGGCCTTGCGGTTCGTCGCTCGATCAGCATTGGCGCGCGCAGCCTGGCGGCGGTCGAGATCGCCGGCGGCCTTCAGGAAGGCGATCGTGTGGTTATCTCCAGCATCGATCTGTTTCGCGGCGCGGACACCGTGTTGATTTCCAACTAGGGCCGGTTAACACGATGCGAGTGATCCCTGTTGAGTTCCAAATGGCGCCAATCACGGCACGAGGAGAGTAGTTCATGTTGTGCATGAAAAAGATATCCAAGGTTTACAGGACCGATACGGTCGAGACCCACGCGCTAAGGGAGTTCTCGCTCGACGTCGATGAAGGCGAGTTCGTATCGGTGACCGGCCCGTCCGGATCAGGGAAGACGACTTTTCTCAATATCGCCGGCCTGCTCGAGGAGTTTTCGAGCGGTACGTACGAGTTGGACGGGCGGGACGTGTCGCGCCTCAACGACGACCAGCGCTCGAGAATTCGCAACGAGAAAATCGGCTTCATATTTCAAAGCTTCAACCTGATCCCCGAACTGAATATTTTTGACAACGTCGACGTGCCTCTGCGCTACCGGGGGTTCAAGGCCGCGGAACGCAAGCAGCGTATCCAGCGGGTGATCGAAATAGTCGGACTGGCCTCGCGGATCGACCATCTGCCGTCGCAGCTGTCGGGCGGACAGCAGCAGCGTGTCGCGATTGCACGCGCCCTGGCCGGCGATCCGCGCTTCCTGCTGGCCGATGAGCCGACCGGCAATCTGGATTCGCAAATGGCCGGGAGCATCATGGATCTTCTGACCGAGATCAATTCGTCCGGTACCACGATCATCATGGTCACGCACGAGCCGGAGCTGGCGAAGCGGGCGCATCGCAACATCTACGTTCGAGACGGCCGCGTGGGCACCGATGAGGCGGGCGTGCACATGGCGGCAACCGCCTGAACGTCCGGCGATTTTCGGATGTTCTCCTATTACTTGAAACTGGGTGTCTTGAGCATTCGCAAGAATCCGGTCCTGAGTGCGCTCATGGTCGCCGCAATCGCGATTGGCATCGGCGCCTGTATGACCGTAATCACCATCTACTACATCATGAGCGGAAACCCTATTCCGGAAAAGTCCCGGCAGCTCTATTACGTTCAGCTCGACAGTTGGGACCCGAATTTCCCCTACGACGACGAAACGAACCTGCCCCCGGATCAAGTGACGTATCTGGACGCCACGGCCCTGCTCGAGTCCGCCAGAGCCAGGCGACAGGTGGTCAGTTATACCGTCCAGCGCATCCTGCAGCCGCCCGGCGACGACGACCGGCCGTTCGAGGTCCGCGGCCGCGCCGCGACGGCGGACTTTTTTGCGATGTTCGACGTTCCCTTCATCTACGGCGGCGGCTGGGACAAGGCGTCGGACGACAATCTCGAACAGGTCGTCGTGCTGGGGCGAGACGTCAATGATCGGGTTTTCGGCGGTGAAGATTCGGTGGGGCGCAGGATACTGATGAACGGCGACGCTTACCGCGTCACGGGCGTGATCGACGAGTGGAACCCGGTGCCGAAGTTCTACGATGAAACGACCGGAGCGTTTAACGACGTGGAAGAGGTCTTCATGCCCTTTAGCGTTGCCATTGACAAGGAATTGTCCGGTTCGGGCAACACCAACTGCTGGAAAAGCGTCCCCGATGGCGGCTGGCGGTCGTTTCTGAATTCGGAATGTGTCTGGATGCAGATGTGGGTCGAACTGCACGGGCAACAGGAGGTTGCGGACTACATGAGCTTCATGGATGCCTATGTTGAATCGCAAAAGGCGCTCGGCCGGTTCCCGAGACCGGTGAACAACCGACTGTCCGACGTCATGCAGTATCTTTCCGACCAGAACGTCGTCGACGACAGCGTCAGGATCCTGCTCATTCTCGCGCTCCTCTTTCTGGCCGTGTGTCTGCTCAACACGATTGGACTCCTGTTGGCAAAGGTCCTGCGCCGCGTGGGTGACATCAGTTTACGCCGTGCCCTTGGCGCCTCGAAAAAAGCCGTCTTTTCGCAGTACATCGTCGAGGCCGGGCTCATCGGGCTCAGCGGCGGCGTTGCAGGGGTCGGCATGACCTGGCTGGGTCTTGCGGGCGTGAAAGGCCTGTACGGCGGCGACGGCTTCGTTCAGAAACTCGTTCGGATGGACTGGGTGATGGTGCTGACTGCGGTCGCGCTGGCGATCGTGTCGGCGCTGTGCGCTGCGCTCTACCCGACCTGGCGTGCGGTCCGCGTGCATCCGGCCAGCCAGCTGAAAACGCTCTGAAGATTCAGGAGAACGGCATGGAAATCGGACCCATCTTTCGCGCGATGATGCGCAACAAGCCCGGTTACATCCTGATTGCGCTCCAGATCGCCGTGACAATGGCCATCATGATCAATGCGGTTGCGATCATCCAGGAACGAACCGCGCTGATGGCGCGTCCGAGCGGGGTGGACGAGGAAAACGTGTTCTATCTTTCCAGCATCGCGATACGCCCCGATGACCAGAAGGCGATGATCGAGGAGGATCTCGAGGCACTGCGAAACACGCCGGGCGTGATCAATGCGATCAGCACGAATTCGGTGCCGCTGCGCGGCGGCGGCTGGTCGATGGGTCTTCAGACGGAGCCCGGAGCGGACATCGACGGGTCCGGCGTCGCGATATATTTTACCGATGAGCACGGTGTGGACACGTTTGGCGTCGACCTGATTGCCGGCCGCAACTTTCTGCCCGGCGAAGTTACCTGGAACGATCCCGAGGTGAACACCTGGCCGACGGCGGGAATCATCACCGTGGCGATGGCGGAGACGCTGTTTCCGGACGACGAGCCGGCTGACGTCGTGGGCAGGACCGTTTTCATCGACGACGACAATCCGGTTCAAATCGTCGGCATCATCGGCGTGCTGCAGGCGCCATGGAATGGCTGGGACGGCGTCGAGCGTTCGATGCTGACACCGGAGAAACGGGAATGGGACAACAACCGCTACGTTGTCCGGACGGAACCGGGACTTCAGAACCAGTTGATGCCAAGAATCGAGGAGATGCTTGCAACCGGCAATCGAGATCGTATCGTCAAGGACGTACGGACGATGCAGGAAACCCGAAAACGGAGTTACCGCGATGATTCGGCGATGGTCGGGATGTTGACGTTCATCGTCACGCTGCTGACGGTGATCACCGCTCTGGGCATTGTCGGTCTGGCGAGTTTCAGCGTTAACCGCCGAACCAAACAGATCGGTACGCGGCGTGCACTCGGTGCTTCGCGCGCCGCCATTTTGCGCTATTTCATGGTCGAAAACTTTGTTGTCAGCACCGCCGGCGTAGGGTTTGGGGCCGTGCTGGCGGTTGGTCTCAACGTCTGGATGGTCAACACATTCGAGATGGCGCCGATGGCCTGGTATCTGCTGCCGGTGGCGATGGTGACTCTGTGGACCGTTGGCCAACTGGCCGTCGCGGGCCCGGCGCGGCGCGCGACGCGCGTGCCGCCGGCGGTTGCGACGCGGACTGTTTGAGACGGTTCCCGGCGGTATTCCCGAGACTTCTCTAACCGGGGGCAACGGCTCCGGGAATCTCTGCGAAACTCTCCTGCCGCCATTCCACCAGGTTGCGTTCGATGAATATGAATGCAACCAGCCACAGGAAAGCGTCCCAAAAATCGACGAAATCACCTTTGAAGCCCCAGTAGACCGCGGCGAGAAGCAGTGTCGGGTAAAACACAAGCTTGCAGAAGGTCGAGATCTGCAACGCGAGGCCCTTCAGTTTGTCGGCCTCCTGAAGTCGAACGTCGACTTCCAGCACGAAGACCACGCCGAGCCACACACCCGAATTGACGACGTCGACCCACGCGAGACGGACGATATCGGTCAAACCGCGTTGATCGACAACGGCGTTCAGACCCGGAAACTGAAAAAACGGCTGGCCCGCGGCTGCAAACTGCGCGCAGTTGTCGGCGGTCAACGCCGTGTATTCGTCCAGATCTATCGCATAAGCCCACCGGTCCGTTACGAGAGTGCATACGTCGGTAACGCCCTCCAGGAGGCTGGCGTCCTGGAGAAACAGGAGTTTGGTGACATAGCCAAAAAACGCGTAAACGATGAATCCGTAACAAAGCGCACGGAGGACGTGCAGCGTAACCGTTACCGGTTTGGTTGAATGACGATCCTCGAGGACGTAGGTTTCGAGCTCGAACATCAGCAGCAGGACAACCCAGGAAGCGGTGTCGATCGACGCCGCGAACGCCTCGCTGACGTCGGCCAAACCGATCCCGTCGACGAATCGATGTGCGGTGGCTACCCACTCCTCATGAAAGAACAACGCTATGTTTAGCGTAAGAAACGCGTAAACGGCGTACTTGAATACCCGGTAGGTCTTGTAGGAATTGAGATACAAGCCGACTTACGTTCCGTCGCTGTTCCGAGAGACGGTTCCGACTAGCGCCAGATTCGTACACGCTCTTCGGGCGGAAGGTAGTGCGCATCTCCCTCGTTGACGTCGAACGTTTCGTAGAATGCGTCCACGTTCGGAACGACACCGTTGACTCTGAAGTAGGGCGGTGAATGCGGATCGCTCTTGACGCGCAGCTCCGTGGCCTCGTCGCGGTACTTCGAGCGCCAAACCTGGGCCATGCCGAGAAAAAACCGCTCGTTTCCCGTCAAGCCGTCGATGATCGGCGCTTCCGAACCGTTGAGGGACAGTTCGTACGCGCGCAGGGCAATCGCGGCCCCGCCCAGGTCGCCGATGTTTTCGCCCAGGGTCAGTTCGCCGTTGACGAACAGGCCCGGTATGGCCTCGAATCGGTTGTATTGTTCAACCAGGGTTCCGGTGCGCTGCTCGAACCGCTCACGATCACTGTCCGTCCACCAGTTTCTCAGGTTTCCATCGCCGTCGTACTTACTCCCCTGATCGTCGAAGCCGTGACCAATCTCATGCCCGATGACGAGTCCGATCGCCCCGTAGTTGCGTGCGTCGTCCGCATCGAGGTCGAAAAACGGCGGCTGAAGGATCGCGGCCGGAAAAACGATTTGATTGCGCGTTGGACTGTAATAGGCGTTGACGGTTTGCGGCGACATGAACCATTCGGTTTTGTCGACCGGCTTCCCGAGTTTGTCCAACTGGCGGTAATGCTCGAAAACGCGCGCGTTGCGGATGTTTCCAACCAGATCGTCGCCCTTGATTTGCAGGTTGGAATAGTCGCGCCACGTATCGGGATAACCGATCATCGGCGTAAACTTCGAGAGCTTCTCGAGCGCCTTCGTCTTCGTCTCATCGCTCATCCAATCGAGCCCGCGAATCGATTCGGCGTAAGCCAGCGTGAGATTCTCGACGAGCTTGTCCATACGACGTTTCGCTTCCGGAGGGAAGTGCTTCTGCACGTACAGCCGGCCGAGCAATTCTCCGAGGTTTCCGTTGATGGAGCTGATGGCGCGCTTCCAGCGAACCCGCTGTTCCTTCCGCCCCTGCAGGGTCCTTCCGTAAAAATCGAAGTTGGCGTCGACAACTTCCTGGTTCAGAACGTCGGCGTAGCTCGTCATGACCTGCAAACGCAGGTAATCCCGCCACGTCGTCATCGGAACTTCGAGAAACAAATCGTTGAAAGCGGAGAAATAGGACGGCTGACGAACGATCAAATGGTCTTGCGGACCCGCCCCCACGCCGCCAAGAAAAACATCCGCGCCGAAATTCGACAGCATCTCGGTGAATTCCCCGCGACCGAGTTTGTTATAGGTCTTCTCGGCGTCCCGGTTCCGTACTTTATCCCATTGATGTTCCGCGAGCTGGACTTCGAGCGCCATGATGCGAGCGGCAGCGTCGTCGGCATCCGCGTGCCCGGACAAGCGCAGCATCTCGCTGACGAATTCGACGTAACGGGCTCTTACCTCGATACCGCGCTTCGTTTCGTCAAAATAATAGTCGCGGTCAGGCAAGCCCAGTCCGGACTGTCCTGCAATGATGATGTACTCGTCGGGACTCTTCTGATCCGTGCCGACGTAGAGCCCGATGGGGCCGCCTATGCCAAGCTCGTTTTTCGTGCCGAGAAATGCGACCACCTGATCGTGATGTTCGAGCGCTTCCACTTCACTCAATAAATCAGCCACCGGCTCGATGCCGAGCGCGTTGACCCGTTCCTCGTCGAGCCAGGCTTTGTAGTAGTCGGCAATCTTCCTGGCTTCCGCGTCCGAGCCGACGTCCGCTGCGTCCTTGACGATTGTCTTGAGCTGTTGGAGGCCGTTGTCCCTGAGAATCTGAAAGGAACCCCAGCCCGACTGGTCGGCGGGAATTTCAGTGTTGTTGATCCAGTTCCCGTTCGCGTAAGCGAAAAAATCGTCCTGCGGCCGGACATCCAGGTTCATGCCCTCGAAGTCGATACCGGAGTTGAGCGGGAGAGGAGCGGTGTCATCGTCGGCGTTCGGCACGGTCGACTGGCCGCAGGCGGCGAGCAGCATCGTTGCCGTCAGCGCAAAGCTGAGTATTTTCATGATATCCCTTGATTCGTTTTTTGAGCGGCCCGAAGCGGCTCGCGCGGTCCATGGCCTTAAGACTGCGCGCGGACTGCTTGGTTCGACGGATCAGGACCTTTTGAGCAGGGCGCGGCCAATCTCTCGGCGCGGCTCTGATCGGCGCCGCCCGTTTCAGGGCGCACACCCTAGCAAATTGTTTGCTGTGGTCAAGGCTGGTGCAGTCGTAACACCGGTACCGTCTACGGCGTAACGGCCGAACGCCGGTTATCAGATGCCGGAGGCGAACGACTCGGCTTCTTCTCCGACGTCGGCGTAATAAACCCAGATGTTCTCTTCGCCGGTGAGGAGTTCGATGTACTTCGGGTGCACGAACAGCGTCTCGCGGCCCGATTTGTATTCCATCAGTACGCCGATGTCGCAGAGCTGTTTCAGGTAGACCGACGCTGTCTGCCGTTTCGCGATACCCGTGCTCACGAGGTTGGCGATACGGCAATACGGCTGTTTGAACAAAGCCTCGACCAGCTCCCAGGAGTAGATTTTGGGCAGGCGCACCTGAACGTACTGGCTGGTGTGTTCCATCAGCTCGCGGATGGCCTTGATCTTGTCGGTGGTCCAGGTGCAGGTTTCCTCGACACCCGCCAGCATGTACATGATCCAGGGCGTCCAGGCCTGCTCCCTGGTGACTTCGAGCAATAGCCGGTAATACTCCCCTTTGTTGGCGATGACGTAACGGCTCAAATACAGGATCGGCGAGTCGAGTAGGCCCTGCTGGACCAGGAATAGGATATTCAGAATTCTTCCGGTCCGACCGTTACCGTCGCTGAAGGGATGGATTGCCTCGAATTGATAGTGTTGCACGGCCATTCGCACGAGCGGGTCGATAGCGGTGTTTTGATGCATGAAGTCGGCCCAGCTGTCCAGTTTCCGTTGCAGGAGCTTCTGGCCGACCGGCGGGGTGTAGATGACCTCGCCGGTACTGCGGTTGCGCAACTGGGTTCCCGGTTCGGCGCGCAGATCGAGTTCCATGTCCTTGATCGTGCTGCAGATCTGTATTGCCATGTCCGTGCTCAGCATACGCCGCCGCACCATTTTGGTCCCCTCGAACAGGGCGGTGCGATAGCGTAGCGCCTCCTTGGTCGCCGCATCGGCGCGCTCTTCGGCGATGTCCACAAACTCGAACAGCTTGTCGGTCGTGGTGACGATGTTTTCGATTTCCGAACTGGCGCGGGCTTCGAGAAGCGGAAGGGCATTGACCAGCACCGCCGCATTCGGGATCAGCTCGGCAGCCTGTTTCAGCTCGGCGAGGGCGACGCGGGCGTCGATGCACTTTTTGAGGATCTCCGTGGTTTCTATCGCGGCCGTCGGCGGCGGCAGGTCGGGCAGCTCATTGTAGGGTTTTTTTGCATCAAAATCAGTCATTTATACATACTTTCTCAAATCATACTGGTTTTACATCCAGTACTCGGCCCCAAAACATGTCGAAAAAACGGCACGATTCGTACAGGTAACCGCAGCATGTCGATGGTATCGACACGTCGGCCTCACCTGTCGAAATTCGACGACTTTTTCGACTTGTCGGTGTCACCTGTCGATGGCATCGACAGGACGCACGGACGTGTCGATGAAACGCCGTTTTTTCGACGCGTTGGCGTCAACTGTCGATTCTATCGACACTTCGGCGAATCATGTCGATATTCTGCCCTTACTTCGACACGATCCGAGTATAGGTCGATTGCATCGACATGAGAGTGATACAGGTCCGGCTTTGGGGACCGCAGAATCGGCGGACCGGTGGCGCGGGCGGTCGTCGGGTCAGTCCTTGCCCACCGACGATGCATACTCGGCGGCAAAACCCACCAGCGCACGCACGCCGACGATCAGCGCCGTCTCGTTAGAGTTGAAGAACGGTGAGTGATTGGACGGCGCCCCGCCGGCCGGCACGCCGGGGTCATTGACGCCGAGCATCAGGAACAATCCGGGAATGTGCTTCTGGTAGTGCGAAAAGTCTTCCGCACCCGTGATCAGAAGATTCTCGCGAACCTTGTCTTCGCCGGCTGCCCAGTTCAGGGTCGGCATCATCGCTCTGAGGAGTTCCGGATGGTTGCCCGTGACCGGCGCGTAGGGATCAATCGTTACCGTGGCGCGGGCGCCATTCGCTTCGGCAATATTGTCGACCGTGCTGCGCAGCTTGGCGTGCAGCTTCTCCCGCTCGCCGACGTCGAAGGTGCGGATCGTCCCGGCCATCTCGACACGATCCGGAATGATGTTGCCCCTGACACCGCCGCGGATGCTGCCGATCGTGATCACCGCGGGACCTCGCGTCACGTCGATGTGCCGACTGGGGATGCCCTGTAGTGCATTGACCACCTGGGAAGCGACGTAAATGGGATCGACGCCCAACCACGGCGAAGAACCGTGCGTCTGTTCGCCTTCGATCGTAATGTAGAGATTGTCCGCGGCCGCCATGGTGGGGCCGTAACGATAGCCGAGGGTTCCCGTCTCCGCCGGCCAGACATGCAGGCCGAAAATCGCCTCCGGCGCATCGGGGCCGTCCAGCAGCCCTTCCTTGATCATGAGTTGCGCACCGCCTTCCTCACCCACCGGCGGGCCTTCCTCGGCGGGCTGAAAGACGAATTTGACCGTGCCGGCGATTTTGTCGCGGTGTTCTGCGAGCACCGCGGCCGCGCCCATCAGCATAGCGACGTGCGCATCGTGACCGCAGGCGTGCATGACGCTGACCTCCTGACCGTTGTATTCGGCCGTTGCGGTGGATGCGAAGGGCAGGCCGGTCTGCTCCTTGACGGGCAGTGCGTCCATATCGGCGCGTAACGCGACGATCGGGCCGGGCTTGCCGCCTTTCAGCGTGCCGACGACGCCGGTGTGTGCGATACCGGTGTCGACGCGATCGAAACCGAGGCTACGCAGGTGTGCGGCGACTTTTTCGGCGGTGCGGAACTCCCGGTTCGACAATTCCGGGTTTTGGTGTATATCCCTGCGCCACTCGATGACCCTGGGTTCAATGGCCTCGATCGTCGCCTCGAACGCCTCGCGCGTTTCCTGCGCCGTCGCCGTGCTGAAAGCGAGAAGTGTCAAGAGACTGAAAATTCGTGTCGGTGTCATTGCAGGGCTCCAGGGCAGCGTTCTCCGGGAGCGCCAATATCCACCATCGGCTTTACATAGCGCAAGTCCGTCGAATCACGGCGCGGATTCGCGAGGACTCCGGCGTCGTTGCGTGACGACGTCGTGACAGCCCCGCCAAAGCGTTTTATGCTCGTGTGACTGCGGACCGTGCTTGGGAAGCATCATGCGGAATCGAATGAGCGTTGTGAGCGTGATTGGACTTGCGCTGACCGTGGCCGGCTGTGGCGGCGACGGCGGCGGCGGGAGAATCGCGCCACCGCCGTCACCGCCGCCGCCGCCGCCGCCCGCGGCGTCGATCGCCGTGCAGCAGGTGTTCAATCAACTGCAGCTACAAGAGCCGGTGGCGCTTTTGCAGGCGCCCGGCGACGGGACTCGCTGGTTTGTCGTCGAGCTGCCCGGCACGGTGCGCGTGTTCGACAACGACCCCGGCGTGTCTTCGAGCGGCGTTTTTCTCGATATCCGCGCGCGAGTGGACTCGAGCCTGAGTGAGGGCGGTTTGTTGGGGTTCGCATTCCATCCCGACTTCGCCAACAACCGGCAGGTCTATGCGTCCTATACCGCGGCTCCGCGCCGCTCCGTCATTTCCCGATTCCTGGTCGACGGCGCCACGGGCAACGTCGATCCGACGTCGGAATTGCTGATCCTGGAGGTGCCCCAGCCCGACGAGAATCACAACGGCGGCCACATCGCCTTCGGCCCGGACGGATTGCTGTATATCGGTTTCGGCGACGGCGGCGGCGGCGGGGATCCTTTCGAGAACGGTCAGGACACGACCACGCTGCTCGGTTCGATCGTTCGCATCGACGTCGATGGCGCCGCCCCTTACGTCATACCTCCCACGAACTCGTTCGCGAACAATACCGAGTGCGGCGGAAATGCGAGCGCGACGGATTGCCCCGAAATATACGCCTGGGGATTCAGGAATCCCTGGCGTTTCAGTTTTGACCAGCAGACCGGCGAGCTATGGGTGGGCGACGTCGGTCAGGACCGGTGGGAGGAGGTCAACCGGGTGGAGCTCGGTTTGAACTACGGCTGGGACGAGCGCGAGGGTGCGCATTGTTTCGAGCCGCCAAGCAACTGCTCACTCATGAACGTCGATCCGATTGCCGAATACGGGCACAACCTCGGAATCTCGGTGACCGGGGGCTACGTCTACCGCGGCAGCACGATCCCTGCACTGCAGGGGCAATACGTTTTTGGTGATTTCGGTACCGGGCGGCTTTTTGCGGTTCCGTTTGACGCGGCCCAGGGCACGGTTCCGGTCGAGCTGTTGGACACTCCTATACGTATCTCGTCGTTTGGTCAGGCGCCGGACGGTGAACTGTACGTCGTCGACATTCGCGGTCTGATTTACCAGATTGTCCCGCCGCCCTGAGAAAGCGGCCTCAGGCGAGAGGGGCTCGGTCCGGTAGCAAGAACTGGCTGCACGCCTCCGGAGTCGCAAGGCGTTCTCTCGAGTAGTGCCGGTTCAGGAGCGTTTTTGCGTTCGCGACCAGATCAGGGTTCGCCGCCTTGAACGCCGCCCAGTTTCCCGCCGTTTGCGCATTGCATCGCTCGGCTATCGCGAAAACGAAAAACCAGGTAATCGTCTCGTTGTATTTCGATTCGGCGCCGAGCTTTTTGGTCAGGCGTTTCAACGCCGCCGAATAGCGTTTCAGGGTGTCCGGCAGCGTGGTCTCGGCCAGATACCGCCAGGCGACGTAAACGTGCGATTCGTGTGTGAAGTCTTCGGCCACGACCTCGGCGGCCTCGAACTCCGCAATGGAGATTTTCGGTTCCATCTCCGCGGCGGCGGCGTCCGCCTGCCAGGAGCGGCCGCTCACGATCCGTCCTCGGTGAGCTTGTGACTGTCGCTGGCCGTGAGCTCGCAGCCGTAGACCTTCTTGAGGCCGGCGATGACCTCGAGTGTTTCGTTCGAGAACGGGGTTTTGCCCTCAAACACGTGTAACACGATTCCTTCCAGCAGGTCGCCGAGCGTGATATCGCAGTATTCGGCGGTGCCTTTCAGGACTTTGAGCAGTGATTTTTCGAGGCGCACCCCCGTCTGGGTGCGTTGTACGACGCGCGCCATGGGTTTCTCCTTGCTACATAGGTAACAATGTAACAATATAGCATATCACGCGACGCTGCAAGCGCCGCCCGCACGGGACAGCCGGCCGGCCGATGCGGCGCTTCTCCGCGACGAAACGGTGGCCTATCAGGGATTTGCCGGCGGGCCTGACGAGGCGTTAATCGTCCGTCCGCGAGCGGCGAAGGGCCTTCAGACGCCCGCGACGGGTTTTGTCGTCCGTGCGCTTCTTTTTCGCGGCTTTTCCCGGTCGGGTCGGTTTTCTCGGTTTGGTCGTGCTGAGGCCCTTTTCCAGGAACATTCCGAGGCGGTCCAATGCGTCCTGGCGGTTTTTCTCCTGGCTCCGGAAGCGTTGCGCCTTGATCACGACTATCCCGTCGCTCGAGATGCGCCGGTCCCGGATAGCCAACAGGCGCGCTCGCTGCTCTTCGTCAAACACGGATGACGAAGCAATGTTGAACCGCAGGTGCACCGCTGTCGACGATTTGTTGACGTGCTGGCCGCCGGGACCTTGCGCTCGCACCGCCGTGAACTCGAGTTCCTGTTGCGGGATGCACAACGAACCGCCTAGTTGAACCCTGGTTTTGCTGTCCGTCGTCATGCCTTCGGCGATTATAGCGCCGTCGATGAAAACAACGGACCAACGCGAGGCTATCGTCGCGAATTTCGGCGCTGGATGTGTGAGAATGCGCTGCTTCCACGCGCCGCGACATAAATGCAAGCAATGCCGAAACGCAATCTCACCGTACTTTTTCTGTGCCAGCTGATCTCGTCGACCGGCGCCATCGTCGTGGTCACCCTGGGTGGAATCATCGGGTCGTCGCTAACCGACAGCCAGGCGTTTGCAACGCTGCCGGTTTCCCTGATGGTGGTCGTAACGGCGTTGGCGACGATTCCGGCAACAAAGCTCATGCGGGCAATCGGCCGTAAAGCGGGTTCGGCGATCGCCTCTCTGTCTGCGGGGACGGCATCGTTGCTGGCCGGATACGCGCTGTTCATCGAAAGTTTTCCGGTTTTCATCGCTGCCGCCGCTCTGTTCGGCGTGAACATGGCGTTTACCCACCAGTACCGGTACGCCGCAGCGGAAAGCGTCGATCAGAAGTACTCCAGCCGGGCAATCTCCCTGGTTCTGGTCGGCGCTATCGGCGGCGCTCTGATCGGCCCCGAACTGGTTACCCGGCTGCAGTTCTGGTTCGAGGAGATCCAGTACCTGGGAACGCTGGTAGCCGTTGCGGCATTGTACGTTCTGCAATCGGCGTTGTTCCTGACGCTCGGTCCGATGCGCGGCGAAGACCCGGCGAGTAGACAGACACGGGCGCGGCCGCTGGCGGAAATCGCCCGCCAGCCGGTGTTCGTGATGGCCGTGTTCGGCGGCACGATGTCCTACGGCGTCATGACGTTCATCATGACCGCAACCCCGCTCAGCATGCACGTGCACGACGGGTATTCGCTCGAGGTCACGACGAACGTCATTCGCAGCCATGTCCTCGGCATGTACGTTCCGTCCCTGTTTACCGGTTTCCTGATCGAGCGATTCGGTACGGTCAAGATCATGAGCGCCGGCGCGCTGGCGTTGCTCGCGTCCTGTGTGATCGGATTACAGGGGCAATCCGTCATGCATTACTGGTATTCATTGGTCTTGCTCGGCGTCGGCTGGAATTTTCTCTACGTCGGCGGTACGGCGATGCTGACGTTTACCTACACGATGGCCGAACGCTTCAAATCGCAGGCGGTGAACGAGTTTTGCGTCTTCGGGACCTCCGCGGCCGGTTCGTTGCTGGCGGGGATTGTCATCCATTTCTACGGCTGGAATCCGCTGGTCATGATACCGATCCCCGTTTTGTTGCTGGTGCTCGTCGGGTTGTTCGTCGTGCGCAAGAACGAACGGGTCAGACGCCCGATCGCGAACGCAGCCTAGTCGAGGCCCGCGAGCACGGACAACATATCGGCGCGGGCCCGGTCGATCGCGTCCGATATTCGTCGGGCGGCGTTCTCGTCGTCCGCAAGTTTCGGCCAATCGTCCTGCCAGACCTGGAACAGCGACTGCGTCGAACCGATTGCGGGTTCTTCCGTCAATCCCGCAAGGTCCTTGATCGTCAGAACGTAGGCCCATCCTTCTCTCGGATTACCGCGATCCGAGTCCATGTCGTAAACGATAAAAAACACCACCTGTTCGAGCTCGCCCAACTTCAACAGAAATTCGATGCCGGCGGTGCGGATATTGCGGTTCGCTTCCGTCCGCTCGTTGCGCCAGGTGTTGTAAGCCAGGCTCGTCAGCGCCACCGCCAGGCTGATGAGTGCAACCGAGTGTCGGCGCAGCTGTTCTCTTATTGAGGGCATATATTTATTCTCCTAGGGCCTGTTAATACTATGCGGGTAATCCCTGCCGGGTCTCTCTGGCCGTCCAGCAAGGCGGAAGGAGCGCCATGACTGTAACGCGGCTTTACGATAAAAGCATGTACGAATTCGAGCGTCCGGAACCGTCTCTTTGGGAGGCTTCGACGGGCACGCCGGAACTCGCCGCGGATACCCTGCTTCCGGTATCTGAAGCTCGACGCCTCGGTCATTACGGCCCGGGAGTTTTCGGACCGGTATTTCGATTCGACCGAACAGCACGGCGCCGCGATCATGCGACCGACCTTCGGTTTGCATCCCTTACGCTATCTTCGCGGTCTTGCCGCCGGAGCCCAGCGCCGTGGCGCGGTCTTGCATCCGTTCAGCGAGGTTCTGAGCTGGAACCGCGAGGGTCAATTTCATGTTTTGCGAACTGCGCGAGGCTCGGTGCGATCGCGTTACGTCGTTTTCGCAACCAATGCCTTCATGCCTGAGCACCTGCGAGACGATTTTCATGCGCGTTCGCTGCCGTTGATCAGTGCAATTGTCGTCACGCGAAAAATGAGCGACGCCGAATTGAATGCGCATCGATGGCGGACGGAATGCCCGGCGATCAACTCTCGCCATCTCCCCAACTACTTTCGCCTGCTGCCCGACAACCGGCTGTTATTCGGCGGCAGGGGGCACACGGCCGGCGGAGTGAGCGGCGCTGAGCGAAACTACGCCCGGCTGATCGCACAGATGCGGCGCCGTTGGCCGCGGTGGCGCGATGTCGACGTCGAATTCTGCTGGCGCGGCCTCGTTTGTTTTACCCGGCGGTTAACGCCGTCGGTCGGACGGCTGGACGATGACCCCAGCGTCTTTTACGGCTTCGGCTATCACGGCAACGGCGTCAATACCGCTACCTGGACCGGGAAGCTGCTGGCGCTCTGGCTTGGAAGCAGCGGCGTCACGGGCAAGCGTCCATCTGCATTGCCGGCGATGGTACTGGATCTTCCAGGGAGGTTCCCGCTGGCCTCGCTGCGACTCCATTACCTGCGGGCGCGTTTGGGCTGGTTGAGCCTCAGAGACCGTTTCGGCCTCTAGAGAAGGAGCCGCGAAAAGCCCGCGGCTCCCGGGAACCGCTGGCGCCGTCGCTCTTGTCCGGCCGGCTGCCGTCGACTTACATGAACTGGTAATTGAAGCCGAGGGAGACGACCGGCCAGGCCTTGTAGTCCTCGAATTCCGACTCGATTTCCTGTCGTTCCGCTTCGAGCGAATCCAGGAACAGCGCGTCGTTGGCGAGCAAGCCGTCCGACTCCAGCGTAACGTTCGGCTCACCCTGCCAAAGTACGCCGAAATCGAGGGTCAGGCCGACCTTGTCGAAGACGTCAAAATCAAAGCCGACGCCCACGTAAGGCGAGGTGCTGTCGAACGACGTCGTGCTCGTGAGCGTGCCGACGGCGTCGGCCGGGTACACGGTACCGCCCACGTCAAAAGCCAGGGCGTCACGGCTGATCATGTTGAGTTCGTTGCCGTTGCTGTACGCACCCGCGGTAAAACGCATCGGACTCAATGGAAACCGGAAGTTTGCGGTTCCGTAAAAATTGTCCAGCGACAGTTCGGCGTCATAGTTGATCCCGGCCTGAGAGCCCCGATCGTCGTAGTCGAACTGGTTTGCACCGACGCGCACGTCGAGCCACGGGATCGGCCGCCACGCGGCTTCCACGCCCAGACCAAGCGTGCCCGCTTTGACGCCGAGCCATAGATTATGATCCGCCAGCGCGTTGCCGCTGATCAGTAATGCGCTGAGCGCGGCTGCAGCTTTCCTGATCCATGTGTTCATATCGGTACCCCGATTGCCAAGCGAGGCGGAGTCAACCGCCGGAATCGGCAGCGTAAATGGGCTTCACGACAGCCGCTGTGAGCTTGATCACAGCCTGGCGGACGAGAGTCGGGGGAATCCTTCGTTTTTAGAGGTGTTTCCGGACGAAGCGACGGAAAGCCGGTTGCGTAGCCCACCTCGAGCCGTCGGGCCGGGGACGGTGCGCCCAGTACGGGCGAACAGGCCCTAGTCGGTTTGCTCGAAGTCGGATTTGAAGCGCACCGAGCAGTCGGGGCAGGCGAAGTCCTCGGGGAGGGCGTCAAACGGGGTACCCGGAGCGTACCCTTCGTGGCTGTCGCCCAGCTCTTCGTCGTAGAGATAACCGCATTCCGGGCAGCGGTACGCGGTCATCGGCACGGCACTCCAGGTCCGTTCACACTGTTTTCAATGTCGTCACCGCTATTCCGCCGCTGCCTGCGGCGGCCGAGGGCCGTGGCGGGCCTGGATTCTTTCAAGCCTGTCCGGATCGATATTCACCTTCGCCAAATCACCGTTGATGTGGCTCAGTTCGAGCAGGCGTTTGTCCATGACCTTGAACCAGATCGGTGGAACCCAGGCGAGCAGGTAGGATCCGAAGTACCCGTTCGGCAGTGTCGGAAGATCGTCGAAATGGCGCAGTGACTGATAACGTCGAAGCGGATGGGCGTGGTGATCCGAGTGACGCTCCAGGTGAAACAGCACCAGGTTGCTCAAGAGGTGGTTGCTGTTCCAGGAGTGGTGAGGCTCACAGCGTTCGTAACGACCGTTCTCGTCTTTGCCGCGCAGAAGACCGTAGTGCTCAACGTAGTTCGCGCTCGTCAGCTGCCACCAGGCGAGCGCGTTGTGCACGAGCAAGAACGGGATCATCTTCCAACCAAACGCAATGAGCAATCCGAGCTGCAGGACGGCCGAAATTGCCTGAGATTGAAGAATCTGGTTGTCCCAGTGCCAAACGGGCCTGCCTCGCCGTTCCAGACGCTGCCGTTCGATGTCCCATGCCCGCTTGTAGGCGCCCGGTATTTCACGCAGCGCGAATCGGTAGATACTCTCGCCCATCCGGGCGCTCGCGGGGTCCTCCGGGGTGGAGACGTTGCGGTGGTGTCCTCGATTATGTTCAATCCAGAAGTGTCCGTATACCGGTACCGCCAGAACGATTTTCGCGAGCGTCCTCTCCAGTTTCGACTTCTTGTGACCAAGCTCGTGACCGGTGTTGATGCCGAGACCGCTGGTCATTCCGGCCACGACGGCCAGCCCCAACAAGCCCCACCAACTCAGCGATTGCGTGCCGGCCCACCACGCCGCACCGATCAGAGAAACGAAATGCAGCGGCACGACCAGGTACGTCAGACGGCGATAGTACGGGTCGGCATCCAGCTCACGCATGACGGCTTCCGGCGGATTGTTTTTGTCTTCGCCGATGAGCGCATCGAGCAGCGGCAACAGGATGTAAGAGAGCCCGATCGGTAGAAGAAGCCACGCCTCGTTCCCGGTCTGCGCGTGTAAGCCGATGCCGATGAACGGCTGCAGCGGAAAGACCACGGACATCAGCCAAAGCCAACGTTTTCGATCCATGTAGTGGATAGCTTCGCCGTTCGGAAGTGTTCCTGTGTAGCCTCGCATAGAACCTCGCGCGCCGGGGCGGGTCATCGTGGATGTTCCGATTATCGCCGTTTTGCCCGGGACCCGCCATCGTGAAGACTACCCATGCGCGGACGCCTCACCGCCGTTGTCGGGCGCCGGAGAACGGTTCGACGCTCGGTCCCGCTCCCGTAAAAAACACGGCGATACGCCGAAATTGCCTATAAATCAGCCGACTAACGATGTGCGCATCAATCACGGCGGCCACCCGGCGGCGCGTTCCGGCGGACCGTTGAAGCCGGCACGGTTGGTGAGATAGCATCGGCCCGGCGGTGGCCACAGAATGGATGGGACGTTGACAAGGAACTCAAAACGATTGATGTCGAGCGCCGTTTTGCTCGCGCTTACCGCACTTGCATCGCTCGCGGCCTGTGACCGCAACACGTCGGGAGCGGACGCCGGCGCCGGTGGCGACTCCGGCGGTCCAACGCTGGTTGCAGCCACTTTGGGCGAACAAACCGTGTTGACGGCGGCGGAGTACAAAGCGCTCCCGGAGTTCAGTAACGCTGACGAACAGCACGGAGAGCGGCTCAGTATGCAGTGTCGGGCCTGCCATACTTTTGAAAAAAACGGTCCCCACTTGCTCGGTCCCAATCTCTTCGAGTTCTTTGGCCGACCCGCGGGCTCGGCGCCCGGTTTTCCGTATTCGTCGGCGCTCGCGAAAAGCAACTTCGTGTGGACGCCGCGCGCCCTCGATGCATGGCTCGCCGCTCCGACCGAGTTTCTGCCGGGCAACTCGATGACGTATCAGGGCCTGCCGAGTTCGTCGGATCGAACCGCTCTGATTTCGAGTTTGCTGGTCCAGACCGAAGAGTCCGCGGAGTAGGTTCGGCCCCCGGACTTGCATGCCGGCGCGGGTGCGGCAACAATATCGTCAAGACGACGCGGCGAGTTCGGGTCGCCGCCAACCCGGGAAAACGGGTTGCACAATAATAGAGCGATGGAGCGAGTGACAAAGTTGAGCGACAGGGAAATAGTCAGCGACTGCCGGACCGTCCGCGACCGGCGTAATTTCGATTGGAAGACAGTGTTTTACGGCTTCGTTCGTTCGCGAAGACGCGGACACCGGCGCGACGCCGATCCGGAGCCTCTGTTCCTGGACTGGCACCACCCCTGGCTGTTCTTCCTGGCCACGGGGATCATGCTGTTGAGCAGCCTGGACGCGTTTTTGACCTTACAGCTCATCGAAAGAGGCGCCGTCGAAGTTAATCCGGCCATGGCCCTCGCCATGGGCAGCGGTACCTCGGTCTTCATGGCCATCAAAATGTTGCTCACCGGTATCGGCATTTTGACGCTCGTCTTTCTGTCGCGGTCGCGGTTGTTCAATCGATTTCGGGCCGGTCTGGCCCTGACGACGTTCTTCAGTTTCTACTCCTGCCTCGTTTGTTATGAATTCGTGCTGCTGATCGGCCAGCTATAGAGCGTTTTTCGCTCCAGATTACAGAGCCTTAGCATTCCCACGGCGGTAGCCATAGGCTACACTAGCCGCCCTTCTTGCACGCTAAACGAGTTTCGGAATCCGTACCCGGCCCCGCCGGGGCGATGGTCATGAGCAACTCATTGAAAGAACAGTACGCGACCACGCCGCTTTTCGGCAGCAATGCGGCGGCGGTGGAGGCGATGTACGAGCGGTACCTGGAGAACTCCGACTCGGTGCCGCAGGGCTGGCGCGACTATTTTCGCTCAATTGCCCAGGTTGAAGGCGATGCATCGGCGGAAGTTGCCCACGGGCCGATCCGCGATCGCCTTCTCGAACAATCCCGCAGCGGCGCGGGCAACGGCCGTATCGCGGCCGCCCCCGGGCCGTCCGTCGCGGCGGCCACCGAAAAGCAAGCCGCTGTTTCCCGAATGATTCAGGTCTATAGCCTGCGTGGTCACCAAATCGCCGATCTGGACCCGCTCGGGCTCATGCGGCGGCATACGCCGGGCGTGCTGAAGCTCGACTATCTCGGGCTCACGCAGGCCGACATGGAAAGCGAATTTTTTACCGGAGGGCTCGCGGGCACCGGCAACCGGCGCATGCGCTTGCGTGAGATTCTCGATCTTCTCAAGCGGATCTACTGCGGAAAAATCGGCATCGAGGTAGCGCACATATCCAGGGCCCGGGAACGCCTGTGGCTGCGCAAGCAGTTCGAGAAGGGTATGGTGTCGACGCTTTTCGACCACGAGAAACGTCTCTGGTTACTCGAGCAGCTGACCGCCGCAGAGGGTATCGAGCGTTATCTGCACACCCGTTACGTCGGACAGAAACGGTTTTCCCTGGAGGGCGGCGAGAGCCTGATCCCGATGCTCGACGAGCTGATCCAGGAGGGGGGGAAGTCCGGCGTCAACGAACTGGTGATCGGCATGGCGCACCGCGGCCGGATCAACGTGCTGGTGAACGTGCTCGGAAAATCGCCCGAGGAGCTGTTCGAGGAGTTCGAGGGGAACGTGGATCCGAGTGAAATGAAGGGGTCGGGCGACGTCAAATACCACAAGGGTTTTTCCGCCGACATGAAAACGCCGGGCGGCAACGTGCATATCGCTCTGGCATTCAACCCGTCCCACCTGGAAATCGTAAACCCTGTGGTCGAGGGGTCGGTTCGCGCGCGGCAGCAGCGACGCGGCGACGTCGAGCGTCAGGAGGTTCTGCCGGTACTCGTGCACGGTGACGCGGCGTTTTCCGGACAAGGGGTCGTGACGGAAACCTTCCAGATGTCGCAGACCAACGGTTTCCGAACCGGCGGCACCATCCATATCGTCGTCAACAATCAAATCGGATTCACCACCAGCCGCCCGTCCGACGCACGCTCGACACCGTATTGCAGCGACGTTGCCAAGATGATCGAAGCGCCGGTATTCCACGTGAACGGTGACGATCCGGAGGCGGCGATGTTCGCGACGCGCCTGGCGCTGGCCTATCGGCAGCGGTTCAGAAAAGACGTGGTCATCGACCTCGTGTGTTACCGACGGCACGGCCACAACGAAGCGGACGAACCGAGCGCAACGCAGCCGGTGATGTACTCCAGGATCCGCGATCAGAAGACCACCCGAACGCTTTACGCGGAACGGCTGGTGTCCGCGGGCGTCATCGACGAAGCGGGCGTCGCGACTCTGCAGGACGAATATCGTGATCGCCTGGACCGCGGGGAGCCGGTTCCGAAATCGTCGCTCGGGATGATCGGTAACGAGTTCACCGTCGACTGGTCGCCCTACCTCGACGCGGCCTGGGACGAGTCGGTCGATACGACGCTCAGCCCCGCGAAGGTCGCGGAGTTGTCCGGAAAAATCACCCACGTACCGCCGGATCTCGTCCTGCACGGACGGGTGAGGCGCATCATGGACGAACGTAACCGGATGGCGGCGGCCGAGATCGAGATGGACTGGGGTTTCGCCGAGACGATGGCGTACGCCGGTCTGCTCGACAACGGATACGACTGCCGGATCGTGGGGCAGGACAGCGGCCGCGGTACGTTTTTCCATCGCCACGCGGTGCTGCACGGTCAGTCCAACCGTGAAGAGTACATTCCGTTACAGACCATCAACAAAAAAAAGCCGATGTCGTTTCGGGTCATCGATTCTCTGCTTTCCGAAGAAGCGGTTATGGGATTCGAGTACGGTTACGCGACGACGGACCCCGAGACGCTGGTCATCTGGGAAGGGCAGTTCGGCGACTTCGCCAACGGCGCCCAGGTTGTCATCGATCAGTTCATCAGCTCCGGCGAGGCAAAATGGGGCCGGCTTTGCGGCCTGGTGCTGTTTCTGCCGCACGGTTACGAAGGGCAGGGGCCCGAACACTCATCGGCGCGTCTCGAGCGCTTCCTGCAGCTTTGCGCCGAGCACAACATGCAGGTTTGCGTCCCGTCGACGCCGGCGCAGATGTTCCACATGATCCGACGGCAAATGCTCAGGCGTTATCGAAAGCCGCTGATCGTCATGACGCCCAAGAGCCTGCTGCGGCACAAGATGTCGGTATCGCCGCTAACGGAGTTGTCCAGCGGCAAGTTCCAGCTGATCATCGCCGAGTCCGAGCACCTCGAGCCCAAAAAAGTAGACCGCGTGGTGTTTTGCAGCGGTAAGGTCTACTTCGATCTTCTCGAGGCGCGCCAGCTGCACGGTTTGTCGAACGTGGCCCTGGTCCGCATCGAGCAACTCTATCCGTTCCCGATCGACGAGTACGCGGAAGTACTGGCGGGTTACCCGAATGCGAAGGCCATCGTCTGGTGTCAGGAGGAACCGCAGAATCAGGGTGCGTGGTACCAGATACGACATCGTTTACAGGAGCCGCTGTCCGAAGACAGGACTCTTTATTACGCCGGGCGCGCCAGTGCGGCCGCACCGGCATCCGGAATTTTCAAGGTGCACATGCAACAGCAGCAAGCGTTAGTCGAAGCCGCATTGGACTCTGGGGTGACGGCGAGCGAATCGAAGCGGCCGCCGAAGTAACCACGGAATAGTCAATGAGTATAGAAATCAAAGTTCCTCCTCTGCCCGAATCCGTCAGCGACGCTACCTTGGTAGCCTGGCATAAAAAAATTGGGGATAACGTCTCTCGTGACGAGAATCTGGTAGACCTGGAGACCGACAAGGTCGTTCTGGAGGTTCCCGCGCCAACCTCCGGCACGCTTCAGGAAATCAAAATCGACGACGGCACCACCGTTACCGCGGGCCAGGTATTGGCAATATTGGCGGAAGGCCCCGCAACGGCCGCGGCCGAGCCGGAGCCGGCGGCGCCGGTTGCAGAGCAGGCCGCGGCTGTCGAGCCCGCCGCCGACGAGCGGCCGTCGGCGAGCGCGCACAAGCTCAGCCCGGCTGTACGACGCCTGTTGGACGAGCACGATCTCGACGCCACGATCGTTCCGGGAACCGGCAAAGACGGCCGAATCACCAAAGCCGACGTGATGTCGTATCTCAAGAGTCACAGTGACGAAGACGTCGCCCCCGGAGATGCCGAGCCCGTGGCGGCTGCGGTTGCGCCGGCAGGCGCCCGTACCGAACAACGCGTGCCGATGACGCGCCTGCGCGCGGTGATCGCCGAACGCATGGTCGAGGCGCAACATACCGCGGCGATGCTGACAACGTTCAACGAGGTGGATTTGACCGAGGTAATGGCGTTGCGTAAGCGCTATCGGGAGCCGTTCGAAAAAGAGCACGGCACAAAACTCGGTTTCATGTCGTTTTTCGGCAAGGCGGCCGTGGAAGCGTTGAAGAAATTTCCCGTCGTGAACGCATCCGTTGAAGGCAGCGACATCGTCTATCACGACTACTACGATATTGGCATTGCCGTATCCTCGGAACGTGGCCTAATGGTGCCGGTGGTTCGCGACCTGGACAAGATGAGCTTCGCCGATGTCGAGAAGACCATCGCGGAGCTCGGGCGCAAGGCACGGGAAGGTACGATCAGCATGGACGAGTTGACGGGCGGTACGTTCACGATCACCAACGGCGGCGTTTTCGGTTCGCTTTTGTCGACGCCGATTCTGAACCCGCCGCAAAGCGCCATACTCGGAATGCACACCATTCAGGAGCGGCCGATGGTCGTTGACGGAACAGTCGCTGCGCGCCCCATGATGTACATAGCGCTCACCTACGACCATCGCATCATCGACGGTCGCGAGGCGGTGCAGTTCCTGGTGAGTATCAAGCAGTCGCTCGAGGATCCGGGCCGCATGCTTCTCCAGGTCTGATTGTTAGCTTTGCGATAGCCGGGTGCGCGTCACCCGGTCCAACCCTATTGAAAAGAGAGTTTAATGAGCAGAAGTTTTGACGTAGTGGTCATTGGCGCCGGACCCGCGGGTTACATTGCGGCCATACGCGCGAGCCAGCACGGTTTGAAAGTGGCCTGTATCGACGAGTGGCAGAACCGCGACGGCAAGTACGCGTTTGGTGGAACCTGTCTCAATGCCGGCTGTATTCCCTCGAAGGCCTTGCTCGAATCCTCGGAGCTGTTTCATCGCGCCGAGCACGAATTCAAGAAGCACGGAATCAAGGTTCCTGCGCCGGAGATCGACGTTGCGCAGATGCAGAAGCGAAAAGACGGAATCGTCCGCCAATTGACAGGGGGCATTGCCGGTCTTTTCAAGGCCAGCAAAGTTGAGGGACTGGTCGGGCACGGGCGTCTTCTCGCCGGTCGCCAGGTCGAGTTCACTCCCGTCGAAGGTGACCCCGAAATCCTCGACGCAGGCCACGTCGTTCTCGCGAGCGGTTCGACGCCGATCGAGCTGCCGATAGCGCCTTTCGACGGCGACAGGATCGTCGACTCCTGGGGCGCGCTCGACTTCGACGAGGTGCCGTCGACGCTCGGCGTCGTCGGCGGCGGCGTCATCGGCCTGGAACTCGGAAGCGTGTGGGCTCGGCTGGGCGCCAAGGTCGAAGTCCTGGAAGCAATGGACGACTTCCTGTTCGCCGCCGACAGAGACGTCGCAAAGGAGGCGGCTCGCCAATTCAAGCGGCAGGGGCTGAACATCCGCCTGGGCGCGAAGGTCACCGCCGCGAAAGCGGGCGCCAAAGGCGTAAAAGTCCACTATGAGGACAAGGACGGCGCGCAGAGCATGAACGTCGACAAACTCGTCATCGCGGTCGGTCGCCGGCCGTTCCTGGACGGATTGTTGGCCGACGACGCCGGAGTGACGCTGGATGAACGCGGATTCATTCAGGTCGACGACGAATGCCGCACCAGCGTCCGCGGGGTTTTTGCGGTCGGCGACTGCGTGCGTGGCCCGATGCTCGCCCACAAAGGCAGCGAGGAGGGCGTCATGGCGGCGGATCTCATCGCGGGTGAGATTGCCGAGATGAATTACGACGTGATTCCATCCGTCATCTACACCGCACCGGAAATCGCCTGGGTCGGAAAGACCGAAGCGGAAGTGAAGGCAAGCGGGCGTGCGTACAAGACCGGGTCTTTTCCGTTTGCGGCAAGCGGCCGGGCGAAAGCGATGGAGCAGACGGCGGGGATGGTCAAAATCGTCTCGGCGGTGGACGACGACGAGGTTCTCGGCGTGCACATCATCGGCCCAATGGCTGGCGAACTCATTGGTGAAATGGTTTTGGCGATGGAGTTCTCGGCGAGCACCGAGGACATACAGCGGACGATTCATGCTCACCCGAGCCTGTCCGAAGCCATCCACGAGGCATCACTCGCGGTCGACAACCGGGCGCTGAACTTCCCCAACAAATAGGGGTAACAACAGATTGACCTGTAGGAGCCCGTCCTGACGGGTAACCGTTTTGTCGATCAGAGGGGACAGCTCCACTCAGAGCAAATTTGGAACATCAGTAGTTTTTTCGTAACCGCAAGACTTGCAAACCCACTGTTCCTCGACCCGCCACCCGTTGCGCGCCGAATAGCGGCGGTGTCCAACTCGTTTCATTGGGGATTCGCACTTTCGACAAAGCACCTTGTTGGGCCACCACTTGAGATAGATGCCGGTGATGATGAACGCGATCGAAAACAAGAAAAAAATAGTCGTAAATGCGTCCATAGCCTCAGTCTCTCAACAACGCTGAGCTCCAACTACGCCAACGTCTCACGACGGCGCGCACGGCCGGAAGCAGACGGAAACGGCAGTAGGTCGAAGCCACTAGTTTGCGATACTCTGATCGACCACCTTTGCCATCTCGTCGGCCCGGCGGAACTTGCAGATTCGATCATTCCGTGATCTTCCGTTTTCATCTGAATGGCGCCGCCAATTCTTGAACGACGAAGCCTCAGGCTTTGCGCCGCACCGAGGTTACGTTCGGGAGCTGTTCCAGGCGGCTGATCACGCGGCTCAATGCGGGCAGGTTCGGCACTGAAACGCTGAGGTCCATCACCGCCTGCATGAGCTTTTTGTCGGACTTCGTCTGCACGCTGTCGATGCTGACGTGCTCGTCGGACAGGACGTTGCTGATGTCGCGCAACAAACCCTGGCGATCGTAGGCGTGGATGGTGAGGTCGGCCGGGTAAAACGCGTCGCTGGCTTCGCCCCAGCTGACTTCGATGACGCGTTCCGGGTGTTGCCGGCGCAGGTTGAGGAGATTGCCGCAGTCCTGCCGGTGAATACTTACGCCGCGTAACTGCGTGATGTAGCCGACAATCGTCTCCGGCGGCACGGGCCGGCAGCACCGCGCGAAATTGCACATCAGGTCGCCGACACCGAGCACGGCGATCTGCTCGGAAGCGCCCGCCTGCTTACGGGTGTGCCGGCGTTTGCGAAACTCCCTGGGCTGCGTTTCACGACGCAGGTTCTGCACCGCCGTTGCGATCGCGGCGGACGTCAGGTCACCGGCGCCGAGCGCGATACACATACTCTCGACGTCGGTTGCGTTGACACCTTTTGCGATCTCGTCCAGGGAGACGTCTTTGGCGTTCAAACGCGAAAGCTCCCGTTCGAGAACCTCGCGACCCTGCCGCTGGTTCTGTTCCTTGTCCTGTTGCCGGAACCAGTTGCGTACCTTGGTGCGGCTTCGCGACGCGGCGAGGTATCCGAGCTGCGGGCTCAGCCAGTCCCGGCTCGGCTGGATCCGGCTTCCGGTAATTACCTCGACCGAGTCACCGTTTTGTATCCTGTAGGTCAAGGGTACGATACGTCCGTTCACCTTGGCGCCCCGGCAGCGATGGCCGACCTGCGTATGCACGTGGTAGGCAAAATCGAGGGGCGTGGCGTTGGCGGGAAGGTCGACGACGTCGCCCTTCGGGGTCACCGCGTAAACGCGGTCCTCGAAGACGTCGTCGCGTATCTGTTCGAGTAAGTCGCTGTCCCGCTCCGAGGGCTCGAGAAGCTGCCGCAGGAAGACGATTTTTCGGTCGAAGGCGCCCGTCGCGCTGGCGCCTTCCTTGTAACGCCAGTGCGCCGCTACGCCCAATTCCGCGTGCCTGTGCATTTCGGGCGTGCGGATCTGAATCTCCAGGGTTTTGCCGCCGGGTCCGATGACCGCCGTATGCAATGACTGATAATCGTTTTCCTTCGGGTTCGCGACGTAGTCGTCGAATTCTCCCGGCAGGTAAGGCCACAGGTGGTGCACGACGCCGAGGGCGGCATAACACTGGGCAACGTCGCGGACGAACACCCGTACGGCACGCACGTCGAAGATCTGTTCGATGCCGCGTTCCTTGCGCTGCATCTTGCGCCAGATACTGTAGATGTGTTTCGGGCGTCCGCTGATGTCCGCCTCGATGCCCGCCGCCCGCAGCTCCTCCTGCAAACGCTCCTTTACGTTTTCTATGAACGCTTCCCGTTCGGCGCGCTTTTCCTTGAGCATTCGGGCTATGCGCTTGTAGGTATCCGGTTCGAGGAAGCGAAACGCGAGATCTTCGAGTTCCCACTTGAGCTGCCAGACACCCAGGCGGCTGGCGAGGGGCGCATAGATTTCCCGCGTCTCGAGCGCCGTGGGCTTCTGCCGGGAGACCTTCTTTTTGGCTGCCCTCAGGCGATGCAGCTGCTCGGCAACCCGTACCAGAACGAGCCTCGGGTCCGACACGACCGCGAGCAACATTTTGCGCAGGGCGTCCGATTGCTGTGTGGCAAGCGCCTCGCCCGGTTGCCAATCGTCCGGCAGCGAGAACCGCCCGAGGGCCCCGAGGCCCTTGAGAAACGGTTTCAGCACTGTCAACGGCGTCCCGTCGAGGTCCGAGGCGTCGAGCCGGCCCTCGCGCACGAGGGGGTAGAGCAGCGCCGCGGCCTGCAACGACGACGGCAGGCCCAGCGGCTGAACAATCTCGTAGATGGCGTCACCTTCCGCGATCAGGTCGGCGGCGTCGGCGCCCGCAACCGCCGCGCGGAACTGCCGCGACTCGGCGACGATATCGACCTTTTCGCCGCCGTTCAGGCTATTTTCGGGCTCTCTGCTTGCCATTTCAGGAATTCTTGAGTGGTGTTTACGTCGTCGTTTACCGGTATCATACGGCCAGTTCCAAACTGGCGGGCCGGTCCGGCGAAGTTTAAATGGGCAGAGCGTATTTTACTGCTTCGCGGGCGGTCGCGGCTCGGGGAGCGCTAAGGGTAGGGCGTCCGATCCAAGCAACTATTCGACCTGCGGCCATGCGCAGTGCTGGCCCGGAGTCGGGTTTGCGGCGTTTATCGGCCGCCGTGTGGTGAACGGCAACAGCGATACACAGTAAGCAGGAATCATGGCTGGACACAGTAAGTGGGCAAATATTCAGCACCGCAAGGGCGCCCAGGACAAGAAGCGCGGCAAACTCTTTACGAAGCTGATCCGTGAGATCACGGTTGCGGCGCGCATCGGCGGTGGCGATATGGCCGCAAACCCACGCCTGCGTCTGGCGGTTGACAAGGCCAAGGCGCAGAGCATGCCGAAAGACAACATCGATCGCGCGATCAAGCGCGGCTCGGGCGCGATGGACGGTGTCGACTACGTGGAGATACGTTACGAGGGGTACGGTCCGGGCGGGACCGCGGTCATGGTTGACTGCATGACCGACAATCGCAACCGGACCGTCGCCGACGTCAGGCACGCGTTCTCGAAATTCGGCGGCAACCTCGGGGCGGATGGATCGGTCGGGTACCTCTTCAACCACGTCGGCCTGCTTTCCTACCCTGCTGGCAGCGACGAAGATTCGATTATGGAGGCGGCCATCGACGCAGGCGCGGAAGACGTCGTCGTCGACGCCGATCAATCGATCGAAGTACTGACCGAACCAACCGATTTCGAGACGGTGCGCGACGCCATGCACGGTGCGGGCTTCGAGCCCGAGAGCGCCGGGTTGACCATGCGGGCCTCGACGAGCGCCGAGCTGGACGCCAATGCCGCCTCCTCGATGATCAAGCTTCTGGAAATGCTCGAAGACATCGACGACGTGCAAAACGTCTACAGCAACGCCGATATCTCCGACGAGATATTGGCGGAGCTTTAGAGGCGAGGCGCCCCGGTATGCGCGACGGGCTCCGCATTTTGGGAATCGATCCGGGCTCCCGGCTGACGGGGTTCGGCGTTCTCGATTTCGAGGCGGATCGAGCGATGTACGTGGCGAGTGGCGCGGTTAGCAGCATAGACGGCGAATTCCCGCAGCGATTGAAACGGATATTCGAGTCCGTCACGCAAATCGTCAACGAATACCGCCCGGACGCCTTGGCGATCGAAAGCGTGTTCGTGCATAAAAACCCCGGCAGTGCGTTAAAACTCGGCCATGCCCGATCGGCCGCGCTGTGTGCTACGTTTGCCCTCGACATCGACGTGTTCGAGTACGCGCCGCGAGAGATCAAACAGGCCATTGTCGGCACCGGCGGTGCGACCAAGGAGCAGGTACAACACATGGTCGTGTCTCTTCTGCGACTGGACGGCAAACCGTCGCCGGACGCGGCCGATGCGCTGGCCGCCGCGTTGTGCCATGGTCACCATCGCCGCCTGTTCAATCGGTTGAGCAGTCACGCGGCGGCCGCGGTGTTGCGGTGATCGGCTCCATTCGCGGCCGTTTGGCCTTCAGGCAGGCGCCGCAACTCATCGTGGAATGCGCGGGAGTCGGCTACGAAATCGAGACGCCGATGTCGACCTTTCTCGAACTGCCGGAAGTGGGCAGCGAGGTGTTCCTGTTTACCCATCTGCTGGTTCGCGAAGACGCACACACGCTGTTCGGGTTCTCCACGGACGATGAAAGAAGCCTGTTTCGTTCTCTGCTCAAGATCAGCGGCGTCGGCGCGAAAATGAGCCTTGCCATTCTCTCGGCCATGAGCGTCGACGGTTTCGTTCGCTGCGTGCAGCACGAGGACACCGCGATGTTGATCAAAATTCCCGGTGTCGGCAAAAAAACCGCGGAACGCCTGATTATCGAGATGCGCGATCGGATACTGGACAGCACGGGCGCCGCTCCCACGCCGAAGAGACCGGCTGACGCGTCCGATGCGCGCGGCGAGGCGTTTGATGCATTGGTTGCCCTGGGTTACAAGCCGGCGGAGGTCAAGCGTTTGCTCGGCAACGTCAAGACCGCGGAACTCTCGGCGGAAGAGATCATTCGTAACGCCTTGAAACAGGCGGTGCACTGAAGTGGCCGGCGTCGAACACGATCGTCTCACCAGCGCAACGGCGCGCGGTGAAGACCGGGTTTTCGATCGGGCGATCCGCCCGAAGAAGCTGGCCGAATACCGCGGGCAACCCAGCGTTCAACAACAGATGAACATTTTCATCAAAGCCGCTCGTAACCGGGAGGAAGCGTTGGATCACGTGCTGATCTTCGGGCCTCCCGGTCTCGGCAAAACCACGCTTGCGCATATCGTGGCAAACGAGATGGGCGTGAATCTCCGGCAGACTTCCGGCCCGGTCCTCGAGCGGCCCGGCGACCTCGCGGCCATCCTGACCAATCTCGAACCCAACGACGTGCTGTTCGTCGATGAGATTCACCGCCTGAGCCCGGTTGTGGAAGAGGTCCTCTATCCGGCGATGGAGGATTTTCAACTCGACATCGTGATCGGCGAAGGTCCGGCGGCGCGCTCGATCAAGCTCGATCTGCCGCCGTTCACGCTGGTTGGGGCGACGACTCGGGCCGGGCTGCTCACATCACCGTTGCGCGACCGGTTCGGCATCGTTCAGCGCCTCGAGTTTTATGCGGCAAAGGATCTCGAAGCCATTGCGCAGCGTTCGGCCGGCATACTCAACCTGCCGATTGAGGGCGGCGGCGCACGCCAGATTGCGCGCCGGGCGCGCGGCACGCCGAGGATCGTCAACCGGCTGCTTCGCAGAGTGCGTGACTTTGCCGAAGTCGAGGCGGACGGCGTGGTCTCCGAGGCGGTAGCCGTCAGCGCCATGGACATGCTGGAAGTGGATCCCAACGGTTTCGACGCGATGGACAGACGCCTGTTGCAGACGATTATCGACAAATTCGGCGGTGGTCCGGTCGGCGTGGAAAGCCTGTCCGCCGCGGTCGGCGAGGAGCGGGGCACGATCGAGGACGTGATAGAACCCTATCTGATACAGCAGGGTTTCATGATGCGAACCGCGCGTGGCCGGGTCGCGACGAAAAATGCCTACCTGCATTTCGGTCTGACGCCGCCGGCGACGGAGCCAAACCCGGAATTGCCGCTTTTCGACAAATCCTGACCGGGATCGGCTCCTGATGACGGCGGACGAAACTCCCTTTACCTGGCCAATTCGCGTCTACTACGAGGACACGGACGCGCAGGGGGTGGTGTACTACGCCAACTATTTCAAGTTCATGGAGCGGGCCCGCACCGAATGGATTAGGGCACTTGGCATCGAACAGGATGTCCTACTACGCGAGCAGCGCAAGATGTTCGTGGTTGTCGACACCCAGGCCGAGTTCCGCATGCCCGCAAAATTCAACGACCAACTCGTGGTGACGGCCGCGCTTCTGAGCCGCGCTCGGGCGAGTTTCGTCATCGGACAGGACACTTATCGAGACAACCTGAGCGGGGACTGTTTGTGCCGAGGCACGGTTCGGGCCGCGTTCATCGACGCCGACACGTTGAGGCCGGCCAAACTACCCGATTCACTTTTCGAGAGAGCCTGATTATGAACGCTGACATGTCAATCCTGAGTCTGATCATGGAGGCCAGCATTCTGGTGCAGCTCGTGATGCTGCTGCTCGTGATTGCATCGCTGATGTCGTGGACCATCATCTTTTCCAAACGACGGCTGATACGCAGAACAAAAGCGTCTTCCGACGAATTCGAGTCTAACTTCTGGTCGGGCGGCGATCTGAACACGCTTTACCGTGACGCCGGCCGTCGCAAGAGCGGCAGCGTCGGCATGGCCAGCATCTTCGAGTCCGGCTTCAGGGAATTTACGCGATTGTCGGCGCAAAGCGACGTGCAGCCCGACAAACTGGTCGAAGAGTGCCGGCGCGCGATGCGCGTGTCGCAGATGCGTGAAGTCGATCGCCTGGAACAGAGTCTTGCAACCCTGGCGACGATCGGCTCGACCAGCCCCTACGTCGGGCTGTTCGGCACCGTCATCGGCATCATGAACACCTTCCGCCAGCTCGCCGGGCAGCAGACGGCCACGCTTGCCGCCGTTGCTCCGGGCATTTCCGAAGCCCTGGTGGCGACCGCAATGGGTCTTTTCGCGGCGATTCCGGCGGTGGTTGCCTATAACCGGTACGCCGACAAGGTCGTCAGGCTAGAAATCCGCTACGACGGGTTTACCGAGGAATTCACCAGCATTCTCCAGCGCCACGCGAACCGGAAGGCGGCCTGACATGGCGTCGCCGATGCAAAAACGCAAGCTCATGGGCGAGATCAACGTCGTGCCCTACATCGACGTAATGCTGGTCCTGCTGATCATTTTCATGGTGACCGCGCCTCTCCTGACGCCGGGCATCGAGGTCGAGCTGCCCAAGGCCGGGGCGGGCGCCCTGAGTGACGCGGACAATCTTCCGCTGGTCGTCAGCGTCGACGAAGCCGGTCAGCTGTACATCAACGTCGGCGACGACGAGGAAGAACCGGCCTCGGCCGAGGACATCGTCAACCGAACGAGGATCGTGCTCAGCAATCAGCCCGGCACGCCGGTCCTGGTCAAGGCGGACCGGCGGGTGCAATACGGTTATGTGGTCGGAGCGATGGTCCTGCTGCAGCAGGGCGGGGCGGAAAACGTCGGCTTCGTCACGGACCCCCTGGACACCTACCCGGTTCCCGAGTAGCCGACGCGGGCGCCATGCGCGACAAGTACAACATCATCCCGATGCTCAATTCCGGTGTCTTGCACACCGGTATCGTGGCCTCGCTACTGTTTGCATTCGACTGGAGCCGTACGGCGGCTCCGGAGGTACCGCTGGTCATCAAAGGGCGGGTGATTACCGACGTCGAGATCACGGAGCCGCCGCCGCCGGATCCCGAGCCCGTCGTGGAGCCGGAACCCGAACCCGAACCCGAACCCGAGCCCGACAACAGCGAACAGGAGCGCCTGGCCGCCGAGGAGGCCAAACGCCAGAACGACCTGCGCATAGAGCGGGAACGCATCGCGCGCGAGGAAGAGGCGGAGCGGCGGCGCCAGCAGGAGGCCGAAGCCGAGCGCAAGCGTCGCGAGGAAGCGGAACTCGAGCGCCGGCGCCAGGAAGCGGAGCGCCGCCGCCTGGAGGAAATCGAGCGCCAGCGCCTGGAAAACGAACGCCGCCGCGAAGAGGCCGAGGCGGCGGAGCGGCAACGGCGTCTGCAGCAGGAACTCGACGCCGAGCAGGAGCGTCTGGACGCAATGAACGCCGGCGCCCTGGAGCGCTACAGGTTCGCGTTACGGCAGAAGATCGAGCGCAACTGGGTCAGGCCGGCCAGTGCGGTCCAGGGGCTGAGCTGCGAGGTGACCGTACGTCAGCTGCCGGGCGGCGTGGTCACGAGCGTCGTTGTGGAAAACTGCAACGGCGACGAAACCGTGCGCCGCTCGGTCCAGGCCGCCGTCGAAAAAGCGTCACCGCTGCCCGAGCCAGAGGACCCCAGTTTGTTCGATCGAAACTTGCGATTCCTATTCGAGCCGACACAATAGGCACCCATACTGGACCTACAGGACTGCGTTTATGCATCGGACCCTCAAACACGTCGGGATTCTCCTGCTCATGGCAGGACTGGTCTTGGGCGAGGCGCACGCCGAATTGACCATCCGGATCACCCAGGGTGTCGGCCGGCAGGTGCCGGTTGCCATCGTCCCGTTCGGGTTCGAGGGGGCAGGCGTAAACAGTCCGTTGGACGTTGGCTCGGTGATTGCCGCCGATCTGCAGCGCAGCGGGCGGTTCGCGCCGATCGACGAGAACGACATGCTGCAACGTCCGACGACCGGCGTCGAAGTGGATTTCGACGACTGGTCGATCCTCGGCGTCGAAGCGGTCGTCGTCGGCCGGGTGACGCAGACCGGGGACAACGCTTACAGCGTTCAGTTTCAGCTGTTCGACGTTTTCGGCCGTGAGCAGCTGGTCGGCTACCGCATGCCGGCCAGTCGCGGCACGATGCGCCGGGTCGCGCATCGCGCGGCGGACATGATTTATGAAAAACTCACCGGGATACAGGGCGTATTCGCCACCCGGGTGGCCTACGTGACCGCAACGGGCGAGGGGGACGACAGGCTGTATTCACTGGTCGTATCCGACGCCGACGGCGAAAACGAAAACACCATCATGGAGTCGTCCGATCCGATCATGTCGCCTGCCTGGTCCCCGGACAGCCGTCAGATCGCCTATGTATCGTTCGAGGAAGACGTTTCGTCGATATTCGTGCAGACGCTGCGGACCGGGAACCGGATCAAGGTTTCCAGCCGCCCGGGCATCAACGGCGCGCCCGCGTTTTCGCCGGACGGGCGAAAACTCGTGCTGACCCTGGGCGGCGCCGACGGCAACCTCGATATCAACGTGCTGGATCTGGCGAGTCGCCAGCTCACTCGCCTGACGACCGACCGGGCCATCGACACGGAGGGCAGCTGGTCGCCGGACGGGTCGGAAATCTATTTCACGTCCGACCGTAGCGGCGGACCGCAGATTTACAAAGTGCCGGCAAGCGGGGGCAGACCGGAGCGGGTGACCTTCGAGGGGAGTTATAATGCGCGTCCCAGGCTTTCGCCGGACGGAAAAAAGCTTGCGATGGTCCACCTGGATCGCGGCAATTATCGGATTGCGGTCATGGATTTAGAGCAAAAGGATGTGTTAATTCTATCGGCCGGCAGGCAGGACGAAAGCCCGAGTTTCGCGCCGAACAGCGATACGCTGATTTACGCGACTCGCCAGTCCCGCAACGGCGTGCTCGAGACGGTGACCGCGGATGGTCTGGTTCGGCAGCAGCTCGCCTCGGGGCAGGGGGACGTTCGGGAACCCGTCTGGTCACCGTTCCCGCGCTACTGATGACCGCTATCTCGAATTGGAATTTAGAAACAAGTGTAAGTAGTTGAAATAAAGTATTAAACTATCGCTTCTTAACTTCGGTTGGGCAACCGATCAGAAAGGATATCAACATGACAAAGTTCCGACTCCCGCTCATTGGCTTCGTGGCCGTCGTGCTGGCCGCCTGCGGCAGCACACCGATACCGGACCCTGAACCGAATTTCGACAGCGTGCCGGACGACAGCAGCAGCGCAAGTTCGTCGGGTTTTGGCGAAGAGCGTTTCGGCGCTGGCGAGGAAATCCCGTTCGGCGCCGAGGATCTGACGATGGTCATCTATTTCGACTTCGATCAGTCCGAGCTCCGATCGGAATACGGCGATCTGCTGGCGCGCCACGCCGGTCAACTCGCGAACAACTCGCGCATGCGCGTTCGCCTGGAGGGGCACGCGGACGAGCGCGGATCACGTGAATACAACATCGGCCTGGGCGAGCGGCGCTCGCAGGCCGTCCGTCGCATGCTGCTCATCCAGGGAGCCTCCGCCAGCCAGATTTCCACGGTAAGCTTCGGCGAAGAGCGGCCGGCGTCCATGGGCAGCGACGAAGAGTCCTACGCGCTGAATCGGCGCGTGGAAATTCAGTACATAAATTAGCAGAGAGCAGGTTGTGGCGGTCATCAGAACAACGGCGTTTGTCGGTATAACGGCCTTGCTGGTCGGCGCGTGCACAATGACGCCGCCCGGCGAGGACCCGGTGCTGATCAAGCTGAACAATCTCGAACGTCGTCTGGAGGCGCTCGAGCGAGTGCTGGCGAACGGCAGCCTGGTGGAGCTGACGCTGCAGATGGACGAGTTGGAGCGACGCACCGCGGAACTGCAAGGCCGCGTCGAGCAACTCGAATACGCCGGGGAGGGTGACGCGGACCGCCAGCGGGCTTTGTACGCGGATCTCGACGATCGTATCCAGGCGATCGAGTTAAACCTGCAACGGGCGGTCAGCGCGGTCAACGTGCTTGACGGCGGTCAGCTGGCCCCGGGCGAGCTGCCGGTGCCCGGCGGTTCGGACAGGGACAACTATCAGGCGGCGTTCGAGTTGTTGAAGGAACAGCGTTACGAACAGGCGGCGATGGCGTTCCAGCAATTCCTGGTCAGCTATCCGGACAGCCAGCTCGCGGACAACGCCCAGTACTGGCTCGCCGAATCCTATTACGTGACCGACGAATTCGCAGAAGCGCTGCAGCAGTTCAACGTCGTGATCAATCGGCATCCACGTTCCCGCAAGGTGCCCGATGCGCTGCTCAAAATGGGGTATTGCAACTATGAACTGGAGCGCTGGGATGACGCCAGGACGGCGCTGACGCGTGTCCAAGCGGAGTTTCCGGACACCACCGCGGCGAGGCTGGCCGAACAGCGACTCAAGCGGATGACGGACGAGGGGCACTAGGGCCTGCGCCCTATCCGGTGCTTGTCATTTGCGAACGGTTCGGTATGATGCCGGCGGTTCGAGCAGGGGGTATAGCTCAGTTGGTAGAGCATCGGCCTTTTAAGCCGCTGGTCCTAGGTTCGAATCCTAGTGCCCCCACCATTCTCGCAGGGTGTTAACCGGTCACATGGTTTACACCTTGTTCCGGACACATGGTTAACACTTTGTCCGGTACGAACGGATTGGGGCCGGGTTCCACCCGGCCCCGTTCATTATCGAAGTATCCTAAATCATAGTCGAGGAAGCTGACCAGCCAGATCTGGTCCTCGATCTCTCTAACGCCCACGGTTTGTCCGGCGAAGGCGGTCGAGAGGTTGATTTTACGTCGGCCGATGCAGATACGGCCGCAGCCGGTGACGCGGATCGCCCGGTCATGGAACGGATAGTCCGGCGGACTCGGTGGTTCGTAGACGCGAGCTGAAGGTGTATAGAGATCACCGGGGTAGGCGCCATCGAGCGCTTGATGAGGCCGCTCGTTGTTGTAAACCCCGATGAAGGCGTCGAAGCGCTCCTGTTGTTGAAGGAAGTTGAAGGCGGCAGGCTTCGTAGCCTCCTGCTTGAGGGTTAGATGCATGCGTTCGTGACGGCCGTTCTGCTCAGGATGGCCGGGCTTGATGCGCTGCAGGCTGATGCCTAAGCGCAACCACCAGACCGAGAGCCGAGTGAGGCCAAAGAGCGCATTGCCGGAAGCGAACGGCACACCATTATCGGTGCGGATGGCGCTGGGCAGGCCGAAGTCCCTGAAAGCTCTTTCAAAAATGGTAAAGGCGATGTCCGCTTTGGTGGACTTCACGCCTTCGCAGCCGATCAGGTATCGGGAGCTGTAGTCGGAGATCGTGAGCGGGTAGCAGTACTGCTTGTTGCCGAGCATGAACTCGCCCTTGTAGTCGGCACACCAGAGCTCGTTTGGCTGGTGTGCAGCGACCAGCGGCGTTCCTTCAGCCTTGTAGCGACGGCGTTTCTTTCGCTTCACGAGGCCATGGCGGTCCAGCACGGCGTGGATAGTGCTGATGGCAGGCGTTGGCACCATCGGGAACTGCTTGATCAGCTTGTCGCGGATCTTGCGGGCGCCCCAAGTGTCGTGTTCCTTCCTGATCCCGAGAATCGTACGCTCGACCTGGTAGGGTAGGCGGTTGGCCTGCCGGTACGGCGCCCGGCTACGGTCGTTCAGGCCCTGAAGGCCGCAGTCTTTGTATCGGTTGAAAATCTTGTAGCCAGTGACGCGGCTAATCCCAAACTCCCGGCACAGTGGGGCCATCTTCTCGCCCTCGAGCAGCCTGGCTATGAAACGAAGTCTCTCATCCATCGGTTTACACTCTTTCCAGGGCATCCGGGGGCTCCCCAAATGCCGTAATGTGTAAACCATGTGTCCGGAACAATCTGTAAGCTATGTGTCGAGTAGCTCAAGACGTCAACCTGAGCGGGTAGCGTTACGACCTCGCTCCCCTAAAGATTCGAACCTTGCAGCCCGCAGGGCTGCGTTCGCACCGAGGAGGCCGAAGGCCGACGACAAGCGGTCGCGAAGCGACCGCTCATCCTAGTGCCCCCACCATTCTCGCAGACGTCAACCTGAGCGGGTAGCGTTACGACCTCGCTCCCCTAAAGATTCGAACCTTGCAGCCCGCAGGGCTGCGTTCGCACCGAGGAGGCCGAAGGCCGACGACAAGCGGTCGCGAAGCGACCGCTCATCCTAGTGCCCCCACCATCCTCGCAGACGTCAACCTGAGCGGGTAGCGTTACGACCTCGCTCCCCCAAAGATTCGAACCTTGCAGCCCGCAGGGCTGCGTTCGCACCGAGGAGGCCGAAGGCCGACGACAAGCGGCACGCTCATCCTAGTGCCCCCATCCTCTCCGAGACCCGGATACGCCGCCGTCCACTGATTACACACGAAACAGGCGACGCTTGCGGAATCTGCCGCTATCATAAGCCGCTTTGTTCGGGTCGGCGGGATAGTCGTGGCGACGCACTGGAAAATTCACAAGTTTGGCGGTACGAGCCTCTCGGACGCGGACTGCTTCAAGCAGGTTGCAGGCTTGCTGCTGCGCGAGCGGGAGGGTGCGCCGACCGTAAGTCTCGGTGTGGTGGTCTCGGCCATGGGCGGGATGACCGACCGGCTCTACCGTCTGTCGGCTCAAGCGGAAGGTGACGATGACGGTTTCGTCAGCGAGCTTCAGTCGATCGGCGAGCGCTATAGCACGGCAGCCAAAGACCTGCTCCCGGGCAACGCGCGGGTGGCGTTGTTGGACGCATGGAGCGAGGACGCCAACACGATCCACGAGCAGCTCGTGGAGATTGCACGGGTCAAGTCGGCGCCGCAGCGGACACGGGACGTCGTCGCCGGTTACGGTGAGATCTGGTCCGCGCGGCTGCTCGCCGCGCTGCTCGAGGAGACGCTCGGGCGCGACCAGGCTGGAACCTGGATCGATGCCCGCGAGGTCGTCGTCGTTCGGCAGGGGGAGCTGGGGCCGCTGGTCTCTTGGGAGCAATCACAACGTCGCTTCGACGGACTGCTCGATGAAAACTTCGACGGCGTCGCCGTGATTACCGGGTTCAACGCGGTTGATGAAGAAGGTTTGCCGACGACGCTGGGACGCAACGGGAGCGACTATTCGGCGGCGATTTTTGCGGCCCTGTCCGGCGCGGACAGCCTGACGATCTGGACGGACGTCGACGGCGTCCTGAGCGGTGATCCGCGCCGCGTGCCCGAGGCGCAGATTATCCGGGCTTTGTCCTACAACGAGGCCATGGAACTCGCGTACTTCGGCGCCAAGGTCATCCATCCGCAGACGATGGGTCCGGCGGTGCAGAACGGCATCCCGATTGCTATCCGCAACACGTTTGCGCCGGAAAGTCCCGGTAGCCGGATTTCGTCACGCAGCGAGGCGGATGCGGGTATCAAAGGCGTTACCGCGGTCGACGATCTTGCCATCATCAACCTGGAGGGGGCCGGCATGATCGGCGTCCCCGGCACCGCGGATCGCCTGTTCGCCGCGCTGAAGCAGGCTGACGTGTCCGTGACCCTTATCTCGCAGGCGAGCTCCGAGCATTCCATTTGTATTGCTGTGCCGCGTTCGTTGGCGGAGCGCGCGCACCAGGTCGTTTCGGCGGAGTTTGCCGACGAACTCGCCGGCGGGCAGATCCAGAACGTGGAGCTTACCGACGCACAGAGTATCGTCGCCGTCGTGGGCGACAATATGGCCGGTACCCCGGGTGTGGCCGCGCGTTTTTTCGGCACCCTCGGCAGCGCCGGCATCAACGTGCGGGCCATTGCGCAGGGGTCGTCCGAACGAAATATTTCCGCCGTCGTCGATACCGCGGACTCGACGCGGGCGCTTCGTGCTGTGCACTCCGGGTTCTATCTGTCGGCAAAAACCCTGTCGATCGGCCTGCTGGGTCCGGGCAACGTCGGCGGCGCGCTGTTGAACCAGATCAGCCGGCGCAGCGAGTGGCTGCGGGACCGCTTCAATCTGGATCTGCGCATCCGCGCGATTGGACGATCTTCCGGCATGCTGCTCGGCCAGCGGCGGATCGACCTGCAGGACTGGCGGACGGGTTTCGACAAGGCTGCGACACCGTTCGATTTCGAGGCGTTCGAGGCCCATGTTCATCCCGATCACCTGCCGCACGCGGTCATCATCGATTGCACGTCGAGCGACGTCGTTGCCGGACGATACGCCGACTGGCTCGAGCGCGGCATCCACCTGATTACACCAAACAAAAAGGCGTTTAGCGGACCGGCCGGTTATTACGAAAGCCTGCGTCGGAGCGCGGAACGGGGGAACAGCCACTATTTCTACGAAACGACCGTCGGCGCCGCGTTGCCGGTCATCTCGACGCTGCGCAACCTGCTCGATACCGGTGACCGTATCCGTTCCATCGACGGCATTTTGTCGGGCACGCTGGCTTATCTGTTCAACGTCTACGACGGCACCACGCCTTTTTCAACCATCGTGCGGCGGGCGCGCGACAGCGGGTTCACGGAACCCGATCCGCGTGACGACCTGTCCGGGATGGACGTCGCCCGCAAGCTGACCATATTGGCGAGAGAGCTCGGCCTCCCGGTCGAGATCGGTGATTTTCCGGTCGAGAATCTCATCCCGGAGGAACTCCGCGAACTCGACACGGAGGAGTTCCTCGAGCAGCTGGAAAGCCATGATCCATCGATGGAGGCGCTTTACCTCGAGGCCAGGCAGGCGGGGAAGGCATTGCGTTACGTGGCGTCGTTGGACGAGCAGGGCGCGCTGTCGGTCGGTTTACGACAAGTCGAGCCGACCAGCGCCCTGAGTCACATCGCCCTGACGGACAACATCATACGATTCACGACCGACCGTTACTCCGAGAATCCGCTGGTCGTGCAGGGGCCCGGTGCCGGCCCCGAGGTGACCGCCGGCGGGGTTTTCGGCGACCTGCTGGAACTGGCCAAACACCTGGGCGGGAATTGAGGTGAAGAACGGGAAGACCGCCAGCGCATTCGCGCCGGCCTCCATTGGAAACGTCGCGGTTGGCTTCGACATGCTGGGCCTCGCGATCGCGGGCGTAGGAGATCGAGTGTCGGCGCGATGCGTAGCCGGTGACCGGATTACGATTGCCGAAGTGCACGGGCTCGACGGAAAGCCTCATCCGACGCTGTCCGCCGACGAGGCGGAGAACACCGCCAGCGTTGCGGCGCAGGCCCTTTGGAGCGCCGCCGGCGAAGAGGGTGGTGTGGAACTGATCGTCCGCAAGGGTGTGCCGCTGCAATCGGGTATGGGCAGTTCCGCGGCGTCGGCGGTCGCGGGGGTGGTCGCCGTCAACGGCTTGCTGTCCGAGCCGCTGCCGATCGACGCACTGTTGGAGTTTGCGCTGGCCGGCGAAGAAGTGGCCAGCGGTGGTATACACGCCGACAACGTGGCGCCCAGTCTGCTTGGTGGCATGGTGCTTTCGCCACCCCCTCTGGCGCACCGTACGATCAAACTGGACACGCCGCCGGACCTCAGCAGCGTTGTCGTCCACCCTGACCTGCTGGTCAATACGGCCGAGGCGCGAAAAAAACTCGCGAACGCCTACTCGATGGACCAGTGGCTTACGCAGCAAGCGTATCTTGCGGGTTTCCTGGTTGGCATCGCCAACAACGATCACGAACTCATTGGTGACTGCCTCAAGGACGTGATCATCGAACCGCAGCGCGCGTCCGCGGTGCCGTGTTTCGAGGCCGTGCAGGCGGCGGCGATCCAGGCCGGAGCCCTGGGTTGCTCGCTGTCCGGCAGCGGACCCAGCATTTTTGCGCTCTGCGCCACCGACGTTGCAGACCGTGTCCGCACCGCAATGGAACGGGGCAGCCGGAGCGGCGGCTACGATTGCGAGTCCTGGATCAGCCCGCTGTCCGCGCCGGGCGCGCATCTGGAGACCGTGTCATGAAATTCCGCAGCACGCGCGGCACTGAGCTCTACGGACTCGACGATGCACTTCTGCGCGGTATCGCGGACGACGGCGGACTGTTCGTTCCCGACACGCTGCCAAGCCTGTCCGTGGACGATTTCTCCGGCGCGGAGTCGCTGACGGAGACCGCGGAGGTGCTGCTCGCCCCGTTTTTCGCGGAATCGACGCTGGCGGGAAGCCTGTCGGACATACTGGCAGAGGCGCTGCATTTTCCGATCCCGGCATCGCGTCTGGACGTCACTGACGGAAACGCGTGGCTTCTGGAGCTTTATCATGGTCCGACTGCGGCGTTCAAGGACGTTGGCGCGGGTTTTCTCGCCGCCTGCCTGACACGGCTGACGACGGCGGCGGACACGCCGCTCGTGGTTCTGGTGGCAACCTCCGGCGACACCGGAGGGGCGGTCGCGGCCGCCTTCGACCGGCGACCCGGTACCCGCGTCGTCGTGCTCTTTCCCCGCGGCAGGGTCTCCGAGAGACAGGCGAAACAGCTCACCTGTTGGAGCGATAACGTCCTCTCGTTGGAGGTTGAGGGTACGTTCGACGATTGTCAGGCGATGGTAAAGGCAGCCTTTACCGATCCGGCGCTGAGCGGGCGTTATCGTTTCAGTTCCGCGAACAGCATCAACATTGGGCGATTGCTGCCCCAAAGTACCTATTACGCACACGCAAGCCTCATGCATTTCCGCCGGACCGGCTCAAAACCGGGCTTCATAATCCCCACCGGCAATCTTGGCAATGCGATGGCCTGTATTCTGGCCCGCGATATGGGTTTGCCCATCGGCGACATCGTGCTTGCGACAAATGCGAACCGACTGATCAGCGACTATCTCGCGGGCGCCGAGTGGCTGCCGCGCGCAAGTATACAGACGCTTGCAACCGCAATGGACGTCGGCAACCCGAGCAACATGGAGAGGTTGCGCAATCTGCACGGGGAGGGTGCGGAGCTCCGCGGAGTGATCAGCGCGCTGAGCGTCACCGACGAGCAGATCGAGTCCCGGATACGGTCGGACTACACGGAATTGGGATTTGCGACCTGTCCGCACACCGCAACGGCAAGTTATGCGTTCCACCAAATGTCCGACGAGCGAAAGAAGCAGGATTGGATTCTGGTCGCAACCGCGCATCCGGCAAAATTCGAGTCGGTCGTCGAACCGTTGATCGGCGCCGCGGTACCGGTGCCCAGCGCGCTCGAAGACATTTTGTCGCGCCCCAGTCGATACCAGCGCATCGCGGCCGGCCTCGACGCGCTCGCTGCGGCGCTCGATGCCGGAATACGGGTTGACGATTCGCCCCCCGCAGGGGATAAATGACGTCCGCCATGGGATATTAGCGGGCGTGGAGACAGCAGGAAGTATGGGTAACTCGATTCCTGGGGCATCGAATTGAACAGCGCCACCCTGCTGCCGCTGACGCTCGTTGTTCTGTTGTTGCTGTATCTGTTCGTTTACCGGCGCCGTACGCACCGGTCCCGATCGGTTGACGAGGTGGTCAAGAGTATCGCCTACGAATACTTGAGTAACCTGATCATCCCCAACGCGGACGGCGGCGAGATTCAGATCGACCACCTGGTTCTGACCGCGGAGGGCCTGCTCGTGATCGACGTCAAAGAGGTCAGCGGCATCGTGTTCGGCAGCGACAAAATGCAGGACTGGACGGTGATCAGCAGTGACCGTCGCTTCACCTTTGCGAATCCCCAGCCGGCGCTATTTGATCGTATTGCGGCGGTTCGTCAAATCGTGCGGCAGGTGCCCGTCACCGGAAGAATCCTGTTCACGGACGACGCGGATTTCTCAAAAGGGGTGCCGGACCTGGTTTGCAAGCTCGACGACTTGTTGGCGGAGTTCGGCGAGAAGGACAAACTTTCGGCGAAGGCGAAGATCGAGGCCTTCAAGCCGCACTGGGACCAGATCGTCGCGGAGTCCCGCCGCGCCGAGCCGCGCCGCGAAAAACGTCGCGCCCCCATCGTTTGAAAACCGTTTGACCACTATCCCGCGCGCGCCGTCGGCCGGTGGACGTGTTATTGCGCAATCCCGAAAAAGCGCTCGGCGTTCGCCGTGGTCGATTCCGCTATCTCGGACTCCGGGACGCCGGCCGCCTCGGCGACAACCCGCAGTACCTCGCGCAAATACGCCGGCTCGTTCCGTCGCGTTTTCGGGCGCGGCCTGAGCGAACGCGGCAGCAGGTAGGGCGCATCCGTCTCGATCATCAACCGATCTCGCGGGATGTCGCCAATCAGCTCTTTCAGGTGGCCGCCGCGCCGCTCGTCGCAGATCCATCCGGTAATGCCGATGTACAGATCGAGCGACAGGTAGTCCCGCAACATCGACTCGTCGCCGGTGAAACAATGGGCAACACAGCGTGGAAGCCGATCGATCCTCGGCGCGAGGAGTTCGACGAATTCGGCGTGAGCGTCGCGTTGGTGCAAGAAAACCGGTTTCTGAACACGCTCGGCGAGTTCGAGCTGACGGCTGAACGCCTGGCGCTGCGCCGCGACGGGCGAAAAGTTGCGAAAGTAGTCGAGCCCGCACTCACCGACGGCGACCACGTTCGGCTCGTCCAGCAGTGAGGCGAGCGTGTTCTCGACGTCGTCGGAATATTCGCTGGCGTGGTGCGGGTGTACGCCGGCGGTGGAATACATCACCCCGGGATACTCCGATGCAAGCTTCAGTGCATCCAGGCTGCCCTGTTCGCTGCTGCCGGTGATGATGAATCGGCCGACGCCCGCCGCCATGGCTCTATCGACGACGTCGCGCCGGTCCGCGTCGAAGCTGTCGTGGGTCAGGTTTGCACCGATGTCGATGAGCATGTTTTGCATCGTACTGGTCGGTCCTAGCTTGGCCGCCAGCGAAAGAGCGCCGCGCCGACGCCGAGGAATAGCGCGCTCATCAAGCCCAGGGACGTCAGCGACGGTGCGATATCGGCGAGCCCGGCGCCGTCCAGCATCACCGCCCGCGCCGAATCGAGGACGTGGGTGAGTGGAAAGACCATCGCCACCTGCCGCACCCATTCGTCCGCCGCCTCGAGCGAAAACCAGACTCCCGAAAGCAACATCATCGGCCACGTGACCAAGTTCAGCAGGCCGCCGGCCAGCTCTTCGCTGGTCACCCGCGACGCGACGAGGAGACCCATCGATATCAATGCGATGGCGCCGACCAGGGCAACCAGGAATAGCAGTAGATAGCTGCCGTCCATGCGCGTGCCGAGGAAGTATTTGGTGCCGGCGAAGACGAAACACGTAATGACCATGATCAGCACCAGTCGTGATGCGACCTGAGCGATGACAAACTCGATTGCGCGCAGCGGCGTTGCTCGAAGTCTTTTCAGGAACCCGTTCTTGCGGTAGCGTACAACCACGTAGCCAACCCCGAAGAGACAGCTAAACATCATGTTCATGCCGAGTATGCCGGGCAACACCCAGTCGACGTAGCGAACGGCCTCGCCGTTTATCTGCGCCTTCTCGATGGTTTCGCCGGCCGTCTCCAGCAATGCAAGCTCGGCGAAATAGCCTTTGGGCGAGTCCGGGTTCACCCAATACCGGTTTCGTTGAGCAAACTGCACGAGAAGGTCCAACTGGTGCCTGGCGATCTTGCGCTGCCCGTCCTCCGGGTCGCTGACGACAACGAACTGCATGTAACGTGTCGCCAGAAACGGATGTGCTTGCCGGTCGATCACCGCGGAATCCTGCAGTACGCCGACGGTGTATTGTGGCCTGTCCTCGTTACCGAAAACGAAAGACAGGCCGAACATCAGCGCGACCGGGAGTACGATGTTCCAGCTCATCGAGCCGCGGTCGCGGATGAATTCGATGTTGCGGGCGCGAAAGATTGCGAAAATGCGGGATAACACGTGAGGTGTCCGGGCGGGGGTCAGGCGCGCAGCGTGTGGCCGGTCAGATCGAGGAAAAGATCTTCCAGGTTCGGTTGGCGTATTTTCAAGCGGTTCAGTCCGTGCACGTGCGCGGCTAATTCTGCAAGGCTCTTGTTGACGTCGTCGGTCTCGATCTCTATCAGGCCCTGCGCCTCCAGCCGGCGGTGCTCGAAATTCGCGAGGTCGCCGTCAACGTCCTCGACCGGCAATTCGATGATGACGTTTCGATAGCGCTCCTTGAGCAGCGTATCCGGATTGCCCTGAGTCACGATTTTGCCGGCGTCCATGATGGCTATTTCGTCGCACAGCACTTGCGCTTCGTCCATGTAGTGCGTGGTCAAGATCACCGTGGTTCCGTTTGTCCGAATACGTTCCACGAGATCCCAGAAGTTTCGCCGGGCCTGCGGGTCTAGGCCAGTGGTCGGCTCGTCCAGGAAAACGATTCGCGGCTCGTTGACGAGAGCCACGGCCAGCAACAGTCGTTGCCGCTGACCTCCGGAGAGTTTTCGGTTGTCGCGCTGGAGCAGATCGCCGAGCGAACACTCTTCGATGATGCGGTCGAGCCTGGCGCGGCGATCGTAGAGTGTTTGAAACATCCGTAGCGTCTCGCCAACCGTCAGGTAATCCTGCAGTGCCGTGTTCTGAAACTGGATGCCGACCTCTTCCCGAAATTTCGTGCCCGCGGGTTCCCCGAAGTACCAGACCTCGCCCGACGTCGCCGGGGTGACCCCTTCGATGATCTCGACCGTGGTTGTTTTGCCCGCCCCGTTGGGGCCGAGCAGCCCGAAACACAGGCCCTCTCGAACGGAAAAGCTGACGTCATCGACCGCGCGTACACCGGGGTAGTGTTTGACGAGGTGTCGGGCCTCGAGGGCTGTTTGCATAGGCGCCTGAACGGAATGGACGGGACTCGGGTGGCGTAAGAGTACCCGGAGATACCGCCGGCGGGTACCCCCGGGGCGTCGCTCGCCGGACGTCGCAACCATTCGGCTTTGGGCGGTATCCAATACACAAGGGAGCAAAATGGGAGTCTGACGTGTCTACGAAATCCAAATTACATGCAGCCTGCGCGGGTCTGCTCGCAGTACTGTTGGTGGCGCCGGCGTACGGTTGGGACGCCAACAAGGACATAGATATCGAGAGCGGCGGCCAATCCGAGGGTCGGTCGACCGTCAATGGCGGCATTACCGTCGGCAGCAATGCGCTGATAAGCGGTTCGCTGGAAACGGTCAACGGCGCCATTCGCATCGACGATAGCGTCCAGCTGACCGATGCCGCCACGGTGAACGGCAGCATTCGTATTGGTGACGGGCTTGTCGCCGAAGACCTGGAGAGCGTCAACGGCACGATCCGGATTGGCCGGAACGCCGCCATCTCGGGCGGGATATCGGTGGTCAACGGCAAGATCAGGCTCGGGGCGGGTAGTTCCGTCGCCGAGGACGTCAGCAACGTCAACGGGGAGCTGCGTATCGTCGGCAGCGAGATCGGCGGCAAACTTTCGACGGTGACCGGGGACGTATGGCTGACCGACAACTCCGTGTTGCGCGGTGACCTGATCATCGAGAAGCCCGAGGGATGGCGCAATCGATGGGGTCGCCGGAAACCCAAAATCGTAATCGGTCCGGGATCCCGTGTGCTCGGCACGATCGAAGCTGAGCACGAGATTGAGCTGTTCATTAGCGATAGCGCCGAGGTTGCCGCGGTCAGCGGTGAGAGCAGCCTGGATCAGGCCGTCCGGTTTAGCGGCGACAGCCCATAGCGGCCCGGGCCCGGTGGAAGATAGTCCGCGGAGAGGATAGCCCGTAGAATAGGGGCGTGCGAAGCACAGCATTGCAACTGGCCCTGTTCCCGGAGAACACCTCCCCGAGCGCGTACGAGCCCGGCAGCCTGCCGGGCTTTTCAGTGCGTGAAAGCGCGCGGGCGCGACGCCTGTCGATCAAGGTGTATCCGCGCGGTCGCGTGGAAGTGGTGGTACCCAGACGGACCCGGCCCGGTGACGTCGAGGCGTTCGTCACCGAAAATCGCGACTGGATTGCGCGTGCGCTCGAGGCGTTTGCCGACGAGGTTGCGCCGGACTCCTATCGGCTGCCGTCCAAGCTGCACCTGCCATCCGTGGATCGCCGTGCCGTGGTCGCTTATCGGTCGAGGCGGGGCGCCGACACCGTCCGTCACCGGGAACTCGGCAACACCCTCGTGCTCACGGGAGCGGTCGGTGACGAGACGAAATGTACGCAAGCCTTACGCCGGTGGTTGTCCAAAGTGGCCCGCCGGGAGTTCGAGCCGCGTATGCGCCGATTGTCCGAGGACTTTGGCCTGCCGTTCGACCGACTGCAAATTCGCGCGCAGCGCACCTGTTGGGGCAGTCACAGCAGCTCCGGTACGATCAGCCTGAATCTCTGCCTGCTGTTTCTGGAGCCGCGTATTGTCCGGTACCTGATGGTTCACGAGCTTTGCCACGCTCGCCACATGGATCACTCGCCGGCGTTCTGGCGGCTGGTGTCGCGTCATGAGCCGGACTATCGGCGACTGGATCGCGCGCTCTCGGAGTCCTGGCGATCAGTTCCGGGCTGGGTAGGTGTATATTGATTTAAATCAATATCTTAAAGATTCTAGTTAAAACTGTTTCTCTATTTTGTCAGCCCTGGTCGAGGAGCTCCCGGAGGTTGATGACCGCGGCGTTGGCGCGCGCCAGGTAGTTGGCCATCACCAGCGAGTGGTTCGCGAAAATACCGAAACCGCCGCCGTTCAGCACGATCGGCGAACGCAGGGGTTGCAGGCTGGCTTCGAGTTCTCGAATGATCTGACGGACGCTCGTGCGCGCGTTTTTGTCGGCGAGCACCTGTGCAAAGTCCAGCTCGGCCGCGCGGAAAAAGTGCACGAGCGCCCAGGCCGTGCCTCGCGCCTCGAAGAATATGTCGTCGATCTCCAACCAGGACGTTCTGACCGGCACCCGGTCCGGCAGCGCGGTGGTTGCCTCGGCGGCCGATTCCCCGGCGAGATCCGTGTTGATCACGTCCGTCGCCACGCTGTCCCCAAGGCGCCGGCTCAGGCTCCCCAGGCGTTTTTCGACTTGTGCTAGCCATTCACGCAAATTGTCGGCGCGGGCGAAAAACTGCGCATCGGGCTGCGCCACACCCGAGAGGCGGTCACGATATTTGGTGAATCCCTCGATGCCTTCCCGATACCGGGATTCGGTGGGCGGCAATATCCACGAATTGTTGTCGAAGAAAAACTTCGGTTCGGCGATCGAGACGTCGACGTCTTCGCGCGACTGGGACTGGCTTCGGCTGTAGTCGTTGCGTATGACGCGGGCGAGATCGCGAACCTGCTGCAGGACGCCAAGCTCCCAATTCGGCATGTTGTCCAGTATCACGCTGGGTGGCGTCTTGTCGTTCGTGAGATAACCGCCCGGTTTATCGAGCAGGGTTTCCGATACTCGAATCAGGGTGTCCACGGTCGCATATCCGACGACCTTTCGATCGCCGGGTTGTTCCTGGACCCAGAAAACGTCCGGCATGCGCGACCAATACCAGCCGATGATCACCATGACGATCAGAAAGACGCCCAGACCCGCGCCGGCGATCTTGACCCAAAGCGGCCGATCGGAAAAGCCAATGTTTTTGATTCGACTAAGCACGGTTCCTGTTTTCTTCTCTGTTGGCGGTCAAACAGTCTATCAGCTTCGGTAACGCCGACCCCGATTCGGCCGCAAGCCGATAGTGACAGACGGCCGACATTGCCGTTTGTTCCGGGTTGATTTCGACCACAGTGGCGCCGCGTCGTTCTGCCATTTGGGTGAATCCCGCGGCCGGCCATACCAGGGATGAGGTTCCAATCGCGAAAAACAAGTCGCAGGTGTCGATTGCGTCGTTCGCGGCGTTCATCGCCGCCATCGGAATGGGCTCCCCGAACCAGACGACCCCGGGGCGGAGGTGGCCGCCGCAGCTTGGGCATAGTGGCACGGCGACGTCAGGGACGGAGTCGGCGCGCAGGGAGCAGCCAGGGGCGTTGCATCGATTGTCGAAAATGTTGCCGTGAAACTCGACGACGTCTTCGGAGCCCGCGCGCTGGTGCAGGCCGTCGACGTTTTGCGTGATCAGCGTGAAACTGGGTACCAGGTCTTCGAGGTGCGACAGCGCCAGGTGTCCGGGGTTTGGAGCGACTCCTGACAGCAGATCACGGCGCCAGCGATACCAGCGCCAGACCAGTGCCGGGTCGCGTCGAAACGCGTCGGGCGTTGCCAGGGCCAACGGATCGTATTTTGCCCAGAGGCCGGTCTGTGCCTCACGAAAGGTCGGTACGCCGCTTTCCGCCGAGACGCCCGCGCCCGTCAAAACGCAGACGTGGCGGGCCTCCCGCAAGGCGGCGACCAGGCCTTGCGGGATATCCACCTCCGCATCCACTAGGCGGCTTCGTCGGCCTTTGCCTTGACCAGCTGACGCAAAACGTAGTGCAGGATGCCACCGTGCTCGAAATAATCCCGCTCTTTCGGCGTATCGATGCGAATGTCGGCCTTGAACGCCGTCTGTGTTCCGTCGGCGGCCGTGGCGGTCACGTCGACCGTTTCCGCGTCCGGGTCGGCATGCCCCTTGATGTCGTAAACCTCCTTGCCGGTCAGACCGAGGCTCTCCGCACTTTCGCCGGCCACGAACTGCAGCGGCAAAACGCCCATCCCGATCAGGTTCGAGCGATGGATCCGCTCGAAACTCTTCGCAATAACGGCCTTGACGCCAAGCAGCAAAGTGCCTTTCGCGGCCCAGTCGCGTGACGACCCCGTCCCGTACTCGCTGCCGGCCAGGACGATCAGCGGAGTGCCTTCATCCCTGTATTTCAACGACGCTGCGTAAATGGACGTTTGTTCGTCACTGGGTTGATGACGCGTCCATCCTCCCTCCGTTCCGGGCGCAAGCTGATTCCGCAGCCGGATGTTGGCAAACGTACCGCGCATCATGACTTCATGATTGCCCCGGCGCGAACCGTACGAGTTGAAGTCGCTTTCCTTGACGCCTTGCTCTCGAAGATAGTCGGCGGCGGGGCTGTCGGGGGCAATGCTTCCGGCAGGAGAAATGTGGTCGGTCGTTACCGAGTCTCCGAGCAGCGCCAACACCCGCGCGCCGGCGATGTCCGTGACCGATTCGGTGTCGAGGGTCATGCCCTCGAAGTAGGGCGGGTGTTTGACATAGGTCGATTCCGGGTCCCAGGCGTAAATTTCTCCGGTCGGAACTTCAAGGCTGTTCCAGTTGGCGTCGCCGGCGAACACGCTCGCGTAACTGGACTTGAACATACCCGAATCGATGTTTGCCCCCATCAGGTCGTGAATTTCCTTTTGACTCGGCCAGATGTCCCTCATGTAAACCGGCTCGCCGTCGGCCCCTTCGCCCAGTGGGTCCTCGAACAGGTCAACGTCCAGCGATCCTGCGAGTGCGTAGGCGACAACGAGCGGCGGCGACGCCAGGAAATTCATCTGCACCAGCGGGTGTATGCGGCCCTCGAAGTTCCGGTTGCCGGACAATACGCTGCAACCCACGACGTTGCCGCTTTTCACCGCTTCGGCAATCTCCTCTTTCAACGGGCCGGAATTGCCGATGCAGGTCGTGCAACCGTAACCGACCGTGTAGAAGCCCAGCGCGGCGAGGTCATCCAACAGGTCCGTTTTTTCGAGGTAGTCGGTGACCACCTTGGAGCCGGGTGCAAGGCTCGTTTTAACCCAGGGTTTCGTCTCCAGGCCCTTGGCGCGGGCGTTGCGAGCCAGCAGACCGGCGCCGATCATGACCGCGGGATTGGATGTGTTGGTGCAGCTGGTGATGGCCGCGATCAAGACGGCCCCGTCCTTGATCTCGACCTGCCGGCCGTCGAGTTCGGCCGCCGCCGATCCGCCGGATGTGCGGTTTGCCGTCGCCGCTTCGAGGTGTTTCCGGTAGCTGCTGTCCGCGGCGCTCAGCGCGATGCGATCCTGTGGCCGTTTCGGTCCGGCGATGCTCGGCTCGACCGTGCCCATGTCGAGCTCCAGGAGGTCGCTGTACAGCGCGTCCGGTTCACCCTCGTAGCGCCACATACCCTGCTCTTTGGCGTACGCCTCGATCAGTTCGATGTGCCCGGGATCCCGGCCGGACAGGCTCAGGTAACGCAGAGTTTCGCCGTCGATCGGAAAAATTGCGCAGGTGCTGCCGAATTCGGGGGACATGTTGCCTAGCGTGGCTCGATCGGCCAACGGCAGCTCCGCAAGTCCGTCACCAAAAAATTCGACGAACTTGCCGACGACGCCGCGTTCGCGCAGCATTTCGGTGACCGTGAGGACAAGGTCGGTTGCCGTGGTGCCCTCGGCGAGCTTTCCGCTCAACTTGAAACCGACGACGTGTGGGATCAGCATTGTGATCGGCTGCCCCAACATCGCCGCCTCGGCCTCTATGCCACCAACGCCCCAGCCCAGGATGCCGAGACCGTTGATCATCGTGGTGTGAGAATCGGTGCCGACAACGGTGTCGGGGTAGAGTTGGCGTTTTCCCTGCTCTTCATTGTCGAACACGACCCGTCCCAGGTACTCGAGGTTTACCTGATGAACGATGCCCGTGTTCGGCGGCACTACGCGAAAATTCTCGAACGCGGACTGACCCCAGCGCAGGAACGAATACCGTTCCTTGTTGCGGCTGAATTCTATTTTGTTGTTCAGATCGAGGGCGTTTGCGCTGCCGTAACGGTCGACCTGGACGGAGTGATCGATGACCAGTTCGGCCGGAGAGAGCGGATTGATGCTGTCGGCGCTCCCACCCAGTTTCACGACGGCGTCTCGCATTGCGGCCAGGTCGACGACGGCCGGTACGCCGGTAAAGTCCTGGAGGATGACCCTGGCCGGCGTGAACGATATTTCCGTGCTTGGCTCCGCCTTGGGATCCCAATTCGCGAGCGCAAGAATGTCGTCGCGGGTGACGTCACGGCCGTCTTCAAACCTCAGCAAATTTTCCAGCAGAACCTTCAGGGAGTAGGGGAGTCGGTCCACGTGACCGTCTTTTACCGCGTCGAGACGGAATAACTCGTGCTGTTTTCCGCCAAGTTCGAGGGTGGAACGGGCGCCGAAGCTGTCCTTCATTACTGATCTCCGCAAAAGTCGATTGAGCAAACGCTGAATTTGTAGATTGCCGGTAACTATGACGCGCAGGGTCCGCCGGCGGGGGTCGGCATTATAGCGGAAGCCACCGCTCATTGCGGCATTCCAGCGGGGGCGGTGCCGCGCTAGACCGCGTCCTTCAGGGGTGCGGCGCGTTGGACCAGGCGATCGATCACGGCGCCGCCCAGGCACCGTTCACCGTCGTAAAAAACCGCAAACTGGCCGGGCGCGACCGCGCGCTGCGGGTCGTCGAACGACACCAGAAGGCGGCCGGGTTCGCGGCGCCGCACAACGCATCCCTGGTCGGGTTGCCGGTAGCGTACCTTGACGTGGCAGCGGAGTTCCCCGCCATCGGCCTCCAGGCAGCCCGGCATCGGTCCGATCCACGACTCGTCCGCGGTTTCGATGTGTTCACAGTACAGCAGCGGATGTTCGCCCTGGACCACCACGAGCACGTTGCTGTCCAGATTCTTGCCGGCTACGTACCACGGGCTCTGAGATGCGTCCCGGCGGCCGCCGATGCCCAGCCCCTGTCGCTGGCCCAGGGTGTAATACATCAGTCCACGATGCTCGCCGACCTGCTCTCCTTCCGGCGTGCGAATGGGTCCGGGGTTCGCAGGCAGGTAACCCGCGAGGAACTCCCGAAACGGACGCTCACCGATAAAACAGATTCCGGTGCTGTCCTTCTTGTCGTGGGTCGCCAGGCCGTGTTCCCGGGCGATGCGCCGGATTTCCGGTTTTCCGAGGTCTCCGAGTGGAAAGACGGTTTCGACCAGCGCCTCGGCGGGTACGGCGTGAAGAAAATAGCTCTGGTCCTTCCGGCCGTCCGCCGCCTTGAGCAGCCTCGGCAGGCCGTCGGTCCTCTCGATGCGCGCGTAATGCCCGGTTGCAATCAGCTCGCCGCCGAGTCGGTGAGCGTATTCCCTGAACACGCCGAATTTGATCTCGCGGTTGCACAGCACGTCCGGGTTCGGTGTTCGCCCGGCGCGGTATTCATCCAGGAAGTGGGCGAACACCCGATCGCGGTATTCGCGTGCAAAGTTGACGTGGTGGAGCGGGATCTCCAGGTGCTCGCAGACGTGACGCGCGTCCTGCAGGTCTCTTGCCGAATGGCAGTAGCCGCCATCGTCCTCCCAATTGGTCATGTGCAGCGCGTGCACGTCGGCGCCCCCGCTTTTCAAAAGCAGGGCGGCGACGGCGGAATCAACGCCGCCCGACAGGCCGAGAATGACGCGGCGGCCGTCAACGGGTTCGCGGGAAATGGGCATACAGCCGGGTATTTTAACATCCGTAACCGGCACTGTATGGCTTAGGGCACCCCGTCCCGACGGGCGACCCCGACCGAATCGTAAGCGCCGCGGCAACCGCCAGAGGGGCTTGGTTCTAAGGCAATAACGGAGCGTCAGACCAGGGAGGCGCTCGCCAACACGGCCGGGACGTTTTGCTGCAGCGGCAGCATGCTGGTCAGCGAATCCTGTGCATGGCGCCTGCCTGCCATGAAGTCGTCGATGCAGCGCAGAACGATCGGAGTGCGCAGGTCGCGCGTGCGGCGTCGCAAATCCGCGGGCGTGTACCAGTGGACTGCTTCGATTCCCCGGTCCAGCTTGCGGCCGGCGTGCGCCTCAATCAGGTCCGCCAAGAACATGATGCGCAGGAACTGTTGGCGGGTCTGTGGGTGAATCCAAAGATAGACGCCCAGCAGCTCACGGACGCACACCTCGCAGCCGCTCTCTTCCAGGGTTTCCCGTTCCGCGGCCGCCTCCGGAGACTCGCCGCTTTCGATGTGCCCGCCCGGCTGGGTCACGACCATTGCGCCGGACGCCCGCTCTTCGACGATGAGAAAACGGCCGTTCTGCTCGACGAGAGCGCCTACTGTCAGATCGGTTGGTAACACGTTGCTTGTTATTCTAGGTCCGTCTGCTGGCCGGTGATCAGATACCCAATTGGCGGAATTCGATTTCCACTTCGCTCGCCTGCCAGATTTCGTCAAACATCTTTCCGTACATTTTCGCGACCGCCGGTTCGTAAGTATCGGCAATGCCTTCCCAACGACTCGCCTGCAAACGGTAGACGAGGGCGGTTTCGTCGGCAATACAAAACGACTCGGGGTGTGTGCGCAGGTCCTCGCGGACGTTACGGAATTCGATGTACGTGTTCAATCGCCGGCCGAGATGCACGAAGTTGTTGCCGTTCTTGATGGCCCGGGTCGGATCCGCGATCAATACCCGAATCCTGGCGTAGGTCTTCGACAGAACCAGGTGTTTCACGACGTCCAGGAAATCGGGATCGTCGTAGATACCGGGTTCCAGGTCGTGCGTAAAGATCGACACCCTGCGGCTCGCTTCGCCGACGACGTCGATGACGGCGCGGCGCATTTCATCCTTCGACGAAATCACCCACCGACGACCTTTTTCCCGTGCTGGTTCCATCAGTTTCCGCGTGTCACTGGTTCTATGCCAGAACCGCTAGATTTTTCGTTGCCTGGATCCGTGACCGATGCACAAACATAGGCGTCGACATTTGCGCCGCACCCGAATTCAGGCTCGAGTCCGGGCACGGAATCCACACTCTCCAACCGCGCGCACACTGCCGGCTGCTTGGCTAATCTTACCGGTCGGTAGAACTAGCGCTGTGCCAACTGCGTCACGTTTTCGGCGTTAGTATTCCTGAGAACCGTTCTCATTGTCTCGCATTCCGGCGACAATCCTGTGAACGGGACCCAGGGTTCTAGGGCAGGCGGCGGGCCAGTTCCGGTGCCAGGCCGACGTATTCGCCCGGTGTCAACCCGAGCAGACGTTTCTTGGCTTCTGCCGGGATATCGAGGCCTTCGATGAACTCGTGCAGCAGCTCGCGCGTGACCTCCCGGCCGCGGGTCAGCGCTTTGAGCTTCTCGTACGGCTCCGGTATGCCGTAGCGACGCATGACGGTCTGCACGGCTTCGCCGAGGACTTCCCAGGCGGCGTCAATGTCGGCGGCGACGCCTTCCGGGTTCGCCTGCAGCTTGTCCAGTCCCTTGAGCAGGGACTGCATCGCGATGACCCCGTAGGCGACGGCGATACCGATATTCCGCTGCACGGTGGAGTCGGTGAGATCACGTTGCCAGCGGGATACCGGAAGCTTGCTTGCCAGATGAGCGAGCAGGGCGTTCGCGAGCCCGAGATTCCCCTCGGCATTCTCGAAATCGATCGGATTCACCTTGTGAGGCATCGTCGAGGAGCCCACCTCGTGTTTTGCGGTGCGTTGGCTGAAGTAGCCGAGAGAGATGTAACCCCAGACATCACGGCAGAAATCGAGCAGGACCGTGTTGTAGCGAATCAATGCATGGGCGTATTCCGCTGTCCAGTCGTGAGGTTCGATTTGTGTCGTGTAGGGATTGGGAGTGAGTCCCAGCGATTCGACAAAACGATCGCTCAGCGCGGGCCAATCGCACTCCGGGTAGGCAATTGCGTGTGCATTGAAGTTGCCGACGGCGCCGTTGAACTTGCCGCGAATCGTCACGTCGGCGAGGCTTTCGCGTGCGAGCTTCAATCGAGCCACGACGTTCGCAATTTCTTTGCCGACCGTAGTGGGGCTTGCCGTCTGGCCGTGGGTGCGCGACAGCATTGGCAGGTCGGCGTATTCCCTGACCAGCGCCCTGAGCCTGGCGTTGATGTCGCGCATCATCGGATCGAGAACGGTATCGCGCGCGTGCCGCAGCATCAGGGCATAGGCCAGATTATTGATGTCTTCGGAGGTGCATCCGAAATGGATGAATTCACTCAGCCGGCCGACCTCGCTGCCCTGACCGATGCGGTCGCGCAGAAAGTACTCGACCGCTTTTACGTCGTGGTTGGTCGTCGCCTCGATCTTTTTGACCTGCATCGCGTCTTCGGTGGAAAAGTTGTCGACAATCCCGTTCAAGACGTTTTTGGTTACCGAGCCCAGCGGCGCAAGCTCGCCGATCTCCGACGTGTCGGCCAGGCACTGCAGCCAGCGAACCTCGACCAGCACACGATAGCGGATCAGTCCGTATTCACTGAACAGGTCGCGTAACCGACCGACCTTGTCGGCGTAGCGGCCGTCGGTCGGGGCAATAGCTAGAAGGCGGTTTAAGTCCATAAGGAGTGCTCAAGACGCGTGGGCCGGCGGGTCGGTCTCGGATGAAATCGAGCGATAAGAAATCGAGCGGCAAGAATGAATGCTAGAATTGTTCGTTTACGACGCGAATCATACACCATAGCGTTTCGTTTCACTTGAGCAGGACGCCTGCCGGCGCCCGGGAGATCCAAAAGAAATGGCAGAAAAGGCATACCGAATCGAGCGTGACAGCATGGGCGAGCTGGAGGTGCCCGAGGATGCTCTGTGGGGGGCTCAAACGCAACGCGCGGTGAACAACTTTCCGATCAGCGGCATGCCGATGCCACGGCGGTTCGTCAAGGCACTGGGTCTGGTCAAGTGGGCCGCTGCCGGCGCCAACGCGGAGCTTGCGCTTCTCAAGTCGGACAAAGCGGTGGCCATTCAGCGAGCTGCGCTTGCGGTTGCCGACGGTCAACATGACGCGCATTTCCCGATCGACGTATTTCAAACCGGTTCCGGTACGAGCTCCAATATGAACGCCAACGAGGTCATTGCCCGATTGGCGTCGGAATCTCTGGGTTCCGAGGTTCATCCGAATGACGACGTCAACATGAGCCAGAGCAGCAACGACGTAATCCCGACCTGTGTCCACGTCAGCGCCGCCCTGGGCATCCATGACGAATTGTTGCCGGCGCTGCGTCATCTGAGCAAGACTCTGGAGGACAAGGCGCTCGAGATGCGCGACGTCGTTAAGACGGGCCGCACACACCTTATGGACGCGATGCCGGTGACGGTTGGGCAGGAGCTGGACGGCTGGCGTTGGCAGATTGAACACGGCATCCAACGTCTGGCGGATACTCAGAAAAGGCTCACCGGTCTCGCCCAGGGTGGGACGGCGGTCGGCACCGGGATCAACGCCCATCCGAATTTCGGCGGCAAGGTCGCGGTATTGCTCACCGAGCAGACCGGCGTGGAGTTCCGGCAAAACGAGTCGCTGTTCGAGTCCCTGTCGAGCCAGGACGCGGCGGTTGAAGCCTCGGGACAGCTGCGTGTGGTCGCGGTTAGCATACTCAAGATCGCCAACGATCTACGTTGGATGAATTCAGGGCCGCTGGCCGGTCTTGGCGAGATTGCGTTGCCCGCGTTGCAGCCCGGTTCGAGCATCATGCCGGGCAAGGTCAACCCGGTCATTCCCGAAGCGGCGGCCATGGTGGCGGCCCAGGTCATCGGCAACGATGCGGCCATCGCCGTGGCGGGTCAGTCGGGCAATTTCCAGCTCAACGTCATGCTGCCGGTGGTTGCTCACAACCTGCTGCAGAGCGTCGAAATCCTGGCTTCCACCGCGGTCGCGCTGGCCGACAGCGCAATCGCCGGATTTACCGTGAACCGGGCGAATCTCGACGGCGCGCTGGACCGAAACCCTATTCTCGTCACCGCGCTCAACCCGGTCATCGGCTACGAAAAGGGCGCCCAGGTCGCGAAAAAGGCCTATGCAGAGGGGCGGCCGGTCAAAGACGTCGCCAGGGAGCTGACCGACCTCAGCGACGAGGAGCTCGACCGTCTGCTGAACCCCGCGGCGTTGACCAAGGGTGGCATCCAGCATTAGGGCCTGTTAACACATCATCGTGTTCACAGCCCCCGCTTGTCGCCGCTTTCCCCGATGACCGCCTCTTCACCACGGTTCAAGGCCGAGGGCTTTACGGCCGAGCTGATCCGCGAGCGTTTTCGCGACAGTTCGCCGGCGGCGGATCCAACGGCGGTGAACATCGGCGACGGTTCGCGGGACTGGCCAACCGGGTTGCAGCGGCGGTTGACAACCAATCTGAAACCCGCCGGGGTCTTGATACCCATCGTCGAGCGCTCCAGCGGGCTGTTCGTCTTGCTGACCCGGCGCTCGTCGGCGCTCAAACATCACGCCGGTCAGATCAGTTTCCCGGGCGGACGCATGGAGCCGCAGGACGCGGATATCCGTGACACCGCACTGCGGGAGACGCATGAAGAGATCGGCATCGCACCGAAATGCGTAGACGTCGCCGGCTATCTGACGCCGATGCCGACGATTACCGGATACGCGGTCACCCCGGTCGTCGGTTTGCTCACCGGAGGAATCCGCCTCACGCTGGACCCGAGCGAGGTCGACGTGGCGTTTGAGGTCCCGCTGCCGTTTCTGCTCGACCCGGGCAATGAGCGCCGGGGCGAGCGCATCATCGACGAGATCCCCGTGCCGATCGTCGAATTCACCTATGGGGGCCACCGAATCTGGGGCGCCACGGCCTCGATGATTGTCGCTCTGCGAAATATTTTACTTATATAATAAAAACTTATGACCTCTATCGAGAAATTACTCGAAATTATGTCCGCCCTGCGCGATCCGCACGACGGCTGCCCCTGGGACGTGGAACAGACCTTCGAGTCGATCGCGGCATACACCATCGAGGAGGCGTATGAAGTTGCCGATGCCATCGCCAGAAACGATACCGAGGAACTCCGCGGCGAACTCGGCGATCTGCTTTTTCAGGTGGTGTTTCACAGCCGGATTGCCGAGGAAAACGGCGAGTTCGATTTTGCGGACGTCGCAGACGCCATTTGCGACAAACTCATTCGCCGGCATCCTCACGTGTTCGGCACGGCGGAGCAGCGCGCACGGGGCCAGATCGCCGGAAGCTGGGAACGCATAAAAGCCGAGGAGCGGGCGGAAAAGGCGCGCAAGGGCGCCGATAGCGCGCTCGACGGTGTGGCGGTAGCGCTGCCCGCGTTGAAACGGGCGTCGATTCTGGGCAAACGCGCGGCCAACGTGGGTTTCGACTGGCCGGACGTCGATGGCGTCAGGGCCAAGGTCGCTGAAGAACTGGCTGAACTCGATGCCGCGAACAAAGCGGCGTCCGCCGACAGAATAGAGGAGGAGATCGGCGACCTGCTGTTCTCGGTAGCCAATTTGGCCCGGCACCTGGACGTGGACGCCGAACGCGCCCTGGAAGCCGCCAATCGTAAGTTCATCGGGCGGTTTCAGGGGGTCGAAGCGGAGGTCCGCGCACAGGGAAAAGTCGTCCGGGATCTCGACCTGGACACCCTGGAAGCGCTCTGGCAAGGGCAGAAAGAAAACTAACCCTTATCCGACCCCTGCGTTCAGAGCGCCGGAAGGGCTGTGGGAGCCTGTCCTGGCAGGCGATCACGGTTAGTCCCTGAAGATCAATCCGCAGTCCGCAGGATACGCCCGGATGTCATCGGAGGCGGATTGCGCATTCACCCGCCGTTCAGTTTTTCCGCCAAATCTTCGCTCCAGCGTTCAGGCAGCGTTCATTGCCCGGCGACTATTCTGCACGCCAGGCTCGAGGATTCGCCTGGGGCCGGTGACAGACGAAATGGAGTACGACTATGAACATCAAGCCTTGGATTACGACAACCATGAGCGCCGTCGTTGTTTCAGTGGCCTTGACTGCGACGCCGGCTCTGGCCGGAGGACACCACTATGCGATTGGCAAGAGCCGCGCCAGTCACGACGTTTACGACTACGCGCGAGTGGTTAGCGTTAAACCCATAGTCCGTTACGTCACCGTAACGACGCCGGTCCAGGAATGCTGGAACGAGACGCGCCACTATACGGTGGAACACCGGCCGAACACGACCGGCGGCGCGCTGCTCGGTGCGGTGATCGGCGGCGTGGTCGGGCACCAGTTCGGCAGCGGCCGAGGCAATGACGCGGCGACCGTGGCCGGTTCACTCATCGGCGCGGCGGTCGGTAGCGAGACGGCGCGCAGACGGGCGTACGAGCGCGGCGACTACGGCGCGACGAGCTACAGCAAGCCGATCCGTCGTTGTGAGACCAACTACCAGGCGCGCGAAGAAGAGCGCATCGACGGCTACCGGGTTGTCTACCGGTACAACGGCCAGAAGTACTCGACACGCATGCCTTACGATCCGGGTGACCGAATCCGTGTGCGGGTGGACGTAAGGCCGACCGCCGGATAAGACCGTCTCTTTCTCGAAATACGGGCCGGTTGTGACTTCCTCCGTTGCAATCGGCCCGTTGTCATACCAAACTTGAGCGAATTCCCAGCCGATTTGACCGGACGGCCCAACATGCAACCACTGCGAACATTACTGCTGCTGTCATGTTTGATCCTCGCAGGACAGCCTCTGGCCGCTGCGGCGCAGCCGACTGGCAGCGGTGCAGTCATCGCCGCGCCGGAGGCGGACGACCGCTGGGCCGTGCAGCAGGACCTGCAGGTTGCCCAGGGGGGCGGGGTGTCGCTCGAGCAGGCGATTGCACAGGTGAGGCGGAAGTACCCCGGTGGCCGTATCATCAGTGCGGAAACGAGGCGCAACGGTAACCGTGAGGTCCACCACATCAAGGTTCTGACGCAGGACGGCAAGGTCAAAACCGAGAAGAGGCAGGGCCGCCGGCTGAATTCCCGAGGCTGACACGCGATGCGGCTCCTGATCATCGAAGACGAGACGACGCTGCGTGAATCGCTGTGCCGTCAGTTTGCGGACAGCGGTTTCGGGGTCGAACAGGCCGCGGACGGCAGAGAGGGGCTCTATTTTGCAACCGAATACCCGATCGACCTCGCGGTTGTCGACCTCGGACTCCCGGAGATGTCGGGGCTCGACATCATTCGAGAGGTACGGGCAGCGGGCAAGACCTACCCCATCCTCATCCTGACGGCCCGCGATCGCTGGCAGGACAAAGTTGACGGGCTTGCGGCAGGCGCCGACGACTACGTCGTGAAACCCTTTCATATCGAAGAAGTCCTGGCCCGTGTCAATGCGCTGTTACGCCGCAGCGGCGGTTGGGCGTCGTCGGTCCTCACGGCCGGCCCCGTTTCCCTGGACACGAACCGGCAGGAACTCACCGTCGGTGAAAACGTGATTGATCTCACCGGATACGAATACCGCATCATCGAGCATCTGATGATGCGCGCGGGCGAGGTCATCTCGAAAACGGAACTGACCGACCGTCTGTACGATCAAGACTTCGAGCGGGATAGCAACGTCATCGAGGTTTTCATTGGCCGCTTGCGCAAGAAAATGGATCCGGACAACACATATAAACCGATCGAAACGCTGCGTGGCCGCGGTTACCGGTTCGCGCTCGAGCGCAATCACTCCGAGTGACGGGCGTTTCCGTCGCTGCCGCTGCGAAGTAGGGGCGCTGCAAGCGCCGGAACGCCCGTATCGTCAATGGCCTCGCTAAGCGCACGACTGTTACTCGCCGTCAGCCTTCTGCTGCTGATCTTTTTCGGCGCGACTATCGTCGTTCTGGACAGCGCGTTTCGCGAAGCGGGCGAGCAGGCGCAGGAAGACATTCTCGACGGCCAGCTGATTGCGCTTCTGGCCGCGGCCGATCCGAACGAAGACGGCGAACTCGTCATGCCGGCCGTGATGCAGGAACCGCGGCTGGGCGCGATCGGCTCTGGCCTTTACGCGGAACTCCGCGACAATCGAACCGATCCCGTGTGGCAGTCGCAATCGTCGCTGGGCATCCAGGTCCCGTTCGGATCGCCGCCGTCACCAGGGGCGCCCGTTTTTTCGCGAATCTCGCTGGCGGACGGCACGCCGCTGATGGCGCTGGCCATATCCGTCGAATGGGAACTCGCAAACGGTGAACTGCGTCCCTACAGCTTTTACGTGGCCGAGAGTCTCGACTCGTTCAACGCTCAAATCGCTCGTTTTCGCGGTCAGCTGTTCGGCTGGTTCGCTGCGGTGGCGCTGATCATGCTGCTCGCGATTTCGATCGTCATGCGTGGCGTGCTAAAACCGCTTCGGCAGATCGAAGACGAGATCGCGGAGATCGAGGAGGGCAGGCGTGATTCGCTCAGCGAAGGCTTACCCACCGAACTCGACAGCGTTGCCCGCAACATGAACCTTCTGATCGGCAGCGAACGCGGCCGCTCCGACCGCTATCGACAAACGCTCGACAATCTGGCGCACAGTCTCAAAACGCCCCTGGCGGCAATCCGCGCCGTCTTGTCGGATCAGGCCCGAAGCGAAAGCACCGAAAAAATCGAGTCTCAGATCGAGCGAATGAACGACATCGTGCGCTACCAGCTGCGCAAACCCGCCTCGCTGGTCAGCGATTCGTTTGGTGTCGGCAACGTGGCCATCGAGGATCAGCTGTCGAGACTCATCGACGGGCTCAAGAAGGTTTATCGCGACAAACATCCGGAAATCGTCCTGACGGTCGATAACGGCGCTGAATTCCGCGGGGATACCGGGGATTTCCTGGAACTCAGCGGCAACCTGGTCGATAACGCCTGCAAGTGGTGCCGGGCACGGGTCGAGATAGAGGTTGCACGCATGGACGGCGCTGGCATGCGGCTGACGGTCAGCGACGACGGTCCCGGCATTCCGGAAGATGCGGCGGAGCTTCTTTTGCAACGCGGCATGCGGCTGGACGAGTCCGCGCCCGGCCACGGCATCGGGCTTGCCGTCGTCAAGGAGATTGCCGCGTCGCACGGCGGCGAACTGTCCATTGCCCGTTCGCCGAACGGGGGCGCCGAAATCAGCGTCTCGATACCCGTGAAAAAAGCCGCCGTGCCGCCCTAGTCGCCGAGTCTCGTGGCCAAGCGGGAGATCCCTCTAGCCGTCCCGCTTGACGGCCTTTACGGTGCTCATGAAGGGCTCGATCAGATCCAGCGGCAGCGGGAACACGATCGTGTTCGTCTTCTCGCTAGAGATTTCCTTGAGCGTCTGCAGGTAACGGAGCTGCAGAGCCTGTTCCTCCGAGGCGAGCGTGCGCGCCGCTTCCGCCAGCATATCGGCCGCTTGTTTTTCGCCTTCGGCGTTGATCACCTTGGCGCGCCGCGAGCGTTCGGCTTCGGCCTGCTGGGCAATGGCGCGGATCATGCTTTCGTCGAGGTCGACGTGTTTGATTTCGACGTTGGCAACCTTGATGCCCCAGTTGTCGGTACGCTGGTCGAGGAGTTCCTGAATGTCGATATTCAGCTTGTCTCGTTCGGCCAGCATATCGTCGAGTTCGTGTTGACCGAGCACCGATCGCAACGTCGTTTGTGAGAGTTGGCTGGTCGCCTCGAACACGTTCGCGACACGGATGACCGCTTTTTCGGGGTCCACGATACGGAAATAGAGCACAGCGTTCACCTTCACGGAGACGTTGTCACGCGAGATGACGTCCTGTGTCGGCACGTCCATGACGATGACGCGCAGGTCTACTTTTGTCATTGTCTGAAAGAACGGAACCAGTATGATGAGGCCCGGACCTTTGACGGTCTGAAATCGGCCAAGAAAGAACACGACGCCGCGCTCGTATTCCTTCAGGATCTTGATCGTGTTCCACAACACGATCGCAATGAGCAATAGAATGATGCCAAGTGTGGGTATTGTTGTCATTTAAACTCTCTTCGATAGATAACGTTCAGTCAGGTCTGCAATTCGGTCTTATGCGACTGCTCCGCGGGCGCAGGTTTGACCTGCAGCACCAGCCCATCCATGGCGGTCACGACAACTTCCTGATCCTTTACGATGGGTATGCGGCTCTCGGCCTGCCAGGATTCGCCCTCCAACCATATTTTGCCGTATCCGGTGAACGATTCCATGGCAACACCGGTGCCGCCGATAATCGACTCCTCGCCACTCACGGGGCCGCGCCTCTGTAGCTTGATGAGGAAGCTCACGATCCACATTAACGCGAGGCCGGACACGACTGCAAAACTCACCACAAACGGAATGGAAATGCCGAACCCGGGGATGCCACTGTCGAACATGATGATTGAACCCACGATGAAAGCTACGATACCGCCAAGGCCCAGCGCTCCGAAGCTCGGCACGAAAGCCTCCGCGATGATCAAGATGATGCCGACGATGATCAGCGCAAGTCCCGCGTAGTTCACCGGAATCACCTGCAAGGCATACGCGGCAAGCAGCAGGCAAACGACACCGGCGACGCCCGGCACGATCGCACCCGGGTTGTAACCCTCGAACAGCAGGCCGTAAACGCCCACGAGCAACAGGAGAAGCGCAATCTGCGGGTTGGCGATCGTGCTCAGGAACTTGATACGCCAGCTGGGCTCCAGCGGTTCCACCACGAGAGACGCCGTCTCCAGCGTCACGGTCGTGTCGTCGGTCATGCGTACCTCGAAGCCGTCGATGTCCGTCAGAAGGGCCGCCTGGCTGACGGATATGACGTCGATCACGTTCTGCTCCAGGGCCTCTTCGGAGGTCAGGGTTGCCGCATCCCGGACGGCCTTTTCGGCCCAGTCGACGTTGCGGCCGTGCCGTTCGGCAAGCCCCCTGATGTAGGCGATGGAGTCGTTGAGGACTTTCCGTTCCATCGCGGTGCCGGGTGCGGCGACGTCTTCGGTTTCTTCCGCTTCTTCCGCGGCGGAATCGTCGGCTTCGTCCGACTCGTCGGTCGATTCTTCCGATTGGTCCTCTGCCGCGTCATCGGTCGGCAGCGGAAAAGGGCTGCGTTGGTCGTCGGTGTCGGGCTCTCCGCCTATCATCGAGACGGGTGTTGCGGCGCCGAGATGTGTGGTTGGCGCCATCGCGGCGACGTGGCTGGCGAGCAGGATGTAGGTGCCGGCGCTGTCCGCTCGCGCGCCGCCCGGGCTGACATAGGTGACGACGGGGACGTCCGAATTCAGAATGGTCTGCACGATGTCGCGCATGGGTTCGACGAGCCCGCCGGGGGTGTCCATTCGCAGGATGACGAGATCGGCATTCCGCTCGGTGGCTTCTGCGATGCCGCTGATGATGTATTCGGCCTTGGCGACGCCGAGCGCGCCCTCGAGTTCGAGTTGGATGGCCGTACCCTGGGCGCCGGCGGTCGCCGATACACAGAGCGCCGCGAGCAGGATGGATGCGCGGGCAAGCGCTTGTCTCAGCGGGGTTATGCAGGGTATCGGGAGTGTTCTCATCGCTCAATAATAGCAGGGTAACCTCATGGCGGGACTAACTAAATGGCTCTGCGGCGCTGTGATTTTGGCGGCGGGTTGGCTGAATCCGCGATTTCCGGCCGAGAGTTTTAGACCTCACCGCCGGCCAAGAGTTTACGGGGCAGCCGTCTTTGTAGTGCTTTTGGGTTTAGCCCGGAAGTGGCATCCTTACCTATTTCGCTTCGCGGATTCCTATGTTCATACGTTTCATAAGCACCGGCGGCACGATCGACAAAATTTACTTCGATGCAATGAGTCAGTTCGAGGTTGGCGAATCGCAGATCGACCACATTTTGACCGAGGGCCTGGTGGGCATCGACTACGATGTCGTGCCGCTGTTCCGCAAGGACAGCCTGGAAATGAGCGATGCCGACCGCGCCGAGTTACGCACTTACATCGAGAAAAACGATGAATCGAGATTCGTGATCACGCACGGAACGGACACGATGGTCGAAACGGCGGCGGTGCTCGACGGGATCGACGGCAAAACCATGGTCTTGACCGGCGCCCTGAGCCCGGCCCGTTTCAAGACGACCGACGCCGTATTCAACGTCGGCATGGCCGTTGCAGTCGCGCAGATTGCGGAGCCTGGCGTCTATATAGCGATGAGCGGCCAGATCTTTCGCGGCGCCGAGGTGCGGAAGAACCGTGACGAAAACCGCTTCGAGGCAACGTCGTAGGACGCTGCCACCCACTTTAGGGCCTACAGGTCGAAATTGATCCCCTGCGCGAGCGGCAGATCGCTGCCCCAGTTGATGGTGTTCGTCTGCCGGCGCATGTAGGCTTTCCACGAGTCCGAGCCCGCCTCCCTGCCGCCGCCGGTTTCCTTCTCGCCGCCGAACGCGCCGCCGATCTCTGCGCCGGAGGTGCCGATGTTGACGTTGGCGATGCCGCAGTCCGAACCCGTCGCCGACAAAAAGCGCTCGGCGTTCTGCAGGTTGTCGGTGAAGATCGCCGATGACAGGCCCTGTGCAACGCCGTTCTGTTTGTTGATGGCGTCGTCGAGGTCCGAGCAGGAAATGAGATAGAGGATGGGGCCAAACGTCTCTTCCTGAACGATGTCCCACTCGTTCTCGGCAACCGCGATGGCGGGTTCGATGAAATTGCCGGGTCGATCGATAGGCTGGCCGCCGCACAACAGCTCGCCGCCGGCCGCCTTGACCGCGGCCACCGCCGCTTCGACTCGCTCGACGGCGCTTTTGTCGATCAACGGCCCCATCAGGGTTTCCGGGTCCAGGGGATCGCCAATACGGACCTGTCCGTACGCGGCGACGAGGCGTTCCTTCAGCTCGCTCATGCGGGACTCGTGAACGAGGACGCGCCGAGTCGTCGTGCAACGCTGGCCCGCCGTACCTACCGAACCGAACACGATGCCCGGGACGGCAATATCGAGGTTGGCGGACTCATCGACGATGATGGCGTTGTTGCCGCCGAGCTCCAGTAGGAATTTGCCCATGCGTGACGCCACCCGATGGCCGACCCTTTTGCCAACCGCGCAGGATCCGGTGAACGATACGAGGTCGATGCGCCGATCGTCGACAAACTGCTGGGCGAGCGCGTTGTCGCCGTCGTTGAACAGATGGAACACGTCCGGAAGACCCGAATCCGCGAGGGCTTCGTTGCAGATTTTCTGCACCGCGACGCCGCACAGCGGGGTTTTCGGAGAAGGTTTCCAGACGTTCACGTTGCCGCAGATAGCGGCGATAAACGAATTCCACGACCATACCGCGACCGGGAAATTGAATGCCGAGATCGTGCCGACGATGCCCAACGGATGCCATTGCTCGTACATCCGGTGCTGCGGGCGCTCGGAGTGCATCGTGTTGCCGTACAACATGCGCGACTGACCGACGGCAAAGTCCGCGATGTCGATCATTTCCTGAACCTCGCCGTCCCCCTCGGCCTTGATTTTTCCCATTTCGAGGCTGACCAGGCTGCCCAACGCATCCTTATTGTCGCGTAGCGCGTTGCCGACCCGGCGGATAGCATCCCCCCGTACCGGGGCCGGAACTTTGCGCCACTCGAGGAAAGCGTCGCGCGCCGCCGCGACGATCTGTTCGTATTCGTCCGCCGTGGTGTTCAGGACGCTGGCGATCGTCTCGCCGGTGGCCGGATTGGTCGACTCGATGGCGGCGGCCGACTCCGACTGCATCGCCTTCGCGCCGGACCAGCTGCCCGGGTTGACCGCGGTCAGTCCAAGGCTATCCAATATCTCTTTCATCGTGGGCTCCAGTGCCGGTTCGACCGCCCGCGAAGCGTGGCGTGGATCGTGGCAGGCGCGCATTGTGCCAATCCTCCAGGCGGCTTTCCAGGTGGGATTACCGTGCGGGCGCCGGGGCGCTTGCGAGATTCGACGGGTATGGCGACGAAGCGCGCCAAGGCGCTGATTGCAGGCGTAACTTTTGTACATCGGAAGCGGCTCGTGGCATAGTCCGCGAACGGCCGTCCCGCGCCGGCGCCAAATCTAAGGTCGAACAGACCGGGAGTTTCCGTGAGTAGAACGCAGTCCCGCGCCGACTGGCATCCCGCCAGCTGGCAGGCCATGACGGCCAATCAGCAGCCTACCTATCCGGATGCGGAGGCGCTGGAACGCGCGGTTGCCGATCTCAGCCGATTGCCGCCGATCGTCACGTCCTGGGAGATCGACGCGCTTCGCCGGCAAATCGCCAGGGCGCAGCAGGGCGACGCGTTTGTGCTGCAGGGCGGTGACTGCGCCGAGAGTTTTTACGACTGCACGTCCGAAAGCATTGTCGCAAAACTGAAGATTCTTCTGCAGATGAGTCTGGTCATGTTGTACGGCCTCAAAAAACCCGTCATCCGGGTGGGACGCATGGCCGGCCAGTATGCAAAGCCGCGCTCGGCGGACACCGAAACCCGCGACGGAAAAACGCTGCCGAGCTTTCGCGGCGACCTCGTGAATCGGAGCCCGTTCACGACCGAAGACCGAATACCCAACCCGGAGCTGATATTGCGCGGCTACGAGCGCGCCGGTTTGACCATCAACTTCGTCCGCTCGCTGATCGACGGCGGGTTTGCCGATCTGCATCACCCGGAGTATTGGGACCTCGATTGGGTCGGACACTCGAAGATGGCGGACCGGTATCACGAGATCGTCCACAACATTTCGGAATCGCTGGACTTTCTCGAATCGATCACGGGTCAGCAGCTGCATCAGACCCAGCGGGCCGATATCTACGCCGCTCACGAAGGTTTGCATCTGCTCTACGAGCAAGCGCAGACCCGATTTTTGGGGCGCACCAAGCGCTGGTACAACCTGACCACGCATTTTCCGTGGATCGGCATGCGGACGGCGGAGATCGACGGTGCGCACGTCGAGTATTTTCGGGGCGTCGCAAACCCGATGGGTGTGAAAGTCGGCGCTGGCATGAGTGCAGAGTGGCTCCAGGATTTGATCCGAATCCTCAATCCGGACAACGAGCCGGGACGGCTCACGCTCATTCACCGTTTCGGCGCAAAAAGGATCGAAGACTGTCTGCCCGATCTTATTCGTGCCGTCAAAGCGACCGGGTCGAACGTGCTCTGGGTGTGTGATCCGATGCACGGCAACACCGAGAGCACTGCCGACGGCACGAAGACACGACGGTTCGACAACATCGTCTCCGAACTCGAATCCGCGTTCCGCGTGCATGAGGAAATGGGCAGTTATCTCGGCGGCGTACACCTCGAACTGACCGGGGAAAACGTGACGGAGTGCACCGGCGGCGCCCGCGGTTTGAGTGACGCCGACCTGGTGCGGGCCTACAAATCCGCGGTCGATCCACGGCTCAACTACGAGCAGGCGATGGAAGTCGCTATGCGCATTGCCGGCCTCAGAAAACGCTAGGCGCGCCCTCTGCTTGTAATCGAACCCGTTTAGTGCGCGAGCCCGTCCCGACGGGCGACGGGGATCACGCCGCTGCCGGCGCGGCGTCGGCGGAGGTCCGCTCCGCCAGATTGCGCGCCTACCGGCCGCCGGGTATCATGCCGCGCCTCTGCCAGGCCGCGCCCAGTGGGTGCGAATTATCTTTAGAAAGCTCCCTTTACTTCTTGTTTTTGAAGCTAAAAAGGATAAAGAAACCTGTGAGCAAACGGTCAAACCGAAACGTGTCAGTCATGGGCGCCCTCGACGAGGGGTTTGCCGAAATCTTGAGCGAGGCCGCCCTCGAGTTTGTCGCGGCGCTCACCCGACAGTTCCGGCCGGCGGTCGCCGAACTGCTGAACCGCCGCGCGACGCGGCAGCAGGCGATCGATGCGGGAGAAATGCCGGACTTCCTCGAGGAAACGCGCGACGTCCGCGAATCGGACTGGCGGGTTTGCGAGGCGCCCGCCGATCTGACCGATCGGCGCGTCGAAATTACCGGGCCCGCGGAACGGAAAATGATCATCAACGCCCTTAACTCGGGCGCAAACGTTTTCATGGCGGACTGCGAAGACTCGATGACGCCAACCTGGCAGAACGTCGTCCGGGCGCAAATCAATCTCAGAGACGCCGTCGATCGCAGCATCAGCCTGGATGTGAACGACAAGCATTATGCGCTGGGCGAAAACACCGCAACGCTGATCGTACGGCCGCGTGGATGGCACCTCGAGGAAAAGCACATTCTCGTCGACGGCGCGCCCGCGCCCGCCGCGCTGGTCGACTTCGGTCTCTATCTCTTCCACAACGCCGCGGAACTCGAGAAGCGGGGCACGGGTCCGTATTTTTACCTGCCCAAACTCGAGTCTCATACCGAGGCGCGATTGTGGAACGACATCTTTCGGTTCAGTGAAGAGCAGGGCGCGGTTGCCCCGGATAGGATCAAGGTCACGGTGTTGATCGAGACCATCCTCGCGGCGTTCGAGATCGACGAGATTCTCTACGAACTCAAGGATTACATTGTCGGTCAGAACTGCGGCCGCTGGGACTACATATTCAGTTTCATCAAGAAATTCAATCAGTATCCGGAATTCGTGCTGCCGGACCGCAGCGAAGTCACGATGACGACGCACTTCCTCCGCACCTATTCGCAGCTCGTCATCAAAACCTGTCATCGTCGCGGCGCGTATGCAATCGGAGGCATGGCGGCGCAGATTCCGATCAAGAACGACGCCGCCGCAAACGATGCGGCCATTGCCAAGGTCCGCGCCGACAAGGAACGCGAAGTCACGGACGGGCATGACGGCACCTGGGTTGCGCATCCCGGGCTCGTGCCCGTGGCGAAAGCAATATTCGACGAGCATATGAAGGGTCCGCACCAACTCGACAGGCTGCGAGAAGACGTCCACGTTTCGGCCGCGGATCTCCTGCAGGTGGTCAAGGGCAAAATCACCCAGGCGGGGCTGCGCGACAATATTCGTGTCGCGATCCAATACATGGCGGCCTGGCTGTCGGGCAACGGCTGCGTGCCGATTAACCACCTGATGGAAGACGCCGCGACGGCCGAGATTTCGCGTGCGCAAATCTGGCAGTGGGTGCATCACGACACCGGCATTCTGGATGAAGGCAGGAACGTGACGTACGCCTACTTCAAAGCGCTGCTGCGCGAGGAGATGGACGGACTGCGGGAAAAACTCGGTGATAGCGAGTTCGAGAGCGGCGCCTACCGCAGCGCGGCCCGGCTGTTGGATCGGATTACCAAGCAGACCGAGTTCCTCTCGTTCCTGACGCTGCCCGCCTACGAAGAAATTGATTAGGGATTACTCGCGCAGTGTGAACAGACCCTATGAGGAAACGCGACTCGCGTTCTGACCTTACCCGATTACGACAGAGAGCTTCAGATGCATTACGACCATATTGCCGTGCCGGCAGACGGCGAGATGATTACCGTCAACAACGATCATTCGATCAACGTGCCGGATAATCCCATCATTCCCTACATCGAGGGTGACGGTATCGGTATCGACGTTACTCCGGTGATGCTCGACGTCGCCAATGCAGCAGTCGAGCGCGCCTACGGCTCCGCGCGCAGTATTCGATGGATGCAGGTGTACGCCGGGGAAAAGGCGGTCGGGGTATACGGCGCGGACCAATATCTCCCCGAGGAGACGCTACATGCACTCCGAGATTTCGTCGTTTCGATCAAAGGTCCGCTGACGACGCCGACCGGCGGCGGTATTCGATCGTTGAACGTGACGATCCGGCAGACGATGGACCTTTTTGCCTGCGTGAGGCCAATCCGGTATTTCCCCGGCGTCGAGACCCCAATGAAAGAATCGGACCTCGTCAACATGGTGGTGTTCCGCGAGAACACCGAGGACATCTACGCGGGCATCGAATATCCGACCGGTTCCCAGGAGGTGCAGAAACTGATCAAGTTCCTGCAGACGGAGCTTGGCGTCACAAAGATCCGTTTCCCGGCAAGCTCTGGAATCGGCATCAAGCCGGTGTCGAAAGAAGGCTCGCAACGGCTGGTCCGCAAAGCCATCCAGTACTGTGTGGATCAGGACTTCAGTTCGGTGTCGCTGGTGCACAAAGGCAACATCATGAAGTTCACGGAAGGCGCCTTCTGTCAGTGGGGGTATCAGCTCGCGAGGGACGAATTCGGCGCAACGGAGAAAGACGGCGGCCCCTGGCTGGCGTTCAAGAATCCGGTTACCGGGCGCGAAATCACCGTCAAAGACGTCATTGCAGACAACTTCCTGCAGCAGATCCTGATGCGCCCGGAGGAATACGACGTGATCGCAACGCTGAACCTGAACGGCGATTACATTTCCGATGCGCTGGCCGCCCAGGTGGGCGGGATCGGCATCGCGCCCGGCGGCAATATCGGGGAGGGGGTCGCGGTGTTCGAGGCGACACATGGCACGGCTCCCGGGTTTGCCGGCAAGGACCGCGTCAATCCGGGTTCGCTGATTCTGTCCGCGGAGATGATGCTCCGTTATCTGGGGTGGCACGAAGCGGCGGACAACGTGATAAAAGGCGTTGCGAAGACGATCGCCAACAAGGAGCTGACCTTCGACCTGGCGAGGCTGCGCGAAGCCATTCGCGCGCCGATACGCAAGGAGCACCCGCACGACAAAAAAGAAGTCGAGAATGAGCTGGAGCAGCTGATTCCCGGCGCGACCCTGGTCGGTACCCGCGGCTTCGGCGAGGCGGTGATCCGCCACATGAGCGACTAGTGGTGCGGCGGTGGGCACGCTAGGGCCTGTTAACACTATACGAGTGATCCCTGTTGAGCCCCAAAAAACGCCAATCAAGGCGCGAGGAGAGAAGTTTGGTGAATCCAAATGAGCGACGAGCAACGCCGAGTGGCGTTTTTTGGGACTCAACCCGAAGGGCTGGGTCTGTGTGGCCGCCCCGCGGCGTTGTCAGTCGCTTATGTAGACTGGCTACACTGCGCTCCTTCCGCCTTGCTGGACGGCCACACAGACCCAGCAGGGATTACTCGTATAGTGTTAACAGGCCCTAGATGGGCGCGGTTTTCGATCGTGACTGCCGCCGTTGCGGGCGGCTGGCCCGTTTCCTCGATCAGGTCAGCGAGCGAAATCCCGGTTATTATTGCCGGCCGGTGCCGCCTTTTGGCGACCCTGCCGCAAAGCTGCTGATCGTCGGCCTGGCGCCGGGGATGCACGGCGCCAACAAGTCCGGCCGGCCGTTCACCGGCGATTACGCCGGAATCCTGTTGTATGAAACGTTGCACAAATTCGGGTTCGGTAGCTCGCCCGTCTCGGAATCGGCGGACGACAATCTCGAACTGATCAATTGCCGCATCACGAATGCGGTGAAATGCCTGCCGCCGGACAACAAGCCGACCGGCGCCGAGATCAACGAGTGCAACGTCTTCCTGGAAAACGAGCTGGCGTCCAGGCCGCCGGGTTCGATATTGCTGGCGCTGGGCGGGATTGCGCACCGGGCGATCGTCAAGGCGCTGGGAGGGCGTCAGGCCGACTACAAGTTTGCGCACGCGGCCGTGCACGAGATCCGCGGCATGCAGTTGTTGGACTCCTACCACTGCAGCCGGTACAACACGAATACCCGCAGACTTACGACGGACATGTTCGAGGCGGTGTTCGCGAAGGCGCGAGAACTCCTGGAACGTTGAACCGAACAGCAGTGACCGAAACGGCAGACAACGGCTTTGACGCAACGTCTTTTCTGGCAAGCCTGACACATCGCCCGGGCACGTACCGCATGCTGAATGCGAAGGGCAAGGTCATCTACGTCGGCAAAGCCGGCGACCTGAAAAAACGGGTATCGAGTTACTTCCAGAAAAAGCATGCCGATGCGAAAACGGCGTCACTGATGACGCAGGTGGCGGGCGTGGAAGTGACGGTCACGAACACCGAAGCCGAAGCGCTTATCCTCGAATACAATCTGATCAAACGGCACCGGCCGCGTTTCAACGTCGTGCTTCGGGACGACAAGAGTTATCCGTACATCCACGTTTCGACGGAGCACCCTTACCCACGCCTGAAGTTCTACCGGGGTTCGCGTAAAGACAAAGGCCGCTATTTCGGGCCCTATCCGAGCGCGGGCGCGGTGCGCAAGACGCTCAACGAATTGCAGAAACTGTTCATGCTGCGCAATTGTCGCGACAGCTACTTCCGAAACCGAACGAGACCCTGCCTCCAGTATCAGATCAAACGCTGTACGGCGCCCTGCGTCAACCTGGTTTCGGAAGCGGACTACGCCGAGGACGTTGGCGCCGCCATGCTCTTCCTGGAGGGCAAGAACCGGAGCGTGATCAACGCGATGGTTGCGCGCATGGAACGCGCCGCGGCGGCTCAGGACTATGAGCAGGCCGCGCGGTTCAGGGATCAAATCGTTCGGCTGAAGAAGGTGGAAGCGGAGCAGCTGATCTCCCGCCACACGGCCAAGGACCTAGACGTCGTCGGCATCGCCTCGGACGGGCGCGCGCACTGCGTGACGGTTTTGTTCATCCGCCACGGCGCCGTGCAGGGTAACCGGCTCCACTTTCCGAAGATCAGCGGACAGGCCCCGGCAAGCGTCCTGCTGAGCGGATTCCTGTCGCAGTATTACCTCGGCCGGGCGGCGCCGGGCGAGATCATTGTCGAGACGGAGTTCGAGGACCGCGAACTGCTGGAAGCCGGGCTCAGCGACCGGTCGGAACACAAAGTGCGGATCCATCACAGGGTGCGCGGCGACCGGCTGCGCTGGTTGGAACTCGCCAGAACCAACGCCGATCAGGGCTTGAAGATCCGTGCGGCCAGCAACGCGACGCTCAGACGCCAGTTTGCCGCGCTGGCGGAGATTCTGGAATTGGAAGGCCCGCCCGAACGCCTGGAGTGTTTCGACGTTTCACACACCTCGGGTGAGGCAACTGTTGCGTCCTGCGTTGTTTTTAACCAAGGCGGGCCGTTAAAAAGCGATTATCGGCGTTTCAACCTGAAGCCGGCGAGCGCCGGTGACGACTACGCCGCAATGGCCGAGGCGCTGCGGCGGCGATACGCGCGGGTTAAGAAAGGAGAGGTGGCGATGCCGGATGTGCTGTTCGTCGATGGCGGCAAGGGCCAACTCGCCGCCGCCATGACCATCCTCGACGAACTCGAACTGGGCTGGCTGCAGGTGGTTGCGGTGGCCAAGGGACGCTCGCGCAAGGCCGGGATGGAACAGCTTTTCTTGGCAGGCAAATCCACGCCCACTATACTGCCTGCGGATTCGCCCGCGCTGCATCTCATTCAGCAGATTCGAGACGAGGCACACCGGTTTGCCATTACCGGCCACCGGCAGCGCCGGGCGAAAGCGCGAAAAGTGTCACGGCTGGAAGAGATTCCCGGACTGGGGCCGAAACGGCGGCGCGAGCTGCTGCGGCAATTTGGGGGTTTGCAGGGCGTACGCGGCGCGGGAATTGACGACCTCGTAAAGGTTGACGGCATCAGCCGTTCACTCGCGGAGCGGATATACAACGACCTCCATGCGGAAAATTAGTGTTAACAGGCCCTAATCAAAAGGCTGAAAATCGGCGGGCCGCGGAATGAAGATCAATTTGGCGACGGCCCTGACGCTGGTGCGGATCGCGGCTGTTCCGCTGGTCGTATTCTGTTTCTACTGGAAAGCGCCGGAAGCCCGGCCGATCGCCGGCATCATCTTCGGCATCGCGGCCCTTACCGACCTGCTCGACGGCTACATCGCGCGAAACTACAACCAGATGTCGCGTTTCGGCGCATTCCTGGACCCCGTCGCGGACAAGCTCATGGTCGTCACGGTGCTGGTGCTGCTGGTGCAGAGCGACCCTTCCTCGTACGTCGACATGATTGCGATCATCATCATCGGCCGGGAAATCACGATCTCGGCGCTGCGCGAATGGATGGCGACGGTCGGCGCACGGGGCAACGTGGCGGTCGGCTGGGGCGGCAAGGTCAAAACGACGCTGCAGATGTTCGGCATCGCCTTCATGACTTACCGCGACCCGCTGTTCGGCCTGGATCTCTACCTGACCGGCTTCATCCTGCTGGTGGCGGCGGCCGGCATGACGCTGTGGTCGATGTTCATTTACCTGCGCGCCGCGTGGCCGTCGATGAAGCCGGAGCTCGACAAGGACGATTGAAATAACGGCAAATGGCCGCAAATCCTTGACTCGGCTGCCGCTCAAGCTAAAATCTCGTGCCTTCCCTGGGTACGGGCTGTCGTTTCAGGCGCGCCGGGAATACAGACAAACAATGCGGGAATAGCTCAGCTGGTAGAGCGCAACCTTGCCAAGGTTGAGGTCGCGAGTTCGAACCTCGTTTCCCGCTCCAAATTAAAAAAGGGCCGTCCCGTGGGACGGCCCTTTTTTAATTTGCAGCGCCGAGTCAGCCGGCCGAATGAGTTGCCGTCACACCCCCCGGTCCAAACTGCTTATCTCCTGCAGCCTCTCCAGTCAGCCAAGTCTTGAATTACAGCAGATGTTTACCTGCGGTTCCTCGTTTAATGAAACGTCCAGTGAACCCAGGCGCAGGATCTTCAGTCCTGCGACGTTTCGCTATGGGCAGCCTGCCGCGATGTTCCGGACGAAGACGGTGTCTCCATTGCTGTATTTACAGAGGATGCCGTCGTCCTCGATCGAGCGGGACATCAAGAAGACGGTGCCGGGAGGATCGGGTTTTTTACTCAGGGTTTCCTGCTGCTCGGGCGTCAGGCCGCAGCCACCGAGAAGAGCCAGCCCAAAGAGACTACAAATCTGAATTCGCGGCATGTGTGTGCTACTCATCCTGGCAGTAAATAAGCGTTTGGTGCCCAGGGCCGGACTCGAACCGGCACGTCCTTTCGGACAGCGGATTTTAAGTCCGCAGCGTCTACCAATTCCGCCACCCGGGCTGCGTTGACGTCTGCATCGTCGAAAAATGGAGGCTAGGGTCGGAATCGAACCGGCGTTGACGGCTTTGCAGGCCGCTGCATAACCACTCTGCCACCTAGCCTTGCTGATCGCCGGGGGTGCCGGCATTTGGACGGAGACGGGCTCTGGCAAGCGAGGCAGTATACCGCCCCACGGACGGGAATCAATCGGGAATCGGCTCAAACGCGCGGATTGTCGGTCTGGAGCGGCCACGCGGTTTTTGGGCCGCATGATGCCGAGTGTTTGGGCGCGGAATGTGCCCTGATCGGCGAGGCAAACGCCCGCAATGGCTCCGAAAGTTCGGCACCAAGTGCGACAGATCACGCTTCGACCTCTCCGCATTGGATAAGCTGCCGGGCATTGAAACGGTTGGGAACAGACGATATGACGGACGGCGGTTTATGGGCGTCGCTTTTTCAACTGGGTCCGGTTATGCGGCAAAAGCCGGCCGCAAACCTGTACGACCTGCTCGCGTCGGGCGACGAAGACCTCGATCTCATCAAAGCCTACGTGGCGGCCGGGCACGACGCCGACCATCAGTTTGCGGGCGGTCATACCGCCAATCTGGCGGTCTCGCACGGCCGGCTCGAAACGGTGGAATTCATTTTGGGCCACTGCGAAAACCCGGACGGTCCGGACCTTTGCCATACCGCCGTGAACCGGATCGCCGAATCGACGGGGACGGATCTGGACGAGGCGCGCAGCGTACTGGACTTCCTGTTATCCCGCTTCACCGATCAGCGCAGTCTTCGCGCGGCCTACAGTTGTTGCGCCGCCTTCGGACAGCTGTCTACGGCGGAAGCCGTTCTGACGCGTGGACTGGAGGATGCCGAGATTCAGTGCGGTCCCGACGAATTCGAGAAATACTCCGATTGGCTGGTGCAGCGCGACTATGCGCCGTTTGCGTCTTTGCTGAAGGGAGAGGACGTCGAGCGCAAGCAACTCGAACGAAACGAGCTGAAGCAACAGCGTCGGGGCGCGAAGGCCAGGGAGTTGAAACGCGAACTCGTACCGTTTGCGAGCATAGGGCAGCTTTCCGGCGAGGAATTTGCGACCGCCTACAAATCAACCCTGGACGCTTTGGCGCGCGGCGACCGGGATGCGGAATTACTTTCGCAGGATCCGCATCGGCACCGGTCCGTGCTCGAGTTTGTTGCCGAAAACGATTTCACCGACCTGCTGTCGGCCGTCCTCGAACGGGCGGTGTTCGACAAAAAGCGCTTGTCTCACGACGGCTATGCCGCCGCGACCGCTGCGGCAACGCACGGCCATCTGGAACCCATCAAAGTCCTGGCCAATGCAGGCGTTGTGGTCACAGCGACGCCGGACAACGCCAACTCGCCGCTGTCCGAAGCCGTTCGGTTCGGTCATCTCGACGTCGTCGAATACCTGCTGACCAACGGGGCGGACCCGACGTCCAGCGACGGCAGCGGCCATTCTCCCAGACTGGCCGAACTGGCCGGCGGGCCGGACAGGGCGGCGATTGCTGAGATGTTGCAGGGCTAGGAGCCCGGCGCCCGGATATTCCGCTCGTGCTACTTGGCGCTGGCCGAGGTTATTTTCGAGTAGCCCCACTGGTCGCAGTCGCCGCTGACGTGGACTCTGACCGACTTGTCGGCCGCGAACGCGGCTAACAGCGTGCTGAAAAGGCGGTCGGATCCCGGCTGGCTTCCGTCGTTGTAAAACCACGAGCTGACGGCGCAGGTGCTCGGATTGGAGGCGACGGCGATTTCCACGAAAAACGTACCCTGCTCGGCAGGGTAAACCTCAACCACCGTCCCGTAACTCGTCCAGCCTGAACTGGCCATGACGGCGCTCGAAAACAGTAGTGCAATGAGCAGGGCCATTTTCTTCCAGCATGCGGCAAACATCGTCTCTCTCCTTCTTTGGTTTCCGTGATTGAATTGGGCGGCGCACGCCGCCCGCCCGGCAGTAACCATAACCGACTTCAAAACGGCTCGCGACGGGCGGTTTCGGTGCCGTTGGCACATTGTTTCGCGATCCGTCAATATGGCGGTACGAAACCGAAAAAAGATCTTTTTTGGAGACCCGGAGCAGAATCCGTTTGCACAAGCTTTGCACTCTATTGCTGGTCGCGTTGCCGTTGACGGGCTTGGCGCAGAACGACTGGGAGGCCGGTCAGGCCGAAGCCGCCGGGAGGCATGCCGACCGTGAGGTCTTCCTGCCCGGAGTGATATCGACGGGGAAGGGGCATGAATCCCTCAACTGGTTGTCGGATACGCGCTCGTCCGCGGTGTTCACGAGGGCCGACGACGATTTTTCACGTTCCGAGATCTTTCTTGCCGAGAGGCGCGGCGCCGCATGGAACGTCGAACGGCTCGGCTTCTCCACGTCGGGTTACGATATGGGTGTGTCCTTTGCGCCGGAGACGTCGTCACTGCTATTCACCTCGACGCGTCCGATCCGTGATGACGGTGAAGAGAATTGGAACGTCTGGAGTGTCGGCGTCGAAAAAGAAACGTTCTCCTTCGGCGTTCCCGAGCCGTTGCCGCCACCGGTCAACACCGGCGCTTCGGAGTGTTGCGCGGTGTTCGTTTCCGCGGAAGCGTTTCTGTTTGCGTCCGACAGAGGGGGAAATTGGGACATATTCATGGCTGTTTCCAACGGCGATGAATACGAGGTCATGCCGCTGCCGGGCGAGGTGAACTCCGATTTCGGAGAGTGGCCGAGTTACGTCAGCCCCGGCGGAGACCTGCTCTTATTCAGTTCGATACGACCCAATGGCATGGGCGGAGACGACGTTTACGTATCCCGAAAGCGCGGGTCCGCGTGGGGCAAGCCCGTTATCCTGCCGTTGCCCGTAAACACCGCCGAGTACGAGGACAACGCGATGATCCACGGCGGCGTATTGTACTGGTCCAGCCGCAATACCCCGACCGGTCCCGGTTCCGGCAACTCGGACGTATTCGCGCTACGAATCGACGGAAGTGGACTCGATCGGCTGGAGGAGCGGGCCCAATAACCCGTCCGCGTTCTGCGCGGCGGCAACGTAACGCGTGAACAAACCTGCGCCGAAAACGCAATTCGGCGTTGGATCCCCGACGATCGACGGCACTCGCATATCTCCATCAAGGCACGGCAAACAACAGTGTCGGCAGAGGGCCGCTGCCGCTAATAATTGCGTCGTTCAATTTCTCATCACGTTAAATGGATTTACAGGAGAAATGAAAAATGAGTAAGCAGTTTATCGTTTCGGTCATTACACTGTTGGCGGTCGGCGTTGCCGTATTTACCGCTTTCAACAACAAGCTGTCACGTCAGGCGGACGACATCGTGTCGGACGTCGGCACAAGCGAAACCCCGTCCTATTTCGAGGATTCGAGGAGCGTCCGCGACGGCGCCTTCGGCGGTGAGCGCGGATACCGCGAGCCGCAAAATGGCGCTGACGGCGAGATCGAATATGAGGTGGTCCACGGTTTGCGGGTCCGGAAGGACCGAAACTGCACGGTCACCGCACACTACATCCCGAACGGGGACGGAACCGTTACCGCCGCGTATTCCTGTGAGCCCAATGTCGCGGGCGACCAGAATCCCTACGACGGATACTCGGACGAAACGCTGGCGGAGATGGCCTACCACGACGCAATAGCCGCGGAAACGCTCGGAATGCGGCTGCGGAACGAAGATCAGGAACTTGCGATGAGCCTGGTCATTCGGGCGTCCGCCCTGGCCGGCGGCGACGCGCGTCCAATTCTCGAGTTCTCGAACGCGTATCCCGCGGCGGCCCGTATCGACGGCCAGTCGGTCGCGAAAACCCTCCAGGTGCAGTACGTCCTCAGTGCGGTGGTCGAGATACTCGGCGCCGAGAACCATGGCCGCCAGTTCTGGGAAAGCCGGGTTCGCACGAGTGTCGAAGAACCGGATGCCGCAATCGAGCAGTTTAACGAAGAAGCGTTGAAGATCATTGCCGAAATGCAGGCGATACAGCGCGAAGTCACGGGCGTTACGACGATCCGGCGGGGTGGTGAGAATGCGTAAGCTGCTTTCCGCGCTCTCGGCGTCGGCGTTCTTGATGTCGCAGGCGGTATCGGCCGATACGGAAGATCCGGCAATCGGCAGCAAACCGGTTTACCTGTGCCAGGCGTGCCGTGATCCCTTCACCCATTTTGTCGATTTCGGAAATTTTGCGTTCAACGCCTTGTGGGGCAAGAACCCATGGATAGGAACCGGACCGGGCAAAGCCAGAAACACCGTGCCGCTCAGCGTGTCCAATCTGAAGCACGAGATACTGGACGTCTTCGTAATACCCTCGTTTGCGCTGGTTCCCTTTCCCACCGACACCTACACGATCAAGATCGAGCTGCCGAACGGCATGGTTATCGAGTACGAAATCCTCGCGAGCCGGCTCGGAGAAGATTTGCCGGTCGGCGTATCGGGCGGTTCCGGACCATCCGGCGGCGGCGGCGAAAGCCGGGACATTCCCGGTGGCCGGTCGGGCGGCGGCTTTGTCGGCGGCGGGGACCGGGGCGGCACCAAGCGCTGTGGCTGGGGTATCGCCGGCAAGCAGCGAAGTTACAGGTGCCTGCCGCGCTGACGTTGGACGTGGCTCACCCCAGCGGTGGGCCACGTATCGTTTCCCGGCGCCGCGAGGGCTTTGTCCCTGCGTAAGCCCGGGAATCAGCTAACTCCCATTCGGAATTTCACACGCGGCCGTCGATCTGGAATGATCCATTCCGGCGGGTAAAACACCATATAAGAGGTTGTTGTCATGCAAATTCTGTTTGCTGCCGCCGCGCTGTTCCTGCTCTCCGTCGCGTTCTGCCCAGAGGTCCTCGCGCAATCGGACTCGGTCGTGCTCACGGAGGAGTCGGAGCAGGCGAATTTCGAGCTGGCGCTGGTCACCGACGCCATGCGGCGCCCGTCGAGCATTGCGTTCACCGACGGCGGAGATGCGTACGTCAGCGGCTGGTACGGCGATCTGTGGCGACTTCGCGCAGGACGGCCCTCGCCCGAGGCGATTTCCTTGAATCTGCCGCTCACCGACGGCCGGGGACTTCGCACCGTGTCTCCGCACCCCGGGTTTGGGGAGAACGCTTATCTCTATTTCTGTTTCGCAACGGGCACCGAGGAACGTAATCAAACCCTGATTGCACGCGGTCGTTTGCTGGACGACGAAGTTGTCGATGTACAAACGGTGTTTTCGGCAGAGAATTTCAGCGAGGGCCTGGGGCACCAGAGCTGCAAATTCTATTGGGAGTCGGCGTCGACGTTTCTGGTGCCGCTGGGCGATCGCTACCATCACAAGGAACGTGCGCAACGGCGAGACGACTATTACGGCGTCGTCGTCCGACTGAACGACGACGGTACTCCGGCGGAAACAACACTCGGCGAAAGCCACGCCGACACGAAACCCGGAGTCTGGTCCTACGGACATCGAAACATCCAGGGCCTGGCCGTTGACCCGTTCAGCGGTGAGGTCTGGGCGCATGAACACGGTCCCTATGGCGGCGACGAGATCAACCAGCTCAATGAGGGCGGAAACTACGGCTGGCCCGCGGCGACGTTCGGCATCGACTACGACAAAACGATTCTCAGCAACACGCCGTTGTTGGAAGGGACCGAGCCGCCCGTCTACTACTGGTATCCATCAATCGCGCCGTCAGGACTGGCTATTTATTCCGGAGACGAATTCCCGAAGTGGCGCGGCGATCTTTTCCTGGGCGGGCTGGGCAGCCAACGATTGCACCGCTTGGAACGCCTGGACGGCCATGTGATCCGCGAGGAGCTGCTGCTTGCGGAACTCGACGTTCGCATCCGCGACGTCGTGCAGGGACCTGACGGCTCATTGTACGTTCTGACCGATGAGGAGGACGGACGTTTGTTCAGGATCCGGTCGGCGGCGACGGGCAATCCTTAAACTCGCCGTTGCTACCGATGAGCGGGCCGTGTCCGCCAGGCGCTGTGATCGGCGGCGCAGCCGACGTGCTTCGAGCCGCCAAACGGCGCGGCGGCGAGTGCCGATCAGCCGCGGCGCGGGTATACTGTGCGGCATCCTCCGAAAACTGCCGCGCATTACAATTTCAGGAATGGCCAAGCTCTATTTCTACTATTCGTCGATGAACGCCGGGAAATCGACGGCGCTTCTCCAATCGAGTTACAACTACCGGGAGCGCGGCATGAGCACGCTCGTAATGGCGCCGGAGCTCGACAATCGTTACGGGGTAGGGCGGGTTACGTCGAGAATCGGCCTCGAGTCCCCGGCGACGCGGTTCTCGGTCTCCGACGACCTGTTCGCCATTGCGTCCCGCCAGTGCGCCGAAGGCCCGCTGCACTGCGTGCTGATTGACGAGGCCCAGTTTCTGACCAAGGAACAGGTCTTTCAGCTGGGACAGATCACGGACGGACTGGACATTCCGGTTCTGGCCTACGGGTTGCGCACCGACTTTCAGGGGGAGCCGTTCGAGGGCAGCAAGTACCTGCTGGCGTGGGCGGACAACCTCAAGGAACTAAAAGCGATATGCCACTGCGGTGCAAAGGCGACGATGGTGGTTCGGCTCGACGAAAACGGCAACGCCATCACCGAGGGCACACAGGTGGAAATTGGCGGCAACGACAAATACGTTTCGATGTGCCGCAGGCATTTCCGGCAGACGTTTCATAAGGAAGTCACGGAAGAAGACGCCTCGATCACGCGTATCGGCACGGGCTGAGAAACGTCCTTTCGGGCGTAGCCGTTATTCAGGGTCGTTGGAGGTAAGCGCTTCGATGGCCTGCAGCGGCATCGTCTGCGTGCTTTCGCCTTTGAGCATGCGCCGCATATCGTCCAGCGTTTTCATGATGACCGTGTCGGCGACGCCCGCCTCGTCCAGCTCGACGGTACGTTCCGCAGCCGGGTGCACGAATTTCAGCCGGTGACTGCCAAGCGAAATGACGTCGTCGTGTTTCATCACGTAATTGGACACCCGTCGGGAATTGACGAACGTTCCGTTCGTGCTGTTCAGGTCCATCAGCAGGGTCGCCGAACCGTGGCGAACGAACATCGCATGATGGCGACTGATGAAATTGCTGCGGATTCGCAGATCGTTGTGTTCGGACCGGCCGATCAGGAGGCGTGACTGATCCAGGACGATCTCACCAAGTGTCTTGCCTTCCCGGGTCAGGTAAAGATGAGGGTGAGCGTCGTCAGCCAGATCGTCCCGCACGGCCGTTGGCGCCGGCGGCACCTCGGCGTTCTGCGCCAGCCGTTCGATGTGCTTGCTGGACACGGGGCAGGTCTCCGCCTTGGCAAACGCGAGTAGCGCGAGCCGATCGACGACGCCCGGCCAGCCGTTCGACGCGGCAAACAGATCGGCGCAAACGACGTCCGGAAAAATGTCGGCCGGATTGTCCGCGCCCGCGGCGGTGAGCTTTTCGTGCAGGAAGTCGCGGGTTTCCAACGCCGTCATGGGGCCAAGCAGGTGTGTCCCGGAAACGCGTTTCGAGATGCAGGCCATCGACGGGGTATCGAGCATGTTTTCAATGGAACGGTCGCTCATCAAGACGATACGAAGAGCGCTCTGCCGATTGGCCTTGAAGTCGGCGAGCTGGCACAGTGCATGCAGCGCGCTGACCTGCATCGCGTGGGTGTTTTCAATGATGAGGACGGGCGGGTGGCCCGCAACGGTCTGCTGCATCGTGAAGACGCGCAGCATGCTGGTAAGCTCGTTCGTCGACGTGAGTTCGAGTTTGTATCCGAACTGGCTGAGCATGGCGCCGAGCAGGGTGGGAGTATCCAGGTTTTCGCCGTCCACGATCGCCGTCGATACTTCCGAATCCAGCGATTCCAGAAACTGTTCGGCAACGGTTGATTTTCCGGACAACGCCGGGCCTTGGAGCAACCCCAGGCCGTCTTTGGCGGAATAGATTTCCTGGAGGAATTCGATGGCGGAGCGATGCGCCGCATACCGCAGCAGCGCCAGCGGCTTGCCGTGGGTGCGGAACGGTTGCGCATGCAAACCGGTGTCGCTCAAATCCATCGCTGTGAACTCTGTTTCGGTACCAATTTATTCTTCTGATACAGTTACTTTGTTGGTTTTCTTTATGCGCAAGGTAACTGGGCCGATCAGTGTACGATCGGCACCGATAGAATGTAAACGTTTTATGGCATTTCCTTTGCGATCAAGCGATAATGTTCTTTATGCAGAATATACTAGAAGTTACGTGCATAATATGTTGTTTAAAATATAAAAAAAACTGTCGATAAATTAAGAAATGATTGTCGCTGATAGCAGACGGGGAACGTTAAGACCTTGACGGAACTACTCAACGCAGAGGGCTTAACTCTGTTCAGGGGCGAACGATGTCTTTTTCAGGGGCTCGAGTTTGCGCTAAAAACGAACGAAGCTTTGCTCATTCAGGGTCAGAACGGCAGCGGCAAAACCAGCCTGTTGCGCGCGCTGGCGGGGCTGCTGGATCTCGAGGAAGGCACCGTTCGATGGCGGGGCGTGCCGGTGTTGAAGCAGCGCCAGGCCTACCACGACGATCTCGCCTGGTTCGCTCATCGAACCGGTTGCAAGGGCGATCTGACGTTAATCGAGAACCTACGGTTCGAGGCCGGCCTCAGGGCCTGCGCCATGGACTCGCTGGAGGCAGTCCTGGAGCGCCTGAACCTTTCGGCGATACGCGACCTGCCGTTCCGTTCGCTGTCCGCCGGGCAGCAACGGCGGGTCGGTCTCGCGCGGCTGTTGTTGTCCACCGCAACCCTCTGGCTGATGGACGAGCCGTTTACCAATCTCGACGCCGACGGACAGAGCCTCGTTGTCGAGTTGATGACGGAGCACCTGACCGACGGCGGCGCCTGCATGTTCGCCTCCCACCAGGACGTTGAACTCTACGCCGGCATGCAGCGGATCGAGCTCGGATGAGCGCCGCGCCGACGCTCTTGCAGGGTTTCGTGGCGGTCGTCAGGCGCGATCTTCTGCTTGCATTCAAGCGTCCCGGTGACGTACTGAACCCGCTGGTGTTCTTCGCGATTGTCAGCACGCTATTCCCCCTGGCCATCGGCCCCGCCTCGGAGGTGCTTGCCGCCATCGGCCCGGGCGTACTTTGGGTTGCGGCGCTGCTGGCCGCCCTGTTGTCGCTGAATACGCTGTTTTTGACCGATCTGGAAGATGGCAGCCTAGACCAGATCATCCTGAGCCCCCAGCCCCTGCCGCTGCTGGTATTTGGCAAAACTGCCGCCCACTGGTTAGTCAGCGGTCTGCCGCTTGTGGTAGTGTCGCCGCTGATCGCAATCACCTATCAGCTGCCGGGCGCTTCGATTGGCGTGATGATGGTGACGCTGACGCTTGGGACCGTCAGTCTGAGCTTGCTGGGATCCGTCGGCGCGGCCCTCACGGTGGGTCTGAACCGCGGAAATGCGCTGTTGAGCCTGCTCGTGCTGCCGCTCGCAATGCCGGTGCTGATTTTCGGCGCACGGACGGTATCGCTCGCAGCAGCCGGCGATGCAGTGGCCGCGGGGATGTATTTCCTGGCTGCCTATTGCGTTCTGGCGCTAAGCTTCGCACCATTTGCCGCTGCCGCGGCCCTGAAGATCAGTAACGATTGAATGCATCGATTATGTGGACCTTTTTTCACAAGCTAGCGTCTCCACCGCATTTTTACCGGCTCGCCGGCCGCATGATTCCCTGGTTCGCGGTCAGCGCACTGTTGTTGATCGGCTACGGTCTCGTCGCCGGGCTGTTTCTGGCCCCGCCCGATTATCAGCAGGGAGACGCCTTTCGCATCATCTACTTCCACGTTCCGGCCGCTTATCTGTCGATGATGGCCTACAGCATTATGGCAATTGCGGCGGGAATCGGGCTGATCTGGCGGATGAAACTTGCGCATTCGGTGGCGGCTGCCACGGCGCCGATCGGCGCCTGGTTTACGTTTCTCTCGCTGGCCACGGGGTCGATCTGGGGCCGTCCGATGTGGGGAACCTGGTGGGAATGGGGCGATCCAAGACTCACGTCTCAACTGATAATGCTGTTTCTCTATTTCGGATACATGGCGCTAAGGGCGGCAATCGACGACATCGCGAAAGCGGATAAAGCCAGTGCGGTCTTGGCGCTGGTGGGTGCGATCAACGTGCCGATTATCCATTTTTCGGTCGAATGGTGGAGTTCTCTGCATCAGGGACCTACGCTGATCCGGGAAGGCGGACCCGCGATCGAAACCGCGATGCTGTACCCGCTGTTGGCCAATATTTTCGGCTTTTCGCTGTTCTTCGGCGCCGTGATGTTGATGCGCGTCCGCACCGAGGTGCTCGAGCGGGAGAAACGTTCGCGTTGGGTGAAAAAAATGGTGTTGGCGGAGACGGCGTGATGGAAGCACTGGCAATGGGTAATTACGGCGCCTACGTATGGACTTCCTTTGCGCTGACGTTGATCGTAATGGTGGCCTGCGTGGTGCAGGCTCGATCGAGGCAGGCGCGAACGTATGCGCGAATCGCCACGCGCCTCAAAGCTATGGAGTCGGCAGAATGAAACCTAGACAACAACGGATGCTTGCCGTTGGACTGGCCCTGGCGGGAGTTACCGTCGCGACGGTGCTGACGTTGCAGGCGTTTCAAGAAAACATGATGTTTTTCCTGGACGTGACTGAAGTTGCGGAGGGCAATGCGCCCCAGGATCGCAATTTCCGTGTAGGCGGCCTGGTGCTGGACGGCAGCGTCACGCGCGAGCCGGGCGAACTCGAGGTCAAATTCTCGCTGACCGACACCAAGAGCGTCGTGGACGTCTATTACAACGGCGTGTTGCCCGACCTGTTCCGCGAGGGACAGGGCGTGATCGCCCACGGCCGCATGAACGCATCGGGCGACTTCATTGCCGATACCGTGCTGGCAAAACACGACGAAGAATACATGCCGCCCGAGGTGGCTGAATCGCTGGCCAAGCACGCCGCGGACAAAGCGGCGGCCACGGTTGCCCAGGAATGATCCCGGAGATTGGGCACTTCGCCCTGATCCTCGCCCTGGCGCTGTCGCTCTGCCAGGGCGTATTGCCGTTGATCGGTGCGCATCGGGGGGACGCCGCCCTGATGGCGACCGCGCGGCCCGTCGCGATCGGACAATTCGCATTTGTCGCTTTCTCATTTGGCTGCCTGACGTGGTCCTTCCTGCAAAGCGATTTCACCGTTCAGTACGTTGCCAACCATTCGCACCTGGCGTTGCCGACAATGTACAAGGTGTCGGCCGTGTGGGCCGCGCACGAAGGCTCCCTCGTACTCTGGATTCTTTTGATGGCGTTGTGGACCGTCGCGGTTGGGCGGTTTAGCCGCGAGCTGCCGCCGGCGTTCGCCGCGCGCGTCATCGGTGTACTCGGGCTGCTCAGCTTCGGATTCCTGTTGTTCACGTTGCTGACGTCGAATCCGTTCGTCCGCCTGATACCGGCCCCCGCGGACGGCGCCGATCTGAATCCCCTCCTGCAGGACCCCGGTCTGGCCATTCACCCGCCTATCCTGTACACGGGTTACGTCGGTTTCTCGGTGGCTTTTGCGTTTGCCATCGCGGCCATGCTCACCGGTAACTTCGACCAGCAGTGGGCACGCTGGATGCGCCCGTGGACGACCTGGGCCTGGCTGTTCCTGACCGTTGGTATCGCCCTGGGCAGCTGGTGGGCTTATTACGAACTCGGCTGGGGCGGTTGGTGGTTCTGGGATCCGGTCGAAAACGCGTCGTTCATGCCGTGGCTCGTCGGCACGGCACTCATTCACTCGCTTGCCGTCACGGAAAAGCGCGGCCTGTTCAAGAGCTGGACCCTGCTGCTCGCAATCAGCGCATTTTCGCTGAGTCTGCTCGGCACGTTCCTGGTGCGCTCGGGCATTCTCGTTTCGGTGCACGCGTTTGCGACAGATCCGACCCGCGGGATCTTCATTCTGGCTTTCCTGGGCGTCGTCATCGGCGGGGCGTTGTCCCTGTATGCCTGGCGCGCGCCGGCGCTCGACTCGAACGCCGGCTTTCGGCCGCTGGCACGCGAAACGTTTTTGCTGTTGAACAACGTCCTGCTGGTGATCGCAACGACGCTGATACTGATCGGTACCTTGTATCCGCTGGTTTCCGACGTGCTGGGGCTCGGCAAGGTGTCCATCGGACCGCCCTGGTTCGAGATCGCATTTGCGCTACCGATGGTGCCGCTGCTCTTCCTGATCGGTGTCGGGATGCACACTGCCTGGCGCAGTCAGGACGCCAAGAGTCTGCTTGGCCAGCTGCGCATACCCGCCGCAATCGCCGTTGTCGCCGGTGGCGCCATCCCGGCGTTTTTCTACGGCCGTTTCGGCGTGCTGGTCACTGTCGGCTCGATCGCCGCGATTTGGATCATGGCAGTGTCGGTCATCCCGGTTTGGCGCTCGCTGCGTCGCAAACCGGGTACGCCGGGGATCACCCGCTCGGCGCTCGGCATGAGCGTGGCGCACTTTGGCGTGGGTTTGTTCGTGATTGGCGTGACGATCGTATCGGCGTACAGCGTCGAAGCCGATCGCAGCATGATGCCCGGTCAGACCGTCGAGGTGGCCGGTTACGAGTTCGAGCTGCGTGGACTGCGTGAAGTCGACGGTCCGAACTACCGAGCGATAGAGGGCGAGGTCGATATCCGTCTGGACGGCAAGTTCATCGCCCAGCTGCGCCCGCAGGAACGGACCTACCTGGTTCAGCAGAGCCCGATGACGGAGGCCGGTATCCTGGCCGAGTGGAATCGCGACCTGTTCATCGCCCTTGGCGATTCACTCGGCGCGAATGCCTGGAGCGTCCGCATACAGTACAAACCGATGATACGTTTCATCTGGCTCGGCTGTTTTGTCATGGCGCTGGGCGGGATTATCGCGGCCAGTGACCGGCGTTACCGGGTGCGGGCAAAGTCTACCGTTCGCGAAAAATCCGTCGCACTCGAAGGTGAGCCCGCGTAATGTCGCGATTTCTGCTGCCAGTCGCCGCTTTTGCGATCATGATTCCGATATTCGTGGTCGGCCTCGGCCGCAACAAAAACGAGATCCCATCGCCGCTGCTCGCGCAGCAGGCGCCGCAGTTCGAGCTGCCGTCGTTGGCGGACCCGGCGGTCACGGTCGGCAGCGATACGTATGCCGGCGAAGTCGCGCTGGTCAACGTCTGGGCGACCTGGTGCGTGGGTTGTCGCGCGGAACATGAATTCCTCATGGAGCTTTCGCGACGAAACGACGTGCCGATTTTCGGCCTCAACTGGCGAGATCAGAGAGACATGGCGCTTCGCTGGCTCGCGCAGCTCGGCGATCCCTACGTGGCGACGGCGTTCGACGGGGAGGGGCGCGTGGGTATCGACTGGGGCGTGTACGGCGCACCGGAAACGTTTTTGATCGGCGCGGACGGCACCGTCCTGTACAAACACATCAGCCCGTTGGACGAGCGTGTCTGGCAGGAAGAGTTCCTGCCGCGCATCGAATCGGCCCGCGGGGCCGCACAAGACGCAGGTGCGCGATGAGGCTGTCGGTGTCATTGCTCCTTTTGTTTGTCTTTGCGCCGGCGTTCGCGATCGACACCGGCGCGGCGTTCGAGGATCCGGAAATGCAGGCCCGTTACGAAGCGCTCATCGATGAAGTGCGCTGCGTCGTCTGTCAGAACCAGACCATCAAGGACTCCAATGCGTTTCTGGCGACCGACCTGCGCCGGGAAATCCGACGGCTGATGGCGGAGGGCAAATCGGACGCCGAGATCGCGGATTTTCTGGTAGCCCGGTACGGTGAGTTCGTGCTCTACCGGCCGCGCATGAGCGGTAAAACCCTGGCGCTGTGGCTCGCGCCCATATTCCTGATCGGCGGCGGGCTCTTTGTCGTCGCGCGAATCGTTCGTGGCCGGATGGCGCTGCCGATCGACGACGAGTCGGAACAGGCAGTCAGTTAGCAGATGGTCTTGCTTTGGGCACTTTTCGGCGTCATGGCGCTGGTGGCTCTATCGGCCGTAGCGTGGCCGTTGTATCGCGCGGAGCAGCGCGTGAGCGCACGCGCGGCCGGCGTGGTCGTCGTCGTATTGGTCGGGTCCCTGGTGCTCTACCAGCAGATCGGGCGCCCCGACGCACGGTCCGTGGCGGCGGTCCCCGCCGACATTGAAGACATGGTGGCCTCCCTGGCCAGCCGTTTGGAATCGAATCCGAACGACGTTGCGGGTTGGAAGATGTTGGGCCGATCGTATGCGGTCATGCGCCGCTACCCGGAAGCCATCGCCGCATTCGAGCGCGCGGTCGCGCTGGAGAATTCGGGTGATGGACAAACCCTGGTCGACCTCGGCGAAGCGGTTTTCATGAACAACAGCCAGACGCTGTCGGGACGCGCCGGCGAGCTTTTCGAGAGTTCGCTCGCAATGGCGCCGGGCAATCCCAAAGCGCTGTTCTACTCCGGGCTGGCCGCGGCGGAGCGCGGCGACCAGATGCTGGCGGCCGACCGCTGGGAAGCCTTGCTGGCAACCTCGCCGCCGCCGGAAATAGAGGGTGTGTTGATGCAGAGGATCGCCGAATGGCGTGGCGGCTCGCCAAACGGAGGAGCTTCGGCGGCGTCGCCGTCGGCTGCCGTGGCCGAGTCCGTCTCCCTGCTCATCAGCGTGTCGCTGGCCGCAAACGCCCAATCGGCCATTGATCCGGCCGCCACCGTTTTTGTCATCGCGCGCGATCCCGCGCAACCCTCGCCGCCCATCGCCGCAGCGCGCCGCAAAGCCGCGGAACTGCCGATCGAGATTACGCTGACCGACGACGACGCGATGATCCCGGGCCGTCTGATCAGCGCCTTTCAGCGGCTCGAAATCGTCGCCCGCGTTTCCGCTTCGGGGCAACCCATGGCGCAAACCGGGGATTGGTTCGGCAGCGCGCAGATGGACACCGGTGAATCGGGCAAACTAGACTTGGTCATCGACCAACAGGTGCCTTGACGCCCGAGGGAGTTAGACGGTGAGTGACGGTGTTCGTATTGAGGACGCGACGATGTGTTTCGCGTGCGGCACGGACAATCCGATTGGCCTGCAAATACGTTTCTCCCTGGACGACGACGGTCGCTGCACGGCGGCGTTCACGGGGAATGAAAACCACGTCGGTTACCGGAACACCGTGCACGGCGGCATCATTTATGCGGCGCTCGACGACGTGATGGCAAACTGCCTGTACTTGAACAACAAGAAAGCACACACCGCGCGCTGCGAGATTCGTTATCGACGACCGCTGGAAGTTGGCCAAACCGTCGAGCTTTCGGGCTGGATCGAAAGCGAACGTCGGCGCCTGATCCTGTTGAGGAGTGAAGCGCGGCTGCGGGACGGGGGCGATCTGATCGCCGAATGTGAAGCGAGCTTCATGCTGGTCTGAACCCAATCCAAAGGATACTCGATTGACACTGCCTGAGTCTCTGGCGAATTCGCTACGAATCCCGGTTATCGGCGCGCCGATGTTTATCGTATCGGGTCCGGAACTGGTCATTGCGCAATGCAAAGCGGGTATCGTCGGCGCGTTTCCCGCGCTGAACGCGAGGCCGCCGGAATTGCTCGACGAATGGTTGACGAGGATCCGGCAAGAACTCGATGAGTTCAGCGCCGAATTTCCGGATAAAGCCGTTGCGCCGTTTGCAGTCAATCAGATCGTGCATCAAAGCAACGATCGTTTGCAGCACGACGTCGAGCTTTGCGTGAAACACGAAGTGCCGATCGTCATCACGAGTCTCAGGCCGCCGGCCGCCGTCGTGAGTGCGGTTCACGGCTACGGCGGGATGGTGTTCCACGACGTCATCAACGTACGCCATGCCAGGAAAGCGATCGAGCAGGGTGTTGACGGCATCATCGCCGTCTGCGCGGGAGCGGGGGGCCATGCGGGCACTCTCAGCCCGTTTGCACTGGTCAAGGAGGTACGGGAGATTTTCGACGGCGTCATCATTTTGTCCGGCAGCATGAGCACCGGCAACGATGCGCTTGCGGCGCAGGCTATCGGCGCCGACCTCGCCTATATCGGTACCCGCTTCATCGCCAGCCGGGAAGCGAACGCGCCACCTGCCTACAAACAAATGATCGTCGACAGTTCCGCAAAAGACATCGTCTACACCTCGCTGTTTACCGGCGTACATGGCAGCTACCTTCGCGGCAGCATTGTCAATTCAGGCATGGATCCGGACAATCTGCCCGAAGGCGACAAACAGGCGATGGATTTTGGCAGCGGCGGTGGATCGAAAGCCAAAGCATGGCGTGACATCTGGGGCGCGGGGCAGGGCGTCGGCACGATGCACGACATCCCGTCCGTCGCTGAACTGGTCGACCGCATGGAACGGGACTACCGTGAAGCGCGGTCTCGCCTTGCCGGTAGCTGATACGATTGTGATGGGCGTATGCAAACAAGCCTGCTGGCATTTCTGATCGTCGGCGCCGGCGGCGCCGCCGGGGCAATGGCGAGGTTCGGCCTGACAATGGTCACGCTGCGCTTCAGTAACGCGGTTCCGCTCGGCACCCTGATCTCGAATCTGCTCGGATGTTTTGTCATGGGCGCAATCGTGCAGATGCTGGTCCGGGTGACGTGGTTCGCGGAGGGCGGCGTCATCACAGACCACAATCGATTGCTGTTCGGCGTGGGGTTTTGCGGCGCGTTTACGACGCTGTCCGCATTGGTCCTGGAGATCGGCACGATGGTGCAGCGTGACGATCTGATGCTGGCGTTCGGCTACCTCATGAGCACCTTGATCGGCGGCTTCGCGTTTTTCTACGCGGGTTCGCTGATCGTGCGCTCGATTACGCAGGCGCAGGGCTAATCGCCGTTTCCACGGATCAGAAGGCCGATCCAGACGACTGAGATCGCAACGGTCGGCGGTACGACAAGATCGAGCAGGAGGCCGGATAGGTAAAACTCCGACGCTCCGGCGATACCGTGGCTCACGTAAAAAGGGAAGGGAAAGCCGATGGAGGTCTCCCGACCGGGTTCGACAGCGGCAATCGTCGGCAGCAGCGCGGACAGCAGGTTGGCGACCAAAAATGCGGCGATGACGCCCCAGAAAGTCCGGGATCGTCGTAAAACCCTGGCGGATACCTTCATGCCTGCTGCCTGTCCAATTCATTGACCGCTGGAGCCGCTGAGCTTACCCTAAAATCCCGACCTTCCGACCGCCGTTGACGCCGGCCGATTTGCCTATGGACCTGCTCGCTTTAGCCGTTCCATTTTTCCTGTTGGCGCTGCTGCTCGAACTCGCCGTCGATCGATGGCGCGGCAGCGGTTTTTACCGGGCAAACGACGCGGTCAACAGCCTCAGCGCCGGTACGCTCAGCACGACGTTCGGTTACTTCACGAAGTTCCTGCCGGTTTATATCTCAGGCGCCGTGCTGCAGAACTTTGCGTTGTTCGACATCGAGCTTGCCTGGTTCGATACCTCGCCACGAGGGCTGCTGTTGTGGCTGCTGGCGATCCTGGCCTGGGATTTTTGCTATTACTGGTCGCACCGCTGCGGGCACGAGATATCGATACTCTGGGCGTCACACGCGGTCCATCATCAAAGCGAAGACTACAATCTCTCGACCGCGTTACGACAGACGAGCACCGGCTTCCTGTTCAACTGGATCTTTTATTTGCCGCTTTTTCTCATCGGGTTGCCGCTGGAAGTTGTCGCGACCGCCAACGCCATCGATCTGATTTATCAGTTCTGGGTGCACACCCAGCACGTCGACAGGTTGGGTTGGCTCGATCGCGTTTTCATCACGCCGTCCAATCACCGGGTGCATCACGCGCAGAACGAGATTTACATCGACAAGAACTACGGAGGCATCCTGATTGTATGGGATCGGCTGTTCGGCACGTATCAGGAAGAGCTGCGCGAGGAGCCGGTGGTTTTCGGCGTACGCAAGCCGCTTGCAACCTGGAACCCGTTCCGGTCGATTGCACAGGTTTATGCCTATCTCTGGTTCGACGCGGTGCGGACCAAACGCTGGCGCGACAAGCTCACGATCTGGTTTCGCCGCACCGGCTGGCGGCCGGCGGACGTCGCCCGGAGGCATCCGGCGAAACCCTCCGATCTGAAGTCTTTTCAGAAGTTTGATCCGGCGGTCCCCAAGGCGGTGAAACGTTATGTGTTGGGGCAGTTCCTCGTTGCCGTGGTCGCGGTACTCTTCATCGCGGTGCTGTACGCGCAACAGGGCGCGCGGGCCGTGTTGCTGCCGTGTATCGCGTTGTGGGCCGCGCTCTACGCGTTTGGATTGCTGAACGAGGGCCGCAGCTACGCCTACCGTTTCGAGCTTGTCCGCCTGCTGATCGTGACGCCGCTGACGGTGGCCGGCATGGCTGCCCTGGGAATCGTCAGTCTGCCGATGGGCGTAATTGCCGGCATTACCGCGGCGTACTGCATTGTTTCGCTCGCGGCAATGATTTTCCAGCTGCGACGGCAGCCGGAGCCGGTCGCGTGTTGAAAGCGCCCAAGTCGGAGTAGGAGCGGTTTTCTGCCGTGTCCGGACCCGCCGGGATCGGCGACGCACCCGGGCAGCCGGCATAGCCAGCCGCGGCTAGTCTTCCACGGTCAGTCCCGGCAGCCCGTCGAGACTCCTGCGGTTGTTTTTTTTGCGATAGTCCAGAATCTCCTGCTCCGTCTTCGATTCGACCCAGTTACGCATCGAGTCGCGGTTTTTGCGGAAGTCGTATTCCGGCACGCCGTAACCGCAGGAATCCATGATGCGCTCGACGTCCACGAGGATGATGTTCCTTACCGTGGGCTGCGCCGGGAATTGGCTCAGAAGCCTGTCGAAACCGTCGTCCTGCGGTTCGACGACGGTGCCCTTGCCGAAGAAGCGGTATATTTTCGGCGGGCCGTCGAATGCACAGAGCATGATGACAATACGTCCGTTCTCCTTAAGATGCGCGACGGTCTCTATGCCGCTGCCGCCCCAGTCCAGGTAGCCGAGCTGCCGGGGACCGAGTACCCGCAACGTGTCTCCGCCTTTTGGCGAACAGTTGATCAGACCGTCCGCCGCAAGCGGGGCGCTGGCTACAAAAAATATTGTCTGACGATCGATCCACTTCTGGATGCGCTCGTCGATTTCCGTATAGTCTTTTCCCATGCTCTTTTGCCTGCCATCAAAACCCGACGTCTTCTACGTTGGGCTATCTTACGCGAACGCACGGGGCCGGTAATGCCGCGCAGGCAGCTATCCGCGGGTGAGGCGCGCCGTATCGCCATTGGCGCACAGAGGCTCGACAAAGCAAACGATCCACCTGCGGTCGACGTCCGGCACATCCGTCGGACGATTAACACAACGGGGTTGCTGCAACTGGACTTTGTCAACGTTCTCGTCCCGGCTCACTATCTGGTCGTCTACTCGCGCCTGGGCGCTTACGATCTCAATTGTTTTCAACGCGCCGTTTACGATCGCGGCGAGTTCACGGAGCAGTGGGCGCACGAGGCCTCGATCGTGCCTACGAGCGCATGGCCCCTTCTGGCGTATCGACGCCGGGCGTACAGGCCGTGGACCAGGAGCCCGCTCCGTAAAGTTAGAAATGGAGCAAAGTATCTTCAGGAAATTCTTGAAATAGTTAAGGAAAAAGGCGCAGTTACCTCCCAGGACCTGGCCCCGGTCGCCGGCCCGAAGCGCAGGCCCGGCGACTGGCACCGCTCCGTGCCGCGCTCGGCGCTGGAACATCATTTCGGCGTCGGCGAGCTCGCCGTCAAAACCCGGCTCGGCAATTTTCAGCGGGTATACGATCTGCCGGACCGGCTGATCGACGAACGGCATCGGCTGCGCCGCGTGGATGACGAAGATGCCAAGCGCGAGCTCCTCAGAACGGCGGCGACGGCCAGCGGCGTCGCGACCTTGCGCGACCTCGCGGACTATTACCGGATGTCGCAACGGGAGGCGAGGCCCGGGGTCCTCGAACTCGTCGAGGAAGGCACGCTTTGCGAAGTGCGGGTCGAGGGTTGGGATGAGGTCGCGTATTTAGCGAATAGCGCCCGCGTTCCGAGGTCCGCCGAACGTGCAACGCTGCTCTCACCGTTCGACCCGCTCGTTTGGTTCCGGCCGCGCGCCGAACGACTGTTCGACTTCCACTATCGAATCGAGATTTACGTGCCCGAACACAAGCGTCGGTGGGGTTATTACGTGTTGCCGTTTCTATTGGGCGACCGACTTGCGGCGCGCGTGGATCTCAAGGCGGATCGAAAAGAGAGGACCTTGCTGGTCCGTGCCGCACATCTGGAAGCGGGGGCCGACGAGGCTGAAACCGCGGATGCGTTGGCGGGAGAACTCGCGCGGCTGGCGTGTTGGCTCGGGCTCGAACGCATAGCCGTTGGCCGACGCGGCGGCTTCGCTCGTCCGCTCGCGCGCGCCGTTGCGACGTTACCCACGTGGCAGTAGTTGACGCGCATCGTGTCGGTTTTGGCGAACGCCAGGAACGGGACGATCAGCAGCGTCGCAAAAAATCAGGCCGGGCAGGTTCCGGGCATCGATTGTCCTCTTCTGCAGTGTCTCGGCGTGGCCGTCAAAACGCGGATTGCAGCTGAATCGGGCTGCCGTCGAAGAAACGGCCCAGCTTCAACGCCTCGAGATCGATGCCGTGTGTTGCGCCCGTCAGCATCGCGGCGATCGTCTTCCCGGCGCCCGGACCCAGTCCGAAACCGTGGCCGCTGAATCCCGTCGCGAGGTAAAAGCCCGGCAATGCGTCGTTCTCGCCGATGATCGGAACGACGTCCGGCGTCGTTTCGACCATGCCGGCCCAGGCTTCGACGATCTCGACGTTCGCGAGCGCCGGTATGGTACTCGCCAGGTTCTTCTTGATGTCACTGACGAGCGACGGACTCGCTTCCGGGTTCAATACCCGACGTGACTCGAACGGCGATTCGCGATCCAACGGCCAGCGCGCCGGCATGCGCCATTCATCGACGAAATCACGCCCTATGCGAATTCGCAGTACGCCGAGTTCGCGGCGTAGCGCCGGCAGGAATTTCAGGCTGTAACGCAGCGTGGACGGCGTAATGCCGTGATCGAGAATCGAGCCGTGTCCGACCGTGTAGCCGCCGTCCTGGCGGCGGCGAAGACCGACTTTCGAGTCGAACAGATTTCCCTGCAGCGGCAGCTCGGCGGGCGCCGTCCGCGCCACGACTCCCCGTACCTTGAGTTGCGGAACGGAGATTCCAAGGGAACGGCAGAACATCGACGACCACGCACCGGCGGCGCACAACACCGTGGACGTGCGTATTTCCCCGTGTTCGGTAACGACGCCGGCGACACGACCGCCCGCGGTCGAAATGCCGCGGACCGCGCAGCCGGTAAGAACCTCCGCGCCCGCCCGCGCAGCCGCCCGCGCAATGGCCGGGCCCGCCTTGTGCGGTTCCGCGCGTCCGTCGTTGTGGGTGTAAAGTGCGCCAACCCACTGCGAGGCGGCGTCGCCGACGTGTTTACGCAGCTCGCTTTGGCCAATTATTTTTGTCGGCACGTCGTGCTGGCGCGCAACGTCCAGCCAGGGCTCATAGCCCGCAAGTTCCTTTTCGCTGCGCGCGGTGTACAGACAGCCGCCTTCCGCGTAGCCGACGTCCTCACCGATCTCATCGGCGATGCCGCGCCAAATGCGCATGCTGTCGAGCATCATGGGCACTTCGCGGGGATCGCGTCCCTGTATCCGTACCCAGCCCCAGTTTCGACCGGACTGCTCGCCCGAAATGAACCCCTTTTCGCAGAGGACGACTTTCACACCGCTGCGAGCGAGAAACCATGCCGTCGACACGCCGACGATGCCGCCGCCGATGACAACGACCTCCGCGGCGGCCGGGCATTTTTCCGGAGGGGAGAGCTGTCCGTTCCAGACTGCGGACACGGTGTTTCGGGAAATCGTGTCCGTTGTATTGGGCGCCGTCACAAAGGGTTACTCGGGTTTGGGCAAAAACGCAGTATAACGTTGCTACAATCGTCGCTGCAGTGTGATCGACCGGCAAGGTGGGAGATGTGGAATGGATGAGGAGACCGCGGGTGGCGTCGAACTCGTCATAAACCCGCAGACGAAAGATCTGGGTGGTTTCCGGGTGCGGCGCGCATTGCCGGATCTGCGACGAAAAATGGTGGGTCCGTTCATTTTTTTCGATCACATGGGCCCCGCCGAATTCTCGCCGGGCAAGGGCATCGACGTTCGCGCTCACCCCCATATCGGCATAGCCACGATTACCTATCTGTTTGACGGTCAGATTCTGCACCGCGACAGTTTGGGCTACGAACAGCGTATTACGCCGGGAGCGGTCAATTGGATGACGGCGGGACGGGGTATCGTGCATTCCGAACGGACCCCGGCCGATCTGCGCGAGAGCGGCTCGTCCGTGCACGGTATTCAGTCCTGGGTCGCTCTGCCGCAGGAGTACGAGGAAACCGAGCCCGCGTTTGATCACTATCCCGCCGACAGCATCCCGGCGGCAACCGTCGACGGCGGCGGCGTCCGTGTCGTTGCCGGCGTGGCCTTTGGCGTCTCGTCGCCTGTCAGGACAGCCAGCGAAACGCTCTATGCGGAAATCGATTTGCGGGCGGGCAGCGCCCTGGACGTTCCGGCCGAGTACGAAGAGCGCGCGGTTTACGTCGTCGAAGGTGACGTGGCGGTGAGCGGCGAGAAATATCCCGCCGGCACTCTGGTTGTTCTTCGTGCCGGGTCCAAGCCGCGTGTTGACGCGGTGTCCGACTGCAAATGGATGCTGCTGGGCGGCGCTCCGCTGGACGGTGACAGAACCATCTGGTGGAATTTCGTCAGCTCATCGAAGTCCAGGATTCAACAAGCCAAGTCCGACTGGCGCGCGCGTCGCTTCGACGACGTCGAGGGCGAATCCGAATACATCCCACTGCCGGAGTCCTGATTGAACAGCCATCTGATGAATACGAAACCGGAAGCGTCGATGCTTCGCCGTTGCGCGGCGCTTGCCGTAACGGTGACTCTGTTTGCTGCCTGCGCGAAAGAAAAAGAAATGCTGGTGCCCATTCGTTCGTCGACGCCCGCCGGGGTGGATCTCAGCGGACGCTGGACGATGCAGGACGATTTCGACGACATGCAGCGTCGGATCGACCGGGCAATTCGTCAAACGGACGGCGTTGACGAGAGAAAGTTGCTGCAGCGCGCCGCCAGCCGTCAACGACGCGGCGGTCGCCCGAGCAATCGTGACGTCGGCGGTCTCGTTCACGTGTTTCTCGAGAACGCGGCGTCTCTGAAAATCACCCAGACCAAGGACGGCCTCTTCATCGGGTTCAATCGATCGGTTGTCGAGGAATACCGGTTTGGCGAGGCGCGCATGATACGGACCGGCGGCGCCGTGGCGCAACGCGTCTCAGGCTGGGATGGTGACGACTACGTCATCGAGACCCTGGACGAAGACGGAATGAAACTGACGGAGCGCTACGAACTGGCTGATTCGGCGAGCCTGCTTACCCGGGAGATTGTGCTGCGCAGCAAAGACGCCGAAGAGGTTGCGATTGTGCAGACGTATCGGATGGACGAAACCTGAGCCGGCTTCGAGCAACGTTTCGAGGCGAGAAGAACAGGGGGTGAACCTGGATTTTACCCGGCGGGATAAAAGGCACACCAGAGAATCACCCCCTGAAATCAATTCATGCAGTCATCTGTCCATCTCGAAGCGGAATCGATAGACGACGCCCGTAGAGGCGACCGCGGTCCCGTCCACGACTTTCGGTTTGAAGCGAAATTTGTGCGCGGCCTTGACGGCCGCTCGCTCGAAGATAGCGTGCGACGATTCGACAACGGTGACGTTGCTCGCCAGCCCTTCCGGTGTCACGTCGAATCGAACCGTCACAAACCCCTCGATGCCGCGTGATGCGGCGATAGGGGGATAAGCGGGTTGTACGCGCACCATGTGCACCAGGGGACCGTCCGAATTGTAGGGATTGAACTCGACGCTACCGGCCGGAGGCGGGTCAGCGGGACCGGGCGCGACGAATACTCCCCTATCGGCAGGTTCGGGCGACGTGGGCGGTGGCAGGCGAGGGGGATCTGCCGGCGGGCTGATGCGCTCGGGAGGTCTGTCTACGCGCGGGGGATCCTCGATTGGCGGCTGTGCAATCCAACCGAGCATGTCCACGTCTCTTGGCGGCTTTAGCACCGCTTCGCCGCTATCGATCAAAATCTGCATCGCGTACAGCAATCCAAGCGTAACGGCGAAGCCGATGGGCGCGGTCGAAAGGTAACGTTTCACCATTGCTGCATCCTCACTGTCTGCCCCAAAACGGGGGATGCCCGCCTCTATACCTTGCAATTCAAGGTATACGATACATGCCTCGAACCACAAAGTATAGATTGACATACCTTTTTATTCTAGGTATCTTGACCTGGTTATCACCCTCAGGATCTGCAGATGGCGCGTTCGAATCCTCCGTTCATGAGTGGCGTTCCCGAGCTGCTCCTTCTTCGCCAACTCCAGTCGAACGAGATGTACGGCTACGAACTCGTGAAATCGATCCGCGCGGTAACCGGGGAGGCCATATCACTGGGGGAGGGGGTCATTTATCCGGTGTTACACAGCCTGGAAGAAAGCGGCGCGCTGAAAGCGCGCCGCAAGAAGGTTGCCGGGCGGACCCGGGTGTATTATTCCCTGACGGCAAAAGGCCGGAAACGCCTGGACAAACTGCAGGGCGAATGGGAACGGGTTCAATCGGGCATCACCGCAGCGCTGGGAGCAGCCACTCATGCCTGAACCGGATTTCGACGGACTTCGACAGAGCCTGATGCAGGCCGGCATCGCACCGCGTCACGCCCGACGAACGATTCTGGAGCTCGAGGAGCATTTCGCGGATCTGAAGGAAGAGCTGATGGCGCAGGGTTTCGGCCGGCGCCGCGCCGAGATGGAGGCGTCACGGCAGCTCGGCTCGCTGGAAGCCATTGGCGAGATCGTCGCCTCTCGCAGCGAACTCAGGTGTTGGCCGTTCCGGTATCCGCGGGTCGCGCGCATCGTTTTACCGATTGCCTATGCACTGCTAATCCCCGCAACGCCGCTGATCGTCGGTGTGGGATATGCGCCGGTGATAGCCCGCTGGGGTGTGATCGTGTCTCTGAGCGCCATTATCACCGCCGCCATGTTCTGGCTGATCCAGGTCTCGATCTCGCTCGGCTAGGACGTTCTTCGGCCCATCCGCCGAGGATGTAGAAGCCCGTCCTGACGGCCGATTCCTGCCACCACTGAAGTTCGTGGAAACCGCGTGTCCGGCCGGGCTGCAATGCGAAGAGGATTGTTGCCGGGGACCTCGTTAGGGGAAATAAAGCGGACCGAAGGGAGCCATTCCCCTAACGAGGTCCCCGGTAGCAATCCTCCGACGAGTAATTCAACCAGCGCTTAACTTTGGAGAATGGCTTGTCAGGAAGGGCTTCTACAGAGAAGCTTTGAATGTCGTAGAGTTTGGGGGAGCTGCGGTAGTTATCCAGCCGGTCCTCAGTTCGATGCGCTGATGGTTTTCTCGCCCTGCATGCCCGGCGTGTATTTCGTCAGGACGGCGTGTACGCGACGCTTGCCTTTGCGGTGCTGTTCTATCAGCACCGGCAGGTACCCGAGTTCTTCCGCGCACCAGAGGGTTGTGATGCGTTTCGAGTCCGCCGCCTGATGCCGGATGCCGATTGCCTCGAAGGTGCCGAACGGCACCTTGATCTCGCGAATGCCGATGGTCGTGATTTGCAACTCCTTGAGCTCGTCGCCGTCCAACATGGCGTATTCGGAGGCGGAGGCGCCGGTCAGCAGGTTGTGCATCAGCTGATACTGGATCGACACGCGGTCGTGGACGTCCTCGTCCAGGGAGAAACTGTAGGTCTCGTCATTGACCGTGCCGGAAACCGAATTCGCTTCCCAGTCGAAAACGAAGTTCATCACCTTGTCTTCCCTCGACAGCGTGTCCGTTGACGCATAAACCAGCGGCCGCACGCCGTCGTCGTCTATCTCGAATCGGGAGCTTTCCTCGATCGTGCCCTTCATCAGAATTCGCGCAAACCCGGACGGTTTGATCACCGAACGAACGCTGAAACTCTCCTCCGCCTCGCGAACGACCGTCTCCAGCGTTCCGCTCGCGATACTGATTTTGATTTTGTACTGGGCCGAATAGGGGACGATGGTGTCGCCGGCGGCGAAGGCCGGTGGCGCCAGACTGGCGGCCGCCGCAAGCAGCGGCCAGATCAGTGTCCGTGCCTTTTTCCGCGGGCGTGGTGTCACGTCGATATTCCTTTTTTCTCTCGCAGCACGGCCTTTGACTGCTCCACAAGGCCATTTACTGCATCCTGCATCGCTTCCCGTTCGTCCTCGAGCCCCTGTTTCGAGGTGCCGGAGGGTACCAGATGCGGCTCGCCCACCGCCAAAACCACACGTGCGAACGGTTTGGGGATCATGAAATCGTCCCAGCGCTCGAGATACCAGGCCCTGTCCGCGGCGCAGCCGATCGGCAGCATCGGTGCGGCGCCGATCCGCGAGGTCAGGACGACGCCGGATTTGAAGTAGTACGCGGGTCCGACGGGGCCGTCCGCGGCCGTAACGATCGACGTGCCTTTTTTCATTACCTGGTGCATGTCGCGCATCGCAAGTGCGCCCGTGCGGTTCGCCGATCCACGGATCACCTCGGCGCCCCAGGACCGCGCAATTTTTGACGGGACTTCGCCGTCCACCGAGGCCGAGATAATGACCCCGGCCTTGAAGCCCCGCCTGATCCAGCCGCGTATGGTCATCAGGCAGACCAGTATGTCCCTGTGCCAGTAACACGGCACGTAAGCCCGTTTATCGGCGATTACCCGGTCGACGACGTCGGCGCCTATCACCGCCTCGATTCGGTAGCTCCACCAGAGAAGCCGGACGAGACTCGCCAGCACCGGTCTGCCGATCGCATAGACAACCGCACGGGCAGGCGACATCTGACGCCCGCTCGCCTTGCGGCGTGCACCGACGTCGTCGAAATTGGGCTTTTCAGGGTCTGCCGTCATGCCGGTTCGAGTGTACCTGCGTTCGGTGGGGGGAGGCCGGCACCGTTTCCGGCCGGCCTGACCGCCGCTCGGGGAATCCTTGTCGCCGGCGAGTTTGCAGTATCAGTCTGTTGCCGGTCAATGTACTATTGCGCCTCCGAAAAAACCGGCGCTGTGCAGCGACACCTTGCGGTTGGCCGAGCGCCAGCGTCTCGCCCGCACCGCCATTCGATACATGAATAGACACGATACCCTGATTGACCTGTTGAGCGATCTGCGTTCCGCCGATCGCGCGGTCCGTTTTATCGACGGCGAGGACAAGGAAACCCTCGTCAGCTTTTCGGATCTCTGGTCGCGCGCGCTGCGTTTGCTCGGTTACCTTCAGGACCGGGGCATGGCGCCCGGCGACGAACTGATCATTTTCACCCGGTCGAACGAGCGATTTCTAATCGCTTACTGGGCGGCGTTGCTCGGCGGCATAATCCCGGTGCCCATCGCAGTCGGCATCAGCGACGAACATCGGCACAAGCTGTTTCGAGTCGCGCGGAAACTGAAGAATCCGAAGCTGTTTACCGAACTCGATGCCCTGGACCGCCTGACCGCGTTCGCGGCCGACAAAAGCATCCGGCGGGCGCAGAATCTTCTGCGCGACAACACCGTGACCGACACGGATCCCGAGAACGGCGCGGACGGCGTCCCGGTGACACGGTCGCCGGACGACATCGGCTTCATCCAGTATTCGTCAGGTTCGACCAGCGAGCCGAAGGGGATCGTGCTGACGCACCGCAACCTGACCTCGACCGTGCATTCGATGCGCCGGCGCCTGGAGTTTACGACGGACGACGTCGCCCTGAGCTGGATGCCGTTGACCCACGACATGGGGCTTATCGGCTATCACCTGACCATGCTCGCCAGCGGTATGGATCATGCCATCATGGATACGGCGCTTTTCGTGCGCCGGCCGCTGTTGTGGATGGCCAAAACCAGCGAGCTTCGGGCGACACAGATCGCGTCGCCCAATTTCGGTTACAAACACTACCTGAAGGCGTTCGAGCGCAAGCGGCCGACCGATTTGGACTTGTCCAGCGTACGCCTGCTCCTGAACGGCGCAGAACCCATATCCGTGGATCTCTGCGAACAGTTTATCGGCGCTCTGGAGCCCTTCGGGTTCAAACGCAGCGCGATGTTGCCCGTTTACGGTCTGGCCGAAGCGACCCTCGGCGTAACGTTTTCACCGCTGCGGAGAAACTACTCCCACATCGTCGTGAAACGGCACAGCCTCAGAATCGGTCAGAGATTCGAGACCGCGACGGCGGACGACGAAGACGCCGTGAGCTTCGTGAAGCTCGGTGCGTCGATCGACGGCTGCGACTATCGAATCGTCGACGATGACGACGTCGAGGTCGAGAACGGTGTAATCGGCAACATCCAGATCCGCGGTGAAAACATCACGACGGGCGTGTACCGCGACCCCGAAAATACCAAGGCGATCTTCTGCGACGGCGATTGGCTGCGCACGGGGGACTGCGGAGTGACGGTCGACGGCGAATTGGTGGTCACCGGGCGCGCCAAGGACATCATCATCGTCAACGGTCAGAACTATTACCCCCACGATATCGAGGAGATCGTCGCCCGGATTCACGAGCTGGATCTCGGCAAAGTCGTCGTGTGCGGGGCGAAACCGTCGCACAGCCAGGTGGAGGAGCTTCTGGTGTTCGTCCTGCATCGGAAAGGCGTCGAAAGCCTCGTGGAACTTGCCGGACGTATCCGCGACGTTGTCGGCACGCGTGCGGGCCTGGAGGTGGATCACGTGATCCCGATACCGCGTATCGCGAAAACGACCAGCGGCAAGGTGCAGCGGGCGAGTCTCGCAAACGCGTATCTGGATGGCGAATACGATGCCGTCATTCGCGAGCTCGGCCGCATGACCGAAAGCGCAGCGCAGACGGAAAGCCCGTCAGGGGAGGCCGGCCTGGTCGGCGAGCTGATGGCGATTGCCGCCGAGTTCTCGAAGGAGCGGAAGATTGGACCGGACGATAACCTGTTCGAGGTGGGCATCAGCTCCCTGACGCTGACCGAGATCATGCTGGCGATTGACGAAAAACTGCCGGGGCAGGTCGATATCAACGACCTCTTCGAGTATCCGACCATTCGCTCGCTGGCGGCGTACCTGGGCGAACAACAGTCCGAACAATCGCCGCAGCCGCAGGCCTACTGAGGGCTTCGCAGCATGCCTTACGCCTCGATTGCCGGCACCGGCGCATACCTACCTGAACGGATCATGCCGAACCGGGAGTTCGAGGCGACGCTGGACACGTCGGACGAATGGATCCGCGAACGAACCGGCATCAAACGGCGCCATATCGCCGCCGCCGACGAGACCACCTCCGATATGGCGTTGGCGGCCGCGAGGCGTGCGCTGGATGCGGCAAACACCGGCGCGCAGGAGGTCGATCTCATCATCCTGGCAACGACGACGCCGGACAAGGTCTTCCCTAGCACGGCCTGCATCGTGCAACGTCGCCTCGGAATCAAGACGATACCCGCCTTCGACGTGCATGCGGCCTGTTCCGGATTTATATACGCACTGGATGTCGCCAACCGATTCATACGGACGGGCGGCTCCAAATGCTGCCTGGTCATCGGAGCCGAGACGTATTCTCGGATTCTCGACTGGAGCGATCGGGCAACCTGCGTGTTGTTCGGCGACGGGGCCGGCTCGGTCGTGCTGAAGGCCACGGACGAGCCGGGCGTATTGTCGACGCACATCCACGCGGACGGCGAGTACGAAGACCTGCTGCATGTACCGGCCGGCGTATCGTCCGGCTACGAGCAGCTGCGCGCGGAGGCGGCCTACATTCACATGAAGGGTCACGAAGTTTTCAAGAAGGCCGTGAGCCAGCTTGGCATGATCGCGCGGGAGACGCTGTCGCGTAACGGAGTGGACAAAAACGACGTCACCTGGCTGGTTCCGCACCAGGCCAATTTGCGGATAATCGCGGCGGCGGCAAAAAAACTCGATTTGCCGATGGAGCGGGTCATCGTGACGGTTGACGAGCATGCAAACACGTCGAGCGCCTCGATCCCGCTCGCGCTCGACGTCGCGGTCCGCGACGGCCGGATCAAGCGCGGCGACCTGTTGTTGTTCGAGGCGTTTGGCGCCGGCTTTACCTGGGGTTCCGCACTGGCTCGCTATTGAGTCGCCTCCCGGCTCAGCCTGCGGATCAGCTGCAACCGCCAAAGCCAAACCGCGACGATGATCGCGGCCGAGACGAGCAGCGCGGTATTCGAGAAGCCGAGCACGACAAAATCGTAGATGCCGTGCAGCACCGCCGAAACCGACAGCCAAACCGCTGTCGCCGCGAGTACGCTCCGTCCCTGCAGTTTGGCGAGGCCGATGTGGTAGGCCCAAACGGACGCGAACACGATGTGAACCAGCGGCCCCGCGAATCCGCGTGCGAGGGCCTCGTTGCGCGTCAGGAAATCGATGTAGTGGAGGTTCTCGACCAGCGCGAAGCCCAGCGCGAGGAACGAGCCGTAAACGATGCCGTCTATCGGTTCGTCAAACGCCTTGAAATGCAGCGCGACGACGAGGAACGGCAGCAGTTTGGCGAATTCCTCGGTCAGGCCGATGCCGAGCACCGCGTACGCGAACAGGCCCGGCAGACTGGTGAAAGCGAGCTGCTGCGCGTCGTATCGAAGGTTCAATACGTCCAGGCCGAGGTACAGATAACGACTCAGATAGGAGGCCCCAACGCCAAGGCCGATGCACACCAGCAGGTTCACGACCGGTTCGGGACGGTGCCGATCGTGGTAATAGTGGTAGGCCGCCCAAAACAGCAGCGGCACCAGGACCGCGAATATGAGCATCGACCCGATCATCGGCGCAGTATGGCGGCGGGCGTCCGAGCTGTCTGCGGGTCGCATCACACCCTGGATGACGCCGCAGACCGCTTTAGAGGCTTTACATTAGGTAGTGGGCCTTAGCTGTTGTTTTAAATTGAATTATTCTCAGGCTTGGCGTCAGGCTCTGCCAGGGCCGGGTGAACGCGGCTCAGGCGACCGCTGAGGAAGTCCTTGAGCATGACCCAGTCGCCCATCAGGCTGTACAGCGGATACCGGAAGGTGGCCGGCTTGTTGTGCTCGAACAGAAAATGCCCGAGCCAGGCGAATCCATAGCCAACGACCGGCAGCAGCCAAAGGAAGGCCAGTCGTCCGGATACCAATGCGTAGATCAGCGTTGCCAGGACCAGGCCGCTGCCTACGTAATGCATCGCGCGGCAGCGCGCGTTGCTGTGTTCCGCCAGGTAAAACGGGTAGAAGTCGCGAAAACTCTCGAAACGGTTCGAGTCGGTCATGGCGTTTCCGAGTTTACTCCTCGCGCCGCCGTCAATACAGCGTCCGCGCGCTCAGGGGGGATCGGTCCGCGCCGCTCAAGTCACGCACCGTGCAGCCGATACAACTATCTGGGATCAATGGCTTAACCGGCGGCGATGTCGCAGCGAGACGAACACCAACTGAGCGGTCGGGCGCTGGTGATCTGCGCCGATCCGGCAACCTGGAATACCGTAAAGCGCATCCTGACGTCGGAGGGGTATGACGCGAAACGGTGTGGCGAGGCCGAGCAGGTTCTCGCAACGGTCGGCGATGAGCCGCCGGCGGTCATCTTCGTCGATTCCGGCGTGAGCCACAGTGATAGCCTCACGCTGTGCGCCGCCGTGCGGCGGCTGTCCGGTTGTGACTACGTACCCCTTATTCTGTTGTCCGGCGACGGCAGCGCCGAGACGGCGCAGCGCGCCTATGACGCGGGCGTCACCACGGTGTTCAGCCGGCCCCTCGATCAGGACGCCCTGCGCAGGCACGTCCGGTCACTCGGCGATACGGGCCGAACGCTGAGCGGGATGCGCGCGCTTGGAACGACGGAGTCCCAGGTGTTGCGAACCATGCCGGACGCGATCTTCATCTGCGGCAAAAACGGTACGTTGAGACAGTACCTGGGCGGTGCGGATGGAGACCCGATTCTCATGCCGGCGGCCATCGAGGGCAAAACCGTTGACGAGGCGTGGCCGGCGGACGTCGCCAGGCTCGTCCGACAGAACGTCAGACGCGTACTCCGGATTCGGGACGGCCACGCGTTCGAGTTCGAGCTGTCCAGGGACGGCATTCGCGGACGCTACGAAATGCGCCTGCTCGTGCAAGGCCGTGACCGCGTGTTGATGATCATACGCAACGTCAGCGCCGAGGCGGTCGATCGGGCCGGCGGCGAAGGCCGGCCGCCGGCGGATACGCTGACCGGGCTTACCGGTCGCGACGCTTTCATGGCTCGCTTCGAGTCGATGATCGCGGAGGCAAAACTACGCGAGCGCGGCATCGCCGTCTTATGCATCGACATCGACGGTTTTGCGCGTATCAACGACACCCTCGGACGGGCCGTTGGCGACGCGGTCCTCCGGGTGACCGGAAAACGGATCGAACGTTGCCTTCGCGGTTCGGACCCGCCGGCGCCGGCATACGCAGCCGAAAACGCCGGCGTGACGCGGATCGGGGGAGACGAGTTTGTCTTGACCCTGACCGACGTCGAGTCTCGTGAAGACATCGATAGTGTTGCCGCGCGCGTCCAGGACGCTTTCGAGGAGCCGATTACGGTCGCAGGTCACGAACTCGACGTATCACCGAGCATCGGAATCTCGCTGTATCCCATGGACGGGCAAAGCGCCGACGATCTGCTGAAAAACGCGCGCGTGGCGCTCGACGAGGCCAGGATGCGGGGCACCAGGGATCGCCGGTTCTACTCGGACACGACGAGATTTCGCGCGGTCGGTCGTCCCGACGTCAAGAACGAACTGCGATGGGCAATCGAAAAAGGGCAGCTGGAGCTGCGTTACCTGCCGCGCATCGATCTGACCACGGGGCGCGCAGCCGGTCTGGAGGCGCTGCTGCGCTGGATGCATCCGCTGCGTGGCAGCGTTCCGCTGAGCGAGGTGATCCCGCTCGCCGAGGCAACCGGGTTGATACTCCCGATCGGCGATTGGGTCCTCGAGACGGCCTGCGCGCAGGCGAGATCGTGGCGCGAGGCCCATTCGGGCGTTCCGCCAGTGTCGATCAACCTGTCGCAACAGGAATTCTCGAGAAACGATCTGGCGAGCCTGGTCCGCCAGGCCGTCGAGAAAGCCGGCCTGCCCGCACAGCGGCTGGAACTGGAGCTGACCGAAGGAATGCTGATGCGTAACCGGCGAGCCGACGCGATACTGAGAGAGCTCGATGACGTCGGCGTTGGCATCGTGCTCGACGATTTTGGCCAGGGTCATTCGTCGATTGCGCATCTCACCCGGCTGCCGATCAAAGCGATAAAGATCGATCGTGACTTCATCAACGGTGTCCGGGAACCCGGGGAGAAGCAGGCGATCTGCTCGGCAATGATCGCAATGTGCCGCGAGCTGGGCATTGGCGTGATTGCGGAAGGCGTGGAGAGCGAGGGGCAGGCCGAGTTTTTGTACGAAAAGGGCTGCGACGCGGTGCAAGGTTTCCTCTACTCCGAACCGCTGGCGGCGGACGCCGTGCCGGCGTTCCTGACTGCGTGCGACGAAGTGGCGAAGGAATCAGAGGTCATCGATCTCGACACGGTTCGATACAGGGTGTCCGTCAAGACGAGCGTTTAGAGTGGTTTCCGCTTGGGACTCCGGGACCGGTAAGCACACTCGGCTGAACCTTGTTTCGGGCGTTCTTGGATGACCGCCGTTTTTTCACCGTCGACGATTTAACGCCGCGATTATGTGTCCTGCGTCACAAAAATTCGCCCTCCGCGGGTCCGCTGGACACCTCCCAAATCGGTTGTTCCCTGCTCAAATGACCGCAGCGTCAGACATCCAATCAGGAGCAGGGGCATGGAACACGCAGAGAACAGACGTTACGCACTCGAATCCGTGGCGGGGCCGGACGACCGGGCTGCAGGACGCTACGTCGATAGCGAAGAGTTTGCCGACCTCGAGAGCGCCGTGTCGGCGCTGACCGGCGACGATTTTTCCAGTCTGTCGAGTGCTCTCAACGCCGCGGATGCGTGGGATATCGACGACACCGGCGGGCACTGCGGCGGCGGCTTCCTGGCAAACCAGTTTTGACGTCGTCCTGACGGGCGACAGCCTGCTGACCTCGGCGCACGGCTGTTTTTGAGGCTGATTCCAAGGAACGCCGGCTAAGCAAGCGCAAAATCCAGCGCGGCCGCCGCGTGCAATTCGGTGGTGCTGAACGCCGGCACGAAAAAGTCCTCGGGCGTTATCAGCAAGCCCACTTCGGTGCAGCCGAAAATCACGCCGTCCGCGCCGGCCGAGACGGCATCCGCAATAATCTCCAGGTAGCGCTTCTTGGAGTCGGGTGAAACGATTCCCTGACAGAGTTCGTCGTAAATGACGTCGTGCACGATCGTCCGCTGAGCGTCGTCCGGCACCCGGACGACGATTCCATGTTCTGTCTCCAGGTATCCCTTGTAGAATTCATGCTCCATCGTGAAACGGGTGCCCAGGAGCAGCGGGTTGCTCGATTCTGCGGCCTTGACCGCCGCGGCGGTGGCGTCCGCGATGTGCAACAACGGTATGTCGATCGCGGCTTGCACCTCGTTTGCCATTTTGTGCATCGTGTTCGTACAGATCAGCACGCAGTCGGCTCCGCCGCGCTGGAGATTACGCGCCGCCTCGACCATCCTGGCCGTTGCCGCATCCCAGTCGCCGGACGCCTGCAGCGCTTCGATTTCCGCGAAGTCGAAGGACCAAAGCAACAGTTCGGCAGAATGCAGCCCACCGAGTCGCGCGCGCGCCAGTTGATTCAGGAGTCGGTAATACGTGGCCGTGCTTTCCCAGCTCATGCCGCCGATCAGGCCGATGGTCCTCATTCGATCCTCCGCGAGATTCCCCGCCGCTTTCGTAAGTGATTGATACAGGAATGACAGGTCTATCGCTATCTCCGTTACGGATTTGACGCCGGTGTTCCTGGAACCTCCATAATCGGAGCATGTCGAAATAGTTGTCGTTTATGTTCGATAAGAGACGTCGATAAAGGCAAACCTATTGAAAAGTAGGGGCGCAAAGCTACCGGTCTAAGGGGATGTCCTATGACAGCGGGGTTGCCAAAACCAGCCGTTCGCCAGCGCAGATGTCCACCCACGCGTGCTGCTCAGATCGTTCTCGTCGGAGGACACTACCTCAGCGACCCGACACGCGGATTGATAAACGAATTCGTGTTGCGCCCACCGTGAATCTTGATGACGTCCGTCCACTGGTGACGGACGGGTACAGGCAGGACGATGCAGTCACTCATTGTTGGATTACTCCTGGCCGGGGTGTCGGCGACTTCCTTTGTCGCATTCAAGTATCCCAACGGTTATGCGAGGTTGTTCCCGTACCTGATGGGCGTAGCGACCGCGCTGTTCCTCGGTGTGACCGTCTGGCAGGCGGCCGTGGAGGCCACGTGGACCAGCGTCAACGTCTTCCTCGCCACTGTATCGCTGTCCGACGCGCAGACGGCGAAAGACCGTCTGAGCGTTCCCTATTTGTCGACCGTGTTCGCCTACGTCGGTATAGCGGCGTTTCTGTGGATCAACCTCAGGCTGCCCGCGTTTCTGGCGCATACGGACGACGACATAAAAGCAAGTGAAAACGGAGGCCACTGACTAGAAGCGCCTTTCACGACCGCACAACGGATGTGGGCAACACGATGCCACACGGGAGGGAAGAGAAAATGAGATCAACGAACGTAGTTGAGCAAACATTGCGTGAGCGTACCAAACGAACACTTCAGACCGCGCCGCTACTGTTGCTGACGGCTTGCGTCGCGCTACCGCCGCCGCCCGCGCCGCCGACCTTGGTGGAGCAGGGCGAACGGCTCTTTCTGAGTGAAACCTTCGAGGGCAACGGCCGCACATGCGCCACCTGCCACCGGCCGACCGACAATTTCGGGATTTCCGCGTCGTTCATTGCGTCGCTGCCTGACGACGATCCGCTTTTTGTCGCTGAATTCAATCCGGAACTCGCCGAGAACTTCGAGAATCCGCGGCTCATGCGCGAGTTTGCGCTTATCCTGGAAAACCAGGACGGCTTCGGCGATCTGGCAAATGATTTCAACATGCGCGGCGTGCCGCACACCCTCGCCCTCGGCACGTCGATACAAAGCCGCACGGGACCGCAAACCGGCTGGTCGGGAGACGGTGCACCCGGTGACGGATCGTTGCGGGCGTTCGCCACCGGCGCGGTCATTCAGCATTTCACCAGGACAATCCGGCGCATCGCCGGTACGGATTTCCGGCTGCCGACGGAACAGGAACTCGATGCCCTCGAAGCCTTCCAGCTGTCGCTCGGACGGCAAACCGATCTGTCCCTGCCGATCGCGTTGAACGGCGTGGTTGCCGCGCGCGGCCAGGAGATATTCCTGGACAACACGCTCGGCAAATGTAACGCCTGCCACCTGAATGCCGGCGCTAACGCCGACCCGGCGATTTTTGGCCCGGGTGCGGGTAATCTGAACTTCGCAACCGGTGTCGAGGACCTGCCGGATCAGCCTGCTGACCTGACCGGTGAACTCGTTCCCGCCGATGACGGACTCGGCATACCCGGCATCGGAGAATTCAATACGCCGCCGTTGGTCGAAGCGGCTGACACGGGCCCGTTTTTTCACAATAATTCCGTTGAGACCATCGAAGGAGCCGTTGCGTTTTATAATGGTGACTCTTTCACGAAATCTCCGGCAGGGCAGTTGTTGGTTGGTGTCACCGGAAGCGCGATCAATCTCGATGCGACGCAGGTGGTTGCGGTCGCGGCGTTTTTGCGGGTGATCAACGCACTCGAAAACGTTCGTAGCTCGAACGAGTTGCTTGATCGCTTTTTGCAGTCCGACGCGACACCGCAAACCAGGTTTCGGGCGCTCACCGATCGCGCGTTGAGTGAAACGGAAGACGCGATACAGGTTCTGAGCGGCGGCGGCTTGCACCCGGTGGCGGTCTCGAGACTAAAAGCCGCCGCCAGGTTGATAGAAATGGCCGGGATCACCGCGAACCCGACATTGAGAAGACGGTATTTGGGTGACGCCGTGGCCGAACAGCTCGAAGCACGGGCCGATATGACGGCCTCGTAGAAGTCGGCTACGCCGTCACGAGGAGAACACCATGAGCCATCGAACGATTGGTCGAAACCCGAGCCGGACGGCTGTCGTCGTTTTAGCCGTTTGCGCCCTCGGCGCGCCGTTCACGAACGCGCAGCAGACAACGGAGCAGTACATCCCCATCGGGCAGTCGCCGGGAGTGTCCGGCACTCAAAGCTACATTGGCAGGGTCATAGCGGTCGATTCCGGGCGACAAACGATATCGGTCGATGACCGCAGGGGCGTCCACCTGATCAAGGTTGTCGAAACCACGTCGATCTGGTTCGACCGTTCAAAAGCGAACTTGCAAAACCGGGTGGCGAGCTACGACGACTGCAAGGTTGGCGCGAGAGTGGAAGTGATGTACGAAGCCGGCGACGAAACCACCGCCAGCTGGATAAAAATCGAGGCACCGTGATTCTGCTTCGGCGCAGCGAGTGGGGAGCCGACCCTGAGTTGCCGAGACGTGGCCATGCGATCGGCGCGGAACGCAGAACAGAGGTTGTCATCCATCATACGGTGATCGTCGACAGCGACGCTACCGCCAACGAGTGGGAGTCGCTTGACGACGTCAAGCTGAGAATGCGCGAGCTTCAGCGAATGCGGCCCGACCTGGGGCTGGACGTCCCGTACAACATGGTGGCGTTTTGCATGGCTGACGGAGAGCTCGTGCTCTGTGAGGGCCGGGGACTGGAACGGACGGGCGCACACACAAAAGGGCACAACCGCTCGGCGCTCGGCATCGCGTTTCAGGGCGATTTCGAGTCGGCCGCGCTTCCTCCCGATATGGACGCTCACCTGATCGAGTTCGCAGAATGGTTGAGCGATTTGCGGAATACAGGCGGATTCCGCAGCCTTGGCAGTTCACGTCCGGTCGGAGCGCAGGTCTGGGGGCATCGCGACGTGCCGACCGCGGCCACGCTGTGCCCGGGAAGAGCACTTTACGCACGACTGAAATCCATTCGATTCATTGATGAGGAAGACGAAACGGCGATGGACAAACCGACCTGGAAACTGATTCAACGCGCGCTACAGGCGCAGACGCCGCCGCTTTACGCCGGGAAGGCGATCGACGGCAAGCCGGGCAGAAACACCAGCACCGCGCTGCGCGCGTTCGAGAAACGAATGCAGCTCCAACCGAGAGGCGTCGTCGGCGAGTTGGGAAGCCCGCAAGCGGGACTATGGCCGGCAACCCGCGAGACGCTCATTGCGACGGCGTACGGAGGTCGAGAACGTGCCTAAACGGCCTTCGTTCGAGCGGCCGGAACGGTATTGATCGCGACGATGTCGAGAGTTACCGCATCTTCTCTCCCAGGAGCCTCGTTATTGAATCGATACACCAAACCGTCGTGGGAGGGGCCGATCGAGCCGTACACAGATTCGTTTGCCGCACAAATCCCCGGCGGGGTCGATATCGCGCAGTTCGTCACCGCGTTCTACACGACGTGGCTGTTCAAGCTCGAGCGCCTCATTCTCGGGTTCCTCGCCGGTAAACCGTCCACGGACGGGCAGGCCGCGGACCTGGCTGCCGGCGAAACCGAGACTTTCGCAGCGTGGAAACTCGAAGCGCGAACGGAAAATCAGCTCCTGGTGTGCGACTTTCGCGGTCGAACCCGATCCTGGTTCATGGTTGAACCGATCGCGGCCGGATCCACCGGTTCGGAGGGTGCCGGTACCCTGTTGAGATTCGGTTCGGCCGTCGTTCCCGCGGTCAACGCACAAACCGGCGAGGAAGGACTCGGCCGGGGTTTCGAGGCGCTGCTGGGTTTCCACAGGTTGTATTCCCGATGCCTGCTCAGTTCCGCTGCGCGCCGCCTGAAAAATCACGCACGCTAGGCCTTGCGTACCGGAGAACGCCGATGCGCTACGCTTGCACGGCATTGATGTTTCTGTCGCTTGCGGCGAATCCGGTGCAGGCGCAGTCCGGCGCCGGGCGCATCTACGTCCAGCGGATCGAATTCGTGGGCACCGAACACATCGATGACGAGGTGTTGAGACGGCAGCTGCTTCAGTTGGAGGGCACCTACCTGAACACGGTCGCGTTGGAGCAGTCGCGCATTCGGCTTGAACGGCTTCCTTACGTAGAGAGTGCGCGAGTCGACCTGGTGCCGGTGGCCGGCACAACCGATCAAACCGATATCAAGATTACGGTAACCGCGTCGCCGGCGCGACGGTACGGAATCGGCGGCGGATATTCCGAGTCACAGCGCGCGAGTATCAACGGGTACTTCATCAATGACAACCTGCTTGGTACCGGTCAGCGTTTCGCCGCGCGTGCGGAGACCAGCGAGATCCGAAAGGCGGTCGATCTGTCGCACACCAATCCCTTTGCGCACGCGAACGGAGTCAGCCGCACTGTCGCCCTGGCGTTTCGCGACATCGATCAGCTCACGGCGGACACCTCGGAATTGGACGCAAACGTGCTGGCAGGACGCGTGGAGTATCAATACCGGATCGCTGAACGCCAATCCGTCCGCGCGGGCATCTCGCTCCAGGACGCCGAACTCGTCACCGGTTCACTGACAAGCGATCAACTGCTCGAATGGGTCACCAGCAATGGCGACTCCGGAAACCGCAACGGTTTGCCGGCAACCGACTACCTGACCGCGGAACTGCTGCTCGGCTGGCACTACGACAGCCGGGACGGCTCCGTGTTTGCAACGTCCGGGATGGAACAGCTGTTTGCGTTGAGGGTATCCGTGCCCGGCAGCGACGTAGATTACGTCACGGCGGAATACGAACTCGACAAGTATTGGCCCATCGCCGGCGGTTGGACCGCGAGGTTCGGCGCAAAATTCGGCTACGGCGCCGGTTACGGGTCGGACACGAGCACGCTGCCACCCAACCTCCATTGGTTCGCGGGCGGACCCAACACCATCCGCGGCTATCGGGAAAACCGGCTTGGGCCCAGAGACAGCCTTGGCAATCCCTATGGGGGAAACTTGCTGGTGTCCGCACGAGCCGAATTCATCACCCCGCTGCCGGAAAAATGGTCGGAACGACTTCAGCTGGCGCTCTTTTACGACGTGGGTAACGTCTTCTCGACCGAGGATCTCAGCTTTCTCGATGACGACGGGCTGCCGTTGGATTACGGATTCGAGTTCTCCGAGCTTCGTCACTCGACCGGCGTCGCGGCAAGAGTTCGTTTGCCGGTCGGCATCGTCGGCCTGAGCTACGGGATTCCGATCGACGCCGATGAACGCAACCCGAACCGATTTCTGCGCGACGACATCGAGCGTTTTCAGGTGACGATCGGAGTGGAATTCTAGCGTCACCGTTCGCTCGTGGATCTGCAATAACGCTACGCGTCGGAGGACGTTACAGTTAGAGAAGCGGCGACTGCCATTTTCTGACACATTTTCTGCCCGATGTTGCCAGATCGGATGCGTACAAAGTACGTGGATCAAGGATTTGGAGATCGGACATGTGCAGCAATCCCGGGGAATGGCGGTCCTGGCGGCGCTTTTTCGAGCGGCGGGGCCAGCGGACGCTACCCGAACTCGACGTTAGTGAAGACTATTCGCATCTACCCCGGTCGCTTGCCCGGTCCCTGGCGGTATTTCAGCTAGGCGAATCGGGCGGGGGGACCATCGTCAAACAGGCGCAGGACGCGGAATTGCCGGGGATCGATGAGGACTATGCCGCGTCCGTGGCGCTTTTTGTCCGGGAAGAAAACCGTCATGCGAATCTCCTGGCGATGTGTGTTCGCATGCTCGGCGGTCAGCTGCTGCACAAGAATTGGACGGCGCGGCTGTTCGTATTTTTCCGCCGCCTGGTGGGCCTTCGCCTGAAGGTCCTCGTGCTACTGGCGGCCGAAGTGGTGGGCGTGTGTTATTACCAGCTGCTCGCCGCGCGGATGCCGAACGGCCGCGTTCGGCAGATTCTCTTCGAGATTGCGGAGGATGAGCAGGCCCATCTGTGGTTCCATTGCGCGTTTCTCCAAAATCAGACACGCTCGTCGTGGCAACGCGCGGTCTTTGTCGCCGTGTGGCGCTGTACCACCATGGCGGCCGCCCTGGCTGTTATCGTCGATCATCGCGCCGCGCTCCGCGATTTGGGTATCGGCAAAGGCGAGGTCTGGCGTCGCTGGATGGCCCATTGCGAGCTGGCGGAGCGCCTGGTCATCGGCGCCTGCGAGGCAGTGACCTATCCGGCGCACGACTTATCCTGACAGGCGAGCGGCAAAACACACGACCGAAATCGCCACTGCGTTGGAGCGGCTGTCTGGATTGAAGTAGGTATGCCGCTGGTCGCCGCGAAAGACCAGCATATCGCCGCTCTCCAGCGTCCAGTGTTCGCCCGAGACGATCAGCTCGATCCGGCCCCGCTCGCAGGTCAGATATTCGCGTGTACCCGGCGTATGCGGCACGCCGACCATTCTGCCATTTGGGCTCAGCTCGAACCTGGATATCTCGAGCCCGCTAATGGTCTCGGGGATCAGCGGCCGTATTTTCGCCCCCTGGCGTTTGCGCTCACGCACGTCCGCCGATCTCACGTGCTGGACTTCCGTTCGCGGCGTGCCGACCAGTTCCTCGATCGAGACCTGCAGCGCGGTTGCGGCCTTGCTCAGCACCGCAAGCGTCGGATTGCCGGTGCCCGACTCCAGGCTGGCCCAGGTAGGGCGCGGGATGCCGGAGAGTTCCGACATTCGCTGTTGCGATAGGCCGTGCGCTTCGCGCAGCTTGCGGACGTTGACAGCCAGATTTCTGTGTTGATCGTGCATGGCCAGGAAACTAACAATTGGCTACTAAAATAGCAAATTGGTCGCTTTACCAACATCGGTGGTTCACAATGTACTCAATCTCGCTTTTTGGAGCAAAAAAATGACCATTCGACTCGAACACGCCAACATCACGGTGCGCGACATAGACCCCATGCTGCGATTTCTCGAAACGGCGTTTCCGGGCTTCGCAATCCGTGCGGAAGGCCTCAACAACGATCGTCGCTGGGTGCACGTGGGTAATGACGACACCTACATCGCACTCAACGAGGCGAGCAGAACGCCCGCGGAAGCGTGGGTTCCTTATGACGGCAAGCCGGGCGTCAATCATCTGGGCTACGAAGTAGACGACGTCGAGGCGCTGCGACGCCGAATGCTCGACGCGGGGTATCATGACTCGACGTATCCGAACGAGCACCCGCACCGCAGCCGGGTATACTTCTACGATCCTGAAGGGAATGACTGGGAGTTCGTTCAGTATTTTTCCGACAATCCTGCGGAGCGGAACGATTACGATTTACCCGACCGTCGGAGCGCCGAATGAGCAGACCGATGGAAACGAAGCCTGGAAATCCGATCGACGTAAAAGGTATCGACCATGTCGTCATCCGGGTCGATAATCTTGAGGAGATGATCGGGTTTTATACCCTGGTGCTCGGTTGCGAACTCGAACGCGGACCCGGTGACATGCGTCTTGCGCAGCTTCGGGCCGGAAGCGCCCTGATCGACCTCGTCGACGCGAGCGGGCCCATTGGGAAGGAGGGCGGACGGTCCCCCGACCGAAATGCGCCGAACATGGATCATCTGTGCCTCCGGATCGATCCGTGGGACGCGGATGCCGTCAGTGCGCATCTCGAGGCGCATGACGTTGCGCCCGGAGAGGTGATGACGCGTTACGGGGCGGACGGAAACGGCCCGTCGATGTACATCACGGATCCGGAAGGGAACAACATCGAACTCAAAGGGCCCGCCGGGTAAACGCCGTGAGTAAAGCGCTCGACTTTCCGAAGATCGAGTTTCGATCGCGAGCGGAACTCCGCAAGTGGCTAAAAAAGAACCATGCAACGTCCGAAACGTTCTGGCTGGTCAGTTACAAGAAACACGTCGCCGAACACTACCTGTCGTACGGTGACGTCGTCGAGGAACTGTTGTGCTTCGGCTGGGTCGACACGAGAACGCAGCGGCTGGACGAAGACCGGACAATGCTTCTGGTGGCGCCGCGGAAAAAACAAAGCACCTGGTCCATGTCGAACAAAAAGCGCGTCGCAAAACTCGCGAAAGCGGGCCTGATGTCGCCTGCCGGGCAGGAGAAAGTCGATCGTGCAAAGGAAGACGGGTCGTGGAACTTCCTCGACGACATTGACAATCTCGTCATTCCGGAAGACCTGGCGAAAGCCTTGGCGCGTAACAGGCGGGCAGACAGGTATTTCGACGCGTTCAACGACTCCGCCAAAAAGGTGATACTCCTCTGGATCAAAACCGCAAAGCGCAGCGAGACACGCGGAAAACGCGTCCGCGAAACCGTGCGCCTGGCCGCCAAGAACGTGAAAGCCGCACATCCCGAGGCGCGCGGTCGATAGCTGGTCCGCGGGCCGGCGCGATGATTTTTCGGGTGCGCGGCCAGCGGTAAGCGACGAGCCGGTGTGCACCGTTTTGCCGGCGGCTTCCAAGTTGACGGGGGCCCGCGTTGTTTCGACGATTTCACGGTGTTGGCGTATAGCCACCCGGTTGCATTTTCCACTCGACGCTTGGCGACAATCGAGCTATAAGCGAAGACTCGTAGTCTGCCGGTGCTACCGAAGATCCCAGGGATTGGGGTGATTGTCACGTCAGCGATGTCGCCAACCAATCACCGGCGCGCCAAGAGGTCAATGATCCATGACGAAATCCACGTTGCCCGTGCTGCTCGGCCTGTTTCTCCTGCCGACGTCGCCGTTGTCCGCCGCAGAGTTTCATGAGCGCCCGAAAATCGGACTCGCACTCAGCGGCGGCGGCACCAAGGCCGGCGCGCACATCGGGGTACTCCGTGTGTTGGAAGCCAACAGGATACCCATCGATTACGTCGCCGGCACCAGCGCCGGGGCAATCATCGGCGGCTTGTATGCGGCCGGTCTCAGTCCGGACGACATCGAGGTCGCCGTTGCGGGAATCGACTGGGAGGACATCATGGACGATGAGCCCCCGCGCCGCGACCTGCCGTTCCGCAGGAAGCGAGACGACCTCAACTACCTGGTCAAATACCGGCCCGGCTACAGCGAGGGTGAGTTCAAGTTTCCGATGGGGCTTGTCGAGGGCCAGAAGGTCACCAGCTTCTTTCGTCGCCACCTCGGCGCCTCCGCGGAAATACGCGATTTTGACGCGCTGCCGATCCCGTTGAGGGTGATTGCGACGAACCTGGAGACCGGGGAATCGGTCGTGATCAGCAGCGGCGACCTCTCTCTCGCCATTCGCGCAAGCATGGCTATTCCGCTGCTGTTTTCACCCGTCGTCATTGACGAACGGCGGCTGATCGACGGCGGACCGTCCAATAACCTGCCTATCGACGTGGTGCGCGACATGGGGGCCGATGTGGTCATCGCGGTCGACATCACGTCGCCGTTGCTGGAGGGCGAGGAACTCGACTCCATATTGTCGGTCGCCGACCAGATGACCAGCATCCTCACTCAACGGACCGTGCGCGAGCGGGTTGCCACACTGTCGGAGACCGACGTACTGATCCGGCCGATGCTCGACGGGATCGGCGGTTTGGATTTTAACAAGACCCTCGAGGCGATCGCCCCGGGTGAATTGGCAGCCAATCAGGCATTGCCGGCGCTGGCCGCATTATCGATTGATGACGAGCAATATCGAGCGTATCGAACCGCAAGAATCGAATCACCGTCATCGGCGGGCCGGACAATACAGTTCATAGACGTGAGGAACGATTCGTCGATCAGCACCGAAACGATCCGTTACGGCCTCGGCCTGGAGATCGGCGATCCCATCGATCGGGATCTCATCGAGCGCGGCGTCGCCAACGTCTATGCGCTCGACCTGTTCGAGCGCATCGACTACCGAATCGTGGAGCGGGGCTCGGAACTCGGGTTGTCGATCGACGTACTGCCGAAACGCTGGGGACCGAGCTACCTTCAGTTCGGTTTGCGGCTTTCGGAGAACTTTTCGATCGGATCGGATTTCAATATCGGCGTTGCGTATCTGCAAACCGAGATGAACGACCTGGGCGGCGAATGGCGTACCCAACTCGACTTGGGCGAGCGGCAGGCGCTCAGTATCAACTGGTTCCAGCCGCTGAGTCACCGAACGCGATACTTCGTCGAAGCGCAGGGCACCGTTCAGCGGCGGAACTTTCGCCTTTTCGACGAATCGCTGGCCGTCGCCGACCTGCGCGTGAGCGGCTGGGGGGTCGGTCTGTCCGCCGGCACGGAGATCGGTGCGGCGGGGGAGTTTCGCGTTGGCTGGAATCGTTTCAACGGGGATGCCGACGTCGTGGTCGGCGAATTCGAGATTCCGGACGACCGGGTCGAGATTGGCGAGTACTTCACGACCTTGTTGTACGATCGGCTTGACGACACGAACTTCCCGCAGCACGGTCAAAGCGCCGCGCTCGGGGCGTTCTGGTCGCGTGAGGCAGCCGGTGCGGAGATCAATTTCGAGCAGCTCGTCGGCAACGCGGTTACCGCCGGAACCTGGGGCGACTATTCCATTCTCAGCTCTATCGAGGCCGGCACGACGGTCGACAGCGACGCGCCCGTTCAGAGCCAGTTTCAGCTGGGCGGCCTCGGCCGCCTGTCGGGTTATCCGGTCAATCGATTTTTCGGACAGCACTACGCGCTTGCGAACGTAACGGCTTACAAGCGCCTGAATCGGAATTTGTGGCTGCCCGTGTACGCCGGATTCAGTCTGGAGATGGGCAACGTCTGGGACGACCGCGACGACATCGATGCCGATGACCTGCGTTTCGCCGGCGCACTGTACGCCGGCGCCGATTCTCCGTTGGGCCCGGTGTATCTCGCTTGGGGGCTCGCGGAGGCCGGCGAAAACACGATTTATCTCTACCTGGGTAATCCGTTCAATAGCCAGGGCATCAGGACACTCGACTGAGGTCGGCAGAAAGCGAATGCGGGGGCTGGCCGCAAAACTGTGACTCGCACCTCGGGGGCAGCGACGCAAGTGTGCCCAAATGCTGTTTCGCCATTGTCCAAAAGGGGACTCTCAATGTTGCGAATCACTATCAGCGCTTTTTTCGGCCTGGTCGTCGCGGCGTCCGCGGTCAGCGCGCAAAACATGGTTCTGTCGATATCCAGCGACGACTACCAGGTCACGACCGTATTCAATGACGTTGGAACGTTCGACATTGAAATCGAAATTGACGCGCCGTTGGCGACGGGCACGTTCGTCAATCCTGATGTTGTCGGCGTCGATTATTCGGTCAGCGGCGTCCTCGTCGACGCTACGCCGTCCGGGTTTCCTTCTTTTGCCCTGGAAAGAGAAATGACCGGGGCCGAATTTTACGCGCAGGGCAGTTCGCTCAGTTTCGAGATCAGCCCCACGGCCGTGTTGACCGATGGCGTGCAGGTCGCGGAATTGGCCGGTGACGGCGTCGTTTTTACGTTCAACGGCAGGGAGGTAGGCAACGGCCGTTTTCACCCGGCGCTGTTCGAGCTCAATGCCGACGGCACCGGCCGAATCCAGAACTCCAACAACGTGATTGTGGAAAACCCGCTTCAGGAAGTCGACTTCGGCGACGAGTACGTAACGGACCTTATGTTCGATCCCGGCAATACGACGCTGATTGCCGCCACCCCCGTTGCACCCGTGCCGAATCGCGGCGGAGGAGGGGGAGCCTTGTCGCCGTTTGGTACGGGTTTGCTGGTTCTTCTTTGCCTGATCGCAGCCCCCGGACTGCGCAGGCGCCACATCTGAGCCGGGCTGAGACTTCCGGCGCATGGTGGAATGGATGCCGCACGCGACCGGAGACGTCTGTGAACACGGAAAGCCGCTAATCGAGCAAACCGGTGAGCCAGTGCAGCGTGTTCAGCACGAACTGATCGTTGTGTTCGGCGCCGGGGTCATTCATGCCGAATCGTATGACTTTCCCATTGCGGACAAGAACCTGCGCGGTGAACATGGCCGCTTCGCCGAAAACCGCAACCCGGCCTTTGCCGTAACTCAACGTGGCGCCCTGGACGAGGCCGCGCGCTGACACGGTTGGAGTGTCGTCGAGGAATTCCCCGGCGTTTTTGGGGAGTAATACCTGCCAGTCGTCGGGCATGGTCATTAACGAGCGCGAGGGCCTGAGCACCCTGAATGCCTGACCGGTAAAACTCTTCACCACCGGAACGGACTCGGCCGGGTTCCGGCCACGAACGATCGGGTGTTCCGGCGACAATCGGGACGGCTGAGAAAATTTCAGAGTGCCGCTCTCGTAGCGGGACTTTTTGGCGTAGCCGTTGTAGAACACGATATCAAAGGCTTCGGCAAGGTCTGAAGCCGCGCCGGGAAAGGGCATGTGGTCGGCAATCAGCAGCAATGAGCCGCCTTCTTCGACCCACGTGCGTAGCGCGTCGATCTCGCCGGCCGTAAAGGCGCTGGGAGTGGGCAATACCCATTCCGCGGCTTCACCGCCGAGCACGGGATTTGCGATCACAAATACGTCTGCGGCCGCCAGGCTGCCGGATGAAATCACCGATTCCGCGCTCCGGACGCGGTAACCGTCCTGGCGCAGCAGCTCCGCAAATGCTTTGAAGCGACCGTCGATGGTGTGCCAGTTGCCGTGCGCCGCGTCAACGAGAACCACCGGACCCTCGCCAAAGCCAAACTCGGGTTGGCTGACGCTTGCCGTCCAGTCGTCGTCCGCCGCCTGATGATCGGCGTGAACGGCCGGCGCGGCGCCGGGGGACAGCGTGACGGTGCTGATCGATAGCAACACAATTGCGGCAGTAACTCCGTGGCGCCCGTTTTTTCGTAGTGGCCTCATCATTCACACTCCAGGTGAGTGGCGGCGTCTCCTGCCGCGTCAGATATCAAAAAGATAGCTCAGCTTTGCGATAAACCGGTTTCGATCGATCCGCTCGCCCGGTGCCAGCCCGTCTCCCTCGTTCTTGTTGTAGACAAGATAAAGATAGGACAAAGGCCGGTATTCCCAAGCAAGTCGGACGTTTAATACGCGCCGTTCCGAGTCGTTTGACTGTTGGTAAGAGCCGTTCAGCTGCAACCGCGGATTGAGCGCAAGGCGAGCGTTCAGTCCGTACAGTCTTGTGGTCGTGTTTTCCGCCGCAATGCCCAGGTCGCGCAGCCGGCTGATATCGAGGTCCGCGGACAGGGCGATGTGAGGAGACGGAGTCAGGCGCGCCGACAGCATGTAGTGGGTGAGCCGGCCGTCGAAATAGTCACCGGTCTCCACGCTGGCTTCCGCGGCCAGTTTGGCCGACTGATCCGATTTCGCTCGGGCGCCATACCGCACGTAACTGTAGTTGCCCGGCCCGATGTCTATTCCAGCCGGAGAAAACATGCTGTCCAAGCGCTGCCAATTCGGCTCGGCTGTAAAGTCAAGCTGCGCACCGTTTTGAAAGCGCAGCCGAAGGGGCCTCAGCGTCGCATAACCGAACAGCGAATCACCGTCATCGGCGCTTCTGAAAGCGAAAACCGAGAAGCCGGGATTGATACTGCGAAGACTGCCCGGCAGCCGTCCGGAGCGGATGTCGAGGCTTGCAGAGAGGTTGTGCATGACGTAGTTTGTGTCCAGCAGTTCGAGTCCCATGCCCGGATCATAATCTTTGTTGTAGTACTGCAAGGAGCTGAGATAGAGGCGGTCACTCCGGTAGAAAGCCCAGAGTTGAGCGCCGAATCCGCCGCCAGTCCGGTCGTCGTCGGACGCTGACAGCATTCCCTGTACGCCGAAGGATTGTGTCGGCCGCCAGAGTCCGTCGACGGTCAGTGTGGCGTTGTCCTTGCCGCCGTCGGAGTTGCCTGCGGGCCCGGGCGGCTGGTCCTGCCGGTAGGTCAACATGCCGCCCAGCCGGCTCTGCGTCGACAGGTTGCGGGAGTACCGCGCCACGGCGAAGTCGGACGCCGGGCTTGCACCGAATGCACGTTGACGCATGGCCAGCACGCCGAGCTGTTGAGTGGACGAGCGGCTGGTGAGACGAGCCCCGCCGTCGAGCGGGATCGGGTTGCCAAACCGGTCCAGCCCGATACGCCGACTGAAAAACGGACGGATCCATTCGGTAACGCTGGCGGTAAAGATGTTTGCGCTCTCGAGGAAAAACTGCCGCCGTTCCGGAAAAAACACGCTGAAGCGATCCAGATTGACCGCCTGTCGGTCTGCGTCCGCCTGAGCGAAATCGGTGTTGACGGAAAGATCCAGCACCGTGCTCGGCGTGATGGCCCACTTGAGTTCGCCGCCGACGTCGCCTTCGGACCGATCCGTGCCCGTCGCATTGTCGCGCAGCCGCCGGCTGAGGAAATAGGGATTCAGCTGAACGTTCACTTTCGGAGCGGGCGGCACGATGCCGAACAGCGTGCCCTCGTAAGCCATCCGATGCACCGAATAGACGCGTGGGACCGCCGGAAGGCTCGTTTGCTCGTTCAGGCTGCGGACGTTGCGGGCGAAAATGACGCCGAACCGGTCGGCATCGCTCGGGTATCGCAGTTGATCCCACGGGATGACGATTTCGGCGGTCCAACCGGTTTCGTTGATTTGTGTGCGCACGATCCAGCGCGCGTTCCAGTTCAAGTTGACCTCCGAACCGTCGATGACCTCCAGTTCGCGCTGGCTGCCGTGGGGCGTCGTCTGAAACACGACCGTGTTTCGTTTGTCCAGAAAGCCGTCAATCGCGATGCTGAATAGGTCGTTATCGGTGTCGGAAAAATCCCGTGCCAGGTCCTGCACGCGGATCGAGGCGCGGGGCTGATGGCAGGTCGCGGCAACGTAGAGCGCATCGTCATCGAACACGACGCGAACTTCGGTATCGTAGGTGGCGGGCGAGAGCTGCACGGGCTCCCGTTGCAGAAAGCCGGTGATCACGTCCACCCGCCCCCAAAGCGCTTCGTTCAGGTGGCCGTCGATGGTCAGTTCCTCGACCAACGGCGATGCAGGGAATTGCATCGAAGTCGCCGGTGGGTCGAATGGGACCTGGGCCGGAAGAACGGCGGGCCAGATCGCCGCGGTGACCAAAGCTGGCCAGCTCGCGCGCTGGAGACACCCGTCTGCGCAATGCGGGCGGTTCCGGCGGCGATCGTTGCTCGATGCGGACGGGTTTTTGGTGTAAGTAGGCAAAGTGTCTCCGCTTGGACGTGAACGGCCGCCGGCCGAACGGGTGCATTCGTAGGGGACTGCGAGTCCCGAGTCGAGACGAGACTCTAGCCAAGGGGAGGGCGTAAGGTATGTCGCTATCGGCCACGTTTGTCGCAAAGTGTCGTAAAGCGCGATGCCGACAGATTTTGCGACAGAATTTTGCGTCTCGGCGTTATACGCTTCCGCAGTCCCGGACACGGCACATGCGATGAACCCAAAAAATCCGCACATTGCGGTCGTCGATGACGACTACGACATTCGGACCTCCCTTGCGAAGTATCTCCGCCTGCACGGGTTCCGGGTGAGCATGGCCGCCGACGGCAAGGCGTTGGGCGAACTGCTGATGACCGCCCACATCGACCTCGTGGTGCTGGATATCATGATGCCGGGGGAGGACGGCTTGAGCGTCTACCGGCGGATCCTGGAGGGCCGGTCGCTGCCGACGATTTTCCTGACGGCGCTGGCCGAGGACATCGACCGCATCGTTGGATTGGAACTGGGCGCCGACGACTATCTCAGCAAACCCTTCAATCCGCGCGAATTGCTGGCGCGGATCAAATCCGTGTTGCGGCGCGCGAACAGGCTACCCAACCGGTCCCGGCGAGCGAAAGGCGTGGTTGAATTCGACCGCTGGCGGTTCGATTTCCTTCGCGCGGAGGTGGTTGACGAGGACGGCGGCATCGTCCGCCTGAGCTCCGGGGAACACCTGTTGCTGGTGGCCCTGGTCGAGCACGCGGGTACGACGTTGAGCCGGGATCAGCTGCTCGACCTGACCAAAGGCCGCGAGGTGCAGTTGTTCGACAGAAGCATCGACAATGTCGTTAGTCGTCTGCGCCGAAAGCTGGAAAGAGATCCCAAAGCGCCGGAGATTATCCTGACGCAGTGGGGCGACGGCTACGTGTTTGCGGCCGACCTGGTGAATGCGGGGTGAGATTGTCAGGCAGGTTTCTACCCGACACACTCGAAGGCAGGATCGTCGGCATCCTGGTCTTTTCGTTCGTGCTGCTGCTCGCGGCCGTCATTTCGGTCGAAGTGGCCGACCGCCGTTCCGCCGTCGAGTGGGCCGAGTTGGACACGACCTTCGATCGGTTGAAACGCATGCATACGGTGCTGGAAAGCATTCCGCCAAACCGGCGGCCGAGTCTCCTGGCGTCGGTTTCGGTATGTCACGAAGGGTACACGCTCTCCGGACATCGTTACCCTGTAACGGAGACGACGGCGAGAACCGAGGCGTTGAGAAAACGGATTGCCGAGCACCTGATGGCGGTGCCGCAGAACGTCGCCGTCGGGCACGTCCGACTGACCCGTGATGACTTCTCCTACGCAGCATGCCCAGTCGGCGATATCGGGATACCGATGCCGGCGGTTGTCGTGAGCGTGCGCCTGCGTTCGGGAGAGTGGTTCAACGCCGAGGTCCATCCGCATGAGTGGCACGTACGTGATTTCGTGAGTCGGGTCCTGGGTTACAGCGCCGTGTTCCTGCTGATTGCCACGGGAGCCATCGCAGTCGTGCGCCAGTTGAGCAGGCCGCTGAACAGCCTTACCGAAGCGACGCGGAGATTCTCGGAAGGCCTCGAGGTGTCCACCGTGGATGAGCGCGGTCCGCCCGATCTCAGGCGCGCCATCCAGTCTTTCAACGCAATGCAACGGCAGGTCGCCGAAGACGTCAAGAAACGCACGGATACGCTCGCGGCGATCGGTCACGACCTGCGCACACCGCTGACCGCGTTGAGGATTCGCGCCGAGCTCGTCGAGGACAGGGAAACCCGCGAGGGCCTGGTGAAGGGAATCTTGAAGATGGAGGCGATCGTCGCCTCCGCTCTCGAGTATCTGCGCGGCGAATCACGCTCGGAGCCGATGCGGCAGGTCGATCTCAGCACGATGATCGCAAATGAATGCAGGGACTTCAGGGAAGCGGGTCAACGAGCCGAATTTGTCGGTGTCCCCGGGGTGCGCTGTACCTGCCGGCCCGACGCGCTCATGCGTGCGGTGCGCAACCTGATCGAAAACGCCAACAAATACGGCGACGGTGCGACCGTAAATCTCCGTAAGACCGGCTCGACTCTGGAGTTGTCCGTGTCGGATTCCGGGCCGGGCATTCCCGCCGAGAGGCTCGCGTATGCGATCGAGCCCTTTCAACGTCTATCGGCGGCGAGGGAGAACAACGATGGCGGCTTTGGCCTCGGATTGGCGATTGTCAAGGTCGTCGCGGAGGGTCACGGCGGCCAACTCGTATTGGCGGCGAACGAGCCCAGCGGACTCGTTGCCACAATCCGCATACCCGATGGTCAGGTCAGCGAATAGCGGGTGGACGACTCATGGCGCGGGTAAATCATTGCCCGCGCAGTCAGCGCTCGAGATGCCGAAAGCCCTCGAAAAACCAGTGCCGCATGGCAAGCACCATCGACGTGCCGTGCTGGTCGCGTGCCGGGATCTTACGCTCGTCCCAGGTGGTGTCGTCGAACAGATCACCGATGGCCTTGAGTTTTTCGATGAGCTGAATCTGACTTTTGCGAGACAACATACCGTTCTTGACGATGCGGATGGAGCCGTCGTCGTTGAAGTTGTGCTTGAAAAACTCGGTTTGCACGCGGCTCGTGAAAAACCGCTCGATTGCGCCGTTCTTTCTCCAGGCGAAGTTGTTGGCGATCAGCAGGCGGACGCGGTCGCCGGGTAACAGTTCGATGATGTTCATGCGATCGAGACGCCTTAGATACCGTATACCGTCGCTTGGGGATATGTCGTATCGCTCGACGATCTCCTCGAAGGTCCAGTAGTTGATCAGGCAGTAGGCAACGAGCAGCAGTCGAATGTCGGACACGAGTTCGCGTTCGTGCTCGGCCGGCAGCTGTTCGATCCTCGGCTTCTGCGATTCGCTGATATTGACCAATTCGCCGATATCGAGCTCGAGCACGGCGCAGATCTCGTCGAGTCGCCTGAGGGAAAAGTTGCCGGCGGAAAACATGTGCTTGACCGCCGACTCCGACAGCCCGAGCTGTGCGGCCAGGTCTCTGTAGGTGATTCCACGGCCTTTGAGCTGGCGCTTGAGGGTGTCAACGATACGTACGGAAGTTGTCATAACGGCCCAAAGGGTATCATATTTTTGAACCAATAGTTTGCAATAGCCAACTATTGAGAAATTAGTTGCCTATTTTTGAACCGACTCCTAGGCTCAGTTCCGCAACCATCATTCGCTAAAGGAGTCGTCATGAGTCTGATTCGAAGAATATCCGCCACACTCACGTCGTCGGTCGACCGAGCCGTCAGCAAGGTCGAGAATCACGACGCCATCGTCAACGCAGCGCTGCGAGACACCCAGCAGGCGGCGGCGCGCTCGAGGGTGCGTCTGGAGCGTGTCCGCAAAGACGGCCTCGCGCTGAAAAACCGCTACGAGTCGCTGCAAAACGCTGAATCCCGCTGGACCGAGCGTGCGAGGAACGTCGCTGCCAGCGATGAAGCAAAGGCGCTCGAATGCCTGCGCCGCCGTCGGGAATGCGAATCCCAGCTCCGCAATCTGAGGGGTTCGATCGAGAAGCACGATGAGCTCGAGGCGCGCATTACGGAACAGGTCAAGAAGATCGATGCGCGAATCGGTGAGGTTTCCCATCAGCGCAACATGATGCGCTCGCGACAGTCCGTCGCGGAGGCGATGCGGGTCATCCACAATATCGAAGGAGTCTCCTACGGAGAGATCGAGGACACGTTTGATCGCTGGGAGATCAATCTCGGCGAAACCGAGATTCTCGTCGGCGCCAACACGCTTTCCGATCCGCTGGACTCGGCGTTCCTCGCCGAGGAGGACAATGAAGCGCTCCGGGCCGAACTGGATGCGCTGATCGGGAGCAACCAGGAGGACTCGTCATGAATGCCCAAGCAGCGCGAGGTTTCGATGCGGACTACGCCGCGGAACACGGTCGGCGGTTCCTGGCGTCGTCGTCACGATTCGACGTCGACCGGATACTGCAGTCCATTCGGGGTTTTGCGACGGTGTCGGAGGCGTTGCGGATACTCGGCGCCGCCGTTTTGCTGGCGTCGATGTCGCTGTTTCTCCTGCAGGGCTGGAACGACGGCAACGACGTTCGCCGGTATCTGATGCTGCTGACGCAAACCGGCCTGCTTACCGCAGCGGGGTTCGCCCTGAGTCACGGCCTGAAGGAGGCGAAGGGGGCCCGACTGTTCTTCGGGCTCGCGCTGGTGTCCATTCCCGCCAACTTCACGATTCTGGGGGCGCTGTTGTATTCGGTGTTTCAGTGGGACGGCGCGCTGACAACGTACCCGGACTTCGCTACCTGGCAGATCGAGAACGTCGCCGGCACCGGCGTCACGCTGGCCGCCGCCATGCTCGTACTGCTGCCGGTTACGCTGTTCTGTTTTGCGATCATGGCGCGCCATTCGGCCAAGGCGCTCTCGCTGCATTTCTTTGCCCTGAATCTGATGCTGCTGCTGCCGATTCGCGGTTCGCTTGCGGCGGGCATGGTTGCGCTGCTGGGCACGGTGTATGCACTGTACGTCGCCCGGAAGGTGATCGGTAAGGACCGAGCACTGAGAACGGCGGAAGGGAAGTTTGCGCTGACAACCCTGTTCATCCCGGCCGGTATCGTCCTTTTCCGCAGCATGTATTTTTATCAGGTCGACAGCCTGATGGTCGCCATGCTGTCCCTGGCCGCGTTTCTGGCAGCCCGTCAGGCATCCACGTTTCCGGCGCAGAGTTCGCGAATTGCGCTCGGGCTCGACGCCATCTCCCTGCCGGTCGTCTTGACGTTTGCTTTGGCAATCACGGACGCGTTTTCGCCGTTCCTGCCGTGGGCTCTCGACGCGCCGCTGTTCGCTGCTGCATACGCCGCGTTGGCGCTGGACGTCGTTCGTCGCACGCGGAGCCGCCGACTCGCGAAGTGGACAGGGGCGTCGATCAGTTTGTTCGTCTCCCTGAGCTTCATGTTCAGCGTAGCGGCCGATCCGTCCGCCCTGACGGCAATTCTTTGCCTGGCCGCCGGCACGCTTATGTTGCTTGCCGGTATCGCCCTGAGCGACAAGTCGGCGTCGATTGCCGGGGTCGTTACGATGATCGCCGGGGTTGCGTTCGGCTTCGATCCTCTGTTGTCCCTGATCGTCGGCAGCAGCTGGATCGACCTGGCCGTCTTCGGTGCCTGCGCGATCGCAACGGGATCGGTGCTGGATCGCCATGGTGTTGCCATCAGATTGCGGCTTGTCAGATGGCTTGGCGCCATTGGCGCGCGCCGGCGCGAAATTGCTCTGGACGACTAGCGAACGAAGGTAATGTGCAGAGCAGCTGCCGCGGTCTCCGGACCGCGGCGGTTTTTTTTGAACGGAACGGGTTGCTCAGGGCTGCTCCGACTCGGGCAGGGCAAGAACCCGACTCGCGTCCTTTGGAAGCTGTTTCAACCAACTCACGGAAGGGGTCGACAGCTGTCCGCCCCGGGTAAGAGAGGATTTCAGCGACCGGCTGAGCGCCGCGGCGAACAGGCGCTGGTAGTAGGGTAGGTTGGCCTCGTAAAACGGGAACTCGGCCTCCAGCGGGTTCGTCGTGTGTAGTTTGTCGACAAAGCCGTCATAGAATCGCCCGATCGCATCGGCGACCGGTCCACGTCTGGCCAGGTTCTCCGAAGGTAAAATCGACCAGGTCGAATCCGCGTGCAGAACACAGGTGCCGACGAAAGACCGCCGTTTTTCCTCGGTGTTCCATTCCCCCGGGGAAACCGGGCTCAGGAACCATCGGGATTCGGCGCAATAGAGATAATAGTCCTTCTCGTACACCGGTTTGAATTTGAACGCTGCGGACAGGACGAGCAGGGACGTAAAATAATCCGCCAGGATCTGCGCCGAGGGCTTGGCCACGACGCCACGCGGGCTGCTGTAATGCCAGTCGAGTAAAAAACCGACCTGGCCCTTGCCCTGCGGATTGGGTGGGGCGCCTTTGGCGGCGAGCCGAGTGCTCCCCGCGCGTGCGATATTTCCGCCGGTTTTATTGTCTGACGAGCCGTCGTTCATCCGCCTGATCTTGCCAACATACGTTATAACGGCTCTGACAGAGTCTTGTTCACAATCCGCCAGCCGGCTGCCGTTTTCTGAAGATTGAAAAAGTCGGTGCTGGTCGTGCCGTTCCCTCCGTTCGTAATGTCGATTCGCGCTATTGCGGCATGACCGGATACGTCGATGATCAGGACTTTACTTCTGCGGGGCGGTGTATCGTCCGGAATTTGCGACACACGTTCCCACCAAAAGTCTTGTGTCAGTGATCTCAGGGCGCCTTTTCCACTGACCGACATCAGAAATGCCGTCGGGTGGAACGACCTGGCGATGGCTGAGTGTTTCTTTTCGTCCGTCACGGTCAGATAAACGTGCAGCGTTTCGAGCACTGCCAGTCGTTCTGCTTCGGGACCACCGCCCAAGATGCCGGATAAGCCCTCGGCGAATGTCGGCTGATTGATCACCAGGGCTGCCGTGGCAACCATGAGAGCGCTGCGAATAGATTGCATTTTTCCCTCCAAAAAGATGTGTTTTACCGGGTGCGACGCAGTACGTAGATGTTCTGATCGTTTCGGCTTCCGAAAAAGCCGATAGTCTCAACTGGTCACCGGGTTGCTGGCGAGCACGCAAGGCGACACCTTGCTATAGCGCGCGGCCGGTTTCAAGGTACGGGCCCCACCGTATCAACAATGCCCTGTGCGACGGCACGAAATGTGGGTTGTTTGGCATGACGAGGTATAGCGGTAACACACGTCGCATTGGCGCACTGATCATTCCAATGCTGAGTATGCTCGTTGCGATTAACGTCGATGCGAGTGAAGACCCGGCATTTGCCCCTGAGCTGGCCATTGGGCTGGGTGTGGGTGACGTATTCGATGACTCGCCGGATGCCGGCTTCGGCATCGAGTACCGGTACGCGCCAATCTGGCGCGACCTTCGGCCCGCGGTTGGTTACAATACGACGACGGAAGATGACTGGTACGTCTACGCGGGTTTTCGTTATTTCTTCTGGCTGAGCGACACGTGGCGGTTCGATCCGACGATTGCCGTGGGGTATTTCGACCCCGGCGGCGGCATCGAGCTCGGCGGCAGTATCGAATTCCGATCGGGGTTCGAGTTCAGCCGGCGGCTTTCGGAGCGCACTCGGCTGGCGCTCGGTTTTGCGCATCTGTCCAACGCGAGGCTTTATCGGTCGAATCCGGGCACTGAAACGGTCTCTCTAAGTATTTCAATAGCGCTCTAATTATCAAACCTTCCCCGGCGCTGCCCCGGGCGCAACTCGCGTGTATCATTAAAATCACCAACGGTGCCGAGCACGGAGATCAGTGTATGTTGACCGGAAACTGCCACTGCGGCGAAGTTCACTGGACACTCGATACGTTGCCAGAGTCGGTCACGGCGTGCAATTGCACAATTTGTCGGCGCTACGGCGCCCTGTGGGCCTACGGGTACATTGGCCGCGACATTCAAACTACGGGGCCAACAAGTACGTATCGGCGTCGCGATAGCGGGGACATTTGTTTTTACTTCTGCGCCATTTGCGGATGTGTCACGCACTACGTTGTAAGCTCCGGGGACGAAAACGGGCGCAAGGGAGCCGCCGTAAACATGCGAATGTCCGACCCCTCGCCGATCAGCGAAATTCCAATCCGTCACTTCGAGGGGCACGACAGCTTCACGGAACTTCCGCGGGACAGTCGGAAGGTGAAGGACATGTGGTTTTGACGCGCTTCCGGTGTTTCTGAGTACACGCCCTGGCAGTTCGCCGGCTTTATTCGAGACTGATGATTATCTTTCCTCTTGCGCGTCCGGTTTCCGAATACCGGAGGGCTTCCGGCACCTCGGTGAGGGAATAGCGCCTGTCGATGACCGGAGTAACCGTCCCGGACTCCATGAGATTGGCCAGGAGCGTCAGGTCTTCCTGCGTCAGTCTCGCCAGTATCGAGTCAAACTCCTGGTCGATGAACGGCGAAACCATGAACGCTTTTATCAAGCCCATGAAAGGCGCAATCCAGTCACCTTTCTGAGCCCCGACGATCACGAGAAGGCCGTCGGGGTTCAGCGCGTGCCGGTTTTTCGCAAAGGAGTGATTGCCGACGTTGTCGATGATCAGATCGAAACGTTGCCCACTTTGTGTGTAGTCCTCCCGGGTGTAGTCAAAAACGCGGTCCGCGCCGATCGAGCGAACCATTTCTACGTTTCGGGTGCTGCAGACGCCGGTTACCTCGGCGCCGAACGACTTCGCAATCTGAACGGCAAACGTGCCGACGCCCCCTGACGCGCCGTTGATCAACACTTTTTGTCCTGCCTCGATCCCGCCCGCGTCGCGGAGCGCCTGTAACGCCGTCGTTGCGGCTATAGGCACGGCGGCGGCTTGCTCGAAGCTCACGTTGGCCGGTTTCAATACAATGGCTCGATCTTCGGGAATGATGACATACTCCGAAAAAGCGCCGCCTCTCGCTCCAAACACCTCGTCACCAGGCTCGAAGCGTTCGACGTTTTCCCCAACAGCCTCGACGACTCCCGAAAAGTCGACGCCCACGGAAACATCGTCTGGCGACCCCAGACCGGACATCAGGCGCATGAGGTATGGCGAGCCCCGCATGTAGTGCCAGTCCAGCGGGTTGACGGAGGCTGCCCGAACCTTTACGAGGACGTCGTTGTCCGAAACAGTCGGTTTTTCGACACGCTCAAGCGTAAGAACGTCGGGCGGACCGTAACAGCGGGAAACGACGGCTTGCATCTGTTGGACCCCGCTAGCGAGCGCGGGCGCGGGTTCGCACGGTGAGTTGTGGCTCAAAACGACGGCAAGCGATGAGAGTGCAGCCACCACGAACAGCACAATCCCGCCCGTAACTTTGTAACGGAGTTTCATGAGTCCAGCTCCTAATCTGAGATGGGGGGCAACTCACCGTCCATTCGGAGGAGATGAGCCGGTACCAGAGGTTTCCGGTTATGAATGTCCGCAGTTGGAATCAGCGCTGTGTAAAACGAATAGCGGCGTTGATCTTCTAGGTGTACTTTCTTCATTGGATCGACCCTAAATGCGTGGTAGCCACATACCGGCGCTTGCCGCGAAAATTCCGACGCCCATGGCGACTGTCAATACGGAGAGACCGGCCGCCATCGCAATCCGGCCGGGCGCGCTGGCGCGGTCCAACGTGCGGAAGTAGAGTTCGAGAACGGCCAACGGCACGAGGTATTGGCCGAAACCCAAAAAATCGATGAACGGCCCGGAAAACGTCTCGAAGTCGACGCCGGCGCCGCCGGTCACGAACACCCAACCCGACAGGCCGACCCGGTAAAACCAAACGCCGCCCACGACCATGAACAGCCGGAGGGCCCAGCGGCGATGATTGGCGATATCGCGGGCGATCGCATAACGAACCGCAATGGCTGCAAAAACGATGATGAGGACGGCGTCGAGCGAGAGAGCGATTTCGTTCAACACGCCGCCAAGCGTTCCGCGGCTCCACACCATGTAGAGGCCCGCGGCGGCGCTGGCCACGGCGGCCAGAAGGTATGTCCGCCCGAGCCAGCGATGGAAACTCGGTAGCCGCGCGCGAATCCGGGGGATCAGCTGCAGCGGCCCGCCGCCCATGAGGACGACCGCCAAAAGCAGGTGGGCGGCGACCGCGGCGTTGCCCAGGGGTTCGCCGGGCACGAACCCGTTCGGTAGATGGGTGTCGCCAAGCGCTTCGAGGCCCCGCCCGAAGAGCAGCGGGCCGTAATAGCCCAAGACATACGCCGTGAAAATCCAGTGGCCCAACGCGGCCACCACGAACCAGCACGTTGCCGCGGCTTTCAAGGCGGTGTTCGGTAACGACGGCGACGCCGGCCAGCGATTCATTACAGCCTCAGTCATACACTGTCTCCTGCGCGGCGATTGGACGATCGATTCGGATTAACGTGATGGGAACGAAGATAGGGCACGTCGTCGCGGCCGACATCGGCCTGTGGGACCATTTCCTACTCCGACCGGAGGAGGAGATTTTCCCCGGGGAATTCGTCCGGGCCGTGGATGACACGACGGCCGCGACCGGGTGACAGTACTCGTCGAGATGATCTACAGTGCTCCAATGAGCAACGGATACCGGCGAGCGGGCGCGGCGCGCGTCTGCGGTGATTTCCCGTGAATCAGGGGACACAAAACGCCGATGCGCCCGCGGCAGAGAGCTGGCAGCCGTTTCGGGGGCCGTTCGCGCGCTGGCCTCGCAGCGCGGACACCGTTCTCGCGTTGATTGCCTTCGCGTTGACGATCTCGTTCTGGTCTCCCGGCGCCGCCGACGAATCCGCCGCCGGAACGTTGCCGTTTGGCGCGTTCGTTCTTTTTTTGGCGGGAAACGCGGCGCTCGTTCGTAGGCGAAAGAAGCCGGAGGCCGTACACTGGATTGTGCTGGCCGCGTCGGCGGTATCGATGGTGAGCGGTTATCTGGACGGTCCGATATTTGCGCTGGTGATCTCGCTCTACAGCATCGGCCGATATTCGGACGACAACAGGAAGAGTTACGTCGGCGTTTGCGCCGCAATCGCGCTGTTGGCGATCAGCGAGTTTCTGATTGGCGACTCGTCGTCGCAGGACGGCTTGGCGCTGCTGATGGCGTTCGTCGTATGGTACGTCGGAAGACGCGTGCGCGGTCGCGGCGAATATCTGAGGCTACTGCAGGAGCGTGCCGCTCAGCTCGAACGTGAACAATTGGCCGAGGCCGAAAAGGCCGTGGCCGAGGAACGCACGAGGATCGCCCGGGAATTGCACGACATTGTCGCTCACCAGGTCAGCCTGATGACCGTGCAGGCTGGCGCCGCCAAAACGGTCGTCGGCAAGGATCCGTCGACCGCCGCGCGCGCCATGACGTCGGTAGAGGAGGCCGGTCGACAGGCGCTCGGTGAGTTGCGCCACCTGGTGGGGGTGTTGCGGCCCGACGTCGAGAGCAACGAGCTGGGTCCGCAGCCGGGATGCTCGGACATTCCCCGACTCGTCGAAGACTTGAAACGAGCCGGACTGGAGGTCTCACTCGAACTCGAAGGCCTTGACGCCGAGCTGCCGGCGCGCGTTGACCTTTCCGTTTATCGCATCGTCCAGGAGGCGTTGACGAACGTGCTCAAACATGCCGGACCGAAGGCGCGAGCGGAGGTGTCTATCCGTAGCGACGATCGCGGCATTACAATCCGAGTGCAGGACGATGGACGCGGCGCGACGACTCTGCCGGGTTCGGGGCACGGGGTCGCCGGGATGCGTGAGCGGGCTCAGCTGCTTGGCGGGAGTCTCGAAACGCAGTCGCTGCCCGGCGGCGGGTTCTCCGTGACCGCACGCCTGCCGGTTTCGGAGGAAGACCGATGAGTATTCGCGTTGCCGTTGTCGATGATCAGGCGCTCGTTCGCGGCGGTTTTGCGATGGTTCTCGAACACCAGCACGACATCGAAGTCGTCGCTCAGGCGGGGACCGGGCTGGAAGCGGTGGAAGCGGCTCGAATCCATCGCCCGGACGTTGTCCTGATGGACATCCGCATGCCGGAAATGGACGGGCTGGAGGCAACCGCCAGGATAATCGAGGACGCGGACTGGCCGGTGCGCGTGCTGATTCTGACGACTTTCGATCCCGACGAATACGTTTACAAGGCGTTGCGGGCCGGTGCAAGCGGCTTCGTGCTCAAAGATATCCCGCCGGAAGAACTCATAACGGCCGTGCGCGCGGTGGCTGACGGCGGCGCGTTGCTTTCACCCTCGATTACCCGGCGCCTCATCGGTCGGTTTGCCAAGCAACTCGCCGTCGATACAACCCTGTCCTCCCGCCTGGGAGAGCTGACCGGGCGCGAGCGCGAGGTGCTGGAGGCAATCGCCAAAGGCCTCAACAACGCGGAGATCTCGGCGGCGCTGTTCATTGGCGCCACGACCGTGAAATCTCACGTATCCAGCATTCTTTCCAAACTCGGTCTTCGCGATCGGGCCCAGGCGGTCGTATTCGCCTACGAAAGCGGGCTCGTACGGACCGGTGATCACGGGATCGACGCCTAGTCGGCGATCGTCGGATCGTCTCGGTTTTGTTGCCCCTTAAACGGAGCGTCGAGGCAGCGCCTCAAAGGACGGCAGATTGGTCGGCGCTCTGGATTTATCGTAAATATTGTTGAATATTATCAATTATTCGATAAAATATCCGGAATGGATGACATTGACCGGAAAATATGCGGAATCGTACAGGACGACGGTCGAATATCGAGTACGGACATTGCCGAGGCCGTGGGTGTTTCGGTGTCAACGGCCAACGAACGCGTCCGCCGACTCGTCGAGTCCGGGGTCGTTCGTGAATGGCGCGGTGTGCTCGACCCCGCCAGGGTCGGGGCGGGTCTTTGCGCGTTTATTCTGATCGACATGGCGTACGACGGCGAGGCGGAAGCAGCGGCGGCGCTGGAGGGTCGGCCGGAGGTGCTGGAACTCCATCACATCAGCGGCGCCCATTCGTACCTGGCGAAAATCCGGGTCGCCAACACCGATGCCATGCAGTCGTTTATGCAGGATGCGGTAAAGCCGCTCAAGGCGGTGACGTCCACCGAATCGCTGATATCCCTGTCCACTTTGAAAGAAACCACCACGGTCCTGATTTCGCAGTCGAAAACGAACGAATAGGGTAATACCGGCTGCGGTTGGCATCGGACGGTGAGCAAACGGCAGGAAGCTCGAGAAAAACCGGCGGCCCTCGTCCCTACCCAGGAGACTATCGTTGCATCCCAAGCACGTCGCAATCATCGGTTGCGGATTCACCGGCACCAGCGCCTTTTTCCAATTGGTCGATCGTGCGCCGGTTCGGGAAATTTCCGTGTTCGAGGCCAGCGGTGAGTTCGGGCCGGGTTATCCGTACCAGGTGGACGAGTGTCCTGATTATCTGATCAACAACACCGCCGACACCATGTGCCTCGTTCCCGACAACCGGCGTGCGTTCGTAGCGTGGCTCGAGAACCGGCGCGGCGTCGGAACGGATTTCGATCCCAAAGGACATTTTCCCCGCGCCCTGTTCGGCGAGTTCCTGAAAGACGCGTTCGCGACCACCCGGACGGTGGCGGCTATCAAGGGAATCAAGGTAAACCTCATCCCATTCGAGGCGACGTCGGTTGCAGAAGACAATGATGGACGGGTGCGGGTAGGGTGGCGCGGCAATGAGATGCTCGTTGACGCCGCCATTCTTTCGACGGGTCGATGCCCGGACCGAGACGTCGTCCGACATTCGTCGGGTTCGGCGGCGGCGACTTACATAGCCACCCATATCATGTCGTCCGAGCTGGACGATTTGGCCGCGGACGCGACTGTTCACGTTCTCGGGACCTCCCTCAGCGCCTACGATGTCGTCAATCGCCTGTTTTCGTCAGACACCGGATGCGAGTTCGTTCGAGCCGACAACGGCGATCTCAAGTTCGTGTCCGGCGGCAACGGTCGCAGGGTCGTGCTGTGCTCGAGATCCGGCCGGTTGAAAGCGATACAGTCGTCCCTCCCGGCCGCCGTCGACCGCCGGAAATTTACGCTGGAAAACCTGCGGCGCGCGTCGGAACCTTCCGGGATGACGCTTGCCGCCGTGGGTGACCTCATTCGCGCCGAAGCCGACGAGCGCGGCGCCGCGATCGCCTGGGACGACGTGCTGTGTCCTTATCGGCGCTGCACGACGCAATCGGACGTCAACGAGAAAGCCGGCGGGCTGCTGGACGAGGCCATCAGATCGGCAGCCGGTCCTGGACACGCCAACTTCCTGGTCGACCTCTATGCCGATGCGATGATAGACGTCTGGGACGCGTTTGCCGAACGGCTGCTGACCTCGAAGGATGAAGTCGCGTATCGCAGGACATTCGAGACGACCGTACTCAGCTACGCCGCGCCGTGCCCGGCATCGACGGGAGAGAAACTCCTCGCGCTCCATCGGGCGGGACGCTTGTCCGTGATCGCCGGCGTAACGGGGACCGGTTTGCTGAGCGACGGCAGTGCGTTTGAAATTGAGCATCAACACGGTTCCGAGATCGCAACGGTGCTGGTCAACGCAACCGGCGCCACCAACCGCGACGTCACGAGCCCGGAGCAATCGCCGCTCACCCGGAGCCTGGTCGAAAACGGACTACTGCAGCCGTACCGGCGGGACGGCGTCGAGGCGCCGGGTGCGGCCGTCGAAATGTCGAGTTTCCGGGCAGCCGGCGCAAGAAACGTGTACGTCGCAAACATGTTCCTATGGGGCCCGGGGTTTTATACGAGCTCGGCGATGATGATGGCCACGATCGTGGAACGGATCGTCGGCTCGCTGTATCAGGCGTCGAACAACGATCACTAGACGACTCGCGAATCGTCGGCCGACGCAGTGCAGGAACCGTTGTCATGGACAGCGAGATAGACGGCTTCTATATCCAACTTGGCAGGGCGCCGTTCGTATTTTTGCGTAGTTGACCGCCGGTCCGGAATTGTTATAGTGCCGCCATGCGTCCGTCCGCCGTAACCACTCTCGTCATTGCGTGCCTCTCGCTGCTCACCGTGCAGATGAGCGACGTGCATCTGCATGCAAAAGTCGGAAAGCACGATGACGGCGTGACTCACGGGGCGCAGCTCCAACCGGCGTTTTCGTCCGATCACGCCGACGACGGCTCACACGCGGACGTTTCGGTCAGCGAGCCGGCGCCATCGTCGTTCACCAAGACGAAGTCTGACGTTCACGCTACGGCCCCGGCGATTACGCACTTTGCGTTTACAGCCGCCTGGCAGGTGCATCCGATCCCGCCTGAACCGGCTCCGGTAAACAGTAAACATCTCCGTTGGCGCCCACCCTTGAGAGCACCCCCGGCCCTCATCTGAATAGATTCGACGTTCCGCTGATCGGGCAGCCGTAGCTGCTCGCAGCCCTGTCTATTCGGAATCCATACCGTTTGCGGTGTGGTGGAGATGCCATTATGTGGGCAAGACTCGCGGCCCGTGCTTTGTTCACTGCCGCCTGGTTGACAATGTTAGGCGCCACAATTACTGCTTCGTTTGCGTCGACCGACGACGAGACGGTTACGCTGGAGCAGTCGATCGCTTACACGCTCGAGCGTAACCCCGACCTCGTCGCTTTCGGTTACCAGCTCGACTCGCAGCGCGGTCGAATCCAGCAAGCCGGATTGCGTCCCAATCCGCAACTCGACTTGTTTGTGGAGAATGCCGCCGGCACCGGCCCGTTTTCCGGGGTCGAAAGTACCGAGACGACGCTCAGCCTTTTCTGGGTCCTCGAACGCGGCAAGCGGGAGCGCCGCGTCGACGTAACCCGGGCCGGTTTGACCTTGCTCGAATCGGACGCGCAGATCGAACGGTTGGACGCGGCCGCGGAAACGGCGCGGCTCTACCTGGTCTGTTTGGAGGATCAGGGACTCTTGCAGCAAGCGGAGGACGCCGTCCGGTTCGCGCAGCAAACCGTCGAAGCGATTCGCAATCGGGTTCAGGCGGGCCGGACCCCGGCTGCCGACCTGGCCAGAGCCGAAGTGGTGCTGGCGGAACGGCGATTGACCCTCGAAGAGCATGAACACGAACTGGTGACCTCGCTGCGGCGGCTCGCCGCGCAATGGGGCAATACCGACCCGGAATTCAAGCGCGTACAAGGTGATGGTACGGCACTGCCCAACCCCGTCTCATACGAGCGGCTGCGTGAGCGCGTGGATCAGAACCCCGACCTGACTCGTTACCTCAGCGAACGGCGCGTGAGGGAAGCCGAAGTCCGACTCGCTGAATCCCGCGCGAAACCGAATTGGCGGGTCAGCGCCGGCGTGCGGCATTTCGAGCAGACAGGCGACCAGGCCTTGGTTGCCGGCATCACCATTCCGCTGACCACGCGCAACCGCAACGAGGGACGTATTGCCGAAACACGCGCGGCCCTCGCGATGACCGACGCCAATCGGCGTGCGGAGCGCGTCAGGATCGAGACCACGTTGTTCCAGGTCTATCAGGAACTACAGCACAGTCTCCACGTGGCGACGTCGTTGCGAGACGACATCCTGCCTCGCGTCGAACGCGCCCTGCGCGAAACCGAGCGCGCCTACGAGGCCGGCCGTTACGGTTACCTCGAGCTCCGAAGCGCGCAGGATGAGGCGCTCAACGCCCGCACAGCCGCACTCGTCGCGGCGATCGACGCCCACCGAAATTCCATCGAAATCGAACGTCTGACCGGCTCGGCAATTGCCGCGTCCGCCGTCAGGTAATGAGGACAACCATGAAACGTTTACCAAGAATATTGGCGCTGCTCGTCGCCCTGTCCGGATTGAGCGCCTGCGAACGGTCCGGACTTCCCGATGACGGTGCATCGCACGGCGAATTGGCACACCATGAAGAGGCGGAGCCCGAACGGGGACCGCACGGCGGCCGCATGCTGCGGGAGGGCGATTTCTCGCTGGAATTGGCCATTGTCGAGATCGGAGTGCCGCCGGAGTTTCGAGTTTGGGCGACCGACTCCGGTGATCCCATTTCGCCTGACGACCTCGATGTCGGAGTAACCCTCACGCGTCTTGGCGGCGTGGTCGACGAGATTGCCTTCTACCAACTAGACGACTTCCTGCGAGGCGACGCGGTGGTGTACGAGCCGCATTCATTCATCGTGAATGTCGACGCGTCGTATTCGGGTAAACGGTACCGGTGGCAATACGAGAACTTCGAGGGGAGGGTGCGCATAGGCGCGGATATCGCGGCCGCGGCCGGCATCGTCACTGAACGGGCGGGGCCGGCAACAATCGGCGACGCCATAACGGTATACGGTCGGGTGGTTTCCAATCCGGAGAACGTCAGTCACGTCACGGCGCGCTTCGATGGGGTAATCCGGTCGGTTGGCGCCTCAATCGGTGAGCGCGTGGCGCGGGGACAGATGCTCGCGGTCGTTGAAGCGAACGACAGCTTGACCAGCTACGCCATAAACGCGCCCATCGGCGGCACCATTATCGAACAGCATGCCAACCCGGGTGAGACCACCGCCGGCAGGACGCTCTTCACGATTGTCGACCCGACCTCGGTGTGGGCCGAATTTGCGGTATTTCCATCCGATCGACCGCGCATCGAGGTAGGTGCACCCATAACCGCCCGTACCGTCGTCGGCGATATTCGAGTCGACGGCGAGATCGCGCTCTTGAGCCCGGTTGCCGGCAACAATCAGTCGGTGACTGCGCGCGTTCGCGTTGACAATCGGGAGGGCCTGCTCGCTGCCGGTATGTACCTGACAGGCGAAATCGAGGTCGCCCAATACGAGGTACCTCTGGCGGTGAAACGTACAGGCTTGCAGACGTTTCGCGATTTTACGGTGGTCTACGCCCAGGTCGGCGAGGAGTACGAGGTGCGCATGCTCGAACTCGGCCGTCAGGACGGTACCTGGGCCGAGGTGCTGGGCGGACTGGCAGCCGGCACGAGCTACGTGACGGCAAACAGCTACGTCATCAAGGCGGACATCGAAAAAGCCGGCGCGTCGCACGATCACTGAGGCGGGTATCATGCTCGAACAAATCATCAAACTGTCCCTGGCGCGTCGAGGTCTCGTCGTCGCGCTGGTTGTTGGCGTTGCTTCTCTCGGCGTTTGGAATTTCAACCAGCTGCCGATCGATGCCGTACCCGATATCACGAACGTTCAGGTCGTGGTGAATACGTACAGCCCGGGCTACACCCCCCTCGAGGTGGAACAGCGCGTCACGTTTCCCCTCGAAAACGCGATGGCGGGGTTGCCCAGACTCGAAAACACCCGCTCGCTGTCGCGTTACGGTCTGTCGCAGATTACCGTGGTGTTCGAGGAAGGCACCGACATCTACTTCGCACGCCAGCAGGTTGCCGAACGGATGAATGCGGCTTCCTCGGCGCTGCCCGCGGGTCTGGAACCCATTCTGGGGCCGATTGCAACCGGTCTCGGCGAAATTTTCATGTTTACCGTCGATGCGGAACCCGGGGCTGTCAACGAGGACGGCTCGCCGGTCGACCCGATGGATCTACGCACCGTGCACGACTGGATCATCCGGCCGCAGCTGCTGCGGGTGCCCGGAGTCGTCGAGGTCAATCCGGTCGGCGGTTACAAGAAACAGATTGTCGTTGCACCGGATCCCGCCAGACTGCTGGCGTACAACCTGGGATACGACGACGTTTTCCGGGCACTGGAGAAAAACAACGACAATCGCGGCGCCGGCTACATTGAGCACAACGGGGCGCAGTGGCTGCTGCGCGTGCCGGGACAGGCCCGGACCATCGCCGATCTGGGTGCCATTGTCGTTGAAGAGAACGACGGCTTGCCCGTGCGCATCCGGGACGTTGCAAGCGTCAGCGCCGGCGGTGAGTTGCGCTCCGGCGCGGCTACCCAGAATGGGCGCGAGGTCGTGATGAGCACGGTTTTCATGCTGATCGGTGAAAACAGCCGCACGGTCGCCAGGGCGGTTGCCGAGAAGCTCGAGGCCATTCAGGAGAGCCTTCCGCCCGGTATTTCGGCGACCGCCGTGTATGACAGGACGCAGTTGGTGGACAAGACGCTGAACACGGTTCGAACGAACCTGCTCGAGGGTGCGCTCCTCGTGATCGTCGTGCTGTTTCTGTTTCTCGGCAACGTCAGAGCCGCGTTGCTGACCGCCATGGTGATTCCGGTCGCGATGCTGATGACGATAACGGGCATGGTGCAATCGAGAGTCAGTGCCAACCTGATGAGCCTCGGCGCGCTCGACTTTGGCCTGATCGTCGATGGCGCCGTCATCATCGTCGAGAACTGCATGCGCCGCCTCGGTGAGAAGGGAATGAGTGGGGAACAGTCTTTGAACGAACGTTTAACGGTCGTGTTTGCGGCGACTCACGAGGTCATCCGTCCCGCATTGTTCGGCGTGTTCATCATCACGGTCGTCTACCTGCCGATCTTCGCGCTGACGGGTATTGAAGGCAAGATGTTCCATCCGATGGCGACCACGGTCGTCATTGCGCTCCTGAGTGCGATGGTGCTGTCGGTGACCGCTGTGCCCGCCGGCGTGGCGTTGCTGTTCCGGAAGCCGGTCGCGGAAACGGAGAATCGCATCGTATCCGGCGCGCGCTCGCTGTACCGGCCGCTACTGGGCATGGCGCTGCGGTTCCGATGGCTGGTCGTTTCGGGGGCGATAGTCCTCGTCGCCGTGAGCCTGCTTGCCGCGACGCGTCTCGGCCTGGAGTTTGTGCCGAACCTCGACGAGGGCGACATCGCGATGCACGCGCTGCGTATCCCCGGTACGTCACTCGAACAGTCGATCCTGCAGCAGGCGCAGCTCGAGGAGCGCATCAAATTGCTGCCGGAGGTGGAGCGTGTATTCACGAAAATCGGCACCGCGGAGGTGGCGGCGGCCGCCATGCCGGTCAACGTTGCCGACAATTTCGTCATGATGAGGCCCCGAAACGACTGGCCGGACCCCGGAAAGCCGAAAGCGGAGGTCGTGCGTGAGCTTGAAGCACTGGTCACGCCGATTCCGGGCAATCGTTACGAGTTTCTGCAGCCAATCCAGATGCGTTTCAACGAACTCATAGCCGGGGTTCGCGCCGAGCTTGCGGTCAAGGTTTTCGGTGACGACTTCGATCAATTGGTGGCGCTGGGCGAGGCGATCGAATCCGCGATTTCGACCGTGGACGGCGCAGCCGATGTGGCGGTCGAGCAGGCCATGGGGCTGCCGGTGTTGACGGTGATACCCGACCGCGAAGTCATCGCTCGCTACAACCTGGACATTTCCGAACTACAGGATGTGGTGGCCATGGCGCTGGGAGGAGAAGTCGCCGGCCGGTTCTACGAAGGCGATCGCCGGTTTGACGTGGTAGTGCGCCTGGACGATCGGATTCGGGAGAATCCGGACGCGTTCGCCGACCTGCCGGTACGCTTCGGTGACCACAGTTTCGTACCGTTGGGTGAGCTTGCCCGCATCGAGCTCGTCAATGGCTACAATCAGGTCAACCGGGAAAACGGCAAGCGCCGGGTTGTCGTTACGGCAAACGTACGCGGCCGCGACCTGGGAACTTTCGTGCGCGACGTCCAGTCGGCGGTTCGGCAGGAGGTGGACGTGCCGCCCGGTTATTGGATCGAGTATGGCGGCACCTATGAGAACCTGCAATCGGCCGGCAGACGTTTGAGCGTCGTGGTACCGGCAACGTTGCTGCTGATTCTCGCGTTGCTGGTGACGGCGCTCGGCTCGCTGCGCGACGCCCTCGTGATCTTCAGCGGCGTTCCTCTGGCGTTGACCGGGGGTATTGGCGCATTGCTGGTTCGGGACATACCGTTTTCGATATCGGCAGCGGTCGGGTTCATTGCCCTGTCCGGCGTCGCGGTGTTGAACGGTCTCGTGATGGTGTCCTTCATCCGCGACCTGCTCGCGAAAGGTCATACGCTGGACAACAGCATCGTAGAGGGCGCGCTGACGAGACTCCGCCCCGTATTGATGACCGCGCTCGTCGCGTCCCTCGGGTTCGTGCCGATGGCGTTCAACACCGGTATCGGGTCCGAGGTGCAGCGCCCGCTGGCGACGGTTGTCATCGGAGGGATTGTCTCGTCGACGGTGTTGACGCTCATTGTGTTGCCCGCGCTTTACAGGCTGGTGCACAGTCCTTACCCGCACCAGGCGGGAGTGACGGGCGCCTGATTTTCCAATGAACGAGGTCCGAGCGGCCAAGCGCCCCGGAGCGGTTATGCGCTTGTTTTGTCGATGTAGCGTTGTGCATGCCGGCCAGTGACGGCTACGGATACCTGTTAATACCTTGAACAACGAGGTATAATACCCCGGAGCCGCGCGCAAACGTTCGATGACTGGCGTCACCCAGTGGCCGACGGAAACTCCTGAGGCAACCTGGCAGTTCTTTTCAGGCGGGAATTGACAGGGGATGAATCGAGATGAGCAACAACGCAGCAGTATCGACAATGTCATGTTTGCTGGTAACGCTCCTGCTTGCAGTCGATGGAGCCCATTCACAAGACGGCGAAGAGGGTCGGCGAGGCCTGCAGAGAACGCAGCAAGCACAGGCAGTCAGCAGGGAAGTGTACGACGAGATCCAGCGCGCGCAGGAGCTGATCGGCGCGGAGGAATACGACGCCGCGCTTCTTCTACTGCATAAGTTGAATCGTAGTGACAAGCTCACAGAGTATGAGAAATCGAACATCCTCAGGTACATAGGTTACTCTCAGTACAGCATTGGAGACACGCACGCAGCGATAGCCACATTCTCGGAGGTGCTCCTGCTGCCGGGCCTCGAGGAGCAGATTCGCAAACAGACCATCTATACGCTGGCGCAACTGAACTCAGCGGCGGAGCGATACCTCGACGCGATTCGCCTCCTCGAACAGTGGTTTGCGCTGGAACCCAATCCTGCGCCCGATACGTACGTTCAATACGCACAGAATCTGTATCAGCTGCAGCGCTACGGTGAGATGATTGCGCCGATCGAGACGGCGGTCGAGATCGCAAAGGGGCGCGAGCTGCCAGCCAGGGAAGAGTGGTATGTCTTGCTGAACTTTGCGTATTTCAACCAGGAGAACTATCGCAAAGTCCGTGATATTCACAAAATACTTCTGGCCAACTGGCCAAAGAAACACTATTGGTTGTCACTTGCGGGCGCATTTACGGAACTCGGTGAGAGCGACAAGCTACTGGCCGCATACGATGCAGCGAACGTTCAGGGATTACTCGAATCGGAAGCCGAACTGGTGCTCATGGCGCAGCTCTACATGCAGCACGATGTTCCCTTCAAGGCGGGGACGCTGCTCGAATCGGAAATCCGGGAAGGCAGAGTGTCGGGGAGCGCCGAGAACTACCGCCTCCTGTCACAGGCCTGGTCGCTCGCCCACGAAGACGAGCGGTCTATCCCGGCGCTTACCGAAGCCGCGAGGCTGAGCGATGAGGGTGAATTGGACCTGCGGCTCGGTAATGCTTATTTGAGCCTCGGACGTTACGCGGAGTGCGAGTCTGTCATCAGGGCCGGGTTACGGAAGGGCGGAATCAACCGTCCCGACAACGCCTATGTTTCCCTGGGGATGTGTCTCTATCATCAGCGGAAATACGCCGAGGCAATCAGCGCATTTCGTGAAGCAGGGAAGACGCAACGTTCTGCTGCGATTGCCGGACAGTGGATTGACGTCATCGACAACGATATCAAGCGAGACGAGCAAATCGACCTGGCCGAAGCGGCAGCGAAAGCGAAGCTTCTAGAACTTGCGGGACGGCGCGAGAGCGGAAACGCGATGTGAGCCTGAAAGACCCGCTGCTCTGGATAACCGACTGCAAATAGAGAACTTTGGTAGGCAGTTGTCGTGCGGCCGGAGACCGGTCGTTCATCGAGCGGTCCGTACCCCGGCCGCAATCGCTGCAGCGGCCGCGAGTTTGTGTTTGGCCTGCCATGGCGGCCCGATTGATCGGCCCATCGCGAAAATGAAAGCGTTGATATCCTCGCGTCCGAGAACCGTTGCCGCGTCGCGAAACACACGATCGCGGTCGTACCAATAGACGGACCAGCCGCGCGCTTCGGCCGCGGCTGTGAGCGCTTCGCGGTACATGACGGAGTCTGCGCAGGTTTGCGCGTGATTGTCGACGATACGTTCCTCGGTGGTGGGCGGAAGCTCGGGGCACACCCGGACCGCGATGCAGTTGATCGGCGTTGGCACCGCCGCGCTCAGCGCTTCAAGGCTTTCTCGTGCGCCCCGCGCTGCGGACACTCGCACACGCTCGACAAGCTCGATTGCCTCGGGGAGCGAGATTTCCCGTGCCCAGGGGCTGTTCTTGTAACGGCCCACCGCCCACGACCCCTCATGGTGGTGGGGGTGGGTTGGCAGTTCGCTGTCCGTCAGGTCGATGCGACGGCGATCAAGTAGTACACCGTCGGATGCGACCGTTACAAGCACCGCGGAGTTACCGTGCTCGGTGACACCAACCGTCGCTGTTCGTTTCGTTCGTCCTTTTACCACACTCTTTTCCCTCCGTGGGCTTGTCGGATCCCGGCTTTGGATCGTTCACGGACGCTCATTGTAAGTGGCCGTTTGTGCATTAAAAGCAGATGCCCGGAGCGACAAGTTTGCCGATTTTTTCCCTTGTTGTTGTTCGTGGTCCGCATTTATCTTGGCGATCGTGCGGCCGCGGTGCCAAAGCGTCGGCGGTACGCGGCCGGCGCCAGGCCGACGATCTTCCTGAATGCATTCCGAAAGGAACCGGGATCCTCATAACCCACTTTCCAGGCGATTTGATTCAAGCTGTCTCGGCTCAAGTCGAGCAGTGAGCGAGCTTTTTCTATCCGCAGCCTCTGAAGATACGCGGTCGGCGTCATATCGAAAACAGATTGAAAGCGACGAACAAGGGTTCTCTCGCTAACCGCAGCGCTTGAGGCAAGCGAACGCAGAGTTAGCGGGTGATTGTAATGTCGCTGGATCCTGCGTTGTGCCCGCAACACGGCATCGTCGCCATGATCGAACCGAGGAGAAAAGATTTGGTAATAGCGCTGTTCGCGACGGGGCGGATCGACCAAAAAGAAGCGTGCAACCTGAAGCATCGCGGTAGATCCGGCAAAGCGATCAATGATGTGCAGCCCGAGATCGATCCACGCCATGACGCCACCCGCGGTGATGATGTCACCGTCATCAACCAACAACTGTTCCGGTTGTACGGTCACGTCTGGAAAATCGGACGAAAAAGACTCGGCGAGCGCCCAATGAGTCGTCACAACGCGCCCTTGAAGGAGGCCAGAGCGCGCTAGGATGAAGGCGGCCTTGCAGACAGAGCAGATGACCGTCCCGGCCCGATGCTGGTCGACGATCCATTCGGACACCTCGGCTGGCAGGCTCTGCACCCAGTCCCCCTCCAAACTGGGAAGTAGGATCAAAACGGTTTGCCGCGCCGGTCCGTTGCCGTCGCTGACAAACGAAGGCGTCGGTCGGCCTTGATCCGCTCGCCAGTGGCTGACCTGCATAAGCGAGGTGTTGGTTCCCTCGACATCCTTGTTGAGCCGGTCAGCGGTAGTGAAGAGGTCTGTTAGCCCGTGAAGCGTAGCTAGCTGGACGCCGGGATAGCTGAGCAGGCCAATGCCGATGGTTGCAGCGTTATTCGTCACAATGACCATTTTGCCTCGAAAAATGGCTAAATAGCCAATATCTCTTTAGATTCGCCCCGACTACGCTTTCCATTCGATACCCACAGAGCAAAGGAGACGAATATGAGCGTAGAGTCCAAGGCAGCAGTGATACGGGCCGTTGAGAGAGGTAGCGCCGCCTGGGTTGCGGCATTCAATCGGGGCGACGCATCGGGCTGCGCGGATGCTTACGAAGCCAACGCGGTCATGAACGCCTTGCCGTTCGGAACGTTTCTGGGGTATGGCGAGATTGAGTCGTTCTGGGCGCAGCTGATTGCTGGCGGATACTCCGATGTCGAATACATCGAGCCGAAGATCGATGTCATCGACGACACCAGCGCGATTCTCTCGGCACGCTGGTCCATGAACAAGGCCCATGGTGTCATCACCAAGGAGTTGTGGGTCCTGCAGGACGACGGGGAAGCGAAGTTGCGCCAGGACGATTTCGAGGCGCAGGAGTAAACGGGGCAGGCCGTTTGGTCGTCTCCGCCGAGGATGGCATGGCCGTAAACGACAATATCGACAATCAGTTCAATCTTCGTCGCCGACACCCGCTGGCGAAACACTGTTTGCTGATCAACGCGTGCCAGAGCGTGCTCGCTCGCATTTCTCTCGAGAACGAGCTCGACGTCCGCTATGGCGAGACCGCTGGACAAAGCGTCGATATCTTCCCAGCGGCAAAGCGTTCATCGCCTGTGCTTGTCTTTATACATGGCGGGTACTTCCGGGCGCTTGACAAGCGACACTATAGATACATCGCACGTTTGACCAATCAAGCCGGCTATACCTGTGTACTCATCAACTACGACCTCGCACCACGGGTTCGTGTTGCCGAGATCGTTGAACAGGTGCTTAAGGCGTTCGGATGGATACGAAAAAACATCGGTCGATGGAACGGAAACCCGGATGATCTCGTCCTGTGCGGCCACTCCGTCGGCGCTTTTTTGGTGGCGAAGATACTCGAGCACGACTGGCCGACCCAGGATAGCGACGCAATCCGGAGGGCCGCCCTTCTAAGCGGGCTTTATGACTTGGCGCCGATGAGGCAATCATACTTGAACGAGGACTTGAGCCTTACGGAGACGGATGTCGCAACGCTCAACCCGATTGGAATCCCACTCCTGCAGACACCCAGAATCTTAATCGCAGTAGGGGAGAAGGAAACAGCAGAATTCGTTCGCCAGTCCCGAAACTACGCAGAGAAACTTCAAGAGAACGGCTTCCAAAGCGAGCTGATTTTTTTGTCGGGCACGAACCACTATACGATGTCACGAACTCTCGCGACAAACGGCAACGCGGTCACTAACTGGATGTTTGAGTCATGATACGGTACGGAAAGAGGCATAGCCGACGCTATGCTTCCTTACGATGATCAAACCTACAGTATGCTAAGCAAGAACTAGAGCAGCCGGATCACCTTGCCGAAATCCTGTAGTTCGGGTAGCTGCCCACCATTTGGAAATTATTGTCGTCAAACAGGCTCACGAGTGTGTAGCCGCCATAGTTGGTCACGACCCGCTGCGTCGCCATCAAGCGACCGTCGCACATCTGGCGGGGTGTGTCATACTAAGTGGTTAGTTCATTCACCAGATTGAAACCTGCCGCAGGTAGTCTCCCGGACGAAGTCGTTTCGGATTGTGGATTGTCGGAGCCCGGCAACCGTCAGGTGCAGTGCGCTCGGTAGTGCGTCATTCAAGGTTTAGAGGAAATCATCAATGAGGATCCCAGTCGCCGTTTTGTTTGTTGCTGGCCTGAACGCTGGTGCACCGTCAACCGTTAGTGCGACACCGTCTGAATCCGCCGGTTCGGTGTCAGCCGCTAACGTATCAACCGCCGATTGGCAGGAATTCAGGCACTCGTCCGGCGCGACTCTTACACACCCGCCGGATTGGCGGCTTGTCGAGCAAGCGAACGGCGTAAACGTGCAGCCGCCAAACCCGGCAACGAACGAGATGATCATCGCAACCGGTATGGCCGCCAGCGGCGCGACGGATCCGGGCGCGCCCGACGTCGCGAATTACCTCGATGCGTCTCTGCTGCAGATGTTTCCGGGGCTGCGACGCACCGGCGCGCCGGTGCCGGTGACCGCCGCCGAGGCGAAGGGCGCACTGTACCGCTACGAGGGTACTCTGGGTGACGGCAGCGAAGTTGCAAGCCACGTGTACGTTACGATTCAGAACGGCATTGCGCTGAGTCTCTCCGCGATGGCCCCGCCGGACAGGCTCGACAGTCGCGCGCCGACACTCGAGAAAATCTTCGCGAGCATGACGGCAGCAGCCCCTGCTGCGACCGCGGGTGGAAGCACGCCCACAGGCGACGATGCACGGCTCGTCGGGATGTTTGCAGGCGAATCCCTCGCAGGCGGTGGATCGGACGTGTATGTGAACACCCAGCTCGTTTACGTGCTGAATCGCGATGGCACCCTCTATTACGGCGCCCAATCACACTTCAGCGCATCCGAGCGCGATTACAACGGCGACCTGGTCTGGACCGCGAGCGGCAATTCGGGCGGCAACGTCGAACGCGGACGTTGGAGCGCCGGCAACGGCTTCCTCACGATACGATGGGATTCCGGTCAGCAGTCGTATTTCGCGTACGGGTTCGAACCCGACGGCAGCCTGGTGCTCCGGGATCCGCGAACGCGGAAACTGATAAATTTCTATTCGAGGGTGCGCTGACGTCAACGTCGATAGTCTGTATTGCGCGCAAGTTCCACGTAATTGGTAGAAGCCATTTCTGGCTATGCGACCTGGTCGTCTGCATGACGATACCCAATCCGGTATAAGTGTGCTCAAAATGAACCGGGATACGAGCATTGGGATACGACATCACATTTCATCCGGTTTCGGTCGACGACATTCGTCAATATATCTTCGACGTCGTGGAGCAGCCTGCGCTTGCAGAAGACCGAGCGTCGAGCATGACCTCGTGTCTCGATATGCGGCGTCAAGTGGTGCGGCTTTATGGGCGGATGGGTGACTGGGTCGAGGAACTTTCCAGGGGCGGATCCTTACCGATAAACGAGACGATTGCCTACGCCACCGCACAAGTAGCGGGGGTTCTGCACCCATACTGGTATGCACGAAATGCGGCAGTCTGCATGCTCGACGACGATGCCGTAAACGCTTTGTTCATCCCGCTGACGAAGCTCGTCGACGCGCCAGAGTGCTTGCGGGGAGCAGGCGAGTCGGCGCATATTGGCCTCAATTACACCGCGAGCGGCATTATCACCGATCTCGATCAGTTGGAGCGTAGCCTCCAAAGGCTCGGTTTGGATCACGCGAAATCGCCGACGCTGTTCAGCGTTTTCGACAGAGCCACACTGGCTTCACTGAGGGAGGCAATTGCCTATTGTAGGGAACATGGTCTCGCGCTCATGGAAGCGACGGATGTTGTCGTGCCAATTACTGATGAATCCGGTACGGATCCGGGCAATTTTCGAGAAGCAGAACATTTTGACGAACCTTCGACCAGCGGTCGCCGGTGGTTCGAGCCGCCACGGCAGGAGAAATCGTCAGCGTTCGACAGATTTAATTCTTCAAGAGAACCCCTCGCTAACGACACCGTTGAAGTCAGGCGTCTTCTTGGGCGTAACCGCATTGGCACGGTTGTACCTCTTTATCTCGTTCCCGAACTCGACCGACGGAAACATTCATACACCCGCTTCGATGCCGTACTCTACACTGAAGGGGATATTCAGCCTGTCCGCAAGCGGCGACTAAAGGCCCGCAAGCGCGCCCAATCACATCGTGAGTACCTGCGCCGAATCTTCGAGTACGAAAGGTCTCATTACGAGCAAACGGCTGAAGAGCACCCGGGAATGGAAATCGAATCGGCGCAGAGCGGTATCGGTGGCATCCCGGATCGAGTTCTGAGAAGCGGCCTGCTCGTAGCAAAGGTCGGTGAGTGGGAACTTGCCGACAAGCTGTTCGACAGGGCTCTGATTGCAGCAAAGCTGATTATTGACGACAAGCACGACGAAAGAGACGCGCATGGCTATCCTGGAAATCGAGCCGACGTGATCCGTACGCGCTGGTTCGCCGAGGCTTTGCTGAAACGGCCGCAGGATTCGGAAGCCCTCGTCGGCGCTTGCAAACTACACTGTGAGTTCGCGCGAGGACTTGGCCAGTCCCGGTGGCACGAATACGCTCAGCGCGATTATGTCGACTTTGTCCTGACAAGCCTGGTCGCCGGCTGGCCTGATCTCGCGCGACACATGCTCGAGTTTCCTCGACCTTTTGACGACGAGACGGAGTTGAGGGAAACGTACGCCGAAATTGCGAGTATCGGCAGCGATTCTGCGAAGGTTCACGCGCTTCTGGAGCGCTGCTTGCAACTCCTTGAAGTAATGAGACACCCGAATGGCGGCAAATTTCTGCGTTATGGGACGCTTACCGGGATTCAGCTCGCCTTGGTCGCAGACAAATACCTCGCGGAAAAGCCCCAGTGGGGCGGCATTCGAGACGTCGTAGACTGGCTCGGGAAGTAGAGTCGATCCGCTGAAAAGCGAGCGGGCAATCGCTGTGAGTCCGAACTGGCCCGGGATACGGCCGCAGATGCTCACGACGGCAGCCGAAACAGGAATTCCTGCATACCGTTACTCAATAGCCGTGCGCGGTCGATCACAAACTGCCCGATGTTCTTACCGAGGTCTTCGGGCGAATAGCGCGGAGCCGCGACTGCCGTACTCGTGGCGCTGCAATCGACGAGTTCGCCGTCCGCCGTCGGGACGAAACGGCCGGGATGTTCTTGCATGTCGGGCTGAGCGTAGAAGATCAGGGCATGGGCGAGGGCGCCGGGGCGGGCGCGGTGCCCGATTGCATTCATCAGCGCTGACAGGGCCGTGAGCGTCAGGTAGTTCGGCAGATCCCAGCAAAACACCAGGTCAATGGCGTCATCCGACAGCCGGTTCGGCAACAGAGATTCGGCGGCGTCGACGAGCACCGGGCCGGGCTCCGTCGTGTTCAGACAGTCGATGCCGCCGAAATGCGCGAGGTCCGTGATTTCCACGCGGCAGCGGGAGCGACCGAGCAGTGCCAGCATCGCGGTCGATGCGGCGCCGAGGTCCAGGATGACGTGCCGCTCGGTCTCATCCAGTCCGGCCAGGACATCGTGAAACAGGGGCGCGTGAAGCGCCGCCGGGGAGTCCGGCGGCGTCCGTGCGCGCGCCCGGCGCAGTGAGGCCGTCACCCCCGTTACGCGGTCTTGGCCGGCGGGTTCACGTCCGTGCCGGCGTTCCTGGCGGCTCCTTTGGACACGGCCCTGGCATCGGCGGCGTTGCCGGATTTGTTCCGGGCAACCGGCTTGTCGGCGCCGCTTGCCGTCGTTTTGCCCAGCGCTTTCTCTACGGCGGCCGGGTCCATCTCGATCGAGCCCTTGAAGTGCGCGCCTTCCTCGATGCTGACCTTGGGTGCGATGATGTTGCCCTGGACCCGGGCGTTGACGTGCACGCTGACGCGTTCGGTCGCGTACAGGTCGCCATTGGTCTCGCCATCCACGGCGATCGACTTGGCGTATACGCCAGCTTTGACTTTACCCTCCTTGCCGATGGTCAGGGCGCTGTTCTTGAGTTCGACGGTGCCGCTTACGTCGCCTTCAATACGCAGATCCTCGTTCCCGCGCAGGTCGCCGTTGATCTGAATGGAACGGCCGATCACGGCCGTATCGCCGCCGCGGCCGGTGACTTTGGATCGGAGAGATCCAAAGGCTCCGTCCGATTCGGTCCGGTTTGCCTCCTGCGATTCGACGGCGCCGTCGTCTTTTTTGCCAAGCTCAAACATGTTCCTCTCCAACATCTGTCTGGATGGCAGTAGTTATCATGCTGACATAATACGGACAAGTGTCTCCGAAATGCGACGCCGGGCGGCGTTGTTGCCACTTATCCGGGCTACAAGCCGATAAATTCCGGAGAGAAGAGCGCTTATCCCTCTATCCGCCAGGGGGGATATCGCCGATTGTGTCCGGCGTGGTAGACACACAATGTGTTTCCCGCCGGGTCCCGGAGGTACGCTTCACGCCACAACCAGGCCTGGTCGGCAGGTTCGGTGTCGAACTCAATCCCGATGTCCTTCAATTGCCGAACAGTCGCGTCGACGTCGTCAACCTCGAAGTAAACGACGAAATCCGAGGCCTCCGGGTTCGACTCCACGGCGTGGATGGAGAGAGTTGCACCGCCCGGCGCCTCGAATCGCGCGTATTGCGGTGGATTGTCCACGATCTGTCGGACGCCGAGTTTCTTGTAGAAGGAAACCGACGCGTCATAGTTGACGCAGGGAAGGGTGACCTGGTTCAAGTGCATGCGTTTGTCCTCCGTACTGGATGCCCCCGTCTATGGTCTGCCGTGCGGACGCACCCGGCCCGTTCGGCGTTTGTCGATCGCGGTAAGTCGTTATTCGGTATGCCTGGAACTGGCGCCTCCGGTAATGAGTCGTGCGCCGCGGCCGTAGGTCACGTACTCCCACAACCAGCGTATGGAGACGATTAACGGACTCGGCAGTCCGATCAGGAAGTAGATGTGCGCAATACCCCACAGCCACCATGCCAGGCGACCCTTCAAGCGGAGGGGGCCGAGTTCGACGACGGCGGAGCGCCGGCCGATGGTGGCGAGATTTCCGGCGTGTCGGTAGCGAAACGGCGGCGGTTTGTTGCGGTTCCTGATCCGCGCCTCGATGACCCGCGCCACATAACGTCCCTGCTGTTTGGCGGCCGGCGCGATACCGGGCACGTCCCCGCCGGCGCTATCGATCACACGCGCGGCGTCGCCGACGACAAACACGTTGGCGTCTTTCGTGATCGAAAGATCGGGCCCGACCGTCACGCGGCCGAGCCGGTCCGTCTCGACACCGAGCCAGCTTCCGACGGGCGACGCGGCAACCCCGGCGGCCCAAAGTGTCGTTGCCGCTCTCAGTTTCACTTCCCCGTCGTTTGAAGCGATGCTGACGCCGTCCGCATCGCAGGCGGTGACAGGGGAATTCAGGCGTACGTCCACATGCAATCGCCGCAGCGAGCGTTCGGCATAGCTCGACAACGGCTCGCTGAATGCCGGCAAGACACGGGGACCGGCCTCGACCAAAATCACCTTGGCGCTGCGCGGATCGATGCGTCGAAAATCCCTGGCGAGGGTATGATGAGCGAGTTCCGCCACGGCGCCGGCGAGTTCCACGCCCGTGGGACCGGCGCCGATGATCACGAATTGCATCAATCGCTCGCGTTGCTCCGCGTCGCGGCAAGTCTCCGCCCGCTCGAACGCGAGCAACAGGCGGCGACGCAGCGCTGTCGCGTCGTTGACGCTTTTCAGACCGGGCGCCCAGCGACGCCATTCTTCATGGCCAAAATAACCGTCCCGGGCGCCGGTCGCCATCAAAAGGTAGTCGAAGTCGATGCGGTCACCGCCAAGCAAGACGTGGCGGCGCTCCAGGTCCAGGCCCTCGACTTCGCCGAGCAGAACGGAGATGTTCCGGTGGCGGGTCACAATCGACCGGATGGGCCAGGCAATGTCCGACGGCGCCAGGCCGGCCGTGGCAACCTGATAAAGCAGCGGCTGGAACAGGTGGTAGTTGTGCCGGTCGATCAGGACAATGTCGGCTGGCGCGCGGGCCAGGGCCTTGGCCGCAAATAAACCGCCAAACCCGGCGCCGACGACGACGACTTTCGGCTTTTGTTCCTTCATCGATTCATCCCGGGATTCGTAACGCCCCTCAACCCGGCCGGCCATCGACCCTCGCCCGGGTCAGTATGGGCCAGTACCGGACCAGAAACACGGCGAACGCAAGCGACCACAGGGTCCCGGCGATGACCGCCGTCTCGCGGTACGGCAGGCCCGGAACGGCGGCCCCAAGCACCCGCACCGCCGCGGCGAGCTGGGCAAGCGCAAAGGCGACGCATTCCGCCCGGCCCGCCACGAGCGCGCGGCCGGTGTGGCCCAGCGCGCTGCGCATCATCATCGCGAGCATCAGCGAGCCCATCGCACCGATCGTCAACGCATGCGTGGAGGCGGCCGCCGGAACGACGGCAGCGTGCGATAGAGCTCGCAACGCGAGCGCCACGGGTATCCATCCGTAGGCAAGCGGCAGCATCACCAGCAGTGCGACTCCACGCGTCCGGAGCGGCTGCCATAAAGCAAGACGAACGACGTGGGCCGATGCGGCTACCGTGAGCAATGCGGTCCACACCGGAGACGGCAACGAATACCAGGATCCGGCGGCGTCCGCCGCGAGGATGACGAGTAACGAGCCGAAACACAGGAACTCCAGCGGAAGGATTCGCCGCGGGTTCGCGCCGGCAATCGCATTGGCCGTAAACGCCGGGATGACGCGGCCCCCGACGATCGCCATCAACAGCGTGATCAGGTCGAGCGCGAGCTGCGTCGCATTATTCGCCGAACCGGAGGGCAGCGCGCCGAGATACGCGAGATGATAGATGACGTTCAACACGGCAAGCGCGCCAACGACACCCAGTATCTTGACGTTCCGGGCGTTGCGACTGCACCAGATCGGTATCGCGATGGCCAGCCCCAAAGCGGGTAGAAACAGCATATCGACGATGGCCGCCAGCGCGCCGGGGCCGGTCACCGCGAACACTCTCGCAAGCAACCACGCTGTCGCCAACGCGCCCAGGGTAACGCCGGTCGGCGTCGGCAAACCCGTCCAGTTGCGGACCGCAGTTAGCAGAAACCCGGCGATCACCGCCGTCGCAAAGCCGAACAGCATCTCGTGACTGTGCCAGGCAATGCCCGTCAGATAGCCGTCCAGACGAACGCCGCCCGTGTAGACTGCGATCCAGAGCGGGAGCGCCGCGGCGGAGAACAGCGCCGCCAGCAGGTAAAACGGTCGAAATCCCAACGCCAATAGCGGCATTCCGGTTCTGTTCGAGCGCTCCTTGTCGTACGGTTGAATCAGCGATGTCATAGTCATTCCCGCTAGCGCCAGACGGAACGGACGGCCGCCTGCGTCGCTTTCGATCTTGTGTCCTCAAAAAGATGTATATACTATACCTCTTTAAAATTCAATACTGCGACCCGAGACGAACGGGCTGACGGCTTCTGCCGATGCCATGCGAAAGCCGGGGTTGAACATTGGCTAGACTGCACGGAGAACAACGATCATGCAGCTGACAAAACACACCGATATCTCTCTGCGCGTCCTGATGCATCTGGCGGTCGAGCCTGACGAACTCGGGACGATTACCGACATCGCAGCACGTCACAACATGTCGCGCAATCACCTGATGAAGGTGGTCCACCACCTTGTCGGCCTGGGTTATCTAAACTCCGTCCGTGGGCGGGGCGGAGGCATATCCCTGGCGAAACCTGCGTCCGAGATCAATGTCGGTGACGTGGTGCGAGCGACGGAGGCGACGCTGGACGTCGTTGACTGCGACGCCTATGCATGCCCGCTGGCCAGAAAATGCATCCTCAAGGATGCGCTGAACGAGGCGACGGATGCCTTCCTGTCGGTGCTTGACGGCTACACCGTCTCGGACCTGACTCGCAACAGGCAGCAGCTCCTCAGACTGATCGGGTAGCGCGCCGGACGCCGAATGAAATTACGGCATTCGTTGACCTGAAAGCACTTATAGCAAATAGAAAACGCTAACGGGCCGCGGGCGATCGTCTATCGGGGTTGCGTTCAGCCTGAATCCTGTCGCGCAACCTGGTTCGCTGATTGCCGGTCTCGTCAAAATTCGATGGATCGAGCCACTCTTGATAAGCCTTTTCGGTTGCAGGCCACTCGTGATCCAGCATCGAATACCACGCTGTATCCCTGTTACGATTCTTGTAGACGAGCGCTTGTTCAAAAATTCCGTCAAACGAAAAGCCAAAACGTTCAGCCGCTTTTCTTGACGCTTCGTTCAGCGAGTCGCATTTCCATTCATAGCGGCGATACCCGAGTTCGGAAAACGCTCTCTGCATAAGCAGGAACATTGCTTCCGTTGCAATGGGCGTTTTCTGAAGCCGCGGCGAGTAAGCGATATGGCCGACCTCGATGACCCCGAATTCCGGTCGAATGCTGCAGTAGGCGGCCATACCCACTGCTGTGCCCGAACGCAGCTCGATGACGGCATAAAACAGAGGGTCCTCGTTCATACACGCCTGCTGCATCCAGCTACCCATCTCGTGACCTGACTCGAACGGGCCAACAGGCATGTACGTCCAGAGTTTTCCATCCGGATCCTCGGAAAACGCGTCGATCAGGTCGTTCAGGTGTTTATCGGTATCGAGAGGCTCGACACGACAGTATCTGCCTTCGATTGCGGTTGGACGAGGTCGCTTTGCGCCCTGCCATGCGATGACTTCATCGCCGATGGGTTGGTTGAATTTGTTCTTTCGCAATGTCTTTGGTTCCTACCTGGCCTGTGAATGACTCGAAATCCGGCAACACCCGTATTGGGTCAGCGGCAGACATTAAATGCTTTATGGCTGACCAGTGCGTCGTGCCGGATTCCCGACAACGGTCGCACCTTGCGGGACGTCGCGCGTGACAATGCTTCCCGCACCGACAATGGCATCATCTCCAACGGTTACGCCAGGGAGAATGACCGCTTGCGCTCCAATCCACACATTACTTCCGATTGTGATGGATTTGCCCATCTCCAAGCCCGCTGCACGATCGTCCGCATCGCGCGGATGATCTGCCGTGACAATCTGTACCGCTGGCCCGACTTGAGTTCCAGAGCCGATATTGATCGAGCAAACATCCAGCAATACGCAGTTGTAGTTGATAAACACGCGATCGGCGATGTATATGTTCTCGCCATAGTCAATGAATATGGGGGCACGAATGGCACAGGCGTCGCCGACCGCGCCGAAGTGTGACTGCAACAACGCATGCCTGACCGGACCATCGTCGACGATGGTTTGGTTGTAACTTCTCATGAACCGCTGTGCTTTTGACCGTTGCCGGCAGAGTTCCGGATCGCCGGGATCGTACAGGTCGCCTGCCAGCATTTTCTCGCGCTCACTCGTCATCTCGTCGAAAGCCCCTCGTTGTCGAATCTGGAGAGGAATTCTACGGGAATCATGTTGCCGGGTAGAGTGGATGCGACGCCTGTGGTTGGTTTCGTCGAACCCACGCGCTGCAAGCGATATCGAGTAGCCCGCGCTATGCCCGCGCACGGCCTTGCGATCTCACGTAACGACAAAGAAACGATGGATGGGGCCGCCGCCGCCGGTTCTGGACTTGGTTACGGCAATAATGTTATTGAGCCAGGCATAGTGCGGATCACTGGTTTCAAACTGCGGCGCCGCGCGAAAATAGTAACGCCATGCGCCTGCCGGATCATCAGGCTTCTCAATATCGAGCGCATATTCGGCGTCTTCCGGCGCTGACCAGAACCGACCTTGCCAATAAAGGTAGAGCAAGGCGTTGTCATGCGTCTCAAGGCAGAAGCGCACGTCCATCATGCCCGTTCCGTCCGGGCGGATGCGAATCCAGTCCGCACCTGAGTCCGGCACCACGCGTCCGCGCAGGTGCGGCCCTTCGAAAGTACCGCCCTTCACGAGGAAGATCACGCGGTTGCCGTCGGACATCGACCCCACATCCATAGCCGGTAGGTGAAGTTTCACGCGCGCCTCGAATAGGAACTCAAGACCGGGCGGGCTGTTCGCGTCCCAGTCCGCCTCGTTGGATAGCAGCTTATCGAGCATATCGACCTTTCCTCCTTAAAGCCGCTGCTGATTGCGGCGACATGCCGAAAATATTTTTCCACATGCCGTCGATGGAAATGCCCGACTGAGCGGCGATCTGCGCCAGATCGCACATGAAATGCTCGGTTGCGATTAGATCGTCTTTGAAGGTCATCCGGATTGTCACGGGGATCGTGATCGGATGCCCGTTAGGCGACATACCATTCGCATCGGCCGCGCCGGGAGCCATCGTCATGCGGACCGTGCCCCAACCGACGAAATGTTCGTTGTCCGCGACGTAGCCCTCGAAGCTCACCTCGTAGTCCGGATAATTGGCGAAAAAATTCGTGAGCAGAGCCGCATTTTCCTCCTTGCCGCGCGCGATCATGCCCCAAGCAGGTGAGGTCAGTTGTATCTGGTCGTGCATAAACGTGAGAGCGGCAGCGACGTCCTGCCGGTTCTTGGCGGCGCCCAATCCGGCAGCGAGTTCATACATGCGTTCCGGCGTCATAGCAGTTCCTCAAACAAGCAATCCTCATGAAATGTATGCGCTGCGCATATATCTGTCAATCCCGTGATTGCAAATTTTATGCTTCGCGCATACATTGCCGCCATGGACCGCACGACAAACCTGCTTGGTGCGCTTTCTCTCGCAGTCACCGACCGGATCAGGTCCGGCATGAAAGGCACATTGGATCGCGCCGGTGAAACGGCTGCAGCGATTGTCATCCTCGGTTATGCCCCGGGCCTCTCCGTGGAGCCTCTCCGCCAGGTTCTCGATCTTTCACACCCCGGCACCGTGCGTTTGATCGACCGCCTGGAAGAGGACGGCCTTGTCGAGCGACGCAAGGCTGCAGATGGCCGGGCTGTTGCGCTGCACTTGACACGAAAGGGCGGCAGTTTACGAAAGAAGCTGATGGACCGTCGTCTCGATATGCTGGAAGAAGCGCTCAAGGGGCTCACCGCTGACGAGCGGCTTGTCCTTGGTCAGTTGATGGCCAAGGTCTTGACTAAGCTACCGGAAACCGAAATGGCAAAACATCGGATCTGCCGCCTATGTGCAGTGCGATTGTGTAAGGACTGCCCAATACCAGGGAATGCGATCTGATCGGTCCTAGCAGAACGCTCGGCATCCGGCTATCCGGTCCGGGTGAAAACTGTATCTCGCTTCGCACTAGCTCCAGCCGGAATGGCTAGTTTTCACGCGGCAATTCCCGTATTCGCAGCCTCTGCCGCGGACGCTTGTATGTTCCCGCCAGTCCGTCAAGTCACTCGAACTTCCTGGCGCGGCCAAGACTGGACGTCGAGACGGTTCCGGAGTCGCGCTACTGCTCTGCGCGCGCAACCGAACCTGCGCCTGGCGTTTGGCGTGCGACACGGTGCAGGAACCGCCCGACCGCCTTTTTCAGCTGAGAGACACCCGGCTCCTCGTACGGCAAGTGGCCGCAGCCGTCCAGCATGACGAGTTCCTTCTCCCCGGCGAGGCGGTCGAAGAACGGCTGGCTGACCGCGAGCGGCGTCCACCTGTCGTCGGCCGGGTGCGCCAGCAGCAGAGGACACAGGTCAAAATTCTCCGGAGCGATCGGCGGCTCGTACACCATCATCGAGCAGTAGAACTCGAGGTTGATGCGCGCGCCGCCCACCAGGGGATCCTCGATGAAGATGCGAGAAAACCGGGGATCGTTGGTTATCCACTGCATTCTGGAGATCATGCGTGCGGGAATGTCCAGGCGGCCGGAAAGGCCGGGTAGCGCATTCATCACCACGTAGCCGAGCCGGCTCCAGAGCTTGCTGCGGGCCAGCGCATCCCGGGCGTCGGGGTCCCGCGGATCAGCCAGGGTGGTGGCGATGACGCCGCGCACCTCGCCGCTCGCGGCCGCCACGTTGTACGCCAGCATCCCACCGATGCTGCCGCCGAAGGTCACAACCGGGAGACCGTCGCGCGCCTGCTCACGCGCGATAAGGTCGGTCACCAAGGCCACCCACGATCGGTAGTGCGGGTCGTAGTCCGGTCCGGGTACCGTCAGTCCAAAGCCGGGCAAATCGGGTGCCACGTAGCTGTAGCCGAGTTGATGTACGAGTGCGCCGAAGGTGCTCACCAGGCGTCCCGTACCGCCGCCGCCGTGCAGGACGATAAGCTTCAGGGGAGAGTCCTCCACATCGAGGCGATCCAGGTGGACGTTCGTCCCTTGCCACATCCACCGTTCCTCATGTGGGTCCCTCGGCAGCCGCATCGCCTCGGGCAGAAACGGCAGGTACCGCCGCCAGTAGTCGTGAGCCGCATAGCTGTCGGGCAAGGACATGCCGCACCTCTTCCCAAATGGCCACCTGGATGCCTGCAAACATACTGCCGAAGGCCGCCCCGGGGAATCGGGGCTTTCCGACATACCTGCCGGGCCGACCGAAGATTGGACGCGTTGTTTGCTCTGCATATCGGCGTCCGTTCGTCCAAAAAGATGTATCTAATATATTGCTTTAATCAGATCCTTGCGTTAGGATTATAAACATGCATACAAAATACTTCTTTTAACCAAAGTTCTCTGCCTGGAAGACCGTATGAGACCACTGCTCACAAGCCGACGTGTGGACGATGCCGGCAATCTCGAAGCCTGCCTTGAAGCCGCAACCTGTTGTTGTGCGTTGTTCGGCCGGCTCGGCTTCGTTCAGTCTGCCGCGGAGATGGCGGCGGAGCGCGTCGCGGTGAGGCCCGAAAATGGCGACAACGCTTTCGGGCGTCACCGGAACGCAGAGGCGGACAAGGAGTAATCGCATGAAAACAGCTATCGGATATGACCACACCGTCAAAGACAAGGGCGTAGCCAATACTGCTCGGGGCAGGTTTTTTGACGCCGTGAGTGCGCTGTTCCCGGTTTTGTGGACCGGCATGATTGTGGGTGTTTCGTTCATTGCCACGCCTGCCAAGTTCCTCGCGCCAAGCCTGGGCAGCCGAACGGCGTTTGACGTTGGCCGAGCCACATTCGAGTTGTTCAACTCGATCGAGCTTGGCCTGGCGATCGTGCTGTTTGCCATGGCGCTGTACAGGGAGCGGCGTGTTCTCACGAACGTCTTCGCCGCGTCCGTGTTGGCAATCACCGTCATGCAGGCATTGGTTGTCCTGCCGGTGCTCGGTGATCGGGTCTCCGCCATCATCGCCGGTTATGGCGTCGCGCCGTCCCATGTTCACACGCTGTATGTGTCGATGGAGGTCACGAAAATCGGACTCCTTGCCGCAGTCGCGTCGCGATGGGCGCCGTTCGGCTTTGGGAACGCGTCTCGCGATCCCAATGCGCGTCGCTACACCTGGGCGGCAAGATAGCGCCTGACGTATTTGATGGCGTAGGCATCGCAAATGGCGTTCGTGGTCACAGACCGGTGTATTCGATGCAAGTTTGGCGACTGTGTGGAAGTCTGCCCGGTCGATTGCTTTCACGAAGGCGAGAACATGCTCGTCATCGATCCGGAGGAATGCATCGATTGCACGTTGTGTGTTCCGGAATGCCCGGTGGAAGCCATCGTGGCGGACGACGAGGTGCCGAAGGGCCAGGAGCACTTCCTCGAAATCAATGCGAAGTATTCGGCAATCTGGCCGGTCATCACCGAGAAAAAGGATCCGCCACCGGATGCTGACGACTGGATTGCCGCGGAAAACAAGTTCGATAGTGAATTCAGCGAAAAGCCCGGCAACCGAGGCGAAGGCCGGTAGAACGGCTATATTTTAGGGTAGGGCGCTCGAGCCGCCTGCCCCCCAACGACAAGAGAAGACCATGAAACCAACACCGGCAGTCAGATTGAGACTTCTCTGCGGCGTGGCGGCGACCGTCATCGCTGCGACGGCGGCGTTTGCCGTCCTGCATTCGGACGACTTCGATCCACGCGTACAATTCTCGTTGACGAATCACGACGGCCTGGCGGTATCGGAGCAAACGTTCCGCGGCCGCTACCTCCTCGTGTTTTTCGGTTTCACGCACTGCCCGAAGATCTGCCCGACGCAGATGGCGAAGCTCACGCAGGTCGTCCATCGACTGGACCGGGAGTCATCGGGCGAGTCCGTGTTGCCGGTCTTCATTACCGTCGATCCCAAACGCGATTCGGCTGAACGCATTCGGTCCTACCTCGCGCACTTTCACCCCCGGTTTACCGGTTTGACCGGTTCCCGCGATGCGTTGGCGCGGGCGGCGCGGAGCTTCAAAGCCTACGGCGCCCGGTCGTCATCGGCCGCCGATGACGACCCGGCCCGTCACTCGAGCGTCGCCTACCTGGTCGATCCCGCAGGCCGGATCATGACCTACGTCGCCGCCGATGCGAACGTTGCGCGGGCCACGCAACGTATCAGGGAGTATCTACCGTGAGCGCGACCGACGATCGCCGGCTTCCGGCCGGCCACGAGATCGACACCCAACGCCTGATGTTCGGGTTTTTCTGGTGGGGCGGCGTGTGGCTTCTGGTCGGCACGCTCTACGGGCTGTTGGCCGCGATCAAACTCTACTGGCCGGACGCGTTCGTGCACCCGTTGTTGTCGTTCGGAAGGATTCGTCCGATTCACACCAACATCGTGCTGTTCGGTTGGTCGTCGTTCGCCTCCGTGGGATTGGCGTTGTTTGTCGTGTCGCGGACCTCCAAAGTCAATCTCGCGCTCCCGCAGGCGGCGCGTCTGGGCATGTGGCTCTGGAACGCAGCGCTGGCGGCGGCGGTGATTTCGCTGTCGCTCGGTGTGAGCAGAGGTCCACAGGAGTATCGCGAATTCATCTGGCCCATTGCGTTGTTGTACGGACTCGGCCTGGCGGCTATCGCCGCGACGGTGATCGCGACGGTGGCCCGGCGCGCGCCGCCGGAGATCTACATCTCCAACTGGTACATCATCGGCGCGCTCTGCTGGATGGCGACCTTGTTCACGATCGCGTACCTGCCATTTTATCAGGACGGCCTCGGCAACATCGTCATCCAGGGTTACTTCATGCACACGGCCGTCGGCATGTGGTTCACGCCGTTGGTGTTAGGCATTTTGTACTACGCATTGCCGCGCATGTTGAGTAAACCCATCTACTCCTACGCGTTGGGCGTGCTCGGCTTCTGGACCAACATGTTGTTCTACACGCTGATCGGCGCGCACCATTTCATTTTCAGCCCGGTGCCCTGGTGGCTGCAAACCACCGCCATCCTGTTCAGCGTCGGCATGATGGTGCCGGTGTGGTCGGGGACGGGCAACTTCTTTCTGACCGCCCGCGGGTCATGGTCGAAGGTGCGACGAAGTTATCCGCTGATATTCCTTCTGGTTGGCGTCTGGGGGTATGCACTCGCGTCGACCCAGGGCACGATCGAAGCGTTCCGCTCAGCCAACGTCTATTGGCACTTCACGAACTTCACGGTCGGCCACTCGCATCTCGCGATGTACGGATTCGTGGCATTCGCCCTTTGGGGCGCGATATACGGCCTCGTGCCGCGCATTACCGGAAGGGGGCCCAGCGCTACGGCGATCGGCCTGCATTTCTGGCTCGCGTTCCTGGGCGGTAGTCTCTACGTCACGGCAATCTCGATCGCGGGCATACTGCAGGGCGCTTCATGGGTCGCGGGCGAGTCGTTTATCGCCTCTGTCGATGCCGCCGCGCCGATGTGGCTGTGGCGCACCGTGGGCGGGTTCATGATGGTGGCGAGCCACGTCGTGTTCTTCGTCAACCTGTGGCACATGCGACCCGCCGCCGAAAAACCGGCCTTGACGGGCGAGGAGGTGGCGGCATGAGCCTTCACACCGATCATCGCGCGCTACTGAGCGTCGCGTTCGGCGGTTTTTTCATACTCAGCCTGATGATCGCGGTATTGCCGGCCTACGAAGTACAGAAGGTGCCGCCGAGCCCCGGAATCACGATCCCGGACGGCGCGGTCGCCCGCGGACGCGCACTGTATGTCAAGGAAGGCTGCGCCGTCTGCCATACGCAGTTCGTCAGGGATTTGCCGGTCGACGCACCCTACGGGCGGGGTTCGGTCGCCGGCGATTACGCGCTGGAAGATCCGCCGATGCTCGGCACCCAGCGCACCGGACCGGACCTGGCGAACGTCGGCCAGCGACAGCCGGGCGAGACCTGGAATCTCATCCATCTCTACAACCCGCGCGCGGTGGTAGCGACGTCGGTCATGCCCGGCTATCCGTGGTATTTCGAGGAGAAGCCGGAAACGTCACCCGCAGATGTCGTCGTGCCGGTGCCGGACGGATTCAAACCTCCCGGCGCAACCGTGGTCGCCACCGAAGAGGCGCTGGATCTCGTGCGTTACCTGCAGTCCCTCAAGCAGGTGGAGCTGGACCGATGATGGAGCGGCTGCGCTACTACGTGGACCTTCTCGCAACGCTGTGCGGTTTTGACTCGCCGGAACAGGTTTCCGCGTTCGGCGTCGTCATCGTAACTGTCGCGGCAGCGGTATTGATTTACGCGTGTTACCGCGCAGTGCTGTTGACGCTGTGGCCGGGAGAGAGGGGTAGTGACCACATCAAGCGACGTGTGCTCGACGACGAGGAGGCGTCCGATGCGTATTGACGTGTATCTCGATGACGCCAGAGAACCGTTTCAGAGCATCACGCCGCCCGAGACGTTCCAACTGGACACGACCGCCCTGGGCGACGGCAGGCACGAACTGCGCCTGGTCGCGGTCGATAACGACGGTGTCACCAGCGAACGGCGCGTGCCGTTCACCGTTCAGAACGGGCCCGCAATCGCCGTGCACGGCTTGCTCGACAACGATACCGTGGCCGGCGAGATCAGCGTGCTGGCCAATGCGTACGGATCCAGGATCGGCGATGCGTTCGAGCCGACGCGCATCGAGACGCCGGCACCCATCCCCACGTGGGCATGGGTGCTGTTTCTTTCCATTTTCGCCTGGGGCAGCGGTTACGTCGCCCTGGAGTTGCACCAACGTGATGCACTGCCACTAATCGCGGAGCGTTCAACCGCCGGGCCTGCAGGGATCGCCGATACCGCAAAGGCCGACTGGGTCGAACTGGGCGCGCAGGTGTACGGCAACACCTGCTCATCCTGCCACCAGCCGTCCGGCGCCGGTCTGGCCGGAGTTTTTCCGCCGTTGGTGGGCAATCCAGCGACCCTGGACCCGGACCCGACGGACCATATCAACGCGATTGTCCACGGCCTCAGCGGGAAAGTCATCGACGGCGTCGCCTACCCGGGCCCGATGCCGCCGTTCGGCGCGATCCTCTCCGACGCCGAGGTAGCCGCCGTCGTCAATCACGAGCGAACGCAGTGGGGCAACGACGCGCCCCTGGTCACGGCGAACGACGTCGCTCGGCTGAGGAACTGAGCGCCGAGACCGCAGATGTTCAAAAACGGTAACCGGAAAAGGAGGGTTTGAAATGTCTGACACGTGGTTGGAAACGCTAACGACAGCCACTCCGCAGGAGGGGTTCGAGCTGGCTATCAAGCTTGCCCGGATGGGCGTCAAATACACGCAGCCCTCGGACGAAGTGCGTCAGAGGCTGCGCCCCGAGTATGCCGAAAACGCCGACAGTCTCACCGCCGCATCGCAGGTGGTTGCGATCAATTTCCAGACCGTCGCGGCCGCCAACGGCTACTGGCGATGATGTGAGGGTCCCCCGGCGCATGGGACGAGCAGGATGAAACAGATATTCGATGATCTCTGGCAAACGAAGCTGGAGATACCGTTCGGGAGCGTTCACTCGCATGCCTTTTTCCTGCAGAGAGAGGAGGGTAACGCCCTTATCTACAACACGGGTCACGCCGGGGAGATCGACCGCATTGCCGCGCTCGGCGGCATTGACTACCAGTACCTGAGCCACCGTCACGAGGCAGGAGATTCGCTAAGACGCATTCGTGACCGGTTCGGGTCGAAGTTGTGCTGCCACGCCGAAGAGAAACCCGCGGTCCTGCCGTCTTGCGAGGTGGACGTCGCGTTCTCCGGCGATGTCGAACAGCATCTCGGGCTCGAGGTGCTGCACACACCGGGGCATACGAACGGAAGCGTCTCGTTCCTGTATCGCTCCCCCTATGGTCGCACCTATCTGTTCACCGGCGACACACTGTTCCGATCCAAAACGGGCTGGGAAACGCTCGTCATTTCATCCGACGGTGGGAGCCGGGAAGCCTTGCTCGAAAGCCTGGAAACCTATCGGGCCTTGAGCCCGGATGTCGTGCTGTGGAGCGCGTCGAACAGCGGCGACCTGAGCTATGTGGAGCCGGCCGGTGTTGAGTGGAAAGCGATCATCGACGGTGCCGTTGAGAGAACGACGAATTGACGAAAGGCATCTTGTTGCCGGTTTCGTTAGTTCAGGAGGGCGCGTCGTCCTCACGCGGGCGGAGGATGCGGGCGAACGCAACGAACAGCATGAGCAGCGCGCAGGCTTCCAGAAATGCCGAGAAAACGAAGGGCGCGCCGGGGAAATAAAACGGCGCTCCATCGCGCAACAACGTGACACCGCCGATCGCGAAGGGTTTGTCCGGGGCGGAGAAAGCGGCAAAAATCTGTGTCATCAAAGGTGGCCCCAATATCATCGAGACGCTGGTGACAGCGCCAATGGCGCCTTGTAGTTCACCTTGTGCGTCAGCCGGCATCGTTCTCGACATGATGCCCTGAAGCGCCGGTTGAGCGAGCCCGCCGAGCGCCGAAAAGGCAATGATGGCGTAGACCATCCAACCCGCGTTCGCCAAGGCGAAGCCGACATAGGCAACCGCCGTCACACACATCGCGAAGGTGGCCGAAGCGCGCTCGCCTATCCGGGGAACGACGACGCGCGTCAATCCGCCCTGAACGATCGCCGCCGCCAGGCCGACGAACATCAAAGATGCGCCAATGAGGTCCGGCGTCCAGGCGAATTTCTCTTCGGCGTAATAAGACCACACCGACGGGTAGGTCCAGTGCGCGAGTTGTGACAAAAAGAGGACGCCTGCGATAGGCAACATGATCGGGTACTTCGCGAACTGTCTGAAGTTGCCGAACGCATTGGCGCGTTTCCACTCGAAAGGGCGACGATTTTCCTGCGCCAGGGTTTCCGGCAGTACGAAGGCGCCGAACAAAAAGTTGATGGCGCCCAACGCGGCGACGAAGAAGAAAGGCGCCCGCGGCCCAAACTGTTCGCCAAGCAATCCGCCGATACCCGGACCAATGATAAATCCGAGACCGAACGCAGCACCCATCAGACCGAAGTTCGCCGCGCGCTTCTCCGGAGGCGAGATGTCGGCGATGTAGGCGTTTGCCGTCGAAAACGTTGCGGCGAAAGCGCCGGCCAGAATCCGCGCAACGACGATGACCCCGATCACAGGTGCGATCGCCATGATGAAAAAATCGAACGCATAAGCGGCCATGGAGACAAGCAACACCGGCCTGCGACCGAATCGATCGGACAACCCGCCGATGACGGGCATCATGACGAACTGCATCAGGGCGTAAACGAGAGACAGGTAGCCGCCCCACTGCGCCGCGGGCGCAAGGTCCTCGCCGGTGACGTCCATGATCAGTTGCGGCATCACGGGAATGATGACGCCAAAGCCGATCATATTGAGCGTCACGGTGATGAAAATGAATAACAGGGCGTATTTGCCGGGAGTTTTTGTCATCGGTTCTGGCAGCTCACGAACTGCTGGCATTGGGCGATCGTTTCGGGCAGGCCATCCTGCACGATCCTTGGGCCCGAGAGAAGAGCAGGGCGCCAGATTCCACTGCATAATAGTGCCGACAGGGCTTCCAGGCGCTTACGCGTCATATCGACCCTGTAACAAATTCGTAGTGCAGAGAGGTCTTCTGGCGAAGCACCGACGGCGTCAAGAGCTGCCGTCGCATTTCAAGCGAGATAAAACCGATTCATGAGTGAACTCCTAACAGCGCATCAGGCGCTCATCAACTGGGCCGAAAAGACGCCGGACCGTATCTTCCTGAATCAACCGGTAGACGGCGAACTGCGCAGATTTACCTGGCGAGAGTGCGAGGACAGCTGCCGGCGTATAGCCGGAGCGCTGCGCGGTCTCGGGCTGGAAAAAGGGGACAAAGTCGCCATCCTCTCGAAGAATTGCGCCGAATGGTTTCTGGCCGACATGGCTATTTCGATGGCCGGCCTCGTCTCCGTACCGATTTATCCGACGGCGAACGAAGAAACGATTGGCCATGCCATGGAACACAGCGAGGCGAAGGCGGTCTTCGTCGGTAAGCTCGACCAACCCGGCATGGCCGAGGCGGCGATTGGCCCGTCCGCGATCACGATCTCCTTCCCGTACGAGACGATGAAATGCGGGCACCGCTGGGAAAACCTCATCGACCGCAATGAACCGCTGGCGGAACCGCACAGCCCGCATGCAAGCGATGAGATGACGATCTTGTATACCTCCGGCAGCACCGGGCAGCCAAAGGGTGTCGTTCTCAGCTACGGCGCATACGCCTACGCGAGCCAAACCACGCTGGCGGCGAATGACGGCACTTCGGACGATCATCTCTTTTCTTACCTGCCGCTCGCGCACATTACCGAACGCACCTGCACCGCCGGGCCGGCGATATACGGCGGCTGCGAGTGTTCCTTCGTCGAATCCCTGGACACGTTCGTAGACGACCTGAAACGGGCGCGACCGACAATATTTATCTCCGTGCCCCGGCTGTGGGTCAAGTTTCAATCGGGTGTGCACGCAAAGATTTCGCCGACGAAACTGCGGGCTATGCTGGCATTGCCTTTCATCGGGCCGATGGTTGCAAAAAAAATTCGCGACGAATTGGGTTTCGGGAACTGTCGCAGCTTCGGCTCCGGCAGCGCGCCGATCTCGCCGTTGACGCTGAAGTGGTGGAAACGGCTCGGCGTCGGAATTGGCGAGGGTTGGGGCATGAGCGAAACGGGCGGGTTGTCCTGCGGCAATGTGCCGTACCTGGCGGAGCGAATCGGCACAATTGGCGAGCCGCTCGACGGCACCGAAATGAAGCTGTCCGACGAGGGCGAAATACTCTTGCGCAGTCCGGGGCTGTTTACCGGGTATTACAAGCAGCCTGATCTGACCCGTGAATCCTTCACCGACGACGGATTCTTCCGCACCGGAGACCGGGCGCAGTGGAGTGATCCACTGCGGGCCTATCGCATAACGGGAAGAGTGAAAGATATATTCAAGACCGCGAAGGGGAAATACGTGACGCCGGTTCCCATCGAATCCAGGCTGTCCGGGAACCCGCTGCTCGAACAGATCTGCGTCATGGGGTCGGGGCTGCCCGCGCCGGTGGCGGTCGTCGTGCTTTCCGAGACGGCTCGACACGTCCCGAAGGAGGATATAAGGGCCAGCCTGCAAACGACGCTGGAGGCGGTAAATGCAAAAGCGGAATCACACGAGCGAATACTGAACATGGTAATTGTTGTCGATGAATGGACTACCGAGAACGATTTGCTGACGCCGACCCTGAAGCTGAAGCGCGACAAGCTGGAAGCGAAGTATGGCGAGCTGATCGATCAGAAGTTCTCGGATGCGATTGTGTGGGAACGCTAGCTGCTGTGCCGAAAAAGCGGTATCGCGCCATGCGTATCCGTTATATGGCCGGGCCCGGTTCGGCAAATGCAATCTCGGCGGAGAACGGGTAGAGTGTCCGTTCGCAGTATCGCCCCATGTTTGCTCAGACCCCCGAGGAGAAGAGATGAAGTTTGTCCGTTTGCTAGCGTGTGGTTGCATCCTGATTGCCGGCATGGCGCAGGCTGATGTGCTGGAAGACAAAGTCAACGCCGCACTTGCGAGTGACGCCAGGTCCGACGCCGAAAGAGCGCGTGACGCCAATCGTAAACCGCTCGAAACATTGCGTTTCTTCGGTCTTCAGGACGACATGAAAGTCGTCGAGCTGGTGCCGGGCGGCGGCTGGTACACGAAGGTGCTCGGCCCGGTCCTTCGGGAAAGGGGGCAGTTGTACGTTGCGCTCGGAGCTAATCGCGTTCGCGACATGCTGGGCCAGCCCGGTTTCGAGGGTGTCGAGTTCATCGACACACGCAGCACGTTTGAACGTACCGAACCGTTCCGCTTGAACAATCTCGACAACGTCGACCTGGAGGTCGATGACGCCGATCTGGTCGTAACTTTCCGCAACCTCCATAACTTCACGCCCGAGGCGCGTGCAATGATCAACGCTGCGGTATTCGCGTCGCTCAAGTCCGGCGGCCTTTACGGCGTCGTCGATCACACGGCGCGGCATATGGAGCCGCTGACGAGTGAAAACCGCCGACGTGTCGATCCGGTCGTTGCCGTCAAGGAGATTCTGGATGCCGGCTTCGAGTTCGTCGACTACTCAGACTTGCACTACCGACCCGACGACGAACTGCGCTACGAAGTAGGCCGCCGGACCGTTACCGGCAATACCGACCGCTTTACGCTGTTGTTCAGGAAGCCCTGATGCAGCGCCATGGTTCGCGCTGAATGTCGGAGGTCCCGTTTTCATGGTATCGATCGCGTAGACTCCTGGCGGTGCGGGTCTGCGTTCTAAACCGGCAAATGTGAAAAAACAGAAAGAAATTACTCAATTGCTAAACGAGTGGCGGACCGGCGGCGATTCCGCGCTCATGGATCAGATAATGCCGGCCGTGTACGACGAACTGCACAGGGTGGCGAACAGTTACATGCGCGGTCGGCCCCGGCATACACTGCAAGCGACCGCGTTGATCAACGAGGCCTTCTGCCGTCTGGGCGACGTCAAAACCGAACTGGAAAACAGGGGCCACTTCGTCGGTATCGTCGCGAACCTCATGCGGCAAATACTCGTCGATCACGCCCGGGCAAAGGGGAGTCAAAAACGGGGCGGCGGGGTCGACAAGGTGTCGATCGACGACGTCCAGATTGCCGCCAGGGAAGCATCGATCGATATCCTGGCGCTGGAAGAAGTGCTGGCGGACCTCGAGAAGAAGGATCCCCGGAAAGTGCGTATCGCCGAACTGTACTACTTTTGTGGAGGAACCTACGCCGAAACTGCCACGGCCCTGGACATCTCCGAAGCAACGGTGCACCGGGAACTGCGAATGCTCAAAGCGCTGCTCGCCCGGCGACTTGCGGTCAAGTGAGGTAAGGCAAGCGTCTTCCCCCCGTCGTACGGCTCACTCAGTAGTAAGAAATTACATCAAGTTGTCAGTATTAATTGCTGATTAATAACGGATTTATTGAGTATTCCAAAACGTAGGCGCTAAGAGGGGATTTCGTTGCGAGGATTTGCGAGTCGTTTTCGAAGTTGGGGTTAACAGGATTCGATTTGATTGGATTCGCCGGGGCCGTGCCAGAACCGGGAGGAATCCACGGAGCACCCTATGAATTATTTTGACTACCAATCGTCTCAGACCCGCACAGATTCGTCTCCCGAGGAGCACCGCGAGATACTGAACTTTTGCGAAGACGTAACCATTGAGGTTGAAGAAGACCACACGGTGACGGTGGACGATGTCCGCAAGTACATTCGTAGGATGCACGAGCGTTCTGCCGATAAAGAGCCGGGAAACGTCGTACCGATCAGAGTTGCCTAGCCGTGCCTGACGAACAGGACGGTCACCGCGAGGATGATCCCTGTCCGGAAAAGACCTTCGCGCTTCGCGAGGCAATAAGGCGGACTAATGCACTTCAGAGTGTCCTTGATGAGGCTCACGCCGCGTCGGATATGGAACTGAAACTCGCGGTCAGTAACATGGCGCAGCGCGAGGCGAGTGAGATTGCCGCAGTCCTGGCCAGAGTCGTCGTCGTCTTACAGAGGTGTATAGACACCGAACGATCATAGGGCGCGTGTCCGGCAGTTCACGCAGGCGCCGTTCTTATGCAATCTACAATGCATCGTTTCCGGCATCGAGGCCTGCCTCCTGCAACATTTTGGCGTAGTCCTCGAGCAATTCGTCGAGACTCGGATTGTCCAGCCGTTCGGAACCGCCGCTGCGCTCGAAAATGGCCCGCGCCTCGCGGTAGAACCCGTCCGCGTCGTCGAAGCGTTTCTGGTCGCGGAGATTGTTCGCCAGACTCCACCGGCTGAGCGCATTCCAATAATCGTCGGGGTGCTCCAGGCGGGAAAAAGTGGCGACCGCCCGTCGCAGGATGTGTTCGCCGTCGACGTAACGCCGGAGGCCGTCACTCAGAACCCAACCGAGATTGTTTAGAGTTCTGCCTACCAGTACGTGGTCGGACGAAAAGGTGCCTTCCAGAATGGCCAGTCGGCGCCGGTAGGCAGCCTCGGCGTCGGTCCACCGTCCCATTTCGGCCAGCGCCAGCCCAGCATCCTCCAGAACTACCGCTACCTGGAAGTGGTCGTCGCCGAGCGCCTGGCCGAAATGGCTTTCCGCGCCGCGCAGGCTGACCAGCGCTTCTTCGTAACGGTGCTGCGTACGGTACAGGCGGCCAATTAACAACAGGCTCGTCCCGATGTCCGGATGGCCGGCCTCCAGCACCTTCCGGCGGATGGTCAGCGAACGAAGAAGCTGCCTTTCCGCTTCTTCGTGATGGCCGCGCGCGGTGTTGATTTGACCCAGCAAATCCAGGGTCTCAGCGACCAAAAAGTGATCGTCGCCCAGCACCGTGTCGCGGATTCGCAATCCGCGTGACAACATCGCGTACGCCTCGTCGAAGCGCTCCTCTCGCTCCATCAGCCAGCCCAGGTGAACCAGGCTGGTCGCAACCTCAAGATGATCGGGGCCGAACGCGGCCTCGCGGATTTGCAGCGCGCGCCTGTTGTGAGATTCCGCGATATCGGCGTCACCCAGGTACCAACAGACCTGCGCCAGACCGGTGAGGCTTTCGGCCACGATGGGGTGGTCAGCGCCAAATACTTTTTCGCGAATTGCCAGCGCTCGCTGATGCGCGGTCTCGGCGTCTTGGTAACGCGCCTGCTGGCTGTACAGAGCCCCTAACGCGAACAGCGTCTCAGCGACCTCCGGGTGGTCCGGCCCGAGGTTTTCCAGGCGCACCGTCAGTGCCTGCTCGTCCAGCGCCGTGGCGGCATCGTAAAGCCCGAGGCTGCTGTACACCCCGCCCATTGTGCTCATCAGCCGCGCGCGCACCAACGGCTGGCTGCTCAGGTCGCTGCTGATGCTGGCGGCGCCGCGATCGAGAAGCTCCCGCGCGGTCACGGTGTTGCCCCTGGCCTCGCCGGGGTCCGAAACCTCGAAGAGCTCGATGAGAAAGCTCGATACCTGCCGGAGGGTTTCTGCCTCGAGTTCCGCCTGGGTGTGCGCCGCGTCCGCTTCCGCGTAGGCCGCCTGGGCTGCCGTTCTGAGCTGAATCTCGCGAACAGCGAAAGCAAGCAGGACGGCGACGACGGAAGTGATGACGGAGAGAGGCACCACGTGCCTGCGCAGGTACTTCCCGAACGCATAAACGAAGGTTCGTGGCCGCGCCGATACCGGCAGGTGCTTGCGATAGCGTTTGAGATCCCTCTGCAGGGACTCGACCGTCCGATACCGTGCCGCAGCCGAGTAGCTCATCGCCTTTCGTACGATGGCGAGCAGATCGGCGTCCAGGGCGGGTGCTGCAATACGCCCCCTGATTCGTTGAGTCAGTTGCGCACGTTCGGCGAGTTTGGTTTCAGGGGCCGCAAGCCGGGGACCATCGAACGGTTCGAGGCCGGTCAGGAGACGGTACAAGAGCACGCCCAGGGAATACACGTCGCTGGCCGCGGTCGGCGGCTCGCCCGCGATTTGCTCCGGGCTTGCGTAGTCGGGCGTAAACGCCCTGTGTCCGGTTTCCGGATCGCTCATCAGCCGGGTTATGCCGAAGTCGAGCAGGCGAGGGGTTCCATTGTCTTCGACGATGACGTTTGCCGGTTTTATGTCGAGGTGCAGGACCAGATTGCTGTGCGCGTGCTGAACGGCGTCGCTGAGTTTCTCGAATAACTCGACCCGACTTTTCGTTGACAGGCGATGCTCGTCACAGTACCGGTCAATGGGAATTCCCTGGACGTATTCGGTCATGAAGTACGGCCGCCCATCGGGCAGTTGTCCTGCATCAATCAAGACCGGGATGTACGGATGCTGAAGTTTCGCCAGCACCCGCAACTCGGTCTGGAAGTGCCCGACGTACTCGTCCTCGTTGAGTTTGCGGCTAACGACTTTGACGGCGACGCTTTTCTCGAACTGCCCGTCCGCGCGCGAAGCCAGGTAGACCTCACCCATGCCGCCACGGGCGATCAATTCATCGACAACATAGGCCCCGAGTCGTTCGCCGGTCAGCGGGGGACCGTGAGCGAATTCTGTCGCCACAGTGGAAATTGAGCGGCGTATCTGCTCGTCGTCGATGTCCGCCGTCGTGAGCAAATCATGGAGAAACTCGTACAGTTCACCGTCGTCGCCGCATTCACGCGCGCAGAAATCGGCAACCTCGCTGGACGGCAGGGCCAACGCCTGATCGAACAGCTCCGCAAGCCGTTCCCAGCGATCTCCCAGCTTTGCGAGATTCATTTCGCTGTCTCACCGATGTGTTGCAACGAGCCGCTTTTCACGTTGAGTGGACCCCGGACTGGCTTCCCTTGCGTCTGCACGCCATAGAGCAGTGTAGGTCGGCCGGTCGTTCGAGAGATTTGTCCGACGCGGTTCATCATAGCGTAGATGCCAACGGCTTGGACTTTCTAGTACAACAATCGTCCGTGAGCTGCGAAAACAGTAGCGAACGAATCGCGCGCCCGGCGAGTCTCATCGAGCCGTCGATCGCCGGACGGCCGACAAAGCAGCGGTTTGTAGTCTTTTCCCTACAAATTGTCAGAGAACCGCGCGGTCGAATTCGTTAAGCTTAAACCGGACAGCGGATCATGGAAAACTCGACACGATGAAAAACTCAACGTCCGTAATCGTTGCCTCTGCACTCACACTTGCCCTTTGCATTGCACCGCTGGCGCCGCTTCCAGCCGGCACGCATGATCGCTATGCGAAGGGGAATCGCGGCAAGCAGAACTATCCCGTTCGGCTGGAGCTGGTGTCACCGCGCGTGACACGGGGGCTCGCCATCCAGCACCACGCCGGCTGGCCTCTGACGTTCAAGATCGTCGCACGAGGCGAGGTGTCGCTCGTCGTACCGACGGTGGGTGATGGGGCGCCGTCGGAGTGGCCCGAGCCCGGTGCCACCAGTTTTCTGATGCTGAAGGACCTCGACGGCTGTCCCTCCGCGGGCGGCAGGCTACCGCTTTGTTTTGACGTTCCCGACGATGAGCTGTGGATTGAATTCACGCCGGACCAGGATTCCCCCAACGTCGTCGACACGCACGGGTTCGACGATTTGCGTGTTGCCATGAAAGACCCGACGCGCCGTCCGACGGTCACTTACAAAGGCGCGCAGCATACCTTCGGACCAAAAATTCACGAAACGCTGGACGGTCTCGGCTACGGGGCCAATGACGATCTGACCGGGTTCGTTTTGCTCGCCGACGCAGGTGTGAGCATCGTCTCCGGCGAGCTCGAGTCCTTCTTTGGTCTCACCGTCGGTGGACGTCGAGTGGAACCGCTTCAGAACCGCAATCTGGCCGGCTTCATGACCTCGGTGGGATACGAACTCAGCGACACGCGCGGGCACACGACCATCACAACCAGCGTGACGGTACCCCGCCATTTGACGTCACGCGTCTTCCTGGAGGATCAGTGCATGGACGACGGGCAGGGCGGTTGCGAGGTGGCGCGCATTGTCGACGGCGGTCCGCTATTGCCCGCGGGAGACGTGGCTATTCGTGACTACGACGTGACGTTGCGAGCCTTTATGGTGCTCGGCGTGGCCCCGGCCGTAGTGACCGATTGCAACGGCGACGGCGAGGTGGGCGCGGCCGATGCCGAGTGCATGGGGTATCAGCTCCTATCCCGGGAACTGACGGCAACCTACCACCAGACCGGACGTCCGGACGTGTGTAACCGTCTGAGCGATCCCTGGGGGTCCAGCGCCGACAACAGCGAGCTTTATGTCGATTTCGACGGCAACGGCGACCTTTTCATGCTCTCTTGTCCGGGTGGCAGTAGCGGCGGCGGTTCTCCGCCTCGCCAACGTCAGAGCCGCGGCTAGCGAAGGACGTGACTCACCAATTTCGTATCAGTCATCCTTTTCAACCCAACCGCGATACCAATCTTGCCGATGTGGCCATTCTTCGCCGAGGTCGTAACGAGCGAAATACCTCTCACGCTCACTTTTGTCTAATGCGGACATGAATGGCCAGAAAGGATCCAGTAAATAACTTTCGCCAGCGCCCATTCGCCAGAAGATATGATAGGGACTAAAACCGGGAAACTCGATCCACGGAGGTAACGGTTCATCTCTACCCGATGGTAGTGAGAACTTCTCTACGAGTGCGACGGTTATTTGGTGTTCGTGGTCTATCTTCGCATCAATGGCTCTCATCTCTTCTATGCTAATGCCAGCAGCCTTTGCCCGATACGCAACGTCGTCTGATGAAGCACCACTGCTGTACGGTCCGTCATCTGTCCAATATGCGTAGCCGCCCAACAGTGCGCCACTCAAAACGAGGGCAATCCAGCCCAGGCTGAACCCGATCACTATTCCGTAGAGGCCCAGCGCCGCCAGGACCGCGAAGCTTATCCAATACAGGAGCTTTGGAAGGGGAGAGCGCATGCAGCGTGGATCTCCGTCTGGCTCTAAATGCATTTGATCGGCAAGCACATTGCGTGTCTGTATGTGCTTTGGATCGTTCGCCGCCATACTACCTCAGACCCGGCGACCGGCTGTTAACGCCAAGCGGATACCCGCTGAATCAAGGAAATATTGAAGAATCTAATTTAATTAAATACTATAAATTATTGAAATAAAATATTTTTACTAGCTTCAAATCCTGGAAAGGGCTTTCACCCACGCAGATTCGCGGTTTTGATACGCACGCCGCGGCTATCGCATTTAGCAGTCAAAGGCCTCGAAACGACTCCACCATATAGTCGACGAACGCTCTCGATGAAGCCTTCGCGCTATGCCCGCCGGCGATCACTGCGTTTACCTCCACCGTTCCGATGGTCCACTCCGGCAGCAGCCGAACCAGAGCACCGCTTTCCAGCTCAGACCGACTCCCCACCACGGACCCAGAGACGATACCCATTCCGGCAACTGCAGCTGCTGTCATTCCTTCGTTGACAGTGAAGTGCAGCTTGCTTTCCACCTTTACGGAGGTCTTTTTGCCTCCTTTTCTGAATGTCCATCCAACCATGCTTGCACTGGATGGACCGATAACGACCTGGTGAGCCGCGAGATCCGATGGTGTGCGCGGGGTTCCTGCCCTCTCCAAGTAGGCAGGTGATGCCGCGACTATTCTATCGCTCACCAAGACCTTCCTTGCCGTCATCGTGGAGTCTCGCAGCGGTCCAAATCGGAACGCCACGTCAATGGCCTCCTCGATCAAATCCTGAAATTTGTCGGTCAAAACAAGGTCAATGCGCAACGCGGGATGCTGCGCCATGAAGTCTGGCAGCCGTGGAACAATCTCCCTGACCGCGAAGCTGGTCGCTGAACCGATTCGCAATTTACCTCGGAGTTCTCCTGTTCCTCTGACCAGATGGTTGGCCTCTTCGAGAGACGCCAGAATGGGGTCCAACCTGATCAGGTATTCTGCCCCAGCCTCAGTCAGCTTTAACGAATGCGTGCTCCGGACGAAGAGCGCGGCGCCCAGTTCTTTCTCCAGGGTCGAGATAATCCGTGATACCGACGGCTGGGACAGACCGACTTCCTTGGCCGCTGTCGTAAAGCTGCCCGTCCGGGCGACCCGCACAAACAAGCGCAACGACGAGATGCGATCGCTCATTCAATTTCCAAATAATTGTTAGAGTATTTTGCCGTCTACCGATTATAACTCAAATAACTAGTATTCCACTTGTCCGCCGCTGACGCGCTCTTTTCACAGGATCTCAAGCCCTCGCAGCGGCCCAAATTAAAACTCTGAAACAAGGGAGTACGACCATGACCCTGCAAGAAAAACTTGATGCCTTTAAAGCTGATTTCGAGGCTAACCAGGCCCCCCCGGAGGCCGTTGAGGCGTTCCACCGTTCAACCCAGGAACTGATCGATCAGCGACTGGCCGACCGTGCACTCCAGGTCGGCGACGTAGCGCCGGAATTCACGCTTCTCGATTCCGACGGTAACCAGGTCTCCTCAAGAGAACTGCTTGTCCAGGGACCTCTCGTACTGACGTTCTACCGCGGCAACTGGTGCCCCTACTGCAACCTTGAGCTCCAGGCTCTGGAAGAAGTCGTTGGCGACATCCGTTCGCGCGGGGCGTCGCTAGTGGCTGTTTCTCAGCAAAGCCAGAAGAACAGCAGAATCTCGCAGCGCCAAAACAATCTGAGCTTCCCGATAGTGACCGACAAGAACGGCGACATCGCGGAAAAATTTGGCCTTCGTTGGTCGCTTCAGCCGTACCTGACGGAAGTCTTCAAGATGTTCAAGGTCGATCTGCCGATCATCCATGAAGACGACAAATGGACGCTGCCGATGCCCGCGCGCTACGTGATCGATCGAGACGGCTCGATCGTCTACGCCGAAGTGAATCCGGACTACACGCAGCGACCTGAGCCGAGCGATTTGTTTCCGGTTCTCGACAGGATCGCGAGCAAAGCCGCTTAAGCAGGTCTCTCAAAGTGCCTCGCCCGAGGAGTTGATGCCGCACCCGAGCGGTGCGGCATCAAGCCCACTGCCGGCGGTCCTTGGGAATGCAGCCACCGACTGGAGGAACACGATGAAGAAACCAATTGCATCGGCAGTCCTACTGTCGGTGTTTGCGACGAACGGACTACTCGCCGACGAGGCCAACAGCGCAGACCGGGTTCGATACAAAACCGAAGCCGTCGACGGCGTTGAGATCTTCTATCGCGAAGCGGGTGATCCGGCTCGCCAAACCGTCGTGCTTTTGCACGGCTTCCCGTCGTCGTCCAGGCAATACCGCGACGTCTTGTCAGGGTTGGGCGACGAATTCTACGTTGTGGCCCCCGACTATCCCGGTTTCGGCTATAGCCAGAAACCGGCCATTGACGAGTACGACTACACGTTCGACAACCTGGCCATGACGATGGCGAGGTTTCTCGAGCAGAAGCACATCAACGACTACTTCCTGATGATCCACGACTACGGTTCGCCGGTCGGCTTCCGAATCGCCACCAGCGACCCCACCTCCGTCGCGGGCTTTATCGTCATGAACGGCAACGCCTACGAAGAAGGTCTGAGCGCGCTAACGGTTCAAACCCTTCAGCAAGAACGTACGCCGGAAGATGAGGCGGCCAAGATTGGGGGTTTCATGAGCCTCGACGGGATCAAGTGGTTGTACACGACCGGTGCGAGCGACCCGAGTGTCATCAGCCCGGATGGATGGTACCTGGATCACGCCATTGTGAGCGAACCGCATGTGACTGCCCTCAACCTTGAGTTGCTCTACGACTATCCGAACAACATTCTCCTCTATGAGAGTTGGCAGAAGTACTTGCGGGAAACACAGCCCCCCATGCTGATCGTCTGGGGGAAGAACGATCCTGTTTTCCCAGAGAGCGGTGCGACTGCCTACAAGGCGGACGTCAAAAACATTGATTTCAACGTCTACGACGCGGGTCACTTTCCGCTGGAGGAGCACGCCCAGGACATCGTTTCCAAAATGCGTCGTTTCCTGAAGCGTCACTCTTCATCAGGCAGGGACGGTAACTCGGAGTAAGCACGCCGTGGTTTGTTTCTTTGCCGGACTGGCAGGAAACGCCGTCCGATAACCAACCAGTCAGCAAATAGCCAAATTTTGGCCAGAACCAACCATAACCAAGAGGAATGAAATCATGAAAATTTCAGGAAGCACGGCACTCGTTACCGGCGCCAACCGCGGCATCGGTTTCGCGCTGGTCGAGAAACTACTCGAAAAAGGCGCAGAGAAGGTCTACGCGACGTATCGGTCCGCGGACAATCGCGCAGCCCTTGAGGCGCTGGGCGATCAGGTTGTCCCTCTGCATCTGGACCTCAGCGATTCGTCCACAGCCAGGGCGCTGGCAGATTCCGTGTCGAATCTCGACATCCTCATCAACAATGCGGGGATCTTTACCGGTACCAATCTGCTGGATAGCACCGAGCAGGACCTCCGAAATGATCTCGAAACCAATCTGTTTGGGACGCTGGCCGTCACGAAGGCCCTTCTACCGGCAATCCGACAGGGGGATTCAGCCGCCATTGCCAATGTGGCGAGTATTGCAGCCCTCGGCGCAATGCCGGGCTTCGGTGGTTACTCCGTGTCGAAGGCGGCTGTCCATTCAATGACCCAGTCCTTTCGCGGAAAGCTCAAGGCGGACGGTGTGTCTGTGCATGGGGTCTACCCGGGCCCCGTAGCGACACGGATGACCGAGGGCGCCGATATCCCGACCACACCGGCCCCTGAAGTTGCCGAGAACATCGTGGCCGGTATCGAAAACGGCGTAGAGGAGATTTTTCCTGACGGCATGTCGGCACAACTGGGCCCCGTCTACCTTGGGTCGCCAAAATCGCTTGAGGAGACGTTCGCAGAGTTTTGATCCGTCCCAGCATGTGTGCAGGCCACACGAGGGGTGTAGCAAGACATACGGCACCTTTTTTCCGTGGGATTCGGGGGCAATCGTCGGGCCATTGTTGATTCTCCGCGATGGATACTCCTAGCACTAGCATCAGCTTTCTCCGCTCTAACTTACTTTCTGTACGCCACTGGCATTTGATAAACGAATAACTGATAGCTGGTACGTGCACCTACCATCGTTCGATTCCCTCCGAAATACTCAACAGGAAGTCCGACTTATGTTTCCCGGCCACCAGGGCCCATCCGCCGAGGAGGATTCCAAATGAGCCAGAACTTCACCGTCAAAGTGTTTTTCCGAGGCGATTGGTGCCCCTGGTGCTCGGCCTACCTTTCTGACTTCAACGACGTACTCGATCGAATTTCAGAGCTGGGTGGCCGCGTTGTAGGCATTACCGCCCAGGCGGGCAACCAATCCAAGCAAAATCTGGGGCTGGGTTTCGACATTCTCGTGGATGAAGCGAATGTCGAAGCGAGCAAGTACGACATCTTCATTACCCCTAAAGAGGAAACACCGCTCAAGGACGTTGAGGGGGCGTACCCGGCTGGCATGGTTCAACCTGGCGTTGTTGTTGAGACCGACGGCGGCGAAATTCTCTTCCGATGGGCGATCGACCCGAGTGAAATGAACCTGGGTGGGGCAACCGACCGACCGCTCGTCGCCGATATCGTTGCTTCCCTGGAAAGTATCATTCGTGGCGACCGGACCAACGGGGACTCGTTCGACAAAACCGACATGACTTATCTCGAGAAAAACCATCCGGAGCAATACGAGAAAGTCCAGGCGTACATTGCGTCTTTGAAGGGCTGAGAGGAGGGGACGGCTACCAGGCCGCGATGGCCAACTTTCGATTCACGGCAAAAGAAGGGAGGGTGAAATGCTCAAGATCAATGTGAACGGCAAGCAGCTTGAGGTCGATGCTGACGAGGATACTCCGCTGCTCTGGGTCCTGCGCGATCATCTGAACATGACTGGGACGAAGTTTGGCTGCGGCGTCGGCGTGTGCGGTGCCTGCTCGGTCCATATCGACGGCGCGGTTACGCGATCTTGCCTGCTTCCTGTCGGTGTTCTGGGCGACAGAGAGGTGACCACGATCGAAAATCTCGGTGGTGACCAGCAGCATGCCCTGCAGGAGGCCTGGATCGAGATGCAGGTACCGCAATGCGGATACTGTCAGTCAGGAATGCTAATGGCTGCGGCTTCGTTGTTGGCACAGAATCCTGAGCCGACGGACGAGGACATTGACACGGCGATGACGAACATATGCCGCTGCGCGACTTACCCGCGCGTCCGCGCCGCCATTCACCGCGCGGCCAAGACAGGTTGAAGGAGGAGGAATCGATGACCATCGAACAAACAATAGATCGTCGCGGTTTCCTGAAATCCGCCGCGACCGGTGCGCTCGTGGTCGCATTGCCGTTCCCGGCAACGACCGCCGTCGCTGCTGAAGCCCGCGGCGGCGCCCTCGGTCACTACCTTACCGTCCGACCGGATGGAAAGATTGATCTCGTCGTGCCGACGTTTGAGATCGGCCAAGGTGCACATACCGGTCTCGCCATGATCCTGGCGGACGAACTGGAAGCTCGTTGGGAAGACGTCTCCGTCCATTCCGCCATGCTCAACCCGGCGCTCAACGTACCAGAGTATGGACAGCAAATGGTCGCAGGCAGTTTTTCAGTGCGGGTTTTTTACGCGCCACTGCGTCAGGCCGGTGCAAGTGCGCGCGAAATGATACGAACGGCGGCAGCAGAAGAGTGGAACGTCCCCGTGCAAGAAGTCGCTATCGCAGACTCGATGGCGACCCACAGAGGAACACAACGATCATTGCATTTTGCGGATCTGGTCGGCGCGGCGGCGAAACTGGAAGTGCCGGAGAACCCGCCGCTCAAGGACAAGCCGAGCTTGATCGGCAAGTCACTACCGCGTGTGGACCTCCCCGGTAAGGTAAACGGATCGGCGAGGTTCGGCATAGATGTGCGCGTACCGGATATGGTTTACGCCGCGATTCGTCAAGCGCCGGTATTCGGCGCGGAGGTTGTGTCGGTTGACCGTTCCGCTTTGGATGGAATGAAGGGGATCATTGACGTTGTCGAAATGCCATCCGCCGTTTTGGTTGTGGCGGACACGTTCTGGCATGCCAAGAAGGGCGTTGATGCTCTTGAGATAACGTTTAAGGCAACGGAGTTCGATGCTATCGCCACCGCGGACATCATTGCTGCCCAAAATGCACAACTGGATCGCGATGACGGCGGCGTGGCATTCAGTGAAGGTGACGCGTGGGCGGCGATCGCGGCCGCGCGAGACTCTGATTCAGGGCAGGTTCTGTCTGCCGACTATACAGTACCCTTCCTCTATCATAGTCCGATGGAACCGATGAATGCTACGGCGTTTGTCAATGGCGATCGTTGCCAGGTTTGGGCGCCCACACAGGGCATTACCACTGCGACGAAAGTAGCTGCCAGCGCCGCCGGTGTTCCGGAAGAGAATGTCGAAGTCTATGCGATTTATGCAGGTGGCGGATTTGGCCGCAAATACGAGAACGATTTCATCGAGCAAGCCGTTCGCGCTTCAAAGGCCGTTGGTCGCCCCGTACAGCTGATCTGGACCCGAGAAGAAGACGTTCAGCACGACTTTTATCGCCCCTCTGTATCCGCTCGAATGACTGCGTCGGTCGAACCAGACGGTTCGATTGAGGCATTTGCAATGCGCCTGGCAGGCCAATCTGTTATTGAACACACCTATGGTGTGGCTGACTTTGGTGACGGTGTGGACCCGGTGACGATGCTAGACATCACTACCCAAACCGGTTCCGCGCCCGGAAAAATCCAACAGTACACAATACCCCACACCCGCGCAGAATATATTCACGTGCCCACACACGTTCCCGTAGGGTATTGGCGCTCAGTAGGCGCCTCTCATAATGGGTTTTTTCTGGAGAGCTTTGTCGACGAATTGGCCCATAATGCCGGTGAGGATCCTTACGAATATCGAAGAAACCTCCTGAGGGAAAGTCCCAGAGGGCTCGCGGTCCTGGACCGTGTTGCGAAGGAAGCGGGTTGGGGCACGAACCTTGCGCCTGGCCATTTTCAGGGGATAGCGTTTTCGGAGGCCGTTGGAAGTATTGTTGCTTTTGTAGCGGAAGTTTCCATGAACGATGGAGAACCGAAAGTCCACAAGATCACCGTCGCCATAGACTGCGGCATTGTTATCAATCCCGATAGCGTTCACGCCCAAATGATGGGCGGCACAATCATGGGGCTCGGATCGGCACTCTATGAGGAGATCAGCATAGAAGAAGGCCGCGCAAAGCACGACAACTTCTATAACTATCATATCATTGGCATGGCGGAGACGCCGGAGATCGATGTGCATATCATTGATAGCCGAGAGGCGGTTGGTGGCGTAGGTGAAGCGCCAGGACCGGGTGTTGTACCTGCAGTGACCAACGCAATCTTCGCCGCATCCGGTAAGCGTATTCGATCACTGCCGATCATGTCGAACCTTGGTTGATATTCGTCCGACATACTCTTGACGATGGCCCGCGCCTGCAATCGGCCATAAGGAGCCAGCTCCTCCGCGTCGCCGCGCAGCCAAGATGCGTATGGCTCGAAAGACTTTTTACTGTCGCTACGCAACATAAGCTGGGGCGCTGGTGCAACGCACCAGCGAGCGAGCAATTGTGAAGCCGTACCGTCTCGTGCGCGTAGCCTGCTGCTACGATATCCGCACACCTGCGGCAAGGAACACCGATGACACGCGATCAAACCGCAAACCACCAGCGCTCTCTCGACGCCCGCCAGCCGGACCTGACGGTGTTGATGGACGCGGTTACCAAAACACACAACGTCTCTGCGATTATCCGCGCGGCCGACGCCGTCGGCATTCAGCACGTGCACACAAGCTCGACAGGCGAGTTGGTGCGTCGTAATCACATGAGCCTGGGCGGCGCGAAGCACTGGGTCGCCGTGACGACGCACCGTTCGACGCGCGCGGCGCTCACGGCACTACGTGCCGATGGCTGGCGGCTCGTGGCCGCGCACAGTGGCGAAAAATCGTGCGATTACCGCGATGTTGACTATACGCAGAAGGTCGCGATCATGGTCGGGGGCGAGCACGTTGGCCTGAGCGACGCTGCGCGTGCTGAGGCCGACGAGCACATAGCCATTCCAATGCACGGTCACGGATCGTCGCTGACGGTGTCGGTCGTCGTCGGCATCATTCTGTTCGAGGCCGAGCGACAGCGGCGCGCGGCAGGGCTGTACGATAAGTCGCGTCTGACGCCCGACGAGCGTGCTCGCACGCTGTTCGAGTGGTCGTACCCCGACATCGCCGAACGTTGCCGTGCCCTGGGAAAACCCTATCCCGAGCTCACGGCTGACGGCATGATCGCGGCGAACCCGCTGATCGATATATCGACCGTCAGCGAGCCGGAGTGACGCTGGGCCGATTTCCGGTATGGGTCGTCAGTAGCGGCGACTATAGCGGAAGCTCCTCCAGGCGCTGGAGCTGGCCAGGAGCGGCCGTCTCAATTTAGTCGCCATATTAGGGTAGGGCGCCAAGATTCATGCATTAGTTGAGTAGAAGGGCCACTTCATACCTGGACAAAGGCTACCCGAGCGCATAATAATATCCATTATAACCTTGCGAATTGGATGCTTATAGTGGTCACCGTAAAAGTCAGAAAAGTCGGCACTTCCGCCGGTGTCATTCTTCCTAAAGAGGCGTTGAATCATCTGGGCGTCAAGGAAGGTGATTCGCTTTTCTTGATCGAATCCGCCGATGGCTATGAGGTCACGCCGTACGATCCGGAGTTTGCAAAGCAGGTGGAGATTGCCCAAGACGGAATCAAAGCTTACAGAAATACACTTCGTGAACTGGCGAAGTGAATGAGCCTATCTGGCTGCTGCGATCGGCCATTGGAGCGGTCCACGGCCAAATGATCGCTGAGTTCGGCGGCGCCGCGGGTATTCGCGACGAGGGACTGTTGGATTCTGCGTTGGCCCGTCCAGTCAACCAATACAACTACGAATCCACCGACATCTACAACCTGGCAGCGGCGTATGCAGGGGGAATTGTCCAGAACCACCCATTTGTGGACGGCAACAAACGAACGGCATTCATGGCTGCGTATATGTTTCTGCGCCGCAACGGGATCCGACTGACTGCTGACGAGGCATCGGCTACTGTTATGACGGTGGCGCTGGCAGCGTCGGAAATCGACGAGAGAGCCTACGCGCAATGGATCCAAGAAAACAGCGAAATCCTATGACGCGCTAGAGACATCAGATACTCCAGCGAGCGCTTGGGCCAGTGCCGCAATCATATTATTGCGTGTAGTGTACCCTTTTTCCGCCTTGAGTTCTGCCACACAGCCCACATGCCTAGCGAAGGTACGCACAACGACCGGGGGAAGGGGTGATAGAAATACTTGGACTCCTTGTCGCTTCCGTAGCGGTGATCGCGACTATTGTTGATCACTGGCGCCAACGACGGCACGACAGACTGACCGTTCAGCCCAACGTAGGGTTCGACCGTGACTTCAAGGATGGTATTGCTTTCGTGGAGATAGTGAATCGCGGATTTGGCCCAGCGCAGATTGCAAACCTTCTATTCGCAACCTCAGTATCACGAACCCCTAAACCGCTCAGCACCGCCAAGGCAATAGCCGAAGTGATCCCATCGCTGGAAAAAGGAATGCCGCTCAGCACTCAACTACCTAGTCCAGGAGCGAATCTGGCTGTTGGAGAACGCAAACGAATCCTCTATTGTGATTGCAATGCTATAGAAGATCCCGACAGTAAATCACAGGCGGCCCACAAATCACTGTCGACTCTCATGATCCTTATCAACTACGAGTCGATCTATAAGGAGCGCTTCTCGTCATTCACGCCCGGGCGAGACTTTCCGCAGGAGTAGATACAGTAGCGCAGCAAGACCTGTTGAGGTTTTAGAAAAAGAAGTATCTCTGTGAGCAATCGAAAAAGAATCAAAAAATACTAAGAAAGGCACTAGCCCGTGATGAGGAATAGAAAGGCCTGCTGCATGGAATGTATACAACAACAAAGTTTAGCAGTGAACCGCGAGCGAAACTCCGTTAGTCGTTGAGTAATTGAAAGAACGTCCGGTGTCTAAAGAAGTCAAGTTTGTTTTCGTGCACATCAGTACACAATCGAACATGCCCTAGGAGTTTCTTGTTATTTGTAAACGTTACTCCAATATCGCTTTCATACGCCGTTTGAATCCTAACATCTGTTTCGTACAGCGATCTGTACGTTAACTTGACTTTAAGAGACAGCCGAACGATTGGCCTATCTTCTTCTTTTTCGTCCACTGATTTTAGCAGTGCGTATTGCACGTCAGAGGAAAATTGATCGAAATCCAAAAAAGCGTCGCTAAACGGTATCTCTTGAGTATCTCCTGGCGACACAGATCGGCCGCTAATCTCCTCCGACATTCTTGCAAAACCATCGTCTGGAGTGCTGACAAAAAAGTCTTCATGTCGTTGTGGATAAGTGGTGAGTGCCTTTAGGAGGATCTTGTCTTCATAACTCCCGTAACCTTGGTGCGCAATGCAAAGGGACGTATGCGAAGTGACGGCCAACGCAGGTGATCGCCCATAGTTCTTCACCGTGAATTTGAAGTTAATCAAGGCGCCTTGGCCATACCAACGCAATGGCGACGTCATTGCAGGTTCAATCGACAACCATGGCCGCATTTCAGCTCCGAAGATTCGTTGCGTTACTTCATTCGCGTTCATCGCAGCCCTGGAGGCTTTGAAGCTGAAGTAGAGGGTCCCAGCAAGCAGAAAAGGCCCAGCAATTGTTGCCACTTGGACTGCTACTTCTAAGTTGGTTGCGAGTACCACCGAGAGTACAGCGTACGCCAACAAGCCAATTGCCAAGATCGCCAATAAGTATTCAATGTGCTTACGCCCCACGTCGCTAATCCTTTTCAAATAGCGTTACCTACGAATTATCACACGAGTGTGCTTGTTGACAGGCAAGGCTCTGGAATACGAATATTTCCAGTTGCTAACCGGTATCTCCCAGTTCCAACAATCGGTCGTACGCGTACGCTTCCAGAACCTTTTCGGACAACGCGGCCGTCGAGCGCTATGCGGCCATCTTCCAAACAACGCCCAAGGTCAATCGCTACTAACCAGTCATCGTGTGCTTGCCATGCATCCTGCAGTTAATCCTCGGTCGACGCGCCCTAAACTACCAGGCCTGGGATCCACGCTGTGCCGCAATCGGGCCGATCGAGAAACGTGCAGGTGTTTTCCCGGCCGATAGCGCGCTTGCGTTCGTCGCCGCCGCCGCCGCTTGGTCGCGATCGTAAGCAGCTGCGCGGATGGTAGTTGTGCGGCTTCCGGACGATGCGCGTGGTTCGATTGCAATTCTGGCGGATGGTCAGCGGTCGATTCCGATTCCGTGGGGCGATTATGAGGATTTGGTCGACGGCGATCTGGATTGTAAGTTTGACGGCGAATCCGTCGGACTATTCGGTGTTGGGTGTTCGTTGTGGTTTGGTGTGTCTTGCACGTCTTGTCATTGTGTGAGGCTTGCTAATCCGCGCGGATTGTAGTCTTTGTCATGGAAATTTATTCCAGACGAGTTGTTGTAACTTGTTGAATTTATTGCCTTGTATAGCGATTGCTATTGCACAGATGGACGATTTGTCCGAGTATGAGGTGGTAAAAATCACCACTTGCAGATCGCAAGTGAGCAGCGCGAACCGGACAGCTTATCAGCGAACACACTCCTTGGGATTGCGGCCCAAGGGACGCTGGACTTGACGCGGTCGCGCCGCTCGTTTCCGCCTTCCATTGTAGAGCAAGAACGGATGCAATCAAGAGAATCCGTGATTTAGTAGTGTAGTTAATAGTCTTTTCGTTTCAGCAGCTTAGAACGATTACCTGCGTGAACACATGAAAAGAATTGAAAAAAGAAACGTCGCTTCTTCAAGTTGTCGTTGGGTTCTTCGGCTAAATCTGCGTGTCGCAAACGAGAGTTGAGAGAAGCCCGCATTAATGACGCGGGCTTTTTTCTTGTTAGTCGATCTCGATGTCTGTCCCAAACGTCAGGTACAGATGTAGGTGTTCTTCGTCATCGATTATTTCTTGCATGTTGAGCTTGTCGCAGTCTTCGTTAAGGAATGCAGCCGCCATGCGATGTGTTCGGTGCCATCGTGTTTTCACAGCAGCAGTTGTCGCGGTATGCGTAGTTCCTGTTTCAGTTCGCTCAGTTGCTGCTGACGGATTAGTATCGAGTAGATGTAGCCCGGTGGATACGCGTAGTCGTTGAGTGTGATCAGGTGCCCGCGCAGGGTCCAAGTCGCCCAGATCGTTATTGCTATTAGGCGGGCGGTCATGTCTTGCTCAGAATCTGGCCAATTTGTGCAGACACTCGAGCGAGCGCTTGAGCCAGCTCCGCAATCGTTTTATGCGTGTAATGTATATTATGTTAAATAATATACATAGCAACTCAGCCAACCAAAACTCGAACGTCAACCAACTTCAGGTAGCCGCTTTGAGGGTGTGGTGTACTTCGGTTTTTGACCCAAAACAGTCGTTGACGATATCGGCTATATTGCGCTGATTTCGCCTCTTACGGTGTCCGCAATGTACTGCTAGGAATCGGACCGTCGCAGATCAAGCTGGATCAACTATGGGAATGTCGGAAGGCTGAGATTCAATGTCAAAATCTCTTTCAGACATCAGCTCAATCGACACACTTGTCCAACGTCTCAAGGCAGAACACGAGGAGCACTTCCTTTACCGAGGACAGAACGATTTATTCGGTCCGGATCGTGACTTTGGGAGGCAGATTCCGAGCGTGTTCCGCGGAGCTCGCAGCCAACGAAGCGTCTCAAAGCTACTCGAAAAGTCTCACCTGGAGACGGCGTGGCTATTCGATAAAGTCCGCCGTCGCCACGAGGTTCGAGACGATCAACTTGCATTCGACTTGGACGGAGCGGCGCTTCAATTAGGCGATCTTGAAACTCCTGCACATGCTCTTCCGATACTGGCGATTGCCCAACACTACGGTATAAAGACGCAGGTTCTAGATCTAGCTGGTCTTAGACCCGCAGCAGTCTTTGCCACCCAGCGGTGGATGACACTAAGAGAAGCTGCTTCACTCAAATCGGGGACGAGTGCACGTGTACAGAGTGAATTCGGAGTGCTTTACCGATACGACCTAAGAAAGCTTCGTGAACTGGGCATCAGGGCGCTTCCTCTTGGTGCAGGTTACGCTGGGTCGCGACCCATCATGCAAGAGGCTTCTGCGATCGCTATAGACCATAACCAAGATATCGAGCTCCTGCGGTCGGGAGCGTATGAAGTGTTTCCCTTTCGACAAACAGAGCCGTTCACATATGCTTCACCAGTTGAACCGGCTCCATATCTCACACCAGATCAAGAAGACGCTGTGCGCTTCGCTTCTACGACCGACGGCAGTACTGGGGCCATACGTGATGTCGATATCTCAATGCGTGATCTGGTTTGGCCCACTTTCTACTTCGTCGAGTTGCCCCTCCCGTATCAGAAAGGCACGTGGAATATTCAATATGGACGGGCGCCCGATCCTTGCGTCGTACTGGGCAGGCTGTGCGAAGAATATCTTGTGAAGGAAAGCCCTATCCGGTCCGCACGAGTCGCTCAGTATTCGAAAGTCTTTTTTGGAGAACGGTTTGGATGCGCCTTGGAAGATGTTGGGTAGACGAACCTCAAGACATTTCTCCAACAACGCGTACTCCAACCGGCTGACTCGCTAGAGGTGGCTGCTCGTTTAGCTGCGTAGCGAGAATGTCGCTTCTGAATCGTATCGATACCAGTGAGTCTGGTGGGCGCCTGTGACCAAGAACGGCCACCGAAAAGACCCTGTGAAGCCCGAAGGGCGCGTTCGGGAGCGTGACGCCGCCCTCCTCCTTGAATGTCTGCCTTTCCAACAGCGGACGCTCGATCGGCAAGATTCGATTTCGGCTTGCGGTCGGCAATCGGCCGGAAGTGGCCTGTCAATCTCTTGAATCAAAAGCCAGTCGCATTCCGAGGCCAAGTAGGACCGTGCCCAGGATGCGCTCTTGCCAAATGGGAAATCTGGGGTGTTGCGCCAACCAGTTTCCGCTTGTTCCCGCAAGCAATGCCACGCTACCGTCGACAACCAGCCCAATCAATTTATGAATCAATCCGAGTATAACGAGCTGCGTGACGACATTTCCTCGATCCGGATCGACGAACTGCGGTAGAAATGCGAGCAAGAAAACCAACGATTTCGGATTTGCGAGATTTCCCCAGAATCCCTGAAAGAACGCCGAGCGCACTGAGCCAAGAGGCTTGGCAGTGGCTTTTTTCCCCTCCGACGAAGACTTGAGGAATCGAATGCCCAAGTAGACCAGATAAGCCGCGCCTAGGTTCTTGAGCAGGGTGTATGCCAATTCGGATGTTTCGAAAATTGACGCCACACCGAGTGCCAGTGCTGGTATTTGTACCAGAGACGCTGCCGATATGCCGGCAACGCAGGTCAGCGCGACTTTGCGTCCCTGCCCTATCCCTCGCGCAATGACCATCATCATATCAGGGCCCGGCGATATCTGTATGGCGATAACGGCACCCAGAAATGCGATAAGGATCGGGAGGTCGGGCATGTGGCGCTTAACCCTGGCTGCTCGGCTCGGTAAGTTTCTCGTTTGGCACGGCGATCTGCATCCTTCTTTCCCAGTCGAATCGGCCTTTCACCCGTTGGCCTAGATCAGTCCAACCTGCTTTTGTGTAAGCTCGGATGGCCGCGTGGTTCGATTCATCGACCGCGAGTACGAGGCTCGCCACCTTGTGCCAGTGCCTGGCGACCCAGGACGGTAGCTGCCTAATCGCACGCGTCCCAATCTCGCTGCCCTGGTATTCGGCGCCAACTCGCAGCGCTGTAACAATCGCGGCATCCTCCGGCACCCAATCCGGCGCCTCACCTGCTCGCTTAATCAACAGGAAACCAACCACAGTCGACGCCGAGAGTATCGCGACGCCAACGATTTTGGACGTGAGTTTTGACTCGGCGAGCGCTATTGCGGACTCAATGGTGCCCGCGAATTCGAGCTGTTCGGGCGGTATCGACAGCGTGCGACCCTGAGACTTGAGAGTCTCGGGCAGCGAAGACCACTTTTTTAGTTGGACTTGCAATACTGTTCCTAACGCTACCTACAGCCCCCGGCTTTTGATGCCTTTGCGCTGGCGCAACACAATCACTCCAGATGGCTTCGCAACATCCAGGCGTTCTTATCATGCACGTCGATTCGACGCGTGCCAAGGTCTGCGGTGGCGTCATCATCGATTTCCAATGCGGCATGGATGACTTCGCGTGCCGCGGCAGCAATCGTTGTCTGATCCGCGGCCAATGCATCGATCATCTCGGTAGCCGTCGGGCTCGTGCTGTCCTCTTCGACCCGCGACAACCTTGCGTACTCGGAATAGCTGGCCGGCGCTCGCGCGCCCAGCGCACGAATGCGCTCGGCGATCTCGTCCACCGCCTGCACTACCTCCGAGTACTGCATCTCGAACAAGCTGTGTAGGGGCGTAAACATGGGCCCAGTGACGTTCCAGTGGTAGTTCTGTGTTTTAAGATAGAGCGTGTAGCTGCTGGCTAAGAGGACGCTCAGTTTTTCGACAACCCTGTCTTTCGATTGCATGGTGATCTCCTGGTGTTAGATCTCGGCGCCCACTACGTCCGTGTCCGCCAGTCCCTCGATAAGCACACCGGTGTTGGTTACTGCGGACTGACGGAGACGTTTCAAGGGCTCGTAGTCGTCGGAGCGATACCAGGCTTCTGCTTGCTCCAGTGTTTCGAACTCGATGAGTACCGGATACGTCGGTGTCCACTGCCCCTCAAGTACCTTCGTGTTACCGCCAACGATTCGGTACTTGCCGCCATATCGAGCAACGATCGGGGCGACATTCGCCGCGTACTCGGCCAGCTTCTCCGGATCGTGGACCTCGACGTTGTCAAAAAAGAAAAATGCGCTCACTGTCTTCTCCTGAGGTTTATTGTCTGAACTCTGATCGTCGCCAGTGATCGTTCGCGGCGGCAATCGTCTGAAAATGCAGGGCAACGACCTGGCTGCTCGCGATCAGGCTGTCGGCGTTGGTGGAGTAGATGGGTCGGAGCTTCTTCAACACGTCGACGTCCGGTTGCGCGGCTTTCACCCCGAGTCGTGAGAGTCTGATCGCCAGCGCGAATCCTTCCTGCGGGGTATCCGTGATTAGGCTTGCCGGAAAATCGGCTAACGTTTCAGAGACGCCTGGCTCGTCTCCCCACGCCGGGTTGCCGCAAACGAGGAAGCTGAGAAGCATAAGCCCGAGGATCGATTTCATCGGAGTCGTCATTTCTCTGTCCTCGCCCGCCCGGGGGCCGACAAATCGCCCGATGCGGCATCGTGATGCATGGTTACTTTCGTCCCGTCGTTACCGAAGGCTGCGCAAGCGATTCGGGCGCCGGCGGCCCCGATGGGCTGAGTCCAGTAGTTGTCGGGTTCGGCGTGGACGATCAGGGCCGCCCCGTCGGCATCCCGTAGATCCGAGAACTCAAGCTCGGTGGCGAAGAAATCGGCGTTCGCCACGCCGTCGATATGCGCGTAGAGATTGGGAAGATCGCCGCGGTGAACGCCGGTGGTGTGTAAATAGCCGTGGGAATGGCCCGTATGTTTGATGTGCCCACCCGCACGTTTGAATACGCCAAGATCGGAGCAGTCGCCGACCGCGTGTAGATGCAGCCCGTGAAAACCTGACGGCAAGCCCGTCGCCCGAATTTGCAGCAGCACACCCATTACGCCCGCTTGCGCGGTGACCTCGCCGATGACTTCGCCAGTGGCATCAACCAGATAAGCCTTGTGTTCGTCAGGCGCGTCCGTTTGTTCTGGCGCAGTGGATGCGACGGTATCGCCTCCCCATGCCGGGTTTCCGGAGACGAGGAATCCGAGAAGCAAACCCGCAAGCAACGATGTTGTCGGCGTTGTCATTTCTCTCTCCTCACGCGACCGGGAAGCGAAAGATCGCCCGACGCGACGTCGTGAACGCCGGTTACGCAAAGCAGAGGTACTTCTTCGTTGGCGTTTACTTGCAACTCTGCGGTAACGGCATCGAACGACACGCGGGTCGTGTCACCCACGGGTACGGTAATCCTTGCTACACGGCCATCGAGAATCGGGCTCATGCCGGGACTGTCCAGTGCAATCGGGAAATACGGGGCCGTTGCCGGAAGCAGATCCACGCCGGGCGAAACGTCGCGTACCTTCAAACCCGCACCGCACGCCGCCTCGTCGACTAATACGACCCAGTGCGAGTGCCAATCCGCACCGTCGTTGGCGGGATCGCCGTCGTTATTTTCGTCGTACAGCGGCGTGTCGTCGAAGTCGGGGTGGGCGGTGATGGCGAGTGCAAGGGTGCCGGATTTTGGATCGAACCCGACGACGTGTGGGTCAAGGCTGGTTGGCCACACATAGGCCTCAACTTTGGATCCCGCCACCCGGCCGATCGGCACGGGTTTTTTGCTGCCCGCGACCCCGGCTACCTCCATGATGAAGGTCGTCAGTCGTCCGTCTGTGGTGGCGGCTCCCGAGGTGATATCGAATGCCGGGACCTTGTCCGGATCGGCCTCACTAACGATTTCGTGTCCGAAAACCGGCGCCGTTGCAAGCAGGATGAGCGAAAAGCAGATTACGTGTTTCATAGTGTACTCCTGGGTCAAATTGCAGTTCCGGGCACAACGCCAATAACTGTAGCGTTGCCGCCGGGAGCGTCATCACCCATATGGTGTATTTTTCAGCCTACGATGCCCGCCGTATCTCCCGTGCCCCAAAACTGCGCCGCCCGGAGCACGCGCGCCCGTCACGCTGGCAACGCGGGCGGCGCTACTGTAAGTTTGTCTCTCTGACATCACACCGCTATTGGACCTGCGCACGATGAACGACGGGTCGCTGAGCAGACTGGTTGGGCTTGCCTACGAAGCCGGGGTTGATCCCGTCAAGTGGCCTGCCTTCCTTGAAGAGCTTGTTCGGTCCACCAACGCTCGTTCGACGGTGCTCGTTTACCAGCCTGATCGCGCGGCTCCAGTAAGTTTTCTGGAAAGCTACGGCATGGAGCCGCACTGGATGGCGCAGCACGCCGCTTACTATTCCAGTGTTGACAGAACCATCGAGTCGCTGATCGAGATCGGAAGCCGCACAATGGTTTCTGACACCACACCGTTCGTGAACCGGAAAGCGTTTCTTCGCAGCATCGGCCAGGAGCATTTCAACGACTGGGCGCGTCCCCAGGGTATCCATCATTGCGCGGGCGTGTTGCTGGATGCCGGTAATCCATACGGTTCGGCATTCACCGTTCAGCGCTCGGCGGCACAAGGTCCGTTCACGGAGAGTGACCTGCGTGATCTCGATCTGCTGATCCCTCACGTTCAACGGGCGCAGACCCTCGGTCGGCAACTTGCGTCACTGCGCTCTCAGGCGCTGTCGTGGCACGAAACGCTTGAGCGCATCAACATGGGTGCCCTGCTCTGCAACGAACGCGGCCGGGTTCTTTACGCGAACCCGGTGGTAGAGGAACTGATGCGTGCCCGCCCGTCATTCACCTTCACCCGGGATGGGCTTGTGTGCCCGCGCGCGCGAGATACCCACCGGTTAAGACGACTCATACAGGGGGCGGCGCGCACCGGTCGTGGGAAAGAGCTGGACACCGCTGGAGCATGTCTCAGGCTCGATTGCGAAGGGGCCTCACCGCTGCAGGTGCTGGTGTCGCCGCTGCAAACCCGATGTGATAGTACGTTCCGTATCCCGGAGGAAGCGTGCGTCCTGATATTGTTGAAAGCACCCGAGCCGGTGACACCGCCCGTTGACGTGCTCGCCGCGTCGTACGGCTTGACTCGCACAGAAGCACAAGTCGCGGCTGACCTCGCGAACGGCCGCAGCCTGAAAGAGATCTCCGACGCCCGGCGACGAAGCATACATACCGTCAGATCACAGCTGAAAACCGTCCTGCGAAAGACCGGTACCAGCAGTCAGGTCGGTCTGGTTATTGCACTTCACACCCTACCTACCTGGTTCCGGTAACCCGCAGTCCCCCGTACCGCTCTACGGCGGACAGTCTACGAATCGGGAAACGGCCATCGTCGCGCTCCTCGTTAGCTGATACGACGAGCGTAATCGAAATCGAGAAATGCTCTGGGGTTTTTGTATAGCAGCCTCATTTGTCGCGTCCACGGAACCTGTTGCTTGTTGCAGTCCAGAACGGCGCAAGCACCCGCGTGGTAAACGGGATAAGCAGCATCCCGAGCAACAGGCCGAAGAGCCCGTCCATCGCCGCCTTTGCGGTCCATTCGACGGCGCCCCCGGCAACCGGCGTCAAGCGTCCCAGCGCCGCAGCCCAGTCGTGAATGAGATGGCCGGGCCACCCGAGACCCAGCGCTTCCATTCCGTGGATCACGATGGAACCGCCGACCCACAGCATCGCCGCGGTACCCACCGTCGTCAGAACGACCAAGAATCGCGGCATTCCCCGGACAATGCGTTGACCGGTAACGCGGGTAATACTCAGGCTCCCGTTCTGGCTCATGTGCAAACCCACGTCGTCGGCTTTTACGATCAGCGCGACGCCGCCATAAACCAACGCAGTGATTCCAATGCCGACGACCACCAGAGTGGCGGCCTGGAGCCACAGGTTGTTGCTCGGGATGGCGGCCAGCGCGATCGTCATGATTTCCGCCGACAGAATGAAATCCGTCTTGATCGCGCCGGCAACCCGCTCCTCCTCCAGATGATCCGGGCTTCCGGTGTCCAGGTCGGCCTCGACGTGCTCGTCCCCGTGCGGGAAGAGAGTGTGGAAGACTTTCTCCGCACCCTCGAAACAAAGATAGGCCCCGCCGAGCATCAGCAGTGGATTGATCGCCCAGGGAGCGAAGATCGACAGCAGCATTCCCGCTGGCACCAGGACCACCAGTTTGTTGCGGATTGAGCCTTTGGCAATGCGCCAAACGATCGGCAACTCTCGGCTTGCTTCAAATCCGTGAACGTACTTGGGAGTTACCGCCGCGTCGTCGATGACCGCGCCCGCCGCCTTGGCGCCCGCCTTCGTGGCTTGACCGATGACATCGTCGACCGACGCCGCAGCCACTTTGGCAATCGCGGCCACGTCGTCGAGTAGCGCCAGCAGACCGCTCATACCTTTCCCCCGGATTCTCCCCTGATCGCGCGTACCCTGACACAATTCATTCCGTTAGGAAACGCGAATTTCGCGCTTCGCGAAATCCCGGCCCTGTCGCCGCGAGGTGTTTGAGGGGCGTCTGGTGAAACGCGGCCGGAGAGCCGTCGACATTCGGCCACGAATTCCACACACTCTTGAACAATCTGGCGAATCAATCCGGCTAACATATTCTCTCCCCAGCATAGGATTCAGCCGTGAACCGCCCGTCTCAAAAATCTGCCGCCATCCTGGTAATCGGCGCCATAGCAACCGCCGCCTGCCTGTCCGATCGAAACGACACACCCTTGACCACCGCCCGCTGCGTTGAAATGGGCGGTGTGATCGTTGCCGATATCGGCGACGGCCGGGTGCACCGGACGGACTACCTGTGTGAGAGCGGCGAACGCCCATTCGGGCCAATCGAGTTTCTGGAAGGCCAGCCCATTCCGGTGGAGGGCGCGGTCTGCTGCCCGCAATTTCAATAGAGCTGCGCCACGAGCTGCCGAGTGCGATACTTACTTGATATCCAAAGCTCTGATATGCGCCAGATCCTTTCTGCTGCCACGCGTCAACTTATAGTTCACGACGTGTTCCAGCCTTACGAACGGTAGACCGTCTATCTCCTCGGCCGTGTCGATGAGTTCGTCGATATCGAACGAGCCGATACCCCATTTGGTGCCAAACGAAATTTGACCGTCGTGCAGCGTTGCAATTTCGACGTCGAGATCATCCAGGTATTCGATTCTGCCGATTTTGCTGACTTCCTCCCACACGGACCCGCGACAAATGATGTCGAGGTCGTTGGTCATCGGAACCATCCCGCGCACAATCAACGGGCCGCTGCCGAAAATAGCGAAATCGCGGGACGGAAGGCCCATGTCTTTAACGGTTTGGAATAGAGAAGTCACGTAAAGATCTATTTGTCGGGTCGGCAAATGATACTACATTGCGCATCGTGTAAGCGCCTGTCGCAGGTCGCCGCCAATCTTTTGGATCTATTGTTTACGTGTCGTCGAATAAAGGCACCGTGGCACGGCAACAACGTTTCGGTCCTGACTTTGCTCACCGTTCGCCGTAGGTGTGGTGACAAACGCGTCACAAAAAGTTCCTTGGAATTCTGTCGCCGCGTCGCGACCGTTTCCACCAGTGTTGATCGACGTTTCGGCCGCCGGCGCCGATTCATGTCGGCCAGCAACGACACCGGATTCTCGAAACGCGAGCCGGCGACGGCGCCCGGTGCGCACCTCCCGAGGAAAATCAACGCCTGGCACAGCTCTTGCACCTTCCTCGTTGACCGTCGCCGGAGAATGCAACGGCGCCCAATTCACTAACAGGAGGAAGATCATGAAAACTTTAGGAAGTACACTGACGATGGCGCTGATCGCCGGAACCGCCTTTGCCCAGTCGGGGTCCGACGAGCCGAGCTTCATGCAACTCGATGCGAACGCGGACGGACGAATCAGCAAGGACGAAGCGCAGGCCGACGCGCGCGTTGCCGAACGCTTTCAGGAGGCCGACGCGGACCGCGACGGTCTCCTGAGCCTCGAAGAGTTTTCCGCCGTTTGGCGTTAGACCCCCGACGTTGACCTCACAGGTATGCAACCCGGGACGTACCGGCCCGGCGGGTTTTACCCGCCGGGCTTTTCCGGTGGGCCGGTACTCGGCCGCCGCGACAGGTTCGTGTTTACCGGCGTATGCTTGATGAACCGCCGCAAACGTCGCACTATCGCAAACTTTCTCACGTTCCGGAGCGCGTGCTCTTGCCACAAATTCCGACCACCACTCTGATTCTCGGCGGCGCCAGATCCGGCAAGAGCGGCCACGCGCAGCGACTGGCCGAGGCCGCTTGCACGCGGCAGGTATATATCGCCACCGCGGAAGCGCTGGACGACGAGATGTCGGACAGGATCGCACGGCACCGAGCGGACAGAGGTGAATCGTGGACGACGGTTGAATGCCCGCTTGAACTTTGCCGGTCGATTGAAAACGCCTGCAACGGGCAGAATGCTGTGGTTGTCGACTGCCTGACGCTCTGGTTGTCGAACGTCATGCACGCCAACCGCGACGTTGCGGAAGAAACCGAAAGGCTCTTGCGAACGCTGAACTCGGTCGCCACTCCGTTGATACTCATCTCCAACGAAGTCGGCATGGGTATTGTTCCGCAATCCTCTCTCGGCAGGCGATTCCGCGATGAGCAAGGCCGGCTGAATCAGCGTGTCGCCAAAGCCTGCGTACGGGTTGAGTTCATCGCCAGCGGCCTGCCGCTGAGACTCAAGGGGTGACTTCTCCCAGGGCCTCACTCAGCCGCTGAAGTTCTTTGTCGGACGTCGGCAGGCCGATCCGGAGATGACGATTGCACCAATCAAAACGCCGAACATAGATACCCCGTTCGGCCAAACCGCGCCAGACGGCGCGTGCGTCAGCCACGCGGACAAATCGATACAGGTCGGTGCCGCCGACCACGTCGAGACCGCGCTTTTGCAGCACCGCATCGAGCGCGCCGCGCGCCGCGGACAGGGTTCGCCGTGTATCGATTTGCCACTCGATATCGCCGTAGGCCTCCGTACCGATCGTCAGGGTAGGCCCGGCAACCGGCCAGACACCCAATCGTTCGTTCATTGCCGCCCGCACCGACGGCGGCGCCACCATGGCGCCGAGACGGACCCCGGCCAGCCCGAAGAACTTGCCGAACGAGCGGAGCACGATCAAACCGTCCCGACCGCCGTCGCCGACCATCGACTGCTCGGGGTCGAGATCGGCATAGGCTTCATCGATGATCAGCCAGCCCCGTTTATCGGCTAATGCTCGCCGTGTCTCGCGCAGCCGGTCGATCGGCCACCTGCGCCCGTCCGGATTGTTCGGATTACAGACGACAACCGCGTCGGAACCGCCCGCCTCTTCCAACGGATCGATCGACTCGGTCAAACGCACCTCGGCGTTTCCCCAGGCATTCGCGTGATCTCCGTAACTCCGTGAAGCGACGCATACCCTGCCTACGGAGAGGACCGTCGGAAGCAGCCGAATGAGCAGTTCACTGCCCGGCGCCAGCAGCAGGTGTTCGACCGGCGTGTTTATCGCGGCGGCCATGGCTCGAGCACAGGCCTCGTATTGGGTGCGAGTCGGCAAATGCCGAGCCGCGCCCTGCTCCTCATCCACGGGCCGATAGGGCGATGGATTGATGCCCGTCGACAGATCCACCCAGGGTTGCGTGGCGGCCGGAAACCGCTTCCGCATGTCGTCCAGCGCTCCGCCGTGCACCAGAATGCCGTTCGTCACCGGTAGAGCGCCGCGCCGCCGACGAGCAGAAGCGACGCCGCCAGCAGAGCCATCGCGGCCGAATACAGCTTCAAGCCCTCGGTGATGTTTGCCGCATCGGGGTCCGGACAATGGCCGTTGAGCCAGGGTTCGTCGTCGAGCCGGCCGGCGTAACTGCGAGGACCCGAGAGACGGACGCCGATCGAGCCGGCCAGCGCGCTCTCCGGCCAACCGGCGTTCGGTGAGCGGTGCCGCCGCGCGTCCGTGAGCGCCGCCGATGCGGCGGGTATCGTGCGCCCGGCGACGGCAATGAACGCCGCCGTAAGCCTTGCGGGGATCAGGTTTGCGAGATCGTCGAGCCGGGCGCTTGCCCAACCGAAATCCGCGTACCGCGGGCTTCGGTGGCCGAGCATCGAATCAAGCGTATTGATGGCTTTGTAGGCGGCAATCCCCGGCAAACCGAACACTGCACCCCAGAACACGGGCGCAACGACGCCGTCCGACGCGTTCTCCGCCAGGCTTTCGAGGCTGGCCCGAGCAATTGCCGCCGAGTCCAGCTGTGACGGATCTCTGCCGACGATGCGGCTCACCGCGCTTCGCGCGGCTTCGACGTCATTCCTGGCCAGGGGTTTCGCGACGGCGGCGACATGCACGTACAGGCTCCGCGTGGCAATCAGGCTCGATGCTACGAGCGCGGCTGCAATATCGCCCAACGGCGTCGCCGGCAGCCAGGAGTCGATGGCTATCGCGCATGCCAAGGTGATCGAAACGACGACGACCATCGTCAGGAATCCCAGGGCCCTACGCATTGCGCCGCTGCGGTGAGCGCGATTCAATGAATTGTCCAGGGCGGTGACCAGGCCGCCAATCCAAACCACGGGATGGCGTATGCGGTTGAATACACTCCGCGGCCAACCTATCGCCACCTCGATCAGCATTGCGGCCAACATGATCAGCGGCGCTGTCATCCCGAATCGGGCGCCCGACGCGGTCTGCGCGCGGCGGAAAACAGAGTGTCGATGTCCAAGGCCGATTCGAGCCCGTCCGCAAGTTCGTCGAGGGCTTCGTCGATCGCATCCGAATAGTCGATTGCAGCGCCTTTGTGTCCCAGCGCGGCCAGGAAGCTGGCGCGGTAACCGTCGTCGGACAGCAATCCGTGAACGTAGGTGCCCGCGACGCGGCCATCCGCACTTCGCGCGCCTTCACTGGCGCCGTCGACCAGGAGCATTGGCCGGACACAGTCGCGTCCACTGGTGTCACCAACGTGAATCTCATAACCGGAAACCGTCGTGCCCGACCGCGCGCATTGACCCTTGACCGGGCGGACGGTTTTTTCGTCGGTCATGCGGGTCTCGACGTCCAGCAAACCGAGCCCGTCTGCCGCTCCGGGATTTCCGTCCGCGCCGCTTTCATCAACGATGCGCCTGCCAAGCATCTGGTAGCCGCCGCAGATGCCGAGTACCCGCCCGCCGGCCCGCGCATGTGCAATGAGATCGTGATCCCATCCCTGCTCGCGCAAAAACCGCAGGTCGCCCAACGTCGACTTCGTGCCGAAAAGCACAATGAGGTCGGCATCGCGCGGCAGATGGCGTCCCGGTTGCACGAACTCGAAGTCGACGGCCGGCTCGAACCGCAGCGGATCCGCATCGTCGAAGTTCGCCATGCGGGACAATACCGGTGCGGCAATGCGGATCGGCCGGTTACGCCCCGCCGGCGTGCGGGGAGCCGGCACGGCGTCTTCCGCCGGAAGGCGCAGCGTTGCCGGCAGCCACGGAATGACGCCGTAACAGGGCCAGCCGGTGCGTGCCTCGATCGCCTTTACGCCGTCCTCAAACAGCGCGACGTCGCCCCGGAATTTGTTGATCGCGAAACCCGAGATCATAGCGGCGTCTTCGGCGTCGATAACGGCCCGCGTTCCGACAATACTTGCAATAACGCCGCCACGGTCGATGTCCCCGAGCAGGCAGACCGGTACCCCGGCCGCCCTCGCGAAACCCATGTTGGCGATATCGCGCTGACGAAGATTGACCTCGGCCGGGCTGCCCGCGCCTTCCACCAGAACGAGATCGTTCTTCGACACGAGCCTCTCAAAACTTTGCAGAACGGGCGCCATCAAGGTGTCGCGATGGCCGATGAACCGACTTGCCTCCATGCTCGAATAAACCCGGCCCTGCATGACAACCTGAGCTTTACGGTCGGTTTCCGGTTTCAGCAATACGGGGTTGTGATCGACCTCCGGCTCTACGCCGGCCGCCAATGCTTGCAGGGCCTGCGCCCGGCCGATCTCCCCACCGCTCTCACAAGCAGCGGCATTGTTGGACATGTTCTGGGGTTTGAACGGCGCGACGCTCAGATTGCGGCGTCTCGCGATGCGGCAGAGTCCCGCGACGACGGTCGACTTGCCGACGTCGGACCCGGTCCCTTGAATCATCAGCGCCGTTGCAGTCACAACGCGCCCTCGATGCGTACGTCAATTCCGTCCTCGCCGTTCTTGACGTCCGCGCGCACGCCATAAACGTCCGCCATGATTCCCGGATCGAGCGTTTCCCGCGGTGAGCCCTCGGCCACGATCCGCCCGCCGCGCATCCAGACGAGCCGGTCGGCGAATCGAGCCGCCAGCGCCACTTCGTGCAACACTACCAGCGCGCCGCCGCCGTCCGTGACGAATTGGCGTATCAGCTCGGCGATTCGGAACTGGTGGCGGGGATCGAGCGCGGCCACGGGTTCGTCGGCCATCAACAGCGGCGCCTGCGCCGCGATCGCTCGCGCGAAGTGGACTCGTGCAAGCTCCCCGCCTGAAAGGCTGTCGGTATTCCTGTCCGCCAGTTCACCGAGGTCGCAGGCGTCAATCGCTCCATTGACGGCCTCGGCATCGGCAGGCGCCAATCGACCGAGCGTCGCGCCGTGGGCAAAGCGGCCCAGCGCGACCACGTCCCTCACCCTGTTGGGCCAGGCCAACGGGCGTCGCTGCGGCAAATAGGAGATACGTTTTGCGCGTTCAATCGGCGTGAGCCTGAAACAGTTGTCGCCGCCAAGCGTCACGGATCCGCCGGTCGTTTTCATCTGTCCCAGAATCCCCAGCAGCAGCGAGGTCTTTCCCGCCCCGTTAGGTCCCAAAACGGCTACGAGCTCTCCCGGCCGCAGCGACAACGAGGCGTCGTCCACGAGCGTGACGCCGTCCGCGGACACGGTGACGTTCCTGGCGATCAGCTCAGTCATAGCTCACCCGCCGCCGCATCGCGATCCAGACAAACACCGGCGCGCCGATCAGCGCAGCCACGACGCCAAGCTTGAGTTCGGCGCTCGTCGGCACCAGTCGCACGCCGATGTCGGCGAGAACCAGAATCAAACCCGCGAGCAGCGCGCTGGGCAGCAAACTGCGGGCAGGATCGTGATCGACGACGGGACGGACGATATGCGGTGCGACGATGCCGACAAAACCGATTGCGCCCGCCAGCGCCACCGACGCGCCGGTCGCGATACCGGCGCCGAGCACGACGGCGATTCGCTGCCGCCGCAGATCGAGCCCTACGCCGCTCGCGGCGGCTTCGCCAAGCGTCAGCGCGGACAGGCCGCGACGGGTCATGAAAAGAATAGTGAGGCCGACGGCAAAAAAGGGCATCGAAATCCGCAGGTCCTCGAAACTTCGATTTGCCACGGAGCCCAACAGCCAATTGATCATGTCGGATAGCGAAAAAGGGTTCGGCGCGAGGTTCAGCAGCAGCGACATCGCCGCGGCTGAAAAACTCGATAGACCGACACCCAGCAGAATGAGAGTTACCACGGACCGTATTCGTATCGCCGCGGCTGCCAGGAACGCCGTTGCGGCGAGCGCACCGGCGATGGCGTAGATGGGCAGCAGATAGGCGGAACCGGCGGCGAACCCGTAATACAACGCAAACGTCGCGGACAAAGAGGCGGTCGCCGTCACGCCCAATACCCCGGGTTCGGCGAGAGGGTTTCTCAACAGGCCCTGCAATGCGGCGCCGCTGGAGCCCAGCGCCGCGCCCACGACGAACGCCGAGAGCGCCCGAGGCAGTCGGATCTGCCAGACGACGATCGTATCGGCGTGCGACGATTGGCCGAAAAGCGCGGCGACGACGCGCGGCAACTCCATTGCCGTGGAACCCAACGTGCACGCCGCGAGCAGCGCGATGACGTTGGCGGCGCTCAGCGCCACGATGAGCTGCCTCGGCGTCACCGCTGAGCGATGGTGGGGTTGGCGGCCGCGAGCGCCTCGATGGCATCCAGCAAAAACCAACCGCCGCAGGACGTCCACGCGCCCTGCAACATCACGGTCGGCCGGTCACTCATCTGTTGTTTTGCAACCGGATGCCTCATCGAACTCCATTGCGCGGGATGGTTCGTGCGCGCGTCGAAAAATGCCGCCGCGATGACGTCCGGTTGTTCGTAAACAAGGCGCTCGAGCGGAAGAGGATGCCAGCCGTCCCGGGTCTCGAAGTTCTCGAAGCCCGCGGCGCGAAGCATTTCATGGACGAGTGTACCCCGACCGCTCGTCACGCCCGTCGGCGTCATGTACAGCGCCTCCCGCTCTTCGTGCGCGCGACGGATCCGGCGCAGGCGATCGTCCATTTCTGCGATGACGGCGCTGCCGCGCTCGACGACGCCAAGGCCCTCTGCCACATGGCTTATCGACCGTCGAACGGCGTCGAGGTCGCCCGCAAACGGAACCTGCAATACGGGAACACCCGCCCGCTCGAAAAAGGCAGTCGCATTCGGCCCTCCGCCGTACGAACGGACGATGAAGTCCGGTTGCAGCAAAAGTACGTCCTCGGCAAGCGGCCGGACCTGACGCAACCCCACGGCATCATCGCGCATGTACGAAAAGTGTTTCGTTGCGTCCGGCGATACGGCAAGGATTCTGGACCGCGGCAACAGTTTTTGTACGAACTGATCCGCGCAGTAATCCAGGCTGACGACGCGTTCCGGCGGCGCGCCTGCTATGGCGGCACCGCTTGCCAACAGGAAGAAGAGCACTCTTGTAGAGAAGAAACGTGGCATCGCCGATTCAGAATCCCAGCCGCGCGCCGACGAATCCCGACAGCTCCGGCGTGCCGTACCCGAGAATCTGCTGATACTCCCTGTCCAGCAAATTCTCGATACGCGCATACAGTTCGACGGTTTCCGTCAGGCGGTACCGGCCCGACAGGTCTACGCGCGTCCAGGACGGGACCCGGCCGTTCGAGTCTAGTTCCTCACCGTTGTATCTGAATAACAGCGTGCCGGACAGGCGCCGTTCCGGGTTCAGGTGGAAGACGACGTCTCCGGAGTGTTCGGGCACCCGGACCAGAACGTCGTTTGCGCCGTCCCTGGCGTCGATGTACGCGTAGCTGACCGTCGCTTCGAGCCACTCCAGGAACCGATAGCGGCCGTGCAGCTCGATCCCCTGCGAGGTCGCCTCGTCGACGTTCTCGTAGCCGCCAATCGCAACCGAAAAGCGGATCAGGTTGGTCGTGTCCTGGTCGAAGTAGGTCAACCCAATTTCGCCCCGCGCGTCTTCGGTGCGATACGTGATTCCGACGTCGTAGGCTTCCGAGGTTTCGGGCTGCAGATTCGCGTTCGGTTCGGTAGCGCCGCAGCACGAGAACGTCGTCTGGAACAGCGTGGGCGCCTTGAACCCCTCTCCCCAGCTTGCGCGCAGCGTCAATTGATCGTGCGGATTGTAGGCAACGGCAAAACGGCCGGTGGTTTCGCCTCCGAAACGCTCATGATCGTCGCGGCGTAAACCGCCGGTCAGCGTGAGCGATTCCGTCGCCTGCCACTCGTACAACGCGAACAGTCCGTCGATCGAGGTATCCTCACCGTTCGATTCGCTTGTTTCCTTCTCGGCGCCGAACGCAAGCTGGTTGCTGTCGTTCAGATCCAGAGTTCCCTGGTACCGATAGGTAATACGGTCGCCTTCACTCGAGAAACTGGACGCCCCGTCCGTGAGATTGTTACGCTCGATGTCGGTGTAAGCGAGAAGGAAAACGTTGTCCAGCCTGCCGTCGAAGAGAGGCAGCCCCAGCGTAAGGTTGCCCGTAAGCTCTTCGGTCATGCTGAGCTGATCACCGTCGGCGACCTTACCCTGAGCGTCGGACGAAAAACTGTCGAATTCGGATTCGGCGTCGGTCCACAATAACGTCGCCTGCAGCCGCGCGTCCGCCGGCAGTTTCACTCCGCCCCGGACGCTCACGGTCGTGGACTCGAAGCTGTCGTCCTCGGTATTTCCGTTGTTCTCATCCGCTTTCGATATGCCGTCGGTCGTATGACCGGTCGCCGCGACGCGAAAATCGTAGATCTCGCTCGCGCCGCCGACCTCGGCGCCGCCGCGCAGGGAGCCGAAGGAACCGCCCTGGACAAAAACGTTGCCGGCAAAACCTTCGGCGGGCCGTTTCGTCACGATGTTGACGACGCCGCCGATCGCGTCGGTTCCCCACAATGTGGACTGCGGTCCCTTCAGAACCTCGATCCTGTCGATGTTCTGCGGATCCAGGCGGGCGAAGTTAAAGCCGCCGCCGGGCGACGTAGGATCGTTCGCGACGATACCGTCTATGATCACCAGCGTTTGTTCGCTGGAAGCGCCCCGTATGCGCACCGATGCGGACCCCCCGAAAGCACCGTTCTGGTTAATGGTGACCCCCGGCGCGCTGGCGACGGCGTCCAATACAAAGTCGACTCCCAGCGCCTCGATATCGTCGGCCGTGATGATGGAGACGCTTGAACCGACCTCGGACGGCGCCTGATCGAGCCTTACGCCGTAAACGACGACGCCGTCCGGCGTCCGAGAAACAGGTTCCTGTGCAAATGACGTGCTGACGCCGGCCGGAATTGCGGCGCACAATAACAAGGGTAGTATTTTCATTTTTTTTCCCCCGCTGCCCTGACGTCGATCTTGGGCAAGATGAAACGACAAAACGGCTTCACTGACTGCACAGCGCGACGAGCCGCGACAATGTCGTTTCACGGGAAAATGAGATTCCGGCCCTGAAGGTTAACCCGACCCTGGACGAACGACGCGATGGCAGGTTTCCTGGTTTGCTGATCCCTGACTACCGGCCGCCTTCCCAGAACCCAAGGGCTCTAGTGGCTTGTTCGGCCGGCATCTCCCAGCTTACAGTTGCGGGTACAACTCCGGATTTTCACCGGATTCCCTCTTAGCTCCACAATGTGAAGCACCATCTGATCGGAAAAATTAGACCAGCCGCCCGGGCTTGTCAATCCTGCTACCGGACTAAAAATCGATACCGCGCTGCGCTTTGATTCCGAACTGGTAGGGATGTTTCCGTTCCATCATTTCGCTCACCAGATCCGCATACTCCATCAGTTCGGGCTTCGCGTCCCGGCCGGTCAATATGACGCTGGTGTGGTCGGCGCGCGCATCGAGCGCGTCAATAACCGCCTGCACGTCAAGGTAGTCGTAACGCAACGCAATGTTGATTTCATCCAGGACGATGAGATCGAAGTCACCGCTCTGCATCATCGACGCCGCTTTGATAAACGCTGCCTCGGCAGCTCTCGTGTCCTGCTCCTTGTCCTGGGTGTCCCAGGTAAACCCGTCACCCATCGTATGCCAGGTGACCGGGTTTTGCAGGCCGGCGAAAAACTGCCGTTCGCCCGTAATCCATTTGCCCTTGATGAACTGGACGACGCCAACGCGTTTGCCCCAACCCAGCGCGCGCGCGACGACACCGAACGCGGAGCTGGATTTTCCCTTGCCGTCGCCGGTGTGCACCAATACCAGGGCGCGTTCCGGATCCACGGACTCGCGAACCTTGGCGCGATGTTTGGCCTTGAGTGCCTGCATCTTCTGTTTGTGGTCGTCTGCGTCGGTCACGAATGGATTCCTGTCAGCGCCTGTTCACATTCCCCGCTCGGGAAGTTCGATCGCGGCGCCGAAGTCGACCCTGGTCGAAAAATGGTCCGCTGAGTCACCGGTGGCCAGCGCCGCTTTGATGATGCCGGAGTGCGTTACCACGATGTATCGCCGCCGGCTGGCCCGGTAGTCGGCGATTGCCGACAACGTGCGTTCGCGAAGCATAGCAACACTTTCGCCGCGGTGCGGCCGTGCGTGCAGAAAATCCTGCGCCCACTCGTCCAGTTCGTCCCGCGGGATATCGGACCACGGCCTGCCTTCCCAGTCGCCGAAATCCATCTCCTGGACGCGATCGTCCGTTTGGGGCGCCAGATCGAACGCGGAACCTATCTCATCGGCCAGCATTCTGCAGCGCTGCAGGGGGCTCGTGATCAGAACGTCGCTACTCCTCAACGACGCAAGGACTTTGCGCGCCTCGCGCTCGAAACTGTCGGCGAGAGCGAGGTCCGTGCGCCCGTAACAGATACCGCTGCCAACCGCCGGCCGGGTGTGACGCACCAGAACTATCGACATGCGAGCAACCCCAGATAGATTCCGAGTTCGCTTAGCTGCTGCGTTGCACCCAGGCAGTCGCCGGTGTAACCGCCGAGTTTCCTTTCGTAGAACAGGCGGCTCAGGACGTGACCCGATAGCAGGCCGATGGCGGCGGCGGCGGCCGCAGGAGGCCCCAGGAAGAAATACACCAACGCCAGGCAGATGAGTCCGATCGAGCTTGCGTAAACCAGACCCGCCCTGCCGATCCCGCCGGCCGTCGGCTTTCCGGCGCCCTCCTCCCGCAAATATCGGCTGGTGGCGATGACGACAATACTCGACCATCTGCTGAGTCCGTGCCCCGCGACAAGCCCGGAGACGATCATCGCCGGCGGCATCATGCTCAGCGTCACAAGCTTGGTTGCAATCACCATCAACAGTGCGATGGCGCCGAAGGCGCCCACGCGACTGTCTTTCATGATCTCCAGCGCGCGTTCACGCGCGTGCCCGCCACCGATGCCGTCGAACGTATCGGAGAGCCCGTCTTCGTGGAAGCCGCCGGTAAGGAGAATGACTGCCGCGGTGGATATCAGCACCGCGACCGGCGCTGGATAAATGGTGGCGACAGCCGCGTAAGTCGCTGCCGCGGTCATGCCGATCAGCACGCCAACCAGCGGATAATGCCGAACGCTGGCCGCAAACCGCTCCTTCGAGTAGATCCCTTCGGTGGACACCGGCAACCGCGTCAGAAACTGCAGCGCGAGCGCAAACGTATGAAGCTCGGCACGTAGTCGATCGATCATGCGGGACCGCTGACCCGGGCGCTCTCGAAGCTCGCCATCTCGCACAACATGGCGGCGGCGATCTTGACCAGCGGCCACGCCAACAGTGCGCCCGTGCCTTCGCCCAAACGCATCTCCAGGTCGAGCAACGGGCGAACACCGAGCGCATCAACGACCGTTTCATGGCCGTGCTCCGCAGACCGGTGTGCGAACACCATGGCGTCGCGTGACGACGGCTCCATGCCGATTGCGGCCACCGCCGCCGCGGTTGCAATGAATCCGTCAACGATCACCAGCGTGCCCTCCGCCGCGGCTCCGAGCATTGCGCCAGTGATCATCGCCATCTCGAATCCGGCATACTCACGTAACGCGGCCGAGGCACCGAGGCCGGTCGAGGTCCGTGCCGCCGCGGTCTCCAATACCGTCTGTTTACGGCGCAATCCGGCGTCGTCGAGACCCGTGCCGCGGCCGGTGAGCCGGTCCAGCGGCAGGTTTAGAACCTTGTGACAGACCAGCGCTGCGGCCGAGGTGTTGCCGATGCCCATGTCACCGAGGCAGAGAACGTCGACTCCCTTGACACTACCCAGTTCTCTCCCGAATGCCAGTGCGCGATCGAGCTGACCGGCCGTCATTGCAGGCCGTTTTACACAGTTTTCCGTCCCCGGTCCCAAACGGCGCTTTATCAGCTCCGGGTGCTCGATGGGATCGCCGGCTATGCCCGCATCGACGACCTGGACGTCGGCGCCCAGCGCGCGGGCAAAAACGTTCGCGGCCGCGCCGCCGGCGAGGAAGTTCAGGACCATCTGCCGGGTAACTTCCTGCGGATACGCGGAAACGCCGGAGCCGGCAATGCCGTGGTCTCCCGCGAAGATGATCAGCCTGCACTCGCGTAATCGGGGGACGCAGGTTTGCTTGAACCCGCCAATCTGCGCCGCTAGCTCCTCGATTCTGCCCAGCGATCCAACCGGTTTGGTTTTGCCGTCGATCGCCCTCTGCAGCGCGTCCGGCGAAAACGGCGCGGGTTTCGGACTGTTGGCATCCATCGTTGACCTTCACTCGAGAAAACGTGGAGCGTATATCAGCCGGCGAGCACACGGCAAAACTTTTGCGAAGCGGCGCCGTGTACTCCGCGTTGACGATCGGGCGCTGGCCTTCGCCGTGCTTACGGCCCCAGATAGTCGTCCAAGGTTTTCACCAGGACGTTTGCAAGCGCCTCCGCGGGCCCTTGTGCGTTGAGTGACACGGCAATGAAGGCCTCGCGATTGACGTCGTACATGAGAACCGATTTTGCGTTGGGCGATCCGCCCACGTGTCCCAACCAGGTGGTGGGCGCCTCGGCGTCCGGCACATCCATGACCATGACGCCACGGCCGTAGTGCATGGGTTCACCGAACATCGGATAAAGAGTCGAAAACGCGTGCTCGCGGGACGAGTCGGAAACCAACTTGCCCGTTAGATAAGCGTTCAGAAAGGTCAGCAGGTCAGTTGTGTCGGCTCGCAAGGCGCCCGCACCCTGAATGCTGGCGATATCGGGGATGCTCGTCGCCGGTGTGCCCGCCGTCGGCACCAGACTGGATGAGGGATCGTCTTTGCCGATCATGCTGAACGACTCAAGAGTCAGCGGATCCGCAATGCGCTCCTGGACGATATCGTCGAGCGGTTTCTCCTCGACGGCTTCGGCAATCATGCCCAGCATCAGGTAACCCGTGTTGCTGTAATACCAGTTGGTCCCGGGACAAAAATCCAGCTTATGGCGCGCCGCCGCTTGCAAAAGGGTATCGGGCGACTTGTATCCTTTGCGTCGCCTGAGCTTGTCATCCGCGTTGAAATTAAAAACACCGCCGGTGTGCGTCAGAAGCTCGTCGACGCTGATGAGCTCGGCGCCGGGATAATCCGGAAACCAGGTATCGATCGTCGCATCGAGACGCAGCTTTTCCTCCTCGACCAACTGGAATACGATCGTGCTCGTGACCATCTTGCCCACGCTGGCGACCCAAAAGCTCCGAGACGCTCCGTCTGCGACGCCGAAGTCCCGTGACCAGTAGCCCAGGTCCGGCTGCCAGATGCCAACCGCGATCGCCGGAGCGCCGACTTTAGCCACGGTTTCCGCGAACCGTCGATCGAGCGCCTCGGCGGCGTCCCCGGTCATGGCTTTCGACGGATTGAAATCTCCAGCCGGGAAAACGTCCGTTGGCAGGCTTTGCCGAACGGCCGGCCCCTCGTAGGCCGCGCCCGCGCTGCAGGAGGCAGGCCTCACCTCTGCGATGGCGTCGGACAAGACCGGAAACACCGTGAAGCAGGCGATCAGCAGAAAATGCGGTTGTCCGGCTTTTGCGGTATGCCTGCCGGGTTCCTGGGCCATTCCTTTACCGTCTCGCTCCATGGATGAACAGTCGTTTCGGATCTGGCGCGAACTCCGCCCGGCTCCGATAGGCGGCAGACTAACGGCACCGGACCGTTTGAGCAAATACCTAAACCGTTGTAGCGCCCGCGTGGAAGAACGCGGGCTAGTCGGGCTTCCTGAGTCCGAGTCGCTTCAGCCGGTATTCAAGCGTCGTCGGCTTTACCCCGAGCAGTTCCGCCGCTCCGCCGGTTCCGGATATGCGCCAGTTCGTGAGCGTCAAAACCGTCTCCATGTTCCGACGCTGAAACGCCAGCATTTCGGTTTCCGACATGAACGGACGAGATTGTCCGTCGAATGCTTCCGAGTGCGGCTCGGGAACCGGTGGCCTTGATCCGGGCATCGAAGAAGATTCTTCGATTTCCAGTTTGGTCCCGGCGCTGAGAATAGCCGCTCTGGCGACAAGGTGCTGCAGCTCACGCACATTACCCGGCCATCGGTAGTCGGTGAGCATCTTCGACTGCTTTTTTGTCAGGCGCAGATTCGGCTTTTTCAGCTCCGCGGCATTCTGCTCGATGAAATGCAGCGCCAGTGGAATGATGTCTTCCTTACGATCGCGTAACGGAGGCACTTCGACCGGGAAAACGCTCAGGCGGTAAAACAGGTCCTCGCGGAACCGTCCTGCGGCAACGTCCTCCTTAAGATCCCGGTTCGTGGCGGCGATTACCCTGACGTCTATCTTCCGCACAAGCTGTCCCCCAACCGGTTCGACTTCCTGTTCCTGCAGCACCCTCAACAGTTTACTTTGCAGCCGGAACGGAATTTCACCAACTTCGTCCAGAAACAGTGTTCCTCCGTCCGCGAGTTGGAACCGCCCGAGCCGATTGCGATGCGCGCCGGTATAGGCGCCGCGCGCATGGCCGAAGAATTCGCTCTCGAAAAGCTCGCCGGGAATGGACGAGCAATTCACTTTTATCAGCGGTTTGTCCTGTCTCGGACTTCTCCGGTGAATTTCCCTGGCGACCAGTTCCTTACCCACGCCCGTTTCGCCCAGAATCAGAACCGAGGCGTTCGTCTGAGCCACCGCGGCAACCTGAGTAAGCGTACGATTCAGCGCCGGGCTGCTGCCGACGATATCGCCGAAGCGGTTTTCGATAAGCACCTCGTCGCGCAGGTAGTCGCGCTCGCTCTCCAGCGCGTTTTTCAGGCTCCGAACCTCCAGCAGCGCATCGTGCAGTTTTGCCTCTGCCGCCTTGCGGGCGGAAATATCGGTGAAAACGATGACCGCACCGGCAATCCGGCCCTCGTTCAGTATCGGTGTGCTAACGTATTCGACCGGAATCGCCCGGCCGTTCTTGTGCCAGAACACCTCGTTCTCTTCGCGATGGATTTTCCCGTCCGTCAACGCCGCGTATATTGGACAGGCGTCTCTTGGGTACGGAGAGCCGTCGGCGTGGCTGTGATGATGGAAGTCGTGGATAAACTCGCCGACCAGGTCCTGCTCGGTCCAACCGAGCATGTCCTGCGCGGCGGCGTTGACGAAGCTGGCGCGCCCGTCCGCCCCCAGTCCGTAAATTCCCTCGCCGGCGGAGCGGAGGATGAGTTCGTGGAGGTGACGCAGCGAGTCGAACTGCCGGTCGATGTCGGTCATGGCCCGCAAGCTTACGAGATTTCAGGACACAACTCACGGGATATTGGGATTCCCGGTAATTTGGGATGGCCCCTGCCCCATAAATCGTTGTTTCTTAAACAAACGCCAACTTGGCAAAAGAATTGCAGCGTCAGGATGACGCTTCGTTTGATTTGAAGCCCTGTCGCCTGTTTTGGGAGCGTAACAATGAAACTGCTCATCGTGGCCGCGCTGTTGGCGATTGTCGGCAGCCTTGGATCCGCACTGTTCTCCATGACGAGGCGCGGCGGCGCGTCCCGTCAGATGCTCAACGCCCTGATCGTCCGCGTTGCGCTGTCGGTCGGTTTGGTGTTGTTTCTGGTGCTGAGCTGGCAGCTCGGTTGGATGGAGACCGCCGGTTAGGCGGAATAGTGTCATGAGGGAACGCATCGTAAGAATTGCTCTGGTCGCGTTGGCTGTGATGATGCTGAGTTGCCTGGTCTCCATGATGGCGGTTTTTATGGTCGACAACCGGAGCGGCGGCGACCTCAACGATTTGCTTTTCGCCCAGGCGGCGGCAATCCCGATTGCATCCGTCGTGTTTGCGATCAGCCTGTCGGGGTTCGTCCGCGATCGCGGTTGGCAGCGTGGGTTCCGGCAGCTATGGGACTCGACCCCGCCCTGGCTGGTGTTCGTACTGGCGAGCCTGATCTCGTTGGTGGGCATCGGCGAACTGTCTTTTTACCTGATCCGTTCAATTTCGGAACAAAACGCCTCGTTTCTCGAACACGTTCCGCTGCTCTGCCTGCTGTCCTGCACGGCCGCGTTCACGGCGCTTTTCGCCACCCTGAACCCGTTCGATGAAACACGCGAGCGCCCTATCGGGAGATGGCCTCCCGAGGCGGGTTGACCGTCCCGTTCCGCCCGGGACCGAGGTAAGCTGCGCGTTCGACCGGCAATCCTCAAAACCTTGGGACGGCCGGCCTGCTCGGGCGCGGACCTGCGCCGAGTAAAAGTTATATAAATCATAGGTATGGCGTTTTTCTACCGCTCGTTCGTCTAACCGGTAGATGCGCAACAAGACCGTGCGCGGCAGTCACGGAGATTCAACGATGAAACGACGGTTCGACGACCATTCCTTCGAGCAGCGAGTCGAGGACGCGAAACCGCGCCTGCGGGCGACGATACGACGGCTGGTCGGACACCCGGATGAAACGGACGACCTCTTACAGCAGGCGCTGCTCAAGGCCTGGGAAAAGCGGGAGTCTTTCAATGCCGACAGCGAGTTTGCGACCTGGCTTTGCGCGATTGGAGCAAACCTGGCCGTGGATTTTCTGCGCAAACAGAAGCGCTGGCGCCTGCAGGCGCAGGTCGCTTACGCAAACGAATGTCTGGCGGACGAGTCCCTGGCTCAGGAAATCGGCCAGGTTTACGCGCAGCCTGGATTTTCCTACGACGTCTTCGAGCACGTCAGTTACTGTTTTTCCTGCGTCGGGCGTTCGCTAAACGCCGACGAATACGCCGCCGTGGTGCTCCGTGAGGTCCTTGGCCTGAGCAATCGCGAATCGGCAAACGCGCTCGGCGTATCGGAGTCGGTGCTGCGTCACCGCCTTTCGGCCGGCCGCCAGTTGATGTCCGAAAGTTTCGAGGGGCTGTGCAGCCTCGTCAACAAACAAGGCGTGTGTTACCAGTGCAAGGGCCTGCGCGACATCGCCCCCACCGAACGGCGCGGCCCGCCGCCGCCAGAGGATCTGGATTTGGAGAAGCGGCTTCGACTGATATCCGGGTTGCCTGCCACGCAGGAAACCCAAGAGCTTCACGACCTGTTCTGGCGTCGCACGCGCGAGTTCGAGTCCGCCGGCCGCGGGTCCGTCGAAGCAACCGACTGCGGACGAAACGGGGAGGACTCGACATGAAGCTGCTGGTCAAAATCGGCGCGGTATTTTTTGTGGTCTGGGGACTGATCCACGTGATCGGCGGCGCATCGATTCTCGCCGCGCTCGGGGACGGGGCGGACTCCGGGTATGCCACGTATCGCAGCAGCAGCGGATCTTACGATTCGCTGGCGGGTTCCGTGCTGGGTTATTTCGCCTATCTGCTGGTCTGCATCGGTCTGGCCGTCGCGGCCGTAGGTGCAACATTGAACTGGAAAAACAGCCAATCCGGGCTTGCCGTCAATACGGCGGTCATCGCCGTTACGGAAATCGGCCTGGTTTATTTTCTCGTCGTCCCCGGGTTCGTCAGCTGGGGTGAGGCGACTGTCGGCTTTGCACCTTTCGCAGCCGCGGCCGTCACCTCGGGAATCGCCTGCCGCTCGGGGGCCGACGCATGAACGCCGCGAAAAGTAACGATTCGTGTGCCGGCGCGTCGGCCATCCTGCTTCTGTCCTTGTCGATGCTACTGCCGGGGGTCAACGCATTTGCCGACGATCGGGCGGAAGAGACGCTGGCGAAGTATTTCGAGGCCATCGGCGGAAGAACCGTCTGGGCGGAAGGAAGCGGTGAATACGTTCTCGCGCGAGTCGTCGACAACAATTTTCCGCTGCCGGCCACGGTCGAGTTCTGCTTCAGCTGGGAAAGTCCTCAAACCGTCGACCGCACCCGGTTTCAGGATTTGACCCAGCTGCGGGTGTTTACCGGCAGCGAGGGATGGACGCTCCGGAAACCCAGCGGTCCCGTCGACGGTCGCGTGTCGGCCTGGGATGACGAACGGCGGCGGCGTGGCCTGGCCGAATGGTCCGGCAACTTTGAGGTGCTGACCCATCGGATCGCTCGCCGCGATGAAGACGTTAGCGTGCGCATGGGAGATGGTCCCTGGGCGAACTGGGTGGAAATTTCCGTTGACGCTACTGTCGTGGCGTACCTTCTGGTCGACGACGATGGCGCACCGCGACGCTTTCATCGCGTTTTCGACGACACAAACGTCAGATTCGGACCGCTCGCCGACAGGGGCCGGCTCAGATTTCCGGCCTGGGGTTCGTTCGACAATGGAGAACCGTTCGATCTCATTGCTTTCGAGATTCTCAGCACCGTTCCCGAGGCCGCGTTTCAGCAACCGAGCGTCGATGATCCGGCAAATCTGCGTTGCCGCTGACAAAAATTCCGTTCGCCAGCGAGGCTGATAAAATATTTATAGATAACAATACTTAATGGAGAGATATTCTAAAGAACCTTAAGACTCTACGAGTACGTCTGTCTTCGTTGACGGCCGTCCCGATGGCAACGCTGCTCGGGTTCTTGGTGCTGGGAACCGAAAGACAGCGTGTTCGACGAAGTCGGCGTTCCCCTCAATCAACATAGGGTTTCCGGCTCAACTGTGACAGACATCGCCGGGTCGCCGCACCCGGACCAGTAAAGTCGCCCCCGACGTCGCGCAGCCCAGTTGCAGCCCCCGCACCGTGGCTGCGCTGAGGGTCTTGCTTATCGGTCTTTACGTGCTATTGGTCTCGTTGGCTGCGCGACGTCTTCAACAACGGTCCATAAAGCAATGGTATGCCCTGCCCCGGCGCACCCGAGCGGCCCGGAGTGGGTACCACCGGCCATCGGCGCAGCCAGCCCCGGCGTTTCCGAGATCACCATTCGACGGCATCAGCGGTTTGACAGCTGCGAATCAATATGTAACCATTTGGTTACTTATGAAGCCAGACTCCATGACCGACGTTTTTCACGCGCTCGCATCGTCCACCCGACGCGAGATGCTCGATATCGTTCGGGACCGCCCTGGCTGCAGCGTTACGGAGGTTTGCCGGTACTTTGACGTCAGCCGCATCGCCGTAATGAAACACCTGACGGTGCTGGAGAAGGCGGGACTGCTGATTTCGGAAAAGAAGGGCCGCACACGAAGCCTCTACTTCAATACCGTGCCCATTCAGATGATTTACGAACGCTGGACCAGCGACTACAGCGCAATGTGGGCTGGCAGGCTCACCGCTTTCAAACACGGTATTGAAAATGCCGAATAACCAGAGGGACGAACGACATGGCCAAATCGTCACCGGAGGCAGTGGCACGCACCATGATTGACAACATGCCGGGCAAAACCGGCAAATCGTTGGATCAGTGGCTGAGTATTCTTGAAAAAACAGATCTCGCGAAACACGGGGAGACGGTAAAACACCTGAAATCCGAGCATGGAGTAACCCACGGCTTCGCCAACCTAATCGCCCACCGGCATATTGCCGGAAACGGCGTCGCCAACCACCCTGCGGACCCGGTGGCCGCGCAATACAAGGGGGCAAAAGCCGACCTTCTTCCGGTGTACGAGGCGCTCGTCAAGATGGTCGGGGCATTCGGCGGCGACGTCGAAATCTCGCCGAAAAAGACCTACGTCAGCCTGCGTCGCAACAAGCAGTTCGCGCTGATCAAACCCTCCACCAAAGACCGGGTCGATCTCGGAATCAACCTGAAGGGACACAAAGCCGGCAAACGCCTGGAAGCGGCCGGAAGCTTCAGCGGAATGGTCAGTCACCGGGTCCGATCGCATCGGAAGAGCGACGTCAACGCGGAATTGGAAAGCTGGCTGCGCAAAGCCTACGACGCGGCTTGACGCAAAGGAAATTCAGGCGATGAACGAACCGATAAAGCCGAAGAACGATAAAAACTCTGCTTCGAGCGGCGATACCGACGCAAGCAGATCCTACTTCCGGGTCACGATACGCGCGCCGATCCACAAAGTCTGGGCCGAACTCACCCGAACGGATTCCGCCTTGCCGTTTTTCTTCAACGGTGTGTGCAGGACGCCCGGTCTCGGTGTGGATGCGCCCATCAGAATGCAATCGAAAGACGGGAAATACACCTCGGTGGTCGGCGAGGTTCTCGAGTTTGAGCCGCCCTATCGTTACGCGCACACGTTCAAGTTCACGAATCTCGACGATCCGCCTTGTATCGTCCGCTATGTGCTGAAGGAAACCGACGAGGGAACGGAATTCACGCTGATCAACGAAAACGTGCCGCCGGGAACGAAGACGGAGAAGTACATGACTTCGGGCGGCGAATTCATCACCGAGAATCTCAAAGCGCTGGTCGAAACCGGCAAACCAAGCTTCAGCGGCCGCGTCGTGTTGTTCATGATCGGCCTGTCCGCGCCGTTTACGCCCAAGCGGTGCAGAAGTGAAAACTGGCCGTTTTGATTCGGCTATCGGGCAATCCACAGTTTCCCTGAACATCCGGAGGTTACCAGTGCGTATCAACAACCATTCTGCTGCCCCCCGCTGGTTCTGGACCGTGGCGTGGGCGGGTCTTGTCTGGACCTTGATTGGCGTCACGACCTACGTGGCGTCGGTAACGACGACGGACGACGCTCTCCTTCGTTTGTCGGAAGCCGAACGAACGCTGATCGAATCGGTGCCGCCGTCCATAACCGGCGCCTACGCCATCGCAGTGTTTGCGGGCGTATTCGGCTGCCTGGCATTGCTGCTTAGGCGACGATGGGCGATCCTGCTGCTCACCCTTTCGCTCGCCGCCATCCTGGTACAGATGGGTTTTACGTTATTGATGAGTGAGCACCTGCAAGTTTATGGGCCAACCGGCGCCATCGTGCCCATGCTGGTCATCGCGGCAGCGGCGTATCTTGCCTGGTTCTCCCGAATGGCCCGCGCAAGAGGCTGGCTATCGTAGAATTTGACTCAATTTTTAACAATTAATATCAGTAGTTTATAGATTATTTTTCAGAAATTACCTTATTGATAGGCCGCCGCGATCGAGACGGGTGCCGCGAAACCTATTCCTCGGCGGGGCTGCCGAAGCTTTCGCACATGGACGGCGTCGGCCCCGAAGCCGCCAGTGCTAGCGGGGATTGCGTCAGTTTGGACAGGTCTATCCGGCAGGCGGGCGGCAGCGTGACGTACCGCCCGGTCGCCGGGTCCAGTCGAGGTTTTTGATAGACCGTCAGATGCGCCTGCGCGTCACCGCAAAAGTCCGACTTGAAACGCGCCGAATGGTACTCCGGCCAGCTGAGCATCAGGTCTCCGTTGCAATCGGCGGGCTCGAAGTCCTTTCCGGAGCACTTCTCCCAGGAATGCTCGTGCGGTCCGTAAACACTCATCCATTCCTGCAGGTCGAGTGATCCGTCCCCGTTCGTATCCATGCTCCGAAAATAGTCGGAAGGCCAAAAGCGGCTGCAACCCGCAAGAGCAAGCATCACCAAGACCGTGATCAGGGTGTGAAGGCGTCGCATGGCCTCACCTCGAAAAGGAGCGTTCGACGCCCGCATGCAACGGAGCCGAACACCGTCAATTTGCATTCCCGGACGGACGGAACCGTCTCGATACCCTCTCCGCCGAGTGCTGCGCAATCGACCGAAGTGTACATCAGCCGAAAACGGCCGGGACGCGGCTACTTATTCCAATGCGGCATCTTGCCCACGACGATGTCGGCTTCAGTACGGTCAAGCTGCGTCCAGTAGGTGTTCTGGAGATCTGCGGTGACCTGGATGCTCTGTGCATTGGGCGACCCGAACGCCAACGTGGGAACGGCTGACGAACCCCGGGGCGTCCGGTAATCCCAGACGTTCAGGCGCCGCTCCGTGGACGACGGGTAGACAATCCTGCCGCCGGTCAGGTGCCAATCCGCCCAGCGCACCTCGGCGAGATCGTCTATCACCTTCTCAGCTTCCCGGTCCGGCTGCTTTCTCCACAATCCGGCTCTGCCCGGTTTCGTAAAAAACAAGTCGCCTTCGTCGCTGAGTGCGCCCCGGTAGCCGCCCGTGCGCGTCAATTGCCGCCGGTCGCCGTTTGCAAACGTGTACGCCCAAACCTGCCATTCCTTCGTGACGTCGGATCCGTAGACTAAGGTATCTCCATTCGGCGACCACACCGGCGCGGTGACGTTGCCCGACGAGCTGATTCGCGCAAGCTCGGCGCCGTCCAATGCGATAACCGCAACCTCGAAGCGATCGCCGGCCTGAAGGACGTAGGCGATACGCTCTCCGTCCCGCGACCAGGACGGGAATCCCACAACTCGATTTGTCGAGCGGGTTAGCTGCCGCTCCGTTCCGTCGGCTTCCAGCAGCCACAGCTCGAAGTTTCCGGACCGGTTCGAGACGAACGCGACCTGCTCGCCGTCCGGTGACACGCCGGGGTGAAAATCCCAAACCGTCGAGGAGATTATCTTCCGCGGGCTCGCGTCAGCGGCGCTGGCCGTCCAGACGTTTGTGTCGTACTGCCAGTTCTCGTAGCTGATCAAACCCGCCGCGTTGACGCTGGGCCGTTTGATATTCCAACCGTCCGCGGGCAGCCACTGTATTTCCCGCGTGGGTACGTCAACACGCCAAAGACGATACGTCCCGCTCCGGTCCGATGAGAACACGATGGATCGATCCGAATCCCATGCCGCGCCGAGCAGCGACCGATAATCAGCGGTCAAACGCGTGATGGTTCCGTCGGTGAGATCCGTCACGAACAAATCCCCGACCGATCGTTGCGTCATGCGGGTAAAGGCGATCGATCGCCCGTCCGGCGAGAACACGGGATCGACGTCGTCACTACATTCCGTCGCCGATGCGGCGTTGAGGATCGTGCTGCTTCCCGTGTTCAGATCGATTACGAAGATACAGCGGCCTCGGGCGTCCTTCGCCCGGTCGACATAGGCAATCCGCTTACCGTCCGACGCCCAGTCAATGGTCGGGGAAAAATTAACTCGTCGAGGACGCAAGTTGCAGTCGGCGACTTTCCGGGTATCGCCGCCGAGCGCCGCCACGGTCAGAATCTCACACGCGGAATCGTCGTACCGCAAGAATGCAATCTGACTGCCGTCCGGCGACCAACGCGGGCTGATATCGAACGCGCCGTCATTCGTAATCCTGAGTTCGGTTTCACCGCTGATCTGTTTGATGTATATCGACGATGATTCCTCCCCTTTCGGCGTGCGGGCGAATGCTACCAGGTCGCCCGTCGGCGAAGGCGACGGCGTCAGTTCGTGGCCGGGTTGAGACGTGAGCTGACGCCATGGCTGAACGGCGTGGCCAACGGATTCCCGGAACGCCGTTGCCCAGACGACGATACCCAAGACCGCGATGGCCGACGCGATCATCGCGCCCGTGCGAACGTTATTCGCCTGGACGACCGGGACCGCAGGGAGGATCAGCCGATAACCGCGCCTTGCGACGGTTTCGATCACCTCCGGCCTGGCGGGGTCGTCGGCAAACACCCTGCGAAGCTCCGAGATGGCCCGGGTGAGCGTCTTCTCGCCGATCTCGGCATTCGGCCAAACAGCGTCCTCGATCTCGGCCCTCGAAACCACGTCGCCCTGCCGGCTGATCAGGATCTCCAAGACTTTCATCACTTTTGGTTCTATGGAGGTATCCAGCGCGCCGGAGGTCACGCAGTTGCGCGCCGGCGAGATGATCCATTTACCGACACGAATTCCGGCCTGCGAGCCCGCGCCATTCGTTCGCCGTTTCTTTCGCCAATGTTTCACCCGCACCACTTCCTTACCGTTTCATTACCGTCACCTAGCAACATTCTTCTGGACGCTTGATACGTTCTCTGTCCGTCATTTCTCCACGCTCGAAGGAAAAACAATGCTCAACACGCAAACACGGCACCTTTTGACACTGATCCTCGTGCTTTTGTTGCCTGGTATCGGCGAAGCGGAATCACCGGGAAAACTCCTTCCATCCGAAGCAACGACATTGATGGTAATGCAGGCGATGAACAATCCCGACGCTAGCAGAAAAGACGTTTACGAGCACTATCTGCCGCGGGTAATCACCGAGGGTCTCGATTCGGACGAACTGTTTTATCTTGGAGAAGTTTATTTTTTCGCGCTGATGCCGGAGGAAGCGAGAGACGCTTACTATCCGTTACTCAACGACAATTCCATGCGCGCACGCGTTGCCTGGCAGCGAATACTGCAGATTCGTTTTCGTGCGTTTCAGATGTACGACAGAGCTGCGAGGGACATGATAAATTTTCGCAGGAACTTTCCAGCCGATCCCGCTGACAGAACTTACCTGAGTCGTCAGGTACTGAATTTCGGCAACTATTACCGTGAGCAGGGGCTTCATGAAAAAGTTGTCGACGTTGTCGAGGCCGAACTAGCTGCGCTCGACTACGGCGGCGCCTACGCGTCATTCATTCACCCGGCGACGTTCATAGAGTCGTATGCGGCCGTCGGTAAGAAAGAACAGGCGTTGGCGCATCTGAAAGCCGCGTACGGCGGCCTGAGCAAAACGTTGGAGGAAAGGCGGCGGCAGGCACCCGAAAAGGATCACAACTATCCGCTACCGGACGATCGGTATTACTTCTTTTTTACGCCGTTGAACGAGAAACTCGGATGGCGGCAGCAAAACGACAAGTTTCAGTCGCTGATAGATCAGCTCGCGTCGGCTATAGCGCATATCGAATCGGCGTAACCCGGGACTCCATCACGCCATCAACGGTCGAGTTCCTGGGAACTACGGACCCTGGGGAATAAGCACGCCGAGTCCCATGCCGAGCGACAACGACAGGAAGCTTAGCAGCGCTCCAACGCTGACCGGCGCCTTCCGGTAACATTGGTCCGGGTCGCGCCACGTGCGGACGACGACCCACAGGGCCGGGATCGCGGCCACGCCGCCCAGCCAGACGCCGCGCGGCAAACCAAACGACGGCAGCAAGGCGACAAGCGCGAACGCGGCGGCGTAGATAATCGGCAATACGCGGCTGGCACGGCGCCGACCCAGTCGGACGACCAGGTTTCGCTTGTTCATTTTCCGGTCGGCCACATAGTCGGGAAATTCATTGACCCAGAGGAACGCGGCGATGAGTATGCCAAGCGGTATCGATATCAGCACGGATTCACGGCTTACCTCGCCGCGTTGGATCAGATAGGTGCTGATGCATATCAACGGGCCGTAACAGACCGCAACGTCCAATTCGCCGAGTCCGCGGTACGCAAGGCGGCCGGGCGGTCCGTTGTAGGACCAAGCCAGGATCAAACCGATCACGCCGGGCCAGACCGCCAGCGGTTCACGCATTACGACAATCGCGACGCCGATCGCGATGCCGAGCACGTAGAACGCAATGGCAATTGCCCAGGTTTGGGACCGACTCAGCAAACCGTCCACGAGAACCCGCTTGCCGCCGGAGAAATCCGTACGATCCGCCAGCGGCACCGAGACGTCGGTTTCGTAGTCGTAAATGTCGCCGGACGCGTTCTTGGCAACCTCGATCGCAAAAAAACCGAGAACCGTCATGCTGAGCCAGACCCAGTGGAGATCTCCGTGCGTCGCCGCAAGGCAGGCGCCCAGAAATATGGATGCCATTGACGCAAGCGTTATCTTCGGATCGGCCAGTCGCCAGAAACCGGCGAAAAAATCACCGCCCAACGGTTTTTCTCCGATATCCGCTTGACCGTGGTTTCGGCTGGTCATCGTTCACGTCGCATCGCTGTCACGTTTGTCTTGCGCCATCGGGGCTGCATCCGTCAGAGTCCGGCCAGCACACGAATGTGCGCGCAAGCACTCCGTCCAACCGCATCAAGCGCATATCCACCCTCCAGGCAGGACACGATTCTGCCGGCCGCATGGCGTTCCGCCGCGCGTACGATGAAGTCGGTTACCCAATGGTAGTCCTGGTCGCGGAGCATGAACCCGGCCAGGGGGTCCTCCACGTGGCCGTCGAAGCCGGCAGAGACAAAAATCATCTGCGGCGCAAAACTGTCCAGAGCGGGTAACCAGTGTTCAGTGACGGCCGCGCGGAACTGCCGGCTGCCCGTACCCGCGGGCATCGCAACGTTGACGACGTGTTCCGAACTCGTACCCGTACCGGTGAATGGAAAGAGCGGATCTTGAAACGTGGAACAAAACAGAACACGATCGTCTTCGGCGAAAATGTCTTCGGTTCCGTTGCCGTGATGCACGTCGAAATCCAGCACGGCCACCCTGTCCAGACCGCAGTCGTCCAGGGCGTGTGCCGCCGCGACTGCGACGTTGTTGAAAAAGCAGAAGCCCATCGCACGGTCACGCTCCGCGTGGTGGCCGGGCGGCCTCAGGGCGCAAAAGGCGTTTTCGACGCCCCCACTCAGGACAAGTTCCGTCGCATGCACCGCGGCACCTGCGGCATTCCACGCGGCTTCGAGCGTGTGTACGCCCATATAGGTGTCGCTGTCCACCGGGACGTAACCCGCGGACGGCGCCAGGTCGCGCAACTCGTCGACCAGGCGCGAGGTATGAACACGTCGCACCTGTGTACCCGTTGCCTTGCGCCCCTCCCGATGCAGCAGCAGGTCGTGAATACCCTCGGTATGAAGCTGATCCACAATCGCAGCCAATCGCTGCGGGCACTCCGGATGCTCACGGGGAACCTCGTGAGCTGACAACGAATGGTGAGTAACGAACGCGGTTGCCATGTTATCCAGTTCAACTTCCGGCGCGGCTGCACGAGTTCAGTCGTTTCACCACACGCACTACGCCCCGCTCACGAGGAACCCGCACGGTCGCAAAGCCCAGGTTCCGACAAAGCTTGAGCATTCGCAAGTTGTCGGAGAGAACGTCACCGTATATCTCACCCACGCCCCGCTGACCGGCGTAATCGATAATCCGCCGTAACAGACGTGTGCCCAAGCCGAGCCCGGTCATCTTGCGTTCGACGACAATCGCAAACTCGGCGCGCTGGCGATCCGGCTCCTCGATCATGCGCACGACGGCGAATATTTCCGACTGCCCGGGGATGCCGTGCTCGGTCAGGACCAGAGCCATCTGCCGGTCGTAGTCGATTTGCGAGAACCGCGCGGCAGTCAGGTGGTCGAGGGTCTTGAGCGGCACAAAAAAGCGAAACCGGACCTCCTCCGGGGTCAGTCTGGCGAAACCGGCCTGCAGGGCCGGTTCATCCTCCGGAACGATCGGACGGAGAAGCAGGACACGACCGTCGTTGAGGCGGACGTCCTGCTCGAGTTCTTTCGGGTATGGCCGGATTGCCAGGCGCTCCGGGCCGCTGCAGGTGGCCGTTGATACTTTGATTCGTGCGTCCAACGCCAGCACTGCGTCGCCGCTCGCGACCAGGGGATTGATGTCCAGTTCCTCAATCTCCGGCACGTCCACGACGAGTTGAGACAGGCGCACCAGCGTCATCGCCAGCGTATCCAGGTCGGCCGCCGGCACGTCGCGATATCCGCGCAGCAATCTGGCGACGCGCGTACCCGCGATCAGTTCGTGTGCAAGTTTCAGGTTCAGCGGCGGCAGCCCAAGCGCTTTGTCGTCAATGACTTCGACGGCGGTCCCGCCGTGACCGAACAGGATAACGGGTCCGAATTGCCGGTCGTTGAACACGCCGGCGATCAGTTCCCAGCCGTTCCCGAGCCGGATCATCGGTTGAATCGTGAAGCCGTCCAGTCTGGCCTCCGTCTCCGCCACGCGCGCAAGCAACCCGCTCGCCACGTGTTCGGCGTCCGCCGGCTCGACGTTCAAAACGACGCCGCCCACGTCGGACTTGTGCGTGATATCCGGCGAACTGATCTTGATCGCAACCGGTGCGCCGATTTTTTTCGCCTTCTCGGCGGCCTCACGCGGTGTCGCAGCCAGGTAGGTTTCGACCGTCGGGATGCCGTAGGCTTCGAGCACGCGTCGAACCTCGGTTTGCGACAGCCAGGATCGGCCGTCGTCAAGAGCGGCTGCCACCGCCGAGCACGCGGCGGCGTTGTCCGGTTGAAAAAGCTCCGGCAGCGACGGCGGCGTTTCCATCAGCATCGCCTGGTTCTGGCGATAGTTGGCCATCTGCATGAAGGCTTCGGTTGCGTCTTCGGGCGAGTCGAAGGTTGGAACGCCGTGCCGACGGAGCTTCGCCCTTGGAGCGCGCGCGCCCCGCTCGCCAATCCAGCTCGTCAACACCGTTTTCGCCGGACGCGCCGGCAAGGTATCGATGACCGCTCTTGCCGCGTCGTCGCTGGACGCCACGGCGGTAGGGCAGTTGAGAATCAGAATGCCGTCCGCATTGTCCTCGTCGAGCAGGATCCGCAGCGAGGCCGCATAACGCTCGCCGGTCGCGTCGCCAACGATGTCAATCGGATTCGCATGCGACCAGGTGACGGGCAAGACGTCGTTGAGCCTCGAAATTGTCTCGCTCCCGAGGATCGCAAGCTCCCCACCCGCCTCTATCAAAGCGTCGGTCGCCATGACCCCGATGCCGCCGCCGTTGCTGAGGATAGCCAGCCGATTGCCCGCGGGGGGGCGAGCGAGCGCCAGGGTTTCCACCGCGTCGAAAAGGGTTTCGAGTCTGAACACCCTGAGCATGCCGGCACGTCGAAACGCGGCATCATACACCGCGTCACTGCCGGCAAGCGCGCCGGTATGCGATGCGGCGGCGCGGGCGCCTTCCGTACGGCGCCCGGCTTTGACAACCACAACGGGTTTGCTCCTGGCGGCCGCACGCGCGGCGGACATGAACTTGCGCGCGTGTGTCACCGTCTCGATGTAGAGCAGAATTGCCCTGGTATCGGCGTCGTTGGCCAGATAGTCGAGCATATCGCCAAAATCGACGTCTGCGAGGTTACCGAGCGACACCAGATGCGAAAATCCGATTCCGCGTGGCTCGGCCCAATCGAGAACGGAGGTGATCACGGCACCCGACTGCGCAATGAACGCGAGATGGCCTTTTGTCGGCGATACGTGGGAGAAACTCGCGTTTAGCCCTACCCCGGGAACCAGGAAACCCAGGCAGTTCGGTCCGATGACTCGCACCGTGTGTGGGCGGGCGGCGTCGAGCAGCGCCTGCTGTCGAGCCGCCCCCTCTTCGTCTCCGCGCTCGGCAAACCCGGCCGAGATCACGCAGACACCGCGCGTCCCGCGCTTTCCGAGCTCGGCGACCAGCTGCGGCACGGTAGCGGGCGGCGTTACGAGCACGGCCATGTCCGGCGCCGCCGGCAGGCTTGCGACCTTGTCATAGGCGGCGACGTTCAACAGCTGCTCGTACTTGGGATTGACCGGAAAAATAGGTCCCTCGAACCCCGCCCGCAAGAGATTCTCGGTTACTAGACGGCCAATGGATCCCGGTCGCCCGCTTGCGCCGATGACCGCAACGGAGCGTGGATTGAACAATGCCTCCAGGTTTCTAATGCTCACGGACGACACTCATCGTTGTTGATCTTCTCTCCGGTCGCGACGGGTACGCGGGAAGCCGCAGCGGTAGTCTAGCGGGGCCCGCCATCCCCCACTGTCCGTATCAACCGAAACGCCGAAACTGCGCGGCCAGCAACGCGTGGCGGCCCGAGGCCGGCCCGGATCAGACATGCTCGGGAGCTAGAAGAACCTCGACACGCGCATCCGGTCTTTCCGCCTGAGCAGCGCCGAAATTGCGGTTTCACCCAGCGGTTCGGGTCGCTTTAGACGGAGACTCTCCGTCCATTCCGCCGCAAAGTCCCGATCGAGCGACCAGTGGACGGTCGCAATGACCAATGTCGCCGCCACCGTACCGCAGGTCGCAAGCCACATGTCCCTGTGCGCATCCCAAACATCACCTTGCGTCCCGAGATAGGCCATGCCGAGTTCGCCGCCGAACACCATGGCCGCCGCCCACTCGAACAACTCGAATATCATCGACGTTGACATCACCACCAGCATTGGGAAGAGATACCCCCAAACCCCCCGTACATCCGCCAGGCGGAGAAACACCTCCCGTACTGGATAGGTGAGCAATAGCCCATACAGCAAATGAACCAATCGATCGAAGTGGTTACGCTGCCAGCCGAATAGCTCGCTGACGTTTTGCCCGAGCAGCCATTCGGCCCATACGTCATAGGGAACCTGTGCGTACGTATAGTGGGCGCCGACTTCGTGCAGGCAAAGAAACACGAACAGACACGAATAAGACAGCCGCGACAAAGGCAGACGCCGCCGGCTCGCTATGAGGATCGGGAGCAACACAAAAACGAGCACGTTCTCCAGTAGCCAGTCGTCGCGATACCAGGGACGTATGGCCAAACCGACCCAAACGACCACGAACACGCCAAGCAGCGCGGCGGCAAATCGTTGGTGGCTTTCAAATGTTTTCGGCATATTCCGTGTCCGGGCTCATGACTCGAAACTTGGTCCAGTTGCTGTCGTAGCGCCCTTCGATGCGACGCGGCGAACCAACGCCTGCGCCGCTGGTGCGAGCAATACCGGGACGATGCTCGCAACCAGAATCAGGGTCCAGCCGTCGGTGTCCGGCGTAGTCACGGCGAGCAGGTCCCGCAACAAGGGCGCGTAAATGGCGGCAAGCATCAACGCCAGGCAGGTGGCCAGCGCAACCCAAACCCACAGGTTACGGGTGATTTCGTTGTTGATCCAGTGCGCCGACGGCTCACGCATATTGAACACATGCCACATCTGCGCAAACGCCAGTGTGCAGAACGAAACAGTCACCGCCTGCTCCGTCTCCATGTCCAGCACCAGCACCGCTATCGCCATGGCGGTCAGCACGGTCGAGGAGATGACCACCCCGTGTATCGTAATCAATGACCAGTGCCACCGGGTCAGTATGGGTTCGCCGGACAGCCGCGGCTTCTTGTGCATCAGATCGCCGGACCCCCGACCGACCCCCAGGGCCAATGCCGGGAACACGTCGGTCACCAGATTCAGAAACAGAATCTGCAACGGCAGCAGCGGCAGCGGCGCACCCGCGATCGTCGCCAGACTGACAATCAGGATTTCGCTGATGTTGCAAGACAGCAGGTAAACCACGAATTTGCGGATGTTCTCGAAGATCGCCCGGCCCTGAGAAACGGCGTCGACAATCGTGCCGAAATCATCGTCCTGCAGCACCATCGCCGCGGCTTCCTTGGCGACGGCCGTTCCACGGATGCCCATTGCAACCCCGATATTTGCCTTCTTTAGCGCCGGAGCATCGTTGACGCCGTCTCCCGTCATCGCTACCACATGGTTGTGCCGCTGATAGAAATCGATCAGCCCGAGCTTTTGCTCCGGCGTCACGCGGGAAAATACGCGAGCGCCAAGCAACCCGCGTTCGTCACCCTCCGTCATAGAAGCTTCGAGTTCGCCGCCACCGATATGGACGGCCGAACTGCTTCGCTCCTCGATGATTCCTGTCATGACAGCAATGTTTTCCGCGGTCGCGGCATGATCGCCCGTGACCATTACGACGCGAACGCCCGCTTCCCGACAACGCCTGATTGCGTCACTCACGCCGTCGCGCGGCGGATCCTCCAGGCCAACTACGCCGAGCAGTACAAGATCGGCAAACGTGTCTTCGTCCCGCTCGGCAATGGATTTTCTGGCGAGTGCAAGCGTACGCAGCCCCCGTCGGCCAAGACCGTCTGCGCGATTCAGCCACGCCATGCGCTGTTGCGGCGTAAGCATCGAGTCGCCGTTGATCGTGCGCACCTTCGTACATCGATCGATTACCACTTCCGGAGCACCCTTTACCGCCACAAAAAACGAACCGTCGTCGCGGTGAACGGTCACCATGCGCTTGGTGTCGGAGTCAAAAGGATCCTCGTGAACTTCCGGCATTTGTGCAAGGACCGGGTCGCGCCAGATGCTTCGCCTCGCCGCCGCAAACAGCAGCGCCACCTCCGTTGGATCGCCGACCGAACGCAGGTCGCTACCCTCGGCGCGCTGCAGCGACGCATTGTTGCAGAGCACAGACACCTTCAACAGCTCATCCACCAGGTCGGCGGTGCGGGAATCGACAGGCACGCCGTCGATGAGGAAATCTGCCGACAGGGGTTCCGGGCCGCTCTCCACGCTGACATCGCCTGAATCCAACTGCAGCGTTGTCAGTTCCATCCGATTTTCCGTCAAAGTGCCGGTCTTGTCGGTGAGGATGACGCTCGTGGCGCCAAGCGTCTCCACGGCCGATAGTCGGGTGATCAACGCGTTACGCCTCGCCATGCGCCACATGCCCCGCGCGAGCGCGATCGTGGCGACGATCGGAAGTCCCTCGGGAATGGCCGCAACCGCGAGCGCAATCGCCACCTGAATTGCAAGAAACAGTTCCCGGCCGGAGAGCACGCCGACCAATGCGATCATCACGGCAACGGCGATCACTGCCCAGGCCAGGCGGCGCCCGAGCATGTCCAGCCGTTTTTCCAGTGGAGTCTGCGGCGTTTCCGCCCCGCTCACCTGTGCGAAGATTTTGCCGAACTCGGTGTGCAGCCCCGTTGCGGTGACGATACCGCGGCCCGCCCCCCGCGTAATCGAGGTTCCCTTGAACGCCAGATTGTGTCGGTCGAGTACCCGCGTATCGGCGCTCAAAGGCTCGGTATGTTTACTCACCGGCAGCGACTCGCCCGTCAGCGTCGATTCGTTCGACTGGAGCTTTGCGGCGCGAATCAGGCGCAGATCCGCGGGAACGATGTCCCCCGCCTCCAGCAATACCACGTCACCGGGCACGAGCGCTGCGGCTGGCGCACGTTTCACGTCGCCGCCGCGGAGCACAACGGCATCGATCCGGGTCAATTGCCGAAGCGCCTCCATCGACCGGAAGGCGCGCCACTCCGTGACGAAACCGATGACGCCGTTGATGAAAACGACGGCAAGAATCGCCATTCCCTCCGAGAACTCGGACAGCAGAACGGCTAGCGCACCAGCTCCCAGAAGCAGCAAAACGACGACGCTCCGAAACTGATCGACGAATATCGACAGCAACCGGCGACCGGCGGGCCCGGGAACGACGTTCGAGCCCCATCGCCTGCGCCGCCGCATCGCTTCCGCGTCATCAAGTCCTCGCTCGCCGTCGACCGCAAGCGCGATCAGGACGTCGGCGACACTCTCCGCCCAAGGCGCGTCAGTCGCTCCACCGCTCGTCTTCGTTATCGCTTCACTCATCGGGTTGCAGCGCCAGTTGCCGCGAGGACGTCGTTGCTCGTCGTTCATTTGGAGCGACCAAACTTCTCTCCTCGCGCCTCGCCTCGCGGCAACTGGACGCGCAACGCGGCGATGAGCTATGTTGAGATAGGTTCTAGGGTAATTGCTCGAGTTCGGCAGTAAACCCTGTTTGCGCACAGCTCGCTATTGCGGCTTTCCGCAGAGCGGTTCGTCCTCCGGCAATCCTACATGGTGACGTTTTCAATCAGCGAAATGAGCTGGTCCGTATCCACCGGCTTGTGCAGCACCGTGCAGTTGGACAGCTTGGCGTCCCTGATTTCATCGGCGGACGTGTCGCCCGTCACCAGGATGGTCGGAATGTCATCGCCGGTTAGGTCACGCACGCGCCGGATGAGTTCGATGCCGTTGTAACCCGGCAAGCGATAGTCCGAGACGACAATATCGGGACGTACGCCGGTTTCGATGTGAGCGAGCGCATCATCGCCGTTGAGTGCGCTGTGCACATGGACTCCCGCCAATTTCAGCAGCATCGTAGTAGCGTCGACAATCGCCGGATCGTCGTCGACCAGCAGAACGACGGGCTCGCGGTCCAGGGGGGGAGCATCGAGAGCTGAGGGCCTTTCCGCCATCGTCGCCGCGCGCGCGCCAAGCGGCACTTCCACGATAAAGGTGGAGCCCTTGTCCAGGACGGAATCGACCTCCAGCGGGTGATCGAGCAGCCGGGCGATGAGTTTTGCGATCGACAAACCCAGCCCCAGACCCTTACGCTGGTCGTGCGCCGCATTGTCCAGTTGGTAGTATTCGTCGAAAATCCTGGACAACGATTCCCTGGGGATGCCGAGCCCCGTGTCGATGACGGCGAGCCTCACCACGTTGTCGCTCAACTGGGCGTCGATCGTCACCCGTCCCTGTTGAGTGTAACGGATGGCGTTCGTTACGAAGTTTCCGACGATACGCTCGAGCAGCGCCGGATCGCTGTGCACGACACAGTCGGTGCCGGCGCACACCAGTTCGAGACCTTTGGCCTGCGCTTGCTGAACGTTATCCGTGACAATCCGGTTCAACAACGGATCGAGAGTAAAGTCGCGTTTATCGGCCTGGATCGATCCGCCGTCGAGCTTCGAGATGTCGAGCAGCGCATCGAGGAGTTCGCTCATGGTCTCCAGCGATTGGCGCATCTTGTCCGTGAGTTCCGGCAGCCTCGAACTGTCGGTCTGGCGCGAAAGCACGGACAAATAAAGCCCCAGGGACTGCAGCGGCTGACGTAAATCGTGGCTTGCCGCGGCCAGGAACCGCGACTTGCCGGCGTTGGCGAGCTCCGCGTCCTTTCTGGCCGCTTCCAACGCAGAGATATTGGCGACCTGCTCCGTTACGTCGTAGCCGGTGCACAGCAAGCCGATGGTCTGGTTGTCGGTATCCGTCAGCGTCTTTGTATGCCACTGAATCAGGCGCTGCTCGCCGCACTTGAGCACGATCGCATTGATGTAGCCGTCGTTCATGCCTTCCTGCATGACAACGTCGAAATAGTCCCGAATCGTCTTCTGCTCTTCCTCGGGTATGAAGGTCGTCACCCAATCGCGCCCCTGCGCCTCCCCGGCCGTATACCCGGTCAGGTTCTCGAAGTACGGGTTGCAGAGCATGATGCGCGCCTGCTTGTCCAGAAGCAGGACGATGCCCTGCAAGGTGTTGACGACCTGGTCCGAGAATTCTTTCTGCGCCTGCAGCTTCCTATCGGCTTTGACACGGCTCGAAACATCGCGGATAGCGCTCGCGACCCAGGTGCCCTGCTCCGTCTGCAGAGGCGTCAGGCTGACGTCGACCGCAAATTCGGAACCGTCTTTGCGCCTGCCGAGTAGCTCGACGCCGGTGCCGATCGATCGCGATACGCCGTGTTCGGAGAATGCGCGTCCCAGATCGGGATGCCTGGCGCGATAGCCGCCGGGTATCAGCGTTTCGACCGGTTCGCCGACTAACTCGTCCGGTTCATAACCAAACACCCGTGTGACTTCGGCGTTCGTCACGACGATCAGGCCGGCTTCATCGACGATGACCGTCGCATCCGGCGCGGCCTCGAAGAGGTCGCGATACTGTACGTCTCGCAGCGTCATCAACAGCCCTGTTTCGTTCGGTGTGTAATTGGACTGTAGTGGACAGATGGCCCACACGGTGACCCTGAATTCTACAGCGCCAGCAAACATTTACATAGTTTCGCCGAGCCGTAACGGTTTGCTGCTATTCCGATTTTCCGTTGCGGCTGCCTGTCGGTAACGGCGCGTTTGCGCCCGGTGCAGCCATGTTCTGAGCTTTGGCGACATAGTGTCCTTGCAGGGCATCGAGAAAAACGTGCAGTAACACGGGCAGGAGCAGCGAATCCGTCAGCACGAACAGCGACACGATGACGGCCGACGTGAGCAGCAACGCAGGCAATTGCGCCGCGCCCTGGTACAGGTGCGCGAACCCGAAGAGTAGAACCGCGACGATTGCCGATGACCAGATGCCGAGAAAGTGCTGGAGATACCAGATGAGATAACCGCGGAATACCAACTCCTCGGTCAGGCCGGCGTTGAGGGACACCAACCGGAACCAGTTTCCTTCGCGCTTCGAGCGGGGCAGAAGCAAAAGCAGGTCTCCGACCTGATTTCTCAGCGTGTCGAGCCCCTCCGACGATCGTGATAACCGTCGAAGGGGCAGCACGATCAACGACAGAAACGCAAGCGCAGCAAACGCACCGATCACAAGCGGCTGTCCCGCGGGCACGCGGAAGCCCAGATCCGTCCAGCTCCGGTCGAGGATCAGCCACATCGCAACGACGCAGGCCGCGAAAAGCAGCCAGGTAACGACGATATGGCGATAGGTTTCGATCCGGGCCGCCTCTCCCCGTCGCCGTATCTCCTCGATCGTACGCTGAAAGCTCATTTTCGCGTACGCCGGGAAAACCAGAAACACGATCAACGCGAACGCATGATCGAAGACGTTCAAACCGGACATAGATCGACACCTCTTCGGCGGTCAGCGCTCCCCGTTTGCCTGAAACTGTTGAACCTTCCGCGTAACGACACTGATCAACCTGCGCTGTGTTACGGTTTGCAGTAGATTGGCGATCGGGCTTGAACCCTCATTCAATAGGACGTCATTTATGCAAGTCAGGAATAAAAAGGTCAACAGACCGCGGGGAGAGGACACATCGGGCGTTGGCCGGATTGCGATGCTCTGGTTCTGTTTTGCCGGTGTCGTGAACGCACAGCAGGCCGAACCGGTGGTCATAAACGGTCCTGCCGGCCAGGCCGTGTATATCAACCAGGCACAAAAAGAAGGCAACGACGCGTACGGCTTCGCCGCTGCTTTTCGGGCCGGCGACTTCGTATTCGTATCCGGTGTCGTGGCGGGTTCCTGGGACGGCGAGGTGCTGGATCTCGACGGGCTCAAGGCGTCGATCCGCAGCGCGCTCACCTATGCCGGACAGACGCTGCAGGCCGCCGGAACGGATTACGACCATGTCGTCGAAATCGTGTCTTTCCACGTTTGGGACAGCGAGTTTTTCGCGGGCGACAAGGCAGCCCAGTTAGAGGCGATCGTCGACGTCAAACGGGAATACATGCGCGAACCCGACCCTGCGTGGACGGCGGTCGGCACGACCGGACTCGTGCCTGACCGGGGCATCATGGAAATTCGCCTGACCGCGTATCTCCCCCCGGAAACGCCCTGAGCCCGCCGGGAAGTCCGCCTCCGATGAAACGCCGGTTCCAGATCGTCGACGTGTTCGCGGAAACACCCTATCTCGGCAATCCGGTCGCCGTCGTGCTCGATGCCGAGGGCCTGTCTACCGAACAGATGCTGGGCATCACCCGCTGGATGAATCTTTCGGAAAGCACCTTCCTGTTGCCGCCGACGTCGCCCGGCGCCGATTACCGGCTACGGATTTTTACGCTCGACCGAGAAATGCCGTTTGCCGGGCATCCGACCCTTGGCAGCTGCCGCGCCTGGCTGAACGCGGGCGGCGTCCCGATCAACAACCGCGAGATTGTCCAGGAGTGCGGTATCGGGCTTGTGCAAATCCGGCGCGACGAAGACCGACTGAGTTTCGCGGCACCGCCGCTGATACGCGGCGGCAGGGTCGATGACGACAAGATAGCCGAAGTTTGTGAATTTTTACGGCTTGATCGCGATCAGATTGTCGATGCGCAATGGATAGACAACGGTCCGGGCTGGCTCGGCGTACTGCTCGACTCGGCCGATGCGGTGCTCGACCTGGAACCCGCCGCGTCCCATCCGCGCCGCATCGACGTCGGTATCGTAGGTCCCCACCCCGAAGGGTCCGAGACGGATTTCGAGCTGCGCGCGCTTTTCTCCGATCAGCACGGCGCCGTCCGCGAGGACCCGGTGACCGGCAGCTTGAACGCGTCGGTCGGTCAATGGCTCTTCCGCTCGGGCCGGACCACGTCGCCCTACGTGGCGTCGCAGGGAACCCGGATCGGCAGAGCCGGCCGGATTGCGTTGAGCCTGGACGACGCCGGCGCCGTTTGGGTCGGAGGCAACAGCGTAGGCCTCGTTAACGGGGAAATCGAAGCCTGACGCGCCCGCGGACCGGCACCGCGGGCCCGGCTGGCCGGGCTGCCGTTATTGTTCGCCGCCGCGTTGCCGCCGTTCCTGCATGCGCTGGCGCGCTTCGGCGCGCTCCTCGTCGGACATCGATTCCCAGCGCTCGCGCGTCCTCGAGCGATTCGCCTCCCGCTTGCCGCGCATCTGCTCGCGGGCCTCGGCACGCTCCTCGTCGGACATGGAATCCCATCGTTCGCGGTTTGCCTCCCGACGTTGCTCTCGCTCACTCTCGAATCGCTCACGGGCAGCGGCGCGTTCTTCATCCGACATCGATTCGCGGCGCTCACGCGCGGCCGCGCGCGCCGCTTCGCGTTCTTCCGCCGTCATGTTCTCGAAGCGTTCGCGACGCTGTTCCGGCGTTTCGTTCACGGCCTCGTCCGCACCGTCCTGGGCAATCGCCTCCGGGCTCACGGCAATCAGTAAGGCCGCCAGCGCGGCCGGCAAATACGACGATCTCATGTTTTGCTCCACTTATTGATCAATGACACACACGCTAACGCGCGAATGGCCGTCCTGTTGACCGGCGCGGCACAATCTTGACAATTCTTTGCGCGCCGAGGCCCGCCCCGGTCGGGGTGGAAGCGGCGGGGAAGCCCGGAACCAGCCGCCGCTATCAGGCTGACGAACCCGACTGCTGGCTGGCAATCTCCCCGAGCACCTTGTTCGACAGGTCGAGAAACAGCGTCAGGGACTCGTCGACGTTGAGGCGTTCGGCGATGAGCAACTTGAATACATCTTCCTGTATTACTTTAATTTTATCTGATAATTCATTGTATTTAATATCGTTATCAGTACTTTCAAGCTCATGCCGTATCGCCAGGACACGCCGGTAGAACACGTCGATTCGATCTTTGCGGCGCGCCTTGTTCATGCGCACGGCGGCCAGAAGACCGCTGCCGGCGGCCGCGATGATGGTCAAACCGACACCCACCACTTCGGCGTATCGCTCGAACACGGTCGGCTCGTCCTTTTCGACGTAATAACGCGCACCGCGGTGCAGCGGCAACGCCAGCATGCTGGGATCGAGCTCGTCATGTAACTCGGTCATGACCAGGTGGTATTCGATCGCAATCTCGTGGGCCTGCTCGAACAGCTTGCGGGCGATCAGGTACGTGAGGTCGGGGCCGAGATCGTCCCGCGCCACCAGCACGGTCCGCGTTGCCAGCGTCAGCACCGCTTCCTGATTGAACGAACCGTAAACCGATTCGGGTAGGATGAAGGGCCGGATGTTCGGGTATTTCAACGCCAGACCTTCCGCCTGGGTGCCGGACCCGAGTTGGTCGGCGGAACCGAAACTGAACATCTGGTAGGCGCCCAGCTTTGCGAGACTCTCCTGCGCCAGCAGTCCGCCCAATATGAAATAGACGTCCGGCTCAACGCGCCACGGCTCCGCCAGAACCGTGTAATCCGCTTCCGCCAGCATGTAATCGCCGGCCAGCTGCTGGAGCAGTCGCCACGCGGTACCGCCAATCGGCCCGGCATACACCTGCTGTCCCCGTATCAGTTCCGGAAAGGTCCGAATCGAGCGGTTTTTTCGATACAGAACGTGCAGGATACTCGGGTACAACGGCGCTACCGTCGTCAGCCCATGAACGCGACGCGCCGGCTCCTCGACGATGCCCAGATCCGCATCGCCTTCGAGCACCACGGTCAGTATGCTCTCCGGGTCGTCATTTCCCCGAATCACGAGTTCGATGTTCTGCTCGGCCAGCAGCGGCTGCATGGCGGCGGCGACCGACGGTCCCGGCTCTTCGGTGGAGATGCTCACGACGACCGACTGCGGCGCGCGTGTGCAGGACAGCGTCAACAACGCGCAAAGACCGCCGGCGAGGAGGCGTCTGGACCCTGACCCAAGACCGGTTCCGGTCATTCGTGATTCATCACGATCGTGTAATTGCCGTCTGCAAGACCGCGAAAATGCCCGGGATCGGAGTTCCAAAGGGTCTGCCCGTTCGTGAACCCGGTCAGCTCGAACAGTAGCAGCCGACCGTCTTCGATCTTGAAATTCGTGTAGTCGGGACAGTTCAGCCGGCCGAGCGCCAGCGTGACGGCGCACCAGCCGCTGTAGGCCGGCAGATACCGCTCCGGATCGTCCAGGAACTGGCGGCGATGCGCGTCCGTCTCGAACAAATAGGTGAGGCCGCCGTACTCGGCGGGAAACTCGGCGCTCCCGAATCGAGGCCCGCCTTCCTTTCGATAACTGATCAGATCGTAGCCGCCATTGGCGATGCCGTCCGCCGCGCACTCGGCCGGATTGTGCGGCAAAAATTCGACGATATCGCCATTCGGCTTGTCCATCATGCCACCGGCCGCGTCCTGAGCGACGCCCGCACCGGGCGTCATCCCAAGAATCGCGAGCGCTCCGGCGATCGGTTTTCGCATCGGCCGTCTCCTGTCCGCTTGGTTCCGCTTAACTAGACCGGACCACGCGCCCAGCCATTACAGGCGGCCATGGTAGCTGCCGCCGTCGCGGGCGGCAAAACTACCCCGGACCTCAGAACTCGAAACGAACGCCGGCGTGCACGGAACGACCCGGCAGCGGCACCGTGTCCTTCAGCGGCGAGGCGTGCTGGCGGGCATCCTGATCGCCGAGGTTCGATCCTCTCAAGAAGACGAAAAGCCCACGATCCGGCACCGCGTAGGAGACCTCCGCGCCCACCAGCGTATAGCTGTCCGTCGGCAGCTCGTTGTTTGCCGTTTTACTCTGCTTGTCGTAGGTGGTCGCATCGACGCTCATCTCCACGTCGTCGATGGTGTAGTGCAAGCCAAGGCCGTAACGCAGCGGAGTCAGTCGCGGCAGGTATTCACCCGAGCGGCTTTGTTCGCCGGCGACGTAGTCGCTGAAGACCCGCGTATGCAGGTGCCCGCGGTCGGTATCCAGCAATTCGATTCGCGCTTCCGCCTCGAATCCGTAGAGTTCGGCGTCGGCCTGACCGTACTCGAACACCTGAAAACCGTCCTCGATTTCCGCCGTGGGCGACAGGATGATGTAGTCGTCGACGTCGTTGCTGAACACCGTCATGGTCCAATCGACCCATTCGGTGTTTCCTCGCAACGTCAGGTCGATGTTTTGAGAGACCTCCTTATCGAGGATGTCGTTACCCAGGGTTACCGCGCCGCGCTCGAAACGCTGCACGGCGACGTGCGGACCGTCGGCGTAGAGCTCCGTGGCGTTGGGATGCCGTTCCGACAGCGAATAGTGCGCAGAAAGCGTCAGCGACTCGGATAGGCCCCAGACCGCCCCGATCGACGCGCTGAACGCCGATTCATCGTAGTCGCTGACGAGCGTCGGACCGCTGATCTCCTGGTTCTCGAGTCGCAAACTGCCCTGCACCGTAAAGCTGTCCGTCATGCCCAACTCCTCGAACACGAAAATACTCAGTCGTTCGGTATCGGATTCGGGCACATACGCTTCGTCGCCGATTGCATTAAAATCGATTTGTTTGTACTGAAAGCCGAACGCACCCTCCAGGGCTCCAATCGGAGCATGTGCGAGCTCGACTCGGGCATCGACGCCTTCCGTCTCGAAGATCGTGCCAACCTCGCCGCCCTCGAACTCGGTGTGTTCGTAGTCGTTCTGGGTGAGGCGAACGCGGACGCGCTGGATCGGACCGGCGAACGAATACTGGCCCTGCAGGTCGACGCGGGTCTGCTCGAGCTTGATGCGCACGGTCTCTTCTTCTTCCTCTTCTTCCTCCTCTTCTTCGCCTTCCTCGTGGTGGTGATGGGCGCCGGGCACGCCATAGTCGCTGTCAAACGTGCTCACCGACACACCCAGGAAACCGTCATCACCGGTAAGCGAGATACCGATCGCACCGCCATCGGTAGAGCTGTCGCTGTTTTCGATGCTGCCGCGGGCCTCCTCTTCCTCACCGTGTTCTTCTTCCTCGCCGTGTTCCTCTTCCGCTTCCTCGAGCGCGCGAAACCGCGAAGACTCCGCAAACCCCGGAATGTCGACGTCCTCGGTATCGCGCCGGAAGTAATCGAGGTGGACGCCGATCCTCTCGTTGCCGAACGCCAACCAGCCCGCGCCGGCGACTTCACCCGTGACCGAGGTCCCGTTCACCGCCAACTCACCGCTGAACGGTTCGCTTAACGGGCTGTCGATGATGCGGTTGTCGACGACGTTGACGAGGCCACCGGCTGCGCCGCTGCCGTAAAGCAGGGTTGCCGGGCCACGAATGATCTCGACGCGTTCCGCCAGGATGCCTTCGACGCTCGTCTGATGATCTTCGCTGAGCGCGGATGCGTCGAGCGCGTCGAGACCGTTGCTCAACACGCGTACGCGCTCTCCGAACTGGCCACGGATAACCGGACGCGAGGCGACCGGTCCAAAATAGGTTGAGCTGACGCCGAGTTCCCTCGACAAGGTCTCGCCGATGCTCGGCGCAACTTTCTTTGCAAGCTCTTCACCCCGCAGCACCGAGGTCGGCTGCGCCAGCTGCTCGACGGTTCTTGGCAACGCCGTCGCCTCCACGGTGATTTCTTCGATATCGTGATGCTCGTCGGGAGCCTGGTTGCCCTGGGCGAATGCCGGGGCGATCGCCGTGCCGAAAAAGCACACGCCGAGAGTACGGGAAAGTGAATTCCGCCTTTCATGAGATTTCATTGTTTTGTTCCGGTCTTTTGCTGTTGCGAACACCGTGATCGTCGGCGTCACGGCGGATTAAGCGGATTTCGACTCCGCTTCGGGGCAAAGATCAGATGGCTGGAGGCGCGCGGCTCGAATAGCGGCGAACAATATCGTCGGCGACGACGCGGTCGGTCAATACCGGCAGAACGAGTTTGGCAAACGTCATCAAGGACGCGGATTCGGCGCCAATCGTCGGTGATTCCAATTGCTCGAGCTGGATGCAAACGGCGCAGTTCTCCGCGACGACGGTCTCGTCATGCGCGAACTGGTGTCCGGCCAGAACGAGCTGAGAGGCGGCGATACTCAGCAGCGCCAGCAGCGCAATGCGCCAGCGTTTGATGTTGTTCTGAATTTGCGTCCGATCCACTCGTTTCCGCCAATATCCGTCGAGACACCCGCCCGAGCCGGGTATTTTTCCACAAAACTCCGACGCGGCGCCATACCTATGACCGCCGAACGCGGCAGGCGTTCCGGGATATACGTCGGGCCGGCGCTACCGCGCAGAGGCGACGGGCCGTGACCGGCGGGGCGTCGATCGCGCGTTGTCAGAAGGTTTACCGGGATCCGGTGTCTACACGCCCGCGTTGTAGATTTGCGGTTTTTCCGAGTCTTCCTCGTCGGCTTCTTCGTCCTGGGAGTAGTCGAGCACACCGGTTGCGATCATGTCCGTCGAGGCCTGCGCCACGGACAGTTCGGTCTGCACTTCCCGGAGCCTGACCTCGGACTTCAGGTTTTCGGTGGCCCGCTCGGTGAGTTCTTCCCGAAGCTCGCGTGTCTTGATGACCGAGTCCCTGAGATCCTTGCGAAGCTCGACAATGACTTCCTCGGATTTCTTCAGGTGCAGTTCGATGTCGTCGATTTCCTTGCGCGCGTCGGCGAGGTCGCCGTCTCTTGCCTTGAGATCGGCCTTGCTCTTCTCACCTTCGGTCTTGGCAATGCGGAGTTCGGCTTCCAGGGAGCGAATCCGGTCGTCGCGTGGGTCGCGATTGCTCTCGGTATACTTGTTGCCGAAATAAGCCCCGATTTTGCCGACGAACCATCCGAGGAAGAACGCGCCCAGGGCCGTGTATAGCAAGGTATGCGGGGTATCCATAAACATTGCCGGATTCCTGAATTGAATTGGCAACGGTCTAGATTATGCACTTTTCTGCATGAGAAAAGGACCGAGTTCTCAGTCCCGCATGGGGAACGGCGCCAATTCCACTCGTGCCCCCGCCGTCAGGCGCCCGGGGCTTCGTAAACACAGTGTCGACGGCTCGATCGAGAGTGGATATGTTAAAAAAGAGCCAATAAGCGTCTCATCCCGGACGCCCAAGGGCAACGACTCCGGGTCGCCACGGCCGTTTTATCGCAGCCTCAGCGCCGCGATGGTCGCATCCGTAAAGTCGGTGAACAGGCCGTCAACCAGCAGGGTTTCCACAAACCAGACGACCATCTCCGCGTAGGAGGTAAAACCGGGCGCCAGCGCATCGGCACGGTATGTGTAGGGATGCACGGCCAAACCATTGCCGTGGGCGCACTCCGCAAGCCCCGTCGAGACAGCCTGTCCACCTGCCTGCGGTAACGAATAGAGCTGCCCGATCCACGGCCCTATTGCGTCGGCGTATTCGGCCACTTCGGCAATTCCTTCGGCGGTCTTGAGGTAGGTGTAATCCGAGGGCGACTCGCGCCATTCGTTTTCCGCCAGAAGCTGCACCAGGCGCAGCTCGGAACCCAGCTGCTCGCGTATACGCCGCGTCTCATCGGCGTCGAAACACTGGACGTAAACAGGATCGGCGCGGCGTTCGTAACCGTAACGCGCCAGCACGGCAAGGACCATCTCGCTCAGATCAATGCCCTCCTCACGGTGCCAGGACGGCCGCTTGATCTCCGGATATATGCCGACGCTGCGTCCCATCGAGCGATTGAGACCCTGGATCATCTCGATTTCTTCCGCCAGCGTCGCAATCTGAAAACGACCGCTGCGATGCGGAAAACGGGCCGGGAAAACGGTCCCGTCGCCGCGCTCGTTCATTCGCTCGAACACGTTCAGCGACTTCAGCTCGGCGAGGTCAAAATCGACCGCGTACCAGCGTCCGTCGGCGCGTGCGCGATCCGGAAAGCGCTCCACGACGTCGGTCACCCTGTCCAGGTGGATGTCGTGAAGCACCACGAGTTGACGGTCGCGCGTCGCGACGACGTCCTGCTCGAGGAAGTCGGCCCCAAGACCGTAAGCGAGCGCCTTGGCCGCCAGCGTGTGTTCGGGAAGGTAGCCGCTGGCGCCCCGATGGGCGATTACCAGCGGTCCGACGCGCTCGCTCAATCCTGAGTCAGACGCCATAAAATACTTTAACTATTATCTCTAACTCACTGTTCTTCATCGAATCCTGGAAAATCGATGACGTCCCAGCGAGAGGTGTCCTCATGCCGCGCCTGCCGCCGCAGCGCATCGGCAATCTCACGATTGTTCCACTCCACCAGCTCCTTGACGCGTTTCTCGAGTTCCGCCGGTGTTACATTCAGTCCGCCGAACGGCCGAATCGTGACGATCGGTTTGTCGTTGGCGTCCGCTACGTCCATCTGATAGTTCACGAGATCCGCATTCTCGGAAAAATGCTCGGGTAGCACGATCGCCGCCTCCGATGCCTTTATCTGACCGATATACTCGTCCTTGATCGCCTCGATACCGCCAGTCTGTGGGATGTTTTCCGGCTTGCTCGTGTTGACGTAGAAGAACCGGTCCACGCTCTCCAGAAACTCGAATACTCTGAGGTAATCTGCGTCTTCGCGAAACAAATGGGATACGAACACTCGAATGGGGTTACTCTCGGACACGTGTCAACCTCCACAACTTGCCGATATAACGCGAGTGTAGTGTAACGAATAGAGTCCAAATATGGCCAGCAAGCGGTCACGGTCAGGGCCGAGCGCGACAGTGGTTTCCATGGCTCGCCCCTTTCTGTATCGTACAGCGGACCTCTGACGGGTCAGCATTCAACTTTCAGTGTCGGTCCAGGGCCAAATCGATCATGCGCCTGCTCCTATACAACATCCGCTACGCAGTGGGCGCAGGCGCCTCCATGCACGTACCCCTGCCGGGAGCGGGCTACCTGCTCGGTAGCCAGACCGTTTTGCCCGACATCACCGAATTCATCCGCTCCTGCGATCCCGACATCGTCGGACTCATCGAGGTGGACACCGGCTCCATTCGCAGCCGCATGATCAATCAGGCAGACAGCATTGCCAAAAAACTCGGCATGAACACCTCCTACGAGATCAAATACGGCGAGTCTTCGATAAACCAGTTGCTGCCGATCATCCGTAAACAGGGCAATGCATTTTTGGCCGCCGAACGTGTCCACGGCGAAACATTTCACTACTTCGACACCGGTATAAAACGGCTCATCATCGAGTTGGAAATGGAGCGGTTTGCCGTTTTCCTGGTGCATCTTTCACTCAAATACCGGCACCGGCATCTGCAACTTCGACGGCTGCACGACATCATCGCCGACACGGAGAAACCCGTGATCGTCGCCGGCGATTTCAACACGTTTTGGGGCGAGGACGAGATCTACCTGTTCATGAAAGCCGCCGGGCTGAAAAGCGCCAACACGCAGAGCCTGCCGTCGTTTCCCAGCCGTTCGCCGCGCCGCGAGCTGGATTTCATTCTGTACCAGGAAGGCATCAAGGTGCGGCATTTCGAGATTCCGGAAGTGCGTTTTTCCGATCACCTGCCGTTGATCTGCGATTTTGACGTCGCCTAGGGTTAACAGGCCCTGGCGAGCGGCGCACCGACGCTGCCTGGCCGAGCAAAGTATCAGGACCCCTTCATGACCGAGGAAAACAAACAACAATTTGAACACTGGCGGCTGGAGCACGATTCGGTGGGAATCGCATGGCTCTGCATCGACAAAGCGGAAAGCAGCGCCAATGTGCTGTCCGGTCCTGTCCTGCGTGAGCTGAACACGATCATCGGCGAGCTGGAAACGCGGCCGCCGGCCGGCGTGGTCATCCATTCAGGTAAAAAGAACGGTTTCGTGATGGGGGCCGATATCAACGAGTTCACCACCATCGAGAACGCCGAACAGGCCTACACGCTCATCCGGCTCGGCCAACAGGTCCTCGATCGCCTGGAGGCCTTGACCTGCCCGACCGTCGCGGCAATCAACGGCTTTGCGCTCGGCGGCGGCCTCGAATTGGCGATGGCCTGCGACTATCGAATCGCCATCGAGCACCAAAAGCCGATTCTCGGCCTGCCGGAAGTACAGCTCGGCATTCATCCCGGTTTCGGAGGTACCGTGCGCGCGGTCCAGATCGCGGGCGTGCGGGCCGCCATGCAACTCATGCTGACCGGCAAACCCATTACCGTGAGCAAAGCCCAGCGTATCGGGCTGGTCGATGAGATCGCGGACGCCACGGACTGGAAGGCCACCGCCGCTGCGCTCATTGCCTCACGACCCGCAAAAGCGCGGGCGCGCCTGCCGGACCGCCTGCTCAACCTGGCGCCGGTTCGCCCGTTCATCGTGCGCGCGCTCGAAAAACAGGTGCGCGGCAAAGCCAGACCCGAACACTATCCGGCGCCCTACGCAATTATCGACCTCTGGTCGAAATACGGCGCGTCGCCCCGCACCGGCTACGAACCGGAAGCCCGGTCGATCGCCACACTCATGTGCGGTGATACCGCGCGCAACCTGATCCGCGTGTTTTTTCTGCAAAACCGGTTGAAATCACAGGGTAACCGGCTGAAGAGCGAAGTCTCCAGGGTCCACGTCATCGGCGCCGGCGTCATGGGCGGCGATATCGCCGCCTGGTGCGCCCTTCGCGGTCTCGAGGTAACGCTCCAGGATCGCGAGCTCCGGTACATCGAACCCGCCATGGAAAGAGCCGCAAAACTCTTTGCAAAAAAAGTACGCGACGATGGGCAGCGCGCCGCCGCCACCGCGAGGCTGCGCGCCGACGTCGACGGCAACGGCGTGGCCGACGCCGATCTGATCATCGAAGCCATTTTCGAGAACCTCGATGCCAAGCAGGCGCTCTATCGAAACGTGCAGGCAAGGATGAAGGCCGACGCCATTCTCGCCACGAATACGTCGAGTATTCGGCTCGAAGAGCTGCGTACGGTGCTGGACGCCCCGCAGCGATTCATCGGCCTGCACTTTTTTAACCCGGTGGCCCAGCTTCCGTTGGTCGAAGTCATCCGCTGCGAGGACACGCAAGAGGACGCTCTCGACGTCGGCTTTGCGTTTGTCAAGCGCATCGGCAAGTTTCCCCTGGCGTGTTCGAGTTCACCCGGCTTTGTCGTCAACCGGCTTCTGGCTCCGTACATGGCGGAGGCGACACACCTCGTGGAGGAAGGCGTGGCGATGATCGATATCGACAACGCGGCCGAGCAGTTTGGCATGCCGATGGGGCCGATAGAACTCGCCGACAGCGTCGGCCTGGACGTCGCACTGAGCGTTTCCGAGGTGCTGGGCAAGGCGTTCGGGCGGCCGGCGCCGGCGCGGCTGACCGAGAAGGTCGATGCGAAGGAATTGGGAAGAAAAGTCGGCCAGGGATTTTACCAATGGGCCGAGGGCAAGGCCGTCAAACCGCCGGCAACCCCCGAACAGGCAAACAGCGTTCCGGCCGACATCGCCGATAGACTCCTCCTGCCGATGGTCAACGAAGCCGTGGCCTGTCTCGCGGAAGAGGTGGTGACGGACGCCGATCTTCTCGACGCCGGGGTCATTTTCGGCACCGGCTTCGCGCCTTTCCGCGGCGGCCCCTTGCAATATGCGAAGGACCGCGGTGTCGAAGAGGTCGTGGCAACTTTGGAGCAACTGGCTGCGGCGCACGGTGAACGGTTTGCGCCTCATCCGGGTTGGTCGGCGCTTGGACAAAAGGCTTAGCAGCGCCGGACTTTTCTGCCACGATGGTAAACTGTGCGCCGCTTCACGCATCACGCGTTACATGACTGCCAGTATCAGGGCGCAACAAATTGAAGTTAGAATAAAGACTTAGGGAACTGGATACGAAGCCGGGCGGGGACGACGGCGACACGAGATCCAGCAACAACGGGATACAGAATGACGGGTGAGCAGCTAAACACGGACCTGCTCCAGAGATTTTCGCCTCTTGACGGCCTCAAACGAGACAATCTGGCTGCCCTCGCCGGCAAAGTTCAGATCCGTGAGATGTCGCCTCAACAGATCCTATTCAAGGAAGGCGACGCCGAGAAACGCACGGTGTACGTGGTCTCCGGCACACTGGAACTGCTCGATCAGGGCGAAATCGTCGAACTGATCGAAGGGGGTACCGATCCTGCCCGTAACCCCGTTGCGCCGGTGTTCCCGAGACGTTTCACGGCGCGCGCCCGGGACAGAGTCCAATACATCTCGATCGACAGCGACCTCCTCGACGTGATGCTGACCTGGGACCAGACGGGGACCTACGAAGTCTCGGAGCTACAGGGGACGTCCGACGTCGGTGGCGACGACTGGATGACGATCCTGCTGCAGGCGAAAGCGTTCCACAAGATTCCGCCGGCAAATATCCAGGCGATTTTCATGCGCATGCAGCAGATCAACTATCGCTCGGGTGACGTCGTCGTCAAACAGGGTACGGAAGGCGACTACTTCTACGTTCTCACCCGTGGCAAATGCCTGGTAACCCGGGAAACGCCCTTGAACAAGGAAGGCATCAAGCTTGCGGAACTGGTGGTCGGAGACACGTTCGGCGAAGAAGCCCTGATCTCCGACGCCAAAAGAAACGCGACCGTGACGATGACCGCGGACGGTTCGGTAATGCGCCTCGGGAAAGACGACTTCAACAAACTGCTCAATGAGCCCATGCTCGATTGGGTCAGCTATGACCAGGCTCGGGAGATCGTCAGCAATGGCGGCCAGTGGCTGGACGTCAGGCTGCCCAGCGAGTTCGAGAACAATCATCTCGAAGGCGCGGTCAATATCCCGCTGTATTTCATCCGCCTGAAAATCGGCACGCTGGACGTCGACAAGAACTACGTGCTGTGCTGCGACACCGGCCGCCGAAGCTCGGCCGGCGCCTATATCCTGAGCGAACGCGGTTACAACGCGTACGTCCTGCGCGGCGGCATAGCGAGTTCGCAGGCCTGAGCGCCGCGGGCCGGCGGGTGCGATGCGAGCGTCAGCCGTTCCTCACATGGTGTGGGTCGGTTTGTCGCCTCCGAGAGCGCCGGCCAGATAGTTCTCGATTTTTTTCTGCGTGTTACCCTGATCCTGATCGCTGAACTGGACGCCGATGCCCGCGGTCCGCTTGCCCTGCGCGCCCTTGGGCGTAATCCAGATTACCGTGCCGGCCACCGGGATTTTTTCCTCCTCGCCCATCAGGTTCAGCAACATGAAGACTTCGTCGCCCAGGCGGTAAGAGCTGTTTGTCGGGATGAACAAACCACCGTTATTCACAAACGGCATGTACGCCAGATACAGCGCGCTCTTGTCCTTGATGGTCAGTGTCAGTAGGCCCGGTTTTGCCATTTCAGTCTCTACCCTGAAGCGATTCCTGACGGCAACTCGCCGGAACCCGATGTACCGCGTTGATCGCGCCGGCGTCGCTCGCCAGCTTCAACAGGTCCTTTCTCAACATGCCGATATTTACCTTGCGGTGGAACCCGGCAGCAATTCGCCGGGAGCGAAGGCGTGATGACAGCGCTCGAGGCCATCCGCCCAGTCGATCAGAAGGCTCTCGAGCGTCAGCTGCACGTTGTAGCTGCCCGCCGCCTGAGCTCTCAGCCGATTGATTATGTCTAAATAGCAGAACAATTTTCTTCTGTCTATGCGACGGAGCACAGATTGCAACGGGCCGCCTTCGGCGAGCCCGGAATCGCTCAAGCTCGCGCGACGGAGGCATTGCTGGACGCTCACGCAGAGCCAATCAAGCACGAATGCGGGGTCGTACTTAGACCATCTGGCGGCCACCTCGACCGGCGAAACCCGACGCTCCGCAACATCGACGAACTCGTCCGCCATTACCGTTGCCTGCTCGAGGTGATCGCGAGCCTCGATTGCCGCGAGCGGCGCGTGACCCGCGAGTCCGAGCGACCGATCCCAATCGCCGGCGGGTTTTAGCCGCTCCAGCCAGGCCAGACTTTCGCCTTCCGGCGGCAGCGGGAAATTGACGCGTTGGCAGCGGCTGAAAATCGTCGCGGGCAGACGCCCGATCCGGTCCGCGACGAGGATGATCAACGCCTCTCCCGAGGGTTCCTCGAGGGTTTTCAGCAGACTGTTGGCGGCGTTGGCGGTCATGGCATTGGCGGGGTCGATTACGGCGACTTTGCCGCCTCCCGAGTAGCTGGTCAGCGACAACGAGGAAACGAGTTCACGGACCTGCTCGATACCCACCGTGTGTTTGTCTTCCGGCGGGCTGAGCCAGCGCAGGTCCGGATGCTCGGGCACCTGCAGCGGATACCGGGGTCCTTCCTCGGCCGCGGTGAGGCCCAAACGCTCCCGGGCCAACCAGGCCGCCGCCGCACGCTTGCCGACGCCGGCCGGCCCCAGCAGCAACAGCGCGTGCGGAACACGACCCTGAGAGACGCGGGTCGCCCAGCTTTCGGTGAACGGCTTTAGCCAGGTTAATTCCATAAAAACAGCGTCTTATAATACCTAGTTAATCCAATTAATCGCCAAAAAGCCGTTCCACGGCCAACGCAATGCTGTGCTGCACTCCCTTCAGATCGGCGCTTGCATCAATCACCGAAAAACGCTCCGGCTCCGCCTCGGCCAACTCCAGGTAGGCGGCTCGCACGCGTTCATAAAACGGCTGCTGTTCCGACTCGAGCCGATCGGCCGCGCCACGGCGCTCCGCACGTCCCATCCCGACGCTTGCCGGCGCATCCAGCAACAGCGTGATATCCGGCTGCAGTCCGTCTTGTACCCAATTCGCCAGGGTATCGATTCGCTGCCGATCGAGGCCGCGACCGGCTCCCTGATACGCGCGGCTCGCATCGGTAAATCGATCGCAGATCACCCATTGGCCGGCTTCCAGCGCCGGCAGAATTGTGTTGTTGACGTTCAGGGAACGCGCCGCGAAGAACAACAGCAGCTCTGCCGTGTCGGGTAAGGGTTCGTCACCGTGAGCCAGGAGCATGGAGCGGATGCGCTCCGCCATCGGCGTGCCGCCCGGCTCTCGGGTAAGGACGACCTCATAGCCTCTTTCCTTGATCAACGTCGAAAGAAACTCGATATTGGTCGATTTACCAACCCCTTCGATACCCTCGACCGTGATGAATTTCCCTCGCGAACCCGCCATTAGTCCGGAACCCGCGACGCACGCCGCCGGTTGAGGTACTCCTGTACGGCCGCGTCGTGCTGCTCTTTGGTTTCTGAAAACTTGTGGCTGCCGTCGCCGAGACCCGTGGCGACGAAAAAAATCTCATTGCCGTCCGCCGGATGCAGGGCCGCCCGGATCGCCGCCCGTCCGGGCAAAGCAATGGGCGTCGGCGGCAGACCGCGACGTGTATACGTGTTGTAAGGCGTATCGGTGCGGAGGTGGCGACGCGTCAGATTACCGTCGAAATCGGTGCCAACCCCATAAATGACCGTCGGATCCGTCTGCAGACGCATGCGCCTTTCCAGCCGGCGCACGAAAACGCCGGCGATTCTGGACCGTTCGGACGCCAACGCCGTCTCTTTCTCGATGATCGATGCAAGTATCAAAGCGTCGTAGGGGCTTGCGATAGGCAGTCCGACCGCTCGCGCGTCCCACTCTTCGGCCAGCGCCGTTTCCAGCAGCTCGTGGGCTTGACGGAGAACGTCCACGTCACGGGTGTACTTCGGGAAGCGATAGGTTTCCGGCAGGAAAAGCCCTTCCGGATACTCGAATTTGCCGCCCAGCTCTTCCAAGAGCGCCGGCCAGTCCTCGTAAACAATGGAAGTTTCGATAGCGGGATGCGCCGCCAGCGCGGCAACGAGTTCACGGTACGTCCAGCCTTCCACGATCGTGAACGAATAAAGCCTCACGTCCCCCGCGACAAACTTGTCGAGAAGACTTCTTGGCGTAAGGCCGGGCTCCAACAGATACTCACCGGCACGGACCTTTGCTGCATTGCCGGTGAGGCGTCCGTACCAGCTGAACCATCGAGGCCTGTCGAGCACGCCGGAATCCGCGAGATCGCGGCTGATTTTGCTGAACGCCGCGCCAGGTCGGATCTCGAACACCGCGCCATCTCCCGGCAGGTTCAGCGGCGCGTTCACATAGGCGTACGCGCGCCAGGCCAGCGCTGCCGCCACCAGTGCGGCGAGGCCGACCGGTGCGGCAATCCAGACGAGCATGCGTTTCATCGCCGCATTATCACCGGAAAAGCGCTAATACCGTCAGCAGATAGCGGCGCGGGTTGGATTTGCCGTTCACGGACCAGAGTATATGCCGCCGGAACCGTCACGAGTACCACCTGAATCCACCGAAACGCCGCCGCCGCGAGCGAGTCCCGGCAATTGCCGCCGTTGGCTTCTCGCCGTCGCGGAATCCGCGACGGACCGGCCGCGCGTACGGATGCCGGCGTGAGGCCGCTGCCTACGGTGCAGCGACATCGGCTTCGAGATTGGATGTCCGGCCGATCACAGTAGCGTTAGCAGGCCCTAGGAAAAGGCGCTAAAGACCAGGCTCCCGTTGGTCCCGCCGAAACCGAAGGAATTGCTGACGACGGTTTTGACCGTGGCGTCCCGCGCCTCGTTGGGCACGTAGTCGAGGTCGCAGTCCGGATCGGGCGAATCCAGGTTGATCGTTGGCGGGAGCACCTGGTCGCGTATGGCGAGAATCGAGAAAATCGCCTCGACCCCGCCGGCCGCGCCAAGCAGATGCCCGGTGCACGACTTGGTTGAACTCACTGCCAACGATTTTGCCGCGTCACCGAATGCCCGCTTGATGGCGACGGTCTCGCCGATGTCGCCAACCGGCGTCGACGTGCCGTGCGCGTTCAGATAATCCACGTCCGCGGGCCCGATGCCCGCGTCCTCGAGCGCCGCCACCATGCACTTGCGGGCGCCCTCGCCGTCTTCCGGCGGCGCCGTGATGTGGTGGGCGTCACCGCTCATGCCAAAGCCCACGAGCTCCGCATAAATCGACGCACCGCGGGATTTTGCGTGCTCCAGTTCTTCGAGGACCAGGCACGCGGCTCCGTTGCTGAGCACAAAGCCGTCACGACCGGCGTCGAACGGTCGGCTCGCTCCCTGCGGATCGTCATTTCGCGTCGTCATCGCGCGCGCCGCGCAGAAACCGGCGATTGCCAGCGGCGTCGTCGCATACTCCGAACCACCGGCAAGCATCACGTCGGCGTCGCCGTAAGCGACCGTGCGCGCCGCAAGACCGATGCAGTGCGTTGCGGTCGTGCAAGCTGTGACAATCGACAGATTCGGACCGGTAATCTTGTAACGGATACTGACGTTTCCCGAGGTCATGTTGATGATGCTTCCGGGAATGAAAAACGGAGAGACTTTCCGCGGACCGCCGTTCAGGAATCGGCTGTGATTGTCTTCGATAGTGCTGAGGCCGCCGATACCCGCACCCATTGCAATCCCGATCCGGTGCCCGTTCTCCGCGGTGATTTCCAAAGCGGAGTCCTGAAGCGCGTCGACGCACGCGGCGATGCCGTAGTGCATAAACGTATCCATCTTGCGCGCTTCCTTGGCGCTGAGATAACTATCGACGTCGAAACCACGCACGACCCCGGCAATACGCGTGCTAAACGCAGACGTGTCGAAATCTTCGATCGGGACAATACCTGAATTCCCTTCTCGAATGTTCGTCCAAGCTTCTTCAATTTTACTGCCGACCGGAGAGACGATACCCATACCGGTAACGACAACGCGACGCTTGCTCAATACTGTTCCGAATTTGCCGCGGCAGAAACGCCGACGGTGAATGGAAACCGGTGCGGTGTCAAACCCGCACCGGATTGATATCCCTTAGGACTCGCTGCGACGAGCGTTGATGAAATCGATCGCCTGCTGCACCGTCGTGATCTTCTCAGCCTCTTCGTCAGGAATCTCAGTCTCGAATTCCTCCTCGAGCGCCATTACCAATTCAACAGTGTCCAACGAATCGGCACCCAGGTCGTCGACGAAGGAAGCGTCATTGGTGACCTCTTCCTCTTTGACGCCGAGTTGCTCGGCAACGATGCCCTTAACCTGTTCCTCAATACTACTCATGGTGATCGCTTCTCCTTAAGAAGAGACTATCTATTTAGATCATGGGAGTTGGCTGAGCCCATAAAACGGCCCCCCTGATGCGCTGTCCCTGTTGCTGATGCTTCTTGTATCGCCTGCCTCAAAACGCGCCTTTTCACTCGCTCCGGCAGTCGTTTTGAGGCCCTAAGTCTTTGAATTTTAGAGCCTCGGCCAAGCCGTGGCACGGTATTGTAGGGGAAACTAATGGCTCAATCCACAGCCCGGTCAGTCCATCAACATACCGCCGTTCACGTGCAGAGTTTCTCCCGTAATGTAGGCGCCGGCCGGCGATGCCAGAAACAGGACGGGAGCGGCGATATCGGCGACCTCCCCCAGCCGACCGAGCGGCACCTGGCTCAGCATCCCCGATTTTTGCTCATCCGACAAGACGCGCGTCATGTCCGTGTCGACGAACCCAGGAGCGACGACATTGACGGTGATGTTTCTCGAACCCACTTCGCGGGCCATCGACTTGGAGAAGCCGATGATGCCGGCCTTGGCGGCCGCGTAGTTCGCCTGACCCGCGTTGCCCATCACACCGATCACCGAGGCAATGTTGATGACTCGGCCGTAACGCCCCTTCATCATCCCGCGCAAACTCGCCTTGCACACGCGATAAACGCCGGACAAATTGGTGGTTATGACGTCGTCCCACTCGTCCGCCTTCATTCGCATCAGCAGGTTGTCACGAGTGATACCGGCATTGTTGACAACGATTTGTGGCGTGCCTTCGTTGTCTTTCATGTCGGAGAACGCCGACTGCACGGAGTCGTCACTGGCGATGTTCAGCACGATTCCCCGCCCTCTTTCGCCTAGCGCCGCGGAGATTGCCTGCGCGCCGTTTTCGCTCGTGGCGGTGCCGACAACGCAGGCGCCGGCAGCCGCCAACGCACGCGCGATCTCGGCGCCGATTCCGCGTGAGGCGCCGGTCACCAACGCCACCTGCCCCTCAAGTACGTTCGCTCGAAATGTTTCATTCATGAATCGTTGCCCCCGTCAGCACGTCCCAGGTGAGACCGTGATTTGCCAAACCGAAATCTGCAATGGAAATGGTCGATTGCGGTCCGCTCAACCCAGCGCTTTCTCCAGCGAGTCTGGTGAATCGATGCAAATAGCCGGCGTCGTTTTGTCGATTCTGCGACACAGGCCCGCCAGCACCTTTCCCGGTCCGCATTCGACGATGTTGTCCGTTCCGGCCTCGATGAGTGCACGTGTCGTTTTCACCCACTGGACGGGGCTGAAGACCTGCTGCCGAAGCACGTCTCGTATGTCATCGGCGTCCCGGTACGCCCTGACGGCGATGCTGCTGAATACCGGCACGGACGGTGCGGCGAATTCGGTGGCTTTGAGGGTCGTGAACAATTCCTCACCGGCTTCACGCATCAAAGAGGAGTGTGACGGCACGCTGACGTTGAGCAGTATGGCCCGCTTGGCGCCGTTTTCTTTTGCAATGTCCACGGCCCGTTTGACCGCCGCCGCGTGTCCCGAGATGACGATCTGGCCGGGGGAATTGAAGTTGACGGCCTCGGCGACGCCGATCCCCGACGCGCTGTTGCAAATATCGAGAACCGCCGCATCGTCGAGCCCCAGTATCGCCGCCATGGCGGCCTCATCGGGCGGCACCGCCGCCTGCATCAGCTCGGCGCGCCGCTGGACGAGCGGCACGGCATCGGCAAATCTCAGCGAGCCGGCGCAAACCAGGGCGGTGTATCCGCCAAGGCTGTGCCCGGCCATGCGCGCCGGTGCGGGCCCGCCCCTCGATTGCCAGACCCGCCAGGTGGCGACGCCGGCGGCCAGCATCGCCGGCTGGGTAACCGTCGTACGGTCGAGATCCTCCGCCGGACCCTCCTGCACGAGCCGCCAGAGGTCGTAGCCGAGCAATTCGCTCGCCTCGGCGTAGGTATCAAGAACTTCTCGATAGGCTTCCGCCAGCGCGGCCTGCATGCCCAGCGACTGCGAACCCTGCCCGGGGAATACCATCGCAAGCGTCAATTCGTCTCTCCAGCAACCGTCTTTATCGACCGGCCGCGCATTATATAGCGCGGGCACCGCGGACTCTAATCAACTTCAGCCCCGCGAGCACGGCGCCGGTGACGGCTCCGTACAGGTGCGCATTCACCACCACCGCGGCGCCGGCTGCGGATTCCGAACCGGGCAGCGGACCCACGATCTGCTCGTAGCCGAGTTTCACGGCCAGCAGCGCCAGCAGAACGGCGGTCTCGGCGGGCGATTCACGCCAGCCAACGATCAGCCCGGCCACCAACAGTCCGTGTAATACGCCCGACAGACCGACGTACCAGATGAGCCCGGGGTCCAGATACCAGAAACCGAGATCGATACCGGCGATCAATGCGACCAACGCCAAAAACCACTGAAAGGCCGTGAAGCGGTGCCCCACCAGCACCCAGACGAGCGCCACGCCGGCCGCGTTCAACAGGTAATGCCCCCACCCCAGGTGCGCAAAATGCCCGCTGAGGAGCCTCCACAGCTCGCCATCGGCGATAGCGGCGCGATCGTAGCGAAGCAACGCCCTCCCGGCCTCGCCGAACGCGGCGAACACGGCGGCGAGCCCAACGGTCAAACCGGGTATCAGCCAGAAGCCGGGGGCCAGCAGATCTGCGGAGGCGCGGTCATTTCGAGCTTGGATTAACCCCATGTTTGATATACTGGCGTTTATTCAGACATTGAGTCAACGCACCGGCTGGCCGGCCGAATTCGCGGAGTTTCAACGCATGCTACGGAACCAACAACGAGCTCGACGCCGTCGATCGCGTCAGCAGCACGGTTTTACATTGATCGAAATCATGGTCGTCGTAATCATTCTCGGCATCCTGGCCGCGATTGTGGCGCCCAACGTCATCGGGCGCGTCGGTGATGCGCAGATAACCGCGGCGAAATCCGACATCCGCGGCATCGAAAACGCAATGAAGCTGTACCGGCTCGACAACTTCAACTACCCCACCAGCGAGCAAGGTCTGGAGGCCCTCGTTACCCGGCCGGCGGATCCGAACATTCGCAACTGGAAACAGTACCTGGATCAGCTGCCGAAAGACCCCTGGGGCAACCCCTACCTTTACCTGAATCCCGGCAACAACGCTGAAATCGACATTTACAGCCTTGGACGTGACGGGCGCCCTGGCGGCGAAGGCGAAGATGCCGATATCGGCAACTGGGACACCGAATAAACCGGAACGATGAACGCCCGCCGTGCCCCCTGGCCGCCGCCAGGCATACCGAGCCGCGGCTTCACGCTGATTGAAGTTCTCGTTGTCGTCGTCATTGTCGGCATTCTCTATTCGATCATCGTTTTATCGCTGAACGTCATCGGTGACGATCGTGAATTGCAGCGCGAAGCGCGACGCATGACGTCGCTGATTCAGCTCGCCTCCGAGGAAGCGGAGCTGCAAGGACGCGACTTTGGCATCGAGTTCATCCATCAGGGCTACCGCTTCGTCGAATACGATCCGATTTTCGAGCGCTGGGGCGAAATCCTGGGTGACGAAGTATTGAGACCACGTCAGTTGCCGCAGGACCTGGAACTGGATCTCTTCATCGAAGACCGGCGAATTCAGCTCGCCGAACAGGCCGCGGAACCCGAAACCGACGACGACGATGACGGCAGTCCGCTATTGGACAAATACGCGCCGCACGGTCTCATCCTCTCGAGCGGTGATCTGTCGCCGCTGGCCGTCGATATCATCCGGCGTACGGACGACACGATCGTGCAGATGCGCATCGATCCCGACGGCAGCATCAAGCTCGGCGATGAAGACGATGAAATCGAGTAGGCTTGCGCAGAAGAAACGCCGCCGGCGTGCCGCCGGGCGGCGCAGCGGCGGTTTCACGTTGATCGAGGTCATGGTCGCGTTGGCCATCGCGGCACTCGCCCTGGCGGCGGCCACGGCGGCCGTAAGCCAGATGGTCGACGGCGCCCGGGGCATGCAGGAACGCACGTACGCATCGTGGATCGCGCAGAATCGAATTACCGAACTCCGACTGGCCAACGTGGTGCCCGAAATCAGCTCGACCACCTCTGAGCTGAATTACGCCGGACAGGAATGGAGTCTCGACACCGAGATCTCCGAGACCGGCGTCGAGAACCTGTTTCGTGTAGACGTCGTCGTATCACTCGCCGGCAGCGATGAGGTCAGCGGCGTCGTCAGCGGATTCATCGGCGAACCCGTCGTACCCGGCGACGCCAATGCGGTCTGGAGCAGCGCGTCGCAGGCCTCCGGGGCGACGCAATGAGGCGGCGATGCAACCCGGAGCTCGGTTTCACGCTCATCGAGATTCTCGTCGCGATGGCCATTTTTGCGGTCCTATCCGCGCTGGCGTACGGCACGCTCAGTCAGATTATCACCAGCTCGGAAGTGCTGTCGGAAAGGATGGAGCGTATTCAGGCGATCCAGCGTACGATGCGACTGATCAGCCAGGACTTTCTGCAGCTCTCGCCGCGCCCGGTGCGCGACGAACTGGGAGATGGTTTCGGGCCCGCCCTGCGCTCGGATTTTCAGAGCGGTTACACGATCGAACTGACTCGCGGCGGCTGGAACAACCCGATGACGATGCCCCGCGGTACGTTACAGCGCGCGGCGTATCGGCTCGAAGAGGATGAACTGATTCGTTATCACTGGCGCGTGTTGGACCGCACGTTCAGCAACGAGGTCATCGCCGTGAGCCTGCTCGACGACGTGGAGAGTATCGCGTTTCTTTTCATGCAGGAAAACGGCGAATGGACCGAACAGTGGCCGCCTCAGGGCCTCCAGGGGCCGCTCGGCCTCAGGCTCCGGCCGCGTGCCGTGCAGATCGTCATGACGCTGGTGGACGAAGGCGAGCTTACGCGGATTGTCGAGGTGTCGCCGTGATCGACCGTCGCCGTGCAAAAACCCGCCAAAGAGGCGTGGCGTTGATTACGGCGATGATCATCATGGCGCTCGCCACCATCGTGGCGGGAAATCTCGCGTGGGACAATGCGCTCGACGTTCGCCGCACCACGATGATGCTGTATCGCGACCAGGCGGTCCAGGTCGCGCTGGGCGCGGAAAACTGGGTCGCGGCGATCCTTCGGCAGGATCTGGAAGACAGCGAGACGGATCATCTGGGGGAAATCTGGGCAACCGACCTCCCCCCACTACCCATCGACGGCGGCGACGTCTTCGGCGTCATCGAGGACCTTCAGGGCCGCTTCAACGTCAACAATCTGATCGACGCCGACGGTACGGTCCACGAGGAGTCGCTGGAACAGTTTCAACGGCTGCTGACCTCGCTGGAACTCGACCCGCGGTTCGCGGGTATCGCGGCCGACTGGCTCGATCCGGATCTCGACGCGGCGTTTCCGGACGGTGCGGAAGACAGCATTTACACCGGCATCACGCCGCCCTATCGGGCCGCCAATCAATTGCTGTCGAGCACCAGTGAACTGGCCGCCCTCGACGGCATGGACAAAATCACCTTCGACACGCTGGCGCCGCATATCGTCGCGCTGCCCGGAAGAACCAACGTCAACGTCAATACGGCGACACCGTTTGTCCTTCGCTCACTGGACGAGAATATCTCGCCCGGTGACGTCGAGGGGCTGATCTCGGAACGCGAAGGGGGCGGTTTCGCGGACGTCGAAAACGCATTTACCTCGCTCGTGGCCCCGGAAGTTCTCACCGATCTGACGGACTCCTCCAGTTATTTTCAATTGAAGGTCGTGGTCCGTATTGATACGGTTCGGGTCACTTTGTACAGCGTCCTGCGGCGCGGACCGCGCGGTAACGTATCCACTATCCTGCGCAGCCTCGGAACGGCCTGACAATGACACAGCGTAACCTGACACGGCACGGACATGGCTGAAGTACTCGTTCTCAGACTGGGTGAATCGGCCGAGCAATCGGCAAACTGGATCGTCATGGACTCGAGCGGCGCGCGCGTGGGACCGCCGGTAAGCGGGCCGATGAACGCCGCGCAGGCCGATACAGGGGACCGCAGGCTCATCGTGCTGGTCCCGGCAACGGACGTGCTGACGACGACGGTCGACATACCGCTCAAATCGCAGGCGAAAATCCATCAGGCGCTGCCGTTTGCTCTCGAGGAATTCCTCGCGGACGACGTCGATGAGCTGCATTTTGCCGCGGGCGCTCGTAGAGAAAGCGGCTCCATTCCCGTCGCCGTCATCAACCGCGAGAAACTCAAAGCGTGTCTCGCCGCTTTGGACGAAGCCAACGTCAAGCCCGACAGCCTGATCGCCGAGAACTACGGCCTCGCGTGCATCCCGGGAACGATCAGCCTGCTGATCGCAGACGACAAAATAATGATCAACGACGGAGCCGACACCGAGCTGGTCATGCAGGGCGTCGGGCCCGCCGAGGCGCTCGCGGCCATAGGCGCGTTCGACGAGGGGCCGTCGGATGAGGATGTCCCGGACGAGACTTCCGAGAATGCAGGCACGAAGACGATGCCCAGGCACGTCCTCGTCTACTGCGAGCCGGAGGGCGAAACGAAGTACGCGCACGATTTCATCGCATTACGACACGATTTCGAGAGCGTCGACGTGAAAGTCCTGCCGGACGGAGTGCTGCCCCGGCTCGCCGCGACCGTGGCCACGGGCGCCGGCGTCAACCTCTTGCAGGGCGAATTCGGCGCCAGGACCGAGTACGGCAATCTGTTCCGACCCTGGAGATCCGCCGCGGCGCTGATTCTTGCGCTTGGCGCGACCGCGGTCGCCGGAAAAACGGTGGACTATTTTCAGCTGAGCCAGCGCGAAACGGCGCTGCGGGAACAGTTCATCGCCGAATACAGTGAAATCGCTCCCGGCACCGATGACGTGCGCGATCCGGTGGCGGTAATTTCATCCCTGCGCGCCCGTACCGGCGGCGGCGGAACGCCCGCGGTGTTTCTGCAATCGCTGGAGCAGATTAGTCTGGCCTTGCAAAAAAACGCCGACGCCGATGTCCAGGCAATCAGCTACCGGGCAGGCATCGTGGACATCCGTATTTCGGCCCCGAGTGTGTCGGTGTTGGACAACGTTCGCAGCCTGATTGATGAAAGCGGCACTTTCGAGGCGAGGATTCAGACAACCAGTCAGGACGACGACCGTGTGAACAGCCGGATTCAGATACAGGCGGTTGGCCAATGAAGAGTTGGTTTTACGCGTTGGAGGGACGCGAGCAGATATCGGTGCTCGCCGCTGGCGCGTTCATCGTATTCGCGATTCTTTATTTTGCACTCTGGACGCCGCTTGACAGGGGGCAGTCAACGCTGGCCTCCAGCGTCACGACCTGGGAACGTTCACTCGCTGAACTCGGGCCCCTGAAAACGGCGGTCAGCAGCGCCGGTCGTTCAGCCGCGCCGCAGGCCGGCGCCGGCCAGTCCCTGGTTGTCGTAGTCGATACCACGCTGCGTGAACGCGGGCTCTACAGCGCTCTGCAACGCAGTCAGCCAACCGGCGCCAACGGCATACGAGTGGAGTTCAAGGACGTGTCTTTCGATGACACGATCCGCTGGCTCGGCGAACTCAGCAGCCGCTACGACCTGCAGGTTCAAAGCGGGAATTTCTCGGTTTCTGCCCAGGAAATCCCCGGGCGCGTCAACGTAAGTCTGACGTTAGAGCGGTAGACCGGGGTGCTCACAAAGCGACGCCTGATCGTCCTCGGCTCGATCACGTTCCTTGTGGGGCTCGTCGTCCTGTTTCCCGCTCGCGTGGCGCACCGGCTGTTTTCTCCGCCCGAACTCAGGCTTTCGGCGATCCACGGAACGGTATGGGACGGCAGCGCGGCGGAGGGCCAGGCCGTCAGCCTGTATTTGCGCAACGTCCGCTGGTCTTTCAAACCGCTGGCATTGTTTGCGGGGAAATTCGCCTTTGAGACGAGTTTCGAGCCGGCGGGCGGATTCCTGCAGGCGACGGTGGCGATGGGCTTGAACGGCAGCCTGACGCTCAGCGATGTCCAAGGCGCCGTTTCGATCGGCGCAATGCAAAGCGTCATCCCGGCGCCGGGTATCGAGGGCAACGTTCGTCTGAGCTTCACTAAATTGAGAATCGATGACGGCCTGCCCACCGAAGCCGACGGCACCGTCGAGGTCGTGGGCCTGATCGCACGGGGCCTCGCTTCGACACCTATCGGAGACTTCCGCGTCGAACTCGTCAGCACGGACGACGGCATTGCCGGGAGCGTCGAAGATACCGCCGGGATGCTCGACATTGCCGGCGCACTGCGGGTTTCGGCGGACCGAACGTATTCCCTGAGCGGGCTGGTTGCACCGACGGCGTCAACGCCGCAAGCAGTGCTGAACCAACTGCGTTTCCTCGGTTCCGCTAACGAGCGGGGCCAACGTGAGTTTCGCTTCGAGGGTCAGCTTTAGGGCCTGTCAAGTCGGGTCATGAACCGGCAGAGCCGCGAGGGTCACCTCCTGGAACCTCTGCAACAGCGGAAAGTAGAGCGCCGTGCGTATCCGCGGGTCCCGGGCGTAACGACGATAGATGTCGGCGTAACGCGCCAGTTGAGGCGCATAACGTTCAGACTCCTGTTCGAGAAAACCGCGCAGATCGCCACCCTCGTGAGTGCTGGTTTTGTAATCGATGATCCAATGCGTGCCGTCGTCTATTCGCACTCGATCGATGACGATCGACGATGTGCGGCCCTCGGAGACGCCGGTCAGCGGCAGCTCGGCGAATCCGGGTCCGTCCAGAATCCACAAACCTCTCGGATCGCCGAGTATCCCGTCCAGCGCGCTCCGGACCCGATCGCAGACGTCGTCAAGGTCGGATTCCCCGACCGCTAAAGCCCGTGCCCAACTGCGGGTCAAGCCATCGGTGGTCACCAGCTGGTCCCGCGCCGGCCATGTCCCGGTTTCAACGAAACGCTGCAGCCACTTGTGCACGACGGTCCCCGCATGGCGTGCGGTCGCTCCGACCCAATAATACTCAACGCGATGCTCGACGGACTGCACGATCGGCGTCGCGTCGCGTCCGGATTCGGGAAGAGCCGGCGCCGGCGGCATCCGCCAGGCGGAGTCGGCGCGCCGTAATCTCGGCATCACGTAGGAATCACCTTCACTCCCGGATTCTCCGCCGGCGGCATGGCGATCCGCATCGAACGCTGAACCGATAGTCGGCTGGAGAGCTGGCCAAAGCCGGTTGAGCAAGCTGCCGGAGTGCGGCGCTCGCAGCCCATCGCCGTCGCTGGTCGTCATCACGTTGCCGACAAGGTGCAGTGACTTTTTCGCTCGCGTGCAGGCGACATAGAGCAACCGGTCCTGTTCCAGCTTATCGCTGAGCCGCTGGGCGTTTTCGATGTACTGGTGCAATGGATCCCGGTCTAGCTCGAAGCTCGGCCCGACGGGGCTGATCACCATGTCGCTGCCCCCTTTGTCCGCCGGCACGTTCAACCAGCTCAGGACAGCCTTGCTTCCGGCCGTCGTATATCGACCGAGCGACGGAAGCACGACATGGTCGAACTGCAGCCCTTTCGCTTTGTGCATCGTCATGACCTGGACACGGCAGTCATTGCCGCCACGGCTCGACACGCGTTCGTCGTCGAGGAGCTGCTGCAATTCAGCGGGGTCGGACAGCGTGCCGGCGACCTCTATGCGATCGAGAACGTCAAAGTACCGGTAAACGTTGGCCAATTGCTCCTCGTCGTGCAGAAGCCCCGGGCCGCCAAAGCGGTACCAGGCCGACTCGATACGTTGGCGCAGGCTCAGGGTACAGTGACTGGCGAGGCAGCCGCTCATCTTGGCGACAAAACCCGAAATCGCCTGCTGGGCGAACGGAGACAATCGGCCGATCGTCTTCGGATCTCGTAGCAAATCCCAGACCACGTCACTCGGGGCACCGAGCACCAACCGATGCAGATCCGACCAGCTCAGTCCCGCAAACGGGCCTCTCAAGAGCGCCAGCCACGCCGCACGATCAGCCGGATGACAATACGCGCGCGTCAACGCCTGCACGTCGATGATCTCCGGTAAATCGGTGAGCCGGTCGATCTCGATGGCGCGATAGTCAATCCGTTTCCGACGCAATTCGGCCAGCAACACCGGCAGCTGCGTCCTGCTGCGCACGAGTACGGCAACGTCCTCGTCGTCCGGACGTTTCAGACACCGCTGGACAATCTTTGCCGTCTCTTTTGCCTCGTCGCCAACCTCCGCATCGAACAACGGGTAAACGTGATGTTCGCCGGAACCGAGCAACGCGTCGACCGGCGCGGACTCCGCGTAGGACACGGCGCCGGACGCCATGTCGTCATTGCTTGGAAACAGCTGGCCAAAAACGGTGTTGAACCAATGCACCAGGTGCTCACCGGAGCGAAAATTGCGCCGCAGGGTCAAGGGCTCCAGAGCGAGCTGTCCAATGCCGGTCTTACGCGCCTGCACAAACTGGCCGACTTCCGCGTTGCGAAAACGGTATATCGATTGCATCGGATCGCCTACGCAGAAAAAAGTACGGCCGTCATCTGGCTGCCAGCCGGCGATCAGCGTCTCGAGAAGCCGATACTGGCCGATCGACGTGTCCTGCATCTCGTCGACGAGCAAATGCCGAATACGATAGTCGAGAAGCAGTGCAACTTCTCCGGGCGACTCGCCCGTGCCGAGGGCCGCGGCAGCCGCCAGTGCAACCTCCGGGTGATCGCAGACACCCTGCTCGGCAAACAGCCGTTTCAGTTCGGAGACGGCCAGCGGCAGCAACTTGAACAGGGCGAGAAGCACCTGCCACTGCTGATCGTCGTAGTGAGGGTCCGGGAGCGCCCTGGCGATCTGCAGTAGCGCGGCAAGCTCGGTATCGGCGGACAGTCGGCCGATAATCGTCAGCCACTCCTGCTTCTCCCCCTGGTCACCCGGCGGAAACCCCTGGTTGCGATTGATGCTCTTGCGCCATTCGCCTTTTTGCGTCAGCAGCAATTCGGCCATCCCGCGCCAGGCGGCAAGCTCTTCCGGGCTGGCGTCCGCTATTGTCGAGCGGTTGACCAGAGCCGCGGCCGGCTGATCCATTTTGTCGGCGGCAACCAGGTTGCCGGCCGCGTAGCTCGCAAGCTCTGCGATACCCTCGACGCCGGCGTCAAGCAAACGGCGTCGGACGTTCCGCAGATGGTGGCGAACGACGTCGGCGATATTGCTTTCCAGGCGCGCGCGCACCGACGACGACTCCCGCACGTCGCCGCTTCCGGTTATCTCCAACCACTGATCGCGCATCAGAAGCATGCGGGACAGGTAAGCAACGTAGGCGCCGGTGTTGTTGTCGAGATGGGTGAGCACTTCCTCAACCGCGTCGCCGACCGACTCTTCTCCCACTAACCAATCCAGAGTGGCCAACGCGGCCTGACGATAAAGCCCGTCCGCGTCGGCGCCTTCGACGGTGTTTGGTGATCCGCCGAGACCCGCGGTCAGCGGCAGCGCCCGTGCCGTGCCGGCGCAAAAAGCGTCCAGCGTTTGGATACGCATGCGCCTTGGCGACTCGATCAGCCTCCAATCGTTTTCGCGGTCCTTCCTTAGCACATCCGCAGCCGCCGCCAGCGTTATTCTTTCATGGTCCAACTCACTGGAATCACCGGCGCGCGCGCGCCTCAGCGCGTCAACGACCCGCTCTTGCATCTCCGCGGCGGCCTTCCGCGTAAACGTTATCGCAAGAATCTCCTCGGGGTTCTCGACCTTTGCGAGTAGCGAGAGATAGCGCTGAATGAGGAGCCCGGTCTTACCCGACCCTGCGGGCGCCTGCACGATAAACGATCGCGTCACGTCGAGCGCCTCTCTCCTGGCCCGGCGATCGGACTCGATGAGCGCGGCGTCATCGAACACGCCGTTCCTCCTCTATTCGGCTGAGCACGTCGAGCTGCCGGCGCCGTGCGGCGCCCGGATGCAATCGAATGCGCACGTCGCCGCCTGCGATTGCCTCGATCGCGTCGAGCACCTGCTTTTTCCAGCCCCGCAGCATTGCCGGCCACTCGTCCGCCGAAACGTTTCCCCAGTGGACGCTGCCGCCAACGGCTTTGTATTCGATGGACCGACGGCTGACGTTGACCAGGGCGAGCCCACCAACCGCTTCGCGGCGGGCGGCGGCATAAACGACGACCTGCGTATCGACGGGTTCACCGTCTTTACCGAGCAGTTTCTTCGGCGTACCGGTCTTATAGTCGATGATCAGTAGAGAGCCATCCGCCAAACGGTCGATTCTGTCCGCGCGAAGGGACAGCTCCACGCCGGCGTGCTCAAACCGAATTTTCTCCTCGACGCGGTCAATCTGAAACGGCTCCCGGCCGATCTCCGCGTGCAGAAAATCGTCCATGACAACACGCAGACGAAGGCGTTCCAGGGCGAACAACCGGTGCAGTACCGAATCGGCGTGCCGCTGAGGACGACGCAGCGCCCGGCCTATCGAGCGGTCGATCCGTCGCCGCCTGTCGTTTCCGGACCATTCCGCCATCGTCTGTTGGGACGGCGTGTCGCGAAGAAGCTCAAACAACGCCTCGTGCAGAATGTTGCCGCGCAGGCTCGCCGAGAGACCCGCCTGGAATCGCTCCAGTTCGCGCACGCCGAGGCGCCCGTGGGCAAACGCCGAAAACGGCTCGTGCCGGTGCAGGTCGATCAGGCCGGCGCCGCCAGCCAGCCGCTCCACGCCCCGGACGTTCGGGAGAGGATCTTCCGCAACCAGGCAAACCCCCGCCTGGCCGAGCATTCCGCCTGCGTGCCATCCCGGATCGACGGAACCGGCGTCGACGGTCTTTTGCAGCGTTTCGAGGAGCGGGCTCGGCATCTGGGTGGAATCACCCTGGGTCCGCGCCCAGCTGAAGCAAACGCGATTGGCCGAGCCTGCAAGACGCGCCGCGACGCGGCGCGAATAGTCGAGCGTATCGGCCGGCGCCGCGTCCGGCATGCCGCGCTCGAGCTGCAGGCGACGCGAGACCAGCGACAAGGGATGACTCGCTGCCGGCCAGCGACCGGCGTCCATCCCGACGACCCAGAGATAGTCGAATTCCATTCCAGCCGCTTCCAGCGCGCCCAGCAAGGCGACTCGACCCGGCCCGAGTTCCGGCTGATAAACCGCGTCTCCGGCAAGCTGCGACAGGCGCGCGATCGCTTCCGAAATTGACGTCTCCGGTAATACGACGTCCATTGCAGCCAGCTCGTTGAGCAGTTCGCGCCAGCGATTGATCAGTTGAAACTCGTCACTTTGCAAACTGTCCGCGCCGGGCCAGCCGAGCGATACCAGCAGCGTGTCCATCCGCTCCGCCCACGCGGAGGGCGCCTGGCGAGCCGTCGCATGCAACTGCAGCTCGGCAATGCGCCGGACGCACCGCATCCATTCGCCGGTCGTCGGTTCGCCGTCACCGCCCAGCGCATCCGCCAGTGCGGCGGCCGACCAGCGGCGGTCCGGCAGATCTCGGAGCCTAAGCTCCTGCCGTGCCCTGTCACCCGGCGTATCGCCACCAAGAAACGGCGAGCGGAGTAACACGCTGACCTCCCGCGACGTGAGTCCCCGGCTGACCCAACGCAGGCACAGAAGCGCCACCGACACGGCCGGAAAATCGGCGAGACGACGCCCGAAGGACACGTTCACCGAGTTTCGGTGTTCGTCACCTGCGATTTGCCAGCCGGGTGCGAGACCTTCCCTTATCAGTCTTGCGTATCGTGTCGCCTCGGACTCGAGATCGGTGGAAACTACGGCAATGCTGGCTGACGGATCGGTGCGCAACGTCTCCCGCGCCCAACGCCCGGCCGCGCGCAGCTCCGCGTCGACATCGACAAACGATTGCGTGCTGATCGCATCGGCGGGCGGGTTTTCCGACGATACGCTGGTACTGCAGCCGCGCTGCTCCAGCACCTCCAGTAACGCCGCACTCAACGGGCTCATGCGATCGAATCCGGCCAGACAAACCCGTTCAGGCACCCGGCCCAGGCCGTCGCGCAGGCGTTCGATCGCCACCGCCGGAACCTGGCTCGGGTCGATCCAGCCACGATCCGTCAGTTGACGCTCGTAGTGCTGCGCGCTGCGCGCGAAAACGCGCTCGTCGTGGCTGCCCGCGGCGGCCGCAACCCGTTCTATCGGTATCCGCCATTCGATCAGTCTCTGCCACGCAGAGACCGCCTGGCGCGTCAGGCTGTTTACTCCGAAAACGCCGCCGTCGATATGACGGCGAAGACAGGCTTCCCAGAGTACGAAGCTTGCGTTTGCGCTTATCGGCCGCGCCGAGCCCGTTCCGGCCGTTTGCACCAGCAACTCACGGGCCCAATCGCGCCAGAAGGCGATCGCCGGCGTCGCCCAGGCGCTTACACCGGCCGCACGCTGCTGCTCGGCGAAACTGGCGTGCAGCTCTCTTGCCAGGCGCCTGCTCGCCGTGAGCACGGCGCCGTCGCCGCTCAGCGCTTCACCCAGCCAGGCGTAACGCTCACCGCGTTGGCCGCGCGTTTCAGGCATGCTGGTCCAGCAGCGCCTCGATCCTCTCGAAAATGTCCCGGATCGTGTCCGGGTCCGGCAGGGTTGTGATACGGAAATGGTCGCTGTACGGCGTGTTGAAGCTGCTGCCAGGGGCCACCAACACGTGTTTGCTTTCGAGCAGTTCGAGCGCAAACGCCTGATCGTCAAGGCGCCCGGCAATCGAATCGTCGAGTTTGATGAATGCGTACATCGCGCCGCGGGGAGCGACCAGGGAAAGATAGCGGCTGCTCGCAATGCAATCGATGACCGCCTGGCGCGACTGATACAGTCGGCCGCCCTCCTGGACGAGTTCCTTGATGCTCTGGAAGCCACCGAGCGCCGTTTGCACCGCCCATTGGCCGGGAACGTTACTGCATAGCCGCAGCGCCGCGAGAAGCTCCATGCCGTGAACGAGCGCCTGCGCACGTTCCAGGTCGCCGCTGACGACACACCAACCGACACGATAGCCGCAGGCGCGGTACACCTTGGAAAGTCCGGAGAACGTCAGGCACACGGCGTTGCCGGCCAACGGCGCAATCGGCACGAACTCCGCATCGTCGAAAACCATCTGGTCGTAAATCTCGTCCGCCAGGATGACCAGGCCGTGACGCTCGGCGATTTCGACCAATGCCCGCAGCGTCGCGCGATCGTAAACGGCGCCGCTGGGATTGTTGGGATTGATGATGACGATCGCGCGGGTGTTGCGGTTGACCATGCGTTCGATCGCGGCGACGTCGGGCTCGAAGCCGGATTCCGGCAGGCAGGGATAGTGTTTCACGATGCCGCCGTTCAGGGCGGTGGCCGCTGACCATAGCGGATAATCGGGACTCGGTATCAGCACTTCATCGCCGGTATTCAGCAGCGCGCGCAGCGACAGATCGATCAGTTCGCTGACGCCGTTCCCGATGAACACCTCCTCGGCGCTCACGTCCAGCACACCCCGGTTTTGCTGCTGCATCACCACGGCCTCGCGAGCCGGGAATATCCCCTTCTGATGGCTGTAGGGTTCCGCTTGCCCGAGGTTCTCGATCATTGCAAGCCGCATGGTCTCGGGCGTGCGGAAGCCGAACAGACCCGGGTTGCCGATATTCAGAGAGACGATTTCGTAGCCGCGTTTTTCCAGCTCGTGAGCACGATGAGCCAACTGCCCGCGAATTTCGTATTTGACGCCGGCCAGCACCGAGCTGACCGGCAGCGACGCGTTGTCCATAGATACCAGGGCTTGTTAACACTGTGAAAATCCGCGGCCATCATATAGCACCTGCACGCGCCAGTGCGGCAATTTTTTCGCTCGGGTAGCCCAAAACGTCTTTCAGCACGTCCTCGGTATGCTGACCGAGCGTCGGCGGCGCAGATCGATAGCCGACGGGCGTTTTGCTGAAGCGAACGGGGTTCGCGATTGTCGGCACCGGGCCGGCGAGCGGATGATCGAGATGTCGTATGAGCTGTTGTTCCGCAACGTGCGGGTCGCTGAACACGGCCGCCAGATCGTTGATTGGGCCGGCCGGCACCCCGCATTTTCCGAATTCCCGCAGCCAATCGGCGGTGCTTCGGGTCATCAGGCGCTCGGCCAGCAACGCAACCAGTACGTCTCGATGTTGCACGCGCGCCGAGTTACTGGCGAAGCGCTCGTCGGTCGCGAGCTCACCGACGCCCAGACACTCGACGCAGGCCTCGAACTGAGCGTCGTTGCCCACCGCGAGCATGAACTCGCCGTCCGCCGTCGCAAACGACTGATACGGTACGATGTTCGGGTGCGCGGTACCGTGACGCTCGGGCACAACTCCCCCCAACAGATAGTTCATGCCCTGATTGGCGAGCCAGGCAACCTGGCTGTCGAACAGCGGCACGTCGATCTGCTGTCCCTCGCCGCTGTCGCCTCGCCGGGTCAATGCGGCAAGAATCGCCGTGGCCGCGTACATTCCGGCCATGATATCCGCGATGGCCACCCCCACTTTTTGCGCCCGGCCGCCGGCGGTTTGCGGCTCGCCGGTGACGCTCATCAGCCCGGCCGACGCTTGAATCATTGCATCGTATCCCGGCTCGGCGGCGCGCGAAGCCTCCTGCCCGTACGCCGACAGCGAGCAGTAAATCAGCGCCGGATTCAACGCCCGAAGTTGATCCGCACCGAGCCCAAACCGGGAGAGCGTGCCGACTCGATAGTTTTCCAGCAACACGTCGCTGCCGGCGACCAGATCGCGAACGATCTGCGCACCGTCTTCCTGCGCCAGATTGCAGGTAACCGAGCGTTTGTTGCGATTGCTCGCCATGAAATACGCGGCGTCGCTGGTTTCCGCACCACCTTCGTCCCGCAGCCACGGCGGTCCCCAGTGGCGGGTGTCGTCACCGACCCCGGGCCTTTCGATCTTGATGACGTCAGCGCCGTAATCGGCCAGCAGCTGGCCGGCCCACGGTCCGGCCAGCACGCGACTCATGTCGATGACGCGGATACCGTCCAGCGCGCCGCTCATGCTCGATCCGTCGGTGTCGTTATGGTCATGCCCTTTCGGCCGTTCAGGGTTTTCCCGATTCGTCCGGGACCGGGAAAACAACCGCAAACGCGCAGTGTACACGCTGGGCGGCGGCGTCCCCCGGTCGGCCCATCCCGCACTATCCCGTCTCACCGCGACGGAAACTGTCCGGCCATCAAAAGAAAACCCGGTTGGTCTTGCGACCAACCGGGCGGGTCCGCACGGAGATTGCGGATTGCGTGGTTGAGCCGTGCTTCCTTGCGGAAACCGGGTTCGACTCAACCTAGCTCTTCGACCTCGGCGCCTTTTACGTCGGCAGGCCTTGCCGGGATCTCTGTTTCGGCAGGTTCTTTTTTCCCATACCGAATCAGCAACTGTTCTTCCTGGTCAGCCGTGATGCGGCTGATCGACTGGATCCTTACCCGTTCGTTAGAGAACCCGCCAAAAACGATGGAGTCGCCTCCATATGGGCAAAGCTGACCGTCTCGCGAATCGAAGCTCAATCTGTAGGCGCCTCGCATCTCGAACGTGGGCCGAAACAGGGTGACAAAATACGTCCGTTTGGCGGGCCCGTGGATCAGCAGGTGCCGGTCGTCCAGAGGGCTATAGTCTCGGACAGACCGGATCAGGATGCAATCGCTGCCGCTGTAATTCATGTCGCGGCCGAGCTCCTCCGGCGCCTCATCAGCGGTTTCCATTGATGAGCAAGCACTTAAAAAAAGCACGATTAGTGACTGAATTAAAAGGTTTTTAACTTTTGCCATAGTCGCGAACAACATCGTCTGAGGCGGTTCGATCATTGCCTACAGTCTATCCGATTCGACAGGCCGTTTTGGCATTAAGTTCAGCTCGAATCCGCAGACGCCGCCCCCGCTCCCCTCCGTCCGGGCGCACACGCGAGCGACGGCCGACCGTTGGGCCTACTCGTCTGACGGATCGGCGACCGCAGAACCGACCGCAACGGGTCGCCCGGGATCTCGGGTCCACTCGCTCCAGGAACCGACGTAAAGACGCGGCGGCGTCAGTCCCGCAAGCTCCGCCGACACGGCCAAGTGGCACGCCGTCACGCCGGAGCCGCACATCACGGCCCACGGCTGGTCGAATTCTCCCGGCAGGACCTCTCGCCAGAGTGCCCGAAGCTCGTCAGCGCCCAGCCAGCGCCCTTCATCTCCCAGGTTCGCGCTGAACGGAAAATTGACCGCTCCGGGCACATGACCCGCAACCGGATCAATCGGCTCGATCTCGCCGCGAAAACGTGCCGCGTCACGCGCGTCGACCAATACGAAACCGTTCTCGGCAGCCAATTCCGTCATCAGCTGCCCGGTATCCAGGCTCATGTCGTCATTCGCGTCGCCGCTGAAGTCGCCCGGCAACGGGCGCGGCTCACGGTCACTGAGCGGTAAACCGGCTGCCTGCCACGCTGCGAAATCGCCGTCGAGCAAGGCGACGTTGCGATGCCCCAACCAGCGGAGCATCCACCACAGGCGAGCCGCTAGTCCGCCGCTCGCGTCGTCGTAGGCCACAACCTGTGAGTCGTTCGAGATGCCCCAACGCCTCAGCGTGGCAACGAAATCATCGGCGTCGGGCAATGGATGCCGCCCCGTCTTGTCACTGACCGGCGCCGCCAGATCCCGGTCCAGGTTGGCATACACCGCACCCGGAAGATGGCCCGCGTCATAGTCTCTTCGACCCTGTTCGGGGTCCAGAAGCGCAAATCGGCAATCGACGATACGGCAGCGCGGATCCTCGATTCGCTCAGCCAGGCTGTCGACGGAAATAAGTGTCTCGTAGTGTTCCATGGCTCCGGGTAATCCTCCGCCGGCAATGTGTTGAATGGTCGGTCGGGCACCGCAATCGACTTGTACCGCAGCGGGCACTCGTGGACAATACGCGTTTTTTGCAGCGCAGCAAAGTGAGTCAGGAGGCCACTCAGTGGACAAGATTCTCGTAGGACTGAAGCGTGTCGTGGATTACAACGTACGCGTCCGAGTCCGTTCGGACGGTAGCGGCGTCGAGACGGAGGGGGTCAAGATGAGCATCAATCCCTTCGACGAAATTGCCCTCGAAGAGGCGCTTCGCGTCAAAGAACGCGGAGCAGCGAACGAAGTCATTGTCGTCTCAATTGGTCCCGCGGACGCCCAGCAGCAGTTGCGCACCGGTCTTGCAATGGGCGCCGATCGCGCGATTCTGGTCGAATCGCCGGATCGCGTCGATCCGCTGACGGCAGCCCGCGTTTTCCTCGAACTCGTTAACCGGGAGAAGCCAGAGCTGGTGCTCCTCGGTAAACAGGCAATCGATGACGACAATAATCAGACCGGACAGATGCTGGCCGCCCTCTGGGGGCGACCGCAGGCGACGTTTGCGTCAAAACTCGAGTTGGACGGGACAAAAGCGACGGTAACGCGTGAGGTTGACGTCGGTCTCGAATCCGTGGAAATCGACCTGCCGGCCGTGGTCACCACCGACCTCCGTCTCAACGAACCCCGCTACGTCAAGCTGCCCGACATCATGAAGGCCAAAAAGAAGCCCCTTGACGTATTACCGCTCGGCGAACTCGGCGTCGCGGCGGCCCCGGCTCACGAAGCCGTAGCCTATGCCCCACCTGCAGAGCGTCAGAAAGGCATCATGGTTGAAGACGTTGCCGGATTGGTGTCCGCCTTGACCGATAAAGGATTGCTCTGATGGCCAAAATATTGATCGTCGCCGAACACGACGGCAAAACCCTGAATCCCAGCACCTCCAAGTGCGTGGCCTGCGCTGCCACCGTGCCTGACGCCGACATACACGTCGCCGTATTGGCGAAAAATGCGCAAGACATTGCGGCGGAGGCCGCGACGCTGGCCGGCGTTTCCCGGGTTTTGGCGGTCAGCGCCGAGCAGAACGAACACGCGCTTTCCGCCGTCATGGCGCCACAAATCGTTGCGCTGGCGGAGGGCTATTCTCACTTGTTTGGACCCTCTACGACGTTTGGCAAGGATCTCATGCCGCGTATCGCCGCGCTGCTCGGCGTCAATCAGGTCAGCGACATCATGGCGGTCGAGGACAGCCATCGATTCAGGCGACCAATTTACGCGGGAAATGCCATCCTGACGGTCCAGCTTCCGACGGACGCGCCCGTGGTCGCGACCGTGCGCACCGCGTCCTATCGGGGTGTCGACGCGGACAGTCCGGCGGACATCGTAGCCGTATCGCCGGACGCGGACATTCCTAATCACACCCGCTTCGTCTCCCTCCAGGCCGGAAGCTCCGATCGCCCCGACCTGCAGACCGCGGCCAAAGTCGTTTCGGGAGGGCGCGCCCTCGGCAGCGCGGAAAACTTCGATCTCATCTACAAGCTGGCCGACACCATGGCTGCCGGAGTCGGCGCGTCCCGAGCTGCGGTCGACGCCGGCTACGTTCCGAACGATATGCAGGTTGGCCAGACCGGTAAAATCATCGCGCCCGAGCTGTACATTGCTATCGGTATATCCGGCGCCATTCAGCATCTGACCGGCATCAAAGACGCCGGGACTATCGTCGCCATCAACAAGGACGAAGATGCGCCGATATTCGAGGTGGCCGACATTGGCCTGGTAGGAGATCTGTTCGCAATCGTGCCGGAACTGCAGAAGGCGCTCGCCTCGTGACCCGATACGGTCACCGTCCCGCGCGGCACCAACGTTCGTCGACGCATTGACACGGCCACCCGCTGACGGATGGCCGTGTCAGAGTCCGCCTACAGCGCCGCGAGCACGGACTCGGCTTTGCTGACTTCAAACTGGCCCGGTTCCTCGACGGCAACGTGGGTTGCCACGCCGTCATCGACTACGATCGCAAACCGCTGTCCCCGCATACCCATGCCGAATCCGGTGCCGTCCATTTCAAGGTCGAGCGCCTTTGCGTATTCGCCGTTGCCGTCTGCGAGCATGAGTACCTTGTCACCCACGGAGCGATCCTTGCCCCAGGCATCCATCACGAACACGTCGTTGACCGCCATGCAGGCAATCGTATCGACGCCTTTTGCAAGAATCTCGCTCGCGTGATCGACGAATCCCGGCAGGTGGTTGGCCGAGCAGGTTGGCGTGAACGCACCCGGCACCGACACCAACACCACTTTCTTGCCAGCGAACAACTCGTCCGTCGAGAGTGCGCCAGGCCCGGCGTCGGTCATCACCCCAAAAACGCCGGAGGGCATTTTTTCTCCAACTTGAATGGCCATCTGATATCTCCTGTCTTCAGTAATCGTTTGGAATCCGTGAGTCCGGTCGATCGACCGGGCAGTGCGTAATCGTATGCTGTCTTGCAGGTGCAGTCACGTAAAACAGAGAAAGCGCTTTGCCGCCCTTGCGCAGGCTGGCAGGGCACCACCAGGAAATAGCACTTTCCGATAAAATACAAATAGTTAAGATTTATTTTTAATGCTACTTGGCGCTGAGAAAGACGCCCTTTCGGCCGTCGATTCCCACGGCCCGCGAATCTGTCGGGCGCTGTGCTTTTCTCCGCGCGAGGCCAACGTATAATTCTGCGGCGAGGAGCTACGATGAATTTTGAACTGACCGAAGACCAACAGATGATTCAATCGGCCGCGCGCGATTTTGCGCAGAACGAAATCGTACCGATTGCCGCCGAGTTCGACCGCAGCGGCGAGTTCCCGGTGGACACCATCCGGCAGGCCGGCGAACTCGGGTTCATGGGAATCGAGGTTCCCGAGGAATACGGCGGCGCTGCCCTGGACAGCATTTGTTACGCCCTGGTTATCGAAGAAATCTCTGCCGCCGACGCGGCGCACGGCACGATCGTTTCGGTAAACAACTCGCTTTACGGCGTCCCTCTTCTCGAGTTCGGTACGCATGAACAGAAGAAAAAGTTTCTGGAGCCGGTGGCGTCGGGCGAAGTCAACGGCGCGTATGCGCTGACGGAACCGCAATCCGGATCGGACGCTGCGGCCATGCGCTCGAAAGCCACCCTCTCCGCCGACGGTTCCTATTACACCATCAACGCCAAAAAATCCTGGATAACCTCGGGACCGGTCGCGAAATACATCATCCTGTTCGCAAAAACCGATCCGGATATTGGCGGCTCCTCGGGGATCAGCGCCTTCGTTATCGACACCGAAAAGGACGGATTCAGCATCGGCAAGACGGAACCGAAACTCGGTATTCGTGCATCCGCCACCTGCGAAATCGAGCTGTCGGATTATCGTTGCCCCGCCGACAGTCTCATCGGCGCAGAAGGCAAGGGATTCCGGCTCGCCATGACCGTGTTGGACACCGGGCGGATTGGCATCGCCGCCCAGGCCCTGGGCATTGCTCAGGCGGCTTACGACGCCGCAATTGCGTATTCGCGGGAACGCGAGGCATTTGGGGCGCGGATCGGCAGTTTCCAGACCACGCAAAACAAGTTTGCCGACATGAAATGCCGCCTGGAGGCGGCCCGCCTGCTAACCTATCAGGCAGCCTGGAACAAGATGCGCTGCAAGGCTTCCGGCGGCCGAAACACGCTACAGGCAAGCATGGCCAAACTTTACGCATCGGAAGCGGCAATGTTCATTGCGCATCAGGCCGTGCAGATTCACGGGGGCATGGGTTACAGCAAGGATTTGCCGCTGGAACGTTACTTTCGCGACGCCAAAATCACCGAGATTTACGAAGGCACCAGCGAAATCCAACGCATGGTGGTTGGCCGGCACGAAACAGGGCTGCGCTAACCGTCATCACGGCGCCCGCCGTGCCCGGTCCCGGCTGGCGATGAATCGCCGCCGGCGCGGCTGCGAGCCGCCGTGAGATAGATTCTAGTATTCGTTTTCGCCGACGCGAACTACCAGACCGTCCAACGAATCGTTCACTTCGATCTGACAGGTGAGCCGGCTGTTGTTCTGGCGCTCGAAGGCAGCGTCCAGCATACTGTCCTCCATGTCGTCCATCTCGGGGATTTTATCGAGCCACGCTTCGTCGATATAACAATGGCAGGTTGCACACGCGCAGGCTCCACCGCATTCGGCGACGACGCCCTCGATGTTGTTGTTAATCGCGCCTTCCATGACTGAATAACCGTTTTCGACCTCAACTTCGTGCCGTTCGCCGTCCGTTGTGATGTAGTTGATTTTCGGCATGTGTATTGGTTCCCTGAGCAAAACGCGCGCCATTGTACGGAGACCGGCACTCGGCGGTCAATGATCAAGACCACATTTCACGATTACAAAAAAAGGCCCGGCAAATGCCGGGCCGGTAAGCTTGATTTTTTTCTCTAAAATCAGATGCGTCCGGATCGTTCTCGCCGCTCCTGCAGTTCCTGAGCCTGCTTTCTTGCCGCGGCCTCGGCGAGGCTGATCTGCCGGTTACGCTCAATATCGCTTTCGATTACGCGGATCCACTGCTGCGAAATACGCTGCGAGCGCCGTGCTTTGCCCGCCTCGCGGAACGCAGTGATCGAATCCTGATACTTCTTTTGATTGTAAAGACACATACCGAGTGAAATCTGGGCATTGTCCGGGCTCTTCAGCCCGCCCTTGCGGATTCCGGACTGGACCGCGGAAACGCATTCACCGTACTGCGCGAGATTCAGGTACGCATTCCCCAAACGCACGTCGAGTTCACCGTCCTCGCTGAGCCTGGCGGCCTGTTGCAGGGCGGGAATCGCCTTCTCGTCTTCCTGAGAAAGCGTCCAGGCCTGTGACAGCAGGCGGTAGTTCTTCGCGGCGCCTGTCACCCGGCCGGCTTTCATTTCGGAATCCAGCAGCACGGCTGCCTTGTACGGGACCTCGGCCTGCATGAACAACTGGGCCATCGTGACGAGTTCGGATTCCTTTTCCAGCAGGCCCTGCGTGTGGGCGGCGTCGTAGGCGTAGATCAGGTTGTCGTCCTCGCCAAGCTCGGTATAAGCGCCGGCCAACGAGAACCAGTATCGCTTCTTCGGCCAGTTCACAAGCAGGATCTTTTGGATGTCACGTACCTGTGCGTAATCCTCTTGCTGGAAGTACGCAAAATTGAGCAGCACGTACCAGTCTTCTTTCACCTCTTTGTCACGCTTGCGAGCGACTTCCATCGCCGTCTCGATCGGTTTGATCATGTCTGCAAAGCGGTTGACCTGGTACAGGTTCTGCGCATAGAGGATGTACGGGTCTGCGGCAGGATTCGTTTCCAGCACGAAGTACTCTTCGATCAGCTCGATGGCCCGGCCGTAGTTTTCCTGCATCGTGTTGAGCTGCGCCAGCGTGTATATCGTCTGTTTGCGGATCTGCTCTTCCATCGTCGGGATACGCAGCATTTCCTCATAGGTCTGCATCGCAGCCACTATGTTGTCCATGTTGTAGTGGACAAAACCGACGTAGTTCAGAACGTTCTGTCGTTCATAGTCGGTCAGATTGTCTTTGTTCTTCAATGCGTTCAGGATTCTCAGCGCAGCATCGTAGTTTTTCGCTTCGACCTCTTCCTGTGCTTTCTGAATCCGGTCGTAAATCTCTTTGCTGACGGCCTGTGCCTGCTTCGTCTCCTGCTTGTCGCGTTCTTCACGCTCACTTTGCTGAGCGAACGCGGTGCCGGTAGCCAGAACGCCGGCGATGAGCACCATCGCGAATTTAGCTGCTGTCCGTTTTACCATTGTCATTTGCTATTCCTCAGTGTGTCCCGCACTCGGAATCGATCCGCTAGTCTTCGATCTTGAATGAAATTCGGGTCTTGACGCCCGGCACCTCTACGGGGACCCCGTCAACCACCCGCGGCTTGTATTTGAACTTGAGCACCGCCCGTGTCGCCGCACGCTCGAACAGGCTGCTTGTGGAGAAGATGACCACCGGATCCCGAACGGTGCCGGCGGACGTCACGAAAAACTCGAGATCGACGTAGCCTTCCAAGCCGCGAGACAGTGCGCGCGCCGGGTAAACGGGCGCTACCCGCACGATAGGCAGGTAATCACCCTCGGCGATGTTCATGCCACCCGGGCCGCCGATGTCGACGTTCTGAGCGACGGTCGGTGCCGGGACGTTGATGGACGGCGCATTCGGGTCCACGTTGTCCATTTCCTGCGGCGGCACCTCAGGCGGAACCTCGGGCGGTTTCGGCGGCTTCTCCGGTTGGTAGTCTTCCGTATTGATGTTCTCGTTGCGCCGTACCCGGACGAATTCGAGCAGGTAGCGCTCCCGGGGTTCCGTCAGAGCGGCTTTACCCGAGACGATGAGGAGCTGCATCACGAACAGCAGGCCCAGCGTAACGGCCACACCAATAACGATAGAAAAAACATAACGGCCTAACATTCTCAGCTCTCCTCGGCGGCTACTGTGCCGCTCGGGTTCTGCGCCGGGTCTGCCAACATTTTGTGACAAAAACCCATGGCAATGGTTCCTAGTTGGACTCGGTCGCTATTGCAACGTTTGCAACACCCGCCTGTTTGGCGGCCTCCATGACGAGCACGAGGATCTCATTAGTCGATTCTTCATCGGCCTGGATGACGATCGAACCTTTGGGGTTCTCCGCGTGCAGACGTTCGATGGTGCTGCGGACGGCACGAGGATCCTGCTCCTTGCGGTCGATCCATATCTCGTCGTTTCCGCTGATCGCAATCAGTATCGACGCATCATCCTGACGTTCGCCGGTTGGCGCCTCCGGACGTTCCACGTCGATACCGGCCTCCTTGATGAACGAGGCCGTGACGATGAAGAAAATGAGCATGATAAACACGACGTCCAGCATTGGCGTCAGGTTGATCTCATTGTCCTCTTCTTCGGCGCCCATTCCGCCTTGTTTTTTTCGCATATCTGTACCCTACTCCGTTCGCAAAGCCGATCGCTTGACGATCAACCCGAACTGTCCGCCATCGAGATGTTGTAGACACCGGCCTGACGCGCCGCATCCATGACGGTAACCAGCATCTTGTTCGTCGATCGCTTGTTTGCCTGGATAACGACCGAACCGTTCGGGTTTTCGGCGTGCAGGCGTTCGATGTTGGCGCGAACCGCGCGCGGATCGATCAGGCGGTTGTCAATCAAGATTTCGTCGTTCGCCGATATCGCAACCAGAATGTTTGCGTCCTCGGGTTGGGTTTCCGTCACAGGCGCATCGGGCCTGTTGACGTCCAATCCGGCCTCCTTGATAAAGGACGCGGTAACGATGAAGAAGATGAGCATGATAAACACGACGTCCAGCATCGGCGTCAAGTTGATCTCATTTTCCTCGTCTTCTTGACTAAAGTCCTCTGGCCCTCTTCGCATGTCCTTACCCTTTAGTGATCCATCGTGAGCGAATCCTCAAGGAATTCCACCTCACGCGCCGCCCGGCGGCTTAGCAAAGTAACCAGGAGCACTCCGGAAAGCGCTCCGACCATTCCCGCCATTGTCGGCACCGTCGCCTGCGACACGCCAGCCGCCATCGCACGCACGTTACCGGACCCGGACACCGCCATAACCTCGAACACTTTGATCATGCCGGTTACCGTACCGAGAAGACCCAGGAGCGGACACAGCGCGACGAGGGTCTGGATCATCGGTATCGACGCGTTCGTGGACATCGAGAACCTGGAGATCATCGATTCCCGAATCTGCTGCGCATTCCAGGATCTGCGTTCCGGACGCGATTCCCACGACTGTCGGATATTCGCCGCCATATTGCGCATGTTGGTTCGGAAAAACACCAGACGTTCGATGATGAGGACCCACATCACGAAGATGGTGACCGCGATCCATCGAAGGACCGGGCCACCCAACTCCATGAAGTCGCGGATGGCTTCAAACGAATCTGTCAACCAGATCATCGTTGAATACCGCCCGGCCTAGCCGTGGCGCTCCGCGTGTTGCGCAATGATGCCGGCGCTCTGTGAGTGCAGGATGTTGACGATTCGTTTGCTCTGACCGCTCACCAACGTGTGGATCAGAACCATCGGAATGGCAACCACCAATCCCAGCACGGTCGTCATCAAGGCCTGCGAAATACCGCCCGCCATCATCTTCGGATCGCCGGCACCGTACAGTGTGATGACCTGGAAGGTCTTGATCATGCCGGTCACCGTTCCGAGCAGGCCCATCAGAGGCGCAACGACGGAGATGACCTTGATGAACAGCAGGCCCTTGGTAAGGCCGGGCATTTCCTTTAGCGCCGCCTCACTCAACTTCAGTTCGACCGTTTCCGTATCCGCCTGCTGGTTGGACTCGTAGGCAGCCAATACGCGGCCGAGCGGGTTGTCGGTACTCGCAGAATCGCGCTTGAGCTGCGCGCTCACTTTGCGGCTGTCGGTGCTCAGACCAATCCACCGCCAGATGGCGATCAGCAGGCCGACGATGCCCAGGCCGATGATGCAGTAACCCACGATACCGCCCTGGTTGATCCGATCCGTAAGCGTCGGCGAGTCCACCAGCAATGCGAGGATGCCGCCGCGGGTAACGTCCAGACCAAAGCGAACCGAACCGCTCGTCGCATCCAGCATATCGGCGGTAGACCCCGTGAAGCGGCCCTGTTCCGGTTGGCGCTGCAATTCGTTGACGTTCCCCGTCGTCGGGTCGTAGGTCAGGTAACCGTCCTCGAACGCGAGGTTGAAAACACCGACGCGTACGATGTCGGCGCTGACGCGCTCGCCGTCCGCGGTCGCAATTTCATGGTTGAACTTGACAATCTTGCCCTGCTCGGCGACCTCGCGCTGCAGTTCAAAACGAAGCTTCTCGATATCTTCGATGGATGCCAGGCTGCTGGCACTGGCCATCTTGTTGCCCAGCTCAACCAGAAAGTCCCCGCGGTCCGGAAACTGAATGTTCGTCAGCGAGTTGCTGAAACGGCCCTGAGCGTCGCCCGATACCGTTTGCAGCACGCCGAACAGCTCCTTGAGCGCGCCCAATCGACGGTCCAGCGCCGTCCGCGCATCGAGAATTCTCTGTTGGTTTTCGGCAAACAGGTTTTCCAGCCTCTGGCTGTTGTTTTCCTGACGGGTGCGTTCGGCACGTGCCTCGTTGAGTAAGTTCTGCTGGTCGTTTCTGGCAGCCGCAAATCGTTGTTCACGCTGACGCGCCTCGGCGGAATCGCGCGCAGTGCCCTGCTCGATCATATTGAGCAATTCTTGCATCGAACTGGCGGCTTCCTGAGCCTGTGCTGCTCCAGCGCCCAGCAGGCAGGCAGCGATAATTGTTGTTAAGCGTTTCATTTAGGAAGCCTCCACAGCAGCGGGCACGGGCAGCAACAGCAGTTCCGGTGCTATCAGTTGTCTGGCCATGCGCAGCCCTTTACGTATCTCATTGCGGTGTTCGCTATCCAACACCTCCCAATCACCGAGTTCGGCGTTCCACCAGCCGGTGATCGCGGCGTCGTCAGACTGGAAGTAAAGCCCGACGCGACCGATCCGCAGCATGTTGTAGTCACGTACGCCCAAACCCTCGAGTTCCAGCGACTGCGTGTAGTTCTCGGTCGAGGAGCCGTAATCCATCTCGATCTGGTAGGCCTCCATCACCTTGCGGAACTTCTCGGCCACGCTGACGTCGGAGCGGGACATGAGGTCGGTCAACGCCGCAATGCGCGTTTGACGCTCTTCGAGGAGAAAGGGGATGTCCAGCGCGACCGACTGCTCCAGGCCGTCGATCATGTCTTCCATGAGCGGAAATATCTGCCGGTTGATCACGTCCACCTGGTCCATGGACAGCGCGATGTCCTCGAGCGTCGCCTCCTGACCCTGAACCTGCGCGGTCATCAGCCGGTTGTAAACGCGAAGTCCGTCAACCTCCTTGGTGATACCGCGATACTGATCCGTCAGCGACCGCGTGCCTTCCACGACTTCGTTCACACGTTCCTGCGAAGCCTGGGCAAGCTCGATGCGCCGCTCGTTCGCCTGCAGGACATTGTCGACGCTCTGCGCGAAGACGCTGCCAGCTACTGCGGCGACGGCTGCTGTTATGAATACAGTCGTAGTATGTCGACCGCTGTTTTTCCACCGTTTCATGGATGCTCCTTACCTACTTCAGTTCTAATGATTATTGGGTCACGGGAGAAAGCCTGCCGCGTTCGTCACAAGTCGTCGAACGCGGGCACAAGACGCACGGAGGCACTGCCCAAATCGGCACACCCCCTGCTGCACGTGCGACTCTCTCCCCTGTCGCCGTGGCAAAATTCGTTTGTAACCAAATTATTCTCAGTATCTGGTTTTGGACCACTTTTTCGGCGAGGCCCGTCGACATCCCGCCAGTGTATTAGTCGGGCCCTCTTGTTCCGCGCGACAAGAATACCATAAGCCCGGTATATCGCCAGCCCAAGCCAGACATAACACAAGGGCATCAAAATTACCCCCGTAACGCCTTCTGCCGGCCCAGTTCCAGCTTGGCAATCGCCGCCCGATGTACTTCATCGGGGCCGTCCGCGAACCGCAGCGTCCGCGCCCCGGCCCACGCCGCCGCCAGGTCGAAATCGCCGCTGACGCCGCCGCCGCCGTGGACCTGGACCGCTCTGTCCAGAACGCGCAACGCCATGTTGGGCGCAACAACCTTGATCATCGCGATCTCCGCGCGGGCCACCTTGTTACCCATCTTGTCCATCATATCCGCCGCTTTCAGCGTCAGCAGTCGCGCCTGCTCGATATCGATCCGGGACTCGGCGATAAATTCGCGGATGACGCCTTGTTTTGACAGCGGCGCGCCGAAAGCGACCCGTTCGCTCGCCCGTGCGCACATCTGTTCGATTGCCCGCTCCGCCATACCAATCAATCGCATGCAGTGATGAATACGCCCGGGCCCCAATCGCCCCTGGGCGATCTCGAACCCCCGCCCCTCACCAAGCAACAGGTTACTCGCGGGTACTCGAACATTGTCAAATACCATTTCCGCGTGTCCGTGCGGGGCGTGATCGTAACCGTAAACCGACAGCGGCCTGACGATACTCACACCGGGCGCGTCCATGGGCACCAGAATCATCGACTGTTGCGCGTGCCGATCGGCCTCGGGATTGGTCTTCCCCATGAAAATGAGTATTTTACAGCGCGGATCCATGGCCCCGGACGTCCACCACTTGCGGCCGTTGACCACGTAGTCGTCGCCGTCGCGTTCGATGGTCGCGCAGATGTTGGTGGCGTCGGAGGACGCAACGTCCGGTTCGGTCATCGCAAACGCCGAGCGGATCTCGCCGTTCAACAGCGGCTCAAGCCACGTTTCTTTCTGGGCCGCGGTGCCGTAACGAACCAGGACCTCCATGTTCCCGGTATCGGGGGCCGAGCAGTTGAAAACCTCGGGCGCTATCGGCGATCGACCCATGAGCTCGGCCAGCGGCGCGTACTCCAGATTGCTGAGGCCGGCGCCGTATTCGCTCTCCGGGAGAAACAGGTTCCAAAGCCCGGCCTCGCGCGCGCTGGATTTGAGAGTTTCGATGACCGGTGGCACCGTCCAGCGGGATTCCCCGGTATCGACCGCCTCGAAATACGCCGCCTCGTTGCGGTAGACGTGCTGGTCCATGAACGCCGAGACCGCGGCCCTCAGTTCCTGCACCTTCGGGGTGTAGTCGAAATCCATGCGCTTACCGGCTACCTTCTATATTTAAGTGTGCTGAACGCATGTCCGAGAATACCCCGCCGCCGCCGGGCCGGCCACCCTGCCGGAGAAGCGCCGCCACCGAGCCCCTTGTCTGTGACGACGGAACCCCGGTACCAAAACGTACAACACCTATTAATTCAACATATTGCAGCCAATTATTGATACAGGTTCTAGGGTGCGGTTTCCGGCTTCCGGGGAGCGGCCCCGGGGCACTCGAATCCACGGGCCTCCTCCACGGGTTTGGTATCACAAGTAACTGATTTTTCGGTAGTTGACATCAACTGATCGATCCAACAAGATCGCCGTTATGCGCTATGCAACACAAACACGGGCGAAGCTGATCGGTCACCTGAGTCTGCAACTCCGGGATTGGCTTCTAGTGGTGCTTATCAGGAGCAATCGCGGGTAGCGCTGGCAGTTGACACTGAACACGCAGGCCCCGCATTCGAGAAGAATGGCGGGGTTTTTTTTGGCTATTCGGGTTCACCGCCCGAGAAACCGGCGCTAAGCCGCTGATGGGGAATTTGTAGGATGCAGATGTATACGGAGAAAGACGTCGACGGTACGGTGTTAGCGGGCAAACGCATCGCCATTCTTGGTTACGGCAGCCAGGGCCGCGCACACGCCCTCAACCTCAAAGACTCCGGACTCGACGTTGTCGTCGGCCTGCGCCGCGACGGCGCAAGCTGGGCCAAAGCCGAAGCGGACGGGCTCAAGGTCGAGGAACCGGCCGATGCCGCCAGGGGCGCGGCGATCACGGCGTTCCTCACGCCGGACATGGTCCAGGAATCGCTATACGCAACCGTCGAATCTTCACTGGACGACGGAGCGGCCATTCTGTTCGCACACGGTTTCAACATCCATTACAAACGGATCCGGCCGCGGGCTGATCTCGACGTCATCCTGATTGCGCCCAAGGGACCGGGAGACCTGGTGCGCCGCCAGTATGAGGAAGGCCACGGCGTACCCTGCCTGGTCGCGGTCGAGGAAGACCGCAGCGGCAACGCGTTACCGCTCGCCCTCGCCTATGCGTCCGGAATCGGCGGCGCCCGGGCGGGCGTCATCGAAACCACCTTTGCCGAAGAAACCGAGACCGATCTCTTCGGTGAACAGGCGGTACTTTGCGGCGGCGCAACGGAGCTGGTGGTCGCCGGTTTCGAGACGCTGGTTGAAGCGGGCTATCAGCCGGAAGTGGCCTATTACGAATGCATGCACGAACTGAAACTGATTGTCGACCTTCTGCACGAAGGGGGGCTCAAGAAAATGCACGAGTTCATCAGTGATACCGCCGCCTACGGCGATCTGGTCAGCGGTCCCCGCGTAGTCGATGAGCACGCGCGCGGCAAAATGCGCGACGTCCTCGACGATATCCGGGACGGCACGTTCGCCCAAAACTGGATTGCCGAAAGCGAAGCGGGCGGCCAGGAGTTCAAACGCATGATGAACGCCGACCTCGAGCATCCCATCGAAAAAGTAGGCGCCGAACTGCGCAGCCGCATGGACTGGCTCGAGGATTGAGCCCACCGTTTTCGACGGCCGGATACGAACCCTGGTATAGATCAACGCTATTTAAAGAGACATCGACATGAGCGACAACCGAGTGAAGATATTTGACACGACTTTGCGGGACGGCGAACAAGCGCCCGGCTGCAGCATGACGCTGCGCGAGAAACTCCGTGTTGCCAAGGCGCTCGCCGACCTCAACGTCGACATCATCGAAGCGGGCTTCCCGGCGGCGTCGCCGGGCGACTTCGATGCGGTCAAAGCGATTGCCGACGAAAACCGCGGCCCGACAATCTGCGGACTGGCGCGCTGCAACCCGGAAGATATCGAAAAGGTCCACGCCGCCGTCAAGGGCGCCGATCGTCATCGGATTCACGTGTTCGTGGCGACCAGCGCGATTCACCGCGAATACAAACTCAAAATGGCGAAAGAGGAAATCATCAAGAGCGCCGTCGGCGCGATAAAACTCGCACGCGAACTCTGCGACGACGTCGAGTTTTCGCCGGAAGACGCGTCGCGCACGGAATTCGCGTATCTCGCCGACGTCGTGTCCGCGGCAATCGAAGCCGGGGCGACGACCGTGAACATTCCCGACACGGTCGGCTACACCGTGCCGTCGGAGTTTGATCGCCTGTTTCGCTACCTCAACGAGAACGTGCCCGGCATCGACGACATTACGCTGAGCGTGCACTGCCACGACGATCTGGGGATGGCAGTTGCCAATAGCCTTGCAGCGGTCGAAGCGGGCGCTCGCCAGATCGAATGCACGATCAACGGCATCGGCGAGCGCGCCGGCAATTGCTCGCTCGAGGAAGTCGTGATGGCCATCAAGACACGCAACGAGTTTTTCGGCGTCGACACCGGAATCGAGACGACCCGCCTGTACCCCACGGCGCGCCTCGTTGCCGGGATCACCGGGATGCACATCCCGCGTAACAAGGCGATCGTGGGAGAAAATGCCTTTGCACACGAAGCAGGCATCCATCAGCACGGCATGCTGCAGCATGCGTCGACCTACGAAATCATGCGCCCGACCGACGTTGGCCTGAATGACTCCAATCTCGTGCTCGGCAAGCACAGCGGACGCCATGCATTCCGGGATCGTGTAAGCGACCTCGGTTTCGATCTCGATGAATTCGAGGTCAATCGCGCGTTTGGGGAGTTCAAAAAACTCGCGGACAAGAAAAAGGACATGTATGACGGCGATATCGAGGCCATCATCATGAACGTCGACAATTCCTCCACCGGTCCGTGGACGATGAAGTCCCTGCACGTCACCTCCAGCACGGAGAGCGATGCCACGGCAACGGTCGTGTTACTCGATGAATCCGGCGCGGAACACAGCCGGTCCGCGGAGGCGCCGGGCCCGGTCGAGGCCGCGTTCAAGGCGCTCGAGGAAATAACCGGCGTCAACCTGACCCTCAGGAATTTTGAATTGCATAGCGCAACAGTTGGCGACGACGCTCAGGGTGAGGTCACGGTGACGGTCGACTACGAAGACCAGCCCTACCGGGGGCACGGCATCAGCATCGATATCGTGGAAGCCGGCAGTCGGGCGTACCTGGAAGTGCTCAACCGGATTCTCCGGCGGCGCGGGCGCGGTCTGGACAAGACGTCGACGCCCGCAGACATCAACCGGGCGTCGATCTGAGGACTACCTCGAATTGGATATTGCGTCGCAGGGTACGGGTGCGCAGGCTCTAGTGCCCTGATAAAGTACGCGCTCCCGAAGACACGGGTTGTCGCGCCCGGAGATAGAGAATGTTTGACGGCGGAAAATTGATCTGGTTCAACGGCAAATTGGTCCCGTGGGACGCGGCACAGGTGCACGTATTGTCGCATGCACTGCACTACGGCTCGTCCGTGTTCGAGGGTATCCGTGTTTACAAGACTCCCGACGGACCGAAGATCTTTCGGCTCACCGACCACATGCAACGTCTGTACGATTCGGCAAAAATTTACCGCATGCCGATACCGTACGAGATGGACGAATTGATCTCGGTCTGCAAACAGCTAATCGTGTCGAACGAGCTCATGAACGGCGCTTACATCCGCCCCCTCGTGATGCGCGGCTACGGCGAGATCGGCCTCGCGCCGAAATCCGACCACCCGGTCGACGTCGCGATCGCGGCGTGGGAATGGGGAGCGTACCTCGGCGCCGAAGGTCTCGAGAAGGGTGTCGACGTCTGCGTTTCGAGCTGGCAACGGGTCGCTCCGAATACGCTGCCGGCGCTGGCGAAAGCCGGCGGCAACTACCTTTCCAGCCAGCTCATCAGCGTCGAGGCCAAACAACGCGGTTTCGCTGAAGGTATCGCCTTGTCGACGGACGGCACCGTGAGCGAAGGGGCCGGCGAAAACCTGTTCATGATCCGGGACGGCAGCATCATGACGCCGCCGTCAACCTCGTCAATCCTGACCGGGATTACTCGCGACGCAATCATGCAGTTGAGTTCGAGACTCGGATTCACGGTCAAAGAGCAGTCGATCCCGCGCGAGGCGCTGTATCTTGCCGACGAGTTGTTTTTCACCGGCACGGCAGCGGAAATCACGCCAATCCGCTCGGTAGACCGCATCGAGATCGGCAGCGGCTCGCGCGGCCCGATCACCGAACAGCTGCAAGACGCATTCTTCGGCCTTTTTGACGGCCGAACCGAAGACAGCGAGGGTTGGCTGGAGGACGTCGAGGCGCCGCCGATCGCCGCCGCCGGCGGCGGCTGACGCACGGGACTCCGACGGGACGGCGAAGCTCGATGTCAACGGACTCCAGTAGCACGAACGCACCACGGACACTGTTTGAAAAAGTCTGGGCCGAACACGTCGTCGTTCCCGAAACGGCCGACACGCCGGCTGTCCTTTACATAGATCTTCATCTCATTCATGAAGTGACGACGCCGCAGGCGTTTTCGGAACTGCGTGCGAGGGGTTTGCCCGTACGTCGTCCCGGACAGACGCTCGCCACCATGGATCATTCGACGCCGACAACGCCGGTGCGCAGCTTCAAGGATCTTGAGATCGTGGGGGAAAGCGCCGCCCGGCAGGTCGTGAAGATGGAGGAGAACTGCCGCGAGTTCGGTATCGATCTGCTCGGCTTCGACAGCGACTACCGCGGTATCGTGCACGTTATCGGCCCGGAGCTCGGCGCAACCCAGCCGGGCAAGACGATCGTGTGCGGCGACAGCCACACCAGCACGCACGGTGCTTTCGGCGCCCTGGCGTTCGGCATTGGTACCACCGAGGTCGGTCACGTGCTGGCGACTCAATGCCTGCTGCAGCGCAAGCCAAAAACGCTGTTGATCGAAATCGATGGGGCGCTGCAGGCGGGTGTGTCCGCAAAGGACGTCATCCTCGCGACAATCGGCCAGATCGGCGTCGACGGCGGCACCGGCCATGTCATCGAATACCGCGGTGCACCCGTGTCGGCAATGGATATGGAAGCGCGGATGACCATCTGTAACATGTCGATCGAAGCCGGCGCCCGCGCGGGCATGATCGCCCCCGACGACACGACCATCGATTACCTTGCGGGCCGTCCGCGCGCACCCGCCGGCACTGAGTGGGACGACGCCGTCGCACGCTGGAGGGCGTTACCGAGCGATCGGGAAGCGGTATTCGACCGGACGGTAAAGATAGACGCCAGCCGCCTGGAACCGATGGTCACTTTCGGCACCAACCCCGGCATGGTCGTGCCCATCAGCGAACCCGTCCCCGATAAAGGCGATGCGGGGTATCGAAAATCGCTCGAATACATGCAGCTCACGCCCGGAAAGCCGCTAACGGAATCCGCGGTAGACGTGGTGTTCGTGGGAAGCTGCACCAACTCACGCCTGTCGGACCTGCAGCAGGCTGCGGATGTCCTGAGGGGACAAAAAGTTGCCGACGGTGTCCGCATGCTGGTCGTACCGGGCTCGCAGCAGGTCAAGAAGGAAGCGGAGTCGATCGGCTTGCACGACGTGTTCCTCTCGGCAGGCGCCGAGTGGCGCGAATCCGGCTGCTCCATGTGCCTGGGTATGAACGGCGACACGGTGCCTGCCGGCGAACTCAGCGTGAGCACCAGCAACCGGAATTTCGAGGGCCGTCAAGGCAAAGGCGCTCGCACCGTCCTGGCAAGTCCTATGACCGCCGCCGCCTCGGCGGTTGCGGGCCGGGTTGCCGACCCTCGAGACTATTTGTAGCCGGGATCTGTCGACAACATGCAACCGCTGACAACCATCCGATCGCGTACCGTCGTTTTGCCGGTCGCCGACGTCGATACCGACCAGATCATCCCGGCGCGCTTCCTGACGACAACGAGCCGTGAGGGATTGGGGGCCAATCTTTTTCACGACTGGCGCTACCTGCCGGACGGGACGGTCAACAACGACTTCATATTGAATCAGCCGGCCGCGGAAGGCTGCCGCATCCTGGTGGCGGATCGCAACTTCGGCTGCGGCTCATCGCGGGAACACGCACCGTGGGCGTTGACCGATTTTGGCATACAGGCGGTTATCAGCTCCGAAATAGCCGACATCTTTCGCAGCAACTCGCTGAAGAACGGCCTGCTGCCCATCATTGTCGGCGAGGACGTCTTGAACTGGCTGTTGCACAATCCGGGCGTGGAACTGACTATCGATATTGCGGACTCCACCGTGACCCTGCCGGACGGGTCGTTGGTGACCTACCCCATCGACGGCTTTGCGCGTCATTGCCTGCTCGAGGGTATCGACCAGCTCGGCTTCCTGCAGCAACAGTTGCCGAAAATCGAACAATTCGAGGAGAAGCGATCCTGGACGCCCTGATAACCGTCCTGCCGGGTGACGGCATTGGACCCGAAGTCGCGGCCGCGGGCCGTAAAGTCCTCGCCGCCATCGGACAGGTGTTCGGCCACCGTTTCGAGTTTTCGGAGCAACTCATCGGGGGCGCCGCCATCGACGCGGTTCAGGATCCCCTGCCGCCGGATACGATAGCGAGCTGTCGCGAGAGTCAGGCCGTGCTCCTGGGCGCCGTGGGAGGACCAAAATGGTCCGACCCCAACGCGGCGATCAGACCGGAACAGGGCCTGCTGTCGCTGCGCGCCGAACTCGGGGTGTTCGCCAACCTGCGGCCGGTTCAAATCATCCCGGAACTGTCCGGCGCCTCGCCACTCAAGCCCGAGCTGTTGGAAGGCGTCGACATCATGGTTATCCGTGAACTGACCGGCGGCATTTATTTTGGCGAAAAAAGCCGCGACGCGGAGTCCGCTACCGACCTCTGCGTGTATCACAACTACGAGGTCGAGCGGATCGTACGCATCGCCGCGAAACTCGCCGAACAACGCCGCGGTCGGCTCTGCTCCGTGGACAAAGCCAACGTTCTCGAGACGTCCAGGCTGTGGCGCGACGTCACGGCAAAACTGATGGCCGCCGAATTTGCGGACGTCGAACTCGAACACATGCTGGTCGACGCCGCCGCGATGCACCTCATCAGCCGGCCGGCCGACTTCGACGTTATCGTCACCGAAAACATGTTCGGCGACATCCTGACCGACGAGGCGTCCATGCTGCCCGGCTCGATGGGAATGTTGCCATCGGCGTCGGTCGGTGAGTCCGGCGCCGGGCTTTATGAACCGATACACGGGTCGGCGCCCGATATCGCCGGTCAGGGCCTGGCCAACCCCTGCGGCACGATTGGCAGCGCCGCGCTGCTGCTGAGACACAGCCTGCAACTCGGCGAGGAAGCGGAGCGGATCGAAACCGCCATCCGGCGCGTCATCGTCAACGGCCAGCGCACCGCGGACATCGCCGCCGGAGGGAGCGAGGTTCTCACCACCGAAGGCATGACCGACGCCATTATTGAGGCGCTCCACTGACCAGGCGCAGCGACGGACCTTCAATCCCGGCTCGCAGCGACTCCCGGAACTCCCGAATCAGCCGTGCAAGGCGCCTGGTCCCTATCAGGAATCCGTCATGCCCGTCTTCCAAATCGAGGACGGCGTAGCGGGCATTCGGTAAACGGTCGGCGAGCTGTTGCTGTTCGGCGGGCGGATAGAGAATATCCGAGCTGACCGACACGACCAGAGCATGCTGCCGTATCGAGCGCAGGACGGTTTCATAGTCGCCGCGCCCGCTGGACACGTCGTGCTCGTTCATTGCCTGAGTCAGCCGAACGTAGGTATTTGCGTCGAAACGCCGATTGATCTTCTGTCCCTGGTACCGGAGATACGACTGGACCTGAAAGTCGCTGTTGTCGTTTTGTTCGCGCGCGAAACGACTCTCGAAGCTGTCCCAGCTGCGATAGGTGCAAACCGCCATCATCCTCGCCGCGGCCAAGCCCTTCTCGGGCGGTTGTTCCTCGCTATAGTTGCCGCCTCGCCAGTTGGGATCCGCGTAGATGGCCGCCCGCTGCGCCTCGCTCATGCCGATACACCACGGCGAATGCCGTCCCCCGACGCCGATTGGCACGATGCCGCGGACGCGGTCCGGGTAACTCACGGCCCATTCGAGCGCCTGCATGCCGCCGAGCGACGGACCCGTGACGACGTCCAGCTTTTCGATACCCAGGTGGTCGGTCAGGCGTCGCTGGGCGCGGACCATGTCCCGGACCGTGATGCGCGGAAACCGGCTGCGGTATGGCCCTGATCCGTCGGGCCGCGGCGAAACGGGTCCGGTAGTCCCGTAACAACCCCCGAGAATGTTGCTGCAAACGATGAAGTCCCTGCGCGGATCGAACGCGCCCTGCTCGCCGATTATGCCCGGCCACCACTCGTCCACGTCCGCAGATCCGGTCAACGCATGGCAGACCAGGATGGCTCGTTTTTCCGCATTTTTGCGATCGCCCCAGGTGCGATAAGCGATCGTGACGTCTTTAAGGCAGGCCCCCGAATCGAGATGGAAGTTACCCGGCACCGTCAGATACCGGGTGTCGGACGACACGTAATCGCGCAGGCGTTTCGGTAATCTTGAGTGCGCGGTCGCCATTTTTCAGCTACAGGGCGACCGCGACGGGCTTGGCTGCCACTGCGTCGACGGCAGCATCCAGTGCGGCCAGCACGTCGGCCACCAGATCGTCCGGTGATTCCAGGCCGACCGACAGGCGAACCAGATTCTGCCCGATCCCGGCTTCGTCGAGCGCCGCCTCGCTGAGCGGTGCGTGCGTCATTGACGGCGGATGACAGACCAGGCTTTCCACCCCGCCCAACGACTCTGCAAGCGAAAAGTACCGGAGGCTTTCCACGAAGACACGCACCGCGTCCGGGCCGCCGTCCAGTTCAAAGCTCAGCATGCCGCCAAATCCCTGCTGCTGCCGCCGGGCGACTTCGTGCCCCTCGTGATCGCGCAGGCCGGGGTAATAAACCCGATTGACCGCAACATGTTCATTCAGCACGCTGGCGAGAAGATTTGCGCCTTCCTCATGCTGCTTCATGCGCGTGTGCAGCGTCCGTATGCCGCGCAGCGTCAGATAGCTGTCGAAGGGCGCACCAGTGATACCGATACAATTCGCCCACCAGGCGATCGTTTCGGCGAGTTCCCCGCTTGCGGCCACGACCGCTCCGCCAACCACGTCGCTATGACCGTTGAGGTATTTGGTCGTCGAGTGGATGACCAGGTCGGCGCCAAGAGAAATCGGCTGTTGCAGCGCCGGCGACAGGAAGGTGTTGTCGACGGCGAGCAGCGCTCCGCAGGCCTTCGCATGCCGGCTCAGGGCCTCGATATCGACAATGCGAAGCAACGGATTGGACGGCGTCTCGACCATGATCAACCGCGGTTTTCTGCAGCAGGCGTGCCGCACCGCTTCCGCATCGGTCTGGTCGACGAACAGCACGTCGAAATGTCCCTTTGCGGACAGATTCTCCAGCAAACGGTAGGTCCCGCCGTAACAGTCGTGCGGCGCGATCACCAGGTCGCCCGGCGCCAAAAGCTGCACGACCAGATTGATAGCCGCCATTCCCGATGAGGTCACGACCGCGCCGGCGCCCTGTTCCAATTCGCAAAGCGCCTGCGCCAGCGCATCTCGCGTCGGATTGCCGCTGCGCGTGTAATCGTATTGGCGTTTCTCGCCGAATCCGGCAAACGTAAACGTCGAGGACAGATGGATTGGCGGCACAACCGCTCCGTGCTGTGTATCGGACTCTATCGACGCACGCACGGCACGTGTGGCTGGCCTGGTTTCGGATGTCATGCTGTTCAGTCTCCGCAGTACTTCTGGTTCCAATATCGCGACATGGCGTCGCGTGTTTCTCATCGGAACCCTGCGGAAACCGCTGGGGTGGGTGCCTTGCCCTTCGCTGCCAAACCCTGTGTAGACCAACAGCGCTGCTAAGGCACTCATCTTTCGGAACGTCCAATGCGCTCCGCAGGAGTTGGCACCTTTCCAGAATGGTTAGTTCTGTTGGTTGCCCCGGCGTCTTCGGGCCTTTCCCTCAGCCGGTCTCGATGAGTCGCGGCCAGTCTATGCGCAGGCGATCCCGATCGTCAAGGGATAAACGCCCGAAATAAATGTCTCATCGGAAACAGTGTGTACCGGAGGACGGCGGTCGAACAGGGACCGGAGGGCTTGTATTCTGGGTTTCTTTGTAATAGTGTACTAGCGTATTAATACATTACCCGACCGAGGACAGCGCCTCGCGCCAGTCACGCAGCTCACGCTCAACGCAATGAAACCGAATCGTCACGACTCTGCGCGCCACCAGAAGCGCTCCGAGGACGCGCTGTTCGAGGCGATCGTCTCGTTGCGCGACATCGGTGAATGCCGCAATTTCCTCAAGGACCTCTGCACACCGGCGGAACTACAGGCGCTGGTGGATCGATGGCAGGTCGTCGCGCTCCTGAAAGAAGACATGCCGTACCGAAAAATTCACGACCTGACCGGCGTCAGCGTCACCACCATCGGTCGCGTCGCACGATTCCTGCATGACGGCTTTGGCGGCTACGAGACGGCGTTTTCCCGAATACGATCACATCCGTCGCCGCGCAAATCAAACGCGTCGCACTAGAAGGACTCCCAATGGATATTTCCGATCGGCGCATCAAGATCGCCGTGCAAAAAAGCGGTCGCCTGACCGAAAATTCGCTGGACCTGCTCGAGCGCTGCGGACTCAAGTTCACCAAGAGCAAGGACCAGCTGTTTTGTATCGGCAATAACATGCCGATCGATCTGCTGCTGGTGCGCGATGACGACATTCCCGGCCTGGTGAGTGACGACGTCTGCGATCTCGGTATCGTCGGTCTCAACACCGCTCATGAAAAACGCCAGGGCCTGCTCCACGCCGGTCAGGAAGCCAACTTCGAGGTACTGCGCAAGTTGGACTATGGAAGCTGCCGCCTATCGATTGCGGCTCCCGAGGATCGCGACTTCAACGGCGTGTCCAGCCTCCGCGGCATGCGCATCGCCACGAGCTACGTGGAAACCCTCAAGGCTTATCTCGACCAGCACTCGGTCGACGCAACAATCGTCTATTTTTCCGGCGCCGTGGAAATCGCACCGAAGCTCGGCAAGGCCGATTTCATTTGCGACCTGGTATCCACCGGTTCAACGCTTGAAGCCAACCACCTGCGCGAAGTCGAGACCGTTCTCGAAAGCGAAGCAGCCATCATCCAGACAAAAAAAGCGCTGGACGACGAGAAACAGCGCTTGATTGACAAGATGTTGCAGCGGGTAGACGGCGTCCTGCAGGTTCGTGAAAGCAAATACATCATGCTGCACGCGCCCCGCTCCGCGCTCGAAGAGATTACCCGCCTGCTGCCCGGCGCCGAATCGCCCACGGTGATTCCACTTGACGGCAATAAAATCGCCGTGCACGCGGTTTGCCGCGAATACGTGTTCTGGGAGACGCTGGAAAACCTGAAGAGCGTCGGAGCGAGCTCCCTGCTCGTCCTCCCTGTCGAAAAGATGTTGGCATAGGATCGAAATGATGTCTTCCGCCGTCATTCGCTGGAGCACCGCCGATTCCCGGGAGCGACAAACGCTGCTGACCAGGCCCGCCATGCAAGACGATCAGCGCTTGCGTCACGGCGCCGCAGATATCATCCGCCGGGTACGTGCAGGCGGCGACGCGGTCTTGTTCGAGCTGACCGCGCGGTACGACAGCGCGGACCTGGACGGTCTCCAGGTTACCGACGCCGAATTTGCCGGCGCGGAAAAGGCGTTGTCGAACGAATCGATCGAGGCAATCGAGCTTGCGATCCGGAACGTCCGTGCGTTTCACGAACAACAGAGACCCGGGCCGATCGACGTGCGGACGATGCCGGGCGTTCGCTGCGAGCGTGTCAGCCATGCCCTGGATTCCGTCGGTTTGTACGTACCGGCCGGCACCGCGCCCTTACCCTCGACGGCAATCATGCTGAGCGTCCCGGCGGCCATCGCGAATTGCCCCCGGCGCATTCTGTGTACCCCGCCCCGCACGGACGGCTCGGCCGATCCCGCGGTGTTGGTCGCCGCGAAACGCGGTGGCGTGGACACCGTCTTCAAGATCGGCGGCGCGCAGGCTATTGCGGCGATGGCGTATGGCACTGAGACGATTCCGCGCGTCGCCAAAATTTTCGGGCCGGGCAATGCCTGGGTGACGGCCGCCAAGACGCTTGTCGCTATGGATCCGTTCGGTGCCGCCATCGACATGCCGGCCGGACCGTCCGAGGTCCTGGTGATCGCGGACAACACCGCGAATGCGGAATTTGTCGCTTCAGACCTGCTTTCGCAAGCCGAGCACGGCGAGGATTCGCAGGTGGTGCTGGTCACGACCGATGCGGACATGGCGGACGCCGTAATCACGGCCACGGCGCGACAAATGGACAGGCTGAGCCGCCGCGACACCGCGGCGGTTGCGATCGGCCACAGCCGCTTCATTCTCGCCGCGGATCTCGACGAGGCCGTTGACATCAGCAACTTGTACGCACCTGAACACCTGATCGTGCAAGTGGACAACCCAAGGGGCCTGTTGCCGAAGATTCGTAACGCCGGCTCCGTCTTTCTCGGGCCCTGGTCACCGGAATCGGTTGGCGACTACTGCAGCGGCACGAATCACGTGCTACCGACCTACGGCGCCGCACGCAGCTACAGCGGCCTCGGCGTGGATCAATTCCTGCGGCAAATGACGGTTCAGGAACTGAGCAGGGAAGGCCTCGAGCGCGTCTCCGCCGCCACCGTCGAACTCGCGCGCCTGGAGGGCCTGGATGCACACGCTGAGGCGGTACTATGTCGCCTGACGAAACCATCGCGGGACAGGTCATGAGTATCGAGGAAATCGCGCGACCCGAGGTCCGCCACCTGAAAGCGTATGTCGCAGCCGAACAGATCACCGGAATGGTCCGACTCAACGCCAACGAGTCACCGGAGTCGCCGTGGGCCGACCTCGACCGTTCGCCGCTCAATCGTTACCCGCTCGTGCGCCCTCTCGGGTTGCAAAACCGAATGGCGACGCTGTACGGCGTCGAGCCCGAAAACGTGCTGGCAACCCGCGGCAGCACGGAGGCGATCGATACGCTCATCCGAACGTTCTGCCGCGCCTATCAGGACAATATCGTTGTCACACCGCCCACCTTCGACATGTACAAGGTTTACGCGGACGTGCAGGCCGTCGAGCTGAACAAGGTACCCCTCTACGCCGACCGGGACTTCGAGTTCGACGCGGACGCGGTCATCGCGGCGGCAAACGACAATAGCAAGCTGGTGTTCGTTTGCTCGCCAAACAATCCGACCGGCACCATGGTCGGGCGTGAAGATATCCTGAAACTTGCCGAAGCGAGACGTGACAAATCAGTAATCGTCGTCGACGAGGCGTACATCGAGTTTGCGGATCGCGACTCGATGATTGCCGACATTTCCGGAAACGACAACCTGGTCGTGTTGCGAACGATGTCCAAGGCGTTTGCGCTCGCCGGCGCCCGCTGCGGTGCGCTCATTGGGACCGTGGACGCCGTGACCCTGCTGAGCCGGGTCCTTTCGCCCTACTCTTTTTCGACGCCGGTCACCGAGCGCGTGCTCGACGCGATGAGCGATGAAGGATTCGAGAAGGCCGGTGAACTGGTGAAGCGCACGATCGCCGAGCGGGAACGCCTCGCCGCCAGGCTGCGCGACTGTCCGGCCGTCGCCAGAGTCTGGCCCAGCCAGTCGAATTTTCTGTTCGTGCGTTTCAGCGATATCGACACGGTCCGTATGCAGCTTCGCAACAACAGTATTCTGATTCGTGAATTCGCCAGCCTTGCGGACTACGCCGGTTGCGCCCGGATCACGGTCGGCACACCCGAGGAGAACGCGCGGCTCATCGCCGCCTTGCAGGAACTCCGATGACGAAGAAGGTTCTATTCATCGACCGAGACGGCACGCTCGTCGCCGAACCGGACGATTTCCAGGTGGATTCTCTCGACAAGATCCGACTGACCCGGGACGTCATTCCGGCGCTGCGCGGGCTCGTTGCGGACGGTTTTCGGCTCGTAATGGTGAGCAATCAGGACGGCCTGGGCACCGATTCCTTCCCACAGCAGGACTTCGAGCCGGCGCATCGACAGATTTTGGCGCTCTTCGAGTCGCAGGGTATCGAGTTTGACGAGGTGTTCATTTGCCCGCACATGCCCGAAGACGGCTGCGGCTGCCGCAAACCGCGTGCCGGCTTGCTGACGCGATACCTTGCGGAGAACAATCTCGACATCGCCCGATCGGCGGTAATCGGCGACCGGCGGACCGACCTGGAACTCGCCGACAACGTCGGCGTGCCGGGCATCCTGTACGATGAGGGCGGCCGGTTCGAGGAGACCTGGCCAGGTATCCGCCAGGCGCTGCGCGAATCCCCACGACGCGCCGAGATCCATCGAAGGACCAATGAAACGGACATCAGCGTCACGGTCGACCTCGATATCGCCGGGCCAAGCTCGATATCTTCGGGCATCGGTTTCTACGACCACATGCTCGAACAGATCGCCAAACACGGAGGCTTCCGGCTGCATCTCACGTGCAGCGGCGACCTCCACATCGACGAGCACCATACGATCGAGGATACGAGCATCTGCCTGGGCGCCGCGCTTCGCGAGGCGCTAGGCGACAAGCGGGGCATCGGCCGATACGGCTTCCTGCTGCCGATGGACGAAAGCGAAGCCAAAGTGTCCGTCGATCTCTCCGGCCGCGCCCATTTCGTGTTTCGCGGCACGTTTCCCGGCGAACGCGTGGGCGGGATGCCGACGGAACTCGTCGCGCATTTTTTCCAGTCGCTCGCCGACTCGCTCGGCGCGGCTCTGCATATCGAGATCCGTGGCGACAATTGCCACCACATGGTCGAGGCGTGCTTCAAGGCGGTCGGACGCGCCCTCAGGCAGGCGTTCCGCCGGGAAGGCGACGATCTCCCATCGACGAAAGGCACGCTCGCGTAACGGCACATGAGGGCACCCAGTGTAACGATTATCGACGGCGGCGGCGCCAACATCGCCTCGCTGCAGTTCGCCCTTGACCGCCTCGGAGCAGCCTCCGAGCTGACGAAAGACGCGGGGCGCATCCGCGCCGCAAGCCACGTCATTCTGCCGGGCGTCGGCGCGGCGGCCGATGCGATGGAGCGCCTTCGTTCGTCACGGCTGGACGACGTCATCCCGTCACTCGAACAGCCGGTATTGGGCGTTTGTCTGGGCATGCAACTGCTGGCCGGGGGGTCCGAGGAAAACGCAAGCGCCTGCCTTGGCGTCCTCTCCGGAGAATCGTCCAAACTCGATGCGACGCCCGAAAGCCCCGTGCCGAACATGGGCTGGTGCCGAATAAGCCGCGGGGGCGCGCACCCGCTCCTCGCGGGCATCGACGACGGCAGCTTTTTCTATTTCGTCCACAGCTATGCCCTGCCGGTCGCCGGCTACACAATAGCGACCGCGCGCCACGGCCGACCATTCACCGCCGTGCTTGCTCAAGGGAACTTCATGGCCACGCAGTTCCACCCGGAACGCTCGGCCGCGGCCGGTGCGCGGGTGTTAAAAAACTTTCTTGGATTGAAATCGTGAACGTGATCCCCGCAATCGATCTCCGAGGCGGGCGCTGCGTGCGCCTGTACCAGGGAGCATTCGACAAAGAAACCGAATACAGCACCGACCCTGCCGGCGTCGCTCGCCGGTTTGCCGGACTGGGCGTGCGAAACCTGCACATCGTCGATCTCGACGGTGCGCGCGGCGGGAAACAGCAAAATCAGGCAATCGTAAAGGCAATCGCGGCCGAATCGCCGCTTGCGGTGCAGCTCGGTGGCGGCATCCGAAGCCGCGACACGGTAGCGGCCTGGCTCGACGCCGGTGTTGCCCGCTGCGTCGTTGGCAGCATGGCGGTATCCGAACCCGACACCGTCAACGATTGGCTGGCGGAATTCGGGGCGGACCGAATCGTGCTGGCTCTCGACGTGCGGATCGATGCAGCGGGCGCACCGATGCTGTCCACCAACGGCTGGGAGAAAACCTCCAGCCTGTCGCTGTGGGACTGCGTAGAGCGCTATCTGTCGAAGGGGTTGCAACACGTATTGTGTACCGACGTCAGCCGCGATGGGGCCATGTCCGGACCGAACACCGAGCTGTATGCCCGGTTCGTGCAACGTTTCGGCGACGTTCAGTTGCAGGCTTCCGGAGGCGTGCGCGGCGTTGACGACCTGCACGCGTTGCGGAACGCGGGTGCGGCCGCGGCGATAAGCGGACGCGCCCTTCTCGACGGTAAGCTGAGCGACGTGGAGGTGCGGTCATTCCAGCGCGACGCATAATCCCCTGCCTCGACGTCCGTGACGGCAAGGTCGTCAAGGGCGTTCAGTTCCGCAATCATCGGATCGTTGGCGATATTATCGAACTTGCCCAACGGTACTGCGAGGAGGATGCCGACGAGCTCGTGTTTTACGACATCACGGCGAGTCCGGACGGCCGCACGGTCGACCGCAGCTGGGTAAACGCCGTCGCCGCGGTCTTGAACATCCCGTTCTGCGTGGCCGGCGGCATAAAGACCGTCGCCGATGCGGAAGAGGTATTGAACAAAGGGGCCGACAAGATATCCGTCAACTCGCCGGCGCTGGCCAAGCCCGCCTTGATCGACGATTTCGCGAAACGCTTCGGCTCGCAGTGCGTCGTGCTGGGCGTCGACAGCCGTGCGGAAGACGGGAGCTACAACGTCTATCGGAACACCGGTGACCCGACCAAAACCGCCGCCGCAAGGCGGGACACGCTCGCGTGGATTCGCGAAGCGCAGGAACGCGGCGTCGGTGAAATCGTCCTGAACTGTATGAATCAGGACGGCGTCAGGCGCGGATACGACTGCGATCAGCTTGCCCTCGTACGGCAGAGCTGCAACGTGCCGCTCATCGCGTCGGGTGGCGCCGGCCGGCCGGAACACTTCCGGGAGGTGTTTGACGAGGCGTCGGTGGACGGCGCGCTGGCCGCGAGCGTATTCCACAGCGGCGAGATAAACATCCAGGACTTGAAACGCTACCTCGTCACTGAAGGCATCGACGTGCGGAGCTGACACGGGATCGACAATGAACGGCAGAAACATCGTTTTCCTGAACGAGCTCGAGGACATAATCCGGCGGCGATTGAACGATCGCCCGGATTCGAGTTACACCGCGCGGCTTGTCGCCGGGGGCGATAAACGCGTGGCACAAAAGGTCGGCGAGGAGGCGGTGGAACTTGCGCTCGCCTCGGTGGCGGGAACACGCGAAGAGCAGATCGACGAGGCCGCGGATCTGCTGTTTCACACGCTGGTGTTACTCAACTGCATGGGGATCTCTCTAGCTGACGTCGTGGACGTCCTGAAGGAACGCCACGACGGTTGAAGGAAATCCGCAAGTGCGGCGTCAACCGGCTCCCCACTCGTTCCTCAGCAGGTCCACAACCGCCGTTTTTTCCGTCGTCACCACCGTGTGATCGTAACGGCCGGAATGCCCCTCCCGCGCCAAGCGGGCGAGATGCGGCGGCCCAATCCCCCACTCGCTGCCGGGCTGCCGAGGTACGACGTGCAGGTGAAAATGGGGCACTTCCTGGCCGCTTCCTACCCCGTTGTTCTGGTACAGAAGAATGCCGGTCGGATCGAACGCTTTCATCATGACCTCGGCCGCTCGCCGCGCCGCCGCCATCACGGCGGCGAGTTCCGGCCCGTCGAGATCCAGCAGTGTCGGCGCGTGCCGAACCGGCACCACGATGGACTGGCCCACCTCGAATTGCCGGCCGTTGAGCAGCGTCATCGTCAGATCGCGTTCCTCGAGGACGTTCCAGGGCTCCGAGTGACCCTGGATGACGTCGCAGAAATAACACCGATCCGTTTCGGGCAGTGCGAGATTCACAGTACGATCTCTTCGGGGACCGGGCGCATATTGTATTGCGAGGACATCACCCGTCCATACGCACCGACCGTCGAAACGACAATGACGTCGCCTTCCTCGCTACGCGGCATCCGGCGGTCTCTGCCGAGCGTATCGCCGGTTTCGCAAATCGGGCCGACGATCGTTACGGTTTCCGTGGCCGGTTCGCCGTATCGCGTGAGGTTGACTATCTCGTGGTAGGCGTCGTACAGCGACGGACGAATGAGCGCATTCATGCCCGTCGCGACGCCCACGTAACGTTTCTCTCCTTTGCCCTTGAGTTGGGTCACGTGCGTCAGAAGAACGCCGGCCTCGGCCACCAGGTAGCGCCCCGGCTCAATCCAGATCTCGTAGCCCGGGTGCTCCGCCTTCGCCTTTTTCAATGCCGCGTCCATCGACGCCAGATCGAAGGGTTCGTCGCCGGGGCGCGACGGGATGCCCAGACCGCCCCCCAGATCCAGCACGCTGGCGTCTGGAAATCGATCGGCGACTTCCGCAAGCACCGACGCCACTAGTCCCCAGGTATCCGCTTCCGGGATTCCGCTGCCGCTGTGCGCATGAATGCCGACGATGTTTGCCCCCGCTTTCCTGACCAGCGCCTCCAGCTCATCGACCTCGAACCGCGGAACACCGAATTTCGAGTGCTCGCCCGCCGTCACGACATGATCGTGGTGGCCGCGGCCGATACCGGGGTCCATGCGGACAAAAACGTCCTGTCCGGCAAACAACTCCGGCCAGGCCTGCAGCGGGTAGAGGTTGTCGAGCGTCAGCCGAATGCCGTGATCGCGCGCCCAGGCGTAGTCTTCACGCGGTGCGAAATTCGGCGTAAACAGAATTCGGGCTTTGTCCAGCCCCGGGACGCTCGCCAGCAAGTGCGCGATTTCCTGCGGCGACACGCACTCGAAATCGACGCCTTTTTGCGCCAGTTCCGCCAGCAGCCGCGGATTGAAGTTCGACTTCATCGCGAACAGAACGCGATCAATCGACGTCATGCCGAGCAGGCGCTCGGCCGCCCCGGTGGCCGTCGCAGCGTCGTAAACGAACGCGTTGAGTTGCTTTTTCGCGAGTTCGAGCAGATCGTCTCGCCGCTCTATCCACCATACCGGACGTGTTGTTTCGTTCATGACTTATCGCTTCGATACAGGAGTGAGGACCGGGCAAAAAAAACCCGCACGGAGTCACCTCCTGCGGGTTCGATGACAACAGCCGGGATTGTTGTTATTGACCGGTCTACCGTCAGTCGCGCCCGCGCACCTCTGGCGCGCCGTTCGTTTTACCTGTTTCTCCGCATCGACAACGTCGATGTCCGGGCACATACGCGGGCGGATTTCATAAATGCTCTGTTAAACAGTAAAGCGGACGTAGCCGGTCAGGTCAAGTGTTTCGCCGTTTACTCGTCCCACGGCGGCGCGGCGGTAACCGCACCCCGGGACGCCGACGCCACTTCCGCCCTGTATTTGGCGAGCAAGCCGCGCTTCACCCCCGATTTCGGTCTTACCCATCGCTCCCGCCGCCCGGCCAGCACCGCGTCGTCCACTCCAAGCTCGATGCGCCTTGCCTCGGCGTCGATCGTAATCCGGTCACCTTCTTCGATTAACGCAATCGGACCCCCGACCGCGGCCTCCGGTGTGACGTGCCCGACGACAAATCCGTGGCTGCCGCCGGAAAAGCGCCCGTCCGTGATCAGCGCCACGTCGGCGCCGAGCCCCTTGCCGATAATCGCACCCGTGGGGCTGAGCATCTCGCGCATGCCCGGCCCGCCTTTGGGTCCCTCGTAACGTACGACCACGACGTCACCGGCCACGATCTCGTCGCCCAATATCGCCTTGAGCGCATCCTCCTCCGAATGGAAAACGCGTGCGTGTCCCTCGAACCTGAGCCCTTCTTTTCCGGAAATTTTCGCAACGGCGCCCTCGGGCGCGAGGTTGCCGTGCAGAATGACGAGATGGCTGTCGCGCTTGATCGGATTGTCGAAGCTGCGCACGATGTCCTGGCCGGCCGGGTAGTCCTCGACGTCGGCCAGGTTTTCGGCCACGGTCCGCCCGGTAACCGTCAGGCAATCCCCGTGCAACAACCCTCTGTCCAGCAGGCGTTTCATCAGCGGCCGAATCCCGCCGATTGCGATGAGCTCGGCCATCAGGTAGCGGCCGCTCGGACGGACGTCCGCCAGGACCGGGACGCGCGCGCCCACGCGCGTAAAGTCCTCGAGCGTCAGCTCCACGTCCGCCTCCGACGCCATGGCAATGAGATGCAGGACCGCGTTGGTGGACCCGCCGAGCGCGATTACCACGGTGATGGCGTTCTCGAAGGCCTCCTTGGTCATAATGTCCCGCGGCTTCAGGTCTTTGCGTATCAGCTCGACGACCGCTTCGCCGGCTCGGCGGCAATCGTCGATTTTGTTCTGTGACACGGCTTCCTGCGCCGAGCTGTTTGCAAGACTCAGGCCCAGCGCCTCGATAGCGGACGCCATCGTATTGGCCGTGTACATGCCCCCGCAGGCCCCGGGGCCGGGAATCGCCGTGCGCTCAACCTCGAGCAATTCCTGCTCGTCAATCTTGCCGCTGGATATCGCCCCAACTGCCTCGAACACGGAGACGATGTCGCGGTGCTTTTCGCCGGGCTTGATCGTGCCGCCGTAAACGAAGACGGACGGACGGTTGAGCCTGGCCATCGCCATCACACAGGCGGGCATGTTCTTGTCGCAGCCGCCGATGGTAACGAGACCGTCGAATCCCTCGCCGGCGGCAACGGCCTCGATCGAATCCGCAATGACTTCCCGGGACACGAGCGAATACCGCATGCCGGGCGTTCCCATGGCGATGCCGTCGGACACGGTTATCGTATTGAACTGCACCCCTTTGCCGCCGGCCTCGTCGGCGCCCGCCGCCGCTTCGCGTGCAAGCTGGTCGAGATGCATATTGCAGGGTGTGATCATGCTCCAGGTGGACGCAATCCCAACCTGCGGCCGCTTGAAGTCCTCATCGGTGAATCCGACCGCACGCAGCATGGCTCGGCTGGGCGCCTGCTCCACGCCGTCGACCACGATACGCGAGTATCGCCGCAGTTCTTTTTCAGTCATGAATATCGCTCTGTTAACAGGCCCTGGGTCGGAACGACCGCCGTTCAGCTCAACGATCGTCGTCCCTGATCATAACCGCGATACGCCTAAAAATGTTGGCTTCCGTATCGGATTGCGGGCCCGCAATTTCGAGGAAGAAGGCTTCGTCGGACTCAACCGCCGAATCCTGGACGAGCGGAATCAGCAGCCGCGCCGTGCGCTGTCCCGGCGCAAAATAAATCGTTTTGACGCGCGGCGCGAAATAGTCCTCGCCCTCGGTGGCGGTAACGTCCTGAACGGCGTATTCGACGTCGATTGCCTGCGAATCGGGGTTGAACCGCAATACGTCGATCTGCACGGCCGGATCGTCCTCGCCGATCGATACCTGGCCGACGGCAAACGCGATCGTGTTCGGGGCCAGGCTCGCCTCGAAGTTTCGTTGATCGTCGTCCTCCAGGACCAGGTTGATCAACGCCAGGTCGCGGTCGGGTGCATCGGCCTCCCGCACAACGAGGTCTACCTGTCTGTCCGCTTCTCTGAGAGGATCCGACATCATCGAGATGGTCGTACTTGCGGTCGCCTGGTCCGCGGCGAACTCGATGACGCCGTCATCGGCGATTTCGTACTGACCGGATTCCCACGGCGAACGATTCCCTGAAAATCCGACCTCCTCCAGGCGCAGCGACAGCGGCACGCCAAGATCCACGTCCCGACGCAGCTCGATGATCGCGGCCGCGCCGTCCTCGCGGAGAACAACGTCGAGTTCGGGCCCCGGATTCCCAGCCGACGCAATCGTCAGGCTGTGCGTGGCGCCCGCGAGTTCCTCGACGCCCGAGCCGTCGGTTACGCCCGTGCTGCCGGTCTCGATCGCCGTAGCGGTCGATGCCGACCCGCCGGGGTCGTCCACGGGAACCCCGGCCGCCGGTGAAACCGCAGGCGCGGGATCGGTCGTCGCCGCCTGTTCCGCTGCGGAATCGTCGACCCCCTGTGGCGCTTCCGTGACCGGATCGGCGGGCTCGACGTCATCGCCGGCCGGAGCTACCGCGCCTGAATCCGCTACCTCGCCAGCAGGCGATCCGCTGCCGCTTCGCAGGCGCTCGAGATAGTCGTCGAAAACCGCTGTCTGTGTGCCGAGGTAGCCGATACCGGCCGCAATCGCGACGAGACCGGCAACGAGCGGCCAGCGCCGCCTCCGCTTTTCCTCACCCACGGCGTTGACGATCGTTTCTTCGTTTTCCTCATCGGCCGGAACGTCGGATTCACTGCCGAACAGATCGTCGAGGAAGGCTTTCGGGGACGGGTATCGCGCAACCCGCGAGAACGCGAGAGATTTCTTGAGTGCGCGCCACTGACGATCGCTGAGTCCCGGCGGCCTTTGCGGCACCATGCCTTCCTCCGCGGCCTCGGCGGCGTTGCGCGGCCCGAAAACACGATAACCTGCGGCGAGTCGATACATCAGGCAGCCCAGCGAGAAGACGTCATCGGCGGGAACGGGGTCTTCCCCGGTCAGCACCTGCATGCTGGAATACGCCGGCGTCGCGGCGCCGAGTATTCCGGGATCGAATTTGGAGCGGCTCTTGAGCTGCTGTTGACGAATGCGCGCAACCCCGAAGTCGATCAGCTTGACGTTTCCGTCCGGCATGACCATCAGATTGCCGGGCTTCACGTCCGCGTGGACCACACCACAGCGATGCGCATAGTCGAGAGCCCGCCCCACCTGCCGCACGATATCGAGACTGGTCTCGAGATCGATCGGATTGCGGTTAGGGTCATCGAGGATCGCGGCCAACGCGCGTCCCTCGATCCACTCCATGACGATGAAATACAGGTCGTCCTCACGATCCAAATCGATAAAACGCACGATGTTCGGATGTGACAGGCAGCGGCCTTTGGCGGCTTCCTGCTGCATCGCGCGCAGCGCATTCGCGTTTCGAGACAGTTTGGGCGTCAGAACCTTGATGGCCACCCAGGGATCGGTGTCGTCCACTTCGGCCAGACGGCGATCGAGCGCTTTGTACACCGCGCCCATGCTGCCGCCGGCGACCTCTTGCTGCAGCAGAAAACGGTCGCGCAACACCGATCCGACCTGCAGCCGGTCCGCGACGCTTTCGCTGTCCGGCGCCGGACTCGGGATGACGTCCGTGTCCGCAAAGCTTTCGCTCGGGTTTGCGCCGAAATCACCGCCGGGCATGGTCGCAACGAAGTCCGATACGATGCTGTCCAGCATGCGTTGAACGACCTGGAAGGTGTCTTCGCGGAGCTGGCCGCTCTCGAACCGATCATGCAGGATCTTACGAATGTCGGCTTCGCTCTGCTCATGATTTCTCAGCAGTTCCCGGATGGCCTGAAACACGTCCTGCAACAGGGACTCGTCGTCCATCGTGTGCCGGAGCTGACTCTCGAAATCCAGCAGTTGATCCGAATAGGTTTGCTCCAAGCTGTCGGTTTCCGAGCTCATTCTTTGGGCCTGTTACACGATGCGGTCGATAATGGCTCCGCCGCCCTGCAGACGACGTGCGCCGGATATTGTAGCCACAAGGGCGGGCAGCTCCACAGGAACTGGTCGTCAAAATAGTGTGCGGTTGATCACAGAACCATTGCCTGGGACCTACAAAACCTTGCCGGGGTTCATCAGATTGTGCGGGTCGATAGCATCTTTGATCGCCCGCATCAGCGCGCGCTCCGTTTTACTGCGATAGCGGACCAGCTGGTCCCGTTTCAGCACGCCCACACCGTGCTCCGCGCTGATGCTGCCGCCAAACTCGGCGACGATGTCGTACACAAGGTTCGCCACCCGCTCGCGGAGTTCGACGAACGCTCGCGGCGCCATCGCTTTCGGCTGCGAAACGTTGAAATGGACGTTGCCGTCACCCACATGGCCAAATGCGACGACACGCGAATCCGGCACGGCCCGGAGCACGGCGGCTTCGGCCTCTTCGATGAAGCGTCCGACGTCGCCAAGCGGCACGGAAACGTCGTGTTTCAGGCTTGCGCCCTCCACCTTTTGCGCCGCCGATATCGAATGCCGCAGGCGCCAGAAATCCTGGCGTTCAGACTCGCTCTTGGCGATAACGACGTCCTGCGCGAGACCATCGGTGAGGACTGCCATGAGCTCCTCCTCGATGGATTTGCCGGCAGCCGGCACCGCCGTATCCAGCAATACGCACCAGTGGCGATCGACGTCGAACGGAGAGCGCGTATCCGGGATGTGCTTCAATACGTAACGCAGCGCGCGTGGGGATATCAGCTCGAACGCCTGCATCTGATCGGCGAGGCGCCCTCGCAGATCCGCGAACAGTTTGACCGCGGCCTGTGGACCGTCCACTGCGATCAGCGCCGCCTGCGGATTCTCGGGACGCGGAAACAGCCGCAGGCTGGCGGCCGTGATGATGCCCAACGTGCCTTCCGCGCCGACAAAAATCTGTTTGACGTCGTAACCCGCCGTGTCCTTACGGAGCGTCCGTAAGCCGCTCCACACCTCGCCGTCCGGCAGAACGACCTCGAGCCCGAGAACCTGGTCGCGAGCGGTGCCGTATCTCAATACGTTGGTGCCGCCCGCGTCGGTAGACAGGTTGCCGCCGATCTGGCAACTGCCCTCGGCCGCTAGGCTCAGTGCAAACAGCCGATCGGCTTTTTCGGCGGCGTCCTGCAAGTCCGCAAGCACACAGCCGGCCTCGGCCACGATTGAATAGTCGTCCGCGGAGACCTTCCGGATCCGATTCATACGCGAAAGCGACACCAGCACCTGGTCGCCTGATGAATCGGGAATCGCACCACCGCATAGGCCGGTGTTCCCGCCCTGCGCCACGATCGGAGTCCCGACGCTCGCACAGGCCTTGACGACGGCGGCAACCGCGTCGGTGGAATCCGGCATCACCATGATCGGCGTTCTACCCCGATAGCTTCCGCGCCATTCCGTGAGATGCGGTTCCAGCGCGTCGGTATCGGTCACCCAGGCGCCTTCGCCAACAATTGCTTTTAGCTCGTCAATCAACATGTCATCGCCCGATCTCGGCGTGATCCGCATAGGTCCGCCAATCGATGTTACTACCGCACATGACTATCGCCACCCGTTTGCCGGCGAGACGCTCCGCCAAAGGGCCGCGTAGCGCCGCGGTTGCCGCCGCGCAGGCCGGCTCGACGGCGATGCTCATGCGGCGAAAAAGATAACGCATGGCGGCTCGCAAGTCGTCGTCGCCCAGCATGACGAGTTCGTCCACGTAGCGGCGGCAAAGCGCAAACGAATACGGCATCGCGTACGGCGCACCCAGGCTGTCGGCAATCGTCGTCACGCTGTCGATGGATTCGGGCCTGCCCGCCGCAAAGCTGCGATGCATCGAATCGGCGCCTGCGGGCTCGACACCGTACACCTCGCAGGACGGATTGAGTTGCTTCACGGCGCTGGAAATCCCCGCGCAGAGTCCCCCACCACCAATCGGGACGACAACCGCCTCCAGGCCGACAACCTGCTCGCAAATCTCCAGCCCAACCGTTGCGGTCCCGCGGACGATATCGGGCCCCTCGAACGGGTGTACGAAAACCCGCCCCTCTTCCGACCGGATACGTTCGGCCGCGGCAAAAGCCGAGTGTACGTCGTCAGCAAGGACCAGCTCAACGCCGAACTCCCGACAGCGTTCCACCCGCGACGGATTCGCAGAGCGCAACATGACCACCTTGGCGCTCACGCCCAAAGCCCTAGCAGCAAACGCGACCGCGATCGCGTGGTTGCCGGCGCTGACGGCGGTAACGCCCGTGGCCCGCTGGACGTCGCTCAGCCCCAACAGGACGGCAAGTGCGCCACGGGCCTTGAACGTCCCGGTGCGCTGCAGGAACTCCAGTTTTGCGAATACTTCCGTCCCACCGCCGAGATCCGCTTCCAGCGCCGCGCAGCGGACGACTGGAGTCTCGATCAACCAATCGGCCAGCGATGCGCGAAGCTCGCGCAGCGAGACAGGGTCGGGCGCAGCGCTACGCATTCCGTTCACCGGCTCTGCCTGTTCCAGGCCTACGGGCAGGCGTTCCCACGCCGTTGGCGACGGCTCGTATTATGTAAATCATCGCGTTTTTGGCGATCATGCATTGTCAGCAATATGAAGATTTTAAGGCAGCTTCTTCATAATACTTGCGCTGTCCCGAAGAGTTGATTACTTTCGATCGTCGGTACTCAATAAGTAAAGCCGCACAGTACCGGCCTCATCACAAGGCGGCAGTCGGGCATAGGGGGACAGCTGGCCTAAGCGCCGGTTATCCGATTGGGCACATACATGGAACTGGACGATCTTTCGCAATCGGGTATTCGGCGAATCGCCAATTATTCGCCGTACCTGGACCAGTTGGCCGGTTTCGCCAACGAGATGGGGCTGAAGCAACGCAGCAATCTCGTTCACCTGGAACAGTGTCTGCACAGCGAGTGGTCGCTGGGACAAAATACGATTCTCAGCTGGACGCCGCTCGACGACGGTATCCTGGTGCTCGTCGTTCCCCATTACGCGATTGCCGAGTACACCGCCACGAGTCCGGGCGACCCGAGCATCTCCCGCAAGGTCTCCGCCCGTTTCATCACCGAACTCATTTCCGGAAGCCGGCAGCTCACGCTGACCCAAATGCAGAAAGTCGCCCGGCTATTGGACGTCGAGCCAAGATTCGTGCCGCTACGCCAGCCCTTGAGCGATCACCCGGTCGAAACACAGATCATCGAGCGGATGATTCGCCGCTACGGAATCAACTACGTCGCCAGCCGCGCCGTCACCCTGTTCGACATCGTCGGATTCAGCCTGCTGACGCCGTTCGAGCAGATGACGCAGCTCAACAGCCTGTCGTATTCACTCAATTCAGCGCATGCAAAAATGCTCGAGCTCGACGTCGGCATCGATTTCGCAAGATCGTCCAGCGGCGACGGGTTCTATATATGGAACCGGGACCAAGGGCTCGAGGCCAACGTCAATCTCTATCACTTCATGCACATCGTGCTCGCCGACAACGCCATCGCTCGCAGCAAGTCCATATCCAAGGCGGTGCCGCGCCTGCGGGCCTGCTTCCACGTCGGCAGTTGCTACGAATTCCACCAGGCGGAAGGCTTGAACCCGACCATCCACAATTACATCGTCGGCGACGTCACGATCGAACTCGCCCGCATGATCGAGGCGGCGATGCCCGGACAAATCCTGGTCGGCGATTTTTTCGCCGAACTGCCGGAACAGCCAAACGGTCATTCCGACTCGCAGGTCAATCTGGACGCCGTTGCGTTCCTGAAACGCGCTCAGGGCAACCTCGCTAAGCTGAGCGGTCTGGAGTTGTCGGGTGAACGCGTATCGGCGATCAAGTGTTACCTGACGGGCGAACGACAGGATACGGGCGAGTTTGATATCCGGCGATTGAAAATAAGAGATAAACACGGGCTGGAGCGTATGGCCTACAACGCGAAGGTAAACATCTACAGGGATACCGCGGAACCGATCCTGTTGGGTATCGAAGATCGGAAACTCGGCGGCAACGGGCTGGCCGTTTAGCGACAACCCAGTCGGGGACTTTCACCCGCGGCCTCTCGTCCGGGGGCATTCGGCTGCCGCGGAGCTGTAATCCCGGCCGATAATCTGACTTGGGGAACTACCGATGTACAGCGCGTCATTCATCTTCCAACCCGGTGACTACGACGACGAATTTCATCGATTGAACGACCTGATCGACGCCGCGGCCGTGGAGACCGACGGGTATCTGGGCGCCCAATCGTGGCATTCCCAGGACAAGAAGACGATCAATGCCACCTATTACTGGGACAACCTCGACGCGTTGAATCGCTTTTCTCGCCACCCGAAACACCTCGAGGCAAAAAAGCAGTATCAGCGCTGGTATAAGACCTACCATATCGTCGTCGCGGAAGTGATTCGGTCCTACGGCGACGGCGGTATCGAGCACATAACACCGAACGAACGAGGCGCACGCGACTGAGAAACCTGACTGGAGACTGAAATGGCACTGGTACGGCCGCTCGAAGAAAACGAGATGGAACCCGAACTGCTCGACTTCGTGCAGTTTTTCAAGGGGCCTCTCGGCGTAATCCCGAATAGCGTCCGTACGATGGCGCGGCGCCCGGAGGTTGCCAGAGCTTTTACTGAATTGAACATTGCCGTGATGAAGTGCGAGGGCGCGGTTACGCCGGAGTTCAAACGGCTGATCGGTTACGTAACGAGTTACGTGTCGGGATGCCGTTACTGCCAGGCGCACACCATCCTGGGCTCGGAGCGCTTCGGGTCCACCGAGGAGCGCCTGAACGACGTTTGGAATTATGCCGCAAGCCCGCACTTTTCCGATGCCGAAAAAGCCGCGCTGGATTACGCCTACGCCGCCGCGAGGGTGCCGAACGAGGTCACGGACGAAATCAGCGCCAAACTGCATGAATACTGGGAAGACGACGATATCGTCGAGATTACGGCCGTTATCGCGCTGTTCGGCTACCTGAATCGCTGGAACGACTCGATGGGATCGGCGCTGGAGGACCTGCCGGTCGAAGCCGGCAACAAGTTCCTCGGCAACACCGATTGGGAGGTCGGCAAACACAAATAGGCGGGGTGGTTTCGCAAGGATGAGCTATGCAATCACCATCGAGGAGCACAACGATCCTGTGCATGGGTGTGCTTGCACTCGGCGCGGTCTGGCTGTATTGGATCAGCGGCGGCGGAACGGCCGATGACGTCCGCCCTGAGTTGGAGGACGGCCGTGTATCGGATACCGCCGATAGGCCCGAAGAATCCGGCGCACAACCGCGGTCACTCGAGCCGGTTGACACGGACCGGTGGGCCGGCCGGACTTTCAGGTGTTCGGTCGCGGATTTTGCGCGAGAACGGTCTGGCTCTGACGAGGAACAGATCGAGCGGGCCCAATCGCGCCTCTACGAACTTACGGAAGCCCTCGCTGCAAGCGGCGACTTCGAACATCGCCTGACCGCAGGCATTCTCAAAGTCAACACCGACCGTCCGGACGCGATCGACGATTTTGAGGAGCTTCTGACCTCAATGCCCGAAGATCCCGTGCTCCACTGGCGCCTGCTCGACGCCTGTGACGTCCGACAGACTCACCCGCTTTGTCAGAGCGGCGAAGCGGAAGCCCGGGTGATTCGCGTGCTGGGCTCGAACGGCGAGTCCTGGGCAAAAGTCGCCCACTACCGGATCAAACGCGGCGATGAGGCTGGTGGCCTGGAGGCGCTCTACAACGCGTCGTCTGCCGCACAATTCAACGATCACTGGTCAGCCGAGGTGGCCCTGCTGTTTCGCGGCCTCGCCATCGACACCAATCAAGCCGTGCCCGCGCGCCTCGTCGAGGCCATTGGCTACGTTGCCGCATTTCCCGCGCCTGAGCTCGGTCTGGTGAATCAGTGCCGGCTCAGAGCAACCGACGATCAGGACTGGCAAAGAGCCTGCCTTGCCTACGCCCGACGCAAGGAATCGGACGCGCGAACGCTGATCGGCAGGGGTATTGGCATCGGTCTTCAGCGTGCCGTGTACGCCGCCACCGGGCAACCGGAGAAAGCCGACGCTGCTCTCGCTCGTGAAGAACCGATCATGACGGCCCTGAGGGACCCGTTGATGAGGGATGCCGAGGGATTGATTGCTTACGACGAGACGATTGCCATCGGCTGGCTGCAACAGCTTACAACCTACGGCGAATTCGCGGCTCAGGAGTATTTGCGCTCCGAGGTCGAACGCGTTGGACGGATACCCGGCTACTCGCCCTGCCCGACGCACGGCACTCGAATGTAGGCCGCGGCTGGGCTGGGCCATGGCCGCATGGCATTATTGGCAACCGTCGATCCGCCGTTATCGGCCTGCCGCCCGCAACTCAAGGAGACGAGCATGGCATTCGTAACATCGGTACCCGAAGCAGAAGAGAGCGTTGGCGCCGTCATGCGGCGGTACCCGGATCAGGCGATCCCGCTCATGGAGATGACCGAAGTCGTGATGCGCACCGGCGAGTGCGAATTCACGTCCGAGCAACGCGAGCTGATTGCCGCCTATGCATCCGGTACGAATGGCTGCACGTTTTGCTACAACACGCACAAAGCGACCGCGGAGACCTTCGGTGTCGACGAGAGTCTGCTCGAAGGCTTACTCGCAGATCTGGACAGCAGTCCTGTCGACGACAAGATGAAGCCTGTATTGCGCTATGTGAAAAAACTGACCGAAACGCCGTCGCGGATGGTGCAGGCGGATGCCGATGCGATATTCGAGGCCGGATGGAGCGAAGACGCATTTCACTTCACGGTGATGATCTGCGCGATGTTCAACATGTACAACCGGATCATGGACGGCTACGGCGTCAAGAACACCGCGGACTTCCGACAAACGCGAGGCGCCCTTCTCGCGGACTCCGGTTATGCGTGGATGATCGATATCATCAAACGGCAAAGGTAGCGCTGGCGCGCGGTGTACGAGTTGGCACGCTGTTTGAGCTAACGGGAATTACGTTAGCGGCATGCACGCACGTGCAGGCCGCACCGCGTCAAGAGGTAATAGATACTTCATCGATCAAAATGGTCGGGGCGAGAGGATTCGAACCTCCGACCCCCACAACCCCATTGTGGTGCGCTACCAGGCTGCGCTACGCCCCGACCGATAGTCCTGACGAAAGGAGGGCAGCAAGTGTACTTGCTGCCCTCGCTCGTGGGAAGTGCGCGTCAGCGTCGCAGGATCTTGAGGACCTGCTCGAGTTCCAGGCGCAGCTGCTTGACAATCTGCTGGCTTTGGCTGACGTCGGTTTTCGCCTCCTCGCCGGTGAGTCGCTGGCGCGCGCCGCCGATCGTAAAACCGTCGTCATACAGAAGGCTGCGAATCTGCCGGATGATCAACACGTCCTGACGCTGGTAATACCGTCGATTACCGCGACGCTTCACCGGCTTCAGTTGTGGAAACTCCTGCTCCCAATAACGCAGTACGTGCGGCTTCACCAGACAGAGATCACTGACCTCGCCGATCGTGAAATAGCGTTTGCCTGGTATTGGAGGTAGTTCGTCGTTATTCCCCGGTTCCAGCATATGCCTCTACTCGGGCTTTTAGTTTTTGTCCAGGCCTGAACGTCACGACCCGTCGAGCCGTAATTGGAATCTCTTCACCCGTTTTGGGGTTTCGACCTGGGCGTTCGTTTTTATCCCGAAGATCAAAGTTCCCGAATCCGGAAAGTTTGATCTGTTCACCGACCGCAAGCGATGCTCGCATTTCTTCAAAGTATAAATCAACAAGCTCACGTGCTTCGCGTTTATTCAATCCGAGCTCATTGAACAGGGATTCCGCCATATCTGCCTTGGTGAGCGCCATATGTACTATTCTCTGAGGTCTGCGTCGAATTCTTGCGTTATTTTTTGTACTGCGGCGTCAATTGCGGTGTCCGCATCGACGTCGGTAAGGGTGCGTGAAGTTTCCTGTAAAATCAAGCCTAAAGCGATGCTTTTTCGCCCTGCTTCTATTCCTGGGCCCCGATAAACGTCAAAAATCGTCACCCTGCGAATCAATTGTGGCGCCGCCGATTGCGCAGCACGAATCAAGTCCGTGCCGACGACGTCGTCATCGACTACAACGGCAATGTCACGGCGGATTGCCGGATACTTTGAAATCGGTTTCGCTGTCGGCACGTTCGCGGCAAACGTTTTTTCGGCGTCCAACTCAAAAACAAAAACGTTGCCCTTGAGATCGAACGATTTAGCAACCGACGGATGCAGCTTTCCGATGACCCCGACCACATTGTCACCACGACTGATTTGCGCCGTCTGCCCGGGTTGTAGCGCGGGCAATTCGGCGGCGGCAAATACAAACTCGTCGCCGTGGCCAGCCATGTTGAGGAGCATCTCAACGTCGGCTTTTAAGTCATAAAAATCAACCGTTTGAGGCTTTATTGCCCACTGTTCGCCAAACGTCGAACCGAGCACGATACCGCCGACGCGGACAACCTCGACCGGCGACGTCTGCGTGCCGTGGTACGTCTTGCCGATCTCAAAAATACGTACGCGATCTTGCTGTCTGGCAACGTTGCTTGTCGCAACGTCGAGCATGCCTACCCAAAGCGACGAACGCATAACCGACATTTCGGACGATATCGGATTGCTCAGCGCAAGTTCGGATTGCGTTCCGCTGATTCGCTGATCGGCTTCTTCGTCCACAAAACTGTAGGTAATCACCTCATGGTAGTCGCGCGCGACGAGTGCATTGGCGACCCGATCGAGTTCGACTGATTTCTCGGTGAGCGGCGTCAGCGGCAAATCCGCGGTAGCCGTTATCTCGGGGATGCGATCGTAGCCGTACACTCTCGCTACCTCTTCGACCAGATCATCTTCAATTGCTATGTCAAATCGATAGCCGGGTGGAAGGACGGTCCAGTCCGCGCTTCGTTCTTCCACTCCGAGGCCCAAAGCTGTAAGAATTTCCGTCACTTCTTGTCGCGGAATCTCCGCGCCGAGCACCTGCTCGAGACGCGCCGACGTCAGCGTAATCGGCAATCGTTCTGGCAGCAGCGTCTCGTCGCAGTCGTCGACCAGGGGGCCGGCCTCGCCTCCAGCGATCGCCACCAGCAATTCGACCGCCCGCGCTACCGCTCTTGCCTGCCCGTGAGGATCGACGCCGCGCTCGAAACGCGTCGATGCGTCGGTATGCATGCCGTAGGATCGGGCCCGACCCGCCATGACGTCCTGCGGCCAAAAGGCGGCCTCGAAAAAGACGTCGCTCGTCTCATCAGTGACCATCGTGCTGAGACCACCCATGATCCCCGCCATGCCGATTGGGCCGGAGTCATCGGTGATGATGACCGTGTCCTCGGTAAGTTCTATTTCCCGCTCATCGAGCAACGTCACTTTTTCACCGGCTTTCGCGTAACGCGGCCGAATGGGACCGTCCAGTCGCGCAAGATCATAGGCGTGCAACGGCTGCCCCAATTCCAGCATCACGTAGTTGGTGACGTCGACGACCGGATGAATCGCCCGCAAGCCGCTCTTGCGCAGCCGCTCGGTCATCCAAAGCGGCGAGCGAGCTTTTGCGTCGATGTTCTTGACGATTTGATGGGCAAACCTCGGACAAGCATCGGGTACGGGTCGCTCGACCGGATGGACGGCGTCAATCGAGGCTTCGACGGGGTGCATATCAGGCATCCGGAACGGGCGCGCGGTCAACGCGGACACGTCACGGGCGATGCCGAGCAGGCAGAAGCAGTCGCCTCGATTCGGTGTGATGTCTGCATGGATGACCGTATCCGGCAGTCCGAGATAATCCGCCAGCGGCGTACCGGCGGGAGCGTCGGCCGGCAACGCCATGATGCCGTCCGACTCCGTACCCAGTCCTAATTCGATCGCCGAACAGAGCATGCCGTTGGACACGACACCGCGGATTTTCGAGCGCCGCAGCTTCACGCCGTTCGGAAGTTTTGTGCCAGGCACGGCCAGTGGGGTTTTCATACCCGCGACGACGTTCGGCGCGCCGCAAACCACGTCCAGCAAATCACCTTCGCCGTTGGATACCTTGCAGACGCTCAGTCGATCGGCATCCGGATGCTTATCGACTTCGACCACTTCGGCAACGACCACCCCGTCCAGGCCTTCTCCGTCGGTTTCGACGCTTTCGACCTCGAGACCGGCCATCGTGATGCGACGCGCGAGTTCCTCCGGCGACAGACCCGGATCAACCCATTCTTCGAGCCACGATACGGCAAATTTCATGTGGCGGTCCCTACGTAAACTGGCGGAGAAAACGCAGATCGTTGTCGAAAAACGTCCTCAGGTCGCGGACGCCATAACGCAGCATCGCCAGCCGCTCTACCCCCATGCCGAAGGCATAACCGGTGAACTCTCCCGAGTCGATGCCGGCGTTCTCGAGCACGTTCGGATGCACCATGCCGCAGCCCATGATCTCGAGCCATTTACCCTCCGACCAGAGCACGTCAACCTCCGCGGAAGGTTCCGTGAACGGAAAATACGATGCGCGAAAACGCAGTCCGGCATCCCGCTCGAAAAAGCTTGTCACGAACTGACGAACGACGGCTTTGAGGTTGGCGAAACTAACGCCGCGATCGATGACCAGGCCCTCGACCTGGTGAAACATCGGCGTGTGCGTCTGATCGGAGTCGCAGCGATACACACGCCCCGGCGCGATGACGCGAATCGGTACGCCCTCGTCCACCATCGATCGAATCTGCACGGGCGACGTGTGCGTGCGCAACAGGTGCCCGCCCGGAAAATAGAAGGTGTCGTGCATCGCACGCGCCGGATGGTTCTCCGGGATGTTCAGGGCCGTGAAGTTGTGATAGTCGTCCTCGATCTCGGGCCCGGTCCGAACACCGAAACCCGCGTCCCGGAAAATCCTTTCGATGCGGGACATTGCCCGCGATACCGGATGCCGGCTGCCGCGGGCAAGACCTCGACCCGGCAAGGTCACGTCAACGGCGTCCTCGGCCAGTTTACGGGACAGCGCGGCGTCCTGGAGCGCATTTCGACGCGTCTCCAGGCAACCGTGGAGCGCCTGTTTTGCTCGGTTGATTTCCTGGCCCGCCGCGGGCCGTTCCTTGGCCGGCAGCCTGCCAAGCTCCTTCATGCGCGCGGTCAGTTCGCCTTTTTTGCCCAGGTAAGCGACTCTGACCGCGTCCAGCGCGGCAAGATCGTCGGCGGCGGCGATATTCGCCTCCGCCTCTTGAATAAGCTCAGAAAGGGCCTGCATGGAACCGACTGACGCGCACGACCGGGGCGGCCACGGGACGCAGCGGGGCGCGCCGGATCAGATCAGCCGTCGCCGAGGGCGGCTTTCGCTTGGCCCACGATCGCGCCGAAGGCGTCTGCGTCATGCACCGCGATGTCCGCGAGAACCTTGCGGTCTACCTCGATCTCGGCTTTGTGCATGCCGTTGATCAGGCGACTGTAGGACATTCCGTGCAATCGTGCGGCTGCATTGATGCGTGTAATCCACAGGGCGCGAAACTGGCGCTTGCGCTGCCGTCGATCGCGGTAGGCGTATTGACCCGCTTTGATAACCGCCTGTTTGGCGGTCTTGAACAGCTTGCTGCGCGCGCCGTAATAGCCTTTGGCTTTGCCGAGGACTTTCTTGTGACGTGCTTTGGCGGTTACGCCACGTTTGACTCTAGCCATTTCTCAATCCTCACTCAGCTGTAGGGAAGCAGGCGCTTCACGCTCTTCACGTCCGCGTCGGCAACCTGCTCGGTCGACCGCAGCTGACGTTTGCGCTTCGGCGTCTTCTTGGTAAGGATATGATTCAAATGGGACTGGCCGCGTTTGAAGCCGCCGCCGCCCGTCTTCCGGAAACGCTTGGCGGCGCCCCGGTTCGTCTTCATCTTGGACATGTCTGTCTCCGTATTTTGTCTGGCCATACCAGGTACGAGCGCCAACGTCGGGCGCGCGCCGCGGCAGGCGGGTATTGGCTGCTGTCGACTCGGAACCGCCGGTTCCTATCTCGTGCCGCCGTTACTCACTTTTTCTTCGGACCGATGATCATGATCATTTGCCGCCCCTCCAGCTGCGGCATCTGCTCCACCGTTCCGAGTTCTTCGAGATCATCCCTGACTCGGGCGAGGAGCTTGGCGCCCAGTTCCTGATGCGCCATCTCCCGACCCCTGAATCTCAATGTCACTTTCGCCTTGTCTCCGACCTCGAGGAATTCTCTGAGCTTACGGAGCTTGACCTGATAATCGCCTTCGTCCGTTCCTGGACGAAACTTTATCTCCTTAACGTGCACCTGCTTCTGCTTCCGTTTCGCGGACTGGGCCTTCTTGTTCTGCTCGAACACGAACTTGCCGAAGTCCATGATCCGGCAAACCGGCGGATCCGCGTTGGGCGAAACCTCGACGAGATCGAGTGATTCGCCTCTTGCCAGATCGAGCGCCTCGCTGAGCGGCATCACGCCGGCCTGGTTGCCGTTTGCGTCAATGACCCTCACTTCGCGGGCGTCAATCTCGTCGTTGCGCTTGGCACGTTTGGGAGCTGCGATGCTCAATTCCTCCTGGCGAAAAACAATAACCGCGGCGCTCGGGCCCGACTTCGGCGCCAAACAGACCGCGGGACGCGAATTCTATAGCCGACTTTCATCGGAAACAAGCCCGGAAATAGCTGATTTCGCAGCAAATCAGTAATATAGGCAATCCGCCCTCGATACACGAAAACGGCATCCCGCCGACCGCGGATTGATCTTTAGTGCCTGATCCGACCTTCTGAGACAGGCGCCCTCAGCGGCCGACCAATTAGAATTGCCGGAATTTGGAGGGCGATGGTAGTTTGATTCGGATCGCCTCAGGGCGATCCTCACCCCTCCGGGGCGCGCTTCGCGCGTCCAAAACGCTGGCGCGTTTTGTCGAACTGGCGCTGCTTGCCCATCCAGCCTCAGCGATACGGCCGGAAATGGTGGGCGATGGTGGTTTCGAACCACCGACCTCCACGATGTCAACGTGGCGCTCTACCCCTGAGCTAATCGCCCGATTTTCCCCTCACTAGCTCCGTTCATCACGGTCCCAGCGGTACTTGCTACAACCCGGCAGCCGCTGCCAAGATCCGGTTCACCGGGTCCGGTTAGCTGCCCCTGAGCCAATCGCCCTTACCGCGAGGGCGCATAAAGATACTGAAGCCCTTCCCGCTGCGCAATACCGCCGGGCCGGCAGAGCTTGTCTACCCGCCCTTTCCTTCGCTCAGGCCCAGGCCGGTCTCGCGGATGCGGTGAATCTCGTCTCTGATCCTGGCCGCCTCCTCGAACTCCAGGTCCCTGGCGTGTTTCAACATCTGTTTTTCCAGCTTCTGGGCCTTGCGGAGCAACTGATCGGGCGTCATCGACCGGTACTTTGCGCCGTCTTCGGCGGCCTTGCGCGGACCGCGGCCCGGCACCGGGTATGCCGCCTCCATGATGTCGGCGACTTTCTTGACGATCGACGCGGGTTCGATGCCGTGCAACTCGTTGTGCTCTAGCTGTTTGGCGCGCCGGCGGTCCGTCTCGTCGATGGCCCGCTGCATCGAACCCGTCACGACGTCCGCATACAGCAGCGCCGTGCCGTTGACGTTGCGAGCGGCCCGGCCGATCGTCTGGATCAGCGAGCGTTCCGAGCGCAGGAAACCCTCTTTATCCGCATCCAGTATCGCTACCAGCGACACTTCGGGCATATCCAGGCCCTCGCGCAGAAGGTTGATGCCGACCAGCACGTCGAAAGCCCCGAGCCGCAGATCGCGGATGATCTCGGTCCGCTCTACGGTACCGATGTCCGAATGCAGGTAACGGACCCTCACGCCGTGCTCCTGCAGATAGTCCGTGAGATCCTCCGCCATGCGTTTGGTCAAGGTCGTGATGAGCACGCGCTCGTCGGCTGCGGTCCTTTTGCCGATCTCCGACAGCACGTCGTCCACCTGAGAGCGTGCGGGACGGATTTCCACTTTCGGATCGACCAGCCCCGTTGGCCTGACGAGCTGCTCGACGACGTTGTCGGATTGCTCGTACTCGTAGTCGCCCGGCGTTGCGGACACGTAGATCGTCTGCGGAGAAAGGCCGTCGAACTCGTCGTAGCGAAGTGGCCGGTTATCGAGTGCCGACGGAAGCCGAAAACCGTATTCCACCAACGTCTCCTTACGCGAGCGGTCGCCGCGGTACATGCCGCCCAGCTGCGGCACCGTGACGTGACTTTCGTCGATAATCAGAATCGCGTTCTCTGGGAGGTAATCGAACAGGCACGGCGGCGGCTCGCCTTCCGCGCGACCGGACAGATACCGGGAATAGTTTTCGATACCCTGGCAGTAGCCCAGCTCGCGAATCATTTCCATGTCGAACAGGGTCCGCTGTTCCAGGCGCTGGGCTTCCAGGAGCTTCTGGTGCTTGCGCAGGTACCCGAGCCTGTCCTTGAGCTCCACTTTGATTTGATCCAGTGCGGCCAGCAGCTTCTCGCGCGGCGTGACGTAATGCGTTTTCGGAAACACGGTGAGTCGCGGAACGCGCCGAATGACCTCGCCGGTCAGCGGGTCGAAGTAGGAAAGCGACTCGATCTCCTCGTCGAACAGTTCGATACGCACCGCATCGCGCTCGGACTCCGCCGGAAAGATATCAATGACGTCGCCTCTGACCCTGTAGAACCCCTGGGAGAGCTCCAGTTCGTTGCGTTTGTACTGCATCTCGGCAAGGCGACGCAGAATGGCCCGCTGATCGATACGTTCGCCACGGTCGAGATGCAACACCATGCTGAAATAGGCCTCGGGGTCGCCCAGCCCGTAGATGGCCGACACGGTGGCGACTATGATCGCGTCCGGGCGCTCTATGAGCGCTTTGGTCGCCGACAGACGCATCTGCTCGATGTGCTGATTGATCGACGCATCTTTTTCGATGTAGGTATCGGAACTCGGGACGTAGGCTTCCGGCTGGTAATAATCGTAATAGGAAACGAAATACTCGACCGAGTTGCGCGGGAAAAACTCACGCATTTCGCCGTAGAGCTGCGCGGCCAGCGTTTTGTTCGGGGCCAGAATAATGGCCGGCCGCTGCAGGGTCTCGACGACGTTGGCCATCGTGAAGGTCTTGCCGGAGCCGGTCACGCCGAGCAAGGTCTGGCGCGCCAGGCCGTCGGTCAGGCCCTCGACGAGTCCGGCGATGGCTGCTTCCTGGTCCCCCGCCGGTCCGAATTTCGATACCAGCGTCAATCGGTCGCGCTCGTCCGGCGCGGACTTCTTGGGCAGATTGACGGATTCGCGTACCATACTCGCCGGTTTCCTGGAGGCAAACGAGTGAGTTTATCAGTTTCAGAAAGAATGAGTCGGGTGATGCCCTCCGCGACGAGCGCGGTGCTCGGCCTGGCGGCGAAGTTGCGGGAAGAAGGCGCCGACGTCATCAGCCTGGGCGCCGGCGAGCCGGATTTCGACACGCCGGAGCACATCAAGGAAGCCGCGATTCAGGCCATTCGCGATGGGCATACCAAATACACGGCGATCGACGGCACGACCGCACTGAAAGAGGCCATCCAGCGTAAATTCGAGCGCGACAACGGCCTGAGTTACGCGCACGACGAGATTCTGGTGTCCTGCGGCGCCAAACACACGCTGTTCAATCTGTGCATGGGACTGCTGAGCGCCGGCGACGAAGCCATCATTCCGGTGCCCTACTGGGTGTCCTACCCGGACATGGTGCGCGTGGCCGAGGGGGTGCCGGTCATCGTGGACACGGGCATCGAGAGCGATTTCAAGGTGACGCCGGCGCAGCTGGAAGCGGCCATTACGGACCGCACGCGGCTTCTGTTCCTGAACAGCCCGTCGAATCCGAGCGGAAGCTGCTACACGCGCGACGAACTCGCGGCGCTGGGCGAGGTGCTCGTGAACCATCCGAACGTCGTGGTTGCCGCCGACGACATCTACGAACACATCCACTGGGGCGATTCGCCGTTTTGCAGCCTGGCGACGGCCGTGCCGGAACTCAAGGAGCAGACCGTCACGGTCAACGGCGTGTCGAAGTGTTATGCGATGACCGGCTGGCGCATCGGCTATGCGGGCGGCCCGGCGTCGGTGATCAAGGCAATGAAAACGATCCAGAGCCAGTGCACGTCCAATCCCTGCAGCGTCTCCCAGGTGGCGGCCATCGCCGCGCTGGACGGCGACCAACAGTGTGTGACGGATATGAATGCGGCCTACAAGGCCCGTAGCGACTACATCGTCGATGCCCTCAACACGGTCCCCGGCTTCGAGTGCCGACGCGGCGAAGGCGCGTTTTACGCGTTCCCGAGGGTCACCGGCGCCATCGAGGCGAACGGGCTCAAGGACGACTTCGAGCTCGTCAGCCTGCTGCTCAAGGAAGCCATCGTGGTGCTGGTCCCCGGAAGCCCCTTCGGCTCGCCCGGATACGTCAGGATCTCGTTTGCCTGCTCGATCGAACAGCTGGAGGAGTCCGTAAAGCGCATAAAATCCGTGCTGGCGTAGGCACGCCAGTCCCTTGACTTGGGCAAGCCCCTGGACCAAAATTCCGCACCGCGCTAAGGTTGCGGTAGCATCTTCCCCGATAGCTCAGTTGGTAGAGCGGTTGACTGTTAATCAATTGGTCCCTGGTTCGAGTCCGGGTCGGGGAGCCAGCGTTTTGAAAAGGCCCTCTTTCGAGGGCCTTTTTGTTTCCAGCTAATGGACCGTCCGTTTTCGGGCTACACCGTAAAATCGCCACGTTGATCATAGGCGTCATGCGAGACCTGCGTTCCCAATGCATGCATCTCTCTCATGGCCCCGGACTTCGCGGTCTTCACGAATTCACGCCATTGATCGAGTTCGTCCCATTTGGCCATTGTGATGATTTCGGTCGGTCTGTCGACGCTGACAATGCAAATGCTCCCGCGCGCGCCTTCCGTCGTTTCCCGGATGGTTTTCGTCGTCTCCTCCCAGGCTGTCAGGAACGCCGCTTGATTCTTCTTCTCCACCTCCCAACGGTAGATGATCTGGTGCACTGCGCTCCTCCTTATCTCGAACCAATGCCGTCTCTCTGCAATTGGACATCCCCGTTGTGACTGATATCGAACACGTACGCCGAACCCGTTCCGCCGGGCAACGCGACGATCGATGTGGGGGCTCCGATCATTACGGTGTCGCCGTATAGCGCAACGTTCCAGCCGAAGACGTCGTCCGCCGCGCCGTCGGTCGCGACGAGTTTGGCCCGCTGGCTCCACCCGGCTCCCGCGCGGGTGAACACGTAAGCCGACCCCGAATTGTCCGACGTGGCATCGTCGAGGATGGCCCCGATCACCGCGGTGTTACCGTAGACCGCGACCCTGGTGCCGAACCGGTCGTGTGCTGCGCCGTCGGCGGCGACGAGCTTCGCTTGCTGACCCCACGTCGTCCCGGAGCGCACGAAGACGTAGGCCGCACCGGAATTTTCACCCTTGTCGTCTTCGCGGGCCGCTCCGATCACTGCGGTGCCGCCGAAGATGGCGACCCGCATGCCGAACAGGTCGCCCGCCGTGCCGTCGTCAGCGGTGAGTTTGGCCTGTTGGCGCCAGGCGTTTCCAGAGCGGCTGAACACATACGCCGCGCCTGAATTACTGCCTCTTTCATCCGCCAGGTCGGCTCCGATCACGACCGTGTCGCCTGAGATCGCGACGCTGATTCCGAAGACGTCGCCGGCCGCACCATCGGCGGCGGTGAGCTTGGCCTGCCGGCTCCAGGCGCTTCCAGAGCGCGTGAATACATAGGCCGATCCCGAGTCATCGCCGTTATCGTCGTCCCGTGGGGCCCCGATGACTGCGACGTCGCCGGAGATTGCAACGCTGTAGCCGAACTCGTCTCCGGCTGCGCCGTCAGGGGCCGTGAGCATGGCTTGCTGCCTCCAGCCGGTCCGGGAGCGGGTGAACACGTAGGCCGAGCCCGCATCGACGCCCATGCCGTCATGGCGAGCGGCTCCGATCAGTGCGACGTCGCCATCGAGCGCCACCTTGCCGCCGAACTCGTCTCCCGCCGCACCATCGGCCGCAGTGAGCTTGGCCTGCCGGCTCCAGCCGTCCTCGAAGCGCGTGAATACGTACGCCGACCCCGAATCGACGCCCTTGTCGTCATCCCTGAAGGCGCCAATCACCGCGGTGTTGTCGAAGAGTGCAACGCTGAAGCCGAAAAAGTCGTTGCCGGCGCCGTCCTCCGCAAGCAGCTTTGCCACCTGGACGGGCGTCATCGCCCAAGCCGGGATCGCTATCAACAGCAACGCACCCGCGTGGGCGAACCTGGGCTGACGTCGGGTCCGATGCACAACGGAAACGGTTTTCATGTTCTTGTCCTGGCAGGGGACATTGGCAGCTACTCCTTAAACCCGGGAATCCAGGGGGTGCTTCGAGCGGCACAAGTCGCCGCCCGTCCCCACTTTCCGTGGATTGGCCAATATTCAGCGTTGCTGGTGACCGAATTCCAGCGGTCGCCGAGCAACTCGATTGCGAGCCGGCGAATCCGCTTTGAGTTTATGACACACGTATTTGGCGGATGTTACCGGAACGATGGCTTTCCATCAGTAACGATCGTCGTCCCGGTGCCGCATGGCCTTTCTCAATCTCGAGCGTCATTCCGCGCCACATGCTGCGGCTCGTCCCGGATCAAGGACACGTACGAGAAGTTGAAGCACATCTCGTCGTAGGAACCGTAGCCGCCGTAAACCGTCTCGTCGGTGTAGTTGCTGAAGGTGCACTCGACAATCAGCTGCGTCCCGGCAAACTCGTCACGCGGGACGACCTTGCCTTCGGCAAACATGAAGTCGCGCTGCCAGTTGAGGTCCCAGCGCGGTATGTTCAAAAGCGTTTCTTTTCTTCCGGAGCTGCGCAGGAGGCTTGTCGAACCTGCCGCGCCGAACGCGTGCATGTGTACGTTCGCGGACTGCAGCTCGACGGCGGAAACGGATTCGGGATCGACCCGCAGTGCGTGCGCCGCATATTTGCTGACCCGCTCGAAATTCCAGCGTGTTTCGTAGGTTTCTGTCTCCCCGGCTTCTATCGCCATCGATCCGTTTTCGCGACCGTTCAGCCACCTGCCCTTGGACAGCGGCAGGAATATCGACGGCTTCTCGACGTTGTCGGCAACGTTGTAGTACAGGGTCGTATCGCTATCGGTTTCACCGGGCGCGTACGCCGAGTAATAGTGCATCTGTACGACGATGATGGAGCCGGGTTCCATCAGGATACCGGTATCTTCCGGAAATCCGAGCCCTTTGGTGCCGGGCGCCCAGTGCGACAGCCAGAAGTTGTTGCGGTTGAGCTTTTCCAGGCCGCCGGGGAAGCGTTCCTCCAGTTTTGCCTGTTCCTCCTTGGAACCGAGCCGGTCCGGCAAAGGACCGCCAAAACACTGATACCCGAACCCGTCCTCTTCCGCGCCGAGCGTCTTCAGAATCCTGGCTGCTTCCGGGCGCACGGAATAGACGACGACGTGATGAGCGATACGCAGGTTGCCCGGCCTTGCCTCGAACCCGGTCACGTATTTGTCGCTTTCGTAAGGCCAGTCAACGATGAAACAACGATAGTCGTCCTTGCGTGTCTGATCCGGAAGGTACGATTCGCCGCCCTGTACGTTCAGGGTAAGGTCGGCGTCGACAACCCGGGATCGCACGGTTTTTGCGGGCTGCGCTGCTGAATCGTCTCGCGGATAACCGGCAGCCGCCCATTCCGCAATCACCGCCTTTTCGTCCGCCGATAACGAATAATCATCCACGTAGGTCTGATGCCCGGGCTCGGCCAGCCACGGCGGCATTCGGTTGTCTTTGACGGACGATGCGATCGCGGCCCTGAAGCCATACGCTTCGTCCGGATTCTCATAAGAGAATGACACGCCGTTTTCCGAGTGGCAGGCAAGACACTTGGCGTGAACGATCGGCATCACGTCACGATGAAACTCGACGTCCGTGTTTGCCACGGCTTGTGCGGCGACCAGCAGGCAAATCCAGAGAATCCTTTGAAGCTGCATCGTGATCTCCCTATGTACGCTAGTGAGGCAATTGCATCGCGACCGAAAGGTCTTTCAGATCGTCACTATTGAGGTGACCTTGTTTCCGGACCAGGACACGGCCGTCACCGTCGACGAGGAGAATCGTCGGTACCGTAGCAACGTCCAGAACGCTGGAAAGCCTCTTTGCATCGTCTGTGAAGTAGCGTCCGCGATATTTCCCATAAAGCGGATGTCGACGAATGTAATCAGTGGCATCGGAAGCCTGATCGTCTAGGCTGACGGCGATGTATTTGACGTGCCCATAGCGGCCGACGAGATCGTCCATGTCCCACATGATCGAACCGCAGCTGTGGCACCAGCTCGCCCAGAATTGTATGAGCAGGATTTCGCCGTCACCCGGCCGTGGATCGTACGACGTGTCGTCCATCGGCGTGATCGACTGCAGGAGTTCGGCATCGAACCAGGCCGGACTTTCGCCGGCCGCCGAAGGCACAGCCGTCAGCAGTGATGCGCTTGCGAGTACGGCACGAATCCACACGATCCAGTCAGGGCAGCAGCCTTGCCTCCCATTCCTCTCACGACTCCGCTTCGAGTGTAAACGAAACCCGCCGGGAGCGACAGCAGCCCGGCGATTAACGGCGACGGGCTGCCGCCTCGCCTCCCGGATCCGCCTGTCTGAACCGAAAACCCCTCATCAATGCATCGCTCCGGTCACGCCGCGATACCGAACGCCGGGCGCATGTCCTGAAACATCGCTCGGATGTCGGGAAGCATAGCGAGCACCTGTTCCTCCTCGAGTCCGACGGTCGCCAGGGCCGACGGTGAGAGAGGCGGGGCCTGGGAGAACCCGTCCATGTCCAGTTCCACGAGCACCGCAACGGTATTCCCGATATGCACGACGTAACTCTCGAACTGATGCGCCGTCGCCTCGTCGGGCACATGGTGAAATCTCAACGTGTCCCTGAGGACCTCGGGAAACCGCCACGCACTGGCTATCTCGGCGCCGACGTCATGATGATCGAAGCCGATGATTTCACGTTCCAACTCGAACATTTCCACCTCGTCGATTCGATACTGTGCCCGCAAGAGAACGTCGTTACAGGCATCCGGCATTTCACTGAACATCGCCAGCTGGCCGATATCGTGTAACAGGCCCGCGGTAAACAGCACTTCCCGTTGATTGTGGCGGACCACTTCCGCGATTCGCCGGCAGGCCAGAGCGCAACACAGGCTATGGCGCCAGAAGTCGCTCATCGAAATCAGCTTGGTGGAGATGCCGTCGAACGTCGATCTTACGGCGACCGCCAGAACGAGGTCCCGTATTTCCCGCATGCCCACGAGTGAGATCGCCCGGTCCACCGTGGAAACCTGCCCGGAGAAACCGTACAGCGGGCTGTTCGCGAACCTGAGCAGCGTCGCCGTCAGGCCCGGATCGCGGGCGATGAGCTGTGCAAAGTCGGCGGTGTTGCTGATGCCATCGTTCAGCATGTCGTCGAGTTGCAACACGACTTCGGGAAACGAGATAGCCGTCGTGAACCCGGCGGCGACTTCTTTTGCGTTGCTGCTCATAAAACACTCCCGTTACGAGTTGACCACTTCTGGCCGCTCTTGCTTGCAAGGGGTGTTTCGGCACAAACTTTAAGATCTTTAAGGATTAAGTCCCATATAAGTTTTTACGGCCGCTCAATAAACGCCCCCTCGAGGTCGGCCAGCAGTCGCGTGCGGATTATATGGGCCCAAAGACGATATCCTCGTTGGTTGAGGTGAAGGCCGTCGTACCAAAAATACGCGTCGTCGGGTAAACCGTGGTCATCCAGGAACTCAGATGACGTCGCAATGAACCGCAGCGACTCGTCTTCCCGCGAGAATTCCTCGATCAACCGGTTTGTCCGCCTTGCAATCGGCCAGACCGCCTGGCGCGCCGGCGAAGGAGTGATTGCCAGGTAGTAGATTGGCGTGCCCGGAAGTTCTTTACGAACGCTCGTCACCAGATGCCGGTAAGAAGCCAGCAGGCTCTCGGGCGTCTTCGGCGCCTCCTCGCTTATGTCGTTGGTGCCCGCAAAAACGACGACCGCGCTCGGCTCGTGAACCGTAATCAAACGGTCTGCGTAAAACACAACGTCCGCCAGCTTGGCGCCGCCAAATCCGCGTTGGATGACGGACAGAGGCTGCATGTCCTCCTCCAGGCTCCGCCAGAATCGGATACTCGAGCTGCCGACAAACACGACGGCGTTTTCCGGCTCGGGACTATTCGCCTGTTCGGCCTCGAACGCCTGGATCACCGACTCCCATACCAGCGGGTCCTCACTTTGCATTTTCCGGAGTTCAGACCACAGAACATAGCCAACACCGCAGACCGCAGTCGCGATCGTCAGGACGAGCAAGCCGCCAAGCCATTTCAGTAGGCGGCGCGACGTCATCGGCTTGACGAACCGGCCGCGGGGAACGATTGCTCGGTCTTGCGGCGTCATTTGACGGCGACGCCGGCAATCTGAGAATTCACCGGAAGAAACGGCCCGGCCATCACGTACCGTTCGATCGCCAGCTCTCTGAACCCGGCGTTTTTCAGGTGGCTTGCGGTATCCCGGTTCGTATTACAGCCCTCGAACGCATACCGCCACGGCCGGTGCACGACGCGCTGCAGCCGGTGGCGCCAGTGGCCGTGCGGCGCCACGACGTGTTCGAGGAACAGGAATCGGCCGCCCGGCTTGAGAACCCGCCGCACCTCCCCGATCACGCGTTCGGGGTCTTCGACGGTACAAAGCACCAACGTGGCGACTACCGCGTCCGCACATTCGTCCCACAACGGCATTGACTCCGCGCCGCTCTCCATCAGATCCAGACGAACGCCAAACTCGTTCGCGCGTCTTCGCAAACTCTTGTGCATGTGCACGTTGGGTTCGACGGCGGTAACGTTCGCGCCGGCCGGATAATAGGCGAAATTAGCGCCGACACCGGCCCCGATTTCCACGATATTGTCCGGCAATTCCCGGAACAATTTTCGTTTGCGCTCGGCAAGTCGGCGGTTGATATAGGCATCGAAGGCGTCGAAAAACCACGCGTTCAAACGCCCGCGCACCGGATTTGCGTCGGCTCCGTGCAGTATTTGATGTCGCGCGCACATGGCTTACACCAACTCACCGGCAAGCTTGAGCGGCGTGGCACCCGTCCGACGCGTGAGAAAGGCGCAAATCTCGTCCCAGACGGGCTGCACGAGTCCGTTCTCGAAGACGCCGTAGTGCCCGATGCCGTCGATCCCGAACGCATACGGCTCCAGCCGTCTGTGTTTGACGAGCTTCGGATTGAACCGCTTGATGAACGCCGCCACCGCGCGCGGCGGAGCAAGGTCGTCGTCCGCAACGGAGTACAGCAACAGCGGACTCGGGAACGACGCAAGCCTCCGTTCGGCATCCGGATACGGCGAAAACAGCCAGTCGGGACACCTCCCCCAACGGGCCCACTCCCGGGCGACCCCGCGGGGAATACGAAATCCCAGCCATTTCGGCGTGGTTTTGTAGAACCTGGCGACAAGCGGCAATACCGCGTACCAGATGGCGAACATTTTCAGGCGCTGAATCCCGTCCCAGTAGCGTGGGGACCCGCATTGCGACGCGATGAGCACGGCCGCCGCCGCCCGTCGCAGCGGCTCCGCAATGGCAAGCAATTGGCCGCCGAAACTGTGAGCAAGCAGGACCACCGGTTCCGTCCAGCTGCGCTCGGCATACTCGAACACCGCAACCGCGTCGCGTTCCGCCCAAGCGGATAACGACGCCGTTTCGCGGCCGGCCAGCGAGTGCCGGGAGTCCCCGAAGCCGCGGTAGTCGAACGTTACGCAGCGTATGCCCCGGGACGACAGCCACTCGGCGAGCTGCCGGTACATACGCTGCGGCACGCCGACGCCGCCGGTGATCAATGCCGTCGTCCTGGCGGTCCCCGGCGGCTCGAATATCCTGGCGGCAAGCGGCACACCGTCGTCGGTGACGATTTGCGCGACGTCGGCCTCCGCCGGCGCGCGGTTCGTTGTTTGCTCTGTAGTCATTTTCACCCGATCGATGTCAAATCCAGATCGGGGTGACAATACGGCGCAAACGTGCCCGTTGCTTGAGAATTCAATGAGATTTGCATGAAAATTGTCGGATGAATCGAACAATCCGTTATTTCAACGACCGGGACGGCGGCAAGGTTGCCTACGCCGTCTTCGGAGAGGGGCCAATGCTGGTGTGCCCCTGCTGGTGGGTGAGCCACGTCGAAAAGGACTGGGAATCTCCTGTTTTCAGTCGATTTTTTTCAACGCTGGGCCGGAGCTTCCGGGTCCTGCTCTATGATCGTCCCGGCGTCGGGCTGAGCGACCGGGACGGTTCGCCACGCACGCTGGATTCCGAGGTCGCCTTGCTCGAAGGTTTGGTTGACGAAGTTGCGGACGGACAACCGATCTCGTTCCTGGCTTTTTCCTGTGGCGTGCCCATTGCGGTCAGGTACGCCGCGGCGCACCCGGAACGGGTGACGAAACTATGCTGCTACGGCGGTTTTTTGGACGGGCAGGACATTGCCACCGCGGACGTTCAGAAACTGATGCTCGACATGGTTCGGACCCATTGGGGCATGGGATCGCGGGCGCTTGCCGACATCTTTATTCCCGATCAGACGCGGGCCGAGTTCGATCAGCTGAGCAAACTGCAGCGCTACTCCGCCGGGGCGGAGAAGGCGGCCGAGCTGCTGGAGCTGACCTATGCGATGGACGCCACGGACGCGATAGACGAATTGTCGACGGACATGATCATGATTCATCGCAGCGGCGATCGTGCGATTCCCTGTGCGGCCGGCAGGCGTCTCGCCGCCGCTGTTCCGGGCACGCCGTCTGTCGTATTACAGGGAAACGCGCACCCGCCCTGGTTCGGAAGCACGGACGTTCTCGAGGCCGTCATGACGTTCCTGCTGAACCGCCCGATAGGCGCGGGTGCGGCGGACAATGCCGTCGATTTTACCGGCGAATGCCGTCTCGACGCGAAAAACCGCCAGTTGATATCGCCGGACGGCGCGACTCCGCTGACGCCGCTGGAGTACGGCGTCGTTCAATATCTCGTCGATTCGGCAGATCAGGTCGTTACCCGTGACGAATTACTCGAACACGTGTGGCTGTCCCCGGTTGCGGGATCCAACAAGGTCGACGCGGTCATCCGTACGCTGCGGCGCAAGTTTGGCCGCTATTCGGCTGCCATCGAGACGGTTCGGGGGCACGGTTTTCGCTACCGGCCCCAGTAGGGTCCGGTGAGATCATCGCCCTGGGTAGCGGCCCTTTTCGCCGATGAGGATATCACGGCGTTCCGCAAGCGCAGTCAGCTGATGGCCTCTCAGAACGTCATGGAGGCTATCGCGTAATACATGGTCGTCCATTTCGGCCAGCTTTTTTCTCCATGTATCGCCGACTTTAGGGCCGGCGCTCGCTAGTTCCATACCCGGACCATTGGCGGCGCCGAACGACTCTCTGTGATCAACCAACATGAGCTGCCAATCATCATCGGCGTAAAGCATGGTTTGCGGCGTTCGCGCGGGGTTGTTGATAAGCGCGTCGAACGTGTACATTGCGCTCAGCTGCCTGTCGATCGGACAGCGCCCGCGACGCCGATTTTGTTCCGCCACTCGATCGAGTTCGGTAAGCGCGTCCACCGAAGCCAGCTGCAGCGTGCCGTGCCGGCCGAAGACTTCCCGACGTACAGTCACCGGAATCATGTCGAGTCCCAACATGCGATCGAGCCGGTACGCCGCAAGCTCGGGCGCAAACCCTCGTTCCGCCGGCAATGTGTCAAAGTAGGCGAGCACCGTTCCATCGCCCGTCTTGATGCGCAGCAGTTGTCGCTCCGCCGAGATCGATATCGAATCCAGAACAGCGCCATCGGCCAAGACTCTTTCCAGCGCGGCGTCGTCGAGCGCACCGGGTCTGTCGCCGACACGGCGCGGCGGAGAAACCGGTGACAGATCCGCCTCGCCATACTCGCTGACGACCGACAATGCTCCGTCTTCGATAATGAGCGCATAGCCGCTGCCGCGATAGCTCGATTTCAGCATGCCGGTGTTGATCTCGATGACACGGCCGCTCAGCCGTTGCTGAACGTGACGCGTTTCGGTCGTCGTATGACCGATTACCACACGCGTTGCCTCTACTTTAGCCAATGCGGCATCCAGCAAATCCCCTTCGATCAGTTCACTGCACACCGCGTTACCTCGATACCACAGAGGTCCTTCCGGACCGTGTAACGGCGACTTCTTCAAATCGACGGCGATTTCGGCCGCCTTCGAGAGCTCCCACTCCAGGCTTCCGGTATTCATCGCTGCCGTTAGTATCGCCGGGTGGGCGTGGAACTGGTCGATAGGGCTCAACACCCGCGCTTCCTCCAGCGTCGACAGTGCGTTCATGTAGCCTATCAAGTCCGTTTTCAGCGCACGATTGACACCGTCAAAACCCTCTTCCACAACGTAGGACGGGAGTCCGCCATGGACAAACGCCGTATCGTTTATGACGATCAAGAGCGGTTTTTCGAGCAGCCAGTTGGCGTAGTGGCCGCCCAGTCGAAAGGCGTCCCTGTGCCCGAAGAACCCGGGCGGCGCCTTCTCGTCGAAATCGTTTCTCGCCGCTACCTCATCGAAACCATCCTCATCAAGACGCTTTTTCCGGCCTCGCTGGAATTGTCGAAACCACATCTTGCGGTCTTCCGCCGATTCTTCGTCTAAAAATGCGGCGTATTCGCCATCGGCAACGTACCGCGTGTCGCCGATGAGATTCATGACCTCATGGTTTCCAAGTAGCAAGTGCACCCGGCCACCCGCGCGGGTCGCCTCCTCTTCCAGACGCATTATGAGGTCGACGACACGACGTGATTCAGCGCCTCGATCCAATAAGTCGCCAGTGATAACCAGATGCGTCTCGGCCCCGCTCCAGGCAAGGCGCTCATCGATAACGCCGGCGCTCCGGAACGTCGAAACCATGGCGTTGTATGCGCCGTGAACGTCGCTAACGGCGACAATTCGCTGAACGCCGCTGAAGCGCCATTCGCCTGCCGGCGCCGGTGAGATCGACGGGCACACAAGAAACGACACCGCAAGCAACCCAAAGAGTTTGATAGCCCGCCTGCTGACTGAATAGCAAGTCGTCAAAGTTCTCTCCATGTTAATAGTTGCGCGAACCTCCGTCTGGTCCAGTTGCCCTGAATTCATGCCGCCTTGCCGAGCGTAGAATTCGCGGCGGCAACCCCTGGCAGGCAGGCGCATCAGTCCGAACGGTCGGACTGATGCGCCTTTGATTGAGGTCGATCGGACAGGTTTCGACTAGGAACTAGTTCCCAAACCGCATCTCGGCGCCCACATAGTAGTAGCGCCCCACGCCACCATTGAACTTACTGTCGAAATTTCCAATGCCGTTTTCAAAGTTGTCGCCGGCGCGCGGTACGAACGGCCTTTCATTGAAAATATTTCGGGCTCCGGCGGACAGCCGTAAATCGGTTCCGCTCTCGAGTTCCATATCGTAAGCCACCGACAAATTGTGCCTGATGAATGATGGATAGAACAGGAATGACGGTCTTTCCGGATTCGTTACGCAGCCGGGATCGTTGGCCGCACACAACTCGGCGTTCGCAGCGAGAGCTTCCTGGAAATCATCGACACGGTCCTGATGATCGATGATCGGACCCTGCCAGGTCGTGCGCCAGCGTACGCGCCAGTTTTCGGATCTCCAGGTCAGTGAGGTTCTGGCGACGTCCTCGAAAATGCCAAAATCGAGCTGATTGTTGAAGTTGACGGTTTCCAGGCCATCGTTGCCTCGGAAGATCGTTTGATGCTCGTTTATCCGCGTGTAGTTACCCGAAAGTTCCAGGCCACCGTACCGGCCCAAATCGAATACGTACTCGAGGGTAACGTCAAAACCGCTGGTACTCGTCTCGTTAAGATTGAAGTCCTGCTGCAAGATTTCTCGAATCTGGCCGTCGCCGTCCCGCGCAATGGCATCGCAGAACGGATTGGGATCACCGAACGTGATTGACGAATCGTAACACTGGGCCAGAATATCGACGTTCTCAACGGAATCTATGGCGTCTTCCACCGTAATGTCGTAGTAGTCGACCGCTAGCCTGAAGCCGTCCAGAAACCCGGGCGCAATGCTGAAACCCACGGTGACCGTATTGGCCGTTTCCTCAAAAAGATCCGGGTTTCCACCGTTCGGTGAGTAGCTGTTGTTATCGTCCTCGAACGTTCCCGCGTCGGCGATTTCGGCGGCGACCAGCGGGTCCAATCGACAGTTGTCGTGGCCAGGGTCTGTTGACGTTGCCGTGGCTCCATCACAGATATCGTCGTAACTGTCGAAGTCGCCGCGCGGCGGAGATATCAGCTGTGTGATGGTCGGGGCCCGTTGCGCGCGGGCAAAGTTCGCACGAAAATTGTAGCCCTGCACGGGTTCCCAGATCAGCCCCGTTGAATGGCTAAAAACGGTGCTGATACCGCGCGGGCTGTAGTCCGCGACTCGCAGACCGACTTCCGCCGAAAACGTCTGCGTTATCGGGAAAGCAGCCTCGGCAAATATCTCGGCAACGTCAATGTCGCCCTCGAACGCCGGAACCACATTGAACGTGATCCCGCCGGTCTCATGTCCACCGCCTACGTTCAGATCCAGGCTGTCGCGGCGATATTCCGCGCCGAGAACGACGGCGACCGGACCCGCGGGAAGTTCAAACAGGTCGCCGCTGACGTACCCGATTGCCGTGATCTGCTGCTGATTGCTGTTGATGGTTGGGTTCGCGCGAATCCAGTCGGCCATCTCCGGCGTTATCGAACCGATACCGAAAAGGTTCAGTGGGACGCACCCCTCGGCGCGAGCGGCAGCGTCGGCACATTGTATCGTGACGCCGTCCGGGGCGAATTCCGCATCGAGCGCCTGGCGTACACGAACGATGTTCAGCTCATTGGAACGAAGCTGTCGCTGTTGGAAATCACCAAAACCGACGGAGACGTCCCACAGCCAATTGTCGTCGAGAAAGCTGCCCTGCAAACCGGCCCAGGTCCGAATCGTCTCGCGAGTGTTGTCAGTGGTGATGTTGCCGACCTCAAAAAATCGGCGATCCCAGTCGAGTTCGCCCTCTGCAATGACGGCCGGATCGTTCCTTATAACGTCGGGAACAAACGGATTGTCGAGTTCGATGTGTCCGGGTCGTATCTCGCCCGGTTCACCCGTCACCGGGTCGAAAATGATGACGTCGGAGCTCTCGCTGTCGTCCTCTGGAGACTTGAAGTTGAATGACGTGTCACGGCTGTACTGTACCTGGAAATAGCCCTTTGTCTTTTCGGTAAACTGGTAGTCCAGCTTGGCGGCGACGGCGGTGGTTTCGCTCGGAATTCTTATCACGTCGAAAACTCTGCTGAAGTAACCGTCCCGCTCTTCCTCCCAATCGGTCTGCAGGCCGTTTTCGTTGTACCAGAAATTACCGTCTCCTTCGGAAAACACGCCGCCGGGTGTGCCGTCACTGCGGTCGCGCCAGTCAGCCGGTGTGATATCACGTGCACACTCGTCGCCGTTTTCCGTCTCAAAGGTGTTGCACATGCGTTCGTCATCGTACCCGTAACGCGCCTCCAAGCGTGCGCGATCCCTGTCGCGGTGATCAATGCCTTCGTCGTCCTGGTAGGTCGCACCGATAAAGAAGTAACCACGGTCATCGGCGAAATTCGTACCGAAGTCCACGTCTATCGTGTATTCCTCACCGCCGCCCTCGGCAGTAACGCCGCCGCGGGTTTCAATGCCGAATCCGGTTTTGTCCTTCTCCGTGATGATGTTGACGACGCCGGCTATCGCGTCGGAGCCGTACGTTGCCGACGATCCGCCCGTAATAATCTCGACGTTCTGGATTAACGAGGCCGGAATCGTGCTGAGGCTGACGGCGTTACCCCCAAAGCTGCTCGGGACGACGCGCCGGCCGTCGATCAGGGTCAGAGTCCTGTCGCTTCCCAGACGTCGCAGGTTGACCGTCGACAAACCGGTTTGCGATACGCTCGATTGGGAATTGGTGTTGCTGGTTGATTCATAGAGTGACGGGACTTCCTCGATCAGGATTTCCGACAACGATCCCAGGCCCGAATCGACAATGGCTTCGTTGTTGACCTGGACGAGCGGCGTTGACACGTTGAAGCTGTCACGGCGCAGTCGTGAACCGGTGATGGTGATTTCCTCCAACACCCCATCCTCCTCCAGGCCCGCGTCCGTGGAATCCTGGGCGCCTGCCACCGATACCGCAAAGACGGGCACCATCAAGGTCCCGATTATTCTTGTCATTGAACTTCTTACCGTCGCCATCTCCATTTCCCCCTGAACGAATTGCAACCAGTCGACGACGCACATCTATCCCGGCCGCACCCGACGGGCAACGGTTCACACCTCTAATTTCTCTCTTTTCTAGCTCATCGAGAATAGAGATCCAGTAAACACGGGGTTGCGAACGGAGTTTCGCGTGTTGCTCGACTGCAACAGGCCGGGACCGGCCAATCTCACGCGCCGCGCTGCGATTGTGGACCTGAAAGCCTTAGCTGCCGGTATCCAGGGCCGCCAGCGGGTCCGGCGCCATGAGAATGTCGATCTGTTGCGGTTCTCGGTGGGTGAAATACAGCCTGTCGAGTTGCTCGGAATAGGTAAGCATGCCGAAGCGGTGCATAGTGCGGCCGGGATGTCTTACCAGAACCGTGCGGGCGGAAGTGGTGAGATCATATCGAACGATCTGGGAATGGCCGTCGCGGCGGCGCGCGTACAATACCGTTTCCGGACCCGCGAACGTCCAGTTGCCGATTCCGGAAGACACTATGTCGCTGATTACCAGGGATTCAGTCCCGTCGGCCATCGTCATACGGTAGAGACCGCGGGTATCGGCTTTCGTGTAATAGAGGTACTGCCCGTCGGCAGACTCCCTGCCAAATTTGCCGCCGGTCGTTGTAATACGAGTCAGCTGATCTCCATCGAGCGCAACACGCCACAAATCGACCTCCGCGCCGCGCCAGATGGGCACAATCAGTGATTGACCGTCGCCAGCCCAGGTCGGGAAGCCGAGATCATCGAATCCGGTCGCGATCGTGCTCACAGAATCAGTCTGGAAATCGTAGATGTTGACGACCATCGATTCCGTATTGGGCTCAAGCCCGATGAACGAGATTTTCGTTCCATCCGGAGACCAGCTTGGATCTACCGCGTTTGTCTTCAGATTGGACAACTGCCGGCGATTGGACCCGTCGGGATCGGAAATCCAAATTTCGTTGTGCCCCGATATGTTCGAGTAATAGACGAGTTTGTTTGTGATTCCGGAATAGGACGGATTCCGCTCCGAGCCGGACGTCTGGACAACAGCCGTTGGAAAGCTCGATGCCAGGTCCGTATTGTCGAGGGGAATCGCAGCAATGTACGCGTTGGCTCTGCGCCTGTAGAACATGATCGATTCGTAGTCCGGAAGATATGCGGGAAAACCTGCCCCTTCATGTCCGATCTCACGCTTCTCCTTGCTTATCGAATCCACCATCCACATCCGTCGGTCGAGTGAGTGCTTGTCGGACACGTACAGCAGATTTCTGCCGTCTTTGTCCCACGCATGACCTTCTATGCTCATCTCCCCGTAGGTCAACCTGCCGAATTCCCATTCGTCGATGTCAAAACGGTATATGTCTTCGGACATTCGGTTCCTAGTCCTGGTCACCGCGAGAAACCGGCTATCCGGCGACCAGCTGACCTCCTGGTCGATCAACAGACAGCCTGTGCAGCTGATGCGGCGAGCGGCGAGTTCCTCTCTGGGTTGAAAGTCGGGGTTCACGGCTTTCAAATACAATCCCGGCCCGGCTTCCGGATCGGCCTTCCGATACACCAGCCAGCGCCCGTCCGGCGACCAGCTCAAGGTTCGCTGGTTGACGTTCACGCAGACGTCAACCACGTCCTCTTCGTTGCGGTGGGTGTCGCGAATAACGACCTCGCAGAGGCGGCTACGGTCGTCAATTCGGATGTACGCAAGGTGGCGGCTATCGGGCGCCCAGGTCGGTGAAAAGTTACTCGTATCGCCGGAGGTGAATCGCTCGGGTTGTTCACCGATATTCTGCAGCGACTGCAAATAGAGATCTTGCTCGCCCGATTGGCTGACATGCATGAAAGCGAATCTCGTTCCGTCGGGCGACGGCGCTGCGTACAACTCCCGACCCGGCAACTGCGTAACGATCGCCAGGGGTTCACCGACCGATCGACGAAGCGGGTCCGTCCTGGAAAACACGGCTGCGACGCCCACCGCGAGTAGGATGCCGGTAACGGCCAGGTATTTTCCCAGGGCCTGGTATTTGCTCCCTACGGCAACCTCACTCGCTTCGGTTTTCAGGAAACGCGGAGTCGGCAGGAGTTGATAACCGGTCTTGGGGACGGTTTTTACGAACTCGGTTCCGCCGGCATCGCGCCCGAGCACCTGCCGGATCCGCCAAATCGCGTTGTTGAGCGCGTTGTCACCGACATAAGCGTTACCTTCCCAAACGGCGTCGATCAACTCACTGCGTGTAACCAACCGGCCGTGATTTTGAGCCAGAAAGACGAGGACCGCGAGTGCTTTTGGAGGTATTTGATGCTCCGTGGAGTCGCTGGTCAACGTATGAGCCAGAGAGTCGACCGTCCATTCACCTACCTCGAAAACTATGTGCTCTTGAGCTGGCATCATTACGTCCCTATTCGTACATCACCGCTCATCGATCAACCGATACAATGTCATCGCGAACACACGCCCCGTCCTACGCGTCACTCGTCAGTTTCTGCTGTCGAACGCCAACCGCAGACCCAAGCCGATCATGATCGAACCGACGAGTCGCTCCTGCCATTTGATGAAACCCGGGTTCTTTTTCAGCCAGTTGCCGCTGGAGCCGGAAAGGACCGCGACGGTGCCGTCCACGCACAAACCGACCGACTTATGGATGAGTCCGAGTACGAGTAGCTGCATGGCCACGTTTCCCCGGGACGGATCCACGAACTGAGGAAGAAAGGCGAGCAGAAAAACCAGCGACTTGGGATTCGCGAGGTTGCCCCAAAAGCCCTGAAAGAACGCGGCGCGCGCCGAGGTGACCGAGTTGCTCACCGATCCGACGGGGTTCGACGCACTTCGCAGAAAACGAATGCCCAGGTAAATCAGGTACACGGCGCCGGCATTCTTCAACAGGGCGTATGCCGTATCGGAACGCTCGAATAGCGTGGCAACTCCGAGCGCCAGAGCCGGTATCTGGACGAGCGCCGCCGCCGAGATACCGGCGACGCAGGTTAGCGCAATCCTTCGACCCTGCCCTATTCCGCGGGCGATGACGAGCATCATATCCGGACCGGGCGACAGCTGGATCGCAATCACCGCAGTCAGAAACGCAATCAATACGGGAAGTTCTGCCATGGTTAATCTATCCGGAGTTGTTTCATTGCCGTGCGCGCCGACGAACGCACTGTTTCGATGTCATCATCCGTGTTCGTTCTCCAGCGCGCTGTCCCACACGGCGTCGAGCAGGCTTTGTGTGCGCAGGCTGTCGGTAATGCTGCGTCCGCGCAGCCGCTCGTCCACGGTCATTGCCGCAAAATTCTCGAACATCAATTCACGCGACGTATCGTCGGATGCAACACGGACGGAGTCCCTCACTGTCGTTCCCCACCCGCCGTGGTTTGGACAGGGCGTTCAGTCTATCGCGTTGGCGCGATAGACGGTAACGACCGAGATCCGCGGACGATACTCGAACGCCCGAAACCCGTTTTTTATTCATTTAAAAACAGATAACTAACAATGAAATTTAATGTCCGATCGAGCAATTTATCTCGCCTGCGGCGAGCTCACAGCCGTTTTTCCCAGAACTCCTGCCCGAAGGACCTGCCGAACCGGCGCGATCCCGCTTTCGCATCGACGATTTCAAAGCCCATTCTTCGATACAGGCTTCGTGCGCCCTCCAGAATGTCGTAGGTTTCCAGCCTGAGCACGTCGATCTCACGCGCCCTGGCATGTTCCGCAACAATGTCCATGAGCGATCGAGCGACACCGCGGCCTCTGAACCGATGCAAGACCAGGACAAAATTGATGAACGCTTTTTGGTCCGGCAACCTGGATACCGCAATTGATCCCGCGCGTTCGCCGTCAACTTCGGCGATCCAGACGGCATTGAACGGATCGTCACGATGAATGAGTTCCACGACCTTGGCCGCGATATGTATCTCGAAGCTCTCATCGAAGCCGAATTCCCGCGTATAGAGTTCACCGTGCATTGAGATGATCCAGCCAATGTCTCCGGGTTTGTGTTTTCTGATTCGATTTATGGACAATTCGGCAATTCCCGCTTACCCGAGACCGGCTGCAAAGCGAGAGACTAGCCGCGTTCGCCGGTGGACAGCCATCGAGCGCACTCCTCGCCAAGTTCCTCCGCGGCCCGTCGCTCGTATTTCGAGACCTCATCGGCGTTCAGGACCTCACGCCAGCGTCCGTTCGTCCCTTTGTGGATAAACGTCTTGGCGCCGCCGTCCCAGAAGGCTCCGCCCAGGGGCACGCTCTTGCTCGCGTTGGCTTTCATGTAGTCGAAACCGCAATGAGTCAAAATCTCGTCCCATTTTTCTTCGTTGATGGGGATCTCCAGAAACCCGGCCAGCCGGCGAATCGCCCCCGGCATGTCGCTCTTGAGATCCGCAAAATGCAGGAGATAAACGTTCGGCAACTCCCTGATCGCCCACCACGATTGAATATGCTGCCAAAACGGCCACCAGGGATGGCCGTCCCTATCGAGCCAGTCGTGATAATACTGCGTCACGGTTTCGGGCGGTTCCCCCATCGGCGGCCCGACCCTGCCCGGTGTCTCGTTCAGTGCTGCGTACCAGGCGTCGTTCGCCTTGGCGTGATGGTTGTACAGGCTCCACAGGACGTCGCGCCCGTCCCTGCCGATATACACGTACTTTGCGTTCTCCGAGAAAACCAGGGCATCAACCGGCAAGTGCGTCTTGAGGAATCGACGGTGCGTTTGCGCGGCGACCAGCGGCTGCTTCACCTCCTTGGGTGGAACACGCAGGTCCATCCACGGCGACATTTCGGCGGTATCGAGGTCTTCCGCACCGTCGAACAGAAGTTGGGCGACAATTTGTTGCACCCAGGTCGTCCCCGATTTGGCGTAGGTGGCAATGATGATGTCGTCGTCCCGAAAATCGAAGTCATTCCAAATCGTCGAGTCGAAATGGTGATTGTGGATTTCCCGGTTTTTTTGCGGTAACGGCTTGTTGCTCATCGCGGCACTCCCCGAACTGGCGTGAATCATGTTTACACGGCGGGTTTGACCATCTTGGAGATGGAATAGAGGTTATTTTAGACGTCGTGGCAAAGATTTGCCGCCAACCCGACGGCTGGTGAAGGACAGTAGGACCCGTCGGCGGACGCGCCCGCGCTTTTCAAGGCAGAGGTCTTGCGGTGTGATATGGTCGATATCGAGGACGCCGGCGTCTTTCGCCAACGCGTGATCACACGACCGAGCCGTAAACGGCGAGACAAACCAATCGATAAAACGAGATGGAGCGATTGTGAGCGGAAGCGGCCAAGGCAGCTCTAACGGGTACACGCCCGCTGCGGCGCCACCGACTGCGGGGATGCTTCAGCTTGCCGCCGACATCACGACGGCGGACGCCAGAGGCGACGCCGCCACTCGAACGGTCCCGGCAAACGTCTATCTCGACGCCGACCGGTTTATCGAGGAAAAAGTGCGGCTGTTCCGGCAGTTACCACTGCCGCTGGCGCCTTCGGCGCTGCTGCCGCGAGCCGGGCAATGCGTGACTCACGATGCACACGGCATTCCGCTGGTCATCACACGCGACCGCAGCGGGAAGCCGCACGTGTTCCTGAACGTTTGCCGGCACCGCGGAACACGGCTGGTAGAGGTTGACGAACCGACGACCACCGGCTCTCTCGTTTGTCCTTACCACGCCTGGACCTACAATCTGGACGGCTCCCTGCGCGGCATGCCGCTCCCGGAGAGTTTTCCCGGTCTGGAGAAAGCCGACTTTGGGCTCGTTTCGCTACCCTCGCATGAATCGGGCGGGATGTTCTGGACGACGCTCGACGGCACTGATCGGGATCCAGGCGCATTCATCGGCGAGTTGGCCGATGATCTGGAGGCGATCGGATTACACGCTTCCCACCTTTACAAACGCAGGACCCACGACGTGGCGGCCAACTGGAAACTCATAATGGACGCATTTTCTGAGTCGTATCACGTTCAGCGACTGCATCGCACGACGATTGCTCCGTACTTTGCGGACGCCGTCGCCGTGTCTGACCGCGTGGGCCCCCATTTTCGCAATGCGGTGGGGCGGGCGGACTTTGTGCGCGCGGCCGAATTCAATGACCTCAGCGAACTGCGGCAGGTGGTTACGTTCTCTTACAACCTGTTTCCGGGCACCGTCATCGTCGTCAGTCCGGACTACGTCAACGTGATGCTGCTGTATCCACAGGCCGTCGATCGCACGCTGGTCGAGAATTTCATGTTGATCCCGCAGCCGCCCGACGGCAAGGAGGCGGAGGGTCACTGGGCCAGGAGCTTTGAATTGCTCGACAGCGGCGTGTTCGGCGGCGAAGATTTTCGCGCGGCCGCTCTCGGCCAGCAGGGTCTTTCCAGCGGCGCGATCGATCAGCTGACGATCGGTACCGCCGAAGTGGGCGTTTTCGAGTTCCACGCCGAAATTGACCGGCGCCTGGGTGTCGAGATCGCAAAATAGAGGCCGTCAATACCCGTATTCAACGCTGTTCAGCATGAGCTCGTACTGCCTGCGCTCTGACTCGGTAAGCTCGACTGCGTCGAGAAGGCGCGCCGCTTCGGCCCCGTCGGTTTGCGCCAGCATCGAAATGTGCGTCAACATCGCCTGTTTTCGTAGCGCAGCGTCGCCGATGCTCTGAACCAGCTCCCAGGAGTCGGCCGACTGATTACCCCGCTGTGAGGCCATCGCCATGATCGCCATATCTCTCTGGGCGCCTTCGGGCAGGCCGCGCATCCAGGCATCCGCTGCAGTCGGGTCCTGCGCATACCAGCTGAATGCGAGTTGGGAAACCGCCGTGGTGCGCGCATTCCGATCGCTGATCGAGTCCAGCGTGCTCAGAGCCAGCTGCGGATCGTGGGCGGCCTGCTGGCCGACAATCGAGGCGTACAGCTGGTCTCTTACGCGAATATCGTCGACGGAACTCGCCATCCGGAGCGCCCGCGCGGTGTCGGTAGCGACGAGTTGAGACACCAGCGCGAGCTGCAGTCGTGGATAGTCCTCCGTTCCCTTGAATCGATCGATAAAAACTTGCGCCTCTTCGACGGATTTCTGCTCGACCATGTATCCGGCGATCTGCATACTGAGCTTTTTGCCGCTCTCGGGCGGCAGCCGCGGCAGAAGTTCGATGGCTTGATCGATATCCGCGTAAACGAGGCTCTGGCCAAGCTGTTCCAGCGCGTAACGCTGTTCGCCGGCGTCCAGCGTCGCCAGCCACGCGACCGCCCCATCGACGTCGAAATGGGCCCACTGCGCCGCAATTTGAGAAACGCTTGCCTGACGCATATTGGGATCCTCGATCAGCTCGACGAAATCCGTCGCCAGTAATGGATCGTCTTGCGCCGCGGTCATCACAATACTGGCCAACGCCTGGTCGCGTACGCGTTTGTCGGCGATCGACTGCGCTTCCGACAAAGCGAGCTGCGGATCGCGCTGAGCGATTTCCCCGAGTACAGCTCCGAGCAGAATTTGACTGTCCGCGGTGTTGTCCTCGCGCAGCCAGTCGAGCGCCCTGGCGGGATCCGATCGCGCCATTGCCGTCGCAACCAGGCTCCTGAAGTTACGCCGCATTGATACGTTCGGAAGCCGATCGAGGTACTGCATAGCCGTCTCGGGATCGCGCTCCGCCAGCTGCGCCAGTGCGTGGTAAACGTGGTTTTGAGTCTGCGGATCGTTTCGATCGGCGGCAAGAAGATCCTCCAGTGCGGCCTCGGGATCCGACTGTATCTGCTGGGTGAGCATGGCTTGCACGAACACCTGCCGGTTGCGCCGGGACTGAATGACCTGCGCATAATCAGCCTGATCGAATTCGCCTCTGCTGCCGAGGTAAAACGCCAGCTGCTGGAATTGCTCCTGCTGCTCGGTCCGCGACTGCAAAGACTCGATGAATCGAACGGCGTCGGCCGGCGATTCGTCCGCCAGGGCGTAAAGACGTTGTGTACGGATATTTTTGTCCGGATTCACGCCTAACGCGGCCCGGATCCGTTCGGCCCCGGCATCGTCAATACCGCGAAGTGACGCATAGAGCGCCTGCGCCGCGAGGTTCCGCTGCCTGTCGTTCCCTTCGCCCGCCGCCGCGATGGCCGCATCCAGGTCGAGCCTGCCCCACGAGCGCCAGACCGAACGCTCGAACGAGCTGTCGGCGCCAAACGCCGGGCTGCGCGCAATCGCGATTGCCGACCGCGGATCCAATTCGCTCATGCGGAGAAAAAGAATGCCGAGCGCCGCATTGCGATCCGTCCTCTCGCGAATCCTCGCGGCCTGATGGATGAGGTTCTGCAGTTCGTCCGCATCGGCGCGCCCGGCCAGCACGTAAAGGGCTTCCGTTTCCGCGAAATCCGTCGGCAAGGCTAACGTGTCTTCAATCGTTCTTATTGACGCGTATCGGTCCCGCCGGTGTGTTTCCGCTTCGGCGGCGCTCATGTCCGACTCATCGGTCAAATCGCGTGCCGGCGCCGTGGCGAACCGAAGCTCTTGTGCGGAGCGCATGAAGTACGAAGTTGCGGCAACTCCCAACAATACGCCCGCGAATAAGATCAATATCGGTTTCTGCATGACAATCGTTTCCAACCGGCAAGAACGATCCTGGAGATTGACGCGGATACGCGAACGATTGTACCGGAAACTTACGTCGACCAAGCCGGGATCGTAGCGGACGCGGCCCCGATGATTAGTCGATCGGCTCGGACAGCCATTCGCGCGGATCGTCGTTCCATGTCAGCAACCGGATACGCCAACCGCCATCCACGCGCACGGCAATCATCACGTAGTTCCCCTCCGGAATGGTGGTCCGCGTGCCGTCGTATTCCCAGACCAGGCGCGACCGGCCGCGCACCACACCCATGTCGCCCGAGACAAAAACCTCCGCCGCTTCCCGCCGCCACTCCGGGACGGCGGTCGGCGGGTAGTCCGGATTGAACCAGAACTGCCGGATGGCCGCATGACCCTTGATCGGCGCGTCTCCGTGGTGCGGTACGAGCGTCGCGTCTTCGGTGAAAAGCGCCATTACGCCATCGGCGTCACCTTCGCGCCACTCGGCGGCGTAAGCCTGATCCAGCGCCTTCAGCGCCGTCGCGTCCCGTCGTTCGTCCGCCAGCGCGGGCTGCCCGAGGGCCGCCGCAATGAGCACGATTGAAGTTACGATTGTCCGCATTCGTCATCCTCGGCGGTTTTTCCCTGGACCTCCCGACAGTCGGCAATCCCGAGCGCCGGCGACGGTTGAGCCGTCTGACACGGCCGGCGTTCGCGCGTCTTTGTCGTCCGTGAAGGCCTGAGCGGCGACATCCATGAGTATATGTACCGCCCGCGGCCCGCGAAATTCGTTCTGTTGATATAGAACACCTATTAAATTATACAGGTGTCGTAGCGGCCCAGGGGTTTTGGCAGTCCGCGCCGGGAACTCTGCCTCTTGAAATTCACTCAAAGGGACACAGAATTGAGTCCTATTATTTTTTTGGAGATTGAATCATGATCAAGCGCGTAGCGCTGTTTTTAGCGACCAACCTTGCCGTCATACTGGTGCTGAGCATCGTGCTGAGGCTGCTCGGGGTCGACAGCGTGCTCGACGAACGCAATGTCGGGATCAACTACGAAGCGCTGCTGATTCTCTCTCTGGTAATCGGCTTCGGCGGCTCGTTCATCTCCCTCGCGATGTCGAAATGGCTGGCCAAACGGTCCACCGGCGCGCGCGTGATCACCCAGCCGACCAATGCAACCGAGTCCTGGCTGACCGCCACCGTGGAGCGACAGGCGCGCCAGGCCGGCATCGAGACTCCCGAGGTCGCGATCTACGATTCTCCGGACATGAACGCGTTTGCGACCGGCGCCCGTCGTAACGCGGCGCTCGTGGCGGTAAGTACGGGCCTGCTACGCGGTATGCCCAAGGACGAAGTCGAAGCGGTGCTCGCCCACGAGGTCTCCCATGTCGCCAACGGGGACATGGTTACCCTCACGTTGATTCAGGGCGTCGTCAACACGTTCGTCATTTTCCTTTCCCGCATCATCGGCCACTTCGTCGATCGCGTCATTCTCAAGAACGAGAGCGGATACGGTATCGGCTATTTCGGCGCCGTCATAGCGGCTCAGCTCTTGCTCGGCATTCTCGCGAGCATGATCGTGATGTGGGTATCGCGATTGCGCGAGTTTCGCGCTGACGCCGGTTCGGCGAAACTCAACGGCAGCCAACCGATGATCAGCGCGTTGGCGCGGCTCGAGCGCGGCACCCCGGGCGAACTGCCCGAGGCGCTTCAGGCGTTCGGCATATCGGGCGGCGGCAAGCGTAAAATGATGCGCCTGTTCATGAGCCACCCGCCGATCCCCGAGCGGATCGAAGCGCTTCGGAGGCTGTAGCGCCACCGACGCGAGGAATCCGGAACCGGGCGGCCGGAATCGCTCTGACGGCCGGTCGCTCGACCGGGAGTCTCCTGCCACGACGGCAGATGGACTCCCGGTTTCGTCCGTGATCCGCCTTCAGGCGACGAGCATCATCGCTATCGACATCGACGCGGAACCCGAGCGTGTCCGGAAGGACGTGACTCAACGCGATCGGGCGACATAGACTATAGGATCGAATGCATCGCCCTGGAAACTCATATGCCAAGTAATGCGTCGCTGTTGGGATTTGTCGCCGCCGCGCTCGTGGTTCTGCTGATTCCCGGACCGGGCGTTCTGTACGTCGTCGCGCGCAGCGTAGGCCAGGGTTATCGCGCGGGTGTGGTCTCGGCGCTCGGATTGTCGCTCGGCGCGCTCGTGCACGTTGCCGCGGCGACTGCCGGACTTTCGGCGATCTTGCTGACGTCGGCGACCGCCTTCGGCATCGTAAAAGCACTCGGCGCCGGATACCTCATCTATCTGGGGCTGCGTACGCTGATGTCGAGTCGCCCAACGGCGGGCGTGGAGGTCCCCTCGCACCTGCCGCTGTACCGCCTCTTGAGCGACGGCGTGATCGTCAGCGTATTCAACCCGAAAGTTGCGGTGTTTTTTCTCGCGTTTTTGCCACAATTCGTCGAGCCGAGCCAGGGGCCCATCCCGCAGCAGGTGCTTCTACTCGGATTCCTGTACGCCGCGCTGGCTTTCCTGACGGACAGCGCCTACGCCCTACTGGCGGGAGGCTTCCGACACTGGCTTGGTCGCGGGTTGATGCGGGGGCCACTCCCAAGGTATTTGAGCGGCGGCCTCTACATAGGCCTGGGCGTCAACGCGGCGCTCACCGGCCGGCGGCATTGAGGACGGACTGCCGCGAAAACGGCAAGCCGGGTGTCCGCCCGGGCCAGTCAGCCCGGCGCCGCCTTTTCACCGACCAGGCTCGCTTCAGCGATCGGATCACCCGTTTTCTCGTCAAAGAACGGTGAGCGCCTGTGATCACCGCGAACACGCCATTTCAGGAGTTTCCAGAGGATGCCGACGAACTGGGACGGCAGGAATCCATCGTGGGCATCCAGCGCTTCCCGGTCGCCCGTCGCGTGCCGTCCCATGATCCTCAGGCTGACGGGCCCAAGCATCTCGTCGAGCGTCCGATTCCCGGTGTCGATACAAGAGTGAATCAACCCGACGAACGGCGCCTGGCGAGTCGGCGGCGTATTCCCGATAGGCGTCCTGCAACAATCCGCATACCAGCGTAGCGGGCCCTTTGGTGTAATGCGCACGCACGCAAGCCGGTCCAGACCCCGAGTGATCCGCAGATGCGCCGGTGACATCTGAAAAATGTCGGTTCCGCCGTTGGCATCGAGTGTTGCGCCGTCGCTTTGCAGGTAGTTCGCAAAGGCCTGGCAATCGTTGCAATAACAAACAATCCGGTAGCCGGATTTGGCGGACACGCCGTGTGCCGCACCGCCGAGCGCCCCACACAAACAGCGAATGGATAGATCGGTCGGCATCGGTTCTCCCGGACGGCTGCGGCGCGCCCTCAACCCGTGGTTGTTGACGCCGACAACGCGGCCACGTAAGCGATTGTGATCAGAAAGTTTGACGGCACCCGGCTGAAGCGTCGCAGACTACCGCTACTTCAAGTTGCTGAGCGCCATCAGCTTTGCCTGATAAAGCGATCTTGCCGAGCGTCGCTGCGCGTGGTCCAGCGCGCGCCGCAATTCGTTCTCGCCGCGGCGGTTGTCGCCAAGCTGGAGGTAGGAAAGCGCCATTCCGGCATAGGCCTCGTGCAAATAGGGCGCGATCCGAGTTGCTTTTTTGTAGAAGGATACGGCGTCCCTGTATTCACCGGCCGCGTACGCCTCACGTCCGGCGATGACCCAGTCGATCGGGTTCGGTCCCTCGAGCTGGGCCAGCGCTTTGCTGATTGATTCGGCCTCCTCGGTTCGCCCCTGCCCCTTCAGCATGGCGCGGTAGTTTCTCATGAAGGTGACCTTCTCGGGGAGGTGATCAATGCCGTATTGGTAAATCCGTTCCGCCATTTTTTCGTCCCCGGCGCGCCGGTAGACGACGGCCAACGTGTTCATCGCGCCGGCGTTTTCCGGCACGATCTTCAGAGACTCCATCAGCAACCAGAAGGCGGCTCTGAGATCGCCCGCGATCACCGCCTCTCCGCCGACGTTCGTGTAATACATCGCAACGTAGTCGGCGTACGACAGGTTACCTATAAAACGCTCGTTGCCGTCGGGGAAATAATCGACCTGTATACCTCCGCGAGATCCCCGCCGATACGTCCAGTCCTCTTTGGGCCACAATGGATCGTACAACAGGCTGCGGACGTGCTGCCCCTTCGTCACGACGTTTCCCGCGACACTGAAAACGGCGACGGACTCCACCAACTGATAGTCGACTTGAACGTCAACGAGATTCGCCAGCGCCGTGGTCAAAACCGCCAACGATAGACAGTTGCCTTCCGCCTGGCCCAGAGTTTCGGCCGCAGTCCGGGTGTCGCTGTGAAAGTCGAAGTCGCGGGTCACCAGTTCCAGGTATTTGTGGACCCGCTCGTGGGTGCGCATCTTGCCGTTCGCCGAGTCCTCGAAATACTCGAAGAAGTCACGCTGCTGGGCGTCCGTCAATTCAAAGATGGCATCAGGGCTGATGATGTCCGGCCTTTCTCCGAACAGGCTGTCGTCGAACGATAAGATGGGCTTGCTGTCGCCCTGGAAGCTGATCTGATGATTGGCGCACGCCGTCAGCAGAAACGCCGACAGAACGGCAGTACACTGGACTCCCCTGCTGATGTCCAAGCTGGCTCTCCTCTCCCCGCTGCTCCCGTAGTCTCAGACAGATCGACACCCGGCAGGTTCCCGTCGAATCCCGCGTCCAGCGGTACGCTGGCCAATCTGCTCGGGGCCTGTTGCCGCCGTCGGAGTAAGCGCTGCTGGTTCTCGGGCGGCGTCCGGCAAGGCGGAAAGAGCCGCCCGATACGCATTCTACATAAGCGACCGACAAACGCGGCTCGGCATTGCGAAAATACCGGCCGGCGATGAATTATTCTCCACCGGGACCAATGGTGCAAATTGGCGATTGAGCGAGGAGCCGGGTTGCGCCAATGGTCCCGGGAACGGTCGAGGATCCCTTGTCGTCGGTACCGCTAGAACTCCTCCCATTCGACGTCGCTTCCGCCGGATGCCGCCATCGCCCGTCCATTTGTCGCCGGGGTTTCGGCGGCGGCCGCCGGGGGCGCCTCCTTTTTCGGCGCCGTCCATGGCCGCTGGCTCGAGCGACGCTCCTGCCCGTCCGGCGACCCGTTCGCCGCAACATTGGGCGTTTCGACCGCCCGCGGCTTCGCCGCGTCGCCGTCGACGGTGAAGAAGTCCATCAAGGTGCTCAAGCCCTTGGCCTGCTCGCCCATCGACTCGCTGGCAGCGGCAATTTGCTCGACGAGCGCCGCGTTCTGCTGAGTCAGTTCGTCCATCTGCACGACCGCCGTATTGATCTCGTCAATACCCTGGGACTGCTCCTGGCTCGACGCGGCAATCTCGCCGACGATGTCGGTCACCTTCTTGGAGCCGGTCACGATCTTCTCCAGCGCCTCGCCGGACTGGTTGACGAGCTTCGAGCCATCTTCGACCTTCGCAAGGCTCTCGACGATGAGTCCTTTGATCTCCTTGGCCGCGCTGGCGCTGCGCCCCGCGAGATTGCGCACTTCGCCGGCTACGACGGCGAAGCCCCGCCCCTGATCGCCGGCTCGCGCCGCCTCTACCGCGGCGTTGAGTGCGAGGAGGTTTGTCTGAAACGCAATTTCGTCGATGACGCTGATGATATCCGCAATCTTCTTGCTCGCGCCGTTGATTTCCTCCATAGCACTCACGGCTTTTTCGACCACGGCGCCGCCCTGCTCCGCTTCCTGCCGTGCATCCATGGCGAGTTGGTTTGCATGGGCCGCGTTCTCGGCGTTCTCTCTCACCGCGCTGGTCATCTGCTCCATGGACGACGAGGTCTCCTCGAGACTGGACGCCTGCTCTTCGGTCCGCTGGCTTAGATCCGTGTTTCCCTGTGCGATCTCATCAGCGCCCGTCCTGACGTTGTCGGATGCATGCTGGATCTCGCCGACAACACCGGTCAGCTTCACCATCAGTTCGTTGACGCTTTCACCGAGGTTCCTGAAGAAGCCAGTCTTGTCCTCAGTGGGAATACGTTTTGTCAGGTCTCCGTCTACCGCGCCGCCTACGACGGTCTGCACCTCATTCTCGATAGCGAGTTCCTGCGTCCGGTCCGCCCACTCGACCACGGTCCCCAGACGTTCACCTTCATCGTCGAATACCGGACTTGCGATGACGCGCATCGTGCGACCGCCGATCTGCAGTTCGGCCGTGTGCGTTGCACTGAGGCCCGCCAGCATGCTGCGCTGATGCGCCGGGTTCTTGTGGAACATGTCGATGCAGGTGCCGATCAGGTTGTTCGCGTCAAAGCCCGGGATGTCCTTGCGGACGTCGGCCTCGACTTCGCGGAACAGTTTGGTCACCGCGTCGTTCATGTAGATGATGTTCAGATCGTTGTCGCCGATCATGACGTTGGTCGTGACGCCCTGCAGCGCCTGCTTGATGCGGCCGTTTTCGGCCGCGACAAGACGCTCCGCCTCGACCCGTTGCCGGTCTTCTTCCTCGCGCGCCAGGCGTTCCGTCTGATCTTGCCATTCGACGACCGTGCCCATACGTTCGCCGTCTTCGGCAACGATCGGGTTGGCGATGATGCCGAAGGTCCGGCCGCCCAGCTCGAGCTGCGACTCGAACGTGCCGCTCAATTCCGCCAGCATACGCCGCTGATGCGCCGGGTTCTTGTGGAAGTCGTCGATGTTCGTGCCCATCAGGCTGCGGGTATCAAAATTCGGCAGGTCCTTGCGAATGTCCGCCTCGGCGGCCTGGAACATCTCCCTGACCGTGTCGTTCATGTAAATAATGTCGAGATTGGCGTCCGCGACCATGACGTTCGCCGAAACGTTGTCGAGCGCCTGCTTGACTCGACCGCCAGTCACGTCGATAGCGTACTTGACGATCTTGAACGGTTTGCCGTTCAAATCGAGAATCGGGTTGTAAGACGCCTGAATCCAGATTTCCTTGCCGCCCTTGCCGACTCGCTTGTATTCTCCCGCTTCGTATTCTCCTCGATTCAGCTTCTCCCAAAACTCCGCGTACGCAGGGCTCGCCTTGTACCTGGATTCGACGAACATGCTGTGATGCTGCCCCTGTATCTCGGCAAGGCTGTAACCTACGGTGTTCAGAAAATTGTCATTGGCGTTGATGATCGTGCCGTCCATGTTGAACTCGATGACCGCCTGCGATTTACTGATCGCTTCGATCTGGCCGGAATAGTCGGCGTTCACCAGCTTTTGCTCCGTCACGTCGGTCGCGTACTTGACAACCTTGAACGGCTTGCCGTCCGGGTCGAAAATCGGGTTGTAAGACGCCTGAATCCAGATTTCCTTACCGCCCTTGCCAAAGCGCTTGTATTCTCCCGCTTCGTATTCTCCTCGTCGCAGCTTGTCCCAGAACTGCCCGTACTCCGCGCTCTCCTTGTACTCCGGCCCGACGAACATGCTGTGATGCTGGCCCTGGACCTCTTCCAGCCTATATCCTGTTGCATTCAGGAAGTTGTCATTGGCGGTGATGATCGTGCCGTCCATGTTGAACTCGATGACCGCCTGCGATTTGCTGATCGCTTCGATCTGGCCGGAGTAATTAGCGATCTCGGCGGCACTGACCTCAACCGTTGCACTGTCCTGCGCCTGATTGGTGCGACTGTTCTCGGCCGCCGTGGATTCTGTACTCATTGCAACTTCCTCGTTCGATTCGGTGGTTTTCTCGGATTGATTCTGATACTCACTGAGCATGACGTCCGCAATCAGCGCGAGCGCGTCGCTCCACGCCGACTCGACTTGCTCTGTCCAGGCTGCGCCGGCGACTTCGCCCATTACGTCCAGCAAGGTTTCCGCCACCGCGCCATAATGTTCGGGGATGGCTCCGTATTCCTCGTGCCGCCGGCCCATCTCGCGGAGAGCCGGCAGCAGTTTTTCCGGGTCCCGGACGTTTTCGACGACGAGTTTGAGCGCGGCCAGGAGTTTTCCCTGCTGCGTACGGATATCGGTTCCGTCGAACAAAGGCTCGACCGCGGGGTGCCGGCAAAAAAGCTCGGAGTAAAAACGCGCGACCAGTTCATCCGCTTGGGGCGCAATGAGTGCAAAAGACTCCTCGAGCGCCTGGACATCGAGATCAGCGTATTTCCGTGTTTGTTCGTTACTCATGATGCGTGTCGCTCAGTGAACGCGCCGGCTGTCCGGCTGGCGGGTGGTAGCCTCGTCCGCAAGAACCGACAAGTCGATCAGCCGATCCGTCTCGAGCAAAATGACCTGTTGATCGTTCACCGTTGACATTCCGCGAATGAAATCGGGATTTACGAGGCTGTGTTGCTCGGGTGACGGCCTGGTTACTTTGGTGACCAGTTCGTGCGCACCCCATGAGGAATCGACGGTGAATCCGACCGGCAGACTTACACCGTTGCAGACAAATCGAAGAACGACCACCAGGGTTCTGGAATTGGGCGGGATACTCTTCAGCGCCAGGCGCTTGCGCAGATCCACGATAGGCAACCTGGCGCCTTGAAGGTCCGTTACGCCGAGCACGTAGTCCGGAGCGTCGGGTACCGCCTCGACGTCCACCCAACTCCTGATCTGCCTTACGCGCGGCACTTCAAATGCGAAATGGTTGTCCGCCAGCGCGAATATCAAATACCGGCCGGGGCTGGCTGCTGCTGTGCTGCGGCCGTCCGGTGGCGCGGTTTTGATTCTTTGAGTGGACATTGCGGTCTCCGTAGGTGCTCTTGCTTCGCTTAGGTAATCGTCCTACGGGAACAGCAATTTTGTCCTCAAGCGCCAAACATGTGTTCTCAGCGGACAAAATCTGGAAGTTATATCGGACACTCGGTTTAATGGTGGAGTGTAGGTTTGTCGTCCGCAGGCAGGTATTGTCCGATCGCTATTCGTTTTCACACAGACTGGTTACATCAGAGGGTGCTGCGCAGGGGCATTGCAGGTCCCTTGCCATTGAAATGAGTTTATGACCTTCACCACCTTGTCGTCGTGGGCTTTGATGATTGTCACGACTCTGAACGAGGCCGGGCTCGACGGTGATGCGTTTCTAGAGCGGGTCGGTTTGGAGCCGGAGAAACTCGGCTCTCCGGATGCGCGCTATTCAGTTAACCCGCTGCAGACGCTTTGGACGCATGCGCTGGACGCTACGGAAAACCCCAGTTTCGGCATCGAAGTCGCCCGACACTGGCATCCCACAACCATGCATGCGCTCGGCTATGCGTGGATGGCCAGTGAATCTCTGGTGGCCGCGATGGAGCGGGCCGTCGACTATGGACACATTGTCTCGACCGACCTCAGTTTCGAGATCGCGACGGCATTGGACTCATTGGAGTTCTCAGTCATCCACGATGACCGCAGACCCGCACTGCTCGACGTCGAGGTGGACGCCGTCGTGGCCGTCCTCGCGCACATGTGCCGCATTACCCATGGCGGCACGCTTCGGCCGCTGCAAATACAAATGACGCGAGCCGCGCCTGAAGACTCCACTCCCTACCAACTCTTCTTCGACGCGCCCGTACAGTTCGCCGCCAACCGAAACGCCATTGCTCTACCCAAATCGGACGCCACAAGGCGTTTGCTCACCAGCAACGCGGGGCTGGCTCGGGTAAGCGATGAACTGGCGATTGAATACCTGACTCGAATCGAGCGAAGTCGCCTGTCGCTTCAGGTACGCAAAGAACTCATCGGACTCCTTCCGGAGGGAAACGCGACGCAGCAATCCGTAGCGAAGAGAGTCGGGGTCAGCGCAAGAGGGTTGCAGCGTAAGCTGGCGCGAGAAGGCACGAGTTATCAGATGGTACTGGACGAAACCCGCAGTAAACTCGCACTCGAGTATCTGGGCAACGGATTCGATATACAAAAGATTGCGTTCATGCTCGGTTTTTCCGACTCCAGCGCGTTCACAAAAGCATTCAAGCGATGGTTCAGTGCGTCGCCCATCAACTACCGGCGCGGCGACAAATAAAGGTTCGGCGTAATGCCCGCAATCGAGCCGGGCTTTTCAAACAGAATGGCGGGGCAGGGAGCAGATCCAGACTCGGTCCGGACAACGATTCGAGTCTTCGGTTCACGCTATGCCCCATAGCTGCGGGATGCCGAAGCGTGTTTGCAAACTTCCGTTCGCGCACCGCACGGCCGGTCGAACAAGACACGAAACGGTCGTTGCCGAAACAGAATCTTTGCCGCCTGAATTTCGCAACGCGTCGCGCAGTCAAACGGTTTTTAGCCATTTGCAATCGACCGGTCAACGCCGCAGTTCGTATTGCCATTGACCCGTTACCATTGGGCAAAAGCAACCGTTTTATCCCCGATTTTTCGATCAGAGCCGAATGCCCGTCGAAGCCGAAATGTTGTTCCAAAAAGCGCATAAAAATCCGGAAATGAGCAATCGGAGAAAACGTCGCGCGATGTTCGAAAACTTCAGGGTGTGGCGACCATATGCGCAACGCTACACGGCCGGCGCTCCCGATCGCGGCGGAAATCTAAAGGTCGCAATACCTTGGCCGATCCCGAAAGACACCGGCAAGCAAACAGCCAACCTGCGATAACCGAACACAATGGAGTCGCATACCATGGAAATTGACAGCACGTTACTACTGACCGCAATAGAATCTTCCGACGATGGAATGTGCATCGCCGACGCGACACAGCCGGATCGCCCGATAGTTTACGTAAACCGCGGATTCGAGCGGCTCACGGGCTATTCACGCCGCGAGATCATTGGGCAGAATTGCAGATTTCTTCAAGCTGACGACGTGGACCAGCCCGGGCTGAATTCACTCCGTGACGCGATGAACGAATGTCGGCCAATCGCCGTGCAAGTTCGCAACTACCGAAAGGACGGCAGTCTGTTTTGGAATCAGGTGAGCATCTCACCAATCTTTGATTCCGAAAAGCGCGTCACGCATTTTGTCGCCTTTCAAAAGGACGTGACCGATCGGGTCGTTGTGCAACTCAGTCTCCGCGAAAGGGAACGAGAACTCACGATGGCGAACGATAGTCTGCGTAAGCTCGCCGACCGCGACAGCCTTACCGGCCTGTTTTGCCGACGATATCTCCTGGAAACGCTGGGTCGGGAATGGAAGGGTGTGCCCGCCGGATCACGAACCGTTTGTTTGTTCATGGTTGATGTCGATGACTTCAAAAAGTACAACGACACATACGGTCACCTCGCTGGCGATACCGCGCTCGCAACGATCGCCGGGACTCTACAACGAGTATTCGGGAGAAGCTCCGACCTGGTTGCACGATTCGGCGGCGAGGAATTCGCGATCGCCACCACGTCCAACAAGGCCGCGGAAATCCCGGTGATAGCGGAAAGGGTCCGCCGAAAAATTGAATCGTTGGGGATCGAGCATGCTGGCTCGAAAATTGGCGACGTGCTGACCGTCAGCGTGGGTGCGGCGGCGGTGCGACCCGCGAACAGCTCGCTGGAGGACGGACTGCGCGCCGCCGATCACGCACTTTACACGTCCAAGAATATGGGTCGCAACCAGTTCACCGTCTGGCCAACCCACGAGCAGGACGACATCGGAGAATCAATCCGAGATGACGAAAAGGTAAAGGCAATTCGTTCCTAAGTGCGTTACGAGCGCTGAAACGGATAAATTCACGGTCAACCACGGGCAAGTATTGCAGGCTTGACGGCTTTGGGCGGTTCAACGACGCCGGCGGCGGCCCTATCCCGGGCCGGCGTTCGACGACAACGGTTACGCCCGAAGAGGTGCGGTCACTTGCCGCAATGCGGGCATCGCCCCGTCAGCACTTTGACGACGTAGTGCAACCACAGCCAAAAGAGAACTGCGTTGCCAACGAATAGTAGCGCCCAGTAAAACGAAGCAGCCATTACACACTCCCGCACCATTAAGCTGATTAGTGAATCGACCGGCTCTGCTAACATAAGTTTTGGCAAATTCGCGTTTTAGGCAAGTGCGCAAAGCACAGATCACGCCATCCGACGCTCATTTTGCTCAAAAAACCGCAAAAACGTGACGCCCGTCATTTTACCGTCTTGCCTGAACGCACCGGTTACGGCCCGTCAGCCAATGCTTACACGAAAACGGGCGAATCGGCATGCCCAACCGTGACGCAGTAACGCGAACACCCGGCCCAGCCCTGCCAAACTCCAGGGCACACACCCACTCCGCCGGGTGGTTGGGAGCATTGTCTCGCCCGGCGGTGTCACCGGCTCGAGAAACAGCACGACGGCATCGGCTGCGCCGGCGGGACCGAGGACAACGAATGAACAACAACGAACGAGGCTTCACGCTGATCGAACTGATGATCGTCGTCGCCATCATCGGTATCCTGGCCGCCGTTGCGATTCCCGCGTATTTCGCGTATTCGATCCGTTCGCAGGTCACCGAAGGCATCAATCTCTCGAATAGCGCCAGAGTCGCCGCAACCGAGTATTTTCACCAACACGGTGCGTTTCCCGACGACAATGCAACCGCCGGGCTTGCCCCACCGGCGACGATCGTCGGTGAGTTCGTCACCCAGGTTGAGATCGTGACCGGCGGTGGTCTCGAAATAACGTACGGCAACGGCTCGAACCTCAAAATCGTCGGCGGCGTTCTGACCATGTCCCCAATCACGAACACGGGCAGCGTCAGCTGGACCTGCAGCGGCGACGCAACCCTCGTATCCGAGTATCTACCGAGCAGTTGCCGCTAGCAATCGCGGCCAGGGTACGCGCTTCCATTGAAGCAGGCACGCTCCGCCGGAGGCGGAAAACAACGGTTTCAATAAACGCCAACCCTCTCTATAATCCGCGCCTCTCTCGGAACACCCCCGCCTGCCCAAATGTCCGAAATCGAGCGCCTGAGAAACATCGCGATCATTGCCCACGTCGATCATGGCAAAACCACCCTCGTAGACCAGCTGCTGCAGCAGTCCGGAACGCTTGGTCCTCGGGCGCTTGTGCCGGATCGGGTGATGGACTCGAACGACCTCGAACGAGAGAGAGGCATCACGATTCTCGCCAAAAACACGTCCATCCGGTGGCGGGACTACCGAATAAACATCGTCGATACGCCGGGGCACGCCGACTTCGGCGGTGAGGTCGAACGGGTGCTTTCGATGGTCGACAGCGTATTGCTGCTGGTTGACGCCGTCGAAGGCCCCATGCCGCAGACCCGATTCGTGACTCAGAAGGCTTTCGCCCGCGGCTTCGTTCCCCTGGTTGTAATCAACAAAGTCGATCGCGCCGGCGCCCGCCCCGACTGGGTTTTGGACCAGACGTTCGACCTGTTCGACCGGCTCGGCGCGAGCGAAGAGCAGCTCGACTTCCCGGTTATCTACGCATCCGCGCTGGACGGTTACGCCGGCACGGAGTCCGACGTCCGCGAAGGCGACATGACGGCGCTGCTTGCGGCGATAGTCTCCGAGGTATCGCCGCCGCCGGTCGATGAATCGGGACCGCTTCAGCTCCAGGTATCGAGTCTGGATTACGACCCTTACGTCGGCGTTCTCGGTATCGGCCGCATTCAACGCGGTCATATCGACGCCAACTCTCCGGTCAGCATCGTCGCAGCGGACGGCAGCGTGAGGAAAGCGCGGATCCTCGAACTCTACGGATTCGACGGACTCGAACGACGGAAGATTCCGACTGCCGGAGCGGGAGATATTATCGTGTTCAGTGGTATCGACGACCTTGCCATCTCAGATACCTTGTGCCCGAGAGACGCCCCGGAGGGACTACCGGCGCTGGCCGTTGACGAACCCACGATCAGTATGACCTTTCAGGTGAACAAGTCGCCGTTCGCCGGTCAGGACGGCAAATTCCTGACCAGTCGGCAGATTGGCGAGCGCCTCGGGCAGGAACTGAAACACAACGTTGCGTTGCGCGTAGACCCCACCGAGGACCCCGACAAGTTCCGGGTTTCCGGGCGCGGCGAGCTGCACCTTTCCGTACTGATCGAAACCATGCGCCGTGAAGGTTTCGAGCTGGCAGTTTCCCGACCCGAAGTTATCGTCCACGAGGAAAACGGCGTCCGGCTGGAGCCCTGGGAACAGCTCACCGTGGATCTCGACGAGGACTATCAAGGCGCGGTAATGACGCGCCTCGCAAGCCGCAAAGGCGAACTGCTGTCCATCGTGCCGGACGGCAAAGGACGCGTCCGGCTGGACTACCGCATCCCTACGCGCGGCTTGATTGGATTCCGGACGGAGTATCTGACGGCGACCTCGGGAACCGGCCTCATTTATCACGTGTTCGACAAATACGACAAATACGTCCCCGAAGAACTGGGCCAGCGGAACAACGGCGTACTCATCTCGATGGTAGCGGGCAAGGCGCTCGCCTACGCGCTCTACAACCTTCAGGAGCGGGGCCGCCTAATGATCGATCATGGCGAAGCCGTCTACGAGGGAATGATCGTCGGCATCCACAGCCGGCAGAACGATCTTGTCGTCAATCCGACAAAGGCAAAACAGCTCACGAATATCCGCGCCGCGGGGAGCGATGAAAACATCGTGCTGACGCCGCCGATCCGCTCGTCTCTCGAACAGGCGCTGGAATTCATCGACGACGACGAACTGGTGGAGGTCACGCCGACAAAACTCCGCCTGCGCAAGAAACTCTTGAAAGAATCGGACAGGCGCCGGGATTCGAGAATACGGGCCTAGCCTGTATCCGTCACCGATTACGCGGGCCCTCGCTTGCCCTTTGTCCGCTCTTCCCGCAAATCGGCGACGGATACGGGCTAGCCGATCGGCGGCTCAGCTACGCGACAATGCCGCCGGCGAAAACAAAACGCCGAACAGCTCGCACCAGATCACCACGCTGTTGTACTCGGCAACGTCCGATCCGGCGGGTATCTCGTAGTTCTGGTTCCCGACGTTACCTTTCAGTTCGCCAAGGTCCAGGAATCCCCCGTCGGTCACGTCCGACGCCCTGGTCGGTGACGGGTGTTTGGCAAGGTACACGACAAGCGCCGGTCCGTTGGTCGTCCTGAAATCTTCCAACCGCAACACGTGACGGCCGTTGGGCAACGCATAAAGTATCGACTGCCCGCTGCCTTTATGGACCGCGTCCGCATCGACGAACCGTCCACGGGCGACGACCTGCGCTGCTTCGGCCGGCATCGACTCCGTTGCGTTCCGGGGCGGTGCACCGGCCGCGGCGCCCATGATCTCTTGTCGCATTTCCTCGCGTTTTGCCGCCGGCATCGACATGATCGCCGTCATGTCCAGACCGCCGCCATCGAGCAGGAAATCAATATCTTCATCGACAGTTCTGTCGATGAACAACGGCGATACGAAAATCCAACCCGCGACCAAAACCGCGAGGACAACAACGCCAATCGCTGCTTTTTTCATAGAATCACCCCGTCTTTCACTGTTCGGCGCCGCCGAGAAGAATTGGAACAAATAGTAGGCGCGCCTTGAGAAACTGTAAAGATTAGCGTTAAACACCCGGCGGATCGGCGCCTTGCGTGAGTCCCCCAACTGTGACCGACGTCACTTACCCCCGCAGGCGGTGATTGATAAATTTGAGGTTCAAGGGACGGATGCCTGATGTGCAGCCCTTCATGGGCGGATTCATCTCGACGCAGTCCCTGAACCCTTCGGAAACGCCGCGTTGGACTCGACAGTCAGCGCGGCGTTTTTGTCGGTTAAACGCCGTAACGCCGCGGCGCGCTCCCGCTATTCGACAACCGGCGATGCGGACGAACCCGCTGCCCCGCTCGTTGTATCGGCAGGTTGGAAGCCTTCGTCAACGTTCCGCGAGTGCCAGGCGCAACGCCAGGGCCGCAAAAACCGTCCCCGCGATGCGATTCATGACCACCTGCGCCCGTCCGGACCGTCTGAGCCAATCGCCGAGGTAGCCCGCGAACCAGGCAATGGCGCCGAATACCAGCAAAGCGGACAGGACAAACAGCGCGCCCAGCAGTGCGATTTGCAGCGGCAATGAGCCTCTTTTCGGATCGGCAAACTGAGGCAAGAACGCCAGGAAGAAAATGGCGACCTTCGGGTTTGTGATGTTCATGATCACGCCGCGAAAGTAGAGTTGGCGTCGATTCAGGACTTCCCCCTTGCCGTCGCCAATCCGAGACGCGCCGGCGCGAAACGCCTGCCACGCGAGATACAGCAGATAGCCGGCGCCCAGTATTTTCAGAGCGTTGAACGCCAGCGCGGATGTCGAGAACACAGCCGCAACACCCAGCGCGACGGCGCCGGTATGGACAACGACCCCGGTGCAAAGGCCCAGCGTCACCAATACTCCCGCGGTGCGCCCGTAGAGCGCCGACTGTGTCAAGACGAAAATATTGTCCGGGCCCGGCGCAATCGCCAGGGCGATCGTTGCCGCGAGAAACAGGGTGACCGTTTCGATCGGGATCATTCGGCCGGTGTCATCAATCGTCGACGACGGACTTCAGATACGTCCGAAACGCGGCGCCCAGGGACTCATGCCCCAAACCGACCGCAACCGTTGCCTGCAGATAACCCAGTTTGCTCCCGCAGTCGTAGCGTTCCCCGTCAAATGCGAACGCCCGAACCGGATGGTCACTGAGCAGATCCGCGATCGCGTCAGTCAATTGAATCTCCCCCCCGGCGCCCCGCTGCGTTCGTTCCAGTCGATTGAAAATCTCGGGCACCAACAGGTAGCGGCCCACGACCGCCTTGTTCGACGGCGCATCTTGGGGTTTCGGCTTCTCCACGATGGATTGAATCTGCTGCGATCGGCTGCCGTCGTCCGTCATGCCCACGATACCGTAACTCGACGTGCTTTCTTCCGGCACCTGCTCAACGGCGACGATGCTGCTGCCGTGGCCGCGATAGTCGTCCGCCATCTGCTTCAGGCAGGGCGACTCTCCGACGATGAAGTCGTCGGCGAGGTGTACGAAAAAGGGCTCGTCACCGACCACCGGTCGCGCGCACAACACCGCGTGACCGAGACCAAGAGGTTTGCCCTGGCGAATGTAGACACACGAAACGCCCGGGGGCACGATACTATGCGTCAATTCGAGCAGTTCGTTCTTACCGGATTCGATCAGCGCCCGCTCCAGCTCGGGGTCGGCATCGAAGTGGTCTTCGATCGCACGCTTGGAACTGCCCGTCACGAAAACCAGTTTTTCGACCCCGGCGGCGACGGCCTCCTCAACCGCATACTGGATGAGCGGCTTGTCGACAATTGGCAGCATTTCCTTTGGGCTGGCCTTCGTCGCCGGCAGGAATCGTGTTCCGCGTCCCGCGACGGGAAAGACGGCTGATCGGATCGGCTGCGACACCTCGAAACTCCTGAACAAAATGGATGCGGCATCTTAGCTAAATAGCACCTCTATTGGGAACCGATGCCGCCCGGAGACCCCGCCGCTATTCCGCTGTCGGCGGGCGGGCAGCGTCTGTACCGGCGTATTCGCCGGCACAGACCCGTCTCGACGGCCCTGGCCGCTATTTGGAGGGTTTGCCGCTCGCCGGTTTCAGGAGAATATTGCCCCTGTTGAGTTCAAGAGTGCGCTCGCCGATGCCTTTCACGTTCAGGAGCTCATCCGCCGATTTGAACGGTCCGTTGAGTTTCCGATACTCGACGATCGCGGTTGCCCGCGACAAGCCGATGCCGGTCAACTCGGCTGAAATGGTCTCCGCATCCGCGCTGTTCACGTCCACCGGACCGGCAACCACCGTGGACCACCCGAGTGCGCAGATAATCAGTAACAAAGCCCGCTTGATTCGATTCATAACTAACTCCCGAAGTTTGATGAAAACCTGCCGCATGGCGGCAGCACGGGAAGCTTAGGTGGCCATTGGGATACAGGCTCGCTGCAAATCTGCCCGGTTCGGGGCGAAACGATTGTAACCCCCTCGACACAACCCGTCGCCCGCCAGGACGAGCGACCGGAATTAGACACTTAAAGATCAATCCGCGGTCCGCGGGATACGCCTGTTTAACGATCGAGGGCGTATTGCCCGTCAGGACGGGCTCCTACAGGTGTCCTCTAATAATTTATACCGCTGCGTTGCAGCAGGGAGTCGAACTGCACGCTCGCAAACGGCCGCTGTGTCTCCCAGTCTTTGCAGCTGGGGCACTGCCAAAGAAGCCGCTGACTGGAAAAGCCGCACTCCTTGCACTGATAACGCGGCGTCATCGAGGCAAGCTTGCTGAGCCCGGCGCGCACCTTGACGAGGGCGCTCCGCCGCGCCTCGTCGCCGCCCCCCGCCAGTTGCTGGACGTCGATGAATTCGTTCAAAGTGGGTTCATTGAGGATGTACTCCTCGACACATCGGTCAATGACGTCGATGCCGCCGATGTCATTGACGACCGCGGTGTAGGCAATTTCCTTTTTTACCTCCGGGTTCCCGTCGATCAGGGCCGTCAGACTTTTTTCCAGCGGCTCGGTCGAGCCTTCTTCCCGGTAAATCTCCACCAGCCGCGGCAGCGCCTCCGTGACGAGGTAGGTGTTTTCGTCCACGATTCGGTTGTAGAGGCGTAACGCCGTTTTGGTGTCGCCGGTCACGCTCGCGACGTTTGCCCGCGTCAACGCGCCACGCAGCGTTCGCGGGCGCCCGCTCTGCGATTTCTTCACGAATGACCGAGCGGCCGCGAAATCGTTGTTCGCGGCCGATTGCTCGGCGAGCTCGCAGTAATAGTGCGCAATCTGCAAAGCCAGCGACCGGCCGCTGAGCACTTCGAGTTTCTGGCCGGCGTCAATCGCCTTCTGCCACTCCTTTTCCTGTTCGTAGATGCGGCAAAGCTGCTCCAGCGCTTCAACCTGGTAACGGGAGCCCTGGGCCAGGCGAGTGAACATGTTTTCCGCCCGGTCGAGCAAGCCGGCGCGCAAATAATCCTTGGCAAGTGAAAACATCGCCTGATCCCGCTGTTCCGAAGCAAGATCCGGTCTCGCGATGATGTTCTGGTGAATGCGGATTGCCCGATCAACCTCGCCGCGACGTCGGAACAGGCTGCCGAGCGCAAAGTGAGTCTCGATCGTCTTATCGTCAACCCGGACCATCTTGAGAAAGTGCTCGAGCGCCTGATCGGTCTGTTCATTCAACAGGAAGTTGAGTCCCTTCAAATAATCGACGTTGAGAGGCGGTGGCGCCTCTTCGACATCGTCCCGCTCACCGAAGCGGCCGAGGGCCCAACCCGCCGCCGCCAGCAGCAGAAACAATCCCGCCAGAAGGAAGGTGGACTCAGTCGGCATCGGCGATAGGCAGGTTTCGCAGGCTGCTCACTTCCGCCTCGGAGGTTCGGAGCGAGGATTTCAGGCGACGGCGTTCGTTCATCAGCTTGAACACGTAAAACGATGCACTCAGGATACCGAATGCCCAACCCAGGACAAACGTCACCGCCAGCGCAAGCGGAATCGTCGGCTCGACCGTACCGAACGCCAGGTCAATGCTCACCACACCGGGATTGATGCTCGTAAACCAAATCATCAGGACGAAAACGATCAGAACAAGAGCGATGACGCCAATTCGTTTAAACATGCGCGCACTCACAGGCAAACATGGGGCAGCCCGCCCCGAGAGCCGTTAGTTTATGGGTTTTCGACGGCCGATGATAAGGGCTGCAGTCCATCCAGCGCAGGCCCGCACCGTGAGCGGAAGTCAGCTCTTGATCGGCAGGTCCCGGCTCTCGTTCACACGCTCGCGGAGGTCTTTGCCGGGCTTGAAATGCGGGACGTACTTTCCAGACAACGCCACCGCCTCACCCGTCTTCGGGTTACGGCCAATTCGCGGAGGCCGAAAATGCAGCGAAAAGCTGCCGAACCCCCTTATCTCGATGCGCTCACCCCTTGCCAGCGCGTCACTCATCAAATCCAGCAGGTGTTTTACGGCCAACTCCACGTCCTTTGCCGGTAGGTGCTTCTGCTTCCTTGCGATTACTTCAATGAGTTCCGATTTTGTCATAACACGATTCGCTTGATCTGCCGCCTAGCGCGTAAGCCGCCGATTATAAAGGAAATATGGCCCGGACGAACAGGTCTCCGGGCCAGTTTTTCCTAATTTGACCCGCCGCCCATTTTCTCCTTGAGCAGTTCGCCCAACGTCGTTCCCGTCGGCGCCGCCGCGGAACCGGATTTGTAGCTCGACAAGGCTTCGGCTTCCTCATGCTCTTCCTTGGCCTTGATCGACAACGCCACCGAACGGTTCTTGCGATCGACGTTGATGAACTTGGCCTCGATCTCGTCGCCAACCTTGATCATCGTCCGTGCATCCTCGACACGACCGCGGGTGAGTTCCGATGCCCGCAACGTGCCTATAACGCCATCGCCGAGATCCACCATTGCGCTGCGCGCGTCAACCTCGGTCACGGTACCGGTTACGATCGAGTTCTTCGGATGCGCAGCCAGCCAGCCGGAGAACGGATCCTTGTCGAGTTGCTTGATACCGAGTGAAATACGCTCGCGTTCGGAGTCGATGGCGAGCACGACCGCCTCGATCTCCTGGCCCTTCTTGTAATTGCGAACGGCCTCCTCGCCCGGAACGTCCCAAGAGATGTCGGACAGATGCACCAGTCCGTCGATGCCGCCGGCCAGACCGATGAAGATGCCGAAATCGGTGATCGATTTGATCTGACCGCCGACGGTATCGCCACGGTTGACCTCGGCTGAAAAATCGGCCCAGGGATTGGACTGACATTGCTTGATGCCCAACGATATACGACGGCGTTCCTCGTCGATCTCGAGAACCATCACCTCGATTTCCTGACCGACCTGGACGACTTTCGCCGGGTTGACGTTCTTGTTGGTCCAGTCCATCTCGGATACGTGCACGAGACCCTCGACGCCCTCCTCTATCTCCACGAAACAACCGTAGTCCGCGATATTCGTGATCTTGCCGAATATGCGCGTTTGCTGCGGATAGCGACGAGCGAGATCGTGCCAGGGATCGTCACCCAGCTGCTTGATGCCGAGCGACACGCGCTGGCGTTCGCGATCGAACTTCAGGATCTTCACGTCGATTTCGTCGCCGACGTTGACGACTTCCGAAGGATGTTTCACGCGCTTCCAGGCCATGTCCGTGATGTGCAGCAACCCGTCTATTCCGCCCAGGTCCACGAAAGCCCCATAGTCCGTGAGGTTCTTTACAATGCCCTTGACGGTGTTGCCTTCCTGCAGGCTGGCGAGAAGCGCCTCGCGCTCCGCGCTGTGTTCTTTTTCCACCACGGCCCGGCGCGATACGACCACGTTGTTGCGGCGCTGGTCGAGCTTGATGACCTTGAATTCGAGGTTTTTGCCCTCGAGGTACCCCGGGTCGCGCACCGGCCGCACATCGACCAGTGACCCCGGCAGGAACGCCCGCACGTTGTCGATCTCGACCGTGAATCCGCCCTTCACCCGGCCGTTGATGACGCCGTTGACGATGTCGCCGTCTTCGTAGGCCTTTTCCAGCGCGGTCCAGGTACGTGCGCGGATCGCTTTTTCACGCGATAGGCGCGTCTCACCGAAACCGTCTTCGACGGCATCGAGTGCAACCTCGATCTCGTCACCAACCGTGACGTCGACGTCGCCGCCTTCGGCGCGAAACTGTTCAACGGGAATAACCGCCTCCGATTTGAGGCCGGCACTGACGATGACTACATCGTCGTTTACTGCCACGACGGTGCCCATGATGATGGCACCCGGCTTTATTTGTTGACTTGCAAAACTCTCTTCAAATAACTCAGCAAAACTTTCAGACATTAGATTAAACCAAGAGAGCCGGATTTCGGACTCTCACCCTTAGTGTCGTCAAACCAAATCCTGTGGCCGACGGTTACGATTAAAAAGGACAGCGCATTCCCTGCGTCGCCTCACCAAAACTGTCTACTTCTCTCTTTCGCCGACGCGTTCCTGCAACCAATCGAGCACGGTCCGGGTGACTTGATCGATCGTCAGCTTGCTGGAATCCAGTACCCGGGCGTCCCCGGCCGGCCGCAGCGGCGCCACCGCGCGTTCGGAGTCCCGCCTGTCCCGATCGGCTATGTCCCGCGAAAGGGCCGAGAGGCTAACATCAATACCCTTGTCTTTCAACTGCTTATGGCGTCTTGCAGCACGCTCCCGAGGGCTCGCCGTGAGGTAGACCTTGAGCACCGCATCGGGGAACACCTGGGTCCCCATATCGCGGCCATCAGCCACGAGTCCCGGCGCCCTGCGAAAATCGTGCTGAAGACCCATCAGCGCCTGCCTCACGGCCGGCAGACGGGCCACCGCGGAGGCCGAGCGACCGCTCTCCTCGGTGCGGATTTCGCGGCTAACGTCCTCACCGTCCAACCAGATCTGCTCGCCGCCGCTCTCATCGACACCAAAACGAATCGCCAGCTTGCCCGCCAACTCGGCGAGTTCCGTTTCCGCCGTCAGCGGCACCCCGGCCCGAATCGCGGCCAAGCCCACGAGACGATACAGCGCGCCGCTGTCCAGCAGGTGCCAGCCCAACGCCTGGGCGAGTTTTCTGGCGATCGTCCCTTTACCGGAGCCGCTCGGCCCGTCCAACGCCAGCACCGGTATCCCGGCGGCGGCGCTCACGCGGAACCCTCGCCCGACAGGCTTATGTCCATACCGATCGAACTCAGGCAACTCGCAAACCCCGGAAACGACGTGTCAACGGCGGCGACGTCGCTTATGCGCACCGGCGCGGCGGCTCTGCTGGCCGCAACGGCGAACGCCATCGCGATACGATGGTCTCCGTGGCTGTCGACATCGCCGCCCCCGAAATCACCGCCCAGCACTTCGGCGCCGTCTTCGGTTTCGTTTGCCGTCACGCCGAGGGCGCGCAGGCCGCGGACCATCGCGCTGATCCGGTCACTCTCTTTGACGCGCAATTCTCCAAGACCCGAGAATCGGCTGACGCCCTCCGCGGCAGCCGCGGCAACGAACAACACCGGAAACTCGTCGATCGCGAGCGATACCCGCTCGGGCGCGACAGTGATCGCGCGCAAGCTCGAGGACCTGACGAGCAGGTCCGCAACGGGCTCTTCCCCCAGTATTCCGCGATTTTCGAGGGTAATGTCGGCCCCCATGTCGCGGAGGATTTCGATGACACCCGTCCGTGTCGGATTCATCCCGACGTTGCGGATTCTCAACTCCGCGTCCCGCGCGAGCAGCGCTGCAAGCATCGGGAACGCGGCCGATGACAGGTCACCCGGCACCGCAACGGGCGTCGCCTCGAGCGCCTGCCGCCCTTGCATGCGGATTCGGCCCCCGTCCGCGGAAAGCGTGACTCCGAAGGACCGCAGCATGCGCTCGGTATGATCCCGTGTAACCGCGGGTTCGATGATGTCGACCTCACCCCTTGCGTAGAGGCCGGCCAAGAGGATCGCGGACTTCACCTGCGCGCTGGCGACCGGCAGCGCGTAACGGATGCCGGTCAGCGCGGACCCGCCGTTGATCGTCAGCGGCGGAGTGCCGTCCGTGCTGTCGATCGACGCCCCCATCATCGTGAGCGGCGTAATCACGCGTTTCATCGGACGCTGCGACAGGGAGGCATCACCGGTCAGACGCGAATTGAAACGCTGCCCGCTGAGCAAACCGATGAACAGACGCATTCCGGTGCCGGAGTTGCCGAGATCGAGGTCACCGCCGGGGGCCTTCAGACCGTTCATGCCGACACCCCGAACCCGGACCGTGGCTTCGTCGCTCTCATCGACGGAGACGCCCATCCGGCGCAGAGCCGCCAGGGTTGCCAGGCAATCGTCCCCCATCAGCAGTCCGCTGATTCGGGTGTCGCCGTCGGCGATCGCCCCGAGCATCAGCGCCCGGTGGGAAATCGATTTGTCGCCGGGAACGTCAACGGTACCGCTCTCGATAACGGACGGTTCAACGTGAAAATCCAAAGCAGTGATCCTAGTTGTCAACAGGCCCTAGCTGACCGCCCGAGGGTATGCGCCGACGACTCGAAACAAAGAGCTGATCTGCTCGACCTCGGCGAGCGCGTCCGAAAGCGGCGACTCCTCGGCATGCCCGTCGAGATCGACAAAAAACACGTAGTCCCAGTTTCTGCGTCGGGACGGTCGCGACTCGATGCGCGTCATGCTGATGCCTTTCTCGGCGAACGGCTGCAGCAGAGCGTGCAGAATCCCGCTGCCCTGGCGCGTGTCGCTGGTCGACATCAGTATGGACGTCTTGTCGTCGCCGCTGGCTGCCAGGAGTTCGCGGCCGATGACCAGAAACCGCGTCGCGTTGTCACTCCGGTCCTCGACGTTCTGCACCAGGACGTTGAGTTCGTAGACCTCGGCCGCCGCGTCGCCGCCCAGCGCCGCCGTTCCGCTCTCGTCTCGCGCCCGGCGGGCGCCGACGGCGTTGCTGCTGACTCCGATGAGTTCAGTCTCCGGGAGATATTCTCTCAGCCATCCGCGACACTGAGCCAACGACTGCTCGTGGGCGCAAACGCGGCGGATCTTGTCGATGGACTCCATGCGACCCATCAGATGCTGCTCGATACGCAGCTCGATCTCGCCGTTGATCTTGAGTGGCGACGTCAGGAACATGTCGAGCGTATTGTTGACCGTCCCTTCTGTCGAGTTTTCGATGGGCACGACCCCGAAATCGGCCGCGCCGGACTCGACCTCGTGGAACACGTCGTCAATCGTACCGAACGGCAACGCGCGCACCGAATGTCCGAAGTGCTTGAACACGGCGGACTGCGTAAACGTGCCCTCCGGTCCGAGAAAACCGATTTTCAGCGGTTCCTGCTGGGCCAGGCAGGATGACATGATCTCGCGGAACAGCCGCAGCATCTCTTCGTTACTGAGCGGGCCGGCGTTCCGTTCGCGAACCGCGCGCAGCACCTCCGCCTCGCGCTCGGGCCGGTAATAGTCGACGGCCTTCGCGTATTCACCTTTGGAAACGCCCACCTGTTGTGCGTAACGGGCACGCTCGTTGATCAGGGTCTGAATCTGTTGATCGACCTCGTCGATACGTTTGCGAATCTGTGCCAGGTCTATCGGACTGGCGTCACTTTTTGCCGGCGTCTTGGCCATTCACTTTCCCGTGCAACCGAATGTTCAGTATCCACTGTCAATACTGACCCTTTTTATGCCCAGGATAAAGCTCGCCTAGGCAGCGGCGCGGGCTGGCCCCAGATACCTGACGGCCCTGACGCCCTCGATTCCGCGCAGCGTCGAAACGGTTTCATCGGATACCGGACCATCGAGATCGACGATGGTGTAAGCCAGATCGCCAAGGGACCTGTTCAACAGGTCCTCGATGTTCAAACCGACGTTCGCCAACGCGGTCGATATCTGAACGACCATGTTGGGCACGTTGGCATTCGCGATCGTCAGCCGATACGTTCCGTTACGCGGCATCACCGTCTCGGGGAAGTTGACGGAGTAACGGATATTGCCGTTTTCCAGATACTCCTTGACGTTTTCGGCAACCATCACCGCACAATTTTCTTCGGCCTCGACGGTAGACGCTCCGAGGTGCGGCAGCGCCACCACCTTCCCGTTCTCGATAAGATCGCGGCTCGGAAAATCGCAAACATAGGCATGCAGAGCGTCGGCGTTGAGCGCATCGAGAATCGCCGCGTTGTCGACCACGCCTCCCCGTGCAAAGTTGATGACGACGCCGTCCGGCCGCATCAGTGCGAGGCGATCCTTGTTGACGAGCTTCCGGGTGGCGTCAACAAGCGGTACGTGCAGAGTGATCGCGTCGGACTTTCTGAACAAATCGTCGAGCGTTTCGACTTTTTCGACGCCGGACGACAGCTTCCAGGCGCTCTGTACCGTGATGTTGGGATCGAATCCGACAACTTTCATGCCGAGCGACAACGCGACGTTCGCCACTTGAACGCCGATGGCCCCAAGGCCGATGACGCCCAGCGTCTTACCGGGTAGCTCGAAGCCGACAAATCGCTTCTTGCCCGCCTCCACCGCCTTGTTGAGGGCGTCGCCTTCGTCGTCGAGCCCCCGAACGTATTCGCGCGCGTCACACAGATTGCGGGCGGCAATCAACAAGCCCGCGACGGCCAGCTCTTTTACCGCGTTGGCGTTGGCGCCGGGTGCGTTGAATACCGGCACACCGCGCGCGCTCATCGCGTCGATCGGGATGTTGTTCACCCCCGCGCCGGCGCGCCCAATCGCCACGACGGACTCGGGAATGTCCATGTCATGCATGTTGAACGACCGCAGGATGACCGCGTCCGGATGCACGAGTTCGGAGGCAACCTCGTACCGCTCTCTCGGCAGTCTGCGCAGGCCGGCAACGGCGATGTTGTTAAGCGTCAGTATTTTGTGCATGGTTGAGTGACCGTCTCTGTCGAATTCTGGATTTCAGCGGCGGGTTCTTGCTTCCCGTTCCCGATTCTAGGCGTGCGACTTCTCGAACGCCTGCATGAAGTCTATGAGCGCGTCGATGGAAGCTTCGCTCACGGCGTTGTAAATCGACGCGCGCATGCCGCCGACGGAGCGATGGCCCTTCAGGTTCGTGAGTCCGGCGGCCCTGGATTCTTCCAGGAACGTCCCGTCGAGTTCCGGTTCGGCCAGCACGAAGGGAACGTTCATCCATGACCGGCAGTCGGCCTGAACGGGGTTGCTGTAAAAACCCGATGCATCAATGGCGTCGTAGAGTTTCATGGCTTTTCGCTCGTTGATCTCGGCCACCGCCGACAGCCCGCCGAGGTCGTTGAGGTATTGGTACACGAGCCCGGCAACGTACCAGGCAAACACGGGCGGGGTATTGGTCATCGAATCCGACTCCGCGAAGGCCTTATAGGTGAGCAGCGTCGGCGTGTCCGGTCGCGCTTTGTCGAGCAGGTCGTTGCGGACGATCACCAGCGTAATGCCGGCCGGCCCGATGTTCTTTTGCGCGCCGGCGTAAATGAGGCCGAATCGGCTGACGTCGATCGGCCGTGACAGGATCGTGCTGGACATGTCGGCGACCAGCGGCACCGATCCGGTGTCGGGGATAAAGTGATACTCCACGCCACCGATGGTTTCGTTGGGCGTGATGTGCAGGTAGGCCGCGTCCGCCGTCTTGTTCCACTCCGCTTCCGGCGGAATGTGCGTGTAGTGGCTGCTCTCGGCATCCGCGGCGATGTTGACCTCACAAAAGCGGCTGGCCTCCTTGACGGCTTTCTTGCCCCAACTGCCGGTCACGACGTAGTCGGCCGTGTCTCCCGGCGCCGAGAGATTCAGCGCCGTCATTGCAAACTGCAGCGTCGCCCCGCCCTGCATATACAGCACCGAATAGTCGTCGGGGATCGCCAGAAGCTCGCGGACATCCCGCTCGGCGCGTTCCGCCAGCGCCACGAACTCCTTGCTGCGGTGGCTTACCTCCATCACCGACATGCCGGTACCGGCCCAATCCGGGATATCGTCCTTGATGCGTTGCAAAACAGGCTCTGGCAGTGCGGCTGGGCCGGCACTGAAATTATGAACACGTGACATTGTTGGGATCCCCGGGTTTTGGCAGCTATTGGGCGAAGCGTCGGAAAAGAGAGTGGCTCAGGCGGATTTTCCGACGCGTCGATCAGGCGGTCAACCGTAGAGTCTCGTCCCCCGCGAACACGGCGTGGCCGTCGCCCGCGGCAGGACCACGGCTTCTATGCATCGTCCGCGTCCATTGATCCGTTTTCCATCGATTCGATACGGGCCAGGCCGACCAGGCGCTGACCGGTCTCGACGCGAATAAGGCGAACGCCCTGTGTATTACGGCCGATGACGGAAATGTCGCTGACCGGCGTGCGCACCAGCGTGCCGCTCGAACTGATCAACATGATTTCGTCCTCGTCCGCGACCTGGAGGGCGCCGACCGTCCGGCCGTTTCGGTCGGTCGTCTGAATGGCGATGACGCCCTGGCCGCCGCGTCCCTGCACCGGGAACTCGTCTGCCGAGGTTCGTTTGCCGTAACCGTTCTCGGTCGCCGAAAGAATCAACCCGTCGTCGAGCACGCACAATGCAATCACTTCGTCCCCGCTGCCCAGCTTGATGCCGCGCACGCCAGCCGCGCCGCGGCCCATCGGCCGCACGTCTTCCTCGCGGAAACGAATGGCCTTGCCGTTGCTGGCGACGAGGAGGATCTCACGCGTACCGTCGGTGATCGCGACGTCGACCAACCGGTCGCCGCGAAGATCGATCGCAATGATGCCGCTGGCCCGCGGCCGCGAGAACAGGTTCAACGGCGTCTTTTTGACGGTTCCGCCGCTGGTCGCCATCAGCACGAAGCTGTCCTCCGCAAACTCCCGGATAGGCAACACCGCGTTGATGCGTTCGCCGTCTTCGAGCGGCAGCAGATTCACAATCGGCCGGCCGCGCGCGCCGCGACTCGCTTGCGGCACCTGGTAAACCTTGAGCCAATACATTTTGCCGCGACTGGAGAAGCACAGGAGCGTGTCGTGAGTGTTGGCGATGAACAGTTTGTCGATGAAATCTTCGTCTTTGACCTTGGCTGCTGAACGCCCGCGCCCACCGCGCCGTTGCGCCTGGTAGACGTCCACCGGCTGCGCCTTCGCGTAGCCGCCGTGCGACAGCGTTACGACGACTTCTTCTTCGGGAATGAGGTCCTCGGCGATGAGGTCGCTGTGATCCACGTTGATGACCGTGCGGCGCTCGTCGCCATAGGCATCGCGAATCGCGATCAGTTCGTCGCGGATGACCTTGAGTAACTCGTCAGGGTCCGACAAAATAGTAGAAAGTTCATTAATTTTATCAAGTATATCTCTGTATTCATTGATAATTTTTTCCTGTTCCAGCCCGGTCAGTCGATGCAACCGGAGGTCCAGGATCGCCTGCGCCTGCACCGGGGACAGACGATAACCGTCGTCCGCAAGACCAAAACCGTCTTCGAGTGCATCGGGCCGCGTATCGGTTGCGCCGGCTTTTTCCAGCATGCCGGTTACGGTTCCCGGCGCCCAGGCGCGCTCGATCAGCGCAGCCTTCGCCTCGGCCGGCGAGGCCGAACCTTTTATCAGCTCGATCACCTCGTCGATGTTCGCCAACGCAACCGCCTGCCCTTCCAGCACATGGGCGCGATCGCGCGCTTTGCGTAGGTCGAAAATGGTGCGCCGGGTAACCACCTCCCGGCGGTGAGACAAAAACGCCTCGAGCATCTGCTTGAGGTTGAGAAGCTTCGGCTGCCCCTCGTGCAACGCAACCATATTGATGCCGAACACGCTCTGCAGCGCGGTGTGCTTGTACAGGTTGTTCACGAATACGTCGCTGTTCTCGCCGCGGCGCAGCTCGATCACGATACGCATGCCGTCTTTGTCCGACTCGTCCCGCAAACCGTCCTGAGCAATGCCTTCGAGCCGCTTGTCGCGAACCAGATCGGCAATCTTTTCGATCAGGCGCGCCTTGTTGACCTGGTACGGCAACTCGGTGATCACGATGCGTTCGCGACCGCCCTTGCCCATGTCCTCGACGTCGATTTTGCCGCGCATGTAAACGCGGCCGCGACCCGTGCGATACGCCGAGTAGATGCCCTGCGTGCCGTTGATGATGCCGCCGGTCGGGAAGTCGGGGCCCGGCAGGTGTTCCATCAGTCCCTTGGTATCGATGGCCGGATCTTCGATGAGCGCGAGGCAGGCGTTGATGATTTCGGTGAGATTGTGCGGCGCGATATTGGTGGCCATGCCCACCGCGATACCGGCCGAACCGTTGACCAGCAGGTTCGGTATCCGCGTCGGCATGACCGAGGGCTCGCTTTCGGAGCCGTCGTAATTCTCGACAAAATCGACCGTCTCCTTCTCGATGTCCGCGAGAATCTCGTGCGCAATCCGCGCCATGCGGACTTCGGTATACCGCATGGCCGCCGGCGCATCGCCGTCGACCGAGCCGAAGTTGCCCTGCCCGTCAACGAGCATGTAGCGCATCGAAAACGGTTGCGCCATGCGCACGATCGTATCGTAGACCGCCGTGTCGCCGTGTGGATGGTATTTACCGATGACGTCACCCACGACCCGCGCCGATTTCTTGTAGGGCTTGTTGTAGTCGTTGCCCAGCTCCCGCATCGCGTGCAATACGCGCCGGTGCACCGGTTTCAGCCCGTCGCGAACGTCCGGTAGCGCCCGTCCGACGATGACGCTCATCGCGTAATCGAGGTAGGACTGCTGCATCTCCTCTTCGAGGCTTACCGACAAAATCTCCTGCGCGGTGTCAGACATGGCGACTCATAAATCCAGAGCTGTCCCGTTCCTTAAAGAGCGGAATCGCGATAGTTTCCAATCGGGGTAGTAGGCGGATGTCGCGCCGTTTCCGGGCCCGTTTCGACGTCAAAACCGACGCCAGAACAAGGATGAAATTATACCACAGACGTTTCACGGACAGCAGCGTTTGAAACGAATTCGGGCTCCGGTCGCCGGGCGCTTATACGCCCGCTTTCTTACCGTTATACTGCGCTGCATCACGGCTGACCGGCCGGTCCGACAAGCCTGCCGGCGGAGGTGGCCGGACAGATTTCCAAGGCGTTTTTATGGAGCAATGCGACACCCTGATCGAAGCGCGCTGGTGCATCCCGGTAGAACCCGCGGGCGCGGTCCTGGAAAACCATGCGATTGCCGTCACCGAAGGCCGCATCGTCGCGGTGTTGCCGGCCGACGAGGCGCGTCGCAGGTTCAGTCCCGGCGCGGACATCCGCCGGCCCGGCCATGCGGTCTTTCCGGGCCTCGTGAACGCCCACACGCACGCCGCCATGACCTTGTTTCGCGGTTATGCGGACGACCTGCCGCTCGAACGCTGGCTGAGAGAAGGCGTGTGGCCCGCGGAGCGCCGTTGGGTCGGCGCCGAGATGGTGCGGGACGGCACCAAACACGCCATCGTCGAGATGCTCAAATGCGGCGTAACCTGCTTCAGCGACCAGTATTTTTTCCCCGAAATCGCGGCGGAAGCGGCGCTCGAGCTGCAGGTCCGGGCGATGATCGGCACACCGGTTTTGGACCTGCCGACCGCCTGGGCGGAAACCGGCGCGGAATACCTGAGCAAGGGGGCCGACCTCGTACACGATCCGTTCGCGGACCACCCGCTCATCAGCAGCTGCTTCGCACCGCACTCCACGGACGTGGTAACGGATGAAACGTTCCGGTCGCTGCGCATGTTCGCCGACCAACTCGACCGCCGCGTCCAGATACACCTGCACGAATCCGCGGCCGAAATCGAAAACGCCGTTGCCGAAACCGGGATGCGACCGCTGGAAAGGCTCGCCGGGCTCGGCCTGGTCAACGCATCGCTGCTGGCCGTGCACGCCGTCCACCTCACAGACGCGGAGATGGACGAACTGGCCGGCGCGGGCGTATCGGTTGCGCACTGTCCGAGATCCAATCTCAAGCTCGCCAGCGGAATGGCCCGGATCCAGGCAATGCGGGACAGCGGCATCAACGTCGCGCTCGGCACCGACGGCGCCGCCAGCAACAACGTGCTCGACATGCTCGGCGAGATGCGCACCGCGGCGTTGCTCGCAAAAGCGGTTTCCGGCGACGCGTCGGCGCTGGACGCGAATTCCGCCATTCGGATGGCCACGCTCGACGGCGCCAGGGCGCTCGGACTGGCGGAGGAGACCGGTTCGATCGAGGTCGGCAAGTGGGCCGATCTCGCCTGCGTGGATTTCAATCACGTTCAGAGCCAGCCGGTGTATGACCCCGCCTCCCAGCTCGTTTACACTTGCGCCGCCGACCAGGTCACCGACGTTTGGGTGGCCGGCCGGCACCACATCGACGAAGGCCGCCTGACCGCCGCCGACGAACTGGATATCCTCAGCCGCAGCGCCGAGTGGCGGCAGCGTATAGCCGCCGGATGACCAAGACCGGGAACCAATGACCACGACCGAACACAATATCGATGCCGCCGAAGTCGCCAAGTTCGAGGCCCTGGCCTCGCGCTGGTGGGATCCGGCCGGCGAATTCAAGCCGCTTCACGAAATCAACCCGCTCAGGCTGGATTTCATACGACAGCGAGCGGCGCTGGACGACCGGGAGGTGCTCGATATCGGTTGCGGCGGCGGCATACTGGCGGAGGCGATGGCCAAGCTCGGCGCGAACGTCACCGGGATCGACGTCGCCGACGGCCCGTTGGCGGTGGCGCGACTGCATCAGGTCGAATCCGGCACGGACGTCACCTATGTCAACTCGACCGCCGAGGCGCTGGCGGACGAGCGCGCCGGCGAATTCGACGTCGTGACCTGCCTGGAAATGCTCGAGCACGTGCCGTCCCCGCCCGCAATCGTTGACGCCTGCAAACGACTCGTCAGACCCGGCGGCGACGTGTTCTTCTCGACCATCAACCGTAATCCGAAAGCGTTTCTGCTGGCGATCATGGGCGCGGAGTATTTGTTGAAACTGCTGCCCGTCGGCACGCACGAATACAGCAAGTTCATCCGTCCGTCGGAACTCGCCGAATGGGCGCGCGAATCGGGACTCGAACTCAAGAGCAGCGCGGGTCTGCACTACAATCCGCTCACCGCCGAGTACTCCATGGGCGGCAACATCGACGTCAACTACCTGATGCACTTCAGACGATCCGCCGGCGGATGAGCGGCGAACGGTTTTCCGGCATGAAGGCCGTTCTGTTCGACCTGGACGGCACGTTGATCGACACCGCGCCGGACATGGTGCGCATATTGTCGGACATGATCGACACACACCACCGGCAGCCGATTCCCTACCCGCTGCTGCGCTCGACGGTTTCCAACGGCTCGCTCGGCCTCGTCAGGGCCGGCTTCCCGGGCGCCGACGACGCGCGGCTGCGCGAACTCCAACAGGAGTTCCTCGATCGCTACGAGCAGGAAGTCTGCAGGGACTCCGTGCTGTTTCCCGGTTTATCGGCGTTCCTCGACCGGCTGGACCGACACGGACGCCCCTGGGGCATCGTGACCAACAAGCCCGAACGCATGACGAATCGCCTGCTCGAAGACCTGGCCCTCCTGGACCGCGCCGCCTGTGCGGTCAGCGGCGATACGCTGCCGCAACGCAAACCGGATCCGGCGCCGCTGCTGCTCGCGAGCCGGCTGACCCGCGTTCCGCCCCGGGAAACCGTGTACGTCGGCGACGCGCTGCGCGACATCGCCGCCGGCCGCGCCGCCGGCATGGTCACCGTGGCGGCCGGTTACGGTTACATCACCGCGGACGACAGCCCGGACCGCTGGCAAGCCGACGTCATCGCCGCAAACACCGAGGAATTGACGACAATCCTCGCGAATGCGGTTAACCTGCCGGACTGATGGACAACATCGAGACGATCACGATCGACCCGGTCTTCATCGAGATCGGCCTTCCGGCGCTTGTCATCGGCCTGCTGCTGGGCGCGCTGCTTGCCTGGCTGGGCGCGCGCGGCAGGCGACGTCGTCTCGAGGAATCGGTCTCCGGCCTCGAAACACGAATCAAGGATCAGGCCGAACTGCAGGTGGAGCGCGAGGCCGCGTTCGAGCAGGCAACCACGCGGCTGGCGACCGCGTTTTCCGACCTGTCCAATCAGTCGCTGAAGTCGAACAGCGAGAATTTCCTGCGCCTCGCCGAGCAGAACCTGAACCTGCACCAGGAAAAAGCCAAGCGCGAATTGAGCGACCGCGAACAGGCCATTGAAAACCTCGTGAAACCCATCCGGGACTCGCTTCAACAGTCGCAAAAGCAGATTTCGGAACTCGAAAAAGCGCGCAGCGAGGCCTACGGCGGAATTCGTGCGCAGCTCCAGGCGATGCAGCAGAATCAACAGTCGCTGACGCAGGAGACGCAGAACCTGGTGAACGCGCTGCGTCGGCCGGAAGTGCGCGGCCGCTGGGGAGAGATCACGCTGCGCCGACTCGTTGAGCTGGCGGGCATGGTGGAACACTGCGACTTTCAGGAGCAGGTGCACAGCGCCAGCGACGAACAGGCGATCCGGCCGGACATGGTGGTGCGCATGCCGGATCAGCGCGAGCTGGTCGTAGACGTCAAAACACCGCTTGACGCCTACCTCGAAGCCGCTGAAGCGAAGGACGACGCGCAGCGCAAGCTGGGGCTCGAACGTCACGCGCGCAACGTACGCGAGCACGTACGTAAGCTGGCAAGCAAATCGTATTGGAAACAGTTCGACCGCAGCCCCGAGTTCGTCATCCTGTTCATCCCCGGCGATCAGTTCCTGAGCGCCGCGCTGAACGAAGATCCGGACCTGATCGAAACCGCCCTCTCACAGCAGATCATTCTTGCAACGCCAACCAGTTTTGTCGCGCTGCTGAAGGCCGTGGCCTACGGCTGGCGGCAGCTTGCGCTGGCCGAAAACGCCGAAGAGATCCGGCACCTGGCGGAAGACCTGTACGGCCGGCTGAGCGTGTTCGTCAGCCACCTGAACAAAGTCGGGCGGCAACTTGGCAGCAGCGTAGAGAACTACAATCGGGCGGTGGGTTCTCTCGAACGTAAGGTATTGCCGGGCGCCCGCAAATTCGTTGAACTCGGTATTCATGCGAAAAAGGATCTCGAGTCGCTCGAAGCCCTAGAATCCCTCCCCCGCGAGCTTACCCAAACCGACGACGACAACGGCGACGTTCCACCCGCCTCGATCGAAAGCAACGACAAGACACTGCAATAAAGCGATGAGCATCGACCCCAAAACCTACGCCCACGGGCCCGAACTCCTCAAAGACCGCATCGTCATGATCACGGGCGCGAGCGACGGAATCGGCAAGTCACTGGCATTGAAGGCGGCCGAACTTGGCGCCACGGTGATTCTGCACGGCCGAAACACCAAGAAGCTTGAGACGGTCTACGACGAAATCCTGGCGATCAAGGGCTCGGCGCGGCCGTCGATCGCCGTGCTCGACTTCGCAACCGCCGACGGCGACGCCTACACCGCGCTGGTGGAAAGCATCCAGCAGGAATTCGGGCGCCTGGACGGTCTCGTCCACAACGCCTCGATTCTCGGCAAGCGCTGGTCCATCGAGCAATACGAACCTGCGGAGTGGCAGCGGGTCATGCACGTCAATCTGACCGCGCCGTTCGTGCTTACGCAGATGCTGCTCCCCCCGTTGAAACAGTCCGACGACCCATCGGTAATTTTCACGAGCAGCGGCGTGGGCCGGGTGGGTAAAGCGTTCTGGGGCGCTTATGCGGTGTCCAAATTCGGCACCGAGGCTCTGTCGCAGATACTCGCGGACGAACATCCACATCAGCCGATCCGGTTCAATTGCCTGAACCCGGGTCCCGTTCGCACGAAATTGCGTCAGGCGGCATTCCCTGCGGAAGATCGCGAAACGCTCAAGACGCCCGACGAGATTCTACCGGCGTACCTGTACTTGTTGGGCCCGGACAGCCGCGACGTCACCGGCGAAAGCCTGGACTGTCAGTAGAAAGGAGGGCCGGGACGAGCGCGATGGCAAAACAAGCAAAAGAATACCCCGGTGGCTGCCTGTGCGGACACATTCGATTTCTTGCCACCGGCAAATCCTCTTTCCCGCATCTTTGTTCCTGTCGGATGTGTCAGCGGTGGTCCGGGGCGCCGACCGTCGCGTGGGTCGAATTTCCGTTGGGCGGGTTTTCATGGACCGGCCCCGGCGGCGAGGCATCGGGTTTCCGGTCGTCGGAAAAGACCGTTCGTTTTTTTTGCCCGAAATGTGGCGGAACCCTCGGTGCGCAGGACGACGGTTACGACAAGGTCGGACTCAATATCGCATCGCTCGACGACCCCTCGGACATCGTTCCGGGCAAACAGCACAGCTATCAAAAATCGTCGCCGTCGTGGTGGCGCGTAAGCGTTCGCCGATGATCGGCGGGCGACGGTCGTTATCCATTCAAAACGACGGCGCGGAAAGAGCGCGAGACGTTATTCCAGCGTTTTGAACATCACCAGCGCGTCGACATAACCGTCGGTGGGATGATTGAACGCGTCCGGGAGCCGGCCTACCGTGTCGAAACCGAGCTTTTGCCAGAGCCTGACCGCGCCTTTATTGCTGGCCGCCACAAAGTTGAACTGCATGGCCTTGTAGCCCATCTCGACGGCGATTTTTTGCGAGTGTTCGCACATGGCCGTCGCCAATCCCCTGCCCCGGGCCCTGGAAGACACCATGTAACCGCAGTTGCAGACGTGAGCACCCGGCCCCGCCTGGTTGGTTTTGATGTAGTAGGTGCCGAGAATTTCATTTTGCTGCTCGACCACGTAGGTTCGATCCGGCGCCTGCAACCAGATTCTCGACGCGTCAACCTTGCTTGTGTCCCGATCGTAAGCGTAGGTGTCGCCGGCCGAAACCACTTCCTTGAAAATAGGCCAGATTGCGTCGAAGTCACTCTCTGTCGCCAGTCGGATGTTCATGATGACGGGTGCCGGAACGAACGTCTTCCCCGGCGCGCCCTCAGGAGGCGATGTCCTCACTCACCTGGATGCTCCGGCAAAGATCGGCGCAGTGCACGCAGATCCGCCGGGCGGAATCGGTGATCGCCGTCCGTGCTTTTCTCCCGCACCAGTTGCACGCGGCAATCGAGCCCGCCCGATCTTCGAGATCGGCCGTTGCCCCGGTCACGCACTCCGGACAGATCAGGAGCGTGGCCTCCCGGCCCTTGTGAAGCGGTCGATTCGAGAACAGATGCTCGCTCCGAGCGCCGCATTCCGTGCAGCTGTCAACCATGATCCCATCTCCTCCGATACCTGCAAAATCGACAGCTTGGAATGTCAGCACAAACCGCCAAAGCAATCACTCTGTTGGCAGCGGCAAACCCTGCTGGCGCAAAAACGACAGTTCGTTGAAGTAACCGCGTTGAAATACGATACGATCGTCCACCACGTGGAAAAAGCCGCATCCCCGCAACCCCTTCGGGTCCCGCCATTCCAGTATCGCCCACTCCCCGTCCTGAAAAATGTTTTCAATCTTGCACACCATTGTCGCACGGCCGAACTCCGCTGCGAACATCTCTCTGATTGCGTCGCGGCCTTCCACCGGGTCGCGCACCACCTGGTGGTTAATCGCATCTTCGGCGTAAAAACCCGCCATTTCGTCGGCATCGGCGCGATTGAACGCCGACACCCAGTTTTTTACCAGTTCCCGGGGTTCCATCATTACGACTCGGCAATGGCGGCCTCAAGCCCGTAAATCAGGCGATCAACGTCGGTACGGAAATCAGGGTCTGAACGCACCGGCACGCCATTACGAAATGCCAGTGACGCAATCTCACTCGGCAAGCTGTTTTCCGTCGGCATCACTCCTCCACGGACGAGGACAGGAACAACCGGAATGTTCCTGGCAAGCGCAGCCGCTATCTCAATCCGCACGAAGTCGGTCGGGTCATCTATCCGACGACTTCCATCGGACGACTCGGCTAACCAATCTCTGCCGATGAATGCCAGGAATGCATGACAGGACGAAATACTCTTGTCCGCGGATTCCCTGAAGTCCCTGCCAAGCGGCGCTGAATCCACATCTTTGAAGACGTTGGCCACCCCGAATTTCTCGACGAGCCTGTCGTAAACACGACCGACGACGTCAGCGGTGTCCTCACGCCGGTAGCAGATGAAGACTCTGGGGCTCGTCGAATCAGCGGCGCGTTCTTCGGTTTTTTTGAACGAGGTAACCGGCGTTTCCCCACGGCGGGCATGAACGGCGCGCATCGCCAAGAACGCCACGAGAACCATTATCCCCAGAAGGAAAAGGGAGATAATGAGCAGCTCCAATGGGGATAGCGTCGCCTGCATTTCTTGCCTTCGATACGCGCTAGCTCAACTGTTCGGGCAAGGGGTATCGTAACACGCCAGATCCGGAAACGAACGGTTTCAATCGAGCCTTCTGGATTGCGGTTGGGTCGTGACTGACGACGCTCTTTCCCGACCGGTGATCGCTGGTAACCGTAGTTGCAACCGTCATTCGGGAATGCCAATTCGGTTCAGGGATACCGGATGGCACAAGTTGTTCGGCAACCGCGGCATTCTTCACTCATGCTTCGTTCCGAGTCGCCGTTTCAGTTTCGTAACCTCCCTGACCGTCTTGCTCAGCGTTCGGTCGAGGCGCCGTTGTTCGGCGAGGGACACCGTATGCCTGGATTCCTCGCGGACCAGTTTCTGATAGTTGCGCAGACGGCGCTCGTCGAGGATGCCGTCAGTAATCGCCTGCAGCACCGCGCATCCGGGTTCACGTTCATGGGTGCAATCGGCGAACTTACACCGGCTCGCGAACGTCTCGACGTCCTCGAAAACTTCGACTAACGAGGTTTCGAGTTGCACAACCTTCAGCTCACGCATGCCCGGAACGTCGAGCAGCAGGCCACCGCCGGGCAACCGGTGCAACGCCCTGTAACTCGTCGTGTGACGTCCCTTCGCGTCCTGTTCGCGAATTGGCCCGGTCCGCATCCGGTGCGAACCGGACAGCGTATTCACGATTGTCGATTTTCCAACGCCGGACGAGCCTACGAGCGCGACCGTCGAACCCGCGTTCACCCATGCCATCAGCGGCCGCAAACTGTCGGCATCCCGTGCGTTGACGACCTCCACCGGCAGGCCGGGTTTCAGTACCTGCGTGCGTGCGCGGTAAACCTCCGCGTCCTCCGCCAGGTCGGCCTTGGTGAGAACGACCACGGGGTCCACGCCGGCCTCCAGCGCCAACGCGAGATAACGCTCCAGCCGCGACTCTTTGAACTCCTCGTTACAGGAACTCACGATGAACAGCGTATCGACGTTCGCGGCTATGAGCTGCACGTCCACCTTGGTCCCGGCCGCAACCCGTTTGAAAACGCTCTTGCGCTCGAGCAGGCGCAGGATCTTTTCACAGGAAGCGTCGAGCAGCACCCAGTCCCCGACCGTCGGCCGTTGCTCCGGCGGCAGCCGATACCACGCGCCACCGAGCGTGATTGTCCGGTCGTCAACGCCGTCGCTGGCAAACACGAGTGACCGCTGCACCTCGGTGATACGCGCGAGCCGCCCGTGTTCCATGTCCTCCAGAGTCAACTGGCGAGTGAAAAACGGCGAGAGCCCCAGGCTTACGAGTTCCTCGTTCATTGTCCGGGTTCCCGGCGTCAGGCGGCGCCGTTCAGCCGACACGGCGCGCCGGACGGCCGCGTGTCGTTCCGTGCGTCGATCGAACCGCCGCTAAGCCTCATGAACCGTTCGTCCGTCCAACACCGTCCGAACTATCTTTATGTCCTTGATGGCGTCCGGATCGACGTCGTGCGGATCGTCCTCGAGGACGACGAAGTCGGCGAGCTTGCCGGCGCGAAGGCTGCCCTTGCTGCCTTCCTCGAACGACGCGTAGGCGCCGTGTACGGTGCAGATGCGCATCGCCTCCGCGACCGATATTCGCTGACTCGGACCCCACACCCTGCCGCGCACGTCTTTGCGGGTAACCATGCTTTGTATGGCCATCATCGGCTCGAACGGTCCCGGCGTGTAATCCGACGCCGGCGCGACCGGAATGCCCGCGTCGAGAAAAGACCGGTGCGCAAACATGTTCTCCATTTTCGCCTCGCCGTAGTCTACCCATTTGTTGCCGTGGTAGTGCGCATACGTGTAAAACGGCGCGGGAACGACGCCCGCCGCCTTGATGCGCGCCAGCAACGCGTCGTTGATCAGCGAGCAATGCTCGATGCGGTGCCTCGGGTTCGCCCCCCCATGATCGCGCAGCACCCTTTCGTAGGCGTTCAGCACCATGGCGATGGTCAGGTCACCGTTGGCGTGGATTCCGATCCGGAAACCGTGCGCCACCGCGTCGTCAACCGCGTCATCGATCTCTTCCTGGTTCATGGTCAGAATGCCGTGATCGTCGGTGCCCTCGTACGGCGTGCTCATGTACATCGTGCGTTCCGACGCCGACCCGTCCGCGGAGAATTTGACCGCGCCGATGCGAATCATGTCGTCGCCGAAGCCGGATCGTATGCCGGCAATCTTGAGGCCCTCATACACCTTGCTGTTGCCGCCGGGCATGAACGCCACGCGACAATAGAGCGCACCCGCCTGCCGGGCGTCCTCGTAGGCGAGCAAATCGTCCCTTGATCCGTAGGCGTCCGTCGTGGACGTCAGTCCCGCCGCCGCCATCCCCCGGGTCGCAAGCGTGGCGGATTCCTGCCGCAAGCCCCGATCCATCACCGGCCAGGTACCCACCTCAAAGAAGGTGTCGACCGCGTGTTCCGCCACCTTGCCGGTCAGCTCGCCGTTTTCCCGAAAATACCGGCCGCCGACCGGGTCCGGCGTGTCCGCCGTGACGCCCGCAATCTCGAACGCCTTTGAATTCACCACGCCCGTATGACCGCCGCGGTGGCCAACGTAAACCGGGTGGTCTTTCACTACTTCGTCGATGTCTTTTCGGTTGAGCGGGCGCTCGTCCTCGAACTTGGTGTCGTCATACATCACGCCGCGCACCCAGTGACCCGGCGGCGTGTTCGCGGCCTTGCCGGCAAGCGCCTGCTTGACGTCTTCGATACGGCGCAGATTGACGTTCACGCCGATCGATTCACCGGCCATCAGCGGGTGACTGTGTGCGTCGATAAAACCCGGCGTAACGGTCATGCCGCGTGCATCGATTTTCTCGGTGCCGGCGCCCGCGAGCTGCGTAACGGCCTCGTTCGAGCCGACGGCAAGAATACGGTTACCGCGAACGGCAATCGCCTCGGCGAGCGGACGGTCGTTTTCCATCGTCAGAACCCTTCCACCGGTAACAATCATGCTCGCGGCGCCGGCCGTCGGATTGTCCTGAGCCGAAGCGCCGGCCGTAATCCCCAAGCCCATCGGCAAGACTGCCGAGGAACCCATAAACCTTCTGCGTGTGATCTGACTCACCGTATTTCCGCTCCCGGTCGAGAATCGTTGATTAGTCCTTGCGTGACCGAGCGGTCTTCCCGGCGGGCAACTTCCCGGGAACGCCGGCGCTCACAACGCCGTCGTTCCGGAAAAGCGGTCGATCTACGAACAAGGGGATTCATTATATGGGTAGACGGAGATTCCACCAGCGCCGGTTACACCCGGTCGGGCGCGGAAGAACCTCGAACTCGAAGCGGGCGGCTCGAGACGTACGAATCCAGGCTTGCGGAACCGTCTAAGGTGTTTGCGACAACCCGCCATCCAAAATGGCGCGAAGCGTGTTGCTGAAGCTGATGTAGCCTCTCCAGCCTTTCACGTTCGTCATTACGGCAAACGACAGGTTACGATCGGGCGCCAGCATGACGATGGCGGATCCACCGGCTTGTTGGCCGCTGTGCCCCAGCCATGGATCGTCGTCGGTGGGAAAGAACATTACGCCGTAACCGTACTTCCCTTCGGACGGTATGGCGTCACGCCAGGACGAGGAATCCGCCTCCCGACCGTCGCGCTCGCCGAGCGGCCTGGACATGAGCAAAACGGTGTCGGCGGAAACGACTCGATGCGCGTGGAACGCCAGCGCAAAGGAGACCAGATCCGACGCGGTTGCGAGGTGGCCGCCGGCGGGAAGGTTTTCGCTGACGTCGCGCATGTCCGCCCGCCGCAGCGGCTCACCGCTTACCAGGCGGTATCCGGCCGCCCGGCGAGGAATGATCGCCCAGGCGTCATCGTCGACGATGTCCGCCATACCTGCCCGGTCGAATACCTCCCGCGTCATGATTTCCCGGTAGGAGCGTCCCGCCGCCCCTTCCAACACGCAGGCGAGAACCCGATAGCCGAAGGACGTGTAAAGCCACCCCGAGCCGGGCTCGAAAACCAGCGGGTCGTCCTTGAAATTCTCGAGAGGGGCGATGACGTCGGTGTAACGCGTGTATTCGCCGAGCCGGCTACGATCACGCCGTCTCTCGATCTCCGCGAGTTCGGCGTCCGTTTTGGCCTCCGCGAGCGCGCTGTCGTAATCGGCGTAGTGACGGATACCCGACGTATGGGTCAGCAGCTGACGCGTTGTAACTGGCCAGCGCTTTTCCGGAAACTGAGGACAATAGGCCTGAACGGGCCCGTCGAGATCGAGTTTCCGTTTTTCAACGAGGCCCATCGTGGCGGTGGCCGTCATCCATTTCGTCACGGACGCGGTGCGATACCTCGTTTTCGGCGTGGCGGGGACGTCGTTCTCCACGTCGGCGAGGCCGTACGCTCCCTCGAAGATGACCTTACCGTCGTGCCCGACGGCGATCTGCAACGACGGCACACCACTTTCGTTCAACTCTTCGAGCGCGGCAAGGGCGATCTGCTCCTCCCAGGACCGGGCGTCCGCATGCGGGGGCGAGAGTACGCATGGCAAGAGCAACGCCGCTAGCCGGCAACAAACGCGATTCATCGATACTGACATTTCGTTCTCCGGGGTACGGCCGCTGATGAAGGTACGGATCGGAAGCCGCCCGGCGTTACGCCGGCTACCCCCCAACCGCGGTTCCGCGGGTGCAATGCACACGAATTCTTGGATGCCGTCGCAGTGAGGAACGTTTGCACCGTCGGTCTCGGGAGGGGATTGTGATCTCAAAAGCGCGCCGCCGCGGTAAATTCGCCCCGACCGGCGACCCGAATCACGCTAGGGCCTATTTTGAGGTATGATGACTATAAGTATTGACAAACGACGTATGTCATAGGCTAGCATTGGGCAACGTCGACAATGCGCCCGCCCGGTGTGCAGTAACACACCGGACGGACGGCTAATCACAACCGATATCACCGTAACAACCGAGTTATCAGCCATGACCGATACGAATCGTAATGCAAATGCGCGCCAAGCGCTGCCCTGCGCCGCCGCTTCCCCATCAATCACTGCTTGCTCAACCGTTTCACACGGTCACCCCGAACGCGGGAGGCTCGCATGACCGACGCTGCCGAGTCGCCGCTTCACAGCGAGCTGCGCCATCCGCTTTTCGACTCCACCAATCCGCCGGGAGCACTGGACTGCCTCGACGCCATCGACCGCGCGGCCTGCATCATCGACCTGCTTTCGTATCTGGACCGAAGCGAGGATGCCGACGACGGGCTGTCCGAACGCGCCGTTGCGGGGCATCGCTGGCTCTCGGAGATGCTACGAGACACGCTTGTATTCAGCGGCCGCCGATTGGCGGCCCTGAACCGCAAACGCGGGGAAAAACACCGCGAAAAAGACCGCTACCTGGAGGCGGTCCTCAAGTCACTTGCGGCGCTGAACGACGCCGATCGAAACAGCGTCCTGGACGCCATGGCCGCCGAGCTGCAAATCACGCGGCTCGAACTGGATGCCCGTATCGAACGCGCCGCGGATTGAGCTGGGGCGCTGGCATGGCACGCTGAATTGAAAAGTCGGGCGCAAAAAAAACCGCAGCGCATTGAGACGCTGCGGTTTTTTGAATTTGCTTTTTTTACGGCCTGGCTTACTGCCGCATCCACCTCCGCCGCGTGGCGGCAATGCCGAGCAGGCCGATTCCGAACAGGGCCAGCGTACCGGGCGCCGGAACCGAGACGACGTCGACGGTGATCGAGCGAATACGGAAACGTTCGTAACGGCTGTCCGCGCCAATGGCGAATCTCGAGTTGAAGGAGAGAAGCCCGTTCCAGATGCCGCCGGCCGGATCGCTGTTGTTCAACGCGCCGTAACCGTCGATCGACAGGTCGAAAGCGTCGTTGCTGCCCCAGTTATTGAACACGATCTGGGTGAGGATACCGGACACGGACAGGGAAAACCTGATGGCCTCGTCCTGGCTGTCGCCATTCAATTGATTGGTGTTATCGCCAGAGTCGGAGTCGACGCCCAGACCCTGCTGACTGCCCCAAGTCTTGCGGGTGATCTGCTCCCGGTCCGAAAACTCGTTCCCCACGTAGCTGAGTATAGGATCGAGGTCCACGTTCTCATAACCGCGGGCAATCAGCCTGACGCCACCGACGGTGGCCTCGTAGCGATCGTAGTCATTGCTGCAGCAAAAGGACCTGATGCTGCCAGTACCTTCCGTGCCGAACTCGAACGTAATCGGCACGGCAAACGCCGGAGCCGACAGGAAACAGGTTGCTGCTGCAATTCCAAATAGTTTTTTCATTAATGCTTTATCCAGCGTGCCCATCGAAGTTAATACCTAATAAGCAATATCCATGCCACACTTTGGGAGCCAATAATTTCAATGAGTTACAAAATGCCGCATTTTCCCGTGTAAGAAAAATCGACTCTTTGGAGTTGGACCAAGTCCATTGGGCGGCGAGCGGGCCCCCTCCTGGGCGACGGCCGTGGCCGGCCGCGTTCTTTCAGAATGGCGTTCCTGCGGGCCATGTTGAAGGCAGGCGATACCGGGGTTGCAACCGCTCAGGAATCAGCTGCCGGACACTGCCGGCAGCTGCACGCCGTAAAATTTCGCCACCAGCTGTCGATAATAGGCGGCAATTTCCGGTTCGTCGCCGATCAGGCCCAGTATCTGCGTCGAGACGAATATGCCATTCCCGCCGTTTACAAAAATCACCGCACCGTTACCGGTATCCGGTGAATAGGTAACGAGGGCGTTCTCACCGCGATCGTTCCCGCCGTGTTTGACCACGGTGTGCTCAGCAAACCGATAGACCATCCATCCGAGACCGTGACCGTAGCGGTCGGCGCACGTGACCTGAGCGTCCGGAGTGCAATCCCAGACCGCATCACCGTCGAGCGCGGTCAGTATCCGGGTTCGCGCGGCCCTCGCGTCCGGACCCAGCCAATCGCTGTCGATCATTGCGATCAGGAACTGAGCGTAGGCGTCAACGGTGGTCAACAGATCGTCGGCCCCGCTCCATCCGCCGTCGTAGTCGGCGGCCGACAGGCGTCCGCTGTTCTCCGTATCATCGAAATATTCGCCGTCGGCGCCCATCGGCGTTGCCAGCCTGCCGGTCATCCACGGTTTCGGGCGGCCAAGCGCCATCTCGGTGACTCCGATTGGGCCAAGCAGATGCTCGAAAGCCAGGTCCTCAAAATCCGTTCCGAGCCTGTTTTCAGCGTACTCGGCTGCAAACTCGACCCCCATACCTGAATAGCTGAATGACTCTCCAGGCTCTGAGACGAACGCGGCACGTCCGTTTTCATAGTCGTGAGGCCAGTTCAGAAGGCCCGCCCGATGAGAAAGCAACAGCCGCGGAGTCAGCTTCCGAAACCGCGGGTCACCGGACAGGTCGGGATCCTCAACCTCGGTATGTATTGGATCATCCAACGAAATCAACCCCTTGGCGCAGAGCGCCAGCAGCGTCTCGGCGGTTACCGTTTTCGCGACTGACGCCGTGTTGAAAACGGTCTTCGACGTGACCGGAACTCCAGGTCCCTGCTGACCGTAATAACCGGTCCATGCCAACTCACCGTTTCTGATGATCCCCACACCGGCGCCGGCCGCGTCGTATTGCTTCAGTAACAGTGGAATTTCGCGATTCAGCGTTCGGTCGTGTTTGTGTGCGAGACCGTCGCCGGGATCGCGTGTCGCGCCCGACTCCGGGAAAACCGCGGTACTCACGCACCCTGTCAATCCGGCACCAAGCGCACAAAGAAATACTGCGGGGATTGTCCGTTTACTAAGCATGGATGCAACGTCCTGACGCCGGCGGTACCAGTACGATGCATGCGATTCACGTTTCGGATGCACGTTCAGCCGATTATGAGCTGGCGCGACGCCGTCCGGTAGGCGCTTACCCGCTGCACAGAGCGCTGCCGGCGGAAGGCATCGAATGCACCACCAACGCCAACGCCCATCCGCCCACCGGTATCAAGGCGATAAATATGAAGGCGATTCCCACGCCGTGACTAATCCGCGCCGCGAGGCTTCCGGAGAAAGCGGCTCGTAGAGGCCAGTTGAGCATTGCATGAAGTGGGGTCCCATAGATCGGGAGGACGGCGAAGGCAATTTGTTTTGTGGCCAATATCGCAAATGCATGGATTCGTGAAGCATCGTGCGCCTGGAAGAACTTGCCGACGTACTCCGCGCCCGCGCCGCACGGTTCGAGACCGCCCATGAGAATCTGGCCTATACCCGAGACAACATGATGCCCGAAGAGACCAGGCCCCAGAATCGTCGCGGCAATGATCGACAGTCCGATGATGCCGGCCAGTGCAAGGATCGCCTGTTGCACCGGCGACGCTTCGTCAAGTGTTTTCCGGTCTCCGACCCTCGAAGCGCGGCCTGAAGTCAGGTCCTCTTTGACCAGAAAGTCGATTGACGAGTTGACTGGAATCGTCCGGCGGTTCACAGGCGTGCCGAACAGCTGATACTGTTTCTTGAGCTTTCCCTTGAACAGGTCGATCTCACGAACCTGTATCCCAAAAACGCTTGCTGCGATGAACGCGGACCCGACAAACACAACGTTCACGTAGAACAGGAGATAAACGAAAGCTTCTACGACAAAGAAAAGGTTCACGTGGAATCGGCTCGCAACTTGGATTCGCAGGATACTGCACTCAACGTTCGGTTTTGGCCAGGAACTACTGCCAGAAATGTGTGCCAGTTCGCCTCTCGTCGTAAACAGCTGCAAGGATAGTTGACTCGGGTGCGCGAAAGGCACGAGCCGCAGTGGAGAGTGCTTTCATTTGACTAGGACAAAAGAAGCGGCTGCCCTTAAAGCAACTAGCACGATACGCGCGCCACCCGAGTTTGAGAACCGTCATGATAGAGCCAGCCCGGTGAACTGCCGTCGGCAAAGTAGACCCTGAGCCATACCTGAACGTTCGGAAGCTCGATCGGCTCGAAATGGCCCAGATCTTCGATGACTTCAGCCTGACATTGCCCACCACGAAACCGTACTTCACCAAACCCTTCGCCCACGTAATAAAGGTATTCCACCGTCTCTCCGACGATGAGCTCCACTGGACCCTCAGTCGGTACAGCGGAACAAACCATGCCGTCGTCCGGCTCGATGACTCGCAAAGCGCCAAGTGTTAGCACGCGCGTAAGTCCATCACGTTCCGGCGCCGGGATTCGCCAACCCTCCCGGTAGGCGATCTCGACACGCTCTGACCGTAAATCAGGCCGCCTATGCAGGCTTAGCCCGTCTTGCGCGGCAGCATACACCGGACTGCACTCACCGAAGACGCCCGGAATTTCGAGTTCAGCTTGCTGCGCCGACGCTACGCCGCAACCTGTCACGACAACTATTCCGAGGATTCGCATCATAGACTTTGGATTGTTTCCGTATGTAAAAACCAACGGCCGCTTTGCGTCAACACACGACTCCTGACTATCGTGCCAAACAACGGACAGTCGTCGATGGCAAAGTAGCCGACCGATTTTGAGGCGACAAAGACCCGCAACGTCCCGACGGTTCTGCTTTTCAGTTGGCTGCCAGGGCTACAGAACAGCAAATGCATGCATCAGCGGTCGTACCGTTCAGGATCGAGTCGAATCGCTTCTTCGCGGTCTCGCGTCGCAGCGTCGTGGTCGCCCAGATTGCGATACGCGATGCCACGGTTGTAGTAAGTACCGGCATCATCCGGCTTGAGTCGAATCGCTTCGTCGTAGTCCTTGATTGCCACCGTGTACTCGCCCAGTTTGCGGTACGCGATACCCCGGTTGTTGTAGGCGTCAGCATACTCCGGCTTGAGTCGAATCGCTTCGTCGTAGTCCTTGATCGCTGCCTTGTAGTCGTCTCGTTCGTCGTGTGCACAGCCCCGATTGTAGTAGGCTTCGGCATACTCCGGCTTGAGTCGAATCGCTTCGTCGTAGTCCTCGATTGCAGCCGTGAACTCGCCCAGATTGCGGTACGCGATACCCCGGTTGTTGTAGGCCTCAGTATAATCCGGCTTGAATCGAATCGCTTCGTCGTAGTCCTTGATCGCCGCCGTGTACTCGCCCAGTTTGCGGTACGCGATACCCCGGTTGTAGTAAGTACCAGCATCATCCGGCTTGAGTCGAATCGCTTCGTCGTAGTCCTTGATCGCCGCCGTGTAGTCGTCCAGTTCGTCGTGCGCCCAGCCCCGGTTGTAGTAGGCAACCGAGGATTTGGGGTTGAGCCTAATGGCCTCCGAGTAGTACTTGACTTTGTCAGCCGGATCACTGGCTGCATAGCCTCGCTCGAACCATTGATTCGCGTTCAATTCATCAACGGTCACGTCCGGCGCAACATCAGCTTCTGCCTGCGAGCGGGACACGAGCTTGGCCACCTGCGCAGACGCCGGGTGCGTCACAGCTTCGAGGGCTACGTTGAGAAACTCCGTCCTCAACCGGCTCATCGCCGCGTCGAAGTACTCCAACTCCGTCGGGATCCTTAGAGCCTGGTAGTGACGAAGCTGGTCAAACTCGCCGGTAATCTTGTCCTCCAGCGTGGGATCGTTGAAATCGAATCCGTCCAGTGTGACAGGCACGACGTTGCGCCCGCATGCCAGGGCGGTCTCAATTTCAAAACGTATCCAGTCTCTGTCGGAACCCGAGCTGCTTCCCAACGACGACCGGGTGAGCAGAACGAGAAAATGAGCGCGAGACTTGATGTTATCAACGATTGCGGACTCAAAGGCGCCGCTGGCAATACCCTCGTAATCGATAAAGACGTCATATCCTTCGGATCGCAGCGCCTTATACACAAGCAACGCCCAAGGCGCGTTTGTGCGCCTATAACTTACAAAAACGGTCTTTTCGATTCTTGGCACGCCGGAATCCGAGGTTACGTAGGGCTATAGCTGGCTTGCAGTCCCTAAGATAGAGCAGATCAATCATAGCGCAAGGATTCTGGCCTCGATAGACGCGATGCCCAAGGAGAAAGACTCAACCTAAGGGCCGTGACGTCGAGATTCCCGATAACTGGGGCTGCGAACTCAGCACTTGCTGCGTCACGATCCGAGCGAACTGCGAAGCTTTGACCTAGTCCACGACGGACAGCAGTAGTGATCGCCACGACCCTATTTGAATGCAATTCCTACCAAGATTGGATGAGCGACCTCCGAGACTCGTTTTCGCAATTCGGCAATTTGCGCCCGCGTAAACACGCTGCTATCCAGAATAATCGTAAGCGCTTTTCCATCAGAGATCGAATTCATCTGCAAGTCCGCCGGCCTAACTTCGTAATCGAATTCGGCCAAGATTTCCGCCACTTTCACATATGTATCCTGAGGCACCACCGGAGCCCATGGATCCCTCGTTCTGCGCCAGCGATTGATCTCTTTGGACGAGGTACTCTTGGGCAGTTTGACATCGGATCTAATAGCCTCAAGCTCAAGCGTCATGTCCTGCATCCTCGTCGCCAACTCGCGCAGAAGAACCGCTTGATTATCCCCATCCGATGGAAGAGCCTCCGTGAGGGAGTTAAACCTTGCTTGTCTTCCAGCAAGCGAGACTACGGAATTTGGCCGATACCCTGGGTCAAGCATTTCCGGCAGCATCTTTCGAATCGATTTAATACACCGATTTGCATCAACAACGTCGATCCGACCGTCCTCATGCTTGGGAAGAGGAATCGTTCGCATATCCCGAACATCGAACGGGAGAGCCTCTGCCTCCTGACCACCAAACCGTATAGTTGGCTTGCCGAAAGACTCCGCAATTCCAAGTTCATAGTAGACATTAGGGTTTGGATCAACGAGGTCAGCGACAATAAGCTTGGCGTCTGCAATTTGCTCAACAAGTTGTACCGTAATCGGTCCCGAAGACTGGATACGATCACCACGCTCGACTACCAGTCGAGGGTTCGAGCCGTCGAGCGCCGGCAACAATATCTCATCACACAACCTATCGGCCCTTCGACGCTTCGGACTATCGCTAGCGCCGATCGGGGTAATCACGAAACACGTTTCAGACATTCTCTCACTCCCAGTGCGACGTGCTTGCTGCTCGACACCCATCATACCGCGCAAAACGGCGCATCGCGCGCCGAGCTGTCACCTGTCCCACGAAGAAAAAGTTTGGCGGGGACCACGTCGAAATGACGTTAGGAGCCTGCATCGAGGTGAGACGCCTAGACCCCGATGGCCGAGCCCTAGGTATGGAGGGATGAGGCGAACGCCAGCCAATACGCAGAGACAATCAGGCGTGACAGCTCGGAGAGACGGCACTGACCAAACAGGACACGACCAGGGGTCTAGTTAGCAGACTATGAGAAGAGGCTAGACAGGATGCTGAATTTGGCAGCCACCCAAAACAGAGCTTCTTGTATCTGAAGCTGCTGATGAAATTAAGCCGCTTCGGGAATGCTACTCGCACCGCCAAAGTTTCATCGGGGCCCTGGAAGTCGATATCACCGAACTGTGTGGCTCTTGGATGCGTTGGAGACTGATTCGGAAGGCACGCAGGCATGCCTGATACTTGGTATTCTCAGACGGATCGGACGGATGGAGATAAGTGAATGGCTGACGAAGAGCAATTGACTCAGCTGCGACACGGTGTTGCCGAGTGGAACAAATGGCGGATTACAAATCCGCTCTCTAATGTAGATTTGAACAATGCGCAGCTCTCTCTCAAGGATCTCAGCGGTGCGAATCTTAGCAGGGCGGATCTTAGCGGGGCGGATCTCAGCGATGCGAACCTCGGCGGGGCGGATCTCAGCGGGGCGGACCTCAGATTAGCTAGCCTTAACAGGGCAAACCTTTGTAGGGCGGACCTTAGCGCAACGAATCTCAGAATGGCGCAGCTCAAATGGGCGAACCTCAGCGAGGCGACGCTCAAAAGAGCAAACTTCAGAGGGGCAGACCTTCGCAGGGTTAACCTCAGCAAGGCGAACCTTAGAGAAGCGTATCTCATTTCGGCGAACATTTTGGACGCCAATTTTAGCGGGACAGACGTCCGCAAGGCAGTATTCCTCAATACAGTATTAGGAAACATAGATCTCTCTACCGCCATGGGCTTAGAGGAGTGCGAGCACTTTGGACCTAGCATCGTGGATTATCGAACGCTGCAAAGATCAGGAACACTACCGCTAAACTTTTTGCGTGGCTGCGGCCTGCCTGACTTGCTTATCGAATACATACCTTCACTGTTCAACCGACCAATTCAATATCATTCAACGTTCATTAGTTACTCAAGCCAGGACGATGAGTTTGCAAGGCGCATCTATGCTGACTTGCAATCCAACGGCATCCGCTGCTGGTTCGCGCCGGAAGATATGAAAATTGGTGATAAGATTCGATCGCGAATTGACGAAATGATCCATGTCCATCAGAAGCTACTGCTAATCCTATCGGAAGCGTCTATCAATAGTGACTGGGTTGAAAAGGAAGTCGAGACAGCATTTGAGAATGAACGTAACGACAAGCAAGTCATGCTATTCCCCATCCGCATCGACGACGCCCCATTTGATCGAACGACTGGCTGGGTAGGGGACATCAAGCGCAGCCGTCACATCGGCGACTTTCGAAACTGGAGAGACCCTGACAACTACACTGACAGCTTCAATAAACTGCTCAAAGATCTGAAGATCAAACAGATAACGGAGCTGACCTAAGCTACGTCCCAGCGGCGCCGAAGTCATGATAAGAGTCGAGGTCACTTTGGGGACGAAGAAATGCTTGAAGCAATTTCCACCAGATGTGTGCCGTGTCCTGACCGTGTCCAGCCCGGTCTCGAGTGACTACTTTTCGGTCGATAGCTGCCGGCTAGCTGGTACTATGACAATTAGCTGAAATTGACCCTAACCAGCCAGTCGCGATATCGCCGATTTCAGCGTTTTGTTCCACTAACGATTATCAGATTGACGCTCAATGGCCTATTCCGTGGAATTTGAGGAGGAATCACCAGCAAGAGAACTTGCTGCCGCCAGTGATTGCCTTGCTTTTGCGCATCAGTTACACGAATCGGCCAGGTCTGATCGGCCCTTAGGCGCGTACTTCTATCGTTCCGATGGAGAGTCACTTTTTGTTGTCCTCGGCGCTGCAGTGTCTGGCATGGGCTGGTTTCCAGCCAACTACGCGGATACGGGTGCAGGATCTCTGAGTTCTGAGGCGAACGTCGACTTGGACGAACCGCTCGACTACTGGCTTTGCGGACATCACGGCCAAATCTGCCCCAAGAACGCTGTCTCTGTGACCACAGCTTTCTCTGCGCTCGAACAGTTCTTGCAGTACGGTGGCCGACCCAGCGCGGCAGATTGGGTCGCGGACTAGTGGCTCTTGATTCGACAGGCTTGTGATGCGCTGGACGGCTGGTCTTGGCCGATCGGAGTCGTTCAGGATGATGCCCCATAGATAGACTGAGCGTCCACTAATCGGGCGGGCAGTCAACTGCCCACTCTAGTCAATTGCTCGCAGTGCGCCGGCCGCTCCGGACCCGAGCACCCTGAAAATCCTGATGCCAATAAGTAGCTATTCAACCAGAGTTCTGCTAACGCATCGGTGATGCGCAAAGTCATCACATCAATCTCCCTGCCCCAATACCGGGTTGACGTCGTGGAGGAAAGTCCCGCCAGCGCCAGCAAAAGCCGTTGCCAACGGCTAGAGTCATGTGAGTGGTGTGGTGGTACCATGCCAGAGAATTCGCGCTCAGACGCGAAGTACTGCTGCGGCCGGTGTCGATACCAAGCGGCAGTAGATCGAGCGAATTCAGGCCGCGTTTATCGCACGCAGACGTTGAAGAATGGGATGGTTTCGGTGGTCATTCATGTAGAGAAGGCAACACTGACGGCCGGTGACATTATCCTTTGGAGTAAGCACTAGCGATTTGACAGGAAGACATCATGAAGTCAGCTGAAGAACAGGACACGTTTCGGACTGCAGTACAGAGCGTTCTAATGCTCATTGTTGCCCTAATGGTATGGCCCGATGTCGGTGAAACGCAGGAACCGACGGACGATGTTGACGCAGAGGTCGAAGCGCTGAGGGAAGAGGTAGCGGAAGACTCTCTTGCACTCGCAATGATAGAGAAAAATGCCGCAGATAATTCTCTCGCACTAGGAAACGTGCAAGGCGCGCTAGAAGGATATGGAAGTGCATGCGATTCCGACCTGCACGAAGCGTGCGTGGCTCTTGCAGAAATGCACGCAACGCTCGACCACGGACGCGAGATATTTGATTTTCCCAAGGCGCTAGAGTTGCTGGAAGCGGCTTGTAGAGCTGGTCACCTTCACGCCTGCGGAAGGTGGGCGGATTACAACTTTGAGGGCGTCGACAATGTCGAACCGGAGCACTATGCGCTATTCCTGCACGTTTGCGATCTCGGCAATGGTGAGGGATGCTACTTTGCCTCAATATCCGCAGAGCACGGGGCCGGAACCGGTACAGAGAAAGACGCTCAGCTAGCTAGAGCGCACGCGAAACGCGGCTGTGACCTTGGATACGCCCGACCATGCATACGGCTGGGCAATCTGTATGTTATGGGCATAGGTGGGGAGAAGGATTACGACGGTGCGACTGAGTACTTCACGCGGGCATGCGACCTCGGAGACGAGACTACTTGCAAGATGCTGGGACGGTAACCATAGACTATGGTGAACGCTGGCCGCAATCTCAATCTAATAAGTGCCGGCATAATCGTGTATTTGCTTGCCGGCGCAGACTTTCAGTCGGTTGGAGTCTCCGGTCTTTCATGGGATATTCGTTATCCGCAGGTGATAAAGATTGCTGCGGTTTGCTACTGAGCATGGATGGTGGTAGCTCACTGGCTAAGCGGTAGAAAGGGCGCTTATTACAAGGCATGGGTGGGCAACGCCGGCGACAAAGAGTTTCCCAGAATACCCTCGGGTAGGACACCGAAAGAGCAAGAGTTCCGCAACGAGAAACTGGCAGAGTTGCGCGACTATTTTGGGATTGGAGTAACCAGTCGAGCAGTAACCGGAGCCTTTTCACTTGCATACGTAGAAAAACGCGGCTTTACCCCGGGTATTTACGTATGCCAGATTGACAAACATCAGACGCCAGAGCTAACGGACACGAGAGTTGTTAGAGATCCGCTGATCGTATGGGCGGACGTCCCATCTTCCGATAAGTACGGATTCATTAATCTTCATCGCCAGTTTCCTGATGTTTTCAAAAGACTGATGAGAAACGATGTAGAAATAATAGCGCACCGCACATTACCTTGGCTCTTCGCCGTCATCACAGCCGCGCTACTCATGGTTAACTGCTTTTGGGATGTGAGTGGCATTACCAGCGCACTAACCGGGCAATCAGAAATCGAAACGACGATCTCGATTGCAGACTAGATTTTGGTGAAGTAACCCCCAGGACTCCCTGAGGGAGTCCACCGGGCTGAACGATCCCGGCCGGCTGTGCTGCTTTCCTTGTCCGGAGCGGCCGGCGCACTGCGAGCAATTGACTAGAGTGGGCAGTCGTCGGCTTTGCCGCGAAGCAGTCACTCAGGCGGGTGGATTTTCGCCGCCGTTAGAGACAGCAACCGGCCAGAAGCAGACATGGTTGACCTAGTCTAAGCACGGTCGAGAGTCAGAAATCTGCGGAGAATAGTAAACAAAGAAAACCCAGCCATGTGCGGGTTTTTTTTGATTATTAGGACGATGACCATACCGACTCAGTCATTATTTTCCTTTTTTTCTGTATAACGTCGTTGCTTACCTCCGCTACGACTATCGCTACAACTGAATCGAGAATGTTAGCGTTTGAGACCGAACAGTACGTTCGTGCCGAGAGAGCGATGACGGAACTGACGTCGCTGAGCGCTAGCGACTGTCTCGCGATTCCGCGGAGCCAGCTGGCACGCTGGCACGGCGAACCAACCGAAAACCGACAAACTCAAAAAGTTTTGAGCCCCCACGGTAACGAGTCTCAAGCTCATGTGGTGTCGATCGCGCGTCTCCACCACGCACAATGTGGCCAAATCCATCTTCGTACGGCGACCCGTTCGACTCGACATCACCGTAGCCGCGACGCGGGGGAAAAGACTTCCATGAGCGCTTGTAGCGTGCGACATCCGCTACAAGTTCTGAGGCATTTCCTGCCATGTCATGCAGTCCGAATGAGTTCGGTTCGAAATTCGCGACGCCGATCGGATCGGTCGAACTCCCGCAGCATTGTGCCTTCCCGGCAACAAACTCATTCCCCCAGGGAAACTTTATGTCTGTCCCAGCCCGGGCGGCATACTCCCACTGGGCCTCGCTTGGCAAAGAGTACTCGTCGCCTGTCTTTTCGATAAGCCATGCACAGAAACGTTCGATAACAGCAGTTCCCTCAAAAAAATCGACTATCAAAGGCCTGTCGGGTTCTCTGAGGTATTCTAGATACGGCTTGGGGTTCTTGGGTATGGCCCGAATAAGGGCCAACCGCATCTCTCGGGGCAGCTCCGACCCGAAGTTCCCGTGATCATTTTTCTGTAAGAGGCCCGAGAAATCACCAGTCACCTCTGCATATAGCCGGTATGTGCCAATCGTCACTTCTGTAGCACCCATCCAGAATGGCTCCAGCGTCATCTTCTTTGTTGGCTTTGCTGGCAGGCTATGAATCCGATCATCAGTTCTGTTGCTTGTAGTACGGGTAATCCGCGACTGGGAATTGCCGCCCAACGTAAACGTGCCGCCCGGAATTTGGACGAATCGCATCTCACCGAGAATCTTCCAAGCTACATCATTTTCTGCGGATTTACGGGCGACGTTGTACCTGTCAATTCTGCGGTCAGCCTCATTGCGTAGATCATGCTCTTCTGATCTTTCCGACAAACCGGCCTTCAGTAACGCTATCGCCGTACTGAAATGCCCCTGATCGTATTCTCCTTCAGCAACCTGGAGCCGTTGTTGCCAGAAGGTCCCTTCGACGTTTTCCGTTAGCCCACGGTAAAGACTAAGCACTTGCCGATATTCGGGCTCTGACGAAATGTCGGGAAGCCCAAAATACTCGCGCACCGCACTGAGAGCTTCTTCATTATCGCCTACTGCTACGTACACCTTCGCAGCAAGCACATAAATTTTCGGCGCTATCGGGACCCCGAGCGCCAAATACTCCTCAAGATCTCGAAGCGCTGCGTCGTATTCCTCGGCTTGAAGGTTGTCCTGGATTTCGGCGAGCAACAAGTCTGCTTGGACTTGCTTCGGCAAATTGGATTGAGCAAAAAGCGCTGAACTCGAGAACATACAAAATAGTAACAACACTAGCGGCACAAGAATGCGCGACATATACGTTCTCCCGGAGTTCTCCGAAATGAATTTCAACAAGACCGATTACCGCCAGTCCCAATTGGTCTACCGCATGAATCCAGACCGTCGCCATAAGCACCCTCACTTGGCGCAGAGTACGGTTGGCCAAACCATGAGTCATTATTGGAGGACGAACTCGGCTGACTGGGGGTTGGCCTTGATTGGCGATTGATGTAGTCGTGTACAATTGCCGATGTCACGCCACCAATTAGACTTCCCCAGAATCCCTGGGACTGCTGTGGCTGGGTGCGAGAAGCAGCCTGTTGTTGCTGAATGCGGTTTAGCTCATCGATCCGCTGGCGACGTAGTTCGGCTTCGGCTTCGGCTGCTCGTCGGGCAGCCTCTGCCCGTCTTGCCTCAGCTAGCCGTATCTCCTCTTTCTGACGCTCGGCATCATTCCACGTTCGAACATCCGCTTCGAGATTGTCCGCAAGAGCCGCAATGTCGAGTAGACTATCATCGTCGGCACTACCACCAGTCTGCTCTTCCAGCCATGCCAATTCGGCGCTCAGGTCAATCTGAATAGCTTTCTCGACTGCGATGTTGACCTTTGCGGAGGCCTTTCGACCAAACTCGTCAACAATTGAGTATCGAAATAGCTCCGAACCAGAATATTCTGCTGGCGCCATATAGACGAGCAAGTCATCGCTGAAGTCGACCGGCGTACCGCGCTCGTCGATCTCAATCTTGCCATCTGCAGCACCCACCGCAATCACGGACTCTAGTTGGATACGGTCGTTATTCGGGTCTTCGTCATTGTCCAGCACATCAATAATGATTTTCTGCCCAGCGTTAGCTGTGGCCGTGTCATCTCTAGCAATTGGCGGCTCGTTGGTGATGTTGCGGCAAAACATGTTCGCGCCTTCGAAGTATACAAACGTCGCCTCTTGCTGAGCCTGGCGCATCTTCTCACCGAGGTCTTCGATCTTGCTGTCAAGTTGTGCGGTCTGCTTCTCGAGCTCGGCCATGTACTGGTTGTACTCGTTGTCGATCCTATAACCCTGGTGGACAAGGTCTGCCGAGTTCGCAAGCGCACCCGTGAAGCAACTCAGCTGCTCCGCTGCAAACTCACCGATGGACCAATACAGGTCAAACCCTGACTTCTCTGCGGCAACGCTGCGGAAGCCATCATCGATGTTCGGAGCCTCGTACCGGGTGTGGAGGACGTTGTATACGTCGATCGCATCTGACAACTGCTTGAAGCTATCAGCGGTCTTCCTGCTGTTCTTGGCCGCATTGCCCGCCTTTGACACCGAACAGGCTACCGGAATCACAGTTCCAATGATGTTGTTGACCAGACTAGCGGACTCACTTAGTGCGGATAGCAGGCGGGCGATTTCGCGTGAGTCAGACACCTTGGGCCCTATACCACCGAAAATCCCTTGTTCAACTAACTGCTTTCGAATGGCCGCCATGTGCGCTTGTTCTGCGTTCAGACGCTGAAACTCATTCATTCGCTTGGTCAGCTCTGTTTCCCATGCGCGCTTCCCGCTCTCCAAGCATGTTTCGTGGGCACGGATGACTTCAGTTGGGGATTTTGGCGCCAGCTCAGATGCCAGTGTTGTACAGGCAACAAAAAGCATTGCCGCAGCACTGGTGACCTGAAAGAATCGAATCTGAAACATTGCGTTTCCCAAATAGTGGCGGATGGGCCGGTTTGCCATCACCCAATCCGTCGACGACAAGAGTAGACACGCGAGCAGCGCGGCCCCGTTCCGGTGGTCGCTTGCACTGGTGCATCCCAAGTCAGTTCGCTTCTCATGATAGTAAAGTACAGACGTCCGCTTTGGGCCATTTTCTGCCAGCAGTCATAGTATCAGCTATCGACAGCAAATCGGTCGCTCGAGACCGGAGCGGACAATAGTCCTGAGTTAGAATCCTGACTATGGTGGACAGTCGTCGGCTTTGCCGCGAAGCAGTCACTCAGCCGGGTGGGTTTTCGCCGCCACTAGCGGCGGCAACCGGTCAATAGCGGTCGCTGGCCGCGGCCAGTTGAAATAGCTGTTACGGGTTGAAAACTACCGTCTTGGGGCCGCATGGCAATCGTGGATCGATCTATTTACCCACGTTTGTCGGTGAGCCCGCTATTGTCCCTTCAGGTTAGTAGGTGGGGACGGCGCTACGCTATCTACATTGCCGCGGACTTTGAAGCCAGCCTGAATACGCCAGCCAGGATTGCTATTGAGGCCATCGCTCTCGTATGCACCGACGTCGAACGGAGCTTGCCGGCTCGTCCCATTGAAGTCATTGCTCGGCGTATGATCAGGATCAGCAACGCCGATCAGCGGTGACCCCGACAGGGGCCAGAAGTCCCGGTTGTCTGGGTCAACGAAAATACCACTCGTGCCGGAACTGTATTGGAAATTTGAAGAAAAGGTGGCGGCGCTAGGCTGATTGGTGATCGAACCTCCATAAATTACGTTGTTGGCGACTGTAAGACTGGTGGGAATGTCCCCAGCCCCCCAGCCGCGCAGAGGCATGATTCCGATTACTGTGTTGTTCACGATGAACACGTTGCGCATAACGGGAACTTGCGCATGGCTTTGGGTTTCAAGCGTTCCGATTACTATGTTGTTGCGAACGATGGCATCGGCTACAACATCGATGCTTTGCCCACAATTCCACACCACATTCCCCTCGATAATGTTGGGGCGATCTACGTTGGCATCCGTAACTCCGTACGCCAAGATGCATGGAAAGTTTGCGTCGTGTATTACGTTGTCTCGAATAACGTTGCCCCAGGAACCGTACTTAATCTCAATACCGTCCCCTTGACTGCCACGCGTGTCGTGAATCCAATTTTGTTCGATAATGGAGTTCGAGACCATACAACTGGCGTTGTTGCAGCCGACGTACATACCTTCACCGGTATCGTTGGTCGAGTAAATATGGTTTCGTCGCGCCGTGATGTGGTGCATGCTGCTTCGAAAATTGATACCGACGGAGATGTCGTGAATACTCAGGTCTTCCAGCGTAATGTAGGAAGGACCACCAGACATATTTATACCGTCGCCGCCGTTGCTGCTAATCTCGAGTCCGCGAATCGTCAGGTATTCTGCACCTTCAATATTGATGGTGTTTTGTGGCGTGTCACCAGTAGCTCGGGTAATCAATGGTCGCTGCTCTCCTGCCGCCGCCTGAATGGTTACCGGAGATGCAGCTGTGCCTTTGACGCTAATACTAATTCGACCAGAATCGATATAGGTGCCTTCGTGCACTGTTAGCGTATCGCCAGGATTCAAGTTTTCGACCGCGGCCTCAAAACTGTCGCCTGGAAAGATATCGAGTTCGGCCGCGTCACTGAACGAAATCCAGCAGGATGCAATGGCGAAAACGCAGAATGCGACTGCCGAATTGGGTGTACGGTGATAGGTCACGTCCTGTACCTCACATCTGAGCAAACCTTAAGAGGAAATGGGGCATTTCCAGCCATTTCCGATAATTTGCATTGTGTTACGAGATTACTGAAGTTCCTGTTACATGCGTCACAAGAAAACCGGCTTCCAGATAACTGCTCAATTGGAGAGTCGGTTTCGGTCGATGTCCGCATCGGGTCATTTTCTGCCTGCGGTCATAGTATCAGCTATCCGGCGGCTATCGGCAGCAAAGCGGCCGCTCGAGACCGGAGCGGACAGCGGATAATCAGCTAGAATGACCTCATTGATTATGCCCCAATTTGGCCAAGATCATGAACCTGTCAGATGCCATCCACACAATTCGACCTTCAGTTGTTCAATTCAGTGTCACACCAAGCGGTGAATGGGTGAGACAGCAGTTCGGTTCCGGCTTTATCTTGAATGAACAAGGACATATTGCCACTGCTGCACACGTAGCTCAGGACGCCGATCGATACGCAAAAAGAGGGCCATCAGGTTACGCTGGGCCTTGCTTACCCAAATTATGACAGAGGGGAAATCGCCGGCGCTTAAACGAGTGTGATGCAGAGTGTTTTCTATCAAGTAGGTGCGAATTTGTTGGCAATAGACATCCCCAACGATGTGGCACTACTCAAAATTAACCCCAACCTCTTTGAATCGCCACCAAGATCAAGGCGGGTAATCGGCGATACTCCCGTCATTCCTCTGTACAAGGATTGTGCTACGTCTACCGATCGCCCGCGTGATGGCGAATGCATAGCAGTATCGGGCTACCCACTAAACTCCCCAACGCTCATTACAACTGCCGGAAATCTGGCGTCAAGTTGGGCAACTCGAGATCGAAGCGACCCCGAATGGGCATAGACCACGTTCTGGCTCTAATCGACGCTGTCTGACATGGACACAAGCAACTACCACCGCTCAAATCGAAGCGACCTCTCGCCCACCAAGTTTAGCAACCTCGGGAGATCGGCAAAAAATCACCAATCCGCCTGCGACATCACCGCCGCTTACGCCGCCGCCGCTTCATCACCGGCCTTAACTCCTCTGGAGGCCGAAGCCCAACCGCATCGTAAAGCGCCCTCACCTGCCCCACGCTCAGGTTCTCGAACTTCCCCCGCCTCAACTTCCGCGGCAGGTCAATCGGCCCGTAGGCAGTACGAATCAGGCGGCTAACCTCAAAACCAAGCGCTTCCCAGAGACGGCGCACCTCCCGGTTCCTGCCCTCTTTCAGTGTCACGGTAAACCAACGATTGCTGCCCTCGCCACCCGCGGCTTCGATGGAGTCGAAAGAGGCCTTTCCGTCATCGAGCTCGATACCCGAACGCAGCTTCGCAAGGTCCGCCCGGCTCGGCTCGCCGTGCACTCTCACCGCGTAGCGTCGCGTAATGCTCGAAGACGGATGCATCAGCGCGTTCGCCAGTTTGCCATCCGTCGTGAACAGCAGTAAACCGGTGGTCGTCATGTCCAGCCTGCCGACGGTGACCCAGCGCGCTTGTTTCAGCTTCGGCAGGGAATCGAAAACCACGCGGCGCCCTTCCGGGTCGGAACGGCTGGTGATTTCGTCGCCGGGTTTGTTATAGATGAGATACCGGTGGGCGGCCCGGGACGGCCGCACCACAAGCCGGCGGCCGTCCAGCGCAAACTGCTCGTTGCCTTCGACGGCTTCGCCGAGTTCCGCAATCCGGCCGTTGATCGTCAGACGCTGTTCGCGTATCCAGCGCTCGACTTCGCGGCGTGATCCGTGACCGGCCGCCGAGAGGACCTTTTGAACTCGCTCGGCCACGCGTCATGCGCGGCCAACGGAGGCATCCGCGTCTTTTTCATCCTGCGCGTCCGCTGCGTCGTTCGCCTCGACGGCATCCTTCACTTCGACGGACGCGGTCAATTCCGCCTCCGGCTCCGGCCATTCGTTGACGACGAGCTCCTCGAAGCCGCTGTCAGCAAGCGCCTCCGCCTCGGCCAGCGCGTCCGGATCGACGTCGGGCTCCTCTTCTTCCTCCTCGCCGCCCTCGGCCTGCATCACCGGCAGTTCCTTGACCTCCGCCGGTTCCGGCGGCGTTCCCTCATCCACTTCCGGAAGATCGAGCTGCACGCGCAAGCTCTCCCAATCGGACAAATCCGCGAGCGGCGGCAGGTCTTCCAGCTTCTTCAAACCGAAATAGTCCAGGAACTGCCTGGTCGTGCCGAACATGGCGGGACGTCCCGGAACGTCGCGATGACCGACGACGCGCACCCACTCCCGCTCCAGCAAGGAACGGATGATGTTGGAGCTGACCGTGACGCCGCGAATCTCCTCGATCTCGCCGCGCGTCATCGGTTGCCGGTAGGCGATGAGCGCAAGCGTCTCAAACAATGCCCGCGAGTAACGCGGCGGCCGCTCTTCCCACAGTTTGTGCAGCCGGTCGGCCATCGCCGCCTTTACCTGCATGCGGAAGCCCGACGCCACTTCGGCGATGACAATGCCCCGCTCTTTGTAGTCCTCCTGAAGCGCCTTGATAGCTTTTCGGATGACCGCTTTGTCGGGTGTAGACCGGCCGTCGAACAGGTCCTGAATCTGGCCAAGCTTCAGCGGCCGACCCGCCGCCAGCAACGCCGCTTCCACAAAATATTTGATCTCGGTTTCGTCCATACGCTGTATAACACTCTAGCTTTCAGTATTTGCTGCCGGTTCGTCGTCGCCATCGTCAACGTCGAGCGGACTCTCGTCGCCGGACACCAGTCGAACCGAAGAGGCCGCACGAACATGCAACGGCGCAAACGCTTCGGCCTGCACCACTTCGATAGTTGACGACCGCAATAGTTCGAGGATGGCGATGAATGTAACCGCCACGCCCATGCGACCCTCCTCCGGGTCGAACAGATCGGCGAAGCTCGAGAACGTATTGGCCTTGACGCGGGTCAGTATTTCCGACATCCGCTGCCGCACCGACAACGGCTCGCGTTGCAGGTGCAGGTTCGAGAACATCTCTGCACGTTTCAGCACTTCGTGAAACGCGATCAGCAGTTCCTTCAGCGTGACGTCAGGGAGCGCGGCGGTGACCTTCCGTTCCGGCGCGTCCACGGTTGCGATGAACGTGTCACGTTCCAGCCGCGGCAACTCGCCCAGATCTTCCGCGGCCTTCTTGAAGCGTTCGTATTCCTGCAGCCGCCGCACCAGCTCCGCGCGCGGATCCTCTTCCTCTTCGTCTTCCTTTGGCGGCCGCGGTAGCAACATGCGCGATTTGATTTCGGCAAGCATCGCCGCCATCAACAAGTACTCGCCGGCCAGCTCGAGCTGCATCTCTTTCATCACTTCGATGTACTGGACGTACTGCAGTGATATTTCCGCAATCGGTATGTCCAGGATGTCGATGTTCTGGCGGCGGATCAGATAGAGAAGCAGATCCAACGGCCCCTCGAACGCTTCGAGGAATACCTGCAACGCGTACGGCGGGATGTAGAGATCCTGCGGCAGCTCGGTGACGGGTTCGCCGTCAACGACGGCAAACGGCATCTCGTGCTGTGCCGGCAGCTGGTCTTCCTGCTCCGGTTTCGGTGCGTCTTTGCTGGTCAAAACGGTCAGTTCAGGTTTCATCGTCCGAAGTCGTTATCCAGGCGTGATCGGCGTGGTGCTGGGGTGGCCGCATTGTAGCGTAATTAAGGAACCGGGCGGCAAAGAGGTGGTGGGCGACCCCGACACGGCGTCGCCACCGTCGACAATGCCGGAGATCAGCGGCAGACCGGGTCAGGTAAACGCGCTGACGTCGCCGCGGCCCGCTCTCAGCACCTCGACCGCCCCGCTCGACAGGTCAACGACCGTGGTCGGCTCGATGCCGGCGTTGCCGCCGTCGACAATCATCTCGATCTGATTGCCGATTCGCTCCTCGATTTCCGCGGGATCCGTCAGCGGCATATCGTCGCCAGGAAGCGACAGTGTGGAGCTCATGATGGGCTCACCGAGGGATTGAAGCATCGCGTTGACGATCGGATGGTCGGGAACGCGCAGTCCGATTGTCTGCCGCTTGGGGTTCTGGAGGCGTTTCGGGACCTCCCGCGTCGCGGACAACACAAATGTATACGGCCCCGGGGTATGCGCCTTGAGCAGCCGGTAGGCCCAGTTGTCCACGCGGGCGTAAACGCTGATTTCCGAAAGATCGTTGCAAACCAGCGTGAAGTTGTGCGACTTGTCGGTTTTGCGGATTCGGCGAATCCGGTCCATGGCGCGCTTGTCGCCGATGTGGCAGCCGAGCGCATAACTCGAATCGGTGGGATAGGCGATCAGCCCGCCCGCGCGGATGGCGGCCACCACCTCGGCGATGCGGCGAGGCTGCGGGTTTGTTGGGTGGATTTCAACGGTTCGTGCCATGGACCCATTGTAACCAATCCGCCGAGTTCACTGCTCGGATTGTTTCCGTGCATTTCGAGCAAATCGACAATTGGGCTATTATTCGCCATTACGTTGGCCACCGCCGTATTCCGTCCATGTTGTTTCTCGTCGATTTCGCACCGCTGATATTGTTTCTCGGCGGCTACATCTACAAAGACCTCTACTTCGCGATCATCGTGCTGATGATCACGATGCCGATCAGTTTGGCGATAAAATACAGAATGACGCGAAAAGTCGACAAGATGTTGCTTTGGTCAACGGCGTTCCTGTTCGCGTTCGGCGGTATATCGATTTATCTGAGAGACCCGAAATTCCTCTACTGGAAACCGACCGCGCTCTACTGGGCAATGGCGGTCGCATTTTTGATCAGTCAGTGGGTGGGAGAAAAACCACTGGTGCAACGTTTCTTCGATTTGATCGGCGAATTGCCGACCCAGCACATCTCCGAGCAACAGATTCGCAAGCTCAACATGGTTTGGGGCCTGTTTTTCGTTGTGGCCGGCCTGCTGAACATTTTTGTCGCCTACACTTTCAGCGAAGCCTTCTGGGTCAATTTCAAGGTTTTCGGGCTGACCGCCATAACCTTCGTTTTCATGTCCGTGCAGATCTACTGGATCGTGTCGAAGATCGAGCCGGACACCGAGCCGACCGACCAGGAGCAGCAATAATGTGGTACGCGATCATCAGCCACGACGTTGACGACAGCCTGGCGCTGCGGGCAAAAGCCCGCGATGCTCATCTCGCCCGGCTCAGAGCGCTCGTTGACGAAGGACGCCTGCTCGTCGCCGGACCCCATCCGGCCATCGACGCCGAGGATCCGGGACCGGCCGGGTTCAGCGGCAGCCTGGTGGTCGTCGATTTCGACTCTCTCGAAGACGCCAAAGCCTGGGCGGACGCGGACCCTTATATAGAGGCAGGCGTTTACCGGAGCGTGGTGGTCAAACCGTTCAAGCGGGTATTGCCTTGAGTGAGAGCCGCGAACAGCAGATTCGACGGCGTCTGGAGGCCGAGTTCTCCCCGCTGGAACTCAGAATCAAGGACCAGTCGCAGCTGCACGCGGGTCATGCGGGGGCCGCCGACGGACGCGGGCACTTCGATATCCGGATTGTCGCGGAGGTTTTCGACGGCCAGAGCCGATTGGAACGGCATCGATCGGTTTATTCCGCACTCGGCGATCTGCTACAGTCCGACATTCATGCACTTCGCGTAAAGGCGCTGGCGCCGGCAGAGCTGTAATTCCGCCACCCGGACGCCAGATTCTCAATCCAAAACAAGGAATTCCACATGTACCTCTCCAACTGTTCCAGGCCTGCTGGAACGCGGCTGCTCGCCCTGTTGACGGGCCTATTCTCGATTCTGGCGGGTTCGACGAGCTGGGCGGAAACGGTGAGCACGGTCAACGGCGCCGCCATCGACAGCGCCGTGCTCGACCTTTATGTGCAGAGTCGTACACAACGGCCGGCGGCACAGATCACGCCGCAGGAACGCAATGTCCTGCTCGACGAGCTCAAGGACCTTTATCTGCTTTCCACGCAAGACGCGGCAGAATCTCTCCGGGACGATCCGCGACTTCAGGCTCAGATAGAACTGCAAACACGCACGATGATCGCGCAGGCAGTTGCGACGCAATTCATCACCAACATCACGGTTTCAGAAGAGGAAGTCCTCGCCGAATACGAGGTGCAGGCCACGGCTGCGCCATCGATGCAGTTCAAGGCCCGCCACATTCTGGTTGAAAGCCAGGGCGCCGCGGCGGCCATCATCACCGAACTTGATACGGGCGCCAGCTTCGAGGAACTTGCAAAAGAGAAATCGACCGGCCCGTCGGGTCCGAACGGCGGCGACCTCGGATGGTTCTCACCCGATCAGATGGTGAAGCCGTTCTCCGATGCCGTTGCGACCCTCGAAGACGGCAAATACACCGCTGCACCGGTGCAGACGGATTTTGGCTGGCACGTCATTCTCCGCGAGGACTCACGTGCGGCGGAAGCCCCGCCGCTGGACAGCATTCGTGAGAACATCGTGCAGGCTGTTCAACAGAAGAAATTTCAGCGCTACCTGGAAGAAATTCGCGCGAGCGCAGCCGAGTGATGCCTACTTAACTTAACTCGGCACGCTGTTCCACAACGAACAGATAAGCCAAAGAAAAGGGCGCCATACGGCGCCCTTTTTTGCGTTCGCTTGCTCAACTGTGAGCCCGTTCACAGCAACTCCGAGTCGAACTTTTTATAGTTCGCCGCGAGTTGTTCCTCATCGCTCAGGGGCGACTCCTCCAACCCTCGCATCTTCTTCTTGAGTAGATACGAGAGCTAAGTCGGCAGGGACGCCGACTTTTTTTACCCCGAAACGATTGTCCGAGAACTGCTCGTCAAGCTTTCTCCTACTGAGCGATCATCACCCCCAATCCCCGGTAATTGCGCCCGCTTACCGCAAACTCTTCACCGACTTTCGGCGCCTGCCCCGTTGCCAGCGTACTGGTGTAATTGACCGTTACGCCGCTGACGACCGCAATTCCGAGCGCTGTATCAACAGCGTCCACCGTACCCCGGAGGAAGTCCGGCGTTCCGGCGTCAACACCCGCCGGAGCGATTGCAAGTACCGAAGTGTCAACGTAACCGCCGGTATCGGCATCGACTTCACCGTAAACGGCTATCGTTGCACCGGGAGCCAACCCGGCAAACTCGGCGCCACTGCCAAGAACCGTCTGACCCATTACCGAGATGAAACCGTCACCGACATAATCGATTTGTCCCTGGGCGAGCAGGTCTGGACCGGTTATTGTGAATCGGCCTGTTCCATCTATAACATCTGCGCCAGTGCCGTCAATTACATCCGATCCGGTGCCGTCTATAACGAAGCGGCTAGTGCGGTCAACTACATAGCGACCGGTACCATCGATGACATCTTCACCGGTACCGTCAATGCTATCGTCGCCCGTACCGTCGATAACGCGGCGACCAGTACCGTCAATCACATAGCGGCCGGTACCATCGATGACATCCTCACCAGTGCCGTCGATACTGTCATCGCCCGTACCATCAATAACGTCGATACCTGTACCATCGATAACGTAGCGCCCAGTGCCATCAACCACATAGCGGCCGGTACCATCGATGACATCCTCACCAGTGCCGTCGATACTGTCATCGCCCGTACCGTCGATCACATCGATGCCGGTGCCATCGATAACATAGCGTCCGGTGCCATCAATTACATCTTCGCCCGTGCCATCGATACTGTCGCCTCCAGTACCGTCGATCACATCGATGCCGGTACCATCTATAACGTAACGGCCCGTGCCGTCGATAACATCCTCACCAGTGCCGTCGATACTGTCATCGCCCGTACCATCGATCACATAGCGGCCCGTTCCGTCGATAACGTCGATGCCCGTACCGTCGATCGCATCTTCACCAGTGCCATCTATGGATTTTCGGCCCGTACCATCGATAACATCTTCACCAGTGCCGTCGATGGAATTCCGGCCGGTGCCATCGATTACATCCTCGCCGGTGCCATCAATTGAGTTCCGACCTGTGCCATCGATGACAGCAAATGCCTGACCACAAATAAATGGCGCTAGAAGAATTGGTAAGGCGAGCTTCTTCGGAAGTTTAATCCAATGCCCATGCTTGTCGCTCATTTGATTTAGATCTCCAACAATCTAAAAAGAGTTATTTTTTTCCCTCGCTTCCCTTTCGTTATTGTGACCAAATCCGTCTAGTCGCTTTTTGTTCGGCTTTCCAGCAATTCTTTTATCGGGACCTCAGACAAATCTTCTTTCACGACGAAGTGGTAAATACCTACACCAGTTTCCACGATGGAATCACCGCGTTTTTCGTCTGGTGGTTCAAGATTTGTCAACCAATTGTCGATCTCCTCAAGAAGCGCCTGGCATTTTTCTCTAACGTATTCGTCGAACAGCGGAAGGTGCTCAGCTTTCATACCCGTTGCTGGCTTTACGGTCCTCTCAAACCGACCTTCGTCGTCTCCCGTTTTTTCTAAGTTCTCTTCGACCGTATGAATGAAGTCATGGATTCCTCGCCCAACTCGTTCAAGGAAATCCGGTGCAAGCGTCTGTGGCACATACTCACGCCTTACCACTTTGAACCAGTTTTGATCCGTCTCTACAACTGCGCCTACTCTCAGCAATTCATCCAGCATTGCACGCGGCGTCATGTCTCCACTGTATTGCTGAACGAGTCGGACAAACGTAACGTCATTAGGTACATCTGAGTCATAACGAACTTCTAGCGGCATTCCATATGGACCTGTGTATTCAGGGTCCGTATGCCAACCAGAAAGTACCCTCCCAATACGGCTTAGGTTTGTTCTTAGTTTGAATCGCTCCTCCTGATCTGTAGCGGTTAGTCGCTGTACCTCTTTTCTCGTAAGCCCTGTGACAATTGCGATTCGCGCCTTCGACATCTTCTTTCCAGGAACTCGAAACTCCTGCGCCGCGATAGTCACAAAAACCGTCTTTATTACTTCGGATAATTCAGCGTAAGTAACCCCGTGCCTCAGCAAAATTCTGATTAGTGGCCGCAGCAGCTTTGAGTAGGTCGCTAAAAGACCCTTTTTTACAGAATCGCTCATATTTCAACATAATAGGCATAGTCGGGAATTTATTCCCGAACTAGCTCACAGTCAACATTAAGTTATGCCACTTTTGGCATTATGTCGCATTGAAAATGGGCGTCTAGCTAACCCTCAGCGAAGATTGCAGACGATACTGATTACACGATGGGAAAATAGCTGCTCTTGAAGGCTTTCTAGCGCTAAAAGAAATTGTGATTTAGCTTTTTAAAACAAATAATTACAGACTATTATTAATAACATTTCTAAGATCGATTTGATCCTGTGCATAATCGTAGGTGCAGCGCCACCTTGTAGACCGAGTACAACTAGCTGGGCGCGGTTTTTTTTGCGGGTTGTTGCGATCTAGGCAAAAGGCTTGCCGGATTGCGCAACGTCACCACTAGGATCGGGTCAGTGGGGATTCGATCGAGATACTCGATCGTTTTCTTTGTGATGTACTAAAGAAGGACAGAGGAAAAGAGAAAACGACAACTGGGTCTTATCGAACGGTTAAGTTGACTTTGCGTCTAAGTCCTCGAAATAGAAGACACCAACTCCAATCGTTCCTGCTTTCGATGTCGCTTTGTCCTTGTCGGACGAATGGAGAGTTTCGTAAGCAGCATACAAATCGTCAACGGCTTCGGTAAAGTCTTCCAAACGATCTTGGCTGATTCGGCGCAAGCGCGAAACATCTTCTCTGCGAACAGCTCCAGTCTTCACCGTCCGCTGAAGCCAAGGCTCGGCACTCTCTGTAGCATCGGAATTGTGCGCTACTGCTGAAGCAATCGGATACACACCGTGAACAAGGCCTTCTACCAATCGCTCATCCTCACCCACCGGAGTTGCGTGCCTTTTCAAAGGTCTAAGCAACCCTTCTGCAGTTTCTTCAACCGCCCCAATGCGCTTCAATTCAGTTCGCATAGCACCGGGTGGAATATCTCCCCCAGCTCGCTTAACAATATCGGTAAATGATGGTGTCCCGCTATCAAATGGCAGAGTCAACGGGTTGCCGGCACCATCCAAGAACTCGTTGTAAGTGTACCAACTTGAGAGTACGGCTCCCAAAGGTGTTGTCCTTGCGACAGCAATCTCTTCGCCGCTATCAATCTTGTCACGAATCCTCCGAACCTCTTTCCGGGTGAGGCCGGTCATGACTGCGACGCGAGAAATATTTGTCGGGCGGCCTCTTAGTCCGTAGTCCTTGGTTGCTACGTCAACGAAGGCGGATTTCGAGATTTCGTTGAACTCACGGAAGCCCACGCCGTTACGCAACAGCATTTTGGCGATGGGACGAAGGGCGGTAAGAAGCGCTCTGAGAATTTGTTTTTGAGTACGGTCTTGCATGGGCGGGGAATATAGAAATCCCAGAATTTAGGGTCAACGATATTTACGAGTTGGGAAAAATGGCCCAAGTTTTGCGATTTTTTTGAGGCAAAAACCATTGCTATATCTTTGTGTTCTACGTTGTTTTACGGATTGATTTTATTGGGTATTTTTGCCTCTTTATTCCCAAACGATGGGTAATTATTGATCAAGCAGCATTTTTTCGAATCCCTCCTCGTCAAGAGTAGTAATTTTGAGATTTTGCGCTTTTGTTAGTTTCGAACCAGATTTATCCCCATAGACCAGATAATCGGTTTTTTTGGACACGCTGCCCGTCACCTTGGCGCCCAATGCCTGAAGACGACTCTTGGCCTCATCCCTGGTCATGTTGCTGAGCGTACCGGTCAGCACAAACGTCTTCCCGGCCAGCGGTCCGTCGGCCGGCCTCGGGCTAGGCTCGAACTCGGTCCATGTCACACCAGCCTCGACCAGCCGCTCGACGACTTCGAGATTGTGTTTTTCTGCGAAAAATTCACGAATACGCGACGCGACAATGGGCCCGACGTCGGGTACCTGCTCCAGATCCTCGGCATCCGCATTCACAATGGCGTCCAGCTTGCCGTAGTGGCCCGCAAGCGCCGCGGCGGTAGCCTCCCCTACCTCCCTGATTCCAAGGCCGTAAAGGAAGCGAGACAGGCTCGTCGTTTTGCTTTTTTCGATGGCTGAGAGCAGGTTCTCGGCCGATTTCTCACCCATTCGCTCGAGCTCGACCAGTTCGTCCTTGGTTAACGAATAGATATCGGCCGGTGTCTTGACCCGGTCGATCTCGACGAGCTGTTCGATGAGTTTTGCGCCCAGGCCGTCAATGTCCAACGCGCGCCGCGAAACGAAATGCTTCAACGCCTCGGAACGCTGGGCGGCGCAAAAAAGTCCGCCGGTACATCGCGCAACCGCCTCGCCTTCGGGCCGGGCGACCGCAGACCCGCAGACAGGACATTTCTTCGGCAGCTTCACGCGCCGGGTGCGTTTTGGCCGCTCGCTCATCACAACCTGGACGACTTCGGGAATCACGTCTCCGGCGCGGCGCACGATCACCGTATCGCCGACTCGGACGTCTTTTCGTTCGAGTTCGTCCATATTGTGCAGGGTTGCGTTGCTGACCGTGACTCCGCCGACGAAAACCGGCTTCAGCCTGGCCACCGGCGTCACTGCGCCGGTCCGGCCCACCTGAAACTCGACGTTCTCGATAACCGTCATCTCTTCCTGCGCCGGAAATTTGTGGGCAATGGCCCAGCGCGGCGCGCGCGACACGAACCCGAGGTTCTGCTGGTAGTCGATGCGATCGACCTTGTAAACCACGCCGTCGATGTCGTAGCTCAAGCGGTCGCGGCGCTCGCCGATGTCGGCGTAATACTCCAGGCAGCCCGCAATGCCGTTGACGACGCGTCGCTCCGGGCAAACCTTGAACCCCCATTCCTGCAGCAGGCTTAGGATTTCGCTGTGAAGGCCCGGCAGCTGGCCGCCCTCTACCCGGCCGACGGAATAAACGTAGATGTCGAGCGGCCGTTCCGCCGTCAGCTTCGGGTCGAGCTGGCGCAGACTGCCGGCCGCGGCGTTACGCGGATTGACAAAGGTCTTTTCCTCATTCTCCAGCGCCCGGGCGTTGAATGCGGCGAAGCCAGCGCGCGGCATGAACACTTCACCGCGAACCTCCAGCGTTTTCGGGTAACCGCTGCCGAGGAGCCGGAGCGGCACGGATTCGATCGTTCGGACGTTGTGGGTGATGTCTTCACCGCGCGTGCCGTCGCCGCGGGTCGCACCGCGGACCAGCGAACCGTTCTCGAACAACAGGCTCACCGCCGCACCGTCCAGCTTCGGCTCCGCCGCATACGCAAGGTCCGCCTCGATATCGAGGTCGAGCCGCTCGGTCACGCGGCGGTGAAAGTCGTTGAGTTCCTCTTCGCTGAAAGCGTTGTCCAGCGAAAGCATCGGCAATTGGTGTTCGACGGTGTTGAACGCCGACACCGGCTCGGCGCCGACCCGCTGTGTCGGGGAATCCGCCGTGACAATCGACGGATGTTCCGCCTCCAGCGACTGCAGCTCGCGCAGCATCCGATCGTATTCGCTGTCGGGAATCTCGGGTGCGTCGAGCGCGTGATAAAGATGGTTGTGATACCGGATGCGCTCGCGCAGCGCTTCCGCTTTTTTTTTGATCTCGGCCTTGACCACCATGGCGTTGTTGCCTCCGACAGGCGCTCAGGCAACCAGATTTCCGTGTTGGAACTGGATGATTTCCTCTCGAAGGTATCGCTCGCGCTGGATGCTCAGCGTGCTGCCGCTCTCGTCGAGCAGCTCCGCCTGCAGCGATTGCGTCAACGTGCGCGACGCGGCCATCATCAGATCGAATGCCTCGGCGCCTTCGAGCGGGCCGGGCAGCACCATGAACAGGCTGATGCCCGGTATCTGCTGCTCCTTGATGTTTTCCAGATCGAAACTGCCGGGCTCCACGAGGCTGGCCGCGCTGAAAACCACCCGGTCTTCGTCGTTGCCGTCGTACCGGTGAAATATACCGAAGCGCCCGTGCCGCATGCCGATGCCGCGCAGGCTGAGAATCAGCTCATCACCGGCAAACGGCCTTTTGTCGCCGGTTACGATACGCAGGGTCACAATCTTCTGCGGCGCGGGCGGGGCCTCCTCTGCCGGTTCCTCCGAATCGATCGAAGGCGGGTCGTCCGCGCCGAGAACCGGCTCACCCATGGCGAAATCCGCTTCGTCGCCCGGAGGCACGTCCACTTCCTCGCCAAACGAAGGCTCGCGGCGATCGACGGTCGGGGCCGCCTCCCGGCGCCCGGATGCGGGCTTGCTATTTTCGGACGTGCTGCGTTCCCGCCGGCTGTAGAGAAAGACGCCGACGATGACCAGCGCCCCGAACAACAACAGCACCCATCGCAGACCGTCCATAAACTATTCCGATTGTCCTCAAATCAACTCGCCGCCATGCGCACCGCTTCATCCAGATCGACGGAAACGAGCCGCGACACGCCGGGTTCCTGCATCGTCACTCCCGTCAGCTGACGCGAAAGCTCCATCGTGACCTTGTTGTGCGTAATGAAAACGAACTGTACCCGATCCGACATCTCCCTGACGATATTGCAGTACCGTACGACGTTTGCATCATCAAGCGGCGCGTCAACCTCGTCAAGTAAACAAAACGGCGCCGGATTCAGCTCGAAGATAGCAAACACCAGCGCCACCGCCGTCAGCGCTTTTTCACCGCCGGACAGCAGGTGAATCGTGCTGTTCCGCTTGCCCGGCGGTCGAGCCATGACGGTGACGCCGGTCGAGAGCAAATCGTCGCCGGTCAGTTCGAGATAGGCGTGACCACCACCGAATAGTTTCGGGAACAACCGTTTGAAGCCGGCGTCGATGTTGTTGAAGGTCTCGCGAAATCGCGTACGCGTTTCCCGGTCGATCTTGCGGATGGCGCTTTCCAGCGTGGAGAGCGCATCGCCCAGGTCCTTGAGCTGCGAGTCGAGATATTCCTTGCGCTCGGATTGCTCCTTGAATTCGTCGATGGCCGCCAGGTTGATCGGGCCCAGCCGGTCGATACGTGTGCGGATGCGCTCGAGCTTGACCTCCCAGTCATCGGCGAGCGCATGCTCGTCGAGACCTTCGAGCAATGCGTCCAGCTCGAAATCGGTCTGCGCCAGCTGCTCGGTGAATCCCTCACTGCGCACGCGCAGCTCCTGCAGCGACATTTTTGCATCGTTGACCGCGACCCTGGCGTCCTCTGCATTCTGATCGATCTGCATGCGCGTCTGGTCGTGTTCGCGTAACGCGTTCTCCACCTCTTCGACCAAGCGGCGGGCTGCCGACAGCTCCGATTCGATTTCCACACGAACGTTCAACTGCTGTTCGAGTTCGTTTTTCTTCGCTTCCAGCGGTTGCTCGCCCTGCGCCAGCTGCTCGCGGATTTCCGACTCCCGGCGGCCGAACTGCGAGTATTGCGACTTCATGCGCTCAAGATTCTGTGCCGCCGATTCCTTACTCGTCCGGCGACTCTCGAATTGAATGGCCATGTCGTGCGCGGCCATGCGATCTTCGTCCGCCTGCTCGCGGACACGGGACAACTCCGTTCGCAACTCCGCGCGCTGCGACTCCAGCGCTTCCCGGCCAAGTTCCAGTTCAGCCAGCCGATCCGTTGCCTGCTGCAGGCACCGGCGCGATTCCGTGAGCTGTTCGTCCGCCGCCTGCCGCTCCTTCTCGATGTCACGATTCTCTTCGGAGATGGCGATCCTGCGCGCATCCGCCTGATCCATCTGATACCTGGCGGCATCCAGATTCGCCTTTACCTCGGAGTATTCACCGAGCAGCGCCGATGCGTCGCGCTGCAGGGTTTCGCGCCGCTCTTCGAGCTGCGTAAGCCGATTGCGGCCGTCCTTGAGCAGCTTCCCGGCGCTTTCACTGCGGGCCTTGAGTTCCCGCAACTCCTCCTTCAAACGCCGCAGATCGTGCTCGCGGCCGAGAATACCGGTTCGGGTTTCCTTGTCGCGCCGGACGCGAAGCCAATGCTGGCTTACCCAAACCCCGTCCTCGGTGATCACGGAACCCGCCGCGCCGATCTGCTCGCGGATCTCGAGCGCGGCGTCCAGCGTATCGGCGATGCGCACCGTACCCAGCATTTCCAGCACCGCCGCCGGCGCGTTTCTTACTTTCGCGGCGAGCGTTGCGCTGTTGGCGCCGAGCGCCTCTTCCCCGGCGCGTCTTTCGAGCAGGGTCAGATCACCGGACTTGAGCTCGGCAAGGCTGGTCACCGCCGCCGCAACGTCGTTCACGCACACCGCCTGCAGGTAATCGCCCAACACGGTTTCGACCGCGCGTTCCCAGCCCTCGTCAACGTCGAGCGTCTGGGCCAGCCGAACGGCGTCGGCCATGCCCGAGGCTTCCAGCCAGCTCTGGATGCTTTCGTTACCTTCGCCCAGCGCCGCCTTCTGCACCGCTTCGACTGACGCGTAGCGGGACTCCACCTTGCGCAGCGCGCCGAGACGGTCTTCGACCAGTCGCGAGAGCTTGACGTCCTGCTCCCTGAGCTTCCGGATCTTTTCGCTGATTTCGGTGAGCGCCCGGTCGAACTCGTCACGCGCCTGCCGCTTGCGCTGTTCGTCCGCGGTCAGCTGCTCGAACGTCGCCTTGAGTTTTTCGGGTTCGCCGATTTCCTCGGACTCGTCGAGTTTCTTGCGACGGTCCGCAAGACTGGCGATGCGCGATTCCAGCTGTTCTACCCGGGTTTGCTCAACGTTTCGCGTCTGCTGGGATTCGTTGGCCTCACGCGTGTATTCGTCCCACTGTTCCTGCCAATCGGCAAGGGCGGCCTCGGCCCTTGCGAGTGACGCCTGCGAACCGCGCTCGCATTCCCTGGCTTGTTCGAGGCCGGGAACCAGCTCGCTCAGAGACAATTCGAGCTGCGCAATCTCGCTTTGATCTTTACTGATGTGATCGGCGATTTCCCTGGCGCCGACGATCGCCTGCTCCAGATCTTTCTGTTGGCGCTCACGCAGCTCGTGCGCATGTTCGATCGACTGTTCGAGCCGGGCAATCTCGGAACCGGCTTTGTAGAAACGCGCCTGTACGGCGTTGAACGCGTCCGACCGCTCGGTCTGCTCGCTGCGCGACTTCTCGATCTTGGCTTCAACGTTGCGCTGCTCGGCGATCACCGCCTGCAGCGCGGTTTCCCGCTCCGCCAGGGCAGACGTCGCGCTGGCAGTGCTTTCTCCCAGCGCCCGCAGACGCAGCGCCAACAGTTCGGCGGAGAGCTGACGTTCGTCCGCCTTCATGCGGCCGTAACGTTCCGCCATTTTCGCCTGCCGGTCGAGGTGCTTGATTTGCTTCTCCACCTCTTCGAGCACGTCCATCAGGCGATCGATGTTCTCTTTGGTGTGCTTGATTCGATTCGACGTTTCCCGGCGGCGCTCCTTGTACTTGGAGATACCCGCGGCTTCCTCGATGAACACCCGCATCTCTTCGGGCTTGGCTTCGATCAGGCGTGAAATCATGCCCTGCTCGATGATCGAATAGCTGCGTGGCCCGAGCCCGGTGCCCAGAAAAACGCCGGTGATGTCCTTGCGACGGCAGCGCGTGCCGTTCAGAAAATAGGTCGAGATGCCGTCCCGCGACACTTCGCGCCGGATCGCGATTTCGGCGTATTTGGCGTACTGACCTTCGAGGGTAGACTCCGAGTTGTCGAACAGCAGTTCCACCGACGCCGCCCCGACGGGCTTCCTCGAACTGGAGCCGTTGAAAATGACGTCGGTGATCGAATCGCCGCGGAGCCGGCTGGCCGAGCTCTCGCCCATCACCCATCGCACGGCGTCGATCACATTCGATTTGCCGCATCCGTTCGGCCCGACAACGCCGACGAGGTTGCTGGGGAAAGGGATGGTTGTGGGGTCTACGAACGATTTAAAGCCGGCGAGCTTGATCTTGCTTAGTCGCATCAGGTGAGGTTAGCCCAAATAACCCGTGAATTCGCGGTAGTGTAATGTAAATCAGTCGATAAAACGATTGCCGAAAACAATTGTCGCCGCAAGCCGACAAGGCGGTTCCCGAGGCGCCCCGGCGGCGGAAGAATCCGTCCACGGCGGCGCCCCGTCGCGGGGACCGGAAAACATCGTATTTCCCGCATATTCACGCGTTATTTTGGGCTTCCATGTGCTTGCCAGGCATGTATAATGCCGCCCTTTTCTGACACTGGCAGGAGTGACGGATGCCCGCAAAAAAGACTGCGAGCAAGAGGCGTAAGAAGGCTGCGGCAGGCCGGAAGAAGGCCACGTCACGCAAGCCTGCGGCCACCAAGCGAAAGACCACCAAGAAAAAGGCAGCAAAGAAGAAAGTAGCCAGGAAGAAGGTCGCAAAGAAGAAGGCGGCCAAGAAAAAAGCGGTGACCCGAAAGAAACCGGCTTCGCGAAAGAAAGTCGCAAAAAAGAAGTCGGTCAGGAAAAAATCTACAAAGAAGGTTACGAAGAAAGTTACGAAAAAAGCTTCTAAGAAAAAAGCTTCAGGGAAGCTCTCAAGGAAGAAAGTGACTAAGAAACCGGTTAGCAACAAGAAGGTTGCCAAGAAGAAAATGTCGAAAAAGAAGGTCTCGAAGAAGAAGGTCGCCAAGAAAAAGGCGGTCAGCAGGAAAAAAACGGTCAGCAAGCCGGCCGCGCGAGCCGCAGCGCCACGCCGAAAGAAAGCGCCAGCCCGCCAGCGCGGCGACGTTCTGTCCGGCCCGATCCACGGCATCGACCCCTACAAGCCGGGGCGCGCCGAGGAATACATGAGCCCGGAGCAGCTGGAGCACTTCGAGGCCATACTGCTGTCCTGGAAAAGCGAACTCATGAAAGAGGTCGACCGGACCGTGCATCACATGCAGGACGAGGCCGCGAACTTCCCCGACCCCAGCGACCGGGCGACCCAGGAATCGGAGTTCGGTCTCGAACTCAGAACCCGGGATCGTGAACGAAAGCTGCTGCGCAAGATCAATTCGGCGCTGCTGCGGATCGAAGAAGGCACGTACGGCTTTTGCGAGGAAACCGGGGAGGAAATCGGTCTGAAGCGCCTGGAAGCGCGGCCCGTCGCCACACTCTGCCTCGAAGCGCAGGAGCGCCGGGAAATGGCCGAGCGGCAGTATCGCGATCGGGATGATCGTTACCGATAAGCCTCGCAAACGGAATGCAATGAACCGGCTGCCGGACGAATGATTGGAGCGCCGGCGAGCCGCCGATCCGCTCGTCACGGCACTCCGCCGTGTTAGCCGACGAAACCCGAACCTACGTCGGGCGTTTCGCACCGTCTCCCACCGGCCCCCTGCACTTCGGCTCCCTGACGGCCGCGATCGCGAGCTATCTCGACGCCCGCAAAGCCAGCGGCCGCTGGCTGCTGCGAATAGAAGACATCGACCCGCCGCGCGAACAGGCCGGCGCCGACCGTCTGATCGTCGAGGCGCTGGAGCGCTATGGCTTCGAGTGGGACGGTCCGATCAGCTATCAGAGCGAATTCGCTCAACAGCATCACGCCGCCGTAGACCGGTTGGTCGAATCGAGCCTGGCTTACCCCTGCGGGTGCTCCCGGCGCGAACTTGCCGATGAGCCGCGCGGTCCGCTCGGTGTCGTGTACCCTGGCACCTGCCGGGACGGGTGCGAGCAGACGGAGGTCGCTATCCGGGTGCGCACCGACGATGAACCCATCGAGTTCAATGACCGGCTGCAAGGCGCGCAGTCGCAGCGGCTGGAGTCTGAATCCGGCGATTTTGTGGTCCTGCGACGCGACGGACTGATCGCCTACCACCTGGCCGTGGTGGTCGACGATGCACATCAGGGAATCACCGACGTCCTGCGCGGAGTAGACCTGCTGGCATCGACCCCCCGACAGATTCATTTGCAGCGCCTGCTTGGCCTCCGATCGCCGCGATACGCGCACATTCCGGTCGTGGAACACGCCGACGGGAGTAAACTCAGCAAATTGACCGGCGCCCCGCCCATTCCGTCGGAGGGCGTCCGCCGCGTGCTGCAAACGGCGCTGTCGGCGCTCGGCCAACGGCCCCCGGAGACGCTAAAGACCGAGTCGATCGCAACCATCTGGGACTGGGCGGTCGAACACTGGAATCCCGCGGCGTTGTCCGGACAAAAGAGTATTGCACTGCAACACTATTGTTAAGCTGCGAATTCGGCTATCGTAGACGCCATTTCCTAAGAGGGACGGCCGGTGACAACAGCTGATTGCCCAAAAAATCAGTCATTTGGATTTTCTGAACGCGACCTGCGTTGAGCACCAGAGATCGGAAATGAGCACAGCCCGCCTCATCAAAAAATACCCGAACCGGCGCCTTTACGACACCGAAGAGAGCCGCTACATCACGCTCGCCGACGTCAAGGACCTGGTCCTGAACAAGGTCGATTTCACCGTCATCGACAAAAAAAGCGGCGACGACATCACCCGCAGCATCCTGCTGCAGGTGATTGCCGAACAGGAGCAACACGGCGAAGCCATCATGAGCGAGGACTTCCTGTCGCAGGTCATCCGCTCCTACGGCAAGGTCATGCCGGGCTTCATGGCCAAGTATCTGGAGCAAAGCCTGAAGCTTTTCATGACGCAGCAGCAGAACCTCAGAGGCCAGGTAAAACGGGTGGTCGGCGTCGATCCGATCGAGGCGGTCGCCGATGCCGCCCAGAAGAACTTCAATCGATGGAAAACCCTTCAGGATGAGGTATTCCGGCGATTTTCCGGCGGCTCCAGAGAGCGTGCGCAAACCGGCGACAAGTTGCCGGGCAATCGCAAAAAGGCCAGCTAGTCACTATGGGGCGGCGCCGGAATCGGACTTGACAGCAGGGTATCTGATGCCCTATTTTGTGCACTGCAGCAGGGATTTGCTCCCCCGCCCCCTGCTGCAATTGCCTGAAGGAGTGTCTACTCCACGGCCGGCCCCCCGCGCAAGCGGGGGGCCTTTTTTCGGCGCCGTACGGGCTTAACCTATGACCGATAACGACAAACACGGACGTATTATCGACAGCCGGTTTCAGGCGGCCCGTTGGCTCAAAAACCGGCATCTGCAAACCATATTCCCCTCCCTGCCGCTGCCGCGGGCGCCGCGACCGACCTTGACGCGCCGGCCGCTCGACCTGCCGGACGGCGACATTACCGTCGTTGACTGGCTGGCCGGCAGCGACGAGACGGCGGACGAGCGGCCGCTGCTCATCGTCCTGCACGGCCTGGAAAGTTCGGCGGAATCGACCTACGCACGGCAGGTCCTGCAGGCGGCCGCCGATCAGGGCTGGCGCGCCGCCGTGCTGCACTTCCGGGACTGCGGCGATTACCGCAATCGCCTGCCCCGCCGCTACCACGCCGGCGAAACCAACGACCTGCGTTACTTCCTGAACAAACTCAGAAGCGAGGGGCACGAAGGCCCGCTGATGGCCGCCGGCTACTCGCTGGGCGGCAACGTGCTGCTCAAGTACCTGGGAGAAGACGGTCCGGATACGCCGCTCACGGCCGCCGCGGCCGTGTGCGTCCCACTCAGTTTGCAGCATTGTGCCGATGCATTAACTGAAGGATTTTCAAAGTTTTATCAAAAACACTTGCTAAAACGCATGAAGCATGCGGTCGAATCGAAATTCGATCGGCACACGGCGGCGTTCGACTGGAACCGGGCAATGCGGGCGGCGACGTTTGCCGACTTCGACGACGCCGTCACGGCCCCCCTGCACGGATTCTCGGGCAAGGACGAGTATTACGAGAAATGCAGTTCCCTCGGTTTCCTGCACAGTATCGACCGCCCCACCCTGATCATCAATTCCCGCGACGATCCGTTCATGAAGCCGGACATGCTGCCCGGCCCCGAGGCGTTATCGAGCCAGGTTACGCTGGAGATCAGCAATCAAGGCGGCCACGTGGGATTTGTGGCCGGCGGCACTCCGTGGAATCCCGCGTATTACCTGCCCAGGCGGATCATCGACTTTCTCCACGAACGGATCGACGCGCAGGACTCCGGCGCTCGGACGCTTGGCGCGCCTCTAGTCCTGAACACCGTCGACAAGAGCCCGACACAGTAGATTGGTCGCGAAAGCGCGCGATAACTCCGCGTCTTAGCGGCCCCCGGATTCGCGACGGGGGGCGAACTTGTCGCCGAAAAAGTCACCTTCGTTCCAGCTGGGGCGTTCGCTGCGCTCGGCAACCGCATGGCCAATGCGCACGTTGGCGCGCGCGAATCGAACCGCCGACGGCCAATCGATCGGCCGGCTCAGGTCGTCGCTCGGCTGATGATAGTGCGTGCGCAGGTGCTCAGAGAACCGCGCGCCTCCGTCGATCTCCGGATCCGTTGACGTAAAACCGGGCACCAGAAAAACTGACGGGATGCCCTGTTTCACGAACGAGTACTGATCGCTGCGAATAAAAAGCACCTCCTCCGGGACCGGATCGGGCGCCAGCACGAAATCCTCGTGCACCACGACGTCGGCGATGACGGCCTCGAGCGACGAGTGCTCCGAGCCAAACGCAATCACGTCCGCCAGCGGATAGAGCAACAGCGGCATGTCGAGGTTCACGTTGGCGACGAGCGAATCGCCGGGCACGGTCGGATAGTGGGCAAAGTAATCGGAACCCACCAGCCCGCGTTCTTCCCCAGTGAGCGCAATGAACAGGATGGATCGTCGCGGCGGCTCCGGCATGGCTTTGAACGCCCGCGCCGCCTCGATCAGCAGGGACACACCCATCGCGTTGTCGTACATGCCGTTGTAGATCGTGTCCTCGTTGACCGCGGCGCCCGTGCCAACGTGGTCGAGGTGAGCCGTGTAAACCACGTATTCGTCGGCCAGTTCCGGGTCGGCGCCGCGGAGGACGCCCACCACGTTCGGGCTCGAGATCGTCTCGTGATCGGTTTTTCGCGCCAGCGTCACCTCCACGCCCAGCGGTATGGAGAGCGGCGTGCCCGCGTCCGCCGCGTCCAGCGCGTCTTCAAAACTGATTGGCGCACTGCCGAATAGGTCCTCGGCCGCCGGCACGTTCAGCACAGCGGCTCCCTGAAGTTCGGGAAAATAGTTGGCGGCGGCGCCGGACAGGTTTACCCACGACATGCCCGGCCGGACCCCTGCGTTTTCCGCGATGCGTTTCCACGAATAACGGCGCTGATCGACGCGCGAACGCAGTGAGATCGAACCAATGGCGCCGCGCGCCACCGCTTCCTCGGCTTTGGTGAGACGGGACGAATAAAATGCGCGTTCATTGTGCGGGAAGGAATCCGGCGCGCCGCCGAAGACGGCAACCACCTTGCCATTCACGTCGACACCCTCGTAGTCGGAGTACCCCATCTCGGGCGCGTGAATGCCAAAGCCCGCAAAAACGACCTCGGCGCGGATCTCCGTTTCCGGCCGGACGGTGTCGCCGCTCATGACAAAGTCCTCTTTCCAGCGCATCGCGCCGTCGCCGCTGTCCTTATGGTAAGTCAGCGTGGCCGAGTCCACGTCGATCCGGTTCGCGAGCATCGGCACCCGCTGGTACCAGCCGTCGTTACCGGCGGGTTCCAGCCCGATTTCCTCGAAATGCCCGGCGACGTAGGCGGCGGATTCGTCGTATTCGGGAGTGCCGGTCATCCTGCCCAGGCGCGCATCGTCGGCCAGGTAGCGAAGATGGGCTTCTATCCGATCGCGGCTTAGCACCGAGAGCCCCGGCTCCAGCGGATCGCCGGCCGCGCCTTCGGCCATGACCGCAGGCTGGGCCCTGTCCTCACCGCCGCAGGCGGCAAGCAGGCAGACGGCGGAAAACACGAGTGGGAACGAGACCTTATGTTTCAATTTCCTACACCTTTCGCACGATCGGGCGCGGCATCATAGCAGTATCACCGCATCGAGGCCCGACGTCGGAATTCTTGTCAGTGGATTTCCGGAGATTTTTGTTAATCTAACGGTCAAAATAGCGATTGGACATCTCGCCACGCCGTGCGGAATGGACAATCCTACGCCGGCCGACCAGGAGCGTAACCAATGGATACTGCATGGATAGAAGTGTTTGTGCTGACACTGAGCCAGTGCATTGCACCGGCCGGCAAGACAATCTGCCAGGAACGTGAAGTCGAAATGCAGTTCGTCGAGCGGGCCGCTTGTGAGCTGGCGCTCGAGCAGATGATCTGGCTCGCGGACGGCGCCTCCGACGTCATCGTCAACCGGGACAAATCACGCTGCACGGCGTCCGCCGTCGAGCGGCCGGTGTTCGGTTCCTCGGAAGACGTCCAAAACCGGGCTAGCGAGTCCATGGCCTGGCAGCAACCCGACGGCGGCGACAAATCCGAGGATTTCACGCAAAAGGCCCATAAAGAACGTCTAGCCGCTCTGCAGTCCTGCGAAGACTCCCAAGGCGTCGCGCCGTGCAAGGTCGGTGAAATCATTATCGAAGGCGCCACGGAACAGCGCTCCGACGTCTGGCGGCTCAATCCCTGACGCGAACCTTGCCCGCCGGTCAGTCGAATCGACCGATTGAATCACCGCCGGACCGTGAAGTAACACCGTGAAAAAGGCGCTGATCGTCCTGGTCGGCATGCTGGTCGTCCTGAGCCTCCCCTTCCTCGGCGGATCGATGATCCATTACCTGGATGGCGCGGACGATCTGGATATCGACGGCAGCGCCGAGCCCACCCGACGGCCGCCGGCGCCCGTCGGCCGCTTTGCGGGCTGGCGACACTACGGCGGCGACGCGGGCGGCCATCGTTACAGCACCGCGGCGCAGATAACTTCCGAAAACGTTGCCGAACTGGCGGTCGAATGGGAATACCGGACGGGCGATCTGGATCGTAAACCCGGGGCAATGGGCCGCGCCGCCACCGAGGGAACGCCGATACTGGTCAACGACACGTTGGTCTTCTGCACCCCATTCAACGAAGTGATTGCGCTCGATCCCGGCGACGGCGGCGAACGCTGGCGATTCGATCCCGAGATCAACCTGGATCAACGGCCGGCCAATCAGTTCGTGTGCCGCGGAGTAACGCATTGGCACGACCCCGACGATCCCCTCGATTGTCCCGACCGCCTATTCATGGGCACCAACGACGCCCGCTTGATTGCGATTGACGCCGAAAGCGGTGAGCGCTGCCGGAGTTTCGGCTCGAACGGCGAAGTCCGCATCGATCCCGGCATGGAGCTCTGGTGGCCGGGCGAGTTTCAGATAACGTCGCCGCCGGTCGTGGTCGGCGACACCGTAATCGTCGGCTCGGCCATCAGCGACAATGCCCGCGTGGCGGCGCCGGCAGGTTCGGTGCGCGCGTTCGATGTCTGGACAGGCGCCGCGAAGTGGGACTTCGATCCGATCCCCCGGGACGAAACGAGCGCCGCACGCAACTCCTGGCAGGCACCGGGTGTTCCGCGGGAAGGCCACGCAAACGTCTGGGCGCCGATGTCCGTGGATCGCGAGCGTGGTCTCGTGTTCCTGCCGACATCGAGCCCCAGCCCCGATTTTTTCGGCGGTCTGCGACCCGGCGACAACCGTTACGCTAATTCGGTCGTTGCGCTCGATGGGGAAACCGGTGAGGTGGTGTGGAGCTTCCAGACCGTTCATCACGACGTCTGGGACTACGACGTGCCGGCCCAGCCGGGACTCTATTCGGTTTGGATAGACGGCGCGGAGCACGACGTGGTGGCGCAGGTCACCAAGACCGGCTTCGTCTTCGTTCTCGATCGCGACACCGGTGAACCTTTCCTGCCGGTGGAAGAACGCGCAGTCGATCAGAGCGCGGCGCCCGGAGAATCCCTGTCACTGACGCAACCGTTTCCGGTGGCCACGCCGCCCATCGTGCCGAACACCCTGTCTCCCGATGATGCGTTCGGTATCACCTGGTTCGACCGGCAGGCGTGCCGGAAGCGGATCGAGAGCGCCCGGTTCGAGGGGATATTCACGCCGCCCTCCGAGCAGGGCACGCTTGTCTATCCGTTTACCGGCGGCGGCGCCAACTGGGGCGGCGGCGCGTTCGACCCGTCGCGTAATCTGCTGGTCATCAATATGAGCAACTTGGCGCACCACGTCAGCCTGATACCGCAGGACCGATTCGAGGAAGTCCGCGAAGTGTTCCACGACCAGGAAGTGTCGCCGCAGGAGGGCGCGCCTTTCGGCATGAAACGCGAAACGCTGATGTCGCCGATCGGCCTTCCCTGCAACCCGCCGCCCTGGGGCGTCATTGCCGGAGTCGATCTGGCGAGCGGCGCCATCGTCTGGAGGAAGACGCTCGGCACGACGGAAGACCTCGCACCCGGCCCCGGGAGCAAACTGGGTACGCCGAATTTCGGCGGCCCGATCGTCACGGCGGGCGGGCTAGTGTTCATCGGCGCGGCGATGGACGACTACCTGCGGGCCTTCGACGTATCGAACGGTGCAGAACTCTGGCGCGGGCGTTTACCTGCCGGCGGCCAGGCCACGCCGATGACGTATCAGTGGGAGGGTCGGCAGTACGTCGTGATTTACGCCGGCGGCAACGCACGCGCCGGGACGCGATTGGGGGATACGGTGGTGGCATTTGCCCTGCCAGAGGACTAGTCGGTAACGGCATGACGCCGTTCGCATACTTTTATCGCAAGTGTTTCAGATGTGGACGAAGATTCGGATATCTTGTTCTCGCTTCGTCGAAGTAGTCCTTGTAGCGCGGCATGGCGTCAATCGTTCGGCATTCGAGCGATACCTGCTTGTCCAGCAAATCCTTTAGCTCGTCGGCGCTGAACGCTTCCATCGACCAGTACCGCGAATTCTTCAGAAAAGTGTCCCGATTGTCCCAGCACACGCGTGTCAATGCGCTGAACATATAGGCGCCGTCCTCGGCGGTCGGTTCGTCGTCCGGTAGGAGTATCGCGGTGAGCGAACTTTCCTCGGACGTAGCGAAGTCGAATGTACGGTGAACGAACAGCCCGCTTGCCGGGCAGGGAACGTCCACACTGTGCACTTTCTCTCCCGCCAGCCAGCCAAGGACACCGGGTTTGACCGTTCGCAGGTGAAAAACGCCAACGGGATCGCCACGATTCACCCAGGTGTATCCTCCGCCGCTGCGCGTATCGCCCAAAAAGCCGCTGTGCGAAAGAGCAATCAAAACCGACGGGACACGCAGAACCCGATTACCAAACGTGATCCCCTCGGGCACGTAAACCTGCTCGTGTGACATCCGCTCGGCTCCCCTGCGCACGCATGGATCGGCACATACTACCCGATCAACAAAGACCGGATTATCCGCATGGCCAAACGTTACGTGGGGTGTCCAGGGAATTCGGGCGCATCGTGCATCGCGAGTCCCGATCGCCGGATGATAGAAAATCTCTCAACTCTGTAAATATTTACTAACATTTCTTCAAGTAGATTCGAGAAAAGTTTCCGCGGAAACATGGAACGTATGTTATGAGTCGTTGGTCGATACGGAGAACGTAAGACACCTGTCATCCACTTTCTCAAGAGCTTACGACGGGCCAGGCAGCTATGCGAGAGTCGGAAACTCCAGGCTATCCACAGAAAGTGCGGAGGACATGCGTGCGCACGTCGTCGCCATAACCTCGCCTCTTGTCCAAGATCCATTGCGCCATTACCAGCAACTCAATCGGGGGTTCGTATGCGTCATTTCAGTTTGATTTTTTTCACCGGGATGCTCTTTGCTTCGCCAATATCGCACGCCGATGACGAACAGACCCTGCGTCACATCAAGACGGTGCTTTGGCCGCAGGCCTATCGAACGCAAGACGTCGAACTGCTGGACAGCCTGTTGCACGACAGTTTCGAGATGATAGATGCCGAGGGTAACCGGTCCACCAAAGCGAAAGAACTGGACTACATTCGTAACAATCAGTGGGATCCCGGCAAATTCGAGTTCCGTATCGAAAGGCTGGCGATCTACAAGGACTCGGTGGCTATTGTGGACGGCGCCGGCGTGGCCGAGACATACACCTACAAATCCAGCAACGTCCTGATAAAAGAAGACGGACAATGGCGCGCGATCTCGTCCCACGTTTCGGGCGTCAAGGACAGGGAAACAACGGACTAGTCTCGCGGACGCGACACACGGCGCCGGCGGAAGGAATTCAGTTCGCGGCGGTTTTTTCGACCAGCTCGATCTCGAACAATTTTGGCCAGCGTTTTCCGGTGACGAAAAGACGTTTCGACGCCGCATCGTAGGCGATACCGTTCAGGACGTCCGTGTGCCCCGGGATCCGGTCGGCATCGGGCAGCAAACCGGAGAGGTCGACGACGCCCGTGACGACGCCGGACCGCGGATCGATCCGTAGAATCCAGTCGGTCTGCCAGACGTTTGCGAAAAGCTCCCCGTCGACCCATTCGAGTTCATTGAGGTTCCGCACGCTGCGGTCCCGCAACGAGACCGAGACTCTGCCGATTTCGCCGAAGGTTTTCGGGTCGAGGAAACGCAGCACGTCCGTGCCGTCGCTCATGATGATTTGCGAGTCGTCGCGGGTCAGCCCCCAGCCCTCGCCCGCGATCAGAAAGCTGCCCTGCTGTTCGAGACTGTCGATTGCGAATATGAAACCCCGCCCGGATCGCCACGTAACGCTTATGAGACGATCGCCCCAGTCGACAATGCCCTCGCCAAAATATCTGTCGGGCAGGTCGTACCGTCGGGTCACTTCGCCGGTCGTCAGGCTCACTCTGCGAATCGAGGACTGGCCCCGCAGGCCGGTACTTTCGTAGAGTTCGCCGTCCCGAAAGAACAGGCCCTGTGTAAACGCGTCGGTGTCGTGCGGATAGACATTCACGACACGATACCCGTAAACGGCAGGGTCGGCGGCGAGAGACTCCGTCGTTGGAAGCAACCAACACCATAGCGCGATCAGAAGAATTCTCATGATCGACCGCCTATGGCCCCGCAGCCTTCCACCACTTATTTATGTGCTTGTAAGCCGAGCGGTAGTGGGCGGCCGTGCTCGAATTGACGTACGACGCCAGATCGGAGGCGCCGATAAACTTGGCGCGCAGTTCTTTCTCCGGGACTCGTTTGACCAGGGCGAACAGATCGTCGTGCACTTTCTTGAATTCGCGTTCGATCTTCTCAAGCGGCTTCCGCCTGTACGTCTCGAATATTTCTGCGTTCAACTGCTTCAACTGGTTCCATTTGTACTTCTCGTGCGGCACGGCCGGAACACCGCCTTTCTCGACGGTCTCGTACCAGGACAACAGCATTCGTCCCCATTCCGCACGGTGCGCCAAAAAGTCTTTTACGCTCATACCGTCTACCACGACTTCGGTCTTTCGCTTTCTCGGAATGGACTCCAGGAGCGCTTCAAGCTTTGCGCGCTCTTTGACGATATCGTCCACCAACTGCTGTTTCGATTTAAAACGACTCATTCCCTAACTCGTTGCGAAAACGCGCTGATCCAGCACAGCCTATCACCCGCCCGCTGACTTCCGCGAGGCCGCGCCGAAAAAAACCGGCGCCCTATCCACGGGCCGGCCCACCAAAAAAACAATCGGACACGCGTATCGACGAGTAGTTCTATGGCTGGAGTCTTCCGGTCGCCCGTCGGGACGGGCTCCTACAGGGGGGCGCGGAAGACTCCCAAAAGGGTCGATCGGACCAACTCGGATTGGGGCAACACGAAAAAAGGGGTTGAAACTCGTCGTCGAAGTGCCTGCGATCGACAACGCGTTTCAAACCCCTCTTCCGGTCGCCCGTCGGGACGGGCTCCTAACATAGGCCGTAAGCAGCTTACGCGGCGTCAACTTCCTTCATCGACAGCCGCACGCGGCCCTGGCGATCCACTTCGAGGACCTTGACCTTGACCTCGTCACCTTCGGCGAGTTTGTCGCTGACTTTTTCCACGCGCTCGTTCGAGATCTGCGAGATGTGCACAAGGCCGTCTTTACCCGGCAGGATCGTGACGAATGCGCCGAAGTCCATCAAACGCGCAACCTTGCCGGTGTAAACGCGCCCTACTTCCACGTCGGCCGTAATCAGTTCGATGCGCCGCCGCGCTTCCTTGCCGGACGCCGAATCGATGGACGCGATGCGCACGGTCCCGTCCTGATCGATGTCGATCGTTGCACCGGTCTCTTCGGTCATGGCCCGGATGACGGCGCCGCCCTTGCCGATGACGTCACGGATCTTTTCGGGGTCGATCTTGAACGACACGATCGTCGGCGCCCACTCGGACATTTCCTCGCGCGGCTCCGCGATTGCCTTGCTCATCTCACCAAGAATGTGCAGGCGCGCGTCCTTGGCCTGGTCCAGCGCGGTATTCATGATTTCCCGCGTAATCCCCTGGATCTTGATGTCCATCTGCAGCGCGGTCACGCCCTGATCGGTGCCGGCGACCTTGAAGTCCATGTCGCCCAGGTGGTCTTCGTCACCCAGGATGTCGGTCAGAACCGCAAACTTGTCGCCTTCCTTGACCAATCCCATGGCAACGCCGGCAACCGGCGATTTCGTCGGCACGCCCGCGTCCATCAGTGCAAGACTGGTTCCGCACACGGAGGCCATCGAACTGGACCCGTTCGACTCGGTGATTTCGGACACCACCCGGATGACGTAGGGAAATTCATCGGTGGTCGGCATGACCGCGGCAATTCCGCGTTTGGCCAGCTTGCCGTGGCCAATTTCGCGACGTTTCGGCGAGCCGACAAAGCCCGTTTCACCCACGCAAAACGGCGGGAAGTTGTAGTGGAGCATGAACGAGTCTTTGCGTTCACCCTCGATTGCATCAATGACCTGTGCGTCACGTCCGGTGCCGAGCGTCGTCACGACGATCGCCTGCGTTTCGCCGCGCGTGAACACCGCCGAACCGTGTGCGCGCGGCAACACGCCAACCTGGACGTCGATGGGCCGTACCGTACCGTGGTCGCGCCCATCGATGCGGGGTTCGCCCGCGATCACACGGCCGCGCACGACCTGTTTTTCGAGTTTGGACAGCGAGCCTCTGACTTCGTCCTCGGACCAGTGAGCATCGTCATCACCGGCGAGGGACTCCACGGCCGCGCTCTTGGCGTCACCCACCGCGGCCTGCCGCTCCATCTTGTCGGTAATCTGGTAGGCTGCGGTAAGGCTGCTTTCGGCGGCGGACGCGACGGCCGCGTCGAGTTCGTCGTTGGTCTCCGGCGCCTCCCAGTCCCAGGCGGGCTTGCCGACTTCGCTCGCCAGTTCGTTGATCGCGGCGATGGCGGCCTGCATCTGCTCGTGACCAAACATCACGGCCCCCAGCATGACTTCTTCGGACAGGCTGTCGGCCTCGGATTCGACCATCAGCACCGCGTCCTGCGTACCCGCAACGACGAGGTCGAGATCGGAGTCTTGCAGCGCCGAAACACCCGGATTCAAAACGTATTGGCCGCCGACGTACCCGACACGCGCCGCCCCGATCGGTCCGGCGAACGGCATACCCGAAATCGCCAGGGCCGCCGAGGCACCGATCAGCGCAGGGATGTCGGGATCGACGTCCGGATTCAGCGAGACGACGGTCGCGATGACCTGCACTTCATTCTTGAAGCCCTTCGGAAACAGCGGCCGGATCGGGCGATCGATCAGCCGGGAGGTCAACGTCTCCTTTTCACTCGGCCGTCCTTCGCGCTTGAAGAAACCGCCCGGAATCTTGCCGGCGGCGTAGGTTTTTTCCTGGTAGTTGACCGTCAGCGGGAAAAAATCCCGCGCCGGATCGGCCTGCTTGCGGCCTACCGCGGTGACTAGGACCACCGTCTCGGCCATATCCACCATCACCGCGCCGTCCGCCTGCCGGGCGATACCGCCGGTTTCGATGGTTACCTTGTGTTCCCCAAATTGGAACGTCTTTTCGACTATGTTCACGTTTTATCTCTTGAATAATTGAATAGCGTGACGAACCGGTCGTGAACCCGTTTCAGGGCCGACTGCACGGTACGTCCATTTGACTGGCGCCGGTGATGTTCTAGCGGCGAAGGCCGAGCCGCGATATCAGGTCGCGATAACGGCTCTGGTCTTTGTCCTTCAGGTAATCGAGCAGCTTGCGGCGCTTGTTTACCATTTTCAGGAGACCCTGCCGGGAATGGTGATCTTTTTTGTGGTCAGCGAAGTGCTCGGTCAACTCCGAAATCCGCTTGGTCAGCAATGCCACCTGGACCTCAGGTGATCCCGTGTCTGTCTTGCCGCGGGCATACTCTTCAATAACGCTGCTTTTTACTTCACTTGACAGTGACATGTCTCAATACTCTCTAAATCGTCTTTTGGCCCTTTTTTGGAAGCGCGCATTCTAGCGGTTCTCCCGGCCAAGTCATAGCCTAAATACTATAAATTCTCAGAAATCCCGCCGCTTACGTCAGCCCGGCAAGCGGAAGACCCGGCGCGGCGCCAAAGTGCCGTCCTCGGCGCGATCGCCAATGCCCAGAAACCGCTGCCCGTCGCCGTAAACCCGCAGCAGGCCGGTATCCGAGCCCTCGGCGCTGACCGCCTGGCCGCTCATGAAGCGTTCCGCGCTAGCGCCCGCGATCGAGACCAGAGGCCAGCTCTTCAAGGCCGTATCCACCGGCAGTAACGACGATCGCAGCACCTCCGGGCCGGACTCCGCAAGCCGCCTCACCCGCACCATGTCGAGCATGTCGTCCGCCCGGAAGTCGCCCACGCTCTCCCGGTGCAGGCTTGCCGTATGGGCAACCGTTCCGGCGGCCTTCGCAACGTCCTCTACCAGCGTACGCACGTAGGTACCCTTCGAGCAGCGAACGCGAAACACCAGGCGCCGGCCGTGCGCCTCGAGCAGCGCCAGCTCATGGATACGAATCGTGCGCGGCTCTCGTTCGACCACCTGCCCCTTTCTCGCAAGTTCGTAGAGACGCTTTCCGTCCTTCTTGAGGGCCGAATACATAGGCGGCACCTGCTTTCCTGCCCCCTCGAACCGCGCCAGGAGCGCGCGCCACCCCGCATCGTCCAACTCGGGCACCGCAGCCGTTTCCGTCACCGCTCCTTCCGCGTCGCCGGTGTCCGTCGCTTCGCCGAGCAACGCCGTGACACGGTAACCTTTGTCCGCATCGAGCAGGTATGCACAAACTTTGGTCGCCTCACCGAAGCAAAGCGGAAGCATCCCGGTCGCCGCCGGGTCGAGGCTGCCCGTATGCCCCGCCTTCTTGGCGTTCAACAAGCGCTTGACCTTCTGCAACGCGCGGTTGGAGGTAATACCGGCGGGTTTATCCAACAGCAACAACCCGTCTACCGGCATTGCCGTTCGCCGATTTGGCCTGGAAACGGGCATATCCATTTACCTGTCCGCGTCGCCGGATGCGTTCGCGCGGTCGATCAACTCGCTAATGGCGGCACCCTGGGCAATGCTGTCGTCGTGGTGAAACCGCAGCTCGGGCACGTGCCTCACCTTGATCGAGGAGCCCAGCCTGCTGCGCAGGAAACCCGCCGCACAACGCAAACCCTCGAGCGCCAGTCCTGGATCGTCGTCCGGATCCATTTGACTGAAATACACCTTGGCGACGCTCAGGTCCCTCGACAGCTCGATGGCGGTCAGCGAGACTCCGGACAGTCGGGGGTCTTTGGTCTCAAAGCGGACCAGCTCGTTCAAAGTACGCAGCATCTGCGAACTAAGGCGCTGATTTCGCGAGAACTCTTTTGGCATCGATTCCTGCGCCGGGAAGCCCCGGAGTCTGTTGACAGGCCCTATTCAATCGTACGGGCAATTTCTACTCGCTCGTAACATTCGATCTGATCGCCCACTTTGACGTCGTTGTAGTTCTTGACGCCGATACCGCATTCCGTACCCGAGCGAACTTCATTGACGTCGTCCTTGAAGCGCCGTAACGACTCGAGCTCGCCCTCGTAAATGACGACGTTGTCGCGCAGCACGCGAATCGGATTCGAGCGTTTGACGTGGCCTTCGGATACGATGCAGCCGGCGATATTGCCGAGTTTGGGCGATGTGAACACTTCCTTGACCTCGGCGATGCCGATAATGTTCTCGCGGATCTCCGGTGACAGCAATCCGCTGAGCGCGGCCTTAACGTCGTCGATCGCTTCATAGATGATGCTGTAATAACGAATATCGACGCCCGATTCCTTGATCGCCGCCCGTGCTGCGCCGTCGGCGCGAACGTTGAATCCGATGATCGCCGCCTTGGAGGCCGCAGCCAGGACGGCATCCGATTCAGTGATGCCGCCCACACCCGCACTGACTACCTTGACCTTGACCTCGTCGGTCGACAGTTTCTGCAGGGCGTCGCGCAGCGCTTCCGTGCTGCCGTGTACGTCGGCCTTGATCACCACCGGAACGACTTTTTCCGCGCCCTCGCTCATCTGGCTGAACATTTCCTCCAGCTTCGACGCCTGCTGCTGGGCCAGCTTGGACTCGCGCGACTTGCTCTGACGGAACTCCGCCACTTCACGCGCTTTGCGTTCGTTTTTGACTACCAGAAAATCGTCGCCCGCGCTTGGCGTTTTTGACAAGCCGAGCACGACAACGGGCGTCGAAGGACCGGCTTCGGACACCGATTTCTGATTTTCGTCAAACATGTTGCGAACGCGCCCGTACTCCTCGCCGGCGATAATCATGTCGCCCTGCTTCAAAGTACCGGCTTGCACGAGCAACGTTGCAACGGCGCCGCGGCCTTTTTCGAGACTCGATTCGATGACCAGACCGCGCGCCGGCCCGTCACCGGCCGCCTTGAGGTCCATGACGTCGGCCTGCAACAGCACCGCTTCCAGAAGCGCGTCTACGCCTTCGCCGGTAAGCGCGGAGACGTTCACGAACAAATGATCACCGCCCCACTCCTCGGAGATGACCTCGTGCGCCGACAACTCGTTCTTGACGCGCTCGACGTCGGCGTTCTCGCGGTCGATCTTGTTCACGGCGATGACCAGCGGAACCTCCGCGGCCTTTGCATGCTCGATGGCTTCGACCGTCTGCGGTTTGACGCCGTCATCCGCCGCCACGACCAGAATCACGATATCGGTCGCCTGGGCGCCGCGGGCGCGCATCGCGGTAAACGCGGCATGACCCGGCGTGTCCAGAAACGTCACCATGCCCTTGTCGGTCTCTACCTGATAGGCGCCGATATGCTGTGTGATGCCTCCCGCCTCGTCGTCGACCACCTTCGTACGGCGAATGTAGTCGAGCAGTGACGTCTTGCCGTGATCGACGTGACCCATGATCGTGACCACGGGTGCGCGCGACACCTCCTCGCCAGCCGGCTGTTTCTCATCGGCCAACAGGTCCTCATCGACCTGCGCGCCGGACACGGGTTTCGGCGTGTGCCCCAGTTCCTCGACCACGAGGACGGCCGTGTCCTGATCGATCACCTGGTTGATCGTCACCATTGCGCCCATGTTGAACAAGGTCTTGACGACTTCGTTGCCCTTGACCGCCATGCGCTGGGCAAGCTCGGACACCGCGATGGTCTCCGGCACCTCGACTTCGCGTATGACCGGCGCGGTCGGCCGCTCGAAACCGTGCTGCCCGTCCGTGCTGATGGACACGGGACGGCGACGTATCGGCGATTTGCGCTTGCGACGGCCGCTCTTGTCGCCGGCGACGTGCAGCTCCTTGCGGCCGTATCGGGTCTCTTGACCGGCTTTGCCTTTCTTCTTGTCTTTTTCCTTGCTGCGGCGCTCACGGGCTTCGGCATCGGCGCGTTCCTGGCGAGCTTTCTCCTCGGCTGCCGCGGCAGCGGCGGCGGCGCGCTCGGCTTCTTCACGCGCGGCGGACTCCGCGCTTTCCTTGGCTTCGATTTCCCGCTGGCGCGCCTCTTCCTCGCGCCGCAACGCCTCGGCTTTTTCTTCCCTCAGACGCTCCTGCTCGCGCTTCTCCGCCTCCGCGCGATCGATTTCTTCCTGGCGCTGCTTGTCGAGCGCCTCTTGTTCTTTCTGCGCCTGCTCTTCGAGCACGTCGCGTTTGATGTACGTCCGCTTTCGCCGAACTTCGACGTTGACCGTCCGCGAACGGCCCTGCGCACCGGACAGTCTGAGTTCCGACTGCGATTTGCGCTTCAGCGTGATACGCCGCGGCGCGCCGCTCGTACCCGCCGCGTCCTGCTGCCCATGGCTTCGGCGCAGGTGGGTGAGCAGCTCGAGCTTCGCGTCCTCGCTGATCGTGTCTTCCGACCCGCCGACCTTGATGCCTGCCTCATCGAGCTGAGCGAGCAACTTGTCCACAGGGACCTTCAGAACTTCTGCAAATTGTGCAACGGTCACGTCAGCCATTTACAAACTCCAATGTCCATCTGGCTAGCATCTTTCACCGATAGAGGGTTCTTCAACACGATGTCAGGCCTGCTGCTCTGCTTCAAACCAGTGCGCCCGCGCTTTCATGATCAGCGCCGCAGCCTCTTCCTCGTCCATCTCATTGATCTCGAGCAGGTCGTCCGTCGCCAGTTCGGCCAGGTCCTCACGGGTCACGACACCCTCACTGGCCAGCTTGAACGCCAAACCCTTGTCCATGCCCTCGAGCGACAGCAAGTCCTCCGCAGGCTCGGCTTCATCGATCTTCTCTTCCTGGACAATCGCCTGGGTGAGCAACACGTCCCGGGCGCGATTGCGCAATTCGTTGACGATTTCCTCATCGAACTCCTCGATGGCAACCAGCTCCGATTGCGGAACGTAGGCGACCTCTTCGATGGTCGAAAATCCCTCCTGAACGAGAATCAGGCCGATTTCCTCGTCCACGTCGAGCTGCTCGGAGAACAATTCGATGAGCTCCCTCATCTCGGATTCGCTCTTCTGCTCCGCGTCCGTCTCGGTCATGACGTTGAGCTCCCAGCCGCTCAGCTCGCTCGCCAGCCGAATGTTCTGACCGCCCCGGCCGATCGCCTGTGACAACTTGTCCTCCTCGACGGCGATGTCCATGCTGTGTGCGTCTTCGTCCACGACGATGGACACGACTTCAGCCGGCGACATCGCGTTGACGACAAACTGCGCTGGATTCTCGTCCCAGAGGATGATGTCAACGCGCTCGCCCGCCAGTTCGTTGGACACGGCCTGCACCCGCGAACCGCGCATACCGACACAGGCGCCAACCGGATCGATCCGCGAATCGTTGCTCTTCACCGCGATTTTCGCGCGCAGGCCGGGATCGCGGGCAGCGCCCAGGATTTCGATCAGCCCCTGGCCAACCTCCGGAACCTCGATCTTGAACAGCTCCACCAAGAACTCCGGCGACGTACGCGTCATGAATAGCTGCGGGCCACGCGGCTCCGAACGCACTTCCGTCAACAGCGCCTTCATCCGGTCCTGCGGCCGGACCGGTTCGCGCGGAACCATCTGGTCACGCGCGACAAAACCCTCTGCGTTACCGCCGAGATCGATGTAAACGCCGTTACGGTCCACGCGCTTGACCAGTCCGGACAACAGCTCGCCCTCGCGGTCCTGGTATTCCTCGACAACCTGCTCGCGCTCCGCTTCGCGGACCTTCTGGACAATGACCTGCTTTGCGGTCTGCGCCGCGATACGGCCGAATTCGACCGATTCCATCGGCACTTCGACGTAGCCGCCCGGCTCCGCCGCCGGGTCGACGTCCACGGCATCGATCATGCGCAGCTCACGATCCGGCACCTCGAGTTCCGTCGAATCGTCCTCGAAAACCAACCAGCGGCGGAACGTATCGTAGTCACCGCTCTCCCGGTCGATGGCAACGCGTACGTCGATGTCTTCACCGTGCCGCCGCCGTGTCGCGGACGCGAGCGCGGCTTCGATCGCCTCGAAAATGATGTCTTTCTCAACGCCTTTCTCGTTCGAGACGGCGTCAACCACCATGAGAATCTCTTTACTCATTGCCTAAGTTTCTCCAAAACGGCCGGAGCGACGGCGGCTAAACCGTCGGCACCAGTCGAGCGGATGCAATCGTCGCAATCGGCAGCCGGTGCGACTGGCCATCCACCTCAACCTCAATATTCTCGTCATCCACGGCCTTGATCGCGCCCTGGAAATTTCGCCGCCCTTCCAAGGGAAAGCGTAGCTTTATGCGCACGTCTTCGCCCGCAAACCGCCTGAAATGCTCGATTTTCGTCAGGCGCCGATCCAGGCCGGGCGACGAGACTTCGAGCACGTAATGGCCCGGAATCGGATCCTCGACGTCCAGCAGCGCGCTGATCTGGCGGCTCACGGCCTCGCAGTCCTCCAGACCGACGCCGTCGGGTTTGTCAATAAACACCCGAATCACGCCGTCCCGGCCGCCGAGCCTCATCTCGAGGTCCACCAGCTCATAGCCCTGGCTTTCAATGGCGGGCTCCAACAGCCCAATCAACTCTTCACTAGTCAATCTAAGTTTGCACCGCAATCTACTGTTTCATAAACAAAAAAAGGGCCTAAGGCCCATTCTTGTTCTTAAGAGGATCGAACACCCCCGGCCGTCCTCCGGACAACAAAAAACCCCTTGGCGGGGCTCATTATCTACCAGGATTCTGGTAGCGGGGGTACGGACAATCCACTATCGATCGTTACCGTACCACCTCACCGGCGCGCGATTATACGGCAGTTCGTGCGCTTTCCGCAACGCCGTGGAAACGATAAATGGTGCTGTTTTCGTGGGTTTCAACGCCGATCCACGGCCATCATCGAGAGAATCTCGAACAACATCTGCGCACCGACCTGGGCCGTGTTCGTCGTTGCGTCGTATTGTGGGGCGATTTCGACGACGTCCCCGCCGACGATCCGCAGATCGGCGCAGCCCCGGAGCAGCGCCTGCACCTCGCGCGGCGTCAGACCGCCGACCTCCGGGGTGCCGGTCCCCGGCGCAAACGCGGGATCGATCCCGTCGACGTCGAGACTGACGTATACCGGACCCTCGCCAACGACCTTGCGGGTCTTTTCGATGACGGCCGCCACGCCCATCTCGGCAAACTTCTCCGCGTGGATGACCGTCATGCCGGAGTCGTAGGAAAATTCCCACAGGTATTCGGCGCTGCCGCGAATACCGATCTGAATCGTCCGTTCGGGGTCCAGCACGCCGTCGAGCACGGCGTGACGGAAAGGCGCGCCGTGCTGAAATTTCGCGCCCTCGTATTCACCCGACGTATCGCAATGGGCGTCGATGTGAATACACGCAACCGGGGCGTCCCGTCCCACCGCTTTCAGGATCGGATGGGTCACCGAGTGATCGCCACCGACGCTCAGCGGTGCAACACCCGCGTCGATCACCGCATGGTAATAGGTCTCGATATCGTCGATGCACGATGCCAGGTTGAAACGGCTGCGGAACGGTACGTCGCCGACGTCGGCACAGCGGCGGCTGCCGAACGGCAGCACCTCCAGGGCGTGGTTATACGGACCGATACGCTCCATGGCGCGCACGGCCCGCGGGCCGAATCGCGCGCCGCTTCGGTTCGTCACGCCCAGGTCCATCGGCACGCCGATCAGGGCGATGTCGAGATCGTCCAGCGATTCGGAAAACGGCGCGTCCAGCAGCGTCGGCAAGCCGGCATACGGAAGCGTTCGGGTGCCGGCGGCGTTGAACTGGTAGTCCACGACTTGCCGGAACTTCGGGTCCGAGACGCGGCTGCCGTCGCCCGAAAACTTCTTCCGCAACGCATCCAGCTTACGGCGGTCCATACCGATGCTCGTCAGGGTTCAGGCGTTTGGGAAAAGCGGCGTCGATCAGTCCGTGTCCGCCGGATGCTGGTAACTGGACATCAATTCGCGCTGGACGGTTGGCGGCACGGGCTCGTAATGACTGAAATCCATCGTGAACTCGCCCTCCCCGCCGGTCAGCGACTTCAGCCGCGTCTGGTAGTCGCGAAATTCGGCGAGCGGAACTTCGCCCATGATCGATACCCGGTTTCCCGGCAGCGACGTATTGCCGTTGATGCGTCCACGACGACTCGAAAGGTCGCCCGCGATATCGCCGATGCTGCCGGAAGGCGCAAACATCTCCACTTTGACGATCGGTTCCAGCACGATCGGGCGCGCCTTGGCTATCGCGTCGAGAAGCGCTTTCCGGCCCGCGGTCACGAACGCAATTTCCTTTGAGTCCACCGCATGGTGTTTGCCGTCGAACACCGTCACTTTGATGTCCTGGACGGGATAACCGGCGATGGCGCCTTGTGAAAGCACCTGCCGGATGCCCTTCTCTACGGCCGGGATAAATTGCGAAGGGATCGCGCCGCCAACCACCGCATTCGCGAACTTGAAGCCGGACCCTCTGGGCAGGGCCTCGATACGCAGATGGACCTCGCCAAACTGCCCGGCGCCGCCGGTTTGTTTCTTGTGGCGGTGGTGGCCTTCCGCCGTGCCGGTCACCGTCTCCCGATACGCGATACTCGGCGGGTGAGTCTGCACGACGACGTTGTATCGATCCGCCAGGCGTTCAATCAACATCCGAAGGTGGAATTCACCCATGCCGTACAACACGGTTTCGTTTGCCGTGCTGTTGTGCTCGATGCGGGCGCAGGGATCCTCGGCGAGGAGTTTATGCAGCGCGTCCGAGAGTTTCTGCTCCTGCCCGCGGCTCTCCGGCTCCACCGCGATACCGAGCAGCGGATCGGGAAACACCGCGGGACGAAGATGAAAATGATCTTCGTCGTGCGAATCGTGCAGCACGGCATCGAGGTGGACGTCGTCCACCTTCGCCACCGCGCAGATGTCGCCCGGAATCGCACAGTCGATCTCGCTGTGTTCCTTACCGTGCAGTCGAAACAGATGACCAACTTTAAAAGGCTTTCGGCCATCGCCGATGAACAGCTGACTCGTAGGCGTGATCGTGCCCTGATGTACCCGAAAGACGCCGAGTTTGCCGGCAAAGGGGTCGATGCTGATCTTGAATACGTGCGCGACGGCATGTTTCGATGCGTCCGGCGTCACCTCGACCGGTTGAGCGTCTTCACCCTCTCCCTTGAGAAACGCCGGCGGGTTTCCTTCCATCGGATTCGGCATCAGCATCTCGAAAACCCGCAGCAACTGCCGCACGCCGACGTCGTTGGCGGCCGAACTGAAACAAATCGGCACCAGATGCCCTTCGCGCAGCGCTTGCTCGAACGTATCGTGGAGCTGAGACGGGTCGAGTTCCTCCCCCTGCTCCAGGTAGAGCTCCATCAGTTCCTCATCGAGCTCCACAACCTGGTCGACGATTTGGGTGTGCGCCTCGGCGACGGAACTGGCGTCAGTGTTACCGTCCTCGTGCTCGAAAAAACAGTCGGCAACGCGGCTTGCACCGTCGGCCGGCAGATTGATCGGCAGGCACTCGGGACCGAAAGTATCGCGGATTTCCCCTAGAAGCGCCCCGGCGTTGACGCCGGGCGCGTCGATCCGGTTAACGATGATCATCCGGCACAAACCCAGATCCCGCGCCTGATCCATCATCCGCTGGGTCATGGGCTCGATCCCGTTGGCAGCGTTGATGACAATTGCCGCCGTTTCGACCGCTTCGAGCGCGCCGAGCGCGCGGCCGACGAATTCCGGGTATCCGGGCGTATCCAGAAGGTTGACGTGAATCCCTCCGTGCTCGAGCGTCACCACGGTGCAATCCAGGGAGTGTTGCAGGCTTTTTTCCTGGGGGTCGAAGTCGCTGACCGTCGTGCCGCGTTCGACGCTGCCAGGCGCGCCGATGACGCCGGCCGCGGACAGCAGCCCTTCCACAAGGGTCGTTTTACCGGAACCGGCGTGTCCGACCAGAGCGATGTTGCGGATTTGCTCGGACGTATGGCTTGGCACGGCGTTACCTCTCAATGCTTACGGTCATTCACTGAGTTTCGCACCGGCGATGCGCGTGAGGCGGGGCCGCCGGCGCAACAGGGCGTTTTTGTCGAGTACTAGCAGGCCCTGGTACCAAAGTGCCCCAGATCGGCCGCCGGTGCAAGTCTCAATCGTGCCCAAGAACGCGCCAATCCGCCGCCGATCGACTCGGACCGCCGGGGCAAGAAAGCGTAAAATCCGGCTACCACAAACCTTACATGTAGACCGGAGCCATATCGTGCGAGAATCGCCGCCGTTGTGCGCCTCCCCTAAATGCCACTGAAAGGATTCCGTATCGCATGAGCACCAAGTCCAGACTGCATATTCCGCGCCCGTCGGCCCGGCCTGGCGACAAGCCGGACTTCAGCTACCTGAATCTCAGCCCCGCGGGCGCGGTAGACCGGCCGCCGATCGACGCGCGAACCCGGGATATCGAGCACCTGAGCATGGAGCTCGTGCGCGTCCTCGACGACGACCACTCGGCCAAGGGCGCGTGGGACCCGACCATCGACCCGGACAAGCTGCAGATCGCACTGCGCTGGATGGTGCTCAACCGCGTCTTCGACGAACGCATGTGGCAAATCCAGCGCCAGGGCCGGATTTCGTTTTACATGCAGGCGCTCGGCGAGGAAGCCATCTCGATCGCGCAGGGCATGGCGCTGCGGCCGGGCGACATGTGTTTTCCCTCGTACCGGAATCAGGGGCTTTTCATGTACCGCGGCACCAAGCTCGTCGACATGATGTGCGAGTGCCTGTCGAACACCCGCGACATGTGCAAGGGTCGGCAGCTGCCCGTGCTCTATCATAACGCCAGCGCAAACATCTTCTCGATCTCGGGCAATCTCGGCACGCAGTTTCCGAACGCCGCGGGCTGGGCGATGGCCTCGGCCATCAAGGGGGAGGATCACGTTGCCGCGGCCTGGGTAGGAGACGGCAGCACGGCCGAGGCGGACTTCCACTACGCATTGACGTTCGCCGCCGTGTATTTCGCGCCGGTCATTCTCAACGTGGTCAACAACCAGTGGGCAATCTCGACGTTCCAGGGGTTTGCCGGCGGCGAACGCCGCCCGTTTGCCGCGCGCGGCCTGGGACTGGGCGTCCCCGGCATCCGCGTGGACGGCAATGACTTCCTGGCCGTTTACGCCGTGACGCTGTGGGCGGCCGATCGTGCCCGCCGCGGCGGCGGTCCGACGCTGATCGAACTCGTGACCTACCGCGGCGGCGCCCATTCGACCAGCGACGACCCGAGCAAGTATCGCCCGAAAGACGAATGGGATTCTTTCCCGCTCGGCGATCCCGTCGAGCGCCTGAAGCAGCACCTGATCGCCGAGGGGCACTGGTCGGAAAGCGAACACGAAAAACTCGAGGAAGAGCTGCGCGCCGAAGTTCTGGCCGCGTGGAAGCAGGCACAGAAGTACGGCACGATGACCGAGGGCCCATTCCTCGATCCGGCCAGCATGTTCGACGACGTGTACGCCGAGACCCCTCCGTATCTCGAACGCCAGCGGCGGCAGATGCTCGACCTCGAGGAGGCTTGAGCGATGGCGCAGATGAACATGATCGAGGCCATTCGCTCCGCGCTCGACGTCGTAATGCAAAAGGACGCCAACGTGGTCGTCTTCGGCGAAGACGTCGGCTATTTCGGCGGCGTCTTCCGCTGCACGGATGGGTTGCAGCGGAAATACGGCGAGCATCGCGTCATCGATGCGCCCATCGCCGAGGGCGGCATTATCGGCACCGCTATCGGCATGGGCGTAAACGGCCTGCGCCCGGTGGTCGAAATTCAATTCGCCGACTACATCTACCCCGGATTCGACCAGATCGTCAGCGAACTCGCGCGAATTCGCTACCGGTCCGGCGGAGACTTCTTCTCTCCGGTGACCGTTCGCACGCCCTGCGGCGGAGGAATTCGCGGAGGCCAGACGCACTCACAAAGTCCGGAGGCGCTGTTCGCCCACGTCACGGGTATCAAGACGGTCATTCCGTCCAATCCTTACGACGCCAAGGGACTGCTGATCAGCGCGATCGAATCCGACGACCCGGTCGTCTTTTTCGAGCCCAAGCGTATTTACAACGGTCCTTTCGACGGCGACCCCGAGAAGCCGGCCGTGCCCTGGACGAAACATCCGAAAGGCGAGGTGCCGGAACGCTATTACACCGTCCCGCTCGATACCGCCGAGATCGTGCAGACGGGCGAAGAATTGACCATCGTCACTTACGGGACGCTCGTGCACGTCGCCCAGGCCGCAGCCAGGCTCACGGGCGTGGACGCCGAAGTGGTCGACGTCCGGACGATCTCACCGCTGGATGCTGATACGATTACGGAATCGGTGAAAAAAACCGGACGTTGCCTGGTCGCGCACGAAGCCACCCGGTTCAACGGCTACGGCGCCGAACTGTCCGCAACCATTCAGGAGGAGTGTTTCTATCACCTGGAAGCGCCGATCGAGCGGGTCGCCGGGTGGGATACGCCCTACCCGCATGCATTCGAGTGGCAGTATTTCCCGGGCCAAAAACGCATAGCGGCGGCAATCAACAAGGTCATGGAGGCCGAATGAGCGAATACATCTTCAAACTACCGGACCTCGGCGAAGGCACCGTCGAGTCGGAAATCGCGGAGTGGTATATCAAGGTTGGCGACGTGGTAGCGGAAGAAGACGTCGTGGGAACAATGATGACCGATAAGGCAGCCGTCGAACTGTCCTCGCCCGTCACGGGAAAAGTCATTTCGCTCGCCGGCGATGCCGGCGACACGATCGCGGTTGGCGCACCGCTGGTCGTTTTCGATACCGGCGCGAACGGCACGGCCGGGCCCGCCGAGACGGAAACCGCAACCGAAGCACCGGCGGAAAAACCGGCGCCCGTTACGACGCCCGTCAAACCGGAACCGCAGGCCGCCAACACGTCGAAAATCGTCACGTCTCCGGCGGTTCGGCGGCGCGCGAAAGAAGCGGGCGTCGATCTGACGCTCGTCCCCGGCAGCGGCGCCGGCGGCCGTATTCTGCGCAAGGACCTCGACGCCTATCTGCAGCAGCGGCTGCCGACGAGTTCGGTAACCGCCGCGGACGGCGACGACGGCACGACGGAGGTCAAAGTCATCGGACTCCGCCGGATGATCGCCGAACGCATGACCTCGGCCAATCTGGAGATCCCGCACTTTTCCTACGTCGAAGAAATCGACGTCACGGAACTGGAGTCGCTGCGCAAACACTTGAATTCCAAGAAAAGCGCCAGCGGAGAGCGGTTGACGCTGCTTCCGTTCATCAGTCTCGCGCTGGTACGCGCACTCAAAATTTACCCGCAGTGCAACACCACCTACGATCGCGATCGCGGCGTGCTGGTGCGACACGAATCCGTCAATTTGGGTGTAGCGACGCAAACCTCGGACGGGCTGAAGGTTCCTGTCGTTCGCAACGCCGAAAGGCGGTCCGTCGAAAACCTTGCGGCGGAGATCCGCCGGGTTTCCGAGGCCGCGAGAAGCAACAAGATCAAACGCGACGAGCTTTCGGGTTCTACAATAACGATAACGAGCCTGGGCAAGCTCGGCGGCATCGTCAGCACACCGGTCATCAACCAGCCGGAGGTGGCGATCATCGGGGTCAACCGCGCCGTCGAACGCCCGATGGTCGTCGACGGTCAGGTGGAAGTCAGGCTGATGATGAACCTGTCGTCATCGTTCGATCACCGTTTTGTCGACGGCTACGACGCGGCGGCGATGATACAGCACGTCAAGGAACTCCTGGAGCATCCGGCAAGAATCTTCATGCCGGACTGATCGTTTCGTTCCGACGGTCGCACAAACACCCGGCCTACGACGCCGACCGGAGCAACGGCGCCCAACGGTCGGTATCGGCCAGCCGTTTGAGGCACTCTTCGACGAATTCCACGAACACCCGGACCTTCGCAGGCGGCTTCGCCTGCGGATAAACCGCGAACGCGCCGACGTCCTGTCCCGCGGCGTCCGATAACGTAATCACCTCCAAACGCCCAAGGCGAATCTCGCTTTCAATCAGCAGCCGCGGCGAATACAGAATGCCGCCGTCCAGACACGCCGCTAAAACGAGCGCAAGATCGTTGTTTGCCGCAAACTCCGGCTGCAGAACGATTTCGGTAGGGCCGGTGTCGGTCTCGAAAGCCCAGCTCATTCTCTGCTCCGAGCGAAAACCGAGTCCGAGGCACTGGTGCCCGCGCAGGTCTTTCAACCGCGACGGTTGTCCGTGACGTTCCAGGTAACCGCTCGAGGCAACCAGCACACGCGGCGTGGTCGCGAGGCGCTTGGCCGTCAGCCGTGAGTCCGGCAGCTTTTGCGCAAAACGAATGACGGCATCGAATCCCTTGCCCACGACGTCGACGTTTTGCTCGCGAAAATCGAGACTCATTTTCAGATCGGGCCATGTTCGCAAGAATTGCTGGACCATCGTCGGCATCAACGCAACGCCGAGGCTCGACGGCATACTCACCCGGAGGGTCCCCGACGGCTGTTGGTCTGCCCCCTGCACGGCGGCCAGCGCCTCCTGCATCGTCGAGGCGATCGTTTCCCAATACACATAAAGCGTCTGCCCGGCGTCGGTCAGACTGATTCGCCGCGTACTGCGATTGAACAGCGAAACGCCGAGCTCCTTCTCCAACTGTCCAATGCGGATACTGACGGTTGAACGCGACATACGCAGATATTCGGCCGCTTCTCGAAAACTCTCCGACTCGGCGACGCGGGCGAAGATGTGTAGATCGGGTAAGTCGGTCTGCATTGCTTCTTGTTCTTGACTACTCGCGATTACGGACGCTATGGGCCGCACATCTTTCCGGGCTTGCCGTCTCACGTCAATGTAAATTGCGCTGCTATAGCAGTCTGAACGACAGTGTTTGATGAGGTGTCTGAACTTGCGGGACTATGTCAAACCAATCCGGCCGTCAACCCGGTCCCGAGTAGGCATAAGGAGAGCCCACCCGTTTTGATCGTTGCCCGGGTTCGATTCCGCAGTGCTTGTCGAGCGTGTCGCTGGCTTTGACAATCAGGTCGATCGAGGTGGCCATGCGGCCCATCGACAATGCGTTGACCGCGGCGGCCAGCGTCCCGGATGTTGCATCATCGTCCCAAAGCTCCGGGCCGATCAGATTCTGCAAACGCTCATAGAGCACCTGGCAGGAGCGTGGAATGTCTTCGGCGCGCAGCGGTGAGAGCGCGACGATCGCATCCTTCACACGATCCCTGACGTCGCGTTGCTCGTTCGCAAGGGCATTACAGGCGTGTGTAAAACGCTGTCGCGCGAACGCATACGGAACAAGGTCACCATCGGTCATATCGCTCTCTCCGTGCCGACAAACGGGACGCCATCGACGGCGGCGCCTGCCACGGCCCGCCGAGCCGTGCACTATGTCGGTAATCGTGAGGTTCGCTGGATGACCGCGGTCACATTCCGCGGGTGAACACTGTGTTTAGCGTACGTCCCGCTCATCGAAAGGCGCGGCCGCCACGCACCCGCATTGACGAATGGGACTGCCTCGGGATACCCGTGATCACGACCGCGTAGGCTCTCGCAGCCCGCTGTCCCGCATTATCCGGCTGGTTGGTCGTCGTCGGCCGGCTTCGTCGTCGGCACCGACAAACCCACCTTCGTGCGCCCCATGACGACCGACGTCCTGAATCTCCGCACGTTCGCGTTGTCAAAAAACAAGCGGTGCGTCAGCGCCTCGAAATCGTTCATGTTCCTCGCCACACAAACGAGTGCAAAGTCCGCTTCCCCCGTAACGTAATAACACTGCTGAACCTGCGATTCCTTACGCGCGATCCGCTGGAACGCCTCGAGCTGATCGAGACGTTCGCGTTCCAACTCGACCAGAACGATGAACGTCATGTTCTGGTCCAGCGCCGCCGGACTCAGCACGGCTATGGTCCGCTCGATCACCTTGGACTCCCGAAGGCGTCTTAGCCGCCGCTGCACCGAAGCCACCGATAGCCCCGACACTTCGGCCAGGTGCTCCAGGCCCAAAGTGGCGTCCGTTTGCAAAGCGGCGAGAATGCTCCGGTCCGCTGAATCCAGTTTTAGCTGCATTGTTTTCTCGTCTACGTCCCAATTACCGCGTCGAATTATCGCATATCCACGAATTCCGCCGTATTCGCATCACGCTCAGCGACTAGAATCACGGCATTAACCGCGTCGATTCTTCCCCGTCCAAGGACCCTCATGTTCGACCCTGACCCGGATAAACCACTTGGTTTGTTAGCCGCCTGCCCCGCGTATGAGCGCACGGCATTGACGGAGATTACCGACGCTTCCGGGCTCACCGTTCTGGTAAAGGACGAGTCCGGCAGGATGGGGCTCGGGTCGTTCAAGGCGCTGGGCGGTGTGTATGCCGTGGCGATGATGATCAAGGAGCACTACGAAGCGGCTACCGGTCGTACCCTGGTCGCGGAGGATCTGGTTTCCGCCGCCGTACGGGAGTTCTCGGCGTCGAAGACGTTTGTCTGTGCAAGCGCCGGCAATCACGGCCTCGCGATTGCGGAAGGGGCGCGACTGTTTGGCGCCCGTGCGCGTATCTATTTGAGCCATCAGGTGCCGGAGCATTTCGAGAAACGCCTGTTGGCGAAAAAAGCCGCCGTCGTCCGCTCCGGCAACACGTACGAGGAGAGTATGGCGGCAGCAAAAGCTGACGCCGAACAAACAAACGCAACACTGCTCGCCGACGCCGCTTGGCGAGATTATCTCGCACCACCCGCACTCGTCATGGAGGGCTACACCGTCATTGCGGAGGAACTGCGCGAGACCTTCGAGCAACTCGGGGCATGGCCGTCAGACGTTTATCTTCAGGCTGGCGTCGGCGGACTTGCCGCGGCGATAACCCGGATGATTCGCAGCAACTGGCGCGTGCAGCCGCGCATTGTTGTCGTCGAACCGGAAGCCGCGGCGTGCCTGGCGGCAAGCAGCCGGGAGGGACGCCCAACACGCAGCGACGGACCCGCGACGAACATGGGCCGTCTCGATTGCAAGGAACCTTCGCTGATCGCGCACACGATTCTCGAACGCTCCAACGTCGAATTCGTCAGCGTATCGGACGACGAGGCCGACGCTGCCGCCGCATTCCTGAGCAGCCGCGGCGTGCCGACGACTCCTTCCGGCGCGGCGGGCCTCGCCGGCCTGAGGCGGGTGCGCGGCACGAGTGACGTCGACCCAACGGGCTTACCACTCATTCTGGTTACGGAGGGTGAAGAGCGCGCGGCATGACCAGGCCCAGCAGGGATTACTCGAATAGTGTCAACAGGCCCTAACTCGACCGGAGATCGCCAATGAAACTGCTTTATCAAACACACTCGCCCTTCGCCCGCAAAACGCTGGTTTTCGCGCACGAAGCCGGATTGGCGGCCGGACTGGAGGTCGTGCACCACGAAACCAGTCCAACACGGCGTAACGGCGAAGTGTTCGCGCTCAACCCGCTCGGCAAGGTTCCCGTCCTGATACTCGACGACGGTGAGCCGGTCTTCGACTCCAGAGTCATCTGTTCCTGCCTCGATCAACGCAACACCGGGCCGGCACTCATTCCCGAAGACCCGCACGAGCGGCTAGTCGCGCTCCGCCTGCAGGCGTTGGCCGACGGCCTGTCCGAAGCCGGGATACTGGCCCGGTGGGAATCCGTACGCCGACCGGAGGCGTTGAGACATCAGCCGTTCTACGACGGACAGATCACGAAGATCGTGGAAAGCTACGATTACATCGAACGGACCGTGGCATTGCAGGATCGCTTGACGATCGGGGAAATAGCACTGGCGACGTCGCTAAGCTGGCTGGAATTCCGCGGCTTACCGTCGTTCAGAAGGGACTGCCCAAAGCTCACGGCCTGGTATGACCATTTCACCGATCGAGCCTCGATGAAAGCAACCGCGCTCTCGGGTGACACCTGCGACTAGCTAAACGGCCCCGTCCGTCGCGACAGGCGTGGATTCGATTCAGAACCGCACGCCAAATGTGCCGGTGAACGTGAGCGGGTTTCCGTAAAAGCCGATGACCGATGAATCGACGGTCGGAAAGTTGTAGTTCGCTACGATGTATTCCTCGTCGCTCAAGTTCTTGCCGTGCAGGCCGAGCTGGTAGCGGCTGTCCTCGGAGGTCCAGACGATGCTGGCGTCGATCAGGGTGTACGCCTCCTGATCGACCAGGGGATCGGCGATCTCGAATTGAAAGGTATCGTCTTTGAACGACGCCGAACCGATCAAGGCCAGATCGCCGGCCGCGCCGAACAGGTCCAGCGGCCATTCGTAACGCAACAGCAGGTTTCCGGTCCATTCGGGCGTATTCTGAAAAACCCGCTGGTCCGAAATATCGACAAAAATCGGTTCGTCCGTCACCGGGTCGTTTGCCGCAACCAGCCACTCCGTGTATTCGGCATCGATGTAACCGATGGCGAGCGTCGACGAGAACGCGTCGGTGAACTGCGCGACGGCTTCGATCTCGAAGCCCTCGATGTCGGCCTTGCCGGCGTTGGTCGTGGTGCCCGCGAAGCCGTCGGCGACGCCGTCGTTGTCGTTATCGAGAATGATCGAACCCGGTACCTGGACGTCGGTGTAATCGGACACGAACGCCGCGAAGTTGGTGCGCAGCCTGCCGTCCAGCCAGGTCGACTTCGCACCGATTTCGTAGGACTCCACGGTCTCGGGCTCGAATCCGGCCTGCACTTCCGGGAACTGGTAGGCGCCGCGCGGATCGAAGCCGCCGCCCTTGAAACCCTCGCTGTAGGAAATGTAAAGATTGTGTTCTTCTACCGGCGACCAGCCGAGGCTGACCCGTGGCGTGAAGTCGCTGTCGGTCCGGTTGCCGTTGAACGTCGGCACGAAACCGGGCACGGGATCCGTCGTCGAGACGGCATCGGTATTGCCGAAGAACGGAGAACCCAGGCCGCCCGGCAGACCGAAGGATTCACGCGTGACCGTCGCCGTGCGCTCGTCTTCCGTGTAGCGCGCACCGACCGAAAGCACCAGGGAATCGCTGAGGTCCCAGGTGAAATCGGCGAACGCCGCCCAGGCTTCGGTGTCGTAATCACCCAGCGTAAACGACGTGAGCGCGCTGACGATCAGCACGTCGAAAGCGTTAAACGCGTTCGAGTCGAGGTAATAGAGCCCAAACACGCCGGATGCCCGCTCACCGGTGTAGGTTGCCTGAAACTCCTGGCTGAACTGGCGGTTCTCGTAGATGACCGGCGCATCGAAAGTGTCGGCGGGAAGGTTGTCGAAATCGATCAACGATTCGGAGTCGTCTTCGCGGTACGAGGTGATGGACTTCAGCGACCATTGATCGGCAACGAACCATTCGGCGAGCAGTCCGATACCGCCTTGTTTGACCTCCTGCTCCAGCCCGGCGTTCGACGTCGGGATCATGGCGATACCGGCGCGCGTATCGAAGACGTCGTTCAGCACGGGGTCGCCTGCCGCGCTCGGCAACAGCCGGCGTCCGTGCCGCGGACTGGAGTCGTCATCACTGAAATCGCCGTAAAGCCGGACGAACCAATCGTCCGTCGGTTGCCATTCCAGGCTGCCGCGGAACGCCAGGATTTCCTTGTCGGCGTTGTCCTCGCCCGTGAACAGATTGTCGCCAAAACCGTCGCGGTTGAACGTGGCGACGGTGCCGCCGATTTTGAGGGAGTCGCTGACCGGCAGCGAACCCTTGACCATGAGGTCGGCCTGGTTGTATGACCCCAGCGACGCTCTCACCTCCATCTCCGGCTCGTCGGACAAACGCCGCGTCACGTAGCGCACCGCGCCGCCGATCGTGTTGCGCCCGTAAAGCGTGCCCTGCGGTCCACGCAGCACCTCGATGCGTTCGACGTCGTAAACGTCGAACACCGTGCCCTGCGGCCGTGCCAGGTAAACGTCATCGAGATAAATGCCGACGCCGCCCTCGAAGCCGGCGAGCGGGTCCTGCTGGCCGACACCGCGAATATAGGCGGTCAGCGTCGTGTTGGTGGCGCGCGAAACCTCGAGCGTGGTGTTCGGCGTCGATTGCGCCAGCGCCGTGATGTCGATGGCGCCGATTTCCTCGAGAAACTCGCCGCTATAGGCGGACACGGCGATCGGCACGTCCTGAAGGGACTCTTCGCGGCGCCTGGCCGTCACGATCACCTCGTCCAGCGCCTCGGCGGAGGCACTCTGCGCCGAAGCGGGGGCCGGCAGAACCAGCATACAAGCCGCGACGGCGAGCGCGGTCAGTCCCAAACCACTCAGTCCATACCAGCTTCGATGTGACGGCAAGCGCATCATTCCCCCCAAGGCCCGTCCATAGATGGGCAAATTTCAACGAACGTTCAACAAATATTAGTTCAACGTTCGTTGAAAGACAACACCGGATTCACGGGACGGCAGCGGCGCGTCGCGTGGCGCCTTGAAATTGCCGGAACGAGGTGAGGCGGCCCGCGGGCCGGACCGGGGCGCGCCGGCGCCCTACTCCTGCGCGGTCTTCGAGGTCCGATGGGCGCAGAGGCCGCGGAAACCCGCCGCGATGAAGTGCGGCATGACGCGGCTGATGCTTTGGATATCGGACGAGCGGCAAACGCCGCCGGACAGGTTGTCGATGCGGCCGGTTTCCGCAAACGTGAGCGTCAGCGCGCCGGAGAAAAAGTGGTAGCTCCAGTAGAGATCGGATTCCTCGCAGTCGGGCAGCGCTTTTTTCAGCGCTTCGATGAACCGTGCAACCAACGGATCGAAGTAACGCGTCATCAGCTCTCCGCCCGAATCCGGTGAGTTGTTGATCTGAGCAATCAACGCAAAGTAGTGATGCCACTGCTCGTGCTCGTTTGCGAGCAGGTCGAGCAGCGGACCGGTGAACGCGCCGATGATCTCCTCGACCGTGGGCGCGTCGTCGGGGTGCCTGCGTTCGACCGCCTCGAGTGCTTCGAGCCGTATGGCATTGAGATGCTCGACCCGCCGCAGCATCACGGCATCGAAGAGATCCTGCTTCGACTGAAAATGGTAATAAGCCAGCGACACGTCGGCTTCGGCCTTGCTCATGATTTGCCGCACGGATACCGCTGCGTACCCGTCGCGTGCAAACAATTCCTCCGCCGCATTCAGTATGCGTTCCTTGGTCGATTGCGCCTTGCTGTTCATTCGATCCCCGTCGACTGTAGTGACCCTGCCGGTCCCAGCGGCAATGATACCGTTGTTTTTCAACAAGCGTTCAATTAATATTCAACGCTCGTTGAATTTTGGCCCACCGGCAAAACGGCAGGCCATGACCGCCATTGGAGGAAGGACATGGCGTGGTTCTCGCCCGCTCCGCTGCTGGTTCCGGACCTTATCGCGCTTAACAGCCGCTGGCTACACGCCAAGCCGGCGCTGATCGTCGACGGCGAGACAATGAGCTGGCGTGCGTTCGGCGAGCGCACGGCGCGGTTTGCAAACGCGCTTCGTGATAAAGGGCTGGTGCCGGGCGACCGGGTCGTCGTTTTGATGCGAAACAGCGGTGAAATGGCGGTGGCGATGTTCGGCGCGATTCGGGCCGGCCTGGTTGCCGTGCCCCTGAACGTCGCCGTCGGCGATGACGCCGTTGCCGGTATGATCGACGACAGCGGCGCCGCTGCCGTCGTCGCCTCCGACGAACAAGTGCAGCGCATCGACGGCATGCGCGCCCGCATCGCCGGGATCGCCGATGACCGCTTCATTTCCGTTGACGCGGACAAGAAGTCCTGGCGCGACTTCCACGCGTTTTGCGACGCCGCCGACACGACACCGCCGGAGATCCCGATCGGACCCGCGGACGAATGCAACATCATCTACAGCTCGGGCACCACCGGCCTGCCGAAAGGCATCGTGCACGATCACGCGGGGCGCGCGGCCTGGGCGATGGACATGGCCGCGGCGCTGCGCTATCACTCGGGCGCCCGGACGCTCTGCTCGCTGGGCCTTTACTCGAACATTAGCTGGGTCGCCATGCTCAGCACGTTTTACGTGGGCGGCAGCCTGGTCATCGAGCGGCAGTTCAGCCAGCGGAACTGCCTGCAGGTGATCCAGGAACAGCGCGTCACGCATTCGGCCATGGTGCCGGTGCAGCTTCAGCGCCTGCTCGATTTCCCGGACTTCGGTTCGTTCGACCTTTCGAGCATGCAGGCGCTCATGTGCTGCGGATCGCCGCTCAGCGTCGAGATGAAAGACCGTATCCGCAAGAACATCCCCGGCGATTTCATTGAACTCTACGGGCTGACCGAAGGGCTGGTGACCATCCTGCCGCCCGAAGACATGCCGGCCAAAGCCGCCTCGGTCGGGCGCCCCTGCCCCGGACAGGATCTCGTCATACTCGACAACGACGACCGCCCGCTGCCGCCGGGACAGGCCGGCGAGATCGTCGGCCGCGGCCGGCTGATGATGGCGGGTTATCACGGCAACGACGAAGCAACCGCGGAGTCGGGCTGGGAAGATGCTAATGGCAAACGCTGGCTGCGCAGCGGCGACATCGGAAAACTCGACGCCGACGGCTTTCTGTATCTCGTCGATCGCAAGAAAGACATGATCATCTCCGGCGGCCAGAACGTTTACCCCGCCGACATAGAAGCCGTGCTGCGCGAACATGCCTCTGTCGCCGACGTCGCCGTGATCGGCGTGACGAGCAAAAAATGGGGTGAGACACCGCTGGCCGTCGTGGTGCCGGCCGCGGACGCGAACGTCGACATCGACGAACTTGTCGTATGGGCGAACGGCAGACTCGGCAAACAGCAGCGTATCGCCGGCGCCGAACTGGTGGACGAACTGCCGCGGAACCCGAACGGAAAAGTACTGAAACGCGAGCTGCGGCGGCAGTTCGCCGATACGACATTCTGAATTCCCGGAGGAGCATGATGCAGGACGAGGACACGGGCCGCCGCTACACCAGTCATGACGGCCTGGAGCTTTTCTACCGGGACTACGGCGCCGGCAATCCCGGCACGCCGATCGTCTGCCTGCCGGGCCTGACGCGGAACAGCCGGGACTTCGAGGACCTGGCCGAGCGGCTGCGCGACCGGCGGCGTGTATTGACGCCCGACCTGCGGGGGCGCGGCTTCTCCGCCCAGGATCCGAACTGGCGCAATTATCATCCGGGCACCTACGTCCGCGACGTGCTGACGCTGCTCGACACGCTGGGCATCGACAAGGTGATTATCATCGGTACGTCGCTCGGCGGACTGATCGCGATGACCATCGCCGAACACGACGCCAGCCGGCTCGCCAGCGTCGTTATGAACGACATCGGTCCCGAGATTGCGCCGGAAGGACTGGCGCGGGTGCAAGGCTATACGGGCCGTCTGCCGGCGGTCGGGAGCTGGCGGGAAGCCGTCGACCAGACGAGGGAAATCTACGGGCAGTGGCTGCCCGGCCTGTCCGGCGACGACTGGGTAAAAATGGCCCGGCGCGCGTACCGTGAAGATGACGACGGCGTACCGCGCCTCGACATGGACCCGAACATCGGCACGGCGGTGCGCGAGGTCGGACCCCAGCTCGGCGACCCGTGGCAACGCTTCGATGCGTTGCGCGATGTCCCGACCCTCGTGCTACGCGGCGAACTCTCCGACATCCTGTCCGCCGACATCGTGGCGCGGATGAAGGAACGAAAACCGGACCTGATAACCGTGGACGTCCCGAATCGCGGTCACGTTCCCCTGCTGGACGAACCCGAGTGCGTCGCGGCGATCGAGCAACTGATTGAGGGACTTTGAATGAAAAAACTCCCGCTGTTCCTACTGATTATTGTCGCGGCCTGTACGCCACCGGAAGACGCCGCGGAGCCCGAACCGGCCGTTCTGAAGATCGACCCGTCGAGGGTCACGGTTTCCGGGCTCTCCTCCGGCGCTTACATGGCCGGCCAGCTGCACGTTGCGCATTCGTCGCGGTTCGCCGGCGCCGCCATCCTGGCGGGCGGACCCTACAGCTGCGCGCAAGGCTCCATGACCCAGGCTGTCGGGCCCTGCGTAAAAGGCGGCGAGATCGACGTGCCGGCGCTGATCGCAAACGCCCGCGGACTTGAAGCCTCCGGCGTCATCGATCCGCTCGGCAATCTCGCCGACGACCGCGTCTGGCTGTTCCACGCAAGCCTCGACGATGCCGTGAACAAGGACGTCGTGCGGGCGGCGCAGGCGTTCTACGGCGAACTCACGGACGAGGAGCGGATCGAGTTCATCGACGACGTGCAAGCCGTACACGGCATGCCTACGCTCGAAACGGGCGCCGACTGCAGCGCGATGGAAGCGCCTTATGTGAACGCTTGCGGCTACGACACCGCGGGCGAGTTGCTGCAATACCTCTACGGCGAGCTGCGGGATCGAACGGCGGCGCAAGCGCCGCTGCAGAAAATCAAACAGCAAAACCACGACGATGCAGAACTGCTGGAACATGCCCTCCTTTACGTGCCGGCCGCCTGCCGCGGCGATGCGGAATGCGGCCTGCACGTCGCATTTCACGGCTGCATGCAGTCTACCGAGTACGTCGGCGACGCGTTTGCGCTCGGCGCCGGTTACAACGAATGGGCCGAATCGAACGATCTCGTCGTGCTTTACCCGCAGGTCGCCAGCAGCAAAGTTGCTCCCATGAACCCCCTCGGCTGCTGGGACTGGTGGGGTTACACCGGTGAGAACTACGCGAACCGTGAAGGCAAACAGATCGCGTCCGTCATAGCGACGATCGACGCATTGATCGGGACGCCCGACTGAACATGGCGTGGACGCTGTTTGCGTTCTACCTGCTCGGGACTTCATGGCTCGGCTGGCTGGGCTATCGCCGGACCCGGGGATTCAGCAGCTTCGCGATCGGCAACCGGGACCTGCACCCGGTGGTGGTCGGCATCACGCTGGCCGCCAGCACGGCATCCGCCGCAACCTTCATCATCAATCCGGGATTCGTATACGTCGACGGCTTCTCCGCCTGGTTTCACATGGTTATCGGTACCGGCGTCGGTTTCGTCAGTATGCTTTACGTGCTGTCGTTCCAGTTTCGGCGCATCGGCGAACAAACAAAAGCGCTGACGATTCCGGACTGGATCGGCAAACGCTATCGGTCGCGCGGCTTCGCGCTGTATTTTTCGATGCTGAACCTATTGTCGTTTGCCTTCGTCGTGTTGCTGGTCGGCGGGATCTCGATCGTGATGCAGTCGCTTCTCGGCATCTCGAACACGCTTGCGCTCGCGATCACGCTGACGTTCGTTACGGGCTACGTGTTCGTCGGCGGCACCTACGCGCATGTGCTGACCAACATGCTCCAGGGCACGCTCATGATCGGCGTGACGATCCTCGTGCTGGGCGCGTGCGTGAGTATCATGTCGTCGGACTGGCTTTCCATCGCGGATCGGTTGCGGGAGATAGATCCAAACCTTCTGGCCCCGGTAAACGCAGAGGGCGCGCTTTTCAACGACGTGTTTTCGATTTACGTCGCCGGTTTCCTCGTCGGCGCAGTCGTCGTCTGTCAGCCGCATATTCTGACGAAGGCGCTGTACGTCAAGTCCGACAAAGAGGTGCGGCAGTATCTGCTCGTGTTTACCGTCGTTTTTGCACTGTTCCTGCTGCTGGTCACGGTCGGCTTTTTTGCACACCTGACGGTGCCGGGAACCGCCCTGCTCGACCCCGAAACGGGTGCGTTTCGCCAGGACCTCGTGATGACCGTGTTCCTGAAAACGATGTTTCCAGAGTGGCTGTTCACCGTGATCAGCATCGTGCTGCTGGCCGCCGCGATGTCGACGCTCGACGGCCTGCTCGTCTCGATCTCGACGATCACCGCCAACGACCTGGTGTTGAACGTGGTCGCCTCGCGCGAGCAAACGCCGGAAGCCAACGAGCGCCGCATGCGCATGGCGTTAAAGCTGAGCCACGTCGTGCTCGTGGTCGTTGCCCTCGCCGCATTCCTGATCAATCTGCAGCCGCCGCGGCTACTCGGCATCTTCGGCCAGGTGGGCGTTTACGGCCTGGCCGTGGCGGCCGCGCCGGCGCTGCTGCTGGGCGTCATCTGGCGCGAGGCGCCGCTGGCGCTCGCCTGGGGCGGGTCGGTTGCGGCTATCACGATTCACTTTGTGCTGTACTTCTCCGGTGAACGCCTCTTTCCCGGCTCCAGCCTGACGTTTGCGAACCCGGGCGTTACGGCGTCGCTGGCGGCGTTAGGCACGATTCCGGTGATGCTGGCGATTGGGTGGATAGCTGGAAAACGAACTGGTCGGGCTGCCAGGGCTTGATTGGAATGGCAAAGATCCGTTCGTTAAATCGATACACCAAATCCTGAAATGTGTCACAGGCCGGTGTGGTTACACACTCACGGAAGCCTGCATCGAAAAAGTTAGGCAGAATTGCGGGTGTCCTAGATTCCCCTCACAATGGGTGCGCCTGGAGGCGTGTGAGGGATTTTTTGGCCGCGTTTGTGCTGCCGCGTAGGCGGAGTCGACATCTCATTGGCATATCGTGCGTTTCTCGCCGAGGAGGACGATTACACCCAATGTAGGTGCTTACACTTACGGCTAGTCCTTGAAGTAGATTCGAGGAAAGTTACCGCGGAAACGTGGAACACGTTTCATCTATCGTTGGGCAAAATCTGGAACACGGGACACCTGCTATCTGCTTGTTCACTAGCTTACGACAAGGCAAGCACCTATGCGAGAGTCAAAACACCACGCTTCATGCGAAAAGTGTGAAAGACGCGAGGGGCGGAACAACGAGTATCCCGGATTGCCTCATGGATTACCCGGCCAGAAGGCTTCAGGACACCCATCATCCATTCCAGGAGGCTTCAGAGGAGGCTTCAGGACACCCATCATCCATTCTAATTCCTCACAAAAGGAGGCTTCAGGACACCCATCATCCATTCCAGGAGGCTTCAGGACACCCATCATCCATTCTAATTCCTCACAAATACGCTGAATACACGAATGTACCGCGGTACTGTGATTTGCTCTTATGGTTCCCGTTACCTGGGAGAGATCGTTGACCGTTGCCCGCAAACAGCAGATCAGTCTCGAACTGACACCTTACTACCACTGCACCACTCGCTGCGTACGGCGCGCCTTCCTCTGCGGTGCGGATCGCTTTTCGGGCAAGAATTTCGACCATCGTAAGCGCTGGCTAGAATCGCGGCTGAAGTTTTTGGCAGACGTGTTTGCCATTGATCTCGCTGCATACGCCATCATGAGCAATCACTACCACGTCGTTCTACGAATCAACTCCAAGCTTGCCGAATCGTTGTCCGATGAAGCCGTCATTGACCGCTGGCGCCGGTTGTTTTCCATACCAGTGGAGCCCACCCCACAACAGATCGAGGACTGGCGTGAACGCTTGTCCAACATCTCCTGGTACATGCGGTGCCTAAACGAACCCCTGGCTCGAATCGCCAATCGTGAGGACCGATGCAAGGGGCGGTTCTGGGAAGGACGTTTCCGCTGTCAGGCCTTACTTGACGAAGAGGCTTTGTTGAAATGCATGGTGTATGTCGATTTAAACCCAATTCGTGCCTGCGCCGCGATCACCCCGGAAACCTCGAATCACACCTCAGTGAAGGCTCGAATTGAACGTAAAGACGCACACCTCATACCGATGCAAAGGCCTCAAACGACGAACGTTGTTGCGCTCCCCATCCGGAACCGCGACTACCTCGAACTTGTAGAGTGGACCGGACGCCATATTGACCCTAAGAAACGGGGCGGTATTTCCAAATCCTTGCCGCCACTACTCAAGCGTCTGGACACCACGAACGACGCCTGGGTTCGAGAAATGACGCACTACGGCCGTTGGTATTATCGAGCTGTCGGTTCTTTGGCCAGCATGGAGCGCTATTGCCAACAACTCGGGCAGCGGTGGCTCAAAGGGCAGATAAGAGCGGCCACCGTTGGTCGTTAGATACCGACCCTACGCCGACTGAGCCGATCGACAGAATCGCTTCTACGTCAACCGAGACCGCAGTCTCCGGCTTCAGTATTTCGCCGGCGCCGCCGTCAACCGGCACGACGCGAAGGAAATCTACGATTCCCTGGTCCGGCGGAGACGTTATCCCGAAAGTGTCTTCAAGAACGCAGGTTCTCTGGAAACTGAACTGCGCCGCTCGTTTAGAGCGAACGGGACAAGCGGGGAGACGGAAGGATCGGACAGCCGAAACTAGACCGGCTGCGCGTTCGTGGCGCTCTCCGACCGCTATTCCCGCCGCCGCTTCTCGACGAGCCTGAGATACTCATCCACATCCACGGTTTGGACCACAAACGTCAGCGCCTGCCCAAGGTATTCGCCGGTGATCTCCCAGCAACCGGCGCTGGGAAAGTCGACGCCGGTTAAAAACGTCCAGCCGCCGAGGTCCGTCGCGTATGCCGTGGTGGCGCGGCTAATCACAACGTCGTTCGTTCTACCATCCAGGTTCTCAACCGTGACTTTCAGGTCCGACGGCTTGCCGTTGTGAAAAGCGGCCGTCCACCAGAACAATTTGACCGCTATCAGGTGGCCTTCCCTGGTCATAGGCCAGAACCCGGGATACGGAAGCTGAACCGCCAGCGCCTCGCTGCCGTACCAACGGTCGGACTTCGGAAACGGCGCCCCGAGCAAGCGATCCGAGGGAACGCTGACCGGACACGCCCGATCCGCTTCCGCCGACGCGCCGGCGGAGGTCGGGCCCGTTAAGAAGAGCGCAAGCAGCACGACAAATACATACTTCACGACGGCACCTCCTGCCCGTAATTATAGCCTCAGGTCCCTTCGTTCGCCTTGGAGCGCCTTCGCGACAACGGGAGATCGAACAAACGTAATCACCTGATCGGGGCAGGTAGTGCTGGAGTTTTCCGCTTGCCGCGGTCGCTTCCGCACGCCGGTGCGTCAATTCTTGCGGCAGGTAATTTCCAGAACGGCTTCGGATTCCGCCGCAAACCCGATCTGCTCGCTCGCTTTCAGCAGCGCCGTGCTCAGCCTGGAATAGCTTCCCCGGTTCCCCAGGCTGTCCGGCATGTAGATCTCGAAACGCACTCCGTCGTTCTCGGACGATACGACGGTGTCAATAATCACGCTGTTTGCAGCGCAGGCCAACCCTGCGGACACCCGCTCTCTCCTTCAACACTCCATCCTACTCAACGTGTCGAAGTCCGGCCGGTTGACAGCGTACGCGGTTTGGCGGAAACGGTGGTAATCGCCGGTCGGGGAAGCAGGCTTGCCGGGCTAACCCCTGCTCCAGTCTATGGGGCCCTCCGTGTAGCTCTTCTGCAGGCGATCGAACACGATGCGCCAAGCGCCGACAAAATAGGTTCTCACGGCCGACCACCCGTCGCCGTCACCCCAACCGAAATGTCGCAGGCTGATTTTTGTCGACCCCTGCCCGACCGGCTCGAAACGGACCTCGACCAGGGCCCGTTGCTCCCGGATCGGCCCGAACTCCACGGGCGAGTCCCAGGTGATCAGCAGCCTGTCCGGCGGCTCCAGCGCGACGATTCTCATGCCCTCCGCGCCGCGTTCCCCCGGCGGGTTTTCCGGAAAAAACAGCGCGCTGAACGTACCGTCGACTCTTAGATCGACTTCGGCGCGCGGCGCGAGGAAACTCTGCAAGCCCTCGACGGTCGTCCAAGTCGCCCAGGCGGCCTCCGGGCTGACGTCGAACGTCCCGGACACCCGGATGTCGGCCAACTCGGCGGATTTGCCCGGGTGGTTGACGATCAACAGCACGCAAAAAACCAGGAGCCTGGCGCTCAGCACGTTCATCGGGTTTCTCCTTGCATTGCGGCCGTGAAATCGACCGCCGAACCGGTTTCCAGCAGGGTTTTCAGACCGCAGATAACCAGCGGCCAGCCCTCGGCCACCATGCCGCGAACGACCGATCCCGGCGGGAACCGGTCGTGTACAACCGTCAGCCTCGTCCCTTCGTCCAGTGCCTCTATCCGAAACGTCACCCGCGAGGGCTGCTCGGCGCTGGCCGCCGGATTCTTCGGAAAAGACCACGAGAAACTCAGTTCCCGGTTCGGAATTGCCGTGAATACCTCGCCCACGCAGACGACGTCGCCACTCTCGTTCAGGAACTGAATGGCCGATCCTTCGCGAAAGTCGCTGGTCACGCGCGTACTGTGCCAGTACTGCCGGGTGAACTCCGCCGTCGTGAGTCCGCGCCAGACCGCGTCTGGCGACGCGTCGATGACAACCTGGTAGACGTAGTCAGGCGGAGTGGTCATCGGAATCCTCCAAAGCGTTTTTCAGGTTGACGACGGCTTCCGCCTTCGAGCGGGAGAACTTGTCGATCCAGCGCCGGTTTATTTCGGCGAGCGGAACCGGATTCAGGTAATGCAGCTTCTCCCTGCCGTGCCACTCGGAGGCGACGAGCCCGGCGTCCTCCAGCACGGCGATGTGACGGCTTGCCGCCTGCCGGGTCATGCCGGCTCCCGACACGAGCTGAGAAAGCGTGACTCCTTGATTTTCATAGAGAACGTCCAACATTTGTCGACGAGTCGCATCCGCCAGGGCTTTGAATACCTTATCCATTTGGAAATGCAGTCTCTTTGCTGCCTATATTTATGCAGCTTTTTTGTTGCATGTCAAGAACCCGGCGCCTGCTACCCCGGCAGATCACGGCTTTGCCGCGCCCTGGGCCGCGTCAGCAATCCTCGCTCTCGTACACGCTGGGTAAAGCGATCGCTGACCGGCACCGTGGCACCGTTCAGCAATTCGAGCTCGTAACGCCGCGCCCCGCGCCGGGCGGCAACCACGGCGTTCTCGGCGACCCACCACGACCGGTGCACCTGCAGGCCGGCGGATTCGGGCATCTCGGCGACGACGTCGCGGAAGCGCCCGTAAACGAGCTCACTGCGATCGGACGTCACTACGCGGACGTAGTGCTCCTCGGCGGCCAGTGCGAGGACGTTCTCGAGAGCGATGCCGTCGGTCTTGGTCAGGAAAGCCGGCTGAGCAAACGCCGGCACCGGATCGACGCTGTCGGCGGCCGCCCCGCCGCGCATGTCGATGATCACCCAGAGCACCACGTTGACCGGCAGGATCACGCTCAGAATCGTCAGGTATTCGCTCACAAACGCGAGCACCGGCGACCATTCACGCAACGCGGAATCGTCGAAGGGCGCACTTTGCGGCACGGCCGTTTCGAGCGTAATTTCGACCAGCGTCATCGGCGCGGCGGCAACGATCATGGCCAGGAGGGCTGGCTTCAGCCAGGGCGGCGAGTTCCACCGTGTCGCGCAGAAACGGGCGAGCAGCCACTCTGCCAGCACGAGCGCCGCCGCAACACCGGCCAAACGGCCGCTCCAGAAGAGAATCGCGTCGCCAAGCGCGACCTCACCGAGCGGATCCGAGAACTGCATCAATAACACGAGCACCGCAAACAACACCCACAGACGCAGTTTTCGCGGAGATTTCGGTTGCATGACGCTAGAAGCCGGACGATTCAAGAAGACTACCTGACGGTTCAAGAAGGATACGGCAAGCCCAGGAAATTTAAAGCGCCACCCGGGCGCCGCCAGCCTACGATCCGGCGCTGACACGCAACGGAGGCAGCTCGTGAAACACCGTCATATCTCAGTCTTATTGCTGTTGGGCATCGCGTCCCCTGCTCGCGCCGAGGTGCTCTGGCCGGAATACCTCGACGTAGATCTGAACTTTCGCCACAGCGCCCGGCTCGACGAGGATCTGCGATGGGACTTTCGACTCGGCGCCGGCTTCGAGAGCGAGCCGACCTACCAGGGCAGCGACGAGAGCGAGACGGAGGTCGATCCTTTTTTCATTGCGGCCTATCGCGCCGATTGGGGCAACGTATTCCTGACCGCCGACGGCCTCGGCTACAGCCGGATGCTTGGCGACAGTTTTGGCTTTGCGCTGCGGGCCGAACGCGAAGATACGCGCGAGATCGCGGACGACGACCGGCTCATCGGACTCGGCAACCAGGACAAGGAAATCGAACTCGAGATCATCGGCCGTTACTTCCTGGGCCCGCTGACGCTCGGAGCATCGGTCGCCCCCGCAACCGGCGACAAGGGTGTGGTCTGGTTCGTCGGCGGGAGTTATACGTGGCGCACCGCGAGCGAGCGCCTGTTCCTGACACTCGGCGCGGACTTAAGCGGTTCCAGCAAGAAGAACCAGCAAACCGATTTCGGCATCACACAGGCCCAGAGCGACGCCAGCGGCTTCCCCGTTTATTCGCCCGGCGGCGGACTGAAGAGTTTTGGCGTCAATCTCGCCGCCGAGTACAAGCTCACCGAACGCTGGTATTTGAATGCCGGAATCGACTACGAACGCCTGCTCGCCGACGTCGCCGACAGCCCCATTGTCTTTGACGACAACAATGTCGAGGTCGGCATCGGCGTCTTCTATCGGTTTTGAAACGATCCTCCCTTAGCGAGATGCCGCTGGTCCGGTCATCGAGCAACTTCGTCCTGACTTGATCTGAACCAATCAATCAGCACGGCGGCGGTTGTCAAAGGCTCGGGCACTCCCGTTTCGTCGGCATACGCTTCTTCGGTCGTCGTGAACCGCCAGCCGCTGTGGCCGAGACCTTTCTGCTCGACGAACTTCGCCGTACCGGGCCGCACCCGGTTTACGGTGTCGACGATGAGTTCGTGCCCGCGTTTCGTCTCGAATTGGTCGAACTCGTTGAAGATGACGAGAACGTCGGCTTCGAGCCTCGACCATGCCGCCAGGAAATCCCGGTTTGCCGCCTGTTGGTGCCATGCGAACGGGCGCCCGTAGTGATCGTTCTCCGCCAATCCCCGAACGTCGCCGCGCACGGCCGCCATTGCCGGACTGTCTTCAGCGACATCGTCCGGGTGCCTGCCCTTAATCAGATACTCCACATGAAACTGCGCGCGAGCGCGCATCTCCTCGTGAATGCGGTCCACCGGCACGGCCTCCGGCCGCCGCTCCAGGTAGAACCGATCGAAATTTAACATGCGCTCGTAATGCGTCAGCGCCCCGCCGCCCTGGACGGCAATTGCGACGACGTCGAACCCGCCCGCTTGAAGCGCACCGGCAACCAGCGGCGCCGTGGTCGCGCCGAGACTTTGCCCGAGGACGTAGATTCGGGACGGGTCGATAAACTCGCTGCCGAGGAGCGCGGTGAAGGCATTGATATAGTGATCGACCTCGGTGTCATAATCGAGTTTGTCGCAACCGGCACCCTGACTGTCGCCGCTGCCCGCGCGTTCCACCCGGACGAGGGCGAGCCCGGACTCCCTTGCAAGCGTCGCCAGCATGCTGCCGCCTCGATCTCCCAATTCGATCGAACCGCAAGAGACCCACTGGGTGAACAACAGGGGGTGCAGGCGCCCCTGCACCCCTTCGGGGAGGGTAATCAGCGTCCGCAGCCGGATGCCAGGCTCGACTTCGACCGAGCCGTAGTGAGTGGTGATGCCGGGAATATTCTCCGGCGCGGAATTCTGCGTGCGCGGCAGCGGATCGTCCGGATCCATGACCGCACCGCCCTCGGAGACGGAGGGGCTGCACGAGGCGGTCATGGCCGCACATAAGAGGACAATCGCTTTCATCGACGCGAATTCGGGATTTATCAGCGACATAAACGGACTCCGGAGCATTGAGTGGTCAGGGTTTCTTCGCCGCCGTGATCGGCAGCTGGAGCTGGGTGACGAAACCGGCGGTTGACGTCGCCAGGACGCGCCTGGGCAGCGTGTAACCGTCCTGGTCGGCACCGAATCGCTGGTACACCTCGCGCATCGGGCCCGTGGGGCTCAAACCCGAATCCAGCAAATACGTTTCCATGTGATCCCGAAGACCGGGGGTTTGGTGGTAGCCACCCGAATAGGTCGCGGAACAGGCGATTTCGGCGCCGGAGACCAGCTGTGTCGGCAAACGGTCGATTGCACTGTCGATAACAGGGATGCAAACCTCGACGTCCATCGCGGCCGTGCTCCCGGTATCGTGAAGGATCATGAACGGCGGTCTGTTTGCTCGCGCATCCGCAGCAGCCACGCGCCGTTCCGCACGCTCGAACATCGCGGTAACGGATTCGCTTTTGACGTCAACGGTGTTTCTCAGTGAATAGACGAACTCCGGATCGATGCTGATGACCCGCAGTTTCGAGATTGCCGCCGCGCTGTCGCCCTTTATTGACGCGATAAGCCCATCCACGATGCGCAGGCGGCCCTCTATGCGCGCACGTTCTTTGACAAGGGACGCGCGCTGCGACTGAAGCACCCCGACGATGCGCTCATCCGCAAGGCCGGCCTCCTGATTGAGCGCACGAATATCGCCCAGGCTAACGCCGGCCTCTCTGAGATTCAAAACCCGGACGGTGTCCGCAAGCTGGTTTTTCTCGTAAAACCGGTATCCTGTTTTGGGATCGACGGCCGCCGGGAGCAGTAACCCTTCATCCGCATAAAACCGCAGGGTTTTGACGGATACCCCGGCGAGAAGCGCAAACTCGCCGATTTTCAGGCGTTTTTCCATTTCGACAGAGTAAGGTCTCCAGCCGCTGGAGAGTCAAGCCCCGTCGATGCCAACTACGGTTCTTCCAGCAGACGCTTGAGCCGCGCGAGATCCTTTTCGTTCGCCCGGCGCATCGCCGCCGCCATGATCGGTGACACGAACCTCGAAAAGCCGCTAGGCTCGCCCCGGTTCCGCAGCGTCATATGGGTCGCGCCGTCGCTCACCGGTTTCCAGCGGTAGGACGTTTCCATCGGAAAGGGGCCGTCAACGGTTCGCATCACCAGCCGTTCACCCGGAACCCACTCCACGATTTCGTAGGTGTACGCCATACGCCTTCCCAGGAAGTGAGCCACGAAGTCCATCTGCGACCCGACTGCCGCGGGCGGCGGCGTTTTCCAATCGATCGAGCGAATGTTGACGTACCATTCCGGCGCCTTGCCCGGGTCGCCGGCATACGCCGCAACCTGCTCGACCGGCCGGTGAATCACGATTTCGGTCGTCACGTCTACGCTCATACCGGCCATTGTCCCCGACTGGCAGTGGCAAGACAATATGACAAAAATGGGTTATTTTGTCTCATTAATGGGACAAATGTACCGACAGTTGTGAAGACGATGAACCTCGACGATATGCGCCTTTTCGCAGCGCTCGCGGAAAACCCGAATATGACGGCCGCGGCGAAAAGGCTGGGAATGCCGAAACAGACGCTCAGCCGGCGGATCGCGCGGCTGGAACAGTCGCTCGAAGTGCAGCTATTGACCCGCACGACGCGGCGCATCCGTCTGACGGACGTCGGCGCCGCTTATGCGGAACGATGCGCAAGGATTGTGGCGCTTGCGCGAGACGCCAATCGCGACGTGACGGATGCACAGCAAACACCGACGGGCACGCTGCGCGTCACCGCCGATCGTGTATTCGGGCAGGCTTACCTGCACGACCTGGTCATCGACTACGCCCGGCGATGTCCCGAAGTGCGGGTCGAAGTGCTTCTCACGAGTCGCCGTGTGAATCTCGTCGAGGAAGGATTCGACGTCGCGTTTCGTATCGGGGACGCGAGCGCGCCAAATCTCACCGCCACCAGCCTCGGGCCGGCGCGCGTCAAGTACTGCGCCAGTCCCGAGTACCTGGAGGAACACGGAACGCCGGAAAAGCCGGAAGATCTTTCAGCGCACAGCTGCTTGTCGGTCCTGTCGGACGACTCGACGTTGCGGTGGCCGTTTCGAGACGAAACCGGCCGGCTCTCGTTGGTCCAGGTATCCGGCCGGTTGCATCTCGGCGATCATTCCATGGTCCGCGCAGCGGCGCTTGCAGGTCTGGGCATTGCGATATTCCCGGAATTCTCCTGCGCGGCGGATATCGTCGGCAAACGTCTCGTTCCGGTGCTCGAAGACTGGGATGTGGACGTCGGGTCCGTTTGGATCGTCAATCCAACGAGCCGCTATCTGGCGCCACGCGTACGACTGTTCGTTGCGATGGCGCTTGAAAGAATCCCGCACGCCCCACGGCGAGACGCGTAAATAGGGACTTCGCGCCTCGCCCCGGGCCCCGCTATCGTCGCTGGGCGACGATTCAGTCAATCATCGTCGTCGTCTTCGATGCGTTCCTGCAGTTGCCCGCGAATTTCACCAGGCGGGAAAACGGTGCTGTGGACGTTGATGTAGATCAAACCGTCACGCATTGCAAAGGCCAGCGCAACAATGTTGTTGACGGGCCTTCCGATGACGCCGGTGCAGTCGGCGCCTGTGAAGTGCGCGTTCGTCAACGTACCGCGGACCCTCTTCCCATCAAAGGCGAGAGGACCGGGATTTACCAGACCAAAAGCAACCGGACCGTTCTGGCCCGGCCCGCCGCAATGGAAATGGGCCGCTGCAAACGTACCCAACAGATTGTTGATTCTCAGATTCAACGACACCCTTGTGAAAGCGCTGTCGAATCTCGCCCTGATCCGCCCCGTTGCGTCGGTGTCCGTACCGCCGGGCACAAAATTTCCCGTTTCGTCGAAGACGACCTCCTGGGCGCCGGACAGCGACGCCTCGAATTGCCTCTCGTCGGCATACGCAAAATCCGTTGCGCCCGTCCCCAGGAATAGAAACAGGCATGCATAGCTCGTGGCTACCGTTACTTTAGTCATGCATATCTCCCGTTATCCGTTGCAAGTCAATACGTAATGCGGGAGTCCGGCAGGCTTGAAAGCCGGGCCGAGTCGCAACCGCCGTTACTCCCAGTAACGTGGGTACGTTCAGAACGACAAAAGGTTCAATGCCCGGCTGCAAGTCTTGCCCGCAACCATTATCCGATGTTTTCAATCATCGTCATCGTCTTCATCATCGTCGTCGTTGTCGTCGTCATCTCCGTCATCGTCGTCGTCATCATCGTCGTCGTCGCAGCCGGGGAACGTGATGCTGGCAACGCGCGTCTGGAAAGCCGCCACCTCGGTAATTGCGTAATACTCGTTGACGTACCAGAACGTGCAGTCGTCGGTCGGATCGACGTTCATCGACGTGTAGTCGCCCCAGCGGCTCGAGGTGGCCAGTTGTGCACCCGTGCCTTCGATGACCACACCCTCGCCTAGGGTCATTTCACCCGGCGTATCGCGCCTGAGGCGGCCCGTGTAACGAATACCCGGGAACACGTCGGTTGAATTGGTAACGCTGTAACCCAGCGCCATGTTGCCTTTCCTGTCCATGGCGATGCTGCCCATCCAGCGGTTGACCCCGTCGTCCGGCGCATAGGTGCCCTGCTGGTGCACCGAAAACCGCCCGTCTTCGTCGCGGCGGACTTCGTACCAACGCACACCGGCCAGGCCCGGTCGCGCCTCAACGGACTGGTTGGTCACCATTGCCTCGTAGTCGTCGAAGCTACGGTAGGCCAATCGATGAATCGCACGCTGCCTGTAAGACTGGACGTCGAGGAATCTCGTCGGATCCGTCACACCCGGCTGCGGGAGGCAGTCGCGGGGGCTTGGCGCGCAGGGAAACACCGAATCGAACGGCGCCACCGGAAGCTGTGCAGCCAGCGTGAGCGACGCGACCGGGTTCGCGCGCCACTTCACGGACAGCTCGAACACGTTCAGTGCATCAAACGTCGCGCCGTACGGGAAACCGTCATCCTGGGTGCCGATGATTGGAGCAGGAACGTCGTCGTCCGGCAGTTCGTCACCGTCGATATCCGCCGGAAGCAGGCCATCGCCGACGAGCGGCAGCGGCACGTCTCCCTCGGGCGGGATTTCGAGTAGGAACTTCACCGAGCGGGCGTTCGGATCGCCGGCGATCATCCTGCGCTTTTCCAGCGCGTAGACGCTGATCCCGTACGAGAATGGAGGCGGTATCTCGAAGTCGCGCGAGGTCAGCAGATACGAGTTCGTCCACACGCCGTATTTCGGATAGTCCGGAAAGAACGCGCCGGATGGAAACGCGTAACGGAAGTACGCACCGGTCGGATCGCCGGTCTGGGAGATCGCGACGCAGTTGTAGAACACCGGGTTGGGCTGACCGAACCCGGCGGTGGTGAACTGGGTAAGTATCCAGCGGTCCTCGAACTGGTCGTAGAGGACGATCGGATCACCCGAATCGTCATCGCAGTCCGGCACCGCAAAGCCCGCCCAAAGATCCCCGACGCGAGCGGGCCCCGCAAGCAGGTTCCCCTGTTTGTCGTAGACCGCAAAAACGAGGTTGGTCATCTCGACGTAGTGGTTCGGACCGACATCGCCAACCGGATCCGGCGGCAGAACCCGGAAGCCGACGAAGTTGCGGTTGTCCTCGTTACTCAGGCCCTCGAAGGTCAGGTTCGGGGCCGGGATGGCCGGGGCCCCGGCGGCCCGTCGAGTTCGTGGGCTTTCCTGGATGGCGCCGTCGCCGAGGAAGCCCAGGTCCGGCATCTCGACCAGGCTCGGATCGAGGCGAATCTCGACCGCTTCGTTGGCCGCGGGCGCCAGCAAGGTCCTGGCAACCTGGGGCAACGCACTAACCGGAGGCGAGACGTCGAACGCCGTAGCGGTTGAAAATTGAGGTTGCGCTGCTACCGGGTCCGCGGAGTGGGCGGCGCTGCTGAAGGCGAATGCAATCAGCGTTGCGCAGCGCAGGAATAGATCTTTAAAAATATAGCCGTTCTTTCGCATGTCTGTTCTCCCTTATCTGCCGTTCTGTGAAAGCGCAATCAAGCGAGATCCAGACAGTTGCCGTTCCCGTCTATGGCGGGGTGTGGTTCTGTCTTTGTTTTATTCTTAGCGTAGTAGAAGGCCGACCGGTTTGCAGAACGAAAGCACCCGTCTCCGCGTCGAAGCGTCTTCACGCACGTACGTGCGTGCACACCGATATCGGTGGATCGCGAAAGACCAATCAGCCGGCGGACGCGCTGTACTTCGTGTCGACTCCCTGGATATGGCTTACCAGCCAGAACTTGAGAAACTCGAAAAAGTCGTCCGGAAGAACGGACGATTGAGAGTCCTTGAAGTCCTGCACGTACTTTCCAACGCGTTCCAACAGGTTCTTGTGGATGTATTTATGCGCTCTGAGACCCTCGAACCCGATGGACTCCATATGCGCTTCTTCGTGATCGAAGTGCCTCACAACACAACGGACCAGAGCGTCGAGTGCATTGACGATGTCCTTTTTGCCGCTTCCGAGGGAATTGGCATCGTGAACGGCGTTCATCAAACGTATGAGTTCAACGTGTTCCCGGTTCATTTGGTCGTCTTGGACATCCAGCCGGTCCGACCACTGCAGCAATGGCATAACATTCCCTCCTCTCACCACCGCCCGACAATTTGACGGGCGTTCACACTGTTCTTCGGCAACCAGCGAGATTAATTGAGCAATTGCATCATGGCCTCCGGATATCGCGTGCCCGCGGCCGCGTCCCGAGGCATCGCGGCATCAATGCCCGCCAGATCCCGCGACGACAAAACGATATCGGCCGCTCCGGCGTTTTCGTCCAGACGTTCCACTCGGCGCGTCCCCGGAATCGGCACGACGTCGTCCCCCTGCGCCAACAGCCACGCAAGCGCGAGTTGCGCGGGCGTGCAGGATTTTTCGCGCGCGATTTCCTGTACTTTCTTTACGAGTTCGAGATTTCTCTCGAAGTTTTCGCCCTGAAAGCGCGGATTGCCGCGCCGCCAATCGTCTTCGGCGAGGTCCTCGATGGACCTGATCTGCCCGCTGAGGAAGCCGCGGCCCAGCGGGCTATAGGCCACGAGCCCGACACCGAGTTCACGGCAGGCGGGCAGGATGTCGTTCTCGACGTCGCGGCTCCAAAGGGAATACTCCGTTTGCAGCGCGGCGATGGGGTGGACCTCGCTCGCACGCCGGAGCGTCTCGGCCGAGGCTTCGGACAGCCCGAGGTGACGCACCTTGCCTTCTTCGACGAGGCGGGCCATCGCGCCTACGGTTTCCTCGATGGGGGTCTCCGGATCGACGCGATGCTGGTAATAGAGATCGATGTAATCCACACCCAGGCGCTTCAAACTGGCATCGCAGGCCTCGCGCACGTAGTCGGGCCGGCCGCTGACGCCGACGAATTCACCCTCGCCGTCGCGGACAATCCCGAACTTGGTCGCGAGAATCACGCGGTCTCGTGCGCCCCGGAGCGCGCGCCCCACCAGTTCTTCGTTTGTCCCCGGTCCGTAGATGTCCGCCGTGTCCCAGAAGAACACGCCCGAATCCAGTGCATGCTGTAAGGTTGCCAGTGATTGAGCTTCATCCCCGGGACCGTAGAATTCCGACATTCCCATGCAACCCAGGCCAATCGCGGAGACCCGTAGTCCGCTTTTTCCCAATTCGCGTGTTTGCATTCGCTTGTCTCCTCGATAGTGGTGTTGATACGCCGGCGGTTGGCGCGACAGCCGACATAGTAGGAGCGCCGACCGCCCGGACGATAGCTCAGACCTCCGGCGTTTTTGCCTGATCCTGCCGATCTGCGCCTGAACCAACCCCCAATCGGGCCACGAATGGCATAATTCTGCCGCGACCCTATGTTCAACGCCTGGGACAGTCCGACATGACGATGCCGACAAACACGGAAATTGCAGGCGGCGCGCTACACAGCGAACTGGCGCAGTTTGCACCGGAAGAGGGAGTGAACGAGTCTCCATGGCCGGGGCTCGTCGTCTTTCGCGCCGACGATACCGCAACTCGCATTCCCGTGGTTTACGAGCCCTGCATCTGCGCGGTTGCTCACGGCCGAAAACAGGTGCACCTGAACGGCGAGATTCTCACCTACGATCCCCTGCACTACCTCGTCGTCGGCGTACCGCTGCCGGTCGAAGCCGAGATTGTGGAAGCGAGCATCGACGCACCGTTTCTTTCCCTGCGGTTGGACATAGACGTCACGATGCTGTCGGAGCTCCTGCTCGATGCGAAACCCGGCCCCGATCCCGACGAGGCGTCGAGAGCGATTTACACCTCGCGCATGAATCAGGACCTGTCCGGCGCGCTGATCCGCCTGCTCAGATCACTGCACAACGAGAATGACGCCCGCGTGCTGGCGCCGCTGGCGGTTCGTGAGGTGCTCTACCATATCCTGACCGGCGAGCAAGGTGAGCGCCTGCGAGCCGTCGCCGCCCGCGACAGTCGTGCGCACAGAATCGCCGCCGTCCTGCGCTTCATGCGGGAGAATTTCAGGCGGCCGCTGAGTATCGACGAACTCGCGAGACACGCGTCCATGAGCGCCTCGACCTTTCATCACAATTTCAAATCGATGACTTCGCTGCCGCCGCTTCAGTATCTCAAGATGATCCGGCTGCACCAGGCGCGGCTGCTGATGCTCAATGACGGTCTGAACGCCGGCGAGGCCGGGTACACGGTCGGATACAACAGTCCTTCCCAATTCACCCGGGAGTTCAAACGATTCTTCGGCACGCCGCCTGTCCGTGAGGTCAAACGGCTGCAGAACACGCCGGGGGAGCCCGCGCGCAGCCTTGCCGACGGCACGAGTGCCTGAACAAAGGCGGACGGCGCGTCTCCGATCGCGGTCAGAGCCACCGCGAACCGGCTGCCCGGCGCAGGTTACTTCGACGCCCGGGAGCGCGCCGAACAAGTACACTGTGCGACTGATCTCGCACCCGGAGGTGTCATGCTGCTCTTTGTAACCGCAATCGGCGTTGTACTCGTCGTCTCTTTCCTGTGCTCGATCTTCGAGTCGGTCCTGCTGTCGGTGACGCGACCGCAGATCGAAGTGCTGGCCCGCGACGGCCGCCGCGCCGGGCGGCTGCTCGCGAGCTTCAAGGAGAACATGGACGTACCGATCGCTGCGATTCTCATCCTCAACACGGCCGCGCATACGATCGGCGCGGCGGTGGCCGGTGCAAGCTACGCAAACGTTTTCAGCCCGAACACGCTTTGGCTGTTCTCGATCCTGTTCACGATCGTCGTGCTTTTGTTTACCGAGATCATTCCGAAGACGCTGGGCGTTTCGTACGCCTCGACGCTGGCGCCCACCGTTGCCCACGGTATCCGGTGGCTAACGGTGATATTGCGGCCGCTCGTCGTATTGAGCGAACGGGTTTCGCGCTCGCTGCGCAGCGACACCGAAGTCCCCGTGACGTCGGCGGAAGAGATTCGGCTGCTGGCGTCGCTGGGCCGCAGCGAAGGCGTCGTCGGCCGGCGCACCGCCGGAATGATCGTCGGGGCGACACAGCTGAGCTACCTGCGGGCCCATGACGTGATGCTGCCGCGCGAAGAGGTCCGGTTCCTTGCCGGCACGATGAAGCGTGACGATGCGCTGGCCGTGGTGCGCGAAACCGGACACAGCCGATTCCCCTACTCGCCGACCGGAGAACTCGACGACGTGGCGGGCGTCATTCACGTCAAGGAACTGCTTTACTGGCTGCTGTCGCACGATGACGTCGTCGTCGACTGGGAATCCTTGCACCAGGACGCGCTGGTCGTGCCTGAAAGCTCGCCGCTGCCCCAACTGCTGCGGACGTTCCAGGACAGCCATCGTCACATGGCGATCGTCGTCGACGAATACGGCGGCGTCGAGGGGATCGTGACGCTCGAGGACGTGCTCGAAGAGATCGTCGGCGAGATCCAGGACGAAAGCGATCGGCCGGCCAAGGACATCATCGAGCGCAAAGACGGCGCACTGTTCGTTCACGCATCGGTCGATTTACGAAAGCTTTCCGCGAAGCTCGGGATCGCGTGGGAACCCGAAGACAGCGCTTCGACGGTGGGCGGACTCTTTACGGAAACACTTGAGCGTATACCCGCCGTCGGCGATTCGATCACCTGGCACGGCTACCGGATCACCGTGCTGCGCGCGGACCGGCAGCGTGCAAAGCTGCTTTCGGTCAGGGCGATATAGCGGCCATCGGTCAGCGCGGACGCATTGGCGCCCCGAAGGGCAGAGAACAGCCTGGCCCGGCCGCGCATCAGGCACCTGGGAGGTCCGCACTGGGCGGGTTGCCAAATCTGCGTGCGTACTCCCGGCTGAATTGAGTCGGGCTCTCGTAGCCGACCTCGTAGGCCACCGACGAGACGGACTTGCCCCCGTAAATCAGCTGCTGCCGCGCCTCGGCAAGCCGCAGCTCTTTCTGGTACTGCAGCGGCGTGCTCGCCGTCGCCGCCTTGAAGTGTTCGTGAAAACTGGACGGACTCATCCCGGCCGTGCGGGCCAGTTCGGGAATACTCACCGGGGCCGGGAAACTCCTGCGAATATGAGCGATCGCGCGCGCAATGCGACTCGCGTGGCTGTCGTAGCGCGACAGCCGTCGCAGCATTTCGCCGTGCCCGGCGAACAGCGCGCGAAAGTGGATCTCGCGCGCGATTAGCGGCGACAGCACCTTCCGCTCCAGTGGCCTGTCAACCAGATCGAACAGCCTTCCCATCGCAGCGATCAAGCTTTCGTCCGCCGTCCCTGTGGCGATTGCTCTGGCCTTCTCCCCTGCAATACCCGACTGATCCACTTCCTCGTTGAGGCTACGAAGGATGCCGATATCGATTTCCAGCGCAAGCGCCACATACGGTGTGCGCTCGCTCGCCTCGGTGATCCGGGAGACCGTCGGCAGGTCAAGACTGACGATGAGCGACTGACCGGCTCCAAACCTCACCCGCTGCCGGCCCAGGGCCGATTCTTTGCAGCCCTGGAGAACGACGCACAGAAGCGGCCGGTACAGACTCGACTCGATCGGTGTGGGCCGTTTGCAACGAACCAGCGTGAAGCCGTCGACCGGCGTCTCGTACGGGGTCTCCGGGGCATCGTGCGTGTCGGCATAGCGACAGACGCGCGAAATGAGATCGGTGAATGGCATCCACGCCTCCGTAGTTTCCTGAGGCAGAATCTACAGCGCACCGGAGCACCGGTCACCCAAAATAACGGCAGTCTGGAGAATTGGGCAGAACAACTGGAGCAACTGGCAGGACACGCCGGGTCCGCTGCCCTAACTTGTCGTCATCCCAACCTATGGAGACGACCATGGACCCCAAAATTGCACTGATCACCGGCGGCAGCCGCGGCCTGGGCCGCAGCACCGCGTTACACCTGGCCAAGAACGGCGTCGACGTAATCCTGACCTACCACAGCCGTCAAACCGAGGCGGACGCCGTCGTCGAGGAAATCGAGTGGCTCGGCCGTCGGGCCACTGCATTACAGCTCGACACCGGGGCAACGCCGGACTTTGGGGAGTTTGCCGAACGAGTTGCGGCGACGCTAGAGCGAGCCTGGGGCCGGCGCACGTTCGACTACCTGGTCAACAACGCGGGCAACGGTGTTCATAAGAGCTTCGAGGAAACCACCGAGGCGGAATTCGACGCGCTCGTCGCCGTCCATCTGAAAGGCGTTTTCTTTCTCACGCAGCGGCTATTGCCGATGATCGAAGACGGCGGACGCATCGTCAACATCTCTTCCGGACTCGCGCGCTTCGCGCTTCCGGGTTACGCAGCCTATGCCAGCATGAAAGGTGCGGTCGAGGTATTGACTCGCTATCTCGCGAAGGAACTCGGCCCCCGCGGCATCGCGGTGAATACGGTGGCGCCGGGCGCGATCGAGACGGACTTCGGCGGCGGCGCCGTACGCGACGATCCCGAACTGAACCGAATGATCGCTTCGACGACGGCGATGGGCCGTGCCGGCCTGCCGGACGACATCGGCGGCGCCATTGCGAGCTTGCTCGCCGCGGACAACCGGTGGATGACGGCGCAGCGCATCGAGGTATCGGGGGGACAGAACATCTAGCTCGGGACACCACGAAGATGGCGCTCAATCAAAGAAGGCCGGAAAACGGGAGCTGTCCCGGACAGCTCCCGTTCCCGGGCAGGACTTTGTACTAGTGCCTCATCACGCTAGCGCGTGAAGCTGGCGCCGAACAGCCGGCTACCGCGCCTGAAGAAACCGCCGTCGGTTCTCAGCACTTCAATGCTGTTTTCCGTGACGGTGCCCAGATGCAGGTCGAACGTATTGCTGCGCGTGCCTACCGGAATACCCTGCGCGCTGACGCGAAAACTGCGTATCAAGTTGAGCGTGTCGCCCTCGATCGCGTAGCTCTGGCCGACCGACTGAAACGGTTCCAGATCGGTTTCGTAGGTACCGTCGGTATTGAAGGTGATGAACCCCTGGATGATCCTGGTGAGGACCGGGTTGTTGCGATTGCGTGGGACCGTATAAGTAACGTTCCAGGTACCGACGATAACGTCCTCGATCTGCGGCAGAAACGCGGGAGCCTCTCCGACCTGGACCAGGTTCAACACGGCGGGACGAGAGCCGAATTGAGACGTATTCACCAGTTGGATGTCGTCCGAGCCGAAGAAGAACCCGAAGTTACGAAACAGCAGAGAATCCTCTTCGTCGCTGAATTCCACGGCGCCGTTACCCAGGTCCCTGACGTTACCATTGGCAAGACCGTTGGACACGAGAAAGTCGGAAGTCGTGGAAAACGTACCGTCCAGCGCAACCGTCAATTGAAAGTCGCCCGCGAGCTCGGCAACGTCATAAACGCCCGGGCTGACGGCATAACTGTTGACGGCCCACAATACGGACACCGATCCCAGAACCGCTTTTGAAAAAAACCTGCGTATCACAATTAACCTCCTTGGTTATTGAAAGAAATTCAAACTGCGGAGCGAGTGTGGCGTGTACGTGCGGTCGAAAAATCACAAATCCGTAACGAATCCGTAAAGTTTCAAAGGAAACACTTTGTGCGAATCGAAGGCGCCGGTGCTTCGCCGGGCAGCGGACGACGACGGACTGGACGGTCGATCAGCTGTGCCGATGGGTTCCTGTACACATCGTCGTCCGCGACACGCTAATCCCGGGAGATGACTCTGGGCTCTGATCAGGCAGACCGGATTGCCGGCGGCGGTATGGACCGTGTCGGGGTTCGATCCGGACCGACGTTTCGTCTGGAAGAGCCGTATCCGGAGCGTGCCGATGATCGCGACCCACATCATCGAAAAGACGGGCGCGAACTCGCGAAGCCGCCTGGAAGTAGAGGTCACCGGTGGACTGGCTCTACTCCTTTGGCCACTTCTTCGCCGGCAGATCCAGCAGTCGGTAGAACGGGAGAACGCGGGCCTCAAGATGTACTGTGAGCGTTCAACAATCGACAAGACCACTCGCAGCCTGCACCAATAGGCCCTTTCGTCAAAAACCGGCCCACGATCAATCCAGAGTCTTCAAGGCATCACATGGCGCCATTTTCATCGTCCGGGATTCGGTAACAAGCTCCATTATTGGTCAAACCGCCCGGCTGGCGGCCGCAGACAGCCGGCGGCAATAGGGCCAAAATCCGCCGGCGGTCAGACACCGCTCTTGATGCCGTAAAAATCCGATTCCATATCGGCCTTGGCCATTTCCTGCTCGAACCATCGCCTGGCCTCGGACCGAAACAGGTCTTTGGATTCAGACCACCACGAGTGAATGCCGCTGTACGGGAATACTCTGGTGCGGAGGATGTAGCCTATGTTTTCCGCGCTCTCTTCGTCTACGAGATCCCTTTCCTTCAGGAAAAGCGCCAACGCTATCACGGTAAACCACGAATACATCACATTGTCGAAAACCAGTTTTTTGCGACCCGTCAATTCTTCGTAATTGAGCAGACCATCCATGATCACGTCACCATTGTCACCTTCAATCATCTCGTGAAACGTCGAGATGGCAAGCGCCAGGGTGTTGTTGAAGGAAGCGTCTTCAGCGTCGCGATTGCTATGGCGGATCTGCACCGCCAGGTATGCGAGTGTCGCAATCACGCCGACAGCCCCAAGAGTCTCGCCGATCGCACCAATGGCTTCCCAATTCATCCAGATTGTCCCTCGCGTTGTTGCCACGCCGTCAGCCTGTCTTGCTCGGTGGCAATCACGATTGTGTCATAGCGGACTGGGACTATCTTCACCATTGCGGGCATCGAATTGGAAAATATGCTTCTAACATGTATCGACCCGTGACATCACATGAAAGAACTCGGTTGGATGTGGAAAACTCTGTCGTGGTCGCTTGCGGTCCTCGCCTCTGTATTCAGTCGACTCCTCTGGAGATCCGCAACAGCTGGCCACCGGGTTCGCCGGTGTATTCCAGACTGCCGTCTTCTCCGGGGCTGAGCAGCGTGTCGGTCAGCATATAGAGCCTCCCGCCCGGGCTCACCGCAACCTGTCGCGAACGGACGCGCTCATTGACGAATAGCTCTTCGACACTGACGATCGTCTCGCCCTCAAAGTTGAACCGCCAAAGGCTGCCGCGCGACAGCCCCGAGACAAAGAGGTCGCCGCGCCACTCCGGGAACTCGGAGCCGGCGTAGAATACGAGACCTGTCGGCGCGACAGTCTGCCCCCAGTACCATATCGGGTCCGTGAAGCGCCGATCCGAAAGAGCCGGAGGCCGATAACTGTCGTCGCGATATCCGCCTGTCGTCACAACAGGCCACCCGTAGTTCGCCCCGGCCTCCAGGCGGTTGATTTCGTCGCCTTGGCTGCTTCCGTGTTCCGAAAACCAGATTTCGCCGGCGCCGGGGCGGAACGTGATCCCTTGAGCGGCTCGAATGCCAAGCGCATACAGGCCGGGCGGCGCCTCGGGACCGAAATCAGGATTGTCCGCCGGCTCCGAGCCGTCAGGATTGAGCCTGTAGATTTTCCCGCGGCGGTCGCTGACGTCCTGAGCGATCGGTAGGTCCGGCCCGTCAATCTCGTTGTAGAGGCGCTCGCCAACGGTGACGTAGAGCTTACCGTCCGCACCAAACGCCATTCCGCCGCCATAGTGGAAAAACTCTTTGTCCGTGTACGGCTCCGCGATCAGAAGGGTCTCGTGGTCGGAGAGCGTTTCGCCGGAGAGCTTTGCTCGGATGACCTTCGTGGTTCGGCCGACATCCGACCTGGCCGCATAGGAAAGATAAACCCACGATTCCTCCGGGTACTTGGGATCGAGCACGACGTCAAACAGTCCGCCATTATCGAACCGGACCTCGCTCCTGATGTCGTCGACAAGATCGTCAGGCAAGCCGGCGATCATCGTAACCTCGCCGCGATCGAGGTTCGCGAGCACGAGCCCACCTTCCTTCTCGGTGATCAGGGCTTCGGTTTCGTTGATGAATGCAATACCCCAGGGACTCCTGAGACCATCGACGATCACCGTTTGCGTAAGCGACAACGAGCCGGTATGACCGTCCCTGGACTCAACCGAGCAGGCCGAACTCCCGACGATAACGAGTGCAGTAATAATCAGGCGCAGCATTCGCAATCTCCCGTGCTATTCCATTGCGGAGTCGGATCAGCCTGTAACGTGCTCAACAGGCTGAATCGACGCGGCCGTCCGCTATCCGGGCGCAGCCGTTTTCAGGCCGACAGGCGGCCGTCAGGTGAACTTCACTCAAAAGGCGAGTACCCCTGCTCGCGCAGCAAGTCCGCCGTCGAGTACATTAACTGGTCCTTCACCACAATGCGCGCGCGCACAAGCGCGCCTATATCATCCAGCGGATTGCCGTCTACGAGAACGAAATGCGCTCGCTTCCCGGGTGTGACGGAGCCCAGACTCTGGTCGAAGCCCATATGGCGGGCCGCTGTAATGGTCGCCATCCGCAATACTTCCGATTCGGGTATTCCGGCATCGACATAGGCCTGAAGTTCGTACAACAAGGCGAAACCCCAAGGGGCATTGTCGGTGCCGGCCAAAACCGTAATTCCCTCGTCGAAGAACCGTTTCACCATGGTTCGCGCCGTTTCGGCCGCTCTGGCATAGTTTGTTTCGTCGCCATGGTTCCTGCCGCGCGACGCCAGCGAAGCCCGTCTGACCCCGGGCGGATAATGGTCAGCGGTGGCCGCATGCGACACCAGGAACTTCCCGGGCTCATTCAGGAACATGTCGAGAAATATGCCCAGCGTCGGATCTATGGCCGTGCCCTTCGCGTTCATCAGGTTGACGAGATCATCCATCGCGGCGCCGTCAACGTCGATGCCGCCGCCCTGGGACCCCGGCACGGTAAAACGCAGCGGCGTACGGGTATCTACGTCATCGGCGTTCAATAGGTCCAGCATCGCCATGTTGACATGAGTAAGCTCGTCAAAGCCGTCGTTGATGGCGTCTGTCGCCAGCATGTAAGCGGGAACGTGCCCCTGGACAGTCAGGCCAAGTGCGTGCGCATGGTCCGCAATCGGCGCCACCCACCCGGGTTCGATTGAGCTATAGAGCTTGATTCCGACGAACCCGTGGCGCGCATAATAATCGACGAAGCTGATTGCCTCTTCCAACGTTTCCGCCAGCATACCGGTCGGCGCCGCATACTCCGTGTCCTTGTCGATAAACCCCAGCGCATGAATATCCGGCCCGGCCAGTGCGCCGGATCGAATGTCCCGGCGCGTCTTGATAATGAACTCGGGATCATTGGCCATGTCGCGCACGTTGGTAATGCCCAGCGCCAGGTAGTTGAAGTAATTGGACGGCGAGACGTGGGCATGCATATCCCAAAGTCCGGGTATCATCGTCTTGCCCGACCCGTCGATCACCCGCGCATTCCTGGAAACCGGGTCCACGGCGTTGACCACTGACGTAATCACGCCATCCATAACGTAAACCGTTTTGTCTTTTGCCAACGTCCCGTTGAGGCTGTCAAAAAGATCGACGTTGGTGAACGCCACCAGGTCGCTGAGTTTGGTTTGCAGGCGGGCGCTCGCTTCGATCAGGCGTCCGCCTTCGTCCGCCTCCTGAACTTGTTTCATGACCTGAAAACTTTCCGCCCATCCTTCGGGCGTAATGGCGAACCAACCGTAATCCACGCCGAACAGGTTCGACTCGGAATCGAGCCAAACGTAGTTTGGACTGTCACCCAGTCCGTGGATCGCATGCAGCGTTATGCGCCTTTCCTCCCCGCCCCCGTTGGTGACCGTTTGCTCGTCCAGCGTTTCGACGCGAGCGGCGCCGTTCGGTAACAACGGGACCTGTCCGTCCTCATCGCGCAGCAGGGCGCGCGCCAGCACGGCCATGAACTCGGGCGGCGCATTCGCCGGCCAGAAGAAGCTGACGTCAGCCTGATCACTCGATCCCCGTTCGATGTCTGACTCCCACGTACTTGCGCGGCCCCTGCGCGAATACGTTTCCTGAATCTCGCCTTTCGCGTAGTTCACCCCGCTGATCGATATCATCGCCGGAAGGCCGCGATCGTCCAGGGTGAAACGGGTCACAGTGTCGGGACCGCGACCACGATCGTTGAATTTGAAGTGAATTGTCAGACTTCCATCCGCCGCGCGGGTGACGACCTGCTCCCCCGACTTTTCACCAACGGTAAGGAACTCATGACGGGTGACCTGCTGCGCACTGGCAGTCGCGATGCAGATCGCCGGCAACACGACCAACAAGAAGGTCACGCAACGGGACTTTGCGTACGAGGTGCTGAGCATGTGTCCTCCCTTTTTCTCATTACGTTAGCATCAACAGGATCCACGGGGAAACATCGCAACCGATGACCGCGTAACGGCGTTCGCCAACAGGAGAAACAGCAGGGTAACCTGCCCCCGCCCAGCAACTCTGGCACAGATACTCCAGGCAGTGCACACTCGGCGGGATGTTCACCAGCCTGACTCCGGACCCGCCCCTTGAGCAATGGGTTGAGGTGATCTGGGATTGCGACGGCTTCAGTTCCCTGCACCCCCGCGAGCTGCGTTTGCCGACGCTGGGGGCCGAGCTCGTATTCAACCTGGAAGACACGCCGCTTCGCTTTGCAGACCTCGGCCCGGCCAAGCCGATGCATCGGGTGGAAACCCTGGCGCTGGATGGCGCTACGCGATTTGTGAGCCTCAGTGGGCCGCACACGAGGCCCTTCGTTCTGGACACGTCGCGGCCGCTGGTCGCCCTGGGTGTCCACCTCAGACCGATCGCTCTGGCGTCGCTCTTTCGGATCAACGCGGTCGAGCTTCGGAACAGACACCTGCCGTTGGAAGATCTGCTGGGCATGGATCAGCTGGAGGTCTGGTACCGGCTCAGGGAGGCGAAAACGGCCGGGCGGCGAATTCAGATCGTCTCCGATTGGCTGATCGAACGGCTCACCGGCTCGCCGCAGCCTCATTGGGCCGTTCCACCGGCGCTGCGCCGCCTCCAGCACGGTGCGGACAGGGTGCAGGCAATCGCCAAAGCCGCCGGCCTGAGCGAGCGACGTCTTGGCGCCGTCTTGCGCGACCAGACCGGGCTTGGTCCAAAGACCTACGCCCGATTGCGTCGGTTTCAACGGGCGCTGGACAGTGTTTCCGGGACCGCGATCGACTGGGCCCGGCTGGCAGGCGATGCGGGCTACTACGACCAGTCCCACCTGATCCGCGATTTCAATCACTTCTCCGGTTTGACGCCGCGGCAGTACCTGCTCCGGAAGACCGCACACGTCAATCACGTTGCGATGGCGACACCCGGGCCGGTTTCCGATTTGTCCAATCCGGAAGAGCCGGACGTCGGTACAGTTCGCTCATGACCGCCACCAAAAACGTATCTCCCCTGCCGGATCACCCGGTTTTGAGCCCTAAACTGGTGGTGCGCGACGTCGATCGGGCCGTCGGGTTTTATAGACGGGCGTTTGGCGCCGAGCTGCTGATGTCCCTGGCCGACAAACAGGGCCAGGTCGTTCACGCAGAAATGGATTTGGGAGGCTGCCGTTTGATGCTCGCCGACGAGGTCGAGCGTTACGGCAGCCAGAGCCCGGAAAGCCTGGGCGGGTCTCCCTGCCCACTGCACGTTTACGTCGACGACGCCGACGCTACCGTGAGCGCCGCGGTGGACGCCGGCGCCAGGCTGCTTGTCCCCGTTGCCGATCAATTCTACGGTGACCGTTCCGGACGATTTGAAGACCCGTTTGGGCACGTCTGGATTGTCGCGACCCGTGTGGAGGACGTGACACCCACTGAGCTCCAGCGCCGTTGGGACGAAATGAGCTGAGCACGAGCCTGTGGTGCTCTATCCCGCTGATGTCAGCCGGCCGGCTGGATCAGAATGCGTCAGGTCAGAGGACGCGCGCGATGTTACAGTTGGAGGTACGTACCGCCGTACCCCGCAGCCACTGATAGAGCGAGCGGCACGTTACCTCCGCGTCGGTAACAGCGCCACCATTGAAATCACGCGGGCCGAAGCTCGAACCGCGCCAACCGGATTATCTAAATTGGAACTCCTCGTATTCGATCTTGACGGCACCCTCCTGAACAGAGATTCAGAGATCTCGGGTTACACCAGCGAGACGCTGGAACTCCTGTCGCAACGCGGTATTGCATATACCGTCGCAACAGGCCGCACTCTGCACGGGGCTCGGGCGGTTATCGAAGGCCATCGATTCGAGCTGCCTCAGGCCTATAAAAACGGCGTAATGATCTGGCATCCGGAGCAGCGGCGTTTCTCGAGCGGCGCCATGTTGACGCCAGATGAACTCGAGAACGTCGTTCGGGCCTGCGCCAGCCAGGAAGTTACACCCTTTATTTTCACGCTTGACGAGAATCACGACAGCATCGTTTACCACCCGCCGATACGATCGGTGGTCGAGCGCAAGTTTCTCCGGAGCCTTGACACTACCGATCGGGTCAAGGTGCGTGCTCTGGAGGAACTGTCCGTTGACGACTCAATCACCCATGTGAATGCCATCGCCGACGGCGACGCTATCAACGCGTTGATTCAATGCGTCGAGGACGAGCCTCATCTGGTCGCGTATTCCGGCATCGCATTGGAGGGTCTCCAGTGGCGATGGCTCGACGTCCACCACAGCGACGCCAGCAAAGGTGGCGCCATCAGGACCCTGAAAGAGCTTCTCGGACTGGAACGCGTCGTCTGTTTCGGAGACAGCGACAACGACCTCAGCATGTTCGAGGCAGCCGACGAATGCTACGCACCCGATAACGCCAACGATGCGATCAAGTCCGTCGCCACGGCCGTAATCGGACACCACGACGACGAGGGTATCGCGCGATTCCTGCGCGAACGCTTTGCGCTCGATCGCCGATGAGTTTGAGAGCGTGGCTCGATTCGTGCGTTTGCACGTTGTCCGAGTTTCTTTCCGAGCCGGACGTCCCGCTGATCGTCACCCGACTCTGAAACCAGCCCTCCGGGTTCCACGTATCGGCGACTAGCAGTATTCGCCTCCTCTACTATGCTTCTAAACAAGTATCTACCCATGATGTCGAAGGAGAGCCAACGTGAGCGCCTTTGAGAATGCACAATTGTTCTTCGATACCTGTGAGGCGGCCGAGGGCTGGACCTCATGCGAGCCCTACGTGGCAGACAACGCGTCATTCACCGCTCAGAGTGAGCCACTGACCGATATGACCACGGTCCGGGAATACTGCGACTGGATGGCGGGCTTCGGCAAAATCACCGCGCCCGGAGCGACCTATGACCTGCACGCGTGCAGCTACGACAAGGACAATCGCAAGGCGATGTTCTTCGCCACCTACCATGCGAAACATACCGGTGATGGCGGTCCCGTGCCGCCGACGAACAAGGATACACACTCCCACTATGTCTACGTCCTGAAGATGAATGATGACGACAAGGTCGAGAACATGGTGAAGATCTGGAATGCGTCCTGGGCCATGAAGGAACTCGGCTGGATGTAGCGGCTCCACATATCGAAACCAGCCCCGAGTCGCCGGCAAGCCCCACGGCTGTTTTCGAGGACGTAACGGAGCACATGTGAGTCAGGAACAAAAAAATCCCGGCGTGCAGCCGGGATTTCAGTTTTCGTCGAGGCGGGGCCAGCATGCCCCGCCTCGACTGACGGACTTACAACCCGTTGCTTATCGCCTGGATCAGCTCACCGTTGCTCGTGTCACCGCTGAATTCCCAGAAAAACGCACCGCCGAGTCCCTGGGCGTTCACATAGTCCATCTTGCCGCCGATCGTGGACGGCGTGTCGTAGCCCCACCACTGATTGCCGCAATGGGCGTAGGCCGTTCCCGCGATCGTGCCGTTGGACGGGCAACTGTCGCGCAGGACCTTGTAGTCCTCGATGCCCTGCTCGAAGCTTCCCGGTGCCGCACCGGAGGCGCTGCCACCCGGTGTGCTTTGTGTGACGCCCGCCCAGCCGCGGCCGTAGAAACCGATGCCTAGCAGGATTTTGTCGGACGGAACGCCTTTACTCTTCAACAGTTGCACGGCGTTGTCGGAATGAAAGCCTGCGACCGGGATGCCCGGATAGCCCAATAACGGCGAATGCGGAGCTGTCGGCCCTTGTGAGGCCCAGGCGCCGAAAAAGTCGTACGTCATCAGCATGTAGAAATCGACGTGCTGAGCGGCAGCGCCGTAGTTGGCCGCGTTGAGCTTCTCGGCGCCCGCTCCGATCGCCGATGTCACGAGTTCGTTGCCGAACCGCGCCCTCAGCGCCGCCATGAGATTGCCGTAGGCTTCAAATCCGCTGTTGTCACACTGCAGGCCGCAGGAGTTCGGGTATTCCCAGTCGATGTCGATGCCGTCGAACACGCCGTCCCATCGCGGGTCGTGGACGAGGTTGTAGCAGGACTCGGCGAACGCCGCCGGGTTAGCCGCAGCCTGACCGAAGCCGCTCGACCACGTCCAGCCGCCGAACGACCAGATGACCTTGATGTGCGGGTACAGTTGCTTCAGCTTGCGCAGCTGATTGAAGCTGCCGCGCAACGCGCCCGCGTCCCAGGTGTCCGGCTGTCCGTCCACACTCGAGCCGGCATCGTAGAAACGGTCGTAGTCGGCGTAGCTGTCGCCCACGACGCACTGACCGTTCTGCACGTTACCGAACGCGTACATGATGTGCGTCAGTTTGTCGGCCGAGCCGCTGGTGACGATGTTCTTGACGTGGTAGTTCCGTCCGTAGACCCCCCACTGTGCGAAGTAGCCGACCACCAGCTTGTCTCCGGGCGGCGGTGGCGGCGGGGCCGAGCCGACCGTCGCGGTGGTCGTGGCCGTTGCGGAAGCGCCCTGGTTGTCGGTCACCGTGAGCGTCACGTTGTAAGTGCCGTCGCTGCCGTAGCTGTGGCTCGGGTTCGCGCTGGCGCTGGTGGCGCCGTCTCCAAAGCGCCAGGCATAGCTGCTTATGGAACCGTCCGGGTCGAAGGAACCGGCGCTCGAAAAGCCGATCGCCGAGCCGGCGCTTCCCGAATACGGGCCGTTTGCGCTGGCGACGGGAGACTGGTTACCGCCGCCTCCGTCGCAGGGCCCCAGAAGAGACCATTCCTGCCACTGACCGGAATGGGTTTCAGGGTTCTGATTCAGCGTCCACCAGTTGGCTTCGTAGGCGTTGCCGTTGTGCTCCACGACGGCGCCGCCGAAATACGCAGTTTGAGGATCCCAGGGATCCAGGGCCGTGCAATCGAACGCGAAACCGGGGGCCGCAAGCAGATTGCCGAGACCTAACAAAACAACGGCCAGTGTTCTTTTCATTTCCTTACCCTCCCTAGTAGTGTGCATAGATTGCCGCGTTCCCGCGCGAGGGACGCGATCTGATCGACCGTCTAAGGGTTCTGGTCGAGATAGGCCCGATGCGGGCCGGAAAAACCGAAACCGGTGGCCCAATCCCAGGTGATCGACCAGGTCATCAGGCCGCGAAAACCCGGACGCGCCTGGGCCGGCACATAGCTGCCGCAACGGCTGCGGCTGACGAGGCAATCCAGCGCCTGCTGTGTTGCCGCTACGCTCGTCTGCCCGGAGCCCGCGGCGCCGGCTGAAGCCGGCAGACCGAACGCCACCTGGTCGGCGCGCAGCCCCGGGAAAAAATTGCCGGGATCACGTCCCGCCGCAAAACCGGTGATCATCATGTCCGACAGCGCCACGTGGAAGTCGGCGGTGGCCGGCTGATAGGTAACATCGTCGGCGGCGGTGATCGAGCCCGTGTTGTAGTGCTGGACGTGCAGTACCGTCAGGTCGTTGCGCAGCGCATGGATCAGCGGCAGATACGCGCCCCAGATGCCGCCAAACGCCGCATAACCTCCCTGGACATAGGCCGTCTCGGGCGCCATCGTCAGCAGGAAGTCCGAGCCGAAACGCGTTTTGAGCGCGCGGGTGGCGTCGATGAGATTGACGATGGCGGGAGTCTGCGGATTGGCCACCGTGTCGCCGGGATCCATGTTCAGCGAACCGCCTTCCAGGTCGATGTCCATGCCGTCGAAACCGTAGCTCGCGATGAGGTCTCCCATCGTACGGACGAAGTTGTCGCGTTCGGCGACGGAATTCAGCTGGATGTGCGCGTTCGCACCACCGAGAGAAAGCAACACCTTCTGTCCCCTCGCCTGCAACTGCTGCACGCCGGCGCGGAAACTGGCATCGGACTCTTCCGCCGGTGCAAACGCTACTTCGCCCGGCTGGCCAAAGGGATCGTTCTCGGCAAATGCGATGTTGACGATGTCCCAGTCTCCGCTTACCTCTGCGATGGGCTGGTAACCCGCCTGATTGGTGAAGTTGTGCCAGTAGCCTATGAGCAGGCGACGCGGCAGCGGTCCTCCCCCTCCGGGACTGACCACATTGGCGACGGTGGAGGCAAGCGCGGTTCTACCGTCGTCGTCAGTGACGGTGAGCGTGACCGTAAAGGTGCCGGCCGACGCATAGGCGTGGCTCGGATTGGCGTTCGCGCTCACGGTGCCGTCGCCGAAATTCCAGGAGTACGCGACGATCGTACCGTCCGGATCGTTGGAGCCGGCGCTGGAAAACGCAACGGGCGTTCCGGTCTCGCCCGAGTACGGCCCGTTTGCGACCGCGACCGGGTCCTGCGCGCCGCTGCCCGTACACGGACCGTCTTCCTGCCAGGCGTCCTCCCAATGCATGCCGTTGCCCGGTTCATAGGCCCAGGTTGCCGTTGACGAACACCAGCCGGCGATCGTGCAGCGATAGCGGACGGCCTGGTTATCGGTCTGCCGGACGTTGAAGACGAGATCGCCGGCTGCATACGTCACTCCCGCAACGTACCGAGGCACACCGTCACAACTGCCGCCCGGCGGTCCACCGTCGTCGGTAACCGTGACAGCTGCCGAATCGGTGCTCGCGCTGCCGTCGTCGTCGGTGACGGTCAGCGTCGCGGTGAAGGTGCCCGCGCTCGAGTATGCGTGCGAGGGATTAAGGCTGTTGCTGGTCGCCCCGTCACCGAAGCTCCACAGGTACGCGGCGATCGTGCCGTCCGGGTCGGATGAGCCGGTGCTTGAAAATGCGATCGCCGTTCCGGCCGTGCCGCTGTATGGCCCGTTTGCCTCGGCCGCAGGCGGCTGATTCCCCGGCGGGCCGCCGTCACACGGCCCCAGCAGAGTCCACTCCTGCCACTGGCCGGAATGGGTCTCGGGATTCTGATTACGAGTCCACCAGTTGGCCTGGTAGGCGGCGCCGTTGTGTCGCACGACTGCGCCGCCGTTGTAGGCGATCTGAGCATCCCAGGAATCGAGGCCGCTGCAGTCGACGGCCAAACCCGTTTTGGCGAACAAGCTGCCAAAACAGAACAAAACCACGGTTAGCGTTCTTCTCATGTTTCTCTCTCCCTGGAAACGACTCGAGAATGAGCCTGCTGGCGTAGACGAATGACGACGATGCCGAGTGGCGTCGGGGCGCGGCGCCACGTGCGACGCATAGCTCGTCGTTTGCGCAGAGCGCTTTGGCCACGACCGGGCCGGGTGCGGGTGCAGTTGATTCGTTGCTTTCCATGGCCGTTGCCCCCGGAGCCAACGAACGCTTCTCGCTGTTTGTCGTTCGCTGACAATGGTAGATACCACTTAAAGCTAACTATAGTACCAATAAAGACCAAATACCACCCATCTGCAAGTGAACCCCAAAGTCGTGAGAAAAAGATCTATTAGTCAACAATTTATGGACCAAAAAAGAATACGGCTCAATCTGATCTCTGATTATTGGTATTATATTGGTTATAATAGAGAGCAAGCCGCATTGCCGTGCCAGAATTGACTCATGAGAATCTACGGCATCGATTTCACGAGCAAGCCGGGTCGGCGCAAACCGATCACCTGCCTCGAGTGTGAACTACAGGGTGATCGCCTCACGGCGGGCCAGCTTCATGAATGGACGAGTTTCGAGGAGTTCGAGGCGGTACTGCATCGACCCGGCCCCTGGATCGCAGGTCTGGATTTGCCGTTCGGGCAGGCTCGCAGATTCATAGAAACCATCGGTTGGCCGGATACCTGGCAAGCTTACGTGGACCATGTCGCCACGCTCACACGGCCGGAGTTTCGGAGCGTATTGGACGACTATCGAGCGCGAAGACCGGCGGGCGACAAGGAGCATCGCCGCAAAACGGATGTCGCGGCCGGATCCATCAGTCCACAGAAACTCTATGGCACCCCGGTCGGCCTGATGTTCTTCGAGGGCGCACCACGATTACGCCGTGCAGACGTGACCATCCCCGGATTGCAGCAAGCCGATCCTCGCAGAGTTGCGGTCGAGGCATATCCAGGCGTGATTGCCCGATATTTCATCGGCCGGCGCAGCTACAAACAAGATGCGAAGAAAAAACAGACTGAAGCACAACGAATCGCGCGCGTGGACTTGCTTCGCCAATTGCACGGTAACAAGTTGAGGAAAACCTACGGCCTCATGCTCAACGCCCCAGCCGCGCTGGCGGACGATCCTTCCGGTGACCGCATCGACGCCCTGTTATGCGACATTCAGGCCGCGTGGGCCTGGAGTAAGAAGGACGAAAATTTCGGTGCTCCTGATCCGCTCGATCCGCTCGAAGGATGGATTGCAGACCCAACGACCCGGCTCGAAACGTCTGTACGGAGCAAGAGCGCCGGATGAACAGTGCGCGCGCATAGCTGTCGAACGCTCGGATATCAGCCATAAATCCTACTCATCGTGCGCCTCGAATCCCCCGCGCGACGCCGGTTCGTCAAAACGCCCGACCCGAGACGACGAGATACACGCCGATCAGAACCGGAACGCCCTCGAGTCCATGAAGAATAATCGCAAACCAGATGCTTCGAAAATACCGGGAGGGCAGAGAGTAAGCGAAGCCGCCAATGATAAACGCCAGCATTTGCGTCGGCCGGTGCAGGTGGTAGAGGGCAAAGAGCGCCGAGTTCGCAACCCAGTCCCATTTGCCGAACACGCCCCGCATCTTCGGAAGCAGGACACCGCGAAACAGGAGCTCTTCACCGAGGAAATAGTTGAAAATGCAGGCGACGACGGCAACGCCCATCAGCCACCATGCGCCGATGAACTCGGGTTGCACGATCTCCTGCAATTCGAGAACCGGCAAGCTGTCCAAAAACGGCAGAAGGATCAGGATCAGGCGACCGATCCAGTCTTCAACAGGTGTCATCTCGATCGCCGCGTAGAACAGGAACGCCGGGATTAGCCACCAGAACAGGCGATAGCTGCTCCGGCCGGTGCGGGGATCGCTGGGCTTCCTGAGCCAGATCCGCTCGCAGATCGCGGCCCAGGTGAATTCAGGAAGTTCGCGGTAGAGTATCCAGGCGGACAGGATGAACTGCCAGATCATCCCGCCGATCAGGAGCAGCCAGACGGTCAGCGCATAGTTGAGTTCGTATCCGGCAACGAGCGCCGGAGCGACGACGAAAGCGAGAATGGGCATCGGTATCGCGACCGCCGCCCAAATTCCGAGAATCCTGGCGAGACTGTACTGGGGATCTTCTGCAGCCTCGTTTGAATCAGCGAGGCCTCCTGAGCGCTGTTCTTGCGGCGCGTCGGTAGTGCTGTGCGCCTTGTCCATATTCATGCGCCCCACGGGCTGGCGATCGGTCGACCAGGTCGAGATTCGGAACTTGACGGTGCAGACCTGACACGGTACCACACAATTCTCCTCAGGCTGTCAAGTACGGCGTGAGGGATGGGCAGAGTGAGCGGTAGCCCGTACCGCGCTCCCGATGCGAAGCCGCGCAGAGCACCCTGCTTCCCCCAACCGCATTCGTAGTGCAATCGCCGCTGATGTCCTATTCGTAAAGGATTCGCGCCGCCGCGTCTCCCATTCGTCGATGATTGTGGCCAACACCGTCGACAACAATCAATTCCCAGTTGAAGGCGGAATCGATTTCTCGTGCCCGCGCACGGGCGAAGTCGAAGAAGAATCTTGCACGAGCCAATCGGTGGATGCCCTGCCCGTCAGCCGATGCGGACCGCAGAAGCGTACCGCCGGTCTCGTTTTCGTTATCCAGCTCACCGACGAAAACGTTCAGTTTCTTGGAGAAGGCGGCTGATAGTGCTTGCTCGCCGATTCCCAGTCCTGCGAGCCCAAATGGCATTGGCCTACGGAAATCCGGCAGTGTGTAGAAGCCCGAATTGGCGGCGATGATCCGGTCGACGCGAGAATCCGGCATGAGCAGCGCAAATCTATGCAAGATTTGTCCACCCGCTGAATGGCCGAACGCGTCGTATCCGTCGGTGCGCAAGCCCGCGAGCTGTTTGCCGAGCGCAACGATGCGGTCGAAGTCACCAATTATCCAGCGTTCTTTCCGGGTCTCCGCGAGGAACACGAGCTTGGCCTCGTCAAGGTCGACAATGTTGGAGTTTTCGCGATACGTCGCGGCTTCGACAATGTTCAGATTCCTCATCGTTCCGACCATGTGGTAACCACCGAAGTCGTAGGCTGACTCGAGGTACATCGGCGCCAGAACCAGAACCGAATACTCTTCGGATGCCGTCACCCACGCGTCTCGATAACTGTCTGCGTTTCTCCCCGCTCCAGGAATAACAAGCAGAATTCTGGAATCGACGTTCATGGAGCCAGGCCGATGGTAAAACACCTCAATGGGGGGCCGATCTCCCGGGGGGTCGAAATGAAACGACCCGCTGCCGACCGCAAGTGCCGATTTCTCCATGGCCACGGGTTGTCCAAGCCCGTCGGCGCCAACAGCCGCGCCACCTGACAACGATGGCGAGCAGCCCATCAGAAGTGCGAAAATCGCCGATGATGAGAGTCTGGACATAAGCGCAACCTTGTCAGCCAATTTAGCGAGCGATCATAGGGTAAACAATCACTTATGCATAAAAAACTCGATTGGCGTGAATTGTCGCCATCTGTCACCAACGGTCCGGCAATAGCGAATGCTCTGATTCTTCCGGTTGTGGCAATCGTATTTCTCACCTTGCTGATGAGTGCGTCGGGTGGCTATGGGACCCGATCACTTGGTCTCGCGCACACGATACTGTTATGGCTCATAGTCGCAGGGTTGCTCGTTGGTCAGGCATGGGCACTCGACAGCTGGCTTGTAGCGAAGATCAGCGATTCGTGCAGCGACGTCGCAAAAATCGTTGCGTCGGCGGTAGTGACGTTGTGTGCGCTCACCGTTGAGCTTCACGCACTAAAATTTACACCGTTGCTGCCGAAGGCACCGGACCCTCTGTTCGATTTTTTCGTGTTTCTAAGTCCGATGGTATTGCCCGTCGCCGTCTGTCTTTTGGTGTTGCGAAGATTGCTGACATCAACGCATCCGTCGCGACGCACGGGCAGTTCGGAGCTAGGTCCCGAAGCATCGAACGGACCTGGAGACGACGAATTCCCTGCGATTGACTCCTGGCCTCCCGGGGAGATTGCCCGGGTCTCCGTATACGGTCACTATCTCGAAGTCACAACGGATACCGGAACGTTGTTGATACGAGGCCGCATGCGCGACGCACTGCTCCTACTACGCAATAAAAACGGCCTGCAAATCCACCGATCGCATTGGGTCGCCGACCGTGTTGTTAAGAATGGACTGCGCGACGGACGCGATTACAAGCTCAAGTTACAGGACGGCTCGTTACTCCCGATCGCTCGCTCGTACATCAAGGCTGCGAGAGCTAGAGGGTGGCTTGGAAAGGGCTAGCCCTTCCGCTGAACGGGTCTCTACGCCACCCCAATTCAGAGGCTAAATACTCTCCGCCAAACCCTTCAGCACCAGTGCATCGTAGGCGACCATCCCGACGACCTTGTCATCTCCCATCACCGGTGCGGTGGAGATGCCAAAACGTTCGAAAAGCCGCGCACAGAAACGTATATGCATATCCGACTGCACGGAAAGGACCGGCTTGGACATGATTTCATACACGTTCACCCGCTGCGGCGACCGGTGCTTCGCAAGCACTTGCTTGGCGATATCGGACGTCAGCACGATACCGTATTCGTCATCTTCATCGCGTTTTTCCACCAGCAATGAGCCGACGTTTCGCCGCTTCATTTCCGCAAGCGCTTCCGCTACGGTTGAGACACCGTCCATTATCAAAAAGTCAGTATTCATAACCGCGGCTACGGTCATCTGCTTTGTTTCGCTCACCAGTCTGCCTCCTTCAACGACGGCGCAATGGCGGCGACCTGATGGGCGACACCGATCGCGTCCTCGACATCGATCTGAAAAGCGATACCGGTACCGGGCGATTCGTCAAACTCACCCACATCCCCGATGCTCTCGAGAATATTCTGTGCTCGATGCTCTTCAACCAACATCAACAGTACATCGCTTCTGTTCTCCAGCGTAAGGCCGAAAAACGTTTGCCTCTCGTCCAACCCCTCACCACTGGCGCTGTACAGGCGGGTGAATCCCGTCGCGCCGGATGCCCGCGCCGCCTCTGCGACTGCGTCGGTTTTCAAAGATTCGACAAAAACCACTATTAGTTTGAACCTCACGACAATGCTCCTTCGTTTTCGGTTTCAGCATCGCGCGGCGTGGAAGCGCGACGCTGCTTCCACTCGACAAACTGCGCATAGGCCATAACCGAGATAATGGGAAATAAGCTGGCGAAGGCAATCAGTCCGAAGCCGTCAATCAGAGAGCTTCGGCCCGGAACATTTTCAGCCATGCCCAGACCCAACGCCGCCACCAGCGGCACCGTAACCGTCGACGTCGTAACGCCGCCGGAATCATAGGCCAGCGGTACGATCATTTTGGGGGCGTACATCGTTTGTAACACCACAACGACGTAGCCGGAGATAATGAAGTAGTGGATAGGTATACCGGTGACAATTCTAAACACGCCTAGCGAGATGCCGATGGCGACACCCAGCGCTACGGTAAGGCGCAAACCCAGGGAACTGATCGCACCGTTCGACAATTCGGTGGCCTTGAGGGCAACAGCGATCAGCGCCGGTTCGGCGACAGTAGTGCCAAAACCAATAGCAAACGCGAACGCATAAACCCAGCCGTACTTGAACCAAAGAACAGGCTCGCCCGGCACAGCGCCCACGAATTCCGGCGCCGTAAACTGCTCGGCCATCAGCCTGCCAATGGGAAACAGCGCTTTCTCCAATCCCATCAGAAACAAAACAAGCCCGAGCAATACACAGGCGAACCCTTTTAGCAACTTACCGGCATTGGGCAAGGGCTTGCGCAGTATCGCGAACTGAAAAAAGATCAGTATGGATGCAATCGGCAGCACGTCCCGCAAGGTGCCGAGAAGGCTGCCGAGAAATTCACTGGCCCAACTCATCCGATTAGCATGCCGTAGCCCATAACGAAAATCATGGGCGTAAGCGAGGCAAAAGCGATCAGCCCGAAGCCGTCAAGCATGGGGCTGCGACCTTTGATCACATACGCCAGCCCAACGCCGAGGGCGGTCACCAGCGGCACGGTTACGGTTGACGTCGTGACACCGCCGGAGTCGTATGCCAGACCGATGATTTCGCGCGGCGCGATCGCCGTCATCGCGACAACCAACGCATATCCGCACGCAATCATGATATGTATCGGCCAGCCCTTCAGTATGCGCAATACGCCCAGCACAATGGCAAAACCAACGGACACGGCCACAGTCAGCCGCAAGCCCAAGGCGTAAGACTCGCGCGCCGCCTCGGTGTCGGTAACCACACCGCCGCCGGCTGCAATTGCGGCTGCCTCATCCGCGATCGCGATCAACGCCGGCTCGGCCACGGTTGTGCCAAAACCCAGCGCGAACGCAAACAGCATTAACCAAAACACCGATCCCTTGCGGGCAAATGCATTCGCCATGTTTTCGCCCAACGGGAACAGGCCGAGATCGAGACCCTGGATGAAGAGTGTAAGACCGGCAAGCACCAATAACATGCCCAGCGCCAGGTCGCCGACATTGGGCAGGGGCTGCTGCAACACCACGGTCTGAGCGAACCCAATCACAAAGACGATGGGCGCAAGATCACGCGCGTTTCTCAGCAGATGTCGCAGTATGGGGTTCAGAGCGATGGCTCCTTTATAAAGGTATTATGGTCTAAGGAAACGCAGCGCTATTGCAATGAGGGATTATGCGGACCAGCTACCGGTTGTGGTCGGGATTATTGCCGTTCCACGCTCACCGCTCAAGAATGGGACGTCTTGCGCGTCACCATTTGGGCTTCTCAAGGGATTGAATGATGCGATCGGTATCTGCTTTGGTTCTGTTTAGCTGCACGACATCTCTGATGAAGCGGTCAATCTCGCGTTCAGTGTCTGCGACATTTACGTGGTGCTCTTGGCCGTCAAACGTAACCAATCGCGCAAAGCCACCGCGTTCGACGAGATGTTTTTGAAGTCGCAGTGAGTGTTCAACCGGAGTATTCGTATCAGCGGTTCCATGGAGCAGCAAGATCGGCACCGGTATCCCCAAGTCCGTCAGCAGAATAGAACGTGCTTCAAAGGATTCATCCGTGATGCCCGCCTCCCGCTCGATATTCGCGGCAATAGCGATGGCTCGCTCGCCGCCCTTGCGAAGCAGGTTGTGGTACTCGGATTTCACGTCATAGACGCCGCTTTCAAGGATGACGCCGGTGATTCCCATGCGCTGGGTGGCGGCCATGCTCGCTGCCACCGCGCCACGGCTCCTGCCGTGCAGGAAAACCTGTCTTGCGCGGACTTTCCTGTTGTCGTGTAACGCCGCGATTGCCGTCAGAATCGCCTGTTGACTGAATGGCCCGCAGAAATCGAGCGGCCCATCGGTGCCGCCGAAACCGGCCTGTGAGACCGCTGCCACAAGAAACCCCTTTCGACGAAACAGCTTGAACAGCGGGTATCGAGATGGTGTTTCAAGCATGGCGCTGGCGCCGGGCGGTCTGCCGGATTCAGGATCCACGGCTTGAAAACCGTGCACAAACAGAATAGTTGGGTAAGGGCCGTCACTCCCGTCGTCGGGTTCCCACCAGAGCATCTCTACCGAACGAGTATTGTCGAAGATATCGGTCAGGAATTCGTAATGCTGGGCATAAAGCGAATCGCCGTACGCGAGTAACGGGAATACCCATGCAATTAGGCTACGATACCGCCGGTTCAAGCACCTCACGCTACAACTCACAGTCACTACGATCGAACACCGAGTGACGAGTAGCCGGCGCTGCCGCGCTTTTCATGGTGTCCGCCAACAGGGCGTAGGTGCTTGTCCATGCAAGCCTGACCTCGTCGGTAAATGCCTCTCCCAGTCCTTTCTCCAGCGTCCACAAAAGGGCGGCGCCTACCGCGTCGTAGTCGGCGTCCTTGACTCCGTACCCTGCGTGACGTTGACCGAGTTCCTGTAACGCGGGGACGAGCCGGTCTCGCCGGTCCAGCTGTTTGACCGCAGTGTCTATCATGTTCATGAGACGTTGCCCCTGCGTACGCATGTCACCCTTGAACAAAGTCTTCAGTTCCGGCGCAACGCCAAACAGCCTGAAATAGAACATCTCCGCGGCTTGTCTCGAGATCGGACGGACGTTCTCCCAGCTGGATTGGACGAGATGCAGTTCCTGTTCAGTCATCGATGGTGTCTCCTCTGGCACGTGGAAGGATTCCGAGGTTCGGACTGCGTCGCTCCCCGGGGTCACTGGGAGACCAAAGCAGGATTCGTACCATCCTCAAGCGTTTGCGTAACGAATTGATTCAATAACTCTTTTCCGTTGACGAGCTGAAGGCTGAAATCACAATATATTGGGGAAACACAATTTTTTGGGCCGCAACCCCAAAATGTTGGCGTCCCGTGGTAGTCTTGAAAACAGTTTCGCGAGCTTCGCTCGCAGGTTCAGACCAAGGGGAGTTCCCTGCCATGCTGGGTTATCCGTTCGGACCGCTGTTGCAGGCAATTGAGGCCAAAGGAGGGCCGGCTGCCGTCGCCGAGGTCAAGCGCCGGGCCGAGGTGCCTGACGATAGGACCTACCGAATGGCCGAGACCTACGCGGACGAGGAATGCCAGCGCCTGCTCGCCGCGGCGGGCGGTGTTTTAGCGCTCAACGTGGAGGAGACCTGCGAATTATGGGCGGAGGCGTTCCTGAACGACACGCAGAAGCGGTTTCCCGCCTGGTACGAGATGTGCGCCAACTCGCGCGCGCTGCTGGAACAGCATCCCGAGATCCACTGCGGTTTCGCCGCGAGCCTTCAGGACCCGAAAGCCAGCCAGGCGATCATCGACAAGTTCCACATCGAGAAATTGGAGCGGGAGCTGATCGTCCATTACCGTTCGCCCAATCGGCTATGCATGCTTTACCGGGCGTTGGCTCGCCGGGTGATCGCCCACTACGGTGACGAGGCCAGCGTCGAGGAGACGCGATGTCTCCACCGAGGCGATGCCGAATGTAGGTTCCACATCCGCTGGGCGTCGTAGGCCGGCAGCTCGCCATGACGCGGAAATCGAAGATTCCCGACGAGCCGATGCTACGCGCCTTGATCGAGCAGATCGCCGATCAGCTGTGCCTGACCGTTGGAGGCCGGTTCGATTTGCTCATTACGATCGACGGTGAAGACGAAACCGCGGAGAAGCTGCAAATGCTGACGAACTTCGTCCTCGCAACCGCACGGCGCTCCATCGAGGAGGTGCAAAAGGTCAAGGACGAGCTGCACGAGGAATTGCAGGAGCGCAAACGGATCGAGCAGCAATGCGCCTACCTGCAAGAGGAGGTCGAGAGCGCCAAAGCGCTAGGTCCGATGGTGGGCAAGAGCCTGGCGCTGAAAAAGGTGTGGCAACAGATCGACGTGGTGGCGCCGACCGACGCCAGCGTCCTGATCGTCGGCGAATCGGGAACCGGAAAGGAACTGGTTGCGCGCGCCATTCATGCACGCAGTCAACGCAGCGGCCAGCCCATGGTCAGCGTGAACTGCGCATCGATCCCGCGGGAACTTTTCGAGAGCGAGTTTTTCGGCCATCGCAAGGGCGCCTTTACAGGCGCAGCGCAGGACCGTGTGGGCCGCTTCGAACTCGCCAATGGCGGAACGCTCTTTCTCGATGAGGTATCGGAGATTCCCCAGGAGTTGCAAAGCAAACTGTTGCGTGCGCTCCAGGAAGGTGAATTCGAGCGGGTGGGTGAGAACGAGACTCGTAAGATCGACATCAGGGTCATCGCCGCCACGAATCGCGACCTGGCCCGGGAAATGGATGAGCACCGCTTTCGACCGGATTTGTATTACCGACTGAACGTCTTTCCGATCGAAGTTGCGCCCCTGCGCCGGCGCAAGGACGACATACCCCTGCTGGCGGCGCTCTTCCTGGAAAGGGCTTGCGCCAAGCTGAACCTGCCACTATCGCTGCTGACACCCGACAACCTCGGTCAACTCGAGCAGTACGATTGGCCCGGCAACGTCCGCGAGTTGCAAAACATCATCGAGCGGGCGGTCATCACATCGCGGGGGGGAGCCTTGAATTTTGCTCTGTCCCCGGCCACCAGATCCAAGCTGAACGCACGTCGTTCAAGTGATGCCGAAGAGATCGTTACAGAACGGGAAATGAAACAACGCGAGCACGACAACATGATCGCGGCGCTCAAGCGAACCGGCGGGAAGATCTACGGTAAAAACGGCGCCGCGGCAATGCTTGGCATCAAGCCGACGACGCTCGCGGCTCGCCTCAAAACGATGGGGTACAAGAACTCAAACGTTTCATAAACCCGTCGATCGGCCCAGGCGTGGCGCTGCTCCTCACGCCCGGTACGTATCGTACGGCGCTACCCCTCTGTCGGCGGGCAGCGCCGTCCCCGGTACGAACTCGGCCGTTAACCCGGCTCTTTCTGCATATAGAACCTCGGGCGTTCGGCGAGCGTCCAAACCGAGATTTACTCTGGCTGGTATGGCAGGGAGGAGTGGTGCAGTACGATGCGCAGAGTGCCCTCCGCGTCCTTCTTGTATCCCCAGCTTTTGTCGACCTTGGTCACATTGCCATCTTTGTCGGTGATGATTACCCAGCCCATCCACATAGCGACGTCGCCCTGGATGAAGCTTGCGGAGGTTTCGGACACCACCGTGCGCCAGCCCTTGAGACCGAAACCACCATCGAGCGGATAGTCGTCATTGTGACCCACGAAGTAGGACAGAGCGCCGTCGCGCGTCGGGCGAAATGTTTGTTCACCACTTGCCAACGTCGGCTTGAAGAGCACTGGGCCGAGGTTATAGCCATAAGCTGCGTCAAGCGCTTGGTTAGCAACGTCGGTAGCGGCGTCGATACCACCCTCCTCGAAGGCTTTCGAGACCGCAACGAGTGCGTCGCCCCAAATCTTGCGTGCGTCGGCCAGTTCCTGTTCAGTAATTTCCATGGTTATTCTCGATCTCCGTCTGTGTTATTTTCGGGGCGCATGATATCCAGCCGAGAGGCAAGGGGTCAAAGCTGTCTTGCTCGAAAAAACCGATATATCGGGTCGGGATTTTCGATTGTCATGCTCGCGCCGCTGCACACCCGGTGCAGCTCACGCCCACCAATACCAGCTCCGTCACAATGAACGTACAGCTTGGTCGATCACGGTATCTCACGCATGAAAATGCCCGATGTGGCACACACCCACAGAGCCTTTTCCTTAGCTCGGATCGGCTTACACGTCCGGGTCAAACGGCAGGTTCGACGCTTGAAGGTAAATACGCACTTCGTCGCCACGCTTGGCGAACCCCAATGTGTTATGCACTTTCGTATTCCGGCTCTCAGCGTCGGTGAAGCAGTAGCTCAGCGTGCCACTATCATCACCAAAATAGCGTCGGGCCCCGGCTAGAGGAGCCGTCGAACACTCCCCTGTTGCTCGTGTATCATATGCACGCGCTGCCGCAGGTGAACAGGACGATGACCAGAATACTCTCGACGCTGACAATCCTATCTCTATCACTGTCAGCTTTCGCCGATGAAGGCATGTGGACAATCGATAACTTTCCGGCTGAAGCCGTTGCTGAAAAGCACGACGTCGAGATCAGCGACGATTGGCTGAAAAGGGCACAGCTCGCGACAACGCGTCTTGAGAACGGTTGCACGGGATCGTTCGCGTCCCGCAGCGGACTCGTGCTGACCAATAACCACTGCACCTGGAGCTGCATTCGCAATCTGAGCACGGCCGAGCGAAACCTGTCGGACGCGGGTTTCATGGCACAGACTCTTGACGAGGAGCGACAGTGTCCCGGACAGCAGATTTCAGTGCTCGTCGACTTCGAGGACGTGAGCGACGAGATCGCAGCAGCCACGGCCGGGATGGATGAGGCCGAGTCGAACGAAGCACGCAAGGCCGAGCTTACCCGCCTGGAGTCGGCCTGCGAAGCGGCGTCCGATGGCGAGCGCAGCTGCGAGGCCGTCACGCTCTATAATGGCGGCCAGTACTTCGTCTACCAGTACAAGCGCTACGACGACGTGCGTCTCGTATTTGCGCCCGAGCTCGATATTGCCGCGTTCGGGGGCGATCCGGACAACTTCAACTTCCCACGCTGGAGCCTCGACATGACCTTCCTGCGGGTCTACGAGGACGGCAAGCCGGCCCAAACGCCCAACTACCTGCATTGGCGCGCTACGGGACCCAACGCCGGCGAGCCGGTCTTCATAACCGGGCACCCGGGTTCGACGGACCGCCTGCTCACGGTGGCGCAACTCAAGTTTCAGCGTGACGTCATGCTGCCCCTGTGGCTGTTGAGATATTCGGAGTTCCGCGGCCGCATGATGGCCTGGCAATACACGAGCGACGAAGCGGCGCGTACCGTTCAGCAACGGATTCTCAGTTACGAGAACGCCATCAAGGTGCGCCGCAACCAGCTCAAAGCGTTGCAGAACGACCACATGATCGAGCGCAAGAAGAGCGAGGAACGGTCGCTGCGGGATGCCGTCGCTGCGGACCCGGCTCTAGCTACTGCTTATGGCGAAGCCTGGGACCTGATCGACCGGTCGCTTGAAACTCATCGCAACTTCTATGAAGAGCACCTGTTCATCGAATCCTCGGCCGGTCTGCTGGGAGAACTCTACGGCTACGCGAAGACCATCGTTCGCGGCACGGCGGAGCGCGAAAAACCGAATAGTGAACGTATTCGCGCATACACGGACACAGCGCTGCCAGGGCTCGAGCAGAGGCTATTCGCCGCACGTCCTATAAACAAGGAATTCGAGAAACTGCAGCTCACGTTCTCACTCGAGAAAATGCGGGAATGGCTCGGTCCGGACAGCCGATGGGTACACGCAATCCTGGGCAACGAAGCGCCGGATGTGCTCGCCTCGAGTCTAATATCCGGAACCAAACTCGACGATCCGGCGTATCGCAAGCAAGTCTGGCAAGGGGGGGGCGCCGCGGTCGAAGCGAGTGACGATCCGTTGATCAAACTTGCTGCGACCGTCGACCCTGGTGCGCGCGCGTTACGCAAGCGCTACGAGGACGAGGTTGAAGCGCCGCGAATTCGCGGTGAAGAGATGATCGCCGACGCCCGTTTCGAGCTGTACGGTACCGACACGTACCCCGATGCCACCTTCACGCTGCGGGTAACCTACGGCGCCGTGGACGGCTGGCGGGAGCGCGGCAGAATGATCGAGCCTTTCACGCGCACGTCGCGCTTGTTTGAGCGCGCTACGGGGCAGCGGCCGTTCAAGGTACCCGCGTCCTGGTCGACGGTCCGCGAGGAGCTCGATCTCGACACACCGTTCAACTTCGTCGCAACCACGGACATTACTGGCGGCAATTCGGGCAGCCCGATCATCGCGGCCGACGGCGCGCTCGTTGGACTCGCGTTCGACGGCAACATCCACTCGATTGCAGGTGGCTACTGGTTCGACCCGAGTTTGAATCGAACGATCGGCGTAAACACTGCGATTATTCTCGAAGCGTTGAACACAGTCTACGCTGCGGACCGTCTCGTCGAGGAGCTATCGCTGGCGCACTAGCTGTTGCTTCAGTGACTGTTGAGCAGAACGATGGTCGTCGCATCGCCGGCGACCCTACATGAATCCCCAATCTTTGCTATCGTCAGGCGGTCGAACGAGGAACTGCGTCATGTCAAGAATAACCAGGTTGTTGAGTGCCCGATCACTGAATGTCGCCGCCGTAATCTGCATCTTGGCGGCAATACCCATTGCCGATACTGCGGAGGCCCAGGATACGGCGAAGCCGGTATTACACGGAAAACATTGGGTTGCCGTCACCGGGAAGCCCCTCGCTGCAACGGCCGGCGCGATGACGTTCACTCGAGGCGGCAATGCGGTGGACGCAGCCTGTGCGATGCTGGCCGCGACGTCAACGATGTGGGACGTGCTGGGTTGGGGCGGTGAAACCCAGGCATTGATCTACAACCCTCACACGGGCGAGGTCAAAGGCATCAATGCGCTCGGCGTGGCGCCGACGGGTGCGACCCCAGAATTCTTCCACGAAAGAGGCATGGTGTATCCGCCGGAGTATGGCCCTCTGGCAGCGGTTACACCCGGTACGCCGGGCGGCTTGATGGTCATGCTCGCAGAGTATGGAACGCTCAGTCTGGCCGACGTGCTGACGCCCGCCATGCAGATGGCCGAAGGCTACCCGATCGAGAAATCCCAGGCAGACTTCATCGAACGAAGCCGGGATACGCTCGCGCAGTGGTCCTACTCGAAAGACGTCTTTCTGCCTAACTTGAAAGAGGGCGATAGCGACGAGCGGGCCGCGCCCTACCCCGGCGAGCTCTTCGGCCAGCCGGATTTGCTGGAGACGCTGCAAAAACTGGTGCAAGCGGAGCGCGAAGCGCTGGCCGACGGCAAAAACCGGAAAGAGTCGATCTACGCGGCATACGATCGTTTCTATCGCGGAGACATTGCCGAAGAGATGGTCCGCGGTATGGCCGAGTACGGAGGGCTGATGACGTTGGCCGATCTCGACAACTGGCAAGTCCATATCGAGGAGCCGGCTACGACCAACTACAAAGGCATTGACGTCTACAAGCTAACGCATTGGGTGCAAGGACCCGTAATGCTGCAGGCCCTCAATATTCTCGAAGACATCGACCTGAAGAGCATGGGATACAACTCCACGCGCTACGTTCATGCGCTTTACCAGGTGATGAACATGACGTTCGCCGACCGGGATTTCTATTACGGCGACCCGTATATGCCTCCGGTGGAGCCGATCCGTGGGTTGCTGTCGAAATCCTATGCGGACCACCGACGCGGGCAGATCAACTGGGAACGCAATGATCCTGACGTCAAGCCAGGCGACCCCTACCCGTTCCAGGGCGACGACAACCCCTACCTGGATTTGCTGGAGAAGTGGACGCCGATTCCGCCGACCGCTGAAGCTGACGGTGTCGATGGTTTCCAACAAGCCAACAGAATGACGCACCGGGAAGGATTCCTGGCGGGGACGACGTCGATCCAGGCTGCCGACGCGGAGGGTTGGGTGGTGTCGGTGACGCCCAGTGGCGGCTGGATTCCGGCATTCATTGCAGGCCGTACGGGCGTTGGCATGAGCCAGCGCATGCAGAGTTTCGTCTTGGACGAGGCAATCAATCCGTTCAACGTCGTTCGCCCGGGCCAACGGCCGCGCGCAACGCTTACACCCAGCCTCGCGCTGAAAGACGGCAAGCCGTTAATGGCGTTTTCGGTACAGGGCGGCGATTCCCAGGATCAGAACCTGTTGCAATTCTTCCTCAACGTCGTCGAATTCGGTATGAACGTCCAGCAAGCCGCCGAGGCGCACAACATTACGAGCTACCAGATGCAGAGTTCATTCGGTGCACACAAGTCGGAGCCAGGACGGATCGAGGTCACCCCCAAGATTCCCGAATGGGTACGGGGGAACCTGGCTGAAATGGGTTACGACGTCGAGGTGGTCGACCGTACTTACAGCCCAATCACTGCCATCTATTTCGATGATGAAACCGGCACGATGTGGGGTGGCGCCAGCGACTATGGGGATGACTACGGCGTAGCCTGGTAGAGGCGAACACGAATTTTACGATTGCGTGCTCCTCCCCGCGGAGGAAGAATTGCTGTTTGCCAGGCTAGTGCTGGTTAACGCGCTCGGCACGAAGGCCCCAGACGTCGAACCCGATGACCTCCTCGCCATCGACGTCGAACGTGACGATCTCTCCGTCGTCGACGCTGAAGAACTCTGTGCTGCTCTGCGGTAGCACGATCAATGGCGGGTCGAACGATCCGGACTTCATTTCAAGCCGATCACCAACGATTCTTACCCTGAAGGTCTCGTACTCCGGCATCTCGTAGTCGCCCTCGAATCGAGACATCTGCTCAACCGGAATCGCCTCGACCTCCCTGACCTCCTGCTCGACGCCTGGAAGGCCGTACTCGCGTACGACCGACAGCAGGACTTCCCGGATGATGCGTCCATTGTCGGAATTGACCATGACGACGGCCGCGTAGGGCTGGTGTTTCCAGGCAACGAGATGCGCCCGAAACCCCTCGTCCGCTCCACCATGGCTGAACGTATGTTCATCGACTACCGGGCCAAGCCCGAAGTTTTCCAGCCCGGGCGACAGCATTTCCGCGACCGTCGCGTAAGTCAGGATGCCGTCTTCACCAGTCTGGTAGATCCGCTGCATCTCGATAGCGTACTGGATCAATTCGGAAGGCTTCGTCCACAGGCCCGCCGCCGCCATCTCCGGGTAGATCGGCCACTTCCCTTCGACCTCGTCACCGTTGGCACGATACCCGGTGGCTGCAATTGAGCGGAATTCCTGGGGTAAGGGATTCTCGAAAGTACTGCCCGGCATTCTCATCGGATCGAGGACATTCGACTGCAGCGTCTCCGGAAACGACTGCTTGTCCTGATCCATGATCGCAAGCTGCATGATCGTGGTTCCTCCGCCCGAGTACAGCCAGCCTGCGCCGGGCTCGCGGAAGACGCGCACCGGATCCGTATTGCCCAGTCCGTCGAGCACCTCGACGACACTCGGCACGTCATCGCCCATGTCGTAGCCAGGGAATCCCCAGACTGTGAGCCCGGCCGTGTGGTTCAAGATTCGCCGGATCGTCACTTTCTCGGTTTTGGTGAACTCGTTTTCCGGCAACTGCCAGGACGTCAGGTAGGCGTTCACGTTTTCGTCGAGATCGAATACACCTTGATCCGCGAGCTGAAGAGCCCGCACGGCGGCCACCGGCTTGCTGATCGAACCGGCTAGCAGCATCGTATTCGGATCCATTCGCCGGCCTGCGGCGACATCGGCCATTCCCCACGCTCTTGCCCAGGCGATCTCTCCGTCGGCGACGAACGCGACACTGACGCCCGGAATGCCGAATTCCGCGAGTCGATCCTCGAGATTGAAGGTGACCGGGTCAGACCCGACGATGTGCACGACCGGCATCAGCCCATTCTCGATGCGGGCAATTCGGGCGTCGATTGAATTCGTATCCCCGTCCGGCGACGGCGGCGAGCAGGCGCCAAGAACAAACACGGCCGCAAAGGAAGCGGCGGCGAGAAGTCGTTTCATTTTGTTCTTCCTATTGGATTCTTCGAGCTTCGATCGGACCGGCAGCTTCGAGCCCTGTCCAGCGATCATTTTCACCCTCGCTCACCATCGTTCGCAGGGGAACACCGGAAACGAGGAGAACTTGAGTTCGGCAAAACCATCGTCAAACCGGGCACGCCGAAACCGGCCGCTGTGGTCCAGCAAAACGTACAGCGTTTTGCCTCTCGAGAGATTCTCCAGACTGACGAGGTAGTAGAGCGGCGTCGAAGAGCACCTTGTGCGACCGTTGATCTCTTTCCAGCTCTCGTCCAGCACTTCACCATTGACGGGTTCGCCCTTTTCCACCAGCGAACGGACCACGGCCTTGCCGCGCATCACTGCTTGCAGCGTGGTCAGCGCGTCGTCGTGCCCCGGGTGGGCAAGGCCGGTTGCGGCGATCAGCAGGCATGCCGGCAAAGCCAGCATGCAGGAGACCCGCCGCAAATAACCTTTCGTCATGCCGGGACTCCTCTTCCCGCTCTCAGTCTCGCCGAACGCCAATATGCCATCCTCCGTGCTCCCCCGCTAGCTCGACCGGCCGTCGGCGTTACTTCTGCCGAGTCGCCCGCTACTCCTCGCTGTTAGCGGCGGCGCAGCTTGTACGTCAGCAACGCACCCGGAGCTCCTGGTAGCAATGGAAATCCCGCGGATAGCTGCCCAGCTAAAGGCCCGCGACCTGGCGCTGCTGCGGTCGTCGATGGCTTTCGTCTGCGGTACGCATAACGATCTTCGGTTTGTGCCAGGCGAGTTGCTGCACCGCCCTGTCGAGCGGGGTGCCCGCAATCGAATTCGTGTAATTGCTCATTGTCTTGACTGCGAGCCCGAGCACGACTTCCAAGGCATTTACCTCGCTGTACCCTGCTTCGAGGAAACCACTCAACTCGGCCTGAGATATCTTGCCGCGGTTGGCGATGAGCGCGCGGGCAAAAACGCGTAGAGCTTCGAGCTTTACGTCCGATAGGCGTGCGCCCGTACGCAGCGCCTCGATCTCCGTCTCGGGCATGCCGGCCTTTTCTGCGAGCAGGCTATGCCACGGTACACAATAGTCGCATTCGTTCTCGTAGTTTGCGGTCATATAAACGACCTGGCGCTCGATGGGTGTCAGCGTCGTTTCGTCGAACAGGCCCCACAGACTGGAGTAACCCTGAAGTAGCGGCGGCGCAGAGGCCATGACCCGCTCGAGGTTCGGGATCATCCCGAAGTTCGCACGGGTAGCGGCCAAGCCCGGCTGGGCAGCCTTGGGAGCGGTGGTTTCATCGTGTAGCGGGAAAATCATGGTAGCCTCCATTTGTGACTATCGGTTCATAAAATAGGCGCAACCGACCAGACCGTGTCAACGCCGTTACTTGAAAATCAGCTGAAACAGCGCGGCGAGAGTTGTCTCTGCGGCGCGTGCACTCGTCTCGTTGCGTGCATGCAGCAACGCCCCGTCCCCCGCGGAGACGACCAGTTCTGCAAGCCTCCCCGGCTCGTCATTACCTTTCAAGCTGCCCTCCTCTGCGGCCCGCTCAAACGCTGCTCCGAACGCCGCGACAAGGCGCTTGCGCGCGGATGCGATCTTCGCCGAGGCACTCGCGTCCAGCGGACCCATCTCGCCCGCCGTTGTCACCATGAGACAGCCGCGGTGCTTGCGGCGCCGAGCGTCGGCGATCCAAAGGTCGAAGGCTGATCTGACGCTCGTTTTGGCGTCTGCCTCGTCTGCGAGCACGTCGCAAATGGCGGCCACGCGGGTAACAGCGTAGTGGTCGAGCGCCTTGAGGAACATCGTACGTTTGTCGCCAAAAGCGTAGATCAGGCTTTGACGGCGCAATCCAGTCGCCGCCTCGAGTGCCTCGTAGGTGGCCGCACCGAAACCGTGTTGCCAGAAGACGGCCATCACCTGGTGCAGCGCTTTGTCCGTGTCGAACCTGCGCGGACGACCTCTGGAGGGAAATGCAGTCATGCGAGATTATATGAATATATAGTCATAAATTGCAACTCGACACTGAACGATTGCGTGACGGGAACAAAAACCGGCACTAGGCCGGGTTATCAATCTTCGTGGCCGCGGGGGCAGGATTTGCCTTCGCGACTTGGCCGCTCAGTTGCGCTCGCCGCCTGATAACCGGCGCTTCGCACCGGGTCGACTTCGCTGAACCTGCTTCCTCCAGGGCTAGTTCGGGAATTTCATTCGATCCAACAGAGCCTGAAAACGCCGATCGCCACGTATCGGATCGAGTAACGGCCACACTTGCAGATACACAATCCAGGAGTCGCGCTCCAGGTACGCCTGCTCCAGCAAGTCCAGAGCCTGGTCATACTTGCCGAGACCCAGATGGACCAGCGCGAAACCATGCGCCGGGACATGCCGCTCTTTGGCCAGAATCTGTAAGTAATGGAGGACTTGGCGAGCGTTTGCCGATTGGCCAGCCGCACCGTAGGCGTGGCCGAGAACCCACCTGTGTTCTGTCGCTTCAGGTGAGAGACCAACGGCTGTTTCCATTGCGGTGATCGCCTCATCGACCCCGCCTTTTTGCAGGTAACTCCAGCCGAGCCGGGAATATGCGAATGACGCACTTGGACTCAATTCGAGAATTTCTTTGAGTTGCGCAATTGCCCGATCATATTGGCGCGACATGTAATAAACATCGGATGCCGTCAGGTATGCATTTATCGCAAGCGGATTGAGTTCAAGTGCGCGGTTGATGCTGGCATGTGCGTCGTCTGGTCGGTTCATTGCCAAGAGAAACCAGGCGTAATAATGATACGCTTCGTCAAAACTTCGATTCAGAGATATCGCTCGTCGGTATACTGCCTCGGCCTCAGCCCAGTTCCACTCGTAATAGTAGTTGATCCCTGCATTAGCCCTATGCGCATTGGGCAGGTTGCCGTCAAGTTTGAGCGCCTGCTTGATCGCAGATCTCCACTTATCGACGTAGTCGCCCGGTTTCATGTATCCGAAGAAATTGACCGCCTCATAACCCTTGGCGAGACCCGCATAGGCCTCGGCAAACTCCGGGTCGAATTCGATAGCCTCCTTGAAATACCGGATGGCTATGTCCTGTTCAGCCGGAACCCAGTTGTCAACGTGATACTGGCCCAACAGATATCGCCGGTGGGCTTCGGGATTAACCCTGCGAGCGTTGGTCAGCAACGTCTCTTCCTCCGGGGTCACGGCGATCCGGATTTCTCGTGCTATGGAGCGAGCGACCTCGCTATGCAACGCCAGAACATCCTTTAGATCACGGTCGTAGCTGTCCCCCCACAAATGCAGATCAGTCTCACCGTCGATCAATTGCACCGTGATTCTCACGCGGTCGCCTATTTGTAGTACGGAGCCTTCTGCAACCGCGTCGACATTCAGGCGTTTAGCAATCTCCGGCATTGACAGATCGGTGTTTTTGAGCTGCATGACGGATTGTCGGGAAGTCACCCGCAATGCGCCGATTTTTGATAACTCGGTGATCAGCGCCTCGGTCATCCCGTCCGCGAAATACTCCTGTTCCGGATCACCGATCACGTTCTCGAGGGGCAGGACGGCGATGGAAGAGATTTGTTGCGGCAACAGTGATTGAATCTGGCCGACCAGACGATAACCGCGTTTCGGTACCGTCTCTATGACGTCTGCCCGGCCATTCTCGTGTTGAAAGGCACGCCGCAGTTCAGCAATTACGTGAGTCAGCCGCTCATCGGACACCGCTTGGGCCGACCAGGCCGCGTCCAGCAAACTGCACCGGGGAACAACCTCATTGGCATGCTCTGCGAGCACCACGAGAATATCCATCACCTTGGGCTCGAGGTGCCGCGGTTCACAATCGGGCCCGGTTACGGCCCCCCTTAGCGGTTCAACTGACCACGGGCCAAGCCGGAAACCCTGTCGGGGGTCGAATTTCACGATTGGACACGAATAGTCTTTCCTCTTCATTACATTAGACAATTCTTCGTGCTTGCGCTACGCCAGGCCCACACACGATATCCGCACATAAAAAACCGGTTTCCCGTCAGGACGTTGCGGCTGAAGCTCTGCAATCATGAGCACCTGTTACCAGGTCGACCACGTTGTGATCGAGTACAAGACGATTTGGCGGAGAAAACAATCATGACTACACAAAGCACTTCCCTTGGCGTCGCCGCTGTCCTGCTAGCACTGGGCGTTGGCGCACCGCAAACCTCGTTTGCCGACAGGACGATCAGGGTCGACATGCAATTTGCCGGTGCATTCGCAAACAGCATACTGCGTGTGGATCCGTTTGACCCATCCGGACCGCCAGTTGCCAGTGCGCTGATCGACATAAGGACCAGGGGCAGCCTCGGAAAAGGCGTCGCTCAGGGATTCGGCGGCAGAGACGAAACCGTGGAAGTTCCCGTTGCCGAGTGTCTCGATGCCGACGGAGTTTTCCTGAAGCTCACAACGGTGGAGGATCCGTTGGTTTGGACATTTGAAGATCTGTCGTTGCTGTTCGCAACCGGACCCGGCGTTATTTGCGTTGATCTCGCGACGGGTAAATCGGTCTTCGAGTTCAACGTCATGTTTACGGGCGGCAGGGGAAGGTTCGAGGGCGCAACCGGATATGCGGTGATCGAAGGCGAAGCAGAACCCGTGAGTGCCGATGGGTCGTTTAACGGCGAAACCGGAACCATGGTGGGATGGTTGAGCGTGCCGAATGACATTGATGACGATGAAGATGACGACAACGACGACGACGACAGCGATTGAGTGATTATCAGGGTAGCGTGTGCCATACACCCGGCACTCTAATTAATCCCTACCGTCGGTGAGGCGCGATAACGGCTCGAGGCGCGTGACACAGCCCAGGCCGGCAAACACGGGCGCCGGCTCCCTACTTCGGGTCCTGATCCGCCACATGTTCGGCGATGTTCCCGGCCTGTATGTCCCAGCCCTCTTTGTTCGATCGAAGCACCTCCAGCCGTTTCGATTCCGGAAACTGCAGAAAGCCCGTCTCGGTAATCGTCAGGCGCGTGCCTTGTTCGCTAGGCTGCAGTCGAAACTCGACCACCACTTTGGCGTCGTCGCCGTAGGTGGTATCGGGATCAACGGCGCTGGGAGGCCAGGAAAAAGCGAACAGCCGCTCGTGCTCCATACGCTCGGTCACGGACTCCCACTGCATGTGCTCATGGCCCGGGTAGGTGATATTGCCCGTCGTCGTCGCGCCCACTTTGAACGGGCCGTCGAGCCGAACTCCGAACCATTGCCCAAATTCTTCGTGGTCCGTGAGCGCACGCCAAACTCGCGAAACGGGTGCTGCTATGTCGACAGTCTTTTCAATTCGATCTTGGTCTGTTTGATTCATTACGCAACCTCCTGGTTGCGTATACCTTAGTGGGCGGCACGCTAAAATGCAACCGGTTGGTTGCAAATTTGTTTTGTGAGCTGCTTTCGCGCGAGACAGGTAGGCGGTAGAAAAACCTTGGAAACGGCATCCGCCGAACCACCTGCACGCACAAAAAACCCGGCGCGAGGCCGGGTTTTCTCTTAGTGGTTAGCGGGGGCAGGCTTTGGCTAAGCCGCGGTATCGCCGGTCCATTTCATTAGATTCAGGAACTCTCGTCGAGTCTTCGGCCCGTAAGTGAGAAAACCCGGGTCCGGTGCATTCAGGTAGTTCTGCTTGCGGCGCGTAAGCTCGTCAGTTTTCGCCCGCAGTTTCGCCTCCTCGAGATCGATACGGTACGGTTTCATCGCGTTGAGGCCGAATACTTTTGCACGGATTTCCGGCGTTATCTCCGGATAACCGAAACGCTCCCGGAATTCAGCGGAGATCTGGAATGTCCGGAATGCCTGGATCTGGTCCTGCGGCGAGCCGTACCAGATGGAGTCGGTTCCCCACAGCACATTGTCCTCGCCGCAGTATTTGAGCACTTTACCGAGCGTATGGGCAGCGTTGTCCGGATCGCGCATGACAAAGCGCCAGGTACTGCCGAGTTCCGCATATACGTTGCTGTTCGGCTCGACGCCGTTATCGAGCAGTGACTTGACCAGCGTATCGATACCGTCTCCGGAACCATCACCCTCGTACGGCCCTTCCGCTTTCCCGGCCACGAACCCCGAGTGGTAGATCAGGAAATCGACCTCTGGATAGCGCTTGGCGACCACACCGATATCGCTGCACTGGCTGTGTTCATAGGACCGCGGACCGAACGGCAATCCCTTGTGGATACAGATGATGTTCACGCCGAGATCGATCGCTTTCTCGATGAACGGGATGCCGGTGTCCTCGTCGGAGAGGAAGAACCCTCTGCCTCCGGGCCCATACTGCGTATACGTCTTCCAACCACAGACGTTCCAGCGCTCCTTGAGTTCGTCCATTGCGTCAAGGTCGCCATCCTGATTGGGGTTTACCCTGCCGTGCAACATCAGTCGATGGCTGCCCTCGAGCTCATCGACGATTCGCCGGGTCGCGTCGGCTTCCTCGATCGTCAGCGGCTCCTCTTCCCGGGTGGACGGCACGAAGGACAACACCATCATGTCGGTGTCGCTATCCATGAAAACGTTCTTGACGAATTCCTCCGGTCCGAGGCACTCGAGGTGACTGTTTTCGACATCGGGATCATAACGCTCACAGCCCTCGGTCTGGGCGAAGCTGAAGGACCGGCCCTTTGACGGATCCTCTTTGATCCATTTGCCGTTCGGGTCGACGAAGTGGCCTTGAACGTCGAAGATGAACTCCTTGCCTTCGAGCGCCTCCATCGCCGCGCCGGGATCCAGCGCCGCCTCGGCGTCAACCGAGAAACTACCCCCGGTCGCACCCGCTTGCGCGTTCACTTCGTTGAATGCGAGCAATGTCGACGCGGCGCCGCAGGAAGATATCAGGAAACTACGGCGGTCGAGCCCGATGCGCTTGGCGTTACGAGTGGCGTTCTCCAGCGCAAGCCGATTGGCTTCGAGGTTGGCGCGGGACAAAGGAATTGGCGCAAACTCGCCATTGGAAGTGGTATCGACTTTGATCGGTAGCCGGAGCCCGTCCGGATCGTGACGCTTTGCCATTTCTTTCTCCTACGACGTTTGTTTGGCCTTCAGGAACCATACTACCTTTCACGCCGCCAGTTCTATCATCGCAACGAGGACCTTCGTCGCATAGACGGATCCGACGAGACAACAGCAAGAAAGCGAACCTTGAAGTGGCGTTGGGAAACACTATTGCGCGGGATACGGAAGCACTCTGATCCGTCTGGGGGTTCCGTGCTCACTTGTTTATGTTATAACATTACATTTTCTACACGCTTACCACAAAGGTCCTCTGTATATGCAAGCGAGCACGACCGGAATGCTCCCTGTCACCGTCCTCTCCGGCTTCCTGGGGGCGGGAAAGACAACGGTACTGAGCCATATCCTGAACAATCGGCAGGGGAAAAGGGTTGCCGTGATCGTCAACGATATGAGCGAGATAAACATAGACGCTGCGATTGTCCAGCAAGAGGTGAGCTTGAATCGCAGCGAAGAAAAGCTCGTGGAAATGAGCAATGGATGTATTTGCTGCACATTACGAGAGGACCTGTTGGAGGAGGTCACCAAACTCGCACAGGACGGGAGATTCGATTATCTCCTCATTGAATCGACCGGAATCTCGGAGCCATTGCCTGTCGCCGAGACGTTCACTTTTGCCGACGAAGATGGCGTTTCCTTATCTCACGTGGCTAATCTGGATACGATGGTCACTGTCGTCGATGCGGTCAATTTTCTGCAGGACTACGAAGCAGCGGAGTCTTTACAGGAAAAAGGCGAGTCCCTCGGAGAGGAAGACGAGCGTAGCGTCTCTGATCTGCTGGTTGATCAGGTGGAGTTCGCCGACGTCATCCTCATCAGCAAAACAGACCTGGTTGAAAAATCCGATATCGAGCGTCTGACTGCAATATTGAAAACGCTCAACACACACGCCCGAATCGTGCCGATCACTCATGGCCAGGTAGATCTGGACGCCGTCCTGAACACCGGACTGTTTGATTTCGAGCGTGCACAGCAAGCCCCGGGCTGGCTCAAGGAAATGCGCGGTGAACACATACCCGAAACGGAAGAATACGGGATCAGCAGCTTCAGTTACGTAGCTCGCCGTCCGTTTCATCCGCAGAAGTTTTATCAGTTTCTTCACGGTACCGAGGGCTACGGAAAACTCATTCGCTCGAAAGGATACTTCTGGTTGGCATCGCGCCCGGAGTTCGCCGGCCACTGGAGTCAGGCTGGCGGCATTGCGCGATACGGCTTTGCAGGCATGTTCTGGAAAGCGGTCCCGAAATCGAGCTGGCCAACTGACGAGGAGTATCTCGCATCAATCGAAAAGCAGTGGGTCGAACCTTTCGGGGACATGCGTCAGGAGCTGGTTTTCATCGGCCAGGGACTGGATGCCGGCGCGATCACCCGGGCGCTCGACGATTGTCTGCTGAGCGAGGAAGAGGTGCTTCGCGGCAAAGCGTACTGGATGACGTTGGACGATCCGTTTCCGGCCTGGGAGCCAAATCAATGACCCCCGCCAGCGCCAAACAGGTGTTCGATCACGAGCCCCTCCCGGACGACCGCACCAAGACTCGACTTCCCTCCTACGGCGACGATCCGAAGGTCCTTGCTGATGTCTATCAGGAAGACATCCACATCGCGATTTGGCAGCGCACGGTCGGCGAGCAGCTAGAGGACGCCGTAAACGGTTTTCTCGCTGCTGACCCGCGATTTGAAACCGCCCTCACCGTTTCGCCGGACAGCGTGCACACTGCGCTCTGGAAGTCGACGCGCGGAACCGCCCCAACCGAACTTGCCGACGACGTTGCCGAGCTCGTGGAGATGTTTTGCTATCTCTTCGGGCTGAAGCGCGCCGGCCTGCGTCTGGCGACACTGAGCCGCGCGATGTGTCCGCGCTTCCACGTCGACCGGGTTCCCTGCCGGTTGGTCACCACCTATCGCGGTGTCGCCACCGAGTGGCTGCGACATGAAGCGGTCGATCGCTCGAAACTAGGCCTCGGAAGCAAAGGTCAGCTGGATCTCGATTCGGGTCTTTTCGCGGATCAAAGCGATATCCAGCGACTCGCTTGTGGGGACGTTGCGCTGCTGAAAGGTGAACTTTGGGTTGGAAACGAAAATGCAGGTCTGGTGCATCGTTCGCCGGCGGTTCCCGCCGGAGAAAACCGGTTGCTGCTGACGCTCGACGTTAGCGACTAATCCGCTCCACTAATTCTTTCGTGTCACTACGGCTCGCCAGATGGCGCGACGAACCGTCGGAAGAAACGCTGCGCTTCCGTCGCCTATTTAGTGGCCGGTTGCCGCATTGTCGCAATTGCCGCAACTGTCGTCATGCCAAATTCGGTCCCAGGTCTCCGCCAGGGCCCGGTCGGCGAGGGACACCGACAGTAACTCGGTCGAGATTTCTCTCCAGTGCGGGTTGCCGCGTGCAGCAACGACGTGGCTGAAGACGTAGAAGGGTTCCTGCCCCATGCGCAGGTCGCTGATGACCAGCCTGTCATTATCGATGCGGGCCTTGACGAAACCCCGCGCGAACCAGCGCAAGCGCTCGACCGCCCAGATATCGCCCGACTCTTCAAGCATGTTCATGCCCGATGGGTAACTTGTGAAACGCATCGTGCCTTCGTCGACCAGCAACGAATCGAAGCCTTCGAGATAGTTTTCGTCCGCAATAACGACGATGCGCCAGAGCAGAGTGTTGAATGGCGTCGGCGTCAGGAACACCTGCGAGTCCTGTGCCTGCATTGATGCCAGGGCGTCTTCGACATGACGCGCAACTATGGTCTGCGCCATCCAGGACCATCCGACATACAGTGTGCTGACGGCCAAGCCAACGTGTAGCGCAATCCCGCCCACCTGGCGGCGAAAGGCGGCTACGACTACGCCGACCAACAACGGCAGCGTATACAGTGGATCGATGATGAACAGCGTTGCCCATGAAGTTGGCGGCGTATTGAACGGCCAGAACAGCTGCGTCCCATACGCCGTATGCGCGTCGAGCAGCGGGTGCGTGAGAAGCGCGAGGCTGACTGCCGCTAACCATCTGAGTGGTTCGTCGCGGGCCGGAGCCCACCAACGTCGCATACAAACCCAGATCAGTACCGACAAGGGCGCCAACACGAACAGGGAATGACTGAAGCCCCGGTGGTAGGTGAAATTCTCAACAGCGCCGCCAAAGTCGATGAACACGTCGAGGTCGGGCAGCGTACCGAGCGCCGCACCGACAAGCATCGCTTTTCCACGATGACCGGAAGGGGCGCAAACACCGGCGACGCTGGCGCCAAGCACGGCTTGAGACAGAGAATCCATGCGCGGATTCTACCGTGACTCGCCCCGGAAAATTGTTTCAAGTCGAAACAGAAACGTAATAAAAATGGCGCCCTGGTACGACTTCCCGCGGAGTATCGGTACTCAGGTGTCGACGTGCCTGGAGACCGGCAGCGTGCGCGTGCGCTTCCCGGTGGCGTTGAACAGAGCATTGACCAATGCCGGCGCCAGCGGCGGGATACCCGGCTCGCCGACACCGCCCAGCGGTGCGCCGGTTTCAACGATTGCCACGTCGATCTCAGGCACCTCGTCGATGCGCAGTGGCGCGTAGTCGTGAAAATTCGATCGCTGTGCACGACCCGCGGCGATTGGTACCTCGTGGCGCAAAGCGGCGGCGAGCCCTTCGATGACGGATCCTTTCATCTGTGCCTCGACGGAGTCCGGGTTGATGGCGCGACCACAGTCGATTGCGACGTGCACGTGTTCGACCTCGGCGCGCCCACCGTCCATGCGAAGCGTCACGACCTGTGCCACCACGCTGCCGTAGCTCGCCACTACCGCAACGCCCCGGTGACGTCCGTCATCCGCTGATCCGTTCCACTGCGACATCTTCGCTACCCGGTTGAGGACCGCCAGATACCGAGGGTGCTCCGAATAGTGCGCGCGTCGAAATGCAACCGGGTCTTGTCCAGCCTCGAATGCCAGCTCGTCCAGGAACGCCTCCAGGAAGTAGCCGTTTTGCGAGCTTGAGACGGCTCGCCACGGTGACAGCGGCATCGGCACGTCCATGTGACGGTGGTCCAGCGCAAAGTGCTCAGTGTACGGCTGATCGACGAGGCTCGCGACCGAGAACAGATCGTTGTTGTCCTGCACGGTGACGTGCTCGAACGTCCGTCCCATTTGGGGGCCGGAGAGTTGCGCACGTAGCGCCGTGATACGACCATGTTCGTCCAATGCGCCCCGGAGTCTTGCCGTCATGACCGGGCGGTAGTAGCCCTGCTGGATATCGTCCTCGCGCGACCACATGACTTTCACGGGACGGCCGACGGCGCGGCTCGCGAGCATCGCCTGTTCGGCGATTTCGCCGTGAGTTTTGCGACCGAACCCACCGCCGAGGTACGTCGTGTGCAGCGTCATCTGCTCGTTGGAGAAACCCAGGACGCGTTCAACCGTCATTCGAACGATGTCGTGTCCTTGCGTGGGCATCCAAAGCTCCACCTCGGAATCGCGTGTGTGGGCGGTACAAACGATGGGTTCCATGCAGACGTGCGCGAGGAACGGGACCTCGTAGGTGGCATCCACCGTTCTTGCTGCCGTTCGGAACTGGGTGTCGACGTCACCACGACGTAGAACCGGCGGCCTCTCTCCTTCCAGGCCTTCGCGCATGGCCTCGCTCAGTCTTGCCGAGCTGAGCGCGTCGTTCGGGGTAGGCGTGAATGTGATGTCCAGAGCATCGGCGGCACGCTTGGCCCGCCACCAGGTGTCGGCCACGACGACGACGCCGTTCGGCACCGACACGACCCGTGTAATGCCGGGGTAGTCTGCGATGCTCTCCGGGTCGAAGCGCGCCACGTCGGCGCCAAAAACCGGGCTCATCCGAACGGCGCCGTGCAGCATGCCCGGTACGTCAACGTCGGTTCCGAATACGGCGCTGCCGTCAACCTTGGCCGGTGTATCGACGCGGCGCATGGCGCGCCCCGTGATACGCCGCTCCGAGACCGGTTTCAGCGGGGGATCCTCCGGCAGCAGAAGGGTCGCGGCCGCTTCTACCAGTTCCCCGAAGGCCAGGCGACGGCCTGTACTGCCGTGCACCACGTGCCCATCGTCGGTCGTCAGCTCCCCGACGGGGACATCCCAACGATCGCTCGCGGCCATCATCAACACGGCGCGCGCCTGAGCGCCGGCCTTGCGCAGCGGCTCGTACCACGCGCGGATGCCGTAGGAACCGACGCTGCGCATCTGGCCGAAGAACAAACGGTACGGTTCCGATGGGCGGATCGGCATTTGGACCTCGATCGATGCGGGGTCGACGCCCAGCTCCTCGCCCAGAATCATCAGCTGACCCGTGTGGGTGCCCTGCCCCATCTCACTCGTGGGCAAAATAGCAGCCACCCGGCCAGCGCGATCGATGCGCAGATAGGCGTTGCCGGCCGCTGCGGTGGCGGCAGTTGCCGCCCGCCACGGCGACGCAATGGCGACGGTGAGGACCGCGGCCCCACTCGACTTGAGAAACCGACGACGGCTCACGCTCATGTGCGCGCCTCCGTGGTGTCGCTATCGGTCGACGGCGCCGACTGGTTTGTGCGCAGTCGTTCGCCGGCGTCTTTGATCGCGCCACGGATGCGATCGTAGGTGCCGCAGCGACACAGGTTGCCCCGCATGGCTTCTTCGATGTCGGAGTCACTCGGGTTGGTATTCGATGCCAGCAGTGCGGCGGCGCTCATGATCTGGCCCGGCTGGCAGTAGCCGCATTGCGGCACATCGGCAGCTATCCAGGCGGCCTGCAGCGGATGAGGCTCGCCGGCTCCGAGACCCTCGATCGTGGTCACGGATCGATCCGCCACGGACTCGATGGGGACGACACAGGCCCGAACGGGTGCACCGTCGAGGTGCACGGTGCACGCTCCACACAGTGCCCGGCCACACCCGTACTTGGTGCCGTAGAGCTTCAATGTATCGCGCAGCACCCACAGAAGCGGAGTGCCCCCGTCCTCTTCAACGCGAACGGGTTCGCCATTCAGTGTGAACGTGACCATGACAATCCTCTATGCTTGCGCTGCAGCGCAGGACGAATTTCTTGTGCCTCGGCAGTTTTACCTACTGAAACGATCAACTAAAGCAGATATATGTGGGCTGACGCCTCGGTTTTCCCGATGCTGAACGTCAGCCGTCCGATGCGTCTTGCTGCACGTATTGCGCGACCGGTGAGGCAGCAGTTAGCCTAAAACACAATACCGCTCGGCACCGTCACTGAGAGATAGCTGGAGGTCGCTCGACGCCTTCGTAAAGGGCCAATAGCAATTCGTGCCCAGCCACAGGATCCGAAACAAGCGGCACTCCGCCGCGCGCACTTTGTGGTGCAGTGTCCGCGTCGTAGACGACCTCGTCATCCTTAATCGTGACCAACACCTGAACCTCGGCAAGCTCGTCCGGATCCACCGTCATCGGGTTGTCGGACAGGATGACGAAATCGGCAAGCTTGCCGATTTCAATGGAGCCCTTGTCGCTCTCCTCGAAATGCTGCCACGCAGGCCAGATTGTCATCGCCTTCAGGGCCGTCATCACGTCCACGCGCTGATCGGGGCCGAGGATGTCACCGGACCGAGTGCGTCGGGTTACCGTGGCGGACAGTATTCGCATGCTGTCCGGAAACGCAACCGGCGCGTCATGATGCGAGCCGAACATCATGCCGCGCTCCCGGGCCCAACCGGTCGGCGAAATGTTCTGGGCATTCTCCGGTCCCACGGTGTGATCTCGATGCCAGTCGCCCCAGTAATACGTGTGCATCGGGAATAGCGACAGGAACACGCCGAGCCTCTTGTAGCTGTCGACCTGGTCCTCGCGCAAGAACTGACCATGAATCAATACCGGACGATTGTTCGGGGTGTCGTATCGCTCCTGCGCGGCTTCGAGCGCCTCGATCAGCATGTCGGAAGCGCCTTCGCCGTTGGCGTGGACAAGGATCTGGATGCCCCTTTCGTAGCACCAGTTCACCGCGCCCTGCAACTGTTCCTTCGTAATGGCCGCATAGCCGGCATAGCCATCCTCGTAGTCGCCGACCGGGTCGTAGTACGGCCTGTCCCTCAGTGCAGTGAATCCCTGCGGCGATCCGTCGATGGTCAGTTTGCAGCCGCCTACACGAATCCTGTCGATATAGTCTCTCGAAACGTTCGCGGCGATGTAGTCGCGGTTTTCCAGCACATCGGGATAAGCGACCACATCGATCGGGATTTCGCCGGCGGCGCCCAGTGAATTGAGCGTCTCGACAATCCCAGCTGACGATCGGCCATCCTGCGCCGTCGTATAGCCGTAACTTGCCCACAACCGGCTGCCGGCCCGAGCGAAGGCATCGAGGCCTTCCTGCCCCAGATCACCTATTAGCGGGACCAGGACGGCGAAGAATGCGTATTCTTCAAGCACACCGTTGGGTTCGCCATTTTCGTCCCTGCGAATGACGCCGCCGGGAGGCGCGTCGGAGGTTGCGTCGATGCCGGCCCTCTCAAGCGCCGCCGAGTTTGCGACGCCGAGATGACCGGACTGGTGCACGATGAGGATTGGAATGTCGGCGGATACCTCATCGAGGTCTTCACGCGTCGGGTGGCTGACTTCCGCCAGTTGAGCATTGTCATAGCCGAAACCGATGATCATGTTCACGCGGTCGACGACATCCGAATTCTCGTCCGCCCAGTCGGACAGTGCGGCCTTGAGGCTGTCGATATCGACCACCTGCCCGTCGGGTGGCGCGAGAAGGTTGGCCGAGAGCGCCTGCAATCCGCCCATGACCACGTGGCCGTGGCTGTCGACGAATCCCGGCACCATCGTGCGCCCGGCCAGGTCAACAACGTCGGTCGAGTCGCCTCGATGCGCGAGTATGCTATCGGTGTCCCCGACGGCCAGGATGCGCCCCTCACGGACTGCTACCGCTTCGACAATCGGCTGTGTATCGTCAATCGTCAGAATCGGCCCGCCGCTGTAAATCGTATCCGCGACATCCTGAGCGGTAGCGCTGACAGCAAGAAATGCCAGTGCAAGAAACAACGTGGTACGCCACAGATAATCCGTCATATCGGTATCCTCGCGCCTGCCAACTCATGTGTCTTCACGATCATTTTTCTAGCAGTTGTGCACGAAACTGTAGCATCGAGTTGCCGCTGAATCTGTAACAAGTCGTTTCCGTTGGGGACCTGTCCACGAAAGAGGCCCTGCATGTGAAGGGCCATTCTCGAGTGGTGGTGGGGGCAGGCTGTGGTAACTACTTGACGCCAACAACAGCCATTAATGCATAATTTGCGGCATGAACCTCAGAGACTATTTCGAGAGGATCGGTTGGTCTGGTGTGACGGCACCGACACTCGACACACTCGGTGCTCTTTTACGAGCCCACAATCACACCGTCCCGTTCGAGAATCTCGATGTCCAGCTCGGCAATTCGCTAACGACCGAAGTCGAGAACGCCTACGACAAGATCGTAAACGGAGGCCGTGGTGGATGGTGTTATGAGCAGAATGGCCTTTTCGGCTGGGCACTGTCGCAAATTGGCTTTGACGTACAGCGTATCGCGGCCTCGGTCATGCGCGCACACCGTGGACCGACTTGTCACGCAAACCACCTTACGCTGCTCGTGAGCCTGCCCCACGATGATGCTCGCTGGCTCGCGGACGTCGGTTTCGGCGGAAGCATGCTGCAGCCGATACGGCTCCTTGAAGAGACTCACTATCATGCTCCATTCACGGTCGGCTTGCGTCAACTTGACGATGGCTTCTGGCAGTTCTGGGAGAACCTCGGCAATGATGAATTCTCGTTTGACTTCGAGGACACACCTGCCGACGAACAAGCAATGTCCGTTCGCTGCCATTACCTGCAAACGAGCCCGGAGTCGGGCTTCGTACAGAACCTGGTCTGTCAGTCGCGCCGTCCGGACGCTCACGTCGTTCTACGCGGCCGCGTATTCTCTATAGTGACGAGCGAAGGCAAACGCAAACGTGTACTGGACTCGGCCGACGAACTCGTTGCCACGTTAAGCGACGAGTTCAAACTGATGGTGCCGGAAGCTGCCAGCCTTTGGGGGAAGATCTGTGAACGTCACGAGGAGCTTTCCGCTTAGAAACAAGCTCCTGCCCCTTCTGACGCATACCACCTATTTCTGCGGGAGCCTTCACCAGCTTTCGACGCCAGTCCGCGAGAAACTGTCTGGCAGATTTCCCTTGGCTTTTGCGTAACGGTTGACCCGGCGAACGCGGATCGACCAGAAAACCATCAACACCAGCGGTACCATCGGCAGCACAAATAGAACGTTGCTATCGCGGATGAATTCGGGGAACACCTGCATCTGTCCGAGGAACAGGGAACCTGCTGCCGTAAATACCGCATAGCACATACGCAGCAGATGTCGCGCAATGCGTTGCGTGCCGTAGATACCGCCCCGCAGGATCAGCCTGAGGTCACCGGCGGCGAAAAGCGCCATCACGCCCGCAAAAACGTAAAAAACACCGGCGGGAAGGCCGTCCACCAGACCGGTTTGGGTATTCGCCGCCTGCGCGCCGAAGCTCAGATTGCCGACAACGGCCGCAACCGCGACAAGAAACGCGACAAGCTCGAAAACACCGCGCTCTCCCTCGTTGCGCCGGAGGGTCATCCAGGCTGTCGTGACGACGTATATCGTTGTGATGCCGCCCAGCACATTGCTCCATTCTTTGATCGAATACGCCACAACGGACGCGCTGACGGCCATGACCAGCATCGACAGGACAAAAACCTGTCCTGCTGCGCGATGCCTGGCAGAACCCTTGCGTAAAAACAGTGCCGCCGCGCCCGCGAGCAAACCGATCGTGCCGCCGCCGATATGGACCATCAACACTGGAGATTCCGTCACTGCCTCCCTCCCTGAAACACCATCGCCGAGCCAGCGGTCGCTTGGCATACTGGTGTTATACAACACCAACACACTTACATCAACCGGAGTTCTTGTTTTTGTCAATCGGGTTTTGGTCGTCGCTTCTGTCTCATCTTCCGGACACGGTTCTTCCGTTCTTCATCGTCTCGATCGCCAGCGCCAAAATTTTGGTTCTGGCGCTTTTCTTGATCTGCTCAACGCCGGTTTTCGTCAAACTGTGAGGTTATGAGGCTTTACCAACCTCAAATCGGCGTCCGCGACAATATTTGCTGAAGCGTCCGTAACGCGGTTTCACCGCGCGTCATCAGGTCGCGATGCAAGGTATCCACCATGGCCGAATCCGCAGCGACGTCCGGATGACGGCTTTCGTAGGTAAGCGTGAGCCGGCAACCGTCATCACCGGTGTCTGCGATATCGACGGTCATGCGCGGAAGCAGCTGCGGCAGGTCGCCCTCCATGACAAAGCGTTCGTTCGGTATTGCCTGTTTGACTTCGATGGTGAGTTCACCCGGCCCTTCCGGAAACTCGATCTTCTCTAGGTAACGTTTGCCGACAGCTCCCGGCGGCAGCTCATCGACCGAGCGAATATCAATCACGCCGGGAAACCAGTTTCCATAGTTTTCCATGTCGACGACGTACTGGTATACGCGGCTTGAAGGGAGCTCGAAGGATTTCTTGATTTGCGCTAGTTGCACCATGATCGCACCTGTCTGATTAGGAGTCTGGAGATAGGGCGCATGGTAGTGTTAGGATCGCTTAACCGAAAGTAACAGTAAGTTAATAGTACATTAACCAAAAAGAAAACCACTGTGTCGAAGTTTCGTCAATACCAGATTTTTGTCGCAGCGGCCGAGCGTGGCTCACTCAGTGAGGCTGCCAGAGTCCTGGATATTTCCGTGGCAGCGGTAAGCAAGCAGATTCGAGCGCTCGAATTGGATACCGGGACGAAGCTGCTGGATCGCACGGCATCCGGCGTGCGCGTGACGCAACTGGGTCAGCGGTTTTACATCCAGTGCCGCGAGATATTGGCGGCGGTGGAGAATGCGGAGGACGGGCTGCGCGCGGCGCAGTCGTCGATGGACGGCCGAATCTCGATCACTCTTTCGCGAGCGCTCGCGGTCGGATTCGTTTACGGTGCGCTTACGGAATTCTCGCAGGCGCATGCCGGGATTCGCTTCGATCTCATCTTCGACGAAACACTGCAGAACCTGCAGGAAGCCAACATCGATTTTGCACTTCGCATCGGCCGGGTCGACGACCATGCGGGCCTCGTCGCGGTGCCGTTGATGCGCGTTCAACCGGTATTGTGCGCAACACCGGCGTACATGAAGCGATTGGGCAGCGAATCGAGCAGATTATCGGGCGCAAACATCGTGGCAACTGTCCCCATAAATCTGTCCGTCCCCGTCAGAGCGCGGCTCAAGAAATGGGGGATCGATTTCAGCGCTTCAAACACACATACGGTAACGGACCTGGATGGCGTGCGGGCCGCAATTCGCGCTGGTCTGTGTATGGGCGTACTTCTGGATATCGCCATCAAGGAGGAACTGGACAAGGGCGAATTGGTGGAGGTGCGTCCCGGCGAGGGCCTGCCCGGCAAGCATCTTTACCTGCTGTATGCACGCGATCGTCTGATGCTGCGGCGGCAGCGGGAGTTCAAGAATTTCTTTAGGGATCGTATGAGGTCGGCGGACCGCGCCTGAGTGGATATCACCGCCACACCGGTGTCTGGCCGAAGCCGGTCCTTTTGGCTGACTTAGCGACCTTTTGTACGGACTGTTACGAAGCAACTCGACAACTGGTGGACGGGGCGTACGGCCGTGAGCGAAACGGTTGACACAACGCCCCGCGCCGATCTCTCTACCCAGGATCGGTAGCAAAACCCAAGCAGACGATCCTTGCCGGTCGCTCCGCTCGCATGCCTACTTTGTCGACTGGCGGAAATCCCAATCCATCTCGGCGGCAAGGTAAGCGAATGCTGCGTACGTTGCGACATTCTGATTCAGTTTGCTCTGGTCGATTTTGTCAAACGTGTCGTCCGGCGTATGGTGCAGATCGAAATAGTCCCAGCCGTTTTGATTCGGCGAAACCACCGGCACACCCAATTGGGGGAGCATGGAAACGTCCGGCCCGCCGGACGCAAGATTGTGACCGGGCGCGACGCCAAGCGGCTCCAGTACCTGCTGAATGGCGCGTGCATAGTGCAGCGCACCGTCACCAAAGCGCGTGTCGAAGCGCCAGACCTTGTCCGCGCCGAAGTCGCTCTCCGCGGCAAGGATATGTTGGTCCATCTCGCTCGCATGCCGTTTCGCGTACGCATGGCCGCCCAGGAGGCCGACTTCCTCCGCGCCGTACAGCACGACGCGGATCGTGCGTCGCGGTGCTTCATCGAGGGACAAAATGAGATGAGCGGCGCCAACCACAATGCCGCAGCCTGCTCCGTCATCGATGGCGCCGGTTCCCAGGTCCCAGCTGTCCAGGTGGCAACCGATCAGGACGATTTCTTGCGGACGCTCGCGACCCACGACTTCCGCGATGACGTTGCCCGAAAGCGCCTCTGGTTGCGTTTCGACTTGGATGTCCAACCGTACTTGCACCGGGCCGTTTTCCAGCAACCGAGTGAGCTGCTCTGCATCGGGCGGCGACAAGGCAGCGGCGGGTCCGTCGCCGACAGTCGCACTGCGCGCCATCATGCCCGTGTGGGCGAAACGCCGCGCCTGCGTTCCCACTGAGCGAATCAGGCAAGCGACGCCGTCCTTGTTGCTCGTCGTCGTCGCGCAGTTGCTGCGCTTGCGCACGGCCATGCCGTAACCCGAGCCGTCCTGCGTTCGGGTCATCTTTTCGTCGATAAATACGATCTTGCCAGCGACAATGTCCGTACTCGCCGCGCGCAGTTCATTCATGTTCTCGAAACGGATCACTTCGGCCTCGACACCGCCCGGAGGCGTCGAGGTCGAACCACCGAGAGCCGTGATCACCATGGCCTGCGGCGCAGGCGAAACGATGCTGGCCCGGTCCACGCGTCGTGACCAATAGGGAATCATGAAAGGCTCGGTGCGGATGTTGGAGAATCCGAGCTCGGCGAGTTCTTGCGTCGCCCAATTTCGCGCCCGCGCTTCCGCTTCCGAACCGGCCAGTCGCGGGCCGACCTCCGTCGTCAGGTCGCGAACGAATGCATAGGCTACGGTGTCGTCCAGGCCTTTCTGGATCAGTAGCGCCACGTTCTCGCGTACTGCCTCGGGAATATCCGCAACGTCCTCTGCTTGTACAACCGAAGCCAGTAAACATAGACTGGCGATCCATAGTTTGTGCATGAGCGGGCTCTCCTGCTGGATTTCATATTTCCAAGTGGCTTTCGATGATGTCTGCAATGCGTCATTAGCAGTCCATCACCATCCTATCAGCCAAATGGCCGCTTTCGACGGCGATGCGGATATCGAATGACCGTTTGGCACGCACAACAAACCCGGTGCGAAACCGGGTTTTTTGTTTTCGTGGTAGCTAGGGCTAGCTGCCAACGCTACCAAGCACTAGTCACAGCGTTGGATCTCGCAACCTGAAAATTCCAGTTACGAATGATCTGTGCCTACCATAGCTGTCTCTTAAGTGACTCATCGGACTTTGACTTATGCTGCCGCAGACAACCACCAACGGTCGTAGCCGGCGAGAAGATTTCGGGCTAATAAGCCGGGTCCACGAGAACACGTGCCATGCCGAACCCTTCTGCGGCAATTGATTTGCTGGTCGCCTGGACCTTCCCAATCGATCGCCACTCGGCCCCGGATTCACTCGTTACCGTCACATGGTGTACTTCGATCCGGTGACAGACGCCAAGTCGAAGAATACGTCTCTCGATATTCTCCGAATGCGTCATTGATTTCTGTGATTTGTGAAACTTCGTCTTCGGCCACCCGCCTGATCGTGTCGCGGCCAATGAGCGTGATTTCGCGGCGCGGGTGATAAAACATGAAGGTGCGGACAATGACTCTACCATCCGCAGAAATCGCTGCAGTTTCCTGCTTTGGCGTCGGAGACCGAGGGGTCGATACCGAAATTGTCAGCAGGTGAGAATTCGCATCGTAGGTCATTACCTCACTGATTACCCGCTCTTTTGCGATATCTTCGTACATACCCTCAGCGACCGTAATGTTCAAATGGTGCACAAGAAAAATGTGCCCACTTCCCGGAGGCGAGGTCACATTTACGTACCCACTTTGTTCGAAAAATTCGCCGAGAGAGTTTTCTTCTTTTGCTTGAACTTGCCAACAACCAATCAATTCATTCAATCCGTCTAGCGGTTCGGCTTGCGCAGAAGTACAGCCAGCTATCGACACCGTAAAAACAACGATGAACTTTGTCATGGATTTCATTACGGGTTTGCAGCTAATAATTTACTTCATTGAAGCGTGAGGCGTATCCGTGACATGTGGAGCGCGCAAAACGAGCGAAAAAAGTTTCTATTGCGACTATTGAATTGCAGGTCGTCTGGCCGTTTCAGCAAAAGAAGAGTCTGTCCAATATTGAATATATGGCCATGCACAGCAATAGAAAAACGACCAACATGAGTTACAGGCCGTCATATTACATCAAAGTAATCCAGCGTACGCGTGGAAGTGAGCAATGAGAGTGGAAGCCTGAAGGATAATGCGGCAGCCTATCCCTAAGGAGAATCCCCAGGTCTTGCAGCGCCTGCGCATGCGTTTCCCGTAGCCTAGCGCCCACACGAACTCAGGTCATTGTGCTCACATCGGCATACCAAACTTTGAATTAGCACGGACACTGCTCATAATCGCTCGCGAAAGGGATCTAGCGGAGAATGAGATTGGTAGAGGATCCCCGCCGCACATACGAATCCAACGAAACAAAAGCGCGAGCGGCCGCTTCAGGTCAAAAGCGGCATACCGACTCAGAACTGGCGAATGGCGCTTCACCCCCTCCAAACGAGAGTGCCTTCACTCAGAGCAGTCAACCAGCCAACGACGACATTCGGTCATTGCAAATAAGCATAAAAGAAAGCCAAATCGCTTGCTGGATCGGCACCGACAACGTCGAAACGGGTGATCAGCAGCGTTGTCGTATGGGAACTTGAGGTCCTGCTGTCAATCTGATCGAAGAATGCCCAGGAAAGTGGAATCGCCGCCGTGCGCAATGAAGTTTTTAGAATTCCGTTACTGCTGTTACTAGCCCTTCCCGCGACTTCTTTCTCTCAGGCCACGTTTAGCTGGGACTCCGCAGTTGCCGACGATGTATCGACTCTCGGTTGGTCGAAAGAGTCGCTCGCAGAAATCGACGACTACCTGGAATCGCTCGGCACCGCTTCCATGATGATCGTCACACGAAACCAGATCGTCCTGACACGGGGCAATATCTCACAACCGTACATCGTCCGTTCAATCCGAAAAAGCTATCTCTCCGCGCTTCTTGGAATCGCGATCGATCGCGGACACATCAAGCGGTCAGATTCACTTGCTGATCTTGGCGTTGACGATATCCAGCCCCTGAGCCCGACAGAGCGGGCAGCGACCGTGCTTCAGCTGATGCAGGCCCGATCCGGCGTATACCATCCGGCCGCCGCCGAAACCCGGGAAGCCGTACGGGCAAGGCCGGCACGAGGCAGCCACAAGCCAGGCACGTTTTGGTACTACAACAACTGGGACTTCAACGTGCTCGGTACTATTTATATGAACGCTACGGGCAAAGACATTGGTGAGTCTTTTTATCATGAGATTGCCGAGCCGATTGGAATGGACGATTTCAAACCAACGGATACCAAGCACGACGTCGAAGCAGATCGATCACTACACGGCGCGTACAAGTTCAGAATGTCGGCGCGTGACCTTGCCCGATTCGGTTTGTTGTATCTTCATGACGGAAAATGGGGCAGTAAGCAGGTTTTGCCGTCGGGGTGGGTTGCAGAGAGCACCAGGATGTATTCCGAAACCAATCAATCCGGGACCAAGAGTGGCTATGGCCTAATGTGGTGGGTCACAGCGGACGGCAATCATGGGTTACCCGTGAAAAGCTACACCGCCAGTGGTTCTCGTGGCCAAAGGCTCACGATTATTCCAAGCATCGAAACAATAGTGGTGCATCTGATGGATACCAATAGACGCGGCGGTCCCAGGATCGGAACCCGCAAATACAATCAACTCATCAGCAAGATTCTATCCGCGAGAACGCTTTAGCGGCCTGGACACGGACCAACTCAAGAGTAGCTTGTACCCAGCAGGTCACGGCGGTGTTCACTCCTGAGACCCGCTATCGCGGCTCTGTAGGCTCAAAGATTCTCCATTTTCAAACGAAACGGCCTCCAAAAGGGAGCCGTTCTTCATGTGGCAGCGGGGGCTCGATTTGTCCGTTAGCAATGTCTCCGGAGCCCCTCGCGACGCTGAAGGTGCCGCTGAAGGGCGCCTGACTCAAGGTGTCCCGCCCCGCCAAACGCCAAAGGCAATAAACCCATTGATATTAGGTACTACTTATATTAGATTTTTCTAACGTTAGTCTTTGAGAACAAAATGAGTTACACGAACGCCTTCGGCGCCGAATTTCGCGAGGTTCGCGAGACAACACATAATGGAGAGCCCGCACGAGTCGTTCAGGGCACGCGCACCTATGCCACGGATGCCGACGACCTCTGGGATGCGCTGACAAATGTCACACGGATACCGCGCTGGTTTCTCTCAGTTGACGGCGACCTGAGATTGGGCGGTCGATTTCAGCTCGAGGGCAACGCTGCCGGCGAAATACTCCGATGCGATCCACCCGAGGCCCTGGATGTCACTTGGGAGTATGGTGAACATCTGAGCTGGGTTGCGGTGAGACTTCAACCTGACGGGGATGGAACGCGCCTTACCCTCGAGCACATCATGCTCAAAGATGAAAAGGCCGAAGAGCATTGGAAACAGTTTGGGCCGGGTGCTACCGGCGTCGGATGGGACTTGTCCTTCTTTGGCTTGGCGCTGCACTTGGACAGCGGTGGGGATACCATTGACCAAGCGGCAAACGAGGCCTGGATGGCGTCTGAATCCGGCAAGGAATTCATCCGCGGTTGCGCTGAGGCTTGGGGCGTAGCGCATATCGCAAGCGGCGAAGTACCCGAGATCGCTCGAAGCATGGCACAGCAGACTGCGGGTTTTTATACAGGTGCGTAGTGCACGCTTTTGACGTTCTCGGTGATCCGGTGCGGAGGCGCATTCTTGAGCTCTTGTCGGAACACGAGTACTCCTCCGGCAAAATCGTCGAAATTGTAGGTGCTGAGTTTGGTATCACGCAATCAGCGATTTCTCAGCAACTCAGAACGCTTCGAGAGAACGGGTTTGCTAACGTAACGCCGCACGGTGCGCGACGAATTTACGCTATCGATACAACCGGGCTCGAAAGCATCGACGAGTGGCTCGCGCCTTTCCGGCGCTTTTGGGCACCGAAGCTCGAAGCGCTTGCCACTGAAATTGCTCGAGGAAAAAAGAACAGAATCAAGTGACGGATTGAGAGGCAGCAAAAACCCGGCGCGAGGCCGGAGTGGATACCCACAAAACTCGCCACACCCAGCCGATTCAGCGTTAGTTCATTCAGCCGCGCAGTTAACAGCCTCAGCACAACAGGCTGTTAGGAACTGTCTATCGCGGTCCGGATCGCATCCACGGTCTTGTCGACGCGATATTGAAGCAGCGTGTTACCCATCACCCGCACGGCAGGTAAATCCGCAATCGAGACACCATTGATCGTCGCCTTGTCGGCGGCAAGGCGCTCACGGTAGCGCACCGTAGTCGGGTCTCCGCTCATCATCAATGACGTGATCAAAATGTCGTCGTGCACGCCGTCGTCGGTCGTCTGCTCGACGCCGAATTTGTCCTTGAGCAGGTCGAAGCCATCGAAGTATGACCGGTAGTATATGGGAATGAAGTGTGCACGGGCATCTTTCCAACGCGCGTTCATCTCCCCAGCGACCGTTTCCATCCCGTCCTGGTTGCCGCCACTGTCGCCTATGAAGACGACGTCCTTGAAGCCGTGGGTTTCCAGGCTCATTGCGATATCCGTGAGAATTGCACGGTAAGTCTCCTGCCGCATGCTGATCGTACCGGGGTAGAGCATATGTCCGGAGGGCTCATCGATATTCCCCTCGGGCACGAGTTTCAGGATCGGCGCGCACAGGGCGTTGCTGAGCTTCCGTGCAATCGCTTCGCAGGATTGCTCGAGTACATAATTGTGCTTGCCCAGGGCGAGATACGGCCCATTCTGCTCGATGCCGCCGGTCGCGACGATAATGGTGGTCGTACCCGCTTTAATCGCGTCGCGCACTTCCATCCAGGTCAGTTCCTCCAGCCAGACGCTGTCGACCGCGGCAATGGGGCGCTCGGCAGCCAGCTCCCGCTCCAGCGCGAGGCGCGCCTCTTCGGCATCGCTCGTCTGCGCGCGAACAGTCACCGTCGCGGCGGCCAGGAAGACGACTGCAGACAGGGTGGTAACGACGTTAGATAGACTCATTGCAGGCTCCGGGCAGTTCATGTCGAGAATTGAATAAACGGCGGGCGTGGGCCCCGATGAAGTTCCTTAGGGCCTGTTAACACTCAACGTCGTACCGGGTTTAAGGCTTGAGAAGGTGGAAGCCGTCGAGGCCATCGCCCCGAGGCTCCGTGACCGAGTCGTGAAAACGCTGGTAGACGGGCTGCCCCTTGTAGGCCCACTGCAGTTCGCCGGTATCGCGCTCAATAACACTCCAGTGGCCGACATTGGCGCCTTGCTCCTCGGCCATGAGCGGCGGCCAGGCCGCAGCGCAGCTGTCATAGCACGTGGACTTTCCGTCGCTGTCGTTCTCACTGACGTATAGGGGCCTCAGACTCGGGAACGCCTTGTATGACCATTGGCCAGGTTTGGATTCCGAGAGTGCCACGGCACCCGGGTGCGCCGTATTTCCTGGAGATTCATCGCTATCCTGGGAAAGCGCGATGGCCTGCACCGCAAGAACCGAAGTAACCAGTGTAACCATGCCGACGGTAAGACTTTTCATGGTTGCCTCTCTCATCGTGAACCGGAAGTGGGGGCCGGGACAACCGACCTGTTGCGACAACGAAGCTTGGCCAAGGGTCGCGCAAATCCAGAAATCAAGACCATTGGCCAAGGATCCTTCGTGTCTGTTGGCACCTCACCGAAACCTGACCGCCGTTCGACGACGTGTGGGAATCGGACGTACTCTCACGCATCGCTAGATTTTTTAGTCCATAAACGACCAATTGTCCACCGCCGGGCCGATGCGGCGCAGCTCGGTGAGGCGAGCCGGATCGAACGGTTGTTTCTCTATGCGAAAATTCAGCCCCTATAAACGTCGAAAACTCGCCTCTGGGCCGTGACGACGCCGACCAGCGGGGGCCGGCGGTCAGTTTTTGTGCAAAAATCGGGTCACCGAGCGACGAATAGAGAGTGACATAACAAGAAAAATCTGGGGGGAAACAAAAATGAAGTACACGAGACGACGTAGCAACGCTACGCGCCATTTCCTGCTGCCGCTTGCGGCGGCAGTCGCCATGGCACTCACCGCCATCCCCGCCTCCGCACAGGAGGCGCAGTCCGCTGGCGAAGACGACGAAGAGATTGAGGAAGTGGTGGTCACCGGCTCGCGCATTACGCGCGCGGCCTACGACAACCTCCAGCCCGGAGTGGCTGTCGACGCGCAGTTCATGGACGAACGCGGCTACGCCAACGTGGCGCAGGCGATCAACGAAGTGCCGGCCTTCGGATTGCCGCTCTCTAACTCGGGCCGTCAGGACTCTCAGTCCCTCGGCCAGAATTTTGCCAACGCCTTCGGTCTCGGGACGCAGCGCACGCTGACGCTGATCAACGGCCGCCGGGTCGTTTCGCAGTCCTCGCCGGCGCTGGGCGGCGTTGCTGCTCCTGGGTCGGGGCTGCAGGTCGATCTCAACATGATTCCGACAATCATGATCGACCGCGTGGAGACCATCTTCGTCGGCGGTGCGCCGATTTACGGTACCGACGCCATCGCCGGCGCAATCAACCTGATCTACAAGACTGATTTCGAGGGGATTGCCTTTGACGTTCAGTCGCAACAGGACGAGCGCGGCGACGCGTCGAACATCCGGTTGCGAGGTCTCTGGGGCGCGAACAGCGCTGACGACAAGGGCAACGTGATGCTGGGTGTCGAGTACGCTAGGACCGACGCGACCCTGGTCACGGACAACGACCTGGCCAGCCGGGGAACCGCCCACTGCGAGAATCCCGCAGGTGGACTGACGGGGTTCGGCGCTCCCCTGCTCGTTCCCGACGACGGCATTCCGGACACCATCATCTGTGACGACGCCTTCGGCGTGTGGCAGGTACCGACGTCGGGAATGCCGCTGGCCAGCCTGGGTCTCGTTACGGCGCTCGGCGGCAATGCGCTTCTGAATGGGGCGGGCGACCCGCTCATGTTCGACGCTGACGGGAGTCTGATCACCTGGGAGCAGGCCAACCTGGGTTCACCGCGTGGCCCCTTCTTCTCCGTGGGTCAGGATGCGATCAACAATCCCCTGTTCGTCGGGCTGGCCGAAACCAACAACCTGATCGCGCCGCTGGAACGCTACATCATCAACGCGACCGGCCGCCGGGAAGTCTGGAACGGCATCAACGTTTATGGCGAAGCGCTCTACGCGCGCTCGGAAGCCGAAGACCGGAGCCCTGACGCGACGTTCGGTACCGTCGTTTTCGGTCCGGGCGCGAATGGCGTTGCGCAATTGAATATCGCCGAGAACCCGTACATTTCACAGCAATACCGCGATGCGCTCATATCCAACGGTCTCTACGACCCGCTGGTGACCGATCCCCAATACGCCTTGATAAGCCGATCCAATCTCGATATCGGCGCTGTTTCGCCGGATTTTCGTGAGCAGGACGTGTTCCGCTTCGTGGTCGGTTTCGACGGCACGTTCCCGGTCTTCGGCAACGAATGGACCTGGGATACGTCCTTTAACTTCGGCGAGACCAACGCCACGTCACGGCAAACGGACATCAACGGCAGGCGCCTTGCGCTGGCGATCGACGCGGTTACCGATTCGGGGACCGGCGATATCGTTTGCCGCACGGATATCGAGGACCCGCCGGACGTTTTCCCGCCCTCGTTCCGGGAGCCATCTTCGACGGACATTATTGACTGCGTGCCCTTCAACCCGATCGGCGTTCAGACCCTCACGCCGGAGCAGCGGGCTTACCTGCTTCAGCAGGATTTCCAGAATACGCAGATCAACCAGACCACCTACGAGTTCAACGTTGCGGGTGACCTGCTCGAACTCCCTGCAGGGCCTCTCGCCTTGGCGGCTGGTTACATTCGCCGGGAGGAGGAATCCGAGTTCCAGGCCGACCGCTCGAGCACGGTGGGAATAGACCCGCTCACACCCGTGCAGTCGTTGTCCGGTGGATACGATACGAACGAGTTCTATGCCGAGACTCTCCTGCCATTGATCGAGGCTGATAGTGGCTTTTCGGTGCCCTTCATCGCCTCGCTGCAACTGGAGGGCGCCATCCGCTTCGTGGACAACTCCCTCGCCGGGTCCGACACGACCTGGACGGCAGGCGGACGGCTGCGACCGAACCTTCCCGGCCTTGGCGACTCGATAACCATTCGGGGTAACGCCACGACGTCGATTCGCGCGCCGTCGGTGCAGGAGCTATTCCTGCCGCGGACGGAATTCAATGATTTCGCCGAAGACCCCTGTGATGACGAGTTCAGCACGGGCGGGCCCAATCCAGCCATCCGGCAGGCCAACTGCGCGGCGGAGGTGGCAGCGCGGCAGCAGGCCGGGACGCTTGATCCAAACTTCCAGCTGGAAGGCTTCGTGTCCCTGGCGGCAAACCGTGGGTTCCCGCAGTTCACCGGCGGCAACCAGGACCTGCAGAGCGAGGAAGCCGATAGCTGGACAGTCGGCATCGTCTTCTCGCCAGACTTCCTGCCCGGCCTGACGGTTTCCGCCGACTGGACGGACATCTCGATCAAGAACGAGATTGCTCGGCTGTCGGCGACGCAGATCATGAATGCCTGCTACGATAGCGTGGACTTTCCGAGAGCCGAATGTAGCCTGTTCGAGCGCGACTTCGACTTCCAAGTCGTTGCGCCGCAGACCGGGTTCCTCAACGCCGCGTCGCGCGACTTTGCCGGCCTGATTGCGAACTTCAACTACGATCTCTCCGACACCTGGGTCGCGGACAGGGTGCCAGGAAACTTCGAGTTCTTCGGCAGCATGTTCCACGTCGCCGAGCACGAGCGTAACGTGACAGGCAGCAGCCCGGAGATCCTGGAAGGCGAGCGCGGATTCGAGGAATGGCGGTCCCAGCTCAACCTGCGCTGGACCCGTGACGATTTGGGGGCGCTCTGGCAGGCCCGCTATATCGGCGGCTTCCTGGTAGACGCGCAGGCGCCGCCGGAGCGGTTCTCGCCTGGCGAAAACGGCGCCGGCTCGACCTGGCTGCACAACGCGACGTTCACTTACCGGCTCACGAATCAGATCGGGCTGCGCCTGGTCGTCAACAACGTGTTCGACAACCGCGATAACGCGAAACGCCGGGCCCAGACGCTGGGCGGTACGTCGACACTTCCGTTCGATCCGCTGGACGTGATCGGGCGGCGGTACGCGTTGGCCATTAACGGAGAGTTCTAGAGCGTTACCAAGACAGGAGCGTGAGGTTGCCCCTGGCGGCGCATCGCCGCCAGGGGTGCCGATTCCAAGGAGAGTTTAGGAAAATGTACCATCAGTTACTTCGCATCGGTCAATGGTCTCCCGGTTGCCTCCTGGCACTCCTGGTCGTCGCGGGCTGTTCCGGGGGACCGGGAAGCCCGGCGGAACCGGAAACGGCGGGGTCGCCGTTGCGCACCAAGCTCGTCACCACGGAGCAGTACAGGAATTCCCTGGCGTACATCTTTGGCCCTAGCGTCGATGTACGTGTCCAGTTCGCGCCGCCGCAGCGCAGGGAGGGCCTGATTGCCAACGGCGCTTCCAGTGCGGGCCTCAGTGCCGCGCAGGTCGAACAGTTCCAGCGCGCGGCCGCAAACGTGGCGGAACAGGTGGTGAACGAAGTCCACCGGAATTACCTGGTGCCTTGCCAACCGGAATCGGCGGAACGCGCTGACGAAGCCTGCGCGGCGGCGTTTCTCTCGAAGGTGGGGCGCCTGCTTTTCCGACGCACCCTGAGCGACGAGAAAGTGGCTGGTTACGTTACCAAGGCCGGGACCGCGGCGGACCAGCTGGAGGACTTCTACGCGGGTCTCGCCATAGCGCTCGAGGGCATGCTGATCAATCCCGAGGTGCTGTTCATCATAGAGCGCGCCGAAGCGGACCCCGAAAACCCGGGCAAGATGCGCCTCGACGCGCATTCTTTTGCCTCGCGGCTGAGTTTTTTCCTGTGGAATGCAGGCCCTGACGACGAACTGCTGACGATGGCGGAAACCGGTGCACTCGACACGCAGGAGGGTCGTGACCAGGCCGTGGACAGACTCCTCGAGAGTTCGCGCCTGGAAGACGGGATGCGGGCCTTTTTCGCCGACATGCTGCAGCTCCAGGGGGCTTCCATGTCCAAGGACCCGACCATTTACCCGCAATTCACGTCGGTAACGGCGGCGGCAGCGCAGGAGCAGACCCTGCGCACCATGATCAAATTTCTGATTGAACAGGAAAACGACTATCGCGACCTGTTCACGACCCGCTCGACCTTCATCACTCCGGCGCTCTCGCCGATGTACGACGTGGCCGCCCCCCCGGGGTGGTCGTCCTACACGTATCCGGAAGACAGCCCGCGCGCCGGCCTGCTGTCGCAGGTCAGCTTTCTCGCGCAGCACTCGCACCCTGGACGGAGTTCGCCGACCTTGCGTGGTATTGGCTTGCGCGAGGTTCTTTTTTGTCAGGAAGTACCCGCGCCACCGCCGGGAGTGGACTTTTCAGAGGTGATCAACCCTGCAAAGGGGTATCCGACGCAGCGTGAGCGCGTTGCCGTGCATGTCGAAAACCCGTCCTGCGCCGGATGCCACAAAATCATGGATCCGCCGGGTCTCTCCCTTGAGAATTTCGACGGTTCGGGCCGCTTCCGCGCAATGGAAAACGGTGCAGTTATCGATGCGAGCGGCCAGCTCGACGGCGTGGAGTTTCAGGACGTAGGCGGGCTTTTCGAGGCGGTTCGGGATAACGAGGCCGTGCCGAGCTGCCTCACGGAGCGCTTGTACAGCTACGGCTCGGGCGGGCCGTTGGAGAACCGTTCACTACTGGATTTCCTGATCGACGATTTCTCGAATGGCGGGTATCGTGTACCCGGATTGTTGCGGACAATAGCGACCAGCAAAGCCTTCTCCCGTGTCCATCTGACCGAGGACGGCGTGAGCGAGATGGCACAGGTACGGCGGGGTGATGCGCCGACGCGGCTCGCACGGCAGTAAAGCGGACCGCGGGTGGCAGGGGACCTGAAATGCCCCTGGAATGAGTTAAATGGGTCTTCGTGGAGGAGAAATCCCCGCGCCGACTTGTCAAACAGTCCGGGCGATTGCGCCTGACAAATAGGCCGTCGACGGCGTCGGCCGGGATCGACGTAGCAGAAAACATTATAGGAGGATGGCTGTGACGAAATACACGAGACGTCGAGTGTTGAAAGGCATGCTGAACGGATCAGCGGTTACCGTCGCGCTGCCTTTCCTTGACGCATTCCTGAACGACGGCGGGACCGCCCTGGCCTCGAACGCGCCCATGCCCCTGCGGTTTGGAACCTGGGGTTACGGGCTAGGCATGAACGCGGATGTTTTCGTGCCCAAGAAGCTCGGTGCCGGCTACGATCTGCCACCCGAAATCGCGTCATGGAAGAACGTCAGTGACCATATCAACCTGATTACCAATTCCCGGATATTCACCGATACGAATTCCAACCTCTGTCATTACACGGGCTGGGTCGTCAACAGAACAGGCACGTCGCCGAAAAATACCGAAGATATTCCGGGTGAGACGATCGACGTCACCGTGGCGAATGAAATCGGCGGCACGACCCGCTTTCGCTCGCTCACCGCAACCGCGGGCGGCGACCTGGACAGCACCTACAGCTACCAGAACGCGACCACGCCCAACCCGCCGGAGTGGTCGCCGCTGCAGTTCTACACCCGCCTCTTCGGTCCGACCTTCAACGACCCCAATGCGGAGACGTTCACGCCGGACCCTCGGGTCATGGTGCGAAAGAGCGTGCTGTCGGGCGTGATGGAGGACTCGCAGAAGCTGTCAAAGTCCCTCGGAACGGAGGACCGCGCTCGCATGGATCAGTACTTCACCGGTCTGCGCCAGTTGGAACTCCAGTTCGCGCAACGCTTGGTCAAGCCGGAGCCGATTGCGAGCTGCCGTCCTCCGGGAGAGGCGCCGGTCGATCCGCCGATGGACAAGGAGGCGGAATCCGTTGCGGTGAGGCACCGGATGATGACCGACCTGATGGTTATGGCCGTCGCTTGCGACCAGACGCGCGTCTTCAACATGGCCTACGCGCTAGCTGCCTCGCCAATCATCAAGCCGGGATATCCGAAGCCGCACCACACCACGACGCACGAGGAGCCGGTAGATCCGGAGCTCGGTTACCAGCCGGTCCATTCCTGGTTCCTGCGGCGGGCCATGGAGTCGTGGGCCGAGTACGTGGAGGCGTTCGCGAGCATCAAGGAGGGTGACGGTACGCTGCTGGATAACGTGCTCATCTACGCCACGACCGATCACGGCGTTGCCCGGACCCACACGCTGGACAACATGCCGGTATTCACGGCCGGCCGCGCGGGCGGTAGGATGAAGACCGGCCTGCACATCGACCTCAACGATACGGCAGGCACCCGGGTCGGTTACACGATGCTGCGCGCGATGGGCATCGACAAGCCGTCGTGGGGCACGCTGGGCAATGAAGCCTCTGACGTCGTCAGCGAGATCATGGTCTAGGCGTCGTCGCGGAGCGTTTAGCACCGCTTTCAGCGGAATTCCCCGCCGCTGGGGGAGTCCTCGGGATTACTTCGGGGTAGAGAGTGTCATCGAAAATGAGACGAACTATTGGTCCAACAGGTGATCGAGCAAGAGACCGGATGCACCGGGCTCGTGCCTTGGTTCTGTTCACGTCCGCACTGGCGCTGAATGCCACGAGCACGGCTACCGCGGAGGAACTCGGGTCTCTGTTGTACTGGCAGCCAGTGGACGGGGCTGTGTGGGAAGACTACTTCGAGGAGCCCATGCCTCCTGGCTTCCAGGTCGTCCAGACAGAGCTCGACGGTCCGGCATTTGCCGACTCCGAGGGCCGGACGTTCTACACCTGGCCACAAAAAGATCTCCGCAACGGGGGCACCGGTGACCGGAAGGGCGGAACGTCCAACTGCACCGATACCGTGCAGCGGACCTCCGCCGGTCTGATGAGCCCCTATCCGCCCGGCCTAGTCCTGCCCGAACTGGACAGCCGCCCGAGCTGCGTGGAGGCTTGGCCGCCGGTGCTTGCTGCCGAGGACGCCGAACCCGTCGGCAAGTGGGAAATCATCGACCGGGACGATGGCACCCGGCAATGGACCCATGACGGTTATCCGCTTTACCGATCCGTGCTTGACCAGGAAAAGGGTGACGTTCTCGGCGCCTACCGGCTGGAGGCCAGGGGCGATGCACCTGCCGTGAGAGTGCCTGCAGGACCCAAGCCCGCGATTCCCCCGGGTTTCCAGGTGCTGCAAACGACGACGGGACGGCTGCTGATCGACATTAACGGCGACTCGCTCTACGCCTGGGAAGGCGATGAACCGAACAAATCGAATTGCTACGACGCGTGCGCGGAAATCTGGACACCCTCACTGGCGCCGGCGACCGCGCTGGCGCAGAACGACTGGGCCGTCATCGAGCGCTCCCCGGGACGAAACCAGTGGACGTTCCGCGGCCAGCCGCTTTACACCTATGCGTCCGACCCCCGTGCACGAAGCCTTCGTGGCAGCGACATCGTGGGGTGGACCAACGTATATACCCAACGCGCGTTGCCGCCACCGGCGGAGTTCACCGTCCAGGATTCGCGTATCGGCCAGGTCCTGGCAGACGCAAACGGCAAGACAATCTACGTCTACCACTGCGCCGACGACGCAATGGACCAGCTGTCCTGTGACCACCCCGACAGACCCCAGGTTTATCGCTTGGCGCTCTGCGGTGCGGGCGATCCGGAGCGCTGCCTGAAGACCTTCCAGTACGTACCCGCGCCGGCCGGTGCCGAAAGCGCGAGCCACTCGTGGACCGTCATGCGTATCGACCCGATGACCGGCCGCCACGCCGCGGCGGACCAGGAGGGGGCGCTCGCCGTTTGGGCCTACCGCGACCGCCCTGTCTACACGTTCGGCGGCGACGAGTCACCGGGTGATGCCAATGCCGATTCCTACGGTGAGTTCAATGGTCGCCGCAACGGCTTCAAGGCATTCTGGCTGCGGGACGATTTTCGGGACAACATGTTCAGTCGATGATGACGTCAGGCAAATGGCCTGAACCCAGGAGGTGAAACATGCAACATGGAACAGGAGCACTAGCAACGGCGTGGTATGAAAAGCCGCTATTCTTTGCCGCGGCCGGAGCGTTGCTTGTAGTTTCAGGATTTGCCAGCGTGAAGACCGCGACCGGCGCGGAAGCGCCCGCGGACGGTCGAATCGGCTACGTGCTGACGGAACGTCACTGGGCAATCTTCGAGACCGAGGACGGCGCCACCGAGTGTCCCCAGGGCTTCAACCTCGGCCCGCGAGAGCAGTACAGCGAGCAGTTTCCGGAAGAAGACGGTGTCGAACGGACGGTGGTCGAGACCCGGCTGCTGCGCGAGGGCCGGCAATGGCACCCGACCATCGTGGAGGAGGACTCGTTTACCTTCTTCGCGGCACAGGGTGACCAGGTCGATGGCCTCGACCTCGACGGGGTCGTTGACGATGACGACTACCAGTCCCCTGACGGCGAAAGAAGCGGCATCGATAACCAGATGAATCGTGTTCTCGGCTGTATCGCGCACTACCGGACCGGCGGCATCATCTACCACTTCGAGAACAAGTTTGCGCAGCAGTACAACGACAACCGCTGGATCATCGAATTGACCCAGGTTGATGATCTCGAGAACGACAATGAAGTGATGGTGAGCGTCTATCGCGGCATGGACGACCTGCTCACCGACGCCGGCGGCGAAGCATTCGTTGCAGGCGCAACTCAGCGGGTCGATACCCGATGGGGCCAGGAATACATTGAGCACACCACGGGCAAGATCGTCGATGGGGTGTTGATGACGCAGCCCATCGATACCATCCAGATTCCCTGGTCGAGCACCTTTGATACCAGCGGGTACCAGGTGTTTCGCGGTCTTCGGATGGAGCTCAACCTGGGCGCTGAGGACGCTGAGGGCTTGCTGGCCGGCTACACCGACGTCGACGCCTTCAACCATCAGTTGAATACGACCTGGTCCACGCACCACCAGAGCTACGGCCAGCTGTCTTCCCTGTCGCAATACCATGCGATGAGGCGTTTTGCGGATGGCTATCCCAACCCGGAAACCGGCGAAAACACCGCCATTTCGTCTGCCATCGAGGTCAAGATGAAACGGGTCGCTGTGCTACATCCCGAAGGATCGCACGAGACCGTCATCAGTCGCGCGGACAAGAGCGACTGAGTCACTGGGGGACCGGGAAGCCTGCACAGTAACGGGGGGCGCAGGTACCCGGCGCCCGGAGGTACGAGCACCGCGACTGCTGAGCGCAGCGTCTCCTCTGGGTTATTTTCCTTACCTCCCGAATTGGTGAGATCGAGAAGAAGCGAAGAAGCAATGAACAATAAATTGACCCGCCGCGAGTTTGTCTTAGGCAGCATCCAGATCCCGCTCGGGAGTGCACTCGCGCTTGGCCTGCAATCCTGTGGCGGCGGCAGCGAGAATGCGGCGACCCAGACCGTCTGTGCCGATCCCGAGACCATGAGCTCATCGGAGGCCAGGATGCGGTCCTCACTGGGCTATACCCCGAATTCGCCCGATCCATCGCAGACCTGCGCAGGGTGCGCCTACTTCAAGGGGGGGGGCACCGGAGAATGCGGCGGCTGTGACCTGCTGGGTGGCGGCCAGGTGAATGCGTCCGGACGGTGCGACTCCTGGAGCACGAGCGGCGACTGACGGAGTCTCGGCCGGGCTACGTAGGCGGTACAAAACAATTATTAAGAGATTAAGAGTTTGGGCGCCCAGATCCCGGGTGCGGGGAATGTCTAGGTGCGGGGAATGTCTAGAAGTGGTCTCAGAACAGTTTGTGGTGCTCAAGGTCGGCGGTCCTCTGCGGCCGCTGCGGGCGATAAACCCGCGAGGTACGTCGTGAGATTTCCCTGGCCCCTCGCCCTCCTTCTCACCTTGAATGTGGCCGGCGCCGATGAAGCCCTTATCGAGCGTGGCAAGTACCTGGCCACTGCGGCGAATTGTCTGACCTGTCATACGCGGGACGGCGGTGAGGACTACGCCGGCGGGTTGGCCTTCACGACAGATTACGGGACGATTTACTCGACGAATATCACGCCGGATCCCGAAACCGGCATCGGCGGATACTCGGAAGACGACTTCGAGCAGGCAATGAGAAGCGGCGTACGCCGCGATGGAAAGCATCTCTATCCCGCCTTTCCCTATACCGCATTCACCGGCATGAGTGACGAAGACGTCTCGGCATTGTATGCCTTCATCATGAGCCTGACGCCGGTGAAAGCGACGACGCCGGAAAACGACTTGGGGTTCCCCTACAGCCAGCGCTGGGCGCTCGGGATGTGGAAGTGGCGGTCCTTTGACGAGGGCCGGTTTGAGTCGGACCCCGAGAAATCGACGGAATGGAATCGCGGCGCCTACCTGGTGGAAGCGGTAGCGCACTGCGGCGCCTGCCACACGCCCAGGAAGTCGCTGGGCGCCGAGGACAAGGACCTCGCGTACACCGGTGGCTTGTACAAGGACCGCGTCAGCCGGCGGGACGGCCGGCTGATAAACTGGTCAGCGCCAAACCTTACGCCAGCCGACAGCGGCCTGAAGCACTGGACCGAGGATGACCTGAGCGATTACCTGAAGTTCGGCTACAGTTCCCGCGCTGGCGTTTTCGGCCCGATGAACAAGGTCATCATGAATAGCACCCGGCACCTGGAGGAAGCGGACACGCGTGCCATGGCCACTTACCTGCTGGATCTCCCCGCCCTGGAACGAGGCGACAGTTCCACGGCCGATGCGGAGACTCTGCGTGTCGGCGAACTGCAATACGATATCCACTGCGGCACCTGTCACTTGCCGACAGGCCTCGGGTCGAGAGACACGGGCCCGCCGCTTTTAGGCAGTCCCGTCACCCTTGCGCCTGAACCAGAGGCGCTCATCAACGTGACACTGTACGGCGCCGAGTACCCCGCGACCCCTCCATCCGAGCACTGGCAGGAGAACCGCTTCTGGGATGAGATGGAGGGCTTCGGCCCGAAACTGAGCGACGAAAATGCCGCTGCGCTGCTCACCTACATACGCAGCGCCTGGGGCAATGACGCCAGCGCGATAACGCCAGAGCAGGTGGCCGCACAGCGGTAGCTCGTGGGTCTATCACCGGCCGCAGTAAGAGCTGCAGCGCGCAATAGAGGCGGACATCATAGAGCGGGGCTGTGATATCGATGAGGTCACACCAAACTGGGCTTCTTTACGCCGTCGTCTACATCAGCCTTAGCAGCCTTTGGCCATCCGGACAAACAACGGCGGGAGAATTCCCGCATCCGGCCATTTGGACATTTCAATCATTCCGCGACGTTCGTATAGGCGTCGCGCGCCTGTGTTCTTTGCTGCAACATCCAGGCAAAGATTTTTCGAACCACTTGCGCTGGCACGTTGTTCGATATCGTCCATCAGAATCGAACCAATCCCTTCGCCTCGAAGACTCGGTTCGACGGAGATACCCTGAAGATAGAAGTCCTCATCAGCAACCGTATTCAGGATCCTGAAAACTGGTGCGAGCAGAACGCGCATACATTTCAGTCGCAACGGGAAGTTGCCAGCGGCGCGGACCAATGACGACTCAGAAAACCCGCGCAGCTGTGCTCCTGTATAGGCGGAAGTCATGCCGACAAGCTCGCCACTTCGTTCTGCGAAGGTCACGTACTGATACGAAAGTGAATGTTGCGGCTCAAGAAAAGCTGAAGCCATGATTGCCTCAGCACGCCGACCAAGCAAGAAACGGAAAAAACCTTCTGCCGCCTGATCCATGTACCGAGCAAAACGAAGGCCCTCGTTTCTATCAGGCCTGGCTGATCGCAACAGAATCGGGTTGTGTGCCAATTTTTCCAACGCCGGCTCCGGAATCGCTGGGTTCACCGTACGACAAATCTAGACGTTTGCGAAGCCCATACTAGGAAACTCTCTGGTTGTTGCTAATCGCGGAATACCGAACGTCGTCTTTGGATCACAAGCGATCCGTCAGACCGTTGTTAGCCCCTTGTCCGCTATCGGGGGCAAAGCGGGCACTCAACCAGTTGCTCGCAGGCATGACAAAGCCCGGCATAAGGCCGGGCTTTCATTTTTCTGGTAGCGGGGGCAGGATTTGGTCGCTGTTTATCGCTGACGGCAGCCATGGATATCACCGTCAAGCACTCGGACTGATCCAGAGCAACGAGTAGCGCTGGAGACTCCGCTGCTCGCTGCCTGGCTCTGGGAAGCCACTAACTCGCAGGCCACTTGGACGGTTCATGACCGGTTACTACCTTTATCAAAGGAAAACTCTCGGCAAATCTCCGCAGACGACTCAGCGATAGTTCCGCTTGTTGTTTGTCCCAGGTTGCGCCAGGGGGCACGCCATTTTCAAAGCCAAAGTCCAGATGAGAGGTGTCGAACGTAAATAGCGTGGGCTCATTCGAGTTGACGAAGACCGATAGGTGACCCGGACTGTGACCGGGTGTCGATATCAACCACAGAGATCCGTCCCCAAAGAAATCGACTGCATCGCCTACGATCGGCATTTGCTTCATATGGGCGTCGACAACTCGAACGTCCATTGGGGTTGCCAGCATATCGCTCTGGTATCCTCCCAGAAAAGCAAAGGCTTGCGTTGCCGCCACGATCTCGTCCCTTGTGGTCACAACGGGAATCGATGCTTTCTCCAGAATACGTTGTAAGCCACTTACATGATCGCCATGGAAGTGGGACATGATGACGTAGTCGATATCGGCAACGTCCAGATTTCGTTCGCGTAGCTGGGAAATCGCATCGCCACCCACCGAGTTTTCGCATGGGACCCAATAGACCGGTCTGAGCCCATAAGAACAGTCCCCCGAACGAACACCTGCATCCAGCAGTATCCTGGACCCGTTTGGGTGTTCTACGAGAAACGCGATCGACGGCACTCGGAGTTCTCGGCGCAACTCGTCGGGGACCCGAGGATCGTCCGCGTCGATGAGAATTTCCGGTCCCGCGGTGACCCATCCGGTGACCAGGGCGGTGACTCGGATGGATGCCGGATTCGCAAGGACGTCTGCCCAAGACGCCCAGGACATCGGTGTCGCGGGGATTTCGAGGTCTGAAATTTCGTGATGTCCACGCGTTGAGCAGGCGGCAACTACAACGCCGAAAAGAGTAATCAAAGCCAGTCGTTTCACGGAAACTCTCCTATTGGTACTGCTTGGGGACGTATCGTGGGTGGGCTTGATATATAATTCCAATGTATTTGTTACATGTTTTACATGCGTGAGAATTATGTATGAAACTCGCCTCGAGAACGTCGACCTCAACCTGATCGTCGCCCTCTACTGGCTGCTGGAAGAAGGCGGCGTGTCCAAGGCCGCCGGGCGTGTCGGCATAACCCAGCCCGCGATGAGCCGGACCCTGGAGCGACTCCGAACCACATTCGGCGATCCGCTTCTGGTCCGCAGCGGTCGGACCATGGTCGCCACCGAATATGCCAGAACACTCCAACCGGAGTTAGCGAGGGTTATCGGCTCGCTCAGAACGCTGATAAGAAAACCTCAAGGATTCGATCCGGAGACCTCTGAAGCAACGTTCCGGATTGCTTGCTCCGACTATCTCGGATTCATACTCGCGTCGGCATGGTACCGATCCGTTGCGCCACTGGCACCCAAGGCCAACCTCGTGATTACGGCTCTCAATCCGGATGCGCCGCGAGTTCTGGCCGCCGGACACCTGGATGCAGTGGTGCTTCCCGACCAGGTATTGGCACGGGTCGCGGATCACATCGACGTTGAGGGACTCGTTCAGCGAGAGCTGTTCGTTGAGCGCTTTGTCACCGTGGTTCGTGGTACCCATCCGTTGGCCGGGAAGCGAATTTCCTGGAAGCAATTTGCGGCGCTGGATCACGTCCTCGTGTCACCGGAAGGCCAGGGACCGGGGGCCATTGACGAGATTCTGGCTGCTCGTCATCTACAGCGACGTATCGCGTACCGCGTGAACAGCTTTGCGTTGGCGCCCCCGCTAATCGAGAAGACCGATTGCGTCGGCACGCTTCCCGAACACTTCGTTGACAGCATCAGCACTCGCTTGAAACGGATTCATCTGCCCAAAGTAATTCCGGGCTTCACCGTGTTGGCCGGTTGGCTTCCCTATCAAACGGTCAATCCCGTGCACCGTTGGATCAGGGCGCGCGTATTCGGAGCATTCGACAAGAGCTAGTCAAGCAACGGCGCCACCAGGAAGCGGGTAAGCGTTGAAGGGCCGACCAGACACGAAAAACCCGGCACAAGGCCGGGTCTTCGATTATCGTGGTAGCAGGGGCAGGCTCTGGTCACTATTCGGCGCTAACGACAGCCATCGATATTACCATTGAGACTGGAGATTCCCTGCTCTCCAACAACGATGCGCACTGGACTTAACTGGCCAAAATCCCTACATACTGATATTGGCAATATATGCCAATTCTGGCAGTATTGCCGCGAAACCTCGACTGGAGAAACGAATGCCGACCCGAAACGTCGTTCTGACGGACAAACAGAGCCAATTGGTAGACGAGTTCGTGCGCGAGGGCCGTTATCAGAACGCCAGCGAGGTTCTGAGGGAAGGACTCAGACTCCTCGCAGACCGGCGTGCGAGACAAGATGCCGAACTGGACGATATCCGCTCGGGCGTTTTGCGCGGTCTGGATCAGGCTGATGCGGGGGATTTCGCCGCCGGAACGGGCGAGGAAGCGGTGCGTCGCGCCTTTGACCAGGCAATCGAGCAGTAGTCGAGGTGAAGCCGTTCCGGCTGACGCCGCAGGCCGAAGCTCGGCTAACCGACATTGCGCATTGGACCGTCAATCAATTTGGGATCGATCAGGCGCGTCGCTACGAACGCGAACTGATCAATCGTTTGAAAGCCCTGGCGTCCGGCAACCCGCCACACGGCAGATCATGCAGCCTGCTCGTACCGGGCAGAGACTCCGATGACGAACTTTACTACTACCGGCAAGGCCGACACTACATCGTCTATCGGGACACACCGAAGCTGCTGATTGTCGTCGATTTCGTGCATGGATCGCGAGACTTGCCGAGAATCCTCGAAGAATTCGCCACCAGGCCGCGACCCAAGTAGAAATTAAAAAGCCGGTTCCGCTGGGACCGGCTTTTTGATTTGGTAGCGGGGGCAGGATCCCAACGCTGTGCAATTTTCGCGGCGACCGGGATGCTTCCATGGTGTCTAAAAAATCAGAAGCAGGCAAACTCCTAGCCGCGAGGTGACGGTTTCCGCTCAAATTCTCTCGCAACGTCGAGGAAGTGGTCGTGTGGAAACACAGGAAAGTCGATTGGTCTTGGCTGTAAGGAAAAATAAGCACGTCGTAGCAGAATTTTTCGAGTTTTCATACGGCCTCGATTAGAAGATGAGGCTGCGGATACGTACTTGGAAACGGGATTCACGCCGTTCGTAGCGAATCGCCTAAAAGCTATATCGCAGGGTGAGCTTGACCAGGTCCCGTGCGTCGAATTGCCCAAAGCGTCCTTGTGAAGAGCCGGCGAACCGGGCGCCGAGCAGTTCGACGGTAGTCGCATCGGACGGCGAATAACTCATACTCACCTGACTGAGCGAGTCGCCGAACTCCATATCGCGGTACCAACGCCACTTTACGGTCAAGGCGTCGTAGAAAAATGGCCGCTGAAGCGTGATGGTCGCCAAGTCGTTTTGACTTGGCTTGATCAGTGTTTCCGGCGCGTCTCGCACGCGTTCCAACAGAAACTGCAGGTTCATGAATACGTTGTAAGGCAGATCGAGATCGGTCCCGATTCCCAGGGTCAGCGTATCCACCGCCGTGGTCGTGAGAATCCCCTCTTCTCTCATGTTCAACACCCGGTCGAATTGTGTGACGAGTTCGCCGCGCAGCACAGCCGGTCCCAGGCCGGTCTCCAGGGCGACCTTGGCCAGGCGTCGTCGTGGAAAATTGCGGATCAGAGCCGGCCCGCCGTCGCTCGGTCCGGGTTCGGCGACCGCTTCGTATTCGTTCCCAATCAATCCGGCGAAGACGAGATTCGTGTTGCCGAAGGTTCTGGACGCGCGCAGCGCATAGGTGACATCGTCGAACGTGTCGGGTAGGCGCGTTTCGATTTCAATCGCGCCCGTTTCCTGCTCCGACGGCAGCCCAAAACGGAACTGTGGCGCCTTGAATTCGAACCACGAACCCGGATCCGGCACATCGTGGACGGAGCTGTCCAAGAACGCGGCACCCTCGAAACGCCAGGCGGCCATTGGGATATCGACGTACATGCCCCACTGCGGCCTTTGTCGATCTGCATCGTCGTTCAGGACAAATTCGTGAAAATCGCTTGGATTGATCACAAATACGGATATACCGTCCAGGCTGTTCCATAAGACCTGCTGCCTGCCGACTCGAACGCGTATCTGCCCTCGTTGCCATTCGAAATAAAAGTCACGCAGCTCGATATCCCCGCGGCTGCCGATGCCCGGGCGGCGGTTGAATTCGTTCGCGTAGGGAAAAAACCGTTCATCGTCACGATTCGGTCGGAGCAGCTGCGCAAAGTCGTACCAGGCACGCGCGCCGAGTTGCCACAGGAAGGTTTCCGACGTTCTGACCGTAGCCGCGGCTTCGAGCGACAATGCCCGTTGCACATGCTCGCCTGTGTCCGTGGCAACCGCATACGAAACCTTCGCGGACAGGTCGTAATCTTCCAGACTGGCCGCGTTGACCGGCGACGCGATTAGCACCGACAACGCAACGATCGTTCCGAGCCAGGCTGGATGCGTCACGGCGGCGCCAACAGCGCTGCCGGCAGCGTGCGCTCCAGGTAGGCCGGGTCGAAATGGCGAGGATCGAGGTTGTCCGGGTGCATCACCTCGCGATACTCGAACAGGGTGCTGTGCCTGTTCCGCAGATGATCGGCGAATATTTCCGTCGCGGTCCAGTATCCGCCGATCAACGCCTGCTTTCGCACTTCGACGATCTTGAACGGACTCCGATCTCCCTTGAAGAACTCAATCCGGCGCGGAAGGAAGCTAGTGGGGTCAATGCTCGCAGTGAAACGTTCGAATCCTAGTTCCTTTGCTATCGAAGCGTTTTTCGGTCGCCCGATCAGGGTGTAAGAGTTCCCGTCGGCGCCTGAACCGAGTGCAAAATCGTAGTCGTCCAGGTCGAACTTAAGCTCGCTTTGGATGTCCTCATAGCTGAAATCCGTCCCCAAAAAGTAGTCGCCGCGGTCCGAGGACGGAATACGCCGAACCCGTTTTGTGGCCGGAAGATACAACCATCGGTCCTCAGCCTTTTCGCCGCGGTCGTGGCTGAGGAACGTTGTATTTCTGATGGCTCTCGGCTCGAGGAAGGTAATGCGTGTGGATCGGCGCTGAGGCGAGTCGACGAGTTTCAACACCAATGCCTGACGCCGTCTCACCCTGTCCCGCCGGTTCGTGAGCGTCATATCAATCACGCGACGCGTCACAGGCGCTTCCGCTCTGTTTGCGACTTGCTCCGCCACCCATAGCGCGGTGGGCGTCGCTGCGTGAGCCGGCTCAGGTTCGACGACGAAACCGGCGAAGATTACCAGTCCTAGCGCAATCCCTGGCGCAGTCGTGACATGCGATTTTCTCGACGCCCGTCTCCGCAGCCTTTCCGCCAGCGCAAAACACGATGGAACGACAAGCAGCGCCGCTGCAAAACTCGTGAACGCAGCGAGCGCAACCATGCCGCCGAAGCGCTGCAGCATCGGCAGCCCGCTCAGCGTCAACACTGAGAACCCGAGTCCCAGCGCCGCGATGTTGAAGAAACAGGCACGGCCGGTCGGAGGAATTGCCCGTTCGAGCGCAGTTGCAAACGTGGGTTCGGTTGCGCGGGCATGGCGCAGCCGCTCGATGAGATGAATCGCAAAATCGACGCCCAGGCCGACTGAAATCGCTGCAAACATGCTCGTCGCGGGTTCCAGGTAGATATTCAGGCTCGCCATCACCGCGTAAATCATCAGTACGGTGAAGGTGACGGGCGCTACGGCGACAAACCCGAGTGGAACAGAGCGAAAGACGACAATGGATAAGAGGAGAATCATGCATAGAGACAGAGCAACTCCGACGAAGTGCGAGGATTCCAACCTCGTCATCCAGTGGTAAGTCGTATTGACGTCGCCGGCCAGCGTCACGTTCAGCGATGAACCGGCGAAGGTTTCGTCGATGTACTGCTGAATGGCTTCGACGGTCTTCCGAGACTCCGAGAAATACACCGTGTTCAGCATGCCGCGAACCAACGCTTTCGAACCGCTGGCATCAATTTCCTCCTCGAAGTCCGCCGGGTCGCCCGATGCTTCATAGACGAACATGTACTGTTTGATGGCGTCATCGTCGCCGGGCAGTTCACGCGCCGCCATGGCCTCGTTCTCTATAGCGGCATGCAACAGCGACAAATAGTCCGCAATGGACACGGTCAAGCTCACATGCTCCTGCTGCTCCATGAACGTCTGCAACTGGACGATTTGCGTCATTGCTTCCGTTGACAGGAGATCCTCGGGCTCCTCGGCCTCCACTAGTACGTCGAGGAACGACGTTCCGACAAACTTCGCGTTGATGAATTCGTCGGCGCGGCGGATCGGCTCCTCGCGGGCGAAATTCTCGACTTGAGATCTGTCAAATCGCAGTGCTGTCGCCTGGTTCAGCGCCAGAACGGCCAAGACCAGAAACGCGCCAAGGATTGCGAATGGGTAACGGGCGCCCACCCGGCTTACCGCCAGCAGCGCTCGTCCAACGATGCTCGGCCTGTGTGCCCTCCACGACTCGAAAGCCGGGCTCGGCCTGAGCTTCAGCAGCACCATGACGTTCGGTAGCGTGACTATGGAAAACACCAACGCCAGAGCGACACCGAGCGCGGCATACCAGGAAAAGTAGGTGATTGGCGGCATGATGGAAGCGAATCCGATACCGCAGAAGCCGGCCGCGGTGGTCGCGGAGGTAAAGAAAATGGGCCGCGCCATGGTATGCATGGAGGCGACAACGGCTTCACGCACGGGCATTGTCGAATCGGATGCACGTAACTGATAATAGTGCGACAAGACGTGTATCGCGTCGGCGACCGCGACGGATACCAATATGACCGGCAACGCGTTGGTAATCGCGTAATAAGCAACGCCCTGCCACGACATGATGCCCATTGCGCCGACGGTCGTACCCACGACGACGATGAGTGCGCAGGCCATCGCTCCTGCCCGCCGGAATGCCAGATAAACGAACAGCAGCACAACCAGAAACACCGCCGGCTGCAACAGACGCGCATCCCGGTCGATTTTTTGACTCAGGTAGGCACTCACGGCGGCAGGACCCGCGACGCCTAGCGTCACATTCGGGTAATCGAACGATTCCGTGACGCGACGAACCGCGGCATAGGTTTCCGCCGCGCGGTTCACGTCCTCGATCTCGAACATGATCAGCGCACTGGATTCGTCGAAAGACACCAGCGTGCCTCGATGAGGCGGCATGTTCAGCCAGCGCTCGCGTGCAGGCGCCGTGCCGGCATCGTCAACGGGCGCTGAAACGTAGGGAGCGACGTCCACGCCGCCCGCCGACCCCGATATCGAAGACTCGGTCGTTATGGATGCTACGCGTTCTTGATTGACGTTGTCGATGCCGCTCAACGCCGTCGTAAGCTCATCGATAACGGCAAGCGCCTCGTCGGCGAATACCGCGCTATCGTTTTCGAATACCAGGGACACCGCGAATGCGTCGCCAATCCCAAAAATCTCCTCGATCGACTCTTCCGCCAGAATCGACGGGTGGTCCGTGGGAATAAACGCACGCACCGAGGTGTCCTTTTCCAGCCGCCCCAGAAAGAACGCCGCCCAGACGATAAATGCCAGGCTGATCAAAATCATTGAAACGGGGTGTTCGGTAAGGTGCCAGAACGCCTTGGTTCGGAGGCTCGGGCCGCTCACGCGTCGGCGCCCTTCGGCACGGAGCCGCGGCCCAGTTGCCACATGGCGTCCTCGGATGCCTGCCAGTGCGTGGCAAATTCGGGAGGTACCGGCGGCACCGCGTCGGGACTGACGGCGCGAAGCACCCGATCCGTGCCGACCCAGCCGCTGCGATCCCGCAATGCGCACCGAGCGATGGCCATTGCCACCGGGCGGCCACCTTCGTCGATAAACCGATGCTGCAGAAACCACCACTTCTCGTCCCAGGACAGCAGGCGGGTTTCCAAACGATAGGACTGAAGCAGGTTCAGGGTTCGCCGATAACGCACGACAGCGCCGCCGATGACCGCCGACCAGCGGTTTCTCCACATGGCCTGCGCAACGCCCGTCCGCAGCATCCACGCAGACCGGGAAACGTCCATGACCTGCAGGTACCGGCCGTTGTTCATGTGGCCGAATAAATCTATGTCGGTGAGCCACACCCGGTGCGTGCTTGTCAGTACCTCCCGGTAGCCGATTTTCGGCCGCAAAAAATTCTTCAGGAAGGCGATCAGGACTCTAAAATACAGATTCATATTCGAGCGCATTCGACACTGTTTATCCAAGCCCTCCATGCGAGCACGGCAAGGCACCCTTGCGTCGAGACAAATGATGGCACGCCTCTGATTCTCGGACTGTCACCAAAAATCATGACAACGCGGGGCCCGTCGCCTCTGCGTTACGGTTATGATCGTGCTAGGGTGTTGCGGTGTTAGACGGTGCTTCGTGTGAGTGCGACCAGCGTCCAGGATGAGTGTTAGGGAGATGGCGTTGTGACGGTATCTATATTCGTCGTCGAAGATGACGCGTCAACCCGCGCCATGCTGATAGACAAGATCAACCGAAGTAAGCACCACGACGTCGTTGGTGCCGTCGGGTCGTTGGCGGATGCGCGGCGGGCGCTCGAAGAACAGCACCCCGACGTTCTCCTCGTGGACCTTCAGCTTCCCGACGGCAGCGGCATTGACCTGATTTCCGAGCAGACTTCACGTGATCCCGCTCTGCCGATCCTGGTGATCTCGATATTCGGAGACGAAGAACGCGTGGTTAACGCGATCGGCGCCGGTGCTCAAGGCTACTTGCTGAAAGACGACGACGAAGACATTATCGTAGACGCCGTGGACCGCCTGCTGCGGGGAGAATCGCCGATCTCGCCCAGCATTGCCGTCCATCTCATTCGCCGATTTCGCCAGTTGACGCCGAATCGCCAGGACAGCCACCCGTTGTCCGATCGGGAACTCGAAGTTCTCCAGCTCGCGACCAAGGGACTGAGCTACCGCGAGACAGCGGAGCTGATGGGCGTAAGCGTCAACACCGTCGGTACTTTTACAAAGCGCATCTACACGAAACTGGCGGTATCGTCGCGAGCTGAAGCGATTTTCGAGGCACGACAGATGGGCCTGGTGCCTGAATCCCTCAGTGAACGGCACAGAAGCGGTACGTAGTCATCCCGGCTTTGCGCAAGTCGCGCTGTTGCTGCTTGCATGCGTTCTATTGCCGGTGTTTGTGCTCGGCTCTTTCTACGTACTCGACAGAGACGTAAGACCCGGTCGAGACTTCTCGCTGGACGACTTCGAGTATTTGGTCAGCCATGCCGACTCGCCGGCGGAAACATCCGGCCAATGGCGGCGCTTCGACAGACCGATTCGGGTGCCGGACGAGCCCTACGCCAGCGTCTGGATACGCACAGACATCACACAGCGGTTGAACCTCGGTCAGGCAAACACGCTCTATATTCACAGGGCTTTTGCGAACGTACAGGTCTGGCTGCAGGAGGAGCTGCAATACACAGCGGCTCCGATCGAGGAGCCACTGGCCTTCTTTCGAACACCGTTGCTGATTCCGCTGGGGGAATTCGATGACTCGGCCGATCGGACCTCGATGCACATTCGACTCACAAAAGCCCGGGGCGGCGTTTCACCGCCGGCTTTCTATCTGGCGCCCTATTCCGAGCTGACGGCGGCCTACCGGCACAATTACTGGATTGCGCAGACGCTCCCAATACTCTTCATCAGCATTACGCTCACGATGACGCTACTCGTTGGCGGCCTTTTTTTCATGCGTCCACAGGAAACCGCTTACGGATGGTACGCGCTTTATATGCTCTTGTGGACCGCGCACACGGCGCACGCGCTCGTTGATCACATACCTATGGACCACGAAGTCTGGTTTTCGCTCACCTATCTCTGCGTCGCCTGGGTTGCCTGCGAAGTTGTCTTCATCAATCGATACTTCAACTTTCGCATGCGCCGGGTTGAAATGTTCGTTGCGGTCGTTACTTTACTGCTTGCAATCGTTGTGCTGTTACCGGCATCGTTCGGCGCGACGGACGGTTTGCTCAGGGTGACGGTTCTTTTGTGGATGTCCTGGGTCATACTTCTCGCTTTGTTCGTTTTCGCGCAGTGTTTCATGGCGGTTCGACGAAGATGGTCGGTCGACAGCGTAGGCTTGCTGCTGATTTCCTCGGTCGTTGTGGTCGTCGGTATACGAGACCACCTGTTCGACTTTTACGAATTTGTGCCGGGCACCACGTTTTACCTGCAGTTCATTGTGATCATCCCGCTGCTGTTTTTTGGTTTTCTATTATTGCGCAGGCACGTGCGGACGCTGACATTTTCCGAGAAGCTCAACGCCGAACTCGAAGAACGCGTGAACCTCAAGGCGAAACAGCTGGAAGACACCTACCGGAAACTGAACGAGGAAGAAAAGCGGCGCGAAGTGGCCGAAGAACGCGCCCGCCTGATGCGCGACATGCACGATGGATTGGGAGGGCAACTCGTGCATGCTCTTTCCCTGGCGGAAAACGCCGGGGACAAGCGTGATTTGAAACAGGCGTTGCGTTACGCTTTGAGCGACCTCCGCTTGATCGTCGACAGCCTGGCGCCGAGTGACGACGGCTTCGGCTCTTTGCTTGCCAACTTCAGACACAGGATTTCAAAAAGCGTTGCTCGCGCCGGTATCGAACTACACTGGAATCTTTCGGGTGCGCAAGACACCGATCTAAGGGCCGATCAGTCCCTGGCGCTTCTGCGAATCATCCAGGAAGCAACGACGAATGCGCTAAGACATTCCGAGTGCGAGACCATTACCATTTCAGTGTCGAGCAACGCCGATGTTTTGATCGCGGAGGTGCGGGATGACGGCAAGGGTATCGACGCCCCCGGTCATGGACGGGGCCTCGACAACATGCGAATTCGAGCCGATTCGATCTCCGCCGGGCTCACCGTTCGGAGCGATGCCGGTGGGACCTTCGTGCGGTGCGTGCTCGAATCACGTCAATCGAGTGAGCAAGCTTGAGGTTTCCCACTGCCCGCTTCCGACTCTCTGTGCGTCGACCCACGCAGCTGAAGACGATATCAGCGCCCCTGGCCGCGGCGGCAGGCGTTTGAGCTTATACACCGGCGTACTTCCCGGTCCACGCTTTCGACTTGCCGCTGGATCGATTGAAAACGGTGACTTCGTGCCCGACCCCGGCGAGGTGGCCGGCCATCGGCGATCCCATCACACCCAGGCCAATCCTGCCGGAAACTCCAACTTCAAACCCTATCAGATCAGGGGAAGCTTACGCTCATCTACCGGCGCTTCGAGTGCTTGGTTGCGGGTGAGTAACGCTCACGCGTTTTGTCGAACCTCAAGGTTCTCATCGCTTCCCCCGGACCGAAAACGACGATGGGCCCCAGAGGAGCCCATCTTACGTTTTGGTAGCGGGGGCAGGATTTGAACCTGCGACCTTCGGGTTATGAGCCCGACGAGCTGCCAGACTGCTCCACCCCGCATCGACAGGGGCGGAATTCTACAGGAGCTTGGATTGAGATGGCAAGACGTAACGCCCACGGATTTGCTTCGTTCTCGAGGTCGCCCGTCGGGAGGGCTCCTACGGGAGCTTGCGGTTAACCCAGGATCGACACGCAGAGCGCCAGTAAGCCGCCCGGGGCGATGCCGAGGGCCAGAACGGCCAGCCCGTTCAGGCTCAGCATGGCCCGCATGTCGCCGTTTGCCTGGAACACGGACTTGTCTTCGGCCGCCTCGAAGTACATGTACCAGACGACTCTGAGGTAATAATACGCACCTATCACCGACGCCAGCACCATCAGCACGGCAATGCCCGCGAATCCCGCTTCCAGCAGCGCGTTGATCACGTTCAGCTTCGCGAAAAAGCCCACCCAGGGCGGCACGCCGGCCATGCCGAACATGAAAAACAGCATCATCAGCGCGAACCAGGGGCTGCGGCTGTTGAGTCCCTTGAAGTCCGCCAGCGACTCGGCCTCGAAACCCTGTCGGCTCAGCAGAATGATCATGCCGAACGCACCGGCCGCCATGATGACGTAGGTCAGCGTGTAAAAAAGCGCAGCCGCGTAACCCTCGGCACTGCCCGTGAAAACGGCCAGCAGTATGAAACCGACGTGGGCGATCGCCGAATAACCCAGCATGCGTTTGATGTTCGTTTGCGCGATCGCGACGACGTTGCCGATCAGCAGCGACAGCACCGCCACCACCATCACCATCCCTTGCCAGACCTCGTGCAGCTCACCCAAACCGTCGACGAGGATGCGCAGCGTGAGCGCCAGCGCCGCGAGCTTCGGCGCCGAGGCGATGTAAAGGGTCACTGGCGATCGTGCGCCCTGATACACGTCAGGCAGCCACATGTGGAACGGAACCGCGCCGAACTTGAAGGCAATGCCAACCACCATGAACGCGAGACCGAACCACAGCGGGACGGCGTTCAACGCCGGGTCCTGCTGAATCGCCGCCGCAATCTCGTCGAACTGCACGGTGCCCGTCACGCCGTAGACCCAGGAAATGCCGTACAACAGCGCACCGGATGCGATCGCGCCCAATACGAAATACTTCATGGCCGATTCTGCGGCCTGAGAAGAGTTTCGCTCGAAGGCCACCAGCGCATAAAGCGACAGCGACAAGGTCTCCAGGCCGAGATACATGGTCAGCAGGCTGTTTGCCGACATCATGATCATCATGCCCAGCAGTCCAAAAAGACCGAGCAGATAATACTCGCCCCGCAAAAGCTCGTTTTGTTTCAAGTAGTCGCGCGCATAGAGGAAACCGACCGCGACGATGCCGACGGCAAACAGCTTCAGCACCTGCGACAGCGGGTCGCTGACGTAGCTGCCCGTAAAGAGGACCGTACGCGCCTCGGGCGCGGTCGCCGCCAGGGTCCAGATCGTAATTGCCAGCGTACCGATGCTCAGCCAGAACGTGACAATCTTTTTGTCGTCTTCCACGAACAGGTCCGCAACCAGCACGACGCAGATCAGACCGAGCAGGACAATCTCGGGAGCGGCGGGTATTAATTCGGCTAGGGTCATTGGTTCATCTACCTGGCAGCGGCGAGTTTCGACTGGCCCACCTGGTCGACGAGCTGCTCGACGGACGCCGACATCATGTCAACCAGCGGCGCCGGCCACAGCCCCACGAGCAGCACGGCGACCGCCAGGATGCCGAGCACCGCGAATTCCCGTCCGTTCAGGTCCTTGAGCTCCGCCACGTGGTTGTTGGCGACCTCGCCGTAAACGACGCGCTTGATCATCCACAGCGTGTAGGCAGCGCCCAGAATCAGTGTGGTCGCCGCCACGAACGCAAACCAGAAGTTCGCCTTGAAGCTCGCGATGATCACCATGAACTCGCCGACGAAACCCGACGTGCCCGGCAGGCCCGCATTTGCCATCGCAAACAGCACCATGAACGCCGCAAACATTGGCATCGTGTTCGCGACGCCTCCGTAGTCCGCTATCTGGCGGCTGTGTACGCGATCGTAGAGCACGCCGACGCAGAGGAACATTGCGCCGGACACGAGACCGTGAGAGACCATCTGCACCATGCCGCCGGTCACACCGAGGGCCGCGCCGCCGCCCGCCCCGATGGACCAGAGGATGAAAAAACCGAGCGTGACAAAACCCATGTGTGCGATCGAGGAATACGCAATCAGCTTTTTCATGTCTTTCTGGACGAGCGCAACGAAGCCGATGTAGGCCACCGCGATCAGCGACAACACGATCATCATGTTCGCAAAATACTGGCTGCCGTCCGGCACCATCGGCAGCGACAGCCGGACGAACCCGTAACCGCCCATTTTCAACATGATGGCCGCCAGGATCACGGAACCGCCGGTGGGCGCCTCGACGTGCGCATCCGGCAGCCAGGTGTGCACGGGCCACATCGGTACCTTGACCGCAAACGCGAGCAGGAACGCGATAAAGATGTACTTCTGCTGTGTCAGGGTCAGTGCGACGTCGTTGAACGCGAAAAAGCTGTAGCTGCCGGCCTTCGTGTACAGGTAGATGAACGCGACCAGCATCAGCACCGAGCCCAGGAAGGTGTACAGGAAAAACTTGAGCGTCGCGTAGATCCGGCGCTCCCCGCCCCAGACGCCGATGATCAGGAACATCGGCACCAGCATCGCTTCCCAGAAAACGTAAAACAGCAGCGCATCCAGCGCCGAAAACACGCCGATCATGAGACCTTCGAGAATCAGGAACGCGGCAAAATATTGTGCGGGCCGGTTCTTGATGGTGTCCCAACCCGCAATCACGACCAGCGGCGTGATGAACGTCGTGAGCAGGATCAGTGGGGCCGAGATGCCGTCAACGCCAAGATAATACTCGGCGTTCAATGACTCGATCCAAGCTGCCCGCTCGACGAACTGCATGGCCGCCGTGGCGCCGTCGAACCCGGTGTAGAGGAATATGCTCAGAATCAGGGTCAACAGCGAAACGCCAAGCGCGACCAGCCGCATGGTTCCCGCACGCCCGGAGGACGCGTCACCCTCGTCGCCCAACGCCAGCACCGCGGCACCGCCCGCTACCGGCAGCCAGATCAATATACTCAGCAGGCTATCCATTTATTGAGCCCACAGCAGCCAGCCGAGGAAAAAGGTCAGTGCAATAATCATCGCAAACGCGTAGTGATACAGATACCCGGTTTGCAGGTGGCGCAGCGCGCCCGACAGGCGGCCGACCGTGCGCGCCGTGCCGTTGACCATCATCCCGTCGATGATCAGCTCGTCACCCTTCGCGCGGAGGAATTGCCCGAGCCGGACGCCACCGCCGGCAAAACCCTTGATCCACAGGTCGTCAAAGTAATACTTGCGATCGAGCAGCGTATACAGACCCGACGCTTTTTCTCGAATACTTGCGGGAATATCCGGACGTTTGAGGTACAGGAACCACGCGACCAGCACGCCGCCCACCGCAAGATAAAACGCCGCACTGGCGGTAAACGAATGAAGGAGAAACGCCCAGCTGCCATGGAATTCCGCGCCGAGTTCCGCTAGCACGTCGTGCTGGCTCGCGACGGAAATCGACCCACCGAAAAAATCCCCGAACAGCACCGGCCCAATCGTAAACCAGCCGATCACCGCCGAGGGGATCGCCAGCAGGATCAGCGGCACGGTAACGACGGCGGACGTTTCGTGCAGGTGCGAGCGCGTCTCGTCGTCCATCCGCTCCTTGCCGTGGAAAACCAGGAAGAACATGCGGAACGAATACAGCGCCGTCACGAATACGCCCAGGAGAACGCTGAGGTAGGCAATCCAGTAAACGCCGCCGCCCTGCTCCGCCCAGTGCGAATACTTGACCGCTTCGATTAACGCGTCCTTGGAGAAAAAGCCGGAACTACCCGGGAAACCGATCAGCGCCAGCGAACCGATCAGCGAGGTCCAGTAAGTAATCGGCATGTATTTGCGCAGGCCGCCCATCTTGCGGATGTCCTGCTCGTGGTGCAGGGCAATGATCACCGAGCCCGCGGCGAGGAACAGGAGCGCTTTGAAGAACGCGTGCGTCATCAGGTGGAAAATGGCCGCGCCGTAAGCCGACACGCCGAGCGCAACGGTCATGTAACCGAGCTGAGACAGCGTCGAATAGGCGACGACGCGCTTGATGTCGTTTTGCACGATACCCAGCAGCCCCATGAAAAACGCGGTTATCGCACCAATCACCAGCACGAACCCCAACGCGGTCTCCGACCACTCGAACAGCGGCGACATGCGCGCCACCATGAAGATACCGGCCGTGACCATTGTTGCCGCGTGGATCAGCGCCGAGATCGGCGTCGGACCTTCCATGGAATCGGGCAGCCAGACGTGCAGCGGCGCCTGCGCAGACTTACCCATCGCGCCGATGAACAGCAGGATGCAGATCATCGTCATCGCGTTCCAGGGCGAACCGATCACGCTCACGCTTTGTCCGGCGATCGACTCCGCCTGCCCGAACACCGTCATGTAGTCCAGCGAATTGGTGAAATAAACGACGCCGGCGATGCCCAGCAGAAAACCGAAATCGCCGACGCGATTGACGAGGAACGCTTTCAGATTCGCGAAGATCGCGCTTTCCCTCTTGAACCAAAAGCCGATCAGAAGATATGAAACGAGCCCCACGGCTTCCCAGCCGAAAAACAGCTGCAGGAAGTTGTTGGACATGACGAGCATCAGCATCGAGAACGTAAACAGCGAGATATAGCTGAAAAACCGCTGATAACCCGGGTCGTCGTGCATGTAGCCGATCGTGTAGATGTGCACCATCAGCGACACGAACGTGACGACAACCATCATCAACGCGGACAGGCGGTCGATGAGAAAACCGATCTCCATACGCAGACCGTCGCTAACGGCCCAGGTATACAGGTTGTAGTTCGCCACTTCTCCGCCGTCCCAATACAGGTTCTTGAGGACGAGCAGCGACAGGACGCAGGACAAGCCAACCGCAAGGATCGTTATCCAATGCGCCCCGGCGCGACCGATCTTGTGACCGAACAGGCCCGCGACGATTGCGGCCGCCAGCGGAGCAAGAACGATGGTGAGATGTATTCCGTGCACGATCAGCCCCTCAACCTTTCATCGAGTCCAGTTCCTGAACGTTGATGGAACGCCGGTTACGGAACAACACCACGAGAATCGCCAATCCGATGGCGGCTTCGGCGGCGGCAACGGTGAGAATGAAAAAGACGAAAACCTGGCCTGTCTCATCGCCCAGGTGGCGCGAGAAGGCGACAAAATTGAAGTTGACGGCCAGCAGCATCAGCTCGATGCACATCAGCAGAAGGATCAGATTACGCCGATTGATGAATATGCCGGCGACGGCCAGCGCGAACAGAATCGCGGACATCGTCAGATAGTGATAGAGGCCGATCATTGTTTTTCCTCGGCCTCCATCTTCACCAGTCGCACGCGGTCCGACGCTTTTACCGCCACCTGGCTCGCAATGTCCTGCACTTTGAGGCCGGGCCGCTTCCGCATCGTCAAGGTAATGGCCGCAACGATGGCCAACAGCAAGATAACCGCCGCGATCTCGAAGGCGTACACGTGATCGGTGTATAAAATGGCGCCCAGCGCTTCCGTATTGCTGTATCCCTCGGGTGTCGCCGCAAAGCCGGCGGTCGAGCCTTCCGGCCGTCCCCGAAACCAGATGACCTGGGCAAGTTCGATGACCATCAGCGCCGCTATGATCAGCCCGGCCGGCGCATACTTCGTGAAGCCGCCCTGCACGCGCTCGACGTTGATGTCCAGCATCATGACGACAAACAGGAACAGGACCATGACGGCGCCGACGTAAACCAGAACCAGAACGATCGCCAGGAACTCCGCTTCGGCCAGCAGCCACAATACCGCGCTTTGGAAAAAAGCGAGCACCAGGAACATGACCGCGTGTACCGGGTTGCGCGACAGGATGACTCCCAGCGCGGCGCCTATCAGTATGGCGGAAAACGAATAAAATAATATGGCGTGAAACAAGTCCGTCTACCCGTTACCGATACTTTGCATCCGCGGCCTTATCCGCCGAAATCATCGCATCGAACTTGTCGCCGACCGCGAGCAACTTGTCCTTGGTCATGATGTTTTCACCCGGCTCTTCCATATGGTATTCGTGCAACCGGGTTTCGACGATCGCGTCAACCGGGCAGGCTTCTTCACAAAAACCGCAATAGATACACTTGAACAAATCGATGTCGTAACGCGTGGTTCGCCGTGTGCCGTCGTCGCCGACGTCGGATTCGATAGTGATCGCAAGCGCGGGGCAGACGGCTTCGCAAAGCTTGCAGGCTATACAGCGCTCTTCGCCGTTCGGATACCGTCGCAGAGCGTGCAGACCGCGGAAGCGCACCGACTGGGGTGTCTTCTCCTCCGGATAACGGACGGTCACCGGCGTGCGGAAGAAGTTGCGGAAGGTTACGGACAATCCCCGCCACAACTCCCAGAGTGCAAACGTTTTGACGTAACTGCTAATCCTATCCATGAGATAACCTGCTCAAACCGCCCAGGGCCCGACCTTCAACCAGGCCATGACGCCCTCAACGGCGATCCAAAGAATCGTTACGGGGATAAACACTTTCCATCCGAGGCGCATGATCTGATCGTAGCGATAGCGTGGAAACGTCGCACGCAACCAGAACAGCGCGAACATGAAAAAGAATATCTTGACGAACAACCAGAAGAAGGACGGCTCACGCAGGATGCTGCCCTCGCCCAGGAACGTCCAGCCCTCGAACGGCGACGCCCAGCCGCCCAGGAAGAAAATCGAAGTCAACGCCGAGATCAGGATCATGTTTGCGTATTCGGCAAGGAAGAACACCGCAAACGCCACGCCCGAGTATTCGACGTGGAAACCCGCGACGATCTCCGATTCGCCTTCCGCGACGTCGAACGGCGCGCGATTGGTCTCGGCGACGCCCGCAATGAAATAGACGAAAAACAGCGGCAGCAGGGGAATGATGAACCAATTGCTGAAGCCGCCGGCCTGCGCGCGAACGATCTCGCCGAGATTCAGGCTGCCGCCGGCCATCAGCACGCCGACCAGGGCAAACCCCATGGCGATCTCGTAGGCGACGATTTGAGCCGCCGAACGCATTGCGCCGAGAAAGGCGTATTTGGAGTTGGTCGCCCAACCCGCGAGTATGACGCCGTAAACGCCCATCGACGTCAGCGCCAGCACGTACAGGAGACCGGCGTTGATGTCCGCGATCACAAACGTGTCGGTCAGAGGAATGACGGCCCAGGTCGCAAGCGCCGGGACAATCGACAGCAGGGGTGCGATGACGAACAGGAAGCGGTTCGAGCGGGTCGGCACGACCACTTCCTTGATCAACAGCTTGATGACGTCGGCGAAAGGCTGCAGCAGCCCGAGAGGACCCACCCGGTTCGGCCCCATGCGCCCCTGCATATGACCGATGATCTTGCGCTCGAAGTACGTCGAGAACGCCACCGCAAGAATGATGCAGACCGTTACGATGAGTATCTGAACGGTGATGACCGTCAGGTTCTGCAACACCGGCGGCGCGAAACTCAAAATCCCCCGCAGGAACTGATCTATCCAGTTCATTTGCCGTGACCTCGCCCGCGTTCGGCCTCGGGCGTCAACTGCAGGGCCGACGCTCGGCGCACCAGGCCGTCAACGGCATACATGGGAACGTCGGCGGCGTTCGCGGCCGCGGATCCGTTCGGCTGCGGCAGCGCCTCGCTGCCCGGATACCTGTTGTCGGGTTCGCTCTCGCCGAGCTGCGAACGCAACTCGTCGCGGACTTCCTCACTGGTCTCATAGTCGAAACCGTCGGCATCCAGCAAGTTACCCAACACGCGCAACACCTTCCAGCCGGGGCGGGCCTCCGCGACCGGGTTTGCAACGCCGCCGAAGCTCTGCCAACGGCCCTCGCAATTGACGAAGGTCCCGGCCGTCTCGGCGAACGTGCCGATCGGCAGCAGCAGATCGGCGCAGGCGTCCAGATCATCGGAACGAAACGGTGTGCAGGCCGCGACGAAATTGTGTTTCGACGGCGCGAGCGCCGGCATGTCCGCGCCGGGTTCGGCGCCGAACAACAGCAGAGCCTCGAGCTCCGCATCGGCGATGTCGGTCGCGTTCCTGCCCGCCTGCACCCGATGGTCGCCGCCCTGGCCCCTGTGCGGTAAAACGCCGGCGAGATGCAGCCCAAAAGAGTTTGCACCTTCGCTGACGTACCCGAAATCGGCGCCGGTTGCATTGGCTATCGCGGCCACGAGCGCGCGCACCGCCGACGCCGCCGGATGCCGGCCGGCCGCGTTGCCGAGCAGGACGACGCCGCGCTCACCGTCGGAAAGCAGTTTCGCAACCCGCTGCTGTTCGTCGCTCGCGGTCACGCCCGCGCAGATGTTCGCAACCGAGGCAGGCAGGTCCTTGCAGGCGGCGACGGCAATTCCCGCAAGCTCACCCACGAGGCCGTCATCCGAAAGATAGGCCGCAACGTCGAACAAATACGGCCGCCGTTCCTCGTCGGCGAAACAAACGCTGGCGCCCGCCACGGCCGCTTTACGGATCCGATGCGCCAGAATCGGCGCTTCACGACGGATATCGGACCCCGCGAGCAGCAGGACGTCGGCCTTTTCCAATGCGGCGATATCGACGCCCAGCCACGGTGCTACCGGGTCGTTCCCCTGATCGGAAAAATCCTGCTGACGCAGTCTGTGGTCGATATTGGCGCTGTCCAGATGGTCCGCAAGCCTCGCGAGCAGGTGACCTTCCTCGACGGTTGCGCTCGGAGACACGAGCATGCCGACCTTGTCGCCGGCGGCCGCGGACAGCTTTTCCGCGAGCAGACGCAGCGCGGTCTCCCAATCCGTGTCGCGCCATTCGCCGTTCTTCTTGACGCGCGGCGCATGCAGCCGATCGGCGCTGTAGATCCCCTCGTAGCTGAACCGGTCGCGATCCGAGATCCAGGTTTCGTTGATCGACTCCTGATCGCGCGGCACGATGCGTTTGACCGTGCCGCGCAGGACGTGCGCAAACAGGTTCGACCCCACACAATCGTGCGGCGACACCGTCGGACGCTGAACCATCTCCCACGCGCGCGCGCTGTACCGGTACGGCTTGTTGTTGAGCGCACCCACGGGGCACAGGTCGATGATGTTCGCGGACAGCTCGTGATCGATGCTCTTCTCGATGTAAGTGCCGATCTGCATGTGTTCGCCGCGCTCGGTCGTGCCGAGTTGCGGCCCGCCGGTGACCTCTTCACCGAAGCGCACACAGCGCGTGCAATGGATGCACCGGGTCATGTCGGTTGACACGAGGGGACCGATGTCCTTGTCCTTGACGACACGCTTTCGCTCCGCATAACGCGACACGTCGCGTCCGTATCCCATTGCCAGGTCCTGCAGCTCGCACTCGCCGCCCTGATCGCAAATCGGGCAATCGAGTGGGTGGTTGATGAGCAAGAATTCCATGGTCGCCTTCTGCGCAGCAATCGCATACGGCGAACGCGTGAACACTTTCATACCCTCGCCCACCGGCGTGGCGCAGGCGGGAAGCGGTTTGGGCGCCTTCTCCACCTCGACCAGGCACATGCGGCAGTTGGCGGCGATGCTGAGTTTCTCGTGGTAACAAAAACGCGGCACGTAGGCGCCCACGCGGTCGGTAACCTCGATCAGCATCTGGCCCTTCGTGGCCTCGACGGGTTTGCCGTCGACCTCGAGATTTACGACGTCGTCGCTCACGCGGCGGCCTCGGCCGCGCCGTCGACGACGCTGCGGCCCCTGTTTTTCACCATGTACTCGAACTCGTCATGAAAACGCTTGAGAAAGCTCTGCACCGGCCAGGCCGCTGCGTCGCCCAACGCGCAGATCGTGTGACCCTCGATCTTGTTGGCAACGTCCACCAGACGGTCGAGATCTTCGAGTTCTCCGCGGCCGTCGATAATTCTCGTCAACATGCGGTAGAGCCAACCGGTGCCTTCCCGGCACGGTGTACACTGGCCGCAGGACTCCGACATATAAAACCGCGCAATGCGCCGAAGCACCCGCACCATGCAGGTCGTTTCGTCCATTACCATGACGGCCCCGGTGCCGAACGACGAACCCGCTTCCTGCAGCGAGTTGTAGTCCATCGTGCATTCCATGATCGCGTCGGCTGTGAGCACCGGCACCGATGAGCCGCCGGGTATGACCGCTTTCAGTTTGCGGCCGCCGAGAACGCCGCCGCAAAGCTCCAGCAGGTCCTTGAACGGAATACCCATTGGCAATTCGTAATTGCCCGGTTTTTCCACGTGGCCGGACACCGAAAACTGAGCGGTGCCGCCGGACCCTTCCGGACCGAGGTCCGCAAACCACCTCGCTCCGTTGCGTATAATCGCCGGAACGCTGGCGAGGCTTTGCGTGTTGTTGATGGTTGTCGGTTTGCCGTAAAGGCCGAAGTTGGCGGGAAACGGCGGCTTGAACCGCGGCTTGCCCTGCTTGCCTTCCAGAGACTCCAGCAGAGCCGTCTCCTCGCCACAGATATAGGCGCCGGCGCCGACGAACGTGTACAGATCGACGTCAATGCCCGAGCCCTGAATATTCTTGCCCAGCAGGCCCGCTTCGTAAGCTTCCTCGACGGCGGCCTCGAAGCGAGGTACGGGTTCGTCTATGAATTCTCCGCGGATGTAGTTGTAAGCAACCGTGGCGCCCATCGCGTAGGAAGCGATCGCCATCCCCTCGATCAGGCAATGCGGGTTGTAACGCAGAACTTCGCGATCGTGGCAGGTGCCCGGTTCACTTTCGTCCGAATTGCAGACAAGGTACTTCTGCCCCGGCGACGTACGCGGCATGAAACTCCATTTCAGCCCGGTAGGGAACCCGGCGCCGCCGCGCCCGCGCAATCCGCTCGCCTTGACTTCCTCGATCACCTGTTCCTGCGTCATTTCGCCGTTCAGGATCTTGCGCCACGCCTGATAACCGTCGTGCTTCAGATAGGTTTCCAGCGTCCAGGAGTTCTCGGATCCGAAGGTATTGAAACAAACCAGGTTTTGCGGGTATTCCATCAGTCCAGTCCGTCCAGGATCGCGTCAACCTGCTCAATCGTCAGGTTCTCGAAGTACTTGTGGTTCACCATCATCATCGGCGCGCCGCAGCAGGCCGCGAGGCATTCCTCTTCTTTCTTGAGGAAAATCCGACCGTCCTCCGTGCTCTCTCCGAGTTTGATGCCCAGCCGCTTTTCGACGTGTGCGACGATGTCGTCCGCGCCACGCAACATGCACGACACGTTGGTGCAGATCGCCACGTCGTTCCTGCCGACCGGTCGGGTCTGGAACATCGAATAAAAGGTTGCAACTTCGTACACCTGGATGGTCGGCAAATCGAGGTAATCGGCCACGCCGTTCATCTGCTCGGCGGGCAGGTAACCCTTGTTCTCATGCTGGACCGCGTGCAACGCGCCGATCACCGCGGACCGCTGCCGGTCCTCCGGAAAGCGTGCTTTCCAGCGCTCTATTTCGTCCTTCACGTGATCTGAAAGAATCGCCGCGTCGCTCATCGATCTATCTCGCCGAACACGATGTCCTGTGTGCCGATGACCGCAACGACGTCGGCCAGCATATGACCCTCGACCATTTCCGACATCGACGCGAGATGCGCGAACCCCGGCGCCCGCACTTTGACCCGATAGGGTTTGTTCGCGCCGTCGGAGATCATGTAAACGCCAAACTCGCCCTTCGGGTGTTCCACGGCCGCGTAAGCCTCGCCCTCGGGAACGCTGTATCCCTCGGTGAACAATTTAAAGTGATGGATCAAAGACTCCATGTCGTCTTTCATCTCGACGCGCGAGGGCGGTGCAATTTTTCGGTCGTCCAGGATGACCGGCCCGGGGTTCTCGCGCAGCCAGTCGACACACTGTTTGATGATTCGATTCGACTGACGCATTTCCTCCACCCGCACGAGGTATCGGTCGTAACAGTCGCCGTTGACGCCGACCGGAATGTCGAAATCCAGCTCGTCGTACACTTCGTACGGCTGCTTTTTGCGTAAGTCCCATTCCACGCCGGAACCGCGCAACATCGGCCCGGTGAAACCCAGGTTGACGGCCCGTTCCGGTGATACCGTCCCGATGTTTACCGTGCGCTGTTTCCAGATACGGTTGTCGGTCAGCAGCGTCTCGTACTGGTCGACGCAGCCCGGAAATTTTTCGGTGAACGCGTCGATGAAGTCCAGCAATGATCCCTCTCTGACCGCGTTCATCTTGTCGATGTCTTTTTTGCTGCGCCATTTCGATTCCTGATACTTCGGCATCGAATCCGGAAGGTCGCGGAACACGCCGCCGGGGCGATAGTAGGTCGCGTGCATCCGTGTACCCGACACCGCCTCGTAGCAGTCCATCAGGTCTTCGCGCTCGCGGAAGCAGTACAGGAACATCGTCATCGCGCCGATGTCGAGCCCGTGTGCGCCCAACCACATCAGGTGGTTGAGGATTCGCGTGATCTCGTCGAACATGACCCGGATGTATTGCGCGCGAACCGGCGGGACGATGCCCAGCAGTTTCTCGATCGCTAGAACGTAGCCGTGCTCGTTGCACATCATTGACACGTAGTCGAGCCGGTCCATGTAACCGATGCTCTGGTTATAGGGTTTCGACTCCGCGAGTTTCTCGGTGGCGCGGTGCAGCAGGCCGACGTGCGGGTCGGCGCGCTGGATGACTTCGCCGTCCATTTCGAGGACCAGCCGCAACACGCCGTGCGCCGCCGGATGCTGCGGACCGAAGTTCATCGTGAAATTCTGGATCTCAGCCATCGGCCGCTCCGTCCCTGATGTCCGCGGAATAGCGGTTGTCGTCACGGATCACGCGCGGAACCAGCGTGCGCGGCTCGATGGAAACAGGCTGGTAGGCAACCCTGCCCTTCTCCGCGTCGTAAGCCACTTCGACGTTGCCGATTAGCGGGAAGTCCTTGCGGAACGGGTGCCCGATGAATCCGTAATCGGTCAGGATGCGGCGCAGGTCGGGATGCCCCTCGAACAGGATGCCGAACAGGTCGAATGCTTCGCGCTCGAACCAGTTCGCCGAATTCCAGATATCGATAACCGATTTGACGATCGGCGGATTACTCTGACCGGTATACACGCGCAGGCGAAGCCGTCGATTGTTGGTGATCGAGAGCAGGTGATAAACGACGGCAAAACGCTTGGGCTCGAACGTGTCCGACTCGTCCAGCACCACGGGCTCGCGCTCCACGCCGCGGCTGAAGCCCGTACCCGTTGCATCGTAGGTCGTCCACTCGTCCTCGCCGTACGTCAGATAGTCGACGCCGCAAACGTCGGTGAGCTGTCCGAAGCCGAATTCGGGCTCATCGCGCAACGCGGTGCAGATTTGGATCAGGTCTTCCTTCGCCAGCTCATAGGTGAGCTCGCCGCAACTGGAGTCGACCCGCGCCAGCTTATCGCCGAAGCGCTCGGCTATCCGAGCCGCCATTGTCTCGCTGGATTCGCTCATTTGATCTTTTCGTTACCTGGCTATCGTGCTCGTGCGCCGAATTTTTTTCTGCAGTTGTATGAGTCCGTAAACCAGCGCCTCCGCGGTCGGCGGACAGCCAGGCACGTAAACGTCGACGGGAACCACGCGATCGCATCCCCGCACGACCGAGTATGAATAGTGATAGTAGCCGCCGCCGTTGGCGCATGACCCCATCGAGACGACCCAGCGGGGCTCCGGCATCTGGTCGTAGACTTTGCGCAGCGCCGGAGCCATCTTGTTGACCAAGGTGCCGGCGACGACCATGACGTCGGACTGCCGCGGACTGGGGCGGAAGATAATGCCGAACCGATCAAGATCGTAGCGAGCGGCGCCCGCCTGCATCATCTCGACCGCACAGCAGGCGAGACCGAAAGACATCGGCCACATCGAACCCGTGCGCGCCCAGTTCATCACGTCGTCGGCTTTGCCGATCCAGAACCCTTTTTGCTGCAGGCTTTCACCGGCCGCGGCCGACTGCCGCTCCGCGACGACGTCGGTGCTGGCAACGCTGCTCAATCCCATTCGAGCGCTCCCTTTTTCCACTCGTAGATGAATCCGACCACCAGGAGTGCCAGGAAGATCCCCATGGCAACGAGACCAAAGCCGCCGATGACGTCGAGAGAAACTGCCCAGGGAAACAGGAAAGCGATCTCCAAATCGAAAATGATGAAAAGAATCGCCACCAGGTAATAACGCACGTCGAATTTGATACGCGAGTCCTCGAAGGGCTCGAAGCCGCACTCGTAGGCCGACAACTTTTCGGCGTCTTTGTCGCCACTACCCAGTAGAAAACCCAATACGAGCAGTACGACTCCTATACCGGCAGCAATGCCGAGAAATATCAGAATCGGCAGGTAGTTTTCGAGCATGGCGGAGTTCTTGTCAGTAACAGATAGGAATGGACATCCATTCAACTCGTCATTGTATCAGTCTGCGCATCCGGGAGAATAGCCCTGTGGACCGTCATTCGAGGACTATTTTGTAACGGATTTCCGTAATGACTATCGGCACCCATATGCGAAACCAGCAGTGTCAGCCCCCATCCGGCTTTGCGAACGGCGGCGGGTGCCGATGGCCGGACTCGAACCTCGCCCGGCACCGCAACGTTCCTCCAGCCCGCGAGCCGGACGAACGACCGTCGGGTACCCATTCACCTCAAAAACCACGCTCCCCGACCGGGGCTGCTACCTAACCTCATCGAGCCACCATGCCGCGAAGTTCCCATCGGCACCATACAAAAAAGGGCGGCCCTTCCGGGTCGCCCTTTTTTGTATGGTGCCGATGGCCGGACTCGAACCGGCACAGCTCGCGCTACTGCCCCCTCAAGACAGCGTGTCTACCAATTCCACCACATCGGCTATGTTGGCTAATCCGGAAGGTCAGCGAACGGCGCAGACCGCCTATTCGTCACCTTCACCGGAATTGTCCTCCGGCACGGCCTCGAGCTGAGGTAAATCTTCCTCGACAGAATCAATGGTATCAGTCGAGGGCTCGGACGCCGACTCACCGAACTCCGGCAAGCTGCCGGCCGGATCGACGATCTCCTCGTCGCCCGCAGGCTCAGCGCTTGCCTCGACCGGCGGCGCATTCTCGAGCAGGCTGTCGACCGTGCCCGCGCGCTGGCTGCTCATATACGCCAGCGCGAGGCTCGACGCGAAAAACACGGTCGCCATGACCGCCGTCGCCCTGGAGAAAAAGTTGGAAGAACCCCGTGCGCCAAATACGGTGCCGGACGCGCCCGCACCGAACGCCGCGCCGGCGTCAGCGCCCTTACCACGCTGCAACAGCACAAGGACGATGATCAGCACCGCAATGAGCGTGTGCGCAATTAGCACCACTGTCTGGATAGTCGTCATTTAAGCCTCAAATCTGGGCAGCCGCATTCGCGATTGCCAGGAAATCATGCGCCTTCAAAGAAGCGCCGCCAATCAGTCCGCCGTCAATATCCGGCTTGCCGAACAGGCCGGCGGCATTGTCTCCCTTTACGCTGCCGCCATAAAGTATCTGCAGCGCGCCGGCAATCGCCGGATCGCGAGCCTCCAGCACGCCGCGAATGTGCCGGTGCACGTCCTGCGCCTGTTCGGGGCTGGCCGTCATACCGGTCCCAATCGCCCATACCGGTTCGTAGGCGATCACCGCGCCCGCAAAAGCCGCGATGCCGGCATGATCCAACACGGCGCCCAACTGCTCGTCGATCACCGCCACGGTCTTGTCGGCCTCTCGCTCTTCAAGCGTTTCGCCCACGCAAAGAATAGGCGTCAGTCCTTCTGACAGCGCTGCCGCAAACTTTGCTGCAACGATTTCACTGCTTTCGCCCATCAGCGTCCGGCGCTCGGAATGCCCTACGATCACGTACCGGCAACCGACGTCCTTGAGCATCGATGCCGCGGTCTCACCGGTAAATGCGCCCGCCGCATGCTCCGACACGTTCTGGGCGCCCAGCGCGACCGGAGATCCGGCAAGCCGCTCCGCGACCACGGGCAGGTAGGGAAACGGCGGACATACGAGCAACTGCACCGCATCGGAGTGCGGCTGGCCGGCCAAAATACCGTCCAGCAGGGCCTCATTTTCGGCCAAACGGCCGTTCATTTTCCAGTTTCCCGCAACCAGATACTTGCGCATGGGCTGATCCCGCGTCGGTGACCGTAAAAGGCGCGCAAGGATACCGGGGCAGTCCGGTCAAATCAACGCGGTTTGGGCCGCAGCGCAGCCACGGTCAGGCGGCGGCTTTGGCGACGACGGCCGCCAAACGCTCGGCCAGCTGCAGCACCTGGCTCTCGTCCTCGCCCTCGACCATGACGCGAATCACGGGTTCGGTGCCCGATGCGCGCAACACCACTCGTCCGGCCTCGCGCAATTCCTGCTCCGCCGCCGTAACCGCTGCCTGAATCTCGGGCGAGTCCGTCGGATCCAGGCGCTTGTCGGTCTGTACGTTCAGCATCTTCTGCGGGTATTTCGGCATTCCCGCAACCAGCTCGGAAAGCGGCTTGCCGCTTCCCGCCATCACCGCAAGAACCTGCAATGCGCTGATCAGTCCGTCTCCGGTGGTCGTCTGGTCCAGGCAAATCATGTGTCCGGAGGTTTCGCCGCCGATGATTCCGCCGGATTCCCGCAGCGCCTCCAGCACGTAACGGTCACCGACTTTCGCGCGCCGAAACTCGATATTCCGGTCGCGCAAGGCATGCTCGAGACCCAAGTTGCTCATCACGGTCCCGACCACCGGCCCCTTCAGGAGCCCCTCTTCCTTGCGCGCCGTCGCCAGCACGTAAAGCAGCTGATCGCCATCCACCGTCTGACCGCGTTCGTCCACCATCACCACGCGATCCCCATCGCCGTCAAGCGCGATCCCGACGTGCGCCTGAACGGCCGGCACGGTCTGCTGAATCAGTCCCATTTGCGTGGACCCGCAACCGTGATTGATGTTTCGGCCGTTTGGCGAGCAGCCGATGGGGATCACCTCGGCGCCGAGTTCGCTCAGCGTTCTCGGGCCAACCTTGTAGCCGGCCCCGTTCGCGCCGTCGAACACCACCTTGATGCCTTCGAGATTTCGATCGGCCGGAAATCTGGACGCACAGAATTCCTGATAACGCGTACGGGCCGTATCGATGCGCTTGGCGCGGCCCAGGTCCTGCGAGGTCAGCGTGATCGCGGGTCGATCCAGGTACCGCTCGATTTCCATCTCGACGTCGTCGGTGAGTTTCGCGCCCCGGCCGTCGAAAAACTTGATGCCGTTGTCGAAATAGGCGTTGTGGGAGGCGCTGATCACGACACCCAGATCCGCCTCGAATACCTGATTCAGATAGGCAATTCCCGGCGTCGGCAGCGGCCCGAGAAGCAGAACGTCGGCGCCGGCGGCGACAAATCCTGCTTCCAGGGCCGACTCGAACATGTAACCCGAAAGCCGCGTGTCCTTGCCGATCAATACCGTCCCGCCGGCGGGCACCAGAACCTGGGCGGCCGCGCTTGCCAGTCGAATCGCGAAATCCGCGGTCATGGGGTCTTTTCCAACCTCACCGCGTATACCGTCCGTACCGAAGTATCGCTTACTCATGTGTCATTCCTTCCCATCGTCCGGTTGCAAGGCCGTCCATCGCGTCCCCGTTTACGTGCCAGGTGTCTGCGGCTCGGCCGCTCGCACCGCCTGCACGATTCTAAGCGCATCCACGGTTGTCGGCACATCGTGAGTTCTCACAATCGACGCTCCGCGCTCCACGGCCAGGACCGCCGCCGCCAGGCCGGCAGCCAATCGCTGATCGACGGGCCGGCCGGTGATGCGCCCGAGCGTGGCCTTGCGGGAAAGTCCTACCACCAGCGGCGTGGCAAGTTCGGCAAATTGCCTCAGGCCGGCCAGAATTCTCAAGTTGTGCTCGTCCGTCTTGCCAAAGCCGAAACCGGGATCAATGGCGATCCGGTCCCGCGCGATACCGGATTCCCTGCACGCCGCGATCCGGCCGCGGAGGTAGTCGACGATGTCGCCCGGCAGACGGGCGTATGACGGACTTTCCTGCATCGTGGCCGGGAATCCCCGCATGTGCATTATGCAAACCGCGGCCCTGGAATCGGCAAGCGCCTGCAGCGCGCCTGGCTGATGCAGGCCAAAAACGTCGTTTATCATATCGGCGCCAGCCGCGGTGGTTTCGCGGATGACCTCTGCATCGCCGGTATCCACGGAGACGACCGCGTCCGTATCCCGTAGTTTCTCGAGCACCGGCATCACACGCTCGAGCTGCACCTTCGCGGCAACCGGTTCCGCGCCCGGCCGCGTCGATTCTCCGCCGATGTCCACGATTGCCGCCCCCGCGTCTATCATCGCCTCCGCTGCGCCGACGGCCGCGGCCGCGTCTTCGTATGCCCCGCCGTCCGAGAACGAATCGGGGGTGACGTTGACGATGCCCATGACGAGCGGTGTTGTCAGATCAAGCTGTCGAGCGCCGAGATTAAGGTGCATGGCGATGTTTTCTAGGGCCTGTTAACGCAAACGGCAGCCAGGCGGCTGCCGTTCGATTATCGCCCGACGCTCTCGGTCAGCGCCATGCCGATTATGACATCGCGAGCGCTAGTGCTCGCCGACCGGCCCGCCGATGGTGCTTTTCGGTTCACTCTTGCGGCCGTCCTTCCCGCCGCTTGGCCCGGAGCTGTCGGTGTCCTCCCAGCCTTCCGGCGGCCGCGGCTCCCGGCCGTTCATGATGTCCTCGACCTGCACGTAGTCGATGGTTTCGTACTTCATGAGCGCCTTGGCCATCATATCGAGCTTTTCTTTGTGTTCTTCCAGTATTCTCTGCGCCCGCGCGTAATTGCGGTCGATGATGCTGCGTACTTCCTCGTCGATCGTATGCACGGTAACGTCGGACACCTGCTTGTGCTGAGTCACGGAACGGCCCAAAAACACCTCGCCGTCGTCTTCGCTGTAGGTAAGCGGACCCAGTTTTTCCGACAAACCCCACTTGGTGACCATGTTCCGCGCAATATCGGTCGCCCGTTCGATGTCGTTGGCGGCGCCGGTCGTGATTCCGTCCGGACCCAGGGTCATCTCCTCCGCAATGCGGCCGCCAAACAACGAGGAAATGTTGCTTTCCAGTTTTTCCTTGGAAATGCTGTATTTGTCTTCCTCGGGCAGGTACATGGTCACACCCAGCGCGCGGCCTCTCGGGATGATGGTCACTTTGTGCACTGGGTCGTGGTCCGGCACACAGTAACCGACGATGGCGTGACCCGCTTCGTGATAGGCGGTGTTTAGCTTTTCTTTTTCGCTCATGACCATCGAGCGCCGTTCCGTGCCCATCATGATCTTGTCTTTTGCCTTCTCGAATTCGTCCATACCGACGACCCGCTTGTTGCTGCGGGCTGCAAAGAGCGCTGCCTCGTTGACGAGATTGGCGAGATCCGCACCGGAAAACCCGGGCGTGCCGCGCGCGATGATCGACGGATTGACGTTGTCGTCCAAAGGCACTTTGCGCATGTGGACCTTGAGAATCTGCTCGCGCCCGCGAATGTCCGGCAGCGGTACGACGACCTGCCGGTCGAACCTGCCGGGCCGCAGGAGCGCGGGATCCAAAACATCGGGCCGGTTGGTCGCGGCAATGACGATGATGCCCTCGCTGCCCTCGAACCCGTCCATTTCGACCAGCATCTGATTGAGCGTCTGCTCGCGTTCGTCGTGGCCGCCGCCAAGTCCGGCGCCGCGATGACGGCCGACCGCGTCGAGTTCGTCGATGAAAATGATGCACGGCGCCTGTTTTTTCGCCTGATCGAACATGTCGCGCACCCGCGATGCGCCAACGCCGACAAACATCTCGACGAAATCCGAGCCGGAAATCGTGAAAAACGGCACCTTGGCCTCGCCGGCAATGGCTTTGGCCAGCAGCGTCTTGCCGGTGCCCGGCGGGCCAACCATCAAGACTCCCTTCGGAATTTTCCCGCCCAGGCGCTGGAACTTGCTGGGATCCCTGAGGAAGTCGACGATCTCCGCAACTTCCTGTTTCGCTTCCTCGACACCCGCGACGTCGGCGAAGGTTACCCCAACCTGGTCTTCGCCGAGCAGGCGGGCTTTACTCTTGCCGAACGACATCGCGCCGCGTCCGGAACCGCCACCCTGCATCTGACGCATGAAGTAGATCCAGACGCCGATCAACAGCAGAATCGGGAATGAGCTGATCAGCAGCTGCCCTATCAGGCTTTGCGATTCGGGCTCATCCGCCGTGAAGCGGACCCCGTGCTCTTCCAGCAAGCCGATCAGCGTGTTGTTGTCCGTTTCCGGGCTGATCGTATAGTAGGCCAGCGGTGGGCGGCTGCCGAAATCGATGCGTTCACCTTTGAATACGACGCGCTCGACCTGGCCGCTACGCACCTGGCTCAGGAACTCGGAATAGTCCCTCTTCTCCGGCGGAGGCCCGCTCACGCCGCTCAGGCCCTGCACCACCGATAAAAGCACTACGATGATGACGATAAAAACGAGGATGTTCTTGGTCAGGTCATTCACTGTATTTTTTGCTCCGGCAACAACCTGCATCATCGCTGGTCGCCGCGTCCCAGACAAGCGAATTCACGCTCATAGTTTAGACTGTGTCTAATCCTTAGACAGTACTACAGTCGGTAGTTTCTCGCCACCACGTAGACCTCACTGCTCCGGGCCCGCGACGCCTTGGGTTTGACAACCTTGACCCGCTCAAAGTGGCGCCTGGCCTCGGCGATGAATGCGTCGGCCCCGGCACCTTGAAAGAGTTTGCATAAGAAGTCGCCCCTGCGCTTCAAGGTCTTCAGCGCGAGATCCAGCGCAAGTTCCGCAAGATACATGGAACGTGGCTGGTCCACCGCCTTGGTGCCGCTGATATTGGGGGCCATGTCGCTCATTACAAGATCGGCCCGATCGCCGCCGAGAAGCTCCGAGACTCTCTCCAGCGCCGTGTCCTCGGTGAAGTCGCCCTGGATGAACTCAACCGACGGGAGCGAGTCCATCGCCAGCAGATCGAGCGCGATAATCCTTACCTTGCCTTTCAAGCGCTCGTGGACGTACTGGCTCCAGCTACCCGGCGCGGAACCGAGGTCTATGCAGATCATACCGGGCCTGAGCAGCCTCTCCTTCTGGTCGATCTGTTCCAGCTTGAAGACGGCCCGCGAACGCCAGCCGTCCCGCCGGGCCCTCTGCACGTACGGATCTCGTTCCTGGCGCTTGCGCCAGGTTCCGCCGCTTCGCTTCGACCCGCTCAAACCTTCGGTCCGGCGTAGGGTTGCCTGCTACAATCGGCCTGCATGACGTTGTCCGAATCGCAAAAAAAATTCCTGCGCGGGATGGGGCACCAGTTGAAACCCGTCATTACGGTTGGCAGCGCGGGGCTCACGGAGCCGGTCCTCAAGGAGTTCGATTCGAGCATAACGCATCATGAACTCATCAAAGTCCGGGTTCGCGCGGGGGATCGGAACGTAAGGGACGAGATCATCTCGAGGCTTTGCGAGAAAAACGGGGCGCACCTGGTGGCGCGTATCGGAAACGTGGCGCTGATTTACCGAAAAAATTCCGATTCGCCAAAAATCCCGTTGCCGATTTGAGCCGCGCGCTTATTCGTAGCGGACTTCGATGATCTCGTAGTGTTTTTCGCCGCCCGGCGCGGAAAAACTGACCTCGTCACCCTCGTTCTTTCCGATAAGCGCGCGCGCGATCGGCGACGTGAACGAAATCAGGCCGGTTTTGATATCGGCCTCGTCCTCACCAACGATCCTGTATACGGTCTCTGCATTCGACTCGACATCGAGCACTTCGACGGTACTGCCGAATACGACCTTGCCCTTGGCATCGATTGTCGTGACGTCGATTTCCTGGATATTCGACAGCTTCGCCTCGATCTCCTTGATACGGCCCTCGATAAAACCCTGCCGTTCTTTGGCGGCATGATACTCGGCGTTCTCCTTGAGGTCGCCGTGCGCCCGGGCTTCCGCGATTGCCTTGATGATGTCGGGACGATCGACGGATTTGAGCCGCTTCAATTCCTCGCGCATCAATTCCGCGCCGCGTACCGTCATCGGCACCTTGTTCACGCAGCTACCTCACCGTGCAGGTCCTGAAGCCGATTGACCTCGCTATCGTCGATGTGCTCAATCGCGGTGCAGGTTGCTACCGCGGCGCCGAGCGTCGTGTAGTAGGTGACGTTTCTGCGAACGGCCTCGGCACGAATCGAGCGGGATTCCTGAATCGCCTGTTTTCCCTCGGTGGTGTTCACAATTAGCGTAATCTCATTGTTCTTTATCATATCGGCAATGTGCGGACGTCCCTCACGCACTTTGTTCACCCGACGGCAATCGACCCCCGCCCGGGCCAGCGCCGAAGCCGTCCCGTGAGTGGCAACAATATCAAAACCGCGCGCCACGAGTATTTCGGCAAGGGCGATCGCGCCTTTTTTGTCGCGATCACGGACGGAGAGTAACGCCGTGCCTTGGCGTGGCAGCAACACGCCGGACGCGAGCTGCGCCTTGGCGTAAGCCTCACCGAACGACCGGCCCACGCCCATCACTTCCCCCGTCGACTTCATCTCGGGACCGAGAATGGGGTCCGCGCCAGCAAACTTTATGAACGGGAACACCGATTCCTTGACCGAAAAATACGGCGGTCTCCGCTGGTTGACGAACCCCTGTGATTCGAGGGTATCGCCAACCATAACACGGGCGGCTATCTTCGCGAGCGGAATACCGGTCGCTTTCGACACGAACGGCACCGTTCGCGATGCCCGCGGATTGACTTCGAGCAGATAAATCACGTTGTTCTGGATCGCGAACTGAGTATTCATCAAACCGACGACATTGAGCCCCTTGGCCAGCTTGACGACCTGCTGAACGAGTTCTTTTTGCACCTCTGGGCCCAGGCTGAACGGCGGCAGCGAACAGCCGGAATCCCCGGAGTGCACGCCCGCCTGTTCGATATGCTCCATGATGCCGCCGACCAGCACATGCTGCCCGTCGCACACGATGTCCACGTCCACCTCGGTCGCTAGATCCAGGAAACGGTCGAGAAGCACTGGGCTGTCGTTGGAGACGTTGATGGCCTCGTCCATGTAGACCGCCAGATCTTCGTCGCCGTGGACGATTTCCATTGCACGACCGCCCAATACGTAGGACGGGCGAACGACCAGCGGATAACCCACGTCGTTCCCCATCTTGAGCGCCTCTTCCGGGCTTCGCGCCGTGCTGTTGGGCGGCTGCCGCAATTCCAGCTTCTCGACTAACTGCTGAAACCGCTCGCGATCTTCGGCCAGGTCGATGGAGTCGGGCGAAGTGCCGATGATGGGCGCGCCGGCCTCCTCGAGCATGCGCGCAAGCTTGAGCGGCGTCTGACCGCCAAACTGGACGATGACACCCTTCGGCTGCTCCTTGTCGATGATTTCCATGACGTCCTCGAACGTCAGGGGCTCGAAGTACAACCGATCCGAGGTATCGAAGTCCGTCGATACCGTCTCGGGATTGCAGTTGACCATGATGGTCTCGTAACCGGATTCCCTGAGCGCCAGCGATGCGTGCACGCAGCAGTAGTCGAACTCTATCCCCTGCCCGATCCGATTTGGACCGCCGCCGAGAATCATGATCTTTTCGCGGTCGGACGGCGCCGCCTCACATTCTTCCTCGTAGGTCGAATAGAGATAAGCGGTCGCCGTCGAAAACTCGGCGGCACAGGTGTCAACGCGCTTGAAAACAGGGCGCAGGCCGAATTCCAACCGACGGCGGCGAATCGACGCCAGGTCCTTGCGCAACACCGCCGCCATTCTCGCATCCGAGAAACCCTTGCGTTTCAGGCGCCGGAGACCGGTCTCGTCCAGACTCGCGAAGCCGCCCTTGCGAAGCGCCTCCTCCTCGTGAACGAGATCGGCGATCTGCGCCAAGAACCAGCGATCGATACCGCTTATGTCCGCTACTTCGTCGAGACTGAATCCCTGGCGCAACGCATCGGCGACGTACCAGAGCCGTTCCGCTCCCGGCAATCGAAGGTCCTGGCGCAGCTGGTCCTTCTCGGATTCCGACGAAATCAAGGGTATTTTTTCGTCAAAACCGGTTGCACCGGTCTCGAGACCGCGCAACGCTTTCTGCAGCGACTCCTGGAACGTCCGGCCAATCGCCATGACCTCGCCCACCGACTTCATCTGTGTGGTCAAACGATCGTTCGTGCCCGGAAATTTCTCGAAGGTGAAACGAGGAATCTTCGTGACGACGTAGTCGATCGACGGCTCGAACGACGCGGGCGTCGCTCCGCCGGTGATGTCGTTTTGCAGCTCGTCCAGGGTATAACCGACGGCCAGTTTCGCGGCTACCTTCGCGATCGGAAATCCGGTCGCTTTCGAGGCCAGCGCCGACGACCGGGACACGCGCGGGTTCATTTCGATGACCAGCTGTCGGCCGTCCTTCGGGTCGACGGCAAACTGAACGTTGGACCCGCCCGTTTCGACGCCGATCTTTCGCAGCACGTCGATCGACGCGTTACGCATCCTCTGATATTCCTTGTCCGTGAGCGTCTGGGCGGGGGCAACCGTGATCGAGTCTCCGGTATGGACGCCCATCGGGTCCACGTTCTCGATCGCACACACGATGATGCAGTTGTCATTCTTGTCGCGCACGACCTCCATCTCGAACTCTTTCCAGCCGATGACCGATTCTTCCAGCAGCACCTCGGTGGTCGGCGACATATCGAGACCGTGCGAGACGATCTGCTCGAATTCTTCCACGTTGTATGCAATACCGCCGCCGGTCCCGCCCATCGTGAACGACGGCCGAATAATGGTCGGGAAGCCGATGCCCTTCTGACGTTCGATGGCCTCCTCCAGGGAATGCGCGAGTTCGGCTCGCGGCACCTCGAGACCGATTTCCCGCATCGCGTCGCGAAACTTCTCGCGATCTTCGGCCATGTCGATCGCCTCTCGCGACGCCGCGATCAGCTCCACCTTGTACTTCTTGAGCACACCCTCGCGAACCAGGTCCAGCGCACAATTCAGCCCGGTCTGCCCACCCATTGTCGGCAGCAGGGCGTCCGGACGCTCCTTTTCGATAATCTGCGCAACCGCGGGCCATTTCACGGGTTCGATATAGATTGCGTCCGCCGTTTCCGGATCGGTCATGATCGTCGCAGGATTCGAGTTGACCAGAATCACGCGATAGCCTTCCTCCTTGAGGGCTTTGCAGGCTTGCGTACCGGAGTAGTCGAACTCGCAGGCCTGACCGATGACGATCGGTCCGGCACCCACGATCAGGATGCTTTCTATGTCGTTACGTCTGGGCATTCGGCTCTATTTCCGGTGACCGAAACGGCCACACATTTTAGTAAGAATCAACATTAGAAAAGAAACGTTAAATATTGAATTTAAACATTTTTTCACGTCATAGCGCCCGATACCTGAATCCCCTTGCGCTTGCGGCTTTCCATGTCCTCGATGAATCGCTCGAACAACGGCAGCGCGTCGTGCGGACCCGGGCTGGCCTCGGGATGTCCCTGAAAGCCGTAGGCTGACTTGCCCGTGATGGCAATCCCCTGAAGCGAGCCGTCGAACAAAGAACGGTGTGTCGCCTTCACGCCCGCCGGCAACGACGTCTCGTCGACCGCAAAACCGTGGTTTTGGCTGGTAATCATGACCCGTCCGCTAGCGATGTCTTGTACCGGGTGATTGGCCCCATGGTGACCGAACTTCATTTTGACGGTCGTAGCGCCCGCTGCAATCGCCATCAGCTGATGTCCGAGGCAGATGCCAAAAACCGGGATGCCGCGCTCGAAGAAACCCTGAATGGCGGTGATCGCGTAGTCGCAAGGCTCCGGATCACCCGGCCCGTTGGACAGGAAAATACCGTCCGGCGCGAGCGACAACGCCTCCTCGGTGGTGGTGGTTGCCGGCACGACAGTCATGCGGCAGTCGAAGTCCGACAGCAGGCGAAGGATGTTACGCTTGATCCCGAAATCGTAGGCCACCACGTGATACGGGGCGACTTTGCGCGTCATTATTCGACTGCGCCCCCCGTACGACGAACCCTGATTCCATTGAAAGCGACGGTCCGTCGTCACGAATTTCGCGAGATCCATGCCTTCAATACCAGGAAACTTGCGTGCATGCTCGACCGCCGTATCGGCATCAACCTGTCCGGTCATGATGCAACCCGACTGAGCCCCCTGCTCACGCAGAACCCTGGTGAGTTTTCGCGTATCGACATCGGCTATAGCGACCGTCTTCGCCTGGCGAAGAAATTCGCCAAAATCGCGCTCGGCCCGCCAGCTGCTGGTCAGCATCGAGGAATCGCGGATGACGAGTCCGGAGGCGTGAATCTTGGACGACTCCATATCGACGCTGTTCGTGCCGGTATTGCCGATGTGGGGATAAGTCAGAGTAACGATTTGCCGGCAATAGGATGGATCGGTGAGAATTTCCTGATATCCGGTCATCGCCGTATTGAACACGACTTCACCGATCGTCTTGCCTTCGTATCCGACGGAAACGCCATGAAAGATCGTTCCGTCTTCCAGTGCCAAAATTGCTGGCGTAGTCAATAGCTGTCCTCGGCCATTGTGGTAAACCCCCTGCTCCGCGGAGCGCCTACAATCTCCGCGAGTATATGCACAAAAGCGGAAGGACCAGGCCTTCCGCTCATGCTTCCGCCGGCAAGCCGGCGAACGGCGGTAGTGTACTGAAGCTCGCGCGCCGGCGCCATATTCAATCTGAAATTTCGGACCGCCCGAGCGTCGGAATACCCGAATCGAACGTCGGAATACCCGAGGACGCCGGATGAGCGGCCGGCGCCCGTTATCCGTCGGCCGGGCAGTCTGCCATCAGGCCACTGCGACGACCCAACGGACGGCCGGCGTTCCCTAGCTGATACGCTCGAAGAAGCGTTTGACCATGTCGAGCCAGCCCCCAGCCCGAGGACTGTGTTTTTGCCCCCCGGCCTGCACGAGCGCGTCGAATTCACGCAGCAGCCTTTCCTGCTCGTCCGTCAGATTGACCGGGGTTTCGACGACAACCCGCACGAACAGATCGCCCTTGTGCGGTTCACGAACCGTGGTGACGCCCTTACCCCGAAGCCGGAACACTTTCCCCGACTGCGTGCCGCCGGGAATCTTGAGCGACACATGGCCATCAAGCGTCGGCATCTCGACGTCCCCGCCAAGCGCCGCCGTCGCGATACTCACCGGCACCTCGCAGGACAGATCGGCGCCCTCCCGCTCGAAGATCTTGTGTGGATTGACACGGATCTCGACGTAGAGGTCTCCGGGCGGCCCGCCGTTGCGGCCGGCTTCGCCTTCGCCGGCAAGTCGAATACGATCGCCGTCATCGACGCCTGCCGGCACTTTTACCGACAGTTTCTTGGTTTTCGCCGTACGCCCCCGCCCACTGCAGTTTTTGCAGGGATCGGCAATAACCGTTCCGCTGCCTTTGCACGCGGGACAGGTCTGCTGGATCGAAAAGAAACCCTGCTGCACCCTCACCTGCCCGGCGCCGCCGCAGGTCGTGCATTTGATCGGCTCGGAGCCCTTGGCGGAACCGCTGCCGCCGCACTCGTCGCAGCTGACCTGAGTCGGCACGTCGATCGTCACCGACTCGCCGCTGACCGCCCGCTCCAGGTCCAGCCGCAGCTCGTAACCAAGATCGGCGCCACGGAACATCTGGCTGCGGCCACGACGGCCGCCGCCGAATATGTCGCCGAACACGTCACCGAAAATATCGCTGAATCCCTCGGCGCTGAAGCCGCCCGGGCCGCCGCCCGCCGCGCCGCGCAAACCCTCATGACCAAACTGATCGTAGGCAGCGCGTTTGTCGGCGTCGCTCAGAGCTTCGTAGGCCTCCTTGGCCTCCTTGAATTTGGCTTCGGCGTCCGCGTCGTCCTTGTTGCGATCCGGGTGATACTTCATCGCGAGCCGACGGTACGCTTTCTTGATTTCGTCATTGGAAGCGGTGCGCTGCAAGCCCAGCACGTCGTAGAAATCGCGTTTTGCCATATCGTCAACTACCGCTAAAACCAGGACGTCCGCAAGGACGCCCCATGACTGACCAATGCCCGACCAGCAGAAACCCAGGCCTAATTACTTGCTCTTGTCCTCACCATCGACTTCCTCGAATTCCGCGTCAACCACGTCGTCCCCGGAATCCGATGAGCCACTCTCGGCCGCCGGTTCGCCGGCGTCCGCAGCCTGCTCGGCGTAAAGCTTCTGCGCCACGGTCGAAAATGCCTGCTCCAGCGCACTCGTTTTCGCCTCGATGGTCCCTTTGTCACCTTCTTCGAGCACCGCCTTGAGATCGGTGATCGCCGTTTCGATCGCGTGACGCTCTTCGCCCGTTGCCTTGTCGCCCAGTTCGTTGAGCGACTTCTCGGCCGAATGAATCAGGCTATCCGCCTGATTACGAACGTCAACCAGCTCACGGAACTTCCTGTCCTCCTCGGCATGGCTCTCCGCGTCCGCGACCATGCGGCCAATTTCGTCCTCGGATAGCCCGCTCGAGGCCTTGATGACGATAGTCTGGCTTTTGCCCGTCGCCTTGTCCTTGGCGGAAACGTTCAGAATGCCGTTCGCGTCGATATCGAACGTGACCTCGATCTGAGGCAAGCCGCGCGGCGCGGGTGGGATGTCCGCCAGGTCGAAGCGGCCCAGGGACTTGTTGTCCTGCGCCCGCTCACGCTCACCCTGAAGAACGTGGATCGTGACCGCGGTCTGGTTGTCGTCCGCCGTCGAAAACACCTGCTCGGCGTTTGCCGGGATGGTCGTGTTCTTGTCGATGAGCTTGGTCATGACACCGCCCAAGGTCTCGATACCGAGCGACAACGGCGTTACGTCGAGCAACAGCACGTCCTTGACGTCGCCCGCCAGGACACCGCCCTGGATGGCGGCGCCCAACGCGACAGCTTCGTCCGGATTGACGTCACGCCGGGGCTCCTTGCCGAAAAAGTCCTGCACTTCCTGCTGCACTTTCGGCATGCGGGTCTGTCCACCGACCAGGATCACGTCGTTGATGTCGCTGACCTTGAGTCCCGCGTCCTTGAGCGCGATCTTGCAGGGCGCGATGGTTCTTTCGACCAGTTCTTCCACCAGCGATTCGAGTTTTGCCCGCGTGAGCTTGATATTCAGATGCTTGGGACCGCTCGAATCCGCGGTGATATACGGCAGGTTCACCTCGGTCTGCTGGCCCGTCGACAGCTCGATTTTCGCCTTTTCGGCGGCTTCTTTCAGCCGCTGCATCGCCAGCGGGTCTTTCGTGATGTCCACGCCGCTCTCGCGCTCGAATTCCCGCGTGAGGTATTCGATGATGCGGAGGTCGAAGTCTTCGCCACCGAGGAAGGTATCGCCGTTCGTCGCGAGTACCTCGAACTGGTGCTCACCGTCCACCTCGGCGATTTCGATGATCGACACGTCGAACGTACCACCGCCAAGGTCGTAAACCGCGATCTTTTTGTCACCCCGCTTTTTGTCCATTCCGTACGCAAGCGCGGCGGCGGTCGGTTCGTTGATAATGCGTTTTACATCCAGGCCCGCAATCTTGCCGGCGTCCTTGGTTGCCTGGCGCTGCGAGTCGTTGAAGTAAGCCGGCACCGTGACGACGGCTTCGGTCACCGGCTCACCCAGATAGTCCTCCGCGGTCTTTTTCATTTTCATCAACACGCGCGCAGAAATCTCCGGGGGAGCCATCGACTTGTCGTTGGCCTCGACCCAGGCGTCGCCATTGTCCGCCGCAACGATCTTGTACGGCACCATGCCGATGTCACGCTGCACGACGTCGTCCTCGAAACGACGCCCAATCAGCCGCTTGACGGCAAACAGTGTATTGTTCGGGTTCGTTACCGCCTGTCGCTTCGCCGCCTGCCCGACCAGGACTTCGTCGTCCTTGCCGAAGGCAACGATCGACGGCGTCGTCCGATCACCCTCGCTATTTTCTATGACCTTGGGTTTGTCACCTTCCATAACGGCGACGCAGGAATTGGTGGTTCCCAGGTCAATTCCGATCACTTTACCCATGTTGATTTATCTCCAAATTCTTTAAATTGTGGAATATGCAAATCTGGCTCGTAGGTGGGGCCTGGAGGTGGTCTTTCAAGCGCAGAGCCCGCAGGAAGCCCCGTTTTTTCAGGCCTCGTCGTCGCCGGCAGGCACGCTCTGCGCGACGACAACCCGCGCCGGGCGCAGCAGACGACCGTTGAGCGTGTAGCCTTTCTGATAAACCGTCAGCACCGAACCGGGCTCGGCGTCCGCCGAGCGTTGCATGGTCATGGCCTCGTGGTACTCCGGATCGAACGGTTCGCCCAGCGGATCGACTTCGCTGATACCAAAATTCTCCATCGTGGCGGTGAGCTGTTTCAGGGTCGCCTGGCTGCCGTCCAACAGCGCCTCCGCGCCGGCGTCGGCGCCGGCCGCGAGGCCCATTTCCAGACTGTCGAGCACTCCAAGAATCTCGCCGGCAAACCGTTCCAGCGCAAAACGACGGGCGTTTTCCACGTCCCGCGCCGCGCGCTTGCGGACGTTGTCGAGTTCGGCGGCGGCCCGCAGATACTTGTCCCAGTTCTCGTCGGCTTTCGCCTGCAGCTCGGCCAGCGGATCCGCCGCCGTATCCGCGCTGTCCGCATTCGCCGCCGCTATGTCTTCGTGCCCGTCGAGGGTATCGTCTCCCACTGCGTCGTTACCCGTAGGCGCCTCGCCGTTCCGTTCAGCCTCTCCGCTCATTGCCAAGCTCTTCCGTTTAGTGAGTTCGGTGGCAACGCCGTTCTTGGGCCGTCGCCGAAAAAAGATGCGTGGAGTTTGGGGATTTGGCGCCAAATATCAAGGCCGAAAGCAATGATTTCCGGATTCGGCCTCCGACTGCGGCCGCGGGCCAGGCCGGTCAACGGCTATTCGCGGCAAAACGGCGCTCACGCAGTGCGCTAATCGCCTGACTCGAACGCTGAGCTGATCAGGCGCGCGGTCACGTCGACGATCGGCACGACCCGATCATAGGCCATTCGCGTCGGGCCAATCACGCCAAGGACGCCGATCGTATTGTCGTCAACCCGGTACGGCGCCGTGATGACGCTGCAGTCGTCCAGAATCCGATACCCCGATTCTTCACCAATAAATATCTGCACGCCGCTCGCATTGATACTGCGATCGAGCAGATCGATCATCACGCGTTTTTGCGCGAAGGCGTCGAACAGCCGGCGCAGAGTGCTGATGTCCGACAGCTCGTCGAAGTCCATCAGATTTCGTTCGCCCGCCAGCACGAAGTCGGGCTGAGGCGACGTGGCCCCGTCCATCGCCGACTGAGCGACCGAAACGATGTCGAGCATCGCCTGGTTCATGGAATCGCGGGTTTTCTCGAGATCGTTGAGCAGGCCTGCGCGAATTTCGCCCAGATCGAGTCCGGCGTAGTTTTCATTGATGAAGTTGGCCGCGCGCAGCAGTTCGTCCGCCGTGTGCGGTTCTTCGGTATGCAGGATTCTGTTCTGGACCTCGCGATCGTTGATGACCAGGATCGCAAGTACGCGATTGTCGGACAACGGCAGGAATTCGATTTGCCGGAGCGTCGCGTGTTTGCCTTTGGGAACCGAAACGACGCCCGCGAGACTGGTCACGCGCGACAGCATGTCGGAGACCTTGCGGGCGATGCCGCTGTTATCGTCGGGCTGGTCGCCGAGTTCGGACTGCAGTTCCTGAATGTCCTTTTCTTTCGGCGTCTTGTAGCGGATCAACGTGTCGACGAATACGCGATAACCGCGCTGGGTAGGCACCCGGCCCGCTGACGTATGCGGGGCGGAAACCAGCCCCATGTCCTCCAGGTCGGACAGGACGTTGCGGATCGTCGCGGGACTCAGATCCAGCCCCGAGTCGCGGGACAACGTCCGCGAGCCGACGGGAACGCCCTCCCGGATATAACGCTGGATCAGCGCCTTCAGTAGAAACTGAGCGCGTTCGGTCGGGAACGGTTTTTTTGCATCCGCTGTCATACGCCAAGAAATGCGAAATCAGACACTAAATCAGTATGCTAGGGTCACGCTAACAATGGCTTGGCGACCGGTCAAGGGTCTGCAACAATTCGACACGGTTGGCCGTTGCCGTCCCATTGCCGCAGTCATAATGTGAATGGAGTTTCCCGCTCTGGAGTGTCCGAACGATAGACTTCCAAAGCCCGAACCTGCCCGCAAGAGAGCATCCCGAAAACCCGATGAGCAGCCCCTTCAAAACCATCGCTATCCTTGGCCGCAGCCAGGATCTCCGCGTCGCCGAACCCATGGCGCTACTCGCCGGCTATTTGACCGAGGCCGGGATCGACGTCGTCGCCGCGCCCGACGCGCCGCCCGATTTGCCCGCCCGTCAGCTTCCCGAGGAGGAGATCGCCGCCGCCGCGGACTTGATCATCGCCGTCGGCGGCGACGGCACGATGCTGTACGCGGCCGCCGTCGCGCACGGTCATGATGTACCGCTGTTAGGCGTCAATCGCGGCCGGCTCGGCTTTCTGACCGATATTTCGCCGGACGAGATGCTCTCCGGTGTTGGCCAGATACTGGCGGGAAACTATTCGGAAGAATCTCGCCTTCAGCTCGAGGCGACGATCATCGACGGCGACGGCCACACACACATTGCAAACGCCTTTAACGACATTGTCGTTCAGCGGCGGGAAACCGGCCGGATGCTCGACGTGCGGACCGCGGTTTCCGGAAGATTCGTCAACACGCACTCTGGGGACGGTCTGATTGTCGCCACGCCGACCGGTTCGACGGCGTACGCCCTGAGCTGCGGCGGCCCCATCATCGAACCGGGAATGGACGCGGTCGTCGTCGTTCCAATCTGCCCTCATACGTTGAGCGATCGCCCAATCGTGATACCCGCCGGCCATGAAATCGAGGTCCGCCTGCTGGCGCGCATGGACACGAAGGGCGAGGTGATGCTGGACGGTCACTCCGTCGGCGAACTGTCGCCGGACGACCGCCTGCTCGTCAAAGGATCGGAGACGCGGGTGACGCTCATTCATCCGCCGGGCTACGATTTTTATGAAATACTGCGCTCCAAACTTCACTGGGGACGCGACGGCCGGGTTCGCGACGACGCGACGGACGACGGTTGAGGGAAGATCGATGTTGCGTAGCATGCAGGTCAGAAACTTCGCCATCATCGATGAAATCGACATCGACTTCGATGAGGGCATGACGGTCCTGACCGGCGAGACGGGCGCCGGCAAGTCCATTCTGGTTGATGCGCTCGGCCTGGTGCTCGGCGAACGGGGTGGCAGCGGACTGGTCCGGGACGGCGCCAGGCGCGCCGAATTCGCCGCGGAGTTTGACGTCTCCGGGCAACCCGCCGCCCGCGCCTGGCTTGCCGATCAGGCGCTCGATCTCGACACGGAGTGCTTGCTGCGGCGAGTTATCGCGGCGGACGGCCGGTCCCGCGCCTTCATCAACGGAAACGCGGTTTCGTTGCAGAACCTGAAATCCCTGGGTGAGCTGCTCGTCGACATACACGGACAGCATTTCCACCAGTCGCTGGGCCGGCGCGACGTACAGCGCGATCTCCTCGATCACTTTGGCGACCTGCTGTCGCTGCGCGGCAGCACGGCGGCGGCGTTTGAAACCTGGCGGACCCTGTCGGCGCAGCTCACGGAACTGAGGACGTCCGAGGCGGACCGCGAGTCTCGCCTCGAACTGCTCGAGTTTCAGGTCAACGAACTCAGCGCACTGGATCTGGCGGCCGATGAGCTTTCGTCATTGACCGCCGAACGACAGAAACTGCAAAACGTTTCCCGGCTGGCCGAGGGCCTCGACCGGATACTCAAGGACACCGACGAGGGAGAGGGGCAAACCGCACAGGGACTGATTGCCGCCGCCTGCCAATCCCTGCAGGTGCTGAGCAGTTATGACGACGCACTCGAGCCGGCAAGGCAATTGTTCGATGAAGCCGGCATACAGATCAGCGAAGCGATAGACCAGCTACGCCGTTATCTGGAGTCGCTGGACGCCGACCCGGCACGGCGCGACTGGGTCGACGATCGGCTCAATGCTATCCAGACCGTCGCGCGCAAACATCGCGTCGATCCGGAAGACCTGGGCGACGTCCAGTCGCGGCTTCGAGCTCAACTCGACGACTTGCGCAACGCCGGCCTGCGCGGCGAGGAATTGGAACGGCAATCCACGGAGGCTTACGAAAAGTACCGCGGCCTCGCCGCCGACTTGTCCGCCGGCCGCCGGCGGGCCGCAAAACGGTTCTCCGCCGACGTCAGCGGCGCAATGGCCGGGCTGGGCATGCCCGATGGAAACTTCATCGTGGCCGTTGAACCCCGCGCCGAAGACGATGCCCGGGCGGTCGGCATGGACAGCATCGAATACCGGATCAGCGCAAACCCGGGACAGCCGCCGATGGCGCTTGCCAAAGTCGCCTCGGGAGGCGAACTTTCTCGAATGAGCCTGGCGATTCAAGTGATTGCAAGCGACGGAAGCCGAATCCCGACGATGGTATTCGACGAGGTGGACAGCGGTGTCGGCGGGGGCGTTGCGGAAATGGTGGGCAGGCGTTTGCGCGACCTCGGCGGCAGCCGTCAGATTCTCTGCGTCACGCACCTGCCGCAGGTTGCCAGCCAGGCCGACCATCACGTTCGCATCAACAAGGTCAGCGACGGCAAGTCCACCCGCACGGGAATCAGTCAACTGAACGGCGACGAGCGTGTCGAGGAACTGGCCAGGATGCTGGGCGGCGTCAAAATCACCCGGCGAACGCGGGAACACGCAGCGGAAATGCTGACGGCCGGCCGGCGCAAAACGACGCGACGGGCACGCGCGGCTCAATAGGAGAATCTGGGGCCTGTTGACAGGCCCTAGGAATCCCTGCCCTTCCTCAGCGGCCGGACGTAGAGCACCAGGTTGTGATCGATTAACTCGTAACCGTGTTCGGCTGCGATGTCGTGCTGCAGTTTTTCGATTTCGTCATTGACGAACTCCACCACGTCGCCCGTTTCGACACACACCATGTGATCGTGGTGCTCACCTTCGTCGAGCTCGAATACGGAACTGCCGCCCTCGAAGTTATGCCGCGTCACCAGACCCGCGGACTCGAACTGAGTCAAGACACGGTAAACCGTCGCGAGGCCAATGTCTTCGCCGGCCGCAAGCAGCTCACGATAAATGTCCTCGGCGCTCAGATGCCGCTGCGTGTTGCTTTCTAGAATCTCCAGAATTTTCAGCCGCGGCAACGTGACTTTGAGGCCGGCCTTTCGTAGTTCCTGGCGTTGCAGCATGGTTTCCGTCTCGGCAAGGGCGCGGCTACCGCCGCGACAGTCAAGTAGGTATGATTCGGCCCTATTATGGACCAGGCGACCGGACTCCTCCAGCCGCCCGCAAACCGGAATCACATCGAATGCCTTCGACACGGGAAGGCGATAGATCTTGGGGCCTGTTAACACGATGAGAGCGCTCATAATCAGCACCGTCCTGGCCGTAGCGACCTCGGCCGGATGCGTCTTCCAGGCACCGATTGCCCAGGGAAACCTCCTCAAGCAGGAAGACATCGATCAGGTGGAAGTCGGCATGACCCGCAGCCAGGTCCGCTTTCTCCTCGGCACTCCGATGATCGACGATCCGTTCCACGCCAATCGATGGGACTACATCTACTATCTCAAACTGGGTCGCCGCGATGCGACCTTCAAACGCTGGGTGTCGGTGATTTTCGACGGCGAGCGTGTCATCGAGATCATCGAGGATCAGGAGCTGAGCCCGGACCTCTAGCCCGTGCAATCGGTGACGGATACGGGCTAGAACCTGTCTGCTCAGCCGGAACCGCTCATGAACTTGCCGGCGGCGGCCAGCTCGCGACGGGCATCCCGAGGATCTCTTCGTAAAGGGCGATACAGCTCGACACGATCGCCGTCGATCAAAACGCGGGATCGCTCGACCGGTCTCCCCCAGACACCGGCCTGCAGCCCAGCCAGCGATTCCCCGGGAAATTCGCTTGCCAGGGCACGCTCGATGGCTTCGGCGACGGTCGCATCCTGGTCGAGCTCGACCGACACCAGCACCTGTTTCCGCGGCGTGGCGTAAACCACTTCCACGGTAATCGTGCGCCCGGCCGCCATCGCGAGCGATGCCCCTATTTCTCGCCGAACACGACAACCGCGCGTCGCGTGAAGGCGTCAACCAGCGAATTGCAGGTTTCCTCGAAAAAATGCCCGAACATGACGTCGATCATCATGCTCGCGAACTGGAACTCGAGTTCCAGAGAGACCTTGCAGCCGTTCTCGCCGAGGTCCTGGAACTGCCAGCCGCCCTGCAGATGGCGGAATGGGCCGCCGACCAGCGCGATATCGATCCCGTCGTACTCACGCCGGGTGTTTCGGGTCGTGAAGTGATTGCTCACCGATCCTTTGTGCAGTTCGAGCGTCGCCTCAACGGTGTCGCCGGTCCGGCTGTGCACGACGGCGTCGTTGCACCAGGGCAGGAACTCGGGATAGGCCTCGATATCGTCCACGAGGCAGAACATTTCGTACGCGGAGTACGGCACCAGGGCGCTTCGGCTCACCTTACGCATGCGCGGATTCGTCCGTATGGCCGCTGGACCGAATGCATGCTGCAAACAAACGGGTGCATCGGCTACAGGAGGCCTATCGCCTGAAGGAACACGAAGGTAATCGCGACGGGCGCGACGAATCGGGCGAGAAAACGCCAGATCTTGTAGCTCCTGCCGGCCCCGCCCAGTTCCTCGGCGGTCGAGTTGCCGCACATGGTCCATGCAGCGAAGACCGTGATGAAAACACCCCCCAGCGGCAGCATCACGTTGCTGGTGATGTAGTCGATATTGTCGTAAATCGTTCCGAACAGGAACGTGAATCCGGCAAGCTCGTTGAACGAGAGCACCGTGCCGAATCCGACCGCCCAGATGAGCCCGCCGACCATCAGGGCCGCCTGCGTGCGGCTTCGACGGTAGTTTTCGATCAACCAGGCGACGGCCGGCTCCATCAGACCCAAAGCGGAGGTCCAGGCCGCGAATACCAGCAGCACGAAAAAGACCGTGCCGAAGAAGACGCCGAACGGCATCTGCCCGAAGGCCACCGGCAGCGTATTGAAGACGAGGCCCGGCCCCTCCGCGGGATTGAGGCCGTTCGCGAAAACGATCGGGAAAATCATCAGGCCGGCCAGGATGGCGATGCCGCTGTCCGCGAACACGACCGTGGTCGACGTATTCGAGATCGAGGTTTCCTCGGGCAAATACGCGCCATACGCCATGATCGCGCCCATGCCGATGCTCAGGGAGAAAAACGCCTGGCCCATTGCCGCCAGCACCCCGCCCCAGCCCAGCGCGTCAAAATTCGGCGTGAACATGAATTCCGCGGCCTGCGCAAACGAACCCGAGGTAACCGAATACCCCAGCAGCACGAACATCAGAAGCAGCAGCGCCGGCACCATGAAGCGCACGGCCTGCTCCAGCCCGCGCTCGACGCCGCGGGCGATCACGAGGGTCGTGATCGCCATGAAAATCGTGTGCGCGGTCGCGACCGCCACCCAATTGCCGGTGAACGTGGCGAACAGCGCGCCAATCTCGGTCGCCGAAGCCCCCTCGAATTGGCCCGTGACGCTCTTCTGAGCGTACGCCAGCGTCCAACCCGCGACCACGCTGTAATACGACAGGATGAAAATGCCGGCGATGACGCCAAGCGCGCCCAGCCAGCGCCACTGGCGCGTGCTGCCCTCCTCTTCGCCGAGCAACGCCATCGTCGCCACCGGGTTTCGCCGCCCGCGCCGGCCGATGAGTATCTCGGACATCATGACCGGCAGGCCGATCAGGAAAACGCACAGCAGATACGCGAGCACGAATGCGCCGCCGCCGTTTTCGCCGGCTATGTACGGGAATTTCCAGATGTTTCCGATGCCGACGGCCGAGCCGGTCACGGCGAGGATAAAGGCTAAGCGCGAGGACCAGTTTCCGTGCAGCGACTTGCGGCGGCCGGAATCGGCGGAGTCCTGATTTGGCATTGTTGTTCTCTAAGCGCGTTGTAAGGCGGATTTTGGATGATATCGATAGCGCTGACAACAACCCCGAAGCGCTGCAAGTCCTTGTGACTTACGTATAATCGCCGGCCGTCAGGCTCCTCGACTCGCTATTCGACCATGGCCAACAAAAAGGCAGCAAACGCCCCCGACAGGCAGATCGCGCAGAACAAAAAGGCGCGCCACGACTATTTCATCGAGGAATCGATCGAGGCGGGGCTGCAGCTGCTTGGCTGGGAGGTCAAGAGCTTACGCGCGGGCCGCGCCCAGCTCACCGAAGGCTACGTGCACATCAGGAACGGCGAGGCCTGGCTGATCGGCGCCCGGATTTCTCCGCTCCTGAGCGCGTCTACCCACGTTGACACCGACCCGACCCGAACGCGCAAGCTGCTGTTGAACCGTCGCGAACTGGACCGGCTCGTCGGCCTGGTGGAACGCAAGGGTTACGCGCTCGTGCCCCTCAACCTGCACTGGACCCGCGGCCGGGTAAAGCTGGACATCGGCCTGGCGAAAGGGAAAAAACAGCACGACAAGCGTCAAACCTCGAAAGACCGCGACTGGGAACGCCAGAAAGCACGAGTCATGAAATCATCTAATCGTTAATAATCAGATATTTATTGATTAAATTTAAAGCAAAATATCGTTATTGGGCAGGTGGTCTTCCAGGCGGCGCCCGGGTGCTTGCGATCCCACCAGGATTCAGGAGCTGTCCGGGCAATTGTTTTTTTCCCCGCCGTCCCTACACTAGGGTAGCGGCCGGCACGACGGGGCCGCGGACAGACCACGATATTCGGGGGCGACATGGCTTCGACGTGGGTCGCGAAACTCTGATTGCATGCCGAGGGACAGATCACCTCGTAAAACCAGCTGTAACACTTATAGTTGCCAACGACGACAACTACGCGCTAGCTGCTTAAAAAACAGCCTAACGCCTTCTGCCCGGATCGTGCCCGTGCGTCCGGATCCCAGGAGTCACCGACGCGGGACCGCGGCGAGGGCTTGTTCAGGGCCTGACCCGTTAAACCCTAACTGAACTGGCTTCGTGTTTTCCCTGTCCGTCGGGTAGCCCGGAGTAAGACCAAAGACGGAATAAGCATGTAGACCTCAGAGCAGAGGGCTTGCGGACGCGGGTTCGATTCCCGCCGCCTCCACCAAATTACGAAAGGCCGTCTGGGTGTCGGAAGAACTCGGACTTGGCCGGCGCTTTACTCGTTCTCCAGCTTTTCGCGAATCTGCTTTTCCCAGCGGCTCAGCCCCGCCGACTTGCCGATCGCCAGCGCTTCTTCCTTGCTCGCGCCGTCCGCCTTCGCGCTCAATGCAAACAACGCCCCTACCCGGTTACCGCTGAGGCAGTGCAGGAGCACGGGACCCTCAATATCGGCCAGAATCTGCTCCAGGGCGGCGGCCTTCCCGACCGTGGCGTCGGCCGGTTCGGGAACCGGCAGCGACACGTAGGTCATGCCCAAGGATTCGACGACGGCCTTCTCGTCGATCCCTCGTTCCTCGCCGGCACCACGCAGGTCGATGACGGCGGCAAAACCCGCGTCGGCTACCGCCTTCAGCACCGCCTCGGTTGGCTGGCCTGTGGACAGATAGCCTTCCCCGGGCAGCGCGTCCGGACGTTCGAGAACTTCATTGCGGGACAGATGCGTAATCTCCGCGCCGCGCATGTCGGCACCGACCGCAAGCGGCGCGAGCGCCAGCACGCTCAACGCGACCGCGAGCAGCCTCGACCTCGATCCGCGGGACCGCATCAGTCAGCCAGCGTTACCGTGGAAGGAAGTTCGACACCGTGCTCCGTGAAGGTCATGTCGATCGATATGCGTTCCACCATCGCACCAATCCCGGTCATGACCTGGCTCATCGCCTGCTGCATTTCGGGAGAAAGTTCCTGCGCCGACCCGTCCGGGTTCTGCGCGATACCGCCGCTCGCTTCTATCGCCTGGCTGATCAATTCGTAATAGCGCGCGCCGTCGAGATGCATGCTCATGAACGGCGGCGGTTCGCCCGCGGCCGATTTGAGCAAATTCCCGAGACCGGTCGCGGACCCGTCTCCGACCGCAATGCCGAGCGCGCTTTCAGTCATCGCGACGTATGCGGAACCGAAGCCGTCGGTAATCGGCGGCAGGTTCAATTCGACCGGGTTACCGTCGGGTTGCACGTCCAGATTGGCGAGTTCCGGACTGAACATCGCGCCCATCGCCAGCAGCCCCTCGGCGTTGTCGTTCGCGACGAGGACGCGCGCCTCGATGTCCGTCGGCGGCTGACCGCTGCCGAAATCGACGCCCTCGATGCTGTCGATAACGGCGACAAACCCTTTGAAACCGTACGCAATCGGCGGTAACGGCTGGTTCAGCGCCTCCCTTCCCTGCGCGACACCGGCCTGGAATTCGGCAAAATACTCGCACTCGAACGGATCGGCTTCCAGGGCATCCAGCCGCGCCTCCCACAGTTCGCGCGCGGCCAGCAGGTCGAAGCTCAGGCCAAACGAACCGAATCCGCCGTGGTCCGTTCCCATGCCGGGCACTGCGGTTGACAGCGTCATCAGGCCGCGCGCCAGGTCGTCGCGGACCTCGAAGACCGTATTCGACGACAGTTGACGGGTGCTGATTTCCGTGTAACCGCTGACGAGACGCGGCACGACGGCGGACATCTCCCGAATTTCGCTGCGGCACACGTCGGTCAGCGTGCTCGAGTCGTACTCCATTAGACTCAAAAGCTCGGCGTTGACACCGGAGGCCGTGTCGAGAAAAGTCGCCGCGAACCGCTCGACGTCGAAATAGCCGAGCGCGTACGGGCCGTAGCCGTAACGTTCGGCGAGATCGGACAGCGCGCCCGACTCGGCGATACTCTGCGTCGGCCGCTCCAGGCCGAGCACCGTTTTGAGCTGCTCCTGCGACAGGCTCGCCGGCACGATCGCCGCCACGGCATGGTCGTCGATGATCGCGATGACCAGACGCCCCTCGTCGTCGCCGACGTACCGGTACGACTGGCCGTCGATTTCGGCGACCGTCATTTCGCTCTCGATGTTCTCTTCGAGCTCGGTGATTTTTGCCTCAAACGCGTCCGCGTCTTCCAGGGCCAGCCGCATGACGGGCAGCAGACCGACGCCGTAAACCGCGATCTGCGGGCCGCGTGGAATCCCGGCCGCACGCAGTTCGTCGCTGCGCATCAGACCCGCCAGCTCGCCGATCAGCTCGATGACCGCGTCAACGTTTTCCGGCTCGTCACCGTCACGTTCGGCGGCCATGGGTTGCAGCGTTTCCTTTATGACGGTCTCGTACGCGGAAAAAATGCTGTCCGAATTGGCCTCCAGTTTGTCCAGGACGTCGTCCGGCATGGGCTCCGGAGTCGCGAACACGTAGGGCGTGTCGGCCGGAACGTACATCAACACGCCTTCGTTTCGGGTGAGGGCCGACTGCCCGACGTCGCCGTCGTCTTTACGGCCGCAGGCGACGACGCCAACGGCCACGGCGCAGAGCAGAAGAATCGTTTGAACGGGTTTGGATTGGGTCATCGCCTTGAGTCCTAGTGAGCATTCGATGCGCACCGTACGGGATCGGATTCGATCCGTCTCTGCACGGGGTCACACGCCCAGCGTAAAGTACCGCAGTAAAAAAACCGTGCGAATTCAGCCTGGAACGCCAAGCTTCGACCGCAACGTACGAAACCGATCGCGGAATGTAAAGCCCGGCGGCGGGGCGAAGCCGGCCCGCAACCGCGGACGCCCTCGACGCTGGCGGGCGCTTTGGCGCGTGGAGGCCAGCCATTGTGCCCCGCCACACCAAGGACTAGGCTGTCGGTATGACGGCGGCAAACGGCAAGCAGGGGCGGGAATTCGACCTTGTCGTATTCGGTGCGAGCGGCTTCACGGGGCGCCTCGTCGCCGAATACCTGCAAGGCCGAAAAGCCTCCGACGACGGCCTTCGGTGGGCCGTGGCGGGTAGAAGCCGGACCAAGCTCGAACGCGTGCTGGACAACCTGAAGGTTTCGCCGGGCGCCGTGCCGGTGCTGATTGCCGACAGCGACGATTCGGAATCGCTGGAAGCCATAGCAGCGCGGTCGAGCGTCATTCTGACGACGGTCGGACCCTACGCCAGATATGGCTCGAAACTGGTTGCCGCCTGCGTCAAACACGGCACCGACTATTGTGATCTGGCAGGCGAAGTCCAGTGGATGCGGCAGATGATCGACCGTCACCAGCAGGACGCGGAAACGAGTGGGGCCAGAATCGTCCACGCCTGCGGGTTCGACTCGATCCCCTCGGACATTGGCGTTTGGTATCTGCAGAAAGAATCCGCAAAACGCTTTGGCGCCGCTTGTGAACGCGTGTCCCTGGGCGTCCGCGCGATGCGGGGCGGTTTCAGCGGTGGCACAGCGGCCAGCCTGCTGAACGCCGTCGAGGAAGGCAGGCGGGACAGGCAAGTCGCCCGTATCCTCACCCATCCCTACAGCCTGAATCCGGACGGCCAGCGTGACGGTCCGGACGGACGCGATCAGACGGGCAGCCGATACGACGCCGATCTCGGCGCTTGGACCTGTCCGTTTGTCATGGCATTGATCAACATGCGCGTGGTTCGCCGGTCGAACGCCTTACTGAACTACGCGTACGGCAAGGACTTTCGCTACCGCGAGGCCGTCATGACCGGCCCCGGTATCGGCGGCAGGATGAAGGCCGCGACCGCCAGCGCCGCGTTCAAGGGATTCATGATAGCGAGCGCGATCGACCTGAGTCGCAATTTCGTCGTCAAGCCATTATTGCCCGACCCGGGTAAAGGTCCAGGCAGGGACGAGCGTGAATCGGGTTTTTTCAATCTGATTCTGGTCGGCAGAACGCCGGCGGGAGAGACGATCCGCGTCCGCGCGACCGGCGACCGGGATCCGGGTTACGGTTCGACCAGCAAGATGATTTCGGAAAGCGCCATTTGCCTGGCTCGGGACACGCTGAGCGTCGGCGGCGGGTTTTGGACGCCGGCCTCGGCCATGGGCGACGCACTGCTCGAGCGGCTGCGCGCGAACGCCGGCGTGCAATTCGATGTGACGCAGACAGACGATTGACAGCACCGGCGCCGTCATTTCACGCGCTTTAACGGCACCTCCACGGGGCGATTCTGCCCGAGCTGTTCCAGAAACAGGGCACGCACGTCGGCAACGTGCTGATCCACCGTCTCGGCGGCCCACTCGTCCGTCAGCACGGGTTCCAGGACGTCGACGTACACCGTACTGGGGCGTATGAAAAAACCGCCCTTGGGCAATACGTCCGTCGCATTGTGGATCACGATCGGTACCACCGGCACGCCCGCCTGCATGGCAATGTGAAACGGACCTTTTTTGAACGGCCCCAGACGATCACCGGCGCTGCGAGTCCCTTCGGGCGCAATCGCCACCGACAAACCGCCGTGCAGGGTTTGCACCACGGGTTGCAGCGCCTCGATGGCCTTTTCGTGGTTCTTCCGATCGACGAACACCGTGTCGGCCACCCGAAAGACCGGGCCCACCAGCGGGTTGGTCGCGATTTCCTGTTTTGCGATGGCCGTGAAATCGCTGCGCAGCAACTTCGCGATGATCAGTACGTCGATCGCGCTCTGGTGATTGAACAAAAACACCGCGGGCCGCCGCTCCCAGAGGTGACTTTCTCCACGAATCTTGATTTTGATGCCGGCTAGCGCGCTGCCGAATTCACCCCAGGTGGTCACCGCGAGATTCACCGCGTCACGACGCGACTGGTTGAGAAGCCAGGTCGGCACGATCTGCAGCGCGGCCGAAAAGAACGCACCGTACACGAGTCCGGTCCGGACGAACTCCTTCACGCCGGGTACGCCCCGGCTCGAAAACCGTCGAACGAGCCAGCTACGGCGACGCGCCGCCGCTTCGAGCCCGGAGTCCGGATTGAGTGGCCTGGGCTTCCCAACCGCTTCCAGCAGCGGCAAATCCTCGATCCCGTCGGTGTAGAAGTAGCTCTCGGCAAGCTCCGCACGATGCGTCGTGGCAAACTCCGCCGCCGCGTCCCGCTTGCCGGACGCGAAACAAATGGGCCGGACGACCTCTCCGGTGAGTTTACCGTCGACGATCTCGAAGCGATTGCACAGCACGTGCGGAATACCAAGTTCTTTCGCAACCGAATCCGCCTGGTAGGCCGTTGCCGACGTCACGATGGCGACCGTGTGACCCCGGTCCAGATGCGCGCGAACCAGGGCCCGCGATTCGGGATAAATCGATCCGGCGACGAACTTCTCGAAGACCGTCTCGCCGAGATCAATGAGTTCCTGTTCCGGCGTGCCGGCCAGCGTCGCGCCGACCTCCTCCAGAATCCGTGAATATTCGCTTCCGTTGACGCCGTGCGTCACCAGCGAAAAAAGCTGCTGCAGCGCCGCCACCGGCGCAACTTTGCCGCTGAAAACACGTTCACGGAACATCGACATGATCGAAAAACCGAAAATCAGGGTGCCGTCGAGGTCAAAAAACGCGATCGTGCCCGGCCCGTCGGGGCTGTCGTCGATGTCATGCGTGATGTTTTCGTAGAGCTTCATAGTCCCGGCAATCCGGCGAACGGGCCCGCAAACCGGGTTCGGCCGGCGTAATTCCTGAATCGTTAGTATACCGGGCAACGGCGGTCGGGCGCCGATTTAGCCCTCCTTTCCGCCGATTGATCACCGCGCCGACCGCGGAATGCATTACGATCGGCAGAATGACGTCGGACACCACGGATGAATCCACCCTCGCCTTTGCCGAGCTGACGCCGGACGACGTCCTGCACTCACTGGAAGCGCTCGGTTTTGATTGCGACGGACGCCTTTTGGCGTTGAACAGCTACGAAAACCGCGTTTACCGGGTCGGCATCGAGAGCGGACCCGCGCTGGTCGCAAAGTTTTACCGACCCGGCCGATGGGACGATGCGGCGATCCTCGAAGAACACGAGTTTTCGCGCGAACTGGCGACACTGGACGTCCCCGTGGTTGCTCCCCTCGAAATCGACGGCCGCACCCTGCACAAACAGGGTCACTTCCGGCTGTCCGTTTCACCCTGCCACGGCGGCCGTTCGCCGGACCTGGATAACACCGAACTTCTCGGACAGCTGGGCCGCCTGGTTGCCCGCATTCATTTGCACGGAGAGACGGCCCCGTTCCGGCATCGCCCAACCATCGACATAGACTCGTTTGGATACCGCTCCTCCGAATACCTGTTGGAGCGCCAATTCATACCCGCGGAGCTCGAATCGGTCTACGAGGGCATTGCGGAGCATCTTTTCGAGAACGTCGAGACCTGCTTCGAGCGAGCGGGAAACGTCCGGCCGATCCGCCTGCACGGCGATTTTCACCCGGGCAACGTACTCGTACAGGAAGATCGGCTGCACATTGTCGATCTCGACGATGCACGGACGGGTCCCGCGGTGCAGGATCTGTGGATGTTCCTGTCGGGCGACAAGCACGAACAGGCGCCGCAGCTCGCGACACTGCTGGACGGCTATCAGGAGTTCCGCCGCTTCGATCCCGGCGAACTGCACCTGATCGAGGCGCTGAGGACGTTGCGTATCATGCATTATGCCGCCTGGCTCGCGCGACGCTGGGACGACCCGGCGTTCAAGGTGGCGTTCCCGTGGTTCGACACACCCCGCTATTGGGACGAACATATCCTCGCGCTGCGCGAACAGGCGGCGCTAATGTCCGAACCGCCCCTGGAGTGGCGGGACTGACGGCGCTCCGGTCTCACGCGTTTCCGGCTGACCAGGCGCAGCTTATGACAAACCACCGTTTCCCACGCTCGACGGACCGCGCTGCGGCGGTTGCACTGGCGTTACACCCGGTCTAAAGTCGATAGCTTGCGGCGCTTGGGAATTTATCTGGAACTCTGCCGCCGGTCAGGGCTCTGAATACAGGGGTTATTCGTAGGTTTCTCAATGCTTTCCCGGAACTCGACGGGTTGATGTCACGCTGGATTAAATACTCGGTTCTGATGCTGTCTCTAGCGGCGCTGAGCGGCTGCTCTACGCAGGTGGCCGTCAGCGACCCCACGATTCCCGACCCGCTGATCGCCGCGCTGCCGATGTCCGTCGGCGCACGTTATCCCGAAGCGTTCGATCATTTCATTCACGAGGAACGGGTGATCGGCAAGGAAAAGTGGCTCATCGACCTGGGCCAGTCGAATAAGCTCTTGTTCGATAAGCTTTTTGGCTCGATGTTCAGCGATTACCAGGTAATCGGCGGCGAAGAGGACGCGGCACAATACGGCTTCGACGCCCTGATCGAGCCCAGCATCGACGCTTTCGAGTTTTCGGTCCCCGAACAAAGCCAGACGGACGCGTTCGCCGTTTGGATCCGTTACCGCATCAAGATATTCGACCGGCAAGGCACCCAGGTTGCCAACTGGCCGATCAGCGCCTACGGCAAGAGTCAGACGACGGCCTTCGGCGGCGACGAAGCGCTGCGCCGCGCCGCGGTGCTCGCCATGCGGGACGCGGCGGCGCTGATCATCCTGCAGATGGACAAGACCACGGGCATCAGCAGCCTCGCCAACGTGAATTCATCGACATCACCGGCCGCGGAAGACGCCGCGATCAAGACCACCGCTGTGGAGGAAGTAAGCGATGACTCCGGGTAAGCAAAAACGACTGTCGGGGCATCCGCTGCTGCGGACGCTGGTAATTACCTCCGTATCGCTGTCGCTCGGCGCATGCGTCACGTCACGTATCGAGGGCACCCGTGAAGGCGTCACCGGACTCAACGAGGGCGAGGGGGTGGTCATCATGGCGAAGAGCTACCACCTTGGAAACGAGACCGAAAGCAAGTTCATCGACTGCGTGGGCGAATCCATCGGCCGCGGCTCATCCGGGCTGCGCGTCATACCCAACAACGAGTTCGTCGACGCGCTGTTTCCGTGGTTCGAGCCTCGTACCGCGCCGGCAGACACCAAAGGCCTGCCCGACCTGATGTCCCGTCCGGGCGTTCCGGAGATGATCCGCGACAAAGGCGTGCGTTACGTCATCTGGCTCGATGGGGACACGGATCGAGTTGCCGGTGGAGGCAGTCTGTCCTGCGCGGCGGGCCCAGGCGGGGGCGGCTGCTTCGGGTTCGCCTGGTGGCAAAACGATGCGAAATACGAGGCTTCGGTGTGGGACCTGTCCGGCCTGGAGGACGCCGGCACGGTCAGCGCCGATTTTAGCGGGACGTCTTTCCTGCCGGCGATCGTGGTGCCTATTCCGCTGATCGCGAGAACCCAGTCGAAAGCCTGCCGCGGCCTGTCCGATCAGCTCAAGCTGTTCATCGTGGACGAACCGGCCACTTAGGGCGATTGCGGCCGACCGCCGCGGACCAACGCCCGGCGGTAGTATTCGCTGGAAAGGCTGGCGATCGTGACCTCCTTGCCGCTCGACGGCGCATGCACGAAACGTCCGTCGCCCAGATAAAGACCGACGTGCGACACTTTCCCCGCAATATCAAAGAACAACACGTCGCCAACCTGAAGCTGACGGTCGGACACCGGTCGCAGTTCACGCCACAATGCGCCCGTGGTGCGCGGCGTTCGCACACCGGCTTGTGAATACGCGTAGTGGACCAGTCCACTGCAGTCGAAACCGGCCCGGGTACTGCCGCCATAGCGGTACGGGACGCCGAGCTGTTGAACGGCCACGACCGCCGCGCGCTCGGCGGCGCCCAAGGTCCGACCGGCCGCCGGCTGAGGAGGCATTTTCGCGGCTGACGAGGGTTTTGCTGCCGGCTCGGGCCGGGACGGATGTGCGGAGCAGCCCGCCAAAACGATGGCCGCGCCGACAAAACCGAAAACCTGATTTCTGGCTGCCTGGGATAACATATGGAACACTGTGGCCCCGTAATGCCATGAATCCTATCGCAAAGAGGCTGAATCGCACATGAACCGCATCCCAGGAATGGGAACCCACGGCCAGCCGCGAAGAGGGACAATTCGTCACCTTGGAGAATGGACGCTCCTTTGCATGACCGCGCTGGCGACTGTTTCCTGCAGTGCGCCGGCCTCCGAATCCGAGACGCCACGCGACCGACCCGAGTTGACGTATCGGATCAACTACGTCCTGACACCGCAACCCCTGGCGGGCGGCACCCGTGTCGATCTCACGTTGACGCAGCCCAGGCGGTTGCTGCGCAGCTTCGACATGCGACAGGACCGCATCGAATCGTCCAGCATCGCGGGCGACGGCGACGTGCGAATCGACGGCGGTCGCATCGTCTGGGAGCCGCCGCCGGACGGCGGCACGCTCAGCTGGTTCGCGCCGATCGATCACCTGCGATCCGACGGCGAATACGACGGACACATCAATGCCGACTGGGCCGTATTTCGCGCCGAAGACGCAATGCCGGCGGCTCGCACCCGCACCCTCAAAGGCGCCGTCAGCGAAACCTTTCTTGCCTTCGATCTGCCAGCCGGCTGGAGTTCGCTGACGCAATATTTCGGTCGCGAGAACCGTTACGCGGTCAAAAACCCGTCGCGACGATTCGACCGGCCGACCGGCTGGGTCCTGCTCGGCAAGTTCGGACGTCGCAACGAGAGCATCGCCGGCGTTCGAGTCGTGGTCGCCGGGCCCGTCGGCCACGCCGTGCGGCGCATGGACATTCTCGCGCTTCTACAGTGGACGCTACCCGAACTCACCAGCATCTTGCCCGGGTTTCCGGGCCGAATCACCGTCGTCAGCGCGGGCACGCCGATGTGGCGCGGTGGCCTGTCCGCACCGGCCTCGATTTTCATGCACGCGGACCGACCGTTGCTGAGCGAAAACGGCACCAGCACGCTGCTGCACGAGATGATGCACGTCGGCATCGGTCTTCGCGCCGGGGAAAACGCCGATTGGATCGTCGAGGGGCTCGCCGAGTATTACGGTCTGGAGCTGCTGCGCCGGAGCGGGACGATCAGCCCGCGGCGCCACGCCAGGGCGATCGCTGCGCTAAAGGACTGGGGCAAAGACGCCGATCAACTGTGTCAGGAGCGATCGTCCGGAGCGGTAACCGCCCGCGCGGTAAGCACTTTCGAGGCCCTGGATCAGCAGATTCGCCGGGAATCGGAGTTCAGTCTCGACGACGTATTGCGCAAATTGGTGACGAACGACAGAGACATTACCCTCGCAAGCCTTCAGTCTGCGGTGGAGCAACTGACCGGCGGGATTCCCAAGGTGATACGAGACGAAAATCTTCCCGGCTGCTAGGGCCTGTTGACGCTATACCCCAATGAACCGACAACACGATTTGGAACTGATTCTTCGGTCGCGAACGCCGATCATCGTCATCGAGACTCGCGACGAATCCCGCATGCTCGACATGCTGCGCGCGATCACTGTCTCCCGGGCCAGCCAGCAATACCTGCCCCTGTTTCGGTGGAGCGTCACCGACGGCCTGCAGCGACTCGACATAGAACTCGAACCCCAGCTGCACAATTCCGAGCCCGACGACGTTCTCAAGCACATCCGCGCGGTATCCAAACCGGGCATTTACGTCCTGTTGGATTTTCACCCCTATCTCGAGAATCCGGTGACCGTGCGGCTCATCAAGGACATTTGCATTCGCTACGGCGACGTTCCCCGGCAGATCGTCCTGGTCAGCCATCAGATCAAGCTGCCCACCGAACTCGACGGCTTCACGGCGCGCTTCGACATGGCGCTGCCGAGCGAGGAAGAGCGAGCGAGGATCGTCAAGCGCGTCGCCGCGGAGTACTCGGCCGAAAACCCCGGCAAATCGGTGCAGTACGACCCGAAGGCCTATGACCTCTTGATTCAGAACTTCGCCGGACTCACCGACAGCGACACCGAACGGCTCGCCCGCAACGCCATCCTCACGGACGGAGCGATCACGAAGAGCGATCTGCCCGACGTCATGCAGGCGAAGTACGAGTTGCTCAATCGCGGCGGCATCCTGCATTTCGAGTACGACACCGCTCGATTCGGCGACGTCGGCGGCCTGGAACGCCTGAAACAGTGGCTTGCGCAGCGGCGCTCGGCGTTTTTGACGGCGGACGAAGTACCCCACCTGGACAATCCCAAAGGGATTCTGCTGATCGGCGTGCAGGGTTGCGGCAAGAGCCTGGCGGCAAAGGCGATCGCCGGAGTCTTCGGGCTGCCGCTGTTACGGCTGGACTTCGGCACGCTGTACAACAAATACCACGGCGAGACCGAACGCAACCTGCGCGAATCCCTGAAAACCGCGGACGTCATGGCGCCCTGTGTGCTCTGGATCGACGAAATCGAGAAAGGCCTGGCGGGCCGTGGCGGAGAAACAGGCACCACTCAGCGGGTACTGGGAAGTTTTTTGACCTGGATGTCCGAGAAGGCGGCCAAGGTATTTGTCGTCGCCACCGCAAACGACATCAGCCTGCTGCCGCCGGAACTCGTGCGTAAGGGACGCTTTGACGAGATATTTTTCGTCGACCTGCCGAGAACCTCCGTTCGGGAGGCGATCATCGCCATCCACCTCCGCAATCGTGACCAGGCGCTCGATTCTTTCGATATCAAGCAACTGGCCGCCGCTACCGAGGGGTTTTCCGGCGCGGAAATCGAGCAAATGGTGGTATCCGCCTTGTATGCGGCGCACGCGCAAAAATCGGTGCTGTCGACCGCGCATCTGCTGCAGGAAATCGAGCGCACTCGGCCGCTGTCCGTCGTGATGCAGGAGAAGATACAGGCGCTGCGGCTGTGGGCCGCCGAGCGCACCGTTGCCGCTGACTGAATCGCGCGACCTCCGGCCACGGCGCACCGCGGATTTTACGTAATCATCGCGGCCCCAAAGCCTGCCGGCGGCCCAGACGGCCTGACGCAAGACTTGGCCTGCGCACTGCTCGTGCTAGAATAATTGCATGGCCAGTGACAATAACAATATCAATAGTTTGGCCGCTGAAGCTGCCGACGAGACTACGTCCGAGCTCGAAGTCCTCTCCATCGATCTGATCCCGACGGAGGAAGAGCTGGAGATGGACGTGAGTACGTTTTCGCTGGACGACGGCGACGACAGCAACGTGGCCAACCTTCAATCGGACATCCGCTCGAAGGACGAGCGGATTTCCAATCTGCAGTTCGACATCGAACAATTGCGGGCGCGTTGGACCGGTCTCGAGAAGGAAATCAGCGCGCGCGAAGAGCTGACGGAAATCCTGCAGTCGGATCTCAAGGCCGCTCACAAGAGCCTGGCCGCGAAGGACAAACAGCTGTCGCGCAGCGAGCGCGATATTGCGGGCTTGCAGGCGAAACTCGACGCGGCGACCGATGAACGCGAAACGGCGATCGGCAGAGTTGCGGAGCTGGAGCGTGACCAGGAGGAATTGCGCTTGTCGTCCGCGGAGGACGCCAAACGAATCGGCAGACTCGAGTCGGACCTCGCCGCAGCCGAACAGGCGCTCCCGGAGCCGGACGAAGAGCGCGACCAGCTCATTGCCGACGGGCGACTGGCCGTCGCGGAACTGAACGCCTACATCGACGGCCGCAAAGCCGACTGGTGCAAACAAAACGAAGAAATCGAAACGCTTGCGGCGAGCCTTGCGGACAGCGAGCGACAAGCCGCCGAGCAAAGCGAAGAGTTAACGGCGGCCAAAGCGAAATTCGATGACGCGGAAGCGGAAAGGATTCGCCTGAAGAGCGAACTCGAGAACGCTCGTTCGCAGATAAAGACGCTGAACAAAGACCTCAACAGCCATCAGAAGGACATCGACCGCTATCGACATAGCGAACAGGCGGCGGATAGAAAGCTGATTGCCGAACAGGAGGGAATTCTCGCGGAAAACAGGCAGCACATAACGATACTCGAAAACCAGGCGGCGCGATCCGAAGCGTACGCCGACGAACTTCGCGAAAAACTCGTTAATACGCTCGAAAAATCAAGGGAATACGCTGATCGTCATGATCTGCTCGAGCAGGCCCTTTCGGATGCGAGAGTCGAAATTCAGGCGTTGGAGAATCAGCTCGAATCGGCGCAAGACGAAGCGGCGACGCTGCGGTCGCAGACCGAAACCTTGAGACGCGACTTCGACGACGAAGTGAGCAAGCTGCGATTCGAGTTGGGAGAGGCGCAGGAAACCATCGTCGGTCAAGAGACGGTCAACGAGCAGCTGGCCTCCGATTTGATCGACAACAAAGCGTTCAAGCAGGCGTTGGAAAATCAGCTGAGCGCCGCAGAAGAGGATTACGAGTCCGAACGCAAGTCGCTGCGGAAAAAACTTCGCAATTTCGAGACTCAAATCGAGGAATACGAGCGAAAAATCGGCAACAAGGACAATGCGATTTCCGCGTTGCTCAACGAACTCGCGAACAAGAGCAGAACGCTCGAATCGATCGACGAGATCGAAAACGTGATCCACGAGATTGACGACCGGATGTCCGAGCGAATCGACGACCGACTCATCGCGGATCGCGACCGCCCCACTCGCCTGCTCACCGGCAGTATCGACGGCCAGGAGCTTCGGTTTCCGTTGTTCAAGGATCGCCTGACGATCGGCCGCACGGTCCAGAACGACATACAGCTAAGAGCCCAGTACATCAGTCGCCGGCACGCCGTGCTCGTTACCGATGGGGAGGGCACCAGGATCGTAGACTGGGGCAGCAAGAACGGCGTTTATGTCAACAACTCGAGAATCACGGAACAGGCGCTCTCTGGCGGCGACAAAGTAACGATCGGCACCGCCGACTTCGTCTACGAAGAACTTCCGAAACGATCGGCGGACTGACCGTCGTCGAAGCCGTCACCGCGGCGGCGAGTCCCGGCGGACGAACGAGACGATCCGGACGGTATTGTTCGGACAATTGATGTGTGAGGGTAGTCACGGTATTTCCGAGCCGCTTGCGCTAATGTTCATTCCCCCTCGAATGAACTCGCAACCGCGGCACGATGCTCAGTAAAACTGCACCCGATGAGATCAAACTGTATGCCGCGAACGACGCGCCGCAAACGTCGAGATCGTTGCTTACGCGTAAAATCTGGCTTCCACGGATTGTTTACGATTGCCTGCCGTACTTTTATCTGACCGCCGGATTCGCCGCCTTTTTCGCGACGCTTTACATCAGCGAATGGTTCTGGGTGCTACCGCACTATCTCCTGTTTTCCGCAGCCTGCGTACATCTCGCCTTCGCCGTGTACAGCCGGCGACGCAGATCCAAGAACGGCGCCTCCCCGTCTGAACCGGAATAACACGGACTCAACCGGCTGACGAAAACCCGGTATTACCTTGACCCGGCGAACGCCATCCGCAAGGATGGCACTCGTCATCCCGTTAGGCGCGCCAAGAGTGACTGCAACTGCATCAAGCTTGAAGAAAACCGCGATACGCGAGGGTTGGCTGTTCCTCGGCTGCCTGGGGTTCGGCCTGCTGATCTTGCCAATTGCCATCTACCTGGTCGGCAAGGCCATTTTTGGCGCCTACGGCGGCGGCGACTTTCTGACGTTTTACACCGATATCCACGGCGACATCCGCGATGGGGAATTGGTCGTCTGGTTTCTCGTGCTTTCGCCCTACCTGATCTGGCAGACGCTACGCTGGACATTCCGGTACTTCAAATTCGCCGGCCGTCAACCGTAGCCATTTTGCGACAGCGGCGCGCCCAGTAAACACGCTCGACAGTGTGACGCAGGTCACAGATTTTCAATTCGGTCGGCGTTTTATCGCAGCTTAGCTTTCGCTTTATGTCAAGATTCCCGCCTGAGGCTGTCCTCGACAACGTAAAATTTTCACATCGTGGAAAATTCAACGACTTCGAGCGGAAAACTATCATGCAACGCCTTTTGAAATGGCTGGGAACGCGGTTGTTTGCACAACCGGCAGCCGCTCCGTCGCGTGATGCCCGCCCACGATTGAGTGTCGTTCCTCCGAAGGCGAGACCGGCAAACACGGCCCGCCAACCCGTCGATAAGAAAGCGCCGGAGAAAGTGCAACTCGTCAACTTCAATACGGACATCGGCGGTCGAATCGAAGACGCGGGACCGGGCAAGAACGTGCTGATCCGCAGCAAGTACGTGCGGGAGGACACCGGTACGCACGAAACGCTGAAAATCATCGATGACTCGCTCATCGACTCCGGCGAGGAGACCGGGTTCGACCCCTACAATACCGGCCAGTTTGACCGGTCCAAAACCTGGAAATCCCGCACCCGAAAATAGACGCATCCGTCGTCCGCCGGGAACATTGACAGGTTCTAGCGGTTTTCCACAGAATCCTTGTCGCAACTACAAATTGACCGCGTTCCTAAGCGGCGTTAGTCTGCCCTGCCAGCACGCAATACAGGCTCCGCAGCCATGACCCTCAGAGTGACTTTCGATCTTGATGACGATGACCTGAAACATTTCAGGCTCATAATGTCCGGAGCCCGCAAGGCGGCGGCCGGGGTCAAGCCCGAGGACATCGTGGAGGCCGCGGAAGGGCTGTTGACGCGCGTATCCGCGGGGACCGTCCCGCATTTCATCGAGAACCGCCTGCAAAGCCTGCGTGACATGATCAACATGCTTCGCGATCACGAGTGGCGGTTGCCAAACGACGACGCCAAACGCGTACTCAATGCTCTCGCCTATTTCTGCGAACCGGAGGACCTGATTCCGGACCACATCCCGGGTGTCGGGTTCCTGGACGACGCAATCATGATCGAGCTGGCGGTCCGTGAGTTGCGCCACGAAATCGACGCCTACCGCGACTTTTGTGAATACCGTGAGAAGACCCAGAGCCGCCGCGGTGTAAAAGCAAAGACCACCGACGTATCCCGTGACGACTGGCTGGCGGAACGCCGCAGGCAGTTGCAGGGCCGCATGCACCGCCGACGCAAGCGAAGCGCCGGTCAGAAGGGCTCCGGCTGCCTGACCAAGCTCTTTTGAGCGCTTTCAGGCGCCGGCTTGACATAAAGGCCTGCGGGCGACCCGGGGAACCGAGTGGCGACGGGCTACGGCAAAAAATAGTAGACGGTCATGGCAATTCCGGCCCATAGTCCTCCCTGGGCGGCAAAACGCCAGTGATGGCGAACCAATAACCAATAGAAACTCACCGCCGATATTGCGGTCATAGCAATGAAGATGGCCAAACTGGCGATCAACGCCCGGAATTCGTAGCCGAGACGCGGATATTCGTCGTCGAGGATAAGAAACATAAGGACTACCGCAGCAAGACTCACGGCAATCGACAGGCAGGTTCCCAGTATGATTCCGTTGATGACGGTAAGGGGTCGCATGGTATCGGTTCCTGTCGGCGAGGATGCTAGGTTTCCAATCTGGGAAAATATGCTAACTGCGCCCTTGATTGAGGGCCGTTTGCCTAATAGCCTAGCCTATCTGGGAAGAACTAAGAACAGCTGGCGCCACACGGAGAGACGAGATTGAGTAATAGTGTATTGGGTCCTCGAACGGCCATCGTAGCCGCCCTGCTGATTGTCAGCTTGCTGCCGATGCCGGCCGCCGCGGATACGACCGCGAGCACTGTCGTCACCGAGCCCAAACTGGCGCCCGAGCCGCGTCACGAAAAAGTCGGCCAGCTGGTCCGCGATTTTATCGAACGGTCTCACTACAGCCACGCCTCGGTCGATGACGCCCTCTCCGAAATGGTGCTCGAACGCTACATCGAATCGCTGGACAGCAATCGCATGTACCTCTTGGCCGGCGACGTCGAAGCCTTCCGGAAATACCGGCACAAGCTCGATGACATGGTCGACCACGAGCCGCTGGACCCGGTGTTCGACATGTTCGACGTCTACCGCACTCGCGCGCGGCAGCGCATCGAATTTGCCCTCAACCAGCTCAACGAAGAGCCGGATTTTACGATCGACGAGGCGTATACCTTCGACCGTTCGGAGCTGCCGTGGGCCGAAACGTCCGAGGAACTCGATGAGATCTGGCGTATGCGGGTCAAGAATGATGCGCTCAACCTCGTGCTGGCGGAGAAGGAATGGGTCGATATCCACGAGGTGCTGGAGAAGCGCTACAAGGGCTTTTTGAAACGAATGGACCAGATCAAGAACGATGACGTGTTCGAGACGTTCATGAACGCCTTTGCCCACACCCTGGATCCGCATTCCAGTTACCTGTCGCCCCGCAATTCGGAGGAATACCGGATTCAGATGAGCCTGTCCTACTTCGGTATCGGCGCATCTCTGCAAACCGAGGACGACTACGTTCTGGTGGTCAATATCATCGCCGGCGGCCCTGCCTCGATCGACGGCAAGCTGCAGCCGAAAGACCGCATCACCGCCGTCGGCCAGGGTGAGGACGGAGAGTTGGTCGACGTCATCGGCTGGCGGCTCGACGACGTGGTCCAGTTGATCCGCGGACCGGCGAACACCGTCGTCAAACTGCAGGTCATTCCGGGCGGCGCTCTGCCCGGAACCCCCGAGAAGACCATTTCGCTCACGCGAAACCAGGTCAAGCTGGAGGAACAGGCGGCGAAAAGCGACATCGTGACGGTGCCGCGCGATGGTCGGGATTGGTCGATCGGCGTCATCGAGGTACCGAGCTTCTATCGCGATTATCGCGCGCTGAGCAACGGCGACAAGGATTACACCAGCACCACCAAAGACGTCAAAGATCTGATTGAAGACCTGGAAAAACAGGGCATCGACGGCCTCATCATCGATCTTCGCAACAACGGCGGCGGCCACCTCACCGAGGCAACCGCGCTGTCCGGCCTGTTCATCGACAACGGTCCGGTTGTGCAGCTGCGCAACGCGAACGGGCGTATCAGCCGTCTGGACGATCCGGACCCCGTTCCGCGCGTCGCGTATGACGGACCACTGGCGGTATTGGTAAATCGGTACAGCGCCTCCGCTTCGGAGATTTTCGCGGCGGCCATTCAGGACTACGCGCGCGGCGTGATCATCGGCCAGCAGACGTTCGGCAAGGGTACGGTCCAGAACCTGTATTCGCTCGATCAATACGTGCGGCGCCCGGAAGACGAAGGTCTCGGCCAGCTCACGCTGACGATTGGCAAGTACTATCGGGTCACGGGCGAGAGCACTCAGCACCGCGGTGTCAGTCCGGACATCGAACTGCCCTCGCACATCAACGCCAACCTGGTCGGCGAAAGCGTCCGCGAAACCGCCCTCCCCTGGGACACGATCCGCACGGCCCGCTTCCGCGCAGGCGCCCCGCTGGACCAGACGATTGAATCGCTGACCAGCGGTCACATCGAACGCAGCAAAACCGATCCGGACTTCCGGTACCTGCTGAACGGCATCGAGGACGTCGAGGAAGCGCGGTCACGAAAAACCGTTTCGTTGAGCATCGAGAAACGCAAGAACGAGCGTGAGGAAGACCGCCAACGCCGGCTCGACCGCGAGAACGAACGCCGCGAAGCCCTGGGCCTGGTACCGCTGGAGACCATGGAGGAACTCGAGGACGCCGAGGTGCCGGACGTTCACCTCGACCAGGCAGCCGACATAATCACGGACCTGGCGGTGTTGCGCGAAATACCGCCTTCGCCAGCGCAGACGGCAAGCATTCAGTCGCAGGAAGAACGATAGCTTGCCCGGTCCGGCTCAGCTGTTATACTCGGCTATAACACCTGTATCGACGCCTGATTGAAAACAGAGGTCGTGATGGAGCCAAACGACAGTACGATGAGATTCACGAGACCAGGGACCGGTATTCGTCGACTTGCCGTTGCTGCTGCGCTGCTGGCGTGCACCTGGACCGCCACCGCGTTCGGCGCGAGCAGTCTGCACACCGACTGCGACCACCGCGCGGCCAAGGACTTTCTGAGTCCGAGCGCACCTAAGGACGAGCTGTCCGTGTCGGTCGTCGATCTCACCGACGACGATTCCGCCATTGGCCTCGAGCGCTCGATAGACGAGGGAGCGGACGCCGAGGGGTCCATCGCGCCCCTGCTTTACCTGGCGCCTCGCGTCGAGTCGATTCTTGACGACGTATTTCACGAAGGCAGCGACAAGACCGATAGCGCTGCCGCAGCGCAGAAAACTTCTCTGGCACCCATGGCCGACATGGGCGATATCGGGGATAACGTCGACGAACCCACGGTCCCGCAGTCACCCGAAGTGGAGAACGCGCTCGAGGTTCAACCGGCGCTCATGCGCATTCAACGCGAGATGTATCGAACCGATATCTGAACCGGGACCCAAACGGATTCCGGACCGCCGCGGCCTGTTGACATTCAGCGGCTCAAGAACCCCGCCACTCCCCAGTAGTTGTCACCGAGTATGTTGACGTCCCCTTCGGTGACAATGCCGTTTGCGTCGATCCTGTAGAGCGTCGCGACGGTTCCGGCGGCGGGAACGGCATCGCCGTCGTTCTGAAAAACGGCCCGCTCGCCGATCAGCTTTGCCCGCCGCTGCAGCGCGTCCGCGAAGTCGCCACTTCTCTCCATGGCGGCCGCACTCCGGCGAATGCGCCGCAGAATGGCCTCACAGTCCTGGTCGTCGCCGTAACGGATGGCGCCCGCGCTTTTCTCGCCGGCCTCCTTGACAAACGAAGCCAGCTCATCGTCCTCGAAAAGCAGGTAGAGCTGCTGCGCAAAGGCCAATATCATGAAATTGATCGATCGTTTCGTCGCGATATCGAGGCCAACGTTGTCCGGCGGCTGCCGGCTGTTCACCTCCTCGATCTGATGCCGCAGGGCGTCCTGCTCCCGCTCCCGAACCTGGATCTGCCGATTCAGCTCGTCTATCCCGGCGCAAATCGACCGGCGGCGGATGAGCCTCAAGAATCCGCTCATTTCGTCGAGCAGGCGGTTTTCCGCCTGCAGCCGGTCCTCGAGTTGGATCACCGCGTCGCGGTGCGTGGCGATTTGCGATTCCAGCCCCTGCACTTCGAGCGCAACACCCTTTTTCCAATTCGACATGACGTGATTCTGCTGCTTCTGCTCACGCTGCTGTTTCAGCTGCTCGGCAAAGCGCGAAAGCTTGCGCTGACAGCGCAAGCCAATGCCCCTCAGTTGGTAGCAGACGAGTGCGTTACGCGACCACTCGGGATCGACCAGCAGGTCTTCGAGGTGATCTAGCTTCTGTTGAAGCCTTGCGATGACGCCGTCCCGCTCTTTGATTTTGTCCTGGAGGCGATACTTCTCATTGCGCAAGTCGGCGAACTCTTTCTTGAGTTCGTTGCGGTTCCAATAGAGGTCCATCAGCTTTTCGTCGCCCGGCGACTTTTCAGGTGAGTTCCGCCACAGGGCTGACAGGCTGGACAAGGATCTGCTCCTTTACATAATCGGACCGCGAATCCGGCCCGATCAGACAACTGGAAACACGATCATGACAATTGCCGCCAGATCGGGCTTTGACCGAATCGACAATTCTGGGATTTCCGGGACCCGCAGCGGCTAACGCTCGAGAATCAGGTGTCCACGATCGGCGAGATAGTCGAGCCACTTGTTGAGGACGATATTCCGGCGCCAGCGGGCGTCCAGTTCCTTGCGGTGCTTGCACCACAGACGGCGGAATTCCGCGTGCCGATGGTCGTCGGACAGCGTCATCGCCTCGGCAAGATGTCCGTCAAGATAGACCCTCACCTTCAAATCGGGATCGGCGATCCGCTGTCCGTCCTCGAAAAAGAAATACGACAGGGAAAGCGTGACGGTGTATCTGGCCCGCTCGAGAATCTCCAGGTGCAGGCTGCAGTCGCCCGCCACGTGCGACTGGTAGTAACCGTCGAGCCTGTCCAGCTCCGGTATCAGACGGAAGAGTCGAAGGTAGTTGCTCTCGTACATCGACATGAGACCGACAAAGCTTCGTGGCCTTGCAATCGCTTCCGGAACAATTTCGTGATCGAGCAACATCGGTCGAATATAGCATAGGGATCACGGGACAAAAGGTATGCAAATACGGTTCCAGTTCGGAAACTGCAAGCGTGGGCCCGGCGTCCGCCGACGCTCCGCCGGGGCCTGATCTAGGGCCGCACCCTGCGCTCCACGCCTTTGCTGTCCAGGATTCGGCTGGAAATCTCCTCAATCGAAAACTCGGTGGTGTCGACATACGGGATTCCGTATTTCTTGAAAATTTTCTCGGCCTCGCGCAACTCGTAGCGGACTTGCTGCGTGGATGAGTATTTGCCGAGCGGTCGTCTTTCCTTCCTGATCTGCCGAAGTCGGGTCGGCGCAATCGTCAGCCCAAAAAGTTTTTCCCTTTGGTTCAACAAAATCGAGGGCAGAGTGCCGGCGTCCAGTTCATCGTCCGTCAGCGGATAGTTCGCGGCGTACACGCCGTACTGCAAGGCCAGGTAGAGGCAGGTCGGAGTTTTACCCGATCTCGAAACGCCAACCAGAATGACGTCCGCCCGCTCGTAGTTGCGATTGACTCCGCCGTCGTCGTTTGCCAGCGCAAAGTTGGTGGCTTCGATGCGCTTCATGTAACCTTCGATATCGCTCATTCCATGGGCACGCCCGGCGGTGTGGGTCGATTTCTGTTGCAACTCGATCTCCAGCGGTTCGAGGAACACGTCGAAGATATCCAGATGCAAACCCTTGGCCTGGCGTACTATCGCGCGAAATTCGTCCTGGACGAGCGTGGAAAAGACGATCGGTTTTGCGGCGCCCTCCGCCGTCGATTCGTTGATTCTTTGTACCGCCTCTCTTGCCTTGTCTTCGCTATCTATAAATGGCAAAGTCACTTGGCGAAACGTCTGGCCGTCGAACTGGGTCAGCAGGCTGTGGCCAAGCGTTTCAGCGGTGACACCGGTTTGATCAGACAGAAAAAATACAGCTCGCTCGTTCATAAGCATCCTTCAATCGCAGCATCGTGAGTGTGGCGGCGCCTCATCGAGAGCTATCGATTGTCCATTTCCTAGGCAGTAACTCAAGGGAGCCATAATCTTGGAGCCTTACGTCATCAAACTTGACCAGCTAGGCATGCACGACGTCGAGACGGTCGGCGGCAAGAATGCCTCACTCGGCGAGATGATCAGCAACCTCAGCAGCCTGGGTGTCACCGTCCCGGGAGGATTCGCGACCACCGCAGCGGCGTACCGGGACTTTCTCAAGAACGATGGACTGGACGACCGCATACGCGAAACGCTGGATAATCTGGACGTCGACGATATCCCGGCTCTGGCGGCCGCCGGCAAAACCATTCGCAAGTGGATTCTGGACACCGAACTTCCGAAGCCGCTGTTGGCCGATATCCGAGCCGCGTGGGACGATATGTCGTCCGGCAGGGATATTGCGGTTGCCGTTCGTTCTTCCGCGACGGCTGAAGACCTCCCCGATGCATCGTTCGCCGGGCAGCAGGAAACCTTCCTGAACGTCCGGGGTTTCGAGCACCTGCTCACTGCGCTGCACCAGGTTTACGCGTCGTTGTTTACCGATCGGGCCATCGCTTATCGCGTCCACCAGGGATTCGATCATTCCCTGGTCGCGCTGTCGGTCGGCGTGCAGTACATGGTCCGCAGCGACCAAGGTTCCTCCGGCGTCGTGTTCACGCTGGACACCGAATCCGGGTTTCGCGACGCCGTTTTTATAACCTCGTCGTACGGCTTGGGTGAAACGGTCGTGCAGGGCGCGGTCAATCCCGACGAGTTCTACGTGTACAAACCGGCCCTGGCCAGCAAGCATTTTCCCATTCTGCGCAAGAACCTCGGCGGCAAGGCGATCAAGATGATCTTCAGTGAAGATCCGACGCCGGGAAAAACGGTCGAAACCGTGGACGTAGAAGAGTCCGACAGCCTGCGATTCTCCCTTTCGGACGACGACGTGGTCGAGCTTGCGCGTATCGCGGTCACCATCGAACAGCATTACGATCGGCCGATGGACATCGAATGGGGCAAGGACGGCACCGACGGCAAGTTGTATATCCTGCAAGCGCGGCCCGAGACGGTGCAGAGCCGCAGCGGCAACAGCATACATAGATTCACCCTGCGTTCCCGCTCGAACGTCGTGACCAGCGGCCGCAGCATTGGCCACAAGATCGGCGCCGGTACCGCCAAAGTCATTACCAGCGTTGACGAGATGGACCGCGTGCAGGATGGTGACGTACTCGTTTCCGACATGACTGACCCGGATTGGGAACCGGTCATGAAACGAGCGTCCGCGATCGTCACGAATCGGGGCGGGCGGACCTGCCACGCTGCGATTATCGCGCGAGAGCTCGGCATACCGGCGGTCGTCGGCTGCGGCAACGCTACGAAAGTCATCCTGGACGGTTCACCGTTGACGGTCAGCTGCGCCGAAGGTGACGAGGGATTCGTCTACGAAGGTGCGCTCGAGTTTGACGAGCAGGAAATCAAGCTCGACTCCCTACCGGAAATTCCGGTCAAAATCATGATGAACGTCGGCAATCCGGACGTCGCCTTCGACTTCGCCAGCATACCGAATCACGGCGTCGGCCTCGCGAGGCTCGAATTCATCATCAACCGGATGATCGGCGTCCATCCCAACGCGTTGCTCGACTACGACAACCTGAACCCGAACACACGCGCGGCGGTCGACGAACAGATGGCCGGTTACCCCGATCCGGTAACGTTTTTTGTCGACAAGCTCGCCGAGGGGATCGCGACCATCGCCGCTGCGTTTTCACCCGAGCCGGTGATCGTCCGCATGTCCGACTTCAAGTCGAACGAGTACGCCAACCTGATCGGAGGCGACAAATACGAACCGGACGAGGAGAATCCGATGCTTGGCTTTCGCGGCGCGGCTCGCTACGTTGCCGACAGTTTCCGGCCGTGTTTCGAGCTCGAATGCCAGGCGTTGCACAAGGTTCGCGAGCAGATGAATCTGAAGAACGTGCAAATCATGATCCCCTTCGTGCGCACGGTCGCACAGGCGAAACAGGTAGTGGGCCTGCTCGACGAAAACGGACTCAAGCGCGGCGAGGACGACCTCAAGGTTATCATGATGTCCGAACTCCCCTCGAATGCCCTCCTGGCTGATCAGTTTCTGGAACACTTCGACGGCATGTCCATCGGCTCGAACGACATGACGCAGCTGACGCTCGGTCTCGACCGGGATTCCGCATTGATCGCGGACCTGTTTGACGAGCGTGACGACGCGGTCAAGGCTATGCTCGCCATGACCATCAACGCCTGCACGAAGAACGGAAAGTACGTCGGTATCTGCGGCCAGGGTCCGTCCGATCACCCTGATCTCGCCCGGTGGCTGGTTGAACAAGGCATCGAGAGCATGTCGCTAAACCCGGACACCGTCATCGAAACCTGGCTTTTCCTCGCCGGACAATCCGTCTAGCCGGAACGATACGCCCGTCTAAAACGTGTCGTAACGGGACCGTCGTTGCCAGCGCATGCGCGGGAGAATCAGCCCAAGCGCAACGCCGCCGAACAACACGAGTGCGCCGGTAATGAACCAGTTGCGATTGGTTTGTCCGGTCAGGCCGCGAATCTCTTCGTTCAGCCGGTCGATGTCGATCTCGGCGTTCGTCAGCTTTTCCTGCAATTCGTCGTTCTGCCGGTCGATGGCGAGTACGTTCGCTGCGGTACGACGTATGTCTTCAAGTTCCGCCTGCAGCTGCTGCTTGTCATTCTGGAGCTCGCTGATCTGGTTTTCCGCGTTTCGGTACTCTCCGCGAATCGCGTCGAGCTGAGAGGTGAGAGACGATCCGCGTTCGGTCGCGCTGCTCAACTGGCCGCTGAGCCGTTCGAGCTGCTCCCGAGCGCTGGGTTCGCTCATGAGATACCGGGAAAGCACCCATCCCTCGGTGCCGCCGCCGGTCCGCACGCGCGCATAACCGGACTCCTCGTCCTGCTCGATAATCTCGAGACGGGTACCGCTCGACATCGACAGCCTGATCGCATTACTGGTGCTCGGACCGGTCCTGAGCGTCACCTCGAATTGATCGCTTACCCACGCCGATTGCTGCGCGTAGCCGGCGGGACCCGCCACGAGCCCGCAAACCAGCAGCACGAGCCCCGGCAAAGTCTGTCTCACGGTCATTTCATACGTCGCCCAAATCCGAACCCGGCAACTATATGTCAAGCGCAGTTCATGTACCAGCCGTACGCCGGAGCCGCGCTCTTCCGCGGCGAGGCTGTCCTGACGGTCGCCCACGACTATGGAACCGTGATGCGGGAGCTCGTAGACCGTATGGGAAACGGTCACCGCAACTCAGCAGCCGGGCCGCGTCCACACCGCGATGAAGTTGTTCGCCGGCATAACGTGGAGCGTATTGCGTATCATGCTGACCCCGCGCGCCAGCTCGTCCAGAACCTCCAGATCCCGTATGCCCATTCTGGGGTCCTGCGCGCGCAACGACGCGTCGAATCTGGCGTTACTGTCGCTGGTGAAATGCCCGTCAATGTTGAAAGGACCGTAAAGGCAGAATTTACCCGTTTCCGAGAGCACGCGGCCGACCAGCTCGAACATGCACTCCACTTCCTGGCGACTCATGATGTGCGCGGTATTGGCGGAAAACACGGCGTCGAATTCCTGCTTGATGCCGGGAGGAAACAACACGTCGAGATCCAGCGGCGGATTAACGTTGACGAGCGATTCGTATTTGAGCCAGGCCCGAATCCCGGCATGATTCACGTTCCGATCGCTGGGCTGCCAGACCAACCACGGAAGGTTACGTGCAAAGTACACCGCGTGTTCACCGGTCCCGGAACCGATTTCCAGCACCTGCTCACAATCGGCGAACTCGAGCCGCAGTACGTCGAGTATGACGTCGCGGTTTCGGGCGACCGCGGGCGCCGTCGGCCGTTCAGTCATCGGCCGAACCGACGACCGCCTGGTCCAGCAGCCGGCCGCGGTAAAAACGGAGTTCCTCGATAGAGTCGCGTATATCGTCCAGCGCGCGATGGTTCGATTCCTTTTTGAACTCGGCGGCGACCCCGGGCGCCCATCGCTGCGCCAGTATCTTGAGCGTGCTGACGTCGAGATTCCGATAGTGGAAGTAGGCCTCGAGTTCGGGCATTTGCCGCGCCATGAACCGGCGGTCCTGGCAAACGCTGTTACCGCACATCGGCGAGGCGCCCGGCGCGACGTGTCCGGCAAGAAACTCGAGCGTCTGCCGTTCTGCGTCCTCCAACGTCGTACCGCTCTCCAGCACACGGTCCGTTAGCCCGGACGCCGCGTGCTGACGGGTGTTCCACTCGTCCATCGCGGCCATCGTCTCCTTTTCCTGCCGGATCGCAAGCACTGGGCCTTCGGCGATCTCGATCAAGTCCTCGTTCGTGACAATGGTCGCGATTTCGATGATCTGGTCGCTCTGAGTGTCCAGCCCCGTCATTTCGAGATCGATCCAGATCAGGTTGTTGCTCAAGTCAGTCGCTTCGTTTGTACTCATCCCAGCCTCAGAACCGCAGCGGGTTGCCATATCGTGTCGAACCGGCCACCTCAAACGACGTAGTGTACCAGCGGAGAGAGATGCGCGATCTCACCGTGCGCGGCATACTCCATGAAACCGGGTGAACAGGCCCCAGAATCGATGGAATCTCGAGAGACCCAAGAAGCGCTGGTAGTCACCACGTTCGGCCGCCGCGTGGACGTTCGCCTGCCTTCGGGGGAGCAGGTACCGGCTCGCATCAAGGGCCGGCAGCTGCATCCGGTCTGCGGCGATCGGGTGATCGCCGAACCCATTGCCAACGAATCCGATTGGCTGCTGATCAGGATACTGGCCCGATCCAATGAACTGACCCGACCCGATTCGCGCGGCCGCAAGGAAGTGCTGGCGGCAAACGTCTCTCTGATTGCGATCGTCGCCTCGGACCCGCCCAAACCGGATTGGTTTATTGTCGATCGGTATCTGAGCGCCGCGGAACTGATGGAGGTAAAAGCCGCAATCATCTTCAACAAGATCGACCTAGCGCCCGACGCCGGATCCATTGAGCCCGTCCTCGGCGATTATGAACGCATCGGCTATCCGGTACTCCGCTGCAGCGCCAAGAACGACGAGGGCCTCGAGACACTGGCGGCTCTGCTCAGGAACGAGACAGCCATTCTCGTCGGTCAATCCGGAGTTGGAAAATCCAGTATAATCAACAAGATATCTGACGATCCAATGCTGCGAATCGGCGCCGTATCGAGCAAAACGGGTGAAGGCCGGCACACAACGGTCAACTCGGCGATGCGCCGGCTGCCGGGCGGCGGCGCGGTGATCGACTCTCCCGGCGTGCGCGATTACGCTCCGTCGATCTCCGCCAACGACCAGCTGGTGTACGGGTTTCGTGAAATCGCGGAGTTCGGCAAGGCTTGTCGATATGCCAACTGCCGGCATCTCAGGGAACCCGGCTGCGCGGTCAAGTCGGCGGTTGAAACCTCAACGATCAGCCCCAGGCGTTACGAGAGCTATAAACGCCTGGTGAATCTCACCGAAAGACTCCACCCATCTCGCGGCTAGCTAGCCGGGCGGCCAGGTCATCTGCCGTCCGCCAAGAAGATGCAGGTGCAGATGAAAAACGGTTTGTCCCGCGTCGGCGTTGCAGTTCATCGTCACGCGGTAACCGTTCTCCGCGATGCCCTCATTGCGCGCGACGGCAGCCGCAGCCAGGAATAGTTGACCAACCTGGTTGGCGTCCTCGCTGTCGAGGTCGTTGATCGTCGCAATGTGCCGGCGGGGGATGATCAGGACGTGCGTTGGCGCCTGCGGACTGATGTCCCGAAACGCAACGGCGTTTTCGTTCTCGAATACGATATCCGCCGGTATCTCGCCGCTGCCGATTTTGCAAAACAAACAGTCGGATTGACTCATTGTCGTTACTCCCGAAAAGTCTCAGGCTCACTCGCTCTAGGGTTCGAGGACCCTGGGGCCTGTTGATGCGCCCTAGTTTATTCGACGACCCGCCGGCCGAAAAAGGCGTGTGACAAGGTTCCGCCGTCAACGTATTCCAATTCGCCGCCGAGCGGAACACCGTGGGCGATGCGGCTGGGTGAGACGGAGTGCCGCATCGCGACATCGGCCAGCAGATGGGCGGTCGCGTCACCTTCCACCGTCGGGTTGGTCGCAATGATCAACTCCTCGACCACCTCGGTCCGCAGGCGTTCTTCCAGCAGGTCGAGTCCCAACTCTGCCGGACCGATTCCGTCCAGCGGCGACAGGTGGCCCATCAACACGAAATATCGGCCGCGGTACCCGGTTGCGTCTTCCAGTGCCATCACGTCCGCCGGCGATTCGACAACGCAAATCATGGACTCGTCCCGGCCGCTGGCCGAACAAATATTGCAAAGCTCGTGTTCCGTGAGCATGCGGCAGCGTGAACAGTGCCCGATGCCGGCAACGGCGTCCGCGAGCGCTCTGGACAGCTCCTCGGCGCCGCCGCGGTCCCGTTCCAGCATGTGAAAGGCGATCCGCTGGGCCGACTTGCGGCCAACGCCGGGCATGCAGCGCAGCGCGTCGATAAGGCGTACCAACAGCGGGGAAAAGGACACGGGCGAAACGCGCTCTTTAAAACGGAAGCTTCAAACCGGCAGGCAAATTGAGCCCGGACGCCATGCCCGAGAACTTCTCCTGGACGGTTTGTTCGACGCGCCGGATTGCGTCGTTGAACGCCGCAATGATCAGGTCTTCGAGCATTTCCTTGTCATCTCCGAAAACGGTATCGTCGATGTCCAGAGATCGAATTTCGTGTTTGCAGGTCATCGTCAGTTTGACCATTCCGCCGCCCGACTCGCCCGTGACCGTCAACTTCGCCATTTCTTCTTGCGCTTTTTGCATGTCCGCCTGCATCTGCTGCGCTTGTTTCATGAGCTGGCCAATGCCACCTTTCATTCGTTCACTCCTGTTCGGGACTGGAACCTATCTCATAATTGTTCGTGGCCGCGCCGGTAGCCATTTTTTCACCAGGCAAGGCGACGCGAGCGCCGTTTAGCCCGGCTACATCAGCGAGCGGTAACGCGGCCTGGCGGAAAAATGGTTGCCGTCCCAACGGGTTGCCGCGCCAGATGCCGCGAAGCCGCGTTGCTCGTCGCTTATTTGGAGTCACCAAACTTCGCTCCTCGCGCCTTGCCTCGCGGCATCTGGCGCGGCAACGCGGCCACGAACAATTATGAGATAGGTTCTAGTGTTTGTCGACGACTCGAACCGAGTCGGGATCCAGGGTCGCGCCGAACATGTCTTTCAGCGCCTTGACGTTCGGATCCGCCTCCAGACCTTCGCGGCGCGCCCGCATATCTTCGTCTTCTTCGCGTGCTTTCTGCTGCATCGGCGTTTCGCTTTCGACGAGGCCCGAGGTGATTTCGACCTTGAGTTTCTCGCCAAAGTAATTCGATAACGCTTCCTGCAACGCGTCCTGACGCGATTTGGTCAGGTAAGTCTCCGCGCCGCTGTCGAGTCCCAGCCGCACCAACTGCCCTTCGCGACCCAGCAACGCGCAGTTACTCGCCAGCAACTGGTCCACACCGCGAAGATTGAGCTTTGTAATCAGCTCCGACCATACCGGTTCGACCCACTTCGCGTTAGACCGTTCGGTTGTTGCGGACGCCGGGCTCTCGGGCTCCGATGTACTGGCACGCGCAGGGCGCGACGACCCGCCCGTGGCGGCCGTCCCGTGCGACGTCACGGTTTGTCGCTCGCCGCCGCCGGGTTGAAACGACAGCATGCGTAGCAAGGTCATTTCGATGCCGCTGCGCGGATCCGGCGCCAGGTGTAAATCCCGCCGTCCCAGGATCGCGATTTGATAAAAGAGCTGTATATCCTCAGCCGCGATTCGCATAGCGAAAGAAGCCAGCTCTTCGTCGGACAGCTCGTCGTCGTTGTCGTTTCCGCCGACGACCTGAAATACCGCGATCCTCTGCAGCGTTCGCGCGAGATCGTCGAGAAGCTGGCCGTAATCCGGCACCTGTTGATCGATATCCGCCACGGCCGACATCAGGCCGCCTGCGTCGCCTTCAGCAAGCATCGACAGCAGTTGCGAAACGTATTGCCGGTCGATGGTTCCCAGCATCTCGGCAACCGGCTGCTCGCGGACCTCCCCGCCACAATAGGCAATAGCCTGGTCCAGCAGACTGAGTGAATCCCGTAAACTGCCGTCCGCCGATCGTGCGATCATCGCCAACGCCGCGGTATCGGCGGGAACGTCTTCTTCGCCGCAGATGTAATCCAGCCGGTCGCGAATGAGCTTCGGAGTCAGGCGCTTCAGATTGAATTGCAGGCATCGGGACAATACCGTGACAGGCAGCTTCTGAGGGTCGGTGGTCGCCAGCAGGAATTTGACGTGCGGCGGCGGTTCTTCGAGCGTCTTCAACAGTGCGTTGAACGAGTGTTTCGTCAACATATGCACTTCGTCGATCAGGTAAACCTTGTAGCGCCCGCCGGCCGGCGCGAACTGAACGTTGTCGAGCAGATCCCGGGTGTCGTCCACCTTCGTTTTGGACGCCGCGTCCACCTCGATCAGGTCGACAAAGCGCCCCTCGTCGATTTCCCGGCAGGCGCTGCACGCGCCGCAGGGATCCGCGGTCATGCCTTTTTCGCAGTTCAACGCCTTTGCCAGGATGCGCGCAATGGTCGTTTTACCGACCCCGCGGGTCCCGGCAAACAGATAGGCGTGATGCAAGCGTTGGCTCTCCAGGGCATTGGTCAACGCCCTGAGCACGTGCTCCTGACCGACGATTTCGGAAAATGTCCTGGGTCGCCACTTGCGGGCGAGAACGAGATAGCTCATTGATGCTCTGCGACAATAATCGGCGATTTTCGACCGGGACCCGGTTGCTCGGCCGCCCGTCGATCCGGTCGAACAGTGTAACGGATGATGCGCTCGGGACAAGCACCGTCCACCGCGCAGGCATTCCATGGAATTGAGTGGCCCGCGCCAGCCCTTCCCCGGCACCCGGCATCACCGCTACCGCTGCTCCCTTCCGGGCCTGACGGAGTTCACGGCTGGCCGTCGCGGGGAAACCGACGCGAGCCGGCGAGGATTATCCCTGCGCTTACGGCAAAGCTCAATCCGTGTAGGCGCGGAATCGGACGTTTTTTGGCGCAAAACGACGTTGGCATGGCTACCGTTTTAACAGGTTGTTATCCTTCGCGTTTCGCATCGCCCAGGAAGGAGAGACTCGATGGCCGCAGTGCCGGAATTCGCGACCGTTGACCCGTTCGACGGCATGACGCCAGGCAGCCCCGGTCGCGTGCAAAACCTGTGTGCGGGCGACTGGCGGGACGGGAACGCCCACCGTGACGACATACCGGATCCGATGACCGGGGAGCATTTTCTGGACGTCCCCGACACGACGGAGCACGCACCGTTCATCGCGGGTCTGGCCAGCTGCCCGAAATACGGCCTGCACAATCCCGTCCGTAACCCGGACCGTTATGTCATGCTGGGCGGCGTCTGTGCGCGGGCGGCCGCCGTCCTTGCTCAACCGGACGTGGAAAACTTCTTTGTACGGCTGATACAGCGCGTAATGCCGAAGAGCCGTGCGCAGAGCCTCGGCGAGGTCGTCGTCACGCGGGTGTTTCTCGAGAACTTCGCCGGGGACGGCGTACGCTTTCTGGCTCGCGGGTTCTCCAACCCGGGAGATCATGACGGGCAGGAATCACGCGGCTACCGTTGGCCCTTCGGTCCGGTGGTTGTCGTCGCTCCGTTCAATTTTCCGCTGGAAATCCCGGCGCTGCAGGTCCTCGGCGCCTTGTTCATGGGTAATCGCCCCCTGGTCAAGGTCGACTCGAAAGTCAGCGTCGTCTTCGAGCAGTTTCTGCGCCTGCTGATCGACTGCGGCCTGCCGCCCGCCGACCTCGACCTGATTCACTGTCGCGGCAGCGACATGGGCCGGCTCATCGAATCGGCACGGAATGACATTCGGCTGGTGCAGTTCACCGGATCGAGCGGTGTCGCCGAGCGAATCGCCGGGATCGTGAACGGCGCGGTGCGGCTGGAAGACGCCGGTTTCGATTGGAAGGTGATCGGGCCGGATTTTACACCGGAATGGGCCGACTACGTCGCCTGGCAGTCCGATCAGGACGCCTACAACGCATCCGGACAAAAATGTTCGGCGCAGAGCATCCTGCTGATGCACAAAAACTGGAGCGACGCGCTGCTGCCGAGGTTGGCGGATCTTGCACGACGCCGGACGCTCGACGACCTCACACTGGGGCCGATACTGACCTGGTCGAACGAGCGTATTCGAGCGCATTTAAGCGCCGTCTGCGCAATTCCCGGGGCCAGCCTGCTGTTTGGCGGCAACGAACTCACGGGACATTCGATCCCGGACTGTTACGGGGCCATGGAAGCCACGGCCGTGCAGATTCCGCTGCAGGCGCTCGCCGGGGACCAATTCGATCTGGCGACGACGGAGTTGTTCGGACCGTTCCAGGTAGTGGTCGAATACGGCGACAACGAAGTCGATACCGTACTGGAGGTTCTGGAGCGGATGTCGCATCACCTTACGGCCGCGGTAGTCAGCGCCGACGTCCACTTCCAGCAGCGTATCCTTGGCGCAACCGTCAACGGAACGACCTACTGCGGCATGCGGGCGCGCACGACCGGCGCCCCGCAGAATCACTGGTTCGGTCCCTGCGGCGACCCGCGCGCGGCGGGCATCGGAACACCGGAGGCGATTGTCAACACCTGGAGCGGGCACCGCGAAATCATCATGGATCAGGGACCCCTGCCATCCGGGTGGACCACTCCTCCGTCGATGTAGGCCAGAACCGGATCTCAAAAAACGTGAACAGCAAACTTCCCGACACCGGCACCACGATTTTTGCGGTGATGACGCAGCTCGCCAACGACTGTGACGCCATCAACCTGTCGCAGGGTTTTCCGAGCTTTGATCCCGACCCCCGTTTGCTGGATCTGGTCAACCATTATCTGACCAGCGGGGCAAATCAATACGCGCCGATGCCCGGCGTTCCCGCTTTGCGTGAAGCGATCGCCGACAAGGTTCAACGCCTCTACGGCAGAACCGTCAGCGCCGAGCACGAAGTGACCGTGTGTGACGGCGCCACCGAAGGTCTGTTCAGCACGATCCAGGCGGTGGTCCGTTCAGGTGACGAGGTCATCGTTTTTGATCCGGCCTACGACTCCTACGAACCGGCCGTCACCCTGGCGGGCGGCACCACACGCCACCTGCCGCTGGTGATCAGCGAAGAACGGCCCGACTTTCACATCGACTGGCAGCAGCTTGCCGACGCAATCAACACCAAGACGCGGCTCATCGTGCTGAACTTTCCCCAAAACCCGTTGGGCTCGATCCTCAACTCGAACGACCTCGACGCACTGGCGGACATTGTTCGCGACAGCTCGATCTATCTGCTGTCGGACGAGGTTTACGAACACATCGTATTCGACGGCGAGGCGCATATGAGCCTGCTGCGTCACGACGAGCTTTGGGAACGGGCGTTTGTGGTTTCGTCGTTCGGAAAAACCTACCACGCCACCGGCTGGAAGGTCGGCTATTGTGTCGCGCCGGCAGCGCTCACGACCGAGTTCCGCAAAATCCATCAGTGGACCTGCTACGCCGTCGTCACGCCGATCCAGCACGCCATCGCCGACTTCATGCGCGAAACCCCGGAACACTACGAAGAACTGCCCGCGTTCTACGAGCGAAAACGCGACCGGTTTTGCGAACTGGTCGCGGATTCCCGCTTCACGTTCCGGCCCGCCGCCGGAACGTTCTTCCAAATCCTCGACTACGGCGACATCAGCGACGAGGACGACGTGAGCTACGCGCGCCGGCTGACCCGGGAAATCGGCGTGGCCTCGATCCCGGTCTCGGTGTTCTGCGAGCGGCCGCCGCCCGGACGGAAGCTTCGATTCTGCTTTGCAAAAGACGACGCCACGCTAGAAGAAGCAGCGGCCAAACTATGTCAACTCTGAACGTCACGATCATACAGGCGAACCTGCACTGGCACGACGCCGACGCCAACCGCCGGCTGTTTCGCACCCGCATCGGCGAACTGCGTGAGGCCAGCGACCTGATCATCCTGCCCGAGATGTTTACGACCGGGTTCACCATGGACGCCGAGTCGCAGGCCGAAACGATGGACGGACCGTCGATGGCATGGCTGCAAGAGACGGCCGGCCAAACGAGCACGGCAATTTGCGGCAGTCTGATCATTGAAGACGGAGACCGTTATTACAATCGGTTCGTTTTCATGCGTCCCGACGGGTCGTACGTGACGTACGACAAGCGCCACCTGTTCCGGCTTGCGGACGAACATCAGCACTATTCGCCCGGCGATACGATCGTCACCTTCGAGCTCGGAGGCTGGCGGATTTGTCCGATGATCTGTTACGACCTGCGGTTTCCGGTCTGGAGCCGCAACCGGAACAGCTACGATTTGCTGCTGTACGTCGCGAACTGGCCGAGCCGCCGGCATCTTGCCTGGCAAACGCTGATCCGCGCACGCGCAATCGAAAACCAGGCGTATGTCGCCGCGGTGAATCGCTCGGGTACCGACGGCAATAATCTCCCTTACCTCGGCGGCAGCGCGGTTATCGACTACCTGGGGCAGGATATCGCCGATCTGGGAGAACGGGACAGTATGGCAACGACCGCGCTGGACAAGGAAGCATTGACCCGGTTCCGTCAGAAATTCCCGTTCCACGAGGATGCCGACCAATTCAGTATTCTCGACTAAATCGCCGCGTGCTCGGCCCCGACACCCCGACGATGTGCGCGTTCGAGAGGGCCGGGTGATGCGCCGGGACAAGTTCCGACACACAACGGTCACCGCCGTCATCATTGCAAACATGATCGGCACGGGGGTGTTCACGAGCCTGGGTTTCCAGCTCCTGGAATTGCGTTCCGGATTCGTTTTGCTGATGTTGTGGGCGGTCGGCGGTGCGGCCGCCGTCTGCGGCGCAATGACCTACGCGGAGCTTGGGGCCGCGATGCCGCGCTCGGGCGGCGAATACAATTTCCTTGCCCGCATTTACCACCCCGCGGCCGGCTTCGTGTCAGGATGGGTGTCGGCAACCATTGGATTCGCGGCACCTTCGGCGCTTGCCGCCATCACGTTCGCCGCTTATGCAACGTCGGTGATGCCGGGCGAATCCGATCCCTGGACGCGAAAGCTGATTGCGGTCTGCCTGGTCGTCGTGCTCACGGTCATCCACGCAGGCACTCGACGCAACAGCAGCGGCATGCAGGTCGTCTTCACGATTCTCAAAATCGCCGTCATCGTCCTGTTCTGCATTACTGCGGTGTGGGCCGTCGACGCGACACAGCCGGTCAACTTCCTTCCGACAAGCGGCGACGGGACACTCCTGACCAGCGGTGCCTTCGCGATTTCGCTGATCTACGTCAGTTACGCGTACACCGGCTGGAATGCGGCAACGTATTTGAGCAGCGAGTTGGAGAACCCGCAGCGTACGCTTCCGCGGATCCTGTTGATCGGTACCGGCATTGTCACGATACTGTACGTTGCGCTCAATTACGTGTTTCTGAAAGTTGCAGCGATGGACGCCATGAGCGGCCAGGTCGAAGTTGGCTTCATCGCCGCGCAGGCGGCGTTTGGCGACGTTGGCGGCCGATTCACGGGCCTTGTCCTTGCCCTGCTTCTCATCTCGACCGTTAGCGCCATGACCGTCGCCGGACCGAGGGTGTTACAGGTGATCGGTGAAGACTACGACGGCCTGAGTTTTCTCAGCCGTACCAACGCCGACGGCATTCCCTCGATCGCGATCTACGTGCAGTCGCTTCTGACGATTGCCTTCATCGTGACCTCCACGTTCGAGTCGATCCTGGTCTTCGCGGGCTTCACGCTGGCGCTCAACAGTTTCGCCACGGTCCTGGGTGTGTTCGTGCTTCGTGCGCGCGAACCCGAACTGGAACGGCCGTACAGGACCTTTGCGTACCCGGTTCCGCCGCTCATCTATCTCGCGCTGACGGGCTGGACGCTGTTTTTCGTCCTGATGAACCGGCCGACCGAGGGACTGTTCGGCCTCGCACTGGTTGCCAGCGGCCTGTTGTTCTATTACCTGTCCCAGCGAACCCGGATAACTCAGTCGTCGTCGACCTCGAGTTGACCCGTCACGCGTCGCCATACGTGCGACCAGGAAACGCCGATCGCAAGCAACGCCGCGAGGCACACCAGCGTGATCCAGATGACCGACTCGGCCGAGCCCGCCGACAGGATGCCGAAATCGATCAGCAACCAGACCAGCGCCGCGAAAAACGCGCCGCCCAGCACGAGACCCAGTACGCCAAGCGAGCGGATGCTGGCCGCGCCGTATACGGTCCAGCCGATCACGATGACAACGCCGACCAGCAGGTGCTCCGGCCCGAGACTACCCTCCGCCATCGCCTTTTGTACCCAGTCGACGAACGACCAGTCGGTCGGGTTGTAGGTCGCGAGAACCAGAACGAGTGCAGCGGCCAGACGCAGCAGGAAGCCGCCGGCCGAAAAATCGCGAGACGACGATTTTTTATTGTCTTTGTCTTTTGCCACGGACGTCTTTCCCCCAAATTCCGAGGCGCTAATGTACCATCGAATCGGCCCAATTGAAGGGGCTCGATCAGTTCGGCCGCGGCATGGGGCTCGCTGCCGACGCACACGCCCGGTGCGCAAAATGCGGTATCGAAGTACACTGGATTTATGACCCTGGAGCTCTCCATATACGGACTCAGCAGCCTGGCGCTCGGCTTCGTCGGGCTGTTCGCGGCCTTCGTGCTCGCTCTGCACGACGGCGAGACGGCCAGCCGCCCGTTATGGCTCAGCGTTTTTCTCGTGGGGCTGTCGCTGCCGATGCTGATGGGCTTTTTCGAGGAAGCCGGCTGGATGGGCCATCCGCTGGCCTTCTACCCGCCTGTCGTCGCCGCCTTTACCGCCGGTCCGGCGCTGTTTCTGTATGCCCGTCTGCCCTGGCGACGCTCGCTCGATTCACGCGACTGGATTCACGGCATGCCGCTGGTCGTGGGTGTCCTGACCGCCATCAATTGGGGCCGGGCGAGTTCCGGGGACCCGGCAAATGCATTCATGCTGTGGGCCTCGCTGATGTATCTGACGAGCAGCTTGTATGCGGTGCTGACCTTGCGAATGCTCAAGCGCTACCGCCGCGCACTGGATGATCATTTCTCCGACGCGTATCGTCACCGCCTGAACTGGCTGAGTTTTGCCGCCTGGAGCCTGCTCGCGCTCATCTTCGTCGACGTGCTGTTCGGCGTATTGCTCAGCTCGCGGGCGGCGACCACCGAGACCGCAAGGCTGACGCTCAGCCTGCTCCTCTCACTGACGATTTTTCTGCTGTCGCTGTCGGCGTTGCGGAATCCCGCTCGCTACCTGGTCGAAATTGCGGGCCCGGAAAAACCCAGCTACGCGAGCTCTCGAGTGTCGCCGGAAACCTTTGCACACTGGCGCGAACGGTTGCAACGGGTGATGCGCGACGAACGGCCCTATCTGGTCAACGATCTTTCACTGACCGATCTGGCGGGCAAGCTCGACTTAAGCCCTCACAACCTCTCGCAGCTTCTGAACAAGGAGCTGGGACTGACTTTCTACGACTACATCAACCGGGCCCGAGTCCGCCGCGCCTGCGAGCTGCTGAGCAGCACCGACAGAACGGTACTCGAGGTTGCTTTCGACAGCGGATTCAACAACAAAGCGTCGTTCTACACGGCGTTTCGCCAGCAGATGGACGCTACGCCGAGCGCTTATCGGCTTGCCGCGAAAAACAAGCTGCAGTCGTCCTCGGCCGCCTGAGACGCAATCGCCCGATTTTCGCGTTCTTCCGTGGGAATTAACCGTCTGTTTCCATCCAGACAGACGCCGGGCCTCGCATTCTTTGCCAACCTGGCGCCTCGATTTCACCCATCAGAGGCAAACAATGCTTAGTCAGACATTCCTATCGGCAATAAGGCGCGGACTGGCGCCCCGGGCTCTGCTCATCGCGATGACCTACGCGTTGCTCGCAAGCTCCGCGCTGGCGGAACCCGCCGACGACGCGGCCGCGCTTCAGCTCGCGCGCGGCTATTTCCAACATCTCGACCATCAGCAGTTCGTGGAAGCTCGCGGATTGATGGCGGATTCGATCGTCTTCGAGGATCCCACCTGGGGCGGGACGGCCGTTACCGACCCGGACGAGGTCATCAAGCTCTATTCCAACACGGCCGGTTTCACCAACGTATTGCTCGACGAGCGCATGGCCTTCGTCAGCAACGGCACCGCGGTAATCCACTACGTGGCAAGCCTGGATTACCTTCCCACGGAGGATTCGCCCATCAACGCCCCGGTCCCCGTCATCGCGGATCTGGTGCGCGTCGCGACCGTGGAGAACGGCAAGATCGTGCGCCACATCGACCTGGCTGCCTATTCGAGGTTGCAGGAAGCGCTTGCGCGCGCAGCGGAGGTGCAAAATGACGATTGAACGCTCGATGGGCTTGTTCACCGCCTGCGTGCTGCTGTTCGCCGCGGCGTCCCCGACCGGTGCTCAAGACGCGCCGGTTGACCGGGGCAGAGAGGAACTCGCCCGTTTCGTCGGCAGCTGGGAGGGCAAAAGCGCCGACGGCCGTTTTCGCGAGGAAACACGTTACCGCTGGGGACCGGGGAGGACCCACCTGCTAATCGAGATGCGATTCTTCCTGGACGACGAGGCGACCGGCGAAGGGACCGGCTTCATGGCCTGGGACGCGGACGAGAACGGTCTGGTGTTCCACATGGTCTCGTCACAAGGGACGGTCATCCGGCAAACGCAGATCGGCGGTGATCACGGACGGATGGAAATGGCGGCGCAGGCCGTGAACGGTGCTTCGGCCGGGTTTCCGCCCGTCTTTCGCACGCACATCGAGTTCACCGGAGACGAAGGTTACGAGTCGGGCGTTTGGCTGCAGGATGAGAGCGGTGAATGGCGGCAGGTGATGGAGAACCGGTTTCGACGGTTGCGCGCCGAATTGTAAAAGTTTCGGCTACACCCGTGGGCCGCCGATTTGGTATTCCCATCAGGGTCTCGGCACACCGTTAACCCCATCCGATCTCATCGAGATGATCGTCGTCGATACCGAAGTAATGCGCAATCTCGTGGATGAGCGTCTTGACGATCTCGTCGCGAAGTTCATCCGGAGGAAGACCCAGTTCCAGGTGCGGGCGGCGAAAGATATAGATGACGTCCGGCAGCTCGCCAGCGTAGTCCACGCCGCGTTCGGTTAGCGGCAGGCCCACGTAGAGACCGAGCAGGCCCTCGCCGTCCGGGTCCAGCGCCTCGTCGGGCTCGTCCATCACGAGCACTTCGATGTTGTTCAGCCCTTCCTGCACCCAGTCCGGCAGATCGTGCATCGTCTCTCGGACAACGGTCTCAACCTCGGCGTGGTTCATGGTAACGGAGCCTGCCTGGTCATTATTGATCCAGGGGTCAACTTTCGTTGTGAAAGACGTCAATCCGCTCGCGGGTGCCGGCCGCAACGTCGTAGATATGAAACGAATTCATGGTCCTGCCGTACAGGTGCAGGCTGACGGTCTTTTGGCCCGTCCGCGGAACGCCCGTTTCGTGTATGTGGTCGGGATTGGGCACAAACGAGGTCACGGTCCCCTCATCGAGCAGGATACATCCGCCGCGCCGGAGTTCAATGCCGTAGTCCTGATCGAGGTTGTGATCCATTCGCATGAAATTGCGCTCGGTGAGCAGCCCATCGACAACTCCGACGACGCCCCAGGTTCCGTGGTCGTGAACGGGCGTCCATTGCCCCGGCAACCAGACCAGCGCGTACAGGGATAGCCCCCCTTCCTCGTCGATGTGGATCGCGTTGCGGGCGTAGTGATCCGGATCCGACCGGAAGTGCTCCGGCTTTAGAAAGTCCCTCGAACCTGCAATCAGGCGGTGGAGCAGCGGCGCCACGGCGTCGACACAGTCTGCGGTTTCCTGAAGAGACCCGACCGCGTCACGCGTGTCCGCCATGAATTGATCGAGGCTGTAATCCGACATTTTGGAATCCCAAGAGACGTTTGTTACCTGAACGAGCCGGAACGCCTGCCCGGGTTCCGGAATCAAAACGCCTCGATGCTACAGACCCGCGGGTGCTTCGATCAACCCTTCCTTTGGGTAGGGTCTGTGCGAACTCAGTAGAACGCGACGTTATCGAGCTCAACCCAAAACGTGTCGATCGCCTGCCGGCCTGCGCCGAACTCGACGCTGACCGTTGCGCACAGCCCCCCGCTTCTCCAACGGGCGTTACCCGTCCAACCCGCCCGCTTGCTCGTAGGCGCCCATATAGGAAGGGCAATGTCGTCCGATCAGCCCGGCGTCGAAACCGGTTGAGACGCCCGGAACAGCGGTGTCATGGGCCGTCAGGCGGCTTTCCTCGCCTCACTACACTCGACTGCCAACGCAAAAGAACGAGAACGCAAGGCCGCCAATGTGTACCCGATTCGTCTCGAGCACCGACCGCGATATGGAGTACGACTGGTCGCTGGTCCGGCCGCCGTTCGAGTTCAGCAGTATCGAGGTCCGGCTGACGACACAAGTCCCGATCGTTTATCAAAGCGAGGTAGGCCGCGTCTGCGACCCGATGCGGTGGGGTCTGATTCCGTTTTGGTTCAAGGACGAGAAGTGGCAGGCAGCCACATGGAACGCGCGCATCGAGACGGTGGCTGAAAAGCCGTCCTACCGCCGGCCGTGGCGAAAAGGAAACCGATGCCTGTTCCCGATTCGGGGATTTTACGAGTGGCAACAGGTCGAGGGGCGAAACCGTAAGCAGCGGTGGTTTATCCGCCTGTCCACCGAACCGATGGCAATCGCCGGCCTGTGGGACGCGAACAACAAGCACGGACTGTCGGCGACCATGCTCACGATGCCGGCGAACGAACTCATGACGCGCATTCACAACGCCGGCAAGAACAAACACCGGATGCCGCTGTTCATTCCACCCGAAAACTACGAGGCGTGGCTCACGGATGAACGAGACGTCGCGAACGAATTGATCAAACCCTACCCGTCCGCCCGCATGGAAGCCTGGCCGGTTCCCTCGAACGTAGCGCCCGACGACCTGGTCAAACCGTGACGCAGGAGATCGTCCTCGACACCGTTCGCAAAGCCTATCAACACGGCGAACGAGTCGCAGCCGGTTGTCTGAAATGCCGGCGCTGGAAGGAATACTCGTTCCTCGAGCTGGATCGCGCGGGACTGGCCGACAAGGGCATTACCGAACTGAAATTCCGATGCTCGCGTTGCGGCCGGCGCGCCGGTAAACAGATTCGTTCGCAAGTTCCGAACGCCGGGCATGCGTATCGGTCGGTCTACTAGGCCGCGACGGTAGTGATTCAAACGCTATTACGCTATTGGGTTTGATCGGAACCGCCGTCCACTCTACACTCGACGGCGGACGGTCGTACTGCAAACAGACGATTCGTCATCTGACGCAAGAAAACGCCCATCCGGACATCAATCGGGTGTGCTCCCTGTAAAAAATCCGTTGCCGAAGACTTCGAGGATGCGTTTGCGGGATTCTATTTGTCGGACGAAACGTATCTCGGCAGCGGCTAGTGGGTGAGCAAAAATGAACATTCGCAGGAAAGTATGACCAGAAAAACGATAATCGACACCGACCCCGGGGTGGACGACGCGATTGCGATCTTCCTCGCGCTGGCGTCTCCGGAGATCGACGTCATCGGCATGACGACGATCTTCGGAAACGCCGAAACCGAGGTCACGACCAGGAACACCCTGTCGCTGCTCGAAATTGCCGGACGCGGGGACATCCCGGTGGCAATGGGTGCGACGAAGCCCTTGTCGTCGGACTACCTCGGGGCCGTACCGCAGGTTCACGGACAGGACGCACAAGGTAACGCCAACCTTGCAGCACCAATATCCGGCCCCGTCAGCGAACCGGCGTGGAAATGGTTGTACGAGCGGGTATCGGAAGCTCCGGGCGAGGTGACGATCCTGACCTTGGGTCCGCTCACAAACCTGGCATTGGCGATTCAGGCGTTCCCGGATTTGCCGACGCTGGTCGATGAAATCGTGATCATGGGTGGCAACGCCTTCGTGCCGGGAAACGCCACGCCGGCCGCCGAGGCGAACATGATGAACGATCCGGAAGCGGCTGACCTCGTACTCGGACAATCCTGGCGCACGACGATGATCGGACTGGACGTCACCCACCGGGTCACTCTGACGTCGCGGGACGTCGGCAGGATCACGGAAGGCGGAAGCCCCACGTCGCGGCATCTGGCGGCGGCGGTGCCGTTTTATCAGTCCTTTTACAAGAAAACGAACGGGATCGACGGAATCTATTCGCACGATCCCTCGGCGGTTGCGTATCTCCTGACCCCGGAACTCTTCGACCTCGATCAATGGCCGATCCGCGTCGAGACGGAGGGGATCAGCCGCGGCAAAACCTGGCCAAGCCTCGGCGACACGGACGATGCGACGCCGGCCGCCTGGCAGGACCGCCCTGCGATTTCCGTCGCCACCGGCGTCAAAGGAAAGGAAATCAGCGAGCTGATCGTGGGCAGGTTGTCGGGTTCTTGACGAGTGGCGCGATGCCCTCCACTCGTCTTGCCCGTCAAGAGCAGGAAAAAAATGAAGATAGTGTGTTTTGTCCTGGCGTTCGCGCTACTGCCGATCAGCAAACCTTCGTCTGCTAGTTCTCTGGACGAAAAACTTGATGAATTCAGGCAGTTCCTGCAGGAGTACCGGCGCGATGCGCGCATCCCCAGCTTTTCAGTCGCCCTGGTCAAGGACGGCGAGGTTGTGCTGTCGGAAGCGATAGGCTGGCAGGATCACGATGCCGAGGAGCCCACGACAGCCGAAACGACCTATCTGGTCGCATCGATCTCGAAGACGTTCACTGCCGCCACGCTGCTCGCCATGGAAGCCGACGGGCACATTAACCTGGATGACGATTTCACGACGCTCAGCGATTGGGGCAGGCGCTGTGAATGGTTAACGAATAGCGGAATCATTTTCGGCGGCGGCACGCTCGATGACGGTACCGTCGTAGAGCCGCCGCGCTGCGACGTGCCAATCAGTTTGCGGCACGTTCTACAGCACCGTGTACAAGGCGAGCCCGGATCGACGTTCATGTACAACCCGATCGTTTTTGGGCGGCTGTCGAACTGGGTAGAGGAGAACACGGATCGGACCTGGCGCGAATGGATGAATGAATACGTTCTCGGTCCCGCGGAACTCGACGCCGTGGCGGCGGGCTGGCGAGACCCCGACCGTAGCGTTGCGCTCACGAATCTGGCGCCGCCGTTTCGACACGCGCCGGAGGAAGATGACGGCCATGCCCCCTCGGTCCTGCCGAATCCGGAACTCAACGCGAGTTCCGGCATCATCGCAGGCGCTATGGGCCTGGCGAAGTACTCCGTCGCATTGGATCAAGGCAAGATCCTGCCGCCCGAGCTAGTTGAGCGGATGTGGACACCGCCGACCTTGGCTGACGGCAAGCCGGCAGCTTACGCGTACGGTTGGTGGGTGCAGGAATGGCGGGGCCACAGGCTTGTGTGGCATGGGGGCTGGTGGCCGGAGGCTTACGCCGGCTTGCTGCTGAAGGCGCCGGACGACGGTTGGGCGCTGATTGCTCTTGGCAACACCGACGGCATCCACTGGGGCAACCCGCTGCACAAAGCGGAGGTGGAAAAGTCTAAGCTTGCGGCCAAGTTCCTGAACCTGTTCATTTCAGAATGAGGACAGTGATTGCAACGCGCCTCGAGTGACCGCTCCTGCCCGTTTACGGCTTCCAATCTCAGCGATTCCAGCACGACTCGAACGGCCGCTGTGCAGGACGAGTGTCATAGGAACCCCGTTTCAACTGTGGCCCTGAGCGAGCATCGCATCCGCGACCTTCTTGAATCCGGCAATGTTCGCTCCGCGAGCGTAGTCCACCTTGCCGTTCAAGCCCCCGCCATGACGGATGCATGAGTCGTGAATTTTGTGCATGATCGATTTCAAATCTTCATCCAACTCAACACGTCCTTTTGACCGGCGCATGCGGTTCTGACTGATCTCGAGACCGGACACGGCGACACCGCCGGCGTTGCTGGCTTTACCCGGGCCAAACAAGACTTCCGCATCGCCTATTACCGCCTGCGCCGCTGCCGTCGTCGGCATATTCGCGCCCTCCGCGATCAGTATGCAGCCGTTGTTTATCAACGTGGACGCGTCGTCTTTGCCCAGTTCGTTCTGGGTTGCGCAAGGGAGCGCAATCGTGCACTCGACACCCCAGGGAGTCTTGCCCGGGAACCATCTGGCGCCGAACTCGTCCGCATAATCTTCCAGGGTCGCTCGCGACTTCGCCTTGTGTTGGCGGACCCAGTCGATTTTCGCCTGCGTCACGCCCTCCTCGTCGAGAATGAAGCCACGACTATCGGACAGGGTGACAACCTTTGCTCCCATTTCTACGGCTTTCTCGGCCGCGTGGGTTGCCACGTTACCCGAACCCGATACAACCGTCCTCCGCCCCTCGACGGTCTGCGCCCGGGTTTCGAGCATTTCCCGTACGAAGTACAGCAAGCCGTAGCCCGTTGCTTCGGTGCGCATTTCGCTGCCGCCGAACGTGAGCCCTTTGCCGGTGAGGACAGCCTTGAATTCATTCGTTATACGTCGGTAGGCACCGAACAGATAGCCGATTTCCCGGCTGCCCACGTTGATGTCGCCGGCCGGGATGTCAACGTTCGGTTCGATATGGCGATGCAATTGAAGCATGAATGCGTTGCAAAACCGCATGATTTCGGACTCTGAGCGACCCCTGGGATCGAAGTCCGAGCCGCCCTTCCCGCCGCCCATCGGAAGACCGGTCAAAGCGTTCTTGAACGTCTGCTCGAATGCTAAAAAGTTTAGAATCGACGGGTTTACCGTTGGATGAAAACGCAGTCCTCCTTTGTAGGGACCAATGGCGCTGTTGAACTGGACGCGATAACCGCGATTCACATGGACCCCATGCCGGTCGTCTTCCCAGACGACGCGGAACGAAATCGTGCGCTCCGGCTCGGTGATGCGGTCGAGAATTCTGGCATGGATGTAATCGGGATTGTCATTGACCACCGGCACGAGGTCCTTCACAACCTCACCCACCGCCTGATGGAACTCGGCCTGGCCGGGCGTTCTTGCCTTGAACGTTTCCATGAAATCGGAAAATTCAATTGATTTTTTCACAGTGGATTCCCCTTCGCCCAGCTGCTGCACCGCCAGGACATTGCTTCGTCAGCCGTGTGCCGTCAGTTCACGAGTCGTTAGGCGCACCAGCGCAGCCGCCGGGAACATAGCTGATTTTCGGCAGTCGTAGTTTCAGAGACGCTAACGGACTGAGTTGCCGGCGAAAATCAGGGCTTCTGCGTATCCGGACCGCGCCGGGTAAAATGGTTCATAACGCCCGGATTTCCATTTACCATCTACAATGAATAATGGCTTCTTGCCGGGAGCGCGTGCATGCGGGACCGCATAACCGATGAAGAACTCGACGCCGCACTTGCCGAAAGTTTCCCGGCAAGCGATCCGCTGCCGATGAATCCGGGTACGGACTCGGTGACGAGACCGTTGCGAAAACGTATGACGACGGATTCTCCCGCGAAGAAAACGGTGGATGCAGAACCTGACGATAATCGCCCATCGAGAATTTCAAGAACAGGGCTTTCAGCGCCCTACGATCGAACCAGCGCTTGCACCGATTCTCCGAAGCGGACGCCATCCCGGTAGTCGCTGAAGTCGAGTACCTCGCGCCGTTCACCCATGACCTCCGCGAGCCATCGACCGGTGTCGATGCTGCGTTCGATACTGATCGGCAACAGGATCGATTCGCCGGTTTCCCGCTCACGCTCTCCCGCCCACCTGCATTCGTCTCTGACCCAGGCGCTCTGCAAGCTCGCGGGCGACAGCACAACGACCAGCTTGTCCTGTCGCCAGATTGCGTCGCGAACCTGCTGCGCCAGCCGACCGGCAACGACCGCTTCCGGCGCATACCAGACGCGCACGCCGTGCTCTCTCAATTGTTCGTAAAGCGCTGATGCGAACGATTCATCCTTATGATTGTAGCTAATGAAACAGCTCCAGCTCGGCCCGCTCTCAATCGAGAATTCTGGCAAACCGTCTGCGCGCGCTTGTTCGGCTCGGTCCCAGAGTTCCAGAATGCGAAGCCCGAGTGCCTGAACCCAGCGCAGTACCTCCGAGTGCGCGAGCGACGGTTCCTCGCCTCCGGCGTGAGCGGGCTTGCCGACCGTTTTGTCCACAAGCTCGTCGAGACCGGCCCTCGTTACCTGAAGGCCAAGATCAGCGACCGCGGTACCGAGAATCCCGATCGGTTCCTCGCGCGGCAGAGCCATCGCCGTATTCACGACCACTCGAAACGACATGTAGCCGATCACGAACATCGGCAGCAGGTAACAGTCGCCGCCCAGCCGCAAGCGTTCGGCGACGAGCTTTTCGCGAATGCGGTCGAGAAGTTTCTCGGCGTCATCACGGTCGCCTGCCGGTATAGAGAGTGCATCGAGCCACTCGGCCCACGCAGCGGCGGATTCCGCGGAGACCGCAATACCGTACTCGAGCATGCCGAGGTGGCTGCCTTGCAGGAGCGCGGCGACAGACTTTTCGGTGGGGACCATGGGAGCAGTCTACGATATCATGCACCGATGCGTATGACCGAGAAATCGTTGAGTGCACTGCCCCTGGGAAGTGAGCTGGCCAAGTTCTGCTTCGAGGGGTACGCGAGCCAATACGCCGACGCGCTGAGCGAGAATCGGCGGCATCTCGAAGTACTCGGGCTCGACGCCGCACTCCTGCCGGAGGACGCTGCGACATACCGCGAACGCCGCGGCGCCATTCTGCGAACAGTGAGCGAGCAGCTTCGTGCCGAGCGGGCTAGACTCGGCGGCGACTGCTACGCGCTGCCCTGGTTCGGCCTAACCTACGGCAGTTTCGTTTCGCTGGCGACCGTGTCGGTGGGCGGAGACGCCGAATGGACAACCGCGCTCATCTCCGAAGCACTCGAAGATCTGGGCATCGATGGGCCCGCGGCTGCCATCGTGCCGCGCATCGAGCGGGAAACACAATGGATCGAGGTGACGCGAGAAGCCGACGATCAGACGGTCGCAACCAAGGACGTTACCGCCGCCCACGGCAGGCTGCTGATGCAGCTGCTCTATATGTGGCGAGAGGCCGAACGACGCCAAGCTTCACGGAGCGCCGCGCTCGACGTTGACCAGTCGTTATTTCATCCCTGTTTCGTCCTCGCCTGTGAACAAGACGCCGAGCTCAGGGACACCCTCGCGAAAGCGCTGGACTTTCATGGAATCGATATCGTCGACGCATTGAACGCAGCGGACACGGCTGCCTACGTGATCGCATTGTTGAGTGCGAATAGCCTCACCGACGACTTCATCCGCAGTCTCCAGGCAATCCACGAGCGCCGTCCGCTCGGGGAGAGTACGTTTGTAGTTCGCGTCGTGCCGATGGAAGCCGTTATCGGCTGGCGGCCATCGGATTCCTCGCTGGCTGCCTTTGTTGATGCGCTGAGCCAGCTGTTGATTCCAGGCATCGAAACGCCGGCTCAACTCGATCAAACCGTGAACGTGCTGCTGCGCTCGCTCAAAAAGACCCGGGCGAATTCCCACGCATAATGCCCTGCCTCTTCAGGCGGTGTTTGAAAGATCGAGCTTGCGATTAGCGGGCGCGTTTTTACCGTACGAATGTCTGTCCGGTTGCGGCCGATCGGGTTCAACTGAAAAGAGCGTAGCCCGCTTCGTTACCGCCACATGTGTAGGTTTGCGTTATTGCGACGCTGTGCTTAAATCAGTCGCTACAAAAAAAAGCGTTTGAAGAGAAAGTGGACAACCATGTATCCGACCGTAAAGAGAACGGTACGCTGGTTAGTGACCGGCGTAGTTATGACATTCAGTTATTTCGTTCACGCCGAGAACCTAAGCCTCTCCGATGAAGTGTTCTACACGGACGTTCCACCGCACTCATCCGCGCAGGATTACGAAGTACCTTCCGTTGCCTACTTCGATTTTTGGATTGAATGGGATGCCGCGTGGAGGAACAGGCGAAACCACGACGCAGTTTGGATATTCGCAAAAGTTCTTGGCGGTGACGCTTCCGGCTTTCCCCTAGCGCGCCACGCAAACGTGGGTGGTGTGCCGGAGGTACTCTTCATCGATCGGAGCACAGGTGACGCCGCACTTGAGTTCATCGTCCCGGCGGATAAAACCGGTGTGTTTGTCCAATTGCAAAGCGCCTACCGTGGGAGCGTCCGGGCAAAGCTGCGTATTCCGGTCGATGCCGATGTCCTGAAGGGCCTGAATACCGAGAGCCGGCGGGCTTCCGTGCACGGAATCGAAATGGTTTACATTCCGGAGGGCGCTTTTTACGCAGGAGGCGCAAGCGAGGAGTCGATCGACTACGGCGCCTATTTCAGATCCGGCGCTGACGGTGAATTTGACGGGCCACTGCGTATCGTTTCCGAAGACCAGATCGACATTGGCGACGGTGAGGGACAGCTGTACTTCCGCTCCGACGCTGCGCCGCAGTTCATGGGGATTGCCGCCGGCACGATTCCGGATACGTTTCCAAAAGGGTTCTCACCGTTCTACGTCATGAAGTACGAAATCTCGCAGGGCGAGTACGCGACCTTCCTGAACAAGCTGGATGTCTACGGAGCGGATTTTCGCGCGAATTTCGCCGGCCCGACTTATTACGAAGACAGAGGCACCATTTCATTCACGAACGGCGCGTACGTTGCTGCCAGTCCGAAGCGACCGGCGAATTTCGTAAGCTGGGAGGATGGCATCGCTTTTCTCGACTGGGCCGCGCTGAGACCCATGACCGATCTCGAGTACACAAAGGCGGCTCGCGGGACGGCCGAACCACCTCAAACGACGTACGTGTGGGGCAACTCATCGACTGCCGCGGTTCAGCGCAGCATCCTGCCAAACGGCGATCTGGGGATGCTCGACGGTTCGTCCGAGGCGACGCTTACCGACGACACCCGCGAGAAATTTGCGGCTTCTTTCTATTGGGTGATGGATTTGTCGGGAAGTCTTTGGGAACGAGTGGTCACTCTGTCCGACGCGGAAGGCAGAAAGTACACCGGAACGCATGGAGACGGTCAGGTAACGGCCTGGGGCGAGGCGAACGTGGACTCATGGCCTCGCGAACTCGGCGGACCTCGCCGGGGAAAGGGTTTCGGTTACCGGGGCGGCGGCTATTACTCGCCGGATACCGAGTACAGCAGATACAACCCGCACAGCCCCGTATCGTTTCGGCCCTTCGGAAACTGGAGCGGAGGACCTCGTTATAGAGCGTATGGGTTCCGCGGCGTGCGTTCGGCGCATTCCGAATCGATCAACTAGGGAATGGTGGATACGAATACGAGCGACAATCGCCCGAAATGAGCCTGTAACGATGGTCGTATTTGAGCTTTGACCGTTGCCCCTTCGCGTTACCGCGGAAACTTTTCTCGAAACTACTTTAAGTTCTGCCCATAAGATCTCTATTGATTTCATTAGAACAGGGCCTGACACCGCTCGCTCGTAGCCGCCGCCGGCCCCGGTCCTGCGTGAGCCGGCGGCGACACACGTCTTTCTCCCGATCACGAACACGCGTGATCAATAAGCCGACGCGAATACCGCGCCGACACGTCTAACTCTCATTATCCGCTCGGTTCTTGAGATCCAGATAAGCGAGAAGCAGGTTCCCGTGACGCGTGTGGTGCTTGTCGATTTGACCGTGCGCCTTGCGCAGCTTCTGTTCGATGACTCTCAGGCCGACGATGGTTTGCATTGCACGGCCGTCGCTCTCGTCGTCGAGCGCGGCCAGTATCAGTCCCACGAGATTCGATGCATCGTCAATTGTGCTCTCTGCCTTGCGGAGGTGCTTGGCGTGGTCTGCAATCGCGGAGGAAGGCCGCGGATTAGCGTCCCGCTCTGTACTTGGCACAGGATCAGGATTGTAGATACCCTTCTCCTCTCTGACCTGTCCGTCTATTCGCGACGAGAAGGGTGAACGGTTCCTGGCGGTTTTTGCGGTTTTGAGTGGATAGACGACCTGACCAGCCCGGCGCATACGTGATATCTGCACGGCTTTTTTCGAGTTGCCGTCAAGCTGCATTTCAGAGTTTTTCAGGTTGTCATTCAGGCTACTTGTAGTGTTCACGGTTCTGGACCTCGGGTTGAGGCCAGTTCGGGTACAAAAAGCACGACGCTTCCTAGATAGACAATTAGGGGTAATCGTGTTTCGGTCTGATAGCATGTTGTTAGCCATTGTCAGCACCTCTATTGCTGGCTGTGGTTAGGGCCGTCGAGGGGCTGCAACCCCTCTTCGGTCCGCTATTCATAGCATAGTGGTGAGAGGTCTGCTAAGGGCTAAACCTCCAGAAAAAGCCCACAATCTTGGCTTGCCGCGAATGAGAGAATAGTTGTCAAGCCTATTACTGAGTCACCGAACCGAGAGAAATAAACCTTACACCTTTTTCCACCTCACCTTCCTTGTGACCTTTTTTTAACTTTGTCTGTTTTGAAGCGACGCGGCGCGCCATTGACCTGGATCTAGCGCGATAAGAGACGCTAGACCATTGCCCAGCCTAACGCCTCGTGTCACCAATGCATTTGGAGCCAAGCTCTAAACGCTGAAAGCTCCACTTCCGAATCACGTCATTACCAATGGCTGAGGGAGCGGCACCCCTCCGCTCTTCTGCGCAATTTGGATAAGACAGGAACTGATCAAGATCAGCTCGAATCTACCGAGCCCGTTATTGGTGTCCCCTTAAATCAATGAATTGGACAAAAACTTAAATGGCAGGAGTACATCGCTAGTGACAAGATGTACCAATTTTGGTACTAATAGACATGAAGACGCCTGAAAAGACCGTTACCGCCAAATTCTACCGGTTGCCGGGTGGGCGCGAGCCGGTGCGGGAATGGCTTTTGGCGTTGCGGTCGGAGGATCGAAAGATCATCGGCCAGGACATCATGGCCGTGGAGTTCGGCTGGCCTTGCGGCGAGCCGCTGTGCAAATCGCTGAGGAACGGTGCGGGGTTATTGGAGATTCGCAGCAACCTGCCTGACGGGCGAATTTCCAGGGTGTTTTTTTACGTTTCAGGGAAAGAGATGATCTTGTTACACGGTTTCGTCAAAAAGTCCCGAGCCACACCGCAAAAGGAACTGATACTTGCGAAACGCCGCATGAGGGAGCATCAACGATATGGCTAAGAAAAACCCCAGAACCGGATCGACCCTCGAGAGCCTTCTCAGGGAAAACGGCACCTACGAAGACGCGAAAAATCATGCGATCAAGTCAGTGTTGGCAACCAAGCTGGCAGAAGCCATGGCTGAGCAAAACATCTCCAAAGCACGGATGGCCGAGCGGATGAAAACCAGCCGCTCACAACTTGACCGCCTGCTCGACCCCGAAAACGAAAGCGTGACGCTGGAGACCTTGAAGCGGGCAGCGGCCGTTGTGGGGATGCGTTTGGAGCTGGAGCTGAGGCCGAATTCTTGAACAGGTGGGTAAACGGGATTGACGTGCCGCTAAAACAAAGGCATTGCGTTCTCGATCCGGAATCCGAATATCGAATATTGACGTTATTCGACACTCGCGGCACTCTCACCAGAACCCAAAGCGGCGACCATGAGCGAGTGAATGGCGAGCAACCTCTACGTATCTCTGACGGACGAACTTCGTGAATTCATCAATTCCCGCACAGGTGATGCCGGCGTCTATTCGACGCCAAGCGAATACCTGCGCGAGTTGATACGTCGTGATATGGAATCACAGAGTGTCGTCACGCATATCCTGGATGGCCTGGACGACATCAAACACGGCCACCTCTCGAATCATTCCATTCTCGACATCGCGAACGAAAAAGAATAGGGGTGTTGAAGCGACGCAGGCCATACGTCCTCACGGATACAGCGGGAGTTGCATACCGCTCTGAACAAGACTTTGTCACCCAGTGAACTGCTGTCCGAATGTAACTGGCGGAAAGGGCGGGATTGACTCGTCGCTTCGCTCCTCGCCCTGCGGGCGCACTTCGCGCGTCCCAATCGGCTGCGCCGACTGGTCGAGCGGGGCTCTCATCCCAAACCCTCTGCTGGTCATCAAAAACGGGGTCACTAGGACCCCGTTTTTGATGGCTGGCGGAGAGGGCGGGATTCGAACCCGCGGTACGCTACAAACGCACACTCGCTTTCCAAGCGAGCGCCTTAAGCCACTCAGCCACCTCTCCAATCTCGTCTGTCTGCATCTATCCCAACCTGACACAGGGCGGGATGGATTCACCGCCTTCGGCGGCTCACCCGTCAAGCGGGCGCTCACTCACTTCGTTCGCTGCGCGTCGTCTCGGCCGGCAAGCCGGCCTCGGCTCGAACCCGCGGTACGCTACAAACGCACACTCGCTTTCCAAGCGAGCGCGTTGACGGCGGGCATCCTGCCCGCCGCCCTTCGGGCCGCTACGCGGTCCAAAATCGCTCCCGCGATTTTGTAAGCCACTCAGCCACCTCTCCGTTTACTGATCGCCTTAAACGGCGTCGTGAAATCCGATTATAAGGCGTCCGGATTCGCCTGGATCGTCGGTGGCAAATCCAGGCAGGGCGAGCCTTCCGGACGTGGATCGCGGGGCGACGCTTTCGGAATCGGCGTCTCCAGCGACGCTTCCAGCTGATCGAGGTCGTCGGGTGCAACGACACGCACGCCCTCCCTCGCCGACTCGTAGAGCTTCGGCTCGTCGCAGGTGATGTTCGAGCCGCAGGCCCCGCAGGCCAGCGCCACCGCAACCATTGATGTCAGTCGAATCAGCCTCATGTCGCTTTCTTGGACCGTGTCGTTGAGCCCTTGATTCAATTTCCGCAATGCTCGCCAGAAATCAGCCGGCGATGGTACTGTTCACGTTTAGCGCTGGCAAGCCTCGAAACGGGGCGCCCCGTCGCAGCCACAACCGGAACTGAGCCCTTTGATGACAAATCAATCGAAGAAAATGGAACAACTTGTTGTTATATCAGCAGTTGGGGCCGATCGTGCCGGCGTAGTAAACGATCTCTCGAAGGTCATCCTGGACTGCGGCGGCAACATCGAGGAAAGCCGCATGACGGCGCTCGCCAGCGAATTTGCCATGGTCTTGCTGGTTTCGGGCAACTGGCATGCGCTGAACAAGCTCGAGGCAGCGCTCGACAAACTGACCCGCGGCAAGGATCTGACGATTTCGATCAAGAAGACCGAGCAGCGCGAGGGCACCGACGACTGCATGCCCTACATCGTCGACGTCGTGTGCCTCGACCAGGCGGGCATCGTCTTCAACCTCGCCCACTTTTTTGCGTCCCGCAAAATCGAGATTGCAGAAGTGGCCACCCGGCGTTATGCCGCGGCTCACACCGGCGCACCGATGGTCTCCCTGCAAATGACCATCAACCTGCCGGGCAGCGTGCTCATTTCGCAAATACGCGACGAATTCCTCGAGGTGTGCGACCAGCTGAACCTGGACGCCATCCTCGAACCTGTAAAACCCTGAACCCAACCCCAGTAGTCAAGGAGACATCGCAGTGAGTGGACCTCGCATGAATCGTGTCGTCGCCGATTTCAAGTGTGCGGCAACCGGTGACCAGACCGTCCGATTGAAAGATCTTAGAGGCAAGAAGGTGGTCATCTATTTCTACCCGAAGGACAGCACACCCGGCTGCACGACGGAGGGCCAGGATTTCCGCGACCTGCACGCCAAGTTCAAGCGCGCCAATGCAATCGTGTTCGGCGCTTCTCGCGACAGCCTGGCATCGCACGAGAAGTTCAAGGCAAAACAGTCTTTCCCGTTCGACCTGCTGTCCGATCCCGATGAACGTCTCTGCAAACAGTTCGACGTCATCAAGGAAAAGTCCCTCTACGGCCGGAAATTCATGGGCATCGAGCGCAGCACCTTTGTCATCGACGAGGACGGCAAGCTGCGCGCCGAGTGGCGCAAGGTCAAGGTCAAGGGGCATGCCCAGGAAGTGCTTGACGCCGTTAAAGGACTGTGAATGCAGTAAAATCATTAAAATCAACGGTTTATGTAAACTCGTGAGACAGCCGTTGGTGAATGGCACGCACTTTGCGCCGCGTTACCGGGTATTATTGGGAACGGAGTGCATTTCACTCAGTCGTAATTGTGAGCGATCCCCGAGAACCTCCACGTGAACTCGAAAATCATTCGACAACTTCTGCTTTCAGCGACGCTCGCCGCGCTGATCCTTGCGATCGGCCAGCCGCGCGCCGCGGAAGTCAATCTGCCGGACATCGGGAGTCCGGCCGATGCCGTATTGTCAAAATCCGAGGAAGCGCAGATCGGCCGTGCGATCATGCATCAGATTCGGCGCAGCGGGACGCTGGTCGAGGACCCCCAGGTCACCGAATACATCAACGACATCGGTCACCGGATCGCCGCGTTCGCCAATGACGGCGGCCAGAAGTTTACGTTTTTTGTCATCGACGATCCGAGCATTAACGCGTTTGCCCTGCCCGGCGGCTACATCGGCGTACACACCGGCCTGATCGAAGCAACCCGTAACGAAAACGAGTTGGCCGGCGTTCTGGCCCACGAAGTCGCCCACGTCACCCAGCGGCACATCGCGCGTGCCATTCACGCCTCGCAGCGTCAGAGCATTCTGAGCACTGCCATGATGCTGGGCGCCATCGTCGCGGCCGCCGCCGGCGCCGGCGGTGACGCGGTCCAGGGCGCCATGGCCGTGGCGCAGGGGACCTCGGCCCAGCAGCGGATCAATTTCACGCGCAGCAACGAATACGAAGCCGACCGGGTCGGGATCGAGGCGCTCGCCGAGGCCGGCTTCGACCCGTCCGGCATGGCGACGTTTTTTGAAGTCATTTCCCGCGGCACGCGTCCGATCGAGGCCCGGGTACCGGAGTTCCTGCGGACTCACCCGGTTGGCGCCGCGCGTATTGCCGAGGCGCGGGCCCGCGCCCGCAGTTATCCGCCCGTCGTTCGCGAGAACACGCACAATTACGGCATCACGCGCGCCCGGCTGATCGTCGACAGCATGGAAACATCCGAAGAGGCGGTCGAGCGTTTCGAGCGTCAGTCTTACGACACCCAGCCGGACTACGCCAAATATGGCAGAGCGCTGGCATACCTGCGCGCCGGGCGCAATCTCGAAGCCAATCAGATCCTCGAGGAATTGCTCAATCGGGATCAACAGGTGATCGCCTACCACATCGGCATGGCCCGCGCCCAGCTGGCGCTCGAACGCATCGGCGATGCTCAGTCCACCTATGAACGGGCGCTGGAACTGTTTCCGCGCAACGTGCCGCTCGTCATCGACTACGCCGAAGCGCTGCTGCAGTTCGGCGACGCGAAATACGCGCACAAGATTCTGCTCGATCTGCTAAACAACGTGCCGCCGACGCCCGAACAGGTCCGCCTGATCGCGCGCGCCGCGATCGATGCGGGAGACGAGGCGGAGGCGCATTACTACATGGCGGAATACCGGTTCATGATCGGCGATCTGGTCGGCGGCGTTAACTTCCTGCAGCGTGCGCTGGCGCTGCCCGAATTGCAGGAAATCCAGCGTGCGCGTTACGAGGCTCGGATCGATTTCATTCAGGAATTCATGACACCCGAACAGCTGCAGCAAATGCGACGCCCGCAAGGTCCCGGACCTGCCGCCCGCGTCGGAAACTAGGCCCATTTACCCCACCGCCGCGGGAATTGCGGCGTATCGTCGAGGAAGACCGTTGAAACACCGTATGCTGATCCTCTGCGCCGCTCTGGCGCTCGGGGCCTGCGCGAGCAACTCGGGTTCGCGCTCACCGGCCGATCCCTGGGAGCCGCTCAACCGTCCGATTCACAGCTTCAACGACGGCGTCGACAAAGTCATCTTCAAGCCGATCGCCAAAGGTTACGAGTTTGTTTTCCCGCAGATCATTCGGACCGGCGTCGGCAATTTCTCGAGCAACCTGCGCACGCCGCTGGTCCTGATCAACAACCTGCTGCAAGGTAAAGGCGGCGCCGCGGCCCACGACACCGGCCGCTTTCTCATGAACAGCACCGTGGGGCTTCTCGGCATCCTCGATCCCGCAACGAACGCCGGTCTGGACGCGAATAACGAAGACTTCGGACAGACGCTTGCGACCTGGGGCGTCCCGAACGGACCCTACGTGGTCGTTCCGTTCCTGGGTCCGAGAACCCTGCGCGACGCCGTGATGATTCCGTTCAATCTCGCGGCCGATCCACTGCTCTACTATGACAACGCTTCCGCGCGTGACAAGATTTACGGTGTTCGTCTGATCGACGTCCGGCAGCGGCTGTTTGCCGCAGAGGCGTTGATCAAGGAGTCGCCCGACCGGTACGTGACCTTCCGCGAATCGTATCTGCAACGCCGGCAATTTCTCGTGTACGACGGCGATCCGCCGGTCGACGACGATTTCTACGACGAGTTCCTCGAAGAAGACGAGGAATAACGAACGACCGCTGAATACCCCAGGTTCGCCACGATTCATCACGGCGAAAATTCCGCCTTCCCGCGCACCCTCGACAAGGCCTCACCGGTTTCTTTGCCCCGGCGCTTGACCCTCACGTTACGTGAGGCCGTAAACTCCCGCCCATGCCGTCAAAACGACGTTATCAGATCAAGGAGGTCGCCGGGCTCAGCGGCTTGTCCGTCCGTGCCCTGCGCCATTACGACGCGATCGGCCTGCTCGTGCCGGGCGCGCGAACGGCGGCGGGTTACCGGCTCTATGACGATGACGACCTGCTACGCTTGCAGCAGATTCTCATCGGCCGCGAGTTGGGCCTGTCGCTCGAGGACATCAGACGCTCGCTGGACGATCCGGATTTTGACCGCCGGCGGGCCCTGCTCGACCAACGCGCTGAACTCGAGCGGCGTGCCGCGGATACCGCCGCGATGATTCGCGCCATCGATGCGGCGCTGGCCTCCATCGGCTACACGGAAACAGAGGACGACGAGATGGACATGAAAAAGATTTTCGACGGCTTCGAGCCGCAAAAGTACGCGGACGAAACCAGGGAGCGCTGGGGTGGCACCGACGCTTACGAGACTTCCATGCGGCGCACGCGGTCGTACACCGAAGCGGACTGGAAGAAGCTCCGGGACGAGCAGGACGCGATCTACGCGGACGCGTTTGCCGCGCTCGAAGCGGGCAAGCGTCCCGACGATCCCGAAGCCCTGGCAATCGCCGAACGGCATCGGCAGTCTATCGATCGCTGGTTTTACCCGTGCAGCGTCGAGGCGCACAGCGGACTCGCGGACATGTACGAAGCCGATCGCCGGTTTGCCGACAACATCGACAAACACGGAAAGGGGTTGACGAAGTTCCTCGCCGCTTCGATTCGCGCGAACGCTCTGCGCACGCTTACTTGACCGGCGCTCCGTACCGCTTGTTCGGATGCGGTTTTCCGACCGCCCGTCTGTGAATATTTTTCGCTATCAATTGCACATTCATTGACTATTGAATGTATATACATTATGTTTCCCTCCGTGTTTACCAACGGAGAGAACGGATGGCGAAGAACGTGTCCAAAAAGAAGGCCAGGAAGACCGCCAAGCAGCTCGCGAAAAAGGCCGTCAAAAAAGCCGGTGTGAAAAAGAACAAGGCGAAGGTGATCAAGCTCGCCACACAGGCGGCGTTGAAGTCAGCGAAAAAAGGCGACAAGAAAAAGGCGCGAAAAGCCGCACGAAAGGTGGCGAAAAAAGCCGCCTGAAAACCGGACCCAGCCGGCGGGTTGCCGTCGGCTGGGTCACCTATGAAACCGCACGGTCGAGCGGGGCAAATAGCTCGCGCTCACTGCTCGCCACTCGCCTTCCAGGCTTCGATGCCCCCGCTCAGCGAATAGACCTCGAACCCCTTGCGGTCCAGGTAGTTCGCCGCTTTCTGGCTGACCCATCGTCCCTTGACGCAATAGACGACGACTTTGGCGCTTTTTGGTATCGCACTCGACCATTGTTCGATCGCTTCGGGGTTTCTGTATCGGGCGCCGGGAATGAGCACCGGATCGGCCTCGTAGTCTTCCAAAAGGCGGACGTCCAACAGCACCAGGTTGGCCGCCGCGTTTGCAGCGGCCAGTTCCTCGATGCTGACGGTCCGGCCGTAACCCGGTCGGTCGTCGCTGCGAAATACGTACTCCGGCGCAGTTGAACATCCGAGAACCAGAACCGACGCCGCCAGTGAAACTATCGATAATCTATACATGGCTTGCTCCTGCGACCGGCAGCGGGCCGATGAATACCCTCAGGGTTGTTCCGATTCCGCGTACGCGGCGTAAAGATGGTCGAGCAGACCGCTGCCTGCCTCCAGCAACGCGTCGTCATCCGCACACCGCTGCTTGATGCCCGCCAGCATCGTGAGAAAACCGGCTGCGTCCGCAACGGAAAGTCCGCCGACGTCCGCGTAGTGGACCAGCGTTCCGAGCTTGTTCAGCGCCGGGTCTTCCTCCAGCCCGAAGCTGCGCACCAGGACCTCGAACGTAACGAAATCCCCGACGTGGCTGAAACTTGCGCCGTTGAAATCGAATCCGACCGCGTCCGCGGGGCAGTCGTCCGGGTGGGCCAGCCAGAGGAAACTCGCATTGGCGTCGATGAAGCGCCGTATGAGCCAGGCTGACGCCACCCGGTCTACCCACAGGCCGCGTCGCGTCGCCCATTGACGGCCTTGATAGTCCGCGGCCGAAAGCCGCTCGACCGTCCCCGATGCGAACGCAGGTTCATCGGGTGAAAAACGCCGGTTGATCGCGGCAGCCATCTCCCGCAGCGCCTCGTTCGCGCCTGTCCTGGTCTCCCCCGGAAAGTAATCGATGCCGGCGATCCCCTCGAGCTCGCGCCTCAGCTGCTCTTCTTTTCGCCGCGCCTCGGCTTCGGTGTGACCGGCGAGGTCCGCGACGAGCGACGAGACTTTCGACGTCCACTGGCCGTACTCCGCGCTTCGGTCGAACAGTTCGAGAAACGCGGGCCCAAGGTCCGAGTCCTTCGACGAATAACGCAGCAGATACGCCACACCGCCCGCCTTTTCGATGTTGTGGACCTGCGTTTCGAGCAAGGCCGCCGTGTCTTCGGAGTCCGGAAGCACATAAACGCCGTCCCTCAATATCCCGGCGCCGCGCGACTTCAACGCCCGCCAGACCCGCATCCGCGGCGTGCCGCTTTGGCCGGGCAGGCTGATGATCAGGATCAACCATTGGTCAGCAGTCATGTAACGAACATTACGTTCAAGTAGTGTATATTACAACTCCTGTTGCGACGATCCCCGCCCCGTAGACCGCCCGGGCGGACCCGCCCAATTCGCTGTGAGAAGCCGTCGGCGGGAGGCCGGGGCAACGGTCATACACTGACATCAACCGGTAGAAATCCATTGGAAAACACAATTGCAACGATCGAATGGGACGGGCTGGTTTTGGCGCTGCTGCCCACCGCCATCGTCATCGGAATCCTGTTTCACTGGGCCGGGCCCGCGCGAACCGCCATTTACGCGACGGCGCGCATGCTGGTCCAACTCCTCCTTGTCGGCTACGTGCTGGTCTATATATTCGCGGCCGAAAGTCCGGCCATTGTCGTCGGGGTGCTCGTATTGATGGTCACCGCCGCAAGCTGGATCGCCGTTCGGCCGCTCAGAAACAAACAGCCGCGCCTGTTCGTGCACGCACTCGCGGCAATCACCGCAGGCGGCGTTTTGACACTTGCCCTCACGAGCCAGGTCGTCATCGACGTCCAGCCCTGGTTCAACCCGCGTTACGTGCTTCCGCTGGCGGGGATGATTTTCGCGGGCGCGATGAACACGGTCAGCCTGGCGGCCGAACGATTTCAGGCGGAAAGAGACAAGGGGCGTTCCTGTCCGGCGGCAAAACGGACGGCGTTCCAGACCGCTCTGATTCCCAGCGTCAACTCGCTGTTTGCGGTTGGCCTGGTCTCACTGCCGGGCATGATGACCGGCCAGATCCTGGCGGGAGGGTCGCCAATCGTCGCGGCCAAATACCAGATCGTCGTAATGACGATGCTGTTCGGCACGTCGGGTATCTCGGCGGCGCTGTATTTGGCGATGGCGGCCCGCCATACGCCCGCGAACGACGAGGACGGTCAGGCGATGACGGCCGACTGAGGGCCGACAGACAACGCCGGCGGCCGAACGGTCACTCGACGGGCGCCTCGATGAAGCCCGCCCAACGCTCGCCTCTTCGCAGCAGCTCATCCACCTCGGTGACCTTGGCGATTGCCTCGATTTTCTCCGGCATTTCGATGAAGCGGATTTCTCGGACCGTATGATTTGCCCAGGTTATCCATTCCAGCAACAACGCCAACCCCGCGGAATCCGTTTTACTCACACCCGAGAGGTCAACCTCGATCTGCGTGTGCTCCTCGAACGGTTGCTCGCTGTCCTTGAGGATGTCGGCGGCGGTGCCGAAGGTCATGTATCCGCTGAGCGTGAATCTCCCGTCGCCCTTGTCGATTAGCTCGTAGCCGCTCACTCGGCCGCACCGCCATCCGATTCGGACTGGAGCCGGGCAATCACTGCATCCAGGCTGGAATTTTGGATCTCCGAGTTCAGCTCCGCTCGAAAATTGCGCACATAGGAAATGCCCTCGATGATGACATCGAAGACCATCCACGAGCCGCCGCGGTTGGACAGACCGTAGTCGACCGGCACCTTTGTCCCATCGTCGAGCGTGACGATGGTTTTCACGACCACGCGACCTTTTGATTCATCGCCGCGAAACGGCAGGATCTGAATACGATCCTGGTTGAATTCCAAGACGCCATCGGCGTATCTTCGCAGCAAGCTCTCGTAATACGCCTCAACAAACGCATCACGCTGTTCCTCGCTTGCGCTGCGCCAGTTTCGACCAAGCACGAGCTGCGCCGCGTAGCGGCGGTTGAACCTGGGCAGGATGATCTCGTTGACCATCTCGTACAGCGCATCCCGGTCTGCCGCCAATTCGTCCTTCCGCTCCGCCAGCTGATTCGACAACTCGTTCGACGCCTCTTCGATGACGTCGGTCGGCGACTGAGCCACCGCGGTCTGCGACAGACACGTCAGGAGAAGGGCTGTAAAGAATCTCTTCATGGGTATTCGCCTCGTCAACGCCGGTCCAAAGCGACGATCATTCGTCCGACTCCGAACCGCCGCGGAACAGGTATTTGCTGATCAGATTTTCGATCACGATGGCCGACTGCGTAAATTGGATCTCGCTGCCCTCCTCCAGATAAAAATCCGAACCGCCCGGCTGCAAGCCAATGTACTGGCTGCCGAGCAACCCGGCGGTCAGGATGCTGGCATCGGAATCTTCCGGAATCTGCGAAAACCGTTCGTCGATCTCGAACGAGACGACCGCTTCCAGAGCAACCGGATCGAATTCCACCGTCCGAACCCGGCCGATGGTCACGCCCGACATCGCAACCGGCGCCCTTTCCTTGAGGCTGCCGACGTTGTCGAATCGCGCGGTAACCGTATAACTTGCATTACCCGAAAACGCTTCCGAACCCGTTGTCTGCATCGTCAGGAAAAACAGCGCGGCCAAGCCGAGCAGAACAAACAAGCCTGTACCTAATTCAACCGATCGAGTCTGTTGCATGTGTCTACCTCAAATCGCAATCGCGGTAATCATGAAATCGAGAATCAGAACCGCAATTGCCGTAATAACTACCGTACGGGTGGTCGCCCGGCCAACGCCCTCCGCGGTGGGAATCGAATTATAGCCCTCCCATACCGCCAGCAGGCTCGCCACAATGCCGAACACAATACTCTTGACGACACCTTCCATCACGTCACTCAGTTCCAGGGTCGACTGCATCTGCTGCCAGAATGCGCCCGCATCGACGCCAAACAGCGACACCGCAACGAGATGGGCGCCGAGCAAACCGACCATGCTAAAAACGGCGGCCAGCAGCGGCATGGCAACGACGCCGCCCACGAACCGGGGCACCAGCACGCGCCTGAGCGGATTGATGGCCATCATTTCCATGGCCGCGAGCTGATCGGTCGCTTTCATCAAACCTATCTCGGACGCCAGTGCGGTTCCCGCCCGGCCGGCGAACAGCAGCGCCGTTACCACCGGCCCCAGTTCCTTTAGTAAGGAAAAAGCCGTAAAGGTGCCCACGGAATCTTCGGCGTTGAAACGGGCGAGATTCGAGTAACCCTGAAGGCCGAGCACGCCACCCACGAAAAAACCGCAAACCATGATGATGACCAGCGAGAGCGCGCCCGTATTGAATACCTGCTTGACGACGAGCCTGAAACGGCGAACGCATATGCTCGGCACATTGATGAGCAGGCGCAAAAAGAACAGCTGGAGCGCGCCAAACGTGCGCAGGAAATCACTCAGGACGTAATAAATCTCGCGGAACATCGGTTTTTACTCGGAATCCCGGCCGAGCAGCTGTTCCGCGTAATTCGGCGCGGCGTAGTGGAACGGCACGGGGCCGTCCGCCATGCCATGCATGAACTGTTTCACCAATTCGGAGGGCGTGTTGCTGAGTTCGTCCGGGCTCCCCGAGGCGGCGACCTTGCCACCGGAGATCAGGTAACTGCAATCGGCGACGCTCGCAATCTCCTGCACGTCGTGACTGACGATGATGCTCGAAATACCCAGCGCGTCGTTCATTCTCCGCACCAGGCGCACGATGACCCCCATCGAGATGGGATCGAGGCCCACGAACGGCTCGTCGTAGATCACGATATCGGGATCCATCACCATGGCCCGGGCCAGCGCGACACGCCGCGCCATGCCGCCGGAAAGCTCCGAGGGCATCATGTCCGCCGCGCCGCGCAATCCCACCGCGTGCAGCTTGGTCAGAACGACGTGGCGAATCAAACGATTCGGCAGTTTCGTGTGTTCACGCAGCGGAAACGCCACGTTCTCGAACACGGAGAGATCGGTCAGCAACGCGCCGTTCTGAAACAGCATGCCAAAACGCTTGCGCAGCGCATACAGCCCGGACTGATTCAGCTCCGCGATATTGACGCCGTCGATGAGTATCCTGCCGCGATCCGGCACGAGTTGGCGGGTTATGAGACGCAGCAGCGTCGTCTTGCCGGTGCCGCTGGGACCCATGATCGCCGTCACCTGGCCGCGCGAAATCGTTATATTCAAGTCCTTGAATATCTGCCGCTGGCCGCGCGAGTAGTCGAGGTCCGTAATCTCGATCAGATTGTTGGTTGCGTGTTTCAGAATCGTTTCCCGGAAGGTCCCTGCTGCGGACACAGGCGGCCGTAGGATAACAAAATTCCCCCACGCACAAAGCGATAACCCAACCATCCACGCGGGTGGTTTTATGTGCACTTCGACTGGTGCCTTGCCTGGGAGTTTCGCACCACTTCGGAGCACGCCGGCGCAGCGACGAAGAGTTTGAGATAGGTTCTAGCCATGTGCACGAAATAGTACTAAAATGGTCCTCTTTTTATCGGGAGAGCGTCACCGTGCTGCGGATAAGCAAACTGACCGATTATGGCACCGTCATCCTGGCCGACCTTGCCGCCCGCGACAGGGCGGTCGCCAGCGCCGCCGAGGTCGCCGATGCCACGGGCCTCGGTGTCGCCACTGTTCGTAAACTGCTGAAAACGCTAGCAAAAGCGGGCCTCGTGGTTGCGACGCGCGGCGCGCAGGGCGGCTACCGCCTGGCGCGCGACCCGGCCCGCATCAGCGCGGCCGAGGTGATCGACGCCGTCGAAGGCCCGGTGTCGATCACGGAGTGCAGTACCACGGATCATCATTGCGAAATCGAGGCGCAGTGTACCGTGGGCGGCGCCTGGCAGCGCATCAACGTCGCCATTCACCGGGCGCTTCGCGACATCAGCCTTACAGACTTGCAGAATTCCGGCAAGCGGACGCCATCGTTCGACTTCGCCGGCACTCCCATCCACGTAGAACGGAAAGCACGCTAAATGGCTACGGACGCAAACGACATCGAATCCATGGTGAACCGCCGTTACGAACACGGCTTTGTCACCGACATTGAAGCGGACAGCCTCCCCCCGGGGCTCGACGAGGGCGTCATACGCGCAATATCCCGGCGCAAGAACGAGCCCGAGTTCATGCTCGAATGGCGCCTGCAGGCGTATCGCCATTGGAGGACGATGCAGGAACCGGAATGGGCGCACGTTCACTACCCGAAAATCGACTATCAGGCGATCTCCTATTTCTCGGCGCCGAAATCGGACGCCGACCGGCCCAAGAGCCTGGACGAGGTGGACCCGAAGTTACTCGAGACCTACGACAAACTGGGCATCCCGCTGCACGAGCGCGCCAGGCTTGCCGGCGTCGCCGTTGATGCCGTTTTTGACAGCGTCTCGGTGGCCACGACGTTCAAGGAGAAGCTGTCGGAGGCCGGCGTCATTTTTTGTCCGTTTTCGGAAGCGTTGGAGAACCATCCGGAACTGGTGAAAAAATACATCGGCAGCGTCGTTCCCCGCCGCGACAACTTTTTTGCGGCCCTGAATTCCGCCGTGTTCAGCGACGGGTCGTTCGTCTACGTACCGAAGGGCGTGCGCTGCCCGATGGAACTGTCCACGTACTTCCGCATCAACGCCGCCAACACCGGTCAATTCGAGCGCACGCTGATCATCGCCGACGAGGGAAGTTACGTCAGCTACCTGGAGGGCTGCACGGCCCCGATGCGGGACGAGAACCAGCTGCACGCGGCGGTCGTTGAACTGGTTGCCCTGGGCGACGCGGAGATCAAATACTCCACGGTGCAGAACTGGTACCCCGGCGACGAAGAAGGACGCGGCGGTATCTACAACTTTGTGACGAAACGCGGCGACTGCCGCGGCGACAACTCGAAAATCTCATGGACGCAAGTGGAAACGGGCTCGGCGATCACCTGGAAGTACCCAAGCTGTATCCTGCGAGGCGACAACTCGGTTGGCGAGTTTTATTCGGTGGCTGTCGCCAACAACATGCAGCAAGCGGACACCGGCACGAAGATGATCCACATCGGCAGAAACACGAGCAGCACGATCGTGTCGAAAGGCATCTCCGCAGGAAACGCGCAAAACGCCTACCGGGGCCTGGTGCGCGTGATGCCGCAGGCGGAAGGTGCTCGCAACCACACGCAGTGCGATTCGCTGTTGATCGGCAAGACCTGCGGCGCTCACACCTTCCCATACGTCGAGGCACGGAATCCGACCGCGAAAATCGAGCATGAGGCCACGACGTCCAAGATCTCCGCCGATCAACTCTTCTACTGCCGCCAGCGCGGCATAGCGGAGGAAGACGCCGTCAACCTGATCGTCAACGGATTCTGCAAAGAGGTGTTCAAAGAACTACCGATGGAGTTCGCGGTTGAGGCGCAGGCTCTGCTGAACGTGAGCCTCGAAGGCGCGGTAGGCTGAAAACGCCTGACCGGTCGGATTTACAGGACATTGAACAACGGGATTTGAAATGCTGGACATTGAGGACCTTGTAGTAACCATCGGCGAAACGCGCATACTGGACGGCCTGTCCCTGGCGGTCAGTCCCGGCGAGGTGCACGCCATCATGGGGCCGAACGGCTCCGGCAAGAGCACGCTCGCCCAGGTGGTCGCCGGCCATGAAGATTACGTCGTGGAATCGGGCTCCGTCTCGTTTCAAGGCGGCGACCTGCTCGATCTCGAACCCGAGGAACGCGCCCGTCAGGGCATTTTCCTCGGTTTCCAGTACCCCGTGGAAATACCAGGGGTCAACAACGCCTACCTGCTGAAGGCTGCGGTAAACGCAAAACGCAAGCACCAGGGACAGGACGAAATCGACGCATTCGAGTTTCTGAAGCTCGCCCGCGAAAAAATGGCGATGCTGGATATGGATCCGTCCTTCCTGAACCGCGGCGTCAACGAAGGTTTTTCCGGCGGTGAAAAGAAACGCAATGAAATATTGCAAATGGCGATGCTCGAGCCGAGCCTCGCTATCCTCGACGAAACGGATTCGGGACTGGACATCGACGCGCTCAAGGCCGTCGCAAACGGCGTCAACGCGTTACGCGCGCCTGACAGGGCCATTGTGCTGGTTACCCACTACCAACGTCTGCTGGACTATATCGAGCCCGACTTCGTGCATGTTCTGTCGGAGGGTCGGATCGCCCGCTCCGGTGACAAATCGCTCGCAACGGAGCTCGAGGCCCGGGGCTACGACTGGGTCAAAGAGGCAGCCAACGGATGAGCTTTGCGCCACTGGACAAGAACCTGTTGCAGACCGCGGTCGCTCAGCTCGCGGCGGATAGCCTTACTTCCGTCAGGCAGGACGCGCTTGCGAACTTTGTCGACCTCGGTTTGCCCACGACTCGTCACGAAGACTGGCGTTACACGAACCTGTCGTCCGTCGCCGATATCGGCAACCGCTGGCTGCGCGAGTTCGGCGCGGGCGAAAACGCCGCCTTTCCCGAGCCGACCGACGGCAGCACCATCGGCGAGAACGTCGACGCGTTTTGGATTGATCTGCGCGGCGGCGAAATCGACGCAGGATCTTTGGACGCTTTCAAGCGGGAGATTGGCGCCGGTGTTTCGATCAGCCGACTTTCCGAGTCGAATGAGCGGCCCGAGCTGCACACCGACGACGCGCTATCGAGCCTCAACGCCGCGTTGATGGCGGACGCCCTCTACGTCAGGATCGAGTCCGGTGTCGCCCTCCCCAAGCCTATCGGTTTCTTGCTGAACGACGTCGCATCGGGCGCGTCGATAGCCAGTCAGACACGCATTCTCCTCGACGTCGCTACGGATGCGAACGTGGAATTCGTCGAGGCGCATCAGTCGACCGGCGCCGCGGAACACTTCGCCAATGGCGTGGTGGAGATTGAGGTCGCGGCGGGAGCTCGTGTCCGCTACGTCAAGATCCAGGAACGCGACGAAAGGCACGTGCAGATCGGCCGCCTGCTGGCACGGCTCGCCCGGGACAGCACGTTTGAACACTCCTGCATCGATATCGGCGGCGGCCTTGTCCGCAATGACGTTGTCCTGACGCTTGCCGGCGCCGGCGCTACCGCGAGTTCCTCGGGCGTGTATCTCGCGCACGGCAAACAGCACGTCGACAACCACATTCACGCCGATCACCGGGTTGGCCCGGCAACCAGCCGGCAAAACTATCGCGGAATTGCGGCGGGAAGATCCCGCTGCGTATTCAACGGTAAGGCGGTGGTTCACGAGGGCGCGGACGGTACCGATGCGGAGCAGTCGAATCACAACCTTCTGCTGTCGGATCGGGCGGAAGTCGACACCAAACCGGAACTCGAGATCTACGCCGACGACGTCAAATGCAGTCACGGGGCGACAATCGGTCAACTCGACAAGACCGCACTTTTCTACTTGCGCTCGCGGGGGCTCGATCGTGAGCGAGCCGCGCAGATACTTACGCGCGCATTTGCCAGCCGCATCGTCGCCGATGTACCGGTCGCGGGCGTCAAACACTACGTCGAGCAACTCGTGGATCGCAAGCTCGACGCCCTGGTCGAACTCGACGTCATGCTTAAGGGTGAAACGAAGTGAGCGAACCTCTCAGTATTCCGGTGACGGATTCAGCCGTCGAATTGCGGCGGGCGGACTTCCCGGCCCTCGACCAGGAGATCAACGGCTACCCGCTGGTGTATCTCGACAATGCCGCATCATCGCAGGTCCCCAACGCGGTCATCGACGAGATTGCCCGCTATCAGCGGGAGGATCACGCCAACGTCCACCGCGGCGTTCACACGCTCAGTCATCGGGCGACCGAAGTCTATGAGAATGCGCGGGAGTCGCTGCGCGGGTTCATCAACGCCGAGAGTCGACGCGAGATCATCTACACCCGCGGCACCACCGAGGCTGTCAACCTCGTCGCGCAAAGCTATTGCCGCCCGCGGCTCAGCGCGGGCGATACCATCGTGATCTCGCACCTGGAACACCACTCCAACATTGTGCCCTGGCAATTGGTTTGCGAGCAGACCGGGGCGACGCTGCGCGTTGCGGACATCGATCAAAAAGGCCAGGTCGACGAAGAGCAGCTCGTAGGAATGCTCGATGAGACGACGAGACTTCTGGCGATAGCCCATGTCTCGAACGCCCTCGGCACCATCGTGCCGGTCGAAAAGCTGATTGCCGCCGCGCACGCGGGCGGGATTCCGGTACTCGTGGACGGCGCGCAGGCTGCGCCGCATCTCGCGATTGACGTACGTGCGCTAGACGCCGATTTCTACGCGTTCTCATCGCACAAGATGTTTGGCCCCACCGGCGTCGGCGTACTCTACGGCAAGGAGCGTCTGCTCGATGCAATGCCTCCTTATCAGGGAGGCGGCGACATGATTCTGGAAGTTCGCTTCGACGGTACTACCTACAACGAGCTTCCATACAAATTCGAGGCCGGGACGCCCAATATCTCCGGCGTTGCCGGATTGAGCGCCACGGTCAAGTACCTGGAAGCGATCGGCCTTGACAATATCGAGCGACACGAGCGGGAGCTGTTGGCTTACATGACCTCGAAACTGAACCAAATCGACGGTATACGCCTGATCGGCACGGCCGATAACAAGGCAAGCGTGCAGTCGTTCCTGCTCGACGACATTCATCCCCATGACCTGGGTACTATCCTCGATCATCAGGGTATTGCGATACGCACCGGCCATCATTGCGCGATGCCGGTCATGGACTTTTTCGGGATTCCCGGCACCGCACGCGCCTCCCTGGCTTTGTACAACACCACGGACGACATAGACCGCCTCGTTGACGCACTGGCCAAAGCGAAAGAGATTTTCGGCACATGAACGGCCGCAAAGAGGCAGGCGACGAACTTCGCGATCTTTACCGCGAACTGATTCTCGACCATGCTAGAAGCCCGCGTCACTTCGGCAAGCTGGAAGACGCGACGCATACTGCCGAAGGCATCAATCCGCTTTGTGGCGACAAGCTGAAACTCTACGTTCGGATCGACGACAACAACCGGATTGTCGACTCCCGCTTCGAGGGGACCGGCTGCGCGATCTCGGTCGCCTCGGCGTCCCTGCTCACGGATACGGTTATTGGTCTCGATCTGAACGATGCGATGGCGTTCTTCGAGGCGCTGGTCGAACGACTGGCCGGTGACGGCTGCGAATCAGGATCTGCCGCAGCCGTCGATCTCGGCAAACTCCGCGCATTGGAAGGCGTCAAGGAGTACCCGTCCCGCGTCAAGTGCGCCACGCTGCCCTGGCATGCGTTGAACTCGGCAATCCACCGGACGCAGACACCGGCCACCACGGAGTAAACAGACGGATGTTTGGACACACGAACGAACCGGTCACGCTGTCGCGTGACGTGTCGGCGATCATCATTCCGGTCGGTGAGCCGGTAACGCTTCGCGAGGGCACGTCCGGCTTCATCACCCAGGCGCTCGGCGGCAGCTTTACGATTTACGTCGAGGGCAACCTGTTCCGCATTTCGGGCGCCGACGGCGACGCACTCGGGAAAGAACCGGTTCCGCCTCCGCCCGTTCCCGACAACGCGACGGACCGGGATATCGAACAGGTCATCTGGGAGCAGCTAAAAACCTGCTATGACCCGGAGATACCGATCAACATCGTCGATTTGGGCCTGATTTACCGCTGTGAGATCACGCCGCTGCCCAACGGCCAGCGGTCGGTATCCGTGGATATGACGTTGACCGCACCCGGCTGCGGTATGGGCGAAATCCTGGTCCAGGACGCCCAGGAAAAAATCGCCGTCATTCCGACCGTTGCCGACGTGGACGTTCAACTCGTCTTCGACCCCCCCTGGAACCAGGCGATGATGTCGGAGGAAGCCAGGCTGCAAACCGGCCTTATGTGATTGTAAACTAGGGCCTGTCGACACTGAGTGTGAACAGGCCCCAAGGTAATGAAGACGCTTTCCATTCTTCGCCACGCGAAGTCCAGCTGGAGCGACGCCAGCCTGAGCGACAAGGAACGACCGCTGAACAAGCGCGGCAAACGCGACGCCCCTATGATGGGGCAGCGTCTGAAAACGTCCGCGATTCGACCGTCTCTGATTGTGAGCAGCCCGGCAGTCCGCGCATGGACGACCGCCAAAACAGTCGCCGAAGAGATTTCCTACCCAAGAGAATTTCTGCAACGCGACGATCGGCTGTACCTCGCCGGCGTCGGTCAACTGCTCGGCGTCGTCTCCGAGCAGGACGCCGGTTTCAACAGCGTCATGATCGTGGGCCACAACCCCGGACTCACGGATTTTGCGAATCTGCTGGTGCCCGGTATCACGCCAAATGTCCCTACCTGCGGGCTTGTCGCCGTCGAGATCGACACGGACGATTGGGACCTCCGCGGCAACCCGGCGTGCCGCCTGCTGCTCTACGATTATCCGAAACGCGTAGTGGCGTGAATCCGAAGCCTTGCCCATCGGCAAAACCGGGTATCGCGCAGTCAATACGCCCACCGAAGCCCGAAACAGGCGTAAGCCCGCCTGCGATTTCGTATCGACGCCACACCTGAGTTAGTATTTGGAAGATACGCTTTCCAACGCTTGGAAACGGCATGCTCAGAACCCCGTTGGTGACAATTGCCTTTGTCCTCTCGACGGTTCCGTGTGCAGGGTACGCGGCTCCCACGACCGAGGACTTCGCCCGCCTGCCGACGTTTGCAGACCTGCTGGTTTCACCCGGCGGGCGCTATCTTGCCGCGCGCGTCAACAACGACAACATGTACGCATTTACCATATTCGATGTTTCAGGATCGAACTTCGCTCGCGTTTACGCAACTACCGAGGACGATAAATATTCCATTCGATGGTTTCGCTGGGCAAGCCCGAAACATCTGATAGCCAGCCTGACCTTTGCGGGAGAGCGCGGCAGAAACGTCCAGACAACCGAAACACGCTTGTTCACGATCGATGCCGAGACGCTGGAATTCACCGCGATATTCCGTCGTCCGCGCGGCGAAACAGCGGTCCAGATTCAAGATGACATCGTTTCATTTCTTGCACACGACCCGGAGCACATTCTTCTACAGTATTCTCGCGAAAACCCGGCGCAACCTGGCGTTTACCAGGCCAGAATCACGAAAACCAGCCGGCACAAACGAGTTATCAGAGGAAGGGCTGGCGTCCTCGACTGGATGTCCGACAGACACGGTGAGGTTCGGCTGGGCAGAGGCGTCAAGCGCGATGGAACACGTAATCTGATAATCCGAAAAGCCGGGGAAGACGATTGGCTGGATTTCTCGCACCGGGCAAATTCGCCTGGCGGCAGTTTCGCGCCGCTGGCATTCGCCGATGAGCCGAACCAGATGTACGTCGCCTCGAATCACGAGGGAGATCCCAGTGGTTTATACCGATTCGACGTCGAGACGGACCAGTTTCTCGAGAGGATATTCCAACACCCGTCGGTCGACATTGCGAACATCAACGTTGATAAGGAAACGGGCGAACTCCGCAGCATCAACTTCGTCGAAGACGACGTTTCGACCGTCTATCTGTCCCGAAGACCCATCGAAGACGACGTCGTCGATCTGCGGGAACGGCTTCCGGGTAACGACGCCTCGATAGCATCGGTTACTCAGGACGGCGATTATGCGATCGTGCTGATGCAAGGCGACGGGGAAGCGGGAACGTACTACCTGCTCGATCGCAAAACTCCGACCATTCGACGGATGCCGGCGCAATATCCGGGCCTGGGCAGTGAACACATGGGCAAAACGATTCCGACAAGTTATCCGGCGCGAGACGGACTGACGATTCCCGCATTCGTTACCCTGCCCGTCGGCATCGACAGCCTCGAGGCTGCGTCGGATCTCCCGTTCGTGATCCTGCCGCACGGCGGACCGGCCGCCCGGGACTTTCTTCGCTTCGACTACTGGGTTCAGTTCCTGGTGTCCCGGGGGTACGGCGTACTCCAGATGAACTTCCGCGGTTCGGCCGGCTACGGGCAATCGTTCGAGGATGCCGGCGATCGCGAATGGGGGCAGGCAATGCAGGACGACATCACGGATGGCGTGCACTGGCTCATCGACAACGGTCATGCCGACGGCGAGCGGATTGCAATCATGGGCGGGTCCTACGGCGGTTACGCGGCGCTCATGGGCGCCGTCAAAACACCGGACCTTTACCAGTGCGCCATCAGCTTTGCCGGCGTGTCCGATCTCCCGAACCTCATCCGTACTCAGCGGAATTACGTTGGCGGGCGCCACGCGACCCGCTTCATTGGCGACCTGTGGAAAGACCGAAAAATGCTCGCGGCGAACTCACCTGCCCGGCGCGCCGACGACATCACGATTCCGATTCTGCTTTTCCACGGCGATAACGACGTGTCCGTAGATGTTGATCAGTCGACCAAGATGGCCAGAGCCTTGAAAAAAAGAGGTAAATCGGTCGACTACGTCCGTTTTGAGAACGGCGATCACCACCTGAGCCTGTACGAGAACCGGCTTGCGTTCCTGGCGAAATCCGGTGAGTTTCTGAAGGACTGCCTGAACTAGCCGTCGGGATGAACGCCTGCATCGCGCGACAAGACGTTCATGGTCTGCAACTGAACGATTCGCAGCTTACCAATCTAAGTACACGACGATATTCAAAAGAAGCATGCCGATGAAATGCAGATATCGAACAGTCGGGACCTTCGGCCTGTTTGCAGCCCTGCCCGTCACGGCGGCGGATTCCGTCGATTGGGAAGCGCTCACCTCACCGTCACCCGAGTACGGGCTCGTGGCCGGCCCTGACGGGCACTACCTGACGCGTCAGGACCGAAACTGGGGAGAAAACGGCGCAAGCCGCATTCTGCGCTATGGCGGCAATGGAGCCGCGCTTTCGAGTCCCGCGTGGGCCGACCCCGCCGCCAGCGAATCCAGTTTCTATTTTTCGGTGGAACAAAACCTCGGCTGTTTCGAGTCGGATCGGCCCTCGTCGCGGGACTTGCAGGGCGGCAACCTATGGTGCGTGAGATGGCTCGGAGACCGGTGGGGCACAGCCTACGAGCTGCCCTCCCCGGTAAACTCCGACGCGACGGAATACAGCCCCGTCGTTCGCGACGACGGCAGCCTCTTTTTTGCGTCCGATCGAAGCGGCGGAGCGGGCCTCGGCGACATCTACGTGGCGACGCCAAACGGCGAGTCGTGGACGGTTGACGCTCTTGGCGCATCCGTGAACTCGTCCGGCGGCGAGTGGAACGTCGAGGTGTCGCCAGGCGGCGAGTTCCTGTTGTTCGAGGCGTCTCACAGAACTACAAACCGGACGATCCCCGGCGATCTGTATATTGCGCGCTCGGAAGCGGACGGTTGGGCAAACGCGGTGCCGCTGTCGCTGCTGAACACGAACGGCAGCGACCTGATGCCCAGATTCCTGTCCGAAGAGACGTTCACCTACGCGCGGTCGGAGGGTAGCGACGTCGACATGCACCTCGCACAGATCGATCAGGTGTTGCCCGTCGAACCCGTCGTCGCGGCGGTCTCGCGCTCGCAAGGGCAAGTCCACCTGTTGGATCCGCACTCCCTGGAAACTTTGCGGCGAATCGACGTCGGCGCCGGCCCGCACGACATCGCATCGAGCGAAGACGGTCGGTTGGCGGTCGTGCCGCTGTTTGGCATATTCCCGAAAGCGCACGAAGGCCCCATCGAACCGGGCGAGTTGCAGTGGCAGAGCCGGCCAAGCGCAGGCGTGGCCATTGTCGATTTATCCGCCGCAAGCGATGTGACTACCCTGCCGCTCGACGGCTGCGATAGGCCGCACGGCAGCGTTACGACCGCTCAGGCACATCGCGCCTGGATTACCTGCGAAAACGAGGGCACGGTCCACGAGATCGATCCGCGGAGCGGTCGGACGGTCCGGACGTTCCAGGTCGAGGAAGGCGTGCACAAACTCATGCATTTACCGAATTTCAACATGCTCGCGGCGACCAGCCCGTCCGCAGGCGAGGCTTACCTTTTGGACCTGGAATCCGGTCGTGTCGATCGGTTCGAGACGGGTTCCGGCGCTGAGGCGCTGGCGGCCAGCGAAGACCACGCCACGATTTACGTCGCCAACTCCCAGGACCGAACCGTTTGCGAGATCAGCGTCGAACGCCGCGAGCTGCTGTCCTGCGTTCCATCCGGCGGCGAATTTCCGATCGCGCTGGCGCTTGATGCCGACGAGAACAAACTCTGGGTTGCGCACAACACGTCGTCCGAGCTCGTGAGCATTTCCATCGAAAGCGGTGAGGTACTGGAGAGGATACCGCTTCCGTCACCGCTGCTCGGAATGGCGTTCGACGCTCGCAGTCGAATGATTTATGTCGGCCTGCCGCGGCGCAATGAAATCCTGAAAATTGACGCAGATACTCATGACGTTGTTACCTCGAACGGCTCCATCGGAGAGATCGACGACATCGATCTCATTCCCGCCGTCCATTTCGGCTATCCGCCCGACACGTAATGAGACCGTTTTCCGGGATCTTTGCCGCCCTGTTGCTATCACAATCCGCTTATGCCAATTGCCAATCGGTCACGGGCGAATACCGCAAATGCTTCGATAGCGATAATGCGCCCCCAGGACTTGTTTATCGGATGTTCGTCAACTGGGTTTTCATGGACAGCCTGGATTATCTGGAAGACCTGAGTCGGATTGAAAGTGAACGGGGTCATGCCGGCTGGCACTCGGTCAAGGCTGGACTGACGCCGAATATGTCTTCGGCAGATATTGTCCGCTATTTCGTTCCCAGATTTCTCGAAATGGCGGAAGAAGCCCACGAAGCACAAAAAAGAACTTTGTGTTCCGATGGGGTTCCGCGTTACGACGGCGTTGAAAACCTCGTTGTTCTCAACCAGCTGGATGAAGTCGCGCTAAACGTTTATGAGAAATACTATCTGCTGGCGCGTTCGGACCTGCAGGCCAGCGGCCTCTATGACCTTGACACGGCGCTAGCAGAAAGCTCCGGATCGTTCGTTGTGACGTTCTCGGATCACAGTCTCGAAAGCTATGGGTCGGTTGACAATATTTACGAAGCTGCGAAACAGTGGTGCGCCAGTCCGTGGGGGTATCAAATCAGCCAGTGAAGCCACCGTGAACTCAATCGGCGCCCGCTGTTGGCCACTTGCGGAAATCCGCGCTTTTGACGAAGTTGTCAGTCATACGTCCGTCGTTTTCGGGAATATTCCACTGATTCCGGGCACCTGTTCCCGCAGCGTCTCGAGGAACGTCGTCAGGCGCAGTGACCGGTGGCGGCCCGGCAAGTAGGCGACGTGCACGTCCAGCGCGGCCGCTCGCCACGTCGGAAGAATGTCGATGAGTTCGCCGCTCTGCAGTTCCGATGCAACAAACCAACGCGGCATTACCGCAATCCCCAGCCCCATCAGCACGGCCTCTTTGAGTGCGAATATGTTGTTGGTTTGCATTCGCGGCTCCGGACGAATCGTTGTTGTGCGGCCCTCACGCCGGGTGAGTGGAATCTGGCGACCCTCGAACGGTTCCAGTGCCGCGAGCGGCAGCCGTTCGGCCGCCTTCGGGCCCCTCGGCAGGCCGCGTTCGGCAACAAGCGACTTTGAGGCCACAAGCAAGCGCTCTACGGCGCCCAGACGTCGCACGACCAAGGTCTCGTCGGGAACCGGGCCGACCTTAACCCAGCAATCACAGCCCACCTCGGCGAAACGTATCGGCTGGTCGTCCAATTGCCATGTGATTGTCACGTCCGGATGGTCCTGTTGGAACCGCCACGCAATCTTCGCCAGGTGCAGCTGGCCCAGCGCAACCGGCGCAACGATCTTGAGGCTTCCCTGAATCAGATGGTCGCCGGCAAGGTGTTTTTCGGAGAGCGCCTCCCAGCCGTCGATCAGCCGGCGTGCGTCGACCAAGAGGTCGACACCGGCGTCCGTCAGCGCCAGTGAGTGCGTGGTCCTCCGTATCAGCTGCGTCTTGAGTCGCGATTCGAGCTCGGCGAGCTGGCGACTGGCCGAGGGCTGCGACAGCCCCAGATCCCTCGCCGCCGCGCTGATGCTGCCCGCATCGGCGATACGCACGAACGTCTCCAGGAGCGTGAGGCGGTCGAGGGGTTTACTCATACGTAATATGTATAACAAATATTGGTGTTACTCGTCTACCAACTGGTTATCCGCGCAGGCACATTAGGTCCCGACACGGACACACCACACGGAGACGAACATGATTCATTCAAATCGCAGCTATGCGCTCGGCGGTGAGCTCGAGATCCATCGGCTCGGCTATGGAACCATGCGCCTGACAGGCCAGCCCGGGAATTACGGACCCTACGGAGATTGGGAGGGCGGCATTGCGTTGCTCCGTCGAGCCGCCGAACTCGGCGTCGATTTCTTCGACAGCGCGTGGTCGTACGGACCCGAAACTGCTGACCGCATTGTCGGCGAAGCGCTGAGCGACCGACCGGTCGTCTTCGCTACGAAAGGCGGAGTCGACAAGCCGGCGCCGGGCCGGATTGTGGTCGATGGCTCGCGCGACACGTTGCACCGCCAGATCGACGGGGCGCTCAAGAATCTTAAACGCGAACGGATCGACCTGTTTCAATTGCATCGGATCGATTCCGCAACGCCGATCGAAACGTCAATTGCGGCCCTGGCCGAAGCGCAGGCCGACGGGCGGGTCCGGCACATCGGCATCTCCAACGTTACGCGCGAGGATCTGGACCGCGCACTATCCGTTGCGCCGATAGCAAGCGTTCAGAATCGTTTCAACATGACCGAGCAGGGTGAAGCAGATATGGTGAACTACACCGCCGAGCGTGGTATCGCATTTATCCCGTATGGGCCTTTGGGCGCCAACCCGATGCAACGCGGCGCACGGCTCGAACCCACCGAGGCGCTCGCCTGGTTACTCTCACAATCTCCCAACGTCGTCGTGATTCCCGGCACGACGTCAATCGCTCACCTTGAAGAGAACCTGTCAGCGTGGTCGCGAATCGAGAGCGGAAAAAGTTAATCTCCCGTCGCAGCAATGAATACGAATTCATTGCATTGACTCGCGATCACGGCAGCCCATAAGGTGAAAACGAAAACAATTATTCTCATTCAAAGGGTACGCCGTGATCGCTATGTCCGCCTTCTCTTTCGAGCGTTGTTTTCTGTTCGCTGTTTCGTTGCTCGCGTTGACCGTCTTGTCAACGCCTGCGCAGGCCGATCACACCACGACACCCGGTAGTGTTGCGCTGGTCGGCAACCTGCAGTCTGAGCTTGGCTGCGCGGGCGACTGGCAACCTGAATGCACGGCGACGGAATTACTGAGTGACGACGGCGTGCATTGGCAGGCCACGTTTACCGTACCAGCCGGATTTTACGAATGGAAAGTGGCGCTGGATGACGGCTGGGACGAAAGCTACGGCGACGGTAGCGCCAACTTCAGGCTCGACCTGCAGCAGGGCCGCGACGTCACTTTCTACTACGATCACGACAACCATCTCGTGCAGCCGGCGCTCGTGACGGTCGCCGGCAGTCTTCAGGACGAACTCGGCTGCCCCGGCGACTGGCAGCCGAACTGCGGAAACACGTTCCTCGGCTTTGACGAGGAGGACGGCGTTTGGCAGGGCGTATTCAACCTGCCGGCCGGTAGCTGGGAATACAAAGCCGCGCTCAACGGCACCTGGGACGAAAACTACGGCGTCAACGCGCAGCGCGACGGCGCGAACATACCGCTGAATCTCGACGCGCCGGTGGACGTCAAGTTCTATTTCGACCGCGGCGCAAACTGGATCACCAGCAACCGGAATTCGGTCATCGCGGTGGCGCCCGGAAGTTTCCAGTCCGAGCTCGGCTGTTCCGGAGACTGGCAACCCTGGTGTCTCCGTTCCTGGCTCAAGGATCCTGACGGCGACGGCCTTTACCGGTTCTCGACTCGCGACATTCCGGCTGGCAACTACGAGGTCAAAGTCGCGCACGACGAGAGCTGGGATGAGAACTACGGCGCCGGGGGCGCCCGGAACGGCCCGAATATTTCTTTTTCGGTGCCAAGCGACGGTGCCCTCGTCGTGTTTACCTACGATCCGGAAACGCACCTGCTCGAGATCGGCGGCGAGCTGCCGAAAGGCAATATCGCGGAAGCGCGTGCGTACTGGCTAGCACGTGATACGCTCGCGTGGAACGTGCCTGACGACAGCGCTGTTTCGCTGCATTTCAGCGACGACGCGGGACTCGCGGTCACGGCCGATGGCCTCGTTGGCGGTTCCACGGTTCCGCTGACGCGCAACGGCGTTGTCGATGGTGCGATCGCCGACAAGTTTCGCCACCTGGCCGGCTTGCCCGTCTATACGATCGATCCGGGCTACCTCGCCGACGTTCCGCGCATACTGAAAAGCCAGTTTGCACTGGCTGCAACCGATAATGACGGCGCGCCACGCGACGCGACCGGGGTACAGCCGGCCGGCGTGCTCGACCACCTTTATACGTATGACGGCGACCTCGGCGTCACGTTTGACGGCCGCACACCGACGCTTCGTGTCTGGGCGCCAACCGCGAAGTCGGTCAAGCTCCACCTGTTCGACGATTCAAACGACGCAAATCCGGCAAGCGCCGTCGTTTCGATGACGGAAGACGCGGCAACTGGCACCTGGAGCGTTACGGGGGGACCAGCATGGGATCGCAAGTATTACCTGTATGAAGTGGAGGTGTTCGCGCGTTTTACCGGACAGGTTGAATCGTTTCTCGTGACCGATCCGTATTCGCTGAATCTGTCCACGGACAGCAAACGCTCACAAATCATCAACCTCGGCGACAACGACCTCAAACCACGTCGCTGGGATCGCCTTCGTAAGCCGCGCCTCGCCGCTGCCGAGGACGTCTCGATCTACGAACTGCACGTGCGCGATTTCAGTTGGCATGACGACACCGTGCCCGAGCATGTACGCGGCACGTTCAAGGCGTTTGCGCTGCCCTATTCGCGTGGGACGCGTCATCTTCGCCGGCTGTCGCGCGCAGGCCTTTCTCACGTGCACCTATTACCGGCATTCGACTGCGCCACCATTCCCGAAGACCGCAGCACACACGCGACGCCCGGCGACCTGTCCGGCTTTGCCGCGAACGGCACGGAGCAGCAGCAGGCAATCGAGCCGATTCGCGACCAGGACGGGTTCAACTGGTGTTACGACCCTTTCCACTACACGACGCCGGAGGGCAGCTACTCGACCGACGCCGATGGGACTACGCGAATCATGGAGTTTCGCGAAATGGTTGCCGGCCTCAACCGGATCGGGCTGCGGGTCGTCATGGACGTCGTTTACAACCATACCAGCGGAAGTCTGCAAGGCGAAAAGTCGGTACTCGACAAGATCGTGCCCGACTATTACCACCGCCTGAACGACGCCGGATCCATCGAGACCAGCAGCTGTTGCGCCAACACGGCGTCTGAGCACAACATGATGGGGAAGTTGATGCTCGACTCGCTGAGGACCTGGGCGACCGAATACAAAGTCGACGGATTCCGCTTCGACCTGATGGGCCACCACACCCGACAAAACATCGAGAACGCACGCGACATGCTGCAGTCACTGACGCGTCGTAAGGACGGCGTCGACGGGAAATCCATCTACATATACGGCGAAGGCTGGAATTTCGGCGAAGTCGCGAACAATGCCCGTTTCGAGCAGGCTACACAGGCCAATATGGGCATGGGCACCGGCGTCGGTTCGTTCAACGATCGCATGCGCGATGCCGTGCGTGGTGGAGGACCGTTCGACAGCGGCGAGGACCATGTCCGCCGGCAAGGATTTATCAACGGTTTGTTCTTCGACCCGAATGCGCTCAACAGCGGCAGCGACGGTGAGTTCGATGAACTCATGCGCCTTGCGGACTGGATCCGTCTCGGCCTCGCCGGCACTTTGGCCGATTACGTGTTCATGGACGCTAACGGCAACTTCGTTCGCGGCGCCGACATCGACTATTTCGGAAATCCGGGTGCCGGTTATACAAGCGATCCGCAAGAGGTCATCAACTACGCAGCCGCGCACGACAATGAAACGCTGTTTGACATCAGCCAGTACAAGCTACCGCTCGACACGGACATGGATGATCGTATTCGCGTTGCGAATCTGGCCAACAGCATCATCGCGCTCAGCCAGGGAATCCCGTTCTTTCATGCCGGTCAGGACATCCTGCGCTCGAAGTCGATGGACCGTAACAGTTTCAATTCCGGTGACTGGTTCAATTTCCTCGACTTCAGTTACCGGGACAACGGCTGGGGTCGAGGGATGCCGCCGTTCGGCGACAATCAGGGCAACTGGCCGGTGGTAACCGATCTGCTGGCGAATGCCAGCCTTGGCGATCTCGATCGGCAGGACATTCGCGCCGCCAACAAGCACCTGCGCGAAATGCTCAGGATTCGCAAGGCGTCCAGATTGTTCCGCCTGCGCACCGGCGAGGCGATTATGGAGCGTGTGGAATTCCACAACACGGGACCTGATCAGATCCCGGGTCTGATCGTCATGAGCCTGCGTGGCGACGAAGAGGTCGAGATCGTCGTGCTGTTCAACGCAACGACCGAGGCGCAGACGTTCTACTTCGAGAGCGGCGACGACAGCGAGTTCGAGCTGCACGAGATCCAGCAGGACTCGCACGACGCGGTCGTACGCCAGTCGCACTATGACGATGACGATTACACCTTCTATGTGCCGGCGCGGACAACGGCGGTGTTCGTCACAGACGATTAATCAGGAATAAATGCCTCAGTCGTCCAAGGAAAGCAGGCTTGCGTTGCCGCCCACCGCGGCAATGTTGTTGCTCACGGTGTACTCCGTTGCGAATCTGCCCAGATAATGCGGGCCGCCGGCTTTCGGCCCGGTGCCCGAGAGCCCGCGCCCGCCAAACGGCTGCACGCCGACGACGGCGCCGATCATGTTTCGGTTGATGTATATGTTACCGGCGCCGGAATGCCGTACAAACGCTTCCGCGCGACTGTCGATGCGGCTGTGCAATCCCATGGTCAGTCCGTAACCTTTCGCGTTGACCGCATCGATCACGTCCTCAATCCGATTCGCGGCATACCGCAGCACGTGCAGAACCGGTCCGAAAACCTCCCGGTCGAGCTGGTTGGTGCTGTCGATTTCGTACGCGACGGGCGCAAAATAGGTTCCGCCCGCCGCGTCAAGCAGCTCGCAGCGATGAATCTCCGACGCAGACGCCTGCATTTCACTACTGTGTTTGTCGAGAACGTCCATGGCCTTCCGGTCGATCACGGGACCAACGTCGGTCGCCTGATCGGCGGGGTCGCCGATGACGAGTTCCTGCATATGTCCTTTGAGCAAATCGATGACGCGTGGCGCAATATCTTCCTGAACACAAAGCAGCCGCAGCGCCGAACACCGCTGACCGGCGCTGTTGAAAGCCGAGGTTACCGCGTCGAGAACAACCTGCTCCGGTAAAGCCGAACTGTCCACGAACATTGCGTTCAGTCCACCGGTCTCGGCGATCAGGACCGCCAATGGGCCGTCACGTTTCGCGAGCGTCCGATTGATCGCCGTCGCGGTCTCCGTCGAGCCGGTGAACGCCACGCCGGCAATTTGCGGTTTCGTAACCGCATAGCCGCCGATTTGCGCCCCGTCACCGGGAAGGAAATGCAGGACGTTCTTTGGAACGCCCGCCTCCAGCAACAACTCGGTCGCCCGGAACGCCACCAGGGGCGTCTGCTCCGCGGGCTTGGCCAAAACCGCATTACCCGCCGCAAGCGCCGCAGCAACCTGACCGGTATAAATCGCGAGGGGAAAATTCCACGGACTGATGCAGACGAAAACCCCGCGCCCTCGCAGCCCCAGCTCGTTGCGTTCTCCCGTCGGGCCCGGCAGCTCTCCCGGCGCGGCAAACGTCCTGCGCGCTTCGGCGGAATAATAGCGGATGAAGTCCACCGCCTCCCTGAGCTCCGAGACGGCGTCGGGCAGTGTCTTGCCGGCCTCGCGAATGCACAGCGCCATGAGTTCGGCGGCGTGCTGCTCAAAGAGATCCGCCGCACGTTCGAGGACCAGCGCGCGCTCCCCGGCCGGAGTCCTGTCCCATGCGGGCTGCGCCGCGGACGCCGCCGCCACCGCCTGGTCCACGGCAACTCGATCCGCGAGCTTGCAAACGCCGACGACCTCGGCGTTGTTCGCGGGATTGACGGAATCGACTGCCGCACCTTCGAGATGTTCGCCGCCGACGATCGGCGCCGCGGCCACGGGTTCGGAGAGCTGACCGTCCATATCCTCGAGCAAAGACCGCAAAACTTCACGATCGGCCAGGTTATAGCCGCGGGAATTGCGGCGGTCGTCGCCAAACAGCTCGGACGGCTCGGGGATACGTGGGTGTGGCGCGAATTCCGCGGCGCGACTCAATTCAATCGGATCCGCAACGATCTCCTGGATGTCGATTTCCTCATCGAGGATTCGGTTGACGAACGAGGTGTTCGCGCCGTTTTCCAAAAGACGTCGAACGAGGTAAGGGAGCAGATCCTCATGGCTGCCGACCGGCGCATACACGCGGCAGGCCCGGCCGTACTTATCGGGATCAACCACCTCGTCATAGAGTTCTTCACCCATTCCGTGAAGCCGTTGGAACTCGAACTCGGTATTCGAGCCCGCGAAGTGCAGAATACTGGCCAGCGTATGCGCGTTGTGAGTGGCAAACTGCGGGTAGAGCCTGCCGCCGGACCCAAGCAGCAAACGCGCACACGCGAGATACGACACGTCCGTGTACGATTTGCGCGTGAATACCGGGTAACTCGATACGCCCAGTTCCTGCGCCGACTTGACCTCGGTGTCCCAGTACGCGCCTTTGACCAGGCGCACCGGTAAACGCCGACCGACGTCTTCCGCCATGTCCGTGATAAAACGTATGACGTCGGCGGATCGCCGCTGATAGGCCTGCACCGCGAGCCCCAGACCCTCGTAACCATCCAACGACGGATGCCGGTACACCGCGTCCAGCACGTTCAGCGACAGCTCCAGGCGATGTGACTCCTCGGCATCGAGCGTGAGCGCGATTCCGGCTTCGCCCGCCTCGTTACAGAGCTCGACCACGCGCGGCACGAGTTCATCGATCACCCGGCTGTACTGAGAAACCTCGTAGCGCGGATGGAGCGCCGACAGCTTCACCGAGATGCTGGGCGCCGAGAAAATGTCGGCGCCCGCGGCCGTCGCCGTTCCGATGATCTCGATGGCGTCGGCATACGATTCAAAGTATCGCTCTGCGTCCGAGGCCGTCAGCGCCGCTTCGCCAAGCATGTCGAACGAGTAGCGGAACCGCCGGTTCGCCTTTTTTCGCGAGCGCGTCAGCGCTTCATCGATGTTGCGCCCCATCACGAATTGGTGCCCGATGATTCGCATGGCCTGGCGCATTGCCGCCCTGACAACCGGCTCACCCGCACGGCTCGCCAGCTTGCCGAGAAACTGCGCGGGATTACGCACGGCTCCCGAATCGAGGCGCAGCATCTCACCGGTGAGCATGAGTCCCCAGGTTGATGCGTTGACGAACATCGAGTCGCTGGCGCCGAGGTGCTCCTTCCAGCTCGCGGAAGTCAGCTTGTCGGCGATCAACCGATCCGCCGTTGCGGCATCCGGAATCCGCAGCAGCGCTTCGGCGATACACATCAGCAGTACGCCCTCCTGGGAGGACAGATCGTATTGCTGCATGAACGCATCGAGCCCTCCCTCATTCGCGGCATGCCTGCGAACCGCGCGTACGAGGTCGGCGGCGGTGTCCTGAATCTTCCGGCGGGCCGATGCGCCGGTGTCCGCCATTTCGGCGAGCTCGGCGACCAGCGTGGTTTCCGCTGCAAGATAACGCCGGCTCACGTTGCCGAGCGGCTCAGTGCTTATGGAAGGCTGTTGGGTAAATTTCATGGGTCAGTCAGATCGTGTCGGTGGCTGCGGGAGCGCAAGTATAGAAGATCGTTCCAGGGAGAGCCCGTAATACCGTGCGAGGGATTACTCGCACAGTGTAAACAGCCCCTAGTCGGAGCCCCGATTTCGCGCACGCAGAACGCGGCGTGTCCGTTTGTCGGGGCGGCCCCGGGTCGTCGGCATCTGCAGGCGATCGCTGCGCAGGCCGACCAGCAAGTTCTGGCGCCTCGCCCGTGAGTCGGCCGATTCGCTGTAGCACTCTGCCGCCTGCTTCGCGGGACCGCGCCGCTTCGGGATCGAACTGACGGTAACGGCGAAGGGAAGCTGGCCGCGAACGATATCGACGCGGTCTCCGACGTCCACGCGATGGCCCGGCTTCACGCGTTCGTCGTTGACCCTGACGTGACCGCCTTTCACCGCCGCTGTCGCGAGTGCGCGAGTCTTGAAAAAACGCGTGAACCACAACCACTTGTCGATACGCAACCCGGTTTCGCTTTCGTCACTCATAATGTCCGTGTGTCCGGCCGCCCACTGGTATACTTTGCGGCCTTTCAATGCGGAGAACAATCCCCGTGAGCAGCACCTTATTGCAATCGCTGGCCGAGCAAACGGAAGCGCTGAAAGACCAAGGACTTTTCAAGGTAGAACGACTGATTGCGGGCCCGCAACAGGCCGCCGTCAAAGTGCGCAGCAACGGAGCCGCCGAGGAAGTCATCAACCTGTGCGCCAACAACTACCTAGGCTTGGCCAATCATCCGGCGATCATTGCCGCAGCGCACAAAGCGCTGGACGAATTCGGTTTCGGCATGGCATCGGTACGCTTCATCTGCGGCACGCAGACCATCCACAAACAGCTCGAGGAAACGATCAGCCGATTCCTCGGGACCGAGGACACGATCCTGTATCCATCGTGTTTCGACGCAAACGGCGGCCTGTTCGAGACCATCCTGGGCAAGGACGATGCGGTCATCAGCGACGCGCTCAATCACGCCAGCATCATCGACGGCATCCGGCTGTCGAAGGCGCAGCGGTTTCGGTATCAAAACAACGATATGAACGACCTGGAAACGCAGCTGCAAGCCGCGCGCGGCTGCTCGGAGAAACTCATCGTCACGGACGGCGTTTTTTCGATGGACGGCACGATCGCCAATTTGAGGGACATCTGCGACCTGGCGGAACGCCACAGCGCGTTGACCATGATCGACGATTGCCATGCCACGGGATTCCTCGGCGCCGGCGGACGCGGAACTCACGAGTACCGGGACGTCATGGGGCGCATCGACATTATCACCGGCACCCTTGGCAAGGCGCTCGGCGGCGCGTCCGGCGGTTTCACGTCCGGGCGCAAGGAAATTGTTGCCTGGCTCAGACAGCGTTCCCGCCCGTACCTGTTCTCGAATTCCGTGGCGCCGACCATCGCGGCGGCTTCCATCGCCGTTTTTGACCTGGTGGAAAACGATTCGTCGCTGCGCCAAACGCTGCACGACAACGCGGCCTACTTTCGCTCACGGATGTCCGAGGCCGGGTTCGAGCTGAAGCCGGGCGAGCACCCGATTATCCCGGTCATGCTGGGCGACGCAAAACTCGCCTCGGAGATGGCGGACAGGCTCCTGCAACACGGTATTTACGTCATCGGCTTCTCCTTTCCGGTTGTTCCGGTCGGGCAGGCGCGCATCCGCACACAGATGTCGGCCGGCCTGAGCCGCGAACATCTGGACCGCGCGGTCGACGCGTTCTCGACCGTCGGCCGGGAACTTGGAGTGATCAGCTGATGAAAGCGTTGGTCAAGGCCAAACCCGAGCGCGGCATTTGGTTGCAGGACGTGGAGAAACCCAGGGTCGGGCACAATGACGTTCTGATAAAGATTCGGCGCACGGCGATCTGCGGCACGGACATCCATATCTACCAGTGGGACGACTGGGCCAGGAACACCATCCCGGTGCCCCTGGCCGTCGGCCACGAGTTTTTTGGCGAGGTGGTCGAGTGCGGCATCGAAGTAACCGGGTTTTCCATCGGAGACCGGGTATCCGCCGAGGGCCACATCACCTGCGGCGTCTGCCGGAACTGCCGCGCCGGACGCCGCCACCTGTGTATCAGCGCGGTTGGCGTTGGCGTCAACAGAGCCGGCGCGTTCGCCGAATACCTGTCGGTGCCGGCGTTCAACGTTTTTAAGCTGCCGGACGAAATCACCGACGATATGGCGGCCATTCTCGACCCGTTCGGCAACGCCACCCACACCGCCCTGTCGTTCGACCTGGTCGGCGAAGACGTGCTGATCACCGGCGCGGGCCCGATCGGCATCATGGCGGTTGCCATCGCACGATTCGCCGGTGCGCGGCACGTGGTGATTACCGACGTCAATGACTACCGCCTCGGTCTCGCGCGCAAGATGGGCGCATCCGTCGCACTGAACGTCGGCAGCGCCTCCATCGACGACACGATGCGTGAGCTGGGCATGGAAGAGGGATTCGACGTCGGCATGGAAATGTCCGGCAACCCCTCCGCGTTTCGTGACCTGCTGCGCGTAATGCATCATGGCGGCCAGGTTGCGCTGCTCGGGATCCCGCCCGACAACGTCGCTATCGACTGGAATGAAGTCATCTTTAAAGGTTTGATATTAAAGGGAATTTACGGCCGAGAGATGTTCGAGACCTGGTACAAGATGGCCAGCATGCTGCAAAGCGGGCTCGATCTGGAACCGATCATCACCCATCGGTACCCGATCGCCGACTACCAGAAAGCGTTCGAGCTGATGGAGTCCGGCCAGTCGGGCAAGGTGATTCTCGACTGGGACTGACGTCCCGCCGGCCGAACGCCTCCCGCACGGCGAACCACAATCATCCGCGCTCCCGGGCGGCGTCTCGGATCGCTGTGCGACGCCGGACGCGTCTCGGCCGATAGTGCGCTGCGACGTATCGGTTTCTACGACTGTCCAATGCCGCCGGAACCATCATCATTGCATCGTTAATATCTTGAGCAGGCCCGTCGCAACCGGAGCACGGATTCAAGCATGGCAAAAAAACCGTCAACGGTCGACGAATATGTCGCCGCCAAAAACGCGCCGATCCGCGCAACCCTGGAAGCATTACGCAAACTGGTGAGGTCAACCTTGCCGAAAACGACCGAAGCGATGAAGTGGGGCGTACCAACCGTTTTCGGACCGGACGGCCAGCCGTTGGTGTATCTCTACGGTGGAAAAGACCACGTAAACCTTGGGTTCCTGCGTGGGGACGAACTCGATGATCCCGGCGAGCTGCTAAAGGGAAGCGGAAAACCCTCGAAACACGTCGAGATCGGTTCGCGCGATGAAATTCCCGAAAAAGCGGTTCGCGCGCTACTGCGCCAGAGCGCCAGGTTGCCAGACTGACAATCTGGTAACATCGCGTCACGGATTCCGGTCTCAACCTCCTGGCAACTGACATGTCGACGTTTCTAAGCTCTCCCCCGCCCTCGCAGAATTCCTGATTCTTCGTAACCCGGCACACCTCGCCGCGACCGAAGAGATTCTGTAGAGGGGCACCCACAAGGTCCTTTCACGCCGGCGAACCAGTTTCGTCTCGTCCTTTCCTGCCCCAATCGTTTTTCGCACCTCTGCGACCGCTCGCAGGGTGCTCATGGGGAGTTCGGCATGAGAGTTCTGTTTGTTGTCTGTTTTTCGGCGTCACTGCTGATGGTTGGCGTTGGCATGGTTGTCGCGCTGCTGCCCGAGCGCGTACTGAGCCTGTCAGGTTCGGTGTGGGACGTGGGTTTTCTGGCCGCGGCGTTTGCGTTTTCGTATCTCCTGATGCAGATACCGCTCGGCTACCTCGCTGACCGGCTCGGTGCAAAACCCTTTCTGGTATCCGGATACCTTCTGGCCGCCGTTTCGGGATTCGTCTTCTATTTCTCCTCGAGTTCCGAGGCGGTATTGCTGGGCCGCCTGATCCAGGGAATGGGAGAAGCTCCGATCTGGGCGCTTGGCCCGGCGATACTGTCGCTGGCCTACCCGCACGCCAAAGGGAAAACGATCGGTATCTATAACGCGGCCATTCATATCGGTCTGGCGGTCGGACCGCTGCTCGGCATCTATCTGATCCTGAACGGCGATGCCGGGCTGCCGTACCTTTCGTTCGCCGCGCTGTGCCTGTCGGGCGGTGTCATGGTCCTGTTCTTCCTGCCACATACGATCGTACCCTCCGTTCCGGTCGGTACACCGACGCCGGCGATCGGAGAGGTGCGCGGGCTCGTCAAAACCCGGGAGCCGGCGCTCACGCTACTCGGAATCCTGCTGTTTGGTTCGGGTTACGGCGTTTGCATCAGCGTTCTGCCAGCAATGCTGGCGCTGGAAAAGGGCTTCGACAGCGTATCCAACAGCGTCTATTTCGTCCTGTTTTACGTCTCGATCGGCGCCGCCCAGGTCATCGTCGGCCCGCTATCGGACAGGTACGGCCGGCCGAGATTTATGGCGGCCGGGCTCGTCCTGGGCGCCGCGGGGCTCGCTTCCTTTGAGTCCTTCTCCGGTCCCTGGATATACGCACCCCTGACGATCGCAAGTATCGGGCTCGGCGTATTTGGCGTCTCTTCGATCGCCCATCTGAACGACTGCGTATCAGCTTCGCTCAAAGCTACCGTCTCGGCGAGCTACTACCTTGCCTGGGGTCTGGGTTATTTCCTGGGTCCGTTGGTCGTCGGGGGAATCAGCGGAGACTACGGATACACGCTGCTTGCCGCCCTGATGGGTGTGGAGGCATTTCTGCTACATCGTTATATGTCCACGATGGTGGACATATCCTAATATGTCCACTAACATGGACATATGGATATACAGGCTGCCGTCATCCTGCTCGACGCTCTTTCCCAGGAAACGAGAATGAAGGCGTTCCGCCTGCTGGTGCAGGCGGGTCCGGATGGACTTCCGGCGGGTGCGCTTAGCGAAAAGCTGGACGTGCCGCACAACACGATGTCCTTCCACCTGAATCACCTGTCGAACGCCGAAATCGTGTCTTCACGAAAAGACGGACGGTCGGTGATCTACTCCGCCAACTATGAAGTCATACGCGACCTGATCGGCTTCATGGTCGAGGACTGCTGCAGCAGCGAATTTGCCAGTATCCGGGAGGACAGGAATACCGGATGCGCCGTCATCGAGCTTACGGATTTTTGTGAACCGCGAAGGAAAACGACGAAACAATGAAACGCGTACTCGTCTTGTGCACCGGTAACTCCTGCCGGTCCGTCATCGCCGAGGCCCTGATCAACCAGTTCGGAGAAGGGCGTTACGAGGCTGTCAGCGCGGGCAGCTTTCCCGCCGGCTACGTCCATCCGAAATCCGTTGAAACCCTGGAGCGACACGGCGTCGGCTACGGTGAGCCGCGCAGCAAGTCGTGGGACGAGTTCGCCGGTCAACGTTTCGACCTGGTGATAACCGTCTGCGATCAGGCTGCTAACGAAAGCTGCCCGGCGTTTCTGGGGGAATTCCAAAAGCTGCACTGGAGCACGCCGGATCCCGCGAAAGCGGAAGGTACCGAGGAAGACGTCACACGGGCATTTGACGAGGCATTCCAAACGCTCAAAAACCGGATCGAGAACGAACTCCTGTGAGCGCCGAAAACCCGTCCGTCATGGGCGCGTTCGAGCGCTTCCTCTCCATCTGGGTGGCTCTGTGCATCGTCGCCGGGATCGGACTCGGCGCCGCCCTGCCCGATCTGTTTCAACTCATCGCCGCTATCGAATACGCCAATGTCAATCTGCTTGTTGCGATTTTCATCTGGGTGATGATTTATCCGATGATGGTCAACGTCGATTTCGCCTCGCTCAAAGACGTGGGCAGAAAACCGAAAGGTTTGTGCATTACGCTGGTGGTCAATTGGTTGATCAAGCCGTTCACGATGGCGGCACTCGGCATTCTCTTTTTCGAGTACGTTTTTGCGGGACTGGTCGAGCCGCAGACCGCCAAGGAGTACATTGCGGGAATGATCCTGCTCGGCGTCGCCCCCTGTACAGCGATGGTTTTTGTCTGGAGCCAACTCGTGCGCGGAGACGCAAACTACACACTGGTGCAGGTATCGATCAACGATATCATCATGATTTTCGCGTTTGCACCCATCGCGGCGTTCCTGCTCGGGGTTACCGATATTGTTGTTCCCTGGGAGACTTTGCTGCTCTCCGTCGTGTTGTACGTCGTGATACCGCTGGCGGCCGGCTACGTCACGCGCAAGAAGCTCGACAGCTCGGGAAATCACGAGCGAATCGACGAATTCACCGGAAAGATCAAGCCGTTTTCGATCATGGGGCTTCTCGCCACCGTGGTTCTGCTGTTCGGCTTTCAGGCGCAGACCATCATCGATAAACCCATGGTGATCGCCCTGATCGCCATCCCCTTGTTGATCCAGAGTTACGGGATCTTTGTCCTGGCCTACGGTTGGGCGTTTCTGTGGAAGGTGCCGTTCGACACGGCCGCGCCCGCCGCACTGATCGGCACCTCCAACTTTTTCGAGCTGGCGGTAGCGGTTGCGATCAGCCTGTTCGGCCTGAACTCCGGCGCCGCGCTCGCCACCGTCGTGGGCGTCCTGGTGGAAGTGCCAGTGATGTTGTCGCTGGTGTCGCTCGCCAACGCCACCCGCGGATACTTTTCCGTTTCGCCGGCGACGGTCGGCAAGGTCGCCCGGAGTCGGCCGGGCAGCTCGTGACGACCGTTAGGTTCTAGAACCTATCTCACAATAGATCGTAGCCGCGTTGCGGTGCGAGTGGCCGCGAGGCAAGGCACGAGGAGCGCGGTTTGGTGACTCCAAATAAGCGACGAGCAACGCCGCCTCGCGGCCACTCGCACCGCAACCCTTTGGGCCGCCGGCGCGGTTACGATCTATTGTGAGATAGGTTCTAATCCATCCTGCAGAAACAGTGCGCGTAAACGCCTTTGGGATCGTTGAACCGCAGCAGCGGCGCGGCGGCCTCCTCCAGCAGGCCGGCCAGGCGCCCGGCGCTGGAATCGCGTAAGCGAAATCGTCCGATATCGACCCCGAGCCTGGCGACGCTGCTCAACATGTCGACCACGAGCTGTTCGGTCGAACTCAGCTCTTTCTCGAAGTACTTCAAGCCGTAGTCCGAATCCAGTTCGGCAAGCTGCGCCGCCGCTTCGATCGAGTCCTGCAGGCCGCCGATCTCGTCAATCAGCCCGCGCTCCAATGCATCGGTGCCGGTCCAGACCTGCCCCTGCGCGATGTCGTCGACGGTTGCCTTGTCGAGATCACGATGCAGGGCGACCCTGCTGATGAAATCGTCGTAACCCTTGTTGATCAGCGACTGAATGAGGTCGCGGGCATCGTCCGACATCTCCCGGTCCACGCGGAACTGACCCGACCAGCGTGTCGAGCCGACGCCGTCGGTGGTTATGCCCAGCGTCTCCAGCGATCGCTGAAAGGTCGGGAACATCCCGAAGATACCGATTGACCCGGTAATCGTCGTTTCGCGGGCGTAAATCTTGTCCGCGGCCATCGAAATCCAGTATCCGCCCGACGCGGCGAGGCTGCTCATCGAGGCAACCACGGGCTTACCGTCTGCCCGCAACGCTTCGATCTCATTGCGGATTTGTTCGGAGGCGAATGAGCTGCCCCCCGGACTGTCAACGCGCAGGACGACCGCCTCGACGGTGTCGTCCGAACGCGCACGCCGCAGCAACCGCGCCGTGGACTCGCCGCCGATCGAGCCGGGTGGCTGCGAGCCGTCGAGAATCTCGCCGGAGGCGACCACGATCGCCACGTTTTGCGCCTTCACGTCCGGCCCTGCCAGCAGCCGTTTCTGCGCGAGATAGTCGCCCAAATCCGCGGCGTTGTAACCGCGGTCACTGTCCCCGTCGGTGCCGACGTAGTCGGTGATTTTCCTCCGCAGCTCGTCATGGGTGAGCAATGCATCGACAAAGCCGAGCGATTGCGCCGCCTTCGCCATATCGCCCTCGTTTTCCGCGAGGTGGCTGAGCACCCTGTCGGAAAAGTCCATGACGGCCCCGTCGTCCAGGCCGCGCGCGACAACTATTTGCCGTTGGTACCGCCCCCAAAGCTGATCGATGAGCCGGCTGCGGGACTCCCGGTCCAACGCCGACATGTCCTCGCGCTCGAATGGCTCAACCGCCGACTTGTGAGTGCCTACGCGGAAGATGTTCCAATCCACCTTGAGCTTGTCGATCGCGTTCTTGTAATAATTTAGGTACATCTCGAAGCCGGTCGGTAGAAACAGACCTTCGGGGTGCATGTACACTTCGTCTGCGTGCGCCGCCAGGTAGTAGGCGCCTTGACTGTAAAAATTGGCGGTCGCGACAACCGGCTTGCCGGACGACTCGCGAAAATCCTCAATCGCCTCGGCGACACGCTCGAGTTTGCTCAGTCCGCCACCACCGAGGCCGCCGAGTTCCAGCACGACGGCATCGATACGGGAATCGTCTGCCGCGAACCGCAGGCCGTCTATGACGTCCTTGACCAGCGTTTGCGGTTTGGCGTCGTCGAGCAATTCCGCCAGCGCCCGGTCGTACGGGTCGCCCTCGAGCTGCTCCACCAGCGCGCCCACCGGCGAAATCACCAGCGCCGCGCGGCTGGGCAGACTCGGCGACGTTGCCGATAAGGCCCCCAGAACGACCGCGAACAGGAACAAGAGAACAATGAGATGAAGGACCTTGCGGATGCCGTCCACGCCAGCCCAAAGTGCCGAAAAAAGTCCTGCCAGCGCTCCTCGAATACTCAATTGGATTCTCCTTGCCCAAAGGCAACGTTGTTGCTGCTTAACATAGTCTTCGACCCTAACCTATCTCGCGAGTTTCCGTAAGGAAACCCGTCACTCCGCCCTGCCGTCATCGAGCAATGGCAGTGTATAGCGTATCCGGTAGAGGGCGCCCGCCTGATCGTCACTCACCAGCATCGAACCATCGGCAAGCACGAGCAGGTCCACCGGCCGGCCCGATACCTCGTCCCCTTGCAGCCAACCCTCGGCAAAAACCTCGTACCCCTCCGCAACGTTGCCTCGTAAGGGCACCATCGTGATCCGATAGCCGATCTTCTGCGACCGATTCCACGAGCCATGCTCGGCAATGAAGACCTGCCCACGGTACTCCTCGGGGAACATAGTACCTTCATAGAAGACGAGACCCAGCGGAGCGACATGCGGTCCCAGCTCTTGCACGGGTGGGACAAATTCCTCGCAGGCGCGCTGATCGCCGAATTCCGGATCGGCAAGGTCGCTACCGTGGCAATACGGAAACCCGAAGTGCGCACCGGCCGCCGACAGACGATTCAGCTCGCAAGCTGGCAGGTCGTCGCCGAGCATGTCGCGGCCGTTATCGGTAAACCAAAGCTCGCCGCTGCTCGGATGAAACTCCAGCCCAACCGAATTTCGAACGCCGTAAGCAACGGTCTCCTTGTCACTCCCGTCGGGATTCATTCGTTGAATAATCCCGAAGCCGTCCCGATCGCACACGTTACAAGGCGCGCCGATACTCATGTACAGCTTTCCGTCCGGCCCGAATGCGATGTACCGCCAACCATGATGTCGCTCTCCCGGAAACGACTCGTCGAGCACTTCGATCTCAGGTAGATCGTCCAAACGATTTTCGATATCGGGAAAGCGTATCAGGCGCCGCGTCTCGGCGACGTACAGGTCGCCGTCGAAGAATGCGAGCCCGTTCGGCGTTCTCAGACCCTCGGCGACGGTGATGACGAGCGGTCGGCTGTTCTCCTGTGGCACGACGGCGTAAACGCGGCCATCCCGTCGGGTCGATACGAAAATCGTTCCGGCCTCGCCCAATGACAGAGATCTCGCATTCGGCACTTCGTTGGTAAAAACCTCTATCGAAAATCCGTCGGGCATGACAACGTTCGGCACCGGGGATTGCGACTGCGCCAACAACGTCGACGGCAACGTCCCAACAAGAAGACAGACAGCAAAACGACTCACGATTTCACCTCATGATTACTTAAACCGACGATCGTTCAATCGGGTACGAGCCATAGAGACAGCTCCGGCCAATAGGTAATGACGACGACCGACAACATCAGGATAAGCAGAAACGGGAACGTCGCCGCGTACACACGCATTATCGGTTTGTCGAAGCGATAACTCGCGATAAACAGGTTCAGCCCGACCGGGGGCGTCAGGTATCCAAGCTGCATCGCCGCCAGAAACACGATCCCGAGGTGAATCGGATTGATCTCGTACTGTGCGGCAATCGGAAGAATCAGGGGAACGACCAGCACAATCGCTGAAAAGATATCGAGAATCGCGCCGAGAATAAGCAGGAACACCAACAGCAGCAGGAGGAACGTCGTCTGACTGCTGACGAATTCTCCGATAAATCCGAGCAGCTGCTGCGGTACGCCCGCGTCGATCATGTAATTCGTCGATGCGAGCGATACGCCCAGGATGATCAGTATGCCGCCTACCAGGAGCATCGAGTCGCGCATGACGCCCGGCAATTCCTTCAGGCCGATTTCACGTTGAATGGCTACTTCCACGATCAACACGTAAAGTGCGGTGACCGCCGCCGCTTCGGACACGGCGAAAAACCCTGAATAAATGCCGCCGAGCACGACAATGGGAAGAGGAATCTCCCAGCGAGACTCGTACAGCGCGCCCGCCAGTTCCTTGAACGAGAAAGATTTCAGCGGCTGATCGTTTTTCCTGCCAATCCACAGACTGTATGCTGACAGCATCAGCAACATCAGCAGCCCCGGCAGAATGCCGGCGCGAAACAGGTCATCGATCGAAACCTCCGCAACGACGCCGTACAAAATCAGCGGCAGGGACGGCGCAAACAACAGTCCCAGGCTTCCGGAGGTCGTGACAAGCCCGAGATTGAAGTTATCAGGGTACTTGTCCTGTTTCAGCGCGGGATAGAGTATTGCGCCCAGGGCGATGATCGTAACGCCTGACGCTCCGGTAAATGCGGTAAACAACGCGCATGCGGCAAGCGCGACGAGCGCCAGTCCGCCGGGCATCCAACCGAGCAGCGCGCCGCTGAGGCGCACCAACCGTCGCGGCGCATTGCTTTCGCTCAGAAGATAGCCGGCAAACGTGAACAGGGGAATCGCCGAGAGAAAAGGCATCCCCGCGATGCCTACGATCTCAATGGCGATAGCCATCAGATCGATTTCCTCTCTCTGGTAACCGAGCATCGCACTTCCCGCGATGATAGCGAACAGCGGCGCGCCAAACACCGCGAGGAGCACGAGAATGACGCTTATGACGATCATGACTGTTCTTTGCGCAACAGCCTGCCAGCCTGGGTGATTGACGACACGAAGAAGCGATAGCTCATCATCGAGAACGCAAACGGCAGGATGCTATAGGCTATCCAAGCGGGCACATCGATCAGTACGGTGTCCTCGAATTCGATCGAAAGCTTCAGATACCGATAAGACTGCCAGGCCAGGACGACACAGATAAAAGCCGCGAAACCGTCCACGACCATCCGCGGTGCGCGCGCGTATCGTTCTGGGACGAAGTGAGAGACGATGTCTATACGCAGGTGGCGGTCACTGCGGCTGGCGGCGATCGAGGCGACAAGCGTTATCCAGAGAACGATCAGCTTCAGCAGCTCGTCGGTCCAGACGAATCCGGAGCTGAAGAAGATGCGCATGACGATTTGCGTCACCGCGAGCAGCATCAGCGCGGCAAACAAAACCACGAGCGTGGCGTTCTCGGCGGCGATACCCCAACGCGATAAGCGTGACAGGAAACCCTCTTCCGGATCAGACACTAAGGATTACCGCTCGACGGAACGCCGTCCGCTTCCTCCGTGCCCTGATTCCCGTTTTCCAGCCGATACTCGTCGACATACGCCTGCATTTCTTCGAGCAATTCCGTTGAAAACATGCCGCGCTGCGCCATCTGCCGGTTGGTATCCGACATCGCCACGCGGATTCTCTCAACTTCGCCGGGCAGCGGTTCTACGTTTTCGATGCCGACGCCGAGCAGGGCCTCAACCGCGTTCTCACCTTCGCTTCTGCTCGCCGCGTCGACTTCCTCGTAGACCCTGCCCAACACCTCGGCCATTATCTCCTGGTCTTCGGCACTGACGCGCCGCAGGGCGCGATTGTCGACCGCCATGAAACCCATGGCAAACAGCACCGGAATCTGCGTGACGTACTTCACCTTGGTATGCCACTGCAGGGCCAGCGCTACGACCGGCGGTATCGCGACAATGTCGATCAGGCCGGTCTGCAGACCGGTAAGGACGTCCGTGACGGGGAGCGGCACCGGTGACAGCTGCAGCGCTTTCATCGCCTCGTAACTGATCAGATCGCCTTCGGGCAGCCAAACTTTTTTGCCCTTCAGGTCCTCGTGACCGCGCACCGGATCGTTGGAAAGGATATAGGCGAATCCGCCGCCCGCGAACCCGAAGGTTCGAAAACCAAGATCCTCGAAACCTCTACGAAGTTTTTGATCGATCCGGTCCCGTACGTAGTCCACCTCGTCGTGGGACTCGAAAAAGAACGGCAAGCCGTAAATGTTGACGTCAGGGTAACGCTCCTGGAAATCGGTGGGTGAGAACGTGCCGCCGTGAAGCTGCCCGATTTTTATCTTTTGCAGAACCTTGGACTCGGCGCCCTGTGCGCCGCCCCAATAGAACTTGAGTTTGACGCGGCCGTCGGTGCGTTCTTCGATCTCCTGCGCACCGGACCGAAATTGTGTCGCCCAGCTCGAATTCTGCGGTGCGAGCGTGGCGATTTTCAGCTGCGTCTGCGCGACGGCTGACTGGCCGCCGGTCATCAGTGCGATGGCTGCTAAAGACATCATCGTCCTACGCATGTTCAGTCTCCTTAGACTATGTATTCGGCCGGCTCGAACCTTTCGTTCCTCAGAAATACTCATCCGCCGTGGCCAACAGTTCTTCGGCGTCACGTTGCGCCAGCACATTGGTCAGCGTGTAGCCCGGGCGCGTCGGGTCGGCGGAGAGCACCTCCGTCAGCAGCCGGTCGTGCAATTCGCGCTCGTAAAGCGGCCGGGCGTAACCCCGGGCGAATTCGACTTTGGCGCTGAGGTCCGATCCGTCGCTCAATTCGATGGCGCGCTCGAAATACTGTTTGCCTTTTTCAGGCTCACCACCCAAAGCAGGCGGTCTCAGCGTGACCAGAATCCCCAGATAGGTGTAGACCGTGCCCGCCGCGCTACCGCTGTCCGTACTGATCTCCAGGTAACGATTCAGCAATGCCTCCATGTGCGGCAATCGCGCCAACGCGTTCCAATCTTCGCTGTGCGAGCGGATATAGGCAAGATAGGCGACGCCATAGGCGTAAAGAACGTCCTCGTGTTTACTGTCCAGACCGGCCAGCGACGCCTCGAAGGCGTCGTAGCTTGCACCTTCCCAATCGCAGGAGGCGTCGTACGACAGGCACAAGGCCTTGTCGGCGTATCCGCGCGCTCTTTCGGTCAGCCGGGATGCGCGCTCGGCGTCCTCGGCGAATACGGCGCCGTAGGAGGCGTAAAGGCTCGCTGCGGCAGCCAGAATGACCGGATCGTCCGGATTTCCCTCCAGCAGGCTGTCCAGCAACAGCATATAGGCCGGCGCACCGTCCCTGACGGTTTCCGGATCGGATTGATTGACGACCGCCGAAGAGAGGTTGTCCGCGAAATTACTGGCCGCGTTGGAGACGATGGCCGCGCAGCCGGCATTAAGAAACGCGGTACAGACGGCGAGCCATACGAACGGAAGGCGCGCGCTTTTCGCGTGGTGTCTATCGCGTGAAGTCATGCCTCAAAGACCTTTTCCGCGGCCATTGGTTCAGCCTGCCGAGGTGGGAATGTGGCGAACTGCGACCCGGGTCTCGCGGCACAACAAATGCCCCAACCGGCTACTGCCAGGGCCTGTCAAGCTTAAATCTTCTCCTTGATTCTGGCGGCTTTACCCGTGCGGCCCCGAAGGTAATACAGCTTGGCGCGCCGCACGTCGCCTCGACGCTTGACGTCGATCTTGCTTACAACGGGGCTGTAGGTCTGAAACACCCGTTCGACGCCCTCGCCGTGCGAAATTTTGCGCACCGTGAACGAGGAATTCAGGCCGCGATTTCGCTTGGCAATCACAACGCCTTCAAACGCCTGCAGGCGCTCCCGAGTTCCCTCCTTGACCTTCACCTGCACGACCACGGTATCGCCGGGCGCAAATGCCGGGATCTCTTTGCTCATTTGTTCGTTTTCGATTGCTTCGATTTCTTTGCTCATTGTCTGTTTCCTGCCGTTCTCTTGCCGCCAGACTTGATGCCTGCCCGCTGCTTCCTCAACTGCGTTACTCCGGTTCCCGCAGCCGCCGGCCTTCATCGGTCCGCCCGGCGTGCTCCCGGATGTATTCATCGAGCAGTTCCTGCTCGCCTTCCGTCAACTGCGCCTTCCCGAGGAGGTCGGGGCGTCGCTCATACGTCCTGCCAAGCGCCTCTTTACAACGCCACCGCGCGATCCTTTCGTGGTCGCCCGACAGCAGTACCGCTGGCACCTTTCGACCGCCGACTTCCTCCGGTCGAGTGTAATGCGGATGGTCCAATCGGCCGCCTGCAAAAGAATCCTGCGATGCCGATTCTTCGTCACCGAGCACTCCCGGGATCAGGCGCGTAACCGCGTCTACCACCGCCATTGCCGCAATTTCACCACCGCTCAGCACAAAATCGCCGAGCGAAAGCTCTTCATCGGCGTGCGCCTCGACCAAACGCTCGTCAATTCCCTCATAACGACCGGCAATAAGCACCAGGCCGTCGAGGCGTGCGTACCGTGCCGCGGTCGCCTGATCGAATACCCTGCCCTGCGGCGTCAAACTCACGACCGGACAACCGGCCGGGAGGCCGGCCTTCGCGGCCCCGATTGCCTCGGCAAGCGGCTCGTACTTCATCACCATGCCCGGCCCGCCTCCATAGGGCCGGTCATCGACCGTCCGATGGGTATCCGTCGCGAAATCCCGTGGATTCACAACCTCTAGGGTCATCAATCCTCTATCAGCGGCGCGCCCAACGACGCCGAAATCGGCGACGGTCTGAACCATCTCCGGAAACAGGCTGACAATCCGCACGCGCACGACGTCAATCCCATTCCCAATCGACCGTAATTTTGCCGCCCGCGACGTCAACGTCGAGGACGACAGACCCCAAAACGAACGGGATCAGTACTTCCTTTTGCCCCTGCACGACAAGCACGTCGTTAGCCCCCGTCGCCAGCAAATAAGCGACCTTGCCAAGCTCGCTGCCATCTTTCCTTACTACCTGAAGGCCCTCCAGGTCCGCCCAGTAGTAGTGACCGTCACCCGGCTCCGGTAACGACGTCCTCGGGACCGCCAATTCGGCGCCCATGCAACTCGCCGCGGCATCCCGGTCGTCGATCCCGTCAAAACGGGCAATGACGCCCTTGCCGTGAGCCTTGCCTTCGCTGATCTTCGCCGCCCGCCATCCGTCCGCGGTTTTCATCAGGCAGTCGCGGTAGTCGAGAATGGCAGCCCGCGGGTCCGTATACGAATGCAGCTTTACCCAGCCTTTCACCCCGTACACGCCGGCAACGCGTCCCAGGACGATCGGTGTTTGCTGCCGCGCATTGTCGTCTGTAAGAGCCACCTGCCTCGGTCTTCCGCTGGGGCCCGCCCCAATGCGCTGAGGCGCACTGCTCTTGATCAGGCCCCTAGTTTGCGGCCGCCTTCCGCTTAGCTTTCAACAATGATGTCACGCGGTCCGAGGGCTGCGCACCGCGGCCAATCCAAAAATCGACGCGCTCGAGGTCGACCCGCAGCCGCTCCTCGTTTTCCGTGGCAATCGGGTTAAAAAAGCCCAAACGCTCGATATAGCGGCCGTCCCGGCGGTTGCGGCTGTCGGTGACCACCAGGTGATAAAAAGGGCGCTTTTTCGCGCCTGCGCGTGATAGACGAATACTGACCATTTCTATTCCGTTTCGCTTGACCCGGGCACACTGCCCGCCTTGGGTCAAGGCTCAAGTAAAGCGCGCATTGTACTTATTTCGGCGTGAATGTGAAGCGGTTTCGAGGCTATTTTTATCAGCTATTTCTGCTGTTTTTTTGCTGATTTTTTCGGACCTTAGCGTAGACCGGGCGGCAAGCCGCCGGCGCCCAGACCGCGCATCATCTTTTTCATGCCGCCCTTCGACATCTTGCGCATCATCTTTTCCATTTGCAGGTGCTGCTTCAACAGCCGATTGACGTCCTGAATCTGCTGGCCGGAGCCTGCCGCGATGCGGCGTTTCCGCGACCCGTTGATCGTCTTGGGGAAGCGGCGCTCGTCCGGGGTCATCGAGTTGATGATGGCGATTTGCCGCTTCATCTGCTGCTCGTTCGCCTGATCCTTCAACGCCGCCGGATTCAGGTTGCCGGGTAACGGCAGCTTTTCCAGCATTGCCGCCATTCCCCCCATGTTCAACATTTGTTCGAGCTGATCGCGAAGATCCGCCAGATCAAAACCCCTGCCTTTTTTGAGTTTCTTGGCAAGCTTGTCCGCTTTCTCGCGACTGACCTTGCCCTCGATTTCCTCCACCAGCGTCAGGACATCCCCCATTCCCAGAATTCGGGACGCCATCCGATCGGGGTGGAACAGCTCCAGCGCGTCCGTCTTTTCGCCCACACCGAGGAAGCGAATCGGCGCTCCGGTGGTTTCCGACACGGACAGCGCGACACCGCCTTTGGCGTCGCCGTCGGCCTTGGTAAGGATGACGCCCGTTAGCGGCAACCGGTCGCCAAAAGCCTGCGCCGAATTGACCGCGTCCTGGCCGGCCATGCTGTCGACGACAAAAATCGTCTCTTGCGGCTGGGCGGCGGCGTGAACCGCGGCAACCTCGTCCATCATGTCGCCATCCACGTGCAAACGTCCGGCGGTGTCGACGATTAAGACGTCCGCGTGTGAGCGACGGCTTTCGTCCAGGGCCCGGGTGACGATCTCGACCGGCTTCTCCGTCACCTCACTCCGGCAGTGCAAAGCGCCAACTTCGTCGGCCAACGTCTCAAGCTGCAGGATCGCCGCTGGCCGGTGCACGTCGACACTGACCAACATGACCCGCTTGTTGTCGCGCTCGATGAGCCTCCTCGCGAGCTTCGCCGCGCTTGTGGTCTTACCGGCGCCCTGCAGGCCGGCCAGGAGAATCACGACGGGCGGCTGCGCCTTCAGATCGAGTTCGGCCGTCTCGCTGCCGAGCAGCCGGACCAGTTCGGCATGAATGATCTTGACCAGTTCCTGGCCCGGCGTAAGGCTTCTGCCCACCTCCTCGCCAACCGCCCGTTCGCGAATTCGATCGATGAACGACTTGACGATGGGCAGGGCGACGTCCGCTTCGAGCAACGCCAGGCGCACCTGGCGAAGCGTGTCCTTGATATTGGATTCGGTAAGGCGGCCTTTACCGCCGAGGCTTTTTGCCGCCCTGGACAGGCGCTCGCTGAGATTGTCGAACATGAGTTGCCGCCGATCGTGAACGGGTTTGAGAGCGTATGCGGCAAGTCTAATGCAAGCTGCCGGCTCAAACCACGACGACCGGCCGACGATTCTACACGGTGATTTCGGTGCCTCGCGACAACATGCGGATTCTCCTGTCCGGCACCGCCTCGTTTACCTGTGCGAGGATCCTCTCTTCTTCGCCCGGCTTCATCCCCGTGATCCAGATATCGGGATCGTGTTGCAGCCGATCGAGGTCGCGACTCAGCGTTACCGGACAATAGTGGCCGGCCGCCGTAGCAAGGGATTCCTGTTCGTTCGGAAACGATACTTCAATGACGAGCACCCGAAGGTCGCTGCAGTCGTTCAGCACCGGCCAGAGCGTCCGGTTGGTCTTGGTGTCGCCGCTGACGGCAAACACGCCACCCGAGTTCTGCACGGTATATCCAATCGCCGGAACGGTATGTTCGACGTCCACGGCGTGAAAATCGCGGCGCCCGATCGTCAACGTCTCACCGGGATTGCAGACAACGTAGCGAAGCATCGGATTCTCGGGGTTGGGAAGCTCGGCAAAGTCCGGCCAGATAACCCAGTTGAACAAGTGATCCTGAATAGCCTTGAGCGTTTCGGCCCGGCCGTACACCGTGACCGGCGTGTCGACCTCTTCGGTGAAAATCGAGTCAATCAGCATCGGCAGGCCGGCGATGTGATCCAGATGGGCATGCGTCAGAAACACATGCCGTATGGCGTGCAGATCGTCGAGTTCGAGATCCCCGATACCGGTGCCTGCATCCAACAGCACGTCGTCGTCAATCAACATGGCCGAGGTGCGAGAGCCGGCGCCGATACCGCCGCTACAACCCAATATTCTTATGCGCATTCTGCCGTCGCCTTTGCATCCGATGCTAGGGCCTGTCAACCCTCGATTGTACTGCCCTCTCGCCCAACAGTCGCACCATGTCACGCGATCGAGCCAGGGTTCTAAAGAACTGCACCATGTGGGATGATTCGTTCGAGCGAAAATTAGGTCATCAGCTGTCGGTATTCTGTGTCAGAAATCACAGTTCTTTTTTTGTACATAATTGCTGGCGCGTCAGTCGCGTTGTCCAGATGGCCCCGTTTTGCCGATCGTCGGCAAGTCCTTCTAATTGCAGGGATTTTAGCCGGTGTGATCGGTGTATTTCAGCATCTGGCAATGCTCTGGAGGGACCTGCAGCTGGATACGGGCCTGTCGCTGTCACTCGCCAATACGGCGTCGTTTGTCGGACTGCAGCTCGCACTCATCGGCTTGCTCAGCGTTATCGAACCCACGCTCAGAGGACTCTGCGGCGGATTGCTGATCCTGGCGGCGCTTGGAGCGGCGCTGACCGGCGCAGGCGAGGCTCCGCCGATGGCGGGGCCGATGGCCTGGCAGATGCGGGCACACGTTCTGGTTTCCCTGTTCGCCTACGGTTTGCTGACCGTGGGCGCCATCGTCGCAGTCTACGCCCTGGTTCAGGACCGGCGCCTCCGAACCGGCCGGATTTCACCGGTCAACCAGCTGTTTGCTCCTCTCGAGACCACCGAAAGACTGCTTTTCGGGGTAACGGCGGCGGGCTTTACCATCCTGTTGCTGGCCGTCGTGTCGGGCCTCGCGTTTGTCGACAACCTGTTTGCACAGCACCTCGTTCATAAAACGGTTCTGTCGCTGCTGGCCCTCGCGCTATTCGGTCTACTGCTCGCCGGGCGCCAATTCGCCGGCTGGCGCGGACGTCGGGCGGTTTATCTTTACCTTTGGGGCTTCGCGATCCTGTGCCTGGCGTATTTCGGAAGCCGTTTCATCCTGGAAAACGTCCTGGGACGCAGCTGGAGCTGAACGCCGTCTTTCGGGCGAATTCCTTGACAGCTTCAGATCCGCCTGATGAACTGATCCGGTTCGACTCATCGAGGAGGTGCTCATTCATTGAGCGATGACGTTCCGCTAGCGGCTCTGATCGGCACGCTCGTTATTCTGCTGGTGCTCTCTGCATTCTTCTCGGGCTCGGAGACGGCGCTCATGCGCCTGAACCGGTATCGGCTCAGGCACCAGGCCCGTGACGGTCGTCGGGCCGCTCAACTCGCCGAAAAACTCCTCGAACGCCCCGATCGGCTCATCGGACTGATCCTGCTCGGCAACAATCTGGTCAATTTCACCGCTGCCGCTCTGGTTACGTTGATCGCATTACGCGTGGGCGGAGAACCTGCTGTCGCGGTGGGGACCCTGCTTTTGGCAATCATCGTTCTGATTTTTTCGGAATCGGCGCCGAAGACGCTCGCGGCGCTTTATCCGGAGCGAGTCGCGCTGCCGGCCGTTTTCATCTATTACCCGCTGATGATCGTCACGTATCCGATGGTGTGGCTCGTCAGCGTAATCTCCAACGCGGTACTATGGCTGCTCGGCGTCCGCGGCACGCAATCGAAACTCAGCTCCCTGAGCAACGAAGAGCTGCGCACCATCGTCTACGAAGCCGGCTCACTGATATCCCGCAAATACCGCAGCATGCTGGTCAACATACTCGACCTCGAAAAAGTGACGGTTGACGACGTCATGGTGCCGCACAACGAAATCGTGGGTATTGATCTGGACGACAGCCTGGAGGAAATCTCAGCGGTCGTTCGCAACAGCGAGCATACCCGCCTGCCGGTGTACAGAGACAACATCGATCGGGTCATCGGTTTGCTGCACCTGCGCCGGCTCGCCAACCTTTCGAGCCACGCGCGTTTTTCCAAGGACGATATCGAATCGCTGACGACCGAGCCCTATTTCGTCCCCGAAGGCACACCGCTTAGCACCCAACTTGTCCAGTTCCAGCGCGCCAAACAACGTTTTGCGCTTGTCGTCGATGAATACGGTGATATTCAGGGAATCGTCACGCTCGAGGACATACTCGAAGAAATCGTTGGCGAATTTACCACCGTGCCCGCCAACGGCGGCGACGACATACGGCGAGAGGCAGACGGGCGTTATCTGGTGAGCGGCACGGCCAACATCCGCGACATGAACCGGATAATGCACTGGTCCTTGCCGACGGACGGACCAAAAACGCTGAACGGTTTGATTCTGGAATACCTCGAGACGATACCGTCACCCGGTACCTGCCTGAAGATCGAGGAATACCCGATTGAAATCGTGCGGAGTGACGATAATCGAGTGCAGACGGCCCGGGTTTTTACACCGCCATCGGCCAACGCCGCCGCCGAAGGGTGACAAGGTCGGCGCCGACTAGCTCTCGAACGCGGCGTCCAGCGCGTCCGTCAATTTCGACACCGCAATGATTTCCATGCCCGCCGGAGCGCGTTTCGGCACGTTTGCCTCGGGCACGATCGCCTGCTTGAACCCCTGTTTTGCCGCCTCGGCCAATCGCTCGGTCCCAAACCGTACCGGACGAACCTCTCCCGCCAGACCGATCTCACCAAAACTCACGAGCCGGTCCGGACACGGCCTGTCCCGAAAGCTCGATACGATGGACAACAGAACGGGCAAGTCCGCAGCGGTCTCTCCAATCCGCAAGCCGCCGGCGACGTTGACAAAAACGTCGTCGTTGGTGAGCACAATCCCACCGTGCCGCTGCAGAACCGCAACCAGCAAAGAGAGGCGACTCTGGTCAACCCCCTGGGCTAGGCGCTTGGGGTAACTGCCGACGCCCTCCGCCACCAGCGCCTGCACCTCGACGAGCAGGGGCCGGCTGCCCTCCCAGGTCACGGAAATAAGACTGCCGGGCCGCGCCATGTGTTCGCCGGACAAAAAAATTGCCGAGGGATTCCTGACCTCTTTGAACCCTGTCTCGGTCATCGCAAGCACGCCCATTTCGCTGCTTGCGCCGAACCGATTCTTCACCGCTCGAACAACCGTGTACCGGCTTGCCGGGTCGCTCTCAAAATACAGCACGGTGTCTACCATATGCTCAACAACCCTCGGACCGGCGATTGCGCCTTCTTTCGTAACGTGTCCGATCAAAAAAACCGCCACCTCGTTCTGCTTGGCAAACTGGACAATTCGACCAACACATTCCTTGAGCTGCGCAACCGAACCGGGCGCCGAGGATATCTCCTCGCTCACCACGGTCTGGATGGAGTCGATGATCAGCACCGATGCCCGGAGGCCCGCCGCCTGCTCGAGAATATTGACGAGCGACGTGTCTGCGAGCAAGCTGAGTTCGGAATTCGCCATTCCGATACGGTGCGAGCGTTGCGCAACCTGCCGCAGCGACTCTTCGCCGGTCGCATAACAGGCGTTGAGCTCTGCCGGAAGTCGCGCGGCAACCTGCTGCAGGAGCGTCGACTTGCCCACGCCGGGATCGCCGCCCAGAAGCACCACCGAGCCCGGCACCAGCCCCCCGCCGAGCACGCGATCAAATTCGCCGAAACCGGTGAGATGGCGTTCAACCGGCTCTTCAGCCACCGTTCCGAGCGTCGCCGGCTTGGGGCCGGCGCCAGTCGACGGGGTGTGAGCAACGGCGGTCGCCGAGAGCGTGTTCCAGGCGCCGCAATCGGGGCATTGCCCCTGCCATTTGACGCTGTGGGCGCCGCATTCGCCACACACGTAGGCGGTTTTCGGTCTAGCCAACTGGATTCTCCCCCCGAGCTCGGACGTTTGACAAATCTGCAAATTTACACGCTTATTTGGGCTCAGCGGACCGCTCCAAGCCCAACAAAGCCCAATGATAACAGTGCTTTCGGCGTTTACACGGCATCAAAAATGCCAACCCTATCTCATTAAGATTCCTTGAGTTTTCCTATACTCTCCAATGTTATGTAGAGACGCCTCTATTGGATAAACACCGCAAAGAACGTCGCGACCGGTTGGTCACCCTCGCCTTCGTCAGCCTGTTGCTGATGTTGGTTTATGGGCCTGCATCGTCGTGGTTCATCGCGGCCGACCGGATCGTGTACGATCAGTTGGCCGGGCGGGTCGGCAACGAGGGACTTACCGACGGCGTCATCGTCAGCATCAACCCGGAGCGCAAGACCCCGGCTGTAGTGCTCGCGGAATACGGGCGGCTGATTCGTATCCTCAAGGAACACGGCGCCCGGCGCATAATCGTTCCGCAGATACCGGACATACCGGAAACCGAGACGCTGCCGGCATGGGCGGAGACGCTGGCGAACGACACGCCCGTTTTTGTGCCCCGGCAACACCGCCTGGCGCTGCTTGCCACCAAAAGCGGCTTCGTTGAAGTTCAGACCGACAGCGACAACGTGCTGAGACAATCGAAGTTCTGGCGTTTGCTGGATGGCGTCATGACGCCGTCGCTTGCGGTTTCCGTCGCCCTGGCAAATCCGCGGCAGGTCAACGATCCGCGGCTGTCGAAGGTCGAAGACACGATGTTCCTCTCCAACTATGCTCCGCTCGCCAGACTGGCGGCCGACGACGTCCTGAACGGTCGGTTTAGCGGCTCCGATCTGGAAAACAAGACCGTTTTCCTGGATGCCGAACCGCCGCTTGCCGCCGCCGCCGCAATGCTGCCGTCCGGTCAGTACGTAACCCGATCGGAGATAACGGCTGTGCTGTTGGCTGACATCGAGCAACATCGCACGATCGTCGCGCCCACCTGGGTCTCTGCACTGGAATGGCTGGTTCCTGCGTTGCTCGCGGTCGTTGCCGCGCTGTTCATGCCGGGGCGCAAGCGCCGGGAGATCGTCGGCATTACCCTGGTCATGTTGGTCGCGCTAATCGCCGTCGAGGCGATTCTGCTTTACCTTTTTCGTATTCGCATAGATCTGGGCCGTCCGACGTTGCTTTTCCTCGGCGCCGGACTGCTCACCTGGTGGCTTGCCGGCAACAAGCGCAAGACGACGGTCAACGCGTTCAAACGAGGCTCCGATTTTCTGGCTGCAGGAAGGCTCGAACCGGCGTTTGCAGAACTTCGCCGCTGCGAGCCGACCGAGACCGTCGCGGCGGCGATGTACAAGCTGTCGCTTGCCTTCGAGGACCAGTCGCAACCCGAGCGGGCTGAAGCGGTTCTCGATTGGCTCAAACAAACCTGCGGACCTGGACCGGCAAACACAAACATGCTCGGCAAAGCCAAAGGCGTGCCGGAGAGACTCGGGCGTTACGTCATCGAACGCAAGCTGGGCCGCGGTGCGATGGGCGCCGTATACCTTGCGCGTGATCCGCGCATCAATCGCGCCGTTGCGTTGAAGGTCATTCCGCTGGAAAAGGAATTCGAGGACGAGGAACTCGAAGAAGCCCGTATTCGTTTCTTCAGGGAAGCAGAATCGGCTGGACGACTCACTCATCCGAACATCGTCACCGTGTACGACGCCGGTGAGGACAAGCACCTGGCCTACATTGCCATGGAATATCTCCAGGGCAAACCGCTCACCCGTTTCACGGACCCCAAGAAGCTGCTTGCCCCCGGAAAGGCGCTTGAACTGTGTGCAAGGACGGCCGATGCACTCGACTATGCGCACAACCAGAGCGTGATCCATAGAGACATCAAGCCGGCCAACATTCTGTACAACCTTCGCGACGATACGCTGAAGATCAGTGATTTTGGTGTCGCCAGAATGACCGACAACAACCGGACCAAAACCGGCATTGTCCTGGGCACGCCCATGTACATGTCGCCGGAGCAGCTCAACGCCGAACCGCTCACCGGACATTCGGACTTGTTTTCGCTTGGTGTTACTCTATACGAGCTTCTGACAGGTGAGGTGCCCTTCAAAGCGAACAACATTGCCGTGCTGATGACGAAAATAACCACCGAAGATCCGGCCCCGGTCTCGAACCGGCGCGCAGGCGTGCCACCGAGCGTTGATGCCGTCCTCTTGAAAACCCTGGCGAAACGACCCGAGAATCGCTTTACCAACGGAGGCGAGATGGCGATCGCGCTCCGCAACTGTGCCCGATACGCGTCCTAGGGCCGGTTAACAGGCCCTGGCGGAAACCGACGAGCGAAACACTGAGAATGAGTCTGCGTGGAAAAATCAATATCGCTGAGATAACGGACGTTGGAAAGGTCCGGGATCACAATGAGGATGCCATCGGCTCAAATGCCGACATCGGCCTCATGGTATTGGCGGACGGCATGGGCGGCTATAACGCCGGGGAGGTCGCCAGCGGCATCGCCGTACAGACTATTACCGAACTGGCGTCTGAAGGCGCCATGCGGGAAGAGCGCAACGATGTGGATCCATCTACCGGCATGATGCGACAAACCATCGTCCTGCGCGACGCGATTGCGCGCGCCAACAAGATCATTTTTCAGACCGCGCAAAGCCAGACCCACTGTGAAGGTATGGGCACGACACTCGTTGCGGCCATGTTCTACGACAACCGCGTCTCGATCGCCCACGTCGGAGATTCGCGCGCATACCGCCTGCGCGGCGGGAAGTTCGAGCAGCTCACGATGGACCACTCGCTGTTACAGGAACTCGTCGATCGCGGCTTTTATTCGGAAGAAGAAGCCCAGAGGTCGACCAACCGAAACTACGTCACCCGAGCGCTGGGCGTCGAGCCTTCGGTGGACGTGGAGGTGCAGGAGTTCGAGGTACTGCCGGACGATGTATATCTGCTTTGCTCCGACGGGCTGCCGGACATGGTCGAAGATGAGGATATTCACTTAACTATCAGGACTTTTAATGCTAGTCTTGATGTGGTTGGTCAACAGCTGGTCCAACTAACAAACGATCATGGCGGGCGGGACAACGTATCCATTATGCTGGCTCAGATCATTGATTCGTTCGCTGCAAAACGCGGTCTGATGGAGCGGATTACCAGCATGTTTCGCGCATAGGCATCCGAATGGGGAAACGGACCCTCAACGGAATTCGATCAAATAAAGAATAGTGGCACCAACGATATGGCACGGTTAATCCTTAGTCTGGACAGTCAGGTACTCGCCGAATACAACATGTCGAAAGAGCGATATACGATCGGGCGGCTGCCCGACAACGATGTGCGCATCGACAATCCGGCGGTGAGTGGCCACCACTCGCTGATTATCAACATCCTCAACGATTCTTTTCTCGAGGACCTGAACAGCACCAACGGCACCTACGTCAACGGCAAGCTGATCAAGAAGCACGCGCTGCAAAACAGCGACGTCATCACGATCGGCCATCACCAGCTGCGCTTTTCGGACGAGCCGACGAACGACGCGGAACAGGACGAGTTCGAGAAAACCATGGTCATTCCAGCCGGTCAGCAGAGTGCGGAACAGCTCGCGAAAGCGGAGGCCGCAGCCGACGAGGCGGTGTCCGCGCGCGGCGCGGACGAGCGGGTTGACGTCAAGGTCGAGATGCCGGAAGTAGAAGATCCGCAGCCGGAGCCCGATGAGGAAATGTTGTCGGAGCAGGAGATGGTGGCTGACGAAGAACCGGCCGTCGAAGCGGAGCCCGATCCCCCGGCTAAGCGGGAACCGACCATTAGCCGCGAACCGCCGGCACACACCCAGACGGCCGCCGGCCTCGACCCGAGTACCGCACCCAACGCGCTGCCGTTGGCGAAACTGCAGGTGCTTAGCGGCGCGTTTGCGGGCCGCGAGCTGGAACTCACTAAAGCGCTCACGACGCTGGGCCGTCCCGGCGTACAGGTTGCCGCAATCACCCGCCGAAAAGAGGGCTACTTTGTCGTTCACGTCGAAAGCGGTGAAGAAGGCGACTACCCATTGGTGAACGGCCAGCCGATAGGTGCCCAGGCGCGCAAACTGGTGGACAATGACGTCGTCCAGATCGCGGGCGTCAAGATGGGTTTCTTCGCGAGCTAAGACGCCAGTTTGGCCGATCTCTCAACGAACCGGTGCAGGAGCCGTCCTGACCGGCGATTGTGGGCGTTTTTCTGTATCGCGGAGTCGCTCGTCAGGACGAGCTCCTACAATCGCGTTTTAGATCAGACGCCCTTCCCGGTCGATGACGCCGGTGACCAGCGGGTAGGCGGTCGTGCCGGCACAGGCCGCGATTTCCTCGACCGGCAGGCCGTCACCCCATAGGACGACCCTGTCGCCGATCTTGTCTTTGGCGTCCGGGCCGAGGTCCACTGCGATCAGGTCCATCGAAACGACGCCCGCCAAAGGCGCCCGCCGCCGGTTGACCAACACTGGCGTACCGGAGGGTAGAAAACGCGAATAACCGTCCCCGTATCCCGCCGCCGCAATGCCGAGAACGCTGTCCGAGGCGGCACGCCATTTTCCTCCGTAACCGACGCGCTCGCCCTTGTAAACGGGCTTGATCGAGATCAGTGAGGACTCGAACTGCATCACCGGCTTTAAACCGAGCGAGGCCGCCGTTTGGCCGGCGAGCGGAGAGATGCCGTACAGCGAAATGCCGGGGCGTATCCAGACGTCTCCGCGATTGGTCCAACGACCGCGTCGAATCAAATCGTCCTCCCATCCCAGGAGCGCAGCCGAGTTTGCAACGCTGATGTCTCCGTGGAAACCGTCGCACAGGCGTTGGAAAAGATCCATTTGCCGCACCGACGCCGGGTCGTTCACGTCATCTGCGTTTGCCAGATGCGTCATGAGACCCAGATGTGCGACCCCGTTGGTTTCGCGGAGCCTTTCAATCAGGGCGGGCACGTCGTCCGGGCGAACGCCCAGACGATTCATCCCGGTGTCGACCTTGAGCCAGACACGCGCCGGACCGGCTTCGGACGACTCGAGCAAACTGACCTGATGTTCCGTGTGCACGACGAGATCGCATCGGTTGGCGGCCGCCTCCCGCAGCTCGCCTGCATCCAGGACACCCGCCATCAGCACAATGGGGCTGTTGATGCCCGCGGCGCGAATCCGACGCGCTTCCGGGAGTCTTGCGACCGCCAGGCTGTCGGCGCCCGACAGCGCACGCGATACGGTTGTCAACCCGTGCCCGTAAGCATTGGCTTTGACGGCCGCGATGACCTTGCTGCCCAGGACCAACTGCCTGAGTCGCTCGAAATTGGCTTGGAGTGCATCGAGCCTGATATGGGCCCGAGCGCCGAAACTCACGGATATCCCTCATCCGCATAGGCTTCCGGAACCCAGTTCTCGAACTTGGTGAAGCGCCCGACAAAAGTCAGCGGGAAATCGCCAATCGGCCCGTTACGCTGCTTGGCGATGCTGATGTCCGCAATGCCTTTGCGCGGCGTGTCCTGATTGTAGACCTCTTCACGATAAATGAAGACGATCAGGTCGGCGTCCTGTTCGATTGCGCCCGACTCACGAAGATCCGACATTACGGGCCGTTTGTCCGTCCGCTGCTCGACGCTTCGATTGAGCTGCGACAGCGCGATAATCGGGAGAGACAACTCCTTGGCCAGCGCCTTCAGCGACCGCGAAATCTCGGATATCTCCGTCGCGCGGTTCTCGGTATTCCCGTGAACCTGCATCAGCTGCAGATAGTCCAGCACGATCAAGCCGAGGTCGTGCTCACGCCTCAGTCGACGCGCGCGCGCGCGTACTTCGGTTGGGGACAGGGCCGGCGTATCGTCGATAAAAATTGGCGCATCCGACATCAGCTGCACGGCGGTATTGATGCGCGACCAGTCCTCGTCGGGAAATTTGCCGGTGCGCAGATGGGTCTGATCGACACGCCCAAGCGACGAAATCATGCGAAACGCGAGTTGCTCCGAGGGCATTTCCATCGAAAATATCGCCGTTGGAACCTTCGCGCCAATAGCAGCATTCTCTGCGATATTGATGGCAAGTGTCGTTTTGCCCATCGATGGCCGGCCGGCGACGATGATCAGGTCTCCCGCCTGAAGTCCCGCCGTCATTTTGTCGAATTCGTTGTAGCCGGTCGGTATTCCGGTGATCTCGCCGCCCGACTGATGCAACAGGTCGATGCGGTCCACGGTTTCCGGAAGAATCTGCTTGAGGGGCCGAAAACCGGCTCGACCGCGCGAACCTTTCTCCGCGATCTCGAACACCAGACGCTCGGCGTCGTCCACAAGCTCCGTTGCGGAGCGACCATCCGTCGAATATCCGCTGCCGCTGATTTCGTTGCCGGCGCTGATCAGCGAACGGAGTATCGACCGCTCGCGCAGGATCTTTGCATAGGCGCGTGCATTGGCCGCACCCGGCGTCTCGTTGGCCAGCGTCGCCAGGTATTCAAGACCGCCCGCGGACTCGAGTTCGTTGCGATTATCGAGAAACTCGGAAACCGTGACGACGTCGCAGGGATGGCTGTCCTCGGCCAGTGTCGATATGGCCGCGAATATCAGCTGATGATCCTTGCGGTAGAAATCGGAATCGACCAGAAGATCGGCAACCTTGTCCCATGCCAGACTGTCGAGCATCAGGCCGCCCAACAGCGACTGCTCGGCTTCCACGGAATTGGGCGGTACTTTGAGTCGCGCTTCTGCCGCGTCGACCCCTATGCCGTCATCCAATGCCCGAACCATAAAGCCTCTACCTTTGCCAGTCGGCGCCGGATCCCGTCGTACGTCCGCCGGCTGCGCGTCGATCTATAAAGGTAACACAGGTCCGGCCTTATTCCTCCGGAACCACCTTCACGGTAAATTCGGTGTCTACGTCGGAATGCAGATGCAGCCCCAGCACAAAATCGCCGATTTCATGGATAGGGCCTTCGGGCATACGGATTTCGCTCCGCGCCACCTCAACGCCCACTTTGGCAAAGGCTTCGGCAATGTCCAGCGGACCCACGGAACCGAACAGCTTGCCCTCGGTGCCCGCATTGGCGGCAACGACGAGTTCCATGCCCCGCACGAGCTCCTCGCGCGCTTTTGCGGCAGCCAGTTCCTCTGCGGCATTTTTCTCCAGTTCCGCGCGCCGCGACTCGAATTCTTTAAGGTTTGCCTGCGTGGCCAACGCGGCCTTACCCGAGGGAATCAGGAAGTTGCGACCGTAACCAGGCTTGACGTTGACCAGATCGCCAATGTCACCGAGATTCTCTACCTTGTCGAGCAGTATTACGTTCATTGATCAAACCCTAATCTGTCTTCATTCAATTCCAGCGCCGCCTATTCCCGGGCGCCGCGTCCCTTCAAGCGCGATCGTACATCGAACCACGCGTCCGCATAACCAAGCACCGCCAGCCCCATGATCAGCACCGCATTCAATACCGGCAACATCACGTAGGCCACGATGAGCACCGCAATCGGCAAAGGACCTTCCGTGTGCAGCCAGTGCAGGACCGACAAACCCTGGATCCAGAAAATCGTGAACGCGACGAACGCGAAACCCTGCGCCCATTCCGCGCTGGTCAGCAAGGCCAACACGGATGCAAGCACCATTACCAATGCCAGCACGCGGCCGAAGTCCAGATCGCAGAAACGGCCGAATTTACCTCGATTTTCGGGCAGCGCCTGGAACAGGCCGTATCCAAGGGCCAGAACCAAGGTGATTAACGACCAAGTTGTCAACACAAACAGCACCGTCATCTGCGGCGCTATTACATCCTGCTGTTCCACCAGCAAATTCGCCTGCTGGTCAAAACCTCTTTCGCTAAAAGCCGCGGCCACCTCCGTGAGCGTCTGTTTCCAAAACGCCGTCGGGTCCGGCAAAACGACGTACATCATCAACGTCCCAACCAGCGCGATTATCCCCGTCACCTGAAACGTCAGCGTGAGTGACCGGCTCCGGCGCACGAGCACCGCAGCCAACGATGCCGGCAACCAGAACACCAGCGCGTTCACCAGTATCGTCACGACCGGCGCGCCGGTAACCGCCGCCATCACGGCGACCAGCCCGGCGGCCAGCGCTCCTTGCAACATCGACAGCCGCCACCCTTGGCGGAGCACGATCATCGTCATCGTCGCGCCCGAAAACACCTGGGCAAACGGCAGCAACAGCGTTAGCGCCAGCCCCAACACCGCATGCAGAGGCCGGGCAACCAGCCATGCGGCGATCGGCTGCGCAACTCGCACCAACTAGTGCCGATCGGTATACGGCAACAGAGCCAGATATCGCGCGCGTTTGACGGCTGTCGAAAGCTGGCGCTGGTAATGCGCCTTCGTCCCGGTAATCCGGCTCGGCACGATCTTGCCCGTTTCCGTTACGTAGGCTTTCAGCAAGTTGAGATCCTTGTAATCGATCTCCTTGATGCCCTCGGCGGTAAAACGGCAGTACTTACGCCGGCGTGAATAGCGACTCATAACTCAATCCTCCTCAGGCACTTTTCGCTTCGGCCGACGCTTCAGGCGTCGAATCGGCGTCACCCGTCTCCGATTCCGTTTTTGCGGCCGTATCACCGTCGCCAGCCTCGTCGGATGCCGGCGCGGATGCTTCGGCATCGTCGCCCGTCTTTGACGCACTCGCCGCCATAGCCGCCTCCGCGGCCGCCTTGGCGTCGCGCCGGCGCTGCGCTTCGCGCTCCTTGACCTTCTCCTCCTCGACGGCGACCGCCATCGGCGACGCCTCGGTGATGGCGTTTTTGCGCTGAATCACGAGATGGCGAAGAACCGCATCGTTGAAGCGGAATCCGGTGGTAATCTCTCTCACCACATCGTGCGTGCACTCGATATTCAGCAGCACGTAGTGCGCCTTGTGCACCTTGTTGATCGGGTGGGCGAGTTGTCGACGGCCCCAGTCTTCGCTGCGATGAATCTTGCCGTCTGCTGCGGTCACCATGCCGTGGTAACGTTCTACCATCGCAGGTACCTGTTCGCTCTGGTCCGGATGAACCAGAAACACGATTTCGTAGTGTCTCATTGTAGCCCCTTGTGGATTCAGCCTCCCGGTCATGCCGGTGAGGCAAGAGGTAAGGCCCTGCAGGGCCTCCGGCCTTTACGGCGCGGACGCGCATGCTACCCAAGCTTACGAACGGGCGCAAGCCTACCGGCGCTGCCGCACGGCCTCGTAGAGGCAGATCCCGGCGGCCACGGACACGTTGAGGCTCGAAACGCTGCCGTGCATCGGTAGATGCACGAGTTCATCGCAACGCGCGGCGGTCCGTGAACCCAGGCCGCCATGCTCGCCGCCCATGACCAGAGCGACCGGGCCGGTCAAATCGGCGTCAAACAGGCTAACATCGGCCGCATCGCTGGTACCGACCACGCGGACGCCGTAGTCGGACAGCCAAGTCAACACCTTGCCCAGGTTGTTGACGGCCGCGTACGGCAGGCTCTCGGCAGCGCCGGCAGCCACCTTGCTGGCCGTCGGACCGAGACCCGCCGCGCGATGCCGGGGTACTATCAGCGCGTCCACACCCGCCGCGTCCGCGCTGCGCATGCAGGCGCCGAGATTGTGCGGGTCCTGGACCGCGTCGAGAACCAGCAGCAACGGCGCGGGAGCCGTCGAATCGGTCAGCCGCCGCTCGACCAGCAAGCGCAGCGCCGCTTCGTCCAGCAGCGTCGTCCGCCGGATCTGTGCGACGACGCCCTGGTGTCGAACCTCTCCACTGATCTGCTGAAGTCTCGCCCGATTGGCGGCCTGGATTTCGATTCCGCGGGATTGCGCGGTCCTGATGACCGACTCAACGCGCGGATTCGCCGTCTGGTATTCGGCGTACAGCTTCTTGACGTCCGCGTCCGGCGTCGCCAGCAGCTGCTCCACGGCGCGCAGACCGGCGACGTAATGCGGCTTACTCACTTCGTTCGTCTCCGTCGGCGGCCGTGGGTGCCGGTTCGCAACGCATTTTCGCCGCGCGGCAAGCGAAAATCGATCCGCCTGGACTCGAGATCGACACGCTGGACGACAACCTCCATCGTGTCACCCATCTGATACACCGTGCCGGATCGTTCCCCCACCAGCCGCAGGAGCGAAGAATCGAATTGGTAGTAGTCGTTATCCAGGCTTGAAACGTGAACCAGCCCGTCGATCATCATCTCGTCAAGCTGCACGAAAACGCCGAAGTTGGTCACCCCGGTAATGACGCCGTGGAAACGCTGGCCGATTTTGTCTTCCATGAATTGGCATTTCAGTAACGCCTCGACCTCCCGCGTGGCTTCCTCCGCGCGCCGCTCGTAGGCAGAGCTCGAGGCGCCGAGACGTTCCATCTGATCGGCGGCGTAAGCGTAGTTGCCAGCTTTCCCACCGCGGACGATATGGCGAATGGCGCGATGAACGAGTAGATCCGGGTAACGACGGATGGGCGACGTAAAATGCGCGTAGGCGTCCAGTGCAAGTCCGAAGTGGCCGACGTTGCCCGGCGTGTATTCCGCCTGCGGCAGCGATCGCAGCATTGCCATGGAGATCGCCGAGCTGTCGGCGCGGTCCTTGACCTTGAGCGTCAGCCGGTTGAAGTCGCGGGGTTGAACGTGATCCGGGTGAGGCACCTTTAGTCCCAGACTCAGCAGGTACTCGCGAAGCTCGCCGAACTTATCCGGATCGGGGCGGGCATGGACACGATATAGCCCTGCAATTTTGTGCCGTCGCAGGAACTTCGCCGCCTGAACGTTTGCGGCGATCATGCACTCCTCGATCAGACGATGTGCATCGTTTCGCGGCACGGAGACGATGTCGATGACCGTCGCATCCTCGTCCAGCCGGATCTTGGTTTGAGGAATATCGAGTTCGATCGCGCCTCGTTTTTGCCGGTTTTTCGCGAAGGCGCGGTACAGGTCGTGCAGTTCCTGCAACGCCTTGTGCAGGCTCTTCGGGATTCCGTGACCGTCCTGCCCCTCCAGAAAACGATTGACCTGACCGTAGGTGAGTCGCGCCGAGGAGCGCATGACGGCCTCGAAAAACCGGGACCGCGTGACCTTCCCGTCCGAATTGACGCGCATCTCGCAGACCACGCAGAGGCGATCTACCTTCGGATTCAGGGAACAAAGGCCGTTGGACAGCGACTCCGGCAGCATCGGTACCACACGGTCGGGGAAATACACCGACGTTCCTCTCCTGACGGCTTCCTTGTCCAACGCGGAGTCAATCTGGACGTAGTGTGCGACATCGGCGATAGCCACGAGCAGGCGCCAACCGCCGCCGGACTTCTCGCAATACACCGCGTCGTCGAAGTCGCGCGCGTCCTGCCCGTCGATGGTAACCAGGTCTACGTCGCGAAGGTCGCTGCGACCTCGTTTCGCGGATGCGGGAACGCTGCGGCCGAACCTGCCGGCGGCCTCCTCCACGTCAGGCGGCCAGCGTGTCGGGATTCCATGAGCATGAATCGCAACCTCCGTCGCAATGCCGCTTTGGCCTGGATCGCCGAGAACCTGCACCACGGTGCCGGTCGGCTGCTCCCATTTGCTCGGATAATCCAGAATCCTGGCCACGACGATCTGGCCCGGTTTGGCCGATCCCGCCTCGCCTTTTGGAATCAGGATACGATGCCCGATCTTCGGGTTGTCCGGAATGACGAGGCCGATACCGCGCTCACGAATGAACTGGCCCGCAATCTCCTCGGTACCGCGTTCCAGGACTTCGACCACGCGACCGTAAGGTCGGTCTCGTTGATCACGGCCCTCGGTCTTGGCCGCCACCCGGTCACCGTGGATCAGCGGCCGCATCTCCCGGGACGACAGATAAACGCGTTCTCCACCGTCATCGGGCAAAACGAATCCAAAACCGTCCGGATGACCCCGCACCGTGCCAAAAACGAGATCCAGTTTTTCAGCCAGGCAGAAGTCCCCACCGCGATTACGCAGCAGTTGCCCGGACCTGACCATCCCGGAGAGGCGATCGAGCAAGCGACCGCGTGAGCGGGCCCCCGTCAAACCGAAGGAGGCGAGAATGGCATCGGCGGACAGAGGCTGGCCGGCGCCTCGCAGGTGGTCGAGGAGGGCGTTCCGGTCGGGAATCGGGTGTTTGTAAGGTCGAGCACCGGCCTTCTTTGCCCGGCCCTTTTTCGGCGACACACTATTCGGCGTACTTCTTTTTTTCTTCGGCAAGCGGAGATGCTCCTGCCCCGTCGTGGCGGCGGATTGACAGATTGAGTGGCAATTCATTACAGTTCGCCACCGCTGCGGTTGCGATTGTACGCGGTTCCTCGACGCCGGGGTGGCGGAATTGGCGGACCGACCCGCCTCTCAGGCTGCTGGGACTGTATGACTCGCGATGATAAACTACCGAATAATCGCGCAGTTACGATGCCAGGTCGGCCGCGGATAACGTGACTGGTATCGTCTGTACCGTATGTGCGGTTCGGCGGCACGGTCTGAAATTCAGGTCTGATTGTAAATTGCCCAGGTGGCGGAATTGGTAGACGCGCCAGCTTCAGGTGCTGGTCTACGTAAGTAGGTGGAGGTTCAAGTCCTCTCCTGGGCACCAGACCTGACCCCTCCCTATCGTCCGCCTCGCGTGTTCCATCGGCGCCAGCGAAACAGCTGGCTCTTTCACCCTGCCGGGACGAAAAAAAGACCGCCCGAGGGCGGTCGAACGGTTGGAGACTGGCAGAGACCCTGTTTCTCGTGGACCCTCCGGAAGAGCGAAAACCGGCGCGTACGAAGCCCCGTTCCGACCTCCGCCGGCGGCGGGCAACGCCCGACGCGGCTCATTGGTGTAGTCGCACCACTAATCAACCACATCCGAACACGGTAAAAAAGACCCACGGTGGGTCAGAAATTACAATAATGGTTAAACATAATCTGTAGAATCGTGCGGACTTTATAGACGAACGCGGGTGTATATTCAATAACTATCTGAAATTATTTGAATAACAAAAAACTGGCTGTCGGCGCCGGTCTATTTGTTGAGAATCGTTCTCAATGTTTTTTGCGGCATGCTCAGGCGCTGTCGTCCAGATTGTCGATAAACCGCGTCACGATCCGCCGGATGACTCGCGAAACGCTGACGCCCGAGTCCCCCGATAAACGCGACACAAAGTCGAACTGTCTCTTTTTGAGATTGACGGTCTGAACCTTCCAGCGGGCGTGGTTCCGATTGCCGCCGGAATCGGACATCGGCGGTTGCGGTTCAGCGGATATCGAACGTCGAACGGCAGAGCCCGCCTCCCGTTCGCATTCCTCCGCGAATTGAGCAACGATTTTTCGGGTCAGTTTCGACACGCTGTGGCTCGACTCCGCTGAGAGCTGCAAGAGGAATTCGTACTGCTCCCAACGCAGGTTCACAGTCTGCGCCACCCAAGCTCCCGCGCCGGACCTCCTCCGTCGTCTCGTCAACCGCGGTGAGACAACGGACCTCGCCGGTCCGTCCACCGCGGAACGTAACTCCTGGCGCTCGAGCGCCGTCAGCGCCAGCGCCGCGAACACCACCAGTAGAGGATCGGTGATCTCCGGTGTGTGGCCGACAAAATAGGTCTGGAGGTATTCGACCAATGCAACGAATGCGGTCGCCGCGAGCATGCCTGCCACCTTCCCGACGTTCATCCGCCAGAGAAGATAAACACAGCTGCCGTAGAGGAAGACTTTTTCGACGGCGGACTGTGCATTGATGTACATCGAACCGCCAAGAAACCCGTGAAACGGCACCCAGTTGAAGTCGACAGGCCCCGTGCGGACAGTGAACGGAGCAAGCCCGGACACCGCGACGACGATCACCAGGCACACAGCGAGCACGGGCTCGTTCTGCTCGATGCGGCTGAACACACCCCACCAGAGACCGATCGCCAGGAGCGCGCCGAGTACGTTTGACGCGGTGATCACGTTTGCCAGAATGATCACTTCGAGGGTGAACACCACGGCGATCAACGCCGGCAGATACGCATCGAGCCGAGCACCGCGCTGCACATGCCGCAGCAGGTAGGCGACGACCAGCCAGGCGGCAACGTCATGGACGACGTTGACCGGCCCCATCTGTAACGCGAATAGCGGTTTCAAACTGTCTTTTATGAGTTGCAGGTCCAGCGAGGGCACAAAAGGAATGAGCCGGTAAACCAGCCAGGCGCCAACAAGCGTCAGCGGCACGAGCGACGCGCTCTCGACGACGCCCCTTGGCGACGCTGACAAACGACCGACGACCCCGGCGAGCACGGCGCCGAACGATAGCCCGACCGTGTTCCAAAGCACGTCCTGCAGATTCTCGTCACGGGAAGGCAAAAAGAACTGGGCCAGCTGCAACGCGAATGCAATGGCCACGCCTACCCAGAGGACCATGGCGAATCTCTGCCGAACCGACCTTTCCGGTCGAACTGCAAACATGCCGGTAAATCCGTAGGGAACGAACAAGATCACGTTACCGACCATGTCACCGGGACTCGACAGTCGACAGCACGACTGCACGAAAGCGAGCAAATTCGCGGCATCTAAACTTGCGACTTCAAAATCGAATGGGTAGATCGATCCCAGTGTTGCCACCAAAATGACGGCAATCCACAGTGTTTTCATTTGTCCGACCGGTAGGGGCAGGTGTCTGAATATGCCGGCCGAGAGTATCGTATTGCGCCGTGGGTTGAAATCGGCCGCAGGTCAAGGTGTTGCAGCGGCTGGGGTTGGTATAATCCGCCCATTATGAATCAACCCTTCGCGTGGACGATATGAACAACAGATGCCTTACTACCGCTGTCCTTGTTGCCCTGCCAACGATCGCCTTGGCGCAAAATGCGCCAAGTTACGAATGTATGAACGGCGACCTTCAGCGTCGTGTCCAGGTCATTTACGAGACCGGTGTATCGACGCCCTGCGAGGTGCATTACTTCAAAGACACGGAGTCTCCGGGAGAGGCTCAGGTTCTCTGGCGCGCACTCAACGAAGAAGGCTATTGCGAGACCAAGGCGTCGGAATTCGCTGCAAAACTCGAATCGTGGGGCTGGGTCTGCACGTCGGGCGCTCCGGGCGACTCCGCCGCGGAGCCCGGTCAGGCGGACGACACCGATGCGCTGGCGCCGAGTGACGACAACGAGCCCGGTGACGACGAAGTTGGCTAGCCAAGCCCTTCGCACTTACGGCCGATGCCGACGGATGTTAGGCAATCGGTGGTAAGTTCCTCATTTTACGATACTATTCAGTACTCGCAGGTTAAGAACAGGAATAAGAAACGACCATGCAGGAATTCGTAGATACCGTAAACGCCTGGGTTTGGAGCCCTGCGCTGATCTATCTGGCGTTGGGAGCCGGGCTGCTCTTTTCGATCCTCACGCGCTTTGTTCAGGTGCGCCTGTTCCGCGAAATGGTGTCGCTGCTATTCGCCAGCAAGAGTTCGGAGCAGGGAATCTCGTCATTTCAGGCGTTGGCCGTCTCGCTGTCGGGCCGTGTCGGCACGGGCAACATTGCCGGCGTCGCGGCCGCAATCGGCTTCGGCGGTCCCGGCGCCGTATTTTGGATGTGGGTGGTCGCCTTCCTCGGCGCGGCGACCGCCTACATCGAATCGACGCTCGGCCAGATCTACAAAGAAGAAGACGAGGGCCAGTACCGCGGCGGGCCGGCGTATTACATCGAAAAGGCCATGGGGCAGAAATGGTACGCCTGGACGTTTGCGCTCACGACGATTGTCGCAACCGGCGTTCTGCTGCCGGGCGTGCAGGCAAACGCCATTACCAGCTCCGCCGAGGTAGCGTTGGGCAGCGGCGCAATCATCGACACGGCGGTCGGTCCGCTGAGCGAAACCAAAATTGTCACCGCAACGGTGATCGTCATCGTTTTCGGTCTCATCATTTTCGGCGGCGTCAAGAGAATCGCAGCGTTTACCCAGGTCGTCGTGCCGTTCATGGCGCTGGCCTACGTGATCACTGCGTGCGCAATCGTGGCCCTCAACATCACGCAGCTGCCGGCAGTCGTCGGCCTGATCCTGAACGACGCCTTCACCCCAATGGCCGCATTCGGCGCCATGATCGGCTGGGGAGTGAAACGCGGCGTTTACTCGAACGAGGCAGGGCAAGGCACGGGGCCACACGCCGCCGCCGCCTCCGAAGTACAGCACCCCGCTCAACAGGGCCTCGTTCAGGCGTTCTCGGTTTACATCGATACGTTGTTCGTCTGCACGGCGACGGCTTTCATGATCCTGATCACCGGCGCCTACAACGTGATTGATGAGTCGACCGGCGCGTTCCTGGTGCAGAACATCAGCGCCAACGCCGATCCAAACAGTCCTGCTTTTACCCAGTATGCGCTGGAACTCGTCGTGCCCGGCATCGGTGCACCGTTCGTGGCCGTTGCCCTGTTCTTTTTCGCTTTCACCACAGTACTGGCGTATTACTACATCGCGGAAACCAATATCGCCTACATCCATCGCACGATCAAAGTTCCCGGCATGATGCTGGTGCTGAAGTTCGTGATGATGATCTCCGTCTTCTACGGCGCCATCCGGACCGCAAGCGTCGCGTGGGGTCTCGGCGACATCGGTGTCGGTCTCATGGCCTGGCTCAACATCATCGGCATACTGATCATTTTTTTCATGGCGAAACCGGCGCTGAAGGCGCTCAAGGACTACGAGCAGCAGCGAAAAGCCGGTGCCGAAAAATATTCGTTTGACGCCGAGTCTCTGGGCATCAAGAACGCACATTTCTGGGTACGCCGGTACAATGACGGCAATGGCTGAATAACAAACGGGAATTCGCGGTGGAAATACTGCTCGGGGCCGCTGTCGTTGGTTTGATTGGCCTACTCGTGTTCCTCCGCCGCCGCAACGCCGGACCAAAGGCCCAACAGAAAGATTCCGTCGGTCCAGCGCGCTCGCAAACCGTTAAAAAAGCGACGCCTTATCACGCCGTTTCAATCAAGTTCGCCGACAACGCCTGTGCGGCCGCCAGGGAAATGTCCGGGAAACGTTTTCTGTCCGGTGCAGCGCCGCGACTACCGTTGGCCGACTGCAACGTACTCGAGTGCAGGTGCCGTTTTGTCCATCACGCGGACCGTCGCGCCGGTTCCGACCGGCGCAGCCCGCTCCGCGGTGGGCTGGGATCAGCTATTGATACGGAAAAACACGGCGAAGAGCGCCGCAGCCGTCCTGATCGTCGATCCGGTGATGAGGACGAGGATTTTTTTCAATAGGCCGCCACCGGTGCCGGCTCCCCGAGACACTATCGGGATCTGTCGTCGCCCCGTGGCATCCCCGTTCACCCGGCGTGGATATCGCTCGTCAGGACGGATTCCGTGTCCCGGGGTACCGCCCGCTACTAGTATCCGGAATCGGCGAGCATCGCCTCGTAAGACGCCAGCTGCTGTTCATGCAGCGCCCGGTCCTCGACCAGATCGAGTATTTCGGCCTCGAGCTGTCCTTTTCGCTCCGAGAGCTCCTTCAGATCCGCCAGTATGAGCACCCGGTCCTGAACCGTCGTCTCGTCCGCGATCAACGCCGCTTCCTTCTTGCCCACGACGTCATCCAGGTTGTCGAGTTCACGTTGTTTGGCGCTGATCCTGTAATTCGCGGAGTTGACGTTGGCGCGAAGCGTGTGCAGTTGAGCGCCGGTGCGATACGCATCCAGAAAGTCCGGCTCGAGGTGTGCCGGGCAAACACCGTTGTAACGTCCGCCGTCGGCGCCGAGATTGAATCCCTGCTGCGGCTGGCAGTATTCCTTGAGACCCTCCGACCGACCGTCCTGATAGGCCTGAAAATCCGGCGTCACACCGTGCTTCGCGCAGGCCTTCCGGCGCTGTCCGAGGCGATCCGATGCATAACCCTGGGCGCCGTCTTCATAGCCGATCGCACGCCAATCACTCGTCAGACATTCTTCGCCGCTCATGGCCGCACATCCACTGAGAACGATCATAGCGCCGGCCATTAGGATTCCCGCAAACCTGGTATTCATGGACTGCTCCCCCGTAGAAAGCTAGACATCGTTTCGGTCGTCGGCGCAATCTAACAAGCCCTAACTGAATCCGACGTGAACACCTTCACAATAAGCCCTTGAATTATGACAACAATGATGTAACGGGAACTCCCGAATCGAACAGCTGCGGACCGAGTGTGACCTGCGTCACATCCCGCCCCCGGTGCAACCGTCAGCCGTTTTGGAAGGACCTGCACCGCTATGCGGAAGGCCGCGCGTCTCCATTACCCGATTGCTTTTTCGCCGCGACCTTCTTCTTTTTCATTTTGCCCGTTTTTTTTTCGGCCGGCTTTGCCGTCTTCGGTCCCCCGGTTTTTTTGGCGACTTTTTTACTCACGGGTTTCGTTCGGGCGGGCTTTTCGATCGTCTCCCTTTTCAACTCGTCGAAGGAACTCTGCAAACACTCGCTGTAGAACGCCGGGTCGGGCATCATATCCCGATCGGCGACCGCACTGATTGTAATGGTGCCGTTGTAACTGAGCACCGGTTGGAACAGACCGAGACCGTGGGTGACCGGGCCTAGCCCATAGCTTGCGACCATGCGCGAGCCCATTGAATAGAGCGGTACGTTTACCCCCGGCACGTTCGTAATCACCGTGTTTACGATCGCCGGGAGCCGGTCCGCGAGCCCCGAATCCGCATAGGTACGCGCCAGCATGGCGGATAGGGTAGACGGCAGAAACTCGGCCGCGTCCGCCGCGAGATGCGGTCCCATCGTGTGTGTCAGCTTCTTGGCTTGAACGCTTTCCCTGCTCACCGCCATCAGTCGTTCGAGCGGATCCGCGATATCACTGCGAATCGGCAGGCTCATGGCGGTGACCAGGTTTCCGGCCGCGCGTTTTTTTTCGTCCGGGCGCACGGACATGGGCGCCATGGCCACCAACGACTCGGCCGGCAGCTCATGTTTTGCTTCCAGATAGCGTCGCAGCGCCCCGCCACACACGGTAACCACCACGTCGTTCACCGTGGTGCCCGGCTGACCGTTCTTGATTGCCTTGACTTCGTTCAGGTCAAACGTGCGTCCGTCGAATACCCGGTGGGGCGACACATGCCCGTTGAACCGGGTGCGCGGCACGCGAACGGGAATCTTCAGTTGACGCGATGACACGCCGGCAATCACCTTGGCGAGCGACGGCGCCGATCGGTACAAGAGCTTACCGAACTTGAGCGGCGTCCCGATGCTTTTCAGCGCGCTCTTGCTGAGCAGTTCCACGCCGGTCGGCAGGCGTTCCGGCGCCCAGGGCTGGTGCGGCCCATCCACCTCGGATTCCGGGTGCAGGTCGTGAATCGCCGCGGATATCTCCGCGCCGGACACGCCGTCGATCGCCGCGTGATGGAGTTTGGTGACGAGCGCAAAACTGCCCTTGGGCACGCCTTCGACGTTGTCCAGGCCTTCGATGACATAAGCTTCCCAAAGCGGTTTGTTGCGGTCCAGCGGCCGCGCGTGTAGCCGTGCCGTTTGTATGCAGAGTTGCCGCCAATCACCGGGTTCCGGCAACGCGATGTGCCGCACGTGAAACTCGAGATCGAAATCCGGATCTTCGATCCAGTAGGGATAATCGAGACTGAGCGGAACCCGCACGAGCCGTTGCCGGAACGCGCGCGCCTTGTGAAGGCGCTCGTTGAAGAACTGGAGAATGTTCTTGAACGTCACCTTGCCGCCGGGCGCGGTGCTTTGATCGTAAATCGACAGGCTGCCAATGTGCATCGGCGTGTTGCCCGTTTCCAAATAGAGGAATGAAGCGTCCAATCCGGAGAGCTGTTGCATATCAGTAATCTCGGTGGAAGTCTTGCAGTATCGAACGATTAGGCGGTACCGTCGGCGCGTGCTTCCCGAGGACGGCGCCGGTAGCTTGAATCGTCCCGCTCGGCACGCAACCACTATACACGAATTCGATGTTCGGACCGCAACCCGATTTTACTTTTGGGTTTTTAAAACAACGATTTAGACAAGCTTAAGTGCATATTCACCGGAGGATCGGGAACCGTTGCCTGCACTCAGGCCCGCGTCATGGCGGTATCCAGCTGCCGTTTGGCGTCCCGAAACCGGTGCGCGGCGCGTTCCAGGTACGTCTCCGCCTCGCTTCGATAACCGTCGGTCGACGCCGACCAGACGCGGTTTACGTTGCGCTCCCCGGCCGCGAACTCACTCATGATGTCGGCATAGGCCTGAATTCCGAACAGATGCACCATGCTTTGGCGAGCGGCGGCAAAGCGGCGCAGATCGTCGCGGAGCCGTTTGTCAATCTCGTGCCGTAGGTCGTCCGTCGATATTTGATCCCGCTCGCGAACAATGCCGTCCAATTCCGAAACGATGTTCGAGATGGACTCGCTAAGCTCGGTCTTGTTTGCAGCCAGCACATGCGTCGCCTTTGCTTCGCCGCGCGCCTGCCGTTTCAAAATGAGCAGACCGATCAGGCTCGTAATCGCCGCAGGCACAAACAGGCCCCAATGGGTCGAATTGATGTCCAGCGCCGTCGAATAGGCGCCGATCAAAAATCCGGAGACCAAAAGAAAGAATCCTAACGGCTTCACACTTCGCTCCTAGGGCCTGTTAACACTATGCGAGTGATCGCTACTTAAGCTCTGGTGTCGTCCAGCAAGGCGGAAGGAGCGCCGTGTAGTCAGTCTACATGAGCGACTGACAACGCCGCTGGGCGACACCAGAGCTAAAGCCCGTAGGGTTGAGCCCCAAAAGACGCCACTCGGCGTTGCTCGTCGTTCATTTGGAATGACCAAACTACTCTCCTCGCGCCTTGATTGGCGTCTTTTGGGGCTCAACAGCGATTACTCGCATAGTGTTAACAGGCCCTAGGACGACAGTACGACGTTTATGGCGTTGCCGACACCAATAAGGGCTTCACCTACGATCAATCCCGCAGCGACCGGTATGCCGACGTTCTCACTCCAGGACTTGCCTTTGAAACGATCCGCGAGTTCACGCCCCAACGTGCCCAGCGAATATGTCAGCACGATGTTGAACGGTAAATAGAAACCGAGCCCGACGGTAACACCCAACCCGCCCATCAGCGCCGTAAGAATACCGCCGAGAACGGCGCCCGCTGCATATTTTTCGGCCGGTACGTCGCCCCCCATGACGCCCTCGACCATGCTCGCGAGCGCCTGCCCCTGTGGCGCCGGCAGCGCCGCACTGCCCAGGGTCATCGCCTCGTGCAACACGAAAATCAGGCCAATGACGACGATGGGCCCAAGCCATGCGCCGATGAACTGGCCGAATTGCTGCATGCGCGGAGTCGCGCCCACGAGGTAGCCGGTCTTCATGTCCAGCATCAAGTCCGTTGCTTGTGACATGGCGACGCAGGTCGCCGCACCAACGGTGATCGCGGCGACAATCGAATCGCCTCGTCCCATACCTTCTCCTTGCGCAAGGATGATCAGCATGGTGATGCCCACAAGCGTCATTCCGGACAACGGTGACCAATTGGTCCTGCCAATCGCCTCTGAGAGGATGATGCCGGACATCCAGATCCACAGCGTACCCAGAACGGCCATGCCGAGCCCACGCGCGAGACCGAGGCTGTCGATCGAGCTTACGGCAATTACGCAGAGCAAGATGGCTGCGCCGATAATCGCGAAATACAACAGCTTTATCGGCATCTCGTCGGGCGACACCGCAGCGTCGACTCGCGAGACTTTCTGCATCGATCTGACCGTACTGACGATCAACGGGAACGCGAGCACGACGCCTATCATGGCGCCGCCGATCAACATGCCTATCCCGAACGGACGGTAGAGCAAAAGTCGCAACTGTCCCGGATCGCTGACCAGCGAACCTGCCGCATCCAGCGGAAAGCCGTCCGTCAGCGCAAGCATCGGCGACAGGAACCAGTAAGCAACGAAGCCGCCAATGATGAACGCCACTCCGCCGCGGCCCGCGATGAAGGCGACTCCAACGGTCATGAGTGACAGATACCAGATGCCATTCATGTACTGAGGCATCCCGATCAAACTGCCCAGGTCCCAGTTTCCGACGCCCGTGACGATCGTCAGCAGGTGAATTCCGGCGCTCACGGCGGCAGCCGCCAACAGAATAATCGCCTTGCGCACGCCTGCGCCCGGAGACTTGAGGATGGTCGCAACCGCGACGCCGCCCGGATAGGTGAGGCGCTCGAAATCGATCATATGTTTACGAAGCGGCACGATGAATGCGATGCCCAAAAACGCGCCCGCGACGCAGCCGAACGTCAAAAGCACGGGATCGAAACGATCGCCGTACCCGAGGATAAAAATTGCGGGCACCGAAAACATCATGCCGGAAGACGCGCCGTTCACGCCGCTGGCAATCGTCTGCACAATATTGTTTTCGATGATGCTCTTGCGCCGGAGAATACCGCGCAGGATGCCGAAACCCAGGATCGCGGCAAGTTCCGACCCTTCGATCGTGAAGCCGAGTATCAGCGCCGCGTAGCCGATGGAAATCGCAATGACGCAACCGAGCAGCCAGCCGACGATGACCGCAGGCCAGGTCAGTTCGGGATACGGCCGCCCGCGTTTCGGTACACCGGGCTCGCTCATCGCCCCGCCTGGCGCCGGCATTTGTTATTCATGTTATTCCTGCCAGTTGTCCCCCGCGACTAGATTATCACATCGGTTGCAGTCGCGCGGGCAGCTCGCCCCGATCCAACACGTCATTGAGATCGTCGGCGAGGCGTTTGCAACGATCGACCACGCCTCGCCAGACGTTGATGCGCTCCGCCGCCGTCAGGCGGACAAAGTCGGTTCGGTCGGGCACCTTGCCTCCCGGTAATTCGGATATGAACTGCCACGAGGGGCAGATAAGAACCGTCCGATCGAGATGCCTGGGATCGATGTTTCGCCATTTGAGGCGACGGTCGAACCAGCCGGGTTTGAGCCAGTCGAAAAAATGCGGGAACAACGTAAGCCGATCGTCTGCGGCGGTCGTCAGATCGAAATGATAATCGATGACGCCGCCGTCCCTGTAGGTACCAACCGGCGCGCCCTGGATGTCCCTTACGCCGGCCAACACCATCGGTATGGACCCCGACGCAATAATCGCATCGCTCAGGTTGTCCGCGTGGAGCGGGATGCGCTCGATGGGAAAACCGTCGACATCGAAAAAGGGCGGCAGATCGCGGGCGTCGTAAAACAGGCCGCGTGCAAAAAACGCACCCAAAGCCCGCCGGCTTAGCGCGTTTGCGATCATCGCAAATACCAATCCGGTGGCAAGCAGCGGTCGATTTTCGGAAGCCGTCAAATGGCGGCCGCGGACGGTCATGATATGCGTCCGTAAACTCGGATGAGCGAGGATTTCAGCGGCGCCGGTATCGCCGAGAATCTGCGCGAGGATTTCACGGCTCTTCCCGGTAATCTCCTGCGCGTCCGGCTTCTCGGAATACGTCTGTTCGAGGTACGCGGCCTCGAACCGATCGATTGCCGCCATCGGTTCCTCTCGCGCGTAACAGGCAAATCGCCAAGCGCCGATCGAGGAACCCAGTAGATGCAGCGGGCCTTCGATTTTGGGCAGGACTCGCTTCAGCAATACGCGATCAATCTGGCTGAGCACCAGCCACTTGGCGCCTCCGGACGCTCCAAGCAGCGTGCCGATGAGGGCCTCCGAGAACCCATGGGTTCTGATTGTGTCGTATGCCGCGGGCCCGGCCTTGAACACCAGCGCCCTGCCCTGATCAGTCAAATCGGATAACCACGTTGCCGGAGGGCTCGCACCCGATCTTAGTCGAACGGATTTCGCTTGATGATCGTCTGGTCCCTGTCGGGGCCTGTCGATATGATGTCGATCGGTATGCCGGCCAGGGCCTCGATCCGCGCCAGATAGCTCCGGGCAGCCTCGGGAAGCGCCTCGAAATCGGTGATGCCGACCGTCGATTGACGCCAACCCGGCATGTCCTCGTAAACCGGCTGACACTCCGCAAATCTGTCCACCAGTACCGGCAGCCCGGAAATGGCTTCGCCGTCTATTTCGTAACCCACGCAAATCCGGATGGTCTCGAGCCCGTCGAGCACGTCCAGCTTGGTAATACACAATCCGGAAACGCTGCTGTTGACGATGGATCTCCGCAGTGCAACCGCGTCGAACCAGCCGCAGCGACGCGGTCTCCCGGTTGTGGCGCCGAACTCGCTGCCGACGGTCGCAAGATGCTCGCCCTTGTCGTCGAAAAGTTCAGTCGGAAACGGGCCGGCGCCTACGCGAGTCGTGTACGCCTTGACAATGCCAAGAATGTAATCGAGATGCCGCGGACCGATGCCGGTACCCGTACTCGCGGCGGCGGCCACCGTGTTCGACGACGTAACAAACGGGTAAGTGCCATGATCGATATCGAGAAACGTGCCCTGCGCGCCCTCGAAAAGAATGCTCTTGTCCGCGTCAGCCAGGTCCTGCAAAACCTGGGTGACGTCGATGGTGATCGGGGCTATGGTCTCGGCAGCCTGCAGCGCGTCATCGAGGGTCTTTGCAAAATCGATCACTTCGGCTTTGAAATAGTTCTTTAGCAAGAAATTGTGATAGTCGAGTACTTCGCCCAGTCTTGCTGCGAATTTCTCGCGCACGAAAAGGTCTGCCACCCGAAGCGCGCGTCGCGATACTTTGTCTTCGTAGGCCGGGCCAATGCCGCGTCCCGTGGTACCGATCGCCGACGCGCCGCGCGCCTGTTCACGAGCATGGTCGAGAGCCACGTGCGACGGCAGGATCAGCGGGCAACCCGGGCTGACCTTGAGTCGATCGAATACCGGCACGCCGCTGCGTGTCAGCGAGTCGGCTTCGGTAATGAGCGCGTCCAGGGACAGCACGACGCCGTTACCGATCAAACAGCTGACGCCTTCCCGCAGAATCCCCGACGGGATGAGGTGCAACACCGTCTTTCTTCCGTCGATGACCAGCGTGTGACCCGCATTGTGGCCGCCCTGGAACCGGGCAACGGCGGCGGCTCTGTCGGTCAGAAGATCGACAATTTTCCCTTTGCCCTCGTCTCCCCACTGAGTGCCGACGACAACGACGTTCTTGCCCATCAGATCATTCCTAAATTCAGCCTACGTTCGCACGATGAACAACACGAACAGCCCCACCCCCATGACAACCAGACCGATCACGCGCAGGTCATTGTCGCCGAACTGGGCGATGAGCGAAACCGCGCGGCGAAACCCGCGCGGATTGACAAAAGGAATCATACCCTCGATGACGAGATACAGCGCAAACGCCGTGAAGATGTCTTGCCACATTTAGGTCGCGCTCTTATTGGACACGCATCCGAGGACAAGGGCGTTTGGTACGCCGGCCGCACGCCGGAAATCGCAATTCAACCGTCACACAATCATCCGTCGGGAGATTCTCGCTATTGTTCACCGCCGGATTGATTAAGGTAACGGAAGAACTCGTTGTCCGGATAGACGACCAACAGATCACCGGAATTGCCCATCGAACGGCGATAGGCATCGATGCTTCTATAGAACGCGTAAAACTCCGGGTCCTGGTTATATGCGTTGGCATAAATCTCCGCCGCCATGGCGTCACCCTCACCGCGGATAATCTGTGACTGCCGGTTGGCCTCCGCCAGAATTATTGTCCTTTCCTTGTCTGCGGCGGAAGTCTTTTGCTCTGCTATCTCCCGGCCCTCCGCTCGTCGCTCGGCGGCAACGCGCGCGCGCTCCTCGGTCATCTGCTGATAAACGGAGTTACGAACGTCCTCGGGAAACTCCACTTGTTTGACGCGCACGTCGATGAGTTCGACGCCCAAACCCTCCGCCGTGTCAGTTGCCGTTTCCAGCATGTCACGCATCAGCTCCACACGCTCGACCGAGATCGCCTCCTGGACGGAACGCTTGCCGAATTCAGTTACGATCGCGTTTTTGATGATTTCGGAAAGACGCTGATCCGCCACATCCTGCGATCCGCCCGTCGACGTATAAAAACGGACCGAATCGATGATGCGCCATTTCACGAAAAAATCCACCTGCAATGCCAGACGCTCGGCGGTAAAAATTCTTTCGGGCTGATCACCGATCGTAAGAATCCGTTTGGGAAACTTTCTTACGGTCTCGAAAATGGGAATCTTCCAATGCAGGCCGGGCTCGTATTCGGCCCGCACGACCTCACCCACACGAAGTTTGATCGCGAGGTCACGTTCGTTGACCGTAAAGGCCGACAGACCGATGCCGATCAGTACCAGACCCGCCAGAACGACTGCCGAGAATTTACCGTTGTTCATTGCCGAATCCTCCGCGTGCGACCGTCCTGGATTTCTTCGCTCGTCAACTCGCTGCTGGTGACGGCGGACGTTGTCGTGGACCTGTCGGAACTTGAAGGCGTGACCGGCCGGCCGTCTCCGCCCACCAGTTTGTCAATCGGAAGGTACAGTAGGTTACCGCTGCCCTGTGAGTCCAGAATGACCTTGTTCGAGTTGCTGTAAACCTCCTCGACCGCCTCGATGTAAAGCCGATCACGGGTAACCCGGGGCGCCTTCTGGTACTCCTCGAGCAACGCAACGAACCGCGCGGCTTCACCCTCGGCGTCCGCAATCACCCGATCGCGGTAGGCCTCGGCGTCCTGAACGATCCGCGCGCTGCGGCCGCGTGCGCGCGGAATCAAATCCTGCGCATACTTGTCCGCCTCCAGTACGTAACGATCGCTGTCGTTGCGCGCTTTCTGGGTGTCGTCTACGGCGTCCTGCACGGCTTTCGGGTAGTCGAGGTTCTCAAGGCTGATCGAGGTGACCGAAATTCCGGCGCCGTAGGCGTCCAGCGTATTCTGTACGATCGCCTGCGTGCGCGGCGCGATTTCGTCGCGCCGCTCCGTCACCAGCACCTCGAGCGAGCTGGTGCCAACCACCTCGCGCAGCGCGCTCTCGGTGACGTCCTGCAGAGTCAACTCGGGATTGACGACCTCGAAACTATACGCAACCGGATCCTCGCGACGGTATTGCGCAACCATCTGGACGAACACATACTGCTCGTCGGCGGTCAGTATCTCCGTACTGAAGCCGTAGTTGTCGACGGCATTCGTGTTGACAACATCCACCGTCTCGACAGGATACGGGAAGTGCCAATGCAGGCCCGGCATCGTCGTCACCGTGTACGCGCCGAACCGCTGGACAATTCCGCGTTCGGCTTCATCTATCCTATAAAGCCCGGTCAATGCCCATGCGATGATCAGCAGCATGACGAGAACCCAGCCGCCAACCGAATTAGGCCCCGCGCTGCCGCGCCGCCCACCGGCAATGCTCGTCAGCTTACGCTGCCAGTTCTGCACGATCTGATCCAGGTTGTTCGGATCGTCATCGTCTCTTTTCCACGGATCTTTACCGTTTCCGGAATCATTCCAACTCATCGTTCATCTCTGTGTTGCCAGTCTTGCCGGAACCGATACCGACGACTGTTCAAGGACATCACTGCGCAAGTTCGCACGCTTCAGGAAACGTTTGAACTCCCGCTCTTCAATATTGACTTCGAGTTCCCAGCCGCCGTCCTCAACGACAACTTCGCGGGCTACCGCCCCCAAATCAAACAACAACGCCCGCTGTCTTCCCTGTTCGGGCAGCAGGCGTATCGTGCCGTTAACCGTTTTCCGTCGCAGGCGGTCGGCGACCGTCTGTAACAGCAAGGGAATCCCTGCGCCGCTGACGGCCGACAGCCAAACCGCTCTGCCCTCGCCCCGGCGGTTGTTCGTCATACGTGGCTGTCGGTCCAGCTTGTCGATCTTATTGTACACCCTAATCTGCGGTACGCCGTCAGCTTCGAGCTGCTTCAGCACACCATTTACCTGCCGGATGCGCTGCCAGCGATTCGGGTCGCTGGCGTCGATCAAATGCAGGATCAAGTCGGCCTCGCGAGTTTCCTGCAACGTCGCGCGAAACGCGGCGACCAGCTCATGCGGCAGGTCACGAACGAATCCAACCGTATCGGCAAGAATCATTGGCGCGCCATCCGGCAAATCCAGACGCCGCATCGTCGGGTCCAGCGTCGCGAACAGCTGGTCTTCGACGTAAACACCCGCATCGGTCAGCGTATTGAACAACGTCGATTTCCCGGCATTCGTATAGCCGACCAGCGCCACGGTCGGAATTTCCGCGCGAACCCGGTTTTGCCGGTTCATCGCTCGACGACTGTCCACCCGCGCGAGGCGTTCCTTCAGCTGGCGAATCCGCTGACCGATCATGCGTCGGTCGCTTTCCAGCTGCGTTTCACCCGGCCCGCGCAAGCCGATACCGCCCTTTTGGCGCTCCAAGTGAGTCCATCCTCTGACCAGACGTGTCGACAGATGCCTAAGCTGCGCCAACTCGACCTGCAATTTACCCTCGAAGCTGCGCGCACGCTGCGCAAAAATATCCAGAATCAAGCCACTACGGTCTAGGACCCGGCATTTGAGCTCGCGTTCCAGATTCCTTTCCTGGCTCGGACTCAACGCAGCGCTGCAGATCACCAGATCGGCGCAGTGTCGGTCGATGCTCCGCTTCAGCTCGAGCAGCTTACCCTTGCCCACGAAATGCCTGGAGTCGGGCCGTCGTTTGCCCGCGCTGATCTCATTGACCACGGCCGCGCCCGCCGATCTCGCAAGCTCGGCAAACTCTTCGCGTTCGGTGAGATCTGGAACTCTGCCGACGGCCGCGTGGATCAAGACTGCGCGTTCACCGCTTTGCGGTCGTTCAAACAAAAACGACCTCCGGACAGAGCGAGTGCTCAGTCGTCAGACTCACCGGCGGCGTCATCTGGCAACGGCAGGCGCACGTTCCGCGCCGGCACGATTGTCGAAATGGCGTGTTTGTAAACCATCTGACTGACACTGTTTTTGAGAAGTACGACGAATTGATCAAAAGAATCGACCTGACCCTGTAACTTGATTCCATTCACGAGGTAGATGGATACCGGAACCTTTTCCTTGCGCAAAATGTTGAGAAAAGGATCCTGCAACGATTGCCCCTTGGCCATCTCGGGTCTCCCTATTTATTAATTGCTTATACCGAAACCAATGCATCCGGTTGGCGCCGGTTGCCCACATGCCATGGCTGCCCAAAGCTGGAAGCAGTCTAACATACACATTTGCTGCCGTTTCTCGCTTATTTGTTCAATTTCTGGCTCACAAGCGACGATATGGTGCCGGGGGTTTGCGCTTCAAGGGGGTCAAATCTCGACAACGAGGGTTCCGCCCGCAGCCAGGTCAGCTGCCGCTTGGCCAGCTGCCGAGTCGCGGCCTGGGCTCGCGAAATCGCGGCATCGAGGTCGTCGCGGCCCTCCAGGTACGCCCAGATCTGACGGTATCCCACGGCCCGCATGGACGTGCTGTCCCGCTCCAGACCGGGCCTGCGCATCAGAGTTTCAACCTCGTCCAGGAAACCCGCCCTCAGCATCCGATGAAATCGCCGGTTGATGCGGTCGTGCAGGCGGGGGCGAGACTCGTCGATCAATGCGATTTTGACGAATTCGTAGCCGCCGGGCCGTCTCGACGCAGCGGCCTGCCAGTCCGTCAGGGACCGGCCGCTGACTCTGTAGACCTCGAGCGCGCGCTGTATCCGCTGGCGGTCGTTCGGGCTGATGCGCGCGGCGGACTCCGGGTCTACTCGTCCGAGGATCTCGTGCAACGCCGGCCACCCCGTTTCCGCCGCTTCGGCATCGATTTGCCGGCGGATGTCCGCATCGGCGTCCGGCAAATCGGCGATGCCCTCGGTCAGGGAGCGGAAATACAGCATCGTTCCTCCGACGAGCAGTGGGACACGACCCGCGGCATGGATTGCATCGATCTCACGGCAAGCGTCGTGCACGAAGCTTCCCGCGGAATACGCCTGTTCCGGCTCCAAAATGTCGATCAGGCGATGGGGCGTACGACGCAGCGTGGCGGCGTCCGGTTTGGCCGTGCCGATGTCCATGCCTCTGTACACCTGCGCCGAATCCACGCTGATGATATCCAGTGGAAACTGCCGGGACAGCTGCAGACCGAGATCCGTCTTCCCGGATGCGGTCGGACCCATCAGGCAAAAGACCAGTCGTCGATTCGCCACCGTTACTGTCCGCGCAAGAACAGCCTGTCAAAATCCGCCAACCGGATCGTCGTCCATGTCGGACGGCCATGGTTACACTGGTCCGAGCGTTCGGTGGACTCCATCTCCCGCAACAGCGCATTCATTTCGGGAACGGTCAGCAGGCGGTTGGCTCGCACGGCGCTATGGCAGGCCATGGTCGCGAGGATTTCGTTACAGGATTCCTCGACTCGCGACGTCCCGCCGCCCGCCGACAGATCGGCAAGCACGTCGCGCACGAGCGTCTCGGCCTCGGCCTGTTTCAGCAAGGCCGGCATCTCGCGTATCACGAGCCCGGTGGGCCCGCTGCGGCCGATAATGAGGCCCAGACGTTCCAATACGTCCGCATGTTCCTCCGCCAGCGACGCCTCGCGCTCCGACACCGCAATCGTCGTGGGTACCAACAACGGCTGGCGCACGATGTGACGTTCGTCGTAATCCGCTTTCAATTTCTCGTAGACGATCCGCTCATGGGCCGCGTGCATATCCACGACAATGAGACCGTCCGCGTTCTCGGCAAGCACGTAAATACCGCCGAGCTGCGCAATTGCATAACCGAGCGGCGGGAAACCGGCGTCGTCCCCCTGCTGCTCTTGCGGTTCCTCGCTCAACGCTCGATAACCGGCCATCGATTCGGCGGCCGCGGCAGGCGAAACGCCGCCTCGCGTCGATAGAGGCATCGGCGTCTGATTGAAGACCGTAAAACTCTGCACGGCGGGCGGCACCGGATCGATGTCGTGGCCGCCCGGCTTCGTGTCCCTCAACGCGTGTTCGATGGCCTGCGCCACGACGCCGTGCACGCGACGACCGTCGCGAAAGCGTATTTCGTGTTTGGCCGGATGCGCGTTGGCGTCCACGCCAGCCGGATCCATACTCAGGTTCAGCACGTACGCCGGATGCCGGCCGTGGAACAGGACGTCGCGGTAGGCGTGTTTTACCGCATGCCCCAGCGTTCGATCGGAAACGCTCCGGCCGTTCACGAACCAATACTGCTGATCCGGCTGGCTGCGGTTGAACGTCGGCAAGCCGATCCACCCCGACAGCGCGATATCGTCGCTAATCCGTTCGATGAACAGGGCCTGCGCGGCAAACTCCTTGCCGCAGATCGTCTCGATTCGAGCCAACTGCTCCGCGCGCTCTGTTGCCGGCCGCAGTGAGAGGACGCCGCGCCGATTATGGCTCACCGAAAACGCGACGTCCGGTCGTGCCAGCGCGAGACGTCTGATCCAGCGGTCGATGTGCCCGAACTCGGTACGTTCCGTTCGGAGGAATTTGCGCCGGGCAGGCGTATTGTAAAAAAGATCGTGGACCTCGACGGTGCTGCCCACGGGATGCGGCGCCGGTCGCGGCTTGCCGACGACGCCGTCATCGACCTGAACCGTCCACCCGGAATCCTGATCGGCCGTCCGCGTACAAATCGACAGCCGCGACACGGATGCGATGCTCGGCAGCGCCTCACCCCGAAATCCCAGGGAAACCACGGATTCGAGATCATCAAGGCTGCTGATCTTGCTGGTCGCATGCCGTGAAAGCGCAAGAAGCAGCTCATCGTTCGGTATCCCCGCACCGTCGTCCCGAATCCGGATCAGCTTGCGACCGCCTTCGACGACGTCCACGCTGATCGAACGCGCGCCGGCATCCAGGCTGTTCTCCACGAGTTCCTTCACGACCGAGGCCGGTCGTTCGACCACTTCGCCGGCGGCGATCTGGTTGACGAGGTGGTTGGGTAATTCGCGAATCGGCATGACGAAGTTCGGGGACGGTCAGAACCCGACATTCTTCCAAATGCCCGGGAGAATGTGTAGCGGGAAACGCAGGTCCCGCGCCGGGAGCCGTTTTCAGCTACCTGCGTAAATCGGGATCTGGAGGGTCTGGCCGACGCGGATTTTGTTGCCCGATATCTTGTTGGCGGCGCGAATGGCCGAAAGACTGACGTTGTAGCGTTCGGCGATTTCGCTCAGCGTGTCGCCGCGCTCGATCACGTGCCGCAACTGCCGGGCCGGATTGCGGCCCACTTCCATCGCAATACGCGAATCCGCCGGGGGATTCGTATAAAAATAGTTACGAACACCGGCCAATATCGCATCGGCGAGTTTCGCCTGATGTGAACGATCGATGAGCCTCTTTTCCTCTGCGGGATTGGAGATGTACGCGAGTTCAACCAGGATGGACGGCACGTCGGGCGACTTCAGCACCAGGAATCCCGCCTGCTGAACCTTGCGGCGATGCACCTCGCCGATGCTCGCGAGCTGGGCCATGACGCTGTCGCCGACCTCCAGACTGGCGCCGATCGCCGCGTTCTGAGACAGATCGAGCAGCAGCTCCGCGAGCTCTTTTTCCTTGCCGGCAAGCTGGACGCCGCCCACCCGGCTGGACTCGTTTTCCCGTTGCGCCAGTCGTCGCGCCGCCTCGTCGCTTGCGCCCTTGAGCGACAGCGCATAAACCGAAGCCCCCTTGGCCCGCCTGTCCTCCACGGCGTCGGCGTGGATGGAGACGAACAGGTCCGCATTGTTCTTGCGCGCTTTTTCCATGCGACCGCGGTGGTCCACGTAGTAGTCGCCGGTGCGCACGAGGACGGATTTCATGCCGGGCTCACGATCGATGCGCATCGCGAGCATGCGGCTGACCGCGAGTGCGACGTCTTTTTCACGAGTCTTGCGCATACCGATCGCACCGGGGTCGTGCCCACCGTGCCCCGGATCGACCGCAATGACGATGTCGCGCCCGACCACGTAGTTTTCCGAGGCGCGTTTGACGGTCTGCAGATTCCCCTCGCGAAACAGATCGATCACCAGTCGATCACCGTACTGTCCGTTGGGCCCGGCGGCAAAACTCCGCGAACGCACGGCTTCCCGCAGGTCGAGAACGACGCGTAACTGACCGCTCGCACGCAGCCCGGTCCGAATGGAATTGATGGATCCTGTCGCGCCGGGGAGTTTTTGCAGGTTCTTGGAAAGACGGCCGTTTTTGAGATCGACGACGAGCCGGTCCGGTCCCCTCAGGGTGAAGATATTGTGTTCGGACGGCTGGCTGAGATCGAGCACGACTCGCGTACGTCCGTTTTCGGACCAGACGCGAACGTTCTGGACTTCCGTTGCCGCGAGCGCGGTCAGCGGCAGCAGCAGCAAGACTGTGATGAGTTGGCGCACCCGAGCCATCGTTCGGCGGACCCCTCCGTCCCCTTGGAATTATGTCGGGTCAGTATACGAATCTGAAAAAAAAAGCCAACTTTTTTGTTCAATATTATGAAGATAGGGGACTTACTTAAGGCGTTACAGCACTGAGCGCAAGGCGATCGACGACTGCGGCGGCGCGCGGACGGTTGGCCGACACGCTCGCCTGCCGCCCGTCACTCGCGTAACTCAGCTCGACGGTGAGATCCGCGTCGGCGGCAATCGCCGGCGCCCGTTCGGGCCATTCCACCAGAAGCAGTCCCTCTCGAAGATCCGTCCAGCCCAGAAACTCGAGCTCACCTGAATCAGCAATTCTATATAAATCAACATGATACACAACAGCCTGCGGCAGCTCGTAAGGTTCCACGAGCGTGTAAGTCGGGCTTGGCACCGTCCCGGTATGACCAAGAGCCCGCAGCATCCCGCGCGCCAGCGTCGTTTTACCCGCACCCAACTCCCCCTGCAGCAAAACCAGCCACCCGGCGGTATCGTCCGGCAACGCGGCGACCAGCGCCTCGCCGAGCGCTGCCGTCGCTCGCTCGTCCGCAAGCGGGATCGTCCGGCTCACACGTTCACCCAATGCCGCAGCTCCTCGATCAGATCGCTCGCCAGCAAACCCCGCTCCCCGTTGCGCGCGGCCGTGTCGCCGGCGCGCGCGTGAATGTCGACGCCGAACACGGCAGCCTCCTCCGCACAAAAACCCTGCGCGCGAAGCGATGCGATAATTCCCGTCAGCGCGTCACCCATGCCGGGTGAGGCCATGCCCGGGTTCCCGGCGGTGCAAAACCAGGGGAGACCGTCTTTCGAGCTGACCAGGGTCCCGACGCCCTTGAGGGCGACTGTGCCGCCGTACCGTTCAGCGAGCCGCGCCAGCGCCGCCAGCCGGTCCGCCTGCACCTCGGCAACCGGGCAATCCAGCAGGCGGGCCGCCTCGCCGGGATGAGGCGTCAGTATCCAGCCGTCCTTTCGCCGTTTGCGCTCCGCGAGCAGGTTCAGCGCATCGGCGTCGAGCACCAGCGGCACGTCCAATTCGGTAGCCGCCTCGAAGAGCGCGACGGCCCATTCGCTGCGGCCGAGACCGGGCCCCAACGCAACCGCCGTCGCACCCGCGAGCAGCGCCTCGATGTCACCCGGCTCCGCGGCGGCATGGCACATGAGTTCGGGTCTGCCGGCCGGGACCGCCGCATGATGCGACGGGTGCGTGGCGATGCTGACGAGCCCGGCGCCGCTGCGGAGAGCGGCCTCGCCGGCCAGACGAACCGCGCCGGGCATTCCCGGCCCGCCGCCAACCACGAGCACGTGGCCAAACTTGCCTTTGTGGGCGTCCCGCGGACGTGGCGGCAGCGCCCGTTTCAGCGCGGCGCCGGTCATTCTGCACATCCGCCCGGCGATACCGTCTCTGCAGGCGCCGGGAATGTCGAGATCGGCAAAGCGGATTCGGCCGCAATGCGACGGGCCGTTGCCGAGAAACAGGCCGCTTTTCAGTCCGACGAAGGTGATCGTCGCGTCGGCTTCGACCGCCTTGCCCATTACCGCACCCGAATCTCCATGGATACCCGTCGGTATGTCCAGCGCCAGGACGGGCGCCGGATGGCCGTTCACGGCGTCGACCGCCGAGGCAAACGCACCGCCCACCTCGCGCTCCAGTCCGCTGCCCAACAGCCCGTCGATCAGCAGATCCGTTCCGCCGTCGAGCTGGCCGTCCCACATCGCACATTCGCCGCCCGCCGCGGCAAAGTCCGTGTACGCCGTCTTTGCGTCTCCGCCGAGCGACGCAGGGTCTGCGACGGCGAGGACGGACACCGAGATGTCACGCTCGGCGGCGAGGCGCGCCAGCACGTAGCCGTCACCGGCGTTGTTGCCGCCGCCGCAGAGAATCTGCCAGGCGCGTGCCCGCGGAAACAGCTCCGAGGCATATTCGAGCGCTGCCTCCGCCGCCCGGGTCATCAAGGTGTATCCGGGGATGCCGGCGCCGTCGATCGCCGCGCGATCGATGTCGCGCACCGCGTCGACCGAATAAATGATTGCCGAGGATACTTGCGCATGCCGTTTGTTCATGGGGACGATTATACTGGCTGCGAGCAGGGAACCGTTGAATGAAACGAACAGGCGATGACGCAAACTTCGACGCGCAAACACTTGCGATTTCGATTCGTCGCTGGGGCGAGGAACTCGGATTCCAGCAGATAGGATTCGCCGACGTCGACCTGCGACTCGCCGAGCGGCGATTGCACGATTGGCTGGCAAAAAAGTTCCACGGCGAAATGTCGTACATGGAACGCCACGGTCTGAAACGAAGCCGCCCGGGGCTGCTGATTCCCGGCACGATCAGCGTCATCAGCGCCCGGATGGACTATTTCCCGGAAGACCAGCGACGCGCGGAGCAGCTCCTCGATCACCCGAGCAAAGCCTATGTCTCGCGTTATGCGCTGGGTCGCGACTATCACAAGGTTCTGCGCGGCAGACTGCGCGCCCTGGCGCGCCGAATCGAGTCGCACGTCGATGGTCTGGGCTACCGGGTTTTCGTCGACAGTGCGCCGGTGCTGGAGAAACCGATTGCCGAGAAAGCGGGTTTGGGCTGGATCGGCAAACACACCAACCTGATCAACAGAAATGCCGGTTCCTGGTTTTTCCTCGGTGAGTTGTACACCAATCTGTCGTTGCCCGCGGACGCAGCGGAACCATCGCACTGCGGGAGCTGCCGCGCCTGCATCGATGTCTGCCCGACCGGCGCTATCGTCGGGCCTTACGAACTCGACGCGCGAAAGTGCATCTCCTATCTCACCATCGAATTGCACGGCTCCATACCGGAACCGCTGCGCAAACTCATCGGTAATCGCGTTTACGGCTGCGACGACTGTCAACTGTTCTGTCCGTGGAACAAGTTCGCCGAAACCAGCGGTGAGGACGACTTTTCGCCGCGGCACGGACTCGACGACGCCGATCTGGTCGATCTGTTCTCCTGGGACGAAGACACGTGGCTGCGGAAAACCGAAGGCAGCGCCATTCGCCGCATCGGATACGAACGATGGCTGCGAAACGTGGCGGTTGGCCTCGGCAACGCGGCGAGCGTTCCCGCGGTCATCGAGGCATTGCGTTCGAGACGGGATTCGCCCTATGCCATGGTCCGCGAACACGTACAATGGGCGCTCGAGCAGCATGAGAACAATCCTGCAACGACGGAAAAACTCGATGTTTGAGGACCTGCCTATTCCGCACCGTGTCCCCTACGACGGCAGCTTTCGCGTAGCCGATGCGCTGACCACCTGTCCCGAAGAAGACACGCGGAGCGAATTGAAAAACCGGCTCAAAGTCGCCAACAAGAGGCTGGATGCAATGCAGCGCGTGTTGATGGCGCGCGACCGCCATTCCGTGTTGCTCGTGTTTCAGGCGATGGACGCAGCCGGCAAGGACAGCACCATTCGGGCCGTGATGCAGGGGATCAACCCGGCGGGTTGCCAGGTATTCAACTTCAAGAAACCGACGGAGCTGGAACTCGACCACGACTTCCTGTGGAGAACGTCGGTGCGTCTTCCCGAACGCGGCCGAATCGGCATATTCAACCGGAGCCAGTACGAGGAGGTGTTGATCGTCCGCGTGCATCCCGGGTATCTGAAATACCAGAGGATGCCCAATCGGCTGATCTCCGACGCCATCTGGGACGAACGCCTGGAATCGATTCGCGACCAGGAAAAACACCTTGCCCGTAACGGCACCGTAATATTGAAGTTCTGGCTGAACGTATCGAGGGACGAACAGAAGCGCCGGTTCTTGCGGCGGCTCGACGATCCGACCAAAAACTGGAAATTCAAGGCTGAAGACGTCGCCGAGCGAGCCTATTGGGATCAGTACATGGCCGCTTACGAGGCGGCCCTGAACGCGACGTCCAGGCCGTGGGCGCCCTGGTTCGCCATCCCGGCGGACAATAAACCCTATATGCGCGCGGCCGTGGCGGAGACGATCGTCTCCATCCTCGAGTGCTTCAACCTGGACTATCCGGTGGCGACGGAAAGGGACAGGGAGGGTTTTGCCGCGGCGCGCGCTGCCCTAAATGGTCCGGATGAACGAATTTGACATTATGTGACGCCGATCCACCCCGGGTGCGATCAAGTTCACTGTTATCGGCAGTAGATTTGCGTAAAACGGACGCGGTGCGACTCGAGCCTCGTGCACGCGGGCGGGTTGGCACGAAACTCCAGAATTCGTTCTGACTCGGGAAGCGATAGATGTCGGAAGTCGCACAACTCAGCAATTCGGACTACCAGCGATCCCTGCTGGAGGGACTCGAGTTGTTTCACGGCGTTTGCCCTGACGACGTGCAGGCATTGCTGCAAAAGTGCGAACGGACCGACGTTGACGCCGGCGATATCCTGCTATCGCCGGGCACCGCGAACGAATACGTATTTGTCGTCCTGTCCGGCCGACTGCACGTACACGTAGGCTCCCCCGAAGCCCCGATTCTCGCGACGATGGACGTGGGAGCGTGCGTCGGCGAAATGTCCATCATCGAGGACCGTGACCCGTCCGCGTACGTGATTGCGGCGGAGCCGACGCACCTCCTGGTCATCCACCAGTCAGTCCTTTGGGAACTGGTAAACGCTTCTCACGAGTTCTCGAAGAACCTGCTGGTCGTGTTGTCGGAACGGGTTAGAAGCCACAATCACTACATCGCGGAAAGTTTTGGCGATCTGCAACGCTTCGAGCGTAATGCGATCACCGATGCGTTGACGGGGCTGAGCAACCGGCATGCAATGGAGGAAACGTTCCCCCGCGAAGTACTGCGCTGCGTCAGCGACAATGTCCCCGTTTCGTTGATCATGATCGACGTAGATCGATTCAAGGCGTTCAACGACAAGTTCGGTCACGTCGCGGGCGACCGTGCGCTGTCTGCCGTCGGCCATGTTTTGCGCAAGCAGTTTCGTCCGCGAGACCTTCTGGTACGTTACGGCGGTGACGAATTCGCCGTACTGCTACCGGGCGTCGGCGAAAAAGAAGCGCTGGTCATTGCAGATCGGGTTCGCGGTGCGGTCTCCGGGAGCACCCAGTCCAGCAGCGACTCGCTAATACAGGTGCCCGTAAATATCTCCATGGGCGTCGCCCAGCTCGAAGAAAACGGCAGCTTCGAGTCGCTGCTGCGAGCCGCCGACGAGGCGCTGTACCGGGCAAAGGCCGCCGGCAGGGACACCGTTGCATCGTGACCTCTTGCCGCGCGCCAGAAGACAATCTTGTTGCCTATAAATCAAACGTGAACGAGCACGTTGTCGATCAGCCGGGCCTTGCCGAGCTTCGTGGCGGCAAGCACGACCAGTTCATCCGTTAGCCGATCCGGCCTCTCCAGGTTTTCGGCCCTCCGAATGCTGAAATACTCCGGATTGAATCCCTTGCTCTTCAGCTTTTCCATCGCCTGGCGTTCCAGCGCCCGGTACGAATCGGCGCCCGATTCGAGGGCTCTTGCAACTTCGAGAAGCGTCGCATAGAGAGACGGTGCAATCCTTCGCTCTTCGTCCGTCAGGTATTGATTTCGAGAACTCATCGCAAGACCGTCTTCCTCGCGGCAAGTCGGTGCGCACACAATCACCACCGGCAGGCTCATGTCCTCGACCAGCCGCTTGACGATGAGCAGCTGCTGGTAGTCCTTCTGGCCGAACACGGCGACATCGGGCTGCACCAGGTTGAACAGGCGAGCGACTATCGTAGTGACGCCGTCAAAATGCCCGGGCCGCGATTCGCCGCAGAATTCGTCCGTCAGCACCGGTAGCGTCACCGACGCGGCGGCGGCGATGCCGAACGGATACATGACATCGACCTCCGGCGCGAACAGCAGGTCGGCATTTGCGCGCTTCAGACGACGTTTGTCCAGTTCCAGCGTCCGCGGGTAGTCGTCGAAGTCTTCCCCTTCAACAAATTGCGTCGGATTCACAAAAACGGAAACCACCACCCGCTCCGCATGCTTGCGCGCCAGTTCGACGAGTTCGAGGTGCCCGTCGTGCAAATTGCCCATGGTCGGCACCAAAGCAATGTGTTCCCCGCTGTGCCGCCAATCGTTCAACTGATCGCGCAAAGCATCCCTGCCGGTGACTACGTTCAAATCAATGACACTCTCAAATTTCCGCGCCGCTGATATTGCCTGTCGGCGACATCGAAGGCTCGCAAAAAACCGTTTATGAGAAACAGTGCTCGGCCGCAGGATACTCACGATCCTTGACTGCCTGCACGAATGCGGCAATACCGTCGAGCGGTGCGTCGTGACCGAGCATGAAATTGCGAACGAACTTCGGCACCCGCCCCTGGGTGATGTTCAGCAGGTCGTAGAGCACCAGTATCTGGCCGTCAACCGACGGACCGGCGCCAATGCCGATCACAGGAACCTGCAAGGATTCGGTGATCGCAGCACCTAGTTCGTTCGGCACACATTCGAGCAACACGATGTCCGCACCGGCATCCTGCAATCGCCGTGCGTTTTCGATCATGTTTTTGGCAACCTCGGGCTCCCGGCCCTGCACTTTGAAGCCGCCGATTTTATGCACCGACTGGGGCTTCAGGCCGATGTGGGCGCATACGGCTATGTCGTGCCGCGCCAGATGCTCAACGATCTCTATCTGACCTTCTCCGCCCTCGAGTTTGATCATCATCGCGCCGCCTTCCTGCATCAGGCGCACCGCGTTGTCGAGCGCCTGTTGGGGATCGGCGTAGCTCATGAACGGCATGTCGGCCACCAGAAACGGACGCTGCAAACCGCGGGCGACGCTGCGGGTATGGTAAACGATGTCGTCCACGGTAACCGGCACCGTGGTGTCATGACCCTGGATGACCATGCCCAGGGAATCGCCCACCAAGACCAGATCCACGCCCGCCGTGTCAACCAGCGCCGCAAAACTGGCGTCGTACGCCGTCACGCAGGCAATCGGCGTCTTCTCCTGCTTCATTTTCCGCAGGGTGGCCACGTTGACAGGAGGCCGCGGCATGCCGCGTTGTTCCAGCTGTGTATACATAGTCCTTACACCGAGAAGTAAGTGTCGAATCGGGGTCTATTGACCCAGTAAGCCGATAGTACGCAATTATCGGCCGTTCCTGCTGCAAATTACGCGAGCGCCATCGCCGCAGCCGGATTGAAAAAATGGCGCCCGCTTGTCGTGTGCTTAACCCGGTCGAGAAGCTGTTCGTAATCGGAATCGTTGCTGATCGGATCTATCGAAGACACGTTGACGATCAGCAGCGGCGCCTCGTCGAAGCTGTGATAGTAACGAGCGTACGCCTCGTTCAGCCGCTCGAGATACGCCTGATCGATGAACCGGTCATGTGGAATGCCGCGTCGGGCTATTCGTTGCATCAACGCGTCAACGGAGGCCTGTAAATAAATGACGAGGTCCGGCGTTCGCGACTCGATGTCCATTTTTTCGTACATCTGCTCATAGAGCGACAGCTCTTCGGGATCCAGGTTCACGCCCGCGAACAGACGGTCCTTTTCGATGTGGAAATCGGCCACGCGCAGCCGGGTAAACAGGTCGTTCTGCCGGAGCTCCTCCAGCTGTTTCGCGCGTTGAAAAAGAAAATAGAGCTGCGCCGGCAGTGCCGCACCGCGCCCGTTGCGGTAAAAACGTTCGAGAAACGGATTGTCCGCAACCTGCTCCAGGAGCAATTCTCCGCCCAGGCTGTCCGCCAATCTGCGAGCCAGACTGGTCTTGCCGACGCCAATGGGGCCTTCGACAACGATGAAACGCGGATCGCTCCTACGATTTGAGATGGGGGTGGACGGCATAACAGATCAGAAATCTAGAGTTTTTCGATTGCAGGCAAGGAGTTATCGTTTTTCGCCGCCACCGCTGCAACCGTGCCAAGACCGGGTATGAGCATATGCGGTGCGAGTTCTCTCAGGGGCAACAATACAAAATTCCTTTCCGGAATGCGCGGATGCGGGACACAAAGATCGGCGTCGTCGATTCGATCGCTACTATACACCAGCAGATCCAGGTCGAGCGTCCGCGGGCCCCAGCGTCGGCCGTCCCGGACGCGCCCCTGGGCGCGCTCGATTTCCTGCAGGCGTTCGAGTAGCACCGGCGCCTCCAACGTGGTCAGCAATGCAACGACCGCGTTGATGAAATCCGGTTGGTCCTCGTCTCCCAGCGGAGCCGAGCGATAGTTGGACGACCGTTGAGTAAGCCGGCAACCGTCCAAACGGTCGATGGCCGCGACAGCCCGGTTTATCTGATCCAACGGAGAATCCAGATTGCTGCCTATGCCGACGTAGGCCGGCCGCCAACGCAAGCGCCTCGTCTCAGCGCTCAACGATTCGCCGGCGCGCGCCGCCGGCCTCGCCCCCGGCGACGCTTCTTGGGCTGCGCCGGCTGTCCAACCCCGAAACTCCCGAGACGCTCGTCGGCGCTCTGCGTCTGCACGTCGGTCCAGAAGTCGGCGACGGACCGGTCAACCTGCCCCACCTCGGCACGCAACATCATGAAGTCGTAAGCGGCCCGGAACCGACGGTGATCGAGCAGTTTCATCGCGCGACGCCCTTTGGTCGTCTCGAAGCGCGGCTGAAGCGACAGCATGTCGCGCATCGGCGCCGAAAAGCGACGCGGGATCGAAATGCGAGCCTGATGCATGCCGGCCAGCTCATAGGCCGCCAATGCGATCGATTGAGATTCGGACATCTTCTCCTTTGCGCGACGCGCCGCCGCGGCACGCAGCACCGGCGCCCAGAATAGAACACCAAGCAAAAACATCGGCGTTACCGGTTTGTCGTCGGCAACGCGGCGGTCGGTGCTGATCAAAGCGGCGCGCACGAATTTGCCGAAATCCTCATCCTTATCCAACTCACGGCTGGTCTCCGGAAACAGTTGGTCGAACAGGCGATATTCCCAGAGCAACGCAAACGTCTTTTCAGCGGATCCCGATTGAAACAGCTTCAGGAACTCGTCGAACAGCCGCGCCGCCGGCACGCTGGTCAGCAATCCGGCCATCTTGTGCATGGCGGCACTGACGTCGTCGGCGATCGTAAAATCCAGCTTGGCGGCAAAACGAACCGCGCGCAGCATTCGAACGGGGTCTTCGCGAAGCCGCTTTTCCGGGTCGCCGATCAACACGATCCGGCGTTTGCGAATATCGTCGACCCCGCCGGTGTAGTCCCAGATACTGAAGTCGGCGATGTTGTAATAGAGTGCGTTGCAGGTGAAGTCGCGCCGCCAGACGTCGGTGTCGATGCTGCCGTAAACGTTGTCGCGAAGAATTCGCCCTTCCTGATCCTGGACCGCGTCCGCGTGCTTTTCGCTGTCCTCGGCCGTCGCACGGAACGTTGCGACCTCGATGACCTCGCGGCCGAAACGGACATGCGCCAGACGAAACCGGCGGCCGATCAGGCGGCAATTGCTGAACAGCGCACGCACCTCCTCGGGATGAGCGTTGGTCGCGACGTCAAAGTCTTTGGGGTGCAGCTCGAGCAACGCGTCCCGGACACAACCGCCGACCAGAAACGCCTGGTAGCCGGCTTTGTGCAGCCTGTACAGAACTTTCAGCGCGCTGTTGGAAATATCAGCCCGGGAGATATTGTGCGAGGGGCGGGCAATTATTTTCGGGCTGTCTTTTTTCGCTGTCCCGCTGTTTTTCAAGGATTTTTCCGCTTGAGGATGTACATCGCGGGCGTATGATAGCAGCCTGACGGCTGGAGAGCAGACTACGCCGCCCGGCCGGCCGGCCGGCCGGGCACTTGAGCCTTGAGCGGCCAGCCGTATAATAGCCGCCCCTGTCCGGCAGGACAGGCCACTCCGCTCCCTTCGTCTAGCGGTTTAGGACGCCGCCCTCTCACGGCGGTAACAGGGGTTCGAATCCCCTAGGGAGTGCCAAACATTCCAATGACTTGACGCCGGTTCTCCGGCGTTTTGTCTTTCTGAGGGAGCGTGCCGGGGAGCCGGTGCGATCGCAGCAACGAGTTTTTCCATTGCTTCGATTCCGCCATTACGACAATCACGTATCTCATCTCTTACGCGATCCACCCCCTTGCAAAACGCGCGAACTCGGTCGTTCACGGACTCACCGGTGGCTGTCGCGGCGGCGTTGGTGTCGGCGAGTTCCGCGAGAATCGCGGGTCGCTCCTGCGGGCAGGGCCATGCTGTTCCTCCTCGGAGGCGCCGATCTCAATTGATCAGCTACTGGATGAAGTTTGGTTCATAAATGACTGAATAAAAAATGAAAAACGGATGCTCTCCATGACCCCGCTGCCGATGGCGTCATACGACGTCGACGTATCAGGATCGGCCGCAATCCTTTACCGGTTGGCGTACGATGACTTTCCGTTTCTCCGGTGCTGTTCGAGACGGGTCATTGAGATAAATTTCATGGTAGTAGCCGTTCGGTTTCAAATCATTTTCCGGCAAAAATTCCTCGTAAAGATTTTTGCAAATTCCCTGAATCTGGCTGTAGTCCCCAATGTGCATGATCTGCGCACTGTTGCCTTCGCACAGGTTGATGACTTCCAGAGCGCGAGGTGATTTTTCGCCGCGCTTTTGTTCGGCTTGGGCGATAGCAGAATCAAGGATCTCATTGGTTGCCCAGCTCGAAACAACCACCATCACTCGCCACTGCCACTTATCTCTATTGCCAGATAGAAAGTCTTCGGTATCGTCTGCCCAGAACAGACATTCGAGCGGTGGATAAGCAAAATTCTTCCCCAGTTTCTCCTTGGCGATGGGGGTAAGGAAATAGACAATGGACCAAAGCCACTGCATTGAATCCTGAAATCCCTTGTATTTCGGGTCACCCTCACCAGTGATTGCCAAATATCGAATCTCCGGAACACTAATGAGCGTGAAACGATTCTTGGGAGGGTGATAGAGTTCCTTGATCCTCGAGTGGAATTCTTCGTCGTTCATACATTCATCCTTCAATCAGCCCCAAACCTTTGAGTCCATGTAGTCGAGTGTTTTATCTATCCATTGCGATTCGGCTTTTAGTTGGCCAATGGCGAATTCGTACATGACATCGACATAATCGGGTAGGGGTTGCTGTTCAAAATGAATCGCCTTGAGCCGTTCCAATTCCTCGGCGACGGCATCACCGCGGTCCTGTAGGGCCTTCAATGCCTGGCCCCGGGTCAACGATGGCCAATGAAGCATGCCCATCAATAACGAAGAGTAGTTCGGACGGACGGTCCTTAGCGCGGTAAGAGTCTGATCGACCAACGTCTTCTTACCGGCCCGAGTCAACTTGTATTTCTTCTTGGCCTTGGCCGTGGCCGGGACCTCGGCCTTGGCTAACCCGTTCTTTTCTAACTTTCCCAGTACGAAATAGATCGAAGAAAACGCAATCTGCGTCCACTCCCGCATTCGTCGCCGTTCAATAGTTTGCTCTAATTCGTATCCATGGCGTGGCATCTCGGCAACGAGACCCAGAATCAGCAATTCACTGTCAGTGAGGCCTTTCTCTCGCATATTCTATCACTAGAATAAATTGTATTCCAAAGCTAGAATATTCTGAGCGAGAATTCAACTCGGACGTCGTATCCGCGAACGTCGGTTCGTAGCCAAATATCCCTCACCCACCCGCCGTTGAGTGATCAGTATTCGCTTGAAAGCGGACGCTCGAACGCAGATACGCGGCTCGTCCGGCGGTGGAGGCGCCGGCTACGCTCGAACACTCGAACTCGGCGGGCGAAGTCGGCGTCGTACGGCGACAATTCGAGACCGTCCGCCGCGGCCCGGACGGCACGCCAGATCCAAGAATTCCCACGAAGCGGAATCCCGGAAGTAACTGATGTCGCTGGCTGTGCCCGACGGCATGTGCGCGACCACACAGCCGCGTAAGCGATTCCAACTGGCTGCCATGAAAGCCTGATCAGCGGGCGTGAGCCTTGGACCCATCGGATCGGGGAACGGATTGCACGCGCTGATATCGTGATGCAGACAGCCGATTTGACTGCCAGCCGGCCCGTACCTCCAGCGGACGCCAATCCCGAACTGAGCCAGGACTGCCGTGAAGGCGGACGAGACGACCTGGCTCGTGCTGCCACAGAACTGCGGTTCGCTCGAATCCATGAGCGCGTCGACTTGCAGCGTCGGAGTTTCACCGCGCCACGCGGCCATCTCACTGACCAATACCTGCCTGATCAGCTCCCCGATCAGGCCACAACCGCGGCCGGATTCCGCTGGTTGCGCGACAGCCGGCTTCGCGAGCGGCGACAAGAGCAACAGCGCGGCCAAAGCAATTGCAGAGTTCCAGGTTGCCATCGGTGATTCCTTGTCGGGCGAAGCGCGCGGCCCAGAGAATTAACCGCCGGACGTTCCACCGGCGTCGAACAAGGATTCACCACGAGCTGAGGCCGTAACACGGGCAATTCTCGGCAGATCGTGCAGAAGCGTGCTACAGGCCCAAAAACTCCATCCCGGCGCCAATAAGCCCGCCAAGCGCGAGAATCAAAAACACCACCGCCCCGATGGCAAACCCCGCGCTGCGGGTGGACGGATCCTTGACGTAGCTGTTGCGGTAGACAAAGCGACCGATGATGAACAGCGCGCCCAACCCCGCACCGATCAGGTCGTGCACGTACAGGCCGAAAATCCACAGTGACGGTAAAACCACCACGAGCTGTTCGATGGTGTTCTGATGCACACGGTTTGCGCGCTCGAATTCCTCGGATCCGGCGCAGCTTGGCGCACTGATCCCTGACTTGACGCGCGCCTGCCCTACCTGGAACGCAAACAGGAAGGTCTGCAGCGCCATCAAAACCGTAACTATCGCTATTGCTTCCACTTCGTTTCCTCCGGCCTGTATGAGTGCCCGTGGCCGCCGCAATGCTTGCGCGCCCCGGTGGACTTGTAGATAGTACCCCAAGCACCTCATCCGCCCGCGTCCCCTCCGGCAGTACGCAATCCAGGAGCCCCGATGACCGAAGGCACGGCCGGCAGGTCGCCAGTCACGATACTCACGCAAACCCTGGGTATTCGCCGCGAAGAGCTGGCCGCCGTCGCGTGGTCGTTCACCTATTTTTTCTGCCTCTTGGCGGCCTATTACATGCTGCGTTCGGTTCGCGAGACGATGGCGATCGTCAGCGGCGTGCGCAACATCCCCTGGCTGTTCACGGGCACCTTCACGATCATGCTGCTCGCGACCCCGGTTTTCGGCTGGATAGCGTCGCGTTTCCCGCGCAAGACGTTCCTGCCCTGGGTTTATTACTTTTTTATCGCCAACATCCTGATTTTTTTCGCGGTCTTCGGCTACGCACAGGCGAACGACCTCAGTCAGGTATGGATCGCCCGCGCCTTTTTCGTCTGGATCAGCGTCTTCAACCTGTTTGTCGTGTCGGTGTTCTGGAGCTTCATGGCCGACATCTACACCAAGGAACAGTGCCGGAGGCTGTTTGGCGTCATCTCCGCGGGCGGCAGCACCGGCGCCGTCCTCGGCCCCTTGTTCACCAGCATCGTCGCGGTGCAGATAGGCTTCAAGAATCTGCTGCCGCTGTCGGCGTTGCTGCTCCTGTTCGCCGTCTACTGCGTTTACAGGCTGCGGCGCTGGGCGTCCGTGCACGAGACCGGCGAACAGAAGGAAGCCGTCGACAGCAACAAGGCGTTGGGCGGCAGCCCGCTGGCCGGCATTCGCTTCGTATTCACCTCGCCGTTTTTCGGCGCCATCGCGAGTGCCTTGCTGCTGGCCAATTTCCTCGGCGGCGCAATCTACTATTACATGGCCGAGCTGGTCAGCCAGACGTTTGCCGACACCGACCGGCAAACGCAGATATTCGCGCGGCTCGACGCAATGACGAGTTTTCTGTCGTTCGTGGGCCAGCTGCTCGTCGTCAGACTCTCGGTGAAAAAACTCGGCGTTGGCTGGACTCTATCCATTCTGCCGATCGTGTCCGTCATAGGCTTTACGCTGGTTGCGATCAGCCCGGTTTTCGTCGTGCTCGCCGGTCTCCAGGTCATTCGACGATCGATCGGATTCGGTCTTACCAAACCGACGAACGACATGCTTTACGCCGTCGTCTCGCCCGAGGAGCGTTACAAGGCCAAGAACTTCATCGACACCACCGTGTACCGCGGCGCTGACGTGGTGACGGGCTTCTCGGTCCGATTCCTGGGCTCGCTCGGCGGGCTGTCGGGATTGGCGTTGCTCTGCGTGCCGCTCGCAATCCTCTGGTCGTCGCTTGCGTTCTGGATCGGCCGTCAGTATAGAGAGCGTGATGCAGCGTTCGGCAGCCAGCGGAGCGCGTGAAAAGGACGATCCATGCGTAACGCCAGCCTCCCTCGCCGCCTTGCCGCGGTGCTCTACGACAGCCTGCTGATGCTGGCAATCCTTTTCATCGGCACGATTCCGTTTATAGCGGCGCGAGGCGGCGAGCCGGTCGATCCCGGCAATCTGCTGTATCAGCTGACGATGGTGGCGCTCGCCTACCTGTTTTTCGTCGGCTTCTGGTCCCGTTACGGCAGAACCCTGGGCATGCAGTCCTGGCGGCTGCGGATCGAGGCCCCCGACGGCAGCCGGCCGAGTTTTGCACAATGCAACAAACGGTTTTTCACGGCCGCGCTCTCGTGGCTACCGCTTGGCCTGGGCTTTTGGTGGCAGCTGATCGACGCCGACGGCCTGAGCTGGCACGACCACCTGTCGGACACGAGACTGCGGTTTTATCCCAAAACCTGAGATCAGCGGACGCGGCTCAGCGCGGCGACAGTAATCGCAAGCAAAGCCAGCGTTGGAATCCACGTCACGATTGCGGGATTCAGGTTGAACACCTGGCCGGAGCTCGAAAGCATCTCGCTGGCCAGAAAATAGCCCAACCCGATCATGACGCCGATCATCAAACGGCCGCCCGCACCCGCCGAACGCAACGAACCGAAAACGAACGCCAGCGCCAGAACCGGCATGACCGCTACGGTAACCGTGGTGGCGACACGGGACCAGAGTTCCGTTTCGTAACGGGCGGCCGACAGCCCGTTCTTCTGCAGGTAGTTGATGTAGCTGATCAGACCGCGTGCCGACAGGCTTACCGGTTTGACGAGGGTGATACCCAGCAGATCGCTGTCGAGATCGAAGGACTCGACGGCCAGCGAGGAAGACACGACCTGCACACCGTCGTCCTGAAATCGGGTCTCGCGGAAGTTCTCGAGAATCCAGCGGTCGTTGTCGTCGATACCTGAGTTTTCCGCGCGAGCGATCGAGCGCAGGCTCTGGTCGGGGTTGAAACGAAACAGGTAGACACCGCCGAACTCGAACTCCGAGTTCACGCGCTCCAGGTGCAGTATGACGGCCCCGTCCTTGACCCAGGCCGGATTTCCGAAGTCGCGTCCGGACTGGCTGTGGCGGGCTTCGTCGCGCATGTTGCGCGCGAAATAGTCGAACGGGGGGGCGATGAATTCGCCGATGAGCCCCGTAATCACCAACAACACCGCACCGCTCGTCCCCACCATCCCGGCCAACCGCGCCGTGGAAAGACCGGCCGTTCGCATGACGACCAGTTCGCTGTTGCTCGCGAGACCGCCCAGGCCAAGCAACGAGCCGATCAACGCCGCCATCGGCAGCATCTCGAAGGACAATTGCGGCAAGCGAAGGGCCGAGTAAGCCAGGGCCTGGGGAATGCCGTAACCGCCCTGCACGTCGTCGAGATTGCCGATGAACTGAAAGAGCCCTGCAAGTGCGAGCAAAACACCCAGGACGAGCAGTGTGCTCGACAGGATGGTGCGCATCAGGTATTTGCTGAGCAGGTTCACGAAGACCCGAACAGCCGGCGGTGGATGCCGTTCTGATAACCGAGCAGGCCCAGGGCCACCAGCATCATGAGTCCGTGTGCCCACCAGATGCCCAGGCCGGGAGGAACGGTCCCGTTCTCCAGCCACGCTTTGCCTGCCGACAGAAGATTGAAATAGATGATGAAGACCAGCAATCCCACGCCGATGCGGCCGTAACGGCCCTGTCGCGGCTGGCTGCGGCTCAGCGGCACGGCGAGGACGGCGAGGATGACCGTTGCCATCGGGATGCCGATCCGCCAGTGCAACTCCGCCGTTTCCTCCAAATCGCGCGAACCCACGAGGTCGAGGGTCTGCATCGTGCTGGGACGCGGCTCGGTATTGGATACGTCGGGCAATCGATAGGGTATGCCGTGTTCACCGAATTCGATGACCGCAAATTCGGATGTGCCCGGCACGCCCATGTAGCGGCGTCCGTCGTGAAGCACAAAAAAACGCGTGTTGCGGTCCTCGGACTCGCGCTGCTCGCCGCGCGCCGCCACGACAACCTCGACCTCACCGGTTTCCGTCTGCCGCTGCAGAAAAACGTTCTCGACCTGACCCGGCCCGACGACCTCCTCGGCGTAGACGACGGTGTCGTCCGAATCGCCGCTGACGAACGTACCCGGCTCGATACTCGCGAGGTCCGCCTGGCGGCGCGCCTCGACGCCGATCCGCTCGATATCGGCGAGCGCTTTGGGCCCCACGTCGACAGCCAGCCAGAACACGCCCAGGAATAGCGGCATTACGAGCCATAGAAGCGGACGATATATACCGCTTGGACCGACCCGGCAGGCCATCATCGCCGGCAGTTCACTATCGGAATACAAACGGCCCAGCGCAAGCATGATGGACAAAAACAGGCCGATGGGCACCAGTAACGTCAGGTACTGTATGGCGGTCAGGCCGATGACCTGGAAAACGGCGTCTCGCGGCAGTTTGTCCTTGGCGACGTCGCCCAACACCTGCGCGAACTGATTCGTCAGCAGAATGAACAGCAGCACCGACGTCACGGCCAGCCAGGTCTGTGCGACTTCTCGGAGCAGGTAGCGGTCAAGTATGCGAAACATCGGTAGGTCTGCGATTTTGCCCGGAATCTCGAAACTGGAGTAAGGATACGCCGATTAACGAATCGGGCGCGGATCGGGTAGACTACCGCTTTTGAAATTATCGGGCCAACCCTGGCGTCACACTGCGCCTGATCCGGCCGCTCCAAAAGAATCCGAAGACGAGCAGCTGGAGGAATCCCGATCAACGGCGACCGTTCATTGCGAATACCCGCCGCAGCAAAGGCAATAACAATAAGATGGAATACCTCACGACGACCCGAGCGGCCTCCCGCCTCGCGGCTGACTGCCTTATTGTCGGCATATACGACCGCGGTAAACTTGGCGCTGCGGCGAGCGACGTAGACGCCGCCTCGAACGGCTGGCTGACCGAACAAATCCGCAACGGCGACGTCGGTTCCCAGCGCGGGCGCGCCACGGTCCTGCCCGCCCCGGACGGCGTCAAAGCCAGGCGGCTATTGGTCGTCGGGCTCGGTGCCTCGAAGGATTTTACGCTCGTACAGTATCGCAAAGCCGTCTCGGCGGCGATCGCCGCGATCCGCGCGAGCAAGATTGTCGACATCGCCAACGGACTGACGCTCGAGGACGTCGACGGCGCTTCCTCCTACTATTTGGCGCGCCATACCGCCGAGACCATCGGCAGCGCCCTTTACACGTTCGACGCCATGAAAAGCGGCAGAAAAAAACCGCGCCTGCGCCTTCGGAAAGTCACGTTTGCGATCAAAACGCGCGGCGACGCCAAACCGGCCAAGCTAGGCAGCACGCACGGCGCCGCCATCGCCGAGGGCATGTCGCTGACCAGAGACCTCGGCAATCTGCCGCCGAACGTCTGCACACCCAGCTATCTGGCCAGGACCGCCCGGGACTTGGCAAAAAAACACGGCAAGGTGCAGACCAAGGTGCTCAACGAAGCCGAAATCAAGCGCCTGGGCATGCACTCGTTTTTATCGGTCACCGGCGGCGCCAGCGAACCCGCCAAGCTGATCGTCATGCACTACCGGGGCACGACGGGTCAACGTCCCATTGTACTCGTCGGCAAAGGGATCACATTCGACGCCGGCGGCATATCGTTGAAACCCGGGCCGGGCATGGACGAAATGAAATTCGACATGTGCGGCGCCGCCACCGTCATCGCCACGATTGCGACCGTTGCGGCGCTCAAACTTCCGCTCAACGTCACCGCCGTCGTGCCTTGCTGCGAGAACCTTCCCAGCGGCACCGCCACGCGTCCGGGCGACATCGTCAAGAGCATGTCGGGTCAAACGATCGAAATTCTCAACACCGACGCGGAAGGCCGGCTCATTCTCTGCGATGCACTCACTTATTCGCGACGATTCAAACCGGACACCGTCATAGACGTAGCAACGCTGACCGGCGCCTGCGTTATTGCGCTGGGCCATCACCGGACCGCGATCATGAGCAGCAGCGACGAATTGGCCGCTGAACTGCTCGGGGCGGGCATTGCGGCGGAGGATCGCGCCTGGCAGATGCCGATGGCCGAGGAGTATTCCGAAGCGCTCAAGAGCAATTTCGCCGATTTTGCCAACGTGGGCGGGCGCGAGGGCGGTGCTATCACCGCGGCCTGTTTCCTCGCCAAATTCACGGAAGACATGAACTGGGCGCACCTGGACATTGCCGGCACCGCCTGGCACGGCGGTGCGCGCAAGGGCGCCAGCGGGCGGCCGGTCCCGATGCTCAGCGAATTCCTGCTGGCGCGCGCCGGCGCCCTGCCCTGACCGACATGGCGCGAGTCGATTTTTATGTCCTCCAGGGCTCCGGGGACATGATCCGCAGACAATTCGCCTGCCGGCTCGCCGAAAAGGCCTACCGGCTCAATCACCTCGTACACATACGGACGGCCGATCGACAATCGGCGCAACAGCTCGACGACCTTCTGTGGACCTATCGCGACGGCAGTTTCGTCCCGCATGAAATCGTCGGCGCCGGCCAGGATTCGATTGCATCACCGGTGACGATCGGTCACGAAAGCCCGCCGAATCGCGACACCGAGCTTTTGATCAACCTGAGCGAGAGCGCCGCGGCGGAAAACACCCCTTTCCCGCGAATCGCCGAAATTGTAACCTCCGACGAGGACAGCCGGCGGCAAAGCCGCCGCCGTTATGCCCAGTATCGTGACATGGGACATACATTGGAGACACATAAGTTATAAGGTCGTCGTACCTGATCGAACCGCCATGCCTGCGCCGGCGAACCTTCCCTGCCCCCTCGCAAAGCCATGAACAAGTCATACAGACCACAGGAAATCGAACGTCGACTCTATGAGAACTGGGAGAAACGCGGCTTTTTCGCGCCTAGCGGCAAGGGCGACCCGTACTGCATAGTGATTCCGCCGCCGAACGTGACCGGCACGTTGCACATGGGCCACGCGTTTCAAGACACGATCATGGACACGCTGATCCGATACCACAGGATGTCGGGCGACAATACGCTGTGGCAGCCGGGAACCGACCATGCGGGAATCGCGACGCAGATGGTGGTCGAACGGCAGCTCAACGCCGAGGGCACGTCGCGCCGGCAGCTGGGTCGCGAGGCGTTCGTCGAACGCGTCTGGCAGTGGAAAAAAGAGTCCGGCGGGCAAATCAGCACCCAGATGAAACGCCTGGGCGCGTCGGTGGACTGGGAGCGGGACCGGTTTACGATGGATCCCGAACTCTCCGCCGCGGTCACCGAGGTATTCGTCCGACTTTACGACGAAGGGCTGATTTACCGCGGTACGCGACTCGTCAACTGGGACCCTGTGTTACACACGGCTTTGTCCGACCTCGAAGTCCTTTCCGAAGAGGAACCGGGCCACCTGTGGCATTTTCGTTACCCGCTGGTTTCGGGTAACGGGCACGTCGTCGTCGCCACCACCCGCCCCGAGACCATGCTTGGCGACAGCGCGGTCGCGGTGCATCCGGACGACGAACGTTACCAAGGCCTGATCGGCGAGGAGCTCGAGCTGCCGCTGGTCGGCCGCCGTATCCCGGTCATTGCCGACGACTACGTCGACCCCGAATTTGGTTCGGGTTGCGTCAAGATTACGCCCGCGCACGACTTCAACGACTATGAGATCGGCGTGCGCCACAAGCTGCCGCAACACAACATCTTCGACGACAACGCGGCGATCAACGAGTCGGCGCCCGAAGCGTATCGCGGCCTCGATCGGGACGTTGCCCGAGACAGGGTCGTCGCGGACATCGAAGCGTTGGGCCTGCTCGACAAGGTCGAAGACTACAAACGTAACGTACCGCGTGGAGATCGCAGCGGCGCGATTGTCGAACCGTATCTCACCGATCAGTGGTACGTCGACATCAAGCCGCTGGCCGAACCCGCCATCGAAGCCGTTGAATCGGAACGGATTCGCTTCGTACCGGAGAACTGGTCGAAAACCTATTTCGAGTGGATGAACAATATCCAGGACTGGTGCATAAGCCGCCAGCTTTGGTGGGGGCATCGAATCCCGGCCTGGTACGACGACGGCGGGAACCTTTACGTCGGCCGAAACGAAGCCGAGGTCCGCGAGGCTCACGGCATCGACGACAATACCGCGCTTCGTCAGGACGACGACGTTCTCGACACGTGGTTCTCGTCCGCACTTTGGCCGTTCAGCACGCAGGGATGGCCGGAACAGACCGACTCGCTGAAGACGTTCTACCCGGGCCAGGTCCTGGTGACGGGCTTCGACATTATTTTCTTCTGGGTCGCGCGCATGATCATGATGGGCCTGAAGTTCATGGACGAGGTTCCCTTTCGCGAGGTCTACATCCACGGCCTGATCCGCGATCATGACGGACAGAAAATGTCCAAATCCAAAGGCAACGTCCTCGATCCGCTGGACCTGATCGACGGCGTCGACCTCGATACGCTGCTGAAAAAAAGAACCACCGGGCTGATGCAGGACCACTTGAGGCCAAAAATCGAGGCGGCCACCCGCAAACAGTTTCCGGACGGTATCGGCGAATACGGGACCGACGCGCTTCGTTTTACCTTCGCGGCGCTGGCGACAACGGGACGCGACATCCGCTTCGACCTGGGCCGGGTCGAGGGTTACAAGAATTTCTGCAACAAGCTGTGGAACGCGTCGCGCTACGTTCTCATGAACACCGACACGCTCGACGAGGGCGAGATGGAATTCAGCGCAGCCGACCGCTGGATTCGCTCACGCCTCAACAGGACGATTGCCGCGGTTCATCAGGGTTTCGCCAACTATCGCCTGGACCTGGCGTCGCAGGCGATCTACGAGTTTACCTGGCACGAATTCTGCGACTGGTACCTGGAACTGTCGAAACCGGTCCTGCAATCGGATTCGACGAACGACGCGCAGAAACGCGGCACGCGCCGAACCTTGATTGACACTCTGGAATGCCTGCTGCGGTTGACGCATCCGCTCATGCCGTTCATCACCGAGGAAATCTGGACCGAGGTCGGCGAACGTGCGGGTATGACGGGCGACACCATCATGTTGTGCGCCTACCCGCAGGTCAACGACGATTGGCAGGACGACCAGGCCGAAGCGGAGCTGAATTGGGTCATGCAGTTCATTCTGGGCATTCGGCAAATTCGCGGCGAAATGGACATCCCGCCGGGCAAACCGCTGCCGGTCGTTCTGCAGCACGCATCCGGCGGTGACGTGGCGTACTGGAAACGGCACGCGAGGCTGCTCGAACGCGTCGGCCGCGTCGAATCGGTAACCGTCCTCGCCGACGGTGATACGGCCCCGAACGCCGCGCTCGCACTGCTCGGCGACATGCGCCTGCTGGTGCCCATGCAGGGACTCATCGACGTAGAGGCCGAAAGGCAGCGGCTGACGAAACTGGCGGACCGGGCGGGCAAAGATCTCGCACGCAGCTCAGGGAAGCTTCAGAACCCAAATTTCGTGAGTAATGCACCGGAAGCCGTGGTCATACAGGAGAAGGAACGAGTGGCCGAATTCGAACGACAGCTCGCGCAGATTCGTGCGCAAATGGAAAAACTGGACAATTTGGACTGATCGCCCGGGGATTTGAGCACTGAGTCACACTCTGTAGCGGTCCGGGTGCAAAACGCGGGTGTTTCCGCGACCATTGACGCGGCGTTCAGCCAAACAGGAGTCTTGCATGCAGCGCGGAAGTACGCTGGAACAGTTATCGGCGGATGTCGGTGGACATCGGGCCGCGCTGGACAAAGCCCGACAATCTCTCAGCAACGTTATCCTCGGAAAAGACACGGAGATTTCCCTGGCGCTCGCCTGCCTGCTGGCCCGCGGGCACCTGTTGATCGAGGACCTGCCGGGGCTCGGCAAGACGACGCTTGCTCAGGCGCTGGCCGGCGTTTTGGGCCTGAGCTATCAGCGGATTCAGTTCACCAGCGACCTGCTGCCGGCCGACATCGTCGGCGTGTCCATATTTCAGCAACAATCCGGTAACTTCGAGTTCCAGCCCGGGCCGATTTTTGCGCAGCTTGTTTTGGCCGACGAGGTCAATCGCGCGACGCCGAAGGCGCAAAGCGCATTGCTCGAAGCGATGCAGGAACAGCAGGTCTCGGTTGACGGTAACACCCACACGCTTCCCGAACCGTTTTTTGTCGTCGCGACTCAGAACCCGTCCGACCAGATCGGTACGTTCCCGTTACCCGAATCGCAGATGGACCGTTTCTTGATGCGGCTCGAACTCGGCTACCCGGATGCGGAAAACGAGCGTGCGCTGATCGTCGGCGAGCCGCGGCGCAGCATACTGGCCGATCTCGATCCCGCACTCGATCCAAACACCCTGCTTCAGCTGCAAAAAGCAGCGGCGACGATGCACATGAGCGACCCGCTGGTCGATTATATGCAGGCGCTGATCCGATTTACTCGCGAGTCTCCGGACATCGAGACCGGCTTGTCGCCGCGAGGCTCGATAGCGCTTGCCGCGGCAGCCAAATCGCAGGCGTTCGTGCAGCATCACTCGGGCGTTTTTCCAGACGACGTTCAGGCCGTGTTCGCGGCCGTCGCCGGCCACCGTCTCAAACCCGCCACCGGGTCCGGTTACCGCAGCCCGGCCGAACTCAGTCGTCATGTCCTCGATTCCGTGGCCATTCCCTAGGCGTATCCGGCAGCGCGCCGATGCGCGCTTGAGGCGCTGGGCGCGCAACCGTCAGGGGAGCGATGACCCGGTTACCGAACTCACCGCCCGCAGGGCCTACATACTGCCGACAGGGGTCGGCATCGTCTTCGCCGTCATGACGTTTGCAATGTTGTTGGGTTCGATGAATTACAACAACAACCTGTCGTTCGTGTTGACCTTTCTGCTCGCCGGGCTGGGTTTTGTCTCGATGCATCAATGCCAGCGCAATCTGGTGGGGCTGGAAGTCAGTTTCGCCGGTGTGGAGCCCGTGTTCGCGGGACAGCTGGCTGATTTCCGCATTGCCGTGACCAACCGGTCGAAGAGCCATCGGCACCACATCCAGCTCTATGCCGACGGCATCCGAAGCGATATCGATGACATAGGTCCGGGCGAAAGCCGGATTTTTCACCTCGAAATGCCAACTTCCCAACGCGGCCTCGTCCCCTTGCAGCGTTTTGGGATCCGCACGCTGTTCCCTTTCGAGCTGTTTCGCGCGTGGTCGTGGTTGCACATGGACCTCAACGGGCTGGTTTATCCGAAGCTCGCGCAACACGCTCCCGAACCGCCGCCGTCGCAAACCGCGCGTGGCCATCGACAACACGACGCGAGAGGCGAGGAAGATTTCGCGGGCCTGCGCCGATTTCACGCCGGTGATTCTCCCAGGCATATCGCGTGGAAGGCCTACGCGCGAAGCGGCGAACTGTTGTCGAAGCAGTTCTCGGGAGCCGACACCAGCAGCCAGTGGCTGAACTTCCAGAAGGTGCCGAGCTCCGACCTGGAGGAGCGTTTGTCCATACTCGCTCGCTGGATCGTGGACGCGGATCGCTCGCAGCAGGACTATGGGCTGCGTATGCCGGGACAGGAATTCCCGCCGGCCCACGGCGACTCGCATCGCCACCGCTGCCTGCGTTCACTGGCGCTTTTCAACGCACCCGACGGACCCGAACGTGGCTAAACGAAACGGGACAGACGGCTCGCTGCTGGCCAGTTTGCCCTGGACCGTCGCGGCTTTGTCCCTGGCGGTGTTACCGCATGTCCCGTATCTGCCGGCCTGGATAACGCTGACCTACGTCGTATGTGCGGCCACCCGCCTGCAAATAGAACGCAAGCGCTGGCACCTGCCGGCAGCCTGGGTGCGGCTCGCGCTCGCAACCTTCTGTTTTGTCGGCGTGCTGGGATCCTACAAGGCAATCAGCGGCGTAGGGCCGGGCTCCGCGCTGCTGGCTGTAATGGCGGCGCTGAAACTGTTGGAAACCCGTAAGCGCCGCGACCAGTTCGTACTGCTGTTCATTTCGGTTTTCCTGATCATGTCCTCGCTCCTGCGGGAACAATACATCTGGTCCCTGCCCTACCTGGTCGTCAGCCTCGCGCTGACCATGATGGCGTGGCTGCAGATGTCGGTGAGCCGCGGCAGCAGCACACGTCAGGCGTTTCGCGACAGCCTGCGCCTGATGCTCTACGCGACGCCCCTGATGCTCGCGATGTGGATCTTTTTTCCGCGGATTTCCACGCCTTTCTGGGCCGTGCCCATCGACACCAGCAGCGGCGTCACGGGTCTGTCGGATACCGTGAGCCCGGGAGATATCAGCTCGCTGTCCCAGTCCGACGCGGTCGCCTTTCGGGTGCGCTTCGACGACGCCGTGCCGACACCGCAGCAGCGATACTGGCGCGGACTCGTTCTGCATCGCTTCAACGGCAGGACGTGGACCGGCAGCGAACCCACGATGGGTCAACGTTCCACCTGGCCAATAGAATACTCCGGTGATCCGATCAGTTACGAAGTCACGATGGAACCGACACGGCAACACTGGGTGTTTGCGCTGGACATGGCCTACGACTGGACGCTCGAAAGGACGTTCATGGGGCAGCAGCAGCAGCTCGCACGGGCGCAGCCCATCGATCAGCGGGTCGTCTACCAGGCGGTTTCGTACCCCAACTTCAAGCTGAACCCGGAACTCAACCGATTCACCCAAAGGTTCTACCTGCACCTGCCCGACGGCAGCAATCCGCGCACGCGGCGCCTCGCCGAGGAACTCCGATCCGAAGCCGCCGACGATCTGGACTATATCGATTCCGTATTGCACAAATTCAATCAGGAGGAGTTCTACTACACCCTCGAACCTCCTGGACTCGGCCGCAACTCCGTTGACGAATTCATTTTCGAGAGCCGGCGCGGATTCTGCGAACACTATGCATCGGCGTTCGCGGTGCTGATGCGCGGCGCAGGCATACCGGCACGCGTCGTCATCGGATACCAGGGTGGAGAACTGAACCCGATGGGCAACTACCTGATCGTCAGACAATCGGACGCCCATGCCTGGACCGAGGTCTGGCTCGAGGATGATGGCTGGAAACGCATTGATCCGACCTCCGCCGTCGCACCCGAGCGCATTGATGCTGGAATGTCCGGCGCCATGTTTGACGGCACGGGCGCTAATTGGGGCCTTTCGGCGCCGTCTTTGCTGTTGCATCAGCTCACACTGACCTGGGATGCGCTGAATGCGAAGTGGAACGAATGGATTCTGGGTTACGGTCCGGACAACCAATCTTCGTTAATGCAATGGCTGGGAATGGAGGAACCGGATATCCGCCGTATGTTGTTGGCGTTGATCGTCATTGTCGCGGTGATACTCACCGCCGTTGCCGGACTGCTGGCGCTGCGATACCGTCCGCCCGCGCCCGATGGCGCCGCCGTCCTCTACCGTCGATTTGTCCGCAAAACCGGGTGCGAGCCGGGACGCGGCGAAGCGCCGCTTGCGTATGCGTCGCGGTTATCGACGCAGACGGAGAACGCGACGGCCAATGCCGCCATCGCTGACATCACCGACAAGTACCTTCGTGCGCGCTACGGAAAAGACAAACAGGGCGATCTCGAGGACCTGCGCCTGGCCGTTACGCGATTTGCCGCAAACGCCTAGTGCCTGTTAACCATTGATGGAGTCGTCCTGTTGAGCCTGAGTCTGCGCGAATCGAGGCGCGAGGAGCGTCGTTTGGTCACTCCAAATAAGCGACGAGCAACGACGAGTCGCGCAGACTCAGGCTCAACCCGAAGGGCCGGGCCCGATTTTCCGCCCGGCCGCGTTATCGGTCGCTCATTTAGCACGCTAAACCACGCTCCTTCCGCCTTGCCGGGCGGAAAATCGCACTCCGGCAGGGCGGCTCCATCAATGGTTAACAGGCCCTAGTGTCCTGTCTCAAGCCGGATCGTCGCCGGTCTCCTCGACGCGTCCCAGCAGCGCGGCTCCGACGACGAACAACGGCAGAAGCGTTATCAGGATGTATTTCGGGTCGTCCGAGATCAATCCGCCGATGCCGACGAACATCGGCCCGACGACATGCGCCAGCTTCGTGAGCATGTTGTAGAAACCGAAGAACTCGCCGGACTGTTCCGTCGGGATGAGTGAAGCGTACAGCGACCGGCTCATGCCCTGCACGCCACCCTGCACGCAACCGATCATTATCGCCATCACATAAAACTGGCGGATATCGGTTAGAAACACCGCCCAACAGGCGACGCCGATATACACGGCCAGGCCAAGATAGGTCGCTTTCTTCGGGCCGAACCGGTGCCCGACGGACCCGTACAGCAGCGTTGCCGGAAATCCGACGAAGTTGGTTATCAGCAGCGCCGTCACGAGGTCCGTCTGCTCGAACCCCAGACGTTGCCCAAAGTTGACGGCCATGAAAATGACGGTGAACACGCCGGCGATGTACAAGGTATACCCCGCGAGGAACAACACGACCTGGCGGTATTGCCGGATTTTCCGAAAAGTCGTCATCAGCGCCTGATAGGCCGCGACGATCGGGCGCTGTCCCACGGCAGCCGTGGCCGGTTTTTCACGGACGACCATCATCAGCGGCAGCACGAATATCAACCACCAGACGCCAACGGAAATGAATGCGAACCGGACTACCCCGCCGATAGACTCCAGACCGAACGTTTCCGGCGAGATCAACATTGAAACGTGCAACAACAGCAACAGCGAACTGCCGAAATAGCCGAGTGAATAGCCAAGCGCCGAGACCAGGCTGTAGTTGTGGGGCTCGCTGACGTCGACGATCAGCGAATCGTAAAACACGTTACCGCTGTAGAACCCGATCGAGGCAACGAAGAACAGCAGCAACGCGTTCGGCCAATCGCCTTCACCGGTCAGGCCCAGACCGGCCGAGGCCACGGCGCCGAGCAAAGCGAACGCAAACAGAAACCGCTTCCGATACCCTCCGCTATCGGCGATAGCGCCCATGACGGGCGCGAGCAGGAACACGACCAGGCTAGCCGCGGCCGTCGTCCAGGCGAGCCGCGCCGTGACCAGCGCGCCCTCTTCTCCCGAACTCCAGAAGCTGCCGAGAAACAGCGGAAACAGGACGGCGAGCGCGCTGAGGGCAAACGCCGAATTGCCGGTGTCGTAGAGCGCCCAGGCGACCGTCTGTTTGTTGAGGAATTTCACGTTGCGCATGGAAGATCGTTACTTGGGATCGGTGGACGCCGTCGTTGACGAGGCTCAGAGCTCTCGCGTCTCGCGGAACTCGATGTCCGGCCAACGCTCGATGGTCAAATTCAGATTCACCCTGCTCGGAGCGATGTAAACGAGACTGCCGCCGTGGTCTATCGCCAGATTGTCTTCCGCCTTGCGCTTGAAGTCAGCGAGTGAGTTCTCTTCGTCCGTCTGAATCCAACGCGCCGTTGCGACGTTGACGGGCTCGAATTGACACTCGACTTTGTATTCGTGTCGCAGGCGGTGCGCAACCACGTCGAACTGAAGCGGCCCAACGGCGCCGAGGATGAGGTCGTTGTTCCGCAACGGCTTGAAAAGCTGCGTCGCACCCTCCTCGCACAGTTGGGCCAGCCCCTTCTGCAGAGCCTTGAGTCGCAGCGGATCCTTGAGGACCGCGCGACGAAATATCTCCGGCGCGAAGCTCGGGATACCGGAAAACCGCAGCGGCTCTCCCTGCGAAAAGCTGTCGCCGATATTGATCGTGCCGTGATTGTGGACGCCAATGATGTCGCCGGCATACGCACTTTCCGCGTGCTGCCGATCCGCTGCCATGAACGTGATGGCGTCGGCAATCTTGATCTCCTTACCGGTTCGCACGTGCAGAAGCCGCATACCCTTGGTGAACTCCCCTGAGCACAGACGCATGAAAGCTATCCGATCACGGTGTCCCGGATCCATGTTGGCCTGAATCTTGAACACAAACCCGGTCAGGTCTTTTTCACGCGCCTCGATTTCCCGCTCGTCGCTTCGATGCGACGCCGGAGACGGAGCGTTTGCCACGAATTCGTCGAGCAGTTCTTTCACCCCGAAATTGGCAAGCGCCGAGCCAAAAAACACGGGTGTCTGTCTTGCGGCCCTGTACGCTTCGATATCCAGCGACGGACAGGCGCCTTTCACCAACTCGATCTCCTCGCGAAACGCCTCCGCGTCATTGCCGAGGACACGGTCCGCCTCCGCGGAACCCAGACCTTCGACCGTCTCTATGCCGGAAGGTTTCTCGCGCGCTCCGGGCGAATAGAGGAATATTCGATCCTGCAACAGATGGTAAACGCCCTTCAGGTTCCGGCCCATGCCGATCGGCCAGGTAACCGGCGAACACTCGATGCCGAGAACCGATTCGATTTCGTCCAGCAATTCAATGGGCTCACGGCCGTCCCGGTCGAGCTTGTTGATGAACGTCATGATCGGCGTGTCGCGCAGCCGGCACACCTCCATCAGTTTGACGGTGCGTTTTTCCACGCCTTTCGCGCAATCGATGACCATGAGCGCCGAATCGACCGCCGTCAGCGTGCGGTAGGTGTCTTCCGAGAAATCCTCGTGTCCCGGGGTATCCAGCAGGTTGACGACACAGTTCGAGTACGGAAACTGCATCACCGACGAGGTTACCGAGATTCCCCGCTGCTGCTCCAGCAGCATCCAGTCCGACGTCGCGTGGCGGCTGGCTTTGCGGCCCTTTACCGTGCCCGCCAGTTGGATTGCGCCGCCGAATAGCAGGAGCTTTTCCGTAAGCGTCGTCTTACCGGCGTCAGGGTGCGAAATGATCGCAAACGTCCGGCGCCTGCTAACCTCGTGTTGTATGTTCGACATTCGGAAATACGCTGAAGAAATGCGGTCGGGACTGGCGACCGCGAAGCCGATTACGGCCCGCCGATCGGCGGCGCAGTGTAGCCCAATTGGCGCTGGTCTTGCCAGCTTGCCTTGAGTCCGTCCGGCGAATGCCTGTCAAACCGCGTCTTGTTTGAATACGAGCGACAGCACGTCCGCGTCCTCGCGTCCGCCGGCCGCTTGATAGTAGGCCGGCCGCTTGGCGATTTTTTTGAAGCCCTTTTTCCGATATAGCGAGAGGGCAGCCGAATTGGACGGCCTGACCTCGAGGAAAATCGCGTTTACGTTCATTCGACGGGCGCGATCGACAAGATCGTCCAACAGGCGCGTACCGTACCCAAGGCCACGAAAACCGGGATCGACACACAGGTTGAGAATATGCGCCTCGCCGGCGGCCACCGACAATATCGAGTAGCCGGCGACGTCGTTGCCGTGTTCCAACACGAGACAGGTGTAGCCGGCCAACAGACAGTCGCGGAATACGCCGTGACTCCACGGAAAATCGTAGCTTCGGCGCTCGATGTCCGACACGAGCGCCAGGTCTTCGTGCACCATGCCGCGCACGCGGACAGGGATCTCCTGGATACGCGAAATCACGCGCCCGGCTCGCTCATGACGGCTCTGGCCATACAAAGGTCTTGCCATACTTTACGTTTTTGCACGGGACTGCGTAACAGATACGCCGGGTGATACGTCACGACCGTAGGAATCCCGCTCTCGCCCACCCTGTGAAGCTGGCCGCGCAGCCGCCCGACCGGAGTGTCTGTCGCGAGCAATTGCTGAGCCGCGATTCGGCCTACGGCAAGTATGATTTTCGGCGCTACCAACTCTATTTGCCGGTTCAGGTAGCCACGGCACTGCGTCGATTCGTCCGCGGCGGGGTCCCGGTTGTTGGGTGGGCGGCATTTCAGGATATTCGCGATAAAAACCGTACGGCGATCGAGACCAACGGCTCTGAGCATCTCGTCGAGCAGCCGCCCGGCCCGGCCGACGAACGGTTCTCCGCGGCGGTCCTCCTCGGCGCCCGGCGCTTCGCCGACGATGAACCAGTCGGCGGTTTCACTCCCCACGCCGAACACTGTCTGTGTCCGGGTCTTATGGAGCGCGCAACGAGTGCAGTTCGCAACCGCGGCCCGCAGTTCCGTCCAATCCGCCGGAGCTTCCACAGCCGAAGCCGTCCCGCCGCCGCTCACCCCGACTTCCGTCACGGGCCGATCGTCGGCCTGAGAATCGCAGGCAACGGGATCGTCCGCCGCGCAATAACCGCGCTCGCGCCATACCTCCACACCGAGGGCGCTGAGGTAAGCCAGTCTAGCGCGTTCAGAGTTGCTCGAATCCATTGTCACAATACTGCCATGACTTTGGACGCCTTGCCTGCCTGGTATTGCGCGGTTTTCCGGCCCGGATCAGGGCGGCGGCAGCTTCGCAAGCACGTCGCTGCCGGCCGAAACGCGCTGCCCGTCGGTGACCTGAATACGAGCCGCCAGCGGCAGCTGAATTTCGGCCAGCCGCGTCAGACGGAGATACGCGCAACGCTGTCCCTGGCCGACACGCTCTCCGTAACGGAGGAATGCCCGTGGCGCGAGACCAAAACGATGACCGCTGAACTGCAGAACCACGTCATCGCCTTCGTCCGTGCGGACCCACAGGCCGTTCGAGCGGACCGCGATCGGGTCTTTTTCGGACTCGCTGCACAGATCCATGATTTTCCCCTCGACCGGACAGCGCGCCGTGTAGGTACCCAGGCTGTTAACCCGGATAGTGATCTTCTGTCCCTCACGCCCAAGCACGCTGCTTTCGGTCAAACCAATCGCCACGACTTCACCGTCAACCGGGCTGACCACACCGAGTGGCACTGCCGGGATCGGGCGTACCGGATCGCGGAAAATTAGATAAAGATAGATAAGGATCGCAAGCGGCAGTAAAGTGTAGAGCAGCCCGGCGAAGTTCCAGACGGCAAGCACCGCGGCAAACACCGCAAGCATGTATGGAATACCCTCGCGGGCGACAACGGAGTTTCGCCGTCCTTCCACCGTTCTGAAACTCCCTGGATACGATTTCCAAGCTCAGGCATGCGATCGACGTCGAGACCGCGTGCAAAAATCGGGAGTTTGCTCGAAGACGCCGGGGCAAACAAGTGCCGGCGCATTGCGAATGCGGGCGCCGGAAGACGCAGAAGGCCGCTCACCCGATCATTTGTGTAGAATACGCGCGCTTGACAATAAGTGGTCCCCAACCCATGAGATTTACAGAATTCGGTCTAACTACGCTGAAAGAGACGCCCGCCGAAGCGGAAATCGTCAGCCATCAACTCATGCTGCGGGCCGGCCTGATCCGCCGGCTCGCCTCGGGGTTGTTTACCTGGATGCCGCTCGGACTGAAGGTGCTGCGTAAGGTGGAACGTGTGGTGCGCGAGGAGATGGACAACGCCGGCGCGCTCGAACTGTTGATGCCGGCCGTGCAACCCGCCGAACTCTGGCAGGAATCCGGCCGATGGGACAAGTACGGTTCCCTGTTGCTGCGTATGCGCGACCGGCACGAGCGTGATTTCTGCTTTGGTCCGACACACGAAGAAGTCATCACCGACATCGCGCGACGTGAGTTGAGAAGCTACAAACAGCTGCCTATCAACTTCTATCAAATACAAACGAAGTTTCGTGACGAAATTCGGCCCCGCTTCGGCGTTATGCGGGCGCGTGAGTTCATAATGAAAGACGCCTATTCCTTCGATACGGATCAGGACTCGCTCGAACGCAGCTATCAACGAATGCACGCTGCTTATACGGCCGTTTTCGAGCGCCTGGGCCTGACGTTTCGCGTCGTAGATGCGGACAGCGGCGAAATAGGCGGCAGCCGGTCCCAAGAATTCCACGTCATCGCCGACTCCGGAGAAGACGCGATCGCCTACAGCGACGAAGACAATTTTGCGTCCAACATCGAGACGGCTGCGACTGTTCCGCCCACCGCAACGCGTCCGCCGGCGCAAGCCGAGTTGCGCACCGTCGAAACACCCGACACGACGACGATCGAGGCCTTGTGTCGACTGCTCGGCATCAAACCGGAACAGACACTCAAAACTCTGATCGTCGAAGGCAACGAGTCACCGGTTGCGCTCGTGCTGAGGGGCGATCATGAACTGAATGCGATCAAGGCCGCCAAACTTCCGGACGTCCGCTCGCCCCTGACGATGGCGGAGGGCAAAACGGTATTTGACGTGACCGGCGCCAAGACCGGCTATGCCGGGCCAATCGATATCGGCATACCCGTCTACTTCGATCATGCAACACGTTCCATGAGTGACTTCGTCTGCGGCGCAAACCGGAACGACGCTCATCACACCGGGGTCAACTTCGGGCGAGACATTCCCGAACCGGAAACTTTCGATCTTCGTAACGTCGTTCAAGGCGACCCGACGCCGGGTGGCCGGGGCAGCTTGCGAATCGCCCGGGGAATAGAAGTCGGGCATATTTTCCAACTCGGAACCCAGTATTCCGAAGCGATGGGGGCAACCGTCCAGGGCGCGGACGGCGGCGACGTCGTCATGGCGATGGGCTGCTACGGTATCGGCGTAACGCGCATCGTCGGTGCGGCAATCGAACAGAATCACGACGAGAGAGGTATCATCTGGCCAGAGCCGATGACGCCGTTCGACGTGGTTTTGATCCCCATCAACATGCAGCGATCCGAAACGCTCAAGGAAGCCGCGGAAAACCTCTATGCGGAATTGACCGAGGCGGGTTACGACGTACTCTTCGACGATCGCGACGCGCGTCCCGGCGTAAAATTTGCGGACGCCGAGTTGCTCGGCATACCGCACCGGCTTGTCGTTAGCGAAAAGGGCCTGCAAGCGGGGCAGCTCGAATACCGACACCGGCGCGACAGCGAAGCGCAATTGCTGAAACGTGATGCCGCTCTCGAATTACTGGGGCAAGCGCGCTTATGATTCTGAATTAGCAGCCGGAGACGCTGAACGCGTAGCGATCGTCATGAATGCAGTGGGAGCTACTCTCCTCGGTTTGTTGTTGTTCACGTCCACTGCGTTGGCGGCGGATGACGCTTTTGATCCGGTCCTCAGGGAGCTTTTGCGAGAAGCCGCCAGTGAAGCCGACAGCTTCGCCGATCACTTCGACGCCGAGGTCTGGCTCACCGACATGTCCCGCCGGCTCGCACGCCAGGTCAGCGATCCCGCCGAACGCATAGAAATCCTCCGGAACGTCCACTACGAGGCGACCCGCGCGGACCTGGCGCCGGAGCTGGTCCTGGCGGTCATCGACGTCGAAAGCAATTTCGACCGTTTTGCGATCTCCGTGGCCGGCGCTCGCGGCCTGATGCAGGTCATGCCCTTCTGGTTGAACGAAATCGGCCGCCCGGACGACAACCTGTTGCGCGTGGGCACGAATCTGCGTTTCGGGTGCACGATTCTTAAATACTATCTGGACATGGAAGGCGGGGATCTGGTCCGCGCGTTAGGCCGCTACAACGGCAGTCTCGGCAGCCGAAAATACCCGAACAAAGTGCTCGATAAACTCCGACTCAAGTGGTTCCGAGCCTGAACGGACAGGGTCAGCCCGTTGTAAACCCGTCTTGCTCCGTAAACGGCCGGTCACGCCCCTCGACCCCGCTCACCGCGGCGCGAGACGGCCCTTGCCATAACCAGGATTCGAGTTCGGCGACGGATGAAACCTCTCCGCAGGCAAGAACCTCGACGCTGCCGTCGTCCAGATTGACGGCATAACCGGTAACGCCCAGGCGACGCGCTGCTTCCGCCGTGCTCGCGCGAAAAAACACGCCCTGTACGCGGCCGGTGATCCGCAGTAGGCGGCAAATCTTCGTCATCGCGGGTAAACGCCGGGCCGACTCGATTCGGGTGCAAGGGGCCTACTGCGGCCGGTAGGATTCCACGGCGGACAGCGCTTCGAGGGCCTTGTCCTTCGCCTGCAGAGCGTCGCGGCGCGCCTGGCCGTACGCACGTTCCGACAGCTTGCGCTGGGCGCTGTCCAGATAGGCTTCCGCGGCGCGCAGCGTGCCGACGGCGTGCTCTTCAGCGCCGGCCTCGCGCGCGACCGCAATGGCCTGCCGCGCATCGCTCATCTCCTGAACGGGCGGTGACGCCTGGCAGGCAGCCACCAGACTGAGCAGCGCAATGAGCAGAATTCGGCCTATTGCGCTTGTCTTAGTTATTGATTTATTTGAGCGCACGGCGATACGCTAGCAAGGAGCCGGGGATGGCGTCAAGCCAGCGTAGCGATCGCCTGACGAGCCGTCTGCCGGCGGTTAAAACACCACTCCCGGAATCTTCAACCTCAACCTTGGCGACGTGTCATGAAGCTCACCATCTACCACAATCCACGCTGCTCCAAATCCCGAAAAACGCTTGAAATCATTAACGAAAACGGCGTCGAACCCGAGATCGTCGAATATCTCGAGACGGCGCCGACGGCGACGACGGTACTGAGCCTCGCAAAACGACTGAAGGTCCCGGTGACCGACCTGTTGCGTACCGGAGAGGCCGAGTTCAAGGACACGGACGACCCGCCACCCCTGACCGACGAGCCGGCCCTGGCCGCCTGGCTCGAACGTCATCCGCGGGTGCTGCAGCGTCCGATTGTCGTCGACAACGACAGCGACAGAGCGGTCATCGGGCGTCCGCCGGAAAACGTGCTGGAGCTGCTCAAACCATGACCGACGTTTTGGTCCTCTACTACTCGCGCTACGGCGCGACCGAGGCGCTTGCACGCGAGATCTGCCAGGGTGTCGATTCGGTGGCCGGCGCAAATGCGCGATTGCGGACGGTGCCGGCCGTCTCCGCCGTGTGTGAGGCCAGCGAGGACAGCGTGCCGGCCGAGGGTCCGGCCTATGTCAGCAAGGACGATCTCGCGGACTGCGGCGGACTGATCCTGGGCAGCGCTACCCGCTTCGGTAACATGGCCGCAGCGCTGAAGTACTTTCTCGACACCACCGCGAACGAGTGGCTGGCCGGTACGCTGACCGGCAAACCGGCCGGACTTTTCACGTCGTCGAGCAGTCTTCACGGCGGTCAGGAATCGACGCTGATGACCATGGCCGTCCCGCTGCTGCATCACGGCATGCTGCTGGTCGGTGTGCCCTACTCCGTCACGGAACTGTCGACAACGACAACCGGCGGCACGCCGTATGGCGCCAGCCACGTCAGCTGGAATCGCAAGCCGGACACGCTCTCGGACGACGAAAAAATCATCGCCCGGGCGCTGGGAAAACGCGTCGCCAGGCTTGCGCTCGTGCTCGCGGAGTCGGCCTGACCGGGCCCGGTGGTCGGCGTCATCGACCGATGACGGTTTTGACGAAGGGAATGGTCAGGCGGCGCCCTGCGAGCAGCGCTTCGCTCTCCAGCTTGTCGAGCAGCGCATAGAGGCTCGCCATGTCCCGCCGGCTGCGAGTCGTCAGGAACCGCGCCGTCTCGTCGGGCAATTCCAGACCTCGGTGTTTGGCCCGTAACTTGAGCGCGTTCCGCAAACCGGACTCGTTCAGCGGGTGTAAATGAAAAGACGGGAGCAGCGAAAAGCGGCTTTCGAGATCGGGCAGCAGAAAACCGCTGTCTCGCGGCGGTGCGACGGAAGTAACCAGCAGCGTCGAGCGCGATTCGGCGGCGCACTCGAACAAGCGAAACAATGCGCGCTCCCACTCGGGACGAGCCAGCACCAACGAGATGTCGTCGATGCAGACAAACTCCCGCTCAGCCAGGCCGTCCAGGATGGCCGGACCGGTCGTCCGCAGGTCGGCCAGGGGCACGAAAACGGATCGGTCGCCCAGGCGATCGCATACCGCTTGCAGCAGGTGGCTCTTGCCGGTCGCCGGCCTGCCCCAGATCCAGCAGCCGGGCCCGTCAACCGCGCCGCAGAGATCGTCCAGGAACGCGAGCAGACCTTCGTTACCCGCGGCCCAGAAGGTGTCGAAGACGGCGTGATCCTGAAGCTTGAGCGGGAGAGCCAGCTGGCTCACGTGAGCGCGTCCCGTGCGTCCGCGCCATCGTCATCGGGAATCTCGGCTTCCGGATTCTCGGCAAGATAGCGGCCATAGGCAAAACGAACCAATACCGACAGCACGGCGGCAGCGGGCAGCGCCAGCAGAACCCCAAAGAAACCGAAAAGCTGGCCGCCGGCGGCGACCGCGAAAATTACCAGTACCGGATGCAGGCCAATGCGGTCTCCCACCAGTTTAGGCGTCAACAGAGACCCTTCGATGAATTGCGCAATCGAGAATGTCGCCACGACGCCGCCCAGTCGCCACAACGGGTCCGGCTCGAGCATGACGGTGATGCCCGCAAGCGCAATGCCGAACACGAAACCCAGATAAGGAACGAAACTGACCAGTCCCGCGACGACGCCGATGGCAATCGCAAATTTGAGCCCGACCAGAGTGAGTCCAGCCGAATAAATGACGGACAACGCAATCATTACCAGAATCTGGCCCCGCAGAAACGCACCGAGCACGTCATCCGTTTCGCGCGCCAGGCGAAAAACGGTTTCGCGTTCGGCCGAGGGTACGAGGGCACCCAGTCTGCTGACGATAAAATCCCAGTCTCGGAGCATGTAGAACGTGATGATTGGAATCAAGAACAGGCTGATGACCGCCGCCGCCAGCGCGCCGCCCGAACGGGTAATCGAGAGCAGAACGGTGGTGCCCCAGCTGCCGGCCATGTCGCTGTAACGGGCGATGAAAGCACCGATACCGACGTCCTCGCCCGCTTCGATCCCGAGAATGTCGCTTATCCTCGGCAGCCAGTCCCGCTCGAACTGCGCGATGATGCCCGGCAGTGCTTCAAGAAGTGCGACGACCTGCGTTTCTATGAGCGGCAGGACGAGCAGCACGAGCAAACCGACGGAAGTGAAAGTCAGCAGAAAAACGATGACGACCGCGATGGTTCGCGGAAGCCGCAAATTCTCCAGGCGATCGGCGATCGGATCACCGATGTACGCGAGCAGCGCGCCGGCCACAAACGGCGTCAAAATCGGCGCCAGCAGGTACATCAGCCACCCCGCCAGCGCAACGGCCACCAGCCAGTTGGTACGTAAATCAGGCCTCACGAGTCCCTCCCGCCGGAACGGCCGTGCTCGCGAGCTCTTCGCGACCAGGCGACAACGTAGTCGATTCCGCTTACGACCACGGTCACGAATACTCCCGCGCCCAGGATCGTAACGACAATTTGCGCCGGCCACCCGAACGCCGCCCGGCACAGCACCGTTACCACGAACAGAAGTTCAAGCGCCGTGTTCAGTTTGCTGATCCGCGTCGGCTCGCCCTGCACTGGCGCGATCAGGACGTTATAGGCGGTCGCTCCGCCGATGATGACCACGTCGCGCAGTACGACGATGCCGGCCAGCCACGATGGAATCTGCTCGACGTACGCCAGGGTTATATAGGTACCGGCAACCAGAAACTTGTCCGCTATGGGATCGAGCAATGCACCCAAGCGCGTATGCCAATCAAATCGCTTGGCCAGAAACCCGTCGAGGCCGTCGGAGAACCCGGCAATGAAAAACAGCAGCAAAGCCAACGCCGAACGGCCTTCTTCGATTAATAAAACGATCGGAATGATAAGTGCGATACGAAAAAGCGAGATCGTATTCGGCAACCAGCGCAAGCTCACAATTGACCCTAGTCCAATAGACCCTAGTTGCGATCGGCAGCGGACGACGAGCCGTCCAAATCCTCACCTGAAGCGCCGTCGTCCTGCCCGCTCCCTTCGGGCGCGTATGGCCGATAGACGTAATCGAGTGTTTCGGATGCATTTTGCGCGCCGAAAAAGTCCTGGACGTCCAGCCAATCGGCGCGCTGCAGAATGCCGCTGAATTCCAACGCCGAGGCCAGGCGATCCGAACCACCCTGTACCTTTACCCGAAAGCGGATTTCGCCGCCGGCAACCGTATCGATCTTGTAGTCGTCGATGACGCTGAGTTCCGCGAGAAACCGCTGCACCGTGCCGTAGGCGGACACGGAATCGACACCCGAGATGGTCAGAACGACGTTCTCGACCGGAGCGTCGCCGGCATACGCGAATTGCTCCGCCAGGGAGTCCGCAAGCAGGTTTACGGCCGTCTCCGGCCCGCCGGTCCAGGCAAGACGCTGGCCGCCGGAATAGTAGCTCCAGCGATTGCGAAACTGCTCACCGCCGCGCACACGCCCGATCAGGACCGACGACGTGCCGTAGCGGCGCGACGCGGTCAGCAGTGCGTCATCGAACCCACCCCATATATCGCTGAAGCTGACGCTCTTCAAGTCTTCGGTATCGAGCAGTGGAAACAGGACGGGAATGCCGCGGCGCTCCGCCGACGCAAGAACTCGTTCTCGAAGCAGGCGGTCGCGGTCTATCGAGCGCGTTGCGCCCGGCGTCGCGTCGAGGTCGTCGGCGCCGACAATCTCGCGCTCGCCCATGCCCCAATCGACCGCCAGCCAGATGATGGTCAGCGGCCGGTCGTTACCCCACACCGGCTGACCGGCGCGGCGTAACAACGCTTCGATCGCGGGTCCGTCGAACGAGACAACGAGGCTGTCGTTTTCGCCGCGACGGTACTGCAGGACGTATTGCGCCGGGTTCGGAAAAAGTCCGACAAGATCCTGGGACTCGGCGGCGGCTTCGTTGCCGGTTACCCGAATCAGGACCTCGCCGAGCGCCTGGCCGTACGCCGCGCTCTGGCCGTCCGGAGCGCCGGGATCCAGCGGAACCTGCACCGTGTACAGCGAGTCCATCTCGATGGCGAATGCGGGACACGAGGTGCTCAACACGCCAAGGGCGAGCACAAAGGCCAGACCAAGGGATGCCGGAAGGCGCAAATATCGTCCTGTTATCATTACTTGTCGTCCGTAGCTGGGGCCGTATTTGCGGCACGCCGATGGTGGTCCCCGGAAATTGTCACTATTATATCGCCCTCGCGGCGATTGCCACGAATTGTCGGACGCAATAGCCACACACGGAACCGTCGAAATCCCCCGTCCTCAGACCGGAAAAAGATGACCAAAAGATCTCTGACCTATCGCGATGCCGGCGTCGACATCGCTGCCGGCAACTCGCTGGTTGAACGCATCAAACCACTGGTGGCAAAGACTGCACGCAGCGAAGTGCTGGCCGGGCTCGGCGGCTTCGGCGGCCTGTTTGCGCTGCCTCGAGAGCGTTATGAGGAGCCCGTATTGGTGTCGGGAACCGACGGCGTCGGCACCAAGCTGAAGCTGGCGCAGCAACTTGGCCAACACGACACGATCGGCATCGATCTGGTGGCTATGTGCGCAAACGACGTTGTCGTCCAGGGCGCGGAACCCTTGTTCTTTCTCGATTACTTCGCGTGCGGCCGCCTGGACGTCGACGTGGCGGCGGCGGTCATCGGCGGCATCGCGGACGGCTGCCAGCAAGCGGGTGCCGCGCTGATCGGCGGTGAAACGGCGGAAATGCCGGACATGTACCGGGAGGGCGAATACGACCTTGCCGGGTTCTGTGTCGGAGCCGTGGAGAAACGACAGCTGATCGACGGCAGCACCATCGAGGCCGGCGACCGGCTCATCGGCATCGCATCCAGCGGACCGCACTCGAACGGCTTCTCGCTGATTCGCGCGGTCCTGGACATTGCCGAAAACCCGAACATCGACGGTGAGCCCGCCGAACAACTGGTCCTTGCGCCCACGAGAATCTACGTGAAGCCTTTGCTGGCGCTGATGCAGACTGTCACGGTAAAAGGTATGGCGCATATCACCGGCGGCGGCCTTACCGAAAACCTGCCGCGAATCCTCGGTGAAGACCTGCACGCGAGAATCGACGTCAACAGCTGGAAACCCGGGCCGGTTTTCGACTGGCTCGCGGTAACCGGACGCATCGCTGCCGATGAAATGCGCCGAACCTTCAACTGCGGCGTTGGCATGGCCGTCGTTGTTTCCGAGCACGATCTGGACATGGCGCTCGAGGCTCTGCGCACCAGCGGCGAGACCGCCTGGCCACTGGGATGCATCGAACCGGGCGCGGGAGAGGTCGACTACCGTTGACGCCGGCCAGTCCCCGTTTCAGCGCGGCCGTCCTGATTTCCGGCGGCGGTACCAACCTCCAGGCCCTCATCGACGCCGTGGCCGCTGCGAGTCTGGACGTCGATCTGTCGCTCGTCGTCAGCAATCGGCCCGACGCCTATGGGCTGCAACGCGCCGCCGACGCCGGTATCGAAACGCTCTGCATCGATCACACCCGCTTCTCGACCCGCGAGCAGTTCGATGCGGCGTTGATCGATGCACTCGACGGCCATCGCCCGGACGTCATCGTCCTGGCGGGATTTATGCGCATACTTACACCGGCGTTCGTTGCGCATTACGCCGGACGCGTGTTGAACATTCACCCGTCGCTGTTACCCAAGTATCCCGGCCTGCACACGCATCAACGAGCAATCGATGCCGGCGATCGGTGGCACGGCAGCACCGTTCATTTCGTCACAGAGCAGTTGGACGGCGGACCGAGGATCATCCAGGGACGAGTGGCCGTGGAAGAAGGCGATGACGCGGATACATTGGCCGCCCGCGTCCTGAAGATCGAACACCGGATTTACCCGCGCGCGGTGGCGTTGCTGGCCAAAGGCCGCCTGGAATACCGCGCCGGGCAGGCCTGGCTGGACGGCGCGCCGCTGGACGAACCCATCCAGTTCGACGGCTAGTCAGACGGCGGCAGCGAACAACGCTGTAGGAGCCCGCCGGGACCGGCTCCCAATTCGGCTTACCGCGGTGTGGCTCAAGTTCCGTGTTTCAGGTTTGCGGCAGCGTGACGCCGGTTTGCCCCTGGTACTTGCCGCGGCGGTCTTTATACGAAGTCTCACAAACTTCGTCCGATTCCAGGAAAAGCATCTGCGCAACGCCTTCGTTGGCGTAGATTTTTGCCGGCAGCGGCGTCGTATTCGAGAACTCCAGGGTGACGTGCCCTTCCCACTCCGGTTCGAGTGGCGTGACGTTGACAATTATGCCGCAACGCGCGTAGGTGGATTTACCGAGACAAATCGTCAATACGTTGCGCGGGATGCGGAAATACTCCACCGTTCTGGCCAGCACAAAAGAATTCGGCGGGATGATGCAAACGTCGGTCTCGCGATCGACAAAACTGGTCTCGTCAAAACGCTTCGGGTCGACAATGGCCGATTCTATGTTCGTGAACACCTTGAACTCGTTTGAACAGCGGACATCGTAGCCGTAGCTCGACGTTCCGTACGACACAATCGTGTTGCCGTTGGCTTCGCGAACCTGCCCCGGCTCAAACGGCTCGATCATGCCCTGCGTCGCCGCCATCTCGCGAATCCAGCGGTCCGGCTTTATGCTCATTGGTTATCCTCGACCACGATGTTTGGAAAACGTTGGCTGTAATCCTTGCCGCGCATCGCGAGCCGGGCCGCCATACGTTGTGCGGTCAGGTGATAACTCGCCGCGTGTGCGCCGCCGGGCTCGGCAACGACGGTCGGCTCTCCGCTATCGGTCTGTTCCCGTATCGATCTGTCCAGCGGCAGCTGACCCAGCAATTCGACGTCATAGTCCGCGGCCATGGCCTTGCCGCCGCCGGCGCCGAAAATGGCCTCTTCGTGTCCGCACTTGCTGCAGATATAGGTGCTCATGTTCTCGACGATTCCCAGTACCGGCACCGATACCTTGCGGAACATCTGCAGGCCCTTCCTGGCATCCAGCAGGGCAATGTCCTGCGGCGTCGTCACGATTACCGCGCCGCTGACCGGAACCTGTTGGGAAAGCGTGAGCTGGATGTCGCCCGTTCCCGGAGGCATGTCCACGATCAAATAATCGAGATCGTCCCAGCGCGTCTGTCTCAGCAGCTGATTCAGCGCCGAGGTGACCATCGGGCCCCGCCACGCCATGGGCTGATCGGCGTCGATCAGGAAGCCGATCGACATCACCTGCAGCCCGTGGGCCCTGAGCGGATGCATCGACTGGCCGTCCTCGCTGAGCGGCCTTTCACCGACCAGCCCAAGCATCAGAGGCTGAGACGGGCCGTAAATGTCGGCGTCCAGAATGCCCGCGCGCGCGCCGTCGGCGGCCAGCGCCAGGGCCAGGTTCACGGCGGTGGTCGATTTTCCGACCCCGCCCTTGCCCGACGCCACCGCGATGATGTTGCGTACCCCGGCCAGCGGTTTGAGCGTCGGCTGTACGCCGTGCGCGCTGATCCCTTGCTCAACGCGGAGATCGACGCGCTCCACGCCGCTCACCGACGCGATCAGATCGGAAAAAAACCGCTCCAACTCCGCCATGCGCGTTTTGGCGGGGAATCCGAGGTCGATGTCGACGCCCGCGACGCCGTTATCGACGTCGGCCCGGCGAATCCTGCCGATTTTCCCCAGCGGCTGCCCGATACCGGGCAAAATGGCCTCTTCGAGGGCGTTCTTCAGGGCGGATTCTGCGGACACGGTTCACACTTCCAGCTGGGGTCTGATGGTACATTAGGTTAAATTGCCCGTGGGCCGCCACGGGGCGCCTGCGGCGCACATTGTAGCGAAGGCCGCAGACAATTAATGCCCCCAATTTAATGGCTTGCGACCGTCAGGATCGACGGCCGTCACACTTTGTGCGCGAACCAATGTGGCATAATCCAGTCCTTGAGTCAGTAGGGAAACTAATGCGGATGAGTCGCCATCAACGTGGTGCATTCCGACATCGGCCAAAGCAGCACAAGAATTGACGGCTTCAAAAGAAATACCGCCAAACACAGCGAGTGATAAGACGCCCTCGATCCAGGGCGCTGGCATTCGCCTATGCAGTGGTAACGTTGCTGTCCGCGCGAGACCGGAACCGTGACCATTCTAAGCGGGTTTCGCGCAGATCAGCTGATCAGCCAGCTTATCGCCGAGAGCGACATCAACTCGCCGTCGGCGCAGAAGACGGTTGAGCGGCTGAAAAAGCTGGGCCCGAAGATGATCCCGCGCATCATCGACGCACTGGCGATGAGCGACAAAGCACACACCATGGCGTTCGTCGACATCCTCGCGAGCAAGGTCAGCGACAAGACGCTCCCGCTCTACAAGGAAGGCCTGGCGGACGGCGGCGAGCGCGTTGTCTCCGGCACCGCCTGGGCGCTGTCGAGCAGCCATAACTACAACGCCAATTCGCTCCTGGAGTTTTTCGACGATCCGGAGGTATCCAAGGCTGCGCTGATCGAGGTACTGAAGGTCCACAAACAGGGGCTCAGCCTGCACGAATTGTTACAGCGCGCCTACGAGGTAGAGCCGAAAGAAAAGGCGGCGCTGTTCAAAATCATTGAAGAAGTCGCCACGAACGACATGGTGCCGGATCTGATCAACCGGATGGGTGGCAAAGATCCGGTCGTGAAGATGCACCTGATCCAGCTGCTGACAAAATTCAAGGGTCACGAGATCAACAACGCGCTCGAGATGCAGCTCGGAGACAGCAACAAGATGGTTCGTGGCACCGCGCTCAAGGCCCTGGCCAACAGAGACGGGCCGATCAACATCAAGCGAGTGGCGAGACTGCTGCACGATCCGGACCTCGACGTGCAAAGCAAGGCCGTCGACGTCATCGTCAAGATCAACCACCCGGACACCGTCAAATTTCTGGTGACGGCGCTGAAGGACGAATCGGAGTACACGCGGCGGTCCGCGGTCGAGGTGCTGAACGAGATCGGCGACATCGACTCGGTAAAGGACCTGCTCAACGCCATCAAAGACGACGACTGGTGGGTGCGCAGCCGGGCCGGTGACGCACTCTCGGAGATCGGCGGTCCCCGGGTGGTCAATTCGGTGTTGGCCTTGATCAACGACAAGGACGAAGACATACGTCGTACCGCCATCGAAATCCTCGTACGTACGGGAGACGAAGCGGCCGTGGATCAGCTCTTGAAAGCGACGGACGATGCGGACTGGTGGGTCCGCGAACGCGCGGTCGACGCGCTGGCGGAAATCGGCAGCAAAAAGGCGGTGCCGAAACTCGTCGACATGCTGGGAAAAAACAACAAAACCGATACGGTCGTCGTCCGCGCCCTGGCCAAACTGGGCGACGAGACCGTCTTGGAAAAGCTGGTGCCGATGCTGGGCACGACGGATCGCGGCGTGCAGCTCGAAGCGATCAAGGCGATCGCGCACCTGGCGGACGAGGCACATGCGAGCAGCATCCGCAGCCTGCTCTTGAAAATCAAGAAAACCGACGATCCGACCATCATCAACCTCGCCGACAAGGCGATCAAGGAAATCGACGCGAAGTTCTCGACGACGGTGGTCGAAGAGAACATTCGGGCGGAAAAACTCTCGGAACACACGCGAACGCTGCTGCTGGAAGACCAGGACATCGAAAGCATCATCGCGACGGCAAGAGAAGAAGACCGGACCGCGCAGACCGAAACGATTACGGAATCGCAGTCGGCAACCCCTGCGGCGCCGGCGATCCTCGACATTTCCACGCTGGAGCCCGGCGACGTCGTTGACGGTCGCTATAAATACATCGAGAAGATCGGCAAGGGTGCGTTCGGCACCGTACTGTTAATGCAAGATCAGGTCGTCGATGAGCGGCTGATCCTCAAGTTCTTGAATCCAAACGTTTCTTCGGACGAGGAAATGATGAAGCGGTTTGTGCACGAGCTGCGGTACTCGCGCAAAATCACCCACAAGAACGTCATACGCATCTACGACTTCCTCCATTTACAGGGCAGCTACGCGATCTCCATGGAGTACTTCCCGTCGCACACGCTGAGCGGCGAAATCCCGGACAGCAAGCCGATGGAATTCCAGAAGGCGTTGAAGTTCTCCATCGACATGGCAACCGGCATGGCGGTCGCGCACCAGGCCGGCGTCATCCATCGCGACCTCAAGCCGGCCAATATTCTGGTGAACGAAAACGGCTTGCTGAAGATCGTGGACTTCGGCGTTGCCGCCGCCGCCAGCAGCGGCGACACTCAATTGACCAAAACCGGGTATGTGATCGGCTCGCCGAAATACATGGCGCCGGAACAGATCCTCGGCAAGAAAGTCGACGAAAAAGCCGACATCTACAGCGTCGGCGTCATCATGTACGAAATGGTAACGGGGATTCCTCCCTACAGCCGCGGCGACCACATGTCCGTGATGTACCAGCACGTTCAGGGCAAAGCCAAACAGTGCCAGGAAGTGAACCCGAACATCCCCGACAGCTACGCCGAGGTCATCGCCAAGGCCATGTCGGTCGACAAGTCGCTGCGCTACGCGACAATGAACGAGCTAATCGACGCCCTCAACGCCGTCCAGTTGTAAAAATGTGCGGTAGCGCACTGGAACGGGGGTGCTATTGCGCCTAGGATACGGCCAGTCAAGGTGTTTAACGTAATCTGGACCGGTTTCCTACATGCCACGCATCGACGCGTTTCTCAAACTAGGCCTCGCGCAGGGGTGTTCCGACGTCCATTTGTCCGTCGGCGTGCCGCCGATGCTGCGGATGCACGGCGATCTCACGCCGATCAAGTTCCGGGATTTGTCCGATACGGAGCTGGAAAGCTACGTGATGGAGATCCTGAGCGATTCGCAGAAGGACCAATTCCACTCGGGAAACGATCTGGACTTCTCCTACGTCGGCGAGGAAGGCGGCCGTTTCCGGGTCAATCTGTTTCGTAAGGACACCGGCGTCGGGGCGGTCTTCCGGCACATCCCAAACGAGGTCCCCACTCTCGAAAAACTGAATCTCCCGAAAGTGGTGCGCGATTTCTGCGACTACCACCAGGGCATGGTACTGGTCACCGGCTCGACCGGCACCGGCAAGTCCACGACACTTGCGGCCATGATCGACTATCTGAATCAAACCCGCAGCCTCAACATCATCAGCCTGGAGGACCCGATCGAATTCGTCCATCCGAGCAAGAACTCGCAGATCATCCAGCGCGAACTCGGCACTCATCTGACCAGTTTCGCCGACGGAGTCCGCTCGGCAATGCGCGAGGATCCGGACGTGGTTCTGGTCGGCGAGTTGCGAGACGCCGAAACCATCTCGATGGCGATGACCGCCGCCGAGACGGGGCACCTCGTGCTGGGCACCTTGCACACGACCGGCGCCACCAAGACCATCGACCGCATGATCGATGCACTGCCCGGAGAACTGCGCGAACAGACCAAGAGTTTTCTCGCGCAGAGCCTCAAAGCGGTGATCACGCAGGTATTGGTAAAAACGCCCGACGGTAGAGGGCGCAAGGCGATTCTCGAAATACTGGTCAACACACGCGCTATCTCGAAGCTGATCATGTCGGATCAGACGCACCAGATTCCGGCGCAGCTGCAGACCGGGCGCAACCTGGGCATGCAGAGCATGGATCTGGCCCTGTTGGAGGCCGTTGAAGCGCGCGAAATCGATCCCGACGACGCCTATCGGTTCGCGACCGAAAAACACCGATTCCAGCGTTTCGTGACCGACAGCTCGATGTTGCCGATACTGGAAACCGCCGATGACTGAGGGTGCGGTCAACAAGATCGACCGGTGGTTGAAAGATGCCTTGAGCAAGAGCAGCTCAGACCTGCACTTCATCTCGGGCGATCCGGCGCGAGTACGCGTTCACGGCTCTTTGAAGACGCTCGATTCCCGCCGTCTTACGATCGACGAGGTCAAGGAGTGCATCTACGAGATCATGAGCGGGACAATGCAGCGCGACTTCGAGACCAACGACGCCGTCGACTTTGCCTACGATATCCCCGGTGTCTCCCGATTCAGGGTGAACGTCATGCGGCACCTGAACGGCGTAGGGGCGGTTTTTCGAGCGATTCCGTCGCAGGCTTTGACGCTCGAGGAACTGAACATGCCGGACGTCGTGGGCAACTTCTGCAAACAGTCTCAGGGCATGATACTCGTGACCGGCAAGACGGGGTCCGGAAAATCGACGACCCTTGCCGCAATGATTGACGCGATCAACAAGCGCATCAAGGGCCACATCCTGACGATCGAGGATCCGATCGAGTTCGTGCATCAGCGCCAGGGTTGCCTGGTCAGCCAGCGCGAAGTGGGCGTGCACACCAACTCGTTCTCGGCCGCGTTACATTCCGCTCTTCGCGAGGACCCCGACGTCATCCTGGTCGGCGAGCTGCGCGATCTCGAGACGATGAGCATCGCCGTCACCGCCGCCGAGATGGGTATTCTGGTCATGGGAACGCTGCACACGAACGGCGCGGCGCAGACCGTGGACCGGATCGTCAATTCGTTCCCGGCCGACAAACAGAGTCATATCCGTACAATGCTGTCGACGTCCCTGCGGGGCGTGATTTCACAGCAGTTGCTGCCTCTGGACGGCAAACCCGGCCGGGTCGCGGCGCTGGAGATACTGGTCAATACCTCGGCCGTGGCCAACCTGATCCGTCAGGGGAAACTCGATCAGTTGGAAACCGCCATGCAAAGCGGCGGTTCCGTGGGTATGCAGACCATGGACAACGCGTTGATGAAACTCGTCGACGAAGGCAAGGTCTCCGGCGATCAGGCCTATCTGCAGGCCAATAACAAAAGCAAGTTCCGGACCAAGCGCGAGGGCAACGAGCCCGATCCCTACTACAACCTGGATTAGCGCCGCAGCCAACAAACCGCCCGGTAACAGGCGCTGGCCTGGACCTGCGCGTAATCGGTGACGGATACGGGCTAGTGCAGTCGTGGCATAATTCAGGCCTACCGTCGGACCGGCTTGGTCGCCCTGCGGCTGGCAGCCGATAACTCACAGAGACAACGACAAAGCGGATCAGAATGACAGGACCCGTACGCAAGATCATGGTCAGCAGCGCGCTGCCCTACGCCAATGGCTCGATCCACATGGGGCATCTGGTCGAGTACATCCAATCGGACATCTGGGCGAGATTCCAGAAGCTTCGGGGACACGTGTGCACCTACGTGTGCGCGGCGGACACGCACGGCACGCCGATCATGATGAAGGCGCGTGAAGAGGGAATCACCCCGGAAGAGCTCGTGACGCGAGTCGCCGCGGAACAGCACGCGGACCTGCAGGCGTTTGGCGTGGCATTCGACAACTTTCACACCACCCATTCCAGCGAAAACGAAGAGCTGGTCAGCCGCATCTACCTCGCATTGCGCGATGCCGGTCACGTGTACACGAAAACCATTGAGCAGGCGTTCGACGAGAAGGAGGACATGTTCCTCCCGGACCGTTTCGTGCGCGGTACCTGCCCCCGGTGCAAGAGCCCGGACCAATACGGCGACGCCTGCGAGGTTTGCGGGGCCACCTACAGCCCCCGCGACCTGATTGAACCCGTATCGGCGCTGTCCGGCACAACTCCGGTATGGCGCGACTCCGAACATTTCTTTTTCAGGCTGAGCCGGTTCGAGGACCGCTTGCGCTCCTGGATCGAATCCGCGGCGCTGCATCGCAACATCACCAGCAAGCTCGAAGAGTGGTTCGACGCCGGCCTGCAGGACTGGGACATCTCCCGCGACGCACCGTATTTCGGGTTCCGGATACCCGATACCGAAAACAAGTACTTTTACGTCTGGCTCGACGCTCCGGTCGGTTATCTCGCGAGCTTCCTGCATCTGGCGCGGCGGGACGGCGCCATTGATTTCGACGAGTATTGGGACAGCGGCAGCGAAAACGAGGTTTACCACTTCATTGGCAAGGACATTGTCTACTTCCACACGCTTTTTTGGCCTGCGGTGTTGGAAGGCGCCGGAATGCGCACGCCGACCAGCGTATTTGCGCACGGTTTCCTGACCATCGACGGCAAAAAGATGTCGAAATCGCGCGGCACTTTCATCAACGCGCGCACCTACCTCAAGCACCTGAACCCCAGCTGTCTTCGTTACTACTATGCCGCCAAACTCGGACCCGGCATGGAGGATATCGACCTCAACCTCGACGACTTCGTGGCGCGCGTCAACTCTGATCTGGTGGGCAAGCTCGTAAACATCGCCAGCCGGTGCGCCGGCTTCATCAGCAAGCGCTTCGAGGGCGCGCTGTCAAGCGAACTGGACGACACGGGGCTGTTTGCGGAGTTCACCGCCGCCGCGGACGTGATTGCCGGGCACTACGAGAACCGGGAGTACTCGAAGGCCATGCGGCAGGTCATGACGCTCGCGGACAAGGCGAATCGTTACATCGAACGAAAAAAGCCGTGGTTGATGATCAAGGACGCCGAAAAACAGGACGCCGTGCAGGCAGTGTGCACTCAAGGACTGAACATGTTTCGGGCGCTGATGGTGTATCTGACGCCCGTCCTGCCCGCGCTCGCCGCTGACGCACAAACGCTCTTCCGGGAGGAAAGCTGGACGTGGTCCGACGCGTTCACGCCGCTTCTCGGGACAAACGTCAATCGCTACGAGCCGCTGCTGACTCGGGTCGAGGCGAACGAGGTCAAAAAGATGGTGGAAGAGTCGAAACAGCCCGACGACGGGGCCGCAAAAACCGACAAAAGCGATAGGATTTCAATCGATGACTTCATGAAAGTGGATTTGCGGGTCGCCGTGATCGAGGCGGCGGAACCGGTTGAGGGCGCCGACAAACTCCTCCGTCTGACGATCGATCTGGGCGACGAGAAGCGGACGGTGTTCGCGGGCATCAAGGCCGCCTACGACACCGACGAGTTGCTTGGCCGGCGTGTCGTCGCGGTCGCCAACCTGGCGCCGCGGAAAATGCGTTTTGGGGTTTCCGAAGGCATGATACTTGCGGCGGGGCCCGGCGGTTCGGACATATTCCTGCTCTCCGTGGACGACGGCGCAAATCCCGGCATGCGCGTGAAATAGCCGAGCGCGACGGCGAAAGCACAAAGCTCTACAATAGACTCAGCAATACTTCGGACGACCGGACGGGCTCGTGACCGACATTATCCTGATTTTGGTCGGGACCGTACTTGTTAACAACTTCGTACTGGTACGCTTCCTCGGCCTTTGCCCTTTCATGGGCGTGTCTCGCAATTTGGAAGCGGCGTTCGGCATGTCGATCGCCACGGCGTTCGTGCTGACGCTGTCGTCAGCCGTCAGCTATCTGCTGCATCAATTCGTTCTGGTACCGCTCGAACTCGAGTACCTGCAAACCATCGCGTTCATCCTCGTGATCGCCGCCAGCGTACAGTTCACGGAGATCATGGTCAGGCGCCTTAGTCCGTTGCTCGACCAGGTGCTTGGAATTTTTATCCCCCTCATCGCGACGAACTGCGCCGTTCTAGGCGTGGCTTTACTCAACGTGCAGCAGGCGAAAGGTTTCGTTCAGTCCGTGTTTTTCGGCTTTGGCGCAGCGGCCGGTTTCGCGCTGGTGCTGGTCCTGTTTGCCGCGATACGCGAGAGGCTGGACGCCGCGGACGTGCCGCTGGCATTCCGTGGCACCGCGATTGCGCTTGTGACGGCTGGCCTGATGTCGCTGGCGTTCATGGGTTTCTCGGGAATGGCGCGCCTGTAACAGTGACACAATGTGGATCGCCATCATAACCCTCTCGACACTCGCCCTCGGCGCCGGCCTGTTGCTCGGCATCGCAAACCGCAAACTGCCGGCCAACCGGGACGACGTCGTTGAGAAAGTGAACAATCTGCTGCCGCAAACGCAGTGCGCGCAGTGCGGTTACGCCGGCTGCCGCCCTTACGCCGCCGCCATTGTTTCCAATGCAGCGGCTATCAACCTGTGCCCACCGGGCGGCGAAGACACTGTTCGCCGACTCGCGGCGCTGCTGGGGCGGGACGTTCAACCGTTGGCGGCCGGACCGGCGAGTACGCCGGGGCAGCAGGTCGCGGTCATCGACGAATCGCTGTGCATCGGCTGCACGCACTGTAGTGCGGCATGCCCGGTCGACGCCATCGTCGGCGCCCATCAGTACATGCATACCGTCATTTCCTCGGAATGCACGGGTTGTGAGCTCTGCCTGGAGCCCTGCCCGGTTGACTGCATCAGTATGGAGGCCTCGAATTGAGCGAAGGCGCACCGACATACGATCTCGGCAAATTGCACGGCGGCTTGCGGCTGCCCGGCGAAAAAGAAACGTCGACCGCCAAAGACATCCAGATCGCCGCTGTTCCGAGTCAGATTGTCCTGCCGATCACGCAGCACGTCGGTGATCCGGCGCAGCCGATTGTCGGCATCGGAGAACACGTTCTCAAAGGTCAGCTGATCGCCGATTCCGACGGCGCGCTGAGCGCGCCCGTGCATGCGTCATCGTCGGGAAAAATCGTCGCCATCGAACCCTGGCCGGTATCGCGCCGTCACGGTGAGCGGGCCCCGTGCATCGTGATTGAGTCCGACGGTAGAGACCAGGCAATCGACACGTCGGAGATCGTGCTCGACTATCGTTCGCTCGAACCTGACGTCCTGCTACACAAAATCCTGCAGGGCGGGATCGTCGGTCTCGGCGGTGCGGTATTCCCGACGGCGCAGAAACTCATGCAGGCGGCGACCACCCCCCTTGAATACCTGGTTCTGAACGGCGTCGAATGCGAACCCTTCATCAGCTGCGACGACATGCTGATGCGAAACTACGCACCCTCGGTCCTCGGCGGAGCTCAGATACTGCTGCACGCGCTCGGCCTGTCGGTCTGTTATGTCGTGGTGGAAAGCGACAAACCGGAAGCGATTGCGGCTCTCGTCGAATCGCTGCGCGCCCTGGACGACGAACGCATCGTGTTGAAGCAGGTACCGACGATCTACCCGTCGGGCGCCGAGGATCAGCTGGTCCAACTGGTCACCAACCTGGAGGTCCCCACCGGCGGCTTACCGACCGACGTCGGCTGCGTCGTTCAAAACGTGGGCACCGCGGCCGCCGTCCATCAGTGGATTGCGGAAGGAGAGCCTCTTATCTCGCGTATCACGACCGTTACGGGTGACGGCGTCGCCTCCCCGGTAAACGTACTCGCTAGGCTCGGCACGCCGATCGCCGAAATCGTCGAGCTGGCCGGCGGTTACACCGAACGCGCCAATCACATGGTTGTTGGCGGGCCGATGACCGGCAAATCGATCACCACCGATCAAGTGCCGGTCGTCAAGGCCACCAACTGCGTGCTGGTGTTGTCGGACGCCGTTCCCATCGGCGACGAAAAACCCTGCATACGCTGCGGCGAATGTGCAACCGTCTGCCCAATCCAGCTGCTCCCGCAGCAGCTGCACTGGTACGCCTGCGCCGACGACGAGGCGAAGCTGCGCGAGTACGGGCTGGTCGACTGTATCGAATGCGGTTGCTGCGACCTCGTCTGCCCGAGCCACATTCCGCTCACCTCGGACTTTCGCCAGGCGAAGGCATGGATACGGGAACTCGCCGACGAAAAAGCCCGGGCGGAACGTGCGAGACAACGCTTCGAGGCCAGAAACCAGCGCCTGGAGGACGAGGAAAGGCGGCGCTCCGACGAGCTCAGCGCACAAAAAGACGCGGCGAGGAGCGCGGGGCCGGATGCGATCAAAGCCATCATGGACCGTGTGAAGAAAAAGCCGGACACGGAAGAAGAGGACTCCTGAGCCGTGGAATTTACCCGCCGCGACGCACCGTACGTGACGCCGTCGACCAACGTCCAGACGGTAATGCTGCACGTACTGCTGGCGCTCATCCCCGCGGCACTCGCGTACGTCTGGTACTTCGGCTTCGGGTTCATTTTCAACCTGTTGATCGCCGCCGTCTTTTGCGCGGCGGGCGAGGCCATCATGCTGCGCCTGCGAGGCAGGTCCGCCGAGGAAGGGCTTACCGATCTGAGCGTGCTCGTCACGGCGGCGCTGCTTGCCTTCGCCCTCCCCGCGCTCACGCCATGGTGGGTGACGGCGACGGCCGCCGTATTCGGCGTGGTAGTGGCGAAACACCTGTACGGCGGACTCGGCTTCAACATCTTCAACCCCGCCATGGCCGGCTACGTGGCCGTATTCGTCGCCTTTCCCATGTATATGAATTTATGGACCGCGCCACGCATGGGTGACATCGACTATCACTACCTCAGCTTCTACGAAACCATCAGTTACACCCTGACCGGATCATTGCCCGACTACCTGACCTTTGACGCCATCAGCCGGGCCACACCGCTCGACATGGTGACGACGGGTCTCAACAACATGCGCACGTTCGACGAATTGCGCGCCTATTCGATGATGGGCGACTTCGGTGGGCGCGGCTGGGAATGGATCGGTAACTTTACCGCGATTGGCGGCGCCTGGCTGCTGCTGCGGAAAATCATCCGCTGGCAGATTCCGTTTGGCGTTCTGATGGGAATTCTCGTGCCGTCCGGGCTCTTTTATTTCCTGGAGCCCGGCGTTCATGCGAGCCCTGGTTTCCACCTGTTCAGCGGAGGCACGATCTTGTGCGCCTTTTTTATCGCGACCGACCCGGTGACGGCCGCGACGAGCGACAAGGGCAGGCTGCTCTACGGCGCCGGCATCGGCCTGCTAATCTACGCAATCCGTCGCTGGGGAAGCTACGCCGACGGCGTTGCGTTTGCGGTGCTGGTCATGAACATGGCGGTCCCCGCCATCGACTACGTCACCCGGCCGCGCATCGTCGGCCATGCAAAAAAACAAAGGGCCGCAAACTGATGGCTGGCGTTCCTCCGGCAAGCCGAGCATCCGTTTGGTCGAGCGCAGCCATCCTCACGGTACTGGCCGCCGCCTGCACGGCAATGGTTGCATTCACGTTCCAGTCGACACGCGCAAGGATCGCGGCGAACGAACAAGCGTTCCTCGAGCAAAGTCTGAAGCCCGTGTTGGAAGGTATCGAATACGACGGTCGGCTTTCCGACTCGACCCTGCTCATCCCCGCTCCGCACGACCTGCCGGGTAACGAACCGGCGACGGTGTACCGGATTTACGCGGACAACCAGCCGATTGCCGCCCTGTTTGTCGTCACGGCCCGGGACGGCTATTCCGGACCGATCAAGCTGCTGATCGGCGTCGACGCCAAAGGTGTCCTCAACCGCGCGCGAGTACTCGAACATCGCGAAACACCGGGCCTCGGCGACAAGATCGACTCGACCAAGTCGAACTGGATCGAACAGTTCAACAAGACCTCGCTTACCGAACCGGGCGAAGACCGGTGGTCTATAGAGCAGGACGGCGGCGATTTTGACGCGCTTACCGGCGCCTCGATTACGTCGCGAGCCGTCGTCAAGGCCGTCAAGGAGACGTTGGTCTACTTCGCCGCGAACCGCGACACGGTGTTTGCGCCGGCCAGGACAAACGGCGGCCCGTCAAGTGAGGCAAACGATGAACGGTAACGGCGGATTCCTGGACACGCTGCGCGACGGGTTGTGGGACAACAACCCCGGCCTTGTGCAGCTGTTGGGTCTTTGTCCGCTCCTTGCGGTCACCAGCACCTTTATGAACGGTCTCGGGCTTGGACTTGCGACCCTGTTTGTCGTCACGTTTTCAAACGCCCTGGTTTCCCTGACCCGAACATTCATCCGCAGCGAGATTCGCATACCGATGTACGTGCTGATCATTTCGAGCCTCGTCACCTGCATCGAACTGGTTTTTCAGGCCTGGTTCCCGTCCCTGGATCGGTCACTCGGGATTTTCATTCCGCTGATCGTGACGAATTGTGCCATCATCGCACGCGCCGAAGTTTTTGCGTCGCGAAATCCGGTGGGTGCGAGTCTGGTGGACGGACTCGCCATGGGCGCCGGATTTGCGGCGCTCCTTTGTGCAATCGGCGCTTTCAGGGAACTGGTAGGCCAAGGGTCGATACTGGCGAGAATGGACATGCTGCTGGGTGGCGAGCCGTCCGCCGGCATCGTCCTGGTCGACGGCGGTTTTTTACTGGCGGTACTGCCGCCGGGCGCCTTTTTCGGACTTGCATTGGCGGTCGCCGGCAAAAATTTCCTCGACCAGCGCCGACGCAAGAATGCGCGACTGCGCGCGGGACGCGCGAGCTGAACATTGAATAACGACAAGAGAACGGAAATCTATTCCCGCTGGCGGGCGCAAAATCCGCAGCCGGAAACGGAGCTGCACTACGAATCGCCGTTCGAGCTGCTGGTTGCCGTAATCCTTTCCGCCCAGGCGACCGACGTCGGGGTCAACAAGGCGACGGACAAACTGTTCCCGGTCGCGAATACCCCGTCGGCCATACTCCACCTCGGCGTAAACGGCCTGAAACGATACATCAAGAGCATTGGCCTCTATAACAGCAAAGCAGAGAACATCATCAAGACCTGCCGTATCCTGCTCGACCGGCACGCCGGGGAGGTTCCCGACAGCCGTGACGCGTTGGAAGCGTTGCCCGGCGTCGGCAGGAAAACGGCAAACGTCGTTCTGAACACCGCCTTCGGAGAGCCGACGATCGCGGTCGATACGCATATCTTTCGGGTTGCAAACCGAACCGGTCTGGCCAAGGGCAAAACGCCGCTGGAAGTTGAGAAACGGCTGACCAAACTGACGCCCGAGGAATTCAAACAGAACGCCCATCACTGGTTGATCCTGCACGGACGCTACGTGTGCAAGGCGCGCAAACCGGACTGCCCGAACTGCCTGATCCTCGACCTGTGTGAATTCCGCCAGAAGACCGCCGAGGGGACAAGCCCTTGATCTTCGGGCAGGACAGGGACGAATTGCGCAAGATGTATCGGGACGCATGGCGCAAGTCCCGCGCCGGCGAGATACTAAGCCCGCTGGAAGCGCAGATTGCCGCCGTTGTCGACGAACATCCGGAGTACCAGGATATCGTCGCCTCCAGCGCGATGGATGCCGACTACTCGGCCGATGACGGTCAAACAAACCCTTTTTTACACATGGGCTTACACCTGGCAATTCGAGATCAGGTGAGCATGGACCGGCCCGCGGGGGTCGCGGCGGTGTATCGTCTTCTTACGCACCGTCTCGGCGACGGGCACGCCGCCGAACACCGAATGCTGGAAACGCTTGCCGAGGCGCTCTGGGAAGCACAGCGGGCAAACCGGCCGCCCGACGAACGGGCCTATCTCGAAAGGCTGCAGAACCTCACTTAGCCCGACCGGGCCCGCTAATTCTGTAATAATGCAACGTCCGGTCTGGTCTAATGTAACGACTCAACGTTCGGAATTCTGGCGACAAACATGACTACTGCGGATCGACACTACCCGGTTTCGGGTGCGGGCATCGGACTACGACGCGGCCTGCTCGACAAACTGATGCAGAATCCGCCGGACGAAGTCGACTTCATGGAAGTCGCTCCCGAAAACTGGATTCACGTCGGAGGCAGCCTTGCCAAGAAGTTTCGCTTTTTTACCGAGCGTTACCCGTTTCTGATTCACGGGCTTTCGCTCAGTATCGGCGCTCCGTCACCGCTCAACGAAACCTTGCTGCGGGACGTCAAAGCGTTCATGAAAGAACACGGAATCCGTTACTACTCCGAGCATCTGAGCTATACCGGGGACGACGGACAGCTCTACGACCTGATGCCAATCCCGTTTACCGAGGAAGCGGTCACTTACGTTGCGAGCCGCATTCGACGCGCACAGGACATACTGGAGCAGCGCATGGCCGTTGAAAACGTATCCTATTACGCGCCCACCGATTCCACGATGTCCGAGGCCGACTTTACGAACGCGGTCCTGGAAGAAGCGGACTGCGACCTGCTTCTCGATGTCAACAACATTTTTGTCAACAGCGTCAATCACGGCTACGACGCGCGCGAGTTCATGCGTGCGATGCCGGCTGAAAGAATCAAGTATTTCCACGTCGCCGGCCATTACGTCGAGGCCGAAGACCTGAGGGTCGACACGCACGGCGACGCCGTCGCCGATCCCGTCTGGGAGTTACTTGGCGACGCCTATGAACTGTTCGGCGCAGTCCCGACCCTGCTGGAGCGCGACTTCAACCTGCCGCCGGTCGAAGAGCTGCTGGATGAAGTGCGCCGCATCAAAACCATGCAGGCCGATGCGGGGGCCAACGAATCGATTGCGGGAGGAATGGGTGTCTGACTTACCCGACTTTCAGCAAAAACAGTACGCGCTCGCGGCCCATATCCGAGATCCGGAAAACAACCCCGCACCCGAGAACATCGAAGACAGGCGCCTGGCAATTTACCGCGAACTGTTCTTCAACAACTTGCTCAAGCTGCTGAGCGGCACGTTCCCCGTACTCAAGAAACTCCACTCGGCGGACAAGTGGCGATCGATGATTCGCGAGTTCATGGTTTCGCATCACGCCCAAACTCCTTACTTTCTGGAGATTCCAAAGGAGTTTATTGCGTTTCTGGAAAACGAGTATCGAGCGAACGACGACGATTTCCCGTTCCTACTGGAACTCGCGCACTACGAATGGGCGGAGCTGGCGCTGACGGTGTCCGAGGAGACGAACGACGATTTATCCGTCGACGTGGACGGAAATCTGCTTGACGGGGTGCCGGTCAAATCGAAGCTCGCGTGGCCGCTTGCGTATCGCTTTCCCGTTCATCGGATTTCCGAGTCGTTCAAGCCCACCGGCGAACAGGCGACGTTCCTGGTCATCTACCGTAACCGGGAAGACGACCTGGGATTCATGGAACTGAACCCCGTAACGGCTCGGCTGCTCGAGCTAATCGCCGACAATTACACGAAGTCGGGGCGCGAACTTCTCGAATGCCTCGCCAAAGAAATTTCCTACCCGGATCCTGCCGCTCTGGTCGATCACGGCTCGCAGACGCTCAACGAAATGCGCGACGTCGAAATATTGTTGGGTGTCAACCGGTCCTCATAAGCACCAACACTGCCCCGACGCCCGTTTCAATTGGCGCAGGCAACAATCAATCATGTGATGGGGAGACAAGATGGAAATTCTGACACGCTTACAGGGTTTGCTCGACGCTACTCGCAAGGCGGACTTTCTGGGCCCGCTGGCGCTGCGCTTGTATCTGGTGCCGGTGTTCTGGACCGCGGGCACCAACAAACTTGCCGGCGAAGGCGCCGACGGCATCGTTGATCCGAACGTTATCGCCTGGTTCGGCAACCCTGACTGGGGTCTCGGCCTCCCCTTCCCAACGCTGATGGCGTTTCTGGCCGTCGGCGCCGAGGTGCTCGGCGCAATCGCGCTGCTGCTGGGTCTCGGCACGCGCTGGTTTGCGATTCCGCTGATGGTCACGATGCTGGTCGCGGCGTTCAAGGTACACTGGGACAACGGCTGGCAGGCGGTGGCCGACCCGCTGAGTCCCTGGGCGAATGCGAACGTCGAAGGCGCGGTGGAACGACTCGATATGGCCAGGCGGCTCCTGCGCGAGCACGGCAACTACGACTGGTTGACCGAAACCGGCAACTTCGTGGTATCGAACAACGGCATCGAGTGGGCCGCCACCTATTTCGTGATGGTACTCGCGCTGTTTTTCACGGGCGCCGGCAAGCTCAGCCTCGACCACCTGATCGCAAGCACGCTGCAAAAAAACAAACTATAGAATAAGACCATTATCGGGGCCGGGAGACCGGCCCCCGTCGACATATTGGGGAATTCGACATGCAGGAGTCTTTTATCAGCGCGTTGAATATTGTGACGCTGTTGTCACAGATTCTCGTTTTCGTACTTGGCGTGGGCATTCTGGTCGTCATTGGCATGTACATCGTCGACGTCACGCAGACCTCCCACGCAATCCGCCGCAACTTTCCGGTGATCGGCCGCTTCCGTTATCTGTTCGAGAAGCTCGGCGAGTATTTTCGCCAATACTTTTTTGCGCTCGATCGCGAGGAAATGCCGTTCAATCGCGCCGAACGGTCCTGGGTATACCGCGCGGCCAAGGGCGTCGACAATACCGTTGCGTTCGGTTCCACACGCAGCCTCCGCCCCGTCGGCACCGTAATGTTCGTCAACTGCGCCTACCCGGTCCTCGAGTCGGATATCGAACCGACCGCCGCAGTCACCGTAGGCCCCCACGCACGCGCCCCTTACACGACCGACTCGATCTTCAATATCTCGGCCATGAGTTTCGGCGCCATATCGAAGCCGGCGGTACTGGCACTCTCCAACGGCGCCCGTATGGCAGGCATCTGGATGAACACCGGTGAAGGCGGCCTCTCGCCCTACCACCTCGAAGGCGGCGCCGACATTGTCTTTCAGATCGGCACCGCCAAGTACGGCGTCCGGAACACGGACGGCGGTCTCAGCGACGAAAAGCTCCGCGAGGTCGCCGCCCACGAGCAGGTCAAGATGCTCGAGATAAAACTCAGCCAGGGCGCAAAACCGGGCAAAGGCGGCATTCTTCCCGGCGAAAAGGTGACCCGGGAAATTTCCGAGATACGCGGTATCAACATCGGCGAAGACTCCATCAGCCCGAATCGACACCCCGAGATCGACTCGGCCGGCGACCTTCTGCACATGATCGGCCACGTGCGCGAGGTGAGCGGCTTGCCCGTGGGCTTCAAATCGGTCATCGGCGCATACGGTTGGCTCGATGAATTGTGCGAATTGATCAAGCAGCGTGGTATCGAATCCGCGCCGGATTTCATTACCGTCGATTCCGGCGATGGCGGCACCGGCGCCGCGCCGGCAAGTCTCATCGACTGCGTTGGCCTGCCCATCCGCGAAAGCCTGCCGCTGGTCGTCGATATACTCAACAAGCACGGCCTGAAAGAGCGGATCAAGGTAATCGCCAGCGGCAAATTGATCACACCGGCCGAAGCCGCGATGGCGTTATGTGTCGGCGCCGACTTCATCAATTCAGCGCGCGGTTACATGTTTGCGTTGGGCTGCATACAGGCCCTGCAGTGCAACAAGAATACCTGCCCGACAGGCATTACCACGCACGACAAAAAGCTGCAGCGCGGACTCGACCCGCACGACAAGGCGGAACGCGTGCGGCGCTACGCGCAGGCAATGCACAAGGAGATCGCCATCATTGCCCACTCCTGCGGCGTTCGCGAACCACGGCGGCTCAAACGGTATCACTGCCGAATCGTCCAGGACGACGGTCGCTCGGTACCGCTCGACCATCTCTATCCGGATGCCGTGGCGGCACAGGAGGCAGCGTAAACCGACCGCGCAAGCGGCTTAGACAAGACCGCCAAAATCGCCCGTCGTGCTTCCTGGCATGTCACTAAAGATCAATCCGCACCCATCGTGATGCGCCCCACGAAACACCGCGGGCGGATTGCGTCAGAAGGGGCGGCCCCCGAGTCAGAATATCAGCCCGTGCGCGATCGCGACCGCAATCGGCAGCGTAATCGCCGTCCGCAGCAGAAAAACCTGGACCAGATTGATCAGATTCAAGGGAATACGCGTTTTCAGTATCAGCACGCCAACTTCCGTCATGTAAATCAGCTGTGTAATGGACACGCTGGCGACGACGAAGCGCGTAATGTCGCTGTCGATCGATTTGGCAAGCACCGCCGGCAAGAACATGTCCGCGAAGCCGACCAGCAGCGCCGGTGCGGCGGACTGCGCTTCAGGAAGCTGAAACAGCTGCAGCAGCGGAATTAACGGGTAGGACAGCCAATCGAACAGCGGCGTGAATTCCGCAACAATCAGTCCGGTAGTGCCAATGGCGATCAGCGGCGGCATCAGGCCGAAACTGACGTCAAAAAGATTGTAAACCGCGGTTTCAAGAAAACTCCGCACACCCGCAGCCTGCTCGCTCTTTTTCACCGCCGCATTCAGACCCGCCCGAAACAGACCTTCACTCGGCCTGAGGTCTTCCTGCATCTGTTTTCCGGCCTCCGAGTAAACGTCCGGAATCCTCGACAGCGGCGGAATGCGCGGCGTGATGACGGCGGCCACGAATCCGCAAACGACGACGGTCAGGTAAAACGGAATGAACATCTCCGACAGACCGACGAAATTGACCACGATGACGCAAAACGGCACGGAGACCACCGAGAAATTCGTCGCGATCACGGCCGCCTCGCGACCGGAGTAATTACCTTTTTCGTACTGTTGCGAGGTAATGAGCACACCGACCGGCGCGGCCGCCATCCAGGATGCCAGCGCGTCGATACAGGATCGTCCCGGCAGACGGAACGCGCGGCGGAATATTCTGCTGAGAAGGGTTCCAATCAGCTCCATCAGGCCGTAGTCGGTCAGCAGGGGCATCAGGAACGACGCTACGACAAAAATCGATACGATCGCGGTCGCCAGATCGAACAGTACGATTTTTCCCGTGGCGTCCGACCAGACCATTTCCGGTCCGATCCGAAACACGATCATAACCGCCATCAGGAAACCGAACACCCGGATGGCCAGCCAAAGCCTGTTGACGGCGAATATTTGCCGCAGACGGCCGCTTTGCACCGCGGTGGACGCTGGTCTGCTCGACACCCACAGAGACAAGACCGCCGAAACCGCAATGATCCCCAGCACGACGTAGGGCATGTACGAGCCCAGCAAGCCGCTCAAACCATCGGACAAAACGGCCATTGGAATGGTCAACACCCCGTCCTTGCGGACCGGAAACAAGAAGGCGAACGCGCCGATCAACGAAGGAATCAGGAATTTCAGGAAAGCGTTTCGCGTACTTCGGTTTCCCCCGCTCATCCGCAAATCGCTTGACCGGGGACTAGGGCCTGTTAACCATTGATGGAGCCGCCCTGCCGGAGTCCGATTTTCCGCCCGGCAAGGCAGAAGGAGCGTGGTTTAGCGTGCTAAATGAGCGACTGATAACGCCGCGGGGCGGAAAATCGGGCCCGGCCCTTCGGGTTGAGCCTGAGTCTGCGCGACTCGTCGTTGCTCGTCGCTTATTTGGAGTAACCAAACTGCGCTCCTCGCGCCTCGACTCGCGCAGACTCAGGCTCAACAGGACGACTCCATCAATGGTTAACAGGCCCTAGCGCTTTTTCTTTTTCGGGATGTAAAGATCGGTAAGTGATCCCTCGAACGCTTCCGCCGCAAACGCCACCGTCTCCGACAGCGTCGGATGGGGATGGATAGTCAGACCGACGTCGGCGGCATCGGCGCCCATCTCGATGGCCAGACCGATCTCCGCAATCAGATCGCCCGCCTGAGGACCGACGGTTCCGCCTCCGAGTACCCGGCCCGACGATTTATCGAACAAAAGTTTGGTAAAACCCTCGTCGCGTCCGATCGCCAGCGCGCGACCGCTTGCCGCCCACGGAAACTGCGCTTTCTCGTAGTCGATCCCGTCCCGTTTTGCGTCCGTCTCGGTCAAACCCACCCACGCGATCTCGGGGTCGGTGTATGCGACCGAAGGGATTGTGCGTGCGTCGAACGCGCTTTTTTCGCCCGCGGCCACCTCCGCCGCAACTTTCGCTTCGTGGGACGCTTTGTGAGCAAGCATCGGCCCGCCGGCAAGATCGCCGATTGCGAAGATATGCGGCACGTTGGTTTGCATCTGCTTGTTGACGGCAATAATGCCGCGTTCGTCAACGGCGACACCGGCATTGTGTGCGTCGAGCTTGTCACCGTTGGCCCGCCTGCCGATGGCGACCAGCACGCGGTCGTAGACCTGCGCGGCCGGCGCGTTTTTGCCGTCGAAACTGACTTCGATTCCGGCATCCGTCGCCGTCATGCCGCTCACTTTGGTGCCGAGCATGATGCTCTCGTAACGTTTTGCGATTCGTTTCTGAAAGGGCCGCACCAGATCCGGGTCGGTGCCCGGCATGAGCGAATCCATCAGCTCGACAACGCTCACTTCGACGCCGAGCGCGCTGTAAACGCAGGCCATTTCCAGACCGATGATCCCGCCGCCGACGACCAACAGCCGCTCGGGCAACGGATCGATTTGCAGCGCGCCGGTCGAGTCGACGATACGCGGATCGTCCGGGAGGCCGGGCAGCCAGGCGCTCTGTGATCCGGCGGCGATGATGCATTTTTTGAAATCGATCGTCTCGCCGTTGTCGAGAATCAGACGATTGGCCGACTCGAACTTGGCGGTACCCTGGATGACGTTGACCTTGCGAGCCTTAGCCAACTGGGCGATCCCGCCGGTGAGGCGATTCACGACCTGATCCTTCCATTCACCCAGCGTCGACGAATCGATATCCGGCTTGCCGAAGTTTATGCCGTGCTGCGCCATCTCGGCGGCCTCGTCGACCACCTTGGCGGCATGCAGGAGCGCCTTCGACGGAATACATCCCACGTTGAGGCAGACGCCGCCCAACGCTTCGTAACGTTCGACCAGGGTCACCTTCAACCCGAGATCGGCGGCGCGGAACGCAGCCGTATAGCCGCCCGGCCCCGAGCCGATGACGATCAGCTCGGCGCTGTGCGTCGCGTCGGTTGTCGGTTCCGGCGCAGCGTCCGGTACCGTCGCCGCGGCGGCAGCCGATTTGGCGGTCGCCGATCCGGAGATCGCGACCTCCTTTTCTTCCGGATCCATAACGACGGTCGAATCGAACGCGGGCTCGCCCGTGACTTCCATCGTGAGCACGAGATCGCCGGCGGAAACCTTGTCGCCGACGGCGAGTTCCATCGACACTACCTTGCCCGCCGCCGTCGCCGGCACGTCCATCGACGCCTTGTCGGTCTCCAGCGTCACGACCGGATCTTCGACCTGTAGCTCATCGCCCGGGCCGACGAGGATTTCGATGACCTCGACGTCGGAGAAATCGCCCAGATCGGGCACTCGGAGTTCCAAGGTAGAGGCCATTACGGTATCGCCTGAAGAAGCGCGTCGACGTCGCCGAGCGCCTGCGAAAGAAACGTCGTGAAGCGCACGGCGTAGGCGCCGTCGATGACCCGATGATCGTAGGAAAACGACAGTGGCAACATCAGCCGGGGCTCGAATTCGGCGCCGTTCCAAACCGCCTGCATCGAGGATCGCGAGACGCCCAGGATGGCGACCTCGGGCGCATTGACGATAGGTGTGAACGCGGTACCGCCGATGCCGCCGAGACTGGAAATCGTGAAGCTCGCACCCTGCAGCTGATCGGCCTTCAGCTTGCCTTCCCGCGCGGCCAGCGACAGCGCGCCAAGCTCTTTAGCGAGCTCGTAAACGTCCATCTTGTCCGCGTCACGGATAACCGGAACCATGAGCCCGTTCTCGGTGTCCGCGGCAAAACCGAGGTGGAAGTACTTTTTGTAGACGAGCGACGTTCCGTCGTCGGACAACGATGCATTGACCTTCGGGAATTCCTTCAACGCCGTGATGCAGGCCTTCATGATGAACGCCAGCGGCGTGAGACCGATGCCGCGCTCTTTGGCGGGTCCCTTCAACTCCTGCCGCCGCGCCTCCAGCTCGGTAATGTCCGCCAGATCGTGCTGAGTGACGTGCGGCAGATTGATCCAGCTTGCCTGTAACCTCGGGCCGGATATCTTCTGAATCCGCGTCAGCGGCTGCTGGTCGATGTCTCCGAACTTCGCGAAGTCGACCTTCGGCACCGCCGGCAGCGCCGCGCTCCCCGGTGCGGCCGCGCCGCCGGTCATCACCGCCTTGACGAACGCTTTGACGTCGTCGTGAAGAATCCTGCTTTTGCGTCCGGAGCCTTTGACCTGAACGAGATTGACGCCGAGCTCCCGGGCGAGCTTACGAACGGACGGACTCGCATGAGCCTGCGAGAACCCGGACTCGTCGATCGGCGGCAGCGCGGCGGGGCCCTGCGGCCGCGGCGGCGGCGCTTGCGTTGCCGGCGCCGGCTGCGGCGCCGCGGCCTTCGCGGCAGGTGGCGTGGGGGCAGCGGCCGTCGGCTTGCTGTCCGCGGCGTCAACGGCGTCAACGACCGCAATCGCCGAACCTTCGGACACGGTGTCGCCAACCTTGACCAATACGGATTCGATCGTTCCGCCGTAGGTGCTCGGCACGTCCATCGCCGCCTTGTCCGTCTCCAGCGTCACCAGCGGATCGTCGACGGAAACCGTGTCGCCGACCGCAACATGAACTTCAATGACGTCCACGTCCGTGAAGTCTCCGATGTCCGGAACGGCGATCGTCTGTTTCCCCGCCGGTTTCGGCGGTGCATCGTCAGCATCCGCCACGACCGTCGTTTCCGTGTCGCCGATTTCGACCTCGACCGCCGTCGCCGCGGGCGCCGTGTCGCCGGATTCGACCTGCATCTTGCCGATCACGTCGCCGGACGAGACCTTGCCGCCCACTTCAACGGTCAACTCGACGATGGTCCCGGCTTCCGGCGCCGGCACGTCCATCGACGCCTTGTCCGTTTCAAGCGTGATCAATCCGTCTTCGGGCGCCACCGTGTCGCCGGCGCTCACAAGGATTTCGATCACCTCGACGTCGTCGAAATCACCGAGATCAGGAACCGTAATGTCGATTTGTTCGGCCACTTAGACGCTCCGACTCGGCCCGGTCACAGGGTCACCGGATCGGGTTTGCTGGGATCGATACCGTACTTCTCGATCGCCTGTGTAACGGTCTGGGCATCGAGCGCCCCGTCTTCCACGAGCGCCTGCAGCGCCGTAACCGCAATGTACCGTTTGTCGACCTCAAAATGATCCCGCAACGCCGCCCGGCCGTCGCTTCGACCGAAGCCGTCGGTGCCGAGCGACATGAAGCGCCCCGGCACCCAGCGCTGAATCTGATCGGGTACGATTTTCATGTAGTCGGTCGCGGCGATGTAGGGTCCCGGCCGCTTCGCGAGACATTGTTCAATATAGCTCAGCCTGGGTTTTTCCTCCGGATGGAGGTGATTCCAGCGCTCCGTTTCCAGGGCTTCCCGGCGCAGTTCGTTGAAACTCGTCACCGACCAGACGTCCGATGGAATGCCGAAGTCTTCCATCAACAAATCGGCGGCCGCCAGCACCTCGCGAAGTATGGTGCCGGAGCCCATCAGCTGCGGCCGGACCTGTCCCTGCCCGCCGACCTGCAGCAGGTACATACCACGCAGAATGCCGTCTTCGACACCCGAGGGCATCGGCGGATGCACGTAGTTCTCGTTCATGCAGGTAATGTAATAGAAGACGTTTTCCTGCTCCCCGACCATGCGGCGGAGACCGTCGTGAATGATCACGGCAAGCTCGTAGGCATAGGTCGGATCATAGGCGACGCAGTTGGGAACCGTCGACGCGTGGACCAGGCTGTGACCGTCCTGGTGCTGCAGTCCCTCGCCCGCGAGGGTCGTGCGTCCCGCCGTTCCCCCGAGAAGGAAACCGCGCGACTGCAAATCCCCACCGGCCCAGATGAAGTCGCCAATGCGCTGAAAACCGAACATCGAATAATAGATATAGAAGGGAATCATCGGCACGTCGTGATTGCTGTAAGCCGTGCCCGCCGCCAGCCACGAACAAAACGCGCCGGCTTCGTTGATGCCCTCTTCGAGAATCTGGCCCTTCTTGTCCTCCCGGTAGTACATCAGCTGGTCGGCGTCCTGCGGCGTGTAGAGCTGTCCCTTGGACGCATAGATACCCACCTGCCGGAACATGCCTTCCATGCCGAAGGTCCGCGCCTCGTCCGGTACGATCGGGACGACGTTTTTTCCGATCTGTTTGTCGCGAATCAGGGCCGTCAGCATGCGAATGAACGCCATCGTCGTGGAGATCTCCCGCTCGCCGGAACCGTCGAGCTGGGTCTTGAATATCTCCAGCGGCGGCACCGGCAGATTCACGGATTTAGGACGCCGCTTCGGGAGGTAGCCGCCGAGCGCGCGGCGGCGTTCGTGCAGATACTCCAGTTCCGGGCTGTCGGGCGAGGGCATGCAGTACGGCACGTTCTCGAGATCCTTGTCGGCGACCGGGATGTTGAAGCGGTCTCTGAACTCCCTCAGTGCGTCGATGTCGAGCTTCTTCTGCTGGTGCGCGATGTTCTGGCCTTCACCGGCGGCCCCCATGCCGTAGCCCTTGACCGTCTTCGCCAGAATCACCGTCGGACGGCCCTCGTGATTGACCGCGTTGTGATAGGCCGCGTAGACCTTACGCGAATCGTGGCCGCCGCGATTCAGCCGCCAGATGTCCGCGTCCGACATATTGGCGACCAGCGCCGCGGTTTCGGGATAGCGGCCGAAAAAGTGTTCGCGGACGTAGTCTCCGCCGTGCGCTTTGAAATTCTGATACTCGCCGTCGACGCACTCTTCCATCGTGCGGCGCAGCAATCCCCCGTGATCGCGCGCGAGCAGCGGGTCCCAGCGGGAACCCCAGATTACCTTGACGACGTTCCAACCGGCGCCTCCGAAGGCGGCTTCCAACTCCTGGATGATCTTGCCGTTGCCGCGCACCGGGCCGTCCAGCCGCTGCAGGTTGCAGTTGATGACGAAAACCAGGTTGTCCAGCCCCTCGCGCACGGGCATCGTGATTGCGCCCATCGACTCCGGCTCGTCCATTTCGCCGTCACCGAGAAAACACCAGACTTTGCGGTCGCTTTCCGGAACCAGCTGACGGTTCTCCATGTAGCGCATGAAGCGCGCCTGATAGATCGCCATCATCGGGCCCAGGCCCATGGACACGGTCGGAAACTGCCAGAAATCGGGCATCAGCCAGGGGTGCGGATAGGACGACAGGCCGCCGCCGCCGACTTCCTTGCGGAATCGATTCAGCTGATCCTCACTCATGCGCCCTTCCAGATACGCGCGCGAATAGATGCCGGGGGCCGAATGCCCCTGCATGAACACCATGTCGCCGGCGTGGTCGTCGCCCGCGGCTCGCCAGAAGTGATTGAATCCCACCTCGTACAGGGTCGCCGACGAGGCATAACTCGAGATGTGGCCGCCGAATTCGGTGCTTTCGCGGTTCGCCTGAACCACCATTGCCATCGCATTCCAGCGTATATAGGCCTCGATCCGTTTTTCGATGGCGCGGTCACCGGGATATTCGGGCTGAATGCCGACCGGAATCGTATTCAGGTACGCCGTATTGGGACTGTAGGGCAAATACGCGCCGGAACGGCGGGCAAAATCAATGACCTGATTCAGCAGGAAGTGGGCTCGTTCGGCCCCCTGCTGCTTGAGAACGGAATCGATCGATTCCAGCCACTCACGGGTCTCGGTCGGGTCAATGTCATCAAAACGGCTGAAATCACTCATAAGTTGTCCACAATGCTGCCTCTACCGTTTGGCGGATTTTTTTGCGGCGTGAATTAGGCAAGGTGTCCTGCTAGGATCACCGCAGTTGCCGGTCGGGGCTCTCGCGCTAGGCCGGCGGCTTCTTTTTCGAGTGGCGTATTATGGCTCAAGAGAGCCACAAAGGTTAGTGCTTAGATGACCAGTCTGCTTACGGATAAGTTCATCGGAAACAATTTGCGTATCGTCCAGTCCGTCGGCAGTCCAGGTGCCCAGGCCATTGCCGGGATCGATCAGCTACTGCTCGTTCTTCCGGAGAAAGTCCCGGCTTCGGTCTGGCGCAAGGTCCCGCAGGGTCTCAAACTCAAAACGCTGATGAAAAGGCGAGCGCCGGGACGAGTACCGGCGGTTTCCAGCCGGGTCAACAACAAGCGCCAGACGGCGATCCATGCAGCGACGCTCAACGCCGGCGATGCCACCTTCGAGCGATTGAGCTTTGCCCGTAAGCTGACCGCGGCCGCCTTGCAGGAGCGGGCCGGCACGATCGGGATCTGGGTGCTCGGCTTTGACAGCGATGAGCAAGCTCGTCTGGTCAACGACGTAATCGCGGCGGCGCTCGCCGCCGCGTTTAGACTGCCGGAATTCAAATCGAAGCCCGCACCGCCGCGCATGAAGTCGATTCGATTGATCGGCATGGACCGGAAGCTCGATCTGCGACGTGTATCGGCCGAAGCCAAGGGCAACAACCTCGCTCGCTGGCTCACCGCCCTGCCCGCCAACAAACTCGACGCCACGGAGTACGTGCGGCTGCTGCGCGAGCTGGCCGGCAACCATGGCTGGCAGTTCAAGAAGTACGGCGTTGCGGAACTCAGAAAAAAGGGCGCCGGCGCATTCCTCGCCGTCGCCCAGGGCAACGCCGATGACAGCGCAGCCATAGTCCGGCTTCGTTATCGGCCGGGGGAGGTCAAAAAAGCGCCGGCACTCACGTTGATCGGCAAGGGCATCATCTTCGACACCGGCGGCACCAACCTCAAACCGTTCACGTCCATGCTCGACATGCACATCGATATGGGCGGCAGCGCCGTCGCCGTCGGGACGCTGCTGGCAATCAGTGAACTGGGCCTGCCGCAGCCGGTCGATTGCTGGCTGGCCATCACGGAAAACCGAACCGGCCCGACCGCCTACAAATCTCAGGACGTCGTTACCGCGGCAAACGGAAAGACCATCCAAACCATCCACACGGACGCGGAGGGTCGAATGGCGCTTGCGGATACGCTGGTCTTCGCCTGTGAGGACAAGCCGCGCTTCATACTCGACTACGCAACCTTGACGGGCGCCTGCATCAACGCGGTCACGACGCGGTATTGCGGCGTTTTCACGAATCAGCCCGAACTCCATCCGGTGTTAAAAAAGGCCGGGCAGGAGTGCGGCGAGAGAGTCTGGCCGTTTCCCATCGGGAAAGAGTTCATGGAGGATCTCAAAAGTGAAACAGCGGACTTCAAGCAGTGTGCGCCGAACGGCGGCGGCGACCACATTCTTGCCGCCAGCTTCCTGAACGAATTCGTCGATCCCAAGATTCCATGGGTGCACATGGATCTCAGCGCAACCACGCGCAAAGGCGGACTGGCGCATGTGCCGACCGAGATAACGGGGTTTGGCGTACGTTTTTCGATGCACCTGCTGCTCGACAAACACGTGCTCAACGGCAATAACCGGAAACGGAAATCCGCTTGAGGCCGCCCCCTTACTTTAGCGAAAAACGCAGACGATGAGCGATTCACTCTCATTGGCCGATCGATTTCGCGGTTTCCTACCGGTTGTCGTCGACGTCGAAACCGGCGGTTTCAACGCGAAGACCGACGCGTTGCTGGAGATCGCCGCCGTTCTGGTAGGACCGCTGCCGAACGGCAAACTGGCGCGCATGGAGACGATCCGCTACCACGTGAAACCCTTCGAGGGCGCCAACATGGACCCCGCGTCGTTGGCGGTCAACGGTATCGACCCCGACCATCCGCTGCGCCCGGCGATCGACGAACGGGATGCTCTGCAACGCGTATTTCGCGAGGTGCGCCGGGCGGTGCGCGAATTCGACTGTACGCGTGCGATCCTCGTCGGTCATAACGCCGCCTTCGATCTCGGTTTCATCAACGAAGCGATTGCACGAACGCAAATGAAACGCAGCCCTTTTCACCCGTTCAGCTGCTTCGACACCGCAACCCTGTGCGGTGTCGCCTACGGTCAAACCGTACTCGCCAGAGCCGTAAAAGCCGCAGGACTGGACTGGGACGAAACCCAGGCCCATTCGGCCGCCTACGACGCCGAGGTTACCGCCGACATCTTCTGCGACGTCGTAAACAGGTTTCAACCGATCTTCGAGTCGCTCCGTTCCCGGCAGGAAAACGACGAAAAAGAAATCGCGATTCCGTCGAACAACTGAACCGCGAGTCCTCACGCAATCGGGTGAGTGGTGTATGTGATGTAGGAGCCCGTCAGGACGGACTCCTAAAGTTCAGTCGGCTTTGTCGTCGCCGCCGCCGAGCAGCGTGTGCAGCTCACCCGAATGGTACATTTCCACAACGATGTCGCAGCCGCCGATGAGTTCCCCGTTGACGTAGAGCTGCGGAAACGTTGGCCAGTTGGAATAGCTCTTGAGCCCCTCCCTGACTTCGGGATCCTCGAAAATATTCACGTAGGAGAACGGCTTGCCGACGGCCTTGAGCGCCGCGACGGTTTGTCCGGAAAACCCGCACTGCGGGAAATCCGGCGTGCCTTTCATGTAAAGGAGGACTTCGTGGCTTTTCAGCTGGTCCTCGATTCGTTTGTTGACGTCCACGTTAGTTTCACTTTTCCTGGGTTATCTCACGCTTGTTTGCACAATATCGGTCTTATCGGCTTCGATTCAAGACGTTTTTACCGAGTCTGCACCCTTATCTGGTTTTGCACACGCACGACGCCCTCGACGTCCCGGGCCAGCCTGACCGCGCGATCGCGCTGATCAAACGCGGGCAAGGTGCCCCGGAGCGTGACGATTCCCTGCCGCGTATCGACGTTCAGCGACGCGTTGCCCAGTTCGGCGTCGGCCGCGAAACGCGCCCGGACGGCTGCCGTGATCCCATTGTCCCGCGCCACGTTCGGCGCGCTGCGATTGTCCTGCCCAATTGGCCGGCCGGCCGACGCTCCGCTCCCGCCGACCAGCATGGACGTGCATCCGGACAGCCCCGCAAAAGCCGTGAGCATGAGGAAAACCAGCGTTGTGCGCATCATCGGTCCGTTCCCAGGTGCGACTTCATTCTGCGGACGCGACGGCGCCGACCTGCCCGCTTCGACGCGCCGGTAGCTGAGCGATCACGGCGCGCTGCTCTTCCGCGGACAACCGAGACCAGCTAACGATCTCCTGAAGCGTGCGGCGGCAACCCTGACACAGCTCTGCATCGTCCAGCGTGCAGACCTGTATGCAGGGCGACGCCGGGTACCCGGGTCGAGTGCCTGTCCCGCTGCTCATGCGAACGTCACCAAAACCGGCACCGTCCGCTGTCGGCGCCAATAACAATCATGAAATCATACCCTTATCCCGCCTTCGCCACGCATAGGCAATTCCGGCCTCGTTCGCAGATAACGCCTGCTTTTTCGCGGTCAGACTTTATAATAGGCCGCTTGTCGCTGGCAATTGGCGGCGGTCGTCTCAGGCCGGCCCCAAAAGGCGCCCGTGACGACCAACTAGACCAACAAAATCATAAATTCCCTTAAGGAGCCACGCATGAACCCATTGAACACGGTCGCCGGCACCATCATCGCTGGATTCGTCCTTGCGATCGTTATTGTGCTTGCAACGATGGGCAATCACCTCGTTATCTCGGCCGCAAACTCGATCATCATCTGGGCGCACGTCCTGTCCGGTATCACCTGGATCGGATTGCTGTATTACTTCAATTTCGTGCAGGTGCCGGCGCTGGCGGACGCGGCAAACGACGAAGGCGGACCGGGCGGCGCGGGCATCACCAAGTACGTTGCACCCCGCGCACTCTGGTGGTTCCGCTGGGGCGCCGTATTCACCTGGCTCACCGGCGCTTCCTTTTTGCTGCACAGAGGCGTGCTGGACGACGCGTTTGCACTCGGCATGCTGACGGACCCAGTGAACCAGTACGCGATGACGATCGGCATCGGAGCCTGGCTCGGCACGATCATGCTGTTCAACGTTTGGGTCCTGATATGGCCCAACCAGAAGAAGGTGCTGGGCATGGTGGAAGCCAGCGCCGACGAGATCGCAAAAGCCAAACGGACGGCGTTTCTGGCGTCGCGCTCGAACACCTTGATGTCCATACCGATGGTCATGAGCATGGTGGGCGCCGGTCATGGGTTCTTCATGTAATCGATACGGATTTTAGCCGAGGTGCCCGGCCCCGCGCCGGGCACCTTTTTTTGTGAAGCCGACATGCACATCGATAAACGCCTTCGGGGTGAAATACGACACACGGTCGAGCGTATCCTGCACGAAGACATCGGCAGCGGCGACCTGACCGCGGCCCTGATTCCCGAATCCGCCGAGATCACCGCGACGATCATCACGCGAGAACCTATGACGCTCGCAGGTCGCCCCTGGGTGGACGAGCTTTACCGCCAGCTCGATCAGGCCGTCGTTCTGCAATGGGCCGTCGACGAAGGCGGACAGGCCGTCGCCGGCGAACGGCTTTGCCGAATCGAAGGCCCCGCGCGCCCTGTCCTCACCGGAGAACGCGGTGCACTGAACCTGCTGCAGACGCTGTCGGCAACGGCGACGCTGACGGGCCGGTACGTGGCCGCCGTGGCGGGAACCGGATGCAAAATACTCGACACCCGAAAGACGCTGCCGGGGTTGCGGTTCGCGCAAAAACACGCCGTGCGCTGCGGCGGCGGCTGTAATCATCGTATCGGCCTGTTCGACGCCATACTCATCAAGGAAAATCACATCGCCAGCGCCGGCGGCATCGCCGCGGCCGTCAACAATTCGCGGCACGTCCACCCGGACGTGGCCGTGGAAATCGAAGTCGAATCCCTTGCGGAATTGGCTGAAGCCCTGGCGGCCAACGTCGAACGGGTCCTGCTCGACAACTTCGACATCGCTCAACTGCGCGATGCGGTTTCCATGAACCGCGATCCGGCCAATCCACCGGCCGAACTCGAAGCCTCCGGCAATCTGACCCTCGACAACGTACGGGAAGTTGCCGAAACGGGCGTCGATTTCGTCTCGATCGGAGCCCTGACAAAAAACGTGCAAGCCGTTGATCTCTCGATGCGTCACGAACCGGTGCGGAAGGTCTAAGGCCTTATTCGTCCTCACACTGTTCGTGTCCTTGCGCCCCCGGCGACGCCGGGGTCAATCGGCAGGCCCGTTCCTGTTGCAGGTGGTGTGATTACCGCGCCCGCGCCGGAAGGCGGGCACAACGATCTGTGCTAGTCTTGCCGCCGAACAAGAAGACTCCTCAACGTCTCAAACTCCGCAAAAGGAGCGCCCGATGAAATCTCGATTCGTGCGACGGATTTTCGCCGCCGCCCTGCTTTTCCCGGTTTCCGTGCTGGTTCGCGCGGACGTCGATCCGGAGAGTTTCCCCGATCATTTGCAGGCGCTCGAGTGGCGTGAGATCGGGCCCTATCGCGGCGGCCGGTCGGCGGCGGTCGCCGGCATCCCGGCCGACCGCGAGACCTATTACATGGGTGCAACCGGAGGGGGAGTCTGGAAAACCGCGAACGGCGGTGCAACCTGGGAGAACGTTTCCGACGGCTATTTCGGCGGTTCAGTCGGTGCCGTCGCGGTATCCGAATGGGATCCCAACGTCGTCTACGTCGGGCTCGGCGAAAAAACCGTCCGCGGCAACGTCTCGCCGGGCGACGGCGTCTGGAAATCGACCGACGCCGGGGATACCTGGACAAAACTCGGCCTCGAGGACTCGCAGCACGTCTCGCGCATCCGCATACACCCCAGGGATCCGGATACCGTGTACGCCGCGGTCATGGGACATCTCTTCGGCCCGAACGAGGAACGCGGCGTCTACCGCTCCACGGACGGCGGGGAAAGCTGGGAGAACGTTCTTTTCGTCAGCGACGAAGTCGGCGCCGTAGACCTGGCGATGGATCCAACCAACCCCCGCATTTTGTACGCCAGCTTCTGGCGCGTCCGTCGCACGCCCTACAGCCTCGAGAGCGGCGGGGAAGGTTCCGGCCTCTACAAGAGCGTCGATGGCGGCGACAGCTGGGAACTGCTGAGCGAAAACGAGGGTTTCCCCCAGGGTACGCTCGGCATCATCGGCGTCGCGGTGTCTCCGACCAACAACAAGAATGTCTACGCCATGGTCGAAGCCGAGAACGGAGGCGTCTTCCGGTCGCGCGACGGTGGAAAGACCTGGGCACGCACGAACGAAGATCGAAACCTTCGCCAGCGGGCCTGGTATTACACACGGATTTACGCGGATCCCGCGGACGAAGAGTCCGTTTACGTCCTGAACGTCCGTTTTCACTACTCCAAAGACGGCGGTCGGTCGTTCGTCGAGATCGACACGCCTCACGGAGACAATCACGATCTCTGGATAGACCCCAACGACCCGCTGCGCATGATCGAAGCGAACGACGGCGGCGCCAACGTCTCGTTCGATCGTGGCGCAACCTGGTCAGTGCAGAGTAATCAGCCGACGGCGCAGATGTACCGCGTCTCCGCGGACAACGATTTTCCGTACCGGCTGCTGGGCGGCCAGCAGGACAACACGGCGGTCCGGATTCGGTCCCGGTCGGCCGCCGGCAACGCCATCGGCACGCGTGACTGGGAACCGACCGCCGGCGGCGAAAGCGGGCACATCGTCGCAAAACCCGACAATCCCGATATCGTCGTGGGTGGCTCCTACGGTGGATTCTTGCGCGTTCGCGACCATTCCACCGGCATACAGCGCGCGATCGACGTCTGGCCCGACAACCCGATGGGCTGGGGCGCGGCCGAACTGAAATACCGGTTTCAGTGGAACTTTCCGATTGCGTTCTCGAAACACGACCCCGACGTGCTGTTTGTCGCGGCCGACAAACTGTTTCGGACGGACGATCTGGGACAGAGCTGGGAGACGATCAGTCCGGACCTGACGCGCAACGATAAGTCGCGCATGGGGCCGTCCGGCGGTCCGATTACCAAAGACAATACCAGCGTCGAGTATTACGGCACTATTTTTGCCCTGGCGGAATCGCAGCATGACGACGACGTCATCTGGGCCGGCACCGACGACGGTCGAGTGCACGTCACCCGAAACGCCGGCCGCAGTTGGCAGGACGTAACGCCATCCGGCCTGCCGGAATGGTCACAGATCAACAGCATCGACATCGATCCCTTTGACCCGTCCGGCGCCTATCTCGCGGCCACCCGGTACAAGTCGGACGATTTTCGCCCGTATCTCTACCGCACGGACGACTGGGGCCGAAGCTGGACGCGGATTACCGACGGTATCGCCAGCGCCCATTTCACGCGCGCTCTGCGCGCCGACCCGGACCGGCGCGGTCTTCTCTACGCGGGCACCGAATGGGGCGTCTATTACTCACTCGACGACGGACGCAACTGGGAATCGCTGCAGATCAATCTGCCGATCGTTTCGATTACCGACATCGCCGTGAAGGAAAAGAACCTGATCGTCGCAACGCAGGGACGCGGTTACTGGATACTGGACGATCTGGCCGTGCTGCATCAGCTGAACGACGCAAGCCGACGCGCCGCGGCGCATCTTTACGCGCCACAAACCACGTACCGCTTGTCTGCTGGCGGAAGAACCGACGATCCGGGCAGCGCGGGAACGAATCCGTACCCCGGCGTAACAATCTATTATTCTTTGGCCGCGGAGCCCGCCGAAGATACGTCGCTGCAGCTGGACGTCTTTGAGACCGGCAGCGACGACGCGATCTGGACCTGGACGCGCAAGCCGGCACCGTCGGAGGAAGAAGACGATTCGCCGGCCGGGCCGAACGACCCGCCGGACACCCGGGTCCTCACTGCGGACGAGGGGCTCAACCGCCATGTCTGGGATCTACGCTACCCCGGGATGGACCGCTTCGAGGACCTCATCATGTGGGCGGACATGCGCGAAGGTCCGCTTGCGGTCCCCGGGACGTATCGCGCCAGACTGACGGTTGGCGACGACGTCAGGGAAGCCTCGTTCGAGATCTTGCCGGACCCCCGGTCAAGCTCGAGCCCCGCCGACTACGCCGCTCAATTCGGCTTCATCATCGAAGCGCGCGATTTACTGTCCCGAACACACAACGAGATCTCGCGCATCCGGTCGCTTCGCGGGCAGCTCGAAAACCTGCAGGCCCGACTTGAATCGGAGGGCGAAGACCCGGAAGCCCCGTCCGCACTGGGCCTGGAGATCACCGCGCTTCTGGAGACGATGACCGGGATCGAAGAAGCGCTCTACCAGACAAAAAACGAAAGCCGCCAGGATCCGCTCAACTATCCGATCAGGCTCAACAACAAACTGACGAGCCTGATGCGTACGGTCTCGACCGGCGACGCTCGGCCGACCGACCAATCGCTGGCCGTCAAACGGGAATTGAGCGGCGCAATCGAAACTCAACTGGACGCTTTGCAGAACGTGTGGGACGAGCGTGTGCCGGCATTGAATCGTCAGATCGGCGATGCCGGCATGACCGTGATAGCGCTGCCGGAGGGATAAAGCCGAAATCGAACGGGTCGCCCGTCAGGACGGGCGACCTCGTGTTTCTCCTAAACCGGTTCAGGCGACCGCGCGGGTCACGCGTTTCGGTTCGGCGACGCCGTAACCCTGTGCGTAGTCGATGCCCATACCGCGCAGCATGGTAATGATCTCCTCGTTCTCCGCAAACTCGGCGATCGTGCGCTTACCGGTAAGGTGACCAATCTCGTTGATCGAGCGAACCATCTCGCGATCGATGGGGTCGTGCAGAATTTCTTTGACGAAGCTGCCGTCGATCTTCAGGAAATCGACGGGGAAATGTTTGAGGTAACCGAACGAGGACAGACCCGTACCGAAATCGTCCAACGCGAACTTACACCCCAATTCCTTGAGCGCGTTGATGAATCGATTTGCCTGAGAATAACTCGCGATCGCGGCAGTCTCGGTAATCTCGAAGCAGATCTTGGTCGCATCGATACCACTCATCTGAAACTGCTCGATTACAAAAGGCAAAAACTTCTCGTCGCCGAGACTTTGTCCGGAGAGGTTAATCGAGCAAAGAGCGAGACGCTCCCGTTCGTCGGCCTCGGACACCAGCCAACGGAAGGCATTACGTATCACCCAGCGGTCGATACTCGGTGTGATGCTGTATCGCTCGGCTGCCTCGATAAACAGTCCGGGCGCGATGATGCTGCCCGACTCGTCCCGCATGCGCAGCAATATCTCGTAGTGCGCGCCGTCTTCGTCGCTTTGCAGCGGCTGGATAGTCTGCCGGAACAGCTCGAACCGGTCTTCCTCGAGCGCGTTGTTGATCCGGGCGGCCCACTGCATCTCACGCCGTCGGCGCATGAGATCGATGTCGTTCTCCTGAAAACTGTGGATGCGGTTTCTGCCAGCCTCCTTCGCCGCCTGGCAAGCGCTGTCCGCGGCGCTGAGCAACGCCGCGACATCCTCGTTGTCGGCCGTGATCGGCACCACACCGATACTGATGCTAAGACGGAAACTGCGGTCGTCCCAAAGAAATTTGTACTCGCCGATTGCCACTCGCAGAACTTCCGCGGTTTTCATTGCCTCTTCCAGGCTGCAACTCTCGAGCAAAACGCCGAATTCGTCGCCGCCAAGACGCGCCAGCGTGTCGCGCCAGCGTATCTTCGACTTCAAAAGCGCGCCAAGCTGGCCGAGCAAAGCATCGCCGGCACTGTGCCCGCAGGAATCGTTCACAATCTTGAACTGATCCAGATCGAGATAACACAGGGCGTAAGAGGTCTCGCGGGCCTTCGCACTCTTGAGCGCGCGCTCGAGCCGGCTCTCGAATTCGCGGCGGTTTACCAGCCCGGTGAGAATGTCGTGACTGGCGTGATAGCTGAGGCGCCGATTCAGCTCACGCGATTCGCTCACATCGTGGAAAACCAGCACGCCGCCGGTGACGTCCCCCTTGCCATCGCGAATCGGTGAAGCGGTGCTCTCGATGTAAAGCTCGTTACCGTCGCGGCGAATCAACAGAGTGGGCCGCACGGACTTGATCGGACGATTGCGCCGGATGGACACCGCGAGCGGATTTTCGAGCGGTTCGCAGGTTTCCTCGTGAAAACCGCGGAATATCTCGTCGATGGGCCGCCCACTCGCATCGTCGACCTTCCAACCCGTCAGCTCTTCGGCAACCGGGTTTATATACTCGACGTTGCACTCCGCGTCCGTCGTAATAACGCCGTCGCCGATCGAGCGAAGCGTGATTTGGGCGCTTTCTTTCTCGCGGAACAGCGCTTCTTCGTAGAGTTTGCGCTCCGTGATATCCATCTCCACGCCCAGCAGCCGAATCAAGCGCCCTCTATCGTCCTGAAGGGCCTTGGCCCTGCTCGTCATCCACCGCCACTCGCCGCTCTGGTGCTTCATGCGGTGAACGCTCTCAAAGAACTGCGTCTTGCCTTCCAGGTGCTCGCGCATTTTCGCCTGCACGCGCGACATGTCGTCCGGATGAACGAGCCGGTACCAATCAGGCGTCACGTCCTCCAGTTGCTCATCGTAGCCGAGCATCTCCTTCCAGCGGCGCGACAGGCTGATGCGCTTCGACTCTCCGTCAAAATCCCATATGCCGTCGTTTGCGGTGAGGCCGACGAGCTCGTTTCGCTCCTCCAGCTCCCGCAGGATCTCCGACGAGTGCATACGTTCCAGGCCGGACGCCAAAGAGGAGCCGACGAGTTTCATCAACAGATGGAGATTTGCGTCCCAGGCTTCGACCGGTCTTTCATTGGCGAGCGCCAGAAAACCGCCGATCTCGTTGCGCACCGAAAAACCGATAACCAGGCAGGAACCCATGCCGAGTTCCGAAAGCCGGGCGTGCTCCGCGGCAGCCACTTTCGGGCCCTCGACCGTATCCGGAATCTCGACGAGCCGCAGGTGCCCCAGATTCTTGCTCAGCCACGGCCAGTTGGACAAAGGATCGCTTTCCAGAGCGGCCGGGTTGCAGCGTGAGAATACCGAACTCGAGGAAAGCACCGACTGAATCTTCGATACGTCGTCGCTGAACAGCGCGAGGAAGGCCGCATCGCAACCGGTCGCGTCCGGTAGTTCGGCGATGTTGTCGCGCAGCTGGTCCAGAAATCGCTCCGGATCGAGGTTCTGCACGTTGACCGCTATTTTGGTCTGCAGCGCGTCCACGGCGCCGCGATTCCGTTCACCGGCGCGCGGCCGCCGCCGCATTGGGACGGGTCCACCGATATCGCTGCCTGTCGGCGCGCTCATGGGTTCAGCATTACCGCAATAGGTGCATACATTTGAGTGTAGCTCACCACATTTTAACGGGCAGCGGTTGTCGTATCGCGGACTACCCGTGGAACTTCCTTGCGTAACGCCTACATTTTGACACGTCATAGGAAGAATACAAGATAAGTAACTGTATTTTTTATTGTTCTGCTGATCGCATTTTCCCAATCCCGCGGCAGGCGACGCTCGATCGCCGTTCCCGGGTCAACCGCTGCGCTTAGCTGGCGTTATAGCGATGAACCAGACGCTTTGGGAAAGGAGAAAAGCATGAAAGTTTCGACCGACCGCCACACCGGCGGTGTTACAAGCGCGGCGCCAGGGACATGCTTGTCGCTGCTTGTCGCCTCACTGCTGTTGACCGCCTGCGGTGGCGGCGCCGGCACGGCCAACAACGCGGACCCTGTAACGGGCGCCGCGACCTGTATTCCGGCGGACCCGGCGACCGCGGACGAATGCGGCACGCTGATCGTCGGTCTGACCGACGCCGACGGCGATTTTGACAGTTACACCGTCGACGTCGTCTCGATTCAGCTCCAAAAGGCCAACGGCGCGATCATCGAAACGTTGCCCGCGCGCACACGAATCGACTTTAGCCAATACGTCGACCTGACGGAATTTGTCCTCTCTGCGACGGTTCAACCGGGTGTGTACGTTGCCGGTTCGATCACCCTCGACTACTCGGATGCGGATATCTTCGTCGAAAGCGGCGAAGACTCGAAGGCGGCAACGGTCGTCGACACGGACGGCGTCGCGCTCGGCGAGGCGACGCTGAACATCCGCTTGTCGGACCGGGACAGGCTGCTGATCACGCGCGGACGCGCGTCTTTGTTGACTCTGGACTTCGATCTGGAAGCATCGCACACGGTTGACGTCGTACCGACGCCCGCGATTGCGGTGGCGGAACCGTTCATCGTCGCCGAAATCGATCGCGTGGACGAGAAAGACATCCGCGTACGAGGCCTTTTTGTCGAAGCCGATGAAGCGGACATGTCCTACACCGTCGCGGTCCGACCCTTCCATGACCGTGCAAACGATTTTGGCCGGGCCAAGGTCAACGTCACGGACGACACCGAGTTCGAGGTCAATGGTGAACCGTTCAGCGGAATCGAGGGCTTACGCGCGCTGACCGGCGCCGGTGAAGGCACGCTGACCGTCGCGCAGGGCACCCTGGACGTGGCGGAGAAGGCGTTCACGGCGGACATCGTGCTTGCCGGCAGCAGCATTCCGGGCAGCGATACCGACGGCATCAGAGGCAACGTGATCTCGCGTGTCGGCGACACCCTGACGATACGTGGCGGCACGGTATTCCAGCGTGGCCTCCGCCCGTACTTTTATGACGACGTCACGGTAACGATTGGCCCGGACACGGCCGTGTTCAAGACGACCGTTGACGGCGAGGTCGGCACGGATGCCATCTCCGTTGGCCAGAGGGTTTCGGTACGCGGCGAGCTTACGACGGACGCCGAGGGCATTTCGGTGGATGCAACTGCGGGCGCAGTGCGAATGCACGTTACCCACCTCGCCGGCATCGTGAATACTATCGTACCCGGGCAGGTAGACATCGAATTGCACAGCATCGACCGGAAACGGGTCGAGAACTTCGAGTTCAGCGGCACGGGGCTCAGCGTTGACACGGACGCCGACCCGAACAATTACGAGGTATCGACCGGCAGCCTGCTGATGGATACACAGGCATCGGACCAGCCGGTGGTCGTCTGGGGTTTCCCGAACGCCTTCGGCGCAGCTCCGCCGGACTTCGAGGGCAGAACCGTCATCGACTATTCGGACGTGCGCAGTTCACTGGGCGTTGGCTGGGGAGCTGAGGGCACCGCCGCGCCATTCGTGATGGTCGACGGCGGGGGGTTGTTGCTCGACAATCAGAACCCGGATATCGACCAGCGCCACTACATCAAACAGGGCCCCGTCCTGATCGACCTTACGGCGCTCGACTCGAACACCCTGATCGCACCTGGCGGGACGGGCCGCGAACTGTTCGTCGTCAAGACCACCGACAGCGTGCAGCTCTTTGCGGACTTCGACGACTTCACGAACGCCCTGGCGAACGAACTCGGCGCCGGCTCGTTGGCTCGATCGATGTACGCCCGCGGCACCTACGACCGTGCGAGCAACACGTTTTCGGCGCGAAAGATCGGTGTACACCTTTTGGAGCCCTGATTTGAAGGCGTCATTGGCAACCCTCTGACATCGCCGGGTCTTCCCCTCCCCCGGAACCGGCGCCATTGGCTCCAGCCCCGCACCTCGCGTGCGGGGTTTTTTATTCTGGACGCACCCTGGGGCCGAATTACGGATTTGTTACCGCCCATGTCGCGGGCGAGGATAAATAAGTACACTCCGCCCAAGAACCAGAACGGGCCGGACACCGATGGACCCAATTTGTCACACGCTGGTTGGCGCATCACTCGGTTGCACCGGCTTGGAAAAAAAGACGCGCTACGGGCGCGCAACGCTGATCATCGCGGCGAATTTGCCCGACATCGACGTTGTTGCCCACTTCATGGGCGGCGCTGCGTCATACGCCTTCCGACGCGGAGTGACGCACGGCATACCGGCGCTCATTGTTCTGCCCATCCTGCTGGCGCTGCTGGTCGCCGGCTGGAGTCGCCTTCGGCCCGGCCGTGAATCGGACCCGCCAGCATCGTTTCGCTGGCTGCTGATACTTTCGGCAATCGGCGTTGCGACGCACCCGGCACTCGACTGGATGAATACCTACGGCATGCGCTGGCTCATGCCGGTCGTGGACCAGTGGTATTACGGCGATACCCTGTTCATCATCGACTGGATCGTCTGGCTGGTATTGATCGCCGGCCTCGTCGCGACGCGATTTGCGGCAAGCGGCAATCCGCGCTGGTTTGCACGCCCCGCCAGCGTCGCCCTGATGGCAATCGTTGCCTATATGGGCATGAATTTCGGGATCACGAAGTCCGCCGAACAGGCCGCACTTCAGGCACAGGCTGACGATCCGCCGCTGCGCCTGTTGGCGTCGCCGGTACCGATCACTCCGCTGCGCCGGGAAATCGTCCTGGAATACGCGGACGAATACCGCTTCGGTTCGTTCGACGTCACGGCGGGAGCAAGGTTTCAGGATGACGGGCTTGCGGTCAAAAAGGGAGACCCGGCTATTCTCGAACGCGCGAAACAATCGATCGATGGACGCCGGTTTCTCCATTGGGCGCGCTTCCCGTACTCCGTCATCGTGACGGAAGAGGGGGTGCGGTCGGTCGTCATTGCCGATGCGCGATACATTCGCGACGTTAACAAGCCGAGAATCGACGGCTTCGCGATGCTGACCATGCCGTGGTCCGCAGACGCCGACTGACCCGCTGCAATCCGCCGTGAGCGTATCAGCGGTCAGCGGGTGTGGAAGGCAAATGACTGGCCAACACGAAAACCCGGCGCTTCTTCTGATCAATCGTAACGGAGCGCCAAAATCGGGTTCGAGCGAGCAATACGAATTGCGTGCCCGGCAATCGTTCCCCAGGCCAGCATGACCGCCACGGCGCCCGCGACCAGCAGGATGAGCACCGGCGCTGCGATGCGCTCGGAAAAGAAGTTCAGATAAACCTGCGACGCAAAAAACGCTGCGGGCAAGGCGACGGCCAGCGCCCACATGACCGGTTTGGAGAACTGCCAGACCAGCAGGCGGGCGATTTGCAGGGTGTTGGCGCCAAGCACCTTGCGGACACCGATTTCCTTGGTTCGCTGCGCCGCCATGAAGGCGGCCAGACCGAACAGGCCGATCAGCGCGAGCGACAGCGCGACAAACGCAAACCCCGCCAGCGCCACGTTCATGTATTTCAGGATCGAGTACACCTCGTCGAACGTTTCATCGAGAAACCGGCCCTGGATCGGATACTCCGGTATGACGCGGTCCCAGACGTCTTCGATCTCCTGAAGAGTGTTAATGATGCTGCCGCCCTCGATGCGAACGGAGCCGATCCTCATCGCTTCGGGCGCGTAAAAATACATCCACGGTTTTTCGGGGTTGAATATACCCGTGATGTTCTGCGTCGGCACGACGCCCACTACGACGTAATCGCGCAGCGAGTCGTCCTCGTCGGCATCGTAAAAACGAAAACCCAACGCCTCCTCGGGGCTGGAAATGTTGTACTTGTCCAGCGTCATCTCGTTGATCAGCACATTGATCGATTCGCTGTCTTCCGTATAAACGTCATTGGCGATGTCGCGGTTGAGGTTGCGGCCGGCAAGCACGGGGATGTCGTAGGCATCCAGGAATTCCGGCGCCATCCGCAGAACCTGCATTTGGTATTCGGACGCCTCGTCTCCCGGCTGCGTGGTGATGATCCGCGCCGAGTTGCTCTGCTCGAACGGCACTTGCGCGGAATACCCTACCCTGCTCACGTTCGGCAGCGATTCGAGTTCGTTGCGCAGCGTGTCCAGCCGGTTCTGAATGGTGTCCACCTGCAGGCGCTCGATCGTATAGATCTCCGAACGGGGAAAAATATAGCTGCTCTCCTTCACCAGTTCGTTCTGCATATACACAATGGCGACAAGCGCCAACATGAACGCCGAGATCGCAAACTGCGCACCGATCATCGACGAGCGCATCAGTGAACCCGATTTGCCCTTCCTTGCGATATCCCGAAGCGCATCGATCGGATTGGTTCGTGTGATCAGCCATGCGGGATAGATCCCGGCCAGCAAACCAACAACCACGGTCGTGCCAACCAGCCACGGCAGTATCTGCAGGTAGTTGAGCAACATCAGCTTTCCGGTTGCCGTATTGAACAACGGGATGATGATTTCGAGGGCAGCCACGGCAATCAACATCGCGATCGTCGTAATGACGAGGCTCTCCACGAGAAACTGCGCCAATAGCTGCCAGCGCTCGGCGCCCATCGTCTTGCGCATCCCCACCTCACGGCTTCGGCCCAGGGATTGGGCGGTCGCGAGGTTCGTATAATTGACGCAGGCAATGACCAGTATCAGGAACGTCAGCAGCTTGACGATGGTCACCATCGGCATTCCGATCGTGTCCCAGATGGACAGGTTGACCTGGGGCAGCGGCCTCGCCGTCATACGGGCAATCATGCGACGGGGTTCATCGGGAACGTGGCGCTCGAAAATACCGGAGAGCTGATCCTCGAGCCAGGCCGCATCCAGATGATCCGGCAGCAATACATAGGTCATATTGCCGAGCGACAGGTTGTTCCAGCCGCCGGCAACGTCGAAGTTGCGCATCGTAGTCAGCGCCCGAATCGGCGCCACGACGTCGAATTCCGCCTCCAGTATCGGCGACGAATTGAAGTGCGAGTTGATCGGAATGTCCCGTATCACCGCGGACACGAAATAGTCGTATTCATTGTCGAACGTGACCACTTCACCGACCACGTTCGTCCGACCGAAGTACCGGATCGCGGCCGACTCCGACATGACGATGCCATTCGCACCGTCCAGAGCCGTTTCGTCGCCATGGATGTAGTCGAAGTCGAATATCCGCAAGATCGTCGGATCGGCGAAATACGTCGACTGGTAGAACCCCTCGGAGCCGACTCGCAGGAGGTACTCCGATGCGATGGTTCTTGCCGTCATTTCGACGTCGGGTATTTCGGCATCGATGATGGGACCGACGGCAGAGAATGTGGCCTCGAGGTACTCGACGCCGACGTTCAGTTCCGGCGATGCCTCGGTGCCGATGGTGTAGATATTCGAGACATTGTCAAAAAACATGTCGTGCGTTTGCTCGTAACGCAGCAGCAATCCGCCAAAGACGTAAACGGTCAGGCCGATCGCAAGGCAGGCGATGTTCGTGATTGCAAAACCTTTTTGTTTACCCAGGTTGCGAACCGCGATTTTGATGTTGTTCCAGAACATGGCTTTCCCCAGGGGCAGGATCAGGCCGCCCGCGTGTTGTCAGTGACGACGTGCCCGTCGAACAGATTCACGGTGCGGTGTGCGTAATCGGCGTGCGCGGGCGAGTGTGTCACCATTACGATGGTCGTGCCCTCGCGGTTGAGCGACTGCAGCAGTTCCATGACCTCTTGACCGTGGGCCGAGTCGAGATTGCCGGTCGGCTCGTCCGCGAGGATCAGCGGCTGGTCGCCGACGACCGCGCGCGCGACCGCAACTCGCTGCTGCTGCCCGCCGGAGAGCTGTCCCGGCATGTGATTTGCACGGTGCGCGATCCCCATGCGGTCCATGACCTGGGCGAGACGCGTCTTGCGCTCGGCGGAGGGCATTCCATGATACAGCAGGGCCAGCTCGATGTTCTCCGCAACCGTCAGTTCCTCGATCAGGTTGAAATTCTGAAAGATGAAACCGATGTTCTTCCTGCGGATTGCGCTGCGTTGCGACTCCGAATAGCGGGCGACGTTCTCGTCAAAAAAGAAGTAGTCGCCGTCGGTAGGATTGTCGAGCAAGCCGATGATGTTCAACAGCGTCGACTTGCCGCAACCGGATGGTCCCATCACAGCGACGAAATCGCCCTGTTCGATCTCCAGATGAACGCCGTTCAAGGCCACTGTTTCGACCTCGTCCGTCCGATAGATCTTGAAAAGGTTGTGTAACTTCAACATTTAGCTTTCCTCTGCGTTGGGATGTTCGGTTCTTCGCGGCCTGTTTTGTCAGTCGGCGCTCAACGTCAACCTTTGCATGTCGACGAAACCCGTATACGGTGACGTAATGACCCGCTCGCCGGGGTCCAGCCCGTCGAGCACTTCGACATAATCGGTGTTGCGCCTGCCCAGCCGCACGCTCCGCCTGACCGCCTCGCTGCCGTCGGGCGACACGACGAAGATCCAGTTGCCGCCGGTTTCCTGGTAGAAGGAACCGTTGGGGATCAGCGTCGCCTCGTTGTTGTCGCCAAGCGTGAGCCGGATCTGGATCGTCTGGCCGCGTCGCAGCCCTTCGGGATCCTCGGTCAGGGCCATGTCGACCTCGAACTGGCCGTCGTTGACCTGCGGATAGATCTTCGAGACGAACATCTCCAGGTCGCGGCCGTTTTGATCCGCGATGGCCCGTTGCTGCAGGTCGACTCTGTCCAGGTAGAACTCATCGATGCGGACGTTCAGCTTGTAATCGTCGGGATCGTCGATCTGCCCGAGACGCCCGCCCCGCTCGATGGATTGCCCGACCTCGACGTTGAATCCGGAGAGTTTCCCGGCGATCGGCGCCGTCACGTTCAGGTCATCGATGTTCTGGCGCGCAAACGCCAGACTGGCCTCGAGTTGTTTCCCCGCGGCGCGCAACTGCCTGAGCTGCTCTTCCTGCATCCGCGCATCGGTATCCTGGCTTATCAGCGTCACATCGCGACGCTCGACGTAATAGTCCAGTTCGTCCTGCAATTCGTCGACGACCGATTGGGAAACGAGATCGCGTAACGCGAGATCCTGCTGCCGTTCGATGGCGCGCGTGAGCCGCTTTATCTGATAGTCGATCTCGACCAGGTTGCGGCGGTGTGAAAGTCGATTTTGTTCGAGCTGTAGCTCTATCGTGCGCATGTTGTTGAGTTGCTCGGTCACCGCCGCGTCCCGGCCGAGAACCTCCAGCTGCAGATTCGTGTTGGATAGAACGACCAGCGGCTGTCCAGCCTCCACCAGGGATCCGTCCTCGACCAGCACCCGTTCGACCCGACCGCCTTCGATGGCGTCGAGATAAACGGTGCTCTTGGGTACCAGCCGGCCACGCAGCGGCACGAAGTCCTCGAACAACCCGACGGTCACATCGGAAACGGCGATGCGCTGCGAATTCACGCTGAGCGATCGGCCGCCGGTGATCGTGTCGAAGATCCACCAGGCAACCAACAGCGCGCAGACGCCGCCCGCCGCCAGGGCGAGCCTTCGGCCGACCGGCGTCTTCTTCTCGATTCTCCGGTCCATGGCCGCGCCCCGTGCGCCGATCCCTGCCGGTGTAGTGATTTCCTGTATTTTTCGGATCTTGTCCACGACGTTACTCGGTATCGAGCACTCCCGATAAGGACCCTAACCTCAACGTTAGCAATCTCCGTGCCAAAATATAAACATCTGATTTTGTTGATATTTTAAGAATTCGACAAAAGGCGGACTGTACGCCAGCGGACAGTTTATGTACGCTGGCGTATACCTCACCCGGACAGCGGACCGATGGCCGGCAACATCCTGATTATCGACGACGACGACGACATCCTGGCCGCGGGGCGCATCCTGCTGCACCGTCGTTTCAGCGAGGTGATCACCTGCCGGCAGCCGGACCGCATCCCCGAGCTGATTGCGCGGCACAATTTCGACGTCGTATTGCTCGACATGAACTTCGGCCCCGGTGAATCGAGCGGCGAGCAGGGCCTCGCCTGGTTACAGAAGATCCTGGACGTCGATCCGCAGCTCGTCGTCATCATGGTGACCGCCCATGGCAGCGTGAATACCGCGGTCAACGCCATGAAACTGGGCGCGACCGACTTCATCAGCAAACCCTGGCAGAACGAAAAGGTCATCGCGACAGTCTCGGCGGGCGTGGCGCTGCACCGAAGCCGGGTGGAAGCTGAATCACTCCGGCAATCGAACAAGGCGCTGACCGAGGTCGCGGCGCCCGCGCAGCAGATTGTTGGTGATTCGGCGCAAATGCGGGATGTGTTGTCGATCCTCGATCGGGCCGCGCCTACGGATGCGAACGTATTGATCCTCGGCGAGAACGGCACCGGCAAGGAGTTGATCGCGCGGGAACTGCACCGTCGATCCGCGCGGGCCGACCGGGTGTTTCTCCCGGTGGACATGGGCGCGATTACGGACACGCTGTTCGAGTCCGAGATGTTCGGCCACCGCAAAGGTTCGTTTACCGGCGCCGACGAAAATCGGATCGGCCGATTTCAGGCAGCCGACGGCGGCACGCTGTTTCTCGACGAGATTGGCAACCTTCCCCTTCATCTGCAGGCAAAGTTGTTGACCGCGCTCGAGCAGCGCCAGGTCACACCGGTGGGGTCCAACAAGCCTCAGTCGGTAGACGTCAGAGTGGTGGCTGCGACCAACGTGTCGCCAAACAAACTTCGAAATCCGCAACACTTTCGTCAGGACCTGCTGTATCGACTCAACACCGTTGAAGTCACGGTACCGCCGCTCAGAGACCGGCCCGAAGACATATTACCGATTGCACGTCATTACGCGGCAATCTACGCGCGCAAGTACAACAAGCCGGAGAAAAAGTTCTCGCCGGCGGCGGAGAACGCCCTGCGCGACTACGGCTGGCCCGGCAACGTGCGGTCACTGCTCCATTCGGTCGAGCGCGCCATTATCCTGGCGAAGGACGACACCTTCGAGCCGGCCGACTTTCAACTGGCTGAATCCGATCAAACCGATTCGGGCAGAAGCGCGTCGACAGTCCTGAATCTGAACGACGTGGAGAAAGAAGCGGTCAGCAAGGCGTTGCGCAAACACGGTTTCAATATCTCCCGCGCCGCAAAAGAGCTCGGCCTGACCAGGACGTCGCTGTATCGTCGCATGGAAAAGTATGGTCTCTAAACGTTTCGCGGCGGGTCTCGCGTTTCGACTGGTCATTCTCGGTGGCGCGCTCGCCGCCACCATCTGGATTCTGCTTCGCGGCGGTCACGCGGTGGGCGCTGGAATCTCCTTCGCGATATTTATTTCGCTCACGGCCGAATTATGGCGCTACGTCAGCAGGACGAACCGCGAAATCGCCAGGTTCCTCAAGGCAATGCAGCACGCCGACTTTTCGCGCCGCTTCCCGTTGGCTGGTTTCGGCGCGGGTTTCGACGAGCTCGGCGAGGAGATGAGCACGATCATCGACAAACTGAAGAAGCAGGGTATCGGCCACGAGGCAGAGGTACGAAAACTGAAAGCGCTGATCGAACACATTCCCGTTCCGCTGCTGACTTTGCACGCGGACGATTCGATCACGCTTCAGAACAATGCGGCGCGACGCCTTTTCGGCGCAACCCATGTCACCCGCTTGCAGGACCTGCAGCAGTTTGGCGCCTCCTTCGCGGAAGGCGTTGCAGCGGCCGTTCCTGGCGTGCAGGAACTCGTCAGTTTTTCGGTCGGCGACGTCGATTACCAGCTGATGCTGGCCGCTACCGAGATCAACGTTGCCGGCAACAGCGACCGTTTGATTTCGCTACAGGACATTCAGTCGGAACTCGACGCGAACCAGGCGCAAGCCTGGCAGGATCTCGTCAAAGTCTTGACCCATGAAATCATAAATTCGATCTCACCGGTCACCTCTCTGGCCGCATCGGCGTCGGAGCTGGTTGATGACGTCGTCGACAAAGCCAAAGGCGGGAAGCTGCTCGGCGACGAGTTGGAGGACCTGCGGGCCGCCGTCTCGATCGTGTCGCGCCGCTCGAAAAGCCTCACGCAGTTTGTCGACAGCTTCAGACAGATATCGCGGCTGGCTCCGCCCGATAAGAAGCGGATCCGGCTCAAGGACATGATTCACGACGTCGAGAAACTCGCGATAGCCGAGTGGCCGGAAGACCATCAGATAAAGATCGAAGACGACGTAACGCCGGCGGAACTCGATGTGTATGCCGACAGGGATCTGTTGGAGCCCGTGCTCCTCAACCTGGTCCGCAATGCCCGGCACGCCACTTTGGGCGTGACCTACCCGCGAATTGTGCTGTCGGCGCGCCTCAGCAAGCGCGGCGACGTCATCATCGAAGTCAGCGACAACGGACCGGGCGTCGACCCGGATATCGCCAAGAAGATCTTTGTTCCGTTCTTCACCACCAAAGAAGGCGGTTCGGGCGTCGGGCTCGCGCTGGCCAGGCAGGTGATGATCGCCCACGGCGGCTTTATTCGTGTGTTCGACAACAAAGGCGGCGGCGCGACGTTCAGGCTGACCTTTTAACCGCAGGCCGTTCGGGGCGGGCAGGTGGTGCCGGTACTCGGACTCGAACCAAGGACCCCCTCATTACGAATGAGATGCTCTACCAACTGAGCTATACCGGCAGGACTTTTCGGAGCGCGAGTATAGCGCCGCGAGCGATCGGCGGCCAGCGCAAAACCCCGGGAATTCCGCGAAAATTCAGGTTTTCCGATCGCGGACCCTGATCAGCACCTCGACGCTTTCCTGCTCGGTGCCTGCCGGCAGCGACGGCAGTTCCATCATTTTTATCTGATCGTCCGGGATATCGCTCAGCTCGCCGGTATCGATATTGTAGAAGTGATGGTGCGGACGCGTCGTGGAGTCGAAAAACGTGCGCGTCGGATCGACGATGACCTCGCGGACGAGGCCCCGCTCTCCGAACAGGTGCAGGGTGTTGTAAACGGTAGCCTTCGACACCCGACTGCCCTTCTGTCTCAGGGCGTCCAGAATCTGGTCCGCCGAGAGGTGTTGGGGCCGGTCGAGCAGAATCTCCGCAATCTCGACGCGCTGCGGGGTTGGCACGACACCGTGCCGCGACAGTTGGCTGGATACGTCCATCCGGGACATGTGCTCATCCTTTAGATCGAGTCCAAGCGCCGAAGTATAAACGAAAACGGTTCTCATTTGGTGAGCAGGCAGGCGCCGACGTAAAACCGCCCGCTTTGCACACATTGTCCGGAGGGGTGCGCCACGCCGGACCGGTACGCTCGACGGCCATGGCAGGGAGAATCGCAATGCACCGTCGGACCCGACTCGCGGGGTACAGTCTTTACGAATTAGTCATGACCCTGGGGCTCGTGAGCGTGGTCATTGGCCTCGCATTGCCCTCATTCGGTTATCTGGCCGGGGACAGCCGGCTGCGGGCGGAAACAAACGCCCTTTTTCACGCCGTTCATTTGGCTCGCCGAAAGTCCGTCGCGTTGAGGCGTGTGGTGACGATCTGTCCCAGCGTGGACGGCCACTATTGTGATCCGGCCAATCGCTGGTCCGCCGGCTGGATCCTGTTCGTCAACAAAAGCCGTGCGACGGCCGGCCGCCGAGACGAAAACGAGGCGATCATCCGCCGCCATTCGGTGGCCGACGGCGTGCAGATTATGTCAAACAGAAAAAGCTTCTCGTTCCGCGCGACTCAACTGCGGGCGACCAACGGGACGCTGACGCTATGCGACGCGGCCGGCCGCGCGCCCACCCGGGCGCTGGTTGTCAGCTACACCGGCAGGCCGCGGGTCGCCCGCGAAGACCGCCGTGGCCGACCTTACCGCTGCGCGCGTTAAGTCAAACCCAAGGTCGTCCATTCGACCGTTCGTCGACCTCCAGAGGCCGCCCGTCGGATACCCGCAACCGCGTAAACGAGCGTCCGTATAGTGCCCGCATGACTATGAATTCTCAGACCGGCTTCACGCTCTACGAACTGCTGATCACGGTGCTCGTCATCGGCGTCATCCTGACGCTCGGCGTGCCCAACATGCAGGAATTCACTCGCAACAGCCGCATTACCGCCACCTCCAGCGATTTGCATGCGAGTTTTCTGTTGGCCCGTTCGGAGGCCGTCAGAGCGCGGGCCCCGGTGACGATCTGCGGTCTCGATCTCACGGCCCTGGCCGCCGACCAACCGGCCTGCGGCGGCTCGTTCCAGAACGGCTGGATCGTCTTCGTCGACACCGTCGGTAACGGCAACATCGTCCGGGAGGCCGGCGACACCGTTCTGCGCACGTTTCCGGCGGTTGACGCCGGGCTGGTCAGAATTTCGACCAACGCCGGCGCCAACTATTTCGGTTTCGCGGGCACCGGTCTCGGCCGCGGCAACGTCATGGGCGCCGGAACGGCGCTGGTGAGCGCCGTCGTCTGCGACGACCGCGGCAATACGCAAGCGGCCGGCGTCGACTCGACGGCGCGCGCGGTCGTCGCCACGCCAACCGGCCGGGCCACCGTGCTCAGAGGGCACGCGCAGGTGGCGGCCCAGATCACCAACAACAGTCTCACCTGCTCGTAGCGGCACGCCCGAGGAATCACCAACCCATGAAATCGAGATCCAAAACCCTTTTCCGGCGAACGGCAAAAGGAATGCCGGGCTTTTCGCTCATCGAGGTGCTCATCGCGCTGATCATCATGTCGGTCGGCATGCTCGGCATTGCCAGCCTGTACGTGCACGGCATGCAGGCGGGGCGCACATCGATGTTCCGGCACAACGCCGTCACGCTCGCGGGCGACATTGCCGACCGTATCCGCGCGAACCCCGGCGCGGGCGATGCTTACGAGGCCGCCGTGCCCGGCGCCGCGGTCGACTGTCTCAGTACCGACTGCGACGCGGCAACCATGGCCTCCAGCGATATCTTCACCTGGAACGCTCAGGCGGACGTATCACTGCCGACCGGGCACACTATCACGGTGACGCACAACGACGGCGTCACCCCCCCGACGTATACGATTGCCATCTCTTGGCCCGAACCCGGCATAAAACCCGGCGATCCGAATCCGAATTACACGATTATTATCCCAGTGCTGGACATATGATGCTCATGCAAGCGAAGCTTTCAGCAACGACGCGCAACGGCGCGCAAAACGGTTTGACGCTCGTCGAACTGCTGGTTGCGCTCGCGATCGGGTCTTTCCTGATCATCGGAGCGGTGCAACTTTACAACCAGAGCCGACAGGCGTTCATCATCAATGAATCCATCGCCCGGGTGCAGGAGACCGCCCAGTTCGCCATGGACACGATCGAGGCCGACCTGCGGATGTCGGGCAGCTGGGGACGCACCAGCCGCGCCCTCGACATCGAGGGACGTTCCGTCGACGGCAACGTCAACCCGACCAGCCTGACCCTGGGCAGCAATGCAAGCGTGTGCGGCGTGGGTTGGGTATTGGACCTCGACAACCCGGTCGACGGCACCAACAACGGTTACGGCCTGGCCTGCGCGGAACAGGCGGGCAGCACGGCGCAAGCCCAGTCCGACGTACTCACGGTACGCCGTGCCTCGGTGGCGCCGGCGGCCCCCACCGCGGGCCGCCTGCAAATCCAATCGACACGCATGCAGGGTAAGATCTTCGTCGGCGCGACCATCCCGACGGGCTTCGACATAACGGGAACGCCGCCCGCCTCGGTCACGCACAATCTGATGGTCAGCAGCTATTACGTTGCCGACAATTCCGACCTCATTCCCGGTGTGCCCACCCTGCGCCGCAAAACGCTGGTCATGGACGGCGGCGCGTCGGCGGTACAGGATCAGGAAATCGCGCCAGGCGTCGAGAATCTGCAGGTTCGTTTCGGTATCGACCTCGACGGAGACGACACGGTTGATCGGTACGTCAACCCCGGCCACGCGGTGTACACGCCCGGCGCGGCGGGTTACGTTCCGGGCGCACGGGTCCTCACCGCGCGTATTTGGCTGGTCGTGCGCAGTCTGGCGATAGAGGTCGGAATCACCGACACCCAGAACTACACGCCCGGTGACGCGGTTCTCGGCACGTTCTCCGATCAGTTCCGCCGCCTGCAGGTCTCCAAGACAATCCTTTTACGCAACGCAAGAACCTAGCTGAGAGACATCCGATGCAACCGCTAAACGCTAGCTACAGAAAGCAAAACGGCGCCGCGCTCGTCGTCGGCCTGATCCTTCTGGTCGTCGTCACGGTGCTCGCCGTATCAGGCATGAACACGGCAACGACCGAACTCGCCATGGCGCGCAATCACCAGACCTACGAGAACGCGTTCCAGGCCGCCGAAACCGGCCTCGAACAGGCATTGGCGCAAATAACGTTCGACGCGAGCAGGACGATTGCCAATCCGCTGGTCCTGCCCACGCTGACCGTAAACACACATGGCAGCGCATACGATTCAGTGACAACCAGTATCGCGTTCCAGGAATCGACAACGTCGGTTCCGGACAAGGCGTTCACGATCGGCAGCGGCGTCGCTGCACATCATTTTGTTGCAACGGCAACGGCATTCACGCGCCGTTCGGGCAGCGCAACGGTCCGTGATGCGAACGCCGTGCACACCCAGGCTTTTTACAAAGTTGGTCCTGCCCCAGCGACGCTGAGACCGATAGGAGTAGTCCCATGAATCCAAGAGTATTGATTGCCGCCGTCGTTTTCAGCCTGGCGCTACCCGCCGCCGCGCAGCTGAGAGTGATTGCGGAAGCACACGAGCTAACGCTGAGCGATATTCGTTTGCCCCAGTCCGAGGCCGGCACGATCGCTTTCAGGCGCTGTGGATCGTGTCCGATGAGGACGAAACGAGTAAGCGCCGACGTGCTGTGGATCTTCAACGGCCGTAGCCTTTCGCTGGAGGATTTCCGCCTCGAGGTTGCGCGCCTACCCGATCATTCGGTGGTGGACGCAACGCTCCTGCATCACCTCAAAAACGATCGCGTGATGAAGGTTTCGGTCCTTTTTCCCTAAAACCCCGGCAGGCATTCCGAGGCAAGCACGATGAATCAGTACACTCGAAAGACAACATGGATGGGCGCCGGACTGCTGCTCGCATTGACGTGCGGCGCGCCGGCCGTAGCGGACGACACGGAAATCTTTTTGCTGACTCCGGCGGACATTGCTGCCCGGCCCAAGCCCAACGTTCTGTTTATTCTCGACTCGTCGGGCAGTATGGACACCAACGAGGAGACGGTCGAAGCCTACGACTACACCGAGGAATACAGCGGTAGCTGCAACCGCGACCGTTATTACTGGACAACGTTGGGCGTCGTTCCGACCTGTGATGCCAGTAACATCCAGTACGTCAACGATGCCGCTTTCAAATGTGTTGCCGGCGACCGGCGGATCCGGGCGGTCGGCAGCTATACGAATCTGATGGCGCAGCACCGCACCGGCACGTCCGGATTCGGCGACGCGCCGGCGGACGCCACCGTGGAGCGCTGGCAGGCGCTGGAGCCGGGCAACGCAACCGATCCCGTGGAGTGCCTGTTCGACCGGGACAAGCACGGTGACGGCACTGCCGGCGAGGTGTTTGCGCAAAAGGGCGGCGGCCTTGCCCCGTTCACCTCCGTTGAAGCCGACGAAGTCGCCTGGGGAAGCTGGCCGACCAGTCAAAGCGTCACGGTCTACGACGGCAACTACCTGAACTACGCGAACCGGACGAATCCCCCGACCGTGAGCAAATCGCGCAACGCCATTCTCGAGGAAGTCACGAAGATCATCGTGGACGCCATCGAAAACGTCAACGTCGGCATCATGCATTTCAACCAGGGGTCGAACACGCTGAGAAGGCAGGGCGGCGTCGTCGTCGATCAGATGCAGGACCTCGACGCGAATCGTGACGATATCAAGACCGCGATCGACGCCATTCCACATCAAGGCGCCACACCGCTTTCGGAAACGCTGTTCGAGGCCGCCCTCTACTGGCGCGGACAGGCCGCGTACTACGGCGACGGTAACTCCTGGACCAACGCCAGCGCGCTGGCGTCGACCGGCGATCCCGACGTTTACGCGGCCCCGGTAACCCAGTCCTGCGCGAAAAACTTCAACGTAGTGCTGAGTGACGGTCAGCCGACGCGGGACCAGGAAGTGCCGAGCCTTCTTTCGCGGCTGCCCGATTGGGCCGCGACGGTGGGCAAGACCACGTGCACGACTACCCTGGCCTACGATGACGACGACGACACGGACCTGCTTCCGTCGGGCGCCTGTCTCGACGAGATCGCCGAATATCTGTCCAAGAAAGACATCTCCACGCAAACGGGCGATCAGCTCGTGACGACGCATACGATCGGGTTCACCCAGACGATCCCCAGCCTGCAGGAAGCGGCCACGGCCTCGGGCGGCGAATACTTCGAGGCGCGCGACATCGTCACCCTGACGAACGCCATGCTGGAGATCTTCGACCGAGTCACGGATCAGTCGCTGTCGTTTGCGGCGCCGGCCGTGGCCGTCAATACGTTCAACCGCACGCAGAATCTCAACGATCTCTACCTCACGACGTTCGGCGTACGGGGGTCCGTGCACTGGCCGGGCAACCTCAAGAAGTACCGGATCACCGGCGGTAAGGTCGTCGACGAACTCGGCAATGACGCCGTGAACCCGGACGACGGATTCTTCCTGCCAAGCGCGAGCAGCTTCTGGTCAAACGTGGTCGACGGCAACGACGTCGAAAAAGGCGGGGCCGTCGCCCAGCTGCCGACACCGGCGAACAGGGATCTCTACACGAACATAAGCAGCAACATCATCACGGACGCGACAAACCAGTTGGTAGCGACGAACGCAAGCGCTTTTTCACTCACGAGCTTGGGCCTGACCGGCGCCGCGGACGAACCCAGTAAGGAGGATCTCATCAACTGGGCGCGCGGCGTGGACGTTCGCGATGAAGACAACGATACGAACACCACCGAGGCCCGCAAAAAGACGATGGGAGATCCCCTGCACTCGCAGCCGGCCGCCGTCGTCTACGGCGGAACCGCCGCAAATCCGGACGTAACCGTGTTTACCGCGACCAACGACGGCTATTTGCACGCCATTAACGGCGCCACCGGCGAGGAGCGATGGGCATTCATACCCAGGGAATTGCTGCCGAACCTTCCCAAGCTCTACTTCGACCTCGACTCCAGCTTCAAGAACTACGGCATTGACGGCGACATCGTGCCGGTCGTTTTCGATGCGGACGAAGACGGCATCATCGAATCAGCCGACAATGACTTTGTCTACATCATTTTCGGCATGCGGCGGGGCGGCGGCACCTATTACGCGCTGGACGTTACCGACAAGGAAACGCCGAAAGTGCTGTGGCGCTACACCGCGAGCGGCGTAAGTCAGTCCTGGTCGACGCCCACGGTCGCCCGTATCGACATCGACGACAACAGATTGAACGACCAAAAAGCGGTCGTGGTGTTTGGCGGCGGATACGACACCGCGCACGACACGATCACCCACCCCGGCACAGACGACAACGCGGGGGCCGGAATCTACTTCCTGGATCTCGTGACCGGCCAACGTTTGTGGGAGGCAGGCAGAGCAGCGGCCGCGGAGCTGACGCTTCCGGCGATGAAACGCGCGATTCCCGGCAAAGTCAGCGTCCTGGATATCAACGGTGACGGTTTTGCGGACCGCATGTACGCCGCCGACATGGGTGGACAGATTCTTCGTTTCGATATCTACAACGGAATGAAACCCAACGGTATCGGCACCAGTGCTCTGGTCACCGGAGGCGTAATCGCGCAGCTGGGGGCCCAGGGACTGGCCTCGCCCATCGACGACGCGGACACTCGCCGATTCTATACCTCACCCGACATATCACTATTCAACGACAACGTCCAGAACCGCCGCTACCTGGCGATCAGCATCGGCAGCGGTTATCGCGCGCATCCGCTCGACAACAGCACCAGCGAGCGCTTCTACTCGGTTCGAGACAAGAACGTGTTCAATCAGCTCAATCAGGATGAATACGACGCCCTGACCCTCGCCCCGATTACCGAGGCGAACCTGGTTGAAGTCGGCGGAGCGATCGGCGCTACCATCCCCGCATCCAAGGCCGGTTGGCAGTTTACGTTGCCAAACAACCAGAAAGTGCTATCAACCTCGGTGACCTTCAACGACGAAGTTTTCTTTGTGGCGTTCTCGCCGGACACCGTGGCCGCGGCAGCCTGTGCCGCGGGTCTCGGCAGCAACTTCCTGTATCGCGTCACGGTATCGAACGGCGATCCGGTTATCGATCTCTCGACCATCGTTCCTACTAAGGAAGACGAGGCACGCCGGACCACCCTGGGGCAGGTTGGTATCGCACCGTCACCGCGGTTCCTGTTTCCAAGCGGGGACGCCGGCTGCACGGGCAGCGCCTGCTCACCGCCGCCGATTACCTGTGTGGGTGTCGAGTGTTTCAGCCCCGGATTCGACAACGACCCGGTGCGAACGCTCTGGACGCGCGACGGAATTGAGTAGCGTACGAAACGGTGTGTGATGGCGTACGATTTGAATCGTGGAACCGGGACGGCGCGGAGCTTGTCACTCCGCGCCGGATTATCGCTGGAGGACTATAGAATGATCAAACACATGCGCGGCATTACTCTGGTCGAACTGATGATCGTAATCCTTGTGTTGAGCATCATCATTACTGTCGGGTATCCGAATTATCGTGAGTTCGCCGCGCGCGCCAAACGCAACGAAGCAAGGGCCGCATTGTTGCAGATCGCCACCAACCAGGAACGGCACTATCTGAACAACAGCACTTACACGGCGGATCTCACCGATCTCGGCTTCGCCACGACACCCACATTCACCACGGAAACGGGGTCCTACAGAATCCAGGTGACCACTGCGAATGCGGGCACCTATATCGCCACCGCGACGTATCTTCTCGGCGGGGAAGAAAGCAACAAATGCAACGTATTCCGAATCGATGCGAACGGTACGAAATCTGCGTTGGATGGTGGGGGATCTGCGACGGACTGCTGGACCCGCACGCGGTAGCGACGACGCTCTATCAGCCGCCTACTTGGGCACCCTGATGGGTGCCGTTTTACCCGCCTTCTAGTCGGTCTTACGCCCGGAAAAGAACAGCGCATCAACGATCAGGAATGCGGCTCCGACCGTGATGGCGGAATCGGCCACGTTAAAAGACGGGAACGGCCAGCCCGCAATGAGCACCTGAAAAAAGTCCGTCACGTAACCCAGCCTGATTCTGTCAATGACGTTGCCAACGGCGCCGCCCAGGACCAGTGCCAGTCCGGCCGACAGCAGCCACTGGCCTTCATCCCGCAGCCGGTAGATCCACACGACGAGCACCACGCTGACGACGCCCGCAAGAACGGTAAAGAACCAGCGTTGCCAGCCGCCCGCATCGGCGAGAAAGCTGAACGCCGCACCCGTGTTACGGTGATGCGTGATGTTGATGAATGAGTTCAGCGGAATCTTGTCGTAGAGCGGCACCCAGCGGATGATCGCGAGCTTGGTCAACTGATCCAAACCGACGATCGTGACCGCAAGCGCCATCCACAAGCTGTAGTTTCGCCACCCCCCCAGCCCCGTTCCGTTTTCTCTCTTCAAGATCGATTTCCCGAGCAAAAATTGATGGACATCACGCGGCCAGTATCTCACGTGCCTGCGCAGAGTCTTTGTGCATCTGCCGGATCAACGCGTCGGCCGTGTCGAACTTCTCTTCGCTGCGCAATCGTTCGATAAACTCTACTTGAATCCATTGGCCATAAATATCCTGATCAAAATCAAAGATATGTACCTCAAGCAGCGGCTTGACGCCGGCGAACGTCGGACGCGTGCCGACGCTTGCCACGCCGCCGAGCGGACCGCCGTTCAGGCCGTGGACGTTGACCGCGAAGATGCCCATCACCGCGCTCTGACGACGCAGCAGGTTCACGTTGGCCGTGGGGTAGCCCAGCGTGCGCCCCAGACTTTGACCGCGGACTACCCGCCCCGACATTCTGTACGGATGACCCAGCAGCTTCGATGCGTGGACCATGTCGCCGTTCCACAATGCTTCGCGTATTGCCGTGCTGCTGACACGCTCGCCTTCGACAACGACGCTGGCCACCCGTTCCATGGAAAAATCCAGCGCGTCGCTGACCCTTTGCAGTAGCTCGAGGTTACCCTCACGATTACGTGCGAAGTGAAAATCGTCGCCGACGACGAGATGGTTCATGTTCAAGGTATGTATCAGGAGTTGTCGGACGAAAGTTGCCGAGTCGATGTTTTTCATCTCGTCGTCGAACCGGGGGCAGTAGAAAATGTCCACGCCGGCGTCTTTCAGTGCCGCGTACTTTTCCCGAAATCGCATCAGGCGTGCGGGCGGCTGGTCCGCGGAAAAAAATTCCTTGGGCGTCGGCTCAAAGCTCATCACGACCGACGGCAGTCCCGTGCGCGCCGATGCCTCGAACACGTGCTTGAGCAGTCTCCGATGCCCAAGATGCAGACCGTCGAAAGCACCGATGGTGACTACGCTACCTCGCGAGACACGGGAAAACGGAAATGATTGTGGCGTCCGAACTAAATGCATGACAAGACTATTCGTTCAATCTGCTCTGAGCCGCAATGTGGAAGACCTGACTCCGAGCATCAGAAGAACCAGTAAATAGACCAGGGCTCCGATGGCGACGTAAGCCGAAAGCCAGGCCGTACGACCAAGAGCACCGGCTCCGGTCCACCAGTCCAGCGGCCGGGCAAACGCCATCAGAGCAGCCGCCATCGCAACGTTCGCAACCAGGCATTTGAGCAATAGACTCAACCAGCCGGGCGCATGGTGAATGATACCGTCACGACGCAGACCGCGATACAAAAGCCAGGCATTGAGCAGCGCCGCAACGGAAATTGCCAGAGCCAGCGCGGCGTGCGTGCCGACGTACCCTTGCCGGGTCAAGACATAAGCCAGTGTAACGCTCAGACCGAAATTGACCGCGAGGGCCACCAAGCCGATTTTCACAGGCGTACGAGTGTCCTGGCGAGCGAAATAGGCGGGTGCGAGAATCTTCACGAAGGAAAAGCCGATCAGGCCGATCGAAAATCCCTGCAAGCTCAGCGCCGTCATCTCCACGTCAAATAGCGTGAATTCGCCGCCGTAGAAGATGGTCGTGACAATCGGCTGAGCGAGAACGACAAGACCGACCGCGGCTGGCGTCGCTATCAGCAGCACGAGCCTCATGGACCAATCGACGGTCCTTGAAAAACCGTCCGTGGATTCGTTCGCATGCTGTCGTGACAGCGTCGGCAAGGTAACCGTGGCCAGCGCGATTCCGAAAAGACCCAATGGAAACTCCATCAGCCGGTCGGAGTAATACAGCAGGCTGACCTTGCCGACACCCAGCAGGGACACAATGATGCCGCCGAGCAGCACGTTGATCTGCGCAACCGACGATCCGAAAATCGCCGGCAACATCAGGTTGCCAACGCGACGTACGCCTTCGTGCCGTGGACGCCACTTCGGCCGCGGGATCGCGTGTATCTTGGCGAGGAAAGGCAGTTGGAACGCCAGCTGTATCAATCCGGCGACGAACACGCCGTAGGCCAGCGCCAGTCCCGGCTCGTCCAGCCGCGCCGACAGGCCAACCGCAAAACCGATCAGCACGATATTGAGTATCACCGGCGTAAAAGCGGGCACGGCGAATTTGCCGTAGGTATTCAGGATGCCGCCGGCAAACGCCGTCAACGAGATGAAAAGCAGATACGGAAACGTGAAGCGGAGCATCAGCGTGGCCAGGTCGAAACGACCGTCGTCGCCAGTGAAACCGGGCGCAACGATGAACACCAGTACCGGAGCCGCAAAGACGCCGATCAGCGTGATCACGAACAATACGAGTCCAAGCGTGCCAGCAACCGCGTCTACAAACTCTCGCGACTCGTCGTGACTGTGGCGCTCCCGGTAGCGCGCCATGACCGGAACGAACCCCTGCGAAAACGCGCCTTCAGCGAAGAACCGGCGCAACATGTTCGGGATACGGTTGGCGACAATAAACGCATCCATCACGATCGTAGCGCCGAAATAGCGCGCGAACACGATGTCGCGCACGAGTCCGAGGACTCGCGATACCAGAGTCATCCCGCTGACGATGGAGGTCGATTTGAGCAGATGGCGTCCGGAATGAAGAGCGCCGGATTTTCCGGTCTGCACGTCGGATTCCTGGTCTGGAGCATCTCGAGATGGCATATCGACTCGTTGGGCGGGTATTGCTGGGCGCTAGTTTATCCCGAAATGCAACCAATAATCAGGCATTTAGGTGAACACGGCACACAATTCCGGATGGTCCGCCACGGATCATTGACAATCCACGGTAGGCCGCGAATAATACGCGGCTCTTTGGGCTCGGCCGGCGAAGATCCCGGTCAGGCAAATGCGGATACCTACGGAAGTGTTAGCGTGGCGAACATAAAATCGGCCGGCAAACGTGCCAGACAGGCGGAAAAAACCCGGTTACACAAAATGGGACTTCGGTCCAGAATGCGGACATCGATCAAAAATGTCCTCAAAGCCGTCGAAAGCGGCGACAAAGAAGCGGCCGCGGCCGCTTACAAAGCAGCCGTACCCGTCATCGACAGCATGATCAATAAAGGCATCGTGAAGAAGAACAAGGCCGCGCGCCATAAGAGCCGGCTCAACAAAATGGTCAAAGCGCTGGCGAGCTAGCAGGAAGCGCTTCTGCGACGAAAAAGGGGCGTCAAAGGCCCTTTTTTGTTGCCCGCGGTAGGGATGCGTTCACCGATAGCAAGACTGCAGAAGCCCGTCCCTACGGGCGGACCTCGCCCGCCTCCGCAGCCTCCAGTTCATCCATGCGCTCGATTTCCCGCATGACCGCCTGAGTCAGGTTCTCCGTGCCGGCGCCGGTGGCGGCGCTAATCTCGAAAACCGGCCCGGACCAATCGATTTTGTTCAACAGCTCCTCGCGAGCTTTTGCCAACTCCTCTTCCGGGAGCAAATCGATTTTGTTGATGACCAGCCAGCGAGGCTTCTCCGCGAGCTCGTGCGAGAACTTCCTGAGTTCATTTTCGACTGCCCGAAACTCGGCGGCGGGATCGGCCGATTCATCCATGGGTGCAATGTCGACGAGATGCAAAAGCAGGCGGTTCCGCTGGACGTGGCGCAGAAATCGAATGCCCAGCCCGGAGCCCTCCGCCGCACCCTCGATCAAACCGGGTATGTCCGCCATCACGAAGCTTTGCAGCGGTCCGACGTAAACCACACCCAGATTGGGGTGCAAGGTCGTAAACGGATAGTCAGCAACCTTCGGTTTTGCCGCGGAGGTCGCACGGATCAACGTCGATTTTCCGGCATTCGGCATTCCGACGAGACCGATATCCGCAATCAGCTTGAGTTCGAGCCTCAGATGGCGGGCCTCGCCGGGAGTGCCCTGCGTCGTTTTTCGCGGTGCGCGATTCGTACTGCTCTTGAACCGCGTGTTGCCGAGCCCGCCGCGGCCGCCCTCCGCCACTTTAAGGCGGCTACCCACCTCAGTCAGGTCGCCGATCGTTTCACCCGTGTCGACGTCGAAGACAATGGTGCCGCAGGGAACGACGACGTCGAGGTCTTCGCCGCTTTTCCCGGTCCGGTTCTGACCGGCGCCGCCCACGCCGGACTCGGCGGTGAAGCGCCGCGCGACACTGAAATCGGCCAAGGTGTTGGTCGCGTCGCTTGCAACCAGATAGACGCTGCCGCCGTTTCCGCCGTCACCGCCGTCCGGCCCGCCTCGGGCGATGAATTTCTCCCGTCGAAAGCTCAGGCAGCCGTGACCGCCGTTGCCGGCTTTGACGCGAACCGTTGCTTCATCGACAAACTTCATGGCGCAGTTCCAATCGCATTACTTTAACCGCATACGAAAAAGCCCTGCGTCGCAGGGCTTCGTTGAGAGATTTCGCTAGTCGCCCGTCGGGACGGGCTCCTACGATCCTGTCGAAAGATCGGCGCCTACCATGTCTGTAGGAGCTCGTCCCGACGAGCGACGAGTAACTAGACGACGCTAACGAACTGCCGGTTCTTCGGGCCTTTTTTCTCGAACTTGACGTGCCCATCGGTTTTGGCGAAAAGCGTGTGGTCGCGTCCTATGCCCACATTGGTGCCCGCGTGGAACCGGGTGCCGCGCTGGCGGACGATGATGTTGCCGGCGATGACCTTTTCGCCGCCGAAAATCTTGACGCCAAGGCGTTTGCTCTCTGAATCGCGACCGTTCTTACTGCTGCCGCCTGCTTTTTTATGAGCCATTGTGCTGCTCCTTGTCCTGTTCCTGAGTTCGGGAAAACCTCATCCCGAGCTTTCAATTTTACCCGGGTTATTTGCTCGTTTTCTTGCTGGCTTTCTTTTTCGACGCCTTCTTGGCGGCTGGCTTTTTCGCTGCGGGTTTTTTTGCAGCCGCTTTTTTTGCCGCCGGTTTCTTGGCAGCGGGCTTCTTGGCGGCTGCCTTTTTCGCAGCCGGCTTGGCGGCCGACTCTTCGGCCTTCGCCGGTGCCGCCTTTTTGGCGGCGCCTTTGCCGATCGATACGATCTCTACTTCCGTGAAGAACTGGCGGTGGGTGCCCTGACGCAGGTAATTGTGCCGGCGCTTGAATTTGACCACCGGCACTTTCCGGCTCTTTCCCTGCTTAAGAACCTTGGCGGTCACCGCCATGCCGGACAGCGTGGGTTTGCCCACTTCGATGTCCTTACCCTCGCCTACTAGCAGGACCTCGTCAAAACTGACGCTCGCGCCCTCATCGGCATCGAGTTTTTCAACCCGGAGGCGCTCGCCTTCACTCGCCCGGTACTGTTTGCCGCCAGAGCGAAACACTGCGTACATCGTCGTTACTCCAGTATGCGACTCCGGCTTGCGCTTAAGTCGCTGAGAAATATGTGATTTCTTGGGGTTGCGCCGGTTCGGCACCCGCCTGCTAACAGAGCCGACCCCACAAAAGAGCGGGAATTCTATAGATTCGACGCGCTCGGGTCAACGCCTCGCGGGAAAAATTTTTACTAAAATTCAATGGCTTGCGGAAGACGGATTATTCCTCAGAACGATCCAACGGGTCGCCAACATTGGCCTTTTCAGGCATTATCGTCCGCATCATGCGTCTCGCTGAAGATGTCCCCGCCAGGCTCTCGTTCGACGACGTCAAAGCACTCGGCAGCGCCGACATGGCCGCGGTCGACGCCTTGATTCGCGATGCACTGAAGAGCGACGTCATGCTCGTATCACAGGTGTCGGAGTACATCGTGACGAGCGGTGGCAAACGGCTGCGCCCGCTAATCGTACTGCTGGCGTCCCGTGCATTGGGTTATACGGGGCCGTTTCACGTCAATGCCGCCGCGATTGTCGAGTTCATCCACACCGCAACGCTCCTGCACGACGACGTCGTGGATCATTCGGAACGGCGGCGCGGCCAGGACACCGCCAATATCGTTTTCGGCAACCAGGCAAGCGTGCTCGTCGGCGACTTCCTTTACTCACGCGCTTTCCAGATGATGGTCGATATCGGCAGCATGCGCGTCATGCAGATTCTGGCCGATGCCACCAATACCATCGCCGCCGGCGAAGTCATGCAGCTGATGAACGTGCGGGATCCGGAGGTCACCGAGGACAATTACCGAACGGTCATATACCGGAAAACCGCGCGCCTGTTCGAGGCGGGAGCGCAGATCGCCGCCGTACTGGCCAACCGGGACCCGGGCGACGAAACGGCGATGATCAAATACGGCACCAATCTCGGCACCGCGTTCCAGCTCATCGACGACGCCCTGGATTATGACGCCTCGGCCGAGGAACTGGGCAAAAACCTGGGCGACGACCTCGCCGAAGGCAAACCCACGCTTCCTCTTATCTATGCGATGGAAAACGGCTCCGCGGCCGAAAAAACGATGATCCGAGGCGCCATCGAGACCGGCGACGGCACAAAACTCGAGGATATTCAGGCCGTCATTGAATCGACCGGAGCCCTACAGTACACTGCGGCGCGCGCAAAAGAAGCCGCCGATCTGGCGATCGACGCCTTGACCGACGTTCCCGACTCGGACCACAAAGAGGCGATGATTGCGATCGCGGATTTTGCCGTCAATCGCCGGTCCTGAGACCAACCGGACGGCGCACGCAGCAACGCCGGCAAACGCGATTCAAACGGGGTGTAGCTCAGCCTGGTAGAGCACTGTCTTCGGGAGGCAGGGGCCGGAGGTTCAAATCCTCTCACCCCGACCAGTAAAAGATATAAGTTTCAATAACTTATAACCCCGACAAAATTGAGCAGGGTTTCAAAAAGACCTCCTGCCACAATATTGCCACACTCGTTTCTTACGCGGAGACGAGACTATGGCGTCCTACAGGAAACGAACATCCGGTCGCTGGCAAGGCCAGGTACGAAAGAACGGCTATCCCACACAAACGAAGTCGTTTCGGACTCGCGCTTCCGCCGAGGCGTGGGCTTGGTCCATCGAATACGAGATGGATCAAGGCATGTTTGTGTCCCGTAGTTAAGCAGAGACCACGACGCTCGGCGAATTGTTAGAGCGCTACAGCCGCGAATACACGATCCGTTAGCATGGGTTCGAATCCGAAGGCTACCGGATTAGCACGCTGCTCCAACACCACCTCTCCCGGCGATACATCGGATCCATTCGTGGCGTCAATATCGCCCGATATCGGGAAGAGCGTCTTGAGAAGATCAGTTGCCGGATCACTTCGCAGAGAGCTATCAATTCTCTCTCAGGTATTCGACATCTCGCGGAAGGAATTGGGTGTTTTTGTTCACAACCCAGTTCGTGAAGTGAAACTGCCGCCGACTAACCGACTGAGAAACCGCCGCCTAACCGGCTCCGACGACCCATTTGAAGGCGAGGAATCCAGACCGCTCGCCGCCTGCCGACGCTGCAGGAACCAACTGCTGCTACCCATACGTACGTCTGGCGCTGGAAACAGCCGTGCGCCAGGGCGACACAGGCTGAAGCTTTAGTTGTCTGGCCAGATGGTCCTTCCAGGAAACGCGAGTGAAACGAAGCCTATTTACGGCGACGCAGATTGTATTGATTTTGAGGGAGACGAATGCCAGCAAGAGAGTTGCAATACGTCTGAGCCTCCGCCGCATCAGAAACACGGGCGAATAGAGCATGCCCGCAGCTAGTTCGTGGAGGCGATAAGCTGAAGAGTATTTGCTTCAAACACTGCACGCCGTAAAGAGCGATCGTTGACCTGGGTGTAGATTTCTGTTGTAGCGATTGAAGCGTGACCCAATAGTCGCTGTACAAATCGGATATCCGTTCCACTTTCGATCAGCAAGGTTGCCGCGGTATGTCGAAGCATATGTGGAGTTACGATACGCGGCAGATTTGCCCGCGCGCACAGATTTCTTAAGCGCCGACGGAGGGCTTGCGGCTGAAGACCGGCGCCCCGACTATTGAGAAGGAGAGGAGCCATTTCGCCTCCTTCAGCGATTCGCGCACTACGCCGCTCTGTCAGATTAAGACGAAGATTTTCGTCGCTTACATAGACAATACGGTCTCTTGAACCCTTTCCTGCAACATGGATAGAAGAGCCGTCCGGTGAGATATCAGTGGAACGGATCGCGCATAACTCGGACACGCGAATTCCCGTTACGCTGATTAGGAGGATGGCGAAAACCGTTTCGGCATCAATGTGTCGTGATTTATTGATTGGGCTTACAAGCGACCTGATTTCGTCGCAAGACACGGCTCGCGGCAACCGCTTCGGCCGTTTTAGGCACGGCGACCATGTCTTGAACGGATCAGTGAGTCCAAATTTCTCGGCGGCGAATCTGCAAAAGCCACGTAGGCATGCTATTCGTCGTCGGGCCGTTGCGACCGACAATCCCGCTTCGCCGAGCATGTGTGCAAGGTAATTCTTCAGGTTCGCAACGGTGAGCGCGTTTGCCGCATTTTCTTCGTCCTGAAATCCGAAAAAGTGTCTCAAGTCGGACCGATACGCTTGAGCAGTATTGACTGCAAGCCGACGTTCTATGGAACACTGAAATAAGTATTCTTCTAGAATTGAATCCAGGTTCATTAGTCACAACTCTTGGACAAAGCGCCGATTAGATCACGAACCGATTCGTTTTTCCTCTTCCAGTCGAAAAACAGTAGTATGTAACATAAACTAGAATGTCATCTAAAGATTGACGGATAAACAGGGGTTATGGACAGTTACGGGATCTACCCCAAGCAATATCGCAATGCGCTAATACCGATCGAGAAGAACCGCTGCTTCGTGCTCATGCCGTTCGCAGATGATTTCGACTTGATTTATGGTGAAATCAAAGGCGCTCTCACCAAAGCTGGTTTCGTATGCAATCGAGCAGATGAGCTCTTCGGGAGCGTTCCAATCATGGGAACCGTACTTCAGGAGATTTTGAAGGCCCATTTCGTCATCGCGGATCTAACAGGACAAAACGCCAATGTGTTTTACGAGTTGGGCGTAGCTCACTCTTTCAAAGACGCCCACAACATTATCTTGCTTGCTCAGCGAATGGATGACGTTCCATTTGATATCCGCCACCTCGGGGCAATCGTATACGACAAGGAAAATCTTAAACAGCTTACATCTCGGGTGAGAAAGGCGATCAACGACAACTCTTTCTACTTCGACTTTTTTGAGGTATTACAAAAGAAACGCGTTATTGCTAGCGTCAGCGCAGATATGGAGGAATTTGTCGAAATCGTATCGCGCGAGTTCGGACCCGATCTGCCATCCGTCACTTCGATCATGAACGGCGAGCTTGGGCGGATCACAGACGACCTCTTACGGACAGTCTTAGATAAGAGCGTCGGGCTGCTGTATTCGAATTCTATCCGAGGTCCGTTTGATTTTCTCAAGGGAGTGCTTCAGATACTGGGCGAACTACTTATTCGCACGCGTAACTATGAGTATTCTAACGACATATGCAAACATGTCCTATTCGAATTGACTTCTGTGAAGTTTGGGCGGACTGAAGAGGAAATAACGCATCTTAGATCGCTCTTTGCAGTTCAGCTCGCATCTGAAGCTGCTTTCCTCGAAGACTCACTAACTTGGATCATCCTCTATTTCTCCAAGTCAAAGACGGCCACGGTCGATCTTCATCGATATCACTTAGAACGCTTCTTGCTAACAAGCCAGATCCCAGATGTAGATATAGCGATTGTGAATGCTGCGTTGCATGAGAACTACTACGTACGCGAACATATGGCAGATATGATCGGTGAAAAGAAAATCCATGCCGGTCTTGAAACGCTTATCGCCCAATTGCGGAGGGAGCGCAATGTTTATGCAACGGCAAGTATCATCACGGCGCTAGGAAAGCTAGGTCGACGCGAGGCGTACCCTGTCCTCAAGGAATGGGTTACCAAAAACGAACAACGTATCGTGAATACGAAACACTTCTTCATATTAAAGCACTTATACCTGGCTTTTCTAAACCTTGGCATCCGAGACGAGTTTGTCGAACAATTCGAATCTCGCTATAAAGGATACATTGGCCCCGACGCAGTTTTTTGATCAAAAAGAACGAACAAATGCCAACATACGTTTGTGGCCTAGATAAGAAATGATGTCCCGAGTGTCGCCAATCATGTGCATCTTGCTCAAAATAAGAAACGCACATTCCTCCGCCGCTGATTTAGACAGCGAATTTTTCTGCATGGTTTCAATGACGAAACTGAGACATTTTTCAAAGTACGAATAAAAACTGTTTTTATATTGATCAAATAGGCGATTGTCTTCTAGGAAGTGTCTTATCTCGTGAAATGCGTCGTACAGGTCGACGATATGTCTTTTGGAAAAACTGCGCGAAGTTGAGTTCATTCGCTGTCGAATGTGGTAGTACGTGTCTGGCACGATAGACACTTTATTCGACCGAATGAACGCGATGAAGGTAAAGACATCATCCTCATTGATTGAGCCTTCAAGAAACCTAAATCCCCACATCTCCAAAAAGCTCTTACGGAACAATTTGTTCGTTACAGCAGCGCCAATCGCGATGTCCTGATCTCTGTATCTTGAAAGAAGCTCTAAGGCAAAGTCACCGGTTACGGTATTGGAGTATTCGTAGGTATATCGGAGCTGCGTCTCCGATGGAGAATGATACTCTCTCTTGACGCCGGCAATAGCGATCTCTGCATTCGTATGTTCGAGCGCTGAAACAAGTCGAACAAGGAAATTCGTGTCGATCCAATCGTCGCTATCAACGAATGAGACGAACTCCCCGGAAGCTGCCTCAAGGCCAACATTTCTGGCGCCACCTGCTGACCCGAGACCGCCGCTCGACATGACTTTCACACGGTCATCGTTCTCTGCGTAGTCACGAAGAACTGCGGCGCTGTTGTCGGTCGATTGATCATCAACTGCGACGACTTCGATATCCCGCTCGGCCTGATTCACGATCGAATCCAAAGCATCTTCCAGCGTAGTCTCGGCGTTCCAGACCGGCAGAATGACGCTAATGCGCGGCTTGTGACGACTCATAACCCCTGTTTATCGTTCGATTGCTCACGATTCGGCGAACTTCGCGCATAACTCACGCGCCGGCCTTTACGACGACATTAAGTTCCGACCGTTTATCATTGCGCCACGACGATCCGAAAGTGTGTGTGCCACTATGCGGCGCTTTGCGGGGCGGTGGCGTGTTGTCGACCGCCAAGTCGGGTACTACGGCTTCGATGTACCCGCAGAGTGGATCGAGCTAAAACCCTGGGGCTACGTGTATGCGCAAGATTCTAGCTGGTCGCAGCCATATACAGACCGGTGGAGAGCGCCGTATCAACCGCGGTACTCCGACGATAAACGCTGGCGGGACGGTGATTTATTCGGCGCGCCGTGGGATTTTGACTTGCAGGGCGACATCCTTATTCTGAGTTCGTCGCCAGAATATTTCGAATTCGAGTGGCAGCGGTCCACGATCACGCTTCAGCGCGAACCTCTTCCTAACAAGCCGGTATTTCCCAATCCTCATGCCGTTATTCGTTAGGCACTATTTCAAGCGGCGAGTTTTAACCGTTCCGGAAGGTCTCTAGGGCCGCATTTCAGCGGCCCATGCTTCCTGGCTGCTTAGGAAATCCAGAGGCAGAACTATCATAAACTTCGCTGTTAGAGAACCGCGGTCTCTTGTTTCGGATTGCATGATGGCACTCCCTAACCGATTTGCATGAACATCCGCCGCAGTCACTGGCTCTAGAAACCAGTCAGGGCGGGCGTTGCATCACCGGTCAGCTTTGCTGACCGGTGATGCAACGCCGAGGCGGCTAGTTTCTGGAAACCAGGGTGAAATCGTGTCCCTTGTTCATCGGATTGCCTCCGAAGACGGCCGCATCATCGCGAATAGACCACGCGGACCCGTCGAAATGGAAAACGCGTGCCGGTGGGAGATTCGTTGCTGCCCTGCTCAGCATGACGAGAATGTCGTTCTGCGAACGGGCTGCGACACTCAGCGATTCCGGGCTAATGACCACCTCGTGAGGACTGGTCAGGCGTGTCCAGTTCAGTCCGTTCGCCGACGTGTAAATGAAGAGAAAATGACGCTCGATTTGCTCACCCGGGAGCGGGTCTCGTTTGCGTACGACCGCTGCATAGAACTGCAGACCGTCATGCGCGAGATCATGCGCACCAACCGGTAGACCAAAACCCGTTTCTGTCACGTTCGACGAAAACAGATAGCCGGGCTGCCAGACCGGATCACCAGCTACGATGTCGCCGGTCGTCATCTGTAATTGGTTGTTCATTAACCATGACGTCAAGACCCTGCCATTCAGATTCACTATTGCAGGCTTGTCTATGAGATTGGCGTTCACAACCGATGGTACCGGGGTGACCTCAGCACCAAAGTCCTGAGCATTAGGAGAGCTGTCGAACTTGACGATCTTCGCCCTATTCTGATTCCGATACGCGACCAACCAACCCTGGCCCGTTACGTGCGTTATCGAGGTTCCTGAATTGAGTTCAGACGGATGCCCGTTCCCGACTGTACGTGACGTGCTATCCCATGTATCGGGACCTAGGCCCATCATCATGCTTGCGCGCGATGCCCCGTCGTCAAACACGGCGAGATAAAGCAAGCCACTTTCATCTATGCCGATACCCGGAGCACGGTCAGCACTGGGAGTCGCCCCGAACGGCGTCGTCCATGTAATCCCATCGGTAGACCAACGCATACGAAGCTGGAATCCTGTGTCGATGTACGCGAGGCTGAAGGGGCCCGTACTTGGATCCGGCGGGCCGTTCGGATCCCGGGTCGCAATGATTGAGAGGATGCCGACCACAAACAACAGACCCAGCGCAATCCGCCGCGGAAGTGCCGCAAAATTTCGACCTAGAAGATTCATTGGTTTCTCCTTGTTATTGTCTTCACTGACGCGTAGGCCACGATCCCTCCCAGCAGGAGTGCGAGAACATCCAAGGGGTCGTAGACTCCCACGCCCAGCAGGGCTCTCAGGAACTCGGGTATCGGAGTCGGTGGCCGTTGGAACACCTCGAACAAGATCTCAACAGCGACCCAGATGACACAAACCGAAATCAAATTTCGTCGTTTCGGGCGTACGACTGCGGCCGAGAAAAGAATGAATGCATAGACATGCAAGAAACTGGGCAGATTGGCGACAAGCGGGCTCAACTGAACCAGCCATGCAGCGTCAGCGTGTGGCAAGGGAGGCAAGAAACGTACGGTATCGGCCGGTCTGCATAGGACGTACACGGACAGGCCCAGGATCAGAGCCGTCGTAGCAAGAACGACCAGTGTCGCCTGTGGAGACGCTGTCGTACGTGGCCAATTGGATAATGGACTAGACATTACTGGACATAGCCGCGTCTAATCAGCCGCCTTTCTCCGTATCCCCGCTAAAAAGCCGCAGAAAACGCGGGGGTTCGCGGAATCCCGGCACCCTTTTCGGTGAATTTGGTCCTTATTTCGTAACCTTCGTAACAAATATAGCAGGTGGATCAGCGTTCGGCGGCGGAGCAGGCAGCCCTCCGGAGCGAGTCTCGGTGAGTGTGCCCACTGTCGCCCGCCAAGATGGCTCTCGTGGCACGGGCCCTATCCCTATGTCCCTTGCGATTGTGAAAGTTGCGACGTCTTTCACCGCCGGTCGCCGGCTGCGATTGCGGGGGGCCTTGTTTGTGGATCAAAACCACGGGCTAATGAGACTGTGTGAGAAATGTGTGCTTCGGCTCTGCACGGTCGTGATGAGTACTGCATTTGCAACGAGCGCCTTACGCCATCGTTCTATGTCGTGCTCGAGGCCAGGAAGCAGGCCATCGCCCGCCATCCGTGCTTGGCTTACAGCGGAAGAATTGTTGTGAGCTTGTGCTCGCGTATCGAGATGTTTGAAGCAGCCGTTGCGACGGATGGATGTGACAGCAACGTGTCCATCAGAATGGATTCATACTCCCTCATATCCTTTGTTCGAATTTGCAGTATGTAGTCTTGAGTACCGGTAACCGAGTAGCACTGCATGATCTGTTTTGTGTTGTCCACCAGCTTCTCAAAAGCGTCGCGGTGCTTCGGAATGTGCGAGGTCAGGTTGATCGATACAAAAGCGCAGACGGACAGCCCCACCTCCTCGGGTTCGAGAAGCGTGACGCGACCGCGAATGACATTACCCTCTTCGAGCTCCTTCAATCGACGCCAGAGCGTGCTTTGCGAAAGCGACACTTTCTCGCGTAATCGATCCAGCGTGATGGTTGCGTCCGCTTGAATCACCCGGAGTATGTCGCGGTGAGACTCCGTAATTTCCATTGAAAATAATCCTTCACCAAAAGAATTAATCTGAAAAATTCATTTCATAATACAGCAAAAACGCCGAAAAAAGATAGGGATATTTTGCCAGTCCCGAAGTATTCTGACTTCGTATAAGGCCTCCGAACAAACCTCGGCAGAAGCCGACGGGCATGAGGCTTTTCCGATACTACGATGCTGACTCACGTGCACTTCGCGGTAAGCGTGGCCGTATCTCCAGGCAAGGACGCAGGCACCCAATGGCCACCGGCAAACCACTGAATCGAAGCCTCGAAGAACCAACACAGGAGGCTGCCGCGGATATCGACTGGAAACAGGTATCGTATTACGTGCAGGTCTCACGCGCGCTTGATACCTTGGAAGAGACCAGGTTAGTTCCGGAGAAGAAAGTTCTCTATCAGTTTTCGGCGCGCGGCCACGACGTCGCTCAGATACTGTTGGGCAGTCAGCTCAATCACGCCCGCGACGCGATTTGCGGCTACTATCGATCTCGCCCCATCCTGCTGACGCTTGGTATTGATATCGAGGATGCACTCGGGTCCAACTTGGGCCGCGCCGGTGGCTACTCGGACGGACGAGACATCGGGGTGGTGTTCAATCATCCGAACCTGAATGGACCGTCAGCGTTGCCGATGTGCGGCGGCGTGGGTGCGCAGTACACGCCACTGGCCGGGTGGACCCAGGCGATCGAGTATCACGCGAAGACGCTTGCCGACAGTTCTTTCGAGGGCGCAATCGGCGTTGCGCTCGGCGGTGATGCCTCGGTGGCGACCAATGGGTTCTGGTCTGCGCTGACGATGGCTACGACGCTGAAACTACCGATGCTGTTCTATATTGAAGACAACGGTTATGGAATATCGGTCCCGTCGACGCTGCAGACGCCGGGCGGAGATATAGCCGCCAACTTACAAAGTTTCGGCGGATTAACTGTGTGGACCGGCGACGGTACGGATCCGGTCGAAGCCGCCGAGCTCATCACTAGTGCGGTAACGCTAACACGTTCGGGAGAAGGACCGTGCTTGCTGAGGCTGACCGTGCCGAGACTGCAGGGGCACAGCTTTCAGGATACTCAGTCCTACAAATCCAGCGACACGATTGCCGAAGAACAAGCGCGCGATCCGCTGTTCAAACTTCGTTCCTTGCTGGTCCCGAAGACGGTTAGTGAAAGCGAATGGCAAGACATCGAGCAAAGAGCTGTCGAGGACGTCGAGAAAGCGCGTGAAATTGCCGAAGCTCGCCCTGTCTCGGACCCAAAGTCCATTACATGTTTCGTCTTCTCCGAGAATGAGCCACAGATAATCGGCGGTATTCGGGGTCAATCTCGAATAGACGGCGGGCACACGGACCCGAGACCTGAAGGGGCGAGAATAAACCTCGTGACGGCGATTCGACGGACGCTTGACGTCGAGCTGGCCGCAAACCCGAAAATGGTCCTGTTCGGTGAAGATGTTGGCCCAAAAGGTGGTGTTCACGCAGTCACCATGGGGCTTCAGGACAAATACGGCGCCGATCGTGTTTTCGATACGAGTCTTTCGGAGGAAGGCATCATCGGCCGGGCCGTCGGAATGTCACTGGCGGGTTTATTGCCGGTTCCGGAGATTCAGTTTCGCAAGTACGCCGATCCCGCCACGGAACAGATCAATGATTGTGGAACGATGCGTTGGCGCACACGAAATCGATTTGCTGCGCCGATGGTCGTGCGAATGCCCGTCGGTTTTTTCAAGTGCGGGGACCCGTGGCACAGCCAAACCAACGAAGTGCAGTTTGTCCACGCTCCCGGCTGGCGGGTCGCGGTACCCTCGAATGCAGAGGACGCGGTGGGCTTGTTGCGGTCCGCACTTCGCGGTGACGACCCGGTCATGTTCTTCGAGCATCGCGCGATGCTGGATGATCGATGGGCACGCCGTGCCTATCCGGGCGATGGCTACCAGCTCCCGTTCGGACAAGCCAAAACAACCATCCAGGGTGACGACCTCACGATTGTCACCTGGGGCGCGATGGTCAAGCGCTGCGAAGAGGCAGCCTCGAATTCAGGCCGGCATGTCGAGGTAATCGACCTTCGTACATTGGTTCCATGGGACTCACAAACGGTCTTGCACTCGATTCGTAAGACCGGCCGCTGCCTGATCGTGCACGAAGATATCGTTACCGCAGGGTTTGGCGCCGAGATCGCCGCGGTGGTTGCCGATTCGGCATTCCTGAGCCTGGATGCACCCGTCGCACGACTGGCGATGCCCGATATACCCAGTCCGCACAATCCCGTACTTCTAGACAGCGTCGTCCCGGACGTCGAATCCATTCAATCGAAAATCGACGAGCTGTGCTCGTTCTAGTAATGAAAAGGCGATTGGAGTGAAAGCGATCGACATCATCTCGCCCCTGGAACAAGAAGGGACCAAGACGGTCCTGGCAGGTTGGCTGATCGCTGCCGGCGACGCCATCAAGGAGGGCGAGCCACTGGTAGAACTCGAAACCGAGAAAGTGTCGGTGGAGGTTGCCGCGCCGGCCACCGGCATTCTGGACAAGATCCTGGTCGAGCCGGAAACAGAGGTCTTACCAGGCACCGTGCTCGGTCGATTGCGGCAAGAATCCGTCGGTGAGGAGCCACCTGATGCTGATAGCGGCGCCGATTCAACAGGCCCGGCCGACAACACCGCGGTTGAGGAACTGAAATCGAACGGGCGCGAGCATCGGCTATCACCCTCGGTTCGTCGCTTGGTACGCGAGCACGATTTGGACCCGACATTGATCGACGGCACGGGAAAGTCGAATCGCGTGACGCGACGTGACGTTGAAGCTTATCTGAACCGTCGTGCCGCCGGGAAAGCGCCGCCGACCAAGGATAAAAAATCGAAACCGACGGCTGTGCAAAGCATCGACGGCGTTCAGTCCGTTCCCCACAGCCCCATGCGTCGGAGAATTGCGGAACATATGTCGCGATCAGTGGCGACGGCCCCACATGTCACAGCCGTGTTCGAGGCCGACTTGACCAACGTGATGCGGCATCGCGCAGCGATGAAATCACAATACGCGAGCAAGGGGGTCAATCTAAGCTTCACCACGTATTTCATCAGCGCCTGCGTAGACGCAATGAGGGCTGTGCCGTCAGTCAACAGCCGGTGGCATGACGACTACCTCGAGATATTCGACGACATCAATATCGGCGTCGGTGTTTCCCTTGAGGATAAAGGACTTATCGTGCCTGTCATACGGCAAGCACAATCACTATCGCATTTCGGTATCGCTGAAGCGCTACATCGGGTAACCGAAAAGGCTCGCGCAGGGCAATTATCACCGGCAGACGTTCAAGGCGGGACCTTTACGATCTCGAATCACGGTACGTCGGGATCACTCCTGGCTACGCCGATCATCATCAATCAGCCGCAGTCGGCGATCCTGGGCGTGGGTAAACTCGAAAAACGCGTGGTTGTGAGATCGGTTGACGGCCACGATACGATGCAGATACGACCATTGGCGTACGTGTCTCTGACCATCGACCATCGCGTGCTTGACGGAGCGCAAACAAACGCCTGGTTATCGGCATTCGTCGGCTCACTAGAACAGTGGCCAGCCCGGTGAATCGAAGCACCCGACCAAAAGTATTCTTGACTGCTCAGGCGCCGCCTGGCGGTCCGTTGATAGGAACGATGGAACCGGACAAGTGATGACTACGCCGCTATGAATGCGAAGCCATGCTTTCGATGAAAGAGGGTAGCAGCAATGCCTGACGCATTCCTTTGTGATGCCGTGCGAACGCCGATCGGACGATTCGGCGGTGCGCTCTCCAAGGTCCGCGCCGACGACCTCGCTGCTATCCCAATCCGTGCACTTCTTGAACGAAACAGCGAACTCGTTCCCACAGCAATAGATGACGTGATACTGGGCTGCGCAAATCAGGCAGGTGAAGACAATCGCAACGTTGCGCGAATGGCCGCCCTGCTCGCCGGCGTTTCCGTCGAGGCGGCCGGAGTTACCGTAAATAGATTGTGCGGATCAGGAATGGATGCGGTACTGATGGCCGCACGCGCGATTCGATGCGGCGAAGCAGAACTCATTATCGCTGGCGGAGTTGAGTCCATGTCACGCTCGCCGTTCGTGATGCCAAAAGCCGAATCGGCCTATTCGAGAAACGCAGAGATCTACGACACAACGATGGGTTGGCGCTTTGTAAACCCCTTAATCGAAACGCAGTACGGTATCGATTCGATGCCCGAGACTGCAGAAAACGTGGCCGAGGACTTCGCGATCTCCAGGGCGGATCAGGACGCCTTTGCGTTTAGAAGCCAGCAGCGGACAGCGGTCGCTCAAGAAAACGGGTTCTTCGACAAAGAGATCGTGCCGGTCCGAATAGCGCAGCGGAAAGGTGACGATTCGATTATTTCGGTTGACGAACACCCTCGCAGCGCCACGACGGTAGAGAAACTGTCCAAGCTCCCGACACCCTTTCGGGCGAACGGCACGGTCACCGCCGGTAATGCATCAGGTATCAATGATGGCGCCGCCGCGTTGATCGTTGCCTCTGAGGAAGCCGCAAAACGTCATGGGCTCACACCTCGTGCGAGGGTGCTTAGCGGCATGGTTACCGGTGTTGAACCTCGAATCATGGGTATCGGGCCGGCTGCCGCGTCCGACAATCTGCTGGGGAAATTGGGGATGTCTGTTACAGACGTAGACGTCATCGAGCTCAACGAGGCCTTCGCGTCGCAAGCCATCGCAACGCTGCGGTCGCTTGGCGTTCCGGAGGATTCCGAGAAGGTCAATCCAAACGGTGGTGCGATAGCGCTGGGCCATCCGCTAGGGATGAGCGGCACACGCCTTTTGCAGACCGCACTCCACCAGCTCGAAGTCAGTGATACCCAGTTGGCGCTTTGCACGATGTGCATAGGTGTCGGTCAAGGTATTGCGAGTGTGATTGAGCGTGTAAGATAAATCGGGAGCGATTAGGGTGCAGAGTAGTGCTTCAGGGGACAGCCGTACACACGGCACGGAATCAGACCTTGCTTTGACGGCTGTTTATGCGTCGTTGATAGAGGCAAGAGTACTGACTCGACAGCTGGATGCCGCGTTGGCCGAGGTAAATTTGAGCTTGAATACACTCGTGATGCTGGAGCAATTGGTACGAGGGCCGATGATCCAGAGGATGGTGGCGGACTCCCTTGGTGTTGACAAAGTAGCGATTAGCCGCTGGGTAACTATACTCTGTGAGGCCGGTTACATCAGTCGAACGAATCCGGACGACGACAAACGCCGGTGTGTGCTCGAAATCACACCGGCGGGCATGCATGTCCTGTCCCGCGGTAAGGAACTCGCTGTTGAGCACCTGGAGGGTGTTCAGATTTCTGTGTCAATATAGTACCGCGTGATTCCCAAGATCGATTCTTCAACGCGGCATTGGGTCGGCTTTCGTAGAAGATCGACAACTGTCTAGGCCGCGTTCGCGACACCGGTTAACACATCGTAGTTGGCACATACCTGACCATCCTGGTTGATGATGGTAACGTCCCATCGAACCTCACCCCATTTCTCCGTAAGGCGGTCCTTTTTCTGTTTACAAGTGAGCTGCACTTGAATCGTGTCGCCTGGGTAGACTGGCTTTTGAAACGACAGGTTTTCCAATCCCGTGTTGGCCAATACCGGCCCCTCGTCGGGCCACACAAATAGCCCCGCAGCGACTGATATCAGAAAGTACCCATGCGCAACGCGTCCTTCAAAGAAGGGGTTTCTCTGCGCGGCGGCTTCGTCCATATGTGCATAGAATACGTCGCCAGATAAGGCGGCGAATGCATCGATATCATCCAGGCTTATTTCGCGTTTCTCGGAAACGACGGTGTCCCCAACTTCAATCTCCTCGAAGGTCTTCTTGAAAGGATGAATGGTATCGGTGTCCGGGGTGGCGCCCTGCATATACATTCCAGTGATTTCCGTGAGCATGTCGGGCGATCCCTGAAGGGCGGTACGCTGCATGAAGTGTTTAACACCGCGCACACCGCCTTGTTCTTCACCGCCGCCGGCGCGCCCGGGCCCTCCGTGGATCAGCTGCGGCAACGGTGAACCGTGCCCGGTCGACTCTTTTGCGCAGGTCTCGTTGAGAATCAACAGCCGGCCGTGATGCGGAGCCGCGCCCAGAGTAATCTCTCGCGCCACCTCGGGGCTTGCTGTAACAAGTGACCCAACGAGGCTGCCCCTTCCGCGAGCAGCAAGGTCAACGGCGTGCGCAGTATCCGTATAAGGAATAATCGTGCTGATCGGGCCGAAGGCCTCGATGTCGTGTGCGGCGGAATTGTCCGGGTCGCGGCTCAGCATCACCATGGGTGCGACGAAAGCCCCGGAGTCGATGTCCGCATCGATGACATTCAGTGAGTCCTGGTCGCCGAAAACCACGTCACTCTGCTCAGCCAGTTGCCCGGCCGCGCTCAATACATCGTTCCGCTGCCTCAATCCCGCCAGTGGACCCATGCGAACGGTCTCATTTTCGGGGTTTCCGACGGCCACCTTGGAAAGTCTGGCGGACAGCGCTTCAATCACCGCGTCGACCCGATCGCTTGGAACGATAGCGCGGCGAATCGCCGTGCACTTTTGACCGGCTTTCACGGTCATTTCGCGCGCAACTTCTTTCACATACAAATCAAACTCGACCGACCCGGCTTGAACGTCGGGGCCGAGGATAGAACAATTCAGCGAATCCGCTTCCATGACAAATCGCGTGTTTTGACCGGCGATGCTTGGATGCTGCTTGAGCAACAGCCCGGTCGATGCGGAACCGGTAAAACTCACAACATCCTGATAGTTAACGTGATCGAGAAGATCGCCGGTGCTGCCGCAGATTAGCTGAATTGCACCCTCCGGCAATATCCCGGACTCGACGATATGCTGAACGACCAATTCGGTTAAAAAGGCGGTTTGGCTACCCGGCTTAACGATGGACGGCATGCCTGCAACAATCGCGGGCGCCAGTTTCTCGAGCATGCCCCAAACGGGGAAGTTAAAGGCGTTGATCTGAATGGCGACACCCTGAAGCGGCGTGCATATGTGCTGACCAACAAAGGTGCCGTTGCGCGACAGGCGTTCTTGACCGCCGTCAATATAAACGCGGCTGTTCGGCATTCCAATGCGAGCTTTGCTCGAGAGCGAAAAAAGCGTGCCAATTCCACCCTCGATGTCCACCCACGAGTCACTTCGCGTGGCACCTGTCGCCTTGGAGCAGGTGTAAAACAGCTCCTTACGTTCAAGCAGGTACCCGCCAAGCTTCTTGAGCATCATGGCGCGCTCATGGAACGTGAACCTGGCCAGCGCCGGACCGCCGACGCTACGCGCATAGTGGACCATTTCCGAAAAATCGAGTCCCATGCTGGAAATCCTGGCAACGGGATCACCGGTGACGGCGTTCTTTAGCTCCGTTCCGTCATCGCTTGACGCGTACCAATTTCCTGCAGCGTAGTTCTTGAGTTTGTATGTGTCCGAATTCATTCATTCACCAATGTAAGGGGGTGTCTACCAAGGAAAAAAAGTGAGCACCAGAGACTAAAAAGGAAGCCCTGCCAGAATTACCTCGATGCCATCGCATCGATACGGCATCGCCACCGGCGCAGCCTGGGTTTAACGTCGCGAATCGATTCGGTTGTAAACTACATCAACGCCTGGCTGGTTAGCGCTGTTCCGCAACCTGCTTCGGGCTGACTGCGCCAGCCGAATGACCCCATGCGGCACGCACGTAGCTCAGAAGGGCCGCCGCCTGTTCATCGGTCAACTTGTTGTCAAAGCGCTCCATTCGTTTCCAAGTCCTCGACGCCCACTCGGCCGACGGCGCAATCTTCGGTAACTGCGCCCCGTACAAGGTGATATTGATCAGTGATTCGGGATCCGCGGCCAGAACGACAGGGCTGCCAAGCAATGGCGGCCCTGTGTCTTCGGCCCCCTTCCCTGTCGGGAGATGGCAGGTACCGCAATGAATATCGTATTGTATCGACCCGGCGCGCAAGACGTCCTCATCTGCAGGCTTACCGCCGTCCTGCTCATTGGCCGGCAAGCTCTTCAAATACACGGTGATCGCATCGATGTCTTCCCTGGACAAGTGCCGGGTGCTGTTCACAACCACCTCGTTCATCGGCCCGAACACGCCCGCGCGATCGCTGAAGCCGAGCTTCAGATAATCCGCGATGTCCTCGTGAGACCAAATGGCCAAACCGCTGGATGCTGAGGTTAGGTTGGATGCTGACCAGGCCGAAATCTTTCCCTCGACACGCTTCATGAATACTCCGCCGGTCATCGCGAGATCGGTATCCGTTGCGCCTAGAAAGTTCCGCGGCGTATGGCACATGCCACAGTGACCAAGGCCCTCGACCAAATATGCCCCACGGTTCCATTGCGCCGACTGGCCCGCCTGCGGCTCAAACCGACCCTCGTCGAAGTACAGGGTTTTCCAAGCTCCCAGTGTCCAGCGCTGGCTGTAAGGAAAACCCAGGTCATTCTCCGGCGGCGTGTACTTCACCGGCTCCAGGGTCTTGAGGTACGCGAACATCGCGGCGATGTCCTCATCGCTGATTTTCGTGAAGGAGGTATAAGGAAAGACCGGATAAAGGTGTCTGCCGTCCGGCCCTTCGCCTTCCCTCATCGCCGTACTGAACTCCTCGAGGCTCCATCGGCCGATACCGGTTTCGGGATCGGAGGTGAGGTTGGTGGAGTATATCGTTCCGAACGGAGTCACAAAGTCGAGACCACCCGCAAACGGGCTTCCATCATCGCTCGTATGACAGCTCACGCAGTTGCCAGCGGTCGCGAGATACTCACCTCTCTTTTCCGTCGGGGACAGATCAGCCGCATCGGCGACGCTCAAGAAAGTCGCCGAGCATGCGGAGATGACGAATATCAGCACTGCATTCCAGAAAATACCGCTTGGGTGTGTATGCGCGAGTTGGCACGACCTGCGGTGATCGAATCGAAACGTAACCACTCTTTCTCCGTTCTCCAAAAAATTTTCCTATCCACAACAACCTCACCCACGAAGCCGTAGCCGCGGGGACCGAGGCTCATTCATATCGAAGATGACGCGCGGTAACCTAAGCGTCGACACTCCACGAATCGCAGTAGCCGCCCGGATTCACCGGCTTTCCGCTAAACATCTCGCACGTGCCGCATGCACCGGCTTCCGGCCCCGCGTGAAAGAACTCGCAGCTTGCACACACTTTGTCAGGATCCGGTGAGGTTTCCGTGTACTTCAAAGTACGGCGCACGCTTTCCTCCGCCGAGGTCATTGCGTTCGGGTCGGCGCAGACGCTCGCACCACCCTTGCCACACGCCACCAGTCCCAAAAGCGCACTTCCACCAACGGGTAGTTGCAAGCATCGCAAGAGGATGGTCCGGCGAGAAATCTTGTTGTCCATTTCCACTCCTGTTTATCAACCGCCTAAGAAAACGGCTTCCGGTAATCGACCGGGACGAAGTTTTGCTCGACAGCGAGCGCGGCATTAGCGCCCGGCCGCTTCCCTGCCCAGGCGGATGACGGAGTCCGCTTCAGGTCCGAACACCAGTAGCCCAAGGAAACCCTCGTTCACGCGACGCGCTACCGATTCGGTGTCTGCCGTTATCATGTCGGCCATTCCGACACGCCGGCTGTGCGCCAGGACTTTCTGGTTGAGCATCTCGGCGGTCTCCCGGTCGCCACCCAACGCCTGGGTGAGGCTACCGATGCCACACGCCAGCACGCTGTAACCCGGAATGTTGGCAATTTCCTCGAGTTCGGCGAACACGTCGGGGTCCTCGACCATGAGCATCGCAATGACGTCGCCATCCGGATTGTCCGGCGACCACACGTCGACTCCTTCGAAGAACGTTATGGCAGTGCGTGCCTCGTCTGCACTGCGCACGTGCGGAAGCACCACGCCATCGGCTCCCAGGGCGAGAACCTCCTCGACGCGTGCCCGCGTGGTTTCTACACCGGCCGTGGCGATGGGCGGAATTCGGACCAACAGCGCCTGTGAGGACCCGGTGCCTGCACTGCGCATCCCCTCCGCGACCGCACGGGCCGACTCGACGTCGTAGTGCTGCTCGAGATTCAGGAAGGCGTAGTCCAGCAGAGGATTCTCCGCCAGTTCGCGGCCCGTCTGGACGGTGTAGCGGGGAGGCTCTTGCGCCCTCGCATCGCCGGCCCCCTCGCCCTGTGACCGCGCCTGCGTTACATATCTGCCGAAAGCCGGCTGCCCGGACGCCCATAACTCCGTCAGGCTGGGCCCGTTAGCCGCCGCTGCGTTACCAGCATCGTTTGCGGCTTCGTTATCGAGCGTTCCTTCGATTTCCCGGTAAACCCTGTTAATCGCGAACGACGCTTGCAGGCTGCTCGCCGTCCAGTCTTCATACTGTCCCCAATCTGCATTGCTCGCGGCCGGACAGTTGCTCGGAGAGTCGCAGGACAGCCCCGCTGAATGCAAACGCTCGGATTCATCGATTACGGAAACGATAGACTGCCGAAAGGCTTCGAGATCCCGCGCCATTGCAGCTTCGTCGTCGATGAATCCGTGGCCCGGAACGTACCAGGATACGTCCATCGCCTGCGCCTTTTCGATGGTGTTCATCCATTCGGTGGGGTACGCCGTGCGCATCGCCGGAAACAGGCCACGCAGGTAAATTTCACCGAGAAACAGTACCTTGCTTTGGGGCAAGTAAACGGCGAGATCACCTCCCGTGTGAGCGCGCCCCAAATTCAGGATCTGTATCTCGGTCTCACCCATCCTTAGCGTACGTTCGTCGGCGACAGTCTGCGTCGGGTGGCTGCCAGTGCCTAAGAGCCTGGTCCGCGAAACCGGCGAAGCAATGAACTCGACGTCGGGGTAAGCTGCCTTGAAGGCGGCGTTACCACCGACGTGATCGCCATGGTCCGACGCAACGACGACGTACGCGATTGGCTGCGACGTGAGCTTCTTGATGTTTTCGATCATCAGTTTCGTCTGCCATATATCGCCTTGTCCATCCACCACCACGACGCCGTCCGTGGTAACGACGATCAGGCTAACCGTGTTGATGACGACGCCGCTCGGGAGCGCGGAATGCAGCCCCTCGTACGCAAAGACGTCGGGACCGAGCTTTTTCAAGCGAGGAAAGTCGACCTCCTGCAAACCCCGAGCGGCGATGTCAGCCGACGGCGCCGTGTCCGCGCTGCGAACCATCGACGAAAAAGACACCAAAGCGCATGCCAGCGCTGCAATCAGGAAACACCGTCCTTTCATGCCGTACTCCAAACCGGATCAGCTCTAAAACGCCGCGGCCTCCGTTGGAGGCCGCGGTTTCCGTATGAAATGGCCAGCGACGCTGCTTGGCGTGTTGAACACACCTAAGCAGCGCCGTTGCTTTTCAGCACCACCTCGCGAGTTCAACGCCCGCTGTGGTTCGTTCTCCTAAAAGAACTCATAGGTAACGCCGGCGCGAATCACCCGACCCAGCCGATCGTAGAACTGCATGCCAGCGGCTCCAGACCAAAAGCTGGTCGTCGCGACGCGCGGCGGGTCCTCGTCGAGAACGTTTTGGGCAGCGACGAAAAAAGTGCCCTCGCCGATGTCGTAAGTGAAGCCGAGGTCGTAATACGTAATGGCATCGATGTGATTGTCGTTGACGGTCGCGCGCGTTGGGGTCGCGGTTGGGCACGTTCCCGGAGCACATTCGATGTATTCGTTGCTGTATACCCCCGAGTCGACACCACGCACGGTCAGTGTGACGTCCAGCGGGCCGTTCAGGTAGCTTATCCACGCCAGATAACGAATCCTCGAGGACTCCAGCCCGAACCCTGGTCCGCCAATACGGCCGTCCGAGGTCACGCCGACACCGTCCACGACGACGTCCTGATCGATTGAATCGAGCTTGTCCATATACGTGACCATGGCCCGGAGTGACAGATCTCCTTCCCAACCCGAGTTCAGTCTCGACAGCGGAAAAAGGTAGCTTGCTTCGAGATCGAATCCGCGTGCGTGTTGCGCAAGTATGTTCTGCGGTTGGGTGAGAACGATATCGATTATGCCGTCGTCACCGCGGATGATGCTGTCGCAAAGCACGGTGTTACCTTGAAAACAACGATCCACGACCTCCTGTGAACCAACCGTCAAGATTGCTTGCTGGATGTCGATATCGTAGTAGTCGAGCGACACGGAAAACTCAGGAAGCCATGACGGCTGGTAGATCACACCCAGGCCCGTCGTATCGGCTTCTTCCGGTTTGACATCCGGATTGCCCCTGCCCTGACTGATCATCTGCACTTCGGTATCGGTGAACGGGTCGATGATGGTGCCCGTTCCGGACGAGCCGGCATCGAACAGGTTGCCCAGCGTCGGCGCCCGAATGTCGCGAGAGCGGGTTACGCGAAAGCGCAGATCGTCGGTCGGCCTCCAACTCGCCCCAACCTTCCAGGTCGTCACCTGTCCCGACGTGCTGTAGTCCGTCCAGCGCACTGCACCGTTCAAGTCCAGCTGCTTCGCAAACGTCACGTCTTCCGCGATTGGCACCACGGTCTCGACGAAACCTTCCGTGACATGGTAGTCACCGAACGAGGGGTTATAGTTTCCGCCAAGAAACGCCGCCTGTTGGTCGAGTTCGCTCGAGTCACCACTCACTTCCTCGGTGCGGTGCGCGGCGCCAAAGGCCGTAGATACCGGGCCTGCCCAGGTACTGAAAGGTTCGCCCGTAATGCTCGCGGATACGACGTCCTGCTCCAGGAGAATGGTCGCCCACCCCGTCCCGAATGCATAGTCCTTCGCCGCCTGAGAAAGCACGCCGAGGCCCATATTGTTGTAAGCGACACATGCCGGGTCGTCGTTGTTCGGATCGTCATCGGCGTTGATACGGCAGACTATCTGGCCGTCGTCTCCGACAACGGCGTCGACGGCGTTGTTGTATCTCGGGGTGATCTTGTTGTTCGGCGTTTGCGTCAAGATATCGGTGGAGTTCGTGACATAGGAGGCTTCCCACTGCCAGTCGCTACCCATGCCCTCGAACTCGCCTTCGATGCCGAACACGAAGCGTTCCAACTCACGCTCACCGTAGAACTGAGCGTTGCCTGCATCTCCGTTTACCGTGCCCATTCGGAACGACGGTATGTCGAGCGCGGTCATCTGCGCCTGGACTGACGGCGGGATGAACGGATTGCCCGAATGAATGGTGACGTTGCCGAGATTGAACGGGAGGGCGGTCGACGCATTGGTCGATTGCGATAGACCGTAGTGTACCTCTCCGTAGACCGTCGTCGAGTCGGTAATGTCGAAGCTGGCACGTGCAAATACGTTGTCACGCTCCTGCTCCAATGCCAGCCCGGTTTCCCGGTCGATCCTGGAGGTTTGCCAATCGCCGCCCGACATCCAGATACCGCTTACTATCGGCCCAAACTCGAACGGAAGAGGCGTGCCGCCTTGCTGGAACTGAGTGCCGCGAAGAGGACAGGCCCCGCCTCCCGGCACTTCACAGCCCACGATCAACCCGCCACGGGTTCCGACAGACAGCGCTGCCTGTTCGATGGTCGTGTAAATCGGCTCGCCGTTGCCAGGCGCATAGTCCGGGTTGCGTATCAGGGCATAGGTTTCATCCGTCCAATCCCGAGGTTTACCTTCGATGCCTGCGTCGTAACCGCGTTCGACATTCAACAGGAGGTGCCCGCGTCCACCGGCGAACGGCATACCGCCAGTCACCGAGGCCAGAAACGTTTCGCCATCGCCGTGCGTCGTGCCGCCAACCTGGAAACTCGACTTCAAACCGGTGTAGTCCTTGTCGAGAATGAAATTGACCACGCCGGCGATCGCATCGGACCCGTATACGGCAGATGCGCCGCCCGTGACGACTTCGACACGCTCGACCAGACCTGTGGGAAAGGTACTGATATCTACGGCCATGCCCCTGCTGTCGGTACCGCCGCCAAGCGCAGCACCGACGACACGCTTGCCGTCCAGAAGTACCAGCGTACGGTTGTTGCCGATACCGCGAAGGTTCAGCAAGTTCGTGCCGGACGTGCCGTCACTGATGCTCACGTTATTACGCGCATTCTGAGAACCCTGAAACACCGGCAGCCGTTCCACGGCCTCGCCAATTTGGGTCACCGGCATCCTTCCCAGTGTTTCGGCGCCAAGCACGGCCACCGGCGTCGAGCTTTCGTAACCGTCGCGCCTGATCATCGTGCCGGTCACCAGCACCTCGTCGAGCCGCTCGTCCGAATCAGCCGCACCCTCCTGCGCGACAGCCGTTCCCGCCGCGAGCAACGCTGTGAAAGCGACGCCGCGCACGAGGCCACTGGCCACGGACGGCAAAAATCGCCCCGCCGCGCAAGATGCGCTCTTAATAAATATCGTCATTTTGCTCCGCCCCCCCTTATATGGGCTCTATGTAAGCTTGTGGTCTTTTAATTGTCTGAGCCGATCGTCAATCGATATGCGACGTCGCTGGACTGCTAATTTCTTCGGCGTCGCAAAGAAAAGCGAGCCTCAAGAAAAACGTGTTTCAGTTCATCTACTTGACACCCTGTTCCATTCACGACGCTCTTCGCTCGGATGCACGATGTAGACCTGTGTGAGAGTCACGTTTACGGATGAAGAAATGGCCGTATTGGCGCCCGTCTCGGGATCGGGATACGCGTCCGCCAGCCGTCTCAGCGCGCGATACTCCGAAGCCGACGAGAGCTGGCCGTAACTCTGATGGTGCGTAGACCAGTTCGAGTTGAGCCGGTGCGTGAACTGTTCGACGTCGACATATCCGGCCATTTGTCCTTCCGCCTTTTGTGGGGTCAGCTCGAGCTGAAGCCTGAGATCGCGAATGATGTGATAGCCGCCGCTCACGCCGGGCTGCGACCACGGAATCTTGGCCTGTTTGATCGGCATCGTAGTCAGCACGCCGTCGACGATCTTGCCCTGCACCTCCGCGATGAAGCTTTTGCCCCAACGCAGGTCGACGCGCTGCGTGCCTCCGGCGACAAAACCCTGGCCGGAGGCGTCGGTGACGAGTTCATCGAGGCCGCGATAGGTGGTTACCGTCACGTCGTCGTCATTGCTGAGGTCGTCTACCCCCGACAACTCGATCATCCAGCGGTTGTAGCCATTCCCCACCATGAACGAGTTCTCGAAGAACCAGACGGCGCCATCGTCGCGATAACTCGCAATACAACCAATCGCACGATAAAGCTGATTATCGATTCCTTCGTCGCCGTCCGGACCCTGGAAGTCATCGGGATCGGTCTTGCCGTCGAGATTCATTCCGTACGATATCGATCCCTGCGCCTCGTGGAAGGGAAACGGCTCATCGGAGGTGGTCGGATGGAACTGCCGCCCCTCACGCATGAGCCGCGTCTCCATGACGGTTCGCTCTACGTCGCTGTCCTCAGGGAATAGCTCATCGTATTGCTCACGCGGCCCGCTGTTGAATCCGTCGGGACACTCCGTCTTGCCGTCTTCGGTTTGGTGAACCGCCCAATGGCGTTCCGTCAAAACGTACCCAATTCGCCCGCCATCGAGCGGCTCGGCCACCGTCGCCTCTCCCACGGTCAGAATGGCAAGAAACGTCACGGCAGAGAGCCGCTGAGGCGTCATCGACGTCATCTGCTCCGTTGCGCCAATCCTAAACTGTGCCATCGACAAACTCTCCTCTGCGAATAACGACATCGCCGTAATCATCGGCGAAACGCATTACCCTGAAAATTGTCCCGCAAAACGAATGCCTTGTAGCCGTTACGCCGGCCGGTGAACTCGCCAACCCCATCACCGTTGGTCACGCCTGCATCGGGATCGCCGCCATAGGTGTATACCGGGCGGTTGCGGTAAGCCCAGACGTGCAACGCACTCTCTTGTCCTGCAGCGGCGCGATGCCCGGTGTCCGGGTCGATCGCCATGACGCTCCAGAGGCTGCTCGCGCTCTTGGCATCGGATGAAGCGACGACATAGGGGAAAGTCTCGCGGCAGAGCGCCGGATCGCCATTGCCGCAAATCGCCAGACGATACGCCTGTGTGGAGTCGGGATGATCACAGGCGAGTTGAGCCAGAGAATCATCCCTGCAGTTATAAAGATAGATTGTCCTGCCACGGGCATCGGCCAGGACCTGTCCGCCGAAAGCCGCATCTTGCACTGTGAACTCGTCGGGCGGGGGCAATGCACGTTGCGTATAGACATTGCGCCAATTCGGCACATCGCTGCCGGTGAAGCTGCGGATTCGGAGATCGTTGTTGTAGGTGTAAAGCGGTCTGCCGTTGAAGGCCCACTGTTTGACGCCGGACGGCTGCTTGACGACGGTCCATTCACCCCGACTCACCGCGATTGACGGTGCGATAACTGGAGTCCATTCCTTCAAACACTCTGTAAGACAATTGGATTTGTTGGGTTCATCACCGTCCCACGCGTACACCGAGAATTCGTCTTTGTTGACGAGCAGTCGTCCGGTTGAACTGGAAATCACCTTGAACTCGGACGGGACATCCGGTTCCGGTCCCGCGGGTATGCGAACGACGCCGCCATCGCCACCGGAGCTGATCTTAGTGCCGCCCAGGACGTCCCCCGGCTGCTGATCCAGGTTCGAGGTGTATAGCGCGTAACCGTCATGAGCCCATTGCTTTGAACCGTCCGCTCGCTCGCTAAGAGTCCATTTGCCCACCTCCTCGGCATCCTCGATTGCCAGCACGGGCGGCCACGCTTGTGCACAGCTCAGGCGCTGTTCACTGTCCGGCAACAGCAGGCCGGCCGGGTACGGACTCATCAAGCCCGACGAATACCGCAGGACCTCATCGGTGCATTCGGAAGGCCCGTCCTTTCTGTCGCCGGTTGATCCGTTGCGCAGAGCGCCCAGCGGCCATTTGTACACAGTCCGCCCCTGGTCATCGGCAAACACCGGGCCCTCCAGCGGGCTCACGATCACCTGGAAACCCGGCGGCATTGGTTCTTCGATGTAGGCTTCCCGTGCCGGACTCGTCGCCGGCTGCCAATACGTCAAATCGTTCGGCATTTCGGCGGCCGCTTTCGCGGCGAACATCACCGACGTGCCGGCGATAAGCCACGCAGCCGTTAGAACGTTAATCTGGCGCATAATATTAAGCCTCTTCGCGCAGCCGAACATACCCGCTCAGACAACCACCTCGCCGATGACGTCGGTGGACTTGTTACTGAGCGTGCCCCACGATGGGGTGTCTATGCCCAGAAGTCTCAGAGCCGTGTAACCCACCTGGCTCACCGACCCGCCCTTCAAATCGACGTGTATACCCGTCTTGGCCTTACCACCGGCTCGACCGGCCAGGAATGTCAGCATCTCATCGAGCGAGTGTGTCCTGGCGTAACCGACGTCCGTGGTACCGATGATCAGGACGTTGTCGAGCAGAGTGCCGTCGCCCTCCCGCACTGTCGTAAACGCTTCGACGAAGGCCGCCCAGGATTCCATGGCACGCCGCGTGAACCAGGAAGCGTGCTGCTGATAGCCGAGTTCCGGATCCACGGGTTCTTCGTGCGTGCAGGTGTGATGCGGCTTCGGATAACCCGGTTTGATAATTGAAGAAAACGCCGCCGAATACGTCATGTTGAATACCCGTGTCTGATCGCAGGCAATGGCCATGACCATCAGGTCGGTCATCATTTGATGGCGAAGCTTGACCCCTTCCGCCGACTTGTCCATGAGCGGGTCGATGGGAGCCTCGCCGGGAGCGACGCAGGCCGCAATCGGCTCCGGCTTGACAAGCCGATGCTCGAACTGTTTTTCCAGTTGCCGCAAGCCGGTAAAGTATTGATCGACACGCGCGCGGTCTTCTGCACCGACCGTATTCATCATCGAGCGCGACTGATCCATCACGCTGGACAGGACGCTCCGGCGGGCCATGACCCGGGGATCCGGCGTGAACGTGGCGGCATTCGGATCCTGAAAATCGGCCCCGAACAGGCGGTTGTAGAACTGCAGAGGCGACCATTCCGGTGAATTGGGTGTCGTCTCGTTCACGTAACTGTAGGTATCGCGGGCATCGGCGGTTGCGGTCGCCGTCAGGGCGTTGAAGCGAGTGGCGCTGCCGATCTGCCTGGCAACGGTGACGTCGATGGTTTCAGCCGGCACGCCGTCTTGTGCCGGCGCAACGCCGGTTCTCGAAACCACCCAGCCCGTAAAGTGGTTCCGGTTCGGGGAAGCGTCCGGAAACGCCGACCCGTTCGTGAACAGATTGATGTGATCGCGAACGGGCGCCCAGGAGGCGATCTCTTCGGGCAGATCGTAATTTGGGCCGACCTTCTTCGGCACAATGATTTCCGAGGTTCCACCGAGGCCGTAACCCCAGGTGCCAAACCGCACGGGCATCGGCGCCCCGGATGCGAGTGCAGTGCCATTGCCGTCCAGGAAGTAATCGAGGAAGGGAAGAGTCACCGTCACCGCCCCGCCACTCATCATGCCTTTCAGCACACGACGCCTGTTCCATTTGCTCATAACAACTCTCCTACGTTCCTTGTTTTACCCGACTGTGTCACCTGAACGTCCAAACTTCACTCTCTCTGCCGGTGCAATACCCTGCAGCCACTTCAACACCGGCATCAGCGTGAACTCGCACTTGCCGTCGTTACCTGCACATCTTCAGCCGGCGGCGGACTCGGGCGCTCTTTGACGCGAGAGAAGGCGTTGCTGAGCGCGACCGCCCGCAGTAACTCGGGCAAGCGGTAGCCCTGATCCGCAAATCCCTGATCCAGGTAGTCCAGGACGGCACGGGCTTCGATGGACGGCGGTGCGCCGGTGCCGTAACTGTATATGCGCTGTACGAGGCATCGCGGCAACTCCGGGTTGTCGCGCAGCGCGTGCGCCAGGCCGACCGCTCCATCGAACTCCACGCCGTCGAGGCGGCCGCTCGCGTCGATCAGCGCCCCGTTTTCCTTTGTCCGGTAGCCGCCCGCACCGTTGAAGTTCTCCAGCGACAGCCCAATCGGATCCGTGATTCTGTGACAGCCTGCACACGAGGGAGTCTCGAGATGCGCTCTTACGCGTTGGCGCTGTGTCGGGTAGTGCGAATCGGGATTCGTCACGACGGAAAAATCGATACCCGGCGGCGGTTCGGGCACGGTCTGGCACAAAAACAGCTCACGCAGTGCCTGACCCCGCAGCGTCACGGAGCTGCGCCCGGGATGGGCATGCAGTGCCAGAAAACTGACGTGCGTTAGGAGGCCAGCCCGTGGACCATCCTCTGGAAATGTGTGGGGTGCCCAACTCGGTTGTGCCGCTACCCGGTATACGATGGCCAGAGACGGCGACATGAAGGTCGATCGCGTGGTAAAGAGGTCTCGGTAATCTCCGTTGTCGACGAGCAAGTGTTCGGTAACGGTGCGCAGCGTCTGCTCCCTTGCGTCCTGTGCCGTCACTCCCGTGAAATCCGGGTAAATAGTCAAATCCTTCGCAAGCGTTTTGATATCCTCGAAAGCGAACATGTCGTCGAAGAACGCTCTCATCCCGTCGGTCAGCCGCGGGCTCGCCAACATCCTGTCGACAGCGCGCTCAATGCCGTCGTCGGTATGCAGTGCGCCGCTTTCGGCGTCGGCCAGCAACTCGTCGTCCGGAGCTGCATTCCAGAGAAAAAAGCTCAGCCGCGAAGCGAGCGAATACGCATCGAGGCGAAGCTGATCGGGATCCGCCGGATCGGGCTCGGCACGCTCTACGATGAACAGTCCTTCCGGGCTTACCAACATCCCTTCGAGGGCGATCTCGAGGCCCGCGTAAAAGTCCTCGAGCTGCGTTGCCGCCGATCCAGCCTGCTCGACATACACCGCAGTTTCGTCGTCGGTCAATGCGCGCCGGAACAACAGGCGTCCTGTTTGCGACAGGAATTGGCTCGCGCAGGCCGGATCCGGCGCCTCCAGCGACTCGGGTTTGCACGGAACCAGATAGTTGCGGTGCTTGGCATCCATCACCTGGCTGGCCACGCTGGCAGCCACGCCCTGTATCTTCTGAAGCTGCGCACTGCTGACACCGGCGATTGCCGCACTATTGGCGAGCAACCCCTCGGTGCGCGCCACGGGCGAAAATTCCACTCTGAGGTCGACGCCGGACCCAAAAACGTAGCCCAGCGAATTGGTGTATTGCTCTGCCGTGATGAGACTGGTAAGCGGGTAAGTTCCGGAACTTTCCGGTTCGGGCGTCGAACAGCCGACAAGCGCGTTCAAGGCCAAGAGCCCCATTGCAGCGCTACGACACGCGCTAAAGAAACGCTTCTGATACTTTGGAGTTGAACGCCCCGAAGCCAAACTCATTTTTCCGATCCCCCCGGGTCGTCCGAAATTAGCCCTGAACTAATACTTAATTTCCACCGCCAAAATTTATGTGGAGTCAATGCTGTCGATGCTGGATTCGATACGTGATTGTCGAAAGAATCCTGTCTTGCGACCGAATCTGACACGGTTTTTGACCCGTTTCAACAGTTTCCTGTATCACTAATTTCGCGGTTTTTGGCCGTCGTCAGGTCGCGTGGCGTCTACTCATACAGCGACGGCGAGCGCAGATTGGAGCACTCGACGGTCACTCTTCAGGGCAACGGACGGTGGCTTGTGTACGGGCGGCCGCGGAAGAACCCGGCCGGAATGCTCAACGGTCCAGACCGCCGAAACGTGTATAAAAACTGGGCATTGGCGGCGGCAGCGGGCTGTCGGCCGTTTCCATTGTCGCGCTCAGGTATTCGTCCGCCGCTGCATGCACCCGCAGGTAGAGATTGCGGCAGAGCTGATACGCCTGCAAGCCATGCCAGCGTTTCGGCAACAGCTCTGCCGGCAGTATCGGATCCCGCAACAACAGCTTTCGGTATTCCTGAAGCAGCAGCGTTCGTATGTGAAAAGCGATACGCGGCTCGACGACACGCGCTCTGCGCAACGCGCACAACACCGGCCGGAAACGTTCCGAGAACACCTCGTAGCGCGCCTCGATATCGGCGAGATTCCAGCTATTTCGCACAAATTCCACGAGGACTTCGTTACGCAATGGTTCGGTCGCGTGCGCGCGCAAAACGACGACTTCATCCGCCACACCCACACGTGCGAGCATCGTCTCGAGGTCCTCGAAATCCGGCGCCGGGCGCGCCATGACATCGGGTGATATCGGACCGAAGCCTAGCCAGGACAATTCCTTCCGTAGCGCGTCGCGCTGCCCGGATCGCAAAGCCGCGGTCAACACGAGGCACCATTCGCCGGACCAACTCTGTCGCGGCGCGCCGTAAATCCGTAGTGTCGCTTCGTGAAAACGCTTCGCGCCGACCTCCGTCAGTTGGTAATAACTGCGTTGACCGACGTGCTCCGTCTGCAGCCACCCGTCTTTCACCAGCCGGCTCATCGAGGTCCGCACCAACCGTCCGTTGATGCCGAAGTCGGCGAGCACACGGATCAGGCTACCGATCCAGACGGTGCCACCACGCGGGGCAATCGCGTCTCCGTATACCGTGATGATGAGTGACCCGGTCCGCTGCACCGGCCGAGAGCGGAACTCATCGACGAGAGCACCTGCTGCAGCAGTCAACGACATGGGTACGCTCGCATTGACTGCGCATGAGGTTGAACTTGTAGCACCCGAAGTCTCCGCGAGTATTCCATTTTTCCCCAGAGGAGACTTGCCATTGCCAGCCCGGGATGAATTTGCGCGTCCCTAAATATAATCATTGAGCCAAGACGAAGTAAATAAAACTTCTGGAATTTGCTCTTCAAGCTATTACTAAACCGGATAACGCGCGGCAGCATCCGCCGGCGCAGGATACCACCGTATCGGCTCATGGCAATTCAGACGACGGGTTCGGGCGAAACATGTCACCGTTGCGACGTTCATCGATTGCAGCGTTGAAAACTGATAGAGTCCCGCCCCGAATCTCACCTGCTAAAAAGTAATTCGAATAACAATCTAAAGTGTCATTGCAACATGCAAGAGAGTAGGAGCGGCAATCGCGGAACATTCTGGCAAGCTTTTGGGCCGGGAATACTGTTCGCCGGAGCGGCAATCGGTACTTCACACCTCGTGCAATCAACACGCGCGGGAGCGGTGTTCGGGCTCGGCCTGCTGGGCATCATCGTTTTTGCAAACTTCATCAAGTACCCGGCATTCCGGTTCGGGCCACAATACGCGGCCGCGACCGGAAAATCTCTGATCGATGGCTATTTCGATTTGGGTCGCTGGGTCCTGGTGCTTTATATGCTGGGCGAAATTGCCGTGATGGCGATCATCATCGCCGCCACAGCGACGGTAACGGCGGCGATTCTCATGGCAAACGTCGGCGTCATCGCCGATATACGATACGTGAGTATCGGACTGATTGTCTTTGGCGTCCTTGTTCTCGGTATCGGCGGATACGAACTTCTGGATCGACTGACGAAGACTTTCGTCGCCATACTCACTATTGCCACCGTCGTCGCCGCACTTATTTCTTTGCCGAGAGTCGAATGGCAATTCGCGCAGATTCTGTTTCCGTTGTCGGATTTGCAGACACTCGGGTTCGTGATTGCTCTGATGGGATTCATGCCTTCGGCGCTGGATCTGGCCGTATTGCAGTCTCTATGGTCGGTAGCCAAACAGAAGTCCAGCGGCGTAATGCCGTCGTTGCAGGATGCGATGACGGATTTCAACATTGGCTATCTCGCCTCCGCGGTGCTTGCGATCTGTTTTCTTATCATGGGAGCAGGCGTGATGCACTCGGCCGGCGAAGTTCCAGCCGCCGGTGCTGCAGCGTTCGCCGAACAGGTGATCAACCTGTATACGAGCAACCTCGGACGGTGGACAGGCGCGCTTGTCGGAGTTTCCGCCATGTTCGTGATGTTTACGACGTTGATTGCAGTACTTGACGGGTTTCCGCGACTGTTAACTGCGTGCATGGCATTGCTCAGGCCTGGCGCGGCCGACGCGGAAGTGGATATTGAGAAATCACTGTTGCGACATGGCTGCACACTGTTTCTCGCTGCTGCAGCGTCTTCGGCTCTGTTGTTTCTGATGAATTCGTTCGAGAAGTTCATCGACTTCGTGACCATAACGGCATTCATAGTCAGCCCGGTCACGGCGACTCTCAATCATCTGGTCATGTTTTCGTCGAACGTTCCGGAGAACTATCAGCCGACTGCTTTGCTCAGAAACTGGAGCCTGCTCGGCATCGCCGCATTGTCAGGCCTTGCGCTGATGTTCGTCTCCGTGCGCTTCTTCCAATAACAAAGTACCGCTTGCCTTGCCACAAAACTGCCGCAGTACGAATCATATCCAGCGTGATTAAACGTGATTGAGCATAGCCGAATTACATTCCATGTGATTGATGTAATTCCTGTTATCTTTCAATCCCTCGATAACGAACGAGTGTCAATTTGCGAGGGAATGGGCAGACTCGTTTCTGGCGAACACCAGGGCCAGGCGGCGCTCGGCATCACTGACGATCATTAACAGCGCCGGTACCAGCGGAAATATCATGAACCCCGTCAGCAAAATACCAAAGCCCAAGCTAATCGCCATCGGGATGAGAAACTGCGCCTGCAGACTCGTTTCCGTCAGCATGGGCAACAAGCCGAGAAAGGTTGTGACGGTTGTCAGCAGGATGGGCCTAAACCTGCGCCGGGTTGCCGAGATCACCGCCTGTTCCACAGTGCAGCCCGAACGATTCCGTTCCCAGTTGAAATTGTCGATCAATACGACGCTGTCGTTCACAATCACGCCGGACAAGGCGACCATCCCGAACAACGACAGGAACGAAAGATCATACCCGAGTATCAGATGACCAACCACGGCATTCATGGCGCCCACCGGAATCGCCGCCATAATGACGATGGGTTGCAGGTAGGAGCGAAGCACGCTCGCCAACATGACATAGATGATTCCGAGAGCGATCAGAAAGCTCTTTGCAAGTGCCGAAACGTCTGTACGCCGCTCGCGTGACTGACCTTCGATACTGTAGGTCAACTTTGGGAATGCAGCCCGGAGCCGGGGAAGAATCTTCGTGGTAATGATTTCCATGACTTGATCCGGATTGGCCACGTTTTCCTCCACGTCCGCCTGAACCGAAACGACCCGACGCCCATCAACTCTATTAATGGACGTGGCGCTAAGGCTTTCCTCGATTTCTGCTACAACGCTCAGCGGGGCCTCCGATCCGTCTGCTAGCCGGATTCGGAAGCGGTCAAGATCGGTCATACTCCGACGTTGATCGAGCGGGTATCGCACGAACACACGAATTTCGTTTCGTCCTCGAAGGACTCGCTGCACTTCCTGACCGAAGAATGCCTGCCGAACTTGTCGCGCTACGTCCTGAGTGGTTAGACCGGCCGCGTCTCCCGCGGGCGTCAGCACGAATTCCAGTTGGCGTTTGCCGTGATTCAGTCCTGTTTCAATCTCGTGAACCCCGGTGAGAGACCGTAATTCGGTTTCGAGTTTCTCAACCACTCCGAACAGCACTGATTCGTCCGGATGTGACAGATCCAGGCTGATATCTGCACCGCTGCCTACGAGCGTCGACGTAAAGCTCACCGACTTCGCGCCGGGAACGTCGCCGACCGCGTCACGCCAACGCCTTTCGATATCGGCGCTGCTCGAAGTCCTGTGACCCGGTGTCGTCAGCGCCATCGTCGCGCCTCCAAGATGACTGCCGAGGCGATTGGTCGAGCTATCGCGCGGAGGACCACCACCGGCCGATGGGAGCGCTCCAACCGTGATCGACAGACTGTCGACGTTTGCATTGCCTGCGCCGCCTGCCGCGTCAACCGCTGCCGCCTCGACCAACTGCATGACCGATAGCGTGCGCTCGAAAGGAGTTCCATCGGCCATTTCCAACGTCATCGAAACCTCATCGGCTTCAATGGCTGGAAAGAACACAAACTGTATTCTGCCGGAACTGACAATACCTGCTGTTGTGACCAGCAGTCCGAATGTTGCTCCAACAGTGACATAGCGCGCGCGTACTGCGACACGCGCGACTGGCATGACAAGGTCGTCGCGAAAACGCTCGAGGAAACTCTGCACGCTGCGCTTGGACCGCGCCATCGCACCGCGACTCCAATCTGCGCCGTGCGACAGGTGTGCGGGCAGCACAAGAAATGCTTCAAGCAGGGACATGGTCAGAACGGCGATGACCACGACAGGAACGGGAAACAGGATTTGTCCAATCGTCCCTGTCGAAAACAGCAATGGGGCAAACGCCGCGATGCTGGTCAATACGCCCACCAGAATCGGAGCGGCCACACGAATCGTACCGTCGATCGCAGCAAGTGCGCCGTCGTTCGTCCGCTGCTGTTGCTCAAAGATACTCTCGCCGACTACGATTGCGTCGTCAACAACGATGCCCAGTACAACGATCAGTCCAAACAGCGTCATCATGTTTATAGTCGTGAACTGCCCGATAATGGCGAACGCACCAAGAAAAGAAACAAGAATGCCGGTGCTCGTCCAGAAGGCCAGCCGAAGATCGAGGCTGAATGCCAGACAGACGAAGACAAGTGCGAGGCCCATCGCGCCATTGCGGACCAGGAGATTGAGGCGATCTCGAATCAATGTCGTGTTGTCGCTGACCACGGCAACCATGGCGCCCGTCGCCGTGGGATAGTCACTAAGTAGCGACAGCACAGACGCGGACACGTCGAAGGCGTCCTGATCTTCAGCGGCTTCGACGTCGATGAATACCGCCGGCTGACCTTGAAAGGTGTTTATCAACCGGCCGTCCTCGAAGCCGTCACGGACCGTTCCAACATCACGAAGCGTCAATCTACGGCCCAGTCGATCGCTGCTGACTACGATATTTTCAAAGTCTGCGCCGCTGCGGCGTTCGGCGTCGGTACGCAACAGAATTTCGCCGCCTGGAGTGCGAAGCACGCCAGCGGAAAGGTCGACCGAGGCTCGATCCACCGCGTTGGCAACCTGTTGCAGAGAGAGCCCGTGGGTCCGTAGCGTCTCTTCCGACACTTCAATGGATATTTCCCTGGCTCGTACGCCGTTCAACCCCACCTGACTGATGTTGGGCAATTGCAGCAAATCGCTTTCCAGTCCTTCGGCCGCTTCGCGTAAAGCAAGTTCCGACAGTTGCCCGAACACGGCCAAGCGTAACACCACGGATCCGGGTTCAACGATCGAGATGCTAGGCCGCTCCGCTTCCGCCGGTGGAAACGCCGCCAGCAGGTTGACTGCGGATTCAATGTCGTCCCTAACCGATTGGGGATCGGCGAAGTCGCGCAACTCGACCGTTGTTGTGCCAGATCCCTCAGCAGCGGTGGAACGCACCCGCTCGACGCCATCGATACCCAGCACCGCATCCTCGACCCTTCGGGTAATTGACAGTTCGACGTCTTCAGGGGTGGCACCCGGGTACAGCACGCGCACCTGGATTTGGCCTGGGTCTACTTCCGGAAACGTCTCCACTCTTATAGATAGCGCGGCGGCCAGTCCGCCGGCCAGCATGAGAAACATGAGGAGGTTGGCGGATACCGCATTACCTGCGAACCAGCTGAGCAGTCCTCGGTGATCGGTGCGTTCCGGCCGCATCCGTCATTCGCTCCGCGAGCCGACGACTTCCGGTGATCCCGACGCGATATTCAAGACAACCGCAACTTGTAGGCCGGCGATTGCGTTTGCAGGCGGAACGGTTACAACGCCGTCTGCAAAGTCAAAGGGCGCGACCGTAACGGCATCAGCCGATCTGGCCACGACCTGTGGCCTGCGCAGCTGCAACAAACCCTCCTCAACCACCCAGACAACGCCGTCCATGGATATGACGTCCGTCGGTAATACGTATACATTGTCATAAGTATTGCCTTCGATGGCGACATCGACAAACGCACCTGGCAAGAACGGTGGCGGTGTGTCGAATCCCAGCACCAATCCCGCAAATCGCGTGCGGCTGTCGAGCTCCGCTTCGACCCGGACTACCGTGGCCTCTGTAATGGCATCGAACGGATCGCCGTGCTGGCGGACCAGAGCGCGTCGACCGATCGCGGGCTCGATGCTTCGCAGTGTGTCCAGCGATAGCGACACTGCCGCTTCCAGCGTTGCTGACGAGTAGACCAAGCCGTAAGTGGCGTTGGGATTGACTGACTGCCCGATTTCAATATTGGAGGAGAGCACACGCCCGTCGAACGGAAAATTGAATTCCGTTCGGCGAAGGTCGAGCTCGGCGGCCGATACTCGTGCTTTGGCGGCCGCGACAACCGAGCGTGCCTGGGCGATTTGCGGTTCGCGAGCCACCAGCGCCGGTATTGGTTCATCTTCGTTAACCAGCCGCCACTCGGCCATCGCAACTTCGGCGTCTGCGATTTCCAGAACGAGATTCGCTTCCGCCGACTGCAGGTCCGCGCGAGCCTGTTGCAGTTGCAGACGATAGTCAACCGGGTCAATTCGGAACACGGTCTGATGGGCGTCGAAGCGGCCGCCGCTCCTGAATGACGGTGCGACCTCGACAATACGGCCACCGACCAACGGAGCAATCGCCACATTAGTGCGCGCGTTGATCGTTCCCGTCTCCTCGACCTGGATCGTCGTGGACTGTATTCGGGGTTGGACGATCGTGGCAGCAGGCGGTCGCGTCACCGTATTTGTCAGTGGAGTAGACTCGGCGGTGTAACCAAGCACGCGATTAATGATGAGTGCGCCGACAATCAGGACGACGATCAAAACAATCTGTATGCGACCTGCGATCGCATCGCCTGTCTCCTGGCTTTGCGTTGGCTGGGATTGCTCGGGCATTTTGCTCATCTATTTCTCTCGAACCAGGTACCGCCGAGCGCCAAATGCAGGCTAATTCGTGCATCCCACTGCCGTTGCTCGGCGAGAATGAGTTCTTGCTGCGCGGCGTATAACGCACGCCGCGCTTCGAGGACCGACAATAGAGATGCTCGACCGGCGGTGTACCGTTCACTGGCCAATCGATCGGATACACGAGCTGCTGCAAGCGAGGTATGAGTTAGCTCTATTTCCTCCCGGCTGCTGGATTCGAGACGCAGCGCCCGCTCGACGTCGGCCAGCGCCAGAATGGCCGATTCGGCGTAGCGATGCGCCAACTCACGGGCGACTGATTCGATCCGACTGACCTCGGCGCGCCGTTGTCCGGCATTGTAGAGCGGCATCAACAGACCGGCCGCAAGACTGCTGACAAGATCTGCGTCGTCGAATAGTTGGCCGAATTCCGGCGTCTGCAGGGAGAGGCTTGCACTCAATGTCAGACTCGGACGCTGCTCGGCACGCGCCGTCCCGACGTCTTCGAGTGCCGCGCGGTACTCTGTTTCGGCTCCTTTGACGTCCGGTAGCTGGCTGACGACGTCAGCGGGCTTTCCGACCGAGACCGGCGGCAATGCCGATGAAACGGTTGCGGTATCGAAACGCAATTGCGCCTGGCCCGGTGGTTCCGCGAGCAATACGTCGATCGCTTGCATTTGGACATCGAGCTGGGCTTCCAAAGAAGGGATCAAAGTCATTGCGGCCGCGGCATTCTGTCGCGCAATCTGCACATCAAGTGCGTCAACATTTCGTGATCCCGCCCGGTAGCGCAGTTCCGTCAGTCTCGCCGTTTCTGCGAAACTCTGCGCGCGACTTTGGGTGACCTCGATTTGGCGGGTCAGTGTATAGGCTGATAGATAGCTGCTCGCCAACTCCGCGGTCAGTTGTTGGCGTAATCTGATTTCGGCAAGCGCGGCGGCGTCCGCCCGCAGTCTTGCGGCGCGATTGCGCGTGCGGAGGCGGCCGAAAATATCCGTATCCCAGCTCGCCGCCATGGAACCGAGATAGGACTCTCTCCGATCTGTTGACCCGCTGAAATCCGGTGCATCGCTGCTGCTGGCTTCAACGGTCTGAGTGAGAACGGGCAGTCTTGCCCCGGAGGACTGGCGTTCAAGTGCGCGAGCTTGTCGGATACGCTCAACGGCAGCCGCAATCGACAGATTGTGAGCCAACAGCTGCTCAACGAGCATGTCCAGCTCTTCGCCACCGAGAGCTCGCCACCAGCCCAAAGCATTCTCTCCTGCCGGCGCCTGCCCGGTGTTGCGCTCGCCGTTGAACTCTTCGATTGAGTCCAGCGCGGCGACGCCTGCCGGGACGTCAAAGCGCGGCGTCGTGGCGCAGGCGCCGACGAAAGCACACGCCAGCGGAGCAACAATCACCAGCGCTCTTTTGCGACGAATTCGCCCGTGCACGCCGGAACGTTTCGGTCCTGTCACGGGTCGAACCTCGCAGCGGCATCCTTTCGTCCCATCAGGTATCTTCAAATACCAGCAGCTCGACGGCCGAAATGTTGGCGGCGTCGACCACAATGAACGAGTAGTTGTTACTCGCGTCAAGCGTTATCTCCAAAGGCCCGGCAATGATGTTCTTGGTGCCCTGCTCTGTCACGACCAGATTGTAGATATCGGGCTCTCGACTAACGTAGTCGAATCCCGTCCCAAACAACACGCTCGAATACGTTGGGCTGATCAGGGAGATATCGGTATCAAGGTCAACCAGGTAAACATCCAGCGTTTGGTACCGTGCCGAACCCTGGAATAGCTGCACACGCGCGTGCGTGGCCAAGGTGGAACGATCGTAGCGAAGCAGTACCGTTTGCAGGTCGCCCGGCAGCCCGACAAAGAAGAGACGATTGTACGTACCGCCCGCAATATTGTAGTTACGTTGTGAAAGGAACACGCCCGGATCGTTTTCAGGTGTAACGACGAGTTGAAAGTCGCCCTCTTCGATCTCGATATCGGGCGAAATTTCGCCGAATGCGAGACCTTCGACAAGGGGATTGGCAAAATCGTCGCCATTTATGACGTCCAAAGCCGTGCTGCCGAAAGCCGCATGCGCGGCACTGATCACGGAGACGGAATTGAGGTCCCGGAGCTCGCCGCCCAGGCCGGTGCCGATAATTCGTACGCTGAAATCGGCCGTAGTCAATCCGCCGTCGTCCATGAACGTGACCAGAGTGCTGGTCGCTGCAGACAACGAAAACGGATCCGACGCAAATAGGATCGTCCCGGAATCACCCGCGGGCGTCAGAACTAACTGATACTCATCCGCTGGCAATTCGGCCGCCGGCGCAAACTCCGAAAACCCGAGTGTCGCCTTTGGTGACGTTGACAGCGGACTGATACCGGGTTTTTCGAGATACACATCGACAGCTCCCAACACGTTCGACACGTGACCAAAGGACACTTCCATCACGGTCACTTCGGTGTCGTTATCCTCCGCTTCTTCGAGTTCGTCCTCCCAATCTCGCCCAAACTGTTCCCAAAGAAAAAGCTGAGGATCGCCGAGCGACCCACTAAGAACGAACGTGTATTCTCGCTCTGAATCAACGCTTAGCGTCCGACTCACGAGCTCCGTCGGGTCGTCGACGTCGTCATCCGGCAGCAGGATATCGAATCGGAACTCGTATTCGAGATCATCGAATGACGATAGTCCCGACGCCTCTTTGTAGTTCAATGTGCCGAGACTGGTCTCTTCGATTAGAAACGTCACCGTGCCCAGATCCGGAATCGCATGCAGCCCGCGAATGAGGCCTTCGCCCGTGACTTCATCCCGGTTTGAGTCACTGCAGGCAGCGAGTCCTCCTAGTACCAGGAACAGAAAGTATAGGGCGCGGTTATGGGTTCGCATACGGTATCTCCACGATGACAGTTCCGGCTCAAGGCCGTCGGTCTCATGACAGAATGCTAGGCGTCGTCGCTGCAAAGTTCTGTAAAGATTTGCCAGCCGAAATCGACCGCAAGCGAGTTGCGGCGGTCGCCGGCCGTCGATCGCTTGACGATTCCTTACAGGGATTTACGTGCAGGCCAACTAAAATGACGTGGTGACGATTACCGGGTTAACTGGAAATTTGAGGAAAAACCATGCCAGATAGCATTCGCCAATGGACATCACTGTTGCTCTTCGTCCTGGTCTCGACCGGTTCCGTTGCGGGTGACGATCAAGACGACCCGGCAATCCCGTTGTTTTCTGATGTCGATAGCAATGCCGACATGTATATCGACCCGGAAGAGTTCGAGGCATTCATCGAACAAATGCGCCCGCGGGATCGGGGCGATCGTCGCCCACCGGTTGATAGAATGACGCGTATGTTTGAGCGCGCCGATAGTAATCAGGACGGCCTTCTCAATGAGGCGGAATTTGATGCACTGCAGCCCTATATGCGAAGGATACGGGAACGAATCAATGGCGACGGCGGTTTCTGACGCGGTTAATCACGGGCTTGCCGTTCATCGTGTCGTTCGGTAACTTGGTCGAACCGCTTTTGGATTCAAAGGACTGTTGCCGTGCGTTCATCATTAACGAGCGGCCTTGACGACATGAGCGCAGCGTCAATACTGATGGTTGATGACGACCGTGAGCTCTGCGGCATGGTGGCGCGCTATCTGAGCGATGACGGCTTCATCGTCGATACGGCCCATAATGGCCGCGAAGGTCTTCAGGCGATTGCCGGGCAGCACTACGATCTTGTTATTCTGGACGTCATGATGCCCGAGATGAGCGGTCAGGAGGTGCTGCACCGATTGCGCAGCGACACATCGTTCCGACGATCGCTACCAGTGTTGATGTTGACCGCGCGCGGCGACGAAGTCGATCGCGTCATCGGTCTGGAGACCGGCGCCGATGACTATCTCGCCAAACCATGCAGTCTGCGGGAACTGGCTGCTCGAGTCCGTGCAATCTTGCGCCGGACAAATGACACCTCGCAGACGACCGCGGAGAACGGGCACATAAGCGTTGGCGGCATTGAAGTTGACCTCGATCGGCGCACGGCCGACTACGATGGCCGGTCGCTGGGTCTCACCGGCACCGAATACTCGGTGCTGCTGTGTTTGTTGCGCGCCGAAGGCCGCCCGGTGAGCAAAGAGTTGTTGGCGAAGATGGCGCTGGGACGGGACTATCATCCCGCCGATCGCAGTGTTGACATGCACATCGCTAATCTGCGAAGGAAACTGAACAACGCACGCGCCGAAAACACTCAGATAAAGACGTTGCGGGGCAAGGGATACTGGTTGGTCTTGGCGGCAGACCCCTAGTCAATGCGCAAGCTGTATCTCAAGATCGTCGTTGCTATTTGGGTTGTGATGCTGGTGTCGGCGTTGGCGTCGGTCGTCGCGCTCCGCAGCACTGCAGGAGCGGAGTTGCCGGCGGCGTTCGGTGATGCGCCGCCGTGGGAGTTCTTGGTCGCGGGTTTGGTTGCCGAAGCCGATCGAAGGACGCGCGGCCAGGGCGAGTTGGCCCTTATCGACTGGTTTCGGCAGAATGCGCTTTTCTCCGGACCGCTGGCGCTGCGAATACTCGATGAGAACTCCACCGTCCTCTTCGAGACAGGTTCCGACGGAAACTCTTCGCCGATTGATGACGAGGCGATGGCCGTCAAAACGGTTGCTCTGGACCGTGACGGCCGCAGTTACACGATTACGGTTGCATCGGAAGAATTCTCATCTATCAACAGGGGCTCGAAGGTCCGCAGCATGCTTGCGTTCCTGGCGTTTCGGCCGGAATTCTCGGGGCTGATACTGCTCGTCGCCATTCCTCTCAGCGTGCTCCTGAGCTTCTTGATCGCACAATACCTGGTCCAACCGTTGCGCGCCTTCGAGCGCGCGGGTGCACAGTTGGCCACGGGTGATTTCTCCGCGAGAGTGTCGCCCGACTTGGGAAATCGCGGTGACGAGATAGCCGACTTCGCGGCAACCTTTGACCATATGGCTGCGCGCATTCAGGACCTGGTGCGCTCGCACAAGCACTTGCTGCGCGATGTCTCACATGAACTTCGCACGCCGCTGGCACGTGTTCTTGCAGCCGCGTCGCTTGCCCGACGGCTGACGCAGGGAGAGGCCGAGGCCGAGTTCGAGCGCATCGAGCTCGAGGTCGAACGCCTCAACACTATGATTAGCCGCTTACTGACTTACGCACAACTGGATGCAGGACAAGCTGTGCACACGACCACGAAGCTGGCCCTTCATGAGCTATTGGGTAGTATTGTGAACGATTCGTTGATCGAGGCAAACGCCGGTGACAAACGAATCGAGTTGAATGTAAAACAAGCCTGTTTCGTCAACGCCAATCGGGAGTTCTTGAACAGTAGCATAGAGAATGTACTTCGCAACGCCGTTCGGCACACACCCGACCATTCGACGATCGAAATTACGCTGTCTGCATCAATCGAATCGGGATACTGTAGTCTGGAGATTCGAGATCATGGCCCCGGCGTCGCGGAAGATGAGTTGCCGAATATTTTTAAGCCGTTCTATCGAACCGACCCGGCAAGACAACCCCAAATTGGTGGATCCGGCATTGGCCTTGCCATTGCGCAGAAATCCATTGCGCTGCACGGCGGTCGGATCGCGGCGAGAAACGCCCCGGACGGGGGACTAATCGTGACTATCGAGCTACCGCTGGCTGACCACGGCGATTGACGTATAGCGACCATTCTTTACAGACAATTACGTGGGCTTTTCCTACTGTATCTCCTACGTTCCCAGTCAGAACGCGGCAACTGCGTCCGACAAAGGAGATACAGCAGACATGAACTATCGAAATTTGACGTGCATCGTACTACTGGCCGGCTATCCGACTCATAGCAGTGCACAAGACGACGGTTGGCTCGGCTTAGGACTAGGCGATGCGCCCTGGTACGTCAGCTTCCACTCGGGTTATGTACTGAGCGACAGCGAGGCGAATTTCTTTGGCACTACTCAAAGCGTCTACGGCGGCTCGCCGAGCATTGACATGGACGACGGAGCACGACTCTCATTCGCCCTGGGAAGGCAAGTGTTCGAGAACTGGCGGCTGGACCTGGAATTGGGGTTTGTATCCATCCAGCCGGAAGACGCCGCGTTGACAGGTTTGGACCTCCGGTCGGAGGACAGCTTTCGACTCGGCGGCGACGTTGAGAGCTACACGCTCATGGCCAACGTCGGTTACGACTTTAACGATCTGAATTGGTGGGCCACGCCGTTCGTCAAAGCCGGAATCGGGGCGTCCTACAACAAAGCCGATACGCCGCTCAGCGTCGAGTACAATTCTGCGATCTGGCAAGGTACTTCGTTTGAAGGCCAGACACTCACTGACTACTCTTTCCCCGACAACAACTCTACGGAATTTGCGTGGAGTGCCGCCGCTGGATTCAAGCGGCAATTTGCCGAGCGCCTCGCGCTGCGGTTTGAGTACGGTTGGCTGAACCTGGGTGAGGCAAGCTCGGGAACCGATGACGGCAACGACGCTATCGGTTATACCGACCTTGGCTCTCAGCAGTTCTCTTTCGGCGTCGATTACAATTTTGAATAGGGCTCAATTCAACGCTCGAGATCCGTAAGTTTAGGGACAACGACGAGTGTCGAATTGCGTTCGGGAGGCAGGGGCCGGAGGTTCAAGTCCGCTCACCCTGACCAGTCCATCCAGAAACAAGGCCCGGAATCTTCAATCACCGGTTGTCGCATTCGGAAAACGTGGTCCTAGTTCACAAGGCTGACGTTCGGAACGTTTGCTTTATGTTTGGCTATTTCCTCTTCACTGAGCCGCAGGAATCCTGCGGCATTGTCGTAAAATATGTCTTCCTTTTGTTCTACCGTGAGAAAGTCTGCTGAATTAATAGTTTCTATTCCAATACCGATTGTTTGCGGCCACACCATTTGGTCAGTTCCAAACATAATCCGGTCACCAAAACCTGCGTTGATCAATGCTTTCAAATAGGAATAAAGCTCTTCCTTTGGGAGAACCCAGAGCGCACCTATCTCAACGAAAACATTTGGGTGAGCGTACATCAGCGCTTTAATATCCTCCACGTATGGCCATCCACCATGCATGATGTATAGCTTCAAATCCAGGAACTGCACCAATACATCTTCCAACTGCAGTGGATTGGCATTGTACGTGCGCATTTCGGACAACATTTCAGGCATTCGATGAAAGCCATAGTTGGGGCCGCCGGGGAACACATGGAAACCGACTGGAATATCCAATTCTTCGGCCAACTCGTAGTACGGCATTAAAGTTGAGTCATCGGCCAATACCCCAGCATAAAAAGGCAACATTTCTGCAATTACTTGTAGCTTACCTTCCTGGTGCTGCCTTCTTAATGTTTCTATCGATTTGTCCGCGTTAGCGATCAAGATGGCTTCGGGTGCATCATCCAACCATAACTGTCCGTCGGTTACTACTGCCTTCACTATATTGTGCTTGCGGAACTTCTCCAGTGTTTGTTCTTTTTGCTCAATACCTGAAATTACACCCTTATAAGTCTCACCGCGTAAGGTAGGAGGATGGGTCATGCCTATCAAAGGGTTCCCGTCGGTGTAAGCATGAATATGCATGTCAATGATCGGGCCGCTGTACTCTTGTGCATCAGTACTTGCCCAAATGGAGAATAGGGCTATCGTGCACAGTACTCTAATCATCGTCTTTTGACCGAGAGAAATTATGATGGCGCCAGACTATCGATATCTTTCAAGATGTAATTGTAAAAATCCGAACTCTTGGCCCGTAGTTGCAGAAAACCCGATGGCGAAATTCCACCAAATTCCCTGAAATCCTTAATGAAATGTGCCTGATCGTAATATCCGCATTCAGACGCAATCTGCGTTAACGGCAATCCGGGCCGATTAAGCATTGAGCTGGCGGCCTGATTGAATCTGGCTATCTTTTTATAATAAGCGGGACTGATTCCTACGTGTTTCTTGAACAGCTTCAGCAGCCCTCGACTCGAAAGGCACAGCGCTTCACTCAATTCATCAATGCGGTAGTGCTGCTGCAATTTAAGCGCGGCAATGGCATAGGGCAATCTTGGATCAATGTCCAGTACTCCAATTCGTTGTAGGAGGAATGATTCAAGCGCTTCAAATTTTTCTTCAATTGAAGTGGGTTCTCTTAGCCGGCTGGTGATTTCATCGATTTCACTCGCCTTAAAAAATGAATCCAGTGAAAATAATGTATCGTGTAATTCGCTGACTGGAATTCCATTCACATAATACATACCGTAGCAGTTGAACTGGACAGTCATGAATCTCAACCCAACGTGGGGACGAAAGGCTACTGTGCTGGTGCACGATATGTATATAGCACTGTCCGTTGGCGTGAAATCGACATCCATTTCGTCATGAAGCGATAGCATCAGATTGCTGGTCGCATTGGGGAAAATGGCCGTCCGCCCCTCAAAATAATCCTCGGGCGTGAACGCCACATAGGTCATGAAATTGACTATCTGCCTGAGTCTTGCATCTCGTGGTACGTAGATCTCTTGAATCATCAACTTGTACCTGCCACCGGCAACGATGCTGCTCCCATTATCGCACATGCTGAAATTGGAGCGCGGAGCTACAATCATCTCGAACGGAATTCGCGCACAGGTGTGTTCGATTGCTCGAGCTGTCGACGGTCGTTCCGAAATGTGGTCGGACGTTAGTGAAAACCTCGTATGTGACTGATCCTATTCGTGTTATTCTCACAATCCACTGGTACCAAACGAGTATAGGATTGCGTTCGGGAGCGCCGCATGGACAGTTTCGAGTATCTAATCGCGTTGGTCAGCGTTATTGCCGGTCTCGGCATAACGAGGTCATTGTCCGGATTGGCTCGTCTTTTCAACGCTCGTCGCCAGATTGCGATCTCCTGGATTCCGATCTGTTGGACTGTCAGCATCCTGCTCTGGCTCGTGGCGTTCTGGTGGTTTACTTTCCTGCTGTCATCGTTCGAGGGTTGGTCGCCGGGACTCCACATATTCGTACTCATTTATGCAGGTACGATCTTTTTCTTGCTCGCGTTACTCCATCCCGAATCGATTGAACAGGGACACGACACACTCGAACACTTTCTCGAAAATCGACGTGTATATTTTGGTGTACTGACGGCGATGGCGTTGATCGACCTGGCCGATACCTGGCTCAAGTACGAGTTCGAACTTTCCACTCCTCCCCTTGTTCAGTATGCAGCGTTAATGACGGTCTGGATCTCTATGAGCGTCATCGGCATTTTCGTTCGGAATCGTACGTATCACGCGATGTTCGCCGTGACCTTTCTAGCTGCAATTGCGCTGTGGTTGAGTTACTCGATTGGTCCCGTGTTGCGAATTGTCTCAGGTGATATCTGAAAATTCGCTGCACAGTCTGCCGGAAGCATCTTTCCGGCAATGTACCTGCACGCTGATTGGTACGACGTTATCACGCGCGGTATCAGGTATCAGGTATCAGTACGATTCTGTACTGTCTTCCAGGTGAGCCTCGATGAACTGCGCAAGTTCTTGACGATATCGGTCCCGCGACAAGAGAAACCCATTGTTGTGATCGCCCGCGAGCTCGATAAACGCCTTTGGTGCCGGCGCACGCCCATACAACGCCTTTCCCATGGAAAACGGGATGATCTCGTCGTCACGACTATGAATGATGAGAACCGGGAACTTCACTGCGGCCACGTAGTCGGCAACGGGATATCGCAGGCGCGAGATGAGCCGCACGGGCATGAGCGGGTAGAGACGAGCCGCCATCTCGGTGGCTGACGTGAAGCTCGACTCTACGATCAGCGCGGCCGCTGTATGCCTGGCCGCAAGCCAGGCCGCAACGCCGCCGCCGATCGAACGCCCGAACACGATGATCCTTGTGGGATCTATTTCGCGCTGGGTGACCAGATATTGCCACGCGGCTTCGGCGTCCCGGTAGGTGCCCTCCTCGCTGGGTTTCCCCTCACTCTGGCCGTATCCGCGGTAATCGATGATGAACGTATCGAGCCCGAGTCCGTGAAAGATCGCTATACTGTCGAGGCGATGCGATATGTTCCCCGCATTGCCGTGAAAAAAAAGCACGGTCCCGCGCGGCTCGTCGGCGTAAACGTACCAGCCATGAATCAACAGGCCATCGCTGGTCTTCGTAGTGACATCGACATAGTCGAAACCCACATGCTTAGGAGTTACCTCGAGCTCGCGACCCGGCAGTCTTGCAAGGAAAACCATTCGCTCCTGCATGAAGTACAGCAGCGCACAGAGAAAAACGTAACAGCCTGCAACTATTGCGATTAACACCGTAATCGTCCGCATGACTACTCCTGTATGGGAATTGAGTTACTCACCCAGCCTCTATTGTATACGGCTGTGAGTATGACTGGCGCCGGGCAGATTACTCCGCCCTTTGCTCCGATCCAATTTGCCGACGCGCCAAGAGACTGCTAACGTTTGTTCCTGTCTCAACGCTAGGGATTTGCTCGACCATGCAATTCCAGCGCCTGATATTGTTCCTGAGCGCCCTGCCGCTCGTGGGCTGCGGCAGTACCGTTGCGTCGTTCGAGAAGGGAACCGCAGCTCCGAGCGACTACCGAATGCTGGTCGGCCGATTTGCCGAAGAGGGGGTTCGGCAACCGCTGGTCGCGGATCAGGCATTCATTGGCGATGAGGAGTTTTTCGTCCGCTACGCCGGCGCCGACGGGCTGATCTACGCCGGCGGCACCTGGTCGGAGCGCATCGACATCCAGGCTGTCGAGGCTGCCACTGACGGAACCTATTCAGGTCCCTATATCCTCCCTCTCGAATATCAGCAGCGAAACCCCTGGAACGAGGTTCCGGCCGACCCGATAGTGCCGCGGTTGCTTACGGCAGAGCAATGGGGTCGCTTCCGCGACGCGCTGTTTGATTCAGTCATCCCTAAGGACAGGCAGTCCGGTCTCGTCATGCATTTCGACGCGGACGACTATTTTCTCTACCACAACGAACTGGGCAATTTCGAGGCGCGGCTCATCACCGATAAACCGACGGACTACCGCGTCGGCGAGCGGATCGACTTCAAGGAATTCGTTCGTCGAGGACTACCGCAACTCGACGCTTTCCTGCAAACCGAGGGCGTCCGGGAGCGACGCATCGTGTTCAATACCGGTGACGCCGGTGCCTATTCCCTGCCATTCCTTTACGTCGATCTCGATCTGCCGATCGCGGTATTCGTACGCTACGCAATGACGCCCCGCCAGCAGGACGCCGGCGGCGGCACACAGGTCGCTCAATCGATGGGACACGTTGCGCAGAGTCACCTCGGAGGCATGGCTATTCGCCCCGTCTCATCGCTCTATAGACTGCTGTTTGCGGCGACCGATGCCGCGGTGGAAACCGTGCGCCCGACATGGTTGGTCAACCTCGAGTCCGAACCGATTCCCGATGTCTACGAAGGACCGGGTATGGACCTCGCCGAGTGGGAAAACCAGCTAAACGAAATCACCAATCGCGAACCGACCAGCGGCACGATCGACTACCTGATCGACGGCGGCGAGTACTTCACTCGCCTGATCGATGCTATTACGTCCGCCCGTGAATCGATAAGAATTCGAACCTACATCTTTGACAACGATGACTTCGCGGAATCGATCGGCAACCTTTTGAAACGCCGCTCCAACGAGGGAGTCGACACAAAGGTACTCCTGGATGGTCTGGGAACCATCCTTGCAACGGGAACCGCGCACGAAAGCATGCCCGAAGACTACGTTCCACCCGCCTCGGTACATCAGTTTTTGGAAAGCAGCTCCGAGGTTGCCGTCCGGCAAGCAAAAAATCCGTGGTTGGCGGGTGATCACGTCAAAACGACCATCATCGACGATCAGATTGCGTTTACCGGTGGCATGAACATTGGCCGTGAGTATCGCTATTCGTGGCACGATCTGATGGTCGAAGCACGCGGCCCGGTCGTTGACGTGCTCCGCCACGAATTCGACGACGCGTGGGCGCACGCGGGCCCTCTTGGCGACGTCGGTTTCCTGCTGCAGAAGATGAAGCGGAATCGACGCCTGGCCGACGGTGTTGGTTATTCTATTCGCGTACTGTTCACACGCACCGGCAACGCGGAGATTTTTCGCACGCAGCTTGCTGCAATCCGAAACGCCAAGGGCTACATATACATAGAGAATGCATACTTTACCGACGATGCGATGCTCTACGAACTGGCCAAGGCGCGTCGCCGAGGCGTCGACGTACGCATCATATTGCCGCTCGTCGGCAATCACGGTCCGGTCAACAAGAGCAACGTCCTTGCCGCCAATGCAATGCTCAAGCACGGTATTCGCGTCTATCTCTATCCAGGCATGTCACACGTGAAGGCGGCAGTATTCGACGGCTGGGCCTGCTTCGGGTCGGCCAACTGGGACAAGCTGAGTTTCCGCGTGAACAAGGAATTGAATCTCGCAACCTCACATCCACCTGCCGTTGACGAAGTGATAAAACGCCTCTTCGAGGTCGACTTCGCCAAATCGGTCGAATTGACGGAGCCGTTTCCGGCAAGCTGGTCCGACCATCTGGTCGAGGTTCTCGCGGACTATCTGCTTTGACGACTGGTCGCCCTTTTAACTCGCAGGTAGCCGTAGATGAGGGGGGTTCGCCAGTCGTCAACGTCCTCATACACCGCGTACATGTCATGACCGATCAACAGGCGCTCTCCGGATTCGACCTTTCAAACGGTTGGGCAACCGTTTTGGTGACGACGCCGCTGAGCCAGGCTGTTTCGTTCGATGATCTCAAGGCGGAAGCCGGATACTTCGTATCGTCCGAGATCACACCGTCGATCGATCGGTTCTCCGTTGTCAAGCTGACGATGGATTTGAAGATAGCGTTCGAGGACGGATCGGAACGGAAGAGAATAGAACACAGCTTTCAGAGACGTATAGATCGTAATCTTTTTCCTGTGTCGAAGTATAGAGATGCAGAGAACGTTCATCGCGATCTGAAATTAGAGGGTAATCGATATGAACTGGGACGCAATTGGTGCAATCGGCGAATTGATTGGCGCGGCTGGCGTGATAGCGACACTTGGTTATCTGGCTTTCCAGATCCGGCAGAACACGCGGCAGATAGCGCAACATGAACTCGCGTCGAGGGCAGCCGCGGCGAATGCAAGCGCGCAGGCTTTGCGTGACAGCCGTAGATCGGTGTATGAGAATTCTGAGGTGACGGATATCTGGTTAAAGGGCATAAGCAACTCAGATAGCCTTTCCGAGAGCGAGCGCTATCGATTCAGGCTCATGATCACCAACGGCATTGACGGACTCTGGGATGTCCACTCGCAGACCACCGTAACGGGTCTGTCGCCGGAAATTTGGAAGTCACAGGGTATTGCAATTGTCGAGCGAGTAATCGCAAGTCCCGGCGGTCGTCGCATCTGGGCCCTGGTACGAGACAGTTACACCGAAGAGTTTCGCGCCGAGGTCGATCGGATTCTTTCATCGATGCCGGCTGACACGTAACTCGCACAACCTGACGAGGACGGCCGTCACCGAAAAGAGAACATTCACGAATCTCGTCGAACATCGAGACCTGTTGAACACGGCCATATGCGGGTCAGGATCCCGATCGATAGCTCCACTGCACGGGGCGCCACCAGGGTCTGCTAATACGTCGCGCTCTGAACGGACTTGCGCATTTCCTGGCTGGCTTCCAGACGCTCGATGGACGTGACGACGTCTTCGCACGACCTGTACTGAATGCGATCGCGCCGATCGAAACGAGATACGAAGTCGCCTTTCTTCTCCAGCGTCAACGTCAGTTGATCTCTGGGCGCCAAGCTGATTTCCACGTTCTGTGGCGGCGAACTGTCGATTTGAACCCGATAGTCGCCCCCGGGTAGAAACAGCGGTTCGCCCGAACCGAAAGCGCCGTTCGCGACCTCAACGCTGCCTTTGAATACGCTGAATGAGGTAGCCACCGTCTGCGCCAATGCCTCTTTGAGCCCCTCGGCGCTGCTCGCGGTGACGTAGCGCCCTCCCGACGCATCGGCGACCGCTTGCAGGCTCGCCGCATCTTCGTCAGTGGTGTTACCAAGCCCGAAACCGATCAGGTGCACCATGATGCCCTGCGCGCGAAGCGCCCGAGCTGCCCCGGCGGGATCCCCCCCACAACTCTCGATGCCGTCGGTAACCATCACCACTGCACGGTCGTTTTGCGAAGAGCCGAAATCCCGGGCCGCCTCGTTCAACGCATACGCTATAGGCGTCTGTCCCAGCGGACGCAGGTCGGCAATCGCCCCGCGAATGAGATCCCGGTTTCCCTCGCCAAACGGCACCAGAAGCGTCGAATCCGCACAGTCGTTGGCGTCGCTCGGGCTGGCGCTTCCGTAAGCGCGAAGTGCGAGGTCCAGGTCTTCGGGGAACCAGTAAGAGACGTCCTCCAGAATCTCCTTGGCAACCACCATCTTGGGCTCGCTGCCCATGCGGCCCCACATGCTCCTTGATGCGTCAACAACGATCTCGACGGCCCGTTCGTCGAGAGACAGAACGGGTCGCCCCTCTTTCACGGCCGCCACTTCCAGTGCCGCGCAGCTCGCGTCCTGCACGTTCACCGTTACGGCGGATTCCTGCGTCTGCCCATCAAGGCTGGTGGCCAACGCGACGATTCGGTTCTCACCCACTTCCAGCGGGAGGCGTCCCGCGAACGTTCCACCCGCCAGCCGCGCGTCGATCGGCGTCGAACCGTTGACGCTCAGGGTTACGCTGTCCACGCCTGTCGTACGCAGGTTCAGAAACGCCTCGGGAAGCTTCGTCGGATCCGATACCTGAACGAAACTGCCGCCCGTCCCCCAGGCGATCTCGTCGAGAATCTCGCCGCCCGTCTTGCTCGCGCCGAGCATGATCGTTTGAATCGTAACGCCCTGCAGTATCGACTCGCGCGCGGCGGCATGCGCTTTTTTTCTATTCGACTTGCCGTCCGTGAAGAGCATTATCACTCTCGACGAACCGGGCCGCCCGTTGGTCTCGATTTCCGCGAGCGCCGTGCGTATTCCGGCGGCCAGATTCGTGCTACCCGAACGGGGCAGATCCCGTATCGCCGCGACAACCTTGTCGCGATCCGACGTCATCGGCTGAGCGAGCTCGCCCTGTTTATCAAAGCTGACGACGCCAATCTTGATATCGCTTTTGGGCGAGAGATTCCTTACCAGGCCTATGGCGCCCGCAGATCGAAAATCTTCAGGATCGGTGCCGCGAAGACTCCGAGACGTGTCCATTACGAACATCATGTCCAGGTATCGCACTCCGCCTATAGCCGACGCGATGCCTTCCACGTCGACGGTCTTTTCTCCCTCGGTCGAGACGGAACCGTCGGACGGTGACTGGATTTCGATTTGCAAACCGGTCTGAAGCGTCGGCGACGTACCCGAGGGCTGCTCCACCGCCCCCGATTCGGAAGCTGCGAAACCGCAGACCAGCGCTGAGAGTAAAACGGCAAAGACATTTCGCATGGGATCACCTGTTGATGAACGTGCGCTCCCCTGGGACCGGCGGGTCTTACTCGAGTCGAACGTCGGCCGGGCTCCCAGGCGCCGAATTTAGTCACTTACTAGTACAGTATGGTTTCCCAGCATAGACCACAGTTGTGGGCAGAAACTTCGACGTAGCACACACTTTCCGCGCAGATACTCTCCGGCGAACGACGTCGGGTGTCGTGAATCGCGAATTTCCCTTCGAGAGTGCTTACGCCGCCGGAAGATCCGTATCTAACCTTGTCCAGGCGGCGGACAACAGCTTTCTCTCACCACCAATTCGGTCGGTAATTCGATATTGGTGATTTCGGTGTCCCCCGACACGAGTGATTGAACCAACATCTCCGTCGCGGCGGCCGCGACCTGCTTCGTGGGTTGGCGAACCGTCGTTAGCGGCGGATAGAGCCGTTGCGACATCGCGATGTCATCGAATCCAACAACCGTAAGGTCATCTGGAACGGTGAAACCCTGCCGGTGCGCAACGAACAACGCTCCGGCGGCCATGTCGTCATTGCTCGCGAAGATCGCCGTTGGTCTGCTCTTTGCTGCAAGAATCTTGGTCGCGGCCAAAATGCCGGATTCGTACTTGAAATCCCCCTGCTCGACCCACCCGTCTTTTGTTTCGAGACCGAAGTCTCTTACTGCCGCTCGAAAGCCGTTCAGTCGATCGATGGCCGCGCCCTGGTTCGGGTTCCCGATGATGAAGCCGACATGGCGATGACCTAACTTGGCTAAATGCTCCGTCATCGCGTAGGCGCCCGCCTCATCGCCGACCGAAACCGAAGACGAATACTCGCCGCGATGCAGTTGTGAAACCCGGACAAACGGCAGACCCATGTCGCCGAGCTGCGCTGAAAGCTTCTTGGAGTCAGCTAGCGGCGGAGTGACAATCAATCCGTCAAACAACGCCTGGTTCGCCAAGTTCCTTACTTCGTCAGCCGCGTCGTCTACTCCACCGACGAACGGATGCACAAGCAGACTGTAACCATGGGCATGGCATCGCTCCAACGCCCCGTGCTGGATGTCCGGCAGGTAATGATTTACCTCATCGTCATGGTAGAGCATCGCGACGATGAAAGACCGTTGCGACGCGAGTCTGCGTGCCGAGATGTTACGCGTATAGTTGAGTTGTCGGGAGGCCTCCAGCACCCGCTCGCGCGTCGCCGGACGGACATTGGGTTCTCCATTGTGAACGCGGGATACCGTTTTCTTTGAAACCCCGGCGGACATCGCGACATCCATAATGGTGGGGCGACGTGGCCATCTGCTGCGTTTCTTCATTCTGTCGAGACTCTGGTAGGCGTTGCCACGCGGTATATACGCATTGGCCTTCCTGTGCAGGTGTTTGTGGCACTTTTACGAACGAACTCGGATTGGCAGGGGACGGCGCCGCGCCCGTTACTCTTTCGATACGTCGTTACTCCTCGTCTCTTTCGCCTTCTTCATGGCGTCGCGGAAAAAGCGACCTTGCTCCGACGGGTTGAATTCCCAGTCCGTGATCAGCACCGGCGACCATTTTGGATCGAACGCCCAGGCTATCCAAGAGATTCCGCGTTGTTGCAGAAAATCCATGATCATCGGCCCATATGAACCGTCGTTGATGACCGGAATGTGCGCACCGTAGCCGTCCTCCCGTACCCAGCCGAGTTCCGACGCAATCATCGGATACGTTTCGCTTACAAATCCCCAGGTCTCCTGCCAGAGCCGGAAAAACTCCTCCCGTGTTTCCTTCTTCGGTTTGGCTTTTTGCGGGTACGGATGAACGGAATAGGCAATCCCGTCACGCTGAACCGGCGAGGTACGAACGTCGCGCAAGTCGTAGGCCCAGTCGAACCCCGCCACCAACGGAATGACCGCGGTGTCGCGGGCGTAGATCATGTCAATTACGTATTCGTTGAAAGTCTTCCATTCTTGCCAATCGCGAATACCCAGCGTGTTTCCCTGAGTCGTCGGTTCGTTGAATATTTCGTAGACTGCGATTGTCGGTACGCCTTCATAACGGAACGCGATAGTCCTCCAAAAACCAAGCGTTTCCTTTTTTGTCGTGTCGTACATGACATGCTGATATTGTTCTGTCGGAAGGTAGCCAATGGAATGCCAGTCGATGATCAGATACAGCCCGAGTTGGTTTGCCCACACGACGGCCTCGTCGATCAATTCGAGGTATCGTTCCGGGCCCAGGCCGCGCCAGGCGGGCGGATGAATCGGGACTCGAACGGTGTTTGCGCCCCACTCGGCAACAACTGCAAAGATCTCGGACGTCCACCGACCCTCATCCACGAGCTTCGCCGGATCGGCGATGCTAACCCCGCGAAATACGAACTCGACGCCGCTCTCGTCAACAAATCCGTTCTTCTCAACTCGAATGGCCGATTGAGGACGGACCAGCTGGCTGCTGTCGAACGGCGCCGGGTACGGAATTGACCAAACATCACTGCCCGTTCGCTCGGACGCCAATCCCGAACCGACCGACAACAATCCAAATGCCAGGATGCTCAGCGCGCGGTAAACGCGTTGTGATATCAGAGACTTACTCATCCCGACAAATGCCCTCGTCGCGCTAATCCGTTCGCCCGGTGATGCTTCCCGGCGCCGGGCAGCCGGTACGGAGATCTGTGAATACATAGTGTCAGCCCCTCGCCGCACAGTGCTTCTTTATGAAGGCCGAATGACTCGGCATCTCGTCAGCCGATCGCGAGATGACGGACCTGATACCGTCCAGGTGATTCGCAACAACGTCATCCGGGTAGGCATCGACAATTGGGTGATATCCCCGCGGAGTAACGCCCTGACCGTGAAGTACTGCCAGCCAGCTGGTTTCGGAAAAAAGCTCGTCCCCCTCGCGATACAACCGCCCATTGTTCTCGAAAAGTGCGATCTTCTCCGCGAGCGAGTCCGGTATATCCATTGTTCTGCAGTAATTCCAGAATTCCGAATCCGTTCGCTCGGTCGCTTTATAGTGCAAGATCAAGAAATCTCGAATAGATTCGATCTCCGACACGGATTGAGCGTTGTATTTATCGATGTCCGCCTGGTGAAACTCCCTGTCCGGAAACAGTCCGATCAACTTGGAAATTCCCGACTGGATCAGGTGAATACTGGTCGATTCCAGGGGCTCCAGAAACCCACTGGACAGGCCAATGGCGACGCAGTTTTTCTCCCAAAACGCCCGGCGCCTGCCGGCTACGAACTTCAACCTGTTCGGTTCTCTCAGTGCTGCGCCGTCGAGGTTGTCCATCAGTACCTCGCATGCCTGGTCGTCATCAATGAACTTGCTCGAGTACACGTGCCCGTTGCCGACGCGATGTTGTAATGGTATTCGCCATTGCCAACCGGCGTCGCGAGCGGTCGCACGTGTATATGGAAGAGGCGCTTCGGTACTCGCCGTTGGTATCGCAATCGCGCGATCACACGGCAGAAACTCCGACCAATCGACGTAATCGACGCCGAGCGCCTTGTCTATCAGCAAGCTGCGAAACCCGGTACAGTCGATGAACAAATCACCGCCGACAGATCCGCCGCTCTCCAGGTCAACAGACCGGATGAACCCGCTTGCAGGGTCAAGGTTCACGTTCGTAACCTTACCCTCCGTCCTGATTACACCATTGGTCTCCGCATAGTTAAGCAGGTATTCCGCATACAAGCTCGCATCAAACTGGAACGCATAAACGATTTGCGACAAGGGAGATTTCGGTATGTTGAGTGGACGCGTGAACTTGCCGGCCGGTGCAGCGGTGCATGCAAGCGAAAACGAATCGAGGTCCGGCGCCCGACCTTCGCGAAACATTTTCAGCCAGTAGTGGTGAAACGGTATTGCATTCATCGGCGCACCGTAAACGCCAAAGGGATGCATGTATCGATGACCGATTCTTCTCCAGTCGACGAATTCAATGCCCAGCTTGAACGTGCCTTGCGTATGCCGGACAAACTCGTCTTCGTCGATACCCAACAGCCTGTTGAAGGTATTGATTTGCGGGATCGTCGCTTCGCCGACGCCAATCGTACCGATCTGGTCCGACTCCAACAGCTGAATCTCGCAATACCGATTCACCAACACTGACGAAAGCGCGGCGGCGGACATCCAACCAGCCGTTCCGCCGCCGACGATCACAACTTTTCTAATCGCGTTTTCCCGCATAGCCATCGTCGATCAACCGGCGTCCAGTCCGATGTAGCGATTCCAGTACTCTTGTTGATCCGGTAGTTGCGACGCCGCCTCTCGAATCTGCCGGCGAATATCGGCCAGCTTCTCCCTGACGTGGTGAGCACCGTCGGCATCGGCCAGTGGATGATGTCGATTCGGCCAGTACCCAAGCCCGATCAACAAAGCGATCCACGAATTCGGAAGCAATGATTCGCCCTCGTTAAACGCGAGGCTCCCACGGCCCATAAATAGCTCAATTTTGTGTTTGAGTGATTCCGGCTTCGGTATCTGTTTTATTCTTTGCCAATACTCGGACTTTCCCGTTTTGACCGAGACCAGATTCAGCACGTGAACGTCCAGCACTCGCGAGTACTCGTTGCCGCATGCCCGATTGTAGTCCCACACGACGGAAGAGGCGCAATCCTTGTCCGGGTAGCGATCGATCCAGCGAAGTATCGCGCTTTGCGCCAGGTGATTTCGATTAATGACAAAATCACCGGCGTCGCCCGCCGCAACGCCTACCGCAACACAGTTCTTGCTCCAAAAGGCTCGCCGGCGCCCGTGCCTGATGGAGTGATGGAGTACGTCCTGATCGCGGGCTGCGCCCACCGCGCTTCGCAAAGCACTTGCGGCAACGCTTTCCGGCGTGATCTCGCCGTCATAGTGCAATTCCGAGACCACCACGTCCCGCAGCGGAATCCTCCGATACCAGCCCGCGTCCATGACTCGAAGCGTTACGTGGGGAAGCAACGACGACCGCCTGTCCATACGAATCGATACGCGGCGGTCGAACGGTAGCCACTCTGACCAGTCTTCCATCGATTCTCCGAGACACTCACTGATCGGCCCCGCGGAGCTGCCGGAGCCGTCAAAGAAAAAATCCGCGCTGATCGTTTCGCCGGTATCCAACTCCAGGCTTTCGACAAAGCCGTTCGTTGAATTCGACGTCGCGGATACAACGTCGGCGGCGATGAGGCGAACGCCCTTGCTGAGCGCGTACGACTTGAGATATCGTCGAAACCTTCGGCTATCGACGTTTAGCGAGTATGTCATCTGGGACAGTATCGAGCGCGGATCGGACACCGGATGCGCAAAGCGCCCAAACCTTGCAGCCATCGCTCCCACGGAATACTCGTCGAATGAACTGAGGTCCCCGGCGCCGCGCGCTCTTGCGGCAAAATGTTGAAACTCGATACCGTCGAGCATGCTGCCATAAGCGCCAAACGTATGTATGAAATCCTGGCCGCTTTCGGACCAGTCCTCATAGGCAGTCCCAAGGCTCGGAAACGCGCCCGTCTCGCGCATGAAATCTCGCTGATCGACGTTCAGGAACTTGAGGAACGACAGCAACGAAGGTACGGAACTTTCGGCATGGCGATCGAGCATGCCGGAACGTTCGAGGACGACAATGTCAACGTGCTCACTCCCGAGCCCTTTTGCGAGCGCCGCGGCCGTGATCCACGCCGACGTGTCACCACCGACAATCGCAATTCTGTCGATCGGCCGGGTCACCGAAAAGTCCGGTAGAGGTCCATCGATGCGGGCGGATACCTGTCTTCCGGACCGCCGTCGCATGTGCAGGTTCGCGAGATAGTCTCGGTGTGACTCGGCATCGACTCCGCGGCGGCGCGTATTGCCCGGCGTACCTTGTCCATACTCCCGAGAAATTCGCTTTCATCAAGCGCGTCAACGCGCGTATCGTAGCTCGAAGGAAAAACGCGCTGACCGAGATAGACGGCGACCCAGCTTGGCTCGAGAAACAGCCCTTCTTCATAAGCGCTTACGTGCCCGCAGTCTTTGAACAGTTCGATTCGGCGTTCGAGGTCGGCGGGCCTGGACATGTTGCGGCAGTAATCCCAGAACGGCGTATCGGCCCGCTCGGTCGCGGAGTAATGCAGGATCAGGAAGTCTTTGATCCGGTTGATCTCCATCGCCATGACACGATTGAATTCGCTCGAAACAACAGGATCACAGTCCTTGTCGGGGAAAAACTCCATGAGCTTCATGATACCGAGCTGAATCAGGTGGATGCCGGTTGACTCCAACGGTTCCAGGAAACCCGCGGAAAGGCCGATCGCTATGCAGTTCCTGTCCCACATCACCTTGCGCCGTCCGGTCACAAAACGCAGGGGATTGGGATCAGCAAGCGCCTCGCCGTCGAGCCCGTCCAGCAGGTTTTCAAGCGCAGCATCGTCGTCCATGAATTCGCTGCTGTAGACGATCCCGTTTCCGGTTCGATGCTGCAGCGGGATCCGCCAACGCCAACCTGCATTGGTCGCGGTCGCCCGCGTGTTTGGCGGTGGATCACCATTCGGAACGGATGGAATTGCAATCGCCCGATCGCAAGGCAACCATTGCTGCCATTGCTCATAACCTGCTTCCAGGGCCTGCTCGATGAGCAACCCTCTAAAACCGGAACAATCGACAAAGATATCCCCGGTTACGTGCTTGCCGCCGTCCAGCAGGACCGATTCGATAAATCCCGATTCCGGATTCAGTGCGACGTCGACGACCCGGCCTTCCGTACGAACGACGCCGTGAGCCTCCGAATACCTGCGAAGGTATCGAGCATACAGTGACGAATCGAGATGAAATGCATAGGAGAAGCTGGACAAGATCGACCGCGGATCGGCATCGGGGTAATCAAATCGCCCAAGCGCAGCGGCAACGACGGGAAGCGAGTATTCGCCGATATCGCCTGAATGACCCAGCGCTTTCGACCGAAGCCAATAATGATGAAATTCAATGCCGCGCAACTTCTGGCCGTAGTCGCCAAACGGGTGGAGATAGGCGTCGCCCACCCGCCCCCAATTTGCGAACTCAATTCCGATTTTGTAGGTGGCGTGCGTCTCGCGCATGAATTCGTGTTCATTGATACCGAGACGTTGGTTGAAAAAACGAAGGTGGGGAAGCGTGGCTTCTCCGACGCCTACCGTTCCGATTTGTTCGGATTCGACGAGCTCAATTTGACAGCCTTTTTTTTTAGCAGATGGCCAAGCGCGGCGGCAGTCATCCAGCCAGCGGTACCGCCGCCGACAATGACGACTTTCTTTACTGCTCTACTCATGATGACTGCTCAGCCCGCGTAGTCTCCCAACGTCGGCTCGGACTCTCGGCAGCAATGCCCGCGCTATCGCATTGCAGCCACAACGGGCCCCGGGAATCAGAACTGGGCGCGCACCACGAATGCGAATCTTCGGTCGAACACGAACGAAGAGCGGAATACCCGGTCGCCCGCCTGATTGACCTGCATCGATGTAACCGTTTCATCCTTGAGAAGATTCGTGCCCTGAACACCGATCTGCCAGCTGTCGTTCAGCCTGAAAAACGCCGAGCCGTCCAGCTGGCCACGACTATCGGCAAACACCGGCAAACCCAGGTTGACCTGCCGGATCGTCAGCAAGTAGTCGTCGCGCCAGTTGTACGCGAGGCGCGAATCGATCCAATCGTTTTGATAAATTCCGACAATATTGTAGCTGTGCTCGGAGAGACCCTGCAATGGCAGATCCTCGAACGGGACGGTTGTTCGTGCTGGGCTGTTGGGGTCAGCTTCAACCGGCCTCACGTTCTGCTGCGGCACGCCGTTCTCTTCCAGGTATGTGTAATTGAATTGCATACCAAGCCCGCTCCAGGCACCCGGCAGCCCATCAAAAAACTGCTGGTATGACAGCTCTAACCCTTGAAGGGTAGCGTCGCCGACATTGATCGGCTGATTAATACTGACGACCTGCGACTGCCCGGTGCTTGGATTGGTTACATTCGTCGGTATCGTGTCTGTCGAGAAAAAGTTCTCCATGTCCTTGTAGAATATTCCCGCGCTGAGATAACCGGAATCGTTGAAATACCACTCCAGCGACAGGTCATAATTGTCGGCTTCCATTGGTTTTAGAAACGGATTTCCACTGTCCTGTCTGAATCCGGTGACGTCGGGATTCATATTCGCGTCAGATTGAGTTACAGCGGAAATATTGAAATTGAACCGGAGCGCACCCAGGTCCGGAAACGCGATCGCCTGCGAATAGCCGAAACGCAGGATGAGATCATCGACCATCTCCACTTTCAGATTCAAGCTTGGCAAGATTGTCGACTCCGAACTGCTCGAGTCTTCCGTCGACGCGAAACCGTTCGCAAACGCGAGCTCCTCCGGGCTGGCAAATTGAGCGGCTTCTGGAGTCAGCGTGGGAAACGTGATGCCGCCGGCCACCGAGGTGTCAATCTCCACCCAACGCAGCCCGATATTACCCTCGATGCGCGGATTATCGGCGCCGAAGTTCAATTTCACATAGGCGGCGGTGCTCTCTTCGTTGGTCTTGTTTATCTCCGGCGCGGTATAGGGTGAGCCGTCGATTGCGGTGCCGCGATCCGCCAGCGCCGTTCGGGGGAACGACGCCGTTCCCGTCAGGAACGCGTCATAGTTGGCGACCAATGCGGCGTCCGGGAACAAGGCCGCGCCCGAAGGCGCGCCGCCGATACCGCCGGCATTGCCGCCGTGAAAATCATCGAACGAAAAAGCGCTGGCGGCGGAGGAACCGGCGTTGTTGTCGTTAGGCACGCCATCGAACAAGGCGAATCCACCGTTCCATGACTCGGACAGATTGCCCCAATTGAAGGTTGACCACCGGGTGGTTTGGTCGCGTTCCGCAAAGCGAACGCCCACTTCGATCGAGCGAGCCCAGCCGGCGTCGTCCAGTTCGTAGTCTGCGTCCAGCCTGAACGCAAGCGAATCGCCTTCACTGTCCTCGAGATGATCCATGGCCGCACGCCAAAAGAAATTTTCCGGATCGTTGAAGTATTCTTCGTTGGATTGAGTCGATCCGGGCGGTGCGTTGAAAGCTACATCGGGTACGCTGCCTCTCAGATTGACATCCGCCGAAATGCCGCTGCCGCCCTGCGGTATCAGACCGCCGAACACCGACATGTCGGCTGCGGTCGTCGCTGCATCGATGTACTGCACGTCAGCGCTGATCCCCAACCGGGCGGTCGGATTGAACTGCACGTTCAGCGAGAAGTCTTCGACCAGAATTTCTGTGTCCTGGCGACGGGTTTGTGGACCGAGTCCGCTGGCGATGTTTTCGATTGTTCCGCTGATCAGAGAAACGTCGTCAAACACGCCGCCCGGAGCAAGAGTGCCGCCGTTATCATCGGAGAAAAAAGCATGCTCCAACCAGTTTCTGCGGCTATCCGAACGCACGTACTCGAACAAGGTGGAGAAACCACCGTCGTTGTTCGCGTACTGCAATGACGCGGCGATACCTTCGCGCTCACGCTCCGTGACCGTGCTGCGCATTCCGGCGTTTATCGGAACGTAGCGATCTTGTCCCGGACCGGCTGCGTCCGGTACGAGATTGTGTAATCCCGCCTCGACGCCGTCACTGCGAAAATCCAGATCGGTATTCGCATAGCTCAGCAGCACGCCAAACTTGCCGTTATTCGTGTCGAACTGCTCGCTGTAGATGCCGTTGAAACCGGGGGTCGTCTCTTCTGCGATATCGCCGTAGTTCGCCTGCGCCGCGAATGCAAGCACGCGCTCGTCGGAATCGAACGGCTTGCGCGTGACCAGGTCGATCGTGCCCGAAATACCACCCTCGATCATGTCGGCTGTTTGATTCTTGAATATCCGAACCGCACCCATCAATTCCGGCGGAACGTCCTGGAACGTCAAGCCGCGATTGCTGTTGGCGGAGAACGTATCGCGGCCGTTAAACGAGCTGCGCGTTTGAGGCAGGCCGCGCAATGTCGCTCCGCTGCCTTCCGTTGAGAAGTGATCCGGATCGTCAATCGCCGCGAACCGCTCGATGGTGACACCGGGAACGCGCTGCAGCGCTTCCAGAACGCTGACGTCCGGCAGCGCCCCGATGTCCGCGGCTGAAATAGCGTCCACGAAGGTTTCAGAATCGCGTTTGATCGCCTGGGCGTTTTGCAGTGAGCGGCGATGTCCGAACACGGTGATTTCTTCGAGACTTTGGATTTGAGACGAGTCGTCACTCTGCGCCTGTACCCCGATTGGAACGCCGAGGGTGGATAGGACTGCGGCCGATATCGCGGTGCGGCGAAAGGCCACAGCGTTTTCGGTCGGTCGAATCCGACGGCCGATACGACTGCGTTTGCGCATGGTTGCCCCCCAGTTTCCAATGGATTACGGATCAATTCGCCCGTTGCGTCGCCCATCCACCGGTTTGTCACTACCTGGCACGATAAAACCATATGACACCGGTGTCAAATTGTGTCCGGATTCTGCCGGCCGGGCGCGGTCGGCCCACAGCCCGGGTCCTGTCGTCGAGGACCCCGGGACAGCGAATATGCTGTAAATTCCGCTACTTACAAGGACGTTTGTGGCAATCCGGCCTCCGACAAAGGCGCGGCGACGGCTTCTGACAACGATATCAGCGAGAACCGACGCCGTGCCATTCGAGCAGTGGCGTCATCGACTGGCATGCCGGGGGACCATGGGTATCAGGCGTATTTCGGCCAGCGGTTCGCGAGGCCTTCCCGCGCATTCTCGGCGAGACGTTAGCCGGGTGCGGCTGGCGCTCGACCAGGTGATAGACTGTGCACCGCCGGCAGGCGCCCCGGAGCACGCGGGGGTGATATCGGGGCGACGAAGTCGAGGAGACAGCGTATGACAATTGAAACATGGTTGCTTTATGTGGGCACCGTTCTGATTTTCATGATCACTCCCGGCCCAAGCCACCTGTTGATGCTTTCCGTCAGTATGTCCAATGGTTTCCATCGATCGCTCTCGACCGCGGCTGGTGATTTGACGGCGAACGCGATTCAAATCGTCCTTGCCGGATTGGGACTGGCTGCCGTCATTACCAGTTCCCAGCACGGACTCACGATCGTCAAGTGGGCGGGTGTGTCGTATCTGATTTGGATAGGGCTGCGTCAGATCGTGGCCTCATTCCGGAACGGCGACGGTTCGCAGGACGTGCCGTTGACGTCACTCCGAATGCTGTGGTTTCGTGGCTTCATTACCTCGGCGTCGAACCCGAAAGCCGTCGTGTTCTTCGCCGCCCTGTTCCCGCAGTTTCTGGATCCGCAACATCCGCTTGTCCCCCAGATTGCGATCCTGGGCGCCACCTACATCGTCGTGGACGGATGTTTCCTCGCTTCCTACGGCAAGGGCGCCAGCTGGTTGGCGGAGAAGATACGCAGTCACCACAAGGTTTGGGTCGAAAGGGCCGCGGGTACTAGCCTCGTTGTCGCGGCGATTCTGCTTGGACTCAGGGCGAACGAGCGAACGTGAGCGATTGGCGGTTTCGACCGCTTGCCCCCTTGCCCGCCGGCACATGCCCGGCCGATCGCCTGCGATAAACGTCGCCATGCGCGGGTTACCTGTCGCCATCGGGATGAATAGTCCCACCGGAATCCAATGACCATAGAACTCGATCACTTCTTCGTTCTCACAGATCCGGGAGCCCCGCAGGCGGATCTTCTGTCCGGCCTAGGGTTGATCGAGGGGCCTCGTAATGACCATCCCGGTCAGGGTACGGCCAATCGCAGATTTTTCTTCTCAGACACGGCGCTCGAGTTCCTTTTCGTTATCGATGCGGACGAAGCGGCAAACGGCCGTGGAAGTCGGCTGCGCTTTCCGGAACGTGCAGATAGCGCCGAGGCGTCACCTTTCGGATTGATAGTGAGAGCAACCGGCGAATCGCAGCTCGCACCGTTTCCCGGCTGGCCTTACCGTCCGGAGTATTTCCGGGCCGACCAGTGTTTCCACGTCGGCGAGAATTCAGATCTGCTCGAAGAGCCGCTTTGCATCTGCATGCCGCGAAACCTGCCCGTTCCCGATACCCGGCTGCGACTGGCCAATGCGCACATGAACCTCACGGAACTGCGCATTAGCGTTCCGGTCATGCGACCGTCTTCAACGCTGGAAGCAATCGCGGATTGCGAGCAGGTCTCGTTGCGACTGAACGAACCACATCGATTGGAGTTGGTGTTCAACGGCGAAGAGAAAGGACAATCGGTGGACATGAGACCGGAGCTGCCGATGGTTGTCCACTGGTAGCGAGCTTCCGCAATAAGCGTCAAAACGGCTACTATTCATCGTTACGCGGATGTTCATTGGGGGAGAGGTGATGAATTACTCAAGGCGTGATTTTGTCGCGGGCCTCGCGGCAGCTCCGCTACTGACGTCTTTGGTGGGTGGCGCTCGGGCGGCGATGTCCGGTGTCGAGGACGACCGGTTCGATCCATGGATTGAAGTCAGCGCCGCCGCGCTCGAAAAGAACGTAAACACGGTCGCCAAACTTGCCGGCGGACGCCCTATCCTGGCCGTTATCAAGAACAACGCCTACGGACTGGGCCTCACGACCGTTGCACCGATCCTGGAACCGCTTGCACAAATTGCAGGGTTCGCCGTCGTAAAAACCGCCGAAGCCATCGCGCTTCGTGACGCCGGCGTCAGAAAACCCATACTGCTCCTGGGACTGTTTTCCGATAGCGACGGCCGGGAACTCGCCAGCCGCGACATCCAATTCAGCCTGTGCACCGACGGCTCCGCGGCGAGGATAATGAAAGCCGCAAAAGCCGCCGGCAGACGAGCATCGGTGCAGATTTACCTGGACACCGGTATGGGCCGGATGGGCATTCCGTATCACCGGGCTATGCCGGTGATCGAAGAAGCGAACAAGCTCGACATGGATATCAGGGGCACTTTTATGGGTTTTACCGAGAGTGATTTCGACAAGGAGCAGCTGAGTCGATTCACGGCACTGGCGGAGTCGGCCCGGGAGGCCGGACTGGCGCTCGGGCAATTACACGCAGCGTCATCGAATGCGGTATTCAACCTGCCCGACGCGCACCTCGATCAGGTTCGCCCCGGGATCGCCCTGTTCGGCGCCTACCCTTCCGATGCACATTCCGAAAGTGACATCGCCACGTTGACGCCTGCAGTTCGCCTGCGGGCCCGTATCGTGCGGGTTGAGCGGCTACGTCCGGGCGATAGCGTCAGCTACGGCCGTAACTACGTCGCAAAAGAGCCCACCTGGACCGCCACCATTCCCACCGGGCATACGGACGGCTATCCTCGCGCGGCAGTGAAAGGCGCGCGGGTTCTCGTCAATGGCGCGACCTACCCCGTCATCGGCGCGGTCAGCGCAAGCCATACAATCATCGAACTCGGCGCAAACCCGTTGGCCAGCATAGGCGACGTGGCGACCCTGATGGGCCCGGACGATCCAGCCATCCATCCCAATACACTCGCCTCGTCAACCGGGACGTCGGTTTACGACGCGCTGATGCACCTCAATCCGACGCTTCCCAAGGTGGTCATCTGAGCCGGGGGAAGTCGTAATGGGCCGCTGATCACAATCATGCCGGGGACGGAGACCAGTCCTCTATCCGCGCAAACGGTTTGCACGCCGGTAGATGGCCATGACCACGCCATCGGAAGTGCACCTCGATTTCGCGAGTTCCCAGTCGGCGGGCGACGCACCTTCACCGAACAATCGCTTGCCGGCGCCGACGACAACGGGAAACGTCCACAGCCGCAGCTCATCGACAAGATCGTAGGACAGCAGCGTTTGGATGAGCTCCGAGCTCCCATGAACCTGTAACAGCGGGCCATCCTGTTCCTTGAGTCCGGCGACTTCCGCCGGAACGTCTCCGGAGATCGGCGTTGAATACTGCCAGTCGAGCTGGTTCAGCGTCGTCGTGACCACGTATTTTCTGGCGTTGTTCAGTTTGTCGGCGTGCGGCGAGTTGTCGACGTTCGGCCAGTGCGCCGAGAACAGTTCGTAGGTCCTTCGACCGAACAGAAGATCGAAAGGCTGAGCCATCGCCTCCTCCTCCACCTGGTCCATCACCTGCGGCCAATACGGAGCGGCCCAGCCGCCGCTCGCGAATCCGCCCGACGTGTCTTCCTCGGGCTGAGCCGGCGCTTGCATTACCCCGTCAAGGGTCAGAAACGTCAAAACGGCAAGATCTCGCATTGTTGGATTTCCCTCTCGGATGTGGGGTTTTCAGCGGCTGTCGCGTTTCCGTCAACGCGGCTACGCTGAAAAATAAAAGTGATTCAGCAGCCAAACGCCGGCCACGAGGCAGATGACGTGCTGCGTCAGGATTGCCGGCAGCCCCAGCCACCGGTTGCGCCGAAACATTCTCAGCGCATGTAACACACGCCCAACAAAAAACACGATCGCGAATGTGCCGAGCAAGGCGCTTGCCGCACCTGCATACTCCATCAGCCCGATGGCCAACAGGACCATTGGCGCGATTTCGATGAAATTTGCGTGTGCGCGTATTCTGTGCCGCAGCTCGACGTCGTCCGCGTCGCCAAATTCGATTCCGCCGAGCCTGGCGCGCCTGAACGTGACCGATACGCTCAGCACCACGAGCAGGATGATCAGCGCTCCGGCCAGCGCCGATGTAATGGGTAACGGCATGACCTCAAACATCGCGTTTCTCCTCGGCTTGCCACGTTGTTGAAAACTCCCCGTCGGAAACCAGGCGTTCGAGGAGGTCGAGTCCGCCCTCCCAGCCGGCGGCGTGGCGCAAACCCACCTCCTCGGAAGGCACCTTTTCGTGCGTTATGACGATCTCGGTTGCGCCGTCCTTTTCGAGAAGACGCACGTGGACGCGGGTGGGCATGTCGGCGTGTATGTCCGGCGGTTCCCATACCCAGGAAAACGCCAGCTGCTCCGGCGGCGCGATCAGCTCATAGGCGCCGCGCAGAACGGGACGCGTGCCGTCCGGCATGGTGTATTGCAACCGATAGCTGCCGCCTTCGACGAACTCGAACGCCAGCACCTCGATTGATATATCGGCGCTCGGCTTGAACCACTGCGCCACGGCCTCCGCTCGGCTAAATGCGTCAAAGACGCGCATCCGATCGGCTTTGACCCGGCGACGAACGGTAAACGAATAAAGCGCGTCCGTCATTTTCCGCCTCCGGATCGTTCAACCTCGCCCAGAAAACCGTCCAGCCGTTCCAACGTTCCCTGCCAGAACGTCTTGTGCCGCGTAATCCATTCCACGGCTTCGTCCATCGGCCCGACAAGCAGCTGGAAGCGGTGCATCCGTCCTTCCACTTTGCGTTTGACCAGCCCGGCTTTCTCCAACACTTTGAGATGTTTCGACACCGTCGGCTGTGCAACGTCGAATGGCGCCCCCAGTTCGTTTGCCGAACAAATGCCTTTCGAGGCCAGGGTCGAGAGAATCCGACGGCGCGTGCCGTCCCCGAGTGCGTGAAACGTGCGGTCCAGGTCTTGCGTATATTGTATAGCCATGTGGCTATATATATGCCGGTACTGTGCGTTTGTCAACCACTTCGTGCAACGATAGGCGGATCCGCAGGTCAGGCTTTCAGCCTTCGCATTTCTCCCACCAGGCGTGCATCGCGCGAAACATGTCCTCCAGATCGAGCGCGCGCTGCGTGGCCGAGTACTCGACGCGCGGCGGGACTTCCGGATAAACCTTGCGCGTCACCAGGCCGTCGCGTTCGAGCGCGCGGAGCTGGTTGGTGAGCATCGTCTGCGTGATGCCCTGGATCTGTTTTTTCAACTCTCCGAAACGCTTCATGCCCTGGAAGATGAGAATTTGCAGAATGATGAGCTTCCATTTGCCGCCGATGAGCTTTGCGATATCCGGCATCGGGCACGTGCCTTCGATCACGGGTATAGCCGGTTTTGGCGCTCCGCTTCTTGTGCTGATTTTGGCCGACATCTTTGCTCCTGATTCTCGCTTTAGTATTAAAAATAGTACTACATAAGAAAAAACTGCCTACTTGTGTATTAATACTATTGTCTTATCCTCGTCGCAACCCTCACCGACGAACGCACAGGTAACACCCAATGACGCTGACCGTTTACACCATCAGTGGCGCCCCTCGCGGGTGGCGCGCGTTGATCGGCCTCACTCTCAAAGGCCTGGAATACGAGATCCATCATCTCGAGGGTTCCAGGCGCGAACACAAAAGCGCGGAATATCTGCAGATCCACCCGCGCGGCACCGTGCCCGCGCTGGACGCCGACGGCCTGATCCTGCGGGACTCGATCGCCATCCTGGCCTGGCTCGATCGACGGTACCCGGACAAGCCGCTGTTCGGCAGCACTCCCGACGACGCGGCGCGGATCTGGCAGTTGACGATGGAGTGCGGTGACTACCTGCGAAACGCAACGGAAGATCTGCTGTTTCCGATACTCGTCCGGAACATCGACCTGCCCGCGCCCCGCAGCGAGCAGATGAAGAAAATGCAGTCCGCAGGTGAATCGCTGCATGCCGAGTGCTGCTTTCTCGAGAAGACGCTCGCGGGCCGACCCTATCTCTGCGGAGATCGGCCGAGCGCGGCAGAGGCCGTTGCATTCCCCGACGTGCGCCTGATTCAGAGAGCACTCGATCGCAAACCTGATGCAATGAAGACGCTGGGTTTCGATGATGCGGCCGACCGGTATCCACATCTCTTCGACTGGATGCACCGCCTGGAATCGCTGGACGGCATAGCAAACACCCTACCCTATCACTGGTAACAAAAGGAAAGATGACGGCAATGACGGACCAATATTACAAGCGAACCATCTCGGTTGACGCCACACCCGAGAAAGCCTATCTCGCTCTTACAAAGGGTTTCGAGAACTGGTGGACGAGTTGCAGCGGAGACTTCGATCAGCTTGGCGACCGGGTCAGATTTGTATTTCCGCCCAACGTTTCTTACTGGACGTTCGAGGCCAAAACCCTGAAGCAAAACGAAACCGTCGAATTGGAGTGCGTCGAGGCGTATCACAAGATCGTCGACAAGCCTCGGGCGTCCGAAACGGAATGGCTGGGGTCAATGGCGCAATGGCGAATCGAGCCGCGCGGCGCCCGTACGGACATTCACTTCACACACCGCGGACTGTCGCCCGATCTCGATTGTTACGAGGTCTGTGAGGCCGGCTGGAATCTGTTTTTTGTCGACAGTTTAAGGGCCTATCTGGACACCGGCGTAGGCAAACCTCATCAACCGGAGACGACATCGTGACCCCCCGACAAACGAGAATCCTGCGCACAATCGCATTTATTCTGATCCTTGCAGGAACAGGCTCCCACGCGTTGGCCGATGACATGGTCGAGCTGCCTCGAGACCTTGAAGTTGAGCTGGCATTGAGCGCGTTGCCGGAAGAATTGCGGGACGCGGCGTCGGTCTTCGTTCGAGATCCGACGGAAGGGTTTGTCTTGGATCGAAAAGGCAGCAACGGATTCGCGACGTTCGTCGCACGCACCAGCACGCGTTTTTACGAAGCGGATTGGGAGTACGAGTATCCGAACGACCAGCTCATCCCGATCGCGTTCGACAGCGTCGGCGTCGCACATCACATGCAGCCGTTTTTCGACGTCGAGCGCATGCGTATCGACGGAGTGCAGCCGGAAGCAGCCAGACAGACGCTGCGAAAAAGATTCGGCGACGGCACCTATAAAGCGCCGGTCAAAGGCGGGCTTTCGTACATGCTGGCGCCCATACACCGAGCCTATCAGGCGCCGGCGCAATCCGGAGAAATGATCACCGTCAGTTTCCCGCACTTCATGCCCTATGCGCCCCACGTCGTCACCGAAGAATTGGGGTCGATGGATCCTCTCGGCCGCGCCGGTACTCTGGATCACGGCGGCCACGACGCCGGACCCCACGGCTACCTGTATTTCATGGTTCCCGAAGATCAGGCGGATCAGATACGTAAAATGTACGCCGTCACGCTCAGACGCCTCTGTGACCTGCACAGCAACTGGTGCCTGCCGGACGGACAGTGAGAACGCCTGGCGCCTCACCCGCCGGCGACCCGTCCAGGCCCCTCCCGATGAGGGGCCTGGATCTCGTTGAAATCCGCACGTGAGCCGGGATGCGTAGTTGCGTCAGCCCGGCGTCACATCGTCGGCAGGGTTTTCTCGAAACCCGGAACCGCGCACACCCTCTGATACCAACGACGGATGGCGGGGTGATCGGGAACGGCATCGGCCAGTTGAAGCTGCGACACGTTTGATGCAACGGACAGATCGGCAATCGTGATCGAGTCGCCCGCCAGATAGTCACTGCGCTCGAGCGCGGCGCCGAGTATCGGCGTCAGCTCCACCATGGCGGCTTCGCCGCTTTTTATCGCCGGATGATCTGCGTCTTCCCCCATGAAAACCTTGTTGAGCACGATGTCCGTCACCGGGCGGGACAGGCGGGACTGATTCCAGTCCAACCATTGATCGACCGAAGCGCGGACCACAGGATCGCTGGGATACCAGCCCGCGAGATCGTGCTTGTTACAAAGATACCGGAGTATCGCGTTCGACTCGTGTATTTTCACGTCGCCGTCCAAAAGCGTCGGCACCTGATGGTTCGGATTGACAGCCAGATAATCCGGCGCCATGTGCGCGCCTTCGTTCAGCGCAACGTGGACTGGCTCGTAGGGAATCGCGGTTTCCTCGAGCAGCGCCGCAACGCGCCTTACGTGTTGTGAATAAGGATTGTGATACAGGGTGATCATTGTCCATGGTCCTTGTCTGTGGTGAGAAACGCGAATGTTTTCACGACCCTCCTGACAGCGTATTGTCAGGAGCATGTCAGTAAGATACGAATTACGCGGCGGAGGAGCGATATGCGCAAGGCAGACAGATTGTTTCGGATAGTGGAGTACCTGAAAGCACGGCAACAGGCCGTGACGGCGGAGAAACTCGCTTCCGAACTCGAAGTCAGCGTCAGAACAATCTACCGTGACGTGGCCGACCTGTGCTCGTCCAACGTTCCCGTTATCGGGGAGGCCGGCGTCGGCTACATGCTCGACCGAAACTACACGGTCCGGCCCTTGATCTTCGACGTCGAGGAACTGGATGCGCTGGCCCTCGGGGCGCAGATGGTGGGCAGTTGGGGCGACCGGGACATTGCCCGAGCAGCCAAACAGGCGATTGACAAGATTATCGCGGTTTTGCCCCCGGCGCTGCGCGCGGAGATATTGCAGACGGCGCTGTTCGCACCGCCGAGCCAGGCCAAGGAGCCGATCAAGGTTGATTTTTCCGCCGTGCGGCGGGCCATCCGCACCCGGCACAAAATCACGTTTCACTACAAGGCGTTGAACGGCGCCAAGACGAAAAGATCGGTAAGGCCGATATGTCTCGCGTTCTTCGGTCCTGTCTGGTTGCTCGCGGCCTGGTGCGAAACCCGAAAGGACTTCCGCAACTTCAGGCTGGACCGGATGACGCGGCTCGTTGTCAGCGACGAATCATTTCGTGACGAACCGGGCAAACGGCTAATCGACTACAAACGTTGCGAGATTGGCAAAGGGTGAACGCACCCGTCTATCGCCGCGAATGGAGCGACTCAGCCTCACCAAATCCAAGAAACGTTTCTTCGATACCCGACCACGTTCCGAACTGCATCATCTCTCCGGCAATGGTTTTGACGGTGCCGAGGCTAGCCAGCATCGCCGTTTGTCCGATACTGACCCTGGCCGCACCTGCTTTGAATAACGCCGCCGCATCGGGTGCTCCGGGCATCGCCATCAGGCTGAGCTTTCCATCGAAAGCATCCGCGAGCTTCGCCACCGTACGTGGCTCCACAAGCAGCGGCACGAATACCATGTCGGCGCCTGCTTCAAGATACGAACGACCGCGTTGAATCGTCAACTCGATCCGCTCATCGTCGTTCTTTCCGAGGCCGAGCAAGAACGTGTCCGTGCGCGCATTGATCGTCAGCGCGATTCCCTGTCGTTTGGCTTCGTCGCGAGCCGCTCCGATTCGGTCCTGCTGTGAATCGATCTCGTACAGCGGAGTTTTCCCCTTGCCGTGCCGATTGTCTTCGAGGTTGATGCCCACCGCCCCCGCCTCGAACGCAGCCCGGACGGTTGTCTTGACGTCCTCCGCGGAATCTCCGTAGCCGGCTTCAACATCGGCAGTCACCGGCGCCTCAACGGCCCGGACAATGTTGGCGATCTCTCCCATCATGGCGTCTCTGCCAATTCTTTCCGCGTCGGCAAATCCTCTCGTATACGCGATGCCGGCGCTGGTCGTGCCTATCGCCGGAAATCCGGCCTCTTCAAACAGGCGCGCACTGGCGGCGTCCCAAGCATTCGGCAGCAACAATTTGCCGGCCAGATTTAGCTGCCGAAAAGCTTCGGCTTTCGCGGTGTCGCGACGATTCATTTCCAGCCCTCCACGCAATATGCTCAAAGATTGAGTGAAGAGTATGCCGTCTGAACAACGCGGCGCTGGCCGGATTCGGACGTCATAGTCGCCCGACGGTGCGCCAAGGGCGGGACAGCCGTCCCTGCCCGGCACGACCAAACTCGACAAGGAATTCAGCGCCGGTGGGAAGCCGTCAACGCTTCGGAGACCGCCCAAAGTCGCCTTGCCATATCGTCGTCCTGCATATGGGCATTCGGCAGCGCCGGATTGCAATCCGCGAAATAGTAACCGGTGACGTCCTTCAAACCGGGGTGGGTAGCAAGGTAACAGGTGGTCGCCGCGCCTTGCGGGATGGTTTTCATCCTGGCGCTCGGTGTCACGTCCTCGTCTCCGCCGCCGGGCTGATGGCGAGCCAGATTCGTGCGGATTACACCCGGATGCAGCGCGTTCGACGTCGCTCGTGTTCTTGCCAGACGCCTGGCAAGCTCCCGCGAGAACAGGCCGTTGGCGAGTTTCGACTGCCCGTAGGCTACGAACGGATCGTACCCCCGTTCGCCGGACAGATTGTCGAATTCGATACCTTCCTCGGAAGCCCACACGTGCGCGCTACTGCTGACAACGACAACACGGCCCTGCCGCGCAGCGATCACCGATTCTTTGAGTCGGTCGGCCAGAAGAAAATGTCCCAGGTGGTTAACGACAAACTGACGCTCGATCCCGTTCACCTGCCGGAGTTCCGGCAGCGCCATGACACCTGCATTCAGAATCAGCATGTCAATCGCCGTGTCCAGCGCCTCGACCGTTTCGGCCGCGGCAACGACGGTATCGAAATCGGTGAGTTCGACCACCAGCGGCGTTGCTCGACCATCGACGCTGTCGCAAGCTTTCTCCGCCTTCTCCAACGTGCGCGCCGCACCGATGACGTGAACTCCGCGGCCCGCCAGCACGCGCATGGTTTCAAAGCCGAGACCGGAGTTACAACCCGTGACCAACGCGGTCATACCGTCGAGATCAAGTCCTTCGGTCACCTCCACGGCCGTGCTGTTGGCGCCGAACGGAGACCGTGGCGGCGCCGGCCGCCCTTCGACAGCAGGCTTGTAGGCAAGATCGTCCGTGCGGCCGGACCGAGACAAAGACGCCCCAAGCGCGGCAACCATGCCGGTCAGCAACACGTCCCTGCGCGTCAGCCCCTGACGAATCGCATTGTTTCGGGATTTCGGCATCCGAGGACGACAACCCAATACTACGGCTTCCAGATTCAGAGTATAGGACGTTCGACCATCAGCAAGCTATCTGGGGTGGATGCCGCAACTCGCTGGCACGCCTGAGATTTCCATCCAAACTGCTACACTTTATCTATGAGCCCGATAGGCGAAGAACCCCATCCAATCGTCATCAAACCGTCACGCAAGCTTCAGAATTTCCTGCCAGCATGTCGGAATATCATCACGTCACAGTGGAGGCTTACCGACAATGTATTCCAAAACACTAATAACCCTAGCCGTCGCCACGCTTCTGAGCACCGCCGTCCCCGCAGCGGCGGATACGCCGTTCGCGTGCGGGCCCATCGACTTCTCCCCGATTGTGATCAATAAGGACGACGATACGGTGCGCTTCGCCTCGTTCAACGCGTCGTTGAACCGGAATGCGGAAGGGCAGCTCATAGGCGATCTGTCGGCGCCAGGGAGCGCACAGGCCTCGGCCGTCGCCGAGATCATCCAGCGCACGCGCCCGGACGTCCTGCTCATCAACGAATTCGACTTCGATGCGGACGGCTCCGCGGCACACCTTTTTCAGGCCAATTACCTCCGCGTCAGTCAGAATGGCGCTCCGGCAATCGAATACCGCTACATGTATCTCGCCCCATCGAATACCGGTATTCCATCCGGCCTGGATCTCAACAACGACGGCAGCGTTGGCGGACCGAACGATGCGTTCGGTTTCGGGTTTTATCCGGGACAGTTCGGCATGCTGCTGCTGTCACGGTATCCCATCCTGAATCACCGCGTTCGCACCTTCCAGAAATTTCGCTGGGCCGATATGCCGAACGCGCTGCTGCCGGACGACCCCTCGACCCCGGAGCCGAGCGACTGGTATAGCACCGAGGAGCTGGAAGTGTTCCGACTTTCGTCCAAAAGTCATTGGGACGTTCCAATTCGCGTGGGCGACCAGGTGGTGCACGTCCTGGCCAGTCACCCGACACCTCCCGTATTCGACGATCCGCCCTTCACTCCCGCGGGCGTCGACTTCAACGGACGCCGAAATCACGACGAGATTCGCTTCTGGGCGGATTACGTGGGCGAACGTCGCAACGCGCAATACATCGTGGACGACAACGGCAAACGCGGCGGACTGCGGGGCCGTCGCGCGTTCGTGATCATGGGTGACCAGAACGCCGATCCGTTCGACGGCGACAGCACCGGCGGCGCCATATTGCAGTTGCTCGATCACCCGCGGATCGATGCCTCCGTCGTACCCGGCAGCTCGGGCGGTGCGGCGGCGGCGGCGCGCCAGGACGGCGCAAATGATGCTCACCTCGGCAGCGCGTTTACGGATACCGCGGACTTCGCTGACGGCAATCCCGGTAATCTGCGGGTTGACTACGTCTTGCCCTCAACTCGCAGGCTCGAAGCCGGGTGCGGCGGTGTGTACTGGCCGCAACCCAGCGAGTCGGCGTTCTCGCTGGTTGGAGAGTTTCCCTTCCCGAGCTCGGATCATCGCCTGGTTTGGCTCGACGTCGAAGTCGATGATTGGGACGATGACGATGATGACTAGCTAAAAGGCAGGCGAGCCGGCTGATCCGCTGCTCACTGCGGGGAAGGCCGGAGCAGAACTCTAACGGCGAGTTTTAGCGGCACCTTCCGCGGTTCGCTACCGGCGTTCAGTCCATGCCCGGGTGTCGGAACCGCGCAACGCCTCCGGCTTCTTGGAACCTCCCCGCTGGCTCGGGGTTTCGGGTTCCGCCGGCCCGACCGTGCTCAAAACCCATCCAAAGATGGATTGCGTCACCCCGCTTTCACGGTACGCTGTTCAGAGTGCCTGGGTGCGGGGCCGCCCGATAATGGCAACGGCGATCTGCGTGCGGCTCGCAAGACCTGTTTTGTCGAGTATGTTGTGGACGTGATCTTTGACGGTGGGAACCGATATGCACAGGCAATCAGCGATTTCGGCATTGCTAAGCCCGTCGGCCACGAGACCCGCGATCTCGTTTTCGCGCTTTGTCAGGTTTTCGATACCGGCTGGGCCGGCCGGCGGCGTCGGAACACGAAGGACGATCATCGGCGATCCGATCTCGGCCGTCGCGTCGAAATCGATCGTGAGCCCCGATTCGATATCGAATTCGCGGCGCAACGCTACGAGACTCGACACCGGCACGCCCTTGCCGTTTTTCGCCTGCATGGCGTCTACGAGTTTTCTCAGCCGGCAGAGCGCATCCGCACTCAGTTCTGGCCTATGACCCGGCATAACGCTATTTCCAGTTTCAATACTAAAAGGATTGATCATGACGGTAACAAAACAGGATAAAGATGTCATCGAACGCATGTTCAAAGCGATGCAGATTGGGCTCGAGGCCGAAAGCGAAATGATGGCGCTGTTCGCAGCCGACGCCGTGTTCACCGAACCGTTCAGCGGCGAACAACGTACCTATCACGGCAAGGACGCCATCCGGGCCTGCTTCCGCGAGATGTGGAAGGAAAACCATCCGGACGTGGAACTCACCGTCGGGCGGGTTGATTTGGACGGCGACAGAATCCGCGCTGAATGGCTATGTACCGCACCTGTATTCGCTGAACCCATGCGCGGTGTGGACCGATTCTGCATTAAAGATGGGCTAATTCAGCAGCTGGAGATTACCGTAACCCACATGCCGCCCATGGACGTGGATGGGAACGGTGAGCCTTAGATGAACAAGACTGCGCTCGGATTGTTGTCCGGCGCGGGACTGGGGCTGCTTGACGGGGTTTCAGCCGCGTTCAATCCCGAGGCGCAACCGATGCTCGCCGTCATCATCGCCTCGGCAACGATAAAAGGCGCGGTCACGGGTGTCGTGATCGCTTACCTTGCGCACCGGATCGACGGCGTCACACGGAACGTCGCGGCCGGCGCGATCGTAGGCCTGGTGTTGTCCGTGATCGCGGCCGTTCCATCCGGAAGTTATGTCGAGATTATTTTGCCCGGCACAATAATCGGTGCGCTGGTCGGAGTGATCGTTGCAAAATTCGGCCGCTGAAATCCCGTAGGACTCAACCAGCCGGACGCGCCATCGCAAAGTCCCCACCAAGCGCTTTGTACAACGCGGCCAGCGCGGTGGCCCGGTCCGTGATCGCCAGCGCGAGCTGATCGTCCAGGTCGATACGCGTACGATCGGCGTCCAAAACCGAAAGATAGTCGTCGGCGCCAACGTCGTAACGCAGCTGCGCGAGCCTGGCGGCCTCGGTACTCTCGCTGACCGCTTCTTCGAGGCGCGCTACCCGCTCCGTGCTCGCGCGATAATTCGCAAGCGCGTTTTCGGTCTCCTCGATCGCCGTGAGCCAGGCTTCGTCGAACGCCGCAAGCGCGCCGGCGGCGCGGGCTTCCGCGGCGTCCACGCGCTGTTTGATACGTCCGAAGTCCAGTATGCGCCAGGAAATCGCCGGTGCGGTTCGCCACCGTTCAGCATCGGAGTCGCCGATTGCAGAAGTACCCGTCCCGGTCCAACCGAAATCGCCGACGAAGTTCAGCTTCGGATAGAACTCGGCAGTCTCCACGCCGATGTCGGCGGTCGCGGCGGCGAGCCGTCGTTCGGCCGCGTGAATGTCAGGTCGTCTAAGCAACCAGTCAACCGGCTCTCCGACCGCAATCAACGACGGCAGTTTCGGCAGGTTCTCCGGCGCTTTGAGCTTCCCACGCAGGGTTTCGGCGGGGACACGAGTCAGCACGGCCAACCGCTGTTCGGCGCTGGCCACCCTGGCTTCGGCCGTCGGCAGGGTCGCCGCCAGCGAACGCTCGACGGCGCGGGCCCGTGCAATATCGAGCGCGGTGCCGCGTCCCGCTTCGAGTCCAGCCTCGAGAATGCTCAGATTGTCCGCCTGATTGGCGAGATTGAGTTCCAGCAGCTTCAGCCGAAGCGTTTCGCCCTGCCACTGATAATAGGTCTGCGCGACCTCGGCGACGATCGCTATCTCTACGGCGTACAAGGACGCTTCGTCCGCTTCGACCAGATAGTGGATGCGTTCGGACTCACGACGCAGGCTGCCGAACAGATCGATCTCCCAAACCGCATCGAACCCAGCGCGGTGCCGTTCGATAACGCCCTGGCCCGGAAACGCGAACGGATCGGCGCCGCTTTGCTGATTGCGTTCGACGCTCGCGTTGATGTCGACGGTCGGCGCCAGGCTGTAAACCGCAAGATTGCTCAACGCGCGGGTCTCGTTCAGCGTTGCGAGCGCCTGGGCGATGGTCGTATTGTTGGCGAGCGCCAGGTCGATCAGTCTTTCCAGCTCAGGATCTCCAAGACTGGTCCACAGGCCCGCAACGGAAGCACCGTCAGGATCATCGACACCCTCGTCATTGACGAAGGAGTCCGGCAGCGCGATGTCCGGACGCTCATAGTCGGGCCCGACGGCACAGCCTCCCAGCAACACCAGTACACAAAACAGCTGTCGCATGTCACGCAACCTCATTGGCAAGTACCCCACTGCTGCGGCGGCGCGCCTCGAACGTCCGGATGATCACGTAAATTACCGGCGTGAACACGAGCCCGAAGAACGTCACACCGAGCATGCCGAAGAAGACGGTAACGCCCATGACGTGACGGACCTCGGCGCCCGCGCCGCTCGCGAACACCAACGGTACGACACCGGCTATGAAGGCAAAGCTGGTCATCAGGATCGGCCGCAGGCGGATCCGGGACGCTTCGATCGCAGCTTGTACGATGCTGCGGCCTTCGCGCTCCAGGTCGCGCGCGAACTCCACGATCAGTATCGCGTTCTTGCACGCCAGGCCCATGAGCACCACGAGACCGATTTGCGTGAAGATGTTGTTGTCGAGAAACATCGGCGGCACCGATACCGGGGGCGGTGGGATCATCCCGGACGAAATCTGCAGGCCGAAGATCATGCCCTTGATCGTGTTCAGCGACCAGATGCCGGCGATTGCCGACAGCAAACACAGCGGTACGATCAGAATCACCGCGAGCGGCAGCGACCAGCTTTCGTAGAGCGCGGCGAGAATCAGGAACACAAAAATGATGCACAGGGGGAACACGATCAGCGCCGTGTTGCCCTGGTTGGCTTCCTGAAAGGTCAGCCCCGTCCATTCCAGGTTCATGCCCTGCGGGAGGGTTGCGTCGGCGAGTCTTTCAACCACGGCCAGCGCTTGCCGCGACGATAGCTGCGCGGGATCGATGCCTGCCGACAGATCTGCCGCCGGATAACCGTTGTAACGAATTACCGGATCGGGCCCAAAACTCTCCTCGACGGAAAGCACGCTCGACACCGGAATCATCCGGCCTTCGGCATTGCGCACCCGCAGCCGGGCAACGTCACTGACTTCGTCGCGGTATTGGGCGTCCGCCTGCACGTAAACGCTGTAGGTGCGGCCGAACAGGTTGAAGTCATTTACGTACGCCGACCCGAGGTAAGTCTGCAGTGCGTCGTAAACGTCCGTAAGCTGCAGATTCTGTTCCTTGACCTTGCGCCGGTCCACGATTGCCTCGAGCTGCGGAACGTTGGATTGGAAAGAACTCAGTATCGCAAAGGGATCGAAACCGGGCGTTTGCCGCAGGGCGCCGGCGAACTGCTGCGTGTTGGCGTTTAGCGTTCCAAAACCCAGCGCGCTGCGGTCCTGAATGTACATCTCAACGCCGGACGAGTTGCCGAGTCCGAGTATTGGCGGAGGCATCAGGGCAAACGCCAGACCTTCTTCCAGCGCGGAGAATGCACCGGATAGCTGAGCGGCCAGTTCCTCGGCCGAGCTCTCGCGTAAATCCGAGGGTTTTATGCCGATGAACATCGTGCCGATATTCGGCGTGTTGACGAAGTGCACGCCATTTAAACCCGGGAAGGCCACGGTGGCTGCAACGCCCGGCGTTGCCAGAGCGATTTCCGACATCTCGGTCAGCATGGCGTCGGTGCGTTCGATATTGGCGCCCTCGGGTAGCAACGCGACGGCAAACAGATACTGTTTGTCCTGGACCGGGATGAAGCCGCCCGGAACGGCGCGAAACCCCATCACTGCGACACCGATCAGCAATACGTAGATCAGCGTCAGTCGTCCTCCTCGGCCGATGCGGCGTTCGGTATTGCGGCCGTAGGACGCAGCGCCGCGGTCGAACACCCGGTTGAACGGGCGGAATATCCAGCCGAAAAGGAAATCGATGATACGTCCCGCCGTCTGCTGCGGCGCTCCGGTGGGTTTCAACAATGCCGCCGCCATCGCGGGCGACAGCGTGAGTGAGTTGAACGCCGAGATCAGTACGGCGGCCGAGATCGTTACCGCAAACTGACGGTAAAACTCACCCGTGACCCCGCCGAGGAACGACAGCGGCACGAACACGGCCGCGAGTACCAGCGAGATTGCAATAATCGGCCCCGAAACTTCCTGCATCGCGCTGTGCGCGGCGTCCCTGGGCGACTCGCCCAGCTCGATGTGCCGTTCGACGTTTTCGACGACGACAATGGCGTCGTCGACGACGATTCCGATGGCAAGCACCAATCCGAACAGGGTCAGCACGTTGATCGAGAATCCCAACATCAGGAGCACGGCAAATGCGCCGATAATGGATACCGGCACGGCCAGCAGCGGTATGATCGAGGCGCGCCACGTCTGCAGGAACAGCACGACGACAATTACGACGAGCAGCGTTGCCTCTAGCAGCGTCGTGATAACCGATTCGATGGACTGGCGGACGAAAACGGTCGGATCGTAGGCGACGTCCCAGCTTACTCCGGGCGGAAAGTCTTCCTCCAGCTCGGCCATGGTTTCGCGCACGGCGTTCGACAGCGCGATCGAGTTAGCACCGGGACTCGCGAAGATCGGAATTGCCGCGGCCTCCTGGTTGCTCAGGCGCGAGCGCAACGAATAGGTCTCGGAACCGAGCTCGACGCGCGCAACGTCACCGAGCGTGGCAACGGCTCCGGGTGCGCCGGTCTTCAACACGATGTTCTCGAATTCCTCGACCGTTCGCAGGCGGCCCTGCGCACTGAGCGAATACTGCGTGAAACCGTGTTCCGACTGCGGCGGCCCGCCGATGATTCCGGCGGACACCTGGATATTTTGTTCACGGATCGCCTGGATGACGTCGCCCGCGGTCAGGTCACGCGATGCCACCTTTTCCGGGTCGAGCCAGACTCGCATCGAATAGTCGCCTGCACCGAATATGAGCGCCTGCCCGACGCCTGGAATGCGCGCAATCTCGTCCTTGATATTCAACGTCGCGTAGTTCGATAGGTAGAAGCCATCGTACTGGCCGCCCGGCGACGTCAGGTTCACGACCATCGTCAGGTTCGGTGACGCCTTTGCCGTTGCTACGCCCAGCGCGCGTACGGCTTCCGGCAATCTCGGCAGCGCAATCGCAACCCGATTCTGCACCTGCACGGAAGCAAGATCGATATCCGTGCCGCCGGCGAACGTCACCTGCAACATCAGTTGGCCGTCCGAGCTCGCCACCGACTTCATGTAGATCATGTTCTCGACGCCGTTGATCGCCTCTTCGAGCGGCGCGGCGACGGTTTCCGAAATGGTTTGCGGGTTGGCGCCCGGATAGGTGGCCGTCACCTGAATGGTCGGCGGCACGACGTCCGGATACTCACTGACCGGCAGGTTCGGAATCGAAATCAATCCCGCAATGAGGACAAAAATCGAGAGCACCCCGGCCAGGATGGGCCGGTCGATAAAAACGCGTGAAATGTTCATCGATCAGGCCTCGTTGCCCTCGGCGCCGGCCTGTGTCAACTGCTGCGGGCTCGCCATCGGTACCTCGGTTGGCGCCACCGGCGCACCGGAGAAGAAGATTTTGCGCACGCCGTTCACGACAATACGTTCGCCGGCTTCGAGCCCGGACTCGACAATCCGCAGCCCCTCGAATTCGCCGCCGAGGACGATGTCGCGACGCACCGCCGTACTGTCGTCGCCAACGACGTAAACGAACTTGCGATCCTGATCGGTCAGCACGGCGCCCCCGTGAATGAGCAGCGCCTCATGTTCGCCGCTGCCGAGAAGGCGAACGCGGGCAAACAACCCGGGTATCAGAAAACCGTCGGGGTTCCGGATCAGCGCGCGCCCCTGAATCGTGCCGGTCGCCGGATCGATCTGATTGTCGACGAAGTCCATCTCACCGTTGAACGGAAAGTCCACGTCCGACGCAAGACCAACCCTGACCGGATTACGGACGTCTCGGGAGCTGGGTCGCTCGCCGTTCCTGGCCTGCGCCTGGTACTTCAGGTAAATACGCTCGTCACCCTCGAACACGACGTGGATAGGATCGATCGACACCAGTGTCGTCAGGATCGACGAGGCCGGCGTCACCAGGTTTCCGGGCCTGATCAGCGCCTCGCCGACGCGACCGTCGATCGGCGCGACGACGCGGGTGAACTCGAGGTTCAGCTCGGCGGCGTCCAGCGCGGCCCGCGCGCTGCGAAGATCCGCTTCAGCCTGGCGCAGTTCGCCGCGACGCTGCTCGAGCTCCTCGACGGAGACGGCTCTCGCGTCGGCAAGCTTCTCTGAACGTTCGAGATCCTGCCGTGCAAGGTCAACCCGCGTGGTCGCACGTTCGACGTCGGCGCGCTGTGACGCTACCGTCGCGCGGTATTCCCGGTCGTCGATCGTGAACAACAGATCACCCTTGCTGACTATCGCCCCTTCGACGAAGTGAACCTCCTCGAGGTACCCCGTTATTCGCGGCTGAAGATCAACCGAGTTGACCGCCTGAATGCGGCCCGTGAATTCGTCCCATTCCACGATCGGTTTGGCGATGACTTCGGCAACGGAAACGCCGGCCGGGGGCGGCATCCCGCCGCCCGCGTTACCGGGCCCGCAAGCCGCCAAAACAAGGCCGATCACCGTCAATGCGGCGCTTCGTACACCGCGGACGATGTACTCCGAATAACTAAGCATGGTCCTAATTTCCTTCAGATACTTTTGTCGTTGCGTTCGACTGGCCGGCGTTTGCAGTCCATTCGACGGCAAGCTTTTCCAGCACCGCCACGAGGTCCCGCCGCACGTCGTCCGGTATATGGGGACAACCAAACAGGTCGGACCAGAACAGCCCGGCCGCGGCCAGCCGAAGTAACTGCAGCCGCAGGGCGTGTTCGTCCCAGTCGATACCCTCGAGTCGCTCGCACTCGTATTCCCTGACCGGGTCCAGGATCGGCGGGTCAAGCGTGACCGCGCTCAGCATCCCGGTGACGAACCGCCGGCGATCGTGGTCTTCGTGGGTATGCGAGCGCAGAAAAGCCAGCAATTCCGCCGTCTCCTCCGAGCACCCTTCCGGCCGCAGCTCTTCTTCGAGCGACTGCCATTGGGCAAAATCATCGGCGACCAGAGCCTGTAACAGCGCCTGCTTTGTCGGAAAATGGTACGTGATGCCGCCGCGCGTCACGCCGCTGACCTCGGCGATTTCGTCGAACGTTAGGCTGCCCGCGCCCCGTTCCATGACGATGCGTCTCGATGCGTCGAGCACCTTTTTTCGCGCTGCCGGTTGTCTTCCCATATGATAACTATACAGAATGTTCTGTATAGTTAAATAGCAATTTTATGACAGTTTATGTCAATTTGTTATTTGGCAGGGTTCTCGGTGGACGACAGTCTGGGCGACCGCGCACCGCACCGATCCTCGAACACAGGCAGTGTCAGGAACGTCGTCATCCTGACGACCGCCCTCGCGCCAATAACGGATCGCCAGGATGTTAAACTCTTGAACACCGCCGAGCGACCCCCTCGCGGAATCACTCAACGAAGGGCTGCCATCGAGCGGCAAGCAAAGCCAATATCGATATAGTGGTGAACCGGGCGTTTTCGAGTCTTTGTTTCAATCAAGATAACGAATCCTGAAGAGTGCGCGTAACCGTGGGAGTCTGCATGAGAACCTGTCGGATGATGTTTCGACCGCTATGTGCCGCTCTCTGTTGCCTGTTCGTTGGCGCCTGCTCCGTGGCCCAGGTCAAGGACGCCGGCCGGCAAATCGGCGAATCGGCATTGGAGCAGGCGTTTATCTTCGCCGTGGGCGGCATGGATGCTCTGGAGGAGTGTCGCGACGACGAAGATCTGGAGTGGTTGCGGGAGAACAATCCTTATCGTAACGCTTTCACCCGGGAAACCTATCTGGAGGCCTGGGAACGGGAGGAGTTCGAGCACCTTTACGACAAACTGCGGGCGAAGGAGTGAAGGTGCTTACTCGACAGCGGACGATCGACAAGGCTTGAGCCCGGCAACGTCGATTACGACATCCACATGCCAAACCAGACTATGACTCGTTTCGGTTACCCGGACACATTGATCCGGGAATACGGCCATTGGGTCGTCCTGTTGAGAGAGCAGCAGGTCACTCTCGGATCGCTGGTGCTGTGTTCCAGCTCGGACGCAACGGCCTTTTCTGACCTGCCGGCCGATTCATTTGCGGAATTGGGAGGGGCAATCAAAGACATCGAGCGTGTGCTCGCCAATGAATTCAGATACGAGAAAATCAACTACCTCATGCTCATGATGGTGGATCCCAACGTCCATTTTCACGTCATCCCTCGTTACGCGACCGAGCGTAGCGCAAACGGCCTGACGATCACCGACCAGGGCTGGCCGGCGGCGCCGCGGCTTGACGCCTATCACGAACTCACGACAACCGAACGTGACGCCCTGTGCCGGCAAATGATAGACAGTTGGCGAGACTAGTCGACAGGTTCCGGACATCGATAGACGCCGAAACCTTGCCGATGGTGTCCCCTCTCAAAACCGACTCTTCACCGCCCCGGCGAAAGACGTTTGTCTTTTGCGAGCACGATCGCCTGTGCGCGCGACCGCACCCCGAGCTTCTCGAAAATCCGGGTGATACGGTTGCGGACTGTCTTCTCGCTAATAAACAGCTGGCTGCCGATCTGGGCGTTCGTGCGCCCCTGCGCGATGTGTATGAGGATTTCCCGCTCCCGCGGGGACAGTGACGCGAATATCGAATCCTCCGCGTCGCCCGATGCCGCCACGTCGGTGAAAGACAGCACTTCGTCCTTGAACCGGGCCCAGGCCGGCTCGTCCTCCAGCAGAATATGGTTACGAGATTCCAACTGCACGAATTTCGCGTTCGGGATCTCGCTGGCCAGCAGCACACCCTCGGAAAGCGGCGCAACCTCATCCAGCCTGGCATGTACGACCAGGGTCGGCACGGAGACCTTCGGCAACAGGTCGAGCATGTCCACCTGCCCGCGTGCCCGCAGCAACAACGTCGCGATCTCGGGCGAGGTCGTTCGCCGGCAAATCTCGTTGAACCAATCGACCTGCTCGGGAGTCGCCTCGGGGATGAAACGCGAAGTGAAGAGCTGGCGATAAACGGGATTGTTCTGTCCCCAACCGAGTCGCGTAAGCTGGCAGATGGCATTGAAGTGTTGTTCGCCTTCGGGGTCGTCACGCTTTGCCCAACCTCGAGCGTAAGCGCCGTAGAGGACCAGATGTGAGACCTTCTCCGGATAACGGATCGCGTAGTTGACCGCGGCAATGCCGCCCTGCGAGATGCCCAGCAATATGAACGGCGTCTCCGGCTTCGCGGCCCGGGCAATACGGTCGAGGTCACTGAGTGATCGCTGCGTGTAGTCGGCGTCGCCCAACGTCCAGTCGCTCATACCGTTGCCACGTTCGTCGTAGCGGATGGAGCGAAAATGTTCGGCCAGAAAGTGGACCCAATGCCGCCACACCGGGCTGTCCCAATCGTACTCCAGGTGTGTCAGCCAGTTCGCCGCTTTGAGCAGAGTCGGCCCCTCGCCCGCATCAGCCCAAGCCAGGTTCACGCCGTCGCTAGACCGCGTAAACCGAATTGTTTGCTGCATCGTGGACTCCGATTTCGGTGTTTCCCTGCTCTTTCGCTGAGTCTACCGCTCAACGGGACAAAGCTCACCCGTGATAAGGGCTCAATCCCCGAAATACGGGACATACGCCCTATAGGCGTGGACCCATACTTCGCCCAACATCGTTTCGACACCAAAACACCGGGAGTATGGAGATGGCGGCAACACCACAATCGGCTCAATACAGCATGCAGACAGAGAGATACGCGCGCTGCATCGATATGTCCAGGCGCGTTCGCTGGGACATCGACGAGGACGTCATCCGTGGGCGCACGCTCGACGCCTCACAAAAGTTTCTGCCGGACGGGCTCTCGCTCGTCAACGAAGTCGAGTTCCTCGACGATCGCGACAAGCGTTTCCTCAGCCAGATTCAGGGACGAACCTATGCGAATATCTTCGGGCTCGTCGAGCGTTTCATCAACGCGAAAGTGTTGGAAGTCAGCCGGGACCACTGGCTCGGCGACCAGGTAGCGCTCGAGGCCCTGATCCGATTCAGCGACGAGGAACTGAAGCATCAGGAACTCTTCCGCAGAATCGAGAAGTTGGCTGCAGACGAGATGCCGGACGGATACAGGGACGTCTCGGATCCGAACGCGATCGCGCAGGCGGTGCTGAGCAAGTCGACCTGGTCGGTGCTCGCGTTGACCTGTCACGTCGAAATTTTTACGCAGGTCCACTACAAGAAAAGCATCGAGAACGAACAAAACCTCTCGAAACTGTGGAAAGACGTTTTTCTATTTCACTGGAAAGAGGAATGCCAGCACGCGGTCATGGACGAACTCGAGTGGGCTCGCGAAGACGCCAAGCTAAGCGACCACGAACGTGACCGGGCGGTTACCGACCTGATCGATCTCGTGCTCGCCGTCGACGGCATCCTGCAGGCCCAGGCGGAAGCCGACGCCGACTACTTCTCGACCGCCAGCGAACGTGTCTTCAACGACGACGAACGGCGGGCTGTCAGAGCGGGAATTCTGAAAGCTTACCGCTGGCAGTACATCGGTTCTGGAATCCAGGACGGCCGCTTTCTCGGCATTCTCACCAGCCTAATCACCGAACGGCAGGCGGAGCGGATCACCACCGCGCTGGCGCCGCTGATGTAAAGCACAACTAATTCATTGGGAGATATTTCAAAATGCGAAAACTGTTTCTGATATTTTTTATTTCGGCGTTGGCGGCCGCCTTGACGAGCGCCGATGCCAACGCCCACGGCAACCGGTTCGGCCCCCGCGCCGTTACGCTTTGGTGGGTGATCTTCAACAACCCCGACGCCTGCATCGCCAATCCCGGAGCCGCAGAGCAATGCGGCGCGGTGGACATATTCGGCGCCGCCTATCTCGAATCCGTCGCCAACGGCTCGCCGGACCCGTCGCTGATCGCGCCCAACCTGAGTTCGGGTGTGGCGGTGATCTACGCTACCGGCGCGAAAACCAACCGCTGGGGCGGAGTGCGCCTGACCGCTTCGATCTACCGCAGCGAAGCGGGCGGCGGACTGGACCTGTCCGGCCCGAACAGCGTCGATCCGCTGGGGCTCGGTCGGGCGTTCGAGAACGTTGACGCCGAGGTTCACCTGGTGGTCCGGGATCACGGCCGCAGAGTCCGCGGCGGCCTGATCACACAAATCACCAACTTCCTGGAACCGTACTGTTCCGATCCCAATCTGCTTTACTTCTCGGGTGACAACATTTGCGCCGACGTGCAGTTTTCCGTTTTCGCGCCGGGCGAATCGGGTGAAGATGCGGTTTTTGCGTTCGGCGATCCACCGAGGAAACAACGTCACTCCAGCGCCTATCTGTTCCGCAACGGCGACATGTTGCAGGCGGTCGTGGAGACCCGCGTGCGAGGTACGCGCTAGTAGTTCTAATGCTCCAACGGCGTTCTTACGAGTGCCGGTGCGATCTCGGTCGCACCGGCACGATACCAACGCGTTTCGGCCGCCGGTCACGAGCCCGGTTCTAGAACATCCCCTTCGTCGGTTTCGACGAGAGTCCATTTCCATTGTGCGGTAAGCGCCCAAACCCCCGATTCGTCCCGCTCGTACACGCTGGAGGTGTGTGTGCCGTCTTCTCGAAACACGTTGTCATGGCGCGTCAGTTTGATTTCACCAGTCGCGGAGTACTCGGTCGTTTCCAACCGCTCGGTCTCACCGTACTCGAGCGGTTCGGTACGCACCGCGTCGTCCGCCGTCACGAACGTTCCGTCTCGGCCGATTTGCTGAAACGAGACCCGCTGCGTGACCGGATTGTAAAACGCATACATGGACCAGAACCGCGTCTGAGCGCCGTCAGGCGCCACTCCCGTGATTTCCCCGGCCATGTATTTCCGCGCGGGGTACCACCTCCAATTGATCCCGTATTCCGAGAAACCGGCGCCCGTGGAACCGTCGGAGTGACTGCCGTCGTAGTTGGGGTTCGGACTGCGCCACTGCCCGCTTCCTCTTAGCCATTGCTGCATGTGTATCTGAAGGGGGTGCAGAGCCGGTGTCTCTGCGTTCGTGGCGCCGGTTATGGAAAAAAGAACCGGAATGAGGAGTGTGGCCCAATGCAGTCGGCCGCCCGCACTTTTCATTTGATACACCTTTGCGATATCTCACAGCCCGGAGATTCGGCGATCGGCGCGAATCACGAACTGATTCACGAACAAACCCGTTGCTGGGATTATAGCGGCTTTCGCCGCCAATCAACGGCTGGCAGAAGCGCATCCGCGACCCGGAGCCTGGCCGGTCCGGGCTAAAGTCCGAACTCTTCACTGTCCAGGATCGCCGACCAGAAATCCACCCATCGGTCCAGCAAGCCCTCGAGCCGATCTTTTGTTGGTGCCGGGACTTCATCGCGCCGTGCCAGGAAAAACAGCCAACCGCCAAACACCATGAGTGCAGCTTCGGCCGTCGCAGCGTCGTCTTGATGTTTCAGCGCGGTTTTTCCCGACAGCCATGCGCAAAGCGATTGAAAAAGGCGTTCGTTCGCCTCGACGATCATCGTCTTCAGCGCGGGTATTCTTGCCGCCTCGACGCGCAGCACCTGACTCAAACCGTCGTGGCCTTGATTGAGCCGGTCATAAGCACGAGCGATATAAATGAGTTCCGCGCGCGTATCGCTGAGCGGGAACAGATCGGTCAAGCCAAGCTGCTCCGGCGTTTCAAACCGACTCTCGGCAAGCTCGAGAAGCAGCGCTTCCTTGCTTTTGAAATGTCGATAGAAACCGCCGGCGCGCGCGCTGAGGCCGGCGGCCTGCTCAATGTCGCCGACGGTCGTTTTTACATACCCCTTGGTGACGAAGAGTTGCTCGCCCGCCCGCAGGAGCCTGGTTTTAGTGTGTTCGACCATGCACGTTCGGCAGCTTGACAAAAGTAATCAAGGATTACAATATGTAATCAACGATTACTTTTGTCGTTGGAGCGCGTCCATGGAAAAAACTGGTTCCGGACCCTCGTCCGCCCCGGTGTCCGCACTGACCGACGTCCTGGTTTTCCTGGCCGTAACCGTCGCTTTGCTCTTCATCGACCGCGCGCTGGTTCCGCCCGGCCTCTATCAGGGGCTGATCTCCGTGATCGGCGCGTTCGTCACGGTGTGGGTAATCGTCGGGCGTCGTAAACAGCGGCTTACCGATATTGGTCTCTCGCGGCCGAAGAGGCTTTGGTCGGTTCCGCTGTGGTCTATCGCAATTTTCGTCACGACCCTCGCCGTCGCCGGCGGAGGGCAATGGATCGCCGTGAAGTTTGTCGACGCCGCGGTGGACCTGAGCAAGTTTGCCGTTCTCCACCAGAATGTGACGATGCTGGTCGTATCCCTGATCAGCGTCTGGGTAACGGCGGCGTTTTTCGAGGAAATCGTCTATCGCGGTTTTCTGCTCGACCGCCTGCTGACGATCTCGGGCCCGGGCCGGATCAGCGCCGTCCTCATGAGTTTGTTACAGGGAGTGTTATTCGGCCTTTTGCACTTTTATCAGGGACCACTCGGCGTCATCACGACCGGACTCGTGGGCTTTGTTTTTGGCCTCTTCTACGTTGCGCAACGACGTAACCTGTGGGCGTTGATTCTCGTTCACGGAACAATCGATACGATTAACGTCGTCCAGTTTTATCTTGTCGGGATACCGCAAACGAGCTGACCCCGAAGCGCCGCCGACAGGCTTCAACTCGAGCAGAACACCGTCGTGGACGGACTAGTCGTCCAGCATCCTTCCATTCCGTTTGTACACCACGCCCCCCTTCATCACGAAATCCACCCTCTGCAACAAGCTGATGTGCCTCAGGACGTCGCCTCGTACCGCAATGATGTCCGCGTACTTCCCGGGCGTGATCGTGCCCCATCGATCCGCCACCTTCATCATTTTTGACGGCCAGTAGGTCGCTGCCCGGATCGCCTCCTGCGCCGGAATGTCCATGACGTTCACCCAGACGTCCAGTTCGCGCCACGTGGACTGGCACTGAAATTTCAGCGGCACGCCGCTGTCGGTGCCGATCATCAGGACAATGCCCGCCTCGCGAAGCTGGTGGATTTTCCGGATCAGAGTCGGCTTGCGTTTTGGCGTGATGTCGAAGTAAAGCAGGTCTTTCGGGCTTTCGATCGATTGCGCGATGTCGGCAATCGTGTCGGCCTCGAGCCCCCGGTGCCAACAATCCGAGTCGAGATGCTCCGGGTTCTCGATCGTCAAATCGTAGTTCCACAGACCTTCGACGGTTGGCGTCCAGTAGAGCGGCCCGCCGCGTATGCGCCCAGTGGCGGTGCGCTCCTTTAGCAATGTGATGACGTCCTGCGGGTATTCCGGAGCCGCCGCAAGACCGGTGTGCTCGAAATTGTCCACGCCAATCTCCAGGCCGCGACGGATCTCGTCAGGGCGATGGGCATGCGCAACGACGGGAAGACCGTGCTTGTGCGCTTCGTCCACAACGGCCGATGCTTCCGCCAACGTCATCTCGTCCTGGTCGATCAGCTTGATGACGTCAACACCCGCTTCCGCCAGCTGCCGAACCTTTGCTCTCGCATCCCGCTCGCCGGATACGCCCCAGCGATAAAACTCCGTGCCGGCGGGAGCCTGATGCTGGATGAACGGGCCCGAAACGAAAAGCCGCGGACCGGGAATTTCGCCTCGGTTAATCCTGTCGCGAACCTGTATTGAGTCCTCGAGTGGCGCACCCAGATCACGGGCGGTCGTGACGCCCGCCGACAGAAGCTGGACCGCGGAAGCCGGCATAATTTCATCCGCAAAACGGTCCAGGTACGTGGGATGCCAATGGCTATAGTCCGAATGGCCGTTGAGCATGAGATGGGTATGCATTTCCCACAGGCCCGGCAGCACCGACATGCCCTCGGTGGATATCCGCTCGTAACCCGGCGGCACCGCGAGCGTGTCCACGGTTCCGACCGCCTCGATGACGTCTCCGTCAATCAGAATGACGCTGTCCGCAATCGGTGATCCGAGCAGGCCGTCGATGAGGCGGCCGCCGACTAGCGCCTTTTTGTCCTGCGCCTCGACGACCTGACTGCTGAAGCAGGCGGCGACCACACTGAGGAACAGCGTTTTGCGAATCGCGGAAATCAAGGACCCTCCCCCATGTTGCAGTCAAAAACTCCCGGCGAGCCCGTCAGATCATGCCCGAAATCGCAGGAGAATGCTGGCGGTATTCGTACTACTCCGCGTGCCAGCCGCCGTTCGCAACGCCCGTGACGGAATCAGCGACGGCCGCACTCGATTTCAAGGAGCGCAAAATCCTGGGTGTAGGCAGGGGCCTCGGATGCCTGCCTGCCATAGATGCCTTTTTCAGTATTGATTTTCGATTCACCTGCGTCTTCGGCTTTCGTGTCCGCATCGGCATCCGGGCTGAATCTCATCCACTCACCAAACTTGACTTCGCCGTTGACGTGGTACGCCGGCCGCACGGACCATCGGTAGGTTTGGCAGGGTTCCAGTTCGTAGGCAACCGTGTGGCTGGTATCCGGCAACTGCCGTTCGTCGTAAACCAGGGTACGGTTGTCGAATATCTCTATGTCGTAAAAGACATCCGATTCGTCGATCGTATCTGCCCAAACGGCATGCGCGTCGCCGCCGGCCAATTTCAGGTCCCAGGCAAGTGTCGGGGTTAAGGAACTGCTGACGAATTTCAACTCGCTCTTCCTGGCTTTTTCCGCGGTGTCCGTTTCCATCGGCCGCAGTTCGTGACTGATTTGGACCCTGTCGAAAACATCGGCCGCGATCTCCCGCCCGAGGTAGTGCCGCGCGAAGTTCGTGTAGTCCCGCCACAACGCGTTTTCGTTTTCCGTCCAGTTTCTCAACGTGTCCCTGTCCTGATACCTGACCACCGTCTCGTAGACGTTTCTTCCGTCGCTCAAGCGACGAACGGTTGCGACCGCCGCAGTGCTTATGATCGCCTCCTTGCCCTGAACGTCAATGGTCAGGTCATCGAGACTCACGTACATGACCGCATCCGTATCGTTCGGAATCTCCACCGTCGGCGCAAACAGCTGTGACTCGAGATGCGGCAGTTTGCGGATTCCCCAGAACGCGTCCAGCGCCAGCCCGTCGCTCCTCAGCGGCGGGCTTTCGGCGTTGGCGATCTGCTCGGTCAGCCTGTCCCGGAATTCCTGAATTTCCCGTTTCGTGGCGCCCGACAGACCGCCGAAAATCGCGCCGGGGATCGCCAGCCCCGGAATAGGAATGCTCACCGGCACGCCGCCGATTTCCTTGGAAATTGTTCCCATCCTGGATCCGGCGTCCATACCTCCCACGAGCCCTGCCGTTTCCTTTCGGTAACTCCCGGTGACGTCCTGGCTGGCGGGGCTTTGGCCAGCGATGACCACCACCTTTTTGATGGCGGACCGGAGCGCCTGCGGCATGTGGGGGTCAACGAGAATCAGCGGGTCGGTTTCGCTCGACGGCGCGGGTGGGACGGATCCGCCCTGCGCCGTCCAGCCGGAGGTCAACGGTATTGTGACGGCGATCGCAAGGATCGCGGTCCTACTCGTCACGCTGCGCGCCCGACCACGATTTCGCTCATCAGCAATCATTGCACATCTCCTGACAACGCTGGAAACCCGTGTGTCCGTTCGATTGTAGCAAGTATGGAGAAGTTCCAGCCTTTTCCGGGTCGGACCTCGGTATTTGATTGAATTCTAGAGAAAAGTGCGTTGAATAGTCCTGAATTCAGCATCTAATCTAGCCATTTACGCGTTGAGAACGATCATCATGCCGCGGGCTAATCGTGTTGTTTGTAAAGGGTATGTCTGGCACATCACTCATCGGTGTCATGAGAAGTCTTTTCTTCTCAAATTCTCAAAGGACAGACGGCGGTGGCGCCACTGGCTGTTTGAAGCTAAGCGACGCTACAGATTGTCCGTATTGAACTATATCGCCACATCGAACCACGTGCATTTGCTGGTCGCGGATCGGGGCGCCGGCGAAATTCCAAGATCTATGCAGCTGATTGCTGGACGCACCGCTCAGGAATTCAACAATCGCAAGAATCGCCGAGGTGCATTTTGGGAGGATCGGTACCATGCGACCGCTGTGCAGACCGACAAACATCTTGCACAGTGCATCACCTACATCGATTTGAACATGGTTCGCGCCGGCGTTGTGAAGCACCCAAGTGAGTGGGATGTCAGCGGGTTTTCGGAACTTCGACGACCTTGGAAGCGCAAATGCGTTATTGACGTGCCTACGCTATGCCGACTGCGAAACGTGGCATCTGTCGAACAATTGCTGGAAGAGCAAACAAGTTCACTGGACCAAGCGATGGCTAGCAGTCTTCGTCAACCAGAATGGACGGAGGCGGTCGGTATTGGGGACGAGAAGTTTCTTGGTGAGTTGAAATCAGGGCTAGGACTCAGAGGACGGCATCGCGTCCTCGCGACGAGCAACAAGATGCAAATATTAAGAGAAGACCGTGGACGTTATCTCGCTGATTCGATCGTAAAAAAGCAGTTTTAAGTGCCACGCCGACGGTGATACTTCAACAAGCTGCTATATTGTTCACCCACTTACGCAGGTCCGACCCTACACATGCTCGGCGCTTTCTCGAAGAATGGCAGTCAGCGCTGAACAATCAGTGAGTCCGCCCTGTCTGCGCCAGAACGGCGTCCCGCGGACGGTGCGACCCTGAGTGATTCGTTTTTTTTGCGCCGACGACGCGATAAGCGAATTCTTTGAATTATGGCAAATGAACGCGTCTTACACGGCCGTTCAACACCCAAACCGAGACCTCTGCCCTTGTGCGACGGCGGCTTTCGATCAGACTTGGAGCCCGCAAAACGCGGCTGTGGCGCTCAGTGAGACTGCTCGCGGGCGTTCGGCGCGTACCGTCTTCGTCATTCCGGTCGGTCCGCTTGACGTGGCCTCGATCGACAGGGGAGGAATCATGAAAAAATGGGGAGTGTATATACTGGCCGGTATCGGATTTGCCGTCTACGGCGCGATGACGGGCGCCGACCGCGACAGCAGCGGCGCCATCGTCGGCGAAGGGAGCGTCGATGCGTTTCAAGTCCGCGTCGGCGATTGTTTCAACGATACCGACTCGTCCAGCGATGAAATCCACAGCGTGCCTGGCGTTCCGTGTTCCGAACCGCACGACAACGAGGCTTACGCCGTAGTCAATCTCACTATCGACAGCTACCCCGAAGGTGACGGGATGGCGGAGCTGGCCTACGATTCCTGCATGGAACGCTTTCAGGCTTTTGTCGGTAAGGACTATGAGTCATCGTCGCTGGAGATATTTACGATGTATCCATCGACCGAGAGCTGGAAACAGGACGACCGCGAAGTCGTCTGTGCGCTTTACGACATGAACGCAAACAAGCTGGTTGGCAGTGTAAAAGGCCGCGGATTGTAAGCGGCGGCGAACAGCCGCCGTCTCGACCCTTCCTCAACCTGCAGACAGTTACACCGCCGCATTCCGTCTAATCCCGCCGCACTCGGCGGAGATCGCGTGACTTGACCGCCCATTCACGCTCGGGTTTACTGGGGTCTTGACGGCCCGCCCGCGCCCGCAAGCGGGTAGACCGGCGGCTCGAGCGGTGACCGACCGACGTCGGCTCGCGACCGTCCTTTAGTTGGTATTCACCTATCGCCAGCGTGAGATGCAAGACATCGAATCCTTAAACATATGCGCTCTCGGACCCGATGACGTGCCGCTGATGGAGGCGCTCCTGACGACCTTCGGTGAGGCGTTCGAGGACATGGAGACCTACGGCGAAGAGCGGCCCAGCACGAGTTATCTGGAACGCCTGTTGGGAAACGAGCATTTCATTGCGCTCGCGGCGCGAAAAGATGACGAGGTCGTCGGCGGTCTCGCGGCGTATGTGCTGCAAAAGTTCGAACGCGAGCGAAGCGAAATATACATCTACGACCTGGCGGTGGCAGAAGGACACAGGCGCGAAGGAATTGCAACCGCACTTATAGAAGAACTCAAAGAGATGGCGACGGCGCGTGGTGCCCACGTTATCTTCGTCCAGGCCGATCACGGTGACGACCCCGCCATTACGCTCTATTCCAAACTCGGCATTCGGGAGGACGTGCTGCACTTCGACATACACCCGGAGTGAAAACGCGAGTCCGATGACGCTGCTGAGAAAACTGGAGACAAGCCCATGACCTCACCACGACTCTATCGCGTAATACTCCCCGTAACGAACATCGAATCTGCCGTGCAGTTCTATAGCCACGTATTCGAGACTGCTGGAGAGCGTGTGTCTCCCGGCAGGCACTACTTCGATTGCGGTGGCGTCATTCTTGCTTGTTACGACCCTTCGGCGGATGGGGACGAATTGGATCAGGGTTGGACATACCACGAGAACCAATACCTCTACTTCGCCGTCCCGGACCTTGTGGCCATCCGCGATCGAATCGAGGAAGCCGGTGGCCACAGTCTTACGGAAATCGAATCGATGCCGTGGGGAGAGACTCTGTTCTACGCGATTGATCCACTGGGCAGCCGTTTGAGCTTCGTTCAAAGCGGCACTCTCTTCCAGGGCGCCGGATAGGTCAATCTGCCGGCTGCGCCTCGGTAGCCGCGCTTACTCGAAACTCGCCTCACTGCGAAAAAAAGCCGGCGGAAGTCCGCAAGACTTCCGCCGGCAAGTCGATAGCGGGGGGGAGCGCTATCTTGTATCGAATTCTATTGCTGAAGCTTTTCGAGCGATGCGAATTCCTCACGGGTCAACAAGCCGTCGCGATTCGCATCCATGCGATTGAACGACTCGAGCACTCGCCTGTCGGCTTCCGCCTCGCGGACGTCTATCTGATCGTTCTGATTGACGTCAAGATCGCTGAAAAGCTTAGCGGCTTTCGATGACTGCGCGCTGGCAGCTCCCAGCACCAGCATTCCCAGTGTAATTACGCTCAGTGTCTTCATCGGGCTCCTCCTGGCTCCAAAATCGGCGTCATTGCCGCGTGGGTTTTTTTGAGACTTCGCAGCTGAATAAGCAAAACGCGTGCCAGCGAGGCACAACTGCCGCCGACTCAGGAAGATACGAACATGCCGACAAATCACACGCCAATCGGACTGAAGACACCCGGCCGCGGTGGCGCCAAAGCGTCGCCAGTCGGAGACGCATGACAGCGCCCCACCGCTTGCAATTACCCGAGTTCAGCGGAGGCAACGCGCGAGGACTCCCGCATTCCGTCGCCGTTTGCGGACACCCGGGCTTGACGTTCGAGCTCTGAGAAGAACATTGTCCGCCCGGCGTTTCCGTTGTTGTGGAAAACCGGCGCGCTGCCCCCCGCCAATTACCCGACCCCGCCGCACCGTACCGATTGCGCAACACTTACGAACCAGACTGTCGCAATTAGGACAACCGGCGATGTGTCGGCGCCGCTGCCGCCGATATTGGATCTACTCTACCGCTACGGGAGTGACCCACCGCGCTTGCGTGCGCGTTACCCGAACTGCCCTGGCAAACGCCGTTTTAGCGTCACGACGTCAATGACTGCTCCAGTTTATGCATGGTTTCGTAACAGGGGAACACCCGGCGCACACTGGACCGCGGTTCCTGACCGTCCCTGATTGCCGCAAAGAAGTCACGATCCTGCAGTTCAATACCGTTCATCGAGTCGGCAACTGTGGTCACGTCAATCGGATTTTCGTAACCGTCGAACAAATCATCGTAACGCGCGACGTAGGTTCCGTTGTCGCAGATGTAACGAAAGAACGTACCGAGCGGCCCTTCGTTATTGAACGACAGCGACAGTGTGCAAATGATCCCGCTCTCGCTCCGAAGCTGAATCGACATGTCCATCGCGATCCCGAGTTCCGGGTGCGGCGGTCCCTGCACGGCGTTTTCCGCGACGACCTCCTCGCCGGTCTGGTACTGAAACAGGTCGATAGTGTGCGCAGCATGGTGCCAGAGCAGGTGGTCCGTCCACGAACGCGGCTCACCCTCGGCGTTCAGGTTGCTGCGCCGAAAGAAGTAGGTTTGCACGTCCATTTGCTGGATTCGCAATTCCCCGGACGTCGTTTTGTCGTGAATCCACTGGTGCGACGGATTAAACCGACGCGTGTGCCCGACCTGGCAGACAAGCCCGGTTCGCTTCTGGGTTTCGAGAACGGCGCTGGCGTCCGCCAGCGAGTCGGCGACGGGGATCTCGACCTCGACGTGTTTGCCGGCCTCCATGCACTCGACCGCCTGCGCTGCGTGCAACGGAGTCGGTGTCGCGAGGATTACCGCGTCCACGTCCCGCATGGCCAGCGCTTCGGTCAGGTCCGTCAACACTGTTTCTATTCCATATTGAGCCGCAACTTTCTGCGCCAACTCACGAACGGGGTCCACGATACCTACGACGTTCACGCCGCCGATACTCTGGATGCCATCGAGATGTTTTCTGCCGAAGGCGCCGGCTCCGGCCAAAATAACGTTCATTTCACACTCCCGTCCGAATTCATCTCTCTATAGTCCACCGTCGCTGCATGGCCTTACCGGACACCGCCTGACAGGCTCCGTATTCCAATAGCGGCTCGTCCGCAGTCCCGAGCGTAGTTTACGCGGACTCCGTCGTCATGCTAACCGCCAATCCTCTTGCGAAGAGTCCGACCAGGACCAGTGCAAACAGCGCGATGCCGGAATAGCCGTACAACTCGAACTGCCGGCGTGCCGACCGAGACTCCGCCAGCACCTCCTCCAGGCCCGGCGAGACAAAATCCGCCAGCAGATCGCCTTCCGCGGAGACTCTATAAACCCGATCGTTGTTCCAATCGCTGATCAACACCTCGCCCCGGAACGGCAGCAGAGAAACCGGGTCCGCGCCCGGCGGTAAGGCGACCTTGCGTTCGTAACGCCAGTTTTCGTCAAAGACGTAGATGCCGCCTTCGTTCATATCGGCCCGCATATTGTTGACCCACCACTCATCGCCGACTCTGGCGATTCGGCTGGGCCAGGTTTGCCGGGCCGCAAGCGCGACGTCCGGCACCACGTCGGCAACGGCAATCTCTTTTCCGAAAACCTCCGTATCCGGATCGACGATGCGGACCTGACGATGGTTCGTGTTGGCGACCAGGAGTTGCCCGTCGTGCATCAGCAATTGATTGGGAAATTTGAGTCCGGTGACGGGCGCGGCGAGGATCGAGCCGTCAGCCGAGTATTTACGCAGCCGATGCCGTGTCGTGTCGCTGACGTATACCTCGTCCTTCTGCCAGTCGATGTAGACGCTGTGCGCGGCCTTGAAGTCGATGCCTCCGGACCCGAACCGAACACAGACGGCCGTTGCGAGATCGCAGCGATAGAGACCGGCATCCGGCGTCTCCGGCACCAGAGACTGCTGGTTCGTCCGGCGCTGGTAAGCACGGAGGTTGCCGGACAAGGAGCGAGGATCGGGTCCGCGACGCAACAAGACGTCGCCGTTCGAGAAAAAGGCGACGCCGCCAAGGAGGTGTTCCACGCCCAATTCCGCGAGATCGTGCCGCTCGAGGAAAACACCCGCTGCATCGTGCTCCAGCAGTTGATTCTGAATCTGAATGTACAGATGGCCGTCCGGGTCCGTCCGCAACCCGGCCGGCCCGCCGATGGCCTTGGCCTCTCCGGCGCCCCACGTCCAAACGCCGATTGCGAGAACGGCTAGCAGGATGACCAGAACCGCTGCGAGCGGGTGTACTTTGGAGTTCATGGCGCGCATCAGTCAGAGGAAACAGTTTCCTCAAGATAGCTGAAGCGACCGATCCCTGCCATCAAATGCCAACGCGCTCCAAAATGCGACGGAAGTCCGCGGCAACCTTGTCACCGTCCAAGTCCGTCGTAAAAAACGCGTGAACGTTCCCGTCCGGATTCAGCAATGTGATGAACGAGGAGTGGCCGACGAGATAGTTGTCGTCTTCAATCGCCTCGGGCAATTCATATATTGCGCCGGCCGCCGCAACAAACTTGTCGATCTCTTCCGATTCGCCGGTCAAGCCGCGAAAAGACGGGTCGAAATACCGGACGTACTCCCCGATACGCTCGGGGGTGTCGCGCCCTGGGTCCACCGACACGAGGTAATAACGGTCGTTGTCTATCCGCAGATCGTTTTCCAACGAACGTTTTATCTTCGACATTTCGACCAACGACATCGGACAAACGTCGGGACAATACGTGTATCCGAAGTAGACGAAGGACCAGTCGCCCTGGAAATCGGCGGACTGAAATGCGTTGCCCTCACCGTCGACGAGCGAAAACTCGGGCAGCGGCCGTGGAACGTCGACGACGAAGCCGTTTATCTCCAGCGGCGGTTCGACCCTCTCGCGAACCGGGCCGTCAGTGGGACTCCACGCCGTCAACGCCGCGAGACCGGCGAGGGTAATCGACACGGCAAGCAGCCAACGGACGTTCATTCGCGTATGTCCCGCACTTGGGCGGCGAATTCGACGTCGCCGGCGTCCCGGAACCGCAACGTCAGGAAGATGGTGTCACCCGCCTTCAGGGGAGCGGTGAGATCGATGAGCATCAGATGTCTGCCGTGCGGCCGGAACCGGACTTCCCCCGCGCCGGGCACCGCTACCGTTTCGAGCTTCTCCATCCGCATCATGCCGTCGATGCGTGCGTGAGTGTGCAATTCCACGCTGGACGAAACGTCGCTGCGCGCGGCTATGATCACATCCGTTTCTCCACGGTTTTCGATCGTGAGATAGACCGCCGCTGTCCTTACGCCGGGCGGCGTCGCGGGCGCCCACGCGTCATTGACGTGCAGATCGGCCGATGACCGCACCGGCATCGCCGCCACAAGCAGCAGCCCGGCAACGAGCGCTCCCGAAAGCAACCGCGCCGCGACGGACGCAGTGAAATAGGTTCGTAAAATGACGGCGATCCTCGCTTTGGCCTGATTCGGTTTCCTTCCCTGTCCGTACGTACTGCTGCGTTCGCCGCCGATGCGCCCGGGAAGGGCGGCGTCACGGGAACCCCCCGGAGCGACCCGTGGCGGTGCAGCTTACCTCAATCGCCTGACGGACCGCCACCGGGCGAAAGAACTCTCGTGAATAATGTCATGGCCGTGACGTGCAACTCCTTGGCCAGCCTTGCAGATCTAAGCGCCTGTTTTACGAATGTTGATGTCTCCATTCAAGGTCTTCAAGCGAACGACCGAACCGCCGCCGTTGACGTCCACCACGATGACGCTCTCAACACGCACCTCGACGCCACCCTGTTCGTTTCGGCGTTCGACGGTCGGTTTGGTGGCCTGCACCTCGACCTCGAAATCCGAGAAGATTTCGCCGCGGGCGCTGTCGATATGAAACCGGGCGCCCGCGCCCTCGGGCAGGCCGAACGTAAGGTCGCCGTTGATCGAACTCAGCGACATCGCACTGCTACCGTCGATGCTCGAGAAGCTGACGTCAATCGAGTCGTTGACCGTTTCCGCTATGACCGAACCGGACACCCCTGTTGCGGTGATGGGTCCGTTCGTGTTTTCGAGCTGCAGGTTTCCGCTCACGCCGCGTACCACGATTTCACCGTCATTCGTCGTCGAAAGCTCCAGATCGGCGCGGCGGGGAATGCGCGCGACGATGTGAACCTTGTCCGCGCGCCAATCGGTATCCACCGTGATGTGATTGTCGTCCTCATCGACTTCGAGTGAGTAGGCGCCGCCCGTCAGCGCCTTGGCGCCGGAAGGCGTAATGATTTGCCGGCTGCCCATCTCCACGGATACCGCGAACTCCGCATCTTCGCGATCTTCGCCGATGACCTCGATATACGCCGAGATGATCGATACATCGAGCGTGACCGGCTCACCGGGGCTTGACAGCGGTATGACGATCGTTTGCGGCTGCTCCTGCGCCGATATCCGCGCCGCGCCGAGCGCCAGCAGAAGCACGAGTATTACCCTGGCATGAGCTGAATTCATTGACATCTCCCTTACTGATTTTTTTGAAAACGGATATCGCCGTTCAGCGACGAGATCGAAAACGTCGGCCCGCCGCCTTCGAGACGCAGCCCGGCAGATTGTTTGACGGTGTAACGCTGGCGGCCGGCGTCGACGGAACGCTCGACGCTCGCCGGCATCGCGTAGGAGTCGGCCTGAAACTCCGTGTAGATGCGTCCGTTGAACAGATCGAGCGCAACGTTCAGCCCGCTTCCGTCCGGCATTGCGAGCGTCACGTCACCGTTGACGGTATCGATACTGCAATCCTGCCCGGGCGCCGTTGCGAAGCTGACGTCAACAGCGCCGTTGACGCTCTCGAGTTCCAGGCAATCGCTAAGGTCGGTAAGTGCAATCGGACCGTTGACGTTACTGGCGCTAACGGCTCCAACGATTCCGGCGACGTCGACGCGCCCGTCGGTCACCGTACCGACGTCGATCTGCGTGTCGGGTGGAACGGACAGGTCGAACTGGTAGTCAACGCGGCAACGTTCGCAGGGATCGTGACGATGCCAGCGGCGGTCTCGATCCCCGACACGAATCGATACGCCGTCGTGGCCGGCGTCGACATCCAGTTTGAGCGTCTCCAGGGAACGCGCAAACAGCGCCCGGGTGGGAGCGGAGCGTTTCTCGTGGACGGTCACGGATATCTCACCCGGGGAACCGGGACGAACGCGGACGTTGCCCCAGATGTTCCTGACGGTGAGCTTTGGCGTCTCCGTATTGACCGGGTGACTTTCGGTCCACGTTCGAGACTCCGTCACCGGTTCCGCGGCGGCCGATGACATCATTACAAAAAAGCACAGGCAGGCGATGCGCATTTTCATACAGTTTCTCCCCTCAAAGAATTCCTGACATGCCTGATCAGGTCAGGATGTAAACGACCCGAGTTCGCGAGTTGCGACAGGTATTGCAGTTGAGCGCTGCTGCCGTTGCGCAGCACAAGATCCACCAGCGCGAGTTGCACCAGCGGCGACTCCGCATTTTCGAGCAAATCCATGATTTCCCGGCCAACCGAGGCGGACGTCATACTGGGACCCAACGCATCAATCGCCGCCGAACGCACGGACTGAACGCGGTCCTCCGTCGCACGCAGCAGCAACGCCCGCGCGATTTCGAGGTCGTCGCGCACCAAACGCTCCGCATCCATGACGCCGCGGAGGCGCTGTCCCGCGGTCGAATCCTGTAGACGATCCAGGATCAGCTGGCGATTCAGCACGGCGACGTTCTCTTCCAGCGCGGCCAGCCGCGCCGGCTCGACGTCGGCGGTTTTGTTCAGCGTTTGGCCAAAACCCGCGCCGACCAGGACACAGGCCGCCACCGTGAGCCAGCCCCGTTCCCCGCTCAAACCCAGCCAGCCGCGAACCCGCTCAGGCCAGCGCGTTTCCGCGGCCCGTTCGAGCTTCCGGTAAAACGAGCGGCGCATTCCGGCCGACGGCGCCCTCCTGGGTAAACCCGCAAGCGCCGACCAGAGTTCTTGCTCGGCTGGATCGTCGCTGTCGAAATCCACGGTGTTGGTCGTTTTCTCAGACATGAATCGGCGCTCCTTCCGCCTTCCCGGACGGCCACACGGGACCGGCAGGGATTACTCGCTTAGTGTTAACAGGCCCTGGTGAACTCCTCGGTCAGCTGCTGCATGGCTCTGTGCATCCTTACGCGCGCCGTCGCCGGTTTGCAGCCCAGTGCAAGACCCAGTTCCTCATAATTGTCGAACTCGAACCTGCCCAGCCAGATCACCTCCTGAGCATTCGCCGGCAGGTTTGCGAGTGCGCGCTGCAGCGCGCCGATGCCCTGGACTCCCGCCGCCGCCTGCTCGGCTGAGCGGTGGTCGATGAGCTGTTCAGCGGATTCCTCGATCGACCGAGCGACGCCTTGACGTTTTGCCGCCCGCAGATGGTCGAAGGTGAGATTGCGCGCAACGTTGAACATCCAGGCCTTGAAACTCCCCTGCCCCCGAAAGCTACCGGCTTTACGCAGTATTTTGAGGAATACCTCCTGCACCAGATCCTCCGCCTGAGCGTCGTGTTGAGTCAGCTGCCGGCAATACTGATAAACGCGCCGGTTGTGGCGCTCGAACAAGGTTCCAAGGCAGGAAGCATCCCCGTTGGCCACCCATTCGATCAGCTGCTCGTCCGAAACCGCCTGCATCCAAATTCCCTTGTGTATACGCTAACGACGAATCCGGCGGGAGAACGTTACATAGCCGTACCGCCCTGCATCGAGACTCCTGTTGAAGTCAGTCGTTCAAGGCTGCGACCCGGGCTTACGCCACCGGCGCCTTGCTCGATCCGGCGATGGCGCTCACGCGGTTTCCGCGTGAGGATGCAAAGTGAACAGGGACCAGGTCCGGGTGCTGCGGAACTGGCGCGTGACCGGACTCAGCTGCGATCCCGCAGAATGCCATACAGAACCAGATCCTCGAATCGACCCCATTTTTTGGTGTGCTGCCGAAGCAGACCCTCCTCGCGCATGCCGATCTTCTGCATCACGCGGCCGGACGCTGGGTTTCTCTTCAGATGGGAGGAATGGATACGGTTCAGCCGAAGCTCGGAAAAACCGAAGCGAAGGATTCTGGCCGCGGCCTCGGTGCAATAACCCAGGCCCCAATACGGCTTGCCGATCCAGTACCCCAGCTGTCCCCTGTCAAACGGCTCGTCCAGTTCGAGGCTGATGGCGCCAACAAGAGCGCTCTCGGCCTTGGCGACGATGGCAAACACCACCAGTTCGCCGGCCTCGAATTTGGGCTGGTGCGTCGCTATCCAGCGTTCGGCCATCCCGTCTTCGTAAGGGTGCGGCACGTTCAGCGTGGTGTCCGCAATACTCCAGTCGCCGGCGAGCCGCTGGACGTCCTGCGCATCCGACGGCAAGAACGGTCTGAGCAACAAGCGGTTGGTATCGAGATGCGGTGTTTTCATGCAAGCGGGTGGTTCCGTCGGGCCGATTCAAGCGCTATTCTACAAGCCGATCAACCGCTTTGGTCCGTCCTGTTGATGAATTCGGACGATATTCCGACGCAAGCGCTTGGAATCCGCACTTCTACTCATTGCGTAGCGGGCGCGTTCCGGTGTAAACGTCGTCGCTTGTGAACGGGATTCGACATTTTCGCCCGGCGCCGGCCTTGTTATTGGCCGCGGCGCTGCTGCTGCGTGCGACGATTCCGGCCGGCTATATGCCCGCGGCCGCCGGCAGCGGTCTTTTATTCGAGTTCTGCCCGCACGGCGTTTCCGCCGAGTTCGTCGATTTTCTGACCGGCGGTGCCGGTCAACGTCACGCACACTCCGGCCACGCCAGTTCCGATCACCACGATCATGACGGCCACGGCGATCACCAATGCCCCGTCGGTCACATGCTGCTGTCCGCCGCAGCCGTGGACGACGGCTTGCAGTCCGACGCCATACCCGTTGCACCGTTACCGGCCGGAACCGGCGACCACCCTTATTTCGACGCCTCGCGACCCAGCTATCGCTCCCGCGGTCCACCTGCCTGAAAAGCACGACGATAACCAAGGAATAAACTGGCTTTTCAGGAGTAACAACAATGAATACCTGGCAGGCGGCCCCTGTGGCTGCTCTCCTCTTCCTCCCCGTCATCGTTTGGGGACAGGAAGAGAAAACGGACGACGATCTTCAGATCTCGGACGAAATCATCGTGCTTGGGCGATCCGTTGCCACGACGTCGGCGCGAATCGAAGTCGAGCGGGAAATGCTCGTCGATTCGGCAACCGTGCTGAAAGACATCCCCGGCGCGAACGTCAATTCCAACGGTCTGATCACCGGAATCGCCCAGTACCGCGGCATGTATGGCGACCGCGTCTCCGTGGCGGTCGATCAGCTCGGCATCATCTCCGGCGGTCCAAATGCGATGGACACCCCTCTGTCGTATATGTCCCCGATGATCACCGAGGAACTCGTCGTTGAACGCGGCATTGCGAGCGTCTCCTCCGCTCCCGAATCCATCGGTGGGTTCATCAATACAAAACTGGCGCGAGGCGGCTTCGGTGACGGGGATTTCGGACTGTCGGGCACGTTGGGCACCCGATACGCCGACAACGGTGACGTCGGCACCTCGGCGGGCCGCCTGACGCTCGCAAACGACCGGCACCGGCTTTCGCTCGTCGCCGAACTGGACGAAGCAAACGACGTATCGACACCGGAGGGGAAAATACGGCCGTCCCGCCTCGACCGTGAACGATATGATCTCAGTTACGCCTTCGCGGGCGAGGGCAACGGCCTGTTGCTGTTTGCAGGCATGCTGGACACCACCGACACCGGCACTCCGGCACTGCCGATGGACATTCGCTACATCGACAGCGAAATGTTCGGCCTTCAGTTTAACGCCAGGCTCACGGAGGCGCTCACCGTCGAAGGGCGTTTTGCGTACAACGACGTTGCGCATCTGATGGACAATTTCGGTCTTCGTCAGGCGCCGGCACCGATGAGGCATCGGCAAAACCTCACGCACGGTTCGGGGTCGCAGTTTCACGTCGCCGGACTGTTCGAGTTGGGCTCATCCGAGCTGAGGGTGGGCGTCGACGGGATCATGGCCGATCACGATTCGGTTATCACCAATCCCAACATGGCGATGTTCCGGATCAACAACTTCACGAACATACGGCGGGACGTATTCGGCATGTTTGTCGAGTGGGGCCTCGAGCATGATTCGTCAAACCTCGAACTTGGCCTGAGGTACAAAGAGGTGGACACGGAGGCGGGAATCGTCGGTGCAAACGGCATGCCGGACCCGATGGGGGCCCGAGTCGGCATGCTCGCCGACGCATTCAACTCGGCCGATCGCAGCCGGAACTGGGACGCCGTGGACGCGGTACTCAAATACCGCCACATGCTGTCGGAACGGACGGAGTGGATTGTCGAAGTCGGCTCCAAGACGCGGGCGCCATCGTACCAGGAACTCTATCTCTGGCTGCCGCTGCAGGCTACCGGCGGTCTGGCCGACGGAAGAACGTACATCGGTGACCTGGATCTCGAGGAAGAGCGCTCGAATGAAATCGTCGTCGGACTCTCGAGCAACGTCGGCCGCGTCAGCCTGTCTCCGCAGGTTTTTTTCAGAGCGGTGGACAACTACATTCAGGGTACGCCGTCAACAGATTCGCTCGCGAATCAGGTATCCACGATGATGAGCGGTGCACCGGCGCTGCAGTTCTCGAACGTCGACGCGGAGATCTGGGGCGCGGACATTGCGTGGAAGATCGACCTGAACGCCGATTGGTTTCTCGACGGAGTCGCAAGCTACAGCCGCGGTAAACGCACGGACGTCAACGACAATCTCTACCGGCTGGCGCCGTTCAACGCGAGTCTCGGTCTGACCTATGCCAGCGAATCCTGGTCGGTCAAACCGGAACTGGTGGTTTATGCGAGGCAAAACAAAGTCTCCACCTACAACGACGAACAAACCACCCGCGGCTACGAGCTTGTCAATGTCGCTTTTTCCTGGGACCCGCTGGAGTCCCTGCGCGTGGAGGCGCGTATCGACAACCTGCTCGATGAGACCTACCAGGATCATCTGGTCGGAATCAATCGTGCGACGGGTTCGGACATTCCGGTTGGAGATCGTCTGTACGGCGCCGAGCGGACGTTCAGCGCCGGCTTGATTTTCAGTTTCTAGAGTCGGTTGATCGGACGGGGATTCCGCGGCTGGACCGGCGAGTGACGCGGACCCCGTTACTCCGGGTCGGCGGCGACGGCCGGTAGAATGTGGCTCGCCATCAGTTCATCGACCTGCCTGTGCGCATACCGTCGGTTATACGCGCTTGCGGTGATGACGACGACCAGATCCTGACCGGGAAACACGAAAATCTTGTTGCCGCCGTTGCCGCTGCAGAACGACGTGTCCCAGCCGCTGCCGTTCACGGTGTAGGTCTTGTGCCACCAGAGACGGCCGTAACGCTCGCCGTCAACGGTTGTTTCGGTGACCGGTTGGAGACTGTCGCGCACCCATCGCGAGGACAACACACGGTTACCGCGCCACGTTCCTTGAGTTCGGTGAAGCTCGCCGAACTTCGCGAAATCCAGCGGCGTAAGCCGGATTCCGCCGCCGGTGTTTGCAACTCGCTGCGGGGTGTGCTGCCACTCGTAGTTGGTGATACCGAGCGGCTCGAAGAGGTGTTTATGAGCATACGCCTCCAACCCGCCCGGGAGCACCTGATTGAGAATGTCGCCGGCGACGACGACGCCGGCGGTGAAGTAGCGCCACTCATCCCCCGGATCGCGCGTCGCCGACATCGGCAGGCTCAGCGTCCAGTTCACCCAATTCGCCTGCGGATACATGTTCTCTTCGTTGCCGACGGATTCCGGAACAAAATCGAAGCCCTCGAACCCGGAGGTCATTGTTACGAGATGCCTCAGCGTGACAAGATCTTTTTTGGGCGAATAGTTCGGATAGGACTCCAGATCGTAAAACTCGCCCAGGCGCTGGTCGAGACTGTCGATATGCCCCTCTGCGATGGCGAGCCCGAGAACCGGTGTGAGGAACGACTTGCCGACGGACCTAGGGTCGTGAGTGTCGTCCCTGCCGCTGCCGTTGTAATAGCGCTCGTACAGGAGCTTTCCGTCTCGAACGAGGACGATGCTGTTGATTTGCTTGTACGTTTCCTCTCGAATCGCACGGTCGAGCGCGTCGAGCCGGCGCTCCACGATTTCGGAACGTTGGACCGGCCAGCCGTTGACGGTCTCTGTTTTCGCGGCGGTCGGGGCATGTAGACCCAATGCAAACAACGCTACCGCCGTGATCGGGTTTCCAATGGCTTTCGGTGTCGAACGCCGCAAATCTCACTCCTAACGCCGTAACGCTTCCGCAACGGCCTCGATTTCGAGCAACCATCCCTTGTCACAAATTTCGGCAATGACGGCCGTCAGGACAGGCGCTCCGCCTCCGCAACACCCGCCAAACCTCGCCGTTTTCGCCGCGACAATGGTGGTCTGCGGGAAACGTCCGATGTTTGACGATATTGTCGAGCATCATGCCGACCGCAGCAAGCTGAGCCGCTCCGCCCGCTCACACAATCCGGGTGTGGACGGCGTAGCTCACGGACAAAGGCGGCGATACGCTAGAAGCTGTAGCCGAGGCTGATGTAAGCACCGACCGGTGACTGTGCGTCCTCGGTATCGGTAGCTCCGCTTTCGCGATCGGTGATCGTGGCGTCGACAAAACGATGTTCGAGTCGCGCGGCGAAAGCGGCGAACCACTTCGGCGTGAAGTGATAAGACGTTCCGAGAGTAGTCATCAGGCGAAATTCGGCTCTGCCGTCGAACGTCAGGTCGAAAGTGCCGCCCATGTTCGTCGGGCCGGCGACGTCTGCCACGTCCGGAAACCCAACGCCGACGCCGGCGGTCCAGAACCAGTCGAAGCCGCCGTCGTTTTCGCCGAATCTTCGCCCGATCATGCCGCTTAGCACCGTGACCTCTCCAGGCGCGTCGATGACGTCTACGGTTGGATTCTGAGCAACGCGCACGAGCGTCGTCGGTTTCCTGAAGTCGTATTCGTAGGCGTCCAGCGCGGCGCCGGCAAACCATCGGTCGTCGAGCCAATACCGGGCAATGATGCCGAATCCGGGAATATCGTTCGCCGGTCCGCCGTCATCCGGCAGAACGCTTCCACGCGGTTCGACATCGAACCGATTTTCCTGTGAGTCTGCGGCCGGCGGCTGCGCCCAGGCAGCGATCAGCACCGCAACTACTTGAGTCAATTTGAATCGAATCATGCGATTTGCACCCAAACGGCTCAATTGCCGTTAGACGCACGGAAACGGAAATTCCTTCGCACACTCACGAATCAGAGTGCGCCGGTGCCTCAATATCCCGGAAAGGAGAACGCCGGCTCAGCCGACGACGTCGCCGCTCAGAATCTCCACACGACGCCGATAGACGGCAACAACGGAAGCCAGTGGCTTTGCTCCGACACGATGCTGCGATTACCCTCATCGTCATACTCGACGGAGTATTGCGTGCAACACGGATTGCGGCGGTTGTATACATTCGATATCTCGATGAAAGCGTCGAGTTCACCTCTGGGCATCGCAAACGTTCTGCTCGCGCGAACGTCGAGGCTTTGAAAGCTTCCGTGATCCAGACTGTTTCTTCGCGTTGTCCGTGCGAGATACTCCGTGGAGCCGTCCGGGGACTGTACGGATTCGACAATCAGTCTGGTCTTTGGCCATCCCGTATGCCACGCGCCGGCAACGCTCAATTCCCAGCCGCGCCATTCGGCAGTCATTCCAGCCTTGGCCGAGTGCCGCTGATCCCAGCCCCTGCGGAATTCCTCACCCCCAATGTCGTCCTTGGCCGAAGACCAGGTATATCCGACCCACCAACTTGGGCTGTCGTCGGCGCCTCCGCCGGACAGCGTTAGCTCCAACCCTTCCACGGTCGCGCCGTCAGCGTCTATCCGCGCTCTATCTACCTGCAGCTCCGGAATCAACACGAGCGGGTCGAAAACGTTCTCGAAACGGGGAATCAGGGACTCGTAGACTTTTTGATAACCCTCGATCCGTAACACCCACTCATTGTCAAAGCTGCGTAAGATGCTGGCGACGACATGGTCCGCACGTTGGGGAGACCCGAACTCAGTTATGCCGTCACCAACTTGCAGCTCGTTGATTTCCTGTGCCTGGTAATAACGCCCGACGCCGAAACGGATCTCGGTCCGCTCGCCCAATCGATAAAGCGCGTTGAACCGCGGGCTGCTTTGCACATTCGCGGCCGCCGCGCTATAGGTCTGACGGTCCCACCTCAGCCCCAGATCCAACACGAGATTCCTGCCCGCTCGCCACCGCGCTTCGCCGTAAGCGGCGTACTGCCCACCGTCCGGCGTCGCGCGAATCGACCGCTCGAGCAACGGAACGTTGTCAAAGATCTGGTCGAACGGTGAAGCGATCGCCAGCGTGGAGTCATAGGCGTACCTCGCTTCGAGCCACTTCACGTCAAATCCCCACCGGAACGACCACGTATCGCTGGCGCTGAACTCCCAATCCTGACCAAACCCGGCGGATCGGAACTGCCGCTCGTCCCCCACGGAACCGCTGACGACTTCGGGCGTATTGGTAGTCCCTCTTCTCGAGTTGTCGATCTTGGTAATCGAGAGAAGCGACGTGCTCGACAGACGATCAGACCATTGTGTTTCGGCTTTCAGCCAGGAAACGCGGTTCTGATAGGTCGCTTTTGCTTCCTCCGAATCGTCGGTTTGCGATAGCGAAATACGATCGTACGAAAACAGGAAATTGGCGGCGACGTACGTTCTGTCGCTCAGCTGCCAACCGACGTGCCCCAAAGCATCTTCATATCGGGGCGACCCGAAATCCGGCTCAATGGCATTGCTGATCAGATCGAGATTGCTACGTCTCAACGTAAGCAGCCAGTCGCCTCGTCCGTTTTCGGCAAACGGCCCCGTCGACATTACCGACGTATTGAAGAAGCTGAGGCCGAGTTCAGTTTCGACGCCGGAACTCGGCTCACGCATGCCGATATCGACGACTCCGCTCATTCGGTCACCGTAGCGCGCCTGGTAGCCGGCGCTGTAAAAATCCATGCCGTCAATCGCGTTTTGGTCGATGATCGTCGAGATCGAATGAAAATCTTTCAGATGATAGGGTTCGTACAGTCGCAAACCGTCGAAAAGGATGAGCTGCTCGTTGCTAGCACCGCCGCGAACGTGGCTACGGGAGGAAACCCCGCGGCTCGCGACGCCCGGAAACCGGTCCAGCGCCCTCAGCGTTTCCTCTCCGACGTCTGGAAGATTTGTACTGATATCCCGCTCGAGAAAGCGATGTGATACGGGCTCTTCATACCGGAGGCTGTACCTGCTCGATGAAACCACTATCTCGGGGAGCGGTTCCTGCAACGGTCTCAGGCTGAGGCGCAGCTCTTGTGGCTCCAGCGAAGTCGGCAGGAACACCAGCGGCGCGGGCTGTTCGTAACCCGGAGACTCGACTGCAATCTCGTGCCGACGGCCGGTTGTTGCGTTCACGGTCGCCCAACCGGCTTCGTTTGTCAGCCCGACGACGTTCTGGCCGAGCATTACGGTCGCGCCGGCGATCGGATCGCCCGACGCGCCGTCGGTCACGAGCACGTTCGCCCTGACGACGGCGGACGGGTCCTGAACGATGAGCAAGTTGCCGTTGCCGCCCGCAACAACCGTCAATCCGAACGGCCGCAGAACGTCTCGCAACGCGACAGTCGGGACGTCACTGCTCGGCTCGTCAAAAATCCGGTAGTCGTCACGGACGAGGTCGGAGCTGTAAACGAGCTTCAAGCCTTCCGCGGACAAGAACGAAAGGTAATCGCCGAGCGGTCTGCCTTTCCAGGTTTCATCCGCCAGCGCCGACGTACAAGTCAAACAAACGATTAATGCACTGAGTCGCGTTGGCATGCGCATTCGTTCGATCGAGAAAGTGGGCCCACGGCACCGCACCACGAGGTTCGCATATCGGCTGTCGGATCTTTACCGGCTTACCGATAGTACCCGATCCTCGATCGTGTAGGAAAACCGCGTGGTGCTGAGCACCATGTCAATGGCTTCGATCACGCCGAGGTTTTCGAGATCAAGGCCTTCGGCAGGTCCGCGCAGGCGTGTCCGCATGGCGGCCATGCGCTGCTCGTCGTCGACGAATTCGAGCTCATATCCCATTTCTCTCGACGCCCACTTGAGAAAATCCATGAGCGAGCGGCCTTCGATCTCGAAGCTCGGCGCCAGTGTTATCGCCCAATCCCAGGAGGTCCCGGAGATCGGAATACTCTCGAACCTCGCCCCGGCACCCGGCCGGAGAACGAGCTTGGCGCCAGCCGAAACCTCATGTTTCTCCAGTGAATCGGTGACGTCAACGCGGCCCTCGCGTACCGCGATGCTCATGTCCGCGTCCCTGAAGCCGACGGAGAACTGCGTGCCGATATCAACCGCCGAGCCGCTCGCGGTGTGAATTGTAAGCTGCTTTTTCGCGTACGCGTCGATACCCGTGTCGGCGTACACCTGTCCCAACAACAGCGTGAATTCGTCCGCTGAATCCACTTTGAGCAGGGAGTTTCCGTCCAACCTGAGCGACGTATTGTTCCTGAGTCGTATGCCAAGACCTTCACCGCTCGAAGTGTCCAGAATCTCGCCAACGCGCACTTCCCTTCCAACGACAAAACCAGCACCGCCCGTCGAGCTGGTCACGCGCGCGACGGTTCCAATGGGCCGGGCGTCGGATACGCTCACCGGCTCCCTGACGATCGCGACGATTAAGACTCCCGCTGCAAGAGCGGCGGGCAAACCCCAGCGGAGTAAGTTCAGTTTCGAGTACGACCTGCGATGCGACCGAACCCACTGCCTGCGCACATTGCCGTAAACTCTGTTCTTGATTTCGTCGTCGATCGGCGCGTTCGGTCCCGCGAGTGTGAGCAGCGTCGCGAGCATATCGGCGTCGTCCGCCCCGGAATCGTCGTCAATGCCGTTGTTTACTCGTTCATCAGTCATATTAGATCCACCTGAACAGCTCAGGAATTACGGTCCCGCAATTCACTTGAGCAAATACTCCGGTTCCACGTCCCACAGCGAACGAAATCCTTCTCTGAATGCGGCTCGTGCGCGGCTGAGCGTCGATTCCGCCGCTTTCGCCGTCACGTTGAGATGCCGGCCGATCTCATCGACGGAGTAGCCACGTATGTATTTCAGTTCCAGCGCCGAGGCGTAGTTCAACGGAAGATGCGCGAGCGTCACGCGTACGAATCTGGCCAGCTCCGCGGCGGCTCGCTGGTGCTCCGGGTCGTCCCTGTTCGCGGCGATCGTTTCGAGCGCTGCGCGAATTTCCGGAATATCCTCGAACGGCGTGGAGCGTTTAGCCTCTCTACCATGGCGGCGCAACAAGTCCGCAAGCTCGTTCCGGCAAATCTGGCAGAGCCACGTGAAAAGCAGCGCTTCACCCCTGTAGCTGCTCATCTTGTCGACGACCTTGCACATCGTTCGCTGCACAACCTCTTCAGCGAGTTCGACGTCACCGTCCGTACGCGTCAACGTAAAGCGAAACAGGCGCGGAAAGTACTCCTCGAAAAAAGCATCAAACGCCTTTTCGCTGCCGCCGGCCAACCGGCGCGCGAGGTCCCGGTCCGCTTTCAACTGAGATGCGTTCATGCCTGCCACACGGTATCGCCGCTCCTGAAATCAAGGTTAGACGTATTTCCCGGTCAAATCATTCGCGTCGCCGTGAAACAATCGGCGGGCACGCCCGGCGTCGGCCGCCACGGGTCTCAAACGGCATAAACGGCTGTTTCAAAAAAAGTTTTTAGAAACAAACCGACCAGGCAAACGGGTCCGGCGCCGGCACCGCAGGCCAAGCGCCCCACACTTTCGGCGAGATCCGAAGGATTTTTGCCGACCGACTGTCATACGACTTTTGCGACTTCGCGCAGGTCGCGCCGGCGGCGTTGGGGCACCGTTGCAAGACTCGACGAACCCACCGGCTTTGGCTCGGCCTGCGCGGACCGGACGACACACGACGACCATCGGGTCGGGACGAGGCTTGCAGGATTCATGGAACATGCAGACGGCGCGACAAAGACCACCCGGGCGTTCGTTACCGGGGAAACCCGGTATTCATCCCTTCAACCGCGACAATCGAGACACTTTAGGCTGGATCAGGCGAAGCTTCTGGTCGTTTATGCGGGCGCCGGATCACTCGGAACCGCCGCGCATTTTGCGGTGCTCTATGCCGCCCTTGCGGTCATGGGCGCGGTAGCCGCTTCGACGCTGGGCGCTATCCTCGGCTGCCTGGTCAATTTCTCGTTATCGCGGCATATCGTATTTCACGACCGGCAACCCTTGCGCCGCACGTTGCCTCGTTTTGCCGCCGTTGCGACTTTTGCAGTCGCCTTGAACGCCGCCATGTTAAAGGCGCTCATTGCAGGCCTGCCTCTATTTCCCAGCCAGGTACTTTCGACCATGGTTGTTTTCCTATTCACGTTCGTATTCAACAAGGGCTGGACTTTCGGTGAACGACATCAATAAGCAGACAGGGACACTCATCAGTATCGTCGTACCGTGTTTCAACGAATCGGAGAGCATACGCAGATGCCACGGCCGCCTGCGAACCGTCCTGGAGTCGATACCCTTCACCGCGGAGATAATCTACGTCAACGACGGGAGTGTCGACGATACCCTGGAGATACTGACGTCTATTCAGCTGATGGACGGACGCGTAGGCATCGTTGATCTGAGTCGAAACTTCGGTAAGGAAATTGCGCTGACCGCGGGCATCGACCACGCGCGGGGAGACGCGGTCATCGTGCTCGACGCGGATCTGCAGGATCCACCCGAGCGCATCCCCGAGATGCTCGATGCCTGGCGGCGCGGATACGACGTCGTCGCAATGCGGCGCATCGACCGATCGTCCGATACGCGGTTCAAGCGATTTTCGGCGGCGGTGTTTTACAAGCTGCTTGCCTATCTGAGCGCCGTCGACATACCCGCCGATGTGGGCGACTTCCGGCTGCTCAGCCGCCGCGCCGTGGACGCTTTGAAATCACTGCCGGAACGCAATCGTTACATGAAAGGGCTTTTCGCCTGGGTCGGTTTCGAGACGATTGAGATCCCCTACAAACGGGATCCGCGTTACAAAGGTGAATCGAAGTGGCCGTTTCTGAAACTCGTAGGACTCGCGTTTGACGGCATTACGTCGTTCAGCATCGCACCCCTCCGGCTGGCGAGCCTCTTGGGCTCACTCGTTGCAGTCGGCGCTTTGAGCTACGGTTCGGCGGTACTCCTGAAAACCCTCGTATTCGGCGAGCCGGTAGCGGGATTTCCATCGTTGATCGTGACGATCACGTTTCTCGGCGGAATTCAGCTGATCGCAACCGGGCTGTTGGGTGAATACATCGGCCGCCTGTTAATCGAAAGCAAACAACGCCCTCTGTACGTTGTCGCATCCGCGAACCTGCCGAATAAGGTTGCCGCCATTGGAGGCAACCGGATTCGGGGCCGAGCCGCGGGATGACACCGCTGCAGCGGCCCTGGGTCGCCGTGCTGTTGGTTGCCGCGATCGTGCGTCTTTTTACGCTCGGCGCCTACCCGCTGCACGACACCACCGAGGCGCGGTACGCCGAGGTAGCCCGACTCATGGTCACGACCGACGACTGGATTACGCCGCAGATCGAGCCGGGTACGCCGTTCTGGGCAAAACCGCCTCTGTCGATCTGGCTGACGGCCGCGTCGTTCGAGGTTCTTGGCCAAACCGAATTTGCCGCTCGGCTGCCCGCGTTGTTGTGGGTTCTGCTGACCATTGCGCTCACTTATCACACCGGCAGAAAAACGCTCACGACGGATGGAGCGCTCGCGGCCTGCACAATCCTGCTGACCAGCGGCGTCGGTTACGTGAGCGCGGGTGCGGTGATGACCGATGCGTCGCTGCTGTTTGCGACGACGCTGTCACTGGTTGCGTTTTGGCTGGCCGCCTGCGAGCAGCACGCGGTATGGCGGTACCTGTTTTTCGCAGGTCTGGGGCTGGGGCTGTTGGCAAAAGGACCTGTCGCGATCGTGCTGGTGGGCCTTCCGGTACTGGCATGGTCGGCCTGGCATCGCGGCTTCAGGTGGTTTTTGCAATCCATGCCCTGGTTTTCCGGTGGACTGCTGATGCTTGCCGTCGCCGCGCCCTGGTACTGGCTCAATGAGCATCAAAGCCCCGGGTTCCTGGCGTATTACATCGTGGGCGAACACTGGCTGCGGTTCATGAACAGCGGCTGGCAAGGGGATCTGTACGGCAACGCACATGCGGAGCCCCGGGGCACCATCTGGCTTTTCGCCATCGGCGGTTTACTGCCCTGGTCGCTCGTGGCCCTCTACGCGGGTGCAAAAGCGGTCCGGGATTGGTCCGCGCTGCGGGCCTTGCCCCCGTTTCACGCCTACCTCCTCTTCTGGATGCTGACCCCGCTGGCCTTCTTTACGTTCGCGGCGAACATTCTCCCCGCCTACGTCCTGCCCGGCCTGCCGGCGTTCGCGTTGCTGCTGGCCACCTGGCTGCAGAACAGACCCGGAAACCTGCACCGTCTCGGCTGGGTGGTGCCGCTTGCGATTTGCGCCGTATTTCTGTCCGGTCCGGCTGACCTGATCAATCGAAAGTCTCAGAAGGACCTCATTGCGGTACATGAATCTATGCCGGGCCGCTCCGATTTGTACTATTTTCCGAAGTTGCCCTATTCGGCCAGCTTTTATTCGGGCGGGCGCGCGGCGGCCGTCCGAACGGAAGATGCGCTGTCAAAGCTCCTGGCAACACCCGTTCCCGTCCACCTCGCGATGCGCAAGACGCTGTTTTCGAGATTCGCGGACTCGCTGGAACCCTGTGTGCGAACGGTACAAACCGTACACCGTTACGTCCTTCTGCAGACGCGTGGCGAGAACTGCCGGTGGGTACCTCCGGCCGGGCGGCGCCCCTGGCGGGAAACGTCCGAGCCGGCGGAAGGCGGCGAAGCGCTAACCGGGCTTTTACATTCGCGGCAGTCCTGATACTTTGCGCCGCAGGACTCTTCGGATACAACGATGCGGCGGATACGAAAAATCGGGTACGCACCGCTTTTGCTGCTTGCGGCTGCAACCGGCTCCGTTCGGGCGGCGCCGATTGAAATGCTCCCTCCGGTCGCGGCCGCCGGCGGCGCGGAGCCGCACCTGGCAGTGGCCGACGACGGGCAGGTGGTGCTGAGCTGGCTGGAACCGCACGGCAAAGGCGTTGCGTTACGCTATTCGACGCTCGACGAGGACGAGTGGAACCCACCGAAAACGCTGGCGCGGGGCGACAATTGGTTCGTCAACTGGGCGGACTTTCCGTCGGTCGTGCCCATCCGGGGGGACTTGTGGGCGGCCCACTGGCTCGAACGGCGGCCTGGAGGTATCTATTCGTACGACATCGCCGTCGCCGTGTCCAACGACGGCGGCGATTCCTGGTCGGCGGCGATCACGCCGCATACGGACGGTACGCCCACGGAACACGGCTTTGTCAGCCTGTTTCCCTGGCAGGACGGTGTCGGCGCTCTGTGGTTGGACGGGAGGAACACCGCATCGAACGCCGCAAGTCATGACGAACACGCGCACGCCGGCGGCATGACGTTGAGATCCGCGGTAATCACCCCGGCAGCGGACCTGACCGCCGGTCAGCTCGCCGATGAACTCGTTTGCGATTGCTGTCAGACGGACGTTGCCGTCGGCGCAAGCGGACCCATCGCGGTTTATCGTAACCGCACGCCCGACGAGATCCGGGACGTTTACGTCACACGTGCCACCGGCGGAATCTGGGAACCCGGCCGCGCCGTGGCCGATGACGGCTGGGAAATCGCCGGCTGTCCGGTAAACGGTCCATCCATTGCAGCCGACGAGAACGACGTTGCCGTTGCGTGGTTTACGGCAGCCGACGACGTCACGCGCGTAAAGGTCGCGTTTTCCGGCGACGCTGCCGCGAGTTTCGGGACCGCGATTGACGTCGAGACCGGGCAAACGCTCGGCCGCGTTGCCGTGCTGTTGCTGGACGGCGGTGACGCGGTTGTGGGCTCCCTCCACGATGGCGCAGACGGGACCGCCGAGGTGCGCATGCGCCGGGTTTCACCCGGCGGCGACGTTGGCCCGGCGATCCGCATCGCCACCACGTCCCGCGGACGCCTGTCGGGTTTCCCGCAGCTGGCGAAACAGGGCAACCGGATTGTCGCCGCCTGGACGGATGCCGGCGACGGCGACACGACGATCAGGTCCGCCATCATCGACGGATCGCTACTGGACACACGCTAGCGGGGCCGATCGCCCCTGATCGTCACCCTGCGGCCCTTCCGCTCTTCCGGCCAGTAGTCCCATATCGCCCGATGCATACAGCATCGGTTGTCCCAAAATGCGAGGTCGTTTTTTGCCCAGCGGTAGCGAATCTGAAACTCGATCTTCTCGGAATGATCGAACAACAGGTCGAGGAGTGCGCGGCTCTCACCGTCGGACAGTTCGTTGATGCGCGTCGTAAACGTCCGATTCACGTAAAGCGCACGGCGTCCGGTATCCGCATGCACTCGCACGACGGGATGCGCGGCCGACGGGCAACGGATCTCGTCGTCACGCCGGCCGCGATCGCTGTAACGCCCGACGTACACGTGTTTCGATTCGTGGGTCGCGCTGAGCGTATCCAACATCGCCCGCAGCGGGGACGAGAGCGCGTCGTAGGCCGCATACATATCGCTGAACATCGTGTCGCCGCCGGCCGGCGGCAGAATATGCAGCTGCAGCATCGTCCCGAGCGGCGGCAACTCGTCGCAGGAAACGTCGGAATGCCAGAACTCGCCGTTTGCAAGCTTTGAATCCCTGTGAGCATGGATCTCGAAAATCTCGGGATAGTCCGCCATCGCCGGCGCCGCCGGATGCCTGTGCAGTTCGCCGAACAACCTGCCGAATTCGATGTGCCGCTCGGGAGAGATCTCCTCCTGGTCTTTGAAAAACACGACCTGGTGATCGAGAAATGCCCGCCGGATCTCCGCGAACTCCGCCGGCGAAACGCCGTCTGCGAGCGTCACGCCGCGGATCTCCGCACCGAGATTCGGCGCGTACGGACGCACGTCGATCAGCGAGTACTCAGCAAGCGGTTTAGGCATCGACAGACAAAGTGGCCTCCGGCGCGAACCGGGCCCGGCAATGAGCTAGGGCAGTGAGAATACCATGGCGACAAGGGTCGCTATCCACCCCCAACGACGGCAGCCATGATCGACGTATTTCGCCTTGGGCGCCAACGGACGAATATCGCTGGATCTCTTCCGGCCCGCCGGGCATTGGCGCCGCGGCCCATCGAGCGGAATACGAGCAACGGTGATGCTAGTCGTCATCGTCATCTTCGTCGTCGTCTCTTTCGTCATGCCGCATTTTCCGCAGGCGCGGAATATCCTTGCAGTTTGCATAGAACGTCGTCGTCGCCGGCCAATCGGAAAACAGGCCGAATACTCCGACGTCCTGAACCAGCACGTCGATCGTTTTCAGGATATCGCCGTCGGACTTCAGCGCGTCCACCGTCGTGTTGTAGTAGAACGCTCCACCGCCGGGCTTGACGTCTTCATTGATTCGTCCGGAACGCTCCGTTGTCCAGCTGATGATCTCGAGTCCCGCCTGGCGGGCGCGACGCGCGTAGTCGGACGGAACGATGCGGTTCTTGTGGTCAACGGTCAGCAACGTCGGCATCGGCGGGGCAATAATCCTGACTCCACGGCGCTTCAGATCGTGAAACTCGGACCGGGGCGGCGGATTCTCGACCAGCTCGACCGGATTTCGCCCATCCAGGAACACGGCCTGTTCTCCGAAGTCCGCGTTGTTGTCAACCCAGTAAAGGACGTCGTCGAGGTTGAAGGACTGCGCCCAGACGTTTCGTGCCGGCACTGAGGCCTGCCGGTATTCGTCGATCATCTTTTGCGCGTAATCCTGCTGGGTGAAGCCGTCGAACGGCATTGGAACTTCGGGCGACTTGAGTTCCGGCGTCATCTTCTTGCCGAGCTTTTTGAACAGATGGATGCTCTCCGCGTGCGTCAGCAGGGTTCCGCCGGTCGTGTAGAGGTCCGTGCGAAAATCGGCGGTCCCGCCCAGGTATTCGGCCACCGTCGTGGCGCCGCGGTCGACGGCGTCCATTTTTCCTTCGAGCGTCTTGAACTCCTCCAGCGTGATGTCGCTCGTGCAGCATTTCGCCGATGCCGGTTTGAGCAACTCTCCGGTGACGGGATCGTATTCGGCGGGTGTAAAACCTTCGGAGCACTTGGCCGCGAGCGGTGTCGCCAGAATATTCGTGCTCGTGTGCAGGTCGCACTGCGCGTGCCGGCACACCAGCTCCTTGTCTTTGGTGAACGTCACGTCACATTCCAGAATACCCGCGCCCATTCGCGCAGCCGCGACGTAGGACTCCTTGGTGTGTTCGGGAAACTGTAGCGGCGCGCCCCTATGACCTATCGAAAAGTCCGATGCCTGGAAGTTTTTCTTTCTTGCCGCGCAGCGTTGAAGCTGGCGCTTGAGCCTGCCGTCGCTCATCTCGTCCACCAGGTAAAACGGCCGCGGTCCAAGCTGTGCGCTTTTTGGCGTCAGCGACGGTCCGTCCGCCACTGCGGTACTTGCAAACGAAATTGCAAGTATTACGCTCAACAGCACCCGTAGTTCTTTTCTCATCGGTACGTTCTCCGGTCATGGATGGACAGTTGTGTTCACTCGTACCCGAGTGTAGCTATCGTCATTGTCAGTCCGATGCCATTACCATGAAGTTATCGCGAAAAAATTTCAGAACCTGTAGTCAAAACGTCATTCCACGTTCATTTAACCGTTACCTCCCATGGACGTCCCGTCCGCGAACGATACACCGTGATCCTTAGAGGTCCGAAACTGGCGAACCACCCGGCGGGCAGCCGGTAAACTGATCTCAACACGGCATAAGGGGAACAGCAGTCGACGGCACAACGCAACTGGCGGCGGCGGAAAGTCGACCGCGCATACAAACGGAGCTCGAATCACGGGCCTACGCCCGACTCGGAAGACTGATATCCGACGAAGAGGCCGCCGTCCTCAGGGACCTGTACGGAAGAGACGAACCGTTTCGCAGCCGTGTCGTCATGCGGCGGCATGGATTTGGAGAAGGGGAATACAAGTACTTCGACTATCCCCTGCCGGAGCCGGTCCGAACCCTGCGTCAACGCCTCTATACCTTGTTACAGCCCATCGCGAATCGTTGGCAGGAGAACATGCGCACCGAGGTGCGTTTTCCCGATACCCTCGACGAGATGCTCGCGCGATGCCATGGCGACGATCAGTCACGGCCAACGCCGTTGATCCTCCGGTACGGCGAAGGCGGTTTCAACTGCCTGCACCAGGACTTGTACGGCAAACACTCGTTCCCCTTCCAGGTCGTCATTCTGTTGAGTGAGCCGGCGGACTTCGACGGTGGAGAATTCGTGCTCACCGAACAGCGCCCAAGGATGCAGTCTCGGGTAGAGGTTGTGCCACTGAGTAAGGGTCATGGGGTCGCGTTTGCCGTAAACGAACGCCCTAAAAAAGGCGTCCGCGGCCATTACCGCGTCAAGCATCGTCACGGCGTCAGTCCAATTCGCGCGGGGGAACGTTTCACGCTCGGTATCATTTTTCACGACGCCGCGTAGCGCTGCGCCTGTCCGAAACAGTATCCGTCAATCAAAACGGGGCGGGGTCATGACGGAGACGTTTGATTCCAGCGTTTTCGGCCGGCGAGCGCCATCGGCAACAACAAAACCAGCAGCACCGGCGATGCGCGAAAACCGACGGAAACCGCATCGCCATGAGACCAAACGATCCACGCCAGAGCAAGGAAGAAAACCAGATACAGCGGTGTCATCAACAGCCAGTACATCGTATTCGGAAACCGCCACGGCGCAAAGGCCAGGACCAGCGTCACCGCGACGACGGTAACGAGCAAACCCACCACGCCCGGGAATACGCTTCCGTTCATTAGCAGCTTCAGAGCAGCAATCGCAACCCATGCGAACGAAGCCAGCCAACCGCCGATCCATCCCCACCGCTGAGCTGTCACGGCAAATCTCCCAGTTTCGGCCTGTGTGATCGTCTCAGCCGCGATTCTAGCGTGGCCGACGCGCGCCACCTGCGCAAGTCGTCACAAAATCCGATGGTAGCGAACGGATGGACCGCGGGCGACGCAGCAGAGCGCGGGTTCGGTCAGTCCCGGACCCATACCGGCGCGACCGTCAGTTGAAGTTGTCGAGCCCAAACTCCTTGATGCGCTCTATCTCCAATTCCAGCGCCTCGACCTCGATTTCGCTGACCGGGTAGAAATTCCCCAGCCCGCAGCTTGCACCCTGCCGAGGTCCGAACCCCGAAGTCTCAAGGACCGTAATGACGTCGATGGCGCAGAGCTGGCTTGCCGAAGACCGGTAGCTGAAGGCCTCGCGCCGATCCAGACCGGGACAGCGACGCGGTAAGAAATTGCGATAAATCTGGCCCCCGCGCATGTAAAACAGAATGTTCTGCTGGTCGAGGACCTTCGTCCGGTCGATCCGGCCGACGCTGATGCAGCTCTCGAACGGGAGCGAGGGATCCGGCTCGAACGCCAGGATCTCATCGCGCCCATCTGGGTTGGAGGCGCATGCGACCATCAGCGCCGAAAGCAGCACGCAGAAAAAGAGTTTAGCGGTCACGACTACTCCCAGGCAGGCACCAGAATCGCCGGTCCTGCTCGTTCGATGAACGGATTGACCTCATTCTCCATCAATGCGTTCCATGCTTCAATCGCCTCCTCCCACTCGACCCTGAGGTCCGCGAACCGGTCCAACTGGCCGTTCGTCACGCCCAACACGGCGGTATCGACCTGCTGATAGAGGTTGACGAGGAAAGCGTCTATTCTGGGCGCAAAATTCAACACGTCCTGATTGGTCGTGCGATCGGGCGTGGTCACGCTTTTTTGCCATTGCCCCAATGCGTCCAGCAAGGCGCCCGTCTCTGCGGAAAGCTGCTCGTTCCCCTCGCCCTCCGCGAGCTCCTTGCGCAACTCCAGCTGTTTTTGGATCGCCAACAAGCTGTTAACGCGCCGGTAGAGGGCCGTTATCATCGGGTAAATCGTTTGCAGCATGCTTTGCTGTTCCGCGATGCTGGCATCGTCGTAGGTGTTGATCGGATCCCAGCGCACGACGAGGTCGCGTTCCACGACGCCGTCGCCGAGCTTGAGGCGGACACCGTAGGTCCCGGGAGCCACCTTGTGGCCCTGAACCGCGTCATCGTCGCGCGCCGCCCCGAACAGGAACGGATAGTCGAGCGACGGCGTCGAATCACGCCGCAGATCCCACACCGCGCGGTTTACTCCCTGTTCGGCGGGCAGCGCATAACTGGCATTTGCGCCGCCGCCTTCGATTCCTTTTTCGCCGTCCGATTCGAGCGTGCGGATCACACGGCCGTCCGGAGCCAGAATCTCCATTGTCAGAGTCTGGTCCTCGAGATCCAACGCCTCGGCGAGCGAATAATAGATCACCGCACCGTTCGGTGCGCTCGGCGCAAAACTCTCTCCACCTCCGTTGCTGCCGCGAGTCGGCGTCAATCGATACGCAAGCGACGGCTCGTAGAGATGGACTGCGCGATCCTGCTGCTCGGGAACGAACTGCCGCAGGGGAGAAATGTCGTCCACGACCCAGAACGCGCGGCCCTGCGTCGCCAACACCAGGTCGTTGCGGCGCACCATCAGGTCGGTGATCGGCACAATCGGCAGGTTTGTCTGAAACGCCTGCCATTCGTCCCCGCCGTCAAACGACACGTATAACCCCCGCTCCATGCCGGCATACAGCAGGCCGGGTCGCTGCGGGTCTTCGCGCACCACCCGTGCGAAGTGCTCCGTCGGCAGGCCGGACGCAACGCTGCTCCAGCTGCGGCCGTAGTTATCCGTCTTGTAGACGTACGGCCGGTTGTCCCCTTCCTTGTATTTCATCGCCACGACGTACGCGACCGCGGGATCGTGCGGCGACACGTCGATCGAGTTCACGAGCCCGCGACCGACGCCGCGCGGTGTCACGTCCCGCCACGTCGCTCCGCCGTCGCGCGTAAGGTGAACCAGGCCGTCGTCCGTGCCGACCCAGAGCGTGTTCGCATCGTGCGGGCTCTCCTCGAGCGCAAATATCGTGTTGTAGACCTCGATATTCTCGTTCGTATAGGGACCCGCGCCGAGCCCCTGTTTGTCCTCCTCGTCCCGGGTCAGGTCCGGGCTGACCTCGGTCCACGTATGCCCGCGGTCCTCCGAACGAAGGAGCATGTTCGCCGCGTGATAGATAACGTTCGGATCGTGCACGGACACGTGGATCGGGGCGTTCCAATTGAAGCGAAGCTTCTGTTCGCTTGCGGGCACGCCGAGGCCGAGCTCCTCGTAGGCCTTCACGGATCGAGCCGTGCGCGTAACCGTATCGAACTCCTGGATGAGCCCGAGGTAACAGCCGGCGTAGGTGTAACGCGGGTTCTCGGCGTCGAACGCGACGTGCGCGCTTTCGCAGCCGCCATGAACCTCCCAATCGTCGCGTCCGATACTGCCGTCGCGCGAACGGCTGCGTATCGCAACCGTCGAGTTGTCCTGCTGGCCGCCGTAAATCCGATACTCGAACTGATTGTCCGTATTGACGCGATAGAACTGCGCCGTTGGCTGGTTGTCCTGCCGCGACCAGCTCGCGCCGCCGTCGAACGAAACGTTGGCGCCGCCGTCGTTGGCGTTCACCATCCAGTTCGAGTTGTTCGGATTGATCCAGAGATAGTGATTGTCACCGTGCGGAACCTGGACGGGTGCAAACGTCTTGCCGCCGTCAACCGACTTGAGAAACGGCGCGTTCAGGACATAAACCGTGTCGGCATCGTTGGGATCGGCAAAAATATGCATGTAATACCACGACCGGGCGCGCAACACTCGTTCGCTGTTGACCTGCGTCCAATGATCGCCGCCGTCGTCGGACCGGTACAGTCCGCCGGTATCGTCCTCGGCTTCGACGATCGCCCAGACGAGTCCGGGTTTTACCGGTGAGGCGGCCACGCCGATTTTGCCCATGCCCTCCGGCAGGCCTTCGCCGACGGCTTCCCAGGATTCTCCACCGTCCGTCGAGCGCCAGATGCCGCTGCCCGGGCCGCCGGACCGCAGCTCCCATGCCGTCCGTCGGTTATCCCACATCGCGGCGTACAGCACCCGCGGATTGCTCATGTCGATGGCAAGATCGACCGCGCCGCTCGAATCGTTTACCGGCTCCAGCACGCGTCGCCACGATTGCCCGCCGTCCGTCGATTTGTAAACGCCGTTGTCGTCTCCGGGAAGATAGGCATTGCCCTGAGCGGCAACCCAGACCGTATCGGGATCGTCGGGGTGTATGCGGATCTCTCCGATCTGCTTGATGTCACCGAAACCCACGTGCGTCCAGCTGCTACCCGCATCGGTGGAGCGGTAGACGCCGTCACCCTGCGACGAGGCGATATTGCGAAACGGCGACTCGCCCATGCCGGCCATGATGACCTTGGGGTCGGATGGCGCGACGGCCAGCGCACCGACCGCGGCGGAGCCGAAGTCGTCGTCGGAAATCGGCTGCCAGCTTGCGCCGGCGTTAACCGTCTTCCAGACACCGCCGGTAGTGCCCATGTAATAAACGCGTGAGTCCTGCGGAACGCCAACGGCGACCATCGCGCGGCCGCCGCGAAACGGGCCCACGTTGCGCGCCTGCACGCCGTCGAAAAACCCCCGCTCCTCTTCCGCCGCCCGCGCCGGCGCAGCCCACTCGGATGCCAACACGGCGGCTACCGCAGCCAGCGGTAATACAGTCCCTATCTTCAACGTTGCTCCCCTATCGCTTGCCTGATTCATTCGCCCAATCGTGTCGGATACGCCGGCGCCTCGGTCGGTACCGGATTCTCGAACGCGTCGAGCTGAGCGAGAATCTCCGTGATTGCGCGTTCGAGCTGCGTATCCCGGCCCGAATTAGCCGCGATCGGATCGAGCGTCACCTCGATGTCCGGCGCCACGCCCTCGTTTTCGATGCTCCACTCGTTCCCGGCATCGAAAAACCGGAAGAAGGGTACGGTCAGGAAGCCACCGTCCATGAGCTGAGGATTTGCCGCAATACCGATCAGCCCTCCCCAGGTTCGCGTACCTAGGAGCTTGCCGATACCCAGCTGGCGGAATGCGTAGGGCAGGAAGTCGCCGCCCGATCCGGCGTCCTGATCGATCATCATGAGCTTTGGCCCGTGCATGGCGCCGGCCGGTGTATTGAAGACCTTGCCGTCCCGGTCCTTCCAACCCGACAGATGCGAACGGCTGAGCACGTCAGTAATGTAGTTTGCCGCCTGGCCGCCTCCGTTCGAGCGCTCGTCGATGATCATCGCTTCCTTGTCCACCTGTGCAAAGAACATACGGTTGAAAAACGTGTAACCATCGCCGGCGGTGTTGGGCAGATACACGTAACCGACACGGCCGTCAGTCGCCTCGTCCACCGCGCGCCGGTTGTTCTCGACCCAATGCCAAAGCCGCATCATGCGCTCGGAGTCGACCGGCTCAACGACGATATCGCGGGCATTTCGCCCGTTCGCCCGTGGCCCGACCCTCAACGTGACCTGTTGGCCGACGGTGCCCTGGAGCATCTCGAACAGGTTGTCACCGGCGGCGAGTTCCCGCCCGTTGACCGCCAGAATGTATTCGCCTTCCCTCGCCTCATTGCCCGGCGTTGCCAGCGGCCCCCGGATAAAGGGGTTCCATGCCTCCCCGCTGTAAACGCGTGTGATCCGGTAACGGTCGTTTTCGATCGTCAGGTTGGCGCCGAGCAGGCCGGTGTTGACGCTCTCCTCCCGATGCCGATCGCCGCCGCCCGTTCGATTGTGGCCAACCTGCATCTCGCCGATCATCTGCACCAGCAGCGCGCTCAAGTCCTCGCGACGGCCGACGTGCTCCACGAGCGGCCTGTACCGATCGTAAACCGCCTGCCAGTCCAGACCGTGCATGTCCGGATCGTAGAAGTACTCCTTTTCCATGCGCCAGGCTTCGTCGAATATCTGCCGCCACTCCTCGCGCGGGTTCACGCGGACACGCATACCGTCCAGATTCAGCGCCTCGGGCTTCAGTTCGTCCGCGATCTCCGCCACCGCAAGCGAGCCGTCGATTTTTCCGATGATCATGTGCTCACCGCCGTCGCTGATCCGGAAGCCGTCGACACCCTGCAACATCGACGTCGCTTCCTTCTCGTCGAAGTCGAAGCGCATCAGCGCGTTCGCTTCCTCGACGTCGTCACCCGGTGGTTCGTTGGAGATACCGGCCTGCACGGCCTGAACGTAGAACAGACTACCGTCCTTGGCGGTGTTGAGGAATTCGTAGTTTCGTTCGGCAACCGGTAACGCGACGATTCGATCGCCGATGCCGTCGAGATCGATACGAGTTACGACGTCCGCCTCGGCCTCGCCGGCGTCCTCACCCGACTCCTCCTCCGGTTCGTCGGCATTCTCGTCGCCGCTTTCCGGCAACAGCGGCGATTTGCCGTCCGCCGCGAGTACCACCGCGTAAATCCCCGCCCGGTAAGGACGCTCCCGGCTCGTCATGTTCAGGCCCACCTGGATGGGGCCCGAATTCGTCGATGCGGCAAAATACAGATAACTGCCGTCACGGCTGAACGTCGGTGACGCCACGTCGGCCGCGCCGTTGCTGACCGCAACGCTGTCGCCGGACGTAAAGTCCATCAGCATGAGATCCCGCTGGTAGTTCGCGCGCTCGAGCGTGTAGGCAAGCCATCTGCCGTCCGGTGAAAACGACGCATCGATGTCGTCCCGACGAACGCCGGTGGCGATCTTCGACGTAGCGCCGCCGTCGAGTTCGATGACGTACAGCGACAGGTGATTGTCCTGATAGGCAATGCGAGCCTCGTCTCCTCCGGACCACTCGATCAACTCGTAGAAATGCGGACCGAGTTCATACGCGGTGGTGCCGCCCATCCCGGTCTGGTCGGCAACGATCAGGCGCTGGCCCGCTGGGGATTCGGCGATGTAGGCGATCCGATCTCCGTCCGGCGACCAAAGCCCGTGATACTCGCGGACGTTTCCGGTGCCGCTGACGTTGCGCGTCGAGCCATCCTCGACCGGCACCGTAAACACTTCGCCGCGCGCGGTGACGACCGCCCGCTTTCCCTTGGGAGAGATATCGACCGCCTGAACGGTGCCGCCGGCGCTCTTCCACTGGCTGCGGAGCTGTGGCAGATCCGGACTGATCGAAATCACGATCTCGGTGGTACGCCCGCTGCCCAGATCCAGGTTCATCAGCCGGCCGCCGGCCTCGTAGACGATGTCTGAACCGAAAGCCGCGGCGGACCGTATTTCCCAGACGTCTTCATCGGACACTTTCTCGACGCCACCCGTAGACGCATCGAAACGGTATACGTTGGCGATTTTGCTATCCCGGTCCGACAGGAAATACAGCGCGTTTCCCAGCCACATGGGGTTGAAGTTCGTCCCGCCTCCGCCGGGGACCGTCGTGACGGTCTGCGACCGCAGATCCATGATCTGGACCGGCGGCGTCGTGCCGCCGCGGTAGCCCTTCCAACCGGACGTTCCGCCGAACAAGCCGTTGTAGCCCGAACCGAACGCGATGTAGGCGAGCCGCTCATTCGCCTCGTCGTAAACACCGCGGAATATCCGCGCCTCCATCTGTTTGGCGGGCAAACCTCCGTCCAGGGAGGCGTGATACCACTGACCGGAACGGCCGTGGTCGGTCTCACGCGCGGAAACGAAAGTGACCGCGCGACCGTCGGACGTCCAGCCCGTCGGTATATCGGCGCCCGGGTGCCAGGTAAGCCTTCGCGGCTGTCCGCCGGCTGCGGGAATGACGTAAACGTCCGTGTTGTCTTCGTAATTCGCGACAAACGCGAGCATGGACCCGTCCGGAGAGAAACTCGGCCTGCCCTCGTCCGCCGGGTGCGACGTCAGGCGTCGCGGCGCCGTTCCGTCCCGGCCCGCAATCCAGATATCACCGGCGTAAACGAATGCCAGCTTGTCCGCCGACAACGCCGGTTGTTTCAGCAAGAGCGTCTGTTGAGCAAACGCGGTGTGCGCGAAGAGCGCGAGCACCGCACCCGCAAGTGTCGATACATACTTCATGGGATCACCGCCTGACCGGCAAGCGTATTGCCGTTGATGTTGTTATTCGATATCGCGCCAGTATAGTCGCACCGTCATAGACGGCCAAGGCGAGAATACCCCCCAAAATAGGGGGTCAAAAAGGGGCCGGATCAGGTGTAAAAATGCGGCGCCGTCCCGACCAGGAACATGCCTATGAGTATACCGACCCGGTATCCCCAATCCCTCGTGCTCGCAAACGGTTCCGCATGTTCGCCGTGATCGTGACTCACGCCGAAAGCGACCACGTGCAAAAGCGAGCCTGCGACAAACGCCTGAAAGTAGCCGACACCGCGCGTTTCCGCCAGATCCAGCACGGGCTGCCCCAAAAAATAGGCCGCGGCCGTCGCCGCGATGATCAACACGAACGTGCCGACGGCGATTGGTACGCCGAAACTGACGCGCACCGACCACCAGATTGCCATACCGACGGGCAGGCGATGCAGTATGACGCCGAGCGCCAGCTCATTGCCGAAAAGCGACCCCAGCACACCGTGCCGCACCCCCTCCGAGGAGACCGACGACCCGTCGAGCGGCAGCAACGCAATCCCGTCGATCGTTGCATGAATCGTCAGGCCGAGTGCCGCCAGAACGAGGATAAAGACGTGTGCCTCGTGCAAGGACTGATGGAAATAACGCTCGATGACGATCGGGAACGCTAAACCGAACACAAGAAACGCGATGACGAAGAGTCCGCCGGCTTCCATGGCTTCGGGAATGATATGGACGCAAACGATTCCGGCGATCGTAATGAAAATGAATCCATCCAGCACCTGGCGAGCCGCCGGCCGGCTCTGGCCCAACGCATAAATAAAGGGACCGAGTATCAGGGCGATCACGCTGAGCGCAAAGGTCATTCTTTGGTGTCCGTATTCTTGTGTCGAAAGCCGTCGCACAGTCTACCCGAGGCAATCGCCCTCGTCAGGCTGACCGCAGTCCGGGAGGGCGTTACCGGCGCGGTTTTCGACGTGTTCACGCGATCGACATTTCGCCGAAAAGTGTTTACGCATTCGACAAATGCCATTGCTTTACCTATTGCCGATGCCCGCTTATGTCGAATCATATATAGCTGTTTTCACTAACTATTTTCTCGGGGAAAAACTCAGTGCTCAGTCTCATCGCTATTTGTTGACACTGTCGTTTGGTCTGTGAAAGTCTTCGCAAACTACTGACAAAGGCACAGCTTCCGCGAGGAAGCGTCGCAAAGCCACCGGTCTCGTTTCTAAAGAAGACAGCGGGGTTACCACGATGAATTTCCTATTGAGTATTACTCCATGGCCCGTCCTTTCCGCGCTCCTGTGGATTGTGTTGATCGTCACGGCGCTCTTTTTCGCTCGCCCGACGGCGCACAAGCTCATCCTCGCGATGGGGGTTTCCCTGCAAAAGCTGTTTCGCACGGCATCCCTGTCGGTCAACAAAGCAGAGGGGAGGCTTGCAGAAAGAAATCGCCAGGTTTTGTTGGCGGCCGGGCGTGAGGCCAAGGAACGAATCGTCGAGCGCGAATTCGACCGGATTAACGAAACCGTCCGCAAGGACCTCGCGAATTTCTCGGTGCTACACCGAACGCTCAGCGAGTCAATCACCCGGATAGAGGAAGATCACGCGGAAGCCGTGGACGTACCGCCGGACCCGCCGGGGTGGGTGAAAGCGGTCGAGGCGGTTGCGGCAATCGATTCCAAGGACAATCGCGTCAGCGTTGGCGGCATCCTGAGCAACATCCACGAATCCATGATGCATGCGCATAAAGAAGCGATGACCGCGTATCGCCGCGCGAGCCGGACCCGTCACGGTTTGTTGCGCAAGATGCGCCCGGAATGGCGTCAGATCCAGCAGACCCTCGACAAAGTCGGCAAGAACGTCGACAGCCTCCTGGGTCGGTCCGCCACCATCGATCGCCACATGCAGGAATATGAGGACATCGTGAAGGGTGAAGACCGTGCGATTTCGATACTTTCATCGTCGTCGCTGGTGTATTTCTTCGTCTCGGCGCTGGTGCTCGTGGTAGCGGTAGGCGGCGCCACCATCAACTTCTCATTAATAGCACGCCCAATGGCCGAGATGGTCGGCGGCACGAGTTTGATCGGCGGGTTCAAGACGGCGGACATCGCCGCACTGGTGATCATCCTCGTGGAGATATCCATGGGCCTGTTCCTGATGGAGTCGCTCCGCATCACACGCCTGTTCCCGGTCATCGGCGCGCTACCGGACAAAACCCGCGTACGTATGATCTGGATAACGTTTACGATACTCTTCCTTCTCGCAAGCGTCGAGGCGGGGCTCGCCTTCATGCGGGAAGTTCTGTTACAGGACGAACTTGCAACGAGCGCGCTGCTACGCGGCGAAGGGGACGCGGTCGTCGTAGCCAACGAATACATGTGGATAACGACGGTCGCCCAGATGGGCATGGGATTCATTCTGCCGTTCGCACTGACGTTTGTCGCAATACCGCTGGAAACGTTTGTACATTCTCTGCGCACGGTTGTCGGCCTGCTGGCGATCGGCGTTCTGCGAGTCACGTCAACGACCCTGCGTCTGCTCGGCGGGGGCTCACGCTATCTCAGCACGGTCCTTTCTCAGATTTACGACCTGCCGCTGTTCATTCCGCTTTGGTGGGCCGCGCGGAATGCCGGCGACGGCGACACGAGCGATTCGGGCCTGCGCAAGGTGATGCCATGAATACGAATCTCAGAAAACGCCTCGGAGTCGCGGGGATTTGCGTGCTGCTGTCTGCGTGCTCGTCGGAAACTCAGCCCGGGAATACAGGGGTGTACATGTTGATCGACACCTCCGGCACCTACCGCGAAGAGATCCAGAAGGCGGAGCAGATTATCCGCTACACGCTATCGCGACTCGACGCGACCGATTCGTTTGCGGTGGCCAGAATCGATACGGGCAGCTTCAGCGAAAAGGACATCGTCGCGAAAATTACTTTCGACGACCGGCCAAGCGCGATGAATCAGCAGAAGCGCCTGTTTGCGGAGCAAATACGGACGTTTGTCGACGATTCGACGTCCTCGCCGTACACCGACATCAGCGGCGGACTGCTACAGGCCGTTGAGTTTCTTAACGAGAAGGCGCCGGGCGTCAAAACGGTGCTGATCTTCTCCGACCTGAAGGAAGACCTCGAAGACGGGTACGTCCGGGATCTGGACTTCCAACTCGACGGTTTCGACATTATCGCATTAAACGTGACGAAGCTGCGCTCGGACAACGTCGATCCGCGCGAATACCTGGCGCGCCTCGATCAGTGGCAATCCAAGGTCGAGACGTCGGGCGGAAACTGGCGGGTGATCAACGACCTCGACGGTCTAGAGGGCCTGCTCTGACCGCAAAACCGTCGGCACGCCGCCGAATTGATCGTCGGTGCTAATGTAGGACCTCGTCCTGACGAGTTCCTACGACCCTGGCCAGGCGCGGTTCGGGCAAGCTGACGCCGCCTGGCGTTCAGTGCGCGAAGTACTCCCGCCACTTGACGACGGCCGACCAGATCCACATTACGCCGAAGCTGCAGCCGTACTTGGTCTGACCCCGGCCGAGCCCCCATGCGTCGATGATCTGTTCACAGGAGCAGCCGCCGGTATCGGTCGTCGTGAAGCTTCGCTTCGGCGATCTGCCTCTGAACGGCCTGGTGTCGAAAACGAAATCACCGTCGGTCAACGCGTATCGAAAGCTTCCCAGCCTCTTTGTCGGCACGGACTCGGGGATCGCGGTGGCCGCGCAAAGATCGGCGTCGTCGTTGACGCCGTCGTCGTCCCGGTCTTTCGTAAGGAAAAGCACGAACCCGTCGTGATCCGACGCGCGCAGCGAAGTCGTGTCGTCGTTGATCAAGTCGACCGCCGCATCCGCGTTTCCACGCGCGTATTCGAGGCCGCGCACCGACATGTCGAGCGCGCTGCTGGTCAACGCGTGATCGAGCACCTGCGCGTTCCCACGGAAGATAAACGAATAACGTTCATCCTCCGCAATCGCCAGCACCTGATTCACCAGATCCGGATCGACGAGATCCGCACCGGAAACGAGATTTTCCGCAGGCTCAAAGTTGCCGGCAATCTGTCCGATCACGTCGACGAAACCGTCACTGAACTCGAAGGCGTTGAAATCCCCCACGATAACGAGACGGACGTCGGGGTTCGCCGTCTGCAGGTCCTGCACCTTCGCGGCAATGGACTGCGCCTGCGCAAGCCGTTTTGCACGCACGCGCTCCCCGCGGCTCGACGAGTCGATACCGCTTAACGAGCGGTTGTGGACGACCATCACCGCGAACGGGTAGTCCGCGCCCTCGCCCACCGAACGGCCTTCGAGTAGCAGTGGCGGGCGGTCGTTGAGCAAAGAACCGTCGAACGCGAGTATTTCGTCCTTGCCGAGCTGCGTGACGGCGTCAACCGCGATGCTGTCGCGCACCAGGAAGCCCACGTCGATGGTGCCCACGTCGTTCCCTTCCTCGAGAATGGCGGTGTAGTGGACGCCGGGATCGGACCCGGCGATGTCCGCCGCCAGCGTTTCGAGCACACCGAGTTTCTCGACCTCCTGGACCGCAAGTACGTCGGGCGCGCCCAGGCCGTGCAGGATGTAGTCGACGAATTTGGCTCGGCGGCGGGCGTAGTCTTCGGTGGATACCACAAAGTCGTCGCGGCTTGCTCCCTGCGAGGTCATGTCCGCCGGATCGTCGACGTCGTCGAACAGGCGGAACATGTTGAGGCTGCCGATGGTCACTTCGGCGCGCGCCGGTAAACGGACGCCGGTCGGCAGTTCCGACGAACGCACGGTCAATTCGGAGGGCCACAGCTCGTAACCACCGAACTCGAAACCGATCACGCCGGTGGCGTCGAACGTCGACCCTGCCGGAATGATTCGGTTTGGCAGACCGAGCTTGTCGGGATCGAGTTCAAAAACTTCCGGGTTGCCATCCCAGGTGGCGATGGGCGGCATTCCGAGACCCGGAAATTCGACGCCCGGCTCGCGGAACGCCCGATCGCCGGCCGATATGAAGACTTCGGCAACCGGATCCGAGCCGAACCGCTGATTCGGGCCGCCGACGCTCCCGTTCGCGATCTGTACGAGCATACCCTCGTAACACTCGAATTCGATTAAGCAACTCGGCGCCGCCGGGTCCGGCGACGGAACGTTCGCATCGAACGCAATCGCCGCGGGAAGCAGGTTGGCAGAGCTGTCGATGCTCACCGTCGGATTGCCGGTAAGCCGCGTAAAACCGAAAAACTCCTGCACCTGGCCGGTGACGTCAACCTGATCGCCGACCGATACCGCCGGGGCGCTGTCCGTGAAAACAAAAATACCGTCGGACGTATCGATGTCACCGTCACTGCGAACCGCGGGTGTTTGCATGAAAAACCCGTCGGGGCCGACCGCGGTGACGACGTTGTTCTCCGTTTCCACCAGAAGACCGACGAGCGGTGACGCGTTACCCGCCCCCTGCACCTCGTAAATCTCGAATGGACCCTGCGGAAGCAGATCGCAGCCGGAGAATTGCGATCCATCGATTCGCGTGCCCGGCGAGAACAGCGCGCCGCCCGAGCCGGTGGCTACGGTGTGCTGGACCAACGAGGGACCGGTGACGTCCGGGTCGAGCGTAAGTGACTGGTCGTTACCGCCGGCGCCGTCGTAAGCGGTCGACAGGGTCCCGCCGCCTGCTGGGTTGCTCAGCGTCACCGTGTCACCGCCGTTGTTCAGACCCAGGCTGCCGGAGGACGCAATTTGCACGAGCGCGCCGCCGAAGCTTCCCACCGGAGTGTTTCCGCCGAAGACGACGATCGCGCAGTTACCCTGCACCACCGTACCCGGTGGGAACGTGTGCCTCGTGCTAAACCCGTCCGCGAGCGTCCAACCGGAGATATCGACGTCCATGCCCGAGGTATTGACGAGTTCGACGAATTCGTCACCCGTCGCATCGCGGCTGCCGTCGCCATTGGCGTCGCCCTCAATCCCGGCAGAGGGGTCCGCGTGAATTTCGTTGATGACAAAACTCAATTCCGTGGGAGGATCGGTCGGACCGCCCGGTGTGCCGGAAGGTGTTTGTCCCACATTAAATGCGCCAAAGGAATTTGTGCTGGGACCGGACCAGATCAGGATACCGGGCGTCGAGACGTCGTCGATCAACTGCAGCGAATCACCGATCGCCGTCGATCCCGGTTCGGATACGCCGATGTCCGTGCTGAGCATTCCGCCCGCGGGTCCTCCGACGGCCGTAAAGCTGCCTTCGTAACTCAGAAACTGGACAACCGTAGTGCCATTCACGAGCGCGATACCGTCCGGCGAACCGTTCTGAATGCCGTTGGTCGGATAGTTGACGACCACGGTTCCGAAACCGCTCTGCTGATCGGGAATGAGCCCGCTCAACGCCGTCGTGTTGTACGGCGCCCCGCCGTTGCCGTTGTAGAGAACGATGCTCCAGCCGCTGAGGTCGGTGCCGGCCGGGCCGGCGATCTCGATGGCCTCGCCGGTATCCGTCGAGTCGTTGTCGTAGTGCAGTTCGTTGACAAAAACGGTTTGTGCAAACGCGCTGTTCGCCGCGAATAAGGCGCAAGCGGCCAGAGAAACGCCGGCGTGCCGCCGCCCGTGCCGCGATGTCTGGCGGTAAAAATATCTATTCAAAGTCCGTCCCCGTTGTTATTGCTTGTATTGGGCGTCATGATATTAAGTATAGAACCTATCTCAACTTAGATCGTAGCCGCGCCGGTGGCAACCGCGCCGGTCGGACCCGGCAGCGCTCGTTTCCGAGCGCCGACGCCTTCTCCACCAAAGGTTTGACATAAGATAATGCACGAATCCAGTGCCTAGCTTAGCGGACAGATGCGACGAGCGTATGACGGCCGAAAATGCAGCAGCCCGCGATCCGGCGAACTGCGGTCCGGGCGAATAACGCCGTGACCGGATATCCGGCCCGTCACGAATCGGCTCCTCGCACCGCCGGTGGCGACAGCCATTGGCGGTGGCTGCCCAGCCTCTACTTCGCCCAGGGGCTGCCCTACATCGTCGTCACGGGCGTTTCGGTAATCATGTACAAGCGCTTGGGCCTCTCCAATACCGATATCGCGCTCTATACGAGCTGGTTCTATCTTCCCTGGATACTGAAACCCTTTTGGAGCCCGCTGGTCGATCTGCTGAAAACGCGACGATATTGGATCGTCGCCATGCAATTCTGCGTCGGCGCCGCCCTGGGAGGCATCGCGCTGACCGTGCCGACCGACCATTCCCTGCAGTACACCCTGCTGCTGTTCTGGCTGCTCGCATTCAGCTCCGCGACTCACGACATCGCCGCGGACGGGTTCTACATGCTGGCGCTGTCGAAACACGATCAGGCCTGGTTCGTCGGCGTGCGCAATACGTTTTTTCGTCTTGCGATGATCTCGGGACAGGGCTTGCTCGTGGTCGTCGCCGGCTATCTGGAATCGGCGAGTTTTCTCGGCAACAGCGTGCCGCTCGCGTGGTCGTACACGTTTCTAATGGCCTGCGCGGTGTTCCTGCTCCTCGCCGCGTTTCACGGTCGTTCTTTACCGAGGCCGGGCAAAGATACGGCCGGACGGCGGCTCACGCCATCGACGCTGTTGCCGGAGTTCATCGAGACCTTCGTCTCCTTCTTCCGAAAAAAGCACATAGGCGTGATTCTCGCTTTTCTGTTGTTGTACCGGTTTTCGGAAGCTCAGCTCGTCAAAATCTCCGCACCGTTCCTGCTGGATCCCAGGGCCGCCGGCGGTCTTGCCCTTTCAACCACGGAGGTTGGCGTCGCAACCGGCGTGACGGGCGTCGTTATGCTGTTGATTGGCGGACTGGCCGGCGGCTTTCTCGCCGCGCGCAACGGTCTTCGATATTGGCTGTTATGGATGGTCGCAGCAATCAACGTTCCCAACGCGGTTTACGCGCTTCTCGCATATACCCTGCCGAGCAGTTTTGCGGTCGTCAACGTCGCCGTCGCCGTCGAACAGTTCGGCTACGGGTTCGGTTTCACGGCTTTCACACTCTACATGCTCTACGTCGCCGACGGCCCGCACAGAACGGCGCATTTTGCGATTTGCACCGGCTTCATGGCCCTGGGCATGATGATCCCTGGAATGTTCAGCGGTTGGCTCCAGGAAATGATCGGCTATCGATACTTTTTCGTTTGGATCCTGGCCGCCACTATTCCGTCGTTTATCGTGACCCGATTGATCCCGCTGGACGCCGATTTCGGCAAGCCGGCCTCAGACATCGAAGAGCCCGAACCATGACCACCAAAACGCTATTGCCAGCGGTCTTCGTCATCACGTTGATCGGCTGCTCGACATCGCCAATGATCGATGCGCCGTCACGCAACCAGAACAGCCGGGTCAACTATCTGGTCATTCATTTCACAACTGAGAATTTCGGGGACTCGTTGGCGTTGCTTACCGAACCATCGGACAACCCGGTCAGCGCGCACTACCTCGTTCCTGAACCCGATGACGACACCTACCCTTCCGAAACGCTCAGGGTTTATCAACTCGTCGAAGAATCTCGCAGAGCATGGCACGCCGGTGAGAGTTATTGGAACGGCGAAGAAGCGCTCAACGATCGCTCGATCGGCATCGAACTGGTCAACCGGTCCTACTGTGTGGATGAAGCAGACCAGCACGGTGACTCCGACGAAAACGAGATGTTTTGCTTTTATCCGGATTTCGCGGACGCGCAGATAGGATTGCTCACCGAACTGGCCACCGATATTCTGGAACGTCACCCGGAGATCGACCCGGTGGACGTAGTGGGCCATGCCGATATCGCACCCGACCGAAAGGTCGATCCGGGACCTCGTTTCCCGTGGCAACTGCTGCACCGATCCGGTATCGGCGCCTGGTACGACGACAAGACCGTACTTCGCTACCGCCGCCGGTTCCGGGCGGCACGGCCGCCGACGGTCGCCGTACAACAGGCGTTACGCGCTTACGGTTATCGAATTGAGCCAAGCGGCGTGAACGACCTGCAATCGCGACAAGCCGTCCGGGCATTTCAGATGCACTTCCGTCCTTCCGTCGTCACCGGAATCGTTGACATCGAAACCGCCGCGATCGTGTTTGCACTCATCGAAAAGTACCGGAGCGAGTTGCTTGCCGACTTGCTCGAATTCGAGGTTGATTCGCCGTCAGAACCCGGGGATGTCTCCGATAGGTCGGATCGCGGGGCGACCGACCGGTGATGCGACCCAGCCGGGCCGCACGCGCACAAAAAAAGCCCCCCCGAGAACGAGGGGGCTTTCCGATTGACGCTACACCGCGGAGATCGCGGATTACTTCGCTTTGCCCGCTTTAGGGTCTCTCATTTCAATGGAGCCATTGAAGGTTGCACCTTCGGTAATGGCTACTTTCGGCGCAATGATACTGCCGGTTACCACTCCGGACTCACGAACCGTCACGCTGACGGTGGCCGTGAGATCGCCCTTCACTGTACCTTCGATAAAAATCTTGGTGGCATTGACGTTCGCGATCAACTGACCTTTGGGCTTGACCGTCAGGCAGCATTTACCCTGATTGATCGTGCCTTCGACCTTGCCCTCGACGACCAGGTCTTCGCCGGCGGACAATTCTCCCTTGAAGTGGAGAGTCTCGCCGATGACCGAAACCGGACCGCCCGACGACGACTCTTCGCTTTGCGCCGAATCCCGATTACGGACGGAATCGGGAACGTCGTTAAAGGGTATGACCTGAGACTCCGTCAAGCGCTCGTCGTCCGCGTTCAAGGTCTTCATGACTTCGGTATCTGACATCGTGGCTCTCCTTGGCCTGCTCAGGCAGCGCTGGCTGATTTCTTTTCAGGCCGCTGCGTTTTCCTTTTTGCCGAACTCGACGAACCGCTATCGGCGCTCGATGGCTTGGCCTCTACGGCGTCGTCCTTGACCGGTGCTGCATCACCCGACTTCGCGTCACCGGGTTTGTCGGCGGCGTTGGCGGCCGTTTTACCACTCATGTCGATCGAGCCGTTGAACGTGGCTCCTTCGAGCAGGGTGACAACAGGGCTGTAGATATTGCCGTCGATGTTGGCGGTGTCCCGGATGACGACGGAACGGCTACCGCTCATATCACCGTCAACCCTGCCCTCCACCGCGATGTATTCAGCGGCAATGTTGGCTTTCACCTGCCCTTCTTCGCCAACCGTGAGACTGGACGAGTGTTTGATGGAACCTTCGACGCGACCCTGTATGAGCAGATCCTCTTCCGCACTCAATTCACCTTTGAAGCGCAGCGTCGGTCCCAAAACTGAAGTCTTTTTTTGCTTTGCGGTTTCGTACGGGTTACTCATTCTTCCCTCCCTAGAAATATTCGCGCGCTGGCGTGAGTAATTGCGACGGCAGTCACGGAGGCATCATCCAACTAGTCGACGAAAAACGCGGTGATACTGATCACAAAACGCGGTTCGTAACGAAATCGTATTTTTACCGCGCAAGAAACAAGCGCGTTACGATAGCTGCATACCGAAATTCACAGACGGGAAATGGACTTAGGAGATGCATCCGCGCATCCGGAAGAATTTCGCGACGGTGTTTGTCTTCAATGACCGACACCGATCCGGTGAAATCGCGGTGCAATATGTTCAGTCACCAACGACCGAACACCGACATGAGCAGGATCAGCTCGCCGTGATCATCGCCATCGCGGCCGCGCCCAGCACTCCCGCGTTGTCTCCCAAGCCCGGCGCAACGATCAGTTCCTCGATGTCGTGTTCGATTTCCGGAAGAGCGACGTACCCGTAGAGCAGGGCCTGGACGCGTGCTCGTATCACAGGGTATAGCGCGGCGTTGGCCATGACGCCGCCGCCGAGAACGATCTTCTCCGGCGCGTAAAACAGCACCGAATTCGTCACCAGGTGTGAAATGTAATGAGCAGTCTGCTCGAACGCGGGGTGCCCGTCCGGCAATTCTCCCAGGGATTTGCCCCAGCGTGCGAGTATGGCCGGGCCGGCCGTCAAACCTTCCACGCAGTCGCCGTGTTGCGGGCAGCCGCCCGCGTATTCGTCGCCGGCGGCACGGGGCACACGAATGTGGCCGACCTCCGGATGCATTAGTCCGTGCACCGGAACGTCGTCGATCAGCACCCCGGCGCCGATACCGGTTCCCACGGTCAGGTAGACGATCGAACCCGCTTCGGCGGCCACGCCCCAGGTCGACTCGCCGAAAGCCGCCATTGTCACGTCGGTGTCGAGCACGATTGGCGCGCTCTGGCTTTCGCGGAAGTAGGCGAACAGGTCACGGCCGCGCCAGGCCAGCTTGGGCGTTTGTCCGATACGGCCGAAATTCGCCGCCTTTCTGTTCAGGTAGACCGGACCGAAAGCCCCGATACCGAGGCCGGAATAGCGGCCATGGGTGCACTCGAATCGCTGCAGGGTAGCAAGGACGGCCGGAAGACTCCGCTCGGGGTCCTCGGTATCCAGCCTGACCCGTTCGAGGAGTTCGCCGTCCTCGGTGCTCAGCCCGCAAACGATTTTCGTTCCGCCGAGTTCGACGCCAGCAAACGTGCGCATTCATGAACTATACGCCATACCGCTTGGAAAAACGGCGCGAAACCCGTATCGGCGGCGCGGACCTGCCGGGCACGAGCGCCCCGGGTCCGCCGACCCGCGGGTTTGCGGACGTCGAAACTGGCAACACTATTTCGACAACGCAGATCGTTTTTCCCGATAGAATATCCGGCATGCCCAGATCATCGACATCCCGCCGGGCGTGGCTCGTGTGCCTGCTCCTGGGTCTGCCGCAGCTCGCCGCCGCGCACGGCAGCGTCGCGCTGGAGGACGATCTCTGCGCAATAAAAATTGGCTACTTCAAGGCTCACTTCAAGATATTTCTTCCCGAACTCCGTCAACACGAGGAGTTTTGCGAAGACATACCGGAGACCGGCGACAGCGTTTTTGTCATGGAGTACCTGCACAGTGGATTGGGCGCCGTTCCACTCGACTTCCGGATAATCCGGGACGTCACCGGGCTCGGTCGGTTTGCACGCTGGGAAGACGTTCAAAACATTGACGACATCGATGCCGCAACGGTGTTTTACCAGGAACCGCGCCGGGTACCGGACGTATTTACCGTCATGCACGAATTCGACGAGCCCGGATCCTACATAGGCATAGTCACGACGGCCGGAACGGAGGAAACGAAAGCGTATTACGCGGTGTTCCCCTTCGAGGTCGGATTCACCGGCTTCGGATACTGGCCTTTGTTCGCCGGCCTGGCGATCCTGCTGCAACTCAACTACATGCTGATGAGCGGCCGGTTCCGGCGGTGGATCAAGCCGCGCATCATGGCGGTCGAGAGCCCCTCGGATGCCTGACGGAACTGACGCGGGTTTGCCGCGCCGCTGGCCTTCGTTCTGCGCACGGGCGGTCCTGGCGACATTGATACTTCACAGCGCGGCAGGCCCGTACATCTCCCGGGCCGCGCAATCCGAACCGGACGATGGAGTAAACCGCGCGTCCTGGGTGTCCGGAAACGGCCTTTATCGCCTGAGTTATTCGAGCAATCTGAGACCCATTCAGATCAACAGGCTGCACAGTTGGAATATCCATCTGGAAACGATGGACGGCCAGGGCGTTGAACGGGCCGAATTCAACGTTACCGGAGGCATGCCGATTCACGACCATGGTTTGCCCACGAAACCGCGGGTGACGCGAGAAATCGGCAACGGCGATTATCTTCTCGAAGGCGTCAGGTTTCACATGAGAGGTGATTGGGAACTCGTGATATCGGTAAACTCCGCCGCCGGCTCGGACACGGTGGTCGTCGAGCTGACGATCTAATGGGTCGCTTGAGCAAAAAGCTTCTGATCCCGCTGTCCGTCGCCATCGGCGTCGGTCTCGCCGTTCTTTTTGCTTACCGTCCGGTTACCCATCCGGCATGGACCGAGGTCGAGCTCGGGGACATCCAGTCGCTCTGGATAGGCCACCTGCCGGCTCCGCCGGTGGACGCGACGAACGCGGTCGCCGGCGACGAGCGGGCCGCCAGGTTCGGGCAAGCGCTGTTTTTCGACTCGCGTCTGAGCGCCAACGGCGGCATCTCCTGCGCGACCTGCCACCAGCCGATCCGGCGATTCACGGACGGTCTGCAAAAAGGCGTGGCCATCGGCGTGTCGAAGCGTAACACGCCGAGCATTGTCGGGGCCGCCTACAGTCCCTGGCTGTATTGGGACGGACGCAGGGACAGCCTTTGGTCACAGGCGCTGTCACCGCTCGAAGACCCGGCGGAACACGGCGGTCACCGAATGCAGCACGTGCGGCTCATCGCCGACGACGAAATCTATCGCAACAGATATGAAGAGATCTTCGGCGCGTTGCCGGACTTTTCGGACCGGGCACGCTTTCCGGACGCCGCCGCACCGAACGTCGATCCGGTGCTCGATGCGGCCTGGTCCTCGATGTCCGAAACCGACCGCCGCAGCGTCAATCGCGTGTTCGCAAACATCGGCAAGGCGATTGCCGCCTACGAGCGCCTGCTGGTCCCCGGCCGATCGCGCTTCGACGACTACGTTGACGCCGTCCGTGCCGGCGATGGCGCGGCTCAGGAGCGCCTGTTGAGCGCCGACGAAGCGCAGGGCTTAAGGCTTTTCATCGGCGAGGCCCGCTGCACCGAATGCCACAACGGTCCGCTGTTTACGAACAACGAGTTTCACAACAACGGTGTGCTGGCTTTTCCCGGCGATCTTCCGGACACAGGACGGTCGAGCGGGCTACGGCTGTTGCAGGCCGACCCGTTCAACTGCCTTGGGGAGTACAGCGACGAACCGGAGCCAACCTGCGGTGAACTGCGTTTTGCCCGGACCGGGATCGAACTGATCGGCGCCATGCGAACGCCCTCGCTACGCAACCTGCAGGACACCGCGCCGTTCATGCATCGCGGCCAGTTGGCGACGCTCGAGGACGTGCTCGATCACTACAACCGCGCGCCCCTTGCCATGATCGGCCACAACGAAGCGAAGCCGCTCGGCCTGAGTCGGCGCGAACTGAAGCAGCTCGAGGCGTTTCTCGGCACGCTTGGGTCGCCATTGGCGACACCGCCGGAATGGCTGTCGGCGCCCGACGGTTCGCTCGACGTGTCGGCTAACGAGGTACCCATCGATGAAGCGCGCTAAGACGGTTGACGACTACTTGAACGCCACCAGAGCCTGGCGACGTGAAGCCGCAAAGCTCCGCGAGATTCTAAGAACGACGCCGCTCGACGAAGAGGTCAAGTGGGGAGCGCCTTGTTACACGTACAAGGGCAAGAACGTGGTTGGCATCGGCGCGTTCAAATCGTACTTCGGGCTCTGGTTTTTTCAAGGTGCGCTGTTGGCGGACGAGGACGACGTGCTGATCAATGCGCAGGAAGGCAAAACAAAGGCGCTGCGACAGTGGCGAATGACGTCGGCCGGCGATATCCGGCCGGCAGCGATAAAACGTTACGTCAAAGAAGCCATCATGCTGGTCGATGAGGGCAGGGAGATCGCGCCGGCGCGTACGCGCAGGCTGAGCGTGCCGGCCGAATTGAGCGAGGCGTTCCAGTCGAACAAAACCGCGAAGGACGCGTTCGAGCGACTGCGTCCCGGTCAACAACGCGAATACGCGGAGCACATCGCGACGGCCAAGCGGGAAGACACGCGGCAACGGCGTATCGACAAGATCATCCCGATGATTATTGCCGGCCAGGGCCTCAACGACCGGTATCGGTAGTCATGCCCAGCATGACGATCGGCGGACTGGCGGTGCTACCGAGGATATCGGACTACGTCAGCCGATTCTCGGAGCAGACTCCGGACGAGATCGCCATGGTTTGCCGGGGGCGTCGAATCAACTACGCAGATGCCGCCGCACAGGTCGATTCCTGGGCCTGCGCGCTGCTTGCGGCCGGCGTGCGCAAGGGCGATCGTGTCGCCATGCTGTGTACACCGCGCGCCGAATTCTGGATCGTGTTTCTCGCCACCGCAAAAATCGGCGCCATCTGGGTCGGGCTGAATCCCCACTACAGCTCGCGAGAGGTGGAGTATGTCATCGGTGACGCCAAACCCAGGGTATTCGTGACTCTTTCATCCGCCGGCAACCGGTCGTTCCTGCCGTACGTCGACGAATTGGCCTCGAAACATCCGGAACTCATCGTCGTGACCATCGATGAGGCGGCACCCGGGAACACGGAGCTGGAAAGCTTCATCGCGGCGGGCAGCGGGTATCCGAAAAAGTCGATGACTGACGCGGCCGCCGCGGTGGATACGCTGGACCCGGCACTAATCGTTTACACGTCCGGTTCGACCGGCGCCCCGAAGGGCGCGGTGCTTTCGCACTATTCGCTGACGTACGGCGCGACGATGCAGACGACGCATTTCCAGCTCGACGAGCCGAGTCTGGTCGTGTGTTTCCCGATCAACCACGTCGCCAGCGTTGCGGACACCTGTGCGACCACGCTGGTGAAAGGCGGCAAGATCGTCTTTCAGGAACAATTCGACCCGAGCGCGAGCGTCAGGGCGACTATTGAAGAACGCTGTACGATGATGGGCGGCGTGCCGACCATGTTCCAGATGCAGATGGAGACGGACGAATTCCGGACCGGCGATTTCTCCGCGCTGAAAACCGTCTTGTGGGGCGGCGCGGCGATGCCGGTTGAATTCATCCGTAAACTGCAAAAGCTCGACAAACGCATGCTCACCGCGTTCGGCATGACCGAAACCGCTTGCCACGTCACCTATACGGACGCATCGGCCGCGCTCGACGTTCTTGCCCAAACCGTGGGCCGTCCCGATCCACACTGCGAGGTCCGGACGGAAACCGCGAACGGCCAGCACGCAACCGAACGCAACCCGGGCGAACTGCAGGTCAAAGGCGAATTCCTGATGCTGGAGTATTGGAACCGGCCGGAGGCGACACGGGACGCGTTCACTGCGGACGGATGGCTCAAGACCGGTGACCTTGCCTATCAGCGCGAAGACGGCAACATCTGCCTGGTGGGACGCCTGTCGGACATGTTCAAGTCCGGCGGTTACAACGTCTACCCGCGCGAGATCGAGACGGTTCTCGAAGCGCACCCCGGCATAGCGACCGCGGCGGTGGTCGGCGTACCCGATCCTCTTTATCAGGAGGTGGGAGTCGCTTACCTCAAACGCGAATCCGGGCGCGCCGTTTCCGCGGCCGACGCCGAGGAGTGGTGCCGGACACGCATGGCGAACTACAAGATTCCCAAACGCATCGAAATTCTGGACGAATTGCCCCTGCTGCCTGTCGGGAAAGTCGACAAGCAGGCCTTACGGCAAATGGCTCAGCAGTAGAATCTGTCTCATCATCGATCGTGACCGCGTTGCGATCGACGATGAGACAGGTTTCAATACTAGGGCCATTTAACAGGCCCTAACCAATCGGGTCGCTCTCGCATCCAAGAATTAATGGTGGCGGTACTCAAACGCGCCCGCGAACCCACGCGGGCGGACTTTCATGACGCTATTTCGAGCAGATCGGAGCGCTGGTTTTCGGCCTGCCTGCGGATTACGCGAAATCACGACCTCGCCGAGGACGCGGTTCAGGACGCCCTGCTCAGCGCCTGGAACAAACGGCATCAGTTCGAGCAATCGGCCCGTCTGGACACCTGGATTCACAGGATCGCCATCAATGCGGCGCTGCAGCTCATGCGGAAACAGCGACCGGGCGTATTCGAGCCGCTCGACTCGGACATACCGGACGACACCGACTCTCCGGAGGCGGCGCAGGCGAACGAAGACCTCGAATCGAGCCTGCGAAAGGCGCTAGGCCGATTGAGCGAAATCGAACGGGTGTGTTTTGTCCTGAAACATCTGGAGCAATGGCGACTTCAGGAAATTGCCGAGGAATTGGACACGTCCGTAGGCACCGTCAAACAGGCCCTGTTTCGAGCCGTCCGAAAACTGCGCGGCAAAATGGCCGGCTTGCGGAGCACATGCAATGAATGACGACACGCTGATACTCTACTATTACAACGACGGGCTGAGCGAACGGGAACGCGAAGAGGTCGGCGCCGCGCTCGAGCGCGACAAAAGCCTCGCCGGCCGATACGACGCCCTGTGCCGGGAACTGGATGGCCTGGCCGACGACACCCTGACGCCGGCGCCCGCGCGGGCCGTGAACCGCTGGCGGACAAGCATCGATCGCGTGGCCCGACCCGAACGGAGCGAAGCCCGACGTGGCGGGACGCCGTTTCACATCCCGTCGTTCGCTTGGGGCGCCGCCATCACCGCCGCACTTGTCATCGGCGTCGGCATCGGTGTGTTCATCTCGGGGGAACAGAACTCCGCAGTGGTGGACGGTGGCTTAACGGCCGCCGACACGGGCGAATACCCGTCCGGCGCAGAACGCGCGGCCCCGGACGCATTTTCCCGCGGCCTGCAGGTCCACCTTCGCGAAAGTCGGCGGTACTTAGATGGCCTTGCCACCTCGGCGGACGTCGAGCGGGCGCTGCTGATCATGAACATCATCGAGCAGAACCGGCTGTTCGAGCGGGCGGCGGATCAGAACCAGGCGCCCGAGTTGGCGCGGGTGCTGCGGGCGTTCGAGCCGGTTCTCTTGCGGCTCGCCGCCGACGACATCGCGCCCGAAGACGCGGAATCGCTGCGCGCCCAGCTCGCTTTCGAGTTGAACGTCATGCTAACCAAGCTGGAGCGCGACGTATCAGAAGATTCACAGTCGATTTAGATCAGGAACATGACCATGCACATTTTGCCCAGAACTCTTCTCGCGGCGTTCATACTCCTCCCGTTCGGTCCGGGCTTTGCCCAAACCGATCTGAACGGCGACTCGGAGGAGCTCAAGATCGCCGCGATGCAGGCGCTGATTTCGGCGCCGCCGGAACGTGCGCTGCCGATCGTCGAAAAAGTTCTCGCGAGCGACGCAAGCGACGAATTGAAGGAAAAAGCGCTGTTCATACTCAGCCAGATCGACTTACCGGGCGCCCAGACCCTGTTGTTGGACGTCGCACAGAACGGGAGCAGTGAACTCCGGCAGGAGGCAATCCGCATGATCGGCATCGGCGGCAACCCCGATGCGCTCGCGAACCTGGGGGCTATCTATGCGTCCGGTGACGAGGATACGCGCGATGCGGTCATGGAAGCGTATCTGATAGCCGACGACAGCGACGCCATCTATCGCCTTGCAGTGAATGCCGAAACGCCGGAGCAATTCGACGAAGCCGTCAAGATGCTCGGGGCGATGGGTGCGTTGGAAGAACTCAGAGCACTGCGCGAGCAAGCGGGTATGTCCGAAGGCCTGATCGACGCGTACGCCGTTGCCGGCGACGTGGAGTCACTCAGGGCCCTCGCGATGGACGGCAGCAATCCCGAGTTGCAGGCGCAGGCCATCCAGGGACTCGGAATCGCCGGCGACGACGATGAGGTCGGCGCCGTGCTGTTGGAGATCTACCGGGGATCCGACTCCGCGGACATCAAGGAATCCGCGCTGCGAGGCATGCTGGTTGCCGATCATGACGAGGGTGTGCTCGAGCTGTTTCGCGAGAGTCAGGACGACGCGGAGAAACGCGAGCTGCTGCAGATGCTGGTGATGATGGATAGCGACGCCGTATGGGATCTCATCGACGCCACCCTGGAGAACGATCGATGACGGGATACGGCAAAGCCGGGGGACGGCTTGCGCTGAGCATCGTGACAGTCACCGTCGTCCTGAACGGCCGTATCGCGGGCGCCGAATTGACCGGCTTCTCCGAAAACGGCTGGCACACCTGGCGGGTCGAATCCGTCGACGACGCGCCGGAATGGTGCTGTTACTCCTGGAACAGCGGTCGCCGGGAAAGCGTCGGCTGCAACCTGGACAAACGGCGCGGCGGATACGGCGCGGATCACGATCGCGTCGACGCCACCGGTCAGGTTCAGATATATGCGCTTCTGGAAGCCGGCACGGCGACGGAGATACGCTCACTCAGCCCCCGATGCCCAGTGAGCAGCAGCAAGGTCATCACCGATCTCGGCGTGGTCGCCGTCGGCGACAGCGTCGAATGGCTGGCAGCTTACGCCGAACCGAGAACCGGCGTCACCGCCGACGCGCTGACGAGCATCGCGATGCATGGCGGCACACGCGCACGTGATTTGCTCCTCGAAATCAGCGTCTCGGGCAGCGAAATCGACAGCCGCGAAGAGGCGATCTTCTGGATGGCCCAGCTACGCGTTGCGGAAACCGACGCGCACCTGCGTCATCTGATGTTCGCCGACGAAGACCCCGGCATCCGCCGCCACGCGGCATTTGCCTATTCGCAGAGCGCGGCAACCGACCGCGTAGCCGCGCTGACCCGGCAGGGTGAAGACGACGACAACGCCAAGGTCCGGTCTCAGGCCTGGTTCTGGCTGGCGCAGACAGACGTCCCCGGGAGCGACGCGGCCATTCAGCGCGCAATCGAGCGGGCAATATCAAAGGATCCGGACGCGAAGGTACGTGAACAGGCGGTGTTTGCGCTATCGCAACTTCCCGATGAGCGTGCGGTCGATGCGCTCATCGGCGTCGTCGGCAATCCGGATCTGAGCCGGGACAGCCGCGAACATGCGCTGTTCTGGCTGGCGCAGTCGGAATCCGACGCCGCTCTGGGGTACCTCGAGAGGCTCCTGTCCGGGCTTTAGGCGCTCCGCGCGCTCGGCGCTATAGCCGCAACGCCCGCAGATACCCCGGTAAAGGGGGCATCGCCATCGGCCGCTCGCCCCGGCGATCCCGATCGGGATCACCGGGACGAACGACGCCGTTATTGACTCTCAGCCAGGCTAGTCTCAAGACCTCATTGCTGATAGGTCACTCGAAAATAACCGACCGTGCCGGGGATGTCGTGCACCACGATGCTGGTCCCCGGACCGCCGCACAAATCGCAGGCCGGCGGGTGCTTGTCGAAAATGTTGTTGAATCCCAGAGCAAACGTGAAGGCCTCGTCGGCGAATTCCGGGTTGTAGCGAAGCTGCAAGTCCGTGAATCCGGCCGAGGCCACGTCCGTGCCGTCGTCCACCCGCATGCTGTCGATCCATCGAAGCGCCAGCGTGCCGCTCCAGCGGTCACGCACCCAGTCGATTCCCGCCGTTCCGCGCCAGTCGGGAAACGCCCGCGCAAACGTCTCATCAGTGTGCGTGCCGGTGCGATCCGTCACGGTCTCCGAACCGTCGGGATTCGCGGTCCGCTCGAGATATTCATCGAGGTAGGTCGCGTTGATCGTGAAATTGAACTGACCCACGGACGTCTCCGGGCTCACGTAACGCAGCATGAAGTCGATCCCCGATGCCTCGATGGCGCCGATGTTCTGCAGCTGATTGTCGATGAGTCCGATGCGGCCCGCGGGGTTGCGCGGCACCGAGTCGCAAAAGAACGGATCGAGCGTCTCGACGCAGGCGTCGATCAGCGCGCCGGGGCTCAATCCCTGCACGGCATCGTCGATCTCGACGTCATAGAAGTCGACCGACGTCGTCAACCCTTCCATCCAACCGAGGTTTTGTGACCATTCCGGGCTGTAAACGAATCCCACGGTCCAGCTGTCCGACGTTTCGGCGATCAAATCCTCGTTTCCCTTGGAGACCGCCGACAGCTGCGGATTCGTCTGCGCGAGTCCCGGACCGATGCCCAGCGCGGCACAGTTGTCGATGATGTTTTGCGGCTGCGGGCCGGTCGTGTCCGCGCGTCCGCCGTCCGCATCGAGGATCGTGCCGAGCACGTCGGCGCAGGGGTCGAGGAACGTGAAGTCCTCCCGGGCAGCGCCACCGAAGAGTTCGCCGATCCCGGGCGCGCGGAATCCGGTGGAAACGGAACCGCGAACGGAGATGTCCTCGACCGGCCGCCAGAGAACGCCCGCCTTGAAGGTTTCCTCGGAACCGGAGGTGTTGTAGTCGGAATGCCGGCCGGCGAGGCTGACTTCCAGCAGATCCGCACCCTGCCGTCCGGCGAGCAGCGGAATATTCAGCTCGGCGTAGAACTCCGTGACGTTGAAGGAACCCGCGGTGGCGCCCGCCGGTATTCCGGCCGTCTCTCCGCGCTCGGCCACCGGATCCGGGCGGAACGATCCGTCATGCTCTCGGTATTCGACGCCGGCCGCGAACTCGAGCTCGCCCGCGGGCATCGATACCAGGTCTCCGACGATGTTGAACATGTAGTTCTGGAACGTCTGTTCGCTGAAATCACGCTGGACGAAGCCGACAAAATCCAGCATCTCCTGCGTGATCGAACCCTCACCGTTCGGCCCCTGTCCACCGAAGAAGTTGAACGGAACGCAGTTCGGCGTCGCTGCGCAGACCGCGGGATCACCCATGGCGACCTGCAGTTTTGCCGCGTTGTGCGAACCGAACTTCTCCTGGAAACCGCTATTGTCGCCGTAGCCCGCCGATACGTCCCAGTAGAACGCACGGCCGCCGGCCTCGAACTCACCTTCCAGGACCGCGCTCACGAAATAGGTGTCGACGTCCTGGAAGAACCGGCGCGGGCCGGATTCCAGCGGCCGGCGTCCGAAGAAATCCAGGTTGCCGTTCGCCACCGAAAGATCCACGCCAAACGGATTGAACGGATTCAGAGCGGAAATAAAGAAGTTGTCGTTGATCGGGTTGCCGCAGTCGTTGCCGAGGCATAGCGGTTCCGGCGCCCCTTTCGTCGCCGACTGACGATTCGTGTAACTCGCCGTCACTTCGAGATTGAGCGTGTCGCTCAGCTCCTGATTGACCGCCGCGTAAAAGTTGACGCGTTCGTTCGGTGTTTGCAGGAAATTGAAACCCGGCCCGTTGAAATTGAATCGGTCTTCGGCCGTGAACTCGTTGAAATCGCCGCTGGCCGGATTCATCGGATCGAAAACCGGAATGTTCGTCATGCCGTCGTTGAGCACGCCTTCGTTGAGGGTAATCGCCGCCCCGCCGAGGTTCGGCCCGAGAACAAATGTGCCCTGAGGTGTAAACCCGGAACAGCCGCCGTCTTCGCAGCTCGTGCCGAACGGCGTCGGAAATCTCGATACGCGCCGGTCCGCCGTTTCGATATCGCGCTCCTCCGCGTAGCTGGCGCTGAGCACGAAATGGGTCGTATCGCTACCGCCGCCCCACAGCGCGGAAAACTCGCTCGATTCGCCGTCACCGTCCGACAGGTAACCGCCGATTTGGGCGTCGACGCGAAAGCCCTCGAAGTCGCTGTTCGTGATCACGTTGACGACGCCGCCAATGGCGTCCGAACCGTAGACCGCCGACGCGCCGTCCTGCAGGATCTCGATCCGCTGGATCATGTTCGCCGGTACGGTATTCAGATCGACGACACCCGGGACGCCCGACGCGGACGCGCCGTTTACCCAACGGCGCCCGTCAACCAGAATCAGCGTGCGCTGCGCACCGAGATTGCGCAGCGACAACTGCGCCGCGCCGGCGCCGATGCCGGATCCGTCCTGCGGAAATCCGGCGTTGCCGGGTATGTTGAACTGCGCATTGGGCGCCGAACCGGTGATCGGCAGGTTCTGTAATGCGGCTCCCAGGTTCGTCTGGCCGCTGGCGTCGAGGTCTTCGACGCCGATGTCCATAATCGCCGCCGCTTCGCTCAGCGGATCCCTGCGTATGCGGGACCCGGTGACGACAATCTCTTCGAGCGCCTGGGCTTCCTGCGCCTGCGCGGTTTCGGAGCCAAAGACCAATATCAAGCAGGGCGCGGAAAACAGCAGCGCCCCCGCGATGGTTAGAAACTGTTTCATTGTTTTCCCCTTGCTGGTTCGATCGTTCGTGGTTAAACGCGAAACCTGGCGTATGTCGCACTAACGCAACGTGCCGTGGGCCATTCTCCACGGCAGTGCGCGATCGCCATGCTCGTGCGTGAGGTCAGGTGACAAGGGGCATGGTAAGCAAGTTCCAGGCGAAACCAAATTAGATCTAATATCGGTTCGGGGCGCGTTGTTGCAGAAAAGCGTCAAATTGGCCCCGGCGGCGACCGCTGATGCCGCCCGTGCCGCTCGAGTGGTATGTAACGTCTCGATAAACCTTAGATTAAGACGTTATTAACGGGGATTCGGACCGCGCCGCCGGGACGACCGCCCCCGCACGGGGCACGAAACGGGCGCCGGAGTTCGGGCTCGGCGCGCTAGGAAACGCCGTCAGCGATGCCCGGCGCTTGCCCTAGCCGCCGGGCGCCGACAGTTTCTCGACGGCGCGCACGTTGAATGGCGAGCGGAGCTGAATGTACACGACCACCAGCACGATGTAGGCGACCACGAGTGCCCAGCCGGCACGGTCTACGTCGGAAAACGAAAGCAGGCCTTGCAGCACGATCACGACGATGCCGATCGCGCTGATGATTTTGAGCGTCTTTTCCGACATTTTCATCGTGGCCCGCTCGAACACCTGCGGCAGGCGTTTGGCCAGGAGAAACGCGGCAATCAGCGGAATGAGATCGTAAATAAAAACCAGACCGCCGCCGAGCATGATGATGTAACGAAGGTCTTTACCCAAGATGATCGGCGTTGCGCCGAACAGCAGCAGGAACGTCAGCAGAATATGCGGCGTGTTGAATCTTTTGTTGACGGCGGCAATGCGCGGCGGCAGCCAGCCGTCTTCGCAGGCAATCAGAACCGACTTCGTGGCCCAGGAGAACGTCGAGTTGATACTGGTTGCGAGCGCAAAAAGGCCGGCGCCGATAATAAACGCGGTGTAAACCGGCGCGGGCAGAATGGCTTTCGCCACTTCCGATAGCGGTTGGCCGGCCGTCTGCTCGACCGGCAGAATACCCACGGCGACGATGGACACCAGCGCGAAGAACACCGCGGCCAGCAGCGTGCTGTAGATAATCGCCCGCGGCAGATCGCGCTGCGGATTTTTCATCTCGCCGCCGAGTTCGGAGATGTACTGGGCGCCGCCCGTTGCAAACGACAGGACGACGCAGGCAAGCGCAAACCCGTACCAGCCGTTCGGAAAGAGTTTTTCCTGGTCCGCAAAGTTGCCGTAGTCCACCTCCAGGATGCCGAAGCCGATGAGCGACGACAATCCGGTGATGAGCAGCACAATCATGATTTTTTGCACCGCCGCCGCCTGCTTCACACCGAACAGGTTGACCAGGTAAAACACGAGCAGTATGCCGAGCGCGATGGCTCGCGTATCGAACTGTGGCACCAGCGCAATGGCGTACTGCGCAAATCCGAGCGCAAACAGCGAAATCAGGATGTGGGTGACGAGCAGAATCGCGAGGTAGAAAAAGCCGATTTTCGGACCGAGCACCCGCTTGCAATAAACGTACAGTCCGCCGGTCGCCGGCATCGCGGAGCCCATGAACGCGACGGGTAGCTGCTTCAATACCGACAGCCCCGCGGACAGCACGAACGCAAAGGGAATCGCGTACGCGGTGAACTCGATACCAATGCCGATCAGCACCATGATGCCGGAGCCGATCACCTGCCCGAGCGCGATCGCGAATACGTCCCAGAAACTCAGAGAGCGTTTGAGTTGCATCGTCAGAGATTCCCCCGTCCCGTCAGCGCCTAAATGCGTGCGATTGCGGCGTCAAAGTCGGCGATGAGATCGTCCTCGTCCTCGAGCCCGGCGGATACCCGGATCATTCCGTCCGATATGTTCATTGCCGCGCGCTGGTCGTCGGGAACGTCGAGAAACGCCATGCTGGCCGGTATCTGCGTGGTCGTCCGCACGCCGCCCAGGCTTGCGGCAAAACAGGCCAGCTCGAGATGATTCAGAACCTCGAGCGCGGCATCGGCGCTGCCAACGTCGAACGTGAGCATCGCACCGTACTTTGGCATCTGTTCCGTCGCCACCGCGTGCTGGGGGTGCGAGGCCAGACCGGGATACCAGACTCTGCCGACTTTCGCATGCTGCTCGAGGTGTCGTGAGAGCGTCATCGCCGTGCGGCACTGGCGCTCCACGCGCACCGCCAGCGTTTGTATGCCGCGCAGTAGCACCCATGCATTGAACGGCGACAGCGGCGACCCCCATTTCACCATCGTGTTCCAGCGGATCTGTTCCATGAAATCGGCCGGCAACAGGCCCGACTTCATGCAGATCGCGCCGCCGATTGCGTCGCTGTGGCCGCCGATGAACTTACTGGCGCTCTCGACGACGAGGTCGACGCCCCACTCCAACGGGCGCATGACGTAGGGACTGGCGAACGTGTTGTCGCAAATGACGACGATGCCTCGCTCGTGCGCCAACTCGACGAGCGGCGCCAGTGCCGCAACCTTCATGGTCGGGTTGGCGATGGTTTCCAGGTACAGGACCTTCGTATTGTCCTGAATTGCGGCGCGCACGCTGTCGATGTCGGCGGTATCGACGAACGTCGTGTTGATGTCGTAGTCCGTCAGACGATGATCGAGCATCTCGTGTGTCGAACTGTAAGTCGTCCAGTCGCAAACGATGTGGTCGCCGCGTTTCAACAGGCCGAACAGCGCAACGGCAATTGCCGCCATGCCCGATGCCGTCGCGAGGCAGGCGTCCGCGCTCTCGACCGCCATCATCTGTTCCTCGAACTGGTATTCGGTCGGATTGCCGCAGCGCCCGTAGATGTTGACGGCCTTACGTTCGCCGTCGACCACCCGCTGATAGATATCGGCGTCGTATTGAAAGCTCGACGAGAGATACATCGGGGCGTTGATGGATTTGCTGGACGGCTCGGGCGGGTAATAAACCGCTTTGCTGTCGAACCGGAGTCTGGCCCTTTTTTCGGGATCCACCTAGCTACCTCGTTGTTATTGTTGCCGCCGGCGCTGTTGACGGCATTGTCCGGCTTCGCACCCCCGGCGCGCAAACGCCGGGAGCGGGGAATCCGGGCAAATGCTTGCACCGCCGGGTCCGCCAGCGTAGGGTTACAAACATTAGTTTGTTTCTCAAACATTTGTCTTGTATGACGCAACGCGAGCAGCAGATATTGGCCCTGATCCGGGAAGACCCCCTGATCTCCCAGCGGGCGATCGCCGAAAAGCTCGATATCAGCCGTTCGGCCGTGGCGGGCCACGTCATGAAAATGACCAACAAGGGCATCATCAAGGGACGCGGCTACGTGATCAGCGACGAACCGTTTGTGGTCACGCTCGGCGGCGCGAGCATGGACGTACACGGCAGCCCTAACGCAGCACTGCGACCCCGGGATTCCAATCCCGGCACGGTGCAAATGTCTCCGGGCGGCGTAGCGAGAAACATCGCCGAGAACCTGGCGAGGCTCGGCATCGACTGCCGGCTGATCGCCGCGCTCGGCGACGACCACTACGGCGATCTGTTGGTCCGGCAGGGTCGGGCCGCGGGCATCGACATGCAATACGTGCTGCGGCTCGACGGGCAGGCTACGTCGACCTACCTGTCCGTGCTCGACGAATCGGGCGACATGATCGTGGGAATCTCGGACATGTCCGTTCTCAACAAGCTCGATGCCGAACGATTGCAGCACCACGAACGGCTTTTACGTCAGGCCGCCGTCATCGTCATCGACACGAACCTCGGCGACAGCGCCCTCGCCTACCTCACGGGGAAGTTTGCCGAACAGGTGATTTTCGTGGACACCGTATCGACGACCAAGGCGGTGCGCATCAAACCCTACCTCAACGCCGTGCACACGATCCTGCCGAGCCGGATTGAGGCGGAGGAGCTCTCCGGGATGAGCGGCCGCAACAAACGCGGCCTGAAAAACATCGCGCGATGGTTCCATGACCAGGGAGTGCAGCGCGTCTTCGTCACGCTGGGCCGGAAAGGCGTGTTCTTCAGCGCGGAAGGCGAACAGGAAATCGTCGCACCCGTGAAGACCAGCGCGACGGTCAACGCCAACGGCGCCGGCGACGCGTTCGCCGCCGGAATGACCGCGGCGTGGCTGAACGAGTGGCCTTTGGGTCAAAGCGTCGAGTTTGCCCTGGCGGCCGCCGGCCATACCCTGGCGAACCCCGCCACGGTCAGCACCACGCTGTCGGTGAACGCCGTCCAGCGACTTTGCGAGCGGCAACATGTCATCTGACGCCCCGCAATTTCCGGTCGCTCTCGACAACGGCGTGCGTGAGGCGCTCGCCGAACGACGCCCGGTCGTCGCACTGGAGTCGACCATCCTCTGCCACGGGATGCCCTACCCGGAAAACGTCGAAACGGCGCTGCGTATCCGGCAGGCGGTCCGCGATGAAGGCGCCGTGCCCGCCTTGATCGCGATCGTCGACGGCCGGCCGGCGGCCGGGCTCGACGACGCGCAGATCGAACAGTTCGGGCGGCAGGGCGAGCAGATAGCGAAAGCGAGTCGCCGCGATCTGCCGTTTCTCGTCGCCCGCGGTACGCACGGAGCGACGACCGTTGCCGCGACGATGATCATTGCCGCCATGGCCGGCATCCGCGTTTTTGCCACAGGCGGCATCGGCGGCGTGCACCGCGGAGCGGAAACGACCATGGACGTCTCTGCCGATCTCGAGGAACTCGCGAGGACCGACGTGGCCGTCGTCTGTGCGGGCGTCAAGTCCGTTCTCGATATCCCCAGGACGCTGGAATACCTCGAAACCCGGGGCGTTCCAGTGGTTGGCTACGGGACGGATACGCTGCCCGCCTTTTACGCGAGAAGCAGCGGCCTGCCGGTGGATTACCGGGTCGACGATCCTCGTGAAGCCGCGCTTGCGCTAAACGCAAAGTGGGCTATGGGCCTGAACGGCGGAATGGTGATTGCGGCGCCGGTACCCGAGGCACACGCGCTCGAGCCTGGCGAGATTGACGCGGTAATCGAAAACTCGCTGGCGGTCGTGCGGGAACGCGGTATCACCGGCAAATCGATCACGCCGTTTTTGTTGAGCAGGATTGCCGAGCAAACTGGCGGGCGGAGCCTCGCGGCCAATATCGAACTCGCGGTCAATAACGCGCGAATCGGCGCGCGCATTGCGCGGGAGTATGCCGAGCTCGGCGCCTCCACTCGCTCATGACCACCCTGCCGGACGACGCGCACGACGGGCAGCCTCCGATTGCCGAGATCGAGCTGCAGGCGTTTTTGCAGGCCGATACCGCCGGGCAACGAGCAATCGCGCAGAGGGTCGACGATATCTGCCGGTCCATCGGTTTTCTCGTCATCCGCGACCACGGCGTTCCCGCGCCGGTCATCGACGGCGCGTGGAGGGCGGCCAGGGATTTCTTCGATTTGCCGTTGCGGGAGAAACTCGAGGCGCGTCCCGACGGCGCCGGCAGCCCGCGCGGTTACTTTGCCGTTGAATCCGAAACGCTCGCCAGAACCCTGGACATCGACACTCCTCCGGATACTAAAGAAAGTTTCAGCAGCGGTCCGCTCGAAGCGCCCGCTTGCCTGTCCTCCGTCAAAAACTACGATTTCTTTTACGGCCCGAACATCTGGCCGGCCAATCCGCCCGGATTCCGCAACGCTTGGTCGGCATATTACAAAGCCATGGAACGGCTGGGCGCGCAACTGATGCAGATGTTTGCCGCCGCCCTCGACTTGGACTCACACTTTTTTGCGGCAGCGCATTCACACCACTTGAGCGCACTTCGAGCCCTCAATTATCCGGCGGCGGAGCGGAGCCTGTTGCCCGGTCAGCGGGCCGCCGGGGAACACAGCGACTACGGCAGTGTCACGATCCTCAAACCGGACCCTCACGTGCCGGGCCTCGAGATCAGAATGCCATCGGGTGAATGGCGTGCGGCGCCGGCGGTGGATGACGGATTCGTGGTGAACATCGGCGACATGCTCGCTCGCTGGACCAACGACCGCTGGGTCTCGACCCTGCACCGGGTGACCGTCCCGGAAGCGGGCTTCAGGCGTCAATCGATCGCGTATTTTCAGAACCCGAACTACGACGCGGAAATACGCTGCATACCAACCTGCCTCTCCGACGACACCCCCGCCAAATACTCGCCGGTGCCCGCCGGAGAATACCTGATGGACAAGTTCCGTGCGGCGCTCTGAATAGCCTGCCGGCAACGGGGAACGACTTTGCCCTCTCAAACCAGACAGACGTCCGCGCGCCAATTCGAGGACTGCATTCGACGCAGCAACGACATCCACGCCCAATACCTCGGCGACCGGGGGCTGTTGGAAGACTACGAGCGATTCACGAAATGGCAACTCAAGTATCTTCTGGGCTATTTCGGCGATCTGCGCACGCGGCCCGGATATCGCGATGCGCTGGGATTTGTCGTCAGCGAACTTGCCGGGGTCAGCGTCAGCGAACGCGATCGCCAGCTCGCCCGCGCGTCGCCCGCGGTGACCGGCCTGATGCCCGGCGGAGCGCTGCACACGCTGGCCAGAGCGGCCGCGCTCAATGCAAAAACGCTGGAGATAAATCTCAACATCTGCAGGTTCATGCGAGTTGACGGCCGGCTTCCGAAAACGTTGCCGGAACGCGCGTATTTTGCCGCCTGCCGCAGGGCGAGCACCTACGAGGAGTGCATCGATCTATTACACCTCGCAATCGAGCTTGGCGAGGCGCTCGCGCCTACCGTCCGACACCGCCTGGTCGGCATCACGCTCAAAGCCATGAACGTTCCCGCGCACGCGGCGGGTTTTGGCGATCTGCAGACCTTTTTCGAGAAAGGATACGATACGTTCAGGATGATCCCGAACGTGGACTACTTCCTGCAGCAGGTCGAGGAACGCATGACCACGGTATTCGAGCGCATTTACCGCCTGCCGATCGAGGAAGCCGATACACGGTAAGAGCCCGTCCTGACGGGCGACCGCCGCCGTGCTTTTCCCGGTCTGCTTAGATGTAATGATTGGTTCTGGATCTGACAGACAGCGTTTACTAGTCTGTTGCCGACCCGAAGCGGACATCGGAGATTCTGCGGTGAATGAAGCACTGAGAGCGAAACTGTTGGCCATGGCGGAGCAGGACAACCGTCTACGTACTGAATTGGTCTCGACAGGAGAATTGTTCGAGGGGTACAACCCACGAATGGCCGAGGTTCACAACCAGAACGCCGAAAAACTGGATGGCATTGTCCGGGAGTTCGGATGGCCCGGAATTTCGCTGGTCGGCGACGAAGGAGCCGAGGCCGCGTGGTTAGTCCTTCAGCACGCTATCGGGAATCCCGAGCTGCAGCGGAAGTGCCTGCCCCTTCTCAAGGCAGCGGCGGAAACCGGGGAAGCACCGGCGTTTCAATTCGCGTGTCTCGAAGACCGCATCTGTGTTTACGAGGGACGCCCCCAGCGCTACGGAACCCAATTCGATTGGGACGAAAGCGGCGTGTTAAGCCCTCATCCGCTGTTAAATCCGGAGCAGGTGGACAGCTATCGGCAGTCTGTAGGACTTGGGCCATTGTCCGAAAAGACCGAGGAAATGCGATCGCGCGCCGCGGCCGAAGGTAACAAACCGCCTCGTGATTTTCAGAAGCGTCAAAAGGAAATGGAGGCCTGGGCGCGATCGGTCGGTTGGCGCTGAGTGACGGCTCTTGAACCTTGCTTCGGTTTGGTGGACACCTCGAATGTCCGCATAGTGCGGAAGGAGGTGCTCAATGACAACGCATCTGACACCATCGCCGGCCTAACAAAAGGGTTTGTTCAACAAGCCGTGCATCCGATCGAACAGTCGGATTATCGCCGAAAAGTTGGCGTACAACACCTTCCAAGCCTGGCCGTTCGAGCGGCTGCTTCATGTTACAATCCATGTCCGCTGCTGGCCCATAGATCAGTATTGAGACAATGAATCTCCGGCACACGACATTCTCACTTCTGTCGACCGCGATTCTTGTTGCCCCGATTGCTACCGCACACCACAGCACGTCCATCTATGAAATGGAGAAAACGCTGGTCATTGAGGGCGTAGTTTCCAAGTACGAATGGAGGAACCCACACGTCTACATATTTGTAGAAACACGGGTCGTAGAAGGAAATCGCGTGATCTGGAAAATCGAAGCGTCTCCACCTGCTTTGATGATGCGGCGCGGATGGTCGCGCGACACGTTTTCGGTTGGTGATCGGATTGTTGTATGGGCGATACCGGCACGCAACCCCGACCGAAAGATGGCGCTGGGGACAGCTGCTGAGCGCGGTAACGGGCAACGCCTGGAAATGCGGGACTTGACTTCACTGTCTAGCGCCGGTGACAGCGTATCGGCCAAAGCACAGAATCTGAACGGAACGTGGTTGACGCAGCTGAATCCCGCCGTGGGTGTGCCGTTTATCATTGATCCATCGCCGTTGCCAATGACGGAGAAAGGCGCAGCTTCTGTTGCTGAATTTCAGGAGTCAATGAACCCGGGTAGAGATTGCGTTTCTTTCACTTCCCCTTTCTTAATGATCTTTCCCGACGTCAAGTCGATTGAAATAACGCCAGACAAAGTGATTATTCGCTCCCAGTTTGAAGGGGTTGAGCGGATTGTCCATATGGATGAGAGTTCCCATGACGGTGCAGACTATTCGCACCACGGTCACTCAATAGGACGGTGGGAGGGCAATGTTCTGGTCGTCGATACAGCAAAGTTCTCAGAACACCGAATGGGTAACGCAGCTATGCTTCCTTCGGGAGCAAGGAAGCAGCTAACAGAGCGGTTCGCATTAGGCGCCGGTGGTGAGCAACTAACCTATACTTTCGAGCTTATCGACCCTGAATATCTGCAGTCGAAGATAACGGGTTCAGTCGACTGGACATTTCGGCCAGATATGGACGTAACGCCGGAAGAATGCGATCTAGAAAACGCCCGACGGTACCTACGTGACTAGCCGATAGTGTCGGCTTGCGGCAGTCGTCATATTCAGTTGGCGGTTCCAGCGACGAGCTCCGCGAGCAGCAGATCGCCGTCACCCAGCAGCTGAAGGCGGTCGCTTCCCGGCTGGAATTTTGTCGTTTTCTGCAGCGCCTCGAAAAAGGCCGATTCACGATCCATTATCGGCGCTGGACACGCCCGGCGGGTGGCGCCCAGCGGCCCGATTGCGATACCGGAATCGGTCTTCTCTAGCGAACCCGAAAAACCGTTGCAGCCGCCGTTGCCGCCGATGCTGCCGTCGACGGCAAAGCGCACGAACATGCCGCTGTCGTTCGGCATCGTTTCCGCCCCCACCAGCACCGGCCGCCAGTCGACGCCGGTGATGCTCGCGCCGCCGCCCCCCAGATTGGATTCCGCCATCTGACGCCCTTGCAGCATCACAAACGCGAATCCCGCCAGGAACAGCATGAAAAACAGGAAGCCGACCACACCTTTCATGAAGTCTCTCTTTTCACACTCAGCCGCTAAGCCGTTGCGGCCACCACGCCGTCTATCGCGTGATACGCCGACAGGATCGCACCTTCCTGCCAGCCCTGCAGAATGCTCAGATGCTCACCCGCGAAAAATATGTTGTCGTCGGGTGTCAGCAGGACGTTTGGCGTGGAGACGCCCCAGGCGCCTAGCTGGAAAGGCACCTTCGGCCAGGCGACGCTCAGGCCGCGGCTGACCTCATTGCCGAACTCCGGATGTAATGCGTTCGCCTGGTTGGTCGTCGAGGTAATCCGCTGCTGCGGCGTCTGATTGGAAAAGTCGACGCCAGCCTGGCCGCCAAAGATGTACGACCCGACGAGGATGCCGTCGGCCTGACCGAAGCCGGAACTCGGATACCAGATCTGCGTGATGTTCTGATTGGTCCAGGAGATTCCGCCGTAGATGTTGTGGTCCTGCTCCCAGAAACGTCGTGACTGGAACGCAATCTTGGTGGCCTGCGCGTAATTGAACGCGGCGATTTCCGTCGAGTGGGCGTTGGAAAAATCGTTCGGGATGTTCCGCAGAACGGTCGCGGGGATCGTGCAGACACAGAAATCCGCGTCGACGATGATTGTCGCGGCAAACTGATTCTCGTACACCACCCGCACCCCGTTTGCGATCTTGCGAATCTCGATGACGCGTGCATCGTAGGTGATGTCCTGATCGACCCTGGCCGCAAACTCCTGCGCGATCCGGTCCATGCCGCCGACCGGCTGCAGCGTCGTCGGCTGCTGCTCCAGCCCGTGAGAAAAGTCGGCGCGCAGCTGCATCAGAGTATCGCTGACCAGCTCGGAAAAATCGAGCGGTGACAGCAGATCGCCGCGCTGCCGGCTGCCGGTGCTCTCCTGGCCCGGGAAACCCGCCCTGCTGGTTCCCGTGTAGTCGCCCGCGTTCAGCGCGCCGAAGTTCTGCAGCATATTCAGGACATTGGTTCTGTCGGTCGCCGTCAACTCCTGATCCAGCGCATTCTGATTGATTGCCGTCGACAGCAGCCGCGCAATGTTGCCACGCGTGTCCGCAAGCACCTGCCGCGCGATCTGCGGCTGCCCACCGAACCAGTTCGTCGAATGCAAAAGCGCTGCGCGATTGTCGTTGGTAAACGTTTCGAGCGCGACGTTGAACTCCCGGCAATAGCCCAGCAGGAACTCATGGTGATGCGCAATCCTGGCCGGACCCGCGTTGAAATAGAGTTCGGGGTCCACATCCCAGATGCAGGTCTGACTGGAATCGGTTTCCACCGCAACGTCGCCGGCACGGATCGTCCGGTTGCGGCCGCCGGCTACCGACGTCGCCTCGAGTATCGAACAGTCGTAGCCGAGCCGCGTCATCTCCAGCGCCGCCGTCATTCCGGCAATGCCGCCGCCCAGGATCACGACCGAGCTGCCGACGCCGACATTCGGCGCCCAGTCGCCGGGTCTCGGCGAACGTACTCCGCCTGGCGGCGGCGGTGGCGGTGGTGGCGGAGGGTTCGGCCCGCCACCCGACGCCGACGAGGACCCGCAGCCCGCGACCGTCGTGCCAATTCCCATCGCGAGCATCGTCTTCAACATCGCCGACGAACCCACGGCCCGTCCGATTGATGTAAGGAACTCGCGCCGTTTCATGCCCGACATTTTGAACGCCATCACAATCCCCCGATTATGTTGTGCGATGCTCAAGCGGCAAGCCGAACGATCCGACTCCTAAGCTTCGACCGGGGAAACCGGTCGTTGTTTCACGGCATTTCTCCGCGGATGGCGTCAGAACTTACGCGACAAATCGGACTCCGCGGCAATCCGGCCGAACGACGCCCAGCCGCTTTCCATAATCATGCGCTCGAACATCGCCTTTGCCTCCCCGGTCCTGCCATTATAGTAGTGCCAATTGCCGACGCCGTACATCGCCGAATCGCCTCCCGCCGGCGTGATCCCGGCCTCCAGCGCCGTGCTCATCTCGCCTTCCCCTTTGTAGAGAAGACAAAGCTGGTGATAGGCCATGCTTTCGATGACGTTCATGTCGGCCCGGATGGGGCCCAGAGCGCGCGCCGCTTCCTCGTCACGACCGAGCAAACGTAAAGTCATGTACAGCCAGTGCGTAGTGGCCACGCGCATGTCGTCGTTGGGCGTCTGCGCAATCGCGATTTCATAAACACGGAGCGCATTGTCGAGATCGCCTTTCAGATAGTAGGCCAGACCCAAGTGATACCAGATATTCGAGTGCAGGGTGCTCACGGGAATACCCATCGGATTGGGCGCGCCATCCGGCTCCACCTCGTCCTCGGTGCCTTCGATCAGGGTTACGGCATGCTCGAAGTCGGTAATGGCCCGGTCCAGTTCACGGACCGAGATGTAACGATGACCGCGATGCCGGTACAGGCGGGCATCGTCGGGGAATTTCTCGATGCCTTCCGAAAAAACGCGAATCGCTCCGCGATAGTCGCCCGTGTACGCAATACGACGCCCGTACCAGATGATGTTGTCCACGTCATCGGGATCGTTTTCATAGTCGGTTTTTGCCGCGGCGAGATTCGCCAACAGCGCGTCCGACGGCTCGGCGGACTTCAGTTCCTCACCCAGAAGGGAGATCGCCTGAACCCCTTCCGGCAGCGCTACGGGACCGTCGACGGACTCGACCTGGCGCGCAATGGGATCGGCTGACTGCCCCACCGCCGCACTGGTCTCCGCGTCCGGCCGATTTGCCTCGTCGCTACAGCCACAGACCGCCAGGATTGCGAAGCATATCTGCACAAGTTTCCGCATATAAACCGACCTCCAATTGGGCTTTCAAGATTCTTTCGATTCGTGTCGATAGTTCATGTGTTGGCGCAATAGGACAACTCAATCATTCCCGGGCGCTTGCATATAGTTTATAGAATTCAATGCCTTAAAGGTAGTTTTGACATATTCAGGTAACGTCCAGGACCGTAAGATGCCGCCACCGAAACACGCCATTAACGGATTTGGACTGATCGAGTTGGTGGTCATCCTCGTAATGGTCGGTCTGATGGCCTCGGTCGGTGTGCCGGCGTACAACGGATTCGTCGAAAGAGCCAGAATCGCCAAGGCAATCGGCGACATTTCTTCGATCAGTCTTCAGATCGAACGGTTTCGTCTGAACAACGAGGATCGTGTACCTGACAGCCTCGCTGATATCAGCATCGTCATACCGGTAGACCCCTGGGGCAGCCCGTACGAGTTTCTGAATATCCAGACGGCGCCGAATAAGGGCGCCGTACGGAAGGACGGACGGTTGAATCCGATTAACACCGACTTCGATCTTTACAGCGTCGGGCCGGACGGTGACACGGCCAAACCTCTGAGGGCGAGGGCATCCTGGGACGATATCGTGCGTGCGAACAACGGCGCGTACATCGGATTAGCGGAGGACTACTAGTGCCAACGACGGCACGAATCGGCGCTCTCGGCAGCCGCGTCGGCCGGCGCATCTTTGTGTTTTTCGCCGTTGCGGGAATCCTGCCCATCATCCTGACCGCGTATCTTTCCTACGATCAGACGACAAGCGGATTACGCGACTCCGTGTTTGCGAGCCTCCGTGACGACGCCAAAGTCCACGGAATGCGTATCTTGGCCAACTTGCAGGAGCGCGACAATCTCACTCGAACGCTGCTTCATGAATGGCGGGAAGGCGAATTGGCGACAACCCCTGAAACCGCAGCGGAAGTCACAAAGGTATTTGCGAGTGTTTTATACGTTGGCCCGAGCGGCAACACGGAGACCATTCTTGGCGACGGCGAGTTCGGCATTAACATTACCGATATCGATGACACGCACCTGGAATCGGGATACAGCCAGCTAATACCCGTCGCCGGCTCCACCAACACCGAGTGGGCACTCCTACTTCCCGCCGAACCGTCATCCCGTGACGGTGGATGGCTCGTTTTCGGCCTGCGCAGCGCGGACGTCTGGGCACCGGTAGAGTACTTGCCTTACCAATCCAACATTTGCGTATTTGCCGAAAACGGAGTTCCATTGACGTGTACGGACGGACTCCCGGAGCGTAATATTCGCTCGCTCTCCGATTCCATCAGGTCACCTGTCACTTCCAGGGCGACATGGACCTTCGAGGACAGGGAAGAACTGGCGGCGGGGTGGCAGCTCTTTTTGGACAGCGTGTTTGCCAGCGACTCCGTCATCGTGCTGGCTGTAACGGAAAAGGAGCATGCGTACCGTGCCGTAGCCGGTTTTCAGGAGATATTTCCACCGGCGATAGGCCTGGTCCTGCTCTTCGTCTCGGGCATCAGCTTTTGGCTGGTACGCAGCAGTATGATTCCGCTGCAAAAACTCACCGATGTCACGAAACTCTACACTTCCGGATATCTACACGCGCGCGTGGACGTAAAGACCAACGACGAATTCGAAACGCTCGGTCAGTCTTTCAACGTGATGGCGACCCGTTTGACGGCCCAAATTGAAACGCTACGCGCAATGTCCGCGATCGATCGTCTGATTGCGACGGCGGCGTCCGTGGACGAGATCAGCGAAACCTTCGTCGAATACGTACCTGGAATAGCAGACTATGCTTTTTTCGGGGTCATCACCCTGGACTCCCACAATCAATCGCTCGCCAGTTTCGTTTGGGCGTCAGGGTGCAAGCCGATCAGGACGCGGCTGTCGCTGTCTCCCGAACATCGCGTGCGTCTGTTCCAAAAATATGCGAATGCCGGTTGGGTTGAACGCAACCTGGTCTGGCCGAACGATGAATCCGCGCGAGATCTGCCCGAATTTGACTTCGTTTGGATACTGCCGGTCAAGATTCAAGACGCCATAAAGGGTGCAATCATCATTGGATCGCCATCCACCACGCCAATACCGGAGACTACTCTCAACTCACTGGGCGACCTCGCAACCCGGCTGGCCTTCGGCATCGCCAGTTCGGAACGCGAGGAAACACTGTATCAGCAGGCGCATTTCGACCAACTGACCGGACTACCCAACCGGCAGTTGCTCAAGGACCGGGTCAGTCAGGCTTTGCAAAATGCAATGCATGAAGGCAGTGCGGGCGCCCTGCTCTTTCTCGACCTCGATCGCTTCAAGAAAATCAACGATGTGTTTGGCCACACGATCGGCGACGTCATTCTTCAACAGGCCGGCGAACGTATCGTCCGCGAAGCCGGAGAGGGAAACACGGTTGCACGCCTCGGCGGTGACGAATTTGTCGTACTAGTGCCAAACCTGCCCACTGAGCAGTATGCCAGCGATCTGGCGGCTCGACTGGTCGATCATCTATCCGAGCCGTTTGAAATCGACGGCGGCGAACAGCTTTTAGGCGCAAGCATCGGCATCGTTCAGTTTCCCTCCGACGGTGAAAGCGTCGAGATTCTGCTGCGCAATTCAGACGCCGCAATGTACAAGGCAAAGGACGGCGGCCGATCTCGTTACGAGTACTTCAGCGAGAAGCTCAACGAATTCAGCCGTCGCAAATTGTTGATTGAGCGCGATCTGCGCCGCGCAATCGATACCGATACGCTTGAACTGCACTTTCAGCCGCAGTGCGAACTTCGTAACAACCGGATACGGGGAGCCGAGGCCCTACTGCGTTGGCGCCACCCCGAACTTGGGGCTGTGAGCCCAAACGAATTCATCGCCGTTGCGGAAGATTCCGACTTGATCATCGAAATCGGCCGATGGGTCATCAATCGGGCGTGCCAGGAACTTCGCTACATTCTCGACGCCCGGCAACATCCCGGCATAATTTCGATCAATGTATCTGCGCGCCAGCTTCGGGATCCGGCGTTCGCCGGCGATATTGTCGGCAGTCTTAACAAACACAAAATCAACCCCGGCTTTCTTGAACTCGAAATAACCGAATCCGTCGTAGCGCAGAACAAGGAGACCGCCGTCGAAGCTCTCTCAAGGCTACGCTCCCTCGGAATTCGAATTGCGATGGACGATTTCGGCACGGGATACTCTTCGCTGAGTTATCTTCAACAGCTGCCGTTCGACTGCATAAAAATCGACAAGTCCTTCGTCGGCAGCGGTAAGGAGTCGCAAAACATCTGCCGCGCGATCATCACACTCGCTCATCAGCTCGGCAAGGAGGTCATTGCGGAAGGTGTGGAAACCGAGGAGCAAATGCGCTTCATGAAACTCCACCGTTGCGACTTCGTACAAGGGTATCTCTATTCAAAACCGCTGCCCCGGAGCGCGTTCAGAGAGTTCGTCCGGGACCAGGAGGAACATACGATGCGCCGCAAGGCGCTGGAAATCGGGTAGGGCCGCATAAAGGACCCGCCGCTGGTATCCGCCACCGCAACCTTCCGGACCAGGCTCCGTTTACCGCTGGAACTTCGCGCGGCCGCTTTCGCCAAAAAAACCTGGGAACGGCCGATTTTCCTTATCGAATTCAAGGGGAAACGGGCGATTTGTGACGTATTCGGCGCAAGATTTTCGCCGCTAGTCATAACATGGTGCGAGCTTCCACCGAGAGTAAGACTGACAATCCGATGAGGAATGAGCCTCCGAAAAAAGCGCCGGTCTGGCGATACGTGCTGCTGTGGTCGGCACTCGCTCTCCCGTACCCCGCTTTTGCCGTCCCCGGCGACATCCTCTTCAGCGACAACTTCGAGCGGACCAACCTCGCGCCCTGGACGACCACCGACGCGGTACGCAGCGGTATCCTCACCGGCGGGGCCGTTTCGAACTCGCCAAACCGCGGCGCGTTTACCCGCAGCCAGCCGGTGACCATCACGAGCCCGAATATCCCGGCGGCCGTCCCGTCGGCCAATATCAGTTTCTGGGTTCGCCGGGGCAGCGACGCGTTCAGTGAAGACCCCGACGACAATGAAGACTTTGTGATCGAGTATCGCCGCGCCGACGGCAGCTGGGCGCCGTTGACCGCCTACCCAGGCGCCGGCCCCGCGGGCGAGATATTCAACAACACCTTCAGTTTGCCGCCCGATGCCCTGCACGGCACGCTGGCGATCCGCGCGAGGCAGACGGACGGCAGCAACGGCAACTTCGATTGGTGGCACCTCGACGATGTCGTCGTTACGGAGACCGCCGCGCCGCCGCCGCTCGTCATTGGCTCCTGCGACGATTTCGAGTCCGGACTGGTCGGTAACTGGACCATCAACGCGCTCTCCGGCATCGCCGGAACGAGTTCGGCGACATCACAATCCCCAAGCTCCGCGATGACGCTGAATGGCGGGGTCGTCGACGTGTCCTCGAACGTATTTGACACGACGGATCCCTCTTTTGACGACCTGTCGATGTGGATTCGTCGCGGTTCCGACGCGTTCAGCGAATTCCCGGATCTCAATGAAAACCTCGTCGTCGAATATCTGAACGACACCGGCACGTGGAGCACGCTGGAGACGTTCGCGGGCGGTGGCGCGGCCGGTCAGATATTCACGCGCAATTACAACATTCCGGCCAACGGGCGCCACGCGGGCTTCCGTCTGAGGTTCCGCCAAACGGGTGGATCCGGGGCGCCCTGGGATTTCTGGCACGTCGATGACGTTTGTTTCAATCAGCTCGTGCTACCCGACCTTCTCGTCACCAAGTCGGTGCAGACCATCTCCGACCCGGTGAACGGAGGCAGCAATCCGAAAGCCATTCCAGGCGCGGTCATGCTGTACACGATCAACGTGTCCAATCAGGGCGCGGGTATCGTCGACAGCAATACGATGATCGTGAGCGACGCCGTACCTGCCAACAGTGATTTGTTCGTGGATACGAGCGGCGGTGATCCGCTCGTATTTTCGGACGGGCCCGTCGCTAGCGGTCTCAGCTACAGCTTTGCGACCGACGTGACGTTCAGCAATCAACCCGGTGGGGGCGCGCCCTACAACTACCTGCCGACGCCGGACGCTCAGGGATTCGACCCGGCCGTGACCGGTTACCGTGTGAACCCGACCGGGCCGGTCAACGCCGCATCCGGCGGGAATTTTCCGAGCTTCAGCATCCTGCTCAGCGTTCGGGTTCGCTGACGCGAGTGTTCCAGCGGGCGGTCAGCGCCTAGTTCCGCAGCCGGTACCCGGTCCGGAATATCCACCAGACGGCCGTCAGGCACAGCAGCAGGAACACGCAGGTCATCGTCAGGCTCAACACGACGCTGACGTCGGCGTTTTCATAAAAACTCCAGCGGAATCCGCTGATCAGATAAACGACCGGGTTGAACAGGGTCACCGTTTGCCACACCGGCGGCAGCATACTGATCGAATAAAAGCTGCCTCCCAAAAACGTCAGCGGCGTCAGGATCAACGTCGGCACGATGGCGAGCTTCTCCCAGTTATCCGCCCAGATGCCAAGCACGAAACCGAACAAGCTGAAACTCACGGCCGTCAGCACCAGGAACGCAATCATCCACACCGGATGGGCGACCTCGATATCGACGAACAGGTTGGCCGTGGCGAATATGATGGAGCCAAGAATGATTGATTTTGTCGCCGCCGCGCCGACGTAACCGATGACGATCTCCACGAACGACACCGGCGCGGAAAGAATCTCGTAGATCGTGCCCGAGAACTTGGGGAAGTAGATGCCGAACGACGCGTTCGAGACGCTCTCCGTCAGCAGAGCAAGCATCATGATACCCGGCACGATGAACGAGCCGTAGCTGACGCCGTCGATCTCGGTGATCCGCGAACCGATCGCGGCACCGAACACCACAAAATACAGCGACGTCGATATGACCGGCGACACGATGCTCTGGAAAAGGGTTCTCCGTGTGCGCGCCATCTCGAACATATAAATGGCCTTTATCGCCGGAACATTCACGAGGTTCTCCTATTGACGAGGTCGACGAAAATCTCCTCGAGTGACTTCTGTACCGTGTTGAGATCGTTGAAACGGATGTCGGCAGCCGCAAGCTCGCCGAGCAGTGAGGTAATTCCCGTCCGGCTCGCCTGCGTATCGTAGGTGTAGGTCAACTGCGCGCCGTCGTCCGACAACTCCAGGTCATAGGCGTCGAGGCTGGCCGGCAGTTCCTCCAGCCGATCGCTCAGATGGAGATGAAGCTGCTTGGTGCCCAGCTCGTGCATCAGCTGTTCCTTGTCCTGAACGAGGATCAGTTCGCCGTGGCTGATGACGCCGATGCGATCGGCCATCTGCTCGGCTTCCTCGATGTAGTGAGTCGTCAGGATGATGGTGACCCCCGATTCGCTCAGCGAGCGAACCGTTTCCCACATGTCCTGGCGCAGCTCGACGTCCACGCCGGCGGTAGGCTCGTCGAGGAACAATATCTCGGGCTCGTGAGACAGCGCTTTCGCAATGAGCACACGCCGCTTCATCCCTCCGGACAACGCCATGATGACTTCGTTCCGCTTGTCCCAGAGCGCGAGGGACCGCAGCACCTTTTCGAGATGTTCGGGGTTTGGCCGCTTGCCGTAAAGGCCGCGGCTGAACGCCACGGTGCTGAGCACCGTCTCGAAGGTATCGGTCGTAAGCTCCTGCGGCACGAGCCCGATCATCGACCGCGTTTTCCTGAACTGGGTGACGATATCGTTGCCGGCGACCGTGACGCGACCTTCCGTCGGGTTGACGATCCCGCAGACGATGCTGATCAGCGTCGTCTTGCCGGCGCCGTTCGGGCCCAGCAGCGCAAAGATCTCACCGCGTTCGATTTGCAGGTCGACGGATTTCAGCGCCTGGAAACCGCTGCCATAGGTCTTGCCGAGTCCCTCGATAGAGATGATTGGTTGCATCGTTGCCTGTCCTGTGAAATCAGAAATTGGGGTCACGCTTTTCCGCGAACGCCCGAAGGCCTTCTCGCGCGTATTCCGATTTCATCGTCGCGTCCATACATTCGATCTCCATCTGAACCACCTCTTCGTACGACGCCGAAAACGCCTTTTGCCCGACTTCCTTGAGCAATTTGAGACTCAGCGGCGAATTATTGGCAATACCTTGCGCATAGTCGATAGCCGCGGCGCGGAAATCAGCCACGTCGAATACCTGCGCGACCAGTCCGGACGCCCGCAACTCCTCACTCCGGATCTTCCTGGATGCCATCATCCATTCCATCGACCGGCTGTAGCCCACCATGCGCGGCAACAGATACATGACGCCGTTCGATTGGAACAGACCGCGCCGCGCCTCGGGAAACCACAGGTAGGCCTCGGAAGCCGCCACCCGGATATCGCAGGCGATGCATATTTCCGACCCCATGCCGACGGCCAAACCGTTGATCGCGGCGATGGTGGGAATGGGCAGGCGCATGACGATACGCGTGAGGTTCTGGATCGTCAGCAGACTCCGCTCCGCCTCCGCGATACCGTCTCCGGTCACATCGTCCTGAACCTCGAAAAGATCGACACCGGCGCAAAACGCCCTGCCTGAACCCGTAATCAGCAACGCACGAACGTCGTCGAACTGTTCCACCCTGGCCAGCGTCGCTTCAAGTTCGGCAAGCATGTTTCGGTGCAGCGCATTCAGAGCGTCGGGCCGGTCGAGCGTTACGATGCCGACCTTGCCGGCCTGCTCGAATCGAATCGATCCATTCATACGGCGGTTCCTCACGTTCGAGTGGGTGAAATGTAGAGTTTGTAGACACCGACCGTCAGCAGCGGCAGCGCGTAAAGCAACATGAAGCCCCAGGCTATCCCACCATAACCTTTTGCAACCAGCGCGATCAGGCCAAAAGTGGACAAGAGAATGGCGGCCAGCATCATGCTGACCGCAACCATTGCGTGTTGCCCCCTTGTCAGTCCGGTTCCCCGCCGCTCGCTGATCGCGCCTTCGATGCGTTCAACGACGCCCTGGATACTGCCCGCCGCCGTTTCGATGAACGTGCCGAATATCACGAGCAGATAAACGAACTTGAGCACCGGCAAATCGATCAATCCCAGCACGTGATACACCGGAAGCTCCGCCGATACGACGTCCGGATAGTCGACCGAGAAACTGACGTGCAACACGAAAGCCGGCACAATCGCGATCAGCGCGCCGATTCCGCCGGCGAGCACGGCTTCCCGGCCGGTCTCGATAGCCCGGGAGGCGTACAGGATCACCGGAATCGCCGCGATATTGTAAAGGCCGTATTGGAGACCGCTCACGAACCAGCCGTCAGTCACGGTAAGCCGCCGGGCGCCTTCCGTCGGATCGAGGACCGTAAAGACGACGGCAAGATAAGTCGCGAACACGAGGTACAACAAAAGGCTCCACGACGCGAGCATCGTCGTAACCCAGGACCGGCCGTGATAGATGAGCGCGGCGACGACGGCCAGGGTGATCAGTCCGCCGAGCTTGTCGGAGACGCCAAACTCGTCGGCGAGAATTGTCCCCGAAGCGGCGGCAATTACCGCTATGATGAGCAAGAGCAGGGTAATGGCCAGAATCTCGAACAGGAACCAGGCCTTCCCCAACAGGACGCGTGAAAACTGCCGGTAGTCGAACACCCGGAATCGGCGCGATACCTCGAGGGACAGAATGAAGACCAGAGCCAGGCAACCCGCGGCCACGCACAGACCCAACGCGCCGCCCAGCATGCCGAACTGGGTGAAATACTGGGTCATCTCCCGCCCGGTCCCGTAGGCGCCGCCGATCATGACGGACTGCATGACCGCACCCGGCAGAAGATATACACGGACAAAACGATTCACGACCCGATTCTTGTTCTCATTGTCGGCCGCCCTCCGCCGCCGGCAGGCGACAGTGTAGCGGCAAGCCGGGCGGTCGTGCGAGCGCCGGTAGGACCACCTGTTTCAGGCTACTGATTGCTGCGTGCCTTGTCTATATAATGCAGGATAAGCTCGATTATTTACCATTTTTGTATATTTTCCTGCAACAATTTCGGTAATCTGCACAGGATTCGCACGCAACCTGCCCGCATTCTTGCGTAAAATTTTGTCGATAGAAATCAACACGCAAACAGTGCGGGAGACGTTAATGTCCTATCTCAAAAAAGTCGATCACGTCGCTTATGCGGTAGCTGAGGGCAACATCGAAAAATGGGCCTGGTTTCACATCGAGGTCGAGGGCGGCACGTTGATCAAACGCATCGACGACGCGCGGCCGGGTGACCCGAACAGCAGCATGAAAATCTGGTGTATCGACTTTGGCGAGTTCGGCATTGCGTTGATCGAAGGCATCGACCGCGCCGAGAAATCGCAGGTCACGAGCTTCGTCGAAGCGCACGGCGACCATTCCTGCCAGCACGTGGCGTACGACTGTCATGACCTCGACGCCTTCATCAAGCACATGAAGTCCCTCGGGGGGCACCCCCGCGGCGGCGTTCTGGTTCAGGACGACGGTTTCGGCATCCTCAAACAAATGTTCGCGAAGGGATACGCTTCCGGGCACGCCGGCGAAGCAACCTTCCCCGAGTATTGCCAGCGGCCGGAGACGGATGGCGAAGCGAAAGACGTCGAGATCACGTTCTCGGACGCCGCGGGCGGCGAATTCTACAAGCAGGTGCAGGACGCCATTGACGAGGGCGACACGGAGCCGTTTTTCAACTTCGAGAAAATGCCGGCGGATTGGGAAGTACCGGCTGAACAGTCCAAGGGATCAACGGATCGCAACGCGCGCCTGGAAGCCGTTTAATCTGACCTACCTCTGGTCTGAGAAGCCGGCATCGCTTCACCCGGTGCCGGCTTTTTTTGTCTGAAAGTCAGCTGTTTTCCAGCAACACCCTTCGTATGATACGGCCAAGCTCCACGTCCTGGCCCTCCTCGAGAACGGTCGCGGACAGGTGGATTCTCCCTCCCGAGAACAGCGGCAGGCGAACTTCCACCGACGGGGTATTCGCGCGTAGCGCGGCGATGAAGTCTTCGCGGCTCAACGGGATTACGTCGGTGTTCCAATCGACGTCGAGGTAAAGTTCGTCCGTTTCTCCGGGTGACAAAAACACCTCCGCTTTGATGCCCGGAACGTCGGCGATCTCTTTGATGACGTTGCCGAACCGGCGGCGTTTGTAGGCGAACTCGTCCTCTTCGTTGACCGCGAGGCCGCTCTCGAGCGCGACCAGCATGCCGAGATACTCCTCCGCCGAAACTTTCATGCCGCGACCGATCGATTTGTCGTTTGGCGCGGCGTTCATTCGAGCGTACGCAACCAAGTCCTTGCGGCCCAGGAGCAAACCGGCGCTGTAGGGCCCGCGCAGCCCTTTACCACCCGAGTAGCAGATCAGATCGAAGCCTTCCTTGACGCCTTCGACGACGTTTGTCGCGGGCGGCGTGGTGGTTGCGGCATCGCAAAAGGACGGTACCGCCAGCTCCCGGGCCAGCTCGACGTAGCGATCCGCCGGAATGTCGTCTCCCTGATGGGCCGGCTTCAGGAAAAACATCATGGCGGTCCGGTCGTTGACCGCTGAACGAACATCGTCTTCGGATTCCACTTCGACCAGGTTTGCCCCGGCCACCCACAGCGCGCGATCGTACGTGTAACGGTGCTTTTTCTGGATCAGGATTTGGTTTTTCATGCCATCGGTATTGGGGAGTCGGAGCATCTTTTCCTCTTCGCCCAATGTCATGCATGCCGCCGTCGCCAATACCATCGCCGCCGTCGCGCCGGAAGTTACCATCGCGGCTTCGCTGCCGGTAAGTTCGGCGATGCGCGCGCCGACCGCATCGTGCAGTTCACGCATCTTGACCTTGTTGACCGCCGCGTAGCGCATTGCCGCCACCACCTCGGGACGCATGCGCGCTCCCCCCAGCGCCGAATACGCGCCCGCCGCGTTGATGAGTGGCGTAACGCCCAGCTCCGCAAAATAGTCGCGAGCCGGCGGTTCCGCTCCCGTCGCCAGGAATCCGCTCAGCCCCTGCAATACCGTGCGCCGCCCGGTCATGCGCTTGCCGCCAGAATGTTTTTGACACGCTCCGCAACGATCGACGCCTCGCCGTCCTCGAGCATCGACGCGGTCAGTTCGATGCGGCCGCCGGAGAGGAACAGAGCACGAATCTCGATGGACGGCTCGCCATCACGAAGCAACTGTTTGACGGTTGGTTCATCGATTGGATACATGGCCTGATCCCAGTGCACCTCGATGTAAGGTTCTCTCGCCTCGAAGTCGGGCGAGCGAAGCCGGGTCGTAACGCCGGAAAGCCGTTCGATATCGCGGCCCATTTCCGTGACGATCGCGAGCTGCCGACGGTATTCCGCGTCTTCGTCGAACGCGAGGCTCACCTCGACGGCGACCATCATGCCGAGATATTCCTCGGCCGAGACCTTCATACTGCGGCCGTAGGCGCGATGATTGGGCGAACCGTTGCTGCGTGCATGACGAATCAGGTCTTCCCGGCCGAGCAGAAGCCCCGCACTGTACGGGCCTCTCAAGCCTTTGCCGCCCGAATAACAAATCAGATCGAATCCCGCCTCGATGGTATTGAACATGCTCGCCACCGGCGGCACCGTGGTTGCCGCATCACACATCACCGGAACCCCGTACTCTTTACCGAGCGCAACGAATTCCGGTACGTGAACCTGAATGTCGGATTGACGGTTGAGCAAAAAGAACAGCATGGCGGTTCGTGGTCCGATGGCCGCACGGATATCCGCGGCCGTCTCTATGACGACAAGCTTCGCCCCGGGCGCCAGCAGCGAACGGTCGTAAAGGTAACGCTGCCCCCTTTGGATAATCACCTCGTTCGGCATGCCGCGGGTATCGGGCAAGCGCTCCATCTTCCCCTGATCGCCGCCGGTCATACAGGCCGCAAGCCCCTGAATCATCGCGCTCGTCGCACCGGCCGTGACCATCGCCGACTCGGCCCCCGTCAGTTCCGCGATGCGCCGGCCAACCGCGTCGTGCAAGTCGGACATCCTCGCTTTGTGTCGGGTCGCGTAATCCATCGCGTCGATGACTTCCGGCCACATCCGGGCGCCGCCCAGGGACGAATAGGGCCCGATGGCGTTAATGAAGGGGCGCACGCCGAGTTCGGCGAAGTAATCGATATCGCTTGCCGCAGGTCCGGCAACAGTTGTCGCGGTTGCGGTCCGCGCCAGGAGGCCCAGCGGCGCCGCCGCACCGATACCCTGGATGAATCGCCGCCTATTGGTTTTCATATCCAGCCAACTCTCGATTCGGGTTTGACGCCGATACGACGATACCGCAGTTTCACCGTCAATTTGTCCGCCCGTCCGCCAAAGGCTCCCGCAACGGTCTCGCTCTCCGAGCTTTCCACCGGCAGCTACACGTCGCCGACCACTTCTCCGGACCAGCCGCCTTCATCGCGTCGGACGATCACCAGGGCACGGCGGTTCCCCGCCGCCTGAACGACAAGACGGCCCTGCTCATCCCAAAAGCCGCTCCTGCCCGCCGAGACGGAGCCGCCGGAGTCATCCGCGTAGTTACTGGTGAGGACGGCCATTCGATGCCGCACCGCGTATTCCGCAAGTCTTTCCGCGTGCGCGGAAAACTCCGACTCCGTTTTCAAGACGCTTGCGACGTACAGTTGCGCGCCGCGGGCCGCCGCTTCGGCAGCGTGCGACGAAAAAGCGGTATCCGCGCAGATCGCTACACCGATCGTTGCGCCCCGCAAATCCACCGTGCAACCTTGCTCTCCGGATGCAAAGTACGGCTGCTCACTCTCGTGAACGTGCATCTTGGCGTAACAAATCGTGGGGCCGGACGACAACAGAAATGCCGCCAGATAGGGTTTGGCCAAACCCGACTGCAGCGGACCGCCGACGAGCACCTGCATGTCGTGTTTCGTCGCCGCCTTTCTCAACGGTTCGATGCTCGGATCGTCGCGCGACAGCGGCTGCGCCGACGCCAGATCCAGCTCATAACCCGTCAACGAGAGCTCGGGGAAAATCAGGAGATCGACACCCATCGATCCGGCGGCGTCGATGAATCGGACGTGCTCAGAGACGTTCTTTTTCAGATCCCCTCTTTGCGACGGCGATTGAGCGGCGGCAAGTTTCAGGTCATGCATCTCGATGCTCTCGCCATGTCGCTTTAGCCGGAGAAAGCAGTAATGTAGCTCCAATTATAGTAACGATTCGAACCGCACTGCTCGCCGTCGTGAAGTGAAATCCGAACTTCTTTGTCGGCCATTAGCGCCGCCAGAGCTACGGCAAAATTTCTCTCGAGCCCGCTATCGCTCTCGGATGCTTGTATTGCGGTGCCATCTTCAAACCTGAAGAACACGACTCCAGAGGTTCTATTGGGGTAGATTTCCTTGACCTTAGTCTGACAAACAACATAGGCGTGCGCATCAGATATTGCAAAAAACACAACGGCAAACAGGACTGCCGTACACCAGTTCTTCATTTTTGTCTCCTTACGTGTCTGTGCGTTCAATTCGCGGGTTGCGGAGTATTTTCAGAGTGCGCTTTTGTACAATGTAAACCTCACTTCCATTCTTACTTACTGACGGTGGCAAGAGGCATCCTGGGTGATTACCCACCGGCGATATCCGGTAGGCTGGCAAGCCCCTACCAGCCGCCGGTCTTTTCCCACTCGTCGACAACGCTCAGGCCATCCCCGTCGGTCACGAAATACCTGTCGTAACTCGCGGCGGTCATGCACACATGATTCGGCAAGATGCGCACGACGCCGCCAATCGGAAGTTCCGCGTACGGAATCGGGGCAGCGGACGTCACCTCGCCGTGTTCCTGATGCACGCCGCTCACGATCAGCTCGTTCCGGAACCGGCTGCCGTCGGCTTTCACCAGCAGTCCGTAACCGTAGTCGATCGGTGACTTTTGGGTACTGCGGTCCTTAGACAGCGCAAGCGCGCCCGCATCGACGACCAAGCTGTTTCGCGCCTTATCGTGGGCGATGATTGACGCCAACACCGAGATCGCAATGTCCTGCATCGAGACCGATCCTATCTGGGCCTGAAACAGGTCGCCCGCCAGATAGACGCCGGGACGCAGCTCGTCGAGCCCCTCGTACGTCTCGCCAAACGTCGCCGTCGGCGTAGACCCACTGCTCAACACCGGCGCCCCGATGCTGGCGTCTGAGAGAGTCTCCCGCGCTCCGAGCAGGCTGAGGCGCTCCTGTTCGGCGATCGCGACAATCTCCGGTTTCGTCTTCGCACCGTAGGAATGACCGCCGTGCGTCAGCAGCCCCTCGAGGTGCAGGCCGGGGCATTCCGCTACGCGCCTCGCAGCGATAGCCAGCTCGTCCGCATCCGGCGCAAACCCGGTTCGGTGTTCTCCCGAATCTATCTCCAACATCACTTTGAGCGGCATCTTGCGCGCATCGGCAAACTCCGCGAGATCACGCGCGACGCTATCGCTCGCCGTCAACAGCTTCAAATCCGCACCACGATCGGCAATGTCGGCGGCATGGCGGAACTTGTTGGGCGTGATGCACACCGCATAGGTGATATCGGTGAAACCACGCTCGAGAAAGTAGTCCGCTTCCTTCAACGTCGACACGGTGATCGGCCCTTTACGACCGCCGTGCGCAATTGCCGCGATAGGCGCGGATTTGGTCGTCTTCACATGTGGACGCAACCGGAACCCGTGTTGCTCGGCACGCGCGAGCATTCTCCCCGCATTCGCCTCGATACGACTGCGATCTGCAATCAGACACGGCGTCTCGAGTTGGAGAAGCGAATCAGGGCGCATTGATCGCTTCGAGAAGATCCCTGTTCGCGGGTACGTCGTTGAAAACGTCCCACTCGAGGTAATACCCTTCCGGATCGTAGGCGACGAACGCGCGGTAGGGCTCTTCATCCACGACCGCCTCGTGCCGCATCTCGACGTCGTCACGGCCGTCGAGATAGCGGAACCAGCCGTCGATGTCGTCCGTCAGGAAAGACATGGTCACCCCCTTTTCCTCTGTAAAGCTGTGCATGCCGCGCGTTTCGTCGACCAATCCAAAGTAGCCGGTGGGCCCCACCCGGTAGATCTTGGTCCAACCCTGATCGACGATCATATCGAAACCCATGACCTCTTCGTAAAAGCGCTGGATGCCTTCCATGTCCTTGTAGTAGAACCACACGACCGTCGACTTGAACCCCAGGCCTGGCGGAACGTTCGACGTGCCGGGTTCCGGGTAAAGAGACTTGGCGGCGTCCAGCACCGGCATCAGGTTTTCGTTTTCAGGATGCGCGTTGAAGCGCTCGAATTCCAGGAAATACCCTTCGGGATCGATCGCGACAAAACCATGATGCGGGCGGCCGTCCACCGGATCGTATTCCGTCGTGCGCATGTCGACGTCCTGCGTCTGGATGTATTCCCACCATTCGTCCAGTTCGTCCGTGATGAGCGCGATCGCGGTCGTTTTCGGCTCGTCGGCGTCGTGCATGCCCTCGGCGGCGTCAACCAGCGTGATGAAAGACTTCGGCGCAACCTGCATGATCTTCGCAAACCCGTAGTCGGCTGCGACCCTTAGCCCCAGCACTTCCCTGTAGAACGTCGTCGCCGCTTCGACGTCGGCGTAATAAAAGAACACGTTGCTTGCCGTGGTTCCGAATTGTTCCATCGGATCGATGTTTGCGGAAACTTCCGGCTCCGCGCCCGAACCGGGCGCCTCCGGTTCGACGGGACCGCCGCAGCCGGCAAAAAAAAGAAGCGCCAGCGTGCCGGCAATGATTGATTGATTACGCATGTCGTGTCCTCGGATGCCGTCGCTTGTCCGGCCAGCTCGTTGTGTTAACAGGCACTGCTCAATTCCCGCGGACGCGATCCGTCTGACCGCCGTCCATCGGATAAGGCGTTTCCGGGCAACCACGAGCCATTTCGTCTTCGCCGGTCGTCCGGATGTCCAAAAACGTGGTTGCCGCGTACGTAACGATCTGCTCGATATCGTTCCAGGCGCCGGTATCCATGTTCGAGTGTTCTATCTCGAGCTGGAATGGCTGCCCGGGGAACAGCTTCTCCGCGGGAACGACAAACCGGTTTGCCCTGTACGTAAGCGCGTCCGGATTACTGATTGCATGGCCGCTGTGTACCGTCTCCTCACCCATGCAATCTCCCATCATCACGTAAATCATGTCGTCTATGATGCCGTTGGGATCGGCGGCCCCTTTCGTAAACGGGCTCCACGTCACGGTCAGATCGGCGTACGGGTCGATCGCCGCCGGGTGCGCTTCCCGCTCGTTCTGGAAAAGGCTCACCTTGATAGGGCCGGGATTCCTGATCTCCCCTTCGTCTCGCCGAAACGTCGCCGGCATGCGCCGGACACGGCCATCCGGAGTGTCGAAACTGAAGTAGTAGGTCGTGTCCGGAAAGTTTTTGGTAAGCGCCTCAATCGAATACTGCCGGGTGCCCGCAAGAAAATGAATATCGCCGTCGGAAAACCGCAGTCCGTTCTCTGCCTCGCCCGGTCCATGGAGCACCGCGTCCGTTATCATCCCGGTCGGAGTTTTGAAGACCTCGGCGAAAAACACGGTATTCAACAGCGTGAGCTCTCCGCTCTGCGACTGCCGATGATTGATGGACTTGCCGATCACAACGTAGTCCGCGTGTTTGTCCTGTGCAAGCGCATCATCGGCTAAGCTCGCGACAACGCTGGATACGACGATTGCGAAAACGAGGGTATTCGGTAGTTCTGGCATTCGGCAATCTGTGCACATCCGAGGGTGCCATCGATTCTACTGGAGAAGGCGCCGGACGCGCACGATTCGGTTACGAATGCTGCGACGCGGGCTGATCCGGGACCCCGCTTGCTGTTATGCTTCGCCGACGCGGGTTTACGGGCCAATAATGAACACCATCAATAAGATAGGCATCGCCGCCGCATTGCTTCTCGTTGCCGCGCCGGCGGCCGCCCAGCGATCCGACGTCACCTTTTTTGTGATCGGCAAACACGCCAACTATCAGCAGGACGAATTCGCCGGACTCGCGGCGGTCGACCATTCGTTTTTTTCGGAGGTTTTCCTGACGAAAACCGGGGACGCAGGCGACGCCAGGCTCATTTTTCCCAACGGAGAACGCGTCGAATTCGAGGACATGCGAAAAGCCGAAGGCGGGAGTCGGGACAATATCCTGCTGATTTCCGGTGAAGACCGGTTTTCGGATTTCGAGGCGCTGCAAAACCGTTACCCGGACGGCGCCTATAAAGTGTCGTTCCGCACGCCCAGCGGCGACGTCGACGATGGCGAGCTGGTTTTCGAGCGCCGGCCGTTGCCGACCCCGCCCGTGATTTCGGTCAGCCAGGGCGGGCTGGACAACTGCCTGCATCTCGTACCCGGCGTCGACGCCACCGTCCATTGGCGCCCGTTTGCCGAAGGGCGAACCGATCCCAACGGCATTCTCGACGATCTGGTTTTCGTTATCCTGACCGATGCCGACGGAAATCGCGTATCCCACAGCGGCCGGCCATTCGAGGGGCGGCCCTATCTGACGTTCGCCAGCGACTCGCACCGAATCGACGGGGAAGTCCTCGAAGCCGGCGCATCGTACACCTTGAGCGTCGAACACGCGCTTCTGGACGACACGACGCGTTTCGACGGCGTACCGGCCTTCACTACCCGAGCCGTCACCACGAAACTCGAGCTGACCGTCGCTTCGGCCTCTCCCGCCGTCGCGTCGGGCTGCGGCGCACCCGTTGCGCCCCCGTCACTGGATTCGCAGGTCACCATGTTCTACTACGAAGACCTGGACGCGGCGGCGGCGTTTTACGGCGACGTTCTCGGCCTCGAGACCGAGCTCGACTGGGAGTGGGTGAAGTTCTTCAAAACCGGCCCGTCGAGCAAGGTCGGCATCGTCAAGGAAGGCGAAGGCGCCTATCACGAGGTGCAGGACACGAACGCCGTCATGCTGAGTCTCGTGACGACCGAGATTGACGTCTGGTATGCGCGGCTCAAGGACCGGGACGACCTGGTGTTCCTCAAGCACATCGGCGACGGTGGCGGAATTCGTAGTTTCCTGCTCGAAGATCCCGGCGGCTACACGGTGGAGTTCTTCCAGTGGCTGGAACCGGTCTCAAACTAGACGTGAAACCCGGAGACTGACGATTGACGGCGCTGGCTGATACGAGAGCCACCTGGTCGAGCCGGCCGGCTTTTCTGATGGCGACCATCGGCGGTGCGGTCGGCCTCGGCAATCTCTGGCGCTTCCCCTTTATTGCCGGAGAGAACGGCGGCGGCGGCTTCGTACTCATCTATCTCGGCTTTGTTTTGCTGCTCGGCCTGCCGGTCCTGGCGGGCGAGATGCTGCTCGGGCGCCGCGGACACCGCAGCGCGATCAATTCGATCGCCGAGCTCATCAGGTCCGAAAGCGCAAATCCGATCTGGCATTCGATCGGCTTTCTGAGCATCATGGTGCCGTTCATCGCTTTGACCTACTACGCGGTCGTGGCGGCGTGGTCAATCGATTATCTCGTGCTGGCCGCGAAAGACGCGTTCAGCGGATTCGACGCGCGTGTTTCCGCCGACGTCTTCAGCCAGCGAATCGACCGGCCGGTTTTCCAGGCATCTCTGCACGGCGCCTTCATAGCCGCTACCGTATGGGCTATCGCCCGCGGCGTGAACGACGGTATCGAGCGGCTCTCGAAAATCATCATGCCCGCACTGTTTCTGATGATCCTGGTGCTCGTTCTCTACGGCGTCGTCGCCGGCGACTTCATGGGCGCCGTAAGATTTCTGTTTGCACCGGACTTCAGCGAGATCACCGGGCGTTCCGTTTTGATTGCGTTGGGGCAGGCGCTGTTCTCGATCGGCATCGGCGCCGGCCTGATGATCACTTACAGCTCGTACATGCCGCGTGAGTTTTCGCTTCGGGAGTCGGCGACGGTGGTTTGCGTCGGCGACACGATCGTCGCCTTGCTGGCCGGGCTCGCGATATTCCCGATCGTTTTCGCGAGCGGCCTGGATGCGGACGAGGGTCCCGGGCTGATTTTCATCACGCTGCCGATAGCGTTCGGTAACATGCCGGGCGGTCACGTCATCGGCACGCTGTTTTTTGTCCTGCTGCTATTCGCCGCCTATACGACCGCGCTCGCAATGCTGGAGCCGACGGTCGCCTGGCTCGAAGAGAAAGTGCCGGGACGGCGCAGGCAACTGACGCTGATCACCGGATTCGCAACCTGGGTGCTGGGTCTCGGGTCCGTGCTGTCGTTCAGTACCCTGGCCGATTTTAACCCCCTGGCATTCCTGGGTATTGACCTGAACATTTTCGGGCTTGCCGATTTTACGGTCGCCAACATCATCCTGCCGGCGAACGCGCTGCTGATCGCCCTGTTTTCCGGATGGGCGTTGAGCCGGAAAACGGTCGCGGAAGAGTTTGTACAGGACTCCGCCGGCTGGATACGCTGGTGGCGGTTTACGAATCGCTACGCGGCGCCGCTCGCGATCGGCCTGGTGCTGCTCGATCTGCTGTTTGGCTGAGCGCGGTTGTGCGTCGGAACACGCTTCTACACGGTTCTGTTAGAGCGCGTCCCGACGCGCAATCGCTCAATCGCATACGATCTTGTTGTCGTACGCCGCCGGCAATGACACCTCGAGCATCTGCAAGTCGTCCGACGGTTTTTCGAGCACGTAAGGCAAGGCCGCCGGTATTACGAACGCGTCCCCCGCGGCCAATTCGTGCGCGCCGTCGCAGTGCAGCGTGACGTCGCCTTCCAGCACGAACCGGAATAGAAACTCCGCATCGTGCGCCACCGGATTTGCGGGCAGCCGGCCGGACGGCCGCACGACGGCAACGGACGCCAGGCCTTTTGTTGCGCCACCGATTCCGGTATCCCGTGCCTCGAAACCGTCATTGCGCCAGGGCAGCCAATCCGCTGCCGCCGCCTGGTGAAACACGAAACGCTGCCCCCCGAAGTCGCGCCTGGCGTCCGCGGCTGCGGTCGGCAGCTCCATGTCGTGGTCAACCAATGTCTCGTGTTCCGCGGGGCAACCGATTTCGACGACCTCAAAAGCGTCCGAACATTCGAGTACCCGGTGCCGTATGTGCGGCGGCTGCAGAACGCAGTCACCGGCGTTCATGACGAACGGCGGCCCCTGGTCCTCGTAAACGACCCTCACCCAACCGCGATAACAATAGATCATCTGGAACCGCACGTGGTGATGGTGCACATAGTCGGGTACCGGCCCGCCTTCGGGAATACGTATGTGCGACGCGATGAACCGCCCTCCCAAACGTCCGGGAATCAGGTCACGGTACTGCATTCCGGCCCGGCCGGTACCCCAGACGTCGTCGGCGGTACCTCTTTGCACGATCAGTGACTCGCTCAGCGGCGGCAGCTCGACCGGCGGGTCGGCCAGCGCAAATTCGACCTGCGTCCCGTTCGGCGCCGTCATGCCGGATCCCGCCGCTTCGACCAGATCGGTGCTGCTGCAAACCAGCCGAATATGAGCCGGCATGCTTTCGTCTCCCGCCTCCAGCCGTATGCGGCTGCCCCCGCCGGAGACCACCGCAACGCGCGGTGCGTCCGCCGGGTAAATCAGGTCGAGGCGAAATCCCAATTGCTCGGTGAAAAAACGCAGGCTCGAGTCGAGGTCTCGGCAGCCCAGCACGGTTTCCGCAAACTCGATTCGGTCTTCTATCTTGGACCCCAAGTTTTCGTTTCCTGCATGGTTGGAAACGCAAGTGTACGTCAAGCCGCCGGGCGGCGGCGCAATAAATGGCGAGCCTGAACGCGGCGCGACCCGTGCTCGTCCCACCCAAAGTCAGGACGGTGTTTTGGTCTCGTAAGCCGGGCTCGCCTCATGCGCGGCCGGCTCCTGCGGCAACGTCTCCGTATCCACCATCCACTCACGACCTTTCAGGAGCAGCTCCCAATAAATCGACGGCAGCATTTTCTCCTTGAGAAACCAGGCCAGCCGGGACGGCTCGAAACTGTTGATCAACCACTGCGGGAACGTCGGCAGGTGTTTGCCGCCGTAGCCGAACTCGGCGAGCACGATTTTGCCGCGCTCGACGGTCAGCGGGCAGGAACCGTAGCCGTCGTAAACCGCACGGGGAGCGCGACCATCGAGCACGCCGAGCACGTTCTGCGCCGCAACCGGCGCCTGCTTGCGAATCGCCGCAGCGGTTTTCGCGTTCGGCGCGGACGCGGCGTCGCCGACGCCGAAGATATTGCCGAACCGGGTATGCTGCAGCGTCTCGGGGGAAACGTCGATCCAGCCTGCGTCGTCGGCGAGGGAGCTCTCGCGCACGAAGTCGGGCGCCGTCTGCACGGGACACACATGCAGCATGTCGAATTCGACCTCGACGCGCTCGGCCGGCCCGTCTCCGTCGGCACGCTCGAAATACGCCTTTTTCGCGGCGCCGTCGACGGCAACGAGATTCTCGTTGAAACACAGTTTGGCGCCGTATTTTTCGACGTACTTCATGAGTGCCGGAACGTAGTCCGCGACGCCGAACAACGCAGGCCCCGCATTGTGGAACTCGACCTCGATGTCCTTGAGACGGCCGACAGCGCGCCAATGGTCGCAGGACAGGTACATCGCCTTCTGCGGTGCGCCAGCGCACTTGATCGGCATCGGCGGCTGCGTGAAGACCGCGCGGCCGCGCTTGAGGTCCTGCACGAGCTGCCAGGTGTACGGCGCCATGTCGAAACGGTAATTCGAGGTGACGCCGTTCCTGCCCAGAGTTTCCCGCAATCCGTCGATGGCGTTCCAATCGAGCTTGATGCCGGGCGCCACCACGAGCGCCCGATACGATATGCGCTCGCCGTCCTCGAGGAGCACGCAGTTTCTTTCAGGCTCGAATTCGGCCACCGCCGCGCGCTTCCACTTGACCTCCTTCGGCATTACGTCGTTCATGGCCCGCAGCGTCTTCTTGCGGTCGAATACGCCGCCGCCGACCAGCGTCCACCCCGGCTGGTAATAGTGTTCGTCGCGCGGCTCCACCACGAGGATGTCGAGATCGGATCGGCGCCGCAGAAGGCTCATTGCGGTTGCCAGGCCACCGGTTCCTCCCCCCACGACAACCACGTCGTGCAGGGCAATGTTCGCCGGCAAATCGTCCTGAGGCACCGGATGCGCCTGCACCGTCGAACGCGCCGCAAGGCGATCACGCAAATTTTCGAGATCGTGTCCCGCGTCGCGCGCGGCGGCAAGTACCGCTTCCACATCCAGTGTTCTTGCCTCGGCCAACGCCCAGAGGGAGATCGCACGCGCGCCGGACCGGCAGAATGCGAGCACCGGCGCCGCCACGTCGCGGGAAATGGAGTCGAAGGTCTCGATCTGCTCGTCGGTGATCGATCCCGGCGTGATGGGCAGTTCGATAAAACCCAGCCCCAGCGATTCCGCAACCTTCTTGAGTTCCGCGGAGGCCGGTTGTGTCTGCTCCTCACCGTCGGGCCGGTTGTTGACGATGGTGCGGACGCCCTGTGCAGCCGCAATGCCGATATCGGTTACCGAGAGCTGGTCGGAAACGAGAAAACGCGGTGTAACCTTCTTCAGATTCATTTCTTATCCCCCTGGATCAGGCATCAACACCGACGACGCCCGGTAAGGAACGCGCCAGGATGTAGATACCCATGACAATCAAAAAATAGCCGAATCCACGCTTGAGCCTGGCCTGTGGCATTCGATGCGCTATTTGTCCGCCCGCGAGCGAACCGGCAATGCCAAGCGCGGTAACGACAAAAAGCGTCGGCCAGTCCAGCGTTAGCGATTGACCGGCCAGTACGTCGAGGTATTTGAAAAAGCCGCTGAAAGATTTCAGCGCAATGATGACGAGGCTGGTTGCGACCGCGTGGTGCATGCCGAGCCCACCCAAGAGCACCAGCGCGGGTACGATCAAAAAACCGCCGCCGACGCCGACGAGTCCGGTGACGACGCCCACGATCAGGCCGTCCAGCGCGATCTTCCAGGCCGCGCGCGCGGCGGTGGGCGCCCGGTCGAGATCAACCGGGCGGAGCATCATGTAAGACGCGCCCAGCATCACCAGCGCAAACAGCGTGAGCTGCATCAGGCCCGACACGAACGCCGCGGCCCACGCGCCCAGATAGGTGCCCAGCATTCCCGGAATCCCAAAAACGACGACGCTGCGCCAGGCAATCAGACCGAGGCGAAGGTACTGCAGACTGCCGAACAGCGCGATCGAGCCGACGACGAACAGCGAGCCCGCGATCGCGACTTTCTCGTCCTGGCCCAGCAGGTAAACGAGCACTGGAACGGTGAGGATGGAGCCACCGGAACCGAGCAGCCCCAGGCTGACACCGATCGCAATGGCGCCCGGCCAGGCGAGTATCGCCGCCGACATCAACTGGCGCCCGGACGCCGGGACAGTTCAGGCATTTGCCGCAATCCTCAAAACGCGTTCAACGGCAGTTTCAGGTAACGCATGCCGTTCGATTCGGCGGGCGGCAGGTGCCCGGCGCGCATGTTCACCTGCACGGACGGTAATATCAGGTTCGGCATCGGCAGCGTGGCATCGCGCGCTTCGCGAAACGCAACGAAGTCGGCTTGCGTTACGCCTTCCTTGACGTGGATGTTGTTCTTTCGCTCTTCGTCCACGGTCGTCTGCCATGCATACTCGTCGCGCCCCGGCGCTTTGTAGTCGTGGCACATGAACAGGCGCGTGTCGGGAGCCAGCGCCAGGATTTTCTGGATCGACCGGTAGAGCGTCGCCGCGTCGCCGCCGGGGAAATCCGTTCTCGCGGTCCCGAAGTCGGGCATAAACAGCGTATCGCCGACAAACGCGGCGTCGCCGGCCACGTAGGTCATGCATGCCGGCGTGTGCCCGGGCGTATGCATGGCCTTCAGAGACAGCTCACCGATCGCGAGCTCATCGCCGTCTTCGAGCAGGCGATCGAATTGGCTTCCGTCCCGCGCGAACTCCGGCTCGGCGTTAAAAAGATCGCCGAAAACGTTCTGCACGGTTCGGACGCCGCTGCCGATCGCGGTCCGGCCGCCAATGCTTTCCTTGACGTACGGCGCCGCGCTCAGGTGGTCTGCGTGGACATGGGTTTCGAGGATCCAATCGAGTTCGAGGTTCTTGTCGCTGATGTAGGCGATCACCTCGTCCGCGGAGCGTGTGCCGGTGGTTCCCGACGCAGGATCAAAATCCATCACCGGGTCGATCAACGCGCACTTACCGGTTGCCGGGTCTTCCACGACGTAAGCAATCGTGTAGGTCGTTTCGTCAAAAAACGCTGTTACTGTTGGCTTCATCAAATTACTCCTTCATGTGCCGATCATTCGACCGGCAAACCGAGTGCGGCCCACGCGTCGATACCGTCGCGAAGAACGGCGACGCGGGTGTAGTCGAGTTCCTTGAGGCAGCGCGCCGCCAACGCGGAACGCTGCCCGGAGTTACTGTATAGGAGAATCGGACGGTCCAGCGGCTGAAAACGCGCATCGTCGGCGGCGCGAAACTCCAGCAGGCCGCGCGGCACATTGATCGCACCGGGCAGGTACCCTTGCAGCACTTCGTTCGGCTCGCGCACGTCGACCACCAGATAACGATCCAGAGACTCGAATGCCCGACGCGGCTCAAGCACGGAAACCTCCGCGATCGCCTCTTTTATCAGCGTTTCGACCGGCATGCAGCTCTCCATACAGGCAGTGTCGATCCGTTCATAGCAGGAACCGTGCCAAAGCAGCTTTCTGTTTATGGAACAAACATATAGGTGAGCGAAGCCCGCCCTGGGCAAACAATGACTGTCGTTAGTGGCATGCTTTTCCGTGCCTGAACTGCCATAATTGTCAGTAATGGAGATTGCAGCCGACGTTCAGGCGATTCTCAACTGTCTGCCGGACTCCGCCATACTGTTGAGTCGCGACTACCGGATCCTGATGGCCAACGAGGCCTATCGGGATATGTACGGCGACGGCGCGCCGCTTCGGCGGCGGCGGTGTTACGAGGTCAGCCACCGATACACCGTGCCTTGCGACCTCGCGGGCGAGCAGTGCCCGTTGAAGCAAAGTCGTGAAACCGGTCAGGCGAGCAAGGTTCTGCACGTTCATCACACGCCGCGCGGCCAGGAATACGTGAACGTGGAAACCCGCCCGGTCAAGGACTCGACGGGCGAGATCGTCTATTTCATCGAGATCATACGGCCTTCGGACATCGCACACGCCCGCGGCGACGGCGAGGGTATGGTCGGTCGCTCGCGGACCTTCCGCCACATGCTCGACCAGGTCGATCGCGTCGCGCCGGCCGACACCAGCGTTTTGCTGCTCGGTGAATCGGGCACCGGCAAGGAGCTGATTGCAAGGACGATTCACGAACGGAGCCGCAGAGCCGGCGGGCCGTTCGTGCCCGTCGAGTGCACCGGCTTGCCGGAGTCCCTGTTCGAGAGCGAGCTGTTCGGTCATGTCAAAGGGGCCTTCACCGGCGCCACGTCCGAGAAAACGGGGCTGGTGGAATCCGCCGACGGCGGCACGCTGTTTCTCGATGAGGTTGGCGACATCCCGTTGAGTGATCAGGTGAAGCTGCTGCGCCTGCTGGAGACCCGTTGTTTTCGACGCGTCGGCAGCACGGAAACCAGGCAGGCGGACTTTCGGCTGGTCTGCGCAACCAACAAAGATCTGGCGGAGCGGGTCAAAAGCGGAGATTTTCGCGAGGATCTTTATTACCGGATCAACGTCTTCGACATCCAACTGCCGCCGCTCAGAAACAGGCGGGAGGATCTCAAGCCCCTGATCAAGAGCATCATCAGCCAGCTTCGACCGGGCGATGACATGCGCATCTCCGACGATGCACTGGCGATCGTCAGCCGGTATGATTTTCCCGGAAACGTGCGGGAACTCCGCAACACCATTGAGCGGGCCATGCTGATGTGCGACGGTCAGGAGATTCTGCCGCGGCATCTTCCGTCGAGACTGAGCGACGGCCGGGAACGGGACGCGGACGACGCGCGTGAAATCAGATCGCTGGACGCCGTGGAGCGCCGTTATCTGAGCCGGGTGCTGTCTGAATACGACGGCGATAGAAAAAGCCTAGCAAAAAAGTTGGGTATCAGCGAACGAGCGCTGTACCGTAAGATTTCGCAACTCAGAAAGCACCGGTGACGGGCGGGCGCAGCGTTGCGGAATGCCCGTATTTCACCGCACCCCGCGCTTTGTTATCAATCAGGGCCTGTAGGACCGGAGCGCACAGATGACCGAGCCTGAACAGACCGCCATGAACCGCGACACCATGCCGTTCGTGGCTCCCTGCCGAACACTCTCTCCGTTTGCGCCCTTCGGCTGGCTCGGGAAGGGTTTCGCCGATCTCAAAAAGGCGCCGCGCGAGAGCATGCTGTACGGCGTGATCATGGCCGGCATTATCGCAGCCGTATCGGTCACGGCCTGGATTTACGGCACTCACTGGCTGATGGTCGCGATGATTGGCGGCTTCGTATTCCTCGCTCCGCTTTCCTGCATCGGGCTCTACGCCATCAGCGCGCAACTCGAGCGCGATCAGCCGGTGTCTCTCGCCCGCAGCCTGCGTGCGGCCTTCCGCCGGCATTTCGGCAACGAGATGTTGTTTGCGATCGTTTTGCTGGTGATTTTCATGGTCTGGGCACGCGCCGGCATGATGCTCAGCGTATTTCTGCCGACGGCCACCGACCCCGGGCTCGAGGACCTCGTGACGTTTCTGGGCGTCGGCACGATCGTCGGAGCATTTTTCGCAGCCGTAACGTTCACCGCCAGCGCGTTCTCGCTGCCGATGATCATGCATCGCGACGTGGATACCGTCACGGCGATCGTCACGTCGGTCAACGCCGTGCTGCGGAACAAGTTTGCGATGGCCGTATGGCTCACGCTGATCGTGCTCGGGCTCCTGGTGGGCCTTTTTACCGCCTTCATCGGTCTGGTCGTAATCCTGCCGATCATCGGCTACGGCGCCTGGCACGGCTACCTGGAAACCATCGATGCCGGCGATTTTCCCCGTCATTCGGTCGGCATCACCGCGGTGCCACGAACGCCCGTGGCCGGGAGTTGACGGCCCAGGGGCAATGGCTCACGATTCGTGTAAATAACAGTCACAACAATATCCGTGTTTATCCCTATTTCACTACCGACGGCCTTCTGGGAAGGTTGCCGCGCCATAGGGTCACAGGCCCCGGAATCGTTAGAGAATCACAACAATCAGGACATACAAAATGCAGACGGAGTCGAGCTATAACGACAAGGTCGTTCGCCAGTTCACGATAATGACCGTTGTTTGGGGTGTGGTCGGCATGCTGGTCGGCCTGATCATCGCTGCGCAGCTCATCTGGCCGGGTCTCAGCATGGACCTGCCGTGGTTGACCTACAGCCGGCTGCGGCCGCTGCACACCAACGCGGTGATTTTCGCGTTCGGCGGCTGCGCATTGTTCGGTACGGCCTATTACGTCGTACAGCGGACCAGCCATGTCCGCCTGGCGTTCGAGAAGCTGGCCGCGTTCACGTTCTGGGGCTGGCAGGTCGTCATCGTGCTAGCGGCGATCACACTGCCGTTGGGCATAACCCAAAGTAAGGAATACGCGGAACTCGAATGGCCAATCGATCTGCTCATTGCCGTCGTTTGGGTCGCTTTCGCCGTCGTCTTTTTCGGCACGATCGCCCAGCGGCGGGTCAAACACATTTATGTCGCAAACTGGTTTTATGCGGCGTTCATACTCACGGTTGCCGTACTGCATATTTTCAACAACCTCGCGGTGCCGGTCACGCTGACGAAGTCCTATCAGATTTACACGGGCACGATCGACGCCATGATGCAATGGTGGTACGGCCACAATGCGGTCGGCTTTTTCCTGACGGCCGGCTTCCTCGGCATGATGTATTACTTCGTGCCGAAACAGGCGAATCGGCCAGTGTATTCGTACCGGCTCTCGGTCGTGCACTTCTGGGCACTGATTGCGATTTACATGTGGGCCGGCCCGCACCATCTCCACTACACGTCATTGCCGGACTGGGCACAGTCGCTCGGCATGTTGTTCTCGCTCGTGCTCCTCGCGCCTTCCTGGGGCGGCATGATCAACGGCATCATGACGCTGTCGGGCGCATGGCATAAGCTCCGCACCGACCCGATCCTGAAATTCATGATCGTTTCGCTTTCCTTCTACGGCATGTCGACGTTTGAAGGACCCATGATGTCGATCAAGACCGTCAACGCGCTGTCGCACTACACGGACTGGACGATCGGTCACGTACATTCCGGCGCCCTGGGTTGGGTTGCGATGATGACGATCGGCACGATGTACTGCCTCATTCCGCGGCTTTACAACAAAGAAAGCATGTATTCGACGAAGCTGATCGACGTGCATTTCTGGACATCGACGATCGGCGTCGTGCTCTACGCGGTTTCGATGTGGATTTCCGGCATCACGCAGGGTCTCATGTGGCGCGCGTTCAACGACGACGGCACGCTGACCTATTCGTTTATCGAAACGGTGAAATTCACGTATCCGTATTACGGTCTCCGGCTGCTGGGCGGCCTCATCTTCTTCTCCGGGATGCTCGTCATGGTCTACAACGTCTACCGCACGATTTCGGACGTCAAACCGCAACCGGTTCCGGTCGTGCAGCCGGCGTAGGCTCGGAGTAGGACACTGATATGAAACACGAAAAGATCGAAACAAACGTCAACCTGATGGCCATCCTGATCGTCGTCGTGATCAGCATTGGCGGATTGGTCGAAGTCATACCGCTGCTTGCCAGCGCGTCGGTCACCGAGCCCTATGAAGGCGTCACGCCCTACCCCGCGCTGGAGCTGGCCGGGCGGGACGTTTACGTTGCGGAAGGCTGCTACGGCTGCCATTCCCAGCAGATACGGCCCTTCCGCGACGAAACGGAACGTTACGGCCCGTATTCGGTAGCGGGCGAGTTCGTCTACGATCGGCCGTTTCAGTTCGGCTCCAAGCGCACCGGCCCGGACCTTGCACGCGTCGGTCAGCGTTACAGTGACGAGTGGCATCGCCTGCACCTGATCAAACCGCAGGACCTCGTGCCCGACTCGAACATGCCCGCCTACCCGTGGCTCGCCAACACGATGGTCGACGGTGAGCTCGTGCAAAAGAAAATGCGGACGCTTCAGCTACTGGGTGACCCGTATTCAGACGCTGACATCGAGGCCGCGGCGGATGCCGTAGCCGGCAAGTCCGAACTCGACGCGCTGATCGCCTATTTGCAGAACCTCGGCACCGTCCGGTCCGCACGATAGGAAAGACCACGATGGATATAGGACTGTTTCGCGGGCTTCTCACCGCTTTCCTGCTGGTGCTCTTCATCGGTTTGTGGGTTTGGACCTGGAGTAAAAAACGGGCCTCCGAGTACGAAACCGCGTCACAGCTACCGTTGGAAGATGGCGACCACCCGCCCGAGAATATTGAAATGGAGCAAGACAAATGAGCAGCGCGTTGAGCTGGTACGTAATCATCGGCACGGTTTTATCGTTGCTGGCCTGTTTCTGGCTGATTTTCTGGACCAACCGGCAGCGGCAATCGGACGCGGAGATTAAAGAATCCGAGTCCCACGTCTGGGACGAAAACGTTCGCGAACTCAATAACCCGCTGCCGATGTGGTGGCTGTATCTTTTTGTGCTCACGATCGTGTTCAGCGCGGGCTACCTGATCGTCTACCCCGGCCTGGGCAATTTCGCCGGCACGTTCGGGTGGTCGCAGATAGATCAGTACGAGCAGGAAATGGCCGCCGCCGAAGCACGTTACGGGCCCATTTTCGCGCAATACGGCCAGATGGAGATCGCCGAACTCGCCACGGATCCCGCGGCGCTCGGTATCGGCCAAAGCCTGTACGCCAACTACTGTGCTCAATGCCATGGCTCTACGGCGCGCGGCGCGGTCGGTTTTCCCAACCTGGTTGACGACGACTGGCTCTGGGGTGACCAGCCCGCGCAGATCGAGCATGCGATCCTGAACGGCCGCAGCGGCATCATGCCGTCGCTGTCGGCGGCGCTGGGCGACGACCTCGACGCCATGGTCGACTACGTCCGCTCGATGGCGGACGGGCTCGACGCCGGTTCACCGATCCACGGCAAATACGTCACCTTCTGCAGCGCTTGCCACGCCGCCGACGGCACCGGCAACCAGATGCTCGGCGGCCCAAACCTCGTTGACGACGTCTGGCTCTACGGGAGTTCGGACGCCGCGGTCAGGCAGAGCATCGTTGAAGGCAGAAACGGCGTGATGCCGGCCCACGACAAGCTGATCGGTTCCGACCGGGCGAGAATTCTGGCAGCATACGTTTACAGCCTTTCAAGGGATTCAGGCGACTAGGGCCTGTCAATACAACGATGTCCGCGGAAGACAACGACGGCGTTGCCGAGTGGTCGCGCGATACGCAAAAAATCGCGGTGTTGTCGTGGATAAGTTTCCTGATGGCTTCGGTGTTTACGATGCTGATGTTTGCCTTTGTCGATCCGTTCGTCTTCGTCGACGCAATAGGCCTTCCCGGCGTTGAGAGCAGCAACGCCGGTTACGCCATCGGGTTCTTTTTTCTTTGGTTTTATGCCTGGGTAAGCGGCTGGTTGGTTTTGCGTCTCGTACGACGTAAACGTAACTGGCCGCGACGCCCTTAGCGTGCCCCGCCATGTCAAAAAAATCCGCGGGCTACGAATACGGCGCGCTCTATCGGAGCGAGGACAAGGTTTACCCACGTGAGGTCAAGGGCCGCTTTGCGACCCTGCGCCGAGTGGCAATGTTCGTTCTCCTCGGCATGTTCTACGGTGGGCCCTGGCTAACCTGGGAGGGCCGCCAGGCGGTCCTTTTCGACCTGCCGGCGAGAAAGTTCTACATCTTCGGCCTCACGCTCTGGCCCCAGGACTTCGTCTATCTCGCGCTCCTGCTGATCATTCTCGCGGTCAGCCTGTTCTTTTTCACGGCCATCGCGGGACGCCTGTGGTGCGGGTTTGCCTGCCCGCAAACCGTCTGGACGGAGGCATTTACCTGGATCGAGCGCCTCATCGAAGGCGACCGCGGCAAGCGAATAAAGCTCGACAACGCACCCTGGACGTTCGACAAGGTCTGGAAAAAAACGGCGAAACAGGCCTGTTGGATAACACTCGCGTTGTTTACCGGGTTTTCCTTCGTCGGCTTTTTCGTGCCGATACGACAGCTCGCGGTTGACCTCGGCACCTTCTCCGTCGGCGGTTGGGAGCTGTTCTGGGTCGTCTTCTACGGATTCGCGACCTACGGAAACGCGGGTTTCATGCGCGAACAGGTGTGCAAATACATGTGCCCGTACGCACGTTTTCAGGGCGCGATGTTCGACAAAGACTCGCTGATCATCACCTATGACGAGGCACGGGGCGAACCCAGGGGCGGGCGCAAACGCAACGTCGATCCAAAGGCAATCGGCCTCGGTGACTGTATCGACTGCACCCTGTGCGTCCAGGTCTGCCCGACGGGCATCGATATCCGCGAGGGCCTGCAATATGAGTGCATCGCCTGCGCGGCATGCATCGACGCCTGCGACGGCGTCATGGACAAAATGCAGTATCCGCGGGGCCTGATCCGCTATAGCACCGAACACGCGCTCCATAACAAGCCGTACAAGCTCATTCGCCCGAGGACCGTGGTATACAGTGCGATCCTGAGCGTGCTGATCGTCGCCCTGACGTCGTCCATCATACTGAGGCAGCCGGTCATCCTGGACGTGTTGCGCGACCGGAATACGCTCTTCCGGGATGTAGGCCGGCAGGGCATCGAGAACAACTTCACGCTGCGGATCGTCAACAAGCGTAACGAGGCGCGTGAATACGAGCTGAGCGTCCGCGGCCTCGATGGGATCGCCATTCAGACGGAAACGCGTATCGCCGTCGACGCCGAGTCCGTATACACGCTGCCGACCTCGGTGACCGCGCCCCATGAGAGCGCCGTGGGCGGCCAGCGCATCGAGTTTATACTGGAAGCGATCGACGACCCGAACATCCGGGTCACCGAAGAGAGCCGCTTCCGTGGCCCTACAGGAGGTTGATGTGAACACAACGACATCGACAGACAACGTTCCATGGTTTCGATATCGCATCGTCTGGCTCGTGATCGCCATTCCCGCATTGACGGTCGCGGGCTGTCTGCTGACCATTTATCTGGCCATCACGAGCCCGCATCAGATAGTCGGCGATCCCGAACTCGAGAGTGACGCTCCCGCGGCAGCGGACCGCTGACGTGACCGCCGCCCGGCCCTGCTTTCATTGTGGGGAGGCGCTGCCCGGCGGCGCGCCGATTTACGCGCGACTGGACGAGCTCCGTCAGCCGGTCTGTTGTATCGGTTGCAAGGCGGTCGCCGAATTCATCCACGGCAGCGGCCTTGAGGCATTCTACGAGCATCGCAGCCCGCCGTGCGAGGAACTGGGCCTGCGCGCCGATCTCGCCGACTGGCGGTACTACGACGACGAAGATCTCCTGCAGCGGTACGTGCACAAAGAGGGCAAGCTGGCCGAAGCCAGCATCGATATCGGCGGCATGTACTGTTCGGCCTGCGTCTGGCTGCTGGACAACGCGCTGCAGCGCATCGGCGCGATCGAGGACCTCTCGGTCAATCCGGCCACGCGACGGGCGGTCATCCGCTGGGACATCGCAGAACTGAGTTTTGCCGAACTACTGGGCAGCATCTCGCGGCTCGGTTTCAAACCCCAACCGACGGCCGCGGGACTGGCCGACAGCGACAACGCCGGTGAACAACGAACCGCGTTACGACGACTGGTCGTCGCGGCCGCCGCCGGCATGCAGGTCATGATGTTCGCCGTCGCGCTTTACGCGGGCAGCTTTTACGGCATAGAAGACCCTATCGAGCAGTTCCTGCGAGTGATAAGCCTGCTTGTCTGCCTGCCGATTGTTTTCTACTCGGCGCGGCCTTTCTTCGAGGCGGCGATCCGCGGCATTCGGGCGCGCTCCCCGGGGATGGACTTGCCCGTCGCGATCGCGATCCTCGCGGCGTTCCTCGCATCGATGCGCGCGACCTTAATCGGCGCCGGTGAGATTTACTTCGACTCCGTCGCCATGTTTGTCCTGTTCCTGAGCGCGACGCGGTATTTGGAAATGCGCGCGCGGCACCGGGCCGACGATTACACACAGGCGCTCGCGCGCCTCCTGCCCGAGACGGTAACCCGGCTGCGCGGCAACGACGCCGAAGTCGTATCGCTCGACAGGATCCGGGTCGGCGACACGGTCCTGCTGCGGCCCGGCGACGTCATTCCGGCGGACGGCTCGGTCCTGTCCGGAGAGCTGGCCGTCGACGAGTCGCTGCTGACCGGCGAGTCGATGCCCGTCATCCGCAAGCCGGGCATGGAGGTGTTCGCGGGCAGTATCAACCGGATCGGCAACGCCTCGATCAAAATTACCCTGACCGGCGCAAGCACCAGCCTGGCCGAGATCGGCCGCCTGCTCGAACGCGCAAAGGCCGACCGGCCACGCGTCGCGCTGCTCGCCGATCGGATCGCGAGTAAATTCGTCATCGGCGTGATCGCCATCGCGACGGCAACGGGCGCAATCTGGCTCAGCATCGACCCGTCCCGCGCCTTCGAGATCGTGTTGGCCACCCTCGTCGTCACCTGCCCCTGCGCCCTCGCGCTGGCAACACCGGCGGCCCTGGCGGCGGCGGCATCGAGACTCGCGCGCGACGGTTTTCTGCTCGTCCGCTCTCGCGTGCTGGACGTCCTCTCGCGAAACGCGCTCATCGTTTTCGACAAGACCGGCACGTTGACGGCGGGCCGTCCGTCGATTGTCGAGACGGAAGTGCTTGACGCGGGAAAAGCGCACGATTCCCTGCATTACCTGCGAATCGCGGCCGCTATCGAAACCGCCTCCGAGCACGTCCTCGCGCGCGCCTTCGCGGGCTTTTTCGAGAGAGGCCGGCACACGACCGAGGCGCCTTCCGCAGAACCGGGCTGCGGCGTGGAAGCGCGCGTCGACGGCACGCCCTACCGCATCGGCAGCGCCGACTACGTCGCCGGCCTGAGCGACGCAGCGATCGTGAACAGGCACCAGCAGGACTCCCTGACCGAGGTTTACCTCGGTGACGACAAGGGCCTGCTCGCCCGTTTCGCGATTGGCGACGAGCTGCGCGCGGATGCGGGAGATGCGATTGCGGCCCTGAAAGCACTTGGCCACCGGGTCATCATCGCCAGCGGCGATCGCGAGGATCCGGTCGCCGCGGTTGCCGGCGCGCTCGACGTCGGCGAATGGCATGCCGGGATGACGCCGTTGGACAAGCTGGAGCTCGTCCGCAAACGGCGCGCGGAGGGCGAACGGGTGCTCATGGTTGGAGACGGGATCAACGATGCGCCCGTCCTATCCGCAGCGGACGCGTCCATCGCAATTGACGCCGGCACGGCCCTCGCACGCGCAAGTTCGGACGCCGTCGTACTCGGCAAGCGCCTCGGAACCGTCGCCGACGCCGCGAAGATCGCGGTCAACACGCGCCGGATCATCCGTCAGAACATTGCCTGGGCGATCGCTTACAATCTCACCGCCGTTCCCCTTGCGGCGACGGGGCTGCTCGCGCCGTGGATGGCCGCCATCGGCATGTCGCTGAGTTCCCTGATCGTGGTCGCCAACGCTCTGCGCCTGCAGCGTGCCGACGCTGCATCGCTCCCCGGCCGCCCGGCTGAAAAACCCGATGCCGTGTCGCGGGAGGCGCTGGTGTGACGATCCTGTATTTATTGATCCCGCTTGGGCTGATTCTGCTCTGCCTCGCCGTCGGTGCGTTCTTCTGGGCGACGCGGTCCGGCCAGTTCGACGATCTGGAGTCACCGGCCTGGAGCGTGGTCCTCGACGACGACCGGGCGCCAAGACGTTCCGGCCGCCGGGGCGACGCCGCCGTTGACGATGACAAACACCGCGAGGAAAAGAACGCATGAGTAGCGAGCTGCTTTTGCCGGTTGCTTTCCTGGCCGGGTTTTTCGGCAGCGGCCATTGTTTGGGTATGTGCGGTCCCGTGGTCGTGCTATTCGAGAGCCAACCGACGGGTGACGCAACCTGGGCCGCGACGATAAGACGCGTCGCCTACAACACAGGACGGCTTCTGTTCTACGTACTGCTCGGCGCCATCGCGGGCGCCGCGGGTCTGGTGCTAACAAGGATCGCCGGCGTCGACACGGGGCTGTCGGTACTCCGCGTGCTCGCCGCGGCGCTGGTCATCGCGCTCGGACTCAACCTGGTTTTCAAGCTGCGTGTTCTGAGCTACCTCGAAACCGGCGGCAGCGTATTGTGGCGCCGCCTTTCACCGCTGGCGCGCCACGTGTTGCCCATGAACAATCCGCCTAGGGCGCTGGCCGCAGGATTCCTCTGGGGCGCGCTTCCGTGCGGCCTCGTTTACAGCGCAGTCGCGGTCGCGGCAACCAGCGGCACCGCGGCCGGGGGGGCTCTGGTCATGCTGTCGTTCTGGCTGGGCACCCTACCCGCGCTCTTGCTGGCCGGCGCGTCGGCGCAGAAACTGAGCCAGTGGTCGAAGCAACCTGTGCTGCGCCGTTTGACCGGCGCAACGCTCGTGCTCGTCGGCGCGTTTGCACTGGCCATGCCGTATCTGCACATGGGCGATCATGGTGGCGACGACGGCGGCCATCAGCATGTCCACCCAGCGGAACCCTCCGGCGTCTCGACGCCCTCTCGTTAGGCGTTCATGACGGGATGCCGGCCATGAAGGCGATGCTCCTGAAGTCGCTTGCGTCGTTCGACGAGAATCCCGAGCCGCTCGTAATGGCCGAAGTCGCAAGACCGGAGCCGGGTGACAGCGAGGTCTTGTTGCGGGTGTCGGCTTGCGGCGTCTGCCATACCGAACTCGACGAAATCGAAGGCCGCACGCCTCCTCCGTCTTTACCGGTCATCCCGGGGCATGAAGTCGTCGGCCGTGTCGTTGCCTTGGGCAGCGGCGCGCAACGCTTCGATATCGGCGACCGGCTGGGAGTCGGTTGGATAAATCATTCCTCGGGCGGGCACGAAGAGAACATCAGCGAGGAGTTTGTCGCCACCGGACGCGACGTCGACGGCGGTTACGCGGAGTATCTCCGCGTACACGAAGACTACGCCTATCCGATACCGGAGGTATTTACAGACTACGAAGCCGCGCCGCTGCTCTGCGCCGGCGGCGTCGGATATCGCGCGCTGATGCTCACGGGCATCGGCGACGGTGACGTGCTCGGACTGACCGGGTTCGGCGGCTCCGGCCATTTGGTATTGCAGATTGCCCGCTTCCTGTATCCAAGATCGCCCGTCTACGTATTTGCACGCAGCCCCAAGGAGCGAGCGTTCGCGCGGGAACTGGGCGCCGCATGGAGCGGCGATACCGAAGACACGGCGCCCGAACCGCCGCACGCCATCATCGACACGACGCCGGCGTGGCGGCCGGTGATTGCGGCGCTGGGAAACCTCCGTCCGGGAGGGAGACTGGTCATCAATGCGATCCGCAAGGAAGACGGGGACAAGGCGCTGTTGACCGGCATCGACTACGCCGAACACCTCTGGCAGGAGAAAGAACTCAAAACCGTCGCGAACGTTACCAGCGCCGATATCGCCTCGTTTCTCGACGTTGCGGCCGAGGCCGGCATCAAACCGGAAGTCGAGACCTACCCGCTGGAAGCGGCCAATCGGGCCTTACGCGACCTGCGGGCCGGCAACGTGCGCGGCGCCAAAGTGCTGGCCGTCACCGGCGGCTAGCTCGTATCCGCGCTGGCGCCGCCGTACGTTCCAAACAGGGTTCGCGTCGCTACTCCGGCGCGGCCGTCTGGACGCCCTCCGGTAATTCGGCGGGACCCTCTTCCTGCGCGTCGATCTTCAGCAGGCGGCCGGTCAGCACGCCGGTGGTCATCGCGCCGTTGACGTTCAAGGCGGTCCGCGCCATGTCGATCAGCGGTTCGATCGAGATGAGCAGCGCCACGAGCGCGATCGGCATGCCCATCGCCGGCAGCACGACCAGCGCGGCAAAGGTGGCCCCGCCGCCGACGCCGGCGATGCCGAAGGAGCTGATCGCGACAATGCCGATCAGCGGCAGGAAAAAGCTCGGACTCAGCGGATCCAGACCCATAGTGGGCGCGATCATCGTTGCCAGCATCGCGGGGTAGATACCGGCACAGCCGTTCTGCCCGATCGTGGCCCCAAACGTCGCCGACAGGTTCGCGATCGGGCGCGGCACCTTCAACTCGTCGACCTGCGTCTCGACGTTCAGCGGGATCGTTGCGGCCGAGCTGCGCGAGGAAAACGCAAACGTCAGCACCGGCCATACCTTCCTGAAGTAGCCGCTCACGTCGACGCCGTTCATGCGCAGCAGCAGCGCATGCACGCCGAACATCAGCGCAATCGCGATATACGAGGCGAGGATGAACGTGAACAGGCTGCGTATGTCCGCCCAGCTGGACCCGGCAACCACCTTGGTCAACAGCGCGAGAATTCCGTAGGGCGTCAACAGCATGATCATGCGCACGAGCTTCATGACGATGGCCTGCACGGTTTCCACGAAAGACACGATCGTTTCGCCCTTCTCCGCGTCTTCGCGCGCCACGAGCAGGCACGCAATGCCAAACAGAATACCGAAGATGACGACGGCAATGATCGACGTCGGCCGGGCCCCGGTCAGATCGTAAAAAATATTCGACGGGATGAACCGGACCAGCATGTCCGCGATGCCGAGTTCCGCGATCGATTCGCGACGGCTCTCGAGCGTTTCGGCGCGAGCGAGCTCGCGTGCACCCTCGGTCAAACCGTCCATCGACAGATCGAAGACGCTCGCCATGAGAATGCCGATGAATGCGGCGATCATGGTCGTGCCGACCAGGATCGCAACGATCGTTCCCCCGATCTTTCCGAGCGCGCCCATCTCGCGCATGCGCACGACGGCGGCAATCATCATGACCAGCACGAGCGGCATGACCACCATTTTCAACAGGTTGATGTAACTGGTGCCGACGATGTTGGTCCAGGTGAGCGTGCCGCTGATGGCGTCGGGATTGCCGGCATAAACCAGTTGCAGGACCCCGCCGTACGCCGCCCCCATGACCAGGCCGATCAGGATCTGAGTCGACAGGCTGAGCCCCTTCAAGCGAGCTATGGCGATGATGAGCCCGACAAATACAACGAGATTCGCAGCAACCAGGATGGCATTTAGAGACATAACGTTACCGATGGTAGTGATTTACCCGTCACGCGGTGCTTTCAGCGCGACCCCCAATATCATTGTTTTATTATTCTGACTCGCAAGTCCGCGAATCCGTGCGCTGCCCCGATCTTCGCCGTTGCGGAACGCTTTGGCAACGGTCACAACTGCAAGTAACCATCCGCATCACGCCTACGGACGGAATCGGGCGCCGGGCACGCAACCGAACACCTAGTTATTAGTGACCGCCAGCGGCCCGCATTTATTACCTGGTCAACGAAACACGCGTTTGGCGCCGAGCGGAAAAGCGCCGCCGCTTATGGCAGGATACGGGACAATAACAACAGCAGCTCCCGCACGGACGGGACGCGAGACCAGGGACGAAACCACATGAATCGACTAGCACGCTTGCTGGCGTTGGGACTCTGCATCCCGGCGCTGGCGTCGGCCGCCGACGAGGAACGGGCCGAACCCGGCTTCAACGAAGATACGTTCAAGGGCCTCGAGCTCCGGGGCATCGGACCGGCGCTGATGGCGGGCCGCATCGCGGACATCGCCATCGATCCCAACGACCAGAGCACCTGGTACGTCGGCGTCGGCAGCGGCGGCGTCTGGAAAACGGAGACGGCCGGCACGACCTGGGAAACGATCTTCGACAACGAGGACACGTATTCAATCGGCTGCATCACCATCGATCCGGCGGACTCGAACACGATCTGGGTCGGCACCGGCGAGAACGTCAGCGGCCGCCATGTCGCCTACGGCAGCGGCGTCTACCGGAGCCGCGACGGCGGCAAAAACTGGGAGAACATGGGTCTCCCCGCCTCCGAACACATCGGCATGATCCGCATCGATCCGCGAGACTCCAACACGATCTTCGTCGCTTCACAGGGACCGCTGTGGTCCGCCGGCGGCGAGCGCGGTCTATACAAGTCGACCGACAGCGGTGAAACCTGGCGCAAGGTACTCGGCGAGGGTCTGGGTAACACCGACCTCGACGATCAATATACCGGGGTCTCCGAGGTGCATATGGACCCGCGCAACCCGGAGGTCATGTACGCGGTGTCGTGGCAGCGTTTCCGGAACGTCGCGGTGCTACTCGATGGCGGTCCCGGATCGGGTATCCACAAATCCGAAGACGGCGGAGAAACCTGGCGCAAGCTGAGCGAGGGATTGCCGAATGAAAACAAGGGAAAAATAGGATTCGCCATCTCTCCGCAGCAGCCCGACGTCGTCTACGCGACCATTGAACTCGCGAACCGCAGCGGCGGCTTCTGGCGGTCGGAGGACGGCGGTGAAAGCTGGGAGAAGAAAAACGACTACCTGTCCGGCGGCACCGGCCCACACTATTACCAGGAAATCTTTGCCAGCCCGCACAAGTTCGACCGCGTTTACCAGATGGACGTCCGCCTGCACGTTACGGAAGACGGCGGCGACAACTTCACGTTGATGGAGGCCGAAAGCAAACACGTGGACCATCACGCAATGGCTTTCGATCCCGATGATCCCGACTACCTCCTCGTCGGCAACGACGGCGGCATCTACGAAAGCTTCGACCTCGGAAAAACCTGGCGTTTCATGGCCAATATGCCGATCACGCAGTTCTACAAGGTTGCGGTGGATTACGACGAGCCGTTCTACAACATCTACGGCGGCACTCAGGACAATTCCAGCGTCGGCGGCCCGTCCCGTACCGACAACAATGTTGGCATCCGCAACCAGGACTGGTATCTGACGCTTGGCGCCGACGGCCATCAGTCCGCCGCGGACCCGACCAACCCGAACATCATTTACGCCAACTGGCAGGAGGGAAACCTGACGCGTTTCGACCGTGCAACGGGCGAAAGCGTTTACATCCGTCCACAGCCCGCGGCCGGCGAGAACGAAGAGCGGTTCAACTGGGACGCGCCGATCCTCATCAGTCCGCACGACGCGGAAACGCTTTATTTTGCAAGCCACCGGGTTTGGAAGAGCGAGAATCGCGGCGATTCATGGCAGCCGATCAGCGGCGACCTGACGCGCAACGAGAACCGTACCCGGCAGACGCTCATGGGCCGGACCTGGAGCTTCGACGCCTCCTGGGATCTGTCGGCAATGTCGCTGTACAACACGATCACCTCGCTGTCCGAGTCGCCGCTGGTCCCCGGCCTCGTTTATGCCGGCACCGACGACGGCCTGATTCAGGTCAGCGAGGACGACGGCGGCAGTTGGCGCCGCATCGACCGGCTGCCGGGCGTCCCGGACAACTTTTTCGTCAACGACATCAAGGCCGACCTGCACGATGCGGACACGGTCTACGTTGTCGTCGACGATCACAAGAGCGGTGATTTTTCACCCTACGTCCTGAAGAGCGAAAACCGCGGACGCAGCTGGCGCAGCATCGCCGGCAACCTGCCGGAACGGCACGTGCTCTGGCGCATCGTCCAGGACCACGAGGAACCCGGTCTGATGTTTCTCGGCACCGAATTCGGTCTGTTTTTCACGGTAAACGGCGGCGGCCAATGGACCAAACTCAGCGGCAATACGCCAAACATCGCGTTCCGGGACCTCGCGATCCAGACTCGCGAGAACGATCTGGTTGGCGCGACGTTCGGTCGCAGCTTCTACGTGTTCGACGACTACACGCCGTTGCGGCAGGTAACGGAGGACATACTGCAGAACGAATCGACGCTGTTTCCGGTCCGGCGCACGCACTGGTACCTGCCGAGGCGGCCGCATTCCTGCGCGTCGCCGGGGTGTGTCGACAGCCAGGGCGATGCCTATTTCGTTGCCCCCAACCCGGATTTTGGTGCAACGTTTACCTACTACCTGCCGGAGGAAATCAAGAGCCTGAAAGACCAGCGCCGCGAAGCCGAGAAGGAGCTTGAAAAGAACAACGAGGACGTGCAGTTCGCCAGCTGGGACCGGATCGAAGAGGAACAGCTCGAAGACGGTCCGGCGATGGTGTTCACGGTTACCGACCTCTCGGGCAACGTCATCCGCCACATCGAAGGCCCGGTGGACGCCGGCTTCCATCGGGTCACCTGGGACCTGCGTTATCCGGCGCTGCATCCGTTCGTGCCCGAGGAGGAACGCAGCGAGACCGATACCCGCGTGGGCGTGCTGGTCGCACCCGGCACCTACCGCGTTTCGATGTACCGGAGAATCGACGGCGAATTGACCGATCTCAATCAATCGCAGACCTTCGAGGCCGTATCGATTCGTGAACCGACGCTGCCCGGTTCGTCTCAGGAGGAACGGATCGTGTTCCAGCGCCAGGTGGACGAGATCGGACGCGCGGTGGCGGGCACGGTCAATACGATCGACGAGGTTGTTGCGGAGCTGGACGCCATCAAGAACGTTTTGCAGCGGTCGACGGCCGAGATGAGTCTCTACGATCGCGCAAACGGCATCAAGCAGCGTGCGCAGCAGCAGCGAGATCGCCTGGCCGGCAATTCGACGCGCAGCTCATTCGGCGCGCCCGGCCCGATGTCGGTCAACGCCAGACTGCGGCATGCGGCCTACAACCCGCACGCAAACGCCTACGGGCCAACGGACACTCAGCAACAGTCGTTGACCATCGCCCGCGACGTATACACGGACGTCGGCGCACAGCTGGCGCAGCTCATCGACGTCGAATATCGGTCGCTGAAGGATGCGTTGGATTCAGCCGCCGTGCCGTGGACGCCAGGGCGCAGCGTGCAGCGCTAGGACGAGCGGGGCCCGCGACGTTTTGCGGGCCCCGACCTTGACCGGACAATTCGGATAGCCTAACTTGGTGCGCATGCAGAGCGCACCGATTCTGACGAAAACCCTGCTCGCGGTCATTGTTCTCGCCGCGCAGCTTTGCCCTTGCCCGTCGATGGCGGTAGCGCCCGCCGAAGATCATTCCGGCGGTCATGCACATCACATGACCGGCGCCTCTGCGGGCATGGCCCAGCAGTCGATGGAGGACTGCCACGGCGCCGAAAGCCGCAACGACTGCGGCATGACGGAAACGTCCGACTCCAGTGCCCGGCCGGACAAACACGAGAAGTTCGGCGACCTGAATGAGGCCGTCGGCGACGCTCCGGCCGTTTTGCTCGACATCGGATTGCGTTTCACCGTAGCGACACACCCACCGCCACCAAAAAACCTGAGAAACACCACACCGGTCGCATTCTCCGATCGAATGCTGAACTAGGCAACGTCCGTTCAAAGACGATTCCGGCGGCGCCTGGCGCCGCCCTTACCCGTTCCGCATTCGAACCATCGAGATGTACCGGTCATGAAATACGTTCCCCGGCTGTCACGCCGTCAGTTTATTCATCGCGCTGCCCTGAGCCTCGGCTTCACAGGCATCGCGCTCGCACTTCCGCGTCCGCTCTGGGCGGACACGTTTTCGCGTGGCCTCGGCCCGGCGGTCCACAGGCGCGAGCACAGTCTCAGCATCGAACCGACACCCGTCCGGATCGCCGGCCGGGATGCGACGGCCACCGGCATCAACGGCACCGTGCCGGGCCCGCTGCTCAGATGGAAAGAAGGCGAAGCCGTGACGATCGACGTGAGCAACGCACTGGACGCGGGCAGCTCTATTCATTGGCACGGATTGTTGTTGCCGACCGACATGGACGGCGTCCCCGGCCTGAGCTTCGCGGGCATCCGGCCTGGAGGCAGCTATCGTTACCACTTCCCCGTCCGCCAGAACGGCACCTACTGGTATCACAGTCACTCCGGATTTCAGGAACAGACCGGCGTATACGGCCCTATCGTCATCGATCCGGCGGAACCGGAGCCGTTCGAGTACGACAACGAATTCGTTTTGATGCTCTCGGACTGGACCTTCGAGAATCCGCAGAGAGTGTTGGCGAACCTCAAAATGCGCGACGACTATTACAACTACAACCGCCGAACCGTCACCGAGTTTCTCGAGGACGTCGGCAATACCGGCTGGACGGCGACGACGGCGGACCGGAGGATGTGGGGGTCGATGCGCATGAAGGTGTCCGACATTGCCGACATAAGCGCCGCCACCTACACCTACCTGCTGAACGGGCGCGATGCGGCGGCGAATTGGACCGGGATTTTCGAGGAGGGACAGCGAATCCGCCTGCGCATCATCAACGGTTCCGCGCAGACGTTTTTCAACGTCCGCATACCCGGCCTGGAGATGACCGTGGTCCAGGCCGACGGTCAGAACGTGGAGCCCGTCGCGACCGACGAATTCCAGATCGGCGTCGCGGAAACCTACGACGTCATCGTCGCGCCCGATGCAGGGCGGGCCTACACCGTGTTCGCTGAATCCATGGATCGAAGCGGATTCGTCCGCGGCACTCTGGCGCCCAGCGCCGGAATGACCGCGGCAATACCGGGCTTACGCAAACCTCCGCGCGTCAGCATGCGCGACATGGGGATGGACCACACAGGTATGGATCACGCGGCAATGGGACATGTCGTGGACCACGACATGCCCGGCGAGTCGACCGTCCGCGCGACCGAACACAATCACCGCCGCGGGCCCGGCGTCGCGAACCTCGTGCAGAACCCGATGAGCCGGCTTGACGAGCCCGGCGCCGGGCTGGACAACGTCGGCCACCGCGTACTGCGGTATAGCCAACTCAGAAGCCTTCATCAAAACAAGGACCCGCGGCCACATGGCAGGACCCTGGAGATACATCTGACCGGGAACATGGAACGGTACATGTGGTCTTTCGACGGTCTCAAGTACTCCGAGGTGGACGGGCCAATCCGTTTCGACTACGGGGAGCGGCTGCGGCTCGTGCTCGTGAACGACACGATGATGGCGCATCCTATTCACCTGCACGGCATGTTCGTGGAGTTGGTCAACGGCAACGGCGCATTCAATCCGCGCAAGCACACCGTGGTCGTCAAGCCGGCCGAGCGCCTCGAACTCGACATCACGGCCGACGAACCCGGGCATTGGGCCTTCCACTGTCACATGCTCTACCACATGCAGGCGGGCATGATGCACTCGGTCCTCGTGGAACGCGACGGGGAGGTATCCTGAATGATCGCTTTGCGAACGAAAATCGCGACATTGATCGTTTTCGGAGTTGCGGCGACAAACGCGTCATATTCGGCGGACGACGATGTTTACGCATTCGTGCAGGCGGATCGGCTCGAGTACGTCGAGCGTTCGGATTCGGCTCTATGGGAGCTGCAGGGGTGGGTGGGCGACGACTATCACAAACTGTGGTGGAAGGCCGAGGGTGAACACGAAAACGGCTCCGCCGAAGAGAACGAGCTGCAGCTCCTTTACAGCCATGCCTATTCCGCATTTTTCGATTGGCAGATCGGCGTTCGCCACGATTTCGACCCGAGTCCGTCGCGCTCGCAGCTCGTGATAGGCGTGCAGGGCCTTGCACCGCAGTGGTTCGAGGTCGACGCCGCCGCGTTCATCAGCGAAGACGGCGACCTGTCGGCCCGTGTTGAAATCGAGTACGACCTGTTGCTCACGCAACGGCTCGTGCTGCAGCCTCGCTTCGAGGTCGAACTGAACGCCGACGACCTGCCGGAAATAGGCATCGGCAGTGGCGTGAGCAGTACGGAACTGGGCGTTCGCCTGCGCTACGAGTACCACCGCAAGTTCGCGCCGTACTTTGGCGTGAGCTGGAACAAGCTGTACGGCCGTACGGCCGATTTTGCGGCTCTTGACGGTGGTGACGACGAGGATACATCGTTCGTCGCCGGAGTCCGGCTCTGGTTCTAGCGTTATTCGCCGGGAATGGGCGCCGCGCAGTTGCTCTTGAGAAAATCCGCGTGGCTCGGGGTGCGCGACACCAGATCGTCGAGAGAGGATTTCACCTGTTTCATCGCGGATTTGACCTTCGAGAACTCGACCGTATCGGCGAGCGGATCGTAGGTCCGGGGCCGAATCTCCATGCCTTCCAGCACGGATTGCCAGCTCAATTCGGAAAAGAAGTCGGCGGGGTTCCTGGACAGCCTGCCGCTCTCCCGGAAGAGTTCGAGTTTCGCCGCCAGTGAATCGGGAATGGGCAGCGCCTGGCACGCTTTCCAGAACTCCGAATCGTTCCGCTCGGTCGGCGCGTAATGCAGCACGAGAAAGTCTCTTATCGCCTCGAATTCACTCAACAGGCTGGTGTTGTATTCGTCCGCCAAAGCGCCGCTTTCGTTCCTGTCGGGAAACAATTCGATCAGTCTCCGGACACCGCGCATGATCATGTGGATGCTCGTTGACTCCAGCGGTTCGAGAAACCCGGCCGACAGGCCGATCGCGACGCAATTCTTGTTCCACATCGTGCGGCGATGACCCGCGACAAAACGGAGGAACCTCGGCTCACCCAGCGCGTTCGAGCCGAGACTGTCCGTCATCAGGTCCGCCGCCTCCTCGTCCGTACAGTGTTCGCTGCAATAGACGTACCCGTTGCCGGTCCGGTGCTGTAATGGAATACGCCACTGCCAACCGTGCGGTCTCGCGGTAGCAAGCGTATAAGGGGGCATGCCGTCGCTTTTCGTGGACGGCAGTGCGACGGCGCGGTCGCACGGAAGATAGTTTGTCCAGTCTACATATCCCGTCTGTAGGGCCCCCTCGATCAACAGGCCTCGGAATCCGGAACAATCGACATACAGGTCGGCCTCGACTTCGGCGCCGTTGTCCAGGCGCAATTTCCCGATACGGCCGTCGTCGGTAAGCGTAACGTCCGTCACTTTCGCATCGACACGTTCGACGCCTCGCTCTTCAGAGTAAGCTCTCAAGTACCGTGCAACCAGATTCGCGTCGAAGTGCCAGGCATAACTTGCGCCCGCCAACAGCGAGTTCTTGGCGGACGCCGGCGGGAAAAAACTATCGCGGGACGCCATGCAAATCGCGGGCGAATAGTCCGTGTAGGCGAGTTGGCCGTTGTCCAAACTCGACTTCAGCCAGAACGGGTAAAACGGTATGTCGTCGATGTTTACGCCAATGGCGCCAAACGGATGCCAGTAGGAATGCCCGATCCTTTTCCAGTCCGCGAACTTGATTGCAAGCTTGAAACTGGCCTGCGTCGCCTGAATGAACTCGCGCTCGTCGATACCCAGGAATTTGATGAACGCGACGATCGGCGGAACCGTGGCCTCTCCAACGCCGACAGTTCCGATCTGAGACGATTCAACGAGCTGGACCTTCGGGGTTCCGTTCCGAAACACACGGGCGAGCACCGCGGCGGTAATCCAGCCGGCGGTGCCACCGCCGACGATGGCCACGGACCGTATTCGATTCGGATCGTCCACGTGATACAGACTAGCGGATCACGGCCGGGTTTGCGCGAATAAACTGGCCGTCACGGGACGAACGGTGTCCCGCGACGGCCCGGCTCATCACTGCCCGAAGCGGAAGTTCACGCCGAGGATGTAACGGGCTTCCTGTGAATTGAAACTCCGGAACTGGTTCTCGAACTCCGTGTAACGGGTGATGTCCTCTTCGGTGATGTTGATCGCTTCGGCGACCAGGGAGAAATTATCCAGTATGTCCCAGGTCACGGAAGCGTCGAGCTGCCCGTAGGCATCGTACCAGGATGCCAACGGACGGTCGTTTCCGTCTCCGAACTGATCCGTGAGACCGGGAACGCCCTGGAAAGTCCCGTCCGGAGAGAGATACTCGTCGCGCCAGGTATAGGCGATACGAGCGCTCACGGTTTCGCTTTCGTAAAACCCGATGACGTTGAAGGCGTGCTCGGAGACGCCGGGTATCGGCAGGTTGTTCTGCGTCAGGGAAGACAGGTCCGTCTCGGAATCCGAGAACGTATAGTTCGTCGCAAAGCCGAAGCCGTTGTCGAACGCTTTCTGGAACGCGATTTCCACGCCCTTGATGCTGCCGCCCGCACCGTTGAAGGGCCGGCTCACCCCGCCCAGGCCGAAGCCCAGCAGGCTGTCGTCCGGATGCTCTTCGACGGTCGTCTGCGTCGCGGTAAACGACTCCACCGACTTGAAGAACGCCCCGACCGCGAACAGGCCGACGTCACCGAAATACCACTCGTAACTGACGTCCGCCTGCGTGGCGCGGAACGGTTCCAGTTCGGGATTGCCAGCGGATCCGCCGGTAAACACGAAACAATCGCAGTCTTCGTCGCGAACGAACTGTTTTGCGAATCCCTTGCCGAGCTGCTGGAGGTTCGGCCGCGAAATGACGCGGGCCACCGCAAAACGCAGTTTTTGCTGGTCGGTCATGTCGAGCGAGAAGTTCAGACTCGGCAAGACGTCCCAATACGAGTTTTCAGTGGTAACGAGATTGAAATCCCGGAACGACCCGTTCCAGCTATCCGTCCCCCACAGACGCGCATCGGCCGTCGTCTCCGCGCCGGTGATGGTGACTTCCGTTTCGACCACGCGCAGTCCGAGATTCAGATCGTAGGGAATGCTCTGGCCTTCGACGTCGATCTGTCCGTAAAACGCGAGCGTTTCCTCCTCGGCGTTCCAGGACTCCAACGGCTCCGTGAAAAACCCAACCGGCGACCCCGGCGCGATACTGTCGATCCACTGCCGTGGATTGCCCATGCGCCGCGCGTCGTCAAACAGTGCGTTCGAGATGAACCCGCCGCTCGGGAAAAAATCGTTGATCGCGACGGCCCGATTGGGATCGCTCGTATAGGTCGACCAGGGCATCACGCCCGGCGAACCGCCGAAGCGCCCGCCGCCGGCAATGCCGTACAGCGCTTCAAAAAGCGGCGTGCCGTCCGACGTCGTGACGTCATACGCCTTGTCGCCGATGGCGGGGTCGAGAAAGTAGCCGTACGGACCGAAAAGCTGATTGTCGTCGAGCCCGTCACCGTCGATATCGCATTGGTCACCCGACAATGCGCCACAACCCGCATCGCCGACCATGGCGCGAAGATCGTAGCCAATCGTTGCCGGCACGCCCGGATTGCCGTCCGGCACCGGGTTGGCCGGATCGAAACCGGCCAGCGTGGCCCCGTTTTGACTCAGATCGGTGAGATAACGCCCCTCCATGAAGTCGATTTCCGAATTCGCTAAGCGAAAGCCGAACTTGACGGTCTTGATGTCGCCGAACTCCAGATCGAATTCCGCGTCGCCGCGCGCCGAATAGAACTCGTTGTCGGCGCGATCACCCAGCGCCCAGTGCGATTTGAAGTTCAGGAATCGCGGATCCTGCAGCGGGGTCTCGTCGAGCAGCGTAACGGTCGGCAGATCTCCCGTTTGGAACGTATAGGGCCTGTTTCCGCCGTCGCCGGCAACGGCGTTGTTGACCGTGTGTTCCCATCCGGTCGGGCCGTTGCCGGTCCATGTCGTCACGCTGTACGGGGTGAATCGGCTGTCGCTAAAAGCCGCGTCGTTTTCCAGCGTGGAATCGGAAAACGCGAGTTCGCCGCCAAAACGCCAGCGGCCCGAGTTGTCGAATCGGGCGGTCAAGCGAACGTTGTCGGTGTCGATGTTGGCAATCTGCCGCGCGGTGTTGGTTTCCGCGGCGGGCTGATTGAACGTGCCGCTGGTCAACACGTTGTTTTGATCGATATTGAACGGCTGACTCTCGTCCAGGCTGGCGCCGCTCAGACTGATGTCGTATTTCACGGTGTAAAGACGCGTGTCGATCTCCAGCTCGGAATGGAACCAGTCCAGGCCGAGGTCCAGGGACTCGGTCGGCCGCCATTGCAGGCTCAGGGAACCGCCCACGCGCTGGCGTTCCGCTTCGCCGTCGCTGACGTAGTGAATCCCCGGGGCGATGAACGCGACGTCGTCGCTTGCTTCGTCCGGGGTTCCGCCGTCATCGAGCGTGATGAAAGACCAGGGCTGACGGTTGATGTTCTGCGATTCGTCGACATGGACGGTTCTGTCGTTCATGGAGAAGGACAGTATTGCCGCGAAGCGATCGTTCCAGTTGTTGCCGAGAACGACCGCCCCCTGGGGCTGCACTTCCTCGGCGTCCGTTCCGTAGTTGCTCTTGACGTTGCCCGCGATCAACGGCTCCCTGAGGCCGAACGCGTCGTAGGTTTTCAGGTTCACGGAGCCGCCGATGCCGCCCTCCACCATCGACGCGGTGGGTGATTTGAAGACGTCGACGCCGCCTAGCAGCTCGGCCGGCACGCCCTCGAGAGAGTCCTTGAATTCGGTTCGGTTTTCGCCCAGCTGAAAGTACTCGAGCCCGGTAAAAAACGTCTCGCCGTTGAGCAAGGTAAGGTTCTGCGACAACCCTCGAATTCGAACCCGGGTTCCCTCCCCGCCGTTTCGATCGATTTGGACACCAGTCAACCGTTGCAAGGACTCCGCGATGTTCTGGTCCGGCATTTTGCCGATATCGTCCGCCGTGACGGATTCGACGATTTGCTGCGCATCGCGCTTGATGTCAACCGACCTCTCGAGAGAACTCCTGACGCCGCGAACGATAATCTCTTCCAACTCGGCGGGAATTTCCGTCGTCTGAGCCATGCCCGCCGTCGAGCCCAGCAGACAAGAAGAGACGGCGGACGCGAGCAGCGACTTCTTGAACCGTTTTGGATGTTGTTCCTGCGGATTTGCAGAATTCCGAATTAGCATTTGTACCCCCCCGACTATGCTCTTAGTACGTCGGCCTTGCGGCCTGCGCCCCGACGGATCTGGCGGGGCATGCGTGACAAAGATTGTTGTCTCAGCTAATAATGACAACGATGTCATATCGTAAATCATGTCTGACATCGTTGTCAACCGATTCTGCAATCAAATTAATTTAGAAGTTTCAGTTATTTAAGTATCAAAGCCTTGACTGGCAGCATTGGATGCACAGCGTTGAATATCGTTGTCAACGATCGGCAAGCCGCCTGGCGGACTCAAAAAGACGGGGGCAACGCGGCGGCGAAGGCGCTCAGATACACGAGGGGCGCATTCCAGTTGATAGCAACTTCGTTGGTGGCGTAACTGCAGAGCTCATCGATGTACGACAACGCCGGCAGCGCTGAGCGATAAGATCCGTCGCAGTCGTCGGCGTCCTGCTGTCCGTCATGCGGTCCGCCTACCAGGAAACCCGGTACGGGTTCGTCGACGCCGTCGGCCGCAGAGGGACGGTGGTGAATAGCGCGCGGATACCGCAGCCCCACGCCGGTAACAAATGACATGCCCAGCGGATTACGCCCGAGCAGATAATCCAGATTGGCCAACGCAACGTTTCGGTAAACACGCTCCCCGCTGAGCTCATGGGCAATCAGCAACAGCACGCCGTGGTAGGCCGCATTGCCGTTGCTGCCCCAGGCGAAATCGCGTTCGTTGAGTCCGTTTACGAAGCGGGTCGGAAACGCGCCCATGGATACGGCGTACGCAGAGGATTCCGCATGATCCGCGAGGTACCGGGCAGTGAACAGTATTTTTTGCCGCGCCGTCTCGCGTATTGCCTCGCTGCCAACGCCTGAGGTAGCCAGCGATATCCAGGCCAGCGCCTGAACGTAGTCCCAGGTCGGTATCCCGCCCGCCGGCAATCTGTTCAGATCGTACGACTCTACGTAGCGAACGTCGCCGGTGGCAAGATACAGCTCGACAGCCGCCCAGAAAAATTCGTCGGTAAAATCCTCGTGCGGAGAAGAATACGCGCCGGTCCTGACGTCGTCCGGTTGAACATATCCGGTCTGAGGATGTAACCCGGCCCAGCGCCAGGCGAACTCGGCGGCGCGCAGATACCGCGCGGCAAGCGCCGGACGAAACTCGGCATAAACGCGACTCGCTTTCGCGAACACCGCGGAGAAACCCAAGGCCGCGCCGGTCGTTTTCTGGACGACGTAGCGAGCCTCCGTCGCCTCGTGCGGCATGACCATGCCCGCAAACTCCAGCGTGGTCAGCTTGTGGTAAACGCCGCCGTCATTCGGGTCCTGCATCCGCTTGAACCAATTCAGGTTCCACAGCACTTCGTCGAGCACATCGGCCATATCGTTGTGGCTCTCGGGGATGTTGAGCGAATCGTCGAAACACGCGGGGCAGTGAGCATACGCCGCCAGCAGAGTGTAGGTTGCAAAGGCCGCGTTGACCGAGTACTTGTTGTAGTCACCGGCGTCGTACCAACCGCCGGGCGCCGCAATCACCGTTCCGGTTGGCCGCTCACCCGAACTCGCCGACGCATGCACAATGACCTCGTCGTCCCTGTGCCCGGCGGGGCGAGACCAGACTCCGGCGTGCCGCTCGTCGAGTTCCGCCCCGACTCTGTTGAGATAAAACGCCCGTTGCGATAGTACCGAAAGCTCGTCGTAAACCCCCTGCCCGATCGAAAACACGGGGGACCTGCTCTCGCCGGGAACGCTCACGTAAAAGCGGCCGGGCTCCCGATAACTGCTGAAGTCGGCTATGTGCACACGCTCGTCAGAATAGGGCCAGCGTCTTGCGCCGCGCAGTTCGGCGGCGAACACCACTTCGCCGGTTGCCGCGCTATGCAGCTCGAAATTCGGCGACAGGGTATCAGGAACGACCGCGATCTTGTTTTCCGCCGGGAGAAAACCGACCTGATTCACTTTGATATTGATAACGCCGCCGTCCGCCGCGGCGTTCTGCTCGGGCGTCTGGCAAGACGCCGTCAGCAGGCTGACGACAAATACCGAGGCATAAATCAACCGGCTGTTCTTCACTTGGCGTCAACAGACCCTAACACGACCTTCACGGTGTTGACCGAATTCTCCGCGGCTATCGGCAGCAGGGCCGTATCCAGCACGCTGCCGTTGAAAACCACGTTTTTCACCCCATGACAAACGCGCTCGGGATTCTCTACCGAAATTTCATAACGTGCGCCCCGGAAACTCCGCGTAACAGAGAAACCGGACCAGGCGGACGGAATACACGGATCGATCAACAGGCCGTCGTATTGCGGACGGACGCCGAGTATGTACTGGCTCAGTGCAACGTAGGTCCAGGCGGCTGTGCCGGTGAGCCAGGAGTTTTTTGCCTCACCCGGCCGGTCGGCAGCGACACCCGCCACCGTTTGCGCGAATACGTAGGGCTCGGTTCTCCTCAACGCCTGGTCGCGGACGTAGGTCGGCGCGATGCTGCGAAAGTAGCCCATTGCGCTATCCCCGCGCCCGTGTAATGCCTCGGCAACGATGACCCATGGATTGTTGTGGCAGAACACGCTGCCGTTTTCCTTGTAGCCAGGCGGGTAGGTGCTGATCTCACCAACGCGGTTGTCGTACCGCGCGTAGGGCGGTGCAAGCAGGCATATCCCGTGCTCGAAGGCCAGGTGTTTCTTGACCGCGTCGAGCGCGCGCAGCGGGTACGCGTTTTCCTCACCAATCCGCGCCATCGCGCACAGGCCCTGCGGTTCGACAAATATGCTCGCCTCCGAATTCTGCCGGCTGCCGACCGGGTTTCCGTCACTGTCGAAAGCCCGTAAATACCACTCACCGTCCCAGGCATGCCGGCAAACCGCGCGCTCGATTGCATGTATCGCTGCCGAGAATCGGTCAACGTGCTCGTCACGCCCGGAGTGGCGGGCCAAAGCCACGTATTCGCGCGCGCACAAAACGAACAGTGCGGCGATCATGACCGATTCAGCGGTGCCCTCGGAGCGTATTGGCGCCGTTTGAAACGACTCGTCCGGATTGTCCGAATGCGCGTTGAAATTGAGGCAATCATTCCAATCTGCCCGACCGATCAGGGGGAGACCGTGCGGTCCGAGATTCGCAAGCGTGAAATCCAACGAAGCCGTCAGGTGATCAAACAGTACGACGGAATTATCGTCGCCATGATCGAACGGCGCCGGGTTCTCGAGAATGCCGTCGTCGCCGGTTTCCTTGACGTAAGCGCCAGTGGACAATATCAGCCAAAGCGGGTCGTCGTTGAAACCGCCGCCGATGTCGTGATTGCCGCTTTTGGTGAGCGGTTGATACTGATGAAAAACCGACCCATCGCCGTGCTGGGTGGCGGCGAGGTCGAGCAGGCGGGATCGAACGCGATTCGGAGTCGTGTGCACGACACCGAGCACGTCCTGGTTGGAATCTCGAAACCCGATTCCGCGACCGAGACCGGACTCGAAGTACGATGCACTACGCGCGAGATTGAACGTCGTCATGCACTGGTACGGATTCCAGATATTCAGAAGCCGGTCGCACTCCGATTCCGGGGTAGCCGCCTGGTAGCCGAGCAGTTTCTCGGACCAGAATTCGGCCAGCTCGCCTAACGCCGATTCGACGTAACCCGCCGACGTAGCGCGCGCGACCGCCGCATCGGCCAGTCCGGTATCGACGCTGCCGTCGGCACGCCATTTACCGTCGACGGGGTTCTCGGCGTACCCCGTCAAAAATGTCAGCTCCTTGCTTGTGCCCGGCAACAGGTGGACGTCGCAGGAAAAGGAAGCAATCGGATTCCAGCCGGTTCTCTTTGACTGCAGCGAAGCGCCGACGCTTACCGCCGCCGGTCGGTCTAGACCGTTGTACGGCCCGACGAACGCATCGCGATCGTTATCGAAACCGATGACGGCACCGCTACACGCATGAAACGCGTAGTGGGACCTGCGTTCCCGATAGCCGGTCAGGTGATAGGCGACGGGGCCCTCCACCATCGTTTCTCCCAGCGACAGAGTGCGCTGAAAGTTCGTCTGATCTTCCTCGGCGTTCCATAGACACCACTCGACGTAGGAGAACAGGCGCAGACGCTTGGCCTTGCCGGAGCGGTTCGACAGCGTCAGTTTCTGTATTTCCAGGTCTTCGTTTACCGGCACGAGGGCCAGAAGCTCGGCGTCGACGTCGTTTTTGCTGGAGCGCCAGCGCGAATAGCCCAGCCCGTGTCTGCACTCGAAGCTGTCCAGCGCCGCGCGCACGGGCTGCCAGGTCGGACTCCAAAGATCGTCGTCGTCGACGATGTAGAGGTATTTCCCGAGTTGATCGAGCGGAACGGAGTTCGCGCGAAAACGCGTTAGACGCCTCAGCTTTGCGTCTTTATAGAAACTGTAACCGCCGCCGAGATGCGACACGATCGAGAAGAACCGCCGATTACCGAGATAGTTGATCCAGGGATACGGCGTTTTCGGATCGGTGACTACGAATTCGCGCCTCGCATCGTCGAAGTCTCCGAATTTCCGTTGCGATTTGGACAGCGGTGCGCCCGTGCGATCTGCCGCAACTCGGTTCATTGCCGGTGGCCCTCCTTAGGTAACTGGTCATACCATGTCTTCTTAAGGACAACCGCGGTCAACGCAATGAGTCCAATACAGACCGCTACTCCCGTTGGGTTCTTGATGACCAGATAAATCGGCAACGCAACCAGAACCGTCTGCGCGACGATGCCCACCACAACGTTTCCGGCGTCACGCCGAAACTCCCTGTTCTCCGCAAAATCCGGATCGTCCTGCACAACCCGGTCCAATACCGGACCCCAGAATCCCCAGGGCCGAACCTGGCGGTAGAACGACTTGAGCACCTCCATGTCGTCGGGTTCCGTCATGAGGCTCACGCCGATACAAACCGCACTCGATATCACCAGCAGAATCGGAAACGAATACAGCGGCAGAATGTCGGAGGGCGCGTTGGGGAAAATGTTCTGGGAGACGAGCGGCAATATCAGCGCCCCGACGATTCCCGACAACATGCCCCAGAAATAACCAAAGGCGTTGAATCGCCACCAATACCACTTCAGAACGTTAGCCGCCGTGTACCCGCCCCAAAGTCCGGAGACGATCCACTGCAATAGACTGTTGATGCTCGGGACGTAAAAGCCGATGGCCGTGCTGATGAGCACGACGACAATTGAAACCAGGTAGCTCGCGTAGATGAGCGTTTTCGTGCCCGCATCCGGATTGACGTATTTCTTGTAAACGTCGTTGACGACATAGGCCGGCGCCGAATTCACGGTTGCGGCGAACGTGGACATGAACGCGGCCAGGAGGCCGGCAACGATCAGGCCCAGCAGGCCGACGGGCGCGAACTCCTGGATGGCGGCCGGCAGGACGTTCTCGAAATCCACGCCGCCCGCGGTACGTAAATTGAGCCGGTCGTAGTAGACAATGGCTAGGACGGCAAAACCGGCGATCATCAGGTAGCGCACCGGCATCAGCACGATGGAGACGAAGCCGCTCATGAGCGCGCCTTCTCTGGGCGAGCGCGTTGCCAGAATCTTCTGCATGTCGTAGTTCGGCGCCGGCCCGGCCGCGCTGACCAAGACCCCCTTGAAAAGCATCATCATCATCAGCACGCCAAACAAGGAGTATCCGTCGGACGCTATCTTTTCGTTGACGGCCGTAAGCGGCGGCGCCCAGTCAAGATCCAGCGTCCAACCGAAAAACGGCGTGGCCCAACCCTCGGGGACCGCCGCCGTCAATTCGGCCGGACTAACCAGCATCATCGCCATCGCAGCAATAGCGATCGCCGCAATCGTCATGATCGTGAATTGCATCAGGTCCGTCCAGACAACGCTGAACATGCCCCCGAGAATCACATAGGCGGTCGCAACGGCGGTGAATACAATCCCGTAAAATTGCGGGACTCGCGCCGCCGGCACATCAAACGGCACGAGGTGGCTGACGGTTTCCCAAGGTATGAAAACCTCGATGAACTTTCCGATGCCGACAAAGCCGTAGGCCAGAAAACCAATCACGCTCAAAAGCGCAAACGCGATGATGATGAGCTGTGACAGCTCCGCCCCGCGACCGGAGCCGAATCGCGACGTCAGCCAGTCCGCCCCGGTCATCGCGTTGGACCGCCGGAGCCAAACCGACAGGTACATCATCAGAAAGACCTGATTGAAAACCGGCCAAAGCCACGGAATCCAGATGCTCTTGAGGCCGTAGACGAAACACAGGGCCACGAGCCACATAGTGCCCGATATATCAAACATACCGGACGCGTTGGACAGACCGAGCATCGGCCACGGCAGGGTGTTGCCGCCGAGCACGTAGCTCTTCAAACTCCTGGCCGCACGTCGCCGCAAAACCAGCCCGATGACGATCGTTGCCGTCAGATACAGACCGATGATTGCCAGATCAATGTTTGTCATTGCCGCCTGACCGTGCGTTCCCAATTCCAATGTCCGAACCCGCCGTTCAGGCTCGGTCGCAGATGTTTCCACTAAATGACAACGATGTCAACAAAAGCGGTGTCGTCGCTGCCGTCCGATACGTGCAGAATTTCCCATGTTCTTGCGTACTTGATATCGGTGTCGATTCAACGATAGAGTGGCAGATGGTAATACTGACAACGAACGCCAAGCAGCCAATTTGTACGGACGGGCGCCGCGCCGAGCGCCTGAAGCGCAGGCGCAACAACCCTTTCACAGGCAGAGCAATCGATGGTCGCAAAATCAAGCACACAGAGCACGATCATTGACGTCGCGCGTGAAGCCGGCGTATCCAAAAAGACGGTTTCCCGGGTGTTCAACCGCGAGCCCAACGTTCGAGAGGACACCCGGGATCGCGTCATGCTGGCGGCCCGGAAGCTCAACTACTTCCCGAATATTTCGGCCCGCCGGCTGCGAAAAAGCCAGTCTTTTCTCATTGCTCTCGTGTACATAGACACCGACGCAAACCACTACATCCCCGACGTCCAGCACGGCGCCATCGAAGCCTCGCGTGAACACGGGTATAACATAATGTTGGAACCCTGCGTGAAGTCGGGCACCGAGGTCGTAGCCCATATCGAGATTCTTGCCAGACAATCGCTGATTGACGGCCTGATACTCACCCCGCCGCTGTCCGACTCACGATCGTTGGTGATCGAACTGCAGCGCACCGGCGTACCGTTCGTGCGAATCTCACAGCTGTTCAGAGGCGAGTATTCATCAAGCGTTTCCGTGAATGACGAGGCCGCCGCCGAGGCCATGACGGAACACCTCATTACGCTGGGTCATCGGGAAATCGCGTTCATCGTCGGACACCCAAGCCATGGCTCGACAACCGATCGCCTGCGGGGGTTCGAGCGGGCGCTCGCGACGGCGGGATTGCGGCCGAGCGAGGCCTACGTCAAACAGGGCGACTACACCTTCGAGTCCGGCATCGAGTGCGCGGAAGAGTTGCTGTCTCTGCCCTCGCCGCCGACGTGTATCTTTGCCAGCAACGACGACATGGCCGCTGGTGCACTGACGGTTGCGCACCGGCGCGGAGTCGACGTTCCCGGCCAGCTGTCGATTGCGGGATTCGACGACATCCCAATGGCGCAGCGGTTGTGGCCCCCATTGACTACCGTGCGGCAACCGACCAAGCAGGCGGCGTCGATTGCCACTTCGCTCCTTGTCGACATGCTGGAAAAAAAATCCTCGAACGCCGTGTATAAGCAGCTCGACTCCGAACTCGTCATCCGCGAAACCACGGCCGCCGCACCGTCATAGTATCGGCGGCGCACGATACAAGAGGACCGGACGCGGTCAGGTCTTTTGCTTCTTGAGTTCCTCAATTAGCCTTTGTTGCTCAATCTCGGCGCTATCACCACCATTGAACATGAACATACCCGATGAGTAGCTCGTGCCGAATGACAATACGGCGTTTGTGATCAGTTCTCCGAGTCGCTCCGCCGTCATCGCCAGGCTGCCGGTGTTCGAGTTCGGCGCGTCATTCTCCTGCGCAGCGACGGCAGACCACGCAATAATTACCGGAGCGGCGACGATCGGTCCGCGAGGTGTTCCTGCTCGATAAACACCCATATGTCCGTCCCTCTTGCACGGTCTCATGTTGGTCAAAACATGCCGAACACGCCGGTTCCCGAACGTCATGACGATGCTTCAGCGGCCATACCGTGGTCCGTGCGTTCAGTCCCCGCTGACGTCGACGCATGTCCGCTGGCACCTGCCGAATGAGTCCTCAGGACGTTACGTCCCGGTCAATCAGCGAAGCGTCAACGTTCCCCGGACAGGTGTTCCTCGAAGTGCCTCGTCATCATCGTATACATGTGCAGCTCGGTACCCTCCCCCTCGCTGATACGGTGCGAACGATTCGGATAGGACATGAAATCGAACTGCTTGTTGTGTTTCACGAGCTCGTTGATCAAGCGTTCGCTGCCCTGATAGTGCACGTTGTCGTCACCGGTTCCGTGAATCAGCAGCAGCTCACCCTCGAGGTTCTGCGCATGGGTAATCGGCGACGCTTCCCGATACCCTTCCTCGTACTCCTCCAAAAGCCCCGAATACCGCTCCTGATAAATCGCATCGTACAATCGCTGGTCCGTAACGGGTGCACGCGAAACCCCGGCGTGATACTGCCCGGGATAGCGGAACAGCATGTTGAGCGCCATCGATCCGCCGCCCGAATGCCCCCAGATTCCAACCCGCCCGTCATCGATGTACGGCCATCGCTCGATCATGGCGGTCAGCGAGTCCGACTGATCCCGCGACGCCAGCACGCCGATTGCGCCGTAAACCGACTTACGCCATTCCCTGCCTCTCGGTGCGCGGGTGCCTCGATTGTCGACGGACGCGACGACAAAGCCCCGCTGCGTCATGAACAGATGCCACAGGTGCCGGGAGCCACCCCAGTTGTCGCGCACGGTCTGACCGGCAACTTCGCCGTAAACGTAGTTGATGATCGGATAAAGGCGACTGGGGTCGAAGCCCGGTGGACGCATGACGAATCCGTCGAGCGCCAGACCGTCACGCGCCTGCACCCTGAAGAATTCATGTTCGCCGAATTCGAGTTCGGCAAGTTTGTCGATGAGGTCCCGATTTTCCTCGAGCACATGTTTGACCTCGTGTTCCGGCAGCGATACCAACCTGTATTGTGGCGGCTGCATGAACGACGAATGGGTGTGTATCGCCCAGCGGCCGTCATCCGAAATCTGGTAGCCGTTGGTGCCCGCGAACGCGTCCGGCGTCACTTTCTCCATCTGCCCGCTGCCGTCAAGACGCGAGCGGTAGAGGTAGCGCTTTTCCATCTGCTCGGGCGAGGCAATGAAATAGAGCCACCCGGTTGCTTCGTCGATGTGGCTGACCTCGATGACGTCAAAATCTCCCGGTGTGAGGTCGATCGCCGACTCTCCATCGCGGGAGATACGATAAATGTGGCGCCACCCGCCGCGCTCGCTCTGCCAGGCAAATTCGTCGGCTTCGTGCAACCAGGTGACGTCAACCACGTCTTCGATGTAGTGCAATTCCCGTTCGACTAACACCTGTTCGACGTCACCGGTCCGGGCATCGGCATAATAAACGGTGTTTGTGTCCTGCTTCCTGTTCAGGTGCTGGACGATGATCTGGCTGCTGTTGTTCGCCCAATCCATTCGCGGGACATACATCTGGCGGGGATCACCCGGCAGCTTCGCCCAGACGGTTGCGCTGGAACCCAGTGAGATCACGCCGACGCGCGCCGCCGAAACAGTCTCGCCAACCTTCGGATACGGGATGCGTGTAATCATCGGATAAAGTTCGTCCGTGTTGTTGATCAGCAGGAAATCGCGAACCCCGGACGTATCGAACTGCCAATACGCTATGCGCCGCCCGTCCGGGCTCCAGCGAAACCCGTCCCGGATCTGAAACTCCTCTTCATAGGCCCAGCTCATTACGCCGTTGATGATGCCGCCAGACGCGTCCGTCGTAAGCTGTTCGATACTGCGGTCGTCGAGATCCTGCACGAAGATGTTGTTCTCGCGGACATAAGCGACGCGCGTGCCGTCCTCCGAGAACTTGGCAAACATCAGCGTGCTCGGCTCGGCATCGTCACCGCCGAGTTGAAAAAGCGCACCGCTTCCGATATCCAGCACCCAATAGTCTCCACGGCTTTTTTCGCGCCACACTTTTTTGCTATTGGTGTAGATGAGCAGCCTCTCCCGGCCTTCCGACCAGGAGTAGTCGTCGACGACCAGCGCACGATCCGCGCCGTCCGGCGTCAGCTGATCGATCGTGACGAGGACGGAGCGTTCTAGCGTTTCCGGGTCGTACAGTACGATGTCCTCCGGCGCCTTGATCTCCTCGCCGTCTTCGTCTTTTTCCGGTTCCGCATCCTCATAGGCCGGATTCGTCTCCAAGGTCGTATAGCCGCTGCCGTCGGCAAGCCATTTGATCCTGCCGGGTTCCTCCGGCTCGTACGCCTTCTCGTCGAAGATGTCCTCGAGTGTCAACATCGCACCGGCGGGCAGGGACGACCGCATCGGCTGAGCAGCTTGATCGCCGCAGGCAACCACCGTCAGACCCGCAATGCAGATCACACCGAATTTGACAGAAGAAACGAAAGCTCGGGACATAACGCATCACCACGCAGGATACAGTCCTGCGATTGTGTCGCGACTGGCATAAACACTGCAAGTGGCGCAAAAAGAAACCGGGCCCGCATCGCGCGGAGCCCGGCCTTAGGCCTTACGGTCGGAGTCGCTTGAACTCGCGAGGTTGCCTTTCCCCTATCGTTATTTTTTCCTTACCGTCATGGAGCGTCTGACGCGCCCAATCGTCAGCAGCAAGACGAGTGCCGCCGCAAGCGGTCCCAGAGCGCCGCCTCCGGACCCGCCGCCGCTGCCGGCATTCGAGCTCGGCGCCGGAGCGCCCGAGTCGGCGCCCTGCGCGCTTACATTGCCACTCGCGCCCGGCACCAGGTTTTCGCACTGATCTTCCTTGTTGCCCGAGACCTGGTTGTTTCCCCCGACGGGCGCGGGGTCGTTTTCCTTACACTGAAGATTGCCGTCGACGACGTTGTTTTCGATGCTCAGACCGCCGGTGTTGCTGAAGGCCTGCAGGTCGGCGCCGACCGTATTGTCGCTCACGTTGAAACCGGACCCGTTACTCGACAGCTGAATACCGCCGTTTACAAAGCTGTTCGTAACTGCCGATGCGCCACCCACGACGTCTTCCAGTTGAACGCTTCCCTCGATATGGTTGTCGTCGACCGTTACCGCCGCCGCGTTGCCGAATACCTGTACGTCGGCTCCGATGACGTTATCGATCACCTCGAGCGCGGACAGGCTTCCCGTCTGTTGCACGCTGCCGATAATGGTGCTGTTTCTAATGCTATTCGCCGTGCCGACCATGTCGTCGAGCTGAACGCTGCCTTCAACGTCGCTGCGGTCGACGTCGACGAAGTCGGCCGCGGTCGCCTGGATGTTTCCGATGATTGTTGCGTCGACTGCAACGAGTGAACCGCCCGCAAACAGCTCGACGGAACCTTTGACGGTCGTGCCGTCTAGTCGGCACGGCGCCGCGATCAGCACGTTGCCGTCGATTTCGACCGCGCCGAGATTCGGCGGGCAGTGCACGTCATCCGCCATGGCTGTCGCCGACAGGATGAAACCCATACCGATCAGGGTGATGTTCGGTTTACCGTTCATCGTTGAATCTCCTTATAGATCGCTCAAAACCGTCGTTCCGCTCGGGTTTCGATAAGCTTTCCAAACCAACCTCACCGGAATTGATGAGGCCAGACCAAACTCTCCCCATTTGCCGCGATTGGGGCGGCGCTGGCCGCCCCAATCGCGGATCTTGCTACCAACCCTCGTACTCTAGTCGTCGTCCTCGAATTCGACCTCGTCCGCGACGATGACGTCGTTCTGCAAGACGCCCTCGGCTTCCACCAGCCTGCCCATCGCCTGATTAAAAAACTCGTCGGCAGTCAGCGTCGTATCGTCGTCCTCGAACTCCGTGCCGGCATTGGTCAGTATCGTCACTCCCAGAATCGTGAATTGCGGATCGGCGACCGCCTCGACAAAACCGCGGAGCGATACCTCGCCTTCGTCATCGTCCCGCTCAACGCGCGTGGCGACGATCGTGCCCGCACTGTCGAATCCGCGGACTTCGACGTAGTCGCCGACGTTGACGTCGCTGAGATCGAAGTTCTGCACGTCCATCGCGCTCTCGTCATCGAACTCCGTTTGCACGTTCACGGTGATCTCAATGCCGAGAACCGTCAGACGGTCGGCCTGCACGTCCTCGACCAGCCCGGCGACACGGAGAACTCCCTCCTCCTCGAACTCGACTTCGTCCGCAACCAGGATGCCCGCCGCGTTTACTTCACCGTCAACCTCTACCTTGACGTTCAGCGCGAGGTTTGCGCTGCTGCCGTTCTCGAACTCCGTTGACGCGTTCGTCGTTACCGGAATACCGTTTACGTCGAAGTCGGCTGCGGAATTGAAGCGGGTAATGAATCCCTCTATCTCGACTTCGTCACCGTCGTCCAGATCCAGATCGTTGCCCTCGAACTCAAGCTCGGTGGCGACCAGTTCGCCGCCGCCGCCAAGGCTGCCTTCAGCCTCGACGAGTTGGCCGTTTTCCGGACCGCCGTTCGGAAAATCGTCCAGCGAAGCCGCGCTGTAGTCGACAACAAGATTGTTTATCTCGAAGGTGAACGCACCGGCGTCGAGGTTCATCACGAACCCGGTGACCTCGAAGTCGGACCCGGGGTCCTCGAGCTCGACATAGGTCGCAACAATGTCGCCGTTCGCGTCGATATTGCCGGAAATTTCGACAATATCGCCGACGTTCAGGCCTTCGAGCGACGAAGGATCGATATCGTCCTCATAGACCGTGTCACCGTCGACCCGTACGGTCTGACCGAGAACCACCATGCTGTCGGCGGCAAGATCGATCGATTCGATCGGTCCCTCGACCGCGTCATCGAAATCGACGCTGTCGGCGGTGCCGGTTGTACCGTCATCGCTAATGGTGCCTTTGACGACGACAATCTGGCCGACGGCAAGATCGCTTTCCACGCCGGGCTCGTCGTCAATCGTAATTGTCGCGCTACTGGTGTCGTAGCGGACACCGTTAACGACGATACTGCCGAAGCCCGTAATCGTACCCTGTGACACAACGCTGGAGGCGACCGGCGCCGGACTGCCGCCACCGTCGATACCCGCCACCTGATTGCCGCCGCCCCCACAGGCGACGACAAATGCGGTGCCGAACACCAGCAAACACTTACTCGGTTTCATTGCTCTTCCCTCGTATCCATATTCTCTTGAATCCAGTAGGCGCCTAGTCCCAGGCGCACACTGGCCGATGTTTCTCCCTCACCTCGTTCGTGCTTCGTCAACCAGGCGTCGACCTTTTCCAGAAACGCCTGGCCCTCCTGTTCCAGAAATCGCCGAAACTCCGGTACTGACTGTTCGGCAATTCGTGTGTTTGTCGCGCGCCGCTCGAAACGGCTCGGGTCGTCCTCTCCGCGGTGCAGGTTGTAAGCCACCGTGTCGCCGACGTCGGCGAGAACGCTGCCGGAACGCAGCATCTGCTCCGGATCCATCAATACGGGCATGTAATAGCGCGATTTGGCGACCAGGCACCCATCGTCGCGCTCCTCGACCGCCCCAACGTGTTTCAATTCCTTGAGCATCGTCGTTGCCGGGACGTCGCCGCTGTACAGGTCGCAAAGCGACTCGAACGACGGGTTGTGCCCGGAGGCCGCCAGCGGCAGCGGAGCGCCGTCGGCGCCGACGTAGTTTTCGTCTTGAAACCAACCCGACAGCACCCGGGTCGCGTAATTCATGCGGCCAAAAACGCTCGGGTCCGCCTGCTCCAGCAAGCCTCGCAGGCGCCTGACCTCACGGCGGGTAAAACCCGTGAGAATCGCGACGCGGGACACGTTCGTCGGTCGTCCGCGAATTCCGAATTCCTCGCTGGCCACCTCGACGTAGGTCGCTTTACCAACCTCGGCCACGTCCCGCCACGCAACTCCTGCACGCAGCAGAATACGGGCGATCGGCCGGAACAAAAGGCGAAAAGCGTTCAGAGCGTTGTTTTTGATGTCTTCCATAATTGAGACAAATTATCCCAATCACAGAAACCTGTCAATCGGCACGCTATAGGTTATTTCCACAGTGTCGCAAAGGGGAGACAGTCCGAAAAACGAGTCGGACCGAACTTGATTTAACGCGCCAGGGACGGCCCGCGGGTCGCTTGAAGCAACGCTAACGAGGCCGGAAACGCAACGCGAGCTGAAACGACACGTCCGGCGCGGAACCAACCTTGATGTCCTCGCCCACCGCCAACACGAGCTGGAACCGGTCGGACAGCCTGAAGCTGCCCCCGAACGTGACTTGCACCGAGGGATCGCCCAGTCCATCGACGCTCGCCGAATACGTGGGACTGCGAACGGTCCCCTGGACGTTGAGGCCGACGTTCTCGGTCACCTGGTACGCCAAACCGCCGGCAACCTGACCAACGAGCTCCTCGTAACGGTCGGCCAGCCATTTCGGCTCATCGACATAGACGAGGTGAAGCCGGTAGAACCCGCTAAGTTTTTCACTGCCCCACAGCGACCCGACGTCGCCCGCCAGCCCCAGGCTCACGTCCGTGCCGCCGCTGCCGTGCAATTCCGCGCTCGAACCGGTTGGCAGCTTCACACCAAACCTGAGCGCGGTGCTGTGCCGGGTGCTTTCGGTCAGACGCAGCCCGCCGAACAAACGAACGTCACCAAGACCGTTCGAGTTTTCGTCGATGTTGAGCAGCTCGCCCGACGCGTCCCGGTACTGAAACTCGAGCAGATCCCGTGGTCTGTCGTTACGGGCGCCGTCCGGAAAACCGAACCAGTCGTGCCACCGGTCGATGACCGAATCGAGACCGCCGGACTGATGCCACACGAAAGGCAGTTCCAAGCCGAGTTCGAGATTGGAACTGACTCCGTAACGATAGGACAGCTCGAATCGCGTCGTCTCACCATCGAGAATAAAGATCTCGTCGGCGCTGGCTTCGGCGATGGAATGACTCGACGTCAGCAGCAGAACGTCAACGGCGCTGGACCGCACATCGAGTAGCTGCGCTCCCTCGGTGCTGTCGGGCAGCCCGAATATCCCGATCAGCGGCCCATTGTCGTGATTGTGTAACACGTCAGCCGACGCGGGCGCGACGAAAACCACGGGCAGCAACAGATTCAAACGCAGCGGCAAACTGCGTGTAGCTGCCATTGAACGCATTACGATCCTCACTCCCACGAGCCAAGCCTGCGCATCTTACCCGACCGACAGCGACGGTTTTGCGACAAACGCAAACTCCCGCCCGAATACCGGACCGCGACCGCCGATAGACTAGCGACCGGCGGGCGGTTCACCCTGTCGGAGCCCGTCCTGACGGGCTCCGACGGCAGAGAACGGTTATTCGCCGTACCCCTCGGGCAGTCTCATGTCGAGATTTCGCACCAGAAACGCCCAGCGATCCGCGTAGTCTTCGATGACTTTATCCGTTGGCACGCCGGCGCCATGTCCCGCGCGCGTCTCGATTCGGATCAGTACGGGCGCATCGCCGCCCTGCGCTTCCTGAATCGCCGCAGCGTATTTGAAGCTGTGGCTAGGCACCACGCGGTCATCCGTGTCGGCCGTCGTTACGAGGATCGCCGGATAGTCCGTTCCCTTCTTGACGTTGTGATACGGCGAATACGCGTAAAGCGCCTCGAACTCCTCGGGATCATCGGCCGAGCCGTAGTCGTCGGTCCAGAACCGGCCCGCCGTGAAACGGTGAAACCGCAGCATATCCATCACGCCAACCGCGGGAATTGCCGCGCCGAAGAGCTCCGGCCGCTGGTTGGTTACCGCGCCGACCAGCAGGCCGCCGTTGCTACCGCCGAAGATGGCCAGTTTATCCGAGTTCGTGTAATTGTTTTCGATCAGGTATTCGCCGGCCGCGATGAAGTCGTCGAAGACGTTCTGCTTTTGCAGCTTGGTGCCCGCTTTGTGCCATTCCGCGCCGTATTCACCGCCGCCACGGAGATTAGCAACCGCATAAACGCCACCCATCTCCATCCACGCGAGCCGCGTCACCGAAAACGAAGGCTGCAGTGAGATATTGAAGCCGCCGTAGGCATACAACAGGGTGGGACGCTGGCCGTCGGGCGCCACGTCCTTTCGATGCGAAATGAACATCGGCACCCGGGTACCGTCTTTCGACGCGTAGAAAACCTGCTCAACAACGTAGTCCTCCGGGTCGAACGCCACCTCGGGCTTTTTAAACACCGTCACCTCACCGGTGCTCACGTCAAGCCGGTTCACGGTGCTTGGAGAATTGAAGCTCGTGTAGCTGAAGAACGTCTCCGGATCGTCGGCCTTTCCGTCAAACCCGATGGCGGTGCCAATGCCGGGTAAATCCACAGCGCCGGTGACATTTCCCTCCAGATCGAAAATCTTCACGACCGACCACGCATCCTGCATGTACTGCGCGATCACGTGACCGCCGACCAGGGTTGCATCGTCCAGAACGTCTTCCGCCTCAGGGATGACCTCGCGCCAGTTTTCCGGCTCGGGATTACGCGCGTCGATGGTGATCAGCCGATTTCTCGGCGCGCCGTCGTTGGTCCGGAAATACAGCTCGTCCCCGACGCTGCCGATCAACGTGTAGTCGTAGTCGAAGCCTTCGATCATCGTTTCGGGCCTGCTATCCGGATCGGTGAGGTCCTGGTAAACGATCTGATACCGATCGTCGGTGCCGATGGAGATCGAAATCACCAGGTGCGCACCGTCGTCCGTGACTTGAGCACGGGGACCCCAGTCGGGATGATCGGGTCTTGCATAAACGACCTGGTCCTCTTCCTGCGAGCTGCCCAGACGGTGAAAGTAGACCGTCATGTTCTTGTTCAGCGACTGATACTTCTCTTCGGCGCTCGTGGCGGGATAGCGGCTGTAGTAGAACCCGGAGCCGTCGCTGGCCCAGTCGAGGTTGGTGAACTTCAACCACTCCAGATGATCGTCCAGTTCCTCGCCGGTCTCGACGTCCAATACCTTCGCAACGCGCCAATCGGAGCCCCCGTCCTGAATCAGGTAGGCGACGTGACTGCCATCGGGGCTCGGATAAAACGCGGCGAGCGCGACAGTGCCGTCTTCCGACCACCCGTTCGGGTCGATCAGGAGCGCAGGCTCGGCGTCGAGGCTCGTTTGCGTATAAATGACCTCTTGATTCTGCAAGCCGTCGTTGTACTCGAAAAAATAGCGGCCGCCGGCTTTGCGTGGCAGATAGTAACGTTCGTAATCCCAAAGTTCGGTCATGCGCTTTTCGATGACTTCGCGTTCTTCGATAGTCCCGAGGTAAGCGAAAGTAACCTCGTTCTGCGCGTCTACCCAGTTCTTGACGTCGTCGCTTTCACGAACGTCGTCCTCGAGCCACCGGTAAGGATCCGCTACTTCAGTGCCGTGATAGTTGTCGACATGATCCACCATGAGCGTTTCCGGATAACTGATCGCCGCCGGGTTATCGTCGCCGGAAACGCCGCCGGAGTCGCCGCCGCAGGATATCAGGAGCGTGCAAAGCGCCATGCACGCAAATCGTTGGACCTGCTGTAGTTTCATGTTTGAGTCCTTGTTGAACCTCGGGAAGCTGGATTATCAAGCGTGACGGACGAACGACCGCCCGGCCGTGCCTCTTCGCGATGCCGATCGACTGGGCCGCAGTGGCGGTGCATCCAAATTCCGAAATACAGTACGGCAAATCGCGGGCGTGGGGGTTACGGTCAGTGCATCCTCCATGCGGGCCGCGAGCCGGTCAAGTGCCGAAGGCCTGTCGATTGGGCGCGAAGCATGCCGACCCACCGAAAACACCGGCATTTCTGCGTGGAAAATCAAGTATTTGACCGAACAAATTGCGGTCCTATCGCACACCGTGGTACTGTGGCTGATCCTTCTGGCAGCCGGTCCTGCCGCTCACCATCGTCCCGTGCCGAACTCACGAGATGTCGATCGTCAGACCGCACACTCACCCACCGTCCCGACGGACGCCACCGCAAGAAGTCTTTATGCCCCTTTCCGAACCAAACGATGAAGAATATCTATTGACCTCGCTCGAACAGTCCGACGCTCCGAGCGACATGGAGGGCGACGACTGGTACTGTTATACGATAACTCAGGGTGACAACGAGATCGTCGGCTATCGACGCGGCAAGCTTACCGCCATCAAAAGTGAATTGAAGACCCTCGTGGAAAGTCTCAACGAAAGACGGTCGGGAAAACCACGCGGCCGCGTCCATCTGACCCATTCCGCAAAACCGAAAAAAGAAAACGGTTAGGCGAAAAACGACGTTTCACATCACACGCCCGGACGCCGAGCGACGTTGATACGCTCCCATCCCGGCTTCACCGCGCCAATCGTCGCCGTCCACAATGAGCTTGCCGCGTAAGAACACCTTGTTCACCTTGCCCTGCACTTCATAGCCTTCAAACAGCGAATAGTCCACGTTCGAGTGATGAGTCTCCGCGCTCAAGGTATGTTTTCGCTCGGGGTCGAATAGGACCAGGTCGGCGTCGCTGCCGACCGCGATCGTGCCCTTGCGCGGAAAAAGCCCGAACATTTTGGCCGGCGCGGTAGCCGTCAGCTGCACGAAACGATTCAGGTTTATTCGTCCGGCGTTTACGCCGCCGTCAAACAGGAGGGGTAAGCGGAATTCCACGCCGGGGGCGCCGTTCGGAATCTTTGAGAAGTCGTCTTTCCCCAACTGTTTCGATTTCAGAAGGCCATGACTCCTTTCGTTGAAACAGAATGGGCAATGATCGGTTGCGACGATCTGAAGGTCGTCGAAACGCAGCCCTCGCCACAGCGCGTCCTGGCAATCGCGATCTCGTAACGGCGGGGTCATTACGAACTTCGCGGCATCGAAACCGGGACGTTCATACTCCGACTTGTCAAGGAACAGATAATGCGGACAGGTTTCGGCAAATGCGTGGATGCCGCGGTCGCGCGCCTCGACAACGGCCTGCAACGCTTCCTTCGCGGACAGGTGCACGATGTAGACCGGTACTTCGGCAAGCTCGGCGATGCGGATCACCCGATGAGTCGCCTCGCCTTCCATGAGCTGGGGCCGGGTGAGCTGATGGTGTTTCGGCGACGTGTTGCCGGCCGCGAGCGCTTCCTCGATGAGCGCCTCGATAACGACGCCGTTTTCCGCATGCAGGTTGACCATGCCGCCGTAATCGCCCACTTTTCGCATGGTGCGATAGATGTCCGCGTCGTCAACCATCAGCACACCGGGGTAGGCCATGTAGAGCTTGAAACTCGAAACGCCGTCTTTGTCGATCATGTTGGGCAATTCCGCCAGAGCCGCCGGGGAAACGTCTGTCAGGATCGAGTGAAAACCGTAATCCACGGAACACTGCGCCTCCGCCGCCTGCAGGCGCCGGTCCAGCGCGCGCTTCGGGCTTTCGCCCTTGAACTGCTGCGCAAAATCGACAATGGTCGTCGTACCGCCGAAAGCCGCCGACCGCGTGCCGGTCTCGAAGGAGTCGCAGGTCTCGACACCGTTGCCCATCGGCGTTTCCATATGCACGTGTACGTCAACGCCGCCCGGCATGACGCATAAGCCGCTGGCGTCGTGGATCTGCGCATCGGCGACGTCCAGCGAGCGGCCGATCGCGTCGATGCGTTCACCCTCGATCAGGATGTCACCGACGTAATCGTCCACGGCGGTAACGATCCGCCCGCCTTTAATCAATACCGTACTCACGAAAGTCGCTCCCTGGCCACGGAATGCATGTTACTTCTCTCGATCAACCGCCGCCATGCCGCGCAAACCGAATCCACGGCGGCAAACGCTTTCCCGACAAATCGTCGTCAGCGGTGAATTGTATCGCCTTTGGGGATCGGGGTCGCAGCGTCCCGGTCCGGGCAGGCGCGCCAGGCGCGCCAACGCGCTCCCGCGCGTTTGAGCCGGCCGTCTAAACCGTTACCATAGAGGCGCGCGTTAACGCGATTCTCGAAACCTCCCGTTCACAACCGTCCGCGAAGCCCCGCATGCCTGAATTATCCGAAAAGACGCTACACAAAACGCTCCCGATTGCTCTTGGCGCCGCAGCGGCGTTCCTGCTGGCGGCCTGCGCCGAACCGCAGAACACCGAAACGCCGGCGGAAACGGCGAAAAACGTCATCCTGTTCATCGGCGACGGCATGGGCGTCGCAACCGTCACCGCCGCACGGATCTTCGATGGTCAGTCGCAGGGCCTGCGCGGCGAAGAGCACTGGCTCGCGTTCGAGAAATTCCCGAACGTCGCGCTCGTAAAGACCTACAACACCAACCAGCAGGTAGCGGATTCGGCGGGCACGGCGACCGCGATGATGACCGGCCAAAAGACGCGCGCCGGCGTCATCAACATCGGACCGGACGCCCGGCGCCGTAATTGCGAAGAGGCGCTGGCCAACCCGCTTCGGTCCATCAGCGAGATTGCGAAGCAGCGCGGCACGGCCGTCGGTTTCGTGACAACCGCGCGCGCCACCCACGCCACGCCGGCGACCCTCTACGCCCGCTCGCCGGAACGCGACTGGGAAACGGACCTGTTCCTCCCCGAAGCGGACTGGTACCGCGGCTGCCGGGACATCGCGCATCAGCTGGTCCATTCTGCGCCCGGCGACGGTCTGGACGTCGCGATGGGCGGCGGCCGCGGTGTGTTTTTCGGCCGTGAGCATGGCGGCGCGCGGCGCAACCCCGAAGACGATCTGGTGCGCGAGTGGCTGAGCGGCGCGCCGGACCGTCGCTACGTCGATTCCGCGGAGCAGATGGCGGCGCTGCAACCCGGCGGCCAGGTCTTGGGCCTCTTTGCCCGATCGCACATGACCTACATCGCCGAACTGACGGAGGAGTCCACCGAACCCTCTTTGTCGCAGATGACCGCAAAGGCAATCGACCTCCTCTCGGCGGACGATGACGGCTATTTTCTGATGGTGGAAGGCGGTCGTATCGACCACGGCCATCACGACGGAAAACCGGGTTACGCGATGCTGGAGGCGCAGGAGTTCAATCGAGCAGTGGAAACCGCGCTCGAGAAAATCGACCTTCGAGACACCCTGGTTCTGGTAACGGCCGATCACTCGCACGTTTTTACGATGGGCGGTTACGCCACGCGGGGCAACCCGATACTGGGGCTGGTCGTCGGCAACGACATCTCCGGAGAACCGAACTCGGAACCCACGCTCGCGGCGGACGGCCAACCGTACACGACGCTGGCCTACGCGAACGGCCCGGGCGCCGTTTCCGAGATGCCGCGCCCGTGGCCGGACACGGGCATAGGCGCGCTCGCGCAGTCGCTGGTGCCGACAAGCGGAAAGAACATCGACGGTTCGGTGACCATCGACGAGACCCACGGCGGCGAAGACGTTGCGCTTTACGGTGTTGGCCCGGGTTCCGACCGGGTCCGCGGCGTGATCGAGCAGAACCTCATCTTCGGCATCATGATGGACGCATACGGCTGGCCGACGGCGACGTCGAACTAGCCGTCCAGATTCCGGCGCCTGCGCTCGTTGACGATCCGCTCGGCGACCACGGCGCCAAAAGTCCTGTAGCTGGCTTCCGACGGATGGAAGCCGTCCGCGGAAAACTTCTCCGGCGTGGTTTCCATCTCGATAGGCACATGAAACGCGCTCGGAAAACCGGCAATCACGCGGCGGGCGGCAAAATCGAACGCCCTGCCTCGCTGGCCGGATGCGAAACGCAGCGGCTGCGGCAACAGCGGAAAACCGGCCATCGGTGGAATACCCGCAACGGCGACAACCGCGTCGGGTGAATGCTCGAACAGCGCTCGCAGAACCTTTTCCAGGTTTCCCCGCCACGCGGCCTGTGCGGTTAGCGAGGTAATGTCGTTGACGCCGACTGAGACGATGACGGCGTCGGCCGGTTCCGGCGGCAGCTTCGGCAGAAATTCGTGAAGAAGCGTTTTCGATTTGGCGCCGATGCGACCGAAGGCGCTCCATTCGACGCGGCAGCTCAAGGTTTCAGCGAGTGCCCTCGACGTCTGGTAAACCAGCGCGTTCTCGATGCGCCGCGCCCCGACGCCGACGATGATCGAGTCGCCGACAGCAAGCAGTTTGAGGCATCTGCCCTTGCCCATCGTTCCGCTGACCGGTCCTTCGGCAGCCGCGAACCGCGGCGCGATTTTCCGCACCCAGATCGCCTGCGGCAGGGCCAGCGGAAAAAGGCTCCAAAAAAGAATATTGCGCATCGCTGCAGATACCCCGACTCATCCGGCGCCGCTAGTCGGCGAACTGTTTCATCATGATCGGGCTTCTCAGGATCTGCCAGGCGAACTTGGGCCACATCGTCCAGCTACCGGCCGCGCGTTTGACGCCGGCAAGCATCGCGTCCAGATCGGCCCGGCTGTAGACGGCGCCCGCGAGAACGACCGAGTCTATCTCCCGCACCGCGCGAATGTCCGCAAGCGGATTCGCGTCGAGAAACACGATGTCCGCCCTCGCCCCGGCCACCAGCGCCCCCGCCCGATCAGCCAGCCCCAGAAACGCCGCAGGCGCCAGCGTTGCGGCGCGCAGGGCGTCCGTCGGCGAGAGTCCCGCCTCCACCAGGTGTTCGAGTTCATCGTGCAATCCGAATCCCGGAAACGCAAAACTGTCGGGTGTATCGGTCCCGGCAAGCACGGTTACTCCCGCGCGATGCGCGATGCCGGTCTGCTCCAGACCGAATTCGTAAAAAGCCCGATAGCTCCGGTTGCCGTCCGCCGCGCGCGCGGCCATCCCGTCGGCGTCCTGCAACCACATCGTGCGCAGCGGGGCCGGAATGTAAGCGAGCCTGGCGTCGTTACGATAGCGCTCGTCGGTCGCAAACGCGTCGAGTTTACGCGTGGTGTGCGTCGGCACGAACGCCGTGCCGGCGACGCGCATTGCGTCATGGAGCGCGGAACACAGCCCGGCGTCGTGAGCCTCGATCATGCGCAAGCGCAGTTCGTCGGTGTAAACGGACCGGGGGTCCGCGCTGTCCCGCAGCGCCGCCATGCCCGGATAACACTCCCAGATAAACAGGAATGCATGCTCGAAACTTCGTTGGCCGGCGGCAACCGCTTCCAGGCCGCCGACCGCCAGCGGTAAATGCCCGGCCAGATACAGACCGTTTTCCCGGGCGCTTTCCGCCAGCGCAAAAAAGCCCTCCCGCGGCAGCATCGTATAGGGCTTCAGAAAGTCCAGTCCCCGCGCTTTGTCGTAAGCAACCCGCGCGCCAGCGCCGTCCGCCGTGCCGGCGCCCAGCGCTCGATCGAGCCTGTCGGGTATCTCCCGGCCGCCGTCGATCGCAAGGCCCGTAATCTGATCGAATCGAGGCCCGACCATGGCGGCGCTTGCCACCAATTCGTTCCAGGAGCGCTTTTCCCCGGCGCAGGCAACCCAGCTGTCCGGGAGGTCCAGACAGCCGCCGAGATCGCGGACCGCGGTAACCCCTGCGGCGATGAACAGCGGATGCATCAACGCGGGAGCCATCTTGAAATTGTGGACGTGCATGTCGAACATGCCCGGGATGGCAAACAATCCGCCCATTTCGATCACGGTTGAACCGCCGCCGTCGAGATCCGCGCCCACCGCCACGATCTCGTCACCATCGATCAAAATGCGCTGATCCGCCTTGACGACACCTTGTTCGACGTCGACGAGGGAAACGCCGGTGAACAACACCCGGCCTACACGCTCGTTGGCCACCGGCACGTCAAGTGGCCAAACGATTCCCGCGAGCATCGACAGCAACAGAAACACGGCCAGCGCCGCAATCGTTTTCAGCACATTCCTGACGAGTCTGATCATCGCGCCGATTTTAGCCCGGATTGCTCATGAATCGGTGGACAGCCGGCCGCTAACTGGCACACACTCGACCCATGAATCTCTCGACCGCAAAAGCGGAGTTGTCACGGGTCGGCCGCGGCCTTCACGCACGCGGTTGGGTGCCCGCAACGAGCGGCAATTTCTCCCTGCGCCTGGACGACGGAGATATTGCGATCACCGCCTCCGGCAAGGACAAAAGCGAACTGGCGCCCGACGACATCATGCGAATTGGCGCTGACGGCAGGCCAAAGGAAGACCGGCGACCGTCCGCCGAGACGGCGCTGCATACCCAGCTCTACGAACGCGATCCGAGCATCCACTGCGTGCTGCACACGCACTCCGTTGGCGCGACGCTGGCCTCGCAACGATCTCCGAACGGACTCGAATTCCGGGACCTGGAAATTCTGAAGGCGTTCGCCGGCACTACGACGCACGCCACCTCGGTCCGAATCCCGGTATTCGCCAACAGCCAGGACATCCCCGCGCTCGCCGCGGACGTCGAAAGACACATGGCGGACCACGGCCAGGGCGTCGCCTATCTGATCGCCGGGCACGGCGTTTACACCTGGGGCGAAAGCGCCGGAGAGTGCGTCCGACATCTTGAAGCGCTGGAGTATTTGTTCGACTATCATCGCCTGAGCCGCACAGGGCAAGCAGGGACCGACAATCGATGAGTACACTCAAAGTTTTTGCCGAAGACAACGCCGAAAAGGCAACGATAGAAACCACCGATCACTCCGAGATCGCCGGCGCTCTCGCGGCGAAGGGCGTGCGTTTCGAGCGCTGGCAGGCGACTGCCGAAGTTGTCGCCGGCGACTCTCAGGAAACCGTGATTGCGGCGTATCAAACCGATATCGACCGCCTGATCGAGGCGGACGGCTACCAGGCCGTTGACGTCGTGAGTCTGTCGGCCGATCATCCCGACAAATCCTCGATGAGACTGAAATTCCTGGACGAGCACACGCACAGCGAAGACGAAGTCCGGTTTTTCGTTGACGGACAGGGTCTCTTCTCATTGCACATCGGCGACTCGGTTTACGAGGTGTTGTGCGAAAAAGGCGACCTGATCAGCGTTCCGGCAAACACGCCGCACTGGTTCGACATGGGACCAAACCCGAACTTCATCGCGATACGGCTCTTCAACAACCCGGAAGGGTGGGTTGCCCATTTCACGGGCAGCGACATCGCCGGCAGGTTCAGCCGACTCGACAACTGAGCGTCGACGAGAGGCGCGATCTTGATAAAGGCTGTCCTCACCGACATCGAAGGCACGACGAGTTCGCTGAGCTTCGTCAAAGACGTGCTGTTTCCGTATGCGGCGGCCAGGCTGCCGGAGTTCGTGCGGGAACACCGCACCGAAAAACCCGTCCGCGAGCAGCTGGACGCCACCGCCGGGCTGGCGGGTTTACCGAGTCATGACCTGGATCCGCTGATACGTCAGCTCGTCGACTGGATTGCAAACGATACCAAAGCGACGCCGCTCAAAGCACTGCAGGGCATGATCTGGAAACGCGGCTATGAATCAGGCGACTACCGGGCGCACGTTTACGGCGACGCGGTGCGTTGCCTGCGCGACTGGTTCGAGAACGGCATTCACCTGTATGTGTATTCATCAGGGTCCGTCCAGGCACAGAAACTGTTTTTTCAACACAGCCGCTATGGCGACGTCCGCGCGCTTTTCCGTGGCTACTTCGACACGACCACGGGACCCAAACACGACGAGGCCTCCTACCGCGCAATCTCCGCTGAACTCGGCTTCCCCGGCGAGGAGATTCTGTTTCTCTCGGACGTGGAGGCGGAACTCGACGCCGCCGGCAGCGCAGCTTACCGAACCTGCCGGCTGTCGCGGCCCGAGGATTACGGCGAAAACGCGGGAGAGGTCGCCTCCAATCACCCCGTCTACACCAGTTTCGACGACATCCGGCTCGACGACATCCGCTAGCGCAGCCCGCCACGGCCCTAGGGCCTGTTAACACTATTCGAGGCCAATTCAGCTTCCATTCAGCCACCTCCCGGTAGCTTACATCCCGACAAGCACACAACGCGGTCGGAGACGGTAGCTCGGCGCTCCGGCCGGCACCCCGGTTTCCCACGAACGGAGAAGGCGTCATGCAGCTCGCCCCCAACCGCAGCAACACTCCGCTAACGCGGCAATTTCTCTACGAGTTTGCGCGCGTAGCCGGAGCCTCGCTGATCATCTCGTTTCTCGTTACGTATCAGGCCCACGCGAACACGCCCACGATCCGGCTGTTTCCCACCACGGTCGTCGAAGACCTCCGGCAAACGAGTTCGGTCGCCCGGGAGATGGAAACGGGACTCCAGGAGGTCATTGGCCGACTCGATCAGCAGCAGCAGCTCTACCAGGAAAGCAAATGCGAGGGCGCAGAGGGCGACCCGGGCTGCCAGCGCCTTTCCAAGCAACTGGGTGCAACCTATCTGGAGATGCTGAGCATCATGGAGGAACGCCTTCCGGACATGGAGCATACCGTCAATAACACGCGGCTCAGCCTCGAAAAACGTCTGCGCAGCGAGCTCGGCAACAAAATGACCTCGTGGACCTTGCAGGAAACGCTGTTGGGTGGCGGCGCCGAGGCAACCAACGCCCCGGCGCCGTCGCTGCGCGGCCGCTCGGGGATGCGCCTGAGCGAACGCTTTCGGCAGTATTACCAGCTGGTCGCGTCATCGAGCAGCAAAACCGACCAGTCTCTCGCAGTGCTGGCGTCGGACATTTATCTCGACATGGACGAAACCAGCGAGCTGATCGCCCGCACACGCGAGGAAATCGCGCGCGCGACGCTGATCGAGCAGCTCAATCAATCGTTCGGGACGATTACCCCCGAGATGATGGAAATCGTCGGCGGCGTCAAATCGATCCTGTTCGGCGACGAGTCCGCCGGGTATCCGATCGCCGGACCGCCGCCCGGAAGCATCGAGCAGGCCTACCGCAGCCCGCTCGAAAACTGATTCTTGTGACGAGATTCCGAGGAATTGAAGCCATGAAACGACGAAGTCTGCAATACCTGCTCATCGGATTCACGATTTTGTGGGCCGGCGCACTGACCTCCTGTGCTAGCTCCCCGCCCCCGTGCGCCGGCCCACAGACCAAAAACCTGGACGCGGCCATAGATCAGGTCAAGCGGTCCCTGAACGACGGCTGCGCGGCCCACTTCGACCGCCTCTACGACGATCTGCTCAACACGGCGGAAGGCGACCCGAAACCCGAGAACAAGCGTCGATTCAGCGAGTTTCTGGTCTGGTCGGCCGATCAGGGTTTACTCAGCCAGCGCCAGGCGCGCGACTACTACAACCGTTATTTCAACGTCAAATTCATCTCGCTTGCCGGCGACTACAACAACTGCTCGCATACCTGCCCCCGGCGTGACCGGGTACTGCTGGACATGGAGCGTGAGCTGAGCGACAAGGAGCGCGGACTGCTGCGCGTGAGTCTCGACAACGGCGGCTACTACCGCGCCGATGAACTGTACCGCGAGGTCGAACTCGTACTCGAAGCCACCTGCACGGCCTGCGCCGCTGCCAACTGAGCGGCGCGAACCCATGTGGTCGACCAACAGCCGCAGTTTCGTTCAGGGATTGAGCGCCGGCATGCTCGGCTCGCTGATTGGCGCCGGCTCGATCCTGTACGTCCTGAGCCGAGGGCACTTCGTCACCTTCAGCAACGGAATGCTCCCCGACCCGGCCGACTGGCTCAGCTGGGTTTACGACAACCTGGGATCGTCGCTGCCGGTGTTCGCTCTCCTGCTCCTGGTGTATTCCGCGACGCTCGGTCGCCTGCGCAAGCAGCTCCGCGAGGACAGGCCGATCGAGGACATCGTGCAGCTGGACCAGCTGACGGATACCTGGACGACCCTGTTTTTCGGTACCGGCGTCATCTGGACGGCGATCGGCATGCGAAGCGCACTGATCTTCGCGCTGGGCGACCCCGATGAGACGGTCCAGGAAGGGGCGTTTGCCGTGCTGAAACGTCTCGTCGACGGCGGCATCCTGCTCGCCCTGTCCACGACGATCTTTGGCGGAATCGGCGGCTACCTGATGCGCGTCTACAAATCGATTTCGCTCGGCGCCCAGCTGCAGCAACGTTACGACCGCGCGGCGCGTGTCGACACGTCCAGCATGAAGGACGCGCTGCATCGCATCGAAGAACACCTCCGTGAACAGCGCCGCGACGGCGAGGAGGAGATCAAGTGACCCGCTCGCCGTTGAGTTACCCGTTGAACCGCGGCATGGACATGGAAGCCGGCGGCGCGGCCGACCTGCAGACCGACGTCATGCGGTTCATGGCGATACTGTCGTTGTGCCTGGTTGCGATATTCGCGCTCGTACAGAGCCTGCCGATGACTCCCCCTGCGCCCGTCACGACAAAAGCCGACCCGGACCCGAAGCCGACCGCAGAACCGCCGCCGGAGCGACCGATGCCGGTGCCCGAACGCGTGGTCCGAGAACCCGTTCTGCAGCAGCCGCCACCGCCGGAACCGCGCCGGGTGAAGCTGCCCCCCGCCCCGGTTTACGAACCCGTCAAAGCGCCCGAGCCCGAGCCGACTACCTCCCCTCCTCTGGCGTCGTCCGTGGCGCCGGTGCCCGAGCCGGCACCGGCGCCGGCCGCGAGCGAAGCGGCGAAAGAAGGCTTTACCCTGCGCTTCGAGTCGGACCTCGCGCTACGGCGTCTGGTCGCGCGAAACGAAATCGGCCTCTACGCGATGCGTGCGGACAAGGCATTTCGCATGAACGTCAACCGGGGCGCCCTGAGTTTCTGGCCCGCGTCCAATCCCTCCCAGTTTCACGAGATGGATGAAGCCACGGTGCCAAACGACGTTGTCGCGGCCCTGCGCCGGACGGGCGCTCCGGGGACGATCACCTGGGGCGTGACGCTGCCCTCGAAACTGTCCAGCGCCCTCAACCGTTATCTGACCGAATCCAGGGGCGGCGAGCTGATCATCGACGGTGACGGCGCAATGCGGCTGGAGAAATAGATGGCCGCCAGCCGAACGTCCACCGGCAGAACCGCGACGCTGCTCGCCGGCGTGGCGACAACGGCCGTGCTGATTGCTTGCTTGCCAGGTGCCGCACAGGCTCGCCAACAGAACGTCGAAGACTGGGTCGGAAAAGGACTCTCGACCTACGTCGCAAACGAGCTGACCGCGCATCCGCGCTTCAAGGGTGCGTCGGTGCGTTTTGTCGTGATGCACAACGGCAGCCCGCTTTCCCGGGTGGACGAGCTCTCATTGCGTCTACGGGACCGGCTGCAGCGAGAGGTCGTTGGGACGCCGGGCGTCACCATCGCCTGGCAGCCGAACGGCATCGAAGCACAGCGTCGTGTGCCGACGACCGGAAGCGACTGCAGCGCGGACGACGTGCAATACCTTGTCGGTATTGAACTTCGCAGCATGGGACCCGACGGCGTCCACGCCTCCGTCCGTGCACTCGATGTCGTCGAGAAAAGCTGGGTGGCGGGGTTCGGTAAGGAATGGCAGGGCCGGCTGAACCGCGAGCAACAGCGCGCGCGGCAACGACCGGTGTTGGACCGGACGTTTCTGGGAGATCGCGGAGTGCCGTACTCGACGGCGGAGACGGACCTGATGGCCGCGCATCTCGCACACGACCTGCGCTGCTCCCTGATGCGCGTGCTCAGCGACGAATACGTCGTCGGCCGCGTCGATCCGGTCGGAGACGGCAGCGACGTCCTGGATCTCGTCGGCAAGAACATCGCGGGCTTGAGCTCGCTCCAGTTTGCCGTCGACGACGTGCCGCACAACGCGCTTCTGCAAGGGAAAGCGCACGTCGTCGACGGCGACCTGCACCAGTATTGGGTGACCATTACTCCGACGGACCCGAACGGCGAACTACAAGCCGTCAGCAGCAGCGTATACGTGCGGATTCCCACGCGTTACCTGAGCGCATCTCCCGTCTCCGCAAGCCCGGAATCGGTCTCCGTCCGGTCCGGCGCGCTGCTCGATTCGCTGCGTATGGTCAGGCTGGAGTCCGGCCGGGCCTGTCCGTCCCGCGAAGCGGCGTATGGACGAGATCCGTACCGGAGCCGCCGCGGCGGCTGCCTCGGGCTCGAAGTGTCCACCAACGAAGACGCGGTGGTGTTCGTGCTGAATCATCAGCAGAACAACGGGCTCGTGCGCCTCGACGACGGCCGCTGCGCGTATCGAACCGCCGCCAGGATTTCGCGCGCCAAGGAAGCGATTACGATCGCGTTACCGACCAGCCTCCTGCGCGACAGCTGGCTGCCGGAAAACGAATGGCGGCTCGAACCGGACGCCGATACCTATTACGCGATTGCGGTCAGCGACAGCCGTGCGGCGCGCAAGCTCGGCGCCCATCTCGACGAACTTCCAAGGCGCTGTTCGGAGTCGGTGCGCGCGGGCTTCGAGGGCCGCGAGCTTGCGGCCTGGCTGACGACACTGTCCTCGACCATCGAGGAGTTGCAGCCGTTTGTTGACTGGAACGCGATAAGAATCAAGAACATTTACTGAATCGGGGCAACGTTATGTTCAGAATTCTTGGATTCGTAGTCGGTTCGATCGTTTCGATCGGGGCATTGGTCATGCTCGTCGGCATGCCCAATTTCCACCTGACCGGAACGGTCAGCGACGAAGATCGTTACGGAGTGGCCATCCAGCAGCTAAAGGAAAAACGGCAGGCGCTGGTGGACGCGGTCGAACCGGCCTCCGTTGCGGAGGCGATCGAGCCGGCTCCGCCGGCCGCCGACGACTCGCCGATAAACGCTGCGGACGAGATGACCGATGAGACGGTCGGCGAGGCGACGACGGCCTCGTCCGAGGCGCCGGAGCCTGCCCACTCCATGCCGATACGGGAACTTCCGGCCGACGCGTCCTCGACGGCCGACGTCCGGCACGACGACCCGCCGTTACAATACGGAAACGACGACGCCCTGTCCGATCCGGAATGGCAGGCTTTTTGGAACCCGTTCCGCAGTGAAATTGCGGCCCGCGGCTTCGTGCGGCGGCTCGAGGACGTCACGGGGCTCGATTACCGGGTGGCAAAGGTCAAGAACGGCGTCTATCAGGTCGCTTTCTCTTACAGCGATGACGCCGAGCGCAGCAGGAAGCTGTCGCAAATTTCCGCTGCTACCGGCCTGGACCTGTCGGACAGCGTGCCATGACACGAACACTCCTCGCACTCACGGCGCTCGCGATTACCCTTCCGTCGGGAGCGACGAGCCGCGGCGACGAGGGCGTGGAGGACCCCAGCGCCGCCTGGCGACAATACCTCCTCGAGGACACCACCATCGAGCCGGACCTGCGCTTTCCGCATGCCAACTGTTTCCGCGTCGCCGCCGGAGTATACGGCCTTCCCGAAACCCTGCTGCTGGCCGTCGCACGCGGCGAAAGCGACTTCGACGCGACAGCTCGCTCGCGGGCCAATGCCCATGGCGTGATGCAGATACAGTGGCCCGAGACGGCCCGGCATCTCGATATCTACCGGCTCTCCGAATTATACGATCCGTGCACCAACATCGACGCCGGGGCACGTTATCTGAAAGAGCTGCTGGCGCGCTACGACGGTGATCTGCATCTGACGCTCGCGGCTTACAACTACGGCCCGAGCCGGATCCCCAAGAACGCCACCAGCATCCCGACGGGCGCCACCTGGTACAGCGCCTACATCTATCGCCACCTGAACTACGTCCTGGGCGATCGTCGTAACACACCGCAGGTACCCAGCCTGTATTCCGACATCGGTCGTTCGGTTCTGGTCAGCTTCGGAGAACCGTATCGGGCGGCCGCGTTTGTCGAGCGCATCGAAAACCGCACGACGGGTCTCAAACTCGACTGGTTCCGGAAAGGCGTGGGTAAATTCGACGTGGTGTTGACCTACGACGACAAGGACGAGTATTCCACGAGCGCCCGGCTGCTGACCCAGGCGGGATTCCCGCTCAACTGACCGCAACGGCTTCAACCTCTGTATGAGCGCTTGCTGACAGGCTCCTGCAGCCGTGTCGTCGGGGTGCGTCCGTCCGATCGGCGGCGGACACCAACGCGTCGCTTGCATGGCGGCCGCGGCTGCGCCTAGCATAGCGCTGCGATCGCGGTCGTCAGGAGGCGCCGATGAGCCCAAACCAACCCGAGGTAATGATCAGCGAGGACAGGATCCTCGACCGCGTCGGCGAACTTGCCGGACAGATATCGAACGACTACGCGGACAAAGGCAGCATCGTGCTCGTTGGCGTCCTCAAAGGTTCATTCATATTTCTGGCCGACCTGTCGCGACGGCTTACCATTCCGAGAACCATTGAATTCATCGCAATCTCGAGTTACGGCAGCTCCAGCGTTCAGACCGGCGCCGTTCGACTGCTCATGGACGTCCGCGGCAATATCGAAGGCAAACACGTGCTGATCGTGGAAGACATCGTCGATACAGGACACACGCTGCATTACCTGATCGGCATGATGGAATCGCATCGGCCGGCCACCGTGCGCAGCTGCGCCCTGCTCCACAAACCGGCGCGGTCCGAGGTGGACGTCGATATCGACTACATCGGTTTTACCATTCCCGACGAATGGGTCGTCGGTTACGGATTGGATTTTGCGGAGCGGGACCGCACGTTACCCTACATCGGCATCGTGCATCCGGACGATCGCGCGTAGGTAGGGTCGCCCATCCAACGAAAGATACTCACCGGCTGTCCGCGCAGCCGTCGAACTCGATCTCGATCGTGGAATGGCCGATACCGTAGTCGTCCGCCAGAATTCTTTTGACCGAACGGATCGTCTCCGTCGGGTCGAGCGCGTCGCGGTGAAGCGCGACATGCATCGTGAGCATCAACCGCTCCTGGGTCAAACCCCAGACATGCACGTGATGCACGTCGCCTACGTCCGGCAGCGCTTTCATCAAACGCGCTTTGATTTCGTCGACGTTCAGCCAGTCCGGCGTTCCCTCGAGCAGGATATGCGCGCTGCGGCGGACGATGAACCAGGCGCTGCGAAAAATGAGCAGGGCAACCGCAACCGACAGGATCGGGTCGATCGGCATCCAGCCGGTGTAGATAATTACGATGGCCGCCGCAATCGCGGCAACCGACCCCAGCAGATCGCTAAGGACGTGTAAGGCGGCGCCTCGCATGTTCAGGTTTTCCTGGTCACCGCCGTGGAGAATCCAAAACGACACGATGTTGACGACCAGACCGATAACGGCGACGGAAAGCATCGTCTCACCCAACACCTCGGGCGGAGACAGTAATCGCCGTACGGCCTCGATCAGAATCCAAACGACAATCGCCAGTAGCGTGATACCGTTGACGAACGCCGCCAGAATCTGGATGCGGTGATAGCCGAAGCTGCGCCTCTGGTCGGCCGGCCGGGCACTGATCACGAATGCGAAAACGGCCAGGGCGAGCGCCATCGAATCCGTCAGCATGTGGCCGGCGTCGGCGAGCAGCGCCAGCGATCGCGTGATGATGCCGCCGACGGCCTCCACAATCGTGAATGAAGCCGTAATGACCAGCGCAATCGTCAGTCGACGCCGATTGTTCGTGTGGCCGTGTTCCTCGTGGTCGTGACTCATGCTTGTCGGATTATTCGCTGCGCGGAACCCTGATATGTTCGACGAGCTGCTGAACACGGTCGGGTGGCGGCGTGGTCATATGGCTGACGCCGATGGCAACGACAAAATTGAGCAGCATGCCGACCACGCCGATACCTTCCGGGGAGATACCGAACAACCAGTTCGCCTCCACGTTGTCGCCCCACGGCGAACCGGCCCACTTCAGAAAAAGCCCTTTGAAGTATTCGATGTAAAAGTACGTGAACAGCAAACCGGTCAGCATCCCTGCAATTGCGCCCTCTTTGTTTATCCGCTTGAAAAAAATGCCGAGCAGGATAGCCGGGAAAAGCGAGGCCGCGGCAAGGCCAAACGCAAACGCCACGACCTGCGCGACCCAGCCGGGCGGATCGTAGCCGAGGTAGCCGGCAATCAGGATCGCAACGGCCGCCGCCACGCGCCCGGCCAACAGTTCCGCTTTGTCGCTGATGCGCGGAGCAACAATGCCTTTTATCAGGTCGTGCGACACGGCCGCGGAAATCACCAGTAAAAGCCCGGCGGCCGTGGACAGCGCCGCGGCGATGCCGCCGGCCGCGACCAGCGCGATGACCCAGTTCGGCAGCCCCGCAATTTCGGGATTGGCGAGCACCATGATGTCGCGATCAACGGTCAGTTCGTTACCCCGCCAGCCGAACTCGTCGGCTTTCGCCACGAACGCCGGATTCGAGTCGTCGTAATACTGGATGCGCCCGTCGCCGTTTTTGTCCTCGACGGATACCAGACCGGTCCGCTGCCAGGTCTCGAACCAGCGAGGCCGCTCGTCGTAGCTGAGATTTCCGTCGACGGTCCCCACTTCGCCCGGTTGCACCGTGTTGATCAGATTAAAACGCGCCATCGCGCCCACGGCCGGCGCCGTGGTGTAGAGAATGGCGATGAACAGCAGCGCGAATCCCGCGGACGTGCGCGCGTCGCGGACCCTGGGGACCGTGAAAAAGCGCACGATAACGTGCGGCAGCCCGGCAGTGCCCACCATCAGCGCGAGCGTTATGCAGAAGACGTCGATCGTACTCTTGGTGCCGGTGGTGTATTGCGTAAATCCGAGCGAGGTAACGATGTCGTCGAGTTTTTCCAGAAGGCCCGTACCCGTACCGGCTATCTCGCCGCCGAAAGCAAGCTGCGGGATCGGATTGCCGGTGATCTGGATCGCAATAAAAATCGCAGGCACCGTATACGCGAATATGAGCACGCAATACTGCGCAACCTGCGTGTACGTGATGCCCTTCATGCCGCCGAGAACCGCGTAAACGAATACGATGCCCATCCCGATGATCAGGCCGAGCGTAACGTCGACTTCGAGAAACCGGGAGAAAACGATGCCAACGCCGCGCATTTGACCGGCGACGTAGGTAAAGGAGACAAAAATCAGGCAGATGACGGCGACGATGCGCGCCGTCCGCGAGTAATAGCGCTCTGCGATAAATTCGGGAACCGTGAACTTGCCGAACTTCCGCAAATAGGGCGCAAGAAACAGCGCCAACAGCACGTAGCCTCCCGTCCAGCCCATCAGATAAACCGAGCCGTCGTAACCGGAGAAGGCGATGATCCCCGCCATCGAGATGAACGACGCGGCGCTCATCCAGTCCGCGGCGGTGGCCATACCGTTCGCCACCGGCGAGACGCCTTTGCTTGCGATGTAAAAATCGCCCGTGCTGTGCGCACGTGACCAGACGGCGATACCGATGTACAGCGCAAAACTCGCGCCAACGACAAAATACGTCATTGCCTGCAAGCTCATCGCGGGAACTCAGTCTTCGTGGACATCGTAGATCTGGTCAATCTTGTTCATGCGCCAGGCGTAGAAAAAGATGAGACCGACGAACACGTAAATCGAACCTTGCTGAGCAAACCAGAAGCCGAGCTTGAAGCCGCCGATCTGGATCCGGTTGAATTCGTCGACGAGTAAAATGCCGAAACCGTAGGAGCAGACGAACCACACGGCCATGCAGCCGGCGACGAGGCGCAGATTCGCTCGCCAGTAGGCGGATCGATTTTCGGGCGTCATGGGAGATCTCTGGTGGGTGAGCTTGGGCCAACAATCTAACAGAGCATTACGGAATATTCACGATACAATGTAACGCCCGGATCGGAATAAGCATGGTGTATCAAGATGATATCCGCCTCAGAACCTGCCAAGAAAGAACTCTCGATCAATGGAAAAAAAATGCGCTATGTCGAATTGGGCGAAGGCGACCCGATCGTTTTTCAGCACGGAAATCCGACCTCGTCCTATCTCTGGCGCAACGTGATGCCGCATCTGGCGTCGCAGGGACGCTGCATCGCCGTCGACCTGATCGGCATGGGCGACTCGGACAAACTGGACGATCCGGGTCCCGGCAGCTATCGCTACGTCGAACACCGCGACTACCTGTTTGCCGCCTGGGACGCGCTGGGCATCGACGATCGCGTGACGCTGGTTGTGCACGACTGGGGCTCGGCGCTGGGGTTCGACTGGGCCTATCAGCACCAGAGCGCGGTGCTCGGCATCGCCTACATGGAAGCGCTCGTTCGTCCCGTTAGCTGGGACGAATGGCCGGATGCCGCCCGCGAGATTTTTCAGGGCTTTCGCTCTTCGGCGGGCGAAACCATGGTCCTCGAAAACAACGTATTCGTGGAACGGGTACTGCCGGGGTCGATACTCCGCGAGCTCGGCGCCGAGGAGATGTCGGTCTACCGCCGTCCCTTCGAGAACCCGGGCGAGGATCGGCGGCCAACCTTGACCTGGCCGCGGCAGATTCCGATCGACGGCGAGCCGGACGACGTCCATGCGATCGTCGCCGCCTACGGAGACTGGCTGTCGACCAGCGATTTACCGAAACTGTTCATCAACGCGGAGCCGGGTGCGATCCTCACCGGCCCGCAGCGCGAGTTTTGTCGAAGCTGGCCGAATCAGCAGGAAGTCACGGTGCCGGGAATCCACTTCATACAGGAGGATTCTCCGGATCAGATCGGTGAAGCGATTGCACGATGGCGGCGCACGCTTTTGTGAAACCGGCCGAATAACGAATCGTCGGGACCGGCGAACCGCAAGGCAGAACGGCGGCGTTCAATACGCCGCCGTTCGTGTTGCCATGAGTCACGAAAAGGTGCTCGCAGCTCATTTCACGAGCTGTCCGGCGCCCGGCGAATTGCCTTTCGGCAGCTTCCGAGCGCCCATTGCCGGCGCATCAGGTCACGTCGAAGCGATCGAGCGTCATTACCTTGCTCCATGCATCGACAAAGTCACGCACGAACTTCTGCTCCGCGCCGTCTTCGGCGTAAACTTCTGCGATAGCGCGAAGCTCGGCGTGCGAACCAAACACGAGATCGACGGGCGTTGCCGTCCATCTCAGTTCGCCCGTCGCGCGGTCACGGCCCTCGTAAATCCCTTCGGCTGCCGACGACTTGGTCCATTTCGTCGACATATCGAGCAGGTTGACGAAAAAGTCGTTGCTCAAGGTCCCGGGACGGTCCGTGAACACACCGTGCCGGGATTCTCCGGCATTCGCCTGCAAAGCCCGCAGACCACCGACCAGGACGGTCATTTCGGGAACGGTAAGCGTCAGCATGTTTGCCCGATCAACCAGCAATTCCGCCGGAGATCTGCGGTTGCCGCTGCCGAAGTAGTTGCGAAACCCGTCTGCCGTCGGTTCGAGCACTGCAAATGACGCTACGTCGGTCTGGTCCTGCGACGCATCGTTGCGGCCGGGGATGAACGGAACCTGCACGTCCTGCCCGGCACTTCTTGCGGCCTGCTCGACGGCCGCCGCGCCGCCAAGGACAATCAGATCGGCGAGCGATATTCTTTTTCCGCCGGATTGTCCGCGGTTGAAGTCTCTCTGGATGCGTTCCAGACGTCCAAGCACTCTCGACAGCTCGTCCGGGTTGTTGACCTCCCAGTCCTTCTGCGGCGCCAGGCGAACGCGCGCGCCGTTTGCCCCACCGCGCATGTCGGTGCCGCGGAAGCTTGCCGCGGAGGCCCAGGCAGTCCTGACGAGCTCGGGCAACGTCAGCCCAGAGTCGAGAATTTCGGCCTTCAGCTCCGCGACATCGTCCGCGTCGATCAGCGCATGATCGACCGCGGGAACGGGATCCTGCCAAAGCAGTTCCTCGACGGGAACGTCCGTGCCGATGTACCGTGCCCGCGGGCCCAGGTCACGGTGCGTTAGTTTGAACCACGCCCGGGCGAAGGCGGACTCGAATTCCGCCGGGTTTTCCTGGAAACGCCGCGCAATCTCGCGATAGCTCGGATCGAATTTCAGCGAGAGGTCCGTCGTCAGCATTATGGGCGCATGGCGCTTCGTGGGATCGAACGCGTCCGGCACCATGTTGGACGCGGCCTCGGTATCGGGAATCCACTGGATCGCACCGGCCGGGCTTCTCGTCTGCACCCAGTCGAACGCGAAAAGGTTGTCCAAGAACTGGGTGGTCCAGGCAACCGGGCTAGCCGTCCATGCGCCTTCCAGCCCGCTGGTGATCGTATCGCCGGCGGCACCGCTGCCGCAGCGGTTTTCCCAGCCCAGTCCCTGCTGTTCGAGGCCCGCCGCGGCGGGTTCGACACCCACGCAATCCGACGGGGCGGCGGCGCCGTGGGCTTTACCGAACGTGTGCCCGCCGGCGATGAGCGCAACGGTTTCTTCGTCGTTCATCGCCATGCGGCCGAACGTTTCGCGAATGTCTTTGGCGGCCAGCAACGGATCCGGGTTGCCGTTCGGCCCTTCCGGATTCACGTAGATCAAGCCCATCTGAACGGCGGCAAGCGGTTTTTCCAGCTCCCTGTCGCCGCTGTAGCGCTCGTCCGCGAGGAATTCGTTCTCGGGCCCCCAGTAGACGAGGTCGGCCTCCCAGTCGTCCTCACGGCCGCCGGCGAAACCGAAGGTCTTGAACCCCATGGATTCCAGCGCGACATTTCCAGTCAGGATCATCAGGTCCGCCCATGAAATACTCCTGCCGTATTCCTGCTTGATCGGCCAGAGCAGCCGCCGCGCCTTGTCCAGGTTTGCGTTGTCGGGCCAGCTGTTGAGCGGCTCGAAGCGCTGCTGACCGCCGCCGGCGCCGCCGCGGCCGTCGGCCACGCGGTAGGTTCCCGCGCTGTGCCAGGCCATCCGAATGAAAAACGGCCCGTAGTGACCGTAATCTGCCGGCCACCAATCCTGCGACGTCGTCATCAATGCCTCCAGATCCTTTTTGACGGCATCGAGGTCGAGAGCTTCGAACGCCTCGGCGTAGTTGAAGTCTTCGCCCATCGGATCGGAATCCGCGGAGTGCTGGCGAAGAGGTGCGAGGTTCAGCTGTTCCGGCCACCAGAATTCATTGGGCTTCGGATCGCCCTGGGCAAGCGCGTAGCCGGGCAACAACGCTACCGCGAGAACGGCGAGTAGCCGCTTAGTTCGTTTATGCATCGAAATTCCCCTTGGAGTAATTACCATTACTTTTCCTTCTTGATTACACCGCATGCAACTAATCGATGCTATCGAATATTTATATTATTATATTCGATAAAACCGATTACACAGCGAAACGATATAGACGGGGGCCCGGGGACCCCATGGAGGAATTCGTTGCATTTACCCGCGACAACAACCGCGACCCACCACAGTGGTGGCTGCGGCGGGCGGATCGGCGCCTATGATCAAACCGTCTCGGGCCGTGCCGATGTCTTGAACGGGAAACTGGCCGCCGACTTCCGGCTGTCGCAACCGATTCTCAGAACTCGATATCCCGGGTCCTGCCGAAGCGCAACGACAAGCGGTCTCTGTTCCAAAAGACTTTTCCAAACACGATGCCAAGAACGAAAAACATCAGGCCGAACAGCAAAACGCCGTAATGCCGGACGGGCAGCTCCCAACCGCCGTATAGGTAGGCCTCCACGATTCCCCCGACGTCATCGACGGCATAGATGACCTGGACACGTTCATCGACATCGTGTCTCGGAGCACTCGATGAGTGGGTGGACGTAAACACGCGCTCCTGGCCGTTTTTGTCGGTGAATTGCACGACGGGTGCCATCGATACGCTGCCGCGCAGCTCGATGACAACACCGTCCGTCACCGATGATTTATCCATGAAGTTTTGCGTGGCTACATAGAAGTAGATGCCGGTGATCGTCAGCACGAGACCGACCAACGTCATTACGGAGAAGTTGATTCTGTTTGTTAGCCTGCTCACCGATGGCTTCTGTTTCCCGCGCTGGCGGCTTTGGACCGCACGTAAACCTCCTTGCGAACTCGGGCAACGGTCAGCCCCGCCTCATCAAGCAGATCCGCCTCGAAATGATAGGTGTTCTTACCGAGGTCGTCGACGTCCACCCGAATGGCCTCGAGGCGCTCCCCACTGATCTCGAACACCCCGAGAATCGTTCCCTTCGCCGGTTTGAGAAATTCGATCGCCGCCGCTTTGTCCCACACAATATAGTCTTTGCCGAGATTCATCGTGATGATGAAGACGAAAAACGGATCGGACATCGCGTAGAGGCTGCCGCCAAAGTGTGTGCCGAACAGGTTCCGGTTGTACCAGCGTGCCCGCAACTCGACCTCGAAACGCGTGAAGTCGTCTCGGTAAGATCTCACGCGAATTCCCGCACCGAGGTAAGGCGGATACAGATTGATCTTCCTGATCAGCTTGCCGAATTTTGGGTTTTTCATTGCGGGGTAGACCTGTTGGCGACCGGTATGTGCCGGATACCGGAACCTATCTCATCATCGATCGTGGCCGCAACCGCTCGGCCCGAATACACGGACCGCCCGCCTCGCGGGAATTGAAAAGGCGTAATCCCGGTCGCACAATGCGAACTGGACCTCAGTCACCGCACAAGGGACCGACAGCGTGGGTAAATTCGGGACGGGACAACCAATACGGCGCAAGGAAGACGAGCGATTCACGCAGGGCAAGGGAAGATACACCGATGACATCGTCTTCCCCGGGCAAACCTATCTTCATGTGTTCCGGTCGCCGTACGCGTTCGGAACCATCGTTCAGCTCGATGTCGAGGCCGCGCGCGATTCACCTGGCGTCCTGGCCGTCTATACCGGCGCAGACCTCAGCGCCGCTGGCGTCCGCGACATCGAAGGTTCCGACATGCCGGCGAGCTCGATCACGCCGGCCCGGCAGGCGCTCCAACAGCCGCCGCTCGCCAGAGACCGGGTCCGCTACGTCGGTGAACCCGTCGTCGGCATCGTTGCCGAGTCCGTTGCCGCCGCGAAAGACGCCGCCGAACTCATCGAGTTCGACGTGGACGAGATCGATGCCGTCGTTATCCCGCGTGACGCGCTGCGCGGGGGCGTCCCCACGATTCACGACAGCGTGCCGGACAATCGTTTTGGCGTTCTCGAGTACGGGGACCGGGCCGCGACGGAAACCGCTTTCGCCGAAGCCGCGCACACGGCCAGCGTCGAGATCGTCAACAACAGGCTGGCACCGACGGCGATGGAACCGCGCGGATGCGTTGCGGCTTTCGACAGCGCCACCGGCAAGATGACCGTTTACCAGGGCTGCCAGGGTGTCCACTCGCTGCGCAAGCGAATCCTCAACTCCATCGATCTCGACGACCTGCACGTCATCTCGCCGGACGTCGGCGGCGCGTTCGGGCTGAAATTTTTCCTGCAGTGCGAAACGGTCGTGGCCGTATACGCCGCAAAAACCCTGGGCAGGCCGGTGAAATGGATCGCCGAGCGCAGCGAGAGCTTTTTATCGGATCTGCATGGACGCGATCACGTGACGCGAGCCAGCCTTGCGATGGACGAGAGCGGCAGGTTCCAGGCCATACGCGTGTCGATCGACGCTAACCTCGGCGCTTACAGCAGCCAGGGCGGCGCCTTCATCCCCTGGTTCGGCGCGTGCATGAGTTCGGGCTGTTACGACATCCCGACCGGCTACATCGACGTTACGATGGCGGTCACCAACACGGTACCCGTGGACGCCTATCGCGGCGCCGGCCGACCCGAAGCGGCCTACCTCATCGAACGTCTGGTCGATCGCGCCGCGAAGACCGTCGGGCTGAGCCGTGACGAAATCCGGCGAATGAATTTCATTCGGCCCGAACAGTTCCCGTACCGGACGCTCACCGGGCGCAGCTACGACTCCGGCGAGTACGCGCGGCTCATGGAAAAGGCGATCGAACGCTCCGGTTGGCGCGATTTCGAGACGAGACGTGCGGAGAGCGCCGCCAACGGGAAATTACGCGGCATCGGACTGGCGTATTACGTCGAAATTTGCGCCGGCTTTGGCAGCGAGCGGACCCACGTCAAGTTCGAAAAAAACGGGCGGGTCACGGTCCTGGTCGGTACGCAGTCGAGCGGCCAGGGCCACGAGACCAGTTTCGCCCAGATGGTGGCGGCCGGACTCGGCATCGATCCGGACGTCATCGACATCGTTCAGGGAGATACCGAGCGGGTGCCGACCGGCGAGGGCACCGGCGGCTCGCGCTCGATGGTCATGGGCGGTTCGGCACTCTACCGCAGCGTCGAGAAAGTCATCGACGCCGGCCGCTCAATGGCGTCGGAAATGCTGGAAGCCGCGCCGCTGGACATCGAGTTCGACGCGGGCGATTTCCGTATCGCCGGCACCGACCGCGTCAAGAACATCGCCGAGGTCGCCGCGGCCAGTTACCGGGATCGTCCGGACGGCGTCGAACCGGGGTTGTACGGCAGCGAGGCGTTTTCGCCCGAAGCCGGCACCTTCCCGAACGGCTGTCATATCTGTGAAGTCGAAATCGACCCGGATACCGGAGTGCTCGACATCCTGCGCTACACGGTTGAAGACGACGTCGGCACCGTCGTCAATCCGCTGCTTCTGGAGGGTCAGATCGTGGGTGGGATTGCCCAGGGTCTGGGCCAGGCGTGCTCGGAGCACGCGGTCTACGACAGCGACGGCGGGCAGCTGCTGACCGCGACCTTCATGGATTACGCTATGCCGCGCGCCGATTGGATACCCGACGTCGATTTCAACTACCAGGAAATCGAATCGCCGCGCAATCCGCTCGGCATCAAGGGAGCCGGCGAAGCCGGCACCGTGGGCGCGGCACCGGCGCTCGTCAGCGCCGTCCTGGACGCACTGGCAAGTCGCGGTGTCGAGGACATCGACATGCCGGTGACGGCACACGCGATCTGGCGGCAACTGAACGCCTGACCGGGCGCCGGCGTCGCGGCGGGCGGGCGTTTTTGCGGACAAAAAAAAGCGGCTCCCCCGAGGGAGCCGCATACCTTTTTAGTACTCGTCGCTTGGCCTACGTGTCCCCCGCCAAGTTGTACCTGAAGGTGTCGTTGAAACTGCCTTGAGTCTCCAGTTGTTGTTGAAAGGAGACTCGTGTCTGGATAGAAAGGTCGCAGAAATACGTTGGTATGTCAATTTGTTAGCGAATTGCCTGAACGGAAGTCTACATCGGCGGGATTTTGTGACTATTTTGCAACACGCATATGGGAATATCCTCCACCCGTTCCACCATTTTTCAAGCACTTGTTCGGGTTTTGCGATGACCGGGCCGGCCGCGCGCCGCCCGGCCGCCGGTCGCCGAAAGCGACGCGGCTGGATATGTCACATATGGACGCGCGAATCGCGCGCGGATCAGCGGTAGGTCAGCAGCTCCGCGGACAAATGCGCGACGTCGTTGAACTGATCCAGCGACACGCGTTCGCCGCTGAACGTATAGCGAGTCACCGAGCCGTTATGGATGCGCCAATTCAGCTCGGCCGCCTTGACGGCCGGCGCCGCCAGGACCGTCTGCACGCTCACCCCGATGACACCCCCCGAGGTGAACACGGCGATCGTCTTGCCGCTGCCCGACGCAGCCATGATGTCCGCAAAGACCCGGCGCACCCGCCCGCTCCAGGCCGACCAGCTCGTCGGCAGCGTAATACCCGCGTGGTCGCCGGCGACCCAACGCGTGATGACGGCGGACAGGAACCTGTGAAAATGCCGGTACCGGTCCTCGTCCCCGTCCGCCGCTTCGTAGGCGTCGGCGAGCGCGGCGATATCGCCGTCGCGCGCGCGCAGCTGCTGACCCAAAACCGTCATAATCTCGTCGGCCGGGTATTCATTGAGCCCGTCGTCCGTCGCGTGCTGCGGCCAGGTGCGGCCCGCGCCGACAAACGCCGCGCCGACCGCCTCCGCCGTGGCGATCTGCCGTTGCAGATTCCCCGACCAGACCTGGTCCGGCTGAATGCCGGACGCCAGCCACCGCGCCGCAAGCGCTTTCGCCTGCGCGACGCCGAGTTCGGACAAACGGTCGTAATCGTCGGTAAACAGACGCGCCTGACCGTGGCGCACAAGCATTAGCCGACTCACCGATTAGAGCCTGTAAACAAAGTTCAGTACTACCATTCACACCGTATGCTGCGCGATACTACCCTGCCCCGTCCACCAGGTACACGAACGCAACCTAACGCGAGGAGTGACCCGTTGATTGTCGAACAGATCTGGACCGCCAACGCCTACCGCAACTTCAACTACCTCGTCGCGTGCCCGGAGACGGGTGATGCACTCGCCATCGATCCACTGGATTACCGGCGCTGCCTGGCCGCCGCCGACCGGCGGGGCTGGACCGTCACGCAGATCCTGAACACGCACGAACACCCGGACCATATCGGCGGCAATCGGGCGATGGTCAAGGCAACCGGCGCCAAAATCATCGCGCACGCCAATGCCGGCCGCAGGATTCCGAACATGGACCGGGGCGTCGGGTCGGGCGAACTCATCCGTGTCGGTAGCTCCTTGGAACTGGAATGTCTCGACACGCCCGGCCACACGATGAGCCACATCTGCCTGCTCTCTCGCACCGATCAGCCAGCCCTTTTCAGCGGCGACACGTTGTTCAACGCAGGCGCCGGCAATTGCCACAACGGCGGACACCCGAACGAGCTCTACGAGACCTTCGTGAATCAGCTGGAAAAACTGCCCGGCGAGACCCGGCTGTATCCGGGCCATGATTACCTGACGAACAACCTCAGGTTTACGCTCGACCGTGAACCGGACAACGAAGCTGCCGCCGCGATGCTCTCGAAGTACGAGCACCAGAACCCGGAAGATGCCGTGGTCACGACGCTGTCCGAGGAAAAGACGTTCAACACGTTCTTTCGATTGCAGAGCCCGACGATTATCGAGCGATTGCGGGAAGCGTTCCCCGAACTGGGCGATTCACCGTCACCGCGAGACGTTTTTCTGGCGCTGCGCGAGCTGCGCAACCAGTGGTGAGTCTGTAGGAGCTCGTCCTCACGGGTTCCTAGCGTCGCTTACATGCATGGACGCCTAGGAAATTCGGCGCTGGAGTTCCGTCAGGCGCGCCGCCTGCCGGGCGTCCGGTCTGACGGCCTGTCGTACCGCAAGCCACAGCCAATGCAGGGCGTCGTAGATTCGGAGCTGCGTCTCCAGCCGTTCCCAATGTTCGGGGTTAACGCCGCCCGTATACGCGTTCAGCAGACAGTCCGCCAGGCGTCGGTCCAGGTCGTGATAGCCGATCAGCGACGCCAGGTCGAACAGCGGATCGTTGTCGCAGGCGTACTCCCAATCCAGCAGCGTCAGGGACTCGTCACCGACGATATTGGCCGCGACAAGGTCATTGTGGCAGCAACGAATCTCTTCGGCGGACGCGGAAACCGTGGCGATCCGGGCGCAGCGTTCACCGAATGCACGCAGTTCGGGAGTCGTCTCGAGTTTTGACGAATAGACGGCGGCGATGCTGTCCGCCCGGTACCGGCGGCCGCTGCCCGGCAGCGTATGTACCCTCTGCAGCAACTCCGCAACGAGTATGAGTTTTTGACGATCGTTCAGGTCCTGCCTTGACCACGGCCGGCCCCGGACAAAGCGGGTAACCAGGATGCCGGCCTCGACGTCCGCGAACACGATTTCCGGCGCCAGCCCGGCAGCGGAAGCACGCTCCAGAACCCGCCGCTCGCAGTCCCGATCCAGGCCGACGTCCGGCTCATGGGCGGCGTCGAGTCGCAATATGAACGACTCCTTGCCATGCCTTAGCCTGTACGTTCGGTTGGTCAGGCCGCCAGCCTGTTCTTCGATGTCGAACGCGACGCCGGACCAGCCAGGCACCCGTGCAATCGCCCGGCGCGGGTCGTTCGCGCCGCTCATACCGCGACCGTCGCCTCGCGCTGCCGGAACGAACGAGTCCACGCCAGGAGCCCGAATGGGATCATAATGACGTAAACGGCGAACAGCAGCGCCGTGAGCTTGAGTTCCCTGTCCCAGTAGATGGCGATCGACACCGTGTCGATCAGCAGCCAGTACCACCAGTTCTCGAGCACCTTCCGGGCAACCAGGAACGTCGCCCATAATGCGGCATAGGTGGTCATCGAATCGACGTAGGGGTATGCCGCATCGGTGTAACGGTCGAGGAGAAAGCCGTTCGTCGCCGACAGCGCAACGATGCAGGACGCCGCGGCCGCGTGCAGCGTGATCGGCCACGTCGTTACCGGCGGTTGCTCGTGGTTTTTGCCGCCCCGCCAAACGGACCAGCCGTAAACCGCCATGCCGAAATAGAATGCGTTCAATACGGCTTCCATATAGAGCTTGGCCTGCGCGAACAGCCACACGTATATGGCGGTGCTTATCAGCGCACACAGCCAGCACCAGATGTTCTGGCGAATCGCAAGCGCCAGATAGCCGATTGCGAATACGACGGCGGCCAGCTCCGGCGCCGACAGCGCTCTCAGCTGGTCGTTGAGCGTCGTTGTCAGGTCCTGCACCGAGCGATCAGTCCGTCAGCGGGTTGTTCAATATCTTGATCGCAAATACCGCTTTCGGCAGCTGCTCGAAGGTGCCGCGAATCTCGGTGCTCAGCGCCTGCATCACGTCGTCGTACTCGCCGCGAATCTGCGTGCTCATCGGATTGGTCACGACCTCTAGACTGCCGTGGGTATTGAGGCGGTCTATGACGTCCTTGATCGGCGGTATGAAATCCCGGTCCAGAGGATAAAGGCTTATGTCTACGGCTACTCTCATCACTGACCTCTCAAAAACGTAAATCGAAGGTAACGCCGACCTGGCGAGGATCGCCCTGCCGGATGTAAAGCGTGTCGGGAAAGTCCGGGGGCTCGTTGCCGAAGAAAAACCCGCGTACGGCGTAAGTCTCGTCAAACAAATTGCGCGCCCATAGCTGGGCGGTCCAGCGTTCGCTTTCGTACCCCAGACGAGCATTGACCAACTCATAGGCCTCGGACTTCTGGTCGTGACTGACGTCGAAAAAGAACTCGTCGCGCGCTGCGACATCAAGCCGGGCGAACATCCCGCTGCCGTGACGGTAAGTGCCGCCAACGGCCAGTGAGTACGCCGGCGCATGCGCCTGATCGCGACCGCTGCGATCGAAATCCGGGGTGACGTAGGTATCGAACGTGGCATCGAGCAGCCCGACGCTGCCGAATATCTCGACGCTCTCGGACACCAGCCAACGCAGGTCGGCCTCGAAGCCCAGGGTCTCGCCCTTCGCGGCGTTGTCCGTGAGAAAAACGAATGACGCGGGATCGTTCGGATTCAACTGGGTCGACGTGCGCACCTGCTGATTGCGGCGTTCGTTGTAGAAAACGGCGGCGTTGAGCGCAAGCCGGTTGTCCAGCCACGACGATTTCACGCCGGCTTCCACATTCCACAACACCTCATCGCCAAATTCTCTTTGCGCATTGGGCACGATCCCGAGATTGAAACCGCCGGCCTTGTAACCTCTCGACACGGACGCGTAACCGGTTATCGTATCGGAAAGGTCGTGACGGTATGCAATCTCACCTCCAACCATCGTCTCGTCGGGTCCGAGCGTCAGGCCCTCCGAATCGGCATAGTCGATCGTCCGATTCTCCACGCGCAACCCGATCGTCACACTCCCGTCGTCGCCCATCGGCACCTCGACCTGGCCGAACGCCGCCAGGTTCAGGGACTCGAAGCGACTCGAGAATTGCTCGTCAAGCGAATCGGAGAAAAAGAAGACAACGGGGTCGTCATAGACCCCCCGGTTATCGGTCGCCAGGCTCTCGTCGAGTCTGAGCGCATACAATCCAGCCAGCCAGCCAACCTCATCGTTCGCGCGGTCGGCCTTCGACGCCAGCCGGAACTCCTGGCTGATCGTCTCGCGATTGCGTTCGCTGGACGAGATGTAATCGTAGGTGAACGGCGCCCAGGCGTCGTCGTTGCCCCAATCGGCGTCGAATGAAAAATCGATGTCCGAATCGGCGTATGACGTAATTGAAGTGAATTCGGCGTGCTGCCCACCGCTCCATGTGGCTCTCAGCGACCCGCCCAGACTCTCCTGCGCGTCCCTGCCTGGATTGTCGGACAACACGGTCAGGCTGTTATCGATGGCAAAACCATCGTAACCGTCGTCGATATCCGCGTACAAGGCGGCCAGGCGGAAAGCCCAATCGTCGCCCGCTTCCCAGTGCAGCTTGCCGCGCAACGCCGTCTCCTGGCGGCCGTTGGTGTCCGAGCGGCCGAGAAACGGGTTGTCGCGAAAGCCGTCGCTCTCGTGGCGGTGCGCGCTGATGCGGAACCTCGTCGACCCGGATCGAACGAGCGGCCCGCCAAAGGCCAAACCGCCGGCGAGCGTATTGTCCTCCGCGGCGCTGAGCCGAACGTTCCCCGACCATTCGTCCGTCGGGTCCGCGCTCCGCGTGTAAACCAGTCCGGCAAGTGCGTTCGCGCCGTAACGAGTTCCCTGCGGACCCCTGAGGACTTCGATCTGCTGCATGTCGAACAACGTCGCTATCGTACCGATACCGCTGAAATCGATGTCGTCGATCAGAAAGCCGACCGAGGGATTCGGCGCACCCTCGTACTGTTCGAGTTCGCCGACGCCGCGGATCTGCAGGTAACGCGCCCGGTTGCCGTCGCCGGACCAATTGAGATTCGGGATCGAATAGATCAGCTCCTCGAAATGCTGCACCGCCGCCCGTTCGATCGTTTCCTGATCGAGCACGGTGACGCTGGCGGACAAATCCGCGGCGCCGCGCCCGCGAAAATCGGCCGTCACGACGATCTCTTCGATCGCCTGCTCGGCGACGGCGGAAAGCGGCAACAGCAATAGGGATAGCACGACCTTGGCGGGTCGCCAATAAGAGACATGGAATGGCATTGTGGATTCCTCTTCCTACGCCGGTATTACCCGGGTCAGGTTCTAAGGGTTCCCGCTGTCGACGACGCCGCCCGGCGTCGTCGCGGATCTCAGGTCGAAAAGACCACCCCTGGTGGCGCGGATTATAACGCGAAATTTCGCCGGGTTGGTTTACCTCGAAACATCTTTCTCGAGATCAGGGTGCCTCCGAGGGCTTCCGGCGTGATGCGCGAACTTGCAGACCGAGCTTCAGCAACCACCGAACGAAGGCCCACCACAGGACCGACACGACGACCGTTATCGGATACTGGAGCTGAGGCCACACGGACGTTCCCGGCTCCGGAGCGAGGTGAGGAGCAGCGTAAACGACCAGCAGGACGGGCGGGTTCAAAACGTAGAGTACGAGTGTCGCGAGCTGCCCCTCCGCAGAAGTCTGCCGAAACGGCAGCCCGGTTGCCATCAGCAGGACAGTCAGCCCGATTCCCGCGAAAAAGACCAGGGCCGGCCATACGTCGGTCGAACGTTTCACCGGTCACCGATCATCCGACCGACCGCCTACGGCTCCAGGCGCTTGATCAGGCTGGAGGTGTCGTAACGGCGACCACCGAGTTCTTCCACCTCGGCGTAATACCCGTCCACGAGTCTGGTCATCTCGAGCGTCGCGCCGACGCGCTCGGCTTCGTCGAGGGCGATCCTGAGGTCCTTGCGCATCCACTCAACGGCGAAACCGAACTCGAACTCGTCCTCAACCATCGTCTCCCAGCGATTCTCCATCTGCCAGGACTGAGCGGCGCCTTTCGAGATGGCGCCGATCACCGCGGGAACGTCCAGGCCCGCGCGTTTGGCCAGATGCAGACCCTCCGCCAGTCCCTGGACGACGCCGGCAATGCAAATCTGATTCACCATTTTCGCCTTCTGGCCATCGCCAACGTCGCCTATCCGGGTACAGGCTTTCGCGTAACAATCCATGATCGGTAGCGCGCGATCGAAAACCGACGCATCGCCGCCGACCATGATGGTGAGCTGCCCCGCCTCCGCGCCGGCCTGACCGCCCGACAGCGGCGCATCCAGAAAATCGACGTTCCTGGCCCCGGCCGCTTCGTAGACTTCGCGGGCAACCGTTGCGGACGCGGTGGTATGGTCAACGATGACCGCCCCCTGCGCCGCGCCCCCCAGGACGCCGTGCTCGCCGAGGATAACCTGCCGGACGTCATCGTCGTTACCCACACAGCAGAACACGAAGTCGGCCCCGCTGGCGGCGGCGGCCGGCGTGTCGGCCATCCGGCCGCCGTGCTGTTTGCACCAGGCTTCGGCCTTCGCCGCGGTTCGGTTATAAACGGTAACCTCAAAACCGGCGGCCACCAGGTAACCCGCCATCGGGTATCCCATGACGCCGAGACCCACGAACGCTGTTTTCATCGACTTGTCCTACGCAAAACGGCGGGACTGATCTCTTGCCTGCCGGGCCGAAAAGGAAGGCCGATTATACCGATACCGGTGGCGGCGTCTTGCTTACTAGGCGGCGTCCGCCCGCCGTTCGCCGCCCGTCTTCGACGGTTTCTTACGCGGATCGAGCCCGATGGAACGAGCGATGATCTCGCGCATGATCTCGGAACTGCCCGCGTATATCGTCGAGACGCGCGCGTTCAGGAACATCCGGCAAATCTTGTATTCCTCCATGTACCCGGCGCCGCCGTGCAGCTGCACGCACTCGTCCATCACGCGATTTTCCAGTTCGCTCGTAAACAGCTTGGCCTTCGCCGCCGTGTCCGCCGAAAGCTGTCCCTCGTTGTGTTCGAGGACACACTGATCGACAAACGCCTGCGCAACGTCGATCTCGGTACGCATGTCCGCCAGCTTGAAACGGGTATTCTGGAAGTCGGCGACCCGCTGCCCAAATGCCGTGCGCTCGGTGACGTAGTCCATGGTCAAGCTGAACGCCGCGTCAGCGGCCGCCAGATAACCGACGGCGCCGAGCAACCGCTCCTCGGCCAGAAAATGCATCAGATGGTAGAAACCGCGGTTGAACTCGCCCAGCAGGTTCTCTTTCGGCACCCTCACGTTGTTGAAAAACAGCTCGGCTGTGTCCTGACTCTTGAGGCCCATTTTTTTCAGATTACGGCCGCGCTCGAATCCTTCCATGCCGCGTTCGACGACAAACAGACTGAGACCGTGGGAACTCGCAGGATCGGTCTTCGCCGCGACGACGACCAGGTCGGCGTTGATTCCGTTCGAGATGTAAGTCTTCGAGCCGTTCAACAAAAAGTGGTCGCCTTTGTCTTCGGCGCGCGTCCGTATGCCGGCAACGTCGCTGCCCGCACCCGGCTCGGACATCGCAACCGCGAGGATGTTTTCGCCGCTGATGCACTTCGGCAGCCAGCGCAACTTCTGTGCTTCGGTGCCGAGCTCACCGATGTAAGGCGCGACCAACCGGCTGTGCAGCGTCATGAAGAACCCGGCGTCCCCGTGCCAGGCATTCTCCTCGATCAGAATCTGCTCGTAGCGAAAATCGTCGACGCCCGCGCCTCCGTATTTTTCATCCGCCCACATGAGCAGCAAGCCCATGTCGCCGGCCCACAGGAACGCTTCGCGGTCGACAATACCCTGTTCGTGCCACTTTTCGCTGTTGGGTTCGATCTCGTTTTTCATGAAGTTCCGCACGGAGTCGCGGAACATGTCGTGTTCTTCGTCAAAAATTCGTCTGCTCATCGTTACCGTCCTGGAAGGGCCAGTATTATTCGCCCTTGAATTCTGCTTTTCGTTTCTCGAAAAATGCGGCCACGCCTTCCTCGCAGTCTGCGCTGCTTCGTAAGGCGTCCTGCATGGGCGCTTCGACGTCGAACGTGCTGGCCCATGAACCGCTCGCTGCATGCCGCATCGCTTTTTTGGTTGCCGCAATCGACAGCGGCGCGCGCTCGGCAAGCGATTTCGCCCAAGCCACCGCTTCCTGCAGTAAATCCTCGGCAGGTGCGACTTTGTTGGTGAGACCAAGCTCTAGGCAGCGATCGGCGCTGATGCGCTCCGACTCCACGCTTAGCTGGAACGCCCGCCGGTAGCCTAGCTGGTGCACCATTAACCAGTTGAGTCCGCCGTCCGGAACCAGTGAAATGGTCGTGAACGGCGACAACAAGAACGCGTTGTCCGCCATGATCATCAGGTCGCACGCAAGTGCGTAAGACATGCCGATGCCGGCCGCCGAGCCGCCGACGGCGGCGATAACCGGCTGCCGCATCTCGGCGATACACTCCAGAACCGGCCGGTATTCTTCCTGCAACTGCTGCTCGACGGTCCGGTCGGTCGAAAGACTGCCCTTGAGATCGGCGCCCGCACTGAATGAGCGCCCCTCGCCGGTAAGTACGACCGCCCGAACGGCGTCGTCGCCGGCGGCCTGCTCGAACGCCGTGAGAAGATCCCGGCGAAGCTCGGTATTGAACGAGTTCATCGCGTCGGGACGTGAGATCGTGATGATGCAGACCGCCCCATCCTGCGCGACCTTGACGGTTTCGTATTCGCTCACGGCAGCTCCTCAGGCAGCGGGCCGATGCGCCGTTGCATCAGCTCGTCCGTAGAACGTTTCATCGCTTTCCGCCATCGCGCGTAGGCTGGCGGGCACGGAAAAACGTGGTCCATACGCCTCGGTCAGGCGATCCGCCTCGCGGACAAAATCCTCGAGACCGATCGTTTCTATAAAAGAGATCGTGCCTCCGGTGTATGGGGGAAAACCCCAGCCGAATACGGACCCGATATCGGCATCCGCGGGATGCGTCACAACGCCCTCGTCCATGCAACGCACCGTTTCGATCGCCTGTACGTACAGCAAGCGAAGCCTGACCTCCTCCGCGTCCGGCTGCTGCTCGGCCTGCGGGTAATGCTCCTGAAGACCGGGCCACAGGCGTTTCTTTGCGCCCTCGGGATAATCGTAGAAGCCCTTGCCGAAGCGTTTGCCTTTCCGGTCCAGGGTTTCGACGAACGTCTCGATGACGTCGTCGGTCGAGGTCGGCACGTAGGCTTCTCCCAGGTCGGCCCTGGTCTGCCGCATGACGTGGTAGCTCAGCTCGAGCGACACCTCGTCGGTGACCGCAAGCGGTCCGACCGGCATGCCGGCCTGCTTGGCCACATTCTCGATCAGCGCCGGATTGACGCCTTCGGCGAGCAGCGCGATGCCTTCGCGACTGAACGTGCTGAATACGCGACTGGTATAAAAACCGCGGCTGTCGTTGACGACGATAGGCGTCTTCCTGATCTGCTGAATGTAGTCCAACGCCTGCGCCACCGCCGTATCGTCGGTCTTTTCACCCACGATGACCTCGACCAGCGGCATTTTGTCGACGGGAGAAAAGAAGTGAATGCCGACGAACTGCTCAGGCCGTTTCGACGCCTCGGCGAGACCGGTAATGGGCAACGTCGAGGTATTGGACGCATATATCGCGTTGTCCGCCAGCACCGCCTCGGCCTTTCCGGTAACGTCCGCTTTTATCGACCGGTCCTCGAACACCGCCTCGATGATCAGTTCGCAGCCCGCCAGGTCGGCAAAATCGGTGGTCGTATGAATCCGTTCGAGAACGTCGCGAGCGGCATCGGCGTTCATTCGGCCCTTGTCCACGCGTTTCTGCAACAGGTCTCGCGAATAGTCCTTGCCGTGTTCGGCTTTCTCTTCGCTGGTATCCAGCAGAACCACCTGCATGCCGGCGCGCGCCGATACGAACGCGACTCCCGCGCCCATCATGCCCGCGCCCAGGACACCGAGTTTGGTCACGGGCCGTTTCTTCGGGCCTTTCGGCCGGCGCACCAGCTTGTCCGCGGCGCCCTTGCTCACAAACAGCGTACGCGACATGTTTCGGGAGACGGGATCCATCAACAACGATACGAAGTATTTGGTTTCGACCTCCAACGCTTTGTCGATGGGCAACACGGTGCCTTCGTAAACCGAGGACAGGATGGCGATCGGCGCCGGGTAATTATGATTCGTCATCTTCTGCAGCAGCGATGTGCCGAACATAAACGTCTGGACCGACGAGGGATGCATCAGTCCGGTTCCACCCGGAACCTTGAAACCTTTCCTGTCCCAGGGCTGAGTCGCCTCGGGCCCGCTCAATACCCAGGCACGCGCCTCGTCGATTTCGGTTCCGGCCGCAACCAGCTTGTCGACAAATCCCAGCTCGACGGCCTCCGAATGCCGCACGTGCCTGCCCTCGGTGATCAGTTTGAGCGCCGGCTCGATGCCAATCAGGCGCGGCAGGCGTTGCGTGCCGCCCGCGCCGGGTAGAAGTCCCACCTGCACCTCCGGCAGACCCAGGACGGACTTCGGATTGATTGCGGCAACGCGATGGTGGCAGGCGAGGCTCAGTTCGAGACCACCGCCGAGGGCGGTGCCGTTGATCGCCGCCGCCACCGGTTTGCCGCAGGTCTCGAGCGCCCGCAGGCTCCGCTGATAGCCGCTGCAGAATTCGTAAACCAGAGCCGCATCCGTCCGCTGGTCGAAGGTATCGACGAGCTCCTTCAGATCGGCCCCGGCCATGAACGTGTCTTTTCCCGAGGTAATGACCGCGCCTTTCACCTGCCCGTCGTCACGGATTCTCTCTATGGACGCCGTCAGATCGCCCAGGAATTCCGCTGTGATGACGTTCATCGGTTTGTCTTTGACGTCGATCGTCAGGATGGCGACGCCGTCCGCGTCGAGTTTGAAATCAATGGTTTTCATTGCGCATCTCTATAGTCGTTTAGCGTTTTGGTCGCTCGTCAGGACGAGCTCCTACAACGTGTCCTCAATTCTTCGGGTCAGACTCTCTCGATGATCGTTGCGGTGCCCATGCCGCCGCCGACACACAGATTGATCAGCGCCGTATTGAGATCGCGACGTTCGAGTTCATCGAGTACGGTGCCGAGAATCATGGTTCCGGTCGCGCCGAGCGGGTGTCCCATCGCAATCGCGCCGCCGTTGACGTTTATCTTGTCGTGGGGAATGTCCAGGCGCTGCATGAACAGCAGAACCACCGAGGCAAACGCCTCATTGAGCTCGAACAGGTCGATGTCGTCAACCGTCATGCCGCAGCGTTTCAAGACCTTTTCGGCCGAGGGCGCCGGTCCGGTCAGCATGATCGTGGGGTCCGTGCCGATGGACGAAAACCCTCGAATGCGGGCACGCGGTTTGAGGCCCAGGCCGTCGCCGATTTCCTTGCTGCCCAGCAGCACCGCCGCCGCGCCGTCCACGATGCCGCTGGAGTTCCCCGCGGTATGCACGTGATCGATCGCCTCGACTTCGGGATACTTCTGCAACGCAACCGCATCGAAGCCGGCCTGTGTCCCAGGCACCTCGAACGCCGCCTTGAGGCCGCGCAGATCCGCCATGCTCGTGTCGGGACGCGGATGCTCGTCCTTCTCGAGCAGCGTCAGGCCGATATGATCCTTGATGGGGACCACCGATGCATCGAAATAGCCTTCACTCCAGGCATGTGCGGCACGCGCCTGGCTCTCGAGCGCGTAGGCGTCGACGTCTTCGCGCTTGAAACCCCACTTGGTCGCAATGAGGTCGGCGCCGATACCCTGCGGGACAAAATACGTCTTGTAGGCAATCGAAGGGTCGGCATGCATGGCGCCGGAATCCGAGCCCATCGGCACGCGTGACATGCACTCGACACCACCACCGATCGTCAGATCGGCCTGCCCGGCCATAATCTGCGCGGCGGCCGTGTTGACGGCCTCCAGACCGGACGCGCAGAAACGATTGAGCTGCTTGCCCGGCACGTTCTCCGCATAGTCCGCATTGAGCACGGCGGTCCTCGCGATACACGACCCCTGTTCGCCCACCGGCGACACGCAGCCCATGACCACGTCGTCCAGCCTTTCCGTATCGAGTTCATTGCGGTCGCGCAACGATGACAGAACCTGCGAGAGCAGATCGACGGGGGTCACCTCGTGTAACGAGCCGTTCGGCCGCCCCCTGCCGCGTGGGCTGCGAACGTGGTCGAATATGTATGCGTCTGTCATGCTGGGTCCTCGTTTCGATTCAGTCGCTCTCGAGCGAGCGTCGTAGATGCGTTTTCATATCGTCGTTGGCTTTGCGGAAATCCACCGACTTCGGGCTGATCAACCACAGATACGTCATGCCCGAGATGTAAGCGATGTATTGCGCGGCGACGCTGCCGGGATCGATGTCCTCACGGATCGTCCCGTCACGAATGCCCGCGCGCACCCAAGCCGCGACGTCGTCGAGCTGGCGTTGATGGATGTTGATGGACGTCTGGCGGTATTCAGCCATCGGACTGGCCGCCCCGCCATACAGAATCTGTAGTACCTGCGTATCTCGCGGAAACTCGGTGATGAACGCGAAAAACGTGTCGAGCGCCGTGCACATCGCCTCCGTACCGACCTGATCGCCGACGTGTTCGGTCAGGTAGTCGAGCCAGCGGCGCGAAATCGACTTGCAGACTTCGTCGAACAGGCCCGCTTTCGAGCCGAACCGGTAGCTAGCAAGCCCGCGGCTGTAACCCGCCCGTTCGCCGATCGCGGCGAGCGTCGTCTTTTCGAGCCCGTGCTCCAGCAATAGCTCCTTGGCAGCGTCGATCATGGCCCGGTCGGAAATCGCGGTGCGCTCCGATTGGGTCAGCGACGATGGGGACGACAGGCGCTCGGCGTCTTGCGGCATAAGGCAGGTGAGGTGTTTTATGTAAAAGGACGGACAGCCAGCACCGGTGATCTACATACTTGCTGTCAACAAGCAAGTCAGTATACGTGGACCGGCGCCGACCTACAAGCGGTTCGACGCGGCCGCGGGACCCTCGAACGGGCTGACCCGGGCCGTTCGGAGGGCGTGCGAACGCGAAGCCTGCGATTCCGAAGCCTTACGGAGGGCGCGTCCTGACCCGGAACGCGCAGCCTGTCCCTACCCGCGGGAGCCGGCAAGCGCCTCGATTTCCGCCGCGTCGAAACCCCACGCGGCCAGGGAGCCGCGCAGCCCGCTTTCCCCGGCGGGCGGCGGACGGCGGAGCGCCGACGTCGTCCGGGAAAATCGCGGCGCGGGCGCCGGCTGTATGACGCCGTCCACGTCGACAAACGTGCCGCGGGCCTTGTTGTGCGGATGGCGCGGCGCCTCGGCGAGCGACAATACGGGAGCGAAACAGGCGTCCGAGCTTTCGAGCAGGCCGCACCAATGCGCCTGGGTTTCGCCCGCGAACACGGCCTCGAAGCGTTTTCTGTACCGCGGCCACTGGGCCCGGTCGAATTGCGCGTCGGGATCGATATCGTCGATCTCCAGTTTGTCGAGGAGTTCCGAAAAGAACCGCCGCTCCAGCGCGCAGACGATGACGTACAGGTCGTCGCGGGTCCGGTAGACGCGGTAGAACGGCGCGCCGCCGTCCAGCAGGTTGCTACCGCGCGTGTCCGTCCAAAGGCCGGCGGCGCGCAGGCCGTAGAACGCCGTCATCAGCGATGCGGCCCCGTCGACCATGGCCGCGTCGACGATCTGGCCCTTGCCGGACCTGCCGGCTTCCAGCAACGCCGCGAGAATTCCGATCGCGAGATAGGTGCCGCCGCCGCCAAAATCGGCGACCAGATTCAACGGGATCGATGGCGGACCGCCCCGCTCGCCGATCGCCGAGATCGCGCCGGCCAGCGCGCTGTAGTTACCGTCGTGCCCGGCCCGGTCGGCGAGCGGGCCTTCCTGCCCCCAACCCGTGACGCGTCCGTAAACCAGGCGTTCGTTGCGCGCTTGGCAGTCGGCCGGAGACAGGCCCAATCGTTCCATGACGCCCGGTCTGAAACCCTCGAACAAGGCATCCGCCTTGCCGCACAGCGCCAGGATCAGTTCGACACCGGCACTGTCTTTCAGATTTGCCGTAACCGTCCTTCGGCCGCGATTCATCAGGTTGAATTCCGGCGGTATGCCGAGATCGGCGCCGTCATTCTCCCGTGTGATCCGAATGACGTCCGCGCCCATGTCCGCCAGCAGCATGCCGCAGAACTGCGACGGGCCGATACCGGCGATCTCGACGATTTTGAAGTCCGCGAGCGGACCCATCGACGTCAAAGGGAGCTACAAACGTGACCGCCGTCAACCGCCACCACGCTGCCGGTCATGTAACTGCCGGCCTCGGACGCGAGCAGCAACAACGGCCCGCCGATCTCGGGGAGATCGCCGACTCGACCGAACGGCACTCGCTGTTTGAGCATTTCGCTGGCGCTTTCGTCGAACTGGTGCTCATTGATCTCCGTAATGAAATAACCGGGTGCGAGCGCGTTGACGCGGATGCCGTACCTCGACAGCTCGAGCGCCATCGCCCGGGTGAGATGGACGACGCCGGCCTTGGCGGCGATATAGGACGCCAGCGCCTTGCTGACTCTCAGCCCGAGAACCGATGCGATATTGACGATACTGCCCTTCTTCTCACCCGCGATCATCGCCCGCGCCGCGGCCTGTGCGACGAGAAAAACGCCCTTGAGGTTGGTGTCCAGGACCGCGTCCCAATCTTCTTCGGTGACCTCCGTCATGAACGCCTGGCGCGCAATGCCGGCATTGTTGACGAGGATATCGGGGGCTCCCGCGACCTCGTTTAGCTCGGCGAAGCAGCGCTTGATCGACGTCGCATCGGTTACGTCGAGGTCGAGGCAGATCGCGGACCCTCCCGCATCACGGACGGATTGCGCGGTCTCTTCGAGTTTCTCCCGACGACGCGCCGCCAACGCCACCGAGGCTCCCGCCTCCGCGAGGGTTTGCGCAAACTGCCGACCAAGCCCCGATCCCGCGCCGGTTACCAGCGCCAGCTTGCCGTTCAGATCAAATCTTTCCATCACCATGTCGACTTACCTCCGTCGCGTTTCGCCGTGACCCGCGCCAACCCGGACAAAATCAGGCTCTCGAAAAACGGACCCAACGACGCGCAACGAGCTTCAGCCAACGGGCACCTGAGACCGACGTGCCTGGGGTTTGTAGGTGCCCGTTGCCGTTGCGCACAGGCGGTTATTCTCGGGATCGAACAGTTTCGACTGCGCAAAAAACAGCGTCTTCGTTCTGCGAATGATCTCCCCTTCGACAATCACGGTATCCGCTGTGTGCGGCGCCATGTAATTGCAGTTGAGGTTGATCGTTACCGAAACGGATTCCTTCGAGATGCCGTAACTTCCGGAAAACGCGCCGGCGATATCGAGCAGGGACGCAATCACACCCCCATGCAGGTACGAAACCGTGTTTTGGTGCTCCGGGCGGACCGGCATCTCGAGCCGCGCGAAACCGTCTTTCCACGCCGTCAACCGGAAACCCAGGAACTCGAGATAGGTGCCCGCGTACAGACTCGGCGTGTCAAGAAAACTCTTGGGCCTGTTGTCGTTCGTTTCCGGTTTATTCACTTCCGAATCGCTCATGCGCTGACCGCTCCCGTACGCCGCAGGATGGCAAGAAAAATGTCCGGCTCGGGACGGACCCGGTAATTGTCGGTCTGATCGGAGAAGACGATCGTTCCCTTCGCGTTCGTCACGACCAGCGTAGGCATGACCGTATCCGACGGATATTCGCCGGGGATACCGAGGGGCACACCGCCGCTGACGGCAATCTCCAACGCCTCGGCCGCGGCGTTGTTCTTGTCGATCAGGTATTTGAACGGCACGCCTTTCCGGTCGGCCAGCGCCTTTGTCTGAGACTCGTTCTGCGGGCTGATCAGGCAAACCGTGACGCCGAGTTTGTCGATGTCCTGGTAACGTTCCACCAGTTCGTCGATCTGCGCCATGCAAAGCGGGCACCAGTTGCCTCGGTAAAAAAGGAATATCGCCGGCGCACCGAGAAAATCGCTCGACCGGACGGAGTTCCCGTCCAGATCGTAGACCTCGAATTCGGGCAGTTTTCCACCGACGTCGATCCGAGCGTCCGGATAACGCCCGTAACTGGAATACCAGAACAGATACAACAAAAAAATTATAGACGCCGCGATCGCCACCAGCGCCGGCGCCGACCCCGGCGAAACGTGGAAGGCGGCGACAATCGCGGAGATGAATTCCCGATAGAGCTCCCAGGAGGTCACGAAGTCACCGTACATCGTGCGTCCCGCGAGGATCACTCCGACCAGCATAAGGAGAAGATGCAGCGGAAGGTATTCGGAGGTGCGCGCGGCCGGTCTCAGCATGAACTGGGCGATCAGCAGCGGCAACGGCGCGGAGGCCATCGCCGCGCCGAGCCATGCTAGCCGCTCGTTCGAGCTGGCCACCACCATGACCAGCGAGCCAAGCAGCAGCAAGCCGCTAAGCGCAATGGCCGGCGTAATGAACAAGGATTTGAGTTTGGCGTTCTTGGCCAAGGTGCGTTCCTGATGTTAACAGGCCCTAAGCTTATCGCAGAAAACCGGGGCTCAGCCAGCCGTCGCCCGCCGAGACGGGCCGTTCCACATCGAGATTCACATGTTGCGGCGATACTCGCCGCCGACGGCGTAGAGCGCTGCGGATATCTGGCCCAGTGAATTCGACTTCACTGTGTCCATTAGTTCATCGAAAATGTTCCCACGCGCCCGCGCAACGGTCTGAAGGGCCCGGACGGCCCGTTCCGATTGGTCGGCATGCAGCGCCTGGAAGGCCCGAACGCTGTTGATTTGCGCCTGTTTTTCACCTTCGGTCGAGCGAATCAGCTCCATCTCGTGCACTTCCTCTTCCTGGCCTTCTTTTGGCAGGAACGTGTTCACGCCGATCAGCGGGAGAGAGCCGTCGTGTTTTCGACTCTCGTAATAGAGACTCTCCTCCTGAATTTTGCCGCGCTGATACATTGTGTCCATCGCACCGAGCACGCCGCCTCGTTCGGAAATTCTCTCGAACTCCTGATACACCGCTTCCTCGACCAGGTCGGTCAGCTCGTCTATGACAAAGGAGCCCTGCCACGGATTTTCGCAGTAGTTCAGCCCCAGCTCTCGCGCGATCACGAGTTGAATCGCAACGGCGCGGCGAACCGACTGTTCGGTCGGCGTCGTAATCGCCTCGTCGAACGCGTTGGTATGCAGGCTGTTGCAGTTGTCGAACAACGCGTACAGCGCCTGCAAGGTTGTGCGGATGTCGTTGAAACTGATTTCCTGGGCATGCAGGCTGCGACCGGATGTCTGCACGTGATATTTGAGCATTTGACTGCGAGCGCTGGCGCCGTAGCGCTCCCGCATCGCCCTCGCCCAGATTCGACGGGCAACCCGGCCGATCACGCTGTACTCGGGGTCCATGCCGTTCGAAAAAAAGAAACTCAGATTCGGCGCAAACTCGTCAATGTTCATGCCGCGCGCAAGATAATACTCAACAATGGTGAAACCGTTCGACAGCGTAAACGCCAATTGGCTGATCGGATTGGCCCCGGCCTCGGCGATGTGGTAGCCGCTGATCGAAACGCTGTAATAATTTCTCACGTTGTTGTCGATGAAGTACTGCTGGACGTCACCCATCATTTTCATCGCGAACTCCGTCGAGAAGATGCAGGTGTTTTGCGCCTGGTCCTCTTTGAGGATGTCGGCCTGCACGGTGCCGCGGACCGCACTGAGCGTCGCCGCCCGGATCTTCGCATAGACGTCGGGTGACACGAGTTTGTCGCCTGAGATGCCTAGCAGGCCAAGACCAAGACCATCATTGCCCGGCGGCAGTTCGCCGTCGTAACGCGGGCGGTGTTTGTCGGCAAAGAACTCGTCGATCTTCGCGCTTGCGGCGTCCCACTGTCCGCATTCTCTCAGATGTTTTTCAACCTGCTGATCAATTGCGGCGTTCATGAAGAACGCCAGTATCATCGGAGCGGGACCGTTGATGGTCATCGACACGGAGGTCTTGGGGTCACAGAGATCGAAACCCGAATAGAGCTTTTTGATGTCGTCGACCGTGGCGATGGATACTCCGGAGTTGCCGACCTTGCCGTAGATGTCCGGGCGCTCGTGCGGATCCTCGCCGTACAGCGTCACCGAGTCGAACGCGGTTGACAGCCGCGCGGCGGGCTGCCCCTGCGACAGATAGTGAAAACGTCGATTCGTTCGCTCCGGCGTACCCTCGCCGGCGAACATGCGCGTCGGGTCCTCTCCATGGCGGCGGTACGGATACACGCCGCCGGTATACGGGTATGCGCCCGGAAGATTTTCCTTCATGAGGAAAATCAGAAGTTCTCCCCAATCGCGATAGGCGGGTGTGGCGATTTTTGGAATTTTCAGATGGCTCAGCGATTCGCGATAGTTCGCTCCCGTCACCTCTTTGCCGCGCACCGTGTAACTGTAACGGTCGCTGCGCGTCGCTTCCTTGCGCTGCGGCCAGGCTTTCAGCAGTTCGACGGCTTCGCTGCTCAATTCCCCGAGCGTCTCCTGGTAACGTTGCCGGAGAATGGCCCGCGAGGCGTCCGACGTATCCGCCAGCGCCGTTTTGCCGTAGCCCGCGAACGCCTGCGGCAGTTCGGGATCGGCCAATTCGGTCAGAACGTCGTAAAGACTCTGCAGTCGGCTGGCGGCGTCCGCCTGCTCTGCAATGGATCGGTTTGTCAGCCGGCCCTGTTCGCTAATTTCCGCGAGGTAACGGATACGGTTTCCCGGGATGATCGCGAGCGCGCGCGGTTCTTTGTCCCCGATCTCTAGCTTGCTGTCCCACGCCTCCGCGGCCAGTCCCAGCTTCTCGGAAAACCGGCGGCACAGCTCCTTGAACATCCAGGTTACGCCAGGGTCGTTGAACTGACTTGCAATGGTCGGATACACCGGAACGTCGGCATCCGGCATCGCAAACTCGAGGCGATTTCGCTTCCACTGCTTGCGTACGTCGCGCAGCGCGTCCTCCGCACCGCGCCTGTCGTACTTGTTCAGGATCACCAGGTCGGCGTAGTCGAGCATGTCGATCTTTTCCAACTGGCTCGCCGCACCGTAATCGCTGGTCATCACGTAAACGGAAAAGTCGACGAGATCGACAACCTCGCTGTCGCTTTGTCCGATGCCGGCCGTCTCGACGATGATCAGATCGAATCCCAGGGATTTCAGAAAGAGAATGTGATCGCCGAGCATTTCGCTCGTCGCGAGATGCTGTCGCCTCGTTGCGATCGAGCGCATGAATACACGAGGCGAACGCAGCGAATTCATGCGTATGCGATCACCCAACAATGCCCCGCCCGTCCGCCGACGCGTCGGGTCCACCGCCAGCAGTGCGATACGCTTGTCCGGGAAGCTGGCCAACAAGCGGTTCAGAATCTCGTCGGTTACGCTGCTCTTACCCGCGCCGCCGGTTCCGGTAATGCCGATGACCGGAACTTTCGCCGCTTTTACCCGCCAGGCCTTACGCAGCTTTTCGAGGGTGGCCTGGTCGTAAACGCCGTCTTCGATCGCGGACACCGTCGCCGCGATGCCGATCTCATCGTCGATGGCCGCGTCCGTCCGCGCGGTCGTCTCGATACGCGCACTCTCCGTACGCGCAATCAGATCACGGATCATGTCCTCCAGGCCCATGGCCATGCCGTCGTGCGGATGGTAGATGCGTTCGACGCCGTATTGCATCAACGCAGTTATTTCTTCCGGCGTGATCGTTCCACCGCCGCCGCCGAAGACGCGGATATGCTCGGCGCCGCTCTCTTTGAGACGATCGATAACGTAGCGGAAGAATTCGTTGTGTCCGCCCTGATAGGAACTGATCGCAATGCCGTCGGCGTCTTCCTGGATCGCGGCGCGAACGATGTCGTCAACACTTCGATTGTGACCGAGATGGATGACCTCGGCGCCCTGAGCTTGAATGAGGCGGCGCATGATGTTGATCGCCGCGTCATGCCCGTCGAACAACGACGCGGCGGTGACGAAACGCAGCGGCGCGGAGCTTCGTTTCCCGGAGGTACGAGGGAGATCACTGGCGGCGGTACTCATTCGTCTCATTCTCCGATGGCTGTGCGCCGGAATTTGCCGCAAGATCGGCAAAATAATTAATAAAATCAGATAGTTCTAGTATTGAAAAAATTCTAATCTAGATTAAAATAATGCACCCATCCCAGGAACTCAAGGGCCTATGGCCATTATTGCCGAAGAAACCCGTTTCAGCGCCCAGCGTGACCGGCTGTTGAAGGCCGCCGCAACCTGCTTCAACGAGAAAGGGTACAGCGGCACCTCGCTCAAGGACGTGGCCAAACACCTCAAGCTGACCGATGCGGCGCTCTATTATTACGTCAAGAACAAAGAAGAGCTCGTTTATCAGTGTTATCTCCGCGCCGGTGAATTCGGGCGCGAAGCCATGGACCGCGCGAAAACCGACGGCGAGTCCGGCTTGGAGCAGGCGCGACTCTACATCCGGTATCACGTCGACATCATGCTCGGCGACCGCGGGCCGGTCGCCATCATGAGCGAGATCCCGTCTCTGAAGCCGAGCCACCGCAACGAAATCCTGGAGATCTCGCGACGTCACAGCGCCGCGTTCGAGGGAATACTCGAAGCGGGCATCGCGGACTCGAGTATAAGACCGTGTGACGTGCGCATGACCGGCAACGCGATCATGGGATCGATCAACTGGATACCGAAGTGGCATCACGGCAACAGGGCAATGGCGGCAAACATCGTCGCCGAGTTTCCCGAGATCCTGACGCGCGGTCTGGCCGCGGAATCGCGAGGCTGATTCAGGCGACGCCTCAAGCGCTCAATTACCTCTAGGAGTCCCTCCTGACGGTCGACCAACGCTTTCGCGGACTGTTGGGCCTTGTCGTTGGGGAGCTCTATAGGGGAATGGCTCCCTTCGGTCCGCTTTATTTCCCCTATAGAGCTCCCCAACGACAAGGCCAGCTCACTACGCCGATTGATGCCCGTGGCAGTCAGGCTTCAAGTTGGTGGCGGAGACGAGCACTGAAGTTTGGGGGATTGCTGGTGGGGAGCTCTTTGGTGGAAATAAAGCGGACCGAAGGGAGCCATTCCACCAAAGAGCTCCGCGCCAGCAATCCTTGCCACCAATGCCAGACTGCCGTTGCTCAAATCCCCGTCGTTGGTTGATCGTCAGGAGGGACTCCTACACCGGCTAAACGACCGGGTCGCCGAAATCCGGATCCCGTTTTTGCAGATTGGCCATGACCGCTTCCTTCTGGTTCGGGGACGCCATCACGCGCATCTGCAATTCCGCTTCGCGACGCAGCAGCGCCGTATCGCGATCCGCCCACGCCTCCTTGAAAAGTGTTTTGGTTGCACGAATTGCGTCCGGGGACTTGGCGGCAATTTGCGCGGCCGCGTCCATCGCCGACGCCAGCGGGTCGCCAACGGCCGCCGTGACGAGGCCAAGCGCGGCAGCCTCCTCGCCGCTGACGACGCGGCCGGTCCACGCGAGTTCCAGCGCCGCGTCAATTGGCATGAGAGCCGGCAGAGTGGTCGAAATACCCATGTCCGGAATGATGCCCCATTTTATTTCCATGATGCTGAGCTTTGCCGCGGGGCTGGCGAAACGCAGATCCGCCCCCAGGGCGATCTGCAAACCGGCGCCGAACGACGCGCCGTGCAGAGCGGCAATCACCGGCACCGGCATCTCGCGCCAAAGATACGCGACGCTCTGGTAATAGTTGGCCGGCGATCCATCGCGCGGCCGCATGCTTGCCGGGTCGAATGCGCCTCCCTGAAAGACGCTGACGTCGATGCCTGCGCAAAAATTTTCACCTTTGCCGCACAGGACAACCGCACGTAGTGAACCGTCGGCGCCAAGCGACTCCGCCGTTTCCGTCAATGCATCGAACATCGCGTGATCGACGGCGTTGTGTTTGTCGGGACGATTCAAGACTACCTGTGCAACGTGATTGTTGATCTCTACGGTAACCCGGTCCGCCATAGCGCTACTCCTTTGATGTCGAATATCAGCAGACCGTAGCTCGGACGGCCTGCCGCTACGTACGTTCGCTACGCCGCCAGGGTACAACGGCCGTTGTCGAGCACAACCGAGTTGCGCGCTTCGACAACACAGCGAAAGGACACGATATTGCGGTCCTGCCACATCTCGGTCGTCAATGTGTCGCCAGGATAGACCGGCGCCGTAAACCGCGCATCAAACCCCGATATCAGCGTGAAATCGTAGTCACAAATGGTCTGCAAAATCGATCGGCAGGCGATGCCGTAGGTGCATCGTCCTTGCAGTATCGGACGCTCGAAGCCGGCGCGGCGCGCCAGGGACGGATCCGCATGCAGGGGGTTCAGATCGTCTCCGAGACGAAACAGCAGCGCCTGGTCGGGCCGAGTGGGCGCCTTGCAGCTGAGGTCCGCTTCTCTTGACGGCAATTCGTGGACGGCCGGGGCCTTGCCCGCCGGCCCGCCGAAACCGCCGTCTGCACGCGCAATGAGCGTCCGCTCCAAATTGAACAGCACCGTATCGTCCTTCGCAAGACGCACTTCCGTTTCGAGGATAATGCGGGCGCCGTTCCCCTCGCCGAGGTCATGCACCGCGACCACGCGCCGATTTGCCAACAATCGAGCGGCCGGCGGCAGCGGCCGGTACAGGGACATTCGTTCCTCGCTGTGCAAGACCCGACTGTAGTCCCAGCCACAGCCCGATATGAAAGAGGACGACAACAGGGTGCTTGCCATCGTCGGAATGGTACGCAACGCGGCGCCCTCGAATACGTACGGCAGCTCCCGCCTGTCGAGCGGGTCCGCGCCGAACCCGACACCAAGCGCGTACAGCATGCAGTCCGTTTCGGAATACACGCGGAGCTCGTCGTCGACGGCGGCTCCGACCAGCGTATTGTAGTCTATCGGCATTCAGTCCCTTCCCAAGTCCGCCCGGAGCCTTCACGATAGGAGCGGCATTACGATGGACGCGATTCTATGGCGGTGGTATCGGGGCGGCAAGTTGGCTTACGATGTGCCGTTCAGGAGTTAGGACCCGGGAATCGCGAACCAGGCGATGTTATCAAAGGAAACGGCAACGCTGCGCCTCGCACACGTATCGGAGGCGCCACTGATCGCAAACCTGTCTCGATTGCAGGTCGAACACGGCCTGCGCTGGCGATGGACGTCGAGTCGCGTCAAACGTTCGATTTCCGACCCGGAAACGGTTGTATTGGTTGCCACGATAGCCGGGGAGGTCGTCGGGTTCGCGATAATGAAATTCGGCGATTTGGAAGCCCACCTGCACCTGCTGGCGGTTGCCCCGAAGCAGCGCCGCTCGGGTATTGGGCGCGCCATGATGGAATGGCTGGAGAAGTCCTGTCGCACAGCCGGCATGCAGCACGTCCAACTCGAAGTGCGCGCCAACAACGACCGGGCACACGCGTTTTACGAGCGTCTCGGCTATCGGAGACTGGGCGAAATACGCGCGTATTACGATCGCCGTGAAACTGCCGTGGTATTCGGCAAACGGCTGGGCCGGGCAACCGCAGGCTGAGCGGGTCGCCCGTCGGGACGGGCTCCCACAACACTTTCGCCAAGCTTACGATCCGATCGTAGGAGCCCGCACCGGTGGGCGATTTCCTCGACGCTCTGCAGCATCGTGAACGTCACCGCTCAACGTATGGCCAGAGAATCATGCGCCAGAGCGTTTCGCGTATTGCCAGCCGAGTTCCGCAAGCGCCGGCACGGCCTTGCCCGCCCGGTTGGCGTGCGCGCTGGCAGCGGTACCGTCCCTGACGCGACCGGCGATACCCTGCAGAATTGCCGCGATACGGAAGAAATTGTAGGCCGCGTAAAAATCGCGGTCCGCGATGCCGTCGCTGCGGCCGGTACGTGCGCAATAGTCGGCGACGTAGTCTTCTTCACTCGGTATGCCGAGCAACGTCAGATCCTTTCCCGCAAGACCGGTGGAGCCGATACCGATGTCCGGCATCTGCCACGCCATCAGGTGGTAGGTGAAATCTCCGATCGGATGGCCGATCGTGGACAGTTCCCAGTCCAGAACCGCGATAACTCTGGGCTCCGTGGGATGAATCACCAGGTTGTCCAGACGATAGTCGCCGTGCACGACGCTCTCGGTGTGGTCTTCCGGGATGTGCTCCGGCAGCCAGTCTATCAGGCGGTCCATTGCCGGGATCTTGCCGATTTCCGACGCAAGGTACTGTTTGGACCAGCGGGAGATCTGTCTTGCAAAATAGTTGCCTGGCTTCCCGTATCCGTCCAGGCCGATTTTTCGATAGTCGAAGCCGTGCAGACGCGCAATCGTCTGGTTGACGTGATCATAAATCGCTCGCCGTTCGTCCGGCGTGCAATCCGGCAGGTCGAGATCCCAGAAGATGCGGCCGCGTACGTATTCCATTACGTAGAACATGGTGCCGACGATGTCGTCGTCGTCGCACAATAAGAACGGTCGAGGCACCGGGAAACCGGCCGAGTAGAGCGCGCTGATGACGCGAAACTCGCGGTCAACCGCGTGTGCGGACTTCAGCAGTTTTCCCGGCGGCTTGCGTCGCATGACGTACCGGGCATCCGGCGTATCCAGCAGATAGGTAGGATTCGATTGCCCGCCCCTGAACTGTTTGACGCTCAGCGGTCCGCGGTAAGCGCCCACATGGGCGCGAAGATACTCATCGAGACGATTGACGTCGAAGCTGTGCGCCTCACGCACATCGCGCGTACCCTCGAACTGGTCCTGACGCCGTGCCATGAACGGATCTTCCTGCCGTCAGGCGCGCGGTTCGACGAAAAAATCCGGCGCCAGATCGGCCGACGAGTCGATCGCGTAGTGCCTCAGGTCGGTGACACCCTCGCTCTCGAGCACCTCGTCATCGACAAAAAAGTTGCCGGTGCAGTCGCGGCTTGGCCGGGTCAGGATGACGTGTGCTGCGTCGGCCATTATCTCGGGCCTGCGGGAGCGCCTGATGAGTTCGTCGCCGCCCAGCAGGTTTTGCACGGCGGCGGTAGCTATGGCGGTACGCGGCCACAGCGCGTTGACCGCGACGCCCTGCTCGCGGAATTCACCCGCCATTCCGAGCACGCACAAGCTCATTCCGTACTTGGCGATGCTATAGGCGACGTGTGGCGCAAACCATTTTTCCTCCAAATTGAGCGGCGGCGAAAGATTGAGGATGTGCGGGTTCTCGGATTTCAGCAGGTGGGGGACGCAGGTCTTCGACACGAGAAAGGTGCCGCGCGTATTCACCTGGTGCATGAGATCGAATCGTCGCATCGAGGTCTGCAGGGTCGGTCGCAGCAGTATGGCGCTTGCATTATTGATGCATACATCGATACCGCCGAATTTCTCGGCGCCGGCGGCAACCGCCGCTTCGACCTGCTCCTCCGACCGTATATCGCAGACGACCGGCAACGCCCGACCGCCCGCCTTTTCGATGTCTTCCGCGGCCGTATAGATGGTGCCAGGCAGCTTGGGATGCGGCTCGGCGGTCTTCGCGGCGATGATGACGTTTGCGCCGTCCCGCGCCGCGCGCAGCGCTATAGCAAGCCCGATTCCGCGGCTGCCGCCGCTTATAAACAGAGTTTTCCCGTGCAGATCGGCCATCGGCATATTCCTGACAGTGATATTGCCGGCATCATAACCCAGCTGGACGGGCCGTTAACCTTACATACGGAATATGCCGTACGGGGACTCGCCGTCCCTTGGACGATTCATCGACGCGGAGATCGCCTGGCCCAGCACACGCCGTGTGTCCGCCGGGTCGATAACGCCGTCATCCCAGAGCCGGGCGCTGGCGTAATACGGGTGGCCCTGGTGTTCGTACTGTTTACGAATCTTGTTCTCGAACCGGGTTTGCTGAGCCTCCGGCCATTCCTGGCCGCGCGCGGTCATACCGTCGCGTTTGACGGTGGCCAGCACCATCGCCGCCTGCTCACCGCCCATCACCGAAATACGTGCATTGGGCCACGTCCAGAGCAGTCGGGGTCCATAGGCCCGGCCGCACATCGCGTAATTGCCGGCGCCAAAAGAACCGCCGATGATGACCGTGAACTTGGGAACGGACGCCGTTGCGACGGCGTTCACCATCTTCGCTCCGTCCTTGGCGATACCACCGTGCTCATACTGCCTGCCGACCATGAAACCCGTGATGTTTTGCAAAAAGACGAGGGGGACGCCCCGGCGGTTGCAGAGCTGAATGAAATGCGCTCCCTTTTGCGCCGATTCCGAAAAAAGAATTCCGTTGTTGGCGATCACACCGACGGGATACCCGTAGAGATGCGCAAAACCGCACACCAGCGTCGGCCCATACAACGCTTTGAACTCCTGTAACTCCGACCCGTCAACCACGCGCGCAATCACTTCGCGGACGTCGTAGGTGAAGCGAAAATCGCGCGGCACGATGCCGTAAATTTCATCGATCGGATAGGCCGGCTCCCTCGACTCGCGTAATTGCAGCGGCGCGGCCTTTCGCCAATTCAGGTTCGACACGATCTCCCGAACCGTTTCGAGCGCTTCGGAATCGTCGTTTGCAAGATAATCCGTAACGCCGGATATACGTGAATGAACGTCGCCGCCGCCGAGTGTCTCCGCGTCGACGACTTCGCCGGTCGCCGCTTTTACCAGCGGCGGGCCACCCAGAAAAATCGTACCCTGTTTGCGGACGATGACGGCTTCATCGCACATCGCCGGCACGTAGGCGCCGCCGGCCGTACACGAACCGAGCACCGCGGCAATCTGCGGGATGCCCATTGACGACATTCGCGCCTGGTTGAAGAAGATCCGGCCGAAATGATCCCGGTCGGGGAAAACCTCGTCCTGCATCGGCAGGTAAGCGCCGCCCGAATCGACCAGATAAACGCACGGCAAGCCATTCTGCTCGGCGATCTCCTGCGCGCGCAGATGCTTGCGAACCGTCAGTGGGTAATACGTCCCGCCTTTGACGGTCGCGTCGTTCGCGACGATCATGCAGTCGGTGTCGCTGACCTGGCCGATTCCGGCGATGACGCCGGCCGCCGGTACTTCGTTCTCGTACAAACCGTACGCCGTCAGCTGTCCCAGCTCGAGAAACGGCGCATCACGATCGACCAGCGTTCGTATCCGGTCGCGCGGCAGGAGTTTGCCGCGCGCCAGGTGCTTTTTCCGCGCGCCCTCGCTGCCTCCCACGGATATCCGGGAAAGCACTTCGTGAAGATCCTCGGCGAGCCGGCGATTCGCGGCCGCGTTTTCCTGGAAATCTTTCGAGTCGGGTTTTGTTTTGCTTTTTATCTGCGGCATGTTTATGCGCTTGCGTCATACAGCTCACGGCCGATCAACATGCGCCGGATTTCGCTGGTTCCCGCGCCGATTTCATACAGTTTGGCGTCGCGTAGCAAGCGCCCGGCGGGAAATTCGTTGATGTAGCCGTTCCCGCCCAGGGACTGGATCGCCTCTCCGGCCATCCAGGTCGCCTTTTCCGCCGCGATCAGGATGCATCCCGCGGCGTCGAAGCGCGTGGTTTGCTCGCGATCGCACGCTCGGGCAACGGCATACACATAGGCGCGGCACGCGTTCATCGTCGTATACATGTCTGCAATCTTGCCCTGCATCAGCTGGAAGGTGCCGATCGGACGTCCAAACTGCTTGCGGTCGTGCACGTAGGGCATGACCAGATCGAAGGCCGCGCGCATGATCCCGAGCGGTCCGGCTGCAAGCACCAACCGTTCGTAGTCGAGGCCGCTCATCAGAACCGCCGCGCCGCGCCCTTCGCCACCCAGGAGGTTTGCAGCGGGAACGACGCAGTCTTCGAGCACGATCTCGCCGGTATCCGATCCGCGCATGCCGAGCTTGTCGAGTTTCTGGGCAGTCGAATACCCCGGCCTGCCACGCTCGACGATAAATGCGCTCAACACGGGTTTTTCCTCCGAACCGCCGGTAATTGCGTAAACAATGACGAGGTCCGCCTCCGGTGCGTTGGTGATCCACATCTTGCTGCCGTTGAGGACGTAGTTGTCGCCGTCTCGCCGCGCATGCGTGCGCATCCCCATCACGTCGGATCCCGCGCCGCCTTCGCTCATCGCCAGCGCACCGACGTGATCGCCGGATACCAGCGGTGGCAGGTGCGCTCTTTTTTGTTCGTCCGTACCCCAACGTTGCAGCTGATTGACGCACAAATTGGAGTGGGCGCCGTAGGACAGGCCCACAGAGGCCGAGGCCCGGCTTATTTCCTCCATGGCAACCACGTGGGCCAGATAGCCGAGGTTCGAGCCGCCGTAGGCTTCGTCGACCGTGATTCCGTGTAATCCCAGTTGGCCGAGTTCGGGCCACAGATCTCGCGGAAAAACGTTGCTCCGGTCGATATCGTGCGCGCGCGGCGCAATCCGGTCCGCCGCAAATGCCTGCACGGACTCGCGGAGCATATCGATGTCTTCACCAAGTCCGAAATCGAAATCGAACATAACCTGTCATCCTAAGTGAGCACACGCGACCGGACGGCTCGCGTTTTCAGACCGCCATTGTCCGCCGGCCGCCGCGCTTTCTGAATACCACGTCAACGGTACCGGCTGGCAGGTCTCGCGTAGCGCGCCCCACCGCTAGCGGCCCAGATCGTCGATGAACAGCGAGAACAATTCGTATTGCGAACTGATGCCGAGTTTGCTGAACAGGTTCCGTTTGTGGACCATTACCGTACCGGGTGCGATATCGAGTTCCCGCGCGACCGACTTTGACGAATGCCCCCGTAGCAGCAACTGGCTGATCTGTCGCTCCCGGTCGGTCAGCACCGTTTCACCGAAACGATCAAAACACTCCGTCAGGCGTTTGTGCATGTTGGACGACTCGACGTTGCGGTGCCGGCTGCCGGTTTTTCGCCGCCATGCCTGTTGGATGCAGGCCAGCACGATAGGTTCGATCAATTCGAGCCGCTGCAGCTCCGCCCGGGTGAACAGCCGCGTCCGTCGCCCGACCACCAGCGCCAGCGTCGTTTTTGGCGAAACCTCGACCAGAAAGTCCATCTCGTCGAGCAGGTGCGTGCGTTCGCAGTACTGTCGGTAGTATTCGCTCGAGCGGAACCGGTCGGGAAGTTCGTCGCGGAACCGACAGAGGCTCGGTTTCGTGTCTCGCATCGCCAGCTGATAGAGGGGATCCAGCAGATAAGGCCCGGCAAGGTATCGGTCGAGATAGTGCTTTCGGCCCGCCGGCTCCAGCGTGTGATGAAGGACCTCGGGACTGGCGTCCCGATGAAACGCGATCAGACACGTCCCTTCGTGATCGACGACCACGCCGATAGCCTGAGCCAGAGCGTCGCCCATGGCGGCGCCGTCGGTCGAGGCGATCGCCGCCGCGATCGCCGAGTGCCACGCCGGGGACTCGAATTTACTAACCATGTTTTGGGGCCTGTAACACCAAGTAAGTGATTGCCGTCTGTCGGGCCCGTCGCCGTTTGCTCCCGGACCTCAGGCGGCCTACGGCTCCTGATACAGCGCCGACGCGTCATCAACCGTGATGTCCAGCCAGCCAATTTTGCCGATCGTGTTCTTGTCCGCCATTTCGCCCCCCGGAACCGCCGTGCTCACCGTGCCGGTATTCTATAAGAGTTCGCGCCGGAAAACGGTCGGGGTTGCGAACGGGCGATCGCGATGCGCGACTGGCGTCGGCTACACTTCGGCCCCGCCGATTGTTAGCATTGCCGCGTCGGAATGAGATCGGGCAACCTCGACGCCCGGTATTATCGAGCAATTTGTGATCAACGGCCCAGGCAAGGAAACGCAACATGAAACTCGTCACCGCCATCATAAAACCCTTTCGCCTGGACGATGTGCGCAACGCGCTGAGCGAAGTCGGCATTCAGGGCATGACCGTCACCGAGGTCAAGGGATTCGGCAGGCAGCGTGGTCATACCGAGCTGTATCGCGGCGCGGAATACGTCGTGGATTTCCTGCCCAAAGCGAAAATCGAGGTTGCCGTCGGCGATGACCGGCTGGACGAGATCGTCGAAGCAATTACCGCGAGCGCAAAAACCGGCAAGGTCGGCGACGGCAAGATATTTGTCACGAACCTCGAGCAGGTTATCCGGATCCGAACCGGAGAAACCGACGATAGCGCGCTCTGACCCAGGTCAGAGCCGTCTCCATACAAATCGTTCGCCGCGGCGGTAATACACGGCGATGGCCCGGCCGTAAACCTCGTCCTCCGCGACGTAGCCGAATACCCGGCCGTCGTGACTGTTGCCTCGATGGTCGCCGACCGCCAGCAGCATCCCCGGCGGCACGAGTTCGGCGCCCATGTTCGGTCCGCCACCGTGGACGAGGTTCAGCTGCGCCACCCGCGGGCCGAAACGCTCGGTGCCCAGTTCGCCGGCCTGCGGTTTGCCGTTGATGAATACCCGGCCGTCCCGCACCGCCACCCGATCGCCGCCGACCGCGACGATCCGCTTGATCAGGCGCTTGCCGTCCTGCGGCGAATCGAAAATAACGACCTCGCCCCGCCTTACCGGATCGCCGTCGGCCAACTCGAGGCCGGTGAACGGCAGCCGCAATCCGTAGGCTCTTTTGTCCACGACCACACGGTCGCCCGCCATCAGCGTGTATTCCATTGAACCGGAGGGCACGAAATAGTGGTCCGCAAGTGAGGACCGGGCAGCCAGCATCAGCGCAACCAGCATCAATAGTTGGGGCAGCTCCGCACGCCAGGTGGATTTGCGTTGTTCCATTCATCGACTCCGCAGGTCTTTGCCTGTTGGACCAGCCGGCCCGCCGATGGTTTCGGACGTATCGGATCGCACTGTCGGTCCGCCGGCGCTCACCCCTGGCTGAAATGGAATACGTTCAATTTGTTGCCGTCGAGATCGCGAAAATACCCCGCGTAAAAATTCTCGATGCGGAGTCCCGGCGCGCCTTCGTCCGTCCCGCCCAGCTCCAGCGCCTTTGCGTACAGGGCGTCGACCTTCTCCGGAGAACTGACGGGGATCGCCACCATGACGCCGTTGCCGACCGTGGCCGCGTTACCGTCATGCGGCTTGCAAATCGAAATCATCGGCGAACCCGTGCCGGCGGCCCATGCGATGAACGTCTCGCTGTCCATGTACCGTTTCGCGCCCAGTTCACCCAGCAGAGCGTCATAAAATTTCGCCGCCTCATTGATCTTGTTCGTACCGAGCGTTACGTAACCAATCATTTTGTGCCCCTCGTTGTGCAAGCCGGATGCCCGACCAGGATTGTCGATTCGTGCGCTACCTTACCGTTTCGAGCGGCTCGATGACAACGGACCAGCGAGCGATCTTCTCCTCGAGCGCCATTGCCGCAAAGGCCGGACTGGTCGAGGGCAAGGTAATGAATTCTATTCCGTTGAAGGTTGCCGGGCCGGGCATGCAGTCCATGCGTCGGAACAGTTCCGCAGCCTTTCTGCCGTTGAAACAGATTCGACCAAGCCCCGGGTGTTCCTCGAGAAAATGCCTGAAGTCATTGGGCTTCGCGGATTGAAAGTCGATGTCGGCATCCATGCTCCCCGGCCGGATCGACGATTGCAGAACGTCCCAGACGCCAATTCCGGCCGCGAGCAGGCGCGCCGCCCGCTGCGGGTAGGGTCGGTCCGGGCCCGCGCCGACGAGGTCTCCCATGATCCGCCAGAAGGCGTTCCGCGGATGACCGTAGTACTGCCCTGCCGCGATGGAGCGCCGGCTGGGAAGACTGCCGAGTATCAGCACCCGTATGCCCGGATCGGCGATCGGTGGAAAACCGCTCGACGCGGCTTCTTCCCGACCGGCCGTCATCGTCACACGCCGCCGCCGATGTCTATGAACGCGCCGGTCGTGTACGAGGCCTCCTTTGAAAGAAGCCAGACAATGGCGTTTGCAACCTCCTCCGGCTCGCCGCCGCGACGCATCGGGATGATTCCCCTGAGTCGGTCCACCCGCCCCGGCTCGCCGCCCTTGGCATGCATGTCCGTGGCGATGAACCCCGGGCGAACCGCGTTCACGCGTACGCCGTCCGCCGCGACCTCGCGCGCGAGTCCGACGGTCAGGGTATCAAGCGCTCCCTTTGACGCCGCATAGTCCACGTACTCGTTCGGCGAGCCGGTGCGCGCGGCAATGGACGATACGTTGACGATTGCGCCGCCGGCACCCCCCTTGGAAACGCACATGCGGTTCAACGCTTCCTTGGCGCACAAAAACGCGCCGATTACGTTTGTCTCCAAAATTCGCTGCAATCGCGCCGCATCGATGCCGGAGTAGCCGGTTTGCGGCTCGAGGATCGCGGCATTGTTCACCAGGCCGACCAAAGCGCCGAGCTTGTCTTCGGCGGCGTCGAACAACGCCGATACCTCCGCGGCCACGCCGACATCCGCCTGCACGACGGCGCAACGGCCGCCCGCCGACTCTATGTGTTGCGCCACCTGCTCTGCGGCCTTGACGTTGCGCCGAAAATTGAGACAAACCGAGTAACCGGCTTGCGCGGCGGCGCGCGCCGTCGCCGCACCGATACCGCCGCTTGCGCCCGTCACGATGACCGTGCCGCCGCTCATGCGGGCTCCCCTTCAACTGCCCCCAAGCAGCGGATGCGACTCGCCGGATTCATTGACGACTACCACGCGGCGGCGGACTGTCGTCGGGATCGATGCCGAGATGCTCCAGCGTCTGGTCTCTGAGCAGATTCAGCGTTCTCAGCTCAACGGCGCAGCGGTTGTTGCGGCAAACCGGGTGACGTTCGAGCGGCTCCGAAGGACAGTCGTAATACACCCGATAGCTGCAGCTTTGCTCGTAGTTACGATACTCCAGGCGTAGCGCGCTGATCTCGGTCTGCGCCACCGACGTGAGGCACTGGATTGGATACCCGTAGTCGAAAATCGTGCAGTCCGCGTCGACCTCGCAGTACTGTGAGGCTTCCAGCGTCTCTTTGAGCCTGATTTCGGCATCACGGCAGCTCTGCGTCGCCAGGTCGTCGCGGATCGCGGAATCCGGCCTCACCTCACGGAGGAACGTCGGCACATTCTCCGGCGGCGGAGGCACGGGTCGGTCGCCTTCGATCCAGCTCGCGACGACAAACAGTAACGCCGCGATGACAAAAGAGACCGCGGTTGTAGAAGAAGTCAGATTTTTCACCCGTTAACCATTGTCCCCCGGCGCGGCGTTGCTGCCGGCGCCGATTGGATGGAGCAGGCGGTCGTGGCCTTGCCCGGCACATCAAACACGTTCATTCCGGAACCTGTCAATAACGGTTACGCCTGGTGTCGGCTTCGGTGTCTCATCGCCAAGCTCCCGGGCGGCCTGTGCGAGGTCGACGGTTCGCTGAACGAGCGCGCCCGGGTCCAGGCGGCCCGAAACGATCATATCCAACATCCGGTCATAGCGGCTCGCCTGCATCCCGTGACTGCCGACCATCTCCAGCTCGTTTGCAATGACGGCGTCCATCGGTATCGGGGCATTGCGAGCGGCGCCCGTCATCAATCCCACCTGTACGTGCCTGCCGCGTTTCCGCAAACTGGCGACCGAGTTCCGGCAGGTCGAGGTGCTGCCCATCGCGTCGAGCGACACGTGCACGCCCCCGCCGCTTATCTCACGGATCGCTCCCACGGCGTCCGCGCTCGAAGCCGCGTCCACGCAGGACTCTGCGCCCACAGTTCGTGCAAGTTTGAGCGCCTCCCCGGAGATGTCGACGGCGACAACCCTCGCCCCCAGCGCGCTTGCGATCATGACCGACGACAGGCCGACACCGCCGCAACCGTGCACGGCAAGCCAGTGTCCTTCTCGAACGTTTCCCTGCGCGACGACGGCGCGGAACGCGGTGGCAAACCGACAGCCGAGGCTGGCCGCCGTGACGTGGTCCAGCGTTTCGGGCAGGGTCACGAGATTCTCGTCCGCGTAGTGCACGGCAACGTATTCGGCGTAGGACCCCCAATGAGTGAATCCCGGCTGCGACTGCCGGTCACAAACCTGTTGGTTGCCTGCGCGGCACTGCTCGCAGGTACCGCACCCGCAGACGAACGGCAGCGTAACGCGCGCGCCAAGCGCAAATCGGCGAACGCGGGCGCCGACCGCGACAATCTCGCCGGCGATTTCATGGCCGGGCACGTGCGGCAATCGGATGTCCGGATCGTGACCCATCCAGCCGTGCCAATCGCTTCGGCACACACCGCTCGCCTTGACCTCGAGAACCACGCCGTCGCTAGACGGCGTGGGGTCCGCCACGTCGACGACCGCGAGCGGCGCTCCAAACTCCTCGTATACGGCGGCTTTCATCGGGTATTGCCAGGCGATGGAATCGGCATGCGGTCCGTCAGTCGGCCGTGAAACCGATCTTGGCATGCCGACCGTCGCAAAACGGCTTGTTTTCGGACGCACCGCAACGGCACAGCGCAACGCGGCTGCCGCGCCAGGCCGACCGCCCGCTGCTCGCAAGCAGCGATACGTTACCATTCAACATCAACGGTCCGTTTTTGATGCGTTTGATCGACAGCGGCCCACCGGTTCCCGCCTCTTCGTCACCTGTTTCACCAACGGCGCCGTAGTCGACGAAGCCCGCCTCGATATGCGAGTTATCGCAGAAGGGTTTGTTTTTCGATGCGCCACACCGACACAGCGCGGCGCGAAAACGGGTTCCCGGCGCGTTTTCCGGTGCGCCGTCAATGTCGATGTCGCCGCGCACGAACAAAGGGCCGTTGTAAGTAACATGCACCGTATTCGTCGGATCCGCCCGCTCCACGCGCGATCCGTCCTCGAACTCGACCGACAGCGCCCCCGTCGGGCAGCGTTCAACGACCTCTTTGATTTCGTCGTCGCCAGCAGCATCCGGATCGCACCAGGGTTTGCGCCCGCCGACGAAAAGTTCACCCTTTGCCCGCCCGCATTCGCCGATGTGAATGCACAAATCGCCGTGCCAGCGAACCTTGGCACTATCTCCCGAATACTCGATCGGCTTTTTTGTCGCCATCGTTGAGCTCCATGTCGATGTTTCGTTTTCGTTACCAGGGCTTTCTTACGGAGCCTGGTCCGGCAAATGCAACTTGAGGCCCAGGTGCGACGCCCTGAACCCGAGCGCCTCGTAAAAAGCCAGCGTGTCGGGCCGTGATTTGTCGGTTGTCAGTTGAACGAGGTGGCAGTCACGACTCCGCGCTCGCTCGATCGCATGCTCCACAAGCTGCCGTCCCGCGCCCTGCGCACGAAAGTCCCGGGCGATTCGCACGCCCTCAATCTGCGCTCGCCACCGCCCCATGTAGGTCAAGTTCGGCAGGTAGGTCAGCTGCAGGACGCCGACAAGCCGATTACTCACCATGCCGGCGATCAGTTCGTTGTTGGGGTCCTTCACGATTGCCTCGAACGCCGCCAGATACGCGGCCGGCAACGGCATCTCGAAACGTTCGCGGTTCTTACCCAGGGAGTCATCAGCCAGCAGACGGACAATATCCTCTATCTGGCTGGCGTCTGCGTCCCGAAAGCTGAGCTTCACGTTACCGCCCTCACCTCACCACGGGCCAGCATAGCAGACACCCCAGCGGTCTGAAAAACTGCCGCTTCCGACGAGAATTGCGAGCGGACGACCGACCGCGCCGCGGATACTTTGTACCAACAACAGGAGGAAGCACCGGACAGCGATCACGCATGAAAATCTTGACAATCGTCTTAGGCCTGATTCTGGTTTCGACACCCGTGACGGCCCATGATTACTGCCCAAAAGCGGAATGCGAGAAGGTCAAGCAAAAAATCCGCAGGATCGAGGCCAGGATGCGACAGGGCTACACGCGCGCGCAGGGCGAGAAAATGTCGGACCAGCTTCGTGAACTTCGCGCGATTCGCTCGAAAACCTGTCGCTAGCCCGTATCCGTCACCGATTCGCGGGAAGATCGGGCAGCCCTTTGTTCGCTTAAGCGATTTTCCGAGCGAGCGGAATACCCGGTGTATTTCCGAGCGAGGAAAATCGCCTGAGCGGACAAAGGGCAAGCGAGGGCCCGCGAATCGGTGACGGATACGGGCTGGGCAAGCCTCAGCCAAGCACTTCATCCAGCGCCGACACCAATGCGTCCACTTCGTCGAGCGTGTTGTAATGAGCCATGGATACCCTGATCACCGCGCTCATCTCCTGGAGGTCGAGATACTCGATCAGCCGACGGGCATGGAAATCGCCAAACCGAACGGCGATGTGAAAGTCGTCCACTTTTCTCGCGACGTCGCCCGAGTCGCGTCCCCTGATTTTGAAGCTGATCGTCGGCACCCGCGCCGGATCGTCTCCGCGCCGGTGGCCGACAATATCGCAATCGTCACGCTGCCGCAGGTAACTCAGCAGCCGTTCGCCGATCGCATTTTCGTGGCCGGTGATCGCGTCGAACGCCGCCGTTATGCGCTCTCTGGTCGAACCCTCCGCGCCGGCCCGACGGCCCAGCTCACTCAGGTAGGCGACGATGGCCGTTGAGCCGTAGGCCAGTTCGTAGCTTGCGTTGCCAGGTTCGAGTTTCGCCGGAACTTTGTCTTTTCCGTAGAAGTAGTGATACAGGTTGTCGAGCTCCGCAAGCAGATCGTATCGGCCGTACATGACCGCGTAATGCGGACCAAATACCTTGTAGAGGGAAAAGACCAGGAAATCGACGTTCAACGCCTGGACGTCGATCGCGCGATGCGGAGCAAAAGCGACCGAATCGACGCAGATCAAAGCGCCGCGCCGATGCACGAACGCCGCGATGTCGGCGATCGGATTGATGGTGCCGAGTATGTTGGACACGTGGGTGACCGCCACCAGTCTGGTTCTGTCGGTCATCAGCCCGTCGAGTTCGGCCAGGTCGAGTTGCAGCGTCTCCCGGTCCAACCGCCAGAACTTTATCCGTACGCCCGCTTTCTCGAGGTCCACCCAGGGTCCGATATTCGATTCGTGATCGCTCACGGTCACGACGATTTCATCGCCGGCGCTGAATTGGCTCGTCATGCCACGCGCCAGGTTTTGCAGGGCGATCGTGGTTGACGGCGCAAACACCATTTCCTCGGGCCGGCTGGCGTTGACGAGTTCCATCATCGCGCAACGGCCGTCCTGCAAGGACTGAAGTGCTTTTCGGGATACTTCGTAAGTACCGCCGGTTTGTACGTTGCGATTGAAGAGAAACTCGTTCATCCGCTCAACCACACTGGATAGAATTTGCGTCCCACCCGCGTTGTCGAAAAACGTCCAGCCGTTTTTGAGGCCCGGAAACTGTTCGCGCACATAGGTAAGATCGAGACTCGGCGTAGGGTTCACTGACTGCTCCGGGAAACGTCTGCTTTCGTCAACTCTTGAGGATCGCGCTGAGAAAGTCTTTTGTTCTTTCTTCTTTCGGCGAACCGAACAGCGCCTCCGGCGCGCCGGTTTCGACGATTCGGCCCTCGTCCATGAAAATGACGCGGTCCGCCACCTGCCGCGCGAATTCCATCTCGTGGGTAACAATGATCATCGTCACTCCGGACCCCGCCAACGCTTTCATGACGTCAAGAACTTCTCCGACCATTTCGGGATCGAGCGCAGACGTAGGTTCGTCGAACAACAGAACCCCCGGCTCCATCGCAAGCGCTCTGGCTATCGCAACGCGCTGCTGCTGCCCGCCGGAAAGCTGTTCCGGGTACTTGTCGGCCTGCGACCTCAATCCAACGCGCTCCAGCAAATGTTCCGCGGAATCGCGGGCTTCAGACTCGCCTTTTGCGCGTACCCGCATCGGTGCAAGGGTAACGTTGTCGAGCACGGTCAGGTGCGGGAATAAGTTGAACGACTGAAAAACCATTCCGACGTTCGCGCGTATGTCCGCCAGTTGCTTTCCGCGCCGCACCTCAACTCCGTCGACGCGGATCACACCGCTGCGATCGAATTCCTCGAGCAGGTTGATGCAGCGAATCAGCGTCGACTTGCCGGCCCCGGACGGACCGACGATGCAAACCACTTCGCCGCTCTGAACTTCCAAGTTCACGTCGGACAGCGCTGCGAACGAACCAAAGTGCTTGCTGAGACGAGCGATGGAAACACTGCCGGCCATTGTCAGCGCCCTTCCGCCGGTTTTCGTTCGAGCTTTCCAACGAGCAGCACGAGCGGCCATAGCATCGCGACATAGATAACCGCGGCAACGATCAACGGCGTCGGATTCGCTTCCAGCGCCTGCGCCTGCGTCGCCTGTTTGAGAAGATCAGGCATTGCAACGACGGACGCGAGCGCGGTGTCCTTGATGACGTTGATCGAGTTGTTGGTGAGCGGCGGGATGACGATACGTACGGCCTGCGGCAGCACGACGTCCGCCATCATGTGCCGAAAGCTCAGTCCGAGCGCCTGGGACGCCTCGAATTGTCCTTTTGGGATAGCCTCGATGCCGGCCCTGAAGATCTCCGCGGTATAGGCGCCTGAAACCACCGTCAACGCACAGACCGCGGACAAGAACGGCGATAGACGAAGACCCACAAAAGGCAACGCGTAATAAACGACGATCAGCAAAACCAGAAGCGGAATCGAACGAAAAACGTCAATGTAGATCTTTGCGATCAGTCGCAGCGAGACATGCCCGTAAATTCGCGTCAACGCGATGACGAGGCCCAGGACCAATCCGCCGACGATGCTGACGACGCCGAGCTGTATCGTCACCTTGAGACCAGAAACGAGCAACGGAAACGCGCGTACCAGCACGTCCCAGTTGAAGAAGGTTTCGGCGAAACTCAATGCTCAGTTCATCCGGTCGCTAGGCGGTTATCGATAGCAGCGCGGCTCGAAATCGTGTGGACAGGCGCTAGGGCGAGCCGGGTCGGTCGACGACGACCACGGTCGAACTACTGGCCGACGGGACCGTGCCGAACCATTTCTCGTGCAGTTCGGCGACGAAGCCTTCTTCCTTGAGAGCGGATATGATTCGGTCCACCTCGTCGACCAGCGGACTCTGTTTCGCGAACATCATCGAATATCTTTCGCCCGTCTCAATCCGCTCGATCACCTTGAAATGAGCTTTATCCCTGACGAAGTATCGCAACGAGGGAATGTCGGAAATATAGCCGTCGATCCGGCGCGACTGCAGATCCAGCATGGCTGGCGCCAGTCCCTCGAAGCGACGTATTTCATCGAAACCGTATCGGGACTGATTCGCCGTCGTCCACATGTCGCCGGTCGAGCCGGTGTCCACACCAATTATCTTCCCGCGCATATCGTCGAGCTTCGTAAACTTACTGGTACTCATGACGGTCAGCGACTGCGCGCTGTCGTAATACGGCTGCGCGAACGAGACGGATTCGAGACGTTTCTCGGTGATGGTCATCGAGGACAGCGCAACGTCGACTCGACCCGACTGCACCGCCGAAAACAAGCCGTTGAAGGGAATATTCACGATTTCGACGGGCTTGCCGAGCCGCTTGCCGATCTCGGTAATCAGGTCGATCTCGAAACCGACAAAGTCGCCCTTTTCGTCGGAAAACTCCCAGGGCACGTTGCCAATATTCGCACCGGCGACGATTTCCGCGGCCCGGCCGGTCGTCGCCGTCAGGGTCAAAACGACGGTGCTGAGCAGGATGCTGGAAACGATCCTCACTATATCCCCCGGCTTGATTCGCCTCGTGGAACGGTTGCAGGCAGTCGCCCGCAACGCGCAAACGCAGCGACACATTCATACGTTTCGCCGAGGATTGCAAGCGTCCGGACGCTGGCGGCAACAATAGCTGTTGCGGGCCGCGGATCGAAACGCTCAGGCTGGGAAGAAATCGATGGGTTTGGTCGTGGTCACCGACTCGACGTCACGCGCCTCGAAGCGGAACAGTCTGACGCGCTGCACCAGGCGCCGCTCGAATTCGTCGTCGTTCAGCTCGCTCGACACCACTTCGCAGAAAGTAACCTCACCGGTCGGCGCGATCGTGAGGCGTAAAACCAGCTTGCCTTCGAGCGACGGATCGGCGCGCAACGCGCGATTGTACAGGGCGAAGATCGCGCCTTTGTTGCGATCGAACACCAGCTCGATTTCCTCGCGGCTGCGGGACGCCTTGCCGCTGGTTCCGGTGCGGCGGGCGCCGCCGGCGGCCTCGCCCACCGACTGCACCGGGCTCTCGATCTGAGTCGTGGAACGCGCGCCCAGACCGCTGCCGCCGGTGTTTCGGCTGAGCGACGCCGTGTTGATTCCGGCGCTGGACGTACCCGCTTTCGAGGTAATCATCGACCGCTCGTTGCGCGCGGCCTCGCCAACCGCGCCGGTCAACGGACGGTTGTCGGCGACGGTCTCCAGCACGTCGCTATCGGCAAGTGCAGCGAGTTCTTCCGTGAACGGCAGGAGGGCCGCTTGTGCTTTTTCGCGCGCGAGCTGCTGCGTATCGATCGGCGGCGGTTCCGGCTCGGGTTCCGGTTCCGGCTCGGCCTCGACAACCTGCTCGGGTTCCGGCTCTTCAATCGGATCGGGTTCCGGCTCGGGCTCCGGCTCCGGAACCCTTGGCGGCGGAGGCGGCGGCTGCTGCTCGAGCAACAGCTTGGCGATGCGCGGCGGAATCTCCTCGACCTCGTAGGGATCTATCTCACTCGTCGGCAGGAACGGCCAGAGCAGGCCAAGCACGAATACCGCGGCAAAAACGATGCCGAGTATGCGCCGGAACCGCCGTTCCTGACCCGAGTTCTGGGTCCATGGCAGCTCGTATTCTCTGTAGTAGGGAATGTCCAATCCGTAACTCCTACACTGAATTCCTATTCTTAGTTCGCAGCGCTGAGCGTATCGAGCTTGTCCGAACTCTTTTGCAGGACTGCCAGTGATATCTGTCCGTATTCGGATTCCGTACAGGTCGCCATGACCTTTTTCAGCAGGCGATACGGAATGTCCTTGTCGCCCATGATCGTGACCTCGCGGCCCGCGATGTCATCCTGCGCCTCGCGTCGCAGAACACGATCGTTCTGCGACAGCAAAGCCTGGCGAAGCTCGGGAATATCGTTGCCCTTCCTCGCCATCACTTCATCGACTCGGGCGATCGGCGTTCCCTGAACGATGATGTCGTCGTCTCCAATCAGGATGACCACGGTTTCCTTCGCCTTTTCCTCGGCGATGGACTCCGGAAGCTGGATCTCCTTGGCATTCGGCAGAACCTCCACGTCCGACGAGTTCACGAGCAGGAAGAACACGAGGATTGTGAAGATGTCCATGAGCGAAACGAGGTTCAGCGCGCCGCCCGCGCGCTTGCCGCGGTCATGGCGTCGCTCCATTCGTTTTGCGCGGTTTGACTTACGCATGACTTACGCACCTCCCTCTTGCACGGGTGCATCACCGATGGAAATGTCCGGAAAAAGGTCGTTCCGATCGACCGACCCATCCTCGACAGTTTCCTCGACGCGTACGCGATCCATGACCTGTACCAGCGTGTCGTAGGGGATATCGGGTTCGAGCAGGATCGATGCGTCCGTCTTCTCCGGATAACGCTGCTTGATCTCGGAAAGCTTGTCGCTCATCGCATCAAAATCGTAGCCGGTATCGCCGTTCGGATAGATGCCGAGCGCGCCGACGTTGCGGTCGCCAACCTCGATACGGCTGTCGCGCACGACCACCTCCAGCTGGAAGGTCAGCTCCTGCGGGTCCGCGGGCTCGCTGGAGGAGCCTGGCAAATTCAGTTCGAGAATTGCCAACCGCGAGAATACCGCGGTAATCAACAGGAACGGAACCAGAATCACCATCAGGTTCATGAACGCCGTGATATTGAGTTCGGCCGTTTCGACGTTGCGGCGACCGTGGCGGCGGCTACGAATCATTGCATCAGGCTCCGGCTGGCTTCAGCTGGCGTTCCGTTACGGCGTTGAGAAACTTCACGCTCGCCATTTCCAGGCTATCGACAATGTGGTTGGTTTTCGTCTGCAGCAGCGCATGCAAAAGCAGCAGCGGAATCGCAACCATCAGACCAAACGCCGTCGTGTTCATCGCCACCGAGATGCTGGCGGACAGCAGGTCGGCTTTGTCGGCGGGGTTGGCGTTGGACACCGCGGTGAACGCGCTGATCAGGCCGATGATGGTTCCGAGCAATCCCATCAAGGTGGCGATGTTCGCCAGCGTCGCCAGATAGTGCGTGCGCTTTTCGAGACGCGGCACCACCTCCATGAGGCTCTCTTCCATCGCTTTTTCGATATCGTCGCGACGGCGCGCCGATTTCACGCGGTAGAGCCCGTAGGTCAATATCGACGCAATCGCCGCCTTCGACTTGTTCGTTACGGCAGCCGCTTCCTGAAAATTTCCGGCCTTCAGATACGGCACGATTTTCTTCCAAAGCGCGCGATTGCTGGCGCCGGACACGGTCAGATACGTCCAACGTTCGATCGCAATGGCGATACCGAGACCGAACACAATCAGGATCGGATACATGAATGCACCACCCTGTTGAAAGAAACGCACGATGGCGCTTAAAACATCCATTTGACTGCTCCTCTATCTAACAACCTTGGCCAACCAAGCTACGTTGTTACTGCTCTTCCTTCGCGTCAAACAGGTCGCTGTAGTAGTCAACCTCTCTGACAAATTCTCCGCGATCGACGGGCGCAAGGACCTCGTCCAGCAGCGTGTTCGCCGGCCGCCCCATCAGATCACCCGGATCCGATTTCTGCCACGGCACGATATACAGCACCGTTGGCAGCTCCTGGTTACCGGTAATCTCGGTACGCCCGAGATCCAGTTCGTCCATCACCCCGTTCGTAGCCGCAGCTTGCCTCGTGTCCGAGAGCAAAACCTGCGCCGGCACGCCCGGTTCCAGTTCGTCGATCTCTTCGGCCCGTTGCCGCTCCGCCGTCTCGGCCGCCGCCGGAATTGCGGCTTCCACCTGCCGCTCAATCGGCACCTCGTCGGTCTGCGCTTCCTGAGCCGGCGCAGGTCGTGCCGCAACCATAACCAGGACCAATATTCCGCTGAATATCGATTTCATGCGTCTTACTCCGTCACATTTGCGGTACGTTGGCTGGCGGCAACACGTCGCTTGAGATCGACAATCCATTTTTCGACCTGTTTATCTTCGCCGATAAGTAATTGATATTGCTCAAAATGTCGCAACGCCGCATCAAGGCGCTGCAGATAGAGCTCATTGAGAACACCGAGGTTGTAATGCGCAAGCGCATAGTCCGGTTTCGCCTCGACGGCTTTCAGGTAAGCGGCTTCGGCCTCCTGAAACTTTCCCTGGCGTCGCAGCAGCATGCCGAGCTGATTCAACGCTGCCGGATGTTGAGGATCGATGATCAGCGCGTCGGTAATGCTGTCCTCGGCTCCCTTATCGTTACCGTTTTGAGCATGAATGATCGCCAGGTTCACGTGCGCGCCCGGATACCCCGGGTACTGCAGGATGAACTCCGCAAACCGGAATTCGGCTTCCAGGTGGTCACCCGCGGCCATGACCGATACCGCCTGCTCAAACATCGTCTGCGCCTGCGGCGGTATCTCGCGGACCGCGTCAGCCCCGTCGACGGCCGTCATTTCCTTTTCGGGCTTCGACGTCGAACCCGGACCGCTGGCGCAGGCGGCGAGCAGCAGCGCGGCGATTGTCAACGCGGCCGGCTGCACGGCTCGGACAAGCCGACTAATAAAGCGCGGTAACAACATCTTCGCTGCGCTCCCCTTTCGCGTATCGTGCCGGCATCAGCGATGCCAGTTCGGTGAAACTCCGTATTACCCACTCGTCGTAGACACCTTCGGCGGCGCGCGCCGTGTTCACCTGGAACAGCTCGATCGCCTTTTCCTCAAACGGGTACGCCTGTTCTTCGAGCAGGAGGTCGTACTGCTCCAACGCGTCGGCATCCAGATCCGCGGGCCGTTCGGAACTCATCAGGTCGGCGCCCATCTGCTGGTAGGCCTCGCCGAGGCGAAACGTCGCCGCCGTCGTAACTTCCGCAACGCCGTAGGCCGCAGCGTCACCGTAGACTTTCAGGACGTCTTCCATCAGCGATCGCTTGAGCTTCATGCTATCGGCCAGCGGCTGCGTAATTTTCATCGCCATGAAGCTCCTACGGCTCGGTTCCGCCAATTCGAGAGATGCCTTGGCCGCCAGGAAACGCGTGCGGTCGGTACGCTGCGCGCCGGCGGTCGAATCGACCCGGACCATGTCTCTCAGGATGGCCTGCCGCGCGGCGTTGTCGTTGCGCGCCTCCGCGAGTTCGAGCAGCCGAAAACGCGCCTCGATGGATTCGGAAATCGGATTCGGATAACGCGTGACAATGTCCTGCAATATGCGCTGTTCGTTGCCGCTCTGGCTGCCCTCCTTGTAGAGCTCCGCGGCTTTCCAGAGCGCTTCGCGCCGAACGTTTTCATCGCTGGTGTCCGCCGCCGCGATTCGCTCGAACTCGCCGGCGGCATCACCGGCCCGGCCGGATTCCTGATAGGAAACGGCGAGCTTGGCGGTAATGTCGTCCGCGAATTCGCTGTCGGGATAGTCGCGCCGGAAATTCTCCAGCACGGACGTTGCACGCCCCCAAGCCTGCATCTGGATAAGCGCCGCGGCCGCGTCGTATTCGGCGGTTGCCCGAATGTCGGAGTCGGGCACAACCTGACCGAGCCGCGTGAAGTGGCCGACGGCGGCGTCGAGATTTCCGCCGTCACGCGCCGATTCGCCCTGCTTGTATATTGACGAGGCGATTCGGTCCTTTATCTCGTTTTGCGCCACGGCGTCATCGGCGGGTGTGTACGGACGCAGCTGATAATAGGCGGACTCGGCGTCCGCGAAGTTCTCGAGGTCGAACTGCGAGTGAGCAATGACGGTCCAGGCGGTCCTTGCCAAGCCCGGTTCGACCGCGGGCTGTTTGGCGACGATGGTTTGACCCACCGCGATTGCAAGATCGAATTGCTTCTGCGCAAAAAGATCTTCTGCGACCGTCGTCAACACGGCGCCGGATTCGGGGTGTCCCGGATAGGTGTCCGCGAACTTCAAACCACTATCCAGGTACTGCTGATGCCATGCCTGCCGCTCCGCCCCCTGCAACGATTTCTCGAATTCCCGATAGGACAGGATGGCCGCATAAGCGGCCTCGCCGGATTTTTCGTGGAGTGGATATTCGTAGGCGGTCCGCTCATACTCCGCGGTTGCCGCGCGGAAGTCTTCACTCTCGAACAGAATTTCGGCCAGGAGGAAGTTGGTGTTGGCGCTGTCCGCCTCGCCCGGAAAGTAGTCGAGGTACTTGCGATACCAGCGCGCCGCCTCCTGATAGTCGGCGCGGTCGCCCTTGCCCTGGGCTTCGGCGTGATAGTACTGAGCCAGGTCGTTCAGGTTGGCTTTGAGATGGGCGGCAACCGCCGTATTCTGCTCCGGCGGATTCAACAGCCAGAACGGCTTGTCCATACCGTACCGTTCCACATAACCCTTTTTCGCCTCCAACACCAAGGTCGGAAAACCGCCGCGTTTGTAAGCCTCGATCACTTCGACTTGCAGGAGCGGTGACTTCGGGTGATCGGGGTCTGCTTTTGAAAACGCCTCGTAGGTTTCCGCGGCGTCGACAAAACGCTCTTTTTCCAGGTACAAATCGCCCAGGTTCAGGTAAATGACGTAGCCGTAGTCCGGATAAGAACGCCGGCGAAGGTGTTCGGAGATGCTGTCGGCGCCCTCCATGTAGGAGAAACTGATGCTCAAGACGCGAAACGTGTCTTCAACGAGTTCCCGTTCGGCGCGGCCCAGCTCGGTGAGGCGATCGTCGCCGTCCTGCAGTTCGATATCCCCGATCTTTCGATCCAGCAAATCGAAAAACGGCGTCAGGCTTTCTTCGTGCATTGCCAGCTTGAACTGCGACCAGCCGAGTTTGTAAAGCGATTGCTCGTAGAACCGTGACGACTCGCCGACGGCAACGACGTCCTGATACGCCTCCTCGGCGTCCGCGTACTGTTTGCGCAAAAACAGCATCTCGCCGCGACGGAACTGAACTTCGTGCAATATCTCGGTGCTCGGATATTTGCTCACCAGCTCATCGAGTACGCGCAGGGAGTCTTCCATCTGGCCGCCCGTCTCATAGGCGCGGGCAAGCTGATAAAGCACGGTGTCGTTGCGACGATAGTCCGGATACGCCTCCAGCAGGTCCGAGAACAAGTTCACGGCATTTTCGTAGCCTGCGGAATCCAGCCCCGCCAGATCGTCGGCCAGCTGCTGAGATTCGGTTGCGTCCAGTTCGAGATCGCCGAGTCGCCGCATCGCCTCGGCGCGCAGCTCCGGGTCGTCCGAGACCAAATCCAGGAACGCTTTGTAGCTGTCACGAGCTTTGTCAGTGCTGTTGACGATCAGTTTGCCGGGGCGTACTTGATAGGTCTTGTTCGCCAGGCTCTCAATGGTCTCTTCTTTCTTGACGTCGGCCACGGCGCGGCCGCCGAACGGCGCAGCAATCAGAATCGAAAGCAGGGCGGCCGTCGACAGCCTGGACGACGATTTGGAGCAACGCGTCATCATTCAGACGATGCTCCCAGGGTCGTTGCCGACAGATCGTAAATCGCGGCGAGCGCGAATCTTGCCTGGACCGTGTAAGTATTGAGCCGCCGCTTCTGCGCCAACAACTCGTCAACGGCAATTGTTTGCAGAAACGCACGCTGCCGGTCCATCGTGTCGTAAACGCGCGCTTTCGTAGCATCGATCTGCGGGCTCAATCCGTTTACTCGTTCATTGAACGAGGCGAACAGGAGCGGCTCGTTGCGCATCGTCTCGTCAACCTGGCGTCGCGACCGCTGCGTCTGCACCAGCGCCTCGCCGGTTTGCCTGAGGTCGCGCCGGACCTTCGACAGCCGCGCCTTGAATTCCGCTTCGAGCCCCCATTGCAGCACGCCCTTCAGCAGCTTGATCTTGTCCCGGACCTCCGCGGCTTCGGGGATGTCCGCATTCGCCGCCGGACTCTGCTCCAACGCGGTGATCTCGCCCCAAAGCTCGAATTCGCGCCTGTTCGCCAGCGCCAGCGCATCTCTATTGGTTTCAATGCTGTTCAAGCGGGCGTCGAACTGCAGTTTGCGTTCGACCATGCCGTCGAGATCGGCCGCCGAGAGGCTGGTTTCGACTTTCGGCAGGCGCTGGTTGTAGGCCAACTCCCGTGTATCGAGCATGTTTCGGAACACGTCGACACTGGACTGCCAGCCGTCGAGGTTATTTGCCAGGTAGCTGAGATCACGGAAATTCTTGAGACCTTCCTGAAACTCGTTCGTCGAAAGCAGATGAAAGAGATATTGCGATTCAGGTCCGTCCGGCAATTTGTCGAGATTCCAGTACCAGCCGGTCGTGCCCGTCGAATCCTGTTCGAGCAATTCGTCGAAGAGTTCACCCGACTCGATTTGCGCAATCATTGCATCGATACGATTGGCTTCCTCGAAGAACGCCTCGATCGCGTTCAAATAGTGGTCCGCCGCCTGGCTTATCGAATCGAGTTTGGCCATCGCATACGGTATGGCGAGCATCGATTCCTGAACAGCGGGATCCAACAGGTTGCGGTCTTTGAGCTCCATCCAGGGAACGAGCGCCCGAGAATAGTCTTCGACCTCGGCATCCGCCCAGCCGACTCCGAGCAGCGCCTTGTTTGAGAAGGGTCCGTCCAGCCGTACCCGCTGCAGCGGCGATTTTGCCGCCAGCGGCTGACCGTCCTGGAGATAGGTATATCCCAGGGCCAGATTCGCCTTGTCGCGAAGCGAACTCAGCTCCTCGTTGAACGGGGTGATCCGGCCAAGGTCGTCGAGAATCGCCGCGCCGTTGTTGACCTGGCCGTTACGCACCATCGCAACCGCGAGATTGAAGCGGGCGTAACTCGACCATTCCGTTTTGTCGGACCAGTCCTGCAGCAGCGAAATCGCCTGGTCGTGACGACCGCCGTCTATCAACAGCTGTGCCTGGAGCATGTTGCGCTCGGCTTCCATCGAACCCGGCAGCGTGTTCTCGATGTTCTCCAGCGCGCGCGCGGACTCCGCCAGATAACCGCGCTGCTGCCATATCTTAGCCAGGAAAAACCACGTGCGGTCGCGTATATCCGAATTCACGTTGTCGGCGAGCAGTTCTTCAAAAATCTCTGCTGCACGCAGGTGGTGACCGTACGACAGGTACAGGCCGCCCAGCAGAAGCTCCGACTCCTCCGCGTGGTCGCTCAGCTGGTCCTGCTTCTGAGCCGCCAACAGCCGAACGATCGCCGGAAAATAGTCTTCCTGATAAAAGTAGAAAAGTACCTCGCCGAAATGGGGGTCCTCTACGACGGTCGGCTCGGCGTTTATGTCACGCGAGTCCGCCTGCCCGGGCAGCAGCATGACCGCCAGAGAGATGCTTAGGACGACTGGTATCAGGTGGCGAGTGATCAAGGATCACTCCCATTCTTTGATTTCGAATTCAGGCTGCTGCTTTTGCACTCTGTCGGTTATCTCTAATTCAACGTACTTGGCGCCGATCCCCTTGTTCAGGGTCAACGTTGCGCCACGCCGGTAGTCCCTCCAGTGCGGTCCCTTGCCGGTGAAAACCGCGATTACCTCGTGGTCACCAACCTTCAGGTTCTCCATGTGCAGGCGATGAACGCCGCCACGAACCAGCGCATCCACCTCCCGGTCGGTATACAGGTAGTTTGTGACGTCTTTACCGTCGATCTTGAGCTTGACCGAATCGAGCGCAAAGTACTCGCCAACGTCCATGGAGATGAAAAACGCGACCTGTGAGTTGGCCGGAAACAGCAGTTCTTCCTCGAGTAGAAACAGATCCCGGTTGAGATCCAGAACTTCTTTCTTCAGGTCCTGGACCTCTTCGTCGAGGCTGCGGAATTGTTGTCGTGACGCGGCTTCGTTCGCGGCGACGGCCTGCGCGCCGGCCAGGACCGAGGCGCTATCCAGCTCGGCGGAGTCCTGTGCCGGGACGGACACGGTCGTTGCCAGCCCAAAGACCGCCGCTATTACGATCATGCCAATTCTTGTCACCGTACTTCTCCTCCCCGTTCGGGGGATACTGGCCCCTACCAATTCCCCGGGGCTGACTCCCCGGCTCGACAACGTCATTCGCGGAGCAAGGAACGAATCTCCGTCAGGTATTTCTCTTCGTAACCGGGCTTGTAGCCGTGATGTACGTGACGCACCGTGCCCGAGCGATCGACCAATACCGTCACCGGCATCGCTTCGACCTGGTAGAGCCGGCTCACCTCTTTGGTATCGTCGAAGAGAACGGGAAAATTGACGCCCAACTCGTCGATCATTTGCATCGCACGTCGTGCGTCATCGTCGATGTTGACGCCCAGCAGGCTGAACCCGACCCGCCCGTAACGGGCATAGAGATCGTCCAGCAGCGGCATTTCCTGCCGGCATGGGCCGCACCAGGTTGCCCAGAAGTTAATCATCACGACGTCGCCACGATGCTCGCTCAGCCGCATGTTTTCGCCGGTTGAACTCCTGAGTACGAAGTCCGGCGCCGACTGTCCGGTCAGGTCAGAGGCAGCGAGGCTGCTCAACGCAAAGACACTCAAAAACGTTCCGAGCAGAATTGTTCTTAGTCCCTTCATGATTCCTTCCTTTCGTCCATTCAAGCGACGGCCGACAGTCATCGTGCGCCACTGAACGAACTCTTTGCAGAAGCAAAGAGCGCGTCCTGGAAGCGGCACGATCGAAGCTTGCGGAATCCCGCGAGAAGCCTTTGGCGGCTAGTAACTCCGCGTGCCCGACTGCGGCGATTGACGCCATATTCCGACCTGAGATGGTGACAGCCAGAGCCCTCTCGGGGCCGTGATGATCGTCACAAATGGCCGGTTAGCTCTCGACATAATTTCCGCTGTGCGTGGTTCGATGCCGCCGTTTGCCGGGTTCCGCGACGCTCTCCATCGCGTGACGCCGATCCGCCCCGACTCACCGGACGCCGCAGTTTCAGCTCTCCTCTCTCCGCTGCACTGCGCCGGGAAACCGGCCGTCGTGGCCCGGCTCGTGATGGTTAGGACGCCTAATAATAGCCGTATATTTTTGAATTTAAAGGAAAAAAGCGTCGCCTTTCAGCGACAGGGGACGTGGTGGTAACGCGACAGACGCGAAAAAAACCCGCGTAAATCAGGCGATTCGGTCGCTCATTCAGCCGGCGCCGGCGGGCGCAGTCCGTCCGAATAATAGAGTTGCCCCTCGGCATCGATCACGATGCCCTCGTAGTCCGGGAGCGTCGCAATCAGGCGCAGGCCCTGGTCAACGCCCATGACGAACACCGACGTGGAGAGCGCGTCCGTCAGCACGGCGTCCGGCCCGACGATCGTTGCGCTGCGCACACCGCTCGCCGGCTCTCCGGTCGATGGCCGAAGAATGTGATGATAGCGAGTACCGTCTTCGATGAAGAACCGCTCATAGTCGCCGGACGTCGAGATGGCCTCACCCTCCAGAGGTATTCGAATCGTGACCTGATTCTCATCGTTGGGATCGCGAACTCCGACAACCCACGGCTGACCGAGACGGTCTCCGAGCAGCCGGGTATCGCCGCCCGCCGTGACTCGGGCGTGGCGGACGCCGAGTTCGCGGAGAACCTGCACGCCCCGCTCGACCGCATACCCCTTCGCAATGCCGCCAAGATTGATCCGCACACCCTGCTGGGCGAACCGGATCGAGCTGTCCTGGCGATTCATCTCAACCAGGCGGTAATTGATTTTCGTTAGCTCTTCCTCGACGGTCGCCGCATCCGGGCGCTGCCCCGCGCGAAAATCGTAGTGTTGGCCAACACTGTCATAGGTGATATCGAACGCACCGCGAGTGAGCACGGAGATGTCCAGCGACCGCATCACCAGCTGAAACAGCTCCTCGCCCGCGAAAACCCAGTCGTCCGCAGCGTCCCGGTTGACCTCCGATATCCGGCTTTCCTCGACGTAGGTACTCATCAGGGCGTTGATACGGTCGATCTCCGCGTACACCGCCTCGACCGCCGCCCCGCCCTGCTCGGGCTCCGCATGCCAGAGAAAGACGCTGACCTCGGTGCCCATCTTTGCACGCGCGTCGCCGTGCCAATTCGCGTGCGAGACACTTGAAAATCCGGAAATCGTAACTAAAACAATAGCTAGCCCTGCCACTTGGCAAGGTTTATCCTTAGCAGGACCAATCTTTGTCAGGGAGGTGAACAGTGACCGCATTTCTGATCTTCCTCGCGATAATCATCGCGCTGATCGTCTGGGTGGTGGGCATCTACAATAGTTTGATCAATCTGCGAAACCGCGTCAAAAACGCGTTTGCGCAGATCGACGTTCAGTTGACGCGCCGACATGATCTTATTCCAAATCTCGTCGAAGCCGTCAAAGGGTACATGAAACACGAGCGCGAAACCCTCGAGGCAGTCATTAATGCGCGCAATTCGGCGGTTTCCGATCTGGACGCGGCCAAAGGCGACCCGGCAAACGCCGAACTGATTCGCAAACTCGGCGAATCGGAGGGTCAGCTCGGCGCAGCGTTGGGTCGTTTGTTCGCCCTATCCGAAGCCTATCCGGACCTCAAAGCGAATCAAAACATGATGCACTTTCAGGAGGAACTGTCGAGCACCGAGAACAAGGTCGCGTTTTCCCGTCAGGCGTTCAACGATTCGGTCCTGGCTTACAACAACCATGCCGAGAACTTTCCGAACAACGTAATCGCCGGCATGTTCAGTTTCAAACTGGCAAGTTTCCTCGAAATCGAATCAGAGGAGATGCGGGCCGTCCCTGAAGTATCCTTTACCTGATTGATCGCTATCGAAGGGCACGACGCACTTACGCGTCGTGCCGCTTTGTTTCGCAGTCGTGAATTTTTTTGACGCACAGGACAAAGCCAGGCGGGCTACCCGCTGGCTTATCGTTGTTTACGTCGTCGCCACCGCGCTGATTGTCGCCGGCGTAACGCTGGTCGTCGCCGGCGCGTTTTACGGTTTCGGCTCGCAGGGAACACCGCCCGATCCCTCAATTCTGCTTGCCACTGCAGTAGCCGCCGCCGTGCTGATCCTCGGCGCAACCCTGTACCGAAGCGCGGGTTTGTCGTCCGGTGGTGGCCGCGTTGCGACCGAACTGGGCGGCGTCAAAGTCCCCGCGGACGTTTCAGACCCCCTGCGTCGTCGCCTGAGAAACGTCGTCGAAGAGATGGCCATCGCGTCCGGCGTCCCGGTGCCCGAGATTTACGTCCTGGAAAAAGAGCCAGGCATTAACGCGTTTGCGGCGGGCTTTACGCCCGGAGACGCCGCAATCGCGGTGACGCGCGGCGCCCTTGAAGTCCTGGATAGAGAGGAGTTACAGGGCGTTATTGCACACGAATTCAGTCATGTGCTGAACGGCGACATGCGGCTCAACATCCGCATGATGGGCGTGCTCTTCGGCATTATGGTCATCAGCCTGGTCGGCCGGATGATACTCCGCGGCGGCTACCACGGCGGAATCGCGGCAAGCAGGCGCAGCAGATCCTCGGGCGGTGTCGTCGTGCTGGGACTGGGACTCGCGATATTGGGTTGGATCGGCGTTTTTTTTGCGCGTCTGATCAAGGCAGCGGTGTCGCGGCAACGGGAGTATCTCGCTGATGCATCCGCCGTTCAGTTTACCCGCCAGACTCAGGGCATCTCGAATGCGTTAAAAAAAATCGGCGGTTTCAAAGCGCACTCCTACATGCAGGCCAGTGACGCGGAAGAGGTCAGTCACATGCTGTTCGCTCACGGCGCAAAGTTTTCCTCGCTGTTTGCCACGCATCCGCCGCTGGGCGACCGAATTCGCGCGCTTGATCCAGGTTTCGACGAAACCCAATATCCCGAGGTGAAAACCCGGACGCAGGAGCTGCCGCAAAACGAGCGTAGCGACGCGCCGATTGCCGGGTTCGCGTCCGGCGCCGATTCGTTTACCGTCAAGCCCGAGTCAATCGTTGACTCGGTGGGTCAGCCGGGACCCGCGCACGTCAGCCTGGCCACGGCGTTACGCCGATCTATTCCCGACGAACTCATGACGCCTGCCCACTCGCCGTCGCGAGCCTATCTCGTTGCGCTCGCGTTGCTTCTGGACCCCTCTGCGCCCGCATCTTCGCGTCAGCTCGAGTTTCTGCAGCGACAGCTTGGAGAGGAACGCGTAAAACTCGTTAGCGACTATTACGGCATGATATGCCGACTCGGGCCGCGTTATCGCCTGCCGCTGCTGGAGATCGCGTTTCCGGCCCTCAAGCTGTCTCCCGCGCAGCAGCTGGATTACCTGCTCGACCTCGGAAGACGGCTGATCGAACTCGACGGCCAGGTCGACTTCCGGGAGTTCTGCTTCTATCGCATACTGTCGCGCACCCTGTCGCAGGCGGCCGATCCGTCAGCGCCGATCCCGAGAGAACGTGCGTCGAAGGCCGCGGTCCGGGAGGCGGCGGTGATGCTTATCAGCCTGCTGGCGGACCGTGGTCAGCGGACCGACGCCGAAAAACAAGCGGCTTTTAGTGCGGGGATCGAGCCGTTCGGCCGCTGGGCCGGCGATGGTGTGTTCAGGCCGGTTTCCACCGACGCGGTCCGCGCGTTCGACCGGAGTCTGGAAGTCCTCCACCGCATGAACGGGGCGGCCACCCGAACGCTGCTGCGTGCCGTTGTTGCGACCGTGGTTCACGACGGCAAGGTCAACGCGGCGGAAGCGGAAATGATCCGGACGATCTGCGCATCCCTCAACTGCCCACTGCCGCCGATGCTTGCAGACGAGCTGGAAAAACCGTGATCCGTGAGCACTGCCCGGAATTCACGTATCATGGGCGAACTTTGCTACCCCACCGGACTCAATAAGGGTAACGAACCCCGCGCTTGGGCAGCGCTTCAACCGAATTCACGGTCATTCACGCAACTCGGAATACGATCATGCGCATACACTCGAATTTCTGGACCAAAGCCTCGACGATAGCCTTGGCGACAATCTGGGCCACTTTGATCGCCGCACCCGTATCTGCCGCAACCAAAGAGGAAGAACGCGTCGCCGATGCAACGGACGTCGTCGATCAACTCCTGAGAATCCCCGAGCAATCCATCCCGCCGTCTCTGCTCAGCAGGGCATACGGCATCGTGGTCATCCCGAACCTCATCAAGGCGGGATTTGTCGTCGGCGCCCGCCACGGCAAGGGCATTCTCGTCGTCCGCCAGCCGGACAATTCATGGAGCAACCCCGCATTTGTCAGTCTAACCGGCGGCAGCATCGGGTGGCAGGCCGGCGCTCAATCGACGGACATCATCTTGGTGTTCAAGACCCGAAAGGGCGTCGATGGAATCACCAACGGCAAATTGACGCTGGGTGCAGACGCGTCCGTTGCCGCCGGTCCGGTCGGAAGACACGCCGGACTGGCGACAGACCTGAAACTCGAAGCCGAGGTCTTCTCCTACTCCAGGAGCCGCGGACTGTTTGCCGGTGTGGCGCTCGAGGGTGCCGGTCTGACGATGGACCGCAAGAGCAATGCTGCGTTCTACGGCTCGTCGAGCATAACGCCCGAACAGATATTTGCGAGCGCGGGAAACGCCGCGCCCGCGGTTGCAAACACCTTTGTTCAGATTTTAACCGCTCAGACGCAGCGCTTGCCCAAGCAACCGGCCATGGATTCCGGGTTCAACCCGACGAGCGCCGGCGCCGAACCAAAACCCAAAGTACGCACGTTCGGAATTGGCGATCCCGACGAGGGTGAGTTCGACGACACGGAAGTTGCCCGCGAGTACTGATTTGGCGCGCATCGAATATCGAATACGCTCGCGGGGAGCATGCGACGGTTCCCTTTGGGCGCCGGCTGCGGGCTGCAGCCGCAACCGATATCCGCTAATGGCTTACTGGCCGCCGTCCTGACGTCGCTTCAGTTCGTCACGGACGGACTGCAGATCGGTGCCGCTTTCGACCGGCGCTTCTACCGTCTGGTTTCCCGCAGGCTGCGGTAGCGGCGGGGTTAGCGGCTCGGCCGACGGGACATCAGCCGGACCTCCGGGAGTCGTGGCGGGGTGAGCATCCTGCGTTTGGCCCGCGACGGATTCGGGTTCGCCGCCGGGATCTTCGCCGAATTGAGCCAAATAGGCGGCTTCTTCCCGCTGTCGAACAGCTTCCGCCGCGCGCCTGCGAGCTTCGGCGGCCGCTTCTTGCGTTCTGCGTAACGCACGGCGCTTGCGCTGCGACTGCGCCTCGTGCTCGGCTCTGCGCGCGTCTTCTTCCGCCTTCGCGATTCGGTTAATAGCCTCGCGCGCATTCACGCACTCCGCTTCATATTTGGTTGACGCACGATTGGCCCCGCAACGCACCATGGTCGCGTCGAGCAACACGCCGTTGCTCAGGAACTCGTCAACCGTTGGCGGCGGCGGTTCCTCGGCACACGCAAATAGCGCGCCGACGGCGCAGAACATCGCTGCCAATTGTGCCTTTGTCATCAAGAATCGCTACCCTCAATGTGCGCCGGCGCCTCAACCAGAAGTCGCCATTTCGCGGATAATACCAGCCGACATAATGCACGATATGCGCCAGTTCGCAGTTCCGGGTTATCAACGCTATCGTGACTCGGGCATGGATCGCGGGAAGCGCGACCAAGCGCTCCGAACAACGTCGGTTGAACGAGAATCGCCTGAATTAATGCTTATAAATCAATAAATTAGATTTTCCCCCGGGCACTCCGGGGCCCCGCGACGGCGACGGCGCAGAACGGGTTCCGCGATGGTCCGGACCAGGCCGTGCGGCAAGGCCTCGTGGGCCGGGTACAGCTTCACTACCTTGTCGCCGGGACCGTAAACCCCAGGCCCGTCATCGTCCGGAATCGGCGCCCGCAAGCGCGGGAACTCCCGCAGACCCCGGCTGAAGAGTGTCTGAGAGGCGTTGTTGTTATAGTGGCGCGGCCCTGGTTGACGGAACATGTTTGGTGTCGCACTCCAACCAATTCTCGCTGCTCGGCGAACGTCGTTTCGCGCCCTTTTTCGTCACGCAGTTCCTTGGGGCTTTCAACGACAACGTCTTTCGAAACGGACTGGTCATCCTGCTGACCTTCCAGGGCGCCCGGGTGGCCGGAATGGATGCGAGCCAGCTCGCGAATACCGCCGGCGCGTTGTTCATCCTGCCGTTTTTCCTCTTTTCCGCGACCGCGGGCCAGTTGGCGGACAAGTTCGAGAAATCCCGTTTGATAAGGGTGGTGAAACTGATAGAAGTCGGACTGATGCTCGTGGCCGGATTTGCGTTCGTGACGGCGCAGTATTCCTTGCTGCTGCTCGTGCTGTTTTTGATGGGCTGCCAGTCGACCCTGTTCGGCCCCGTCAAGTACGCCTATCTGCCCCAGCAGCTGGAGACCAGTGAATTGGTCGGCGGCAACGCGTTAGTCGAATCCGGCACCTACATGGCAATCATCCTTGGCCTCCTCGTAGGCGGAATCGCGGCGGCCGACGAATCCAGCCAGTTCCTACTTGCGGGCTGTTTAATCACTATCGCCGTAATCGGTTACCTCACGAGCCGCCAGGTACCCGTCACCAAAGCGGTGGACCCGAACCTCGACGTCAGCTGGAACCCGCTGACGGAAACCCGCCGAATCATCGGCTTTGCGCGTCAGCGAAAAAGCGTGTTTCTGGCGATCCTCGGCATATCCTGGTTCTGGTTCTACGGCTCCGCGCTGACCTTGCAGGTGCCGGCGTATACGCTCGTCGTTCTAAACGGCACCGAAGAAATCACGACGACCCTGTTGATCGCCTTCGCCGTTGGTGTCGGAATCGGCTCATTGCTGTGCGAGCGGATGTCCGGACGTCGAATCGAGTTAGGCCTGGTTCCGCTGGGCTCCATCGGATTGAGCGTTTTTGCAATCGATCTGTATTTTGCTCAGCCCGCAAGCAACCCTGTCGCGGTAAGCACCGTTGGGGAGTTTCTGGCGCGCCCGGGAAGCTGGCGCATTCTTGCCGATCTCGCTCTGCTCGGCGCATTCGGCGGCTTCTACAGCGTGCCGCTGTACGCCCTGATCCAGGAGAGGGCGAATCGCAGGCAGCTGTCCAGGATCATCGCGGCGAACAACGTCATCAACGCATTTTTTATGGTGCTTGCCTCGCTGCTGGCTATCGGCGTCCTCAGTTCGGGGATGTCCATCCCGCAGCTCTACCTGATACTCGCCGCGCTAAACGTCGGCGTGGCAATTTACATATACTCTTTGTTGCCGGAGTTTCTCATGCGATTCCTCGCATGGATTCTGATGAGCCTTCTCTATCGTATTCGCGTGACCGGACAAGAGAACATCCCGGAAAGCGGCCCCGCAGTTCTCGTCTGCAATCATGTGAGCTTCGTTGACGCACTGCTTATCGGAGGCTCGGTGCGCCGCCCGGCGCGTTTCGTCATGTATTACAAGATTTTCCAAATCCCGCTGCTGCGATTCATCTTCCAAACGGCCAGGGCAATCCCGATCGCGTCGGCGAGAGAGGACGAGGCCTTGTTGAACGAAAGCTTCGAGCGCATCGATGAGGCGCTGGAAGCGGGTGACATCGTATGCATATTTCCGGAGGGCGGAATCACCCTGGATGGCGAGGTTCAGCGCTTTCGCCCTGGTGTCGAAAAGATTGTTTCCCGCAGACCGGTTCCGGTCGTGCCGCTCGCGCTATCGGGATTATGGGGCAGTTGGTTCAGCCGTCAGGCGGGCGGTGGAATACGAAAAATACCCGGCAGGCTTTTCGCGCGGGTAGACGTCCGCATCGGAGAGGCCGTGGCGGCGAAAGACGCGAGTGCGCCGAAGCTCGAAATTCTCGTCAGAACCCTTCGCGGCGATCGTCGCTGAAGGCCGAAGCGTCCGAATCCGCGACGGCCAGCTTTGCGCGCCATTCGTCCAATAATGGCGCCCGCGAACCGAACAACACCGGTCCGCTGGTGTGCGTGAAATCGAGTTCCGCAATTTCCGCGAACCCGGCGTCACGCGTCAACAGAAGCACGCTGTCGCCACCGGTCGCACGGCCTGCCGAGCCGTCACCGCCCGTGTCAGGACGACGAGTATCGAATACCATTCTCGATCCGGTGATGGCCTGGGGCGAGCGAATCGCCGCACGCCAGTGTAAACCACTGCGCGATATGTCCGCACTGTGCACCCAGCGCGAGGTGCGCAATACGACCCGGGATTCGCTGCGACTGAACAGAATGTCGTTCACCGTGTCCGGAAGATCGAGCCTGGCCGTGCCTATTGTCCCCTTGCCCACGTCGAAAACCTGAACGACGTTACGCGAATCGACGAGGATCATGAGCTGACGGGCGGACGAAATCTGAATCTTGCGCAGCGCATAAGGACTTTGCCAGACGTCGCGCAAATTCCAGTTCCCAAGGCGGTCGATCGCAAGACTGCGTAGCGTGCCGCTTTCGCCCGCCAAAAACAGTTGTTCATCCGCGCCGAACGCCAAATCGGAATGCGGCTCGCCGAGTTCGTGATCAGCCACCACTGCACCGCTTTCGACGTTTATCACCCACACCCGCGGACCGAGAAGCGCCGCAAGGTAGCTGCCGGAAAACGAAAAACGGAGCTCGTCGACGGGACCAGACTGGGTTGTCGCGCGATACCGGCGGGGCAGCCCGCTCACGGCGTCCCAAACGCGAATGGAGCCGTCGGTTGCCGCGCTGGCGACGAGCGATCCGTCCGTGCTGAACGCAAGCCTCGTGACAGGCGCAAAATGACCCAGGAAACTCAGCTCCTCAATATCCGGCTGCGGGTGCGCCAGCACGCTGAGAACGTGCACATGTCCCTCATTGTCGCCGATGGCGAGTCTTTGCCCGCCCGGTGACAACACCGCCGCCACGTTCTGCGCGTCCCGCCAAAGCCAACGGCCCGCGGTGAGGTCTACGGCGTCGTTGGGTTCCATTGCCGACACCTCGTTCGGCGTTTGCCAGACCCGTGCCAGACCCTCAGTGTCCCCGGTGACGACGATACGCTCGTCGGCGCTGAACGCGAGCATTTGTTCCTCACCCGAGAGAAAACCCGATCCGAGCGGCGGTCCGGATGCGCTGCCGTTCTGCGTCTGATAAACCTGAAAACCCTGGCGGCCGCTGCCCGCGAGGAATTTCTCACCCGACGGAGAAAACGCAAAGCCCCAGCTATCCACACCGCGTCGATTCAGCAGGGGACGAGTCGGCTGGTCCGTACTCCAAAGCGCGAAACCGTCGCTGCCATACAGTACGGCCAGCGCTCGGCCGCCTGGCGCAAGCTCCAGGTAGCTGGGTTGATCGGTCAGATCGAACTGATTGACCAGTTCTCCCGATGCAAAGTCCCAGACCCTGACCGCAAGATCGTAGTCTGCAACGGCGAGATGCGTCCCACCGCGGTCGGCGGCGGCCAACGCCGGCGCGCCGGCAACGGTAATCGCGGCCACCCGGGCGCCATCGTTGAGGCTCCAGACCTCGAAGGTCGTTTCGGTATCGGAACGCCAGCGTGCGAGCACGTGCCCGCCATCCGCCATTAGCTCTATACTCATCGCGGCACCGATATCGACCGTGGACGTGCGGCGGCCCGTCCGGGTGTCCCAGATATGCACGGTATTCTGAGAGACCGTCACGAGCGTCGCAGCGTTCGGCCCGATGCCGAGAACCCGCTCACCGGCCGGCACCGCAACCGTCCTCGCCGGCTGTGCGTAAGCCAAATCCCACAGGCGGGCGCTGTCACTTTGCTGCGCGCGCGCGATCACGTAGCGGCCGTCATCGCTGAACCACAGATTGTCCGACTCCCTTTCCACGGGCTCCGGAATGTCGAGTCCGCGCGCGAAATCTTCGACGACCACCTGTGAATTGAGATTCAGACTCCAACCCACCAGATGACCCGCAAAACCGTTTGCCTCGTCACGAATACTCAGGGTCCACGTTCCGGAAAGCGTTTCGCCGACCAATTCACTGAGTTGGTCGAGCCCGAACCGAATGTCGTCGTTGGCGGACGACGTGGGCACGCTGAAATCCAATTCGACCGCTCTTCCGGAAGGAGCGATCAGACGCATACGGATATCGTCGAGCCGCATGTGGCTGACATTCACCGTGAGGCCGATACGTGAAACAGAACCGCTGCGATCGACGACCACTCTACGCAACAACGGCGTTACCTCGAGCGAGGAGACGGCCCAGGACGAGCGGCTGACCAGGGCGTCGTCACCGAGGGTCCATTGGGACATTCGCGCACCGTTTGCCGCCGTAAGCAACTGATTTTCAGCATTGAATACCAGACGGTCGGCGCCGCTCGCCGCGATCGTGCCTATCAACAGGGGATAGTCGTCACCGATCAGGGAAGCTGCCAGGCGGCGCCTATTCGGCGTTGCCATCACCAGCGATTCCAACGACGCGATCAACGCCTCGTCGCGACTTTCGTTCCGCAGCGACCGGGCCGTCCGTCGATCCCAATACTCGGCCGTTAGCTGTTCGCCAAGTTGAGGCCTGGCCGCCACGCCGTTTGCGTAACCCGCAATCAGAGCGATCGCCAGCTCGTCGGTCGCCAATCGCGCCCGCGATTCCAGCAGATTGACGAACAGGCGGTCGGCGGTTTCCACGTGGCCGGGAAAAGACCGCAGATTCGCATGCGCGGCGGCCACCGATTCGAGATCGATCGTCGTCGAGGTAAGTATCCGCGTGTACGGCTTGGGCAATAGCTGCGTGTACCAAAACGGAATAGCGGTCAGGAGTATGAGCACACCCGCGGCGATAGCCGGGCCGCGCCAGTGTAAGGGCAGGTTTTCGTTCGCCCAGCGAGCGGTAAACGCGGACTCGTACAGTCTGTTGCCAACGGCGAGATTGCCGTCCGTATTCGTTTTCACCAGACCAACCGCCAGCAGAATGCGCTGGTGCCGCGACTCCGGCTCGAACGGCACGTCGATCCCCTTTCGGATTCGGCCGTAGGTGTTCAGCACTCGCTCGAAGTTCTTTCGATCGCTGACGATACGCCGGTGTATGTGCGAAAGGTGCGGTTCATTGGTGACGGACGAGCGAGCTCCGAACTGGTGCTGAACCATCCGGTCGACATTGCCTTCGATATCGCCGGAGATGCGTTCACGGGCGATTGTCCTGGCGAGCTTCTGAGTCAGATACGGCTGCCCGTCGGTCCAGAAGTAAACCCGATCGAGAGCGCGTTGCGCGTCGCTGGATGAAAGATTCAGCTCCGTGGCAAAGACGTTTAGGGCCGCTCTCTCGAAATCGCCGAGGCGAATCGACTGCATCGCGGCAAAGGGTGACGATTCCGGATCGGTCACGAGAATGTTTGCGTCACACTCTCCAGAGAGCACGAACGCAAGGCGCTCGAATTCCGGCTCGGTGACGCGGGCCTTGTTTACCGCATGAATGCTTTCCAAAAGGTGCTGCGCAAACGGCAGGCCCTCAATGCACTGCAATTCGTCGATAAAAACGGCAAGCGGCTTTTTGGTATTGGCCAACAACACTTCGATGTAAAACTCGAACAAGCGCTGCCGGTTGCTCAAAATCGACTTGTCCTGCCACCACGATTGCAGATCGACTTTGACCCGAAGCTGTCTGAGCAAACGATAGGCAATGCTGTAATACCATCGGCCGGAGTCGGTTCCCGCATCGCGTTCACCAATTTGGGCGAGGTCCAAATTCGCCACCAGGTATCCGTTGTTCTGCAAACGCGCCGAGGTAGCCGCGATGAGACTGGTCTTTCCGCTTCGTTCGGGCGCAAATATGTAGGCATCCAATCCCGAGGTCACCGCCTCGAATAGCGAATCGTCCGCGGATCTCCGGATGTAGCCTGGACGGACCGCGTGCAGGGGCGAGCCGACAGTGAAGAACTCTGCCTCAGACTTTGCAGCGTTGCTGCCGACTCGATCCTTCTGATTACTCATTTGAAGTCTTCTGCGGTTCCGGGCGAACGGGCCAACCAACGACTCTATTTTCGGCATTATCGGCACCCAGCGCCAGTCCGGAGTGGGCGGGCAGATGAATGAGGGTCGGCCTTTACGCCACGGCCGCCGGCGATCGGCGGCGGAAACTCGTATATCGCTGAAATTCTTACCTTTACCCGGCCACTCTCGGCGCTCTCGGGCCGCCCGCCAGGAGCCCAGGAACATGCCGGGTGTCGGACGGCGTCAGGGAGCGCCGGCTTTTTGGGCATGCATCGGGGGCTGGGCTATACTCGCGGCCGGGAATTCAGCGCAGGAACGAACCGTGGACTTTTGTCATCAACACAATCTGGTGGAACCCGATAAGGCGCTGGCCGAGCGGCGCTACGGGATTCGCGTATCACTGCCTCCCGGTGACACGTTCAATCGAATCCTCGGCGAGGACTGGGAGAGAGTACTCTGGTACCCGACGGAAGCCGAACGTGACGCCGCGTTCGACAACATGGCGACGCGTCACGGTTACTACCGCAAGACCGACACACCGACTCAGATACTGGAAAAACTCGTACGTTAGGGCCGTCAGGTTCTAGCGTGACGGAAAGCCCAGTGACAGGTAGAAGTTCGATTGCCCGCCTTCCGAAAATCCCGCGCCGAGAAAGAGCGGTCCAAAGTAGGTGTCCAGTCCCGCGAACACGCTGCCGTTCATGAGGAGCGAATTCAATTCGATATCGGAGCGAGACGACCATACGTTGCCGGCTTCCAGCGATCCTCCGAAATAGAGCGGAATATCGAATAAGCCGCCACCCGTCTCGCCGGACCGCCGATAATAAACCAGCCGCGCCACTCCCGCGTGCGGTCCGCTGATTTCGCCGCTGGCGAGGCCGGATAGATTAAGGAAGCCGCCCAAGGGAAAAAAGTTCTGAATGAGATCATCGTCGTCGAGCGAGGTATTGAACAACGCTCCGACCTGAAACGTGTGCCTGCCTTTGGTCCGCACGACGTTGATTTCGGCGCCGAACGCGCCAGCGTCCTCCTCCGCGCCCAGGCTTCGCGAGGATTCAGCCCAGGCGAGATCCACGCGCAGGCCGTGCAGGGGAATCTGCGCGTTGTCCAGGGTATCGACCGCCAGCTTTGCGAAATATCCCCCGGTGTCGGCTTCTATCCTCGGCAGCGCCGGATCTCCCACCTTGACCTCGGCGCTGCCGGTGCCTCGGAATACGCCGACGCGAAACTCACCCCAACGCCCCAGTTCACGCCCGGCGTCAAGCGCCGCCTCGATGCCGCCGACCCGGTAGCGTGCAACGCGCGACCCGCCCGCGAACGCGTTGAAGTTCGTCTGCGTCAGCTCGATACGCGGCGCAAGGAAGTAACGTGAGTCAAAACTGAGCGGCTGATAAAACTCCGATCGCAGGAACGGATCGGTGCCGAGTTGAAGATCGCTTCGCCATTCGGCTCCAAGCTCGTTGATGCCCGTGCGGGTCAGTCGCGTCGCAACGTTGAAAGCCGTTTGTCCCTCGAAGTCGTCCTGCAACGAAAGGCCGAACAACAGATAATTCGGCCCCCAGGACTTCGCGCGCCCGCCGAACTCCAAACCCGTGCTCTCGCCGTCACGGACCAGCCGGTAGCTCACCTGCTCGAACGTGTTCAATCCGTAAATCGCCTCCGCGTCATCGGCGAAGCGTCTGGCGTCGATGGGATCTCCGGCCTTGCTCTGCAGCCTGGATTCCAGCACCTCGTTCGCGAGCATGCCGTCGTTGACGACGCGCACGTAATCGATTCGGCTCGGTAGCGGCGAAACCCGCGCGCTGCGCTCGGCAAGGTATTGATCATAGGATTCCTCGTCGAGCGCGTAAGCGCTGAGCCGTTCCGCAATTTCCGCCGTCGCCTTTTCGCCGGGCGCGATCGTCTCGGCAATGTCGGCGAAATTGGTCGAACCGAACTGCCCGAGTTCAGGGGTAATCAAAAAATCGTTGGGACCGAGCGTCGCCAACTGCTCCTGTGTCTGGTTGCGGATCAGAATCGTCAGCATCTGCGCAGAGATGTCCAGAGCGGAATTTAGCTGCTCGGGCTCGTACAGCGGGAATTCGACGTCCACTGCAATGATGATATCCACGCCCATCCTGCGCATGGTTTCGACGGGCACGTTGCCGCCAAGGCCGCCATCGACGAGCGTACGGCCGTCAATGACAACGGGTGAAAAAATGCCCGGCGCCGACATGCTGGCCCTCAGGGCCTGCGCGAGATCACCGGCGCACATCTCATGGGGTTTGCCCGTCGAAAGGTCGGATGCAACCGCCCGGAACGGCACCGGCAGATCCCGGAAATCGGACTCAGCCGGCACATGAAGCGTGAGCGAACGGAGAATCAGGCTGAGCTTTTGTCCCTCGATCGCGCCTCTGGGGAGACGCAGGCTGCCGTCTCGCAGGCCCAGCTCCAGACCGGTCGGAAACTGTTCGTCGTCCTGTTTGCGCCGAAAACGGAGGGCTTCACGTTTCGGATCGTCCCGAAAAGCGTCCTGCCAATCCAGCGATCTGACAACTTCTTCGAGTTCGTCCGCCGTCACGCCGGACGCGTAAAGACCGCCGATCAGCGCTCCCATGCTGATTCCCGCAATTGCGTCCACCGGCACGCGCATCCGCTCGAGTGCTCGGATGACGCCGATGTGGGCGGCGCCGCGGGCGCCGCCGCCGCCCAATACGAGACCGATTCTGGGCCGCTCTTCCCGGGCTCCCGCCGCTTCCAGTGTGCGGTCGTACGAGGACGCCGGCGACGGGCACTCTGCGCTTTGCGCTTGAACCGGCAGGCAAAAGAGAGACCATACCGCCAGCGCCGGGACGCTACGGATCGCTATGTTCATCTGTACTCCGTTTCCGACGAGAGATTTGTTCCACGGCGGATTATAATGGCGTCTCGCGACGGAAACCTGGCCGTCGCCGGCGCTGAACAATCAAAGAGAATCAATCATGGCAGATCCCAAGTGCCCCGCCTGCTCGGCAAGCGGGATAGACAAGATCGTATCCACACCGAGCACGGAGACGTCGCGGGAAAACACACCCTGGTACTTCGTGGCCCACTGTGACAATTGCGGACATGTCTACGGTGTGTTCACGAAACACGTTTTCGGTCGCAGCGGGCCACAACTTATTGTCGATAGAAAGTAGCGGGCAAGATTCAAAACAGCAGCAAATCGAAAGCGCGAGAGCGCAACCATCGAACGCCCGCGTTGGGGCGCAACGGACACCAGATGAGGAAGACGATGAGTTCAACAAAAATCATATACACCATCACCGACGAAGCCCCTGCCCTTGCTACACACTCGTTTCTTCCAATCGTCCAGGCATTTACGAGCGCGGCTGACATCGCCGTGGAAACGCGCGACATCTCGCTTGCCGGACGCATCATCGCTAACTTTCCGGAGAACCTGAGACCCGATCAGCGGCAAAACGACGATCTTGCGGAGCTCGGTGAACTCGCAAAAACGCCGGCCGCAAACATCATCAAGCTACCGAATATCAGTGCGTCCATACCGCAGCTGACCGCGGCAATCGACGAGCTGCGCTCGCAGGGCTTCGATTTGCCGGACTATCCTGAAGAACCGCGCAACGAGTCCGAGCGGGCTATCAAAGAACGCTACGCGAAGGTTCTGGGCAGCGCGGTCAACCCGGTCCTCCGCGAAGGCAATTCCGACCGACGCGTCGCCGCTCCGGTCAAGCAGTTCGCGCGCAGCAACCCACACTCGATGGGGGATTGGTCCGGCGATTCGAAGTCGCATGTTGCTCACATGAGCGAGGGCGATTTCTATTCGAGCGAGCAGTCCGTGGTCGTCGCAGCCGAGACCAATCTGCGTATCGAACTGGTCGCCGACGATGGTACGGTTACGGTGTTACGCGAAACCGTGCCGGTCCAGTCGGGTGAGGTGATAGATGCAAGCGTGATGGACTGCAAGAAGCTGCGCGAGTTCTATGCTGCCGAGATAGACGACGCACGCGACAACGGCCTGTTGCTGTCGCTGCATCTCAAAGCGACGATGATGAAGGTTTCCGATCCCATAATGTTCGGTCATGCCGTAACCGTTTATTACCGTGACGTCTTTGACAAACACGCCAAACTGTTTGCGGAAATCGGTGTCGAGGCAAACAACGGCATCGGTGACGTCTACGCCAAAATCGAGGCGCTGCCGAAAGACGAGCGCGAGGTCGTCGAAGCCGATATTGCGGCCGTTTACGATTCGCGGCCGGCACTGGCGATGGTCGATTCGGACAAGGGCATCACCAATTTGCACGTTCCGAGCAACATCATCATCGACGCATCCATGCCGGCCGCCATCCGAAGTTCGGGTCAGATGTGGGGCCCGGATGGAAAGCTCGGAGACACCAAAGCCATGATCCCCGACCGCTGTTACGCGGGCATCTATCAGGAAGTCATAGCGTACTGCAAGAAACACGGCGCGTTCGACGTCGCGACAATGGGCAATGTCAGCAACGTCGGACTGATGGCGCAAAAGGCCGAGGAATACGGCTCACACGACAAAACGTTCGAGATCACCGCAGATGGCAAAGTACGGGTTGTCAACGCCGATGGCGGCACCCTCATGCAACACTCCGTCAGGCGCGGCGACATCTGGCGTATGTGCCAAACGCGCGATTTGCCCATCCGTGACTGGGTAAAGCTGGCAGTCAATCGCTCGCGCGCAACCGGCTCCGCGGCCATCTTCTGGCTGGACGAAAACCGGGCGCACGACCGAAACCTGATCGAAAAAGCGAAGGCCTGTCTTGCAGATCACGACACCGACGGCCTGGACCTGCGCATACTCGCGCCGGTGGACGCGATGCTGGCGACGCTGAAAAGAGTGTCTGCGGGTGAAGATACCATCTCGGTGACGGGCAACGTGCTGCGGGACTATTTGACCGATCTCTTCCCTATTCTGGAACTCGGCACCAGCGCAAAAATGCTTTCCATCGTGCCGTTGCTGGCCGGCGGCGGACTGTATGAGACGGGCGCCGGCGGATCGGCGCCGAAACACGTTCAACAGTTCCTCGGCGAAGGCCACCTGCGTTGGGACTCGCTCGGCGAATTCCTGGCGTTGGCCGTTTCGATCGAGGATCTCGCGGAGAAATCCGACAACACCGCGGCGCGAATCGTCGCGCGGGCGCTCGATGACGCAAACGGCAGGTTCCTGGAAAACAACAAGTCACCGTCCCGCAAGGTGGGTGAACTGGACAATCGTGGCAGTCACTATTACCTGGCGCTCTACTGGGCCCAGGCACTGGCGACACAAACCGAGAGCGGCGAGTTGCGTGAGGCGTTTGCCGGAATCGCGGAAGACCTGGCGGCAAACGAGGAACGGATCATCGACGAGTTGAATGCCGCTCAGGGCTCCGCGGTGGACATCGGCGGCTACTACCACCCGAACGAGGAAGCCGCCGCTATTGCGATGCGACCCAGCGAGACGCTCAACCGCATCATCGATTCGATCAGCGCCTGAACGTAACCCGCTTGTAGGAGCTCGTCAGGACGAGCTCCTACAACAATGGCTTGCGTTTCGGTATGTGCCGCCGTCAAGCGGTTCGTCGCAGGCGCGCGTTGTGAGCGTTGAGCTCGCTTAGCTGGCGCTCGGCTTCCTCGCTGTCCCAATCCAGCTCCCTGGCGGCAATCGACGCAACCGCCAGGGTGATATGTGCCCCCAGGTCGGCTGACAGACCGATCATCAGCCGCCTGTGAACGATATCGCTCAGGCACCAGGCAAACTCGTCACGTACCGCCAGCGCAACCTCTGCCGCGAGCACGGTCCCGTCGGCATCAAGGGGATTGCCAAGGTCCGCTTCGGACGCCGCCAGTTCGACGAGTCGTTGAACGCGACTTCCGTATATATCGACCACCCTCCGCCGCCCGGCATCCGACAAGCCGTCCAGCGCCGAGGTCGCGGTTTTCGCCTCCGCCAGGTTCAGCGCACCCGGTAGAGACGAATCCCTCGTGGCGCAATCGTCAATTTTTCTGTTCAAGAACCTGCCAAGCCGATCGACAGTCTGTTCCGCGAGACTGCGGAAGGTCGTGAGTTTGCCGCCGATAATTGAAATCAGCCCACGCAGTCCGCCACGGTGTACTTTGATGATGTGCCTGCGGGTAATTGCCGACTCGGGGCCCTTTTCCTTGAACGGCAGCGGCCGCACGCCGGCGTAGGCAAAATGAACGTCCTCCGCCGACAGCGCTGCGCCGGGGAATACTCGATTGGCTTCGTCGATCAGATACGCGATCTCATCATCACTCGCCCGCGACTCGGACGGATCGCCATCGACACGAATATCCGTCGTGCCGATCAGGTACTGCCCGTTCCACGGCACGATGAATATGGGCCGTCCGTCGGCGCTTGCCTCGACGTAGATGGCGCTTTCTGGCGCACCGGCGAACTCGCCTACCACGATATGACTGCCCTTGGTTCCTCCCATCAGACGGGGAACGGTCTCGTCACCCAGGCTCAATACCTGATCCACCCATGGACCGCTCGCGTTGACGATGACCCGCGCCCCAACGAGCTGTTCGCGCCCAAGCCGATCGTTGAAACGGACGTGGTGAATCCCATCTTCGTGACACTGAAAGCCCGTGACCGGGCTGTAGTTGAGCACCCGGGCGCCGTTTTCCGACGCAGCGATGACGTTTTCGAGCACCAGGCGTTCGGCGTACGTCACCTGGGCGTCAAAGTACTGTGCGCCGCCGAGTAAACCGTCCGCGTCGATCCCCGGCTCGTGTTGCAGCAGCTCGTCCTTCGTCAACATTCGATGCCGAGGCATGGATTTGCCCAGCGAGAGGAAGTCGTAGAGGATCATTCCGAGCCGCACCAGAAACCGGCCGCGTTTGCCGCCCTTGTAAATGGGAATGGTGATGCACAACGGTTTGACCAGGTGATCGGCGTTCTTTCGCAGGCGCATTCGTTCGTGGAGCGACTCGCGAACCAGGTGAATCTCCGCGTGTTCTAGATAACGCAAGCCGCCGTGAATCAGCCGCGTGGACCAGCTCGACGTACCGCTGCCGAAATCACGCGCTTCCAGAAGCAATACCTTGAGATCGCGCAGCGCGGCGTCTCGCGCTATTCCGGCGCCGTTGATGCCGCCGCCGATAACGACCAGATCGTACGGTTCATCGTTTGATCGTTCACCCGAGACCGCGGGCTCGGAATCGGATTCCACCATCAGGGCCTGACCTGACCCGTCCCGCGTACAACGTACTTGTAGCTGGTCAGCTGTTCCGCACCTACCGGGCCCCGTGCATGGATTCTGCCTGTCGCAATGCCTATCTCAGCGCCCATGCCGAACTCGCCGCCGTCCGCGAACTGGGTCGACGCATTGTGCAGAACAATCGCGCTGTCGACTTCCGCCAGGAACTTCTCGGCGGCCGCTCGATCCTCAGCAACAATGCTCTCGGTGTGACCTGACCCATAACGTGCAATATGCTCGACCGCCTGGTCGAGGCCGTCCACAACACGGCAGGCGATCACGGCGTCCAGGTATTCCGTCGACCAGTCGTCTTCGTCTGCTGAATCCACCTTCGGCACAATCGCCTGAACGGCCCGGTCACCCCTCACGATGCAGCCGTTTACAAACAGCGCGCCGATCACCCGTGGCAGCAGCTGTTCGGCCGCAGCGCCGTCCACGAGCAAGGTTTCCGCCGCTCCGCAGATCCCGGTGCGACGAAGTTTTGCGTTTACCACGACACTCTCCGCCATTTCAGCGTCCGCCGATGCGTGCAGGTAAACGTGGCAAATCCCTTCCAGATGCCCGATGACCGGCACTCGCGCCTCCTGCTGAACGCGCTGGATCAGGCTCTTACCGCCGCGTGGTACGACAACGTCGATCGTATCCGCCATCGATGAGAGCAGGTACCCGACTGCCGCCCGGTCGGTTGTCGGCACCATTTGCGCGGCAGCGGGATCGACGCCGGCTTCCACCAGTCCTTGACGAAGGCATTCGTGGATGGCTCGACTCGAATGGAAACTTTCGGAGCCGCCGCGCAGTATCGCCGCGTTTCCCGACTTCAGGCAGAGCGCGGCTGCATCCGCGGTAACGTTCGGGCGGCTTTCGTAAATTATGCCGATAACGCCGAGCGGGACTGAAACGCGCTGAATCCTGAGCCCGTTCGGACGCTCCCATTCGGCCAAAACCCGTCCGACCGGGTCGGGAAGTCCGGCGACGGCCTCGAGGCCCGCGGCCATCGCCTCAACGCGATCGTCGTCGAGACGTAGACGATCCAGCAGCGCCGCGCTCAGGTTTCTGGATTCCGCGGCGCGCATGTCTTCCCGGTTCGCCGTCAGGACATCGCTCGCGCGTTCCCTGAGCACCGACGCCGCACGCAGGAGCGCCGCATTACGCTGATCGTTCCCGCAGCGCGCAAGATCGGCTTGCGCCACTCTTGCCGCAGCGCCGAGTGCGTCCATGGTCTTCGCGATATGACCCGGTTCATCGATGGCGGTCACGTGCCCCTCCTGAACAACACAAGGTCGTCTCTGTGCACCACGACGGATCGACCACGATACCCAAGTCGCTTGTCAATATCGTCGGAGCGGCAACCGACGATTGCAAGCGTCTCTTCACTGGCATACGTCGCAAGCCCCCTACCCAGTTCCTCACCGTCGCAGTCAAGCAAGCTTACGGCATCTCCGCGCCGAAAACTGCCGATGACTTCGACCAAGCCGACAGGCAGCAAACTGCTTCCATTCGCCAGGGCGGCCGCCGCGCCGGCATCGACCCGGAGTTTTCCACGCACCTCCAGAATACCCGCCAGCCACTGCTTGCGGGCAGCCGTGGGCGTCCCTTCCGCAAGAAAAACCGTGCACCGACCGCCGCTGGCCAGCGCGCTCAGCGGTTTGTCCTGACGGCCGCTGGCGACGACGGTTGCGCAGCCCGCGTGAGTAGCGATTCCTGCCGCCTGCAGCTTTGTCGTCATGCCGCCGCTCCCCACGGCGGAACCGGACTCGCCCGCCATGGCGAGCACGTCGTCCGTTATCGAACGGATCAGGGGAACGTGCTCCGCCGACGGACACGTGCGTGGATCGGCCGTATACAAGCCATCGACGTCGGACAACAGAACCAGACCGTCGGCCATCACCATCTGTGCAACACGCGCCGCGAGCCGATCGTTGTCGCCGTATCGAAGCTCGTCCGTGGCGACCGTGTCGTTTTCGTTGATCACCGGAATTACGCCGTGTTCCATGAGCGTATGCAGAGTTCCCTTGGCATTGAGAAAACGTCGACGATTCTCGGTGTCATCGGGCGTCAGCAGGATCTGTGCCGCCCGTATCCCGTGGACTCTCAAGGCCTCCTGCCATGCCTGTACCAGTTGAACCTGTCCGGCCGCCGCGGCGGCCTGCAGCTCGTCGAGGCGGGCACGTTGCCTGTTGATTCCCAAGACGTGGCAGCCTATCGCAACGGCGCCCGACGAGACGATCAGGATTTCGTGTCCATCGTTGCGGAGCTCCGCGATCTCCGCGGCCATCCGCTCAATGGCGTTCCGGTCGAACCGCCCCGACGCGTCGACTAGCAGCGCGGAACCCAGCTTGATGACGAGGCGTTTCAGTCCGTTGAGTTGGAGTTCGTCCATGGAATCGCATCAGCCGGTCAAGCGATGATGTTTCGCGTAAGAAGAAAGCGTGACCTCCCCTTTCGAGACCGCAACGCTGCCGCTCCGCGCCACCGCAGCCAGCTTGCCAATCTTCGACGCCGCCTCGATAAACGCATCAACCTCGCTCAGCCGGCCCATGAGCATCACCGTGCAGCTGTTCTCCCTGTTGTCCAGAATCTCGGCGCCGTGCTCCCCTGCCATGCTCTGGACGCTGGGAAAGCCGCCTTTTGCGAGCTTCATCTTGATGATGACAAGCTCGCGCTCGAAATGCTCGCCCAGCGTCATGTCATGGATGTTGACCACATCGACCAGTTTGGCGAGCTGCGTGTTCAGCTGAGCAATGGCGCCGTCCGAGCCCGACACGACAAGCGTTACCCGGGACACCATCGGATCGTCCGTTGGAGCGACGTTCAGCGAATCGATGTTGTATCCGCGCGTCGAGAACAGCCCGGTCATGCGGGTCAACGCACCGACTTCGTTCTGTAACAGCACCGAGATGACGTGGCGCATTGTCCTGTTTCCTATGGCAATGAACTAAATACGGCTGAAACCATTTTCCGAAGCCGGCTGCGAATCGCGGCTCAGAACCTGGAGTATTGCAATGCAATAAAAATTAGTAAACACTCGCCGGAAATCCGTTACTTACGTGAACGAGCCAGGGCGATGAGCACGCAGCTTTCCGCAGATCACAACGCATCCGACGGTGCAGCCCATCCACTGACGGGAACGCCGATGACCGGCGCCGACATCGTGGTCCAGGTGCTTGCCGACGAAGGCGTGGACATCGTGTTCGGCTACAGCGGCGGAGCGATATTGCCGACCTATGACGCCGTGTTCCGTTACAACAACGAACACCGCGACGCAGACGGCAATGCGCCCATTCCGCTCATCGTCCCGGCGAACGAGCAGGGCGCGGGCTTCATGGCGGCGGGATACGCGCGCGCCAGCGGTAAGGTCGGTGTGGTCATGGTCACGTCGGGCCCCGGCGCCACCAATACCGTCACGCCCGTACGCGACTGCATGGCGGACTCGGTGCCCATCGTCGTAGTCTGCGGACAGGTTCCGACGAACGCGATCGGCACCGACGCATTTCAGGAGGCGCCGGTCACGGCCATCATGGGCGCCGTCGCAAAACACGTCTTCCTCGTCACCGACCCGACACGTCTCGAAGCGACGATGCGCGCCGCTTTTGAACTTGCCCGGACCGGGCGCCCCGGCCCGGTGGTCGTCGACATTCCCAAAGACGTGCAGAACTGGGAGGGCGAATTTCGAGGCGGCGGCCAGCTCCCGCTTACCGGCTACCGCAATCGACTCGAAACCGTTGTTCAGAACCGCCTTACCGACGACGCTTGCGAGCGGTTCTTCAAAATGCTGGCCGAGTCGGAACGACCGTTGATCTATGCGGGCGGCGGCGTGATCAACGGCAACGCCAGCAAGGCCATGCGGCGCCTTGCAAAAGAGTACGGCTTACCGGTCACTACCACGCTCATGGCGCTCGGCGCCAGCGACACCACGCACCCGCTGTCGCTGCACATGCTCGGAATGCACGGCATGGCGTTCGCCAACTACGCGATCGAGGACTGCGATTTTTTGATTGCCGTTGGCGCACGATTCGATGATCGGGTTGCCGGCGATCCCGGCCGTTTTGCGCCGAACGCGAAACACATCGCACATTTCGACGTGGACGTATCGGAGATCGGCAAGGTCAAGTCGGTGAGCTGGCACCACGTCGGCATGCTGAAACGCGACCTGGAAGACCTGATCGACTACGGCAGGCGCATGAAATTCAGCAAACAGCTCGATGATTGGCACGCGCACGTCGCACACCTGAAAGACCGGCATAAACTCAATTACGATCGCGACAGCAAGCTGATTCAACCCTACGCCGTGATCGAGGAAATCAACAAACACGCAGGCGGCAAAGCAATCATCACGACCGGCGTCGGGCAACATCAGATGTGGGCCGCCCAGTACTTCGACTACCGGGAGCCACGCCTCTGGCTCACGTCCGGCAGCATGGGCACGATGGGTTTCGGGCTTCCGGCGGCAATCGGGGCGCAATTTGCGCGGCCCGACCGCCTGGTCATCGACATCGACGGCGACGCCAGCATGCGCATGAACATCGGAGAACTCGAAACGGCAACGACCTATAAACTGCCGATCAAGGTCATCGTGTTGAACAATTTCGGCGACGGCATGGTCCGTCAGTGGCAAAAGCTTTATTACAAGGGCCGCATGTCGGGAAGCGACAAGTCGCTGCACCGCAAGGACTTTGTCAAAGCCGCCGAGGCCGACGGTTTCCAGTTCGCGAAAAAGCTGGATCGCAAGGAAGACCTCGTCGAAACGGTAAGGGCGTTCATCGAATTCGACGGCCCGGCGTTTCTCGAGGTGATCATCGATCCCGACGCCGGGGTCTATCCCATGGTGGGACCGGGATTGAGTTACGCGAAGATGATCACTGGCGACTGGATCGAAAGTCGCGAGACCCCGGGTGACGATCACCCGGGGCCCAGCGAGATGTTCTGATCCGATCTCTGTGCCGCTCCCTGCGGACAGAGGGGCCGGGACCCCCGCGGGACCCGGCCGACCCTGTTACGACTACTCTCCCAGCGAGATCTTGACGCTGCCGTAGTAGAACGGACCCACGTTGTCGAAGATGCCGCTGCCGCCGTTCGAGGCCCCCCCCGTGCCGGTCAGGCCGAGGGGCAGGCCCTCGTTGAACATGTTGTCGATGCCAACCGCAAACCGGACGTTGTCGTTCAGATCCCAGCTCACGTGGAGGTCGCTGTAGAACGTGTCACCGGTGAACAGCGGTTTCTGCGCATCGGGATTGACCGCAAGATCCTCGAGGTCGATGCGCGACATGGAATCCAGATAACGAAGCGACCAGTTGACGCCCAGCGAGCCGCGGTAGTAGCTGAGGTCGAGCTGACCGGAATACTCCGGATCACCCAGACCGCCGGCCTCCTGTTCCCTCAGCTCCGGATCGGACTGGAACGGAAACTCGTTCAGCTTCTCCAGGTAGGTCGCAATCAGGCGCACGCGCGCGTTGCCGCCGGCCACGTCGAAGGTATAGGTGCCCTCCAGGTCGACGCCGGAGGCCTCGAGCGCGGCAATATTCTGCTGCGTCTGCACGATCAGGCTGATGTTGTTGTTGTTGGCCGCATCGCGCGTGATCAGCCGACAGAACTCGTTGTCGATGCCACCCGGCGCATCCACGCAGCGGTTGAGGATATCCTGCGCCTGGGCCACGTCAATCGCATCATCGATGCTGATGTCCCAGTAGTCGATCGCAAAACCCAGGTTGTCCAGCGGCTGGAAGACCAGCCCCACCGTGAACGATTCGCTGTCTTCCTCGTTCAAGTCGGGGTTGCCGCCCGCGAGCCCTTCCCGGGTCACCTGGTCCTCGGCGTCGAAGCCGACCGGAATGCCCAGATCCCGGCAGTTCGCCTCGCGAACCGCCTGGCCGTTGCGGCCGAGATCCAGCCGGTCCTCGCTGCACGGATCCAGAACGGCAAAAAACGTCTGGTTCTGCGGGCCGAACAGCTCGCCGATGTTCGGCGCCCTGACCGCTTCGGAGTAAGTTCCACGCAGTCTCACCCAGTCGGTCGGCGCCCACTCGAGGCCGGCTTTGTAGGTGAAGGTCGAGCCGATGGTCGAATAATCCGAATAGCGGCCGGCAAGGTCGACAGCCAGCTCTCTCGCAAACGGGGCTTCCGTCAATAGCGGTATCCGAACCTCCGCGAACAGCTCGGCGACGTCATACTCGCCGCTCTCCGGCTGCAGGACGTTGCCGAATGTCAGCCCGAGCCCGTCGAGCGAGTCCGGCACGTCCTCACTGGACTCTTCCCGGTACTCGAAGCCGGCCGCGAAACCGAGCTCACCGGCGGGAAGGTCCATCAGCGACCCGCTGACGATACCGTTGACGACGGCCTGGTCGATTTTCGCGTTACGAACCGCGGTGACCGTGAAGTAATCGATCGCCTCCTGGCTGACGGCGCCCTCGCCAAACAGATTGGCCGGCACACAATCGCCGCCGACGATCGATAGATCAAGCGGGCGCACCAGACTCGTGTTGATCCGGTTCGGGTCGTCCGGGTCGTTCGGGTCCACGATCGTGTGGCGGCACACGATGTCACCAGTGCCGGGATCGACGACCGCGTCCGCGGCGGCGTACCAGCGCTCGTTTACCCGGTTGAACGTGTTGAGCTGTTCGGACGTGGTCCGTCCATAGATGATGTTGGCCTCGTAGTCCAGCCGCTCCGTCAGCGGCCCGCTGAAGCCGACCAGCGCGCGCGAGGTCTGCCGCTCGTTGTCCTGCCCCCGCAGTCCGGCGTCGACGTTGAAGCGACGCAGCGTGAACGACTCCACTCCGGCGTCCGTCAATATCTGCGAGAGATCACCGCCCGACAACCCCGGTATGAATGCATTGTCCGCGGCAATTTTGAGGCCGGTCGCACCGCCGTTGTCGAAATGGGGCTGGCCGTTGCCTTTCGCCCGAGAATTGACGTACTTACCTTCGATGTTCAACTGGTGCTCGCCGGCGAGTTCATAATTGAACAACATGTTCACCGCGTAGCGGTCTCTCGGTGTCGAGAAGTTGACGAAGGTCGTCAGGTCGAGGAAGTCGCAGCCGTTTCCGCACTCGGACGAGCCGAAGTTGGTGCCCAGATTCTGCAGGCGAAAACTGTTCGGGGAGTCGAACACGTAGCGACTGCCGCCCGCGCTGAACCACCCGCCGTTCGTGATGAAGTCGAGCCCGGCGTTCGGGGTGACGATCTCGTCCGGTATGCCGTCGTGGATCGTGTTCCCGTCCCCATCGATCGTGTCGCCGTCCTCGAGGTTGTTCACGAGACGCGTAGGCGGGAGCCCGCGATCGGCGGCCGTGAGACTGCCCACCTCGCTGTACTCCAGCGCGACCACGGCGTTGCCGCGGCCGTCGTCGACGTTGAATCCGGCAATCAGGTCGACACTCGAACGCGTCAGCCCGCCGTCGCTCGATTCACCGGTCTGCATCTGCAGTTCGACGCCCTCGAAATCCCGCTTGAGAATGAAGTTCACCACACCGGTCACGGCATCCGCGCCGTAGATGGCGGAGGCGCCGCCCGTGATGACCTCGACGCGCTCGATCAGTGCCGCTGGAATCGAGTTGACGTCCACCGCTGCCGAGCCGATGGCACCGGCCACGTGCCGCTGACCGTTCACCAGCACCAGGGTGCGGGCGGTTCCCATCCTGCGCAGGTCCAGCAGGTTGAGTCCGGCGGTGCCGATGAAGCGGTCGGAGTTTTGCGTACCGAACGTCGGACCCAGAGCCGGCAGTTCGTTGAGCAGGTCACCGATGTTTACGGTGCCGGAGATTTCGATCGCTTCGGCGTCCAATACGGTGACCGGCGTCGGTGTTACGAGCGTGTTGCGCGTAATACGCGAGCCCGTGACCGTGATCTCCTCGAGGTCCCCGCTGACGCCGTCCCCCTCGTTGTTGTTGCCCTGCGCGAATGCCGAGACGCCGGCAAACGACATGCAGGTGAGAAGTGCGATCGCAGCGGGCGAACCTCCGCGGCGCACAGGACCATCCTTTTTGTTCATGACTTACCCCTCAGTAATTGCAGTTTTGATATAAGCGGCGTGAGCTATGTCTGCTCTTTGCCCTCGCGTGGTCTAATTGCCACAGCTTCATTTGTGCGATAGTGCTCAAAATGGTTGCGCTTGTAAACACTTGGGCGCCGAATAAACCCAATAACGCGCAAAGATGTTGCAGAATCGCAACATTTTTTCAGGGAGTCTATGAATTACAAGGAACTAAGTTGATAGATTTTCCTTATGAGCAACCATAAGAAAAAAGCATATATAGGGGACGAATGCGGATCTGCGGCCAACCGCGCGCCTTGATTGGCGTTTTTGTGGCGGTCAACGGCAATCTCTCGCGGAGTGTGTAAAGGCCCTAGGCGACCACCCGGTTACGGCCTTTGTTTTTTGCGCGATACAAACGGGCGTCCGCTTCGCTGAGCACCGACTCGCAGCGCGAATCGGCACGCACCCTCGCAATTCCGATACTCATCGTTATGACGAGGTCACGGCCGTCCTTGGTGCCCACGTCGGACCAGTCGGCATTTTCCACAGCCCGCCTGAGTTGTCCGCAAATCCGTTCGGCGGACTCGATGCCGGTGTCGGGAAAACACAGCAGGAATTCTTCGCCGCCGTAGCGCGCCACGACGTCGGACTGGCGACAGCGACTGGTCAGAATGTGCGCAACGCGCCTCAATACCAGATCGCCGCTGGCGTGCGAGTAGCGGTCGTTGATCTGCTTGAAATGGTCGATGTCGGCCAGCGCAACCGCAAATTCCCGATCCGACCGCCGCGTCTTTTCGATTTCCCGCGTAAGGTATTCGTCCGCGAAACGCCGGTTGTAAAGCCCTGTCAGCGTATCGTGGGTTGCCTGCCTTTCCAGCTCGCGAGACTTTATTCGCAGCTCCTCGGTGCGTTCGTCCACCAAGGCTTCCAGCTTGAAGCGCATTTCCGCATAACGTTTCAACACCAGCATGCCGATGCTCAACACCACCAGCAGTAATGCAAAAACGGCGGTGTCGTACTGCACGTAAACGAGCGCCACCAGCACGGCGATCAGGACGGACCCCAGTTCCACCGCAGCCGTGAACCCGTTCAGGAGTTTGGCGGGGTCCTGTTTTCGCAGGCGGAGGACGATCAGCATGCCGAGATCGTTGACGAGCTGCATGCTCAAGATTAAAAGAAGCAGCAGGCCCGACGTCGCAAGGTCCAAGCGGGCCGGCGGCACCGGACCGCCCAAACCGAGGTACAACGATCCGCAGATCAGCACGACCAGCGACATGAGCCCGGCGTTGTGCAGAGACGCCATGATCACCGTCGTCAGCTTTTCACCGTGAGCCAGCCGCTGCCAGGGATAAATCAGCGACGCGAGCCCGGAAATCCAGGCGGCATCGACGGGACCCAGGATGAGGATTGCCGCCACCTGAGCAACCCGATCGAAGGACACATGGCCGAAGCCGGGGCGAGGAAATCCCATTGTGATGGTAAAGACACCATAGGTGACAAAAAACGCGGCTGTGATCCAACCATGGTCGCCAGACAGCAGGCCAACCCGTCCGATGACGACGCTCATCGTGATAACCGCCACCAGAAAGAGCCCGATTGAATACAGCAGGTCGGGTTGCCGGAAAGGGCTCGTTGCCTGCGGCGATTCCACGGACGTTTTTTTGCTCGACTCACTCATGATCTCGACCAAGTATGCAGAGATCACGAGAGCCGCGCGACGCCTTGCCTCACAATCGACGCACCCTTCGTAATGCGGAGGTTGCGCACAGCATGCCGGCCCGAAAAGCGGCCTGCCCGCCGGCCTTCAATTCCGCTATGCTCGACGTAACGGCAAACGGTAGCGGTTGCCCACTCACGGAATCAAAGCTACCGGTGCACGACCGCTACGACGTTGGAGGACCACAATGAACAACCTGATCAGAACGCGCCGCGCCGCCCTATCCGTCATCTCTGCCAGCCTGCTCATTGTTACCACCGCGATGGGCGCACATCACACGTTGGCGGAACGAATCGCCAGCGACACCCGCAGCGAAGCAGACCGCGCGAGGGACGCCGGCCGCAAACCTGCCGAAGTGCTGGAGTATCTGGGTGTCGAGGCCGGCATGAGCGTCATCGACATCATGGCCGCGGGCGGCTGGTACACCGAAGTGCTCTCCAACGCCGTCGGTGACGACGGCCACGTTGCCGCGCAAAACCCCGACTTTATCCTGCAGTTTCGCGACGGCGCCAACGACAAGGCGCTCAACGCCAGGCTGGACGACAACCGGTTGCCCAACGTTGTCAGGCTGGACAAAAACTTTGCGGGCATGAGCCCGGATGACGGACAGTTCGACGTCGCCATCAGCGCGCTGAACTTTCACGATGTCTACAATCGGGACGGAGCGGATGCAGCCGTGTCCATGTTGCGCTCGATCAAAGCCGTATTGAAGCCGGGCGGGGTGTTTGGGGTTATTGACCACGCCGGAGTCGCGGGCGCCGACAATGCGGCGCTGCATCGCATCGAAAAATCGAAAGTTGTGGAATCGGCGCGCGCTGCGGGTTTCGAGCTTGCCGGTGAAAGCGACATCCTCGCGGTAACGTCCGACGATCATTCGCAAATGGTGTTTGCCGAAGGTGTCAGGGGCAAAACCGATCGTTTTGTCGTAAAACTGCGCAAGCCCACCAGCTGATAGAAGCGTTGCCGTATCCCGCGGCCGGGTAGCGATTTGGAACTCAGCCGGCAGGGCAGCCGACTGCGGACGGCGACCTATACCGTGGTCGCCATGGTGGCGTTTGCGGGCAACTCGGTCATTTGTCGACTCGCGCTGATCGACGGGGCCATAGACCCGTCCAGTTTTACCAGCATACGGCTCGCCGCGGGCGCAATCACGCTGGTCGGCATATTGTTCTTGCGAAGCGGCGCCGTGGACGTTCGCGCGCAGGGTAGCTGGCGATCGGCTCTCACCTTGATCGTCTACGCGATTTTTTTCTCGTTTTCCTACGTCAGGCTGAGCGCGGCGTCAGGGGCGCTGATCCTGTTCGGTTTCGTGCAGGCGACAATGATCGTTGCCGCGCTGATCGGCGGCGAACGGCCGAAAATCAGTGAATGGCTGGGATGGGCGATCGCCGCTGCCGGATTGGTTTCCCTGCTTCTGCCCGGCGCCAGCGCGCCGCCGCTCGTGGGCGCTGCGCTAATGGCCGTGGCGGGCATCGGCTGGGGACTGTACTCGCTTTACGGCAGGCACGAAGCTCGGCCGCTTTCGTCGACCGCGGGGAACTTTGTCCGTGTCATGCTCCCGGTCGCGCTGCTGGCGCTGGCCACCATCGATAGCGTCGAACTGTCACTCACCGGTATCGCGCTGGCCTGCTTGTCCGGCAGCGTGACAACCGGCCTTGGCTACGTCATCTGGTACGCCGCGCTGAGCCATCTTACATCGATGCAGGCGGCACTCGTGCAGCTGTCCGTCCCCGCGATCGCCGCGATCGGCGGCGTGCTGTTCGTCGGCGAGGCCGTGTCGTTACGCCTGTTGATCTGCGGCACGCTGATACTCGGAGGTATTTGTTTGGCACTGGGCGGTAAATATTATCGTTCCGCCAGCTGACGGCGGGCCGAACACATGCACGTCGCCGGCGCGGGTCCGGTATTATGTGAACGGGCGCAAGGATCTGTGGCATTGAATCGTCAACAGTAGCCTTGCACGAGGCACGTCAGGCTTACGAGAAGCACGGATTTCTGATTCAATAGCATTGAATCGTGGCAAAAAACGGAGTTCACGGCGCCGGAAAAATGCTGATCACGCCGCACAGAAACAACCTGAACAAGATAGTCGTCCTGAATCCCAAAGGTGGCTGCGGCAAAACCACGCTCGCGACAAATCTTGCCAGTTATTATGCGCAGCACGGCCCAATGCCCGCGATGATGGACTGCGACCCGCAGGGGTCGACAATGAGCTGGCTGGACAAACGTGACGCCTCGCGCCCGCCAATTCACGGAATCGCTGCCTACAAGAAGTCGATGCAGGCGACCCGGAGCTGGCAGCTACGCGTACCCAACGAAACCACCAATCTCATCGTCGATTCTCCGGCCAGTCTTGCCCACAACGATCTTCGTGAAATCACCAGGGACGCAACCAGTATCCTCGTACCGGTTTTGCCGTCGTCGATCGATATTCACGCCGCCTCACGTTGTATTGCCGATTTGTTACTGGTTGCGAAAATCGACCGTCGTGATAACAAGCTTGCGGTGGTCGCGAATCGGACGCGGCAAAACACCAGGAGCTTCGATAAACTGATGCGCTTCCTGGATTCACTGGGCATCCCGATAATTGCCGTGTTGCGCGACAGTCAAAACTACGTCCACGCGACGGAACAAGGTATCGGACTTGTCGAAATGCAGCCGCACAAGGTTCGCAAGGACATCGATGAATTGAAGAAAATCATATTCTGGCTCGATTCCTGGAAGGACCGCGGCCGGGATGCGCATAAGCCCGATGCGCCGCCCAAGCCAAGCAACGTGACCGTGCTGCACAAACCGCAGTTCAAATCACGTTGAGAGATAGGTTCTAGATTTCGCTCTGAATCGACGCGAACAACCGTTCGTCGACGTTGCCGCCGCTCAAGACAACCGCCGTCACCTTGCCTCTTGTCTCGACCTTGCCGGTGAGCACGGCGGCAAGTGCCACCGCTCCACCGGGTTCGACCACCAGTTTGAGGTGCTTGAACGCGAAACGCATCGCCTCCCCGACGTCCGCGTCGCTGACGGTCAATACACCCCGCGCCAGCGCCCGATTGATGGCGAAAGTCATCTCGCCGGGCGTTTTCGTTTGCAACGCATCGCAGATGGAGCGCGCGGACGGATCGTTGCCGACACGCACTCCCTGCTCGAACGAGCGCCGCGTGTCGTCAAATTCGTCCGGTTCCACGAGGTAAACGTCAGTCGCCGCCGATCTTGCCTTGATCGCGATTGCTGAACCCGAGCTCAGGCCACCGCCTCCGCAACAGATCAGCACCTGATCGGGCGGTGCTCCCATCGCGGCACTCTGGTCCGCTATTTCCAACCCGACCGTGCCCTGCCCGGCGATGATGTCGCGATGTTCGTAGGAAGGGACGAGACTCGCGCCGGACTCCTGCGCAATGGAACGCGCTATTTCTTCCCGGTCGCCGTTGTAGCGATCGTAGAGCACGGTTTCACCACCCAGGCGTCGCGTATTTTCGATCTTCGCTCGCGGCGCGTCTTCCGGCATCACGATGGTGGTCTGGATGCCCAGGAGCGCGCCGGCCGCCGCGACGCCCTGCGCGTGATTGCCGGACGACCACGCAACGACGCCACACCCCGCCTGCTCGGGAGCGAGCTGACTCATCAGGTTGTACGCACCGCGTATTTTGAAGGACCCGGTCCGCTGCAGGCATTCGGGTTTCAGCAGAATTTTGCCGCCGGCCCGCTCATCCAGTTCCGACGACGTCAGGATGGGAGTCTCGACAACGACGCCACGCAGCCTTTTTGCCGCAGCTTCGATATCATTTACTGTAACTGCTCTACCCATTTCTTCATACACCCTCAGCTATCCGGTCGATCTTCGCCGCACAGATGAAATCGTTGTCCGACAAGCCATCGATGGCGGTTGTCGTGTAACGTACGTCGCAACTCCCGTAACGTACGACAAGCTCGGGATGATGGCCTTCTACCGTGGCTATCCACGCGACCGCATTGGTAAATGCGATTGTCCGGGCAAAACTCGGAAACTCGAAGGAGCGCATGATGGCTTTTTCATCGCCGCTCAATACCCAGGCGGCGTCCAGCGATTCGAGCAGCTCTCGAGCCGCCTGCCCATCCAGGGGATCGACGCCGCCCTCACAGGGTTTGCACTTCCGCTTGACAAGATCCGTCATACCGCCACACCGCCGTTTTTCAGGGTCGTCACTATAAGTGCTGCGCTCGAGGTTTGCACTCCGCCAGAGCCGGTTAGCCGCCGGTGAGCGACCTTCGCTGTTGCCGGCCTGGCGCCAACAGGCCCCCAAGAAAACGGCCGGCCCGATCGGGCCGGCCAAGCGGAGGCTCGAGATCGAGCCGGGGGGATACCGGTCAGTTCACCGGATTTGACGCAAACGAGGGGGATTCCTGAATAAACAACGTCATGCTGACCTTGCGCTCCAGTGCATAGCTATCCGCGGTGTCGTCGGCTGAATCCGACTCTCCGTGAGCGGTAAGCTCGATACGCTCCGCCGGTATGCCGCTGCCGACGAGGACGTCACGCACGTATTCCGCGCGCAGCTGCGACAATTTCTGGTTATAGGCGGAATCGCCACGCTCGTCGGCAAAGCCGTCCAGTTTGACGTGGACGTCGTTCATCGACGCGAGCGTCGCCGCCATGACCCGCAGCCGCTCTCCGGTAGCGTCACGCAACACGTGTTCGTCCGTGCGGAACAGGAGATCCATCTCGATGCCGGCCTGAAGCAGGGACAGGAATTCGGGCCGGGCGACCGAGCGCAGTTCCTGCAGGTCTTCGCCGAGCGCATCGTTGTCTTTTGCCAGCACGCTCACGTCTTTCTGGAGACGCTTTACCTGCGCACGTGAACTGCGCAGATCGCTGCTGAGCGCGTCCACCTTCTCGCCGCGGCGATGAAAAGAGTCACCAAGCTTCGCGCCAATCGCCGCCCCGACGATCGCGCCTACCGGACCTCCGGCTACCGCGCCGATGACAACGCCGGTGCCGACGCCGACGGTTTCCTCCCGCGACGCTTTGTCCGCCGCAAATGCCGTGCCCGTGGCCAGGCTGGCGACAATCGCTATTGCTATTACCTTGATCCGCATTGTTCATTCCTCCGATGGTTGTGGGCCACTCTGGTGGCCGGCTTCGAGGGCTATTACACGGAGGAATTCGGCGCGGCCGCGGACCCTCGAATGGCAGCGCGGGGATCAATTGTGGCGAAATATGTCCAAGCGTCATAGGAGCCCGTCCTGACGCGCGACCCTCTCCTTTTGACGGTCGTGCCCGGCCTTGCCATTGGGGAGGTGTTTGGTGGAATGGCTCCCTGCGGTCCGCTTTATTTCCACCAAACACCTCCCCAACGACAAGGCCGATTCTGCCACCGCTGAAGTTCGTGGAAGCCATCCGTTCGGCCAGGCTGTAATGCGAAGAGGATTGGTGCCGGGGACCTCTTTAGGGGAAATAAAGCGGACCGAAGGGAGCCATTCCCCTAAAGAGGTCCCCGGTAGCAATCCTCCGACGTGGTACTCAACCAGCGATGACGTCGGCAGGACCACCCGCGGGGACAGGCTCCTGCACGCGCGGTTCGGGAGTCAGCGGTCCCGGTTGGTGAGTGCGACGAACGTGCCGCCGTTGCGTTCGCAGAGCAGTCGCATCAGGCCCGCAAATCGTTGCGAGCTTTGTGGGATCGAGTTGCCGCCGAAATTATAGGGAAAGCCGACGGCGTGGATGCGCACCAGGCGGTTCCCTTCGTCATCCGCCACGTTGATGCGATCGATATCCCGGAGGACGTTTTCCATGGAGCCGCCCTGAAACTCATCGCCGAACACGTAGATGCTGATCTTCTTGTCCGGCGCCCAGAACGATTGGATCGCGTAAGCAATCCCGTCCGACGGATCACTGTCGCTAAACGGCGCCCATTGCCGCATCGTCGCTTTAATCTGCTGGCGCAACTGCGGTGTGTCCGGAAGCCAGCTGCGGCCGTATTGCTGAAACATGAAGCGACCATTGTCGTTCATGATTTGCAGACCGCGCACGGTCGGATAAACGTCGAGAACCTCGGCGAGCTTGCGTTCCGCCCAGTCCCACTTGGACTGCATGCTGCCCGACGTATCGATGACGAAAATGATGTACTCACTGTCTACCGGGATTCCGCCAATCGAGTCATCCGGCGCGCGCTCGAAGTTGGGCCGTAGCCGGCGCATTTCCGCGCTCAGCTGCTGGCGCGCCGCCTGCAGCTTACCTTCGTCCACATCGAGTTCGGGCGAATCGGACATGACCAGATCGTACTGGCCCTGCACGCTATTGAGCTCCTGCTGCAGTTTCGCCAGGGTCATTCGGGTTTCGCTGGTTTCCATCTGGACGGTGCTCAACGCGGTGGTCACGACCGTCGTCTGCCCCTGAATCTCGAAAAGCTCTTCCTGCAGTTTCGCAATGAGCTGCCGCAGGTCCTCCTCGGTCTTCTCGAGCACCGCGGGCTCATATATCTTGCTGAGCACGAGAAGTAATACGATCGCGCCGAAACCGCAGCAGATGCAGTCCAAAAAGGAGAGGCTGAACGCTTCGATATCTCTTTTCTTCTTTCTCGCCATGATCAGGGCCAGTCTTTACTGATGCTCATGAACGAACCGCCGGTGCGATAGGCGAGAATCCAGTAGGCGATCGATGCGTTGTAGTCGCCCTCCATCGGGTACAGCAGGACGTTTATCGGTATGTTGTTCGAGAGCTGTTGTTCCGCCTCGTAGTGATACTTCAGACGCTCCTGACCGGTTACAAACCCGCGGCTCGCCTCAGGCGCGTTCATCGTCGGCAGTCCGTCAACCAACAGGATGACGTTGTCCGGCGGCGGACTCAATTCATTGACGACCGCCAACGCGTCTTTCATGTTGGTTCCGTTCTCGGGTACCGTCCTGCGCAGAACGCGGATCGCTTCATCGAGTTGTTTACCGTCGCCGACCTCGAGCCATACGCCGTCACTGCCTTTTAGAACGGGTTCAGGCTCCGTGTTGAAGGTGTATATCTGGAATTTACTGTCCGGTGGAAACTGCGCCGAAAGCCAATCCACGCTCGCTACCGCCTGGCGCCATTTCAGTGATCGCAGTTTGACGTCGTCCGCCATGTTGCGCCGGCGGATGATGTTGACGATCTTACGGTCGAGCATGCTCGCAGAAGCGTCCACGAGCACCAGTATGCGTTCGCCGCCGACTTTCAGGCCGGTCAGGTACTGTCGATCGCCCTCGCCCGTGAAACTCCTGACCTGGGCGCCCGACTCGAGGCGCTGTTCCAGGGCCAGGAGGCGTTTCTTTTCCTCTTCGAGGCGCTCGATGTCCGATTTCAGTTTTTCGACTCGCTCGATCTTGGCGAGCGTTTCCTTGTCGTGTTTTTCGAGCTCCGCTTTGAGTTTCTCCAGCAAGGCGATGATCGCCGCGATCTCGTCCGTCGCGCTCGCGTTCTCTTCCTCCAGTTCCTCCATCGTATTGCGCGCGAGAACGAGGTTCTTACGCTGTTCGAGGATCTCGAACTCGAGCCGCGTGGTCTCACCCTGCAGCTCCTGCGGAGGCGCGTCGGTCGTGCGCGTGACCTGGGAGTTGATGATCATGAAGAACAGGATAACCGCGCCGAAACCACAGCTCATGCAGTCGAGAAACGACATGCTGAAGACTTCCATCTTGCGACGTTTACGCGCCATGCTGCTCATCCGTCGTTATCAACTGCAGCTCAAAGCCCGGCGAACCGATTCTGAGGGTGTCACCCACCTGCAATACTGTAGACCCGCTGATACGGTGTCCGTTCAAAAATGTCCCGTAACGGCTGCTGTCCTCGACAACACAGCGGCCGTCCACGCGTGCCAGAGAGCAATGACGGCGCGACACACCGGGCATATCGGGATCGAGCGGCAGCACGCGCCCGCCATCGCCCGTCTGGGAACCGATGACCAGCGGTTCATCGCCGATTTCGTAGGCCTTATGCCGAAAAAGCAGGTGCGTCGGAGCGCCGCCGACGTCGTCGCCGACGGCCTGCGGCTCCACGACAAACGGCGCCTGATCCCACGGCAGCTGACGGCGCAGGCTGACGCCGGACCCGGACGGACTCAGCTCCCGCGTTCGGGCCAGCGCCCCTCTGGCGGTAGCGCCGGGCTCGAGCGCAAACACCTCGCCGCCAACGCGCGCCTTCAACATATCGGTCAGGCCCGGCAACCGGGCAACCCGATCGGTCACCTGTAACGCCGGCACCTCACCCGCGCGATACAGAGCCCTGAGCTTGCTCGCGATGAGTTGGTAATACGGCGCCACCGCGCCGATCAGGCTCAACGACTCGATCTCCGCCCGATGGCTCAGGTTGGCGTACTCGAGTTCGAGCGATAGGCTGTCACGCTTCGAGGCCTGTGTAAGCCAGGTTGCGAGCTGATTCAGCAACATTTGCTCGGTTTCCGCGGTGTGCAGCGGATCAAAACGCGATTGCTGAACAAACGCCTCCGCAATGACGTTCAGCCAGGTATCGTAGAGACCGTATACGCCACAGTCTTCCAGCACCTCCGTCCGCTCGACCTGCGCCTGTCCGGGTTGGGCCAGACGCGCGAGCGTCGTCGAGTGCAAACCCATCTCGATATGAACGGGCACCGCGTTGACGTACTCGCGCCGCGTGGCCGCCACCGATGCGTCGACCATTGCGATCACCCGGATATCGAATTCTGCGGCAATACCGAGCAGCAGGCCGAGATTGCCGGCTTCCATGTAGGACGGCACCGCGACGACAACCTCGCCGCCCGGCGCACCGGCGCGCTGCCAGAGTGCTTCGAGCTGTCGGCTTGCCAGATCGGCGGCGCTCAGATGCTCGAACCTCCGGTCAGCCAGCGGCGTCGTTGCGAGCTGTGACCAGTAGCGGTGCTGTATTCTTCGCGGATTGACCCGCGCCTTACGGAACGCCGAGTCACCGGTCACCAGGTCATCGTCTTCCAGCAAGGCAAAACCGGGCTCCCGATAGCCGATGCCCCGCTCATCGAGCAGCGTGATACCCGCGTCATTCGGATACAGAGCAAGTCGCGACATGGCGGACCCTGGCTTAGTCTGACTTCATGTGTCGGATCAGCTTGTCGTTCGTGTAGTTCTCGCTGTCGAAAACAAGCCGCTCCTGCAACAGCTGCAGTTGGTACACGAGGAACATCAGGAAGATGCTGATCAAGAGCGCAATAAACGTAGAGTTGAACGCAACGCCCAAACTCTGGGTTACGCCGGCGATATCGCCCTGGACCGCTTTATCCGCCTGAGCGAGCGCTTCACCGATACCGCGTACGGTTCCGATAAACCCTATTGATGGAATCGCCCAGGAAATGTATCGAATCATCGAAAGCTCCGATTCCAGACGGTCCGCCTCGGACTCGAAAACGGTGTGCGTATTGCTGGAAACCTCCTGGATGTTTCGTGTCGTGCTAAAACGCCGCAACGCACCCAGCAGGGCGCGGGGCAAAACCATGTCGCGTTCGTGCTCCGGCAGCGCCTGTACCTGGCGGGCAAATTCGCGCGTGTCTTCCGGCAGAATCCGCATCCCTTCGGCAATCGGCACAAGATCCGTGTCCAGCAAACTACGCTCTTTGACGATCGTCCTGGCCTTGTAGCCCATAATCGCCAACGCCCAGAACATGAGGATGAAACAGGCCTCCTGCTCGAAGTCCTTGATGAGCACCCAGGTCGATCGTTCTCGGACGTAGTCGGGATTGTCCGCGGCCTCGATCGCCTGCTGCTCCAGAACTTCGGCGGCGTTCGGCCGCACAACCGAAACGTAGAACGCATGTACGATGATCACGGCGATGATAAGCGCGAACAGCTGATACACGAATTCGATCGGTATGTTTCTATGTTTCATCGTTTGGGTCTCGGGGCGCGCGCCGGCTGAGCGTTAACAGGACTCTAGATATCCGACGGGAACGGGATCGCCTCATCGGCGGGTATTTCTTCGGTCGGCACGAAGTCGTCGTCGTCCTGCTCGTAGGTCTGCAGGTCGAGGTCGGAATCGTCGAATTCCTCGAGTGCGTCGGACTCAGCGTCGCTCTCGTCTCCGCTTTGCTCATCACCACCGGCCGCCGCCGTCGTTGCCTCGCTGACCGGTTCCACGGCCTCCTCCGGCGCATCGGCCTCCTGTGACAGCGCGGCCATGCCGAACAGCATCGCGATCAAGCTGACAGTGGGAACACAAAATCTACGCATTTTTTAGGCCTGCTGGAACGATGTGGGTAATCCCCGTTTCTCCCGGAGTACCTGTTTATAGACCCCGGAACCGCGCAAAAATTACATCAATTGACGTTGCGCGCAATCCGGAAACCGACGTCGACGCGCCCGACATTGCCGAAATCGCGATAACTTCCGCGAAGTTCGGTGACGCCGGCGTGCCGCCAGCTCGAGCCACGAATGACGTGCTGGGCGCCGCGTCTCGGCCCCGTGGGGTCCACCACCGGCTCACTCTGCCCAGGCTGCGGCACAGAATAATAATCCTGTACCCATTCGGCAACATTTCCGCCGCCGTCGTAAATGCCGAGCGCATTGGGCTCGAAGGACCCGACCGGCGCCGTGGACGCATAACCATCGTTGTAGCCGGGCAGAATCGTCGGCACCAGGTCCTGCGCCGCCTGATCGGCAAAGTTGCCGCTATCCCGCCGCGGCGGAAGCCGGTCTCCCCATGGGAACCGGCTTGCCTGACTTCGCGACTGGTAGCGAATTGCCCAAGCCCATTCGGCTTCCGTCGGTAGACGATAACCGTTGGGCGTCGGTCGCACCGGCTCCCACTTCTCGAAGCGTTTCTCGTAGGCCGGCACCAGGCCCTCTTCGGCGCTCAGCCAGTTGCAGTATTCGACGGCTTCTGCCCAGGTCACGTTTACCACCGGGTTGTTGTTGCCCGCGAGGGAGGCGTGCACGTCGGCGCCGGAATCGTGTTGCGATTTGAAGCGCAAGAATTCGGCATTCGTGACTTCTTTCACGCCGATGAAAAACGGTTTACTCAGTACGACCGGCACAATCACCTCATTGGCCAGACGGCCCTGTTCGCGCCTCGACGCGCCCATGGTGAATTCGCCCGGCTCGACCCGCCGCAGCACCTGCTTTTGCGACGTCGTCAACGTCGCCGCAACGCTTCGTAGTCGGGCCTCCTCGTCGCTGGTCAGACGCACCTGAATCGTTTGCGGATACCCCGGCCTCGGCGTAACGCTGCGCGCAAAGGTCTCGAAACCCTGCCTGCGGACTTCGAGCTGATGCGGCGCGGACGATAAATCGAAGGTCATCGTGCCGCTGCCGCGCACGCGACCGTCAATCAGGATCTCCGCATCCGCCGGCAATACCTCGACCGTCAGCTTCCCCACCCGCGCCGACATGTCGACCGTGATCGATTCGGACGCCGCCGCCTGCAAACGGACCGAGCGCGTCGTTGAGCCGTAACCCGCTCTCGACAACCCTATCTGGTAGTCCACGTCCGGCGACAACGCCAGACGCAGCGGCGACTGACCGCGATAACGCCCGTTGACGGTAATGTTGGCGCCGCGCGGTATGCTGTTGACGGTAAGCTCCGCGTTCGCCGGCTCCAATCGTATGGTCGAAAGCACCTGATCGACGTTCGCCCGTGCTTCGACGACGCCGTCCCAAGCTTTGAATCCGTCACGAACGACACTGAGTTCGTGTTTACCTTCCAGGAGTTCGAGCGTCATCGGCGTTCGACCGATTTCCGTTTCGCCGCTGTAGATGATTGCGTCGGAGGGCTCCGAATCGATCTGGACGTCGGCCCACGAAGGAACCAGTTGGACGTCGAGAACGTTCTCTTTGCCGAGTCCTTCGATCGGCAGGTTGTCCGCAAACGGCAAATAGCGATCCGCCGTCACGCTGATCGAGTGTGTGCCCGGCTCCAGTTCGATCGGCCCGAACGGGGCCTGGCCGATATTGATATCGTCTATGGTCACGATCGCGTCGATCGCCGGGTCGGTCGCCACGGTCAGGAAACCGGGCAGTCGCCGCATCTCGATCAACACGGTCCGGCTGGGTGTCTCGTCCACGGCGAAAGTTTGTGCAACGTCGTAATAACCCTGCTTGTTTACCTCGACGGTGTAGCTGCCCTCGCGCAGCAGTATCCGATCCGCCAGCGGCAACCGAAACCAGCCGCCGCGAACCTGGATATCGTCGGCACCCGCGGGCTGCACGTCGAACTGAATAGATCTCGCGGTAAAGAGCAGATACGACAACACGGCCAAAACGCCGATTACCGCGCCGACCGCCGCCTGCCAGCGAAATCCGCTGCCTGCGTCAGCCACCGCACCGACCTCCGCGGCTCGGCGGAAACTCGTTGGGGCGATAGTCTCCTCACCGGCGCCGTCGCCCGCCGCCGGCACTTCCGGTGGGCGGGTGATGTACGCACTGTCCTCCAGGCGGACGCTCAACAGCAGTTGGTCCGCCGCCTCACCGGTCGCGCGAACGAGAATCCGCGTACCGTAGAAACCGAGTTCGTCGCCGTCGGCAAGGCGTCGGGACGTGTCCAACGGCTCGCCGTTGATCGTCATGCCGCCATTGCCTACCGGCTGCAAAAACGGTTGACCTTCCAGCGCATCGAGCAATGCGACCGCGCTACTTGCCGGGCCCGGCAAGCGAATCTCACAATCGCTGCCGGTTCCCAGGCGCAGCGGCAAATCGGACAGCGCCAGCCGGCGTTCTCCTTCTCCATCTTTGAGGATAATTCGGCTGACGATCAAATCGGTTCCTCACAGCGCACGACAATCGGCTGCTGTTCTATCTCGGGCGCAACACGGAACTCCACGCGCACGTCGCGGCAACCGGCGCGGATGCCCACGGCGACGTAGCTCCCCGGCCGCAAGTCCAAATCCCGTGTCGTAAAACTCCCCAGCTTTCCAACCCGGTAGACGGACACCTCGGTCTCGTTGTCGGATACGAACGTCACCGTAAGCGGAGTCGCCGCCCGCTTTAGCAGTCGCGAAAGCTCGTTCTTCTGATCTTCAAGTCTGGGACCCATCGGATCCATCCGCGATACGTCCAGCAACATCTGCGTCGCCTGCTGCATCGTAGCCGGCGCACTCAATGAATCGGGTTCGTCGATGTAGTCCTGTAAGCGCCGATGCACCGCCGCCCGGGCGCTGGCTCGCGACAAACCTTCCTGTGCGAACTGCAAGTCGCCATCAACCTCCAGCAAGGCTTGATAGGTAGCGACCGCCGCCTCCCACTGCTCGCTCCCTTCCTGGACCTGCGCTTCATTCTCCATCTCGCGGATGCGGAACAATCGAACCTCTTGATCGACCTGCAGCAAACCGTCAATCGGTTCCCGCGACTGCGGGTCTATGCCCTTGGCGGCTTCAAACGCCGCCCGTGCCGAGTCATAATCGCTTGCCGCGAGCGCCTCCAGGCCTTCCGTCATCCGCATCTGAAAAGACAGCTCTTTGATTTCACGCGCTACCGCCGCAAGCGCGGCCTTTGCGGGTTCCCATTCCGGATCGAGAGCCAGCGCTCTCTCGAAAGCCATTTTCGCCGCCGCAAGTTCGATGTCAGCACGAAACTGCTGTCCCTGCTCCATGAGGCCGAGCACCGCTTCCAGGTTCCGGGCGCGGCGCAGTCCACGCTCCGCTTCCTGATTGCCCGGCGTAATCGCAACGGCGAGATCGTAGAGGCGAATCGCCTCGACAAAATCGAGGTTCTCGAACGCCTCTTTCGCCGCCGCTAGGCTCTTGCGGAATTCATCGTCTATGCGATCGAAAAACGGTTCCAGCATCGAGGAAGCCTGACGATATCGTGCACCGGCGGTCGGGTAGTTATTGCTCAAATATGCCTGGTCGCCTTCAGCGTAAACGTCGAGTGCATCGAGATACGGCTGGCCGCCCCAGCGTTCCACACCGCGGTACCTGAGCCGCTCGAGCTGAGACAGCAGATCGCCGAGCGCTTCGTCGGTCGCGAGTTTGGCGCGGACGGCATCGTCCGCGCTCGTGCGACCCAGATTCTCGCTGAAACCGGCGCTGCCGCCATCGACACCGGGCGCCGGGCGGACATCGTCGGCGGCGCTCAACGCATTGTCGTCTACCGCATCCGTCGGGTCCGCGGTCGAGGTTTCGCCGTCCACGCTGCCGTCGGGCCCGGGCGCCTCCTCGACAACGGCACGGTCGAATTCGCTGTTGTCGGAGTCGACCGCGCCGGGCAGCACGAAAATAACCACAAAAAACAGTAGCAGCAGCACGCCCAGGCCAGCGTAAACCAGCCTTGGCGAAACGCCGCTTTGCCGTTCGGTTCCGGCCCGCGTATCCCTGGAATTGGCCGTCGACCGCCGCGTCGGTCGTATCGATTCGACCGTCAGGGCGGCGGATTCGACGTCGGCCGACGCCGCGGTGTGCCGTGGCGACAGCCGGGCCGGTCCGGGCTCGATACCGGCCGTCCTCAACCGACCTGGGATATCCTCCGCCGCCGGCCGCGACGCGCCGTCGGCGGCGAGCATCTGACCGACGAGCCGCTGTATATCGGCAGGCACCGGTTCGCCGTTCGGTCGCGACCAGGGGGCTGAGCTCAGGTCATCGGCCGGCGGTCGCCCGGTGATGATTTCGTACATCAGCACCCCAAGCGCGTAAACGTCGTCCGCCGGCTCGGGCTGCCGACCGGCGCGCTGGCCGGGACTCGCGTTCGCCGTCGAACCGCCGCTGCTGGCCGCCGCGACGCCAAAATCCAGTAGGTAAGGCGCACCGCGCTGATCCAATAAGACGTTGCTCGCCTTGATATCGCGATGCACGAAAGACTTTCCGTGTGCATAACGCAGCGCGTCCGCCAGAAGCCCGAAGGGCCGCAAGGCGTTCGCCAGATCCTCGTTGGCTAGGACGCCAATCTCCGGGCCGTCAACGTATTGCAGCGCAAAAAAGGGTGCGTCGGGATCGTCGTAGTACTCGAAGACGCGCGCGATGTGCGCGTGCATCAGCCGGCTGCCGATGCGCCACTCCTCGTGAAACAGCTTGCGATACGCGGCCTGCGCGGCAAGTGACTCTTTCAGGAACTTGAGAACGACGGTCGTGTCCGCGCGTTCGTCGCGTGCCAGCCAGACATCCGACATGCCGCCTTCGCCCTGACGGCGAAGCAGCGTGTAACGATCAGCCAGCCGCGTACCTTCGTTCAACGCCCGCATACACCGTCAGACGCTCAAGTAGTCGGCTGCGGCTGGACGGCGCGGGCGGGAACGCCCACGTCAACTTCTTCCGTGAAGCCGGTTTCCAGCTGGTAAATCTCTTTGAGCAGCTTCCGCCAACCCTCGTATTGCGCTTCAGCCGTTCCGGTCAGGCGCCGGGTCTCACCTTCGACGCGAACGGTCAGCGGCGCCGCTTCGGCGATAAACGATTCCGACAGCTCACCGATTTCCGCGCGATAGATATTCGCGGATTGTCGCAGCTGCCATGCGCTGATGATCGTGCGAATTCCGCGATCGACACCGACGACCTGGGCCGCCCGCTCCCAGTTGTAGCCCCGCCTCCGTGACCCACCGCTCGTGTCGATGCTCATCGACCCGGCCGTCACCGCGACACCGAGCAGAGCGCGCATCGTAGCGGCCCTCTTGACCTGCCGGATATTGATTTGGTTTTCACGGGACTTTTTCCGCCATCCTTCGTACGGCAAGGCGATACCGTAATAATAATTGGCGTAATGTTCGTTCAGCGTGTCGACCACGAGGCGATCCCGCTCCCTGATTTGACGAAGGCGGGCAACCATCGGATCGTTTTCGGCCGGCAGACGGTTGATCGTCGTCTTCCCGTCTCTGTCCGACGTCAGGTGTTCGCCATAAGCACCTGGCGCCATGTCCGCGAAAAACAGGAGTTCGGACGTTTGCCGAATTTCCCCGATGTCCTCTGGCGTCAGCGTCGTCGCATACTCGCGCAAATCGTTGGCGAGGTCGTTGAATATCTTCTGATAGGGATCTTGAGTCCGATCGCGGCTCTCGGAATAGGAACGGACGCCGGTCTGCGTTGCGTACGTGTTCTCGAACCACTCGCGACCGGTCACGTCGGTCGCCTTGATCGTGAGCGTGATGAATTCGCCGTCCGAGCGCTTGATGACGCCGTCAAGGACGACGTCGGTATACACCTCGTCGGTTGGGACAACGCGAACGGCGCCCCAGTAACCGGTACTCTGGAGCGTGGTTTTGATGTGGTAAGGCAGATATCGCGCCTCCGCCTCGCGAACCTCTTCGTAAACCCCCGACTTCTCGGGAACGTTGTTCTTCGGGATACCGGGGTCGAAGTTCACGATGCCGATATCGAGCAGCAAATTCTCCGAAATGTCGAGGCTTGCAACGTTCAGCTCGGTCCTCTCCGCGGTGATGACCTCCTGCACGGAGCAGCCGCCGCAGACGACGGACAAAAACGCGATGAAAACTGGTGTATTTCTCATATCTCTTGTCTGGCGTCCTTATTTCTGGCGACCACCGCGAAGCGCGACGGTTTCTCAAAGCCCGTTGTATTTACGATATTCGTCCCACAGCCGCTCACGCAGCTCCGGGTCTTCCTCGGCAAGCGCAGCTTCCCGCAGCTGCTTCGCAACGATGTCCTCGCTGACGAGATCCGGGATATCCGCGGGCGTCCGTTTCTTGATCTCATCGTCATCCATTCCGGACACGGAGGCCGTCGACGTTGACCCGCCGCCGGGAACGGAGGGACCCTCGCCGCTGCCTTGAATGCCTCCCGACGCCTGTTTTCCGAGACCGACGCCGCCACCGCCGCCGGCGCCGCCACCACCAAATCCTTCGGTATTGCGGCCAACCGTGGATATTTCTCGCTGCTCTTCGGCGAGTACCTCATCGAAACCGCCCACCGATTCTTCCAGATCGCCTTCGAGACGTCTCTGCCGTTCGGCCGCCGTCTCGCCCGGATACTGGCCGGTGCCGCCGGCGCCGGACGCGCCTCCGCCGCCGCCCGGCATCTGACCACCCAATCCCTGGATGCCGCCGCCGCCAGCCCCGCCACCGCCGCCGGATGCGCCACCACCGGACATGCCGCCCGACGAACCGCCCGACGCGCCTCCCGAGGCGCCTCCCGAGGCGCCGCCGGACATGCCGCCAGGCATGCCACCCGACGAACCGCCGGAGGCGCCGCCCGAGGCGCCACCGGACATCCCGCCGGGCATGCCACCCGACGAACCGCCGCCGGACGAGCCACCGGACATGCCGCCAGGCATGCCACCGGACGAACCGCCGGAGGCGCCACCGGACATGCCGCCCGGCATACCGCCCGACGAACCGCCGGAAGAACCGCCCGGCATGCCGCCGCCGGACGAGCCGCCGCCCGAAGAACCGCCGCCCGGAAGGGATACGCCGCCACCGCCGCCGGCCCCGCCGGCGCTTCCGCCGACGCCGACGCCGTTAACGCTGACCGCGCAGCCGCTGACCGCGGCCGCGCCGAGCGCGGACAAGAGAATAAGTGCCAACTTGCTGGTCGATGTGCCGATGTGGCTGGGTTTAGTCATGTCAGATTCTGCCTTGATGGTGGGTAAGCCCCAATCAGCCGCCGTCGGCAGTTGTTCCACCGGCATCGGCCAAGTCGCCCGGTATCGTGAAGTTTGACCGCGCGATCCTTGCGTTTTGATAGCCGAAACACGCAGTTAGTTCCGTTGGGCTTGCCCTGAACCGAACGATCCCTGCGCCCGTCTTTCAGACCCTGACCTTAATACGCTCCGCGCCATGCCGCAACAGGCGTCGAAACACGCGACCGAACGCAGGCATGCGACACGACGAAACATCCGGCGCAGAGCTAGTTTACTGTTTTATTTATGATTTCCGACGGGACAGGGGAGATGGAAAACGTCCGGCGGACAACCGTTGTCGGAATCGGCCGATAACCAGCCGTTATTACTTTACATAGCGGGGCCGGTGAGGACGCGCGCGACCTCGAAACGAGGCCGCGAAAAGCGGGAGAATCCGGGCGGCGCGGCCAATCGTAGGGGGGGACGAAGGGGGCAGCCGGCCGCCCGGCGTGATTGAGGTTGTTCGACTACTGTCCGCCGTCCTCGGCGTCGGCGTGGCGGCGACCGCGCCTGAAACCGCCGCGCTTCCGCTGCATCGCTTCGCTGAGTTCCGCTCGCTGCGTGTCGGTCAGCTGAGCGTCGATCTCCGAGCGAACGCGGCCGAACAACAGGGTCCCTTCGGCAACGAGTTCACCGTTTTCGATCGCCAGGTTGTTCAGCAGGGCCGAATAGTCCGGGTCGGCGGGGTCGAGTTCCCGCATCGCTTTTCTGTTTGCGCGCGCGCGTTCCCGCAGTTCGTCGAATTCAGGTCTGGCGGCATCGATGATATTGCGAACGTTCTGTTGCTGCGTTTCGTCAAGATCAAGGCGCTGGGACATACGCTCGATCATGCGCGCCGGGTCTCCAAACCCCCTGCCGAAACCGCGGTGGCCGTGCCGTTCTCCCGCGCGGCCCTTGTTCGCCTCTCCGTCTTCCGATTGGGCGGAAACGCCCTCCACACCGCTAAACAAAGCCGCTGCCGAAAGGAATATGAGTAAATAAGTTTTCATTGCTGGTTCTCCATTCAACGTCACCTTGGTCTTCGCCGGGGCGGGTTGCCGTCCGACGAAAGACCTTGGACCAGAGAATACGGCGCCCGAGACGCGGGAAGCGTCAGGCTTGCCAAAAGCTGTGCAAAGAATTGTCAAGTGGCGGCCCGACGTTGTTGAACCGGCGAGATGAATGACCCACGATAGCCACGTTAACGGTAGCGAACGGACCAATGACCGACATCAAAGCCAACGCCAGCGTGCTACTCGTCGACGACGACCAGGAACTCGGCGAGATGCTGCGTGACTTCCTGGCGCCGGACCATCTCGCCGTTACCGCCTGTCCGAGCGGCGAGGCGGGGCTGGAAGCGTTGCAGGGACAGAATTTCGACCTGATGATCCTGGATATCATGCTGCCCGGAATGAACGGCCTCGAGGTGCTCAAAGAGGTGCGCCGCCGAACCGATATTCCCGTCATCATGTTGACCGCACGAGGCGACGACGTCGATCGAATCATCGGCCTCGAGTTCGGCGCCGACGACTACCTCGCCAAACCCTTCAACCCGCGCGAACTGGCCGCGCGCATCCGGGCCATCTTGAGACGCGCCCAAACCGCGAACCAACGACCCGACGGTCTCGAAATCGGTGCGATTCGCATCGACCCGCAAACGCGCCGGGTGACCGTTGGCGAGCAGCCGCTGAGACTGACCGGCACCGAATACGAGATTCTGCGCTGCCTGTTGGAAGCCCGCGGTGAAGTGGTCAGCAAGGAGTTGCTCAGCGAGCGGGCGCTGGGCCGGCGCCTGATGCCCTACGACCGAAGCATCGATACGCACATCAGCAATCTGCGCGGCAAGTTGGTGCGCGCCGGCGTGGGTGAAGAAACCATCACGAATCAGCGCGGTGTAGGCTATCTCCTGCTGCCCGGCCACTGACGATCATGCATAGCCTCACGGTCCGCATATTTCTCTCGTTCTGGCTGATCATCGGTCTGTTGATCGGCCTCGCCGCCATCGCCGGTTACGCCTATTCCGAACGACTTCGGGAAGCGTTCGAGAATTTCGAGATCGACGATACGGTGCTCACGGCCAGCGCGATACTCGACTCGGATGGTCGCGAGGGTCTGGAAGCCTGGTTGCGGAGTTTCCCGTCCGGTTCGCCGATCGAAGTGTTCGTGGTCGACGGCGACGGCCGGGACATCCTCGAGCGGCGGCTCCCCCGCCGGGTAAGCCGATTGATGCATCGCTTCGAGTTGCGGCCACGTTCCCCGCATGACCGCGGCCGCGATGCGCGAAACTGGCATCGCGACGACTCGCCGAGAATCCGACCGGCGCGTCCGTTGACGCAGATCGTGGGTCCGGACGGCGCGGTTTACAGTTTGTTCGTCAGCCCAAAACGCAATCCCTACGGTGAGTGGATATCCGAGCGCGCAGGGCCCGCGTTTTTCCTTCTGGCGCTGCTGATCAGCAGCGCCGTCTCCTATGCCCTCGCCCTCGCGATTACCCGCCCCGTCAGGAAATTCCGCGAAGCCACGGTATCGATCGCCGAGGGAAAACTCGATACGCGCGTTGCCGCGTCGATGCGTAATCGCCGCGATGAGATCGGCATGCTCGCGCACGACCTCGACGCAATGGCGGACAAACTTCAGGACGCCTCGGATCAGCAGACCGAGCTGACGCGGAATATCTCGCACGAATTGCGCTCGCCGCTGGCGCGCCTGCGCGTCGCGCTCGAGCTCGCCCGGCGACAAACCGGCGATCTGGCCGAATTCCAGCGCATCGAAAACGAAACAGAACGCCTGGACGGACTGATCGGTCAGATCCTGAGCTATTCCCGGATGGAGGCGCGAAGTGACGAGCAGCCGCAAACGGTGGACCTGGCCGAACTGCTCCGCGAAGCGGTCGAAAACGCCAATTTCGAGTGTCGGTCCGGCGGCATCGAGGACGTTTCGGTGGATCTGGCCTGCGACGACGCGCCCGCCGTGCACGGCTACGCCGCTGCGTTGACCAGTGCGTTCGAGAACGTGTTACGAAACGCCATTCGCCATAGCCCCAAGAACGGCATCGTGTCGGTTCGCGTTTCACAGGACGGGCAGACGGTGCTGGTCGAAATTGAAGACCAGGGCAGCGGCGTGCCCGACGAGTCGCTTGGCAAGATTTTTGAGCCTTTCTATCGATCCGTGCGGGGACATGACGAAAGCACCGAGGGGACCGGACTCGGCCTGGCCATCGCACGGCGAGCGGTACAAAAGAATGCCGGAACGATCTCCGCGCATAACGCCGCCGCGGGCGGACTTTGCGTCAGCATACGGCTGCCGACGGTGACTCAGGACGATTGAGACTCCCCCAAAGCCGGCTTCCGGAACAGTATGACGGACAGATCGTCCGGTTTGCTCGGCATGGTCTTCGATTCGACGGTCATGCGACGCGTCGCACGCCGCGTGACCGCGTCCAGCGCGTCGTCCAGCGGCCCTTTGCGAATGAAGTCGACGATCTCGTCGAGATGGATGTTGTCGGTCAGCCCGTCACTCGCCAGCAATACCGTGTCTTTCGGGTTGAGTTGCACCGGCGCGCCGACGTCGATGCGCATCTCGTTGGTGCCGATGAAATTCGAGACCAAATGACGGTCCTTGTGCAAAAGTGCGTCGCGCTGGTTCAGAAACCCCGCCTCCACGGCGAAACCCGTCGGCGAATGCGCCATCGTCTGGGCACGGACCCGGCCGCGCTGGCCGACGATCAGCGCCTCGGAATCACCAACCTGGTACGTGCGCGCCGTCCTGCCTTCGATTGTGACGACGGTCAGGGTCGTCGCCGACCCGTTGCCCAAATCCCTGACCGCCTGGTTTGCTGCTTCAATCCCGTTCAGAATCGCGGTCCGCAGCAACATCGTCTCTTCCATCGAGCGCTGCAACGATGCCTCCAGCATCGATACCGCGGTATCCGACGCTCGTTTTCCGCCAGGTAAGCCGCCGGCGCCGTCCGCAACAACGAGAACCGCCGCCCCCGGACCGTACGGAATCGCCGCCAGCGTGTCTTCGTTCTCCGTTTCCTTGTCGGGGGCGCGCGACGTAAAGGCAACCAGATCTCCGCCACCGATCGTCAGGGCGACCCTGTCCGGTGCGAAACGCCCGTCCAGGATTGTGCTTGCTGCCACAGACATACCCGCTCCCCCGCTACTCCCGCCGAATCGGTTCACGGCACCAGGCGCAGAAATTCCAGAACTCGCTCGCGGTCCCCCAGCCACACGCGCGGCACCGGCTTCTCGTACCCGGGAGCTTCCAAGGTTTCTTGATCTTGAATCGACACCAGGGGCAATAGCGCATGAACGGCATCAGCGGCTGGCGGCAACGCGCGTTTGCGCACTTCGCGGTATACCGCTTGTCGGGATAGTGCCGGTTGGTCTCCGCCTCGAAACCGGGTCCGTAACACCAGGCACAGTAGTCCCAATCCATCTTGACGCCACGTTCGCAGCGCGGACAGTTTGCCGGCATGCGCGTTTCTGAACCGCGCGCCGGGTTGTCGAAACCGCACCACGGACAGGCCTGCATACTCTCTGACACGGGCCCTTCGCAACGACGGCATTGATGCCGCGTGTCCAGCACCTTTTTGTATTTCCGCTGAAACTCACGCCATTGGATTTGTCGCCAGGACGTCGCAACCTTCGTTTTCTTGCGAGAACCATTTCCACGTTGCCGGCGCGCGCGCGACCGCAGCCTGTCGAACGCCGCGTACATCTGCACGGCGTCTTTGTATCGATGGGCCGGATCGAGCTGGATCGCGCGTTTCAGGAATTCGACGAATTCCGGCCGCATACGGGCCGTCAACCGCTCGTGGCCGGCCATCGGCCAGGTGAACGGCCATTCCGCCAGTTTGCCGGAGAACATCTTGTACAGCACCAGCCCGGCCGAAAAGACGTCGGATTGGTACCTGGGCCGACCCATTGCCTGCTCGGGAGCAATGTAGTCAATGGTTCCCGAACCGGACGCTTTGAGCGTTCTCAATACCCGTTTCGCGAAGCCGAAGTCCGCAAGCCTGAGGCGGTTGTCCGCAAACAAGACGTAGTTTTCGGGCTTGATGTCGCAGTGGATAATGCGATGCTCGTGCGCATGGGCCAGGGCCGCCAACGCCTGCTCGGCAAAGCTCATGGCTCGCGCGTTGGAGATGCGCCGCTCCAGGCGATCGCCCAGCGACTCGATTCCCAGTTCCATCGCGATCACAAAATGATCGCCGATGTAACCGGCGTTCTGTATTCCCAATATGTTCGGATGATGCAAGCGCGCAGCGACACGCACCTCATGAAGCACGTCGTCGAGACCGTTATTGCCCTCAATCCTGGGCAACTTCAGCGCAACGCGCGTGTCGTGAATCGTATCGTAGGCTTTGTAGACGTCAGCCAGCGGGCCGGAGGCGATCCGGCTCAGGATTCGGTACTTGCCGAGTTTTTGTCGGGCTTTCAGCAATGCGGGATTTGTACGGCTCTGGGTGGATTGAGAAAGTAACGGATCTTCACCCGGTCAAACAACCTCGAACAGTCCAGCCGCGCCCATGCCGCCGCCGACGCACATTGTGCAAACGACGAATTTGGCGTCACGTCGCTTGCCCTCGATCAGGGCGTGGCCCACCATGCGAGCGCCGCTCATGCCGTAGGGGTGCCCGATCGATATGGATCCGCCGTTGACGTTCAAGAGCTCGTTCGGGATACCGAGGCGGTCCCTGCAATAGATCACCTGCACGGCAAACGCTTCGTTGAGTTCCCAGAGACCGACGTCGTCGATGCTGATTCCACGGCGCTCGAGCAGTTTCGGCACGGCGAACACTGGGCCGATGCCCATTTCGTCGGGCTCGGTGCCGGCAACGGCGATTCCGCGATATATTCCGAGCGGCTCGAGATTGCGTTTTTCCGCAAGCTTGGAGTCCATGACAACGGCCGCTGATGCGCCGTCGGACAATTGGCTTGCATTGCCGGCGGTAATGACGCCGCCCTCGAACACCGGCTTTAGCGCCGCCAGGCCTTCGGCCGACGTATCCGGCCGGTTGCCCTCGTCTTTGTCCAAGGTCGTTTCGTGGAAACTGATTTCTTTCGTTTCCTTGTCCATGACCCCCTTTACGGCGGTCATCGCAACAATCTCGTCGTCGAAACGCCCCGCTTCCTGAGCAGCAGCCGTGCGTTGTTGACTTTGCAACGCGTATTCGTCCTGGCGCTCGCGAGAGATGCCGTAGCGTTTTGCAACGACCTCGGCGGTATCCAACATGCTCATATAGATGTCGGGCGCAGCCGCAAGAACCGTCGGGTCCGATGCGCGATGACGGTTGTAGTGTTCGTTCTGGACGAGACTGATCGACTCCACGCCGCCGCCCACCACCACCGGCATATCGTCCTCGAGCACCTGTTTGGCGGCGATCGCGATCGCCATCATCCCGGACGAACACTGTCTATCGACGGACATGCCGGCAACGCTCACGGGCAGCCCCGCACCGAGCAACGCCTGGCGCGCGACGTTTTGACCGCTGGTTCCCTGCTGCATCGCGCAACCCAGGATCACGTCCTCGACCTCGGCGGGGTCGACGCCGGCTCGAGCAACGGCCTCGCGAACGGCGTGCGCGGCAAGCGTCGGCGCCTCGGTGTTGTTGAACGCGCCCCGGTACGCTCTGCCGATCGGCGATCGCGCGGTAGAAACAATGACAGCGTCTTTCATCGGATAAATCTCACCGGTTCGTAGGGACTGTTGATGGGTTCTAGTCGAACTTTACGCCCAGTTCGTGAGCGGCCTTGCGCAGGAATTTCATCGTCTGCTCGCCACCGGCACGCAATTCAACCTGTCCGTCGGTGGCGGAGATTTGTTCCCAGGCCTTGGCGACATGTTCAGCGTCACGATGCTGCGGCGCCAAGAATATTCCCGGGGTTTCCTGAATCACGACGCGGGCAAAGACGCCGGCGCCGGCGCCGACGATTTGTCCGGTCGGCGCGTCCGGGCTTGCCAGGAACACCACGGCCGGGCTGACCGCCGCCGGCTCCAGCAGGTCAAGCACGTCCGGCGTCATCAGGTCTTCCGTCATGCGCGTCGCCGCAATCGGCGCCAGCGCGTTTACGTGTATGTCGTGTTTCTGCCCTTCAAGAGCCAGCGAGTTCATGAAACCAACCAGCGCCATTTTTGCGGCACCGTAGTTTGTCTGGCCAAAATTCCCGTAAATACCGCTTGAAGACGACGTCATGACGATGCGGCCGTATTGCCGTTCGCGCATAGGCTCCCACACGGCCTTCGTACAGTTCACCGAGCCCATCAGATGGACGTCCATCACCGCCTCGAAACTATCGAGCTCCATTTTGGCAAACGTCTTGTCACGCAGTATGCCCGCGTTGTTGACCAGGACATCGACGCGTCCCCAACGTTCGATCGCCTCCGCAACCATGGCCTCCACCTGTGCGTAGTCCGTGACGTTGGCGCCGTTTGCAATCGCCTCCCCGCCAGCGTCGCGAATTTCCGCGGCGACGGCCTCTGCCGCGTCGAGTGATGCGCCACGGCCATCGCGGGCGCCGCCCAGATCGTTGACGACGACGCGCGCGCCGCGGCGCCCAAAGTCCAGTGCATGAGATTTTCCGAGCCCGTGGCCCGCACCGGTAATCAGTACTACCTGTTCGTCAAATCGAATGGTCAACGGTCTTCCTTACCTGTCGTCTACTGGATAGCGGCGCGGACAAAAAGCGACCCGACAGACCTGTAAGCCTGCCGGACCCGATGGAGTGCCGGCGCCGCAGCGGAACCGCCAAGTGTACCGGGTTTGCCGCGTCAGGGTCATTTCACGAATCGCGGCCGCGAGCCGGCGGCAACGGAGGACATGGAATTGTCACTAAAACGTAAGACAACGGTCTTTTTTGGGCGCTAAGGTTTTCAACGTACTACTAGAGGTTTCGCGAACGAGGATGCGTTGATGCGGCTAAGTTACAGAACCATTTGGCTTTCCGACCTACACCTCGGCAATCCCGCCGCGCGCGCCGGTGATCTGCTCGACTTTCTCGACAACGTTACGGCGGACCGGATTTATCTCGTCGGCGATATCATTGATCTTCAGTACATGAAGGTACGGCCGGCGTTTCCCGATACCCATCTTCAGCTGGTTCAACGGTTTATCCGGCTCGCGAATCTCGGCACCGAGGTGATATACGTCCCGGGCAACCATGACTTCGAGTTTCGCGAACTCGCCGGGCGGGACATCTGCGGTATTCCGGTGATGCTCGAAGTCTCGCATGAAACGCGCGCCGGGCAGCGGCTGCTGGTCACTCACGGGGACGTCCTCGACCCGGAAATCCGCAGAGGCACGAACCTGGAACAGTTCGGCGCCGCCGCCTACGGGGTCATCCTGCGACTCGACGTCGTCATCAACCAGCTACGCAGCCGGCTCGGACACGACTACCTGTCCATCAGCCGTCGCCTGAAGGAGAAGCTCGCCTCGGCAAAGGCCTATATCCGCCGTTTCGAGGAAGTCGCCGCCCGTCATGCGGCCCGGCGCGGATTCGACGGTATCGTCTGTGGTCATATCCATCGCCCCGGCATTCGCGACATTGACGGCACTTGTTACGCCAACGACGGCGACTGGGTCGAGCATCGCACCGCCCTCGCGGAAACCGGGAGCGGCGAGCTACGGATTCTGCGCTGGGAGCGAAACATGATCGTCGTCGAGCCCGACGCACGGTCCACGCCGCTTGCCGCCTGATCCGCCGACGCGGGCGTCGACCCAACTATCGACCGCGCTGGCGACGGGGTAGAATCGCAGCGCGCTCGTTTTAGCAGGCACTAGGGCCTGTTAACGCTATGCGAATGATCCCTGTTGATCCGCAAACGGCGCCAATCAAGGCGCGAGGAGTGTAGTTTGGTGATTCCAAATGAGCGACGAGCAACGCCGAGTGGCGCCGTTTGCGAATCAACCCACAGGGCCGGCGCTGTGTTGCCGCCCAGCCGCGTTGTCAGTCGCTTAAGTAGAACAACTACATGGCACTTCTTCCGCCTTGCTGGACGGCAACACAGCACCGGCAGGGATTATTCGCATAGTGTTAACAGGCCCTAGGAATACACACCATGGCAAAACCCGGCAACACGGGAATCCGAAGGATCGTGCGCGCAACCGCTTACTCCGTGCAGGGATTTGCACACGCCTGGCGGCACGAGGCCGCGTTTCGTCAGGAGGTCGCGCTTACGCTGGTGCTGGCGCCGCTCGGCTGGTGGCTGGGCACCACGCCGCTGGAGCGAACGCTGCTCATTGGAAGCGCTGTTTTCGTGCTCATCGTCGAACTTCTCAATTCAGCCGTAGAGGCCGCGGTTGACCGTCACGGCGATGAACTGCACGAGCTGTCCGGCCGGGCGAAAGACCTCGGCTCGGCAGCAGTCATGCTCAGCCTCGTTTTGCTTGCCGCACTCTGGGCGTCCGTCGCTTATCAGAGATTCTTCCAGGAAGGCAGCTTCTAGTGTCCTGTCCGGTTAATTCAATGAATTAACCGGACAGGACACTAGATCAAGCTGATACTGGTGTAACCCAGCGCCGCGCCGATTGCCGCGCCGACCAGCACGTCACTGGGGTAGTGCAGACCCAGAACGATCCGGGAAAGCCCCACCAGCAGTGCAAACGGCAGGCAGATCGTCAGCAATAGCGGGTCAACGTGCGTCAGCATGATTGTGATGCTCACGGCATGCAACGTGTGGCCCGACGGAAAACTGTAGCGATCGAGCGGCACCGCACCGCAATGGATGCTGCCGCTGTGAACGAACGGGCGCTCGCGAACGAGTCGCTGCTTGAGCATTTTGTAGATCAGCACGCCGATCGCGCTCGTGATCAGTATCTGACCGATCGCCGGGGCCGACGATGGCCCTTCGATCGCAAACAGCAAGGCGCCCATTGCCGCCCAGAAGTACCAATCACCAAGTCGGCTGACGGCAGCAAAAAAATGGCGTATCAAATCCATTTTGCCAAACTGGTTGATCCGCTGGCACACGCCGATTTCGAGTTCATCGAGGTAGTCAATTACCGCCGCCATGACGCTCTCCGTAATTGTCACGCGGGAAGTATCGCCGAGAATTGCGAAGGAATATTGACGCTTCGATGACGCTCCAATGAAAAAACGCCGAACGCCGTCACGATTCCTTCACCGGTCTGTAACCAGGCTTACACATATCTCACGGACCATCGCCGACCATGCGCATAGTAATCGCAAGCGACGCGTGGAAGCCGCAGGTAAACGGCGTCGTCAATACCCTTCAACAGACCCGTGCCGAGCTGATCGAAAAAGGGCATGAGGTATTGATGATCACGCCGGAGGGCCGACCCACGATCCCCTGCCCCACCTACCCGGAGATTCGCTTGACGCTCTTCCAGGGCAGGAAAATCGCCCGCGAGCTGGACGCTTTCGCGCCGGACTGTATCCACATTGCAACGGAGGGAACCATCGGTTTCGCGGTGCGTCGTTATTGTCGGAAGCGCGGGCTTCGCTTCACGACGGCGTACCACACGCAGTTCCCGGAGTACGTCCGCGCACGTGCGCCAATACCCATAGCGTGGACCGTTGCGGCACTGCGCTGGTTCCATCGCCCGTCGGACAGGATCATGGTGCCGACACCAAGTATCCAGCGGCTTCTCGAAGAACGACGCTTCAACAACGTCGTGATTTGGTCAAGGGGCGTGCAGACGGACCTTTTCGTCCCCGAACCGAAACACCGCTATGACCTACCCAGACCGATCTGGATCTACGTCGGCCGAGTCGCGGTCGAAAAGAACATCGAACTGCTGCTGGGGCTCGGCCTGCCCGGCAGCAAGGTCATCATCGGGGACGGCCCGGATCGACAGCGCCTGGCGGCCAGACATCCCGACTGCCATTTTCTCGGCTACAAGTTCGGCAGGGACCTCGCCGAACACGTGGCGGGAGGAGACGTGTTCGTCTTCCCAAGCAAGACCGACACCTTCGGACTCGTCATGCTGGAGGCCATGGCCTGCGGTATCCCCGTCGCCGCCCTGCCGGTAACCGGACCGATCGACGTGGTAAGGCACGGGGAGACGGGTATCCTCGACACGGATCTTGCGGCCGCCTGCCGAAAGGCGTTGACGATGGACCGTGCCGGCTGCCGCCGATTCGCGGAACAGCGGAGCTGGAGTCGATCGACCGCACAGTTCGTGGGCCACCTGTCGCCGCAGATCGGCAGCCGGGGCAGGCCTCGGTTTTCAAGCGGTGCTGCGAACTCGTGACACCGCGTCCAGCCAACCCGCATAAAGCCTGTCTCGCTCGCTAGCGTCCATTGTGGGCTCGAAGCGAACGTCCCGCGTCCAGAGCGCGGCGATGTCCTCCAACGAGTCGTACAGACCGCTCGCCAGTCCGGCCAGGTAGGCCGCACCCACGACCGTCGATTCTATGTTCGCCGGCCGCTCGACGGTGATCTGCAAAACGTCCGCGAGAAATCGCAGGAACCAATCGTTTGCAACCATGCCACCGTCAACCCGGATGACACTGGGCTCGACGCCGTCGTCCGACATCGCGCGCGCGAGATCGCCGGTTTGATAGGCAACGGATTGAAGCGTTGCCGTGACGATCGCACCAATGCCGCTGTCTCGCGTCAGGCCCAGGATAGCGCCGCGTGCATCCGCATCCCAGTACGGCGCCCCAAGCCCGGTGAACGCCGGCACGACGTGAACGTTGTCCACCACACCGGTTGCTTCGGCGATTGGCTCGCTTGCCGGGGCACTGTCGATGATCTTCAGTTCGTCCCGTAACCACTGCAACGCCGAACCCGCAACGAAGATGCTGCCCTCGAGACCGTAGGTCACGGCGCCGTTCAGCCTGTACGCGACCGTCGTCAACAGCTTGTTCCGCGACCGCAGCGCGTCGCCGCCCGTGTTCGTAATGACAAAACAGCCGGTACCGTAGGTGCTTTTCGTGACGCCGGGCGTAAAGCCCGCCTGACCTATCAGCGCCGCCTGCTGGTCGCCGGCGATGCCGCAAACGGGTACATCGAAACCAATGACGGAAGAGTCGGTCCGGCCGAACTCAAACGCGCAGTCTTCGACGGCCGGCAACACGGATGCCGGGATATCGAAAATCCCCAGCAGCTCGTCGTCCCACTGCTGGGTGTGGATGTTGTAGAGCATCGTACGTGACGCGTTTGTTGCATCGGTTGCATGCACACGACCACCCGTCAGCCGCCAAAGCAGGAAGCAGTCGACCGTGCCGAACGCGAGCCTTCCCTTGTCCGCGAGGGCTCTTGCCCCGGCAACGTTGTCGAGTAGCCAGTTCAGCTTGGTCGCCGAAAAATACGGATCCAGACGCAGACCGGACCTGTCGATCACGGTCTGCTCGAGCCCCCGGTCGCGCAGTTCGGCGCAGTAGCCGGACGTGCGCCGATCCTGCCAGACGATGGCGTTGTAAACGCACTTGCCGCTTTCGCGATCCCATAGCAGCGTCGTCTCGCGCTGATTGGTGATGCCCAGACCGGCAACGTCCTCCTGCTTGACGCCGCTATCGGCTACGGCTTTGCGCGTAACGTCGAGCACCGATGTCCAGATCGCCTCCGGGTCGTGCTCGACCCACCCGGACTGCGGATATATCTGCGGAAACTCCTGCTGCGCGGACGCCACTGTCCGCGCCGACTCATCGAAAACTACCGTTCGGCTGCTGCTGGTTCCCTGATCGATCGCGATTAGATGACTGGTCACGGTTACTTTTCCTTGCCGAGCGTGTAGATGGGCGCTTTGATCGTCATGCGGCTGCCGGCTTCTTCGGGGAAGTCACCGGGCTCCTGGGCGGCGGCAATCTCAGCGAGGGCGTCCAGCACCGTCTCGGGCCATTGCGTCACCCTGCGGACATTCAGGTCGACGTGCAATGACATCCATTCCGCCGTCGCCGCCAGATAGTGTTCTTCAGCGTGGTACATCCGTTGGAAATGATGGATACGCTTTTCGTCGTAAGCAATGAGCTGCATTGCCACGAAGTACGGCGCACCTTCTTTCAGCTCCTCCTGGTAGGTCACGTGCGTTTCGACCGCAAACGTCGATCCGCGTGTTTCACGAATGTATTCGTCAGTGATGCCTATCCTCGCCCACAGTGCGTCAATCGCCAGATCGAACGCAAGCACGTAGTAGGCGACGTTCATGTGGCCGTTATAGTCGATCCATTCCGGCCGGACGATGCCGTCCGCCACCCGTGTGCCGATCGTTTTCGAGTCCGTCATCTGATCGGCGCTCAGTCCGCCGCCAGTTCCGGCCGATCGCTAAAATACTTCAGCGCTTCAGGATTTGCGAGCGCGTCGGTATTCTTGACGGGTTCGCCGTGGACGACCGAACGCACCGCAATCTCGACGATCTTACCGCTGATCGTACGCGGAATTTCAGCGACCGCCAGAATTTTCGCCGGTACGTGTCGAGCGGTCGTGTTGTCTCTGATCACCCTGCGAATGCGCGCCTCGAGCTCGGCGTCCAAGTCGACGCCGTGCCGCAAGACGACGAACAATACGACCCGGACGTCATCGTGCCAGTTCTGGCCGATCGCGATACTCTCGACGACCTCGTCGAGTTTCTCGACCTGTCGGTATATCTCGGACGTACCGATGCGAACGCCCCCCGGATTCAGCACCGCGTCGGACCTGCCGTGGATGATAACGCCGCCCGCGTCGGTCACCTCGGCAAAATCGCCGTGTGCCCAGACGCCGTCAAACCGATCGAAGTACGCCGCGTGATACTTCGCGCCCTCCGGATCGTTCCAGAATCCGATCGGCATCGAAGGGAACGCTTCGGTGCATACCAGCTCGCCGTTCTCGCCGACGACGGAACGACCGTTTTCGTCGAATATTTCGACCGCCATGCCGAGCGCCGCACACTGCAGCTCACCGCGCCGAACCGGCAGCAGCGGATTGCCGCAGGCAAAACAGCTGATGATGTCGGTCCCGCCCGAGATCGACGACAGCTGGAGGTCGCTCGAAACGTCGCTGGCTATATCACGATAAACGTAGTCGAAACTCGCCGGAGAAAGCGGCGACCCGGTGGACAACACGGTGCGAATCGAGGTCAAGTCGAATTCCTTACCGGGCCTGAGCGAGGCTTTTTCCTGAGCGGCTATGTATTTGGCGCTCGTGCCGAATACCGTAATTCGCTCCTGTTCGGCAAGCTTCCACAGGATACCGCCATCCCGGAAAAACGGCGCTCCGTCGAACAGCACCAAGGTTGCGCCCGACGCCAGGCCGCTCGCCAACCAGTTCCACATCATCCAACCGCAGGTCGTGAAATAGAACAAACGATCGTCGTTACGCAGATCGCAGTGCAGGACGTGCTCTTTCATGTGCTGCAGCAACGTGCCGCCGGCGCCGTGCACGATGCACTTGGGTACGCCGGTCGTGCCGGACGAATACATGACGTACAGCGGATGGTCGAACGGCAACGACGCGAACTCGAGTGGAGCGTCGTCGCGCACGAGGTCGCTCCAGGGCATGAAGCGTTCGTCTCGCAGCTTCAGTGGGCTTCCGGTGAACGGCACCACCACGATTCTTCTGATGCTCGTTACCTGTTCGATCACCCCGTCCACGGCGGCCAGCGAATCGAAACGTTTGCCGTTGTAAAAATAACCGTCGGCGCACACGAGCACCTTTGGTTTTATCTGGCCGAACCTGTCAACCACGCCGTTGATCCCGAAATCCGGCGAACACGACGACCAGATGGCGCCGATGCTGGCAGCGGCCAACATCGAGACGATCGCCTCCGGACAATTGGGCAAGAATCCGCCGACGCGGTCACCGCGGATGACGCCGGCGGCACGCAGACCGGCCGCCGCCGATGCAACCATCGATCGTAATTCGTCGCGACTGATTTCACGCCGCGCGCCGTTTTCGCCGCAGAAAACCAGCGCCGCCCCCTTGCCCTCTCGTCGCAACAGGTGTTCCGCGAAATTCAGCTCCGCGCCGGCAAACCAGGTGGCCGTCGTCATGTCGCCGGGCTGGGAAAGCACCGTGTCCGCCTGCTTGTCGAACCTGAGATCCAGGAAAGCGGCGAGCGCCCCCCAAAATTCTCCGCGCTCGGTGATCGACCATTCGTGCAGATCGGAATAGGCGTCAAACCCCTGCGCACGCATGAATCGGTACATCGATGATTCTTCCGCGCGCGCGCGCGACGGCCGCCAGAGAATTGGGTTTGCCGACACCTTCCCTTCCACTATCGATTGCTGTGGGCGGATTATCTCAGCAATTGTCGTCCCTTTCACGAGCTGCGTGGCGGGTACACTCCGGGGCCATATACAAACCTCACCGGTTTCGCGAGCCGAGGCGGAAGAGATTACCCGGCAACGCTCAAGAAGAGTAACATCGTATTCGAGTTTCGCTTAGCGACGAAGGACTGAAAATGCACTACAGCGTGGTCGCCGGTATTGCCGTGGTTCTCCTGGCCGCGGTCGGTTTTCTCTTATGGTACCGACGGAAGATCGGCGGGCGGCCGGTGCCCGCGGTGTTGCGGCCGGGACAGACGCTACCGGACTTCACGGCCGCTGACGAACGCGGCAATGCGCTGAACTCCGGGACGCTCAAAGGAAACGCCGCGGTCATCCTCTTCGTGCGCGGCAACTGGTGCCCGTTCTGCAGTCGACAGGTCGCGAATTTGACGAAACACTATAAGGAGATCAATGAACTCGGAGCACGCCTCATCCTGGTTACGCCGAAACCGCTCGAGACGACCCGTCGTGTCGCGACGTTTTTCGAGTTCGATTTCGAGTTCTGGCTGGACGACGACCTGGCGGTCGCAAAGGCGCTTGGACTCCTGCAGAGCGGCGGCGTGCCGACCGATCAGAGACAGGAGTACGGGGAAGACACGGTGTGGCCGGCCGCGGTCGTCGTCGACGGAGACGGTACGATTCGTTACGCGTCGGTTTCCAAGTTCATCGCCGATCGGCCCGACCCGAAGAAATTCGTGCAGGTTCTGGCCAGTCTCTGACGCCGGACTGCTCGAACTCGGGGTAACGGGCCCTAGGACGCTGCCGCGCCGGCAATAATCTTGCGGGCCTGGGCATCGGCGACCTCGTTGGTTGGCCTGCCGGTCTCCTCGGCCTCCTGAAATATGCCGAGCAAGCGGGGTCCAATGGCCGATACGCGCCGCAGGACCTCCTCGTCGTCGGCGTCGGCGTAATATTCGCTCGCGACGTTGATGATTCCACCGCCGTTGATCACGTAGTCGGGAGCATAAAGGATACCGGCGCTCTGTAAACGCTGCCCATCATCATCCGTCGCCAGCTGATTGTTCGCGCCACCCGCAACGATACCCGTCTGCAAGCGGGGAATACTCTCTTCAGTCAAGACCGCGCCCAGCGCGCAGGGTGCCACGACATCCGCCTCCTGGAACAGAATGTCGTCCAGTTCGACGACGGTTGCAGCAAACTCGGCGCGCGCACGCTCCGACCGATGCGCGTCCATATCGGCGACGATCAACGACGCGCCCGCCTCGTGCAGGTATCTGCAGAGATGGTAACCGACGTTGCCGACACCCTGTACGGCAATCGTCAAACCCGCGACCGATTCGCGACCCAGCTTGAATTGCACCGCCGCTTCGATACCTTTGAATATCCCCCAGCTTGTTTTCGGTGACGGGTCGCCGCCGGCGCGGCCCCGCTCGCGCGGCAGTCCGGTCACGTATTTCGTGCGTCGCGCAATCGTTTCCATGATGCTGACGCTCATGCCAACGTCTTCCGCGGTGATGTAGTCACCGTGCAGTTTGTCCACGAAGTCGCCGAACTTCTCGTACAGGCGTTCACTGCCGTCGAAATTCGCAGTCTTCATGATCACCGCTTTCCCACCGCCGAGTTTCAGACCCGCCATCGCGTTCTTGTAACTCATGCCTTGCGACAACCGAAGAACGTCCGTTAGCGCGGTATCGTCGGACCTGTATTTCCACAATCGGCAGCCACCGGCGGCCGGCCCAAGCACGGTGGAGTGTATTGCAATGATGGCGTTCAAGCCGGTTGCTGCGTCGCGGCAGAAAACGACGCGTTCGTGGTCGTCGAATGCCGCATTCTCGAAAACTGCCATGGCGCTCCTCGACAAAGCTCCGGGTGGATGAATCAGCCATGCCGGTCCGGCGGTGGCGCGCGGATTCTAGCACCGTCGGACGCGGATTGCGCATCGGTCTGCTACAAAATTCGACCGATCTAGGCGAACCCCGCGAATTCCGCAGTCGTTTAGTACGGCACGCGGACGGCTTTACACAAAAACTCCATGTAAGGCGTCGCCGCGCGAAACGCGGTTTCGACCTTGCCCTGGAATCGCGGATTCACCGCATCGGCGATCTCGAGATTCTTGACCGCAATGAAGTCCTTGCGCTTCAGGTCCTCGATCATCGGATGCTCCTTGTCGAAGCCGCGCGGCGGCCTGACCAGCGATTCGCCGCCCAACTGGAAATGACGTCGAAAGGAGCGATCTTTGCTCGCGCGCGTCCACTCCGATTCCTTGTCGGCGATACACCTGCGTATTTGCGCCAGCGGTTCCGAGTCCGGCCGCCACATGCCGGCGCCGACGAATACCTGCTCGGGATCGATATGCACGTAGTAGCCCGGCGAGTGCACGTCCTTGGCCTGCTCATGGCGGAATTGGATGCCGATATTGGTTTTGTAAGGCGTTTTGTTTTTGGAGAACCGCGTATCCCGGTATACGCGCATGAGCGAACCGCCGACGCGCTTCGGTATTGCAGTAAAATGCGGCGCAATATCGTGCAGCGGATCTTGCATCTGCTGTATGAATCGCAGCGCCGGATCCAGCACCTGCTCCTCGTAACGAGACTTGTGTTCGTTGAACCAGTCCCGGTTGTTATTTCTGCTCAGTTCCTCGAGGAAAGAAACGGTATCTGCGGTGAATATGGATTTTTTTTTCGCTGACATTTCTGTTTTCCCAACGGGTAGTGTTAGCAGCCGCGCTTGCCGGCATCGGGGTGTACGAACAGATCCGATTCGTCCTCGTCGTCTCTGGGTGACAGGCATGCGAAGTCTTTTTCGATGAGCAGGGTGAGCACACCGTCGTTGCCGACAACCTCTTCGGAGGCGATGGCGACCTCGTCGGAATTCGCCCATCGGTGAACAGCAGACTCGGGCAGTTTTATCAGGACGACGTTATCGGCGTATTGAGCCGTCGGCGCCACGCTTGCCGGCGAACTTTCGAGTACGTACTGAAAACGAGCGCCATTCGGAAAGTGAACCACCGACCTCAATAAGCCTACGTCACGGATGGCGTCCACCTCCGACCGACTCAGCCTCAGCCGCAACGAGTTATCGCGAATTCTTAGTTTCATTTGATGATGACGGATTTCTATCGAACCGGCAGTTTAACCGTGAACGCGCCCGCTTTCAGTTATCATGCGCCGGCACAGGAACCGATACCGCATCTCCTTTTTGCTCCAAGCCACTGATTTATGACACTAATTTCCGACCCCTGGTTTTACGCGTTGGCGGTTCCGGCGGTACTCCTGTTCGGCATATCCAAGGGCGGCTTTGGCGGCGGGTTCGGCGTGATTGCGGTACCGCTGATGGCGCTGGCGATTTCTCCCGTGCAAGCCGCGGCGATTCTACTGCCAATTCTATGCTTGATGGACCTTTTTAGCCTGTGGGCGTTTCGTGGAAAGTGGCTCATCAGCGAAATCCGTCTTCTCGTGCCCGCTTCGTTACTGGGCATAGGCATCGGCACCGTGCTGTTCGGGTACATGAGCCCGGCGCTGATCCGCCTGATGCTCGGCGTGGTCGCGATCACGTTCACGCTTCACTACTGGGCGCAGCAGTACCTCGGCAGCGGGAAGCAGCAGGCTCATTTTCCGCCGGCCGTGGGCGTTGTTGCGGCGACGATCGCCGGCTTTACCAGCTTCATCGCGCACGCCGGCGGTCCGCCGCTGAACATGTACCTGCTGAGGCGCGGCCTGGACAGAACGCTGTTTGCCGGCACGGCGGTGTTCTTTTTCACCGTCGTGAATTACGTCAAGCTGGTCCCCTACGCGTGGCTCGGGCAGTTTGACGCCAGCAATCTGGGCACTTCGCTGGTGCTGTCGCCACTCGCACCGATCGGCATAGGTGTCGGTTTTTGGTTGCATCGGCGTGTCACGGATCGATTCTTTTTTCTTCTTGTGTACGGCGCCCTGCTTCTGGTCGGCGTCAAACTGATTGCAGACGGCGTCACTGGGCTTGGTCTGACAAGTTTTGATCCGTAATTGTTTCCAGCAACGATGAGACGTCCGGGTTGTCGGGGAACTGCCGCCGCAACGCCGCAGCGGCGGCATGCGCCTCCCCGGTTTCTCCCGCATCGCGTAGCGTCGTCACCAGGGCCCATGCAATATCGAAGTCACCCGCAAAAGTCTCTCTTGCGCCGCGCAACACCGCGATAGACTCCGCGGAATTGCCGATCGAATTCAAGGCAACCGCGTACACATAGGTGTAACGGCTGTTGCCGGGGTCGAATTCCGCGGCGCGCCGAAGTTCACCCAGCGCATTGTCGACATCCCCCTGTCGCACGAGAAGCAGACCGAGCGAGTGACGCAGGGGGGCATTTGACGGATCCATGCCGATCCCCTCTTCCAACAAGACACGCGCATCGTCGTCGCGCGCCTGCTGCCGGTAGAGATCGGCGAGATTGACCCTTGCCGACACCGCAAGCGGCTGAATCCGCAGCGCGGTCTGCAGCGACCGCTCGGCGTTATCGAGATCACCTCTGGACAAGAACAGCCCGCCCAGGTTCGTATAGGCTTCCGGTCGTTCCGCATTGGCGAGCTGCGCCGAAAGGTATTCGTTTTCCGCGTCCGCATAAGCGGCCGCCCAGTCCGGTGCAATGCGATTGCGCAACGGCATCAGGACACTGCTCGCCTCGAGGCGAACCGAGAGGACCGGGTCATCGAGAAGCGGCGTTGCCCATGCGAGGCGCACGTCGGGCGGCGCGCTCTGCAAAGCGCGCAGCGCACCGAGCCGGACCAGCCCGTCGCCGCTGCCCAAACCCTCCCGGATCGCATCGGCTGACGCCGTATCGAGCGGCCAGGCGAGTAGGGACAACGCGGTGGCTCGCGCAATACCGGGGAACTCCGTGTTGAAGGAAACCCGGGCGAGCGCGCTGTTCGCATTGGCCGCGCGATTGCGGCCCGCATGGATCGCCTCGGCGTAATGTGCCGGCCGATCGCCGCCGTACCAGTTGCGGAGAATCGCGTCCGACCACTCGGCGCCCTGCGCCGAGTGGCAGTTGTCGCAAGCGTTCGGCGAGGCGGTCGAAATCGTGAGATCGGGCCTCGGCGTCCGGAAACTGTGATCGCGACGCCCGTCGACGATCATGTAATCACGGGACGGCATGTGACAATCGACGCACTCCACCTGACCTTCGGCGTGATGATGATGTTCCGCCGTGGCGAATCGATCGGGAAGATGGCAGCTCGCACAAATGTTACTGGGTTCGCCGCCGGTTTTGAGGGATGCCGTGTGCGGATCGTGACAGTCGGTGCAGCTGACGCCCGCCTGGTACATTTTGCTTTGCAGAAACGAGCCCCAAACGTACACCTCATCGCGTATCTGACCGTCCGCGTAATAAAGCCCGTCCTCCAGCAGCGAGGGCCTGTGCGTATCGAGCAGCGCCCGACCGTACTCGTAACCGTCCGCCAGCTGGGAGCGACGTGAATGACAGCGACCGCAGGCGTCGGGCTGCCTCGGCGGTCGCATCCTCAGCTGACTGCGTTCGGCAATACCGGTATCGGGGTTCATTTGCCAGACGGCGCTGCCGGCATCGTCGAGATCGACCGCAAGTCCGCCACCGCCGGCGCCGGCGCCGGCCAGTGCGACGTGGCGCGACGCCGGGCCGTGGCAACCTTCACAGCCTACGTTTATCTCCGACCAGGCCGTGTCGTAGGTTCGTGTTCCGCGGTCGAAGTTCTTGACGAGATTTGTCGAATGACACTCCGCGCACATGTAGTTCCAGTTCTGTTCCGGCCCGGTCCAATGCAATGGATCGCCGGGGCCGATGTACTCATCCGGATACAAATGGAACCAACGCTGCCCCCCAACCCCCGCATCGCGAGAATCCCAGGCGACGCTCAGCGGCTGCAGACGACCGCCGGAAAAGTCGATCAGGTATTGCTGCAACGGGAACACGCCGAACGTATAAACGATCTCGAACGTCTGCTGTTCGCCCGTCTCGTTTGCAGTACTGACCCAATACCTCCCGTCGCGCGTCGAGAACTGAAACTCGGTATCGAAATAGCGATGCGTAACGTCGTCAAAATTTCCCAGCACCGTATCCGCGGTAGCCGGCTTCATTGCATGGTCGTGGTGAGAGTTGGTCCAGGCTGCCGTTTGCTCGGCGTGACAATCGGCGCATGCTTCGGAGCCGACGAACTGCAGCGCTGTGACCGGCTCTGCGCGCTGTGTCGCCGGCTGCTGAGCGTCGCCGCACGCGATGAGGCTCAGGACGGGTACGAGTGCGGCGCTTGCGCGGACAAACGGGATTGGAACAATGAGTGAGCGACGACCCGCGGCGCAAGGGATTTCACGCTCTGTTGTGAAACAGGATATAAGGGCGCATCGGAACTGGCGCAACATTCTGGAAAACGTTGCGGATGCGGCAGCGACAACATCAATATTGGCGGAATTCCACCGATCTATCTGTCCGGAATCGCCGCCTGCACCGGTCAAATTCTTCAGCATTCGACGGGCGCGGTATTACGACGATCACTCAGCGATGACGCTTTCCGCCTGGGGACCTTTCTCCGCCTCGGTAACCTCCATGGTGACCTTCTGACCTTCCTTCAAAGTCTTGAAGCCCTCCATCAGGATCGCGCTGTGGTGCACGAAAACGTCTTGCCCGCCTTCACGCTCGATGAATCCGAATCCTTTGGAATCGTTGAACCATTTTACGGTTCCATTAACTCTTTCGCCTGACATAGCATCCTCATACAAACAAACACCGGAGTGAGCCGGCACTCGCGCCTACCTTGAAGCCCGGCAGACGCTTGCCATCTTACTCGCACACTGACGGCGGCGCACGTTTTTGATTTGGACTGAGTACAAATCGTGTTGCGTTTTCATTGCAACGTTTCGCGTTTTTTTTGCCAATACAACGATATGCGGTCAGCGCATGGAGTATCGGAGCAACACTGTGTATCTGAACCGAGCTGCAATTTCCTCGACTGATCACGCCGGTCGCAATTCCGTTAGAATGACAAGCGTTACGGTGTTGCACCTGATGTCGATCGAGGAATGGCATGACCCTGGATGGAATTGACGCAAGAATTCTTCAGGAACTCCAGCGGGACGGGAGAATATCGTGGGTGGAACTGGGTGAACGTGTGAACCTGTCAGCGTCGGCGTGCCAACGACGTGTTCAGACGCTGACAGAAAACGGAGTGATCACCGGATTCACGGCAAAGGTTGACCCAGCGGCAATGGGATTCGAAATCGAAGCCTATCTTTCGGTTCGCGTGGAACGCCACGACGTCGAACGTGCGCAGGAATTTCGTAAAGCAATCTCGCGATACCCGGAGGTTCTGACCTGCCGAATGATGACCGGTGACATCGATTTCTTATTGCGGGTCGTTGCAAAAGACGTTCAATCTTACGGCCGGTTTGTCGAACAAAAAATCCTGAGCCTGCCAGGTGTAACCGATGCGTCGACCTCTATAGTGCTCGATCAGATAAAGGTCGACGCGGTTGGACTGGACTGATCGATCCCGTAAACGCGATAACCCGTATTACCCTTATGAATCTGAACTATAGGACCCCGTCCTGACTAAGCCAGCCCAACCAGGCCAATGAGCCGCTCGGCGAACAATGAAATAGTGAGCAGGCTAACGACACCAATGAGCACGGCCGCAAACAAGCCGAGCGCGAAAGGCCGAAGACCAATTGCGCGCATGCCCGCGAACATCGAGGTCAAACCAACCGCGGCCATCGCAATCAGCAGACACTGCTCCGCAGCCCACCGGATGAAGCGAATCGCCTGGTCCCACGACTGTTCATCCAGAATCCCGAAAGGTCTTTCCCCAAGATCGCCGATTGTGCGCAGCGTCGACATCAACGCAAAACCGACAATGAACCAGGGGATCATCGACAGCCACCGGACATTGCCTTCCGCCAGGTGCGATTTGTGGTCGGCGGCGTAAAGAAAACCCACGAGTGGAATGACGGCGATCATGCACAGGTTACGCACCAGCTTGGTCACCGTCGCGATATCCAAAGCCATCGGCGCGCCGTACTGTTCTTCGTACATCAGTCCGGCCCCCGCAACCTGCGCGGTCTCGTGGATCGACGTGCCCAGGAACAGACCGGCGAGTTCCGCTCGCGCCGGAAACAATGACTGCGCCAGAAACGGATACGCAAACATGGCGGCAAGCCCGAACAAGGTGATGCACGCGATCGCGTAACTGACCTCCGTTTCCTTCGCCTTTATCAATGGAGCCGTCGCGACAATCGCAGTCGCACCGCAGATCGCCGTACCGACGGCAATGAGCCCGCTTAGCTGCCGCGACAGACCGATAGACCGACCCAACGAGCCAACGGTCGTCAAACCGATGGCAATTGCCGCAAATACAAAAGGCAACGCAACCAGCGTAAACTTTCCGGCGCCAAAAAGGCTCAGGCGAATGCCCAGCAGCATGACCCCAATGCGTAATACGGTACTCGCACAGAAGTGCAGTCCGCCGGCGACCGCAACCGGGAGGCGAACCGTGTTAGCAATAAGCATTCCGATGATGATTGCCATCATGATCGCGCTGATGGGCGACCGCTCGAAACCAAGCAGCGCTTCACCGACGAATTCCGCGGCGATACCCGCAACCAACGAGACGGCAATCGCCAGGCCGACGCCCGCCCACCATTGCGGCGCTTTCACAGCTTCTGTATTCAAGAGATGTTTCCCCGGTTTTTATTCTTATTGTCAGTCGACTTCAGGTTCTGGGCGCCAACATCGATCGGTCGAGCTCGGCAATCGAATGGCAGCCCATGAGCAGCAGGTCACGTTCGATTTCGTCTCGAAGCAAGCGCATCGCCCGCTCCACGCCGGCCGAACCGGCGCCCGCCAGCGCGTACAAATACATCCGCCCGCCCGAGCAGGCCGTCGCACCCATCGCCAACGCCTTCAGGACGTGTGTGCCCCGCCGGATACCGCCGTCCAGAATGATCTCCGCCTGACCGCCGACCGCATCTGCGATCGCCGCAAGCTGGTCGAACGGAGCGCGCGATCCATCGAGCTGTCGGCCGCCGTGATTCGAGATCATGATCGCACTGGCGCCGGCGTCTACGGCGCGCTTGGCGTCACTCACCGACATCACACCCTTGATGGCAAACGGCCCGCCCCATTCTTCGATCATCCTCGCCGCATCGTCCCAGTCGATGGACCGTTTCATCTGCGTATTCAAATAGTCGACGATGGACGTGGTGACCGAGGTGCCCTTCTTGCTGTAAGGCGACACGTTGGGCAGATCGAATGCCTCACGGAACAGGTAATTCATCGTCCAGGACGGATGTATCGCGAAACTGGCGAGACTTTTGGGAGTCAATCGCGGCGGCGTCGTCATGCCGGTAATGTAGTCGCGCTCTCGGTTTCCGGCGACGATCGTGTCTACCGTAAGGGCCAGCGCATCGAATCCGGCCTCCCTGCAGCGTGCGATCAGATCCCTGTTCATCGCCGCATCGTTGTGGATGTAAACCTGGAAAAACTTCGCGGTATCGCCGGAGTCGGCAAACTCCTCTATTCCACGCGTACCGATCGTGGAAACGCCGAACATCGTGCCGAATTTTTTGGCGGCCCGCGCTATCGCGCGCTCGCCGTCGTGATGGAAAAGTCGTTGCATCGCCGTTGGCGAGAACAGCAACGGCAACGCCAGCTCCCGGCCAAGTACCGACGTCCGCAGGTCGACGGCGTCAACTCCGGCCAACACGTTGGGCACCAGGTCGACGGTGTCGAACGCGTCGGTATTGCGCCGCAGCGTCACCTCGTCGTCAGCGCCGCCGTCGATATAGTGAAAGATGGGCGACGGGAGGCGCCGTTGCGCAAGCCGGCGGAAATCTTCGGTCTTGTAACAATTCTTCAGGCGCACCCGCATTCTCCGACGGCTGCAGTCAGCATAACGCGAAGCTCGGGGACTGTTAACACGGTGCGAGTAATCACTGTCGGGCCCTGCTTCTTATGCGCCTGAGCTTCCATACGCGGTTGATTTCCGGTCCGGCCAGGAGCGCGAGGTGGAGAACCGCGGATGAAGGGTTGAACGCCACCGGCAGCCGCAGGGAATAGCGGTAACGGAGTATCGCGCGAAAACTGGTCATTGGCCCATTCTGCTAGCGCCGATCGATCGCGTCGCGCGCCTCGAGATGTACGTAACGCTCGACTAGAGGCCCGAGCCGCTCGCGGCTCAGGCCGGTTCCGGTTGGGCGCCGGCCGCGACGGCCGGCGAGTCGATCGTGCCGATCATCCGGTACCCGTGCCACAAAACAATCCAGATGCCGATCATCAGCGTTACCCCTGACGCCGCGAAGACCAGCAGGAACGGCCGGATGCCCAGCATCATTTCCTGGAACGAGACGCCGCTGTAGGCGCCCTTGCCGATGCCGGCGAGAACCAGTGCCGAGAAAAACACGGCGAGCGATACGTTAGCGGTCCAGAAACCGACCGTCACGGGACGCGAACAACCCGCATGCACCGCCTGTGGCACCTCTTCGCGGATGATAAAGAAGATCGACGCCAACAGGATCATGGTATTGATACCGATGGTGCTGCCCATCGCGTGCGCGACCGTGATGTGCGTTCCGTGAGTGAACAGATTGAACGCCGGCACGGAAATGATCAGCGCGAGCCCCAGGTTGATGAACACCCAAATATCGGCGGCGAAAAGGAACCGGTAAGCCGCGCAATGTCGGTGCTTTCGCCACTCCTCGAGCGAGCCGCGCCAGTCCCAGATGATTTTCCCGAAGATGAACAGCTCGGTCATGCTGACCGCATAAGCGAAAGTCCTGATCCAGGTCTCCGTCGGAACCAGATACGTGTGATGGGCCCAGCCGAACATGAGGTTGAACAGACCCAGAAAATACAGGCTAAACGCCAACTTCGAGCGCGCCGGTTTGTCGTCGCCGCCGATGCGTGTTGCAACGTAAAGCGCCGTGCCGTAAACCAGCATGTTCCAGGAGCCGGTCAGCGCGCCATAGGACTTCCACTGCACGGTAATCTCGCGCACCATGTTCTCTCTGAAGAACGGCACCAGCCACAGATGCGCTTCGGTGAACGTGATGAAAAAGAACACGATACCGGTGCCCCACATCCAGTAGTAGACGGGCCACGGCTCCCTGTCCCGGCGCACGGTCATGAAATAGTTCACGCCGAACAAAATCCAGGTAAGGAAAATCGGGATGCTCAGCACGGGCGGAAACTCGAAGTATTCGCGACCCCCGAACCGGCCGGACAGGTAACAGCCGAGTATCGCCACGCCCGTAATCAAAAAACCCCAGAAATGCCAGCTGGCCGCGCGCGTGGAATAAAGCGGCAAGCGATTGTGCCGCGGCAGGTAGAAGTAGATGCCGCCGATCGCGATCAGAAATATCCAGGAAACCACAAGCGATACGTGCAGGGGTCGCGTTTTCGTGAACAACAGTTCACGCAGAAACTCGGGAAACAGGAATTGGAAGGCGCCAATCACCCCGAAAAACATGCCCGCCGCCAGGGCGAGCATTCCGAGACGGATGAAACGCAGCCCGATGGACTGCTCCGCGGTCATTTGCTCGTTCTCCGTCATCGCGGGTCGTCCTCCTGCACGACCGTACCGTACCAGCGCACCTCATAGTTCTGCGGCGGGTAGGTGCCCGTCTTGTCGACAACCGCGAGATAGGCCAAAACGCCGTCCACCTCCTCCTCGCTCAGCCCCAGATTCGGCATGTTCGCGGTCCCGGCCGTGATAAAAGCGCGCGCGTACGCCTCACCCCGTTTTGATATCACGTTCGTCAGATCCGGCCCCATGTAACCGCCCAAACCGTAAAACTGATGACAGGCGACGCAGTTGTAATCCTGATAAACCTGTTGGCCGTAGCGGACCGATTCGCTCATCGCCGGAAGGTGCGGGGCATCGGTGCCCGCGGTGTAAACCCGCGCGGAATACGCGGCGAACGCGATGCACAGGCTGCCGAATATGACTCTGTTGTTGATGGCGATGTCCCCCGATGCCGTGGCCAAACCTGCATTTTCGTATCGCGGAAGTGTACCAAGTTACGGCTGAAACAAGGTCTCTCTATTTCCACCGTTCCTCAAGAATAAGGAACTTTATTCTTAAAAACCGTGATTTTTTAGAACTTTTTCCCTAGTATTGGCCTATTATCCGACCTGAGGGACAAACGCGTGGATCGTAAGGACAAAGCCATCCTGGAGGCGCTGCAGCAGGATGCGACCCTGACCGTGGCCGAGCTGGCGCAACGGATCGGGCTGTCGAAATCCGCCTGCTGGCGCCGCATACAGGCCCTCGAAAACGACGGCGTCATCGGCGCCCAGGTGACGCTCCTGGACCAGCGCAAGCTGGGTCTGGATTTGACGGTGTATTCGGCCATCCGCACTCACGAGCACACCGCGGAATGGTTCGACGGTTTCCATCAAATGGTGACCGCGATGCCGAATGTCATGGAGGTCCACCGTCTCAGCGGCGATATCGACTACCTCATTCGCGCGGTGGCGCCCGATATGCGCAGTTACGACGAAATGTATAAAGAGATGATTTCCAAGGTCGATCTTTACGACGTCAGCTCGAGCTTCAGCATGGAAACCATCAAATACACGACCGCGCTGCCGCTGGATCACCTATAAGGCGCCCGTGAAGCCTGCTACCATTACTCTCCGGCCGACCATCCGCGGGACGGATGCGAAGCCTGACACCGTTTTCCTCCGTTCGTTTTTTCGCCCAACGCAAGCACTCCCATGACACAAACCCTCGATTCCGTCTCCGCGCAGAATCGCGCCGTTGCCAAATGGCTGCTGGTCTGCTGCGGCCTGGTTTTCGCGATGGTCGTGCTGGGTGGGGTAACGCGGCTCACCGGGTCGGGTCTGTCAATGGTCGATTGGCGGCCGATCACCGGCATGCTGCCGCCGATGAGCGACGAAGAGTGGCAGCGCGTGTTCGACATGTATCGTGAATCGCCCGAGTTCCAGAAAAAGAACTCGTTTATGGACGTTGACGATTTCAAGGGCATCTTCTGGCTCGAGTACCTCCACCGGGTGCTCGGCCGGGTAATAGGAATGGTCTTCTTTTTACCCTTCGTGTATTTCCTGTGGCGCGGCTACATACGAAGCGGCGAGTGGCCCAAGTATTTTGCGATGTTCGCGCTCGGTGGAATGCAGGGGCTGCTCGGCTGGTACATGGTCAAGAGCGGCCTCGTCGACAATCCCGCCGTCAGCCAGTATCGGTTGACCGCGCATTTGATGGCGGCGTTTCTTATTTACGGCTTCATGTTTTGGGTTGCGCTCTCCCTGCTGTATCCGCCGGGAGCGCGCCAGCGGCATGCGTGGTACGGCAAAACCGTTGCCTTGTCGGCATTGATTACCGTGACGATCGTCTCCGGCGGCTTCGTCGCCGGGCTGAAAGCCGGCAAGATTTACAACACGTTTCCGATGATGGGCGAGTATTGGCTGCCTCCGGGGATGACGGCGCTGGAGCCGGCCTGGCGAAACCTGTTCGATAACCTGGCGACCGTCCAGTTCAATCACCGAGTATTGGCCATAACGACGTTTGTCATCATCGTCGTGTTCTGGTCCGGAATCCGCAAGACCGAACTGCCCGGAAGGCTGAGCAAGGGCGTCAACGCGCTGCTGCATACCGCCGCGCTGCAGGTCGTTTTGGGTATTACGACGCTCTTGCTGATCGTTCCGATCCCGCTGGCCGCGGCGCATCAAGCCGTCGCCATGTTGCTGTTCACGATTGCCGTTTTCCTTTGTCACGGCCTGCGCGGGACCGCGGACCGCGCCTGAGGCGGCGCGGCGGCGGCGATCGCAGTATCGCGGTTAATACCAATAGGATTGCGTCAACCCCTGGGTGAGGATGTAGCCCCTATGAATACCACCCAGTCACCGGCGAGCGACGACGACCGGGCGATTTGCTTCGATTCCGAGCTCGTTGGCCGTTACGGCGGGCGCGGCCCGCGCTATACCTCCTATCCAACCGCGCTGCAGTTCGGCGACGGTTTTGGTCCGGTGGACTACGCGGAGGTCGTGAGCGCCAGCAATCGAATCGGACATCCCCTTTCGATATACGTGCACGTTCCGTTCTGCACGACGCTGTGTTACTACTGCGGCTGCAACAAAATCGTCACCCGCAACGCCGACCGCGTAAGTCGGTATCTCGATTGTCTGAGAGACGAAATCCGCATGCAGTCGGAGTTGTTCGACGGTGAGCGCGTGGTCGAGCAGCTGCATCTGGGCGGCGGCACGCCGACCTACCTCGACGACCGGCAGCTTTGTGAGCTGATGACCTGGCTCTCGGGCTGTTTCCGGCTGGAAACCGGGGAGCAGCGAGAGTTTTCGATCGAGATCGACCCACGCTCCGTGCACGATCAGTCACTCGAGTTGCTTGCCAAACTGGGGTTCAACCGGGTCAGTCTGGGCATCCAGGATTTCGATCCGGACGTACAGCGGGCCGTAAACCGGATTCAGTCCGTCGATGACGTCGCGGGCCTGGTGGACGATGCAAGGCGCTGCGACTATCGATCGGTATCGTTCGATCTCATTTACGGACTGCCTTACCAAAGCGTCGCGACCTTCGACCGCACCCTCGATCAGGTGATCGCGATGCGCCCGGACCGCCTCGCCGTATACAACTATGCTCACCTGCCCGAGCGCTTCAAAGGGCAGCGCATGATCAACGAAGAAGATCTGCCAAGCGGCGAGGTGAAGCTCGAGATTTTGAAGCACACGGTGCAGAAGCTGATCGGCGCCGGTTACGCTTATATAGGCATGGATCACTTTGCACGTCCTGACGACGACCTTACCCGGGCCAAACACGACGGTACCCTGCAGCGGAATTTCCAGGGTTACTCGACACACGGCGGCTGTGATCTCGTATCACTCGGTGTGAGCGCGATCAGCAAAATCGGCGATTGTTACGCACAGAATGCCGTCTCCACGATCGAATACGAACAGCTGATCGGCGACGGGGTTCTGCCCGTCAAAAAAGGCCTTCGCGTCGACGACGACGATCGTCTCAGGGCGGAGGTAATCCACGACATCATGTGTCACGACGGCGTCGACACGGAATCATTCCAGGACCGTCACGGCATCGATTTCCACGACTACTTTGCCGGAGAATTGAGCCGGTTGAGGCCCCTCGTCGACGACGGACTGGTCAACCTGGACCGGGACGGAATTGAGGTTACCGCGAAGGGCCGCCTGTTGTTGCGCAGCGTGGCCATGGTCTTCGACCGCCACCTGCCGGGACACGGCTCGGACTCGCGTTTCTCACGCGCTATTTAGCCTGGGCGCAGTCCTCGGCGCGCAGCGCCTCCAGCCGTTCGATTTCCTGAAAAAAACTCTGACGACCGCTCGTCAGGTTGAGCGCCCGCCAGGTCGGGGCCAGGCGCGTAACCCGATCCTCGAACGCATCGTCGAAATACTCCTTGTCCAGAAATCCCTGCTGGTACTGAAAGTGCATGTTGTCCCAATGCGTTTGCTGAGCAATTTGCCACTGTCGAAAACGCCCGCACTCCTCGCTCGACAGCCCGTCGAGCGCCTCGATGTTCTCCGGATAGCCCGCGGCGGTCAGCTTGACGATGATTGCGCCGATGTCCGAACTCGCGGCCGTCACCAGCATGTTCTGCAATGCATCGGCACGCATCTGATAGGTTTGCGCCAACGCCAGTCGACGATTTTCCTCCATCGAGCGGGTATTGTGTCGAATCTGCAGCGCCAGATAAATCAGGGTTGCGATCACGCCAATCGCGCCGACAAATTCGCCGATGGCACCGAGTTCTATGATGGTCATCGCTCCATCCTCTCGAGATAGCAGGTCATATGAGGCCGTTATAGTAGTGGGCAACGGCGGCGCGACTCAAACCCGGTCGGACGACCGGCGCGGGACCGGCTCCGGCGACCCGGCGATCAGGATCTGTCTCAAACCGGATCGCCGCCGAGTCGCAGCTCGCTGCTTTACTCAGTGTTACACTGCACTCGCCGTGCAAGGCGTGCAGCTAAACCGCCGCCGGCGCGGCCACGGTCCAGTCTGAGACAGGTTCGGAGCCGAAATGAACGGAGCGCCGAAACGCCCGCTCCTGCCGGGGTTATTCCTGCTGGGTTTTTTCCTGCCGGCGGCATTCTTCGGCGCACCGGGCGTCGCAGCGGAAATAGCCGGTCTGCAGGGTCTTGGCGAAACCCGCGATCACTTCATCGACTCGCAAGAGACCGGCCGCGGCTACCACGTTTTCGTGGGACTGCCGAAGGGATACGCCGAATCGGACGATCGGCGCTATCCAAGCGTGTACATTCTGGACGGCGGCGAGCTTTATCCGCTGCTGAGGGCGTATTACAACTACCTGAGGTCCGGACAGGAGATTCCCGACCTGATCCTTGTCGCGATCTCCTACGGAACCGGGGATTGGCGGAACGGCAACGACCGAAGCCACGATTTCACCGCACCCGCGGACGATCGCGATTTCTGGGGTGGCGCCCCGGACTTCCAGCGTTTCGTCGGTAAGGAACTCATTCCCCTTGTCGAGAAAGAGTATCGCGCCCGATCCGACCGCCGCGTTGTTTTCGGTCAATCGCTGGGTGGCCAATTCGTGCTGCATGCGGCGCTGACGGAACCGGCTCTGTTCTGGGGATACATCGCCAGCAACCCCGCTCTGCATCGCAACCTGCCGTTCTTCCTCGAACGCCGCGGCGATCCGGGAGGCAACGCCACCAAATCCAGGCTGTTCGTCGGCAGCGGGTCACTCGACGACGAGCGATTCCGCCTGCCGGCACTGCGATGGATGTCGCACTGGAGTTCGGTCGAGGATCCGCCCTGGGATCTGAAAACAGTAACGCTCGAGGGCCACAGCCATTTTTCGGCGCCTCCCGCCGCGTTCAGACAGGGCCTCGTCTGGCTTTTTTCGACGAACATTCGCCGCGGATTGCAGTAGAATCTGTCAATCTCAGCCACTACCCCAACGATTGACCAACCTTCGAGGATAACCGTGAGCAGTTTCGACCAACAACTTGAAAAAGTCAGGACACAACCCGGATTCATTGCTGCGCTCGACCAGAGCGGCGGCAGCACCCCCAAAGCGCTGGGCCTCTACGGCGTCACCGAAGACGCGTGGTCCAACGACGAAGAGATGTTCACCGTTGTCCATCAGATGCGAACCCGCATCATGACCAGCCCGGCATTCAACGGCGAGCGCATTCTGGGCGCCATCCTGTTCGAGAACACGATGGATCGCGAGGTCGAGGGCAAAGCCACGGCGGACTACCTTTGGGACGTCAAGAACGTCGTGCCGTTTCTCAAGGTCGACAAGGGGCTAGCGGACCTCGGCGACGGCGTGCAGCTCATGAAACCGATGCCGGACCTCGACGCACTGCTGGAGAAGGCCAAGGGAAAGAACATCTTCGGCACGAAGATGCGGTCGGTCATCAAGGAAGCCAGCGCAAGCGGCATCAACGCCAATGTCGCTCAGCAGTTCGAGATCGGACGCCGTATCGTCGCCGCCGGACTGGTGCCGATCATCGAGCCGGAGGTAGACATCCACTGTCCGCAAAAGGCTGAAACCGAGGCAATGCTGAAAGCGGAACTGATGGACCAGCTGAACGGACTGGGCGCCGACGAACTCGTGATGCTCAAGCTGACGCTTCCCGAAGAGGACAATCTGTACAAGGATTGCATCGACCATCCGAACATCGTCCGCGTCGTTGCGCTTTCGGGCGGCTACAGCCGCGAAGAAGCCAATGCCCGGCTGAGCCGTAACCACGGCATGGTCGCGAGCTTCTCGCGGGCGCTGGCCGAAGGTCTGACCGCTCAGCAAACCGATGACGAATTCAATGCAATGCTGGACGCCTCGATTCAGAGCATTTTCGACGCGTCGAAGACCTGACGCCATCGGCATCTGGACGTGCCGGAGGTCGCCCGTCGGGACGGGCTCCTACAGCGCCGACCGGAGGCTGACGGTACCGTCGCCGGGCATCGCGGCTAATCCACGTTGTCGAGAGCGTTGCCGAGGGCTTCGATCAGGTCGTCGGTATCTTCGAGCCCGACCGACAGGCGTACCAGCCCGTCGATGATGCCAACGCGTTCACGCTCGGCGGCGTCGACGGCCGCGTGTGTCATCGTCACCGGGTGGGTAATCAGCGACTCGATCGAGCCCAGGTTTTCCGCCAGCGTCCAGAGTTCGATCGAGTCCATCAGCCGCTTACCGGCCGTCAAACCACCTTCCACCTCGAACCACAACATCGCACCGAAGCCGCTCGCCTGCTTTTTGGCCAATTCGTGCTGCGAGAACGATTCCAGGCCGGGATAGGCAACCTGCTTGACCTTCGGATGCGCTTCGAGGTAACGCGCAATCGCCAGCGCGCTGGCCGACTGCTGATCCATGCGCACGGACAAGGTCTTACTTCCCTGCAGCGTGAGCCATGCGACCATCGGTGACATGATAGATCCGGTGCTGTTTTGGACGAAACGCAGTGTTTCGTCCAACTCCGCGGTTTTCGCGACGACTGCACCGCCCACCGTCGCATTGTGCCCGTCGAAGTACTTCGTCGTGCTGTGCAGTGAGAGGTCCGCGCCCAGCTCGAAGGGCCGCTGAAAATAGGGCGTTAGAAACGTATTGTCGACGACGTGGACGGCGCCCGCGGCTTTCGCGATCTCGGAGACTGCGGCGACGTCCGATATTTTCATGGTCGGATTCGCAGGCGTTTCGGTCAGGAACAGTCGCGTGTTGTCCTTGACCTGCGATTGGACGTTGTCCGGATCCGACGTGTCGGCGAACGAAAACTCGATGCCAAACCGGTTCAAGACCTGCGTGCACAGGCGATACGTCCCGCCATAGGCGACATCGGATATCACCGCGTGTTCGCCGGCATTGAGGAACGCAAGCATGGTGCAACTGATGGCGGACATCCCGGTGCCATAGCAGGTGGCGTCGGCGCCGCCCTCGAGCTTCGCGAGCTTCGTTTCCAAAGCGCGCACGGTCGGGTTTCCGGAACGCGAATACGAAAAACCTTTTGCCAGGTAGGAATCCACCGACTCCTGTACGAAGGTCGTCGACTGGTAGATAGGCGTCAATATCGCGCCCGTGGTTGGGTCGGGCTTGACACCGGCATGAATCTGCTTGCTGCGGAAGCGCATTGATTTCTCCTGAACTAGGGCCCTGTTAACGGGCCCTGAGAGTATTACCACTTGATTCGGGCCGTCTGAGTGAGGCTGTAAACACAGCCCGGCGACGGGCGCGCTCATGATACACGCAAGCTGGCCTCACGAGTACAGTGCAGACTCCGTACGGTCCCTGCCTCGCGGCACGCCGACGGTTGTGAGAGTCCTTCACCGCCGACGCGGATCGGCGCGGATTACCGTGCGTACGGCTAACAGCGTTCCTCGCGGCCGTGCCTCAGCAGGCTGCTTTTGCCGTTGTTGTAGCGGTAGGTATAGACACCCTCGCCGTCGAGGAAAATACAGTGGACTTTGATTTCAAGGCGTTTTGGATGCCTGCGTCCGAAGAGTTCGATTTCGTCGCCAATGCTCAGCGTTTCCTCATTGAAACCAAATCGTCGATTGCGCGCCGGCGGAGCAAGCAGCAAATTCCATTCCCGGCCCTCCGCGTCCGTCGCGATGAGACGGTCGTGAGGATTACCCAGTTTGAGTTCGCTGACGGTCAGCGTCATTTCGACGTCCGTCCTGTATCCGCCCCAACCGTGGTGGGCGAACGCGGCCTGCTGCGTTAGGCAAAATAGGAATACCGCCGCCGCGGCGCAGGCTGTGATGTAGGCCTTGTTAAGTGTCATCATGTCGAGGCCGGCTGGCCGGCGCGCTCTTTGCTGCAATGTGACTTCCGAGTCCGGTCGCCTGAAAAAGTTCAGTCGCTGCGGTCAATCAGGATCGTGACGGTCGCGGGCTCGTCGCTCAGTCCGTAATAGCTGAGCGTGAACTCGTTGCTGGTATACGCCGGACCGCGCGGCGAACCCTCGTGGAGCTGGCGGATGATGCCGATGTTGCCCAGCGAAAGGAGCTGACCCGGCTGCAGGCGCTTCCCACCCTCTCTCAGGTGGTCCCGCAACCAGCGCACGACGTCGATAGGCTTGTACCAACCGGCAATCCCGCCGCGATCGATTTCGATCCCGTGCTCGTCGTGCACCGCGAACGTGAAGCCGTTGATTCTCTCAAGCCATTCTTCGTTGGCCTCCAGCGGCACGGGTTCGCCGGCAAATGAGAACCGGCTACCCATATTGGCGACGATCGTGCCGTTGATGGTCCGAGTGCCCTCCTCATAATACGGGTCGGGAATCTCGGCAAACGGAATGACGGCATCGAGACCCGCCAGGATTTCCAGGTCGGTGCGCGCGGTATTGATCGACGCGTCGCCGACCCGGAAAGCAAGATCGGATTCCAGAAAACCGCGCCGCGTGTCGGCCAGGGTTATCGCCGTACCGCTGGGTAACAGCATGCCCTCCAGAATCGCGCCCCGTATGCCGTCCATCGGGAAAATGGGGAACCCGGGTCCCGGATCGTGACCGCCGGTCTTGTAGCCGACGACGGGTCCGAGACTTGGTGCCATGTAGGCGACAATTTCGTCCTGCCAGCGGTAGGCCGACGCCAACGGCATGTCGTGGAGGAAGCCGCGCATCGGCCGGTAAGCCAGAAAATCGTCGGCGATGGCGTGTATTTCCGCCCTGACCTCGGCTTCCGTGGCGCGGGCGAACGGCGCCGGAGCCTCGTCGGTCTGCGGTGCGCAGCCGGCGGCCAGCATCAGCGCCGAAAGCGCGTACAAACCGTGAATCCCCGATCTCATCGGTACAGCATACGTCCAGTATCAGATAGTGCAACAGCGATACGGGCGGAACAGGTCGCAGGATATACTTCGGAAAACAACAAAGCCGGTATTTCCCATGGTGTCACGCCTGAGCCTGCTCGCTTTCGCGAGTGTCTTGCTTCTACTGCACGCCGCTGCAAAAGGTCACCACTCGTTTGCCGCTGAATTCACGGCGGAAGAGACCGCGACGATCACCGGCACGGTTACCGAGGTCTGGTTTCGCAATCCGCACGTCCGTTACTACGTTGACGTACGTACCGACGACGGCGAACTCGAGCAGTGGGACACGCGCGGCGGCAGCCCCTCGCTGTTGACGCGGCGAGGCTGGACCAGGGATCGCATCCGGATCGGCGATACGATAACGCTCAAAGGTCATCGGGCTCACGAACGCGACAGGAAGCTACTCTCGATCATCTGGGTGGAACTCGCCGATGGTACGAGACTCGAGTAGCGCGGCGATGGTCGCAGGAACGAAAAAGTGTTTGATGGCGCTACTGGCGGTGACGCTGGCGAGTTCGGCCGTGCATGCTCAGGACTCGCTCGAAGGTAACTGGATGCTGGAACTGAGCGGTGAGAGTCCGACCATCGTTGGCATGCTGTCGCTGCGTGTCGAGGGCGACGAATGGACAGGACACGTCGAGGGCGGGCCGATCGGCGTCACGGTCGAATCCAACGCCGTGGAGTTCGTCATCGACAGCCGTGACATTCAGGGATTCATATTCAACCGCGTGCTCACCGGCGCGTACGACGGTGAAATGATGGCCGGGTCGTTTTCCATCGACGGCGCAACCTACGGCGACCAGCCCGGAGGCCAATGGACGGCGGTACGGCTCCGCCCGAAAACGCCGCCTCGGGCGGCGGCGCCGGTCGACATCTCGGGAATCTGGAAACCGGCGCCCGGCGTCGACTTCAGGAAGTACACCATGGACCTCACGGACAAAGCGCAGGAGTGGTTCGACGGGTACCTGATGCACTACGACCAGCCCAACGTGCGCTGCGTTTCACCGGGTATCGTCGCGATGGTCGCCTGGGGAGGTTACCCGATGGAGATACTGTCGTCAGAGAACCGGCTGACGTTTCTTTACGAGGTCGAAAGTGAAGTCCGCCGCATTTTTCTCGACGGAAAGGCGCCCCCGGAATACTTTCCGAACTCACCGATGGGCTGGTCGAACGGACGTTGGGACGGTAGCGACCTGGTCATCGAAACCCGGGGAATAGAAGGCAACGTGCGCGACTTCCGCGGCGAACCGGTCAGTGACGGTGCGCGCATGCAAGAACGTTATTCGCTGAGCGAGGACGGACAAACCCTGTCCGCGGTCATCACGCTGATCGACCCGGACAACTACAAGGTTCCGCCGATCCGCCGCCGGCAGTGGAAACGCAGTCCGGACACGGTGATTTACCCTTACGAGTGCGACCCGGATTCCTTTTACCGGCAAATGTACAACGAAGGTAAACTCGACATGTACTTCGAGCGCTCGAAACGACGAATCCTCGATTGACCGTTTGCGAACGCAGTCACCCTGCCGTGCCAGTACCCGGGAATAAGAACATGCTCATCAAGAAGTACGCCGTCATGAAGCTCGCGTCGGCGCTCCTGCTGTTTGTCGCCTGCAGCCCGCCCTCGCCGCCGACCCCAGGGACGAAGGCGGCGACCGCAGCCGTCGCGATTCCCGACAGCTACGGCGCCCAGGTGGCCGAAGACATTTTGCAGGCCGGCGGAAACGCCGTCGACGCAGCCATCGCGGTCGGCTTTTCGATGGCGGTGACGTTTATCGATGCGGGCAACATCGGCGGCGGCGGCTTCATGCTCATTCACGCCGGCGACGAGTCCGCGTTTATCGACTACCGCGAGGTGGCGCCGCTCGCCGCCAGCAAAGACATGTATCTCGACGAGAACGGCGAGGTCATCGAGAACGCAAGCCTCATCGGCGGACAGGCCGCGGGCGTTCCAGGGACGGTTGCCGGTTTCTGGGCCGCGCACCAACGTTTCGGCAAGCTGCCGTGGAAAGACCTCGTGATGCCGGCCGTGGCGCTCGCCGAAGACGGTTTTCTGCCCGCGGAAATCCTCGTCGACGACATTCACGGCATGAAAGACTGGTTCGGCGACGCAACGAACTTTTTTGCCTATTTCGGCGACATTCGACGCGATAGGCGGTTCCGGCAGCCCGAACTTGCAAAGACGCTGCGTCGCATCGCCGTGCAAGGCGCCGACGACTTCTACCGCGGCGAGACGGCGAAACTCATTGTCGAGCAGATGGCCAGGAGCGATGGCCTGATTACACGGGAAGACCTGCAAAACTATCGCGCCGTTTGGCGGGAACCGCTGCGGGCAAAGTGGCGCGACTATGAGATCCTGTCGGCGCCGCCGCCGAGTTCAGGAGGCTTCGCGGTCATCCAGCTGTTGAAGATGAAGGACTTCCTGCAGCATCACTTCGACGGTGTCGCGCACAACTCACCGCAGTACATACACCTGGTCGCGGAAATGGAGAAACGTGTGTTCGCCGACCGGGCCGAATACCTGGGTGATCCGGACTTCGTGGACAATCAGATCGAACGTCTCATCGAAGACGACTATATTGCGCGGCGGGCGCTGGAGGTAAACCCGCTCGATATCTCCGAACAAGACGGCGTTCAACCCGGCCTGGAGACGCCGAACACGACCCACTATTCGATTGTCGATCAGTGGGGCAACGCAGTCTCCAACACCTATACAATCAACTGGAACTACGGCAGCGGCGTCGTCGTCGAGGGCGCCGGGTTTTTGCTGAACAACGAAATGGACGACTTCAGCGTGAAACCCGGCGTGCCGAACGTCTTCGGCGTCGTCGGCAACGCCGCCAACGAAATACAGCCGGGAAAACGGATGTTGTCGTCGATGTCGCCGACGATCCTGTTGCGCGATGGAGCGGTCGAAATGGTCGTCGGCACGCCCGGCGGTTCAACCATTTTTACTTCGGTGTTCCAGACGATCGTCAACGTGCTCGATTTTGGCATGACGCCCTACGATGCCGTTGCCGCAACCCGCTTCCATCACCAGCTGCTGCCTGCCGACCTGATTACGTACAGCGTCACTCGACCTCTGCCCGCTGAAATCGTGTTGGACCTTGCTGACCGCGGCTATCGTGCAGAACCGCACGCGTGGGAATTCGGCGACGTGCAGATCGTTTACCGCGACGAGGCACAGTGGATACCGGCATCCGATCCGCGCGACCGCGGTGACTCACGAGTGATTGCGATCATTGAATAGATCCGGTATATGTTAGCGGGTTCAGGCGTCGGCGAAGTCGTCTTCCGGCTCCGTGGTTTCGATCTGTTCGAGAAGATTGATGGCGACGCCGACAAAATCGGTGTCCGTGATGATGCCCCGCAAATTTCCGTCGGTAACGACCGGCAGACAACCGATCTTGTGTTTCTCCAGAAACAGCGCCGCCTGACGGACGGACGCGTGTTCGTTGACGGTGGCGACATCCGTGACCATGACGTCACCCACGGGAATGTCTCTCGGGTGAATGCTGCTCGCATCGTCACGGAGGAAGGAATCGGTCGCCGCCAGCACGTTGGTCAACGTGATGAGACCGATGAGCTGCCCTTCTGCGTCCACGACGGGCAGGTGATGGATACCGTTGTCGCGCATCAGGTTTCGGGCGGTGTCCAGATTGTCGTCGGCCGCAAGCGTCACCAGATCGGTACTCATTATAGTGTCAAGTTCAATCATCGTTCTCGTCCAATCAGATCCTTCACCGTTCAATTCTAGCCGGCGGGCCGTTCGGCGCCATTGCGACAATCACCTACCCCGAGCCGGCTCGTCGATCTGTTTCAGGGACGCCGCGGTCACGGTCGCCACGATGCGCTCGCGCCGCGGACTTTGGTCTCGACCACGGCAATTACCTATTTTCACCTGTCCCTGAACTGCGTAGCGTCAAGCAGATGCGTACAGAACCCGAATGCAGCGAAAAGGCCGATGATGCCTCGCCACGGCGTGAAGATCTCGTCGAGATAGGCACCAAAACCCCAATCTGGGATCGCTTTTTCACGGTCGCTCCGATGGTGCTCGTGGGCACCCAGGACGAAGGCGGCGCTCTCGATCTCGCGCCAAAACACATGGTGACGCCAATGGGCTGGCAGAACTATTTCGGCTTCGTCTGCGCACCGAGCCACGCAACCTGCAGCAACATCGACCGCACCGGCGTTTTCACGGTGAGTTACCCAAAACCGTCTCAGGTGCTCTACGCCAGCCTCGCCGCATCCCCCAGACTGGCCGAGGGGAACAAGCCGATTCTTCAGACCTATTCGACCTTCCCGGCGCGGCAAATCGACGGTGGTTTCATCGACGACGCCTATCTCTTCTTCGAGTGCCGGCATTTCAAGACCGTCGACGGATTCGGTGAAAACTGTTTGATCACGGGCGAGATCGTTGCGGCATACGCCGAACCGTCATTCCTGCGCACCTCCGAGCTCGACGATCAGGAATTGATCCACGATGCGCCGCTTTTCGCCTACATCTCTCCGGGACGGTTTGCCACCGTCGATCGATCGAACGCGTTCCCGTTTCCCGTCGACATGAAAAAGTAGCCGCGGACGACAAATGCAGCTCGCGAGCCAGGTTCTCGATTACGTGCGGGCGCAGGAGGAAAGGCTCGTCGATTTCCTCAGGCGGCTGACCGACGCCGAATCACCCTCCGACACGCCTGACGTCCATCACCGCACGCGTCGAGAGCTGCGCACGGCGCTCGAACCGCTAGGATTCCGAGTACGCGAGGTTGGCGCAGGCGGCGGCCCGAAACACGTCTATGCACGCCCGGCGGATCGTCGATCCGGCATCGCGCGCCAGCTTCTGATCGGACACTACGATACCGTCTGGCCGGTTGGCACCCTTGCGAAACGCCCGTTCACCGTGGACGGAAACCTCGTCCGCGGACCGGGCGTGTTCGACATGAAAGGCGGCCTCGCGCAACTCGTGTTTGCTCTCGAAACGGTCCGTCAACTCGGCGTGTCGGCGCCGCTCGAACCCGTTCTGTTCATAAACAGCGACGAGGAGATCGGCAGCCGTTCGTCAACTCGGTACATCCGCTGCCTCGCCAAACGTGTCGAGCGCGCATTCGTGATCGAACCCGCAATGGGCAATAGCGGACACCTGAAAACGGAACGCAAAGGCATCGGCCGGTTTACGATCACCGTCTTCGGCAAGGCGGCACACGCGGGTTTGGACCCGGATGCCGGCGCCAGCGCCATTCTCGAACTGTCGCACGTGATCCAAACGCTGTTTGCACTGAACGATCCCGACCGCGGTATCACCGTGAACGTTGGCACCGTGGACGGCGGCATACAGCCCAACGTGATTGCGCCGCACAGCAAGGCGGTGGTCGACGTCCGGGTCCCTACGCTGGCAAGCGGCGAAGAAATCGAGCGCGCGATTCACTCGATACAAGCGACGGTCCCAGGAGTCCGGTTGCGTATCGAAGGCAGGATCGGCCGGCCGTCGATGGAGGCGACGCCCCGAAACCAGGCGCTCTGGCGGCGCGCGAAATCGATCGGTGAATCGCTGGGCCTGGACCTCGAGGAAGCGCGTGCCGGCGGCGGATCGGACGGCAACACGACCAGTCAATACACCGCGACCCTGGACGGACTCGGCCCGGTCGGCGACGGCGCACACGCGGAGCACGAATTCCTTTATATTGACAAGACGCTAGAACGGACCGCGCTGCTGGCGATGTTGATACTATCGCCGTCGCTGCACGACCCACCGCCACAGGCCATTGCATGAGCAAAACCGTCATTGCGTCACTCGCCCGGATCGCTGATTTTGCACAGAGTCCCTATGCGCTCGAACAGATCGAAAAAGCCGGCTGGCAAACCGGCGATTACGTCCTGGCCGAGGTCACCGGTGAAACAACCGGTCTTTATCACGTCGAGGACACAGCCGGTAAAATGATCGAGGTGGAAGCCGGCGATCAGGTCGTCGGCGCACTGGGCGACCGTGCGGCAACGCTGGAGGGCGTCGGCAGCTGGCGCGACGTTCGTGACGGCAACATGCACAACCTGACCAGTGCGGGGCTGATCGGCGCGTTCACGTCGATATCGACGTTCCTGCCGGGTCCCATGTGTCTGCGATACCTGGGACATGTCACGAGGGAGGGACGCAAAGTCCGGATGCGGGACTTCGCGTTGAGCTGCGGTCACGGCCAATTCAGCATACCGACAGTATTGCTGGTCGGCACGTCGATGTCGGCTGGAAAAACCGTAACCGGCAGACGCGTAATCGAAGAACTCGCGAGTCATGGCTATACGTCGATTGGCGTGAAGCTCACCGGCGCGGGCCGCTACAGGGACATCTTGAGCTTCAAAACCGCCGGCGCCGCCAAGATCCTGGATTTTGTCGACGCCGGCCTGCCGTCAACCATCGTACCCGAGGACGATTTCCGCCAGGCAATACGCCCTCTCCTGCATTACATCGATGCACAGCAGCCGGATTTTCTGGTCGCCGAAGCCGGAGCGTCACCGCAGGAACCTTACAACGGTGCGGCGGCAATCGACGAGCTCGGCGAGCACATAAAGTGCACCATTCTCTGCGCATCCGATCCGTATGCCGTGGTCGGCGTGCAAAAAGCGTTTGGCCTGACGCCAGATATCGTCAGCGGACCGGCAACAACCACGTCCGCGGGAAGGGACCTGGTGATGAAACTCACCGGCATTCGTGCATACAACATCCTCGATCCGGAATCACTCCCCGGGTTCCGGCAAACGCTGGCGAAGAAACTCGGCGTGGACCTGAATTGATTCGGCCGCCGTTGGACTCGATTTGTCGCCGTTGACGCTGGAACGATTTCAGCGCAAACCGACCGGAATTTACCGGTGTGCGCATTACGGCCGTTAATAGATCTAAACCCCGTTAAGTTAGACAGGATTCCGCCTGAAATCGGGACCCCCAATTTGGAATAAATCGGCGCATGACAAACCGTGCGTTCCAATCGGCTACTATTCGCCGTGTAATGTCCGAGAGTACGCGCTAGGCGTTGGACATACGAACGGCGTCATGGCACCTTTTGCGATGCAGATTCCAATCTCGTCAGAGACGGCCGGAAGAGCCGTGGATCGGGATTGGCGGGGGGCATTTGCTGGTGCATCGCTCAGTTCGCAGTACTCGCAGGCGAAATAGACGACCGGGACGCAAACCGCTCGCGCCAGCGGGAAGTGTGCGCTTCCCGTGCAGCGTTTTTGGCAACGACGACGTTGTGGGGTTATCGCGATGGAGCTGAAGTGGCTACTCGATTTCGTGTCGCTCGCCAGCACGGGAAACTTCTCGCGATCCGCCGAGGAACGAAGCGTCACTCAATCCGCGTTCAGCAGGCGTATACAGTCGCTCGAAAACTGGCTTGGGACCGAACTCATAGACAGAAAGTCGCACCCCGTCACGCTGACGGATTCGGGCATTCGCTTCTTGAGTTCCGCCAAGTACATCATCAAGCTTGCCAGCAGCGTCCAAGACGATTTTGGTGACAAACAGCGGCCGGATAGAGACGTCATCGCATTTTCGTCGTCCACCAACCTGGCGATCACGTTCCTCCCAACCTGGCTGACTCGGCTGCGCGAAGAGGTTGGAACTTTCGGCATCAAGGTGCAAACCGACATCTCCGGCATCCATGACCATTTTGAGACTCTGCGATCCAAGCAAAGCGACTTTCTGCTGCATTACGGACATGGCCTCGAAATGCTCGCGATGGATGCCAGCAAGTTCGAGTCAATCGTCATAGGCCGCGACAGCCTGGTACCGGTCTGCCACCGGTTGCTGCACGCGCGGCACGATTACAAATTGCCCTGCGAGAACGGCAACGCGTTACCGTACCTTTCTCCGTGGCGCACATCATCAATTGCCAATTCGATCGCCAAGCGAATTTCGGAGTCATACCCCTACACCCGGCTGGACACGAACGTCGAGAGTTCAATCGTCGGCTGCACGAAAGGTTTTGTGGCCGCCGGCGCCGGGATGGCCTGGCTACCCAAGAGCATCATTCGCAGCGAACTCGACAGCGGGGAATTTGTCGTGATTGCCGACAGCGCTTTCGAGATACCCCTGTCGATCGAGTTATACCGGTATTCGGCAACGACGAAGCCGGTCGCGCTCAGACTCTGGGAACACGTCAAGTCGAAACATCGACACGCGTGACGCGTCCCGGCCTGTTAACGCCAAACGGGGAGTCGCGCGAGTCCGGAATGGAGACGACGCAATGCAAGGGCACATAGACCTGGATCGGGACCTCCGCAGGCATACGTCGGCGATTCTCGGAGCACTGTTTCTGCCGATACTCGCCTTCGGTAGCGCCTTGACCGGAGAAATTGACGCCGATGAGCAGCTGAACACCGACGACGCTGCCGTTGCCAACAGTCCGACAAACACGTTGACGAACGAACCCGCGGAAGGGCAATTCGACGATGACCGAGCGGCGCTGGCCTATGCGTACGGGCTGGATAGAGCTCGCGGATTGTTGCGTCGCTTCGGGTACTTCGAGTCACTGGGAATCGAGCTGGATAAACAGATGGCGAAACAGGGCTTCATGGACGCGTTTGCGGAGGCGGCGGAACGCAGAGAGCCTCGCGGCGCCGCGCGGCTGACGACGGAGCAGATACGGAGTTTGATCTATGCATTCGATCGCGAAATCGAGGCGGCCGAACAACGGCGCGCGCGAGAAGAGTCGGCGATCAATCGAGAACACGCGAGTCGTTATCTGGCCGAAAACTCTACGAGGCCCGGCGTCGTCACGCTGGCCAGCGGTTTGCAGTACCGTGTTCTGCAAACCGGCAGCGGCGCGGAAATTGGTCAAGCAGACTGGGTCACCCTGCACTTTCAGGGACGCCTCGCGGACGGCAGGGTTTTCGAGAGTTCCTACGGCGAAGGCGGCCAACCCGGCGCGTTTCAGGTGTCGAACGTTCTCGCCGGTTGGATGGAGGCGCTCGAGCTGATGCGTGTCGGCTCCCGCTGGGAGCTGACGATCCCGCCTCACCTGGCCTTCGGATCCTCTGCGCACGGTGTCGTACCCGCAAACGCCGTCGTCATTTACGAGCTGGAGGTATTGGCGGTGGGCGATGCCGGGCGCTGAGCCGGTTCCGGCGCCCCGGCGTCATTCTTGCGTCCCGGTCTGAATCGAATCGGTTCATTTGCCGCCTCGGCAAGCACGCAGCTCACTCTATTTCGAATCCGTTCATTTGCCGCTTCGGCGGAGCACGCAGCTCGTTCTGTGTTGAAAATTACTCATATGAGTATGTCGGGATTGCATGAAGCCGGACGATCAACTGATGTACGGTAAATGTGAAAACTCCGTACCGCACTACGCCGGTTTTCGCGAGCCCGGCATCCCGCCGCCGCGTTGAACGCCGAGTCCCGTGTTGTGCGGCAGTTTTCGGGGGCTGGCTTGGGTCTGTTAACCCAGAGTTCCGCCTGCCAGCAAACGGAGAACAAACAACAAGCACCGTTATCGTCACGTCCTTAAGCGGGCAGTCCAGGCTGCGAAGCACGCCGTTTGTTGCACGACAACGGGCTATTCGGGGGCTATTGTGACGACATCGACTTTCAGGTTGTTCCTTTCATTCCGCCGTGGCGCAATTTTCTCGGCGCTCCTGTTCATTTTCGCCGTGACGGGCTTGTCCGCGGCGCACGCTCAGGCGGACTCACCGGAAAGCAGCGCCGGCTCCGGAGACCGGCGAGAGATCGGGACTCTCGGCACGCAGGAGATTTTGAACGCGGACGGTACGTATCAATCGAGCATCGACGGAAACGCATTCAGTCGTCCGCGCCCTGCAAACAATCTCATTCGCCTGCGTCGCGCGCCCGCATTCGACCCGCTGGTCGGTGGTCAACCGGCTGCCGCGCAACGTTCGAGCAGTCTTGCTCCGAGCCTTTACGTCCGCGATGCCGGCCGGTCCGTTGATGCGTACATTGTCCAATTTCACACCCAGGCGCATCCCGACTATCAGCGGGCGATCGAGAACGCGGGGGCCGAAATCGTTACGGCGTTACCCCCGAACGCGCTGATTGTCTTGATGAGCCGCACCGCCAAAACCGCGACGGAGTCCATGCCGTTCGTTCGAGCGACGACGGACTACCTTCCGGCATACAAGCTTCAAGAAGGACTGGAGAACGTCGTTGCTTCGGGAAGCGGCGCGATACGGACGTACTCGATAATGGCGGTCAGCCAGGCACACCGGGCAGCGCTCGTGAGATTCACCGAGTCGATCGGAGGTGTCGTATTGAGCGGCGATCCCGCGCAATCCCGATCGGTGGATCTTCGGACCAGCGCGTCGGCGAGCAGCCGGTTTTCGGCTAATTTGAACGCCGACCAGCTGCTGCGGGTCGCCCAGCAAGCCGAGACGCTGTTTATCGACCTCCGCGGCGAAGAGGGTGAAGACCTGGATCAGGTTCGACAACGGGAAGAATTCGATTACATCGAACAGGTTGCCGGCTACTGCGGCCAGGGCGTCGGCTTCGAGGTCTATGACCGGGGTTACAGGCTCAGTCACCAGGAACTGGTCAACAAACCCATACTCGTGCGCAGTCCCCAGGCGTCGGGATCGGGCGGCTTGAACCATGGCACCGAGATCGCCGGAATCGTTTACGGGGAAGGAATCGCCATGAGCGGCGGGTTGATCCGTTGCGCCGCGCGCCCAATCGTATTCTCCCGTTTCTCGGGATTTCCGAGCAACAATCAGCCCACGGAATCGCAGCTTCGCGGACACCTGGCCGAGCTGATCGATCCGAGCGGACCCTATCGGGCGATTGCGCAAACCAGCAGCACCGACTACACCCAGACGACGCAGTACACCACGTGGTCTGCGGAATACGACGAGGTGCTCTTCGACCTGGATTTCATCAAACTGCAATCACAAAGCAACGAAGGCAATCGAAATTCGCGCCCGGCGGCATGGGCCAAAAACGTCGTGGCGGTCGGCGGTTTCCACACCGAGGACACGATCGATCGTAGTGACGACAATTGGAACAGAGCAAGTATCGGACCCGCCGCCGACGATCGCATAAAGCCGGACCTGTCCGGCCAGTACGGCGGCATCCGCACGATCGACGACGTCAGCGACACCGCCTACCGCGATTTCGGCGGGACCAGCGGCGCCACGCCGACCGTGGGAGCGGCGTTCGCTATCATGTTTCAGATGTGGGCGGACGGGGTGTTTGCCGGCGGGCCCGGACAAAACCGCGACGTATTCGACGTGCGGCCACACGCCGCCACGGCGAGAGCGTTGATGATACACAGCGCGTTTCGTTACAACTTCAGCGGCGGCGACTCGGCCAATATGAGCCGTGTCCATCAGGGCTGGGGAGCGCCCGACCTCAGAAACCTCTACGACGCCGCGCAGGCGAACGGATGGACCCTGCCGATATTGATCAACGAAGACGACGTCGTAACGCCGGGCGGCGTCAACGCGTATACCTTGACCGTCGACGGCAGCCAGGCCTTGAAAGCCACGATGGTGTACCGCGACCTGCGCGGCAATCCCGCGGCCGCCGTCCATCGCATTAACGACTTGAGCCTCAGGGTAACCAGCCCAACGGGCACGGTGTATTGGGGCAACAACGGTTTGCGAGGCGGAAACTGGTCGACGCCCGGCGGCAACTCGAACACGATCGACCCCGTCGAGAACGTATTCATTCAGGCGCCGGAAGCCGGCACCTGGGACATCGAAGTGCTGGGCGACGACATCGTCATGGACGGACATACCGCTACACCCGCGACGGACGCGGTCTACGCACTGGTCGTCACGGGGGGAAGCTCCACACCGCCCGTCAATCAGGCGCCGGTTGTCGATGCAGGCGCAAACCAGACCATTCAGCTGCCGGCATCGGCCAATCTGATGGCCAGCGTATCCGACGACGGCCTGCCCAGCGGATCGACCGTGAGCACGAACTGGTCGGTCGTCTCCGGCCCCGGCGGTGTGACCTTCGGCAACGCCGCGGCGGTTAACACGACCGCCGCTTTTTCGGCTCCCGGTACCTACGTGCTTAGAATCACCGCGAGCGATACCGAGCTGAGCAGCAGCGACGACGTCACGATCACGGTAGACCCGCCGCCCGCGAATCAGGCGCCGGTCGTCAATGCCGGCAGCAACCAGACGATTGTCCTGCCGGCCACCGCGAGCCTGGACGGCACGGTCAGCGACGACGGTTTGCCCCTGGGCGCAAACGTAACGACGAGCTGGAGCCAGGTTTCCGGACCCGGCAGCGTCGCTTTCGGTAACGCCGCAGCGATCGATACGACAGCGAGTTTTTCGACCGACGGCACCTACGTTCTGCGTCTGACCGCGAACGACACCGCCTTGAGCAACAGCGACGACGTGACGATCACGGTGAACCCGGAACCGCCCAACGCGCCGCCGAGCGTCAACGCCGGATCCGACCAGAATGCCGTCGTCGGAGTGGCGCTGACGCTCAACGGATCGGTCAGCGATGACGGGCGGCCCAACCCGCCCGGGGCGGTGACCGTCGGCTGGAGCCAGGTGTCCGGGCCGGACACCGCGAGCTTCGGCAACGCCGCCTCCGCGGTGACCGACGTCACGCTGCCGGTTGAAGGCAGTTACGTGCTCCGCCTGACGGCGAACGACGGTGCAGCGTCCAGCAGCGACGAACTTACGGTCACGGCCGTTGCCGCGCCGGTCGTGCTCGAAGCACAGGACTTCGAGTCCGGTCAGGGGAACTGGCTGAACGTGACCGCGGGCGACGATGAAGACTGGACACGCGACTCCGGCGGCACGCCGTCCAACAACACCGGGCCCGACAGCGGCAACGCCGGGAGCACCTGGTACATGTATCTGGAAACCTCCAACAACCAGGGCGCGTTCAACGCCGGTGACACGGCCATCCTGGAGGGGCCCGACATCGCTTCGGGCAACAACCGAAGCCTGAGCTTTTTCTATCACATGTACGGCTCTAACATGGGAACCTTGAACGTCGACGTGCAAAGCGGCGGTGTTTGGACGGACGGTGTATGGAGCATCAGCGGCCAGCAACAAAGCTCCAACTCGGCGGCCTACAGCCAGGCGACCGTCGACCTGAACGGTTTCTCCGGCGTAATCCGCGTGCGTTTCCGCGCGGTCGCCGCCGGCGACTTCCGTGGCGACATGGCCATCGACGACATCGAAATCTCGGGCATCCTCGGGCCGCCGGTCAATCAGGCGCCGGTCGTCGACGCGGGCGCCGATCAAACCGTGATCCTGCCCGACGCGTCGTCGCTCAGCGGCAGCGTCAGCGACGACGGTCTGCCTGCCGGGGCACCGGTCAACAGCACGTGGAGCCAGGTATCGGGGCCCGGAACCGTCGGCTTCGGCAACGCGTCCTCGGTCAACACGACGGCGAGCTTCCCCGTAGCCGGCACCTACGTGTTACGCCTTACTGCGAGCGATACCGAACTCAGTGCCAGCGACGACATTGAAGTAACCGTCCTCGAGCCCGGCAGCACGCCCGTGGTGCTCGAAGCGGAAGGCTTCGAGAGCGGCCAGGGCAATTGGGCCAACGTGACGACCGGCGACAACGAGGACTGGACGCGGGACTCCGGTGGCACGCCGTCCAACAATACCGGTCCCAATGACGGCAATGCCGGCAGCACCTGGTATATGTACCTGGAAACCTCCAACAACCAGGGCGCATTCAATGCCGGCGATTCGGCAATCCTGGAAGGTCCGATTGTAAACGGCAGCAGTCGTGTATTGACGTTCTTCTATCACATGTACGGCTCCGACATGGGCACGCTAAACGTCGACGTGGAAAGCGGCGGCGTCTGGATCGAAAGCGTCTGGAGCGTCAGCGGTCAGCAGCAAAGCGGCAGCTCCGCCGCCTATTTACAAGCGACGGTGGATCTGAACAGCTTCAGCGGCCCGATCCGCGTGCGTTTCCGCGGCGTTGCTGCCGGCGATTTCCGCGGCGACATGGCGATCGACGATATCGAGATTACCGGTATCCTGGGTCCGCCGGTCAATCAGGCGCCGATGGTGAACGCCGGCGCCGATCAAACCGTGATCTTGCCGGAAACCGCAACGTTGAACGGCAGCGTCAGCGACGACGGCCTGCCCGCCGCGGCACCCGTCACCAGCATCTGGACCCAGGTAACGGGACCCGGAACCGTGAGCTTCGGCGATGCGTCGGCCGCTGTCACGACCGCGAGCTTCCCCGCCGCGGGAACGTATTTGTTACGCCTGACGGGCAGCGATACCGCATTGAGCGCGAGCGACGATGTCGAGATCACGGTGCTTGATGCCGGCAGCACGCCGGTAGTGCTCGAAGCGGAAAGCTTCGAGAATGGGCAGGGCAACTGGGCCAACGTCACAACCGGCGACAACGAGGACTGGACGCGGGACTCCGGAGGAACACCGTCCAACAACACGGGACCCAACGGCGGCAACAACGGCAGCTCCTGGTATATGTATCTGGAAACGTCCGAAAGCGGGGGGGCGTTCAACGCCGGCGATACGGCGATACTGCTCGGACCGACAATCAATGGCGCCGCGCGAACCTTGACGTTCTTTTATCACATGTACGGCTCGAACATGGGCACGCTCAACGTCGACGTAGAAAGCGGCGGCGTATGGACCGAGGGAGTCTGGACGATCAGCGGACAGCAGCAAAGCAGCAGTTCGGCGGCCTATGCGCAGGCGACCGTGGATCTGGGCAGTTTCAGCGGGCCAATTCGAGTTCGTTACAGAGCGGTGGCCGCCGGTAACTTCCGCGGCGACATGGCGATCGACGACATCGAGATAACGGGCGTCAACTGAGCGCCGGCAAACCGGGTCGCCCGCCCGCCCCGGGTTTGCCTGACAGCACCGGCCGTGTTTGCGGCGGATGCTGTCAGGCGCCCGGGCCGCAGGCACCACGGGCGCAGCAGGGGAATTGCTTAGGCCTCTTCCGGCTCTATATGCACGGTGATGTCTTTGACGTCGAACTCCGACTCGAGCAATGCTTCCACGGCGTCGGCGATATCGTGCGATTGCACGGTCGACATCGACGGCTCAACGGTGACGACGACGTCCACCGCCCGGTCCGGGCCGATCCATCGGGAGCGGACGCGCGGCACCTGGACCACGCCGGGTATATTGCCGATGGCGTCCGTCAGGCGCTCCGGCTCGATGGCGATTTCGTCAACCAGTACAGGCACCACGTTCTTGAAGAGCCCGAACGCCAGATAAAAGATCATCGCCGAGACGGCAAGTGCACAGACCGTATCGAGCCAGGGGTAACCTCGCACCGACAGCTGCCAACCCGCGATCACGACAACGGTCGTCAAAACGTCGGAGAACGTGTGGCTCGCGTCCGCCGACAGGATGCTGGAATCCAGCTTTTTTGCCCAGTGGCGTTCCCAGCCGGCCAGCGCAACGTTGACAAACAAAACGGCGCCCATGACGACCAGACCCCAGGTCGAGATATCCGGCGGCTCGCTATCCCGCAGCACGGCCTGGATCGCAATCTCCAGGGCAATAACGGACAGCAGCACCGCCAGCACGAACACCGCGAGCATCTCGAACTTCTGATGACCATAGGGATGCTCGCGATCCGCCGGCCGATGGGAGGCGCGCATGACAATCCAGGCGATGACGTTGTTGGCGACGTCCGCGAGCGAATGAACCGCGTCCGCAAGAATGGCCATCGATCCGGTCGTGAACCCGACGACCGACTTCAATGCCAGCACGAGAACATTGGCCAGTCCTTCCAGGAGAATAACGCGCAGCACGCGCGCGTTCTTTTCTGCATCCACCCTCACCGGCCCACATTCCCAGGTTTTGCACGATTCTCAATCACGCACGGACGAGCGTGATAGTCACGTACGCAATATACAGACCCAGCAGCAGCAGCGCCTGCGTCTTCTGAAGACCGCGCCGTCGAACAAAGGCGCAAAGGGCGACCGCCGATATCACGAACAGGAACGGCAGGTCGAATCGCAGCATGCCCGGCGCGAAATCCAGACCGGATATGATGGCGGCCGCACCGATCGGCACGAGCGTATCGAAAATGTTGCTGCCGATGAGGTTACCGGCGGACAGCTTGCTGCGCTTCTTCAGCATTGCGCTGACCGAGATGGACAGCTCCGGCAGGCTGGTGCCGATCCCCACGATGACCACGGCGATGACGGTCTGGTCGATCTGCAGCATGTATGCGAGGCTGACCACGGATTTTACGGTCAGCTCGGCGCCGAAGACCACGGCCGTCATGCCGATGATCACCATTGGCACGGCTTTGACCATGGGCATCACGGTTTGCCCGTCTTCAATCGATTCATAGCTGTGCCGGTCGGTCAGTAACAGCACGAAATAGATGGCATAAATCGCCAGCAGCGCGCCCCCTTCGGCACGGGTGATCGCTCCGTCGTAGCCGAGCATCGCCAGTACCAGCACCGATCCGAGCATGACCCCGCCATGCTGCAAGACGACGTGGCGAGGCACGGTCAGCACCCCGATCAGACCGGCGATCCCGAGCACGAGGCCGATCTGACCGAGCGAACTGCCGATCGCGCTGCCGGTGACGACACCCGACATGTTCTCGCCGTCGAGATTGCGAATCCCGGCGTCAATTGCGATGGTCAGCTCGGGTAAATCGCTGCCTACCGAAAGCACGGCTATGCCGATGACGAACTCGGACAGTTTCAGATTGCGGGCGATGGACGTTGCCCCGCTGATGGCCAGATCGGTGCCTAGCCACAGGATGATCAATCCGACGATGAGTGCGAGGTAGTCCACGAACGAACGCTTACGAGACCGGGCTTTCAGTCTTCCCGGGCATCCACCTCCTTGCCGCCGCGGAAAAGCTTGAACGCGCAGTAACTCACGCCAAGCAAACCGGGTTCCGCGAGTGTCACCAGCTGGGTCGGCGTCGCCTCCAACAGACTGCGATGACGGCCCTTGCTCTCGAACCCGGAACGAAAGCGGCTGTTCACGATCGTGTCCGGATACCGTTTCGCGATGCCGCCGGCAATGTAGATGCCGTCCCACGCACCGAGGGTCAGCGCGAGGTTACCCGCTACCTGGCCGAGAGTTTCAAAAAAGAACTGCACCGTTTCGGCCGCGCGGAGATCACTGTTATCGCCGCCTTTCTCGAAGATCTGCGCGGCCGTCAGCGGCGGACTCTTGTCACCGTGAACCCGCGTCAACGCCCAGTAGATGTTTTCGATCCCGGGCCCGGATACCAGTCGCTCCGCAGACACACGGTCGAATCGCTCACGGAGAACCGAGAGGACATCGATCTGAATCTGTGTTTCGGGCGCGAACCCGACGTGGCCGGCCTCACCGACGATCGGGAAAATTCCGCCGTCACGGCGTATCAACCCAACGGCGCCGAGTCCGGTGCCCGGACCGATGACGCCGACCGTGAAGTCGCCGCTGTCGAGATCCCTCCCGGGCGGCCGCCCTATCGGCAGACAGTCCGCACGTTTCAGGAAGGGAATGGAGTAGGCGATAGACTCGAAGTCGTTCAACAGCTGCACGTTCGGAGTCGCGAACGTCTCCCGGAGATCGGAGAGGTCCAGCGACCAGTGACTGTTCGTAAAACGCACCGCATCATTGACAATCGGCCCCGCCGCGGCGAGACAGATGACGTCCGGCGCGGTTGCCTGAACCGACTCGAGGTAGGCCCGGATCGCCATGTCCGCGGTCGCGAAGTCCGCGCAGTGGAGCGTCGTCGCATCGGTGAACCCGGGAGCGCCTGGATCCGCGAGCGCAAAACGCGCGTTTGTGCCCCCGATGTCACCAACCAACAGACACGGCTTTGTCATTCACGTCCCCCGGAGAACCCGGCCTAATGCTCTCACAAGGTCAGCGTTGCTGCATCCCGCGCGAGCCGTCGCGCTTCCCCGGCAGCGAGATCGGCGCCACCGCCGACACGGAGAAGAACCGGCTGGTGCCCATGCGTTAACAGGCCCTAGATCCGGCCGAAGATGCTCGCGCCCTTCTCGGCGGAGTCGACGCTCCTGCGAAACGCCGCAAAAAGCTCACGGCCCATGCCATGATGATTGTCCGAGAGATCAACCTCCCTCACCGGACGAGCTTCGACGTCCGCTCCCTCGACCGACATCGTGCCGGCATTGGCGTCGATATGGACGGTGTCGCCGTCGCGGATTTTGCCGATGATGCCGCCGTCGATGGCTTCGGGGGTTGTCTGGATTGCAGCCAGGACCTTGCCCGATGCGCCGGACATGCGGCCGTCGGTCAGCAGCGCGACCTTGTGGCCCCGGTTCTGCAACACGCCGAGGTAAGGAGTGAGTTTGTGCAACTCGGGCATGCCGTTCGCACGCGCCCCCTGAAAAGGCACGACAGCAATCATGTCCCGCTCCAATTCACCGTCGTTGAATGCCTGCTTGAATGCCGCCTGGGAAGTGAATACGCGCGCCGGCGCGCGGATCCGATAGTGTTCCTCCGCTACCGCGGATACCTTGACGACGGCTCTGCCCAGGTTTCCCTCGACCAGCTTCAAGCCACCCTCGGAGTCAAACGGATCATCGACCGGCCGCAGGACGTCGCGGTCGAGCGGCTCGCTCCGCGCCGGCTTCCAGTGAATTCGATTGTCCTCGCTCAGGAACGGTTCGGTACGGAACGTCGACAGTCCTTTCCCGCACACGGTATTGACCTCCTCGTGGAGTATTCCTGCATCGAGCAGCTGACCGATGACAAAACCGAGCCCGCCCGCCGCGTGAAAATGATTCACGTCGGCCGTGCCGTTCGGATAGACCCGCGCCAGCAATGGAACCGCCTGGGAAAGCTCGGAGAAATCGCTCCAGTCGATTTTGATGCCCGCGGCGGCGGCGATCGCAACCAGGTGGAGTGTGAGATTCGTTGAACCTCCGGTCGCCAGGAGCCCCACGATTCCATTGACGACAGCCTTTTCGTCGACTACCTCACCGAGCGGTAAATACCCGTCTTCGAGACTGCTGATTTTCAAAACGCGGCGCACGGCTTCCCCGGTCAGCGCATCCCGCAAATCGGTGTTCGGATTGACGAACGAGCCGCCCGGCAGCTGCAGGCCCATCACTTCCATTAACATCTGATTGCTGTTGGCGGTGCCGTAAAACGTGCAGGTGCCGGGCGAGTGATAGGCCGCGGATTCCACGGCCAGCAGTTCGTCACGACTGCAACGCCCCGCCGCGTAATCCTCGCGGGTACGCGCTTTTTCCTTGTTCGACAGACCCGACACCATCGGTCCCGCCGGCGCGAAAATACACGGTAGATGACCGAACGACAGCGCGCCGATCAACAACCCCGGAACGATCTTGTCACAGACGCCCAGACAAATGACGGCGTCGAACATGTTGTGCGACAGCGCCACGGCGGTGGAGAGCGCAATGACGTCGCGGCTGAACAGCGACAGGTCCATGCCGTCCTGTCCCTGTGTGACGCCGTCACACATGGCCGGCACGCCACCGGCGAACTGCGCGACGGCGCCGTGTTCGGCCGCCGTCTTCTTGATCAGAGCGGGATAAGTCTCGAACGGCTGATGGGCGCTCAACATCTCGTTGTAGGCGGAGACGATGGCGAGATTGGCGATCTCCTTGGTCGCCAGCGACTTCTTGATGCCGCTGTCGAACGCGGCGATGCCGTGCGCAAGATTGCTGCACGACAGCCCCTTGCGCGTCGGACCATCGTGTCTTGCCCGATTGATCTGCTTGAGATACGCCGTTCTTGTTGCCGAGCTGCGCTCGACGATACGCTCGGTAACACGTTTCACGATCGGGTTCATACCGCGGTGATTCCTCCAGTGAATTTGTTCTCAGGGCGCCCAGAGGATGCGAACCGGTGCTCGCTTCTGGAGTAACAGCTGCGATACCGGAAAGCGATTCGCCGACTCGGCCGCCTCCTGCAACAATTCGCGTTTTGCAGCGCCAAAAATCAGCAGCACGATCTCGTCACTGCGGGAAATTGCGGCGAGCGTCAGCGACATGCGCGGATGCGGGCTTGCGCTCGTCTTCACCGGAAGAACCAGCCGCGTCCCGTCGACGTCGAGCGCGGACCGCAACGTATCGGCGTCCGGGAACAGCGACGCAAAATGCCCGTCCTCGCCCATGCCGAGCAAGGAGCACGCAAACGGAAAAGGCAGGTTGCGAACTGCCTGTTCGAGAATAGCGGCGCCGTCTTCAATATCGTGTTCATCGTCATAGAGCGGTTGAAAATTAGCCGCTGCCGCGGCACCCACCATCAGGGCGGTACGCACCATGCGCTCGTTGCTGTCATCGTGCGTTGCCGGCACCCAGCGTTCGTCGCTTGGCACCACGTGGATACGCGACCAGGGCAAATCGCGGGCCGCGAGGCGCTCGAAAGTTTGCACCGGCGTCGCTCCGCCGCTGGCGACCATCGTCGCCTCCGCGCCGGCTTCGAGCCTGCGTTGCAACGCCGCTTCGATGATGTCCGCGGCGGCAGTGGACGCGGATTCGCGATCGGGATAATCGTGGAACATGATATCCACCTCAAACGTCGGGCTGCCAGGCGCGGCCACCGCGGTCCAGCAGCATGGAACTCGCGGCCGGCCCCCAGGAACCGGCCACGTATTGATCAACCTTTTGCCGCGCGTCCCGCCATCCGGCAATGATGCCGTCGATCCATTCCCAGGCGGCTTCCACCTCGTCCCTGCGCATGAACAAAGCGGGATTTCCGCGCAGTACTTCCATCAGCAGGCGCTCGTACGCGTCGGGATAACGTAATCCGAAGGTTTCCTCGAAACTGAGGTCGAGCGACACGGGCCGCAGGTCGAAACCGCCGGGACCCGGTTCCTTTGCCATGATGTCGAGTTTGACGCCTTCATCCGGCTGCAGGCGGATGCTCAGGCGGTTCCTTGCGACGTCGTACTTCTGTTCGGGGAATATCGAGTGCGGAATGTCCTGAAATTCGAGCACGATCTCCGAGTGTTTCGCCTTCAGACGCTTGCCCGTGCGGAGATAAAACGGCACGTTCGACCAGCGCCAGTTGTCGATCTCGAGCTTCAGCGCAACAAAGGTTTCCGTCGCGCTTTCCCCGGACTCGAGTTCGTCCAGGTAACCCTGCACCGATTCGCCGTTGATAGCGCCGGCCGAATACTGACCCCGAACCGTCAGCGCCTTGACGTTGTCCGCCGTTATCGGCCTGAGCGCTCTGAGGACTTTCATCTTTTCGTTACGTACGGCGTCGTGGTGCAGGCTCGAGGGCGGCTCCATCGCGACCAGACAGATGAGCTGGAGGATGTGGTTCTGCACCATGTCCCTCAACGTGCCGACGTTGTCGTAGAACTCGACACGGTTGCTCACGCCCAGGTCTTCCGCCACGGTAATCTGCACGTGATCGATCGTGCCGCGCCGCCAGAGAGGTTCAAACAGGCTGTTTCCGAAGCGCAGCGCGAGCAGGTTTTGCACGGTTTCCTTACCGAGATAGTGATCGATGCGAAAAATCTGGTTTTCCGCAAAACACCGCCCGACTTCGTCGTTTATCGTACGTGCCGATTCGTAATCGTGGCCCAGCGGTTTTTCGAGAACGATACGGACGTCGTCGATGATGAGACGATTCTCACGAAGCCCCGCGGCGATGGAACCGTATAACGAGGGCGCCGTGGCGAGATAGACGACGCGGGTCTTGCCGCCGATGCCGTCGAGCAGCCCGTTGAGCGCTCCCCAGCTTGCGTGGTCGAGTGCGTCGGCGCCCACGTATTCCATGCGCGCGCTGAACGACTGCCACTGGTCGTCCTCGAACTCGCCGCTCTTGAGGTTCTGCTCGAGCGCCTCCCGAACGACGGCGAGATAGCCGTCGCGACTCATGTCACGGCGTCCCACCGAGATGATGCGGCTGTCGGGACTGAACTGCCCGGCGCCGTCGCGGTGGTACAACGCGGGCAGTAGTTTGCGCATCGCCAAATCGCCCGTACCGCCGAAGATGATCAGATCGAAGGGCTCGCACGGAATCAGCTGGGCCATGGTCTTATCCTCAGAATTTGTGAAACTCTACTACAAATTGACGCATCTGTCGCAAAATATGTGGCAGAAGTGCGCTTATTACTGTAGTTTAACTACATGCTGCAGGAGATTGACGACGCCATACCCACGCTCAGCCGCGCCGAGCGCGCGGTTGCGGAATGGGTATTGAAACACCCGCGCCGGACCACCGACGCGACCATCGCCGACCTGGCCAGGGCCGCGGGAACCAGTGAACCCACCGTGGTGCGGTTCTGTCGCAGCGTCGGCGTCGACGGATTCCGCGATCTCAAGCTGCGCCTCGCCGCCGCGGTCAGCCGGCCCGGAAGTTTTGTTCACAAAGACGTCAGCCCGGACGACAGTGTCGAAGAGGCGGTCACCAAAGTGTTCGACCGCTCGCTGCAGGCCTTGTACGACCTGCGTGCGCGGGTATCGGACTTGCCGTTCGAGCGGGCGGTTCAGGAAATGGCGGCCGCAAGGCAAATCGTTTTTGCGGGCTTGGGCGCATCCGGACAGGTCGCAAGGGACGCCCGACAGAAGTTCTTCAGGCTGGGCATACCCTGCTCCACCGCCACGGATCCGCCGATGCTTCTGCAAATGGCGGCCATTGCGGAACCCGACGACGTGTTCGTCACGATCTCGCATACCGGCCGCTGGTCCGTCGTGCTACAGGCGATGCGGCGCTCGGCGGAACGTGGCGCAACCGTTATCGCGCTCACGGACCCCGAATCGCCGCTTTCGCAGGCCGCTGATCTCGTTCTTGGCGGACGGGTCGAGGAAGATACCAGCATATACACGCCGATGAGCTCGCGACTCGCTCAGCTCGCAGTGCTGGACGCGCTGCAGGTCGCGCTGGCGGTAAACTTGGGTTCGGCGGCCGAAGAACGACTCAGGCTTTCCAAGAAAGCGCTGAGGAGCGCCTGACATCAATGACGATTCCCGGGTAAGCATGCGCACTGACGAAAACGGGGACAGCGGAATACTACCGGCGGAACGCCTGGCTGGCGTGTGTCTGCACATTACGTCGTTACCGGGACGTTACGGCATCGGCGAGATCGGCGATGCGGCGTTCGAGTTCATCGACGCCATGACGCGTATGCACCTGCGTGTATGGCAGTTCCTGCCGACCGGCCCGACCGCCTACGGGGATTCCCCTTATCAACCGCTTTCGACCTTCGCCGGTAACGAGCTGCTCATCGACACCGCTACCCTCATTCGCGCCGGCCTGCTGACGTCCAACGAAGCCGACAGCCTGCTGCGCCTGCCGGCGGAAACGGTGGATTACGGAGCCCTCATTCCTGCCAAAAAAGCGCTGTTGAAACGCGCGGCGGGGCGGTTCCACACACAGGCCAACGCGGAGGTAAAAGCGGATTTTGCCGCTTTCCTGGACAAAAACGACGCAGTCTGGCTTCACGATTACGCCCTGTTCCGCATACTCAAGACGCAGCACGGCGAACGTCCGTGGCCGGAGTGGCGGGCAGAGTTCGTGCGGCGTGATACTGAGGCATTGCGCAAGGTGGAAAAGTTCGCCGCCGCCGACGTCGAATCCGTCAAGATCGGTCAGTTTCTGTTTCACCGCCAATGGCAACGCCTGAGGACCTATGCCGGCGAGCGCGGAGTCGTTCTGTTCGGCGACATGCCGATTTACATTGCGTTTGACAGTTCGGACGCCTGGGCCAACCGCGACATCGTTCGCCTGGACGACGGCGGCCGGCCCACGCACGTCGCGGGCGTGCCGCCGGATTACTTCAGCGAAGACGGCCAGCTCTGGGGCAATCCGCTCTACGACTGGAAAAAACACGCCGAAAACGGCTACGCGTGGTGGATCGAGCGGCTGCGCAAGTCCGTTGAAATGGCGGACCTCGTGCGTATCGATCACTTCCGCGGTTTCGAGTCTTATTGGTCGGTTCCCGCCGAAGCGACTACCGCTCGCGACGGTGAGTGGCTACCCGGGCCCGCTGACGCGCTGTTCGACGCCATACGGGATTCACTCGGCCAACTGCCGATCGTCGCCGAAGATCTGGGCATCATCACGCCGGAAGTGGACGTACTCCGCGAACGTCACGCTATTCCCGGCATGAAAGTCCTCCAATTCGAGATCGGCAACGAGGATTTTGACGTTGAGAACATCGACGGCAACTGCGTTTGTTACACCGGTACCCACGACAACGACACGACGGTCGGCTGGTTCCGCGGCAGCCCGGACGACAACCGCAGCGAAATGGAGATCCGCCGAACGCGCGAGCGGGTGTTAGAGGTCACCAACGGCCGTCCCGAGACCATTCACAATGACCTGATCAGGCTGGCGTTTTCGACGAATGCGCGGCTCGCGATCGCGCCGATGCAGGACTATCTGGGACTCGGGTCCGAAGCGCGCCTGAACGTTCCCGGCACGTCAGCCAACAACTGGCGCTGGCGCGTCGAACCGGAACGGCTCACGCCGGCGCTCATGGACTCGATCGGAGAAGAGGTCGCGTCGGCCGACCGCAACCCGGCTGCCGCCCTGCTATCGGCGCAAGGCTCGCAGGTTCCGCAGTGATGGTGGGGGCGCCGATCCGACAAAAGGGGCCCAATCCGGCGCCACCGGGCCGCTATTTCCGCGAATGGCGTCCCGGCACGGCGATCTGCTATACACTGGGCGCGAGAGAATAATAATTACAGGTGTGAAGCCGATGGCCGAGAGTGATATTACCGTCGACGCCCGTTTTGTCAGTCGACTGACCCGCGAAACCCTGGCGCTGATACTGGCCGGCGGACAGGGCAGCCGTCTTCACGAGCTGACCAGCTGGCGTGCAAAACCGGGGCTGTATTTCGGCGGCAAGTTCCGGATCATCGACTTCCCCTTGTCCAACTGCATCAATTCCGGCGTGCGCCGGATCGGCGTGCTCACACAGTACAAAGCGCATTCCCTGATCCGCCACCTGGTGCACGGCTGGTCCTGGTTTCAGGCCGGCAACAAAGAGTTCGTCGAGATCCTGCCGGCATCACAGCGCATCGGCGGCGAGTGGTACCGCGGAACCGCCGACGCCGTCTACCAGAACCTCGACATCATCCGGACACACGCGCCGCGATTCGTTCTGATCCTCGCCGGCGATCATGTTTACAAAATGGACTACGGCCCTTTCCTCGCCGCGCACGTCGAGAAGCTCGCGGACATGACCGTTTGCTGTCTCGAGGTGCCCATCAGCGAGGCGGCCGGCGCGCTGGGCGTCATGACCGTCGACGACAGCGGGAGGGTCATCGATTTTACCGAGAAGCCGGAGAACCCGACGCCGATCCCGGGGCGCAGCGACGTTTGCCTCGCCTCCATGGGCAACTATATCTTCAACACCGAATTCCTCTACGAACAGGTCATCAAAGACGCCGATACACCCGGCACTCAACACGATTTCGGCCGTAACGTCATTCCGGCGATCATCAAGAACTACCGGGTTTACGCGTATCCGTTTCGCGATCCCGTCACGGAAAAACAGGCGTACTGGCGCGACGTCGGCACACTTGACGCTTTCTGGGAAGCAAACATGGAACTGGTGTCGGTTTCGCCACAGCTCAATCTCTACGACCAACTTTGGCCGATCCACACTCACCAGACACAGGCGCCCCCGGCCAAATTCGTGTTCGACGAACCGGGCCGCCGCGGCGAAGCCATCGAATCCATGGTGTCGGGCGGCTGCGTCGTGTCGGGCGCCAGCATCAGAAATTCCCTCCTGTTCTCGAACTGCGAGGTGCGGTCCTACAGCACCGTCACCGACTCCGTCATCTTGCCCTACGTACGTATCGGGCGGCACTGCCGAATCCACCGGGCGATCATTGACCGCGGAACAATCATCGAGGAAGGCACCGTGATCGGCGAGAATCACGATGCGGACCGTGAACGCGGCTTCCGCGTAACCGACAGCGGACTAACGCTCGTTACGGCGGAAATGCTCGGCCAGGAACTGCATTTCATCCGCTAGCACGGTCCGCGATGAGTAACGGCAGACAAATCGTCATGGCGGCGGCCGAAAACGCGGCTCTGCCGCGCGGCAAAGTGGGTGGTGTGGGCGACGTCGTCCGCGACCTGCCGCCGGCGCTCGCGAAACTGGGCTGGCGGGTCACGGTGCTGATTCCGGAATACGCGCTTTTTCACCAGGCGCCGGGAGCAACGCCGGTCTCGGAACTCGACGTTTTGTTCGCCGGCGAAACGCGAACCGTAAGCGTCCTGCACATTCCGACCGCGGACGAGGGGGTGCGCAACCTTGCGTTCCAGCATCCGGGTTTCGCGCCTCACGGTCCGGGAATCTATAGCGACGACGGCGCCGAGCGGCCGTTCGCAAGCGACGCCACCAAATTCGCGTTTTTTTCGGCGGCGATAGCAAGCTACCTGCTGGAGATGGATACCCCGCCTGCAATCGTCCATCTGCACGATTGGCATACCGCCCTCTATTGCGTACTGAGAGCCTTCGATCCCCGTTACGCCGCGCTCGCCGGCGTGCACACGGTTTACACCATTCACAACCTCGCGTTACAGGGCATTCGACCGCTTGACCATGATGAATCGTCATTGGCCGCCTGGTATCACGACCTCGACTACGACGAGCCGTCCATCGTCGATCCTCGTTACGCAGATTGTGTCAACCCAATGGCGGCCGCGATACGTCTGGCGGACAAACTCAACACGGTGTCACCAAGTTACGCCAGCGAGATCCTGCGGCCGAACGATCCGGCGCACGGCTTTCGCGGCGGCGAAGGTCTGGAGCATGACCTGGAGAGGGCGAGCGGAGAGGGGCGCCTGCTCGGCATTCTGAACGGCGCACCGTACCCGAAACGGGCTTACGCCAGGCCCGGTTGGCGCAGGCTGCTGCAAACCATCGTTCGCGAAGTTGAAGACTGGCGTAGCCGGGAAAGCGGCCCGCGCGGCAGTCACGAACTGGCTCTGGAACGTATCGCTGCACTGCCGAAGAAACGGCCGAACGACCTGCTGACCAGCATAGGCCGTCTCACCGATCAGAAAGCCGCCTTGTTCATGGAGGCGACGAGTGACGGAGCGACGGCCCTGGAGTGCATTCTGAACGACATGGAGGCGGAAAGTGTGCTGATCCTGTTGGGCAGCGGCGACCCGGAATTCCAACGGCAGTTCACCGAGATCGGCCGCCGCCACGGCAATTTTCTGTTCCTGTGCGGGTACTCCGAGACCTTCGCCGACCTGCTGTACCAAGCCGGCGATCTCTTCCTGATGCCGTCGAGTTTCGAGCCCTGCGGCATCAGCCAGATGCTTGCGATGCGGGCTTCGCAGCCCTGCGTCGTTCACTCGGTGGGGGGCCTCAGGGACACCGTATTGAACGACGTCAACGGCTTCACGTTCACGGGCCGATCACCTACCGAACAGGCGGACAACTTCGTAGCCACCGTGCGGCGCGCGTTGTTGACCAAAAACCAGGACGCCAACCGCTGGCTGAAGATTCGCCGCCGCGCCGCCGCCGAGCGTTTCAGCTGGGCCACCGCCGCGGAACGGTACATAGAGGCGTTGTATGAAAAAGATTAAGGCACAGCACGCAAAGCGACGTGAGCAATGAGTAACGTAACGGTCGATGCCGCGTTGGTCCACGACCAGCTGCAAGCGCTGGCGGAAGGCCAGCACAACAACCCGTTTGCGGTGCTGGGAATACACCGGTCCCGCGGCAGGCGACTGGTCCGCACGCTGCAACCGCAGGCAAAAGCCGTATCGTTGATCGACTCGAAAGGCAATGTGCTCACCCCGATGGACCGAGTGCACGAACACGGCATTTTTGCAGCCGACATGCCGCCGCGAATACGCAATTATCGTTTGCGGGTCGAACTGCCGGACGGCGGCTGTTACGACGTCGAAGACGCCTATCGGTTTCCGTCCACGCTGGGTGAAATCGACCTGTACCTGCTGGGCGAAGGTTCACATCAGAACATCTATTCGATACTGGGCGCGCACTGCATCCAGCTGTCCGGAGTGAAAGGCACGCGTTTTGCCGTCTGGGCGCCAAACGCGTCGCGCGTGAGCGTCGTCGGAGACTTCAACGACTGGGACGGCCGCCGGCACGTCATGCGGCTGCATCCTGCAAACGGCATCTGGGAGATTTTTGTGCCGGATATCCGTTCGGGCCGCAAATACAAATTCGAGCTGCTCGACGCCAACAACAAACTCCTGCCTCTGAAAACGGACCCACTTGCGCACTTTTTCGAGGCGCCTCCGGGCAACGCGTCTATCGTCTACAAAAGCAACTACCAATGGAGCGACACCGAGTGGATGCAGCGACGGAGCGTTGAACCCGCGCTCGATCAGCCCATGAGCATCTACGAAGTACACCTGGGTTCCTGGCGCCGCAAACCCGACCAGGACATGCGTTCACTCACTTATCGCGAGCTGGCCGACGAACTCGTCGAGTACGTCGTCGACATGCGTTTTACCCACATCGAACTGTTGCCGGTTTCGGAACACCCGTTCGACGGTTCCTGGGGATACCAACCGATTGGTCTTTATGCACCGACACAGCGTTTCGGCGAGCCCGACGATTTCCGTTATCTCGTCGATCGCTGCCACCGCGCGGGCATCAGTGTCATTATCGACTGGGTGCCGGCGCACTTTCCGAAGGACGATCACGGCCTGAGCCGCTTCGACGGCAGCGCACTCTACGAGCACGAGGATCCCCGCAAGGGCGAACACGCGGATTGGGGAACGCTGATCTTCAACTACGGCCGGCGCGAAGTGGTGAACTACCTGATCGGCAGTGCGTTGTATTGGATCGAGGAATTCCACGTCGACGCCCTGCGTGTCGACGCGGTTGCGTCGATGCTTTATCTCGACTATTCGCGGAACGACGGTGAGTGGATCCCGAACGAACGCGGCGGTAACGAGAACCTCGAAGCCATCGAATTCCTGCGTCGCCTCAACCACGAAGTCCACGCGCGCGGCGCAACGACGTTTGCGGAAGAATCGACCGCGTGGCCGGGAGTCTCTCATCCGACCTACACCGGCGGGCTCGGATTCACGTACAAGTGGAACATGGGGTGGATGAACGATACGCTCTCGTACATGTGCGAGGACTCCGTACATCGGAAACATCATCACGACAAGATGACTTTCGGTCTCGTATACGCGTTTAACGAGAACTTTGTGTTACCGCTGTCACACGATGAAGTCGTGCACGGAAAACGATCCCTGCTCGGGCGCATGCCCGGAGACGAGTGGCAGAGGTTCGCCAACCTGCGCGCTTATTACGCGACGATGTTTTGCCAGCCCGGCAAGAAGCTGCTTTTTATGGGCGCGGAACTTGCCCAATACGACGAATGGAACCACGACGGCTCCCTGCACTGGCATCTGCTTCAGTATCCATTGCACCAGGGCGTGCAGAATCTCGTTCGCGACCTGAACGCTCTGCTTCTGGAACTGCCTGCGCTGCACCAGATCGACTTCAGCCCCGACGGATTCGAGTGGATCGACTGGCACGACCGCGACAACAGTATCCTCTCCTGGCTACGCCGCGACCGCGAAGGCAATTTTGTGCTGTGCGTTACAAATTTTACGCCGGTGATCCGCTACGATTACCGTCTTGGGGTGCCTGAGGCCGGGACCTACGAAGAAATCCTCAACACGAATGCCGAAATTTACGGCGGTACCAATGTGGGAAACGCCGGCCGCATCGAGTCTGAACGCGTTTCAATGCACAATCGGCCGCACTCCCTGAAACTAACGCTTCCGCCGTTGGCTGCGCTAATCTTGAGGCCGGGCGCGCATTGATAGCGCTGCAAGATGGAGAAACACTGATGGCTGTCCGTCCAGACAATCCCGAAGGTATCGGCGATATCGAATTGCTGCAGGCGCCGCCGCTCGAAATGTCCGCGGATGCCGTACTCAAGGACTTTACGCACTATTTTGGACGCATGCTCGGTCGCCGAAGAGTGAATGTCCGCTCGCCCTTTTTGTATCAGTCGGTAGTGTTCGCCGCACGCGACCGGCTGATGGAACGCTGGAACTGGACGCAGCAGGCCAAAGAGCGTAACGACATGCGACGTGTCTGCTATATGTCGCTCGAATACCTGATGGGTCGTTTGCTGCGTAACGCCCTGCTCAATCTCGACATGGAAACCGCAACCACCGAAGCGCTCGAACGACTGGGGCTCGATCTCGAAGACGTATACGACCGCGAAAAAGACACCGGCCTGGGCAACGGTGGTCTCGGTCGGCTTGCCGCGTGTTTCCTCGATAGCTGCGCCACCTTGAAACTGCCGGTCATCGGCTACGGCATCCGTTATCACTACGGAATGTTTCACCAACGCATCAAGAACGGTCACCAAATCGAGGAACCGGACAACTGGCTCCACGAAGGATTTCCGTGGGAGATCGAACGCATCGAGTTTTCGCAAATCGTAAAGTTCGGCGGGCGTACCGTTGCGAACGAGGACGGAACGGGGCGCGTCCGACATAACTGGGTCGACACTCACGACGTGCTCGCGGTACCTTACGACATCCCGATCCCCGGCTACCGAAACGACGTCGTCAACACCCTGCGTTTATGGTCCGCCGCGGCTACGTCGGAATTCGACCTGGAAGAGTTCAACGCCGGCAGCTACGGAGATGCCGTCGCCGCAAAAAACGAAGCCGAAAACATCACCATGGTGCTTTACCCGAACGACGCCACCGAGAGCGGTAAAGAGCTACGGTTACGACAACAGTATTTTCTTGCATCCGCCAGCTTGCAAGACACCCTGCGGTTTTGGGAACTACGCCATGGCGACAGCATGGAAAACTTCGCGGAGAAGCACTGCTTCCAGCTAAACGACACGCATCCGGCCATCGCCGTTCCGGAACTCATGCGCCTGCTGATGGACGTGAAAGGATTCGGCTGGGACGAGGCGTGGGCAGTCACGCGGAAAACCATGGCGTACACGAATCACACCCTGCTCCCGGAGGCGCTCGAAAAATGGCCGGTCGAAATGTTCCGCCGGCTGTTGCCGCGCCTGCTCGACATCATTTACGAAATCAACGCGCGCTTTTTGACCGAAGTCAGCCTGCGCTGGCCGGGGGACAACGAACGCGCCCGCCGGATGTCGCTCATCGAAGAAGGCACGACACCGAGCGTGCGCATGGCCTACCTCGCCATTGTTGCGAGCTACTCGGTGAACGGAGTAGCCGAGCTGCACTCGAAGCTTCTGCGGGAGGGCCTGTTCAGGGATTTTACGGAATTCTGGCCGGACCGCTTCAATAACAAGACGAACGGCGTAACGCAGAGACGCTGGTTGGCGGCCTGCAATTCCAGGCTCGGCGAACTCATCACGGACAACATCGGCGGCGATTGGGTCACCGATCTCAACGAGCTCGAGAAACTCAAGAGCCTGGCCGACAACACCGAGTTCCAAAAGAACTGGCGCCAGGTCAAGCACGACAACAAAATCGCGCTGTCCGCTGAAATCGAGGAGCGCACCGGTCTCCATATCAATCCCGACATGCTGTTCGACGTGCAGGTGAAACGTATCCACGAATACAAACGGCAGCTTCTGAACCTGCTTCACGCCGTGCATCTCTACGATCGAATCCAGCGCGGAGACGGCGACGGGCTGCCGCCGCGCGCGATCATTATCGGCGGAAAAGCGGCGCCCGGTTATGTGATGGCGAAAAGCATCATCAAGGCCGTCAACAACGTCGCTCAGATTATCAACGCAGATCCCGGTATGACGGACCGGCTACGCCTCGTGTTTTTTCCCAACTACAACGTCTCGGCAATGGAACTCATCTGCCCGGCCGCCGATCTCTCCGAGCAGATTTCGACGGCCGGCAAGGAAGCCTCCGGCACCGGCAACATGAAATTCATGATGAACGGGGCGGTAACCATCGGCACGCTCGATGGGGCCAACGTCGAAATCCTCGACGCGGTGGGCCCGGAGAATTTTTTCCTGTTCGGTCTTAGCGTCGAGGAAGTGCGGAATCGACGCAATGACTACGACCCACGCGCTATCGTCGATGCGGATGAGGACTTTTCCCGCGTGATGAAACTGCTTGCCAGCGGCCACTTCAATCGCTTCGAGCCGGGGGTGCTCGACAGTATCGTACAATCAATCCTCGAACCCGCCGATCCCTGGATGACGGCCGCGGATTTCCGTAGCTTCGTGGATGCACAGCAGCATGCGGGGGACGCGTACAAGGACTCCGAGCGCTGGACCAGGATGAGTATTCTCAATACCGCGTGTTCAGGCCGCTTTTCGACCGATCGAACGATGCGTGACTACAACGACGACATATGGCGCTTGAGTCCGATCGTGCTCAACGGACAATGATCAGAAAGGGTGTCCACGCCCCTCTCGGCGCGAACGCCGATGACGGCGGCGTCAATTTCGCCGTCCATTCACCCGACGCGGATCGCGTCGAGGTATGCCTGTTCGACGCCGACGACCGCGAGATCGAGAAACACGACCTGCCTGAGCGCGACGGCGACGTCTGGCACGGGTACCTGCCCGGCTGCCAAACCGGACAGTCCTACGGCTACCGCGCGCACGGCAGATACGCGCCGGACGACGGGATGCGCTTCAACCCGGCGAAAGTTCTGCTCGACCCGTATGCCCGCGAACTCTCAGGCCGTTTTTGCTGGAGCCCGGAAGTCTTCGACTTCGTCGTGGACGGCGACCGACTCCGTATCAACGAGTCGGACAACGCAGCATTCGTGCCGAAAAGTATCGTGGTCGACGACAATACGGAACCGAAAACGCCGCGCCCGCACATCCCGTGGGCGGACATGATCGTTTACGAAACGAATGTACGCGGCTACACGATGCGACATCCCGCCGTACCCGACGCGGAGCGCGGCAAGTTCGCCGGGATGAGAAACGGAGAAATTCTCGATTATCTGAAAGCGCTGGGGATCACGTCGATCGAATTGATGCCGGTCTTCGAGTTCATCGACGAACACTTTTTGCATGAAAGGGGCCTGCGCAATTTTTGGGGTTATAACAGCATCAACTTCTTCACGCCGGCGAGACGGTATTCCCAGGGTAATGCACGCGTGGAATTTCGTGAAATGGTTGACGCTATCCACGAAGCGGGTTTTGAAGTCATCATGGACGTCGCCTACAACCACACCGGCGAATCGGACAAAACCGGCCCAACCATCAGCTTTCGGGGGCTCGACAACCTCGGCTACTATCGCACGGAGCCGGACGATCGCGGCAAATACGTCAACGACACGGGCACCGGCAACACCATCAACATGGACCAGGCTCACGTGCGCGAGCTGATTCTCGACAGCCTGCGGTACTGGACCCGCCAGATGGGCGTCGACGGATTTCGGTTCGACCTCGCAACCGTTCTCGGACGCAGGGCCGAGGGATTCACGAACGAACACCCGTTTTTCAAGACCGTTGCCGCCGACGAGATTTTGAGGAACGTCAAGCTTATCGCGGAGCCCTGGGATACCGGTCCGGGCGGTTACCAGCTGGGCCGCTTCCCGCCGGAATGGGCGGAGTGGAACGACCGGTACCGCGACTCGGTTCGGCGCTTCTGGCGCGGTGATGCGGGTGAGGCCGCCGAGTTCGCGCGACGCCTGCACGGTTCGAGTGACGTTTTCGAGAGCAACGGACGCGGCCCCTGCTCGAGCGTTAACTTCGTAACCGCGCACGATGGCTTCACGCTGACGGACGTCGTCAGCTACGAGCAACGCAAGAACGACGCCAATGGCGAGAGCAACAACGACGGCCACTCGCACAACTACAGCCACAACTACGGCATCGAAGGCGCGACGGACGACGCGGACGTCAACGCTCTCCGGCGGCAACAGCGGCTGAACATGCTGGCGACCCTGCTGCTGTCGCAGGGCACGCCGATGCTGCTCGCCGGCGACGAAATCGGCAACTCCCAGCAAGGAAACAACAACGTCTACGCACAGGACAACGAGGTCGGCTGGGTGGACTGGTCCGGGCTCGAACACGATCCGGAGTTCCTCGAGGCGATTCGGGCCCTGATCGACCTACGCCATGAAATTACGCTGTTCAGGCAGCCGTCCTACCTGCACGGCGCCGCGGTAAACGACGTCGGCTGGGGAGACATCCAGTGGCTCAAGCCGGACGGACAGCCGATCGGCGCCGCTGACTGGGCGGACATCAGCGCGATGAGTGTTGTGTTGACTCACGTTGCCGAGCCTTCGAGCAATACCGCGCCATCGGTCGTGCTGCTCATCAACGCTTCGACGGATTCGGTGCGGTTTACCCTGCCGCGCTCGGATCAAGGCGAATGGAAAATTCGCTTCGTCAGCGCGGCGCATGGCTTTCGCCCGATCCACGACCGCCGCTGGCAGCTTCCGGCCCGATCCCTGGTGTGCGTCTCACTTGGCTCGGATTGAGGCGTCGGCCGATCGGCCGTTCCAGCGTTGCACGATGCTGGCGTAGAAAGCGCGTTGGCAGCAGAATAGGCGGCCAAAGAGAAAAGGTCACGCCTGTCGGCGAGAATCACCTGGCTATAAAGGATCCCTATGCAATCCGCGAACGTACATGAGAACTTTTCATCGAGGACCGGTTTTTTGCTTGCAGCCATCGGCGCCGCAGTAGGTCTCGGGAATATCTGGAAGTTCCCATACATGTTGGGAAGCAACGGCGGGGCCGCGTTCGTTCTGGTGTATCTGTTCGCCATTGCCGTTATCGCAACCCCGGTCATGATGGGCGAGATGCTGCTCGGCCGGCATGGACGGTTGAGTGCTCCCAGTTCACTCAAGAAGATTGCCGTCGAAGTCGGCGCCAGCCCAAACTGGAAGTACGTCGGCTGGCTCGGAATCGTAACGCTGTTTCTGGTCCTGAGTTTTTTCAGCGTGATAGCGGGATGGTCGATCGCCTACATCTTTAAAACCGCAAGCGGCGCGTTTTCCGGGCTATCGCCCGCCGAAGTCGGCGGTGTGTTCGACGAATTCCTTCATCGGCCGGTGGTGCTGACGGGATGGCACGCCCTCTTCATGACGGCAACCGTCTTCATCGTTTCCCGCGGTATCAAGGGCGGCATCGAGAAAGCGGTGACCTTCATGATGCCCGCGTTATTCGCAATGCTGGTCGGCCTGGTAATTTACGGGATTTTCGCCGGCGACTTCCCGCAGGCGGTCAGCTATCTGTTCAGACCCGATTTCTCGAAACTCTCGCCCGAAGTCACCCTCGCCGCCTTTGGCCAGGCGTTTTTCTCGGTAAACGTCGGAGTCGGTGCGCTGCTCACCTACGCAGCCTATCTGCCCGACGACGTCGACATCGTGCGGTCTTCCGTCATCGTTGCGATCGGCGATACGCTGGTCGCGCTGCTCGCCGGCCTTATGATTTTCCCGATCGTGTTCGCCAATGGTCTCGACCCGACGCAAGGGCCGGGCCTGATCTTCGTAACACTCTCCACCGCGTTCGGCAGCATGCCGGGCGGCGCGTTAATCGGGGCGGTGTTCTTCACCCTCGTGTTTCTGGCGGCGCTGTCCTCGTCGCTTTCGATGCTGGAGGTTTGCGTCAGCCGGTTTGCCGAAAAGGAAGGCGTCAGCCGGGCAAAAGCGGCCGTATTGGCCGGAGTCGCGATTTTTCTCGTGGGCTTCGTGACCCTCGGCTCGTTCAATTTCCTGGAGGACGTGAGGCCGCTGGGCTCCATCCTCCGCTTCAAAGAAATGAATCCGTTTGCGCTGCTCGATTTTACGATCACCAACGTGCTGATGCCGGTTGGCGCGATGTTGTACGCCGTGTTCATCGGCTGGCTCCTGACGAACGAATTGACCATGCGGGTTCTCGGACTCCAGGAGGGCGCCCTGTTCCATGGATGGCGGTTCCTCATGCGATACGTCGTTCCGTTGGCCATACTGGCAATATTCGTTTTCAACCTGACGGCCTGATGACAATACAATGAGCTGGATCAAGAGCATCCCCTACGCGTCGGCAACCGGCAGATTGAAACAGCTTTACGACCGAATAAAGGGTCCGGACGACAACGTCGACAACATCATGCTCGCCCACAGTCTGCGCCCGCACACGATGGAAGGGCATATGACGCTTTACAAATACGTCCTGCACCACCCACGAAATACGCTGCCGAAGTGGTATCTGGAAGCAATCGGAGTCTACGTCAGCCACCTGAACAAGTGCTCGTACTGCTTTGATCACCACTTCGCCGGGATGGCGCGCTTAGTCGGTGATGACGACCGCAGCAACGCGATCAAAGCCGCCATCGAGAACGAAGATCCATCCCGTTCGTTCGCCGGCAAGGAGCTGGCGGGCCTGGAGTACGTTGCACGTCTGACGGGCGAAGCCCATCGGCTCAACGAAACGGACGCCGAGACACTGCGCTCCGCGGGATTCGACGACGGTGAAATTCTCGAAATCAACCAGGTTGCCGCATACTTCGCGTACGCAAACCGGATGGTTCTGGGCCTCGGGATCGACACCAGGGGCGACATCATCGGACTCTCGCCCGGCGACTCGAGCGACCCGGACAACTGGAGCCATACCTAGAGGTGTGCCGTCCGGCTGCGGCTCGCACCGACGGCTGCGGGTAACCCGTAGGAGCCCAATGGGAGGCGGCTGTTATTGCGTGAATAGCAGGGCCAGCCATTCCGCGATCAGGGCGGGTTTCTCCTCGCCGTCGATCTCGACGGTGATCTCCGACTTGATCAGATACTGACCGGGCGCCCGCTCAATGACGGACATGGGCTTGACCCGGGCGCGTACCTTCTGGTTCACGCGCACCGGCTGCAGGAAACGCACTTTGTCGCATCCGTAGTTGACGCCCATGACCGTGTTTTCGGGGGCCAAACCGCAGTCTTCCGTCAGGTAGGTCAGCAGGGACAGGGTCAGAAAACCGTGGGCAACGGTACCTCCGAAAGGGCCCTGTCTCGCCTTGTCTACGTCCACATGGATGAACTGATGATCGACCGTTACGTCGGCGAAGGCATTGATGCGCTCCTGGTCGATCTGGAACCATTCCGAGCAGCCCAAATCCTTGCCGACATAATCCTTGAGCCGGTCGGCGGGAACGATCGTTTTCATTTTCCGTCCTCCAGGGTCCGTTGACGTTCAGTCCGCGGTATCAGCTCATCGTCAAGACGACTTTGCCCAAAGCGCGGCGTTCGGTAATGGCGGCAAAGGCCTTGACGTATTCATCGAGCGCATAGTGTTCCGTGACCCGCGGTTTCAGCGTACCCGCGACGACCAGCGCCGCCATCTCCCGAACATTTCGCGCTTGTTCGGCTGGATTCTTTCTCGCCCAGGTGCCCCACCAAACGCCGACGATAGCGGCTTCCTTCAGGAGCGCGAGATTGGCCGGGAACTTCGGTATCTCCCCGCTTGCAAAACCGATCACCAGATAACGGCCATGCCATGCCGTCGCACGCAGCGCCTGCTGCGCCAATTCGCCCCCGACCGGGTCGTACACGACGTCGGCCCCCTTACCGCCGGTAAGTTCCTTGACCGCCTCGTTCAGCGCCTGGTCGGAATAGTTGATCAGGTGATCGGCGCCGGCCTCGCGCGCAAACTCGAGCTTTTCGTTGGTGCTCGCGCCGGCGATGACGGTTGCTCCCATCGCCTTCGCGATTTCGACGGCCGTGATCCCGACGCCGCCCGCGGCGCCGAGAACGAGCACGGTCTCCTCCGGCTGAAGATCGGCTCTCTGCTTGAAGGCGTGATAACTCGTACCGTAGGTAATTGTGAAGCCGGCGCCCTGCACAAAACTGCACTCGGGGATCAGCGGCATGACGAGCTCCGCGTCTACCGCGCATTTCTCGGCGAATGCACCGCCGGTGGACATGAACATGACCTCGTCTCCGACGGCGTATCGCGTAACGCCCTCGCCAAGCGCCTCCACAACACCGGCCCCCTCATTTCCGGGAATGAACGGCGGTTCGGTTTTTACCTGGTACTGACCGGCGATTGTCAGAACATCCGGGAAATTGATGCCCGCCGCCTTGACCGCCACCTGAATCTCGCCTTTCCCCGGCGAGGGGTCATCAACCGATTCCAGCACCAGCTCGCTCGGGGAACCGTAGTGTTTGCAAACAAGTGCGCGCATCCATGTTGTCCTGTTTCGTCGACATCGACGTTCTGAACGAGACTTTACACCAGAACCTATCTCAAACCAGATCGTAGCCACGCCAGCGGCGATTTTTTCGCAATTCGGCGTTGCAGTTCGGTGCAAGTGCCGCCGGAATTGTCGATAATGTGCCGCAGATCCCCCCGCCCAGCAACCGGAAGTTCCTACCGCAATGGCCATCAGCGTATTTGACCTGTTTACGATCGGTATCGGCCCGTCGAGCTCGCACACGGTCGGCCCGATGCGCGCGGCGTCAACCTTTGTCACGCGCCTCGCCGAAAGAGGACATTTGCCCAACGTAGACAGGCTCATCGTGCGACTCTACGGCTCGCTCGGCGCCACCGGCAGGGGGCACGGCACCGACAAGGCGGTCGTTCTCGGACTGGCGGGGGAGGCGCCCGAGACGGTTGACGTCGATGGCGTTCCCGATTTCATCGAACGTGTAAAAAGCGAACAAACCCTGCCGTTGCTGGGTAAGCAGCCGCTGGGTTTCGATCTTGGCAGCGACCTGGTCTTCGAGAAGCGCGAATCACTGCCCGGCCATCCGAACGGCATGCGATTCATGGCTCTGGGTCCCGACGGAACCGAACTCCTGCAGCGCGTCTATTATTCGGTTGGCGGCGGGTTTGTCGTCAGCGAAGACAAGACCGACGATCCGGTCATCACGGAGACGGACGCCGATTTGCCGTTTCCCTTCGAGAGCGGCGACGAATTGCTCGCGATTTGCGAATCGGAAAGCATGAGTATCAGCGATCTGATGATGCGGAATGAGCGGGTCTGGCGGGAAGAATCGGAAATACGCTCGAAGCTGCTGGACATCTGGAACGCGATGCAGGCCTGCGTCGAAAAAGGCTGCCGGAGCACGGGGCTGATGCCCGGCTTGAAGGTGAAGCGGCGCGCGGCCGCCATGTACGAGCAGCTCGCCGGCCAGCCCGAAGCAGCCCTCAAAGACCCGTTGACGATCGTGGACTGGGTCAACCTTTATGCGCTTGCGGTGAATGAGGAAAACGCGGTGGGCGGCCGCGTAGTCACCGCACCGACAAACGGCGCCGCGGGCATCATCCCGGCGGTTCTGCACTACTACATGCGATTCGTCCCCGGCGCAAACGACGACGGCGTGGTCCGCTTCCTGCTGACTGCCGGCGCGATAGGCCTTCTTTTCAAGCGGAATGCGTCGATCAGCGGCGCGGAAGTGGGTTGTCAGGGAGAGGTCGGCTCCGCCTGTTCGATGGCGGCCGGCGGACTGACCGAAGTGCTCGGCGGCAACGCGTCGCAGGTCGAAAACGCGGCGGAGATCGCGATGGAGCACAACCTGGGGTTAACCTGCGATCCGATCGGCGGGCTCGTTCAGGTTCCGTGCATCGAGCGCAACGCGATGGCGTCGGTAAAGGCGATCAACGCCTCGCGGCTGGCGCTTCGCGGCGACGGTGACCACTTCGTGTCCCTCGACAAGGTGATCAAGACAATGCGTGAGACGGGCCGGGACATGCAGGACAAATACAAGGAAACCTCGCGCGGGGGACTGGCCACGAACGTGATCGAAGTCCCGGTAAGTTTCATCGAATGCTGACGGCGACGCGCCGGACACCCGCCGCTGATCGGGTTGTCAGGCTTGGCCGTGTTCGGCGCCGCCGCCCTCGACCGCGTTCCGACGATCAGTAGGTACTGATCCCGCTGGCCTCCCCGAAGCGATAGTCCAGACGCTTCCAGATGGACTCGTTTCGATAGTGTTCGTAGGGAACGCTGAAAGTCCGTTGCGGACGATTCTCCCAAAGCGCACTGAAATGCGACTGGGCGTCGACGAACACCTCCGATGAAACCGGCGATCGAACGAGCACGTTTGTCTCCAGGTTGAAATCGTCGAGATTACGCCGCGTGAGATTGGTGGAGCCCAGCAGAATCATCCCTTCACCGTCACCTGACGTGCGCAACAGCGTTTTTGCGTGGCACTGCTCGCCATGCGTGTGAACCCATCGAACGCTTACGCCGGCCCGTACCAGCTCGGCGGCCACCGGACGGTTCGGGATGCCGCGCTTGTCGTGCCCAAACGCGTCTTTGTTCGGATCCAGCAGCACGCGCAAAACCACGCCGCGATCGTGAGCAGCCATCAGCGACCGCACGACGACGCGATCGGACAGGTAAAAGGTTGCCAGATCGATGCGTTCCCCGGGTGCCGCGCCGTCGATCAGTTGCAGCGCGGCGGTTTTAACCGCCCGCTCCGTCAGTACCCGCACGAACGTGTCGCTTGCTTCCGCCACCGGTGGGAAATCGGCGTGTATCGTTGCCTGTCCTGAAAACTCCAATACCGCGTTCTCCGACAACAGCAAATCGGCAACGGCGGCCCCGGCGAACTTGATTGCAACGTTGTGATGGGCGCTGCTGGCATCATGGGGATTCGCGGAAGTGACCAGGCCGAACCAATCATCGCCGCCGTCGGCAAGTATCAGTTTGCGATGATTGGCTTTGAAGTTCATCGCCGACAGATAGCTGCGGATGGTCGCTTTTTCGTGCCGCACCAGCGGGTTGCTCAGGAACCCTCCCCTGCCTACGCCGAAGGGACGAATAAACCAGCGCCAGATCCAGGAGTAGACGGGATTGCTGTCGCGCAGCTTTGTCAGGTCGGTAATCACGACTGAAACGCCGGCGTTCGTCAGGCGCTCGAACTGCTCGGACGGCCGTAGGCCGTAGATCGTGTTGATAGGGTCCGTGATGACCACGAGTTCGATGTCCGGGTACGCCGATTTCTGCGCAATCAGTGTCTCGACCAGTTCCGTGGACAGCAGGCGCGTCGTTTCCGGAACCCTTCCCTGAAAGGCGTTGAACAGAAACATGTCGACGACCACCAGCCGTCGAGCAGCGCGTATCATGTCGAACAGGGCGTCGAATATCTGCTGCTCCACGTGCCGCTTTCCGTCGTCGTCCACCCACGTCGTGTCCGCGAGAAACTGAATCTGGCGAACGCCGTGCTCGTCGCCGAACAGGGAGAGACCCCGCGGCAGGCGCGGATGGGGCTTGTGCTCGATCATAGGCTAGGGCATAAACGCGGATCTCGGCGTGCGGCGCAATGTATTACTATCGGGCACGTCGCCGACAGGCCGAAAGACAGGACAGTACACGGTTGCCGAGTCCAGTGGTGGCGATGACGGGGCGAAACGGGGGATAACTGCACGATCGAGGTCTGCGGTGACGGACGATGAATTGTCGATAGTATGTGATTGAGGGCGAGGGATGCGAGTCGTTATTTTTGGTACGGGCGGCGTTGGCGGCTATTTCGGAGCGCGCCTGGCCGAAGCCGGTGAAGAAGTGGTATTCGTAGCGCGCGGCGCGCACCTGGAGGCAATCCGGGCCGACGGACTGCACCTGCGCAGCATATGCGGCGACATTCACCTGCCGTCGGTTGTCGCGACCGACAAGGTCGACGAATCCTTCCGACCCGACTTGGTGCTGGTTTGCGTCAAAGCGTGGCAAATCCATGACGCGGCCGGAGAAATCCGCCCGCTGCTTGGAGACCAAACGGTGGTGCTGCCGCTTCTCAACGGCGTCGAGGCGCCGGAGCAGCTGGCTGCGGCGCTGGGGCACGAGCGAATCGTTCCCGGCCTCTGCGGCATCATCGCCTATATCGAAGAACCCGGCGTCATCCGTCATGCCGCGGTTGAAGAACCGTTCGTGAAATTCGGCGAACTCGACAATCGACGGACAGACCGCATCAATGCGCTCGAAAGACTTTTCTCGGAGGCCCGGGGCATCGACGTCGATATTCCGGAGGACATCAACGCCGCGCTCTGGATGAAGTTTTTGTTTATATCTTCGACCAGCGGAGTCGGCGCCGTCACACGGGCCCCCATGGGCGTTTTCCGGCAACAGCCGGAACCGCGGCGGCTTCTGGAACGCGCCATGCACGAGGTGTACGACGTCGCCGTCGCGCGGGGCGTCGCGCTCCGGGAAGACGCGATAACGAAGACGCTGGCGATGGTTGACGGTCTGCCGGAGTCCGGCACGTCTTCCATGCAGCGAGACCTCATGGCCGGCAGACCCTCCGAGCTCGAGGCGCAAACCGGCGCGGTCATCAGATTGGGCAAGAGCGCCGGCGTGGACACTCCGGTCAACGAATTTATTTACGCGAGCTGCATCGCGTCCGAGCGACTGGCGCGCGGAGACATCCATTACACGAAACCGGATCAATGACCGTTCGGACATCGGCCTCGCGCTATTCGTTAGCACGCCACGCGCCTGCCATCGTAAGAAGGTAACACCCGAACGGGCAAGGCGAGCGCCGGTTCGCCGAGTCACCGTGGGACTATCGTCAGCAAATAGTCGATAAAAACCCGAATTCGCGGTGAAACGAAACGCCGATCCAGATAGAGCGCGGAAAACGGTACGTCCGGTGGGCGATACGCCCGCAGCACTTCCCGCAGACGACCGGCTTCGATACACCGGTTCGCCAGGTAACCCGGCAACTGGGCGATACCCGCGCCGGAAGACGCTGCGTGGCTCACCGCCTCGACGTCGTTGATAGTGATCGTGGCGGGCATCCGCCGGCGATCGTTGCCCGCGAAAACCCACGGTGCCGCGCGGCCGGTCCTGGGGTTTCTGAAGCTCAGGCAATGGTGATGGCGCAGGTCATCCGGTGTCATCGGTTCACCGTAACGACCGAGATAATCGGGCGCCGCACAGCTGACGAGCGGATCGTCGAACAGCCGTCTCGCAACGAGGTTGACATTGTCCGGCAATGCACCCGTCCGGACGGCGACGTCGACCTGCCCAGCGGCCAGATCGACGTCGCGGTCGTCGAGAAGCAGATCGACCTGCACTTCTTCAAATCGACGACGAAACTCGGCAACGCAGGGCGCAAGCACCGTTCGCGCATACGTCACCGGCGCGCTGATCCTGAGCAGACCCCTCGGCTCGGCCGAACTGTCTACGACTTCGTCCGCCAACGCGTCCAATTCGGCGAGCAGCGGCTTGACGCCCTGAACGAAACGCTCGCCCTCGGGCGTGAGACTGACGCTTCGGGTGGTGCGTCGAAAGAGCTTGACGCCGAATTCCCGTTCGAGGCGGGCAATCGCCTTACTGACCGCCGAGGTGGAAAGGCCCAGCTCGCGGGAGGCGCCCGCGAACGTGCCCTGCTCGGCAACCTGCACGGTTGCGGCCAGGGCGGTCAGATTTCGCGTTTTCACCAGATTATTGACCAAAAGTAAATAATGAAGCCTCTTATACGGCCTTTTTCGCCGTTTTTGCAAGCTTTATCCTCTTTCAGATGTCAACTAACCCAGGGAGAAACGCCGATGCCCGAATCAAAACGACTGAATCCGTTTGCCGTCAAGGACCCGTATTTCGGCATTTATGCGCACGGCGTCGAAACCGTCGCCCGGGCCAGGACCGTCTACGTATCCGGACAGGTCGGCGAGTCGCCCGAGGGTCATTTGCCCACCGATTTTCACGGCCAATGCCGGCAGGCATTACGGAACGTCGAGGCCGTCCTGCGTGAGGCGGGCATGAGCCTCGGCGATATCGTCAAAATGTCGTTCTTCCTGGTACGTCGTGAAGACATGGACAGCCTGGTTGAAGTACGAAAGGAAATGCTGGACGGCGTACGCCCGGCGATCACAACCGTCTACGTTGCCGGACTGGTCGGTCCGGATTGGCTGGTCGAGGTGGAAGCGGTCGCGTGTGCGGCGGAGTAAATCGGAGCGATCGACCGGGGCGGAGCAACGGACATCCGGCGAATCGGTTATAGTCCCCGAGCGCTCTTTATCGGGGGGAGACACGGTGTCATTGGATCAGTTGGGCAATATCGGTGAATTCGTCAGTTCCGTTGCGGTTGTCATTTCGTTGATCTATCTCGCCGTTCAGATCAAGAAAAACACCGAAACCGAACGGACGTCTACGTATCAGTCGATCGTGTCCGATTTCGGCGCTCTAAACCAATCGATGGCCAGCACGCCGGAACTGTCATACATGTTCGTCCAGGGTATGGAAGACTTCCACCAGCTCAATCCCGAGGAAAAAGCTCGAATCTCTCAGATTTTTTTCCAGTGTTTTCACTATTTCGAGAACATGTTTTACCAATACCAAAAGGGCTACCTCGAAGAAGAGGTCTGGTCGGGGTGGAAACGCCTGATGCTGACCTATTATTCCCGGCCGGGTTTCCAAACGTGGTGGAAAGCCCGGTGGAGCGTGTTCAGCGAACCGTTTTCCGAATTCCTGAAAACCGAGACGCTGGATCAGGAAACGCCGTCGTACTTCGACATCTGTCACGCCGACTCCGTGAGGGTCTAGCCTGTATCCGTCACCGATTACGGGCTAGACCGACCGGGTGATACCCCCGTCAACGCGGATGTTCTGTCCGGTGATGTAGCCGCCCCCGTCCGAAGCAAGAAAAGCGATTACGTCGGCGATTTCCTCCGTTTTGCCGTAACGCTGCATCGGAATCCGGTCCCGGAATTCCTGTTTTTCGGGCAGACTGTCGATGAAACCCGGCAATACGTTGTTCATTCGAATGTTGTCGGCCGCATATTGGTCCGAAAAAAGCTTGGCGTAAGCCGCAAGACCGGAGCGGAACACACCGGACGTCGGAAACACCGGGTCGGGCTCAAAAGCCGCGAACGTCGATATGTTCAAGATCACACCGGACTTCTGCTGCTGCATGATCGGCGTCACCAGGCGGGTCGGACGCACGACGTTGAGAAAATAGACCTCCAATCCACGGTGCCAGTCTTCGTCGGTCAGTTCGAGAATTGGAGCACGCGGCCCGTGCCCCGCGCTATTCACGAGAACGTCTATGCGCCCCCAGTGCTTGACGACTTCGTCCTTCAAGCGGCTCAGGTCCTCGTTGGATTCGTTGGACCCGGTGACGCCGATGCCGCCCAGATCTCGCGCAAGCGCTTCTCCCTTCCCGGAAGACGACAAAATGGCGACCCGAAACCCGTCCGCAGCCAGCTTTCGCGCAGCGCCGGCGCCCATTCCACTGCCGCCGGCAGTTACTATCGCTACTTTCCCGTTCATCAAGATTGTCTCCCGCGCACCTGGAATGTGACGCCTACGACTGCCGGCACCAGCGCCACGCCTACTTCAAGCAGGCGATTACGCCAATGATACTCCCGTCCTTCCCCAAAGGCTCCCCGGCCAGTCCTCCAACCATCTCGAGAACTTCAAAACCCGCATCGTTCAGCTCCGTACGCAATCTCTTCGGCGTGTAGTACTGCATCCAGTTGAATATCTCCCACGTTGTATCGGGTTCGACAATCACGTAACGATCGAGCGACACAAACGCTTCCGGATAGACGAACGTGCGCTGAATGCCGACGTATTCACCCTCCGCCCAGAAACCGTCCATAAGCTGATTCTCTATGCGGGTCGCTCCCTCCCTGTCACTGAAAGCCCCCGTTGCCGCAACGTCGAATACGATATTCCCTCCGGGTTTCAGCATTTTTTGCATCCGCCCCAGCAGAGACCTCCTTTGCCCGGGCGAGAGAACACCATAGTCGGTGTAAATGAGTGTTATCACGTCGAATCCGCCAGGCAACTCATCGATCAGGTAATCGGCATGCACGTAACGGATTGCCTGTTCTTTCTCCGCGGCGCAGCGCGCGGCGTACGTCAACGAATTGGCGGAAAAATCGACACCGGTCACGTCAGCCCCTTTTTCCGCGAAACGCAGAGCATAGAGCCCTGGCCCGCAGCCGAGATCACACAGCCGCTTTCCCGAGAGCTCCAGCTGAGAATCGATCCAATCAACGACCCGATCGATGGTCTCGAAGCGACTCGATGCAAGATCAGTCTCCTGATCCAGATGGAAATCAAGCATTTGTCTTGCCAGATGGGGGCGTGTCCACAACTCCGGGACGGTGTAACGGGAAAACGGTTCCGGACGCCGGGCGACGTCTCGTAGAAGTTCGTACACAGCACAAATCCTTGGAAGCTTCGGGCTTCAGATCAATTCAAAAAAACGGGAATCAACGGGCACAGGAAAACACCGCTCATGGAGCGGCAGTAACGGGCACGGCTACCGCAGTTCGGCGTGCCTCAACCGCCGCCGCAGCCGAATCGCCCAGAAAAACGGAATCAGCGCAATACCCAGTCCGATCAGCAGTCCCCTGAACGTGTAGGCAAGCGTCTGCGACGTGTCGATGTCGTGACGATGGTTCCAGAACTCGACGATCCTGCCGTCCTCGAAGCGAAACACGTTGATGATGGGCAGGGAGGTTCTGCCAAGCAGCAGACGGCCGAAAAGCGATTCAGGCTCGAACTCCGATACCCAGCGGGTTGCAACCAGGTCGCCCTCGGCGACCTGATAGTCGATCCTGCCGGACAACCTGCCGTGCGTCCAAAAGAAATCCGCGATGTTCTTTTGTTCAACCGCGAGTTCCCGCACATTCTTTCTTTCCCCTATGTCGTGCACGACATAGGATTCTGCAACGTAAAGAGCGTAGTTATCGGTATTGTTGCTAAACCAAAGGTCGTCGTAAAAAGCGCGCGCAAGCCGTTTGTTTTCCTGGAGGCGTTCGGCGTCGGTGTCCTGAGCATGGGCGGGCAATCCGGTCAGAATACCTGCCGCAAGCAGCAATGCCGGCTTGGCCCATGCTGGAAATGTGATTGTGCCCACTGTTGTCTCCTTCTCGACGCAGTAACGAGTCATCGAGGAACGATATTCACAGTTTGATACAGATGTTGGTAGGCTCCGAATAGAAACTCAGGGAATGCACGCCGCCTTCACGGCCGATGCCGGACAGCTTTACGCCGCCGAAAGGCGTGCGCAGATCACGCAGATACCAGGTGTTGACCCAGACAATGCCGGCGTCGATCCGACGGGCAACCCGGTGTGCCCGCGCAAGATTGCTTGTCCATATCGCAGCAGCGAGGCCGTAGTTGCTGTCGTTGGCCATCGCCACTGCCTCGTCCTCCGACGAAAAAGGCGCAACGTGGCAGACGGGCCCGAAAATCTCTTCACGGACACAACGCGCCGTTTCCGGCAAGCCCGTCAGGATGGTCGGTTCCACCCACGCACCCTCATCTCGCCGATCGCCGAACGCCGGGATGCCGCCGCCGGTCACTACCGTTGCGCCTTCTGCGCGAGCGAGTTCGTAATAAGAAACCACCTTTTCGCGATGCGCTTTGGAAACCAGCGGCCCGACGTCGGTGCTTTCGTCTCCGGGCCAGCCCAGCTTCAGCGCCTCCGCGCGATCCTTCAGTCGAACGACGAATTCGTCGAATATCGACTGCTGGACGTATACGCGTTCGGAACACAGGCAGACCTGTCCGCAATTCGAGAAAACCGAACGAACCGTACCGTCAACTGCCTCATCCATGTCGGCGTCTTCAAATACGATCGCCGCATTCTTGCCACCCAACTCGAAGGACAGTGCCTTTACGTTGTCCGCTGCCGCCCGCATGATCGCACTGCCCGTCGCCGATTCACCCGTAAAGGTGATCGCATCGACACCCGGGTGAGTGGTTAGCAGCTCGCCGGCAGACCCCGGTCCGAACCCGTGAACCAGATTGAAGACGCCCGCAGGAACGCCCGCATCATGCATGACCTCCGCCAGCAGGGACGCCGTACCCGGCGTCTCCTCGGAGGGTTTTGCGACTACCGCGTTGCCGGCCGCCATCGCCGGCGCCACCTTCCAGGTGAGCAACAGAAGCGGCAGGTTCCAGGGTGAAACGACGCCGACGACACCCAGCGGTTTTTGCACGGCGTAGTTCAACGCGCCCTCGCCGTCGGGTGTGTTCATCTCAAAACACTCCGTCCCCATCGACGCGGCAAGGTTCGCGAAGAATCGGAAATTGGCCGTTCCCCGCGGTATGTCGAGCGAGCGCGCTTGCGCGAGCGGTTTTCCCGTGTCGGCAATTTCCGCCGCAACGAACTCGTCGAAACGCGCTTCGATACCTGTGGCAACCCGCTCCAACAGGCTACCGCGTTCGGCAACCGACATCGCCCCCCACTCGCCGTCCAGCGCGACGCGAGCGGCGTTGACCGCCCGGTTCACGGTTTCCGCATCGGCCTCGTGGACCCTGCCGACCAGCGATCCGTCCACCGGATTGATGTCGTCGAACCGGGAATTCGCCGTCAGGAACTCGCCGGCGACGTAGTTTTTGAATTCACGCATTTTTTGAGCCGCCCCGATTGTTCGTGTTAAAGACCCTGGTTTACGCCAACGCGGTTGCCAGCGCTGCGCGTGCAAGAATCCGTGTCGAGTCCAGCGCAGGAAGCGACGTGTCGACGCCGTCCATGAGAATAGGGATCTCCGTACAACCCATTACGACGGCGTCGCACCCGAGCTGACCGAGCTTGTCGAACACCTCTGAAAAAAAGACCTTGGAATCCCTGGCATAAACGCCTTTGACCAGATCATCGAAGATAATGCGGTTGATCTCCTCCTGGTCGGCCCGGTCCGGAACCGCGTGGTCGATGTCCAGACGACCGAAGGCGTCGGGATACACGGGACCGGACATCAGATAGGCCGTTCCCGTGATACCGACCTTTTTGAATCCCTGCTCCATCGCGAGCTCCGCGACGGCCTCCGCGATGTGCAGCCATGGCAGTCGCGAGCGCAGGCTGGCAGCCTCGAACGCCTGGTGGATGGTATTGTCCGGGCAAATGACGAAATCCGCGCCGATGTCGGCGAGCTTGTTTGCAGACCTCGCCATGAGTTCGCCAACGGCCTGCCAGTCGTCGGCGACGATCGACCGCATATAGTCGCCCAGCGAGAACGTATGCATGCTCACTTCCGGGTGGCAGTGCTCTCCCATCCGTGCCTCGGCCTCGGTACAGATCGTCCGATAACAAAGCGCCGCTCCCTCCGCGCTGCAGCCAACGATCCCTATGTGTTTTTTCACGGTAACAGCTCCTTCCAGTGATACCTAGGGTACCACCGTACGGGGTTGGACAACGTTCCGGTTGCGCTGCGGTCCGGAAAGCCTGCGCCGCTATTGGTTATCCCGTTATTGACTGCCGCGCACGGATCGCAAGAGAATTGTACTACCCTGTTGTTCCCGGCCGCCCAGAGTCCTCCACGAGCGCACAATCATGCCGATCTATTCGACGTTCGATCAGACAACGCTCGATCGGGAGTATTCGCCGAGCAGTTGCATCGACGATATCGGCATCTACCTGGATAAATATGCGCGGCTCAGCATTGCCGCGAAAAAAGCCGCGTCAGACGCGGGCGCCTGCCGGCCGGATCTGCGTTACGGGGGCAACGCCCGCGAAACGCTGGACCTGTTCCTTCCTGACGCGCCGGGCGCAGCGCCGCTGCAAGTATACATACATGGCGGTTACTGGCAGCAACTGAGCAAAAACGAGTCCTGTTTTGCCGCTCCGATGTTTCAACGGCACGGCTGCTGTTTTGCGGCGGTTAACTACACGCTTGCGCCCGAGCAGACCTTGAGCGGCATCGTCGAGGAGAACCGCCGCGCACTCGGGTTTCTTTATCAGCACGCCGGCCAATGGGGATTCGACCGCGATCGGATCTATCTGTCAGGCAGCTCGGCCGGTGCGCATCTGGCCATGATGATGCTGATGACCGATTGGCGGCGGCTCGGTTTGCCGTCCGACCTGGTCAAGGGCGTATGCGCGGTGAGCGGGATCTACGACCTCGAACCCGTGCGTCTGAGTTACGTCAACGAAAAAGTCGGCATGGACGCGAACGAGGCGATGGCCAACAGCCCGGTTCGCCTTAGCCTGCGGAATCGCTGCCCGGTAATCCTTGCGTACGGGGACAACGAGACCGGCGAATTCAAACGACAAACTGACGACTATCGCGCGGTTTTGCAGGAAGAAGAAATACCGGTAGCGTTCAGCGAAATCGAAAACCGCAACCACTTCGACGTCATCATGGATCTTGCCGATGAGGAGTCATGGCTGTCGCGGCAGGTGCTCGATCAAATGCAGTTGCCCAAAACCTCCTAGCTCGACCTGTGCGGCCTGTGATCCGTCGGCGGCCGACGCGCGCCATCGCGGTCTTTCCCTCCATATGCTCGGCTTAGTTGACGACACAAGCGCGTCAAGCAGCACTCTTAGTTGCTGCCTGAACACGCTCGCACGTTACGCCGAGACCTGAAGCAGTCTCGTCAGAAAGAACCCCGAATGCCGCCAAACACGAAGCGACCCTGTGCGTCGTAGATTTGCGGGAACGTGTTTCCCCGACCGCTGGTTTCGGTACCTCCGAACCCGGCGATGGAGGTCAACGGCGGGGTCTCGTCAAACAAGTTGTTGATACCCAGCCGAAACTCGTACCTGTCGCTGAGGGTGTACCTCGCCGACAAATCGAAGAAACTGGTCGAATCCAGCTTGGCGATAACCGGGCTCGGGTTCGTACTGAACTGTTTGACGCTGCCGACCGAGCGCCAGGCGAACGTCGCACTCAGCTTTTCACCCGACATCCACTCCACCGATGCGATGTGCCTGTATTCCGGTCTGGGCGTGCCGCAGACACCGCCGTAGAAGCCCGCGCAATCAAACGGGGTTTCTCCCGGAAGCGACTCTTCCTCAAATTCGTCGAGCAAGGTTGCAATGTATTGCAGTCGCACCGAACCGCCGAATGGAAGCCCGATGTCCGCGAGATCGAATACGTAGTCGGTGTTGATGTCGACGCCGGTTGTGGACAGTCGGCCGGTATTGATGTTTGTGGCCTGAATGAATCCCTCGCCTTCTATCAGCCACAGTGTACCGGCGCTGTCACGGTTGATCAGGTTGCAGAAGAATGCCTCATTGTCGTTGACGCAGCTGTCCAGCGCCAACTCCGGCGGAACCGTCCCCACGAAATCCTCAACGTCGATGGAGAAATAGTCCACGCTGAGGCTCAAGCCCGGAATAAACTGCGGCGTAAACACGATCCCCGCGGTGAAGGTGTCCGACGTCTCCGGGTCAAGATCGGGATTGCCGCCCGCCAGCGTGTTGAACTCGCCGGTAGTGCTGTCCAGAATCTGGCCATACTGCGCCGCGGTAACGCCGGAACGCGCGCACTCGTCCAGGCTGTTGGCCGGCTCGGGCGTGCTGGTGGCCGGATCGAAGTCACCCGCACAGGGGTCGCGCAGACCGTTGACTCCCGCCGACAGGATCACGGCCCCGTCCGCCTGCGGGCTGAACAGCTCTATTGGATTCGGCGAACGCGTCGCTCTCTGAAACTGTCCCCGGATGCGGAGATCGCTTGACGGCTGCCAGGTAAGGCCGCCCGAGTAGGTGCTCTGCGTTCCCGTCGTGTCGTAATAGTCGGAGTAGCGATAGGCGCCGTGCAGAACCAGCTCTTCGAGCAACGGCTTCGCTTCCACCAGGGGTACCTGCACCTCGGTGAAAAACTCGTACACCGCGATCTCGCCCGATACCGGCTCTCTGACCAACGTCAGGCCGTCGCCCGGCGCCGGCGTCAGCGCCAGTTCGTCCCGACGGAATTCGTAGCCGCCGACAACCTGGATGCCCGTGTCCGCAAAGGGACTCACCACACCGTAATCAGTAAGATCGCCGGACAGGCTGGCGCCCAATACCAACTGTTCCGTCAGGCCGTTGCGCAAACTGGGCGCCGTGATGAACTCGGTAGCCGCCTGCGTCACACCGCCCGGCTGCAGGATGTTCCAGGGGACGCAGTCCGGCTCCTGGCCCGACAGCGCGGAGCGGCAGACCGGTTGGCCGGTGCCGGGATCGGTAACGACGTCGAGCGCCAGGGTTGCTTTGGGCGTCAGCACGTCGTTCTCCAAGGTTTCCGCAAAATCGACGTTCGCGAACTGACCGAAAACCTCGTAGTTGAATCCCTCGAACGCCTCACCCCGGAAACCGGTAACCACACGGTGGGTCGCAAGTTTGAATTCATTGGTGCGCGGACCACCCTCCAGGTTGCGGCGGCCGATGAAAACCGGAGCCCTTTCAACGCCGTCGGTATCCACAAAGGTAAAGGCAGGGTCGCAGATTACCGCGAGCTGTTCGTCACTCAGCAACGGATTGTCGCAGTTGATTGAGTTCGTTCTTCCCAGTGATAGACCCGACGGCGCGATACTCGCCGTCGTCGCGTTGTCGACAAACGAATAGTTCAAGAACCATTCCGCTTTCGGATGCAGCTCGTAGTGCATCGACGCGCCCATCGTGAAGCGCTCTCGCGGCCGCTGAAAGAAGTTACCCCCGGAGAAGTTGAAGGTGTCCGTTGCCGTGTCGAAATCCCGCAGCTGCAGGGTGTCGGGATCGACGGTCAAATTGAATCCATCGAGACCCGCACGGGTAAAACGCGTGGACGAAGGCATGGACCCCGAGCCTTGGCATGACAACTCCGTCCCGTTGTTTCGCGTTCCAAAAGGACAGGAGCTGATGTCGCGGTCTTCCCATTTCACTTCGTTGTCGTTCGAGTAACCGAAGTAACCCGTAATGTTGCCTTTCCCGCCGTCGAGGTTCCCGCCCATGATGATGTTGAGATCGACGCTGCCTCCGTCGGTTGCGGAACCCGGATCCGGCTGACCGAAATCGGCCAACACCCGTTCAACCCCGCCCACGCTGTTGCCCGTCTGAAAGAAACCGCCCTGCAGGTTCACGTCGAGACCCTCGAAGTCTCGCTTCATCCGGAAGTTGACGACGCCGGCAATGGCGTCGGCGCCGTAAACGGCGGACGCACCGCCGGTGAGCACCTCGACGCGCTCGACGAGCTGCGCCGGAATCTGGTTGAGGTCGGCGGCCACGGAAATCGGAGAACCGAACGGCAGGCGCTTGCCGTCCACCAGCACGAGGGTGCGCTCGGCTCCAAGGCCTCGCAGATTGACGGTTGCGGTGCCCGCGCCTATACCGGAAAAAGCGCTTTGACCCGCCAGCGCCTGCGGCAGGATATTGATCAGGTCTTCTACCCTCAAGACGCCTCGTGCATCAATTTCCTCGTTGCCAATAACCGTCACCGGGCTGCTGGAACTCAGATCCGTCCTGGAGATACGTGAGCCGGTAACGATCACTTCCTCCAGTGCACCGGCATTCGCTCCGCCGTCCGCAGGCTCCTGGGCGGCAGCGCCCGCGCTGAATACCGCTGCTAAAACGCCAATCAGGCCCCTGTTTTTGGCTGCCGCCTTGTTTTCGTTCTGCTTCATTTCCGTTCCTCTCTGACCGTCGGTCCCTGCTGCGCGTGAAATCGTAATGACTCCGCCATCAGTAAGGCCGCCCGTCAGCCCGGTATCCTGCAACAGGATGTCCAGAGCCTCCTGAACCGTGTGCCTCCCGTTCACCGGGTGTGAGTCCACGGGTTCGATCAGGTCGTAGGGAAATAACAGCAATGCGTCGGCTTGCGTTGCCAGTTCGCTCAGCGCAGCCTCGACATTTTGACGAGAAACGTCAAAATCGATTTCTCTGAACTGCTCTGCCGCCACCGCATCCGCCAGTAATAGCGTCATGCAGAGCGGCAGCAGCCTGCGCGCGAAAAACGCGCGCAGCAGACCACCCCCTACGGCCAGGCTGCCCCGGCACGCTCGCAACGTCCCGTGGCACGGCCTTACCGCATAGATGATCCAGCAGCGCAAAAAAACCTCAGCTTCAAGCAACAAAAATATTCGAGCCCTCCACAGCCGCGTTCAAGAATCGGCCGGCAACTCTTTCGAGGCTCAACGGTTGCCGGCGGGTGTGTCCATAGAAAGGTGGACGAGGTTCTCGTCGATGTATTCGACCCGAACGCCGAAAACACCCTCCAACGCCCCGAACATTTTTTCGGTTTCACCGGCCTCGAAGAGTCCGCCAATGCGCAGATCCCGCAGCTCAGCGTCCGTAATGACAATTGAAAGCGGCGTGTAACGGCTGACCTCTTCCACAACGTCTTCAAGCGGGTCGTCCGAAAACCGCAGCTGCCCTTTTTGCCAGGCGAGTTTTCTGGATATCCCGGAGCTGCCGATCGTCTCAACCGACCCGACGGACTCGATCACCTGATCGAATACCGCACTCTGCCCCGCTTTCACGACCGCCGGTTCTTCGACTTCAGCCGATGAGTCGGTATTGGCGTCCAACGCATCCTGTACCGCCTTTATCGCAACGCTGCCTTCGGTCACGGTCACTTCTACTATCTTCTCCTTGAGACGAACGGAAAACGCGGTACCCACCGCCCGAACCAATCCGTTGCCCGCAAACACCCGAAACGCCTGCGCCGGATTGTGTGACACGTCAAAGTGCGCCTCGCCCTGGATGAGATACATATTGCGATAGTCGCCGCTATAGTCCACTCGCAGCTGGCTGTTCGTGTTGAGCAACGCCGTCGAACTGTCGGGCAACGTAACCAACCGTTGCTCTCCGATAGCCGTCACATAGGTCGGCGCAGACTGCGCGTCTCCGTTCATGACGCTGAGCGGCCGCCACACCAAAGCACCGACGATCAGCACCGCCGCCGCCGAAACCGCCGCGACCGGGCCCATGCGCCCGACGAAAGCGAGAAAGAACGACGTTTTACCGATCTTCCGCAGGCTCGGCGCTTCGACGGGAACAGCCAGTTCGGTGAGAACGTTGAGTTCATCCCATCGCCTGGCCATACGCCGCAATTCGGCTTTGTGCTGCGGGCTCTGTCGCATCCACTCCCGCAGCGCCTCGAGATCTTCCGCGGAAGGCTCCGCGTCGTGCAGTTTGGCGATCCACGCGCAGGCCTCGTGATTGATCCTGTTCATCTGAGAATTCATCGCGACACGTCCTTTTGTCTTGCTACTTCGTCGAATGGTGAAACGGCCGTGTTTTCGGACTCGGCGTTACGCTCGGAGATGTTTGCGGCATCATGTCGTCCAGCCGTCTGTCTCCGCGGCGAAGGCCGCTCCAGGCGATCCGCGCTCGCATTACAGATTTCCAGTCCCCGCGCGACGTGTTTTTCCACGCCGCTCACCGATATCCCGAGCTGTGCCGCAATTTCCTTGTACGACAAGCCGTAGACCTTGCACATCAGGAATACCCGCCGGCATTTCGGCGTCATGTCGATGACCGACTGGCAGAACACACCAAACCTTTGTTTGGCGATCGCCTCGTCTTCCGCGGACGCTCCGCCGTGAAGGGCTTCCGGCTCGTCCAGGTCCTCGATGTAATCCGTAATCCGACGGGACTTTTTTCGGAGTTCCTTGAGCGCCTCGTTACGCGCTATGCGAAACAGGAAAGCCTTTGGCGAGCTGATAACCTGCCTCTCCTCGGCGCAACGCGCCTTGAGATAGGTGTCCTGCACGACGTCTTCTATATCCTGCGGGCGCGACAGGAAGCGTTTCAGGAAACGCTTGAGAAAAGACTCGTGTTCGATGAACGCCGTCGACACCGACGACAGGCTCTCGCCGGACTTTGAACGTGCCCCACGGGTCACGAGTGCTTACCCATTTTCCAGGACCGACCCAGGCGGTATTGCCGGCTCATTTGTCATAGGGCCCTCCCCCGGCCTTTTGATGTCCGCACGATTGCGGTACTGCGCGGCACGGAAATCTTCCGGCCCACTATAGATGATCCCTGAGGCGGCAATATCCTCACCTGCGGACCGCCGAAATTTACAGAACGGCGGACGATGCCGCCCACCTCCGGACAACAGGCTGATTTTACTTGTTATTACCATGTTACCATGGTAGTTTCGTACCCCCAATCACCACGGACAAAGGAGAAACCATGAAAAAGGCCGTAGTTGCCGCAGCGCTCGCGGCGCCCCTCACGGGTACGCCGGTAGTTGCCGACGTTTCCGGACCGACGTTCAGCGCACATACCGTCACCCATACCGGCACCGTCCACGTGGACGCACCGCCCGAGCAGGCGTTCCAGCTGTTCACGGCGCCCGGCGAGACGCTCTGGGTGCCGGGTTGGAATCCGGTCGTGTTGAGCGGAGGTGACGGACGCGCTGAAGGAACGGTATTCGTGACGACGCACAACGACGAGCAAACCGTCTGGGTCGTCGTCGACTATCGGCCCGAATCACAACGGGCGCGCTACGTACGCGTTGCGCCCGCCTCGCGCGCCGGCACCGTTGCGGTGCACGCGCTTCCGAACGGACTCGGCGGATCCGAGGTCGAAGTGACTTACGAATTGACCGCGCTCAGCGACGCCGGCAACAAAGTCCTGGAGGAATTCGACGAAAAAGAGTTTTCGCGAATGCTTGCGGAGTGGGAAGGTGCAATCCGAGCGGCGAGGATCGAGCTGCCGGTGCGGTTCGGCCGGTAAGTCCGACGGGCTCAGGGCATGCTGCGGGGGGCAACGGGACGTGTCTCTCGCGCTTGCCGCCCGTTCGGCGCGCGTTCGATGAGCGCCTGCGAGACCGCGCCGATCGCCATTTCGGCGTTGCTGTGTTTCGCGTTTGCCACGATCCGCATGCTCCAGTTGAACGGGACACCGAATTCCTCCGCTTTCTGCTTCGCCCGGGCGAAGAAAAACTTTCCCCGGGCGAATCGATGAGCGCCTTGGGACAGGGCCTCCGGCGTTCGGCGTAAACTGGGATGCGCCGCGTCGTCATCGTGGTCGCCGAGCAAAATCACCACGTCCTTCTGAAACGCGGACACCAATGCCTCCCGGCCGACTCCCGAACCGCTCAACCCGTAAGGATACGGCGTTTCGAGGTCCGGCAGCGTATACCAGCCGGCGTTGGCGGGGATGTAGCGTTTGACGCGCGCCTCGGGTTTGTAAAAGAGAAAACGATGCACAAACTGCGAGCCGGCCGAGTGTCCGTACAAGGTGTACTCTGATTCCGTGCTGTTCAGAATCCCCGTAACCGCATCAAAAAGCGGCTCGATTGCCGAGAAGCTCCAGGTTGCCTCATCCAATCGGTCGCCGCCGACCTGCTCGAAGACGTTGCCGAGGTTGTAGCCTTCGGCATCGGGAAACCGGCGCCTCGAGAATTCGGGCGCGACGATGACGAAGCGATTGAGCTGGGCAAGCGCAGACCACTCGTCGCGGTAGCGGTCGGCGTCCCGTCCAACACCATGCATCACGATCACGATGGGAAGAACGGCCGGGTCCGATCGAGTCGGTACGTAGGTCCACACGGGAATGTCCGGGCCGCCCCAATCGGCGAACACGAACCGATTTCGCCCTTCGGACAGCGGCCCGGCGTGACCGGTTGGCGTACGTACTTCACCGGATACAGCCGAGACGACCGGGGAGTCACCACCCTCGAACACGCAAGCGGTCACCACGAATGCGATCGTTGCAACGGCGGCAACGCGAGCGAACGTATTGGCGCCGCGGGACGAGAGTACGCGCACTGCCCGCCGGTGTATTTGCCCGGCAAAAACATGGACAAGCTTGTTCATCAGGGAAAACATTAGAATGACGGGGCCGTGACGGCTGCTGGGTACTCTCTCGAATAATGCCATGCGCCGGCGGCAAATACGATCTGGACACTCATGGGAAACGAACGAAACAGGTTGCCGGATGCGCGAGTGGAAGGGATGCCACCAGAATGCGGAACCCGACGAGCAACGAACGACGCTGACGGTGCATCCCGTTCGGCAGCAATCGATTATTGGAACCTTTTTGCCGCGCCAACCGAAGTAATCGTCAGGGACCGAGGCGAAACTGAGGGCAAGCCGTCAAAACGAACGTCAACACGGGTATTCTCAAGGTGAAGTCAAGTTGACCCGGGAATCGGACGAAGCGCTCCTGGATAGAATCGTCCACGGCGACGAAACCGCGTTTGCCGCGTTCTACCGGCGACATAACCAGCGGATCTATCGTTTCGCATACGGCCTGTGCGGCGTCCGGTCGATTGCGGAAGACTGCACTCAGGAGGTGTTTTTGAGCGTGCTGGAGAAGGCCGGCGGCTACAGGAAGTCTTCGGGGCCGGCCCGGTCGTGGCTCTACGGTATCACGCGGCATAAGATGATTGACAGACTTCGACAGCAGGGACGGCTGGAATTCGGCCTGGACGCCACGCAGCTCAGCGACAACTCCGAAACGCCGGACCAGCACGTCGTTGGGTACCGGCGCAGCGAAGAACTGCATCGCGCAATCGTCGCACTGCCGCTACGATACCGCGAGGTGATCGTGCTGTGCGAACTGGAGGAGCTGTCCTACGCGGAAGCCGCCGGTATGCTCGAATGTCCGGTCGGCACGGTCAGATCGAGACTGCACCGCGGAAGAGAAATGCTGGCCGGTAGGCTACGATCCAGAGCCGGTACGGTGAAGCAGAAGCTGCTGTCCGGCGGACAGCTCGGAGAGGGCTAATGAACGCACGTGCGGTTCACGACATTGCTATCGCATACGTTCGCGGCGAACCGATGGACGCCGAGGAGCGTTCCCGGTTGGAACGCGATTTGTCTTCATCGGCGCTGTTCAGGGAATTGCTGGAGGAACAGCGCTTGCTCAGCAGAGGGTTTGACGCCGTTCGCCGCACACACAGGCAGCTGGGTCCGTCGGCGGTGCAGGAAGAGGTTCTTTTGCAGCGTTTTCGCGAGGCGAAACGCCGCCCGGCGAGACCCGGCACGCGGTTTCGCGTGTGGTTGAACGTCGCCGCGACCGTCGCCGCGGCTGCGATCGTCGGCTTTATCGCAACTGAAATATTGCGACCGGAGCCGACGCCGAACGGCGGACAACTACAGTCGGTGGCAGCGCCAATCGAGCCCGCGCGTGCGAACGCCGAGTTCATGCCGTTCCCTTACGCCCGGGCCATTGAATACGGAGAAGAGTTTACGGTTATCCGGGCAAAACTCGGACGAATGGGGCTCCTGCATGCGGGTGTCCCTCTTTCAAACCCATTGCAGGGCGGTTTTGTCGACGCGGAGCTTTTGCTCGGCGCCGACGGCACGGTGAGAGGAATTCGGTTTATCGGTCCCGTCCTTCCCACCGCCCAAACCAACACCGAACCACACCGTTTGGAGGATCAGATATGAAAACTCTCGGCGCAGTCAGCCTTTCCTTGATTCTCGCAGCCGTTTCCGCGGCCGCACAGGACCAGGGTCCGCCGGATCAGGCGGCCGACGAGGAGCAGCAGGCAACTGGCTATTCCGCACAGATTCAGAGCGTGCAGTTCAACGCCTCGAACACCACCGTCGCCGTCGGTACTGCCGGTTTCGCGGGCGCTGTATTTGCCGGCGCTCCGATCGGTGGCGCCGGCGTCGTCGGCGCCCCGTATTCGGCCGACGCGGTTACCGAGAGCGTCCAGATGCTCGCGGACGGCAACAGAATACGCCAGATAAACGAAACGAAGCTGTACCGGGACTCCGAGGGGCGTACCCGGCGCGAGCAGTCGCTGAATGCCATGGGCCCCTGGCGGGTGTTGGGCGACGGCGGGCGGACGGTGTTTGTCAACGATCCGACCACGCAGCAGAGTTTCATATTGAACCTCGACCAGCGCACGGCGCGGCAATTCACGGCTCCCGGTGTGCGGCCCCTGCCGCTGGACTCCAACGGCAACTACAGCCGGATGCCGGGGCGATTCGCGACCGCTGCGCGGCCGGCCATACCGGGAGATGATTCAGGCGACCACGACGCAGGACGCTCGACCCTGTCTGCCGGAAGCGGCGAAGCGGAAGGCAACGCCGTCTTCATGTCCACACCAACCATGACGCTGACCGCAGCCGCAGGGCAGTCGCAGTCGACCGAGGACCTCGGCGAGAGAAGCATCGAAGGCGTATCGGCGTTCGGCTCCAGAACGACGACCGTCATCGAAGCGAACACCATCGGAAACGACCTGCCGATCGAGATCACCACGGAACGGTGGTTTTCACGGAGACTCGGAAGCCTGGTGATGAGCCGGCACAGCGACCCGCGATTCGGAGAGGTGACCTACCGGCTCATCAACGTGTCGTTGGCGGAACCGGACCCGACGTTGTTCCAGATACCCGACGGGTTCCAGGTGACGGGCAATTAGGGCCTGTCAACACCAGTTCGAGGCGTCCTGCCACGATCGAAAAAAAAACCGCGGCACCGATACCGATGCCGCGGTTTGCACAGCGTGGACGTTCGTCAGTTTGTGCTGGCGACCTGCTCTTCCCAGTGAAACAGGGACGCGGTCGAAACGTCTTTGGAGATGCCAAGCCGCGCAAGTCTTTTCCCGCACTCCGTCTCGCAGTCGTTTCTCACCGTGACGCGGTCCACCGTACCGCTGGTCCCGTGGTAACCGGAATCGATCGTGGTTTCGAGCGTGATCGTACCCGCGTAACTGGCCCTGTGATCCTCGGAAACCGCCAGCGTGAAGTTCGTTTCCGGCTCGATCCTCTCGCCGCGGAAACTGAAGCCAATGCTGGAGACGCGATAACTGCCGGGCTGCAGCACCCATGCGAACTCGCCGTCCTGCCCCACTTCGCCGGTGAATTCGCGATGACTGCCGACCTTATGCAGCCGTAGCGTCGGCGCGCTGGCAAAGACGCCCTCTCCAAACTGCACCTCGTCGCCATTCCTGAGCAGCCGGAATTTGCCGAATACGACGGTGCCGGTAGTGGCCGACGACGCTTGATCCAGCGTTTCGCCGGGCTCGATATTCTGCGCTGTCGTTGCGCAACCGGAAAGACCGACCCCCGCCGCGACACAGAACAGTATTGTTACGATCAGGTTTCGAGTGATGAATTTCATGATCATCCTCCTCCGCAATCCAAAATGTATATACATTGTACATCTATTGTTATCTGAATGTACATCTTTTTTACAGACGAATATCGGGGGGCGTGAATCACGATTTCCGATGTTATTGTGAAACCGGATATAGACGTTGCCTATAGAACGTATATACACTGCCGTTATCCGGCCTGAATCGACCGAACGAAGCGCAAAGCGATGCCGTGCCGTTTTGGCTGGCCTCGATGGGTTCGCCCAGGAAATCACCGATAACCATGGCAAGAAAATCAAACAAAAACAGGAAGGCCAAAAAGGACGCCCAGCTGGTTCTGCGGCTGAATCACGACCTGAGGGACCGATTCGTGGACGCTTGTCAGGATCTCGATACGACGGCGGCGCGCGAGGTACGCCGCTTCATCAAACGTTTTCTGCGTCGCTACGAGAACGGCGAGTTCGACGAATAACGAACACCGGTCCACGCTTTCGCTGCCGGCAGTCGCACTCGACTCCGCGACGTCTCGGGGGTGGGCGCGCGGGGTGGGATCATCCGATCAATAGATCAATCGAGATTTGCGAGCGCTGCCCGTGTCCTCGCGGGCGACGACCCGGTCACGGTTCGAGGCGGTCAGCCAGGTAGCTGAATTCGATCGCTCTTGCGATCGCGCGCAGTCGCCAGTCGCCGGGCGACGGGCCGCCCGCCAACTCCCAGTAATGCCCTCCCTGGCCGTCCTCGAAGTAAAGACTCTCATGGCCCGAAGCTTCCAGCTCGGCGGCAAAACGTCGCGCGTGCCCCGGCAATACGCGGTCGTCGTCCGTGGACGTGATGATCAGCGGTACGGGATAGTTCCGGCCGCTTCGTATTTGTTGCAACGGCGAATAGGACGCTATGAAGGCATGCATCTCCGGATCCCGCGGATCGCCGTATTCGGCGGTCCAGGTCGCGCCAGGGGGAATCAGGTGGTAGGTCAGCATGTCGATCAACGGCCCTCCCACGACAACCGCATTCAACAGCTCGGGCCGCTGCATCATGACCGCCGCCACCATCAATCCCCCGTTCGACCGGCCCATGATGCCCGTATTGGCCGGCGACGTTATTCCCCTTCGCTGAAGATCCTCGACGACCGCGATCATGTCATCGTAGGGTAGCTGCCTGTTTTTGAGCATCGCGGACTGGTGCCAGTCAGGCCCGTTCTCGCCGCCGCCGCGCAGATAGGCGTGCACGTAGACGCCGCCCTTTTCCAACCAGAGTTTTCCGAACAGCGGCTCGTACCGGGGCGTGATGGCGACGTCAAAACCGCCGTATCCGTATACTAGCGTTGGATTGGCCCCGCTGTTCTCCATCGCCTCGTGGTGGACGATCGTATAGGTAATCCGCGTTCCGTCACGGCTGGTCGTATGCACCATTCTCGAAACCAGACCTTCGTCGTCGAAAGCGGGCGATCGCGCGAAAATCGTTTTCTCGGAGCCGTCCCGCCAATCGAACAGAACCAGTTTTTCCGGCTCCAGCAGACCCTCGATTTTCAACAAGAGCTCGGTCTCGCGGACATCCTTGAGGGAAACGAAACGATCTTCGCCAACCGCCAATATCGTCGTTTCCCACCCCGCGCCCCCTTCGGAGATCCGGACAACCGCGCTGCGATAGTCGCGAAGCAATTCCACGAAGACGTCGTCGCCGCGGACAATGACCGTTCTCACCGCCTCGTTTGCCGAGGGTGCATAGAGCTGTTCCGCGCCCGCGATTCCCCGCCCGGTGATCAGGTCTTCAAGAGAAACGGCAACCAGGGCTCCGGACTCGAAACTTTGCTCGGCGCCGGCCGGAACCCAGTCCTGGTTGAGCCTGAACAGCAGCTTCCCGTCGTGGACGCCGTTGATGGCCATTTTCTCCGGCAGCGGCAACCGCGTGTGACCACCGTCGAGGTCCACGTGTCTGAATTCCGCGGTAAAAAAATCCGGACGCCGGACCGCGATGAATCCGTCAACCCCGCCCGCCCGGACCAGCGCGGCTGAGACGGATGCGTCCCGCTCGCCGATCTCGAACAGCGTCTTCGCGCGATCCAACGCTGAATTGCGATGCCAGAGGCGGATCGTGCTCGGCAGGAGCGACTCCGTGACCTTGCCACCGCCCGCGGACGTCGCGACCAACAGCGTATCCGCGTCATACCACCATGCGGAGGATTTGTCCTCGGGCAGAACGAAGCCGTCTTCGACGAAATCGAGCGTCTCGAGATCGAATTCGCGGACTTCGTGCGCGTCCTTGCCGTTGTCGGCCAGCGAGATGAGACACCGGTTTTCGAGACAGCTTGCCCCGGCGAATATCCACTTACGGCCCTCGGCTGCCGCGATCGCGTCGAGATCCAGGACCGTGTCCCAAGACGGCTGCCCGGAAAAGTAGGACTCGCTGCTGGACCTCCGCCAGATCCCGAGCGGGCGGTCCGCGTCCTGCCAGTAGTTGTACATCATCGAGCCGATGGCGCGCGCTTCCGGCAGCCGGCTCGGGTCGGTCAATACGCTCTCGGCCTGCCGCGTGTACCGCTCGAACCGGGCGTCATCCTCGAGCAGGTCGAACGTCGAACGGTTCTCCGCTTCCACCCACGCCAACGCTCTGTCGCCGTAGGATTCGTCAAGCCAGGCCCTCGCCCAGCCCTGATCGGATACGTCCTCCGGAGCTCGCTGGCAGCCGGCGGACAGCAGCGAGACGGCACAGAGCGCAGTCAGGCCGGCCAGTTTTCTCTCGATCACCGTATCAGCACTCCCGGTCATCCACCGTGACCGCGACGCGGCCATCGGAGACGGTGTTGCCGGCCGCCGTCGGCCGCCGCTGGTGGCCCAATCGACACTCAGCAAGTGCTGACGGGCATTGCCCCGGTGCGGCTCGGCGGCGCGGCTCGATCACGCAATCTCAAAAAGTTACCCGGGCGCCGAGATACCAATAGCGGCCAACCACCGGGAAAATCTCCGCGCCGGCAAAACTTCCACCGCCGCCGATTCGCGTATCGGGCAGGCCTGGAGGCTGCTCGTCGAACACGTTGTCGGCGCCGAGCGAAAACTGCAGCTGCTCGTTGAAGTCGTATTGGAAGCGCAAATCGACCAGCGTGAAGGTTCCGGTATCCGTGGTTGCGCGATTGTCTTCCGGCGTCGCCGGCCGGTTGTCCGGCACCATGTCGGAAAGCTGCGTAACGGTAGCGTTCACCGAAAACGGTCCGGTCAGGTAAACGGCGCTTCCCCGGAAGCGCCAGTCCGGCTGCCCGATTTCACCGTTTTCGTCAATCGTTTCGCCGCCGGTCGCGGTACCGGGCGCGATCACGGTCTCCGACGTGGAGATGTAGGTTGCCAGGGCGCTGAAATCGATGGATCCGGCGCCGACGTCGAGTTGATACCGCGCTTCGATGTCGACTCCCTCACGAGTGAACTGCGACACGTTGATCTCCTGGTTTCTGACAAGCAGCAGATTCCCGGCAGCGTCGCGATTGACCGAATCGCAGAAAACGTTGTTGATCGACGACAGATCAACGCAGGCATCGAGCACCTGCTGTGTTCCGAGAACGTTGATGGCATCGTCTATCTCGATGGAGAAGTAGTCGACGGTCAGCGAGAAGTCGTCGAGCCATCGCGGCGTGAACACCGCGCCGACCGTCAGCGTGTTCGCTTCTTCGACGTCGAGGTCCGGATTTCCCGACGTCTGTGTCCGGATGTTGATGGTCTGAGCGTTCGACGAAAACGGCTGAACAATCCCGAGGGCCTCGCAATTGGCCGCGCGGGTCGCGGTGCCTCCGTTGACGAATGCGGCGTCACACGGATCGTCGACCGTCACGAAACCCTGGCCTCCGGGATTGAACAGCTCACCGATGTTCGGTGCACGGACCGCAACCGCGCGAACGACGCGGAACCGGACGTCGTCGACGGGCGCCCAGTCCGCACCCAGTTTCCAGCTCGTTGCGCCGCCCGCGGTCGAATAGTCCGCGTAGCGCACCGCGGCCTCGAAATTGAGGTTTTGGGCAAAAGGCGCATCGGTCAGAACCGGAACGACGACCTCGCCGAACACCTCGAAGACGTCGAAATCGCCGGTTACCGCGGGACGCAGGCTGTTGAAAAAGCCCAGGCCGGCCTGCTGAGTCGCGGTCGTCTGGAAATCGCTCGTTTCCTCACGCCATTCGATTCCACCCGCCACTCCGATGGCGCCGGCGCCCCAGAAATCGCCCAGTTCGCCGGTAACGACGCCGGACGCAACCGTTTGGGTCAGCTTCGCGGTTTCCGTTGCGGTCGGGATCTCGACGAAGTCCAGGATTTCCGGCGTCAGCGCATCGCCCCCGAGAAACAGATTGATTGGAACGCATCCGGGGTCCTGTGCAGTACCGTCAACCACCGATCGGCACTTGATTACGTTGTCAGCCGGGTCGACAACCGCGTCGAGCGCCAGGGTAAACCTGTTCTGGAACAAATCGTTCAACCGGATGAGCGTCGTCTGCGCATCGCCGTACTGGAAATACGTCTCGTAGTTCCAGGTGTCGCTGTCGCCGATGCCGCCGCGCGCTCCCAGCGTCATCTGAAAGAGGCGCCGGTCGCTGTCGGTGCCTCGCGGTCCGAGTTCCTGGTTGCTGCGCAGGATACCGACGGAGTCGTCACCGGCCTCGATCAGAAGATCGCGCAGCTCCGGCGTCACGAACGGATTGTCGATCGGAATCTGGTTCGTGAACGGCGGTATCTCGAAGGCGGAGCCGATTCGCGAAGAGGCCTGGTTGCTGGAGAACTTGCCTTCGAGGAAAACCTCGACGTTGTCGGTAACGGCGTACTCGGCGAGGCCGTTGATGAGGAACCGCTCGAGCGGAATCTTCAGCTGACACTGCGCCTGCGGACACTCCGAGTCGAAACCGAGCTCCGCCTCACCGCCGTCCGTGAGCTGTGTGTTGCCTATCAGGCCCGACGGACCGAGTTCAAAAGGCCGAAGCGCGCCGCCCGGTGTGAAACCGAACACCTCGCGGCCGTTGCCGCGGTCGATGATGAACGCGGATTCCTGCTGCCCGGCGAGCTGGCGCAGATTTCTCATTATGATGAAATCGTCGATGCCGTCGTTGGGCCCGGTGTTCGCGGGGTTGGCGACCCAGTTTGCGCCCGACACCCCGCCGGGCCTCGCGTCGAACTCGATGCCGCCTTCGTCCGCGTAGGAGAGGTGCAACACGACGTTGCCGTCGCCTTCGGCGAAGTTTGTACCCGCGGTTACGCCCACTTGATACCGCTCGGCGTCACTGCGATCGGAAACGCCGGTCTGGACGTCGAACTCCAGGCCCTGGAAATCATCTTTCAGGATGATGTTGACGACACCGGACACGGCATCGGCGCCGTAAACGGCGGACGCCCCGCCGGTGATGACTTCGACTCGTTCGACGAGCGGCGTGGGAATGGTGTTCAGGTCAACCGCGGTTGTACTCGGCTGGGAGCCGACGTGGCGCCGTCCGTTGACGAGAACGAGCGTTCGCTCGGTTCCCAGCGAACGCAGGTCGATCAGATTGAGGCCGGCGCCGGAGAAGGTCGCCGCCGTGGATTCCGCGTTTATCCCCGGGCCGATCGCGGGCAGTTCGCGCAGCAGGTCTCCGATGTTGACGGCGCCGGAGGCTTCGATCTCCTCCACGCCGACGATGACCGTCGGCGTCGGCGTTGCCAGGCCGGAGCGGGTGATCCGTGACCCGGTGACGATGATCTGCTCGATCGCGTCGTTTTCATCGCTGGCCGTCTGGCTCGTCCGGCCGGTCGGGCTCTGCGACGACTGGGTCTGATTCTGCGCCATCAACACCGACCTCGGGGCCGGCTGCTGGGCGTTTCCCGCCGTTGCGGGCGCCGGTTCAGCGCCGGGTTGGACGGAAACGGAGTGTTCGTCCAGCAGCGTGTACGTCAAACCGGTGTCGGCCAGGAGCGTATCGAGCGCGGTGGTTACCTTGTACTCACCGTTCAGTTCCGCCGATTCCTTGCCGTCCGCCACCTCGGAGAAAAAGATAACCTGCAGGTCGGTCTGGTCCGCGAACGACTGCAATGCTTCGCCAAGCGGTTGTTCGCCTCTGATGACGACGTCGACCGTGCCGTCGGATTGCGCCCAGGCCGCGGCGGTCAGAGTGAATAGGACTGCAATAACAACGCTGCTGCGAGCCAGAGTCTTGATCATTTCGGTTCTCCGTCTGCTTTGATTAGACAGCTCACCCAAATCGGTCCGATCTGTCCCCCTGTATCTATAGACGACTGAACGGAGCTTCCGGTCCCCCCATATTCCGCGAATGTATTTATTGACGTTGCCATCGTTCGTTGCGAGCCACGTCGCGGCGTTGGACGTTCTACGTCTACTTGCGGCGTTGCCTTATGTGAATGCCGGTTGCATCTCGTTGAACTTCAATACCCGGTTGATTGCCGAGGAAAGTACCAAGCAGTTCGGCATCGTGCGCATTGAAAACGCCGGTGATACGCCGGCTTCCCAGTTCCGGATCGTCCACTTTTATGGGAAGACGGTTGTAACGATTGAACTCTTCGGCAACGTCGGCGAGCGGCCGCTCTTCAAAAATGAGCTTGCGCTCGGTCCACGCCGTCGACGCTTCCGCCGCAGGAATTTCCGCGCGCGTTACGCCGCTACCATCGACGGCCACCGCGACCCGGTCACCGGCGTTCGCCATTAGCCTGGAATCGGCGGACGAATCCGCGTTTCCGGCGGGCGGTGCGGACGTCGTCGCTACCGCTACCCGACCTTCGACGACCGTAAGCACAGTTTGTTCGGACTGCCGGTAAACGTTGAAACGCGTACCGACAACCGTGAGGCGCATCGGTCCGGCGTCCACGTAAAATGGGCGGGCCGGATCTTTCGCAACGTCGAACAACGCCTCGCCGGCAATCAGTTTCACCTGCCGCGAACGTTCCGTCAGCGCAACGCGCACCTCGGACAAGGTGTTCAGCGTAATCATGGATCCGTCTTCGAGCGCAATGGAACGCTGCTCGCCCAATTCCGTTCGATACACGTGGCCAGTCTGCGCTCCCCGTCCAACCCACACCGCCGTGAGGACTCCGATGAGCAGCGTTGCGGCAACGCCCATCCAGCGCCGCGTTACGGCATGCGCTTGCGGTTCACTCTTTTCGTCGTCGCGGTCCGGCGTCGTGACGGTCGCCGGTTCGAGTTCGACGACTCCGGATTTCGCCGCGGCTACCAGTTCGTCTATGCTGCTTTGCAGCCGATCGTTTTGCGTCAGTTCCACATGCAATGCCGAAAGCTGCATGAATTCCTTGATGTGATCCGGGGATTGTTTCAGCCAGCCGAGGAACTTCCGCTTCTCCGACACCTCGATCTCACCGTCGTCGAATGCGACCAACCATTCGGCCGCCTGCTCGCGTACCGGTATGGATTGCTTTTTTCCGGCTCGACTCATGATGCTTAATCCGCTCCCCAAATGTCCGTGTCATACGTCCGCGAGGTAGTCGCGGAGGCTCGCATATCCTTTGACCACGTAGCGTTTCACCATGCGCTCACTGACGCCCAGATGACCGGCAACCTCGCGATACGTCAAACCGTGCTTGACGTGCAGCACCAATGCCGAGCTTTGACTGGGTGGCAGGCGCTTCAATGCCTCATCGAGCGCCTTGGCTCTCGCGCCGGCCACCAGCGTGTTCATCGGGTTCGCCGTTGACGGCATCTGCTCAAACGTCTCGGGGGTTTCCAACTTCACGCGCCGGTGCCGATCACGCCAGTCGGAAACCACGTTAGAGGCGATTCTGAACAGGAATGCCCGCGGATGATTGACCGCATCCGGATCGTCAAGCCGCAGCAAGCGCAGAAACACCTCCTGGGCCAGATCGTCGGCTTCCGCTTCGACGTTCAACTCGTGCGTCAGGAAACCCAGCAAGCGATGATGATATTGGTCGAACCACACCTCAACCGTCGGTTTTCTGCTGGGATCGCTCACAATATGGCTCAATGCCCGTCCGGAGGTTCAGTATAGCCCTTCTCTATAGACGACTGACGCAGACAATTGGACCCCCGGTGAAACGTCACGGCGACCAACGGATTCGGGCCGGGCCTTATTCGGATCCGTTCTGAGACCGCCGGCGCACCGGGTCCGGGACGGTCCGGCGATCGACAGGACCGGAAACCGACCGGGATTACTCGCACAGTCTTGACAGGCCCTAACAAATTGTCCCTTTTCCGGTCCTATCATTCGTCTTGGTCCAAAGAGCGCCGATAGAGGCCGATATGCAGGAATACCTACTCATACTGCGTGATCACGAGCAGCGCTGGGACAATTTTTCACCGGAGGACTTCCAGCGAATCATCGGCAAGTACGCCGAATGGAACGAACGGCTCGCGAAGGAGGAACGTTTTGTCGGCGCCGGAAAATTGACGAGCGAGCTGGGCGGCACGGTGCGGCGCGGCGGCGACGGGTACGTCGTCGATGGCCCGTTTACCGAATCCAAGGAGGCCATCGCGGGCTATTACCAGATTCGGGCAAGCAGCCTGGAAGCCGCATACGCGGTAGCCGGCGGGTGTCCCATCCTGGAATACGGCGGCTCGGTCGAGGTTCGCGAAATGGCCACCGCCACGGCGCCGCGGGCCTGCAATTAGGTCTTCGATGCGGGCGAACGCGATCGTCGGCAACCTGTTCCGCGACAAGTACCGGGAAATCCTGGGAGCGCTTACCCGGGAATACGGGCCCGCGCGACTGGACATCATCGAGGACGCCATCCAGGAAGCCATGCTCAAGTCGCTGGAAGTCTGGTCGGTGGGCGCCATTCCCGCCAACCCCGGCGGCTGGCTGTTCGTCACCGCGCGACGCCGGGTGATCGACAAGCTCCGGGCCTCCCACCGACTGTCCGTTCGGGAAAGCGCGGCCGCCGAAAGCGTCCTCGACGCCAACCCGCCGACGTTCAATCCGCTCGACGACGACGTGATGAAAATGATCTTCATCTGTTGTCATCCCGAACTGAGCTGGAAAACCCAGGTTTCGCTGATGCTCAAGAATCTATGCGCGCTGGGCAACGCCGAGATTGCCGCCGTCCTGCTCAGCACCCCGGAGGCCGTCAAGAAAACGCTCACGCGGGCAAAACGCCGAATCCGGGAGCTGAGGCTTCAATTCGAGCTTCCCGACGACACGAGTGTCGACGAACGGCTCGACGCGGTGCTCCGCTGTTTATACATGATGTTCAACGAAGGTTACCTGAGCTATGGCAGCGAGCAACTTACTCAACGCAGTCTGTGTCACAAGGCCGTCCAGCTCGTTTGCCTTCTCGCCCGGTCCAGCGGTCTTTCCGAGCCCGGAAAAGTATGCGCACTTGCTTCCCTACTGTCACTGCAGGCTTCGCGCTTGCCCGCGCGGACCGAACCGGAAGGCGGTCTCATACGTTTGCACGAGCAGGACCGTTCGTTGTGGGACAAGAAACTGATTGCGCAAGGCATGGGTTACCTCGAACTTTCCACGCAGTCCAACGAACGTACGACCTACCACCTGCAGGCGGCCATTGCGGCCTGCCATGCAACCTCTGCCAGTTACGAAGACACGGACTGGATCGCAATCCTCGGCTACTACGACGAACTTCTCGAGAAAACGGCCTCGCCGATCGTCGCGCTCAACCGGACGGTGGCCGTCGCGATGACAGAGGGTTACGCACCGGCCTTGGGCGCCCTGAAGAAGCTCGAAGCGGCGGGTGCGCTCCGCAGCTATTACCTGCTGCCGGCGCTGAAGGCCGAGTATCAGCGCAAGCTGGGAGCCGCTGAAAACGCCGTTGCCGACTACCGATCCGCCCTGCGGCTGGTGGGCGACGCCGCTTCTCGGCGGTTCCTTCAGGACCGTCTGGCCGAATGTATCTTCGACGACTAGCCCGTGTCCGCAGCGTCGGCGATCTGTTTCGAGGCAGGTTCCTGCGTTTTCTTCCTGACTTGTCCCTTTTACGGCCGTCCGGATCGTCTTATCGGCGACACGTCTCACAACAGGAGGAATCACGTCATGTCGGATACAAGCGTTCATTGGTTCGAGATCCCGGCCCTCGATCTGGACAGAGCCGCAAAATTCTACGGCGCCGTGTTAAAAACCGAACTTAGCGACATGGACGGTCCGGCCGGCCCCATGAAAAGCTTTCAGGACGGCGACATGCCGGTCGGCGCACTGGTCAAGGGTCCGCAGAGCAAACCGTCGCAGGAAGGCTCGGTCGTGTACCTGGGAACCGACGACATCGAAGCGGCCCTGCAACGTGTCGAGGCCTCCGGGGGCACGGTGTTGGTGCCGAAAACCTCGATCGGGCCGTTTGGTCACATCGGCCAATTCACGGATTCCGAGGGCAACCGGGTGGCTTTGCACAGCAGCTAGCTTCCCGAATCGGGGGCGTCTGCAAATTCCGAAGCGCTTACAGCCCGGGCCGCCGACCCGGGCTGCGACCGCGCGATACGGGCCGCGACCTTCTTCGAGACGATAGCGCCGGATCGGACGGCGGAGTGTCCGAGTCGCGTTGCGGCGCTAACGGCGATTCTCGAACTTAGGAGACCCAACCGGTGACACAATCGAAATCGGCGTGCTGCGACGCCGCCCCAACGAACGTGACATGCCCGAGATGCAGGACCGGAACTCTCGAACCCGCAAGGGGCCGTTTCGGCCTCATCTACAAGTGCACGAACAAATCGGAGTGCACGTATTACCTCACTGCCCGGCCGACGGGCGCGACCTGCAAGTTTCAACGCCCCGGGCGCCCGCGCTGCGGGCAATTGATCGTCGAGGGTACCAAAACGATTCCCGACCGCTGCAGCGACAGATCCTGCCCAAACCGAAATCCGCACAAGCTTCCCGGTGCGCAGAAGCAGCCGGCCAAGGACCGTGTCAAACCCGGGTAACTACGTATACCGCTGCCGCAGCAATTCGAGCAATCTAACGGTCGAGAGGCAGTTAACATAATAAATCGATAATCTCTGGCCTCCCGAACCGCAAGTCCGTTCGGGTGCTGATCGTTCGGAGAACACAGATAACAAGCTGGGCCGGCATTGCGCCTGAGACGGGCGAGCGATTTCTTTTGCTCGTTTCTCTCACGGAGAGTTCAATGTCCCAACTAAAGGTAGAAAAAGTACCCTCGGTCGAAGATCGCGCGCTGCCGATCTTTTCCGAGTTCGACAAAGTAACGGATCGTATACGCAAGCGCGCCTACGACTTCTTCAGTCAGCATGGCTTCGATGATGGCCATGACATCGAGGACTGGCTCAAAGCGGAGCGCGAGGTGTGCTGGCCCGCTGCCGAGCTCGCCGAGGACGACGAGGAATTTACCCTCAAGGTAGCGCTGGCCGGGTTCGACGCGGACGACATTACCGTCACCGCCAACCCCCGTGCACTGATGATCAAGGCCAGGCAGGAATCCAAGAAGTCCTCCGAGAAGGACGAGGACGACTCGAAGCTGCGCTGGTCCGAGTTCCGCAGCGAGGACGTTTACCGCCAGGTCGAACTGCCCGCCGAGGTGGACATCGAGAAGATCAAGGCGTCTTACAAGCGCGGCATGCTGAAGATCGAAGCTCCCAAGATTGCCGCCAAGAAACCCGCCAGCAAGAAAGTCGAGATCTCATCCGCGGCATGATTCGCCGCTGCGCCGGGATGTGCGAAAAGGCCCCCGCCTTGCGGCGGGGGCTCACGTCGGGTGACCGCGTTTCCAGGACCGGTCGAATTGCCGGCCTACCCCCAATTTACCAGCTTATCGCACCGCGGATGTAATACAGCGGTCCCTGCCAGTCCACTACCGAATCGGATCTGACGATTCGTCCGCAGCACACCTCGCTGATTCCAGCGTCCGGCAACTCATCGAAGACATTGTTACCGCCGATGGTCAGGCGGTAGGTATCGCTGAGGTCCCAGGTAATGTCGAAGTCGAACTGCGTCAGACCGTCGAAGTCCTGCGGCGCCGGATCGAAATCCGAATCGTTGACGTTCGAGTAGTCGCCGTACAGGTTCGCGCGCAGCGAGAACGTCACGTCGTTCTCCCAGGTATGCCGCAGCGTCAGGTTACCGCGCCACTCGGGCAACCCTTCCTCTTCATCGTAGACGTCCTCGGCATTCAGGAACTGCCCGGCGTCGGTGATCTCCGTATCGTTCCAGTTTCCGGCGAACGCGACAGACGTGTTACCGCCCGCCCAGTCCCAGTTGTAGCTGGCCACCAGGTCGATGCCCTGCGTCTCGGAGTCGACGTCGTTCGTGAAGAAGCTGACCTGCGCGATCGTCGCCGCGCCCGGTACGCCCAGCGCCTCGAGCTGTGCGACTTCCGCTGGCCCAACGTCGAAATCCGACGAAATGACGATCCGGTCTTCCAGTTCGATGAAGTAGTAGTCTAACGTTACGGTCAGGTTTTCGGTCGGTGTGCTCGTCAGACCCAGCGTAAACTGATTCGACGTTTCGGCGTCCAGCGGCGTCGCGCCAAAGATGGCCGATACCGGGCTGGCCGGCGGGAACAGACCCTCCGCCACCGGCGTGCCGTCGTCCGCGATACGCGTCGCGACGTTTACCGTCGAAATTTGACCGCCGGTCGGGGCCCGGAAACCCGTGCCGATGGACGCGCGCGCCGAGAACGTATCGGTGAAGCGATAACGCGTTGCGAATTTCCACGAGAAGTTGTCGCCGAAGTCCGAATAGTCCTCGTAACGAAATGCGAGGTTTGTCAGCCATTCGTCGGTGACGTCAGTCTCCAGATCGGCGTACACGGCATAACTGTCACGGCTGTAGGAGGTCGCGAACTGGCCGCCGAAACCCGGGAAACCGTTCGAGCCCACCGGGACCGGCGTGTTGATCGGATCGCCGTCGATGCAGAGGCTGCCGACGGCTTCCTGGCCCGGGATGCGGCACTCGATCTGGGTGATCGCGTCGTTCGGATCGGCGTCCACTTCCGCCTGCGTCGTCTCGAAGTCCCAGGGATCGGCCGCGCCGTAGGGGCCGATCGCAAACGATTGCGCGTCACCCTCTTCGATGTCGTAACTCTCGTCGCGGTAGGACACGCCAACGGCAATGTTGAGATCGTTGGCCCAGCCGATGTCGAAGGCTTTCGAGAAGTCGGCGTTGAACTCCGTCTCTTCATTGATCAGGTTACCCGGCCGGAACTTGGTCGGCGACGCGGGCCCGAGCGACGGGTTGATCGTGTTCCTGATCTGGTACTTGATCTCGTTGCTGCCGAAGCGGCCGCCAAAATCGTACGAAACACCGTTGTCCCATTCACCGCGTATGCCGGCCGTCAGGCTCTGGTCGATCACGTTGCCGAAGAACCGCGGCGTAAAGCCCGACGGGAAACGGTCGCGCGGGTTGTAGATCGTACCGTTCTGCAGGCGGATCGGCGCGAGCTGAGCAACGTCCGGATCGCGATGGAAGAAGCTCGTGTTCGCGTTGCTGTCCGAGAAGTTCGCCCAGGCGTAGAGCTGGGTCGAGCTGTTCAGATCCATGCCGGCATTGACGAACATACGGATGGCGTCGCGGTCGGGGTCGCCCCAGACCTGTGTGAGGCAGCTGTTGGGCTGGCCGATCTCCGCTTCGCAGATGTTATCGCGATAGCGCGTATCCCTGTCGTCGGGAATACCGTCGCTCTCCCTCACCAGCGAAAGCAGGTTGCCCGCGCCGTCATAAACTTCGGTCAGGGCGTCCGGCCCGTAACGCATTTCCGGGCCCAGCGGGCCAGCGCCGTCCGGATCGAACATGCCGGAAACCTGCGTCGCCTCGTTGGGCGTCAGGCCGGAGCTGCCGATGGTTCCGTTGTAAAACGTTCCGCGGCTGGTCGGCTCGCCGTCGGAAATCTCGATGCTGGTGTTGACGAAACTGTTGTCGCCGCCGAAACCGAAGTTCAGCGCACCCAGGTACTGCGTGGCGTTGTCGTCTTCGGTGTAGCGGGAAACCTGGACGCGGGCTTCGCCGCCCTCGGGTGCGTCTTTCAAATTGAAGTTCATCACACCGGCGATGGCGTCGGAACCGTACTGGGCCGCCGCACCGTCACGCAGTACCTCAACCGATTTGATGGCGATACTCGGGATCGTGGCGAGGTCGGGACCGTGCGATCCGAATCCGCCGAGGACCACGAGCGCAGCACGATGCCGGCGTTTCCCGTTGATCAGCACCAGGGTCTTGTCGGAGTCGAGACCGCGCATCTGCGGCGGGCGTACGAATGACGAACCGTCGCTGATCGGCTGACGGCTGACGTTGAACGACGGTACCAGCGTCCGTACAACGTCGACTAGGTCATCGGAGGACACGCTGTCGAGTTCTTCCTGGTTGAAAACGTCAATCGGCACGGCCGTGTCGATTGCCGTACGCCCCTGGCGGCGAGTGCCGATCGTTACGATCTCCTCGACCGCCTCGTCGTCCGCTCCTTGTTGCGCAACCGCCACGGTCGGTAACGCACCCAGGGCTAGGACGCTCGTCGAAATGGCCAGCCAGGCTGGTCCGCTTACTATCTTCATCATTTATTCCCCCTAACGTACTTGACTACAGCCATGTCGCCGCCTGCGCGGTGACCCTCCGGCCGGACATTCGGCGATCCGGCTCGGATAAACTCGTGATCGGCATCGCCTATCGGCAGTAAATGAAGGGAGTGCAACGCTCCGCGCGAAACCTGCCGTGGTCGGCGACGAAAAAATGGGGTTTCCCCGTCACCGACACAGGCTTCGACCACTAACCATAAGGGGGACCCTTAACTTCACCCCAGATACGTGTGGAGCGTTGCACAAACTAATTCGCTAATTCCTCCGCCACCCAAACCAGTGGTAAGTCACGTTCCCGAGCGTCAACTGCCGGGGCAGGTTCGGTGCCCAACAGCCAGCCGCGCGCGCAATCCATGACTTGCCCAGACGTTTGCAGACTAGTGATTGGCAAGCAGAGGTGTGTGAAAATCGAATGAAGGTTGGCTGAAGATCGGCGTAAACTCCTGCAATCGTTACGCTGTGTAACTTAAGATGCCGGATTCGGGGGTAATCAAGAACGGGGACGTTGTGGCCAGTTCGCAACAGTCGGTAAGGCTCCGTGTGGGGGATCTGATTCTCGACACGGGGAAACTGCAGCTCAGCCGGTCCGGCGAAGCCGTGGAGCTGCCGAGACTTTCCTATCGCCTGTTTGCCGCGCTGGCGTCCGCCGCCCCGGACGTGCTGACGCACGAGGAGCTGATCGACCGCGTGTGGAGCGGTCGCGTGGTCAGCGCGGAGACCGTCACGCAGCGAATCAAGCTCGTCCGTCAGGCGCTCGGAGACGATGCTAGCGACCCCCGCTATATCGGCCTGGTCCGGGGCCAGGGCTACCGGATGTTACAAGCCGTTGAAGTGCTCGCGTCCACAGAGCAGAACACCGACCGAGTAGAGGCCAATCGTTCCAACGGCGTCGACGAGGTGGCTCCGGGAGGAAAACTGAGGCTGCGTAAGGCATACACCGTGGGACTGGCCACGCTGGCGGCCGCGCTGCTTGTGTACGTCTTGTTCGTCGTGCAAACGGAACGTGATCCGGCAGACGCCATAACGCTGGATTCCCGGTCGATTGCGGTGCTGCCGTTCAAAAACCGCAGCGCGGCCGAGAGCGACGCGTTTTTCGTGGACGGCATCCACGACGATATCTTGACCCGTCTGTCGAAAATCGACTCGCTCAACGTCGTATCCCGGAGATCCGTCGAGCAATTCAGGGACACCGAAAAGACGATCCGGGAAATCGGACAGGAACTCGGCGTTGCGGCAATTCTGGAGGGCGGTATACAGCGCGCCGGCGAGCGTATACGCGTCAACGTCCAGTTGATCGACGTCGGGACCGACACACATCTCTGGGTGGATTCGTTTGATGAAGCGCTAACGGTCACAAACGTCTTCTCCATTCAAAGCGAAATTGCAAATGCAATCGCGCAGTCGATGCAAACCGTGCTCTCGATCGAGGAACACTCTCAAATAGCGAGCGTACCCACGGACAATCTTGCAGCGTATGAGGCCTATCTTCGAGGCGCCCAGTTACTTCGGCGACGAACCGGCGCAACCATCGAAGCCGCGATCGTGCAATTCAAGGAAGCCATTCGGCACGACAGTCAGTTTGCCGCACCCTATGTCGGACTCGCCGACGGCTATCAATTGCTGCCAAGCTACGCCAGCCGGCCCGCCGAGGTCGTGCTGCCGCTCGCGCTGGCTGCAGCGGACACGGCTATCGGCCTGGACCCGCAGAATGGGGCTGCATTCGCATCGCTGGCAATGATCTATTTCGAGGCCCACCAACGTCGTATCGGCGCAATCGCCAGCGATGACCCCGAGCCGATCTTCCGGCACGCGCTGAAACTTAGCCCGAACTATGCGACGGGCTACCAGTGGTACGGTGAGTATCTGGCTGCCGCGGACAGGCCGGAAGAAGCGGCTGTTCAGTACGAGCGCGCGGCGGAAATCGATCCATTGTCACCGATTCTCAATCATGTATATGCGCATACGCTGCGGGATCTGGGCCGTTTTGGGGAAGCCGAAGCACGGTTCCGCAAAGCGATCGAGATCGATCCCGGCTTTGCCCGCGCTTATCAAGGACTAGCTCGTTTTTATTTTCTCGACGGTCGCCTTGCAGACGCCGCGCTAGCTGCACAGCAGGCAATTCTGCTAAATCCCACCGGAGCCGTGAACTTCACGTTGCTCAGTGATATCTATGTCCAACTGGGCGACGACATTCAGGCAGCACGTTGGCTCGCTGAAGCCAATCGCCTTCAACCGGACGGCTTGTCCTCCAGGCGGGCTACAACGTTGATGCATCTCTATCACGAAGAGCACGTGGCCGCCGCCGGAGAAGCGCTTGAAGGTCTCGCCAGGTTTCCGAAAGACAGTGTGTTCCTCAACGTACTGAAGAATCACTACCTGAACGAAGGAAAGATCGAAACCGCAATACAGCTGTACGAGGACGCCTTTCCAGAGCTCTTTGCTACCGACGGTCCGGAAGTCGACGAACATAACTTTTCGTTCGCAATTAGTTGCGCACGCGTATTGCAAGCAGCAAATCGACACGCAGAGGCACGAGCGATGCTCCAGCGGGCGCAGCGGATTGTTGACAACCATTTACCTCGAAACGACAACAGGCTCCACCTGTTGCGCGCTATCATTCATTCGTTAAATGCCGATACGCAGTCTGCGCTCGTCTCCCTCAGGCGCGCAATCGATGTGGGTTGGCGCAGGTATACCTTTTATCATTTCGAGCAAGATCCGAATTTCGACAACATACGAAATGAATCTGAATTTCAGTCGATGGCCGCGGAAGTGCGTGCCGATTTAGCGGCCCAGCTGCAGGAGCTGCAAGCAAGAACCAGGGCAGAAGACTGATGGTGGACGAGTACGTCGGCGCGGCGACGCGCCCCGCAAGACGAGAAGACAAGCAATGAACGGCGACGGTCTGGCAAGTTCGCAACAGTCGGTACGGCTCCGTGTGGGGGATATGATCCTCGACACGGGGAAACTGCAGCTCAGCCGGTCCGGCGAAATCGTCGAACTGCCGAGACTTTCCTATCGTTTGTTTGCCGCACTGGCGTCCGCCGCCCCGGACGTGCTGACTCACGAAGAGCTGATCGATCGTGTGTGGAACGGCCGCGTGATCAGCGCGGAGACCGTCACGCAGCGAATCAAGCTCGTCCGTCAGGCGCTCGGAGACGATGCCAGTGACCCCCGCTATATCGGCCTGGTCCGGGGCCAGGGCTATCGCATGCTGCAGGCCGTAGAGGTGCTGGCGTCCGAAGGGCAGAACACCGAACGAGAGGATGGCAACCGTTTCAACGGTGTTGACGATGTATCCCAGGGAGGCAAACCGAGACTGCGCAAGGCATACACCGTGGTGCTGGCCACGCTGGCCGCCGCGGCTGTGCTGTTTGCGTATGTCGATTTCGCCTCACAAACGGAACGTGATCAGCCCGTCGTCATAACACCGGATTCCCATTCGATTGCGGTCCTGCCGTTCAAAAACCGCAGTGCGGCCGAAAGCGACGCGTTTTTCGTGGACGGCATCCACGACGATATCTTGACCGGCTTGTCGAGAATCGACTCGCTGAACGTCGTTTCGCGAACGTCCGTCGAGCAGTTCAGGGATACCGAAATGACGATCCGGGAAATCGGGCAGGAACTCGGCGTTGCGGCTATTCTGGAGGGCGGCGTACAGCGCGCCGGCGAGCGCATACGCGTCAACGTCCAGTTGATCGACGTCGGGACCGACACACACCTCTGGGTCGAGTCGTACGACGAAGAACTGACCGTCGCCAACGTATTCGCAATTCAAAGCGAAATTGCGAATGCCATCGCCCGGTCGATGCGATCGGTGCTCTCCGCCGAAGACCATTCACGCATCGCGAACGCGCCCACCGAGAATCTGGAGGCGTACGAGGCATATCTTCGCGGTGACCAGTTACTCCGACGAAGGACCGGTGCAACCATCGAGGCTGCAATTACGCAATTCGAGGATGCCATCCGGCATGACCCTGAATTCTCTCTTCCCTATGTCGGACTTGCCGACGGCTATCAATTGTTGACGAGCTACGCCAGCCGGCCCGCGGAAGAGTTGCTGCCGCTCGCGCTCACCGCGGCAAACAAGGCGATCGACCTGGACCCGGAGAACGGGGCAGCCTACGCATCGCTGGCAATGATCCATTTCGAGGCTCGTAGAATTCGCGACGGCACATTCACCGCCGACGACCCGGAGCCGCTTTTCCTGCACGCGCTGAAACTGAACCCGAACTACGCGACGGGACACCAGTGGTACGGCGAATATCTCGCGGCGGCGGGCAGGCTGGAAGACTCCGTCGAGGAATTCGAGCACGCGGCGGAAATCGATCCGATGTCGCCGATCCTGCACCATGTGTATGCGCATTCGTTGATGAACCTGGGCCGACTTGCGGATGCCGAGGCGCGGTTCCGCAAGGCCATTGAAATTGACCCCGGCTTTGCGCGCGCCTATCAGGGACTGGCCACTTTGTATTTCTCCAGACTCGACCGTCTTGCCGATGCCGCGCTCAACGCCAAGCAAGCAGCTTTGCTGAATCCCACCGGAGCAGCAAACTTCGCGTTGCTCAGCAATATCTATCTCCACCTGGGCGACGACGCGCAAGCTACACGCTGGCTCGGTGAGGCCAATCGGATTGAGCCGAACGAGTTTTTCTCCAGACGCATGACAATGGTGATGCACCTCTATCGCAAAGAGTACGCCGCCGCTGCCGCGGAAGCGCGTAGAGGCCTCGCCGAGTATCCTGGAGACAGCATGTTTCTCAAAGTCCTGAAAGACCACTACCTGAATGAGGGAAAGGTCGAACCGGCTATGCAACTGTACGAGGAAGCCTTTCCGGAGTTCTTCGCCGTCGGCGGCCCGCAAGTCGGCAACCGCAATTACTGGTTCGCGATTGATTGCGCAAACGTATTGCAAAAAGCCAACCGACACGCGGAGGCGCGTGCAATGCTTCGCGGCGCGCAGCAGGTGATTGACGGCCACCCGGTTCAAAACAACCACACACAACATGCCTTACGGGCCGCCGTTCATTCGTTGAATGGCGATTCGCAAGCCGCGCTCACCTCCCTGAGGCGCGCAATCGATACGGGTTGGCGCCGAAATGCCTTTTACCATTTCGACCGGGACCCGAATTTCGACGTCATCCGGGGTGAACCGGAGTTTCAGTCGATGATGGCGGAAGTGCGTGCCGAATCGGCAGAGCAGCTGCAAGAACTGCGGGCAAGAGTCGGAGCGGAAGACTAGCGTTCGAGGCGTGCACAAGCGCCTGTTCTCGAACTTGACTCGACGCTTTCACGGCGTTTCGCCGCAAGCGCATACGGCAAGTGTGACAATTGGATGTCCGAATCTGCCAATAGACCCGTATCCTGCAACACTCGAACCGATCGGTGTAGGATCGTTCCGTTTACTGCAGTCATGCTGCATATTGGTTGATCGAACTCTGGGGAGAAGCAACGGTGAATAGACGTGAATTCAGTAAGGTGCTTGGTGCGACCGTAATTGCGCCGACTGGCCTGGCGGGTGCGAAGGACGCTGGCGCGGCGCCCGTCTGGTCGCTTTCGGCCAATCTCGCGGAATGCTGCAGCTGCGCGATCCCGTGTCCGTGCAATTTCGGCCGGCCAACCTCGATGCGCTGCGATGGCAACCGTCTGATTGAAATCTACGAGGGGAACGTCGATGAACTGGACCTCTCCGGAATCCGCTTCCTGGTGACGTTTGAAATGAGAGAGTGGACACGCATCTACGTCGACGACAGTCTGACAGCGGCTCAGATGGAGGCGTTCGAGGCGGTATTCCCATTGGCATTTCAGGGATTTTCCCGTCTTTCACGCTCCATCGAACAAGTGCCGATGACGGTAACTCACGCGGCTGAGCAGATAAGGTTCACTACCCCGGCATCCGAGGTCACAATGAAACCGATGGCCGGACTGGACGGTGGTCGGATATCGATCAACGGGCTGCCGTCGAACAATTTTCACGACTACGTGCAATACGAGTCGGTGAAACACGTCCATAGAGGTCCCGATCGCGAGTGGGCGTATTCCGGGACAAACGGATTCACTTCGAGGATGACCGCAAGCAGCGGGTAGCAGGCGGTTCACGGGCCGAATCCTGTCGAGCTTATCGCGGATACGAGAAGGCCCCTCAGCGGAGGGGCCCTCACGGTGAATCCGGATTTCGCGAACGCCGCTACCAATGCTTGTCCTCAAGCGGCCGTTCAGTCGTGCAGGGTTTTCTCCATGAACACACTCAGGGGATCTGCGCTGTATGAACCGAACGGACCGCGTTCGCAGTACCCGAGCTTGCGGTACAGACTGAGTGCCCCCGGTTGCATCGGTCCCGCTTCCAGCCGAACGACTTTCACCCCGTTTTCCGACAGGTATTCTTCGAGATGCTCTATTACTTCGGTTGCCAGGCGTTTACCCCGTTGTTTTTCGTCAACGAATATTTTCTTCAGCTCCCCGTATCTGGTATCGCCTTCAAATAGCTTGACGCCGCCGCATGCCGCCAGCACATTGTCCAGGTAACCGACAAAAAACGCGGAATCATCGCCAATCAGCGCCTCCAGAGGCTCCGCATGATTGCTTTCCGGAGGATACAGTGAACTCAGGTATTCGTCGGACTTGGCCGCCAGCGCCGTAACCTCGGAATCACTGAGATCCCGTATGCGCCGTATCGTCAGCTTTGTTGAAACTCGTTCCATATCCCGCGGCCTGGTGAAACGGCGGCTTGACGTTGTTGTCAGCCGCGAACCTCAGAAAGGGTGGCGACAATTGGTGCGCCCCTCGTCACAATAATCGTGTGTTCGTACTGCGCGGAAAGGTTCGCAGGATGGCCAACGAGCGTCCATCCATCTTCCGCTTCGGTGACGTAAGTGCTCTTGGTTGAAAGAAACGGTTCTATGGCAATCACCTGGCCTTGCTGTAATCGCCGTGTATCGAGACGATCATAATAACCGACGATGCCCTGGGGTTCCTCGTGCAGACTCCGACCGATTCCATGGCCGGCAAGATTCTTGATTATCTTGAACCCGTGTGACTTCGCGGTACGTTGAATGGCTTTTCCGATTCGGTTGATTGGGGTGTCCGCTCGAGCTTCGGCCAGCGCGTGCTTCAGGGCCAGACGAGCGGCATGACACAACCGCGCCTTGACGCTTGCGACCGGTGGAACAACGACTGTGCCGCCGGTATCCGCAAAGTAGCCGTCCAGCTCGGCGGAAACGTCGACATTTACGACGTCCCCGGCCTGAATGATTCTGCGGCCCGGAATACCGTGCGCGGCCTCTTCATTGATGCTGATGCAGGTTGCACCCGGGAAGTTGTAAGTGACTCTGGGCGCCGACCGAGCGCCAAACCGATCCAGCAACTCACTTCCCAACTCGTCCAGTTCAGCCGTCGTCATTCCCGGCTCAACCGCGCTCAGCATGGCGTCGCGCACACGGGCGACAACCCGTCCGACGTTCAAAATCCCATCAATATCGTCTTGGCTTTCCGCGGTCACAGGTTTACCTCAAGTCTGCCGGTTGACGGCTGGAGTCGGCCGGAAACGCTCATCGAATCATCGCGCTTCGTACAAAACGCGCCCGCGCCCGATCGTGTACTTAACGTTCGCAAAGTTTGCAACGTCTTCCGCGGGATCCCGCTCGAAGATCACCAGATCGGCACGTGCGCCAACCGCCGCTTCGCCGCTCTCATTCAGAAAACGATTCGCCGGATTCGTCGTCAACGTCGCGAGCATGGCGTCGAAATCCAATCCGGCTTGACCCATCAGCACATATTCCTCCGTAGGATCGAAGTCGGACATGTATCCCACGTCCGTTCCGAAAATCACTTCACCTCCGCCCGCCAGAAACTCGGCGAGCTGGGCAACCCCCTGTTGCTGAAAGGCTAACGCCCGCTCTTCCGCTACCCCCGCATTCGTCAACTCGTAGCGCCACAGCTTCAGCGTCGGGATCAATGCAACGTCTCGTTGAACCATATCCGATACGAGTGCCCGCCCCAGCGGTCCCGCGCTTGGCGCCGTGTGCGCGAGCACGTCGACGCCGTTTTCCACGGCGTTGACAAACCCTTCTCTTGTCGTTGGATGCGAGAAGACAAATGCGCCATTGGCATGCGCAGCTTCGCAGATGGCCCGAATTATGCCGGGAGGCAGGTGAACCGTCCTCGTGGGCGACATAAACGAGCCGGAAAAAATCTTGATGCCGTTTGCCCCCGCCGCCAGCACCGCAGCTACCATCGATTCAGCGGCATCGGGATCGTCGATTTCCGGCAGTTGGATGCCGGGGAGATAGGATGGAGTACCGCCGGTGTAAACGAAGCTACCGTTCGCGGTCAGAGTTCTCGGACCCGCGAGAACGCCGCTGTCGAAAGATTCCGCCAACTGAATGGTCTCTTGCAATTCGGAGCCCGCATCCACAACGGTGGTAAAGCCGAAACGCAGCAGCATGTTCTCGACAATCGGCGCCGGATCGTTCCTGAGCTGGGGGTTCGTAAAATGCACGTGGCTGTTCCACAAACCTGCCGTAGCCGCCCGGCCCTCACCGTCTATCGTTCGGCGGCTTTTCACAGAAACCCGATCACCGACAGATACTATGACGCCGTCCTTTATCGAGATCGCTGCGTTTCTTATCGGTTCGTGGCCGGGACCGCGGTAAAGCAGCACATTCATAACCGTCAGGTCAACTTCCTCTGTGTCTGCCGTCCCACAGCCACCCAGCGCCATGGCGAGACAAACAGCGCAAATTGTCTTGAAAATGGTCAACCTGAGATTCCAGTGATCGTCGATCGAGAATGTCTGCTTCGGATCATGTTCAGTCAAACTATCGTCATTGAAGAACAAACGGCCGATTGCCAACGGCAACCGGCCAATCAGCTCACACTTTCTCCGACGGTTCCCGTCCGGTCAAGTCTGCACTATCACACTTAGGCAGCCTCGCGCTTAACTTTGATCTCGACCGAACGTCCGGTCTTCGACAGGAGCTTGACGAGCGTGTCGATATCGACGCGATCGATCTCCAACGCTTGCCGATTATCGATACCAGCCCTGGTACACTCCCCTTGACATTCGACAAAAGGCTCTTGTAGATTGTCTACATGAGATCCGACGCCGACGTTCTGCAAGGCACACTGGACCTGTTGGTTCTGCACATATTGAGTAGCGGCAAGCAACACGGCTGGGGTGTTGCCCAGGTCCTGAAAACCAGGTCCGAAGACCGGCTGGTCGTTACACAGGGATCGCTCTATCCGGCGCTTCACCGGCTCGAAAAGGAGGGTTGGATCGAGTCGGAATGGGGGGTTTCCGAAAACAACCGGCGCGCCAAATATTACTGTCTGAGCAAGTCCGGCAAACGCCAGCTCGAGCGGGAGACCGAACGCTGGCGTCGATACTCCGCGGGGGTCGACCTGGTGTTATCCGGAGCGTCGCCGTGAGGACCCGGTTGTGGCGGCGCGACCTCGACGGCGAGCTGGAAGACGAAATCCAGCTTCACATCTCGCTGGAAACCGAGGCCAACCTGCGCAAAGGCATGCCCTATGACGAGGCGGAAAGACAGGCGCGGCTCGATTTTGGCTGCATAGAATCGGTGCGCGAGGAAATGCGGGCGCAAGCCCGCACGTACTGGATTCGCGAGCGTCTGAAAGAGCTGCGCTACGGCTGGCGCCAGTTGTTGCGTACCCCAAGCTATGGGCTGACACTCATTGGCGTGTTGACCGCGGGCATCGGTTCGAGCGTTGCGGTTCTCACCGTTGCGCATCAGGTCTTGTTGGCGCCGTTGAGTTATACCGAGGCCGACAACGTCGTCATTTTTCACGAGGTAAATGCCGAACAAAGCGTGGACCCGGAAGAAGCCTCGCCCGGCAATTTCTTCGACTGGGTGGAGATGCAATCGGGATTCTCCTCGCTGGGCGCCGCCGCGCCGTTCGGATTGGATCTCCGATCCGGCGACCGGCTGGTGTCACTGGAGACATCGCGCGTCTCGCTCGATTATCTTTCGGCGCTCGGTGCACGGATGACAGCCGGACGGGCCTTCGGTGAAGAACACTTCGAGCCAGGCGCCGAACCTTCGGTCATTCTTTCCTGGGACGCGTGGCAGACGCGGTTCGCGGGCGCCGGCGACATGGTCGGCGCGACAATCGAGTTGGACGGCAGACCCGCGCGGGTGGTCGGAATACTGGAACAGCGTACCCCCGATCTTAGGGGATCGGAACTGCTGGTTCCGCTCGCGATGGGCCCGGGCGAAGCGGCTGGGCGCTCCGGCAACTACCTGACGGTGGTCGGCAGGCTTCGGGACGGCGTCGATATCGACGAGGCCGGCGGGGAGATGCGGACTATCGCGGAAATGATTGCCCGAGCCAATCCGACAACGAACAGCGGCTGGAGCGTTCAATTATCCTCGTTACGCGACCACCTGCTCGGCCGCGAAACCAAGATCGTAACGGCGTTGCTGGTGTCATGCCTGTTTCTGCTCGGGATCGTATTCGCGAACGTCGGTGCACTTGCTATGGCGAGGGGCTTGTCCCGTATGCCGGAACTCGCTATCCGATTCACGCTGGGGGCCAATCGGCGCACGCTGATCCGCCAGCTGGCCATCGAGAGCCTCATTCCGGTAACAATCAGCCTCATTCTCGGTGCCGCGCTGGCGTGGAGTATCGTCAATGTTCTTGCGCGACACGCGCCGCCTTCGCTGTCGGACCTCAACGCATACGACTTCGGACCGGGTCTGGCCGGCGGACTGATTGTTCTCGCGTTGGTGACAACGGTGGTCGCCGTGGTGCTTCCGGCCGTTCGCTTGACCGGCCGGGAGCTCGCCGGGGCCATGAGAGTAGCCGGCGCCCAATCGACGCACAGCCGGCAAAGCGTGCACCTGCAACAGGCGCTGATCGCGTTGCAGGTCTGCCTGGCAATGGTACTCATTGCCGGCTCCGGATTGCTGTATCAGAGTCTGCAGCAATTGCTCGACACGGACCTCGGTTTTTCCGATCAGGGGCGCGTGGCCGTTGAGTTATTCATTTACGACCTGCACCCCGATCCGGTAGAGCGAAGCGCGTTCGAGTTATCGCTCGTCCGACAGCTCGAAAGCCGGCCGGAGATCGAAACAGTCGCAACGGCGAGCGCCATGCCCCTTATTCCAGCAACGTATTCACGCGAGGGCGTCGAGATCGTCGGCGGAGACGTTGGCGACGGATCGCGTGCTTCCGCCAATTCGGTATCAACGAAATACTTCGACGTGCTCGATATTCCATTGGTACGCGGCCGGCTTTTCGGTATCGAGGACGATTTTGATTCGCAGCGCGTCGTCATCGTCAGCGAACAGTTCGCCACGCGGTTTTTTGGCGGTACGTCCCCTTTGGGGGAACGCCTGCGGTTCGGTGTCATGAATCAGCCGCGGGAATGGACAATCGTCGGTGTCGTCGGCGACGTGCTCGACGCCGGTCCCACCAAACCGCCGCAGCCGATCGTTTATGTTCCCAACGCGCAGAGGCGCTTCGGAGGCATGTCTATCGTCGCAACTACGCGAGGCGATCCGGAAGCCGCGCTTGACGCATTACGGGAATCAATCTGGGACATTTCTCCGGGACAGTCCCTCGCCGCCAGCACGACGTTGACGACCGCGGTCGACGAGGCCCTGCAGGCCGCCCGGTTCGTGCTGACGTTGCTTTCGATTTTCGCGGCGATTGCCGTCGCCATTGCCATGATCGGCCTTTACGGCACGACGTCGTATTTCGTCCGCCGCCGGCAGCGCGAGACGACCATTCGGGTTGCGTTGGGACTGACTCCGCTTCGTGCGCTGATGTGGGTACAGTCGCAAACACTCGCGGCTTGCCTGATCGGCATCGTGACTGGCGGCGGTATTCTTCTGATGGGCCTCGTCTGGCTGCGGACTCTGATATACACGACGTCGATTCGGGATCCATTCGTCATTCTGAGCAGCGCCGCAATCATTTTCGTACTCGCGATCCTCGCGGCGACCCCGTCGTCGATTCGTTCCGCCAATACCGATCCATCGCTGGCGCTGCGGCAGGACTAGCGGTGTGAAAGAAAAAGACTGGAACATGGACCGTCCGATACAGAAAGCGTCGCCACGATTCAGACGCCGCGCGTATTGGGTGCTGGCGGCGTCAGTTGGCGGGGTGGGCCTCGTGTTTTCCGTCACCAGCGGAATCGCGCTGTTATCGCCTACCCGAGCGGTCGAACGGGATTCGGCCTGGATTGACACGGTCGAGCGCGGCAGCCTGGTCTGGGAAGTGGCTGCCGCAGGCTCTTTACACCCGGCCAACACCAGGGTGGTATCCGCGCCCGTGGCGGGGAGTGTCGTCGAAAAACATCGCGAAGTCGGCGACAAGTTGATACGCGGCACGCCGATCGTCACGCTGGACAATCTCACGGAACGCAGGCGATTGCTGGAAGTGGAGCAGGACCTCAGAGTCGCGGAAGCGGCTCTGTCGGAGCTGCACGGGGAGTTGCAATCGGGCGAGCTGGAGCAGGAGAAACTTCGCCAGGAAATGGTCTTCGAGCTGCGCGATGCGCGCCGGCAGTCGGAGGCGAGCCAGGCACTGGCGGAGGGCGTGTTGCCAAAGATCGAGGTCGTTCGTTTGGCGGAACGCGTCGAAGCCCTGGAAACGATACTGCAAGTGGAAAGCCGTCGCGCCAAGGCCGTGGCAGCGTCGGCGTCAGCCCGGATCGAGCAGCAACGGGCACGCGTCGAGCAACTGGCAAGGCTCAGAGAGTTTCAGCAGCAGATCGTCGATTCGCTTTCGATCGTCAGCCCGGGGGCGGGCGTGCTGAAGAATCTGCCGGTCGAGACCGGTGCATGGCTCACCGAAGGCGCGGTGCTTGCCGAAATCGTCGAGCCGGGCGAACTGGTGGCTCGATTGCGCGTTCCGGAGAGCGCCGCCGCTTCGCTTCGACTCGGTCTGCCGGCGCAGCTCAACGCGCGCGGTATCGAATTGACCGGTCAGGTCATGCGAATCGACCCGGCGGTCACGGGCGGAACGATTACCGTAGACGTGGGATTGGCCTCGGTGCCGGCCGCGCTTCGCACGGACCTCAGCATTCAGGGCTTCATCGAACTCGATCGCCTTGACGACGTCGTCCATATGGCGCGACCCGTTGGCGTCGCCGAGCACTCGCACGCGACATTGCAGCGACTGGCGGGCAACGGGCGCGCCGAAGCGGTGAGCGTCCAGTTCGGACGCTCTGCCGGCGACCGTATCGAGGTACTCGCGGGTCTGGACGAAGGGGATCATGTAGTCCTTTCAGGGGCGATCGAGCATCGGCAGGCAAACAATCTTCTCAGCACCCGATAGCAGCCGAAACGACGGAGCAATGCGATGGAGACACGGCACAATATGATTTCGTTGGCGAATGCCGTACGCGAATTCTCGACGGATACAATCACGACGAGCGCACTGGACAATGTTTCGCTGGAGATCGGCTGCGGAGAGTCTATCGCCATCGCGGGTCCGTCGGGCGGCGGCAAGACTACGCTCTTGTCGGTATTGGGCTTGCTCGATCCAATCGATGCCGGCCGATACCTGCTGGATGGCGAGGATACAACCCACCTCAGCGCGACAGAACGAGCGCTGATTCGGAACCGGAAAATTGGTTTCGTCTTTCAGTCGTTCAACCTGATCGGTGATTTGACGGTTTTCGAGAACGTCGAGCTGCCCCTCTCGTATCGAGGCATGTCCGAAAAGATTCGCAGATTGCGTGTACGGGAAGCCATCGAACGAGTCGGGATGGACCATCGAGCGAAGCACTATCCGTCTCAGCTATCGGGCGGTCAGCAACAGCGAGTTGCCATTGCGCGCGCGATCGGCGGCAATCCGTCTTTGCTGCTCGCGGACGAACCAACCGGCAATCTCGACATCGACAGCGGAGAGGAAATTCTGGACTTGCTTTCGGAGCTGAACGAAACCGGGTCGACCATCGTCATCGTCACACACGATCCTGCCTGCGCCCGCCGCGCCGAACGCGTCGAGTATCTTCTCGACGGCAGGCTGGTCGACACCGAGGCGGTCAGGCCCGAATTGCAGCGGCGTGGGTTTGTTTCGGTAGCCGCTCGTAACGACATAAGGGCGACGTAAGCCGGATTTTCAGGTCTCGACGGCGTCTGCTCCGCTGGATTTCGTCGCCTCGTTCTTTCCCTCAAACGCCGACCGACCGAACAATGACCAGCTGGCCCTCGTACGGCAAGAGATTGAAGGTGAGCGAGCAGCTCCGGGCGTCGACAGTCGCCGTATCCGGATCGGCGCGGTTGGTCCACCGAACCTCCGCGCTGCGGATCGAAGCGGAATTCTCGAGATCGACCGCCTGGCTGACAGCGTCGGCGCCAAAGTTCAGGACCGTGATCATCAGATCGGCTTCCTGCGGTAATCTGTTGATCAGGATGACAATGCCCGGATGCGCGACAACGGGAACCGCCACAAGCTCGCTGCCGGGGATCTTGGACGTTTCTCTTGCTTCCAGCATCGCCTGCAGCCGCGACGCAAAGGACGTCGGGTCGCGGAGCTGTGCCGCGACATTGCCGTACAGGGATTGCGCTCTGGGCAATCCTTGTACGGAGGAATCCACGCCGTCGCCGAGCCCGAGCAGATCGTAGGCGCCCCGGTTGATCCATCGGTAGTCCTGGTCCGCAACGAGGTCATCGAGCTGATTTTCCGGCAATGGCAGCGCGCCGACGAGATCCCATCCCGACACCGTAAACACTCCTCCCTGCAGCGCGTTAAATGCGGCCGCCAACAGGTGAATCCTTGCGATCAGCTGCTTCTCCTGCATTGATACGCGGTCGAGGTCATCGACGCCTATCGATGCGGCGATGAATCCGGCCAACGTCGAGCAGACTCCCGGACTCATCGCAAAGCTGCGATTGTATGAGGCCTTCGCCGACGTCGTCTTCGCGAGTACACGTTCGTGAATACGCCGGAAAAGTTGCTCACCAGTCTCGCGATGTCCTTCATACTCGAACGCCTCGTCCGCGTGAACGGCCAGATGGGTCGCCTCGAGCATGAGTTCATCGTGGTTCTGGAGTCCGTGAACGAGACGCGTCGGCTGAACGCCGAAACGCAACATCTCGCGCAGCATCAACCGGAGCGGTCCGCCGTCGCCAGTCGCGAGCGCGTACAGGTACCCGGGGCGCGTGACGAAGTCGTAGTTGAACTCGGGCCCGGAGCCGAGCGAATCCTTGAGCCGGCCAAGATCGGTATTCAGTTCCTGGAAGCTGAAGCCACCGAACTTGCGAATCGTCAAACCAAGCTGATCGGTCACACGGTTGGAGAGCGGATGCCCCGCGAGCCAGCTCCCTTCCCGATCTGCGCTGGTTCCCTCGATCCCGAGGAACATGGTAGCGTCCAGACGCAGTCCTTTCACACCCAATACCGTCAATGAATGCAGCAGGTCCGCTGTAATCAATCGATGCGCCGCGTAGCTGGGATCGGACCAATTGAGCGAGGGTTGGCCTTGCTTGAAGACGTGCAGGTAAACCCAGCGCCGCTCCTTGCCGTCAACACCCCGAACGATGTCGGTGGCGCTCCAACAGCTGTCCTTGATGCCGGGTCGCGCAAACACTTCGACATCCATCGGCCCTACCGGAGCGTAACCCCGCTCTCGAAGTGCCTTGACGCTCGCCTGCGAGAGGTTGGCGCTGTCCTGACCCTTCGGCACGTCCGGGAGGATCGACCAATCGACTGGGTCGATGTCAACCATCGTGTAGAGGCCGGTGAAGCCGGGCTCGTTAGCCGTCGCGAGGCGAAAGTCCGGCCCCTTGCCCGTGTGTCCAGGGATCAGATCGCCGATGATCACGAGCCCCTGGCTGTGTGCGTTCGCCACCATTTGCGTGTAGGCGGCCTCGGTGCCGTAATCCGGGTCGATCGCACTCTCGATGCGATCGAAATGACCATCGACGCTCACGCCATAGGCACGTCCGTCCACACTGCCTGAACGCTTCATCGGCCCCGTATGGATTGCCTTGATCCCGAGTTTGGAGAGCAGTTTATGCAGCTCGACGGACCCGAGAATATCGAGTGACTTCGCGTCGGCATCGGCGCCGATAACCGAGTCCGGATACGCTGCAAACCACACTGAACTGTTTTCGAGGACCGGCTCGGGCATCGAGCTGCCAAAGGGGTGCCGCCATTGCGCGGATCGACCGGCTTGTTTGGCAGCCAATGCATCGTGTGCCAACAGCATTGAACGGCGCCGAAACCACTCAAGCGTTGAAACGTTGGACTTGCGCTTTCTGTCCATGCTAGGCGGCAGCCGGAACCTGTGTATCGGTAGCGCGCTTGAAGAAGTACAAGGTGACGAGCACGATCGCGATCGGGATGAGCGAAAAGTAAAATGCCCGCTGACCGCCGACCGACTCGAAAAGGACTCCGGTGATGATCGAACCGGAGGTGCCTCCTAACGCGGAGAACACTACGATGAGGCCCGCCATCGAACCGTGTTGATGCGTCGGCAGTGCGGACAGAATCACGGAATTGATGGCCGGATAGACCGGCGCAATGCAAAACCCGATCAACGGGAAGACGAATGCCGCGAGCGGCGCTCCGCTCCAGCTCGTCACCTGTTCGCCACTCACCGCTGCCGCCATCGGCAACGCGACCAGGACCAACAGAGCTGCACACAAGAGCCCGATTACGAGTACGCGAAACCAATCGAAGCGCTTCAAGAGGACCCCAGCGGTGAATCGGCCCAAGGCTGTCGCAGCTGCCAGGATGCTGGCCATCTGAATGCTCAGTGACGCCGACAAATTCAGAATTCGGCTGTTGAACGTCGGCAGCCACGACATGATGCTTTGCTCAATGAGAACGTACAAGAACGCGCTGGCCACGAAGATCAGCACGAGCGGCTTGATACACAGCACCATCATGTCCGTGAACTCCTGGGCCACCGGCACCGGTGCCGTGCTTTGTGCCGCCGATTCGTCGAGCTTGGCGAAGGACAATACCAGCAGAGCAAGGAAGGACATCGCCGCGAGTACGTAGTATACATTTAGCCAGGCCGTCGATCCGGGATCGCGATCGTCGACGAACGCGCTAAACAGAAAGTAGCCGGCCAGCACTCCGACCATGAAGAACGATTCGAGGAAATTCATCGTGCTGACGTGTTCTTTGCTATCGGCGGTCACGATCCCGAGTGTCGCGTAACAAGATACTTTGATCAGCGCAAAACTGACTCCGGTAGCCGCGAAAACGAGCTTCGTCATCCAGAACGTGGGTACTTGCGGCATCATTAGACACACGGCGCCGATAAACGCCAACGCTCCGATCATCGTGCGACGGTAGCCAATCCGCACGACGAATGAAGCAACTGCGAACGACGTAATCGCGATCGAAAGATCCTTGAAGGCTTCGAGCGTCGCCGCCGAGGATTCCGTCACCCCGTAGCTGTTCTGCACCTGCAGAATGACGGTGCCTACGCTGTTCAGCAAAATCGCAAAAACGAAATAGTTAATGAACAGCGATACCTTGATCAGCCGATGCTGCATGGTCGGATCTCTAGGCGGGTCCGGAGACTATGCCAGAACGGCAGCGGCATTGGGAAGCCCGCCGAGATGGCTCTCGGCGACTCCCAAATACGCTACTCGCCGCAATATTACTCTACTCGCCGAAATCGTAGCCGACGCTGAAACGCACCGAGCTGCCGAAAATCGGGCGGCCATTCGGCGCCGCCGGATTTCGCGGATCGCCTTCGGTGATGCCGTCTGAGTCGTTGATATTGTCTCCGTGCACCTGAAAGAAGAAGCCCGAGTCGTGATAAAACAGCACGCCGAGATCGAACTTCTCGTAGCTCGGCAACGTGACGGTGTTTGCGTTGTCGCCAAACCGATCGTCGACCAGCGTAAGCGCTGCGTAGATCGAACCGCTCCAGTCACCGGCCTCGAACTCGTAAGACGGCGAGATGCGCGCCTGGAAATCAGGCTGGCGGCGAACCTTGTTACCTTCGTCCGACACAGTCGTCGAGTCGGTAATCTCGGCGTCCTGGAACGTCAGTAGCAAGTTGACCGAGAAGTCGCCAAAAAACAGCGTTCCGTCGGCCTCGATACCCATCGACTCGGTCTCGAACGCCGCGGCCGGTACCGTCCCGCCGACTGTCGAGCTGAACGAATCGTTGGTGTTATAGAACAGTGTTGAGTAGACCTCCAGCCATTCTCCCTGGTACTTGATCCCGCCTTCGATCTGCTCGACTGCATTTACCGTGTCGGAACCCTCGCGGATATCGTCGAAATGCGGAAACAGGAAGCCGTCCGAGTACCTTGCATAGACGCCAAGCGAATCGTTTACGTCGTAGTTCGCGGCAATCGTCCAGGCAACCTCGTCGTCATCGACGTCGGTAGCCAGGTCGACCGTTCCGTCGGGGAAGCCCAAACTGCTGCTATCGAGCACGTAGTCGATCTCTATCGACTCGAATCGAAACCCGGCATCGATACGCCACTGGTCGTTTACGTACCAGGAGTCTGCGATGTAGAACGCCTCTGCCCGCGCATCGCCGGAAGACTGCAGACCGAACATGAAGCCGGCATCGCCGCCGGCCGCAGCGATGTCGTCCGGTGTAATCGATGCGTCGAGCGGCTCGCCGTTCTGCACATTGTGCACGGGGATAGCGTTGCCGAGGGTCCACCAATCGTCAGCCGACCAGGAGGCTTGATAAAAGCCGAACGTGAGATCGTGGTTTTCAAACTCCTTGTTGATGCTGATGTCGTTGATCTTGGCCTCAAGGTCTTTCATCACGACCCAGTGACCGTACGTCTGTGCGAAATCCCCGGCTCCCAGCGTCGTTCCGCTCTCGGTCAGGACGGGACCGCCGATGACGGCGCCGAGATCGGCCGCCGAAACCGGACTGCCGGCAGGGACAAACCCGAACGTATTCGCGTCGCCGGACGTAAACGTAAACTGATCGCGGAACGTCCAGCCGTCGCCGAACTCGAACTCGGCGCTGCCGCCCGCGATGACGCCATCCCAGCCGCGGCCGTTGCCGAAATCAAACACCTCGGTATCGCCGTTGGTGTCAATCTGAATTTCACGAAACCGCGTCGAGTTTCCAAGCTGCGCGAAATCACCGGCGTCGTTCCCCGTGTTGAGCGCAAACGGCAATATCCATTGACCGTGATCGTCCGTCACGCGGGCGAACAAGTTCACCTCGCCGTTATCGAAGACGCGGTTCAGATTGATCGTGAACTGACTGCCCTCCTCCGCCGAAAACTCCGGGTCGCGGATGCCGTCAGCCGACGTGATATAGCCGCCGACCATGTAATACAGATTCTCGGCCAGCTCGCCGCTCAGCACACCGTCCAGGCGTTGGAGTCCGTAGTCGGCGGTCGTGTACTTGACTCGGCCCTCGGTGAGCTCGCCGCCCTCCTTGAGATTGAAATTGACGGTGACACCCGGCTCGCCTTTACCAAAGACGGCATTCGGCCCACCGCGAAGCGCTTCTACGCCGGCGATCGTTTCGTCCACACGAAATATGGAGGACTGCTCGAAGAACGACAGCATCTCCGTGCCGTAGATTGGTGAGCCGTTGATCGCCAGCGTGACAAACGGCGCGTCACTGCCTCCGGGCAAGCCGCGCACGTCGATGTTAGCGCCCGCGACGCCGCCGGAACTCTCCGCCCACACACCCGGCACCGATTTGAACAGGTCGGCCGTGCTTTTCGGCGAGAACTTCGCGATGTCCTCCGGACCGATCGTCGTGATCGCAAAACTGGCCTGCTGCCGTTCTACCCCCGCACCGCCAGGCGTTCCTACCGTGACGATTTCTTCGATGATTTCCTCCGGTTCCTGCGCAAACGACAGCGGCACTACGAGGACGGCGCCGGCAATCGCCGCAACGAGTCTACGAGATGTCGTGCTGTACATGGATAAGCCCCCCTGACTTTCGTGTAGCGTTCGACGTCAAACAACGCTACGCCCCAATGAAATGCATTTCAATTTTTTTGAAATGCGTTTCAGAAACAACTAATATTTGCCATGAACAGAGAGACTTACGTTATGAGTGACGGTTATTGGAGGCTCGAGTGAAAGAAAAACGCGCCATCACGATGGATGACATTGCGAGACTCGCAGAGGTGTCCAAACCGACGGTCTCCCGGGCGCTGAACGGCAGCCCGCTCGTCAAGCAGGACACCATGAATCGGGTGCTGGCGGTCGCCAACCGATACGGTTATGCGGTCAATCGTCACGCTCAGAAACTGCGTCGAAAGCGCACGAACACGATCGCCGTGTCCCTCGACTTCGGGTCTCACCACCAGGGGCATATCGCCGACCCGTTCATGTTCGAGCTCCTGTCCGGTGTGTCCGAGGCGCTCGGAGATCTGAATCAGGACCTGTTGCTGTGCGCACCCAATCACAATGACAGCGAGGCGTTTCGCAACATCTTCTGGTCGAGAGGTGCCGACGGCCTCATCGTACTCGGCCAGGGGCATCGGGAAGATATGCTGCATGAATTCGCGGCGACGGGCTCGCCGCTGGTCGTCTGGGGTGCAAGTGCGCGGAGTGCGAACTACTGTGTCGTTGGCAGCGACAACTACCTCGGCGGGCAGCTCGCGGGACGCCACCTGATCCGCCGAAAGAGGCGCCACTGGCTGTACGTCGGCGACACTTCGTTTCGGGAGCTTCGCTTGCGCTTCGATGGCTTGACGCAGGTGGCGCGTGACTATCCGCATCCCATCGAGATCGACAACATCGAGCTGCACAGCTTTTCCTACGAGGCCGCATCCGAAGCAGCGAAACGCTACCTCAGCGCCGCGGATCGTTGTCCGGACGGCGTGTTCGCGTTTAACGACACTGCGGCGATGGCGTTCATCAGTGCGTTTCAAGCGGCTGGGGTTCGCATCCCCGAGGACGTGTCCGTCGTCGGCTACAACGACATTCCGACGGCTGCCTATTTCACGCCAAACCTGACCACGATACGGCAGGACTGCCATCAAGCGGGCCGCGTGCTGGTCCGCAAACTCATGCGTGTTCTGGATGGGCACAAGCCGAAGTCCGCGTTGATCAAGACCGAGCTGATTCTTCGGGAAACCTGACTCTCGCGATATCGACCAGCAAGAATCTGCGCACCACGCCTACCGTATCCTTCACTCCGTCCTGCAAACGGGCAAGTTCCCCTTTTTGTGAATGAGTAAAAGAGCGGATATCCTGAGTCAATGACTGAACATGTCTATGTGGTGTGGGCCATCTACGACGGCGTTCGCAGCGGAATTGCGAACTACCACGGCAAACCTCACTACTTCGAGTCATCGTTCAGCGACAACAAGGACGACTACATCAACGAGTTTAAGCTCACTCCAATTGATCATCGAACACTGGAGCTAGCGCAAGAGCAATGGGCGATTTACTGAGCGTGGGAGAAACGATTTCACTCCGGGCAGGAATCGAACGAAACACATCCGGGCCATGGTGGTGTCGACTCAAGGTATGACGAACTAGAGGCGCAGGTGCAATCATCCATCAAAGCTGGTTCCACGACAGTGGCAGTCGGTGGGCGGTTTCGAGCTAGAGAAGAACAGCCAGATCTTCCGTATGGTTGTTTGCGTGAAATGGAAGTTGAGTGGTTTTGAAGCTTCGGCATACCGAAGCTATGGCTGGTCAATGCATACGGATCAGATTCGAAATGCGGTTCGCGATTTTCTCAGCTTATTCGAGTCTTCTTAAGAGTCGGGGCAATCCGACCATCACCATCCGGCAACTCAAGCCCGGGCTTTACGAGTGTTTCTCTAATCTCTGCCACCGAGTAGGCTCGCTTGGCCTCCACCTCGATGAGAGGTAGCTCAGCGCCCTGGCATGCCTCCCGAATGAACTGATCTCGCATTGCTCGCTTCTCTGAACGGTGGCTCTTGTCGTTCAGCTCTATGACGGCCTTGAAGTCGAGCGTGTCGGGATCTACAAGTACGAAATCGAAGTGCTTGCAGTTAATTTTGTTGAAAGCTGACTGCCAATCTGATTTGCCAACTGCCCGAGAGACCTTCAATACATCGGCGACGCGTACCTTTCCAAAGACCCGGTACTCACTCCCCGCCGCCTGGTCGAGAACACCGAGGAACGACCGTTCAGCTCGCGTGAACAGGGCCGCGCGACGCTCGTAGTTGAGTTGGGGGCCGAACCGTTGACGAGATCCAGAGCGAGACCGTAGCAGCGCCAACACAGCGACGACGCCAACCGCTAAGAGTATGAGGATCAAAGCGTCCATATTTCTATCTCACCGGATTAGGTCTATAAGTGTATTGACCTTATCAACGCGAAACTGAGACGCAGCTCCCGAGTAATGCAGAATAACGCGGACTATGATCGACAATTTAACCCCTTGCACGCGACGAAGTCTATCTGGCGCTGTTCGCATTTATCGAGAAATGCTATCGCCTGATGTCATCGAATGGCCTGGGTTCTTTTTTGGGCGATATGTCGTTATTGTTCGACGGCAGCACCGTTGGCCCTTTACTCCAGAATGACTGGAAGAAGGCGGTCTAGTTCTCTCAGATCGATGGAGTAGGCTCCATGTAGCGGCTTCGGAAGTCGTAAATGGCGCAGCAATGCAGAAAGGTCCCAATGCTGGTTTCAGACGTTAAATTAGTTCGTCGATGTCTCGACTTTAGTTCATCTGGGCAAGGTCGCTTCAACGCGACTGAAGTGCGTTCAGGCGGCACTAGATTGGCAAATGCCGTTGAGCTGCTCGAATTCTCCGACGGTTTGGTACAAGTCCTTGTTTGCCAATCCTGTGGTGTTACTGGTTGCGAGCCTGGTTCGTGGGTAGCAATTCGACGATTCGGTGACAATGTCGTTTTCATACCGGCGATCGACGCCATGCAGGAAGGCGAGTGGGAGATGAACGAGTATTCGCCGCCTCAATACATGCTGAAGAACGGCCCATTGGTCTTTGGTTCTAATACCTACGCCGAGTTGCGAAAAGAGACACATCGATTTCCTGATCCGGGTAGCATTAAGGAAATCACGTCGCGAGACGTCTTAGGTGTGCTTCAGCTAACAGCGCCCGGTCCTGTTCTTGGTACGCTCGGGATGTCCGCAAAGTTGAATTCAGAGAGTATCGTCGCGGTCACGGACGGCGAACTTGACAAAGAGGTAGCTGAATTCAGGGCACTGATCGAGGCAGTTAACAACGGTGCCGACGGCATGCACTCCGACGCACCGCACCGCGTGATCGAATTCCAGCTCGATAGCGCGACCTTTATAGTCTGGCGACCGTTCGGGTATGATGTCAATGGCAAAGCCGTGCTGAATCTGGCGGAGCTAATAGGCCGGGAACACGCAACAACTACATAAAAACCGACCTAGCGGCGACATCGCCTGCTAGGTCAGCTATGAGCTACTCGACACATAGCTTACAGATTGTTCCGGACACATGGTTTACACATTACGGCATTTGGGGAGCCCCCGGATGCCCTGGAAAGAGTGTAAACCGATGGATGAGAGACTTCGTTTCATAGCCAGGCTGCTCGAGGGCGAGAAGATGGCCCCACTGTGCCGGGAGTTTGGGATTAGCCGCGTCACTGGCTACAAGATTTTCAACCGATACAAAGACTGCGGCCTTCAGGGCCTGAACGACCGTAGCCGGGCGCCGTACCGGCAGGCCAACCGCCTACCCTACCAGGTCGAGCGTACGATTCTCGGGATCAGGAAGGAACACGACACTTGGGGCGCCCGCAAGATCCGCGACAAGCTGATCAAGCAGTTCCCGATGGTGCCAACGCCTGCCATCAGCACTATCCACGCCGTGCTGGACCGCCATGGCCTCGTGAAGCGAAAGAAACGCCGTCGCTACAAGGCTGAAGGAACGCCGCTGGTCGCTGCACACCAGCCAAACGAGCTCTGGTGTGCCGACTACAAGGGCGAGTTCATGCTCGGCAACAAGCAGTACTGCTACCCGCTCACGATCTCCGACTACAGCTCCCGATACCTGATCGGCTGCGAAGGCGTGAAGTCCACCAAAGCGGACATCGCCTTTACCATTTTTGAAAGAGCTTTCAGGGACTTCGGCCTGCCCAGCGCCATCCGCACCGATAATGGTGTGCCGTTCGCTTCCGGCAATGCGCTCTTTGGCCTCACTCGGCTCTCGGTCTGGTGGTTGCGCTTAGGCATCAGCCTGCAGCGCATCAAGCCCGGCCATCCTGAGCAGAACGGCCGTCACGAACGCATGCATCTAACCCTCAAGCAGGAGGCTACGAAGCCTGCCGCCTTCAACTTCCTTCAACAACAGGAGCGCTTCGACGCCTTCATCGGGGTTTACAACAACGAGCGGCCTCATCAAGCGCTCGATGGCGCCTACCCCGGTGATCTCTATACACCTTCAGCTCGCGTCTACGAACCACCGAGTCCGCCGGACTATCCGTTCCATGACCGGGCGATCCGCGTCACCGGCTGCGGCCGTATCTGCATCGGCCGACGTAAAATCAACCTCTCGACCGCCTTCGCCGGACAAACCGTGGGCGTTAGAGAGATCGAGGACCAGATCTGGCTGGTCAGCTTCCTCGACTATGATTTAGGATACTTCGATAATGAACGGGGCCGGGTGGAACCCGGCCCCAATCCGTTCGTACCGGACAAAGTGTTAACCATGTGTCCGGAACAAGGTGTAAACCATGTGACCGGTTAACACCCTAGTTAAGTGGTGGTGATGGGTGGAATTGAACCACCGACCTGCGGGTTATGAGTCCGCCGCTCTAACCATCTGAGCTACATCACCATTTTCGGAGGGCTTACGGGCGACATCGTGCCCGCGAAGGCCGGGAATTGTCCGTTGGCCCAGCCCCGCTGTCAAGGCGCCGAGTGGCGACCCAGGGCGCTCGGCCTGCGGCGATCCGGCCGCCCCGGCCGGCACTATCCGCGACGCGGGCCTATATAATGACCCGTTTCCCCGGGGACCGCCAAACCGTGTTCGAGAACGCCGAGATCGAGCTGGACGACTTACCGACGGTTGACGACCTCCGCTGGCGAAGCCTCGACGACAAGCTCGTCCGGCTTCTGGTTGTGAGAGCAATCATCAGCATCGCGTTCATCGCGGCCGCGGTTGCCGCCGTACAGGTTATCGCCGGCTTCGCCGCCCAGGAAAGCGGCGCCGGCCTGAGACTGGGCTGGCTCTGGCTCTTCCCCGCGGTTGTCGCTATCCCGTCGCTCTCGTGGCCCGCCATTGCCGTGCCCCGCAAAGGCTATGCGGTGCGAGACAAAGACATCGTCTTCAGATCAGGCGTCTTATGGCGCACGGTAACGGCAATCCCCTACAACCGTATCCAGCATGTCGAAAAAGACAGTGCGCCGCTCGACCGGCGCTACGGCATCGCGAATCTCAAGATATTCACCGCGGGCGGTGCCGGCGGCGACCTGAAGATCGACGGCCTGTCGGCGGACGTCGCGGAGCGCCTGCGCGTACACATCCTCGACAAGGTTGGAGCCGTCGTTGAGCGACACTGACCGGAAGCCGTGGCGGCGCACCTCGCCCCTGGCGGCCGTCTATTTCCTCGGCAAACTCTACGAGGCGATCGCCAAGAACGCCATCCAGTCGTTCGCGCCCCTGGCCGCCTTTCTGGTCGCCTACAAAGGCGACCTGGCCAGCAAGGCGGTGATCGGCGTGTCCGCGTTCATCATTATCACGGTAGCGATCGCGATTCTCAGATACCTGTTTTTTCGTTTCCAGGTCGGAGACGAGTCGATCCTGATCCGCGACGGTGTGATCAACAGGACACAGGTCGACATCAAGTTCGACCGCATACAAGCCGTGAATACGGAGCAGACTCTTCTGTTTCGCTTTTTTCACCTGACGACGGTTCGTTTCGACACCGCCGGATCGTCGCAGCAGGAAGGCGTGCTACCCGGCATCACGCTTACACTGGCGGATGAGCTGAAGGAACGTCTCGGTACCGTCATCGCCGCGCGAAATCAGCAAATCTCCGAAACGGATGAGCCCACTGCGCCCGGTGCCGCACTACGCCGGTTGCTTCGGTTCGGGTTTGCGGACGTGGTCAAGGTCGGGCTGTCCAGCAACCGCTCGCTGATACTCCTTGCCTTCCTGGCGCCGGTTGTCGGCCCCCTGACGGACGCGCTCGAAGCGCGTTTGGATGAAGAGGACGTAGCCGATGCGGCGATACAGGTCAGCGAGATCGGTGTCGCGGAGGGCGCCGGGCTACTCGTTCTGTTGATCGTGGCGGTGGTGGCGGTCCTCATGCTCGTATCGATCATCGGCGCGTTTCTTCGCTATCACCGTTTTGAGCTGCAGACCGACGGTGAACAGTTCCGCTCCAACGGCGGACTGCTCACCCGCCACGAGCACGCGATGCGCTTCACCAAGATTCAGAGCGTGCACGTCAACCAGAACGTGCTACACCGGGCGTTCGACCGGCTGAAGGTACGCGCCAAACAGGCGGCGAGCGGCCGGCAGAACCTCACGAAACACTTCGTCGTTCCGCTTGTCGAGCCCGGATTGTTGCCGGAGATCGCGGACCTGAGTTTCAGCGGGAAAATCAACGGCGCGACCCTCGATCCGCGGTCCGACCTGTTTCAGCGCGTATCCCCGTATTACCTGCGCTCGCGCATCCTGTTGTTCGGCCTGTTGCCTGCCTTCACCCTGACGGCCGTGTTTGCCCTGCCGCTAGGCTGGAACGCGCTCTGGTTTCTGAGCTGGGTGCCGCTGGCCTTTCTGTATTTCCGGCAGCGTTACCGGCGCCTCGGCGTCCGCATCGGCAGCGACGGCATCGCCGTTCGTGACGGCGTTATAGGCTACCGTGTCATCGCGCACCTCATCCACAAAGTGCAGCGCGTGGACGTCACGCAGTCGCCGTTTCAGCGTCGAAGAGGATTGGCGACGGCGCGGCTTTTTCTGGCCTCCGGTTCCGTGCGGATTCCGTTCGTGCCGGCGCGCGACGCGTTCGGGCTTCGGGATTACGTTCTCTACAAGGTCGAATCCAGCGAGCTTGCGTGGCATTAGGCGGTGGACTAAACGTTGAACCGGAAATGCATCACGTCGCCTTCCTGAACGACGTATTCCTTCCCCTCGAGCCTCAACTTGCCCGCCTCCTTCGCTCCCTGCTCACCGTTGCCGTTGACGAAATCGTCGTAGGCGATGACCTCTGCGCGGATGAAACCCTTCTCGAAATCGGTGTGAATCTCCCCGGCGGCCTGCGGCGCTTTTGCTCCGATCTTCGTCGTCCAGGCTCGCACCTCTTTGGGCCCCGCCGTAAAAAAAGTTTGCAGCCCGAGCAAGGCGTAGCCGCCCCGAATGACGCGATTCAGGCCCGGCTCTTCCAGGCCGAGGTCGTCCAGGAATTCCTTTTTATCCGCATCGTCGAGTTGTGCGATCTCCGCCTCGATGGCGGCACAGACCGGCACGAGTTCCGCGCCTTCGGCCGCAGCGTGCGCCCGCACCGCATCGAGGTGCGGATTGTCGTCGAAGCCGTTTTCGTCGACGTTCGCGATGTACATCACCGGCTTGGCCGTCAACAGCTGCAATTCGCGCAGGATCAATCGCTCGTTGTCGTCGAGCGCCAACGTCCTGATGGAACGTCCCTCGTCCAGGTGCGCCTTCGCCCTCTTGAGCGCATCCCGCCGCGCCAGGGCCGCCTTCTCGTTCGTCTTCGCGTTGCGTTCCGCCTTGTAGAGCTGCTTTTCAACCGACTCGAGATCGGCCAGGGCAAGTTCCGTGTTGATGGTTTCAATGTCGTCGAGCGGGTCGATGGCGCCCGTAACGTGCGTAACGTCGTCGTTCTCGAAACAGCGGACGACGTGCGCAATCGCGTTGGTCTCGCGGATGTTCGCAAGAAACTGGTTGCCGAGCCCCTCGCCTTTCGACGCGCCCGCGACGAGGCCCGCAATATCCACGAACTCCATCGTTGTCGGCAGTATCTTTGCCGGATTCACGATGCGGGCAAGCTCGTCGAGGCGGGGGTCGGGGACCGGCACCACACCGATGTTCGGCTCGATCGTGCAGAACGGGTAGTTTTCCGCGGCGATTTCCGCCGCCGTGAGCGCATTGAACAGGGTCGATTTGCCGACGTTGGGCAATCCGACGATGCCGCATTTGATGGCCATGGGGGTTGCCTTTGTTATCGAACGTTGGCCCTACGAGGGCTTGGTGTGTAGCTCTTTCATCGCCTCGTTGAGACCCTTGTCGATCAGCACCGGAACGATGTCCGCCGCCTCGTCAACGCTGCGTTGCAACAACGGGTCGATGTCGCCGCCGGCGCGCCTGAGCACGTGCCCGGTGACCTTGTCTTTTTCGCCCGGATGACCCACGCCGATACGCAGCCTGAGGAAATCGCGGCCGCAGTGTTGGATCACGTCCCGAACGCCGTTGTGGCCGCCGTGACCGCCGCCGCTTTTCAAGCGCACGGTACCCGGCGGCAAATCGATTTCGTCGTGGGTGACCAACAGCCGATCCACAGGGATCCGGTAATAATCCAGCACGCTGCGGATCGGCCGGCCGCTCAGGTTCATGTAGCTCTGCGGTTTGACCAGCCAGACGTCCGCGCCGTGGATCGTCACTTTGCACACGTCCGAATCGAAACGCTTTTCGTACTTGAACACCCCGCCCACGCGCCGCGCCAATTCGTCGACGCACCAGAAGCCCGCATTGTGCAGCGTGTCTGCATAACGGTCTTCCGGATTGCCAAGGCCGGCAATGACGGCCAGCGATTCGCTCATCTCGAAACTTCCCGACGCGGAACTGCGATCGTGAAACCGGCAACGGACCCCGGTTTCTCGAGGACGACCAGTCTCAGCCTTCGTCGCCCTCGGGCGCGCCCTCTGCGTCTCCGGCGGGCGCTGCTTCGCCCTCGGCTGCTGCAGGGACCTCTTCGCCCTCGACCGGCTCCTCTTCGATCACGACTTCCTTGATGATGCTGATCGACACGATGGCCTTGTCCTGATCCTCGCCTTGCGCGAGCGCCGGGATCTCGACGCCTTCGGGCAGTTTGATGTCCGACATGTTCAACATCTCGTTCAACCCGAGCCCCGCTACGTCGACCTCCAGGTATTCCGGCAGGTCCTTCGGCAGACAGCTGACCTCGACGTCGGTCATCAGATGCGACACCGAACCGCCTTCCTGTTTGACGCCCGGGGCCACGTCTTCACCGATGAAGTGCAGCGGCACGTTCATGCGAATCTTTTCGTCTTCGACGATGCGCTGAAAATCCATGTGCAGAATCTGGCGCTTGGCCGGGTGACGCTGAATGTCCTTGACGACGGCGGCCTGGCTTTTATCACCGACCTTGATGCTCAGAATGCTCGAATAAAACGCTTCGTTTTCGAGTTCCTTGATGACCTTGTTGTGGTCGAAGGCAAGGTTGCGCGGCGGACGGCCGGCACCGTAGATGATTGCGGGAACTTTACCTTGTCGACGCAGGCGGCGGCTCGCACCTTTCCCCTGGTCTTCACGCATTTCCGCAACCAGATCGTATTTCTTTGACACAGGATCTCTCCCTATCTGGTTGATTTTGTTTGACATTTAGAACGACCGGATCGCGACCAATCCGGCCGGCGCGGCGCATCATAACGCAATCCGCGGTGCCGGGGAACAGGTCGCCCGCCGGGACGGGCTCCTACGGAGGCACAGTCGGGCCTGGGATATAGAAACCCGTCCCGGCGGGCGACCTTCAGTCCACGTACAGCGAGCTGACCGATTCCTCGTCGCTGATACGCCGCATCGTCTCGGCCAGCAGCTCCGCCGTCGACAGCTGGCGGATCTTGCCGCAGGCCTGCGCTTCCTCGTTGAGCGGGATCGTATCGGTGACGACAATCTCGTCCAGCTCCGACTCGGCTATGCGCGAGACCGCGGGGCCGGACAATACCGCGTGCGTGATGTAGGCATGTACGGTTTCCGCACCTTCGGCTTTCAGCCCGCTGGCCGCGTGGCACAGAGTGCCCGCCGTATCGACCATGTCGTCGATCATGACGCAATTCTTGTTCTCGACGTCGCCGATAATGTTCATGACCTCGGACTGATTCGCTTTCGACCGGCGTTTGTCGATGATGACCAGGTCCGCGTCGTCGAGACGCTTCGCCAATGCGCGCGCGCGAACGACGCCGCCGACGTCCGGCGAGACGACGACCATGTCCGGAAACTTCTGCTTCCAAACGTCGCCCAGGAGAACGGGCGACGCGTAGACATTGTCGACCGCGATGTCGAAGAAACCCTGGATCTGGTCGGCGTGCAGGTCCACCGTCAGCACGCGGTCCACACCGGCGGCGGCGATCATCTTGGCCACGAGCTTGGCCGTGATCGGCACCCGGGACGCGCGCGGCCGTCGGTCCTGGCGCGCATAGCCGAAATACGGCACGACGGCGGTGATCCGCGACGCGGACGCGCGCCGGCAGGCGTCCACCATCACCAACAGCTCCATCAGGTTCTCGGACGCCGGCGGACAGGTCGGCTGGACGACAAACGTCTCTCGGCCGCGGATGTTTTCCAGTATCTCGACGTTGATTTCGCCGTCGCTGAAGCGCCCGACGTGGGCCTTGGCGAGCGGGACGTGCAGCACACGTGCGATGTCCCGGGCCAGTTTGGGGTGCGCATTCCCCGAGAAAATCGCCATTGCCGCCAGATCCACAGCTACCCCCCTAAACTCGGCCGTTCCATCGCCAGATTCCCGTGCTTGGCGAGTCAGGAATTGGCTGGGGTGGCAGGATTCGAACCTGCGCATGACGGGATCAAAACCCGTTGCCTTACCACTTGGCTACACCCCAATCTGAATGTCCGATTCGGCCGTTCGTGCGCGGCCGAAACATCGCGTTTGACGCGCGTAGTTTGCTGGCGACCCTCGATGCTGTCAAACCTCAGTCGGGCTAATAGAACGTCCAACTGTCGATCACCAGTCGAACCTTGGCGTCCCCGTTGACGGCGGTAATCCGACGCGGCATAAGCTGGCCGCCGCCTTCGCGATACTGCGCAATGTCCACCACCCAATTTCGCTGCTCAAGACGCGCAAGCTGGCCGTCATCGCCAAATTCGGTCACCGCGGGCGAGTTCGGATCAGGCACGCCCAAGGCCCAATAACGCAGGCTGGTCACCGGGATGGTCCAGCCGTAACGTACCCTTAGATCGTACTCGGGGTCGCGGAGTTCCGTCAGTTCGCCGCTGCGTTCGGTCACGGTAATGCGGTCGCGACTGCCGTCAATCTGCACGCTGCCCGCACCGAAGGGCCCGCTCACGGACGCCGTGAACTCGTCGTCCGTCTGCCGCCATCGCAGGCGCCCGTTGAAACCCTCGTCACCGGCGCTTACGCCGATACGCCCCGAAAACGCCCATTCGGAGATGCCTGTCAGGACGCTCTCTCGGACTTCCCAGTCGCTCAGTTCAGGCAGCTCGACGCCGCGCTCGACCGCGCAGCCGTGCAGCAGAGCGAGACCGGCGACAAGCGGCAGCCAGCCGCGGCTACGATCCAATTTGAGATAGGTTCTAGTCAGGTTCGTCGTCGGGGAATGCGCGTTCACGGATGTTTTTGAGCAGGGGATGGTCCGGGTCCTCTAGCTCGGCCTTTTCGAGAAACGCTCTTGCCTCTTCGTTCCGCTCCAACTTCCACAGCACCTCGACGATGTGTGCCGCGACTTCCGGGTCGGGAAAACCCTCGTAAGCAAGTTCGAGCTGTACCAGCGCTTCTTCCAGCTTACCCTGGCGGTAGAGAACCCACCCCCAGCTATCGATGATGGCCGGACTGTCGGGTTCCAGCCTCAAGGCTCTCCGGATCAGTCGCGCCGCCTCGGCGTACTCGGTCGTCCGGTCGGCCAGCGTGTAGCCGAGCGCGTTCAACGAGGCCGCGCTGTCCGGAAACTTCTTGACCGCAACCCGGTACTGCGCCACCGCCTCGTCGATGCGGTCCATGCGGACCAGGAGCTCGGCGCGGCCGAGCAGCGTGTTTTCGTGGTCGGGCCGGTAGGCGACGACCCGGTCGTAAACCTCCAGGGCTTCGGGGTACCGGTTGAGGGACGCCAGCAGCTGCGCCTGCGCGGCCACCATGTCAACGGCGTGGTTCGGGTGCGTCTCGGCAAACGTCTCCAGGTGCTCCAGCGCCGCGTCTTCATCACCCTGCTGGGCGATCAGGCCGCTGGCCCGGCGTTGCGCCACAACGACGTTCTGACCGCGAGTTACCTGGGAATAGAGCGTAATCGCCCGGCTGACCTCTTCGCGTCGATCGGCGATCCGGGCCAGGTAATACAGCGCGTCCATGGTGTACCGGCCGCTCTGCAACAGATCCTGAAAATCGTCCCAGGCGGCGTCGAGGTTATCCAGCCGGAAATTGATGATCGCGAGCATGCGCAGCGCATCGCTGCGGGACGGCTGCTCCAGCAACACCTGATTCACCTGGCTCAGCGCATCGTCGTCGCGGCCCGCGGACAGGTACATGATGGCCAGTTCCAGGCGCGCTTCCGGTTCCGGCCGCGGGTCGTCACCCACAATCCTCGCGGCGTAGTCGATCGCCGCCTCGTCGTCACCGGCAAGCAGCAGCGACCTGGCGTACAGGAGCTTCGGCTTGATCCACTCCGGATCCAACTCGATGGCCCGCTGTGCCCGCTTCCTGGCCTCGTCGGCGTCCCCGGCCTGCAGCGCCATGACCGCGGACGCATACTGTCCGTAGGCGGTTCTGCGATACGGCTGTGCGAGACGCCGCATCAGCCTGTCGGCGTTTTCGGCGTCCTCCTCGGAGAGTATCGGTATCAGCGACACCAGGCGCTCTTCGGGCGCCTCGTCGGCCCTTTCGATGAGCCTGGCGAACTCACGTCGGGCGGCGCGCAAATTCCCGAGCCGCAGGTTCAGCTGCGCCACGTAGAGCAGCGCCTCTTCGCTGTCTTCGTCGAGATCGAGCCAGCGCTCGGCGGCCGCAAGCGCCTGCTCGTTGAAACCGTAGGTGTAAGCGATTCGAGTCGCCTGCACGGCAACTTCCGGATTATCACTGAGACTGGCGGCACGATAATACTCATCGGCGGCGAGGTCGTAGTCCCGCTGCTCCAGCGCCGACCTGGCCCGGTCGAGATGCTCGCGCACACTGCCCGCATCCTGGTCCTGAGCCGGCACGGTGTTGCAGGCAAGCAATATCAGGGTTGTTGTCAGGAGCAGCCAGTTGGCCTGGGCGCTTGGAGGACGGCGCCTCAGGGAGAGTTTATCGAACATGCTGATTCAAGAATTTCCTCAATGTGGGAAACACAGACAGGGAACTGAGCATTCAGTTCGCTTATGATACCCCCTGATTTCGCTCGGACCACCCGCGTTTCCCGATGCCACTCAAGATAATCGGCCTGAACCATAACACGGCACCTATCGAAATACGCGAGCAGGTCGTGTTTGCGGGCGATCACGCGCGTCGGGCGTTACAGCAGGTCGTTGCGCTGCCCACCGTCAGCGAAGTTGTCATTCTGTCGACCTGCAACCGCACGGAGCTGTACGTGGACGCCGCGGAAGCCGGCGTCACCGAGCTTTGTAACTGGTTGAAAAAAGAACAGAACCTGGGTATCGAACTCGACGAAGCCCTGTTTTCGCTGGATCACGACGCCGCCATCCGGCATTTGTTCCGCGTTGCCTGCGGTCTGGACTCGATGGTTCTGGGCGAACCTCAGGTTCTAGGGCAGCTCAAGGACGCGTTCCGCGAGGCCGAGCAGCAGCGTACCGTGGGCCGAACCCTGACCCGGCTGTTCCACCACACTTTTTCGGTTGCGAAAAAGGTTCGCACGGATACCGAAATCGGCAGCAATCCGGTCTCGGTCGCCTATGCCGCCGTCAGTCTCGCCAAACAGTTTTTTGCCGGTTTCGGTCAACACACGGCTGTCTTGATCGGCGCCGGCATGACCATCGAACTGGTCGCGAAACACCTGTCACGCAAAGGTATCGGCCGGCTGTTTATCGCAAACCGCGACGTCACGCGAGCGCAAAACCTGGCCAGCCAGTTCAGCGGTTTTGCCCTGCCGCTTTCGGAACTCGACGGCACGCTCGAAGAAGCGGACATCCTGATCAGTTCCACGGCGAGCCCCGACATCATCGTGACGGCCGAGCAGATGAGCGACGCGGTCAAGGCCAGGAAACGGCGTCCGATCTTTGCGGTCGATATCGCCGTGCCGCGCGATCTCGACCCGATGATCTCCGAGATGGACGACGTTTATCTTTACACCGTCGACGATCTCGACAAGGTTGTGCTCGAAGGCCAAAGCTCCCGTGAGGAAGCCGCCGTGGACGCGGACCGCATCCTCGCCGACGAAATCAGGCGCTACCTCGACTTCGAGCGCAGCCGGGAAGTGGCGCCGGTGATCACGGCGCTGCGCGACTACGGAGACACCCTGCGAGACGAAGTGCTGGCGCAGGGACGGCGACGACTGCGCAAAGGCGCCGACTCCGAGGAAGTGATGGAATACGTCACCGCCGCGCTGATGAAAAAGCTGCTGCATCAACCCAGCGTCCGGCTGCGCGCGGCGGGCGAGGAGTCCGACGAGCCGTTCATAGATTCCGTACGCGAGCTTTTCGGCCTGCGCGACGATGACGATTGACCCGTGAAAGACTCCATCCGCCATCGCCTGGAGCAAACGCGCGACCGCTTCGAGGAGATCGCCGGTCTTCTGGCCGACCCCGACGTCATCGGCGACCAGAACCGGTTCCGCGATCTTTCCCGGGAATACTCGCGGCTGGAGCCGATTATCTCGCTGTTCACACAATACGAGTCCCTCCGCGAAGACATTGCGGCGGCCGAAGAAATGGCCAACGACGACGACGACGCGGTAAAGGAGATGGGCAGGGAGGAGTTGGCCGTCCTGAGTGAACGCGACACGAAGCTGCTGGAGGAACTGCAGCGCTCGCTGATTCCGCCGGACCCGCACGACGACAGCAACATCTATCTTGAAATCCGTGCGGGCACGGGCGGTGACGAAGCCGCGATATTCGCCGGCGACCTGTTCCGCATGTATTCCCGTTATGCCGAGTCCAAGGGTTGGCGACTCGAAGTGATCAGCGAGCGCGACGGCGAGCATGGCGGCTACAAGGAGGTGGTGTGTCGTATTACCGGCAGCAGCATTTTCGCTCGCCTGAAATTCGAGTCCGGCGCGCACCGGGTGCAGCGCGTCCCGGCCACCGAATCACAGGGGCGCATCCACACTTCGGCATGCACCGTCGCTGTCCTGCCGGAGCCCGACGAAGTCGAAGAGATCGACATCAACCCCGCCGACCTGCGGGTGGACACCTTCCGCGCCTCGGGGGCGGGCGGCCAGCACGTCAACAAAACCGACTCCGCGGTGCGCTTGACTCACCTTCCCAGCGGTATCGTCGTGGAATGTCAGGACGAGCGTTCGCAGCACAAGAACCGCGCGCGCGCCATGTCTTTGTTACAGGCCAAACTGCTCGACGTCGAGATCGCCGCCCGTGAGTCGGAGCAGGCTGAACAGCGCAAGTTACAGGTGGGCAGCGGCGATCGCTCGGAAAGAATCCGTACCTACAACTTTCCCCAGGGCCGGGTCACCGACCACCGGATCAACCTGACGCTTTACAAGCTGTCGGAAATCCTCGAAGGCGACATGGACCAGGTGGTCCAGCCGCTGATCAACGAATACCAAGCGGAACAGCTCGCCGCAATCGCAAACTGACGCCCCGCCCTAGGAGCGGCTTACATCTGCTTGCGCAGATGATTGAGGACGTCCGCGCGTGTGATCAGGCCGAGGAACTGCTCGTCGTCCATCACCGCCGCGTAGGGCTGCACGTGCAGCATGGCAACCAGATTGTTGACCGACGTTTCCTTGCCGAGTTGAATGAACGCAGATTGCATGGCGTCACCAACCGGAGAGTTCATCAGTTCGGGATTGCCGAACACGTACTGGATGATCGCATCTTCATCGACGACACCGACGAGCCTACCGTCGTCCATGACGGGAAGCTGCGAGATTCCTGCATTTCGCAGCCGGTTGTGCGCGGTCGTGAGCACGTCGTTGGGACCCACTGTAATCGTTGCCCGCTCGTCGTGCGGGCGTCCGATCAGGTCGCGCAAATCGCCGTATTGATCGCGCTCGATGAACCCCTGATCTTCCAGCCAGAAGTCATTGAAGAGTTTGGACAGGTATTTGTTGCCGGTGTCGCAGGCAAACGTTACCACGCGTTTCGCTTCGGTCTGCTCGCGGCAATACTTGAGGGCGGCGGCCAGGCAGGTGCCACTGGAGGAACCGGCGAGCAATCCTTCTTTTCTCAGCAGCTCCCTGGCGGTACCGAACGATTCCGTATCCGAAATGCTGTAGGCCTTGGTAACGCGGCTGAAGTCCGCGATCGAGGGGATAAAATCTTCCCCAATACCCTCGACGAGCCATCCGGCGTTCTTTTCGTGCAATTCGCCCGTGTTGATATAGTCCGCCAGGATAGATCCGACCGGATCGGCAAGGACCAGTTCGACCTCCGGCGCGTGCTCGGCCAGGTACTTGCTCATCCCGCTGACCGTGCCGCTGGAACCGACGCCCAGCACGATTGCGTCGAGCTTGCCGTCCATCTGTCGGACGATCTCGGGCGCGGTGGTTTGCTCGTGGGCCAGCGGATTGTCCGGATTGCCGAACTGGTTGATGAAATAGGCGCCCTGCTCCTCCGCGATACGCATCCCGAGATCCTGATAGTACTCGGGGTGGCCCTTGGCGACGTCCGAGCGCGTCAGTACAACCTCCGCGCCCATCGCGCGCAGATTGAAGATCTTTTCCTGGCTCATCTTGTCGGGCAACACCAGAATCAGCCGGTAGCCCTTTTGTGCGGCAACCAGCGCTAAGCCTAAGCCGGTGTTACCGGCGGTTGCCTCGACAATGGTGTCACCGGGCTTGATGTCGCCGCGCTTTTCAGCCTGCTCGATCATCGAAATGCCGATGCGGTCCTTGATGGAGCCTGCCGGGTTCGCTAACTCGAGTTTGAGGAAAAGCCGGCACGGCCCGGTGTCGATATGGGTGAGTTCGAGCATCGGCGTATTGCCGACCATGTCCAGAATATTGGAATAAACGTTCATCGCCGCTACATTTAGGCAGGAAATTGCACGCAATGGTACGCCAAGGACCGCCCGCTTTGAATGAATTTGTGAAAAGTGATTTGACGCTTCGCGCCGCCGTCGCGGCGGCGGTCCGGCGCCTCGAGGACGTCAGCGAGAGTCCCCGGTTGGATGCCGAACTGCTCTTGGCGCGTGCGATCGACGTGCCTCGAAGCTACCTGGTTGCGCACCCGGAGGACAGTCTCGACCCTGCCGCCCGGCAACGATTTTTCAGCGCAATCGACCAGCGTGCCGACGGCGTCCCGCTAGCCTACATCGTAGGCAAAAAAGAATTCTGGTCGCTGACCCTGATGGTGAGCCCGGCAACCCTGGTGCCGCGTCCTGAAACCGAACTGCTCGTGGAACGCGCTTTGCAACTGATGCCGCGCGAGGCCGAGTGGCGGGTGCTCGACCTGGGCACCGGCAGTGGCGCAATCGCGCTGGCCATCGCGCACGAGCGATCGCTTTGCCGCATCACTGCAACCGACGTCAGCGAGGCCGCGCTTGCAATCGCCAGCGAGAACGCGCGCCAGCTCGATATCGACAACGTGAGCTTCCTGGCCGGCAGCTGGACCGAACCGGTCGCCGGCGAGACCTTCGACCTGATCGTCTCCAATCCGCCCTACGTCGCGGCCGCCGATCCCGCCCTTGACAGGCTGCGTCACGAACCGAGGGATGCACTGGTCTCCGGAACGGACGGCCTCGACGCGATACGCCGCCTGGCGGTCGAGTGCGGGCCCGTCCTGGCCGATGGCGGGACGCTCCTGCTGGAGCACGGCGCCGACCAGCAACAGGCGGTGACGCAAATCCTGGCCGAAAACGGCTGGCGGGACTGCCGCCCGTTTACGGATCTCGCCGGTCTGCCGCGCGTCACCCAGGCGACGCGACCGTCACGCTAACACAAGATCCGGTGGACAAGATCAGCGTGGATAGACGGCGGACGTCGCGATTGGCGCAGATCAGCTCAGCCACTCGTACACGGTGACGCCGACGAAGCTGCCGATCGCATAACCGAAGGATCCCGCCAGGACCCCCGGGATGACCAGATCCCGCCAGCCTTTGGCGACCGCGATGGCGGGACCCGACGCGGGACCGCCAATGCACACCGCCGAGGCGATACACATTTCCGCCAAACCCAGTTTGAACACCCTGCCGATCGCCAACAGCAGAATCATGTGGACGCTGACGATGATCAACGCAAACACGAACAGGATCGGCGCAATCTCGACCAGCTGCCAGATGTCGGCGCTCGCGCCGATTGTCGCGAGAAAAATGAACAGGAGCGCGTTGCCCGCCTCGGTGTACCCCGAGATCCCGCCGACCACGCGCTTGCCGAAAGTCGCAATCAATAACGCGAGCAGCGTGGTCACGAGAATCGCGTACTGCGGGCTGTCGAAATAAGCGGCCACCGCGCGGCCGAGCGCGGCGAGCGCGAACGCGAGCGCAAGCGCCGCCAGCAGCCCGACGACGTCGAGGTCGGCAATGCGGTGAACCGCCGTGTCGTCCGCGCCGGCGGTCGGCCCGAAAGCCGCTTCGCGGCGCGACGGAAAAAACCGCGATACCGCCGCTATACCGGGCAGCAGGATGACCACCAGGACGTGTAAGTTGGTGATCACGTTGTCGGCGGCTACGGCCGCCGTCAACACCGTCTCGTCGGGGAACCGGGTCACCTCGGCGACGGCCGCAAAATTCAGCGAACCGCCGATGTAGGTGCCCGTAAAAATGCCGGCAAGCTTCGTTTCGTGCGGGCCAAGATCAATCAACGCAATCCCGACGAATACGCCGGCAACGACGGCGGCGCTGCCGATGACGAACGCGACGAGCGTTTTGCCCGCTTCGCTGAAGATTCGGCGCATGTCCGCCTGAAACAGCAGGAGCGGAATCGCGATGGGTACGAGATAGGTCCAGACCGTATCGTAGGCGGGCGCCTGCGTCGGAATGACCCGCAGGTTCGACAGTACGATCGCGAGCGTGATCAACAGCATCACGCCGGAGTATTTGCGACCGATCGGATAACGCTCGCACCAGAAGCCGAACGCGGCGATGCCGATCAGCACGGCCCAGATCGCGAAGTCGTTGTCGGCGGAAATCAACGGCGCCATCTAAAGACCCACCGTTCGCCGGCGGCGCGTCAGTCTGTCACTCAACGAACTCGGCACTCACACTGCCCAGGCCGGTAAAACTGGCGATCGCGGAATCGCCGGCGGTGACGGGAAGCGTCGTGCTGACCGTTCCGGACAGCACAAAATCGCCGGCCTTCAGCTGCATGCCCCACTTCGGCAGCTCGTTGGCCGCCCAGACGAGCGCGGCGAGCGGATCTTCGCCCATGATGCTCGTCGCGGGACCTTCGCTGGCCTCCCGGCCGTTGACTTCGATACGGCCTGTCTCGGCCGTAAAATCGACGTCCTGAAGCGCATGCCGTTCCGCGCCGAGCACGACGCCCGACGCGATCCCGTTGTCCACAATGGCATGCTCGCGCGTGCGCGGCTCGGCCGCGCGCCAGTTCACGAACTCCATCGCGACACCGATGGAATCGACGGCGGCGATGACTTCGTCCCGGCTGACCGCCGGCCCGGGAAGGTCGTGCTTGAGATAAAAAACGATCTCGGGCTCCGCATTCGAGACGCCCTCGGTGAAATAGCGAACCGACACGGGCTCGCCTTCCTCGAACACCCGCTCCGAAAAATAGTGCCCGACGATGGGATCGAGTTCCTGCGCAGGCTCGGCGAGCCGCGTCCAACCGAGTTTCCAGCCGACGTGGCTGTCGGACGCGAGGCCGTGTTCGAGACGCAGGCGCTGAATCGCATAGGCCCGTTTCCGTTGCAGGTCCGGGAAGTACCGCGCCAGCGCATCGGTCTGCCGCTGACTATCGGTGATCGCGAGCATGTGGCGCACGATTTCTTCGTTGCTGGAAGCCGCGTTGAGCCTTGCGCCTCCCTGCTCGCCGGACGGCGAACAGCCGGCCAGCATCCCAGCCAGCGATATCGCTGTTACCCATCGTTGCATCGTTTCCCCTCGAAAATCACTTCGGTCCGCCGGTTTTGTGCTTTTCGGCCGGTATGCGCTTATTCTAACGACATTGCGGCCCGCCGCGAATGCCTTGAGTGGAGTGTAACCCGATGGCGACAGGACCTGTGTTTGTCCCGATAACTCTAGTCGCCGCCGTGTTGCTGCTCGGCGCATGCGGTTCGCCGGGCGAAACGCCCGCCCGTTCGTTCGAGCTTACGTTTACCGAAACGGCCGGCGACGGAACGATCGACGGACGAATTATCCTGATCCTCTCAAAGGACGGCGAACGGGAACCCCGCATGCAGGTGACCGCGGGCATCGACGCTCCGCAGATCTTCGGCATCGACGTCGATGAAATGGCGCCGGGACAAACTGCGCTCATCGACAGCGGGGTGTTCGGCTACCCGTACGACAGCCTCGCCGATCTCCCTGCCGGCGACTACGTCGCGCAGGCGGTCCTGCACAGATACGAGACGTTCAAACTGGCGAACGGTAAAACCGTGAAGCTGCCGATGGACCGCGGCGAAGGCCAGCAGTGGCGGCGCGCGCCGGGTAATCTCTACAGCGAACCGCTTACCGTGCGTCTGAGCGACGGCGTGGCCGAAACGGTAAATATCGTCATGGACCGGGTCATCCCACCGATCGAGCCGCCGGAGGACACACGCTACGTCAAGCACGTACGCATTAGAAGCGATCTGCTGAGCGAGTTCTGGGGGCGGGACATGCATCTGGGCGCGCACGTGCTGCTCCCCGAGGGTTTCGACGAACACCCGGAAGCACGTTACCCGTTGATGATCTTCCACGGCCATTTTCCCGCCGACTTCGGCGGTTTTCAGGAAACCCCGCCGCCCGACGATCTGGAATGCGAACGCAGCGAACGTTTCGACCTCGACTGTTACAACCGGGTCGTGCAGCAGGAGGCCTATGACTTTTACCGAACGTGGACCGGCCCCGACTTTCCCCGGATGCTGATCATCGAGATCCAGCACCCAAACCCCTACTACGACGACAGTTACGCCGTGAATTCCGCGAACCTCGGTCCTTACGGCGATGCGATTACCTACGAGCTGATTCCGTTCATCGAAGAAACGTTCCGCGGCCTGGGCGAACCCTGGTCGCGCTTTCTGTACGGCGGATCCACCGGCGGCTGGGAAGCGATGGCGGCGCAGGTTTTCTACCCGGATCAATACAACGGCGCCTTCGCCGCGTGTCCGGACCCGATCGACTTTCGCGCGTTCGTATCCGTAAACATGTACGAGGACAAAAACGTCTATTTCAACGACGGTCCGTTCAACCGCTTGCCGCGCCCCGAACGGCGCGACTACCTCGGTCACGTTACCGTGATGATGGAAGACGAAAACCACATGGAGCTGGTGCTCGGCACCAACAGCCGGTCCGGCGGCCAGTACGATATATGGGAAGCCGTCTACTCGCCCATGGGAGACGACGGTTACCCGAAGCGGGCCTGGAATAAAAAAACCGGCGAAATAGATCCGTCCGTCGCGGAATACTGGCGCGAGAATTACGATCTTCGTCACATACTCGAGCGCGATTGGGCGACGCTTGGTCCCAAACTCGAAGGAAAACTGCATATCTACGTCGGCGACATGGACAACTACTACCTGAACAACGCCGTTTATCTGACCGAGGCGTTTCTGGAGAGCACGGAGAACCCGTATTACGCGGGCGTCGTCGACTACGGCGATCGCGCGGAACATTGCTGGAACGGCGATCACGACAACCCGAATGCAATCTCGAGGCTTCGCTACAACTCGATGTACGTTCCGAGAATATTGCAGCGCATTCAGGAAAGTGCGCCGGCCGGCGCGGACCTTACGAGCTGGCGTTATTGACCCGGCCGAGATTTCGGACGACAGACACCGTGGCCTTGTGGTAAAAGGCAGTCCCGCGACTTAAGCACTACGAGGCTCGTTTTAGTACCCATGATTACCATAGTCACCAATCACGGCGATATCACTATCGAACTCTTCGAGGAAACCGCTCCGATCTCGAGCGAAAACTTCCGGCAATACGTAGAAGACGGTTTTTTCAATGAAACGATATTTCACCGGGTCATCCCCAACTTCATGATCCAGGGCGGCGGTATGACCGCCGATATGCGCGAAAAGGAAACGCGCGCGCCGATCAAGAACGAGGCGGACAACGGCGAAAAGAACCTGCGCGGCACCCTCGCCATGGCGCGAACCGGCGAGGTAGACAGCGCAACCTCGCAGTTCTTCATCAACCTCCGCGACAATGACTTTCTGGACCACGGTTCGAGGGACTTCGGTTACGCCGTGTTCGCAAAGGTCACGGAGGGAATGGACGTGGTGGACAGCATCGCGCAGGTTGCGACCGGTTCGCACGGCTACCATCAGGACGTTCCCCAGGATACGGTTACCATCCGGGAAATCCGCATCTCGGACTGAACCCTTATGAACGGCGCCGACCCCCTTTCGGGCAGAGCAGCGAGACACGTCGCGCTACCGCAGGTGGGTGCCGGGGGCCAGCAGGCGATTGCCGCTTCCACGGCGTTGATCATCGGTGTCGGCGGCATCGGCTGCGCGGCCGCTAGCTACCTCGCCAGCAGCGGTGTCGGGCATTTGCTGTTGTGCGATTTTGACACCGTGGACGCCACCAACCTCGGGCGGCAAATCCTTTACGGCCCGGCGGACATCGGCGAACTCAAAGCCCGGCGCGCCGCGTCCGCCTTGAAGAGGCTCAACCCGGACGTGCAGCTTACGGCGGTCACGGATCGGATGGACGATCAAGCGCTCGCGGACGCCGTCGCTTCGGCAGACGTCGTCCTGGACGGATCGGATAATTTTACGACCCGCTTTCAAGTCAACGAAGCCTGCGTTACGGCGCGTCGTTGCCTCGTCTCCGGCGCCGCAATTCGCTTCGAGGCGCAGCTTGCGGTCTTCGGTCCTGATTTCGGCGTCTCGCCCTGCTACCGCTGCCTGTACGCGGACGCCGACGAGTCGCTCGAGAACTGCGCCGGCAACGGCGTATTGGCGTCGGTGCCCGGCATGGCCGGCGCAATGATGGCGACCGAGGCGCTGAAAGTGATCACCGGCAACGCGTCCGGCGTGGGCAGACTGAGTTTGTACGAAGGGCTCTCGGGTGAGTGGCGGCGGGTAGCCGTCAAAAAACGGGCGGATTGTCCGGTTTGCGCGTAGGCCGCGGTTAGCGGCGGTTGCTTGTCACCCGTTTCGATACAGATAACTGTAGCCGTTGATGGCCGGCACACCGCCCAGGTGCGCGTACAACACCCGTGAACCGTGTGGGAAGTATCCGTTTTGCACCAGGTCTATCATCCCCTGCATCGATTTTCCCTCGTATACCGGGTCGGTCAACATGCCTTCCAACCGCGCGCAGAGGCGAATCGCCGCGTTGGTTTCGTCCGACGGCACGCCGTAAACCGGATACGCATACTCCGTTTTCAGCACCACGTCCTCGGCCGTCAGGTCCCGGCCCAGCTCGACGAGCGCGGCGGTTTCTTGTGCGATGCTCAGGACCTGGGCGGCGGTCTGCTCCGGCGTGCAGGAGGCGTCGATACCGATGACCTTACGCGCCCGGCCGTCTTTCGCAAAACCGACGACCATGCCGGCATGGGTCGAACCGGTCACCGTGCAAACCACGATATAGTCGAATTGAAAACCGAGTTCCGCTTCCTGCGCGCGGACCTCTTCCGCGAATCCCACGAATCCCAGACCGCCGAACTTGTGCACCGAGGCGCCGGCTGGGATCGCATACGGCACGCCGCCCTGGTCTTGCACGTCCTCCAGCGCGCGTTCCCAGCTCTCGCGTATACCGATGTCAAAACCCTCGTCCACCAGTTCGATGTCCGCACCCATGACGCGCGACAACAGGATGTTGCCGACACGGTCGTAAACGGCGTCCGGAAACGGTACCCAGCTTTCCTGCACCAGCCGGCATTTCATGCCGATTTTTGCGGCCACGGCCGCAACCTGGCGCGTGTGATTGGACTGCACTCCGCCGATAGTCACCAGGGTATCCGCCCCGCTCGCAATGGCGTCCGGGACAATGTATTCGAGTTTGCGAAGCTTGTTGCCGCCGAACGCGAGCCCGGAATTGCAGTCTTCCCGCTTCGCATAAATGTCGACGTCACCGCCCAGGTGTCGGGAAAGCCGCGTGAGTTTCTCGATCGGCGTAGGGCCGAACGTCAAGGGGTATCGATCGAATCTCTCGAGCATTGGCGAACTCCGGTGGCGCCTCGGGAACGATTAGATCACCGATCGATTTCGCGCGCCAACCCGAACAGCTTGTCGACGGTACGCCAGTTTCTCGCGGTGGCCGGAACACCCAGGAGTTTCTCGACCCGTTGCGCCAACTTCGAGCGGCCGATGCCGGCAGGCGCGTGTAAATAGAGCACCGCTTCGCCAAGAACAACCGACTCGGTATCGCTTTTCAGCCGCTCGATCGCGTCCATGTCCGGCGTCCGTGCCGGTTCCGCGAGAAAGAAGGCGTGTAAGGTGTTCGGATTCTCGAGCGCTTCCGGAAACGGATTGGCTTCCACAACCTGCCGCAGCCCGGCGACGGTCAGTAGCATCGTCGCCGGCCGAAACCCGAATTTCTTTTCGACGTTGGTCGCGATGGTTTTCTGCAATTCAGGCGCCGAGCGGTCGCCGTGACGGAAGACGACGTTGCCGCTTTGTATGTAGGTCCTGGTTTGCTCGCAGCCCAGGTCCGTGAACGCGGCCGCGAGTTCCTTCATCGGTACGATGTTTTTCCCGCCGACGTTGATGCCGCGAAAGAGGCAGATCCATGTCGTCATGCCGGCGGCGAGAGCCCTTCAGGCCGCGTCGGCGGCGCCCGGCGTATAACCCAGATTCGGTGCGAGCCACCGTTCGGTTTCCGCCAGGCTCAGTCCCTTGCGCGCCGCATAGGATTCGATCTGGTCCCGGCCGACGTTGCCGACGGAAAAATAGCGCGCCTCGGGATGGGAATAGTAAAAACCGCTGACCGCGGCGGTTGGAACCATCGCATAGGATTCCGTCAGGCTGACGCCGATCGAGTTCGTGACGTCGAGCAGATCCCACAGCAGCGCTTTCTCCGTGTGATCCGGACACGCCGGGTACCCGGGTGCGGGCCGGATGCCGCGATAACGTTCCGCAATGAGTTCATCGTTGGACAGGCATTCGTCGCCGGCATATCCCCACAAATCTTTACGCACCCGCGCGTGCAGGTACTCCGCCGTTGCCTCGGCCAGCCGATCCGCAATCGCCTTCAGCATGATGCTGCTGTAGTCGTCGTGCGCCGCCTCGAAACGCCGCAGGTGTTCGTCGATCCCGTGCCCGGCGGACACGGCAAACGCCCCGATATAGTCTTCAATCCCGCTATCGGCCGGCGCCACGAAATCGGCAAGGCACAGGTGAGCCTGCCCGTCCGGTTTGTGGCGTTGCTGCCGCAAATGGTGCAGACGCTGAAGCTCGCTGTCACGACTCGCATCCGTGAACAATTGAATATCGTCGTCACCGACGCTATTCGCCGGAAACAGCCCGGCAACCGCGTTTGCACGCAACCACTTTTCGTCGATGATTCGCTCCAGCATCGCCGTGGCGTCAGCCATGAGTTTGCTGGTCTCTTCACCGATCACCGGATCGCTGAGGATGTCGGGATACTTGCCGTGAAACTCCCAGGCGTTGAAGAACGGCATCCAGTCAATGTAATCGGTCAACGCCTGGAGATCGATATCGTCGAATACGCGGGTGCCGGTAAACGCCGGCGTCGGCGGCGTGTAGCCGGCCCAGTCGATTTTCGCCCGATTGGCGCGAGCCTGTTGCAGGCTCAGCTGCGGCGCAAGCCGGTTTTTCGACGCGTGCCGCTCGCGACGTCGCGCGTTGTCCTTCCTGACCTTCTCGACCAGCGTCGCGCGCGTCGACTCCTGCACCAAGGCCTGCGCAACCCCGACGGAACGCGACGCGTCTTTGACGTAGATGACGGGTCCTTCGTAGTTCGGCTCGATCTTTACGGCGGTGTGCGCCGGTGACGTAGTCGCCCCGCCGATCAACAACGGCAGCTCGAAATTCAGTCTCTGCATTTCGCTGGCGACGTTGACCATCTCGTCGAGCGACGGGGTGATCAGGCCGGACAAACCGATGATTTGCGCACCCTCGCGTCTCGCGGCTTCGAGAATTTTCTCGCACGAGACCATGACGCCAAGATCGATCACCTCGAAGTTGTTGCACTGAAGGACGACGCCGACAATATTCTTGCCGATGTCGTGCACGTCTCCCTTTACCGTCGCCATGACGATTTTGCCGTTGGATTCGGCCTTCCCGTCTTTTTCGGCGTCGATGAACGGCACGAGATGAGCGACCGCTTTTTTCATGACCCGGGCCGACTTGACGACCTGCGGCAGAAACATCTTGCCCTCGCCAAACAGGTCGCCTACCACGTTCATACCGGCCATCAACGGACCTTCGATGACGTCGAGCGGCCGTTCCGCCGCAACCCGCGCCTCTTCGGCGTCTTCAACGACGAACTCGTCGATGCCCTTCACCAGCGCGTGCTCCAGGCGTTTTTCGACGGGTAGGTCGCGCCAGGCAAGATCGCTTGTCTCGCGTTTCGCCGCGCCGCCCTGGCCCTTGAATCGCTCGGCAACGTCGAGCAGGCGTTCGGTGGCGTCCGCGTTCCGATTCAGTACGACGTCCTCGACCGCCGATTTGAGCTCGGCGGGCAGGTCCTCGTAAATCGCCAGCTGGCCCGCATTGACGATGCCCATGTCCATGCCCGCCCGTATGGTATGGAAGAGGAACACGGAATGTATCGCCTCGCGCACGAGATTGTTGCCGCGAAACGAAAACGAGACGTTGCTGACGCCGCCGCTGACCAGTGCGTGCGGCAACTCCGCCTTGATTTGACGCGTCGCTTCGATAAAATCCAAACCGTAACTTGCGTGCTCGTCGATGCCCGTCGCAACGGCGAATATGTTCGGATCGAAAATGATGTCGGCGGGATCGAAACCGACCTGCTCCGTCAGGATTCGGTACGAGCGCCGGCAGATCTCGACTTTGCGTACGACGCTGTCGGCCTGCCCCTCTTCGTCAAACGCCATGACGACGACGGCTGCGCCGTAGTCTCGCACCAATCGCGCCTGCTCGACGAACGCATCCTCACCTTCTTTCAGGCTGATCGAATTGACGACAGCCTTGCCCTGCACGCATTGCAGGCCCGCCTCGATAATGGACCACTTCGAGGAATCGATCATGACGGGCACGCGTGCAACGTCCGGCTCGGACGCGATGAGGTTCAGGTAGGTGATCATCGCCTGTTCGGACTCGAGCATTCCCTCGTCCATGTTGACGTCGACGATTTGTGCACCGTTTTGGACCTGCTGACTCGCGACTTTTACCGCTTCGACGTAGTCGTCATTCTCGATGAGTCGTCGGAAAATCGCGGATCCGGTAACGTTGCAACGCTCGCCGACGTTCACGAAAAGATCGTCCGGACCGATGTTCAGCGGCTCGAGGCCGGACAGCCGACAACGCACCGGGATCTCGGGCACGCGGCGCGGGCTCGTGGCAGCCACGGCGGCCCGCAGGGCGCGGATGTGATCGGGCGTCGTGCCGCAGCAACCGCCCACCAGGTTGACCAGGCCGCTTTCGGCGAACTCACCAACGACCCCGGCCATGGCCTCGGGCGATTCGTCGTACTCGCCGAACTCGTTGGGCAAGCCCGCATTGGGATGCGCGCTGACACGGGTGTCGGCGACGCGCGCCAACTCGGCAACGTAGGGTCGCAGGTCCTCTGCGCCCAGCGCGCAGTTCAGACCGACCATGAACGGCTCGGCGTGCCGGACCGAGTTCCAGAAGGCTTCCGTCGTCTGGCCCGACAAGGTTCGGCCGGACGCGTCCGTGATGGTTCCGGATATCATCACGGGCAGGCTGAAGCCCAGTTCCGCGAACGTGCGCCGCAGCGCAAAAATAGCCGCCTTGGCGTTGAGCGTATCGAAGATGGTCTCTACCATGAGGAAATCGACGCCGCCCTCGATCAAGGCGGCCGCCGCCTGGCCGTAGGTCTCCGCAAGCTCCTTGAAGCGGATGTTGCGGAAGCCGGGGTCGTTGACGTCCGGCGAAATCGACGCGGTACGGTTGGTCGGGCCAAGCACGCCCGCGACAAAACGCGGCCCATCGCTGCCGGCAGCAAATTCGTCCGCGCATTCTCTCGCGAGCCGCGCCGCGGACAGGTTGAGTTCGCCCACGAGCGATTCCATGCCGTAGTCAGCCATGGACGGCGCGTTGGCATTGAACGTGTTCGTCTCGATGATGTCCGCACCGGCGGCCAGGAACTGACGGTGTATGTCCCGGATGACCTGCGGGCGCGTAATCGTCAGCAGGTCGTTGTTGCCTTTCACGTCACGTTCCCATGTCGAGAAACGGTCGCCGCGATAGTCTTCTTCGCTGAGCCCGAAACTCTGGATCATCGTACCCATCGCGCCGTCCAGGACGAGAATACGTTCTTCGAGTGCCGCGTGTAGCGCGGCCGTGCGTTGCTTACGGTTCATGATCGAATCTCAGGCGGCAACCGAGTGCGCGCGAACTCCAAGTGCGTGACAGATCGCGACGGTGAGTTCCGCGCGATTCAGGGTATAAAAATGAAACTCGTCGACGCCTTCGGCGCGGAGCCTGTTTGCCAGCTCGATCGCCACGCTGGCCGCGATCAGCCGCCGCGTTTCCGCATCGTCGTCCAGGCCGTCGAAACGATGCTGCAGCCAGTCCGGCACCGTTGCGCCGCAGCGGTCGGCAAATCGTTTCAACTGTGGAAAGCGGGTGATCGGCAGGATGCCGGGCACGATAGCGGACTCGACGCCCGCCGCCGCGCAGCGATCGCGAAAACGCAGATACAGGTCGGCGTCGAAAAAAAACTGCGTGATGGCTCGTGACGCGCCGGCGTCGAGCTTGCGTTTCAGGTTGTCGAGATCGAACGTTGCATCGCTGGCCTCCGGATGCGTCTCCGGGTAGGCCGCGACGGAGATATCGAAGTCCGCGACACGCTTCAGGCCGGCAACCAGATCCGACGCATAGGCGTATCCCCCCTTGCGCGGCTCATACGACGTGCAGTCTCGCGGGGGATCGCCGCGCAACGCAACCAGATGGCGCACCCCCATGTCCCAGTATTCGCGGGCAACCTCGTCGATATCGCCCCGGCTCGCGTCAATGCAGGTCAGGTGCGGCGCCGGCGTGAGTCGCGTTTCGTTCAGGATCCGCTCTACCGCGCCGTGTGTACGCTCGCGCGTGGAACCGTCCGCGCCGTACGTGACGGACACGAATCGCGGTTCGAGATCCGCAAGTCGCTGAATCGAATCCCACATCGTCTTTTCCATCGCCTCGGTGTTCGGCGGGAAAAACTCGAAAGACACCTGCGGCAGGTTCTGCGCGACCCCGTTTTCATTTGCGTTGTCCATTAAGGAACTCCTAGGCAGCCTCTGGATTGCCTTGTTCGGTGGTTACGAGGGTCGCCACGGACAGAAGCCAGCTCGGATTCTCCGTCGGCGCCATTCGCGGCGGCGCGAGCCTCAGCTCGGCTTCGGCGCTCCAGGCCGCCAGCTTTGCGCGCACGGTATTCGCGTCGTCAGCGCCTAGATTCAGCAACAGGAAAAGCCGCCCGCCGGGCCTCAACAGCCGCGACGCCTCGCGCAACACGCTCGTCGGCCGCCGGGCGTCCGCCAGCACGTCGTCCAGGACGATCGTGTCGAAGCTGGCGTCGTCGAAGGGCAGTCGGTACATGTCGCCTTTGCGCAAACTGCAGTTCGTCAACCCGGCCAACAGCAGCTCGGCTCGCGCGGTGTCTCTGGCGTCAGAGTCGATGTCCACGCCGATCGCGCGATTGGCCCGGCTCGCCAGGAGCTTGAGAACGTTGCCGCGACCACAGCCTACGTCCAGCAAATCGCCGATCGGCGCGGCAACGGTTTGCTCGAGCAAAGCCCGGTGGATCTGGCGACGCGCCGAGTCGGGGCCCAACTCGGCGACCGGCCGGGTGTCGGCGAGGTCGTCCGTCGCCTTGCCGGCGATGTTGCTGCCGCGCAGTGCCCGCAGGCGATCGGCGTCCTCCGCAAACGGCGCGTCCCCGGTCGGGATCAGGGCCAGAAGCTGCCGCCCGGCGCGTGTCCCGGTGGACGGCATCCGGTAGTAAACGCGTTTGCCGTCACGGAACCGTTTTAGCAGACCCGCCGCGCACAGCTGTTTCAGTTGCTGGGACACGCGCGGTTGGCTTTGGCCGAGCACCGCGGTCAACTCCGTGACGCTGAGTTCGCCGTGACGGCAAAGCGCGACCAGGCGCAGGCGCTGCGGATCCGATAAGGCTTTGAATTGCTGCAGGAGTTTTTCGGTGGCTGTTGACATAAACATATAAGCATTTGTTTATATGTAATGACCACCTAGTCTAGCAGGGTTTGGCGCCAATACCAGTAACAGTTCACAGAATCGCGATTCGGTGCCGATCGATTGCGATCTTGCCGCCGCGGAATTTATAGGAGCCCGTCCCGACGGGCGACCGATGCCAAGCCGAACGCTTAGTGCAGCGCGCCGGACTGCGGGGCCGCGACGTCCGCGAACAGACCCGCAATGTCAACCGGATCGAAGCTTTGCCGGCGACCGCAGTATTCGCAGGTCACCACCAAGCGCCCGGCGTCGCGACAGGCGTTCACACACTCCGCTTCGCCCAGCAGTTTCAGCACGTTCCCCGCCCGTTCACGGGAGCAACGGCAGCGAAATGTCGTCGACCGCGGCTCGAATACCCGAACGTCGTCCTCGGCGAACAGCCTGCCGATGAGATCCGTGCCGAACCCGGACCTGAGATCGCCCGCCCTCAACGTCGCGGCCAGGAGCCCAAGCCGCCTCCAGTCGTCGACGTTCGCCTCGTTCTGACCCGGCATTTGTTGCAGCAGGATCCCGCCGCACACGAGCTGATCGGCAACGAGGGTCAGATGACTGGGGATTTGCGCGGACCGCCGATAGTAGTCCTCGAGGCTGGCGGCGAGTGATTCACCGCCAACTTCGACGATGCCTTGATAGGGGCGCTCGGCGTTTTTGCTGTCAACGGTAATCGCGCAGCGGGCTTTGGCCACCAGTTCGGCATAGGACAGTCCCGCGGTTTCTCCTGCGGCGCTCGCAAGCCCCCGAAAATGCAGGCCGCTCGTGCATTGCATGACCAGCATCGACATCGGGCCGTCGCCGTTGATCTGCAGGGTCAGCGAGCTGTCGGCCTTCAGACTTTGCGCAATCAGCACCGTCGCGGCGGCGGCGTGACCCAAAACGTCGCGCACCGGCGCCGTGTAATCGTGGCCCGCCAGCAGGCGCTGCCATGAGTCTCCCAGCTGAATGATCGCGCCGCGCACGGGCAGCGACTCGAACACGAACGGAACGACGATGTCGCTGTGCGCAGGCATACGACCCGTCTAGGCGTCCGCGAGTTTCTGCTTGAGCGCCTGATTGACCTGCGCGGGGTTCGCCTTTCCGCCGGTCTCTTTCATGACCTGCCCGACGAAGAAACCGAGCAGCTTGTGCTTGCCCGCGCGGTATTCGGCAACCTGGCCGGGATTGGCGGCAATGACTGCGTCGACGATTTCGTCGATCGCCGCGCTGTCGGTAATTTGCCGCAGGCCACGCGCGTCGATGATCGTATCCGCGTCTCCTTCGCCGGACCACATGGCCTCGAATACCTCCTTCGCGATCTTGCCGGAGATCGTTCCGTCCTCGATACGATCCAGGAGACCGCCGAGCGCCTCGGCGGAAAGCCGGCTGGCGCCGATATCGAGCGCATCGCGATTGAGGGCAGCGGACAGGTCGCCGATCACCCAGTTCGCCGCGGTCTGAGGGCTGGCGCCGGTGGCGCCGACGACGTTCTCGTAATAGTCCGCCAGCGCGCGACTGACCGTAAGTATGTCCGCATCGGCGTCGCGCAGAGCGTATTCGTCCACGAAGCGCGTCTTTTTTGCCGACGGCAGCTCGGGAAGCGTCCGGCGGACGGCATCGACGTAGGCATCGTCCAGTTCGACCGGCAACAGGTCCGGGTCCGGGAAATAGCGGTAGTCGTTGGCTTCTTCCTTGCTACGCATCGAGCGCGTCTCGTCGCGATCGGAGTCGTAGAGCCGGGTCTCCTGAACGACCTCGCCGCCGTCCTCGAGCAAATCGATCTGCCGCTCGACCTCGAAGTTGATCGCCTTTTCGACAAACCGAAACGAATTCAGGTTCTTGAGCTCGGCGCGGGTGCCCAGTTCCTCCTGGCCGCGCGGTCGCACGCTCACGTTGGCGTCACAGCGGAAAGAACCTTCCTGCATGTTGCCGTCGGAAATGCCGAGATAACGCACGATCGAGTGGATATTGCGCATGTAGGCAACCGCTTCGCCGGCCGAGCGCAGATCGGGTTCCGAAACGATCTCCAGAAGCGGCGTGCCGGCGCGATTGAGATCGATGCCGGACGACCGGTCCAACCCCTCGTGGATCGACTTGCCCGCATCCTCCTCGAGATGCGCGCGGGTGATGCCGACGCGTTTCGGCGCACCGTCGTCGCCGGTAATCATCATCTCTCCACCCGTAACGATCGGCAGCTCGTACTGGCTGATCTGATAGCCCTTCGGCAGGTCGGGATAAAAATAGTTTTTGCGTGCGAATACGCTTCGCCTGGCGACCGTCGCATTCACCGCCAGGCCGAACATGCAGGCCATCCGCACAACCTCGGCGTTGAGAACCGGCAGCACGCCGGGGTAACCAAGATCCACGAGGCAAGCCTGCGTGTTCGGCTCCGCCCCGTAGGCCGTGGACGCGCCCGAGAATATCTTGCTCGCGGTCGCAAGCTGCGTGTGGATCTCCAGGCCGATGACCACTTCCCATTTCGATCCGGCAGCAACACTCATGCGAACGCCTCCGGTAGCGACTCCTGCCATCGAGTCTGCTGCTGATACTGGTGAGCACATCGCAACACGGTGGCTTCCGCGAAATGAGCGCCGACCAGCTGCAGTCCGACAGGCAGGCCGTCAACGAAACCGCAAGGCACCGAGACGCCGGGCAGGCCGGCCAGGTTGGCGCCGATCGTATAGATATCGTTCAGGTACATGGTGATCGGGTCGTCGGTCTTGGCGCCCAGCGCAAACGCGGGCGTCGGCGTGGTCGGCCCGGCAATCACGTCCACTTTCTCAAAAGCGGATTTGAAATCCTGGCTGATCAACTGGCGAACCTTCTGCGCTTTCAGATAATACGCGTCGTAATAACCGGCCGACAGCACATAGGTGCCGGTCATGATCCGGCGTTTGACCTCCGCGCCAAAACCTTCCGCGCGCGTGCGACAGTAGAGGTCCATCAAGCCCTCGGGCTCGGACGCGCGGTGACCAAAGCGGACGCCGTCGAAACGCGACAGATTCGATGAGCATTCGGCGGGCGCAACGACGTAATAGGTGGGCACGGACAGGTCCAGATTGGGAAGATCCACTTCCACCGTGCTCGCACCCTGCTCTTCGAGAACCGCAATCGCCGCCTTGACACATTCGGCGTTGGCCGGGTCCAGACCCGCGTCGAAGTGTTGTCGAACGATGCCGATTCGCAGCCCCTTCAGCGGCGCAGCCAGCATGTCCAGATAGTCGGGCACCGGCTCGTCCAGGCAAGTCGAATCGCGTTCGTCGAATCCCGCCATTACGCCGAGCAACAGCGCCGCGTCGGCGGCACTCCGCGTGATGACGCCCGCCTGATCCAAGCTGGAAGCAAAAGCAACCATGCCGTAGCGCGATACCCGGCCGTAGGTCGGTTTCAGCCCCACCGTGCCGGTCAACGCCGCCGGTTGCCTGATCGACCCGCCGGTGTCCGTCCCGGTAGCGGCTGGCACCAGTCTCGCGGCAACGGCGGCCGCCGAACCACCCGACGAGCCGCCCGGCGACAAATCGCTGCGCCACGGATTCCGTACCGGCCCAAAATAGCTGGTTTCGTTCGACGAGCCCATCGCGAACTCGTCCATGTTCGTCTTGCCGAGCATGACGGCTCCGGCCGACCGGAGTCGCGCAACGACGGTCGCGTCATACGGCGACACGAAGTTGTCCAGAATGCGGGATCCACAGGTAGTCCGCACGCCCTCGGTACAAAACAGGTCCTTGTGCACAATCGGCAGGCCCGCGAGCGGTCCGGCCTCGCCGCGGGCGAGCGCACGGTCCGCAGCCGCGGCCTGAGCCAGCGCCTGATCGCGGGTGAGTGTTATGAATGCATTGAGCGAAGCGCCGGCGCCGTCGATTCGCGAAAGCAGCGCCTCGGCCAGCTCCACCGCGGAAAAGCTGCCGTCCGCAAGACCTTTTCGGATCTCGCAGAGGCTCAAGAGGTGCAACGCATCACCCGTCTTGCCCGGCATCACTCGATCACCTTCGGCACGAGATACAGACCGTCCTCGACGGCGGGTGCGTTCTCCTGGATGCGCTCTCGCTCGTCGACCTCGGTCACCTCGTCCGCGCGCAGTCGCTGACTCTGGTTCAGCGGATGGGCCATAGGCACGACGTCGTCGGTCGGCACCGTTTGCAGCTGATCGACGAAATCGACGATCCGTGACAGTTTGTCGACCACATCGTCCGCCTCGTCGGCGGCCAGCGTCAACCTCGCCAGCGTGGCGATATGCTCTACCTGATCTTTGTTCAGCGACACGGGATTATTGGCTTCAATCTGGGAACTTGGGGAATTGGTGAAAATACCGTCCGGGCAGCGGTAACATCAATCCGCCGCAATCATACACACCGCCTTGCTCAATGTCGTGCGCATTGTTAGATTACGCCGGTTAACCGATTCGCGGACCGCTGGCCCACATGCTGAAGAACATTTTAGGTTATTTCTCGAACGATCTGTCGATCGATCTCGGGACGGCCAACACGCTCATCTATTCCCGCGGACACGGAATCGTACTCGACGAGCCTTCAGTCGTCGCGATACGTGAGGATACGGGCCGCGGAGGTCGGGTCGTCGAAGCGGTGGGCGCGGAAGCAAAAAGCATGCTGGGCCGCACCCCGGGCAACATCACCGCCATCCGGCCGCTCAAGGACGGGGTCATCGCCGATTTCACGGTTACCGAGAAGATGCTTCAGCACTTCATCCGTAAAGCGCACGGGACCCGCTATTTCCGACCCAGCCCGCGCGTGCTGATTTGCGTGCCCTACGGCTCGACGCAGGTTGAAAGACGCGCGATTCGCGAGTCGGCGGAAGGCGCCGGGGCGCGCAAGGTGCACCTCATCCCCGAACCCATGGCGGCCGCCATAGGCGCCGGCATGCCGGTGCATGAAGCACGCGGCTCGATGGTTCTCGACATCGGCGGCGGCACCTCCGAAGTCGCCGTGATTTCCTTGAACGGCATCGTTTACGCAGCCTCGGTGAGGATCGGCGGTGACCGTTTCGACGAAGCGGTTACCAACTACGTCCGCCGCAACTACGGGATTCTGATCGGCGAGGCCACCGCCGAGCGTATCAAACACGAAATCGGCTCGGCGTTCCCCGGCCAGGAAGTCAACGAGATCTCCGTCAAGGGCCGCAACCTGTCGGAAGGCGTGCCGCGCAGCTTTACGCTGAACAGCAACGAAATCCTCGAAGCGCTTCAGGAACCCCTGCAGGGCATCGTCGGCGCGGTCAAGGAGGCCCTCGAGCAGACTCCGCCGGAGCTCGGCGCCGACGTCGCGGAGCGGGGCATTGTCCTCACCGGCGGTGGCGCCATGCTGCGCGACATCGACAAGCTGCTGATGGAGGAAACCGGCCTGCCCGTCGTTATCGCGGACGACCCGCTCACCTGCGTCGCTCGCGGCGGCGGCCGGGTCATCGAACTCATCGACGAACACGGCCCGGCGGTATTCGGACTGGAATAGCCGGTTTGATCGGGCCTTCGGGGTCAGGGACCGTAACGCCCGATCAGCGGTGCATTCGACATTTCGTCGAATCCTACCTAGCATTGGCACAACCTAAGCTCGTGCCAACGCATTTTGGGCAATGCATCATCTCTTCCATGGCTTGAGTGTGATATCAGACACAGCTGATGGCTGCCGGATCTGACAATCAACACCATTCGCCACGCGCACCGGCGCTGGGCCTCCGCTTTCTGTTTTTGTTCGGCTTGAGCGTCGTCATCCTGATCCTCGACCATCGCGACAACCATCTGGACGCCGCGCGCCGCACCATCAGCGCCGCGGTTTACCCGCTGCGGATCGTTGTCGGCGCGCCCGTCTCGTTGTGGCATTGGGTCGATGACACGATGACCAACCGTCACGACCTCCAGCTCGAGAACAGCCGCCTCAAGGCCGAACGGCTCCTGACCAGCGCCCGCCTGCAACGCTACAGCGCGCTCGAAGCCGAAAACGCACGTCTTCGAGCGATGCTCGAGGCCACCAAGAGCGTTACCGACCAGGTCCGCGTTGCCGAAATCATGTCGGTCAGCGCCAACCCCTTTCGCCATTCCATCGTCATCGACAAGGGCGCCCGTGACGGCGTCTACGACGGCCAATCGATGATCAACGCCGACGGCGTCGTGGGACAGGTCATCGAAGCCGGCCTCTTGGCGGCGCAGGGGTTGCTGATAAGCGATCCCGGTCACGCGCTGCCGGTCGAAATCAACCGCAACGGCCTGCGCACGATCGCCGTGGGCACGGGCGAATTCGACCGCCTGGACCTGCCAAACCTTCCCAACAACGCGGATATCGAAGAAGGCGACCTGCTGGTGACGTCCGGCCTCGGCGGCGCCTTTCCGGCGGGCTATCCCGTCGGCATCGTGTCGTCGGTGACGAGAATTCCGGCGGAACCGTTTGCCGCCGTCTCCGCCACACCGGCGGCGAGCCTCAATCAGGTACGCGAAATCATGCTGGTGTGGTCGAACCCCGGCGAGACCGTCAGCGATGCAAGAGACGAGGTCGGCGATGAGTAAAGACAGAGGCTCGCGAAGTCTGCCAATCGTCATTTCGATCGTCCTCGCGCTGATGCTGGCGATCGCGCCCATGCCGGTCTGGGCCGCCGCCTTCCGGCCCGACTGGGTGGCGCTGACACTTATATATTGGTCGATGAACCTGCCGCGCACCTACGGCGTCGGGATCGCCTGGCTGGTCGGCATCTTTTTGGACGTCGCCCAGGGGACGCTGCTGGCCCAGCACGCGCTGGCGCTCAGCCTGATTGTCTACCTGACGGTCAAATTCCATCTCCAGATCCGCGTGTTCCCGATGTCGCAAATGACGGCAACGGTGCTCGCACTGCTGGCGCTTTATCGTTTTGTGCTCTTCTGGATCAACGGCATCGCGGGCGTGGACGCGCCGGCGATAACGTATTGGGGACCGGTCGTTTCAGGCGCCGTTTTATGGCCGTTCGTGGCGGCGTTGTTGCGGGCAACGCCGTATCGGGCGAGGTCGGGCGCTTAGGCCCCGCTACCTTAGGATGTGAGAATCACAGGATGTCGCTAACCGCCCCGATCAAAGACCATCACTCCGAACGACAGCTGTTTGTTGCGCGCGTCGTGTTGTCGTCGATTATCGGCCTCGTCCTGTTGGGGATCGTCGTCGCGCGACTCGTGCAGCTGCAGGTCGTCGAATACGAGCAATTTGCCGAGCAATCGCAGGGCAACCGCATTCGTATCGAAGCAGTACCTCCGAATCGAGGGCTCATTTTCGATCGCAAGGGCCGGGTCCTCGCGGAAAACGTCCCGACCTATCAGCTCGAACTCATCCCGGAACAGATCGCCGACATCGACGACACGCTGGCGCGCCTCGCAGCGCTGGGACTTGTCGAGGACGAAGACATCCCGCGTATCGTCGAGCTCTCGCAGCAGGGACCGCGCTTCAAACCGGTCACACTCCGGTTTCGGATGAGCGACGAGGAGATTGCCGCCTTCGCCATTCAGCGGCCCCGGTTTCCGGGAGTCGACTTCCAGCCCCGGCTCGTCCGGCATTACCCGCGAGGAGAGGCGATCGCGCACATCGTCGGCTACGTCGGCGCGATCAGCGGCATCGACCTCGACCGGCTGGACACGTCCCAATACGCGGGTACCCAGCATACCGGCAAGACGGGCGTCGAATACTTCAATGAGGACAGGCTGCACGGAAACCCGGGCTACCGGCAGGTCGTCACCAACGCGCGCGGCCGCCAGGTGCCGGTGGATGCGCGGGACACGTCCGACACCATCCCCGAAAGCGAGCCGCCCACACCGGGCGACAACCTGTATCTCAGCGTTGATCTCGACCTGCAGATACTGGCCACCGACCTGCTGCGGGACAAGCGCGGTTCGATCGTGGCGATCGATCCCCAGAACGGCGAGATACTGGCGCTGGTGAGCGCGCCTTCCTTCGATCCCAACGCGTTCGCGCTCGGCATGACGGCGTCGGAATTCGACGCGCTGCAGCACGACCCGAACCAGCCGCTGTTCAACCGTGCGGTCCGCGGTCACTATCCGCCCGGCTCGACGATCAAACCCATGCTTGCGCTCGCGGCGCTCGAATCCGGCGCCACCAATCTCACCCGGCGTTCGCTTTGCCGCGGGTTCTACTCGCTGCCCGGAAGTACGCACCGGTATCGCGATTGGAAACCCGAAGGTCATGGCGAGGTCGACCTGCACGACGCCATTGCCGAGTCCTGCGACGTCTACTTCTACGAGATAAGTCGCGACATCGGCATCGACCGGATGCACTATTATCTGAGCCAATTCGGCCTGGGCCAGTCGACCGGCATCGACATGACCGGCGAGCAGGTGGGTCTGGTCCCGTCGCGCGCCTGGAAGCGCGGCGCGTTCCGCGAACAGGCGGACCGGGTCTGGTTTCCCGGCGAAACGGTCATTGCCTCCATCGGCCAGGGATACATGCTCGTCACGCCGCTGCAACTCGCGAATGCGACGGCCGCCCTCGCAACGCGCGGCATGCGCTTCAAACCTCGACTGGTCGCGGCGACGGAAGACGCATTGACCGGCGAACGGCAGCTGCTCGGACCGCAGCGTTTCGCCGACGTCGAGATCAGCAACGAGTTTTATTGGGACAGCATTCTGGCGGCGACGCATGACGTGATGCAGGGTGAAACCGGCACCGCGAGGGCAACCGGCCGCGGCGCACCCTACGCGATGGCCGGCAAAAGCGGCACGGCGCAGGTTTTCTCGGTCGCGCAGGAAGATACCTACAATGAAGATGAAATCGAGGAACGCCTGCGAGATCACGCGCTTTTCATCGCATTCGCTCCGCTGGAGGACCCTGCCATCGCCGTTGCCGTGATCGTGGAAAACGGCAGCAGCGGCAGCCGCGTTGCCGCGCCCATCGCGCGCGCGATCATGGATCAATACCTGGGTTACGCCGACGATGCGGTTTAGCGACACGCAACGCATCTTCGAGCGCAAAGCGGCGCCGCTCGGCGACTGGTCGCGTCTGCTCCGACGGCTGCACATCGACGGACCGCTGCTGGGGGGGCTGCTGCTCATCTGCGGCTTCGGTCTGGTGGTCCTGTACAGCGCGGTCGGCGAGCGGCCCGATCTGCTGATGCAGCAGCTCATCCGCCTCGGTGTCGCGCTGGTCGTGATGATAATCGTCGCCCAGTTGCCGCCCGATCTGATGCGCCGCTGGACGCCCTGGGCGTATCTTGCCGGACTCGGCCTGCTGTCGCTGGTATTGATCGGCGGCGACATTGGCCAGGGCGCACAACGGTGGCTGGACGTCGGCATACGCTTTCAACCGTCGGAGATCATGAAGCTCGCGGTGCCGATGATGGCGGCCTGGTATCTGCACGAACGGCAGCTCCCTCCCAATGCCGCGCAACTGCTGATCATCGCAATACTGATCGCGGTGCCCGCCTACATGATCGCCGTGCAGCCCGATCTCGGCACCTCGCTGCTGATCTCGGCCGCCGGCGTGCTGGTCGTGGTTCTCGCCGGCATGTCGATTCGACTCATGTTTGCACTGCTCGCGCTATCGATCCCCGGCGCGCTCGTTCTCTGGAATTTCATGCAGGACTATCAGCGGCAGCGCGTCCTGACGCTGCTGGACCCGGACTCCGACCCGCTCGGCGCCGGCTATAACATCATCCAGTCAAAGATCGCGATCGGCTCAGGCGGACTGTTCGGCAAGGGCTGGACCAATGGCAGCCAGGCGCAGCTCGAGTTCTTGCCCGAGCGCGACACGGATTTCATTTTTGCAGTAATGGGCGAGGAACTCGGGCTGCTGGGCGTGCTGAGCCTGCTGGGTCTCTACATTTTTGTCGTCGGACGCGGACTCTATATCGCGACCCAGGCGAGAGATTCGTTTTCCCGGCTGCTCGCGGGGAGCATTAGCCTGACTTTTTTTGTCTATGTGTTCGTGAACACGGCAATGGTGACCGGACTGGTTCCGGTCGTCGGCATCCCGCTGCCGCTGGTCAGCTTCGGTGGAACCTCGATGGTGACCCTGTTGGCGGGATTCGGTATTCTGATGTCCATCCACTCGCATCGGAAGCTCTTACCACATTGATGAGGAACATCATGGAGTCCGCACGTTATCTCGCCACCCTGCTCCTCCTGGGCCTTTCCCCGGCCGCGCTTGCGTTCGACGTCGAACGCCCGGACGTGCAGCAATTTATCGCGGGGATGGTCGACGAATTCGACTACGATCGGGATGTGTTGGTCGAGGCCATCAGCGAGGCGCGCTCGCAGCAGTCGATACTCGACGCGATCAGCCGGCCGGCGGAAAAGACGCTCACCTGGAGAGAGTATCGGGCAATATTCCTGACCGACGAACGCGTCCAGGCCGGCGCCGATTTCTGGCGCGAGCACCGGGAGGACATCGAGCGCATCAGCGCGGAGACGGGGGTCAGCGACGATATTCTGGTCGGGATCATAGGGGTCGAGACCTATTTCGGGCGCATTACCGGTAAATACCGCGTGCTCGACGCCCTGGCGACGCTCGCCTTCGACTATCCGCCGCGATCGAAATTCTTCACCCGCGAGCTGCAACAGTTCCTGCTTCTGGTGCGCGAAGAAGGCCTCAACGTCGCCGAGCCGACCGGTTCCTACGCCGGCGCGATGGGACGGCCGCAGTTCATGCCCAGCAGCTACCGCGCCTATGCCGTGGATTCGAGTGACGACGGCCGGCGCGACATCTGGAGCAACTGGCAGGACGTCATCGGCAGCGTCGCCAACTATTTCGTGGAACATGGGTGGCAGCCGGGTAATGAAGTGGTCACCCAGGCCACGTTCGGCGCGGACTGGAACGGCGTGTTGCCCGAGAACACGCTGAAACCGCGTGAGACGGTACGGTCATTGAGCGACCAGGGCGTCGTCTTCGCGACGGGCATGCCGGCCGATCACAAGAGCCAGCTGCTGACCCTGGAAAGCGGCGACAGCAAGGAGCATTGGGTCGGTTTTCACAATTTTTTTGTTATCACGCGCTACAACCGCAGCGTCATGTACGCGCTTGCAGTTCACCAACTCGGCCAGGAGATCGCGCTCGAGGTAAGCCGTGGCAGGTCGTGATTTCGCGCGTGAGCCCGTGTGCGGGCGATTCGCGGTCGCGTTCCATTGCCTGATTGTCCTCGCTGTCGGCGGCTGCGGCGTTCACACCCCGCGTGACGGCGCGCCCGGCGGAGGATCCGTCACGCCGGCAAGCCTGCCGAGCGACCCGATCCCGCGCGCCGAGGCGCGCAGCCGTTACGGCAACGGGCCCGTCTACGAAGTGCACGGTAAACGTTACGAAGTCCTGAATACGAGTTTCGGTTATCGGGAACGGGGCGTCGCCTCCTGGTACGGCAAGAAGTTTCACGGGCGCCCGACCGCCAGCCGAGAGCCCTACGACATGTACGGGATGACCGCCGCGCACAAATCGCTGCCGCTGCCGACCTACGTCGAAGTGCGCAATTTGAAGAACGACAAACGTATTGTCGTGCGAGTCAACGATCGCGGCCCGTTCGTCGACAACCGCATCATCGATCTTTCCTACTCGGCGGCGCTGAAGCTGGACATGGTCCAGGACGGCACCAGCCTCGTCGAGGTGACCGCCATCAGCTTCGATCCGCCGGCTCAGGCGCAACGTGCGGACGCGCCGGCAAACCTGGGCAAACCGCCGGCTCAGCGGCCGGCGCCCCCGCAAACCGCCGGCGATCACCGGATCTACGTGCAAGTCGGCGCCTTTGGCGACAGAGACAACGCCGCGCGACGCTACCGCTACCTGCGTGACAGCGGCATTGACGAAGCGTTCGTTCACGAGGAACGGAACAGCTCGGCCTCGCTGTATCGGGTCCGGGTCGGCCCAATTGCCAACGTTGCACAGTACGACAAGGTCGTCAACGAACTCAACCGCATCGGCATCGGCGATACACATCTGGTTACCGAATGAGGTCGCTTCGCGGGCTTTTCGGACGGGACAAGGCCGGGGATCGTTATAAGCCCGGTCACACAAGCGGCGGCGCAGGCGTTACAATGCGCCATCTTTTGGAATCACGAACACGACATGTCCGCTAATTCTAAAATCATTTTGCTCATCGTCGCGCTGGCCGGGTCCGGCCTCGCGATGGCACAAAACATGCCGACGCCGGCGGCGCCGGTCATCGGCGCCAAGAGTTATCTGGTCATCGACGCCAACACGGGACATGAGGTGGCGTCGCTCAAACCCGATACGCGGCTTGCACCCGCGAGCCTGACCAAGCTCATGTCCGCCTACGTCATTTTCAACGCCCTCAAGGAAGGTCAAATCACGCTGCAGGACACCGTGACCGTCAGCGAAAAAGCCTGGCGAACCGGCGGTTCGCGAATGTTCATCGAGGTCGGTAAGCAGGTTTCGGTCGAAGATCTGCTGCTGGGCATGATCGTGCAATCCGGAAACGACGCGAGTGTCGCTTTGGCGGAACACGTGGCGGGCACGGAGTCCGTTTTTGCCCAGATGATGAATCAGCACGCCGCGGCACTCGGCATGCGTTCCAGCCAATTCAAGAACGCGACCGGCCTCCCCGACGAAAATCACTACACGACCGCGCGTGACATGTCGCTCGTGGCCGGGGCGATCATTCGGGAATTTCCGGACTATTACCGCTGGTACTCGGTCAGGGAGTTCGAGTTCAACGGGATCGCGCAGAAGAACCGCAATTCGCTGCTCTGGCGCGACGAGAGTGTCGATGGCATGAAAACCGGCAGAACCGACGATGCGGGTTATTGCCTGGTTTCCTCCGCGGAGCGGGACGGCATGCGCCTGGTGTCGGTCGTGCTCGGCACCGCCAGCGCCAAGGCGCGTATCGACGGCAGCCAGGCGCTGCTCAACTACGGTTTTCGATTCTACGAGACCCGGCTGCTGTATCGGGCCGGAGAAAAAGTCGCCGACGCCAAGGTGTGGAAAGCCAGCAAGGAGACAACCGCCCTCGGCGTCGCCGACGATCTCTACATTACCGTGCCGCGCGGCAGCTTCGACGAGGTCGAGTCGATCCTGAACATGCCGGCACAGCTGCTGGCGCCGGTCGCCCAGGGCCAGCCTTTGGCCGAGCTGCAGGTGAGCCTGAACGGCGCTTTGCTGCTCAACGAGCCTCTGAGGGCGCTGGAGGAAAACCCGGCCGGATCGCTCTGGCAGCGGACCCGCGACGGCGTTCAGCTCTGGTTCGAGTAAACGCGACACCACCCTTTCGTGAACGGCAATGACAAACAGCGCAGACCCGGAGAACCGCGAAACCGCCCTCGAATTCCCGTGTGAATTCCCGGTCAAGATGATGGGGCGCGACCACCCTGCGTTCCATGAAGCCGCGCGGAGCATCGTCGAACGGCACGTCGGTGAACTGTCCGACGACGCCATTCGCCGGTCGTTGAGCCGCAATGCAAATTTTGTCTCTCTGACCATCACGATCGCTGCGAAAAGCCAGGAACAACTCGATCGAATCTATGTGGACCTGAGCGCGCACGACGAAATTCTGGTGGCGCTGTGATGGCGGCGGCCGAGCCGGTCCTTGCCAATGACGCCATACACGTCCGCTCGCTGGGAAGGCGGGACTACGTGCTTGTTTGGCGCGCGATGCAAAGTTTCACCGAAAGGCGCGACGAAAACACGGCGGACGAAATCTGGTTCACGGAACATCCGCCGGTATTCACCCTCGGCCTGAACGCCGATCGCTCTCACCTGCTCTCCCCGGGCGACATTCCGGTCGTACCGGTTGACCGCGGCGGACAGGTGACCTATCACGGGCCCGGGCAACTCATGATCTATCCGTTGATCGACCTCAAGCGAGGCGGTCTGGGCGTTCGTGATCTCGTCACGGCGTTGGAGCAGAGCGTCGTCGATCTCGCCGCGGGCTACGGCATCCGCGCCGCCAGCCGCGCGGACGCACCCGGCGTCTACGTCGACGGAAAAAAGATCGCCAGCGTCGGCCTCCGCATCCGCCGAGGCGCGAGTTTTCACGGCATGGCGTTGAACGTAGACGTCGACGTCGAGCCGTTTTCGAGGATCAATCCCTGCGGCTTCGCGGACCTGGAAGTCTGTAGTCTGCGCTCGCTGTCCGTCGATGCCGGCCGGCGGGAGATACAGGACGCCGTTGAGACCAACCTGTTACGCCATCTCGGCATGAGCGACCGTCGCAAATTGACCTTTGAGCGTATGACAGACGGTTGAGACGGGTCCTAGACACTTTGCGTAAGCTCGGCCAGTCGTTGTGGCGTGCCGACGTCGGCCCAAAGACCGTCGTGAAGCTGGCCGCTCAGCCGGCCCCGATCCGCGGCGTCGCGCAGCAGGGGCACAACCGAGAACCGCTCAACGGCTGATCCGGCGAAAAACGCCGGCCGGTAGCAGGCGATTCCGCTGTAGGTGAAGCTCGCCCGCTCCGCGTTCCGGATTCTGCCGTCGACCAGGTCGAAATCGCCGCTGCGTTTGTGAGCGGGATTTTCGACCAACACCAGATGCGCATCGAAGCCGTCGGCCAGCACCGGCGCCGTAACGCTGAAGTCCGTCAGGATGTCACCGTTGATCACCCAGAACGGCTCCTCACCCAGCATCGGCAGCGCGCGCCGAATGCCGCCACCCGTGTCGAGGACTTCATCGTACTCCGGACTGTAGGAAACCTGTAAGCCAAACGCCGCTCCGGAGCCTACCCGTTCGACAATCTGTTCCCCGAGCCACCCGAGATTGATCACGACGTGTCGGACGCCGGAGGCCGCCAGGTTTTGCAAGTGGCGTTCGAGCAGACTGACGCCGTCGATTTCGACCAGCGGCTTCGGCATTCGGTCGGTAATCGGCCGCAGTCGTTCTCCGCGACCCGCCGCCAGAATCATCGCGTTCACGTGCGACCCGCAAGCTGCGACAAACACCGCTCTTCGATCAGCTCGTGCAGGAATTCCAACGCCGGTTCGTCGGATGCGACGTCCACGATGTACCGCAGGGTGCGCGGCACGTCCTGCATGTAACCGCCCTTGCCGTCCCGATGCAGAAGCCTTGCGAATATTCCCGCCGCTTTGAGGTGCCGCTGTACGCCCATCAGCTCGAATCTGCGCCAGAAAACGTCGCGGTCCATGCCCGCAGCCCTGTGCGCGTCGAGCCCGTCATAGAAGTGCATCACACGGTTTCTGATCGCTTCGTCCGGCAGGCGGACGTAACAATCCTTGAGCAAAGACACGAGGTCGTAGGTGAGAGGCCCCGCGACCGCGTCCTGAAAGTCCAGGATGCCGGGATTGCCTTCGCTGGTCACCATCAGGTTCCGCGAGTGATAGTCACGATGCACGAAGACCGCCGGCTGGTCCAGGGCGCTTTGCACCAGAAGATCGCAAACCGACTGCCAGGAGGCTTCCTCCGCCGCGCTGAAGGTGATGCCCAAATGGCGCCCGCACAGGTAATCGCGAAACAGCGACATCTCGAACCGTAAAAGCTCCTCGTCATAAGCAGGCAGTTCCCTCAGAAACCGCCTCCCCTCCCGCTGCATGCGACCGAGCGCGTCAATCGCATCGTCGTACAGCCGATCCTCGAACGCCTGATCGTCGCCCAGCGCGTTCAGATATTGCCGGGAACCGAGGTCCGTCATCAGCAGGAATCCGCGATCGAGATCGGCGGCGAGAACCTCCGGCACGTTCAGGGACATCGAGCGAAGAAAACCCGCAATCTGGACAAACGAGCGGCAGTCTTCCATCGGCGGCGGCGCATCCATGGCTATCCAGCTTCGCAAGCCACGGCGCAATCGGAAGTAGCGGCGAAAGCTCGCATCGCCGGAGGCCGGCGTTGGCGGCAGACCCGCAACGTCCGGCAGCTGTTCAAGCCAGTCCGTCAAGGTGGCCAGGCGCTTGTCTGAGGTTTCGATCGAGTCGTTGACAACGAGTTCCTTTTAGGGCGTTGTGCCGAAGCAACGCCGATTGGCGCGTTGAAGGGTCACAAATTCTGTGCGAAGGTAGCAAATCGTGATACCCGATGACATCTTTTCGGCGTAACATCCTGATCGGATTCCACATCGCTGCCCAAAGTCGACACCGAATTGCCGAAAATCTTCGCTCCAACGGCGGGCATTTTGCTCCTGCTTCTCACGGCTCCGGCGTTTGCGCAAGAGGACCTTGCCTGTCCGACGCCTTCGTCCAACGGTATCGGCGATGAAAGTTTCTTCGAGCTGGAAGCGAGCGAGGAGTCCGACACGATCACCTTCGAGGCGGGCAGCATCGACGCGCTGATAGGCCCGCCGCCGCGAGCCCGGCTGAGCGGCGGCGTCCTCGTACGCCGCGGGCGGCGACTTGCCGGCGCCGACACGGCCGTTTACGACCCGGATTCGAGTTCGCTCACGCTTGACGGCAACGTCCGTTATCGTGACCCCAACACGGAGATCAGCAGCGACTCGGCGGTGTTCTCGTATTCAACAGGCCGGGTCTCGTTTGGCGGCGCCGAGTTCATGCTCGGACAGAGCGGCGCGCGCGGCGCGGCGGACGACATCGAGATATCGCAGGAAGGAACGCTGAACCTCGGCAAAGTCAGTTACACGACGTGCCCGCCCGGATCGGACGACTGGCTTTTGCAGGCGGACGACATAAAGCTGGACACCAACACCGGCCAGGGTACCGCTCGAAACGTGGCCCTGAGTTTTCAGGGCATCCCGTTCCTGTACGCGCCGCGCCTGACGTTCCCGTTGGGTGACGCGCGCAAGACCGGTTTCCTCGCGCCGGAAATCGGCAGCGCCGGCCGCAGCGGCGAGGAGATCCGCGTGCCGTATTACTGGAACATCGCAGAGAACTACGACGCGACGTTTACACCCCGCCTGCTCACCAATCGCGGAGTGCAGCTCGCCTCTGAATTCCGCTATCTTACCGAGCGCAACGAGGGATCGGTCCAAATCGAATACCTGCCCGACGACGACGTGCTTGCAGACACCCGCAGTTACGTGGAATTCAGCCATCGAACGCTCTTCGAGAGCGGCTGGCGTAATCTAATCAACGTCAGCGACGTATCCGACGGCGGCTATTTCGAGGATCTGCGCGGCAGCCTGTCGGCAACCAGCATCACGCACCTGAACCGCAACGTCCTGTTCGATTTCTACGGCGACCACTGGTCTTTCCTCGGCCAGGCTCAAGACTACCTGACCATCGACGAGAACATCGCGGCCGAAGAGGATCCTTATCGCCGATTGCCGCAGCTGAGATTTACCGGCACCCTGCCGATGACGCCGCTCGGCCTGAACGCCAGTCTCGACGGCGAGATTGTCAACTTCGATCGCGACGTTGGCGTAACCGGCTGGCGGTTGGACGTACAACCAAAGCTCAGTTGGCCCGTAGAGCGCGCCGGATGGTTCGTCAACCCGGAGGTCGTGCTGCAGCACACGCGATACGATCTGGACAACACGGCGCCGGGCCAACGCGACGACCCGACCAGGACGCTGCCGACATCGAGCATCGACACCGGTCTGTATCTCGAACGCTCCATGAAAAACGGCTCGAACTGGATTCAAACGCTCGAACCGCGGGTACTTTTCGTCCATACGCCCTTTCGCGAGCAGTCCGATCTTCCCGTCTTCGACACGATCGAACCGGACCTCAATCTGGTGCAGCTGTTTCGCAAGAACCGGTTCCTCGGGCCGGACCGCGTCGCCGACACGGATCAACTGAGCGTTGGTGTCACCTCCCGCATTCTCGACGGAACCACCGGCGAGGAAGTGATGACGGCAACCATCGGCCAAACCCGCTACCTCAGCGAACAGGGCGTTACGCTGCCCGACGAAGGGTTTATCACCAACCTGTCGTCGGACTACGTTGCCGAGCTGCGGTTTCTGTTCTTCGAGAATTTCAACTTCGACATCGGCCATCAATGGGGAAGCGGCAGCCGCGGTACCACGAATTCGGAAGCGCGACTGCAATACCGGCCCGCCAGGAATAAAATTTTGAACCTTGCCTACCGGTTCCGGCGCGGCTCGCTCGAGCAAGGCGACTTGTCCTGGTCCTGGCCGCTTTCGCAAAGCTGGAATTTTGTCGGTCGATACAACTATTCGCTACGGGACCGGGAGGTTCTCGAGCAATTTTTCGGCCTGGAATACGAAAGCTGCTGCTGGGGGCTCAGGCTGGTCAGCCGGCGCTTCGTTTCCACGCGCGAGGGAACTCAGGATTCGGCCTTCGGTCTTCAGCTAGTATTGAAAGGGATGGCCAGTGTCGGCACCGGCGCGGAGCGCATTCTCGAACGTGGTATTCTTGGTTATTCGCGCGACTTCGATTGAATTTTTTATGAATAAAATCAAATATTTACTATCAGGCTTAGCGCTGCTGGGCGCGTCGGTGGGCGTTGCCCAGGAAGCGCCGGAATCCACCCCGCAGGGACTCTCGGAGACAGGTACGCGCCTGGACGGCATCGCCGCCATCGTCAACGAAGGCGTGGTGCTGAGAAGCCAGCTCGATGAGCAACTCGCCGCCATAACGGCGCGCGCACAGCGGGAAGGTTTGAGGTTACCCCCGCCGAACGTGGTCCAGGAGCAGGTCCTTGAACAGCTCATCGTGGAGCAGATTCAGCTGCAGCGCGCCGACCGTATCGGCATCCAGATATCGGACCAGATGCTGAATTCGGCGCTCGCCAACATCGCCCTCCAAAACGATATCGCCTTTGAACAGCTTCCGGAAAAACTCGCCGAGGAAGGCATCGATTACGGCCAGTACCGGCGCGAAATGAGAACCCAGCTGATCCTGGAGCAGCTGCGACAGATTGACGTTGTCGGTCGGATCTCGGTTGCTCCGCGGGAGATCGAAACCTGCATCGCCGACCTCGAGGGCAACGTCGTCGGCAACTCGGAATACCGTCTTTCGCACATCCTGATTTCGGTGCCCGATTCCGCCACTGCCGAACAGTTTGCAGAAGCGGAAAAGGAAGCAAACGAGGTCCATCAACAGCTTCAGGCCGGCGCCGAATTCGCGACCCTGGCTATCCAGCATTCCGACAGTCAAACGGCATTGCAGGGCGGCTCACTCGACTGGCGTAAGGGCGATCAGCTACCGACTTTGTTCGCCGACGTCGTCGGCCCGATGGCGGCCGGCGATTTTTCGACGCCGATACGCGCCGTGAGCGGCTATCACATCGTCAAGGTCGACGAACTGCGCGGCGTGAATCAGCGAAGCGAGATCGACCAGGTGCAAGTGCGTCACATACTGGTCACACCCAATGAGATCATCGATAAGGACACGGCACTGCAAAAAGTCAGGGAAGCGCGCGAGCAAATCCTGGCGGGCGACGATTTCGCCGAGGTCGCGAAGCTTTACTCGGACGATCCGGGATCGGCAAACAGCGGCGGTGAAATGGGTTGGACGGGACCCGGCACGTTTGTGCCCGAATTCGAGAAGGTCGCCAATGAGATCGACATGAACGTGCTCTCGGAACCGTTCGAGACGCGCTTTGGTTGGCATATCCTCGAAGTTCAGGGGCGACGCACTTACGACAACACGGAAGAAGTAAAAGAGCGAAGCTGCATTGAACGCGTGCGGAACAGCAAACTCGCGAACGAGGCGGAACTCTGGGTCCGGCGCATCCGTGACGAAGCCTATGTCGAAATACGCATCTAGGGCCTGCGCTGTCGACGGACCCTGGTGTTGACAGATCCCAGACCGCTGGTTGTCACCGCCGGCGAACCGGCGGGCATAGGTCCCGAACTCTGTCTGGCGCTCGCGGACTCCGAGCATTCGCGACGCCTCGTTGTCGTGGCGGACCCCGATGTCTTGCATCGCCGGGCCAGACGCCTGGGCCTCGACTGCAGGATTGTCGAGTTCGACCCCGCCAAACCGAGCACCGCGGCCAGGGACAACGCGCTTGCGGTCTGGTCGCACCCAATGCCCGACTCCGCGGTTTGCGGAACGCCGAACCCGGCCAATTCCCGGTCACTGCTCGACGGACTGCGTTCCGCGGTTGACGGCTGCCTGTCCGGAACGTTCTCGGGGATGGTTACGGCGCCGTTGCAAAAGAGCACGATCAATGAGGCGGGCATCCCGTTCACCGGCCACACAGAGTACCTGGCCGAACTCACCGGCGCCTCGACACCCGTCATGCTGCTGGTCGCCGCCGAACTGCGCGTCGCGCTGGCGAGCACGCACATGCCGCTGTCGGCCGTGCCGTCATACATCACCCGCGAGCGACTGACGGACGTCATCCGCGTGCTGCACGAAGACCTGAAGACGCGTTTCGGCATCGACGAGCCGGAAATTGTCGTCTGCGGACTCAATCCGCACGCAGGCGAAGGCGGGCATCTGGGCAGCGAAGATGCCGATGTGATCGCGCCGGTCGTTGCCCGCTTCCGCGCCGAATCGATGAACGTCCGGGGACCGTTGCCCGCCGACACGGCGTTCACGCCCGCAGGCGGCCACGCCGACGCCGTGCTCGCGATGTATCACGATCAGGGCCTACCCGTTCTGAAGTACGCCGGTTTCGGTTCCGCGGTCAACGTGACGCTGGGCCTGCCGATCGTTCGCAGTTCGGTGGATCATGGTACGGCCTTGGATATCGCGGGCACGGGGCGGGCCGATACGGGCAGCATGCTCGCAGCCGTGGAGCTCGCAACCGCGCTGGCGTCGAGATGAGCGGGAGACACCGGCCGCGGAAGCGGTTCGGCCAGCATTTCCTGACCGACCCGGGGGTCATCGATCGGATCGTCGCGGCGATCCGGCCCGCCAGGGGCGACCTTATCGTCGAGATCGGGCCCGGTCGGGGTGCAATCACCGGTCCCTTGTCGCGTTTCGACGTGCAGCTGCATCTCATCGAGTTCGACCGCGACCTCGTTCCCCGACTCCGCGAGCGGTTCGCTTCGGCCGGGCATGTGCACGTCCACGAAGCCGACGCACTACGATTCGATTTTGCCGGCATCGGCGAGAAGCTGCGAGTGGTCGGCAATCTTCCCTACAACATCTCCACGCCGCTTTTGTTCAGACTCATCGAGTTCCGGACACATATCGCCGATATGCATTTTATGTTGCAGAAGGAAGTGGTCGATCGCATGGCCGCAACGCCTGGAAACAAGCGTTATGGCCGCCTGTCGGTCATGCTCGGCTGTTCCGTCGAGGTCGAGCCCGTTTTCGACGTCGAACCGGCGTCGTTCACACCGCCGCCGAAGGTCACTTCGTCCGTCGTGCGCATGCGACCGAAATCGACCGGAGCGATCGACCCTGGGGACGTGGACGAGCTGCGCAGCCTGGTTACCCAGGCGTTTTCGCAGCGCCGAAAGACCTTGCATAACGCGCTCAAGGGCCGCGTCAGCGATGCACAGCTTCGCTCCGTCGGTATCGATCCGGCGATGCGAGCCGAAGAAGTACCCATCGAAACCTGGGTTCGGCTGGCGAAGCGCACGGACGAGGCGTAGGCGCCCGACGAAACGGGCGTTTCAGGCGCAATAATTCGTCATCGAAGTCATGTAGAATGCACGCATCCGGACTCCGCGGCAAAGAATATGTACAACGACTGCGAAATCAGCATAAACGTTGCCACCGACTACATAGACGATCAGTCGGATCCCGATATCGGGAGATACGTATTTGCGTACACGATCACCATCGCGAATCAGGGCAGCGTGGCCGCGCGTTTACTCAGCCGGCACTGGGTCATTACCGACGGCAACGGCAAGGTGCAGGAGGTTGACGGCGACGGTGTGGTCGGCGAACAGCCGCATCTCAATCCCGGCGAGGAGTTCCGCTATTCGAGCGGAGCGGTCATCGAAACACCGGTCGGTTCGATGCATGGCCGCTACCGAATGCAGGCAGACAATGGCACCGACTTCGAGGCGCCGATTCCGGCCTTCACGCTGGCCGTTCCCGGTCTTTTGCACTGACGCCTCTTTCTCCAAGAGAGAGTTCGCTTGGCCATTTATGCAATCGGCGACCTGCAGGGTTGCTACGATCCGTTTCGCCGGCTGCTGGACAAGATTCGTTTCGACCCGACCAATGACCGCCTGTGGCTGACCGGTGATCTCGTCAACCGGGGACCGAAGTCTCTCAAGACCCTGCGTTACGTGAAGTCGCTGGGCAACGCGGCGATTTCCGTGCTGGGCAACCACGATCTGCACCTGCTGGCGCTGGGCCACGACGTTCGATACTCGGATACGCATTTCGATTCGCTTCGGAAGGTTCTCGCCGCCAAGGACGCCGAGGAGTTGTTGGACTGGCTGCGCCGGAGGCCGCTTGCACACTACGACGAGCGTATCGAGACGATGATGGTGCATGCGGGATTGCCGCCCCAGTGGAGCGTAAAAAAGGCCTTGCGGCGCGCTGCCGAAGTCGAATCGCTGCTGCAGAGTAACAGGTATCAGTGGGTGCTGAAGCATATGTACGGCAGCCGGCCGACGCGCTGGGACGGCAGTTTGAAGGGCGCCGGGCGAATTCGCTTCATCATCAATGCGCTGACTCGCATGCGTATGATCTACCGCGATGGCCGCGTGAACCTCACCCACAAGGGGCCGCCCGACAAAGCGCGGAAAAACCTGATCCCCTGGTTCGAGGCGGAAGCGCCCCGCTGGGCGGGCACGAGGATCGTCTTTGGCCACTGGTCGGCGCTCGGTCTGATCGTCAGCGACGACCTGATCTCGCTGGACACGGGCTGTGTCTGGGGCAGGCAGCTCACCGCCGTCAAACTCACAAAAAAGGCAAAAATCAGCGAGGTGCGGTGTCAGGAGGACGGTCGTTGAGGACGGTCGCCGCCGATTCGCTTGCCGTGACAAATGCCGGGCGTGACGCGGTACACTGGAACGGGAGAATATTCAAAACATGGCAGGTGACAAAAGCATATTCGCCGATGGCGCGCCCGCGCCGGTCGGCGCATACCCGCACGCCAGGCGACTCGGCGACTGTTTGTTCCTATCCGGAATCGGTCCCCGCCCGCCCGGCGGCGGCCAAATCCCCGGGGTGACGCTGGACGAAGACGGCTCGATCGCCGACTACGACATCGAGGCGCAGTGCCACGCCGTGTTTGCCAACGTAAAATCGGTGCTGGAGAGCGCCTCCGCGTCCTGGGACGATCTGGTCGACGTAACGGTGTTTCTAACCGACATCGAGCGGGATTTTGCAACCTTCAACCGCGTGTATGCCGAGTACTTTTCGATCGAAACCGGGCCGTGCCGCACAACGGTTGAAGTCAACCGATTACCGACACCCATTGCGATCGAGTTGAAGTGCATCGCAAGAGCCGGTCAGTCAACGGAGTAGGCGCAGTGCAATCACTAACGGCGTTCAACTTTCAGCGGTGGATCGACGAGCATCGCGAGCAACTTCGACCCCCGGTCTGCAATCAGCAGGTATTCGAGGAAAACGACTTCATCGTCATGGTGGTTGGCGGACCCAACTCTCGGACGGACTACCATTACGACGAAGGACCGGAATTCTTTTACCAGATTGAAGGCGAAATGTTGCTGAAAACCATCCAGGACGGCGAACGGGTGGACATTCCGATCGGCGAGGGCGAGATTCTGCTGTTGCCGCCAAAGGTGCCGCACTCTCCGCAGCGTTTCGAGAATACGATTGGCCTGGTGATCGAACGCAAGCGTCTGCCCCACGAACTCGATGGATTCATGTGGTTTTGCGAGAACTGCAACAACAAATTGCACGAAGAGTACCTGTACATCAGCGATATCGTGGGGCAGCTGCCGCCGATCTTCGACAGGTTCTACGGGTCGGAGGAGAATCGAACTTGCAGAAAGTGCGGCGCAGTCATGCCAATGCCGAACTGAGCAATGCTGAAGATCGACATACACACGCACATATTGCCGGAGAATTGGCCGGATCTTCGTGAACGCTACGGCTACGGCGGTTTCGTGCAGCTCGAACACCATGGTCCCGGCTGCGCACGCATGATGCTCGACGGCAAACACTTCCGCGACGTCGAAGCCAACTGTTGGGATCCGTCGGTGCGGCTTCGGGACTGCGACGCAACCAGCGTCGACGTGCAGGTCCTGTCGACCGTGCCGGTCATGTTCAGCTATTGGGCAAAACCGGAGGACACGGCTGATCTGGCGAAACTCCTGAACGACCACATCGCCGGCCTGGTTGACGACTATCCACGGCGGTTCATCGGCCTCGGTACGCTGCCGATGCAGCACGCCGACCTGGCGATCAGGGAACTCGAGCGCTGCACCAACTCGCTGGGCCTCGCGGGCGTGCAAATCGGCACGCACGTCAATGGCTGGAACCTGGACGATCCGCGCATTTTTCCGATTCTGGAGGCGGCCGAACAGCTTGGCGCGGCGGTTTTTGTCCATCCGTGGCAAATGCTCGGCAAGGAGCGCATGGGCATGTACTGGCTGCCGTGGCTTGTCGGCATGCCGGCCGAGACCGCACTCAGCATCTGTTCGCTCATCTTTGGCGGCGTGTTCGAGAAACTGCCGAATCTCAGGGTCGCGTTTGCCCATGGCGGCGGCGCGTTTCCGGGAATCATCGGTCGCCTCGAACATGGCTTCAACGTGCGTCCTGACATCGTCGCTACGCACAATGAACGGAATCCGCGCGAATACATAGGCCAGTTCTTCGTCGATTCCCTGGTACACGACGAGGCGATGATGCAGTACATGCTGGATCTCTTCGGAGCCGAGTGTATCGCGCTCGGCAGCGATTATCCGTTCCCGCTCGGCGAACACCATCCCGGTGAGCTGATCGAATCGATGAAGCTCAATGCGGTAACCCGCGACCGGCTGCTGGCCGACTCGGCGCTCAGCTGGCTGAATCTCGAACGGGAGAGCTACCTGAGGCCCGTCAGCACGGTATGACTGAGATCGCTTACGAAGCCACGCCCGAGTTCGTACAGGCGCTGGACGCGGCGGACCCGCTCGGCGCTTACCGCGAGCAATTCAATATTCCGCCAAAAAGAAACGGATTGAGTTGTGTGTACCTGTGCGGCAATTCACTTGGCGTACAGCCAAAACTCGCCGCCCAGTTCGTCCAGGAAGAACTCGAGGACTGGGCGAACCTGGGCGTCGAGGGTCATCTGCATGCGCGGCGCCCTTGGCTCCCCTATCACCGCCTGGCGCGGGAAGGTCTGGCCACCCTGGTCGGCGGCGAGGAACGGGAAGTGGTCGCCATGAATACGCTGACCGTCAATCTGCATCTGATGATGGTCACGTTCTACCGCCCCGACGGCGGACGCCGCAAGATCGTCATCGAATCCACCGCGTTCCCGTCGGACCGCTTCGCGGTCATCTCGCAACTGCGACTGCACGGACACGATCCCGCCGACTCGCTCGTCGAATGGTCGCCGCGTGAACCGGACGGCCCGCTGTTCGTCGAAGACCTGCAGGCGATCCTTGAAAGCGAAGGCGAAGAGGTCGCCTTACTCCTGCTGCCGGGCGTACAGTACTACAACGGGCAGGTACTGCCGATGCCGACGCTGTGTGAAATGGCGCGCAGCGCCGGTTGCCGAATCGGCTTCGACCTGGCTCACGCCATCGGCAACGTGCCGCTGGAAATGCACGAGTGGGGACCCGACTTTGCAGCGTGGTGCAGCTACAAATACCTGAACTCGGGACCCGGCGCGATCGGCGGCGCGTTCGTGCACGCCAGGCACCTCGATGCGGACGGATCCGAACAACTGCTCGGCTGGTGGAGTCACGAGGAAAATACGCGTTTCAATATGGCCACGTCGTTTACGCCTGCAAAAGGCGCCGACCTCTGGCAACTGAGCAACCCACCCATACTGTCCCTGGCGCCCGTCATCGCGTCGCTGAACATCTTCGCCGCGGCGGGTATGGAAAAGCTCCGCGAAAAATCGCTCCGCCTCACGGGATTCATGGACTTCCTGTTGCAGGAAAGGCTCGCCGGACGGGTCGAGTCGATAACGCCGGCCGACGCTCGCGGCTGCCAGCTGTCGTTGGTCATACGCGATCAATCCCGCGATCCCAAGGAGGTTTTCGATACGCTGCTTGCGCAGAACGTGATTGCGGATTGGCGCGAACCGAACGTAATCCGCGTCGCGCCGGTCCCGCTATACAACAGCTACGAAGACGTCTACGATTTTGTAGAACGTCTGCAAGCGGCAATGGGCGATTAGGATGGAACGTATCAACGTATTTGGGGCCGGCTTGTGCGGCAGCCTTCTTTCCATCATGCTGGCGCGGCACGGATACCCGGTTACGATACGGGAGCTTCGGGCCGACCCCCGCGGCGCCGAGCACGTGGCCGGCCGCTCAATCAATCTGGCGCTGTCGTCGCGCGGCATCCGCGGCCTGAAACGAGCGGGCGTCTTCGCGCAGGTCGAGGAACTGCTGATGCCGATGCGCGGCCGCATGATCCACGAACCGGACGGCAGCAGGGAGCTGCTGCCTTACGGCCAGCGCGAACACGAGTTGATCTATTCGGTGTCGCGTGCGGCATTGAATCGCATCCTCATCGAATGCGCAATTGACCGTCACGGCGTCGAGATCCTGTTCGAGCACGCGGTCCTGAGCTATGACCCCGTCTCCGCCAGCGTTCAGATCGGCAGCGGCGATGAACGGTATTCGCTGCCGGCAAAAACCATCATCGCGACGGACGGCGCCGGCTCGGTGTTTCGGCGGGCCTACGACCGTCATGGAGACCTTGCGCCCACCGAGGAACTGCTCCCGCACAGTTACAAGGAACTGACGATTCCGCCGAGAGCGGACGGCTCTTTCGAGATGGAACCGGACGCGCTGCATATCTGGCCGCGGGGTGAATTCATGCTAATTGCCCTGCCGAATCCCGGCGGCGATTTCACGCTGACGCTGTTCATGCCCAACGAGGGTCCCGACAGCTTTGCGGAACTCGATTCGGAAGACAAGGTCGCCGCTTTTTTCGACAGGAATTTTGCCGACGTCGTGCCGCTGATCCCGGATCTCGTCGGCGACTACATGAACAACCCCGTCGGGATACTCGGCACGGTTCGCTGCGGCCATTGGCACGATGCGGACAAGGTCCTGTTGGTCGGTGACGCCGCGCACGCCGTCGTGCCATTTCACGGCCAGGGTATGAACCTGGCGTTCGAGGACTGCGTTGTACTCGATGAGCTCCTCTCGCGGCGCGGTGACCCGGTTTGGGCCGAATTGTTTGCCGAATACGAATCCATTCAGCTTGCGAACGCCAACGCGATCGCCGATATGGCGCTCGAAAACTACGTGGAGATGCGCGATACGGTGCTCGATCCGAAATTCGCGCTGCGGAAAGCGCTGTCGTTCGAGCTGGAGCGGCGCATACCGGATCGTTTCATACCGCAATATTCGATGGTGATGTTCCACGACGAGATTCCCTACGCGGTCGCACAATCGCGTGGCCGCTTGCAGGCGACGCTGCTGCTGGAACTGACCCGGGACGCGGAAACGCTGGATGATATCGACATCGACCATGCGGAGCGGCTTGCAGCCGAACGACTCGACGCCATGCAATAGCGCGAGCCGCCGCGATATGAACGGCATCGTCCCAGGCTCCCGGTTCAGAACTTTCAACGGGACGGACCTCTACACGAATTCGGATACGGCCCGCTTCGTAATCAACCTGTAACGATCGCACGGTTTACTCTGCGTACCGACCCGCCGAAAGTGAACCTGAATGATACTGATTTATTTCCTGGTGTTTGCAGCCACCGTAACGGCCGTCATTGTCTTCCTCCACTGGTACAGCTATAGCCACCTTAAGGCCGACATCATCGCCCGACAGCGCTGGGATCTGAATATCTGTTGCGGCACAACGGACGGCGGCGGAGTCAATGCGGATATCGTGCAGCACAGCGACGTACCCAATTTCGTTCGCGTGGACAACATCTACAAATTGCCGTTCGCGGACGGGCAATTCGAGACCGCGCTCTGCTCGCATACGGCCGAGCACATCGACTATCCGCAGCGTTTCGACCGGGAGTTGAGACGCGTCGCCAAGAACGTCGTGTACGTGCTGCCGCCCGTCTGGGATCTCGCGGCGGCGTTGAACGTGCTCGAGCACAAATGGCTTTTTCTGACCGTTCGTAAAGTCCATCGCAGCCTGCCGGCGCGCGTTCAACTGCCGTTTGCCCGCAGGCTTCAAGCCCGGATCGGACAAAAAATCGCAGCCTGAAAACGCATGAACCCGTTATTCGTGTTTTACGCTCTGGGCGCCGTGGCGCTACTCATCGTTCTCCGCAGGGTTCAGGTTCGGCTACGGCTTTCCCGGGCAAAACACCCTTCCCTACAAGGGCATGCACGCGTGTCGCGATGGCTGTCGAGGCTGATCCCATTTTACGAGTATCCGCGCGAAGCCGCGTTCGGCTGCGACGGCGCATCTGCGCAACTCGTCGAAAAACGTAAAAAAGCTTTCGACCGGCTGTCGGCGGCGTTGGCCGCCAAGGCGACGACGACGGTCGCACGGACGGCGGCTGTCGAACCCGCCATCTCCGACATGCAATTCACCAACGCAAACCGCGTACCGTTCCAGTTTCGAGGACTGGTTAGCGAAGAACTGCCATTGGGCATGATGGCGGAAGCGACGTCGGGGGTAAGGCTGAAAGACCTGGACGGCAACTGGTCTTACGATCTGGGCGGATCGTACGGTGTGAATCTCCTCGGGTACGACTTCTACAAAACGTGCATTCGGGACGCCGTCGAGCTGGCCGGCGACCTCGGCCCGGTTCTCGGACCGTATCATCCTGTGATCGCGGACAATGTCTCGAGGATTCGGGAGGTCTCCGGACTCGACGAAGTGTCGTTCCACATGTCGGGTACGGAAGCCGTCATGCAGGCAGTTCGTCTGTCGCGTTACCACACCGGTCGCTCCAAACTGGTCGTGTTCTGTGGCGCGTATCACGGCTGGTGGGACGGAGTACAGGCCGGCATCGGGCATCGCCGATCCGTGAACGACATCTATATGCTCAAGGACATGAGCGAAAACACGCTACAGGTGCTGAAAACGCGCAAAGACATCGCCTGCGTGCTGGTGAATCCGCTGCAGGCGCTGCATCCGAACGCGAGCGCCAGCAGTGACGCAATGCTGATCAACAGCAGCCGCCGGGCGAAGTTCGACCGCGTCGCGTACGGCAGGTGGCTACGACGCCTTCGAGAGGCCTGCACAAAGAACGCTATCGCCCTGATATTCGACGAAGTGTTCGTCGGCTTTCGCCTCGGCGTGGGCGGTGCGCAGGAGTATTTTGACGTTCACGCCGACATGGCGACCTACGGCAAGACGATCGGCGGCGGTCTGCCCATCGGTGTGCTGGCCGGTAAATCGGAGCTCATGAAGCGATTTCGGGACGAGCGTCCGGCGGACATCTGTTTTGCCCGCGGCACTTTCAATTCGCACCCTTACGTGATGGCGAGCATGAACGGTTTCCTGCGGCATGTAATGTCGGAAGACACCAGAGCCGCATTGCAATCCGCAGACGCGTTATGGAACACGCGTGCGGCGCACCTGAACGGGAAGCTCGAGAAGCACGGCTTCCCCGTGCGGGTACACAACCTGTCGTCGATCTGGACGCTCACTTACACGCGCCCGGGCCGATACAACTGGCTGTTACAGTATTACCTCAGGGCACAGGGCCTGAGCCTGAGCTGGGTAGGCACTGGACGCCTGATATTCAGTCACGACTACAGCGACGCGGACTTTGCCGCCGTCGTGAGCCGCATCGTCGAAGCGGCGAACCAAATGCAGTCAGACGGCTGGTGGTCCTCACCCGAGTCGGTAAGCAACCGTTCCATCAACCGGCGGGTGTTACGCGAAATGTTCACACGCCGGCTTACCGAGCATATCCTTTAACGGACCGCGCCGATCAGGCAATGGCCTCGCGATCATCTTCGTCCGTGTCGATCTGACGGTTGACGTGGATCATCGGATCGATCAACTCACCCTTCAGCAGATACAACGGCGACTTTAGATAGAGCTTGAAGTCGTGAAACGGGTCGGTCATGATTTTTGTCGCCCAGACGAGCCCCGTCTGCACGTTCTCGATGAAGAAAAGATGCACCGTCCGCATGAGCAGCGCGGCCACGGCCAGCGCGATCCACAGGATGGCAAGATTCTGGGTAAACTGATCCCAGTCCGCATGCGGCGTGAACAAACCGAAAAACGACGGATAGAGGTAGAGCAGGAGCGGCGAAACCGCCCAGGCAAACTGTAAAATGCGCTTCCGGCGAAGGTTGTAACCTACCTTGATCGCTTCCTTGTGCTCGTGAGTCGCCTGGTTCACCTCGTCGTAGACTTTCGGTTCAAAGAAGAAGTGACCGATCTGCCTCGAGCACATCGCGACGAACCAACCGAGCATGGCCGCCGCGGTCGCGTCTACCCACAAGAGCGCATAACACATCAGGAAACAGGTAGCGCTCAGGAGATGCAGAGACTGGTTGATCCGGCTGTGGTGATAATAACGATGATCGTCCCATCGCTGAGTTTGCAGTTCGTCCCGGAACGTGGGTTTACGGTCTGCCGGGAGTTTTCCGGTGGATTGGCTCATCGTCGCATGGCACCTCGCTGTAAGACTTACCTAGATTAATCGCCAAATATGATTAGAACGTTACCGTCCATTGTTGAAAACGTTGCGAATAACCGACGCGATCGTTTCAGCCCTTGCGCATGATCGCCTGCCCCATACGGACGGTGTCGCCCACCGAGATCGATTCGAGAAACCGGAACTCGGGCGTCGTAAACAGGACGATCGTCGAGCCGTGCTCGAAATAACCGATTTCATCGCCTTTTCGGAAATCCAGATCACAGGAGATCGTATTGCCGCCGCGATAGCGGAGATTCAAAGCCTCGTTGACGCCATGGATACGGATACTTGCGACGAGAATCGCGGCAACGGCGACCATCGTGACGGCGGCGGTTCCGGAAGCGGGCTGCAGGTCGAATACCGCACGCTCGTTCTTGCAGAACAGACGCTCGACGGTCTTCAGCGCAATGGGATTGACGTTCCAGGTATCGCCGGAGATATAGAGAACGTCGTCGATGCGCCCGTCCCAGGGCGCGTGAAAGCGATGATACATGCTGGATTTGATACGCAAGGTCAGAAAACGTCCGTCCCGGAAGCGTTCCGCGTTCTGACGGGCGCCGAGCAGGTCCGCGATTGAATAGGGAAAGCCCTTGGCCTGAATGGCTTCGAGGCCGCAAACCTCGCCAAATTCACCGATGACGGCGTCGCAGGGACTCGTGACCGTCAGGGGATCGGCGTCAACGATCCGCGACCCCGGTTTGAGTTCGCGAATGAAACAATCGTGCAGGCTGTCGAACCGGGCCTTTTTCGCCTCGTGCAAACGCAGATCGTCGACGAACAGTTTCCAGACGGCGATCGACAACGCGCGAACCGCCGGGTGCTCGATCTTGCTGAACCTGCCCATGAAAAGCGTCAGCCAACGCCTCGGAATTCGGTTGGTCAGCAGGAAGTTGACGCGCTCGGGCAGTGTAAGACGTTCCAGCGACTCCGCCATGCGCACGCGTACTTCCTTTCGGCCGTTCCCGACATCGGGCACGTGTGCGAGATTAAGCCTCGAAGTTGACAGCAGTTTAACGGTATTGTGACGATCTGATGTACGAGTATCGCGCCGCCGCCAATAGCGTTACTGAGTTCCGCGGACACGTTCCATGACAAGCGTGCTGAATCCGTACTCGCGCTCCGCGTTCCGCGGAAAGTCCTCTCTTTCCACAAGCTGCCAATCTTCCGGGTCGAGGTCGGGAAAATAGGTATCGCCCTCTACGTCCGCCTCCACGCGAGTCAGGTAAACACGATCGGCCAGCCGTAGAAACTGCCGATAGATATCGCCGCCGCCGATGACCATGACTTCCCGGACGTCGCCGGCCGCGCGCAGGGCATCCGCCGGACTCGAAACGACAGTACAACCGTCGGCAGCGTAACCGGCCTGACGCGTGATCACGATGTTCCGCCTGCCCGGCAGCGGCCGACCGATGGATTCATGAGTACGCCGACCCATGACGATCGGCTTTCCCATCGTGATTGCCTTGAACCGCTTGAGATCGTCGGGCAAATGCCACGGCAGGCCGCCGTTGTTGCCGATGACGCCGCTGGACGACGCGGCGACGACGATGGAGATATCCACGTACCGGCGTCAGACCGCGACGGCAGCGCGAATGTGCGGATGCGACTCGTAGTTCAGAATCTCGAAGTCTTCGTATTCGTAGTCGAAAATACTCTGCGGACGGCGCTTTATGGCAAGCCTCGGCAACGGCAGCGGACTCCGCCCCAGCTGTTCGTTTGCCTGCTCCAGATGATTCGCGTAGAGATGACAGTCGCCGCCCGTCCAGATGAACTCACCGACACCCAGATCCGTCTGCTGCGCGATCATGTGCGTCAGCAGCGAATACGAGGCGATGTTGAACGGCACGCCCAGAAAAATGTCCGCGCTACGCTGATACAGCTGACACGACAGCTTGCCGTCCGCGACGTAAAACTGGAACAGGCAGTGACACGGCGGCAACGCCATCTTGTCGACCTCGCCGACGTTCCACGCGCAGACGAGTATGCGCCGGGAGTCGGGATTGTCGCGTATCCGTTCGATCACGTCGGCGATCTGATCGACGTGCCCGCCGTCGGACGTCGGCCAATTCCGCCATTGCACGCCGTAGACGGGCCCCAGCTCACCCTGCTCGTCCGCCCAGGCATCCCAGATCGAAACGCCGTTCTCCTGCAAATACCGAACGTTGGAGTCTCCGGAGAGAAACCACAAAAGCTCATGGATGATGGACCGGACGTGCAGTTTTTTTGTCGTGACCAGCGGGAAGCCCGCACCCAGGTCAAATCGCATCTGGTACCCGAAAATCGCCAGCGTACCGGTGCCGGTCCGGTCGCCTTTTTGAACGCCGTTGTCCCTGACCTCGCGCATCATGTCCAAATATTGTTTCATTTCAGTTAGTTACCTTTGATACGGAACGCCGCCTGTACGCCAATCCGAGCATCGCGCCACCGAGCAGGATCATCGGCGTGCTCAGCACCTGACCCATCGTCAGCCAGTCGAACGCAAGATAGCCGAGATGGCTGTCGGGAACGCGCACGAACTCGACCAGGAACCGAAATATGCCATAAAACAGCAGGAACAACCCCGACACCGACATGAACGGCCGTTCCCTGGCGGAAAAGAGCCAAAGGATGACAAAGAGGACCAATCCCTCGAGGATCGCCTCGTACAGCATCGACGGATGCAACACCTCGTCACCGACTTTGAACGCCCACGGGACGTCGGTCGGTTTGCCCCAGAGTTCACCGTTGATGAAGTTGCCGATGCGGCCAAAAAACAGCCCCAGCGGCGCAAGCGGAGCGACAAAATCCCACAGGCCCCACATACGGACGCCAAGCTTTCGGGAGTAGAGCCACATGGCCACCATGACGCCCGCCAGACCGCCGTGGAAGGACATACCGCCCTCCGTGATCTTGACGAGGTAAAGCGGGTCGTCCATCAGCTGGTCAAAGCCGTAGAAAAATACGTATCCGAGGCGGCCGCCGACGATCACGCCGAGCATGCAATAGAAAATCAGGTCGTCCACCTGCGCGGGCTTGATGATCGACCAGGGTTTTATGGACCGCCTGCGCGCGAGGTACCAGGCGATGATGAAACCGAGAACGTACATCAGCCCGTACCAGCGGATCTTGACGAAACCGATCGAAAAGATGACCGGGTCGATATCCGGATAGGTCAGCATGCTGGCAAGCTTGCATAATTCGCCGGCCGTAGTCTAGGGTCGGTTGCCGAGCGATGGGTTATAGTGGCTGTCAGCCTTTTTCTCGGCGCTCCGACAATGTCCGACAACAAGCCCAACCGGCTGGCCGGCGAGACCAGCCCGTACCTCCTGCAACACGTGGACAATCCGGTGGACTGGTATCCCTGGGGCGAAGAGGCGCTGGACCTCGCCAGATCCAGCGGTAAACCGATTTTGCTCTCGATCGGCTATTCAGCCTGCCACTGGTGCCATGTGATGGCGCACGAATCGTTCGAGGACGAACAAACCGCCGAGTTGATGAACGAACGTTTCGTCAACATCAAGGTCGATCGTGAGGAGCGCCCGGACATCGACAAAATCTATCAGACGGCGCACCAGCTGCTGACGCAGCGGCCGGGCGGCTGGCCGCTGACGATGTTCATGAGTCCCAAGGACCAGCGCCCGTTTTTCGGCGGCACCTACTTTCCGAAAGACGCGCGTTACGGCATGCCGGCGTTTTCGGACCTCTTGCGCCGTGTCTCGGCGTATTTCGACGACAACCCCGAGGACGTCAATGCTCAGGGCGAGCAGCTGAGCGCGATCTTCGACCGGCTGGAACCCGAGGGCGCCGACGACGATCTACGCCTGGCCGACACGCCGATCCGCGCGGCACGTGAAAAAATCGCGCAGAATTTCGACCGTGAATACGGCGGCATCGGCAGTGCACCGAAGTTTCCCCACCCGACGACGCTGGACCGTCTGCTGCGTCATTGGCGAAACACTGCAATCGGCGCCGAGCCGGACGTCGAAGCGCTGTTCATGGTGTCGTTGACCCTGGCGCGCATGGCCGAAGGCGGGATTTACGATCAGCTCGGCGGCGGCTTCTGCCGTTATTCGGTCGACCGCTATTGGCAGATCCCGCACTTCGAGAAGATGTTGTACGACAACGGACCGCTGCTGGCGCTTTACTCCCAGGCGCATATCGCCACCGGCGAGGCGCTGTTCGGACGGATCGCCGCAGAAACGGCGGACTACCTGCTGCACGATTTACGCTCGCCGTCGGGCGGCTTCTATTCGACCCGCGACGCCGACTCGGAAGGTGAGGAAGGCCGTTATTACGTGTGGACACCCGAGCAGGTCGAAGGTCTGCTCGACGACGAAGACTACCCGCCGTTTGCCCGGTATTTCGGTTTGGATCAAAACGCGAACTTCGAGGGCGCCTGGCACCTTACGGTTCGGGAATCCCTCTCCGCCATCGCCGCGGACAGCAGCGTCAGCGAAGAAGAACTGGGAGGCCGATTCGACCGCGCGCGTACCAGGCTACTGCGGGAACGTGCAAAACGAACCCCGCCGGGCCGCGATGAGAAGCAGCTCGCCTCGTGGAACGGGCTCGTGATCCGGGGGCTGGCCATTGCGGGGCGTTCCCTGGAGCGATCGGACCTGGTGGACGCGGCCGCAGACGCGGCTGACTTCGTTCGAGCCAAGCTGATGCACGACGGCCGACTGCTCGCCGTCTACAAAGACGGCCAGTCGAAATTTACCGCCTACCTCGATGATCACGCGTTCATGCTGGACGCCTTGCTCGAACTGCTGCAAGCGCGGTGGAACCCGGAACACCTGCGCTTCGCCGTCAGACTCGCGGACCTCCTCCTCGAGCACTTCCTGGACGACGATGCCGGCGGCTTTTTCTTTACGGCGGACGACGCGGAAACGCTGATGCACCGGCCGAAACCGTTAGCCGACGAGGCGACGCCTTCGGGCAACGGCGTTGCGGCGTTTTCCCTCCAGCGACTCGGTTTCCTGCTTGGGGACGCTCGCTACCTGGATGCGGCCGAGAAGACCCTGCGATACGCGTGGCGCACAATGGAGGAATACCCGCACGGACATGTCAGTCTGATAACGGCGTTGGACGAGTATCTGCAACACCCGGAGATCGTTGTCCTCCGCGGCGGCGCGAAGGAAATCTCCCAATGGCGGGCATCGGCTTCCAAGCTCTATGCACCGCGCCGCCTGATATTCGCGATCGACGAAGCCGAGGGTGATCTGCCGGGCGCGCTCGCCGAGCGCAAGGCCGTCGACGGCGAAACCGTTGCCTACCGCTGTGTCGGCAGCCATTGCTCGCTGCCGATCACGAGTTGGGAGGCGCTGGCGGCCGAACTGAGCGAACAGACCGAATAACGCGCTGCAAACGCCGAGGCGTTCTACCGTAACGCATCACTCCGGGACCGTCTCTCCCGAACCGCCCATCTCGGCGGGGAAATCTTTCAGCTTCGGCAGACCATCCCTGATGCGCAGGACCGCGGATGCATAGTTGACGTGCACACCCGGCTCAAACTTGAGGTCCGGCAGGATTGCCGCGTAGATATCGGTGAATTCCCCGCCCGGATGATCGCTCATCACGTGGCCGCCGCAACTCGCGCAGTACTTACGATAACTGGTTGCGGTCTTGTTGTACGTCGCCAAATCATCCACTCCCTGAGTGACGTTCACCGCGTCCGACTTCCAAAGCGTAAACGCATTGACCGGCCCGGCGCTCCACGCGCGGCAGTCCCCGCAGTGACAGTAGCCCATTGCAAACGGCGCTCCCGTTGCTCGTATTCTCACCGCGCCGCAGAAACAGCTGCCCTCGTAAGTCGCCTGATCTACTGACGTCATGCTATTTCCTCGTGTCCGTGACCAATTTCAGTATAGCCGCCCCGGCAAAGAACGCGAACGTGCAGCCGTATTCGATTCAACGGCCGTCGAATGTTCGCGTTCGCTGAACCCAAACGCCCTCCCTCTGCGTTTCTATCGTGGCGGTCCATGAACGAGGCCGCGAAATCAAAAGGGAGGCGAGACAATGAACGCACGTTACATATGGGGGTTGATGGCGATGACGGCGATAGTGCTGTTGAGCGGCATTGAGCCCGCCCGCGCGCAGCAGCAGGAGAACAAGCCGGTACCGGGGAACGGACTGCCTGGCGTGCCGCTCCTCGAAGTCCTCGACGCCGTCAGCGATGATTCGGACATGACGTTTGTCGTCGGTGTCGGCGTCGCCTCGGACGTCGTCGTCGGCCCTCTTCGGACGCGTGACGTCACCTATGCGAACCTGTTGACGATTCTCGGCAATAATGGGTTGGCCGCGGTGACGATCGGTGATGAAGTAAGCATCATTCCCGTCGGCGCCGTCAGGCAGTATCCGTTACCGCTGCTGACGGAGAAAGATGACTCCATCGCGGCTCAAGAGTGGGTCACATGGATCGTTCCATTAGCAAACGCGCAGGCGGCAGAACTGGTGCCAATCCTACGCCCGCTGATGCCGCGGGCCGGCCACCTCGCCGCCAACGTTTCCACGAATTCCATGCTGATTGTAGACCGTTATGCGAACGCGCGGCGCGTCCATGAGGTTCTCATGCGCATGGATTCGATGGCGGATTAGCAGCAGCTTGCAATAGGCACGGGAACGGCGGAATTCCCAAGCAACGGCGCTTTTTACGCTGTCCGTGGCGGGAATCGCGGGTCGGTGCCGTCGGGACTTGCGCACGTGCTCCCTGCCCGCCAGAATGCAGGCTGGCCGTTTCGCTCTCACCAACCAATGGACTGCTTATGAAAAACCTCCTACTGAGTCTTCTGGCTTCCACGGCAATCGCCGTGACGGCGTTCGCCGCGCTGGAAGCCGGCGACAGCGCTCCCGCTTTTGAGGCGAAAGCGTCGCTCGCCGGCGAGCCCTTCGATTTTTCGCTCCGCGACGCGCTCGATGAGGGTTCGGTGGTGGTCTACTTTTATCCGTCGGCGTATACGCACGGTTGCAATATACAGGCACGCGAATTCGCCGTGAAAATGGATGAATTCACGGCCGCCGGCGCCAGCGTTATCGGCGTTTCTCTCGACAGCATCGAACGCCTCAACGATTTTTCGGCCGACCCGGAATACTGCGCGGGCAAACTTGCCGTGGCGTCCGATCCCAGCGGCGCGATTGCCCGTTCGTACGGGCTTTCCGTTCGCGACGCCCGCGAAGGCGCCAAGGACACGCGCGGGGTCGAAATCAGTCACGGTTTTGCCGAGCGCACGACGTTCCTCGTAACGCCGGACGGCAGGATTGCCGAAACGATCGGCGGTCTCTCCCCGATGGAAAACGTCCGCAAAACGCTGGAAGCCGTGCAGCGCCTTCAGTAGCCCGGGGTTCGCCCGGCCGAGCGCTGCACGGACATAGGCCGGTCGGCATCACCCGGAAAAACCGGGACGCGGCGGGAAACCGCCCGCTAGTGTGATGCACCGCTGGCGATGGACAACACCGCGCGACAAAAACGGTCCGTATCGCGTTTGACGCTGTCCAGCGTCTCCTGATTCGCATCGGCAGGCGTGCCGGAACGGAAAGGCGGCCGTGGCGCGTATTCCAACGTCAACTGCGCGGCTCGAGCAATTGGCTCACCGACGATTTCGGCCATCAGGGCCAGGCCGAAGTCGATACCCGCGGTGACGCCACCGCCGGTCGCCCGGTCGCGGTCGATAACCCATCGTTCCGCAACCGGTATGGCGCCAAATTCGGCGAGGGTCGGCAGTACCGCCCAATGAGTCGTCGCCCGATATCCGGTCAACAGCCCCGCCGCGCCCAGCAGCAACGCGCCGGTACAGACGCTCGTGACCCAGTGGGCGCGACTGCCACGATCGCGAAGAAAGTCCAGCGTGCTCGTGTCGCTCATCGTCAACAGCGAACCTCGCGTGCCGCCGGGAACAAACAGGATGTCCGGGTCCGCCGCCGCGGTTCGGTAGCAGTGCGTCGGAAGGATGGTCGCCTGCGTATCCGTCGGCACCGGATCCTGCGTTGCTGAAACGAGTTCGATTGAGGCGTCAGGCCAAGCCTGCCAGGTCTGCAATGGACCGACCAGGTCGAGCAAGGTCATGTCGGGATAAACGAGCATCAGAATTCGCACTGTAGGTCTCCTTAGTCGTCGGTCGAGCGGTCTGTCTAGTTCTGGCTGAAACGCAGGCTGCCGAGTTTGTCTAGCGCGTTCTCTTTTTCCAGCAGCGTAAGACGAAACGCTCCGCCGCAGTCCCGGTCTCGGGATTCGGCGGCCATCGCGGCAAGGCCGCTCGCCACGCTCGCCCAAGCCGATGCACCCGCGGCCGTGGCGGCGGCGTCGGCCCCGATGTACGCGGCGAGGCTCGAAGTTCTTGCGGCGACCTCCACGAAATACGTAGCGCCCGCATGGGTGACCAGAGTGAGCCGGCATTGGCCCGGCATGTCCCAGGTTCCGGTACGGATCCTGTGCACTCCGGGTGACACGTCCCGATAAAAAACGGATCCGTAAGAAGCCAACCCCGACGGTCCACTATCGATCCACACCGGCGCTCGTCGGGCGAGATACGTCCGTGATTCACGGGTGCGCAGGAAATAGAGCCTCGCCCTGTCGGCCCGAACCTCCGGTATGTCGGTTTCCACCGCGGTGAATAGCGGTGCGCTGCCCGCACAGCCCGCGAACCAGATTGCTGTCACAAACACGCCCAGGTACCTTCGCTTCATGCTGTCTGCCTCCTGTCATTGACCAGACTACCCAAACGAGCGATTGGCCGTTATGATATTCCTATGTCCATTACTGCCAAACATGTCGTCATTCCGCTCTACCCCGGCGTCGAGTTACTGGACGTCGCCGGGCCGGCCGAAGTCTTTACGGTCGCCAATTTCGAGTCGAACAGTGAACGTTACCGGGTGCACTATTTGTGCCTCGAGCCACAGCGGCGCGTGCGGTCCTCCTCCGGCCTGGAAATCGGCGGCAAATCGCTGCGGGCGATGCCCAAAACGATCGACACGCTGCTCATACCGGGCGCGGAATCGCCACAGCTCCTTCGCGCGCTGGATGACCGGCGGCTGTTACGCGCGCTCGATACGCTTGCCGCGCGCAGTAAACGCCGCACCTCCGTCTGCACCGGGGCGTTTTTCCTGGGCGAGCTTGGCCACCTGGACAATCGTCGTGTGACCACTCATTGGGCGGGGATCGCCGAACTGACGAACCGGTTTCCGGCGGCCACGGTCGTCCAGGACAGCCTGTACCAGCGCGACGGCAGGGTCTGGACGTCCGCGGGCGTGCTTTCCGGCGTGGACATGACGCTCGCAATGGTCCGGCAGGATCTCGGCGCCGACATTGCGTTGCAGGTTGCCCGTCGACTGGTGGTGTTTCTGATCCGCGACGGCGGCCAACCGCAGTTCTCGAAACCGATGAACCTCCAGGGCCGGACCGACGGCCTGGATCTCGCAGAACTGGTCAGTTGGCTCGAGGCGCGGCTGTCCGAGCACATAACCGTTGCCGACATGGCCGATCGCATGTCGATGTCAGTGCGTACTCTGCATCGGCGTTGCGTTGAAACGTTCAACATGACGCCCGCGCGCCTTTTGAACGAACTGCGGCTCGAACATGCCCGCTATCGGCTCCATGCGGCGAGTGTTCCAGTCAAACACATTGCGTACGAGTGCGGATTCGCCAGCCAACCGGCGTTGAGCAAAGCATTCACGCAACGATTCGGCGTCGCGCCGTCGCGTTATCGGGAGAATTTTCGGGACCTGGGCCAGAACGCCGCCCGCTAGTACCGAAGTTCACCGAGCCGGCACGACGCTGCGACACCAAGCCCGCGCTTGAACAGCGGAAATACCGCCGCCGTCGCCACCGCAAGCGACAGTTCAACCAGTGCCGCCTCCCCCAGGGTCTCACGGACCGCAGCCGTCAGTTCCGGCAACTCGAGTCCGTTCCGCGCCGTCACTCCCGCAAACGCGCATACCAGCTGTTCCTCCGGCGTCAGCTCGCCGTCCGCGGTCACCGCCCCTCGAATCGTCTCCGCGGAGACGCCGTCCTTGCGCGCATAGTCGATCGCGATTTGCAGGCAGGCCCCGCAATCGTAGGTTTGCATCGCGCGGATTCTGGCCAGATGGATCAGGGTTTTCGAGGTTCGCTTGCGGTGCGTGGCCAGCGGCGAGAACCAACCCAGTTTCCAGAAGATGCCCGGCGACGCCCGGACGGCCGAGTACAGCCAGCCGTATTGGTCCGGGTTTTTCGTACTCAGATACCTGAGTATTCGACGTTCGAGGCAGGCCATGTCGTCCTCCTTCCGGCTACCGTCGTTCGGCCGCAACGTCCGAGGGGGTCACGGTACGTGCCTGCTGGCCCCAGCTTCGCCGCTCGTGATTGATCACTGCGGCAATTTGCTCATCCGTCAACTGCGCGCCGAAAGCCGGCATCGGTGACGCGTAGGCAACGCCGTCAATGACTTTGCCGGAGAGTCCGTTGATGACGGCGCGGATCTGCTCGCGCGGATCATCGGCAAGTACGGTCGCGTTACCCTTCAGCGGCGGGAACACGCCGGGCAGACCTTCACCGTCGTTTCGGTGGCAGGCCGCGCAGTGGTTGCCGTACACCTGCTCGCCGAGGACGCTCCACGACAAATCGCCCGTTGGCGGCGTCTTGCTGTCGAATACCGGTGCTTCCTGCACGAATTCTCCGTCCGGGCCGGCTGCGTATTTCGTGAACTCCAACGAGGCATAGCCGATGGCCCAACCCAGCGTGAGCAAACTCAGCACCCACGCCCAGGTGGGAATCGGCGCCGGCGTCTCGATTCGCCTGGGCTCGAACGCGTCGCCCACCTGTGCGCCGTAAGCGTTGACGAGCATCAGGACGGTGCCGGCCACCGTGTCGCCGTCGCGTATGCCGTGGATCGCGATCGCCGGGCCGTTGCCGACGTTGAACTGCAAGGCCCGCTCACTCTGAGAACCGTCCTCATCGGATGCCCGAAAACGCAGTCTGTGCGGTCCGTCGTCGAGTTTCGTCGTGTCGAAACGCAGGTGCTCGGGCGGCGTCAGCGTTTGGAACGGCGTCGTTTGGTCATCGAGGTAGGCGTCAACGCGCATCGAAATGCTCCTCGTCAGCCAACATGCGGTATTTGATGTGATCCTCATCGGACTCACCCGGCCAGAACGTGCAGACAATCGCCCGATGGGCGGCGTACACGAGCACGGCGAGAGCCGCGAGTACGAGCGCCACCTCAACGGCAGAGAGGCTCTCCGAAGCATCGAACCCGCACAAGGTCGCAACAAGGTCCAGCCAATAACGCAGCGTGTCCATCAGCGTTCCACCGGCGCCTGCTTCAGCGACTGCAGGTATCGGACCAGAGCCACGGCGTCCGAATTCGCGACAATGACCCCCGCGCCCTGTTTGTAGCGGTCGGGAACCGGGACGACCACGTCTCCAGGCTGCGACAACGGCTTGCTCTCGAAATACCACGGGTAGGCGGGCATGACCGAGGTCGGGACCACCGCGCGCGGGTTGTACAGATGAATGAGGTGCCACACGTCGTTCGGCTGTCGCGCGCCGGCGTTCGCCAGATCCGGGCCGGTCCGCTGGGTGCCGAGCAGCGGCGGATCTTCCGCCGCGTAGTCGCCGGCAACCGAGCCGCGGCCGTACGGTGCATCGACCGCCAGGTCTCGAACAAACTGGGTGTGACAGGTGGCGCAGCCTTCTTTGAGGTAAATCGCTCGACCGCGGGTGATTTCCGCCGATACCGCGGGCGGATGCCGAGATGTCGTTTTTTGCGCTTCGTACGCGGGTAACACCGCGATCACCAGACTCAAGAACAGAAAACCCAGCGACGCAACGCTGACGAGCGCGCGGTGATCGTCGTGCAAACTCATGACGCTGCAACCGGGGCGCTCGCCCGCGGGGCGCCCACCGTTATCGGATTCGGCCGCATCTGCCAAAGATTGACGGCAAACACCACGTGGCTCGCCGCCATCATCAGGCCGCCCACCGTTCGCCACAGCCACATCGGCGCGGCGGCGTCAACCGAAGCGATGAACGATTCGCCGGCGACCCACGACATTCCCTGCAGTATTCCCGCAATCGAGATCGCGATGACGTACAAACTGCTGCCGACGAACGCCAGCCAGAAATGCAGCGCGACGAACGCGTTACGCGGTTCGCTTCCGGTAATTTTCGGGACCAGTCCGTAAATGACTCCCCAGATACCGAAGGCGATAAACCCGTACATCGCCAGATGGGAATGCCCAACCGTGAAGTTGGTGAAATGCCAATAGACGTTGGCCGAACGAAACGCCTCGATGGTGCCCTGGCTCGACGCCAGCGCATAACCCCAAATGCCGGCCAGCAGAAAGATCAACGGGTAGCTGCGCCGCACTTTGTGCCACGAGCCGCGCGCCGTCAGGAAAAAATTGCCGAAACCCGACCAGACCGGCACCATCATGCCGACGCTGAAGAGGATCGCCACGGTCTGCAGCCACCACGCCACCGGGCTGAAGATGAAATGGTGCGCGCCGATCAGCGTGTAGAAAAGCAGGTTGGTCCAGAATCCCAGGACGCCCAGCGCATAGGAATGTATCGGTTTTCCAAGCATGCGCGGCAACGCGTAGTAGGTCAGCCCGAGCAACAACGGCGTAAACCAGAGGCCCACCACGGTGTGCATGTAGTAGCCCTGTATGACGATGTTGCCGATACCCTGCTGGTAAAACGGCAGATGGCTGATCGTATAGAGAATCGCCAGCCAGCAGAACGCACCCAGTATGTACCAGTTGGAGATGTAGATTTCGCGAACCCGGCGACGGGCGACGGTGCCGATCGCCACCCATGTGTTCAACAACAGGCCCGTGGCGTACAGCACGGCGATGGGCCAGATCCATTCGCGGTATTCCTGCGGGCCACGGCTCAGGCCCACCGACAGCGTGACGATTCCAAGCACCAGCGCGGCGTTCCAGAGGTAAAGGGCGAGCCGCGCCAATCCGGGACGGTGCAACGGCGCGCGCGAAGTCCGGGAAACGACGTAGAACGCAAGGCCGACGAGCGCCATCGAAGACCAGCCCAAGAAGAGCAGACTGGTATGGATCGGTCGAATCCGGCCGAATGACAACAGGCTGTAGGCCGCCACGTCCGGCCAGAACAGCTTGACCGATGCAAGCAGGCCGTAGGCCGTACCCAGTAGCAACCAGAACGTGCCGCAGCTCAGATACGTCGTCATGAGTTGTTCAGCCGTACCCGTATCGCGGCCGTCGGCGCGTCGGCGATTGGAGACCTCGTTCATCGCAGGCGGTCCAGGACGGCGTCGGCCAGCGCCGGCTCGGTCGTGCCGTAGGGGAAAGAGCTGACGATCTCGCCCGCGGGATCCACCAGATAGACGGCGCTGCTGTGCGAAACGTTCGCGTCGTCGCCGCGGACACTGCCGCCGATCGCCCTGAAACCGCCTGCCGCGGCCCGCAGTGCGTCGGCGTTCCCGGTCAACCCAACGAAGCGCCGGTGGAAGTGCGACAGGTAGGCCTTTATCGCCGGCGGATCGTCACGCACCGGGTCAACGGTGATGAAAATCGGCACAATCCGCGCATCGACGTCGATTTGCTCGATCCGGTGCAAGGCCGCGGTCACCTTGGCCATCTGCGTCGGGCACACTTGAGGGCAGTTCGTGAATCCGAAGTAGACCAGGTTCCAGTCTCCCTTCAGCAATCGCTCGTCCGTGGTCACACCGTCATGGTCGATCAGTGAAAAGCGCGGCCTCGGATCGACGTCCGCATCATGCAGCAGCGCAAACACGATGGAGACGACGAACACGCCTAGCGCCACCGCCGGCAAGAGCCAGCCTGGACGCTTCTCTCCGGCCGCGCGCGGGGGTGCGCTGGAGCGCGCATCGTGGCCATTGGGCGCTGACGCCGACATCGCCGTTCAATCCCGTCGCAGGACGGATGTCCGCCGGATTTTCCGCTGCAGCTGAATGATGCCGTAGAGCAGCGCCTCGGCGGTGGGCGGACAGCCGGGAACGTAGACGTCCACGGGAACGACACGGTCACAGCCGCGGACGACCGAATAGGAGTAGTGATAATAGCCGCCGCCGTTCGCACACGACCCCATCGAGATTACCCAGCGCGGTTCGGGCATCTGGTCGTAAACCTTGCGTAACGCCGGCGCCATCTTGTTTACGAGCGTGCCGGCGACGATCATCACGTCCACCTGACGCGGACTGGGACGAAAATGCACGCCGAAGCGTTCCAGGTCGTAACGCGACGCGCCCGCGTGCATCATTTCAATCGCACAGCAGGCCAAGCCGAACGTCATTGGCCACAGCGACCCCGTTCGCGCCCACGCGGCGAGCTTGTCCAGCCGGGTGACCGAGTACCCGCGTTGGGGCGCCACGCCTGCGTTCAGCGGTGCGTCAGACAACATAGGAACTCTCGCCGCCGGTTGGACCGTACATCACGACCCAGGTACTGAAATCGTCGCCGAAGTTTTCAAACCGGTGAACGGCGCCGGCTGGAGCAAAAATCGCATCGCCCGGTCCGAACGGCGTTCGCTCCAGCGAGTCCTCGTCCTTACCGATTGCAAACGTGCCGGAGCCGGCGATGACGACGTACACTTCGTCCTGCTCGTGCGGTGGCTGCGAATCAACGCCGCGCGGCTCGTAGAGGTACATCTTCATCGTGCCGTGCTCTCGAAGCTGCGCGGCCGGAAGTCCAAGCGGCGACGTGCCGCCGGAAAGCGCTTCGGCAATGGCGTTGCGTGCCTCGTTCAGCGGTGTGATGCAATGCATGGCTGGCCCTCCTGAGTGGAACAATCGATGGTCGTCCGGACGATCGGGGGCGAGCCTTCGCTGGAGGCGATATCTCGCCGGTCAGATCGTTGCGTCGACATTGGCTTCAGAATACGTCTTTTTATTATTTGGCAGTTATGTAAATATAGTGTCTGAAACTGCCAACCGCTGGCGAACGCAGCGGCGACCGGTTGGTAACGGGTTTCGTCACTAAGTACGTTGCGCTGGATTTGCGGACACGTCAGCCGTGATAACGTGTTGACTCGAACGTCCGGATCTCGGCGAATGCGCATTGCGCCCCGAGAACGGGAGATTCCCGACGGGTGTTGTGGATGTCCCGAACGCTCTCGCCGGACGCTCGCGACGTGCCGAGGGACCCGTCGGAATTGACTCGGCTTTCTCGACAGGCCCTAGTTCGCCGCCAGTATCGCCTCCGAGCGAAACAAGGGATCGGCGGCCTGCAGGATCTTCAGCCGCAGCTGTTTATTGTAGCCTGGACGGTCGTCCAGAAACCGCCGTACGACGGCGGCGGCCTCTGCGCTCCGATGGGACCCTAACGTGGCCGCGGTCCAGCGCGCCGGAAAGAATATGTCTCCCGTCCGTTGAATTTCTTCAAGAAGTCGCAGGCTCGGCAAAATGTACTTTTTGGAAGAATCCAGACGCAGCGGGTGGTGAAGATAACCGAGCGCGTCAAGAACCCAACGCTCGGTTTCCCGCATTTTTTCATCTGAAAGCGAGGCGAAAAAAGCATCTCTCGCCGCTTCATCGGGAGATAGCGCCGCGGCCAGATAGGCAAACCTTCTGCGGTCGTCGGGGTTCTCTATGCGCGCCTGCTGGGTTTCGATGATTTCGTCAGCCTCATGCGGTACCTTGATCGCCAAAATCGCCGCGACGTCCGTCAGCTCTTTGTTGGACAACTCTACCCCGGCCACTTCGATGGCGCCCGACCAAACGTCGCGCAGGCGGCGTATCCCGGCGGCCGTTATTACTATGTTCTGAAACGTTTCCAGGAATACTTTCCGGGTGCTGGCCGCACGATCGCTCGACGCCGCCTCCCGCCAAAGCAGTTCTTCGAGATCTCCCGCGAATGCGTCTCTTTGCCCGATCGTCAGAAAGGACCAATAGACGGAGGCGATTTGCCGGAGCATCGTATCGAGGAGAAGTTCGTTTTCCTCACGTCCGATCGCCCAGACCAGCAGTTCCAAATACTCCGCGGGGCGCGCCTGTTCCGAACCTTCGAGCATTTGCTCGTAGGAGTTGACGATCAGAGCGCCTTTTTGCAGGGCGTCCAAAGACTCCCACTTCGCCTTGAGAACGTCCGGCTGTGCGGGAAACAAGCCGTACCCGCCTCCATCCGAGTTCACCAACAGGGTATCGACGTCCCCCAACGCCGCCGGGATCGGATAATCCGGCGCCAGAAATTTCGCCGTTTGCGTCAATGAAAACTCGTCACCGTGGGCAATGCCGAATTGCTGAGGCCAGAATCGCTCCTCGCCCAGAGGATCGTACTGGCGGAGGACGTACTCGTTGGAAGCCTCACCCTCGTCGAACCTGAACGAGGGGCGCCCGGCGGTATTCACCCACACCTCGCTCCAGGCGTTCAGGTCGTTCGGCGTTTTCTCGTCCAGAATGCGAATCAAGTCCGGCCAGGTCGCATTGGCGTTCGAGAAAGTGGACAAATAGGTCCGAATCCCCTCCTGAAAACGCGCCTCCCCCAATAACGCCTCCAGCTGGCGCATCATGATCGGCGCCTTGTTGTAGATGATCGCCCCGTAAAGCGTGCCGGCTTCATTCAGGTTGGGAAGCCGCTGTCGAATGGGATTGGCGCCTTTCGTTCTATCCACCGAATAAGCGGCCGGATACGTTCGCAACAAAAAACTCAGTTCGTGATCGATGTCCGGAAAGCTGGGGTTGACAATCTTCGCCGCCATGAAGTTCGCGAAAACCTCCTTGGTCCACACGTCGTTGAACCAGTCCATCGTGACGAGATTGCCGAACCACATGTGCGCCGTTTCATGGGCAATCAAATGTGCGCGCGACAGCAACTGAGTCTCGGAGGGGTCTTTTTCAAGAAACAACGCGTCCGCGCGATAGGCAATGGCCCCGACATGCTCCATGCCCCCATATTGAAAGGCGGGGATGGCCGCAAAACCGAACTTCCGGAATGGGTAATCGATGTCGGTGTACCCCTCCAGCCAATCGAGCGACTTGGCGTGTAGCGTGAAAATGGCGTCGATATTGCGCTCGAACTTCTCATCGTCCGTTTCCCGGTGAAGCAAGGTCATTTCCCGGCCGCCGACGTTGCGCGTGACAGTCTCGAATTCTCCCGCCACAAAGGAAAAAAGATACGTGCTCAGCAGATCCGACCTGGAGAAATGGTGAGTGCGCCGATCGTCCCCCGTCTCGAGCCGATCGATTGGCGCATTCGATATCGCCGCCCAGCTTGCCGGGAGATCAAGCGTCAGTTCGTAGGTGGCCTTGAGATTGGGTTGATCGAAAACGGGGAATGCGGTACGTGCCCGGTCCGGCACAAAAAGCGTGTAGAGGTAGTCAGGATTGCGATTCAGTGAATCGTCGCCCGCCGTGAAGCCGATCTCGATCTCGTTCGGCCCGACTTCGAGGCCGTTCTTTCCCAGCAGCAGGTGCTCGCTATGATGATTGATCTCTGCATCGGCGCCGTTGACGCTCAGACTGTGAATACTGTCCCGGGCTGCGCGAAAATCGAGCTGCACGTCCTCCGAGGCGTCGCTGAGGTAGAAGGTCAGAGTCAGATCCGCGTCGATGGATTCGTCCTGACGCGCCGGCACCTTGAGCCTGAGCTTGTAGTTAACGTCGGAGATCAGCGCCGCCCTATGACGCGCAAGCGCCTCGGAAACCCCGGGTTCGACGGCGATGATTGCCGATTCCGTAGAATTCTCCTGCCGGACGCACGAGCACAAGACCAATAATGTCAGGAACAGATACTTCATCTTCAATCTCGCCCCCGGTCAGCCGTCCGTCTCGGGCCGATCGGAGCCGGCGGCCCCCTCGCCCTTTTGTTGACAGGATATTTTCCCGTTTATCTCCGACGCCAACTCCGCGGCAAGCGCACTCACGGAGTTCCGCAGCTCGCTGATCGAGTTGGCGTACCCGCCGACCGCCAGCGTTCGCGACGTATCGAAGCTGCGTTCGATCCGCCCGCCGGAAAACAAGAGCGAGTAGCGGCCGCTGGCGACGACACGGGCCTCGTCGGTCGCGTGGAATCGATCGAACTCCACTTGCAGAAGGCACCCGTCCACCGCCGGCACGCCGTAAACCGCAATGTCCGGCAACTTCCGGTCCAGGTCGTACGCGAGCACCCGTTTGATGGAGTCGTCGAGTGGCTCCGCCCAGAAGTGTCTGCGCGCCGGCAGTATCTCGTTACTGCCGATCTGCATGACCAGATTGTTCGATCGCAGGTATTCGGGTAGCGTGATCGACGCCACCGCGAGCGCCGCGTCCGCGTCCGACGACAGTACGAAGTCCGAGTCATTCAGGGCATCCAGCACCAGGCTGTAATGGCGCTCTTCAACGGGAGCCGACGTACACGCCGCCATGCCGAGCAACGAAACAAACACGGCCGTCTTTGTCCAACTCATCGTTCGTTCGCTCCTCTCGGCTCAGGATCGTCCCTGCCGTCGGCGCCGAACACCAAGCTGTTCGGCTTGGCGCGCAGTTGCCGCAAAACGGGCTGCAGATCTTTTAGTGTGATTTCCAGCGACTGCAGGCTGCGCCGCAGTTCCTCGTAGGACTCGGAGCCGGCCGAGAAGTCGTCGGCCAGTTTTTGGAAACTGATCAGGGTGGCGTTGAGTGTTGCGAGCATCTGGTGGCTGGCATCGTCATCAAGAATGTCGTCCAACTCGGCCAGCGTGACCGCCATCTGGTCCAGAGCTGCGCTTGCGTTGGTGACCATGTCATCAAGTGGTAGCGTGCTCAGCGTCTCCGCCGTGGCGGCCACGCTCTCGACCAGCCGACCGACCCGGCCGCTCACCGACGGGATGACAGTGTAGTCTCCAAACTGCTGCCGCGCCGCGATCCGACGTTCCACGTATTCGAGCTCGACCAGTTTACGGCCCGTCAGCAGGTTGCCATTGCCGAGGGAACCGTGCAGGCCGTTCTCAACCAGATCGTCGATGCGCGCCTCGGCCATCTGCAAATCGCCCGCCGTATCCTCGTAACCGAGCAGTGCCGGCGTTATCTCGACGAGGACCGGTATCCGTGAATTTGGTGCGAGAAGGTCGTCCACCTGCGGATAGTCGATATCCGTTCGCAGCACTTCGCCAACCTTGACGCCACGATACTCGACCGGCGCTCCGGGTCGCAGCCCGCGGATCGAGTCATCGAATAACAGTACGTACTGCAGCGAGTGCTCGAACTGCGTCTCACTGATCGCGCTCTTGTTTGGATAGATCGTAAAAAACGCCCGCTCGGTGATGCGGTCACCGAGCGGCTGACCGGGCGGCACGTCGAACGAAACGCCGCCTTCGACAATCGTTTCGAGCGAGGCCATCTCGACCCGAACGCCGTCGGCCGACAAGTCGAACGATACGCCGTTGACGAACCAGAATCGTGTGTTGGTGGTGATCAGGCGGTCGTGCGGCGCGGCGATGAAAGCATTGTAGTACGTTCGTCTTTCGGAAGTATTGAAGTGCACGTACTCGATGCGGCCGACGCGTGTACCGTGGAACAACACCGGTTGTCCCTCGACCAGCGGGCGGCTGCCGTCGCTGCTCAGTGTGACGTGCAGGCCGGGTGTGCCAATCGGCGTTACGGGCGGCCTCTCGAGGCCGACAAACTCGCGCGCCGATTCTTCGGCAACGCCGTGTGACATTTCAACGTAAGCGCCGGACAACAGCGTGCTCAGGCCGGAAACGCCGCCCGGACCAATGCGCGGTCTCACAACCCAGAACTGCGCGTCCTGACGCAGCAGATCAGCGTACTCCTTGTGCACGCGGATAGACAGAACAACCGATTGTGCATCGTCGGTCAGCCGCAGGCCGAGAACCTCGCCGACCTCCACGTTCTTGCGTTTGACCTTGGTCTGGCCGGCCTCGATGCCTTCCCCTGTCGTGAACATGACCTCAATTAGCGGACCCTGACTCGCCCAATGCGCGTACACCATCCACAAGCCGACGACAAACGTGGCAATCGGCACCACCCAGATCCGGTGGAAACGCCGCTTCCTGTTCACGCCGGCTTTGACGGTTGCCACATCCGCGGTCATTCGTCCCGCCTCCTGTGTGCAGACGCCCAGATCAGCCGCGGATCGAACGAGATGGCGGCCAGCATTGTCGTCACCACCATCGCGGCGAATGCCAGCGCCGCGGCACCGGGCAGGATGTTCATGATATTGCCGAGCTGGATCAACGCCACGAGAATGCCGACGACAAAGACGTCGATCATCGACCACCGGCCGACGAGTTCCGTCGCCCGGTACAACACCGTTTTATGGTGATGCGCACCCGTGTGCCCCGTCTGTATGGAAATGCACAGCCACACGAGCACGACGATTTTGCCAAGCGGCACGAGCACGCTCGCGATGAAGATCACCGCGGCGATCGGGTAGGAGCCATGCTCCCACAACGTCACTACCCCGCCCAGAATCGTGCTGTCCGTGGTCTTACCGAGAAAGCTGGTATGCATGATCGGCAGCAGGTTTGCGGGCAGGTACAACACCATCGACGTAATCAACCACGCCCAGGTTTTCTGCAGGCTGTCTTCCCAGCCGTGATGCATGTCTGCATCGCAGGCGGCGCAGTGCGTCGATCCGGCCGGCCCGACGAGCGTGCACATCGGACAGCCCTGTACGTCGTTGGCTTTCGCCGAACATTCGTGAAACTCACGCACGACGCACCGCCTGTACGTGACGCCAAACTTCGCGACGATCCAGGTTGACCACGACGAGCAGCGTGAACACCGTGAACGACACGTAGGCCCAGAAGGACATGCCCAGCGCCACGTTCGCGAGCGCCACAATCTTGATGAAACTCACCAGAATGCCGATGAGAAAAATTTCGGCCATGCTCCATGGAATGAGATTGAGTGACCATCGCAGGGCTCTGCGCGCGCCGGGCAAGCCGTGAGGCAGGCGAATGGCTATCGACACGTACATGATGCCCAGCAGCAATACCGCCGGCACGCCGATGATCGTCGCAAATACAATGCCTGACAGCAGGACGTGATCTTCATTGAACAGGATCGCCACGCTTTCCGGCAACGTAACGGATTGTTCCTGGCCGCTGGCGTTCAGGCTGAGAAACGGAAATGCGTTGGCCAGTACGAGGAAAATCAATGCCGTCACCGAATAGGCGAAAATCTTCTCGAGCGCGTGGGGTCGGTTTGCGGCCAGCAGGTAATTGCAACGCGGACAAAAAGCCTTGTCATTGAGCGCCAGAGTGGGGACATCGACGACGAGGTCGCACTCGTGACATACCATCCGGGAGCCTGCCAATTCCGTCATCGTTCCTTACGTCTTGTTGTCATTCTCGGGTCGGGCGATGTTTCGTCGAGAACCGGCAAATACGCCGGCTGGCCACGATCCAGGCTAGTTTAACAAACGATGGGGATGGCTACGGTGAAACACTGTCGCGGGCCTCGATGTCGCATGCCCCTTGCCGTTCGGATTTCGTCTGCTTGACGTACCGACGGGGATCGGCGCCTACTTCAGGCGTTTTACCTTCATCGATCGTGCACCGCCCGCTTTCTGCAGCGTGTGCGATCCCAAGCTGCGCCGTCGAATCACGACGGAATCGCCCTCGGAGAGTCGCAGCGACGACGCGGTTGTCTGCCGCCAGGTTTGGCCGTTGTCGAGCACGACCGCAACCTTGTTCGGCTCAACGGCCGTCAGCCGGACGATCGTGGCCTCGACACGATCGATGCGCTCATGGCCAGTTGATTCCTCCAGCGCGCGCTGCGCCGCGGCCGGACTCATCCCGAAGAGGTCCTCGGAATCAACCTCGGCAGGTTCCGCCGGCTCCGCATCGTGACCGGCGCGGTCGGTGACGACGCTGTCATAACACGCAAGGCGTTCGCCCGGTGACGACAACGAGCTGCAGTCGAGCACGGCGCGCACGAAAGCCTCGTCCGCGGCGGCGACGGAAGCAAGCACCAGCCAGGAGAAAGAAATTATTCGCATGACCGTTTCCTATTCGCAATCGATCCCAAGCAGTAGACTAGAACCCGTCTCGAACTGGATCGTAGCCGCACCGGCCCGAATGGCCCCACATCGATTTTGAATATCAATCGAAACAGTGACAACCCGTCGATAGCCGCCGGCCTTTCGGACGTCGAGCGCCTGCTGCACAACGACCCGGCGGCCGCCGAAGCTCGCGCAGTTGCGCTATTGCGTGAGCATCCCGGTGAACCCGTCCTGTTGCTGTATCAGGCCATTGCGTTGCGCATGCAACAGAAGGCGAGACGCGCCGTCAAGATCCTATCGTCTCTCTGCAACGACTGGCCGGACGCCCCATTCGCCCACTTGCAGCACGGGCTCGCGCAGCGGGAACTCGATGATCGTGTTGGTGCAGAGCGGTCGTTCGAGCGGGCCGTCGAAGTTCGGCCTGATTTCGCGGACGGCTGGCTGGCATTGGCCGACCTGCGGGTGGCGAACGCCGACGTCTCCGGCGCGGACAAAGCGTTCGCGCATTACGTCAAGCTGGCGCCACAGTTGCCAGAATTGCGCGACGCAGCGGCCGCGCTCGGCGCCGGCAAGACCGCGCATGCGGAAAAACTGGTTCGCCGGCGTTTGCAGGCCCATCCGAACGACATCGTCGCATTGTGCCTATTGGCGGACATTGCCGAGCGCCATGACCACAATGCGGACGCGGGGCGTTTGCTTCGCCGCGCGATTCAGATAGCGCCCGGCTATACCCGGGCGCGCCACAACTACGCGGTCATATTGCTGCGCGAGAACAGGACCGACGAGGCCCTTGCCGAATGCGAGCGGCTCCTGGAGCAGGCGCCGAAAGACAGGGAACTTCGCAAACTGCGGGCCGCAATTCTCGTGAAGCTCCTGGAATACGACCAATCGATCGAAATTTGTGAAGAGCTGCTTCAGGAAGAGTTCGATCAACCGGCCGTGTGGACGAGCCTGGGTCACATGCTGAAGTCGGTCGGGCGCCGTGCGGACAGTGTTGAAGCCTATCGCAACGCGATTGCGCTCGCGCCCGCCTACGGCGAACCTTATTGGAGCCTCGCCAACCTGAAGACCAGCGAGATGCGGGACGACGAGTTCGAGGCGATGCGGACACAACTCGACAGATCGTCGTCCGAGGACATCGATCGCGTCCACTTTCATTTCGCGATGGGCAAGGCGCTCGAGGAACGGCGGCGTTATGAAGAATCGTTCTTTCACTACGACAGGGGAAATCAACTGCGGCGGCGCACCCGCCCCTACGATCCCGCCGCACTCGAGAATCACGTGCGCCGATCCGCGTCATTGTTTTCGGGCGCGTTCTTCGACGACCGAGAGGACTGCGGCTCGCCTGCGCCGGATCCGATTTTCATCGTCGGGCTGCCGCGCTCCGGTTCCACGCTTGTCGAACAGATTCTCGCCAGCCACTCCACCGTCGAGGGCACCATGGAGTTGCCCGACCTCCCGGCGATTGCAGCCTCACTGGACCGCCCGGCGGACGGTAGCGGCGCTTCGCAATACCCGGATGTACTGGCGACGCTGGGCCGTGAACGCCTCGCCGCCCTCGGCCAATCGTACTTGGAGCGCACGCGCGGACACCGCAAGCTCGGCACGCCGTCGTTCATCGACAAAATGCCGAACAACTTCGCACACATCGGGCTGATTCACCTGATTTTGCCGAATTCCCGCATCATCGACGTGCGCCGGCATCCACTCGCTTGCGGTCTGTCGATTTACAAGGAACTGTTCGCCGGAGCGCAGAACTTCAGCTACAGCCTCGAACACATCGGCCTCTATTACCGTTATTACCTCGACCTCATGCGTCATATGGAAACGGTATTACCGGGGCGCGTACATCGGGTCATATACGAAGACCTTATCGACGACACCGAAGGTGAAGTGCGGCGACTGCTCGGCCATTGCGGACTGCCGTTCGAGCCGGCGTGCCTGAGTTTCCACGAGAACCGCCGACCGGTGAGTACGGCGAGTTCGGAACAGGTTCGGCAGCCGATCAACCGCCGCGGCATCGCCCACTGGCGACGGTTCGAGACCTGGCTTTCACCGCTTGAGAACGCGCTCGGCGATGCGATCGACGGCTACCGTTCGCTTGTTTAGGACGGACCCTCCTTATTCCTTATGTTGCTAAGCCACAACAGAGTATTCCGAAATACTCTAAGCGTTTAATAGGCTTTTATGACCCTCCCCACTAGTATGTGACGAAAATACCACGTCTCAACACGCTCCGGCGCCAACGCCATCGAGCGTCACTCTAACTCGCTTATTGGGGGTGGATCATGAAGCAAAAAACGCTATCACTCGCAGTCAGCCGTGCGTTGTACGGCGCCGCGGCGGTCGCGACCGGACTACCCGTCGTCGCACAAGCTCAGGACGCACTACCGACCGAAATCGAGGAAATCATCGTCACCGGATCGCGTATCGCAACCGATCCGAACCTGGTCACTTCGAGCCCGGTGACGACGCTGGATTCCAGCGAAATACTGCACCGGGGCGTTACCCGGGTCGAGGATCTGGTCAACAGCCTGCCGCAGGTCACGCCGGAATTCACGTCGACGGTCGCCAACGGCGCAACGGGCACCGCAACGCTGGATCTTCGCGGCCTCGGCTCGAAGCGAACGCTCGTGCTGACCAACGGTCACCGCATGGGTTTCGGCAATCCCTTCGAGTTGGCTGTCGACGTCAACCAGGTTCCGAGCCAGCTCATCGATCGGGTCGAACTGCTGACCGGCGGCGCATCATCCGTGTACGGCGCCGACGCGGTTGCCGGCGTCGTCAACTTCATCACGAAACGTGACTTCGAGGGCTTCCAGATCGACTGGCAGCAATCGGGTTACCAGCACGACAACAGCAACGGCGCGGTTCGCCGGGCTGTCGACGCGGCCGGCTTCGAGCAGGCGCCGGGCAGCGTCACCGACGGTAACACGACGAACATCAACGTCCTGATCGGCGTCAACTCGCCGGACGGACGCGGCAACGTCACCGGATACATCGGCTATCGCGAGATCGATCCGATCCTTCAGTCGGAGCGCGATTACAGCGCCTGCACGCTCGACACGGGTGGGGGCGGTGGCGACGGCACCACCTGCGCGGGCTCCGCAACGATTCCCACCGGCCTGTTCTCACCGTTCGACGGCGCCACGTATTTCACCGTTGCCGGCGATCAGTTCGTGCCGTGGGACTACACGTATTACAACTACGGGCCGCTGAACCACTACCAGCGTCCCGACGAACGTACGACTGCCGGGCTGTTCGGCCACTACGAGGTCACGGAATCGTTCGAGGGTTATGCGGAAGTCATGTTCATGGACAATCGCAGCCTCGCACAGATCGCACCATCCGGAGCGTTCTTCGTGACCGACAGCATCAACTGCTCCAACGCGTTTCTCTCGGCACAACAGTTCGCGACCATGGGCTGCACCGACACCGACGACGTCATACCCTGGTACATCGGCCGCCGCAACGTCGAGGGCGGGCCCCGTTTCGACGATCTGCGGCACACCACTAACCGCGTGCTGGTCGGCGTTCGTGGAGACCTCAACGAGGCCTGGAGTTACGACGTATCCGCAAACTTCTCTCGGACGCGCTACAGCCAGGTGTACAACAACGACGTTTCGATCTCGCGCATCGGCCGGTCATTTGACGCTATCGAGGATCCGGACAACCCGGGTAACATCGTCTGTCGCTCGGCCGTTCCCGATCCGGTCACCGGGGTCGTCGTCGACCCGAGCTGCGTACCGTGGAACGTATTCCAGACCGGCGGCGTCACACAGGCGGCGATCGACTACCTGACGCTGCCGCTGTTTGCGAAATCCGATCTTGAGCAAGACCAGCTCGTGGCGCACGCCACCGTCGACCTCGGCGAATACGGCGTCGTGCTGCCCAGCGCGACGGACGGATTCCAGGGCGTCATCGGCTACGAATACCGCGACGAGTCGCTGGATTTCCAGCCCGACGTCGGCTTCACGTCGGGTGACGGCGCGGGCCAGGGTGGGCCGATCCCCGGCATTCTCGGCAATCTCGACGTCAACGAATTTTTTGTCGAGGTGAAAGCTCCGCTCGTGCAGGACAGGCCCGGCTTCCAGTCGCTGTCCCTCGATCTCCGCTATCGTTATTCGGACTACAGCACCGGCATCGATACCGATACCTACAACGTCGGCGGCGAATGGCGGCCCATCGAATCGCTGATGTTCCGCGGCGGCGTTTCCCGCGCCGTGCGCGCACCGAATCTCCGTGAGCTGTTCGAGCCGCGCAACATCGGGCTCTGGGCGGGCAGCGATCCTTGTACGGGCAGCAGCCCCGAGTTCACGCAGGAACAGTGCGCCCTGACCGGCGTCACCGCCGCTCAGTACGGCTCGGTGCCGGCAAACCCGGCAGGCCAGTACAACGAGAGCGCCGCGGGCGATGCGTCACTGGTCCCCGAGGAATCCGACTCGTTCACGATCGGCGTCGTGTTCACACCGGACGAGTTCCTGCCCGGACTCTCGGTGAGCGTCGACTACTGGAGCATCGAAGTCGATGACGCGATCAAGGAAGGATTCGGCTCCGAGTTTACGATCCGCCAGTGTGGCCTGACCGGCGAAGCACGCTTCTGCGACAAGATCAATCGCGGCCCCAACGGCAATCTCTGGATCGGCACCGCGGCCGTGGATGCAACGACGGTCAACATCGGGTTTTTCGAGACTTCCGGCTACGACGTTTCGGCTTCCTACGCCACCGACATCGGGGATTTCGGCAGCCTCAACTTCGCCATACGCAGCTCGATCCTGGAAACCTTCGACCAGCAGCCGCTGGACGGCTTTCCGGTCGAAGACTGCGCCGGCTTCTGGGGCGGCTCCTGCGAGCGCGCCCGTCCGGAGTACAAACACGTCTTCAGCACGTCCTGGGCGACACCCTGGGATCTCGACCTGACGCTCACCTGGCGTCATATCGGCGAAGTCGATGAGCTGAACCAGGATCGGTTCACAGCCGATGCCCAGGACTACTTCGACGTGTCGGGCAACTACGTGCTCGACTGGGCCGGCGGCGAAACGATGTTCAACGTCGGCGTCAGCAATCTGATCGACGAGGACCCGCCCATCAGCGGCCTGTTCGGCAACGTTGCGGACTTCGGCAACGGCAACACGCTGCCCGGCACCTGGGACGCGCTCGGCCGGTACTGGTTCGCAGGCCTGACGCACACGTTCTAGTCTGACGATCGACCGCTGCAAATGGCGGACTTCTCGCGAGTCCGCCATTTCTTTTGGAAGATCGCCCGGTTGCGGTGCCGCCCGCCGGCCGACTGAGCGGATCCGGCACGGCCGAGATGCGCGGGCTGCACGCACGTCGTCGCGGAAGCGGCGTCTTGCCGCAACTGAGTGGCAATTGGGCGTGGAAGGCGCTCCTGCGTGTCCCGTACCGGACTAAAATGGAACAATGAGCGCAAAAGACGCATCCGATTCGACGGTTGAATCCCTGCCCGAGATGCTGGGTCGGGCCGTGAACGCACATCGCGCGGGACAGCTCGAAGTCGCCTACCCGTTGTATCGGAGTTTTCTGGAACAGAACCCGTCGCATCCGCTGGGCCTGCAGTTCTTCGGCTTGCTGCACTCACAGCGTGGCGAATACGCGGAGGCAATCGCCTACATGCGTGAATCGTTGCGCCTGTTTCCCGAGCAGGCCGAGGTGGCCAACAATCTCGGCAATGCGCTCAAACGCGCCGGCCGGCCGATGGACGCGGTCGACAGCTATCGACGTGCGTGCGAGCTTCAGCCGCGCTTTCGCGATGCCTGGCGCAATCTCGGGCTTTGCCTGATCGACACTGGCCGCCTTCAGGACGCCGAAGAAGCCTTTCGCCGGTGCCTCGCGATCGATCCCAGGGACGCGCGGGCCTGGCTCGGCATCGGTCTCGTCGAACAGCGCCGCGGGCAATACGAAGAGGCCGTTGCCGCCTATCGTGAAGCGCTGATGTTCGAGCCGGACTACGCGGAGGCGCACCACAATCTGGGCGTCTGTCTGCGGCTGCGGCACCGCCCCGAGGAAGCCCTGAGCCACTACGGCGCTGCGCGGGATCTCGGTCTGGACCGGGCCGAACTCCACCTTAACGTCGGCAACGCGCTCATCGACACGGGCGACGCGGTCGGCGCTATCGACGCGTATCGTCGGGCCCTGGAGCGCGACCCGCGCAATCTCGACTCACACCGCAACCTGAACTCGTTGCTGTGGCAACACGAGCAACTCGGGGATTATCTGCAGTCCTACGCACGGGCGCTCGAACGCTTTCCGGCCGCCATCGACCTCCGCGTCGCGTGGGCAACGGCGCTCAACCAGCAGGACAAACACGCCGCGGCCGAGTCGGTACTGCGAGAGGGACTTACGTTTGCCCCGGAATCCGGCGAACTGAAAAGCGCGCTCGCTTACAGCCTGGAGGAGCAACGGCGCTGGGAAGAGGCATTGTCCATGCATGCAAGAGCCGTTGCCTCGCAAGCTTCCGTGCCAAATCATCACATCAGTTACGCGCGCGCGCTGCTCGCCTGCGGACGCCCCAACGAAGCGCTCGACCAGGCGCAGATCGGCGCCGCACGGATGCCGTTCGACCAGCGCGCGCTGGCCTATCTGTCGCTGTGCTGGCGCATGTTGGGCGACGCGCGCGACCCGCTGTTGAACGACTACGACGGGATGGTGCGTATCTACGAGCTGCCCGTACCGGCCGGCTTCGCCAGTATCGACGAGTTCAATGAGGCTCTTGCCGCCGCGCTCGAACCGCTGCACATCGCGAAACGGCATCCCGCGCAGCAGACGCTGCGGCACGGGAGCCAGACGAGCGGCGACTTGTTTGTCCGGCGGGAACCGGCGATTCAGCAACTGGTCGCGGCCCTGGAAACATGCATCCGCGACTACATCGACAGCTTCCCGACGAATCCCGAGCATCCGCTGTTTTCACGGCGCCTCGGCGCGTTCCGTTTTGCGGCGTCCTGGTCCGTCAAGCTCGCGCGCAGCGGCTTCCATACCATGCACGTACATCCACTCGGCTGGATATCCTCGGCCTACTACGTCCAGCTTCCAAAAGCGCTGTCGGAATCCGACGCCCACGGCGGCGGGTTGACGTTCGGCGCGCCCGACATCGACATCGGCGAGGCGGGCGCCGCGAAACGCCGAATTCAACCGGCTCCGGGCCGGCTCGTGCTGTTCCCGTCATACATGTGGCACGGCACCGTGCCGTTCGACACGGAAGGTTCCAGACTGACCGTCGCTTTTGACGTCGCCCCCGCCAGCGATGAACAATGATCCGACGGCAACCCTCGAAGCGGTCGAGCGACTGATCGACCGGGGCCGCGTGCAGGAAGCAGTGGCCATGCTCGTTCGGTCGACCGACGCCCATCCCGACGAGTTGTTCTACTACGCGCACCTGGCCACGCTGCTCGACCGGCTCGGTGACACCGACGCCGCCATCGGCCATTACACCCGACTGCTCGCGCGGCAGCCCAACATGGCCTCGGCGTACTTCAACGTCGCATTGCTGTATCGGAAGGTAAAGCGCCACGACGACGCCATTGCCGCGTATGAGAAGGCAATACACCTGGGGATCAACGGCGTCGAAGAAGTGTACTCGAATCTGGGTGTTTTGTACGCCGAGCTGCGGCGACCCGGGGATGCCCGGAGTCATTACCGGCGCGCACTCGACGTCCACCCGAACTACGTACCCGCGATGTACAACCTGGCCGGGCTGAACGAAGAATGCGGCGATCGGGACGCGGCAATCGAGCTTTACGAAAAAATCCTGGCGATCGACTCCACGCACTGGGACTCGCTGATTCGATTGGCGTATGCACGACGGATCGACGACGCCGGCGACCCGCTGCTCGAGACGCTGCGCGCTGGACAAACCCGTACAAACGACAGGCTGGCCGGCGAAGGTCTGCGTTTTGCCGAGGGCAAGGTCCTCGACGATCTGGGCCGATACGACGAGGCATATACGGCCTACCGGGCGGCGAACGCAATGAGTCGGCGCCGGCAAGCACCCTACGACCGGTCGGCCGTGGAGAACGCCCGGCAGTCGATATGCCGCTTTTTCGATCGCCGCAGAGTCGAGTCGCTCGAAGGCAGCTCGTCGGCGACGCCGATCTTCATCTGCGGTATGTTTCGATCCGGTTCGACGCTGGTCGAGCAGATTCTCGCGGCGCATCCCGATATCGAGGCAGGCGGAGAACTCGACCTGCTGCCCTGGCTGATGTCAAAACGGCTCGCACCGTATCCGCAGCGGCTCGAAACCGCAACGCCTGCGGATATCACGGCAGCCGCGGACGAATACCTGCGCTTGCGCGCCGATCTGGTTCCCAAGGCAGAGTACGTGACCGACAAACGGCCCGACAATCTCATGCATCTCGGCCTGATCCGGGTGCTTTTCCCAGAGGCTCGAATCATTCACACGCGTCGCGACAAACGCGACAACTGCCTGTCCGTGTATTTCCAGCATCTCGGCGGCAATCTGAACTACGCCTGCGATCTCGCCGATATCGCCCACTATTACGAACAGCAGAACGCGCTGGTCGAGCACTGGGCGGGGATCATGCCCGACAACCTGCATTCGGTGAATTACGACGAGCTCGTCACCGACCCCGAACCCGTAGTCCGCAGCGTGATCGACTTCTTGGGCGTCGCGTGGAGCGAGCGCTGTCTCGAATTCCATCGCGCCGAGACCCTGGTCAAGACCGCCAGTATCTGGCAGGTTCGCGAGCCGTTGCATCGACGCTCCAGCGGACGATGGAAACACTATCCCGAGGCGGTGGCGGCAATGTCCGGGTAGCGCTGGCGGGTCATCACTTCCGTAGAAGCGCCCGCGAGGCGCGCGTCGAGTTCTGTCGCGCCGGGACGCCGCCGGCAGGGCGTGCGTCTAACGAGCCGCAGCGATCAACACCCACGCGAGCGCCGTGCCGCTGTCGGCGTTGATCAGCGCCTCGTGGCGCAATAACTTGCCACCCTCCGCCTCGACCGCGGCGCAAATCTCCGCAAACCCGTCTTGATCGACAGCGGCCTCGCACATAGACGCCATGCGGCCTTCGTACGCGCCGTATTCGCCGCGCATTCGATCCAACCAGGCGTTCACCTCGCCTTCGTCGTAGTTCGGCAAGCGGGCGGTCATCTCTCGAACGTCGGTGTACAGTTTCACGATGGAGCCGTCGGCGACCTGCCGTCCGTGCCGCCGCATGATCGATTCCACTGAACGAATGGCGGGCATCAATTCCTTCACCGCCGCTTCGTACTCGCCGCGACCGCCTTCGCGCAACATCCGGAACCCGGCCTCGAACATCGCGCCTGCCTTGCCAATGAAGCCGGCGCTCTGCAGTTGCCGGACGGCATCGAGACTCGCGGCGCATTGGCGGTGGATTCCACCCCCCCGATGGTGTAACAGCAAAGCCAGACGGCCGCCCGGTGAAAGCAGGCGAAGCGATTCGGCAATCGCATCGAGCCCGGCGTACTCGACGCCGAACTGGCTACAGACTATATCGAAACTCGCCGACGGCAGCGGCATCTCCCGGGCATCCGCGACGATCGCCGAGATGTCGGGAAAGCGTTTTTCGAGCGCCGCTATCGCCGTTGCGGACGCATCGATACACGTCAGTTGAACGCCGCCCTTCCCGAAACCGTCAAGCGCCGCCTCGGCAACGGCGCCGCCGCCACTGGCGACGTCGGCAAGCCGGGGACCGTCGAATTCGGCGCGCGCCGCCGCAAAGAACTCGACCCAGAATGCCCGCACGGCCGGGTGTGTCGCACCGCCACGGGAGTAGGCGGACGAGTTCCCGGCATGCAGCCAATAGTTGTCCCAGCTCTCAAGTGTCGTCGATTCGTCTTGGTTGCCCGCCAAACCGGCCGCCCGCCGCTGAATACACAAATCCCAGTATAACAATCCGCTTGTGGGCACGCGTGGTCCCGGGTGAACTGGCGACCGCCGGATATCCCGCTAACCGTGTCTTGTGCCGTGAACTTCTACTGTCGGTTGAAGCCGATCTCTCGGCGGACCAGCCCGATCGGAACCGTCGGTTTCTAAACCAGCTCGGGCGCATACAGGTTGAGACGGTGTTCGAGAAGGGCTCCCGCGTGCCGGCTCAAAACGTCGAGTTCGCGATCTTTTAGCTTCTTGAGATTGGTGCCGATAGAAGAAGCGAAAACAGCGTCACCCTGCCGGTCTTCGCCTTCCTCGCTGTCGATCGAAAACCACAGCGGTTTCGGGCCTTGGTTGGCGGCATGTTTGAGCTTCAGTCGGCTGAATTGAAGACCGCGGACCTGCTCCATCAGGATATCGAGCGCTTCGACGAGTACGACGCTGCCTTTTTCCGTCGGTTTTTCCTCGATTGAAAACGGTTTACCCGCGTCGCTGACGATTGCGTAGTCCAACGCGTTGCGCTTGCGAAACAGCGGATTCACGCCCAGATTGTCATAGACACCGCCGTCGGTCAGGGTCACATATTCGACTTCGCCGGAATCGAAATCGTCCTGATCCAGTCTTAGCGGCGGAAATACGGGTGGAAACGCGGACGAAGCAGCCACCGCGCGGCTGATGCGGGTGTCGTCCGCGGTTTGTTGGCCGAGTTCCCACTCGCCCATTTCCGCTTCGCCGTCGCCGCCGGCGACGAAAAAGAACATGTTCCCGGTCGATAAATTGGTCGAATTGAAGTAGATGCGCGGCCCGTTCTTCAGCGTTTCGAGTTTCGCTTTACCGAACAAATGCTCGTCGTAACTCTTGGCCAGTTTGTCGAGACGGCTGTCAAACGGATCGAACACCCCGCCCAGTACGGAAGATACCGCAATCGATCGGGTGTTCAGATAGTCGTGCAGCTTGTCCAGAACACTGCCGTCATTCCAGTTCAGCGCCAGATAACCGCCGGCGATACTGCCGCCGCTGACGCAGGTCAGCAAATCGATTTTGTCCAGCAGATTGAGTTGTTCGAGTTTTCGAAATACGCCCAGGTGGAAAGCCGCCGCCCGGAATCCACCGCCGGACAACGCTAGGCCGATTCGTTTCGTTTCTCCGTTAATGTTGATGCTCATGACGTTTCCCCTTTCGAGCAGCGCGTGCAAGATCACGCGTCCGCGGTTTACCGAGCCGACGACGGTCAACGATTGCGCGCAGATGTCGATTGTTCTTTTGCAACGCGTCAGGTCCGAGGTTCTTTTCCTGACGATAATAGCCAAACCGCTGCCAAATCAGGTAATTACTTTTCATTTAGACAATTCAACGCAATACGACGGGTTCCTGATGATTCGAGGCGAATTCAGCGGTAGGTGCTTGATTCGACTATTCCAGCCACCGTGCGGGTGGGCGTGGAACACCGTCGAGTTACCGGCCCGCGTTGAAGTGACGTCCACCGGTGCCCGACCTGCGCCGGTCCTGGACGCTGTTTGGCGCCGGAAGTGATATCCGGAGTTCCCGGCATTTCAGTTGCGTTCCCCAAACCCCGAACAGGTACGTCAACCTGACGGTGACTGGCTCACGCATTTCTCGAGGCGCGTCGTGCGCGCCCCGTTGGACGGAATTGTTTGTTACAAGATCGCAACTTTTGTGCTAAACCTGTCGCTCTCGATCGCCCCGCAAACAACGAAACAAACGGAACGACTGGAGAGGTAAATCCCGTGATAAAACCCGTTATCGCACTCGCGACCGTTTCGATATGTCTGGCCGCGTGTGAGCCGGACGGCAAAACCGCCGACGAAACCCCGGAGCCGTTTGCCAGCCGTTACCAGCCGCTCCCCAGCGGCGCTACCCTGCTCCGTGGCGCCACGGTGTTGACGGGCACGGGCGCTCGACTGGACAACGCCGATGTGTTGCTCAGAGAAGGCAGGATTTCCGCGGTTGGGGCGGGGCTCGACGCAGGTGACGCCGACGTCGTCGACGCCGGCGGCCGCTGGATTACGCCGGGTATCATCGACGTCCACTCGCATCTCGGGGTCTACCCGTCGCCCGGCACCGAGTCACATTCGGACGGCAACGAAGCGACGGGGCCGGTGACGGCCGAAGTCTGGGCCGAACACAGCGTCTGGCCGCACGACCCCGGGTTCGCGACGGCGCTGGCGGGCGGCGTCACCGCGCTTCAGGTGCTGCCGGGTTCCGCGAACCTGGTGGGCGGTCGCAGTGTGACCTTAAAAAACGTTCCCGGCCGCGACGTACAGAGCATGAAATTTCCGGGCGCGCCGCACGGACTGAAGATGGCTTGCGGCGAGAACCCGAAACGCGTGTACGGCGGCAAAGGGACCGCACCGTCGACGCGCATGGGCAACGTCGCCGGCTATCGCGCCGCGTGGATCGAAGCCGCCGAATATCGCGACAAAATGGCGGCCGCCGCCCGTGGCGAGGGTGAAGCGCCGACGCGCGATCTCAGACTCGAAACCCTGGCGGGTGTCCTGGACGGCGAGATCCTGGTCCACAATCACTGTTACCGCGGTGACGAGATGTCGATCATGCTCGACGTCGCCGAGGAGTTCGGCTACAAAATCACCGCGTTTCATCACGCGGTGGAGGCGTACAAGATCGCCGACCTGCTGGCGGAAAACGGCACCTGCGCCGCCGTCTGGGCGGACTGGTGGGGATTCAAAATGGAGGCTTATGACGGTATCCGCGAGAACGCCGCGCTCGTCGACCGCGCCGGCGCCTGCGCGATCATACACTCCGACGACGCCATCGGAATCCAGCAATTGAACCAGGAAACGGCCAAGGTCATGGGCGCCGCGGCAAGGGTCGGCATCGACATCCCGCCCGAAAAAGCGATCCAATGGATCACCAGCAACGTCGCCGCATCGCTGGGCATCGACGAAACGGTCGGCACGCTGGAGGCCGGCAAGATGGCCGACGTCGTCCTCTGGAGCGGAAATCCCTTTAGTGTTTACACGCGCGCGGACCGTGTCTACATCGACGGCGCTCTCGTCTACGATCGGGACAACCCGTCCGCCAATCCGGTAACGGATTTCTCGCTGGGAACCTCGGCATTGAACGGAGGTGCACAATGATTCGCCTGCTTGCCAAACCGACCGTCGTCATCACGGTTGCGGTCGTCACCGGTTTTGCCGGCGGGGTGGCCGCCGGACAGACCACGGCCATCGTCGGCGGGACCGTGCACACCGTTGGCCAGGCCGGCACGATCGAAAACGCAACCGTTATCATCGAAGACGGTATTGTGACCGCGGTGGGCAACAACGTCTCGGCGCCATCGGGCGCAACCATCGTCAACGCTGCCGGCAAAGTGGTGACACCGGGTTTGTTTACGCCGTACGGTCAGATTGGGCTGGAAGAGGTCGGCTTTTCGGCCGGCCCGCTGGATGCCGTGCAACGAGGCGACCGGTTCACAGCCGCGTTCGACGTCGCGGACGCCTATAACCCCCGTTCGACGCTCATTGCCGTCAACCGGATCGAGGGCATTACGCGCGCGCTAACCGCCCCGCAGGCTGCGGGTGCGGACGGCGAGGGCAACAGCAGCCACGTCATATCCGGACTGGCGGCCGTCGTTAACCTGGGTGACGGACCCGGGAACGTCGACAAACGGTCCGCCGCTCTGGTTGTCAACCTCGGTGAAAACGGCAGCGGGCTGGCCGGCGAATCCCGCGCATCACCCCTGCTCGTCCTGCGTAACGCGCTCGACGAAGCGAACGACTACCGCGCCAACAAAAACGCATTCGAGCGCGGTCAGCGCCGCGCTTACGTCCACAGCGTCGCCGATCTCGAAGCCTTGCAGAACGTGTTGACCGGCGATGTTCCTTTGCTCGCGGGCGTCGAGCGCGCGAGCGACATGGAGGTACTCATTCGCCTGACCGAGGAGTACGGCATCCGCGCAATCATCGCCGGCGGCACCGAGGCGTGGATGGTGGCCGAACAGCTTGCCGCGGCCGACATCCCGGTTCTGATGGCGCCAACCGCCAACCTGCCGTCGAATTTCGACCGCGTCAACGCACGACGCGATTCTGCGACCCTACTGATCGCCGCGGGTGTGCAGCTTGCGTTTGCCGGCCCGCAAAGTCATACGCACAACGCACGGAACATCACGCAATCGGCCGGCAATGCGGTATCCGAGGGTTTGTCCTGGGACGATGCGCTGCGAGCGATCACCCTGGCGCCGGCAGAGATTTACGGTGTGGCGGACCGCATTGGCAGCATCGAGGCGGGCAAGGAAGCCGACCTCGTGATCTGGCCGGACGATCCGCTCGAACTCGGCAACTACCCCGAACAGGTCTTCATTCGCGGCAGGTCGATACCGATGATCAGCCGGCAGACGCTTCTTCGGGACCGCTATCTGCAAACCGAGTCCGGCGTACCGCCGGCCTTTCGCCAGTAAAGGGTCTCAGGTCGTGATCGGCATCCGTGGACTGTGTTCCTGCCTGGTACTCTCGTCCCTGTTTGCCGGCGGGTCCGCGCTGGCGGCAGAGCCGAGCACGGAGCATACGTTCCGTCTCACTGACGGCGAAACGCCGCCGGCGGCAAGTCTGGCGGATGCCCGATGGCTCGTCGGCTCCTGGTCCGGCACGGCGTTCGGGCAGCGCTTCGAGCAGGTCTGGAGCCCGCCATCGGCGGGATCGATGGTCGGAACGTTCAAACTCATCGGCGGTGAGCAGGTGACATTCTACGAAATACTGCTGCTGTCCGTGGAAGACGGCACGCTCAGCCTGAAAGTCAAACACTTCAACCCGGATTTTACGGCCTGGGAGGAAAAAGCGGAGTTCGTCGATTTCCGTCTGGTTAAATTCGACGACGACGAGCTGCATTTCTCTGGCCTGAGCTTTTATCGTCGCGATAACGACAACATCGACGGCTACATCGTGATGCGCAGCGACGACGAGTTGCGTGAGCAGAAACTGGTCTACAAACGGCAGGACTGATTCGGCCGCTTACAAAGAGACAACGATCCCTTTGGCGGGTGAAGATGATCCCGACAACACCTCGCCGTAAGCCGCGCTCAGAGCGTTCAAGCCCGAAACCCGCTCTATCCGCAGCCACTCGCGGCTTCGCTGCGCGGCCTCCCGCCAGAACGTCATCGCCTTTTTTTCGAACTCGCCCGGACCCCAGTCTTCAGCACGCTTTTTGATGTGGCCCGGCGCGAAAAACATCGCACTGCGGTCGCGGATGAAGTCCGGCCCCATGTCGTTGGCATCGTAGTGCGTCAGACCGACGTTTGAGGTGAAACGCATGTTGCCGGCGAGGTGCGCGTGCAGATCCGACAGTACCGCACCGTTGCCGGACATGTCGACGATGACCGTGGGCAGCGAGTTGTCGATGCGTGCGAAATCGGCGTAAGCAAACGCCTGGTCGTACAGATTCAGGTCTTGCACCGCGGAGAGATTGCGCGGCGACGTAAGCGCAATTCGACGGGGAGCCTCCGCATCGCTCCGCAACGCATAAGCCAGGCCTATGGCCGTTTTCGACGATGCGCTGCAGATGACGACCTGCTCCGCGCCGAAGTTGTCGTTGTCGCGCAGGAAATCGTAGAGGCAATAAGAGGTCGCGTACAGAGGGAACAGCAGCATGCGCTCATCGTCCAGCGCCGGATCATAACCGGGCTCATGATTCGTGCGGCTGTAAGCGTTGTAGACGGCCGGTAATTCGGCGCGATGCGCCGTTGCATCGATCAGGCGCGGCCCGGCCAATTTGGCCGGCCGCAGCCGGAGATGCGTGGCCATCGGCAGGTAACCGTACAGGCGTTCGCCCACGCCCACGTCCGTGTGCCTGGAATCGATAACCTCGGCAAATCCCCAGACGGGAATGATTCCCCAGGTTTCGTCAACCGGGAAAAACCTCCAATAGCCGATTTTCTGGCCGACGACGCCATAGGTGACGTTGTTGGCGGTTAACGCGAAACTTTCGACCTTGACCAATATCTCACCGTCGTCAGGCGACGGCGCGTCGTACGCACTTATCCTGGTCTGCGAAAGCTCGTCTTTTCGGGTCTCGAATTGTCTCATCTGCACGATTGATGACTCCTGGACGTCGACAAAATCTGCGTTTCAGAAAGAGTCTACCTGAGCCGGTCGCCGGCTTCAGATGTCGCCACCGGTCCGCACGGGGCTATGTTCGACGGACGGGGCGCGTTATGCTCTGGCCACCTCGCAAGGAACCCGCATTTGATGCACAGCAGCACGACACGAGACGTCGCGCCGGAAAACCGCCTGAGCGATCGAGAGATCGAGGATTTTTTTACCGTCGGCTGGATCATGAAAACGGCGCTGTTTCGTCCTGACGAAATCGCGCGGATGAAGGCGTCTTTCGACGACCTGGAGCGGATCGCCGCCGGTCTCGGCGCCAGCGGAACGCACCGAGGCTCACATTTCGTGCTGGGAGAAAAAAACGGCTCGCAGGTGATCAAGCGCGTCGTCTGGGCCGGCGGCAGCCAGCCGTATCTGCTGGAGATCGGCGCCGACTCGCGGCTGATTGCACCGTGCGCGCAGCTGCTGGCGAGCGACGTGATGGACCAGCTGTTGAGCCAGGCTCACTTCAAACGGCCCGGCGACGGCGTGATCTTCGGCTGGCATCAGGATATCCAGCATCGTGACAAAGGCAATCGAACCTGGATCGACGTCAACGGCCGCGGCAGCTTCGTACAGACCCTGATCGCGATCGACGAGATGACCGCCAATTCCGGACCGCTGAAGTTCATCCCCGGCAGCTCGACATGGGGCCGGGTGAATTTCGGCGATCACGACTATGACGATTCCGGCTACGCCGCAAAACGACCGCCGGAGTTTCACGAAGAAGAAGCCGTGACGATTCTGGCAAAACCCGGCGATACCCTGTTTTTCGGTCCCTATACCGCCCACGCGAGCTTCGAGAACACCTCGCGGCAATACCGTAGAGTGCTGATCAACGGTTACGCCTACCCGGGCGCGAACCGCCGCGTGTATCCAGGCAACGGGTCCGGAAGATCCATTACACTCCAACGTCGGGAACCCGTGGTCTGTGACTGACCTGGCAGAAAAATCGCGGCTCCTCCACCGGGTCACCTTCATGGTCGGCCTGATCCTGGCGGGCGAGGCGGTGTTCGCCTTACCGTTCCATCTGGCCCGCTTCTTTCGGCCGACCGTCCTCGAGGTGTTTGGACTCACGAACACCGAGTTGGGAGCCGCCCAGGGTATTTACGGTATTTTTGCCATGCTCTCCTATTTTCTCGGCGGCCCGCTTGCCGATCGATATCCCGCCCGCAAGCTGCTGGCGCTCTCGTTATGGGCCACCGCCGCGGGTGGAATCTACATGGCGACGTTCCCCGACTATCGCGGCGCAACCGTGCTCTGGGGGTTCTTCGGCGTCACGACGATACTGTTTTTCTGGGCGGCGCTCATTCGCGCGACTCGTGACTGGGGCGGGGAGGACAAACAGGGACGGGCCTACGGACTGCTCGACGGCGGCCGCGGCCTGCTTGCCGCGGTGTTCGCGTCTCTCGCGGTTGCGGTGTTCGGTTTCGTGTTTCCCGAAGACCAGTCGACGGCATCGCTCGCCGAGAAGCAGGACGCGCTGCGTATCGTCATCTACGGATACACAGCGCTCACGGCTGCCGCCGGCGCCTTCGTGTGGTTTGCGATAGCGGACGGTCACCCGGCCGGCGAAAGCGATCTCGAAAACTGGAAACCCCACACGGACAGCGCGTTGACGCATATCGTCTCCGTGTTACGACTGCCGGCAGTCTGGCTGCAGGCGGTAATCGTCGTGTGCGCTTACGTCGGTTACAAAGGTTTCGACAACTATTCGCTCTACGCCGTGCAGGGATACGGCGTCAACGAAATCGAGGCGGCGCGCATTGTCGCCATCGCTTCCTGGATGCGGCCGGTGGCGGCCCTCGGCGCGGGCATGCTCGGTGATCGATTCAACGTCACCCGCATGACGGTCATCGCGTTCGTCATATTGCTGGTGTCGCAACTGTTTTTCGCATTGACGACGCCGGTTCCGGGCGCCGCGTGGGTGCTGCTGGGAAACACGTTGTTGACCTGCACCGCGATCTTCGGCCTGCGCGGTCTCTACTTCGCTTTGTTCGAGGAAGCCAAGGTGCCGGCCGCCGTAACCGGCACGGCCGTCGGAATCGTCTCGGTCATCGGTTTTACCCCCGATGTATTTGTCGCCTATGTAGGCGGCATCCTACTGGACCGCTCACCGGGTCTGGCCGGGCATCAGGACTATTTCCTGTTCCTGGCGGCATTCGCGTTCGCAGGCCTGATCGCCAGCGTCGCATTGATGCAGCTGGTCCAACCAGCACGGCAGGAACCGCTGAAAGCCTGACCCGGGTCCTCTTCGGACTTTTGTTCTCAGTCTTCTGCCGGTCGTCAGCCGAACGGCGCGTCGATTGACGGGGAGAACCCGGTAAACAGCCGCGGACCGTCCGCGGTCATGTACAGACAGTCCTCGAGACGCACGCCAAATTCACCGAAGATGTAAATGCCCGGTTCATTCGAGAAACACATGCCCGGCGCCAACGCCGTGGCTTCACCGCGCACGAAGTTGATCGGCTCATGACCGTCCATGCCGATGCCGTGACCGAGACGGTGCGACAGTCCGGGTGTCTTGTAATCGGGACCGTAACCCTGACTCGTGTAAAACTCGCGCACGACGTCATCGACTTTCCCGGCAGGCGTACCGATCGTGGCCGTCTCCAGCGCGAGTTCCTGGCCACGTTTGACCGTATTCCAAACCTTGCGCTGCTTCGGCGACGGCTCACCGAAAACCCAGGTGCGCGAGATGTCCGATTGGTAATCGTGCACTTCACAACCGCAGTCCATCAGGATGACGCTGCCGTCTTTGATAATCTGGGGCTGGCTCGTCCCGTGCGGATAGGCGCTTGCTTCGTCCAGGAGAGCGATCGCGAACTTGGGAGACCCGCCCAGGACCCGCGTCGCGTCATTCATGAGCGCCGACACGTCGGCCGGGCGCATGCCCTTTTCAATCTCCCCGTATATATGACGATAAGCGCGCAGCGTCACATCGTTTGCGATCTGCATCAATGCGATCTCGGCAGGCGACTTGAACATGCGGCATCCTCGGGTGACCGCATTTCCGGAAACCGCAGTAAACTCGGGCGCTGCGTGCTGCACGCCGTCGACGATAAAATGACGGACGGTTTCCTCGATCCCGATCCTTCCCGAACGCAGCCCGCGGTCCGCGAGAATGCCGGCAACCAGGTCGAACGGGTTTTCATGTTCGTGCCATGTGCGCACGTCGTCACCGAAGGTCATACTCTCGCGCACGGACGGCTCCTCGAAATAGGGAGTCACGAACGCGATGTCGCCTTCCTTCGGAAGGATCGCGCCCGTAAACCGCTCCGAGCGCCACCAGCGCACGCCTGTGAAATACGTCAGCGCCGAGCCGGCCTCGAGCAACAGCGCGTCAATGTCCTGCGCCTGCATCAGACGCTGCGCTTTCTCAACCCGGTTTAGGCGTTCCCCGACCGTTATCGGCACAGCCTCGGCCGTGATATCCGCCAACGCGGCACCCCGGCCGGTTGCCGCGGCCACCGAAGTGCCCGCCAACGCATTCATGCCGACCGCACCGGTCAATTTTAAAAAGTCCCGTTTGTCCATGCACACTCCCGTTCAGCCGCAAGCAGTTTACTGATTTGTCCGGGCTGGCACAGCTCGCCCGAGCGTAAATCGGCGTGCGCTGACCACCGTCCGTTACGCAGAGGTCAAAAGCAGTCGCCCTAGCCGCCCCCGTGTTCGCCAACCGCTCGTGCCGCCGCCGTGGATACCAGTCCCGATCAATCGGGGAGCCCCCGGCGGACGCCCCGCCGCCGCAGACGCCTTCCCGGCCAGTCCTTTAAAAAGTATCGCTTTTTTATACTCAAAGGCGCGGAATGCGCAACTCTTGTGATTTCAGTTGCATGTTTCGACCCCTGCCGCAAACTAGCAGTGGGCTTTTTTGGAGAGGAGTCGACGGATGAACAACCGACTGATTGCGGCCGTTTTGCTGTCGCCGTTGATCGCCGGCTGCGGCACCTTGTGGTACGGCGACGAAATGAGAATGCGTCAAGGCACGTCCAGCAGCCTGGTCGAATTTCTGTATCCCGACGGCCGGACTCCGCCGGAACGCGACGGCAAACTGCCATTGCTGAATTTGCCGCTCGACGTCGGACTGGCTTTCGTCCCGTCCAATCAACTCGAATCGATTTCCGCCGCCGAAAAGCAGGAACTCCTGGAACGTGTCGCCGATGCGTTCCGGGACCGTCCGTTCGTATCGTCCATCGAAGTCGTTCCGGAGGCCTACCTTTCCAGAGCCGAAGGGCTTCGGGGCCTGCGTCAGGTGGCTTCGGTTTTTGGCGTCGACGCGATGGCGCTAGTGTCCTACGATCAGCTTTCCCTGTCCGGCGAGCGCGACAGCGCGATCCTGTACTGGACGATTGTCGGCATGCTCGTGGTCAAGGGTAACCGCAACGAAGTCCATACGATGACCGACACTGCCGTCTTTGACGTCGCCAGCGGCAAGCTCCTGTTCCGGGCGCCGGGCATTCATCGGAACGGGCAAAACAGTACGTTTACGGACAACGCCCGGGAGCTTCGTAAACTCCGCGTTGACGGCTTCTCGAATGCGACGGATGACATGATCACCAACCTGAACGTCGAACTGGAAGAGTTGCGCGCCGCAGCGCGAGAAGGCGAGCGCGTGCAGCTTGCCTGGCGCGACGGCAAGGGCGGCGGCGGCAGCACCGGCGTGATTATGATCTTGATACTGGCGGGCGTAGCGCTCATGCGACTGGCGCCGCTCGGAAACGCGGGTTCGTCAGGCGCCCATCGCCAGCGTCGGGTAAACTGGCGGCGATGATTTGCCAGGCGAGAAACGCCCGATGAAAGTTGTCGTGGCCTCTCACAATCCGGTCAAGCTCCGCGCCGTCGAATCCGCGTTCGGGCAGATGTTCGCCGGCGAGCGGCTGGAAATCGTCTCCGCAAGGGTTTCCTCCAGCGTCAGCGATCAGCCGATGTCCGACGGCGAGACGAGACGCGGTGCGCGAAACCGGGCCCGAAACGCACGCGAGGCGGAACCGGATGCAAAGTTCTGGGTCGGCCTCGAAGGCGGCATCGAACTCATCGACGGTCAGCTCATGGCGTTTGCCTGGATGGCAATCGCGAGTCACGGCGACCGCTTCGGAGAGTCCCGAACCGTAACGCTCCCGCTGCCTCCCGCCGTCAAGAAGCTGGTGGACGCCGGCCTCGAGCTCGGCGAGGCCAACGACCGGGTGTTCTCGACCGTAAACAGCAAACAAAAAGGCGGCGCCTTCGGTCTGCTGACGAACGGTATTCACACCCGCGAAAGCGTTTACGCCGAAGCGTTGATCGTGGCGCTGGTGCCGTTTGTGAGCAGTCTTTACACGCAGTAGCAATCGCAGGACGAATCGAATCGTCGGTCGCCCGTCTGGACTGGCTCCTATTTCGATCCTGTTGGCGCCTGCCGGAAACCGTCCGGGCGGGCGGCCCGGATCACGGCCTGGTCCTCACGAGACGGTAGCCTCGTCGGTATTCTCGAGACCGCGGTTCTAGTCGATCGCGGCAATCACCTTGCCAAGGAACTCGTCCAGCGCCCCGCCCTGTATCCACCGCGTCACCACCACGAGATCGTTGGTCGGGTCGACGTAAACGATGTTCGCGCCGCTGCCGACGTGTCGGAACGAATCTTCGGGTGTGCTGGGCATCGACTTGTTGCCGTCGCTGTCGGTTCGGTGCAGGAAAAAATTCATGAACCCGTAACCCTGTTGGACCGGCGTCGGCGTAAGCGCCATCTCGAACCACTCGTCGGCCAGCAGTTGTTTGCCGTCCCAATTCCCCCGGTGCAAGGTGAACAGTCCGAAGCGCGCCTGGTCGTAGGCGGAGATGAACATTCCGCCGCCCCAGTGGCCGCCGCCCGACACCGCCTGAATGCGCTGCCCGTCCAAGGTGATCCAGGAGTTCTCGTAACCGTGCCAACGCCAGGTAGGCGAGGCGCCGATGGGATCCATAACGCGCTCCCGAAGCACGACCGGCAACGGTTTGCGCCAAACCTGGGTCGCGGCCAGCGCGAGCAGATTTACGCGGGTGTCGTTGTACTCGTAAGCCGTGCCCGGTTCGGCGCGCTCCATGTCGTACCAGGTGCTGCGGTCCTCGGCTGGCCGGTCCGCCCAGTCCGGCTTGCCCCACAGGGTCCCACGCCATGCGCTGGTCTGCCGCAGCAAATGATCCCAGGTGATCTTACGGTTGTGCTCGTCCTCGAAAAGCGTCACGGGTTCGTGCGAATAATCCCGCTCGTGCACGCCGCGCTCGCCGTCTCCCTCAGGCAGGGTTACAGGCGCCATGTAAGCCGCCACTCTGTCGTTCACGTCACGAATCAGGCCGTCGGCCCATGCCAGTCCAACCGTCGTCGAAAGAAAGCTCTTGGATACCGAGTAGGTCATGTCGACCCGCGACGGATCACCCCACTCGGCGACGATGTACCCGTTGCGAACAACCAGCCCGCTCGCGGGCGCCCGGGTTCGAAACGGCCCGACACCTTCGCCGTGCGGCTCACGGCCGAAAGTCATCTGGTGCCGCAACCCCAGATCGCGTGGATCGGTCGCTTCGCTGGCGATTGCGAATTCGATCGCCGCATCGAGTCGCGCTCCGTCCATGCCCACCTGAGCCGGCGTACGTGTCTCCCAGTTGCCTCTCTCGGGAAAGTAGTCTGCCGCGTTCGCAAGAAACGGCAGTGCCGCAAGTACCGCACTGGCGCACAAGCGCCGGAACGTCATTGTTGTCATGTTATCCCCCACGGATGTCCTTACCGGTCTGTCCGGACCGGCGAGCGTCAATACGCCGTCAGCGCCTCGCCGGACGACGGTACGACGGCGGTGCCGTTGGCACCCTCAAACACTACCGGCACCGATTCACTGCGCATGTCAGCGTTTCTGATCACCGCGAAGTGCAGATGCGGGCCGGTGGAAAACCCGGTGTTTCCGGAATCCGCGATGTACTCGCCGCGTGTTACGGTGTCGCCGGGTTGCACGCGTATGGTATTCCAATTCAGGTGCGCATATATCGCGTAAGTGCCGTCGTTGTGCAGTATGCGAATCAGATTGGCCTGCGCGCCGTTCTGGCTCGGATCCAGTCCGCCGCGAAAATTGGTGCTAGCGACGTCGATCACTACCCCGCCCCGTGCAGCGTACACGCCGGTGCCGATGGGCATCGCGAAATCGACCGCATGATGGGAGTCGGGTGTGTTGTGCGTGATCGCGCTCGGGTATGCCTGTGAGATCGGATACTCCTGCGCGACCGCAAACGGTGCTCGGTAGGCCTGCGTGGGCCGGTGCACGGCTTTCGGATCCCCGATGAGATAAAGGTAGCGATACGCTACCGTGGGCTGCTCGGCGCCGGCCGAAGGCTCGAAGCTCATCAAGAACGTTTGCTCGCGCGCGGGCACGACAAATCGGAGTGATTGGTCTGCCGCCGGCGACTCGACCTCGCGCAGTTCTTCCAGGCCCAGCACAACCTGCACGGGCGCATAATAGTCGTTTCGGGCGAAGAGCTGGATACTATCGTCGACGGTTTGGTAAAAGACACTGACGTTGGGGTCCTCGTGACCCCGGGACAGCTCGCGGGTCTCGATTTCTACCCGCTCGTCGGGTTTGCGATCCGTATATACCCACTCACCGTCGGGTCCGCGGTACTTGTAGAGTTCCTGCGCAACGCTCGATCCGGCGGCGCACAACAATGCCGCGGACAGCAGAACGCTTGCAAAGCCGTACGCGGTGTTCATCGGAGGGTGCTTAGATCAGCCGACCGGCAACTCAGCCGATCGCTGAGCGTTGCCAGCCGTCGGCCATCCGGCGAATCTCGTATGCCGGCCAGTACTGATTGTCGAGCTTCAGCGTGATCACTTCGATGGAACCGTTCCAGGTAACCGTCTTCAGGCGGACCGACGCACGATCTTGCTTGCCGGAAACCACGTTCACGAAGGATTCCAGGTCCGGCGTCTCGACCTCATCGACCGCGACGATACGCCGGCCGGCCCAGAGACCGTATCGGGTCGCCGGTGAGCCGTAATTGAAAAAAGCGACGTAAACACCGGTGGGGTCAATTCCGCGCTGAGCCGACATCGCTCGATGCGGATTCTGCAGCAGTGCACCGGCCCACATCACGGCGTGACCGATCCCGTCCCCGCTCAACGCAACCGTTTCGATGTCGATATCCTGCGCTTTGCCGCCGCGCCAGACCGTCACCCTGACGACGGGTTTTTGCGCGGCGCGCTCGAATTCGCGGAACGTCGTGACCAAGCGGTCGTCGACAGCCAAAATCATGTCTCCGTTGCGCAGCACCTTGGACGCCGGTGAGCCCGCCACGAGCCGGCTGATCGTCAATGCACGCCGGCCGCTGGGATTGTGCTCCTCGAGACGCTCCAGCCACAGTTCGTCCAAACCGAGCTTCCGGGCCGCGAACAGCGGCGAATAGGCGAGCTCGACTTCGAGCGAGTAAAGGGGCTTGCCGGAGCGCACGATCTCGACCAATTCCTCGACCAGATCGCTGCTGACGCCGCGGTTGAACTGGCTCGACTCGCCGCCGGACTGGAATGCAAAACTCGACCACATGGCGGCAACGCGGCCGCGCTGATCCGTCAGCACGCCATCGACGTCGCCGGGTGCATTGACCAGCGCGACGCCTTCGATATTGGCGTCCCGGAAACGCAGCGTGCGCGACAGCGGCAGCGTCATGGGATCGACCGAAGACACCGTGCTCTTTTGATGCACGAGTTGATGGTCACCCTTCAAACCGACCACCCATACGTCGTCACCCGGCGCCAGATCCCGTCGGCTGAATCGCGCCTCACGGACCGGCGTGTCGCCTATCGTCTCGGGATCGTAGGAAACGATCGCCAGATTGTGTAACGGGTGTACGTATTCGACCTGGCCGCGCACTTCGAGCGAGCCGGCGAACGTAATGCTGACGTCCCCCATGGCGACCGGCACGGTATTCCTGTCGACCACGACGAGGCCACGCTCCTTGTCGACGATCAGACCAGTGCCGTAGTAGTGCCGGTCACCGACCCCGGACACCGTGTACGGCAGATCGAAATTGACCACGACCAAAGACGGTGAGATCGCGGCGACCCGCGGATCGTCGTAGGCGGGAAACTGCGTGCTGCCCGACTCGATCACGGACTCCGACGGCCCGGGGCCGAGATCCCGGCATGGCCAGTAACCGTTGTTATCGTTCCGGGAACAGTGTCGCGCCGGAAACCAGGTACGGTCCATCTGGATGGAACGCACGATGCTGTTACGCGGGTCTTCGATCGTGTTGAAACGAACGGTGGTTCGGTCTTCGTCGGCGAGGCCCTCCAGCAGCCGTTCAACGTCATCGATCGTCTCGACCGTCTCCCCGCCGAACTCGGTGATCACCGCGCCCCGGGGGATCGCCGATTTCGACATGATGTAACCCGGGTTCGCGACGTACACGCCGCTGAGCGGCCGGTTGTAGTGGCGCGCCTGCTGGTAGGACAGGTTGTTGATGATCGCGTCGCCGAACTGCAGGAATTCGTCGGGTGAAATCTCATGCAGGTCGGTTACCGGCAGCGTCGTTTCGACGGGACGCCCGCCGCGTTCCAGTTCGACGGTTATCTCCTCGTTGACGTTTGCGTCCAGGGTCGCCGCCAGCGGTATGAATTCGGTAAGCAGCTCGCCGTTTATGCGCACGAGGATGTCCCCCGGCTGAAGCTTGCCGTCGGCCGGGGAGCCCGCAATGATCTGCTGAACGGTCAACATGCCGGTGAGGTCGGAATTCGCGGACCTCGCCAGGGATTCCGTCGCCTCGTTCAGTCCCAGGCGACGCAGTTCGTCGTAAGTCCTGCGAACGAATTCGGTTTGCAGCGTACCGCGCGTCACCGCTTCGCCGTCCTGCAGCAAACGCAGCGCACGATCGATGCGATCAAGCGGCAGGAAGAAGCTTGAGGCCGCGGAATTGTTGCCGCCGGCATTCAGCGCAACGACTTCACCTTCGATGTTTATGACCGGTGAACCCGATGATCCGCCCGAAGTGCCCGAGGCGGCCTGATAGTAAAACGTGTTGAAGTCGTTGTATTTGCCACGACCGTAGTCGGGTGCCTGCCGGTCGAGACGTGCAATCGTCCCGGCGAGAATCGACAGCTGTTCGCCGGCATCGTTGCCCACGACGCGAATCTCCCTGCCGATGCCGGCGGCGCCCGGCACCAGCGGTAACTCGGCGGGTTCGATGTACTGCAGGTCCTCCGGGTCGTAGCGGAAAAACCCGAAGTCGTGCACCGGGTCGCGGTATACGGGTGTCAGGCGCACCTCTTCGTTGTTGCGAAACACCGCCTCGGCGACGACGGGACCCGGCGTCACGACGTGGCGGTTGGTCAGGATGATGCCCTGCTCCGCATCAACGACGAACCCGGTCGCCTGCGACGACGAATTCCACTCGGTGTCGAACGCGCGCGTGCTGTCCACGCGGATGCTCACGACGCCCGATGCGATGCGTTCGAGCGTGCCAACCCATTCAGGTTCCTCGCCGCTGGCGGTGGCGCTGGTCATCAGAACGGCCGTCACGACCATTAAGCGGCAATTTTGCATAAGGCTTTCAATCCCTTGTGAAACGATTTGTCGACTCTCCCAAAAAGAGACTCGTAATCCGCCACCGGGTTCCGAATCATGAACGGCACACGAACAGCGCTTCGATTATGCCGCAAACCGGCCCGACCGGGCGTCGACGAGTTCGCCGATTCGCCGATATGGGCCAATATCGGCGAAGTCAGGCCCTAGGAAGGCTCCCGGCGATAGGCGAGATCGAGGTTCCGCGCCGCTTTGACGTCGTCGAGACGCCTGACCGGCGTCGTGAACGGGGCCTCTTTATGGCGGCTGCCCGCCTTTTCGGCGGACTCGACGACGGCGATCATGGCGTCGACGAACTGATCCAGCGTTTCCTTGGCCTCGGTCTCGGTCGGTTCGATCAGCAGGCATTCCGGCACCATCAGCGGGAAGTAGGTGGTGGGTGCATGAAAACCCTCGTCCAGTAGCGCTTTGGCGACGTCCATCGCCGTCAGGTCGTGCGTTTTCGCTTCGCGCTTCAGGGTGATGATGAATTCATGACTCGCCCGTCTCGTCGGAAACGCCAACTCGAAACCGGCGTCACGCAGTCGCGCCTGCAGATAGTTGGCATTGAGCGTCGCAAATTCACCGATCCGCCGCATACCGTCACGGCCCACGAGGCGCATGTATACGTACGCGCGAAGCAGAACGCCGGCGTTACCCATGAACGCGGAAAGTCTGCCGATGCTGTCCGGCATGTCTTTCTCGGTCAGCCAGTCGTAATACGCTTCCTCGCCCTCGCCCGACCGGCCCACGATCGGCAGCGGCAGATAAGGCATCAGGCGCTCGCCGACACCCACGGCTCCGGAGCCCGGTCCGCCGCCGCCGTGCGGTGTCGAAAACGTCTTGTGCAGGTTCATGTGAATGACGTCGAATCCCATGTCGCCGGGCCGGACCTTACCGAGGATCGCGTTGAGATTGGCGCCGTCGTAGTACAGCAGGCCACCGGCGTCGTTGACGATGTTTTCGATCTCCGTGATCTTTCGCTCGAACACGCCGAGCGTTGACGGATTCGTCAGCATGATGCCGGCGGTCTTTGGACCTACCGCCGCTTTCAGCGCCTCGATGCTGACGTCGCCTTCCGCGTCCGTCGGCAGTTCCCGGACCGTGCACCCGCACATGATTGCCGTCGCCGGATTCGTGCCGTGCGCGGCATCCGGAACGATAATCTCGGTTCGGTCATGATCCCCGCGGGCCTGATGGTAGGCGCGGATCATCGCAACGCCGGTGAACTCGCCCTGTGCGCCCGCCATCGGCGTCAACGAGACGCCGCGCATGCCGGTGACGGCTTTGAGCATTTCCTGGAGCTCGTACATGCATTCCAGAAAACCCTGACCGTGACTGGCGGGCCCCAACGGGTGGCGGCCCGCGAAACCCGGCAACAGCGCAAGGGTGTTGCAGGCGCGCGGGTTGTACTTCATCGTGCAGGAACCGAGCGGATAAAAATGCGTATCGATCGAGAAGTTTTGCTGGGAAAGGCGCGTAAAGTGGCGCACGACCTGAAGTTCCGAGACTTCGGGCATCAACGGCACATCGTCACGCAAAAACTCCTTCGGAATGGAGACGTCGGCGGCATCGGCCGGCGCCTGTGCGAACGCGTAGCGCCCGCTGCGTGACTCGTCGAAAATCAGTGGTTCTGCCATGCTGTAATCCTGAGTGTTTGTTGCCGGTCAGGCATCCAATGTTTCGGTATCGACGTTCAATCCCAAAGCCTTGAAGGCGCTCTGGTAATCCGGTTCGGCGTCGATATCCTCTATCTGCTCACGGTGAACGACCGTGTCGTTTTCATCCAGTACGACCACGGCTTGCGAATACATCCCGGCGAGCGGCCCCTCGACGATCTGAACGCCGTAGTTCTGCCCGAAGCCGGCGTGCCGGATCGCCGACAAGCCGACCACGTTTTCGAGCGAGTTCTCCGCCTGAAACCGCGCGTGCGCAAACGGCAGATCACAGGAGATCATCAGCAGCGCAAGATCGTCATGGCCCCGCCCCAGCGCGTCGAACGTGACCACGGACTTCGCGCACACCGGGGTATCGATGCTCGGAAAGATATTCATGAGCTTACGCAGTCCCATGAAATTCGCGAGCGACACGTCCTGCAGCTTGGTGTTCACGAGCGACACGTCCGGCGCGTGGCTGCCTATCGCCGGCAGTTCACCGTAAACGTCGTAGACACTACCGTCGAATTTGACCTTCGGCATTGAGCAGTCCTTTTGGCGGCCGGTTCGGGACCCGTCGAAACTACGCGCGTTTCCTGGCGGGTACCGCCATCACGCTGCGCAACGCGTCCGCATAGACGGAAAGATCGGCGTCCGTTTTGGTTTCCGTGGCGCAGACCAGCAGCGCATCACCGAGTTCGGGATGAGTCTGCGACAAGTCGAATCCCCCAAGCACGTCGAGCCGCGCGAGCTCGTCGAGTACCGGGCCAACCGGTCGGTCGAGACGAAGGGTCGCTTCGTGGAAATGAGGTCCGGAAAACAAAGGTTCGACGCCGTCGATTTCCGTGAGCCGGCGCACCAGCGCCGCCGTTTGTTTCTGCGACGTCTGTGCAACGCGCGCCAGCCCCTGCGCGCCCAGCAGCGACATGTAAATGGTCGCGGCGGTCACCATCAGGCCCTGATTCGTGCAGATGTTCGAGGTCGCCTTCGACCGCCGAATGTGTTGCTCGCGCGCCTGCAACGTCAGCGTGTATCCGGTGTCTCCGTTGAGGTCCGTCGTGCGGCCGACAATGCGCCCGGGCATTTGCCGCACCAGTTTTTCCGTGCAAGCCATGAATCCGAAATAGGGGCCGCCCGATGACAGCGGAACACCCAGCGGCTGGCCTTCGCCGCAGGCGATATCGGCGCCTTCCGCTCCCCATTGCCCGGGCGCTTTCAACAGCGCGAGCGACGTCGGATTCGGAATCGCGATGACCATCGCTCCTCGTTCATGGGCCCAGTCCGTGAGTCGATCGACCTGCTCCAATGTGCCAAAAAACGTTGGCGTCTGAATTACCACCGCAACCGGTGTTTCACCGGTTTGGTCCAGCGCGTCGAGATCGGTCGTGCCGGACTGCCTGTCGAGCGGCAATCTGTCGAACGTCAAACCCTGAGTACCCGCAATCGCGTGCGCGACTTTACGGTAGGTTTCATTGACGCCGGCGGTCAGCAGCACCCGCCGGGACTTGCAGCGACGGTTCGCCCGAACCGCCATCAGGGCGGCTTCCGCAAGCGCCGAACCGCCGTCGTACAACGACGCATTGCTCACGTCCAGGCCGGTCAAGCCGGCGATCATCGACTGGTATTCGTAGATCGTCTGCAGGGTGCCCTGACTCGCCTCGGCCTGATACGGGGTGTACGCACTGTAGAACTCCCCGCGCGTCGTTATTTCCCAGACGGCCGCGGGTATATGGTGTTCATACGCGCCGGCGCCGATAAAACACAGCGCGGCGCCGTCTTTTGCGGCACGCTGCGCCATCAGGCGCGTAACCTCCATCTCGCTGATGGCCTCGGGAGTTCCCTCCAGATCGTCGATCAGCAGGTCATCGGGGATCTCGTCGAACAGTTCGCCGATGCTGGCGACGCCGATGGCGGCCAGCATTTCGCGAACGTCATCTTCGGTGTGTGGGATAAAAGGCATCGTCTCTTCTTCGCTACGCGGCTACAATCTGGTTTGAAATAGGTTCTAGTCTTCAATTTCGTCCAAAAACGTCTGGTACTCTTCGGGCGTCATCGTCTCCACGCCATCGCCATCCGATTTGACCCGGGCGATCCAGCCGTCGCCGTACGGGTCCGCGTTGATCTTTTCGGGCTCCTCGGCAAGGCTTTCGTTAACGGCGGTGACTTCACCCGACACGGGGGAGTAAACGTCCGATGCGGCCTTGACCGACTCCACGACCGCCATCTCCCCGCCGCTCTCGACGCTTTGACCAACTTCCGGCAGCTCGACATAAACCAGATCACCCAATGCGGACTGCGCGTGGTCGGTGATGCCGATGGTCACGCTGCCGTCCTCCTCCTGACGCAGCCATTCATGTTCACTGGTATACACCAGATCACCTGGCAATTCGCTCATGACGATTCTCCCCGAGTTGTCGATTGACTGTTTTCCATGTTTGGCATTTGTCGTGCCCCGGATCCGTTAACGGTCGATTGTCAACGAACCTATACTTCGATGGTCGCTTTTCCGTTCCGGACGAACGGCGCTTTTACGACGCGTACGTCGAGCATTTTGCCACGCACCTCGACCTGCGCCCTGTCGTAGGAACCCGCCGGGATTCTGGCCATCGCAATCGAGCGGCCCAGCGTCGGTGAAAATCCACCGCTGGTGATTTCGCCGTCGCCGACACCCTCGACGACAACCCGCTGGTGATTGCGCAGCACCCCGCGCCCTTCGAGCAGCAGGCCGCAGAACCGCCGTCGCGACTTGTCCAGACGCAGCCTGCTCGCGGCCGCGCGGCCGATGAATTCGCGGTCCTCGGGCTCCCAGGCAATCGTCCAGGCGAGGCCCGATTCCAACGGCGAAGTCGTCTCGTCCATGTCGGTGCCGTACAGGTTCATACCCGCTTCCAGGCGAAGCGTGTCGCGCGCGCCGAGCCCGCAGGGCCGGACGCCGGCGTCGGTCAGGTCGCGCCAGTAACGTGCGCCCTGCTCCGCCGGGACCACCAGTTCCCAGCCGTCCTCGCCGGTATAACCGGTGCGGCCCACAAACAGTTCGTCCAACGCCAGCGCGCTGAACGGTTTCAGCGCAAGAGCCGCGTTCCGCGCCGCTTCCGGCAGAACACGGGCCGCAATCTCCCTCGCGTCGGGACCCTGGACGGCAATCATTGCGGTATCCGGCCGCTCGGATATCGCCACGGAATAATCGCCGGCCTGCCCGTTGATCCACGCAATGTCTTTGTCGCGCGTGGCCGCGTTGACGACGACGCGGTAGTTCGTGGGACCAAGGTGATACACGATCAGGTCGTCGACGACGCCGCCGTCGGGCGTGAGCATGCAACTGTAGAGGGCCTTGCCGGGTTCGGTGAGTTTGGCGACGTCGTTCGCGAGCAGGCGGCGGAGAAACGGCGTCGCGTCCTCGCCCTGGACGTCCACCACCGTCATGTGAGACACGTCAAACGCGCCCGCGTGCTGCCGGACGGCGTGGTGCTCCTCGACCTGTGAGCCGTAGTGCAATGGCATGTCCCAACCGCCGAAGTCGACGATTTTCGCGCCGGCCTCGACGTGCTGCCCATACAGTGGCGTCTTCTGCCCCATTGCTGTTCCTCCTGGTACCCGTGGAATCGAAACCACGGCGGCCACAAAAAAGGGCGACACGGCGCGCCTGCTTCGACAAGCTGCGTCGGGTCGCCCCTCTGTCCAAATACCTGAGAGATCCGGCTGTCAGCCGCTGCCAGTCCACTGAGAGACGCCGCGGCGGCTTGCCTATACCCCTTCGGTGGGCCGTCCAGCGGCCACTCTCCAGAGCTGATCAGGGTACACAGTCCTTTTGCCTGAGCGTTTCCGAGCTCGTTGCGCCTTCGGCGCCCCCTTTCAAACCGGAGGTCTCTTCTGTGTACGCTATCGATCAGTGCCGGCAATCATAGCCAAGTCGCGGATCGGTTGCCAGCAGCGCTCGGTATCGCAACAATGGCGGCCTTCACCGCGGAGGAAACCATGCGTTCACGATCCGTTGCGGCAATGCTCGCCGTACTATTGACGACACCCGCCGCCGTTGCGGCGCCCGCCGACGAATTTGCCGCACTGCTCGCGGAAGCCTGGGAGTGGCAGCTTCTCGAATACCCGGTTTTCGCCTCCCGTCTTGGCGATCGGCGTTACAACGACCGCTGGACGGACCTGAGCGTCGAGGGTTTCGAGCGCCGCTATGAGCAGCGCCGCGAATTCCTGCGCCGTTTGCGCGCGATCGATCCGGGTCGGCTGACGGCGGACGATCGCCTCAACTACGACCTGTTCCGGCGTGACCTCGAAAACGACATCGACGGTCACCGGTATCGCGACTATCTCATGCCGATCAGTCAGCGCGGCGGCGTCCAATCGCTGGAATCGACCGCCGAGGGCCTGAGGCTGCGTACGGTCGAAGACTACGGCGACTGGCTCAAACGCATGGCGGCGGTGGAGCAGGTCATCGAGCAAACGATGGAACTGCAGGAAGCGGGCCGCGCGGACGGCTACATGCCGCCGAAAATTCTGATGGGGCGTATACCCGCACAGATTGAAGCGCAGCTCGTGGAAACCGCCGCGGAAAGCCCGTTCTACAAAGCGTTCGCCGACATGCCGGAGTCGATCGACGGCGCGGAGCAGGAGCGCATCCGGCGCGAGGCCGCGACCGTGATCGAGGAATCCATCGTGCCCGCCTACCGCCGCTTCGCCCGCTACTTCAGCAATACCTACCTGCCGGCCAGCCGCGACAGCATCGGCGCGTCGTCACTGCCGGACGGCGAGGCGTTTTATGAGCACCGGGCGCGGCTTTTCACGACGACGTCGATGACGCCCGACGAAATCCACCGTCTCGGCCTCGATGAAGTCGCCCGCCTGCGCGCCGACATGCAGTTCATCATCGACGAACTCGAATTCGACGGCACGTTCCACGAATTCCTGGAATATCTGCGTACCGATCCGAAGTTCTATTACGAAACGCCGGAGGAGCTGTTTGACGCCTACCTGGCCATCTGCAAACGCATCGACCCGGAACTCGTCAGGCTGTTCGGCAAACTCCCGCGCATGCCCTACGGCCTGAGGCCGATACCCGACAACATTGCACCGGACACCACCACCGCCTACTACAGCCGGCCCGCCGCGGACGGCAGCCGCCCCGGTTACTATTACGTCAATCTGCACCGGCCCGAGGTGCGCCCGAAATACGAGATGGAGGTATTGTCGGTTCACGAAGCCGTCCCCGGCCATCATCTGCAAATCGCCCTGCAGATGGAGCTTCCCGACATGCCCGAGTTTCGCCGCTATTCGGGTTTCACGGCGTTTACCGAGGGCTGGGGCCTCTACAGCGAAAGCCTGGGTTACGATCTGGGTCTTTACAAAGACCCCTACTCCCGATTCGGCGCGCTCACCTACGAGATGTGGCGTGCCGTGCGCCTCGTCGTCGACACCGGCATGCACTACAAAGGCTGGACGCGGCAGCAGGCAATCGATTTCTTCAAGGACAACGCCGCCAAAACCGAACTGGACATCGTCAACGAAATCGACCGCTATATTTCCTGGCCCGGCCAGGCGCTCGCCTACAAGATCGGCCAGCTGAAGATTCTCGAATTACGCCGGAAAGCGGAACAAACGCTGGGTGCCGAGTTCGACATCCGCGCTTTCCACGACGAGCTCCTCGGCGGCGGCGCGTTGCCTCTGGAAATTCTGGAAACCCGTATGAACCGCTGGCTTACGGCGCAGCTCAGGGCGCGATGACCCCCGCGTGAGATCCTACCGGGACCGCAACCCTCTGTAGGAGCCCGTCCTGACGGGCAATGGGAGTGGAACCGGATTCTGCTTCCGTGGCAACGAATGGCGGCGGGGGACCTCTTCAGTGGAATGGCTCCCTGCGGTCCGCTTTATTTCCACTGAAGAGGTCCCCCACCACCATTCCCAACCATCGCGCCCAACCCGCACGCTGCTTTCCACGAGCGTTATTTACCGCGGTGATCCGGCATCGTCGTCGGGGAGCTCTATAGGGGAAATAAAGCGGACCGAAGGGAGCCATTCCCCTATGGAGCTCCCCGACGGCGATGCCTCAACGGTAGAGGAAACGTCAAAAAGAACCCAAACGCCACCCAGCGACGGTTGCCCGTCAGGACGGGTTCCTACAGGGAGTTGCGAGCAAGGTGGTGGTCGTTTTGCGGCCTTTTATTCTCGTTTCAGTTGACGCCGGTCAGCCGCCTTATTTCGTCGTCGAGGCCGGTCATTTCCCAACGCGCCAGTGAAATCGGAATGCTGTCTATCGCATTGAGCCGATCGAAGAAGTCTTTCAGCCGAAAGTCCTGTCCCCGCTCCTCGAGCTGTTTGGCGTAGTCGGCGAGCGTGCGCTCCAGCAGGTATTTGCCGGTGATGTAGCTGGTGCCGTAACCCGGCTGCCGCAGGTAGAGGTGTTGCTCGAAAATCAACAGCTCTTTTTCGGTTTTCATCCAACCGCGAGGCGTCCAATCCGTGTGCACCGCACCGGCCTCTTCCATCGTCATTTGATTCGCATGTGCGTAAAGCGATCCGAGGCCTCGGGCGGCGCGCTGCGCCACCATGATCCAGACGATTTCGCGGGAGCGCAGACTATCGTCGTAAAGCCCCGCATGCATGAACATCTCCTCGACGCCGGTGGCGGTGCCTTCGTTGCGGCTGTCGAAAATGTTGTAGAGCAGCGCACCCTGCCTGACCGGACTCGGATGCGGCTCGCGATCCATGCGCGCCAGCTCGAACCAATGATAAAAATGCGTAAAGAGCGGCAACGGATCGTAATGCGCGCCGATCCAGAAAAAATTGCGCTGCTCTTCCGGCACGAAAACGCCGAGATGTTCGCGCAGCGCCGGCTCCATGTAGTCCGCGACGGTAACAATCTCCTGCCGCTCGAGAAACGTCATGAAACGGTTCGCGGCCTCATCGGCCTTGGCGGCGTACTCCGCCGGTGTCGACGCCGCGACCATCGGCGGCAGATGCCGGTTACGATGTTCCTCGAGCTTGAGCGACGACCATGCCCGGTCGAGCTCACGCTTCAGCAGACGAACCTCGTCCTCCCAGGTCATCGGCACGAGGTGAACGTGTTGCTGATACCAGCTGTAGTTGTCCTTGCCGATCCCCGACGGACCCGTTTTTTTCGGCGCTTCGGCTTCGAGCCAGGCGATGAGCTCCTCCGTCGCGACCATCGCCGCAGCGATCACGGCGTTGAGTTCGCCGCTTGCCCGCCCGGCGACGCGCTCGGCGATGACGTCGAGATAAGCACGCTGTGATCGGATGTTCCGTATCCCCGTAATCCACAGCTCTCGCGCATTGCCGGTCAGGTTGCGCCTCGCCTGCCGCATCAATGGCGCGATCACGCTCAGATCCGCGATCAGCCGCCGCTCCTCCCCGGAAGACAGCGGCAACTCGTAGGTCCAGAACTCGGTGACGGCGTGATGCGTGGGGCCCTCGTGCGCCGGCACGTCGCTTCGCGCCATCCAGATAGACTGATAATAGGCGGGATCTCGCGCCCAGGGCTTCAGCACGCGATGATTGAAGTCGTAACCGTTCATCTCCGCGCGAACGAGATGCCAATCGACCTGTTGTGAAATGGGCCAGGCGGACGGATCGATGGCGTCGAGCCGCGCCCGCAAGGCTTCGTAGTCCACGTAGCGGGCGGCGAATCGTTCCGCCGTGTAGTCGGGAGCGCCGTCCAGCAGCGGCGGGCGCTCGAACTCCCGCCATTCGGCGAACAATTCGAGCAGACCGGCGTGGTCGTTTCTTACCGAGGCGTCCTGCGCGTCGCAGGCCATCGCGAGCAAACACGCGAGACCGGTGGCGCCCATTCGGCTGATCATCGACATGGCGTCACTCCATGTAGTCGTACTCGTCCGGGATATCGGGGTAGGCGTTGATGAAGCCATCACGATTGGGCATGACGACGGCGGGCAGGGAATTCCTGTCCATCACCGCGTCGGCGGCGATGATGTCGTTCTTGTTCAGCATCCACGCTGTGATGGCGTAGTAGTCGTCGTTGCTCAGCGACATCGGCTCCTGATACGGCATCGAACGGCGAACGTAGTTGAAAACCGTTGTCGCGTAGGGCCAGTAGCTCCCGAGTGTCTTCACCGGAGCATCGCCGGCGAGCGTCCCGTGTCCGCCCACCAGCTTGTTCGCCAAGCCGCCTTCACCGTCGGCGCCGTGACAGGATGCGCAATGCAATTGATACAGGGGCTCGCCCTGCTCCGCAGTCCCCGACCCGGCGGGCAGGTTCTCCCCGTCAGGTTGGATTGACAGGTAAACCAGCGCCACTTCCTCGTCGGTGGCCACTTCGCTGAAGCTCGGTTTCGCCTCTTCGGCGCCCGCGACGGCGACGGTGACGAACAAAAACGCCGCCGCCGACATCGGGCGGATCACCCTGTGCACGCGGGTCTCACGCGTAAACATGTTGGATGCTCCCGTCGTCCGCGACGCCCCAGCTGTGGATGCCGTTGAAATGGTAGCGACCCGCCTTGCCGCGCGCCGCAATGAGTTCCGTGCGTGTCGGTTGAACCCGACCGGTCTCGTCAACGGCGCGGCTCTGCAAGACCGCCGGGCCGCCGTTCCATTCCCAGGGTATCCGGAAGCGCGTCAGCATCTTGGACTGAATGGGCTCCTGGAGCGCCGCTTCCGCCCAGGTCCTGCCGCCGTCGGCGGAAACGTCGACCCGGGTGATTCGACCTTTACCCGACCACGCGATCCCTGTCACCTCGTACACACCCTTTTTTGGGAGGGAGTCGGCGTTCGACGGCCGCGTGATCACCGACTTCACTTCCATTGCCAGCGAGAACTGCAGCGCCTTGCCGTCGGGCATCAGATCGGTATAGGTCGACGTCTCGAAACGCGTCATCGCGGGACGGTCCGTGACGTGGATCGAGCGAAGCCACTTGATGTTCGTGTTCCCTTCCTGGCCGGGATTGAGCAGTCGAATCGGGTAACCCTGTCCCGGCCGCAGGTGCTCGCCATTCTGATACAGGGCGATCATCGAGTCGTGGAGCGCCGCATCCATGGGCACGCTGCGACTCACCGAGCCCGAATCGCCGCCTTCGGCGACAATCCACTTCGCCTTCGGATCGGCGCCGGCTTCGTCGAGCAGGATCGACAGCGGCACGCCCGTCCATTCACTACCGGACAAAAGACCGTGCGTGATATCGAGGGTCGCCGGGGTCGGCTCGTCCCCCCAGAGGCGGCCGCTGTTCCCGGAACATTCGAGGAAATAGCCGTGCGTCTCCGTTGGATAATTGGCGAGCGCCGACACCGAAATTTTGATCGGCCGTTTCACCATGCCATGGATGATCAAGGCATGCCGATCCGGATCGATGTCCGGAATGCCGTGATGATTGACCTCGAAATGCAAACCCGAAGGCGTAATCGTTCCGTGCGTCAGATGATGCGGTGTAAACGCCGCGATCGATCGCCCGGTGCTGCCCCAGCCGCCCGGCGGTACCGTGAACCGTTTTGTACGCTCAACCTCGAAACGCGACCGGGTTCCGTATTCGTCGGTGGTCGCACCGGGTGTCAGCATCCATTCGGGTTGACCTTCGCTAACGGGTTGGGCAAACGCGATCCCAGAGGCTGCGCCCGCCGCACCGGCCGCCAGCGACCTCATGAACAGGCGCCGGTCCAGCAGGCCGTTGCCGGCCGCCCGCGGCAGTACTTCGATTCGCTTCGCCATCATCCATCCCCCAAAACAACACCCGAACGATTCCTCATCCTACGCTGACGCCCGTGGCGATTAAAGAAGAAGCCGGCGCCGGCATCGGGGTCCGTTGCGGGATGCGTTTCCTGCGATACTTCCGGTCCGCCTGGAACCGGTCGCGCCCCATGCGAGCCGTATCGAACGGTCAGAAACGCCGATCCGTACGTTCGACGTACATGTCCAGTTCACCGTCCTCGTACATCGTCAGATAAAACGAATCCGGATCACAGGTGTACGGAAAAATCTCTGCGCCGTCGTTTCGGGTCCACTGCCGCCGGCGGATCGGCGCGCGCAGGTAGTTTTCCGCGTCGTGTACGAAGATGATCGCGGTCAGGGTATCGCCGTCGCCGCTCAGCGAATAACGTTCCTCGATACGCGCATTCTCCGAAATCAATTCGCCGCGAAAGTCGCGCACGGTTTTATCGAGCAATGTCGTGTTGACCACCAAAGTGCTGCCTTCCCAATGCCCGACCGAGTGTCCCATCCGGGATGGAGGCATATAGTCGCTCGGCTGTCGGCCGTCCGTCCATATCCGTCGCACTTTCGACTGGTACTCGTAGATGAAGGTGAGTCGATCGTCGGAGCCCAGAATCTCGAACGGAAACGAATAGGTCGCCAGTGCGGGCAATCCGATCGACGTACAGCGTACGTCCGGCTGATCGTAATAGGGCAGATAGTTCTCCAGCCATTTCTCACCGGCCGGCGTCAGCGCCATCGTGTACTTGCGGAAATCGAGTTCCTGCGTGGCCGTCCAGGTACCACTCAGGTCGACGGGCCTTGGCTCCCCTGGCGGCGCCGCTTCGACGCCCGCACGCTCCGCCCGCCAGGGACCGCCCTTTTCTTTTTGCGCGGCGGCGCCCTCCTGGGTATAGCTGCCGCTCATCGCGTCCCCGTCGAGCGTGCCGACGAGTTTGCGATCGAACACGAAACCGCGCACGTCCCGGCTATCGGCGTACAACGTAACCGCGGCTCCTTCGATTTCGATTCGCACGGGCCCACCTTCGAGATAGGCGGCCCATCCCTCCGAAGAACGTTCGATTTCCAGCAGGCCGACCAACGTGCGCTTCTGGTCCTGGAGCGAAACCATCCAGCGACCCTCGAAATCTTCCTCGGCCGCAAACGTCGCTGTGGATATCAACACCCATGCGGTCAGCGCCAAGCGGGAAAACATTTTGTCATGCATGGTTTTCTACTCCGGTACGCGGTCGACCAATTCCGTCCCGTCTTCGAGCGTGACGGTCATGATCGACAGCATCTTGCGCCCGTCCCGCCCCAGGAAGCCGTAGAAAGTCACCTTGTCGCCCACCTTTATCGTGTTCCGGGTCCAACCTTTTCTCGCCAGCCAGACGACCGGTGAGCCCCTGGCGTCCCAGGTTTCCGCTTCGCCCGCCTCGTTTTCTATCGTGAACAGATAACGCACGTGGGGATTGCGAAACCAGACCTGCGTGACGACACCGGTCAGCTCCGCGGTCTTTTCGGCGGTGAATTCCGCGGTAAACGAGTGATGGCCGTGAGCGGTCGGCGGAAACGTGACCGCGACCACGAGGATTACGCAGACGGTCCGGCAATACAATGAGAGCTTCGATCGGATCAAGCGTCGCATCACGAGATTTGTCCCCCGGCGCGTGTTGAAGGACTTTATGGTACTACGCCTCGACGCGGCCGGCCGCGTGGGCCGCTACGCGGTTTTCACAGAGCGAATCTCGCCGCGATCACTCGCATCGCATTACCGAGGCCTTACTGCTGGTCCTCGCGCCAGACTTCCGGAAACCAGGTGTCGTCGTGCGGCGGTTCACCGGCCGCGATAGCCACCTGCTCCCCGGTCACGATTGGGTCGGTGCCCGGTCGGGGATCCCAACGTGCGTCGTCACCGACGTAGCGAACGGAAATGGCGGCCCGCCGTCGTTCCCTGTCCGAGTTCGGAGCGCTGCCGTGGATCGCTTCCGCGCCGAAAACGACGGCGTCTCCCGGCTCCATGTCCCACTCCAGCACCTCGTACTCGTCCGGCGCGGCGTCGAAATCCGGCATCGGATCCAGCGCCTCGTTGCCGTCCAGAAACTGCGCGCTTGCGCTGCTGGCGCCAAATGAAACCGGCTGGAACACCTTGCCCCAGACGTGCGAGCCGCGAATAAACCGCAGTCCGCTGGAGCTGGGATCGCAGGCCGTCAGCGCCACCCACACGCTCGCGATCTGACGCCCCTGAAACGGCCAGTACGGCCGATCCTGGTGCCACGGCGTCTGATGATCGGTCCCGGCGTCGCGGATGAAGGTGTGATCGAAAAACAGCCGGGCGTAACTGCTGCGCATCATCCTGCCGGCGATCTCCGGCAGACGAGTGGAGGCGCAGAAGTCGCGCATCCAGGACATGCGCGGCCAAAGGTGTCGATCGGAGAAACCGCCGATGCGGTTTGTCGTCCACCGATCCTCCTGCTGCGCCACCAATGCGTCGAGGTGCTCGAGCAGCGCAACGGCGGCGTCGGGGGATACCGCCTGACGCACACACACCGCGCCGTCGCGCTCGTACTGTCGAATCAGATCGTCGGTAACCATCGATGCCTCCCGCCGTCAGTCAACGGAACCAGTCAGTGGAAAGCCTTCGGAAGCGAATTCCGCGCGCGCCAATCCCGCGCGTGCGGCCGGCCCCGAACGCTCGTCGTAGACCGCTTCGATACGTTCGATGCGGCTGGCAAGCCCGTCTCGATTCGCTATCTGGATGCTGAGCCCGGGCCGCGCATTCATCTCCAGAATCAGCGGCCCGAGGTCACGATCGATGACGATGTCGACACCCAGGTAACCGAGCCCCGTGACTTCGTAGCCGCGCGCGGCCGATTCCAGAATGAAGTCCCAGTGAGGAATCTCCAGGCCCGCAAAAATGGCGCCCGTATCCGGATGATCTTCGACCACGTCGTTGTGCAGTACGCCGGTCAGCGTACGGCCGGACTGGAGGTCGATGCCGGCGCCTACCGCCCCCTGATGCAGATTCGCCTTGCCACTCGAACTCCGCGTGGGCAGACGGACCATCGCCATCACCGGATACCCGCGATAGACGATGATGCGGATATCCGGCACACCCTGGTAGCTGACGTCGGCGAATATCGGATCGAACTTGACGCAATACTCGACGAGCGCCGTGTCCGGGTTTCCGCTCAGGCTGTACTGTCCGCCGACGATATTGCTGATGTGATGCCGCAACTCGGACTCCGTAATGATCAGTCCGCCGGCCTGCCGAAACGAGCAGCGTTTGCGCTCGCTGCGCCCGGTGATGACGATGATGCCGTCGCCGCCGCTGCCGTGGGCCGGCTTGATGACGAAACTTTCCCGGTCGCTCACTATCTCACCGATCCGGCGAGTATCCGCCTGATTGCTGATTATTCCGTACAGCTCCGGCACCGCCATGCCGGCGTCGATCGCGATCCGTTTTGTCATCGCCTTGTCGTCGACGCGCGGATACAGTCGCCGCGGGTTCAATCGCATGATCAATTCCGCGTTACGCTGATTCAGCCCGAGCACGCCGGCTTTTCTCAGTTTTCTGGCAACCCCGAACATCGCACTAGGACCTGTCGGCGCTGTTCGGGTAATCGCTGCCGCTACCCGAAAACGCTTTGAACCGCCCTAGCTCGGTCACGCGATAACCGGTGTAACGGCCGATCAGCAGCACCGCCGCCAACACCAGCAACAGCAGTTCGGGGAACGTGAAGACGACGTGTTCCAGCCAATCCATACCCATCGCAAGATACGCGACTACGGCGACGAGTAAACTGCCGGTGCCGGCCCGAATCGCATCCGTGGCCCCGCGCTCTTCCCACACGACCGACATTCGCTCGATCGTCATTGCAATGATGACCATCGGAAACAACGCCACGGACAGCCCGGTTTCCAGTCCCAGCTTGTGCGAAACGACGCTGATTACCAGCATCAGAATGACGACGACGATCAGCACCGCGGTCAACCGCGGCACCAAAAGGAGCCGCAGCCGTTCCAGTAGGAAACGAATACTCAGGCCGAGCGTCACGAGCAACGTAAACAGGATCGCGCCCCACAACAACCGGGTTTCACGGAACGAGAGCGCAATCAGCACGGGCATGAAGGTGCCGAACGCGTCAATGCCGACCACGTTGCGCATGAGCACCATCACCAAGGCGCCTATCGGTATCATCAACAACACGCTGTAAACCGCCTGCGTCTGGATCGGCAGGCTGAACAGCGAGAATTCGACCAAGACCGATTGCCTCGCCGCCGCGCGCCGCTCGGCGATTGCCATCGAGTCGAGTAGACTTTGTTGCACCGCGAAATCGACTTCGACGTTGCTGCCGCCCTCGACGCGCGCCAGCGGGTCGTTGCCACGGCACCAGACCAGAAACCGCGGAGGCAGCCCTTCGTCGCCGGTCAGTGGATTGAAGAACCTCCATCGATCACCGTCGTGCACTTCCAGCCAAGGCAATAACTCGGCCCTGCGCGTTTGGTCCTGAAGCTGAATACCGCGCACCATGCGCGCCGGTATTCTTGCAACCGCCAACACGGTCGTCATCGTTTCCACGAACTCGGCCGCGGTGGCGGCATCCGCCAACAGGAGTTCGATACTCGGCTCGGGTGAAGGGTCGTTTGCCAGGCGCAGCAGCGTCGAGGTAAAAGAGGCCGCGTCGGCCGACTGCGCGCGCACGTCGTCGACGATGACGTCAACCGCGGTTTTCAGCGGCTCATCGATCACCGGTGGCAGCGGAAACGGCGGCGTCGTATCGGAAAGATCCGCGTTTTCGTCTTCGTAAACGACTATCCGGTAATACAGTGTCTGCGGTCCGGACGCCCTCCGAACCGTCCACTGCGCTTCCCGGCCGCCGCCGCCGTAGTTGACGCTGAAACCGTAGTTCCGCGACACGGAGTACTGATCGATCGTGCCGAATCCGGGCGTGAGCGCGGGAATCTGCAGATTGGCGCTGATCGATCCCGGACCCGCGTCGAATCGCACCGACGTCTCAATCGTCCAGGCCGGACGCTCCTGGTCCGGTGACAGCGGAAATCCCAGGGTCTGCCACTTGTAAACGAATATCGCCACGGCCGCAGCGGCAAGCAAAAATGCCAGGATGTAAACGTAACGCATCGTCATGGGATCAGCGGGTCATCTCACGGTGGGTTGAGGAGCACGTGACAGCGTCAGCGTAGTGAAGCGCACGCGCGGCCAGCAACCGTATTGTTCTGAGTTATTCCGATCCGAGCAGGCAGCGCCCCCAATGCTCGACCCGGCAATTCTACACCTTAATACCCAGCGCAACCTGCACCGCGCGACGCCGAATCGGCCCGCTGCGGTTGAAAAGCCGCATACCGCGCCGGCGAAGCCCTTCGAGCCCCCCGGAGTCCGAGAGAAATAGCCGATTGATCGAGTCGATGAAGTGCAGCATCGTGGCATTTGCGCCCCTGCGAGCCCGCTCGTAGGCGCGCAGCGTCGGCAGGTCCCCCGGGTATTCATCGCGTTCCATGCCGTCCAGCACCGCGTCCGCCAGGGCTGAAGCGTCCGCCAAACCGAGGTTGGCGCCCTGCCCCGCAAGCGGATGCACGCTGTGGGCCGCGTCGCCAATCAGCGCCAGTCCCGGCTCTACGTAGCGAATCGCATGCTGCGCGCGAAGGGGAAACGACCCTTTCGGACCGTCCACGCGCAAATTCCCCAGCACGGCGTCGCTGGCGTCCGTCAACAACACCCCCAGTTCGGCGTCACTGACCGACAGGCCCTCGTTCACCTGCTCGGGCCTTGTGGACCACACGACGGAAACACGCCCGTCGGCGAGCGGCAGCAGCGCGATGGGTCCGTCCTTCAGAAACCGCTGCCAGGCGGTTCGCCGGTGACTGAATTCGGGCGTCACGTGCGTCACGAGCGCGGACTGCGGGTATTGCCAGGCCTTCGTCGGGATGCCGGCCGTTTTTCGCACCACGGAGCCCGCGCCGTCCGCGGCGACCAGCAGATCGGGTGCCAGGCTGTCGCCACCCACCAGTCCGACGCGATAAGAATGGCCATCGCGCTCCGCCGCGAGGCTGTCGATTTCGGTGGCGAACCGCAAGTCGACGTCCAGCGTCTCGAGCTGCTCGATCAGTACATGGCGCAAGAGCGCGTTTTCGACGATAAAACCCAGCTCCGGGACCGCAAAATCCGCCGCGTCGAAGCGCAGGGTCTCGGGGCTTTCGATCGCCGCCCGCGCATCCCAGACGCGCATGCTCTCGTACGGGCAGTGGCGCTGCTCTTTGACCGCGTCCCACGCGCCTACCCTGTCCAGGATGGACGCCGAGCCCAGAGAAATCGCGGATACGCGCAGCCCGACGTCCTGCTCGCGATCGAAACGGGGCGGCCGCCCCGCGTCGAGAACGACAATATTCAGTCGCGCGGCCTGCGCGGACCGCGCCAGGAGAGTCGCGGCAAGCAGACCGACCATGCCGGCGCCCGCCACGACGATGTCGAAACGCGACTTCACTGCAACGGCACGCCGCGCGACAGCCTCGGTAGTTTGCCCGCCAGTCCCATCGTGTGTTTTGCAAACAAACGCCGGACGCCGGGGACCAGGTCGAAACCCAGCATACCGATGTTGCGCAGCACGCGGACCGGCGGTTGCCGGCTGCCGAACAGTCGCACGACGCCATCGGTGAACCGCACGAGCTTTTGTTGATCCTCGCGACGCCATTCCGCGTACCGCTCCAATACCGCCGCTCCGCCCGGATCGGCCTGCCCGTTGACGCGCGAATCGCGAATGTCGTCGGCGATACAGTCGGACAACGCCGCGACGTCCCGAAGTCCCAGGTTGAAGCCCTGCGCGGCTACCGGGTGCAGGCCATGCGCCGCGTTGCCGACGACCACGCCGCGCCGCGCGATCAGCTCGTTGGCTTTGCTGAGTGCCAACGGATAGCTGGCGCGACTGCCCACTTTGGAGAAGGAACCCAGGCGGTTGCCGAACGCCTCCTGCAGGCTCACGGTGAATTCGTGATCCCCCAACGTCATTTTTTCCGCCGCTTCTCCGCTCGATAAGATCCACACAAACGCCGTGCGATCGTCTTTGATGGGCAACATCGCTACCGGCCCGGATTCGGTAAATCGTTCGTAGGCGCGATTGTCGTGCGGCTTTTCGGTAAGTACGTTGCCGATGACGGCATGCTGTCCGTAGCCAACGTGTTTTGCGCCGATACCAAACATCTCGCGCACGTTCGAGTGAGCGCCATCGGCCGCTACCAGCAGGCGGCAGGCAATCCGGCGCTCTTTGCCCGAATCGTCGATAGTCGCGACCGCGCCATCGGAATTCGCTTCCGTTGCCGTTATCCGCGCCGGGCAGATCACGTCGAGGCCCGAATGTTCGGCAAGCTCCGATTGCAAAACGCCGCCGAGTACGCGATTGATAACGACGTAGCCGAGAGCCTCGACGCCCTGTTCCTCGGCGTCGATGTGCGAGAAGCCGAAACGACCCTTGTCGGACACGTGAATGGCCCGAATTGGCGTAGACGCCGCTTCTATCCGATCCCACAGGCCCATTGCCGTAAACATCCGCTGGCTGCTGCGCGATAACGCCGTCGAGCGATCGTCAAAACTCGGTTGGCTGGCGGCCGCACGCGCGACGGCTTCGACCACCGCAATCCGCAGATTCAGCGGCGCGAGCGCAAGCGCGAGACAGCTGCCAACCATGCCGCCACCGGCAATGACGATATCGTAGTCGGGTTTTTCCATTTGCGCCGTCATCGGGCCGCCATCAACGCCTCGATATCGTCGGGGTCCTTGATCAGCTGCTTGCTGAGCACGTCGGGCCCCTTCCTGCCGACCGCAACGTCGTCCTCGATGCGAATACCGATGTTGCGGAAACGGGCCGGGACCTTGCGGCTTGCCGGAATGTAAATGCCGGGCTCGACGGTCATCACCATCCCGGATTCCAGCAATCGCCACTCGTCACCAACTTTGTAGTCGCCGACGTCGTGGACGTCCATGCCGATCCAATGGCCGGTACGATGCATGAAATACTCCCGGTAGGCGCCGTCACGCACGAGCTTCGGCAGACTGCCGCTGAGCAGGCCGATCTTCCGCAGACCGCGAGTTATCACCTGCACCGCGGCGTCGTGCGGGTCGTTCCACTGATTCCCGACCCGGACCTTGTCGATGGCGGCAAGCTGCGCCTCCAGAACGATATCGTAAACGGCGCGCTGCTCGGCGGAAAACCGTCCGTTGACCGGAAAAGTGCGCGTAACGTCGGATGCGTAATAGTCCGCTTCGCAGCCGGCGTCGATCAGCACGAGATCGCCGTCGACCAGCGGCGCATTGTTTTCGACGTAATGCAATACGCAGCTGTTGGCGCCGCTACCGACGATCGGGCTGTACGAGTTGATTGCATCGTTGCGCCGGAATTCGTGGATGAGCTCGGCTTCCAACTCGTACTCGTAAAGGCCCGGCTCCGCCATTGCCATGACTTTTGTGTGCGCGGCAGCGGCTATTTTGGCCGAGCGGCGCATCGCCGAAAGCTCGGCGCGGGACTTGTAGAGACGCATGTCGTGCAACAGGTGATCCAGGGCGACGAACTCGTGCGGCGTATGCACCCCGGAAGATCCGCGACTGCGCAGGGACTTCACCCAATCGGTGATGCGCCCGTCGAAATCCGAGTAGGCGCCCATCGTATAAAACACGCAGTTCCGCGACTCCATGATCCCCGGCAGAATGTCGTCGATGTCGTCGATCGGAAAAGCGTCGGCAGCATCGTAATCCCGGACCGCGCCGTCCGGTCCGGCGCGGGATCCGTCCCAACGCTCGCGCTCCTTGTCTCTTTCCCTACAGAACAGGATGTAGTCTCCGCTGTCACGCCCCGGCGCCAGCACCGCCACGGCGTCCGGTTCGGCAAAGCCGGTCAGGTAGAAAAAGTCGCTGTCCTGGCGATAGCGATATTCGACGTCCCGGCTTCGATTGCGGATTGGTGCGCTGGGAAGGATTGCGACGCCGTCGCCGCCAATCATGCGCATGAGTTGCTTACGTCGCTTCGCGAATTCGTTCTTGTTCATCGGTACCGTTAGAAAGCCTGCCGGCTCGGTTTGTGGGAGGCTTGAGGATCAGTGCAAAGTGCCACGAGGTTCGTCAGCCGGCACCGGGGAACCCGCGCCGTCACGCACATCGGCAAGCTCTTCGTAGGCAAGCTGTGTAGCGACGCGAACGTACTCTACCAATTCCACGTACGCCTGTTCGTTTTCTTCCTCGTCTTCCTCTTCGCCGACGGTGGCGCGCGTGATCTCCAGCATGTCTCTGATCACGTCGCTCAGGGGCTCCGCCGACAGTCGCTTTTTCACCGCGTCACTGTGCTTGTGAGCCACCAGACCGTGAAGAAAACCCTCGCACCAGTCGGCGATTGCCTGCGTACGCAGCGCCGCGTCCTCGTCCTCGTCGGGCAGGAGTAAATCGAACTCCGATTGACGTTCGGCGAGCTGCCGCCACGTGGACTGAAGCACGGTATCGAGTACGGACTCGCATTCCCCTCGCAGGGCGTCGTTCCGATCCAGATCCTCCAGCACCTGATCTCGCCACGCTGCCGCACCGTTTGCGCCAAGCATTGCGAGGCGGCCACACAACAATCCGTGCGTCTGTGCGCTTGTCCAACTCGAGCCGCAGCGACGCAGGGCTGCGGCAAGCTCGTCGTGATCGATCGTTTGATTCATCAGTGAGAATATAGATGATCCCGCGAGTCAGCCCAAGTGGCCAGACGCAACACGCTCCCGCCAAGCCACGCAAGTGACGCGGAGGCTCACCGCAGGGTTTCGGCGGCGGCATGATTTTCAGGCGGACCGCAATCGCGACGCGGGTTTTCCGGGGGTAAAATTCAACGGGCTGTCAAAGACCTTGCGGGCAGTCTTCGCGCCAACGAACTTTTCGGCCGTTTTCCTGATTGATTCTCCGCGCGGTCGGTTCTATATTGACCGCATGGCTGACAACGACAACACCATGTTCGAGCAGGAACTCAAACGGCTGGAAAAGCGCGTCGACGCGCTGGTTGACGTTTGTGACCAACTGCAAAACGAAAACCAATCGCTGAAACAGCGCCAGGATACGTTGACGGCGGAACGGGCCACACTTTTGCAAAAGAATGAACAGGTGCGGGCCCGTGTCGAAGCAATGATCGGGCGGCTCAAAGCGATGGAACAGGGAGGCTGAGCCGGGTCGCAACGTTGGGCATGCCATTACACGCAGCGGCCCGCCAAGGCAGAAGCAACCGATCACCATTTCGCAGACCTGGCCGTCGAACGGCCGGGTCTCTATCCGGAGTACCAGCGATGACCGAAATGTACGCTCACGTCAGCGTCAGGATCCTAGAGAAAGAATACCAAGTCTCCTGCCCGGCGAATGAACGGACGGCGTTACTGGATTCGGCCGAAGCCTTGAATGACCGAATGCGCGAGATCCGCGACAGCGGCAAGGTGGTGGGTCTCGATCGCATCGCGGTAATGGCCGCCCTGAATATGGCGAATGAGCTGTTGCAGGCTCGAGAAAGAGGCCAGTCGCTTGAAAACACGGTCGGCGACCGCATCAAGCTACTCTCCGATCGTGTGGAAACGGCACTGGGTAACACTCAGCAGCTCGAACTTTGAGATAGAATTAGCCTCGGGTTGTCATTGAGAATAGATCTGGCGCCTCCTGCGGTGTTCGATGCAGACCTGGATACCTTTCGACCCTAAATTTTGACCTCGGGGTCGCGGTCTGTCGGCAGCATTTGAGCAGGACCGTTTATGGCGGAAAGCCTGTTGTTGCCACGGCTGACCCCACCTGTTGCTCCGGTTCGAGAGCGACGGTCGGCAACGGCACAGGCGGGAGGCGCCTCTACCCACCGTGTATCCATACCCGTCGACGATGCTCCATTCCATGAAGACCCGCCCCCGCTACCGCAGTAACTCAAGCCGGCCATCGTGACGGAAAATCGCGATCCTAAAGTCGTGTTGCGCCGCCGGGGAATAAGGGTGCGCAAGGAATTGACGGCGGAGCAACGCGATGATGCGTCACTGCTGATTTCCGATTCGCTTGTCCGACAGCCCACATTCCAGCGGGCAAATTGCGTTGCAACGTACCTTCCGGCGGAAGATGAAGTTAACAGCTGGCCGCTTATCGAGCGCGCATGGCGGATGAAAAAGCGCGTTTTTGCGCCGATAGTGAAAAAAAATCGTCATTTGCATTTTTGTGAACTAGGTCCGAACTCCCGGTTGACGACGAATCGATTCGGTCTTCTCGAGCCGCGCGAGGGACACAGAATCGATTCTCGGCGATTGGATTTGGTAATCGTGCCGCTGGTCGCATTCGATGACGGTTGCAACCGTATCGGAATGGGCGGCGGTTATTACGATCGCACGTTCTCATTTCTGAGAACGCGCCAATCGTTCAGAAAACCCAAGCTGATAGGTGTCGCATTTGAGCGTCAACGCGTCGAGCACATACCCGCAAGTCCTTGGGATATACCGCTTTTTCAGGTTATCACCGAGGTCGGCGGAGCCTGCCGAAACGACGTGACAACGGCGTCGAATGCCTAGCGATCGGGCGTTAATGCACCCTCACGGACAACGTCGGCGATCAGTGACGGTCTCTTTTTGCAGTCGCTCGATGCGTTCTGGGCGCGCACATCGAGCGGCAAAAACTTTTGAAATCGGCGTTTGAAAAAGTTTGTGGCCGGGTCCGTGTTTTAGAACGGCTCGAACACTTCGATTTCGCATTTTTTTGACTCCGCCGAAAATGTTAACCACGTCACTTAAGTAACTGGATTTTTTGCTTTTGTTGTATATACTCAACGCCGGGTACCCGACACGGAGAAGGTAATACCATGGCTACAAAAAAGAAGTCACGCAAAAAAGCTTCGAAGCGCAAGGTCGCGAAGAAGCGAAAAGTAACAAAGAAGAAGGCGTCGAAGCGCAAGGTCGCTAAGCGTAAAGTAGCGAAGCGCAAGACGAAGAAAAAGGCAGCTAAGCGCAAGACGAAGAAGAAAGCTGCCAAGCGTAAGACGAAGAAAAAGGCGGCTAAGCGCAAGACGAAGAAAAAAGCTGCCAAGAAGAAAACCAAGCGGAAAGTAAAGAAGAAAGCCAAGAAGAAGGCGAAAAAGAAAACCGCGAAACGTAAGACCAAGAAAAAGGCAGCCAAGCGGAAGACGAAAAAGAAAGCTGCTAAGCGTAAAACCAAGAAAAAAGCGGCCAAGCGGAAGACAAAAAAGAAAGCTGCTAAGCGTAAAACCAAGAAAAAAGCTTCCAGGCGTAGGTAGCCTAAGCAGCCTGGAGAGATCTTTCGGTCTTCCTCCAGCAATACGAAATATGCCCGCATTTGCGGGCATATTTCATTCCGGGCCGCAAAAACTGACGAGTACAACATGGCGCGCCGCACCTCGATCAGCTAAGCTTCGTGTCGTCTTCTCGAGCGGCTTTATGTCGCATATTTGTCACCCGAAACAACAATGACGACGCATTGAAGATGGACCAAGACGCGAAAAAACTCAGTGCCGCAAAGGCTTCACTGGAGTACGTCCAGGACGGCATCATTCTCGGGGTGGGAACGGGCTCCACCGTCAACTTCCTCATCGATCTGTTGCCGGACATTCGCCATAAGCTGGATGCGCTGGTTTCCAGCTCGAGCGAGAGCAGTAAACGGCTCGAGGCTCACGGATTCGAGGTTTCGACGCTAAATTCGGTTGGTGACGTGGATTTGTACATCGACGGCGCCGACGAGGCGAACAAACATCGCCAGCTGATCAAGGGCGGAGGCGGCGCCCTGACCCGCGAAAAGGTGCTGGCCGGCGCGGCACGTAAGTTCGTCTGTATCACGGACGACTCGAAGCTCGTCGGGATGTTAGGCGCGTTCCCGCTGCCAATCGAGGTCCTGCCGATGGCACAGGGTTTTGTCGCCAGGCAGATGCTGAAGATGCGCGGCCAGCCGATTTGGCGGGAGAACTTCGTGACCGACAACGGCAACCACATCATCGACGTTCACCATCTGCAGTTCACCAATCCGCTGGAACTGGAAACGCGGATCAACCAGATACCCGGTGTCGTGACCGTCGGTATTTTCGCCAATCGCCCCGCGGATGTCCTGCTGATTGCGGACGACAACGCGGTACGGACGATGGGCGCCTGAATTCGCCTACGCCCGGCCTCTCGCAATAATCGACGGTCCCCTGCAACCGTCACAGGGCGTCCGCGAACGAATCGCCGAATTTCCGCAGCGCCACCCAATCGGTGTATTCGCCGTCGCCCGTCAGATCGGGCCAGCCCTGGCGGCGCAACTCCTTGCCGAAAATCCGCTGCGATACGCCAATCATCCAGCGCCATCCGCGTGAAAACGAGGAGTATCGAAAGGCGCCGGCGACGGTTTCGACAAAATCCGGACGCCATGCGACGGACTCGAGAAACGACGCTACCTGTTCACCGGCTCGCTCGCGACCTGCCTCCGTGGCCGAAGCGGCGGACATGCTCACCGACAGAAAAGCCGTGACTTTGTCGCCGAGCGCCTCCGCGTGCTCCGCGACGAACCGCATTACGCTCTCCTGGTGTTTTCCCGCATGAACAGACGCTGCAACGATCACCCCGTCATATCCCGACACCTCCAAGCCGGGCGTCCGAGACGCGAGATCGGCCAGATCGACGGCATGGCCCGCATCTCCAAGCCGCTCGGCAAGGCTTTTGGAAATTCTGGCAGTTTGCCCCTCACTCGTCGCGTAGGCGATCAGAACGTTCGACATGGCCGCATCCACATTAGATCAGAACCTGCTCGATCGGCCGTCTCGGGGAACGCGGCATCAGCGGCCCATATCCGAAACGCACCAGCAAATCCGCGCGTCCATCGTCGAGGCCGAGATACCGGGCGAACTGCTCGCGAACTTCGGGCACTTCGACGGCCTGATTGACAAAAGCGTGGCGTAACCCGAGCGCGGTCGCCTGCAGAGCAAACCGCTGGTAACTTCGGCCCACCCTTACCCAGCTCGCTTTGTCGTTTTTCTCGGAAACGAACGCGACGACGCCGGCGGAGCTTCGTATGTGGTCCCGGTACTTGTCGTTTTCACCGTCCTCGGTAAACGCGAACTTCAAAACCAGGTTTCCGAACCAGGTCGGAAACGTCGGATTTCCGGACGCGGCGGAGAAAAGACCGTCGCGGTGCCGCACGACGGCGGCTTCGTTGAACCGAATCCAGTGTTTGAGTTCTTCGACGAACGCCTCGTCCCGCATTTGCGCACTGTTGCCGGCGACGACGTATTCGAGAATTTCCTCCATGTTCTTCTTGTCCGTGAACACCCGCGTCTCCACGCCCTCCTCGCGCGCCGCTTCCTCGAGCGCGCCGAGCTGATCGTTTTCCGCAGGCTTGCCGTCGTACTCCACTCGCGTGCACTGGCGTTCCGGGATCGCGCGAAACAGCACCGAATCGACCGGGCTTGCGGCTTCCAGATCGACGCGAATTGCGTCGTCCGCCAAACCGGCCAGCGAGACGTTTGCCTGCAATCCGTGCGCCCGTGCTGCGAGGACCAGGTTCTCCGTCGCGCAGCCGAGGCTGGCGAACAGGTGATGATCGTCGGGGTCCACAGCAGCGCAGCGCCGGCTGAAATCCGGCATCAGGACGATTCGGCCGTTTTCTGTTCGGAATTTCCACGGCTGAGTATTGTGGCTGTTGGCGGCCAGGGTCGCGTAGCGAACCAGCTCTCTCTGTAACGCCGGACCTTTTTTGACGGACAGGTCGGAATGTCGCCATGTTTTCGCAATGAGTTCGTCGTAACCGAGACCGGACTCGTCGCCGGAACAGCCCGTCGATACGACAACTCCGGCGAGGGCCATTGACGCAGATCGGCCGAACTGCCGTCGCGTCATCGAGTGCGATCGTGCCATCGTCAACACCTCCACGCGTCTTATACGACGTTCGGATTGCTGCCGGTATTCGTATTGCCCGCAGCTCGACCGCTGTACTATATTCAATGCCGTCGGGCGAACAGGCAGAGTCCGGCATCACCAGGAATCCATGCGAGGAAAACACGGATGAGCACAGCAGAACTGAAAGGACATTGCATCTGCGGAGCAGTAGAAATCACGGCCACGCCCACCGGCAACAGCGTCGGCGCCTGTCACTGCGACATGTGCCGCCGATGGTGCGGCGGCCCCTTGATGGCGGTCGACTGCGGCCGTGACGTTTCGATTACCGGCGAAGAGTCCATTACGGTATACGACTCCTCAGCATGGGCCGAGCGTGGTTTCTGCAAGACTTGTGGAAGCAATTTGTTTTACCGCCTCAAAGAGAGCGGACAGCACATCTTTGCCGCGGGCATCTTCGAGGGTACGCCGGAACTGACGTTCGACCACCAGGTATTTATCGACGAGAAACCGCCGTATTACTCGTTCGCCGAGAAAACGAGCGATATGACGGGCGCCGAGGTTTTCGCCAAGTACGCACCGTAAGCCCGATCGTTCCGGCGCGACAGAATCGGCGCGCTGCGCGCGTCCAAAAACGCTGCGCGTTTTTGTCGAACGAAGGATCGAAGCCCTTAGGTCCCCTATCCAAACAAAACGGGAGTCCACAGGGGCTCCCGTCATGTTTGGCTGGGGGACCAGGATTGACTCGCGGCGATGCCGCTCGCCCTCCGGGCGCGCTGCGCGCGTCCAAAAACGCTGCGCGTTTTTGTCGAACGAAGGATCGAAGCCCTTAGGTCCCCTATCCAAACAAAACGGGAGCCCACAGGGGCTCCCGTCATGTTTGGCTGGGGGACCAGGATTCGAACCTGGGTTGGCGGAGTCAGAGTCCGCAGTCCTACCGCTAGACGATCCCCCAAGTCGGCCCTCGGTGCCAAACGAGAGCTCAGATGTTAATCGCCGACTTACCTTTAGTGTCCAACCGTCAAGGAACGCCAAGCGAAACTGACAAATCGATCGAAGCCGCTTGCGGATCGCGGATTGATCTTTAGTCTTTCACCCGCTCAGCACCGCCGAAGCAAACTGGCAGGCTGAACGAAGACCGCTGTTAATCGCCGACTTACCTTTAGTGTCCAACCGTCAAGGACCGCCAAGCGAGACCGACAAGCGCCTCGGAGCCGCCTAACGTTTCGAGTACTGCGTTGCCCGGCGTGCTTTTCTCAAGCCCACTTTCTTACGTTCGACTTCACGTGCATCGCGAGTCACGAAGCCGGCTTTGCGAAGCGGCGTCCGCAGAGTTTCGTCGTATTGCAGCAGGGCCCGCGTCAGACCGTGTCGTATTGCGCCTGCCTGCCCGGTCGTGCCGCCGCCGGTTACCGTCACGGAAACGTCGAACGTATCAACGAGATTCATCAGTTCGAGCGGCTGGCGGACGATCATGCGCGCCGTTTGACGACCGAAAAACCGATCAAGCGGACGATTGTTCACCGTGATGCCGCCGGAACCCGGTCGTAAGTAGACCCGTGCGGTGGACGTCTTGCGCCGGCCAGTTCCGTAATATTGTGTTTCAGCCATCTTTGTGCCTCAGTCCCAAGCCCTAGAGGCTCAGGCGTTGATATTCAGTGGTGTCGGTTGCTGGGCCTGATGCTCATGCTCCGGACCCGCGTAAATACGCAGCTTGGACAGCATTTTGCGGCCGAGGGGGTTTCTCGGCAACATGCCCTTGACCGCGTATTGCAGCGCCCGCTCCGGCGTTTGTTCCATGAGCTTCTCGAGCGGCATCGATTTGAGATTGCCGACGTAGCCCGTGTAACGGTGATACATCTTGTCTTTCAGCTTGTTGCCGGTGACGCGGATCTTTTCGGCATTGACGACCACGATGTAGTCGCCTGTGTCCACGTGCGGCGTGTATTCGGGCTTGTGCTTGCCGCGCAGTCGGCGGGCAATCTCGGTCGCCAGCCGGCCGAGCGTTTTATCGGCGGCGTCAACCACGAACCAGTCGCGGCGCACGTCTTCCGGCTTGGCAGAAAAGGTTTTCATTTGTCGTTATCCAAAAGGAGTTTTCCAAGGCGCTCATATCGCTCGACGCCCGGCCAGGGCGACCGGCAGGGCCGACGGCCCGGCGTCATCCCGGCGAAAGGCGCGAAATTCTACTCGACCGGTGCACGCATTGCAATTGTAAACGCCCAAACCGCCGCTCCCGCCGGAACCGGGGTCCGCTGCTATTTTCGCCCTTTTTTCAAGCGCTTACGACTCGAATCAAGTGGCTGCCGGCAAATCCCCCGTTCAGAACGCATATTCCAGCGACAAAGCGGAATACGTGTCGGTTTCTTCCGTGCCGGCGGGCACTTCGCTGTTGTTCTTGATCGTGTAGGACGCGACCAGCGCCAGATCGCCGATCAGGGTCGCTTTGATCGCGGTCACGGACTCCAGATAGGTGTTCGTATCCCCGGACTCGACAACCAGATCCTGGGTGAACTGGGCGGTTTCGCTGAACGCCCAGGTGTAGTCCAGACCGCCGCGGACGATGACTTCGTCTTCGCTGGTGCCGTCGGCCACGTCCAGTTGACGCGCGCCGGCGCCGATCTCGGCGTTCAGAACGTGGGCCGCCGTATCGATAAGCCGCCGGCCGTAACCCACCGTCTGCGACACTTGCTGGTCGTAGCCGCTGAAGCGGTCCTTACGCCAGTCGACCCGGCCGAACGCAAAGCTGGTTGCGGAAAAATCGTATTCGGTCTTCCAGCCCAGTTCGTAAGCCTCCGCAATCGTGTCGCTTTCCTGGGTCGAGTGTATCGCCCTGCCGTCCAGACCGTGCAGCCAGTTTCCGGTCGCGTAAGCGATCTCGAAGCCGGTGTTGAGGCTGGAACTCTCCGTGTTTCCGTCGGTGGCAAGATAGCCCAGGACGATCTTGCCGGACCACGGACCGGTTTCCCCACCCGCCGCAGCTTCTTCCTGTGCGTAAATCGGCCCCACGAGAAACAGGCCAACCGCCAACGCTATCGTTCGCATGGTCATTTTTGTTCTCCTAATGGTTTTGCCGGCGCACGACCTATGATCTCGAAGGGCTCGGCCCGCGCGCAGCCGTCCGGCGGACGGCCCCGGCTTCGGTGAGCGCGGAGTATACGCAGCTTGCACGCCGAATCTAGCGTTCCGAAACATCTTTTTACAATTGCCATCCCGCCCTCCGGAGCGCCAAACTGAAGCCGTGCCGGCGATTCGTTATACTGTTGCGATGAAACAACGTCAGTTGACGCCGCTGGATCGCGTGCTCTCGGGAATCGATAACGCGCTGCGCACCGTGGCCGCACCCAGCAGCCACCGCACGCGGGCAAACCCGGCCGATGGCATTGAGGAGGGCGAGCTGTCCGCCCGTGAAAAGACCCACGCGGCGGGCCTGATGCGCGTCAATCACGCCGGAGAGGTTGCCGCCCAAGGCCTTTATCAGGGACACGCCAGCGTGGCCCGCGACGAATCCACGCGCGCGCAGATGCAGCGCGCGGCCGACGAGGAACTGGACCACCTCGCGTGGTGCGAAGAACGGCTGGGCGAGCTGGGTGAAAGCGCCAGCCTGCTGAAGCCGGTTTGGTACGCCGGCGCGTTTGCGATCGGTGCCGCGAGCGGCGTCATCGGCGACCGCTGGTCGCTTGGATTTGTCGAAGAAACCGAGCGCCAGGTCTCCGAACATCTCAGCGGCCACCTGAAGGAATTGCCTGAAAACGACGCGCGAAGTCGTGCAATTGTCGAACAGATGCGCATCGAGGAAGAGGAACACGGCGCCAACGCACGGGCTGCGGGCGCCGCCGCGCTGCCGGCGCCGATACGGGGCCTGATGCGCCTTACCGCAAAGGTCATGACGCGCACGGCCTATCGTATATGACAACTGTTTGCGGTACGGGTAACACTCAATCGGCCGCCGGAAGGCGGCCAAGAACGGGCAAATTGACGAAAAACGCGCTTTTCCTCAAAAGATTTCCGTTAAAACACGGACTTAGCTTGCTCTTTTGAGCGTGGTGTATTAAAAAATGAGCGCATTCTCGTAGGGGGCCATTAAATGCAGACCACAGCGAAAACACTGAGCGACGTTCCGGCGATTAACCGATTCCTGAGCTATTGCCGGGTGCGCACAGTTCCCTCCAAGACCGTGATGATCCACGCCGGCGACCTGCCGGACGTGCTGTATTACATCGTCGACGGATCCGTCGAGGTCATGATCGAAGACGAGGATGGCAACGAAATGGTCCTTGCCTATCTCAACAAAGGGCAGTTTTTCGGCGAGATGGGCCTGTTCTATGAGCAGCCGACCCGCAGCGCCTGGGTCAGAACGCGGACGGAATGTGAAATCGCCGAAATGACCTATCCGCGCTTTCGGCAGATCGCCAGCGAGAGTCCGGGTCTCGTATTCGAGCTTGCCACCCAGCTGGCAACCCGACTGGATCGCACGAATCGCAAACTTGGCGACCTGGCGTTCGTGGACGTTACGGGCCGCGTGGCTCACGCAATCATGGACTTATGTAACGAGCCGGATGCGATGACCCACCCGGACGGCATGCAGATCAAGGTGAGTCGTCAGGAGCTGAGTCGTCTGGTCGGTTGCTCTCGAGAGATGGCCGGTCGCGTACTGAAAGTTCTCGAAGAGCAGGGCCTGGTGTCGGCCAGCGGCAAAACGATTGTCGTATTCGGCGCTCGACCGAATCGGAAAATCTAGCCGCCCGAAGCGCTATACCAACCCAAGGCGCTACCGCGCGGCGGCAATTTCCGACTTCATCGCCGCGATAGTCGCGGCATAGTCGTCACTGCCGAATATCGCAGAACCGGCGACGAAGGTATCGGCGCCGGCGGCGGCAATGCCGCCGATGTTGCCGGTCTTCACGCCGCCATCCACTTCCAGCCGGATACTCAGTCCGCTGGCGTCTATTATTCGACGCGCCTCGCGCAGCTTGTCGAGAGACGATTCGATGAACGACTGTCCACCGAAGCCGGGATTCACGGACATGATCAGTACGATGTCGAGGTCTTCTATCACGTGTTCCAGCCACGTCAAAGGGGTCGCCGGATTGAACACCAGCCCCGCTTTGCAGCCCTGGTCGCGGATCAGGCCCAGCGTACGATGCACGTGCCGGCTCGCCTCCGGGTGAAACGTGATGTAACTCGCGCCCGCGCGTGCAAAATCCGGTATGAGCCGGTCGACCGGCTCGACCATCAGATGCACGTCGATTGGCGCCTCGATGCCGTAATCGCGCAGCGCCTCGCACACCAACGGCCCAATGGTCAGGTTCGGCACGAAATGATTGTCCATTACGTCAAAATGCACGATATCGGCGCCGGCGTTGAGCACCGCCTCGACGTCCTCCCCCAGACGGGCGAAATCCGCCGACAAAATAGACGGAGCAATCAATGGTTCCACAGTAGCGTCCCAGGGCCTGTTAACACCGCGACTTTAACGAATCGCCGCAGGCTTTGCAGCCGCGACGATCGGTCTCCGCGCGAACGGATCGTCTTCGACAGATTTGTGGCAGGCCGATCGTCGCAATCAGCGAATGAGGCGGCGCGACTTCAGGGTTTCGTAGGCAGTACGGATGTCGCGAGTTCGCTTTTCCGCCGCGGCCAGTTCATCGGCGGCGGGGTTGGTAGAGGCGATTTTGTCCGGGTGGTGTTTGTTCATGAGCCGTCGATAGGCGGTCTTGATGTCCTCGTTGGTGCTCGACTTGTCGACGCCAAGCACCGTATACGCGTCGTTGACGCGCGCCGCGTCGGCCTCCCCGGCCGGCGACTTCCGAAAAGCACGCTGCGCGCGCAGCATGGCCTCGAGCTGAGCGAGTTCAACCCGGCCGATATCGAGCTCGCTGCAAACCGTCCAGAGCAGCGAGCGTTCCCGCTGATGCAGACTCGCCTTTGACAGGGAGACCTCGATGAGCAGGCGAACAAAGAGGCCGCGCAGTTCCGGGCTTCGCGCACTGGCGTTACGCAGCTGGCGTACAGTGGCAAGCAGGGGAAAGGTCTTCTGCTTGCCGGTTTCAAACCATGCGATCGCCCTGCGAATCGCCGCCGGACCGAGGTTTAGTCGGTGCATCAACGCTCTCGCGGCTCGAATCTCGTCCTCGCTTACCCGCCCGTCGGCTTTCGCCATGTGGCCCATGGTCTGAAACAGCGCCCGGAGGAAGTATTCGGGCAACGAGGTCCGCCCTCCGGCGCCCGCAGGGCCGCCCGGCTCGCCTGCGAACCGCTCCGCAAATCCGCGATCGAACTGGTGACCGAGCAACAGACCCAAAAGCCCAAGCAACGGCTTGCCGGTCGCCAGGCCGGCAACGGTGCCAACCACCTTGCCCCAGAACGGCATCCTAAAAGACGATACTTCGATTGAACATGACGCCAATGCTAACGTCAGCCGTTCCCGATTCCCACAGCGCCGGCTTGCGACTTGCGCGCATTGGGGCGATCATCGCCGCTTCTGCCGCTGTGACGTCACGATCTCTCCGGGGTGCGCGCAACCAATGACCGACGAAGCACTGTTTGAATCCCACATCCCCTCGCTTCCGCTGCTGGGCCGGGGCAAGGTCCGCGATATCTACGCAATTGACGACGATCATTTATTGATCGTCACGACGGATCGCCTGTCCGCCTACGACGTCGTTCTGCCGGACCCGGTGCCCGGCAAAGGCGAGATACTGACGCGTATCTCGAATTTCTGGTTTGCCATGATGGCGGACCTCGTTCCCAACCATCTGAGCGAATTGGATTTGGCGGCGGTGATCGGCGATCCGGAAATCGTCCGTGCGTTGGCGCCGCGTTCGATCGTCGTGCGGCGTTTGAGCCCGCTACCGGTCGAGGCGGTTGTCCGCGGTTACCTTATTGGTTCGGGTTGGCGCGACTATCAGCAAAGCGGCTCGGTGTGCGGGATCGAGATACCGCCAGGGACGCCGCAGGCCGGAAAGCTGGATAGACCGCTCTTTACGCCGGCCACCAAAGCCAGCGCCGGTGATCACGACGAAAACATCAGCTTCACCGAAACCGCCGAGTTGCTGGGCGAAAACCTGGCGAACAAGGTTCGCGAAGTTTCCGTCGCGATATACGAACGCGCGGCCGCTTATGCGAGAGACCGCGGCATCATCATCGCAGACACCAAGTTCGAGTTCGGCTTGGATCGTGACGGAGAGCTTTACGTCATCGATGAAATGCTGACGCCCGATTCGTCGAGATTCTGGCCCGAATGCGACTATCGAACCGGCATCAGTCCGCCGAGTTACGACAAACAGTTTGTCCGGGACTACCTGGATACGCTGGATTGGGACAAGCAGGCGCCCGGCCCCAGTCTGCCCGACGAGGTCATCCGGCAAACGAGCGACAAATACATGGAAGCGTTAACCCTGCTTACGGGACCAGCCCTGGACGATCGCCGCTAGTTCAGCCAAGCCGTCGGTCAGCGCCGCCGGACCCGGCTGCAGAATGAGCGCCGATTTCACCTCGAAAAGATCACCGTTGGCGACCGCGGGCACCGCATGCCATCCCTCGCGTTCCGCAACCCGCTGCGGCCGGAATTTTTTGCCGCACCACGAACCGACGACGATGTCCGGCCGGCGCCGCGCAATCTCCAGAGGATTCGCGATGATACGGTTCTTGGCCAGCGACTCTACGGCAAGCTCCGGGAAACAATCGTCGCCGCCCGCGATCTCTATCAGCTCCGACACCCAGCGTATGCCGCTTATGTTCGGGTCGTCCCATTCCTCAAAATAAACGCGGGGGCGGCGTCGGACGTTTTCGCTGGCGACCCGCACGCGCTCGACGCCGGCGCGCAATTCGGCAACGTAATTTTCCGTTTTTTCCTGACAGCCGATCATCCCGCCCAGCATGCGAATCATCGTATAGATGTCCTCTACCGATCGCTGATTGAACACGTGGACTGAGATGCCTCGGCGGATGAGTTCGGCCGCGATATCGGCCTGCAGATCCGAGAAACCCAGCACCAGATCGGGCTCCAGTTCGAGAATACGGTCGATTTTCGCGCTGGTGAATGCCGAAACCTTGGGTTTGTCCCGTCGTGCCTGCGGCGGGCGCACGGTGAATCCCGATATGCCGACAATGCGCCGTTCCTCGCCGAGGGCGTACAGCGTCTCGGTGGTCTCCTCGGTCATACATACGATGCGTTCAGCGTAATCACCCATGCTCACCGTCCCTCAGGTACCCACATCCATCGTCGCCAGCGCAACTCTACAATGCTACGCTAGAGCCTGTTAACCCTAGCGCGATTCCAATCCGCAGAGGTAAAGCACGATTCACGTCGGAAAACACGTCGAGAGGCTGGTGTGGGACGAGCAGCTTTACGGTCGCGGCGCCATCGGGCGGCTTTTGGCCATCGTCGCCCGTTACCTTTATGCCCTGATACGCGACCTCGCGTCCGGTCAGCTGACGATGCGTGCGATGAGCCTCGTTTACACGACGCTGCTGTCCGTCGTGCCGCTGCTCGCATTCAGTTTCGCAATCCTGAAGGGGCTCGGGGTATTCGATCAGCTGGAACCGTACCTGGCGGGCCTTCTCGCGCCGCTCGGCGAACAGGGTGAGCGCATCACCGAGCAGATCCTGACTTTGGTCAACAACGTCAGAGGATCGGTGCTCGGCGGGCTTGGCCTGGTATTTTTCCTGTATACGGCCATCTCGATGATCCAGAAGGTCGAGGAGTCGTTTAACTACGTCTGGTACGTCGCCAAGCCGCGCAGCTTCGCGCGACGTTTTTCCGAGTATCTGATAGTCCTGCTCATCGGTCCGATGCTGATGGTCGCGGCCATAGGTATGATCACCTCTATCCAGAGCAACACGGTCGTACAATACCTGCTGAACAATCCGCAGCTGGGTAAGCTGTTCGTCGTCGCCGGCAAGCTTGTTCCGTACCTGTTGATCTCCGGCGTGTTCACTTTTCTTTACGTCTTCATGCCGAACACACGGGTAAACCTGAAGTCCGCGCTCGTTGGCGGAGTTTGCGGCGGCGTCATGTGGGCGACCATCGGCGCGGTTTTTACGACGTTCATATTGTATTCGGCGCGCACACTGCAAATTTACGCGGGCTTTGCCGTTGCCGTGACTACGCTGCTGTGGTTGTACCTCAACTGGCTGATACTGTTGATCGGCTCGCAAATCGCCTTCTACCACCAGCGCCCGGCGTTTTTGCGTATCGGTCGCCGTGAGCCCCGCCTGTCCAACTCGATGCGGGAGCGCCTTGCACTGAACGTCATGTTCCTGACGGGTTCGGCGTTCCGCAGCGCCGGGCCCGCGCTGAGCTTCGGTGAGCTGAGCAAGGAACTCGGTATTCCGTCGCTGGGACTGACACCGGTCGTCAACGCGCTCGAAAACGCCGGGCTGCTGATCACCACCGACCGGGAAGAGCTGCTTCCAGGCAGAGAGATGTCGCGCATCAGACTCAACGAGATTCTCGACGTCGTCCGCGTCAAGGGCGAGACCGGATCGGACAGGGCGCCCACCTGGACGGAGGGGATCGAGACGGTGGGCCGACGCCTGGATGCGGCGTTTGCAACAGTTATCGGCGAACGCACCCTCGCCGATCTTCTGGACGAGTTTGCAATCGCGAACAAAGCGTAACCGCGTCAGGCCCCGGCGATGGTCATCTCGTCCACCAGCAGAGCGCCGCAGCGAATGCCGCCGCGCACGTCCTGATCATTGCCGACCGCCGAAATTCGCCGGTAGAGGTCCCGAAGATTACCCGCAATCGTTACCTCGTGAACCGGGAACGCAATTTCGCCGTCTTCAATCCAATAGCCGGCGGCGCCGCGAGAATAATCTCCGGTAACGGGGTTTACGCCCTGGCCGATCAATTCGTTGACGAGCAGGCCGCGCTTCAGGTCCGATGTAATCTCCTCCAGGTCTTTGCGGTTGCCCGGAATCAGCAGGTTGTGGGCGCCACCCGCATTTCCGGTCGATTGCAGACCTAATCGCCTGGCCGAATAAGAACTCAGCACGTAAGCTTGCAGAACGCCGTTCGCGACAATGTCGCGATCAGACGTGGCAACGCCTTCGGCATCGTACGTCGCGCTCGCCATTGCGCCCAAAATATGCGGGCGTTCCTGAATCTGAAAATAATCCGGGAATATCCGTTCGCCGAGCGCATCGAGCAGAAACGACGATCGGCGATACTGCGCGCCGCCTGCGATTGCAGCGATGGCGTGGCCGATGAAGCCGCGTGCTATATCCGGCGTCATCAAAACCGGCGCCGTCGTTGTGTCGATTTTTCGGGCGCCCAGTCTATCGACGGTTCTGCGAGCCGCCGTTTGCCCAACCGCCTCAATCGACTCGAGCAACGCTGCGTCACGCGCGGTGGTGTACCAGTAGTCTCTCTGCATGGCTCCGTCGGACTCGCCGACGACGGTACAACTGATGCTGTGACTCGACTTGGCGGTGCTCTGCAAAAATCCGTGGCTGTTTCCGTAAGCCTGCACGCCGCTGCCCGTGGAGATGCTCGCACCTTCCGAGTTTGTTATGCGCGCATCGTAGGAGCGGGCAGATTCCTCACAAGCGACCGCCATCTCCATTGCCTTTTCGACGGAAAGATCCCAGCGATGATGCAAGTCGAGATCCGGGAGATCGCCACTGGCCATCAGCTCCGCATCCGCCAGGCCGGCGTATTCATCGGCCGCGGTGTACCGCGCGAACGAACAGGCTTTGTCCACCGCCTCCCTGATAGCCGCGACGCTGAAGTCGGATGAGCTGACGCTGCCCTTGCGCGAACCGATGTACACCGTGATACCGATGCCGCGGTCGTTGGTGTATTCGAGACTCTCCACGTCGCCCAGGCGCGCCGTGACCGCCAAGCCCACATCGTGACTGGCGACAGCCTCCGCCTGATCGACGCCTCGTTCGCGGGCGGTCTTCAGCACGAGCGCGACAAGGTCTTCGAGCGCTCCGCTATCGGGCTCCGCCTGAATGGGCTGCTGGCTTCGGACGGCGTTATTCATGCCTGTTCAATCTGCGGGGAAATGCGCATCGGTACCTTCTTGTCTGTTGTTCGCGGCTGGAATTCTGCCGCAATCCGCGTGCTATTATGCCGAATCGCGGCGAAGGTAACAGCCGCGGGGATTGCTCACTTCGTGTCAAAAAGCGCCAGAAAGCGAGACCGGCACGCCCTTCAGGAATTGGGTGAAAAACTCATCGGACTTCCCGAAGACCGGTTGCGGCAGATCCCACTCGGCGAAGACCTGTTCGAGGCCGTCGTCGTGGCGTCGCGGATGAAAGCCCGCGGCGCACTGCGAAGACAGCGCCAGCTGATTGGCAAACTGATGCGAAACGTCGACCCCGAGCCGATCCGCGCGGCACTCGATGCGGCAACGCGCACGGATCGACAGGCAAAGGCGGTTTTTCGACAGGCGGAAGACTGGCGTGACCGCATCGTCGACGCCGGGCGGCCGCAACTGAGTCGGTTTTTGGCGGAGACCGGACAGCCCGGTGCCGAGCTCGACCGTCTGGTGACCGAGTTGTCGCGCTGCCGGAATCGAAACGAGCGACGCATCCTCGCAAGACGGATTTTCCGCGTGATTCACGGCATGCTTAACGCAAAGGTGCATAGCACCACTTCCTGATTATAGAATTGATCGTTCAGACAGATCGAACCAGCGGCCCGGCAACGCGGGGCCGTGCAACCAACCAGAGAGCTGATCACTTATGAATGCAGTCGTAGGCATTATCATGGGCTCGCAGTCCGACTGGGAGACGATGCGACACGCGAGTAAGACGCTTGACGATCTCGGTGTGGCTCACGAAGTCAAAATCGTCTCCGCGCACCGAACGCCCGACCTGCTGTTCGACTATGCCCGCAACGCCATCGACCGAGGACTCAAGGTCATCATTGCCGGTGCGGGCGGCGCCGCGCACCTGCCGGGCATGACCGCGGCCAAAACGCGACTGCCGGTTCTCGGTGTGCCGGTGGAGTCGAAAGCGCTGAAAGGCGTCGATTCATTGTTGTCGATCGCGCAAATGCCCGCGGGCGTCCCGGTCGGCACGCTGGCAATCGGTAAAGCCGGCGCGGTGAACGCCGCTCTGCTTGCCGCGGCGATTTTGGCCTCGAACGACATGGCCGTTGCTGCGGCGGTTGACGGTTTTCGCGCCACACAGACCGAATCGGTGCTGGCCCAGAGCGATCCGCGAACGTCATGACGACCGTAGGCATTATCGGCGGCGGGCAACTCGGTCAGATGCTCGGCCTCGCAGGGCGGCCACTCGGGATCGACTGCGTGTTTCTCGATCCATCGCCGAACCCGCCGGCCCAGGCCGCCGGCGAGGTGCTTCAACATGCCTTCGACGACCAAGCGGCCCTGAATGAGCTGGCGACGCGCGCCGACGTGCTGAGCTACGAGTTCGAGAACGTTCCGGTCGAGGCCGTACTTGGCCTTCCGTCCGCCGTCACGGTTTTTCCGCCCGCCGAGGCGCTTCGGATGTCTCAGGATAGGCTGCACGAAAAACGCCTGTTTCAATCCCTGGGTATACCGACCGCCGAGTTCCGTAACGTGGAATCGGAGGCAGAGCTGGACCGGGCCGTGACAGAACTCGATTTCCCGTTTGTGCTCAAAACCCGGAGACTCGGTTACGACGGGAAGGGTCAGGCGGTGGTCAGGAACGGGCAGCAGCTGAAGGAAGCCTGGCAAGCACTGGGGGCGGTGCCGCTGATCGCGGAAAAACTCGTCGATTTTGACTACGAAGTCTCGGCGATCGGTGCGCGCAACGCGAGGGGGGAAATCGTCAGTTATCCGTTAACCGAAAACAGCCACCGGGACGGCATCCTGCGGACGTCCGTCGCGCCCGCCGGTACGCCCGAACTGCGTGAGCTGGCAACGGATTATCACTCGAAACTCCTCGCTCACCTCGCCTACGTCGGTGTCCTGGCTCTCGAGCTGTTTGTGGTCGACGATCAGCTGCTCGCCAACGAATTTGCGCCTCGGGTCCATAATTCGGGTCATTGGACCATCGAGGGTGCGGCAACCAGCCAATTCGAGAACCACCTGAGAGCCGTCCTGGACCTGCCGTTGGGCGACGCCTCCGCCGTCGCCCACGCCGCGATGGAAAACCTGATTGGCGAGCTGCCGGCGAACATTGACGACATCCGCCGTCAGGGCTATCACGTTCACGATTATGGCAAAGCGGCCAGGCCCGGTCGTAAGTTGGGGCATATCACGGTCGTAGCAGAGACCGCCGCCGACCGTGATCAGGCGCTGAATCGACTCCGCGAACAACTGAACCGCTGATCGATCCCGAACGGATGTGGAACAGTCGAAGGGCGGCCGTGAGCACCAGTCGATGGCCCGACGACCCAGATTCCGGGTAAACTTGGACGTAAGCGCATGGTCGCTCGCAACAAAAGCGCATAATGTCGTACCTCAAACACTTCAATCTCACCGAACAGCCCTTTCGGCTGACACCTGATCCGGAGTTCGTCTACTGGAGCAAGCAGCATGCGCGCGCCAAAGCCTACATGGAGTCGACCATCTGGCTGGCCGACGGGTTCGTTGTTATCACCGGTGAGATCGGCTCGGGAAAAACGACCTTGTTGCAGTCGTTCCTCGCCGAGCTCGACGAGGACGTGGTTTACGCGGTCGTCTCACAGACCCAGCTGAACGCCACCGAGTTCCTGCAGGCGGTCCTGACGGAGTTCGGTTTCAAGCCGTTCAAGAAGCGCAAGGTCGAATTGCTCGACATGCTCAATATGTACTTGATCGAACAGTACGGCAGCGGCAAAAAGGTGGTCCTTATCGTCGATGAAGCGCAGAATCTCAGCGAGAAGGTACTCGAGGAAATCCGCCTGCTATCCGGCATTGAAACACACAAGGAAAAAGTGCTTCGCATAATCCTGGCCGGTCAGCCCGAACTCAAAGAAACGCTGGACGCGCCAAAGTTGAAGCAGCTGCTGCAGCGAGTACGCCTGCGGTTTCATATCGGTCCGCTGGACGCCCGTGAACTGCGCGAATACATCGAACACCGCCTTGCCGTCGCGGGTCATGCGGAAAACGACCTCTTTGCGTCGGAGACGTATGCCCTCATCCATCGGTTTACCGGTGGCGTACCGCGCTTGATCAATACTCTGTGTGACACGGCGTTATTGTGCGCATTTGCGGAGAGTAAGCCGTCGGTCGGCATCGAAGAGATAGAGTCCGCCGTTGAGGAACTGGGCTGGAAAGAGCATGAATCCACAACCGGGCGTTTTCGGCAGCTTGCTCGCCTGACGCCAACCCGCCGGGAAAAGAAGTACCTGACGCGCATTGAGGTGCGCCACGAGGGAGAAGTGGTCGCGGAATTGATGTTCGAGGCCGGCCGGGTCATTGCGGGGCGCGCGCCGGACAATGAAATCTACATTAAAAGCAAGTTCGTCAGCAGACACCACGCACAGCTCATCAGTGACGAATCAGGGTGTGTCGTCGAGGATCTCAACAGCACCAACGGAGTCTACATTGGCGAAAACCGGATCAAGCGCTATCGACTGAAGGACGGCGAAGTCATTTCAATGGGGCTGCATGAGTTGGTATACACCGATCTGCGTAGTGCCGAAGCGCCCGACTCCGACGATACGGCAGAAAGCGAACACCTGGACAATGAAGATTCGGCCGCGGAAGGCTGAAAACGATCGTCACTCACAGCCGTATACCGGCCTTTTCTTCAGAGCGACGGGTCCTCCGCCGCGGCGCAATGGACCGCGCGCCTGCACTCGACGGAGGCTGCCCGTTCCGGCATTCGCGGCCAGGGCAGGTTTGCTTCTCTGGTCCTAGAATTCGTGGTCGTGACTCACCCGCCGGTCGTGCGCTCGATGGTCGCGCCGCTTCAGCAACACAACCAAACCCGCGACCAGGCTAGCCAGTCCGAGCGCGAAGCAGATACTCGGCCAGTACCAATGATTGAGATACATCGACGCGGCGAGAGTCAGAACACCGACCAGCAGATAGAAATACGGCAGGCTCTCGTAAATTGGTTTTGACACCCACATAACTCGTCTCACGACACTGTCGGGCCGTCGATTTTCCAATGGGCACCGCCATTAGTCCAGCGCCTTTGCAGGGGCTGGATTCTAAGTGCTTGATTGTAGGTGGGGAACCAGACGCGGAAAGGTTTTCGGAATCAGGACCGCTTGAACGTCAGCAATCGAAGCAGCCGGGCAACCATCGATTCCGACAGTCCGTCAACCGCCAGATCGGGTTCGGCACTACTGGAATCTCGGAAACCCTGCACAAATTGCTGCGCGGCAGCGTCCATGTCGTGTTCTGTAATTGTGTTTTCCAATGTTGTCTCACCATCGATCGCGTTACGTGTCGTGGGACCTTACTACGGGCATAATGTTCATGCAGTGAAGCCAATCACAATCAGTAAGACGACGCTCGTCGCGGCTTATGTAAGAAAGAAACCGCAGTGGCCGCGCCGTCTACGACCCAGTTTGAGACGGGCTCCAGCGTTTACGGATTACGCGGTGCCGCCCACCGTCATTTCGTCGATTTTCAGGGTCGGCTGGCCTACGCCGACGGGGACCGATTGACCTTCTTTGCCGCAGGTTCCGACGCCTCGGTCCAACTCCAGGTCGTCGCCCACCATCGATATACGTCCAAGCACGTCGGGACCATCGCCGATCAACATCGCTCCCTTGACCGGACGCGTCTTTTTCCCGTTTTCGATCAAATACGCCTCGCTGGCCGAGAACACGAACTTCCCGGACGTAATATCGACCTGCCCGCCGCCGAAGTTCGGCGCATACAGCCCCCGTTTCACCGAGGCGATAATCTCCTCCGGGTCGTGCGGACCGGCCAACATGTAAGTGTTGGTCATACGTGGCATGGGGACATGTGCAAAGGACTCGCGCCGGCCATTGCCCGTCGGTTCCACGCCCATCAGGCGTGCATTCATCCGGTCCTGCATGTACCCGCGAAGCACGCCGTTCTCGATGAGCACGTTGTATTGCCCTGGCGTGCCCTCGTCGTCGATCGCGAGCGACCCACGGCGATTTGGCAGGGTGCCATCGTCAACGACCGTACACAACGGAGAAGCTACTTTTTCGCCGACACGACCCGAAAAGGCGGAAACGCCTTTACGGTTGAAATCGCCCTCGAGACCGTGTCCGACGGCTTCGTGCAGAAGCACGCCCGGCCAGCCGGGCCCGAGCACGATCGGCATCGTGCCCGCCGGCGCGGGATCGGCTTCAAGTAATACGGCGCCCTGCCGCACTGCCTCGCGCGCAATCTCTTTCGGCACCTCGCTGTTCACGAAAAAATCGAGCCCGGCACGCGCGCCGCCGCCCGCGTAACCCTGCTCGCGCCGCCCGTTCTCTTCCATGATGACGCTCACGTTCAGCCGGACCAATGGTCGAATGTCGGCAGCCAGAGTCCCGTCCGTAGCGGCGATGAGCATGAGATCCTGGTTGCTGCTGAGACTGACGATAACCTGTTCTACACGGCTGTCGAGTGCGCGCGTTTCTACGTCGAGCATCTGGATGAGCGCCGTTTTTTGCTCGTCACTGATACTGGTCGTCGGATCAAGTGCGGGATAGAGACTCGCAACCTCTCCGGAAGACGCCACCTTTACGCGATTGGTCTGTCCCTGGCGGGTTATCGCTCGCGCGGCGCCGGCGGCCCGCTCCAGCGCGGGTAAACGCAATTCGTCGGAGTACGCAAATCCCGTTTTTTCTCCGCTGACGGCGCGCACCCCGACGCCCTGGTCGACGCTGAAACTGCCTTCCTTGATTATTCCATCCTCGAGCATCCAGCTTTCCTGGCGGCTCAATTGAAAATACAGATCGGCCGCGTCAACGTCTCGCAGATTGATTGAACCAAGCGCCGAATTGAGGTGCCGTTCATCCAGCCCCGCCGGTGCGAGCACCGATGACATCACGGTTTGCAGCGCAGTGCCGTTCTCTTGAGTCAAATTTCCAGTCCTTCTTTGTCCACTTGGCCGAATTGCGCGCTGTTCACGAAGGATCAGCCAGGCATCCAGCCAGTTCGCTCGTTTCCTCGAAGCGCTCCCCATCTGCCGCTTCGACCAGAGGTTCGTCAAACGAGCCGTCGATACCGTAGTAGATCCGCCCCATTTCCTGCAGCGGCTTTTTGAATATCTGAGAGAATATCAGAAGCGCGGCCCCAACTTGCGGGCCGGCTATCACGGTGCCGACAACCGGCAGCGTATTGCCGACATTGGCGCTGACCAGCGCCGTCTGATGGTAGTCGGCGTCCGCAAGTCCCGCGCGCCCGACGATGACTATGTCGGCAGCCGGCCCCTTCAACGCCAGGTCGCAGGTGTAAGCGTCGCCGTTCTCAAGCCGGAAATTCCCTTGAATCTCATCGAAACCGAAGCCCTTGTCGAACACGTCGCGGAAATCCAACGACAGCCGACGCGGCAAGGCGACGATGCTCATCAGACCGAACACCCGTCCGGCGCCCGGATCGACTTCGTTGAGCTGGCCGGAGCCGAATCGCACGGACACGGAACCGGTCAGGTCGCCGAGAAAATTCTGTCGCGGCGCTCCTGGCCAACGGACGTCGACATCGATTTCCATATCGGAGCTGTCGATCCCGGGGTTGTAGTTGAGCCGCGCCATCGTCCTGGCCACGTTCTTGCTCACCAGCTTGGCCGACAGGTAACTCTGCTGCCCGCCCGGCAGGAGCGGATCGACCACCCAGCCCGCCATACCTTCGACCCAGAAGCTTCCGTCCTGCGCGCCGATGGTGCTTGCGCGAAGCCCATCCGGCGTGCGCAGAAAGTCTGCATCGACGGCGCCGAGAAACCGCTGCCCCAACGCAAACTCGTCAGCCTTGATCGAGACCGGCGGCAGCGAGCGGGGATCCAGCATCGTTGTCGCGTTGCGCACCGGGATGCCGTTCGCATCGTCCTGGCCGGGCAAAATCAGGGTCCGCATGTCCAAGGTGATCGCCTGATCACCGTTCAGGTCGTAAGGTACGGTCACCGTCCCGTTAACCGAATCACCGTCCGCGCGAACGAACCACTCGTTGCCGCCGCGGTCGACAATGACGCGATGGTCCACGAGGTGTTGACCGAAAATGAAAAGACTGTCGATCGTCAGATCGATCGAGCGGATACGATCACCGAAACGCGCATCGCCGTCACCCGTCCGCGTCACGGCCAGCCAGTCCTCGAAACGCAGCTCATCCATCTGACCCTGGATATGCAGCCCCCGCAACCCGGGATAATCCGGATAGTCGCCGCCGAAGGCGACAACGCCGCGGTCGAAATCCCAACCGCCGTCGACACCGCGAAAATCCCCCCCCCACCGAATCTCGTCGCCCAGGGTTCCGTTCGACCTTATGAGGCCCGGCTCCGGAAACTCGATCAGCAGCGACAGCGGGTATTCGGCGTCGACCGGCTTGTGTAACGGAGCCGGCAAGTCGACGGAAATCCCGTCGAGATCGCTACTCACGATAATCTGCAGCGGCACGGGCTGCTCAAGCCCGGAGCGGGGGAATCGAATACTCGCGTCATACGCACTCTCGCCTGAGACGTAGCCACCAAGCGGAGCGCCGAGCTCGTCCACCAGACCCGCCGCGGTAATTGTCCCAACGGCGTTTGCGATGACGCCATAGGAACTCGCCTCGCCGCCGTTTCCCGTCAACTCGATCAGGACGGGCTGGCCGAGGAACTGTCCGAAGAGAGACTCGGAAGTCACCTCCTCGCGGGAGATGTTCACTATCCCGTTGAGTTCCGATACCGCGGGCGCAAAACCGAGCAGGGTCAGCGAGCCGTCGCTGACCTGCACCCGCGTGCTGAAATCGTAGTTCTCCCGATCCTTGAGCGGATACGTCAATTCCAGGCCGAGCGATGCATCGCCGCCAACCTCTACCCTGTCGATTTGTCCGCCGAATACCTGCGATATCGGACTGCGCCTGACGTAGTCGCGAATCGATGCCAGCGTCCCGGTCGAAAACGAGCTGATGGTCAGTACCGGATCGCGTAAATCGGCGATTTCCACGTGCGCGTTCGACGTGTTGTTTCCGGCGGTCACCGCCGTGTTCCTTTCCGAGTAGAGACGCATGCCGTCCATCACGATATCCATGCTCTGAATGTCTGCTTCCGGCCAGTTGTTGGCGTAAAGCATCACGGCGTTTTCCATGCGCGCCTCGACGCGAAACTGCCCTTCGCCATTGTCGAACGGAAACTTGTCCAGCGGCCCTTTCAGGACGGTACTGCCACGGGTCATGCTCCCCGACACCAACGCCGAGTTCAGCCACCTGAACAGCGGCGGTGCGATAATCGGTTCCGGCAAAAATCGTTTCGCGGACGCAACGTCGTTGATGCTCCAACTGCTTTCCAGATCGACCACGGGCGTCGCGTCCCGTCCCGCAACGGTCACCTGCAAACTGCTCTGACTGTCGAAATCGGCGTTGCGCAATTGCATTCGGTCGGACAACACCGTCAGGTTTTCCCCGCTGCGGCGCCAGATAATCGTACCGATCGCGTCGTCGAAAACCACCGTGTCCGAAACGTATTGGGGTATGTCGAGACGCAGATTGCTGGAATCGAATTCCACCCGGCCGCCGGCGCCGTTGGCGCGCACGCTGCCGCTGAAATTTCTGACACCCGGAAAATTGTCCTTAGCGCTGAATCCCGCCTGGTCGAAAACCGCCCCTACGTCAAATTGCCGATCGTCGGAACCCAGGCGCGACATGTCAATTTCGAGTTGGCTGACGGCGCCGGCCGGACGAAAATCCTGGTAAACCTCGCGCGCCGCCTGCGGCAGCCAGGGTGAAAAGTAGGCGATATCGTCCAACCTCAGAAACGACGCATCGGCGTTGACGGCGTCGAATCGCGCATCGGGACCGGTATCGACCTGAACGTGGATGCTCGATCGCGGCCATTCGCCGTCAACGGTTCGCAGTCGAAAGTTCTCGGCTGCAAACAGAACGCCATCGTCGGAATTGGAGAACTCGAACCTTCCCTCGACGTCAAACGGCGCACCGCGATCGGCGCCTTCGATCGAAAGACTATCGACCGCCAGGTTGGCCGATGCTTTTTCGACTCCGTTTTTTGACAGCTCTACCCACAGGCTCAAGTCTCCCGAACCGCTGACAACGGGTGCGAAATCGACCGGCGCCAGGCTCGACCAGCGGGCAAGCGACAGCGATCGGCCCTCGAAATAGAGCTGCCAAACCTGCTCGTCCGGGCCGTTCGTAATCCGCTGATCTGCGGAGACGTCGAGACGGCTGCCAAAACCCTCTTCGAGATCGATCGAGGCTTCCACGGTCAGCTCCCTGCTGTCACGCGACGCTTCGAGCAGAGCGATATCGAACGAAACAAGCCGATCCGCGCCCGGCTCGCGATAGCTGACCGCGATGTCCTGGCCTATCACGACAACGTCGCTCGCTTCGTTCGATTCGGGCACGAGCGCCGCCAGGTCTTTCAGAGAGACGCCCTGCATCAGGACGCCGTCAGCCTCCGTACGCTCGAACTGAAGATCCGTCTCGCGCACGAGTATCCGATCGACGACCAGGGTGCGGTCGAATAACAGGCGCAACAAGCCGACGCCGACGGTTACCTCGGCCGCTTGCAGGAGGCTCTCTTCGGCGCCCGGAAGCGCCAGCTCGGCGGCATAGAAATTCAATTCGGGGCCGCTCAGGCGCCAGCGTGCATTCATTCCGGAGAACTCGACCTGCATGCCGATCGCGGTGCTCGCCCAAACTTTGATGTCTTCCTGGTACTCCGGCAGGCGAGGCAGGAACAGCCGGAACAAACCTACGAATATCGCAAGCAATATGACGCCGCCAGCGGCGGCATAGGCCACAAAATTGAGTAGGCGTCTTATCAGCTGTTTCATGTCCTGCAATTCGTTTTAGGGCCTGCCAACAGCTCCCGTCGTCAAATCAGAACGACGTCGAACTGATCCCTCAAGTATAAGGTTTCAGGTTGCAGCCGTATCCTCTTGCCAATCTGCTCTTCTATCTCTGCGAGTCCATTCGATTCTTCATCGAGCAACAGTTCAATGACGTCCTCGTGTGCGAGCACGAGCACCTCATCGAACGTGAACTGCCGGTGCTGCCTGAGAATCTCTCTGAAGATCTCGAAACAAACGGATGCGGTAGTCATCACGAATCCGTGCCCGTCGCAGTTTGGACAATTCTCGCAGAGAATATTCTGCAAGCTTTCGCGAGTTCGTTTGCGCGTCATTTCGACGAGCCCGAGCGGCGAAACCGGTGTAATCTGATGGCGCGCGTGATCGCCCGCCATCGACTGCTCAAACACTTCCATCACCCGTCGGCGATGGTCCTCCTCCTCCATGTCGATGAAGTCGACAATGATGATGCCGCCCAGATTGCGCAGCCGAAGCTGGCGTGCGATAGCTACGGCGGCTTCGAGGTTGGTGCGATAGATCGTCTCTTCGAGATTCCGGTGACCCACGTAACCGCCGGTGTTTACGTCTACCGTCGTCATCGCCTCCGTCTGGTCGAATATGACGTAGCCGCCGGATTTCAGCGGTATGCTTCGCTTCAACGCCTTGCGGATCTCGTCCTCGATGCCGTGCAGATCGAAAATCGGTCGCCGGCGGGTGTAGTGCTCGAGCATCGGCTCTATCTCGGGTAAAAAACTTGCTGCAAACGTCTTCATCTTCTCGAAATCGTCCTTCGAGTCGACCAGGATTCTTTCCACGTCACTCGTGACCAGGTCTCGCAATACCCGGATCGGCAGCGGCAAATCCTCATGTACCAGCGTTTTTACCTTGGCTTTGCTGCACTGGAGCTGAACGACGGACCAGAGTTTGCGCAAGAACTTCAAATCGGCCCGCAGCGCCTCGTAACTGGCGCCCTCCGCCGCGGTGCGAATAATGACGCCGCCCTCGGCGTCGTCCTCACCGAGCTGGTCCGCGACCATGCCGCGGAGCCGCTCGCGCTCGTCCTCGTCGTCGATCCGCGCCGAAACACCGACGCCGCTGCCGGCGGGCAGCAGCACCAGAAAGCGGGACGGCAACGTGATAAACGTCGTCAGCCGCGCACCCTTCGTGCCGAGCGGATCTTTGACGACCTGCACCAGCACTTCGTCGCCTTCCCGGGTGAGTTCACGAATGTCCGGCAGTGTCTGCCCCGTCCCGTTGCCGTTGTCCGGATCACGCTGCACGATGCCCGACGCATGCAGGAACGCCGTGCGCTCGAGACCAATATCCACGAACGCGGCCTGCATGCCCGGCAGCACGCGCGAAACCTTGCCCTTGTAAATGTTGCTGATCAGGCCACGTCGAATGGCCCGTTCGACGTAGACCTCCTGAAGAACGCCGTTTTCGAGCAAGGCCGCTCGGACCTCGCGCGGGGTGACGTTGACCAGTATCTCTTCTTTCGACGAATCTTCTTTGGATAACTCTTCGGTCACGACTCAACACCCGCGTCTTGCAGTACGTCAATCCCGGCAGCACCCAGTAATTGGACCGTCTCGAACACCGGCAGACCCACGACACCCGAGTAGCTGCCACGCAGATCGGCCACGAACACACCGCCCTTGCCCTGGATAGCGTAAGAACCCGCCTTGTCACGAGGTTCCCCACTCTGCCAGTATTTGGCCGCCTCTTCCGGATCGATGTCCCGAAAACGAACTTCGGAACGGGACATCACCGTAGAAACGTCCGATCCCGTTCGCACCGCCACGCCGGTCAACACGTCATGGCAGCGTCCGGACAGCGCCAACAGCATGCCGACCCCCTCTTCCTCGGAGCGTGGTTTACCGAAAACCCGGTCGCCGAGCACGACGGCGGTATCTGCGCCGACGGTCACGCGGGCCCCGGTCGTTGCCGCTCTTGCCTTGGCTGTGGCCAGGCGAACCACCATGGCCCCGGGACTCTCGCCCGGCAAACGCGATTCGTCGACGTCAGCGCCGCCGAACGTGAACGAGAGCCCCAGCGCGGAGAGGATCTCGCGACGGCGGGGTGAGCCCGACGCCAGATGCAGCTGCCTTGCACGACCCGCCATGCCCGCTTACGCCCGGTGATAGGGATGCCCGGCGCTGAGCGACCAGGCTCGGTAAAGCTGCTCGACCAACAGCACGCGGACGAGGCCGTGCGGAAGTGTCAGCCGCGACAGCGACCAGCGCCGATCCGCGCTGGCAACGCACTCCGGGGAGAGACCATCCGGCCCGCCGATCACAAAACACAGGTCGCGACCGTCCGCCTGCCAATCCGCGAGCCGATCCGCGAGCACGGTGCTGCCGCACTGCTCGCCGCGTTCATCGAGAACGACCACGCGCTCGCCTCGTTTGAGCTCCGCCAGGATCGACTTACCCTCGGCACGAACGGCCGCATCGGCGTTTTGATTTTTGCCGCGGGCCGCTGTCGGTAACGTCTTCAGCTGAAATCGCCATTGTCGCGGCAAACGCGATGCATAACCGTCGAACGCGTCGTTGACCCAGGTCGGTTGGCGGCCGCCTACCGCTAGGATACGAATGTGCATCGCTCAACCGTCGGTCGCCACCGCATCACCGGCCGGGCGCAAGGACCAGAGTTTCTCGAGATTGTAGAATTCGCGGACCCTGGGGAGCATGACGTGCACGAGCGTGTCCTGCAGATCGATGAGCACCCATTCGCTGCCCTCCGCCCCTTCGATGCCCGCCGGGCGATGACCCGCCCGCCGAGACTTTTCGGACACGGCCTCCGCCAGCGCTTTGACATGCCTGTTCGACGTGCCGCTGGCGACGATCATGTAGTCCGTAACGGTCGTTTGGTCTCGCACGTCGAGCTTGATGATGTCCTGCGCCTTGACCTCTTCGAGAGCATCGACGACCAGATTGGTGAGTTCTTCGCTGTTCATTGCCTGTTCCGAACCATTAGCTGTCCGCACTCCGCTGGTTTTCCGCCTCATCTTTCACCGCATCCTCGTAACAGCCGCTCTGCCGGATAATTTCACGCACGGCATCGGGCATCAGGAAACGCGGGTCCCTGCCGGCGGACACCAGTTCGCGTATCTCGGTCGACGAAATTTCGAGCTGGGTTACGTCGAGTATGTATATGTGCCCGGACATCGCCTGGTGCAGATCGCCGATACGATGAGTCCCGCGGTCCGCCAGCAATTCACCGAGCGGGCCAATATCCGGTGCGCGCCAACCGGGTCGATGCGCGACGACGATATGCGCCAGCTGCAGGATTTCACGCCACTGATACCACTTCGGCAAGCCGAGAAACGCATCCATACCAATAATCAGCGCAATCGGTCGCAGCGGAAATTCGCCGCGCAACGCGGACAAGGTATCTACGGAATAAGATGGCCCGTCACGAGAAAGTTCCCTTTCATCCACGACAAACCCGCGCTGGCCTTCGGTAGCCGCGCGCACCATTGCAAGACGCTGCTCATCGGGTGCGACGGTGGATCCTCTGTGCGGCGGCGTGCCGCAGGGCATAAACCGAACCTCGTCGAAACGCAGCGCCTGCAACACCTCGAAGGCCGTACGCAGGTGTCCGTAGTGGATCGGATCGAAGGTGCCACCAAATACGCCCATTGCGCTCAATTCGCTTCTCCTTGCCCCGTCAAGCGGCGACTCGTCTGTCGGCCGACAGCCGCCACACGAGATTGGTGGCGAGCTGCCAGGCGTCCCCGGCCATTTGTCCTTTGGCGGCCGCATCCGCGATTCGGCTGGCCTGGATCATCGCGTGAAAGCCCGCCAAAGAATGCCGGCCCACGCAGGCTCTGACGATGTTCTGCCGATTACGCCAGACGCCGGATTTCTGCAACGCGGCGCCGAGGTTCCCTCCCGACTCCACCGATTCCGCAAGCCTGGCGAGCACTCTCAGTTCTCGCGTCAGCGCCCAGACTACGATGACCGCGTCGACGCCCTCCGCGTGCACGCCATCCAGGATGCGAAGCGCCCGTGGGGTATCTCCCATCAGGGCCGCGTCTACCAGCTGATAGACGTCAAATCGGCTGCTGTCGGCAACCGCTCGATTGACGTCCTCGGCCGAAACCGTCCCCTCGCCCAGCAGCAAGCGGAGCTTCTCGATTTCCTGTTGAGCGGCGAGCAGGTTGCCCTCGACGCGATCCGCTATCATCCGCACGGCGTCGCGGTCGGGCGAGAGCCCGCTCTGTTGCATTCGCGCAGCGATCCAGGCCGGCAAATCGCGCGGACTGATCGGCCATACCTGGACCGTGCCGCCGAGCGCATCCAGCGACTTGGCCCACTTCGCGTTGGCGGTGTTGCGATCGAGCTTCGGCGTCTGCACGACAAACAGCAGGTCCTCACCCGCTTTCTCCGCCAGTTCGATAATCGCCGCGCCGCCTTCCCGGCCCGGCTTGCCGGTCGGCAGGCGCAGTTCGACAATTCGTCGTCTCGAGAAAAGCGAAAGCTCGAAGCCCGTGGCGGCCAGCTCCTTCCAATCGAAACCCTGCATCTGAACGTAAAGATCCCGGCTGTCAAACCCGTTTTTTCGCGCCGCGGCCCGAATGGCGTCCAGCGACTCCTGGACAAGCAGGGGTTCGTCACCGGAAACCAGATAACAGGGAAGAAGCGACTCTCTCAGGTGGCCAGAGAGCCTATTGGCCGGAATTTTCACGCAGGCGAAGTTTGATACATGTGCGGCCCATGATACCTCGTGGTAGCCGGGCCAACCAGAATGCCGTCAGTCATTTCCGAACTGCTCGACGTTGATCGATTCACCCTCGAGAAGCACCGGAATACCGTTTTCAACGGGATAAAGGAGTTTGCCGTCATCGGTAACCAGCGCCTCGTCAACGGTATCGGCCAGCACCGCGCCGTCCCGGTTGGTGACTTCACCCTCCCGGATAGCCGCGTTGAGCTGCTTCACGACGTCCCGCTTCGCCAGCAGCAACTGCCGGTGGGTAATCGGGCAACAAAGTATCGAGAGTAACTTCTTGTTCATTCCTCTAATCAGTAAGCCATTGTTTTTAATGTATTTGCTGCCGGTTACAGCGTTCCGGCCCACGCCGCCCGACGTCGCGGTCTCGGCGCATGCTTCGAGCATAACGGCAAGCGACGGTCGAAAACAGCACCCGGCCGCGAATTTATGTCGATCCGTGCGGAACCCCGGACTCCGTCAAGACCCGACGATCAAGGCCTAGGACAGCATTTTGCCCAGATCGTCCCGACCGTAGGCCTGCGCAAGTTCGCGCATCCGAGCGCGGTCTTCTGGGCGCGGCCGAAACCGGGGGTCTTCGAGCGTACAGCGGGACAGCAGCTTCAGCGCCATAACCTGTTCGCCCGCGTCCAACAGGTAGGACAGATAACGCTGCGCGAAAACCAACGCAGGGTCCGTCTCCTCCCAGCGCAACATCCCCTCGAAAAACCACCGGTAGTCATCGGCGATTGACGGAGAATTGTCGAGATGGGCCTGGATGTGCGACATCCCCCCTTCCCGGTTACCTCGGCTTATCAGCCCGTAGGCATGGTTGAGAATATTGATCCTTTCTCTCTCCGCCAGAGCGTCGACGGCGGCCTGATCAGGCTCCTGCGGATTGAGATAGTCGACATGCTTGACCGCATCACGTTTGCCCACGATCGCACCGGTCAGGGAGAACAGCAAAAACACCAGGTAGACCATCGCGAATTCCAACACGAACGGCGGCAAACCGGCTCGGCCGAACAGGTAAACAACCGCGGCGAGTCCAACGGGGACGGCAATAGTGAGGAGATAGACCGGACCGCAGATGCGGATCAGCGCAATCAACGCCAGTGGATTGACGCTGCCAACCGCCGACCCCGTCAGGGCCAGAACCCCCATCGACGCCGGATACAGAAACAGCGCCAAAAACCCCAACGGCAAGGCCGCAAGCGGTCCAAAATAGCGTGTCACCGCGATCAACGCCCAAATCGCAGCGAGCAGCCATGCAATGGGCATCACGGCCCGCGCGCCGACGATCCAGTTGAACACCTCGATGCCAAGCGGCTCCGTCCTGCGACCTCCGATGCGCGCATCCATTACCGTCATCAGGAATCGAAACATCGCGGGCAGAATGATGATTGCCAGGAAGATGACCAGAAAACCGGCGACCGGCGCGATTCGTATGAGCAGGAAATACACGAGCTTCGCGAATTCGATGAGCAGGAAAAACGCGATGAGCGCCGTCAGGACAGCCGTGTCGGCGATTGGGTAAGCCATCTCACGAAACAGCTCACGGACGGTCATCATCGGCCTCTTCCCGCACGCCGGGCACCGGATCGTATCCCGACCCGCCCCAGGGATGGCATCGCGCGATGCGCCGCAGGGCCAACCAGCCACCGCGAAATCCGCCGTACCTTCGCAGCGCCTCTTCGGCGTAGGCCGAGCAGGTGGGATGAAAGCGGCAGTTTGCGCCCAACAGCGGAGACACGCCGTTGCGGTACAACCACACCAGGCCCAGCAACG